>NZ_WTWY01000009.1 GCF_009870825.1 Paenibacillus sp. USDA918EY | reverse complement strand
ATCCAAATGAACTATTTTTGTTTTTTACACTGTCCACTTGACAGGGAGCACTTCAAACCGCCAGTTCGGCGGTTTTTCTTTTTTTGTTTTCATGGATAACATGTTGCAATGCGATGGCATCCAATCAAAAGCAGAAGAAATCAACCGCTGATCGGCTTCCGTTCGGCGTTTTTTTCTTCAGGGACGAAAGAAGTATGCATCTTAGGAAAATAGTTATAAAGAATTTTGAAAAAAGCCAAAGGTTTATGGTGGAAAATGTCGAAGAATAAAGTAGAGTATCTTTTACATAACCCGTAAGGTATGAAATCATATTGGTAGGTGAGGAAATGGAAGAGGGCAAACAGAAGAAAAACGAAGAAGGGAAAGTGAAACGCTGGGGAAAACAGCGAAAGAAGGAAAAGCAGGGGGCGTCCGAAGTTTCGGGCCTTCCGGAACCGGGCAAAAATAAATTCAGCATCCGCGACGCAGGGGCGCAGCTGGGCAGAATGAACCCGGCCAAATCCGTCGGGGTAAAGCTTTTCCTTATCTTTTTCATAGCGATCGTGGCTTTTGTATTGATCTTAGGTCTAATGTCTTACAACAAGGCCAGAAGCACCATTAAGTCAAACGCGGCGACGGCGAACAAACAGACGATCATCCAAACGTCGCAGAAGCTTGATATCATTTTGAAACAATACGAGGATATCGCGCTGCAGGTCTTTTTTGATCCGGAAACGCAAAGCCTGCTTGCCGAAATGGGCTCGGGCCAGGCGGGCGCCTACGACATGTTCGTGTTAAACGACAAAATCGGCAAAAAGCTGAGCAACCAGATCAACAGCAATACGACCATCAAAGCGATGTACCTCGTTCCGCCGAGCGAGGGGCAAAATCCGATCATCAGCGGAAGCGCCGGAGCGGACCCGTCCCAAATCCGTGAGCAAGCATGGTTTAAAAAGGTGCAGACCGAAAACAAAACGCTGTGGGTCACTTCGGAAAAAGGCAAAGACGGCGCAATGAGCTTCAAGCTGGTTCGTCCTTTGCAAAGCTTGAGCCGGGGCGGAAAACCTTACGTCGTTGTCATCGAGCTGAAAACGTCGATGATCGAAGACCAGCTCAAAAGTATCAACATGGGCGACGGCAGCAAGCTGCAGCTCATCACGACCGATAATAACGTGGTCGCTTCCAGCCAGGACGGGGAAGCCGGGGCTGCTTCCGATTATACGTTCATGAAAGATCAGACGGATGCGGCGAAGAGTCTGGAAACGAAAGATCATCAGGGTCAAAGCGTTTTGGCAGTATACGATACGCTGGCCGTCAATGGCTGGAAACTCGTAGGAACCGTACCTACCAAGCTGCTCGTCAAAGATGCCCAGGGCATTCTGCTGTTGACTCTCGGGTTTATGGTGGCCGTCGTGATCATCGCGATTTTGATCGGCTGGTGGATGGTGCT
Source organism: Paenibacillus sp. USDA918EY (assembly GCF_009870825.1). Taxonomy (GTDB): domain Bacteria; phylum Bacillota; class Bacilli; order Paenibacillales; family Paenibacillaceae; genus Paenibacillus_AQ; species Paenibacillus_AQ albilobatus. The sequence continues at coordinate 243,344 of NZ_WTWY01000009.1, read as the reverse complement.
TATGATCGCCAAACCTCTCAGCCGCTTGAAGGACCTGATGATCGAAGGCTCCAAAGGAAACCTGAAAGTTCGCACCGATCATAAGTCTTCGGACGAAATCGGGGAACTCGGGTCAAGCTTCAACTTGATGATGGATCAGATCACGAAACTCGTGCAGCAGACGAACACGACGGCGCAAGCCGTTCTGGAAACCGCCGGCGAGTTGACGGATGCCTCCAGAAAAACCGCTCTTTCCGCCAAAGAGATCGCCATCGCCACCGAAGAAATCGCAAACGGCGCCGGCAGCCTGGCTACGGAAGCGGAGCGCGGCAACGAGTTGACCGAAAATATTTCGCAGCAAATGCAGATCGTCGTCACCGCCAATGAAGAAATGAGCGGCGCCGCCCATCATGTCGAGCAATCCAGCGAGCGGGGCACCAAACATCTGAGCGAACTGATGGACAAAACGCATCAGACCGAAGACATGACCCGTTCCTTGATGGCGAAAGTCGATAATTTGAAGACGTCGACCCAATCGGTCAACAAAGTGCTTGACGTGCTGCAGAACATCACGAAACAAACAAACATTTTGTCCCTGAACGCGACCATCGAAGCGGCCCGGGCAGGCGCCGCGGGCAAAGGGTTTATGGTCGTGGCGGACGAAATCCGCCAGCTGGCGGACCAATCCAGACAGTCCATCGACATGGTCGGCCAGATCACCGAAAAAATTATGGCTGAAATGAATGAAACGGTGCTGGCCTTGCAGGAGGCCAACCCGTTGTTCCAGCAGCAGATGGACTCGGTGAAGGAAACAAACGATATTTTCGTATCGGTGCAGGAGCAGATGGTGGATTTCACCAAACGGCTCGATTCCGTCACGCAATCGATCCAAACGTTAAATCAGTCCCAGGCGATTTTGTCCGACGCGATGAGCAACGTCAGCGCGGTGGCCGAAGAATCGTCCGCTACTTCGGAAGAAGTGGCTTCGCTCAGCAACGAGCAGCAAAATATCGGGGATCATCTCGTCCAGCTTTCGGCGAAACTTGAGAACGTTTCGATCGAGCTGAAAGATACGCTGTCGCGTTTTACTCTATAACGTTTTTCTATTTAGCTGTCCCGTTAGGCCTGACCGGCCTTGCGGGGCGGCTTTTTTTCGTTACTTTTCAATCCGGCATCCCGCCGGATAATCGATTGGAAGCGGCGCAATTAGGACATAATGGAAAAAAAACGTCGAAAAGGACCGGTGCGCCATGACATTCAAACAAAAACAGCGCATATTTTACGGGTTGGTTATCCTGACCGGAATTTTAGTCCTGCTCATTTTGCGATTGGCCTATGTCCAGCTTGTGCTGCGCGCTTCGAAGCTGCCGGACAGCATGTACACGCTGCAGGAAATGTCCGTCCTGCAAAGGGAAAGGGGCGTCGTTCTCGATTCGGGCAGGGGAAACATTTATGACCGCAGCGGCAGACCGATCACGGGGAAAACCATATCCGCCGCGGTTTTGTTTCCGGTGAACAAAGGGCTGCTGGACAACAAGGACGGAAAAATGGAGCCGGTAGCCCGGGCGCTTGGAACGGATGCCAACCGTCTTTTGGACTTATGGAGCGGGCTCAGCGTGCCGGTGCTTTGGAAAAGCGGCGGCGTGCCGCTGGCTTTGACCCAACAGCAGGCGAAGCGGATTTCGGCTTTGAATTTCAGCGGTCTCGAAGTGCTGCCCTATACCCAGCGGTATGATAGCAAACCAAACGGCATGCAGTGGCTCGGATATTTGTCCGACATGCCGGGTCAAAATCATATGCCCCGTACCGGTTACGCGTTCCGCGAAGGGGCCGCGGGGCTTGAAAAAACGTTGGAGCCGATTTTGCACGGCGTCGGGCCGACAACCGTTTATTATACCGTCGACGGTGTAAACCGGGCGATACCGGGTATGGGCATCCAGCTGAAGTCGCCAAACAATCCTTATTATCCGTTGCGATTGACGACCACGATCGATCTTTCGCTTCAGCGGCAAATCGAAAAGCTGACGGAAAAAGCGGGGATGAAGGAAGGCGCCGTCGTTTTGCTTGACGCAAGCAATGCGGACGTCGTCGCGATGGTTTCCCGCCCTTTTTACAATCCGCTGAACGTCGATCCGAACCAAGGGGCTTGGAACAACAAAGCGGTGCAGGCAACCGCACCGGGATCGATCTTTAAAACGGTGGTGGCCGCCGCCGCATTGGAGGCGGGGGTAACGACCGTGGACGAAGCCTTTTTCTGCTCGGGGAAATATGCCAAGTACGGGTTATCCTGCTGGAAAACGGCCGGGCATGGCGCGTTGACGCTGGAGCAGGCGTTTGCCCAATCCTGCAACGTCGTTTTCGCCGAGCTTGCGGAACGGATGACGGGGGAGGAGCTGGAATCGGCGGCAAGGAAGCTGGGGTTCGGGCGGACGGTCGGATGGGAAGCGAAAGACATGCTCGGGATGCCTGTCCTGAAGCCGTTTGATCATGAGGAAGCGGGGACGATCTTTTCAAGCGAATCGGCAGCTTTGGACGGGGGCGTCAGGGCGCAGTCCGGAATCGGGCAGCGGGACGTGCGGGTCACGCCGCTGCAGGCCGCCAACCTGGTCGTAACCCTCCTTCATGACGGACAAGTCCGCGCGCCAAGAATCATCGACCATGTCTCTTATGCAAACGGCCAGCTGATGAAACCATTCAAACCGCATTTTGCGCCGTCAAGTTCGGGCAGCATTCGGCCGGAAACGGCCGGCCTGCTGAAAGCATGGATGAGAACGGTGGTGACGGACGGAACGGGAACACCGCTGCGGAAGGCCGAATGGGAGCTTGCAGGCAAATCGGGAACGGCACAAGTGAAGGTCCGGGGCGAGGAACGGAACAACCAATGGTTTATCGGTTATGGACCGGTGAAAGAGCCTAAATATGCGTTAGCGGTCGTGTTCCAAAATATGCCGAAGGGAGGCGGCAATCAAGCCGCCTCCCTGTTCGGGGATATTATGAATCTGCTTGCTTCCGGGAGCGCTTAGTCTCCTGGGGTGCAGGCGCGCTCATTTCGAACGGGGAAACGTCGAACTCTTCCTGCGGCAGGCGGATCCAGCGCTGGAGATAACCCTGCTGCAGAAGCTCTTTGAGCATAATAAGCAAAACCGGCGAAAGAATGAGGCCGGCCACGCCAAAAACCGATAGCGAAATGATCATAAACGATAACATCAGAAATGCGGAGGAAATGCCGATGGAGTTGCCGGTAATTCTAGGCTCGAGCAGCTGGCGCGTCAGCAGAACGACCGCCAGCAGGACGCATAACCCGATGGCCAGGCTGATGTTGCCGACGATAAACAGGTAAACGATCCACGGAATCAAAACGACCGGAACGCCCACCAAAGGCAAAATATCGAAAATCGCGCACACGAGCGCAATCGAAAGTTCGCTCCCCGTTCCCAAAATAAGCAGCCCGACGTAAATCAACACGAATGTGATCAACACCATCAGCATTTGCGCTCTGATGTAGGAGCCGATCGCTTTCAGCACGTACGTCTTCATAAACGTATAGGCATTTTTTAGCGTTTTCGGGGACTTGTCCTTCACGATTTTGCGCCAGCCGCCGATTTCCGTGCTCAGGAAAAAGGCGAGAATGATCGCGATGCCGAAATTGGCCATAAACGTGGAGAACGAGCTAAAGAGCGAAACCATATACTTTAAGAAGCTGGTGGCCCATCCTGTGGCATAGTCCGTAAATTTTTTGAAGTTGTCGTTCATTTTGTCGGTAATATTCGGGGGAAGGGCCTCGATTTTATGCTGGAGAAAAGCAGTCGTTTTGCCAAAAGCCGTTTGTATCATCTGCGTGTATTGGGGCAAATTATCTTGGACTTGGGCGATTTGGGAAACGACGATCAGTCCGATGCCGAATAGTATGCCCAAAATGACAAGCACAAAAAGAAGGACGGAAATGGCCGCTGCAATCGTTTTGGGCAAACCTCTCCGATTCAGGAATTTGGCCAGCGGTTCGATCATGAAAAACACGAGAAAAGACAAAAAAACGGGTGCCGCGATCTGGTACAGCTTGCTGAACACGTACATGATAAGCAAAACGGTCAACACGATCATCCCGATGTCGAGAAAGGTTCGCCAATATTTTTTATATAGCGGAAGCATGAACAAATATCACTCCTAAGCATATGTATTCAATGGGACAACTAAAATAAATAAGAAAATATCTATTCCACGATTAAAAAAATAGCCTATTTCGCGGGATGCTGTGATAAAATGAAAGATAGCGTCTTTATATTATTCAGTACTTCCGCTACGGGTGATCCATCCTTATTATGGCAGCTCTAGCTGGTGCTCAACATTCATTGTATAGAGATACCTGCCTTTCGGCAAGTCAAAGTCAATCAGAGAAAAGTGGGGATTATGACATGCAGACTTTGCTGCTTTGGTTGTTTTATATTTCATCTTTTTATGCTTTTATTCCCGGACTGATCACCCGTATTTTCGGGTTCCGCGTTTTTCGGAGAGGTTCGACCGAACATGAATACGCGCTTACCTTCGACGACGGCCCTGATCCGCAGTACACGCCCCAGCTGCTGGATTTGCTCAAGAAGTATGATGCCAAGGCAACCTTTTTTGTTGTCGGGTCCCATGCCGAGCAGCATCCGGAGCTGGTCAAGCGAATGTACGACGAAGGCCATCTGATCGGGATTCATAATTACGTTCATAAGTCCAACTGGCTGATGCGGCCGGCGACGGTAACGAAACAGATTATGAAGACGGATAAGATCATTCATTCGATCACCGGCGAGCGCTCGTTGTATTACCGACCCCCATGGGGGATCGTCAACCTTTTCGATTTGAACAAAAAACGCAGCGGCAAGTTTAAAATCGTGCTCTGGTCCGCGATGTTCGGCGACTGGAGGGAAAGGATCGGTGCAGACAGGCTGACGGAAAGAATGCTCCAAAAGCTTCATCCGGGAGAAGTGCTGTTGCTTCACGACTGCGGCACAACCGCCGGGGCGAACCCGGACGCGCCGCGTCAAATGCTGATCGCGCTGGAGCGGGTGCTGGAAGAAGCAAAACGCCAAGGCCTGAAAAGCATCAGGGTCGACGACATGATCAAGGCAAAGGAAAATTCTCCGGAAAAAAAATTGTCTTTCTCCAAGCTGGCGATCGTCAGACTGTGGCTTTTGTGGGAAGCGGCTTTCCACAAAATGTTCCGGTTGAAAACCGTCAACCCGTATGACCCGATGCTGCATTACAGGGTACGCAAATACAGCGGACAGAAGATCGAGCTTGAGGATGGAACGGTCCTCGATAAAGGCGATCAAGTCGTCGAACTTCATTTCGACAACGAAAAACTTTTCCGTTTCGGCGTGAGGTCGCGCTCGGCGGTCCATCTGGCCATCCATCTGATCCGGACGATGGAGAAGGAATTTCCGGCGCTCGCCCAGTGTATTTTGGAGGATCCAAAGGCGATGGATGCCAAGACGCTTTATGGCGTAACCATGGTCAATCGCGGACCGGAGCAGTTCGGGTTCCGGATCGTGGATTTAAAGGACGGGCTCTTTTCAAGATCTTCCCGGCTTTATCTGAAATTTTTACTTAGCGTTATTCATCCGTCCGGACAATCCAGATTGAAGGAGCAATCCCAGCAGCTCGTGCCGAAAATGCTGCTGATGCCCATCGGCGAGTTTTTGGAGCGTTATGCCGAAAGCGGCTCGCACCGCCATCATCATGAATCGAGACGAAGACGGAACGAACAGACGGAGCAAAACGAACCAAACGACCTGAATTTGACGGCGCAAGAGCTGGAAAGCTCGACGCCGGCCATCTGACTTGCAATCGAAAACCCCCGGCGGGCGTGATCCGCTTGACGGGGGTTTTCTCATTTTGAGGATGTTCAAGATCATCGGCTAAAATGAAGAAGGGGCGGCGCCGCGGTCATAACGACCGGCAGCGCCGCCCCTTGATTCTTCGTAGGGAGACTAGGCTTAAATTTTCATGACTCCGCCTTGGCTGGCGTTGGTCACCAGTTTGGAATAACGCGCCAGGTAGCCCGTTTTGACTTTCGGTTCGAAGCCTTTCCAATTGGCGCGGCGGGCGGCCATTTCTTCATCGCTGATATGAAGCTCGATTTTACGGTTGTTGAGATCAAGCTCGATGATGTCGCCGTCTTCGACGAAAGCGATCGGACCGCCTTCGGCAGCTTCCGGAGAGATATGCCCGATGCTGATGCCGCGGGATGCGCCCGAGAAACGTCCGTCCGTGATCAGGCCGACTTTGGCGCCGAGCCCCATGCCGACGATTTGCGACGTAGGGGCGAGCATTTCCGGCATGCCCGGTCCGCCTTTAGGACCTTCATAACGGATGACGACAACCATGCCTTCCTTGACTTTGCCGTTCGCGATGCCTGCCAGCGCTTCATCCTGGGAATCGAAGCAGATGGCAGGACCTTTATGGTATCCGCCAACCGAAGGGTCGACCGCGCCGACCTTGATGATCGAACCTTCCGGCGCAAGGTTGCCGTACAATACGGCGAGACCGCCGCGTTCGGAATAAGGCTGGTCGATCGGATGGATGACGTTTTTGTCGAGAATTTCGCAGCCGGCCACGTTTTCCGCAAGCGTTTTGCCGGTTACGGTGATGCAGTCGCCGTGAAGGGCGCCCGGTTTTTTCAGAAGCTCATGCAGGACGGCGCTGACGCCGCCGGCTGTGTGCACGTCCTCGATAAAATAGTCGGAGGCCGGCGCCAGCTTGGAAATGTGAGGCACGCGGTTGGCCACTTCGTTGATGCGCTCCAGCGGATAATCGATGCCGGCTTCCTGGGCCAGCGCCAGCGTATGCAGCACGGTGTTGGTGGAGCCGCCCATCGCCATATCGAGGGCAAACGCGTTGTCGATCGATTCCAGCGTCACGATGTCGCGTGGCTTCAGGTCCATTTTGACAAGTTCCATCAACTGGCGTGCCGATTGCTTGACGAACTCCTTGCGTTCTTCGGCAACCGCCAGAATCGTTCCGTTCCCCGGCATAGCGAGACCAAGCGCTTCCGCCAGACAGTTCATGGAGTTTGCGGTGAACATGCCCGAGCAGGAGCCGCAGGTCGGACAGCCGTATTGTTCGAGCTCAAGCAGGTCGTCGTCGGAAATTTTGCCGACTTGGTGGGCGCCGACGCCTTCGAATACCGAGGTCAGGGACAATTTACGGCCTTTGCTGTCGACGCCGGCCTTCATCGGACCGCCGCTGACGAAGATGGTCGGGATGTTGACGCGCAGCGCGCCCATCAGCATGCCCGGCGTGATTTTGTCGCAGTTCGGGATGCAGACCATGCCGTCGAACCAGTGCGCGGATACGACCGTTTCCAGGGAGTCTGCGATAATTTCGCGGCTCGGAAGCGAATAACGCATGCCGATATGGCCCATCGCGATGCCGTCGTCGACGCCGATCGTGTTGAATTCGAACGGAACGCCGCCGGCTTCGCGGATCGCTTCTTTTACCAGCTTGCCGAATTCCTGAAGATGCACATGTCCGGGAACGATATCGATATAGGAGTTGCAGACGGCGATGAACGGTTTGCCGAAATCCTCCTCTTTGACGCCGGCGGCACGCAGCAGGCTGCGGTGCGGAGCGCGGTCAAAGCCTTTTTTGATCATGTCTGAACGCATTTTTTTAGGTGCCATGGTGTCTCTTCCCCCTACTTTTACAAAAATTATGATTGCTTCTCGCTTTAGCGCGGTTACTGGTAGAAGTGCCCGAATAAACGATTTATATGAGTCTATCACAAAATGAGCGGTTTTTCTAGCGGTGAATCCGCAACCAACGGCGGCGAAGCGGCGAAAAGAGACGAAAAAGGCTCCCCCGATTCGAAGCAGGAGGGGAGAAGCCTTTTTTTGACATGATATTGTTAATAAATTTCGGGGCCCTCCGAAAGTACCTGAATCAGCTTCGAAGCCAAGGCCCTAGTTTGCGTGGATATTTTGTTTTGCCGGATCCAAGCGTGTCGGACCGGATATCGCCTTTATAAGGAAAGCGAATCGGCTCAAGGTTTGCCGAAGGCCATCCGTTCCAGGCGCAAAATCCACGTGACCGGCGGTTCAACGACCGGATGGGCCGCTTTTTTGACGGCGGGCTGGGCAAGAGCGAACGCAAGCAGCGCCGCCCCCGCAACGACCGGCACCGCCGCTGCCGGATGGAGAATAAAGCCGTATAGCCCCGAGGCGGCCGCCAAGCGGATGATCAAGCCGTGAAGCAGGAACACGTACAACGTGCGCCGTCCCAAATCCGTGAGGCGCCCTTGCCGGAACGGAACCCAGCCCAGGAAAGCAGCCGCCGAGCCGATTTGCAGGCCGTACACGGCAAGCCGGTATACGCCGGCATACCATTCGGGATGCCCCATTTGCATATAGGTCATGCTGCCGTACAGCCAGCCCGGGGGCGGGGCAAGCCCCGTCAAGGCGATGACGATCAGGAGCAATGCCGAGGCAGCGGCGGCTACGAACCTTTTTTTCAACGTGAAAAATCGCATAAACGCGTCAAACGAAAAATGATAGCCGATCACGTAAAAGGGCAGGTACACAAACGTTCGGCTAATGCTTAACCATGCCCCGTCCAGCGGCAAATACCCGACCATGATGCCCAGCGCGGCGGCGACCGCAAACCGGCCGGCCGGCGGAAGCCTGCGCATCCCGAGCATCATGAGGCGCCATCCCATATGGCTCACCAAAAACCAGAGCAGCAGGTAAGGGGCGAAAAACGAATGCCGAATGTTCGGGACGCGGAATAGGGTTATATCCAGAAAAGAATACAGGCTTTGAAAGATGATATACTGCATGCCGATCTGCAGCAGCGTTTTGCGTCCGTCCGGACCGTCCAGCCCGCCTTTGGAAAAATAACCGGTGACCAGAACGAACAGGGGGATATGAAAGGTGTAAATCCAACTGTACAGCGCATGCAGGCCGCCCATCCGGGCGATCAGCGGTTCGATGGCGTTGGCTATGCAGACGGTAAGAATCAGCAGAAACCGCAAATTCAGAAAGTAGGTTTCTCCTTGTTTTGGCAGCGTTTTTTCCATGGTGGTTCCCTCCAGATCGTTGACACCTTTAAATTACTACGCTTTGCCGTCTTTTGTTGTGATTTATTTCACATTTAAAACGCTGCCATTTCATTAAATTATGCCAAGGTGATGAAGGGTTTGCGTATTGACAACCCATCTTCCTGCGCCGACAATAGGTACAGACTTGAAGATTTTGCAAGATTCCAAAAAACGGCCTTCAATCAGCAATATCCGGAGCGAAGCGGTTACGTTCGTCCATAGATTGTGCCGTGGAGCGGCCGGAATCGAATTTTGCAAAATCCTGATTTAAATAAGGAAGGGGACTATTATGCAGCAGGATACAGCACTTACGCATGAGTTGGTTACTTTCGGCGAAAGTATGGGACTCTTTACGGCACAGGACACCCGGGGGTTGGAGTATGCGTCGACGCTTCACAAATCGTTTGGCGGGGCGGAAAGCAACGTGGCGATCGGGGTTGCGAGATTGGGCTGCCGTTCAGGCTGGTTCGGGGCGCTGGGACGGGATCCGATCGGGATGATGATACATAAAGCGATACGCGGCGAAGGCGTGGACGTGTCTCGGGCGGTTTTTAGCGGCGAGGCGCCCACGGGACTGATGATCCGCGAAAATACGGCCGGCAAATCGTCGGTGTACTACTACCGCAAACATTCCGCGGCCAGCATGCTGCGGCCGGATCAGCTGGATGCGGCGTACATTCAGCAGGCCAAAATCCTTCACGTGACGGGCATCACGGCGGCGATCAGCCCATCGGCTTTGGCATGCGTCGAAAAAGCGATGGACATCGCGATCGAAGCCGGCGTCAAGATAAGCTTTGACCCGAATCTGCGGCTGAAGCTGTGGACGCTGGAGGAAGCGCGCGGCGTGCTGTTGCGGCTGGCGGAGAAAGCGGATTATTTTTTGCCCGGGCTGGATGAATTGAAGCTGCTGTACGATACGGAGGACGATCAAGCCGTATTCGACAAGCTTTCCCGTTTAAACGCCGTTTCGGTCATCAAGGGCGGGCCGGATTTGACCTACGTCCTCGAGGATGGTACCCTGACGGAAGTTCCGTATTTCAAAGCGGAGCAGGTGCTGGACACGGTCGGGGCCGGAGACGGTTTTTGCGCGGGCTTTATCGCCGGACTTTTGAAAGGGCATCCAACGGCAGAAGCGGTACGTCTTGGCAATCTGATGGGCTCGATGGTCATCCAGGCGGTCGGAGATTGGGAAGCGCTGCCAACGTGGGAGCAGGTAGAGGCGAAGCTTGAACGCAAGATGCATATCGAGAGGTAATCATTCCATAGACATCCTGGCAGGATTTCCATATAATGAGTGAAAAGGAGCGTATGATTGTGAAAAAACTCCAAATATTACAAAAAATTATCGATAACGGCGTGGTCGCCGTGCTGCGCGGCGATTCGGCGGACCAGGTGTTTGCCATGGCGGAGGCGGCCATCGCCGGGGGCATTAAGGTTATCGAAGTGACCTTGACGGTGCCGGGCGCGCTGCAGGCGATCGAGAAGCTGAGCCGCATGTACAGCTGGAAGACGGAAGATCCGGACAAATTCGCCGTCATCGGCGCAGGCACGGTGCTGGAGCCTCAAACGGCGCGCGCAGCGATCATGTCCGGGGCCGAATTCGTGGTCGGGCCGTCCCTGAACCCGGAAACCGTGAAAATATGCAATCTGTACCGCGTGCCGATTATGCCGGGGGTCATGACGATCGCCGAAGTGCAGCACGCCCTCGAGCTTGGCGTCGACATCGTGAAGCTGTTCCCCGGCAACCTGTATGAGCCGGGAATCATCAAAACGATGAAAGGGCCGATGCCGCAGGCAAACTTTATGCCGACGGGCGGGGTATCGCTTTCCAACCTGAAGGAATGGATTCAGGGCGGGGCGGTTGCCGTCGGGATCGGTTCGGATTTGACGAACGAAGCCGTCAAGACGGGCAACATGGATCTGGTACGCGGCAAAGCCGAGCAGTATATGCAGGCCTATCGCGAAGCGAAAAAATAAAGCGGCCGCGGGAATCCGCCGATCCGCCGCTTCTGAAAGCGGCTTACGACAGCCTGCCGTCCCTGGAGGGAGGCAGGCTGCTCATGTCTTTCGCCCGCTTTTTTGGCGTTGTTTCAAGGAAAAGCGGATTTACGTCGTCCGTGGATCCGTCGATCATTGATCCGAACATGTGTGGAGGTGCACAAAACGTGCAGAACATCGAAACATTGGCCTCTTGGATAGAGCAAAGCGATAACATCGTTTTTTTTGGCGGCGCGGGTACCTCGACGGAGAGCGGCATTCCCGATTTCCGTTCCGCCGCGGGATTATACCAGACCGAGCAGCATTCCCCGTATCCGCCCGAACAGATGCTCAGCCGCTCGTTTTTCATGAAAATGCCGGAGATCTTTTTTGATTTCTACCGCAGCAAAATGCTTCATCCCGACGCCAAGCCCAACGGCTGCCATCGGTTTTTGGCCAAGCTGGAGGAGTTGGGCAAGCTGAAGGCGATCGTCACGCAAAACATCGACGGCCTCCATCAGAAGGCTGGCAGCGAGGAGGTTCTGGAGCTGCACGGCTCCGTCCACCGCAACTACTGCATGGATTGCCGCCGTTTTTTCGGGCTGGAGCAGGTGATGGCAAGCAAACATCTCGTTCCCCGCTGCCCATACTGCCAAGGGATCGTGAAGCCGGACGTCGTCCTGTACGAGGAAGCGCTTGATCAGCAGGTGCTGATCGGCGCCATGGACGCGATTGCGAACGCGGATTTGCTGCTCGTAGGCGGCACGTCGCTGACGGTGCATCCGGCTGCCGAACTCGTCTCTTATTTCCAAGGCACCCGTTCGGTGCTGCTGAACATGGATCCGACCCCTTACGACAAAAGGGCCGATCTTGTCATCCACGATAAAATCGGCGAAGTGATGGATCAGGTTGGGCGGATCCTCGGCATCTAAGCGCTTTCTTGTCAAACGGAGCGCAAAAGAGATATGATGTTTCCAAGCGAGGATTTTGCAAAAATCCAATCAGCGAATTCCAATCAGCAATAAATAGAGCGAAACGGTTTAATTCGTCTATAGATTGTACCCTGGAGCGGCAGGAATCGAATTTTGCAAAATCCCGAAGCAAGTGGCATCCTATTACAGAAAGGCGGATTGCAATGGCTTACACACCTAACGAAGCACGTTATGACGAAATGATCTATAACCGCTGCGGCCGTTCGGGCCTTAAGCTTCCTGCCATCTCCCTCGGCCTCTGGCATAATTTCGGCGGAATCGACACGTTCGAAAACGCCCGGAACATGGTGACGCGCGCGTTCGACCTCGGCATTACGCATTTTGACCTGGCGAATAATTACGGGCCGCCTCCCGGCTCGGCGGAAGAAACGTTCGGGAAAATCCTCAAACAGGATTTGCAGGGCCACCGGGACGAGCTGATCATATCGACGAAGGCGGGCTACCATATGTGGCCGGGACCTTACGGGGAATGGGGCTCCCGCAAATATTTGCTATCGAGTCTCGATCAGAGCTTGAAACGGCTTGGACTGGATTACGTCGACATTTTCTACTCCCACCGCTTCGACCCGGAAACGCCGCTTGAGGAGACGATGACGGCGCTGGACCATGCCGTTCGTTCAGGCAAGGCTTTGTACGTCGGCATATCCAATTATTCCGCCGAACAAACTGCGCAAGCCGTTTCGATTTTGAAGTCTTTGGGTACCCCGCTTTTGATCCATCAGCCGAGTTATTCCATGCTGAACCGTTGGATCGAAAACGGCCTGCAGGAGGTGTTGTCGGAAAACGGCGTCGGCAGCATCGCCTTTACGCCGCTTCAGCAGGGCCTGCTCACGAATAAATATTTGAACGGCGTTCCGGAGGATTCCCGGGCGGCCAGCTCGTCCGTTTTTCTGAATGCGCATGACATCACGCCCGAAGCTTTACGCAAAATACGTGCTTTGAACCAGCTTGCGGCGGCCCGCGGCCAAAGCCTGGCGCAGCTGGCGCTTGCCTGGGTGCTGCGAGGCGGCAAGGTTACGTCCGCCCTGATCGGCGCAAGCCGAGTCAGCCAAATCGAGGACAACGTGGCGGCGCTGAACAACCTGGAGTTCAGCCGCGAGGAGCTCGACCGGATCGAGGCGATCCTCAAAACGGAAAACGAGTCATAAATATCCTGATCATTCCATTTTACGATCAAACTGGAAGCGTCGATTTCGATGGGCGTCCGGTTTCCCGATAGAAACTCGTCCAAGCCCGTCCGCGTCCCTGTTGGAGCGGCGGGCTTGGTTTGTTTTATCCGCTCACTTGCGGCTATACGGTTCGCCGCCCGGCGAGGCGGCGGTTTTGGCGCGGTATTGGCTTGGCGAATAGCCGCACAACCTTTTGAATTGCCTGGAGAAATACAGAGCGTCGGTCAATCCGACGGAAGCCGCGATCTGTTCGATCGAAAGCTCGGGGCGCTCGCGCAGAAGCTGGCGCGACTTATCGATTCGGAGTTTCAGCAGATAGGTAACGGGAGACATGCCGGTTTCTCTTTTGAAAATGCGGGAGAGGTAGGCACGGTTGTATCCCAGACTTTCGCTCATCTGTTCGATGGACACGGGATGGGCGTATTGGGCGGACAAATAATGGATCATTTGCTTGACCGTGCGCTGGACCTGGGATTCGGTGCCGGCAGGCTGCGTTTCGTCCGCCAAAATGCTTTTTGCTTCGGAAAAAATGAGGTACAGATAACCAAGCGCCGCCATGTCGGCGCTTTCCTTTTTGCCGTAAAAAGCTTCCGAAATCCGTTGGATGGAAGAAGGGACGAGGCTGTCGCCGCCTGCTCTGAGCACGGACCTGCCGCCGCCGAACCCGGCGGATTCAACAAGCTCCGGCGCTTCGTTTCCGGAAAACGCCGTCCAACGGTAGCGCCAAGGGTCTTCCGCATCGGAAGCATAGCTGACAAGCCTGCCCGGATGGATGAGAAAGCAGCTCCCAGCGCCTAACTCGTACGTATGCTGCTCCGAGCGGAACTGTCCGCGGCCGCTTTCGACGTAATGGAGAAGATAATAATCGTATATTTTCGGCCCGACGACGTGCAGCGGCTTGGTTTGGCTTTCGCCGGCAAAAAGCACGTGCAGCGGGCTGTTTTCGTGATAAACGGGGTTGGACGCGACGCTGTAGGTTTCCTGAACGGCCATGGGGCCTCCTTTTGGCGGGCGCAATCGTCCGCGAAATCTTCGGTCATGAATGATATTATAGACTTTGGAGTCACATAAATCCATATGGAACAAACATAATTGCATTAACAGGGAAGCGCTTTGTTTTTATACTAAGAGCAAGAACGTGACCATAAGGAAAGGATGGGCATCGCAATGAACATCGAATCGCTGAAAGGGAAGTTTATCGAAAAATACGGGGAGGCGGGGCAGGAGATCCGGGTATTTTTGGCTCCGGGACGCGTCAACCTGATCGGAGAGCATATCGACTATAACGGAGGATACGTAATGCCTGCCGCGCTCGAGTTTGGGACCACCTTGCTTGCGCGCAAACGGGAAGACGGCAAAATCCGGTTGGCAACGACTAATTTTCCATATGAGAAGGAATTCGCCGTCAGCGAGCTTGGCCAGGAAAAAACGGGCGAATGGGTGGATTACGCGGTTGGCGTGATGGTTGAAAATAAACAAGCGGGCTGTCCGGTGACGACGGGGTACGACCTTCTTTACCACGGGGAAATCCCGAACGGCGCAGGCCTCTCTTCGTCGGCTTCCATCGAAGTGGTGACGGCATTCGCACTGCAAACGATGGAAGGCTGCGAGCCGGATACGGTAAAAATCGCGCTCCTTTCGCAGCGGGCGGAAAACCAATACGTCGGCGTCAACTGCGGCATCATGGACCAGTTCGCGGTCGCGAACGGAAAACAGGACCATGCGATTTTGCTGATGTGCGACACGCTCGAATACAAGCATGTTCCGTTCCGGACCGGGGCTTACAAAATCGTGATCGGCAATACGAACAAAAGAAGAGGCCTGGTGGATTCGGCATACAACGAACGCAGGCAGCAGTGCGAAACGGCGCTCGGCATTTTGAAGGAGGAAGCGGAAGCGCTTGAATACTTGGCCGGCATCAAGCCGGAGCAGTTCGAAACGCTGAAACATCATATCCAGGACGAGACGGTTAGACGGCGCGCGCTGCATGTCGTCGAGGAAAACCAACGGGTTCTGGATTCGGTGGAGGCGCTCAAAAACAACGATCTGAAGCGGTTCGGCGAATTGATGAACGCATCGCATGATTCGCTGCGCGATTTGTACGAAGTCAGCTGCGAAGAGCTGGACGTCATGGTGGAAGAGGCGCGGCGCATTCCGGGAACGCTTGGAGCGCGGATGACCGGTGCCGGATTCGGGGGATGCACGGTGTCCCTGGTGCATGAGGATTCGGTGGAGACGTTCGTGCGGCAGGTGGGCCAAGCTTATGAACAACGAACGGGATTGAAGGCGGAATTTTACGTTTGCGGCACGGGCGACGGCGTAAAAGAATTGAAGGAGGGCAAATAACATGGCGATTCTCGTAACGGGCGGGGCAGGATATATCGGTTCCCATACGGTAGCGGCGCTGCTGGAACGCGGCGAAGAAGTGGTCGTGCTGGATAATCTGCAGACGGGGCACCGCGGAGCGCTGCTCGGCGGCAAGCTGTACGAAGGGGACCTTCGCGATAAGGAGCTGCTTGCAAAATTGTTCGGCGAAAACAGCATCGACGCCGTCATCCACTTTGCGGCCAATTCGCTTGTCGGCGAAAGCATGCAGAAGCCGGTGAAATATTACGACAATAACGTGTACGGCACCTTATGCCTGCTCGAGGCGATGGATGCCGCGAACGTTCGCCGCATCGTGTTTTCTTCGACCGCGGCGACTTACGGCGAGCCGGAGCGCGTGCCGATCCAGGAAAGCGACCGGACCCGGCCGACCAACGTTTACGGCGAAACGAAGCTGATGATGGAACGAATGATGTCGTGGTTCGACCAGGTGCTTGGCATCAAATATGTCGCCCTGCGTTATTTTAACGCGGCCGGCGCGCATGACAGCGGCAAAATCGGCGAAGACCACCGTCCGGAAAGCCATCTGATTCCGCTGGTGCTGCAAACCGCGCTGAAGCAGCGCGAAAGCATCGCGGTGTTCGGGGACGATTATCCGACGGAGGACGGCACCTGCATCCGCGACTATATCCATGTGAGCGACCTGGCCGACGCCCATCTCTGCGCGGTGGATTATTTGCGCAAAGGGGATCGCAGCAACGTATTTAACCTCGGCATCGGCGCAGGTTTCTCCGTCAAAGAAGTGATCGAAACGGCGAAAAAGGTGACCGGGCTCGACATTCCGGTTGTCATGCAGGCGCGCCGCGCGGGCGATCCGGCGGTTCTGGTCGCGTCTTCGCAAAAGGCGCGGGAAGTGCTCGGCTGGAATCCGAAACGCGAAAAGCTGGAGGACATCATTCAAAGCGCATGGAGCTGGCATCAAAGCCATCCGAACGGCTACGGCGACAATTAAGGAGGAGACATCCGTGAACACGAACGAAGCAAACGGAACGACGGAACTTGGGCAAAAGGCTTTGGCCGCGATCGAACAGCTGGTCCGCTTTGCGCTCGAACGCCGGCTGATCGAACCGCTCGATGAAGATTACAGCCGCAATCTGCTGCTCTCCCTGTTCCGCTTCGACGAGCCTTATCTCGGCGACGAGGCTCCGGAGCCGCTGGAAGGGCCGCAGCCCGCGCTGGACGTATTGATCGATTACGGCTACAGGATCGGGCTTATTCCGGAAAATACCGACACGTACCGCGATTTGCTCGATGCCCAAATTATGGGCGGCTTGATGCCGCGGCCATCGGAAGTGACCCGGGAATTCGGCGAACTGAAGGAAGCGAAAGGCATCGAAGCCGCAACGGACCGATTCTACCAGCTGTCGGTGGACGCCAACTATATCCGGATGGACCGGGTGAACAAAAACGTCTATTGGCAGCATGAGTCGGAATTCGGAGACATCGAGATTACGATCAATCTGTCCAAGCCGGAAAAAAGCCCGAAGGAAATCGCCATGGCGAAGCTGCTGCCGCCACCGGTGTACCCGAAATGCCAGCTGTGCCGCGAAAACGTCGGTTATGCCGGCAGGGTCAACCATCCGGCCCGTCAAAACCTGCGCATCATTCCGCTGAAGCTGAACGGGGAGCCGTGGTTTTTCCAATATTCGCCTTACGTGTACTACAACGAGCACTGCATCGTGTTCCACCGCGATCATGTGCCGATGAAGCTGACGAAGGATACGTTCCGCCGTTTGCTGGCGTTCGTGGATGAGTATCCGCATTATTTTATCGGCTCCAACGCCGATCTGCCGATCGTCGGCGGCTCGATTTTGACCCATGACCATTTCCAGGGGGGACGCCATACCTTCCCGATTCAGAACGCGCCGAAGGAAGCGGTTTTTGCCCATCCGGAATATGACGGGGTCACCGTCGGCATCGTCAAATGGCCGATGTCCGTGCTGCGGCTGACCGGGAAGGACAGCGGCGTGCTGCTGGAGCTGGCCGACAAGGTGTATGAATCTTGGAAACGGTACAGCGATCCGGCGGCCGACATTTTGGCTTTCAGCGAAGAAAACGGGAACAAGGTGCCGCATAACACGGTGACGCCGATCGTGCGCCGCACGCCGGACGGAGAATACGAGATGGATTTGGTGCTTAGGAATAACCGGACCAGCGAACGATATCCGGCCGGCATTTTTCACCCCCATCAGGAAATGCATCATATCAAGAAGGAAAATATCGGCTTGATCGAAGTGATGGGGCTCGCGATTTTGCCGGGGCGGCTGAAGGAAGAACTCGACCTGACGGCCGAGATCCTTGCCGGAGACCGCGGGCTTTACGAGGCCGTCATGGAGCAGGAAGACCATCCTTTAAACCTGCATAAGCATTGGATCGGGCAATTGGCGGCAAAATACGGAACGAACCGCACGAAAGAGGAAGCCTGGAAGCTTGTGCAGTCCGAGGTGGGCGGCATTTTCGTGGAAATTTTGGGCCATGCGGGCGTATATAAACGGACCGAAACCGGCATGGAAGCGTTCCGCAGATTCGTTGCCCATCTAGGCTGCGCGCCCGTTCAATAAACAGCCTTTTGCTGCTTCTGCCGGGGGCAGACGTTGAAACGATTCGCATATAAACTCACGGTATAATCAAATAGAAACGCGCAAACCGCCTGATCCCGGCCTATCCGGGAGGGCGGTTTGTTTCTTTTTCGGGTGGAGAGGTATAATAAAAAAGCAATCCATTTTTACACCAGGGAGGCGAACATGCCGTGAACGCATTTGAATTCCATAATCCGACCAAGCTCATCTTTGGCAAAGGCAAGCTTGATACATTAAAAAGGGAAGTGCCGAAATACGGCAAAAACGTCCTGCTCGTATACGGGGGAGGCAGCATCAAGCGCAGCGGTTTGTACGACGACGTGCACGCCCTGCTCAAGGAAATCGGCGCCGAGGTCACCGAATTGAGCGGCGTTGAGCCGAATCCGCGCTTATCCACGGTACATAAAGGCGTAAGCTTGTGCCGCGAGCATCACATCGACCTGATCCTCGCCGTTGGCGGAGGCAGCGTCATCGACTGCGCAAAAGCGATCGCCGTCGGCGCCAAATACGACGGAGACATGTGGGATTTCGTGGAGCGCAAAGCGACCCCGCAGGACGCGCTTCCGCTCGGCACCGTGTTGACGATCGCGGCAACCGGCTCGGAAATGAACGGAGGTTCCGTCATTACGAACGAGAAAACCCAGGAGAAAATGGGATGGGGGAGCCCTTACGCGTTTCCCGCCTTTTCGATCCTGGATCCCGTGCTGACGTTTACGCTGCCTAAAGACCAAACGGTCTACGGCATGGTCGACATGATGTCGCATGTGCTGGAGCATTATTTCCATGCCGAAACGAACACGCCGGTGCAGGACGGCTTCTGCGAAACCGTTCTCCGGACCGTGATCGACACGGCGCCGCGCCTTATCCAGGACCTCGAAAATTACGAAGACCGCTCGACGATCATGTACTGCGGCACGATGGCGCTGAACGGGATGCTCAACATGGGGTTTGCCGGGGACTGGGCGACCCACAACATCGAGCACGCCGTTTCGGCCGTGTACGACATTCCGCACGGCGGCGGTCTGGCGATTTTGTTCCCGAACTGGATGAAATACAATTTGAAGTCCAATCCGGGCCGGTTCAAACAGCTTGCCGTTCATGTGTTCCATATCGATCCGGCAGGAAAAACCGATGAAGAGGTAGGGCTTGAAGGAATTCAGGCGCTGCGCGACTTCTGGAGCTCCATCGGCGCGCCGAGCCGCCTTGCCGACTATGGCATCGACGACAGCCAAATCGAAGTGATGGCCGAGAAAACGGTGCGGTTCGGGCCGTTCGGCAGATTCAGAACGCTGAACAAAGAAGATGTCGTTGAAATCTATAAAATGTCGCTGTAACTGTTGAAGGAAAGCATCCAAAGGATGCGGCGGCCCGCGGGAAAACGCATGAAATGCGGCTTCTTGCGGGCCTTTTTTAAGGTATGGAAATTTATCGTTTCGGGTGTCCCCGAAGGTGCCGGAATCGGCTTCGAGGTCATAGTTTAGGCCCACACCGTGGCGCGCAAAAAACCATTGCCGGCGGATCGAAGCCGGCAATGGTTTTGGGAAATCTTTTTAAGGAATGCGTGGAAAGCCTAGAGCGTAGGAGGCGGCCATTTACTTGGTGGAAGATTCCGAATCGCCGGTTTGCGTGCCGCCCGAGCCGCTTTGCGCCGGCGCTCCGTTTGCGGCTGCATCCCCTTGGTTCCGGAATCCGCCGGGACGGCCCGGCCCGCGTCCGCCGCCGAAACCGCCTCCCCCGGTCGTTACGCCCGATTCGTTCACGTAAGTGACCGCGTCGCCAAGCTTGAAGCTGACGACCTTCGTTCCGCCGGTCAGCTTGCCGCCCGTGTACAAGCCGTCCTTCGCCGAGCCGCTGGACTTGCCGCCCGTATAGAAGGCGTATGTGTCTCCGGACTTCAGATCCGGCGTCGAAATGACGATGGTCTGGATATCTTTGGCCGGTGCAAAGCTTAAGATTGGCGTCCCCTTGCCGTCGGCCAGCGTCACTAGTGTGCCTGCTTTCACGGTGCTCGGGAATGTCATAAGAACCGAACGCTGCGGCGAGGATTCGGATGGCGCTTGGGCCATGCCCGCGCTTCCCGCGGCAACCAGCAGGCCGCCGGACTGCTCGAACGTGCCGTCATAGTCCAGGGCGCCGTTGCCGCCCGATGTCGGACCGTTCACCAGCACGGTGCCGCCGGTCATCGTAATGGAGCCGTTGGCGTCCAGGCCGTCGCCTTGCGCGTTCACCGTCAAATAGCCGCCGCTGATCGTAAGTTTTGCGTTGCCGGCGCTTCCACCCGGTCCGCCAGGCATGCCTTGACCGTCTGGACGCTGCTGGGCGCCGCTTTGATCGGCCGAACCGTCCTGCGCGGCTTGGCCGCTGCCGTTCGCCTGCGCATTGGACGGCGCCGTGCCTGAACCAGGCTGCGCGCTGCCGCCGGTTTGCGCAGTTGTTCCGGACTGCGCCCGGCCGCCTTCCGCTTGATCCGGCGCCTGTCCAGGCATGCCTGCCGGCGGCTCTCCGCCGAACATTCCTCCCGGACCTTCCCCGCTGCCGCTTCCGTCGGACGCATTCACGCCGTCATCGCTGGAGACGACATGGATCTTGCCGCCCGAGATGAGGATATCCGCGGCTTCGATGCCTTCGTAGCTGTTTTTGACGTCTACTTTTCCGCCGGAGATGACGATCGACACATCGGCATGGATGCCGTCGTCGCCGGTGGCGAGATCCAGCCGTCCGCCGGAGAGCAGGATGCTGCCGTTGCTGTGCACGGAATCATCCGCCGAGTCGATGCCGAACGTTCCTCCCGAAACCGAAATGCCCGCTTCCGCCTTGAGGCCTTTCATGCTTTTCGATTCGCTCTCCCCATTAGCGGCCTGAGCGTCATCTTTGCCGGCCGAGATGCCGCTTTCCGCCTCCGCTCCGTCATCCTTCGCCTGGGAACCCGCGTTTGAAGCCGCCGCCGTCGAATCCTTCGCCGAGTCCGCGTTCGCGCCGCCGTCCGTTGCCTGAGCGGCCGTCCGGCCGTTTTGCCCGCCGCTTCCCGGCTGGCCGCCGTAATCGGGACGCCACATCGGCATTTCCTCCTCGTGCGGCTCGGCGTTTGCGCTGCCTCCGCCGGTCACCACATCGTAGGTCCCGCCGGCGATCAACAGCGATGCGGCTGCCTGAAATCCGTCGCTGCCGGATTCGATGGCGAACGTCCCGTCTTCGATGACAAGGTAGCCTTTGTCCTTGTCGCCGTCATAGGTCGTCTTGAAGCCGTCGCCTCCGGCATTGACGTGAACGGTGCCGGCCTTGACCGCAGCCAAGTCGCGGCCGACGATGCCGTCGTCGGCGGCGTTGACGTCGAGCGTGCCGCTGACGATCTTCAGATCATCCTTGCTCGTTATGCCGTCCTTGTAGTTCGCCTGCACGGTCAGTTTGCCCGTGCCGTTGATCGTCAGATCGTCCTGGCTGTACAGCGCCGCCGTCGGGGCATCTTCGGACGTATCCGCGTAGGTTTTGCCGTCCGACAGGGTGTTGCTCGTGCCTTCGTTCAGCGTCAGCACGGTTTTGCCGGCCTTTTTAACCTGGATGGCAGGGCCGTCCGGGTTCACGATCTGCGCGCCGTTCAGCACCAAATGAACGACATCGTCCTTGCCGGCGTCCACCACGATGCTTCCGCTTTGCAGCTTGCCGCTGATCACGTACGTTCCGGCCGAGGATATCGTAACGTCGCCGCCGCTCGCTTTCGCGCCGGAACCGTTCACGGCAGCGCCCGCACCGTTCAGCGTAATGGCCGTAGCATCGCTCGCCGTCCAATCGGCGGATGTATCATCGCTGTCATACTCCACGAGATCCTTGATTTTAAGCCCCGCCAGCTGCGCGTTGGCTTTGCCCGCATCCACCGCCGCTGCAGTTGTTTCGGCCGCCGCGCCGTCCGCTTCAGCCGTGTCGCCTGCCGCATTGGTCGTGCAGCCGGAGGCCAGCATGGCCGACAGGATCAAAATCGCGGCAAATTTATTTTTGTAGGATGGTTTCATGGTTCAACCTCTTTTCGTTTAATATTCCTGCACCGCAGGGTTCATCGTCAGCGTGATGTCCAAATTGCCGTTGCGGGTCCGCACGGCGTCCAAAAATTCCTTCTGGTTCGTCTGCGGCCCCATTTTTACCGAATACACGACCTCGTACAAGCTCCCCAGCTCGGTGGTTTTCACCTTCTTCAGCTCGTACTCGACGCCATGCTTGCGGAATACCTCTTCAAAGGCTTCTTCATACCCGAGATTTTCCGGAATGGTGATTTTAAGCAGTTTGAGATCGTCTTTTCTCGTGCCGAATCGGACTTTTCTGAGCACGTACATCAATCCGCAAAGGATGACGGTGAACAAGACGGCATATCCGAAAGCGCCGACGCCGGCGGACAGCCCGGCCGCCATCGAAAACAGCACGTAGGATATATCCTTGGCATCCCCCGGCGCGCTTCGGAACCGGATGATCGAGAAGGCGCCGGCCAAGCTGAACGCCCTGGCGATGTTGCTGCCGATCAGCAAAATGATGATGGCGACGATCGCCGGCAGAATCATCATCGTCAGCGTGAAGCTTTGCGAATAGGCAGGCTGCGTTTTCATGTACGTAAAGCTGATGATGGCGCCCAGGACGATGGCCACGGCCAAGGTCAAAAGCGCGCGGGATAACGATAGGTCCGTATCCGCGGCGGACGCGTTCAAGATGGAATCGATCATAAAACAACTCTCTCCCTTTCCACGACTTGCGCATTTGCGTTTCGAATCGATTTTTTGTATTCATTCCCGTATTTGGAAAAGCCGGTGCGGTACAGTTGATGCTCGGACAACATTTTGGACAGCCACACCGGCACCGTTTTTTCGGCTTTGACTTCCATCAGCCATTGCCCCCGCTCCAGCAGCGGGTCGCCGTCATCGCCGGCCTCGAGCCGCAGGTCGTAACGCCGCGAGCGGATGTTTGTATCGAAGGTGATCCGCAGATCCCGGTTGCCTTTGCAGAACAGGGCGATGCGGTCGTACGCCAGGTACACCATCGGCCGCAGCTCGTACCTGCTTAAAAAATATTCGATTTCGCCGATGACCTGCTTGTTCATGCCTTTCCGGTATGCCGGCGGCATGCCCGTCCGCACAAACTCGTACGCTTCGTTCAGCTTGAGCGAGGTTCTTCTTTTGTTCACCAGCCCGAACACTTTTTTCTTCAGCTCCAGATATACCTTGGCATCGCCGTCCGGCACGCCGTATGACCGGATCCGCAGCTTTTCCCGATATTTGGGCTTGGCCAAACTGGTGCGGATGAGGGTATGGCAGTCCGTATCGTAATACAGGTTGCTGATGGTGTAAAACTTGTCGTCCTTGTTGTTTTCATCCGGCTCCATATATGCCATCAAGTCGTTATAAATATCGTAGAAAGCTTTGGTGTCCATCACATATTTGTTCTCATACCGGTTAAACACTTCGATGGCCATCATGATTTCGCTCCTTTCCTCACTGACGGATTGATCGGGTCATCGCCCTTACGGATTTGAGCTTAATGGCCTAACCTTTAACGAATCTTAAACATTGCGATAACATTCCGTTTACATCGGCGATTACAAAACGGGGGAGGCCTTTGCCCGTTGGGCAACGCATTTGAACCGGATCGGCCGCAACCTCATGCCACCCGCTTTGGCTCGAGCGAGACACCGCTTGGAAGGCTGGCTTTTTTTAAAGGTTGGTTAAAGGTTCGCCTATTATAATCAGGCCATGGAACGATTCATATAGAGGAAAAGAAGGGGGTTACGATTATGCGCGTATTGATTGTGGAAGACGAGGTACATCTGGCGGAAGCGCTGACCCAAATTTTGAAAAAACAACATTATTCCGTCGATGCCGTTTATGACGGCTTGACGGGTCTCGATAACGCCCTTAGCGGCATTTACGATTTGCTGCTGCTCGATATCATGCTGCCGGAGATGGACGGCATCACGCTGCTGAAAACGATCCGCGCCGAGGGCATCGCCACGCCGGTCATCATGCTAACGGCCAAAGGGGAAATTTCCGACACGATTGCGGGACTGGACTGCGGAGCCGACGATTACGTCGCCAAGCCGTTTTCTACGGGCGAGCTGTTGGCGCGCATTCGGGCGGTTTTGCGGCGAAAAGGCGAGGTGGTCCCGGAGGACAGCCTGAAATTCGCGGACATCGAGCTGAATACGTCCATGCTGAAGCTGAGCTGCAAGGGCAAGGAGCTGAAGCTGATTTTGAAGGAATGCGAGCTGCTGGAGCTGCTGATGCTGCGCAAACAGGCGGTGATCTCCAAGGAGCAAATGATCGAGAAGTTATGGGGTTTCGACTCCGATGCCGAACATAACAACGTCGAAGTCTACATTTCGTTTCTGCGGAAAAAGCTGGCTTTTTTAGGCGCTTCGGCGCGGATCACCACGATCCGGGGCGTCGGTTACGTATTGGAGGCGACATCATAATGTTCAGGAAGCTGCGCAACCGGTTTTTGCTGATGAACATGGCCATTATCACGATTATCATGCTGGTCGCGTTTACGGCCATTTATACGATCACGTATCAAAACGTCCGCCGCGATATCGGCATGGAGCTTCAGCGCGTTTCGGAGTTTTACCATAAAGAGGGAGGGCCCGGCAAAAAAGATCCGGGGAAAACGCCGTCGTCGCCCGCGGCGCAGGAAGAGAGCGGCGCTGCCGCGAAGGCCGAAAACGGCCGGCAGCCTGCTTCGCCGCCGCCGGACTCCGGCACCGCCGGCCGGGAGCCGGATGCCGCCGATTCCGGTTCGGAGGAAGTCGTAGGTCCGTCATCGAACGGCGGCAACGGCGATTCCGTCCAAACCGGGGATTCCGGTTCTTCGCAGCCTCTACAGCGGGAAGTCGATATGCCCCGCCTCAAGGATGGAGGCCAAACTCCGCCTCCGGAGCTTTCCGTTGCGTTCGAGCTGAAGACGGACCGGGAATGGAATATGGTAAAAACCAATTCCCGTTTCGAAATGGATGCGGACTTCTACGAGGCGGCCAAAAAACATGCGGCGCAAAGCCCGGTACGAAACGGCCAGGTCATGCTGGACGGGACGCGCTGGGCGTACAGCGTGCTGCCCACGCCGAACGGATATTCCGTCGTGTATCTGGATGTGACCGCCCAGCTCAAAATCATTAAAAACCTGATTTACACCTTTTTGGCTGTAGCGCTGGTGATGCTGGCCGTCATTTACGCGTCAAGCCGTTATTTTGCCAACCGTTCGATTGAACCCGTGCGCAAAGCTTTCGACAAGCAAAAACAGTTCATCGCCGACGCTTCGCATGAATTGAAGACGCCGCTGGCGGTCATTAACACGAACGCCGACGTCCTTTTGGCTAACGGCGAAGAAACGATCCTGTCCCAGTCCAAATGGCTGCAGCATATCAAGTCGGAAACCGAGCGCATGAAAACCCTGACGAACGATCTGTTGTATCTTACCCAAATGGACGATGGGCGCGAGCATGTCATTTTCGTACCGTTCGATCTCAGCGAAGCCGTCGAAAGCGTCATGTTGACGATGGAAGCCGTCATTTTCGAAAAAGAGCTCGCCTTCACGTATGAAATCGAACCTCGATTGACCGTCACGGGAAGCAGCGAGCAGGTGAAGCAGGTGGTCATGATTTTGCTGGACAACGCCATCAAATACGCCAACCCGGGAGGGGCCATCCATCTTAAGCTGAAAAAACAGCATAACCGCCCGCTGCTGAAGGTGACAAACACGGGCGCGGGCATCGCACCGGAACATTTGAACCATATTTTCGACCGTTTTTACCGCGCCGATGCTTCCCGTTCGCGCAAGCACGGAGGATACGGCCTCGGCCTGGCAATCGCCAAATCGATCGTGGAAGGCCATAAAGGGAAAATTTTCGCTAAAAGCGTGCCAAACGGGAAGACGAGTTTTTACGTTCAGTTGGGGTGATTGGCGGCCGTGGTTCACTTCCCGTTTCCTTTTTCCGCCGCGGCCTTGGCCTCAACGACCATGCTGTCATAGAATTTTCCGTCCACATAGACGAGCAGCCGCCAAAGTCCGGCTTCGGGCAGCTGCATGGTGCTTGGCAGCGTTTGATGAAGCTTGCTCCCGCTGAGTTCGGTGTTCAGGATGGTGATGACGTCCGTCGTTCCTTTTTTGACCGCGTCCACGCGAAAGCTTCCCGACTTTTCCCCGCCGGCAAACAGATGCCATAAAAACTTGTTCGGCTGTCCTGCCGTAAAGCCGCTGGAAACGAAGCCCATTTCCATTTTGTTTCCGGTCAACACCGATTTGTTATATACGAAATTCGGACTGACATTCCAATCGGAATCGGGAACTTCAAACACGAGGTCCCCCTTTTTTTGCCCGTCGATGTACACGTCGAATTTCCAGGTGCCGGAAAGCGGCAGCGCAAAATCCGAAGGGACTCGGGTGAAGTTGTCGTAGCTCATGGAACGGATGATGGCCGTTGGGGGAAGCTCTGAAATTGTCCGTCCGCTTTGGCGATGGGTGGCGGTGATTTCAACGGTCGAATCCTTCAGCTGTTCGTAAGGGATGCTCAGGTTCCACCAGCATCCCGCCCGCCGGCCCGCCCGATAATCCCCTCCGGGGAAAGCTTCGATCAAGGGTTTTTCTCCCTCATAATAAACCGAATGCGGTCTCCATCCGCTGGCGGCTCCGTCATTCGTCCAAACATTCCCAAGACCGATGGCTTGGTTTATCCCCGGGACGTTTCCCGCTATGGTCAGGACGAGCGCGACACCCGCCGCAGCCGCAGCGCCGATCACGGAACAGCGTTTCATCCACGCAGGCAATTTATTTCCCGAGCTGGCCCGCTGCTGCCGGTCTAATACCGTCTGCTCCATTTCCGGCGTAAACATCGGTCGATCAAAAGGGGGAGTTTGTAGCTGCTTATACCATTGAGGTTTGTTGTCATGTTTCATTGCGGAATTCTCCTTCCATCGCTTTTTCCATCCGTTTGCGGGCCCTGTGAATCCGCGACTTGACCGTTCCTTCGGAAATGGCTAGAAGCTGCGCGATTTCCGCGTACCCAAGCCCATAATGGGCATCGAGCACAAGCACCTCCCGGTATTTGGCGGGCAATTGCAGCACGAGGCGCCAGATGGTTTGCAGCTGCAGCCGGTCCAAGTACTCGTTTTCGGCGGAGCTGGCCGTACTCTGAGCGAAAATGTTTTCCATAAGCACGACTTTGCGTACGCCGTGGGATTTCGACCAGTTCCGGCATAGGTTGCGTGTAATGGCGAGCAGCCATGTTTTGGGAGAACTCCGCCTCTCGAATTTTCCCCAGTGTTCATATGCTTTTATAAAAACTTCTTGCGATATATCGTCCGCAGCTTCTTTGTTTTTCGTCAGGAAAAAAGCGAAATTCCACACTTCCTGCGCATAACTGCCCATCAGGCCTTGCAGCGCGAGACGCGGGTCTTCGACGATCATCAGATCGGCCGGGCCGTTCATGTTCATCCCATTGTGATCCCTCCCGTTAATTAGACAATCGGAACGAAGGAAGGTTCCCGCTTGCAGCCGTTTCGCCAAGATTTTATCAGATAGGAAATATTTGAAACAAATCGAACCTTCTTACGTATATCCTTATATAGGCAGTTTGAACATATTTGGGGGATTTTGCAAAAATCCAATGAAAGCGGGTTTCCAAGCGGCAATAGGTGGATCGAAGGGGTATGTTTCCACGTATTGCGATCCGGAAGCGGACGGATTGACGAATTTTGCAAAATCCCGGCATGGGAGGATGCGACCATGGAAACGCTTTTCTGGAGCTGTCTTGCAGGCGGAATCCTGTTTGCGGTGGTCAGCGTCGTTTTGGGGGATCTGGTCAGCCATGCCCTTGACGGGCTGCTCGACTTTTTGTCGGTCGATTTCCTGAAGCCGATGGTCATCGCAAGCGCAGTGACGGTGTTTGGGGGTGCAGGCGTTTTATTGGAGCGCTATACGGGATGGGGTGGCCTGCCGGTGATTTTGCTGTCGGCGGCGGCAGCGGTGATCATTTCGGCGCTGGTCTATTGGTTTTACGTCAGGCCGATGGACAACAGCGAAAATTCCACCGCCTATTCCATCCGCGAGCTGTCCGGGCGCATCGGCGAAGTCACCATCCCGATTCCCGAAACGGGTTTCGGCGAGGTCATGATCAAGCTTGGCGCCGGGAACACGGTTCATATCGCCTCAAGCTTCGATCGCCATCTGCTGGCAGCCGGCACTAGGGTTGTCGTCGTTGACGTGCTTGACGGGGTACTGCGTGTCGCCAAATTAGACGAGAGAAGAGGAGATGTTGTTTGATGGATTTGCCGGATTACCTGATCATTCCAATCATTGTCGTCGGGGTTATTATTGTGCTGGGATTGGCTTTCTGGGCCCGCTACAAAACGGTTGGGCCGGACGAAGCCATGATCGTGACCGGTTCCTTTTTGGGTAACAAAAACATCGCGGAGGATGAATCGGGGCGGAAAATCAAAATCGTCCGCGGAGGCGGCGCGTTTATTTTGCCCGTATTCCAGCGGTCGGAATTTATTTCGCTGCTTTCCCACAAGCTGGACGTATCAACGCCCGAGGTTTACACCGAGCAAGGGGTGCCGGTCATTGCCGACGGCGTCGCGATCATCAAGGTAGGCAGCTCGATCGAAGACGTCGCAACCGCGGCGGAGCAATTTATCGGCAAGCCGATCGACGCGCTGAAGGGCGAAGCCCAAGAGGTGCTGGAAGGTCATCTGCGCGCGATTCTCGGCTCCATGACCGTGGAGGAAGTATACCGGAACCGCGATAAATTCGCGCAGGAGGTTCAAGGCGTAGCGGCTCGCGACTTGAAGAAAATGGGACTGCAGATCGTTTCTTTTACGATCAAGGACGTCCGCGATAAGCAGGGTTATCTCGATGCGCTGGGCAAACCGCGGATTGCGGCGGTGAAGCGGGATGCCGAAATCGCGGAAGCCGAAGCGATGCGGGATGCGCGGATTCAGAAGGCGAACGCGGAAGAACAGGGGCAAAAGGCCGAACTGCTGCGCGACACCAACATCGCCGAAGCGACCAAGGAAAAAGAGCTGAAGGTTGCCTCCTTTAAGAAGGAGCAGGACACCGCGAAGGCGGAAGCCGACCAGGCGTACCACATTCAGGAAGCCCGCGCCAAGCAGACGATGGTCGAAGAACAGATGAAGGTCGAACTGGTCCGCAAGGAACGCGAAATCGACCTGCAGGAAAAAGAAATCATGGTTCGCCAAAAGCAATACGACGCCGAAGTGAAGAAAAAGGCCGATGCCGACCGTTACGCCGTCGAGCAGGCGGCCGAGGCGGATAAAGCGCGCAAAATGCGCGAGGCCGACGCTTTGCAGTATTCGATCGAAACGCAGGCCAAAGCTTCCGCGGAGCAAAAACGGCTTGAAGGCCAGGCGATTGCCGATGCCGAGCGGGCCAAGGGTACCGCCGAAGCGGAAGTCATTCGCCTGCGCGGTTTGGCCGAAGCGGAAGCGAAGGAAAAGCTGGCGGAGGCATTCCAGAAGTTCGGCGAAGCGGCGGTACTGGACATCATCGTCAAAATGCTGCCTGAGCTGGCCGGCAAAATCGCGCAGCCGATCTCCTCGATCGACAAGCTTACCGTGGTGGATACGGGCAAAGGCGAAGGCGCGGCCCGCGTAAGCAATTATGTGACGGAGCTGATGTCCACCGCGCCGGAAATGCTGAAAAACGTGTCCGGCATCGACGTGGAAGGGCTGATCAAAAACTTGACGAGCAAATCCAAGCCCGCTCCGGTCGTGGCCCAGCATGCGCAGAAGGATCGCGAGCTGGTGAATCTGGAGGCGGGGGCGGCGAAAGAGGAATAGTTTCGGCCGCTGCATACATTGCGAAGGACTCGCAAAAAAGAGAAGGCATGGGACAGGAAGAGAGGCTCCGTCCCATGCCTTTTTCGTAGTGTTTTTCATGACGGAATAGCCTTCGGACATGCCGAAGGCTGCATTTCTCATTTCGTATTGCACGAAATGCTTAATTAAAAAAGGCGGCCCAAAGCAACAACAGGCTTGGGCCGCCTTCTTTATGTTGTATCTCATTTCAGGACGCTGCTGCTTAGCAGGTCTTAGCTGCAGGCGCAGTTCAGCACCGGCTTGCGCGCGGCGGCCGTTTCGTCCAAACGGGTGACCGGCGTGCCGTATGGGGCGTTTAGCAGCAGTTCCGGCTGTTCCTCGGCTTCCTTGGCGATTCGGATCATCGTGTCGATGAAAGCGTCGAGCGTGTCCTTGCTCTCCGTTTCGGTCGGTTCGATCATCATGCATTCATCGACGTTCAGCGGGAAGTAGATGGTCGGCGGATGATACCCGAAGTCGAGCAGCCGTTTCGCCACGTCCAGCGTGCGGACGCCGTATTGTTTGAGCGGCGTGCCGGACATGACGAATTCATGCTTGCAGATGCCCGGATACGGAATGTCGTAATAAGGCTCGAGGCGTTTCATCATGTAATTGGCGTTCAGCACGGCGCATTCGGACACGCGGCGCAGTCCTTCGGGGCCGTAGCTCCGCATGTAGGTATAGGCGCGGACGAGAATGCCGAAGTTGCCGTAATAAGCTTTTACGCGGCCGATCGACGATTCGTTGGCGCCGTCCAGCGTATACGTGCCGTCTTTCTTTTTGGAGACGACCGGTCCCGGCAGGAACGGCACGAGCAGGCTTTTGACGCCGACCGGACCGGCGCCCGGACCGCCGCCGCCATGGGGCGTGCTCATCGTTTTGTGCAAATTCAGGTGCACGACGTCGAAGCCCATGTCGCCGGGGCGGGTAATGCCCATAATCGCGTTGGAATTGGCGCCGTCGTAATACAGAAGCCCGCCGGCCTCGTGAACGATTGCCGCGATCTCCTGGATCTGTTCCTCGAACAAGCCGAGCGTATTCGGGTTGGTGAGCATCAGGGCGGCCGTATCGCCGCCCACCGCCGCGCGCAGCGCATCAAGGTCGACGAGCCCTTTGGCCGTGGACGGGATCGTGATCGTCTTGAGCCCGGCGACCGAAGCGCTGGCCGGGTTGGTGCCATGCGACGAGTCCGGCACGATGACCTTGTCGCGACGTTCCCCGCGGCTTTCGTGATATGCGCGGATCATCATCAAGCCGGTCCATTCGCCGTGGGCGCCGGCAGCAGGCTGCAGCGTGACCGCATCCATGCCGGTGAGCCCTGCCAAGTCCTGCTGCAGCTGATACATTAGCTCAAGCGCGCCTTGGATGCTTTCTTCGGGCTGGTAAGGATGGATTTTGGCAAAACCCGGGTAACGGGCCACGTCTTCATTGACTTTCGGATTGTATTTCATCGTGCACGACCCGAGCGGGTAAAACCCGTTGTCCACGCCGAAATTGCGGCGCGACAGCTCGGTATAGTGCCGGATGACGTCCACCTCGTACACCTCCGGCAGCGCCGCGGGCTCGCTGCGCAGCATGGAGGCCGGAATCACGGTTTCCGCTTCCAGCTCCGGCACGTCGAGTTCCGGCAGGGAATAGGCGATGCGGCCCGGATGGCTCAACTCGAATATCAACGCTTTTTCCTGGTTCATAAACAGCCCTCCAGCAGTGATGCGAATTGGTCGATCTGTTCTTTCGTTCTGCGTTCCGTTACGGCGACCAGCATTTGGCCTGCAAGCTCCGGGTAAGAGCGGCCAAGGTCGTAACCGCCCAGGAAACCTTCCTTAAGCAGTTTGGCATTGACCCCCGCGACGGACGTGCCCTCGGGAAGCCGGATCACGAATTCGTTGAAATAAGGGGAGGTATGCGGCAGCGTCACGCCAGGCACCTTTGCGAGCCGTTCCGCGGCGTAATGGCTTTTTTGCAGGTTCAGCTTGCCGACCTCGATCAATCCCTGCTTGCCCATCACCGACAGATAGACGGAAGCGCAAAGCGCAAGCAACGCCTGGTTCGAGCAGATGTTGGAGGTGGCTTTTTCCCGGCGGATATGCTGCTCGCGCGCCTGAAGCGTCAGAACGAAGCCGCGTTTGCCGTTCCGGTCGACCGTCTGGCCGACGATGCGGCCGGGCATTCTGCGCATATGGTCCTTGGACACCGCAAAAAATCCGCAGGTCGGTCCGCCGAACGACGACGCAATGCCAAGCGGCTGAGCGTCCCCGACCACGATGTCGGCGCCAAGCTTGCCCGGAGCTTCCAGCAGCCCGAGCGCGAGCGGGTTGGAGCTTACGACCATCAGGCCTTTGACGCCGTGCACCAGCTCTCCGATGGCGGCGAGGTCTTCGACCGAGCCGAAAAAGTTCGGGTTCTGCACGAGTACGGCGGCCGTATCGTCCGAAACGGCTTGGGCCAGCTCGTTCATGTCCGTTACCCCGTTGCTCGTACCGACCTCGACGATGTCCAGGCCTAAGCCCCGCGCATACGTATGAAGCACTTGCCTTGATTCCGGATGAACCGCCGCGGAGACGACAAGCTTGGTCCGTCTGGTGGCGGCGCTCGCCAGGGAACCGGCCTCCGCAAGGGCCGTCGCGCCGTCATACATGCTTGCATTGGCCACGGCCATGCCCGTCAGCTCGCAAATATAAGATTGGAATTCGAATATCGCCTGCAGCTCGCCTTGGCTGATTTCAGGCTGGTACGGCGTGTAGGCGGTATAAAATTCCGATCGGGAGACGACATGGTTGATGACGGAAGGAATATGATGATCATAAAGTCCAGCCCCCAGGAAGCTGGCGTATTGGTCGGTGTTGGCGTTTTTGGCGGCCAGCGCGGACAGGTGGGTCGTGAGGGCGTACTCGTCCAGCCGCTTGGAGACCGGAAGCTCCCCCTTGAAACGGATTTCTTCGGGAATATCCTTAAAAAGATCTTCGATCGAATTCACTCCGACGGTTTTCAGCATTTCCTGCTGATCCTGCTCGGTCATCGGCAAATAACGGTGCTTCACTTGGAGTCAGCTCCTTTTCGGGCTCGTTTGTAGAATGGGACGTTGACAACTTCGGCTTTCAAGCGTTTGCCCCGCACGTCGACCTCAACCTGCGTTCCGACGGCGGCGTAACGGCTGTCGATGAGCGCCAGCCCCAAATTCCGCTTCAGCGTAGGGGATTGGGTACCCGTCGTAATTTCGCCGATCGGTTCGCCTCCGGAATATACCGCGTAATGCGAGCGGGGAATCCCCCGGTCGATCATTTCCACGCCGACCAGTTTGCGCGGCACGCCGGCCTCCTTCTGGCGCTGCAGCGCTTCTTTGCCGATAAAATCATCCTTGCCCAGCTTGACGAAAAAGCCGATCCCGCCTTCCAGCGGGGAGATATCCCGGGACAGCTCTTGCCCGTAAAGCGGCAGCTTGGCTTCGAACCGGAGCGTGTCGCGCGCTCCGAGACCTGCGGGAAGCAGGCCGAAGGTTTCGCCGCGCTCAAGCAATCCGCTCCATACGGCCGCGGCATCTTGGGCAGGCAGGTAGATTTCGAAGCCGTCCTCGCCGGTGTAGCCGGTGCGCGAGATGAGGACGGACGCGCCGAACAGCGATACGTTTTGCAGGAAATGAAACGCGCCGAGCTTCGTCAAATCGCAATCGACAAGGGGGGCGAGAATCTCTTCCGCTTTGGGTCCCTGGAGCGCGAGAAGAGCCGTTTCATCGGATCGGTCCGTCATCCGCACCCCGTCCGTGAGATGCTCTTGGAGCCACTGCCAGTCTTTGCCGATGTTTGACGCATTGACGACAAGCATGTAGGACGCCTCCGCGAGCTTATATACCAGCAGATCGTCAACGACGCCGCCGTCCGGGTAACACATCGCGCTGTATTGCGCTTGCCCCGGGGCGAGAACGGTTACATCATTGACGGTCATATGCTGAAGGAAGCTTTCCGCCTGCGGGCCGTCAACCCAAAATTCGCCCATGTGGGACACGTCGAATAAACCCGCGGCTTCGCGGACCGCCTCATGTTCTTTGTGGATGCCGCTGAACTGGACCGGAAGCTCCCAGCCTCCGAAATCGATGCAGCGCACGCCCGGAATTTCGGCATACAGCGGGTAAAGCGGGGTTCGTTTAAGCTCGGACACGTTTCCATCACCTTCTCTTTACATTTTTTAAGCACAAAAAGGACAGGCAAAAGAACAAGCATGCCGATGCACGGCATACCGCTTCTTCCGCTCTGTCCTTGGTACCTGAGAGTTACTTTGCTTAACGGCCAAAAAGGGTTTACAAGACTTCACACCACTTCAAGTGCCGGTCAACAAATTTCCCCTTGGG
Organism: Paenibacillus sp. USDA918EY; assembly: GCF_009870825.1. Lineage (GTDB taxonomy): Bacteria > Bacillota > Bacilli > Paenibacillales > Paenibacillaceae > Paenibacillus_AQ > Paenibacillus_AQ albilobatus. The sequence goes on along the minus strand of NZ_WTWY01000009.1, from coordinate 208,999 downwards.
TGATTCTTTCGCTTAAGAATTCTCTCCAGAGATGCGTCCGGTAATGGTCCTTTTGCCTGAGAGATTCCCCCGCCTCCCGCGGGCTTACTCCTTCGGCGTCACCAGTGAACAGTAATCTCTCCCATTACTTTCATCCGCTATGGTATTGTCTAATACCATTAATACTCAAAGCTTATAGGAATGTCAACAACAATATCGGTTATGAAGACGGACCCTGAGAAGGGGGATGCAACCGGCAAAAACATATGAAAACATTGGATTTTGCCATACTGTTTCCACGCCCGAATTGATACAATAATATCGGCATGGCCCAAAACGGTCTTCAATCTGGGGAGGATGAAAGCGTGGAAAAAATCGTAGGCGTGGATATCGGCTGCACGAAAATGTACATGTTTGCGCAGATTGGCGGGGAAACGTTCGAACAAAAAGCGCCGACCGGGCTGGATTGCCCGTGGGAGAATCTGAAGCGGGAAATCGACGGGTTTATCGGCCGGCTGCCGTTTGAGCCGGAAGGGGTCGGGATCGCGGTGCCCGGCCTTGTGGAAGGAGACCATCGCGTGCAGCTGTCGGACGTACGTTCTTTGACCGGGATGACCGCCGATGATTTCGGGCAGGGAAGGTTTCCCGTCCGGCTTATTAATGACGTCAAATCCGCTACGGTTGCGGAAACGGTCCATTATAAGGACAAAGACACACTCGCGGTGATTATGGCCGGTTCCGGCACTGCGCTCGGCGTCTATTCGAAGGGGCGGATGTTTACGGGGGCGCACGGTTTTGCCGGGGAGCTGGGCTACTGCATCATCCAAACCGAAGAAGGTCCCCAAAGGCTGGACAGCATCGCGGGGGGCATCGGCATTTTGCAGCAGGCGGGCTGCGGCATTGATGAATTCCTTGAGCGAATCGACCGGAACGAACCGGCGGCCGTGCAGCTGATTGCCCGGGCGGGCGAATATTTCGGAATGGCGTTGACGAACGTGATCCACCTGTTTAATCCGGATGTGATCGTGATCGGGGGCAGCACCGCCACCTATCCCGGATATATGGAGCATGCGCTCGAAACCGCGCAAAAACATACCATTCCGGACATGTTCGACGCTTGCCGGATCGTCCCGGCCAAAGACAATAAACGTATCGTCGCTCTCGGCGCCATGGAATACATGCGCAGCGGCATGCGGATTTAGGCGGCCGAAAGGCGGAGGAACAACGGGGAAAACCGCGGGAAACAAGATGGTTTTCGCTGTTCCGGGAATTCAGATTCCTGTTATATTGACAGCGCCGTTTGCTCTGCTTTATTCTTAAGGTGATTAGGAATGTAAATGGTTTCGTAAGAGGCGATCAAATATAAGGCGGATGATGGCGAACGGGAGAGACCGACCCGGCATGGGGGCGGCACCGAAGGAGCAAGCTGCGGGAGGGCACAAACCGGCGGCTAATCTCTCAGGTACAAGGAACCGTCGCCGGACGCGGCTCTGGAGAGAGCGTCAGCCACCCAAGGGGAACGCGGGAACGAAGTTTCCGTTTAAACTCTCAGGTACAAGGGACAGAGAAAAGGTGCTGCATACCTTTTTTTGCTGTCCCTTTTTTTGCGTTTGCGGACAGCGCCCGGCCGCGTTTTTTCTGCCGTTTGGATAAATGACAAATTCCTGATGTGAATTACCTAAAACAGGAGCGTGGAGTTTTTGAGATTCAAAAACGTATTTTCCATCATCGGTCCGTCCATGGTGGGCCCTTCCAGTTCCCACACCGCCGGCGCCGTGCGCATCGGCAGGGTGGCGCGCCAGCTGCTCGGCCGCCAGCCGGAGAAGGTCGAGGTCACTTTGTTCGGATCTTTCGCGGAGACGTATTGGGGACACGGTACGGACCTTGCGTTAACGGCGGGGCTGCTGAATTTCGACACGGATGACGAACGGATTCCGGAAGCGGACATCGAAGCCGAAAAAGCCGGAATGGACATCGAGTGGATTCAGGGAAAAGGCAACGGGCCCCATCCGAATTCCGTCAAGCTCAAGCTTTGGGCCGGGGACCGCAAAGCAGACGTCATCGCGGCCTCCATCGGCGGAGGAACGATCGCGGTTTATGCCTTGAACGGCTTCGACGTGCAAATTACCGGCGAATACCCTACGATCGCGGTCACGCATTCCGACAGCCGGGGCGTGATCGCCGGCTTGACGGGCCTGCTCAGCCGGGAGGGCCTCAACATCGGCTACATGGACGTGGACCGCAAAGGGCGGAGCGAAGCGGCCATGACGGTGTTCGAGCTGGATACGCCGCCTTCCGCCTCCGTTCTGGAGGAGATGGCCCGCCTTCCGCATATTTTGGAAGTGACGATGATCGATTTGACCCAAAGGAGTTAAAGGTGACTATGAGATTCGAGACGCTGGAACAGCTGGCAGACATTTGCCTGAAAGAAAACAAAACGATCGCCGACGTGATGGTGGAGGATCAGGCCAAGGAAACGGGCGTCCCTGCGGACGACGTATTCCGCCAGATGGCCGAATACTACCAGGTCATGAAGGAAGCCGTTCGCAAGGGGCTGACCGGCAACACGAAATCGCGAAGCGGCTTGACGGGGGGCGACGCCAAAAAGGTGGCGGATTACATGCGGCAAGGCGACACGTCGCTCGGCGAGCCTTCCGCCATGGCGATGGCTTACGCGCTCGCCGTTTCCGAAGTGAATGCCTCCATGGGCAGAATCATCGCCACGCCGACGGCAGGTTCGTGCGGCATCATTCCCGGCGTATTCGTCAGCTCGCAGGAACGATTCGGCTGGGATGACGACAAGCTGGTGCGCGGCCTGTTCACGGCCGGGGCCATCGGGTACGTCATAGCCAACAACGCGTCGATTTCCGGCGCCGAAGGCGGGTGCCAGGCCGAGGTCGGCTCGGCGATCGGCATGGCGGCGGGGGCCATGGTAGAGCTGAGAGGCGGCTCGCCTCGGCAGGCCGTCCATGCGGTCGGCTTGGCCTTGAAAAACTGCCTCGGCCTCATTTGCGATCCCGTTGCGGGACTCGTGGAAATTCCGTGCATCGTCCGCAACGGCCTTGGCGCCGTCACCGCGCTGGCAGCCGCCGATATGGCCCTTGCCGGCGTAGGCAGCGTCATCCCCGCCGATGAAGTGATCGGCGTCATGCTGGAGGTGGGCAGCGCCATGCCGAGCAAACACCGCGAGACCGGCAAAGGCGGCTTGGCCGCCACGCCGACCGGGCGCAAGCTGACCCGGGAGCTGGTGGAACAGCGCCGCCGCAAAGCAAAAGAAGCCAAAGATGCGATACAACCGCCGTCAGACACTCCGTAATGGCTCATCTGCACGCATTTTTCCAAGGATTATGACATGATTCGAAGGAGAGTTGAAAACCATGAGCAATGTGAAAGAGAATCGTTGGTACAGCAAGGATCACGAATGGGTGGAAAAGGTAAGCGGAAACGTCGTGCGCATCGGCATCAGCGATTTCGCGCAGCATCAGCTTGGCGACATCGTGTTCGTCGAGCTGCCTGAAGAAGGCGCAAGCGTGCAGGCCGAGGAAAGCATCGGCACGATCGAATCGGTTAAAACGGTGTCGGACCTGTTCTGTCCCGTCAGCGGTCAAGTGACGAAAATCAACCCGCGGCTCGGCGATGAGCCGGAGCTTGTCAACGACGAACCGTACGATGCCGGATGGATGGCGGAAATCGAAGTGGAGGGCGACCTGGAGGAGCAGCTGTCGGCATTGCTTAGCGCGGAGCAGTATGCGGAGTTTCTCGAAGAGTAGCGCCCGCGAAATATGCAAGGGACAGGCGTACGGATGACGATGTCATCCGCACGCCTTTTTTGCGTTGGCCTGAGAATGCCTGCCGATTGACGCAACCTCCATTTTTCCCTTCTGGGCCATCACGTCCGCAAATTGGGCTCCCGCACATGCATACATTCTTTTGCAATTGGCAACAAAGGCACATAGGATGTGTTGAGGCGTTTTTTTCGAACATCAAATGTCGTGTTGTGGTGGTGTAATGATGAGGGAAATTACGGAATATTACGGCGGACGGGATTTGGGCTGCACGTATGCCAAAACGGAGAGCATTTTTAAGGTGTGGGCTCCCGAGGCGGTGAAAGTCACTTTGGCGCTTTATGAAAATGCGGGCCGCTACGAAGCAAACGGAGAGGTGACGGATCATGCGGGCGGCCTGGAGATCGGCATGAAAAAATGGAGGGACGGCGTATGGTTTTTGCGTTTTTACGGCGATCTCGCGGGCCGGTACTATATGTACAAGGTCGAGCATCCGGATGGAACCGTCCGTTACGCGGCGGACCCGTATGCCAAGGCCGTCAGCGCCAACGGTGCCAGATCGGCGATCGTCGATATGGAGGCTTGGAACCCGGAAGGCTGGGAAGCGGACCGGCGGCCGCCTATCGGAGGGCTTGAGGATGCGGTTTTGTATGAGCTGCACGTGCGCGATTTTTCGGCAGACCCTAACGCTGCTTTTAAATACAAGGGGAAATTTAAAGCGTTTACGGAAACGGGGCTTCGCGACGAAGAAGGAAACGCTATCGGCATCGACCATCTGGAGGAGCTTGGGGTGACGCATGTCCACCTGCTGCCGGTATTCGATTTCAAAACGGTAAACGAACTGAAGGTCGACGATCCTGACGCTCCCGAGCCGAAATACAACTGGGGGTACGATCCGCAGCATTTTAACGTGCCCGAAGGCTCCTACGCGACCGACCCGAACGTTCCCGGGCTTCGGATCCGCGAATTCAAGGAAATGGTCATGGCGCTGCATGGCAAAGGAATCCGCGTCGTGATGGACGTCGTGTACAACCATACGTACAGCGTCGAGGACGGACCGTTCGAGGCAGTCGTGCCCGGGTATTTTTACCGGAGGGATGCCCGGGGAAGGCTGGCAAACGGTTCCGGCGTCGGCAATGAGCTGGCGACGGAACGCCCGATGGTCCGGAAATTCATCCTCGATTCGGTTCGATATTGGGCGGAAGAATATCACATCGACGGGTTCCGGTTGGATCTGATGGGATTGATCGATACGGATACCGTCAAGCGGATGGCCGAAGAGCTGCGCCGCGAGGTGGACCCGGCCATCGTCGTCTACGGGGAGCCTTGGACGGGCGGGGAGACGCCGCTCGCGCGGCAAACGCTGAAAGGCAGCCAAAGGAATCTCGGTTTTGCCGTATTCAACGACCATTTCCGCGGCGCGATCAAAGGGGACAGCGATGGCGGAGGGAAAGGGTTTGCCACGGGCGGAACGGGGACGGAAGCGGCGATCCTTGAAGGCGTCAAGGGATCGATTCACGATTTTGCGGAATCTCCGCTCGAATCGATCAATTATGTGACCGTTCACGACAATTTGAATTTATGGGATAAAGTGTTGACGACGCAGGGGCTTCGGGACGAGGCCGGGTTTCGGGAGATTCGAAACGGGGAGCTGGTTCACGGAGGGAGCCTGAGGGAGGCCGTGGAAAAGTCCGAGCCGTACCGGAGCGTCGACAGTGAACGCATCATGAAAAGCGAAACGGTAAAACGCGCCCTCCTGGCCAACGGCATCGTGCTTACCTCCCAAGGGATTCCGCTCATTCAAGCCGGCGACGAGCTGCTCCGTACCAAATACGGCGACCATAACAGCTACCGCAGCGGCGATGCCGTCAATGCCATACGGTGGGCAAACAAGCGGAGGTTTAAGCCCGTTTTTGACTATTACCGCGGTTTGATCGAGCTTCGGAGAAGCCACCCCGCTTTTTGTTTAACCTCCCGGGAGGAGATCGACAATCATTTGGCGACGCTTCGCTGCGGGGACAACATCGTCGCTTTTATGCTGAAGGACTTTGCGGGCGGCGACGCTTGGAAAAACATCATCGTCGTCTATAACGCGAACGGACATGAGATCAAGCTGGACATTCCTTTTTCCAATACCGGCTGGAAGGTTGCGGTGAACGAGGAGCGTGCGGGAAATAAGGCGCTTGATTGGATCGCGGATGAACAGGTGACCGTTCCGGCCCTGTCCATGATGGTGTTGTTCGAGGATGTGGGCGGCATCAGCAGAGCCAATCGATTTTTGCTTACGCGCTGACCTCCTTGCGGCGTATTTGGTTCGATCTTCGCTGGCTGGGGCGGCTTCAGGCTGACTGCTCTTGGATGCATGCGGGGACGTGTCCGGATGAAAAAATTGCTGCATGCCGAATGGAAGGGATTGCCACATGTTGGATTTCATGTTATAGTCAATTTCAATTTCATAGCAAATCACTAGGGGTGCCTGTACGGCTGAGACGGAAGCGCGAATTCCGGACCCTTTGAACCTGATCTGGAGCGATGCCAGCGGAGGGAAGTGGTAAAATCGACGTTTCATGCTTGCGCTTGTGCTTTTTTTGGCGCGCAAGGTTGTCAACGTGCAGACAAAGGCCGCTTTCTTTCGGGAAAGCGGCCTTCATTTTTTTAACGGGAGTGGGGCCATTGGCGGGAAGGGAACTGCATGTCGTTTCGACGGGAAGGCAGCCGCTTGATGAGCTGGCGAGGATTGCCGGCCTCATCCATCCTTACGTGGATGCAATTCATTTAAGGGAACATGCGAAAACGGCGCGCGAGCTGCTTAACGGAATCGGAATGCTGCTGGCCGCAGGCGTTCCTGCGGACCGGATCGTGGTGAACGACCGGGCCGACGTCGCTGCGGCTGCCGGCGTTCAGGGCGTGCAGCTCGCTTATCACAGCTTGGATGTCACCGATGTGAAGGAGTGGTTTCCGCAGCTGCGGATCGGCCGATCGGTTCACTCGCTGAAAGAAGCGGTGGAGGCCGAGAAGAAAGGGGCCGATTACGTGTTTTTCGGGCATGTCTACCCGACGGCTTCGAAACCCGATTCCCCGGCCCGCGGGCTTAGGGAACTGAAACTGCTCGCAAGCCGCACCCGCATTCCCGTCATCGCCATCGGCGGGGTGAAGCCGGCGAACGTGGCCGAGACGCTGAAAGCCGGCGCGTCGGGTGTCGCCGTCATGAGCGGGATTTTGGAAGCGGCGGACCCGATCAGGGAGGCGGCTGCTTATCATCAATGCTTACATAGAGGGAGGGAAAACAACCATGGTCCATCAAGCTGAAGTGGTCGTAATCGGCGGCGGCGTGATCGGCGGTTCGATCGCGTACCACCTGGCAAAGCAGGGCAGGCGCGTCCTCATGCTGGAGCGGGGGAAGATCGGCTCCGGCGCGTCGAGCGCCGCGGCCGGCATGCTCGGCGCCCAGTCGGAGATGCACCGGTCAGGCGCGCTGTTCGACCTCGCACGGCAGAGCCGGGCGATGTTTCCCAAGCTGGCGGAGGAACTGAGGGAGCTGACCGGCATCGACATCGGACTGGTGCAGCAAGGACTTTTGAAGGTGGCGTTGACCCCTGAACAGGCGATGGAATGCCAGCGGACGATCGCCTTTCAGCGCAAAGCCGGGGAAACGGCCGCCTGGCTTACGCCTTCCGAGGCCAGGGAGCTGGAACCTAATCTGACGGGGCGCATCGAGGGCGTGATGCGGATTCCCGGGGACGGACAAGTGTCGGCGCCCGAATTGACGGCCGCTTATGTCCGGGCAGCCGTTATGCTTGGAGCCGAAGTAAAGGAACATTGCACCGTTCATTCGCTGCGGCTGGAACGGAGCCGGGTGACCGGCGTGGTCACGGATGAAGGGACGATCGGCTGCGGGCAGGCGGTCATCGCGGCGGGCGTTCATGGCAGCAGGCTGCTGGCGCAAGCGGGGATCAACGCCGACGTGTACCCGGTTAAGGGCGAGTGCTTCTCGGTCGTTACGCCGGCCCCATTGATAAGCAGCACGGTGTTTACCGAAGGCTGTTACCTGGTGCCGAAGCGCGGAGGCAGACTCATCGTCGGGGCTTCCATGATCGAGCGCAACGAGGAACTTACGGTATCCGTCGAAGGTTTGATGGGGCTGATGGCCAAAGCGGCCGCTCTTGTGCCGCGGATTACGGCTGCCCAATGGGAGAAGGCATGGGCGGGGCTGCGGCCGCAAACCCGCGACGGCCTTCCTTATCTGGGTGCCGCTGCGGGCTGCGAAGGTTTGTTTGTCGCCGCGGGGCATTATCGCAACGGCGTGCTGCTGAGCCCCGTTACCGGGGCGCTGATCGTGGAGCAGATGAGCGGAAAGCGGCCTTCATTCACAGGCTGGGAATCTTTTGCGCCGGACCGGCATCACGCCGTCAGGCCATCGGAGGGGAGGATCGTCCATGTTGGATTTGATCATTAACGGGAACAACGTACAGGTGCCGGAGTCGGTAACGACGGTGGCGCGGCTGCTGACGCATTTTGACCTGGACCGGCAGGTCGTCGTCGTGGAAATCAACGGGAACATACTCGAGAAAAACGAGCATAAGGACACGGATGTCCGAAACGGGGACCGGGTCGAACTAGTGCATTTTGTGGGAGGAGGATAAGGCGATGTTACACATCGGACCGTATGAATTTCAATCAAGAATGCTGCTTGGGACAGGGAAATTCCCGAATTTTGACGTGCAGAGGGAAGCGGTAAACGTGTCCGGCGCGCAAATATTGACGTTTGCCGTTCGGCGGATGAACATTTACGAGCCAAGCCAGCCGAATTTTCTGGAGATGATCGACGTCGGGCGGTTTACGCTGCTGCCCAATACGGCAGGCGCGCGGACGGCGGAGGAAGCGGTGCGCATCGCCAAGCTCGCCAAAGCGTCCGGATTATGCGACATGATCAAGGTCGAGGTGATCGGCGACATGAAGACGCTGCTACCCGATCCGGTCGAAACGCTGCGAGCTTCAGAAATGCTGCTGGAGGAAGGGTTCATCGTATTGCCGTACACGTCGGACGACGTTCTGCTGGCGAAGCGGCTGCAGGAGCTCGGCGTGCACGCGGTGATGCCCGGCGCCTCGCCGATCGGCTCCGGCCAAGGGATCGTGAATCCCTTGAATTTGAGCCTCATCATCGAGCAATCGACGGTGCCCGTCATCGTCGACGCCGGCATCGGCACGCCGTCGGATGCGGCCATCGCGATGGAGCTGGGCGCCGACGGCGTGCTGCTCAATTCGGCCGTTTCGGGAGCCAAAGACCCGGTAAAGATGGCCCTTGCCATGAAGCTCGCCATCGAAGCGGGGCGCCTCGGCTACGAAGCCGGCCGCATTCCGAAAAGGCGCTGCGGGGCCGCCAGCAGCCCGCTCGAAGGAATGAGCCTGACATGAGCGGGAACGGGACCCAGAACGGGCGGTATTCGCGGCAAGAATTGTTTCCCAAAATCGGCCCGGACGGACAGCGGAAGCTGGGGGAGAGGCATGTCCTGATCGTCGGCGCGGGAGCGCTGGGGTCGGGAAGCGCCGAAACGCTCGTGCGCGCAGGCGTAGGCACCGTCACCATCGTGGATCGCGACTACGTGGAACCGAGCAATCTGCAGCGGCAGCAGCTGTACAGCGAGGAGGACGCCCTGCTGCGCCTGCCGAAAGCGGCGGCTGCCAAAGCCCGCCTGGAACGCATCAACCCGGACATCGACATCCGGACCGTCGTAGCCGACGCCGCCATTCCGGAAATCGAAGAGCTGGCGCAGGGCGTGAACGTGATCCTTGACGGGACGGACAATTTCGAGACGCGCCTGCTGATTAACGACGTGTCGCAAAAGCGGAGCATTCCATGGATTTACGGGGCTTGCGTCGGCAGCTACGGCTTGACCTTCACGGTCGTGCCCGGCCGCACGCCATGCCTGCATTGTTTGCTTGAAACGATGCCGCCCGGCGGCGCAACTTGCGACACGGCCGGCGTCATCGGCCCGGCGGCGCAGATGGTCGCGGCCTACCAAACCTCCGAGGCGCTGAAGCTGCTGGTGGACGATGGGGAGGCTTTGCACGGCAAACTCATTTCGTTCGATCTATGGACGGGGGCCTATGCCGCAATCCGGGTCGAGCGCATGAAGAAGCCGAACTGCCCGTCGTGCGGACTACACCGCACCTATCCGTTTCTGCAGCCGGCCAATCAGTCCCGGGCAGCCGTGCTGTGCGGCCGGGATACGGTGCAAATTCGTCCGCCCGCACCGGTTCGGCGCGATTTAAAGGAGCTGGCGCGCAGATTGTCCCGGCAGGGCGGAGAGGTAAAGGAGAACCCGTATCTCGTGTCTTTTGCGGCCGAAGGGTGCCGGTTGACGGTTTTTCAGGACGGGAGGGTGCTCGTGCACGGGACAAAAGACATCACGGAAGCAAAAAGCTTGTATCACCGCTATTTAGGGTAAGCCCGAAAAGGCGGTGGGGAACTTCCGCGGCGATGATTTTCGGTTTGACAAGCCGCAAAATGGAAGATAAAGTATAGGGTGAAAACGAACTTCATACGAAATCCACTGGGGGAGCCGCAAGCGAGCGGCTGAGACAAGGATGCTTGGACCCTTTGAACCTGATCCGGATCATACCGGCGTAGGGAAGTGGAGACGGACTTCGCATGTTTTACGCCGACCTTCCTTTAGGTCAGCGTTCGAAAGCGTTGGAAGCCGCTCCATTTCGGGGCGGCTTTTTTAAGTTTTATCGGCCGCTTCCGGCTTCTCCCTGTTTGGATTTCATCCAAATCGATGCGGAGGTGCTGGCATGACCCGTTTTAGCGAAGAGCTCAGAAGAGAAGCAGACCCGATTTACCGGGCGATTTTTGATCATCCGTTCGTACGCGGCATTGCGGACGGAACTTTGCGGAAGGAACAGCTGATTCATTACGTGAAGCAGGATTTCGAATATTTGAACGCTTATATCCGGTTATACGGCATTGCGATTTCGAAGTGCGACAGCCGTGACGCGATGGCCCTATTTAACGAACAAATTTCGTTCATTCTGCACAGCGAAACGCATCCGCACAACAATTTTTGCAGCGTAGCCGGCGTTTCGTACGAGCAGCTGCAGGGTTATCCGCTAGCCCCGTCGGCGAACCACTACGTCCGCCACATGCTGAGCGTGGCCCACGCGGGAACGCTTGAGGACATTTTGGCGGCGATGCTGCCTTGCCCGTGGACGTATACGGAGATCGGCGCCAAATTGCTGGCGGAGGTGAAACCGGACCGCTCCCATCCGTTTTATGACTGGATGCATTTTTACGGCAGCTTCGAAGGCGGCATTACGGAAAAAATGCGATTGCTGCTCGATGAGCGGGCTGAACGTTTGTCTCCGGACCGGAAAAAGCGGCTGACGGAACATTTTGTGGCCAGCTGCCGTCTGGAGTACATGTTTTGGGATATGGCGTACACGCTAGAAGAGTGGCCGGTGTCGGCGGCTCAAACGGAAGGGGCGGGACGATGATCGAGGATCTGCAGCATCTGCCCCGGCTGGTTAAGCGGCGCAGGCCGCTGGTGCACAATATAACCAACGTGGTAGTCACGAATTTTACGGCCAACGGTTTGCTGGCCATCGGCGCTTCCCCCGTCATGGCCTATGCCCGTGAGGAGGTCGCGGATATGGCGAAAATAGCGGACGCGCTGGTGCTGAATTTGGGCACGCTCAGCGCGGAGCTCGTCGAAGCGGCGATCCTGGCAGGCAAATCGGCGAATTTGCACGGCGTGCCGGTGATCCTCGATCCCGTCGGCGCAGGCGCCACGCCGTTTCGGACGACCGCGGCCCTGAATATTTTGCGGGAAGTCCGGGTCGCCTTGGTCCGCGGCAATGCGGCGGAAGTGGCGAACCTGATCGGCGAAACGGCCGTCATCAAAGGCGTGGATGCGGGAGAGGCCGAAGCCGAACCTCCGGTCGACCTGGCCGTCCGGGCCGCTTGCCGGACCGGAAGCGTCGTTGCGATCACAGGCCGTGAGGACGTTATTACGGACGGCCTGAAAGGATACGTGGTCCGAGGAGGACATCCCATGCTGACCCGGGTGACGGGAACGGGCTGCCTGCTGACGTCGGTCATCGGGGCTTTCGCCGCCGTGGAGCCGGATTTGCTGACGGCGGGCGCGGCCGCGCTTGCTTTTTACGGGGAGGCGGCTACGAGGGCATACGTGGCCGCCGGAAACCGAGGTCCGGGGAGCTTTCAAGCCGCCTTTCTCGACGCCTTGTCCGAGATGGACCAATATCCGCTTCCGGAAGAGGTGCTCAGCGGGCACCGGGTTTCGGCCGGAAGGGGGTTCGTGCAGTGAGCGTCCCCAAAGCATTGACGATTGCCGGCTCCGACAGCGGCGGCGGGGCGGGAATACAAGCGGACATCAAAACGTTTCAGGAGCTGGGCGCCTTCGGGATGTCGGCCATCACGGCGGTGACGGTGCAAAACACGTTTGGCGTTTCGGGCGTCTACCCGCTGCCGGCCGCGGCCGTCGCCGAGCAAATCGAAGCGGTCGGGTCGGATCTGGGCGCGGATGCGGTCAAGACGGGCATGTTGTTTAGCGCCGACATCATCGAGGCCGTTGCAGACAAAATCGAAGCCTTCGGTTGGCGGCGGGTGGTCGTCGATCCGGTTATGATCGCGAAAGGCGGGGCGGAGCTGCTGCAGGGCGACGCCGTCGACGCCCTGATGCGCAGGCTGCTTCCGCTGGCGCTGGTTGTCACGCCGAACATCCCGGAAGCGGAGGCGATGGCCGGCATGCGGATCGACTCGATGGAAAAACGCCGCCGGGCGGCGCTGAAAATCGCCGGGTTCGGCCCCCGGATGGTCGTCATTAAGGGTGGACACGATCCGGTTTCAAACGAAGCGGTCGATCTGCTGTATGACGGGGAGTCGTTTACGGAAATCGCCAAGCCCAGAATTACGACAAACCATACGCACGGAACGGGCTGCACGTTTTCCGCCGCCATCGCGGCCGGGTTGGCGAAAGGGGCGTCTCCGCACGCGGCTGTTTTGACCGCCCGCGAATATATCCAGGCGGCGATCGAGGATGCGCCCGGCATCGGCGGAGGCCACGGCCCGACCAATCATTGGGCGTACGGCCGCAGAAAGGAGCGTGTCCGTTGAAACCGGTCGAAGCCGCCGATTTGAAAGCATGGCTGAAGCTTTATCTCGTGATCGGCAGCGCCAACTGCAGGAAAGACGCGGCGGAGGTCGTGGAGGAAGCGATCCGCGGGGGCGTCACGATGGTGCAATTTCGCGAAAAAGGCCGGAATGCGCTTGAAGGAGCCGCCAAGCGGGAGCTGGCCGGGCGCATTCTGGCCGTCTGCCGGAAGCACGGCGTTCCGCTGATCGTCAATGACGACGTCGACCTGGCGCTCGCTTTGGATGCGGACGGCGTGCATATCGGACAAGAGGACGAGCCGGCGGAGCAGGTCAGGAAGCGAATCGGGAACCGGATTTTGGGCTTGTCCGTCCATTCTCCCGAGGAAGCGAGGCTAGGAGCGGAACGGCATGCCGATTATTTCGGGGTCGGCCCGGTTTTTCCGACGGTTTCCAAGGAGGATGCCCGCCCGGTTCAAGGCACGGCAGCGCTGCGGAATATCCGGGGGATGCATGCGGCTATGCCGATCGTGGGCATCGGCGGCATTACCGCCGATCGCGTACACGAGGTAATCCAGGCCGGAGCGGACGGCGTTGCGGTCATCTCGGCGATCACCCACACCCCCGATGCCTGTCATGCCGCCATGGAGCTGTCCCGCGCGTTGACCGGCGTTTTAAGCAAACGAAATCCGCTTGTTTACAATCCGCCGCCCCATTTGTTAAAGTAAAGGGCGGATTCCCTCACAGACGGGGTTCATTATTTGCCCCATGATGTGCAATTCTGACACGGAAAGAAGGCAGAACATGACTGAAGCAATGTTGTCCCCTTTGGTAAAAACCTTGGACCTGCAGCCCCATCCCGAGGGCGGTTGGTATAAGGAGCTTTGGAAGTCCTCATTCGAAATTCCGAAAGACGTGCTTGACGCCAAATATTCGGGTTCGCGCCCAGCGGCGACATCCATCTATTTCCTTCTGCACCCGAACGAATTTTCGAAATGGCATCGCGTATACTCGGATGAATTGTGGCTGTGGCATGCCGGCAGCCCCCTGCAGCTCGTCCTCGGCGGCGACGGGGAAAATCCCGGAGAGCGGAAGGAAATCGTGCTTGGCATGGACATGGAAAAGGGACAAGTTCCCCAAGCTTTGGTACCGGCGAACGTATGGCAGGAAGCGCGTCCGCTGGGCAACGAACCGGTCCTCGTTTCCTGTGTCGTATCTCCCGGCTTTCATTTCGACGATTTTACGATGATTGATTAAAATTAACCAACCTCTGTTTAACGAAACCCTGCCTGCGCATGTTGCGGCAGGGTTTTTGCGCGTTAAGCCAAACATGGTTTTTCCGCCCTGAATGCCGCTTTAAAGCGAACGTTTTTCCAACCATTGTTGAACATCCCTGCGCCTTGCAGTATAGTACACTTGTTATAATGTAACCGATTCCACAGATGAAAGGGAAGCAAACGGGGGACTTCTGACATGAAGAAATTGATGATGGTTTATCTTTTGCTGATCGTTGCTTTTGTCGGATACGTGGTGATGTACAGACTTGAAGACCAACGCCGCAGCACCGGTTGGCAGGACGGCGGCCTGCACGGCAGCATCGGTGAAAACTACGTTATGGTCACCTTTCAATCCGGGATGGAATATTGGAAAAACATCCTTAAAGGGTTCGAGGACGGGGGAGACGCGCTGGGCGTTTCCGTCGATTACCGCGGATCCACCCAGTATGACGCGAAGGAACAGATCACCGTGCTGGAGCAGGTCATCGCCAAAAAACCGGCGGGCATCGCCTTGTCGGCCATCGATTCCAAGGCGCTGACCTCGACGATCAACAAGGCGGTGGACGCGGGGATCCCCGTCGTTTTGTTCGATGCCGACGCCCCAAACAGCAAGGCGTACTCTTTTCTCGCCACGAACAATTACGAAGCGGGTGCGACGGCTGCCGATGAAATGGCGCGGATCCTTGGACGCGAAGGCCAGGTAGGAATCATTACCCAGCCCGGCCAGCAAAACCATGACGACCGGATGTCGGGATTCCGCGATGCCATCGCCGCCAAATATCCCGCGATGTCGGTCGTGGACGTCAGGGAAGGAAAAGGGGACACGATGATCGCCAAAAACGCGGCAGCGGAAATGATAAAGAAACATCCGGAATTAAAGGGCATTTTCGCCACGGAAGCGAGCGGGGGGGCCGGGGCGGCGGATGCGGTCATCGCGGCGAACAAAACCGGCAAGGTCAAAATCATCGGATTCGATACGAATAAGGCCACCTTGGACCGGATTTCGGACGGGACGATTTCGGCGACGATCGCCCAGGGCACTTGGAACATGGGTTACTGGTCCCTGCAGTATCTGTTTCACCTCCATCACGGTCTTACGGTGCCCGCCCCGACGCTCGGCAACGACGTTTCGCCCTTGCCGCCGCGGGTAGATACAGGGGTTACGGTCGTAACCCGGGAGAATGTGAATGATTATTATGCGAAATAAACGGACAACATGGCGCGACAAGTGGATGCAGTGGAGCCGGTTCAGCGATTTGCCGCTTCGGTATAAGCTTAGCGTGCTGTTTCTGATGGTTGGCATCCTTCCGTCGATCGCGCTCGGGATACTGGTGAATTTCACGGTAAACCGCATCGTGGACAAGCAGGTGACGGAAGGTACGATCCAGTTGATCGGCAAGGTCAACCAGACGCTCGACAACGACATGGAAAACCTGCAAAACATCACCTATCTGATCGGATTCGATCCGAAGGTCAAACGATTCCTTGACGGAAGCATTTCCGCGGGAAATGCCGGGATGGCCGAAGGCGGGCGGCAGCAGCCGGCGCTTGACGATAAAAACGCCGAATTGTACGCCATCAAGCAGTATTTGCAGGGCTTTACGACGCTTTATCCGGAAATTGCGGCCATCCTGGTCGTGAACGGCAGCGGGGACTATGTCAGCAACGAAATGTATGCGCGGTCGCCGGACAATCTAACCCGGGATAGCTGGTACCTGGAAGCCGCCAAACACGAAGGTTTGTTTACGGTGCTCGGCCATCCGCAGCAACGGAATGTAACGACCCATGTCCATTATGCGAATGACGAGCTGGTTTCGGTCGTCCGTTCGTTTGTCGATCCCGATACGCGAAAGGTGACGGGGGCCGTGCTGATCGACCTGAAGCTGCGGGCGGTTGCGAGAGCGGTGCGGAATGTGACGCTCGGGAAAAACGGGTATCTCATGGTAACGGACAAAAGCGGCGAGCCGATTTATACGCCGGAGGATCCTTTGGTTCCCGAAGTGCCTTCAGCCTGGATTCCCGGGGAGGACAGCGGCGCTTTCGTCAAGGAGGCCGGGGGACGGCGGCTGCAGTTCATCTACGGCACGTCATCGTTTACCGGGTGGCGGACCATCGGCGTATTCGAAACGAATGAAGCGGTATACGAGGTCCGTCAAATCCGTTTTTATCTCATCTGCTTTTTGTTCGTCGTCTGCCTGTTCGGCCTGACCGCGTCCTATACGCTGTCCCAGTCCATCGCGAGGCCGATCCGTCAGCTCATGTCCTTCATGCAAAAGGCCGAGTCCGGGGATTTGACGGTCCGCTACTTGAGGCATCGGCAGGACGAGGTCGGGATGCTCGGCCGCAGCTTCAACCGCATGCTGCTGGAAATACGCAAGCTCATCAGGCTGAACGAGCTGCGCGAGCGGCAAAAGCGCGAGGCCGAGCTGCGAAGCCTTCAGGCGCACATCAAACCGCATTTTTTGTACAATACGCTGGACACGATCCATTGGATGGCGAAGAAAAAAGGGGCCGACGACGTGTCCGACATGGTGGAGTCGCTGTCCAGGCTGTTCCGGATCGGTCTTAGCAAAGGCAGCGACATCATCCCGATCCGGGATGAATGGACGCATATTTCCAGTTATCTGCAAATCCAAAAAACGAGATACCGCGATAGGCTTCATTGCGAGCTGCTGCTTTCCGAAGAAGCGGAAGGGTTGTTCGTGCTGAAGATTCTTCTCCAACCGATCGTCGAAAATGCGATCTATCACGGGATCAAGGCCCGCAGAGGTCCGGGCCATATCCGGATTGCGGCATCCGTTGAACAGGATATGCTGGTCTTGACGGTATCGGATGACGGTGCGGGCATGCCGCCCGAAAAGCTTAAGGCGCTGCGCATGCAGCTGCGCGATCCGCTGGCGGCGATGGAAGCAAGCGGCGGAGAAGAAGGACCGGCCGGCCGGAGTTACGGGATGCTGAACGTTCAGGCGCGAATCCTCCTCGCTTTCGGGGAGGAGTACGGGATTTCGCTCGAAAGCGCCGAGGGCTTCGGCACGAACGTAACGATCCGCCATCCGTTGCTTTACGGAGTGCCGTCTCCAACCGATAACGATGGGGGAAATAGTTGATGAAGAAGTTGTACCAAGTACTCATTGCCGACGATGAACCGATTATCCGCGAAGGAATTATCGACGCCGTCGATTGGCTGGGGCTCGGCATGGAGGTCGCCGCGGAGGCCGAAGACGGAGAAGAGGCGCTCGAAATCGCGCAGCGGATCCAGATCGATCTGGTATTGGTAGACATGAACATGCCGATCATGGACGGCATTGCCATGATGAAAAAACTGAAGGAGCTGCAGCCGGCCTGCCGTTTCGTCATCATTACGGGCCATGACGAATTCGCATATGCGCAGGAAGCGATCCGGCTCGGCGTAAAGGATTACATCCTGAAGCCGGTTAACGCGGACCACTTGAGGGAAGTGCTGCACAGCGTCAAGGACGAGCTCGACGAGCTGCATGTGCGCGATCGTTATTTGAAAAAAGCCTCCGAGCAAATCGAAAAAAACATTCCGGTCTTGCGCGAGCGTTTTTGCCGGGAATGGGTCCAAGGATTCGTCGATGAATCGGAGGCGATGGAGCAGCTTGAGTTTTTGGGCCTTCCTTCCAAGCTGCCGGCGCAGATCGGCGTCGTCCGCTGGCCTGAAACGTCCGCGAACCAGCCGCTGATGAAGGAAGGCGAAAGGCAGCTGTTATTGTTCGCCATCGAGAACATCGTGTCCGAATTGGTTCAGCACGCCGTCCATTTGCTTTTCCGCGAGCATACGGGACTGATCGGAATTTGCCTGTGGGACGAAGCGCCGGTGGAAACCGCGGCGGAAATCGAACAGGCGGTGCAAAACTTTTTGAAAATTGCGGTCCACGTTCATTTCGAGCCGGTAAAGGAAGGACCCTCAGCCGTGGCGGAGGCCTATGACGCCTGCCGGGAAGCCGTGTTCAAGGAAGCTCAGCTGTCGCCGCTCGTGCGGCGGGCAAGGCAGCTTATCCAAGAACAGTACGGCCGACCGGAGCTGACGCTGGAATCGTTTGCGTCCAGCCTGCAGGTTTCGCCGGTGTATTTAAGCCGAATGCTGAAAAAGGAGCTCGGAACCTCTTTTGTCGGCTTCCTGACGCAGGCCCGGATCCGGAAGGCCGCACAGCTTCTCAATTCGACCCCGATGACCATGTACGAAATCGCGGAGCAGGTCGGGTACGAAAGCCAGCATTATTTCAGCACCGCCTTCAAGAAAGTGATGGGCGTTTCGCCCAACCGCTACCGAAAAGGCGAAGCTTCCCAGGACATGTAACCGCTGTTCGTGTGTCCAAGCAATCATTGCTCAATCATAGGTACGCCGAAGGGCATCCCATTGAACCGTTCATCAACGGTAAAAGGGGGTGCCCTTTTTTAATAACAAAGGCAAGTTCAATCCAAACGGCTTGTTCTTTTGCACAAAGGTATGAAATTTATAAAAAATGGTCGAATCGGTGAAAAGACCCCGACCGGTCTTCGCGTGTATCCTTTTTGTACAGAGAGGCATGACGCCCAGGATGGTGTAAGCGCTCCAGGGCGCAGCATCCAGGAAAGGAGATTGAACCGATGAAGAAAGCAATCGCAGGACTTCTGATCGCGTCGATGCTCATGGTCCTGACGGCCTGCAATTTGGCCGAGAGGGGGGCCGGAGACAAAAGCAAAGGTTATGTCGGGCTCGCCATGCCGACCAAATCGTCGGAGCGCTGGGTAGCCGACGGGCAAAACATGGAGCGGATGTTTCAGGAGAAAGGATACAAGACCGATCTGCAGTTTGCGGAAGACGTCGTCGAAAATCAAATCTCGCAAATCGAGAACATGATCACCAAAGGAGTCGATGTCATCGTCGTGGCTTCGATCGACGGAAACACGCTGTCCGACGTCATCAAAAAAGCGCATGACCGGGGCATCAAGGTGATCGCTTACGACCGTCTCATCCGCAACACCGAATACCTGTCCTATTACGCCACCTTCGATAACTTCCAGGTCGGCGTGCTGCAGGCATCCTATATCGAGAAAAAGCTCGGGCTGAAGGAGGGCAAGGGACCGTTCAACATCGAGCTGTTCGGGGGATCGCCGGACGATAACAACGCCTATTTCTTTTACGACGGAGCCATGTCCGTCCTGAAGCCGTACATCGATTCCGGACAGCTGGTCGTCCGCAGCAAGCAAACGACGATGGCGCAGATCGCCACCCTGCGTTGGGACGGATCGCTCGCCCAGTCGCGGATGGATAACCTGCTCAGCGCCAACTACTCGGGCGCCCATTTGGACGCGGTCCTGTCTCCGTACGACGGCATCAGCATCGGCGTCATATCTTCCCTTAAAGGCGTCGGGTACGGAACCGCGAAAAAACCGATGCCGGTCATCACCGGGCAGGACGGGGAGCTCGCTTCCATCAAATCCATCGTGGCCGGGGAGCAAACCCAAACGGTGTTCAAGGATACGCGGAAACTTGCGGAGCAGGCGGTCAAAATGGCGGAAAGCGTCCTGAAAGGCCAAGAGGCCGAAGTCAACGACACCAAATCCTACGACAACGGGGTAAAGGTCGTACCGGCTTACTTGCTCCCTCCGGTGTCGGTCGACGCGTCCAACGTCGAGAAGGAGCTGGTGGAAACCGGCTATTACACCAAGGAGCAAATCGGCCTGAAATAAGCCGTCCATATACTCGAACGATCGGAAGGTGAAACCTATGTCGGAATACATTCTTGAAATGCGGAACATTACGAAAGCGTTTCCGGGCGTCAAAGCGCTCGACAACGTCAACCTGAAAATCCGGGAAGGCGAAATCCATTCGCTGTGCGGGGAAAACGGGGCGGGCAAATCCACGCTGATGAAAGTGTTAAGCGGCGTGTACCCGCACGGCACGTACGAAGGGGATATTTTGTTCAAGGGCAGCGTGTGCGAATTCAAAAACATCAAACAAAGCGAAGAGCTCGGCATCGTCATCATCCATCAGGAGCTGGCGCTTATTCCTTACCTGTCCATCGCGGAAAACATTTTTCTCGGCAACGAACGGTCCCGAAAAGGCTTGATGAACTGGAACGAGACGATCGCGGGTTCCCGCGAGCTGCTGCAGAAGGTAGGGCTGAACGAACATCCGAACACGCCCGTAGGGAACCTCGGAGTCGGCAAGCAGCAGCTGGTGGAAATCGCGAAAGCGCTCTCGAAGAAAGTGAAGCTGCTTATTTTGGATGAACCGACGGCCGCATTGAACGAAGACGACAGCGAAAACTTGCTCCAGCTGATGCTTGAGTTCAAGAAGCAGGGCATTTCCTGCATCCTCATTTCCCACAAGCTTAACGAAGTTTCGAAAGTGTCGGATTCGATCACGATTCTGCGCGACGGACAAACGATCGAAACGCTCGACATGAAAAGCGGGGATGTGAACGAGGACCGCATCATTCGCGGCATGGTCGGACGGGATTTGACGAACCGCTATCCGGAACGTATGCCGAACATCGGCGACGTTATTTTGGAGATCAAGGACTGGACGGTATATGACGAGGTTCGGGCCGACCGCAAAGTGCTCGACAACGTCAACCTGCATGTCCGCCGCGGAGAAATCGTCGGGATTGCAGGACTGATGGGAGCGGGTCGGACGGAACTGGCGATGAGCGTCTTCGGCAAATCCTACGGCCGAAACGTCAGCGGCACGCTGTACAAGGACGGCAAGCCCATCGAAAACAACACCGTGACCCAGGCCATAAACAACGGCTTTGCCTACGTGACGGAAGACCGCAAACATTACGGGCTGATCCTGATCGACGATATCAAGCGCAACATTTCGCTTACCGGGCTTTCCAAGCTGGCGAAAAAAGGCGTCATCAACGACAAGCAGGAAATTCTCGTCGCGGAGGACATGCGGAAAAAGCTGAAGATCAAAGCGCCGAACATTTTGCAGAAAACCGGCAATCTCAGCGGCGGCAACCAGCAGAAGGTGGTTCTCAGCAAATGGATATTTTCCGAGCCGGATGTTCTGATCCTGGATGAGCCTACGCGCGGCATCGACGTCGGGGCCAAATACGAAATTTATACGATCATCAATCAGTTGGCCGACGAGGGGAAAGCCGTTCTGGTCATCTCGTCCGAGCTCCCGGAAATTTTGGGCATCTGCGACCGGATCTACGTAATGAACGCGGGACGAATTACCGGGGAAGTCAGCCGGGAAGAGGCTTCGCAGGAAACATTGATGAGATTCATGACCAAGACTGGAGGTCCAAAGCATGGAAACGATTGTTAAATTGTTCAAAAATAACATCCGCCAATACGGAATGATCATCGCGCTTGTCGTTATCATGATCTTTTTCCAATTGATTACGGGCGGCCTGCTGCTCGAGCCGATCAACATAACGAACCTGATTTTGCAAAACAGCTATATTCTCGTTCTGGCCATCGGCATGGTGCTGGTCATCATTACGGGACACATCGACCTTTCGGTCGGATCGGTCGCCGCCTTCGTGGGCGCGGTCGCGGGGATCATGATGGTGGATATGCACCTGCATCCGGTCATTGCGGTCATCGCCTCGCTCATCGTCGGCGCGCTGATCGGCGCATGGCAAGGTTTTTGGGTCGCTTACGTCAAAATCCCGGCATTTATCGTCACGCTTGCGGGCATGCTGCTATTCCGGGGATTGACCATGATCGTGCTGAAAGGCCAATCCATCTCGCCGTTCCCGGCAGGCTTTCAAAAGATCAGCTCCGGTTTCATCCCGGATTTGGGCAGCGGCAGCATCAATGTGGTGGCGATTGCGGCCGGCGTCATTTGCACCGTCATTTTTGTCATCAATGAACTTCGCGACCGGAAATCCAAGAAAAAATACAACTTCGACGTTTTGCCCGGCGGTTTGTTCATCCTCAAGCTTGTCATTATCGCGGCCATCATCGTAGCGTTTGCGTTTATGCTGGCCAGTTACGCGGGGCTGCCGAACATTTTGATTCTGCTGCTTGCGCTTATTCTCATCTATTCCTTCGTCATGAACAAAACGGTGATGGGACGCCATATTTACGCGATCGGCGGCAACGAAAAAGCGGCGGGGCTGTCCGGTGTCAAAACGAAAAAGGTAACGTTCTGGGTGTTCGTCAACATGGGCGTCATGGCGGCCATCTCCGGCCTGATCTTCGCCGCGCGCCTGAACGCGGCAACGCCAAGGGCCGGCACCAACTTCGAGCTCGACGCGATCGCCGCAAGCTTCATCGGCGGGGCTTCGGCGACAGGCGGCATCGGAACGGTGTTCGGGGCGATCATCGGCGGGCTTGTCATGGGCATCCTGAACAACGGCATGTCGCTCATCGGCCTTGGCATCGACTGGCAGCAGGGCATCAAAGGGCTTGTCCTGCTTGCGGCCGTCGCCTTCGACATTTACAACAAAAAGAAAAGCAGCGTATCGTGATTCGGCAAAATAGACGGGGGCAGGCGTGCTTCCGTCTTTTTTTGTCCGCGCCGAATTTTCATAGGCGAATGTTTGATTTGTCTCCGGAATGGGTAATACATAAGTATGCCGTTTCGAATGGCGGCGATAGATTTGGCGATATCCAAGGAGGTAATGCTAGATGTCACATACGCTTACGGCTGAGCCGAGAAAAGATACCAAGCACTCGAGCTTGCGCAAACTGAGGGAAAGCGGGCGCATTCCGGCCGTCGTTTACGGCTCGCAAACGGAAAGCATCCCGCTGAGCGTCGATGCCAAGGAACTGATGAAGGTGGCCCGGACGGGACGCACCGAAATGTTTAAGCTAAAAGTGGAAGGCACCTCCGATTTTAACGTGATCATTAAAGATTTCCAGAAAAAAAGCGGGGCCGTGAGCCACGTCGATTTCTTGCAAATATCCGCGAACAAGCGGCTGAAAGTCCGCGTGCCGATCGAATTCCAGGGAACCGCGGAAGGAACGAAAGTCGGCGGCGTGCTTCAGCATCTGGAAACGGAGCTTGAGGTTGAAGGGCTGCCAGCAGATTTGCCGGCTACGATCCCGGTGGACATTACGCATCTCCAGATGGGGGACAAGCTGGCCGCTTCGGACATCAAGCTGCCTGAAGGCGTGACGCTGGTGGCTTCCCCTGAAGAATTGATTGCATCCGTCACCGCTCCGCGGGCCGTGCTCCAAGACGAAGGCGAAGCGGAAGCCGAGGGCGATGCAGCGCCGGAAGCTTCGGGAGAAGAAGCGAAGGAATAGAGATGATCAGCTTCCGTCGTTCGGGTTGACTCGAAACCGGAAGCCGAAACATAAAAACACAGCCCGTCTCCCTGGGGAGCAGGCTGCGTTTTTTTATTCGGAGGCGCCCATCCATTCTTCATATAGGCGGCGCAGTTCCTCCTCGAGCCGTTCGCGGATGCTGTGCAGCTCCGCCAGCCGCTGGGCGTCGCTGGCGACAGCAAGGTCCATCATTTGCGCATCGAGGCTCTGAATTTGCCGTTCGGCGATTTCGATTTCCTCTTCCCAGTTTCTTGGCGGCATTTTTGAAACGGCCGCAGGCTTCTTCCTGGAAGCCGGTACAGAAAGGGCTTCGGTTTCCCGCACGGTCGCCGGCTTTTCCGAAACGGCGCGCCGCCGATATTCCTCCAGCCCTCCATGGATGAGCTCAAGCCCGCCCTGCCCCAAGCTCCAAATTACGCTGCCAAGACGGCTTATAAAGTAACGGTCATGGGAGACGGCAAGAATGGTTCCCGGAAAGTCCTCCAGCGCTTCTTCAAGCACCTCCCTGGAGTCGATATCCAGATGGTTGGTCGGTTCGTCGAGAATGAGCAGATTCGGCTTCAGCTCCATCAGCACGGCAAACCGCAGGCGCGTCCATTCGCCCCCGGATAGGCTGGCGACGTTTTTGAACACGTCGGGTCCGTAGAACAAAAAGCGCGCCAGCTTGCCCCTGGCTTCCCCTTCCTCGATGCCCGCGTGCTCGCGGTAATATTGAAGCACCGTCTGCCGGACGTCGTCCGGATGCTCCTGCTGCGCAAGATAACCGACGACAACGCGGGACCCCAAGGAAACCGCCCCTTCCGTCACCGCTTCACGTCCCAAAAGCATGTGCAGCAAGGTGCTTTTGCCGCACCCGTTCGCCCCCAGCAGCATAGCGGTTTCGCCATAACGGAGCAGCCCGTTTACATTCCTGAACAGGAAGCGGTCTCCGAAGGCTTTGCCGACTTGATCAAACAGAACGACCTGTTTGCCCGAACGGTCATCCTGCTTGAGCCGGAGATCCATTTTTTTGCGTTCGAGCACGGGCCGTTTCACCTTCACCATGCGGTCGAGCGCTTTTTGCATCGAAGCGGCGCGCCGGTGAAAACCCGCATTCGGCGGATTGGCCTGGTTGCCCCATTCGATCAGCTGTTTGATGCTTTCCTGCATTTTTTTGATCTTTTTCTGCTGTTCCTGATATTCCGCGAATTGCAGCAGCAGCCGTTCTTCCTTCTCTTTTTGGAAGCCGCTGTAGTTGGCATGGTAGATGAACGCTTCGCCGTCTTCGATTTCAATCACCTTCGTGACGAGCCGATCCAGAAAATATCGGTCATGCGAAATGACCAGCACCGTGCCGGCATATTCCGCCAAAAACTGCTCCAGCCATTCCAGCGCCGCCATGTCCAGATGGTTCGTCGGCTCATCCAGCAGCAAAAGGTCCGGCTGCTCCAGCAGGAGCGATGCGAGGCCGATTTTCGTTTTCTCCCCGCCGGAGAGGGAAGCGAAGGCTTGGGGCAGCTGCTCCGCGGGAATCCCCAGGCCGGCCGTGATTTTGGCGATCGAAGCTTCGATTTCATAACCGTTTGCGCGTTCGAACCGCTCCTGCAGCTTGCCGTATTCGTCAAGCCAGCCCGCCAGCGCTTTCGGATCGCCGCTTTTTTTCGGATCGGACATGAGCGTTTCCAGCGTACGCATCCGGTTCTGCCATTCGAGGACAAGGGCAAACGGGCGAAGGAGCACGTCACGAACCGTTTCTTCCGCGGCGGCTTCCGGAATTTGGGCGAGCAAACCGGTTTTCACCCCTTTTTGGATGGCGATTTGGCCCTGATCCGGGGTTTCGTCCCCGTTCAGAAGCCGGAGCAGGGTCGTTTTGCCGCTGCCGTTCCGGCCGATGAGGGCAACCTTTTCCCCGCGGGAAATTTCGAAGCTGATATCGGACAGCACCAGCTGGGCGCCATGGTATTTTTGCACGTTTTTGCATTGAATCATCATTTGTTTTTCCTCCATAGATGCCGGGACCTACAGAAAAAAAGCCGCAGGGAAATGTCCCCGCGGCTTGAACGTTCAACGCATATTCATCCGTTGAAGTTAAGGTAGGAGCGGCATTTCGCAATTTTTTGAAGCAACCGGATATGGGAAAATGGACAGACTGATCCCGTCAAATGCCGCTGCATGAAAAATTCCGGACAATACCATCGGCAACTGATTGATCCGGTCGTTCGAAAAATTGCGCACCACTGCTACCTCACCTCCTTCAAAATATAGATATGTACATTTTAGAGAGTTCGGACGCAAAAAGCAATAGGCTGATGACTATATTCGGGATTGATGCCGACGGCATCGTCACAGGCGACCCTTTGGGCTGTATAATGAAATAAAACACTGCACAAAGATCCAGGGGGAAGTTATGAGCAAAATTATGTTTACCGGCGGGGGTTCCGCAGGTCATGTCACCGTAAATCTGGCGCTGATGCCGTTATTTTTGGAGGAGGGCTGGTCCGTCGAATATGCGGGTTCCGCGGCAGGCATCGAAAAAGATCTGGTGGGAGCCCTGCCCGAAGTCAAATATTTTCCGATCTCGACAGGCAAATTAAGACGTTATTTTGACATTCAAAACGTAAAAGACCCGTTCAAAGTGGCCAAAGGCGTGTATGAAGCATACCGGTTGATCAAAAAGCGCAAGCCGCAGGTCGTGTTTTCGAAAGGCGGTTTCGTGTCCGTTCCGGTGGTGATCGGAGCCTGGTTGAACAAAGTGCCCGTCATCATCCATGAATCGGATATTACGCCGGGCCTCGCCAACCGCATCTCCATTCCGATGGCATCCGTCGTCTGCACGACGTTCCCGGAAACGGCCGAACAAATGAATACGGATAAAAGCCGTTACGTGGGCGCGGTGGTCCGGAAGGAGCTTCATCAGGGGAATGCCGACCGCGGAAGGGATTTTTGCGGTTTCCAGCGGAACCAGTTCGTGCTGCTCATCATGGGAGGAAGCCTTGGGGCCCGCAAAATAAACGAAACGGTGAGATCGGCGCTGCCTACCCTTCTCAAATATTTTCAAGTGGTCCATATATGCGGGAAAGGGCAGCTCGACCCGAGTCTCGACATCCCCGGCTACCGTCAGTACGAATACATCAACGACGAATTGCCTGACGTCCTGGCCATGGCGGATTTGGTCGTTTCCCGCGCCGGCTCCAATTCGATTTTCGAGTTTTTGTCGCTGCGCAAGCCGATGCTGCTCATCCCACTCAGCCGGCAGCAGAGCAGGGGGGATCAGATCCTGAACGCCCAATCGTTCGAAAAGGCGGGATATTGCAAAGTTTTGGAGGAGGAAGAACTTGACGGGGACACCTTGTTTTCGGGGGTGATGGACGTGTTCAAAAGCCGGAAGGAAATCGTTGAAAACATGCGGAGCAACCCGAGTTCCGATGCGCTGTCCACCGTTTTCCGCCTAATCAAAGAGACTGCCGACAACAAATAACGAGAACAAGAGTTCTTGATTTTGCGGGATGTATGGTATAGTGGTAAGAAGAGACTAATAAATCAAAATGTAACGATATAGATTTCGGAAAGGACATATTCATGCTGGCATTTACCGCAGAACGAATCAGAACCCTGTGCGGCGTCACGGGCTACAAACGCGGAGAAGCGATGGTAGAACAGGGACAGGTCATGGTTGTGGAGCGCGACGATGAGGACCGCTGCAGCCGGGCCGTCGTTCAGGACGATGAGATCTATCATGTCCACATCGACATTGACGGCGCGGATTTTCACGCGGAATGCGAATGCGGCGCTTACGGCGGTTATTATCCGTACTGCAAGCATATTGCGGCCGTCCTGATCCTGATGCTGGACGAGGAGAAAAACGGAAACGGAGAGCTTCGGCGCAAAGGCGAGGTGGTGCCGCTGCCGACGCCGGGCATCACCTCCCGCGACATTCGTTTGACCGGCGGCCTGATCGATTTATTCGACAAAGCGGCCGACCAAAGCCGCATCAAAGCGGGCCAAAGGCTTGCAAACGCCTTGAAGGAAACGCTCAGCGTCGAATTCATATGCAAAATTACCGACGAATACCAGCCCGAACCCAAATTCAAGATTGAAATGAAAATGGGGCTCAAGCGTCCGTATGTCGTGCAAAACATCCGGCAGCTGCTGCTGCATATCGAGGAAGGCCGGCCGCTGCCGTTTACGAGGCTGTTCACGTACGATCCGTCCGCGCATACGTTCCGGGACGAAGACTGGGCGGTCATCGAGCAGCTGATGCGCATTGCCGCCAGCGAATTCGCTTATGACGAAACGGGAAGGTATTATGCCGGGTATTCCTCATCGGGAAACCAGCGGCTGCTGACGGTGCCGCCCCTTGCATGGGAGACGCTGCTGCCGCGTTTGACCGCTGCGGGAGCTTTGCTTGAGCGGGATTTCGGCGAACCGGCACGGATGGAGGCGAGCGATGAGCCCCTTCCGGTTACGTTCGAAATCAGCGGCGCCGCGAAGGATGCATACGGCCTTGAAATCCGGGGCCTGAAAAAAGCGACGGTGATGAACGCTTACCGCTGCGCCGTTTTGGAGGGGAAAGTGTATCTGTTGCCGGAACGGGAGCTTTATTTGCTGTCCGAGATGAAGTCGCTGTTATACCGCCACGACCACGCGAAAATCCAAGTATCCCCGCATCAAATGGACGCGCTGATGGAGAAGGTCGTTCCGGGCTTGCGCAAGATCGGAAGGGTATCGGTGGATTCCGCGATCCGCGACCGCATCGTCCAGCCGGCGCTGTCGGCCAAGCTGTATTTGGACCGGGACGAGTCGGCGCTGCATGCGAGGGCTGAATTCGTATACGGCGGGATCGTGATCGACGCGCTCGCCGACGACTGGGAAGCGCGGAAAGATGCCGACCTGATCCTCGTCAGGGACTCGGAGAAGGAGAAAAAGCTGCTGGATGCGCTGAACGAAAGCGATTTTATCCGGTTGGACAAGGAATGGTCGCTTGATCTGGCGGAGGAGGACAGCGTGTACGACGTGTTGTTCCGTTTGCTGCCGCGGCTGGATTCGTGGGTCGAGGTTTATGCGACGGACAGCGTCAAGCAGATGGTCCACGCGGGCCGCAAAGCCCCCAAGATCAAAGCGGATACGGACGAGACGACCAACTGGCTGGAAATCCGGTTCGAGCTGGACGGCATCAGCGACAAGGAAATCCGCAAAATTTTGCTCAGCATCGTCGAAAAAAAGAAATATTACCGCCTTGCCGAAGGCTCGTATTTATCGCTTGAGGGAGAAGCTTTTCAAATGTTCGGCGAGCTGTACGACGAGCTTGGAATGAAAAAAGGGGACATCACCGGAAGCCGATTGGAGCTGCCCATGTTCAGGGGCCTTCAGCTGCGAGACCGGGAAAACGGCAGCCTGAAGCTCGGAAAGTCGCTGCGGGCGCTGCTTGACCATATGCTGCATCCACAGCAAGGGGAATTTGCCGTTCCGGCCGAGCTGTCCTCCGTGCTTCGCGATTATCAAATAGAAGGTTTCCAATGGCTGAAAACGCTCGGCTCTTACCGTTTCGGCGGGATTTTGGCGGACGACATGGGGCTTGGCAAAACGCTGCAGAGCATCGCCTACATTTTGTCGGAAGCCCGTGAGCAGGCGGCGCAAAAGCCCGCGCTGATCGTTGCCCCGGCGTCGCTCGTATACAATTGGGAGCAGGAATTTCACCGGTTCGCCCCATCCCTTAAAGTCGAGGTTGCTTTGGGGGCCAAGAAGGAGCGAAGCGAAATGCTTCTACGCATGGCGGATGCCGAAACGGGTACTCAGGAAACCGCAGGCGAAGCCAGCTCGGAATTCGACGCGGATGTGATCATTACCTCGTACCCGTCCCTGCGCAAGGACATCCGGATATACCAGGAGATGGCGTTTAGCACTCTCGTTTTGGACGAAGCCCAGGCAATCAAAAACGCATCGACCCAAACCGCGCAGGCGGTGCGTGAAATCACGGCGGGACGCAGATTCGCGCTGACCGGCACGCCGATCGAAAATTCGGTCGACGAGCTGTGGTCCATTTTCGACGCCGTATTCCCGGGGCTTTTCTCCGGCCTCAAAAATTTCCGCGGGCTTTCCCGCGACCGGATCGCACGGATGGTGCAGCCATTCATTTTGCGGCGAATGCGTGCGGACGTACTGGAGGAATTACCCGAACGGATCGAAACGGTACGGCAGTCCGAGCTGTCCAGGGATCAGAAAAAGCTTTACGCGGCGTATTTGGAGGAATTCAAGGAAGAAACGATGCGCGACCTCGAATTCGAAGGTTTCCAGCGGAGCCGGATGAAAATTTTGGCCGGCATTACGAGGCTGCGCCAGCTGTGCTGCCATCCCGTATTGTTCGTCGACGGATACGAAGGGGAGTCCGGGAAGCTGCAGCAGCTGCTGGAAGTCGCCCAGGATTGCCTGGAAAGCGGCCGGCGGATGCTGATTTTCTCCCAGTTTACGAGCATGCTCCGCATTATCCGGAGCGAACTTGGCAAGCTCGGCATACCGGCATTTTATCTGGACGGGCAAACCCCTGCCAAAGAGCGGCTGGACATATGCGACCGCTTCAACGCCGGGGAAAACGACGTGTTCCTGATTTCGCTCAAAGCCGGAGGGACGGGACTCAATCTGACCGGGGCAGACACCGTCATTTTGTACGATCTGTGGTGGAACCCCGCGGTCGAAGAGCAAGCGGCGGGCCGGGCCCACCGCATGGGGCAAAAAAACGTGGTGCAGGTTATCCGTCTGGTGACGAAAGGGACCGTGGAGGAAAAAATGATGGAGCTGCAGCAGCGCAAAAAAGACTTGATCCGCGAAGTGATGGAACCGGGCTCCGATACCCAAACGGCGCTGACGGAGCAGGAAATCCGCGAGCTGCTGGCGCTGTGACGAAGACTTGTCATCTTACAGAACGAAAAGGGCCGTCCTTTGGAACGGGCCCTTTTTTGATTCGTTGTTTGGACGCCGGCCGGGATCATCCTTTGAACATGCAGCTCATAGGCACTCATCCCTTCTAGCAAATTCCCACAAAAATTGCTGATCTTCCACGGGATTTATGAAGGAGTTTCGGAGGATACGGCGAAATATAGCTGCATAGCACGTAGTATATTTGGCCTATTATCTGTGATTCAATCATGGCTTTCGTATGAGGGGAAGAACGGTATGAGGTACAGTGAAGATCAATCGACAGTAAGCGAAACGGAATGGAATATTCCTTTTTTCGGCAGCGCAATCCAAAACGAAACGTGCCGCAGGCGGGAGGAGCTGCTGTCCCGAAACGACCCGCGGCAAAAGGAGCCGGCCCGTCTGAACGAAGCCGAGCAAGCGGCATCCGCAGCGGAGCGGTACGCCCACCTTCTGGAGCTCATCGACACGGTCCATCAGATCTGCGGGGAATCGGTAGATTGGAGCCGGATTGCGGCCTTGGAGCCTCCGTACGGCAGAGGAGAAAAAGGTCCGCGCGAGCAGCAGGCCGAAACCCGGCTGCGCGAATTTAAACCTACGCGTCTGCAAAAGTTATTGAAACAGGACGCCGTCATCCGGCAGCAGCTGGAGGACGAGCTTGAACGGGCGAAGGAGGAAGACCGTCTGGAATATTCGCGGTGGAAAAGCGCCGCCGATTTTGCGCGCGACATCCTGGAAGGAAACCGCACCGCGTATTTGCGGGTATTGGAAGAATTCGCTCCGCTAAACGATCTGCTGGCCTTGGGAAGCGGCTTGGAGTTCGCCGTCCTTGACCCGGCAACGGTCGAAGTCGAATTGGACGTCAATTCGGGACAAATCATCCCGCATGAATCCAAACGGCTGGCGGAAGACGGAACCCTTGTAACCGTTCCGCTCGAAGTTGAAGATCAAAATGCCTTGGAGTATAAATACGCATGCGGCTGCGCGTTCCGGATTGCCCGCGAGCTGTTTGCGCTGCTTCCGCTTGAAACGGTGATTGTCCATGCCCGCGACACGAAAATAAACCGGGAATCGGGACAAGAGGAGTATGTGACGGTATTGTCCATTCGTTTTGACCGCGGCACGCTTTCCGGCTTGGACGGGGGCACGGAAACCTGTCCGCCATTGCTGGAGCATTTTCACCACCACGTCAAGTTTGATGCCGCTTATGGATTTTTGCCGGTTGAGCAGGTGGACCGCATTTAAATGCGGATTTTGCAAAAATCCAAGGAGCGACATTCAATCAGCAATAGATGGAGCGAAACGGATTAATTCGTCTATATATTGTACCCGGGAGCGGCCGGAATCGAATTTTGCAAAATCCTGAAATATGATCGACGATTATGCCGCCGCAGCTGAGGATTATTTGCCTTCCATGTTCTAAATTGCGAAGTACCGCCGCGAAGGCGGTTTTCTATCGGAAAAGTTTCCGTGGACAGGAACGTTTTCCATATAGCGGTTTTCTTGACGTTTCCGGCATCCATTATTTTTTGACACGTTATGCGCCCTGAATCAAGGGCGCTTTTTTTGGTTATCAATTTGAAAGGCCCGCTCCGGTTTTGAATCAGGACGACGAAAAGGGAAATGCTATCCAATACCGGAGCTTCATATTTTATGGAATGAAATTGTATATCCGCGCTGCCCGGCTCTCATGACGGGTCAGGAAATCTTGTCAGCATCCCTCGCCGGTTACCGTTTCCGATATTGTTTTTCGAAAGCCTCAAAAGCCTTGGGAGACAAGGGGTTCAGCGGGCTTCTTAAAATTTTGTCATCAGGCTTCCTGACAATATAGCGTTTTCATTTTGTTGAGTGTCAGGTTCGTGTTGGCTAGGATGGATATAGGACGAACGACATATTGAATAATATCGTTCGACAAAAGTCTACAAAGGAGGTTATCCTCGTGGCTCAATCTACTTCCTCTGCATCCGGCGCGGCACGGGTCGGAGTTCAAAAATTCGGGCGCTTCCTGAGCGGCATGGTTATGCCGAACATCGGAGCGTTCATCGCGTGGGGTTTGATTACCGCACTATTCATTCCGACAGGCTGGTTCCCAAACGCATACCTTGCCAAACTCGTTGATCCCATGATCAAGTACCTCCTCCCGTTGCTGATCGGCTATACCGGCGGCACGATGGTCCACAAGCAGCGCGGCGGGGTCATCGGCGCCCTGGTTACCATGGGTGTCATCGTCGGAACCGACATTCCGATGTTCCTCGGGGCAATGGCGGTTGGACCGGGCGCCGCCTGGGTGCTCAAAAAGTTCGACAAAGCCGTTGAAGGCAAAATCAAATCCGGCTTTGAAATGCTGGTCAACAACTTCTCGCTCGGTATTATCGGCGGGGCCCTCGTCCTGATCGCCTATTCGATCGTGGGCCGCATTATTGAAGCCATCACGAACGTCCTGTCATCAGGCGTCGAGTTTCTGGTCAATCATCACCTTATTCCGCTCGTCAACATCCTGATCGAGCCGGCGAAGGTGCTGTTCCTGAACAACGCCATCAACCATGGCGTTCTGAGCCCGATCGCAATCGAGCAGGCACAGCATGTAGGCAAATCGATCCTGTTCATGCTGGAATCGAACCCGGGTCCGGGGCTAGGCATCCTGCTCGCATATATGATCCTTGGCCGCGGTTCCGCCCGTCAATCTGCTCCGGGGGCTGCGATCATCCACTTCTTCGGCGGGATTCATGAAATTTACTTCCCGTACATTCTGATGAATCCGCGCCTCATTCTCGCGGCAATGGCCGGCGGCGTGACGGGAACATTCACGTTTTCGCTGCTGAACGCAGGCCTCGTCGGCCCGCCGTCGCCCGGCAGCATCATCGCTTACCTGGCCATGGCGCCGCGCGGCGAAATTCTTCCGGTACTTAGCGGCGTGGTTACCGCGGCGATCGTATCCTTTGCCGTAGCCGCGCTTCTGCTGAAAACGAGCAAGAAGTCGGAAGAGGATGAGGATGATCTGGAAGAAGCAACGAAACGAATGAAAGATATGAAAGCCGCAGGAACCCCTGCTGCAGCGGCTGCCGCCGTGTCCGAAGCCGCGGCCCACATCGAGACGAGCGCCGCCGCAGGGCAGAAGAGCAAGGAAGAGGTTCATAAAATCGTCTTTGCTTGCGATGCCGGGATGGGATCCAGCGCCATGGGCGCTTCCATTCTGCGCAAAAAGATGAAAGCGGCGGGATCGCCGATTGAAGTGACCAACACGGCGATCAGTGACATTCCGTCCGACGCGGATATCGTAGTGACGCATAAAACGCTCACGGACCGCGCTCGCGGAGTGGCACCGCAAGCGGAGCATATTTCCATCGATAACTTCCTGAAAAGTCCGGAATATGACGAGCTTGTAGAACGCTTGAAATAACTATACGACGTTTAAGGCGAATGGATGCGGGTAATTTGTGCCGGCATCCAAGCGCCTTTTGCGGCCGTTTGGAGGTTTGAGCGGATGGAACTGACACACCGCGTTAGACAGATCCTGGATTTGCTGCTGCGCAGCCCGTATGAAAGCACGGTTGCGGAAATCGCACGCAGCATCCGCGTCAGCCCGCGGACGGTGCACAGGGAGCTGGATGCGGTAGAGAGCTATCTGCACCGGCACGGGATTACCCTGCACCGCAAGGCCGGTTCCGGACTCAGCGTCGAAGGCAAACCTGACGAGATCGAAAAGGTCCGGTCGGAGCTGCTCATTCCCGCCAATGTGGAATACTCGGCGGATGAACGGCAAATTTACCTGCTCTGCAGGCTGCTGGCGTCCAAGGAACCTGTGAAGCTGTTTGCGCTGGCTCACGAAATGAAGGTGACCGTTCCAACCGTCGGAGCGGATTTGGACGATTTGGCGGACTGGATCGGCAAACAGGGACTGCTGCTCATTCGCCGTCGCGGCTACGGGGTGGAAATCACCGGATCGGAGCCGCTGATCCGCGAGGCGATACGCACTTTGGTGCGATTTCGGCTGGATGATCTTCCGCTTATCGCCGGAGCCGGCCAAACGCCGCTGCATCCGGTCGATGCGAAGATCGCCGCGCTAGCGGGAGCGGACCGCATCACGGCGATCGAAGACATTTTATGGAAATGGGAGGAGCAGGATCAGGAGGAGGCATTCAGCGAAGACGCCTATACCGATCTGCTGATCCGTCTCTCCATAGCCGCTTCCCGCATCCGATCCGGGGTTGAAGTCAGCGAAGCGGAAGCCGAGCGGCTCGTCAATCTGCGGAGATTCGACCGGCCCGGCGAACCGCCGCCAGCCGATACCAAGCTGAAAGCGGCGGCTACCCTGTGCAGTCAGCTCGGCGAAAGGCTGAACATGGCCTATTCAGCCGCTGAAGTAAAGTATGCCGCCGAGCTGCTGGAGAGAGCCTCCGCGCATTCGAGCGAAATGCTCCCTGCGGACGATTTGGAGCTGGCCGGATCGGTCAGATCGCTCATCCGCAAAATGGGGGAGCTCGACGCGAACGACTACGCCGCGGACCGGTCCCTGCGGGACGGCCTGTTCATCCATTTGAAGGCGGCATTGGAGCGGATTACCGCCGGGGAGCGCATTCGCAATCCGCTGCTGGAAACGATCCGCAAAGATTATTCCGAGCTGTTCGGCCGGGTGCGGCAGGCAGCGGACGCCGTGTTTCCGTCCATTTCCGTTCCGGATGAGGAAATCGCCTTTCTGGTCATGCATTTCGGGGCTTCGCGCGAACGGCTCGGACAGATTCATCAGGACGTCCGTGCGGTGATCGTATGCACGAGCGGGATTGGGTCTTCCAAAATGCTGGCGGCAAGGCTTCGGAGGGAATTCCCTCAGCTGCAGATCGTGGAGCAGGCGTCATGGTATGAAGCTGCCCGAATCCCGAGAACGGATTACGATCTGATCATCAGCACCGTGGATTTGTCGCTCCCCGAAGAGCAATACATGAAGCTTAGTCCGCTGCTAACCCCTGCCGAGGCGGATAAGCTGCGGGACTACATTCGCAAACGCGGCATGCAGAAGGCCCGGGACGGGACCTGGGCCGATAAGCCGCCGCCCGGGCTTCCGGACGATTTTGGTCCACCGTCCGAAGCGTTGAAGTCGCCTGCCGGCCAAAGCGAAGCGGACGGCATGTCCGAGATGGAAGGCTTGCATTCCCTGAACAAAACCGTTCAGCAAAGCATCGAGCTGCTCGAAGCCTTCCGGGTTCTTCCGTTACGGATAACGGGTGAGCCGAGTCTCGGCCAATGGCTTCGCGCCGCTTGCAATCACCCGGAACTCAGGGAGGTCGTCGGCGATCCGGAAGCTGTCGTCCTGCAGCTGCTGCAGCGTGAACAGCAAGGGACGCAGATGATTCCGGGAACGGAGCTGGCGTTGTTTCACACGCGGAGCGAGGTGGTGAAACGGCCTGCACTCATGCTGTTTGAGCTGGATCGGCCGTTCAAGATGGACGATTCGGGCCCGATCGAGCTGTCGCGTTTCCTGCTGATGCTGGCCCCGAGACAGCTGACCGGCGAAAGCTTGAAAGTGCTGAGCGAAATCAGCGCAACGCTGCTGGACAGCGATATGATCGAGGCGCTTGCGGAGGGCCGGGAACATCGGATCAGGGATCTGATGTCCGCCCATCTCCGCGCTTACTTAAAAAACAAACTGGAGAGAGAGTGATCATCAATGAGTATTTTATCCGCAGATCAAATCCGTTTAAACGTGAAGGTATCCGACAAATACGAAGCCATTCGCCTGGCCGGCCAGATGCTCGTCGACGCCGGTCATGCGGATCAGGAATATATCGAGAAAATGATAGAACGCGAAAATGCGCTCTCAACCTATATGGGCTCCGGACTCGCCATTCCCCACGGTACCAATGAAGCCAAAGGGATGATCAAATCCACCGGGCTTGCCGTGCTGCAAATCCCGGACGGAGTTGATTTCGGCGGCGACGAACCGGCCGTGCTGGTGGTCGGAATCGCCGCGCAAAACGGCGAACATATGGATATTCTGACCAGCGTCGCCATGGTGTGCTCGGATGAAGACAGCATGGAAGCCATCCGGACGGCGAAGACTGCGGAAGAAATATTGAGCATTTTCGAAAGCGGGATGGAAGAATGAAGGCCCTTCACTTTGGCGCAGGCAATATCGGCAGAGGATTTATCGGGCTGCTGCTGTCGCAGTCGGGATACGAGGTCGTCTTCTCCGATGTCAATGAATCGTTGGTCCGGTCGCTGCAGGAACGCGGTTCTTATACCGTAACCATCGCGGACGAAAATGGGGAGCATATTCCCGTCCACGGCGTCCGTGCCATTGACGGCCGGGACCTTGCTCTGGTTGCCGAGGAGGTGGCGACGGCCGGCTTGGTTACGACGGCGGTCGGCGTTCCGATCCTGAAGCATATTGCGCCCGGCATTGCCGCAGGGATCAAGCTTCGCATGGAGCGCGGAGGTGCGCCCCTTCATATCATCGCATGCGAGAACGCCATCGGGGCAAGCACGCAGCTGAAAGAGCATGTCATGGGTCTGCTCTCGCCCGAGGAGAAACAGCAAGCGGCTTCGATTGCGGCATTTCCGGATTCGGCGGTCGACCGGATCGTGCCGCTCCAGCATCACGAAGACCCGCTCGCGGTTACGGTGGAGCCTTTCTATGAATGGGTCATCAACCGCTCCCAAATGTTCCCGGGGGCGAAGGAAATCGGCGGGGTTCATTACGTCGACGACTTGATTCCATACATCGAGCGGAAGCTGTTTACCGTAAACACCGGCCACTGCAGCGCGGCCTATGCCGGTTACCGCAAGGGGTACGACACCATTCAGGAAGCGATGAAGGATGAAGAGGTGGTTGGCCTCGTTGCCGGAGCGCTGCAGGAGACGGGGAGCATGCTGGTGCATGCCTACGGCTTCGACGCTGCGGAGCATGAAGCCTATATCCGCAAAATTTTAGACCGTTTCCGCAATCCTTATTTGCGTGATGAGGTCGTCCGGGTCGGCCGTTCCCCAATCCGCAAGCTTTCGCCGGATGACCGTCTGGTGCGGCCGGCGCTTCGGGCTTGGGAGCAGGGAGGAAGCACGGGGCATTTGACGAAGGTGATGGCGCTCGCCCTTAAATTCGATTATGCGGAGGATCCGGAGGCAGCCCAGCTGCAGAGCATGATCGCCGAGAAGGGCGCACGCCAGGCGTTTGCCGAAGTCAGCGGGCTGGGTGCCGATCATGAGTTGACGGAACGTGTCATGCACGATTACGAACAATAACGATGAATAGATAAAGCAGAAAAGGAAATGGCGATCGGGCTTAGAAACGATCGTAAAACACGAAGGAGGCATTGCCATGAGCCATCTGCTGACAGGCGTTCCCGCATCCCCGGGGATTGCCATTGCCAAGGCGTACCGGCTGGAATCGGAGGAATCCGTGCCGCAGCGGAAAGCGGTGGACGACACTGCAGCCGAGAAACAGCGGTTGAAGGAAGCGGTCGAAGCGGCGAAGGCCGATATCGACCGGATCCGGGAATCGACGCTCGAACGGCTTGGCCCGCAAAAAGCCGAAATTTTCGAGGCGCATTTGTTTCTTCTTGATGATCCCGACCTGATTGACGCCGCCATGGACCAGATCGAAAGTGAAGGCATCAATGCCGAATTTGCGCTGTATGAAGTGGCATCGGGAATCATGGAAGCTCTGCGTTCCATGGACAATGAGCTGCTGCGCGAACGGGCGGCGGACGTCAAAGACATTACCGGACGGGTGATCAGCAAGCTCGAAGGGCGCAAGCACAGCGCGCTCTCCGAACTGAACAGCGAGACGATCCTTGTCGCCAAGGATTTGACGCCTTCGGACACCGCCCAACTGAATCTGGAATTCGTGCGCGGGTTCGTGACGGAAATCGGAAGCCGTACTTCCCATTCCGCCATTATGGCGCGTTCGCTGGAGCTGGCGGCCGTTGTCGGTGCGGGGGCGGACGCATCCGAGATCCGCACGGGGGACACGGTCATTCTGGATGCGACCGCAGGCCAGGTGATCGTAAACCCGACGGACCGGCAGCTTGAGGAATATTCGGTACGCAAGCGCGAGTATGAGGAATACCAACTCCGGATGCGCAGCTATGTGGACCGTCCATCGGTTACCGCGGACGGGTTCCAGGTTGAGCTTGCAAGCAACATCGGCGGCATCGATGACCTCGAAAAGGTGCTCGCAAATGGAGCCGACGGCATCGGCCTGTTCCGAACGGAATTTTTGTACATGGGACGCTCCGCGTTCCCGTCCGAAGAAG
The DNA here is from genome assembly GCF_009870825.1 of Paenibacillus sp. USDA918EY. Taxonomy (GTDB): domain Bacteria; phylum Bacillota; class Bacilli; order Paenibacillales; family Paenibacillaceae; genus Paenibacillus_AQ; species Paenibacillus_AQ albilobatus. The sequence goes on along the minus strand of NZ_WTWY01000009.1, from coordinate 170,472 downwards.
AACAGTATTCCGTTTATAAGCATGTGCTGGGAAAAATGGGCGGCAAACGTGTCGTCATCCGCACGCTGGACATTGGCGGAGACAAGGAGCTGTCCTACATGCAGCTGCCGAAAGAAAGCAATCCGTTTCTGGGTCTTCGCGCCATCCGTCTATGCCTCGAACGCGAGGATTTGTTCCGTACGCAGCTGAGAGCGCTGCTCCGGGCAAGCGTACACGGCAAACTCGCGATCATGTTTCCGATGATCGCCGTCTTGAGCGAGCTTCGGGAAGCCAAGCGCATCCTGGCTGAGGAGAGAGCCAAGCTGGAGCAGGAGGGTATCGCAGTGTCTCACTCCCTGGAGGTCGGCATCATGATCGAGATTCCGGCTGCAGCCCTGGCTGCCGATATTTTGGCCAAGGAAGTGGACTTTTTCAGCATCGGCACCAATGATCTGATCCAATATACGATGGCGGCCGACCGCATGAACGAATCGGTCTCCTATTTATATCAGCCGCATCATCCGTCGATTCTTCGACTGGTGCAGCTGGTCATCCAAGCGGCCAACCGGAATGGAAAATGGGCCGGCATGTGCGGGGAGATGGCCGGAGATTCGGCGGCGATCCCGCTGCTGCTTGGCCTGGGACTGCATGAGTTCAGCATGAGCGCATCTTCCGTTCTTCCGGCACGGGAGCTGGTTTCCCGCTTGTCCAAGCAGGAATGGTCCCGGCTGGCGGAGCAGGCGCTCGGCATGAGTTCGCAGCAAGAGGTGCTCGATTTCGTAAATCAACAACTAAGGAGTGAAGCATAGCTATGGTATCCCAAACTTTTACCGTCATCCACCCGCAAGGGTTTCACGCCCGTCCATCCAAGCTGTTCGTGGAAAAGGCCAATACTTTCCCTTGTAAGGTCACGTTGTTCAAGGGGGAGAAGAAAGCCAATGGAAAAAGCTCTCTCGGCCTGTTGACGCTGGGCATTTCGGCGGGCGACGAAATCCGTCTCGAAGCCGACGGCGAGCAGGAAGAGCAGGCTTTGCAGGAGCTTGGCCAAATGCTGACGAAAATTTACGAGGAATAGGAAGCAAATGAAAAGACCATCCAGCCGTCAGGTTCATCCTGATCGCCGGATGGTTTTTTCGTTAGGAAATCAGTCTGAGGGAATGGCCATCATTCGCCGACCACGGCCGGCATCGGATGCTTGTGATTAAGCCGCCCTGAGAATGCCTCAGCTGTACGGGCAAGGAGGTCAACGAACTCCTCACCTATGACCGTGTGCCTAAAATGCCGCTTATTGTTGCCCGGCCGATTTACGCATCCATGGATGAATTGGTACCATATCCTCTTGATTCGCCGTAGGGAGTATTTGATAGAATATAAAAATAAATTGGAAATCTGGGACCCGATATGAATGAATTGGAGAATATTTGGAGAGCAGAATCAGGAGTGAGTGGATGAAAAAATGGATGCTGTTGTTAGGGGCACTCGTTTGTGTCATCATGATCGCGGGTTGCGATAAAAAGTCCTATTCCATGGATCAAGTCGATTCGAAAGCTTATATTACGCCTGACGGGGATTTGTATGTGGAAGAACTGTTCACCTATACGTTTAAAGGCAAGTTTGAAGGAACAACCAGGTATATTTCCCCGGGGGAGCACGACGGCATCGAGTTTTTTGAAGCTTATGTTCCGCCGAAAGGCAAAAAGCTTGGCGAGTTTTCTTATGAAAATTTGGAGCGCTTGAAAACCGAATGGGACGGCGAAAATGAAACGTATTACGTTTACGACGCCGCCAAAGATGAAACGAAGCAGGTGTATTACCGCTACCGGATTGACAAGGCTGCCGTCAAATACAGCGATGTGGGAGAACTGGACTGGAGCTTTTTTAAAAACAACAACCAGGAGATCAACCATGTGACGCTTGATGTGTTTTTGCCTTCCGGCTACAACAAAGCCGATGTCCATGCTTTTTTGCATGACCGGACGGGCGGGAGGATTACGACCGGAGGCGATTCGGCGGTCCATTACGAAAATCCGAAGCTTTCCGAATACGGGGAAGCGCATTTGCTTCTTCTTTTCCCGCAGGATCAGCTGTCGCAAATGGCGGCAACCGACAAAAAGATATCCCCTGCGGAGCTGCTTCAGAAAGAGCGGAAGCGGGAGAAGCGGATGGATGCCCGGGACGGGATCATGCGTCAAGCAGGCACAGTCCTTCAAGTGCTGACGGCCGTCGTTTTGCTGGGCGCATTGTACAGCGTGCTGTCGGTCAAAAGAATTTCGGCCTGGTTCGGGCGGAGGGACGTGACGGAACGCGATCTGGAAGAGTCGGATCCTCTGATAAAAACCTATTGTATGCGTAAAGGCAAGCTGAAGTCCAAAGACGTGATCGCAGGTCTGCTGTCTTTGCGGAGCCGAGGGTACGTGACCGTCAAAGAGGTTCAGGCGTCCAAACGATTTTTGGAGGAGCCGACGGCCCCCGATACAACGTTGGAATTCACTTTCCACGGCAATAAGGCTAAGCTGAACGCAGCCGACAGGATACTGGTAGGATGGCTTTTTAATCCAAGAAACGTCTTCCGTTTGGATTCGATGGCGGCCCCGACCTTTAAGGAAAAGCAGGATGATCGGCAGATTTCCGAGTACCGCAAGCAATCGCAAAGGAACGCCAAAAAATTCAATAAATGGCGCGAAACTTTGGCGCAAACGGAGCCGTACGGCACAGAAGTCAAATTCAACGCGCTTCTTAAACTGCTGGTACCGCTGATCGTGATCGTCCATTATGTTTTGCTCCTATATCTTTATTATGCCGATGTGATACCGATTGCCGGGATGATAACGGCTGCCGTATTGCTGGGAATCGTCGGGATTCTCGCCTGCGTGAAAACCAAAACCAAACGGTGGTTTATCACGTATCTGGTCGGCTGTTTCATTGCCGGGACTCAGATTACGCATGAGCAGGGAATGGAAAATTATTTGCTTTTTGCGGTAAGCTCGATCGTGTTTGCCGTCTTGGTGCCGAAAACCGTGCTTTCGAAGGAGATGCTGAAATACCGCTTTGCCCTTCTTGAGTTAAGGAAAAAGCTTCTAAAAGGCGAAGACGAAAGCGGCATGGATCCCGCGGCAGCGGAACGGGCCGCGGAGCATGCGGTTTTGCTTGGCATCGTTCCGAAGTACGTCAAAAACCTGCAGAAAAAAGGGGTGTCCGGCCTCGCCTTGGGCGCCGCGGCGCTTCCCGTTCTGCTGAACGCCGAATTGATGGCTTCGCTTGCGTACACGCAAAACCACCTGAATTTCACCCCTCCGCGTTCTCCATACGGTTTCTCCGACGGAGGAGGGAGCTTCAGCAGCGGAGGAGACAGCGGCGGGGGCGGAGGCACAGGGGCGTTCTAAAACGGACAATCCCATGCTTTGAAATTTAAAGGGGCTTTATAGAATTTTTGCGCAGGGACGGCTTGTCCCTGCATTTTTATGCCGAAAATTTGCACTTTTCCTCACATCGGATGGTATGTATTCGCAAATCCGTTTATAATATACGGGGATAGCCTGCTCACCTTTCCTCATGAGGGAGTTGGGTTCAGGCATCTTGCGACATTGGCCGCGAGAGCTTCAAAATAGAGGACGGAAATAGAAAAAATACGATATTGCTTGTTTTGGGAGGATTCTATGAAACAAATTACGGTTGGTATTGTGGGATACGGAAATTTGGGAAGAGGCGTGGAAAAAGCGATCCGGCAAAATCCGGACATTCGCCTTGAGGCGATCTTCACCCGCCGCGAGCCGAACGGCGTTGAGGCTGGCGTGCCGGTTGTACATATTTCCGAAGCGGAAAAATATATCGGCAAAATCGACGTTATGATTCTGTGCGGAGGATCCGCGACGGATTTGCCGGAACAAGGCCCTCAGTTTGCGAAATTGTTCAACACCGTCGACAGCTTTGATACGCATGCGCGTATTCCCGAATATTTTGCGTCCGTTGATGCGGCAGCGGCTGCGGCCGGCCATGTGAGCGTCATTTCCACGGGTTGGGACCCGGGTCTGTTCTCGCTGAACCGCATGCTTGCGGAAGCGATTTTGCCAGAGGGCAAAGAGTATACGTTCTGGGGACGCGGCGTCAGCCAAGGCCATTCCGATGCGATCCGCCGGGTCGAAGGCGTGAAAAATGGCGTGCAGTACACCATTCCCGTTGAAGAAGCGGTGGCCAAAGTACGCGCCGGGGAAAATCCGGAGCTGAGCACCCGCCAGAAACATCTGCGCGAATGTTTTGTCGTTGCGGAAGAAGGCGCCGATCTTGCCCGGATCGAAAAAGAAATCAAGGAAATGCCGAACTATTTCTCCGATTACGACACGATCGTGAATTTCATCGGCGAAGAGGAGCTGAAGGCAAACCACTCGGCGATGCCTCACGGAGGAACGGTGCTGCGCAGCGGACGTACGGGCGAAAACAGCACCCAAATCATCGAGTTCGGCCTGAAGCTGGACAGCAATCCCGAATTTACCGCCAGCGTGCTGGTCGCGTACGCGCGCGCCGCTGCCAAGCTGTCCGCCCAAGGTGACAAAGGCGCAAAAACGGTATTCGACATTCCGTTCGGTCTGCTGTCGCCCAAATCGGCCGAGCAGCTTCGCAAGGAACTGCTGTAATTTTTTTGGACAAGCTGAAAACGAGGGCATCATTCCCGCCGTGCGAGGGCGGGATGATGCCCTTTTTATTCCAACCCGTTCAAAGGAGCTGAAACCTTCATGCTGGATCCGCATTCGCTTTATTTGCGAAACATGGTGCTGAAAAGGGAAGAAGTGCCGTCTTTCCGGACGTATCCTTTTAATCTCCCGGCGGTTCACGATTTGGCCAGCCTGTCGTTCCGGAAACCGGTCACGTTTATCGTCGGCGAAAACGGCTCGGGGAAATCCACCCTGCTGGAGGCGATGGCGATCGCCTGGGGGTTTAACCCCGAAGGCGGGACGAAAAACTTCGCTTTCGAGACGATGGCCTCCCACTCGGAACTGCACCGGTATTTGCGTCTCGTTCGCGGCGCGGTCCGGCCGAAGGACGGATTCTTTTTCCGGGCGGAAAGTTATTACAACGTGGCGACCACGATCGACAAGCTGGATATGGAAAAAAGAGGTGGCCCCCCGATCAAGGCGTCCTACGGCGGCAAATCGCTGCATGAGCAGTCCCATGGCGAAAGCTTTTTTGCGACGTTCATGCATCGTTTCGGAGGAAAGGGACTTTACCTGATGGACGAACCCGAAGCGGCGCTTTCGCCCTTGAAGCAGATGTCGATGCTGACGCGCATCCATCAGCTCGTAAAGCAAAACTCACAGTTTGTCATCGCGACGCATTCGCCCATATTGATGTCTTATCCCCATGCCGAGATTTGGCTGCTGGATGAATCGGGACTTCGGGAGGTGGAGCTGGAGGATACGGAGCATTACATCATTACCCGCAAAATGATGAACGACCGGGAAAAGATGCTCGATATTTTGCTGGGGGAGGAACAATAACGGTTTTAGTAGAGGATTTTTTGCAAAAATCCAAATAGCGACGTTCAATTAGCTATATTAGAGCGAAATGGTTTCGTTCGTCTATATAATGGACCCGGGAGCGGCCGGAATCGAATATTGCAACATCCTGAGTAGCATGAGACGTCCCGATATTCGGGGCGTTTTTTTCGTGTTGCGAGTTATTCGGGCATGAAAAAAGCGGCCCGTTCGATCGTTCTCCAAGGAACCGACCAAACAAGCCGCTTGCTAATCCATGATTCAGACGTTTTATGCTTTTACGCCGAGCACCGCTTCGCGGCATTCGTCGGAGCAGAAGGACTGATGTTCTTCCTCGCAATCCGTGCAGCATACATGCTGCTTGTTGCATACCGGGTTCGCGCAGTTGATGTAGCGGTCTTCCGTTTTGCCGCAGTGATGGCATTTAGCGATGACCACGTCTTCGTCGGTACGGTTGATCGGCACCGCAATGCGCTCGTCGAATACGTAACATTTTCCGTCCCAAAGATGGCCCTGAACTTCCGGATCTTTGCCGTAGGTCACGATGCCGCCTTCAAGCTGGTTGACGTCCTGGAAACCTTCGTGAATCAGGAATCCGGTAAGCTTCTCGCAGCGGATGCCGCCCGTGCAGTACGTCAGCACTTTTTTGTCCTTGTACTCGCTCAGGTTGTTGCGGATCCATTCCGGAAACTCGCGGAAGGATTTGACCTCCGGACGGATGGCGCCCCGGAAGTGGCCGATGTCGTATTCATAATCGTTCCGGCCGTCGATGACGACCACGTCGTCTCTTTCCAGCAGGTCGTGCCATTCTTTCGGGGACAGTCTTTTGCCGCCGATGACGTTCGGATCCAGCGGTTTCTCGTAACGGAACGTCACGAGTTCCTTGCGGTAGCGGACGAAAATTTTCTTGAACGCATGGCCGTCGGCCTCGTCGATTTTGAAGACGATGTCGGCAAACAGCGGATTGGCCTTCAGGTCGTTCATATACTTCTCGGTTTGCTCCACCGTGCCGGACAGCGTTCCGTTAATGCCTTCCGCGGCGATCAGAATGCGCCCTTTGACGCCCAGATCCTTGCAGTATTGCAGATGCTCTGCGGTAAACTGCTCCGGATCCGGAATCTGCACGAACTTGTAGTATAGCAGAATACGGTAATCTTTTGATTCTTCTGTCATTCTTTCTTCACCTGTCTTGTTAATTTATCGTAAAAGAGGATGCTGCTGCATAACCCCAAAAAGAGCGAATGGCGCCCGATTGCGGCAATATCCTGTCAAAGTCCTTCGTATCCGCGAAGACGGTCATCGTTGTAACCGCAAGAAAAACCACCTTAAAAGGCGGTTCATCTTAAGTGAAAATACGCCAAACACGCTTTTCTAATCTATTGTAGATGAACCTTGCACACCTAGTCAACTTAAAAAGGAGATGTTCCCATTATTGGCACAAATGCATCGGGATAACCCGTTTATGGTCCGAACGAGAACGGAATAAATTCGAGAAAATGAGGAAAATAATCGATAGAGCCTTCCGATTCGGACCGATATAGTAGGATTATACCCTTTGCAAAAAGGTACGGTGAAATAGGGGGACATGCCGATGCGGGAAAAATCTTTAAAGGATCCGTTCCGCTGGAATCCGCTAAGGTCGATCGGAACGAAAATCGCGCTGATATTGATACTTGCCGTTATGGTTTTTGTGGCGGTCACCGGGGCGGTATCCTATCACATTTCAAAAAAGGCTCTGGAACGCGAAGTGACCGGCGCGTATTTGGAAACCGCCTTGCAAACGAGCCAGAAGCTCGACTTTTTGTTCCATTCCTTCGATAAGCTGTTGCTGCAGATGATGGTGGACAAACCGATGCAGGAAACCGTCCTGGAACTGCTGAAGCAAAAAAACGACCCGGCGGAATATATGCGGCTTGCCGACGCTCTGGACGCGATATTGCAATCGTACATGTTTTCGGACGCATATATTACGTCGATCGAAGTGCTCGAAACCGACGGGACGGTCGTTCCAACACGTTCGGGCCTGCTGGCGAGCAAAAATTACGGAAAAGAGGATTGGTTTAAACGGATTACCGAAAATAGCGGTCAATCCGTCTGGATTCACCACAACCTGGACGGCAACCGGAATACGAATCCGACCATCACGATCGGCAGAGTCATTTCCGGCGAAGGGGCGTCCCGGGGGTACTGCGTGATCCTGATCGACATCGATTTGGCCGCCATCAAGGATCAGGTGGAGCATGTGGGCATGGGCGACGGCGGCAGCATCCAGGTCATCAGTCCACAAAATCAGGTCATATACAGCAAAAACGCCTCGCAGCTGGGCAAAAATTCGGTCATTTCCCTCCCTCCGGAAGGGATGAGCAAACCGAAATTCGCGTTTCTGGCTTCCGACGGATCGAAACAAGTGGTCATGGCCAAATCCGAAGTCAACGGCTGGTTCACCATCGGGATGATCCCCGTCGGCGAAATGCTGAAGGACGCGAAGCAAATCTTTCAAGCGACGTTGTGGGTGCTGGTCTGCGCCTTTGCGCTTGCCGTCGTTATCGGATGGCTTGTCGCGCGGATGATCGGCAAACCGCTCGGCCGCCTGCAGGAATTGATGAAGCAGGGGGCGGACGGGAATTTGCGCGTGCGGACGTATGCGGTTTCCAAGGATGAAATCGGGCAGGTCGGGCGAAGCTTCGATGAAATGATGAGCCACCTGACCGTGCTGGTGGGGCAGACGGAACGGTCCGCGGCAGACATGCTGGAGATGGCCGGCGAACTTTCGTACGTGTCCCTGAACACGGAAGAAACGGCGAAAGAAATCGCGTCCGCCACACTGGAAATCGCGAGGGGCGGGGAAGGGCTGGCCAGCGATGCGGAACGCGGGAAGCGGCTGGCGCAGCGCTCCAAGGAACAGGCCGAAATGCTCGTCCTGACCAGCCGGGAGATGCAGAGCCTTGCGGAGGACGTCAACGGAACGAGCCGGTCGGGAACGGAATATATGCTTGGGCTCATGCGGAAAACCGGGGATATGGAAGAGCGGATCGGCTTCATCACGGGCAAAGTGGTTCATCTTCAAGCCAGCGCCGAGTCCATTTCCAAAGTGCTCGAAATTTTGACGCAGCTGATGAAGCAAACGAACGTCCTGTCGCTGAACGCGACGATCGAGGCGGCCCGGGCGGGCAGGTACGGCAAAGGTTTCAAGGTGGTGGCGGACGAAATCCGCGAATTGTCGGAGGAGGCGAAGCGGTCGGTGGACGACGTCCGGCAGGTTACCGCCGCCATCCTGCAGGAAATCGGCGAAACGGCACAGGTATTGCAGGAATCCGGTCCGATTTTTATGGAGCAAATTTCCGCCGTGAAAAAAGCCGACACGCTGTTCAATCAGGTCGGCACCCAAATGAATGAACTGATGAACCACTTGAGGCGGGTGAACGGCTCCATCCTCGAATTGGAGCAATCCCAGCTCCAGCTGGCCGATGCGATGGCCGGCGTCAGCAGCGTATCCGACCAATCGCTGGCGACGTCCGAGGAAGTGGCTACGCTGAGCGGCGAACAGCTGAACATCAGCTCGGGGCTGGTGCAGCTGTCCCGAAAACTTCAAGTGTTGTCAGGAACGCTAAAAGACTCCCTTTCCCGGTTTAAAACCTAAAGCCGGGGGGAGTCTTTTTTTGTGGCTGCGCCAGCCGCGCCTTTAATTTGGGTAAACTCAAAAGTAAAATCAAGCAGCACCCAGCGCAACAACACGGGGAATAGGCAAGATATGGTCACAATGATAAAGAGCATGGCGATAAAAAAACGGCCGTGGCCGAACCTCTTAATGACCGCGGCGGAAAGAACCGGCACGGCCCTATTCAGCGCTTGAAGGTAATGATGACGGCGGCGAAATAAGGCATTTCCCATGTTTTCCGTCCCCTGCGGTCCGATGCACCGATTTTTTACGATGTTTTTGAAGTTCGAAAAAAATAACCTTAGCATGGAAAATCCCCAAACTAAGGTTTGTTCGTTTGCTTTGAAGACATGACCGTACAGCAACTCCGCATGCCCATGCCGCCCGCCGCCGCTTATTTGATCGCTCCCGCCGTAATGCCGCTGGCGATCTGGCGCTGGAAGAACATGTAGACGACAAGCACCGGAACCATCGTGATGAGCAGCCCTGCGAACAGCGGCCCCCATTCGGTGCGGTACTGCATTTGCGCCTGCATCATCGCGATCCCGACGGGAAGCGTATAATGCGCCGGATCGTTGACGAGAATCGTCCCGATGATGTATTCGTTCCAAATGTTCAGCACGTTGACGATGCCGACCGTAATGAGGCCGGGTTGGGACAAGGGCAGCATCACCCTGAAAAAGATGCCGAAATACGAGGCGCCGTCGATGGCGGCCGCTTCCTCTAGCTCTATGGGCAAGCTTTTGAAAAAACCGACAAGCACGAAAATGCCGAAAGCGATCAACGTGGAAGCATACACCAGGATGAGCCCAAAAGATGAGTTGGTCAAATGCATCGAATTAAGCAGGAAAAAGAGCGGGATCAACGCCAAGCTGAACGGGATCATCATCGACGCGATGTAGATGAGATATAACACGTTGCTGCCTTTGAACGGATATCTGGCAAGCACGTAAGCCGTCGAAGCGGCCAAAAATAATCCGAGCAGCGTCGAACCGACCGTCACGACGACCGAATTCATGAAATATTTATCGAAGCTGAATTCGCTCCATACATATGAGAAGTTGCTCCACAAGAGCGGCAGGTCCGGCAGGGACCACGGCATTTTGCGGAAAAACTGATCGTTGTTTTTGAGCGCGTCGAGCAGCGTCCACAGCAGCGGATAAAGCACGGACAGCCCCCAGATGACGAGAATGGCATAAAATACGGTTTTATAAATGGGATGTAAACCGCCTGATTTCATAATTCGTTCCTCCCGGGCTTTTAAAATCAGCTGATTTCAATCGTTTCCTGGCGCATCAAGCGCTGCATGATGACGGTGGTAATAAGCGAGACGATCAAAATCAACACGCCGATGGCCGCGCCGTAACCGAAATGGTATTGGGAAAAGGCCATTTGATACAAGTAGGAACCCATGACCTGGGTCGAGTTGTCCGGCCCCCCGTTCGTCATGATCATGACGATGACGAAAGAGCCGTTAAGCGTCGTCATCATGATGTTCAGGATCGACACCTTCATCTGTTCCCAAATCAGCGGCAGCGTAATGTGGCGGAACTGCGCCCATTGACCCGCGCCCTCAAGGCTGGACGCCTCGTAATACGATTCGGGAATGCCCTGGATCGCCGCAATGAGCAGAATCATGTAGAAGCCGATGCCCGCCCAGATCGCCGGAGGCAAAAGCATCCAAATCGTATGGCTGGTGAAGCCGAGCCAGGTGATGTCCACTTTTTCTTTCGTAAAAAGCGACAAAAACGCGTTCAAGAAGCCGATTTGCGGATTATAAATGAAATTCCACAATACGCCGATGACGACGACGGAAATTACGTTCGGGATAAAAAAGATGGACCGGAAGAAGCTGGACAGCTTGAACCGGAACCGGGTCAAGGCGACGGCAAAAAAGGTGGCCAAAAGCATGATGCCGATAATTTTGCCGACGACGAGAAAGTAGTCGTTGCCCATGGCGTTCCAAACGATCGGGTCGTGGATCATTTCCTTGAAGTTGTCAAACCAGATAAACGTTTTGTTGTCGGAGGAGCCTGACCAGTCGAACAACGAATAATACATGGCCTGCAAAACGGGATAAACCGTAAATACGCAGAAGAACAAAAAGGTGGGGAGAATAAACGTTGCGACAAAAAGGTTCCGCTGCCACTTGGTTGTTCCCAATCTCATCGTTTAACCTGCCTTTCAAAATAAGATAAGGAGGATGACCGAAGAGTATATCCCCGTCATCCTCCGTCTTGGTCGTCTGCCGCTTGCCAAAGGATCCTGCGTCAACTCCGGTTTCGGTTGCGATCCGGATGAACGCGGGTGGTCCCGTTATTTATTTTTTGCCCGAAGCTTTTTTGGCGACCTCGACCACGCGTTCCACCCATTGTTCAGGGGTGATTTTGCCGATGGTCAGCGCGTCCGTGGCATCCTGCATCGCCTTGTCGACGTCGGCGTTAAAGGTGATGGCAGGCACGACGACGGTGTTCGGGTCGGTCAAATATTTGGCCGCGTCTTTTACATGGCTTGGCGCGTTGGAAGCGCTGATGTCGCCTTTGATGTTGGAAGGCGCGCCGCTCAGCTCGGCCCATTGGGAAGCTTGCGCTTTCGAGAAAATGAACTCCAGGAACGCTTTCGCCGCTTCCTTGTTTTTCGCGTTTTTCGCGATGGCTACGTTCGCCGTGGACGTGTTGGCGACCACTTTGCCGCCGTTATCCTGCGTAAGCGAAGGGATGAAGCCGAAGGCGAATCCGCCCGGAATGTCTTTCGACATTTCGTTCGGCAGCCAGAGGCCGTTCGGAATGAACGCATCCTTATGCTGCAGGAACAGCATCTGGGAATCGGTATGGTTGATTTGGATGGAGGCTTTGTCGATGAATCCTTTATCGCGCAGCTCCACGATTTTGTTCAAGGCGGCCAGGACCGGAGGTTTTTGGAACGCTTCGACCTTGGATGCCGCCATGTCCTGCAGGATCGATATGTCGTTGTTATTCGCGGATACGATCGCCGGATACAGGATCGCGCCGTTAATGTAGTACGGATATTTGCCGGTGTGGATGAACGGCGTTACGCCGGCGGCTTTGATTTTGTCGCTGACGGCCATGAAGGACTGCCAGTCGGTCGGTTCTTCCCAGCCTTTTTCTTTGAAAAGAGCTTTGTCCCAGAACACGCCCCAGGAGTTTAATACGAGCGGGATGTCATACACTTTGCCGTCAAACTGCTGCGGCGGCTGGGCCAAAATGTCGGAAATTTTGTCGCCGTCGATATTTTTGGCGTCCTTGATCCAATCGGTCAAATCCTCCAGCTGCCCGTCTTCGACCATTTGCCGGTCGTTCAGGTTCGGTCCGTCGATGTAGACGAAATCCGGCGGATTGCCTCCGACCCAACGCGGTTTCATTTGATCGTTGATTTTCGGGCCGCCGCTTTCTTTAATCTTCAAATCCGGGTTGGCAGCCTGGAAGTCGGCAATGACCTTTTTCCACCATTTGTCGCCGTAACCGCCGACGAAGTATTGAATTTCGAACTCGCCCGTCAGTTTTTTGGCTCCGTCGTCGGTTCCGGACTTGTTCCCTTCATCCGTTGCGGTTTTTGCCGGTTCTTCCGTTTTGGCAGGTTCCTGTGGTTTTGCTTCATCTTTGGAACTGCCGCAGCCTGCAAGCGGAGCCACGGCCATCAAAGCCGCGATGCCCAGCGCAGCCAATCTTGTTTTAGACACCATAAAGCTAACCCTCCTTGAGAATCATGTTCAACGCCATATTTAACTTCCTGCTTTCGAATTACAGCGCCTACAGTAATCATAATGAGGGGGGCTCTGTCACTCTATCGAAATTCTTCCATGAATTCTTTGTTATTTTCTCTTTCCGGGGAATTTGGTTCTAAGTGCTCGCCCGGACGCCAAAAAAGCCGGACAATCGTCCGGCTTCTCCGCGCTGCATACGTTATTTTTTATATCAGAAAGTATAAACTGCAGAGCCATTGCTTCCCTATATCGCAAGAACAACTACCTTTAAACGCGGTCTGTCTTCTTAGGAAGTACGTCGAGAGACGTTATTTCTTATTCTTATGATGCTTGATCAGCTCCCGCTGCTCTTCCTCGGCGAATTTCTGCAGCTCGTCCAGCGCCTGCTTCGGCGACATATGGTCGTGAAGGACGGCGTCGCCCATTTTGCGGGCCGTGTCCATTACCGCCTGCCATTCCGGCTGCTGGATCGGGTAAAAGCTGGCTTTCCGCAACGCCGCCAAGTCGGCTTTCATCTCCTCATTCGCCGATCCGAGGCGCTCCCCGGTGAGCTGCGTGACGGGAAGGAAACCTTCCTGCTGGATAATCTGCTCGTAGATGGGGCTGGAGTAAAGGTAGTCCAAAAACTTGGAGAGCGCCTCCTTGTCCGTATGGTCGGTTTTGAACGACACCAGCATATCATGGACACCGAAGTTGATCGGTTTGACCCCGTCCTTGACGGGAATCGGGCCTTTGTCGTATTCGAGGTTCGGAAATTCGCGCGGAACGACGATGTTGAAATAGTTGCCGGAAATCATAATCGCCAGTTTGCCGTCGCCCAGGACGCGCTGCTTCTCGTCACGGGTCGTCACCGTCGGGTCCGAATCGGTTAAGCCTTCGGTGTACATATCCCGCAAAAAGGTCAGTCCTTCCACGTTTTCGGGCGAGTTGATGGTCCATTTTCCGTCCTTGATCCAGCCGCCGCCGGCGCCCAAAAAAAAGTAGGAAAGATAGGCCTGGATCTCGTTATCGGTCAAATCGACCCCGAACCCGCGGGCTTTGCCGCCGTTTTTAATTTTGCGCGCGTCTTCCTTAAGCTCGGACCAGGTTTTCGGCGGCGCTTCGATTCCCGCTTCGCGGAACAGCTCCTTGTTGTAATAGAGCTTTCTGGTCGAAGACACGTACGGAATGGCGTACTGCTTGCCGTTCCAGTTGTCCAGCTTCAGAAGATCGGGATAAAATTTCTTTTTCAGGTCGGGCGAGATGATGTCGTCCATGTCGTTCAGCAGGCCGTCGTTGGCAAAATGCGTATACACGTTGGTGTTCAAAAGGTCCGGCGGCTGATTTTTGCTGATCATGGTCGTATAAATGATGTCGAGAATATCCCAATTGGCTACTTGAAGATTGATCACGATATCCGGGTTTTTCAGCATGAAGTCCTGCACCAAATTTTCGAGCAGCGGCCGCGTCTGCGAGCTGTACTCCGATGCGATGAAATTAATGACGGCCGGAGGGTTGTCCTTCGGTTTTAGCGCAGGCTTCGGCTGGGCGGTGCCGGAACAGGACGCAAGCAGCGGCGGCAGAAGCAGCAAGGAAACCGACAGCTTCGCCAGGCCAAGCAGCAGGCGGGAGTTCATCAGGCGCTCACACCTTTCGTAAGGATCGCTATATAGATTGAACTAAAGCTTGCATCGAACTTCCTGTTAAAAAGGCCCGATGCGGTCCTATAACCTTCATTTCTTTAGTTCATTCCATATTGCAACAATTATTTATCGATAAATGGGAATAACAGCTTTTGGTTTTCAGGCGAATACATATTTGCTTTCGTGACGACGATCGAATTCGTGTAAGTGACCGGCTTTACCTTTTTGCCGTCCAGCATATCCAGCGCCGTCTGCACGCCAAGGTAACCGATGTTAAACGGCTGCTGCACGACCGTCGCGTTTAACGTCCCTTCCTCGAGCAGACGGATTTCGTAAGCCGAGGTATCGAACCCGATGAGCTTGATCAGCCCGGTTTTGCTCTGGTCCTTGATCGCCTTGGCCGCTCCCAGCGCCGCCGACTCGTTCAGGGCGATGATGGCGTTCAAATCGCGGTGGTCCCGCATCATCGTTTTGGCGATCAAATACGCGCGTTCCTCGGAATCCGAGCAGTAGTAGGTGCCGTATACGCTTTGGGGATAAGGAAGGAGGGCTTGGCGCACCCCTTTTTCCCTTTCCGCCGAGACGCCGGACGAGGCAAAATCGCCGATGATGACGGATTTCGGACGGTTCCCTGTCTGCGCAAGCGCCGCTTTGCCCGCCTGCACGCCCGCGGCGGTATGGTCGTTGGACACGAAAGTCGGCGAAGACGCGAGATTGACCGGCGTGTCGATGATGACGAGCGGGATTTTCGCCTCCTGAATTTTCTGCAGCTTGTCCGTCACCCTGTCGTCATTGATCGGGGCGATCACGACCGCCTGCGGTTTTTGCTCCAATACTTCCTCCAGCAGCCCGACCTGACCGTCGATGTCGGTTTCCTGCAGCGGGCCGGTAATGGTGATTTCCGAGCCCGCTTCCTTGGCGGCGGCTTTGGCCCCGCTGCTGACCGTCTGCCAAAAATCCGAGCGGATGTTATGCTCCTTCAAAATGACGGTAACGCTCCGTTCATGCTCCGGCGCCGGGATAAACAGCTTGAAATATAAAATGATATACACGACGGACGCAACAAAAATGATGGTCAAAAGCAGCGTGGCACGTTGTATTCGCATAGGCGCTACTCCTTTATTTTCGGAATGGCGATGGTCACGACCGTGCCTTCTTCCGGCTCGCTTCGGATTTGAATGCCGTACGATTGCCCGAAAAACAGCTTGACCCGTTCATTGACGTTGCCGATGCCGATGCCGCTCGTCGATTTGGTTCCCAGCTTTTTGCCATGCGTCGTCCAGATGCCTTCCACCTGCTCCGGCGTCATGCCCATGCCGTCGTCCTCGACTTCGAACAGAATCGTTTCATCCCGTTCGCGGCCGCGGATCGTAATTTTGCCCGGCTCCGGCTTGTTGCGAATGCCGTGATAAATGGCGTTTTCCACGAATGGCTGCAGAAGGATCTTCAGCGTTTTGTAGTGCATGATATCCGGGGAAACGTCGATTTCGTATTCGAGCTGCTCGCCGTACCTCATTTTCTGGATCAGCAAATAGTTGGTGATATGTTCTATTTCGACGCGGACGGGCACAAGCTCCTTGTCTTTCGTAATGCTGGCCCGGAACAGCTTCGCCAGGGCGGAGGTCATCAGCACGACTTCCTCGTGTTTTTTCTGCTCGCCCATCCAGATGATCGAATCCAGCGTGTTGTACAAAAAATGCGGGTTGATTTGGGATTGCAAAAGCATCAGCTCGCTTTTCCGCTTGCTTTCCTGGTTTTCGATGATTTCTTCCATCAGGTTTTTGATCTGTGATGTCATCAGGTTGAAGGAGCGTCCGAGCTGCCCGATTTCGTTGATCGGCTCGATGTTGGTCCGCACGTCGAAATTGCCGCGCTCGACCTTTTTCATGTCGCGCTGCAAAATGCGCAAAGGCCGCGAAATCCGGTAGGACAAAAACAGCGACAGCAGCAGGGAAAAAAGAATTCCGATCAAGGCGTACATCAAAATCGAGTTGCGGATCGTGCCCTCGTTGGCGATCAAATCGTCCGTATAGGCGACGCCGACGATTTTCCAGCCGAAATTGGTGTCCTGAACGGAGTACACGCGTTTGCCCTTGTTGTCGTCGACCGTAAAGGAGGTGCCGCTTTTGGCGGCGGCCGCCCGCGAAATCTGTTCCGAGCGCAAATTGCTGTAGATGAGCTGCTGCTGCGGATGGTAGACGATGTTCCCGGATTTGTCGACGATAAAGACGTAACCCTTTTTGCCCATATTGATTTTGCTGCAAATGTCGTTGATGATGCTGAGGTTCAGATCGACCAGGAAAATGCCCTCGCCCCGGATCCCGTCCGTGCTTTTGAGCTCCCGGCTCAAGGAGACGACCCAGCGGTATTCGTTCTGGATGATGTTTTGGACGTGGGGAGGGGAGATGACGGATTGGCCGCCTTTTTGTTTCGCCTCTACGTACCAAGGCTGCTCCTCCAGCTTCGTGTACGGATTGAGAAGGGTGATCCGCCGGTCCGACACGTAAAATCCGTTGTACCCGAACACCATGATCGCCGAGATGTCTTTGCGGGAGTACAAAATCGCTTGGAACAGGTCCGAAATCCGTTTCTCGTAAGGCATGCGGTCGCTTTTGCTGATAAAGCTGTTGTTGGAAATGTAATATTTGACGTCCTTGTTGGTCATGGCAAGCATGCTGATGTTCTCCATATTGTCGATGTAGGATTGGATGTTGGAGTTGACCTGCCTGATGATTTCCTGTACGTAGCTTTGGGAGTTCGTTTCGACCGCGTCCACCGACAAACGGTAGCTGTTTAAGCTGATGACCATGACCGTCACCAGAATCAGGCAGGAAAACGTAAAAAAAATGCTCGATTGGATGCTTTTGAACGGCGGAAACGGTATGACGGAATTGCGCTTGTTCAGTCTGAGCATCAGGCCCGGCTCTCCTTGGCGTATTTGTCGCGGTATTCGCGCGGCGTCATGCCGACATGTTTTTTGAATAAAATGCTGAAATAATTCGGGTCGCCGTACCCGACCTTGCCGGCGATTTCGTAAAATTTCATCATCGTATGCTGCAGCATTTCCTTGGCCTTGTCCATGCGGATGCGGGTCAAATACTCGACGAAGGTTTCGCCGGTATGCTGCTTGAACACGAGGCTGAAATAGCTTGTGCTCATCAAGCAGTGGCGGCATATGTCCTGCAGCGAGATTTTTTCTTCCGCGTAGTGGGTTTCGATGTATTCGACCGCTTTGCGGATCTGCGCCAGCGTATGATGGTTGCGGTTGTCGGCGATGGCCGACATGACCGATGACGCCGCGTCTTCGAGCCAAGCCCCGATTTCGTCCAGCGTTTTGAACGGGTAGACGTCGGTCAGGCGGATCGGCCGGGCGTTGTCGAGCCCTAGCTCCTGCGTCGTATTGATGAGCGAAAGGATGGCCTTCTGGATTTGGAGGACGCAGGCATCAAGAGGGGCCATGCTTTCCTTCAGATCGGCGACGAACTGCTGTATGAGCTGGCGAACCTCCTGCAATGAACCGGTTTTGACCGCGGAAGCGAGCCTGCGGTCCCAGTCGCCGCGGGAACGGTTGTCGTAGGAAGGCCGGCTTTCGAAATCCAAAATGCTGAGCACGCGGTTTTTGCCGAGCAAAAAGCGGTAGTCCAGCGCGGAGAGGGCGCTTTTGTAGGAGACGGGAAGCTCCTCGGCGGACCCGACCGCTTGCCCGACGCCGAAGCTGACGGTAAATTTCAAAAATTTATCGATGTAAAATCTCCCCTCCTCGGCGATGCGGCAGGCATGCTCGTACAGCTCCGTTTCGTCGGCAAGGCCGGAGACGACCAGCACGAGCCGCTCTTCCCGCGTCCGGAACAGCAGCAAACCTTCGCGTTCGGCGATTTCCTCGAGCACATTGTATGCCGCGTAGCGAAGAATCTCGGTGTCGTTTGCCGCCTCCGGCTGAAGCTGCCGGGTGCCGAAATCGTCGATATCCGCAACCATGACGAGCTGCGGCGGGGAAAGCGGAGGAAGGCCGAAGTATTGGAAACGTTCCTCGATTTCGGACGGCCGCAATCCGTTGACGACCAGACGTTCCAAAAAACGTTCCTTGAGCAGCGGCAGGCTTTGCTTCAACTGGCTGTACAAGCGGCTTAAATCTTCATGCTGCCGGGCCGTTTCATCCATTTCAAGCTTGACCTTCCGCAAAAGCTCCCGCATTTCATGGGCTGTAATCGGTTTCAAAATAAAATCCGACACCTTGAGCCGGATGGCCTGCTGCGCATATTCGAATTCGTCGAAGCCGGTCAGGATGATGATTTTGACGTACGGGTACTTTTTGGTGACGTTTGCGGCAAGCTCCAGCCCGTCCATGAACGGCATGGAAATATCGGAGATGATGACGTCCGGTACCGTATGCTCCATCACCTCCAATACTTCGCGGCCATTGGCGAAATCGCCGGCCAGCTCAAACCCGTGCTCCCGCCAGTCGATCGTCCGTTTCAAGCCGTCGCGCACGACCGCTTCGTCGTCGACGATAAAAACTTTGTACATCGGTGCCACCCCTTGTCTGATCGTGTCCCATATGGAATAATTATACTTTAAAAGGATTTTTATGAACACAGCGAATTCCCGGCTTGGGACGGCCGCGGGAAATCCATTTTGACAGGATTTGGGCGCTGTGATTTAATTAGTGAATATGTGATCATTCCGCATTAGGTTGCAAATTTACAGGAGGTGAACCAGGTGGCGACGATAAAAGATGTGGCGAAACACGCGAACGTATCGACCACCGTGGTGTCCAAGGCGCTGAACGGGTACAGCGACGTCAGCGAGGAAACGAGAAGAAAAGTGCTGAAGGCCGTGGAGGAGCTCAATTATTCGCCGAACATGCTGGCCAAAAACCTGAAGCAAAAGGTGACGAAATCCATCGCCCTCATTTTTTCCAATTTCGAGTATTCCAACGGCAAAGACGGCGTGCTGTTCAAAATGATGACGGGGATTTTCGAGGCGGCTTCCCATTATAACTATGAGGTGCTGCTGTATACGCGCAGCTTGTCCGAGCAGCAGGACAAATCGTATTGGCAGTTTTGCAAAGAGCATAAGGTGTCCGGGGCGCTTATCACCGGTTTGAAAACGACGGACCCTTATTTCCTCGAAATCGTCGACAGCAACTTTCCGTGCGTCGTCATCGATGCGGACATCACGGGTTCGTATACCGGCTCGATCATGACGGACAACATCGCGGCGGCGAAATGCGCCGTGCAGTATTTGATCGACCACGGCCATCGCCGAATCGGCATGGTGAACGGCCATAATTATGCCGTCGTGAGCAAGGAGCGCCTTGAAGGGTACCGCCAAGCTCTGGCGGAAAACGGCATTCCATATGATCCATCCCTTGTCGTTAACGGGGATTATACGGAGGAATACGCCTATGAATTGGCCGATTCCTATTTGCGGGAGCATCCGGAGATGACGGCCGTTTTTTTTGCCAGCGATTTGATGGCGATCGGATTCATGAGCCGGTGCCGCGAGCTTCAAATCGGCATTCCCGAAAAGCTATCGATCATCGGCTTTGACGATATCGTGCTGTCCGGCTATACGACCCCTCGGCTGACGACGATCCACCAGGATTTTCAGAAGATGGCCTTTTTGGCGTTCGAGCAGATGATTCGCATTCTTGAAAAAAAGGCGGCAGGGGTGCATCAAAAAATTCCGTTTCATCTGGTTGACAGGGAATCCGTGGCGATGATATAATCTGCCCGAAAGCGCTTTCCCTGATAAACCATATTTTTTTGAGGGTTTCGAAATCGATTTCGATACCCTGGAATCAAGGCTTTTTAGACAGAGATTGGAGTTGGAATACATGCTAAGCTACAACGGGCAAACACCCGAACTCGAGCAGTGGAGCTTTACGGAAACGTCGTTCAACCCGCTGGCTCAGGGCAAATGCGAATCGGTCATGTCTCTGGGGAACGGCTATATGGGACTTCGCTCCGCCACGGAGGAAGCTTATATCGGGGGAACCCGGAACTTGTTCGTAAACGGCACGTTTAACCGGTTCGACGAGTTGGAGGTGACCGAACTGCCGAATGCGGCGGACGTGACGCAGATCGAGCTGCTGGTCGACGGCCGGCGTTTCTCGCTGGAAACCGGCGATACGGCCGATTACGAACGGACGCTCAACCTGCGCGATGCGGAGCTGACCCGTTCCTTCGTATGGCGGAGCCCCGACGGAAAAAGAATTCGGTTCGAATTCCGCCGCTTCGTTTCAAAGGATGACCTGCACCTGATCGGCATGAAGCTTCGGATGACGCCGCTGGATGAGGGCATTACGCTCCGGCTGACATCCGGCATCAACGCCCAGGCGGCCAACTCGGGCAGCCAGCATTTCCATGAAGGCGAAAAAAGGATTTTTGACAAAAAATATCTTCAGCTCGTGCAGACGACGACCGAGTCCAAGGTCGATTTCGTGCTGAGCGCCCTGCACCGGTTCCTGATCGACGGCCATCCGTTCGAGCCGGCCCTGCAGATGGAGATCGAACGGCGCAAGATGGAGATGGCGTACCGCATGGAGCTGAAGGCCGGGCAGACGCTGGAGCTGCACAAGCTGGTACAGGTGCATACGAGCCGGGACGCGGACGTCGAGGCAGCGGGCGACCTCGAAAAACTGCGCGCACATTCGCTGGAAGCGCTTAAGAAGGCCGAATCGGCGGGATACGACGGGCTGTTCGAGCGGCACCGGCAAGCATGGGCGGAGATTTGGAGCCGGTACCGTGTCGAGATCGAATCCGCACACCGCTTCGATCTGCTGGCGCTCAGGTTCGCGATTTACCACATGACGGTCATGACGCCCGTCCATGACCGCCGCATGGGAATCGGGGCGAAAGGGCTGAGCGGCGAAGGCTACAAGGGCCACTCCTTCTGGGATACCGAAATTTTCATTCTTCCGTTTTTCATTTACAGCGAGCCAAGCGTGGCAAGGACGCTGCTGGAATACCGTTATCTTGGGCTTGAAGGGGCCAGAAAAAAAGCGGAAGAAAACGGGTTCCGGGGCGCGATGTATCCGTGGGAGGTCGCTTGGCCGAGCGACGGGGAAGTGACCCCCGTGTGGGGAGCGGTTGATGTCGTAACCGGCAAGCAGACGAAAATTTGGTCGGGATTCATCGAACAGCACATTACGGCCGATATCGCCTACGCGGTTTGGCATTACTACAAGGCGAGCGGCGACCAGCGGTTCATGGACGATTACGGCTACGAGATGATTTTCGATACCGCGGTGTTCTGGGCGAGCCGCCTGGAGTGGAACGAGGAAGCTTCAAGGTACGAGATCAACGGGGTTATCGGTCCGGACGAATACAAGGAACACGTGGACAACAACGCTTTTACCAATTACATGGCGCATTTTAATCTCCTGCTTGCCATTCAATATTACGATGAGCTTAAGGACCGGGATCCGCAGCTGCTGGAGCGCCTCGAATCCAAGCTGGGTCTGGAGCGCGGACCGCAGGAATGGCGGGAGAAGGCGGATGCCATCTACCTTCCGCAGCCGGACGGGCGCGGAATCATCGCCCAGGACGACACCTACCTGCAGAAACAGGAGCTGGATTTGACGCCTTACAAATCGCAGGCGAAAGTGGGCACCTTGTTCCAGGATTACAGCCTGGACCAGGTCAACGAAATGCAGGTATCGAAACAAGCGGACATCCTGATGCTGTTTTATCTGCTGGAAAACAGGTTCGCGCCCGAACTCAAGCGGGCGAATTACGATTATTACGAGCCCAAAACGCTGCATGATTCGTCGCTTTCCTTCTCGACGCACAGCATTCTGGCAAGCGATTTCGATGACAAAAAGCTGGCCTACGAGCTTTTCCGCAGAGCCGCCGAAATCGATTTGGGACCGCATGAACACTCGTCGGACGCAGGCATTCATGCCGCTTCGCTCGGCGGGATCTGGCAATGCGTCGTGATGGGGTTTGCCGGCATCCGCATGCTGGACGGCGCGCTGCACGTGCATCCGAAAATGCCGGATGCGTGGGAGCGTTTGTCCTTCCCGCTGTTCTGGAAGGGCACCAAACTGCAGTTCAACGTGACGAAGGAGCGGATGGAAATTTCGGCCGACACCCAAGAAGAAATAGAGCTTGTGATCTACGGCAAAAAGATGAGTTTTCAAGGCCGGCTGCAATTTGAACTGATGCACATCTAATTATTTTCATTCAGGGAGGTCAACGGTTATGAAAAAATGGTCTGCAGGTCTCGCGTTTTTGTTGATGTTCAGCATGGTGCTGAGCGCATGTTCTTCGGGTTCTTCCAAGGACGCCGCATCCGGCGGCGGGGAAAGCGGCGGCTCTTCGGAAAAGACCGTCGAGCTGAAATTCACGACATGGGGGGAATTGTCGGCGGATTCCGTAGAGAAAAAGCTGGCCGACCAATTCAACGAAACCCACCCGAACATCAAGGTTACCTTCGAGCCGGTTCCGGGCGACGGTTATGCCACCAAGCTGACGACGTCGCTTGCGGCCGGCCAGGCGCCTGACGTATTCCTGATCGGCGAAGGCGATTATTTCAAATACGTCGACAAAGGCGTCGTCGAGCCGCTGGACGATTACGTCAAAAACGACGGCGCGTTCAAAACGGACATATTCCAGCCGGACCTGATCAATATGGGCAAAATCGACGGCAAGCTGTACTATCTGCCGAAGGATTTCAACCCGCTTGCCCTGTGGTACAACAAACGGATGTTTGACGAAGCGAAAATCCCTTATCCGAGCGATAAATGGACATGGGACGACATGATCGACGCCGCCAAAAAGCTGACCAAAAAGGACGATAAAGGCAAAGTGACGGAATTCGGCTTTAACGCGACGAAATGGGAATATCCGATTTACATCTATCTCTGGCTGAACGGCGCCGACATCGGCAACGAGGACGGAACGAAAGCCGAAGGTTTCATGAACAGCGACAAGACGATCGCGGCCATGGAAAAATACGTGGCGCTGACCAAAGGAGAGGACCGCGTATCTCCTACGCCGCAGGACACCGAAACGCTCGGCGGCGACTCCTCCATGTTTATGACCGATAAGCTGGCCATGATGATTACCGGACGCTGGGTAAAAAGCGACCTGGACAAATCGGACGTGAAGTACGGATCGGCCCTGATTCCTTCCGGCGCCAACGGCGAGCGCGCAAGCATCATCGCCGCCGCGGGCTGGGCCATGAACGCAAACGGCAAACATAAAAAAGAAGCCTTTGAACTGATGAAATGGCTGTCGGGCACCGAGGCGCAAAAAGCCCGCTCCGAAAAAGGGCAGGTGCTGCCGGCAACGGTTGCCGAGCTCGACCAGGTGAAGAGCACGGAGGTTGTCGACAAACCGGTGATCGAAATGATGAACTTTGCGAAAAAGCCGATCTCCATGCGTTCCGCCAACGCTCCGATTTTTACGGAGGAGTTCAACAAGGCGATGGAAAAAATATTGCTGGACAAATCCACGGTGAAGGAAGCTTTGGATGAAGCGGCCAAGACGGTTGACAGCAAGATCAAGTAATAACGGGAGCGGGGTGGGGCGGTTCGCAAGCCGCTTCACCCTTTCAGCTACTTTCGGATGAGGCGGCCGGGTTGAATCCGGCCGGCATCCGCATCGTCAAGGAGGTCTCCATGCGAAATCCACGTTCGGAAAAAGCCGGCTACTTATTCATTCTTCCTTGGTTTTTGGGCTTACTCCTTTTTACGCTTGGGCCGATGGTGTTTTCGTTGATATTGTCCTTCAGCAAATGGGACATCATTACGGGCATTCGTTCGATCGAGTTTGTAGGATTGGATAATTTTAAAGCCATTTTCCATGATGAACTGTTTTATCAATCGCTGAAAGTCACGTTTATATTCGCGCTTGTTTCCGTGCCGCTGTACCAGATCGTTTCCCTATTGATCGCGCTGCTGCTCAACATGCGCACGCGGGGCATGAAGCTGTTCCGCATGATTTATTTTATGCCTTCCGTGATCCCTGCGGTGGCGGTGTCCATGATGTGGATCATGATTTTCAATCCGGAATACGGAATTTTGAACCGGGCCCTGGCTTGGTTCGGCATCGAGGGACCGGCCTGGCTTCAGGATCCGAGTTATGCGCTGGGGGCGCTGATCGTGATGGGGATCTGGGGCGTGGGCAACACCATCATCATTTATTTGTCCGGTCTCCAGGGCGTTCCGGAAGAGCTGTATGAAGCCGCTCAGCTGGACGGGGCGGGCCCTTTCCGGCGGTTTGCGAGCGTAACGGTGCCAATGATTTCGCCGACGATCTTTTTTAACCTGATCATGGGGATCATCGGCGGGTTTCAATACTTTACGCAGGCTTTCGTTATGACAAACGGAGGTCCGCTCAATTCGACCCTGTTCTACAACCTTTATTTGTACAACAAAGCTTTCGTCAGCTTCGAAATGGGATATGCTTCGGCATTGTCCTGGATTTTGTTCGCCATCATCCTGCTTTTCACCCTCATTGTCATCCGCAGCTCTTCCATGTGGGTCTACTATAACGGCGATGACGAACGGGATTAAGGGAGGAGGAAAACAAAATGACGATCAAACAAAAAAAATGGAGTTTCGGAAAGCTGATCGCGTTTCTCCTGCTCATTGGAGGAGCGGCGGTCGTGCTGGTTCCGCTCCTGTGGACGGTATCCACGTCGCTGAAGTCGCCGGCCGAGGTATTCCAGGATTCTTTTATCCCGAAGGCATGGCATTGGGATAACTACAAAAACGCGGTGACGGCCGTTCCCTTTTTTCTCTTTCTGAAAAATACGCTGATCATCTTGATCCCGGTCATGATCGGGACGGTGTTCTCTTCCGCGTTATGCGCGTACGGTTTTGCCCGCTTCCGCTTCAAAGGCAAGCGTTTTTTGTTTCTGGTGCTGCTGGCGACGATGATGCTGCCCGGCCAGGTCACGATGATTCCGATGTTTATCATGTTCAAGGAAGCCGGCTGGGTCGATACGTTTCTGCCGCTTATCATCCCTTCGTTTTTCGGGGGCGGGGCCTTTAACATCTTCCTGATCCGGCAGTTTATGCGCGGCATTCCGAGGGATTTGGACGAGGCGGCGTTTATGGACGGCGCGTCCCGCTGGAGCATTTTTACCCGGATTATGCTGCCGCTCAGCAAGCCGCCGCTTATTGCGGTATCGATCTTTACGTTTATGGGCGTATGGAACGATTTCCAGGGACCGCTCATTTATCTGAACACGAATACGAAATATACCCTCGCGCTTGGCCTGTCCATGTTCAAAGGGCTGTACAACGTGGAATGGAACATGCTGATGGCGGCGACGATCCTGATCATGCTTCCGGCCATCATCGTATTTTTCTTCCTGCAGAAATACTTTATCGAGGGAATATCCCTGTCGTCGGCGACGAAGGGGTAAACTGCGGGGAAACAACCGAGATTACGGAAAGAAGAGGAGAATCCAATGAAAAAAGCGAGCAGCAGACATCCGTTTCCGATCTATTTGACGGCAGGAGAATACGTAAAGGCTATTGGAACCCAGGATGGATGGTTTCCGGACTTCGGGCACCATGTTGCGGGCGAAATGGGCGGCGTTTGGCTGCATCCCATCAAGCTGCTTGACGGCTTTTGGCTTCGTCTGAAGGACCGGAAGCGCGATATCTCGGTATGGGCCAAAGCCGACGAATTTATCAATTACGCATGGGGCGGGGAATTCCGTTACGACCACGGCCTGGGCCATATCCCCGTTTCCATGAAGCGGACCCAATTCGCCCCGGAGCTGGAAAAAGGGATGGTCGTGCGTTACGAGCTCCAAAATTATTCGGCTGAGCCGGTGGAGCTGGAGCTTGAACTGCTTTGCCGGACCGATTTGCGGCCCGTATGGTTTTCGGAGGACATCGGCATCCGGGACGGCGAAGAGGACCGGTTCGAGGAAGTGTCCGATTGGGCCGGCATCGCGAAGGACAGCGGGAACGACTGGTACGTCAAATTCGGGGCCGATATGCCGGGGATCACCGGACAGCAGCTTCGCACGGGCGCCGGCCTGATCGGGCCGGAATGGACGGCTGGGAGAGGCACCGGGCTTTCGATCTTGGCCGAAAACATCCTTGCTCCCGGAGAGACGTACGTCTTTCATGCATATATTGCAGGCTCTTATGCCTCCAAAGAAGAATGCGAGACGACTTACCGCAGCCTGCAGGACTTTGACGGGCTGCTTGGCGCGAAAAAGAAAACCTATGAGCGGATCGAAGCCGCGTCGCATTTCGGGGTGGAGGGCGAAGAGCGGCTGAACGATATTTTTGCCTGGGTCAAATGGAACACAAGGTGGCTTGTGCAGCGCGTGGATTTTATCGGCCGGGGCTTAACCGCCGGTTCGCCGCATTACCCGTGGTGGTTCGGCTGCGACAATTCGTATTCGATTCAAGGTTTGATGGCGACCGGGGAGTTCGAGCTGGCCAAAGATACGGTCGAACTTTTGCGCCGGTTTTCCCAGGACGCCAACGGCAACGGCCGGATCGTGCACGAAATCACGACGATGGGCGCCGTGGCCAATCCGGGCAATACGCAGGAAACCGCCCATTTTATCGCGATGATTTGGGATATGTTTTGCTGGAACGGGGACCTCGAATTTTTGCGGGAAAACTACGGGACCTGCGTCCAAGGTTTGGATTGGCTGCTTCGGGAAATGGATCCGGACCGGGATTTATTTCCGTCGGGTTACGGCATCATCGAAATTTCCGGCCTGAACATGGAATTGATCGACTCGGCCGTATATACGGCGGAGGCCGCCCGGGCATTGTCCCAAATGAGCAGGGTGATGGGGGATGACGCCAAGGCGGATCGCTACGGGGAGCTGGCCGACCGGATGAAAAAAGCGATCAACGACAAATATTGGTCCGAGCGGGAGGGGCTTTTTACGGATGCGGTTGCGCCAAAAAAAGATATCGTCCCGAAGGTGGATCATTTGGTCCAAAACGCCGCGAAACACGGGATATCCGGTTACCGGGAATATTTGGACGGACTCCTTGCCGCATGCGGCGACGAGGAAGGGGACCGGGGCTGGCTTTTGAACAAAAACTGGGTGATCGTCACCCCGATGGAAACGGGGATCGCCGACAGGGAGAAGGGGATTCGCGCGCTCGAACGGATGCGCTCCGGCGAGTTTGTCGGTGAGTACGGAACTTATTTGTCGGGCCTATACCAAGGCGAAACGATGACCATTTCCACGGGCGTGCATGCGACGGCGGAGGCGGTGTACGGCAATGCGGACGCGGCGCTTGATTTGCTGCAGCGGATGATGCGGACCTTTTCGATGGCGCTGCCCGGCTCGATGAGCGAAATGTCCCCGGATTACGGCTGCGCCGTGCAGGCCTGGACGCTGTATGCGATGGCGGTGCCGATCATCCGGCATTTCGTCGGAATCAAACCGCTGGCCCACTTGCGGACGATCCATATTGCACCGCTGATTCCGTCCGCCTGGGAAGGCAAAGCGGTCACGCTGGAACGGCTGAGAATCGGCGACACGGCCGTGGACGTCCGGCTGCTTGCCGAAGAGGGGGCGCTTCATGCCGAAATCGCCAATCCGTCCGGTTACAAAGTCGTGCTCGAATGGAACGGGCTCACCCATATATCCGAAGAAACGCAAATAACGATGACGTTATAAAGCCTATAAAGCATCAGGTTAGGCAGTCGGGAGGCATACGATGAAACTGCAAGCCGTATTATTTGATCTGGACGGCGTCGTGACCGATACCGCCAAATACCATTTCATCGCCTGGAGAAACATGGCCAAGCGGATCGGCATTACGATCGACAGCGATTTTAACGAGTCCCTCAAGGGCATCGAACGCATGCAATCGCTTGAAAGAATACTGGTTCATGGGGGACGGGAGCAAACCTATTCGCAGGAAGAAAAGGAACGTCTTGCCCGGGAAAAAAACGACGAATACGTATCGCTGCTTGCGGGCTTGACCCCCGAGGATACGTATCCGGGCATTCAAGAGCTGCTGCACGAACTCCGGGAACGC
Organism: Paenibacillus sp. USDA918EY; assembly: GCF_009870825.1. Lineage (GTDB taxonomy): Bacteria > Bacillota > Bacilli > Paenibacillales > Paenibacillaceae > Paenibacillus_AQ > Paenibacillus_AQ albilobatus. Next base: position 142,010 of record NZ_WTWY01000009.1, on the reverse strand, counting down.
CGCATCCCTGCGGTGATCGCCTCCGCCAGCAAAAACGCGCCGCTTATTTTGGAAGCGCTCCGCCTGAACGAATATTTTCATGCCATCGTGGACCCCGGCGGTATTCCGGGCAAACCGGCGCCGGATATTTTCCTTCAGGCCGCCAAGCTGGCCGGGGCCGATCCCGCGGGCTGCGTCGGTATCGAGGATTCGCAGGCGGGCATCGAGGCGATCAAAGCGGCCGGCATGTATGCCGTCGGCATCGGCGATGCCGGCATCCTCGGACCCTCCGGGGCCGATTTGATATGTTCCTCGACGAAGGAACTTACGCTTCAGCGTCTTCTGGTTTCGGCGGGAATGGAATCGTAGGGAACGGGCAAAAAAGTCCGCGGCATCATTGCCGCGGACTTTTTTGGTTCATTTGCCCTGGGCAGCCGGTTTGGAACGGCGGTCACTCCGGAACCCCGGCCTGAACCCAAGCCTTTTCGCGATATTCCATCGGGGAGATGCCTTCCTGCTCGCGAAAAACCCGGTTAAATTGCTTGACGCTTTCGAAGCCGACCTGCTCCGCGATTTCGTACACTTTGCCGCGGGTATGCTCCAGCAGCTCTTTCGCTTTTTCGATGCGGACCTTTTTGACGTAATTTACGAAGCTCATCCCGGTAAACTGCTTGAACGTTTCGCTAAAGTAAGAGTAGTTCAACGAAACATGGTTCGAGACGGTCGCCATGTTGAGCGGTTTGGCATAATTTTCGCAGATGTAGTCGACGGCCGCCTTCATTTCGGCATGCCCGACATGGGCCTCCTTGACGTCCTTCACGTAATCGTCCAACCGCAGCAGCAGCGCTTCCGCGTCGTGGATGTAGCTGAAAACCGCCTGGCTGTCATAAAGGTAACCGATTTTTTTATAGATTTTCAAAATTTCGACCGACGCTTCCCCGTAATCGGCAAACACCCGGTCGATGACCTGCTCGTTCAACATCCGGCTGAGACGTTCCAGGTAGGAGATGTCGAGGCGCCTGATTTCGCGGAGATCCATGATCTCGTGCCATTGCTCCTTGATGACCTGTTTCCTTCCGGTTCCGAGCAGGTTGGCGAGCCTGCGGAACGCGTCTTCCGGGTACGTTTGCGGCATCGGGAGATGCCGAACGTCCGAATAATAAAAGATCCCGCCGCCCGGCTGCGCCTGCAGCATCCGGTACTTCAGCGCCTGCTTGGCCTGGACATAGCCGCGTTTGAACTGTCCGGCGCCCGCCGCTTTCAGGCTGACGCCGATATGTACGTGAAGCCCTCTGTCCATCGCATGCCGGGCAAAATCGGCCACGGCCGCCTCGTCTTCCGCAATGACGACCACGTTCCGGTCCTTGTCCTCGAAGCAAATCGACCGGCGTTCCTTCCAATACGGCTCGGCCAGCTTCGCCAAAGCGCCGTTTCGCGGATCCTCTTCGCGTACGACGGCGACGACGAAAGGCGAAGAGGAGGGAGAGAGGCCGGCTTTGGCGAAGCGGCGCTCGATTTCATGCTCCGGCAGGTCCGGATGCAGCAAAATGTAATTGAGCTGGTCCGCCGCCTGCTCTTCGCGGTATTTGCCAAGCTCCGAGAGCTCGCGCGCAACCTCCTGTTCCTTCCCCAGATCCGTCAGCATCCGGTTCAACGCCTGGTGCAGCTCCTCGCGCACGATCGGCTTGAGCAAATATTCCCGGACCTTATGCGTGATCGCTTCTTTGGCATATTGAAAATCGTCGTAGCCGCTTAAGATGATCACCGCCGGGGGAGAGGGAAGCTTGTTCAGCTCCCGGATGAGCTCCAGGCCGTCCATGCCCGGCATGCGGATGTCGGTCACGACGATGTCCGCTTTCTCGGACCGGTGCAGCTCCAACGCCTCCGCTCCCCCCGCAGCCAATCCGATGCTGAATAGGGAGGGATATTCCCTTTCGATCATGGCTTTCAGCCCGATTCGTATATTTCGTTCGTCGTCAACGATCAATAGTCTGTACATATGCGGATTCGCCTCCGATCAGGTTAAAGTAAGGCAGCTTGATCATCACCCGGGTGTACCGCCGTTCCTCGCTTTCGACCCAAAGGCCGCATTCCTGCCCGTAAAACAACTGCAGCCGTTGATGGACGTTGCGAAGGCCGATGCCGTTTCCGCCGCCTCCGCCGAGCATTCCGGAGGATTCCGCCTCGGGTCCGCTCCGGCCGCCGCCGTCGGCAGCGCGGATGGTTTCGTTCAGCCGGCGCGTTTGTTCGGGGGACATCCCGGCGCCGTTATCCTCAATCACGATCATCTGCGCCCCTTGGTGCGCATAGGTGCTGAGCGTGATGGTTAAATCGCCCGTCTGCGCTGCGCTTCCATTCAGGCCATGCTTGACGGCGTTTTCGATGATCGGCTGCAGCGACATTTTCAGCACTTCCAGGTCGAGCTCCCGCTCCGTCAGCTCGGCCCGGAGCAAGATCCGCTGGTCAAACCGCAGGTTCATCAGCGCGACATAATGGCGGGCATGGTTCAGTTCCTCGCGCAGCCGCACGTATTCGCCGCTCCATCTCAGATTGTAGCGCATCATGCTGCCAAGCGAGGTCAGCGCGTCCGAGATCGGCCGCTGGTTTTCGACCTCGGCGAGCATCTTGATGTTTTCAAGCGTGTTGTACAGGAAGTGGGAGTCGATCTGGTTTTTCAAGGTTTTCAGCTCGGCCTCCTTCGTTGCGGCCTGCTTGTTGACCGCATCGGCGATCAGCTCGTTGATTTTGCCCATCATTTTCCGGAAATGAAAGGTCAGCTCGCCGACTTCGCTGCCGCCGCCGACCGGAAGCTGGACGTTGAAGTCCCCTTGGCGGATTTTTTTCATGGAGAGCGTCAGCTGCCGCAATTTTTTCAAAATTAGCGAATTGAGAAAAAAGGTCGAAACCGACAGGATGGCGATCAACACGACGTTCACCAGCAAAATCGTATTCCGGGTTTTATTCAGCTCCGAAAGCGCCGCTTGCAGCGACGTCATATGCACGACGTACGCGTCGATGCCGTCGATGTAAGCATACACGGCGAGATAAGGTTGGCCGGCGAGGCTTATGTTGACATGCCGGAAGGCGCCGGCATTTTCCGTCGGGTAGAGCTTTTCCGCAAGCTTCGCCTCGGCGAGCTCGGAAGCGGTGAGCAGGGAGCGGGACTGATCGTAATACAGCCGCCCGTCCGAAGCCATGACGATCATTTGCGATTGGTCGCCGTTGCGGCTTGCGTAAGCGCTTGGGAAAAAGCGGCTCAGCAGCATATCGACCTGAATGATGCCGACATGCGTGCCCTTCGGATATTCGATTTCGCGCACAAGCGACATTTTTTGCCGGAATTCCTTTTCATCGCGGATATGGTTTTGCATCAGTTCTTTGTCGCGTTCGGATATTTCCCAAAGGGCCGCTCCGTTCAGCCGGTTCACCGCTTCGTACCACGGCTCGCTCGTGACCCGGGTTTCTTTCAGGAAAACCGGCCATATTTCGCTGATCAACCGGTTGTTTGAAAAGATGCGGATATGCTCCAGATCCTGGTTGTTGAATTGAAGCCGCAGAAGGCTGTTCATCGTGTTGCTGCTGAATTCGATCAGCTCGGACGGGTCCGGTTCGGAGGAGCGGTCGAGATAATTCATCACTTCCCGGTCCGACAAAGCGATTTGCACGGTCCGCTCCATCGTTTCCATATTGTTTTTGATGTTCGTTTTTTCGATTTCGATGGAGCTTTCGCTTTTGCGGATGGCGTCTTTCGTGTAGCTTTCGTTCAGCTGCCGGAAAATAATGAGCGAAAACACGATGCCGGGTATAAGAATGATGACGATATAGGAAAGAAACAACCGCTGCTGCAGGGAGTACTGCTCCAGCCTTTGGATTAACACGCGGGTCAAAGATCGTAAGCGTCTGGGCACTCGAATCACATCCGGAAATTTATTGATTGGCAAGAAAGACGAAAATCCAAAAAGCCCGCGCAAAAATGGGGCTTTTTGGATATGCATTCGCATGTGAAATTATTTCAAAAACTCTTGAAGCTTTTTCACGTTGTCTTCGAATTTGGCCTGCTTGAAAGCTTCGACTTTGGCAAAGCCGGCTTTGTCGCGTTTTTCCAAAAACTCGTTCCAAAGCTTGTCGAATTCCTCGTCCGATTTGCTCAAAAGAAGCTTCGGCAGCGTTTTGCCCCAGGTTTGGGCGATTTTGTTGCTCGCGATGCCTTCCTCGGAGTTGCCGGTCGGGTTGATGTTGTCGTATTGGGAGAAGCTTTTCGTTTTGCCTTTGGTCCAGTCCTCCATTTGCTTGAACGGTTCGACGCTAGGCGGCTGCCATTGCAAAATCATGTTCGTATCCTGCATCATCCAGAACGTAAGGGAGGCGCCGTATTTTTTGTCGAAGGCGGAACGGTCTTTGTTCAGCAGCTCCAGCGCTTCGGGCTTAAATTGGTCTTTGCCGTCAATCGTATCATAGGTGACGCCTTTTTCGCCGAGGTACAGATCCTTCTGGCCTTCTTCGCTGATCAGATATTCCAGGAAGCGGATCGCTCTGGCTTTGTCTTTGACGTTTTTCGAAATGAGCGTGACCGTCCATCCCGAAATGCCGGGACCTGCCAGCGTCGGCGGATCCATCTTGGTGTTGGCCGGGCCGTCCACCGCGATGTAGACGGAGTTCGGATCTTTGGCGTACAGCGCGTTTTCCTGCGCCGTCAGGTCGCTGCGCTGATAGATCATGGCAAAATAACGGCCTTGGGCGATTTTTTCTTCCATTTGCGGGCGTTTGTCGATAAAGATGTCTTTGGCGAGCAGCCCTTGCTCGTTGGCCTGACGCAGCGTCTTCAGCCAGCGGACATATTCCGGATCGGTTTGGCGGTCATACAGCTTGCCGTCTTTTTCGTACGGGATGGCGAGGAAGTTTTGCAAATACCCCTCAAGGCTGCCGTTGCCCACGTCGTTAAATTCGGTCAAGCCGAGCGGGATCATCGGCTGGCCGTCGACCTCCGGGAATTTCTCCTTCGCCATCTTGAGCGCGTTCAGGAATCCTTCCGGCGTGCGCATATCCGGTTTGCCCAAAGCTTCGTACATATCCTTCCGGACGAGGAACGTCTGGTTGGACACGTATTCCCGCGAATATTTTTCAAAATCCTTCGGCGAGGAAGACGAGTTCGGATAAACGTACGTGTTGCCGTCTTCTTGCTTGTACCAAGCCATTTTCGCCGGGTCGGCGACCTTTATGAAATAAGGATCGTATTCTTCGGCCAGTTTGTTGAGCGGAAGCACCAGATCGCCTTCGATCATCGTTTTCACGGCGTCCTCCCACCAGCCGAGCGTGATGAAATCGGGCAGGCTGCCGGAGGCGATCATCGTGTTCAGTTTCTCGTTTTCGTTGCCGGCGGGAACGATGAAGTTGACGCTGACGCCGGTTTTTTTCGTGACGTATTGGGAGGTCGGGTCGACGCCCCATTTGTTGGCGAACCACGAGAAGTTCAAATACCAGTCGAAGGTGATCGGGGACGTGTCGGCTTTCCAGCCGGGTTCGTCCGCCGATACCGTCTTCGCTTCAGGCGCCGGTTCGTTTTTGTTCTCGGGTTCCGCCGCCTTGGTGTCCCCGCCTGACGAGCCGCCGCATGCGGCAAGCGAAAGCATCAGCGTAAAGGCCAGGAGCAGCAGGCTGCTTTTGCGTAAAACATGTTTTCTCATACGTCTTTACCCCACTTTTTATATTTTGGTGAAACCGTGTTACCGCTTGGGAAAAAACTCCGGCGCCGCTTACCCCTTGATGGAGCCGATCATGAGGCCTTTCACGAAATACCTTTGCAGGAACGGATAAGCAAGCACGATCGGCGCGGTCGTCACGACCATGGTCGCCAGCTTGATGGACTGGGAGGTGACGTTTTTGGATATGCCTCCGGGCATGGCCGCGGCCATCTGGTTGGAGCTGGACTGGGCGACGATCCGGTACAAATAGGTTTGGATCGGCTGCAGGTCCATGTTGTTGATATAAATCATGCCGGTGAAGTAGTCGTTCCATTGGTACACCCCGTGAAACAGGGCGATCGTCGCAATGACGGGCATCGACACCGGGATGATGACGCGCACGAAAATGGACAGGTCGTTCGCTCCGTCGATTTTCGCCGCTTCCTCCAGACCGTCCGGTATTTCGCGGAAAAAGGTCATAAAAATGATCAGGTCGAAAAAGCTGAACATGGCCGGAATGATGTACACCAAAAAGTTGTCGAGCAAATGAAGATCGCGGATCAGCAAATAATAGGGAATCAGGCCGCTGTTGAAAAACAGGGTGACCGTGCCGATCAAAATGTACAGCTTCTGCCCGACAAGCTCCCGCCGGGAGAAGGCGTAGGCGACCATCGCCGTAAAAAACACGTGCACCGCCGTGCCGATCAGCGTTTTGGCCACCGTGACCCCCATCGCCGTCATGATGCCGCTGCTGCGGAAAACGGCCTCGTAGCTTTCCAGGCTGAAAATCCGCGGCCACCAGTAAATGCCTCCGCGCATGGCGTCTTGTCCTTCGTTAAAGGAATTGACGAGCACGTACCAGATCGGGTACAGCGTCACGAAGCAGACGGCAAGCATGATCAGCACGTTGACGGCGTCAAAGGCCGCATCCCCGGCAGTTGTTCGATTCCGTTTGAACATGGGGCATCAACCACCTTTTCGTTAAAATAGGGATGTACCGTTGATTCTCTTGGATGCCGAGTTGGCGATGAGAAGCAGTACCAAAGCAATCAAAGATTTGATCAGACCGACCGCCGTCGAATAAGAGAAACGGTTGTTGACGAGGCCCGTCTGGTACACGTACACGTCGATGACGCTGCTGGCGCTTTCGTTGAGCGAATTGCGCAGCACCAAAATCTGATCGAAATTCGAGTTCAAAATGCCGCTGACCGCCAAAATGAGCAGGATGGTAATCGTGCTGCGGATGCCGGGCAGCGTCACATGCCACATCCGCTTAAAGCGACCGGCGCCGTCGATGGTTGCGGCCTCGTGGAGATCGGGCGAAACGCCGGCGATGGCGGCGAGATAAATGATGGCCGACCATCCGAGCTCCTTCCAAATGTCCGAGGCGACGACGATGCCCCAAAAATATTTCGGTTCGGCCAGGTAGCTGATCGGCTCGTCGATGACGTGCAGCGCCATCAAAATATGGTTGATGATGCCGACGTCCGCCAGCCAGGTGGCCAAAATGCCGCCGAGGATAACCCAGGACAGGAAATGGGGCAGGTACGAGATCGTCTGCACCGCCTTTTTCATCCGGATCGAACGCAGCTCGTTCAGGAACAGCGCGAACAAAATCGGCAGCGGAAAACCGATGACCAGCTTGATCATGCTGATGCCGATCGTGTTCCAGATGACGCGCGGCAAATCCTCGTCTTCGAAAAACGCTTTGAAATGCTCGAGTCCGACCCAAGGCGCTTCCGAAATGGGACGCGTGATGACGTACTGCTTGAACGCGATGATGATGCCGTACATCGGTATGTAATTGAAAATGATCATCCAGGCGACGCCGAGGAGCGCCATGACCTGCAAATATTTCTGGCTGAGCAGCTTTTTGAGAAGCAAATTCCGCTTTCCCGCCGCAGCGGGAGCTTCGGGCTGCGCCATGTTTGCGCCTAGCTTGGCACGCATGAGTTCCGACCCCCTGTAAGTGCTTTCATTGTTGCATCTTCTATTGTAGAAGGGGGTGGAGGAAAGTAACAGGTCCAAAATTTCGTTTTTAGGGTTGCTTTTTTCGGGTCTTGCGACAAAATTCGGCCCGATCCGTCCTTGTTGAAGGAACGTATGTTTGTTACGATCTAGGAAAAGACATCCGGCGCGGGCCGCTGAAGGAGTGAAAACGCTCATGTTTCAATACATGGACGAAAGATATGAGAACAAGGATTTTAGCCAGGCCGATTTAAGAAGCGGGGAACTGAAGGGCTGCGTTTTCACGCGCTGCCTCTTCCGCGGCACGGAAATGAACGAAATATGGACCGCAGGCTGCCAGTTTATCGAATGCGATTTTGGAGGCGCCGCGTTTAACGCTTCCTTGCACACGCGGTCGGCGTTTACGAATTGCCGGTTTGCCGGCGCGAACCTGTTTGTCTCGAAATGGGAGGACTGCAAAATGACGGGCAGCGATTTCGGGGGAGCCTATCTGGACGGCATCACGATTCAGGGCGGGGAGTGGTCTTATACGAACCTGCGGCAGGCGAACCTGTCGAAGCAGGTGCTCAAAGGCATTCGCCTGATCGAAGCGGATCTCAGCGAATGCAATCTGCAAAAGGCGGACTTGCGGGAAGCCGATCTTTCCGGCGCGAAGCTGTTCAAAGCGGCTTTGAAAGGAGCGGATTTGCGGGGAGCGAAAATGGACCGGATCGATTACAGGTCGTTTGACCTGACAGGGGTGCGGCTCGATTTGGAGCAAGCGGTTAACGTGGCCCGATCTTACGGGGCTAAGGTGGAATAAACCAAACAGCGCAACATCGCGGGTCAATGGCTTCGAAGCCGAATCAGGTCTTTGCGGGAGCCCGGAAATTATAAATTCATATTGTTAAGAAAATATCGACGTACCTCCTAAGAAGACAGACCGCGTTTATAAGGTAGTTTTTCCTGCAATATCAGGAAGGCAGTGGCTCTGTAGTTGATACTTTCTAAGTATTAGCAAAAGGGGATTTTCCGAGCGGAAAATCCCCTTTTTGCTGTTCGCTTGCACCAGACCACGGCTTTTTCGCGTACTTACATTGGGTTTGCAATTTTCCTTTTTTATCAACGGAGCCTAATTTGCAAAATCGATGGGTTCCTTTATTTCAATGATGTCAGGGGCCGCGCCTGATTCACACGTTGCCGACAAATTTATCTATAATTCTGCAAAACCTGGATACAATATACATATCGCTGAGCGCCATGTCCGGACCGGCCCGTCGGGCAGGCGCCATATGAGGAGGCGGTTCATTGATGAACAGTGAAGAATGGGTCACCCACCTGACGGAGCTGCGGAAACGCCTGATCTGGGTCATGCTCTTTTTTATCGTAACGCTGGCGGCGGGTTTGTACATGTCACCCAAAGTGCTGCTGTACATGAAAACCCGGCCAGCCGCCGCCGATATCGTGTGGAACGTGTTTTCCCTGACGGACGGCATGTTCATCTACATGAAATGCGGCTTTCTGGTGGCTGTATTTTTCACCGTTCCGCTTGCGCTGTACCATATTTGGGCGTTCGTGCGACCCGGCTTGACCAATGAGGAGGCCAAAAAAACGTTTTGGTTCGTTCCGCTGGCATTCCTTCTGTTCATGATTGGGATTGCGTTCAGCTTTTACGTCGCGTTTCCGATGATGGTCTCCTTCCTCTCCAAAATGAACCAAACGGTTGGTGCGGTCGAAACGTACGGGATGGATCGTTATTTTTCCCTTCTGTTCAGCGTCGTGTTTCCGCTTGCGCTTGCCTTCGAAATGCCGGCCGTCGTTCTGTTTCTGACCCGGCTCGGTATTTTGGGGCCGACGCAGCTGAAAAAAGTGCGGAAATACGTCTATCTGGCCCTGGCCATTGTCGGGTCGATGATTTCGCCGCCGGATTTCGTTTCGCATCTGTCCGTGACCATTCCGCTCATTTTGCTGTTCGAACTCAGCATTCTCGTTTCCGGATGGTATTTGCGCCGGAAGGAGACGGGGCAACCGATTCTTGATCCGAAAGGAGGCGCCAACCATGTTTAACAATATCGGGCTGCCGGGGCTTCTGATCATCCTGATGATCGCCCTGGTCGTATTCGGACCGTCCAAGCTTCCCCAGCTGGGCCGGGCTGTGGGGGACACGCTGCGGGAATTCCGCTCCTCCACCAAAGGTGTCGTCGAAGACATTACGAACGAACCTGCCGCCGAGCCGGAAAAACTGGCCGAAAAAAACTAACATCTTACGAAAAACACCTCCTTATAACGCTTTTGGCGCTAAAGGAGGTGTTTTCGTTCCCATTCATGCAAGCTTTATTTGTTTTGATCCAAATGTGCGCTTTTTTTGATGACGGCCATGTCTTTGCTCATTTTGGAGACCGGCGTGCCTGCGCGCATCGCGGTTTTGACCCGTTTGATCGCCTGGATGGCTTTTGGATCGTGAACGGTGTAGACCTTTACTTTTTTTCCGTATACGCCCAACGTTTCGGCGCGGATCACCTGCAGATTGGTTTTCGTGTTGTCGCGCTGTCCGATGGTGTAGCCGTACCCGCCTTTTTGGCTCATATACCCTCTGCCGGACGAGCCTTCGTTCGGGCTGAGCACTTTATGCGGCTGCGGTTCGGAGTTTTTGATGTGGGTGTGATGCTCCGGATCGCCGATGTAGACCGAATCCCCGAGGGTCAGCACGCTGATGCCGGTAATGCCGGCGGATTCCAGCCGGTCTTCGAGCGTTTTGGATTCCGGCGTGTTGTGCAGGCTGGAGGTGCCGATGCGGCTGTAGACGCCGGAGCCCATTCCGCTGTAGGTCGTCCCGTTTTCGTTGGTCGTGCGGACTTTTTCCCCGTTGAATTTCGGAATGACTTTAATGCTGTTCAGATGCGGATGTCCGTCGGTGCTTGCGTCTTCCCGAAGTCCGTCGTTCGTCAACCGATGGGCGCCGTGGGGGTGGTTGGCGTTCGATTGAATCCGGACCGGCTTCGTCTGCGCTTTTTGCTTGGGCGTGCCGGTGCAGCCGCTGAGGGCGATGGCGGCACAGATCGCGGGAACGGCGATTTTGACGATGGATCCTTTCATTGTTAATCCCTCCCTGGATATGTTGAACATACGATTATGATTATCTTTCCGGGGATGTATTATTTGTGGGATATTTCGACAAAATAACAAAAAACTGATGTTACCCCAAATCATTGGAGTGCATCGACACCAGTTGGAGGTTGACATTTATGGCTAACGAAACCGAAGAGAAAGAGTTGAAAGACCATAGAGAACCGGACCAATCGCGCCGGAATTTCTTGAAAAATTCGGGATATGCCGTCGGCGGCCTGATCGTCGGCGGAGTCGTCGGCAGTTTGCTGCGGACGCCAAAAAAAGCGACCACGAACAATAACGTGAACAACGGCACCGCCAACAACCAGGCTCCGGCGACGGAAACCGTCAATTTCAACCAGGCGCTCATGTACTTCACCCAGGAACAGTTTTTAATTACGGAAGCCGCCACGGAACGCCTTTTCCCTGCGGACGATAACGGGCCCGGAGCCAAGGAGCTTGGCGTTGCTTACTACATCGATCACCAGCTTGCCGGCGAATGGGGCAACAACGGCAGGGAATACATGCAGGGTCCCTTCTACAAAGGGGAAACGACGCAAGGTTACCAGGGCCGCCTGAAACGCCGCGAAATTTTCGATATCGCCCTTCAGGAGATGCAAAACTACAGCAATAAAAAATACCAGAAAAAGTTCAAGGATCTTGCCCCGGAGGAGCAGGATGCCGTGCTTAAGGCATTCGAAACGGACGAGGTCAAGCTGACGACCATTTCGGCCAGCGGCTTTTTCAAAACGCTTTTCAACGCAACGATGGAAGGCGTCTATGCGGATCCGCTGTACGGCGGAAACACCAACATGAACGGCTGGAAGCTGAAAAATTATCCCGGCAACCAAATGTCTTACACAAAAATCATCGAGCAGGACCAATTCGCTAAAATACCGCCGGTCAGCTTGAAAGAGCATCTGCCACATTCCTAAAAATACAACCAGAGGTGATTTAATTATGGCTACGAAACTGCCAAAAACGGATGTCGTCATCGTCGGCGTCGGCTGGGGAGGCGGCATCATCGCTTCGGAGCTGACCAAGCAGGGCTTGTCCGTCGTCGGCCTTGAACGCGGCAAAGAAAGAAAAACCGAAGATTATTTCATGGTGCACGACGAATTGCGCTACGCGCTGCGGTACGAGATGTTTCAGGATTTGTCCCGGGAGACGATCACGTTCCGCGGCAACGAAAAAATCCGGGCGCTGCCGATGCGTTCCTACGGTTCCTTCTTGCTCGGCGACGGGCTGGGAGGTTCGGGCGTGCACTGGAACGGACAAACCTTCCGTTTCCTTCCGTACGACTTCGAAATCCGGTCCAAAACGATCGAACGTTACGGGAAAAATAAAATCCCTGACGGGATGACGATCCAGGATTGGGGTATTACATACGATGAGCTGGAGCCGTACTTCCTCAAATTCGAAAAAACCGCCGGCATTTCCGGGGAGGAAAACCCGCTTGGAGGCAAACGTTCCGAAAAATATCCGACGGGGCCGATGAAAACGACGCCGGGGATGAAATTGTTCGCCGACTCCTGCAAAGGGCTGAACTACCATCCGTACCATATGCCTTCCGCGAACCTGTCGGACCAATACACGAACCCGGACGGCATTGCGCGCGCGGCCTGCCAATATTGCGGATATTGCGAGCGTTTCGGCTGCGAATACGGGGCGAAAGCCGATCCGGTCGTCACGGTCATTCCCGTTGCGAAAAACACGGGCAAATTCGAGCTGCGCACGCATTCCAACGTCAGACGGGTGCTGCACAAAGGCGGCAAAGCGACGGGCGTGCTTTACATCGATACCACCACCGGCGAAGAATACGAACAACCGGCCGACATCGTCGTGCTGACAAGTTATGTCTTTAACAACTCCCGCCTGCTGCTGTTGTCGAACATCGGCAAACCTTACGATCCGAAAACGGGAACGGGTGTGATCGGCAGAAACTATGCCTACCAGGTGCTTAAAGGCGCCGCCGTCGGCTTTTACGAAGACAAGGAATTCAACCTGTTTGCCGGAGCGGGGTCGCTTGGCATGTGCATCGACGATTTCAACGGCGACAACTTCGACCATAAAGACCTCAATTTCATTCACGGAGCCAACATTTCCTACAGCCAAACCGGGGCGCGGCCGATCCAGAACAACACGGTTCCGCCGGGAACGCCGACCTGGGGCAAGGACTACAAAGCGGCTTCCATTAAATACGCGAACCGCCATTTGAATGTCGGCGCTCAAGGCTCCTGCATGCCGTTCCGCCATCATTACCTGGACCTCGACCCGACGTACAAGGACGAATTCGGCGATCCGCTTATGCGGATTACGTTCGACTTCGAGGACCAGGACAGGGAGCTGGTCAAATTCATGGGGGCCAAATGCGGCGAAATCCTGAAACAGATGGGCGCAAACAACGTCGTGGCCAATACGAAGCTGGCGCCGTACGAAATTACGACGTACCAATCGACGCACAACACCGGCGGGGTGATCATGGGAAGCAGCCCCGACACCTCCGCGGTCAACAATTACCTGCAAATGTGGGACGTCGATAATCTGTTCGTCATCGGGGCATCCGCATTCCCGCATAACAGCGGCTACAACCCTACAGGCACCGTGGGTGCGCTGGCGTACCGGGCGGCTGAAGGGATTCTCAAATACCGCAAAAAACCCGGAAGCCTCGTGTAACACCGGCAGAGGGAGCCGTCCCGAGCGATCGTTTCGATCCGGGGCGGCTTTTTTGTCGGCGGTAAAATCTCGATTGTTGCCGGAAAAACCGCGTTGATGCCGCTGTCCAAGAAGCTTGAAAAAGCTCTCGGCCTTCCGAAATGTTTTGCGGAAAACCGGCTGAAAATGATACAATGTTTTCATATGAGGATTTTGCAAAAGTCCAAGGAGCGGCTTTCAATCAGCAATATATGGAGCGAAACGGTTTCATTCGTCTATATATTGTACCCGGGAGCGGCCGGAATCGAACGTTTTGCAAAATCCTGGTATTCGATTTGCAAAGTTACACAAAAAGTTGAGAAGAGGCGAAACCGAAATGGCAGATAAACAGCGCATGCTCGTATTCGTAGGTTCGTATGCTGAAGAATCTGCGGACGGCGTATATGTATATGCTTTTGACGAAACCAATGGAGAGCTTACCCGGCTGGATCAAGTATCGGGGCTCAAAAACCCGACGTTCCTGAATTTGGACGCGCCGCGGCGCAAATTGTACGCGATCAGCGAAACGGCGGTGGACGGGGCGAAGCAAAGCGACGCGGTATCGTACGATATCGATGCGGAAGAAGGCAAGCTGAAGGAAACCAGCCGCGCGAATGCCCTGAACGGACCGTCCTGCCACATTCAGCGCAGCGCGGATAACCGTTATTTGACTTTGACGAGCTACCATAAAGGTTCGATCAGCCTGGTCGAAATGAAGGAAGACGGCACGGTAGGCCGGGTGCTGGACATCCGGAACCATGAAGGGCGGAAACACGAGCAAAAATCGCATGTTCACTCCTCTTTCTATAGTCCGGACGGCCGGTTTTTGTTCGTATGCGATTTGGGGCTGGACACCATTTTTACATACCGCATCGATCAGGACAAGCTGGTTCCGGTGAGCGAAGCGACGGTGAAGGAAGGCGCCGGGCCGCGCCACCTTACGTTCCATCCGAACGGAAAATTCGCTTACGTCATCAACGAGCTGCAATCGACCGTCACGGCGTTCCGTTACGACGCGGAGCAGGGATCCTTGACGGAAATCGAAACCGTATCGACGCTGCCGGAAGGCGTAAAGGTCGAGAACGGATGCGCGGAAATTGCGATTTCGGCAGACGGACGTTTCCTGTACGGATCCAACCGCGGGCATGACAGCATCGTCGTCTACGCGGTGGATGCGGAAACAGGCAAGCTTGACGCGGTTCAGCATGTATCCGTGGAAGGCAGACATCCGCGCCATTTTTCCATCGTACCGGGCGGACGTTACGTGCTTGTCGTGAACCGGGATACGAACAACCTCGCCGTGTTTGCGAGAGACGCGGACAGCGGCAAGCTGGCCTTTACGGGCAAATCGGCCCAAATTTCAAAGCCGGTATGCGTGTGGGCCGACCGGTTTTAAGCCGGAAGGATCATTTTATAAATAAGGGAAGTCCCGGATATCCGGGGCTTTTTTTATGCAGACGAAGGTTGGCTTTTAGCTTGAAGGGAATTGAAAACGGGGAGCGGGTCCGTTAAGATCTAACCAAAGGAAAGGAAAAAATTACCGCCAAGGAGGTTGTTGAGATGCGCTTTATCGATGTGACGTTAAAAACGGCCGAGCTTGATTCGCTCAAGCATTTTTACAAGGATGTGCTGCAGGTGCCGGTGGTTGCGGAGGGGGAGAGTTTTTTATCGCTGCGGATCGGCGAAACAACGCTGACGTTTGAAGAAACGCAGGAAGGGCGGCCTTTTTACCATTTTGCGTTTAACATCCCCGAAAACCGGTTCCGGGAGGCAAAAGCTTGGATCGCCGAAAAAACGGCGCTGAACACGGAAGACGGCGAAGACGAAACGAATTCTACCGATTGGAACGCCCATTCGGTGTATTTCGAGGACCCCGCCGGCAATATCCTGGAGCTGATCGCAAGGCACAGCCTGAATAACGCGTCGGACCGACCCTTTGATGCGGAAAGCCTGCTATGCGTCAGCGAAGTCGGCATCGTGAAGGAGGAAGTGCCGCCGTTTGTGGATGAGCTTGTCGGCCGGGGGTTTCCGAAGTATCGGGAAGGCGGCCTCGAATTTGTGCCGGTCGGGGACGAGTACGGGCTGCTGATCGTCGTAAAAAAAGACCGGCGCTGGTTTTTCGCGAAAAAAACCGCGGAGATTTTTCCGGTGAAGGTTCATATCCAAGACGTTGGCGTCATGGAATTTTGTTAAATGGTCCGCTGCAAGCCCGAAGAGGGCTTGCAGCGTTTTTCGTTTAAATCGCCTGGGCGCAATGCGGCACCAATACCAGGTTGCACGGCGGACGGCTGGTTATGAGGATCTCTTTCCATACGTTCGCCGTCGACGACATGAATCCTCAGATGTGCGCAATCGTGTCGAAACGTCGAATATTCATCCGGCAATTTTTATGTTCGCTCACTAACGGCAGTATAACGTCCACGGCTTGCCGGATTCCAGCGGCGTTTTGCAGGCATATCCCTTCTTCAATGGAGTACGCCCGCCCAGCCATCATTTGTTGATCCCTCCGGAATCGGATCGGCGAAGCAATGGGTGAAGACGAACGATGGAGGTTGCCACGTCGACCATTCGTTTCCGCTCGTTCAATGCCTGCTTCCGCAGCAGGTCATAAGCTTCGGCGTCCGATATGTTTTTCAGCTCGCATAAAATGCCTTTCGCTTGGTCGATCCATTTCCGTTCCTCGATCCGTGCCACAGATGGGATTTGCTGGCGCACGGCGTCGATACGCTCGTCGTTTATATGGGCGTTGGACGGATGGAGGAAATTTGCGGGAGCTGATCGTGCACGGCAAATCTGAAGCGAGCCCCGCCGCGGTGATCGAGCAGGGAACGGGCGAGGCCGAACGCATATTGATCGGCACGCTGGGCAGTATCCCTCACGTCTGCCGAAGGATGAAAGTGAAAAATCCTGCGCTCCTAATCATCGGCGAAGTCGTGCGCGTACGGAAACAGTGCTCCGGCTGACGGAAGAGGCCCGGGAGCGGATCGGCTGATTTAAGCGGTCTTGCCGGAAAGGGGCTGGGAAGGGCCGGGGGTACGGCGAAAATCACAAAAACGGCCCGCATCCGCATGCGGCGCCGTTTTCTTTTTTAAGAGAGCCTTTAGTTTTCCAGCCAGCTTTCATCCCATAGGATGTATCCTGTCGATTTTTCGCCGGCCGGGCCTTTGAAAGTCACGTAAAGCTCCGTCGTCCCTGCAGGAAGCACCAATTCGTTGTTGACGACTTTGCCGTTTCCGATTTGGCCCGTCGCAAGCGCCTGGCCGTCTTTATCCGCGATGGAATACGTTGCCGTGCCGTCGCTTTTCGGCGATTTAA
Organism: Paenibacillus sp. USDA918EY; assembly: GCF_009870825.1. Classification (GTDB taxonomy): domain Bacteria; phylum Bacillota; class Bacilli; order Paenibacillales; family Paenibacillaceae; genus Paenibacillus_AQ; species Paenibacillus_AQ albilobatus. The sequence continues at coordinate 125,286 of NZ_WTWY01000009.1, read as the reverse complement.
ATCCGACAAGGACGCCTACCCGTTTCGTCCCTTCTTTGACTTTAAAGGCGACGCCTTGGCCTGCGCTGTTGACTTCGTTAACGATGAAAGCCGTCTCGTATTGGGTTTCCCCGAACAGCAGATCCGCTTTGTTGCGCGTGATGCCGCTCGCAAAATAACTCCATTTGAGATGGGAAACGTTGTTGACGCTGAACGGTACCCGTTCTCCTTGCTTGTTGGGCGTTTCCGCTTCTGCTTGATTTGAGCCGGTGGATATCGTGATTTGCTGCTTGGCTCCGTCAAACTTCACTTCCGCTCCTGTGGCTTCGGCCACAGCGCGGAGCGGCACGTATGTCGTTCCTTTGTAGCTGATCGGCGTGGCTTTTGCGCCGTTGGCGTCTTTAGGCGTCCAAGCTTCCCCGTTGAGCAGGAAAGTGAGCCCATGATTCAAATTGGCCTGGATTTTCTCCAAGGTAGAGGCAGCTTGAGAGGCGGTTACCGTGCCCAGCACAAAGGACAAGCCCAAGGAAGCCGTCAGTAGCATCTTTTTCTTCATTTACAAATTCCTCCTTGTTTGGTCTTTTTCAAGGAGGTGATTTCGACATTTATGCGAAAAATCCTTCGACATTCACGAAAATAGGTCAAAGCCATCGTTTGTTGCAGCCGTCCGGTCAAACCGTACGTTTTTTTCTTTTTTATCACGTGGGCCGTTTTTGTGGCGGAATTTTTGCGGCGAACGGTTCATCATCACCTTGGATTCGATTCGGCCATATCTGCTGCGGCGATCAAAGATACCCCCGATTCGAATTTCACTTTTTCGCGGGCCGTACAGGCACAGATGGGTCATCGCCTACATAGAATGAACAGACCGCACTTGTGAGCCGCCGTCCTATTTAGACGAAGTCGCGGTGCCTAAGCCATTCAGCAGGAGGTGTCATCTTTGCCCGGATTATTCAGTTTTATCGCCCTGTTTATTAAAGAACTGACGCTGCTGGTATCGTATGTCAAAAATAACGCTTTTCCTCAGCCCCTAACGGAAAAAGAGGAGAGCAAATACCTTCAATTGATGTCCGAAGGAGATGCTCATGCCCGCAATATGCTGATCGAACATAACTTACGGCTGGTGGCTCATATCGTCAAAAAATTCGACAACACCGGCGAGGACCTGGAGGATCTGATCTCGATCGGCACCATCGGGCTGATCAAAGCGATCGAAAGCTTTCAGACGGGAAAAGGAACGAAACTCGCCACGTTTGCCGCCCGCTGTATCGAAAACGAGATACTTATGCATTTACGATCATTAAAAAAGACGCGTAAAGACGTCTCCCTTCATGATCCGATCGGAACTGACAAGGAAGGCAATGAAATCACCCTGATCGACATCCTCGGCAGCGAAGCCGACGATGTCGCCGATATGGTGCAGTTGAAAATCGAGAAAAGCAAAATATATCGCAACCTCGACATTTTGGACGAACGCGAGCAGGAAGTCATCAAGGGGCGCTTCGGGCTCGAGTTCGGCGGAGAGGAGCGGACGCAGCGGGAAATCGCCAAGGAGCTCGGCATCAGCCGCAGCTATGTGTCTCGGATCGAAAAAAGGGCGCTGATGAAGCTGTATCATGAGTTTTATAAGACAAAGAGCGATAAGCAATCTTAATTGGTGAATTCAAACAAACTCAAAAGGGTTAGCCAATATCTGCCTCAAGCAATTTTAGGCGGATATTTTTTTTAGGGTATGATCTTCATCGGTGCCGAAATGATCACATTAAAAGAAATCATGTGATAGCTCCAGATTTATTTTCGCAAGTTTCAAATAATATTCCTTGACGGGAATATTCCTTTGGTGGTATATTGTGAACAACAGAAAGATGGTTACAACGAAGGATTGAAAGCCATAAGAAGTTTGGCAAAGACGAAACCAAAGGAGTGTATAAATCAATGATCAGTAAAGTCGGTCAAATTATGCTGTATGTAAACAATCAGGACCAGTCGCGGGATTTTTGGACGGAAAAGTTGGGTTTTCACGTCGTTTCGGAAGAAACGAGCGGCGAGATGAGATGGATCGAAGTCGCTCCCGCCAAGGGAGAAACAAGCATCGTGCTTCATAATAAGGAGTTCGTTGCCAAAATGATCCCGGTATGAACCTCGGGACGCCTTCCTTAATGTTTTTTACGGAACATCTCGATCAATTCATGGCGACTTAACCAATAAAAACGTCAAGGTCGGGGAAATTGTCGTTATGCCTGCCGGAAGAGTGTTTAACTTTGCGGATGATGAAGAAAATTACTTTGCCGTGATGGAAAAAAGTAAGTGAACATCCGGCTAAAATGATGCGGTTCGATGCCGACCCGGAAGGCGATTTCCGACCCGGTCAGTGAGTTTTATAAGATGAAACGGTAAAGAGTGGCCGGGGGCTCGGCGAGCAGCCCGGCTTTTTTGCGTTCCGTTACAGGTGGGGAGGGCGCGCACCCGGCATCCCAGGCGCATCAATTGACTTGTTTAGTTCGAAAGTATTTGATAAGACTCTACTATTTCTAGGGTAAATACATATATTCTGACAGGTATAAATGATCTATCGCACTAGATATTATTATCACGAATTCATCTATGTACCTGACTTTGCTGAGATCACATTCAGTAGGGATAAGGGACAGGTACGATCCGAACATAAACCCTTCCACTTCGTCAACGCAGCCCGCCATGGAACAGTGTAATTTTTAGGGATTAAAATCGGAGTTGATTATTGCTAAACCCAAAAAGAGAGGGTCATTAGATTTTATGTTTCATTCTTGGGTAGAAATTTCTAGAAGACCAGTGAATGATTTCGATGATGTCAGAGATCATTATTACGTACTCTATACGCATGAACCGTGAAAAAAATCGCGAGAGGCGGTGCAATGGTGAATCAAGCCAGGAGTGCCATTATCGAGGTGTTAAAGAAAAGCAAAAAAGTTCTGTTTCTCATTTTATTTTTCAATATATCCGCTTCATTAGTTTCCATACTGCAACCCGTAATTTTTAAAGATTTGTTCGATGAGCTTTTGCCCAAAAAGGAAATACATACTGCCATTTTTTATATTTTGTTAATCGTATTCATTCCTATTGTATTTGCCGCACTCCGTAGTTTTACAGCGTATTACAACAATGAGCTAGGAAATAAACTTTCAAAAAACTTAAGGGTACGATTATTTTCGCATTTACTTCAGATTAGGCCTAAACAGGTCGATCAGGTTGGACGAGGAGAAATTATTAACCGGCTAACATCCCAAGTCGGGATGTTATGTGAGGTATTCGTTGTAGAGACCGTGATGTCGGTCGTATCAAATCTCATTTTATTGTTTGCCACTTTGTGGATCATGTTTTCAATGAGCTTTGAACTTACGTTCGTTGCAATGATTTCGTTTCCGGTTTTTATGTACATTTTCAAACGATTTAGAAAAAAAACTGAAAAACTTGACGAAAGTTATTATTCGATCCTGGAAAAAGGCATGGGTTATTTAAATGATTTTTTTTCTAATCTTAAATCGGTTCAAATATTTAACGGGCAAGAGGTTGAAAAAAAGAGGTGGGATCAATGGAATGATCAAGCTTGGAAAATATCAAAACAGTCCTATGTTTTTCATAACATGGTCGTAAACTTGATCGCGGATACGGTGATCTCGTTAATTACGGGAATTATATATGGTTACAGCCTTTATTTAATATTATCAGGAAAAATCTCACCGGGCACGCTACTGGCGTTTATTATATTGCTCCCAAGACTGTACAGCATTTTTAAGTCGTTGTTTACAGTAAATATAGATTTAACCAGAATGAAAGTCATTACGGGAAATATAAATGAAATTCTTAATTTGGACAAGTTGAAATATGGTAGCCTAACTCCTGATTTTAATAACATACCTAGGTTGGAATTCAAAAATGTTTCTTATAGCTACGCAGGTGAAAACTCCTCCGGGATTTCGAATTTCAACTTAGATGTAGCACCAGGGAGCTTTATCGGCATTGTAGGCTTAAGCGGGTCGGGAAAATCTACTTTATTCGAATTGGTTCATCGACATATTGAACCGGAGTCCGGAGAAATATTGCTTGACGGAACCAGCATTTCTGAATTCAACATCCATAAGTTTAGAAAGTATGTGGGCTATAATCCGCAAAAAACGATCCTTTGGAACCATAGCATTCTTGAGAATATTATTTATCCAATAAAAAAGGAAGAGATGAATGAGGCGCTAATCCAAAGGTTTCATCATGTGGTTGAACTTGCGCATGTGAAAGATTTTGTCGAGACCTTGCCGAACAAATATGATACAAAGGTTGAAAGCAACGGAGAAAATTTATCAGGCGGAGAAATTCAAAGGATCTTATTAGCCAGAACTTTCATGAATGATCCCAAAATTCTCATGTTAGATGAATATACTTCTGCTTTAGATGCCATCACGGAAAGTGATTTAAATGATACTTTATTAAAATTGAAAGGTCAGCAAACCATTCTGGTCATTGCGCATAGACTATCAACGATTAAGTATGCTGACTACGTCATCGTGGTCGATAACGGCAAGATCGTGGAGAAAGGCAGCCCGGATGAATTGCTGTCCAGAAAAGGTATTTTTTACTCGATGCATGAAAAACAGAAAATATAAGTGTGATGATTCAGGCCGTCAGGGTGGATTCCCGGCAGCCCCAAAACGCCATTCGGCGTTTTTTTTCTTTTCCGCTACACCTCCTTCGAACGTCCCATCTTCCGGTATTCCGAAGGCGAATGCCCTTCCTGCATTTTGAACATCCGGCTGAAATAATGCGGCTCGATGCCGACCCGGGAGGCGATTTCCGATACGGTCAGCTCGGTTCCGGCCAGCAGCGTTTTCGCTTCCTCCATGCGCATCCGGTTCAAGTAGTGGATCGGCGACAATCCGAGCATATTGCGGAACAGCTGGCTGAAATAGTTCGGGTTCAGATGAACCTGCTTCGCCAAATCCTTTACCGAAAGCGGCTTCGAAATATTCTCCTCCATATAACGGATGACCGTTTCCATCGCCTGGTGCGAAGGCGAACCGGTTAAATTGACGCGGCGGATGCCCGAACGTTCGAAAAAATAACAGAGCAGTTCCAGCAAAACGGAATTGACCTTCCAGCCGGCCAGCAGCTCGTCGCTGCGGTGATAATGAATCAGATCCTTGAACAACCGCACGACCTTGTCCGGTTCTTCGACGTTGATATAGTCCGGTTTTTCAAGCGCCTGCAAAATGTTCAAATCCGAGACGCCCGCGGAAAAATGGCACCAGTACATGAGGAACGTGTTGCCGCCGACCGTGCCGTGGGCCTGATGGACGCCTTCCGGGATCAAAAACAGCTGGCCGGGCTTGGGCGAATACTCCGCGCCGTTGATGCGGAGCCAGCCTTCCCCTTCCATAAAAAAATAAAATTTATGCGCATCGGGGATAAAGGAAGGGCTGCCCCAATCCGGAGAAACTTTGTTGATATCGGCGATAAACAGATTGGTCTGGACGTTGGATACGTATTGCTTAAAAAGCAGCCTCCGGTCGATGGGAATCCGCCCCCTGCCTCAGTAACTTGAAGGATCGCCCCGCTGCCGCCGCAGCGCGGACTTGGAAAAAAACAACTGTGAATTGTATAAATCCATTATAACGGGCCCCCGCTAAAATGGAACTGTAACGCCATTTAGTTTTAGGAGTGGGTCCATTTGATCTTTGAAGAACTACGAACCGTCAAGCTGCCGCGGTTGTCCGGCAACAGGCCGTCCCGTCCGAAGGACGATTGGCTGCTCCGCCCCGAACCTTTCCGCACGGGAGTATACGGCACGGAACATCCGCACGAACTCGTGATGGACAACGGTTTGATTCGCCGTACATGGCGCTTATTCCCGAATGCCGCCACGGTTGCCTTCGACAACCTGATGACCTCGGAGACGATCATCCGGGGCGTGAAACCGGAGGCGCTCATCCGTCTGAACGGGATCGACTACGAAATCGGCGGCTTAAAAGGGCAGGCGGAATACGGTTACTTGCGGCGCGAGTGGGTCGACGCCCTGACGGCAAACCAAGATGCCTTTCAATGCACGGGGTATGAAACGGGGCCGATCAAGGAGCGGTTTCCGTACCGGCGCGTTTCCGAAACGGAAGCTGCCGTTTGGCCTCCGCCGGGGATGTCGCTCACCCTGCATTTTGCGCCGCCGGAGCGTGCGAAAGAATTGAAAGGGCTCGTTTTATCCGTCCATTACGAGATGTACGACGGCCTGCCGCTGCTGGCCAAATGGTTTTCCCTCCGCAACGGAAGCGAAAGGGCATGGCGGATCGATTCGTTTACGAGTGAAATGCTGGCCGTCGTGGAGTGGGAGTCGCCCGTGGAGACGCCGGACCGTTGGGATTATCCGAACATCGATGTGGAGAGCGATTACGCCTTCCAGGGGATGACCCGGAAAAAAGCGAACCGCACGACCTGCTGGCTGCCCGATCCCGATTACACGTCGCAGGTAAATTATGATTGCCTTACTCCGCTGCTGCTTGTCAGCAAGCCGCCGCTTGGACCCGGGGTTACCCTGCCGCCCGGCGAGGCGTTCGACACGTTCCGGACGTTTGAGCTGGTTCATGACAGCACGGACCGTGAACGCAAGGGGCTTGCGCAAAAAAGGATGTACCGCGTTTTGGCCCCTTGGGTCGAAGACAATCCGATTTTCATGCACGTCATGAGCGACGGGGCGGATGAAGTGCGGGCGGCCATCGACCAATGCGCCGAAGTCGGCTTCGAAATGGTGATCTTGTCTTTCGGAAGCGGCTTTGACATGGAGAATGACGATCCCGCATATATAAAGCGGATGAAGGAGTTGGCCGACTATGCGCATCGTAAGGGCATCCGGATCGGCGGATACTCCCTGCTTGCGAGCCGGACGATCGGCGCCGAAGAAGATGTCGTCAACCCGAACGGGGCTTATTATGTGCATGCGCCATGTTTGGGGAGCCGCTGGGGCCGCGGATATTTGCAAAAAATGAGGACCTTTCTGGAGCGGACCGGCTTTGACGCATTGGAGCATGACGGCTCGTATGCAGGCGACATTTGCGGCTCGACGGAGCATCCGGGCCATATCGGACGGGAGGATTCGCAGTGGATGCAGTGGAGGGCGATCACCGATTTTTACAAATGGTGCAGGGGAAGCGGCGTGTACCTCAACGTGCCGGATTGGTATTTTCTGAACGGCTCGAACAAAACGGGCATGGGATACCGCGAAGTCAACTGGGCCTTGCCGAGGGAAAGGCAGCTGATCTTGGCCCGGCAAAACATTTTTGACGGCACTTGGGAAAAAACGCCGGGCATGGGCTGGATGTTCGTCCCTTTGATGCCTTATCATGGAGGAGGGGCCGAAGCGATTTTGGAACCGCTTTCCGAACATTTGGACGACTACGCATCCCATCTGGCGAACAATTTCGCCTCGGGAGTGCAGGCCATTTACAGGGGCCGTCGCCTATTTGATACGGAGGAGACGAAGCGGGTTGTCCGGCGGTGGGTCGATTTTTATAAAACATACCGCCCGATCCTCGATTCGGACATGATCCATGTCCGCAGGCCCGACGGCCGGGATTACGATTGCATCCTGCACGTGAATCCCCGCTTGGCGCACAGGGGGCTCGCCGTCGTGCATAATCCGCTTGACGGGCCGCTCCGAACGACACTCCGCCTGCCGCTTTATTACACCGGCTTGACGGATGCGGCGTCCATTCGGGAGCGGGAGGGGACGCCGGTGTTTTATGAACTGGACCGGACGTTCCATGCGGAAGTTCCCGTTACGGTGGCGGGAAAAAGCATGACCTGGCTTGTCATCGAAAAGCCTGAAGGATGACGGACGATAGACGCCTGAAACGACAGGCAAAGGCTTGTTTGGCGGCAAGCAAGCATCGGCATGAGGAACATGCCGCACAACCTGATCCGAGAACGGAGGCTCGCTGCAAAATGAACAAAAGCTTGAAATTCCGCGATGACGGCACGTTTGTCATCGTCCAGTTTACGGATGTCGAATTTATCGACGAATTTGATTACGACCCCGAATCCCCCAAGCTGGACGAAGAGACGCGGCGTTTAATGGAGATGGTCATCCGGGAGGAACGACCCGATTTGGTCGTGTTCACCGGAGACGTCATCGCCAGTGCGAGAACGAAAGACCCGACGGCGTCGTTCCGCAGGGCCGTGGCCGTCGCCGAGGACAATCGCGTACCGTGGGCTGCGGTTTTCGGCAACCACGATTCGGAAGGACACGTCACCCGGGCGGAGATGCACCGGCTGCAGCTGCAGCATGAATATTGCGTCGCAAAGGCAGATCCGCCGGGGGTCAGCGGGGCGGGCAATTTTTTGTTGACCGTCCAGGACGACGGCGGCAAAGCGGGAGCCGCGCTTTATTTTCTCGACAGCGGCGATTACTCCCCGTTCGGCGGGTATGATTGGATCCGCAGAGACCAGATCAATTGGTACGTGTCCGAGTCCCGGGCGTTAACGGAGCTAAACGGAGGCATGCCGCTGCCGGCGCTCGCCTTTTTCCATATCCCGCTGCCGGAATACAACGAGGTGTGGGATACGGAGGTGTGCCGCGGACACCGCTTGGACGGCACGTGTTCCGCGCCGCGATTCAATTCGGGCATGTTTGCGGCGATGCTTGAAATGGGCGACGTGATGGGCACTTTCGTCGGGCATGACCATGCCAACGATTTTTGCGGCACGCTGCACGGCATCCGGCTTTGCTACGGGCGGGCGACCAAATACGTCAGCTACGTCGGCCATAAGCGCAAGGACCACTTCCCGACGGGAGCGCGCGTCATTCAATTGAAGGCCGGGGAACGGGATTTCGCGACATGGATCCGCCAAAACGATGGGACCGTCGTGAGCGGGCAGCCGGAGCATCAGCCGGAAGGACGGCTCGTTCAATCGTAGATCAAACCGGCAGGGCTTTGCCATTGAACCCGTTTCAGGACATTTACAGGGCCCTGGACAGTTTCGTTCTGATTAGATCCGAACAGGCGCGCGGCATTCCGCGGCCTTTTTCTTTTCCGTTTTTTTCCCTACGCGACCGGGCCGCCGCTTGTTAACGCGCTGCGAGCTTGTCGTTGACCTCCCGGATCGCCTCAGGCAGGCCGATTTGGTTGTAATATTTCACGTTGTCCTGCCACAGCTTTACCGGGTCGCCCGAGCCGAGGACCGCTTTCGTCAGGTCTTCCATCGGATGGATGGCGGCGCTCAGCTTGTCCTTGTTGTCGGTGGAGAGCGAAATGATGGAATACATAAACGGCGTTGCCCTGGCGTTGTTCAGCAGCCACCGCATTTCTTCGAGGCAGGCGCGGATATTTTTTTCGCCGTAATTGTCTTTGTTGATCGGGTCGAGCCGGTACGATTGCTCCAGCCCCCAGGAGGCGAGATTGCCGAAGATTTCGGTGGAAGGATACAGCTTTTGGAGGCTGACGTATTCTCCCGTTTCCTCCCGCGGCCGGGTAATGACGATTTGCCCGTCCCTGTTCTCGTAATCTTTGCCTTCGATCCCGTATTTCATGAGCATTTTGCCTTCGGGCGAAAGCAAATAATCGTACAGCCTCAAGATGCGGTCCATTTTGCGGTCATCCACTTTGGCGCTGAAGTAGCTTTCCGTCCAGTAGGTCGACGCGACGTAATAGTAGCGGTTTCCGTCTTCCGCCGGCCACAGGCGCAAAATTTTGACCGAGTCGTAAAAGTCCTTGCCGGGGTGGTATTTGTCCCACATGCGGACCATTTTGCTCAAGCTTTGGGGCGTTGCCTTGTAGGCGAGCGCGCCGGCTTGTCCTTGGGTGAACCGTTCGAGCGCATCGGCTTCCTTTACGAGAAAAAAGTTCGGGTCGAGGCCCCCGTTTGCGTACAGCTCCCGGAACTGCGCAGCAACGGCGTTCATTTTGGGAGAGGCATAATAGGGAATCCACCGGTTGTTTTCCTGCACCCATTTGCTTGCCGCAAACTGCGGGAACGTGGGGCTGAACACCCAAGACAAGTAATCAAGGCTTGCGGCCGTCAGTCCGACCGTGTCATGTTGGCCGTTGCCGTCCGGATCATTATTAGTAAACGCTTTCATCATATTGGAAAATTCATCGAAATTTGCCGGGTCCGAGAAACCCAGCTTATTCATCCAATCCTTGCGGACGAACACCACCCGCTCCAGCATCCATAGATCGTTGGTCGGGTATGCAATGCGCGGCAGCATGTACAGCTTTTTGTTGCGGCGGAGGGCGAGCGTATCGGGAATTTGCGCCACCCGGTATACATTGGGATAAGGAGTTAAATCGTCGGGAAGCGGCCGGATGAGGCGCTGCTTGATCCAATCGGCATAAATTCCCGGAGAGTCGCTGACGAGCGAATGCGCGAACAGGTCGGGAAACCGGCCGGAGGCCGCCCATATTTTGAATTTTTCCTCATAGTCGGCGTAACTCACTTGGACCGGTTTGATCGAAATGTTGAAATCGCTCTCGATTTTCTGCAGCACGGCGTCGTTTTTTTCGAACGCCCTGCCGATATCCCAAAACGCGATGGAAATGTCGAGATGCTCACCGGCATCGGGATGGGGTTTGGCGTCCGGATCAAGGGGTTCGCCGCTGCCGCATCCCGCTCCGCCCACGGCCAGGAAAACCGCCATCCATGCCAGAATTGTAGCTTTGAACCGGAACAAAACGATCCACTCCTTTTCAAGAAGTCCCTTTCTAAAAGATGGTAAGGGAAAAAGGTAGGCGCGTAAAGAGATTTCTGCCGCAGATTTCCAAACTATGTTACGATGTTCGTAATAATCATCCATATTATCCGAAATTAACGGGGGATTGGCCGTGTCCTTTTACCGCAAATTATCGATTCGTTCGCAGCTTTCGTTTATCGCCGCTTCGATCGCGGCCGTTATGTTGACGATCATCGCGGCGACGTATGTTGAAATGTCCGGGATCATCCGCGACAACAACGAAAGGTATACGAGGGACCTCGAAGCGCAGATCAAAGAGACGGTGCATTCGAACAAAGACGTCATCGACCGGTTGATGACAAACGTCGCCTACAACCAGGACGTGCAAAAGTTTCTGATCGAACCGAACGCCGCCGAAGCCTACGTGTATTCGAAAAAGATCCACAGCCTGCTGATCAACATGGGCACCTTGAAGGAAGGGATCCTCGACATCGTCGTGCTGGGAGAAAACGGGCGCTGGTACGACCTGTTCGGGGGCAACAAGGCGGCTTCCTATTATGCCGGTTCGATTGCGCCGGAAGATTCCGTCCGTTATTTCGGGCTGAAGGATTTCGGGGATTTATACCCTTCCCGCAACGTCCTTTTGGTCGGCATGAAAATGAAATCGCTGCAGTCCGGCGAGCGGTTCAACTCCGTCATCGGCACGCTGTTTTTCGTCATCGATCCGAAAGCGCTGATCGGCCAGGCCGGCGTCGTATCAAGCGAGTCGGCCACGCTCGTTTATTTGGTCGACGGCGACAACAAAATCATGTCGAGCGGCGACCCGATGGAAATCGGCAGCGAGCTGAACGGCATCATTGCGGACCATCCGGCCGCTTCGAAGCCGATCAACGTGAAATTGAACGGAAGGACCTATGTCGTTCAGAAAGAGGAGCTGCCTGAGGTAAGCAGCATGATCGTCAGCATCATCCCCGTCTCCGAGCTTTTTTCCGACATCGCCAAAATCCGCAGATTGGAGCTGATCGTGTGTTTTGCCGGGGGGATCGCGATGCTGCTGCTGTTCAGGCTCGTCACAAACAACATCCTGCTGCCGCTTAAAAAACTGATGTCCTTTATGAACAACATCAGGCGGGGAGATTTGGACAAGCTGAAAACCCGGATTTCCCTGCAGGGATACGCCGAAATTACGGTCATGTCGACCGGTCTGAACAGCATGCTGGACAAGGTCGACCATTTGACGCATCAATTGCTGGAAACGAATGCGATGCTGTACGAAGCCGAGCTGGAAAACAAAAAATCGGAGCTGACGTTTTTGCGCAGCCAGATCAACCCGCATTTTTTGTACAATACGCTTGAAATGGTCAAAGGGATGGCAGCGGTCCGGGGGGTGCACGAAATCCGCGACATCGCCAAATCGCTGGGGCAAATATTCCGCTATAGCATTAAAGGGGAAAACGTGGTGACGCTGGAAACGGAGATGGGGATCGTCGACTCGTACATGCAGATCCAGCAAATCCGTTTCGGCGGACGGTTTCACGTGCAATACGAGCTGCAGGACGAAGCGATGCAGTGCCTAATCCCGAAAATGATTCTGCAGCCGATCGTCGAAAATGCGGTGTTCCACGGACTGGAGCTGAAGGAGCACCCGGGAACTTTAACGATCCGGGGGAACGTCCGTGACGATCGCGAGCTTGTTCTCACCGTCGAAGACGACGGCTTGGGCATGGAGCAGGAGCGGCTTGCGCAGGTGCGCGATGCGCTGCACCGGCAGGAACGGGATATCGGAAGCCGCGGCGAGCCGCGGGTATCGAGCATCGGACTCGCCAACGTCAATAACCGGATCAAGCTGACGTACGGCGAGGAATACGGGCTTGAAGTCGAGAGCGCGCTGGGGAAAGGGACAAAAATACGTTTATCGATGCCGGCAAGGAGGAATGTTCATGTACAAAGTATTGATCGTCGATGACGAAAGCTGGGTCGTGGAAAGCCTGAAGGCGTGCGTGGATTGGGGAAGCCTTGGTTTTGAGGTGGCCGGCGCGGCGCACAACGGATTGGAAGCGCTTCAAAACATGGAAAGCACACGGCCGGAGGTCGTGTTTACCGATATCCGGATGCCGGGGATGACGGGGCTCGAGCTGATCAAAAAAGGAAGCGAGCTGCCTTCGCCGCCGAAATTCGTGGTGATCAGCGGTTATGCGGAATTTGCGTATGCCCAGCGGGCGCTTAATTTCGGCGCTTCGGCCTACTGCCTGAAACCTTACGACGAGCAGGAAATTGCCGGCGTTCTCGGCAAGTTGAAAAAAGCGCTCGACGCAGAACGTTTTCATTCCGAATCGCGTCTTTTACATCTTCTGACCGAACGAAACGAAGCCGGTTCGGACAGCTTGCAAGCCGAGCTCATGAAATGGGGCCTTCAGCCGGGGCCTGCGATCGGCGCGCTGGTGGCGGCCTTTGAAGACGGAACGGAGCCGGAGGCCGGACAAGGGCTCAGCGTGAAAATCGGCAGATCAAAAACGCTGCGCCTCATGGATTACGATCAATTGGAAACGGCTGCCCGTATTCTGCAGACGCAGCCTGGCTTCAAGGGAGCCGGCATCAGCTACCCATGCGGCGATGCCGGCATGCTGAAACGGGCGATCGAAACGGCTTATGTGCTGTCCAATCAATATTTCATGACGGGCAAGCCGGGCATATTCAAGCACCGGGAAGATGGCAAAGGGGAAATCAAGGACTGCATCCGCAAACTCGGCGCGGCCATCGGCAGCAAAGACGTGCCGGCGCTGCTCCGCTGTTCCGACGAAATCAAGGCGCTTTTCCGCGGGGCGCGTGTAACGGTCAAAGACGCTTTGCACCTGTACAACGCAGCGTTTACGTTTTTGTACAGTGTCCATGGGGACGAAAACGACGGCATGCTCCTCAGCTACGAGCAGCTTATGGATATCTTTCCAAGCGGATCCGATATGATCGATTACGTAAACATGGCGGTCATGAAGGGGATCGGCAAAAATCCGGGATACGGCCCGAAGGAAACCGGCAACGAAACCTTCAAAACGATGCTGCAGTATGTGCATGAAAACTACCGCAGCGCCATTTCGATCCAAACGCTGACGCAAAAATATTACATCCATCCGAATTACATCAGCCAGCTGTTCAAAAAGGAAACCGGCGAAACGTTCACGTCCTATATTACGAGGTTGCGAATAACCTACGCTTGCGAGCTGCTGGAGCAAACGGAGGATTTGGTAAGCGAAATCGCGGAAAAGGCGGGGTACCAGGATTATTTTTATTTCACGAGAATGTTCAAAAAAGTGACCGGCCGCACGCCGACCCAGTTCCGGGAGCAGTTTGCGTGACCCGCACCGAGGGGGAGGGGACGTCTGCCGGGTTACGCCGGTCCGATCCGGTTTGGGTATGGACAAATCTTAGGTTCGGCATGGACGATAATTAGATGTTTTGCGGGGCAGGGCGCCAGAAGCTCGAATGCGTATGTACGGGAATGCCTTTTTTGGATGAATACAAGGGTGGATGCTTTCAAGTTATATTGGGGAGGAAGGCTTTAATGATGTGCATGAACAGAGCGCAGACGTTGTCGGAGAGGGCGGTGTCGCTTGGCCTTTGCAGGGAGCTGAAAGCAAGCTTCCCGTTCGGCAGATTTGAAAGCGATTACAATTGGCCGTGACGTCATTTTTTTTGAAAGGAGGACCTGTCAGGAGAGCGGATGAAGCCGAAAAGCGGAGAAGAAAAAGGGGCTTCCCGGTTAACGCCCGAATTAGCGTTTGATCATTTACATTGAACATTTTAGGGGGGAATCGCTTGAAGACGATGAAAGCATGGTCCATGGCCTTTATTTTTGCGGTGATGCTGTCGATGGTCGGCTGTTCCGGCAAAGGGGCGACGGAAACGACGGGAGAAGGCGCCAAACCGGCCGAAAATGCATCCGGAAACGAAAGCCAAACCGCCGCGACCCCGGAAACGAAGGAGGAGCAGCCGCCGAAGGAAGCGGAAGAAAAGCTCGATTTCGGCGGCAAGCCGCTGCGCATCGGACAATGGTGGGGGATGGACGCGTACTTGAACGACGAGGAAAAGGCGAAACAGAAGAAGGTCGAAGAAAAATACAACACCAAAATCGAATACGTGACGGTGGAGGACACGACGGCGCGTCTCATCACGTCCTCCGTGGCGGGCGAACCTTTTGCCGACATCGTCATGATTCCGATCCGCGAGGCGTTTCCGAAGCTGGTCATCGAAGGGTACGTGCAGCCGCTGGACGGCGTCATCGACTTAGACAATCCAGCCTTCGGCAAAAATCCGGTGACTATCGGTAACGGCAAATACCAGGGCAAGCAATATGGCGTCACGCTGCCTTACACGGAAAGCCACGGTTTGTTTTACGACAAAACGCTGCTGCAGAAGTTAGGGCTGCCGGATCCGTACGAGCTTCAGGAAAAAGGGGAATGGACGTGGGATAAATTCCTCGACATGCTGAAGCAGGTCAAAGCTAGCGGGAAGGTTCCGCTGTACTTCGACAGCGAGTCGCTGCTTGCATCCGTGCTGATCTACACCAATGAGGGCCAAATCGAAGACGAGGCGACGAACAAATTCGTGCTGGAAGAGCCGAATGCGATGGAGGCGCTGCAGTTTTTCAACGACCTGTACAACGTCCACAAAGTCGTGGGCCGCACGGACGGGGCCGACTTTGGCAGCGGAAAAACGGCATTCGTCAACGGCTATCGCTGGGATAACCTCGGTTACGTCAAAGACAAGCCGAACGACATCGGGTACGTGTTTTTCCCGAAAGGGCCAAAAGCTAAGGAATACGTTACCCCGTACGACAAAATGAACCTGTGGTTCATTCCGCAGGGCGTCGAAAATCCGAAAGCCGTGCTGGCCGCATGGAGCGAGTTGTATGAGTTTGACGTCGAAAAAGGAAAGCAGATCCAGCTGCAAAAAGAGGAGCCGAACATGAAAAACAAGGAGTCGCTCGACACGATGAAAAAAATGTTCGACAGTCCGTACAAGCTGATCAATTACCAGGCTTACGTCGGTTTGCCGGACGTGCTTGAAGAAGCGTTCAAAAACATCGCGAACGGCAAGGAGTCGCCATCCCAGGCCGTTCAGCGGATCAAGCCGATGGCGCAAGGGGCCATCGACGTCACGACCAAAAAATAGGCGACAGTTTCTTTGCTTCAGCACTCCGATGGCTTCATCGGGGTGCTGGATTACATATGGAGGGGATGCACCGATGACGCGGAAGTTGAACCGCCGAATGGCGCTGATCGCATTATTCGTTGGAATATGCAGCTTGTTTCCGCAGCCGCTGCCGTTTACCCCGCTTCAGGCTGCGAAGGAGGCGGCCGCGGCCGCCGATTCGCTTGCGAAGCTTGAGCTTGGATCAACGGGCAAGGACAGCTACGACCATTACATCCGTCAATACGAAAGCGCCGCACGGCCGCAGCGCGAGCTGATCGTCCGGGGAGATGCCTTCACAGGGACGGATGGGATGGACGTGGCGGTGATCGGGGGCGTTGAAGGCGCCGACGGAAAGGTCGTTCAAACCGGCGAATCGGGGACGGTTTCATGGACGGTGGAGGTTCCCGAGGAAGGTTTGTACCATATGGCGCTGCGTTACCGTTCGATGCCGGGAAAAGGATCGGACATGGACCGGGAGCTCATGATCGACGGGAAGCTGCCTTTTGCGGAAGCCCGAAATTTGGTGTTTCACCGGCTGTGGACAAACGAAGGCGATACCGTGCAGGACGAAAAAGGCAACGACATCTATACCAAGCAGACGGAAGTGCCGATGTGGCAGGAGGTCAGCATTCAAAGCGCGGACGGGCGGCATGGGGAGCCGTATTCGTTTTATTTTTCGAAAGGAAAACACGTCATTACCCTCGTCTCCGAAAAGGAGCCGATGATGATCGATTATATCAAGCTGTATCAGCTGCCTGAGGTTCCGTCTTATGAGGAAGTGTCGCGGAGCTACAAGGCAAAGGGATACAAGGAAGCGCCCGGCGCCTTCATCAAAATCCAGGGCGAGGCCGCTGCACTGAAATCAAGCGCCGTGCTTTACCCGATGATGGACCGCAGCAGCCCGGCGACCGAACCTTATGACATGGCCAAAATCAGGTTCAACACGATCGGTTCGTTCAACTGGTCGGAGGCGGGACAATGGATTTCATGGGACATCGAGGTTCCTGAAGACGGATTGTATAAAATCGGCGTGAAATACAACCAAAGCATGCAGCGGGGAGCCGCTTCGTACCGCAAATTGCTGATTGACGGCACCGTTCCGTTCAAGGAAGCGGAAAGCATCGCGTTCCATTTTTCTCCGGACTGGAAAATGAAAGAGCTCGGCGACGGCCAACATCCGTACCTGTTTTATTTGACGAAAGGAAAGCATCAAATCCGGATGGACGTCACGCTGGGCGAAATGTCGCTTTACCTGCGCACCATCGAATCCAGCGTGCTGGAGCTGAACAACATGTACCGGCGGATCGTCATGATCACGGGCGTCGTGCCGGACGAATACCGGGACTACCAGCTTGAGCTCAAGCTGCCCGAGATGGTGGACGTATTCCGCCGGCAGGCGGACCTGATCGATTCGATCACCGAAAGGATCGAAAAGGCCGGGGGCAGCGGCGACCGGACGGCGACGCTGAAGCGGATCGTTTATCAGCTCCGCGAGATGGCCGATCATCCCGATACGGTGGCCCGCCGGCTGGAGACGTTCAAATCGAACGTCAGCTCGCTGGGTTCATGGATTTATTCGATCAACAACATGCCGTTGTCGATCGATTACCTCGTCGTCGCTTCGCCGGATCGGAACATGCCGGCCGCCGGCGCGGGCGTATGGGAAAACGTGAAGCATCAAGTGGGATCTTTTGCGTTGTCGTTTATCAACGATTACAACGCATTGGGCACGTCAAACGGCAAGGATGGAAAAAAAATCAAAGTATGGATCACGATGGGGCTTGACCAGGCCAAAATTTTGAAGCGCATGGTCGAGGAGTCCTTCACCCCGGAAACCGGCGTCGGCGTCGATATCCAGGTCGTGACCGAATCGGTGCTGCTGCAGGCGATGCTTGCCGGCCGCGGACCGGATGTCGCTTTCTCCGTCGGCAACGACAAGCCGCTCAATTACGCGCTGCGCGGCGGCGTCGAGGATGTATCGAAATATCCGGGATTCGATGACGTGAAACGGCAGTACAGCGAAAGCGCCTTTGTCCCTTACACCTTTAACGGCGCCGTTTACGGTTTGCCTGTGGAACAATACTTCCCGGTGCTGTTTTACCGCAAGGATATCCTCGAGGAATTGAACCTTGAAGTGCCTCAAACCTGGGACGACGTGTATGCCATCATCCCGGAGCTGCAAAAAAACAACCTGCTGTTCGGATTTCCGATCCAAGTGCTCGTCAAAACCGGCTCCAACGTTCAGGAGAGCGGCAACCTGCCCGTCAATCCGACCTACGGCACGCTGCTTTACCAAAAGGACGGCACGCTGTATTCGCAAGACGGCCAAACGAGCGCCCTTGATTCGGAAACGTCGGTTCAAGCGTTCATCGAATGGTCGGAGCTGTACACAACCTATAAGCTGCCGATCGAAATGGATTTCACGAACCGCTTCCGCAGCGGGGAAATGCCGATCGGCATCGCCGATTACACCCGGTTCAACATGATCAGCGTGACGGCCCCCGAATTGAAGGGGCTGTGGGATATCGCCCCCGTTCCCGGCACGAAACGGGAGGACGGCTCCATACGGCGCGACGTCCCGGCATCGGGCAACGCGGCGGTGATGCTGAAAAGCAGCAAGCATAAACCCGAAGCTTGGCAATTTATGCAGTGGTGGACGAGTTCGAAAGTGCAGGCGAAATTCGGGTGGGAAAGCGAGGCCATATTCGGGCCGGCAGGCCGGTTTGCCACCGCCAATCTCGAAGCGGTCGGGCAGCTGCCTTGGCAGGTCAAGGATTACAAAACGCTCATGGAGCAGTGGCAGTGGGCGAAAGGCGTTCCGGAAGTCCCCGGCGGTTACTTCACGGGGAGACATCTGGACAACGCCTTCCGCAGCGTGGTCATCTCCAATGAAGACCCGCGGGAAGCGATCCGCAATTACACGAGGTTCGTCAACGACGAAATTGCGAAAAAACGGAAGGAATTCGGGCTGCCGGAAGGCGAGAAAGAGAGGTGATCCCGATGTCTGAGCTAGAGAATGTTCGCGTGAGGTTGCCGGACCCGGCCAGGACCGCATCGCCGCCCGTTCCCGGCCGCGAACCGGGAAAGCTGGCAGAGCTGATGAAGCAAATGAGGCAGCAAAAGCAAGGGTATGTTCTGCTCGCTCCTTATTTCGTCTTGTTTTTCGTTTTTACGGCTTTTCCCGTCCTGATGGCGTTTGCGTTAAGCTTCACGTATTTCAACGTGCTGGAGCCGCCGAAGTGGATCGGCTGGGATAATTACGCGACGTTGTTCATCAAGGACGAAGTGTTTCTGATCGCCTTGAAAAACACGCTGCTGTTTGCGGTCATTACCGGGCCGATCAGCTATATCGCCTGTTTTATGCTTGCATGGCTCATCAATGAGCTGTCGCCGAAATTGCGGGCGGTGGTGACGCTGCTTTTTTATGCCCCTTCGATTTCCGGCAACGTCTATTTGATCTGGCAGGTCGCCTTTTCGGGCGATTCCTTCGGTTACGTGAACGCATTTTTGATGAAATGGGGATTTATCCTGGAGCCGATCCAATGGCTTCAGAATCCGAAATACATGCTGTTCATTATTATGCTCGTCCAGCTGTGGCTCAGCCTCGGCACCGCTTTTCTCGCTTTTATCGCCGGGCTTCAGGGCCTCGACAAAACTTTGATCGAAGCCGGCGCGATCGACGGCGTGAAAAACCGCTGGCAGGAGCTGTGGCATATCACCTTGCCGTCGATGCGCCCGCAGCTCATGTTCGGGGCGGTCATGCAAATTACGAGCTCTTTTGCCGTCGCCGACGTGGCCACGAATATGGCGGGTTTTCCGAGCCCGCAATATGCGGCGCATACGATCGTAACCCATCTGAACGATTACGGCACAATCCGGTTTGAGATGGGATACGCCTGCGCCATCGCTAGCGTGTTGTTTGTCATCATGCTCGGCACGAACATGGTGATCCAGAAGCTGCTCAGGAAAGTGGGGGAATAGATCCCATGCAGGCAAAACTTCAACTTCGGCTGCGCAGGGAGCGGAAGGTGAACCGCTCGCTCCCGGTGGACATCGCCATTTTCGGTCTTTTGGCATGCGCCGGGGCGTTTATGGCCGCGCCGTTTGTGTTTATGGTCAGCACGGCGCTGAAACCGCTGGACGAAATGTTCCTGTTCCCGCCGACGTTTATCGTGCGCAATCCGACGCTGGACAACTTTTACGATTTGTTTCTCATTTTCGCCAACTCTTGGGTCCCGTTGTCGCGGTATATATTCAACACGTTTTTCGTCGCGTTCCTCGGTACGGCCGGTCACGTCGTGCTCGCTTCCATGGCCGCCTATCCGCTGGCCAAATTAAAGCTGCCCGGCGGCAAATTTTTGTTTGCGCTTGTCGTGCTGTCGCTTATGTTCGCGTCCCAGGTCACGTCGATTCCGAACTATCTGACCGTCAGCTGGCTTGGGCTGCTGAACACGTATTGGTCGCTCATTTTTCCGGCCTTCGCCACTTCGCTCGGGTTGTTTCTGATGAAGCAGTTCATGGAGCAAATTCCGGACTCGCTGCTGGAGGCGGCCAAAATCGACGGCGCCAGCGAATACCGCATCTTCTGGAACATCGTCATGCCGATCGTCAAGCCGGCCTGGCTGACGCTGATCATTTTCTCCTTCAAAGGATTATGGGGAACCGGCGCGGGAGGCCAAGGCGCTTCGTTTATTTACAGCGAGCAGCTGAAGACGATGGATTACGCGTTCAGCCAGATTTTGTCGGGCGGCTTCGTCCGGTCCGGACCGATGGCCGCGGCGGCATTGATCATGATGGTCGTGCCGGTGGCGATCTTCATTTTGACGCAAAGCAACGTCATTCAGACGATGTCGACGTCGGGGATGAAAGACTGATGGTGAGGGGGGAGTGCAATTGGGTGTCAGGAAATGGGCGGCGTGGCTGCTTGCATTGGCGCTTCTTGCCGTCGGTACCCCGGTGAAAGCGGAGGTGCCGGACCATGGATACAACTACTCGTATTGGAGGGAAGCCGAACCGGCGCCTTATCCGTACTTGGCGGAAACAACGATTTACGGCTCGGATTTGGGCATCGGCCATTGGAATGAGCCGCAGGACGTGTTCGTGGACGAGGATCGGGACATCTTCATTGCGGACACGGGCAACAACCGGATCGTTCATTTGGACGAAAAGGGGAAGCTGCTCGGGGTGATATCCGCTTTCGACAACGGCGGGAAAAAAGATACGTTCAACAAGCCGAGCGGCGTCTACGTCGACCGGACGAACAGGCACCTGTTCGTCGCCGATACGCAAAACGGACGGGTGGTCGAGATGGAGCGAAGCGGCAGGCTGATCCGGATGTACGGACCTCCGGTGTCCAGCATCATTCCGAAAGGATTTCAATATTTTCCATTAAAAGTGGCCGTGGACAAAACGCAAAGGCTGTACGTGATCGCCCAAGGCGCATACGAAGGCATTATGGAGTTTGACGCCAAAGGGAATTTTCGGGGATACGTCGGCACGAACAAAGTGAGGTTCAGTCCGGTCGACCTGTTCTGGAAACGGTTCTCCACCAAGGAGCAAAGCAGCCAAATGCAGCTGTTCCTGCCGATCGAGTTCGCCAATATGGATTTGGACGACAAAGGTTTTATTTATGCCGTCTCTTCGGAAGTTAATGCAGTCCGTCCGCTAAAACGGATTAACCCGGGCGGGGAAGACGTATTGCGAAGGGAGGGTTATTTCGATCCGGCCGGCGACGTTTCCGCCGTTCAGGTGGATGCCGCCAAGCAAAAAACGATCCAAAACGCCGGCAGCTCGACGTTCGTCGACGTCATTTACGACAAAAGCGGCATCTATAGCGGCCTGGACTCGAAACGCAACCGGATATTCGCGTACAACGGCGACGGCAACATGCTCTACCAGTTCGGGGGCGTCGGCATGAGCGAAAACCGGTTTCAAAAGCCGACGGCCATGGCGATGCTCGGCGACCGGATGGTGGTGCTCGACGCCGGGATGAACCGGCTTACCGTGTTTGCTCCGACCCGCTACGGATCGCTGATCCGCGCCGGGGTCGAGGCGCAATATAACGGCAAGGACGACGAGGCGGCCAAGGATTGGGAAGAAGTGCTCAAGCTGAACGCCAATTTTGACATCGCCTATATCGGCATCGGCAAATCGCTTTTGCAACAGGGCGAAAACAAACAGGCCATGGAATATTTCAAAAACGGGAACAACCGGAAGTATTATTCCGAGGCGTTGAACCGGTACCGTTCGGAGTATTTGTGGAACCATTTCGGCACCGCGATGACGGTCGTGCTGGGGACGGCGGGTGCTTTGCTTGCGCTTCGGATCGTCCGGGCGAGACGGAGGGTTGCGGTCCATTACACGGATACGGCGGCGTGGAGGATGCCGCTGCGCACGATCGTCCGTCCGTTCAGCGGATTCTGGGAACTGAAATACGAAAACAAAGGAAAAGTCGCGATCGCGGTTTTCATTTTGCTTATGCTTGTCGTGACGATGATTTTGAAACGGCAGTATGCCGGTTTCATCGTCAATTTCAACAAGCCGAGCGAGTTCAGCAGCGTCGATGAGCTGAAATATATCGTCCTGCCGTTTCTGCTGTTTTGCGTTTCGAACTGGTCGCTGACGACCTTGATGGACGGCGAAGGGAAATTCAAAGAGATCGTCATGGCCGCCGGATATGCGGCGCTGCCGCTCGTCATCATTTTTTTGCCGCAAACCGGGGTCAGCAACTTCATGACCGAAGCCGAAAGCCCGTTTTATTATTTGCTCGATTCCATCGCGTACCTGTGGTTCGCCTGGCTGCTTTTCGTCGGCACGATGACGGTGCATCAATATTCGATCGGCAAAACGGTCGCGACGTTGTTTTTAACCGTGCTGGTCATGGCTTTTATCGTCTTTCTGGGCATTCTTTGCTTCAGTTTGGTGCAGCAGATGGCGACGTTCGTCCAGGCGTTGTACCGCGAAATCATCGTTCGCTTGTAAAGGGGGGAGAAACGGTTGAGACGCAAAACAGCAGGATGGTGGCTGGCGGCACTCGCCGGCGTTTGCCTGGTCGCTTACGCAAGCTTTCAGATCATGAAACCTGCAGGCGGCCGCGAAGCGGCGGGATCCGCAGAAACACCCGGCAGCCTATCCGGTGAGGGGAAGACGCCCGCATCCGCCCGTTTCGAAAGTAACGCCGAAGGCTGGAACCTGATCGCCGAAAATGAAGATCTCGCGCTTTACATCGATCCGGAAACGACGGAGACCGCGGTCAAGGACAAGCGCAGCGGACAGATGTGGTATTCCAACCCGCAGGACCGGGACGAAGACAAAAAGGCGGAAGCGGTCAATTTCGAAAACCTGTCCGCGCAATTTTCCATCGTGTACAACAACGAAAAAGGGCAGACGTTTTACGCGAACAACTATACCGAGGCGGTGAAACGCAAACAGTTCGATATTTTGAAAACGGACCATGGCGTCAAAATCATCTATCGGCTCGGGGATTTTCAGAAAGGGCTGGAAGCCGTCCCGCAATTCATTTCGAAGCAGCGGATGGATGACTTGATCCTAAGCAAAATCCAGGATGAAAGCGTCAAATTCGAGATCGAGAAACGGTTTTTCCTCGATGAGGAAACGCAGGTTTACAAACGGAAGGAAATGCCGGAGTACGTCGTAAAGGACGTCGTGGCCATCCTGGAATCGGTCGGTTATACGGCGGAGGATGCCAGAAAGGATAACGAGCTGAACCAGGCGGGCGAGCAGAAATCCTCGGCGGCGGCGAAATTCACCGTACCGGTCGAATACCGGCTGGACGGCCGGAGTTTGGTCGTTCAGGTCCCCGTCAAGGAAATCCGGGATACGGAGCTGTTCCCGATCGAGTCGATCCAGCTGCTTGAAATGTTCGGCGCGGCCGGGACGAAGGAAAGCGGATATATGTTCGTTCCCGACGGGTCGGGAGCGCTGATCCGTTTGAACAACGGGAAAGTCGCCGCCCAGCCCTACGAAATGCCGATATACGGCCAAGACCGCACCTTGAAAGAGAAATCGACGGAAACCAAGGAATTTACCGAAACGACCAGGCTGCCCGTTTTTGGCATGAAAAAAGGGGAGCAGGCCTTTTTCTGCATCATTGAGGACGGAGATGCGGTCGCTTCGATCCATGCCGACATCAGCGGAAGGGTCAATTCCTACAACCGGGTGAGCGCCAAATTTTTGCTGAAACCGATGGAACTGTTTACGTACCGCGCAGGCAGCGTAAAAAAGGACAGCCCGATGTTTCCGGAAATGTACGGGGGAGGCATCCGGCTGCGGTATGCGTTCCTGTCCGGCGCGTCGGCCGATTATGCCGGCATGGCCCGCCATTATCAGGATTATCTCGTGCAAAACGGCAAACTGACCAAGCTCGAAGCTTCCCAAGATACGCCTTTTGTGCTTGATCTCGTCGGCTCCATTCCGGTGCGCGAAACGTTCCTTGGCATCCCGTACCGGTCGGTGAAGGCGCTGACGACCTTCCAAGAGGCCGAATCGCTGGTTGGCATGTTGAAGGATAAAGGCGTCGGCAGCATCAAGCTGCGTTATTCGGGATGGTTCAACGGCGGGCTTGCCCATCATTATCCGGACGACATCGACGTCGATGCCGCGCTTGGCGGCGAAAAAGGCTTCGAACATCTGGTTCGCTTCGCCAAGGAACAAAACGTCGAGCTCTATCCGGACGTTTCCTTCCTGCAGGTATACCGCAGCGGACATGGATTCAAGCCTTCCCGCGACGGGGCAAGCTTTTTGTTCCGCGAAGGCATCGCGCAGTACAAAACCGATCCGGTGACGGCAAATCGGGGCGATTTGGATTATTACCTGCTGTCGCCGAAGAAGCTGCCAAAGCTCGTGGACGATTTTTTGCGGGATTATAAAACATGGAGCGTGGGCGGAGTATCGCTGCGGGATTTGGGCGACGATATCCATTCCGACGTGACGTCCGGCAGGACGACCGACCGGCAGGCCGGCGCGGCGCTGAACGAGGAGGCGGTGAAGAGGCTGAAAGAGGCGGCCGGAAAAACGATGGTGAGCGGCGGCAACGCAGGCGTGCTGCCATACGCGGATATCGTGGTCAATGCGCCGACCCGCAGCAGCGGGTTTAATATCGCCGACGAGGAAGTCCCATTTTATCAAATGGTGCTGCACGGATACGTCGACTATTCGGGAGAACCCGTCAATCTGGATCGGGACCAAAGCGGGCGGGCCAGCCTGCTTAAAACGCTTGAGACCGGTTCCGGCGTGTATTACAGATGGTTTTACGAAAAAGCTTCCGCCGTGCGGAACACCGACTTCAACGATTTGTATTCGGCCCGGTACAAGGATTGGCTCGACGAAGCGGTGCGTTATTACAAGGAAGCAAACGGGGTGTTGAAGGACGTCCGGGACCAGAGGATCGTAGGCCACGAGAAGCTGGCAGAGGGCGTATTCCGTACAACCTACGAAAACGGCAAAACCGTCACGGTCAATTACAACGCTTCGGGCGTGAGCCTGGACGGAGGCGTTGTCCTTGAAGGCGAAAGCTATCTAATAGGCGGTGGAAAGCGATGAAAAAGAAGCTGACGTTGTCGCAAAAAAAGTCGCTGCTCGGCGTGTTGTTCATCAGTCCGTGGTTTTTAGGCTTCGTGTTTTTGTTTGCGGTCCCTTTGTATGAATCGCTTGTATACAGCTTTAATCACTTGACGGTCGCCATGAGCGGTTTCGATACCGAGTTTGCGGGGCTTCAGTTTTACAAGGAAATTTTTTACAAACATCCGACCTTTAACCGGGTGCTGCTGGATGCCGTTGCGGACCTCCTGATCAACATCCCCTCGATCGTCGTTTTCAGCTTGTTTGCCGCCACCCTGCTCAACCAGAAATTCCGGGGGAGAGTGCTGGCCCGCGCCATCTTTTTCCTGCCGGTGCTGCTTGCCACGAACCTGTTGTCCATCGAGCAGAGCAGCAATTTGGCGGAAGTGGCGCAAACGGTGACCGGCGGAGGGGATGCGGGACTTAAAAGCAGCGAACTCGAAGCGCTTCTTTTGCAGTCCGGGTTCGGCAGCGGCTTGACCATGTACATCACGGGTTCGGTCAACCGCATTTACGAAATCATCAGCCATTCCGGCGTGCAAATCCTGATTTTTTTGGCCGGGCTTCAATCCGTGCCCCCGGCGCTGTACGAAGCCGCCAAAATCGAAGGGACGACCGGGTACGAGGCGTTTTGGAAAATTACGTTCCCGATGGTCAGCCCGCTCATTTTGACGAACATCGTTTATACCGTCATCGACTCCTACAATTACAACAAGCTGAGCGTGCTGATCAACGATACGGCGTTCAAAGCGCTGAACTTCAGCCTGAGTGCGGCGATGTCGTGGGCCTATTTCGCGGTGGCGTCCATTATTTTGCTGATCTTGGTTCGCCTCGTGTCCCGGAAGGTCTTTTATTTCGATTGAGCGGGAAGATGCCTGTCATTTTTGGGGATTAAAGGAGGGAGACGGATTTTGAAACAGGTTGTGGTCAAGGCGGCGGCAGGTTATGCCCGTTATGCCAGGGAAAAGCAGCCGCTGCTCAAAATGCAGCATTTTGCCTGGGTTCTCATCCGGGCGGTGTTGGTTACGGGTCTTTGTTTCGTCATTTTGTATCCGATATTTTTTAAAATTTCGATTTCGTTTAAAGAGAGGGCGGATATGCTCGATCCGACCGTCCTTTGGATTCCGAAGCATTTCACGCTCGACAATTTCCGGTTTGCGGCCCATACGCTGCATTATGCCGACACCTTTTTGAATTCGCTGTTCATTTCGCTGCTGACGACGCTGCTGCAGGTCATCTCCTGTTCGCTCGCCGCTTTCGGCTTCGCCCGGCTCCGGTTCAAGGGCAGCGGCATCCTGTTTGCGCTTGCGGTGTTTACGATCGTCGTCCCGCCGCAGACGCTGATGATTC
The DNA here is from genome assembly GCF_009870825.1 of Paenibacillus sp. USDA918EY. Taxonomy (GTDB): domain Bacteria; phylum Bacillota; class Bacilli; order Paenibacillales; family Paenibacillaceae; genus Paenibacillus_AQ; species Paenibacillus_AQ albilobatus. The sequence goes on along the minus strand of NZ_WTWY01000009.1, from coordinate 98,504 downwards.
CGACCTACTTGAATTTTCGATTTTTTGATCTGGCCGGCCTTTTGTCCTTGTTCGGCGGGCATGGCGTCAATTTGCTGGACAGCTATTGGCCTTTCATTTTGCAGGCGGCGACGGGCATGGGAATCAAAAGCGGCTTGTTTATCTTTATTTTCCGGCAATTTTTCCGCGGGATTCCGAAAGAACTCGAAGAGGCCGCTTATATCGACGGCTGCGGCGTATTCCAGACGTTTTACCGGATCATGCTTCCGAACGCCGTTCCGGCGATCGTGACCGTTTTTCTATTCTCTTTCGTCTGGATGTGGAACGACAATTATTACGTGTCGCTGCTGCTGACGAGAATCAAGGTGCTGTCGACGATGCTGCCGACGATGTGGACGGCCACGCAGTTCGAGGACGGATTGTATGCCTATATGATCAAAAATACGGGAGAGCTGCTGTTCATCGCCCCGATTATCATTTTGTACGTGTTCGTGCAGCGGTATTTCGTCGAAAGCGTGGAACGGACCGGCATCGTCGGTTGACGGCTTCCGCCTGCGATTAGGTGATGTTTTTGTCGTTTGCAATCCAATCAGGCTGCCGCCCATGCGGCAGCCCTTTGCGTTCAATTTTTCGTTTTCGGCAGTTCATCGATCGCGATCCCATTGATGCCGAAATGTCGGCCATCCGCAAATCAACGCTTCCTTTCGTCCGCTCTGACAATCCCGTCCGCTTCGAAAATGCAAACCGCATGTTCCAAATCGCAAAAGCCGCCGGTTTCCGCGGAACTTTGTCTTTAGGTTTGCGCGATCTTGGTGTATCCTGCTAATATGTGGAAGTCTTGCGAAACATTTTTCAGAGGGAAAGGAGCTTGAAGGAGCGCAAAATGTGGAAGTACATCCTTTATCGGACCGTGCAATCCGTTGCCGTGCTGTTCGTCGTTTCTTCGGTTGCGTTCGTTCTGATGCATCTCATGCCGGGAAATCCGTGGGCCAGCATTGGAATGACGGAAGAGCAATACAAGTGGGTGGACGAGCAGAAGCATTTACACGGGCTGGACCTGCCGATTTACGAGCAGTATTTTCGTTGGCTCAAGGGACTTGCGAAAGGGTATCTGGGAGTAGATTATAACTTCGTTCCGATTGACAGCTACATTTGGTGGCATGCCAAAAACAGCTTTATCCTTTTGGGCACCGCATGGCTGATTACGCTCATGGTCGCCATTCCGTGGGGAATACATAACAGTACCAAACCTTATGGCATCTCCGATCGAACGGCATTATTTTTAGGCGCGATCGGGTTCAGCGTCCCCGGTTTCGTGCTGGGCTATTGGCTGCAGCAGATTTTTTCCATGCAGCTTTTATGGCTGCCGCCGAGCAGCATGCACACCCCTTCCAAGGAGGGCGATCTATGGGATTTGGTTCAGCATATGATCCTCCCCGTGGCTACGTTGGTCATGGGCATGCTGGCCTATTATTTGAAGTTTGTCCGCGACGGCATGATGGAAGTTTTGGAATCTCCTTTCCTGATGACCGCCCGGGCAAAGGGAGCTTCGGACCGCAGGGTCGTCTATCGGCATGCGCTTAAAAACGCCCTGATTCCGATCATCACGCTGATTGCGCTCGACCTTCCCGTTCTGATCAGCGGATCGGCGATCGTCGAAAACGTGTTTAATTGGTACGGGCTTGGCCCGTTGATGGTCACTTCGGCCCTCAAGCGCAACTTTCCGGTTTTGATCGCCATCATTATGGTCGTATCGGGGTTTATTGTCCTGGCAAACTGGGCGGCGGATTTGCTGTATACGTTGGTGGACCCGAGAGTCCGCCTGACGGGCAAAAAAAGCATCGCGAAATAACGGAAAACGTTGTTTTGCGCCGGGTGGAACAAAAAAACAGATTGATGGAATACCAGGTTTGACTTTTTCTGCGTCATGCGGTTTGATCATCATAGTCATCCTTTGAAAACGCTGACATGTTTTTCGGGCATTCTTTTTCTTATTTTTCGAAGCACGAGAAGGAGGCGTAAATCATGGAGCATCACGGCAACGTAAACACGGCGAAAAAAACGGCCCTCGTCACGGGGGGCAGCCGGGGCATCGGGCGCGGCATCGCGCTCGCTTTGGCCGGGGCGGGATACGAAATCATGATCACCCATTACCGCGATGACGCCATGGCCGAACAAACCGCCGAAGAAATTGCGAAGCGATCGGGCAGACCCTGCACGGTCCGCGAAGGCGATTTAACGGATGCGGACGAAGCGGTCCAAACGGCGGCGGAGGCGATGCGGGCGATGGGGCAGATCGACTGTCTCATCAATAATGCGGGCGTCGGGATGTATGCATCCATCACGGAATTGCCATTGGAGCATCTGGATTATACGATGCAGCTCAACTTCCGCGCGCCGATGCTGTTGATGAGAGAGGTTTCGAAGCGTATGATCGAGGCCGGGCGCGGAGGAAACATCATCAATATTTTATCGACGCATGCCGAACGGGCATATCCCGGAGACGCCGTTTACGGAGGGATAAAAGCAGCGCTGAAGCGGGCGGCCGAATCGGTGGCGCTGGACCTGGCGCCGTACGGGATCCGGGTTAACTGCATCGCTCCCGGCGGCATTCTCGTCCGTGAACCGGAACCGTCCGACGACAACATGGGCTCGCTCGTGCCGCTCGGCCGGATCGGCTTCCCGGACGATATCGGACAAGCGGCGCTTTGGCTTGTGTCGGAACACGCTTCCTATATTACGGGGATTACGGTCCGGATCGACGGCGGGCTGATCCTGCCGGGCATACCGGAGGATGGAAAAAACTCCTGGGGATTTCGCAAAGTGGAGCCTTTCCGCGTCAACTGACGCGCATCCTTACTTTTTCACCATAAAAAGGCGGCAGACGCCCGGAAGAACCGGGAGCTGCCGCCTTACTGCGTGCAGGGACTTATTCATGGCTTGGGCGATATGAAACCGGGAGTGTGAGGCAACCGCCGTTTGATCTGCTCCAAAATTCGCCGGGATACCGTAATGGTGCGGGGATATGCGAATTCATCCCGGAAATGCAGCGTGTTGCCGTCGATATTTGTAATTTTGTTCACATTCACGTAAAGATTGGAGGCGGCGCGGACAAAGTTGGGCTGGGATTTGAGGGAAGCCAGTTCTGCGGAGGACATTCTCTTTTTTATAATGTAATTCCTGCCGTGGAAAATGACCTGCTCCTGCGTGCCGGTTTTAAAGAAAAATGCATCGGTGACCGGGTCGAAATCGTGGTATTCGGTGACCACCTTGTCGTTTTGGTTCATCTTACAAAAGCCCCCTTTAGAAGATGATGACTGTTAGCGCTTTCATTTTAACATATTTTCGGGCGAAATATTATATTTTTTTGTGAACTTTACTATTTTTTTTGTAAGCTTGGACAAAAACCTGAAACAGGTCCGTTATTTCGGCTTGGCGGACAGGATAAAACGCCCCAAAAAAGGCAGGTTCTTCGCCGAATTCGATTCAAAAACGCAATATTAAAAAACCGTCCCCCGTCACGAAAATGACGGAAGGACGGTTTTTGTCGCATCAGGCGTTTTCCAAGATCGTATTCAACGTCGTGCGGTCGAGACCTTTGACGAGCTTGATCAAAAGCTCTTTCGCCGCATCGTAATCATCCGTGTGAATGATCGAAGACGACGTATGGATATACCGCGAACAAATGCCGATCACGGTCGACGGCACCCCGATGCCGCTCAAATGGACTTGTCCGGCGTCGGTGCCGCCCTGCGATACGAAATATTGATATTTGATTTTGTGCGTGTCGGCGGTATCCTGCACGTATTCGACCAATCCGCGGTGCGTCAGCATCGAAGGGTCGAAAATGCGGAGGAGCACGCCTTGTCCGATATGGCCGAAGGAGCTTTTGTCCCCGGTCATGTCATTGGCTGCGCTTGCGTCAAGCGCAAAAAAGATGTCCGGCTGAATCAGGTTGGCCGAAGTCCGTGCGCCGCGAAGCCCAAGCTCCTCCTGCACGGTCGCCCCGCAATACAGCGTGTTCGGCAGCTTTTCCTTGTGGAGCGCTTCGAGCAATTCGACCGCCAAGCCTACACCGTAGCGGTTGTCCCATGCTTTGGCCATAATTTTTTTCGGATTGGCAAGCGGCGTGAATTCGCAAATCGGCACGATTTGCTGCCCCGGGCGAATCCCGAACGATTCGGCGTCTTCGCGGTTGTCGGCGCCGATGTCGATATACATCGCTTTGATGTCCACAGGTTTGTTCCGCTGGGATTCATCCAGCAGGTGGGTCGGGATGGAGCCGACCACGCCGATGACGGGACCGTTAGGCGTCATGATTTGCAGACGCTGCGCCAAGACGGCCTGGCTCCACCAACCGCCAAGCGGCTGAAAGCGGATCATGCCGGCATCGGTGATGCCCGTCACCATAAAGCCGACTTCGTCAAAATGGCCGGCGACCATGACCTTCGGTCCTTGCTCGTCGCCGCGGAGCACGCCGAAAAGGCTGCCCAGCCGGTCCTGAACAAATTCTTCTGTATAAGCGGACATCAATTCCTTGACGTACGTCCGAAGTTCTTTTTCGAAGCCCGAAGCTGCAGGAAATTCCGTCAGCTTGCGGAAGAGGTCCATCGTTTTTTGATCCATGCAACAATTCTCCTTTGCGCGTTCTTTTTGTTCCTGCCGGAATGTTCCCATCCCGGAGTCTATGTAGTAGCCTTCATTCCTATAGTATGAACTCCCGGATGCGGATTGTCCATGTTGCCGCGATGAAGCACCTCCCCCCGGTTCCGGAATACGATAAATATAGATGAACGCCCTGATTAAGGTGCAGAAGGGAGCATCATACATGGAGTTCATACAAATGAACAAAGCAGTGATTCTTGTCTGCGTGCTGCTAATTTTGTTGATCATCGTCCTGATGTGTTTTTGACGAGTGCGGACCTTGATCATGCATCTTAGGCCATTGTCTCAGACGGCTGCCCGGACTAAAGCCTTCCGGGCGGCTGTTTGCCGTAGGTGCAAGCATGGACGCCGAATACATAACAAACCTTAGTGCGACAAATAATACATCCATCGAAGCAGTAAAAAGGAAGCCAAGCCGCGTTTTTCTCCACGATCCAAAAAATGAGGAAGAGGGGGTATCGCATTGCCTGCGAACACAAAAAAAGGCGCCAAATTTTCGCTGGATAACCTTTCGCAGCAAGATTACAAAACCATAGCGCAAAAACACGAGCCGAAACGGAGCGTTTTCAAAAACTGCTTGCTGGCTTTCCTGATCGGCGGAGCCATCTGTCTGCTTGGACAAGCGATTCAGCAGGGGGTTATGGCCTTGTTCGACATGACGGTCAAGGAAGCGGCAGGTCCGACGGTCGCCGTGCTGATCATCATTTCCGTCATATTGACCAGCTGCGGGGTGTACGACAAAATCGCGCAGGTTGCCGGAGCGGGGACAGCGGTTCCCGTCACGGGGTTCGCGAACTCGATGTGCTCCGCCGCATTGGAACATAAAGCCGAAGGTTACGTTCTTGGCGTGGGCGCCAACATGTTCAAGCTGGCGGGATCCGTCATCGTGTTCGGAACCGTTGCCGCGTTTTTCGTCGGTCTCGTATACGCCATTTTCGGACTGGAGGGAGTGCATCATCCATGAGGCTGAAGGGCCAGACCTGGGAATTCGCGTCGAAACCCCGCATTGTTGCGAGCGCTACGGTCGTGGGACCCGAAGAAGGACAAGGACCGCTGGCCGCCGATTACGACTACATTTACGACAATCTGGAAATCAACGAAAAAACATGGGAAAAGGCCGAACGAAAGCTGCTGGAGCAGGCGTCTCAGCTCGCGGTGGTCAAAGCGGGGCTGACAAAGGAGCAAATCCAGTTTTATATCGGCGGCGACCTGATGAACCAAATCATCAGCAGCACGTTTGCGGCCAGAACGCTCGGTGCTCCTTACCTTGGCGTTTTTGGAGCCTGCTCCACCTCGATGGAAAGTCTGGCGCTGGCGGCGCTGCTCGTCGATACGGGGGCGGCGGAGCTTGTGCTGGCCGGCACGACCAGCCATAACTGCACGGCGGAAAAGCAGTTCCGCTACCCGACGGAATACGGCTCGCAAAAGCCTCCGACCGCGCAATATACCGTGACCGGTTCCGGCTGCGGCATCGTCGGCAAAAGCGGCGGCGGGCCCGCGGTTGCCCGGGCGACCATCGGCCGGGTGATGGATTTGGGCGTCAAAGATCCGTTTAACATGGGGGCGGCGATGGCTCCCGCGGCGGCGGACACCATTGAAGCCCATTTCCGGGATACCGGGCTGACGCCCGGGCATTACGACCTTATCGTTACCGGCGATCTGGCTTCGGTAGGACTTTCGATCGCCAAAGAGCTCCTGCAAAAGGCGGAGGTTCGCATGGCCGAAACGGAATTCAACGATTGCGGACTTATGGTTTACGACATCCAAAACCAAACCTACGTGAGAGCGGGAGGCAGCGGATGCGGCTGCTCCGCCGTCGTGACTTACGGACATCTGATAAAAAAATTGATCAACAAAGAACTTAAAAAGGTGCTCGTCGTGGCGACGGGAGCGCTGCTATCCCCGCTGTCCTACCAGCAGGGGGAAAGCATCCCCTGCATCGCCCACGCCGTCGCGCTGGAAATGGAGGATTAACAGCATGCAGTTTCTATGGGCATTTATTATCGGCGGATTAATTTGCGTCATCGGGCAGATCATGATGGATGTGTTCAAGCTGACGCCGGCGCACACGATGAGCACCCTCGTGGTGGCCGGGGCGGTCGCCGACGGGTTCGGGCTGTACGACCCGCTGGTCAAATTCGCGGGGGCCGGCGCGTCGGTTCCGATCACGAGCTTCGGCAGCTCGCTTGTGCACGGCGCGTTGTCGGAGCTTCAGAGGGACGGGTGGATCGGAATCGTCACAGGCATATTCGAGGTGACGAGCGCCGGGATATCGTCGGCGATCATCTTCTCCTTTTTGGCGGCGCTTATCGTCCGCCCGCGCGGATAAACGAAATAATGGAAGGGGCTCTCCCAAGGCCGTATTCGGCCGGGGAGGGCCTCTTTTTCTTTTTTCAATCCGGTGCAGGTTTCAGGCTTGCCGCCTTGTTTTTTCGATTGTTGTTCTAGGTACGAAAGCCAAAGTCCGAAACGGGATGTCGGGGTATACGACGAATTTAGGAGTCCTGCACAATATACTTTTGGGGAACGGATCATGTACAATGAAAGATATATGCTTCTTATCTCAAGATTTAGCAATATTCGGTACTTATTCATTCTATTTTACAAATCATCAACCATGAAATAAGGAGGACGGATCCATGCCCGTAAGCAGCGAATCCCTGCAAACCATTGCAGCCGTAAGAACGAATCTTGAATCCTGCATTCTAGGCAAATCCTTTGAAATCCAGCTCTTGCTTACTGCGCTCCTGGCGGAAGGGCATATCCTGATCGAAGACGTTCCCGGTACCGGGAAAACCCAGATGATCAAGGCGCTGGCCAGATCGATGAGCGGAGATTACAGACGGGTGCAGTGCAATCCCGATATTCTTCCGAGCGACATCACCGGCGTATCCGTATTCCATCCCCGCGAAGAGCGGTTCTTTTTCCGGCCCGGTCCCGTCATGACGAACATCCTGCTCGCCGACGAGATCAACCGCGCGACAACGAAAACGCAATCGGCCCTGCTGGAAGTCATGGAGGAGCGAAACGTAACGGTAGACGGGGAAACGTACGAACTGCCCAAGCCGTTTATGCTTTGCGCCACCCAAAATCCGATCGATTTCGAGGGTACGTACATGCTTCCGGAAGCCCAGCTCGACCGGTTCATGATGAAGATCAGCCTCGGTTATCCGGACGCGGCGACCGAAAGGAACCTGCTGCGGCAGCATAACGACGGCCAGCCCGTCGATCAGCTGCAGCCGGTTACCCGTATGGACAAAATTGCGGAGCTTCAAAAGGAAGTCCGGAACGTATTCATCGACGACGCCGTCGCCGATTATCTGTTGAAAATCGTCCGCGCGACCCGTCAGCATCCTTCCGTTTTGCTCGGCGCGAGCCCGCGCGCTTCGCTGTCCCTGATGATGGCCGGCAAAGCTTTCGCGTTCATTCAGCAGAGGGACTACGTGCTCCCCGACGACATTAAGGTGCTTTCGCCTTACGTCCTTTCGCATCGGATCATTTTGCGTCCCGAATCCCGTCTGGATAACGTCAGCGCCGAATCCGTCGTAAAACAGATTTTGCAGCAGGTTCAGGTGCCTGTGGCGCTGGAGCGCTGATTGCGATGAAGGCTACGCTGAACGCCAAAGGGGCGATATTGCGGAATGCCCGCTTCTGGACCGTGCTTTCGGTATGGGCTGCCAGCCTGCTGTTCGTGCTGTTTCAAGGCGGCAAAACTTCGCTCATGCTGCTCGCCATGATATCGATACTCGTGTTGTATTTGATCGCCGGCGGCCTGGGCGGCATCCGCCGGGTGCACGGCCGGCGGGCCCTCACCGCCGAGCTCGACCAAGGCCATGCACTGCAGGCGGGAGAGCAGGTGAAGGTCAGCCTTCAATTTGACGTACCCGGATTTTTGCCGATGCCGTACGTCGTCATCCGCGAAGTGATGAAACGGCATAACGGGGAGACGTGGTCGTTCGAGGAAAGCGTCATCCCCGATTTCCGCGGCAGCGGCGAGCTGACGTTCCAAACGCCGCCGCTGGAACGCGGAAGGTATTATTTTACCGAAACGGAATGCGTGACCGAGGATATTTTCGGTTTGGTCGAACATAAGGGCACCTTCCATGTCCCCGGGCAATTCCGGGTGCTTCCGCGCACGGTTCCGATTTCGGACTGGAAGCTGGTCGACCGGAATTCCAGGCTCGCCGGGCCGCAAAGGTCCGCCGCTTCCCGGCGGGAAACGACGCAGATCAACGGGGTCAGGGACTATGTCTACGGGGACCGGATTTCGCGGATCCACTGGAACGCGACCGCCAAAACCGGCTCCTGGAAATCGAAGGAATTCGAATACGACTCGGTGCCCAAAATCATGGTCGTGCTGGACGCCGTCGCAGGGCATTACACATCGGACAAGCAGTTCGAGCTTGCGGTGTCTACGGCGGCTTCGCTGATCCAATACGCCGCTCAAAAGAGGATGTGCCTCGGGCTGATGACGGCGGGGGAGACGCCGAAGTGTTTTACCCCGACCGAAAATGCCGGGGAGCTTCAGCGGATGATGCACCATCTGGTGGACGTGACGGCGGACGGTTTTGGCGAACTTCAGCCGAAGCTCGAAAAACATGCGCGAATCTTTCCTTCCGGCTGCCTGCTTGTGCTGGTTAGCCCCAAAACGGGCGGTAAAACGCTGGAAGCGCTGCGGTGGGCCGGAACGCGCGGGTATACGCCTTCCCACATTCTTGTGGCGCCTTCCGGCGATAACGACAAGCAGGGCTGGGTTTCCATGCTGAGAACGGCAGGGACGTACGGATGCTCGGTTAGCGATCTGAAGGACCTGCCGGGAGCCCTGGGAGGAGGAGTGGCATGAGCGCCTGGCTATCGTATGTGAAACACTCGTTTTTTTATTCCTTATCGGTCTTTTGGATTTGGATTATGGGGCTGCAGTGGATTTCGTTCATGGATTTTACGTGGTACGAGGAAACCAAATCCATCGTATGGCTGACGATCACGTTTGTCGCGTTGGCGGAAATGCTGCTCCCCGTCAAAAGAATATACCGGCTTTTCCTTGAGGCCGTTGTCATTATATACATCGTTTACCGGGAACTCGTTCGGTATTGGGTCTATACGCCGTCCGGCGCGTTTGCGGACCGGATTCGGCAGTTTATGGATCATATGTCGCCTTATGTATGGATCGCCTTAGGCGCCTGGCTGTTAATGGTGCTGAGCGCCCTATTGGTCGGAACAAAGCGGAGAATTCTGCTTTTTTCGGCCATGAACGTGATCGCGTTTTGCATTTTGGACTCTTTTACGCCCGTCCATTTGTGGCGGGAGGTCGCCTGGACGGCGTTCGCGGCGTTGGGCTGGCTTGTCACCGAGCATTTCCGCAGGTTTCAGGCGCGTTTTCCGGCCGGCTGGAGACGCCTTCGCAAATATCCGCTTAAAGTTTTCATTCATGCGGCCGTCTTGTTTTCCGCCATGTTTATCGCCGGCGTCAGCATGCCCAATGTGCCTCCGACGCTAACCGATCCATACACCGCATGGGTGGATACGACGGGAGGAGCGGGCAACGCGGCCGATGTCAGCGGCGAGCTTGTTCCCGCCAAAGAAAGCAGCTCCTCGGGGTACAGCCGGAACGACACCCGTTTGGGCGGGAGATTCGATTTCGATTATTCGCCCGTCATGCTCATCCAATCGGAAAAACGCAGCTATTGGCGCGGCGAGACGAGGCAAATTTATACGGGGAGCGGCTGGTCGGACCAAGGCGGCAAAAGCGGCTACGAGGAAGTGGCGGCGGGAACCGGGCTTCAAAGCGAGACGCCGCGGGCAGCCGAAACGGAAAAGCTGGTCCAGACCGTGACGATGCTGAGCGATCAAGTGTATCCCGTCCTGTTCGGGGCTTACCATGTATCGGAAATCAAACAAATCGACAAACCCGACGGCGGCAAAATATTGTGGGACCCGCAGCAGTCCGCCCTGCATTGGAGCACCTCCACCAAACAGCCGCAGTATCCGAAAACGTACACCGTGGAATCGGACATCCCGGTCGTACCCGAGGATGAAATCCGCGGCAAAACGTTTAAGCAGCTGTACGGCAGCCATAACGTGGACGACGGCTACCTGCAAATTCCGAAGGACTTCCCGGAGCGGGCGCGGAAGCTTGCCGAGCAGGTGACCGCTTCGGCGAAAACGCCGTATGAAAAAATCGGTTTGCTGCAAAACTATCTAATAAACAATTTTCAATATACGAATCAGCCCGATTTATCGAAAAAAACGAGCAAGGATTTCGTGGACGGCTTTTTGTTCGAAATCAAGGAAGGGTATTGCGATTATTTCTCCACTTCCATGGTCATGATGGCCCGTTCGCTTGACATCCCCGCGCGCTGGGTCAAAGGGTATGCGCCGGGGCTGCAGCAAATGGACTCCGACTTGATGAACCGCCAGAGCGGCGATGTTCCGGACGGTGGCACGTATACGGTAACCAATGCCGATGCGCACTCCTGGGCGGAAATTTATTTCGGACCTTACGGCTGGATCCCCGTCGAAGCGACGCCGGGCTTCAACATGCCGCTGCTGACGCATGCGGAGGACAGCAAGCCCGTGACCGCGCCGGAGATGGAGGAAGAGCCGGAGCCTGAGGCGCAGAAAGAAACGCATGCGGCGGGAACCTCTGAAGGGCAGAAGGGGCTGTCCGGGGCGGCCGTCGCCTCGATTACGGCGTCGATCATCGTGCTGTTTGCGGCGTATGCTGCTTGGGTGATGCGGATTCCGCTCCGCTTTTTCCTCGTAGGCGTCCGAAAGGGACGGAAATTGACGGCAGACCAAAAGGTCATCGTCCTTACGGAACGCTGGATCCGGGACCTGAAGCGGAAAGGCATCCGCCGGGATTCGCATGAAACGCTGCGGGAGTCGGTGAAAAGATGGAAAAGGGAGATGCCGGCTTTGTCACCTTCCCTGGACCCGCTGCTGGCGCTGTTCGAAAAGGCAAGATACAGCCCTGCGGCCATCACCGAAGACGAATGGAAACATGTTCGGACGCTGAGCCGGGAACTTCGGGAGGCGATCAAAAAGACGGAAGATCTTGCGGCATAACACGCGGGTTTTGACCTGGCGCCCTCGCGGGCGCTTTCTTTTTGGAAAAGCCCGGAAACGCCCGTTTTTTCGTGAACGGATGATTTTGCTAACTACGCGGATTATGGTATAGTTTGTCCTATGAAACTGAGGTGACAACAATTTGTTTGAAATGTTTATCCCCAAACTGAGGGTGAATACGGTATTCGACATCGACCTGGAGGACCTGTACGCCAAAGGTTACCGGGGCATTATCACCGATCTGGACAACACGCTCGTCGGGGCCAAGGAGCCGCTGGCCACCCCGGAGCTCGTTGCCTGGTTCGAACGCGTAAAAAAAATCGGCTTTAAGCTGGTCATCGTGTCGAACAACCGGATGGAGCGCGTGTCGGCCTTCGCCACGCCGCTGAACATCGAGTTTGTCCATGAGGCGCGCAAGCCCAGCAATGCGCCGTTTCGCAAGGCCATGAACATGATGGGGCTGAGCGGTCAGGAAACGATCGTCGTCGGCGATCAGATGATGACCGACGTGTACGGCGGCAACCGTCTGGGTCTCTTTACGGTTTTGGTGCTTCCGATCTCCATCGGCGACGAAGGCTGGGGGACGAGGATCAACCGCCGCCTGGAGAAAATCGCCTTGAGGCGCTTGCGAAAAAAAGGACTATGGCTTGAGGAGGAAAAACGTTAATGAAAGGTCCGATGGAAGGACAAGGGGTCCAAAAATGCAGCGGCTGCGGCATCGGGCTGCAGACGCTGAATCCCGATTTGCCGGGATACATTCCGGAAAAGTCGCTTGGCAGGGATCCGGTCGTTTGCCAGCGCTGCTTCCGCATCAAAAATTACAACGAAGCTTCTTCCGTGACGGTGGATCAGGATGAATTCCTGCGGCTGTTGAGCCAAATCGGCGGAAAGGACGCGCTCGTCATCCATATCGTCGACTTGTTCGACTTCGACGGCAGCCTGATATCGGGGCTGCAGCGGTTCGTAGGCAACAACCCCGTCATTTTGGCCGTCAACAAAATCGACCTGCTGCCAAAAGTGACGAATTGGAATAAAATCATTAATTGGGTGCAAAAGCAATGCAAAGAGCACGGGCTTAAAACCGAGGAGATTATCCTTTGCAGCGCCAAGAAAAACCAAGGTTTCGACCGTCTCCTGGAGGCGGTGGCCGAACGCCGCGGCAACCGCGACGTATACGTCGTCGGAGGAACCAACGTAGGCAAATCCACGCTGATCAACCGCTTGATCCGGGATTATAGCGATCTTGAGCAGGAGCTGACCGTCTCGCGATATCCGGGAACGACGCTCGACATGGTCAGCATCCCGCTGGATGACGGCCATTTCATCATCGATACGCCGGGGATCGTTTATCCGTGGCGGTACAGCGAGCTCGTAAACCGGAAGGATCTGGGCGCGATCATGCCGGAAAATCCGCTGAAACCGATGGTTTATCAGCTGAACGAGGGACAAACGCTCTTTTTTGGCGGCATGGCCCGATTTGACTTTATCCAGGGGGAACGGCAGTCCTTTACCTGCTTTATCAGCAGCCGCTTGAACATCCACAGAACGAAGCTGGAAAAAGCGGACGCCTTATATAAAGAGCATGCCGGAGATCTGCTGTCGCCGCCGGACGCCGACCGTCTCGGCGAAATGCCGGAGTGGACGAAGCATGAAATCCGCGTGCCGAAAGGCAGCAAGCTCGATCTGTTTATTTCCGGTCTGGGGTGGATCAAAGTCAACGGCGATCAAGGGGCCTTAACGGCCGTTCACGCGCCGAAAGGCGTCAAAGTGCTTGCCAGACCTTCACTGATCTAATGAGCTTGGGAGTCTGCGGGAGAGGCAGGAGGAAGATATGGTGGTCACAAACAAGGAATGGCTTGCGGGCACCGGGGCGGTGCTGCTTGGCGTGATCGGCGATCCGATCGCCCACTCCAAGTCGCCCGTCATGCATCAGGCTGCGCTGGAAGCGCTTGGGCTTCCCGGCTTCTACGTGCCGATGCATGTCAAAACCGGGCAGGTCAAGGATGCGATCGCAGGCATCAAAGCGCTTGGTTTCCGTGGGATCAACGTGACGATCCCCCATAAACTCGAGGTGATTCCGCATTTGGACCATCTCGACGAAACGGCGCTCCGGATCGGCGCGGTCAATACGATCGTCAACGATCAAGGCGTTCTGACCGGGTACAACACCGACGGCATCGGCTACGTGCGCTCGCTGAAGGAAGAGGCGGCGCCCGATCTGAAAGGGAAAAAGATCGTGGTGCTCGGCGCGGGCGGCGCCGCCCGGGGCATCATCTACGCTTTGTCGCTGGAAAATCCGGACCGGATCTACGTTGCGAACCGGACGGTCGACAAGGCGGAGGCGATGGCCGCCGAATGGAAGGATCTCGCGGACATCCGCGGGATATCGATGATGCAGCTGCCGGAATGCTTGAAAGACGCCGACATTTTGATCAACACGACTTCGGTCGGGATGCATCCGAACATGGCCGATACCCCGGTCGATACGGATTTGATCCCGCAAGGGATCGTCGTCAGCGACCTCATTTACAATCCGCTGCAAACGAAACTGCTGGCGGAAAGCGCACAAAAAGGCTGCGTTGTGCATGGCGGCCTCGGCATGTTCGTGAACCAGGGCGCTTACGCGCTCGAATACTGGACCGGCCTGCCGGCTCCGGTCGCCGCGATGAGAAACGCGGTGCTGAAGGACATGGGCGAATAGCTTAATTTTTTAGGGTAAAACCATTCAGAGTACAGTTGAATATTAAGGAGTTATGATTATACATGCTAACGGGTAAGCAGAAACGTTATCTTCGGTCCCTCGCGCATCATTTGGAGCCGATCTTTCAAGTCGGAAAGGGAGGAACGAACGAACAGCTGGTGCGTCACATCAACGAAGCGATCGAGAAACGGGAACTGATGAAAATCAGCGTGCTGAACAATTGCCTTGAAGATAAACACGATATCGCCGCGGAATTGGCGGAAAGCACCGGTTCCGAGCTGGTGCAGGTCATCGGCAGCACGATTATTTTGTACAAAGAATCCAAAGACCATAAAACGATAGAGTTGCCATAATGCGGGAGGGTTTCACCATGAAGGTAGGCATCATGGGGGGCACCTTTGACCCGATTCATATCGGCCATTTGCTGGCCGCCGAAGCGGCAAGGGATTCGTTCGGGCTGGACCAGGTCTGGTTCATGCCAAGCCACATCCCGCCCCACAAGGAACAGGCCGGAGCGTCGGGAGAGGACCGGCTCGGCATGGTGGCCGAAGCCATTTCGGACCACCCCTGCTTCCGCACGTTGGACATTGAAATCAGAAGGGGAGGCGTTTCCTACACCATCGACACGGTAAAGGAAATCCGCCGATCCTTTGAAGGCATAGATTTTCATTTCATCATCGGCGCCGATATGGTCAATTATTTGCCGAAATGGGAAGGCATCGAGGAACTGGTCAACCTGATGACGTTTATTGGCGTGGGGCGGCCGGGATCTACGCTGGATTTGGATGCGCTGCCCGGCTATTTGCAGGGCAAAGTGCATTTGGCCGACATGCCCCAGGTCGACATCTCGTCGACCGAAATCAGGGAAAAGCTGGCCACGGGCCATTCGATCCGCTATATGGTAACGGACAGCGTCTACGACTATATCAGAAGGAGAGGATTGTATGGAATTCAGCCGCGAAGAACTGATTAAATCGGTTTCGGAGCAGATGCCTGCCATGCGCTGGAAGCATACGCAAGGCGTCATGGAAACGGCCGTAAAGCTCGCCGAGCGTTACGGCGCCGATCCGGCCAAAGCCGAGCGGGCCGCGATTTTGCATGACGTCGCCAAATATTGGCCCGTCAAGCAAATGGAAGCGATCATCCGCGACAACGATTTGTCCAAGGACCTTCTGCTGTACGACAAATCGCTCTGGCATGCCGAGGTGGGCGCATTCGTCGCGAAACGCGATTACGGCGTGGAAGACGCGGAAATTTTGGATGCCATCAAGTACCACACGTCCGGACGGATCGGCATGACGCTGATGGACAAAGTGGTGTGCCTGGCGGATTACATCGAACCGGGAAGGGACTTTCCCGGCGTGAATAATATCCGCGAACTGGCCAACCATAGCCTTGAAGAGGGGCTGATCGCCGGATTCGATTCCACCATCAGCCTGCTGGTGTCGCGGCGGCAGATCATTTATCCGCTGACGTTTTTTGCGCGAAACGATCTTATCAAACAGTTGGAGGCGAATTCATGACCCTTACATCGGAACAATTGCTCAACCTGGCAGTGGAAGCTGCCGAAGATAAAAAAGCGATGAATATCGTGGCGCTCGATTTGAAAGGCGTATCGCTGATCGCGGATTATTTCGTCATTTGCCACGGGAACTCGGATACGCAGGTCCAATCGATCACGAACGAAATCCGCAAGCGCGTGCACGAATCGGGCTCGGAAATCCGCGGGATCGAAGGCCTCAATTCGGCGCGGTGGGTGCTGATCGACCTGGGGGACGTCATCGTCCATGTCTTCCACCGGGATGAGCGCGAATATTACAATATCGAACGCCTGTGGTCGGATGCCAAGGTCGTGGAAACGGTATGAGTCCGGTTGCAGGCACGATCCAGACCTATGAAGTGATGCGCGAGGTTTCGCCGTACGGTTATTTTCTCGATGCGGAAGGGCAGGACGTCCTGCTGCATTATTCGGAGCTTACGCGCGAGATCAAGCCGGGCGACCTTGTCGAGGTATTCATCTTTTACGATACCGAGGACCGCCTCGCGGCCACAATGAAAAAACCTTACCTTACCCTTGGGGAAATGGCGAAGCTGGTCGTGGCGGACGTGCATCCGCGGCTCGGCTGTTTTCTGGAGATGGGGCTTGGACGCCAGCTGCTGCTGCCGATCCGCGAGCTGCCTGAAATGAAGGAGCTTCATCCGCAAGTCGGCGACTCGGTATTCGTCATCATGGAGCATGACAAGCAGGGACGCCTTCGCGCCAAGCTGGCGGGAGAGCAAGAGCTGTCGCAGCATGCGTTCAGGGCGCCGGGGTCGTGGCTGAACCAATGGTTCAAGGCTACGGTGTACAGGCCGCTGCAGATGGGTACTTTCGTCATCGTGGACGGCGGCGTGGTCGGTTTGGGCGTCATCGGGATGATCCATTCCTCGGAACGGATCCGCCTGCTCCGCCTGGGAGAGGAGATCGACGTGCGCGTAAGCCATATCCGCGAGGACGGCCGCGTCAATCTCTCCATGGCGCAGCGCAAGGAGGTCGGGCGCGACATCGACTCGGAACGGATTCTGGCCTACCTGAGAGAGCGCCCGTCGGGGGCCATGCCTTATTCGGACGCCACGCCGCCCGACATTATCAAGCAGCGTTTCGGGATCAGCAAATCGGCTTTCAAGCGGGCGCTGGGCAAGCTGATGAAGGAAGGACTTGTGACGCAAAAGGAAAGTTGGACGTATTTGGCAAAAGAGGAGCAGGAAGGGCAAGAGTAGCTTTTCCGGCTCCGTTTGCCCGAAATGAACAGAAAGCGCGGTGTCATCATGTCTTCTTACCAGAAATTTGCATATGTCTATGATCAGCTGATGGAGGACATGCCTTATCCGGATTGGCTCCGTTTTGCGCGGGAGGCCTGGGAGAAACATGGGAGCATGCCCAAAAGCGTCGTCGAGCTCGGCTGCGGCACCGGCAGCATTACGATTCCGCTCGTCAATTCGGGCTTCGAGGTGACGGGCATCGACCTGTCCGCTGATATGCTTTCCGTTGCCAGACGGAAAATGGAAAGCACGTCCAAAGGGAGCAGGCTGTTCCGCGAAGGCTCCATCCGTTGGGTTCAGCAGGATATGCGGGAATGGGAGGTTCCGGAACAGGTGGACGCGGTCATTTCTTTTTGCGATTGCTTCAGCTACCTTACCGAAAAACGGGACGTCGTTTCCGCGTTCGAGCATACGTACCGGGGGCTGAAGCCCGGAGGCATTTTTGTGTTCGACGTGCATCACCCGAACACCATCATCCGTTATGCCGAAGAACAGCCTTTCGTTTGGGATGACCGGTCGGTATCGTACATATGGACCTGCGAGCTGGATGCCTCCCGCTGCGAAATCGAACATCACTTGAGCATTTTCGCGAAGGAGGAGCAGGGCGGTTTATACCGCCGGTTCGAGGAAACGCATGTGCAGCGCGCCTATGATCCGGAATGGATGAAAACGGAGCTGGTCAAGGCCGGTTTCCGGGATGTGAAATGCTTCGCGGACTTTCAATGGGCGGAGCCCGGAGACGATGCCCAGAGGCTGTTTTATGTCGCGGTCAAATAGATTTGCTGCAAAAGGATAACACGAGCCGGCCGTCGGAAATTACATTTTTTCGGCGGGCCGGCCCTTTTTGGTTCGAATGGTTTATGTTCCGTCAGTCCCCGCAAGCTCCTGAATCGGCGTTGAAGCTGGGGCCCTATTTGCAGGCTTAATCTAGATGGCCGTCATGCTTCGTCCGCCATCGCTTGAAGGAAACACGGAAGTCCGCGCCGAATACATCGTCGACGGATGACGGAATAAGAGGAGGAGTGGGCGTGGCGGAAAACGCGGGAGAAGTTACGATCAGGGAGATCCGGCCAACCGATGATCGCGACGTTTATGGGCTGAACGTGGATTTTAACCCTAATTTTTGTACGTTTTCGGAAGAGAGAGTCAAGCGGCGGATCGAAATCATCGCAAGCAAAACCAAAGACGTCGTTTTTGTCGGCGAACGGGACGGCCGGGTGATCGGATACATTCACGGAAGCCCGTATGAGCTGCTTTTTTCGGAATCTTTGGTCAACGTTTTGGGGTTTGTCGTTAAGAAGGAGCTTCGCAATCAGGGAATCGGAAGCATGTTGATCGGAAGGCTCGAGCAGTGGGGGAAGGATAACGGATATTCCGGGATAAAGCTGCTGTCCCATCCCAGCAGAACGCAGGCCCACCGATTTTACGAAAACCGCGGCTACGTTTTTACGAAGGACCAAAAAAACTTCATCAAAACTTTCGGCTGACGCACGGCATTTGCCTTCAAGCGACGGAAGCCCGAAAAAGCGACCGGATTGACTATAATTCGCGTTTTATATATAATATGACTTAATGTTTAGCAACAATTTCATGATATTTACGGCAATGATGAGGGGTAGTAGTTTCGGCTGTGTCACCCAGAGAGCCGGCGGTCGGTGCAAGCCGGTTGACGAAGCGGAATGAACTCGCCTCGGAGTCATGGTTGGAACGGGGGACGGATTTGGCCGGTCCCTAGCGTGAACAACCATCGCCTCACCTCCGTTAAGGGTGCAAAGGGAGTGGGAAGCAAAGCATGTTTTCCCGCTAACTAGGGTGGTACCACGGGAATCAAACCTCTCGTCCCTAGCGCGAATACGCTATGGATTGCAGAGGTTTTTTTAATGAGATTCTAGCGAATGATGCGGCGCATGCAGCGTCCGCCTGACTGTAAGAGGGGGCAATGAGTCAATGAGTGAAAACCAGCAGCAGGCTCAGGGGTATCATCCCCAGTCGATCGAGCCGAAGTGGCAAAAGTATTGGGATGAACACCATACGTTCAAAACGGGAGAAGAACCGGGCAAGCCGAAGTTTTACGCGCTCGACATGTTTCCGTATCCATCCGGCGCAGGCCTTCATGTAGGCCATCCGGAAGGTTATACGGCTACCGACATCGTATCCCGGTATAAAAGAATGCGCGGCTATAATGTGCTTCACCCGATGGGATGGGACGCGTTCGGCCTGCCGGCCGAGCAGCACGCGCTTGATACGGGCGAACATCCGCGCGATATCACGGTAAAAAACATCAACAATTTCCGCCGCCAGATCAAATCCCTCGGCTTTTCCTACGACTGGGACCGGGAGATCAGCACGACGGATCCGGAATATTACAAATGGACGCAGTGGATTTTCATCCAACTGTACAAAAAGGGCCTCGCCTATGTAGCGGAGCTGCCAGTCAACTGGTGCCCGGCTTTGGGCACGGTGCTTGCCAATGAAGAAGTCATCGACGGCAAAAGCGAGCGCGGCGGGCACCCGGTCATCCGCAAGCCGATGCGGCAATGGGTGCTGAAAATTACCGAATACGCCGAGCGGCTGCTTGAGGATTTGGAGGATCTCGACTGGTCCGAAAGCATCAAGGACATGCAGCGCAACTGGATCGGCAAATCCAAAGGGGCCGAAGTGAATTTCGCCATCGAAGGACATGACGGACATCTGACGGTGTTTACGACCCGTCCGGACACCTTGTTCGGCGCCAGTTACTGCGTGCTGGCTCCCGAGCATGAGCTCGTAGCCGACATTACGACGCCGGAGCAGAGGGAAGCCGTCAAAGCGTACCAGGATCTCGCCGCGCGCAAAAGCGATCTAGAGCGCACGGATCTTGCCAAAGACAAAACCGGCGTATTTACGGGCGCTTATGCCGTCAATCCGGTCAACGGCGCGAAGCTGCCGATCTGGATCGCCGATTACGTCCTCGCGGGATATGGAACGGGCGCCATTATGGCGGTTCCAGGACATGACACGCGCGACTGGGAATTCGCGAAGCAATTCGGTCTGGACATCATCGAGGTTGTCAAAGGCGGCAACGTGCAGGAAGAAGCTTACACCGGAGACGGGGTGCATGTGAACTCCGGTTTCCTGGACGGACTGGGCACCGAAGAGGCGATCGCCAAAATGATCGCATGGCTTGAAGAGAACGGCAAAGGCCAAGGGAAAACGACCTACCGCCTGCGCGACTGGCTGTTCAGCCGCCAGCGTTATTGGGGCGAACCGATTCCGATTTTGCATCTCGAAGACGGAACGATGAAAACCGTGCCTGAGGATCAGCTTCCGCTGATGCTGCCGGACATCGACCAAATCAAACCTTCGGGAACCGGGGAATCCCCGCTGGCGAACGTAACCGAATGGGTGGAAACGGTCGATCCGGAAACCGGCATGAAAGCGCGCCGCGAGACCAACACGATGCCGCAATGGGCGGGCAGCTGCTGGTACTACCTGCGGTTCATCGATCCGCACAACAAGGAAGCGCTCGTCTCGAAGGAGAAAGAACGGGAGTGGATGCCGGTCGACCTGTACATCGGCGGCGTCGAGCATGCGGTGCTCCACTTGCTGTATGCCCGTTTCTGGCATAAGGTGCTGTACGACCTGGGCGTGGTCAGCACGAAGGAGCCGTTCCAGAAGCTGGTCAACCAGGGCATGATCCTTGGCACGAACAACGAAAAAATGAGCAAATCGCGCGGCAACGTCATCAATCCGGACGAAATCGTCGAAAACTACGGCGCGGACACGCTCCGTATCTATGAAATGTTCATGGGGCCGCTGGAAGCGACGAAACCATGGAACGAAAACGGCGTGGAAGGCGCGCATCGCTTCCTGTCCCGCGTCTGGCGCCTCGTCGTGAACGACGACGGCAGCCTGAATCCGAAATTGACGGACGGCGAAGGCGGCGACGACTTCAAACGCGTATGGCATAAAACGATCAAAAAAGTGACCGAAGACATGGAGCATATGCGCTTTAACACGGCGATCAGCCAGCTGATGATCTTCATTAACGATGCTTACAAAGCCGACGCGCTTCCGCGCAAAGCGATCGAGGACTTCACGCAGCTGCTGTCCCCGTTTGCGCCGCATATCGCCGAAGAGCTGTGGGAACGTCTCGGACACGAGGGATCGATCACGTATGAGCCATGGCCGACTTTCGACGAAGCATGGACCGTGGACTCCGAAGTGGAGATCGTCATCCAGGTGAACGGCAAAATCGTGCAGCGCGCCAAAATCGCCAAAGACATGAGCCAAGAGGCGATGCAGGAATTCAGCCTGTCCCAGGAAAGCGTTCAGGGAGCCATTGCCGGGAAAACCGTGCGCAAGGTGATCGCGGTTCCGGGCAAGCTGGTCAATATCGTCGCCAACTAATTTCATATGCCGCGGATATGGCGGAAATGTTTTGCAAGTTCGAAAACTATCCCGCCTCATCCAAACCAGGATTTAAAAGCATTAAAATCCCCGTACATTGTTGTACGGGGATTTTTGTTTGAAACCACGCCTTTATGATCCTGCTTCATGTTAACCGTAAGTCCAGCCCGGCTAGGTGCCGGCATCGCCAAAGAGGCTGTCGCATTTATGCAGATCCTCTTCGTATTTGGCATGCGTCGTGGCAATCAATTCGTGGAACACGCCGTTCAGGCTTTGTTTGAGCAGCGCAAGCGCTTCGGCGGTTATGCCGCCGGGGACGGCGACACGCTCCTGCAGCTCAAGCGGATGAAAACCTCCTTCCGTGAGCAGCCTGCCCGTGCCGAGCAGCATTTCGCCGGCAAGGGAGATGGCCTGCTCGCGTCCGATTCCGGTCATTTCCACGGCGGCTTCGACCCATTGGTCCACGAAAAAGCTGATAAAAGCGGGGCCGCAGCTGGAGAAATCCGAGGAAATCCGCACGTGGGCTTCCTTGATTTCAAGCGGCTCACTGATCGAACTCAGCAGTTTTTCAAGCACGAGCCTGTCTTCCGCGTCGATGCGGGCGCCGTACATGCAAAGGGATGCGCCGCTTAAGGTTAAATGCGTGATGCTTGGAATGACTTTGGCGATTTTGCAGGCGAGGGCATGTTCGAGATGGTGAATTTGAACCGGGCTTGTAATGGATACCAATATTTGATCCGGTCTTACGTCATCTCCTATTTCCTCTATTAATGCTTTATACTGAAGCGGTTTTACGCATACGAACACGATATCGCAGTTTCTTACGGTTTCCGAATTGCTGCTGCATACATTCAGTCCGGGGTGACGCTGCGCGAGCAAAGTGGCTTTTTCCAAGGTGCGGTTGCTTGCGAAGACTTGCGTGGGCCTAAGCGCACCGGAAGCAATGAAGGCATCGATCAATATACTTCCCATACTGCCGGTTCCGATGAAGCCTACCTTCATATCGTTCCCCTCCTTTCGTGCTTTGTCGTAACAGCGCAGTCCTTCTCAATAATGTATGCACATGAGCATGTACCTCATGACGGCTTTTCGGCAGAACAGGCTGGGGCGGAATGGTTAGTTTGCGTCTAAGCAGCGCAAAGGCAACTTTGCGGGCGTAAAGCTTATTCGATCACATTTCATAAAAGAGGTGTTTTTCTGTGAAAAGACGGACGTTGGCAGCAAGCGTATGCTGCGCGGTGTTGGGGAGCGCCCTTATTCTGCTGTCCGGCATAGGGCATGAAAACGGGGTGGAAGGGTGGAAACCGCTCAACGATCATCTCGCCGCCGCTATGAAAGAGGAGCAGGAGATAGGATCCGGGAAGAAAAACGGCGAGGTTTCATCCGGCGCGGAGAAAACCGGGTCAGGGACCGTGAATGCGGAAACAGGAGCAAATCCGGCAAAAACGCAGCAACCCGGGCAGGGCTCCCAAATAGAGCAACCCGGACAGGCCTCCCAAACGGAGCAACCCGGGCAGACTTCGCCCTCGAACCGGCAGCCTGGAGAAGCCACGCAAGCTACCCGCCCGGCAGGTCGGGATAACGGTTCGGCTTTGCCGGGAACGGAAACGTCAGAATCTTCAAAACAACCGGATCAAGGGACAAGCGGTACGCAAGCTAATACCGCGCCTCAAAACGCCGCAGATGCGCAAGCGGGCGCCGAGACGGCGCCTTCGGGCAAAAAAATCAACATCAACACGGCGCCGGCTTCCGAACTGATGAACATTCCCGGGATCGGAGCCAAAAAAGCGCAGGCGATCATCGAATACAGAAACGAGCGCGGACCGTTCAAAAGAATCTCCGATTTGGACAAGGTCAAGGGCATCGGCCCGAAAATGCTTGAAAAAATGAAGCCTTACATAGAGCTTTAGCCCGGAGATGTGCTACAATAAGACAAACATTCTATGATAAACAGGTGATTACACGTGAACGTCGAAACACGAAAAGACTGGGATACCTACTTTATGGACATTGCTTACATGGTCTCGACGCGTTCCCGCTGTCCCCGCAGGCATGTCGGCGCCGTGCTTGTTCAGGGCAAAAAGCTGCTGGGCACCGCATACAACGGCGCGCCGATGGGCGTACCGGATTGTTCGGAGGCCGGCTGCATGATTGCGGAGGAAATCGAAATGATCGAGCATGACGGCAAACAGGAAATGGTCAAAAAGCAGCGCTGCGTGCGTACCATTCATGCCGAGCAAAATTTGCTGCTTTTTACGGACCGGATCGACCGGGAAGGAAGTTCGGTTTACGTCACGGACGAGCCGTGCTGGACCTGCGCCAATATGCTCGCGAACAGCGGCGTGACGGAAATCGTGTTTCACCGCTCCTATCCGAAGGATTCGGATAAGGTGGCGGAGATGATGAAGCAGAAGGGGATCGTGTTCCGCGGGCTGTCATCCTACGAACCTCCGCGCGAAACCGTCATGAACGTTTGCAATTGATTGGGAAGGAAAAAAGACTCACCATGACTTTTTAGGGGAAGGACCTCTGCCAAAGCGGCGATTGACCGCAGGCGGAGGTTTTTTGTTTTAGCGTAGATTTAGAATATGGGAATGGGAGTGAACCGCCGTGAAAGGAAGGCCATTGATCGTCGGAACGGCCGGATGGCTGGCCGGGAGCAGCCTGGCATACGCGTTTTCGGGGATGCGGCTGCTTTTGATTTGGGGTGGGGTGACGCTTCTGGTCTCCGCTGCGGTCCTGCTCCGCAGGCAGCTGCTTCGGAGCATGCTCATCTTGTGGATTGCGTTAACGTTGTCGGGGGCGTACTGGCTTTTAAACGATGGCCGAAACGTCACGAAGCTGCCGGAGGCGCTGGCGGCCGAAGCCGGCGGTTTGGACGGCATGATGCTGCATGGCGAGGGAACGATCGTTTCGGCGGTGGACGTGGACGGGGACCGTGCCGATTTTCAACTGGAGCTTCGGACGGCACGCATGCAGGGGGAAGCCGCTTCGGGCGAAGGCGGGACAAGCATACCTGCGGCCGAAGGGCTTCACGAACGTGTGATGGTGCAAGTCAAACTCCAGAGCACGGAGCAGCAGGCGGAGGCGCGGACATGGCGGCGCGGCGACCGGATCAAGTTGGCCGGAACGCTTGAGCTTCCGGGCAACGCCCGCAATTTCGGCGGTTTCGATTACGCGGCTTACCTGCGGACGCAGCATATCCATTGGCTTTTTAAAGTGAAAGGGGCGCAAAACGCGCAAGTTTCGCCGCCGGCTTCGCCGTGGAGCGCGCTCATGATTTTCCGGTGGAACGACGGCGCGCGCAGCGGCCTCGGAGACAAGCTCGGCCAAATTTTCCGGGAGCCCCATGCCGGATATATGAAGGGCCTGCTCATCGGCATGCAGGACGATATCGACCCCGAAACGTATTCGCAATTTTCCCAGCTGGGTTTGACGCATATTTTGGCGATCTCCGGCATGCATGTCGCGGTGTTCGTCGCAAGCCTGCTGTTTTTGTTCTCCTTAATGAAAATGACCCGGGAAAAGGCGCTTCTTCTGACGATGCTCCTTATTCCCGTATACGTGCTCATATCGGGCGTAAGTCCCTCTGTTGTAAGAGCAGGTATTATGGGCATGATCGGGCTTTATGCGGCGAGAAAAGGGTGGCTGAAGGACGGCATGAACGTATTGGCGGCGGCGGCCCTGCTAATGATGCTGTGGAACCCGTATTACCTGCTAAGCGTCAGCTTCCAATTGTCTTTTCTGGTGACTGCCGGGCTGATGGTTTACGTTCCTTTGATGAGTAAGTTGCTTCGATTCCTCCCTAAGCGCATCGCCGGGGCTCTGAATGTAACGCTGGTCGCCCAGCTGGTTTCGTTTCCGCTTACCGTTTATTACTTTAATCAGTTTTCGCTGCTGTCGTTTGCGGCCAATTTCGTGTTGGTGCCGTTTATTACCTTTGTTACGCTTCCGCTTGGCGCCGTGTCGCTGCTGCTCGGCTGGATTTGGCTTCCGGCCGGAAAGGCCGCGGGATGGGTGACGGAGTTCACGAGCGACTGGACGTTCCGGCTGGTCCGGTGGCTGAACGGGTTTCCGCAGTTCGTCACCATTTGGAAATCGCCGTCTTTGGCGTGGATCGCCGCTTATTTTGTTTTCATGTACCTTTTTCTTTATTTGGCGAGCCGCCTCGCCGGAAGCCGCAGCCGGATACCGGCGGGAATCGCTGGAGACGAAACGGCGGAACTCGGGGGGACCGGACGTTCCATTGATGCCGGAAATGCACCTAACAACAAAAAAATGAGAATGGCGTTGACCGGAATTATGCTTGCCTTTCTGTTTCTGATATATTGGGAATATCGGCCTACTTCCCTTAACGGGGCGGGACTGGTGCAGTTTCTGGACGTCGGGCAGGGGGACGGCATCCTGATTACGACGCCGGAAGGACGGAACATTCTGGTGGACGGGGGAGGCACGGTCAACTTCCGCAAACCCGCGGACGCCTGGAAGGAGCGGAAAAAACCGTTCGAAGTCGGCGCCAAGGTTGTCGTGCCCCTGTTAAAGCAGCGGGGAATCCACCGTTTGGACGCAGTGATCGTTACGCACGGGGACCAGGACCATGCCGGGGGGCTTCAGGCCGTTTTGGAGCAAATCCCCGTAAAAGCTTTCCTGTTTAACGGAACGCTTGCCGGTACGAAGGCATTCGACAAGCTGATGGATACGACCCTGAAGCGCCGGATTCCCGTGTATGCCGTCCATCAGGGCATGAAACTGAAGCCGGATCGGCATACGGAATTGGCTTTTATATCGCCGCTTATGGACGACACCGAGCAGGAGGAGATTCCGGTCGAAAAAAGCCAGAATCATGTGTCGGTGGCGTTCGTGCTGACCATGAACGAGAGGAGACTGCTGTTTACAGGCGATATGGACAAGGCTGCGGAGGAGGCCGTGCTGGAGCGGACGGCAAGGAGCAGCCAAACGGCAATGACTGCCGCAGCTTCAGACTCTTCAAACGCTGCCGGCACAATGACGGCCAAGGTCCCCCAAGCGGGCATCGACGTGATCAAAATCGCCCATCACGGCAGCAAATCGTCCAGCGGCGAGGATTGGCTTCATTATTGGAAGCCGAAAGCCGCCGTAATATCGGCGGGCGTGAACAACTTATACGGCCATCCGCATGCCGAAGTCGTGCAGCGGATCGAAGACGAAGGCGCCGAACTGTTCCGGACGGACCAAAACGGCGAAGTCCAGATGCTAATCCGGCCTGAAGGCATCCGAATCCGGAGCAAGCTGGGTCTGATGCGCTAGCAGACGGTGTTACTATGTTTTGCTCATAAACATGACGGAATTGACATCAATAGGGGATGAATCCGGTCCGTTTCTGACAAAATTTTAAAGAAATGATCGAAAAAACAACGTAAAATGGATGAGTTGCGTAAGCAAAACAGGATTGTTGGTGACGGGTTCACTAGAATTTGGTATCCTTAATTGGGGTTTGCCATTTTCGGGAGAAAAGCGGCCCGAAGCGGTCTTACGTACATAGGATATATCGAACTTATAATGATAAAAAAAGTTGGTTACAAATTGCAACAATTTTACACGCCTGCACGTCTGTTAGATTGCAGGGAGAGGGGGATCCTTTGTGGTAGAGCAGGGACTCATAAGAGCCGCTCAATCGGGCGATCGCGACGCTCTAATCACCCTATTAAGAGAAATTGAGCATCAAGTGTACCGCACAGCCTACTATATTTTAAACGACGAACAAGATGCGATGGACGCTTCCCAGGAAGCATTGATCCGCATCTATACCAAAATCGGCTCCTATGAGGAAAAGGCGCAGTTCAAAACATGGGTCCAGCGGATCGTGACCAATATTTGCATCGACAAATTCAGGCGCACGAAGCCGACGGTTTCCATCGACGAACATGAGCTGGTATTTCAGGACAAAGAGAACGTGGAAAAAACCGTCATGTCCTCGTATTTGGCCCAGGATATCAAGGAGGCCATCGACCAGCTGCCGGATCATCATCGAAGCGTCATCGTGCTTAGGTATTTGCAGGATTTTTCTTACAACGAAATCGCTGACTGCCTGAACCTTCCGCTGAATACCGTGAAATCCTATCTGTTCAGGGCCAGGCAGCAGCTCCAGAATATGCTTCAAGAGCATCAGAAAGGTGGTGTATCAGGATGAAATGTCCAGAGGTGGTGGAGTGGATGCACCGTTATTTGGATTATGATTTGAGCGAGGAAGAAACCGTGCAGCTGTATGAGCATTTGAAACATTGTCCTGAATGTACGGAAACCTTTCGGATGCTGAAATCATTGTCCCGGGACCTGGAGGATTTGCCGAAGGTAACGCCCAAATTCAGCATCGTGGACGCCATCATGCCCCAGCTTGACGCCATAGACCAGGCCCGCCAGGAGAAAAGCGCCTCGCGCGAGGAAGCTCCCGCCGAAATGGTGCCGGTGCCGGCGCGTCAAGTGCGCAACAGCAAATTTCGAAATTCCGTCGCGGGACGAACGGCCATCGGGGCTGCAGCGGCGATGGTCATTCTGGGCGTGGCGATATACAGCTATCCGCAGAAACATCTGTCTACCGCGGAAGAGCCTGCCTTCAAAGCAGCGGAGCAAAAAACGGCCGGCAGCGCGGCGACTTCCGCCGACTCCTCGCAGGGCAGCGGAGGAGAGCGGCAGGATCTCGAACCGAAGCGTGAGATGCTGTACAGCGCCGAACCCGGCAACACGCCTGCGGAAGATGATGCCGCTGCAAGCGCTGGCGGTGCGTCGGAGCTGAAATCGGCGGACACGTCGTCTTCGGATCGCGCGGAGAAGGAACAGCCGGTCCAGTCCGAGGCGCCTTCGGATAAGGTGAATCCCGAAGCAAGCCGCAGCGCCGATGCTAAAACCGATGCGAAAACCGATGCCAAAGCTCCGGATGAATCGGTATCGGCTTCCCAAAAGGGCGCTCCCGCGGAAAAACCGAAAGAGAAACAAGATCCTGCCCAGAAGCCGGCCGATGACACGGCGAATCTGGATAAAGCGACCGCAGCGGGCAATACGGGCGGAGACGGCGGCGCAAGCCAGGACGGGGCGCAGGGCCAAGCCAACGAGACGGGGGATCCGGCTCAGGAAAAGTCCCTCGCCGATGAAAAAGTGAGCATGGGAATAAGCGCGCTCAAAACGCCGGCGGCGCAAATCAATTCTCCCGACGGCAAATACGTCGCTTCGGTGGAAGACAACAAACTGGTCATTTACGCCGTGTCGGACCAGGAAAGCCAGAAGAAGGCCGTTAAAACCATTGACCTGCAGGGCAGCTGGGTGTCCGGGGTCTGGTCCGCGGACGGCACCGTCTTTACCTATCAAACGGCGGACGATCAGGGGACGGCGACCAGCAGAACTTACAGGGTCGAAGACTCGGCAGCTTCCAATCCATAAGCCGCAAAGTTTCCGGCAACGAAAAAATACAGAAAACAGCATGCACCATTTCAAGAGATATGGAATAGGATTTAATACGATTAGAATTGGAAGCGAACCAGAATCGTCGTGTAACCACTGGCGGCGGGATTTCTAGAGTCCTGCCCGCCGGTGTTTATCATAGATGAGCTGGGACGGAGGGGCCTTTCCTTTAGGAGAGGTCCTTCTGCTGTTTTACCGCATGCGGAATTTTGATAATATAATAAGGCAGGTCGAATCTTACGTGGGCTACATAATGAAAGGGGGAGCGGAAGCGTGGACGTAAAAGCGGCGGCCAAAGCCGTGAAGCAGGGAGACATCGCTCCCGTGTATTTGCTGTACGGAACGGAAAAATATCAAATGAACGAGTTTGTGTCCTTCCTTACGGAGCATGCCGTTTCCGAGAACGAGCGCGATTTTGCGCTGGTTCACTACGATTTGGCGGACACGCCTCTGCAGCAGGTCATCGAGGAAGCGGAAATGGTGCCGTTTATGGTTCCCCGCAAGCTGATCCTGGTGCAGGATGCGTCCGTTTTTACGGCGGGCAAAGACCAGGGCAAAGTGGAGCATCGCCCGGAATCGCTCCTTGAATATATGAAAAATCCGGCTGAATACAGCGTCCTCGTGTTTATCGTCAATCAGGAAAAGCTGGACGAGCGCAAAAAAATCGTCAAAGCCGTCAAAACCGGAGGTACGCTTTTATCGTTTATGCCGCTTGGCAGCGAAGATCTTTTGAAATGGATCGTCAAAAAAGCGAAAGAGCAAGGCTGCACGCTGGAAGAGAGCGCCGCTGAGGCGGTGATCCGCAATGCGGGCACCCAGCTGCAGACGCTCGCCGCCGAGATCGACAAGCTCTGCCTGTATGCAGGCAAAGGCGGAACCATTCGCCCGGACATCGTGGACGAGCTGATTGCGCGGAGCACGGAACAAAACGTGTTTGCGCTCGTGGAGGATATTGCGAACCTGCGGGTGGACCGGGCGCTGTCGATCTTCTATGAGCTGCTGAAGCAAAAGGAGGAGCCGATCAAAATCGCCGCCCTCATCGCAAGGCAATTCCGCATCATTCTTCAGGTCAAGGATCTTGCAGGACAAAGCTACTCCCAGCAGCAGATCGCTTCTCAGCTCGGCCTTCATCCGTATGCCGTAAAAATTGCCGGTGAACAGGCCCGGAAATTTCAAGCGGCGCAGCTGAAGCAAATTTTGAGCAGGCTGGGCACGTTGGATTACCAGATGAAGACGGGAGCCATCGACAAAGTGTTGGGTCTCGAACTGTTTTTGCTCAAGTTGGCAGCCTAAAAAAGAAAGGCCGGGGCCGGAGGATTTAAAAAACCTTAAGCGGCCGACCGGCCTTTTTGCGGCCATGGGATAAGTTCGCTTTAACGCTATCTATTTTCCCCGGGGGTGCCTTTATTGCTTTGCCGGCTGTCTCAGGGTGATCAAGGTCAATTCCGGCACGCTGTCCAGGCGAAACGGCAGGCGGGTGGTGCCGATGCCCCGGTTGACGTACAGCTGCAAGGGCCTGCGGCTGTCGGCATGGAACGTATACAACCCTTCGTTATATTTGCGGGCAAGCGGCGGAGTATAAAGCGGGCCGTACCCCGGAAGCTGAACCTGGCCTCCGTGGCTGTGGCCGGATAACTGAAGGTCTACCGGATATTTTCCCAGCCGGTCGGCAACGTCAGGCTCATGGGCAAGCAGGAGCACGAAGGCGTTCCGATCGATCCCGCTGAACGTCTTGTTCAAATCCGGGGAGCCTAGCAGAAAATCGTCAAGTCCTGCCACGACAAGCTTGCTGCGGCCGATGGACAGCGTTTCATGATCGTTCACGAGCAGCTTGAAGCCGCCTTCCGCCATAATACGGGCATAAGGACGTTTGGCGCCGCCCCCTTGGTCATGATTGCCGTAAACGGCGAACTTACCCAGAGGGGCTTTCATTTGCGATAATATCGGAGCGATGGCGCCGGAAACCGGATCGTGTGCGAAATTATCGATCAGGTCGCCCGTAAAGACGATCAGGTCGGGCCGCAGCCCGTTGATGCGCGTCGCCAGGTTTTGCAGCTTGTCCAGCGAATAGAACCGGCCCAGGTGGATATCACTAATTTGAACGATGCGGAGTCCTTCCAGGTCGGAGGTGACGGCCGCTGCGCCGATGTCCACGTTTTGGAGGCGGAGTAGATTCGGCTCCGTATATCTTGCATAATAGAGGACGGATGCGGCCGCCAGGAGCAGCAGAGCGGCGATCCCATGGAACCATAGGAAGCTTGCGTGTTTTCGGTGCTTGGGGTTCATAGGAATCCTCCCTTTCGATAACCAATATACCGGGGCCGCGTTACATGAATGTGACAGAAGGCGGCTTTCGCGAAAAGGAGATTGCTATGCGGATATTGATTGCGGACGACAATCGGGATATGCTGCGAATCTTAACGGCGTATTTCGAAAAGGAAGGTTACGAGGTGCATGCGGCCGAGGACGGCGAAGAGGCCTTGGCGGTTTTTTACCGCGAAAAAATCGATCTTGCCGTCCTGGATTGGATGATGCCGAAGCGGAGCGGGATTGACGTATGCAAGGAAATCAAAGCGCGTTCGGATAAAAAAGTGCTGATTTTAACGGCCAAAAGCGAAGAAGAGGATGAGCTGAAGGCACTCAGCATCGGCGCGGACGAATACATCCGCAAGCCGTTTCACCCGAAAATTCTCGTTCTTCGGGCCAAAAAGCTGCTGGGAGACGAACGCTTCCTGCGCTACAAGTCGCTCAGAATCGATCTTGAAGGCAGCAAGATATTTAGGGAAGGCGCGGACTTGCAAGTCACCAAAACCGAATTCGGGCTGATCTGCTGCCTGGTCCGCCATAAAGGCAGGATATTGTCGAGGGACCAACTGCTCGACTTGGTGTGGGGGGTTGATTATTTCGGCGACGCGCGAACGGTAGACACCCATGTCCGCAGGCTGCGGGAGAAGGTCGGCGATCATCTGATCCAAACGCATCGGGGTCTCGGCTACAGCGTGGAGGCGGACGATGAATAAGCTTGGCCGCAAGCTGTTTTTGAGCATTTCGGTCGCCGTCCTGCTCATTTTCGTCATGTTTGTTCTGTTGGCGAATTTGTTTATGCCAAAATATTATATATACAAAACGAAGGAGCAGCTTGGGGAAGCGGTGGACGCTATCTCCGGCCTGCCGGAAGCGCAGTGGACCGAGGCGGTTCCGGAGCTTGAACGGCACTACCGCGTGACGATCGTCTATGACGATTTGCGGCAGCGGGAAAACGACCTGAACGAATCGCTGCTCCAGCAGCTGGCGAAAAAGAAAGTGACGCTCGGCAAGTTTTGGGTGACGGACGAATCGCTGCGCAAGGTGGAGGCCGGGAACCGGGTCAACAAAATATACGATCAGGGCAAGCTGAAATCCAGCTTTTACGCCAGTTTGATCCGCAAAGACGAATCCATCGTCCTGGTCGGGCTGTCGATGGCCTACATCAGCGATACGATCGGGATGATCAACGAGTTTATGTTGGTTCTGGCGTTAGGTTCGGTCCTGATCATCGTCCTCATGGTTTGGATTTTGTCATACCGGATGACGAAACCGCTCAAGGAGCTGGGGCAAGTGGCGAAGGATATATCGGAGCTTCGTTTCCGCAAAGCCCGGGTCGGGACACGGGACGAAATCGGGGAGCTGGCGGAAAGCATCAACGCCATGAGCGACAAGCTGAGGGCGGCGCATGCCGATTTGTCCAGGAAAAACGTGAGCCTGAAACGGTTCATGTCGGACATGACGCATGAGCTGAAGACGCCGGTTTCGCTCATTCAGGCTTATGCCGAAGGAATTCAGGACGGGCTGGACGACGGCAGCTACGCCGCCACCATCTTACGCCAGAACGAGGGGTTGGCAAGGCTCATCGATGAGTTTCTGGACTTTGCGAAAATCGAAAGGGACGAGCTTGAACTGCGCCCGGTGGCGGTCAAGGAACTGTTCCGCGAATGCGCCGAAACGTTTTCCATCGAGCTGAACACGAAACGTTTGATGCTTGACATCCGCGACGATTTGCCGGGAAACCCGGTGATCGAGGCGGATCCGGAGAAAATGCGGATGGTGTTTCGCAACCTGCTCGGCAACGCGGTGAAATATGCATCAGGTGACCGGATCGACGTATCATTCGGAAAGCAAGGGGAGGAAATCATGCTGCAGATGAGCAACCGCTATTCGGGAGCGGTCGCCGATGCCTCGCAGCTATGGGAGCCTTTCTACGTGGGGGAAAGCTCGCGGCATAAGGGCATGTCTGGAACGGGCCTCGGGCTTGCGATCGTCAAAACCGTTTTGGAGCGGCACGGCTTCCGCTGCCATGCGGAGACGAAGGATCAGACAATTCATTTTTATCTCTATTTCAAGGCAAAAAGCCCTCGTTCTGCTTAAAGCGGAACGAGGGCTTTTTGGGTTGCCCCTTGCGGCCGGCGGCGGCGCATGTCAGATGAGCAGCGAAAGAACGCCTGCATCCCTAAACGTTCGGTGCGCGATAGGTGATCACCTTGCCGCCATCTTCGATCACGGCCGATCGGGCCGGGATCGTCCGCTGGCGGTCCGCAAAGTCCTTGGACGAAAAATTGACGGTAATCCGCAGCTTGTCGCCGTATGAAGCGAACTGCACGAGCCGGTCCGGGGAACAGATTCGGAAGGAAGTCATCGGCCGGGTCACCGCTTTTTCATGGAAAGGGCTCCATACCTTCACATAATCCGCGATCAGCTTTTTGTTCCGCTGCCAGTTGTCCGGGTCGATATGATACAGCGGCGGCACGTTATATAGAAGCTCCGAAAGCATCCGGTTGCCGATCTCGCCTTTGATTTTTAGGCTTCCCCATTCCCATGGTGGGTGGTGATGACCGAGTCGTTGTAAACGAGCTTATACAGGGGCAATGCGTAAAAAGGATCGGTATAGATATGCTCATACGCTTCTTTGATCGGAACGGCCTTGTCGTATCTGTCCGGCGTTCCGCCGTTGGCCGACCAGTACCCGCCGACATAATAAGGGCTTGCTTTATTAGTGCGCATATCCGGATCGGACCACGCGATCACCGGCGTTTCGATGCCGTGGGCAAAAGCGATCGTTCGGCTGGCGAAGTCGTTGCCGCCTTCGGAACCGATCACCATATGTTTGTCGTCGCGGATGTAGCGCATGCGGGCAAGCCGGGCTTCAAGGTCCTGCCGCTGGGTCGTTGGATGCGACGGAGAGTAATCGTCATAGATTTCCCCGGTGGCGTCGCAGTCGATGAACCACGAGTTGAACGGGATGCCGTCCTGCAGAATGCCGCCGACGCGCTGCTTGACGCTGGGCAGCGACAGCATAGGATTCAGCTTGCGTCCTTTGCCGAGGAAGCCTTTGATTTTTTCCCCGTTTTTATTTTCGATCGTCGCATCGTCATAAAGGGCGGCATCCGCAAAGGACGCCGTGTTCCAGTCCCTGCCCGCTTCTTTTTGAATGGAATGATAGGAATCGTATGGTCCCACAAGGTAACCGAGCTGCGCCGCTTTTTCGACCATGGCGGGGTTTTGCAGCCCGTCCGCCCAATTCGGCAGACCGATCCACGCTTTGCTTATTCCGGCGTCGTGCATATCCTGCAGCAGCTCGGTCGAAGCTTCGGCTCCCCACTGGTCTGTCGGGTCGGCGTCGTTCTTAAGGGCGCTTTTCAGCAGCTTCTTGTTGATATCATACAGTTCCTGCTCGCTTAAACGGCCGATGTTTCCTTCAATTCGCTTTTTCAGGTTTAAGTCCACATCCGCAAACACGCCGGGATGGTATAGCTGTGGCATCTTCAGGACGGCATTGAGCGCTCTCGTCACCGTTTGCTTTTGGTAGTTGTCGATGTACCCTTGCTTGGAAATGCCTGCAAGTACCTGGTTGTATTCCGCTGCTCCGTCGTCGCCGTACTTGGCGAGCAGCTCCCCGATCCAGCCGTAGAGCGGCTTCCGGATCGAATGGATGAGCGTGCTCCAATGCAGATTGTTTTGGGCGATCGCCTGACCGCTCCATAAATAAATATGCGGCGCGCCGAACAGCTTGCTTACGTTCGGATTTTGCGCCGCTTTTTCCTTCAGCGAAGCAAATTCGCCCTTTTCCTGGATGTAGGCACGGTAAATGCCCGCGATCTGCACAGGATCATTGTCGGTGACGTAAATACGGAAACTGTAGGTTTTGTTCGGATTGATCGACGGAAATTCATGCGTAAAGCTCATTTGGATCGAGGGCTCGGTTTGAAAGGAAACCGTGTCGTTATACATGTCGCCCGCAATGTACACAATCGAATCCTGTTCGTGGTTGACGGCAAAAAAACGCATGGAAAAGCTTTCGATGAAACTCATGTCGTTGTCCTTCAAAAAGCTCTTCCATGTTGGATCCCCGCCGGGAATATATTTGCCTTCGCCGATCGGCAGCGTGTAGCTGTCTCCCTGCACTCTGGGCCATTCGAATTGCGCGGCTCCGGTGGAGGTCAGCGATACTTCAAGATAACGGCCTTTTTTCTCCATTTTGACGTTCATTTGCTTTCGGGGATAGGTCCAAGCGACGGAGTTCGTGGTTTTGGCCAGATGGGCGATCGGCTCCTTCGGCATCGGAAGCGACGCGCTGATCCGGGCTCCGTTTCGGATGATGTGCAGCTGCCCGGTCTCCGGGTCGGCGTCAAAGCTGAAATCATGCGCTGCCGCCGGGCTTTCGGTTTCGTGATCCGCATTGTTTTTCTGCATGACGGGCACCGGCGGGACGGCGTTGTCTTTCTTTGGAATGGCCGCGATGCCTGCCGTCAAGGCCGCGCATACCGCGCAGCCGACGAGCATGACGGTTTTTTTGTTCATGATGAATCCCTCCTTGGCTCCAAAGTGTAAAAGGGAATTGTTACGCCAGTGTGACAAAGAGGGAAATGATGCTTTAGTGATTCATCGTACTAGAGGATGAAGGCGTTTTCGTTTGATGGCCGAACCGTCCGGACCAAAAGGCGAGGCCCATCGTCAGCAGCAGCAAGATGCCCGTGAGCAAAAAGACGGTATGGATGCTGAACACGCCGCTGATGGCGCCGCCCGCAAGCGGACCAAGCATGCCGCCAAGCTGGTTTGAGGTTTGGCTCAAGCTGAACGCCCTGCCGCGGAACTCGGCCGAGGTCGCCCGGACCACAAGGCCGTTCAGTGCCGGGAATACGGCGCAAAAGAAACATCCGTACAAAAATCTGACGATCGAGAAGGCCCAAATGTTATAGAACAGGATTTGCAGCAGCGACCCGACGCCTCCGGCAAACAACCCGATCAAAAGGATTTTCCGGAACCCGATTTTGTCGGCGAGTTTGCCCCAGCGGGGCGCGAACAAAATGCTGGCGATTCCGACCAGCGAGAATATGACGCCCGCCAAAATCGAGGCATCGGAGGCCGAATGGCCGAATTCTACGATATAAAGCGGAAGCACCGGCTCGATCGTCATGACCGAAAACTGCGTTAGCATCGTCAGCAGCAGCACGATCAGCAGCGTTTTATTATTGGCGGCAAGTTTGATGGTGCTGAACACGGACACGCGCCCTTTGCCCGGCACGAACTTTTCTTCCTTGACGTAAAAGATGACCAGCAGGGTGGCCAGAAAACAAAGCACGCCGGCGCTGGCGAAAGCCAGCCGGTTATCGAACAGCTTCGACAGCACGCCGCCAAGCAGCGGCCCCATGATGCTCCCGGTCGCCGTCGCGGTCGACATCGTCGAAAGCGCGTACCCGACCTTGTGCTCGGGCGTATTGGTGCCGACGATGGCGATGGCCCCCGGTATAAAGCCGGAAAGAAGTCCCTGCAAAATCCGTAAAATGAGCAGCTGCACCGGGCTCGTGACGAAGGAGGTTAAAATGTAGATGACGCACAGCACAAAACCGGCGCGGACGATCATGGCTTTGCGGCCGTATTTGTCGCCAACCGCCCCCCAGAACGGCGAAGACAGCGCCCCGGCCAAAAACGCGCTGCTGAACAGCAGGCCGGACCACATTTCAACGTTTTCGGTCGTGCCGATTTGAATGAGAAAGATCGGGAGAAACGGTACGACCATGGAGAAGCTTGAAGAGACGATGAAAGAACCGAACCATAAAACCCATAAGTTTTTCTTCCAGATTTCCACTGCTCGTCAACTCCTGACAATTGTGTTGTGGGCTTGGGATCACGAAAATATGTACGCAAAGGATATTGAATCAAAAAGTCCTGATCAGCTTTAGGCTGTTCAGGACTTTTCATTTACATCGTATGGATAACACCCTTATGCTTGTGCAGTCAGAGCGTTCAGTTTTTGCGCCAAGCGGGATTTCTTGCGGCTTGCTGCGTTTTTGTGGATGAGACCTTTAGTCACAGCCTTGTCCAGCTTTTGGGAAGCGGCTTGAACTGCAGCTTTAGCAGCTTCAACTTCATTATTTGCCAGCGCAACGTCAGCGGCTTTCACAGCTGTGCGGAGCGCGGATTTTTGGGAAGCATTAAGCGCACGGCGTTTTTCGTTCGTTTTTACGCGTTTAACGGCGGATTTAATGTTTGGCATTGCATTCACCTCCTGTAAGGCATTCGAATTACTCGAAATGATTCACAACTTAAAATAGTTTAGCATGGGGTACCGCAAAAAGCAATACTAAGGCTTGCATAATCGGAGGCCGCCTCCCGCACACTATAAGGAAAACGGCAAAGGAGGATGATTTTGAGATGGAGTTGGATCTGCAAAAATATAACGTGCGCACCGATTTGGCGGTGGATGCCAGAGAGCTTGCCGCAAAGCAGTATCCGGATTCGATTCCGGGCGTCGATGAAGAGGTTTCGGAAAAGGACGGCATTAAGGTGACCCGGCTGAACGTGCTGACCGACGAAGGCTCGCAGGCGATCGGCCGCCTCAAAGGGCATTACGTCACGCTGGAGGTGCCCGGGCTCCGCAACGGGGATACGGGTTTGCAGGAGCGGGTAGCGGAAGCTTTCGCCAAAGAATTCGAGGATTTTCTGACGCTCATCGGCATTCAAAAGAAAGACACCGTACTCATCGTCGGATTGGGCAACTGGAACGTGACGCCGGACTCGCTGGGTCCGCTCGTGGTGGAAAACGTGCTGGTGACCCGCCAATATTTTGAGCTGATGCCGGACCAGGTCGCGCCGGGCTACCGCCAAATCAGCGCCATCGCGCCGGGCGTCCTCGGCATTACGGGGATCGAGTCCAGCGAGATCGTGCAGGGCATCGTCGACCGGACGAAGCCGGATTTGATCATCGCCATCGACGCGCTGGCCTCCCGTTCGCTGGAACGCGTGAACACGACGATCCAAATCGCCGACATCGGGATCCATCCGGGTTCGGGCATCGGCAACAAGCGGCGGGGATTGACCAAAGAAGTGCTGGGCGTCCCCTGCATCGCCATCGGCGTGCCGACCGTATGTTACGCGTCCACGATCGTCAACAACGTGATGGAAATGATGAAAAAGCATTTTGGCGGCGACCAGCAGCAAACGCGCGAAATTATGGGGCTGCTCGACAGCATTTCCGAAAACGAGCGGCTTGCTTTGGTCAAGGAGGTGCTGGAGCCGCTTGGGCACGACCTGATCGTCACGCCGAAAGAAATCGACGAATTTATCGAGGATATCGCCAACATCGTGGCCAGCGGCCTGAACGCATCGCTGCATGAAGCCGTCGATCCGGGCAATGCCGGTGCCTATACCCACTAAATCCGGTCGACTCATCAAAAGGAAGTCTGCGAATCTATCGCGGCTTCTTTTTTTTCTGCGAATATATCATTTTTGGTTCTAGCGATTCTCCTCCGCTCATAGTTTTGAAGTATAAGAGAGTTCAGGAGGACGACACAATGAAAAATGGATTTCGGCTGTGGAATATCCGCAAATGGAGAACGAAGATGCTGCGCATGCTGTCCATGGGACGCACGTTTTTGCTGCTGGTGATCGGGTCGTTTCTGTTTTTTGTCATGCTGGGGCTCGGCGGAATAGCGGAAAATAAATTGAATTCTTCCCCCGTTTCGTCCATGAAAGGTTTTGCGGGCACGCTGTCGAGCCGGTTTTTTATGGACATGCTGGGCATGGAAGTGCCGCATCTGGACAAGGAAAAGGGCGCGTCGACGTTTTCGGGCGAAAAGATGACGACGTTTGTGTTTCAAATGCTGACAAGCGTCAACCCGCGCGATCCGAAAAGCCTGCTGGCGAATGAGATGCCGGGGATGGGATCAAACGATCCGGTGCTGCTGAGAAGCGCCGCCGGCAACCAAAACATGGTCCCGCCCGAAGATTTTCATCTGCCGCCCGAAGCGGAGGATCCGAATGAAAAACCGGCCAAAACGGAACCGCCGAAGCAAACGGACCAAACGCCCCAAACGCCGGCCAAAGAGCCCGAACCCGGTCCGAAAAAGGAGCCCGGCAATGCGGGGACGTCCAAGCAGGAACCGAAAAGTCCAAGCAAAACGGAAACACCTCCGGCCGCCAATTCGGGCAAAAAAGTGGTCATGATCTATCACTCGCATCCGAGAGAAGCCTATAATCCGCTGCTGAGCAAAACCAGCGACAATCCGAGCTCGGCCTCCCCGGAAAAAAACGTCATGCTGGTCGGGAAATATATGGCCGACAAGCTGGAAAAGCTGGGGGTAGGGACGGTCCACTCGGAGAAGGATTACGCCAATACCGTGAATGGTTACAACTATAATTTTTCATATAAATATTCCCGTCAGACGGTAAAAGAGGCCATGGCCCAAAACAGCGGGCTGGACTATCTCATCGATATCCACCGCGATTCGCAACGGCACGCGAAAACGACGACGGTCATCAACGGAAAGAGTTTCGCCCAGGTGTTTTTTATCATCGGCCATGAAAACAAAAACTGGCGCAAAAACGAAGCTTTCGCAAACGCGATCCAC
Source organism: Paenibacillus sp. USDA918EY (assembly GCF_009870825.1). Taxonomy (GTDB): domain Bacteria; phylum Bacillota; class Bacilli; order Paenibacillales; family Paenibacillaceae; genus Paenibacillus_AQ; species Paenibacillus_AQ albilobatus. The sequence continues at coordinate 58,586 of NZ_WTWY01000009.1, read as the reverse complement.
GAGCGGCTGGAGAAGGCGTATCCGGGAATATCCCGAGGCATTTGGGGCAAAACTTCATCCCAAGGCAACGGCGAATATAACCAGTCCCTTTCCGGAAACAGCATCTTGATCGAAGTCGGCGGCATCGACAGCACAAACGAAGAACTGAAGCGGACGGCAGAGGTGCTGGGGCAAATCATCGCGGATTTGTATTTCGAAACCCAAAATGCCGAGAAAGCAAGCGCGGACAAGTCCGGATCGGCCCAAAAGGCAGGGTCCGTCAATTAAGTCGAATTTACGGTATGGACGAAGGAGGAAGCGGTCATGTCGAAATGGACGAAAAGAATTTGGATGGTAGGGGTTTGGGCCGGCATCGGCGTACTGATCGGCATGCAGCTTGCAAGCTCCGGAGGGTCCCAGCCGGACACAGGAACAAGCCCGGCATACGCCAGCAGCCAAGCCGCGGCCGCCGGCAAGGGACAAGCCCCCGCGCCAAAAAGCTCGAACCGTTTCAAGGTCGAGGAAAAAGAACCCGAGCAGGTCGAGGTCAAGGGTACCCGCAACCTGACGCCGGAGCAAATTTTGTCGCCGGAAACCGGGAAGCCGACGGTGGACGTTCTGGCGGACAAAACCGCCGGGCTGCTGCAAAATCTTTCGCAAAAAGGCATCCGGCTGGTCGTTTCCATGTTCGATTCCATTACCGAATGACTTGCGGTCGCAAGTGGGATTGCCCGCCTTTATTTCAACTGCTATAATAAATTGATTGACACATCAGGCTGTTTTGGGGGTAGGGCATGTCAGACGTACAAGCAAGGCAAAAAAATATTCGGAATTTCTGCATCATTGCACATATAGACCACGGCAAATCGACGCTCGCCGACCGGATTTTGGAATATACCGGCGCGCTCACTTCCCGTGAAATGCAGGAACAGGTGCTCGATCAGATGGATCTGGAACGCGAACGCGGCATTACGATCAAGCTGCAGGCCGTCAATCTTGCTTACAAGGCGGACGACGGCCAAGAGTATCTGCTTAATCTGATCGATACGCCGGGACACGTCGATTTCACCTACGAGGTATCGCGAAGCCTCGCCGCTTGCGAAGGCGCGCTCCTCGTCGTGGACGCCGCGCAGGGGATCGAAGCCCAGACGCTGGCCAACGTGTATTTGGCTTTGGACAACAATCTGGAGATCATTCCGGTCATCAACAAAATCGACCTGCCTAGCGCCGACCCGGATCGGGTCAAGCAGGAGATCGAGGACGTCATCGGTCTGGACGCCAGCGAAGCGGTGCTCGCTTCGGCCAAAGCAGGGATCGGGATCAAAGAAATTTTGGAACAGATCGTCAAGCAGGTTCCGCCTCCGTCCGGAGAAGCGGACGAGCCGCTGAAAGCTCTCATTTTCGACTCGCATTACGATCCTTATAAAGGTGTTATCGTGTATGTGCGTGTCGTGAACGGCAGCATTAAGACGGGCTCGAAAATCAAAATGATGGCGACGGGCAAATCGTTTGAGGTCATCGAAGTCGGGGCGTTCAAGCCGCGGATGACGATCGTGGACGAACTGAAGGTCGGGGACGTCGGCTTCATCGTGGCGGGCATCAAGCATGTCGGGGATACCCGGGTCGGCGATACCGTCACGGACGCGAAAAACCCGACGCCGGAACCGCTGCCGGGCTACCGCAAAATCAATCCGATGGTTTATTGCGGCCTGTATCCGATCGAAACGTCGGAATACAACGATTTGCGCGAAGCGCTGGAGAAGCTGCAGCTGAACGACGCATCGCTCAGCTTCGAGCCGGAAACCTCGAGCGCCCTCGGCTTCGGCTTCCGCTGCGGCTTCCTCGGACTCCTCCATATGGAGATCATCCAGGAGCGCATCGAGCGCGAATTCAACATTCCGCTCATTACGACGGCGCCGAGCGTTATTTACCGCGTCACGCTGACAAACGGCGACATGGTCGAGATCGATAACCCGTCCAACTATCCGGAGGTCGGCAAAATCGATTCCGTCGAAGAGCCTTACGTCAAAGCGGCCATCATCGTGCCGAACGATTACGTCGGAACGGTCATGGAGCTGTGCCAAGGCAAACGCGGCGAATTTGTCAACATGGAGTATTTGGACACGACCCGCGTGACGATCACCTACGAAATTCCGCTGTCGGAAATCGTGTACGATTTCTTCGACCAGCTGAAGTCGGGAACGAAAGGATACGCTTCGTTCGACTACGAAATGTCGGGATACCGCAAGTCGAATCTTGTGAAGATGGACATTTTGCTGAACGGCGAGCAGGTGGACGCGTTGTCGTTCATCGTGCACCGCGACCGCGCTTACCAGCGCGGACGGATCATTTGCGAGAAGCTGCGCGAGCTCATTCCGCGCCAAATGTTCGAGGTGCCGATCCAGGCCTCCGTCGGAACGAAGGTCGTGGCCCGCGAGACGGTCAAAGCGATGCGCAAAAACGTCCTTGCCAAATGTTACGGCGGCGACATTTCGCGGAAACGGAAGCTGCTGGAGAAACAAAAGGAAGGCAAAAAACGCATGAAGCAGGTCGGATCCGTGGAAGTGCCGCAGGAAGCGTTTATGGCCGTCCTGAAAATCGACGACAAATAAGCCGTTACGGAAAAGCCGCTGAAGCGGCTTTTCGCATGGTTGGACAAAGAACTAATAGAACGTGGAACGTCGTAGACGTTTTTCTTATACATTAAAGAACCAGAAGGAGGGAATTGAGCCATGGCAGCAGTACAAGCGCAAACGACGGGCAGCGGATCCCAAGAAAGCCGGAAACCGCAGGCGGTCTATCTTCATATTCCCTTTTGCACGAACAAGTGCTTTTATTGCGATTTCAACTCTTACGTGCTGAAAAACCAGCCGGTGATGGACTATTTGCAAGGGCTTGAACGCGAGATGGAGCGGACGGTCAAGGAGGTTCCCCCCGGCGTCATCACATCGATTTTTGTGGGCGGCGGCACCCCGACGGTGCTGAAGCCGGACGAGATGGAATATTTTTTGAAGACGGTCCGCACTTATTTTCCGGATTGGGCCGAAGACATCGAATTTTCAATGGAAGCGAACCCGGGAACGACGGATCTGGAAAAGCTTTCGGTCATGCGCGAAGGCGGCGTCAACCGCGTCAGCTTTGGCGTGCAATCGTTCCAGAACGAGCTGCTCAAGGGCATCGGGCGCATTCACGACACGGACGACGTGTATCAAAGCCTGGAGAACGCCCGCAAGGCGGGGTTCGAAAACTTGTCGATCGACCTCATGTTCGGCTTGCCGAACCAGACGTTGGACATGCTGGCGGAAAGCGTGGACAAGGCGCTGGCGCTCGGGCTGCCGCATTATTCCATCTACAGCCTGAAGGTTGAGGAAAATACGCTTTTCCATACGATGTATAAAAAGAACCAGCTTCCGCTGCCAAGCGAAGACGAGGAACTCCAAATGTACCTCTTGCTCATGGACCGGATGAAAAAAGCGGGTTACGTGCAATACGAAATCAGCAATTTTGCCAAACCCGGTTATCACAGCCGCCACAACATGGCTTATTGGCTGAACGAAGACTATTACGGACTCGGTGCGGGGGCCCACGGTTATGTCGGGCGTCAGCGCCATATGAATATTAAAGGCGTCAATCCGTATACGGAAGCGACGAAAGATGGCCTGCCGCGGCTGGAGACGTTCGAGGTGTCGCGCGAGGAAGCGATGGAGGACTTCATGATGGTCGGCCTGCGCGTGCTGAGCGGGGTGTCGAACCGCCATTTCGAGGAGCAGTTCGGAGCCCGGATCGAGGACGTATTCGCGGAGCCGCTGCATAAAATGCAAAACGCGGGGCTGCTGGAGCCGACGGAGGCGGGATACCGCCTCAGCGAAAAAGGCCTCTTGTTCGGAAACGACGTTTTCGGCGAATTTATCGGCTATTTGACGGTCAAAGAATAGGCTTGCACTTCTATACGCAATGTTGTATATTTATTCATATTATAAAACAGCGACGTGTAGAGGATGCGCAAAATTCCCCGGGCAATAACCTGGTTTGCTTCATCCTCGAATAGGAGGAGAAGTAGGATGCCGGCTGTAGTCACATGCAGAGTTGCGGTCCCGGAGGATGTCGAGCCGCTTTTTCAGATGATCGATGGATATGCGAAAAAAGGGATCATGCTCCCCCGCTCCCGCAAGGTGCTGGAGAAGCAGATCGATCAGTTTGTCGTTGCGGAAGCGGACGGCGCCGTCATCGGCTGCGGCTCGCTTTGCCGCCTCGGAAACGACCTGGTCGAAATCCGCTCTTTGGGGATCATGGACGGGCATAAAGGTCTCGGCATCGGTTCGATGATCGTAAACAAGCTGACGGAGGAAGCCAGACGGCAGGGCATTCCGAAAATTATGGCGTTAACGTACGAGGTATCCTTTTTCGTGAAAAACGGCTTTTCCGTCGTGGAAAAAGAAATTTTCCCCGAAAAGGTATGGACCGATTGCGTCAACTGCAGCAAGCAGTCCTGCTGCGACGAAATCGCCGTGCTGAAGATGCTGGATGAATCTTAAACGAGACTTGATCATCAACCACTTTCATATCAACCGGATGTTCGGCTGATTGAAAGTGGTTTTTTGCGTTAAACAACGGCTTTTTTCTTGCCCTTTTCCGAGGGGAGTCATGTATGATGATGGCAGGGAAGCGGTTTTTTATTCACTTATCACCAATACATTTATTTTCAGTTTGGAAAATGAACGGTTTGCCCGCGTTAACGGTCATATAGTCGAAACACGCATGAAGGAGGTGCCAAGATTGAATGACCGCGAGCTTTTTGAGACGTATAAGGAACAGGTTTACAGGCTCTGCCGCTACATGATGCAAAACCCGTCCGACGCCGAGGACCTCTGCCAGGAGGTGTTCGTAAAAGCTTTGCTGGCCGACCGGTCGCAGGTGCGGGATTTGAAGTCGTGGCTGCTGCGAATCGCGTCCAATGAATGCAACAGCGTGCTCAGAAGGCGCAAAAACGGATGGGCCAAAGAGCTGCGGGCTTATTTGCTCGCTCGTCCAAGGTTGGGCAACCCCGTGGAGGAAAGCGCCGACCGGCATGAAATCAAAGCGGAATTCGACCGCATGTACGGCAAGCTTCCGGACAAAATCCGGCTGGCCGTCACCCTGCGTTATGCCAACGATATGACGGTGCCGGAAATCGCAGGCGTTCTCGGGATTCCGGAAGGAACGGTCAAATCGAGGTTGAACCGGGGAATCAAGCTGCTCCAGCAAATGGCGGCATTTCAGGAAAAGGAGATGATCGGAAATGAGTCGGTATTTTGAAAACGAAGTTCGGGAGAACGTTCAAGCCTGTGAGCGGCCGGATTTTGACCGGATGTGGTCGCGGATCGAACGCGAAGTGGCGGAGCGTAAGGCGGGAGTCGTGCCAACCGAAGCTGCGCCAAGGTCGAGAAAAAAATACATCCCCGCCGCGATTGTATTTTCGTGTTTTATGGTCGCTGCAGTCCCCGCCTTTGCGGGCGTAACGCTGAACTGGGATCATCTATACGGCGGCAAAAGCGTGACCCGTGCGCTGGATAACGGAATCGGGCAGCGTTATGATCTTGACGCAAGCAGCAACGGCGTCACCATGAGCTTGAAAGGGGTCGTCACCGACGGCGAACGAATGAAGCTGCTGGTTGCGGTGGACGCGGGCATGAAGCCGGAAGAATATGATGTGGTCGTATTGGAGCATATGGCCATTAAAGATAAGGCAGGCCATGAGGAACCGCTGAGCGGATATTTGCAATATGACGGGGCGAGCGGCAAGCTGCTCGGCATTTACGAGACGAAGGACACGCTGAAGGACGGCAAAAAAACATACACGCTTGAAGCAGGGAACCTTGTTTATTACAAATCCGAGGCCGTTCCGCTGAAGCAAAAGCCTGCCGTGGGAACCGAAATCAAAACGGGGGAAACGCGGTATCCTTCCCTGAATATCAAGTCGGTCGTCGGTTCCTCGGAGGGGCTGAGCGTCCGTTATAACGTCAACGCCGCTGAGGCGAAAGACGGCGGCAGCGGCGACCCGCATCTGACCGTAACGTACGGAGGTCAAACGGTCCGCGGGTCCGTCACGCAGCTCCCGCCCGAAGGCGAAGGCATCCCGATGGAACAGGTGTTCCCGCGGATGGCGGCAAAAGATTGGGAAAACGCCGACATTCGTTTCAATTATTTGAAAGAATCGAAACGGATCGAGGGCTCCTGGTCGTTCCATTTTCAGACGGACGGCAAAAAGGCTGGCGAAGCGATCTATTCGCGGCCGCTGCAGACGAGCGGCGAATTCCGGGAGAAAGCCCGCAAGTCGCTTGACCGGTTGACGGTCACCCCGCTCGAAATTATCGCCGGCATCAACGAGGAAACGCCGCAGGAGCGCGGCAAATGGTTCGAAGTCAACTACGACGACGTGCGGCTGCAAATCGGGGACCAGGAAATCAAAGGCTCCTACACGATCAAAGGGGATGACCCTGCAAAATACCGGAAAGCGTATGCCTTCGAGTCGCCCGAGTGGTATAAGGATTGGTCCGGCGTTCCGATGAAGCTCATATTGAAGCAGGCCGTCGTCATGAAACGGGACACCTCGGCAAACTGGCTGGCGCTGCACCGGCCGACGGCGGAAAAGCAAACGGCCGAGATGAACCTCGAATCATCCCAAGTCCGGTTTACCTATTATATGGATGGAAAAGATCTGGTCGTCGAATCGGAGCCCGTTTCCGGACCCGTCAAAGGCATCGGCCAATCGATGCTCCGCGTCGACGGCGAAGACGTCTATCCGGAATACGCTCCGAGGGGCCCGGGCGCGCTTGGCAAAAACATTGAGAGATATCCCGATTTCAATATGAGCCATACGCTCGAAATCAATCCGGGGATCTATAGATACAGCGATCCGGGCCGGGATGTGGAGATGGCGCTGACCCAAAAATAAACGAAAAAACAACCGGGCGGGGATACCCGCACAGATTCTATCCCGCATGCCGAACTGACTTGACAATGCTCAGGTCAGTTTGGTATTTTTGTATTAGCGGTTAGCACTCATTGGAGTCGAGTGCTAACGAAGCAAAATTACAACGACCAAAGGGAGGGGAAGACATGCTTACCGAACGCCAACGATTAATTCTGAATGCCATCGTGGACGATTACATCCGTTCGGCGGAACCCGTCGGCTCGCGCAGCATATCGAAACGGGGAGATGTCGGCTTCAGTCCTGCGACCATTCGGAACGAAATGGCCGATTTGGAGGAGCTGGGCTTTCTGGAGCAGCCGCATACATCGGCCGGACGCATCCCTTCTCACAAAGGTTATCGATATTACGTGGACCATCTGGATCCGAAGTATCAAAATCTTTCCGTCGAGATGCGCACGCTGCGCGCTTTTTTCGCGGAGAAGCTGAATGCTACGGAACAGGTCATCCAGCATGCGGCGATGATCCTTTCCAATATCACCAACTACACTTCCATCCTGCTTGGGCCGGAAGTTTTTCATACGTCATTGCGCCATTTTCAGCTGCTGTCGTTAAACGAAACGACCGCGGTGGCGATCATCGTCACAAGCACGGGTCAGGTTGAAAGCAAGACGGTCACCGTGCCGCCCGGCGTTTCCGTGTCCGAAATGGAAAAAGTCGTCAACCTGCTGAACAGCAAACTGGTGAATGTGCCGCTTTACAAGCTGAAAGCGAGACTCTACCGCGAGCTTGGCCAGGAAATGCAGCGCCATTTGACCAATTTCGAGGAGATTATGGGCATCCTGGACAACATATTCGTGGAGGAAGATTCCGATCAGCGCGTGTATTTGAGCGGCGCGACGAATATGCTCACGCAGCCTGAATTCAAAGACGTCGAGAAAGTCAAGGACATTCTGGACCTGCTTGAAGAAACGCCTACGCTGACAAAAATGATGGCGTCGATGCAGGGGGCGGCCGGAATCCAGGTTCGGATCGGCACCGAAAACGACCATGAGGCGTTTGCCAACTGCAGCCTGATTACCGCCACCTATTCCCTGGAAGGCGAAGCGCTCGGAACGATCGGCATATTGGGACCGACGCGGATGGAATACGCCAAGGTGATCGGCCTGCTCGGCATTTTGTCCAAGGACCTGACCGAGATGCTGTCGAAGCGGTATAAATAAGGAGGCTTGAAGACGGATGAGTCAAGGTCAGCAGCCGGTGCGCGAAGGCGAGGAGCGGTATGCCGCGCTGCTTAACAACAGCAACGCCGTTCGGGCCGTCACCTCGGCGGTCGAAGGCACCCTCGGCCCCAAAGGGCTTGACGTCATGCTGGTGGGCGACCGCGGGGAAGTGATCATTACCAACGACGGGGTGACCATCCTCGACAAAATGGACGTCAGCCACCCCGCGGCCAGGCTGCTGATACAAGTAGCCCGGTCGCAGCAAAAAAAGGTCGGGGACGGCACGACGACCGCCACCGTCCTTGCGGGGGCGCTTGTTCAGGAAGGGGTCTCCCAGATCGTAAAAGGGGTACCGGCCTCCAAAGTCGTGGCGGGGATGCAGCAAGGCGTCCGGATGGCGGCCGATTCCCTCCGAAACAGGACGAGGGAAATCCGGGATCTCGACGATCCTTTGCTGGCCAAAGCCGTTTATGTCGCGGGCAGGGAACGGGAAGACATCGTCGCGCTTGTGATGGAGGCCGCTTCGATCGTCGGGCTCCGCAAGCTGAAAGACCCTTCCTACTCCCTTGCCGAAGCGGTTACGGCCCACGAAAAAGGCAATAATGAGGTATTTGAAGGCCTTTTGCTGAGACAGGCGCCGCTGTATCCCCACGATACGCCGGAACTTGCCGATACGCGCATCCTTGTTTTGCATGATGCGCTCGAACCGGAAACGTTGGATGAAGAGGTGCTGACGACCGAGGCCGGTTTTGCCCGCTACATGGAGCTGCGGGAGCGTTTCGCCCGCGATTTGAGCGTGTTGGCCGAACTCGGCGTCGGCCTGATTTTGCTGGAAAAAGGGATTCACCCGGACGCGGAGCAATTTTGCATGGATCACGGCATCATGGTGATCCCCCGGGTAAGCCGGAAGGATCTCGCCCGGGTCAGCTTGATGACGGGAGCCGTGCCGCTTCGCCGGACGGCGTTACATAAGGAACGGGATTCCTTGTCCAGATTGCTTGGATTCACCCCGCTTGCGCGCTACGACGAGCTGCTCGAACGGGTGCGGATTCGCAGCGGAGGGCAGAAGGAGGATCCCGTCGTCACGCTGATCGTCGGGGCAAGCACCGCGGAAGTTGTCGGCGAAGCGGCCCGGATTGCCGCCGATGCGGCTTCGGCGCTGCAGGCGGCGATTTCCGGGGGGATTCTTCCCGGCGGCGGAACCGCGGAGCTGGCCGTCTCCTATGAACTGGAGCGGCGGCGCGAAGCCGTGAAGGGGATGGAGGCGTACGGCATTGCGGCCGTCGCCGCCGCCCTGCGCAAGCCGATGGCCCAAATTTTGCTGAATGCCGGCTACAACCCGCTCGAGAAAATGGAGGAAGCCCGCGCCGCGCAGCTCGCGGAAGAATGCGACGGCATGGGCGTCGATTGCGATACCGGGCTTGTCATCCATTACGAGGAACACGGGATCGTCGACCCTGCGCTCGTCAAAATTCACGGACTGCTTACGGCAGGCGAAGTCGCTTGCGCAGTGCTGCGCATTCATAATGTCATCAAGATGAGAAAACCAAGCGGAAACGAATGATGCCGCTAATGAAAAGCCGGTTTGACGCCGAAAAAGATAGAGCATATTAAGGAGGTGAAGACATCTTGAAAGAAAACCAGCAATTTCAAGAAAACGAAAATGAATTGAATGAAAACCAACACATCGAGGAAACGGCGGAGCAGGAAAACGCGGCTGCCGGGGCGGGTTCGGATGCATCTTCTACGGAAGAGGAAAACCTGGAGACCGTCAACGCAGCCCAGCTGCAAAGCGAGGTTCAGCGCCTTCAAGCGCTTGCCGACGAATACCAGCAGCGCGCCTTGCGGACGCAGGCGGACTTTGACAACTTCCGCAAGCGGACCCAGAAGGAAAAAGAGGATTTCGCGAAATACGCATCCTCCAAGCTGATTACGGAGCTCTTGCCGATCATCGACAATTTCGACCGGGCTATTTCCGCCGCCGGCGACAATGCCGAAATCGAATCCTTTGCCAAAGGCGTGAGCATGATTTTCCGCCAGCTTGAAGGCGTGCTGAAGGCCGAAGGCCTGGAAGCGATGGATACGGTTGGACAGCCGTTTAACCCCGAGTTCCATCAGGCGATCATGCAGGTGGAAAGCGATGAATACGAGGAAGGCACCGTCGTGGAGGAAGTCCAGAAGGGCTACATGCTCAAGGACAGAGTGCTGCGGCCGGCTATGGTCAAAGTCAGCATGTAAATCGGCGGCTTTTCAAATATAAACGTTATAAGCGTCTGATTCCTAATTGATGAAGGAGGATATTTTCTCATGAGTAAAGTTATCGGTATTGACCTTGGAACGACGAACTCTTGCGTAGCCGTGATGGAAGGCGGCGAAGCAGTCGTCATCCCGAACCCGGAAGGCGCGCGCACGACCCCTTCCGTCGTCGGTTTCAAAAAAGACGGGGAGCGCATCGTCGGGGAAACGGCAAAACGCCAAGCCATCACGAACCCTGACCGCACCATCATCTCCATCAAACGCCATATGGGCACGAACCACAAGGAAGTGATCGACGGCAAGGAATTTACGCCGCAAGAGATTTCGGCGATGATTTTGCAAAAATTGAAATCCGACGCCGAAGCGTATTTGGGACAACCGGTAACCCAAGCGGTTATCACGGTTCCCGCATACTTTAACGACAGCCAGCGCCAAGCAACGAAAGACGCCGGCAAAATCGCGGGCCTGGAAGTTCTCCGGATCGTCAACGAGCCGACGGCTGCGGCGCTTGCTTACGGCCTCGAAAAAGCCGAAGACCAAACGATCCTGGTTTATGACCTTGGCGGCGGTACGTTCGACGTATCCATTCTTGAACTGGGCGACGGCTTCTTCGAAGTTAAAGCAACCAGCGGGGACAACCATCTGGGCGGCGACGACTTCGACCAAGTCATCATCGATTACCTCGTGAACGAGTTCAAAAAAGAACAAGGCATCGACCTCAGCAAAGACAAAGCTGCCGTTCAGCGTTTGAAAGACGCGGCGGAAAAAGCGAAAAAGGAACTTTCCGGCGTCCTGACCACGACGATCTCCCTGCCGTTCATCACGGTCGTAGACGGCGTGCCTCAGCACTTGGAAGTGAACCTGACCCGCGCCAAATTCGAAGAAATTTCCGCCGACCTGGTGGAACGCACATTGGGTCCAACCCGTCAAGCGCTTAGCGATGCGGGCATGACTCCGAACGATATCGACAAAATCGTCCTCGTCGGCGGTTCGACGCGTATTCCTGCCGTTCAGGAAGCGATCAAAAAGCTGACGGGCAAAGAGCCTCACAAAGGCGTTAACCCGGACGAAGTGGTGGCGCTGGGCGCAGCGGTTCAAGCGGGCGTCCTGACAGGCGACGTCAAAGACGTCGTATTGCTTGACGTTACTCCGCTGTCTCTCGGTATCGAAACCGCAGGCGGCGTGTTTACGAAAATGATCGAACGCAACACGACGATCCCGACAAGCAAATCGCAAATCTTCTCTACGTACGCCGACAACCAGCCAAGCGTGGAAATCCACGTCTTGCAAGGCGAACGCCAAATGGCGGCAGGCAACAAAACGCTCGGACGCTTTATGCTCGGAGACATTCCTCCTGCACCGCGCGGCGTGCCTCAAATCGAAGTTACGTTCGACATCGACGCGAACGGCATCGTAAACGTGTCTGCGACGGATAAAGGCACGAACAAAACGCAAAAAATTACGATCACTTCTTCCAGCGGCCTGAGCGACGAGGAAGTGGAACGCATGATGAAGGACGCCGAGGCGCATGCCGAAGAAGACCGCAAGCGCAAAGATTTGGTTGAAGCGAAAAACAACGCCGACCAGCTCGTGTACTCCACGGACAAAACGATCAAGGATCTCGGCGACAAAGTCGACGCGGCCGAAATCGACAAAGCGAATGCGGCTAAAGATAAAGTAAAAGCGGCGATCGAAACCGACGATCTCGAGCAAATCAAAAAAGCTACCGAAGAATTGACCGAAATCGTGCAGCAGCTTTCCGTAAAATTGTATGAGCAAGCGGCTCAAGCTCAGCAAGGCGCCGAAGGAGCACAAGGCGGCCAGGAAGGCGCAGCCAAAAAAGACAACGTCGTTGACGCGGATTACGAGGTTGTTGACGAGGACAAAAAACAAGGTTAACCTTAAGAAAGTTATGTTCAGGAAGGGAAGGCAAAGCCGGGGCATCCCAGGTGCTTCGGCTTTCCTTTTTCCATGAGCGGCAATTCCAGAGAAAACAACGGGGGTGGAAGAGTGGCTGAAAAGCGTGATTATTACGAGGTGCTTGGCGTCGGCAAAAACGCTTCGGAAGACGAAATCAAAAAAGCCTACCGGAAGCTTGCCCGCCAATATCACCCGGACGTCAACAAAGCGGATGACGCCGAAGCGAAGTTCAAGGAAGTCAAGGAAGCTTACGACGTGCTCAGCGACAGCCAGAAACGCGCCACCTATGACCAGTACGGACATATCGATCCGAACCAGGGCATGGGCGGAGGTTTTTCGGGAGCCGACTTCGGCGGCTTCGGCGACATTTTCGACATGTTTTTCGGCGGCGGAGGCCGTCGCGATCCGAATGCGCCGCAGCGGGGGAATGATCTTCAATACACGATGACGATCGAATTCAAAGAAGCGGTTTTCGGCGTCGAAAAGGATATTACCATTCCGCGTACCGAAAACTGCGATACCTGCCACGGCACCGGCGCCAAGCCGGGCACGAAGCCGCAAACCTGTTCCGTGTGCCACGGGTCCGGTCAGCAGGAAGTGGTTCAGAACACGCCGTTCGGGCGCATGGTGAACCGCCGCAGCTGTTCGAACTGTAACGGCACCGGCCAAATCATCAAAGAAAAATGCTCGACCTGCGGCGGCAGCGGCAAAGTCAAAAAACAGCGCAAGATCCATGTCAAAATTCCTGCGGGCGTGGACGACGGCGCTCAGCTCCGCATGACGGGCGAAGGCGAAGGCGGTCTGCGCGGCGGTCCTCCGGGCGACCTGTACATCGTCATTCGGGTTAAAGCCCATGATTTCTTCGAGCGCGAAGGCGACGACATCTATTGCGAAATTCCGCTGACCTTTGCGCAGGCGGCGCTTGGGGACGAGATTGAAATCCCGACGCTGACCGAAAAAGTGAAGCTCAAAATTCCCGCAGGCACCCAGACAGGCACGTTTTTCCGCTTAAGAGGCAAAGGCGTTCCGCGTTTGCGCGGCATCGGCCAGGGCGACCAGCACGTGAAGGTCGTCGTCGTGACGCCAAGCAAGCTGAGCGACGAGCAAAAGGATCTGCTTCGCCAGTTTGCCGCCCTTGAAGGCGAGCAGACACATGAGCATGAGCAGTCCTTTTTCGACCGGATGAAACGCGCTTTCCGCGGGGAATAATTGGGTAAAGCAGTACCGGCAAACCGGCCATTTTGTGGCCGGTTTTTTTGGTCTATATAAGTCGAACTAAAGAAACGTGACAAGGAATAGGCAAGAGGTTCAATATGATAAAAGAGATCTCCTTTTTAGAATATTGAACCTAGGAGAAATGACACAAAAATTTATACATTTCCGTTTTCCCGCAAAGTGCCTGAATCGGCTATGAAGCCCATATCCGCGCTATGCGTTTTTTTTGGTCGTTTGAGCCTGCGGTTTCCGCTTTCGATGGAACCCGGCGCATATTCGATCCGCATTAGGCAAAATCTAACCAAAGGCATGAAAGCCTATTTTATGGCCAAGGAATGAAACTTAAGACAGGCAGGTGAGCTTAATGGCCGAAAAAAATATATTGGCCTATTTCAAAACGCCGGAGGAAGCCGAAAGCGTGTCCAGGAAGCTGCAGTCGCTGCGTGTCGTGGACATGTCGATCGACCGCTTCAGCATGTTCCCGGGAACGGATCAGTATGGGGAGCGGAACCTCACTGGCATGGGCAGCTTGTCCTCCGTGACCTTCGGGAACACGATCGGCGGCGATGCCGGGGTGCTGGCCGCCACGAATACCTCGGCTAGCGGCATGAGCGACGGGGGTCAAGGGGGGCCTACCGGAAGGGATATTTTGCTGACCGTCGTGGTCGAGGAAGAATCGTTTGAAAAGGCGATGAAAATCATCGAAGAAGCGGGCGGTTTCGTATAGTTTCCACGATGCGGATTGCGGGACCGACGCATAAAAAATCGAAAGAAGGTGCTGGAATATGGCTAACCGTGACAAAAAGGGACGCATCATGACCAAAACGGAAAAAATCAAAGAACTGATGTCCATGAAAAACGAGGACGTCGAATTTTCCGGGGCGCTCGCCGACGCGGACGACGTGGAAGCGCTCCGCCGCAGCGAAGCCGCCGACGATCGCCAGCTGCGCAAAATGGATGACGGCTGGACGTCTTGAACGTGTCAGGCAGTGGGTAACTTATCCATAACCGTGCATAAGCCTTAAGGCGAGCGCGGTTATTTTTTGCGCGGAAATAATTCGGGACAATAAATTCTTTTTCTTTAACAGAGATGGAATCAAAATATCCATATTGCCCATTATGGATTATTCAACGCCCATCTTACTTCTTGATCTATACATGCTTTGAAAACATTACCAACCGCATTCCTCACTCAAGAAACGGCTAATTTACTTAAAATTTTGTACTCGGCAGCCCATGTATAGTACAATAAAAGCTATGCACGAGTTGAGGAGGAAGATGAGTAACGATGTTATGGCATGAAATAACGATACATACGACAGAGGAAGCCGTGGAGATGATTTCCAATTTTCTGCATGAAGCGGGTGCGGGCGGCGTTTCGATCGAAGAATCCGGTTCGTTGAACAAAAAGCGCGACACGTCTTACGGGCAATGGTACGAGGTGCCGCTTAACGATATTCCCGAAGGGCAAGCCGAAATCAAAGGATATTTTTCGGAGGAGTCCCCGGTGGAGGACATTCTGGAAGAAGTGAAGCAAAGAATCGAAGGACTGCGCGAGTTTGAGATCGATCCGGGGGAAGTCCGTTATGAGACCAAAACGGTCAACGAGGATGAATGGGCGACCGCCTGGAAGCAATATTTCAAGCCGCTGCGCGTCTCCGACCGGTTGACGATCAAACCGACCTGGGAGGATTACGAGCCGGAACATGAGTCCGAAAAAATCATCGAGCTCGACCCCGGCATGGCGTTTGGCACGGGAACCCATCCGACGACGGCGCTTTGCCTGCGCACGCTGGAGAAGGTCGTCAAAGGCGGCGAGGAAATCATCGACGTCGGTACCGGTTCGGGCATTTTGTCCATCGGCGCGGTGCTGCTCGGGGCAAAACATGTGCTCGCCCTGGACCTGGATCCGGTGGCGGTGTCGAGCGCGCGCGAAAATTCGGCGCTGAACCGCATGGAAGAACAGATTACGGTCAAAGAAAGCGATCTGCTGGGCCTGCTGAACGGCGGCAACGGAAGCGAGCTCGGAATTACGCTGCCGGTCGACATCGTCGTGGCCAACATTTTGGCTGAAATTATTTTGCTGTTCATCGATGATGTGTATCAAGCGCTTAAGCCGGGCGGCGTTTATATCGCGTCGGGCATTTATAAAAATAAAGTGGAAATCGTACAGCAGGCACTTGAGGATTCCGGTTTTGCCATTGAGGACGTATGCCGCGATGAGGACTGGGTCGCATTTGTGGCCAGAAAGAGGTCATGATGGATTTTTTGAACAGAATACTGAGCGTACCGCTTCACCAGCTCCCTTTTTATTTGATCGTGCTGGTGATCGCGTTTACGGTGCATGAATTTTCGCATGCTTATTTTGCCTATAAATTCGGCGACCCGACGGCGAAGCTGCTCGGCCGGGTCACGTTGAACCCCGCGGTTCACTTCGACCTGCTCGGGATCATTTTGCTCCTGATCGCAGGTTTCGGCTGGGCGAGGCCCGTTCCGGTCAACCGCGACAATTTCAAAAGCCCGCGGCTGATGGGCGTGGTCGTATCGGCTGCCGGGCCGCTCAGCAACTTTTTCCTTGCGGTCATCGGGACGTTCATCTATTCGCTGCTCATCAGCACCGGCGTGCTGGCGTCGATTTCGAATCCGAAACTTCTCGAAGCCATCGTGTTGTTTTTCCAACTGTTCGGCTTGATGAACTTTTTCCTGTTCCTGTTCAACCTTATTCCGCTGCCGCCGCTCGACGGCTACCGGATCGTGGAAGACCTTGTTCCGCGCCCGGTGAGGAGCAAGCTGCAGCAGGTGGAGCAGTGGTCGGTGTTTATCTTTTTGCTCATTTTGTTTATTCCGGTGCTTCGAGAATATACGATTTCGCCTCTCTATCTGCTGGCAAAAAATTTATATTACCACTTCATGCAGGTCTTTTTGCATATTTTGTCATAGGCAGGGGACGCCCGAAACGTGAAACATGTACTGGTCATGGACCGGGCAAATGTTGTATGATGAGGATTGTGATTTTTTTAAAATAGGATGTTGATGATCATGCAGCGGTATTTCGTATCGCCCGAGCAGTTCAAAGAAAATACAGTGGACATTTCCGGCGAGGACGCGCGCCATATTTCGAAGGTGATGCGCGGCAAAGCCGGGGACCAATTCATCGTCAGCGACGGCGTCTCGCGCGAGGCGCTTGTTGAGATTACCGCGATCGAACAAGGCGCGGTTACGGCCGAGGTTGTGCGCCGGCTGGAGATGACGCATGAGCCCGCCGTGAAAGTGACGGTCGCCCAGAGCCTGCCGAAAGGGGACAAGATGGAAACCGTCATCCAGAAATGTACCGAAATCGGCGCGGTTTCTTTCGTTCCTTTTATTTCGGAGCGGACCATCGTGCAATACGATGCCAAAAAGGAATCCAAGCGGCTGGAGCGTTGGAACAAAATCGCCAAGGAAGCGGCCGAGCAGAGCCACCGGAACACGGTTCCGGAGGTGGCGCAGCCGCTTGCCTGGAAGCAGCTTTTGCCGGCGTTCCGAAATTACGATGCCGTTTATTTTTGTTATGAGAAGGAAGAAGGCCTTCAGCTGCGCGATGCGCTGAGACCTTTCATGCAGGCTTTGCCGGCGGACCGTCCGCCGCGCGTGCTGCTCCTCGTAGGTCCCGAAGGCGGGTTCAGCGAAGAGGAATGCCGGCAGGCGGAGGAAGCGGGCGCGGCGAGCGTCGGTCTCGGCAAGCGGATCCTGCGCTGCGAAACAGCGGGTATGGTTGCCCTTGCATGCATACTTTACGAATCCGGAGAAATGGGGGGAGTTTGAAAATGCCATCCGTTGCATTTTATACATTAGGTTGCAAGGTTAATTTTTACGATACGGAAGCCATCTGGCAGCTGTTCAAAAATGAAGGCTACGAGCAGGTGGATTTCGAACAGACCGCAGACGTTTATTTGATCAATACATGTACCGTGACAAACACCGGGGACAAAAAAAGCCGGCAGATCATCCGCCGCGCCGTCCGCCGCAATCCGGAAGCGATCATCGCCGTTACCGGCTGCTACGCGCAGACGTCCCCGGCCGAAATTATGGACATTCCCGGCGTGGATCTCGTCATCGGCAACCAGGACCGCGACAAAATCATTCCGTTCGTGAATGAAATCCGCGAAAAACGCGAGCCGATCAACGCCGTGCGCAACATCATGAAAAACCGCGTGTTCGAGGACATGGACGTGCCAAGCTTTGCGGACCGCACGCGCGCCTTCTTGAAAATCCAGGACGGCTGCAACAACTTCTGCACGTTCTGCATCATTCCGTGGTCACGCGGACTGTCGCGCAGCCGCGATCCGAAAAGCATCATCACCCAGGCCCACCAGTTGGTCGAAGCGGGCTATAAAGAAATCGTCCTGACGGGCATTCATACGGGCGGCTTCGGCGACGACCTGGAAAACTACCGCTTGTCGGACCTGCTGTGGGATTTGGACAAGGTGGACGGCTTGGAAAGAATCCGCATCAGTTCGATCGAGGCGAGCCAAATCGACGACAACATGCTGGACGTGCTGAACCGCTCGTCGAAAATGTGCCGCCATCTGCATATCCCGCTGCAGGCGGGAGACGATGCCGTCCTGAAACGGATGCGCCGCAAATATACGACCGAGGAATTTTACAATAAAATGCAATTGATCCGTCAAGCGATGCCGGACGTCGGCATTACGACGGACGTCATCGTCGGTTTCCCGGGAGAAACGGATGAAATGTTCCGGAACGGTTACAATTTCATGAAGGAGATCAACTTCTCCGAGATGCACGTGTTCCCGTATTCCCAACGGAACGGTACGCCTGCTTCGCGGATGCAGGACCAGATCGACGAAGAGGTCAAGCATGCGCGCGTGCGCGAGCTCATCAGCCTGTCCGAGCAAATGCAGCTCGCCTATGCGGAGAAATTCGTCGGCCAGGTGCTCGACGTCATTCCGGAGGGCTCCAAGGAGTCCCACGGCCCGGGCAAAATGCACGGCTTCAGCGACAACTATTTGCAGCTTGTATTTGACGGCTCCGAAGCCCTTCAGGGCCAGCTCTGCCGCGTCAAGGTGACCAAAGCGGGCGTGCATGAATGCGAAGGACAGCTCGTGCGCGTTCTTGGAGAAGCTTCCGGCGCTGCCATGTAAACAATCAATCCAATGGATGAAAAACAAGGATTTCATTTCCGGTGCAAACCAGGGAGGTGGAATCCTTGTTGCACTATTCGCTTCGGTAAGGGAGGAATCGGGATGGCCAGAACGGAGATTTCAGCAGGAGGCGTCGTATACCGCAAAGCCGGAGACCGGCTGGAAGCGCTGCTCATTACGGACAGGTACGGCAAGATTTCGCTTCCGAAAGGCAAGATGGAGCCCGGCGAGACGGTGGAGCAGACGGCGCTGCGCGAAATTGAGGAGGAAACGGGGATCAAAGGGAACATCGTGGCCCCCGTGGACGTCATCAAATATAAATACCAGCATCCGGTGCATGGGGAAGTGGACAAGGAAGTCCATTATTACCTCGTCGAAGCCGTGAGCGGCACCTTGCGCCCGCAGGTAGAGGAAATCAGCGGCGTGTCCTGGTATGATCCGGCGGAGGCGTGGAGCAAGCAGGAGCAAGGCGGTTATGATAACAACGACGTGATCGTCCGCAAGGCGCTTGCCCGCCTCGGGATCCGCGTGTAAGGGGGCAGGCAAGGCGCGCCATTTCGGATGTTAATGCTGAAAGCGGAGCTTTTTCCAGACCGGCAAATAGCATAACGGAAGCGCGGCGAGCGAACAAACGATGTTAAACAGCGTTTGGGCGTGGGCGATCTGGGCTCCGCCGTCGGCCGACAGCAAGGAGACGGCCCAATGCAGCTGCGGGATGAAGGGCATAAACAGCAGCGCCCCGCCTACGTTGAGGACGACATGCGTCCAGGCGACGAATCGGCCGGATTTCGTGCTGCCGATGGCGGCAATGACGGCCGTGACGCAAGTGCCTACGTTAGCGCCAAGCACGATGCCGATGCCGATGCCGACCGGAAGCGTTCCGGCGGCCGCAAGCGCGATCGCAAGGCCGATGACGGCGGCGCTGCTGTGCATAAGGGCGGTAAGCGCCGCTCCGGCGGCGACGCTCCACCACAGGTTATGCGTGGATTGGCCGATAAACCAGCCGAACAGCCCCGACTGTTCGAGCGCAGGGCCGATCATCTGCATGACGCGGATGCCGAGCATCACCATGGCAAAACCGGCCGCAGCCAGAGCCATCAGCTGGATCGGCCTGAAGGCCCGGGAGGCGCTGCGCATGGAAAACAGCTTGTATTCGTCGAGCAGGACCGCCGCGGCCCATACGAGGATGGAAACGCCGAGCAGAGGAAGCGCGATCCGGCCGATCTGCAGTCCGATGAGCTCGGTCGTAAGGCAGGTTCCGATGTTGCTGCCGAGAATGATGCCCAGCGTCCGCTCGAACGAGAGCAGCCCGGCGTTCACAAGGCCCATCGTGAGCACGGTAACGGCGGTGCTGCTTTGGAGCACGGCCGTGATGCCCGTGCTGAACAGCATGCCTTTGAAAGGGGATGAGGTCGCTTTTTCCAGAAAGTTCGAAAGCAGCGGTCCCGCCCAGCTCCCGAGCGCCGCTTCCATCACCTTCATGCCGGCCAAAAAAATGATGAGCCCGTAAATGACGGGAAAAATAACCGTATGAAACATGGGGAAGGTTCTCCTTTGGCGGATTCTTGTCCATGCATTACATATATGCCGCTGTGTGGACAACCATGACTTGGAGGGCGGCGCACATTTAAGATTCAAGATATTGCACACGAGTAGGAGTGGACATGTTGGGAACTGTCGTTCTTCATAAAAACCGCAAAAAAAGGCTGGAGCAGGGACATCCATGGATTTTTAAAAATGAAATCGAGTCGGTCCAGGGCGACCCGCAGCCCGGGGATCTGGTTCATGTCGTGAACCATCAAGGGCGTTATTTGGCGACGGGGTATTACAACCCGGCATCTCAAATCACGGTGCGCGCCGTTTCCTACCGCGAAATCGAAGCGATGGACGAAGCCTTTTTTACGGAACGTTTCCTAGGCTGCCTGAAGCACCGGGAACGCTTCCTGAATGACGGAAACGCGTACCGCCTTGTATACGGGGAGGCCGACTTCCTTCCGGGGCTGATCGTAGACCGTTTCGATGACGTGCTGGTCATTCAGCTGCTGACGCTGGGCATGGATATCCGCCGCAAGGAGATCATCGCAGCTTTGGCCAAAGTGATGAATCCCCGGGGGATTTACGAACGGAGCGATGTTCCGATCCGGGAGCTGGAGGGGCTCGAGCAAACCAAAGGACCGGTCTACGGAGACTGCCCTAGATTCGTGACGGTGCGGGAAAACGGCCTTTTGATCCGCGTCGATATCGAGGAAGGGCAAAAAACCGGCTACTTTTTCGACCAACGGGAAAACCGCGCATCGATCGAGCCGCTGATGACGGGCTGGGGCGAGCGCAGCGGCATTACGGTCCGGGAAGTCGAAGAAAACGGGCAAACGGTAGAGCGCCCGGTGAACAAAAGCGGCAAGGTCGTCACGTTCCCGTACTGGGACGGCGCGACGGTGCTGGAGTGCTTTTCGCATACCGGCAGCTTTACGCTGCATGCCTGCAAATACGGCGCCAAAAAGGTCACCTGCCTGGACATCTCCCAGCATGCGATCGACAGCGCGCGCGAAAACGTGGAGCTGAACGGATTCGGCGACCGCGTGGAATTTGTGGTGGACGACGCGTTCCAGTATTTGCGCAACCAGGTCAAAGGGCTTGAGGAAAGAGAAGAACGTTCCCGCGGCACTGGAGGCAAGGTCGACACCTCGCAAAAAATGACCGCCGGCGGCGGCAGAACCTGGGATGTCGTCATTTTGGACCCGCCGGCTTTCGCCAAAACCAAAAGCGCGGTTAAAGGCGCCTGCAGAGGGTACAAGGACATCAACCTGCACGGCATGAAGCTGGTGAACGAAGGCGGATACCTGGTTACCGCCAGCTGTTCGTACCATATGCGGCCCGATTTGTTCCTCGAGACGATCCGGGAAGCCGCGGCCGACGCGGGCAAAATATTGCGCCTGATCGAATGGCGCGCCGCAGGCAAAGACCATCCGCAAATTTTGGGCGTCGACGAAGGGCATTACCTGAAATTTGCGATTTTTGAAGTGAGAAGCAAAACCTTTTCATAGGAATGCAGCCGGACTGCCGCTTTGAATCCGAAAAAGGATTCGGCGGCAGTTTTTTTAGAGATCAAGATTTTCAAAATTCGATTCCGGCCGCTCCCGGGTACGATTTATTGACGAATTAAACCGTTTCGTTCTGTATGTTGCTGATTGGAAGTCGCTCCTTGGATTTTTGCAAAATCCTCAGGTAAGAAACGCCGGCGAAGAGGCTTTTTGCAAATAATGGACGTTAAACGCTAGCGGAGTTTTAATGGTAAAATAGTAGGAGCTTTATA
This sequence comes from Paenibacillus sp. USDA918EY, assembly GCF_009870825.1. Lineage (GTDB taxonomy): Bacteria > Bacillota > Bacilli > Paenibacillales > Paenibacillaceae > Paenibacillus_AQ > Paenibacillus_AQ albilobatus. The sequence goes on along the minus strand of NZ_WTWY01000009.1, from coordinate 36,626 downwards.
GCCATTTTGGTTGATAGATTAGGTTTTTCGACAAACATACGTTCTGCCTTTCAGATTCGTATGATATACTGATTGATAGATTATCGATGAATGAGCAGCGATTATTTTACATAGATGAAGGGGGAGCATCATGTCGGTTCATTTTTTGATCGGACGGTCGGGCAGCGGAAAAACGACGACGATTCTGGAGCGGATTGCCGCCAAGCTGGAAGCCGAGCCGCAGGGGAATGCGATCATCCTGCTCGTACCGGAGCAGGGTTCGTTTCAAGCCGAGCATGGGCTGGTAACGTCGGGCCGGATCAAGGGCAGCGTCAGGGCCCAAGTGCTCAGCTTCCGCCGCCTCGCCTATCGCGTCATGCAGGAGACCGGGGGAACGGCGCGTGTCGGCATCAGCGACGAGGGCAAAAAAATGCTGCTGTACAAAATCATACAGCGCCGGAAGGACGAGCTGAAGCTGTTTGGCGCTTCGGGCGAGCAGCTCGGGTTCGTCGGCAAGCTTGGCGACGTATATACCGAAATGAAGCGGTACTGCGTCGATGCCTCCGCCGTGGGGCAGCTGCTCGGGAAGCTGGCTCCCGCGCCGGGCGTCACGCCGATCCTGCGCAGCAAGCTCGAGGATTTATGGACGGTTTACAAGGACTTTGAGCAGGAAATGTCACCGCTGTATATCGACGAGGAGGACAACCTCATCCGGTTGACCGAATCGGTGAAGGACTCGGCTTATTTGCGGGGCGCGGAAATATGGATCGACGGGTTCCACGGCTTCACCCCGCAGGAGCTGCTGGCGATCGGCCAAATGATGGCGCATGCCCGTTCCGTCACCATCTCGCTGACGCTGGACCGGCCTTACGACGCGATGCGGATGCCGCATGAGCTGGATTTGTTCCATCCGACCGCCACGACCTATATCAAGCTGAGAGGGATGGCGGAGGAGCTGGGACTGGACATCGACGACACGGTGCTTGATCCGCCGGTGCCGCCGCGTTTTCGGGAAAGTCCGATGCTTGCCCATTTGGAGCGGGGATATGACCGGCGGCTGCGTTATCAGGCGGCCACAGGCCAAAACGGCGACGGCATTTCGATCCATCCCGCATCCGGGCGGCGCGCCGAAGTCGAAGGAGCGCTTCGGGAAATGCTTCGGCTTTCGCGCGAGGAAGGCGTGCGTTTCCGGGAAATGGCGGTGTTCGTGCGCAATTTGGGGGATTATGAGCATCTGGTCGTGCCGTTGTTCCAGGATTACGGCGTGCCGTTTTTCCTGGACCAGAAAAGAAGCGAGCTGCACCATCCGCTGGCGGAGTTCATGCGCGCCGCGCTGGACGTCGTCCGGCGGTACTGGAGGCACGAGGACGTGTTCCGCTGCGTTAAAAGCGATTTTGTTCTTCCGCTCGACGGATCGCTCACGCGGGAAGACATGGACCGTCTCGAAAACTATGCGCTGGCAAGCGGAATGCAAGGTTACCGCTGGACGGACGGGCGGCCTTTAAAAGGCATCCCGAGCTTGTCCCTCGAAGAAGGAGGGGCGCCGCAGCAGCAAACGGCCGAGGAGCTTCTTGAGCTCATGGAGCGCTGCCGCAGCGCGGTGACGGGACCGCTGGCGGCGTTCGAGAAACGGATCAAACGCGCCAAAACGGCCCGGGACATGTGCACGGCGGTTTATGGGCTGCTTGAAGACGCGGGCGTGCCCGAAAAGCTTGATGTTTGGAGCCGCCAGGCGCTGCTCGAAGGCCGGCCGGAAGCGGCAAGGGAACACCGGCAGCTGTGGGGCGAGGTGCTGGATTTGCTGGATCAGATCGTCGAGATGATGGGCTCCGAGTCGATGACGTTCGACCTGTTCGCGGGGATGCTGGAAACGGGGCTCAGCGAGCTGAAGCTCGGCCTCGTGCCGCCGTCGCTCGACCAGGTGCTGGTCGGGACGATGGACCGTACGCGGACAAGCGGCATCCGGCATGCTTTTTTGCTCGGAGTGAACGACGGCGTCGTCCCTGCGGTGTTTCAGGAGGACGGCGTCATCACCGAACAGGAGCGCTCCGTTCTTGCCGATGCGGGGTTGGAGCTCGCCCCGGGAATCTCGCGGCGGCTGCTGGATGAACGTTTCCTGATCTACAACGCGCTGACTTCCGCAAGCCGGCACGTCTGGATCAGTTATCCGGCCGCGGACGACGAAGGCAAAGAACTGCTGCCGTCCGAAGTGGTGCGTCACCTGGCCAAAATGTTTCCGGGACTTTCGCCTCGGCCGCTTTCCGCCGAACCGGGGGCGGACCGGGACGCCTTGGAGCATGAAGCTTATATCGAACATCCCCGCCAGACGCTGAAGCATCTGATCGTGCAGCTGCGGCGGTGGCGGCAGGGCATGAGGATGCCGGAGCTGTGGTGGGACGTATACAACTGGTATTTGCGGGATCCGCAGTGGCGCGGCCCGCTGGATATGCTGCTGCGGTCCTTGTTTTACCGCAACGGCGCCAAGGCGCTTACGGCAGGCACCAGCCGCAAGCTGTACGGAAGCAAAGTCCGCACGAGCGTGTCGCGGATGGAGCGGTTTGTGGCGTGCCCGTTTTCGCATTTTGCCTCCCATGGGCTGAAGCTGAGGGAACGTCAGCTGTACCGGCTGAAGGCGCCGGACATCGGCCAGCTTTTCCATGCGGCTTTAAGCGAAATGGCGATCCGTTTAAAAGAGCAAAACCGCAGCTGGGGAAGCCTGACGGCGGAGGAATGCCGAAGGGAAGCCGAACTGACGGTGGAACGGCTTGCGCCAAAGCTGCAGGGCGAAATTTTGCTCAGCTCCAAACGGTATGGCTACATTTCAAGAAAGCTGAAAAACATCGTAAGCAGAGCTTCCGTCATTTTGGGCGAGCATGCGCGCCGCGGCAGCTTCGAGCCGGTTGGCCTGGAGCTTGATTTCGGCCCAGGCAAACCGCTGCCCCCGCTTACGTTCCGCCTGGAGAACGGCACCGTGATGGAGGTCGTCGGCCGGATCGACCGCGTGGATTTGGCCCATGGGGAAGACGGGCTGCTGCTGCGGGTCATCGACTACAAATCCGGAAGCAAGGACCTGAAGCTCCATGAAGTGTATTACGGGCTGGCACTGCAAATGCTGACGTATTTGGACGTGCTGCTGACCTACGCGGAGCAGTGGCTCGGCAGCAAGGCGCTGCCGGCGGGAACGCTGTATTTCCACGTGCACGACCCGATGCTGCAGTCGGCGAACGGCATGACGATGGAGCAGGCGGCGGAAGAGCTGCTCAAACGTTTCAAGATGAAAGGGCTGCTGCTTGCCGACCGGGATGTCGTGTCTTTGATGGACACGTCCTTGGACAAGGGGCATTCCTCCATTCTGCCGGTCGCCGTCAAAGCGGACGGAAGCTTTTACAGCAGCGCTTCGGTCGCAAGCCCCGAGCAATGGGACGATTTGCTGGCTTCCGTGCGGAACAGCATCGAACATATCGGAACGAGGATCACGGAAGGCGACGTACGGATCGAGCCGTACCGGATCCAGCAGGAAACCGCCTGCACGTATTGCCCGTTCAAGCCGGTATGCCAATTCGACGAGACGGTCGAAGGCTACCAATATCATCTGTTGGGCAAGCCGGATAAAAAGCAGGTATGGGAGCTGCTGTCCGAGCGCAAAGGAGGAGAAACGCATTGAGCATGCAACCGAAACCCGAAGGCAGCATATGGAGCGACGACCAGTGGAGGGCGATCGCCGAAACGGGCGACGACATCCTGGTGGCGGCCGCGGCCGGCTCGGGCAAAACCGCCGTGCTCGTGGAACGCATCATCCGCAAAATTACGGATGAAGAGCAGGGATTCAGCGTGGACCGCCTGCTCGTCGCCACCTTCACGAAGGCCGCCGCGGCGGAGATGCGGGACCGGATCCGCGAGGCGCTGGACCGGGAACTGGAGAAGGATCCCGATAACGTCCACCTGCGCCGCCAGCTGTCCCTGCTGGGACGGGCCTCCATCACGACGCTGCACTCCTTTTGCCTGGAAGTCATCCGGCGTTATTACCAGCTGATTCCGCTGGATCCGAATTTTCGGATCATCAACGAAAACGAAGCCGAACTGCTCCGGCAGGAGCTGCTGGAGGAGCTTTTCGAAGAAAAATACAGTGAGGAAGCGGAAGGCAGCGATTTTATCCGGCTGGTGGATTGGTTCAGCGGCGAACGCAGCGACGATGCGATGCATCTGCTGGTCCAGAAGCTGTATGACTTTTCCCGAAGCCATGCCTGGCCGGACCACTGGCTGCGCAGCATGGCCGAAGCTTTTGCGGTCCGGGATGCCGCCAGCTTAGGGCAAACCTCCTGGGTGCGGAGCATTTTGCAGGACGCCCGCCTTGCGCTCGCGGGAGCGGAAGGCTTGCTGATGCAGGCCCACGGGCTGGCGATGGCGCCGGGAGGACCGGGCGCTTACGCGGACAACCTGAACGCCGACCTCGAGATGGTCCGCAGCCTCCGGGAAGCGATGGAGCAGCGACCTTGGGAGGAGCTGTACGAGGCGTTCCAGGGCATTTCCTTCGGCAAGCTGAAAAGCGTCCGCAAGGACGATACCGATCCGCAGCTGCAGGAGCGCGTAAAGGAGCTGCGGGATGCCGTCAAAAAAACGCTGACGGATCTGCGCGGCGCGCTGTTCGGCCGTCCGGCCGCGGCATTTCTTGCGGAAATGAACGAAGCGGCGCCGCTGATGAAAGAGCTGGCCGAGCTGGTCATCGAGTTCGGCGGACGGTACGAAGCGGAAAAACGCAAACGGGGAGCGGTCGATTTCAGCGACCTGGAGCACTACTGCCTGCGGATTTTGCTGCACGAGGACTCGGCGCCGGAGCGCCCGCTTCCGTCCGACGCAGCCGTGGAATACCGCGAGCAGTTCGACGAAGTGCTTCTGGACGAATATCAGGATACCAACAGCGTCCAGGAGACGATCGTCGGGCTGATCTCCAGGGAGAAGCCGGGCAACCGCTTTATGGTCGGCGACGTCAAGCAGAGCATTTACCGGTTCCGGCTGGCGGAGCCGGGGCTGTTCCTGGATAAATACCGCAGATACGGCAGCGGCGGCGGGAGCGGCATCCGCATCGACCTGGCGCGGAATTTCCGCAGCCGGATGGAAGTGGTGGACGCGGTGAACGTGATCTTCCGCCAAATCATGAACGAAACGGTGGCGGAGATCGCTTACGACGAACGGGCCGAGCTCGTGTACGGCGCCTCGTTCCCGAATGCGGAGGAGGGCGTTGCCAACCCGTATGCGCCGGAGCTGCTGCTCATCGACCGCGCGGGCAAAGGGCCTGCGGCGGAGGATGAGGCCAATGAAGGCGAACAGGGCGGCTTGATGGAGGAAAGCGAAGTGCTGGAAATGGAGACGGCGCAGCTGGAAGCCAGAGCCATTGCCAAAAAAATCAGGCAGCTGACGGGGGACACGTCCGGCAAACCTCTCCTTGTGTACGATAAGGGCCTTAAAGAGATGAGGCCGGTCAAATACGGCGACATGGTCATCCTTCTTCGTTCCGCTTACATTTGGGGACCGCTGATCATGGAGGAATTGAAGCAGCTGGGGATTCCCGCCGACGGCGAGCAGGCCCGCGGATATTTTCAAGCGACGGAAGTGGAAGTGATGTTGTCCCTTCTGCAGATCATCGACAACCCGCTGCAGGATATTCCATTGGCCGGCGTGCTTCGGTCCCCGATCGTCGGCTTGACGGAGGAGGAGCTGGCGCAGATCCGGCTTGTTCAAAGCGGATCGTTTTACGATGCGCTGATTGCGGCTGCGCGGCCGATAACGGGCGCGTCCGGGGACGGGGCGCATCGCGAGCTCCTTATGGCCGAAGCGGAAGCGGCGGCAGCCTCGGAAACTTTGCGGGTCGGAGACCTCGGCGAAATCCCGGGCGCGTCCGCGATGGACGTCTCCGTGCTCGCCGCAAGCGACGGCATCCCGCCCGCCTTAAGGCACAAGATCCACGATTTCGTGAAGCAGCTGCAATGCTGGCGAGACGACGCCCGCAAAATCAGCCTGGGGGATTTGATCTGGCAGCTGTACCGGGAAACCGGCTATCTCGACTGGGTCGGCGGTTTGCCCGGCGGCGTCGAGCGGCAAAACAACCTGAAGGCGTTGTACGACCGCGCCGTCCAGTTCGAGCAGACGACGGCATCCAGAGGGTTGTTCCGTTTTCTGACTTTCGTCTCCCGGCTGCGCGAACGGGGCGGCGATCTCGGCGGCGGCAGCGGCATGGAGCATAAGGATAACACGGTTCGCATCATGACGATCCACAAAAGTAAGGGGCTGGAATTTCCGGTCGTATTTTTGGCCGGCATGTCCAAGACGTTTAACCAGCAGGATCTGAATGCCCCGTTCCTTATGCACAAGGAGCTTGGGTTTGGTCCGAAGTTCGTGGACGAGGAGAAGCGGGTCAGCTTCCCGACGCTTCCGAACCTGGCGATCCGCCGCAGGTCCCAGCTGGAGCTGCTGGCGGAGGAGATGCGGGTGCTGTACGTCGGGTTGACGCGCCCGAAGGAGAAGCTGTACCTGATCGGCACGGTCAAGGACGTAAGCAAAAAAGCGTCGTCCTGGGCGCAGGTGCTGGAGTCGCCCGAATACACGCTTCCGGATTATGTGCTTGCCAGGGGGCGAAGTTACATCGATTGGGTGGGTCCGGCGCTGATCCGGCATCCGGGAGCCGGCAAACTCCGCGAGATGGCGGAGGCGGACGGCTATCCGTCTTCGGTTCTCGCTTCCGATCCTTCCGTCTGGAAAATATCGGTACTGGCTGCGGATGAGCTGTCGTTAGCCGAGCTGGGCGGCTGGGAAGAAGAGGAGGAATCCACGCCGGAAAGAAAGCTCCGGCTTCAGTCTCTTCTGGAACGTCGGCCCGTCGAAGCCGAAAATGAAGAGTCGGTGCCCGGCGGTTCTTGGGTAACGGAACGTTTGAACTGGCGGTATCCGTACGAAACCGTTACGAAGCTGCCGGCCAAAACCTCGGTATCGGAAATGAAAAAGCTGCTGGCGATGCAGGACGAGCCGTCCGAGCCATGGATGGAAGAACGGATGCTTCGCAGAGAACTGACGAGCCCTTCGGACTCTTTCGCGACGACCCTTCCGCTAAGGCGGCCGAAATTTATGGAGCAAAAGGCGCTGACGCCGGCGGAGCGAGGCACGGTCTATCATACGCTGATGCAGCATATTCCGCTGGACCGGGGCGAAGTGGATGCCGCCGCCGTCGAAGAAACCGTAAGCCGGCTGGTCGAACGCGAGCTGTTGACGCGGGAGCAGGCGGAGGTGATCCGTCCGGACGAAGCGGGCATGTTTTTTGCGACGGAAGTCGGAAAACGGCTGCTGAGCGCGGAGTGGACGGCGCGGGAAATGCCGTTCAGCTACGGCCTGACGGCGGAGGAAGCCCATAAGGGGCTGTTCTCCCAGCAGGACGGCGTGCTATACCATCAACCCGATCTGCTTGAGATGTCGGCGTTAAACCATGAAACGGTGCTCATCCAGGGCGTGGTCGATTGTTTGTTCCGCCATGATGGAAAGCTCGTGCTCGTGGACTACAAAACGGACCGGGTGTTGGAGCATCGGGGCGGAATCGGCGCTCTTACCGAGCAGTACAGATTTCAGCTGAACCTGTACGCCAAAGCGCTGGAGGACATTTTGCACGAGGAAATCAGCGAAAAATGGCTCTACTTTTTTGACGGCGGACATGCCGTCCGCTTATAGATTCAGAACTTCACGCATGGGAAAGGGGAGAAAGCCGCATGCGGATATTGCATACCGGGGACTGGCATTTCGGAAAAACGCTTGAAGGCCGCAGCAGGCTGAAGGAACAGGAGGATTTCGTGGACGAACTCGTCCGCATCGCCGATGACCAGCGGGCCGATTTGATATTGATGGCGGGAGACGTGTACGATTCCGTCAATCCGCCCGCGCTGGCCGAGCAGCTTTTTTACGAGGCATGCGCAAGGCTGACGGAAAACGGGCGGCCGCTGGTCGTCATCTCGGGCAATCACGATCAGCCCGAACGCGTCTCTTCGGTTTCGCCTTTGGTGGCGCGCCAAGGGATCACGCTCGTCGGGCTGCCCGTGGCCGAGGCGGTGACGGTAGGTGTTTCCCGCACGGGGGAAATCGCCAAAATCGCCGCGCTTCCTTATCCTTCCGAGGCAAGGCTGAACGAACTGCTGTCCGCGGAAGGCAAGGAGGAGGAGCTGCGCAAGGCGTACAGCGCTCGCGTTGGTATGCTGATGAAGCAGCTGGCCGGCTCCTTTTCACCGGAAACGGTCAACCTGGCGATGAGCCACATTTACGTCCTCGGCGGAGTCGAATGCGATTCCGAGCGTCCGATCCAGGTCGGCGGGGCGTACACGGTGGATCCGTCGGCGCTGTCCGTCGGGGCCCAGTACACGGCGCTCGGGCATCTGCACCGGCCGCAGGCGGTCAAAGGCGACGGCATGATCCGTTACAGCGGGTCGCCGCTTGCTTACAGCTTTTCGGAAGCGGGCCAGGCCAAATCGGTCATGATGATGGATATCGCGCCCGGAGGGTTGCCGGAGCTGGAGGAGGTTTATTTGAGCTGCGGGCGTCCGTTGGTGCGCTGGAAGGCGAAAGGCGGGCTCGAGGAGGTGTACCGCTGGCTGGACGAAGGAAGGGATGCGGAAGCCTACATCGATCTTGAAATATCCCTTTCGGAATCGATGTCGCTGGGAGACATCCAGCGCCTGCGCAAAAGCCGGGACGGATTCGTACATATCCGGCCGATTTATCCGGAGATGGAGCGGGAAGAGCTTCAGCAGGAGCGGTCCGGCCTCCCGGTGTCGGAGCTGTTCCGCAGGTTTTACCAGCGCCAGACCGGCGGCGCCGAACCGGAGGACGAGCTGGTGCAGCTCTTTCTCGAGCTGGTGGCCGAGGACGGGCGCGAGAAGGAGGCGGAAGCCGAATGAAGCCGATTCAACTGAAGCTGTCGGGGCTGCAGAGCTACAGGGAAATGCAGCAGATCGATTTTGAAGGTTTATGCGACATGGGGCTGTTCGGCATCTTCGGGCCGACCGGAAGCGGCAAATCGACGCTGCTGGACGCGATGACGCTCGCTTTGTACGGCAAGGTCGAACGTGCCGCAAACGGGACGCAGGGCATCATGAACCATTCGGAGGACACCTTGTTCGTTTCCTTCTGCTTTGAGCTGGCTTCGGCCGAAGGCAAGCGGCGCTTCCGCGTCGAACGGAGGTTCAAACGGACCGGAGACCTTTCCGTCAGCAACACGCTCAGCCGCTTTATCGAAATCACGGCGGATGGGGAAACGGTGATCGCCGATAAATTGGCGGAAGTGACGCGCTGCGTCGAAGACAAAATCGGCCTGAAGATGGACGATTTCACGCGGGCCGTCGTGCTTCCCCAAGGCAAATTCGCCGAATTCCTCTCCTTAAAAGGCAGCGAGCGGAGGCAAATGCTGCAGCGGCTTTTCCACCTGGAGCAGTACGGCGACCAGCTCGGCATCAAGCTCAGCCGCCGCGTCAAGGAAAACGACGGGGCGCTGAAAGCGGTGGAAGCGGAGCAGCAGGGGCTTGGCGACGCCGGCGAAGATGCTCTTCAAGCGGCGGAAGGCCGTTTGAAGGACGCAGTGGCGCAGGCCGAGGCGATCCGGAAAAAACTGCATGCTTTGAACCGGGAAGCCGAGGAAAAAGGAAAAATACGCGAGCGCCAGCTTGAAAAAGAACGGAAGCAGGCGCAGCTTGAGCAATTGCGGGCTTTGGAGCCGGAAATGCAGCGGCTTGAACAACTGCTGGCCAAGTCGGCGGCGTCATCGGCGATGATGCCGGCTTTGGCTTTGCTTCGGGAAAGCCTGCAGGATCGGGAGAAAAAAGAAGCGGAGGTGGCGGCGCTTCAAACGGCTGCCGCCCAAGCGGAACAAGATGCGGAAAAAGCCTGCTCTGCCGACGATGCCGCGCAGGAAGCGCTGGCTGCCGGCGAGCCCAAGCTGCTGCAGCGGCAGGAACAGCTGGAGCAGGCCGTTCTGCTGCAGAAGGAAAGGGACGGGCTCCGCACGCTGGTGGCCGGGCTGGAACGGCAGCAAAAGGAATCGGCGGACGGCATGCAGGAGCTGCGTCAGCTTTTGGCCAAGGAGCAGGAGCTTTTGAACCGCGGAGCCCAGAAGCAGGCGGACCTGCAGGAGAAGCTGGGAGAGCTGGAAGTGACCGCAAAAGAACGCTCCCTGGTGCAGCGGGCGCTGGAGCTGCGCCAGCACCTTCGTTCCGCCGAGGAACGGCTCCATCAAGCGCGGAACGAATATGAACAGCAGAAGGAAAAGTCGGAAGCGCTGCGGAAAAAACGCGAGCTGGCCGGGCGGGAGCTCGGCGAGCTGCAGGAGAAGGAGAAACAGCTCGCAAGCGGCATTTCTGCGCTCCTGTCGCAAGCCGGGCTGGAAAACAAGCAGACCGAGCAGGCGCTGCGCGAAGCGGAGCACGCCGAACTCCGGCTAAGGGAGGAGTTCAGGCAGCATGAGCTTCGAAGCTTGTCGCTCGCTCTCGCGGCGGAGCTGCATGACGGACGGCCTTGTCCGGTCTGCGGTTCCTTGGAGCATCCGGCGCCCGTCCTGCCGGAGGAAGCCGCCGCGGCTCGCGACGAGCATTTGCCGCAGCAGCTGCAGCGGGCGAAAAACCGGCTGCAGGAGGTCAAATACGCCCAGCTTCAGCTGATCCACGAAGGTACGGGCCTGCTGGGCGCCGCCGGCCTTCCGGCAGCCGAATCCGGCGCGCTGCAGGCCGCGGCCGCCGCTGAGCAGGCCGAGGCACCCGAAGCCTTTGACATGTTCTCTGCCCAAGCCTGGGACAAGCGGGTCTTGGAGCTCGAACGTTCGCGGGAAACGTTCGCGTCCGCGCTGCATCATGCCAAACAAGAGTCGTCCGGCCTTGCGGAAAGACGGGAGGCGCTGCGGCAGCAGAGCCTTCAGCTGGACGCGGAAGCCGCCGCCGCCGACTCCTTGCTGAAACGGCTGGAGGAAAATGCCGACCGGCTGTCGGAAGAGATCGGCCGGCTGAAAGCCGGATGGGCGGAGGAATTGCGGGAGCTTCCGTTCGACGAGGTCGAAAGCCGCTGGTCGCAGGTGCAGCGGAAGGACCGCGAGGCGGAAGAAGTGAAGGAACGCTTGCGCAAGAGCGTGCCGTTCCTTGACGAGAAGAAGCAGGCGGTCCAATCGCTGGAACGCGATGTGCTTGAAGCCGAAAAGCGGCTCATCCAGCTCGAAGCCGAGCTTCGCGGCAAACGGGAGCTGTTGGCCGAAAAGCAGGAGCGTCTGCATGCCTGGATCGGAGACCGTCAGGCGGAGGCGCTTCTGGAGGCCTGCGCGCGCGAGCTGAAGACGCTGCGTGAGACGGCCGCCGAAGCGAAGCGGCGGAGGCAATCCGCGGAGCAGGCGAAACATGAAAGCGCGAAGGCTCATGCGATGGCCCAGCAGGCCGCAGCATCGGCCGCCTCGCATCATGAAGCCGCCGCCCGGCGCTGGGAGGCTCTCTTGGCGGAATCGCCCTTTGCAACGGCTGCCGAAGTGGAAGAATCCTATCTGCCGGCGCCGGAATCCGAGCAGCTTGCGGCGAAGGTGCGGCAGCACCGCGAAGGCGAACGTGACTTGCTGGCTGCGGTTCGGCACATCGAAGAGCAGTTGTCGGGAAGCACCCTGACGGAAGAAGAATGGCTGAACGTGAGCCGGGAGCTCGCATCCGCCCGCGAGGCCGATGAGGAGGCCCTTCGGATGAAGGCGCGTGCCGAACGCGATCTCGAGGACGTCAAAAAGCGGCATCTCCGTTGGATGGAGCTTGAGAAGCTTCGCGCGGAGCGCCAGCATGAGGCCGATAAACTCGCCAAGCTGCAATCATGCCTGCGCGGCAACGCTTTTGTCGAATATATCGCCGAGGAACAGCTGATGCAGGTCAGCCGGTCCGCATCCCAGCGGCTGGCGTTTTTGACCAAGCAGCGTTACGCGCTGGAAGTGGACTCCGGCGGCGGCTTCCTCATCCGGGACGACGCGAACGGAGGGGTTCGCCGGCCGGTGTCCACGTTGTCCGGGGGCGAGACCTTCCTCACGTCGCTGTCGCTCGCTTTGGCGTTATCCGCCCAGATTCAGCTCCGCGGCCAATACCCGCTCCAATTCTTTTTCCTGGATGAAGGGTTCGGCACGCTGGATCCGGAGCTGCTCGAAACCGTCATTTCCTCGCTGGAACGGCTGCACAACGACCATCTTTCCGTCGGCGTCATCAGCCACGTTCCGGAGCTTCGCGCCCGCCTCCCGCGCAAACTCGTCGTCATTCCGGCCGACGAGGCGGGAGGAGGCTCGAAAATCGCGGTGGAACAGCTGTAGTGACGCATGTCATAGCGGCCCTGTTTAAAGGTTGTTACTATCGCAATAGACAAGCCGACTTTCTCTTTTCGTTGAGGTTCCTTGGCAAGGAACGCAAAATCAGCGCTGCCGCGGCAGCGCCCCGGTTTTTCGTTCTCTGGCCCAAGGGGCTTCTTTTTATTTTGCGGCCGACGGATTTTTATTAAATCAGTAGCCATTCGCCCAGTCGTGAATATGATGATCCTGTAAATCGCAACTGGGGAGGATTATGAAAAGTGGAGAAGTTTGAGGCCAAAGAAATTTGCAAAAAACATATGTACCGCTATGTCAGAGCGACGATGGCGGACGGTAGCGTCCATGACGGATTTATCGAACATGTGGATGAAGAAAGGCTGTATCTTGCCGTTCCGGTCGGCCATGAAAACATGCCTTACCATCACGGTTACGCGAGCCCTTACGCCGGCGGCTGGGACCCATGCTTCCGTCCGGAAGAGGATGTCCGGGCATTTTATCCTTTCGTTCCTTACGGATACGGATTTGGGTATCCGTTCTTCGGGTTTCCATACGGACGCCGCTTCAACCGGTTCATTTTGCCGCTCGCCGGCTTGACGGCGCTTTCCTTGCTGCCGTTTTTTTAAAAAGACAAGGACATATAATCCTTCTGTGCATAAGCAACCCTATCTCGCAAGAAATATTTCCGCTAGACGTGTCCTTCTTCAAAGGAAGTACGCCCACAGACCGTTTTTTTTCGACAGCTTTTTTGGACGGCGGATGGACACCGATGCAGCACGAACGCGGAACAGGCTCTCTTCGGAGGGTCTTTTTCTTTGCGAAGCGGCTCTTTGCCCGAACGCGGATCATGAAATGATTCGGCGCATGAACGCGCTATGCGACGGATTTTTTTGCCGGGCATTGGACGCGTTCCCCCGAAATCCGTTATGATAGGAATAAATTCAAAACATATACATAGCGGAGGCGAACTAACGATGGACTGTCTCTTTTGCAAAATCGTCGAAGGCAGCATTCCTTCACAAAAGGTGTTTGAAAACGACAGCATTCTGGTGTTCAAGGATATTCAACCGGCGGCACCGGTGCATGTGCTCATCATTCCGAAAAAACATATCGCGACGATGAACGACGTGGCCGAAGAAGATCTTCCGCTCGTCGCCGAGATGCACCGGGTAGCGCAGCAGGTGGCCAAAGAGCTCGGCGTGGCGGATACGGGCTACCGTCTCATCAACAACTGCGGGCCGGACAGCGGACAAGCGGTGTACCATATTCATTACCATCTGCTTGGAGGAGCCAAGCTGGGCGCGTTGACGGGCATTTCCGATTCTCATGCGTAATCATGGAAGGGTTCCTGCTTGATCGGGATGATAGGAAAGAATTGGCAGGACCGAGGTTCCGGCACGGAGGAAGCAGTTCCACAAACGGGCGGGGCCCGGCCTGCTGGTTAATCCCCTTGAAAGCGGCGTGAAAGGGTTTTTCTGAAAAAATAGGCGTCAAGGTTGACACCCTATTTCTCTTTCACCTATAATTAAATTTGATGAACCGTGTTATTGCTCTTGGACGGTCTGGTCGGAGGGAGGGAAAACTGGTGTCTGAAACTAAAGTTCGCAAAAACGAGTCTATTGATGCTGCACTTCGCCGCTTTAAGCGCTCCATCGCTAAGGATGGCGTATTGGCTGAGGTGAAGAAACGCAAGCATTATGAGAAGCCAAGCGTAAAGCGCAAGAAAAAGTCCGAGGCTGCTCGTAAGAGAAAGTTTTAGGAGGAACTGAACTGTCATGAGTCTTAGCGAACGATTGAACGAAGATATGATACAAGCGATGAAGAGCAAAGACAAGTTCAAGCTCTCCACTATTCGAATGGTTCGTTCAACGATCAAGAATCTTGAAATAGATTTGAAAAGAACTTTGGATGACAACGAAGTGCTTGATATCCTCAGTCGTGAAATTAAACAGCGCAAAGATGCCCTCCAAGAATTTAAGAAAGCGGATCGAGACGATCTTGCGGCAGATGTCGAAGCAGAAATTGAGATTATCAGTCAGTATCTTCCCGAACAGCTTACCGAAGAAGAATTAAAAGTTATTGTACAGCAGACCATCCAGGAAACCGGTGCTTCTTCGAAAGCCGACATGGGGAAAGTGATGAGCGCGCTGATGCCGAAAGTCAAAGGTCGCTCTGACGGAAAACTTGTGAACCAGCTGGTTCAACAATTTCTGCAATAAAACATAACGCAAAACACCCCTTTTTAAGGGGTGTTTTTTCATGCTAACGTCCATAATTTACGGCAAATTGAAACGTTAGGACCTCTCCAAGCCCGCCCTTGTCAAGCGTTGAATTTCCTGTTGAAACCGGCCGAAAGACGTTTTCGTTCATTTTTGTTGAAACGATCGGAGGATTGCTGCGTAATAAGTACCATATGCCGGAAAATATATTATAATCATGGAGAAGGGAGGGTGGTTTATTGAAACGATCCGGATATGGAAACATGCTGCACAGGCGGCTGGTTCTATTCATGATGCTGATGTTGGGAATGGCTGCGGCGTTTCCGGGCTCGGCGAGTGCCGAAGACGCAAAAATCGCGCCGGTGTATATCATTCCGGTTGACCAAAAAATCGAGACCGGACTGGAAAAATTCATGAAGCGCGGATTCAAGGAAGCCGAAAAAATGAACGCGGGGCTGATCGTCCTGGACATCGACACGCCGGGCGGATTGGTAACGACGGCGCAAACGATAGGGAAAATGATTCGCGAAAGCAAAATCGAAAGCGTTGCATACATACGCGGAAATGCCGCTTCCGCCGGGAGTTACATCGCGCTCAACGCGGACAAAATCGCGATGTCGCCGGGAAGCATGATCGGCGCGGCCGCTATGGTGGACAGCACGGGCAAACGGGTGGATGATCCGAAACTTGTCGCCGCGTGGAAATCCGAAATGTCGGCCGCAGCCGAATCAAGCGGCAGGAACGCCAAAATAGCGGCAGGTATGGCGGACATCGACATGGTCGTCGACATGCCGGAAATCGGTGAAAAGAAAGAAAAAGGCCAAATCATCGCATTATCCAGCGAGCAGGCCTTGAAGGTCGGGTATGCGGACAAAATCGCCTCCTCGCCGGAGGAGGTCATCTCGTGGATGGGATATTCGACCGATAACGTAATTCAAGTGGAACATACATGGGCGGAAAACATCGCTTCCTTTTTGACCAACCCGATCGTGATGACCATTTTGCTGTTTCTCGGCATCGCCGGCATCGTGATCGAGCTCATCGTTCCGGGATTCGGCGTACCGGGCATTATCGGAACCGCGGCATTCATATTGTATTTCTTCGGAAACTATGTCGCGGGTTTTGCCGGCAACGAGACCTGGCTCCTCTTTATCATCGGCCTGATTTTGATGATCCTGGAAATGTTCGTGCCAAGCTTCGGCATATTGGGCGTGCTGGGCGCCATCAGCTTAGTGGCCGGCGTGATACGGGCGGCATACGACACAAGTCATGCGTTGATCTCGCTAGGAATCGCCTTTATTGCTGCGCTGGTCGTCGTTGTCGTCGTGGCGATCGTCTTCAAGGAACGCGGCATCTGGAATCGCTTTATTCTGAATGAATCCCTAACCAAAGAGCAGGGATACGTCCCGACCGAATCCAGGGAGTCTTTGCTCGGCAAGGAAGGCGTCAGCGTGACGCCGCTGCGGCCTGCAGGAACGGCGCTGATCGACGACGAACGGGTGGATGTGGTGACCGAAGGAGAGTTTATACCGCGGGATTCCGCGGTGGTTGTCGTTCATGTCGAAGGCGCGCGCGTCGTCGTGAAGCCGAAATGAATCAGTTTGCACGCAGCGAATCCTTAACATAAGGCGGCTGCGGAAAATAACGGTTCCGCTTAGGTGGAAACCGTAAAAACAATGGGAGGATGGCATGTTATGACAAGTCCTTTAATCTCCATTTTGCTGATCGCCGTCTTGGTGATCATCGTATTAAGCGTATTTTTCAGCTTTTTCCCGCTTACGCTGTGGATTTCCGCGTTGGCGGCCGGCGTTCGCATCAGCATCATTACTCTGGTGGCGATGAGGCTCCGCCGGGTTACGCCAAGCCGGATCGTCAACCCTTTGATCAAGGCGACGAAAGCGGGGTTGGGGCTTAACATCAACCAGCTGGAAAGCCACTATTTGGCCGGCGGTAACGTGGACAGGGTCGTCAATGCCCTGATCGCGGCGCAGCGCGCGAACATTCCGCTTGAGTTTACGCGGGCGGCCGCGATCGACCTGGCGGGACGGGACGTGCTTCAGGCCGTGCAAATGAGCGTCAACCCGCGCGTCATCGAAACGCCTGTCGTGGCCGCGGTGGCGAAAAACGGCATCGAGGTCAAGGTAAAAGCGAGAGTAACCGTCCGGGCGAACATCGACCGCCTCGTCGGCGGTGCGGGCGAAGAGACGATCATTGCCCGCGTCGGCGAAGGGATCGTAACGACGGTCGGTTCCAGCGACGCCCACAAGGACGTGCTTGAGAACCCGGACAGCATCTCCCGCACCGTGCTCGCCAAAGGGCTGGATGCAGGGACGGCGTTCGAAATTTTGTCCATCGACATCGCGGACGTGGACGTAGGCAAAAACATCGGCGCGTACCTGCAAACGGAACAGGCGGAAGCCGACAAACGCATCGCGCAGGCGAAAGCCGAGGAACGCCGCGCCATGGCCGTCGCGCAGGAGCAGGAGATGAAGGCGCGCGTCGTCGAGATGAGAGCGCGCGTGGTCGAATCCGAATCCGAAGTGCCGCTGGCGATGGCGGAAGCGCTCCGGTCCGGCAAAATCGGCGTGATGGATTACATGAATCTGAAAAACATCGAGGCGGATACCCAAATGAGAGGCTCGCTGGGCAAGATGGGCGAGGGAGATCAGAACGGTTCCCAAAATAACAAATAGGGAATGATGCACCCATGTGGATCTTTGAACATTTTTATTGGATCCTGATCGTTTTGTTTGCTATCTTCTCCGCCTTAAACAGAAGCAATAAATCAAAGCAAAAGCAAAATCCGCGGGGCATGCCGTCGTTTGGCGGAGACGCAGGCAGGGGGCAGAGGGAACACGGGGAGCATCGGGAAATCCGGGAACAAAAAGGATTTTCGGGTTCGCCTCAAGCCTCCCCAAGCCGCCGGGACGAAAGCGCGCCGGAATCGGGCTGGCCCGCGGCCGGCGAAATGGAACCGGCGCGGGGCCGATACGCGGAAACCGCCGGCCGGACCTCCCCGTTCGGAGGTTATTCGGAAGCCGGGCCGGACTACGATACCGGCGAAGGCGTATCCGGCATGTGGCAGGACGATATACCGGATACGCTGGAGGACTTTAACCGCGTCATGCAGACGCGTTTGGAGCAGGTCGACGCTTCGCTGGACCGGATCGGGCAAACGGCGCCCGTGCCGGCCTCGGCTGCGCGGGCGGAAGCCCCAAAACCGGTTTCCAGGCTTGCAAAGGAAGCCCGAAACGGCGTGATCTGGGCCGAAATTCTCGGTCCGCCGCGGTCGAAGCGGCCGTACGGCGGTCGAAAATAACAGGCAGCTGCTTTTACGAAACAAAAGCCTTTTCTGCAAAGGGGAACGATCCGAAGGATCGATCCGTGCGGAAAAGGCTTTTTTATCTATAATCATTTATCATTTCCGGGGTCCCCGCAAAGTATCTGGTTCGGTTTCAAAGCCATCGGCTCCGCTTTGCGGGGTTATTTTGCGCAATCTCCGCCTGCAGCCTGAAATCTCTCATAAAACGGCCGGACCGGGCATAAGTTGTAAAGTACAGGAAGGGGGAGGCCTTCGTATGACCCGGATCAGCCGCAGGCTGCGGAAATGGACCCATGAAGCGCTGGATCTGCCGCAGGACGTCTTACTTGATCTGCCGCGGGTTACCCTGGTTGGAAATAAGGAGTTGACCGTCGAGAATCACCAGGGCGTGCGGCATTTTTCGGAGAACAAAATGATTCTTTCCTTGAGTGAGGGCATGCTCGAAATCGAAGGCGCCGGACTGATGATCCGGGCGATTTTGCCGCAAGAGGTCCTGATCGAAGGAATGATCCGCAATATAAAATATATAGGAATGGGGGAGAGCTCATGAAAATACCTACACTATCCGGTGTGCGCGGCTGCGTACAGATTACGGTCAGAGGAGAGGGCGTCAATCACTTGATCAATGCTTTGGCGGAAGCGGGCATTCCCGTCTGGGATATTCGGCCCACCAGCCAACAAACGGCCGACATGAAGCTGCTCCTTAGGGATTTCCACGCTCTTCGCCCCCTGCTGAAACGGACAGGCTGCCGGATGCATGTCACGCGCCGGATCGGACTGCCTTTCCGTTTGGTCAAGCTGTACAAGCGCAAATTTTTTGCGGCGGGCATCGCCGTGTTTTTCCTGATGCTGTTCATGCTTTCATCCCTTGTTTGGAACATAAATGTCGAGGGAAACGAAAAGCTTGCGACGGAGGATATTTTGAATGCGGCGAGGGAGGAAGGCATTCGGCCTTACCAGTGGATTTTCCGCTTGAAGGACCCGGACAAGCTTTCGCGGGCGCTCAGCCTCAAGCTGCCTGAAACGTCATGGGTCGGGGTCGAACGCAAAGGGACGACGATCACCATCCAGGTCGTAGAAGCGGAAAAGCCGAAGAAGGAGCCGCTGGCGAGCCCGCGCCATTTGATCAGCAAGTCGGATGCGGTCGTCACCAGCATTTATGCGGAGCAGGGGCGCCCCCTCGTTCAAAAAAATACGCGCGTCAAAAAAGGACAAGTGCTCATTTCCGGCATTTTGGGCGACGGCTCCGCCCATTCGCAGGTTGTGGTGGCCAAAGGCGAAGTGAAGGGCCTCGTATGGCATGAATACCAGCTGGAGGTCCCGCTTGTCCAGAAACGGGAAGTATATACGGGGGAACGGAAAGACAAAAGCTACCTCGTGCTCGGGAACCGTGCGATCCAGCTGTGGGGGTACGGGAAAGAGCCGTTTGCGAAATCGCAAACGCTGACCGAGCTTGATCCGCTGACATGGCGTTCGATTGCGCTCCCGATCGGCTGGATGACCGAGAAAGTGATGGAGGTCGACGAGAGGGAGGAGGCGCTGGAACCCGAAGCGGCGAAAAAACAAGGGCTGGAGGCGGCGGTTCGGGATATTTTGGCAAAATACGGCAACGATTCGCAGATCATCAGCCAAAAAATTTTGCATGAGAAGAGAGAGAATGGTAAAGTTTATATGAAAGTGCTTTTTGAGGTGGAAGAAAAGATTGCCGAAGAACTTCCCATAGTTCAAAGTCAAGGAGAATGAGGCTATTTGTCAGAAAAAAACCACAGCGCGCAAATTTCATTGCATAGTGCAAGCGAAGGACTGTCCCTATTTGGACCTCAGGATACTTTTCTGAAAATGATCGAAGCGCAGATTCCGGCGCAAATCGTTTCCCGCGAGGCGGAAATTACGATCCGCGGGGAACTGCGGGATGTGCAAGTTTTGGAGCATCTGTTCGAAGTGCTGCTTGAGCTCGTCCGGAACGGTCACATTCTGTCGGAGCGGGACGTCTCTTACGCCATCGATTTGGCCAAGGATTTTCGGGCCGACCAGTTGCTTGATCTCTTCAAGGGAGAAATTACGACAACGTTCCGCGGCAAACCGATCCGGGTGAAGACCATCGGCCAGAAGCACTATGTGACGACCATCCGCAAGCGGGACATCGTGTTCGGAATCGGACCGGCCGGCACGGGGAAAACGTATTTGGCGGTCGTGCTTGCCGTCGCCGCTTTGAAGGAAGGGGCCGTCAAGCGCATCGTGCTGACGCGTCCGGCCGTCGAGGCGGGTGAAAGCCTCGGGTTTCTGCCGGGGGATCTGCAGGAAAAAGTCGATCCGTATTTGCGGCCGCTTTACGACGCCTTATACGACGTCATGGGCCCGGAGCAAACGGCCAAAGCGCTTGAAAGAGGACTTATCGAAATCGCGCCGCTGGCGTATATGCGCGGGCGTACGCTGGACGATTCGTTCATCATATTGGACGAGGCCCAGAATACGACCCCTGAACAAATGAAAATGTTTTTAACCCGCCTAGGTTTCGGCTCGAAAATGGTCATTACCGGCGACGTGACGCAAATCGACCTGCCAAGAGGCAAAAAATCCGGGTTGATCGAGGCGAAACATATACTTGGAGACATTGAGGAGATCGGCTTCGTTCAGTTTGCCGAGCAGGATGTCGTCCGCCACTCTCTCGTTCAAAAAATAATCACTGCTTACGACAAAGCTGCAGAAAACCAAGATTAGAGGGGATTATCTTTATGACTTCGAAAGAAACGTCATCGGGCAAATCTTTCTCAATGAAACATGTCGGCTGGAAACATAGCGCAGGAACCCGCTATGTTCTCTTTTTATGTCTGGCTGTGCTGTTTTATGTCAGCCTCGCCCCGAATCTGCTTCCCGAACGGTACAACATCCAGGTGGGAACGCGCAGCGAAAAGGAAATCCGGGCGCCGATGCAAATCCCGAACAACAAAGCGACGCTGAAAGCCCAGGAGCAGGAAGCGGAGCGCGTGCAGCCGATTTACACGATCGTGACCGTTCCGAACGAAAATCTGGTCGTGTCCATTTTGGACCGGATCGACCGTCTGAACCAGGACGACCAAGTGTCCCGGGAGGATAAGATCGCCATCTACCGGTTGGAAATTCCGCAGCGGGCCAAGGACTTCATTCAAAATTTCGTCAATGCCAACCGCTCGTCGGCATCCTACCCAGACAAGCTGCTGGATGAGATGCTGAAAGTGACCAGCCAGCAGAGCTATAAAATCCCGGAAGAGACCTTTATCAAAATCCCGCGGCTGACGTCCCAGGATATCGCCGAAATGAAGCCGGTCGCCCGGGAGATCGTCTCCCGCTTGACCAACGATCAGGTGGTCGAAGCGCAGGCGGCGCGCGCCAAGGTGGCGGAGCTGGTCAGCGCCAGCACGCTGAGCCAGCGCACGGCGCGGGAGGTCGTGCAGGAGCTGTCCAAGCTTGCCATTACGGCGAATAAGTTTTACGATGAGGAAGCGACCAAAGAGGCCAAGGTACAAGCGAGAGAAAACACCCAGCCCGTCTATATCAAGCAAGGGGACATCCTCGTCGCGAAAGGGCAGCTCATTACGGAGGATCTGTACAATCTGCTCGACGACAACGGCCTGCTTAAAAACGAAGTGAACTATTGGCCGCAACTGGGCTTGTTCCTGCTGGCTTTGCTGATGTCGGGAGGGCTGTTCCTGTTCATCCGGCAAACGGATCCGAACAAGTTCAAATACAACAACTCGCAGCTGTTCATGCTGGTGCTCATCTTCGTCATCACCGTCATCGTGCTACATCTGGCGGGCATCCTGCAAAGCAATGAACGGCCGTACATCGGGTACGTGGCGCCCGTAGCGATCGGGGCCACGCTGGTGACGCTGCTCCTCGACATGCAGCTTGCGTATTTTTGCGCGATGTTGTTCTGCGTTTTGGCGAGCGTCATTTTGAACGTACATCAAGGACAGATGTTCGATTTTACGTTTGGATTTTTTTCGCTGGTCGTGTCGGTGGTGGCGATTTTCACCATTCACCGCGCAAGCCAGCGTTCCACGCTGCTGAAAGGCGGCATCATGGTCTGCCTGTTCGGCTCGCTGACGGTGTTTATCATGACGTTGATCGGAAGCGGTCAATGGAACCAGATGCAGATGCTGTACGCGATCGGGTTCGCTTTTGCCGGAGGTCTCTTGACCGCGATTTTGGCGATCGGGCTGATGCCGTTTTTCGAAGTCACGTTCGGCATTTTGTCCGCGCTCAAGTTGGTCGAGCTTTCCAATCCGAACCATCCGCTCTTGCGGAAGCTGCTGACGGAGACGCCGGGAACGTATCATCACAGCGTCATGGTCGGCAATTTGTCCGAAGCCGCTGCGGAAGCGATCGGCGCGGACGGGCTGCTCTGCCGGGTGGGCTCTTATTATCACGATATCGGCAAAACGAAGCGGCCAAGATATTTCATCGAAAACCAAAACAATATGGAAAATCCGCATGATTCCCTGGACCCGAAAATGAGCAAATCGATCATTATCGCCCATGCCCGGGACGGCGTCGAGATGCTGAAAGAATATAAAATTCCGAAGCCGATCCGCGACATCGCCGAGCAGCACCACGGAACGACGTTCCTTCACTATTTCTACCACAAGGCGCTGCGGCTCGCGGAGGAACAGGGCAGGGAACCCGACTTTACCGAGGAGGATTTCCGTTATCCCGGCCCGAAAGCCCAATCCAAGGAATCGGCCGTCATCGGTATTGCGGACAGCGTGGAAGCGGCGGTGCGTTCCTTGCGGAATCCGACCGTGGACCAGGTGGAATCGATGATCGAAAAAATCATTAAAAGCCGCTTGGACGACCACCAGTTTAACGACTGCGACCTGACGATGAAGGAGCTGGACATCATTGCCAAAACGCTGAAAGAAAGCGTCATGGGCATATTCCATTCCAGAATAGAATACCCGGAAGAGATCAAAAAGAACAAAACGACTGAAGAGACCAGAAGGAGCGGTTAAAAACGATGGGACTGCAGCTTGCATGGACGAACGAGCAGCAGGAGCTTGAAATCAGCGACGAACTGATCGCGACGCTTGAGCTGCTGCTGCAAAAAGCGGGAAAAGCCGAAGGCGTCGAAGACGGCGAAGTCGCGCTGACGTTCGTCGACGACAGACAAATTCACGAACTGAACAAGGAGTACCGGGGCATCGACCGCCCGACGGACGTATTGTCGTTCGCCATGAACGAATATACGGACGAAGAGCTGGACATCGTTTACGAGCTGGAAGAGGGCGAGGAGCTTGCCGATTTGCCCGAGATGCTCGGGGACATTATCATTTCGGTGAATCGCGCCAAGGCGCAAAGCGAAGAATATGGACATTCCCTGGAACGCGAAATCGGATTTTTGTTCGTGCACGGATTCCTCCATTTGCTCGGATACGACCACCAGGACAAAGAAAGCGAAGCTGAAATGATGGGCAAGCAGGAAGCCGTGCTGGCTGAAGTGGGGCTTACGCGTTAATGCCGAAAAAATCGTTTTGGGCCGCGTTTGGATATGCGGCGCAGGGGATCGTTTACGCGCTGCGGACGCAGCGCAACATGAAAATCCATGCCGTTGCGGCGGTTGTCGTCATTTCGGCGGCGGCGCTGCTGCATTTATCTTGGCTCAGATGGGTCGCGCTGCTGTTTGCAATCGCGCTCGTCATGGCTATGGAGCTGGTCAACACGGCGCTTGAATCGGTCGTGGACCTGGCCTCGCCAAAGATTCACCCGCTGGCCAAAGCGGCAAAGGACACGGCTGCCGGCGCAGTGCTGCTGGCGGCTGTTTTTGCCGCTGCGATCGGAATCATCGTGTTTTTCGACCCGCTGCTCGAGCTTTTTGGGGGCGGGTCGCAACCCTAGGTTTTTGGACATCGAAGGAGGTTTTTGATATGGATTCAGGATTGTTGCTTCAGGAAGCGATTAAAGCGCGTATGAACGCGTATACACCTTATTCCCATTTCGGTGTCGGCGCGGCGCTGCTCGACAAGGACGGGCATGTCCACCACGGCTGCAACGTCGAAAACGCGGCGTTCGGGCCTACCAACTGCGCGGAACGTACGGCATTGTTCCGTGCGGTTGCCGACGGGCACAAAGCGGGAAGTTTTCAGGCGATTGCCGTCGTAGGCGATACGGAAGGGCCGATTTCCCCATGCGGCGTCTGCCGGCAGGTGCTGCTCGAGCTGTGTTCGCCGGACATGAAAGTCATTTTGGGGAACCTGAAAGGCGACATGACGGAAACGACCGTAGGCGAGCTGCTTCCGGGGGCGTTTGGCCCTTCGGATTTGGCGAGCGCCAATAAATAATATCAGCTGGGGCCCGCTTCCGCGGCCGGTATCGGGCTTGTTCGTGCCGGCTTGTTCGGATGACGGGCCCCGGAGCTCTTTATGCAACCAATGAAATGATAACTTGAGGAGGCAATGTTTCGATTATGGCTAAACCGGCATTCAAATCCGGCTTCGTGGCGATCGTCGGCCGGCCGAACGTGGGCAAGTCCACGCTGATGAACAAGGTCATCGGGCAAAAAATCGCGATCATGTCCGACAAGCCGCAAACGACGCGCAACAAAATCCATGGGGTATATACGACCGACGAAGCCCAGATCGTGTTTCTCGATACGCCGGGCATCCACAAGCGCCAATCCAAGCTTGGCGATTACATGAACCAAACGGCGCTCAATACGCTTAAAGAGGTGGAGGCCGTTCTGTTTTTGGCCGACGTTTCCGAAGGTTTGGGCGGAGGGGACCGGTTTATCGTCGAACAGTTGAAGGGCGTCAAGACGCCGGTCATTCTCGTGCTGAACAAAATCGACAAAATCGAGCCGGACGCGCTGCTTCCGATCATCGAAGAGTACAGCAAGCTGCATACGTTTGCGGAGATCGTGCCGATCTCGGCGCTAAGCGGAAATAACGTGGATCGGCTGCTTTCGCAGGTGGAGAAATATTTGCCCGAAGGTCCGCAGTATTATCCGGCCGATCAGATTACGGACCATCCGGAACAATTCGTTTGCGCCGAGCTCATCCGCGAAAAAATACTGCATTTAACCCGGGAGGAGGTCCCGCATTCGATTGCGGTCACCATTGAGGATATGCGGGTGCAGGACAACGGCGTCGTATACATTTCGGCCGTCATTTTCGTCGAGAGGGATTCCCAAAAAGGCATCATCATCGGCAAACAGGGGGCGCTGCTGAAGGAAGTCGGCAAGCTGGCCCGGCAGGACATCCAAAACTTGCTCGGATCGAAGATTTTTTTGGAATTGTGGGTAAAAGTAAAAAAAGACTGGCGCAACCAGGAACGCGTGCTTCGTGACCTCGGCTTCCACCGCGACGCTTAAACGGGCGCCATGCCAAGCTGGCAGGAATTGCTTTACATAGATCCTCATCGTTCGCCACATCCTATTTTTGAAGATGCAGACGCCATTTCCAAAGAGAGGATGAATACGAATGCGAGACTTTTCGTGGAAGTATTTTGCGATGACTGGAGATGTGGATGCTTACTTGCTTTATAAGGAATATGCGGGCATGGCTGTAGAGGAAGCGGCTGCGGCGCCGGAAACGGCGGCAGCGGAAGAGACGGGGAACTATGAAGAAAACGAATGATTTGTGGCTGCTCCGGGAATGGCTGGGGGAAGAGGCATGCTATATAGGGTGGAAGGGATCGTCATCCGCAGCATGGACTACGGCGAAGGGAACAAAATCATTACGATTTGCACCGAAAATGCGGGCAAAGTAGGCGTGCTTGTCCGCGGAGCCAAAAAGGTCAAAAGCCGCCATGCTGCCTTAACGCAGCTTTTCACAGAAGCGGAATACGTATTTTTCAGAAACGGCACGGGCCTCGGAACGCTTAATTCCGGCGAAATCATGAATTCCCGGCACGGCCTTCGCCAGGATCTGGTTTTGGCGGCCTATGCGTCGTACGCCTGCGAGCTTCTCGACAAAGTGCTCCAGGACGAGGAAACGGGGAGCTTCTGGTACCAGCAGCTCAAGGCATGCCTGAATGCGCTGGAGGAAGGCAAAGATCCCGGAATCATCATCAATCTGTACGAAATGAAAATTCTTCAAACGGCAGGATACGGACCCGAGCTCCTATCCTGCATTTCTTGCGGAAAAGACTTGTCCGAAGACGAACATGCCGCCGTCAGCCCAAGATTGGGAGGTACGTTATGCCGCTCCTGCAAACATCTGGATCCGCCGGCGATGAACATATCCCCGAAAAGCTTAAAGCTGCTGCGGCTGTTCGCCAGACTCGATCTGCGAAGGCTCGGCCACGTCGACGTCAAGGAGGAGACGAAAGCGGAGCTTAAAGCGGTGATGCGCGCTTTTATGGACATGCAGCTCGGGCTCAAATTGAAATCCCTAAGCTTTTTGGATCAGATGGAAAAGTACGGACTGTAAAAAACGTTGACTTCTCCGCTCGAATTCGGTAATATATATTAAGTTCTATTCATTGTCTGACATGCGTTGAACGGAAAAGTAGTGGATTTCGGATTCCCAGTAGCGAGCCGGGGACGGTGCAAGCCCGGTGGAACGGATTCATGAAAGGCAGCCGGGAGCATGAGATGAAATCGGCTAAAAAGTGGATTGCGGATTCCCGAAAGCAGGGACTGCAGTCAAGTAGGGTGGAACCGCGGGAAATGACAGCTCTCGTCCCTATGTCTGTATTTGCAGGCATGGGCGGGAGCTTTTTGATGTCCCGTAAATGGCCTGCAGCGGATGAAGCAAGCTGACAACCATTGCAAAGCCATGATTAGTAAAGGAGAGGCTCATATGAACTTTCAGCAGATGATTTTGGCGCTGCAGCAGTTTTGGGCAGCACAGAATTGCATTATCGTGAACCCTTATGACACGGAAAAAGGCGCGGGCACGATGAACCCGATGACCTTTTTGCGCTCGCTGGGGCCGGAGCCGTGGAAGGTTGCTTACGTTGAGCCTTCGCGCCGTCCTTCCGACGGACGTTACGGCGAAAACCCGAACCGTTTGTACCAGCACCATCAGTTCCAGGTCATCATCAAACCTTCCCCCGACAACATCCAGGAGCTGTATCTGGAAAGCTTGAAGGCGCTTGGTGTCGATGCGCTGCATCACGACATCCGCTTCGTCGAGGACAACTGGGAAAACCCGTCGCTCGGCTGCGCCGGCCTTGGCTGGGAAGTGTGGCTTGACGGCATGGAGATTACCCAATTCACTTACTTCCAGCAGGTAGGCGGGATCGAAACGCATCCGGTATCCGTCGAAATTACGTACGGCATGGAACGTTTGGCGTCCTATATCCAGGAAAAAGAAAACGTGTTTGATCTGGAGTGGGTGGACGGCATCACTTACGGGGATGTGTTCCATCAGCCCGAATACGAGCATTCGAAATACACGTTCGAAGTGTCCGACGTGAAAATGCTATTTACGCTTTTCAACATGTACGAACAGGAAGCCAAAAAAGCGATGGACCAAAACCTCGTTTTTCCGGCGTACGATTACGTGCTGAAATGCTCCCATACTTTTAACCTTCTCGATGCCCGCGGCGCGATCAGCGTAACCGAACGGACCGGCTATATTACGCGGGTGCGGAATCTGGCCCGCCAGGTGGCCGCGACTTACGTGGAGGAACGCGAGAAGCTCGGCTTCCCGCTGTTGAAGAAAGGAGGCGACCGGTAATGGCCAAGGATCTGTTGTTCGAAATCGGGCTGGAGGAAGTGCCTGCGCGCTTTTTGCGCGCCGCGATGGACCAGCTCAAGGAAAAAACGGCCCAGTGGCTGGAGCAATCCCGCTTGTCCCACGGCGATGTACAGGCCTACGCGACTCCGCGCCGTTTGGCGGTTCTAGTGCATGACGTAGCCGAGAAGCAGGACGACGTGCAGGAGGAGGTCAAAGGTCCTTCCCGCAAAATCGCTCAGGACGAGAACGGAAACTGGAGCAAAGCGGCGCTTGGTTTCGCTCGTGGACAGGGCGTGGATCCGGAGGAGTTTACCTTTAAAGAATTGAACGGCGTGGAATATATTTACGTGACCAAAAGCAGCACGGGCGTCGATACCGCTTCCATTTTGGCCGAAGGGTTGCTTGGCATTTTGTCCTCGATGACGTTCCCGAAAAACATGCGCTGGGGAAGCTACGACTATAAATTCGTCCGTCCGATCCGCTGGCTCGTGGCCATGTTCGGCTCCGACGTTGTCGATCTGGAAGTCACCGGCGTCAAATCGGGCAACGTGACGCGCGGTCACCGTTTCCTTGGAACCGAAGCCGTGCTTTCCAATGCTTCGGATTATCCGGAAGCGCTCCGTTCTCAGCATGTCATCGTGGACGTGCAGGAACGCGAAAACATCATTCTCGAGCAAATCAACAAGCTGGCGCAGGAGAAAAACTGGAAAATCGCCATCAAGGACGACCTGCTCGAAGAGGTGCTGTTCCTGGTCGAAACGCCGACCGTGCTGTTCGGCACGTTCGACCCGTCCTTCCTGAACATCCCGCAGGAAGTGCTGATCACGTCCATGCGGGAGCATCAGCGTTATTTCCCTGTGCTTGACGAAGCGGGCAAGCTGCTGCCGTTTTTCGTCACGGTCAGAAACGGCGACGACCGTTCGCTCGACGTGATCGCCAAAGGGAATGAAAAGGTGCTGCGCGCCCGGCTTTCCGACGCGAAGTTTTTCTATGACGAAGACCAGAAGCTTGAAATCAAGGACGCGCTGTCCAAACTCGAAAGCATCGTCTTCCATGAAGAGCTCGGCACGGTCGGCGACAAAGTCCGCCGCATCCGCAAAATCGCGGACCGGCTCGGCGAGGCGCTGCATATCTCCGGAACCGAGCAGGAATACGTCAGCCGCGCCGCCGACATTTGCAAATTCGACCTCGTTACCCAAATGGTATACGAGTTTCCGGAACTGCAGGGCGTCATGGGCGAAGACTACGCCCGCAAAGCCGGAGAAAACGAAGCGGTCGCCAAAGCGGTATTCGAGCATTACCAGCCTCGTTCCGCGTCGGATGATTTGCCTTCCTCGCTGGTAGGTTCGATCGTCAGCATCGCGGACAAAATCGACACGATCGTGGGCTGCTTCTCGATCGGCATCATCCCGACGGGCTCCCAGGATCCGTATGCGCTGCGCCGCCAATCCCAGGGCATCGTGCAAATTCTGCTTGCCAAGCAAATGCCGCTGACGCTGTCGCATGTATTCGGCATCGCGATCGACGTTCACTCCCAATTCCGGGAATTGAAGCGTCAGGGCAGCGAAATCCGCAAAGACCTCGAAGATTTCTTCGGGCTGCGCGTGAAAAAGCTGCTGTCCGAAAACCTTCGCTACGACGTCGTCGACGCGGTCATTGCCGCCGGATTTGACGACGTGATGTCGGTCGTGTCCCGCGGAGACGCGCTGATGCACGCCGTGAGCGGCGGCGAAGATTTCAAAACGACGGTCGAGTCCTTTAACCGGGTAAGCAACCTCGCCGCGAAAGCCTCCAAAGCGGCGGTCAGCGAAAGCCTGCTGCAGGAAGGGGCGGAGAAGGAACTGCATGCCTCTTGGCTGCGGGTGCAGAAGCCGTACTCCACCGCTCTCGAGCAGCGGGACGGGGCCAAGGCGCTGGACATTTTGGGGGAACTGAAACCGGCCATCACGAATTTCTTCGATTCCGTCATGGTTATGGCGGAGGACGAGAAGGTCCGGGCCAACCGGTTGGGGCTCCTTGCCCAAATCGATCAGGGTCTTAAGCAATTTGCCGATTTTAACAAGCTGGTATGGTAGCAATATAGCATTGCCGAACGTACGGAACGGGCCGAGCACCTGGTGCTGCCTGTTCCGTATTTTCGGAAAACCGCCGGAAAGCTGTCAGAAGTTGTTATTTGCCCGCAAGAAGGATTTTGGCATCCTTTGAGCGTATTATTACGTATATACTAGTATGGCAAACCATGATTACAGGGTGATATATTCTGGCCGATATGCACACGTTCCACATTGTCGTCGACGCGGACGCCTGTCCCGTAAAGCGTGAAATTGGCGAAACAGCCAGAGCCTTCCGCATTCCTGTGCTGATGGTTTCTTCTTATGACCATTTCATCCAGGCAGAAGAGGGCGTGCAAACGATTCAAGTGGACCGCAGCGATCAAAGCGCGGACCTCTACATCGCCAACCACATCAAACGCGGGGATATCGTGGCGACGCAGGATTACGGTTTGGCTGCGTTGGCCCTGTCAAAGGGCTGTCACGCCATTTCTTTTCGGGGGCAGAGCTACACGGGCGAAAATATCGAGTTTATGCTCGACCGGCGCCACCATCAGGCCAAGGCCCGAAGAAGCGGCAGTTACGGCAAAGGCCCGAAACCGATGACGCAAGCGGACAAATTGCTTTTTCAACAGAAACTGACAAAACTTTTGCACAAGTTGCAGGAGAATGTTTAACGGTAGCGAATAATATTTTACGTGCCAAAAAGAGATGAAGGTGGTTTGGATGAATGCCGGACAAGGCAATATACCGGAAAAAGTGATTGACGCGGTGCTGGACAAGCATGACATCGTCGATACGGTAAGCAGGTACGTTCATCTGACCAAGCAGGGGAAATACATGAAAGGCCTCTGCCCGTTTCATTCGGAGAAAACCCCCTCTTTTACGGTAACGCCGGATCGGCAGATTTTCTACTGCTATGGCTGCGGCAAGGGCGGAAATGCCATCAAATTCAGGATGGAAATCGAAGGATTATCCTTTCCCGAAGCCGTCAAAGCCATGGCCGAAGAAAGCCACATTGAACTGCCGGAAGGACAAGGGGCCGTGGTGATTCCTCCGAATCCGGAGAGAGACCGACTGCTTCAGGCCTACGAGTGGACGGCCAAATTTTATCACTTTTTGCTCAAAAATACGGAGCATGGCAAAGCGGCGATGGACTATTTGCGTTCGCGCGGCTTTAACGACAAAGCCATCGATCAGTTCCAGATCGGCTACGCTCCGGACCGTTGGGATACGTTGGTTCAGTTTTTGACCAAACGATCCTTTGATCTCGCCGAGATGGAAAAGGGCGGACTCCTGTCCAAACGAAGCGACGGCGAGGATTACCTCGACCGTTTTCGCGGACGCGTCATCTTCCCGATCAGCGAACGCAACGGCAAAGTCATCGCGTTCGCGGGCAGGGTGCTTGGCGACGGCCAGCCGAAATATTTGAATTCGCCCGAAAGCAAGCTGTTCAACAAAAGCCGCATTTTGTACAACCTCCATCTGGCCAAACCGTCCATCCGCAAGCTGCGGCAAATCGTTTTATTCGAAGGTTACGGCGACGTGATTTCGGCTTGGGAGGCGGGTGTGCAAAACGGCGTTGCGACCATGGGCACTTCGCTGACGGAGAGCCATGCGGCGATGATGAAAACGATGGCCGACGAAGTCGTGGTATGCTACGACGGGGACCGTGCTGGGCAAGCCGCGGCGATGAAGACCATTCCGCTCCTTGAGGGAGTCGGTCTCAGGGTAAAAATCGCCGTCATCAACGAAGGCCTCGACCCGGACGAATTCATCAAGAAAAACGGCGGAGACCGCTTTAAACGGCAAATCATTGACGGAGCGGTTTCAACAACAAAATTTAAGCTTATATATCTGAAAAAAAACCATATACTGCTAGAAGAAGACGGCAAAATCGCGTATACGAAGGAAGTGCTTCCGATTATCGCGGCGCTGCCTTCATCAACCGAACGGGAAGTGTATTTGAAGGAACTTGCCACGGAACTTGAGCTTTCCTTCGAAAGCTTGAAGCAGGATTGCAACGAGCTCCGCCAAGCCATGTTAAAAAACACGCCGGATGGGGATAATAACGACAAAAGGTGGAATAATGGTAGGCATAAAAAAGGGCAGGTATCCGCACCTGTTTTACTGCCGGCATACCATACCGGAGAACGGCGCCTTTTGGCCATGATGCTGCAGGATGCCGAAGCCGCAAGCTACGTTCAAAAAAGGCTCGGCGACGCATTTAACATCGATGATCATGCAGCGATTGCTGCTTATCTATATGCCTATTACGCACAGGGCAAACCCCCGGATATCAGCCGCTTCATGTCGTTTTTGCACGATGACCGCCTGGAGAAGACCGTTAGCTCCATCTCCATGATGGAGACACCGCCGGAGTGGAACGTGCAGGAACTCGAGGATTGTATCCGGGAAGTACAGAAAGTTCCGCAGAAAAGACAGATCGACAAGAAGAGAGAAGAAATGATCATTGCCGAGCGTTCGGGGGACTTTTTGCGTGCTGCACAAATTGCAAGTGAGATTATAGCCCTAGAGAGACAATAAAGAACAGGCTTGAATGTTTCTAGGGAGGAGGGAGTCGAGTTATGGCGAATGATCAGCATACTGAACTAGAGACAGAGTTTACGCTTGATCAGGTAAAAGACCAGCTGATTGAACAGGGTAAAAAAAGATCTTCTTTGAACTACAAAGATATTATGGAGAAACTTTCTCCATTCGATCAGGACGCGGAGCAGATTGACGAATTTTACGAGCAGCTCGGCGATCTGGGCATTGAAGTGGTCAACGAAAGTGACGAAGACCACAACCCTCTTCACCATCCGTCGGATGATCACGAGAACGGCGACAACGACGATTTCAACTTTGACGACGATTTGTCCCTGCCGCCGGGCATTAAAATCAACGACCCCGTAAGGATGTACCTGAAGGAAATCGGACGCGTGCCGCTCCTTTCCGCCGATGACGAGGTCGAGTTGGCGAAACGGATCATGAACGGGGACGAAGAGGCCAAACGCCGGCTCGCGGAAGCGAACCTGCGTCTCGTGGTCAGCATCGCCAAACGTTATGTCGGACGCGGCATGCTGTTTCTGGATTTGATTCAGGAAGGCAATATGGGTCTGATCAAGGCCGTCGAGAAGTTCGACCACAATAAAGGATTTAAATTCAGTACCTATGCAACATGGTGGATCCGTCAGGCGATTACCCGCGCCATCGCGGACCAGGCGAGAACGATCCGGATTCCGGTTCACATGGTCGAAACGATCAACAAGCTGATCCGGGTATCCCGCCAGCTGCTTCAGGAGTTGGGGCGCGAACCTACGCCGGAAGAAATCGCGGCCGAGATGGAACTCAGCGTTGAGAAGGTTCGGGAAATTATGAAAATCGCCCAAGAGCCGGTATCGCTCGAAACGCCGATCGGCGAAGAAGACGATTCGCATCTTGGAGATTTTATCGAGGATCAAGAGGCGTTGGCGCCAGCAGACGCTGCAGCCTATGAGCTTCTGAAAGAACAGCTGGAGGACGTGCTGGACACGTTGACGGAACGCGAGGAAAACGTCCTTCGTCTCCGCTTCGGCCTCGATGACGGCCGAACGAGAACGTTGGAGGAAGTCGGCAAAGTGTTTGGCGTTACGCGCGAGCGGATCCGCCAAATCGAAGCGAAGGCGCTTCGCAAACTGCGCCATCCTAGCCGCAGCAAACGGCTGAAAGATTTTCTCGAATAACTTCTTTATTTCAGACCTTCTGCCGGTTGCGCAGCAAGGTCTTTTTTTCAGCCAAATGGTCGATAACAGAAAATAAGGTTCGATCTTTTTCTTGGTTTTAGAACTATTTCCTTTATTTGTTGTTTTTATTTTAGCGCTTTTTAGGGACCATTGCAAATGGGAGGAAGGATTTGCGCGTAGGGCCTCCGGTTTGTTAGGGTATAAAAAGAAGCTTGAAAACCAAAAAAACGATACGTGGGTGCGACATGAAATTATCGAAAAGGCTAGAAACGATTTTGAATCTCATTCCGGAAGGGAGCCGGCTGGCCGATATCGGCTCCGACCACGCGCTGCTGCCTGTGGCGGCGGTTCAATCCGGACGCGCGGTCCGGGCCGTGGCGGGCGAGGTGAACCCCGGGCCGCTAAAAGCGGCTGCCGCGCAAGTCCAGGAAGCCGGGCTCGGGCAACTCATTTCGGTCCGGAAGGGCGACGGACTGGCGGTGATTGAAGCGGGTGAAGCGAACATCATTACGATTGCCGGCATGGGCGGCAGCCTGATCGCCAACATTCTGGATAACGGGCGGGATAAGCTCGAGCAAGTTGAACTGTTGATACTGCAGCCCAATGTCGGCGAGGACATTCTCCGGCGATGGCTGATGGAACATGGCTGGCTGCTCAGCTCCGAGCGCATTTTGGAGGAAGACGGGAAAATCTACGAGATTTTGACCGCGGTTCCCGAGCTTTCGGATCAGCGGATCAGCAGCCGGTTGTTGTACGAAGACCAGGAATGGCTCCGAAGCAGCGGCGATGGAACTTTTACGGTAACCCGGGACCTTTTGCTGCGCATGGGGCCGTGGCTTCTGAAGGAGCCCACGCCGGTTCTGATCGAAAAGTGGAACCGCGAGCTGGATAAGCTTCAAGGTATTTTGGACTCCATGTCCGCTTCGAAGCTGGAATCCGCGGAAATAAAAGCAAAGCTGCTGCAACAGGAAATGGAGCAGATCAAGGAGGTACTTGCATGTTTGCAAAAGGACAGACCGTAATTCAATGGATGGAACAGCTTGCCCCGAAACATCTGGCATATCCGGATGACAGGGACCGGATCGGGCTGCAGCTCGGCACTCTTCAAAAGGAAATCCGAACGGTGCTGGTCGCCCTCGACGTCAACGAAGAAGTCGTGGATGAGGCCGTTCGCATCGGGGCGGATCTGATTATCGCGCACCATGCGATCATCTTCCGGCCGCTTAAGTCTATTCAGACCGATTCTGCCGCGGGAAAGGTCTATGAGCGGTTAATCAAACATGACATTGCCGTATACATAGCTCATACCAACCTCGACAACGCCGAATGGGGCATGAACGATTGGATGGCCGAGGCCCTTGGCATCCGAAACACGGTGCCGGTGGAAGAAACCCAGCGCGAGCCGCTGTACAAGCTGGCCGTGTTCGTGCCGGCCACCCATGCCGACCAGGTGCGCGAAGCCGTTTTTGGCGCCGGTGCGGGAGCCATCGGAAATTACAGCCATTGCAGCTTTAACGTGGCGGGGACCGGCACCTTTTTGCCGCAGGAGGGCACGAATCCGTTCCTCGGTTCGGCAGGAAAGCTTGAGCAGGCGGAGGAAGTCCGGATCGAAACGATCGTGCCGCAGAGCATCCGCAGCAGCGTCATCCAGGCGATGCTAAAAGCGCATCCGTATGAAGAGGTCGCTTATGACCTGTATCCGCTGGATTTGAAAGGGAAGGCCTACGGCTTGGGCCGCGCCGGCAAGCTGGAGAAGGAGATGACGCTCGCCGCATTCTCCCAGGTCGTCAAGGACAAGCTTGACGTGCCGCATGTACGGGTCGTGGGCGATCCCGACCGGATCGTCAAAAAGGCGGCGGTCATCGGCGGCTCGGGCAGCCGGTATTACCAAGCGGCGCGCTTCCGCGGCGCGGACGTGCTCGTAACGGGGGACGTCGATTACCATACGGCGCAGGATGCGCTCGCCGCGGGAATCGCATTGATCGATCCGGGGCATAACGCCGAAAAAATCATGAAGGCGAAAGTTGCGGACTGGCTGAAAGCACAGGCGGAAAAGCACCGGTACGATATCCAGGCGGTCGCGTCGGCCGTCGACACCGAACCGTTCCGGTTTATGTAAGGAAAGGCAGGCGAATTCATCCAACGCTGCCAGACAGATGAGGATTGAAACGAAGCCGAATTCCTAGTATACTATAATACAGTTGTCCGGAAAGTTTGACAGACAATCGCTGGCGGCGCGTAAGGCGCCGCGAGAGGAAAGTCCGGGCTCCATAGGGCAGGGTGCTGGATAACGTCCAGTCAGCGCGAGTTGAAGGATAGTGCCACAGAAACGGACCGCCGATGGCCGCTTTCGAGCGGATCAGGCAAGGGTGGAACCGAGGTGTAAGAGACCCCGAGGAACGCTGGTGACATCGTTCCTGGTAAACCCCACCTGGAGCAAGACCTAATGGAACGCAGCTTCTTGATTGAAGCAGCCTTTGCCCGAGGCGCGTTCGGGTTGGTCGCTTGAGCCAATCAGCAATGATTGGCCTAGATAGATGATTGTCGCTTATCTGCGGGAGGGTAGTTCCCGTCTGTACCGCAACGAGCACAGAACCCGGCTTACGTAAAACTTTCCAAACTACAACAACTGTATCATTCATATGAACTCGTTTGAAGGCGGCATGCCCGGTTGAACCGGAATGCCGCCTTTTTATTTTTATGCATTTCGCAACGTGACTGAATCCGCTTTGAAGCGTACTGGCCCACGTTATGGAGTTATTTTGAGCCGTGTATTGCGGACTTGCAAGACGAGCCTGATTTAGTCAAATACCTCCCATATAAGGACATTCGTACAAACACAGGGGATTCGGCCACAATAAAATGTACTAAATCACGAAAGGAGCTGTTTACAAATGCATCCTCATTGCTTCCACTGTCCGCCAGCGGACCCGGTTTATACAGATCCATCCGTCGTTTACAAGGATTTTTACTATCCCCAAGTCGTTCCCGTCGTCCACACGGTTCAAATCGTGAAAAGACATCACTGCGTGCCCGTACCGAAGCATATCTGCAACTATGTCGTAAGAGACGAATATATAGCACCCGTAACGACGAGCGGGAAACACAGTTCCCGGGGCAGACGCTAATTTTCCGGTACGAAAGACCTTCGGTTTCCGGGGAGCCTCTGCATAGGGTTTTCCTGATGCCGCGGGAATGGATCAAGCAATAAAAGGATATTGCACCACGGTCAAACCATGGTTCCCAAATGAATAAGATTTGAAAAAAAAAGCAATCCGCCGCAAGTGAAGTGCTCCCTGTCAAGTGGACAGTGTAAAAAACAAAAATAGTTCATTTGGAT
>NZ_WTWY01000047.1 GCF_009870825.1 Paenibacillus sp. USDA918EY | reverse complement strand
CCCGCGACCCTCGCCTTGGCAAGGCGATGCTCTACCGCTGAGCCACGTCCGCATAATTCTTGGTGCGCGTGGAGGGACTTGAACCCCCACGTCAAAGACGCTAGATCCTAAGTCTAGTGCGTCTGCCAATTCCGCCACACGCGCATGTCACCGCAGGTTTATCGCCTGACAGTTCAGTCCGTTCTAACATGATTCGTTTATTTCTTAGAAAACTCATCTCGTTAGCGACAAGAATGATCTTACCATAGATAAATACCAAGAGTCAAGCCTTTTTGCAAAAAATATTATTCATTTTATTTATTGCCCATTTTAACAACACAAAAACTTGCAGATTCCCCTCGTGAAGGCAATGCTTTCAAATGATAAGCGTTAATCGTTTCCCCCTCATTCTCTCCTACTGCTGTTCAGATTCGACTTCCTGCTTAATTTACAGCAACAAACATACCTCTTCGGATCATGTTCTTGAATTTCTGCCGACAACTGACCGTTTATAATTGGTTCACCTTAGGAGGTTATCCCAAGCGCCGACAGCATTCGGCCAACGAAATGGTCCAAATGAACTCTATTTTATAAAAACTCACCGACGGGAAATAGGGCTTCCCATCCCCTGCTATTTCTTACTCCGATCAAGGACTTTGACTTTAACCTAATTTTCTCCGCTTAATACGATGGGATGGATGTCAGGCCATTGGGATTGATCGGCAGAAGAATCGAAGTGGCTACCTATATCCTAAACGTTAAAATGGCCAATTTTAACCCAAATACGCCATAAAAGGTGTTAAATCTTGGCCCTCCCATTGGGCGATTAAAGCCGCTACGGGGCTAACTAAACGGTGATGCTTCCTCAGCATCATTTACTGGGACACCAGGTCCGCGGAAGCCGCTACAGCCGTTTATACGGCTGATTTGATTCAAGAAGTATCGGAAGTCTCCTTTGTTTCAAAAAAAGCGATTATACGCAAATGAAAGGCCGTGGCTCGCCCAACTACGAATATGTATGCTTATAAATTCGTTGACCAAGGGACCAAGGGACATTCAACGTTAGCTTGCTGAAGTTTATTCTCATGGCGTTAGTTTGTATAGGGATGGCCAACATGGCTAAGGGGCTTTTTTCATGAGCAACAGGAGCTTACTCAGACTGAACTTGGTTTGAATCCCATAAGTCTCCACCTCTTTCATTCGAGTACAAAGCAACAACTGCACGAACTATTAAAACAAAAAGCCCCATTTTGTTCATGTCATGCATGAGCAAAACGGGGACAAAAAATAAAAAAACCATCCATTCGTATAGATAGCTTCAAAAAGTACTATATAGAAAGAGTGAGCCATGAAGGACTCGAACCTTCGACACCCTGATTAAAAGTCAGGTGCTCTA
>NZ_WTWY01000083.1 GCF_009870825.1 Paenibacillus sp. USDA918EY | reverse complement strand
AAGGAAGTAAGAAAATATCGGAAGACTTTAACAACATCAATATCGGTTTTGACCGGGTGCAAGAGGACATGGACAAGAAAGCAGCGGCGGACAATCCGGTGTTTACCGGCACGCCCACCGCTCCGACACAGCCGGCAGGCGATAACTCGAATAAGCTTGCCACAACCAAATACGCCGATCGGGCGGCCGGCACAGTGCAGACCAATCTGGATAAGCATACCGCTGATAAGGTTGTCCACG
>NZ_WTWY01000063.1:457-528 GCF_009870825.1 Paenibacillus sp. USDA918EY | reverse complement strand
TGCTCCGGTTGCTCCTGTCGCTCCCGTGGCTCCGGTTGCACCTGTTGCTCCCGTTGCACCTGTCGCTCCGG
>NZ_WTWY01000063.1:0-365 GCF_009870825.1 Paenibacillus sp. USDA918EY | reverse complement strand
CGCTCCGGTTGCACCTGTCGCTCCCGTCACTCCCGTTGCACCAGGTTCACCAGTCGCTCCCGTGGCTCCGGTTGCACCTGTTTCTCCCGTAGCTCCTGTTGCTCCAGTTGCACCTGTTTCTCCCGTCGCTCCCGTTGCTCCTGTTGCTCCGGTTGCCCCTGTCGCTCCCGTTTCACCCGTGGCTCCGGTTGCACCTGTCGCTCCCGTTTCACCGGTGCCTCCTGTTGCACCCGTTGCTCCGGTTGCACCTGTCGCTCCCGTCACTCCCGTTGCACCAGGTTCACCAGTCGCTCCCGTTGCTCCCGTTGCACCTGTCGCTCCCGTTGCCCCTGTCGCTCCCGTTTCACCCGTGGCTCCGGTTGCAC
>NZ_WTWY01000082.1 GCF_009870825.1 Paenibacillus sp. USDA918EY | reverse complement strand
TTAGGCACGCCGCCAGCGTTCGTCCTGAGCCAGGATCAAACTCTCCAAGAAAGTTGATATAGCTCATTTTGAATCTGACGAGAAATAATCCTCAAGTTTGCTCGATTATCGATTCAGACGGTTGTCATGAACCCGACAATCTCGCGTTTCGGTTTCGTTGCCGAAACCTCATTGCTCCGCAAATCATTCAGTCAGAAGACTTGAACCGATTTGCTTCGCTGTCGACCTTGCAAGCAAGGTCTA
>NZ_WTWY01000081.1 GCF_009870825.1 Paenibacillus sp. USDA918EY | reverse complement strand
CCCAGTAAACGGCGGCCGTAACTATAACGGTCCTAAGGTAGCGAAATTCCTTGTCAGGTAAATTCTGACCCGCACGAATGGCGTAACGACTTGGGCGCTGTCTCAACGAGAGATCCGGTGAAATTTTAATACCTGTGAAGATGCAGGTTACCCGCGACAAGACGGAAAGACCCCATGGAGCTTTACTGCAGCTTGATATTGGATTTGGGTACGATCTGTACAGGATAGGTGGGAGCCTAAGAA
>NZ_WTWY01000008.1 GCF_009870825.1 Paenibacillus sp. USDA918EY | reverse complement strand
TGAAGTAGTAGAAGTTTTTATTTTTTCTACTGTCTACTATGATGGGAGCATATCATCGATAACCTGCTCTTGTTCTTGATTTTTGGCCCTGCGCCTTAACTAAATGACATGGATCGGGCCGTCCCCTGTTTCGCGCTTTAGACGGCTATTTTACGGTTTGGCCGGCAGGCCGTTCGCTTGGCGGATGAGCGCAAAATATTGGTCTGCCGTCACGGCTTGGAATTCGGGTCCAAGCGAACTGTTCAACTCGTAGACTTGCGTAGGCGTCATGTTCCATGCCAGAAGGGCGATGGATACGAACAGCGGGGAGTTGCCGTCCCAGTGCGCTTTGGCGTCCGCAAGCACCTTTTTGCCGTCTGCCACGGTGCTGATTTCGCGGAGCGTCGATACGGGAAGGCCTCCGTCCAACACTTCGACGCTGTTCGGGTTGTCATACATCAGCATCAGGCCGGGGACGCGGTACTCGTCGCGGTAAGCGGCCGCCTTCGTTTCGCTAAGCGGCAAGTTTTGGCCGTCCACCCGGTTCAGCACGTACGGGATCGTCATGCCGGTTTTTTTCATATAGGAATAAGTCTGCTTCAGGAAACTAGCGAACGAGTTGTCCGGCCAGGCGTTCGGATAAAAATATCCCGCCCCGGAAGGTCCGGCGACGAGCCGGTCATTTGCGGTCGCCGTTTCCAGGTAATGGTTCAACATGGCTGGAGCGGCGTCGTAAAGCAGCGGGCTTGACGTCCAGTTGATCGGCACCTTCCCGCGGCTGGGGTCATCCCAGAGAACGCGCATCCGGTGCTCGTTGTATTGAAGGTTGTCCCCTTCCCCAAAGGTATAGGTGACATAAATTTTGTTTTCCAGCTTTGGCGTTTTGACCGGTTTCGGATTGGCTTGTTTCGCTTTCGTTCCGGAAAAGACGGTCATGTTGCCGAAATAATCCGCCGCGAGCACGTATACGCCATGTCTCGACGTAATTTCAACGCCGCTGAATTCCCCGGCGACGTCGTTGCTGAACCAGCCTAAATAAGGCGTTCCCGGCTTGACGTCCGACATCATCTTTTCGAACAGCTCCCTTTCCTGCGGCACGTTCGAATCAAGCCAGAACACCGCGGCTTTGTTCGCAACGGCGTAATCGCGCAAAAATCCGTATGGTTCTTTCGCATCGGAGGAAACCGGCTTTACATTGCTGGCCGAAATTTTAAACTGATTCCACATGTCGACGGTGGCCGTCAGCTGCTTCGTTCCGGCCGGAGCGCTAAATTGATACACGAAATAACGCCCGTTGTCGGCGAAACGGTGGCCGTTGTTGCCTGCCGACAGCTGCGAGTTGTTCCGGTCGTAAAGATAAGGTTCTTCTTCCGCCGTGCCGGGGATGAAATGCGCAATGACCTGCCCGTCCGCTTTCACCGTCACTTCATGCACCGCCGGTCCCCAGCCGTCCTGCGGAAAAGCGTCCTCAAAGCGCAGGTAAACCGACTCTTTGCCCAGGAACCCCGACAAATCGAGATCGTATTCCTTGCGGTTTTTGGCGTCGCGTTCCTGCGTCGGTTCTTCGGCAATCGTCTTGAAAGACGCGAAATTGCCTTCCGGAAGGCGGATGGAGGTGTCGGGGCTTAATCCGATCAGCATCCGATGCGTCGTTTCGCCCCATACATGGTCAAACTGCCAGCTGTATGCGTCCACACGATCCTTGAAGCGGCCCCGCAGGTCATCGATGACAGGCAAACGATACGGTGCCGCCGCCAGCTTTTGCGCCAATTCCGGGCTTGCCACGACGGCGTTTTTCAACCCGGCCAGCGTCGTCGCCACGTTGATCGAATCCGGCAGCTGCGGATCGTAGACGATGACCCCCTTCGCTTCGCTTTTGAATGCATTGACAATGTCCCAGTAATCGTCATGCTGCGTAAACGGAACCTCCAAATCGTTCAGCCAAGTGAGTTTGCCTTCCTCCTTGCTTTCGATCAGATAGATGCGCGGCTCCTTGCGATTCACGATGCCTTGCAGGGTGGAAAGCAGCAGTTTGATATCGCCGGGCGCGTCGTAGATGTCCGCAACCTCCAGCCGCTTGACCTTGGCGAAGGTCGGGAGCTGCTGTTGATCGGGCCATGAAATCGTATGCGCCTGACCTTGCGGCTGCGCAGCCGGTTCCGCGGACGCGCCCACTGACAACGAAAGGGTGCATAATAAGGCAAGACTTATAACAATCGGCTTCTTTCGGATCACGATGAATCCACCTCGTCTTATCGTAAAATGGCGGGGGCAATCATTCGGCGCTTTACCTCCCGTTCACCTCCCCGGTCTGCCGCAACGAACGAACCATAAAATGAGTCCCCTAATATCATATTTAATATATTATATATGTTATTACAACACTTTCGACAAAACCTCCCGTGGATTCGTATGATCCAAGCTTTTTCACTTGATTTCGACGGTAATAAAAAACCGTTGTTCGCCCATCTTCTGTCCCATACCTGAGAGAATGCTATAGGGTCTGCAGCGGCAACGGCCATCAATACATAGGTCAAATAAAGCAAACCCGATCGTATTTCGGGAGTATCCTCATTTCCGTTTTCATGCCGTCATATACTGCTAAAAACGACAACGGCGGAGGGACTCAGCCATGGACGACATGCTGATCAAGGTCGACGAGGCCATCGGGGAGCTGACGGATTTCCTGACGAAAAGGCAGCGGGAGGATGGTTCCTGGCATTTTTGCTTCGAAAACGGCATCGCGATCGACGCCTACATGATCATTCTTTTGCGAATATTGGACGTCCCCAATGAAAAGATCATCCGGGAGCTGCATGACCGCATCCTGAACCAACAACAGGAGGACGGCTGCTGGAAGCTGTACCCCGATGAAAAGGATGGGAATTT
This sequence comes from Paenibacillus sp. USDA918EY, assembly GCF_009870825.1. Lineage (GTDB taxonomy): Bacteria > Bacillota > Bacilli > Paenibacillales > Paenibacillaceae > Paenibacillus_AQ > Paenibacillus_AQ albilobatus. Next base: position 265,863 of record NZ_WTWY01000008.1, on the reverse strand, counting down.
GTCCGCATCGGTGGAAGCCTATTACGCCCTGCTCTATTCCGGCTATAGCCATTCGGAGGACGGGCCGATTCAGAGAGCCAAACGTTACATCCGTTCCAAAGGCGGGCTCGGCCAAGTAAACGGCATTTTGACGAAAGCGATGCTCGCCGCAACCGGCCAGCGCAAATGGCCTTTATCGGTTTCCGCGATCCCGCTGGAAATATTGTTGTTCCCCAGCTATTTTCCGATCAATTATTTCGACTTCTCCGGTTACTCCAGAGTTCATCTCACCCCGATGCTGATCATGGCGGATCGCCGTTTTTCGATCAGGCCGGCCGATGCGCCCGATCTTTCCGATCTCAAGGTTTCGCGCGAAGACGCGGAGGAACCTCTGCCTCAGCAATACCGGGACATGCAAAAGGACATTCAATCCGGATTATCGAGGCTGATCGGCACCCCGCGTTTTATTCATGAAGCCGCAACGGCCAAGGCCGAACGTTACATGCTCGAGCGGATCGAACCCGACGGCACGCTGTACAGCTACGCCAGCAGCACGATTCTTATGATCTTTGCCCTGCTTGCCTTGAAATACGAACCGAAGCACCCGGTCATCGTGCGCGCCGTGGAAGGACTGACCGCCATGCAGTGCCGTTTGGGCGGCAAAACCACGATCCAAAACTCTCCCTCCACCGTTTGGGATACGGCTCTCAGCTCCTACGCTTTGCAGGAGGCCGGGCTTTCGGCCGACGACGCTTCGGTGCGGCATGCGGCTTCGTACCTAAAGTCCGAGCAACAGCATCGAACGGCGGATTGGAGCATTCATAATCCGAACGCGGTGCCCGGCGGCTGGGGATTTTCGGAGTCCAACACGATCAATCCGGACGTGGACGATACCACGGCGGCCTTGCGGGCCATCCACGCCTTGTCCCATGGCGACCCGGCATACCGGGATTCGTGGAACCGCGGCTTGAATTGGGTTATATCCATGCAAAACCGGGACGGGGGCTGGCCTGCCTTCGAAAAAAACACCGACAACGAGCTGCTGGCCTGGCTTGCGATCGACGGCGCCAAATCGGCGGCCATCGATCCGTCGGAGGCCGATCTCACAGGACGAACGTTGGAATATCTCGGCCGTTTTGCCGGGCTTGACGTCAAACATAATTGGGTAAAACGGGGAACGGAATGGCTCGTTCGCCATCAAGAAAAGGAGGGGTCCTGGTACGGAAGATGGGGCGTTTGTTATATCTACGGGACATGGGCCGCTTTGACAGGCTTGCGGGCTGCCGGGCTGCCGGCAGGCCATGAAACGGTGCAAAAAGGAAGCCGATGGCTTTGGAGCATACAAAACCCGGACGGGGGCTGGGGCGAATCCTGCCAAAGCGACCGGTTGATGCGTTACGTCCCGCTCGGGGCAAGCACCCCTTCCCAAACGGCGTGGGCGCTTGACGCGCTGATCGCCGTACATCCGGAGCGCTCCCCCGATATGGATCGAGGAATCCTTCGACTGATCGCATCGTTGCATGAAGACGATTGGAAATCCGCTTATCCGACGGGCGCCGGCCTTCCCGGCAGCTTTTATTCCCATTACCACAGCTACCGCTATATTTGGCCGCTTCTGGCGCTTAGCCATTACAAAAAGAGCTACGGGGGCTGATTACCCTGAAGGAAGCCGGGGCTATTTCACGGCCGAAAACTGCCCCGGACTTCGTCCCCGCGGTACGGGTCACGCATATAAACCGGTGGCGATGCCGGGAATGTTACCCCGGAAAACCTCCCAGGTCAATGAAAAACGCTATCCGCAACATAATACACTTTCTGCGTATTTTTTTTGTCGGTCGGGTTGGTCACGATCGTAAAATAGACGTTGCTGTCCTTCGTCTGCACGCCTTCGATTTCATGTTTTCCCACGTTTGTAATATTCACAAGGGTTTTATACGCGCCCGTGTTTGACATCAAAGCAATTTGCGGAGTATCGCCTTCCGCGCCGCCTGACGTATAGATTTCCGTTTTTCCGAGCAGATCGGCGCCTTGGAAAGATCCGTTCGGTCTGACGATGCCGCTTCCCGACTGCGTAAAGCTGGCGACACAGGCGCGTACCGCCGCTTCGCTATCCATGCGCACTTGTTCATTGCTGTCCAAAAGCTTATTTAATGCCGCCGTGTCATAAATGGACCAGGTTACCGTGCCTTCTTTCGTTTGGACGCGGAAAACCGTATAAGTGCTGTTGCCCCCGCCGTCGACGCGGTATGTCTCGCCCAATCTCGCACCGGTCTTATTGGCGTAATTCATGTAGGTAAAGCGGTGCAGATCGGTATAATCAACGGTTTTGCCTGCCGAATATTGAAGCCTTGCGACCTGAAGCGACCAGTGGTAATCGGTCGAAGGATCCGCTTTGGAGCTGAAATAAAAATAGTTCGTATCGTTGTAAGTGTACATATCGAGGGTTTGGCCATGCCCGGCGTTGGTGACGGTCATCTCGTCGACGTACGTGGCGTCACTTCCATTGATGAGCAGTCGGGACAGATAGACGTTTCCCCCGGACCGCTGGGTGACGTAAACGTATTTTGAAGCAATATAAGCTTTCTGAACGGCCAAGTTGTGATGAAGTCCTTTCAGGTTGTAGGCCAGCTTTGCCGAAGCATTGACGGTTTTCCCGGGCGTGGCCGCAAATGCGGGCATGACGGACAATCCAAAAACAAGAACGGCGAGAACTGCGGATACGAGCATTTTAAATTTGCTTTTCATAGGGTTCAGCGCTTGAACATGTATCATTCAGATACCTCCATTTCAAATGATCATCTATGCTTCCTCTCTGCCCCTATATATTCAATAACCCAATCCTCACATGAAAAAAAACATACAAAAGGCCCAAAATCAGGAATCCCCGCCTGGGCCATTATATTCGTTTCCGCTCTCTTTTGTTGTCATATTCCGCCTGCCGTTTAACGCCTGCTGCCCGTTTTTTTGAAAAACGCCAAGGACCAAAAGAGCAAAATAATCGGGATGGCCGCTCCCATAAGCAGATTGACCGGAACATAACTCCGGAACAAAAAGTTTTTTATTTCTTCATAGTTGCTGGCGAACAAAAGCGAGCCGACCACGATCAGCCATCCGATAGGTATGATCAGCGGACGGTATGTTTTAAACTTTAAAATTTGCGCCGTTCCGAGACATAGTCCATAATAAAACACCGAAATGCGAAACATCAGGCCGACGGTCCAAAATAAAACGGCAATCGCGTCAAATCGGCTCAGGATGTTGCCCAATTGGACATAACGTATCTCGGAAAAGGTCGGAAACGACATTCTGGCCGCTTCTTCGGGGCCGAACAACGCAATGGGGCCGGTGACCGGCCCGAGAAAAAAAATGAGGTTGATAAAAGCCGCCGCTACATTAAATGAAAGCAGCTTTTTCGGATGTTTGACATACGGCAGGATCATCCCCATCACGGCGAACTCGCCCAACCACCCCATTACCGTTAACGAACCTAATCCCACGGGGCCGAATCCTTTTGCCATAATAGGAAGCAAATTGGTATAATCCTTTTTTCCTATCGTTAAAAAAACGAGGCTCATGGCAGTGATGACGAGGATGGGAAGCATGATTTGATTCATCCTTGCCATCGTTTCCAATCCTAAAAACACGATATACGCGCACAAAAGAACGATGATGATCACAAACGAGGTAAGCGGCGTTTCCAGCATGATGACTTTATAGGTTTCGGCAAATAACCGCGTGGCCAATATTCCCATCACCAAAAAATAAGCAAGATATATCACCGCCAATACCTTTCCCGGCCAAGAGAAGCGATAAAATAAAATCTCGACCAATGTCAACCCCGGAAACCGCTGACTCAGTTTCGTCAGTCCCACAATTCCGACGAGTCCCAAACATGATCCTACAATCCCTGCAATCCAGCCGTCCTGCCTGCTCTGGTTAAAAACCAGAGAAAGGATAATCAAATGTCCCATAATCGTAAGGTTTGTAATGGTTAACATCGCAGCTTGAACATTGCTGATTTTACCGGACTCAATCATGTGATGAACTCTCCCTTACCAAGGAATTATGCTGGTCATGAGCTTGGCCAGCGATGGAACGGAAACGTTGTAAATGACCATGAATGCCCCCGTAACGGCTGCAGCCATGATGGCGGCCTGAACGATTGCGGCTTTGATTTGTTTGCCCCGGATCAAGGAATACGTTTGAAATGCAACCGACCCGGCGGCAAACAAAACAACAATGATACCCATAACGATTCTCATGGTTACCTCGATTCTTCCGCCTGAAGCGGATCTGAAATCAAACCGGAACGTGTAACATGGGCTGAAACATCCAGCCGGACTTTCATTTTCTTTAAACCGTCGATTCTCCAGCTAGACTTTAATTTCGCCCATTCCTTCGGAAATCTTTTATATATAACGTCCCCGAATTCAAATATATCGGTGCCCCATTGCCTTTGTCCCTTCTGAAGCGCTTTTTCGACGTATTCGATTACTTGTTCCTTCAGTTTCAAGTTTAAATATTGAACTTCCTGGGTATTCAGGTGAAAGTCAGGACATGTGATTTCGTCTATATCTGCCTTTACATCGATGGATACCTTCATTTCCGGCTGTCCATTGACGATCATCGGAGTCTTTTGCGTTGTTACGTTTGAAAATTGTAAGCTTACCATGCCGGAGGGGTCACGTCTGCAAGGTACTTTGGCAATCCCGCCTTTGACCTTGTCGCGCAAAAACAGCACGCCGCGGGTTTCCTTCTGGTCCATCCAACCGGCAAAATGATCCTGTTTAAATACGGCGGTTCCCCGAATGCTCACTGCGGACGTTGTTTTGTTGCTTTTGATGATTTCAACGCCCTTTTCCATGGACGGACTAATTTCCCCCGTAATATGATCGGTCCTATCGCTGGATATGTCTTGAGTGAGGCGACTGATATCGCTCACCATCGTCAAGGACGTTTTGGGACTAAGCCGAATGATCCCGCGTATTTCAGCCCCCATATCCGATTTCAAATTGGGTCTCATGCCGATAATGTCCGACGCCTTGCCTTTCGAAACAAGAACATCGATATTTTTTCGGAATTCATGCTGCCTTGCAAGGATATCAAGCGCCGGAATCATTTTATCCTTTGCGGCTTCAGATCCGAAAATAATCGCCTGCAAATGAGCCCAATATACTTTTTTAGGTATTGTACTGGAGATTTTGCGTATGGAATCGAATAGATTCGTTCCCGTTGCGGAAGCGATCAAAAACGGGGATTCCATCTTTCCGCCCCCTTGACCTCCCGAGTTCATCATCGTCGGATCGACGATTAATGCACTCATTTTAAACTGGCCGTTCTCGTCAAGGTCAATCCCAAGCAGGGTGACGATCGCCAAATTGTTGATTTCATAGCTGCTCCAACAGCCGCTGATGGAACTCATGATAGTCAAAGCAAGAACAAGCTTTCCTAGCCATTGCGATCGGAAGAATCGTCTCATCTTTCCCCTCCATTATCCGCCATGTTTCCTCATTTTTTGGGAGGCAAAGGTGGCTTCAAATGACCACGCCGCACATTTTTCTCGGACAAAACCGGATTCCGGTTTTCCAAGGACCACCACGGGGCTCTAATGAAAACATCTTTCCAGCCCTTTGATACCGGAGCTATCGGAGACAGGTAGGGAACACCGAAGGAACGGATGCTGCATAAATGGGCCAGGATGAACATCAGGCCGACAATGATGCCCATTAAGCCAAACAAGCTTGCTAAAATCAGCATCGGAATATTGCCGAACCGGAAAACCTGCATAAATTTATAGTTGGGCAAGACGAACGTCGTCAATGCGGTGAGCGCGACGATAATGACCATCAAAGATCCTATGATTCCTGCTTGTACGGCTGCCTCGCCGATCACCAACGTACCGACGATGGTGACCGCACTGCCAATGGCTTTGGGCATCCGCAAACCGGCTTCCCTTACCACCTCAAAAGTGATTTGCATAAATATCGCCTCCACGACAATCGGAAAAGGCAGGTCTGCCCGAAACCCGGCGATGTGGATAAGAAAAGGGGTCGGAATCAAATCTTGATGGATCGTCGATACAGCCACATAAAAAGCCGGAAGCAGCAGCGCGATCAGCGCGCCAAAAATACGAACCAAACGGATGATGGACGCTGAATAGAAACTGTCGTAATAATCTTCGTTGGATTGAAAAAACTCAACAAAAAGCGCGGGAGCCGTTAGGGCGAAAGGGGTGCCATCGACTAAAATGGCAACTTTGCCTTCGAGCAGATCGCCGCAAATACGATCCGGACGTTCGGCATTATATATGGTTGGGAATGGAGAATACGGCGCATCCCCGATCATTTCTTCGATGTAATTGCTTCCCAGGACGGAATCGATCTCAATGCGCATGATACGCCGGCGAACTTCTTCGACGATCCCATCATTGGCAATTTCCCGAACATAAACAAGCGCCAGTCGGGTTTTCGTTTGTTTGCCCAAGGTCAAATATTGCACTTTTAACGAGGGGCTGCTGATTTTACGCCGGATCAATTTGATGTTTGTATCCAATTGTTCCACAAATCCTTCACGGGGACCGCGCACGACTTGATCCGTAGGTGGTTCCTCAATCGATCTTCCGCTGGTATCCGCCGTTTGGAACACAAACGCCGAATCCATTCCTTCCAGAAGAAGAACGGCGTTTCCTTCCAAAATATCGTTGATGATACTTGAGGTCTCGTTGGATTGTGCGATTTTGCCCGTTACAAATCTGCTGTTCAACGCCTTGAGCAATTGAGTTGAAGATTCGGGCTTAGCGGATCCTTCCAGTAAGAAATTAAAAATAACCTTTTGTATTTCGGAAAGAGCCTGATCTGCGATCATATCTTTGAAAAAAATAAACGTGCCTCTAACGTCGTCCATTTCAAGAGGCCGGAAAACAATGTCGTCGCAATCCTGAAAAATGCCCTTAAGGTTGTCCAACGATAGCGGCAGATCCTGTTGTTTGTTTTCCGATTGCTGCGGTGTTTTTTTCATCTGCTATCACCAACCCGTCAAAAGATTATACCGTAGCATTTCCTGCGGAAGAAACATTTATACCGTTTTCCAGTCCCAGTCAGAAACATTGTATTTTTGAGGGCAAAATCGACTGAACAAAACAAAAATCCCTTGATAGACAAGGGATTTTGATAGAAAAGCCTTTTTCTAAAAACCATGAAACAGCAACTGCCTTTTCTCCATCCGTTCGTTTACTGCTGAACTTCCTGCCGTTCCAGCAAATAAAAAAGATAATCCGTCGGGACCCCGGGATACCCCTGCTGCCTCAGCATCGCAGTCACATTGCCCCGGTGATACGTCCCGTGGTTGACCACGTGCCGCAGAATATCGGAAAAAACCGTGTCGAGACGGCCATGCCGCGGATGCTCGATCGTCATCGCCTTATCCGGGTCGGGCGTACGCCGCAGCAAATCGCGGAACTGTTCGGCGACGCCGGCGAACAGCCGCCTCATCTCGGCCACGCTTTTGCCCTCCGTTTCCTCTCTCCAGCCCGGAATCTTCGGAAAAATATCCTCGTTTGGCGCTTCCGCGAGTACGTACATATAAAGCTTTTCGAACACGTACATATGGCCTAACGTTTGCGACACGGACGGGAACACGCTCGTCACCTCCGCATGAAACGCATCCTCTGGTAGCTGCTCCAGGTGGGCGAACAGCTGGTCATTCGCCCAAACATGATATTCGTACAATTGATACGGTTGATCCGGCATGGAATTAAACCACCTTTCCTTTATTCGTCGTCGTTTGGCTGCAGCCTTATGCCTATCGTATACCCGATTCGCTGACAACCGTTGTCAGCGAAGTTCAATCGGGATCTTATTCGTATCGCTTTGCGATTCCGCATGCCGTTTCCCGGTCCCGCTTCTTCACTGCCTCCTTCACCGGCTTCATTTTATTGCATTTGCAACAAAAATGCTATAATATTTATAAAAGGTTCCGGTAAACAAAAGGAATGGATGGAGGCCCATGTATGAAGGAGATTCTGCGTGAAATCGGAATGATCGCCAGGGCATTGGATTCGATCAGCAATATAGAATTTAAAGAATATGACCTTACCAAAGGGCAATATTTGTACCTTGTCCGAATATGTGAAAACCCGGGCATCATTCAAGAAAAGTTGGCCGAAATGATTAAAGTAGACCGAACGACCGCGGCTCGGGCGATCCAAAAACTTGAAATGAACGGCTTTATTGAAAAAAAAGACGATGAACATAACAAAAAAATAAAAAAGCTTTTTCCAACCGAAAAAGGGAAACATGTTTTTCCTTTTATCAAAAGGGAAAACGATCATTCGAATCGTGTCGCTCTGGCCGGATTTTCCGAACAAGAAGCGGAGACCGTTTTTCATTTTCTTCAAAGAATGAGAAAAAACATCGAAATCGACTGGGAATACGTCAAAAAGGGGAACAAGAGAAACTATTGATTTTATATAAAGGAGCCGTATTTTAATGACTGTAAAGATAAAAAAATGCCGACATGAGGATTTGCAAACACTGCAAGAAATAAGCATTGAAACATTCAACGATACATTTAAAGATCAGAACTCGCCCGAAAATATGAAAGCTTATTTGGAAAGGGCGTTTCACCCTAAACAGCTGGAAAAGGAATGGGCCCATCCCTCTTCGGAATTCTTTTTCATCTGTTTCGACGAAGAATTAGCCGGATATTTAAAGGTCAATTGGGATGATGCCCAAACCGAAAAAATGGGTGCTGAGTCGCTCGAAATTGAAAGGATTTATATCAGACATAAATTTCAAAAAAAAGGGCTTGGGAAAGATCTCATAAACAAAGCGGTGGAAATAGCCAGGAATCAAAACAAAAAGACGGTCTGGCTGGGAGTTTGGGAAAAGAATGAGAACGCAATAACATTTTATGAAAAAATGGGTTTTGTTCGAACGGGGGCTCACTCCTTTTATATGGGAGATGAAGAGCAAATCGACTTTATTTTGACCAAAACGCTGGCATAGTAACGCAACAGAAAAACCCTTGTTATGCAAGGGTTTTTCTATTACGGAGTTGGGAAGATGAATCTATAGCGAGAACCTCCCTCGCCGCTTCTATGAAAGATAACATGATGGGTGAAAGCCACTTGTCTTTATGCCATGACATCTGCGTATACACGTGAAGGTCCGGAATTTGCCATGGAAGAGCAACAAGTTCGCCCCGTTCAACTTCGGCTTCCACTACGATTTCAGGAAGAAAGGCAATGCCGATTCCCGAAATGGCGCATTGTTTAATGGCTTCCGCACTTTGAAACTCTAAATACGTAATACTATCAATGCCCTCTTTCTCAAATGACCGGTCAAACATCGTTCGATAGGGACAACCCTTTTCATTCGTCAGGAACACTTCCCCGTGAAAATCATCCAGCTGCAGCACCTTTCGTTTGGCGAGCGGATGGTCCGGAGCGGCGAAAAGGCGGAAATTTTCCTCCACCAACGGCTCTACCTTAAGCCCACTTGAGCGAATCGGTTCGTCCAACATAAAGACGACATCGGCAGTTCCCTCAAATAGTGCTTGTTTGAGCTCCAGATTGGGAACGGAGCGGAAGATCAGACGGACTCCCGGATGCTGCGAACGAAATCGTTGAAAGACAGCCGGAAGCCGATAGGCGCAAATCACCTCGTTGGCACTGATCGTTAGGGTGCCGCTTAGCACTTCATTGTCGTGAACGACGGTGCGAGCTTCGTCCAATTTTTCCAGAACGCTTTGGATCTGGGTTAAAAAGCGTTTACCCGCATGCGTGAGAACAAGCTGCTTCCCCAAGCGGTCAAAGAGACGAACATCCAGCTCATCCTCCAATGCTTTGATTTGCATCGTGACGTTGGAGGGGACGTAGTTCAACGCTTCCGCAGCCCGACTGAAATTTAAAGTTGCTGCAACCGTGCGGAACGTAATCAGTTGGCGCAATTCCATCATACGGTCCCCCTTTTTGTTTTCAATATTATTGAATGCTAGTATGAAAACCATTCACTTTTATTGAGAGTATCACAGATCTATACTAACAACAAGAAACACATTCTTAATGTATGGTTCATTTTGAAGGGAGAGACAACACGATGGATTATGAGATTTTTGATTTGGGCGACGTAACCTTGCAATCGGGAGTGACATTACCGGGCGCTTTTCTGGCTTATAAGACTTATGGAAGATTGAATGAAAAAAAAGATAATGTCATCGTCTATCCAACGGCTTTTGGCGACCAGCATGTTCAGAATGAATGGTTGATTGGAAGCGGCATGGCGCTGGATCCAGAACAATATTTCATCATCGTTCCAAATCTGCTGGGCAACGGGTTATCTTCGTCTCCCAGCAACACGCCTTCGCCATTCGACCGGGCGAATTTTCCGCAGGTAACGATCTATGACAACGTTCAATTCCAGCATCGGCTGGTGACCGAAAAATTCGGCATTCAAAAGATCGCTCTCGTCGTTGGTTGGTCCATGGGAGGCATTCAAGCATTCCAATGGGGGGCAAGTTATCCCGACATGGTAGAACGGATTGCGCCTTTCGCCGGCGTGGCCAAGACCTGGCCCCAAACGTACGTGGTTCTGGAAGGGATGAAAGCTCCGCTCATGGCTGCAGTCGGCTTCGATTCAAGCAAATTGAACCAGTTGACTTCCGCAGACATGCGCGCCGTTGGCCGTGTCTATGCAGGATGGGGCGTATCGTCAGCGTTTTACAGAAAGGAACTTTATCGTGAGATGGGATTTGACTCCTTGGCGGATTTTATGGTCGGCGTCTGGGAAAATAGCTTTATGCAGATGGATCCGCACAATGTCCTAGCCATGTTATGGACGGGCCAACATGCAGATATTAGCGCAAATCCCGCCTACAACGGAGATTTCGATAAGGCGCTGGGGAGCATTAAAGCACTTGCCTGCGTCATGCCGGGAAGCACGGATCTCTTCTGCCCGGCGGACGATAACGAATACGAGGCAAAGCGTATACCTAATGCTGAATTTAAACCGATCGAGTCGGTCTGGGGCCATTTTGCAGGCCGCGGAATCAATAGTAGCGATAATCAGTTCATTGATGATAACTTAAAACGCTTGTTGGCAACTCGTAGGAACGGATAAAATGTGAGAATATGTTCCCGTCATGAGGTCACCAGAACTTACTGGTCGACCTTCAATCATAATTTATTCAGACGTAGAAACAAGCCTTTAAACACTTGGAAATCCTTGTGTTTAAAGGCTTTTTAGAGATTAGATTTTGGAGGGCCCATTGGCCGTCCTCTTCAAACCTTTTTAACCCTCTGCTCTATTCCATCAAGTAATAAGAGGATTCCGGAATTAAAAAGTTCATCAGAACCCATCAATTTAAACATATCTTCTTCGTGCATCCGTTGAAGCAATGCAAATTGCGAAAGATCCACATGGGTATTTTCGTTATGATCCTCCTCTAACGATATCTGCAACATACGTTGTTCATATTCTTCAACGGCAAAATTGATGACGTAGTTAAAAAAATGGGTCGTATATGAAAATTTTTGTTTATCCGTCAACGAGGTAGGTTCGATCATCTGCAATAGACATTCGAACAATTCCATAAAGTCAGCCTCTGGCCTTGACTTCATCAGAAGCTGACCGGAACAAGGGAATTGCTGAAGCTTGCTTCGAATAACCGTTGCGCTTAGTTGAAGCCTTTCTCGCCAGTCTCCTTGTTTGGGAAGATCGCTTATGATTTCTTTTGAAACCAGGTTGGCCAACGTTTGATAAAGGACTTGCTTACTCTCGAAGTACCAATAAATCGTGGGCGCTTGAACATTCAATTCCTTGGAGAGGTTTCTCATCGTAAAATTTTCGATTCCTTGGTCGGAGAGAAGCTTCCATGAGGCTGCAATGATTTTCTCTTCGCTGATATGTGGCCTGCGTTTAGGCATAAAAAACACTCCAACTCCATTCCAAAAATTCTTATATGACTTATTATACTCTATATAACAGGGAGCTTTGCAAGGAACATGCCTAAAACACTGATCCACACGGAATTAAAAAAAAATCCTAGTTATTCCTCCAATTCTACATCTTCAGAGGGCAACGGCTTCTGGTTGAACATCCTTTCTCCTGCTTTCGAGGAAAGCCGTACATCCCTCATCCCCCGTTCAATGGCACTCACTTCATAATCGCGTAAAGCGGCCAAAAGTTCCTTTTCCCCGTTTTTCACGTTGATTAATTCCTTCGAGAGCTCATAGGCATCAAAGAGTGCCGCATTCCCGCCGATCCCTGCCGGTGTCATGGGATGCAGGGCGTCTCCCAGCAAAACGAGCTGGGTCGTTTCTTTCCAAGGCTTATACGGCAGAACGTTACGAAGGTGATAAACAGCCGTTTTCTCGGGATCCGCCAATTCCAACATCCGTTTTACTTGTGGGTGCCAGTGTTTGGTTTTCTCTTGAGTAAAGGATAACAATTCGAACCCGTTCAACTGGAAAAGCTGCTCGTCAGGGATCCCAAACCACTCGGGCGAGCACGCAAACACAGCGTACAGGTAATCCTGTTGAGGAGAAATCTTCACATTTAGGGACATGGATGCCGGTAATTGCTCAATATTCGGCTTGAAAGCCATCTCTTCAAGAAGAAGGGAAACCGGAGCATCTCCTTCCGGGTTTAGAAGGCCTCTCATGCTGCCATCCCCAATGAGCATATTCAGTTCCTTTCTCCGCTCCTCATCCAGAAATGCCTTGGTATAAAGAGCCCTGCCACCCGTATCGAAAATTTTCACCCCAGGCTTGTACTGTTGCCGGACTTTGGAGCCTCCCCCGTCAGCCCCAACCAGGACATCCGCATCCATATGCTCCCCATTATCGAACCACGCTCTTAAGCGTCCGTTTTCCAACCTTTCATAATGGGTAAATCGGTATCCGAAGCTGATCCTGTCGCCTAGTTCGCCAAGCAACACTTCACGAAAGGTAAACCGGTTTACGGATGGCGAGGCTTCCGCTTTATTGTACATGTGGTGCTGTTCGCCCGTGGGTTCCAAAGAAACCGGATCCAAGAAGACAGGGTGTGCCGGTCCTATAACGGATGTTTCCATATAGAGATCGTAAAGTTTTTCAGGAAGGCAAAACCGCAGCGCATTGGATCCATTTTCATTTATTTTGATTCGATAGCCTGTTTGAACAAAATGATCTGCATGCTCACGTTCACAAACATGGAAATCAATGTGATTTTTTTTCAAACTTTGTGCCAATGCAAGTCCGCCGATACCGCCACCGATAATAACTACAGATAGTGATTTCATATCATTTCACCCTTCTTTAACTTAGTTAAATTTATCTTACACCGTTATATTACAAATAACCACCTCTGTTTGTCAATGATTTTGGAGGGCACAACCGAAACATTCTCACCATGTAAGCCGAGGTCTATGAAAAAGACAAATTCTTGCTTCACCGTCGCCGGTTGACTCTGTCGGGATCCATCCTGTCCCTTCTGCTGAACCCCGTGCCGATCAAGCCCAATGTCCTTGCCTGGATCAACTGAACGTGGAGCTTACCGGCATCGATAAAGAAGATACAAAAAAACTGCCGACACTTTGCCGACAGTCCGGAGCTTCCGAATTGGGTGACCTATTCACATGCTTTGACGCCATGAACCGTGCCGATGAGAAATCGAGTCTTTTAGAGCCTCTCTTGACACTGACCGCGCCTATTCTTGTCTCGTTTAACTTGGCGATCTGCTCGACAGTGAAATGATACGGGCAGCTCCCGGGGGATTACAGCGCCGGGCATCAAAGCAAAGCATTGAGAAAAAAGGCATTTTCTTAGCTGGCTGTTTGCTCCCAAATAGGGGCCAATTGAACCGATATAACCTCAACGACTTCTTCAAACATCGTTTCCACGGAGCGATCTTGAGGGTTCTGGCTCCACTGCAAAGCCGATCCGAATATGCTCCAACTGATCACGAGTGCCATCGCTTCCAACTTTTTTCGCGAAAAGCTCTGTATGTCCAATTCATTAACCCGTTTAAGCAGGAATCGATGAAGATCCTGATGCATGGCATTTTCAAACATCGCCTCAAACGGCTTGTCTCCCGGCGTACTGCATTGATGAAACTGCAAAAGAAAATCGAATATCGTTTGAATAAGGATTCGCAAATGGTCGGCATTGCATGTTGTTTCTTCCGGCAGTCTATCCCTTATAGCCTTTTGAAACTTTTCCGTCATCCAATATTCAAGAAAGTCATGTTTATCCTGAAAATGCGCATAAAATGTTGTTCGATTGACGGTTGCTTGATTCGTGATATCGTGCACGGAAATGGAATAGATGTTTCTCTTTTTCCCAACCAAATCGTTAAAAGCTTGCACAAACAATTGACGGGTTCTTTTAACACGCGGATCCTCGGGATTTACCGACATTTTACCCCCTTCTTTCTCTTGAACTCGATAACAGACAAAAGGCTAGAAATGTTGGAAACACAACAAAAACAGCTTTTTGCAGGTTGTTGGCATTACGCAATCCTATTATCTTTTATCTAAGAAGTTGTTCAAAAAAGTCACTGAACATGCACTTAACGCTTATGATTGCACAAACCAAATCGTATGGCAAGAAACTCTTGTTCTGGTTTGCAAAACGAAAGGATGAGTAGAAATGATCGTTGTTACAGGAGCGAATGGAAAATTAGGTCGGAAGGTCGTAGAAGAACTTCTCAAACGTGTTCCTGCCGGGGAAATTGGCGTAAGTGTCCGTGATGTGAACAAGGCACAGGATCTACAAGAACGCGGCGTTCGTGTTCGCCAAGGAAGTTTCGATGATTCCGAAAGTCTTCTTCGCGCCTTTGAGGAAGCGTCTCAAGTTCTCATGATCTCGTCCCACTCCTTGGGAGAAGTTGCTGTTCGTCACCATCAAACCGCAATCGAAACGGCAAAAAAAGCCGGTGTTCGTCGACTGCTGTACACGAGCCAAATGTTTTCGCCTGCAACGTCGCATTTTCCCCCCATGGACGTTCATGCTGCTACGGAAGAGCTGCTAAAATCTTCAGGAATGACTTTCACGTCGCTGCGAAACGGCTTTTATGCCGCATCAGCGAAAATGTGGATGGGGGATGCCTTGAAAACAGGGGAATTGATTGCTCCGGAAGACGGTCCTGTTGCCTGGACCACCCATTCCGACCTGGCTGAAGCCACAGCGGTCATCCTGACAGAGCAGGGATATGACGGTATAACGCCTAACCTTACGGCTTCCGAAGCGATTGACATGGATGGAATCGCATCGATTGCTTCCAAAATCTTGGACCGACCGATTCGGCGAATGGTCGTGTCGGATGATGAATATCGGAACCACTTGCTGTCCCGAGGGCTGCCGGAAGCGATGGTCGGTATGCTTGCAGGGATGTTTCAGGCAAGCCGACAAGGAGATTTCTCGCAAACCAATCCCGCTTTGGAAAACCTGATTGGCAGATCCCCGGTAAATTTTGCGGATTTCTTAAAAGACTCGATTTCTCAATAACTCGTTAACACTGACTGTTTGGGAACATCGGAAGAGGGGTGTCCACTATGGATGCCCTGGTCCATTCTTGACAAAAGGCGGACACCTAGGAACAATGATTTATCGTTGTGACCAATCGTGTGACCTCGAAAACAAAAACGAACAATTTACACGTAGGAAAAACCCGCCAAACACTCGGAAATCCTTGTGTCCAGCGGGTTTTTAGCTATAGAGCCTGGGGGATCGAAGCATGTACGCCTCCCGAAAAACCTTGAAAGAATGGATGAATCCATCCCCTTAACCGTCTTCTATTCATTGAGGTAGGTCGTTACCTTGTTCTGGATGAGCTTCGCCACCGCTTCAGACGATTTCTGCCCGCTGAAGAAGGCGGGAGCCTCGTCGAACACGATTTTCTGGATTTCTCCCGGCATATCGGATTTCATATTAACTGCCTTTGCAATGATTGCATCCAGATCTTGAAGATCGGTTTCCGTCACCTGTATCGTTTCATTCTGCTTTCCTTCGCTTTCCACGGTTACCCCGTCCTTCAACACACGCTTCACTTGCTTTTCATATGCGGCTTTGCTTATCGGGAAGAACTGCGCCGTCGACGGTTCCTCATCCCCTGACATTAAAAACTTGAGAAAATCCCAGGCTTCCGCTGTTACGGGAGAGTTCGCGTTCACCGCTAAGTTGTCGTATGTGCTAAAGAATCCCCCCGGCTGTTGTCCTTCCCCTTTCGATTCCAGGTAATAGGCGGGCTTGCCGTAGTTGGAGCGCTTCAAGTTCGAAACGTAGCTCCCTGGGGAGTTGATATCCACAGGAATGAAATAACTTTTCTTAAAGTTTCGGTAATCGAATGAAGCGATCTTTTGCTCCTCCATCGTTTTGGTCTGCTCCAGCAATTGGACAAATAGACCATTTTCAAAGTTAGCCTTCCTATGCTCAGCATCTACAAGCCGGGAGTAATTGCCACGGACAATATCATAGATAAAGCTGATTTGTGCCTTGTATACATAGCCGTACTCATAATCTCCTTTCTGAACGAGCTGCTTCAATACATCCGTGAACTGGTTCCAATTCCACGTTGTATCATTAAATGATACATTCGATCGCTCTATTGCTTCCTTATCCCCGATCAGCGCTTGCAAGGAGAAATGAAGAGGTACGGTATAAATACTGCCGCCCGGATTGGCATGATCCAGAATATTCTGGAAATACTGCTCTTTCTTAAACGATGAATCCTGCTCCATCATGGAACTCAGGTTCACCAGCAGCTTCCGGCCGACGTACTTGTCCGCGGGCAGCCAGTCCATCTCAATCAGATCGGGACCTTTGCCGGTTAATAGCTCGGTGCTGGTCGTTTGCCTGAATTTCTCGAGCGCTTGTCCGCTCAGATCGTCGTCCTCTTTCGCTGCATATTTCAGATTGATCGTAATATCCGGATGCTTCGCCTCATACTCCCGTTTCGCCTGCTCGTAATACGCGTTGTAATGATACATCGAGAACGTGATAGTCTTGGGCTTTCCATCCGATGCTGCCAATTCATTCGGGTTATTCATTTTACCTTGCTCATTCGCTTGATCTGACGGATTTGCTCCTGTCACATGCTCTCCTTCAGCACCGGATTTTACCATGCCCTTGTTTCCCGCGCCGCTGCATCCTGCAGCGAAGATGAACAGGCAGCAAATGAATAACGTTAATGCTCTCCGCACGATGAAACACTCCTCTCCTTTTGAAAATGTCCTTAAGCCTAAACGGTCATGGCTGATATTTTCCAAATATAAAGTAAGGATGTCTCCAAAGCTTCACCTACTTGTAAACAAATTGTCTCCAAAACAACCCCACAGAGTGAAGCCTATGCTTCTTCCGAATACTTTGCGGGGACCCCAAAAACATATAAATTTACTTTTTAAAAAAAGACGGCCGACTGAACAAAATATCGTTCAGTCGGCCGCAAATAGGGTTACTATGATTCATAAAAATGAAATCCCTGATGCAATCTTCCGCCCGCCGTCAACCATAACGGATTCCCGTTTGTCCTGAACCGTGAATCGATCAAATAGAGGGACTATCGTGGAGAGCATCTTATCTTTCATTTCCCGAGGCATGAAGCCAAGTTCCACGGATTGACTGTCGATGTCATCCGCACGATCAACAAACTGCAGATCTCCGAACATGGCGATGACCGCAGAGGAGGTCGTTACCTGTGTAGCGTTAAACGGAGCAAGCTCAAGCAGCTTTTCCTTGGCTTCCCGACTTTCAATGATAACGAAGCGCCTGGGCTGCAAGTTGAACGATCACGGCGCAAGTGTCGCCTCCGCCAATATTTGGCTTAGTTCCTCATGGCTGATTTTAACCTCCGGGTCGTACTTTTTAATCGCGCGACGGCCGTGGAGCACCTCGTAAAATCCCGGATTTCTTTTGGTCATGTTCATATCTTTTCCTACTTTCATTCGTTTAGTATCGTATCGGTCGAAGTGCCGTGACTGCCGCCAAGCAGCCGGTCGATAATGACAGCAAGCGCTTGTTTTTTCTCGGCGTATTCTTCTTTTTTACCGGCAAAAATCCCCTCATCGAGCCAAAACGAAGCACCCACCAATAAAAACTCTGCCACCACATCCGGCTGGCTGACACGAAACGTTCCCTCTTCCATCCCTTGCTGGACGATCTGTCTGACATAGGGAAGCAGGGCCTCAATTTCGGCAACAATCCATTTCTGATGCAGGGTGCTGTTGTTTTCTTGATGTACATATTCAAATACAGCATCGTTCCGTTCGTTCGGGTAATCTTCTGTAAAGAGACGAAGCAGTTTCTCGGAGGCGTGCAGTTCTTTACTGTCCACCAGTTGTTTCACTTGATCCATCCGGAAGGCCATCGTGCGTTCACAGGCGGCATGAACGACTTCCTCTTTGGACTGGAAATAGTAGTAGAACGTCCCCTGCGCAACTCCGATTTTTTTCACAATATCGCTGACCGAAGTCTGCTCGTAACCTTTGTTGTTGAATAGTTCCATGGCGGCATCCAGGATTTCGTCTTTGCGTTCTTGCGGGTCTTTCGAAATTCGTGGCATTGTAAAATCTCCTTTTCGTTCACTCCTGTTCTTAATTAAGAATATAACCATTGACTGACAACCAGTCAACAGAAAATCCTGATCAGGACCCAAGGGCGTCCGCTTCCAATCCTCAGTCAAGACTGAAAAAAGCCGTCAGTTCTTTCGCTACCACTTCTGGCTGCTCTTCAGGGATAAAGTGGCCGCAGAAGCTTATATTGCCCCCTTGTAGATCTTGCACAAATGCCCTAAGGGGAGTTACCATGTCTGCGATAGATCCCTGATCGGCGCCAAGAGCGAGAGTGGGTACCCTTAGTTTCCCTGAGGCACTTAATTCGCGATTTTGACCGATAAGTCCAGTATTTTTATCTGTGACAGAAACTATTGAGCCCGACCCGTTCCCCGAAGTGAATGGATAATTGAAAGTCTCTAATCAAACTTCATGAGCACCTGTTAAACAGATTCTTTGAATAATGGATCGATATACAAACGGACTACCTTTTGTATAATTGCATCTTTAGTATAACCACGATGTTCTTTTAAAAAAACATAAAGCTCCGGTGATATTGACGCCAACATTGCATCCACCCTAAACCCGGTATCTCTGTCGTTGTTGTTACGTTCCGACTCCGCTTCGTCGATCAATTTACAAAATTCCTGATATAGAAACGTATAGATTTGCGAATGATACATCAATTGTTGTCGCTCTTCGCAAGAAGGAGCTTGCAAATAGACTAACCAATTGGAGTGCTCGTCAATATAATTGACACAATATTGCACCATTTCAATTAATCGTTCTTGTAGCGATACGCCGGGGTTGTTTTCCAGAAAATTGGTAACCAACTCGATGAATTCTGAACTACTCTCCTTCATCAAGTCCTGACATATCTCCCCTTTATGAGCGTAATGCCTATATAGTGTGCCTTGTCCAATGCCTGCCGTCGTTGCGATCTTCCGCATTGTGATTTTATCTACGCCATGTTCTGTAAAAAGTGATTCTGCAATCTGCAAAATGGTTTTTCTGGATTTTATAAAATCTTTCCGTTCTTTTTTCATTTGCATTCCACCTCTTGATACTATTTTATCAAATTGCCGGTTTTTTTACGATTTGACAAGTGGACATATGCCCGGTAATATGATTTTTATAAAACGGACATATGTCCCTTTTACAAAAAATCATAATCGAGTATATCAGTTATGGAGGAATGCTGAAAAAATTTCGAATAAAAGAGCCCTGCTATCCAAACATTGAAGGACTTCAATTGCAGAAAAGGAGAATAACCATATGTATGACTATAAAGGAAAAACGGCATTGATCACTGGCGCTTCTTCCGGCATTGGAAAAGCATTCGCACATGAAATCGCTGGTAGAGGCATGAATCTTGTACTTGTAGCTCGCTCTGAAGATAAATTGTTGCGTCTTGCAGAGGATTTGAAGCAAAATCATCATATACAAGTGGAAGTTGTCGTCGCAGATTTGAGTAAAGAAGAATCCGCTCAAGAGGTTTATGATACGGTTAAACGGAACCAGCAACAAGTAGACCTATTAATTAACAATGCAGGAATTGTGACTCATGGTTTGTTTGCGGAGAAAACATTGCGTTCCCAGCAGGATGAGATACGCCTCAATGTGTATACTCCCGTGAGTTTATCCCATCTCTTTATACAAGACATGTTTCGAAGAGGTCAGGGGGCTATCATGAATGTGGCTTCCACTGGCGGTTTTCAACCCATGCCCTACAGGGCCATCTACAGTGCAACGAAAGCCTTCTTGATTAATTGGAGTGAGGCGGTATGGGCAGAGGCCAAAGAGAAAGGTGTCTCCATTGTCACCTTGTGCCCGGGACCAACGGATACCAACATTTATGAAGCGATGGGAACCAACGATTCGGGGGTCGGCAAAATGGTACCGCCTGAACACGTTGTCCACACCGGGTTACGCGCTTTGGAAAAACAACAGATGACGGTCATTGACGGGAGAAGCAACTATTGGATTTCGCAAGCGTATCGATTCTTCCCCCGTCAAACGTTGGTTAACCTGATGTACCGGATGTTCCATCCGAAATCGACGAGACATCGGAAGAAGACTTCTTTTTGATGTTGACGCAACAGGTATTTCCATGCCTATAACGACCCCCATAAGTTTTGGAGACAATTTGTTCACAAGAAGACGATGAATTGGCAACATGTCTGTTATAAGCTTGGTGATGCGCCGGAAAATGTGGCAGCCTGGAAACAAAGGGGATCGTTACATGAAAAAAACAGCATGGCTGGGACTCGTTCTGTTGGTACTGCTTTCCGCCTGCTCCAGCGCCGGGGGGAACGACAGCGGGACGGGGACTGTCTCGGACACGCGGTACACGGAAGCGAAGACGGGTGGCGAGGAGGACAGCGGGACGGCGGGCAATGCGGATCCGAGCAAGCATGTGAAGCTGGTCATCGCTACCTATGGCTTGAGCGAGCAGGTACAGAAAGCCGTGAAGAAATACGAGATGCTGCATCCGAATATCGACATCGAACTTCAAGCATCTTCGAATTCGGGCAAGGATTTAAACGACGCGCTGGCCAAACATGAGCAATTCGTCAAAAACAACAACACAGCTCTTCTAGCCGGCAGTGGCCCAGACGTGATCGAACTCGACGAGCTTCCTTCCGATCAATATGTCAGGCGCCATCTGCTGGCCGATTTGAACCAATTGATGAAGCAAGACCCTGATTTTCACCGGGAGCTGTATTTCACCAATATCATGGACCATTTGCAGAACGACGGCGGGTTGTACGGCATGCCGCTTTACTTCTCTCTGGTCGGTCTGTTCGGCGACGCAGACGCTATCGGGAAAGCAGGTGTCACGTTCGATGACGGCAACTGGTCGTTAAGCGACTTTATCGACACCGCCAGACAATTGAAACAGAAGGGGGATTACAAATATGCCTTCGCCGAGGAGCCTACCGCTCTGCTTGGCGAACTGGTCTCGGAAAATTATGCACAGCTTGTGACCGTAACGAAAGGGGAAGCGCACTTTGACACGGACGCCCTGGCCGATATGATGCGGCAGGTCAAAACGATGTTCGACGAAGACCTTGTCTTCAACTTTCATTTGGGAGGACGACCGGCAACGAATGTTCCCCAATCCGGAAAAGCCTATTTCTTCGGGACCGAGCTTTCTTCGCTGCGCAAAGCCGTTATGCTCGCCCCTTATCCGCATACAAAGCTATATGCCAAGCCGCATTCCTCAAGTTCGGGAGGCGGAGGCGACTTCAAGCCGCATGGAACGCTCGGCGTCAACGCCAACTCCATCCACCAGCTGGAAGCTTGGGATTTCATCAAATTCCTGTTGAACGACGAAAGCGTACAATCCTATATCGATGCGCTAGATGCAAGTCCCGGCTTTCCGATGAACAAGGCTGTTTACGAGCAGCAGATGAACAAAATCCTTCGCGACGGGGTGGTGAATACGGGGGGCGATTCCTCTACGATCAAGGTCGACCCCGTCCTCCTGAAGCAAGTGGACGCCTATCTTTCAGGTGCCGTTAATCCTGTGGGCGGACCGTCCAAGCTAGAAAAGATCATCGATAACGAATCGAAGGCTTTCTTCGCCGGTCAGAAGTCGGCGGAAGCGGCGGCCAAGCTTATCGGGAACAAAATCAACCTTCAGCTTAACGAATAAAGTTATAAATGGTTGATTTCAGAATCATATTTCTTCACGATCTCTTAGAATGTATTCTTCTTCTGGCATTTCTCAATGTTGTTTTTCAGCTTAATAAACCGCCACTAAGGGCGGTTTATTAAGCTGGCGTTCCCACAACAACATTCAATTGAATGTTGTATGCAAGATTGGGATCAGGTCAATAGCACCGTCGCCGGCACGCGGACTTTGCCAATCAAATGATTCCGCAAATGTTCCATCATGGACAACGTGCCCGACTAATCGTTAACCACTTCAATAATGGCCGAAATGTCCATGATCGCATATTCCCTCCCCTTTGCCTGCCCCAAATCCCTGCGAATATGGAGTTTAAGCAACAAATCAATGACCCGTTTTAAGGTTCTTTATCTTGTGCTTGGCATGCTGGCAAACCCATTTTGTACTTTATCGGCCAGATTCGAAATGGTTTGCTGATTCAGATCCGTAAAATCATGTTGTTCAAGCACGCTGATCATTCCACTTATGATAAAGGTAACCATAAATTCGTCCATTCCATGATTTCGATCCTGATCATCGACCTTCTCCAATACCTTCTCAATGATTGCGTTTTTCATTGTACATAAGCTGTATGAAAGACTTGGAGATTTAAGAAAAGGCATATAAATATCTTTGTTCTTATCAAAGGTCTTCATAATATCTTCCAGTACAACCGAAAAATTATGAATGATATCCGCAAAGCTGTATGGAGCAAACACGGCAATCAAATCATCGACGATGGTATCCCGTAAGTAATCGGCACAGTCGTAAATATCTCTATAATGCAAATAGAAAGTGCTTTTATTGATATTGGCGACCTCGCATAATTGTTTCACAGTCATTTTGTCTATACTTTTTTCTCTTAATAGTTTTGCCAAAGCGGATTGAATAGCGTCTTTCGTTTTTTGTATGCGCCGATCCTTCATCATGACCTGCATAAATAGACACCTCCACAAAATTCGTCGAATAATAAACTTTCAGCTGCAAATTGATGTTTGCAAGCGTAAGCCTCCGTCAGCATAATAAAAGTGCCGATACTTTTTAGACTGTAGTCTATTATTAAAATGGTGTCAATTTGGATCGATAGGGCACAGGAGGAACTTGTATGAATTCATTCACCTTTTCCAACGGGAGAACAATAAAAAACACGCTTGTGATGGCGCCTATGACGACTTATTCATCCAATAAAGACGAGTTCTTCAGCGAGCAGGAACTTCGTTATTATGAGAATCGATCAAAGGACGTCGGAATGCTCATTACCGCCGCCCTCTCTGTTTCTGTAGATGGGCACGGATTTTTTAATCATGTGTCATTGGATTCAGATCGGAATGTTGCTCGATTCAGTGAATTTACTGCAAATTTAAAAAAAGAAGGGGCAGTCATCGTAGCACAATTAATTCATGCAGGGAAGTTAGCCCTTCCGGCGGAAATTGGAGAGAATGACGTCATTGCGCCCTCTTCCGTTCCAGCGAAACGGCCAGGCTATGCCATTCCAAAGGAAATGACAAACGAACAAGCCGAACGGATCGTTCAGGACTTTTACGAAGCGACCAAGCGTGCCATTAAAGCCGGTTTTGACGGAGTAGAGCTTCATGGTGCAAACGGTTATCTTATTCAGCAATTTTTCTCCCCTTACTCGAACCGAAGAAAAGATCAATGGGGGGGAACGATCCAAAATCGACTTCAGTTCCCGCTCGCAGTCGTTCAGGCTGTTCAGAAAGCCGTCGCCGAATTGAAGCCCGACCATTTTATCGTTGGTTATCGCCTATCGCCGGAAGAAACCGGACAAACAGGGATCGCATTGGCCGACACCAAATTGTTAATAGATGCCCTAATTCAAAGAAACATTGATTATATTCATTTCTCACTTAGTCAATTTAATCAAAAAGGGATTCGTCCTGAAACTAAAAACGTCGAGATCGGGCGTGAGCTTATCGACTTCATTGATCGACGTGTACCTGTCATCGGCGTCGGCAAAATAAAAAGCCTAAAAGATGTGGTCGCAGCGCATTCTTATGGCTACGATCTTGTCGCAATAGGAAGAGCGCTCCTGTTCCGACCGCGCTTCGGAAAGGCGATTGTCGAGAACAAACCCATTACGTTTAAATACTCTCCGTTCATGTTCATAAAAAACGATCTCCCCAGGGGGCTATTTCAATTTCTTAAGCAGGTCATTCAAACGGAATTGACAGGGAAATTAAAAAATGCATGGAGACGATAACGCAGACCCAGTAGGTCAGATTTTAGAGGTGATATTCGCGTGAAAGGATCGATCAATAAATCAATAATTAAATTAAACATCCCTTATGAGAACTGAAGTCTACATAAGGGATGCCTTATTTCATAGAACTTGCAATATTAACCAAGACTGCGCAGAATGCGCAACTTGAATAGATGCCATTAATCCATATATAAAGCCCTTTACCGAAATCTGTTCATCAACGACCACGTAACCCGTCGCATACCACCGACAGGATGCGCTCCGATAATCCGGGATCGGCATTGGATTCCAGAGTACGCATAACACCAAATAGAATAGCCGATATATCGGCTACCTGAATGTCATTGCGAACTGAACCCGCTTGCTGGGCGCGTTTCAGTAATTCCCCTAGTGCATGTTGAAAATCCATTGCGTTACCAGAGAGTGGACGATGAATGCCTTCACCAGCTCTGGCTAAAGTGGCGATTATGGCTTTATTTCCCATGCTCTCTCTCACAATGAGCGACAGAAAGTCAAAAAAGGCTAGACCTGGATCGTCTTGCAAGAGCATCTCCCTTGCTTTCTCGATGAGACATTGCTTAAAACTGAAAACTACAGCTTCAATTAATTCTTCTTTCGTCGGAAAGTGACGATATACCGTTCCAATCCCAATCCCTGCACGACTGGCGATTACGTCTATTGGAACGTCCAATCCCTCAGTGGCGAAGACTTTCGCTGCAATGTCCAGTACGCGGTCTCTGTTTCGTCTGGCGTCCGCCCGTAATGATTTTCCCGTTGTAACCGCACCGATTGAATTGGAATCCTTATCTTCTCGGGCTTGCGAAGGCTCTTTATTTGGCATATGAATGACCCCCTCTCACAAACACATTATACACTAAATTGACAAACGGAGTTTGCGTTCCGTATAATAAACGGAGTCATAGTTCCGTTTATAAAACATCACTCTATACTGGGGGTATGAAACATGTCATTGCAAAATCATCGAGCCGTAATCGTAGGCGGTACTTCCGGCATTGGTTTGGCGACCGCAAAATTATTTCTCTCTCAAGGTGCCCAGGTCATCGTTGCCAGTCGTTCACAAGAGAAAGTCGACGCAGCGGTAAGGGAGATCGGGACAGCACAAGGGTATGTCCTGGATTTCCGGGATGAAAGCCGGATGAAACAGTTCTTTGAAAAGATTGGTGACTTTGATCACCTCGTCGTTACCGCTGCCGGGGGTGGGTCTTCCAATGCTCCCTTTGGTTCTTTGGGAATCGATGTTGCGAAGGCTGAGTTTGACAGCAAGTTCTGGGGGCAATATGCAACAGTAAAAGCCGCCCTGCCTTTTATCAGGCAGTCCGGGTCGATCACGCTTACTTCCGGTGCTGCTGCCGCTCGACCGGCAAAGGGCGCCTCGACGCTGGTTGCGCTAAACTCAGCCATTGAGGGCCTTGTCCGTGTTTTGGCGATGGATTTGGCTCCTATACGAGTCAATGTTGTGTCGCCAGGGGTGGTGGATACACCTGTTTTCAATGGAATCGACGCCAATAGTCGTGCAGTGATGTTCCAGAAGATTGCCCAGTCACTTTTACTACAGCGCGTTGCAAAGCCCGAAGAGATCGCTGAGGCGTACGTGTACTTGGCGAAAAACACATACACGACCGGGTCCGTACTTCAAGTCGAGGGTGGTGCAATCCTGTCGGGTATCTAAACATACCACATCGGCACCGATGCCAGGAATCAGCGGCGAATCGATGCGGCGATTTTTCCGCCCATATTCGCGTTTTGGTCGATCAGATTTTTTTCGTAGTGGCAATTCATAAGCACCATGAAAACAATAAAAAACCTGAATCCTTCATGGATCAGGTTTTGACATGATATTCAAGATTTAATCGACGTAATAAGCCGCAAAGCTGCGGATCATGGGCTTCTCTACGCTTGCAAGCGCCCGTATTCGCAGCGCGTCGGTTTCAATCGTGCCAAAACGGTCGATTTTTTTATGTCCAATCGCGCTTCCCCTGACAAGCTCTTCCCAATGGCCGTTGACATAAGCTTCAAGAACATACTCCTGAACGCGTTCCCCCTGAGCGATGTCCTCCATTAGAACAACATGATTCACGGGTTGAATATGGTTCAAGGCGAGCAGCAGCTCCGTACCTTCACCCTGCGTCTGGCCGATGGACTGCCCGAATCTGCGCCGGATTTCATCCCCGAATTCGATGACTCGCGCTGCATCAGCATCAGGGAGAAGCCCGCGGTTATCCGGAGAGATGTTCAACAGCAGCGTGGCCCCGTGGCCGACCGACCGGTAATAAATGTCCAGTACATCCTCCAAGCTTCTTAAGCTCGCTTCGTCGTCGGGATGCCAGAACCAGTGTCTTTTGCGGATCGGAACGTCGCATTCGGCAGGCACCCAGGAAGGAGTTCCCTCCATCCATGTCAGCATATCGCTGGTGAACATGCTTTCCCGCGCCGTCGTTGCCGTATTCCAGCAAGGGTATGGAGCGACGCCGTCCTCATTGCCTACCCAACGGATCGTGGGCCTTCCCATATTAAAGACCATCGCTTCCGGCTGATATTTGTCCACCAGTCCGATGATTCTCGGCCAGTCATATTCCCGGCCTTGAGAGCCCGCCCCATCGAACCATACCTCGACAAGCGGCCCGTAACCCGTCAGAAGTTCCGTCAATTGCTCCGCATAGAAGTCGTCGTATGCCTCCTGATCCGGGTAGCAAGGTTCGTGCCGGTCCCAAGGGGATAAATACAACCCGAACTTTAGTCCTTCTTCCCTGCAAGCATCGGCAACTTCCCTTACGACATCTCCCTGCCCGTTTTTCCACGGGCTTGATTTCACGGAATAATCGGTCGTTTTCGTCGGCCACAGACAGAAGCCGTCATGATGTTTGGCGGTCAGCACCAAATATTTGAATCCTGCACGCTTTGCTGTTCTGGCCCATTGCCGGGCATCAAACGCCGTTGGATGAAAAAGCTCCGGGGAATCCGTCCCTTCCCCCCATTCCTGATCGCAAAACGTGTTGATGCCAAAATGGCAAAACATCCCCAGCTCAAGATCCTGCCATGCAAGCTGCTGCGGCGATGGTTTCGCAAGCACCGTCATTTTCCATACACCTGCTTTCCAAAAAATTCAAAGCTCACCCCTCACGCCATCAATCGCGACCGCGCAAGGGATGAGACCTTCGTCAGGTTTCGTTGCGTCGTCTATTTTTTGGCATCCAGCGCTTTTTGATAGATTTCCAGGTACTGGCTCAATTGAAGCCCATCGAACCCTTTTACGTAAGAATCCCATTCTTTGTTAATATCCTTGGAGCCGGTAATAAACTGGGCCATATTGGATTTTACGTAACTGACGAGCGTCGTTTTGATCTGCGCTGCGATCTCGGCATCTTCAAGCGCTATGAACAAGCCGTTTGGATATTGCTCCTTGGAATGATACGGTTCGTACTCCTTGGAAACCTGGTTCAGGCGCGTGCCGTAGCCGTCCGGTGCAAGCGGGTCCTGCGGTGCTACCCAAGACGCGCGGTAAGCGTAAGTCCGAAGGGATGGGCCGATTTGCTCCCAACCGTCGTTATGGGTCGGTTTTTTGTCCGTTTTCGGAATCGAGGCGTATTTCGCCTGCTCTCCATTGAAATCCAGTTCTCCGGTTTTCGCCTTCCGCCACCCCTTGTCTTCAGGGCCGTTTTCCTCCAGAACGATGGCTTCCTCCGTGTATAAATAATCCGCTAACCGGATCGCGGCAATCTGCTGCTCTTTTGTCGCTTTATTCGTAATCGCAAACTGGGAGCTTCCGATCCCCGCAAAATTAAGCGTCTGTTGAACGCCGTTCGGGCCTTTCAGCGGCGGCACGACAACGTAGTCCTTATGGCGCGGAGCTTTATCGTCCATGCTGTAGGCGTAACTGATTAATGCCGTCGTGAGGGTACCCATGACGTTATCCGGCTCGCGGTTGGCCATTTGCTGAACGGCGTCGGCGTTTTGGGTAAAGGCCGCCGGATCGATTAATCCCTCTTTGTACAGTTTGTTGAGATAAAGAAGACCTTGTTTCCACTCTTCTTTATTGGCCGTAAAGTCGACTTTACCGTCGATTTGGCGGAGGAACGTTCCCGAATCTTTATCGACGTAGTCATCGAGGATAAAGGAGTTCATGAGGAACGCCGAAACGTTGCCTGCCCACATCTCGTCGGAGCCCGTTAACGGAATTTCATCCTGTTTGCCGTTTCCGTTCGGATCCTTCTCCTTAAACGCTTTCAGGACATTGTAAAATTCGTCCGTCGTCGTTGGAACAGCCAGGCCTAGTTTATCAAGCCATGCTTTGTTGATCCACATTTTGAGCGCATTGTCGCAATGGTAACATTCGTTGACCTGCGGCAAAGCGTAGATGTTGCCGTCAGGCGCCGTAATCGAAGCCTTCATGTAGGGCAGATCCTGCATCGCTTTTTTAATGTTGGGAGCGTATTGGTCGATCAAATCATTCAGCGGGATAAAGACTCCCTGCTGCCCGTATTTCATCTGTTCTTCCTTGGTCAGCCCCCCGTGCAAAATGACTTCCGGATAGTCGCCGCTGGCAAGCATAAGCTGCTTACGATCGTTTAACGCGTTATCCGGGACCAAATCCCAGTCGATTTTGATGTTCGTTTTGTCT
Organism: Paenibacillus sp. USDA918EY; assembly: GCF_009870825.1. Taxonomy (GTDB): domain Bacteria; phylum Bacillota; class Bacilli; order Paenibacillales; family Paenibacillaceae; genus Paenibacillus_AQ; species Paenibacillus_AQ albilobatus. Next base: position 236,826 of record NZ_WTWY01000008.1, on the reverse strand, counting down.
TCAAGATATTTGGTAAACAAATTCGTATCCATGTTTTCGATCGTCGCGAATTGCGGCGCGAACATTTTGATCGTCATCGGCTCTTTCACGATCGGATAGGTGCCGACCGGCGTAAATACATCGCTCTGCTCCGCAGGCTTATTGTCTTTTTGATCGCCGGAAGCTTCCGGCCCCGTGGATTTGCCGCCGCTGCAGGCGCTGAGAAGAAGCATGCAAACCAACATGCAGCTGATGGTGCCTAGCCATGTTTTTCCAAGCTTTTTTTGCATCGAACTTTTCCCCCATTCATCATCATGGTATTGCCGGGCAAAAACTTTGTTTTTATGACATCCGAACCTCGAGCTTATCCGCAAAACGGACAGCACCACCCCCTTTAAAGCGGTTATGGCGGCGTGGAAGCCGTCTTTAGCCCTTTAACGAACCGATCATGACCCCTTTGACGAAGTGCTTCTGCACAAAAGGATAAATAATAAGGACCGGCGCACTCGCAACGACGATGAGCGAATATTTAATCAAATCCTTAAGCCCCTGCTGCGCCTGCATCTGGTTGACGTTCGCCATCATGGAGGCATCCACCGTATTCAGGATGAGTATGTTGCGGAGTATGATTTGAAGCGGGAACAAGTCGGGCGACCGCAAAAAGATCAAAGCATCAAAATACGCATTCCAGTGTCCGACGGCATACATCAGCGTCATCACGGCAATGATCGGTTTGGACAGCGGCAGAACGATGCTGAATATAAACCGCAAATCGCTGCATCCGTCCAGTTCCGCCGCTTCCGACAATTCATCCGGAATGGTGGTTTGGAAAAACGTCCGGGCCACAATGACCTGAAATACGCCCATCGCTCCCGGCAAAATCATCGCCCAGCGGGTATCCAGCAAATGCAGGTCTTTGACGACGAGATAATAAGGAATCAGTCCCCCGTCAAACATCATGGTGATCACAAGCAAAACCATAAAAAAGCTGCGGCCGTAAAGGGTCTTCTTGGCCAGCGGATAACCAAGCATGATGGTCAGAGCCACGTTAACGACCGTGCCGACGACGGTATAAAAAAGCGAATTCATATAGCCGACGCCGATTTGCGGATTGCGGAACACCGCTTTGTAGCCGTCCAGCGTGAAATCAACGGGAAAAAGCCATACTTTGCCCGACGTAACCGCCTGGGGCGAACTGACGGACGAGCTTAATATGTAGATCAGGGGCACCGCCACTATGACAAGAATCAGCGTCAAAAACAGGTAGACGAAAGCAACGAATAGGCGATCGCCTTTGGACTCGCGAATAGCGGTTCCTTTGAACATAAGATCTCCTCTCTTTCTTGGTGCTTGTGCGTTCTCATGCATCCAACCGGGATAGGTCTACCACAGGCTGTTGCTTGACAGCTTTCGGGCAATGTAATTGACCGTGATAAGCAGAATCAGGTTGATCACCGAATTGAACAGACCGATGGCCGCCGAGAAGCTGAAGCTCGACCCAAGCAAACCAACCTTATAGACATAAGTGGATATGACCTCCGAGGTGCTAAGGTTCAGCGGATTTTGCATCAAATATATTTTTTCAAAACCCAATTTCATGATGTTGCCCAGGTTCAGAATGAGAAGGATGACCGAGACGGGAACCAGGCTTGGGATATCGATGCGCAAAATCTTCTGGATGCGGGATGCGCCGTCCACCTTGGCGGATTCGTACAGCTCCGGATTCACGCCGGAAAGCGCGGCGATGTAGATGATCGCGCCATATCCCGTAAACTGCCATACATCGGACCATACATAGATGGACTTGAAAAGACCCGGCATGCCCATAAAATTCGTATTGCTTACGCCGAGCATTTCGAAAAACTTGCTGACCATCCCCACATGCGGCGTCAGGTTGACGATAATGATCGATACCATGATGACCGTGGAAATAAAATAAGGGGCATAAGAGACCATCTGTACGGTTTTTTTGAAAATGCCGTTTCGGATCTCGTTCAGCGCCAGCGCCAAAATGATGGGTGCGGGAAAGCCTACGATCAGGCCGTAGAAGCTGATGCCGAGCGTGTTTTTGATGTAAAGCCAAAAATTCGGCGATTCAAAAAACTGGTGAAAATATTTAAGTCCGACCCAGTCGCTGCCCCAGATGCCTTTGATGACGTTAAAATTTTTGAATGCGATTACAATGCCGGCCATCGGTATATATTTGAAAATAATCAAATACAGGACGGGCAGCAGCAATACGAGATAAAGCTGCCAGTGCCGCTTGATTTTTTTCCCGACGTTGCTTTTGCTCGGCGGCGCTTGAGAAGATAAAGAGATTTTCCGAGCCAGTCCCGGCTCGGCCTGCGGCTTGCTGATCAGTCTTGGCATGATGGGTAAACTCCTTCCGTTCGATCATACTTTCGGGCATGCTTACGGGTGCTGGGAATGTAAGCCGATTGTATAGGAAACCGCAAGCACGCAACAAGAAACAAAAATAAACCGGATTAACCGTTTTCGCCTGCCGGCCCCAATGCACGTAAATTCCCGCAAAATAAAGTCTTAGCCGCAATACCGATCGCCCGGATTCCCAATCCCACTAGCAGCCGACTGCGACGAATGAAAAAAACAGCGATGCGCGATCGCTGTTCTTAACCGTTTTCTACGACTGAATCATTTTCGCCTGCCATGCTGCGCAGCTTGTCAGCCCGGTATTCGCCGGGAGCGACACCGACGGTCCGCTTAAAAACACGGGTAAACGAGATCGCATGGGTATATCCGACCCGTTCCGCAATCTCCTGCACCGAATCCCCCGTTTCCGTCAGCAAACGTTGCGCCTCCTTCATGCGGATATCGATCAAAAAATCAACGAATCTCTGTCCGGTGTTTTCTTTGAACAGCTTGCTTACGTACTTGGCGTTCAGATGAAACCGGTCTCCAAGCATCTCAAGCGACAAGTCGGGATTGGCGTAATCCTGCTCGATGAGCCGGCAGATGTCCCGGATGATGTTCGAATGCTGCCTGCGATCCTGAAGCTGTTTCATCGTCTCAAACTGGGCCGAAAGCACCTGCTTCGTTTCCTGCCTCAGCTGCTCCAAAGAGTAACAGTTATCCACGCTCTCCGTCAGCTTTGGCAGCCCCTCCCGAATCCATTGGTTGTATATCTCCTTGCTCATGCCGGACATTTCGCGGCCGATGTGATAAATGAAATAATTCATCAGGTTGAAAATTTCATCATTGGTCAACAGGCCTTGCTTCAACTGCACGAACCATGTGTCATAGTCTTCGCTCCAATTCGCCTTCAACATCCGATAGGACTGCACGATGGAGCGGATTTCCCCCAAATGGGAATACACTTCGGCGACGCCGTGACGCGAAATATCATCGCCTTGGATCAGCCGGTTTTCGCCCAAAACGATTTTATATTGCAAGGCTGCCAGCGCTTTTTTATACGACACCGGAATATCGCTTAAATGCGGCGTGGATTCGCCCATGCCCATCGTAATCGTAAACTTCAGGTTTTGGTCGACCCATGCGATAACCTGCTCGGCAAAACGGGGCAAAACCGCGGTTCTGAAATGGTCGTCGTCGCTTTTTTCAAACAACATGACCGACAAGCCGGAGGAAGACATCCATTCGGACCACACCCGGCAGTCCCATTTGGAGGCTATCTCATGGACGACGGTCCGCAAGGTAAACTTAAGCAAATCCTGATCGGCTTTCGAATAGTTCCTGCAAAAGTCGCCGTATTTATCGATTTCAATCATGAGGATGCGAAATTGATCCAGCGGCTGCGGCAAGTTCAGGCGGGCCGCCTCCGATTTCAATTCGGAAACCGTCAGCGATGAATCCCCCTCAATTAATTGATGGAACATATACCGGGTCCGCAAATGCAGATCCTCCCGGTATTTTTCCTGATACTGCTTGGATTGCTCCAATATGTGGTCAACAGCGGATTCAATGAAGGCAAATTCATCCGGTTTGCCTTTCCACAAGCCTCCTCCCGCCACCGGGAGCGAATAGCTGCTGAACCTGGCGGCGATGGCTTCGATCGGCTTCGAATTCCGTCTGGTGACATAAATCATCCAAATAAACCCGACGGCAATCATGACGAGTCCGATGATGAACCAAAGGTTATACAGATAAGAGACAGCGCTTACAAAACCATGGTTCACAAGGCCGCTCCCGTATTTCCAATTGGTATAGCTCGATACATACTCCGAGTAAACTTCGGACGGCCCGACCTGGACGTCGCTGCCGAACAAAGCCCGGCCCGAAGCATCCTTGACTTGGATAAAGCTGACCTTGGACTCGTACATCGATTTGGTTAAGTTGCTTAGAGAATCCGCGGCCACGTTGACGACGATCATGCCCAGGTCGTTTTTCATGTAAGGCGACCCTCTGACCAGGCTGACGACCTGCTTGCCGCCTTTCATTTTAAATTGTTCGAACGTCCGTACGCCCGTCCATTTGGGGGTCATCGATATTTGGTACTGCTCGATAAAACTCCGGTCCGGATACGTGCCGATAAACCCGTTCGTCGCGTCGCTGAGCACATATCCGTCCGAATTCCTGACAAGATAAATCGAATCGATCAAGGGATAATAATTAATCATTTCCTTGAGCTTCTGCACGGCCCTGATATTAATATAAGGATCGCTCGCCGCCGTCGACTTGAAAAAATCATTCAAAGGTTTGCTGTTGATGCTCTCAAGCACGATCATGTTATCGATCACCTTTAAGGACGTATCCACGATACGCATCGCTTGCAGGGAGAGGTTCTTATTGGCGTTCAACGCCTCCTGGCGGCTTTGTTCGCCGAAGATCTGAAAGAACACAAAAAATATGAACGTAATCACAATGATAAAAACCGGCATGTATGAGAGCAATAGACGTTTAAACCAGGATTTACGCATGAGCAGCCCCCGCATAAGTTGATTTTTTTCCACCCTTCTCATTTCACCGTTGGCCTCCCAAATCCTTTTTACGAATGAACAAAAATGCACCCCTCGGATGGCATAGGGCACCGCAAGAGTAACCAGATACCTTATCCAAGGGATGCATTCGCCACGGGAAACGCTGCAGTGATTGCAGGCCACAAGAAAACGTACCGTGCGGATTTATCACGGGATTTCACACCTTAGGATTGACTGATCCAAAAATGAGCGAAACTTGAAAATGTACCTTGTTTTTGTAACCTTTAGGTGATATCATGTGTAACAAAGGTTACATTTTGATGGGAGGCGATCCATTTGGCATCCGAAGTAACACAGTTGGAAAAGAACAGGACGACATTCATTAAGAGAAGTCTGATTGGTTTTGCAATATGGCAGCTGACATATTTGATTCGGTATCTACATTTAGACACCGTCAAATTAATCACTGTCTTCACGGCCATAATTTCTGTTATGGGCGGGATTGTCTGGGCATATTACCTCATAAAAATTGTCCTGTTATCGTTTCGCATGCAAAAGAAGCGCCGATTTGCCATTTCGTTAAATAATGAGTATTTTCAAATGATTCGACTGAAAAGCTTTACGGTAGGGTTTTGGGTTATTTTGGGGCTGGTTGGGATTTTTTTTACGCTCAGCTTGTTTGTTGCATTAAACATCCAGCTTGTTTTACACTTAATGCTCGTCGTTGGCGTCATTTCTCCCCTAATATATTACTTAATCCTTGACAAAGATGAGGTTCTCGATGATGAGTGAAGACGTTCTAGAAAATACGATAAAGGTGCAACGAGCCAAAATGAATTTGACACAAGAACAGCTGGCAGAATTGATTGGGGTCACCAGAAAGACGGTCAACACGATTGAAAACGGAAAGTTCATACCGAGTACGGTGTTGGCCATTAAGATGGCAAGAGTTTTTGGTCTTCCCGTCGAGGAATTGTTTATTCTGAAATAACGCGGGACTGAACGCCTTTGAGGGGGCACCGGAGAACACGAGTCGCACGGGACGAAAGCTTCAGGAGTTCTCTCCTGTCCTAGATTCACCATATGCAAAAAAAAGCAGCCAGATTCGGCTGCTTGGTTGTTTATGTATGGTGGAGCCTAGGGGGATCGAACCCCTGACCTCATCGCTGCCAGTGGGGAGATGGGGTTGGATTGTGTTCCGTTAGGGAAAGCGGAGGAAAGCCTTATAGGACAAGGCTTTTTTGAGTTTTTTGTTTCTACGTTCGAGTACTTTGTAACGCTCAGAAAGTACAAGTGTGACCACAATCTTTCACTTCGATAAAAATAAAAGAACACAGATGCCAAAACTTTTCTGTGAAAGTCCATGCTTACATGCTGGAGATTGCGGCAATAAGCGATGGATTATTTTATGTCACCTTAAGTATATACATTTCCACTGCTGATCTTTTTCAAAATATGGACCTCTCTCATCTAAAAATCCAATTTCCCTATTTATATAAATATTTTTAATCACACTTACTATTAGATTATTTTCACTATTGTCTATCCTTCGATAAGTAAAACCTGTTCTATAAAAACCTAGCTCAGTTTTCAATTGATCATTGCCAATGTTAATCATGATGTTAATTCCGTCTCTACTATCACCATAAATATGTATCAGTTCTTTGTCTTTTCCATTATTAACTTCGTAGCTTTTAAAATAATTTCCGAAAATTTCCGTTTTAGAATTTAAAATTCTTTTTAATCTCGATAAATCGTTTATCTTATTATAGTTGGTTTGATCTCTATTAATAATTCTCGAATATTTCCTTTTGTTTTTTAATGATATAATATTTAGTAACTCTTGACGTAATTCTTCATATAAACTTATCATTTTTTTATTTATAAATTTATGCATGTTAATTTCATCATAGCAACAAACAGCTATATTGATAATTAATTGTTCAAGAGAAGCCCTTTCATTCTCATAACATAGAAAAAAATATCGCTCAAAAGCACTATCTTTACTCATAGCTTTACTTGTATTGTCTGAGAGTCCTATTGATAAACCAAATTTATATATCGTATTAGACCATTCTTTTTTTAAGGAAGCTGTTTGTTTCATTTTTCTAGATATCTTTTTCGGTTTTCTTTCCTTATTTTTTCTAGCTAATTTTTGTACATCTTTTTTTATAAATGATAATTCATCTTCAAAATACAATCTCGCTTTTACTAAATTATGACTTCCCAAAACATTTAATATAAAATCCAGTCCTATTTTATACATTGCTTCATATTTATTGTTATCTAAATCATAATATTGTAAATAAACACTGACATCAGGAATTGTTAATGGTGTTTTCTTCTTTTTTGCATGATAATATTGTATGGTTTGTTGAAAATCTTCGGCCTTCAAATTAAGAAAATCATCAATATTCCATAAACTACACAATATAATACCATTTAAAGAGCTATTAATAGGCAGTAATTTTTTATCCCCTTCGCTACCAATGTAAGTGATTTCATGTTTCTGAAAATAGTTATCACCTGATACTGAAACTCTTTCCATTTGCAATGGATTCTGACTTAACCAAAATAAGTTTTTATCTGCGATTAAGGAATCTTCAATTTTTACTAGTAATGTAATCTGAATATTTTTTGCATAGCCCTTTCCTGTATTTCTAATATTAATATCAAATATTTCTGATATTAATGGAACTTGATAAAAATTCATTATATTACCGCGTTTATTTACTTTAGAATATTTTTCTGGGCTATAAATTTCTTTAGGATTTTCATCAAAATCTAATACTAAGAACGGCTTAATATTTTCTTTACGAGTTTCTCTTAAAGTTATCAGTACCCCTATTAGTGTTCCAAATCCACCTAATATCCCCCCAAAATAACTACCGAAGAATGAAACCCAACCATCATTACTGGCATTAGAGTAAAAATTGTTATTAATGATAATTCCATTTACAATCAGTGGGATTATTATTGAAATTAAAAGTACAATAATTATCATTAATAAATATTTTATTTTTTTATTCACTTCATCACCTCTTCCTAATCCAAATATCAGTTTTTCTGGAAATAATAATAGATTTTTCACCCATCATGTATACGACTCATCATTCATTATTATGTATAATTCGACCATTTCTGTCGTTCCCCTTTTTTTTAATACTATAAAGATGAGTCAATAACCCTATTGAAATCCGAAATATCGATAGAATGAAATCTATATTATATCCCTGAGATACCTATGCATGATGGTTAGTCCTCGATAGACGCTAATCATGCAAATGCCGGACACGATCAAACCGTGTCCGGCTCTTGTTTTTCTAACCATAAAATTAGAAAGCGTATTTTATGAACGATTATCGCAATGAGGAACTGAAATACTGATTTCGGAATCTTTTAAGGGAGCGTCCAGACAGCTGTCTTATTCAAACAGCTATTTGAGCAGTTCCCGACAACAACAGAGTTAGTAAACGTGTCTGAACAGCAGTTAACCAACATAAAGGGAATAGGTTTTGCAGGGCTCGCCAATGCAGCTACGAAATACATCAAAAATATACCTACTGTGACCACGGACAGAAGTCAGTATTTCTTCATACAAAAAGCCTTCAAACACTCGGAAATCCTTGTGTTCAAAGGCTTTTTTAAGTATGGAGCCTAGGGGGATCGAACCCCTGACCTCATCGCTGCCAGCGATGCGCTCTCCCAGCTGAGCTAAGGCCCCATGTTATTATGTAATGCTCTTTTAAAGAGCACTCCTATAATATATCATGGCGGATGCAGTTCTGCAATACTTTTTTTCAAAAAAAGAGGACGCCCCGGCCCTAGAGCCAACAGGGCATCCCCTTCCACCGCAGTTTATTTCACCGTCCGGTTATACTCCTGAATTTTCGAGGTGATCTCTTTGGCCGCGTCGTCCAGCGCCGCTTTTGGCGTCTTTTTGTTGTTGAGCACTTCTTCGATGGCGCCTTCGACGATTTGTCTCGCTTCCGGGAAAACGCCCATGACGGCGCCCTGCGTAGCCCGGTTCAGCTTGGTGTTATGGAGCTGGTCGATCGCCGTTTGGAACTGCGGGAACTTCTTCAGGTTTTCTTTTACGCTGTCTTGTTCATAGGCTTTGGTCGTAATCGGGAAATATCCGGTGTTGATATGCCAAAACGCCTGCTGCTCCGGCGAGGTCAGGAATTTGATGAATTCCCAAGCCGCCTTTTGCTCCTCGTCGGGACGGTTGTTCATCATCCACAGACTTGCGCCGCCGACGATAACCCCGCCTTCCTTCGCATCCGCCGGTTTCGGCAGGAAACCCGTTCCGACCTCAAACTTGCCTGCCGTGCCATCCACAAGCCCCTTCAGCGCAGCCGTGGAATCGAGGATCATCGCCACCTGGCCGGCGGAAAACGCCTTTTTCGAGTCATCGGTTTTCCGTCCGAGGTTGTTGGCCGCTTTCGAATCGATGAGGTCCTTCCACCACGTCATGACTTTTACGCCCGCTTCGGAATTCACCAGCGATTCGGTCGCCAGATCGTCCCGGCCGTTGCCGTTGTTGACGTATTCGGCCCCCTGGTTCGCAAAAAACTGCTCCATAAACCAGCCGTAAATGGCGAAGTTGGCGCCGACGGCTTTGCCCGTTTTCGAGATTTTGTCCGCGGCCGTCTTCAGTTCTTCAAACGTCTTCGGCGGGTTTTCCGGATCGAGTCCGGCTTCCTTAAACAAATCCTTGTTGTAATACAAAATCGGGTTCGACGTGTTAAACGGCATCGAATACAGCTTGTCGTCGAACGTATAATAGCCGCTGATGTTCGGTTCGAGCTGGCCGACGTCCCATTTGTCCTGATCGATGAAGTTCTGCATCGGCGTAATGAGCTTGGAATCGATCATGAACCGGCTGCCGATTTCGTACATCTGCACGACCGTCGGCCCTTCGCTGGTGCCCATGGACGCCTTCAATTTGCTCAGCAAATCATCATACGTTCCCTGGTACACCGCTTCCACCTGGATTTTATCCTGCGACTTATTGAAATTGTCGACTAGCTGATCCACAACCTTCGTCGTCGCCCCGCCCATGGCATGCCAGAACACGACCTTTTGCGCTCCGCTTTTCGTTTCAGTCCCTTTGGTGCCGGGATCGGTTGTTGTTTTCGGCTCATCCTCGCCCATGTTAACGCTGCAGGCGGCCATCAGCAGCATCACCGCCGCCAGCAGCAAACTTACAAGCCTTTTCTTCCCCATAGTCTGCTTCATTCCTCCCCTTTTATTAAGAAAATGATGCCTGTTGCCTTCTATGACAAGCCTTGCCGTAAACCCAAGGCCGATCACCGCGTTTATCCTTTTACCGCTCCAGCCGCGATCCCCCGAACCAGCTGCTTGACGCCAAATGCGAGCAAGATGAAGGACGGCAGCAGCACCAGCGTCACCCCGGCCAAAATCAAATTCCAGGACATCACCTCGGCATGCTGCAGCATCGCCACCCCGATTTGGACGGTCCGCATGGACGCCCGGTTCGTAATGAGCAGAGGCCATAGATAATGGTTCCAATGCGTCAGAAACACGTAAACCGAAAGCGTGGCCAGCGCGGGCCTGGCGAGCGGGATCACGATGGAAAAATAGGTGCGCAAATGCCCGCATCCGTCGATTTTGCCTGCATCGAACAATTCGCGCGGCAGCTGCAGAAAAAACTGGCGGAGCAGGAACACCCCGAAAGCGCCGGCCATAAAAGGAACGATCAGCCCCTGGTAGCTGTCCATCCAGCCCCAGCTTTTGATCAGCAAATAGTTCGGAATGATCGTCACTTCCCACGGAATCATCATGGTCGACAGAAATACCGCAAACAGCGCGTTTTTCCCTTTGAAATTCAGGAACGAAAAAGCGTAAGCCGCCAGGCTTGACGTGACCACTTGACTGATCATAACCGCGGCCGACACGATAAAGCTGTTCAAAATAAACCGGACGATCGGAAATCCGGCGATAGCCTCCTTGAAGTTGCCGAGATATAAACGGGTCGGAAACAGCGGAGGAGGAAAATTGGACACTTCTTTTTCGGTCATAAAGGAAGAAAACACCGTGAAAATAAGCGGATACAGCACCATCAGCGCCAACGCGGCGAGCAGCACGTACAGCAGTAGCGCGGTCGTTCGTTTCGCAATCATTGATAGTGCACCCTCTTTTCCAGAACTTTGAACTGCAGCACGGTCAGCGCCAAAATGATCATAAACAGGATAAGCGCCTGTGCGCTGCCGATGCCGAAGCGGAAATTCACAAAAGCATCCTGGTAGATCGAATAGACCATGACGTTGGTGGAGTTGATGGGACCGCCTTTGGTTAATATATGGATTTGGCCAAAAGCCTGGAAAGCTCCAATCACCGACACGATCAAGGCGAAAAAAATCGTCGGCGACAAAAGCGGAATGACGATGCGTACAAACGTGCGCACAGGTCCGGAACCGTCGATTTTAGCGCTTTCATAAAGCTCCTCCGGAATGCCCTGCAGCCCGCTGGACAACACGATGTACAGAAACCCCATATTCATCCAAATCGTCATGAGGGAAATGGAAACAAGCGCCCATGCCGGATCGGTCAACCACGGAATCGGACCTACGTGAACGAGGCCGAGAAAATAGTTCAACATCCCCGCCGTCGGATGGAACAGCAGAAACCATATGATGGAGCCCGTACCAACCGAAATGACGATCGGCAGCGAGAATATGAACTGGAAAATTTTCATCCCCCGCAGCTTGTTGTGGGTGATCGCCGCCAAAAACAAAGACCAGATCAGCGAAGTCGGCACCGTATACAAAATGAACATCAGCGTAACGCTCAAGTTCGAATACAGCTGATGCGATTTGAACAGGGTGACGAAATTTTCGAACCAGACGAATTCGGCTACCTGCCCCCGGGGATCCGTGATCGTCATGCTCAAATAAACGGATTTCAGCATCGGGTAAAACAAAAACATGACGAACAAAATGATCGAAGGCGCTAAAAAAGCGTAAGCCAGGACATGCTCTTTCCAAATATTCCGTTTGGACATCCTTCTTTTAGGCTTTTTTACATTTAAAACGCTTTCATAATTAGACAAATCGATGACCCCTCCCATGTCTCCCGATGATATTCGTCACAACAAGCCCATATATGTTATTATCTTACATTCGTTTTTTTGCCATTGTCAACAAATATTCACAATTAAATTTCGAACAACCTTTACAAAATTAAAATATATTTCAGAACTTTACAACGACACATAGATAAAGACACTTTCGCTGCAAGGCTTTTTTTTGCTTTTGGCATAAAAAAAGACGCAGCGGCCTGATCAGGTCATCAAGCTCTTTGCGTCTTTTTTGCTTTATGGCTCCCCATCAATCGACGGAGTCGGGCATCGTATTCTTCGAAAGCAGCCCTTTCAGCTCTTTCATGAACATATTGATGTCTTTGAACTGCCGGTATACGGAGGCAAACCGCACATAAGCGACCTCGTCCACCGGGTACAGCTGTTCCATGACAAGCTCGCCGACTTGGCGGCTTTCGACTTCGGCTACCGCGGTATTGCGCAGCGCTCTTTCAACCTCGGAGACGATGGCTTCGAGCTGTTCCACCGACACCGGGCGCTTCTCGCAAGCGCGGATCAGCCCGCGCAGCACTTTATCCCGGCTGAATTCCTCGCGGCTTCCATCCTTTTTAATGACGATGAGCGGAGTTTCCTCCACCATCTCAAACGTCGTAAAACGCCTGCTGCATTTTTCGCATTCGCGTCTGCGGCGGATCGACTTGTTGTCGTTGGCCGGACGGGAGTCAAGCACCTTGGTGCCCGCGTAATCGCAGTAGGGACATTTCATGCCTATTCACTTCCTTTGCGTCAGGATTTGTTTTTTCGAACGAAAAATAACTCAAATTTCCAATTGAAAATTCAATAAAAAAGTGATGAAGATCGAATCTTTGAGACATACTACTTTTACAAACAGCAAGGAGGTGAACATCAATGGCTCAAAACAACAACTCCAACAACCTGGTAGTGCCTAAAGCTACTGCAGCTCTGAACCAATTGAAATACGAAGTCGCTCAGGAACTGGGTATCTCCATCCCACAAGACGGATACCAAGGCAACATGACTTCCTACGAGAACGGTTCTCTCGGGGGACTCATCACTAAACGTCTGGTAACCCTGGCTGAACAACAACTGGCTGGTCAATTCCAATAATACATGCCTTTCCTAGGAAGTATTGGGGCAGCCGTAAAGGCTGCTTCAATACTTTCTTGTCATTATAGGCTTTCTATTATAATACTCGGAGGGATATTAGCGCAAAGACTTCATTTTGTGTAGTTTTTTTGGCTTGTCCGCCTAAAATCGGCTGTATATCCTCGTATATTGATTATAATAATAAATCACCCGCTGGACATAGTGCCTAGTCTCCCCGATCGGAATGTCCTTGACCGACTCAAGCGTTCCGTCCCAAACCCCTTTTTTCAGCCATCCGTCCACTTTTCCCGGTCCGGCGTTATAAGCCGCGATGACGGCGATGCGGTTGCCTTTGAACTGATTGTTCAAATTTTTCAAATACCATGTCCCGATGGCGATGCTGGCTTCCGGTTTATGTTTGAGATGATCCATCGTCACTTCCGGCAGTTTGGCCTGCTCCATCACCCATTGGGCCGTGTCCGGCATCAGCTGCATCAAGCCGAGGGCTCCTTTTTTCGATTCCTTGCCAAGCTTGTAATTGGATTCCACGCGGATAATCGATGCGATCAAAAACGGATCTACGTCATAACGTTCGGCCTGCTCGCGGATGTTATCCTTGTAATAGATCGGGTAAAACCAGGACATCCAGTTCGTGCTGAGGAACAGAACCGCGACGAACCCGATGAACAGCACAAGCAGAACTCTTTTTTTGCGCAAAAAACGTAACGCCTTCATGCCAATCCCGCTTGAAGCCAGAACCGATCCACTTGCCGCTCCGTCTCTTCAACGTCCCCGCTGTTGTCGATGACGATGTCAGCCTTCCGCTTCTTTTCCTCGATGTCCATTTGCGACCGGATCCGCGCTGACGCTTCCTCCGCCGTGAACCGGTTCCGCTCCATCAAACGCTCCAATTGAATCCGCTCGGGAGCGTATACGACCATTACCCGTTCAAACAAATGTTCAAGTTCCGATTCGTACAAAAGGGGAATATCCACCACCACCAGCTTGTCCGGATGTTCCCGCTGCAAAACGTCCATCCGCTCGCGAAGCTCCTTCCGGATCGCCGGATGCGTAATGTCATTCAGAGCTTTGCGCTGGGAAGGGTCGCGGAAGACGATATCCCCGAGCTTTTTCCGGTCAAGCGTCCCGTCCGCAAGCATCACGGCTTGTCCGAAATGTTCGGCAACCGCCGCCAAAACGGGATGACCCGGGAGCATGACTTCCCGGGCGATCGCGTCGGCATCGACAAGCAGAGCCCCTTTGTTGACAAGGAGCCTAGAGACGGTGCTTTTTCCTGTGGCAATACCTCCGGTTAACCCGATATTCATGTGCAAACCACCTCATAACAGCTTTATTATTCCCATGGCGATCAATAACAACGCCGGAAGCGCGGTAAAATGCCGCATCCATGATCTTGCCGCGAACTTGAACCCGGTTTTCATGCCGACCACCAAAAACGTTCCGCTAAACAATGCGATGACGAGGGCGGTCCAGACGGGAGAAAATCCGAGCAGCGCGGCTCCGAGCCCGGCGCCGAATGCATCGAGCGACAGCGCGATGCCAAGCCACATCGCTTCAAATCCCGAGATGCTTCCCGATTTATCGATATCCGCCGAAGACGGCGTCCGCAAAATGCGGATGACCAGGCCCAGCTTCCGGATTTCCAGCGAAAACACCGTTTGCTCCGGCATTTCCCCGGCAGGCGCAAGCAAAACCGCCTCGCCGGACTTCCCTGGATCCGCAGCCTTAATGCTGGCCGTATGTTTGTCGTCCCGGCCTTTTTCCTTTTGAATCAAAAGCTGAATCAGCGACCATGAACCCATCACAATCAAGATGACGGCCCCGACGGCCGATGCGGCATCCGGCGACACCACCCGGGCCAAAAGCACGCCAACCTGCATCGATATATAAATAATGACGCCGGAACAAACGGAAATGATTACGACGGACAGCGGCGAGATTTTCATCTGCCTCAGCCCATATGTAATCCCGACCCCGAAACTGTCCAAACTTAATGCAAATGCAAGCAGGAGCAGCGAAAAGACATGGCTGAGCACCCCTGATTTCCCTCCCCTTGTCGAAACGGACATTCGGAACCCGAAGGCATTGCAGCAAGGAATCGGGTTCTCGAGTTTTCCGTTTTGCCTGAAGTCCACTACGGTCTCAGTATATGGGAGAGACATGCAACGGGTGCACGCCTAAGTTTTTTTAATCCAGGGTTTGGCAATTCGGGCAGTAATGCGTGCCGCGGCCGCCGACGACCGTTTTTTCGATCGGCGTTCCGCAAGCGACGCACGGCTCGTTTTGGCGCCCGTATATTTTCAGCTGATGCTGGAACATCCCCATCTCTCCTTGTCCGTTCACATAGGACTTGATAGAGGAGCCGCCAACCTCGACCGCTTCCGACAGCGTCGCCACGACGGCCTGATGCAAGTCGCGAAACTGCTCGTCCGTCAGCGTGTTGGCCGGCTGCTCGGGGTGGATGCCGACCCTGAACAGGGACTCATCCACATAAATATTCCCGATGCCGACGACGTATGCCTGGTTCAGCAGCACCGCCTTGATTTTCGAGGTTTTGCCTCGTAAAGCTTCCTTGAATTTATCGACGGTGAACTCGGGATCGAGCGGCTCGAGGCCCAGCTTGTTCAGCGGGGGAGAATGAAACTCTTCCCCGGGCTTGAACAAATGCATCGTTCCGAACTGGCGCACGTCCTTGTAGCGAAGCTCGGTTCCGTCGTTAAAATGGAAGATGACATGCGTGTGCTTCTCAACGGGATCCGAGCTTGCATACACCCCGTACCGTCCCTCCATCCGAAGATGGGAAACCAGGACCAGCCCGTCCAGCAATATCCGCAAAAATTTGCCGCGGCGCTCTACGCCTTGAATCGTATGTCCCGCCAGCATGAAAGCAAACTGATCTATATCGTCAGGGCGCTGGATAATGCGCGCCAAATTTACGGTAACGCGGTCAATGACCTTGCCTTTGACCAATTGATTCAACGTTCTTTTGACTGTTTCAACCTCCGGCAATTCCGGCATGATGTCTTCACCTCAACCCCATTATAACGGATATGCGTCCGTTATGGGGCATTATTTCGCCTCGTACCAGTTCATACCATAGCTGACTTCCGCTTTCAGCGGCACGGACAGCTTCAGCGCTTTTTCCATCGTCTCAGGCACGAGCTTTTTCATAAGTTCCAGTTCGTCTTCAGGCACTTCGAATACAAGTTCGTCATGGACCTGCAGCAGCATGCGGCTTTTCAGCTTTTTCTCCGCCAAAGCGGCGTCCATGTGCACCATGGCCAGCTTGATGATATCCGCCGCGGTTCCCTGGATCGGGGTATTCATCGCGGTCCGCTCCGCGAAGGAACGCAGATTGAAATTGCTCGCATTGATTTCCGGCAGATACCGTCTTCTCTCAAGCAGCGTTTTTACGTACCCGTCACGCTTCGCATCCCGCACGATTTCATCCATATATCGGCGGACGCCGCTGAACGCATCGAAATATTGGTCGATGAAGCGCGCGGCTTCCTTCCGGGTGATGTTCAAGTTTTGGGACAAGCCGTAATCGCTGATGCCGTACACGATGCCGAAATTGACGGCTTTGGCCGATCGGCGCATATTGGCATCGACTTCATCCGCTTGGACGCCAAACACGTCCATCGCCGTTTTCGTATGAATGTCCATGTCATGCAGGAACGCTTCCTTCAGGCCCTCGTCGTCCGAAATGTGCGCAAGGACGCGCAGCTCGATTTGCGAGTAGTCCGCCGCAAGGATATACCAGCCCGGCTCGGACGGCACGAACACCTTCCGGATTTTCCGCCCTTCCTCAAGCCGGATCGGGATGTTTTGCAGGTTCGGGAATTGGCTGCTGAGGCGGCCCGTCGCCGCGATGTTTTGGCGGTAATAGGTGTGGACCTTGCCCGTTTCCGGCGAAACCTCCTTCAGGAGGCCTTCGACGTAGGTGGATTGCAGCTTCGCGATGGTCCGGTATTGCAGGATGAAGCGCACGATATCATGGTAAGGCGCAAGCTTTTCAAGCACCTCGGCATCGGTGGAATACCCGGTTTTCGTTTTTTTGATGACCGGCAGCCCGAGCTTCACGAACAAAATCTCGCCCAGCTGCTTCGGCGAATTCAGGTTGAATTCGGTGCCTGCGATTTCATAAATGTTTTTGACGAGTTCGTCGATCTGAGCCTCGAATTCCTTGCCGAGCTCGATCAAATCGTCCTTGTTCACGGAAATGCCCTGTTTTTCCATATCCGCCAAAATACGCGACAGCGGCATCTCGAGATCATGGAACAGCGACGCCATTTCGTTTCCTTCCAGCTCTTTTTCCTGCAGCGGAATCAAGTCCAAAATCGCCGCTCCCTTGGCGGCAAGATGCTTGCTCAGCACCTCCGTCTCAGGCACCTTGTATTTCGCTCCTTTTCCGAACACGTCCTCGTCGGACGCCAGCTGCTGCAGCCCGTATTTGGCGGCAAGGGCATGAAGGCTCTGATTGGATTCGGTCGGGTCGAGAAGATAAGCCGCCAGCTGCACGTCAAACGATGCCCCGGCAAAGGCGATGCCTTTCCAGTGCAAGGCCAGATCCGTCCGGTGCAGATCGTACCCGCGTTTAGGAATGCCGGCATCCGCCAGCCATGCCCGCAGCGGCTCCGCCGATTCGGATTTCAACACTTCAAACGATACGTAGAAATGCCGCTCCGAGCCGGAGAAGACCGCGCCGATCACCTCGGCGTGATGGGGATTTTCCCCGCTTGTTTCCACATGCAGCGCTTCGATGGAACCAAGGGCCTCGTTTAATTCAGCGATCCGGTCCTCGGTCAACACCTCGACCTTCAATTCCTTGGCCGGAGCTTGAGGTTCGCCGGAAGTATCGGTGACGCTGCCGTCCCCTTTAAAGGACAAACGTTCGAGCAGCGATTTAAACTCGAGTTTCGCCAGCGCGGGACCGGCGCTTTCTTCCTTTAATCCGTCGAAGATCATGTCGTCGAAAGACTTGTCCAGCGGCACTTCGCGGTAAATCGTCGCCAGCTTTTTGCTCAGGACGGCATCGTCCGCGTGCGTCTCGATTTT
This sequence comes from Paenibacillus sp. USDA918EY, assembly GCF_009870825.1. Taxonomy (GTDB): domain Bacteria; phylum Bacillota; class Bacilli; order Paenibacillales; family Paenibacillaceae; genus Paenibacillus_AQ; species Paenibacillus_AQ albilobatus. The sequence goes on along the minus strand of NZ_WTWY01000008.1, from coordinate 218,703 downwards.
TTCTTTCATCTTGCCTTTCAGCTCGCCGGTATTGGACAGCACTTCCTCCACCGAGCCGAACTGATGCAGCAGCTTGAGCGCCGTTTTTTCCCCTACGCCCGGAATGCCGGGAATGTTGTCGGAAGCGTCGCCCATCAGGCCTTTCAGGTCAATGATTTGCAGCGGCGTCAAGCCGTATCTTTCCTGGATCTGTTCTGGCGAATACGTCTCGATTTCCGTTACGCCCTTCCGCGTCAGTCCGACTTGAACGTGATCCGATGCAAGCTGCAGCATATCTTTATCTCCGGTCACGACGAGAATTTGATGTCCCGCTTCCTCCGCAATCCGCGACACGGTACCGATAATATCGTCCGCTTCGTAACCTTCAAGCTCGAATTGGGAAATGCCGAATCCGTGCAGCAGCTCCTTCAGCAGCGGAAACTGTTCGGACAGCTCCGGAGGCGTCTTTTCCCGGCCGCCCTTGTATTCCTGGTATCCTTCATGGCGAAACGTCACTTTGCCGGCGTCGAAGGCCACCATCATATGCGTCGGCTTATGGTCTTCGATCAGGCGCAGCAGCATATTCGTAAAGCCGTATACTGCATTGGTGTGCAGTCCCTTGGTGTTCGTCAGCGGGGGCATCGCAAAAAATGCCCGGTAAATGATACTGTTCCCGTCAATCAGAATCAGTTTGCTCATACAGCACCTTCCCTTTTTCAACTTCCTTTATCCGTCAAAAGAAAAACATTCATCCGATGTATCTCAATGAAGACGTACCGCATTGAAGCGGAAATATCCCATGCGTTGTTTTCTTGCGATATGAGAGTGCGGTTTCTTTTAAACTATGCCTTCTCATATCTTAACACATGACCTTGTATTCGAGAAAAAAATCGGGGTTATAAATAGAAAAACACCGGAAAAATTTCCGATGTTTTCATCCATTCCAAACCCGCTGGCCAAGTTTGGCCAAATATGTCATAAATACCGTTGTTTCGCTGGTTCTACCGGTTCAGGTCAGGACGTGTTCCCGTTACCAGATAGACGGCGCTTTCCCCGATATTCGTCGCATGGTCCGCGATCCGTTCGATATAACGGCCGACCAGCGTCAACGATAAAGCTTGCGACAGCGAATCCGGGTTTACCCGCATATGATCGTATAATTCCGTTAAAATGCGGCTGTACAGCAGATCGACCTGGTCGTCGTCCTGCGCCATTTTGTAGGCCAAATCGGTATTTTCGTTCAAATAAGACGTAATGGCTTCTTCGATCATAACCTTTACGATTTCCGCCATTTGCGGAATGTCGATCAGCGGTTTGATGAGCTTCTCGCCCTGCAGGCGCAGCGTTACCTTCGCCACGTCCAACGCCAGATCGCCCATCCGCTCGAGATCGCTGGAGATTTTAAAGGCAACCAGTATTCTGCGGAGATCTTTGGCAACGGGCTGTTGGGTGACGATAAGGCGCGACCCGATATCCATAATCTCCTCTTCCATTTGGTTCAGCAGCGCATCCGCCTGCACGATTTCCTGCGCTTTTTCGCAATCCTGCGTCTTCAAGCTTGTGACCGCTCCATCAAGCGCGTCAACGACATGCTCCCCCATCCGGACAAGCAGCGAACGCAGCTGGTCCAGATCCTGATCCAATTCTTTTCTCCGAATCATGGCCGATGTTTCCCCCTATATAATATGTTTTGTTTCCCCTTTATATCAGCCGAAACGCCCGGAGATATAATCTTCCGTTCTCGCATCCCGCGGATTGCTGAACAGCGTTTTCGTATCGTCCGCTTCGACGACTTCCCCGTTCAGGAAAAAGACGGTTCGCCCGGATACGCGGGCAGCCTGGTGCATATTATGCGTGACCATGACGATGGTGTATTTTTCTTTCAGTTCCTGCACCAGCTCTTCGATCTTCAAGGTCGAAATCGGGTCGAGCGCGGACGTGGCTTCGTCCATCAGCAGAATATCGGGGCTGACCGCCAGGGCGCGGGCGATGCAAAGGCGCTGCTGCTGGCCGCCGGACAAGCTGAGCGCGGAACGCTTCAAATAATCTTTGACTTCTTCCCACAGCGCGGCCTGGCGCAAGCTTTCCTCCACGATGCCGTCCAGCGCGCTTTTGCTGCGGATGCCGTGGAGGCGCGGACCGTAAGCAACGTTGTCGTAAATCGACTTCGGGAACGGGTTCGGCTGCTGAAACACCATGCCGACCCGCTTGCGCAGTTCCTCCACATATACATCTTTGCCGTAAATGCCGATGCCGCCGATTTTGATGGAGCCCTCGATCCGCGTCCCGGTAATCATGTCGTTCATCCGGTTCAGCGTCCGCAGCAGCGTCGATTTGCCGCAGCCGGACGGGCCGATCAATGCGGTGACGGTATTTTGGGGAATGTCCAGGTTTATATTTTTTAACGCATGAAACTGTTCGTAATATAAATTCAAATCTTCGATTTCGATAATGTTTTCCATGTGCGACTCAGGTCTCCTTCGTTCATTGGGATATCCTGTACGTTTTATCAGTCGTTTGGACCTGTCTTGGACCTGCAACTCCATTTCATTGTATAACCGATATGTAAAAGCTGTACGCCTCAATTGTAAACGCAGTGTAAAATGTAAAATCGAAGGTTTCCGGTTTCCGGGTTCCAGTCTGCGGTCTCCGGTCTCAGTTCAAGCTTCGCTTCAAATCTTGTTTCACGCTTAATGCCTGCTTGGCGGTGTCCCGGGCCAGCCGGTAAACCGATTGCCCCGTCTTCTCCACTTCCCCCACGGCCTGCTCCAGCTCACCGAACATGCGGCTTCCCTCCGTCAACTGCGCGGCCCCGGCCTCGATCCGCCGGACGCCCGAAGCGGTGAGCGTACCGGTCTCTCCGGCCAAATGGCTGATGCCGTCGAGCAGCTTCGATATGTCCGCGGCCAGCTTTCGGGTTTGCGAAGCCAGCGACCTTACCTCGGCCGCAACGATTTGGAATCCCCGGCCCTGGCTGCCTGCATGGGCGGCTTCGATCGAGGCGTTGATCGCCAGCAGCCCGCTTTGGTCCGCCAGATCGGCGATGCCTTTTGTCAATGCGGAAATTTTGCCTGCATGCTCGATCAGGCGCTCCGCTTGCTCCTGGTTCCGATTCATGAGTTCAACGGCCTCGGCATACGATTCGCCCGCCTCGTTCAGCTTCAGCCTTCCTTCCGCCGTCCATGCCTTCATCCTTAGGCATTCGGTTAACGTAAGGTTCGCCGCATCCTCCACTTCGGCCAGCGATTGCTCCATGCCGCTTACATGCCCGTAGTTTTCGATGACGGTATGCTTGCGGAGCGCCTCCGCATCCTCCTGCAGCTCACCGGAGATTTTCATTAGATCGAGCACCGTCAATACGCCTTTCACCCGGCCGTTTTCGGTTACGATCACGCAGTCGTAAAAACGCGATTCCGGCCGGTCCAGCGCGCTGCGGATCATTTGGGCCGGGTCGTCGTCGATGTCCACCACGAGGATTTCCTTCTCGCAAAACCCTTGTACCGGACGGCCAAAATATAAATCGGCGGCAAAACGGCCGGTCAGTCTCCGGTAAAACGCCTCCTTCATCAGCAGGCCCTCCGGCCGCATTTCCTCCCCGCAAATGACGATGCACGGAAGATGCGGCTGCTCCCTCAGCATGCCGAAGGCTTCCCTGCAGGTGACGTCCGGTTTCAGCAGGGGTACGTTCCGCAGGTATCCCGCGGCGGAGCGCCTTCTCTCCGACTGTGCGGATGCGGGCGGCGCTGCGGCAAGATTGTCGGATAAACCGCCGTCGTTCCGTTTGTTCCCGTCCCCCGGCGAATGAAGATCGCTTTCTTTCTTTTTCTCCATTTGCAGCGTGCTCAAGGCAGACTCCCCCTAAATACGGCTCTTTTAGCTGCATCATAACCCCAAAAGATTAACGGGGAATGCGGGAACGATTCGGGGATTGTAAAATCATGAACTCCGATGGCAACAAAAAAAGCCCTCATCATGATGGTTGATGATGAGCGCTTCCTTTGTTGATCACAAGTTTGTATCCGACGCCGCGGATGGAATCGATGTGCACGGATTCGGGATCCAGCTCCAATTTTTTGCGGAGCGAGCTGACATGGACGTCCACCGTACGCTGCCCGCCGATATAATCGAAGCCCCAAACGGCATTCATCAAATCGTCCCTCGTCAGCACGACGCCCGGCTTGCGCGCGAGATACAGCAGAACCTCGAATTCCTTCGGCCTTAGGCTGATGCTGGTGCCGCCAAGCAACACTTCGTATTTCTCGGGGAAAATTTCCAGCTTGCCGAGGCGGATGGCCGAATCCGAGGTTTGCGGAGCGGCTTCCTCCTTTACCCCCGATACGCGGCGCAGCACCGTCGCAACCCTGGCCAGCAGCTCGGATACGCCAAACGGTTTGGTGATGTAATCGTCGGCGCCAAGCTTCAGGCCTTGAACGACTTCCTCCTCGGCGTTTTTGGCCGTCAAAATGATGACCGGCGTCGCAATGCCTTTTCCGCGCAGCTTGCCCAGAATGTCGAACCCGTTCATTCCCGGCAGCATCAAATCAAGCACGATCAAATCAAACGGTTCTTGAACCGCCCGCTCGAAGCCGGTTGTTCCGTGATCCGAGATGGTGACTTCGTAACCTTCCTGCGTCAGATTGTAGGACAGCAATCTGGCGAGAGTCGGTTCGTCTTCGATAACCAGCAATCGCTGTGACATTGCAAATATACCCCCGCTTCTCAAAAAACAATGGTTAAGGCTTCCGACAAGTCCATTGTACCACTCCATTGTAAACGCTGTGTAAAGAAATGCAAAATGTAAGGACATGGCTTGCGGTGCTTTACATTCGTTTTAATCCTGCAGCATCGGCAGTTCGACCGTAAACGTCGTACCGATGCCGAGCTCGCTTTCCACGGAAATTTCGCCGTGATGCAGCTCCACCAAATGCTTGACGATGGAAAGCCCTAACCCGGTGCCGCCCGAGCTTCTGGATCGTGCCTTATCCACCCGGTAAAACCGTTCGAAAATGCGCGGCTGGTCTTTTTTCGGAATGCCGATGCCCGTGTCGGTCACATGGATAAGGATCTTTTCCGTGCCTTCGGCGTCCTGAATCTCGTGGACGTTCAGCTCCACCTTGCCGCCGTCCTGCGTGTAGCTGATGGCGTTGGACAGCAGGTTGATCAAAATTTGGCGCAGCTTGTCCTCGTCCGCTTCAATAAACAGCTCCTCGGGAATGTCGCCATGCAGCGCGATCCTTTTTTTCTCGGCCACAGTCGCCATCGTGTCCAGGATCGACGCGCAGAATGTTGCCATGTGAACCGGCGCGTAATCCATCGGGGAACGCCTCGACTCGATTTTGGACAAATCGAGAATGTCGCTGATCAAACGGTTCAGCCGTTCGCTTTCATCGTAGATGATCTGCAGGAAAGAGCGGGCCGTCTCTTCGTCCTTCACGCCGCCTCCAAGCAGCGTCTCGGCAAAACCTTTTACCGCGGCCACCGGCGTCTTCAGCTCATGCGATACGTTTGCGACGAACTCGCTTCTCATGTTTTCCAGGCGGCGGATCGCGGTAATGTTCTGGAGCAGGAACAACATGCCTTTAAAGCTGCCGTCCTCCCCGAACATCGGCACGCCGTCCAATTGCAGAATCGTTTCTGCCGGCTGGTACACGCTCCGTTCCTCGTGAATGTTCTCCCGCCGCTCGATCCCTTCCTGAATGAGGCGCGTCAGTTCGTAGTACTGCTTCAGCTCGGCCACCGGCCGGCCGTTAAATTGCCCTCCCTTAATATGAAGCATGTTTTCGGTTGCCGGGTTGATCAGAGCGATTTTGCCCTCCGGATTGACGAGCAAAATCCCTGTCGTCATGTTATCCAGCACGCTTTGCAGCAGGTTTTCGTTGTCCCGGATCGTTTGCAGCTGATTTTGAAGGCTGTCGGCCATGCCGTTGATCGCTTTCGCCAGCTCGCCGATCTCGTCCTTCCGGTTGATGTTTACCCTGGCGTCGTAGTCCAGTTTCGAAATTCTCCCGGCGACCCGCGTAATTTTCTCCAAGGGAGAAGTCAACCCCGCCGCGACCCGGTAACTGACGACCGCAGCGATGACGAACAAAATGGCCAGGCCGCCGGCCATCAGCGTCCAGCCTTTGCGCACCCCTTGATCGACGGAAGCAAGGCTGACCGAAAGCCGGATGAAACCGTCAAAGTTCCCTGCCGATACGACGGGGACCGCCACGTACAGCATGTCCTCCTTTAGCGTGGAGCTGTGGCGAATCGCGCTGCCGGAGCCTTTTCGGGCCGCATCCTTGATTTCTTCGCGGCCGCTGTGGTTATCCATATGCCTCGGATCGCTTTCCGAGTCCCCGATGACGGTGCCGTTTTTCGAGATAAAAGTCACCCTGGAGTCGGTCAGAGCCGCCAGTTCCCTCGCTTCGCGGGTATAATAATCGATGGCGTCCCCGCTTTGCGCCTGATGAAAGTCAAAGGTCCGGCTGAGCAGCTGGATTTCCCGGATCATGTTTTCTTCCAGCGCGGAAATATGCGATTTTTCAAACACCCGGGCCATCGTCAAACCGGCACCCGCCATGGATATCCCGATCATAACCATTAAAATGATGGTGAGTCTGATGCGAAAGGGTCTCATGTCATGTCTTCCTTTTTATGGATTCAAGTGGATAATGCTGCCGTGTTCCTTCTCCTATCCTATCCCGAAACGTTTGCGATGAAAAGCATGCCGTTTACGGTAGCCTGCTCGCTTGGCATAAGAGTATAATAATAACCGAATGTCATGGCAGGATTAAATTTTAACATAAGGAGCGTATTGCTTTGGATTTTCCGATTGCAGCTTATATGTACCGATTGCAATACATCCGGCGCTGGAGCCTGATGCGAAACACGAGAACCGAAAACGTGGCGGAGCACTCCTTCCACGTGTCGCTTTTAACCCATATGCTTTGCCTGATCGGGAACACGTATTTTGGCCGGACATTAAATGCGGACCGCGCCGCCACTCTAGCATTGTACCATGACGTGGTCGAGGTGTTTACCGGCGATATCGCGACGCCCGTCAAACATAACAATCCGCAGCTGCTCGCCAGCTTTCGCGAAATGGAGAACATCGCGGCCAAACGGCTGGCAGCTATGGCTCCTCCCGAACTTCAAGGCGAGTATGCGAGCCTGTTCCGCCAGGATGCCGCGGATGCGGAGCAGCGCGAGCTGCTGCGTTACGTAAAAGCCGCCGACAGCCTGGACGCCTATCTCAAATGCGCCTTGGAGGTCGCGTCCGGAAACCGCGAATTCGCCGTAGCCAAGGAACAGACGTTGGCCAAAATCAAGCAGCTGCAGCTGCCCGAAGCCGACTATTTCCTTGAGCATATGGCTCCGAGCTTCGACATGTCGCTCGATGAGCTGTCGCAGCTCGCGCCGGATTCGGAGTGACGTTCCGGGAAGCTTTCAAAGAATCCGGGCACAAAAAAGGTTGAGCAGATGGAAACGTCTGCCCAACCTTTTTTTGGCGCTCGCGATTAGCCGTTGACGATCTCCCCGCCATTGACGTGGATGACTTGGCCGCTTACGTAAGAAGAATCGTCCGACGCGAGATAGACGTACGCCGGCGCCAGCTCTTCCGGCTGCCCCGGACGTTTCATCGGCGTGTCTCCTCCGAATTGGCTTACCTGCTTCTCGTCGAACGTGGACGGAATGAGCGGCGTCCAAATCGGACCGGGCGCCACCGCATTGACGCGGATGCCTTTTGGCGCCACGTTCATCGATAACGCCCGCGTGAAGCTGACGATGGCGCCCTTCGTGGCGGAATAATCGATCAGCGTCGGATTCCCCTTGTACGCGGTCACCGAAGCCGTGTTGACGATGGCGCAGCCGTTCTTCAAATGCGGCATCGCCATTTTCGTCATAAAGAACATGCCGAATATATTCGTGCGAAACGTCCGCTCAAGCTGCTCTTTCGTAATATCCTCGATTTTCTGCTGTGGATGCTGCTCGGCGGCGTTGTTGATCAAAACATCCAGTCCCCCCAGCTCCTGCACCGTCTTATTTACGGCGTTTTTGCAAAACGCCTCGTCGCCGATATCGCCCGGAATCAGCAGGCATTTGCGTCCTTCCTGTTCTACCTGCCGCTTCGTTTCCTCCGCGTCCCCATGCTCGTTCAAGTACACGATCGCGAGATCCGCGCCTTCCTTGGCGAACGCGACGGCCACGGCTCGTCCGATCCCGCTGTCCCCTCCGGTAATGATTGCCTTTTTGTTTTTCAGCTTTCCGGCGGCGACGTAATCTTTAGGTTCGTATTTCGGCAGCGGGTTCATTTCCGATTCGATCCCCGGTTGCCTGTTCTGATGCTGGGGAGGCATCGTTTGTTTGGTTTGTTGATTTCCTGACATGATTCATGCTCCTTTCCGTGCTGATCTTGGCTTTTTGTCCATTTCTGGCACACAGGATACCATTCCCATATTAGGATGCAAGTAAAACAAACCCTTTATGCGTCTGACGTTGTTTACTTACCCGCTTCTTCGGATCGTCAAACAAAAAAAGCATCCTCCCCAATCGATGGAAAGGATGCCCTTATCGTTCTTATGCAGCCGATTAAATAATGTGGTTGTATACCATAAAAAACAGCATCACAAGCACGCAGATCGCCAGCAATGCGCTGAGCGTGCGAATTTTTCCGGTTTCAACCGAAATGTCCCGGTTATTTTTAATGCCGTCCACGGCGAGGCGAAGCGGTTTGCCCATCATGCCGCTGATGGCTCCAATCGCAAGGAACAAAATAACGACCACGATCATCCAAGGCACGGAATATTTTCCTTGGCTCATCAAATATCCGCCGGTAAGCAGCTGGATAATCAACGCAATTTGCGCAAAAGTATTCAGGCTTCGGATCGCTGTCGCGCTTCCTTCCTGGGCTGCCAAAGACAGCTTGGCCACTTTCCCGATCGCAAACGGCAAAATCAGGTAAAATCCCAAAGCAGCGGCGCCAATAATATGTATGAATAACATTACCATTGCCATGAACCGTATCCCTCCACTTGTGTCTATGATTTAAATTACATCCACTATCATTTTACACCAACGAAAAGAAAAGAAAACCTCTAAATCGTGAACAAAATTAGAGGTTTTCCTTGCATAGTTGCTTGCTTGCGGAACAAGCGGTCCGTTACGCGTTCACGACTTGGATGACGCTGCGCACGGAGTCCGCCGATTTGTCGAGCGCCGCTTTTTCTTCGGCCGTCAGCTCCAGCTCGAACACTTTTTCGATGCCGTCGCCGCCGAGGATGGCGGGAACGCCGAGGAACAAATCGTTGTAGCCGTATTCGCCTTCGAGATAAGCGATGACCGGTATGATCCGCTTTTTGTCTTTAATGATCGCTTCCGCCATTTGCACAAGGGAAGCCGCAGGCGCGTAATACGCGCTGCCGTTGCCGAGCAGGTTGACGATTTCGCCGCCGCCCACGCGGGTCCGCTGTACGATGGCCTCGATGCGGTCCGCCGGGATCAGCTTGTCGATCGGGATGCCGCCGACGTTCGAATAACGAACGAGCGGAACCATATCGTCGCCGTGTCCGCCAAGCACGAAGCCGCGAACGTCTTCCACGGATACGTTCAGCTCCTGCGCGATAAACGTGCAGTAACGGGCGGTATCGAGCACGCCGGATTGGCCGATGACGCGGTTTTTCGGGAAACCGAGCGTTTTGTACGCAGCATACGTCATGGCGTCTACCGGATTGCTCAGGATGATGACGAACGATTCCGGAGCGACCCTTTTCACGTTTTCGCAAACGGATTTCATGATGCCCGCGTTTGTGTTCACGAGATCGTCGCGGCTCATGCCCGGTTTGCGCGCTACGCCGGCCGTAATGATGACGATGTCGGAGCCGGCCGCGTCGTCATAGCTGGAAGTGCCGATGATTTGGCTGTCGAAGCCTTGCACCGGACTTGCTTCCAGCATGTCGAGCGCCTTGCCTTTCGTCGGGTTTTCCAATTGAGGGATATCAAGCAATACCACGTTTCCCAGTTCTTTTTGAGCCAGCATTAAAGCCGTAGTCGCGCCGGTGAAACCGGCGCCTACAACCGTAATTTTTTTACGTGTTAATGCCATGAACCTCACTCCTACATGTTTTTGATGACTTCATCTGCAAACTCGGAGCATTTGACTTGGGTTGCGCCGTCCATCAGGCGGGCAAAGTCGTAAGTGACGGTTTTGTTGTTGATGGAAGTTTCCATGCCTTTGTAGATCAGGTCGGCCGCTTCCTGCCATCCGAGATGCTCAAGCAGCATGACGCCGGACAGGATGACGGAACCAGGGTTCACGACGTCTTTGTCCGCATATTTCGGAGCCGTGCCGTGCGTAGCTTCGAAGATCGCGTGTCCGGTAACGTAGTTGATGTTCGCGCCCGGAGCGATGCCGATACCGCCGATTTGGGCAGCCAATGCGTCGGACAGGTAGTCGCCGTTCAGGTTCAGCGTCGCGATGACGTCGAAGTCGGTCGGACGAGTCAACACTTGCTGCAGGGCGATGTCCGCAATCGCGTCCTTCACGATGATTTTGCCTTCGGCTTCCGCAGCGCTTTGAGCGGCATTCGCGGCGTCTACGCCGTCTTTTTCCTTAATGGCGTCGTATTGCGCCCAAGTGAACACTTTATCGCCGAATTCTTGTTCAGCCACTTCGTAGCCCCAGTTTTTGAAGGCGCCTTCCGTAAATTTCATGATGTTGCCTTTGTGAACGAGCGTCACGCTCTTGCGGCCGTGTTTGATCGCATATTCGACAGCGGCGCGAACGAGACGTTTGGAACCTTCGGAGGAAACCGGCTTGATGCCGATGCCGGAAGTTTCAGGGAAGCGGATTTTGTTGACTCCCATTTCTTCCTGAAGGAATTTGATGACCTTTTTCACTTCTTCGGAGCCTTCTTTGTATTCGATCCCTGCATAAATATCTTCGGTATTTTCACGGAAAATAACCATGTCGACTTGTTCAGGATGTTTCACCGGCGAAGGCACGCCATTGAAATAACGCACAGGACGCAAGCAGACGTACAAATCAAGCTCTTGGCGAAGCGCCACGTTCAGGGAACGGATGCCGCCGCCGATCGGCGTAGTCAAAGGTCCTTTGATGGCAACGATATATTCACGGATGGCTTCAAGCGTGTCGTTCGGCAGCCATTCTCCGTATGTATTGAATGCTTTTTCGCCGGCGAATACTTCGTACCACGCGATTTTTTTGGAACCGCCGTAAGCCTTGTCCACCGCAGCGTCCAGAACGCGTTTGGAAGCTTTCCAAATGTCGCGGCCGGTGCCGTCGCCCTCGATAAAAGGAATGATCGGGTTGTTGGGCACCTGAAGCTTGCCGTTTACGATTTCGATTTTTTCACCCTCGGTAGGAAGCGCGAATTTTTCCAATTTCATTATGAACATCCTCCTTTGTTTAATAACATGATTTCTGGCTCACTGACAGCCGGATAGGGGCTCCGAAAACGCGCAGCATGCGTCGTTTCGGTCCCCTAGCATGAAACGTTGCCCATTATGCGCGCTGTTCGACCGGCACGTATTTCTGATCGGTCTGCCCCACATATTCGGCACGCGGACGGATAATCCGGTTGTTCTCGTATTGTTCGAGAATATGGGCGGTCCATCCGGACACGCGGCTGATGGCAAAAATCGGAGTAAACAACTCGTGATTGATCCCTAGCTGAGTATACACAGAAGCGGAGTAGAAATCCACATTTGGCCGCAAACCTTTTTGGCTTGTGACCAGATCGTCGATCTTGACGGACATGTCGTACAGCTGCGTATCGCCTTTCATTTCGCCAAGCTCGCGGGACATTTTTTGCAAATGCTTCGCGCGCGGATCGCCGTTTTTGTAGACGCGGTGGCCGAAGCCCATGATTTTGTCGCGGTTTTCCAGCTTGTTCATGATGTACGGCTCGACGTTTTCGATCGATCCGATTTCGTTCAGCATTTTCATGACGGCTTCGTTGGCTCCGCCGTGCAGCGGCCCCTTCAAGGCGCCGATCGCCGAAGTCACCCCGGAATAGATGTCTGAAAGCGTAGCCACGGTTACGCGAGCGGCGAACGTGGAAGCGTTCAGCTCATGGTCCGCATGCAGCACAAGCGCCTGATCCAACGCTTTCACCGAAACCTCGTCCGGCTTTTCGCCTCTGAGCATGTACAGGAAGTTTTCGGCAATGGATACCCCCGCCAGCGGCGCTACAGGCTCTTTCCCTTCGCGGATGCGGGCCAGCGCAGCGATTACAGTAGGCAGCTTTGCCTGAAGGCGGACCGCTTTCCGTTCGTTAGCTTCACGGCTCATGTCATCGGCTTCCCCATCGTACAGGGCGAGGGCGGATACAGCCGAACGGAGAGCAGCCATCGTGTTTGTATCTTTAGGATATGATTTCATTTGCTGGATGACTTCATCCGGAATGGTAGCTTCGTTGCTTAAATCCTGTTGGAGCTGTTTCAGTTCTGCATCATTAGGCAGTTTTCCGAACCACAGCAGATAGGCTACTTCTTCAAAACTTGCATTTTGCGCAAGATCATCGATATTGTAACCGCGGTATGTGAGCACACCGTCCACGATCGAGCTGATGGAAGAAGCTGCGGCGACAATTCCCTCAAGGCCTTTCGTAGCTGTCATCGTACATCTCTCCTTTGTAAAACGGATTTTAAAACAGGTAAACGAGCCGTGAAAACATTTACATTTTACGAGAAAGAAAAAAGACGGCCGTCCGCCATTCTACCTGACATGAGCTGCGTCAAAGTAATGGAATCATTATTATCATAAAGTATTTTGTCGGATATGTGAACATAAGCGCCCCCGATAAGAGCATCAAATTGTTTTATCAGACACATAAAATAATTTTTATCATCAAGTAAAACCATTCGCCTAACGGCGATAAATCGTGATTTTTCCGTCCTTCATTTTCCGCTCGATCCATTTCAATATCAAAAAACGGTACAGCGGCCGGGTCAGCGGGAAGACCATCGTAAAGCCGACGATGTCGGTAATAAATCCAGGCACGACAAGCAAAATGCCGCCGATAAACACGCATAATCCGTCCACCAGGCTTCTTCCCGGCACCTGCCCGGCGTTCATCCGGGCGCGCGAATCTTCCAATACTTTGCGCCCCTCAAAACGCATCATCACCATTCCGATCACGGAGGTTACGACCGTTAAAAGGAATGTGTTCCCGGACCCGACCCGGCTCGCCACCAGGTCAAAACCGTAAATCTCCGCAACTACGATCAATAGAACCGCCAGCGGCCATTTCCACATTACGACACTCCTCCCCCGGCAAGCGCCTTGCTCAAAGCCTCATACAGCTCCGGAGCGCTTTTATCCAGCCTTACGGGATGCCATTCCCGGTTGACCCACACATGGCTTGTCGAACCGGATACAAGCAGCTCCCCGGGCAGCTTAAGCCCCTCGTCGTACGATGCAGGTGCCAGTCCCTGGCGTTCTTCGTCCGAAAGTCTTCTCACCTCGTACGCATATTTGATTCGCAATTTGGAAAAATCGGTCATCCGCGTAAAAATCGTAATCTCGTCGTCGTAGCGCGCGGGCTGATTGAATTTCATGTCCAAATCGGTTACGGGCAGCAAAACGCCCCGTTCTTCCATGCTTCGGTATGTAATGCCAAGCTCGCGGATCATTTCGGTCCGCCCGATCTCGAACCAGTTCAAATAATTGGCGTGGTACACCACGCCCATCTGGTCGCTTTCCTGGTAACGGACCCGGATGGTCGTGCAATGCCAGCGGCCGGGCTTGTCCCCCATGTCTTTTCCCATGTCTGCCAAAGTCCTTTCTTCGAAATTTCTTCCAATGTTTTCAGTATAACATAGGGCCCTCTCAACTCTCGAATTTGCGGCATAAGACATCTATAAAAAATGTTTATATAGGTATTTTGTTCCACTTTCCACTCAATCTATTCAACCTAACGGGATGGTCCCGGCATGGATTTCTATGGCAACCCCCTCTTATCTTTTAGAAAAAAAGGCTGCGCAGGAGTCGCCTGCGCAGCCTTTCTTGAGTTCATGCGAAATATGCGGTTAAAACGTGAACGTATCGCCTTGCCGGCTATTCGTTCGGAATTTGGCTCACTTTGACCAGGTTCGTCGAACCGGATTGTCCAAGCGGCACGCCGGCCGTAATGACAACCAGATCTCCAGGTTTCACGAGGCCGGATTCCAGGCCGCCCTTCATGGAGTATTCGAACATTTCGTCCGTGGAAGCCGCCGTTTTGCCTTGGATCGGCGTTACGCCCCAAGTCAGCGCCAGCTGGCGGAGCGTACGCTCTTTGGTCGTCACGGCGATGATCGGAGCCTGCGGACGGTATTTGGACACGACGCGTGCCGTCAGGCCGGATTCCGTGGAAGAAATGATCGCTTTCGCGTTCAAATCGAGCGCGGAGATCGCTACCGATTGGCTGATCGCTTCCGTAACGGTCGTTTCCTGAGCGATTCTTTGCTTCAGGAAAATTTCGCGGTAGTTCAAAGCGGATTCGGCTTTTTCCGCGATGCGGGACATCGTCAGCACGGATTCCACCGGATATTTGCCCGCAGCCGTTTCGCCGGAAAGCATGATGGCGTCGGTACCGTCAAAAATCGCGTTGGCCACGTCGCTCGCTTCGGCGCGGGTCGGACGCGGGTTGCGCTGCATGGAGTCGAGCATTTGCGTCGCGGTAATAACCGGCTTGCCCGCAAGGTTACATTTCTCGATCATGCGTTTTTGGACCAACGGCACTTCTTCCGCAGGAATTTCCACGCCGAGGTCGCCGCGGGCAACCATCAAGCCGTCGGAAGCTTCGAGAATTTCGTCGAGGTTGTCCACCCCTTGCTGATTCTCGATTTTGGAAATGATTTTGATATGGCCAGCGTTATGCTTTTCCAGCAGATCGCGGATTTCTTGAACGTCGCTTGCTTTGCGGACGAAGGAGGCTGCGATAAAATCGATGTCCTGCTCGATCCCAAACACGATATCGTTGGCGTCTTTTTCAGTGATTCCCGGCAGAGAAATCGCTACACCCGGCACGTTTACGCCTTTCTTGCTCTTGATGGTGCCTCCGTTGACGATGCGGCATTTGATTTCGGTGCCTTCGACGCCGACAACCGTAAGCCCGATCAGACCGTCGTCGATCAGAATGGTGGAGCCGACTTCCACATCGTTAGGAAGATCTTTGTAAGTAATGGAGATGCGGTCTTTGTCTCCCAAAATTTCTTCGGTCGTCAACGTGATGTATTCGTCTTGAACCAGCTCGATCGGCTCTACCGCCATTTTGCCCGTGCGGATCTCAGGTCCTTTCGTGTCAAGCAGGATCGCAACGGTTTTGTTAAGTTCCTTCGCTGCCTGGCGGATGTTTTTGATCCGGTTGCCATGCTCCTCGAAATCGCCGTGCGAGAAGTTCAGGCGGGCGACGTTCATGCCTGCGAGAATCAACTTTTTGGTGTTTTCCAACGATTCGCTCGAAGGTCCGATAGTACATACGATTTTAGTTTTGCGCATTTGGGTCTCCTCCGTTTTTCATAAAAATCTCTCTATCCTACATCTTTATCCAACAACTAAATTTACTACAAATTTAAGACTTTGTATAGGAACTTTGTCATATCTATCTTTGACAAGTTGTGCCTATTCTATTGCTGTGGCAGTCGAAGATTGCTCAAATGCGAATTTTCCGATCTTGCGGAACTTCTGGTATCTGTCTTCTTTCAAGGCTGCGCCGTCCATTTCGGACAGCTCCTCCAAATGCCGGACCAGCGCTTCCTTGATCGCCGACGCGGTCCATTCGTAATTTTTGTGGGCGCCGCCGACCGGCTCCGGAATGATCTCCTCGATCACCTCGAACCCAAGCAGGTCTTTGGCGGTAATTTTCATCGCCTCGGCCGCCTGGTCGGCCTTCGACGCATCCTTCCACAAAATCGACGCGGCCCCGTTCGGCGAAATCGCCGAATAGATGGCATGCTCGAGCATCAGGACACGGTTGCCTACGGCCATCGCAAGAGCACCGCCGCTTCCACCTTCGCCGATGATCACACAAATGACAGGAACGCCGAGCGCGGACATCTCCCGTAAATTCCGGGCGATCGCTTCGGACTGTCCTCTTTCTTCTGCTGTATTGCCCGGATACGCGCCTTTGGTGTCGACAAAGGTAATGATCGGGCGTTTAAACTTGTCCGCCTGCTGCATCAGGCGCAGCGCCTTGCGGAATCCTTCCGGATGCGCGCTGCCGAAGAAACGGGCGATGTTGTCCTTCGTATCTTTCCCCCGCTGCTGGCCGATCACCGTCACCGGTCTTCCGTCCAGCTTGGCGAGCCCGCCAACGACGGCGAGATCGTCGCCGAACACGCGGTCGCCGTGGAGTTCGATAAAGTCGGTAAAGATGAGCTGGATCAGGTCAAGCGAGGTCGGACGCTGCTGATGCCTCGCCACATGCATTTTCTGGTGCGGGGAAATGTTCGAATAAATCTCGTGCTCCAGTTCCGCATAACGTTCTTCCAGCCTCGAAATTTCCTCGGTAAAATCGATACCCTTGTCCTGTCCGAACTGCTTCAGCTCGTTAATTTTTTGGCGCATTTCAACAAGGGGTTTTTCAAAAGGCAATTCTCCCGCCACTTAGTATCCCCCTTTCACGCTGTGCATCTCAAGGAGCTTGTACAACATTGGACGAAGCTCTTTGCGATGGACGACCAGGTCGAGCTGGCCGTGGGCCAGGTTGAATTCCGCCGTCTGGAAATCATCCGGCAGCTTCTGGCGGATGGTCTGCTCGATGACGATCCGGCCGGCAAATCCGAACACGGCGCCCGGCTCGGCAATGTTAATGTCACCAAGCGTGGCAAAACTGGCAGAAACACCGCCAGTCGTAGGATCCGTAATCACGGAGATGTATAAGCCGCCTTTTTCGTTGAAACGGGACAAGGCCGCGCTTGTTTTGGCCATCTGCATCAAACTGAGGATGCTCTCCTGCATGCGCGCTCCGCCCGAAGTCGAGAAAATGACCAGCGGCAAATCCTTTTCGGTCGCCACCTCAATGGCGCGCGTAATCTTTTCGCCTACGACCGAACCCATGCTTCCGGTAAAGAAATCGAAGCTCATGACGGCTACGACGACAGGCAGTCCTTCGATGGTGCCTTGTCCGGTAATGACGGCCTCGCGCAGACCCGACTTCATTTTCTGCTGTTCCAGCTTCGTTCCGTACCCCGGAAATTGCAGCGGATCCACCGATACCATGCCGCTGTCGAATTCCTCGAAGCCCTCTTCATCGAGGATCATATGAATCCGTTCCATGGCGTTCAGGCGCATGTGGTACCCGCAGTTCGGGCAAACCTTCAAATTTTTCTCCAGCTCTTTGCTGTATTGAATCGTGCCGCACTTGGGACATTTATTCATGAGCCCTTCGGGAACTTCCCGCCGGGGTCTCTCGCTTTCGCCAGGCTCGGCGCCTCTTCCTACACGATCTGAAGGAATGGTCGCGTACTTCCTTTTTTTCTGAAACAAGTCTTTAAACACAACTACACCTCTCCAGCCGTTTATTTGCTCAGCCGCACCAAATGCTCAATCAATCTTAAACGCCGCTTTTGTGTATCCCGAGAGATTAAGGATGCAAAATGGAATTCAGCACTTCCTGGACTTCCTCCAGCTCCCCGGAAGGAACCAGAATTTCAAATTGCTGTTTGGATAAGTTGACCGGACGGCTTTTCACCAAAAATCCTTCTTCGGTTAGCTTGGCCTGGATCATTTCCGCAACCTTCGCGGTTGGCGCGATATAGATGACCGTCCACATGCCTTTCGTCAGCCCCCTAATCTCATGTTTCTTTAGCCCGTATAATGAAACAATGATAACATAACTCTGTTTTTTCCCGCAAGAAAGAGCCTCTGAACACTTTTGCGGATCAAGGGGCGGCAAAAGGCCGGGCATTCCGGTCAAGAGCCCGGAGGAACGTTCGGATCGGGGTACGTTTTCGCGCCTTTATGCCTATGGGCGATGCGGGCCGAAGCCGCTGCGGCAAGCCCCGCCACCAGATCGTCCAAAAAAACGTGGATTTCGTTTCTTTTGTCGTTCAATTCCGCGATGATGCCGTTTTTTTCCTTATCCAAATAACCAAAACTCGTCAATCCGATCATACCATACACATTCGTAATGCCAAGAGCCAATGTCTCGTCCACGCCATACAAAGGCTCATCCGCCTCCATGATGGATTGAAGCGGCTGGGGCAGCAGCTTTTGCTCCGCCAGCTCGTCGAGCGCCATTCCCGTAAAAAGGGTATATTGCACTTCCCGCTTGCCAAGTACCGCTTTGACGCTTTCCATGCAATCCTGCAATGTCAAAAGAGGGTGGTAAGCCAGCTGGAGCTGGTGCACGATCTTCGCGATATCCTCGACTTTGACTCCACGCCGGTTCAGCATGGCTACCGCTGCTTCATACGACATCCGTTATTCCCCCCGCATACGCTGCCGGAAGCTGATTTTCAAAGCCCCCGGCGCTTTCATAATGTTGTCCCTTGGAAGGGTGTTTCTATGTGTATGCGAAAACAACCGGAAACGTTCGTAAAATTGCGGTAAATCGCCAATCGTTTAGTTTGAGGGCCCCGTGCGCTGCCGAGTTCACGGCGGTTTGGAGCGGCCGGCGTTTTTATTTGATCCGGACCGTCTCTTTGCCGAGCATCCGTTCCATTTCGGCAAACAGCTCGGGCGAAGGCTTGATCCGGTAGCCGTCGCTTAAAGCAAGCAGCTTCTGGCTTTCCTCATAGAACAGCACCGTCTGCACCGGCCCCGGATGCTCCTGGAGCAGCACTTTCAACCGGGCAAGCAGATCGGGGTTATGCTCGGCTTGCGGCGTAATTTTGACGAATACGCGCTGACCCGCGGACTTGCCCTGCTCCGGCGCGGGACGCATGCTTGCGGGCCCGGCGCTGCCGGAAGACGTTTGCGGCCCCTCGGCGCCCGATGGGGGCGCAGGCTTCCGCTCCGCTTTGGGATACGCCCTTGCGGGTGCAGGTTTCATGCGGGAACGTTTCGCCAGCTGCGCGAGCGCCGTTTCATCCAGCGGCAAGACATCCTCGGCGAGCAGCTTGAAACCCTCGTCCTGCTGCTGCACCTTGGCGCGGAGCGCAATCAGCGCACCTTTGCCGACATGCTGCGAGCTCCGCTTCCACACTTCCGGAAAGAGGACCACTTCGCAGCGTTCGATCTGGTCCTCCACTTCCATGAAAGCCATCGCTTTTCCCTGCTTGGTCGTAATTGACTTAACCGAAATGACCATGGCGGCAACGACGGTATGCGATTCGTCGGCCGCCTCGGTCAGGTCCATCAGACGGTCGACGCCGGGAACGTCCAGCGCCGCGTCGTAATCGTCAAGCGGATGCCCGGACAGGTAAAGCCCCAGCAGCTCCCGTTCAAGCTCCAGCTGCTGCCCGGCGGAAAACGGCGGAATGTCCGGATATTCGATGTCCCAGTTCGGCGTCTCGACGAAATCGAACAGCTGGATCTGCAAATCCTCGCGCTCCTTGCGCCATTTCACCGCCGCTTCGACCGTTTCGTCGAGCATGGCAAGAAGCTGCGCCCGGTGGCCGGGCAGCGAATCGAAGGCACCTGCCTGAATGAGCGATTCGATTACCCGCTTGTTGCAGACCCGCAGGTCGATCCGCCGGCAAAAATCGAGCAGGCTTTCGAATGGCTTCTCCTCCCTGACGAGCATCATGTTTTCGACGGCCTGCGTGCCGACGTTTTTGATGGCACCGAGCCCGAACCGGATGTGGCCCGGACCCGCGCCGTGCCGGGCATCGTCTCTGCCTGCGGCGACCGGCGTAAAAAGGACGCCGCTTTCGTTCACGTCCGGCGGCAGCACCTCGATGTCCATCCGCCGGCATTCGAGCACGTATTCCGCGACTTTGCGGTGGCTGCCCATGACGGCCGTCAGCATGGAAGCCATGAACTGCACCGGATAATGGGCCTTCAGATATGCCGTCTGGAACGCAAGCACTGCATAAGCTGCGGCATGCGCGCGCGGAAAGCCGTAGTCGGCGAAGCGGACGATCATGTCGTAGACCCGGTTCGCGTCTTCTTCCGCGTATCCCTGCTTCAGGCTGCCTGCGACAAAATGGCTCCGCTCCTGATCCAGCACCTCGCGTTTTTTCTTCGAAACGGCGCGGCGGAGCAAATCGGCCTCCCCGAGCGAAAAACCGGCCATCAGCGAGGCGATTTTCATAATCTGCTCCTGATACACGATGATGCCATAGGTATCGCTCAAAATGGGCTTCAGGTCTTCATGCGGATAGTCAACGCCGATTTGGCCGTGTTTCGATTGAATAAATTTCGGTATGAACTCCATCGGCCCCGGACGGTACAACGCAACGACCGAAATGATGTCTTCGAACGTCGAAGGCTTCAAGTCCTTGAGCACGCGCCGGATGCCGGCGGATTCAAGCTGGAAGATCCCGGTCGTTTCCCCGCTTCCGAGCATATCGTACGTCTTTTGGTCGTCGTCCGGAATACGCTGAAAATCAGGGCTTTCCCCGGTCATTTCGCCGATCCAGTTCATGCAGCGTTCGATGATGGACAACGTCCGCAGGCCGAGAAAATCCATCTTGAGCAGACCGATGCTTTCCAGGTTTTCCATCGAATACTGCGTGAGCGCGGTTTCCTCGCTGCCTTCCTGCAGCGGCACCGCGTCGGTGAGCGGATCGCGGGATATGACAACGCCCGCGGCATGTGTCGAAGCATGGCGGGGCATGCCCTCCACCTTCATGGCCATGTTCAGCAATTCGCGGATTTTCGCGTTTTGCTGCGCGTAAGCCTGCAATTCCCCGCTCTGCTCCAGCGCCCGCTTGATGCTGATGCCGTGGGCGGACGGGATGAGCTTGGCCGCCTTGTCCACTTCGCCATACGGCACGTTCAGCGCCCTTCCGACGTCGCGGACGGCCGCCCGCGCCGCCATCGTTCCGAACGTGATGATTTGCGCCACATGCTCGCGGCCGTATTTTCGGACGACGTAGCGGATGACTTCGTCCCGCCGCTCGTCGCTGAAATCGATATCGATATCCGGCATCGTCACGCGCTCCGGATTCAGGAATCGCTCAAAGAGAAGGTGATATTTGATCGGGTCGACATTGGTGATCTCAAGCACGTACGCGACAAGGCTGCCCGCCGACGATCCCCTTCCGGGGCCTGTCGCGATGCCTTGGCTGTGCGCGTAAGCGATAAAATCCCATACGATCAGGAAATAGTCGCTGAAGCCCATGCTTTCGATGACGCCGAGCTCGTAATCGAGGCGCTTGTCCAGCTCCTCCCGGCCGCCAGGCGCGGTCCAAAGCTCCGTTTTTTCATAGCGCTTGGCAAGGCCTTCGCGGCAAAGCTCGCGCAAATATTGGGCGGAATTCATCCCTTCGGGAAGCGGCCGGTATTCCGGCAGGATGGATCGGCCGAATTCCAGCTCCAGGCCGCACTTTTCCGCAATCGCGGCCGTATTGGCGATCGCCTGCGGCACATGCGGGAACAAGCGGGCCATTTCCTCCCCGTTTTTGAGGTACAGCTGGTCCGTCTGAATCTGCAGCCGGCCTTCGTCCTCGACCGTTTTGCCCGTTCCGATGCAAATCAGCACGTCCTGCATGGCGGCATCCTCGCGCTTCAAATAATGGACGTCGTTGGTTGCGACGAGCTCGATGCCAAGCTCCTCCGCCAGCTCGACCAGCTGCGGATTGACGCGTTTTTGTTCCGGCAGCCCGTGGTCCTGAAGCTCCAGATAAAAATCCTCTCCGAAAATATCACGATAGCGGATCGCCGCCTTGCGCGCTTCTTCCGTTCTCCCGTGCAGCAGATGCTGCGGCACTTCGCCGCCGAGGCAGGCGCTGAGGCAGATGATCCCCTCATGATGGGCCTTCAGCGCCTCCATGTCGATCCGGGGTTTATAATGGTAACCTTCCAAATGGCCGATCGAGATCAACTTCATTAAATTGCGGTAGCCGGTCTCGTTTTTGGCTAGAAGGATCAGATGGTAAATCGGCTGGTCCTTGCGGCTGCCCCGCTCCTTGCGCGAGCCGGCCGTCAGATAAGCCTCGCAGCCCAGAATCGGCTTGATGCCGGCGGCAACGCAGGCTTTATAAAAAGGCACGGCGCCGTACATGACCCCATGGTCGGTCAGCGCCAGCGCCTTCATCCCGGATTCGGCGGCCCCGCGGACAAGGTCCGAGATCCGTGCCGCTCCGTCCAGGAGGCTGTATTCGCTATGCACATGAAGATGCACAAATGAACTCATTTCTCTTCTCCTTTTAGTCCGCTTCGGATGTGAAAACATTCATCCCTTTATATTATTTTATCATAAACGCCAAGGCATCGCCCATAGAATGGAATAGAGGCCATCGGACAGGCGGTATGCCAGTACCCCTCTGAAAGGAAGGGATATCATGAGCACCTTTTTATCCAAGGCGATTCTCGATTTTTTCATCGCCTTCGGCATCGTCATCGGGGGGGCGATGGTCGGAGGCGTCGGGGCGGTCGTTTCGCTGCAGCCCCCTACACAGACCATGCTGGACGTTGCGGACCGGATCAAAATCTGGGCCCTCGCCGCGGCGGTCGGGGGCACGATCGACCCGATGCGGGTCATCGAAAGCAATTTTTTAGGAGGCAATCTGTCCCCGGCGATCAAGCAGATTTTGTTTCTCGTGTCGGCTTTTTTGGGGGCGCATATGGGGAGCGAACTCGTGAAGTGGGTCTGCGGCGGTAGGGAGTAGCCATGAGGATTCCTCCGTTTAGCCGTTACCGCCATATTTCGCAAATCGCCGCCGTTTTCGTTTTGGGCGCCGTCGTAGGCGCCGTCGTGTACAACGCCGTTTTTCAGAACAGCTATAATTTGCTCTGGCTGTCGAATCAGGATTTGGAGATCCAGATCAAGCAATATGAAGACGATATCAAAACGTTGAAAAAATACAGAAACCAGCAGACGGTGATCCGGGAAATCAAAATCCGCAGCGAGCAGCAGGATCCCCCGCTCGACCCGGTCATCGTCAAAGCCATCATCGTGCAGCTCGGGGATGATTTGGACGTGCTGCGCGGCCGGAACGTATTCGAAATCGATACGTACAGCAAGTTTGTCCGTAAGCTGCTCGACAAAAAAATTTACAAAGTCCGGGAGAAGGAATATTCCGTCGAAATCAAGACGATGTTGTTGATGGAAGGCATGCTGCAAATCTGGGTGGACGTCCATCCGGTCAAAGTGCGAAATCCGTAGAATCATGGTACAATGATCCTCATCAGGATTTAAAAGGGGATACGCAACCGATGGTTATATTCATCCGTTACTTGCTTTTCGCGCTGCTGGTCGTTTCCTGCATTTGCGCCGCCCTGTACAGCAGCCGTTCCCGGCGCGCCAAAGACGCCCGCGAGCGCGGGTTATACGGGGCTGTTACGAACATTTTCATGGGGTTGATGCTGGTCATGCTGGCGCTGATCGCCATGTTCATGTTCAGGGGGTCGACGGTCGCCGTTATCGTCGAAGCGGTTTTTCTGGTGCTCGGCGCGTTCAACATTTTTGCCGGCATCCGCAACCGCGGCTACTTCCACCGGATGAAATCGAAGGACGCGAACTAAATGAACGAGCCAGCGGCAAAAGCCGGGCACTCCGTCTAAGGAGCGCCCGGCTTTTTCGTTGCTGCATTTCTTGCGTCCTCCGGCTTATCCGTGTTCGATGGACTGCAGCGTCAGAACCGCTTTGGCGACCAAGCTGTCCATATGCGTCATTTCGATTTCCAGCTTGCACGTCCTGCGGCTTGCTTCCAGCAGCCGCGGCACGACCGCCACGGGATCCTCGATCTGGACCGGACGGACGAAATAGGTGGACATGTTGTCCAATACGAAATCGTTGCCCGTCATGTCCTTCGCGGCTCGCAGCGCGGCCTGCGTCATGACGGTCGTAAGGATGCCTTCGGAAATGGTCCCGAGATCCGTCGCCATCTGCGGAGTGATAAACCCGTGGAAAAAAAGCTTTCCCTCCTCGTCCCGCTCGTCGGCAAAGCCGTTCCAGATCAAATGATCGAACGTTTCCCCAAGCTGGGGCTGCTTGCGCGCGTCGCGCATCGCCTGCAGCACTTCCTTGCGCGAGACGGTCGCCACAAGCTTGCGGTTTTTGTCCACGATCGGCAGGAAATCGATGCCCTCCCACATCATCAGCTGCGCAGCCGACGCCAGGGACGTTTGCAGCGTGGCGGTAACCGGATTGCGGACCAGCACTTTTTCGATGCTTTGCTCCGGCGGCAGCTTCCTCAAATCGCTGCGGTTGACGATGCCGAGCACCCGGTTCCATTCGTCCACCACCGGCAGCCTCGTGTCGCCTTTTTGCTCGGATAACGCCATGCTTTCGCCGGCCGTGCTGGACAGCTTCAGCGCATGGATTTTCGGCTTGCTACCGACGATATCCTCCACGATCATGATTTTTTTCTTGATCAGGCGGTCGAAGATCGCCCGGTTGATCAGCGACGCAACGGTAAAGGTATCGTGGCGCGACGAAAAGATCGGCAAATTCAGCTTGTCGGCCAGCGCCTTCACCTCTTTGCTCGTGCCGAAGCCGCCTGTGATCAGAACCCCCGCTCCCTGCTCCAGCGCCAGCGTATGCGCATTTTCGCGGTTGCCGACGATAAGCAGGCTTCCGGCGTCGATGTATCGGGCCATGGCATCCACCTTCATCGCGCCGATCACATATTTATGCAGGTTTTTATGCAGGCCTTCCGCCCCACCGAGCATATGTCCCTCGACGATTTCGACGACATCGGCAAAGGTCAGCTGCTCGGACATGTTGCGCGGTTTTTTCTCGACCCGCACCGTGCCGATCCGCTCCTTCGTCACAACGATCCCGAGATTTTCCGCGTCCTTCAAGGCGCGGTAGGCCGTTCCCTCGCTGACGGACATTTCTTTGGCCAGCTTGCGGACCGAAATTTTCGTTCCTACCTTCAATCCTTCGATATGCAGCAGCAGCTGCTCATGTTTTGTAATTGCGTCATCGCGGCCTTCCAAGCTGTTACACCCCCATCGTTACAACTGTATCATTCTGTATCTATATCATACCATTCCGCGTCACGCAAAAAAAGCCGCGGCGGCAGGCGCCCGGCTTTTTTTGACTTTTACGTCAGGATGTTTCAACATTCGATTCTTGCCGCTCCCAAGTCCCATCTACAAACGAACCAAACCGCTTCGCTCCATGGATTGCCGACCGGAAGCCGATCTTTGGATTTTCAGCAAAATCCTTACATATTCTCCTGACTCCGCTGCGACTCTTCCGGCCACTTCAATTGCAGCTGGCGTATCTTCGCCGCCTTGATCCGGTCAAGCGTCTTCTGCTTTTCCTCGTCCACGCCGAGCAAATAATGCAGATGCGCCCCGATGACCAAAAAAGCGAACAGGGCCCACGCCGCGCCGAAAGCCGACGTCCAGGACCAGCCTCCGCTGAAGGAGATCAACGGCAAGGCATACACCAACATGGCCAAAACGACGATCAAATACAGGAGGTGTTTGATTTTCTTTCCTTTTTTCATTTTGCGGCAGCTCCTTCATTCGTGAATCTATATTTCTACTCTATGAGGGGCTGCCGTAAAATATGAGACAAGTTTTGAAAAACATCTTTGATCGGCGGCAAAAACGGCTTGATTACAAGCCCTGCCCGCCGTAAAGATCCTGAAGGCTGTCGGAAATCGTTTTGTTGATGTCCTCGATAATCGTGCTGAGTCGGCGTTCCGCATCAAACAGGCGGCGGATATTCAGATTGAGGCTGAGCACGTCGAACAGCTTCTCCATCTGCTCCATCTCTTCCTGGGCCGGCATATCGCCCGACATCATCCGCTGCTGGATTTCCATCTGGCGTTTTCTGAAATCCTCAAGCATGCGCTTGCTTTCCGGATCCTGGTCGATCAGGCTAATCGCCGATTTGATGTCCTTTACCTCCTGGCTTTCCTTCAGCGCTTTTGCCAGTTCATTCGTTTTGTCATAAATATTCATGTGTGTCCTGCCTCCTTATAAAATGGAAACTGCTCTTTCCCGATTTCAAAATCCCCCGAGAATCGGCCGCCCCTGCACTCAAGATTAAAAAAGTGGGTCAATCACCAAGGGATATATGTCCTCATATGATACATTACATGCAAAAAGCAGATGCACCTTATCTGCCCTGTAGACATCAAGTTGCTGTTGGAAGGAGATCCACGATGTCCAAAAAAACGCTACCGGTCCAAATGTTCGCTCCGGGCTCTTTAAAGGAAAACGCCATCGTGCTCGGAGAGAAGCTGGTCAAACAGTGGAAGATTCCTACCGACCGTCCTCTGCAGTTGGCATTTGGTTCCTTCAGACAAGAGATCACCGTCGTTCCCGCAGCCAAAACCAGCGGACTGCGAATCAGTGAGCCTCTGGCCCGCCGAATGGGGCTTTTTTCTCGTCCGGTGTTGAGGGCTGCCTATCATTCATCGAGCCGCACACTCAGACTGGGGCCCCTAATCAGCGTACTGATCAGTCGGGACAATCCGGAACAACCCGATAAACCGTTCGGCTCCATATCCATGTTCTGCCGTGAGCTGGTGAATGCCTGCCGGAAACAGGGAGCCTATGTATACTTCTTTACGCCGGACCACATTCAGGAAGGATCGGGCAGTATACATGGTTGGGTATACGATGACGGGTGGCGTCAGGCGTCCATGCCGATCGCGGATGTTGTCAACAACCGTCTCACAACCCGCAAAATGGAGAATAAACCTAGCGTACAGCATTTTATGAAAGAAGTAAAATCACGCTACGGCGCACATGTCTTTAATGAGAGGTTCCTGGACAAAAACGAAGTCTTCGACACGCTTAAATCCGACTCTTCCCTTGCCAGATATTTGCCCGAATCCCACCTGCTCACCGGTTTTTCGGTGCTCAAAAAAATGTGCCAGCACCACTCCGTCGTCTTTCTGAAGCCTGTTCGCGGCAGTCTCGGCAAGGGCATAATCCGCATTTCAAAGCAGCCCGACGGCACCTACCAAACGCTGGCGACGTCTTCGGCCGGCGCCCGCAGGCAGTCCTACTCAAGCCTCACCAAGCTGTTTTCCGGTTTATCCGGCAAAATGAAAACGACCCGCTACCAAATCCAACAAGGGCTGACCCTGATCGATCACGGCAAAAGGCCGATTGACTTCCGGGCGCTTGTGCAAAAAAACGGGGCCGGCAACTGGATCGTGACCTCCATCGTAGCCCGGATCGCAGGAGGCAACCATTTCGTTTCCAACCTGGCCCGAGGCGGCACCCTGAGCACCGTCAAGGACGCGGTCAGCAGGTGCATGCTGCCTCCGGAGGTCAAAAATACGGCCTACGCCAAGCTGCATCGGGCATCGCTCGACATTGCCAGAGGCATCGACAACCTGATCCCTTTGCATTTCGGAGAGCTCGGCATCGACTTGGCGATGGATAATTCAGGAAAAATATGGATGCTGGAGGTCAACTCCAAGCCTTCCAAAAACGACAATACCCCGCTTAACGAGCAAAAAATCAGGCCCTCGGTCAAAAGGCTGCTGGAATACTGCTGCTATTTGTCCGGTTTTTAAAGGAGGCGCACCATGAATGGTCTTACCGCTTGGGACGCTCGGCATCATGTGCTGCAGCCGTGAAGACAGTCCCCCGTTTTCCAATGAAGGCTACTGCCGCAAGCTTTCCGTTCTTGGAAAAAAATACGGCATCCAGGTCGTCGTATTCCGCCCGGCGGACGTGTCATTGGACCGCACCCATATCCACGGTTTCATTTACAAGGAAGGCGCCTGGCGCCAAAACCGGCTTCCTTTTCCGGACATCGTGTACGACCGCTGCCTGTATCGCAGCAGAAAGGAGTTCCGATTGGCGGCAAGCCTGCTGTCGGACTCCCGAACCGCCAGGGATTGGACGTTATGGTCGCGCAGCCTTCCGGGAAAATGGCAGGTATTCCGGATGTTGAGCAAGGAACCGGACGTTCTGCCGTACCTTCCGCCAACCGGGATTTATCGCGGGAAGGAAACTCTTATAAAAACACTGGAATCCCATGGCGGCGAAGCGTTTCTGAAACCGAAGGGAGGCTCCCAAGGCAAAAACACGCTGTACGTTCGGGTGGACCGGGAATCCGGCATCTGGGCGGTCAAAGGCAGAGATTCCCTGAACCGCCCCGTCGAAAGAAGGTTTCCGTCCGATGCCTTAGCCATGCGGTGGATTGGGGACTTCACGAAAAACCGAACGTATATCATCCAGCCGTATCTTCATTTGCAAGGCAGAAATGGCCGGTCTTTTGATACCAGGGTGTTAATGCAGAAAAATGAAAAAGGGTTGTGGATGCAAACCGGCATTGTAGTCCGGGAGGGCGCCGCCGGGAGCATGACCTCCAACCTTCACGGCGGCGGAAAAGCCCTTCCCGTTCTGCCGTATCTGAGCGGACAATTCGGAGCTGAACGGGCAGAGCGGTTGACGGAAGTCATCAGGCGGCTGTCGGAGAAAATCCCGCCGATTCTGGAAAGTCATTTTGGCCGGCTCGGAGAATTGGGCATCGATTTCGGAATCGATACGAAAGGGAACGTTTGGCTGCTTGAAGTGAACTCCAAGCCGGGACGCACCTCCATCCGGCAGGCAGGGGATCCGGACAGCGCCGTTCTCGCGTCGGAAAATCCGCTCCGTTACGCCCGCTATCTACTGCTTCGACAACTTAGGAGGGTAAATTGATGAGTTTGACGTATTGTAATGTTCATTTTTCGCAGAAGCCCGAGAAAGTCGTCTACGTTTCCAACAATCTGCTCAAAAGCTTAAAGCTGTCCGGCAAAAAGAATATCCAGCTTCGTCTCGGGAAAGACGTGATCCAAGCTGCCGTGAAGCCCATCAAAAAAACGGGGAAACATCTTTACCTCGGCTCGGGCATCAGGAACGGCATCCGCGTTCCCTCGGCCGGCGGCATTTATATACGAAACCAGGATAACGAATACCAGCTCGGCCCGCTGATCGGCGTGCTTTCCGATGGACCCACGAATACCTCCCAGCCGTTCGGGTCCCGCACAGGGTTCATCAAGCAGCTGCTCCGGGAGGGCAGAAAAAAATGCTACATTTTTGCGTTTACGCCCCGGGACATCAACTGGAATCAGGAAAAGGTCACCGGTTATTTTTTAAACGACAACGGAAGCTTCTACCGAAGAACGGTTCCTTTGCCCGATGTCGTATACAACCGGCTGCCGAGCCGGAAGGCCGAAACTTCATCCTCCATCATCCAGCTTAGAGAACGGCTCAGCCGCCGGAAAATCCCTTATTTCAATTGGAGTTTCTTCAACAAATCCGACATTTACCGCTTGCTTGAAAACGACAACACCGTCAATAAATACGTGCCTGAATCCCATATGAACCCGTCTCCCGAAAAAATCAAGGAAATGCTGGAGAGACACCAGTTCCTCTATTACAAACCTTCGGCCGGCAGCCTGGGCAAAGGCATTTACAGGTTGACCTACCTGCCCAAAAGGGGATATTTCGCCCGCTACCGCAAGGGCGGCGGCAACGTGCTGCTCCGGTTTAATTCCTTTAACAGCTTGATGCGGATGCTGCAGTCCAGGCACGGCCGGGCACTGAACTCCTATGTCATCCAGCAGGGCATCCGCTTGGTCGAAATCGACAACTGCCCGATCGATTTTCGTTTTCATATGCATAAAAACGGAAAAAATAACTGGGTCGTCGTCGGGATCGGCGCCAAAAAGGCGGGACGCGGCAGCGTAACGACGCATCTGAAAAACGGCGGTTCCCTGCTGACGCCGGAACAAGCGCTAAGCCGCGCCTTTGGTGCCAGAGCGGATGAAGTGCTGCAGAACGCCAAAAAGGCTGCCATTACGCTGGCCGAAGCCATCGAGTTCCACCACCAGCATCTGCTTGGCGAAATCGGATTTGATCTCGGGATAGACCAGGATGAAAGGGTATGGATGTTTGAAGCCAATGCAAAGCCGGGCCGCTCCATATTCAGCCATCCTTCCCTCAGGTCGGAAGGGAAAGCTTCTGTGGAGCACATTCTCGAGCATTGTCTTTACCTTAGCAAATTCCGCAGGAGGGATTCCGAGTGACAACGACCAGCAAGGAAGAAAGCGGCAGACCCGTCATCGCAATCTTGACCGTGTCGGGCGGACCAAGTTATTTCCGGGGAAATCAAGCCAACTTTGAGGATATCGTCAGGACCGGACAGGACATGGGATTTCCCGTCTATGTCGTGACGATCAAGGATCTCAAGCTGCAGGGAGAACGCATTAAAGGCTATACCCTTAATTCGGGGGGAGAATGGGAGCGGCAGCTGTTCCCCCTCCCCGACGTGATCTACAACCGGATTCCCCAGCGCGAGGACGAATTGAAGCCCAATGTCCGAAAAAAAATCAAGGAATGCCTGGTCCACCCGACCATCAAATTTTTCAATCCATACTTTTTCAATAAATGGCATCTTTTCGAGTGGCTCAAAAGCTCGAAAGCAACAAAGCATCTCGTGCCCAAAACGCGGAGGCTTCGGGGAGAAACGGGACTGCAAATGATGCTCGAACGTTATCCGTCCCTTTATTTGAAGCCGGAAAGCGGCAAGGCCGGCAAGGGCATCATGATGCTGAAATACCAAAAGGACAAACCACTCCCATACCGCCTGAAAGTTCAGCATCATAAAAGCAGCACGACGTACAAAGGAGCAAACATGCATCGGCTGTGGAAACGGATCAAGTCGGAAACGGGCACCAGCCGCTACATCGTTCAACAGGCCATCGAGCTGACTTCCTTCGAGCAGCGTCCGTTTGACCTGCGGGTGCTGCTGCAAAAAACGGGAAAAGGTCAATGGAGCGTCACCGGCGTCGGAGCGCGCCTGGCCGGCTCCAAAAGCATTACGACCCATGTCCCGCGGGGCGGGAGCATTGAGGATCCAAGCAAACTGCTGACCGCCGTGTTCGGCGAAGGCACCGCGCCGGGCATGATTAACCGGGTCAAAACCACCGCGGTCGTCATCGCAAGGCAAATCGAAAAGGCTTCCGGCCATCAGCACGGCGAAATGTCGATGGATCTTGGCGTGGATACTTCGGGCGGCATCTGGTTTTTCGAGGCGAACGCCAAGCCGATGAAATTCGATGAGCCGCATATCCGCCAAAAATCGCTGGAACGGATATTCCATTACAGCCAATACCTTGTAAACGTTCAGAAGCCGTAACGATAAAGGAAGTGAGCAGATGCAAATTACATCCTTCTCCCCGCGCGGCGATTGGAACCGCCAGCACGCACGCGTGCTGCGGTTTTTGTTCGAGCACGGCGGGAAATGTTTGATGCGCGAAGATTACTTGCTTTTCGCGAGGGTAACCGAGCCGGAATTGCGTGAACCCGGCACTTCCCTGCTGCTGGCAACGGTACGCGGGGAAGGCGGGCCGGTTTTGGCCGGGGTGAGCTTTGTGGCCGGATACGGCAAGAAAGCCTTCCTTATTGCGGTCCATCCGTTATACCGCCGCAAAGGGATCGGCTCGGCCCTTCTGAAGGCGCAGCTGGAGCGGCTTGGCCAATTGGAGTGCCGGGCAGGGCTGAACCGGATCCCCTTCATAGGACTTTGCTTTAAAGCCGGGTTAACGGCTTTTTCCCTGAGCCAAGCGCCGGCAGGCAGAACGCTTCTCCATTTCGAAGGAAAAGTGCCAAATACAGTCCGCCTCAAGGCGGTCCCATCCAAAGAAGGTGAAAGATGTTGCCGGTTCCCGTCTTAGGCATTTTAACGCTATATTTAAATGACCACAAAGCCCTCGAAGAGAAGCCCGTCTATCAAAAAATGATCGTCGAAGGCCAAAAAATCGGCCTGGACGTATTTGTTTTTACACCGATGGATGTCAACGACTCGAAGAAAAAGATTTACGCCATGGAATATGATGTGAAAAAAGGGGTTTGGGGGCGCAGATGGCGCCCGTTTCCGGATATGATCTACGACCGCTGCAGAATCCAGAAAAGCGCCCGTTTCACGCAGCTGCTTAAATTCCGCCAACGATACAACCACCTGCAATTTCTGAACCGCCCGCTCCGCAACAAATGGACGATTTACGAGGTCCTTTCGCGGCGGCCGGAATTCAATAAATACCTCCCGGAGACACGATTGTTTAATGGCTTTGCCGACGTTCACCACATGCTGAAAAAGACGCCCGTCGTCTATTTGAAACCGATCAACGGGACCGGGGGGCGCGGCATTTTGCGGGTCGAACGGTTAAAAGGGGACTCCTATTACTATATTCAAGGCCGCAACCACCAGCGGAAAATCATCACTCCGCAAAAGATTCATGTCTCCCGCCTGGGGTCGGTGCTCAGCGGCTGGAGCATGAAAAACCGGTATCTGGTGCAGGAGGGCATTGCGGTAGATCTGCCTGATGGCCGCGTTCACGATTACCGCATGCTGGTCCAGAAAAACAGGGAGGGCATTTGGGAGCTTACCGGCATCGCCGGAAGAGTCGGGGCGCGGCGCAGCGTGACGTCGAATTTGCATGGCGGCGGGCACGCCGTCTCTTTCTACAGGATGATGGAGCAGTGGATCGACGATGAGGAGAAGCGAAACAAGGTGCAGCGGAGGGCAGAGCGGCTCGGCGTCGAGGTCGCCTTATTCCTGGAGAATCAATACGGTGACTTATGCGAGCTTGCGCTCGACCTGGCCATTAACAAAAAAGGCGAGATCTACCTGCTTGAAGTCAATCCGAAGCCCGCCAGGGAAGTATTTTCGCAGATCGGGAACGCCGAGTTGTACCGCAAGGCGATCGTGAAACCTCTGGAATACGCCCTCGGGCTGTATGAAAGAAAGCATAGCCCTGCGAGCGAATAAAAAACGGACGGACCGCAGTCATCCTGTGGCCTGTCCGTTTTTTTATTTTCTCGTTTATGTACCCGGCAACGCCGCATCCGCTTGCTCGTACAGCCGCATAAGCTCGGCGAACGATGAGATGAGCTCATCCGACCCTTTCAGCTCATCGTCTTTGCCAAAGCCGGCATAGGCGCAGCCGATGACACATAAACCGTTTTTCTTCCCCGCTTCCACGTCGGAAGACCGGTCGCCGACCATCCATGCGGATTTGACGCCGTTTTCCTCCAGCAGCAGCCTTACCAAATCGACTTTGGAGCGCGTGCCGTGTTTGCCTGCACTGTACAATCCGTCGAACAATCCGGCCAACCCGTGCGTCTCCACGATGCCGCTAATGTAATGCTCCAGGCCGTTGCTGGCGACATACAGCTTGACGCCCCGCGCATGCAGCGCCTCGAGCGTTTCCTTCACTTCCGGGTACAACGACGTTTCTCCGCCCGCCAGCCCTTCCAGCTCCAGCTGCAGCAGCAGCTCGTTGGCGCGGGCATGGGCCTGCTCGCTGCCGTCCGGCATGACGACTTTCCAAATATCTTCCAGCAGCATGCCCAGGCTTCCGAGCAGGCGTTCCTGCGGCGGCGTTGGCGCCGTATACAACCCTTCGCTGCGCAGCGTGTCGAACAGCTTATGATATGCCGGCAGCAGCACCGATTCCGTTTGAAACAGCGTACCGTCCATGTCGAAGATCATCGCCTCGGGACGGGTCCGTTTGCTTTCGATCATTGGTTTAACATCTTCCCTTCTGTCTCTTCGATGTCTTTTGCTTGCTTATAGCCTATGATAAGTGAACCCATCCGGGATGTAAACCGGAAGAGGTCGCAATATGCATCATCCTCCCCCTTCAGGCTACGACTGGAACGCAAACAGGCGCCCCCGAACAGGAACGCCTCAGCTATTCATATGATCCTTAAAACACCTTCTTCTGAGCCCGGTCATCTTTAATGATCTCGACGGCTTCCCGGAAGCGCAGCGAGTGCACGATTTCCCGCTCGCGCAGAAATTTCAGGCTGTCCTGCAAATCGACGTCATCCGTCATATCGATCAGCCACTGGTATGTAGCCCGCGCCTTCTCTTCTGCCGCAATGTCCTCGTACAAATCCGCAAGCGGGTCGCCTTTGGCCTGGATATAGGCCGCCGTCCAGGGCACGCCTGCCGCGTTTTCGTAGAAAAGCGCCTTGTCATGCGCCGCGTAATGCGCGCCAAGCCCCGCAGCCTTCAGCTCCTCGACGGAAGCGTCTTTCGTCAGTTTATACACCATGGTGGCAATCATTTCCAAATGCGCGAATTCCTCCGTGCCGATGTCGTTCAACAAACCG
The DNA here is from genome assembly GCF_009870825.1 of Paenibacillus sp. USDA918EY. GTDB lineage: Bacteria > Bacillota > Bacilli > Paenibacillales > Paenibacillaceae > Paenibacillus_AQ > Paenibacillus_AQ albilobatus. The sequence continues at coordinate 184,598 of NZ_WTWY01000008.1, read as the reverse complement.
ATGACTTTATCGGGAATCGTGTAACGCTGGTTCAAATAACGCAAGGCCGCCGCCAATTCGCCGTCAGCGCCTCCGTACTGCTCCATCAAATATTTGGCCATTTTCGGATCGCATTTGCTCACCCGAACCGGATACTGAAGCTTTTTCTCGTATACCCACATGGGTCTGGACCGCCTCCTTTAAATATTCCCTCAATTAGGGCTTTTGCGCCGGCGCTTTCCTGCGTTCTGATTCGAAACCGCCTGTTACACCTGCCAAGGCCACGGCGTCTCCGGCCATTCGAACGGAAATTTGGAATAGGCGTGGCCAAAATTCATCAGCGGGCCGTACAGCTCCTGAAATTTTCTGACCAGGGGGATCCGTTCCTGAGCCAATCGGTTGTACTGCTCGATCCGTTTCAAATCGTCCGGATGGGTGTCCAAATACAGATTTAGTTCGACAAGCGCGAAATCGATCACCTGCAGCTGTTCCAATAGCTCGTAATACTGCCGATCGATCGCTCCCTTCGTTTCCGGCTTCATGCCTGCCGGGCCGACGTTTTCATGCATATGCACGGGGGCGGCGTTTTCGGAATGGATATGGGCGGCACCGACATGTCCGGGCTGATTCGCCGGACCCCCGTTCCGCGGATTTCCTTGTTCAGACATCAGGCTCCTCCTTCCTGCACGTTTCGGTTCGGTGTGTAGGGACTGAAAAGATTAGGCCACAACGTTCCCCTCGTCAAGGCTTCTTCCAAATTGTATTGCGGCCAGTCCCTCGGCTGGAAGACGATATATTGGTTCGGCGGGACGACGTAGGTCCTGTAAGGCAAAGGCGGGCACGGATCAAACGGACTGATAAAGGGCTTGTAGACTCGCATCTGGTTGTTCATTTGAACATTCACGATCGGAGCCTCCTTCTGTTCATGTTCAAGCCGACGAATCGTCGGACCCCTCATCGGCTCTTCGTAACATACATATGAGGCATTCGCGGAAACTGAACAAAAATTAACGAAAACAACCAAAAAACTCCCCCGAAACAAGCCGAAACTTGTCCGAGGGAGTCCTTTTTAGGGTCCGCTTAAAATTTGATTTTAATCTGGAATAAACCCGCTTTTCGCACCGCCGAATAAATGATGACCACGAGCGGCCCGATAAAAACGCCGATCACGCCGACAAGCTTGAAGCCGATATACATGCTGATCAGCGCCGACAATGCGCCGATGCCGACGGAATCGCCGATGACCTTCGGTTCCAGAACCCGCCTCGCCACCGTGATGACGATAAACAGCAGGGATAGCCCGAAACCCGTGTAGTTATCGCCGACGATAAACAAATAAACGGCCCAGGGAATAAGGACGGAGCCTACGCCAAGAATCGGCAAAATATCCACGAACATCACCAGCAGCGCGATCGCAAGCGGATAATGGATCTCGAGAATAAGGAGGCCCGTCAGCGTGACAACGTACGTAAAGGCGCTCAGAATCATCTGGGCCTGCAAAAAACCGAAAATCGAGCGTTTCAGACTGTGAAGCACCTGCTGAATCTGCCCCTGCATCTCATCCTCGAACAAGGAAAGGATCCCGGAGCGGATCGCCGGCAAACCAAAACTGAACAAATACACGGCGACAAAAAAAACGACAAAAAATACGAACGTGCCCGGAATTCCTTTGGCAAAATGGAGAAAGGACGACGACAGCGTGTTGGCAAAGGATTCCGCATATTTCGTGACGCTGGAAAGCAGCGTCCTTAAGCTTTCGGCCAAATCGGGCTGAATCCTGTCAAGCCACCCGCGCGCCTGCGTCATCGTTTGCTGCGCAAAATCGTTTGCCGCCGCGAAATAAGACGGCGCATTCTCCCAATAAGCCACCAATTGGCCCAATACCTGCAGCCCCAGCATGTACACCAGGAGCAGTACAAGAAGCAAAAACAAGGTACATGTGAGGGAAGCGGCCGCCACCCGGTTCCATTTCAGTTTGCCCATCATCATGACATGAACGGGCTCCAGCGAAATGGCGACCAGTGCAGCCAACAGAAAAGGCGCCCCCGCCGTAAACATGACATACAGCAGGGCCAGTCCGATTCCGATGAGAAGCAGCTGTTTCCCTGACACAAGCTCCCCCCTTAATCCCCGTTCTCCGCCTCCGTTCCCTCTGCACTTGGTTCGGCTGCGGTAACGCGGTGGATGTTGACCCGCGTAATCCGGAGTTTCGTCGATTCCTCAACCTCGAACACGTAGTTGGCTACCTGAACTTTCTTGCCCTTCACCGGATTTCCTTCCAGCTCTTTGAACAGCCAGCCCCCGATGGAATCGACTTCGTCATCCTCAATAATGACGCCGGTCAGATCGTTGACGTCTTCAATCAGCATACGCCCGTCCACCGAAATGAAATCCTCCTGGATTTCCACGTCGGGCCGTTCGTCCTCGAATTCGTCGTACAGCTCGCCCACGATTTCCTCCAAAATCTCTTCCGCCGTGAGCATCCCGGCCGTACCGCCATACTCGTCCACGACCAGCGTCAGCTGGGCATGCTTTTTCTGCATGAGCCGGAGCACATGGCTGATTTCCATCGATTCGGGGACGTTCAGAATCGGCCGCACCAGCTTCGCCAGCTCTTTTTGATGTTCTTCGTCGGCCAGCAAAAAATCGGTGATATGGACGAAGCCGATGATCTGGTCCTTGTCCTCCACGGCGACCGGATAACGCGAATGCTTGGTTTCGCTGATGATGCGGAGGTTTTCTTCCAGCGTGTTGTTCGTGTACAAGCAATCCATGTCCGTCCGGGGCAGCATGATTTCGCGCGCCAGCAGATCGGAAAATTCGAAGATGTTGTCCATCAGCTTCATCTCGTCTTTGTCGATCACTCCGCTTTTGGCGCTCTGATTCATTAATATGCGGATTTCCTCCTCGGAATGCGCGGCTTCCGATTCCGTTGCCGGCTGTACCCCGAACAAACGCAAAATGACGTTTGCCGAAGCGTTCAGCAGCCAGATAAACGGAAAAAAGATTTTATAAAACAACATCAGCGGACCGGACAGCAGCAGCGCCGCCCCTTCCGTTTTTTGAATCGCCAGGGATTTTGGAGCAAGCTCCCCGAGTACGATATGTAAAAAGGTTATGACGCAGAATCCGAGGATCACCGACACGGAAGAAATGACCGTTTTGTCCGTGATTCCGATCTTGTACATGAGCGGCTGCACCAAGAGGTGCGAGACGGCGGGTTCGCCGATCCAGCCGAGTCCCAGCGATGCCAGCGTAATGCCGAACTGCGTAGCCGACAAATAGGCATCCAGCTTATTGTTTACTTTCAAAGCATAATTCGCCATGCGGTTGCCTTCGCTTACCAGCTGCGTAAGCCGGGACTGGCGCATTTTGACCAGCGAAAACTCCGCGGCGACAAACACCCCGTTAAAGAATACAAGCAGCAAAACTAGGAAAAGGTTGAATAATAGCTTGCCTATTTCAAACTCCCCGTCCAAATCCAACGCCTCATTTCTTAGATGATGTTAGCTTGCCTTATGCTAAAATCGGTGCCCTTGTAATACATATCCTTCACCAGCAGGTTCGGTCCGCAGCAGCCTGCCGCATCGCAGTGGCAGTTTACGGTTTTGTTCAGCGGGTGATCGTTTTGCCATTTGGCAAAAACATCGTCAAGCTTGCTGTCCCTGATGTTGCCGAATGGCGGAACGTCCGAAAAGTCGGTGACGTAGACGTCGCCGGAAAACAGGTTGACGTTCACGCGGTTCCGTCCGTCCGGGTCATTGCGGACCGTCACGTTCGGTTCGGCTGCCAGACGGCGGATCAGCGCAAGCTCCTCGGAATTGTCGCTGCACGCAAAAAACGGAAGCGTTCCGAACAGCATCCAGATGTCCGGATTTCGCGCATCGAGCAGGGAATGAATCGCATCCCGCGTTTCCGCCAGCGATAACACCGGCAGCGAGGTGGCAAAGTTGGATGCATACATCGGATGGACTTCATGGCGCTTGCAGCCCATTTCCTCGATTAGTTTGTGAATTCCAGCCAGCTTTGTATGCGTCCGATAATTAATCATCGATTCGGCGGAAATAAACATCCCCGCTTCGCTTAATTTTACGGCGTTTTCGATCATTTTATCGTACATGCGGTAGGCCGTTTCCTTCGGAACGGGATGGCTGCTGTTCGCAAAACCGACCTCATGAAAATCGTCGCCGTTCAAATAATTAAACGAAATATGCATGACGTCCAGATATGGGAGCATTTTTTCGTAGCGGCCGATATCCAGCGTCAAATTCGAGTTGATTTGCGTCCGGACGCCGCGTTCCTTGGCGTAGCGAAGCAGCGGGACGATGACTTCGTTCACCGTTTTTTCGCGGAAGGACGGCTCTCCTCCGGTCAGGCTGATCGTCTCCAGATGTTCGACCTCGTCCAGCCGTTTCAGCATCAGGTCGAGCGGCAAAAATTCCGCCTCCTTCATCACGAGCATATCCCCTACGGCGCAATGTTCGCAGCGCATGTTGCATAAATGCGTGACTGTCATCTCCACGCTTGTCAGAACGTGACGACCGTATGCCCGCAGAGAGCGGATCGGATCCCACGGATCGTAGCTTGGCGACAGTTGTATTGTATTCATTTTTTTCCTCACCTTATTTCTTGATTAACCGAGGATTTTGCAAAATCCTGAAACCTTAGTCCCTTATATCATACCATGAAGCGGCAAAAATCTCTCCCCGCCGGCTTGAATCTTACGGCTGCGAGCCTTCGCTACGGACATCCGGACCGTCCTTTCTGGCCAAAAAAGACAACCACCCCGGCAGCCACCAGTTGGCTCTGCCCAACAGCTTCATCAAAGAAGGTACAAGCAGGATGCGGACCACCGTGACGTCAATGAGCACGGAGGCGGTCAGGCCCAAGCCGAGCGCTTTCATCAGTTCGTTATCGGTAAACATGAACGCGCCGGCCACGACCGCCAAAATAAGCGCCGCCCCGGTAATCATCCCCCCGGTTCTCTGCAATCCTATGGCGGTGCTCCGCTCATTATTCCTTTCCTTTTTGTAGGCCTCGACAATCCGTGACAACATCATCACTTCGTAGTCCATGGAAATGCCGAACACTACGCAAAAGATAAGGATCGGCAGCACGGCGAACACGCTGCCCGTATAAGTCACATGCAGCAACCCGGCGCCGTATCCCAGCTGAAATACGAGCGTGACCAGGCCGAAGCTGGCGCCGAGGCTGAGCAAATTCATCGCGACCGCTTTCAGAGGGAGCAGTACCGAGCGGAAGGCCGCAAACAAGATGATATAAGTGAGCAGCAGAACAATGGCAAGGACGTATGGAATCCCGTTTTGAATTCTGTCCATGATATCCAGCTTGTAGGCCGGCGAACCCGTCACGTAAATGTTCATGCCTTCCGGCGGGTTCATCCGGATTTCGCGCACCAGCTTGACGGTAGCAGGGGCATTTTCGCCGTTTTCCGGCACGACCGCGATAACGGCCGCGTTCCCTTTAGCGGCATGACGTTTTGCGATTTCGGATCTCAGCTCGGGGCTGACGCCATCCGCCTCATCCTTGATGTAACCTGCGTAACTTTCGACGCGGCGTACGCCCGGTAGATCTTCAAGCATGGACATATATGATTTCACCAGACGGACGGACCGTGAATCTTCGTAAGGCTCGTTTAGCTCCGCCGCAATCATGATGCTGTTCGCTTCTTTCATGTCGTAGGCCTTTTTCATCAGTTCGGCGCCGTATCTGGAACCGTAAGTCGGCGGCAGCACTTCGGCGGACGGGATGCCCAGCTTCATGTGTATTGCAGGCAGCATCGCCGCAAGCAGGGCGGCCGTAACGCCGATCGCGATCAGCCCGGGGCGGGCCATGATCCATTCGGAAATGCGAACCCATGCCTGGCTGCCGGTCCGGCTGCCGTCGTCGGCTTTCCGCCGGATGCGGACGGGAAGAGCGAATATCCGGCGCCCTAAAATGGCCAGCAGCGCAGGAAGAAGCGTGCTTGCCGCAATCACGGATACCAGCACGACCAACATCCCGCCGAGCGCCAGCGACCGAAAAACGGGTAGATCGACCAGGCAAAGCGCGAGGAGGCCCGCCATCACGGCCGCCCCCGAATAAAGCACCGATCTCCCCGCCGTCCGGCACGCCGCCGCAAGCGCCTCCTCCACAGGCCTTTCAGCCAGCTCCTCGCGAAAACGGCTCACCATAAACAGCGCGTAATCGATTCCCACCGCTAAACCGAGCATCGTCACCATATTGGGCAAAAAATTGCTCAGGGCAGCCCCCTGCGCCGCCGCGAAATATAAGCCCCCCATCGTCACCGCTACGCTCCCGATGCCGATCACGACGGGCAGCAGCGCGGCGGGAAGCGTGCCGAACAGAAGCAGCAAAATAAGCAGCGCGGCAGGAATGCCAAACGATTCGGCGCGGACGATGTCATGCCTTACGGCGGTGCTCATGTCGTGATAAACGGCCAAATTGCCGCTAATGTATGTATCGGTGCCGCTGATCCGCGGCACCGCGGCTTTGATCTCGTCAAAATGCCGCAGCGCTTCGCTTGCCGTTTCATTCAGCAGCACCGTATAAGAAATGATGCTATCTTCACCCGCGTTCCGGGTCACCATGCTTGCGTACATATCCTGCACGTACGGCTGCTGCCGCAGGGGGGCCAGCTCCTCCCATATGCGGGCCTGCTCTCCTGAAACGGTCAGGTTTTTGCCCTCCCTGCTCTGCAGCACGATGTCGATCGAAGCGGCGGACATGCCAAGCTTTTCTTCGAGAAAAGCAATCCCCCGCTCCGATTGGCTGCCGGTCGGCGTAAAACCGCTGTCCTGCAAAAGAGACGGCGTTCTGAACGCAAACATGCCGAGAACAACGATAAAAAAGACCCACGCGATGGCGACCGCCCAACGGTAGCGGAAAATGATGCTCCCCCACTGCCCGCTTGGCGCTATACTCTGTCGCTTCCTCATGGATCTTCCTCCTTAATGCTCAAAAGAAATCGCGGGTTCGGCGGCGCTGTCCACTTCCGTAATGATGACGGAAAGCGACCGCGAAAGGTCTAATTCGTAGGGGACCTTCAAGCTCCGCCCCTCCGCGTCGCCGACAACGCGAACGATCGGCCGATGCGGCGTGCTCGGATGGATGGCGGATACGACGCCCGTTTCGCCCGTGCTTAATTTCACCGTTAATCCGGGCGGATAAATCGCCACCTTATCCCGGAACAACTCCAACTTTTGTTGATCGTATAATGTTCCCGATCCTGTATACAGAACCTCTACGGCCTGATGAGGCAGCATAGCGGGTCTGTACACACGATGCGAAGTCATGGCGTCATAGGAATCGGCCAGCGCCACCCACTGTGCGTATTCGTGTATATCCTTCCCCTGAACCCCCCGCGGATACCCGCTGCCGTTCAGCCGCTCATGATGCTGGAATGCGCAATGGGCGGCTAGCAGCGGGATGTTGGGCTCGTCTTTCAAAATTTTGTATCCGATCTCCGTATGGGCCTGCATCACTTTGTACTCTTCCTCCGTCAGCTTTTGGGGTTTGGCCAACACCCGCTGCGGAATTTGCGTTTTGCCGATGTCATGGAGAAGCGCCCCGAGGCCAAGCGCCGTCATCTGCTGCTCCGTATAGCCGAACGCAATGCCCAACACAAGCGTGTACACGCATACGTTCAAGGAATGCTTATACAAATAATGGTCGGCCGTATTCATGTCCATGAGCATAATCATGGGCTGCTCCTGCCTGCTGACATCGTTCAAAATCGCTTCGAGCACCTTGGTAAAATCTTTGCCGAGATGAAAATAGCCCTTCGCAATTTTCGAGGTTTCGGACAAACGCTGGAAATTTTTACGGATATTTTGCAGCGCTTGACGGCGGGTTTCCTCATGGAGCATTTCCGGGATGCGGATTCCTTCCGTCAGTTCGTCTTCGATGTGTACGTAACCGATATCCAGCTCCACGAGCCGCCGAATCAGCGGCGGCGTCAGCTCGACGCCGTCGGCCAAAAGCACGACGCCTTCGTCGTTGAATATTTTTTTGCCGATCCTCATACCTTCCTGAAGCCTACCAACGGGTACTAAACGCAAAGCATATCCTCTCCTGCCTTAAATCACGGATGCTGTGGGCGTAAAGCCGTTATCCGTAAAATTCTCCAAACCATGATTTCCACTGATACCGTTTTACAGGAAAGCCCATCCTTTGCATGTCTCAAACTTACGAATCAGCGCATAATGAAAAGCCAAAACACGATCGCTAAAATAAACCGGTATATCGCGAAATGGGTCAAGCGGATTTTTTGGATCAGCTTCATGAATGCAAGCACGACGACATACGCAACGACAAACGCGAGAATGAATCCGATCGCAAACAAACCAAGCGTGTCTTTCGTCAAATTTTGGTACGAATCGAGCATTTCATAACCCGAAGCGGCCACCATGATCGGAATCGCGATCAGAAACGAGAAATCCGCAGAAGCCTTGTAGCTGGCGCCCGACAGCATCCCGCCCGAAATCGTCGAACCGGAACGGGAAAAGCCCGGCCAAAGCACGGATAAAATTTGATAAATGCCGATTAAAAACGCCTGCTTGTAGCTAAGGTCATCGATCGTTTCCGCCGTGATTTTCGCCTTCGATTTATTGAACCATTCCGCAAAAATCATGAAAATGCCGCCTGCGACCAAAGCCCAAATGACGGTGCTGGCGCTAAACAAGCTTTTGATGAAGTCCCTCGCAAAAAAGGCGACGATCAGCGCGGGCGCGATGCCGATAATGACGTGCAGCAGGTTCAGCTTTTTGTGCGGCGCGATGCGATTTTGCCCCGAATCGATTTTTTTGATCCCGAGCAAATCGAGAATCCGCCGCCAGTAAACGAGCGCGATGGCAAGAATCGCTCCGAGCTGGATGACCACTTCGAACGTTTTCATGGTCGGATCCTGATCGTTGTAGCCAAGCAGCTTCGACGTGAGAATCATATGCCCGGTTGAAGATACCGGAATGAATTCCGTAATGCCTTCCACAATCCCTAATACGATCGCTGTTATTGTATCCATTGCTTCCTCCCCAAGGAAAATCTTTACTTGGCTTCCGCCCATCGGTTTCGTTCGCTTTCGGCAAGGCTTCCCGGACGCTGAAGCTCAAGGCGCAGCAAATCACGCAGAAATTCGGGCAGCAAAAACCGCTGATTCCGCCCCATCGCAAGCGATTCGTAGCCAATGCCAAACGTGAACATATCGAGCGTTCCAACCTCGTATTCCTGCTCGTCCTGCAGCCTTTCTCCCATGTATGTAATTTCGACAATCCTATCATAAGGGATTCGGCCCTTATCGTACAAGACTTCCAGACCATCAACCGCCACATTTCCCAAAATCTCCCCGCGAAATCCGAAGCCCCGGATCTCCCGGCCCCAGAAATCGGGCAGCAAGCTTTCTTCCAGCGCGTTCCGAATATCCTTGCCTTTCAGCGTGACGACGCAAGCGTTCACCGGGGACGGACACAACGTATGGAGCAGCCCGGCCGAAATTTCCCCTTCAGGCAGCGGACCAAGCAGTTGCCCCGTGTTGACGATCGAAATGCCTGTTCCGGTAAACCTGCGGACGGCCTGTGCCAACAGATTCCCGAACGGGGATTCCGACGTATGATCGAGCGGCAGCGGCCGGTCGGTCGTTGCAACCGTCTCGCTTAGCGTTTCTTCGGCATGTTTGCGATGCAGGCTTAGCGCCTTGCTGACGGTTTCGTCCACCATGTCCGTATCGACCGGAACACAACCTCCTTCCGTCATCCGGTAACCGCCGTCCGGCTGCAGGTCCATTCGGATTTTGCCGATATAGTCCCCGAACTTTCCTGCCGCGCAAACGGCCGTATGGCCGATCAGGAGCGGTTTTTCGAGCAGGTGGTGGGTATGTCCGCCCAGAATCGCATCGATCCCCGGAATCCGTTCCGCAAGCCGCTGATCCGTCGCCAGTCCGAGATGGGACAACAAAATAACGATATCCGACTGAGGGCGAAGCAGCTCCACCTCTCTTCGGATCGCCGTTTCGGGATCCAGCGCTTTAAGGCCAAACAGATCGTAAAAGGCCGAAAACGGCGCCGTCGCGCCCGTGATGCCGATTTTGGCGCCTCCTTTGTCGATGATCGCGTGCGTTTTCATCCAGGACGGGGGTTCGCCGGTCGCTTCCTCCAGCATATTGCAGCAAACCACCTGTGCCTGCAGATCGGCGTACACCTTAGCCAAATCTTCCGGCGTCAACGTCAATCCTTCGTTATTCCCGATTGTAATCGCATCGTAGCCGGTCAAATTCAGCAGATCAACGTTGACTCCGCCCATCGTTCCTTCCGTTTCCACCGCCGAGCGGTCCACATGGTCTCCGACATCCACCAGCAAGAGCGGGTTTCCGTTCGCCTCTTCCCGCTGCCCGGCTACATAAGCAGCAATAGGACTGACCTTGTCAAAATGGCTATGTATATCGTTCGTGTGCAAAATCGTGATCGTTTTGGGCTTGTTGCGCTTCATAAGCTAAGTCCTTCCTTTCTCGCGCAGGTGCAATATCGCTGACTAAAGCGGATCTTCTAAGGGATAAGCATAACATTTTCATGACGGATATGGTATATTGGATAGACATGAACATCATTGGTTGAGGTGAAAAATATGCAGCTTCGCATTCAATTATTTGCCGGTCTGGCGGAACGCCTGCACACCCGGGTGCTGGACTATACGGTTGAACGGTCCGAAATAACCGCCGACGAGCTGAAGATAGAGCTGTCCCATTCGTTTCCGGAGGCTGCCTCGCAGATCTCCGTTTCTTTTGTTGCCGTAAATCAGGAATATGCGCCAGGAGACTTCCTTATTACGGAAGGGGCCGAAATTGCCCTCATCCCGCCGGTTTCCGGCGGCGACGGCCAGGCTCACGTTGACGCCGCTTCCAAGGACGGACGATTTTGCATTACGGACCGGCCTCTGTCGGTTGAGGAAGTAACAAACAAAGTGCTTCATCCCAATCATGGGGCCACCCTTTCCTTTGTCGGCACGACGCGGGAGATGACCGGGAGCCAGCGCACGGTCCATCTGGAATATGACGCATACATTCCCATGGCGCTTTCCCAACTGGAAGCGATCGGCAAAGATATTGATACCCGCTGGCCCGGAACCTTATGCGCGATTTCGCACCGGGTCGGCAAAGTCGACGTTCAGGAAGCCAGCGTGATTATCGCCGTTTCGACAAGCCACCGTGCCGATTGCTATGAAGCGAGCCGGTATGCCATCGAAAAATTGAAGCAGTCGGTCCCGATTTGGAAAAAGGAAATTTGGGACGATGGTTCCGAATGGAAGGGGCATCAACAAGGGCCGTGGGACCCAACCGCAAGCCTTTAGGTCTAACATATTGGCATTGTCAATCCATTTTTTTCTTGATATGATAGCAGGTAACAGATGTCGAATTTTGAAGAAATGGAGTGACGATTGCTTGAAAGTGCATGTCACAGACTTAAAACCAGGCGACCGGCTGGCGGCGGACGCATTCAGCGAATCAGGACTTCACGTGATGCAAAACGGAACGCCGCTGACGGAAGAAGATATCCGCAAGCTGATGAAGCACGGCGTGGACTACGTGGATATCGAGCCTGCCGTCCAGCAGCCCGCGGTCACGTTGATTCACTCCCAGCAGATGGAGCTCTTGCAAAAAACAAAGCCCTATCTCGTGCAAGCCGTGGACGGATTCGAATCGATGTACTTGGAAGCGTTAACTACCGGCAGGTTTAATGAAACCATGGTTGATGATATCATGGAGCCCCTCGTCGATCAATTGAAGGAGCATAAAGACATCGTCTCCCTCATGCTCTGCATTGATCAAAACGACGATTATACATATCACCATTCGATGCAGGTCGGCATTTTATCTTATTATATTGCATCCTGGCTGGGATTTTCCAAGGAAGAAGCTTACGAGGCCGGTCGGGCAGGGTATCTTCACGACATCGGCAAGTGCCAAATTCCCGGAAGCCTGCTGAACAAGCCCGGCAAACTGACTCCGGAAGAATTCGAAATCATGAAAAAGCATACGGTTTACGGGCATGATATCATCCGCGATTCGTCCCCGGACACCATTCCGGCGCTTGTTGCGCTTCAGCATCATGAACGCGACGACGGCAGCGGGTACCCCCACGCCATCGAGAAAAACGAGATTCATCCGTTCTCGAGAATTACGGCGGTGGCCGACGTGTTCAGCGCCATGAGCATGAACCGGGTATACCAATCCAAACAGGAGCTGCTGACCGTTATGCACGAGCTGCACACCATGAGTTTCGGAAAACTGAGCGCCAACGCCACCCAGGCTTTCATCCGCCACATGCTCCCAAATTTCATCGGCAAAAACGTCATTCTCTCTACCGGAGAAAGAGGCACGATCGTCATGACCAACCCCGCCGACTTCTTCCGCCCACTGGTGAAAACCGAAACCAGCTTCGTGGATTTATCTTCCCGGCGTGACATCGGAATCGACCAAATTTTCCTGTAATATATATATATCGCTATTTTATTCAACGTGTCCCGGTCAAACTTTGTCCGGACACTTTTTTTACGCCTTAAGTAAAAGAACGGCCCATCCCTAATAGCTGAACTTTCATAAAAAAATACGTACCCGAAGCGCCAAACCGCGAAGGTCCGGCACAACGGATACGTATTTGGGTAAAGGTGAACGGATTAACCGATCGAACCTTCCATTTCGAATTTGATCAGACGGTTCATTTCAACCGCATATTCCATCGGCAGCTCTTTCGTGAACGGCTCGATGAAGCCCATGACGATCATTTGCGTCGCTTCGGCTTCGGTCAGGCCGCGGCTCATCAGGTAGAACAGCTGATCTTCGGATACTTTCGAAACCGTCGCTTCGTGTTCAAGCACGATGTTGTCGTTTTTGATTTCGTTGTACGGAATCGTATCCGATGTGGACTCATTGTCCAGAATCAGCGTGTCGCATTTGATGTTAGCTTTCGCTCCGTCGGCGTTGCGTCCGAAGGAAGCCAGACCGCGATAGGTAACTTTACCGCCGTGCTTGCTGATCGATTTCGACACGATCGTGGAGGTCGTATCCGGAGCGAGGTGAATCATTTTCGCGCCGGCATCCTGATGCTGGCCTTTGCCCGCAACCGCGATCGACAGCACCATGCCTTTCGCGCCGCGTCCTTTCAGGAGAACCGCAGGATATTTCATCGTCAGCTTGGAGCCGATGTTGCCGTCAACCCATTCCATGGTTGCATTTTCTTCGGCAACGGCACGTTTCGTAACGAGGTTGTAAATGTTAGGCGCCCAGTTTTGGATCGTGGTGTAACGCACGCGCGCATCCTTTTTGCAGATGATTTCCACGACCGCGCTGTGCAGCGAGTTGGTGCTGTAGATCGGAGCGGTACAGCCTTCGACGTAATGCACGAAGCTGCCTTCGTCCGCGATGATCAGCGTACGTTCGAATTGTCCCATGTTTTCGGAATTGATCCGGAAATAGGCCTGCAGCGGAATTTCGCATTTCACGCCTTTCGGAACGTAGATGAAGCTTCCTCCGGACCATACCGCGCTGTTCAAAGCGGCGAATTTGTTGTCGGATGGAGGAACAACGCTCGCAAAATGCTCCCTGAAAATTTCAGGATGCTCTTTCAGCGCCGTGTCGGTATCCATGAAGATAACGCCCTGATCTTCCAGATCCTTTTGCATGTTGTGGTATACGACTTCGGACTCGTATTGGGCGGATACGCCGGCGAGGAATTTTTGCTCCGCTTCCGGAATGCCCAGCTTGTCGAAGGTTTCCTTGATTTCCGCAGGAACCTCTTCCCACGTCTTTCCTTGTTTTTCGGAAGGTCTTACATAGTACTGGATATCGTTGAAGTCCAACTCGTCAAGGTTGCCGCCCCATTTCGGCATCGGCATTTTTTCGAACTGTTCAAGCGACTTCAGACGGAATTCCAGCATCCATTCCGGTTCGTTTTTAATTTTGGAGATCTCGGTGACGATTTCGCGGGTCAACCCTTTGCCGGTTTGGAAAACCGCTTTGTGTTCGTCGCGGAACCCGTATTTGTACTCTTCTATTTCAGGGGCTTTTTTAGCCATGGGTTTGAACCTCCCTATCAATTAATGATCATGCTGTTTCTCGTCGATCCCTTTCCGCAGCGCGTTCCACGCCAAGGTGGCGCATTTGATGCGGGCCGGGAACTTGTTTACTCCGGACAGGGCTTCAATATCCTCGTAGTCGTCGAAATGGACGTCTTCCCCTTGCATTAGCGCGGAGAACCGGGATGCCATCTCCTTGGCTTCCTCCACCGATTTGCCTTTGACGGCTTCGGTCATCATGGAGGCGGAAGACATGCTGATCGAGCATCCTTCCCCCGTATATCTCGCATCCTGTACGATTCCGTCATCCACCTTGAGCTGCAGCGAAATTTTGTCGCCGCATGTCGGGTTATTCAAATCAACCGTTACGGTTCCGTCTTCGAATTTTCCCCGGTTCCGCGGATTTTTGTAGTGGTCCATAATCACGCGCCGGTACAAGTCATCAAGTTGCATTAGCCAAAATACTCCTTTGTCTGGATTAATGCGCTGATCAGACGGTCCACATCTTCTTTCGTATTATACAGATAAAAACTTGCGCGTGCAGTCGAACTTGCTTCCAGCCAGCGCATCAGCGGCTGGCAGCAGTGATGTCCGGCACGAATCGCGATGCCGCTGGCATCCAGAACCGTGGCCACATCATGCGGATGCACCTCGCCGAGATTAAACGTGACCAACCCGACCTTCCGCTCACGCGGACCGTACAGCTTCAGGCCGTCAATCTCGGACAGGCGGTCGACCGCGTACGCGGCCAGATCATGTTCATGCGCCGCAATGGCGTCAAGCCCGATGCTTTCGAGAAAATCGATGGCTGCCCCAAGCCCGACGGCTCCGGCAATAATCGGCGTTCCTCCTTCGAACTTCCAAGGGAGCTCCTTCCAGGATGAATCGTACAAACCGACATCGTCGATCATTTCGCCGCCGAATTCCACCGGCTCCATCGCTTCGAGCAGCGCTTGTTTCCCGTACAAAACGCCGATCCCGGTCGGACCGCACATCTTATGGCCGGAAAATGCATAAAAATCGCAATCCAGGTCCTGAACGTCCACCTTCATATGCGGAGTGCTCTGGGCTCCGTCAACGACCATGACAGCCCCGTGACGGTGCGCCAGAGCGGCGATCTCCTTCACCGGATTAATGACGCCCATGACGTTGGAGACGTAAGCCATCGTTACGATTTTCGTTTTGTCCGATACGACTTTTTCAACTTCCGGCAAAGTCACCGAACCGTCTTCCTGCAGTTTAACATATTTAAGCACGGCGCCGGTGGCTTTTGCCACCTGCTGCCATGGAATGAGATTGCTGTGGTGTTCCATCGGGGTCAAGACGATTTCATCGCCTTCGGCCAAGATGGAGCGGGCGTAAGACGAAGCAACCATGTTCAAGGAAGTCGTCGTCCCGCGCGTAAAAATGATTTCTTTCGTGCTTTTGGCATGAATGAATTTAGCCACTTTCTCGCGTGCGCCTTCATAAGCATCGGTAGCACGGCTGCCGAGCGTATGCACACCCCGGTGCACGTTCGCATTATCGTATTCGTAATAATGCCGCAGCGCTTCAATGACGGCCAGCGGCTTCTGGGAAGTCGCCGCGCTGTCCAGGTAAACCAATGGATGGCCGTTAATCTCCTGCTTCAGAATCGGGAACTGCTCGCGAATGGCGTTATTCATTGTCCCAACTTCCTTTCGATGACGGCTTGCAGTTGCTTCTGCAGGCTTTCCATCGGAACTTGGGATACGACAGGCGCCAGGAATCCGTAAATGATAAGGGATTCGGCGATTTCGCGGGAGATGCCGCGGGACATCAGGTAGTAGATTTGTTCCTGATTGACCTGGCCTACCGACGCCGCGTGACCCGCTTTAACGTCGTCCTCGTCGATCAACAGGATCGGATTCGCGTCGCCGCGGGCTTTCGGACTCAGCATGAGCACTTTTTCCGTTTGCTGGCCGTCCGATTTCGTCGCGCCTTTTTCGATTTTCGTAATCCCGTTGATGATGGCCGACGCTTCCTCGCGCATAACGGCGCGGGTAATCATCTGGCTCTCCGAGGATTTGCCGAAGTGGTTGGCGCGTGTCGTATAGTTCAGCTTCTGGGATCCGGAACCGACCGCGATGACCTTCGAGTCGGATGTCGAACCGTTTCCTTTCAGCACCGAATACGTATCGCTAACCGTGTCGCCGCTGTTCATTTCGCCGACGATCCATTCCATCGACGCATCGTTTTCAATGACTGCGCGGCGGTAGCTCAGATCCGTAACGTTCGT
Source organism: Paenibacillus sp. USDA918EY (assembly GCF_009870825.1). Taxonomy (GTDB): domain Bacteria; phylum Bacillota; class Bacilli; order Paenibacillales; family Paenibacillaceae; genus Paenibacillus_AQ; species Paenibacillus_AQ albilobatus. Next base: position 168,277 of record NZ_WTWY01000008.1, on the reverse strand, counting down.
TCCCATTTGGTGAATGGTTGCATAGCGGACCTTCGCCCCTTGCTTGGCGAATACTTCGACGGCCCCGTTGTGCGTAACCGCTTGGTTGCCTTCGGAAACGTAATTGTCCACGTAGGTGACCGAACTGTTCACGTCGGCGATGATCAGCACATGCGGCGCAAACGTCGCTTCGCCGTCATCCGTAAGCAATACGGCCTGAAGCGGTACCGTTACTTCGACGTTTTTCGGAACGTAAAGGAACACGCCTCCGTTCCAAATCGCGGCATGAAGCGCGGCCACGGAGCTTTCGTCCGCTTTTACCGCAGTATGCAGATGGGCTTTGACAAGCTCCCCATGCTCTTTTGCCGCCGTTTGCAAATCGGTGAAAACAACGCCTTTTTCGGCAAGCTCCGGCGCAAGTTTCGTGTAAACGACTCCGGAGTTGCGCTGGATCAACAGGCTTCCGGACTCCTGATCCTGAACCAGCTCCCGAATGGATGCCGGAACCTCCGCCAGCGATGTCATGCCGGCATTTTCTTTATAGCTTCCGTAATTTTGAATGTCCAAGCGTTCGATTCTCATTTTCTCGAGCTTGGGCAGCTCCAGATTGGCGGCAAGCTCCAAGGCCTTCAGGCGATTTTCCGTAAGCCAAGCCGGTTCTTGTCTTTGTTTGGACAATTGGCTGAGGCTGTCCGCGTTCACCGGAAGAATGGTTTGTGTCGTCATTTCGGTTTCCTCCTTCCGTTTTTTACGCTTCTTGACCTACAGTCTCGTCTTCGATGCCAAGCTCTTCCTTCACCCAATCGTAACCTTCGGCTTCCAGGCGCTCTGCAAGCTCAGGACCGCCGGATTTCACGATACGCCCTTGCATCATGACGTGGACGAAGTCCGGTTTGATGTAGTTCAGCAGGCGCTGATAGTGGGTAATGATCAGGAATCCGCGGTCGTCGCTGCGCATGGCGTTGACGCCGTTAGCCACGATTTTGAGCGCGTCGATGTCAAGGCCCGAGTCGATTTCGTCCAAGATGACGATGCTTGGCTCGATCATCATCATTTGCAGAATTTCATTCCGTTTCTTTTCGCCGCCGGAGAAACCTTCATTCAGGTAGCGGTGCGCGAATTCCGGATTCATGTCGAGTTCTTTCATTTTCGCTTCCAATTGACGGATAAAACGGATCAAAGAAATTTCTTGACCTTCTTCACGGCGGGCGTTAATGGCGCTGCGCAAAAAGTCGGAGTTTGTCACGCCCGTAATTTCGCTCGGATACTGCATCGCCAGGAACAGGCCTGCGCGTGCGCGCTCGTCGACTGCCATTTCGAGCAAGTCTTCCCCGTTCAGCGTTGCATTGCCGTCGGTGACTTCGTATTTAGGATGCCCCATCAGCGCGGAAGCCAAGGTACTTTTACCGGTACCGTTCGGACCCATGATGGCGTGAATCTCTCCGCCCTTTATTTCGAGGTTGATTCCTTTCAGAATTTCCTTACCTTCAATTTCCGCTTTAAGGCCTTGAATCGAAAAGTGAGTAGCCATGTACGTTATTCCCTCCGTTAATTTGTTTTACCGAAATCAGACAGTCTATTTAAACAGGGGACCTTCCCTGATTTCAAGCAATCATAATTATCAATTTAAAATGAATCTAAACTGATTCTCACTGATTATCAATAATTCTATAATAAATACAGATTCATATCAACCGCTCTAACCTCCATCTTGGGATTTAATTATGGAGAAAAGGCATCGCTGCTTAATAAACAGCAAAGCCTGTCCTGCTATTTGGTTAAAATCGCCATGCTTTCCGAGCCAATTTCAATATTTGCGTTTCTTCGTGTATCATCCGGCAACGTAACAATGCAAGCGTCACCGGCGGGCATCTTTGAGGTTATTTTTACATACCATCGTCTTTTATGGCCCCAAAAGGTTTGGCTTACTTGATTTCCCCTGTAGCCACGAGAACGGCTCTCCCCAGCGTATGGCCCAGCATGGTGAATCCTAAGAGAACCGGCGTGGCGTTAGGATCGATGCCGATCTTCTCGACATCCAGCGCATGAACGACAAAATAATACCAATGAGGGCCGTGTCCCGCTGGAGGCGCCGCACCGATAAACCGTTTGAGGCGCGCATCGTTCGGCAGTTGCAAGGCGCCTTGCGGCAAGCCGCCTCCATGATCGCCGCCTGCGCCGATCGGCAGTTCGGTGACGCTGGCAGGGATGTTGATGACAGCCCAGTGCCAGAAGCCCGATCCGGTCGGGGCATCCGGGTCATACGCGGTTACAGCGAAACTCTTCATCCCTTCGGGCGCATCCGACTATTTCAAATGAGGCGAAAGATCTTTGCCACCCTCCACTCAAACGCGTATTGCTGAGGCGGCAGAGGAAGACCCTCTGCAATATCGTTACTCGTCACCTGAAAGACTTCGACTTTCGGCATTTTGGCAAATGGTTGTTGCTTACTCATTTGATTCGATTATATACATAAGAATCGATTCTGTAAACAATAATCGTTTAATATATTAATTATCGAATGTGTCCCTTGTTTTTTATGGATTTCGGTGTAAATTATTTAAACGTGTGTAATCCCAATGGACATAAAGGATGGTATTGGCTTCATGGCCAAAAAAACGGTTGATGCCGTTGTTAGCCGCGACAGCGATCGTGCCGTAGAGCTCTTTAGAGCGCACATCCAACTCACGGCGGATATCCTTTTTGATAATCAATAAGCAAAAAATGTCTGCAAATCGCCTTCTTTACCTCAATCCGCGTAGACAAGTATTCAATTTAAAAAGGAGCAGTTTGCCCAAAGGCAGCTGCTCCTTTATTAAATTAGGCTTTCTTAACCCATCGATTTACGCCAAGTCCGTCAGTGGGATCAATCATACGACGATTGAAGAAATGAGAAGCGCCCTGCATGCTTTAACAGCAAAAAATAAAGTTACTCCGACGTGTCCTTAGAACCCCGGCTCATCTAGGAACGGTAGAAGCTTTCGCAAAACACGTTCCGCCTGCTCCGAAATAGCATAGTTCTGATGAGTTATCCGAGGTAGGAGCGCAGCATCCACATATGCTTCTCAAGATCGTTTTTGATTTTGATGAACAGATCTCCCGTCGGCTCGTCCCCTGCTTCGTCGGCAACCCGAATCCCCTCATGCAGCTCTTCGGAAACCGTGGCAAAATCCTCGATCAAGGTCTGCACCATTTGGCGGGCATCCTCTTTGCCGGAAGCTTCCTGGATGGTGGCCAGCTCCAAATATTCTTTCATGGTTGCGGCCGGGCTTCCTTTAATCGTAAGAAGACGCTCGGCGACCTCGTCCATCTTGAGCGTAACGTCGTCGTACAGTTCTTCGAATTTGGCATGCAGCGTAAAAAAATGCTCCCCTTTGACGTACCAGTGGTAGTTGTGAATTTTCACGTACAGGACGTTCAGGTTCGCCACTTCCTGGTTCAATATTTGCTCAAGCGTTGTCGGTTTCGTTTTTGCAGATGTTTTTGCCATGAAAATCCCCGCCTTTTCTTTAAAATAATCGGCTCGCGCGCGAAACGCCCGCAAAGCCGCTTGCAATCCACATGTACAGGCTTTTTGGCCGGCATGCCGCCGCCTTTTGCCTTTGTTCATATATTACCCTGCCGCCCCCCGCATGAAACAAAAACGCGCCATCTTTCGGATGGAAATCTGTGCATGCAAAAATATGTACAAAAAACCGCTGACATCCGATATACTGGATAATACCAAGCGATTAAGTTGGGTTTATTCGTTTTTACTTAGCGGAGGTGACTTTTGTGTCCAATTATCATCCACTCACGTTTGAAGAAGCGATCTCTTTCGCCCGCAGCATTCCGGGTCATTTTCCTGCAGACGCCAAGCTGGATTGCCAAGAAATCGGCGACGGGAATTTGAATCTGGTTTTCCATATTACGGACCAAAACGGCGGCAAAAGCATCATCATCAAACAAGCGCTGCCTTATGCGAAGGTTGTCGGCGAATCTTGGCCGCTGTCCCTGGACCGCGCCAGAATCGAGCGGGAAGCCCTTCAGCTGCAATACGGCCTCTGCCCTGGGCTTGCTCCGGAAGTGTATGCTTTCGATGATGAGCTTGCCGTTACCGTGATGGAGGATTTGAGCGATCATACGATTATGCGCAAAGGTCTCATTGAAGGCGCAGCCTATCCGCTTTTTGCAGGCCATATCGGCGAATTTCTGGCCAGAACGCTGTTTTTCACGTCCGATTTGGCCATGAACCCGCAGCATAAAAAGGAGCAGGTCAAAAAATTCATCAATCCCGATCTGTGCAAAATTACCGAGGATCTCATTTTCGAGGATCCTTACAAGCTGTCGGACAATAACAACTATCCGGAATATCTGGAGGACGAAGCCCAAGCCTTGCGGGAAGACGGGGCTCTTCATCTCGAGGTGGCGCTGCTGCGCGAAGCCTTCCTGACCCACACGGAAGCGCTCTTGCACGGCGATCTGCATACCGGCAGCATCTTCGCAACAGCGGAATCGACCAAGGTCATCGATCCGGAGTTCGCTTATTACGGGCCGATGGGCTTTGACGTCGGGGCCATCATCGCCAACCTTCTGCTGAACTACGCCTCCCGGCCGGGGTGGACGAAGGACGCGGATGAACGCCGGGAGACGGAGGAGAGGCTGCTTCGTATGGTGTCCGACGTCTGGACCGAATTCGAAACGCGCTTCCGCAAGCTGTGGAACGAAGAAGCCAAAGATCCGATGGCGGGTGCCCCGGGTTACCAGGATCTTTACGTAACCAAAGTCCTCCGGGATACGACAGGGTTCGCGGGCTGCAAAATGATCCGCCGCATCGTCGGCCTCTCCCACGTCGCGGACATCGACACCATCGAGGACGGGCGGATCCGCGAGGAAGCGCAGCGCAAAGCGCTGGCCATCGGCAAGCAGCTCGTGAAAAACCATCGCGGCGTGAACACCGGCGACGATATTCTACGGCTTGTGAAACAAGCGGTACAACCATTCGAAGGAGCGGTACGATGAACATTCAGGAATCGACGCAAAAATATGATCAACCGCTGACCTCGGTTCGATGGGAAGGGGACTCGCTGCAGCTGCTGGATCAGCGTCTTCTTCCCGAGACCATCGACATGAAAAACCTGACCACACCGGAAGAGGTATGGAAAGCGATCCATTCCATGGTGGTTCGCGGCGCGCCGGCGATCGGCATCGCGGCCGCGTACGGCGTCGTTCTCGGCGCCAAACAATACACGGGCGGGGACAAGCTTGAATGGCTTCAGCAGATCGAACAAGTATGCGCCTATCTGGCCACCTCCCGCCCGACGGCCGTCAACCTGTTCTGGGCGCTGGACCGGATGAAGAACAAGGCCTCCCGCCTTGCCGCATCAGAGGACGGCATATCGGGATTCTACGGCGCCCTCCTCGCCGAAGCCGCATCGATTCAGGCCGAAGACGAAGAAGTCTGCCGCCTGATCGGGGAGCATGCGCTGCCGCTCTTGTCCGACGGCATGGGCGTCCTGACGCACTGCAATGCGGGCGGGCTGGCTACGGCCAAATACGGCACGGCAACCGCGCCGATGTATCTCGCCCATGAAAAGGGCATGAAGCTGAAGGTTTACGCGGACGAGACGCGTCCCTTGCTTCAAGGCGCGCGCCTGACCGCATTCGAGCTGCAGCAGGCCGGCATTGACGTAACGCTGCTTTGCGATAATATGGCCGGCATGGTCATGTCCAAAGGATGGGTGCAGGCGGTGATCGTCGGCACGGACCGCGTTGCGGCCAACGGCGACGTCGCGAACAAAATCGGCACCTACAGCCTTGCCGTTCTGGCCAAAGCGCACAACATTCCGTTCTACGTCGCTTGTCCGCTGTCCACGATCGATCTGAACACCGCGTCGGGCGAGCTGATTCCGATCGAGGAAAGGCCGGAGCATGAAATTACGGAAGGTTTCGGCAAAAGAACGGCGCCTCAGGGCATCAAAGTGTACAATCCGGCATTTGACGTGACGCCAAACGAATGGGTCACCGCCATCATTACGGAAAAAGGCATCGTCCGCGCTCCTTATAAGGATAACCTGGCCGCCCTTTTCCGCTAAAATACCGATAAGCCATCGTTGCTATCAGAAAACGCCTCAATCATAACCACCCGTCCAACGGGTGGTTTGCTCTTGGGGTATAACCCCCTGTTGCCAAACTGCGCCTAAAGACGCTAGCCTAACAATAAATTGTTCAGGCTCAGTGTAATTTGTCTCTTTCACTTACCAGTTAAACTGGTTTACTTTTTCTTGCTACTATTTATGCTAAAAGGATCTTCATACTCCTTCACACTCAGTTTGTCCACTGCCTGGTCATGTGCTTCTTGTTCACGAATATATTTAGCGACGGTTGCCTCGTTTAAGCCTACTGTACTGACGTAGTATCCTTCCGCCCAAAATTTCCGATTCCCATATTTATACTTTAATTGCGCATGCTTCTCAAAGATCATTAGCGCACTTTTCCCCTTCAGATATCCCATGAAGGCTGATACTGAAATTTTGGGTGGTATCGCTACCAGCATGTGTACGTGATCTGGCATCATGTGACCTTCTATGATCTCTACTCCCTTGTATTTACATAAACGTTTGAAAATTTCGATTAAATCTTTCCTCACTTGATTATAGATCTCTTTCCGTCTATACTTCGGGGTGAATACAATGTGGTATTTGCACATCCACTTTGTGTGAGCTAAACTATAGTTCTTGTTTGCCATCTAAGACCATTCCTTTCAATTGAGCCTGAACATCTCAATTTTATCGGGATGGTCTTGTTGGTCAAACCCTCGATCCCTCCACCCGCATAGCGGGTGGTTTTTTGTTTCGCACGCTTCGCGAGCTCAACTGGCTAAAGCCTAAACAAAAAACCAGTCCCGAGCGGGGGCTGGTTTTCGATTTGCGGCTGTTCCGTCACTTGCTTCGCGAAAATCTATGACTATCGAACCACGCTACAGCATTTTAAGAAGCGCTTCATGTCCGGGCATGCCCGGAACGATACCAAGGGCGGCAGCTTCCGTTGTTACGGATTCGAGCGGCGACTCCAGCAATTCCTTGAGCGTCCGAACACCTACCGCCCTTCCGGCGATGATTTTGCGGTCTCCCAGGCGATCGTTCAAAAGCCCGACGTCAAGCGCCCCGCACATGATGTACCCGCGCGAGGTGCTGATCGTGAGCAGGGTGGTCTTGGGCAGCTTTACCTCAACTCCGACAAGGGTTTGCCCTCCGACCGAAATAGGCTCCATCGTCACCATAGGCTCACACCTCCCTTATAGGATAAATGCTCAGAATATGTGTATTCGTACATGGAGCTTCGCGTGTAGGCGTCCTTCACGTACTTAGGAATAAAGTTACGTCCGTATCCGACATTAGGACTATTCACGCTTACATGTTCGTGATATTATTTATACAGTTTGAGAGTTATTTTGCACATGGTATAGGCTGGGGGAATTATGGAGAATAAATCAAATCAAGAAGATTCAGGGTATTTGTTTAACGTCGATATCCTGGTGAAAAGCAGATCAAACGCGCTTGCGCTGCAGGCCATGATCGAAATGTTGAACGGATGCGAAAGCATCGCCGATTTCCGGATCAAATCCGGTATGGAGCTAGGGCAGCTGATCGAGTCTATGCTTCGGGAAAAACGGAAATCGCTCATTCATAAGTCAGAAGCACCGGCGGCGTCGCCTTTACCTGACGGCCACACTCAAAAAGCAAAGACTGGACAACCGGCGAAAAGCCCCAGCTCCCCCGCTGAGAAAAAAATGAGTTCCGCGGATTACAGCTCCCAGCTGTATGAATGGATTACGGAATGCATCCAAAATAACCGGCTGACCCGGTTGACGACGAGCCGCGGCGGACAACCGACGAGCATGCCTTGCCGCATCCTGAATTTTGATGAAACCAATCAGCTGTTGAACGTTTACCATGTCGACGAAAAGCAGGTCTATTCGTTTAAGCTTAGCGAGATCATCGAAGTTGTCTGAAACGTGCAAAGCCCTTGACCATCCGGCATACGGAAGGTGCAAGGGCTTTTTTTAGCGTTAGTCTTTTCTGCGCGTCGCCGCTTCGGCAATCAGGCATACCCATCCGGCAATGAACGCGACGCCGCCGATCGGCGTAATCGCCCCAAGCGGCTTGATGCCGGTAATCGCCAGCACATACAAGCTGCCCGAGAACAAAATGATGCCTGCGAACAAAAGCCATGCCGCCCAGGCCAGCTTGCGCGTGCAACCCCAAAATCCGGTGACGACAGCGATCAATAGAATGCCGAGCGCATGCGCCATATGATACTGAACCCCGGTTTCATACACTTTCATCGCGTCATCGCCGACGATCGGTTTCAGCATATGGGCTCCGAAAGCGCCGATCACCACGGAGAGCATTGCCATCACCGCGCCGATGACCATAAACTTGCGCTGCATGTCCGACCCCACTCCTTTTTTGCTTTTGGTAATGGAACAATCCTTCCCCATCTTACCCGATCCGGTACGGCTTTTCCACCGCAGCAACCCTCTTGAAGCCTTTTGCCGGCTTGATTTTTGCTTCGTAATATGGAAGAGTAAGAAGCATACATATCTATTTTTTAAGGAGAGAAAGAGTATGGAACCACACCGGCATCCGCCGCAGCATAAACGGCACTCCGGTCCCGGGATTGCTTCGTTTATCATCAGCCTCGTGTCCATGCTGGCTTATATCGTGAGCGTAGGCGCGATGGGGGCGATATTCGCAAAAGGCCTGGAAAGCGACAGCTCCTGGACCCAAAGCACCACGACGGGCGTCACCGTCATGACGATCATTCTGATCGGCCTGTTTGCCGCCAACATCATCGGCATCATTTTGGGCATCGTCGGAACGATCCTCCGGAACCGCAAAAAAATCTTTGCCGTGCTGGGGCTCTCTCTGAACGCCGTCATCATTTTCAGTTTTGGTCTGATGTTTGTCGTACTTATGCTAAGGGCAGGAAGGTGACGAAAATGCCAAAAGTTAAAATTTTTGCCGACAGCACTTGCGATTTGCCGCAGGAATGGATTCGGGATTACGGAATCGGCATAATTCCGCTGTACGTCACGTTTGGGGATACGACTTATAGGGACGGCGTGGATATTTCCGTGTCCGAGCTTTACGCGAAAGTGGACAAAACCGGCAGCTTGCCGAAAACGGCGGCACCTTCGCCGGCGGACTTCGTGCAGGCCTTTTCCCCCGACATCGAGGCAGGCAGAGACATCGTATATATCAGCTTATCTTCGGAATTATCCTCCACCTATCAAAACGCGCTCATCGCCGCGGAAGAATTTCCGGAAGGAAAGGTGACGGTCGTCGATTCCTTAAACCTGTCCACGGGCATCGGGCTCCAGGTGATGAAGGCGGTCAAAGCGGCCGAAGCAGGAAAAAGCGCGCGGGAAATCGCCGAGCTGGTCACAAGCGTCAGACCTCTCGTCGAAACCGAGTTCGTGATCGATTCATTGGATTATTTATATAAGGGCGGACGCTGCTCCGGCATGCAAAATCTCGTCGGCAGCCTGCTCAAAATCCGGCCGGTCATCAAGGTCATCGACGGAAAAATGACTCCGGCCTACAAAGTGCGGGGCAAAAGGGAAAAAGCATTGGAGCAAATGCTGAACAACGCCTTGGTCAACCGGGATCAAATGGACCCCGACCTGATTTTCGTTACCCATTCCATGGCCGATGAAGACGCACAGGAGCTGAAACGGATCCTTAAGGAGAAAACCGGCGCCAGCGAAGTCGCCGTCTCCGATGCCGGATGCGTTATTTCCTCGCATTGCGGGGCCAAAACGATCGGCATTTTATACGTGAAAAAACCATAAGGGAGATGTTCATGTCAAAAATCAAAATTTTCGCTGACAGCACAAGCGATCTGCCGGAGGCGTGGGTCCGCCGATACGACATCGGGATCGTCCCGCTGTACGTCGTTTTCGGCAACGAGCAGCTCCGCGACGGGGTGGACATTACCCCGGCCGAGCTCTATGAGAGAGTGTCCCGAAGCGGAAGCTTGCCGAAGACCGCCGCCCCGTCCCCTGCGGATTTTGTGGCCGCCTTCGAGCCGCATGTCAAACAGGGGGATTCGATCCTTTACCTCAGCTTATCCTCCGGTTTATCCGCCACCTATCAAAACGCTTTGATCGCGGCCGGCGAATTTCCGGAAGCTTCGATCCGCGTCGTGGATTCCTTGAACCTTTCCAGCGCCATCGGACTGCTTGTCATGAAAGCCGTGCATGCCGCCAGGGAAGGCAAAAGCCTGGACGAGATCGCGAACCTGCTCGAAGCCGTCCGGCCGGAGGTCGAATCCGAATTCGTGATCGATACGCTCGAATATTTGTATAAGGGCGGGCGCTGCTCCGGCGTGCAAAATTTGCTCGGCAGCCTGCTGAACATCCGTCCCGTGATCAAGGTCATTGACGGAAAAATGACCCCGGCCTACAAAGTGAGGGGCAAAAAGGAAAAAGCGACGAATCAGATGCTGCAAAACGCTTTGGAGAAAAGCGGCCTGATGGACAACGACCTCATTGTTGTCGTCCATTCATTTGCCGAAGAAGAAGCGATCCGTCTGCAGAAGGCGCTTCAGGAAAAAACAAACGCCCGCGAGGTGGCTCTTTCCACGGCGGGCTGCGTGATCTCAAGCCATTGCGGCCCGAAAACGATCGGCATCATGTACAGCAAAAAAATATAATGCCATCATCTCGATTATAATGAAACACCAAAAGGACAGCCTTGTTTCTGAACGAAATGGTCAAGGCTGTCCTTTTTATTTCCGCAAAAAGCCTCATCAGAAAAACAGGCCGCGTCCTGCGGAAATGGATTGCATCGAATATCCGGTCCGGTCATTACATCCCAAAATTGGTGCGCTATGATAAATATGATGCCTTATTTTTTCCCCGGGTCGATATCCTGCGGATTGAGGCCGGCCCAAATGTTAGGAATTTTCACGTCTTCCGGATGCTCGAACACGAGAAATGCCGTGGGCAAGTACCGTTCGCCGTATTCCGAAGAAGGCTTATTGACGATTTGGTTATCCTTCACGAGTACCGTCGATGAACCGCCGTCCAAGTTGGCCGCGATGACGGCTCCGTGCTCCAGCATGATTTGCTGAACGTCGTACAAATTGGCGCCGATGCTGTATGTCGGTTGGCGGCCGTCGATCACAACGAACAAAATGGCGCCGTCGGCCCGTTGGCCCATCGCCGTCCGCGGGGCAATGCCCCAGCCTTCGCGGGAATTCCGGATCAAACCTTTGCCGTTGACGATAATCCGCGGCTGAAAGGTGACGGCTTCCTTGATGCCCATATCGCTGAGTTCCTTCAAGGAATAATGGCCTGCAACCATTTTGCCGTTTTTGTCGATGCCCACGACCTGGGTGGACTTGCTGTTTCCAAGGCCGTTGTAATACAGCTTGCCCTGGGAAATGACGATTCCGATCGGCTTAAACCCGTTGCCTTTCCAGTTCGGATCCGCAAACCCGCCGGCGTTGACGCCTGCAATGGCCCCGGTCCGTTTCACCATGCTCGAGACTTTTTCGCCCTTCCCGCGGTTTTTCGGCACGCCAAGGCGTATTTTCGTCGGATCGTTTACCGTCATGACATAGCCGTGATATCCTTTGCCGGAAATCTCCTCGATTTCGACGAGCGGTTTTTTCTGATGGGAAGCCTCCGCCGATGTCTGCTCCGGAATCGGGAGATGAATCTGATGCATGTCCTTTTCCTCGCCCATCGCTTCGAAGCGCTTGTTGTATTCCGCGACCCTGCGGTCAAGCTCGGCCTGCCCGATAATATATTTGGCCAAATAACGGTGCTGCGTCGTAATGAGCGTATCCGCCATCAGAAAACGAACGTCGTTGCCGCTTGGCGTCAGGAACAACCAGCCGGCACCAAGAATCCCTATAATGAATACGGCCATGATGAAGCGGGAAAAAAACCATCCGAGACCTTTTTTTCTTTTTCTTCGTTTTTTATTTTTCATCGATTGCTGTCTTACGGTAGATCTTTTCGGAAGCGAAGTCTGGCTCATCGTCTACGATCCTCCATATTTCTTCAAGCTTTGAAAATAAGACGCATGTTTTCAATAAAAAGTTACATGAAACGCAAGAAAAAAGCCAATCCTTTTTCAGGATCGGCTTTAAAAAGATACTTTTTTTGTCAATCAATGCTATAAAACGGTCAGCTTCTCTGCGGCCGGCACCCGCTCCTTTAATCTGGGAACGTCTTCGTAATAGCCGAGGCTCAGTATGCTCACCGCTCTTTCGCCGGAGTGAATGTCCAACCATTCGCGAAACTGCGGGGAATCGCATACATCGTCGTCCTTGAGCCAAGTCATGCCGATCCCTTTCTCCCAACCGAGCAGGCTGAAATTTTGGATCATGCAGCAGGTTGTGGCAAAGTCATCTTCCCATCCCGTTTGATCCGGATGTTCCTGCATGACGACAATCAGATAAGACGGCACGCTCATCGCCATGTCGGCGAATTGTTCCTTGATCCTGGCTTTATTTCTGTCGTACCTGCCCAGCTCCGCGCCGACCTCAAGCATGATGCCGACCAGCCTGCTTTTGGCTTCCATGCTGTCCAGAAGGATGAAACGCCAAGGCTCGCTTAGGCCGCGATTCGGCTTGGCGGCGTAGACCGCATCGTTCAGCAGCTCCACGATCGCCTCGCGCGGTACCGAATCCTCCGAAAAACGAATCACCTGTCTTGCGTCTTTGATGATCTCGGAAATGTTCATTCTTGCCATCCATCTTCATTCCTTTATCGATTGTTTGCGGCCTAGCGGCCGGCGGCGACGCAGCGAAGGATGTCGCCCGGACTGATCTTTCCCGCCAGTACCCCGTTTTTTTCGACAAGCAGCGAACAGGCGCCCATTCTTCCGAGCAGGGCCGCAGCATCGTCGAGCTCCGAGTCGAATCGGACCACCGGAGCTTTGCGCGTGGCGACCTCCATGACGCTGCAGTCCAGCAAACGGTACAGCTTCCGGTCTATTTCCTCATCGTCGAACCAAACCGCATAAGGGAACAACACGCCGCACATCATCGCCGGCACGATGACCGGGTTAATTCTGCCGATCCGCTTCATAATCTCCCGGTCGCTGATCCAGCCGACGATTTCATTGCGGTCGTTGACGACCGGAAGCTCGCAAATTCGATAGAGGAGGAACCGTTCCAAAACGTCCCTGATTCGGTCGCTTTCCTTCACTTTCACGACATCCCGAACGATAATATCCGACACAACCATGCTAAAGACCCTCTTTTATCCGATGGACCCTTCCATTTCGAATTTGATCAAACGGTTCATTTCCACGGCGTATTCCATCGGCAGCTCCTTCGTAAACGGCTCGATGAAGCCCATGACGATCATCTGGGTCGCTTCCGCCTCGCTCAGGCCGCGGCTCATCAAATAAAACAGCTGGTCCTCGGAAACCTTGGATACGGTGGCCTCATGCTCAAGCGTAATGTTGTCGTTTTTGATTTCGTTGTACGGGATCGTATCGGAAGTCGATTCTTTGTCCAGAATCAGCGTATCGCATTTGACGTTCGATTTGGAGCCCTCGCTGTTGCGGCCGAACGAAGCCAGCCCCCGGTAGGTCACTTTACCGCCGTGTTTGCTGATCGATTTGGAAATGATGGTCGACGTGGTGTCCGGCGCAAGATGGTACATTTTCGCTCCGGCATCCTGATGCTGGTTTTTGCCCGCGACGGCGATCGACAGCACGGAACCTTTCGCGCCGCGGCCTTTCAGAAGCACCGACGGGTATTTCATCGTCAGCTTGGAGCCGATGTTGCCGTCCACCCATTCCATATTCGCGTTTTCTTCCGCCACCGCGCGTTTCGTCACCAGGTTGTAAATGTTCGGCGCCCAGTTTTGGATCGTCGTATACCGCGCCCGCGAATTTTTCCGGCAGATGATTTCCACCACGGCGCTGTGCAGGGAATTCGTGCTGTAGATCGGCGCGGTGCAGCCCTCCACGTAATGAACGAAGCTGTCTTCGTCCGCGATGATCAGCGTGCGTTCGAATTGTCCCATGTTTTCCGAGTTGATCCGGAAGTAAGCCTGCAGCGGCACCTCGCATTTCACGCCTTTCGGCACGTAAACGAAGCTGCCGCCGGACCAGACGGCGCTGTTCAGCGCGGCGAACTTGTTGTCGCTCGGAGGAACGACCGTCGCAAAATATTTCTTGAACAGCTCGGGGTGCTCACGCAGCGCGGTATCGGTATCCGTAAAAATGACGCCCTGCTCTTCCAGCTCCTTTTTCATGCTGTGATACACCACTTCGGATTCGTATTGCGCGGATACGCCCGCAAGGTATTTTTGCTCCGCTTCGGGAATCCCCAGCTTGTCGAAGGTTTCCTTGATCTCGGTAGGAACCTCTTCCCATGTTTTCCCTTGGCGCTCGGCCGGCTTCACGTAATAGTGGATATCGTCGAAGTCCAGGTCGTTCAGGTTCCCTCCCCACTGCGGCACGGGCATCGCCAAAAATTGCTCCAGCGCTTTCAAGCGGAAATCGCGCATCCACGCCGGTTCCCCCTTCATCTCCGAGATGGCGGCGACGACGTCGCGGCTCAGCCCTTTGGCCGTTTGAAAGACGGATTGGTGCGCGTCCTTGAAACCGTATTTATAATCATCCAATTCAGGCATTTGTTTAGCCATGATCCATTCCCTCCTTTGTTCAAGCCTGTCCAAGCTTGCGTTCCGCCAGCGCCTGCAGCCGTTCCCGCAAACGGTCGTTCGGAATTTCCGATATGACGGGAGCGAGGAATCCGTAGACGATCAGCCGCTCGGCTTCCGCCCGGGCAATGCCGCGGGACATCAAATAAAAGATCTGTTCCGGGTTCACCTGCCCGACGCTGGCGGCATGCCCTGCCTGCACGTCGTCTTCGTCGATCAGCAAAATCGGATTGGCGTCGCCGCGGGCCTTCGGACTCAGCATCAGCACTTTTTCGGTCTGCTGGCCGTTGGCGCCGCTCGCCCCTTTTTCGATTTTCGTGATGCCGTTAATGATCGCCGTCGCGTCTTCGCGCATCACGGCGCGGGTCACCATGTCGCTTGTGGAAAATTGCCCGATATGCACCGCGCGGGTGGTCAAATTCATGTGCTGTTCGCCCGCCCCGACGCAGATCACTTTGGCGTCCGAATCCGCGCCGTCCCCTTGAAGAATCGACGCGGTGTCCGCCATGGCGTTGCCGGCGTTCATCTCGCCGACGACCCAGCGGATGCGGCCGTCCGCTTCGACATGCGCGCGGCGGTAGGTCATGTCCGTCACTTGTTCGCCAAGGCCGCGCACGGATGCGACATGCACCTCGGCCCCGCGTTTGACGAATACTTCCATGATGCCGAATTGGTCATGTTTTGCGCTCACTTCGGATATGGCGTTTTCGACGAAGGTGACCGAGCTGTTTTCGTCCGCCACGATCAGCACATGCGGCATGAAGCAGGCTTTTTCGTCATCCAAACGGAACAGCGCTTGCAGCGGCTCTGCGACGCGGACGTTTTTCGGAACGTAAAGGAACGCCCCTCCGCTCCAAAGCGCGGCATGGATGGCCGTGACCCGGTTTTCGTCCGCCCGGACCGCCTGCATCAAATACGGCTTGACAAGCTCCGGATATTTCCGCACCGCCTGTTCGAGGCCGGTGAAGATAACGCCTTGTTCCCGAAGCGCCTCGCCGAGCCGCTGGAACTCGATCCCGGAGTTGCGCTGAACAAGCACGTTATCGGATTCGACCCATTCCGAGACCGCGCCTTCCAGATCCTTCAGGGAAGCACGTTGCTTCGGACGCGTGATTTCCCCGAACGTTCCCAAATTCCATCTTTCGATTTTTGTTTTTTCCAGCTTAGGCAGCGGCAGCTCTTCCGCAAGCCGAAAGCCTTGCTCCCGAAGCGCCGTCACCCATTCCGGCTCCTTTTCCGTGCGGAAGGCTTCAAGCACCCGATCCTTGTCCAAAGACATCGTGATCTCCGTATTCATGTTCAGATTCCCCCTGCATCTATCGGATTTTTGGACCCGTCGTGTTCATCGGCATTGAAAACTCGTCTTCGTCTTGCCCGACCGTCTCGTCTTCGATGCCGAGTTCCTCCTTGACCCATTCGTAGCCTTCCGCTTCCAGCCGCTGCGCCAGCTCGGGCCCGCCGGATTTGACGATTCTGCCCTGCATCATGATATGGACAAAATCGGGCGTAATATAGTCCAGAAGCCGCTGATAGTGCGTGATGATCAGGAAACCGCGGTCCGCGCCGCGCAGCGAATTGACGCCTTGGGCGACGATGCGAAGCGCATCGATGTCCAGACCCGAATCGATTTCGTCGAGAATCGCGATTTTCGGCTGGAGCATCATCATCTGCAAAATCTCGTTACGCTTTTTCTCCCCGCCGGAGAAACCTTCGTTCAAATAACGGTGCATAAACTCCGGATTCATTTCCAGCGTGTTCATGTTCGATTCCATCAGGCGGATGAACTTCATCAGGGAGATTTCATTTCCCTCCCCGCGCTGTGCGTTAATGGCGCTGCGCATAAAATCGGAGTTGGTCACGCCCGTAATTTCGCTTGGATACTGCATCGCGAGAAACAAGCCGGCCCGTCCGCGCTCATCGACGTCCATCTCGAGCAGATCCTCCCCGTTTATCGTCACCGAGCCGCCCAGCACCTCGTATTTGGGATGTCCCATCAGCGTCGAAGCAAGCGTGCTTTTCCCCGTACCGTTCGGTCCCATGACCGCATGGATTTCGCCGCCCCGCACTTCGAGGCTCAGCCCCTTCAAAATTTCCTTTCCCTCAACGGATGCCCGCAGTCGGTCAATTCGCAATGTCGTGTTCATTTTTACATCTCCTCCTGAATGGCGTTTTCCACTTCGCTTACGGCGTCTTCAAAAAAAGTTTTGATGAAATCGAGCTCGGCTCCGGAATAACGGCCAAGAAAACGGTCAATCCACTCTTCCCCGGCGCGGTGCATCTTATCATGCAGTTCGTAAAGCTTTCTGCCTTTCGGCGTCAGGTGAAAATAAATTTCTTTCTTGTTGTCGCGCATGCGCGCCCGCGCAATGAACCCGTGGTCGACAAGCTTGGCGCTGATCTTGGTAATGCTTGCCTTGGACAATTCCATATGTTCCGCAATCGCGGTATTGTTAATGGGCTCATGCTTGCCAATGCAGTCGACGACGTGGATGCTCGTGACGCTTTCCGGGCAATCCGTGATCCCGCACGCCCTGGCTTGTTCAGCCAAATTGGCATGTTCCTGGGTTTCGTATTGTTCCGTCAGATGAATGAACTTCCAATGCAGTCTGAAAATGGCCTTTTTTTGATCATCGGCATGCTCCACTTTCTCTACGGCTCCTTCCCTTGGCTAAATTCAACCCGTACCGTTTTCGGACCGTTTTCCAATTTCATCAAAATATTGTTTACTAGCTAACGATTCCAGTTTAGCATCATTGATAATGATTATCAATATCAATATTGAACCTGAATAAAAATAATCTTTTCCCTTTGTTAAAGCGGATATCATTGATATCATTCATTTCCTATTTACGATATTGATAATCATTATCATTATTTTCATTCATCTTATGCCTTCAACGCTGCTTAACCTCCAACAACGCTTCTTTGAGACTAATCATTTTCTTTAGTAACAATAAGCAACGGAAAAAGCCGCTAACGGCGCGAACTGCGCTATTAACGGCTTTCTTTGAGTCGGATATGCAATTCAAGGACGCTTGTCCCGCGCTCGTTACCAACGGCTATCCCCTCTTACCGCGAATAATCGCCGGGGAACGGTCTTGAGGAACGGCTGCGGCTGCGTTTGCGCCAGACCAGCTTATCAAAAAGTTTGTAGACGACAAGTGCCGACACGATTCCGATAATCGCGCCGCTGATGACATCCGTCGGGTAATGAACCCCGTTCCAAATCCGGGAAAACCCGATCAACACAGCAAGAATGAGCCAAAAGACCCCGTCCTTTTTGCGGCATAAAAATATCGAAAACGCGATGACGAAAGACCCTATGGAATGATCACTCGGGAACGACGCGTTCGCCGCGTGCTCGATCATTTGATGAACATGATGGGTAACGAAAGGACGGTCCCGGTAAAATAGATGGCTCAAAACAAACCCGATGCCAAACGCAAGACAGGCCGAAACCAGAGCCTGCACGACCATTCCCCGGTCCTTTCCTTTCCGTGTAAAACAGTATACGATCACAGCCAAATAGAACAAGTACTCTGCATCCTTGGATAAAAAACGCATGATCGCGTCAATGGCCGGGTGACTGCCGGCCGCATCGTTAATCCAGCTAAACAGCGAATAATCCCATGATAACAGCAAAAAATCTTCTCCTTCCTTCAGTCGGCGCCCTGCATTGCTGACTTTTCTGCCCAAAAGTTTTTGCACGTTGTCCAGTATAATCGATTCCTGCCGTTTTTTACAAATCCAGCGATTTTATTTTACATTGCTTCAACAAAACTATCCCGACTTAAGCGGCATTTTCTCTTCCCCATTGATCCAGGCCCCGCAGCTCAAAATGAAAAAAGGCATCCCCCGCCGGGGAATGCCTCTGATGGCTTCCGGATGATTCAGTAGTTTTTTACTTTCATCGCGTCCAGGCTTTTGAACTCGTAGCCCTGCTGCCGAGCCCCGTCGATGATTCTGCCCAACGCCTCGGTGTTGTCCCTCGAGATCGAATGGAGCAGAATGACCGCCCCCGGGTGCAATTGGGCCATCACATGCCTGTAGGCATGATCCGCGCCCCGCTGGTCGTTGACGTCCCAATCCTTGTATGCAACCGACCAAAATACGCTGACGTAACCTTCCTTGCGGCTTACGGCCAACGAACGGTCATTAAAAATCCCCCGCGGCGGGCGCACGAATTTCATCACCTGCTGCCCGGTTTCGGCCGCCACCGCCTGTTTTACTTTTGCAAGCTCTTGTTTCAACTGGCTATCCGAAATTTGCGTCATGTCGGGATGGGACCAGGAATGGTTGCCGATCAGATGCCCTTCCGCCGCCATGCGCTTGACCAGCTCGGGTTTATCCTCGACGTAATGGCCCGTAAGAAAGAAAATGGCCGGAACCTTTTTCTCCTTCAGCACATCCAAAATTTTGGGCGTAAACCCGTTTTCGTAGCCGTTGTCGAACGTCAAGTACAGCTCCTTGCGGGAGGTGTCCCCCAAAAAAATCGCTTCGTTTTTCTGCAATACTTCTTTAAAGCCTTCTTCGTTTATGGATGGAAGCTGGCCGTTTTTGCTTTTTTTGAATCCGAAATGGTAAGGACCGTCCGCCGACGCGGTTTGCTGAAAGCCGCAGCACAGCAGCAGCGCCGCAGCCAATACGATCGCTAAGCGCTTCATGTGGATATCACCTCTCCATCAAAAATGGTCTACATTCACAAACTAGTGGTAATATGCCACAATGAAGGCCAAGTTATGTGCGCTTCAGGCGATTTTTGGCACGTTTTCTCCCTTATTCATCCTTCCCGTTTGTTTCTTCGTCATGCTGCCCTTCGGAATGCCCTTGGTCCGATGCGGGTCCGTGATTCAGCAGCCGGCGCTTTTGGGCCGCCTCTTCCCGTTTCCGCCGCCCCGCTTTCCTGGCAATCAGCCAGACCAGAAATACGAGCGCCGCAATGATGAGCACGGGAAGCGAGCCGGATAGAATCACGATGATCCACTGCACAATCAACGAAATGACGTCGACGCTGCCTTGGAAAGCTTGGGAAACGCGGTGCCCGAGCGGTGTCTGAACGGCCGACGGTTTGGGGTCATCCGTTTTTTTAGGCGTCTCATACAGACGGATTTCCACGGTCGAATAGGCCACGTTCTGATCGATGTACCGCATCCGGCCTTTCATCTGCTCGATCTCCGACTGGATGCGCTCCAGCTCATTGGCAAAAGCGACGAGATCGGTTGTTTTGGTCGCTTTTTTCATGAAGTTGACGTACTGTTCCTCCATGAGCTGTTTGGCCTTGAGCCTGGACTCCAGATCGACGTATTCCTCGGTTACGTCCTGTCCTTCGATGCTGCGCTGAAGATTTTCATGCCGGATGTGCTCCAGCCGGGATAAAAAGGAGGCAAAGCCGCTCGCCGGAACCTTGACGATAAACGTGCCTCCTTTTTCGCTCACGGACTCGGTTTCGCTGAAATTGACGATATACCCGCCGGACAGCGTCACCATATTCCGGACTTCCGTCTGCGCCGCTCCGTAGTCTTTGATCTCCATGACGATATTCGCTTTGTACATCAGCTTTTTGTTCAGTCCGTCCGCCAGATCCTGCGACTGGATGCCCGCGGCTGAAGCCTGGATTTGCGACGATGCGTCCGGAAGCTTAGCATCCGCGGAAGCCGGTGCCTCTGCGCTGTTCTCGCTCTGGACCCCCATTTCGCTTTTGGCTTCCGTCGCCTTCCCCTCGTTTGACGCCGCCGCCCTGTCCGCCGAAGAAGCTTGCGTTTCGACCGACGCTGCATCTCCCGCGCTTTTGTCTTGCGCCCCCGACGAACAGCCGCTCGCCAATACCGCGAGAAGCAGCAGCGCCGCCAGCCATAACCCCCGCTTTTTCATGTCTAAATCCCCCCTGAAAGATGGATAAATCCCATTTCATCTACTAACGGTTCCATCATCTGGAAGGTTGCAGGCGGCACAAAAAAGCTCCCGGGAGTTTCCCGAAGAGCTTTTGCAATACAGCCGAAGGATTTTATCTGGCGGATACGCCGCCGTCGATGGCCAGTTCCGCGCCCGTAATAAAAGAAGATTCGTCGGAAGCGAGGAACAAGACGCCGGCCGCGATATTTTCCGCTTTCCCCAAACGGGCGAGCGGCGTATTGGACAAAAACCATTTCGTCATCTGGTCGTCGGCGAGCAGGTCTTTGGTCATCGGCGTTTCAATATAACCCGGGTGAATCGAGTTGCAGCGGATGTTGTCTTTGCCGTAATCGATCGCAATCGCCTTCGTCAACAAACGGACCGCGCCTTTGCTTGCCGTGTAAGGACCTGCGCCGTTGCTGCCGGTCAGGCCGGCGATCGAGGAAATGTTGATGATCGATCCGCCGCCGTTTTTCTGCATGACCGGAATGACATGTTTAATGCCGAAAAATCCGCCGGTCAAATTGATCGACATGACTTTGTCCCAGTCTTGTGCCGTCGTATCCACGAGCGATTTGGCCAAAGAGATGCCGGCGTTGTTTACCAGAACGTCGATTTTGCCCCATTTTTCCACCGTTTCGTCAATGATACGGATCCATTCTTCTTCGGACGTGACGTCATGACGGAAGCCGATCGCTTCGCCGCCGCTTTGGTTGATTTGATCCACGACTTCGTTAACCTTCTCTTCCTGAATATCGGTCACGACGACTTTTGCCCCTTCTTTGGCCAAAAGCAAGGCGTCCTCCCTGCCCATGCCGCCTGCAGCGCCGGTTACGATGGCTACTTTGCCGGATACTCTACCCATATCGCATTTCTCCTTCCACATATCGGACTGAACTAGCGTCAACTGTTCGTCCCAAAAATTCGTTCCAAGCTACTTTGAAATTAATCAAATGATATGATGGCTATCACTATGATATCGATTATATCACCATTCTGCTTGCAGCTCAATTGAAAGGGTTTTCAATTTTGTGAACATTTGTTTAGCCGTAAAAACAAAATAGACCAACGTAAAAAAAGCCGCCCACCCTCTTTGAAAAAAAGGATGGACGGTTTTTATACCTGTTAACGGAAGTCGCTTGCGCGTCCGGCGCAGCCGCAAAGCTGCATCTTTTCGATGGCCGCTTTTTTCAGCGCTTGCTTTGCCGGAATCATGTATTTACGCGGATCGTTTTCTTCCGGATTGGCGGCAAATACCTCTTTGATGGCGTCCGAGAACACGATGCGAAGCTCGGTCGCCACGTTCAATTTCGCCATGCCGAGGGATACGGCACGTTTGACCTGCTCTTCCGGAATGCCGGAGCCGCCGTGCAAAACGAGCGGTACGCTGACGACGTCGGCGATCCGCTTGATGCGGTCAAAGTCGATGTTCGGATCGCCTTTGTAAATGCCGTGCGCCGTTCCGATCGCCGGAGCCAGCGTATGAACGCCCGTACGCTCCACGAACTCGGCGCATTCCGCCGGATCGGCCAGCATGGCGTCGCGTTCGTCCACGACGATATCGTCTTCGACGCCGCCCACCTTGCCGAGCTCGGCTTCGACGTTGATGCCCACCGCATTGGCGGCTTCCACCACTTTTTGCGTAATCGCCACGTTTTCTTCAAAAGGCGAATGGGAGGCATCGATCATAACCGATGTGTAGCCCGCGCGGATGCAGCTCATGATGACGGCAAAATCGGAGCAATGGTCCAAATGGAGCGCGATCGGCACGCTGGCCCGGTTCGCGGCGACGGTAGCCGCGGCGGCGATGTAATCCGCGCCCAGATGCTTGACGGTGCCGACCGTGGATTGAAGGATTAACGGAGACTGGGCTTCTTCGGCCGCTTCGACGACGGCCTGCAGCATTTCAAGCGTATGCACGTTAAAAGCGCCGATTGCATATTTGTTTTTTCTGGCGGTCTGCAATAATGAAGTTGAAGAAACAAGTGCCATGTTCATATTCCCCTTTAGTTGTATGGATTTCGATACATGAATGGCTTTTGGTGAATGGTTAGCTTTTTTGGTCTGTCATACGGATGCCGCATGTCTTTGTTTTGCGTACATGGCGCTTCCGGTCACGCCCGCATCGTCGTTGTTTAATGCCGTGGCCACCCGAAGGCCTTCCCTGTAATCCGGCAAAATCCGGCTGTACAGCTCTTTTCGCAGCGGCTCAAGCAAACGGTCTCCCGCAAGCGCGCCCCCTCCGCCGACGATGATCAGCTCCGGGCTGTACAGCGGGACGGCATAGGACAAAGCGCGGCCAAGCAAGGTTCCCGCCTTTTCCATCACGCTCCGGGCGAGCGGGTCGCCCTGGTCATATGCCCGGGACAGATCCGCGGCCGCCAAATCCTCAAGCCGCTCTCCCGGATACCATTCCTGCAGAATGGACGCCTCTCCGCTTTGGATCCGCTTTTTCGCCTGGCGCACCATCCCCGATGCCGAGGCATAGGTTTCAAGACAGCCCTGCAAACCGCAAGGGCATGGGTCGGAAAGGCCTTCCATCACGATATGCCCAAGCTCGCCGGCCATGTTCCGATAGCCGTAATAAAGCCGGCCGTCGTTCACCATCGCCGAAGCGATGCCGGTGCCAACCGTCAGCCCGAGGACATCCTTGAAGCCTTTGCCGGCTCCGTACATCGCTTCGCCGAACACATAAGTACGGACGTCATTGTCGATGTACACCGGCAGGTTCAATCTGGCCTGCAGCCGCTGGGCAGCGGGAAGGTTCCGCCAGCCGAGGTTGCCGGCGAACCGGGCGATCCCTTCTTCCGGATCGACGAAGCCGGGCAAGCCGATCCCCGCCGCCGTGACCGAAACGGCGGCCCCCGATCGGCCGGCGAATCCGGCGGCCGCTTCTTCGATCATGGATGCGATTTTTTCCAGGATGGCGTCCGGACCTTTGGAAACCTCCGTCGCCCGTTTGATTTGATGCACGACCTCGCCGGAAGGCGTTACCAAACCGCACACGATATTGGTGCCGCCTACGTCCACGCCTGCATATATTTCCATCTTCACACCCGCCCTGCATGGTTCGTTATATTTTAAAAATTATTCCGCTTTTGCCACATAAACCCGGACTTGTTCGGCTTCCAGGCGCTTTCGCGTCTCCTCGCCGGGTTCTTCGTCCGTCATAATCCCGTGGAGGGCCGACATCGGCGCTACCTGAAACAAAGAGTTCCGGCCCGATTTGGTATGGTCGAACACCGCGATCGTCCGTTCCGTTCGCTTCATCATGATTTTGGCGGTGTTCGCCTCCAGCTCCGAGTAGGTGCTGACGCCCTGCTCCACGGAGAAGCCGTCGATGCCCATAAACATGATATGGATATTCAGCGCTTCGAGCGTCCGCTCGGCCAATGGCCCGCACAGCTCAAAGTTTTTGCTGCGCAGGATGCCGCCGGTAAGCACCACCTGGATGTCTTCGTTTGCGGCCAGATCCATCGCAATGTTGACGGCATTGGTGACGATCGTGATGTTCCGGCGGTTTTTCAAAGCCCGGGCGATGAGATAGGTCGTCGTGCCACCCGTCAAGCCGATGACGTCGCCTTCCTCGACCAGGGACGCCGCGAGCTGGGCAATGCGTTCTTTTTCCCGATAGAGCTTGTTTTGCTTCTCGTGAAATGGAATCTCCCTTCCGGCCATGAGTCCGGCAGCCTTTGCTCCTCCGCCCATCGTCCGGATGACCTTACCCGCCTTTTCCAAAGCCTCCAGGTCCCGTCTGGCCGTCGCCTCCGAGCAGTCGAATTGCCGGACGACTTCCTGAAGGGAAATCGAACCGTTCTCCAGGATGTATTCAAAAATTTGCTCCTGACGTTCTTCTTTCGATCCATTTCGTTCTCGCAAAACCATTACGCTCCTTTAAGTGTCAGATTTTGACCACTTGGGTCAAATTCCGCGGACTGTCCGGGTTTCTTCCTTCCCGCAGCGCGGTATAGTAACCGATATATTGAACCAGCGGCATGTTGAGTGCCGCTCTCGCCTCGTCGCTGAGCTGCCGGCCGCCCGTCGCGAAGACCAAATCCGCAAAAGCGGTATCTTCGCCGGCTTCGGCCGTCACGAGCACGACGTAAGCGCCATATGCTTTCATTTCCTGTGCAACTTTGATTTCATAGGCTCTGGCCGTTTCGGACAAGAACAGGCACACCATCGTACCCGGCTCCACCACCGATTTCGGACCATGCCGGAATTCCATTGTACCAAAGCTTTCCGTCCATACGCAGGACATTTCCTTCAATTTCAGGCAGGCTTCGTGAGCCAGGCCGTTATATGCGCCCATCCCGAGATAGATGAACTTGTTCAGCTCCGGATGGCCATGGATCAGCGCTTTGGCTTCCGCATCGCCTTTTTCGACGACGGACTTGCTAAGCTCCATCACTTCCTTCAATTCGGAGAGATGCGCTTCGCTGCCTGCGGCCTTGGCCATCGCCGCCTGCAGCATAAAGGTCATGCTGCTGAACGATTTGGTCATGACGGTGCTTTTTTCGTTGCCAAGCGGGGACAACAGGCACGGCACGTTTTTCGCCATCGTGCTTTCCCCGTGGCAGGTAATGCCGCAGGTCGTCCAGCCGGCCAAATCTTTGACCGAATCCAGCGCCAAAATCACTTCGGAAGATTCGCCGGAACGGGAGATGCCGACGAGCAGCACTTCCTTTTTCGCGGCGACCGCCTGCTCCCTGAACAGGTAAATCTCCGAGGATGGATGAGCGCTTGCGCTTTTGCCGGTCCATTTGCGGTAAGTGCTGGCGGCGGTCAGCGCGAGATAATAAGACGTTCCCGACCCGATAAAAATGACCTCGTCGAATTTGTCGCTTTTAAAATAATTGTCCACCCAATCCTGCTGCTGATCAAGCTGCTTCCAAGCGGCGGCAAGCGCTTCGCTTTGCCCTCCGATTTCCGGATACGTCAATACGCCAAACTGTTCTGACAATACGAACACCCCAGTCTTTAAAAATGTAATGATGAGTCTTTATGATGACATTATATTTCAATAATATGAAATATTCAATCATGATTTTGATTGGTTTTTTCACGTTATAAGAGCAAACTCACCACGAAACAGGGAGACGATCCGGCCTCAGAGCTTTTTAGCAAAGGTCCCTTTTCCCGATTCATCCCTTGCTTTTTTCCGGAACTCTCCGGGCAAAAAGCCCGTCGTTTCGCGGAACACCTTGAAAAAATATTTCTCGTTCGGATAGCCGGACTGGACGGAAATCCACTGCACCGGCTTGTTCGTCTGCCGCAGCAGCGTTTTGGCATGCTCGATCCGCAGCTCCCGCACGTATTCATGAAACGTTTGGCCGACGATGTCTTTGAAGCAGCGGCTGAAATAGCTGCGGCTCATGTTCACCCGCTGGGCGACGTCCGGAAGCAGCAGTTCGGTTTGATAATGCTCGCGGATATAACCTACGGCATGAACGATGCATTCCCGCACTTCCTCCGAATAGGAGGAGCCGGCTGCCGCTTCCCGGTTTTCCGCAAAGGACGCCTCCGATTCAACGAAGTTTCCGCCTTTGACTTCGCGGATGCGCCCGGCGATCCGGCTTAAGATGCCGTCGAGCTGCTCCTGCTCCAATTCGATTTTTGTAATGTAATCCACCGCCCCGAGCCGGAGCGCTTCCTGAATCAAAGCAAAATCATGATGAAACGTGAGCACCACCATACAGATCCGCGGGTGTTTTTCCTTGACCTCTCTCATCAGCTCCAGTCCGGACATGACGGGCATCGCCAAATCCGTGATCAACAGATCCACTTCCGTGGTTTTCAGCAGCTCCAGCGCCTTTTCGCCGTTGCCCGCCTCCCCCGTGACCGTAAATCCGTATTTTTGCCAGGGCATAATCCCGATAAAACCTTTTCTCACCAGATGATCGTCATCCACAACCAGCACGTTTGTCATCGGCAGCATCTCCTTTGTCTTCAATGGGTATGGTGAGCATGACCGTCGTCGACACGCCGGGAATGCTTTCAATGGTAAAAGCGGCCCTGCCGCCGTAATGGCTTTTCAGCATGCGAACCACGTACTGCAGTCCGATGCCCATGCCTACCTTGCCTTCCTCCTGGCGCCCCTCGATCAAACGCCGGATCGTCTCTTCATCCATGCCCCTCCCGTTGTCTTTGACGGCTATTTCAAGCAGGCGCCCGCCTTTCGCTTCACGGATTTCCACCTCGATCATGCCGTCCCCGTCGAGGCCGTGATACAGGGCGTTTTCTACGAGCGGCTGCAAAATAAAGCGCGGAATCAGCAAATCCAGCGCCTCCGCTTCCACGTCGATGTGAACGTCGATGCGCACGTTATAGCGGACTTCCTGCAGGGAAATGTAACTCCGGATGGCTTCCAGTTCGGCCCGGACGGTCGGCTCCCCGTTTTTGCCCAAATTGTAGTAAAGCAGCTTGTTCAGCGTGGACACCAGCCGGTCGATCTCCGCATGTCCTTCGCCTCTGGCGATCCAGCGGATCGTGTCGAGCGTGTTATGGATGAAATGCGGATTGATCCGGTTCATCAGCTTCTCCAGCTCAAGCGCCGACTTTTCGCGTTCGCTCCGTTCGATGTCTTCGATCAAACCGGCGATGCGGGCGCGCATATGGTCAAGCTGCTCATGGATCAGGTCGAACTCCAAATTGCCGGGGCGGCGCGGCGCGTTCGCCAGTTTACGGTGCTTTACGTCCCGGATCTCCCGGATCAGTCCCCGCAGCGGATCGTAAAACATGCGCCAAGTGAGCAAGGCAAACAAAAAGCTGATGACGATGGCGGCCACGACCGTGCCCGTAAATTTCCCGATCCACTTGTTCACCTCATGCTCATACGACGATTTGGAGATGACCGTCACGACGCGCCAGCCTTGATTGCTTGGTTCCGAAAAAGCATAATACCCTTTGATCAGCTTTTTTTCTTCCTGGATATCCGGAAAATGGCCTCCCTTCGGGAACGCGCCCTCCGCCTCCGTAAAGGCAATCCGTCCCCCGCCGTCCACGATGAGATGCTCGTAACCTTCGGCCCCTTCCCGATTCCGGATCAGCGCCTCCACCCATTTGTAATTCGTCTCGATATAGACGTAGATGTCGTCCCTTTCCTTCAAATCCACCTTGCGGACGGCCGAAAACACGAGATGTCCATCCAGCGGATTAAAAGACTTGTGGGGTCCGTAATACGCGATCCGGTTGGCCTGAAGCAAAAGCGGCAGCTTGGTCAGCGAAAACGACGGGTCCGCCATGTAGTTTTCAAAAAACCGTTCGTTCGTTTCGTTCGAAAAATAAAAGATCATGCCAAGGTTCGGATTCGTAAAACTGATGACGCCAAGCTCCCTTTTGATTTCATCCTGCAGCGCCTTCTTGCCGTAAGCGTTCGCCTGCAAATATCTCTCGACGTCCTGGCCCACCTTGCCGTCGAAAGCGAGCTGCTGGGAGACGTGGTTCATTTGGGAAAAGGTGTTGTCGAGCGACATTCGCACCTCATGCAGGTGGCTGATCACGCTGGCTTCGGTTTTGTTTTCCAGCAAAGAGAGCATCGAATAATAGGTAATGCTGCCAAGGATGGCAAGCGGGAGCAGGGCCGTCAGCGACAAAATAATAAGCAGCCGGTTTTTCAGCGAATAAGGCGGCTTGAATAGGCGAAATATGGGCCGTTTTCGTTTGTTTTTCATATCATCCTCCCCATGCCGGTTTATGTATACGCTTACAATCAATCCGATTATAAGTACCGTCTCCGCCCGCGGCAAGGAAAAAAATATGTGCGCTCACCGCTTCACTCGCATCGTTTTCTTCATTATATCGCGGCGAAAATCCTTCAAAGTCACAATTCTTCTTTTTGCCGGTCGCATTTTGTATCGAGACTGCGGCAAACCGGAGACGAATGTGGACCTCAGTGGACGAAAGTGGACTATTTATTCCGAAAAAAGGGTATCTCCAAGGCCGGACATAGCCCAGAGATACCCTTCTATCACATTCAAGAAGCTGAGTTCGGATGATTCAGCCAAATTGGCGCTGACGGATGCCTATGCCCCCTTTACGGTCCCGTCACCCGGACATCCAGCTCGCCGTGATCCGGCAGCTGATACAGCTCCAGCTCGTAAAGCGCGTACATGTTCCAGGTTCGGTAGTCGGCGTCGTTGATTTGGATCCGCAGCTTTTTGACCTCCAAGGCGTCCGGAATCGCGGCGAACGTCTTTTCCATCACGTTGTCGTCTTTATCGCTTCTCCATTGGATCGGAACATGCCGGGCGACGGTCTTGAAATGGGTGCCGTCTGTGGACACCTGCACGTCGATATCGTTGATCCCCTGCAGCAGGCCCGAGGTGGTTGCCATGACGATCGTGTTAAACGATTGCGGCTGATCCCAGGACAAGACGAGGTCATGCGGGAACGGATGGGTGTCGTTATACCCCTGGGGGCTTGCAAACATCGTGCCGTAATCGCCGTCGGCCATTTTTTGCGGGCCGTAGGTCACGCCTTGATCGCCGGTTCGCGTTGCGGTCGCCGTCACCTGCGCGCTGCTTCTCGCCTTGTTGATGCCGGGTTCGTTTATGGCACCTTTGACCAGATGAAGCGTATATTCCTGTCTGGTTCGGCCGTCCGAAGCCGTGGACACGATCGTTATGCGGCTAATGCCGTCCGGAACGTCGGCGGTCGCCGCTTCGCCGCGGGCAACGGGTCGGCCGTTCACCGACATCGTGCCGTTTTCGTCGGTTGGGGTCGGTCTGACCGTCACGGTATCCGCTCCGTCCGGCAGCGACAGGCGGTATTCGCGGACGCTGCTGTCGAACCGCAGCGATGGCACCTGGTCGATCGCGATATTGCTGAGAGAGGCGTCATACGCTTGCTGTCCCTCCGCCATATGGACGCGGAAGGCGTCCAAATACAGACCTTTGTTTTCCATGTTGACCACCTTGATCTTGTGCCTGCCCGGCTCCAGATCGCGTTTGGCATAGATCGTAAAATAATCATGCTGCACCTTTTCGTACGCATCGGCTATGACCGGCTCCGCACCGTCGATCGAAATCGCCATTTTGCCGGAAGTTTCGTTTTTCTCGACGACAACGTCGATCCCCTTGCCTTCAAACTCGTATTCCACCGCATCGTTTGCCGTTTCCGTCACCCGGACGCCGCCTTGGTAAGCATACTGCCGGCTTTTATCATACCAGGTGCCGGAATATTTCAATTCCCCGCTTGCGTTGTCGGCCATGTACGTCAGCGGCAGCTGCTGCCCGTCGTACGGGCTGCTTGGAGCCGGGACGTCTCCAACCTGTTCGCCCGCCGCTGCCCGGACCATGTAGTCATGGAGCGCTTTGACGTATTCCGGCGAAAGCGTGTACTTCCTTGCATCCGCCGGGTTCACCGCGCTGTCGACGATTTGCTGCGCCAGCTCCGGACGGGTTTCTTGGATTTTGCGCAGCAGCTCGTATTCCTCAAGACCGTCCCTTTGCGCCTCATAACGGATGGAGCTTTTGACCGTCATGTTTTTCTTGTCCGGATAGACGATGGTCGAATCTCCATACCAGCTGCCGACGTACCACGCATTCCAGGCCCAGTGCAGGTGGCCCTGCACGCCATGCTGGAACAGGTTCCAGTACAAGAGTCTTCCCGTCAAGGTCGGCTGCGTCCAAAATCGGTTGAGCCATGGGGGTTGGTTCACCTCGCAGGTGTAAACCCATAAATCGCTGCCGGCCGCTTGCTCGGCTTTGTATTGTTCCTCTTTTTCCTGGAACGCGGGCGTTAAAGGAACCCATACGTCGACGTAAGGTTTCGTTTTATCGTTCAATAGAATCCCGTGCGGATCGGCATCCATCGTTTTAAAATCCGGGACAGTCGCTTTCACTTTTTTGGCAACGTACGTCCAGTAATTTGTTGCATTGTCGTCGATCGGCTCATCCCGGATGTGCTGGTACCAGGTAAAGCCGTTTTCGCTCGTCCACCCTTTTTCACGCAAATGGTCGTGCAAGGCCGTCAGGTAGTTGTGCAGAAAAGCGTCGGTTTGCGGCAGCGCGTCCGGCAGCTTTTCGTTCCAGGAAGCATCGGTTTTTTCGCCGGCCGGCATATAGTTCAGAATATGGATCAAATGGGCGTTTGCGAAATTTCGCATCCCTTTGTCGATGAAAATTTGCATGTACCTGTCAAACAGCGACCAATCGATATCGTCCGGGATGCCGCTTAGAAATTCGGAAAGGTTCGTTCCCGTTTCTTTCAAAAACAGGTCCGTGCGGACCCAGATCATGTTCTGCCGGTAATCGGTCATGACCTGCGCGAAATTGTCCATCAGCTTAAACCATTTGTCGCTGTACGTTTCCACGCCGTAATAATGCTTTCCGACGTCGTACGCGTCCGACGAAGCGTCGCCGAACTGGATGCCGTCCCATGTAAAGCCGTTGGTCATCGCCCAAATGTAATTGATGAAACGGGTATCCGAGGTTTTCGGAATTTCCGCGTCGGCAACCTCCACCTGCAGCGGGATGCGGTAATCTCCGCGATTCGTTTTGACCGTCACGCTGCCTTCGTATACGCCGGGCTCGGTTGATGACGGCACATAACTCGTGATCCAAATCGGCTGCGTCGAGTTGGCGGCTGCCTTCATCGACTTCTCGTTCGACAACGGGTCCGGAATGTCCGACAGAGGATAAATCGGATCGCCTACCCGTTCGGGAAAAAAGAGGTTCGGCTGAACCGTGTCCGGCAGCCCGTATTCGGCAAAATGGTACTTCAGGTTGCTGCTGGCGATGGACTTGCGTCCGCCGGATACGAGGTTTGAAAATTCAACTTTCGTGATTTTAAAATCGGACGTCCCCCGGACGGCGATTTGGGCGTTTTCGTATTCGTTTCTCGCCGATACGAGGCGAATGGCGGTTTCCGGGTTTTGCGGCAGCGTACTCGTACGGTATACGGTTTTGAGGGCATTGACGACCCACACGTCAAGTCCCGATGGGGCTGCCTCCGAAACGGGTGCCGCGGACAGCAGCAAAAGCAGGATGAGCATCAATGACGGCAGTTTTTTTCGCATGGAACATCATCGCCTCCATGATTTTATGGCAGATCATTTCTCGCCTGTAAGACATGACGCCTGCAAAGCATCCGGCAAAATCGGTCAAGAAAGCCTGGACCTTTATTCCTTCACCGACCCGAGCAAAATGCCCTGAATGAAATATTTTTGCAAAAACGGGTACACGACAAGCACCGGAATGACGGCCACGACGATTTTCGCCGCGTTCAGCGTCTGGTTCGACAGCTGCCTCATCAGCTCGTATTTGTTCGGGTCCGAAGCCATCGTGCTGATGCTCATCTGAACGACCAGCTGCTGGATATAGGTTTGGAGCGGATAATGCTCCACGCTTCGCATAAAGATCATGCCGTCGAAAAACGAATTCCAATGCCCGACGATGCTGAACAAGGTAACGGTCGCAATCGAAGGCAGCGACAAGGGGATATACACCCGGAACAGCATATACCAGGGTCCTGCCCCGTCCATGCTGCCGGCTTCGTTCAGCTCCTTCGGAATGCCGCGGAAAAAGTTCATGAGCAAAATGACGTTAAATACCGGCACCGCGGACGGCAGCACCAGAGCCCAGATCGAATCGAACAGCCCGAGGCTTTTGACCAAAATATAAAGCGGAATCACCCCGCCGCTGAACAGCATCGTAAAAATAAGGAACCACATGTACACGTTGCGTCCGGCAAACTGCTCACCGGTGCGGGACAGCGGATAGGCCATGAGCACGGTCATCAAAAAGTTGATCGCTCCGCCCAGCAGCACCCGTTCCACCGACACCATAAAGGAATGCAGAAATTTCGAATCGGCCACGATCTGCTTATACGCATAAAGGTTGAAGCCTTTCGGCCAAAACGATACGGCTCCTGCTGCGGCGTAAGCCTTATGGCTGAAGGACACGGCTACCGTATGGACGATGGGCGCAATGGACGTCAAGGCGATCAGCAACATGACGACGATTAACAGGGCGTACCAAATTTTGGCCGATATCGTTTGGCTGCGTACCACGAGCTTCACCTCCTTCCTGGTTAGAAAATCCGGTAATTCGCATACTTGTACGCCAGCGAGTAGGAAAAAATGATCAAAACAAACGCGATGACCGACTTCATCAGCCCGATGGCCGTCGCAAACCCGTATTGGCCGTCCAGAATGCCCGCCCGGTACACGTAAGTATCGATCACGTCGGAGGATTCATACACGATCGGGGAATACATGTTGAAGATCTGGTCAAAACCCGCGTTCAAAATATTGCCGATGGCCAGCGTCGCCAGCAAAATGATCGTCGCCCGAAGCAGCGGCAGCGTAATCAGCCGGGTCTGTTTCCGCCAGTTGGCGCCGTCGATGGAGGCCGCTTCGTACAGATGCGGATCGATGCCCGCCAGCGCGGCCAAATAAATGATCGTGTTGAATCCGAACTCCTTCCAAACGTCGCTGCCGATCAGGATGTACGGGAACACGCGGTTATCCCCCATGAATTGAATCGGGCCGATTCCGAAAGCCTCGAGCATCCGGTTGACGATCCCGTCGGTCAGGAACAGCTCCGAAAAAATCCCCGCCAAAATCACCCAGGACAAAAAATGCGGCAGGTAGACGATCGTCTGCACCGTCCGT
Source organism: Paenibacillus sp. USDA918EY (assembly GCF_009870825.1). GTDB lineage: Bacteria > Bacillota > Bacilli > Paenibacillales > Paenibacillaceae > Paenibacillus_AQ > Paenibacillus_AQ albilobatus. The sequence continues at coordinate 135,113 of NZ_WTWY01000008.1, read as the reverse complement.
TTGAACGCCCGCTGCCGGACTTCGTTCAGCAAAATCGCGAACACCAGCGGGACGATCAGGTTGGCCACGATTTTGGCGATGGCGAGAAACAGCGTGTTGCGGATAATGACCCTGCTGTCGCTTAATTCGAAAAAATAGGTGAAATTTTCGAGGCCGACCCAAGGGGATCCGAAGATCCCCTTGCTGATTTTGTAATCCTGAAAAGCCATCAGCAGGCCGAACATCGGGATGACGGAGAAGACGACGAGCAGGATGACGCCGGGCAGCAGCATCAAGTGATAATGCGCTTGGAACGGTTTTCTGCGCTTCTTGCCCGGCCTAAATGCTGAAAGCTCCGTTTGCGGCCGGACCGGCAGGCGGGTTTGCTCTGCTTTTCCCATCATTTCTGAACGGCCTCTTGAACTTCTTTTATGATCTGCTCTCCGCCCTGCGCCTTCCAATCGGCCACGAATGAATCAAACGCATCGAGCGGCAGCTCGCCGAGGACGATTTTGAAATAGGTTTCGTTTTCAAGCTTCTGCAGATTGCTCCAGCGTTTCTCCATCGTTTTCGTCGTGGCCGTATACAGCGAATACACCTCGTTGAACTTCACGTCCGCCATCGGCTGCCCGCCGACCAAATACGCATAAGGAGGGCCCCATTCGCCGATATTCGCTTTCGGGTCGGCTTTATATTTGTTCCAGCGCTCCAAATGCCCCTGCATTTCCGGAGACAGCTGGTCCGGCGTCAGCTTGCCTTCGATGGCGCCTTTGATCATTTCATGTTTTTTCAGCACCGCGTCGGGATCGCCGATGTTCAGGTCGATCGGGCGCAGGCTGACATAGGTTTGATCAAGCTTTTTATCGTCCGGCGTCGGCGTCTGGAGGAAACGGGTATTGAAGTTGAAATACGTGACGACCGCTTCCGGATGTTTGAAACCTTTTTTTACGACGAGGAAGCTGCTGCTTGGAGGCACGACGGTCGCGTTGTACCTTCCTTGATCGTCCGCGATGGCGTATGCCCTCCAATCGGCTTTCGGATCGGCCATCATCGCGTTCGTCAAGGTGCCGAACGGCATATACCAAGGCCCGAAAAAGATGCCGCTTTTGCCGCCGACCACCAGCTCGTCGGGGTTTTTGCGGAGCGCGAAATCCTTGTCGATCAGCCCTTTCTTGTACCACTCTGCCAGCTTGCCAAGCGCCTGCTTGGCCTCCGGCGTCGTGGAGCCGTATACGACATTGCCCGAGCCGTCCTTAAGCCAAATGCTTGGATAGGCGCCAAAGGCGTTAAACAGCGCCTTAAAATCATAGTTCCAGCCGTAATCGGTCGTGACGACCCCGTTGTTGCCGGGCAGCCCGATCGTGTCGTTTTTGCCGTTGCCGTCCGGGTCGCGGGCAATGAACGCCTCGGCGATCTTTTCCACGTCGCCCACCGTCTTCGGCGGCTGCAGGCCCAGCTTGTCGAGCCAGTCCTTCCGCACCCATACCTCCTGGAAGGAGTCCCCCTTCGGCACGATGTTCGGAATGGCCAGCAGCTTGCCGTCGATCGTCGCTTTTTCTAATGACAAGCCGTCGTTGAGTTCATAAATCTGCTTGACCTGATCGGACGCATATTTTTGGAATACGTCGGTCAAATCCTCAAGCTGGTCGCCGGCCGCCAACTCCAAAAACGTCCGTTCATCCACGACCATCGTATCCGGCAAATCGTTGCTGGCTACCGCCAGCTTCAATTTTTGCGTGTAATCGTCCCCCGAGGCGTACCACATATACTTGAATTTCACGTTCGTTTTTTCGGTGAAATAACGCGTGTACAGGTTGTCTTCGATCGTGTCGCCCTGCGGCATTCTTTCGTTCGGCGAAACCGCTTTGATCGTGCTGACCTCAACAAGTTCCGGCAGGCGGAACGGGTCGATTGCCGTTCCCGCCTCCGTTTCCGTCTTCGCTTCCGCCGGTTTGCCGGACGATCCGTTCTCTTTTGCGGTCTCCGTCCTGCCGTTCGAGCAAGCCGAAAGCAAAAGCATCGCGACGGCTGCCAGCACCAGCGCCGACTTCCCCTTTTTCATAAGCGTTCCTCTCTTTCCTGGTAGGATGATTCTTATGATACAAGGCAAATGGGCTGACGGAGTCAGGATCCGGCTTCAAATGGGTGTCGGTTGATCTCCAAAATAGCGCTTACATGATACAATCGCATACCTGCCAAAGGATAAAAAGTGACCATCGGTGCCGGTAATCCCCTTTCGGACACAAAAAAAAGGATGCCGCAAGCCGCCGTAGCGAAACCTTGCCGCATCCTGATTCGGTTTTGTCGGGATCTCCCGCAGTGATAAACATGTCTTTGAAGCTGCTTCGCCTATCCGATCCGTTTTCTATGCGAAAGCGCGGATGATTTCTTTTGCCGCTTGAACCCGCGACGGTTCAACAGGCTTCAGGTTGTCGCCGTCCTTGCGCAGCGCCGAACCGAAATGGACCTCCTGTACGCCCGTTTCCCCGATGAACTCCTGCAGCACCGGCACGGACAAGCCGTAGCCGGCCAGGATCGTGATTCCCGTTCCGCGGGACGCCTCCACCAGCCGCTTGATCTGCGGCGCAGACTTTGGAGCGGGCAGCGGCCCGCCGGAGGTCAGGATGCGGTTCACTTGCGGATATCCGGAAAGGACCTCAAGCGCGGACAATTGATCCTCGATTTCGTCAAACGCCCGATGGAACGTCACGTTTAATCCTTCCGTGCCTTGAAGGAGAAATTCCAGCGCTGCCGTGTCCACCTGTCCATCCCCGGTTAGGGCGCCGACCACGATGCCTGCCGCGCCGCATGCTTGGATATAGGCGATGTCTTCCTTCATCGTGCACAAATCGTGTTTGTCGTACACAAAAGACTGGCTGTGGGGGCGAACCATGACGTGAACCGGGATGTTCAGCCGGCTCACCGCTTCCCGGATCACGCCCGGCCCGGGCGTCAGCCCGCCTTCCAGCATGCCCGTCACAAGCTCGATCCGGTCGGCCCCGCCTTGTTCGGCCAAAATGGCATCCGTCAAATTGGTTGCGATTACCTCAAGCTTCATGCCTACTCCCCCCTTCGTCCTCCGCCGCAGCGATCCGTTCGATGACAAAATCGGCAAGCAGCCTTACTCCGTATCCCGTTGCTCCCGTCACTTTGTATCCGCGCGAAGACGGAACCTGAACGGTATTGGCCATGTCGATATGGCACCAGCGCGCTTTCCCGCCCACGAACCGGCGCAGGAACAACGCAGCCATATTGGCGCCGCCATACGGATTCGACGCAAGGTTGGCCAAATCGGCGTAAGGGCTGCTGAGCAGCTCCTCGTCTTCGTCGACCAGCGGCAAACGCCATATCCGGTCCCCGTTGCGTTCGCCGATTCGCATCAGCTGAGCGGTGTATTCATCATCTCCCCACACGCCTGCGACTTTCAGTCCCAGCGCGTGACCGACCGCTCCCGTCAGCGTCGCCACGTCGATGATATGCCGGGCGCCGCAGCGGAGCGCATGAAGAATCCCGTCGGCCAGGATCAGCCTGCCTTCGGCATCGGTATTCACCACCTGCACGGTCAGTCCGTTCGGGTAACGGACGACGTCGGACGGCAGGAACGCCCCTCCGTCCGGCACGTTGTCGGCGATCGGAATGATCGCCGTGATCCGCGCCTTTGCCTCGAGGCGCGTCAGCAGATCCATCGCGCCGATCACCGCCGCCGCGCCGCCCATGTCAAACCGGGCATCGCTTAAGTCGCGGGCATCCTTCAGGTTCATGCCGCCCATGTCAAACGTGATGCCTTTCCCGACCAAGGCCAGATGTTCGGCATCCGGATCCCCTTCGTAGCTGATTTCCACCATCGCGGGCGGATGTTTGCTGCCGGCGCCCACGGCCAAAAGCCCGTTCATCTGCCGCTGCTTCAGCTCCTCCCCTTGATAGACGGCGAGCTTCACGTTGCGCCCGGCAAAAACCTGCCGGATGCGCTCCACAAAAGCGCTCGGGTTCAAATCGCTTGCCGCTTCGTTGCATAAATCGCGGGCAAGCGAGGTGGCTGCGGCGCGCATGCGTCCAATCTCCGCGGCAGGAAGTTCTTCCTCGCGGCTCTCCGGACTTAACCGGACCCGCTTGACCGGCTGCTTTTGGGCCGAGGTTTTATATTTATGAAAGGTGTACGTTCCAAGTTCCCAGCCTTCCGTCCAGGCCGATACCGCTTCCTCCGGCCAGGCTTCGGCACCGAACAGATCCTGCAAACAAGCCGGATTCACCTCGGCCGTCTCCCTGCCGAGGTCCTGGATCGCCCGGCCCGCGTTGCCTGCCGCCTCGCGCAACACTTCCATGCCGAAGCGCTCCCTGGCGCCGAGACCGATGATTAATATGTCCTGCTCGCCGGCGCTGCGTCCGTAAAACCAGGTTTGGGCCCCCCGCTCCTTCATCTTGGCCGAAAGCGGTAGCGATGGTGCGTATTCCCCGTCGTTAAACACAAGCTCAATCCGTACTTCCGCTTTATCGTTTGCTCCCGTATTGATCTCCATCATCCATGCCATCCCTTTGCAAAAAGTTTTGTGCCTTTCTCCCGCCTACATCTCCAAATTACCCAGTTCGGCCAAGGTCCGTGCGTACATCGCCGTGCAGCGCAGCAGCAGCTCGATATCCATATGTTCGTTCGGCTGATGGGCCGTGGATTCCATCCCCGGAAACAGCGGACCAAAGGCGACGCCCATCGGGAAATGGGCCGCGTAGGTGCCCCCGCCCGTCGACAGCAGCTCCGCCCGCTCGCCGGTTTCCGCCTCGTAGACCGCCTGCATGGCCTGGATCATCGGATGATCTCCGGGTACATGATGCGGTTTTTTCAAGCTCGGAGGTTCGATGGTCAGGCCGTATGCATGCAGCTTTTCTTCCAATTTCCTTAAAATGTCGTCCGCGTCGCCGCAAATCGGAAAGCGCAAATTGATATGAAAAAACGTATCCCCCTGCGGGTCATATTGCAGCAAGCCGCTGTTGACCGTCAGCTTTCCGCTGATGTCGTCCTCCATCGCGACGCCCAAAGCGCGCCCATGCACATCGTCATGCAAAAGAGTATCGACCGTGCGCAAATAATGCCCGGCCCCCCGGTTCCACGAAAAATCCTTCAGGAAATGAACCAGCCTAAGCCCGGCGTTTGTCCCAAGATGGGGCTCCATGCCGTGAGCGGCTTTTCCGGCCATATGCAGCATGAGTGTCCCCCCGTCGGATTCCGTTCCGCCCTTGAACCGGTTGGCGCTGCAGTAGGCTTGGTACGCCTGTTCCAAGGTTTGAAGGGCTTCCGGTTCTCCCGCGACCGCCGCTTGGGCCGCTTCCGGAACCATATTGGCGACGACGCCGGAGCGGAAGGAAAGCAGTTCGTAGTCCCCTTCGCCGCCCTGTCCTTCCTCCTCCGAAGAAAACAGGATCCGGGCGTTGATCTGTCCTTTTTCCGAACTGACGATCGGGAAATCGGCGTCGGGCGTAAAGCCGAAGACAGGCATCGGCTCCAGCTCTTTGTATTTCTCCATGCAGCGGTGCGTCTTTTCTTCGTCCGTGCCGAAAATAAGCCGGATCCGATGACGCAAAGGCAAGCCGAGATCCTTAACGATTTTCAACGCGTAAAAGGAAGCCATCGCCGGCCCCTTGTCGTCGACCGCCCCGCGCGCAAAGATTTTGCCGTCGCGGACGTCGGGCTCGAAAGGAGGCGTCACCCACTCGCCGGACACGGGAACGACATCGAGATGGCTCAGCACCGCGACGTAATGCTCGGCGTCCTCCGGGCCGTATTCGGCATAGCCGACGTATCCGTCCAAATTCCGAACGCGGAAGCCTTCGGCTTCGCACAGGTCCAGCATATAGGCGAGCGCCCGTGCAATTCCTTGGCCCATCGGCCGGCCCGGAGCCGCCGTCCCGGGATCGTAAACGCTCGGAATTGCCAGCAGTCCCTTTAAATGATCTTGAATCGCCGTATTCCGGCTGAACGCTTCCTGATACCAATCCATTGATTTTCAACCCCTTACGGACCGAACGTGGTCGATCGTCGTTATAAAGTAAAAGAAGCTTTCCGTTCGCCGACGAGGACATGATTGTCGTTTTTGATCTCTTTCGGCACCACCGCGTACAATCTGTCGATCGTCTCCCGGTTGCCGTAGCCGATCTGCTCCAAAATGGAAGCGACGATGATCGGCCACGGCGTTTCCGAACCGTCGATGACTTTCAGCGCAAAGGCCATGCGTTCCCGGATCAGCGAGAAGCAATATACGCCCTTGGCTCCGCCTTTGGCGACGATATTCGGGTCGCGGAGCAGCTCGGAGCAAATGAAGTTATGGCTTGCGATGCTGTCCGGCGCTTCATGCATATATGCGGTCATTCGTTTGACCGCGTCGCGGGTGGCTTCATCCGGGATCAGGTCCGGGCAGGCCAGCTTCAAATAAGCTTTGGCGATATGCCGAAGCGGCAGCGCAAAAACCGGGAAGCCGCAGCCGTCGACGCCGATATTTATTTGATCCGCCGGGCATTCGGACATCTCCGCCAGCACATGCACAATTTCCTGCTGAATCGGATGGGACGGCTGCCAATACGTTTCGGTGTCGTATCCCGACTCCCGTGCAGCGGCAATGATGCCGAAATGTTTGCCCGAGCAGTTATGGTATATTCGTCTTGGCGCCTTTCCTTCGCGCATGCAGGCGAATTTCGGCTCGTCGTTGAGCGGATATGTAGGGCAGGTGAGGAGTTGGTCCTCGCTTAATCCGATTTTACGCATGATTGATTCCAAAGCTTCGATATGGTAGGTTTCGCCCCGGTGGGACGCGGCGAACATCGCCGCTTCGGCAGCGGTCAGGCCGTATGTTTCCGCGATCCGCCGTTTCATGACCGGAATGGCCTGGAACGGCTTCGCCGCCGATCGCAAATACGTCACATGCTCCGCGCTGCCGATTTCGTAAATTACATCGCCTTTGTCATTCACCCCGCACAACACGCCCAAATGGACGTTTTCAAGCACCCCGCCGCGGTATTCTTCCACGAATGGTTTGAAGTACATGTTGGTTCCCCCGTTTTTGGATTTAGGATCATCTTTCGAATTTGTTCTTGGCACGCTGCCATATTCATATCTGATTCTGTTCCATCTGATCGATCTGGCTTGCGATATCGAGGAAGCGGCTTTGCGCGAGCAGGCCCGACCCGATGATCACCCCGTCCTGCTCAAACGCGGAATAAACGATCCGAAACGTGCCGCGCAGCGGTTCCCACACAAACTCGCTCATGCATTTTTCCGCGATAAAATCCTTGACTTCCGGGTACTGTTCGACGAGCTTGCCGGTAAGAATGACGGTATCCGGATTGTACATGCAGGCGATGTTGCCGATCGTGACGGCGATGAAAGCCATCGCCCGGTCAAGAATGTCCGCCGCCCAGCCCTCTCCGTTTCGCCTCGCCTGAAACAGCTCGTCCAGGCCCGACACGGGCTTGATCTTGCGGGCTTTCTCTAATAGCGCAGCTTCGGCGATATAGGTTTGCAGGCAGCCTCTTTTTCCGCATTCGCATAACGAGCCGCCGGGATCGACGATCGTATGTCCGATCTCGCCCGCGCTGTTGGATTCGCCCCGGTAAATGTCCCCGTCGATGATAAGCGAAGAGCCGACGCCGCTCCCGAAGCCGATCAGCACCGAGCGTTTCGAGCCTGCGGCCGCGCCGTACGTATGCTCTGCAAGCGACTTGACCTTCAGCTCGTTGTCCACCGCTGTCGGAAGCCCTGTCCGCTCCTGCAGCAAAGGGGCGATATCCGTGCTTTTCCAGCCCAGCTGCGCCGACAATACGGCCCTTCCCCCGTCATGATCGATGATCCCGGGAAGACCGACGCCAATGCCGACGATTCGGCGCCGGTCAAAGCCGCCTTCCCGAATCAGCGTCTGGATGCCGTCCGCGATCTTTCCGAGCGTCGCATCGGAGGGCTCTTCCGGCTGGCGGGCGATGTAGCGGATGCCGACGACTTTGCCGTCCAAATCGACGACGCCGGTCCGAACGCCGGTTTTATCCATTTCCACGCCGACCGACAGCACCGATTTCGGATTGACCTGCAAAAAAACCGCCTTTCTTCCGACGCTTGTCGTCTCCTGCTCGATCTCGTGCATAAAATCCAGATGGTAAAGCTCGTTGACGATCCGGCTCACCGTCGTCGGGCTCATGCCGGTCCATCTCGCGATTTCCGCCCGGGAAACCGGCGAGTGTTTGCGGATCAGTTCGAACACGGTCGTCCTGTTTTTCCTTTTAATAAAATCCTGGTCGTGCTTTTGCATGCGCGGATTTCTCCTCATGTTCTTAATTAATTTCTCCAGTGATGTTATTAATTGAACTTTAAAATGTTTGCCAGGAGCTGTCAATCATTTTTATGCCATTACGTTCTTGAAAATTTTCATGAAAAATAGAATAATTACAGTTGGTCCTTTTTCACGGATATCGCCATAGAAAGGTTGTATATACAGCATGAACTCAACGAAAACGATTCACGGCAAGACGAAGGAGCCGTTTCCGGTTTCCATCCTCTCGCTGACCGTAGGCGCCTTTGCGATCGGCATGACCGAATTCGTCATCATGGGCATCCTGCCGAACGTCGCCGAAGACCTGAACGTCAGCATCTCCACGGCCGGACAGCTGATCACCAGCTACGCTCTCGGCGTGGCCGTCGGCGCGCCTATTTTGGCCATCTTAACCCATCGGCTGCCGCAAAAGCTGCTGCTGTGCCTGCTGATGGGAATTTTCATTCTCGGCAACAGCATCGCGGTCATCGCGCCGAACTATGATGTGCTTATGGGAGCCCGCATGATCACCGCGCTTTGCCACGGCACGTTTTTCGGGGTCGGCGCCGTCATCGCGGCCAATCTCGTCCAACCGCACAAACGGGCCGGCGCGGTTTCGATCATGATGGCCGGCCTGACCATCGCCAACATTATCGGCGTGCCGCTCGGAACCTTCGTCGGGCAGCATTTGGGATGGCGGGCTTCGTTTGCAGCCATTGCGGCGATGGGCGTCATTGCGCTGATCGGCATCATCCTGTTCATCCCGCGCATCCGCCAGGACCAAACCTCCAGCCTTGCCAAACAGTTCAAGGCTTTGGCCCAGCCCAAGCTGCTCGTCATGCTGCTGGCCTGCGCCATCGGCAATTCAAGCCTGTTTGCGGTATTCACGTACATCGCCCCTTTGCTGGAGCAGGTGACCGGATATCATGAGCGGAGCGTAACCTGGATTCTCGTCCTGTTCGGCATCGGCGTAACCGTCGGAAACATCGTCGGCGGCAAATTGGCCGATTGGAAGCTCATGCCTGCGGTCTTCGGCATTTTCGCCGGCGTATGCGTGCTGCTCACCGTCTTTACGTTTACGGTCCACAGCCCGACGGGCGCCGTCATCACCATCTTCCTCTGGGGAGCCGGAGCGTTTGCCGTCATGCCGGGCCTTCAGGTCAAAATCATGAATCTGGCGCAGGAAGCCCCGGCGTTAGCTTCTACCTCCAACCATTCGGCAGGCAATCTGGGGAACGCGTTTGGCGCCTTTTGCGGCGGATGGGTCATCGATCAAATGGGGTTGACCTCTTTGCCGTGGGTCGGCGCCGTCATCGTCGGTTTCGCGTTTTTGGTCGCATTGGCCGTTTACATTGCAGAACGCAGGCAGCAGATGCCGCTGTCGATGCATGCCTCCGGCAAACAGATGTAACGAAAAAAGTTGCCCCTCCGTGAAAAACACGGAATATCGGGCAACTTTTTTGACTTTTGTAGGTACTGCGGATTGATGGTTTCGAACCTATATGGAGTACCGGTCAGCTGCTGCAGAAATCGTACATGGACCAAATGTATACTCCGTTCAAGGGAGAACATGACTTTGCATACGGTTACGGCTGGATCATTCAAGACACCCCGTTCGGCAAGCTTGTCGCCCATAGCGGCGGGATTCCGGGATTCGCTTCGATATTGCTGCGTTTTATCGATTCCGGCTGCTCCGTTCACGTTCTCAGCAACATCATGCAGGACGTCAGCGAGATCGGAAAAAACCTTGCCGCCATCGTCCATGAGCAAAACCGCTGATCAGAAGCGGTATGAAGCTCAGCCTTTGACCGAGCCGATCATGACGCCTTTTTCGAAATATTTTTGCAGGAACGGGTATAACACGAGGATCGGCAGCGACGAGACGATAATGACGCCGTATTTGATCTGGTCCGCGTAGCGCTGCGCATAACCGCCCGCCGCGCCGCCCGTTCCGGCGCCGTTCTGGAACGCCTGGTTGGAAAGCAGGATGTCCCTTAACACGATCTGAAGCGGCTGCAGATTATTGTCCCGGATGTAGACGAGCGCGGTAAAAAAATCGTTCCAATGCCCAACGAGATAATACAGCGCAATGACCGAAATCATCGCTTTCGAAAGCGGCAGCGCCACCTTCACGAAATACATGAAATGCGTGCAGCCGTCCATGACCGCGGCTTCGTACAGCTCCGGCGGCAAGGAGCTTTCGAAAAACGTCCGGGCAATGATCAGATAAAAAATATTGACGCAAAACGGCAAAATAAAAACCCAAAACGTGTTCGTGATATGCAAATCCTTCATGAGCAGATACGTCGGAATCAAACCGCCGTTAAAAAACATCGTCACGACGAACAAAAACATGATCACCCGTCTCGCCTTGAATTCCTTCCGCGACAACACGTAGGCGGCCGGCATCGTGAAAAGCATGTTGACGAGCGTGCCGAACAGCGTGTAAAACACCGTATTGCGGTACCCGATCCAAATGCGGCTGTCCTGAAAAATTTCCTTGTATCCGAACAAGCTCACGCCTTTCGGGAACAGCAGCACCTTGCCGTTCGCCACCAGCGTGGAATCGCTGAACGATGCGATGACGATAAAATAAAGCGGATAAACGATGGCCAGAAAAATCAGCGCGCACACCGCGAAAAGGGCAATCCTGAAAGCAAGCTCCTTGCCGTCCATGTTTTTAAGCGCCATCCTGGAACCTCCTTCCTTCCGGTCGAATCCTTGATTAATACAAGCTCGTATTGGACACTTTTTTCGAGACGGCGTTCACGCCGAACAGGAATACAAAGTTAATGACCGTATTAAACAGCCCGATGGCCGAAGCGTAGCTGAACTGATTGGACATGATCCCGATCTTGTACACGTAGGTGGAGATCACTTCCGAGACGGGCAGGTTAAGCGAATTTTGCATCAAAAACGTCTTCTCGAAACCGGTGCCCAAAATGTTGCCCATGCTGAGAATGAACAAAATGACGATCGTCGGGACTAGCGCCGGAAGATCCACGTAACGGATCATCTGCCAGCGGCTGGCGCCGTCCATTTTGGCGGAGTCGTACAGCTGCGGATCGACGGTGGACAAGGCCGCCAAATAGATGATGCTGTTCCAGCCGCAATGCTGCCAAATATCCGACAGCACGTACATCGGAATAAACGTATTGGTCGAAGCGATCAGATTGATATGCCCCAGCCCCATCGCCTTCATCATATGGCCGACGACGCCGGTTTCCGGCGACAGCAGCACGTTCATCATGCCGACCAGAACGATGATCGAAATAAAATGAGGCAGGTACACGACGGTTTGCATGACGTTTTTCAGCCGCTTGCGGCGGATTTGGTTCAAGATCAGCGCTAGAATAATCGGCGCGGGAAACCCGATCACGATCGTCGCGAGGCTGATGAAAAACGTGTTTTTCATCAAATCGACGAACAGGTAGCTGTCAATAAATTGCTTGAAGTAGTACAATCCCCGCCATTCGCCGCCGGTAAGCCCTTTTGAAAAATCGTAGTCGCGGAACGCCAGCTGAATGCCGTACATCGGAATATAGTTAAAGACCAGAACCACGGCAATGGCCGGCAAAATCATGATCCACAATTGGTAGTCGCGCTTGAGCAGCTGAAGCCCTCCCCGGTTGCGCATCGGAGCATCCCCCTTTCTTCTTCCGGGAACCTCCGTGCCGCCGCGAATAAGTAGTCGGATGCACGAAGGTTCTCCCCGCTCAGACGTTTATTGGTTTTTCTTGTATTCGTCATAATACTTTTGCATAATTTCAAGGTTTTGCTTCAGTCCGGCTTTTTCGCTCTCCTTCACGTAGGTGTCCCACTCGGCTTCGACGCCGCCTTTCGTGACCCATTTCGCAAAGCTGGTGTTGGCGAGATTCATGACGTTCGTGTTGTTTAACGCCATCGTGTTGTTGTCCGCCGTCGAATATTTCATGAACGTACTTGGCAGCACGTCGTTGTCCACGTCGATATGGATCGCTTCGATCGGCTTGGACTGCTCGATGACCTCCTGCATATCCTTGCCGAGCGTCAGCTTCAGCGAATCCGGAATGTAGAAGGCGCCGTTGTCGGCCATGCTGGACGTCCACTTCCACGTGCCCGGGTCCATGTTCGGATCGGCCGGCGGCAATACGGCGTAGGAGCCGTCCCCGTTATCCTTGATGTTCGGACCAAGCGAACCGAACAACACCTGCATGCCGACCTCCGGCGCATACAATTCGTTGATGAACCGCATGGCCGCTTCCTTGTTTTTCGATTTGGCCGACATGACGATATGATTGACGCCGTAGTTCAACGAATTGTAGTCATAACTCCACGAAATCTCGCTGCCCGGCGCCGCTTTCGGCGGCGTTATCGACGTATACTGCGGCGCAAGCTTTTCGCCGAACCGGTCCGACGCCACCCACCCGAGCGTAAAGCCGACCTTCGCGGTATCCCCGTCTCCGCGGGCGACCGATTGATATTTCGTGTAATCATGCGTGAACACTTCCGGATTGATGAGGCCGGCTTTATAAAGCTTGTTCAGAAACATGACAAGCTCTTTGTAACGATCGTCGGTCAGGAAGTTTTTGACCTTGCCGTCTTCGACGAAGTAACCTTGCGGGCTGCCGTCGGTCAGCGTCATGCCGGTGCCGCCGAGCAAATATGCCGCGTTGAAATATCCGCCGATGCCTCCCGGCCAATCCATCGGAATTTCGTCGTTCGGGTCGCCGTTGCCGTTGGCGTCCTTCTCCTTGAACGCGACAAGCACGTCGTACAGCTCATCCCAAGTGGTCGGAACCTTCAGACCGAGATTGTCGAGCCATTTTTGATTAATATAGAGGCGGGACGCGGAGCTTGGCCAAAACCGCTGGTACTTCGGCAGACCGTAAATTTTGCCGTCCGGCTGCGTCGCGATGCGTTTCGTATCCGGCTTTTCCTCGAACATTTTTTGCACGTTGGGCGCCTGATCCAGCATGCCGGACAAGTCCTGGAACAATCCCTGGAACTGGGCGAAATCGGCGTCCGTAATGACGTTTGGTCCGATAAACAAATCGGGCACGTCCCCGCTTGCGAGCATCGTTCCTTTCTTTTGCCCCCAATCCGCCGTTATTTCCTGCCATTCGATATCGACGCCGGCTTTTTCCTCGACCTTCTGCAGCCACTCCATCTCCGCCAGCGGTTTCGTTAAAGCATGTTTCGTCATGATGGCCGTCAGCTTCACCTTCTTGCCGCTTCCGGCGGGATCGGTTGATGCGCCTCCCTCGCCGCCCCCGTCTCCTCCCGAACTTCCGCAAGCCGTCGTCACGGCAGCCGCAATCATGAGAACCGAGGTGAAAACGATTACTTTTTTCCGCATTCCAAATCGCATGGTTGTACCCCCTCAACTCGTATTTTCCGTCATCCGGACGGGATGTCTGCGGTGCTTTCGTCCGCTGCTCCAAACTTTAACGGCAAAGGCGACGGGCCGTAAACGACCAGTTTTCAAGCTATATGCATTTTTTGAAAGCGCTTGATTTCCGCTGCCGGAAACGGGCGACGGCTCGGCATTTTCCCTCATTTCAATTATTGAATATGTTCAAAAAACGCCATGGAAATAAAGGACGCGGGATTACCCGCCGTATGAAGAAGGACTTGGGGCGGTGAGGCCTACCAAAAGCAAAAAGGCCGAATTCAGAGGCAGGTTTGAGCCCTGAATCGACCCTTTAATTCGTCGGCCGCTGCGCTTGATGCGCTTGGTTACACCGCTTTATGCGTCTCCCGGTATTGTCCTGGCGTCGTGCCGACGATTTTTTTGAAAGAGCGGATAAAACTGGACGTATTGGTGAATCCCGCCTGGCGGGATATTTCGTCCAGCGTCTGACTCGTCTCGCGAAGCAGCTGCGCGGATTTTTGGATCCGCTGCAAATCGATGTATTCCTTGAAGTTCTGGCCGAAGGTTTTCTTGAAATAATGGCTGAAGTTCGACGGCGACATCCGAAAATAATCGGCGATCCGCTGCAGCGAAAAATCCGGCTCCATCCCTCTCCGTTCAATGAAACCGACGATTTCGTCCCGGGAGACGTTTCGGGAAGGCGGCAGCGTGCTTTGGATGATATCGCACAGCTTGCTGGAGCTGTCCCTGACGATGCCGGCCATCTGCTCGATCGTGTAACGGTGCCGGAATGCCGCATCCGTCAGCCGGAGCAGGCTGGCGTCGTCATGGCTGAACCGGTGCAAACCGTTCAGGATGACGCTGACCGCGTTCAAATAGACGCTTCGGACGATATGCGGCGGCGTCCCTTCCGTACTCATATTGGCGATGATCCGATCCACTACCGATTTGACGGAAGCGGCTTCGTTTTTTAAGATCGACAGCTCCAGCGACTGCAGCAGCTCGGCGTAAAATGACGCCATCGCCGCCTTCGGAGCCTCCATGTCGCCGAAAAACAACACCCAGCACTCGCGGCGGAGGCGCAAATGCTCGGATGCGCGAACCGCCTGCAAATACGATAAATGAACGGCTTCCGGCGATTCGGGTTCGCCTGATAGTCCCGCCCCGATAAACACGCGTCCCCCGGTTTCCGCCTCCAGCTCCCGCTTGACGCCTTCAAGATAATCCTTGATAGCGAACCCGGGCGCAAAAGAGCCGATCCAGATCATTTCTTGATTGTAAATGCTTTTGAAAAAATAACATTGAAGCCCTTCCGTCGGCCGTTCTTCGATACTTCGGAGCACGTCGACAGCATGGGAGAACGTCTGCCCGCCGGTCTCCGTTCCTTCCGCCACCGCGTTTGCTTCTATGGACAAAACCGCGACGGCCAAGGACGGGTACGGGAACGCAATGCCGTACGATTCCGCTTCGAGGCGGAATGTCTCCCAAGCAAGGGCCTTGCCGCTGACCAGCTCAAACAGCAAATTTTCCCTCATAATCGGAATCGTCTGCTTTACCTTGGCATCCAGCGTATGGTTGACGTTGGCGAGCTCGCCGAGCGCGTACCGGATGGTTTCGATTTCGTTCAGCGGCTTCGCTTCGGCCGGTTCGAAGATGTTGACGGCCAAATCGACAAGCCGTTTGATCGGGTGATAGTTTTTGCGGATGGAAACGTAAATGACCAGCAGTTCAAGCAGCAGCATCAGCCCGATCAGAAGCACCGTGTTGCGCTGAATCGTTTGAATGCCCTGCAGCGTATCCGTCACCGGCAGCATGCTGACATATTGCCAGCCGTTCGTGCCCGACATCGTATGCGACACGATATACGACTTGCCGTTTAACCGGTGGATGCCCGCTCCTTCCGTTCCTTCCTTCAAACCCGATACGATGCGGCGGAACTCGTCCGATGCGCCGTAATCGGTTTCCTGTGATGCAAGCAGCTGACGGCCCTGCCCGTCGAAGATAAAAAATTGGCCCGTATACTTTTCGGAAAGGGAATTCATCATGCGTATTATCGTGTCTTCGCGTACCATGATCAGCAGCGCGCCCGGCGGATCGTATCCTCCGATCGGCAACGGCAGGGCGAAGGTTAACATGCGGACGCGGTTGCTGCCCGGGATGACGACGTTTTCGACCGGTCGGACGATGGGAGCCTTCAAGCGGCTCAATGTTTCGAACATTTCCCGGTGCGGCCAATTTTCGTAGTAGTAGCCGATGCCCGGCTTGCTGAAGTCCTCTACCTTGTAAGCGCTTCCCGTTTTTGCGAACAAATATCCCGTGCTTTCGATGTAAAGCAGCGTATTATCGATGAACCCGTCCGTGGCGTTGTATTTGCGCATTTCGTTTGCGATCACGACCCGCCCGTAGTCGCTGTTGTCGTACATTTTGATTTCGCGGTTCTGCACCAGCTCGGATGGCAGATGATAAACATATCTCATGAAGGTATCCATCGACGTCGTGAATTGTTCCGTAATATGCGTGTTCCAATCCATATCCTGCTGCTTCACGACGGCGGTCGAATGCGGATAATAATAAACGAGGATGATTAGGACAGGGAATAAGAGAACTAGAACATAGGAGGCCAGAAACTGGAACAGCAGATGATTCCGTTTTTTTCCCAATGGACAACCACCTTTCTCTTAACCAGGCATGTGATGCGGTGAGGTCGGAACGGTTCCTTTAATTTTTTATGGATATTATACCAGCGTTCCGGCAAAAAGGGTACGTACAAGTTGCATCGTTTATGTTGGTTTTGTTGTCGGTTGCCATTCTAAAACGGGTTAAAATCCTGAATTTTCTTTTATTTACGCGATTTTCACACCACCCTATTGTATGTACGACTTTGATCAAGTATTCGTTCGTATGTTCCGGTGTTTTTTACGGATTATGCTCTCGAATCTTTGGTCCGGGGCTGCATTCTTGTGAAAAAGCTTTACGGAGTGCTGTCAGAAATGCATGCGACCGCTCGTTAAACCGCTTTAACTTTTACCGCTTAGCGTTCCCTGCGCCAATGAAAGCGGCTGGCTTTAACGTTGGACTCCACGATGCCCCTGAATCGGGTCCGGTCCCGCTCCGTCGCAAAATCATCCTTCGGCACGATCAACGTACGGCTCGTCGACAGCAGAATCAAATATAAATTCCGGGATTCGCGCACCTCATAAATTTCGCTCCAACGGACTTTGCCGGATTCCGAATCGGAAGCATATTGAAACCCCATTTCCGAAAACACGAACGTATGGCGCTGCCTTAACAACTGATCGCTGAAAAATGCTTTCACGGATTTCCGGCGGATGCTCCACCCGTACACGAACCATAAAATGACGCTGAGCAAAAGATCCGACAGAACCGCGATCATAAACTCCATGCCGGTCCGGCTCCCGTCGATCAATAAGACGATGCCGATGACGATCAGGAAAAATACGACGGCGAGCATCAGCCTTGACGATCTTGTAAAAAAGAGATTCAACTCCTCGACATCCTTCAAATCAAGCATGGCTTCAACAACGATTTCATGGTTCAAACGGTCCGCCTCCTTTGGATCCATACATCCTCCCTATGGGTTAAACGACAAAAACAATGGCGAGGTTAGACACGGTCACAAAAAATGATGGCGATATCACAAAAGCCGGGGCAAACCCGCAGCCCGGTTCAAAGGACTGCGAATCTGCCCGCGGTTTCCCGGCGAGCTTAGTGCGGAACCTGGGAACTGAAATCGTCCCGGCTCGATTTGTCCGCATGGTAAAAAAGAATATCGCCGTCTTTTAACGTAAAGCGATGGCCGTAAGCATCCTGAATGCTGCGGTTAAAGCCTTCAAGCTGCCACTGGTTCATCAGCGGGGCATGAATATACTGCAAATAAGGGTGGTTTAGATCCCCTTGCCGAATCGACTCGATGTTGAAGTTCACGATGATATAACCGTTTTTGAGAAAAATGGGGGACTTGCTGTCCAGCCCGCCGTGCGTGCGTCCATATTCGGCCACGTTTGTTCCCGCTTCGACCACAAAGGGCTCGGCCGGCAGCGAGTATTCCCCGTACCATTTTTGCACGGAAACGTTGGCGCGTTCCGGATCGACGGAAGCCGGGATGTTCTCTTTCAGCCTTAAGAACGTCCGGAGCTGTTCCGGTAAAATCATCAGGCTGTAGCTGCCCACAGGCGTTTTTTGTTTCGTAAAGGATTGCATGTAGTTTTGGATGTACTCGTTTTTGCCCATATTTCCGGCTTGTCCGTCATGCCCGTATTTGTAAGCGGCGGTGTCGCTCAGCTCCAAGGTCGGCACGTTCCTGAGACGGTCGTTCAAAATGACGTACCGTTTAACCTGATCCTGCGCGGAGCCGATTTTAACGAAATTGTTTTTGCCGGCGTTGTAATACAGGTCCACCGGGATGCGTGTATCGCCCTTGGCGTTTACGGCTTTGCCGTCTTTTCCGACAAAATAAAAGGCGGGCGTAATCCGGATGCCGTCGAGCGGTCCGAACATGTTGCCTTTTGTTTTGAAATCGAACTTGAAATGGTACCCCGTTTTGACGGATACGTTTTTGTACCCTTGCAGCGGGTGGCTTCCCGGGCGGATGGGCAGGGTATAGATCGCCTTGTTTCCGCGCGGATCGC
This sequence comes from Paenibacillus sp. USDA918EY, assembly GCF_009870825.1. Lineage (GTDB taxonomy): Bacteria > Bacillota > Bacilli > Paenibacillales > Paenibacillaceae > Paenibacillus_AQ > Paenibacillus_AQ albilobatus. Next base: position 116,847 of record NZ_WTWY01000008.1, on the reverse strand, counting down.
CGTCGATTTCGTTTTGGCCGACCCAGTAGGATACCCCGGTTGGATTCGCACTGCCGGCTTGGGTACGGAAAACTTTTTCCCAGTTATAATCGGCGATATCGGTCACATGGAAATCATACAGCCTGCCGATCACGTCCACCGGTACGGTATCCGTTGCGGCATGGTGAGCCAAGTTGAGATTGGCCTGCGGTTCGGCCGTAAAATCGGTAGGGGCGTTTTCCGCGATGGCGCGGAACTGGATGTCGTAAAAACCTTCGTCCACCCATACCGGCAAAAAGAACGTCGCCGCCGTTTGCATCACCGGAATCGAAACCCACGTATTTTTCGGGATAAACCGGGATTTGTCGGACGTGTACACGTCAAAAGGAAACTTGACCTGCTTGTCCCGGACGTATTTGGCGTAGTCCCGGTTGCCATAACCCGGAATGTTCAGATGCTGCCCGTTTGTTGGCATGTAAATCGTGAAAGGCCGGTCCAAAATGGTCGCGTTGCGGCCGCCGGCCGGATTCGTTTTTTGGTTATGCGCTTTGTCGTCCGTCGTGGAGGCGTAAATGACGACCGGCGTATGCACCGTCACCGGGTTGATGCCCGGGATCGGGAAGGAGCGGTTCGAGCCCCCGTTGATGCTGCCGTCCATCAGGTTGTAAAAGATTTCGCCGGTGCTGGGCTGGCTGCTTTTGTTCGTTTTCGTTTTGCTGATCACATGTCCCGGACTGTACAAAACGTTGTCGTTGATCATGGTTGGCTCCGGAATCCGGCTAGGCGTCGGGCCGTTTTCTTGGGTGCGCGTGCCGTTCATGATCGCCTGACCTTTAAAAACCAAGGAATCGTTCCGGACCTCCACCTTTTTCACGGCTTGCTCCGCCATTCCCTGAAAAGCGCCCTGCTCGTTCGGTACGCTTGGTTTCGTTTTGCCCCCTGACTTCGTTTCGGAGGGAGCGGTCAGAGTCCCGGGCGGATCCGGCGGGAAGTAGTTGCCGTCCTGGGTGGCCGCGTATACCGGTGGATGATAGCCGGTCGGCTGAATCGTCACCGTATCCCAGGCATAGTTGGTCAGCGTCGCCCGGTCGATGTCATAGACTTCGAGATTGTCGATTTTCCAAAAAGAGTACGGACGCTGGATCGTGTAGGCGTACTCCCTTTCTACGGGTTCGCGCTGCGGGTCGGGCTCTTCATGGGTGCCTTTGCCGTCGGGGTTCGGCACTTTTTTGCCCGGGTCCCATTCCAGGATGTACGTCTTTTTCACCTTCACCTCGAAGGTGCAGACGCCTTTCATCTGGGTGAAGGCATTTTGGTATAGGTATTCCTTCGCTTTCACGTTCCCGTACAAACTTTCGGAGGTTGGAATCCCCTGCAAAACGTCGAACTTTTCGCTCCCTCTGCTGTCGGCCTTAATGACCGCGGATACGTTCGGGTCCATCGTTTGGCCGTTCACCGTTTGGGCGGGAGCAGGTTTGGTGCATGTGGGTCCCGTCGGTGGCGGAGGTTCGCAGGGTTGGCCGGGAGGGCAGCCGTTGTCGGTGCCATCCTTCTTTTTGTAATACATATACAACGTGTATTTTTCGAAGGAACCGTCGTATTGAAAAGAATACGGGTTCCCCGGCGTAATGCTGCCGCTTGGCGCAGCGTCGGTCGTTGATTTTTTAAATCCCACGTATTCATAATCCTGATGCGTAGGCGGCGTAAAGGAATAATCTTTCCCCACCGTCATTTCTTCGTTAATCCTTGGAGTAAAAATGTTAAGCGGGTTCCCGTCGGTGGTGAAGTATTTGACGTTGAGTTGGGTGGCGAGTTCGATTTTGAAGAGCATTGGGACAAAAATCCGGTATGCTTCAACTTCGGGAGCACAGGTCGGGCACTGTTCGTCTTTAATGCTTTTTGGGCGAGTTGCATTAAGGAGCATATTTACTGTAATAGGAATAGTGGTTGTCTCTGTTCCAATACCTTGTTTTTGGAATGGTTTGATGTCAGAATCTAATGTTCCTGTACTAATAGCTGGCTTGTAATCATCATAGCTATCAGATCTCGATTCCTCAAAATAACTTACAGGATCATTAGACGTGTATATGCGCGCCTCTACATTTTTAATCTTCCTATCAGGAAACTGAAATTTATAGGTAAAGGTTGCTTCCCCGCGCATCCCCTTATTAGGTTGTCGTCCCCCATCAGTCCATGTCCCATCAGTTCTTTTCCACATTTCGTAATACATCATTCCGACGAAATACCGAAAGTTTCTTTCCTTGTGGTATTTCAACGGTGTAATATCGGTCGCTGCATGAACTTTTTGCACTTGGAATGGAGGAAAAGGCATCTGAAGAACAAGTAATGCCCCAAACAAAAATATTCTAAAAATTCGCCCAACTTTTCCTCCCATGGACGTTAAATTCCCTTCCATGAGTTAATCATAAGAGGTATATAATCTTGTTTACCACCATAAAAGCCGATATATTCAATGTCCTCTAGCTGTAAAGGTTTTTGGTCTACAATTCCATCCAAAGTTTTATCTGACCGAGAAAAAATTGGATAGAAGCAATACTTTGTCCCATCACCATTATTTATAGTTCTTTCATCTACAGGATATCTGTAGCGTATGTCTTTTTTCTTAGTTAAGTAAAATAGGTTCCCCGCACTTGATGTTGTTTTAGATCTTACCTTGAGATAGGTTACCTTTGTTTTAGTATCAGTGTAGGGCTCAACGCTATAAATATCTCGTAATAACGATGTTGGAAGATCAGTGATTTTAAAAATAAGAACTTTGTCATAGGTAATATCTTCACGCGGACTCTTCAAGAGATAGGGCATTTTTTCAAACCACTTCTTATACGGCCCAATATCCACCGGCTTCAACCCCAGCTCCTCCAACGTCGGGGCCTCCCTCTTCCCAATCCACACCCATCGTCCGATTTTATCCCACTCCACCGGCTGGCCTAATCCTTCACTTACCAGCCGCAGCGGAACGAAGGTCCGGTTTTGCTTCAGCTCGATTTTCGTGCCATAGGTTTTGTCCTGCCCGTCCACTTTGGCGACCATTTGCCCGACCGTCATTTGGACGGTATGTTGTTCGTTTTGGACGGAAACGGTCATCTGGCCGTTTACCTTTTCCCAATCCACCTCGGCGCCCAGCGCTTCGGAAACGAAGCGGATCGGGACCATGACGCTGCCCTGCGCATCCTGATAAGGTTTCGCGTCCGGAAACTGAATCTTTTTGGCGTTTAACAGCACTTCAATATTGCCCGTCGATGAAGCTGCGGCAGTCGCGGAACCGTTCGCAAACAAACCGCCGGATAACAACAAAACTCCTGCCATAAACAATGGCGCCATCTTTTTCACTCTAATACACTCCCTATCAATCACATTTTTGCTTGTCCAACAACCGTCTCCGTTTCGTAATCCTTGGATTGATCTTTTCTTATCCTACGGGACTGCTTGCCCACGTGAATGATCTGGAGCACACCCCCTCAAAATCTATGTATTTGGTCATGCTAGACATGCAACTGTCCGTCCTAAATCATAGGACAACTGCATTATACTACAAGTTCCTTGAAAAATTTGTCATAAAAGATCGAAAACATCGGCAAACATCCTGAATATGGATTATTTTGCAATGGTTTGAACTTGCGAATTTGCTTCTGTCCCATCACATATCGTCCCTGCGCGTGAATATACTTGATTAATAACGGCTTATTCGTTGAACCGAGTATGCGCGTATGGGAGGTGCTGAACAATGCAATCTGACGATCATTCGCTGTTTGTCGTATCCAAGGAGGACTGGTCGCTGCACCGCAAAGGATACCAGGATCAAGTCCGGCATCAGGAAAAAGTGAAGGAAATGATTAAACAGAACCTGCCCGATCTCATTACGGAAGAAAGCATCATTATGTCGGACGGTAAACAGATCATCAAGGTGCCCATCCGGAGTCTGGACGAATACCGTTTTATCTATAACTTCCAAAAGCAGAAGCATGTCGGCCAAGGAGACGGAGACAGCCAGGTTGGAGATGTGCTCGGACGCGATCCGGTGCAAAAGCCCGGCCAGGGCGAAAAGGCGGGAGATCAGCCGGGATACGATATCGTGGAAGCCGAAGTCAGCATGGAGGATCTGGAAAATATGCTGTTCGAGGAATTGGAGCTTCCATTCATGAAACCGAAGGAACAGCAGGATGTGGTGACCGAATCCATCACGTTTAACGACATTCGCAAAAAAGGGATGCAGTCCAACATCGACAAAAAACGAACCATTCTGGAAAATTTGCGCCGCAATGCCACTTCCGGCACGCCGGGCATCCACCATATCAGTCCGGACGACCTGCGGTACAAAACGTGGGAGGAAGTCGTGGTGCCCCATTCCAGCGCCGTCATCATCGCCATGATGGACACTTCAGGTTCTATGGGCTCCTTCGAAAAATATTGCGCGCGCAGCTTCTTTTTCTGGATGACCCGTTTTCTGCGGCGGCAGTACGAAAAGGTGGATATCGTGTTTGTGGCGCATCATACGGAAGCGAAGGAAGTTTCCGAGGAGGACTTTTTCACGAGGGGGGAAAGCGGCGGCACCATCTGCTCGTCCGCGTACCAAAAAGCGCTCGAAATCATCGACCGGCGTTACCCGCCGTCCAAGTACAACATTTATCCGTTCCATTTTTCCGACGGCGACAACCTGACCTCGGACAATGAACGCTGCGTGCGCCTGATCGGCGAGCTGCTGAAAGTCAGCAACATGTTCGGATACGGGGAAGTCAACCAGTACAACCGGAGCAGCACCTTGATGTCGGCCTACCGCAATATTAAACTGGATCAGTTCATGTATTACGTCATCAAGGAAAAAGGCGAGGTTTACCAAGCGCTGCGGACGTTTTTCCGCAAACAGGAAGCCGCGCTGAATTAAGGGATGGGCAGCCGGGCCATCAATCAAAAGACGTTGTCGGTTTGCTTGCAAGCAGCCGAAACAACGTCTTTTTTCTCGTCATATGAAAAAGGTTATTTTTATGCCTACATCCGGTTCGTTAGTGAAACATTTGCGTTAGACCCATTTGTCATAAGCCTTTTGCAGATTTGCGCTTGATACGAGCCCTTTTTGCAAAAGGGAATTCGGGACCAGCCTGTTGTATTTGCGGATCTTCTGATTGATTTCTTCCAGCTTGGCGTCCGCCTCCGCGGCAGTCGGTCCCTGCTCGATGACCCGCTTCATATCCGCGGCGATTTCCTTTCTGAGCTCGATCCAGGGCGGCTGAACGTTGGCGTTTTTCAGGATGGTCGTCAGCATGTCCCCTTCCTCGATTTTGATCGGTTTTCCTTTGCCGGGCAAATCGTCGAAACCGCCGTTTTTGGCGAATTCGTCGACGGCCGACTCGATCATCCCTTCCCGCGTGGACAAGTGTTCATGCTTCTCTTCGGTCATGTGCTGCCGATTTTCCTGAGCCGCTTTCTTTTTACGGTCGTTCCAGTCCAAGACGCGCCACCTCATTTCAAGAAATAGATAGAATGAATTAAAGTTTTTACTTGTCATTCCTTGATCCGCAGGGAATATCCGTTTCAAAGACGTGGCTTACTTTAATTCAATCTATATAGATAAATCTCAAGAAATTAAAAATGAAGCATTTTCAATTTTATTGTAGCACGGGGTGAACGGCAGGCCGCCAACCAACATTTGAAATTTTTTCAAATTCTAAAGCCGGAGAACGGGATTCGAAAAAAATTCCGATCCAATCCAGCGTCTTTATAATTTCTTGATAATCGTTTTCTACAATGGGCCCAACGACATCCATGAAAGGAACGAATCCCTTATGAACAAATCTTTTGCTGTCTCTGGTGCTGCCTTTAGCATCCTGGTGTTACTGCTCACGCTGCTTGCCAATCTGTCGAAAAATACGACTTTGGTTGGCATCAGCCAGCTCGTGCCCATGATTACCGTTATACTGCTGCTCATTGCGCTGCCTGGGCGAAAAGAGGCTTTGAAGCTGCTCGGCATCGCCAAAATCGGCGGGCTGAAGTGGTATGCGGCCGCATTGTTATCCATCGTCCCGATCGCGGTTGGTTTTCTTGCCGCATGGGCATTGGGCATCGCCAATCTGCCTTCCGCCGATTTTCTCGCCAAAGGCACCGCCCATTTTACCGTTCCCCAATATGCTTGGTACGTCACGCTGAACTCCTGGGCGCCGATCATGCTGATCATGATGTTTATCTTTTCCTTCGGGGAAGAGATCGGCTGGCGCGGGTATTTGCAGCCTAGACTTACCAAAGCGTTCGGCATCAAAAAATCGATCCTCATCACCGCAGCGGTGTGGACATGCTTCCATTATCCTTTTTACCTGAACGGGTATAACGAAGACGGGAACGTCTGGATCAACATGTTGCTGTTTTCGGTCATGATCTTCCCTCTGTCTGTGTTCATGGGCTGGGTTCGCTGGCGGAGCCAAAGTGTATGGCCTGCGGTGATCATTCATATGATCATCAATTTGGGGCGCAGCTGGCTGGAACAACTGTTTTTCGAAAAATCCACGGGGTGGTCCTACATCGCCGGAGAAAGCGGGATTGTGACCATCGCGGTTTGGGCCATTGCTGCCTTGTTTATTTGGAAGAAGCTGCTTGTGAAAGCCAAGCCCGTTGAAACGAAAAGCTCCGCGTCCGCTTCCATGTCGCGTCTTCACTAGCTTTACACGAACATACGAGCAAACATCGTTTCTCTTCCCCCTTCGTTCTCCCTGATACTTCTATGCAGCCTTGCATTATTAAATCGCACTCCCGCCGCATACAATGTACTGGAGGATTTTTCAGGGAGAACCGCGCTTAAATTTTCGGGCGCAAAAAAGCCGACTCCGGTTGGAATCGGCTCTATCTAAATTAGGTTTCCAAGTTAAAGAGCTTGCTGAGCGATATTTGAAAATCCTTAAAGATATTCGACCGTACGTCATCCTGCTCTGTATATAGGTTTCTCAACTGGTATAATCCATCCTGCAGCGCATTCACATGAACCGTTCGATTGCCGGGATCGACGATCCAATATTCCTGAACTCCGTATTTCTGATAAAGATTGAACTTCTCATTGAAATCCTTCAGCGCGGTTGAGGGCGACAACACTTCGATAACCATCGTTGGCGCGCCGTGACAGCCGTTTTTGGAAATCCGATCCTTGGAGCAGACCACCGACAGATCCGGCTGCGTCACATGGTCAGGCACATCATAGGAATCGCTCTCACTGAAAAACACGTCGAACGGAGCGACAAAAACATAGCAGCTTTGATTCTGCAAGTGCGTTCGCAGCGCGAAATGCAGCTCCCCTACAACAAACTGGTGAAGGGCTGTCGGAGCCGGGGACATGTTATACGCCTTGCCGTTAATTAGCTCCCATGCCCCCTCCCATGTCAACCAATCTTGATACGTGTGCAGCTTCTTCTCATCCGGATTCGACAATTGGATCTACCTCCTTCGGATTTATTCAACTTCCGCCTATCTATAAGTTCAACACGTTTGATATGTTTAATGCCCCTTCTCAAACCTCTTGTTTTATCATCCGTTGTCGCAACCTCCTTCGATCTCCTTGTGAAAATCGGGTTGCGCGTACCCGAATTATAACACAGATGGCTGCGAATTCTCAGCGCGGCGTCGTTTCCCCTTACACCGGCGAAATCTTTACCAATCTCAACGCTCTCAATCGTCCATCGCGGCATTATTAAATCGCACACCCGCCGCATACAATATACTGGAGGATTTTTCAGGGAGAACACCTCTGGCGCTGATCGCTGCATCCATCCCGAACATGCCCCGCCCGTCATACCAAAACCCGCCCGGCGCTTACGCGCGTTCTTCCGGACACAGGAAGGAGCTACTCATTCATGAGCGATGAAATCAAGCAACTCGAATACGCCATCCGCGAAATCATGGAAATTGCCGACGGCTTTGGCCTGGATTATTATCCGATGCGTTACGAAATCTGTCCGGCGGATATCATTTATACGTTCGGGGCTTACGGCATGCCGACCCGTTTCTCGCACTGGAGCTTCGGAAAAACGTTTCATAAAATGAAAATGCAATACGACTTCGGGCTCAGCAAAATTTACGAGCTGGTCATCAACTCCAACCCGTGTTACGCGTTTCTGCTCGACGGCAACTCCCTGATCCAAAACAAGCTGATCGTCGCGCATGTCCTCGCCCACTGCGATTTTTTCAAAAACAATTTCCGTTTCTCCGCCTCCAACCGAAACATGGTCGAAAGCATGTCGGCCACGGCCGAACGGATCAGCCGCTATGAAATGGAACATGGCACGGAAGCCGTCGAAAACTTCATCGACGCCGTTCTGAGCATTCAGGAGCATGTCGATCCGCAGCTGATCAAACCGCAGCATTTCGATAAACAGCAATACATGGAGTATAAAATAAAGGAGCAAAAGGAAGCCGCCAAACAGGAGCCGAAAACAGGCGAATACGACGATCTGTGGAGCCTGGACGATCCCAAAACGAAAGAAAAAGGCGAGTCCGCCCCGCGCCGTTTCCCGCCGGAGCCCGAGAAGGACATGATGTGGTTTATCCAGGAATTTTCCGAAGTGCTCGAGGATTGGCAGCGGGACATCATGAGCATGCTGCGCGAGGAAATGCTGTATTTCTGGCCGCAGATGGAAACGAAAATCATGAACGAAGGCTGGGCTTCCTATTGGCATCAGCGCATCATCCGGGAGCTGGACCTGACAAGCGAGGAAACGATCGAATTCGCCAAGCTCAACGCCTCCGTCGTGCAGCCGTCGCGAAACAGCCTGAATCCTTATTACCTTGGACTGAAAATTTTCGAGGACATCGAGCGGCGCTGGGATCACCCGACCAAAGAAGAGCAGGAGCTGATGGGACGCAAACCCGGCCAAGGACGCGAAAAAATATTTGAGGTGCGCGAGTTCGATTCCGATACTTCGTTTATCCGCAACTATTTGACGAAAGAATTGACCGAGGATTTGGACTTGTACGTGTTCGAGAAAAAAGGCCCGGAATGGAAAATCACCGACAAGGCTTGGGAGCGCGTCCGGGACCAGCTGGTCGTCTCCAGAGTGAACGGGGGCAACCCGTATCTGGTCGTATCCGACGGCGATTATATGCGCAACGGGGAAATGGTCATCCGGCACGAGTACGAAGGAACCGAACTGGACCTGAAATACATGGAGCGGACGATGCCTTACGTGTACCAGTTGTGGGGACGCACGGTGCATCTCGAAACGGTGATCGAGGACAAAAAAGTGATGTTTTCGTACGACGGCAAAAAGCTGCATCGCAAGTTTGTGTGATGCTTTGATAGGTAATCCCCCGCAAGTAAATCAAGTGAATCGCTAAGTCTGCCGACTTTAAGCATGGACTCCTCTAATGCCGATAAAAAATGGAGGCAAAGCTGCCGGGCATGAAACGCCCCGCCTTTGCGCTCCATTTTTTGTTTGTATTGCTGGGTTTCGAACGATCGTTCATCCATTGAAGACACCGATATTCATTCATATGTTTCTCTTTTTTTCGACTTTAATAGATTATACTTAGTGCATATACATACAAGGAGGAAATAATAGATGAGAGGAAAGCCGGGAAAGTGGCCGTTAATCATCATTCTCGCGTTATTCATTCAAACAAGCCTTGGAAACGGGGTCTCGTCCCCGATCTTTGCGGCATCATCGAATCAACCGCCCGTACTAAAAACAAGCGGCGGATCGGCTTTCTTCATCGCCGGCGATAATACGACCTCCATGCCCGTCATCATCGATAACGGCCTGACGTTATCCGACCCGGACAATACTACGTTAAGCAGCGCCACGGTGGCCATTACGGGCAATATTCACCCCGGAGAAGACACCCTGGCCTTTACAGGCAACAACGCGGCTCTTTACGGTAACATTAAAGCCAGTTATGACAGTAGCTCCGCCGTTCTAACGCTAACGTCATCCGGAGCGACGGCTACGGTGGCTCAGTGGCAGAGCGCCTTGCGCTCGGTAACCTACACCAATACGGCAATAACCCCTAATACTGAGACGCGCACGATCAGCTTTTCCGTAAATGACGGAACGTCCGTCAGCAACTCTGCAACGAAGACCGTCACCGTAACGGCGGTGGACCAAACGCCGGTCTTGACGACAAGCGACGGGCCTACCGTCTTCAAGGTCGAAGCCGGCGGGACTCGGACGCCCGTGATCGTCGATTCGGGCCTGACTGTATCCGACCGGGACAACAGTACATTATCCAGCGCGTTCGTAGCGGTCACGGCCCATTATCAGCCCGGATATGATGTGCTGACATTCATCGACACAAACACATCCCAATACGGCAACATCACAGCCAGCTATAATCTTTCCACCGGCGTTCTGACATTGACATCGGCGGGAGCGACGGCTACGGTGGCCCAATGGCAGAACGCCTTGCGTTCCGTTACGTACAGCAATTCGAAAAATGCTCCGAATACATCGGTACGCACAATCAGTTTTTCCATCAATGACGGAATAAAAACAAGCGACGCCACAACAAAAACCATCATTGTAACGCCAGCCAATCAGGCTCCGGTTTTTGTGTCGACAAGCAGCGGGGAGGCCAACTTTACGACCGGCGATAACGGGCACGGGAAATCGGTCGTCATCGATCCGGATATGAAAATAACGGCATCGGGCGGCACGGCGTTGGCCAGCGGCACCGTTGCCATTACGGACCATTTTCAATCCGGAGAAGACGTACTGGCTTTCTCCAACGTTAGCGAGGCTGTCCATGGCAACATCACATCCAATTATAATGCCGGTACCGGCGTACTGGCGCTGACGTCTGCGGGGGCGACGGCGACCGTGGAGCAGTGGCAAAATGCCCTGCGTTCGGTTACGTACGCCAATACAAACTCAACTCCCAATACGGCGGAACGCGTCATCAGCTTCACCGTCAACGACGGAAAAGCAAACAGCAATACCGCAACGAAAAGCGTTGCCCTTGAAGCATTACAGTTAACTAGCCTAAGCGCCAATCCCGCAACCGTAACCGTTCAAGCGGGTCAAAGCACCAGCACGGTCATCACCGCTACGTATTCGGATCAGTCCCAACTCGACGTAACCCCCTATGTGTCCTGGACGGTCCAAAAGCCTGAAGTCGCCAGCGTATCCGGAGGAACGATCACGGGGCTGAGTCCGGGCAGCACGGTCCTGACAGCCGTCTACGGAACCCGATCCGTGGACATTAGCCTGACGGTAACTTCGATCCCCGGGCATGGCGGAGACTCCGGCGGTAACAACGGCGGTAACAACGGCGGAAATGACCGCGGAAATGACGTAAGCGGCGGCGGGGGCGGAGGAGGCGGAAACAGCAATCCGAGTCCGGCCGTTCCAAGTCCCGTAACGCCACCGGTTCAGAAGGCTTCGGCCTTTTATCCCTTCGTGGATCTCGACCGGCTTGCCGCCTTCATAAAAGCAGCTTTGGCTTCCGGGAACGCTCCGGATTTCAAAGACGCGGCGTCCCATTGGGCTGCGGGCGATATTAGGCTTGCCGCCAAGCTGGGCATCACGAAAGGTTATCAAGACGGCACCTTCAGACCGAATGCCGCAATCACGCGGGCCGAGTTCAGCACGCTTCTCGTCAAAGCGTTCGCCTTACGCCAAGGCGGCGAAACAAAGACATTCGATGATGTTCAGTCCTCCTGGGCGCGGGAGTCTGTTGAAATTAGCGCTTCCTTGGGCGTCATTGGCGGCTACCCTGACGGAACCTTCCGCCCGGACCGCCCAATGACACGCGCCGAGATGGTTGCGATGGTCTCCAAATTGATCGTCCTTCAAAAAAATGTTTCCGGCAAAAGAGGTCCATTCATCGACGTTGCGCCACAGCATTGGGCCGGCAAGCTGATCGAAGAAGCTGCAGCCGCCGGAATCATTCAAGGCAAAACCCGGGATACTTTTGCTCCGAACGATAACATTACGCGGGCGGAAGCCGTAACGGTGATCCTGCGCATGCTGAGAACCGAACCAACGCTCAAAGACTTGCTGAAGTAAGAAAACGGATGGGACATAAAAAGGGAAAAAGCAACCTCGATACGGCAATTCAACCGATCGAGGTTGCTTTTTTATCTATCCATCGCCTTATACCCGATCCCATACACCGTCTGCAGCAGATAATGGGCATCCCCGAGCTTTTTGCGCAGCCGCTGGATATGGATATCCACGGTGCGCGTGCCTCCGAAATATTCCATTCCCCATACGAGATCCAGCAAATCCTCGCGGGTGTACACGCGCCCGGCATGGGAAACCAGAAGCGCAAGCAAGTCGAATTCTTTCGGCGTCAACTCCATCGGGTTCCCGCCGATTTCCGCCGTTCGCCGCACCGTATCGACCTTCAGGCCTTCCAGGCGGTAAACTTCCCCGTCGGAAGGGGATGCCCCGTCGCTTCCTTTGTCCAACCGGCGCACGATCGATTTGACGCGGGCCACCAGCTCGCGGACGTCAAACGGTTTGCTCATGAAGTCGTCGGCCCCGAGCTCGAGCCCAAGCACCTTATCCACGATATCGTTTTTGACGGTCAGCAGAAGAATGCCCAGCCCCTTCTCGTGGGCAAGCCGCCGGCAAACGTCATAACCGCTAAGTTTGGGCATCATGACGTCCAGCACGAGCAAGTCGGGGCGGAACGAAGCCGCCTTCTGCAGCGCCTCCTCCCCGTCGGCCGCGGTTGCGACCTCAAAGCCTTCCCGCTTTAATGCATATGTAATCGCGCTGCGGATGCTTTCCTCGTCGTCCGCAACCAGCACTCTTTTTTGATCCATGAAGTTTGTCCCTCCGCTTAAAACAGCAGCGTATTCGTTCGTTTCCCTTATTATATTAAATTACGCTGCCGGATGAAAACGCGCCCAAAAAAAGGCATGCTTAACCCAGCATGCCCTTTTTATCCTTCATGTGATCACTTTGGCGATCCCCGTCGATTCGCGGATGACCAGGCTCGACGGCTCCGTCACGACCGGCGGCGGATATTTGGGATCTTTGATCATGGCAATCAGCTCTTCGATCGATTTGACGCCGATGGCATGGATGTTCTGGTTAATGGTGGTCAACCCCGGCTTGAACAACTCCGTTTCAAAAATGTTATCGAAGCCTACGACGGAAATGTCGCCGGGAACGGTGAAGCCCCGCGCTTCGATGGCGCGGATCGCGCCGAAGGCCGCCATATCGGAGGTGCAGATGACCGCCGTCGGAGGCACATCCAGCTCCATCAGCCTATTCATCCCCTGAAAGCCGCTGTCATAGGAATAATCGCCGTCCACGACATAATCTTCCCGATAGGCAAGCGAAAAGGCCCCAAGCCCTTCCCGATACCCGGCCAAACGCAATTCGTTGACGTCCTGGCCGGGCACGCCCGCCAAATAGGCGATCCGGCGATGTCCCAGCTCAAACAAATGCTGCACCGCCATCCGGATGCCGTTCCGGTTGTCCGTCGTAATGTTGCCGGCCCGCAGTCCGGTAGCATCGGTATCCACGAACATCGTCGGAATGCCCGCTTGGATCAGCTCTTGAATGCTGCGATGGTCTTTTTCCACGCCGAACACAACAATCCCGTCCAAATTGCGGCTGTGGCAATGATCGATAAAGGAATAGTCCGGATCGTTGAGCCGTGCGGACAAACGCATCAGGTCATACCCGCTATGCTCCAGCGCCGTTTTCATCCCTTCAAGCAGCATGGATACGTAAGGATTCGTAAACGGCACATGCAGGAGCACCCCGACCGTCCAGGATCTCCCGGTTACGAGTCCCCTTGCGATGACGTTGGGCCGGTAACGCAGCCGCGCGATCGCAAGTTTGACTTTTTTTCTCGTTTTTTCGCTGACATCGGGGTAATGGTTGATCACCTTGGATACGGTTGCTACCGATACCCCTGCCTCCTTCGCCACATCATGAATCGAAGCCAATTCAATCACCCCAAACGACGGATTGCCGAAACACGTTTTAAACCATGTCTTCTTCCCTCATTCTCATGATGCCGTACTCTATTATACTAGAAGGTTTGTGCGTATATACGATCTATTTTGCATGAAATTGGAAGAATAAGCAATCCCTTCATAAAAAACGCGTCTATCGGCGCACTTGTACGGAAGATAGACCGCATTTGGCGTTCAGGGGAGACAGGTTAGCTTCGCTTCTGGATTTCCGCCAAATCCTGCGTCAGCTTCTCGATCATACTCACAAAAGAAGCCAATTCCTGCGAGCTGCTTGCCTGCTCCCTGGCATGAACCGTAGTTTTCTCCGTTTCCTCCCGAACGCTGCTCAGCCGCTTCATAATGCCTGCCACCTTATCCTGAATCTGTTCAAGCGCTTCCCTGGAATGGGCGGCCAGCTTCCGAACCTCGCCCGCAACGACCGCGAAACCTCTGCCCATATCCCCGGCATGCGCCGCTTCGATCGCGGCATTCAGGCCCAGCAGATGGGTCTGATCGGAGATCGCTTTGATCAAGGCGCCCATGCTTTCGATTTGCTTCACGTCCTCATGCAGCTCGTCCATCAGCGCATGGGCCGTCTCCTGGGAATCGGCGGTCACCTGCGCGGTTGTGGCGATTTGCCCGGCGCTTTCGTTAAGCTCCGCAATCATCCCGGTAAGCTGCTGCACGACTTCGGTAACCGCTTGCAGCACATGGTCTTTTTCGTCCGCCAAATCTTTCAGCTTCTCTTTTTCCTTCATCTCGTAAGCTTCCAGCACCAGCTGGGAGTCGAGGTTGAACATTTTGCTTAGCGAAAAGATAACTTTCGTCCATTGATCCGGCACAGCTTGACGCAGCAGATCCGTGGCGATGTCCAGATAGGTCATGTAGCTTCCGAGGTAATATTCGACAGGGAGACCGACGCGGGAATGCACGAGCCCGATGGCGACCCTTCTCTCCAAATATTCGTCGTCGATTTTGCCGTCAGCCAGCGACAACCAATATTCCCTCTGCGTTTCCTTCAATCTTTCAATCGTGGTGAATTTGCCGATGATCTCCATCAGTTTCGGTTCTGTGGCTATATTCGCGTAAAAGCGGGTAACCACCTCTTCAACCACTTTCTCGAAAACGGGGCGGTGCTGCGCCAGAATCTCTACGTCTTGTTCGGTTAGTTTAATATAATTCAGCTGTGCTTGCCGTTTGGGGGATATCTTAATCATGGATCAGGCATCTCCTTCTTTAGTCCTAAAATTTTCCGCTAAATATGTTAACTTTGTATATTATAGACTATATCAACGCGTATTCCACTAGATTTGAAATAAATTTTTTCTTGTTTTTTCCTGTTCCCGTAAAAAATCCCGAAATATGCCGTACACATGAAAAAAACCGCCCTCTTTCGAGGACGGTTTGCGGATTTTTTACCGGTTCAGCAGGCTTCCCACATATCGAAGCAACTCGTTTGCGCATACCGGGCAGTACCCGTGATCATCCATCAAACGTTTGCTGACTTCGTTGATCCGCTTCAGTTGGGTTGCATCCGGCGTTTTGGTGGAAGTCGTAATTTTGACGATGTCTTTCAGGTCCGCAAACAGCTTCTTCTCGATGGCTTCGCGCAGCCGGTCATGGTTGTGGTATTCGAACTTTTTCCCTTTGCGCGAGTAAGTCGAAATGCGGATCATGATTTCTTCCCTGAACGCCTTTTTGGCGTTTTCCGAAATGCCGATCTGCTCCTCGATCGAGCGCATCAGCCGTTCATCCGGGTTCATCTCCTCATCGGTCAGCGGATCGCGGATTTTGGACATGTTGCAAAAGGCTTCGATATTGTCCAGATAATTTTCAAAAAGCGTTTTTGCCGACTCGTCAAAGGAGTACACAAACGCTTTTTGCACTTCTTTTTTCGCCAGCTCGTCGTATTCCTTGCGCGCCACGGAAATGAAATTCAAGTAACGCTCCCGCTCCTCCTTCGTGATGGAAGCATGCTGGTCCAGGCCGTCTTTGATCGCCCGCAAAATATCCAATGCGTTAATGCACTGAAGATCCTGCTTGATCAAAGCGCTGGAAATGCGGTTGATGACGTACCGCGGATCCACGCCGGACATGCCCTCTTCCAAATATTCGGACTGCATTTCCTTCAGGTCGGCTTCCTTGAAGCCTTCGACCTCTTCGCCGTCGTACATCCGCATTTTTTTGACGAGATCCATGCCGTGTTTTTTGGTTTCCTTCAGGCGGGTGAGGATCGAGAAAATCGCGGCGGCCCGCAGCGCATGCGGCGCAATGTGCACATGCTTCATATCGCTTTGCTTGATCAGCTTGTTGTAGATTTTCTCCTCTTCGGATACCTTCAGGTTGTATGGAATCGGCATGACGATCATCCGCGATTGCAGCGCTTCGTTTTTCTTGTTGGAAATAAACGCCCTGTATTCGGCTTCGTTCGTGTGCGCCACAATCAGCTCATCCGCCGAAATGAGCGCGAAACGTCCCGCCTTGAAGTTGCCCTCCTGGGTCAAGGAAAGCAAATTCCACAGAAACTTTTCGTCGCACTTCAGCATCTCCTGGAACTCCATCAGCCCCCGGTTCGCCTTGTTCAATTCTCCGTCAAAGCGGTATGCCCGAGGGTCCGATTCCGAGCCGAATTCGGTGATCGTCGAAAAATCGATGCTGCCGGTCAGGTCGGCGATATCCTGCGATTTGGGATCCGAAGGGCTGAACGTCCCGATACCCACCCGGGAATCCTCGGAGATGATCACGCGGGTGACGGGCACTTTTTCGATATCGCCTCCGTACTCCAGCTTCAGCCGCATTTGGCAGGAAGGGCACAGGTTTCCCTCGATGCGCACGCCAAGCTCCTCCTCCACCTCAGCCCTCAGCTCAAGCGGAATCAAATGCAGCGGCTCCTCGTGCATCGGGCAGCCGTCGATCGCGTAAAGCGCTCCCTGGTCCGTTCGCGAATATTTTTCCAGGCCCCGTTTCAGGAGAGTTACCAGCGTAGATTTGCCGCCGCTCACCGGACCCATCAGCAGCAAAATACGTTTGCGGACATCAAGCCGGCGGGCCGCGGAGTGAAAATATTCCTCCACCAGCTTTTCAATGGACCGGTCCAGTCCGAAAATCTCCTGCTCGAAAAATTTATAACGCTTATAGCCGCCCACCTCCTCCACGCCGTACGACTTGATCATGTCATATACGCGTGCATGAGCCGTGACCGCAGCCGAAGGATTTTTACGGAGCAGCTCGATGTAATCTTTAAAGGTGCCGTTCCACGCAAGTTGATCACTTTCTGCCCGATAGGCCGCAACGCGTTCGAAAATATCCATGCTAGTACCTCCTATGACTACGTTATGGGTGGTCAAAATTTCATCAAAGCGTCAAGGGTCAACTTCCATCCCATTCATCGCATATTCAAACATCCATTGATCGAAAAGTGTAATACATACCTATGCGGAACGATGGGATTAGTTGACCTATTTTTTCGCGAAAGGAGGTTTGTCTTTTATCGGATGTTATAATATAGGAAATCAAAAAATCCGATCGAATTCGCCTGATGAAAGCATGTATGTGTCGGAGCGGAATGGTTAAAGGAAATCGGAAAGCATTGCAAAGGGGAATGATCATGACCGTGCAGCATGAAACCGAGCTGTATGAGCCGCTGAAGGCTTTTTTCGAACAGCGGGGCTATGAAATCAAGGGAGAGGTGCGGCACTGCGATCTGGTCGGGGTACGACCGGAGGATACCGAGCCTTTAATCGTGGAAATGAAAAAAACGTTTAATCTGGCCTTGCTGCTGCAAGGCATGGAACGTCTGCAGCTGAGCTCCCGGGTTTATTTGGCGGTCGAACGCAGCCGAACCAAGCGCGGCGCCGTCAACCAGCGTTGGGGCGACATTACGAAGCTGTGCCGCAAATTGGGCTTCGGGCTTATTACGATTACGTTTTACAAAACGAAAAAGCCGGTTGTCGAGGTGCTGTGCGAGCCTGGCGTTCAGGAGCCTGCCAAACCCGTCAGGCAAAAACGGAAGGAGCGACTGCTCTACGAATTTCACGAGCGCAGCGGGGATTACAACGTCGGCGGCAGCAGCCGCGCGAAGCTCGTTACCGCCTACCGCGAAAAGGCGCTGCGCGTGGCCCAGGCTCTTGCGGCAGCCCCGCCGGAAGGCGCTTCTCCGGCGCAGCTGCGCAGCCTTACCGGCCTCGCCAATACGGCGGCCATCCTGCAGCACAATTATTACGGATGGTTCGACCGGATCAAGCGCGGCCGGTACGTGCTCACCGCCGCCGGAGCCGCAAGCCTCAAAGAATACGCCGGCGTGCTTGAAGCCGCTTCTTCGTCCGCGGCAAACCTCCCGGGAAGCGCTAGCTCCGGGCCGTAAATTCCGAGATCGCTTCGCCGATCAAATTCATGCCGAGCAGCAGCTCATCCCGCCCGGGATGCGTGAAATTAAGGCGGATGTATTCGCTGCCCCCACCGTTCGGGTAACATAACGTCCCGGGGAGAAACGCGGCTCCTTTATCCAGCGAACATTTCAGGAGGGCGACGCAGTCCAACGCCTCCGGAAGCTTCACCCAAATGAACATGCCGCCTCCGGGAACGTCGTAGCGGACGTTTTTCCAGGCCGGCCGTTTGAGCAGCTCCGTCATCAGTTTGAGCCTTGTTTCGTATTCGCGGTTCAGCATCTGGATATGCTCGTGAATATTAAAGGTGGAAGACTCCAGCAAGTAATGCAGAAGGCATTGGTTGAAGTGGCTGGATTGCCAATCCGCCAGCTGCTTGGCCATGATCATCGTCTCGATCAATTTTTTGTTTCCTGCCGCCCAGCCGGTACGAAGCGCCGGGACGACCGTTTTGCTGAAGGAGCCGATATGCAGCACCTGCCCTCCTTTCCCCGCATCATCCAGCGAAAACAGGGAAGGGTGCCCGCCGTAAAAAGCTTTTGCGCCGATGCCCCCAAAATGAAGATCGCCGTACGAATTGTCTTCGACGATGAGCACGTTCCGCGTTTTGCAAATGTCCAGAACCTCCCGGCGGCGCGCCAGGCTCCATAAAACCCCGGTCGGATTGGTGAAGTTCGGCGACACGAGCAGAAGCTTCGGCTTCAGCCGATCCACCTCTTCCTGCAAACGCTCCGGGCTAATCCCTTCCGCATCCCCCTCGACCGGCACGATGGAGGCCCCCTGCATCTTCAGGATTTGCATAAACCCCGGTGCCGTCGGCTGCTCGACCAGCACCGGGTCGCCGGGCTCCACGTATACGCGGGCAAGAAGATCCATCGCCTGCTGGCTGCCTGTCGTCAAGAGAATCTGCCCCGCATCCACGTCCGTCCCCTTGCGCTCCTTAAAATCCTTGCACAGCCATTCCCGAAGCGGCAAATAGCCCTGCGGCTCGCCGTATTGAAGCGCTGCAGGGCTTTTGGAAATGACGGCTGCCGCGGCAGCCTCCAGTGACGAAATCGGGAACAACTCCTCGGCGGGAAGTTCCTCGGCAAAAGAAATGAACGATTCCCGCGTCGACAGCGATCTCATGAAGTGGATCGGCGACGAAAGCATCGCTTTGGTCCGTTCCGCAAAGGAATACCGCATGATATCTCCTCCTTCTCCCAGTTCCAATCACCGGCGGTCCGGTTGTATCTTCTCTACTCCATGTATATATATCCCGGTCTAGCTGAAAACAGGACTTTTTTGTCGCGTGGTCAGGGCAAATTTTTCGATCGCCTGAGCCCGGGTGGAGACGCCGAGCTTCACGTATATTTTGCGCAAGTAATTATCGATCGAACGCCGGCTTACCGATATTTCCATCGCGATTTTGTCATACGTAATCCCTTGCACGATCCGTTCCATGATAAATATTTCCGTTTCCGTCAAATGGTATAGGGCACCGTCGACAACCGCCGGCTGCACCTGCCAGATTCCGTTTTTCAGCCAATCCATCGGGAGCATCGCAAGCCCCTCGCGCAGTCCGTCGATCATCAGCATCAGCTGGGCCGCGGACGCCTGTTTCGACAAAATTCCGCTCCCGCCCAGATTGACGATCGAATGCAGCAGCTTAATCCCGTCGGTATCCGTCAAAATGAGCACATGACTGTCCGGCGAGCCGTGTTTAATTCTCTCCAGCAGCGATTCCGCCGTTCCTTCCGGCATTTGGTAGTCCAAGAGCACCAGTTCCGGCTTTTGCTCGGTCACGAGCATCAGTCCTTCATCCCATGTCGAAGCCATTCCCGTGACCCTAAGTTCTTCCCTTTCTTCCAAAATCAATTTGGTTCCCAGCATACTTGTGGGGTGACTGTCTATAATCACGACCCGCCAAACCTTCGCCATTTCGATTGAAACCCCCTGATCAATAAAGTGGAATGAATGCTTGATCATCTAATTTATGACAATTCTAAGCGCGTTAAATGCTTGTTTTAAGACGTGTTCAAAGTAGAAAATGGTGTCAGAGGTATATTCAGGAAAATAATGTTAAAGTGGCATACGGACTCTCCCTTACTCCAAATAAATCTATCAAGATTGTATCGCAACGCTTCCATTGGGCGCAATCTCTTTTTAGGCTTTTCTGTGACTTTAGATTCATTTTTGCGAAATTGATAGGGTAATGTTAGAATGGGGACTGGCAAAAAAACCAATTGTAACCGGGGTGATGATATGGAAACGAATACCGAACCTTCCTCCGCCTATCAGAACCGGACAAGCCGGGGAAAATCCCCTTCCGTCATGCTCGTTTTGCTCGTCTGGATATTGCTTATAGCCGCAGGCATTACCGGCGCTTATCTATACAGCAATCATGTGAAGCAGGATATGATCCGGCAGCTTCAGGCCGACACCCATAAACAGATGAATGAGCTGAAGCAAAGCTATGAAGCGAAATTTACGGAATTGTCCGGGGAAGTCAAAGAGCTGGAAAGCAAGGTACAGTCGTTTAACGAGCTGTTGACGTTCACGAAAGACAACGCCTCAAACAAAACGGACAACAGCAATAAGCTGTACACACAGCTGAACGAAGTCAAAAAACAGCTGAACGAGCTTCAGCGGAAAATGGATTTGCTGAAATGATTGTCGAAAAAAAGAAAATCAACCGTTTTTTCCTTTTGGCAACCGGACCGTTTTTGGGCATGTTCATCTTTATGATGCTCAGCTTCAAAACGATACATGTAGAGGTTCAGACAGCCTCCTACGTCCCTGCCAAAACGCTGGCTGCCCAATCCGAGCGGCTCAAGCAAAACCTTGATAAGGCGGAACAGACCGTTCAAGCGACCATCTCCTCGATCCGCCGAACTTCGGCTTTATACAAGCAAACGACCGCAGCCATGAATGCCATCGTCAAAACGGCGCAAACCCAGGCGGAGCGGCCTGAAACGATCTATAACCGCCGCATCAGCGCCAAGCTTGGCGTTCCGTTCGAACGGGTGGAAAGCAGCCGCATCCGGATCGAGCTGTACCATGTCAATCCCGGCGTTTACCAAGGCTACGCGATGAAGGTGAAGCTGAAGGACCAAAACGCCATGCAAATGACTTTGGGCCGCGACAAGGTCGGCGGAGCCGAAACGACGCTGCAGGCCGTTAACCGGTACGGTGCGGTAGCCGGCATCAACGCCGGCGGTTTCGCGGATTCCGGCGGCAAACGCTACCCGCTGAGCACAACGGTGCTGAACGGTAAATATGTCAACGGGTTCGAGCCAAGCTTCAAGGATTTGTTTTTTGTCGGGCTGAATGATGCAGGCAAACTGATCGGCGGCAAGTTTTCGAACCAGGCGGAGTTGGATCGGCTGAAGCCAAGATTCGGGGCTACTTTTGTGCCGGTCCTGCTGAAAAACGGGCAGCCGATGCCGATTCCGGATAAGTGGAAAACATCCCCGAATCGCGCGCCCCGCACCGTCATCGGAAATTACAAGGACGATCAGCTGCTGATCATCGTCGTGGACGGCTACAACGAAAGCGGCGGCTCCGGCGCGACGCTTCAAGAGCTCCAAAGCAAAATGTACGGTCTCGGCATCGTCGATGCCTACAATCTGGATGGCGGCGGATCTTCTTCCCTTATTGTGAGCGGAAGGGTCGTAAACCATCCGTCGGACGGGAATCTGCGGCCGGTTCCGACCCACTTTTTATTTTTTAAATAAAACGAATTCATTTATTTTTTTCCGAAGTGTGGGTATAATATGGTTTAAGAGCATGGTAGATTAGCGGGAGGTGGCCTTCATGTCGTTCTCATTAACATTTTGGATTGTTACACTGGTGCTTGTTATGTTCCTGACTGGCATCTTAACCGCGGCTTATAACGATGATAAGACCAAAGGCCTTTAATCCATGGCCCAAAAAGGCTTCCTGAATCAGGAGGCCTTTTTCTCGTTTTCGGGCGATTTTTCGCAAAAAAAAGAAACATCACGAATGATTCGTGATGTCTGTCATGCCATTATGCATGTCTTTGCAGCTGCGCCATGTCGGATTGGCACTGTCCGCAAATATAACGTTCCTTGAACTCGCTTACTTCGTCCATGGATCCGCAGAATACGCATTTGGGACGATAACGCTCCAAAATAATATGATCTCCCTGTACCAAAATTTCGACAGGGTCGCCTTCATTCATCTGATACCGTTTTCGAAGCGACTTGGGCAGGACGATTCTTCCCAGCTGATCAACTTTGCGAACTACACCAGCAGGTTTCATAGACAAACTACACCTCTCCTATTAACTATTCAACTTGTTGTAAGATTATGGACATCGGTTCCGGGCCGGGGTCGAACCATATTCCGATAACCAGGAAGAAAAACGTCGATTTACGCGGTTTAGAATGACAAAATCCGTCAATGGACGTTCTTCAATGATTAGAAAGTACTCCTCGCGGTCAGTATGCCTTTTCCAATCACAAAAAATGGGTCTTTCTTAATAGTTCGATGTGCGGATGTCGAATCCTGCTAACCCTTATAATTTTTATTTCTTTCTTTAAAAAGTTACTTCATGCCGGGGAAATCCAGCTGGCGCAGCGCTTCGTACACAATGATCGCCGCCGAATTCGACAAATTCAGGGAACGGACCTTATCGGTCATCGGCATGCGGATGCAGCTGTCCGGATTTGCGGCCAGCAGCTCCGGCGGCAGTCCCTTGGTTTCTTTGCCGAACACCAGGAAATCTCCGTCCCGGAACGGGACGTCGGTATATCTTTTGTCCGCTTTCGTCGACGTGTAGAAAAAACGGCCTTCCGGATATTTTTCCTGCAGCTCTGCAAAAGAGTCATGGTATTCGATCTGAACGGCATACCAATAATCCAGCCCCGCCCTTTTCAGCTTCGAATCATCCGTGCTGAAGCCGAGCGGGCGCACCAGATGCAAATGGGTTCCCGTCGCTGCGCAGGTTCTTGCAATGTTACCGGTGTTGGCCGGTATTTCGGGTTCTACTAGCACGATATGCAGTGCCATGGGTCAGTCACTCCATCCTTCGGGTATTGTTCCGATCTGTTTTCATTCGCCGCCATAAGCAACGAAAAAGCCCTTCGCTGTAAGGCGAAAGGCTGGCTTTTCACTGGCTAAAGTCCGAATCGGGCTGCCTTATCCGTGACGCTTTTGGAAATCGGCCATAAAATCAACCAGAGCTTTGCAGCTGTCATACGGCACCGCGTTGTAAATCGAAGCGCGCAAACCGCCCACGCTGCGGTGACCTTTCAGGCCCACGAATCCCGCTTGCTCCGATTCCTTGATGAACTGCTTTTCGAGCTCTTCCGATACCAGGCGGAACGTGACGTTCATGATCGAACGGCTGCCTGCATCGACGGGACCGCGATAGAAGCCTTCGCTGCTATCGATTATATCATAAATAAGTCCGGCTTTCTTGCGGTTGGCCTGCTCAACGCCGGCAAGACCGCCCTGTTCTTCGATCCATTTCAAAACCTCGTTCACCATATATACGGAGAAAGATGGAGGCGTGTTATAGAGAGAGTCGTTCTTCGCGTGCGTACTGTAACGCAGCATCGTCGGAATATGGCTTGGAGAATCGGCCAGCATGGCTTCCCGGGCAATCACGACCGTTACCCCTGAAGGTCCCAAGTTTTTCTGGGCGCCCGCATAGATAAAATCGAACTGGTTCGCGTCGAATTCGCGGCACAAAATGTCGCTCGACATATCCGCGATCAGGGGCACGTTCCCCGAATCCGGATACTGCTGGTACTGCGTCCCTTCAATCGTTTCGTTGGAGGTTACATGCAGGTACGCGGCGTTTTCCGGAATTTCGATGCTTGCAAGATCGGGAATTTTCATATACTTGTCTGCTTCCGAAGAGGCGGCGATATGCGTTTCGCCGATCAGCTTCGCTTCTTTGATCGCCTTGTCCGCCCAGCTGCCGCTTTTGACGTAGCTCGCCGTTTTGCCTTCGGTCAGAAAGTTCATCGGAATCATCGCGAACTGCGTGCTGGCTCCCCCTTGCAAAAACAGCACTTTATAGCCTTCAGGATTGCCGAGAAGCGACAAAAGGCGGTTTTCCGCTTCATGATGGACTTCTTCGTATACTTTGCCCCGGTGCGACATTTCCATAATGGACATGCCCGTTCCCCGAAAATCAACAAACTCCGCTTGCGCGCGCGTCAAAACTTCAAGCGGCAGCGCTGCCGGCCCCGCGTTGAAATTGTATGCTCTCTTGCTCACGATAACTCTCCCTCTCTCTGTACTCGAATTTTTTTGAAATCAATGATAGCAGGTATCCGGGGACGCATCAAGTACCAAAATGCACAAGCGCATGTCCCGGCGCCATCGTTTTCTTCTACCACTTTAGCATATTTCCCGAAGTAAAGCTTTAAAGAATTGAAAAGCGAAAGAGACTGCCCCGTCGCGGGACAGCCTTTCGTCTGCGTTTCGATTAGCAGTCAAAGTAGAGGCTGTATTCATGCGGATGAATACGGATCGATACGGCTTTTGCTTCGCTGCGTTTCAGTTCAATGTAGTTATCGATGAAATCTTTCGTAAATACATCGCCTGCGAGCAGGAATTCATGGTCGGCTTTCAGCGCGTCGAGCGCTTCGTCCAGCGTGCCGGGCACGCTGCGGATTTCGGCTTTTTGCTCGTCGGTAAGCTCGTAGATGTTTTTGTCCATCGGGCCGTATCCAAGCTCGACCGGATTGATTTTGCGCTTGATGCCGTCCAGGCCGGCCAACAGCATCGCGGAGAACGCGAGGTACGGGTTGGCCGTGGAGTCCGGCGTACGGAACTCGATGCGGCACCCTTTTGGCGTCACGGCAGCAACCGGAATGCGGATGGCCGCGGAACGGTTTCCTTTGGAGAACACAAGGTTCACAGGAGCTTCGTAGCCGGGAACCAGGCGTTTGAACGAGTTGGTCGACGGGTTCGTCAAAGCAAGCAGCGCAGGCGCATGGTAGAGGATGCCGCCAATGTAATGGAGAGCCATCTCGCTCAGGTTCGCGTACTCGCCTTTTTCATAGAACAGCGGAGTGTCGCCGTCGAAAATCGACTGGTGAACGTGCATGCCGCTGCCGTTGTCGCCAAAGAGGGGTTTCGGCATGAAGGTTGCCACTTTGCCGTATTGGCGGGCCGTGTTGTGTACGATATATTTATAGACCAGCAGGTTATCCGCTGTTTTCTTCAAGGTATCGAAACGGAAGTTGATTTCGGCCTGGCCGGCGGTCGCCACTTCATGGTGATGTCGTTCCACGCGCAGTCCGACTTCTTCAAGCAAACGGCACATTTCGCTGCGGATGTCCTGCTGCGTATCGACGGGAGCTACCGGCACGTATCCGCCTTTTACTTTGATTTTGAAGCCGAGGTTTCCGCCTTCTTCTTTCCGGTTCGTGTTCCATGCGGCTTCTTCGGAATCCACATAGAAGGAAGAGCTGTTCATGCTGCTTTCGTAACGGACGTCGTCGAAAATAAAGAACTCGGACTCCGGCGCGAAAAATGCCGCTGTACCCACGCCGCTGGCTTGCAGATATTCTTCCGCTTTCGCCGCAATGCTGCGCGGATCGCGTTCGTAACGCTCGCCGTCCGGCGTGTAGATGTTGCACATGATGTTTAATGTCGGATGTGCGGTAAACGGATCGATAAACGTCGCATCCGGATCCGGCATCATAACCATGTCGGATTCTTCGATTCCCCGGAACCCGGCGATGGAAGAGCCGTCAAACGCAACCCCGTTTACGAACGTTTCTTCATCCACTTCTCTGGCAGGCAAAGAAATGTGATGCGCACGACCGGACAAATCGACAAAACGAAAATCCACCCACTCAATTGCATTATCTTTGATTGTTTTCAACACGTTTTCAACCGACATCTTCTCTTCCTCCCATTTTCCGAACAATTACCCACATATTCTACGAGAACGTTCAGCATCTTCTATTTATGTCGTCATTATAAAACGCAAAACCTGACATCGTCAATATCCATGTCAGGTATTTTTTTAGCATGTGTTAGGTATCCTTACACCATTTAGGTTTAAGCCCTTGTTAGCTGCACACAAACAGCCTGCCCATCCGGCTTAAAAGCCGGTGAGCAGGCCATGTATAAAGGTTATGAATAAACAGTTATTGCGCAAACGCTTCGGCAGGAGCCTTCTCCGTGTTGAATGTACGGCCGACCAGCGGAGCGAGCTTCTCCAGATCCTTGAGCAGCGCGGCGAATTGGTCCGGGAACAGCGATTGCACGCCGTCGCCCGTCATCGAGTTGTCCGGATCGGTATGCATCTCGATAATGAGTCCGTTCGCCCCGGCGGCTACGGATGCCTTGGACATCGGTTCCACCAGCTCGCGGCGGCCCGTGCCGTGGCTCGGATCGGAAATGACCGGCAGGTGGCTGAGCTGCTGCAGCACGGGGATCGCCGTCAGATCGAGCGTGTTGCGCGTGTAGCTTTCGAACGTCCGGATGCCGCGTTCGCACAGCATAACGTTCGGATTTCCTCCGGCGAGAATGTACTCGGCGGCGTTAAGCAGCTCGTCGTAGGTGGCGCTGAAGCCGCGCTTCAAAAGCACCGGCTTGCCGCAGGTCCCCAGTTTGCGCAGCAGGTCGAAGTTCTGCATGTTGCGGGTGCCGACCTGCAAAATATCGGCGTATTCCGCGCAAATGTCCACGTATTCCGGCGTCATGACCTCGGTAATCGTTAGCAGGCCGTGTTTTTGCCCTGCCTCGGCCATCATGATCAGTCCCTCGACGCCGACGCCTTGGAAGCTGTAAGGGCCTGTACGCGGTTTAAACGCGCCGCCGCGCAGCACCTGGCCCCCGGCCGCCTTGACGAGCGCCGCGATCTCGTCGATCTGCTTCGGGGATTCGACGGCACACGGCCCGCCCATAACGACCAGCTCATCGCCGCCGATTTTCACGCCTTTAATATCGATCACCGTATTTTCCGGATGGAAGTCCCGGCTGGCCAACTTGTAGGATTTCGAAATTTTCACCACGTTTTCGACGCCTTTCATCTGGCGCAAATGCTCTGCGATGGACGGATCGACCTTGCCGACAAGGCCGATCACCGTACGGTCCGAACCTCTGGAAATATGGGCTTGAAGCCCGTTATTTTCAATGACGCGAACGATGTCCTGAATTTGCTCTTCAGGGGTGGTATTGGATGTAATAACGATCATGATTACCATTCCTCTCTATCATCAGTTTCTGTATGCCGAATCAAATGCCGGGAACCGGGTTCCCGGGAGCATGGAAGCCGACACTTTTCAATCCGATAAAATCGGCGATGACATTCACCTATTTGCTTAAACGCGTTTTAGCTTTTTAGCTTTTTAGCTTTTATGCTTTTAATCGATAAAGTAACAATAAACTATTTTGCTCTGTCCGTCAAGCCCAGGGAACAAAAATGACTCGTTGCTTGGCGGCCCGCCGGCACCGGTCAACGTTTTAAACTAAGCTATCGCTTTTGCTCCATTCTTGCCTCGTCTCGTTTCCCATTTTCCGGATATCGGCTGCCGCCTGCGGATGGATGAAAAAAAAAGCGGCACAAGATATTTTTCTTGTACCGCTCTTTCCTATGGTTAAATGTTTGTTGAAGGGAACCGCCAGCCCTCGCCGGCAATCCTCTCCTGCATCTTTTTTTAAGATTTGATCGTTTTGACCGGGGGCAGAAGCTTGTTCATATTGACGGTCCGCTTGATTTCCCAAGTCTCTTCGTTGTTCGGATCGTATTGCTCCAAATAGTTGATGACCTCTTTCGTTATCGGCGTCGGCGTCGATGCTCCCGAGGTCACCGCCACCTTGGCGACGCCTTCCAGCCATTCGCGTTTCAGCTCGGTAATGTCCGCAATCCGGTACGCTTTGACATGGGCGATTTCCTCGGAAACCTGCGCCAGGCGGTTGGAGTTGTTGCTTCTCGGATCTCCGACGACGATAACGAGGTCCGCTTGGCCCGCCTGCTCTGCCACCGCCTCTTGGCGAACCTGCGTCGCAAGGCATATTTCGTTATGCACTTCGGCCGAAGGATACAGCTCGAGCAGTTTTTTGACGATATGCTTAATGTCCCATTGGCTCATCGTCGTCTGGTTCGTAATGACGATTTTGGAGGAAGGAATGTTCAGGGCGTCGATTTCCTCTTCCTTTTCGATGAGATGCACATGGTCCGGGGCGATCCCGATCGCGCCTTCCGGCTCCGGATGGCCTTTTTTGCCGATGTAGATGATTTCGTACCCGTCCGCAACCTTTTCCCGGATCAAGTCATGCGTCTTGGTGACGTCCGGGCAGGTCGCATCGACCGTTGTCAGACCTTTTTCCCGGGCAATTCGGCGCACCTCGGGGGAAACGCCATGGGCGGTGAAGATAACCGTTCCTTTATCCACCTGATCCAAAATGTCCAGACGATTGGCGCCGTCAAGCGTGATGATGCCTTCGTCTTCGAAAGAGTTCGTGACATGGCTGTTGTGAACAATCATGCCGAGAATATATATGGGCCGCGGGAGATCCAGGTTTTGGGCCGCTTGGCGCGCAAGCACCATGGCGTCCACCACCCCGTAGCAATATCCGCGCGGTGATATTTTAATAACTTCCATGACTGACTTCACCTGCTTTCTTATGCTGTTGCAGCTAACATCTATTCATTATACCTTATTCCAAAGGCGTCGGAAAGACGATCGGCAGCCAGATGACAAACGTGGTCCCTTCACCCAAACGCGTGACGACCTCGACCGAACCTTCCAGCTCATCGATGATCCATTTGGCGATGGACAAGCCGAGGCCGATGCCTTCCGTCACGCCGCGGGATTGGTCCGCCCGGTAGAAGCGTTCGAAAATATGCGGCACTTCCTCCTTGTCCATGCCGATTCCGGTATCGGAAATCCGGATGCCTACCTGATTTTTGTAGATAAAAGCATCAAAAACGACCTGGCCTTCCGGCGTGTATTTGAACGCGTTTTCGATAAAAATGAACAGCATTTGCTGCATGTAATCCTTGTTGCCGTTGACATAAACGCCATTCAGGATCGAGAAGTCTCCGGTAATCCATTCGGCTGTACGCGGCAGCATTTTGGCCCGGCGCGCCACTTCCTCGACGAGAATTTCAAGCGGCACCGGCTGCTTCTCGAAGGTCCGTCCGGTATCGGCCCGGGCCAGGGAGAGCATGTCGCTCACCAGCCTGCTCATCCGCTTCGATTCGTCCGCGATGTCGTTGACGGCTTCAAGCGTCATCTGGTGCATCGTTTCCTCATCCAGGTTCGGGCGTTCGGAACCGTCGTCCTTTGACCACATCCTTTGCAGCAGGTCGACGTTGCCGCGAATCGTCGTAAGCGGCGTGCGCAGCTCGTGGGACGCGTCCGAAACGAAACGGCGCTGCGCGGCATAGGAGTCCTCCAGGTTTTTATAAAACCCTTCCATCCGGCCCAGCATGTTGTTAACCGTATTGATCAGCTGCCCGATCTCGTCCTGCGGCCCGTCATAAGCGATCCGTACGCTCAGGTCCGAGCCTTTTTGAATCTGATCGGCCGCCTCGATGACTTTCCCGATCGGGGCGATCGACTTGCGTGCCAGGAATAAGCCGAAAGTCGTTGCCATGAGTACCATGATGGTTGCGCTGATGATCAATATGGAACGGAGAAGACTTAGCAATTCCTCCTCGTGACCAGTCCAAACGGCGAGTTGCAAAAATCCGATTAACTGATTCTGAACAACAACAGGCTTTTGATAGACCATGAAAGGATTGCCGTTTAATCGGAAGGTCTCAAAAGAATCGACATTAAAAGCATTCTTTGCGGAAGGGACGGGAAAGGTCTTTTTCATCCTCCCCAAATTTTCCGTGATCAGGTCACGATTATTATTATAGTCATGCAACTGTCCAAAAATCTGGGAAGATTGAAAACCCGAAGTCGCGGACAACCCACCAATATCAAATTTTAATTCACCTTGGGAAATGTACAACACCAGATTAGGCTGAATTTGTTTGCTCTGCTCTTCAAGATTGCTCTTCACTTTAGAAAAAGTATAAAAATGAACCACCCCATACACGGCAGAGCCAAACAAGATCAGCGTTACGGCCAAGATGCACGTATACCAGGCTGTCAGCCGGAGTCGTATGGACATGTTTAGGAGTCACCTCTCAGAATGTAGCCGGCCCCCCGAATCGTCTGGATTACGCGTTTGCCTCCATGCTCCTCGGTTTTTTGCCGCAGCATCGCGATATAAACCTCAAGCACGTTGGATTCGCCGCTGTAATCGTATCCCCAGATTTTATCCATGATCAGGTCGCGGGACAACACGCGTTTCGGATTTTGCATAAATAGGTGCAGCAGCTCGAATTCCTTGGCCGTCAGCTCCAGTCGTTGTCCGCCGCGCAGCACCTCCCGGGAATCGACGTCGAGCACGATATCCTCGAAGGTCAAACGGTGGTCTTCCGCCTCCTCCTGGCCCGGCTTGCGTCGCAGCAATGCACGGACCCGCGCCAGCAGCTCCTCGAGCGCAAACGGTTTGACCAAATAATCGTCGGCGCCGAGATCCAGTCCCTTCACGCGGTGTTCGATCTCGTCTTTTGCGGTCAGCATCAGAATAGGCACACGGATCCCGCCT
This sequence comes from Paenibacillus sp. USDA918EY, assembly GCF_009870825.1. Lineage (GTDB taxonomy): Bacteria > Bacillota > Bacilli > Paenibacillales > Paenibacillaceae > Paenibacillus_AQ > Paenibacillus_AQ albilobatus. Next base: position 85,992 of record NZ_WTWY01000008.1, on the reverse strand, counting down.
TCGCGCAGACGGCGGCACACTTCGAATCCATCGACCTGGGGCATCATGACGTCCAGAATGACGAGGTCGGGCTCGCTGTTGAGAACGCTTTTTAAACCTTCGGCCCCGTTGTTGGCCGTTATGATATCATACCCTTCAAACGCAAGCCCTCTGCGCAGCATGGAAATGATTTTTTCGTCGTCGTCAATAATCAGTACTTTCGATCGCATAAACGGATGGCTCCTTTATTTCTTAACTATGTTCGTTGTTATTTCTATTGTAGCAGTGAAGTTTTGCGTTTGCATCCTTGCACGGCAACAGCGGAAGGGACCTTCCCTTCCGCTGCCGATTGAAGCCTTCCGATGATTACTGATTGCTGCCGTCGGAAGGAATGTTGTATTTGTTTTTGTCGCCGATGGTGAGTTCCATATCCATTTTTTTACCGTTGCGGACGACATGCAGCGTTACTTTCGCGCCAACCTTTTGTTTTTGGATATAATTCACAATATCCGTATGGGTTTTAACGTTGGTGCTATCGACGCCGGTAATGATGTCGTATGGGCGCAGATCAGCTTCATAGGCCGGAGATTTGAAAGTAACCTCTACAACGACCGCACCTTGGGTTACGTTTGTTTCCATTTGCTTGGCGACTTCATCCGTTAAAGTTATCAGCTTGACGCCAATAAACGGTTCCGGATCCTTCGGAATTTCCTGATTGTTTTCCAGCTTCTGAACGACGTTTTTGATCGTGCTCGCCGGGATGGCAAACCCGATGCCTTGCGAATCCTTGCTGACGGCTACGTTCATGCCGATGACTTCGCCGTTCAGGTTAAGAAGCGGACCGCCGGAGTTGCCGGGGTTGATGGATGCGTCGGTTTGCAGCAAATGCTGGTATTTACGCGTATCCGTGCTTCCTTCATCACTCGCATCGATGGTGCGTTCGCGCGCACTCAGGACGCCTGTCGTTACGGTATGGTCAAACCCTTGCGGATTACCGATGGCTACAACCGGTTGCCCTACCTTCAGGCTGTTGGAATCGCCGAGAGGTACGACCGGAAAATTATTTTTGCCTTCGATTTTCAACACGGCAAGGTCCAGATCTTTGGATTTGCCGAGCAGTTTGGCTTCATACGTTTTGGTGTCATTTTCGACCGTTACCTGAATGACATCCGCATTTTCAACGACGTGTTCATTGGTCAAAATGTATCCGTCTTTTTTATAGATGAATCCGGAGCCGATGCCGTAAGGAACCAGCTGGGATTTGCCCGGATTCTGGGAATTTTGGCCGGAGCCGGAATCACCGCCGTTGTTGCTGTAATAATCGCTGTCTCCGCCAAAGAAGAACGAAAACGGATCGTTCATAAACGGCGATTGCGATTGCGAGCTCCGGCTGTTCGATTTGACGAGCGTTTCGATTTTAACGACCGCAGGTCCCGCTTGTTCCACGACGCCCGAGACGTCAAGCGGCTTGTTCAGCGGAAGCGAAGCCGGTTGATTGCTGCCGTTGCTGGTTTCCGGTGCTGCGGTCACAGGCGTGGTAGCCTGTTCTTCGGCGGACAAAGCCGCTTTTGGCGTAAACAGGTTCATCCGGTCCGACGTAAACATCAGAGCCGAGATAACGACAACGCCGGCCAGGAACGAAATCAACACCGTTTTGACGGATGTTTTCTGCGGCGGCTTCTGGTTAAACTGCCAGTTGCCGCCGCCCCCACCCGTTCCGCCGCCGTATCCGCCGGCATTGCCGGAGTCGGACGAGAAGCGGTATGCATTAGAGGTAGGGAGCGGCCGAACCGGGTTCGGAGGGGTGATTTCGACGTCCTCCTGCTTGCTGCGGCTTTCGGCGCCATGCTGTTCTGCCCGGTCTTTTCCAATCGACTGGAACGGTCCGTAGGAATAATAATATGAAGAACCCGATTCGGAAGATCCTTGACGTTTCACGCCGTCGTTTTGAAACTCGTCTTCAGGTTGACCCGATCTGTTTCTTTCGTCCATAATAATGCCTCCTGTGCACCTTTTTATATCTCAATGTCCTTGGGGAATTGTTTAACTGTTTATATGATGTACTATAAACCTTAACCACAGATTAAAAACAATTTAAGCGGAGATAAAAAGATAAACTGCAAAAAGACATTGATAACATGTTTTTTCATTATTTTTAACTATAAACGACTGAATTGATAATGTTCGCTTTTTAAATAAACAACAAACCCAGTACCTTTTAAGATACTGGGTTTGTTGTTTAAAAATTTGTTTATTTAATAAATTTGATGCCACTAGTTTTTAGTTCATCTCATTAAGCCAAAACTGCTATCCATCCTGCATAAGTACCGTACCATAATCCATTTATCAGCTGCGTTGAGATCAGTTTCAGATTTCCATAATATTGATAACCGTTAATAGTTGTTGAATAAGGAACAGTGGTTGGTACATCCTTAGATTGAGAATATCCACGAGAAGGTTTATATGAGGAAATGTATACTGGATCTAATGATGCGGCTAATTGATCTGAATTCAGAGCGATTCTTGAAGACTGCTCTTGAATCTGAGGCGGTATTTCATTTGATGCAAAGCTTGCACTTGGTGCGACTGCAAGTAAAGATGTTGCAACAGAAGCAATTAAAAATTTTTTCATAAAAATACCTCCTATCAATTTGCATTTTTCATTATTAATATTATCATATATTCCAAAAAATACAATATATTCTAAATGAAGTATTCTACAATCCTTTATTATCTTCCTGTATTTTTTATACAATCTTGCATACGAACAATCATTTTTAACCAACAGAATTAGCCATGAAGAGGAGCTAATGTTTGTAAGCACTGAAGGACGGGCTTCATTATCCCTGCACCCATCCTTTACGGTGCGCGTAAATCGCCAGCTGCGTCCGGTCCTCCAGCTCGCATTTCATCAGCAGGTTGCTGACATGGGTTTTGACGGTTTTGATGCTGATATGCAGCTCTTCGGCGATCTCCTTGTTGCTTTTGCCTTCGGCGATCAGGAGCAGCACCTCTTTCTCACGCTCGGTGAGGCCGGAGGAGTCGCCCTGGACGGTGCGCTGGCGGATCCCCCGGGTAAGCGCCTGCGACACGTCGCCGGTCATAACCGGCATGCCGCGGTTGGCGCCCTGCAAGGCATAGATCAGTTCATCCGCCGAGACTGTTTTTAGCACATAGCTGACCGCACCGGCCTCCACGGCATCGACAACAAGATCATCCTCCAGAAAACTGGTCAAAATAACGATTTTCATGAAAGGGTATTCGGCCAAAACCGCCTTGGTCGTCTCCACCCCGTTCATCACCGGCATCATCAAATCCATCAGGATCAAGTCCGGAAACTGCTCCGGCGCGGCATTGTTCAGCCAATCGACCACCTTCGAGCCGTTATCGGCCTCGCCCACGACCTCGATGGAAGGATCCAGCATCAAATACGTTTTCAGCCCCATCCGCACCATTTCGTGGTCATCCACGATCATCACTTTCAAGACATCCGCCATTATTCCTCATCCTCTCCTATCGGTTGTTTTCCGCCGGCCGTCCCATCCACAAACTTCGGTATATGTACGCGAATCGTTGTACCGGAACCTTGACGGCTGATGATTTCCACTTTTCCGCCCAATTTTTCGGCGCGCTCCTGCATCGTGGACAAACCGTAAGATCCCGTCTTATACGGCACCTCGTTAAAACCCTGTCCGTCGTCGCTGATGCTGAGCACAACCTGCCTTTGCTCCTCGCGCAGCGACATGCTGACCAGCCGTGCATGGGCATGCTTCACGATATTCGCCATCGCCTCCTGGATGATCAAAAACAACTGGTGTTCGATCGCTTCGGACAGCTTGCCCTGCAGCTCGACTTCCTTCATTCCTTTCAAGCCGTTTTGGCGGCAGTAATCCGGGAACCATACCTCCAGGGCGTCCTCCAGGTTTTTGCCCTCAAGCTCGACCGGACGCAGCTGGGCAATAAGGGCGCGCATCTGCTTTTGCGCCATCTGGGACATTGAAATCAGCTGATTCATGACCGTCTGTCCTTGTTCCGCGTTGCGCTCCAACACTTTTGGAAGCGAGGAGGCGGACATATGGATCGCGAACAGCTGCTGGCTGACCGTATCGTGCAAATCCCGCGCCATGCGCCGGCGTTCCTCCAATACGGCGCGTTCGGCGGCTTGCTCCTTCTCCACAACCTCCTGCTCGCCCATCCGCTGCAGCAGCATCATTTTTTTCTCCATCGCTTCCATCAGGTTGTTAAACTCATGATACAAACGCTCAAAAGTCGGGTCGTCGCATTCCCCGATCCTCACCGATAAATTGCCTTTGGCCACCTGCAGCATATTGTATTCGAGTATGTCGACCCTGCGCTGAATCCGCTGGCCGGCCATGTATCCGACAATGATCGACAACAGCAGGAAGCCCAGGCTTGTGTAGACCCAAACCCAGGTTCCTTTTACGGTCAGGTATCCGCTGTCCGCCCCGATCACCAACACCGCGCTCATTATGAGGCCGGTCAGAACGAAATAAAACAGCAGCACCCATTTCGTATTTTTCGTTATGTTCCGCATGCGCTTAACCCACTTTGTTCACTTTAATGTCGCCGATAAACGCGCTGACATTAATGCGGATTTTTTTGCGGGCTTCCTTATAAAACGGGGTTTTCGTCTGAAAATTGCTCATAAACCCGCTGCGCGATTCATTAAGCACCGACATGTCCCCGATAAACGAGCTGGTGTTGACGGAGATTCCAAGGTCCGTATCGTCCGGTACGTACACCTTAATGTCGCCGATAAACGCGGAAATGTTGATTTTCGTTTCTCCGAAAGGGATATGCGCGTTCGTCAGATCGAGTACCGTATCCCCGATAAATTGCGACAGGTTCGTCGGCTTCAACTCAAAATATTCGCGTCCCAGATGAATATCCCCGATAAACGAAGACCGGTTGATTTTTCCGCCGTCGTTGTGATGTCCGTCCCATTCGGCATGGCCGTGGCGGGCTTCATGTCTCATCTGCTGGTAGTGTTTTTTTTGCTCTTTGTATCTCTTTTTGTAATGCTTGTATCGATCCTTCACGTGATCGTCGTCCAGGTCGTCCGGATCGAAATCGTCGTCGTCATCGAAGTCCGCATCCCCATGGATCGACTTGCGCTCAGCCTGCTGCTTCGTGTACGGAATCCCGAACTTTTCCTCGAACTGCTGGTCCAAGGTCGATTTTGCGGTCAGATCCTCCGGTTCAGGCGGTTCCGGCGTAAATGCCGGCGCATCATGGTCCGGGGTCGGCCGGGAAGGCGGCTTGCGGTCATTCGGCTTGAAGATGACGTACAGTCCAGCGAGAATGAGCATGGCCGGAATGATGATTTTGAAGAAGCTTCCCGGCGTTACCCAATCCCAGCCTTCGTTCCTTCCCAGAAAATAGGTCCCGAAAAGCAAAAGGAATGCCGCTCCCAAAAAGGCTCTCCGCCCTTTCAGCAGCTCCTTGACGCCCAGGACAATTAGTATGACCGGCCAGTAATGGCTGATCACGTAACCGAGACTGACATCAATGACGTTCAGCTGGTTCAGCAGGAAAATGACCCCGATCCCAATGAGCACGACCCCGCCGAACAGCCGGTCCAACCATCGTTTTTTCATAACAGGTTCTCCTTTTAACATAATCTTCTTTGCCCGCTTGGAGTCACTCCGAGCTTCTGTAACTTTGATCTAAGTGTACAACAGGTTGGCGTAATGAAGATAGCGGCGCGGGAATGAAATCGTCCTCCGTCCCGAGACCGAGTCCATTGGAACAGATTGGCAAAAATAAAACACCCGCCCTTTCGAGCGGATGTCTGGATGTACCGTTATGTTCTTAAGCTTGGTCAGTCGGTTTGAATTCTTCGTCAAACTTTTCGTTTGGCGTTTTGTAGCTGCCGGTGCTGCCTGCACCTGCACTGCCTGCGCTGCCGGTACGAGCGGTGCCCGTCGTTTGTGTCGTTGGCGTATTGGCAGTGTCCTCGCCAAATTCCGTTTTGAACTTTTCGTTCGGCGTCATATAGCTGCCTTGTTGTTGTTGCTTTTTCATGGCCGTTTCACCTCCCTGAGCTTGTCGTAAACGGCAAACCTCAGTTGCCGGGGGCGTTTTTTGTTCCCCAGTCCGTAGTATGTGAAATGCCAAGAAATTTATGCAGCGGCAATCGTCTAAATGACTTCTTCCAGCAATGAAGCCGGAACGGATTTATAAGTTTGAATGGCTTTGCCGAGCGTATTCAGCAGCTTCTCGCTGCATTTCCCGTTGCCGACTTTAATCACTTGAACCTCGACCTCTTTTTTGCCCCATTCCTTGTATACCTGCTTGGTCGTATCGAAATACAGGTCGATTTTTCGTCCCTTGATGGCAGAGCCGACATCGGCAACGACCGCATACCCGTAATCCGGAATATACAAAATGGTGCCCAGCGGGAATACGCGCGGATCGGCCGCAATCGTGGATATCGTATTTTTATCCCTGCGGACCTTCACGCCGGAATACGTAATCCCGTACTGCGGGTGCGACGGGTGTTTGCCCGTGGACTCGTAACCGGCAGTGTATCCTGTCGCCATGACCTTGAGCGTATGGATGACCTGATCCCGCTTCGGAGCCGTGACTGCAATGGCCCCCTGCTTTTTGGCGGGAACCTTGGTTTCCGGTTTCGTGACCGCGGGCAGCGCCATTGCCCCGAATTTGGGCAAATACTCGTCCTGGGACTTGGCGGCAAATTGTTCCGTCTTCTTCTGGTTAAGATCGACGATCATGAACATTTCCGGGTTGGAAGCATATTTTAACGGTTTAAGATAGTAGTCGTTTTTTGAGGCGATCATCAAGTTCGGGCCGTTGTTGTCCTCGGTATAGGACGGCATCATCGAAAATGCCGAGGCATACAAATTAGGCGTATCCGCGAATAGCCCGATTAAAAAAACACACAACAAAATCCTCTGCCATGTTTTTACCTTCATCATTGAAATCCTCCCCCTTTACTTCCGAGGATGTCCAGATGATTTGGCGTTTATACATGTTTTTTGAACCCGAAGTTCATGGCAGAGGATGATGTCGCTCAAAATATGGAACGTGCATGTCCGAAGTAGCTTTTTTCAAAAGCTTTCAGCTACTTCAGAACGATTCCGTCCCCTCCGCTACTTTCGCTTCATTCCAAACACTACGATCCAATTTCGAGCCATTGATATTTAGAAAATAACGCGGTTTGCGATTTGCTCTTTCAGCATCGCCGCCGCTTCGGCAAGCGGCTTCGCGCCCTGGTCGCCTTCCCCGCGTTTGCGGATGGAGACGGAGCCAGCGTTCATTTCGTTTTCGCCGACGATAAACATGTACGGGATTTTTTCCAGCTGTGCTTCGCGGATTTTGTAGCCCATTTTTTCGTTGCGGAGGTCCGCATCGACGGTAATGCCGCTAAGCTGCAGCTGATCAGCCACATGCTTGGCGTAATCTTCGAAAGCGTTCGAAACCGGAATGACTTTGACCTGAACCGGGGACAGCCACAGCGGCAGTGAACCCGCGAAATTTTCCAGCAGGAAAGCCGCAAACCGTTCCATCGTGCCCAGAATACCGCGGTGAATAACAACCGGACGATGCTTCTGGCCGTCATCGCCTACGTATTCCAGCTCGAAGCGTTCAGGCAGCAGGAAGTCCAGCTGTACGGTCGACAGCGTTTCTTCCTTGCCGAGCGCCGTGCGGATTTGCACGTCCAGCTTCGGTCCGTAAAAGGCCGCTTCCCCTTCCGCTTCAAAGAACGGAATGCCGGTTTCCTCGACGACCTCGCGCAGCATGCGCTGGGACATTTCCCACATCTCGTCGTTCTGGAAGTATTTCTCGGTATCTTCCGGATCGCGGTAAGACAAGCGGAAACGGAAATCCTTGATGCCGAAATCGTCATATACCTTCGTAATCAGCTGGATGACGCGCAGGAACTCTTCTTTGATCTGGTCCGGACGGCAGAAAATATGGGAATCGTTTAACGTCATCGCACGCACGCGGTGAAGACCGGTCAAAGCGCCGGACATTTCGTAGCGGTGCATCATGCCAAGCTCTGCGATCCGGATCGGCAGATCGCGGTAGCTGTGCATTTCGCTTTTATAAATCATCATATGGTGCGGACAGTTCATCGGACGAAGCACAAGCTCTTCGTTGTCGAGTTCCATTTTCGGGAACATATCCTCCTGGTAATGTTCCCAGTGGCCGGACGTTTTGTACAGCTCGACATTGCCAAGAACCGGCGTATATACGTGCTGGTAGCCAAGGCTTTCTTCCAGATCCACGATGTAACGTTCCAGCGTGCGGCGCAGCTTCGCGCCTTTTGGCAGCCACATCGGCAGGCCTTGTCCCACAAGCTGGGAGAAGGTGAAAATGCCGAGCTCTTTGCCAAGCTTGCGGTGGTCGCGTTTTTTCGCTTCCTCCAGCAAGTGCAAATGCTCGTCCAGCTGGGCTTTTTTCGCAAACGCCGTGCCGTAAATCCGCTGCAGCATTTTGTTTTTGCTGTCTCCGCGCCAATACGCGCCGGCCACATTCATCAACTTGAACACTTTGATTTTGCCGGTCGAAGGCAAATGCGGCCCGCGGCAAAGGTCGAAAAATTCGCCCTGCTCGTAAATCGAGATGACGCTGTCTTCAGGCAGCGCATTGATCAATTCCAGCTTGTAAGGATCGCCCAGCTCGCCGAAAATGTCCAGCGCTTCCTGGCGGCTGACCTCCTTGCGTACGATCGACAGGTTTTCGCCGACGATGCGCTCCATTTCCTTTTCGATTTTTTGCAGATCCTCGGGGTTGAGCGGATGCTCCAAATCCATATCGTAATAAAATCCGCCTTCGATGACGGGTCCGACGCCAAGCTTCACTTCTTTAGCGCCGAAAAGGCGTTTCGTCGCTTGAGCCATCAAATGCGCCGTGCTGTGACGCATCACTTCAAGGCCTTCCGGCGAATCGAGCGTTACGATTTCAATCGTTGCGCCGTCCTTTAGCGGGGTAGACAAATCCACCACAATTCCGTCCATTTTGCCTGCTGCTGCGTTTTTCTTCAGACCACTGCTGATCGAAGCGGCTACATCCTCAATCGTGCTTCCTTCCGCGTATTCCCGAACCGAACCGTCCGGCAGTTTGATACTTACCGACATCTTTTATTCCTCCTTCAAAATTAACCCAAAGCATACAAAAAAACACCCATCCCTGTAACATAGGGACGAGTGTCTGTACCCGTGGTTCCACCCAAATTCAATAATGCATGTCATCGGCAGACTTTACCGCAAACCCGCATTATCCTTCATCAGCATATGGTAACGGAATGACCCGGCGGTCCATTACTTGCTTTTCCCGCTTGGAAAAACGTTCCTGACCGCAGCTACAAAGGGGTAGACGCGTAAGCCGGATCGTGAGGAAATTTCAGCCATCGGTTCCTCTCTCTGCAACGCCCGTTTCTTAGGTCCATGTCTTTGTCGAAGCTTTTATCGAATTATGTGAGTTATTATAAGTCCCAGACTTTTTACAGTCAAGTCAGATCTTCCCCGTTTCCCGGAAATAACCGTGGCAATCGGGACAATATCGGCATATTTCCACCCGGTCCTCGAAAATTTGCGACAGCGTTCTGATGACCGCCATATGCGGCTCCCGGGTATGGATGATGATTTTGGCCGGGGATACGGAAATCAGCGTGGTCACCACGGCGTCCTCCATCTGCAAATCCTGCTGGTCCAGCCGCTCCACCACAACGCCCTCGTCATGCCGGTGATCGAGCGGCTTCATGTCCTCATCCAAAAGCAGCACGTCCTGCCCGCCCTTGTGGATCAGGTGGACGAGCGGAACCTGCGGCTGCTGGAAATAAACGAAATATTTCAGCATGCCGACGAATTCTTCGTACTGGCGGTCCATCAAAAACTCATCCACGGCGTATTCCACGATTTCTTTTAATTCCTTCATGTAGTTATGGGCACGGAAGGTTAAAAAACCATCCACATGAAGCAACGGTCTTTCGCTTAAACATTGCTGAATGCCTTGGGCAAGCATGGACGAGCGGCGGTGCCTCGAATCGCCGAACTCCGATTTTCCCTCCATCATCATCCGGCAATGCTTCAGGATTTGCTCATGCTCCTCCGGATCAGGAAAGTCGAACTCCTCGTCAAGAATCTTTTTCAACAGCTCCCGCTCTTTCTCCTGCAAAATATACTCGGCAAGCGCGCTTGCCGCCGCACCGTAAATCTGCTGCAAAACATTGCCCTTCAAAAACCGCGGGTCGTCTTCGCGGCACCGCCAGAAGGTCGTCCCCTCATGGACCGAACAGCTGATGCTGAGTGTTTTGTACTTTTTATGTAAAGCCTGGTTTGCTTTCGTAATCATGCGGATATAACGCTCCTCTTCCCGTGAATCGGAGGTTCGGGCTGCGATGCTGAACAGTTCCATGGAGTTCACTCCTTTCAAAATCCTTCTTACAAAGTATATGTCTCTGCGGGGGGGATATACGGGAGGGATCGATGGAAAACAGGCTAACATTTCTCAAGCCGAATCGACATGAAACCGCTGGAAAACCGGGCGAAATTTGCTGCTCGGGATGCCAAATTCCGGGGATGCGCAATCGGCAAAAAAGGCCTCTCCCTATGCAAGTGCCATAGGAAGAAGCCTTTTCAAAAAATGGTTAACGCAAGGATTATTACAAACGTCCTGCCGCTTTGGCCTTCACGAGCAGCGCATTGCCCGGCAGGTAGGCGATCGGAATATCCTCGGAAAACACGATCTGCACCGTGGCACGGTCCGCTCCGGCAAGCACCGCCTGCTCGATCGCCTGGCTTTTGGCGTCCGCGACGGCTTCGTCGTAAGTCATCTCGTCGAGCGAATAGATGCGCTCCGATTCCCCGCTGACTTCGCCGAGGGCGGCACCGATCGCGTTGGCGGCATCGTAATGATCCGGTCTGACGATCCGGGCGACGCCTTCCAGCTTGTCCGGAACAAGGATGCTTCCGCCCCCGACGAGAATGACGTCCACCGGCTCGGCGCTCGTTTTCATGCGGTCGATGGCGTCTTCGATATCGCGTGTGATGATTCCGTCGGCTTTGAGACAGATTGATTCTTCAAGCCCTTCTGTCTGCGCGCCGTCCCATTCGTAACGGCCGAGCTTTACCGCGACGTCCGTCGCCGTCAGCGTATCGCCGCCAAAAATCCGGCCGCGTCTCAGCAGCTCGTAGCCGACGCTGTCCGGTCCGACCGTAACGCGGTCGCCCTCCTTGTCAGCCCGCACGATCGTGCCCCCGCCGATGCCGATCGACAAAATGTCCGGCATGCGGAAGTTCGTGCGCACGCCGCCGATTTCGACCGCCGCCGAAGATTGGCGCGGGAACCCTTGGGCGAGCACGCCGATATCCGTCGTCGTGCCGCCGATATCGACGACAAGCGCGTTGTTCAGTCCGGATAAGTGCGCCGCGCCGCGGATGGAATTGGTAGGTCCGCAGGCAATCGTCAGGATCGGATACGAAAGCGCGTATTCGCTGCGCATAAGCGTTCCGTCGTTTTGGCAGATATAGACGCCGGCGCGAATTCCGAAGCTTTGCAGCGCCTGTTCGAAGCCGTGGACGACGCCCGCGATAACGTTCAGGAGCGCCCCGTTCAGCAGCGATGCATTTTCGCGCTCCAGAATGCCGATGCTTCCGATTTCATGGGACAACGTCACCGGCATCTTGTCGCCAAGCACTTCTTTTGCCAGTTCCGCGACCCGTTTTTCTTGGGACGGATTGACGGGAGAAAAGACGCCGCAAACGGCCACGGCCTGCACTTCCCCCTTCATTCTGCCCAAATAATCCCTGATTTCGGCTTCATCGAGCTCGACGATTGTACGGCCGTCGTATTCGTAACCGCCCCGGGCAACGTAAGCATGAGGGCCGACGGCGGCCTTCAGCGTATCGTCCCAATCCGCAAGCGGAGGCACGGCGGTCGTTGCCGGTGCGCCGATCCGGATGAGCCCGACGTAGCCCAAATGCTTGCGTTCGACGATGGCGTTGGTGCAGTGGGTCGTTCCCAGCATCGCATAGCCGACCCGGGCCGGATTTACGCCGCTTTCCGCCAGCAGCCGGCGGATCGACTCGACGATGCCTTCGTTGACGTCGCGGGTCGTGTGCACCTTGACCGTATGAATCGTGTTCAGCTTGGAATCGAGCAGGGCGGCGTCCGTATTCGTCCCGCCGACATCAATCCCGATGCGGTACATTTCTTCGTTGTCGCTTATGAGCGTCCACGACATCACAGATCTCCTCCTTTCCCTGCTGCAAGCTCTTCAATCGGTAGATATGGGACGTCATAGCCGAAATATTTCGGCCCGACCGTCTCGAGCCCTTTCGGCGTCCGCCATCTCGGGTCGCATGGGAAACCGGCCGCCGTCACTCTGGCGCCATATTTCAAGTTTTCGGTAGTAATCGGCATCCCGGTGTCCTGATCGAGCAGCGTAATGAGATCCGGCGTGACCGCCAGAGACCGCCCATCCTCCGTCGCAAGCAGGAATTCGTTTTGGAAAAACAGGCGCATCGTGCGTCCCTTCTCCGCATCGGTCCCTTCAAACACGGCCTCTCCCCGCGTAAAACCGCCTTCGGTCCGGCGGCGGATGTCGACGGCTTTGCCGTTGAACAACGCGTAACCGCCCAGCTGCTTCAGCAAAGCTTCGATCGGGTTTTGCTTCTGCTCTTTGGATTCAAACAGCGTTTTCCCGATTTCATAGGCCAGCGTCAGCGTGTGCGGCACGGCGCTTTTTTTGACCTGCGCCCCCGACACCGGGTAATCGCAGATGGAAGCCGAGCCGCCCATTTGAATCGTCAGCGCGCGCGCCATCCGTTCCTCCCAAACGCCGTCGATCGCATGCATAAGCACGCCGTTGCCGCGTTCGTCCGCCATCGTGATCGGGCTGCAATCGATGCCGTCCAGGTAAAACGTCACCATCTGCGATTCCGGGAAAGCCCGTCCCATCGCATCGGCATCCAAAATCGGAATGCCGCGCTCCGCCGCCGCAATGACGGGAACAAGCGAGTTTCCGCCGCCGACCTCGATCGGCATAACCGCGCTCACTTTGCGCCCAAGCTCCTTTTCGATCAAATCCAGCGGTCTGGTCATCTGCTCAACGGAAGGTATTTTTTCGTTCATGACCGTCGGAGCGCCGATCATCGACAGAGGAACGACCAAACTGTCGTCTTCCAGTTCCTCGGGTCTTACCAAACGCACGGGGCCGTATTTGCGGATGGCTTCCATCGCCATCAATTTACCGATATGGGGATCCCCGCCCCCGCCCGTTCCAAGCACCGCCGCGCCGACGGCGATATATTGGACGGCCTGTTCATCCAATTCAGTCAACTTGTTAAAATCCATGTTGTTAGCCATGATGTTATCCTTTCTTACTCATAATTTTGCCGATGATCCACTGGACGATAAAAGCGAAGATAAAAGCGTCCAGCGCCGGAACGCGCGTCAGCTGGAACCATCCGAACCCGTCCGGCGACGGCGTCGTCATATAAGCGAACAAAGTCGCAAGCACCCACACGGCAAGCGAGCGTATGATCCAGTTTTTATTGCGCTCGATGCCTTCGAACGTAAACTTTTCGCGGTTCACGAGCAAATATTCCGCGGTGTAAAGCCCGCCGATCGGCGACACGAAACTCGTAATGACGTTCAGGAACGACAGAAACTTGTCATAGATGCCGAAAACGGCAAGCAAAGTTGCGAGAATGCCGGCAATGACGGTAATCAGCTTTTTCGGCACCCGTTGAAAGACGACGGAAAATCCTAGCGACGCGGAATACAAATTGTTCGTGTTCGTCGTCCACTGCGCCAGCGTCAACACGATGATGGCAGGAAGCCCGAGCCCAAGCGCAATGAAAATATTCGTCAGATCATCCGTGTCCATAAGGCGGGACAAAAAGATCGCGATGATCGTCATAAAGCTGTTCCCGACAAAAAAACCGATAAACGCCGCCGTTACCGCATGCATCGGCGTACGCGCCCAACGTCCGATATCCGGCGAGAGCACCGTGCCGACGATAAAGATGCCGATCACGAGCGAAATCGCGGTGCCCATCGGAATCGGCGAGCCACTGATCGGCTCCCAAATCGCTGAGGCGCCCTTCGTTTTGAACGCCGTGAAAACGGCGATCCCGATGAAAATGACAAGCAGCGGTACGGACCACACGCTTAATCTTTCAATGGAACGGTATCCCCAAATCGCCGTCGACATCATGAGCAATCCGCCGATAAACGATAGAAGGCCCAGCGGCAGATCCATTCCGACGAGTTTATCGAAGGCCGTATGCATATTGGATGCAAAAAATCCCACCTGCACGCCGAACCAGCCGAGCGAGAAAATACCGAGTACGATCGATACGATCCGCGCCCCGACGTTCCCGAACAGAAACCGGCTGATCATTGCCGTGGACAGTCCCGTTTTCGCTCCGACAAAAGCGCACAACGCGCCGATCAATCCCAAAATGACGGAACCGATCACCGTGGCCGTCAGCGAGTCGGAAAGATTCATGCCGTTGCCGAGCTCCGCTCCCAAAAACATCGCCGACAAGTCGATGCCGATCGCGATCCAGACGAGCGACATGGACAACCATTTTTTGCGCAAATGCGCCGGAACGGGTTCCCTTTCAAAATCTTGCGCGTTTGATTCCTTGTTTTTTGCTTGACTCGCTTCACTCACTTTACCCATCCCCTTGTTGTGAAATCTTCTTGATGAGGTTGTCCATTGCTTACGAGCGCACGCCGTTCCAAAACGTTTCAAAAACATGATTCAGCTTGCGTTCGTACACCTCTTTGGAGGTGTAGTAGAAATATTGGATGCTTAATCCGTCCATTACGTTTAAAAAGGAATCTACCAGCGGCTGCACCTTCTGATCGCGGATGGCGCCCTCTTCCATGCCCTGCACGATCAATGTTCCGACAAGCTTCGTCAGCCGTTCGTCCGAATGGAGAAAGGCCTCCTCTATCGTTTCTTTCAGAAACACGGGCGGAAATACCATATAGCGCAGCACGAATTTACTCGCGTCAGGGCACTCCCGGTAAAATTCGTATTGCCTGGACAAAATCCCGTACATGCTTTCCCGTGCGCTCAGCTTCTCCCGCCCTTTGGACAGCTCCTGAATAAACGTATTGTAAGAATCCATCGCCTCGCGAAAAACCGTCATGAACAAATCTTCCTTGCTTTCGTAAAAGGCATAAATCGCCGGCGTTTTCACGCCCACCTCTTTTGCGATTTCAGAGAGTGCCGTGCCGTCGTATCCCTTCTCCCCGAACAAACGCATCGCAGCTTCCTTGAGCTTATTTCTGGTCATGGATCCTCAACTCCAACATTTAATTAACGTTAATTAAGTAAACTATACAAATATACGCATAAAAATACAATACTTTTTTTCGGTGATGTTGCAGGCTCCAGCATTTGGCATCAACGCAAAAAAATCCCGCTTCGTACCGAAGCAGGATTTTTGTCGTTCAACATTCCATATTTATTTCTAATATTAACGTAATAATAGACCGATTAGTTCTGCATAACAAAATCGCGTTCAATTTCGGTTCCTTCTTCGAACACGCGCAAAATGTCATAGCGGGTGTTGCGCTGCGCCGGAATTTTGCCCGCTTCACGGATCAGCTGAAGGATCGAGGCGATGTTCACTTTGTGCACGGCGCCGGCCGAAGACACGACGTTTTCTTCCATCATCGTGCTGCCGAAATCGTTGCAGCCGTAGCTGAGCGACAGTTTGCCCACTTCAGGGCCCATCGTCACCCAAGAGGATTGCAGATTCGGCACGTTGTCGAGGACGAGGCGTCCGATCGCCACCGTTTTCAGGTAAGCTTCAGGCGTTTCGCGCTCCCGCTTCAGGCCCGTATTGTCCGGCTGGAACGTAAACGGAATGAACGCAAGGAAACCTTTCGAATCATAGCCGTTTGCGATGCACTCATCCTGGGCGTCGCGAATCCGCAGCATGTGAAGGGCGCGTTCTTCCATCGTTTCGCCAAAGCCGATGACCATCGTGGCGGTTGTGTTCATGCCGATTTTGTGAGCCGTTTGCATGACGTCCATCCAGTCGCGCCACGTGCCTTTATGGCGGCTGATTTTTTTGCGGATGCGGTCATCCAAAATTTCGGCTCCGCCGCCGGGCAGGGAATCGAGGCCCGCAGCCTTCAGATCGCGCATGACTTCTTCGAGCGACAGCCCGGATACCTCCACCATTTTGCGGATTTCCGCCGGGGAGAACGAGTGCATCGTAATGTTCGGGAACCGCTGCTTGATGCCGCGAAGCAGATCCGTATAATAGCTGAACGGCAAATCGGGGTTCGTGCCGCCCTGCATCAGAATTTCGGTCCCGCCCACATCTTCGGTTTCTTTGATCTTTTGGAAGATCACTTCGTCGGGAAGCAAGTAACCTTCTTTATGACCGGGTACGCGGTAAAAGGCGCAAAACGTGCAGTATGTATCGCACACGTTCGTATAGTTGACGTTCCGCCCGATCACAAACGTCGTAATCGGTTCCGGATGCTTCCTTTTCATCATGATATCGGCGGCGTGGCCGATTTTTTCGACTTCGTTGCTTTCAAACAGGGTGACGCTGTCCTCCAGGTTCAAGCGTTCCCCGCGCAGCGCTTTGTCCAGGATCTGATCTACTGTGCTCATCTCCGGAAGCCTCCTTATCATATGGCAAAATATATATGCTTTTAGCGGACTTATATCATCAAACCGTCTTCATCATCTTATCACATTTTACATTTGAGAAAAACTTCACTTTCTCGGATGTAAGGCCGTATTTTTTGCAGAAGCCGCGATTTTCAAGGATTTGACAGGGCTAACGTCACAAAATGGACACGAAATGGACAAAAAAAAGCCCGACAGCCCAAGGGTATGGCGATGCTCACCATGGCAAAAAAGAAAACGCCGCGTCAGGCGGCGTCTTCCATTGCTGCGTTATCCCTGCAGGGCTTGATCCAAATCGGCAATCAGATCGTCGATATCCTCCAGGCCTACGGAGAAACGAAGCAGTCCGTCCGCAATTCCCCGTTCGTGGCGGACCTCCGGCGGCATCGCCGCATGGGACATCATCGCCGGGTAGGACAGAATGCTCTCCACCGCTCCCAGGCTGACGGCGACGAGCGGAATCCGGACTTTGTTCAGAACCTGTTTGGCCCTTTCGCCCGAACCGACGTCGAAGGAAACGACGGCTCCGTATCCTGTCGACTGCTTCTCGTGGATTTCCCGTCCCGGATGATCCAGCAGCCCCGGATAATACACCTTCTCGATGTCCGGGCGCCCGTTCAGCCATGCGGCCAATACGGCTGCGCTTTGCTCGCTGTGGTTCATCCGGGCCTGCAGGGTTTTCATCCCCCGCATGAGCAGCCAGGAATCCTGCACGCCAAGCACCGTTCCGAGCCCGTTTTGCAGCTGCTTCAGTTGTCTGCCGATGGAAGGCGTACGCGCGACGGCGAGACCGGCCAACACGTCGCTGTGCCCGCCCAGAAATTTCGTCGCGCTGTGCAGCACGATATCGACGCCATGCTCGATCGGACGCTGATAATACGGCGTCATAAACGTGTTGTCGAGCATCGTAAGCAGGTCATGTTCTTTCGCCCAGGACGTGACGGCCGCAATGTCGGTAATTTTCAGCGTCGGGTTCGACGGGGTTTCCATATACACCGCCTTGGTGTTTGGCTTCAAAGCCGCTTTGACCTGCTCCAGGTCGGTCATGTCCACAAACGTGCTTTCGATGCCGAGGCGGTTCAAAATGCTGGTCAGCAAACGGTATGTACCGCCGTACACGTCCTCGGTCACGATCATATGGTCGCCGGCGGACAGCATCATAAACGTGCTGGAGATGGCGGCCATGCCGGAGGAATAGGCAAAACCTCTTACGCCGCCTTCCAAAAGCGCAATATAATCTTCAAGCGCCTGGCGCGTCGGATTGCCCGAACGGCTGTAGTCGTGAACCGGAGGGTTAAACACATCCTCGTGATGAAAGGTCGACGCCTGGTAAATCGGAACGCTGGACGCCCCGGTGTTGCGATCGATTTCGGAGCCGAAATGAAGAAGTTTCGTCGCGAACTTCCGTGCTTCATGGCTGTTTTGCTCTTTGTCGTGCTGCTCACTCATGGCGTTTTCCCCCTTCGACTTCCTCAATGGCCGCGTCCAACGCGCCGCCGAGATCGGCGATCAAATCGTCGATATGCTCGATGCCGACGGAGAAGCGCAGCAGCCTGTCATCCACGCCGACCGCCTTCCGGATTTCTTCCGGAATGTCCGCATGGGTTTGTACGGCCGGATAAGTCATCAGCGATTCCACGCCGCCCAAGCTTTCGGCAAACGCGATCAGCCGGATGTGGCGGAGAACCGGCTCCACGTAACGGGCATCCTTGACCTTGAAGGAGAAAATGCCCGTGTTCCCGCTGGATTGTTTCTTTTGAATGTCATAACCCGGGTGCTCCGGAAACGCCGGATGGAACACTTCGGCCACCGCCGGATGCGTCTTGAGAAACTCGGCCACGGCAATCGCGTTGCTTTCGTGCCGTTCCATCCGCAGCGCCAGCGTCTTCATGCCTCTCATCAGCTGGTACGAATCGCTTGCCCCAAGAACGGCGCCGATCGAGTTATGCAGGAAAAACATTTCTTCCGACAGCTCTTTGCCTTTCGTAATGATCAAACCGGCCAGCACGTCGTTGTGCCCGCCCAAATATTTGGTCGCGCTATGAATGACGATATCCGCGCCAAGCTCGATCGGACGCTGGAAAAACGGCGTCAGCAGCGTATTGTCCACGATGGTCAGCAGTTCATGGCGCTTGGCCCATGCGGACACCTTTTCGATGTCGGTAATCATCATCAGCGGATTGGTCGGCGTTTCGATAAAGACCGCTTTCGTTTCCGGCCGTCTCGATCTTTCAAGCTCATCCAGATCGTTGGTGTCGATGTAAGACGCGCTTACGCCGAATTTTGAAAGGATTCTCTCAAGCAGCCGGTAAGTACCCCCGTACAAATCAAGCGATACGATCAAATGGTCGCCCTGCTTGAACAGGGAAAAAATCGTTTGCAAAGCAGCCATGCCCGAGCTACAGGCAAAAGCGGCGTCTCCTGACTCCAGTTCAGCGGCCGCTTCCTCCAGAACTTTGCGCGTCGGGCTTTTCGTGCGGGCGTAATCGAATCCCGTGCTTTGCCCAAGCTTCGGATGGCGGAACGCGGTCGCCTGGTAAATCGGAAAGTTCACGGCACCCGTGACCGGATCCTCCTGCGAGCCGATTTGCGCCAACCGGCTTTCGATGTTTAATGCTTTGTTTTTCTCCATGTCGGTTTCCCCCATACTCTCTTTAAGTTCAGAACTTATAACAAAATCCCCGGATACATCGTTTAAATCTGCGGCCAGACTTCGGCGACCTCTCCGATGTCATAAGGCGTTTCCTGATATACATAGTAATTCAGCCAATTAGAGAATAATAAGTTTGCATGGGCGCGCCAAATCGCCGGCGGCGTTTGGGACGGGTCGTCATTCGGGTAATAATGCTTCGGAATGTCCATGGCCATGCCCTTGGCGACGTCCCGCTCGTATTCCCATTTCAGGGAATAAGGGTCGTATTCGGAATGTCCCGTCACGAAAATTTGTTTGCCGTCTTTGGTTGCCACCAAATAAATGCCCGCTTCCTCGGACTCGGACAAAATTTCGAGCTCGTCGATGCCGTCGATGTCTTCCCGGCGCACCTCCGTATGGCGGGAATGCGGTACATAAAAGATTTCGTCGAAACCGCGAAGAAGCTTGACGTTCTGCCGATTGACCGTATGCGGGAACACGCCGAAGCATTTTTTGGCCAGATCCCATTTCGGAACGCCGAAATGATGATACAAGCCCGCCTGCGAGGCCCAACAAATATGCAGCGTCGAAGTGACGTTCGTTTTGGACCAATCCATGATTTCCTCGAGCTCGTGCCAATAGAACACGTCTTCGAAATCCAGGCGTTCCACCGGCGCGCCGGTAATGATCATGCCGTCGAAACGGCGGTGGCGCACTTCGTCAAACGTCTTATAAAATGCTTCCAAATGTTCCACGGACGTATTTTTCGACGTATGCGACTGCGGGTGCAGCAGCGTAATTTCCACCTGCAGGGGGGAGTTTCCGAGAAGACGGAGCAGCTGCGTTTCCGTCGTCTCTTTGGTCGGCATGATGTTCATGATGGCGATCCGAAGCGGACGGATGTCCTGATGGTACGCTCTGCTGTCATCCATGACGAAAATGTTTTCTCCGTTCAGAATTTCTTTGGCCGGCAAAGCATCCGGAATTTTAATTGGCATGATTCAACACTCCTTTTAGAAGGTGGCGAAAATCATACGGGGGAGCAAGGTGCATATAAAACAAAAATGACCTTCCGCATAGAGAAAGGTCATGTTCGTTATATTTTACGCCTCTCTCATCTGTCAGAAACCGCTGCTTGCCGCAGCGCAACGTTCCTGCAAGAATTAGCACCGTGCGCATACGCGCCGGTTGCCGGGTTTCATCGGGCTAGTCCCTCCACCTGCTCTTGATAAGATTTCGCTGTATTCAGTTTTAATGTTCTTTGTTCCTTACTTTAAATCATAATCCCATCCTTCGTCAAGAAGCTTTCGGGCGGATGCCGCAACATTTTCCCACACCTTTTTCCAGCCTTTGTCATACGCTGTAAGCGGACGCCAGCAAGGGTCAATTTTTTCTTGAAAGGTCCATGGCCCGGCGTTATACTAGACAAGTGTTTGAACCCAAAACAAGAGGTGACATGAGATGGAAGGCGACCCGAGCCCGAAGCTGAATGCAATTGAACACAACCGCATAGAAACGAAATCAGCTTGCCGGCGCAGGGAAGTTTTCGCTTTTGTCCACCACGGATTCCTCAGCTAAAATTCCCCCAAAAAAACGACCGGTACGCTGATTTCTTTCCTATGCCCTAAACAAGCATTCCCTGAGCATGCGTTGCATGAAGGGATGAAGGAGTGAAATCATATGAAAATCCGGTTGGTCAACGAGGGTGTTTTCACGCCGATTGACGACATCCAAACCACAATGACAGCCCCGTCTGCAGGATTTTATTGGATCGATGCGGACGTGGAAGACCTGGCGCTTCTGCAGCCTTTATTTTCCTTGCATGATCTGGCGGTGGAGGACTGCTTGAGCGAAGAAGAGCAGCGTCCCAAACTCGAAATTTACGAAAACCATTATTTTATCGTTGTGAATTCCATCCGTTTCGATGACGAGGAAATTTTCCTGCGCGCATTAAACGTGTTTTTGGGCCGTTATTTCATCATCACCGTCACCAAGCAGAAAATCAACGAGCTGCGCACCCTGAAGCCGATTTTATGGGAGCAGGAAGTCAGCACGCCGGACCGCTTTCTGTATTTGCTGGTCGACCTGGTCGTAGACAACTATTTCACGGTAGGCGACCGGATCGAAGCCAAAATCGAAAAGCTGGAAGAAGATATCCTGATGCACACGAAAAAATCGCACCTGAACGAAATCATCGGCCTGCGAAGCGAAATTTTATGGCTGAAAAAGGTGCTCGGACCGCAAAAGGATCTTATTAACACACTCAACAAGCGGGATCTTCGTTTGATCGACGACCAGCTTCAAAAATATTTCAGCGACATCTATGAAAATGCCGTCAAAATTTCTGAAACCTTCGATACGTTCCGCGACCTGATGGGCAACCTTCGCGAGGCCTACCAGTCCAGTATCGCGAACCGGGCAAACGAAATCATGCGCGTTTTTACGGCCATCACGACGATATTCATGCCGCTGACCGTCATTACGGGGATCTATGGCATGAACTTCGACAATATGCCTGAAACGCATACATCATACGGATATTTTGTCGTGATCGGGATCATGGCCGTGCTCGCCGTCAGCATGCTCCTGATCTTCCGCAAAAAAGACTGGATTTGAAAGGCGGACGGCCAAAAAAGAAAGGACGAAGAAGCGCTTTTTACTGCATCGTTTGCAGGCATAAGCTTCTTCGTCCTTTTTTGCGTTTATCGTCATTTCGGGGAATGGGGCAGCTTAAGCAGGCCGCCGTCATGCCAAACGCCGTACCGGACGTTCGGATTTGCGCACGGCCGCCCGGGTGCGCAGCCTATCCCGCATTTCTTCTGCCTTCGGCTTCCTTGCGGAAACGGATCCGAATCAGGCGCAGCCGTTCATACCGCAGCTCCATCAGCGGCCCGGCGGCCGCCTCCTGGCCGTACACCCGGTGCAGCACCGGCTTCAGCAGCGTATCGCCCAGCTCCTCGAACGCCCTCCATACCTCTTCCTGCTCCGCTTCCGGCATTTCCTGCAGCTCCCCGGCGATCAGGCTTTCCGCGTCGTAACCTTCTTTTTCAAGCTGTTCCAGCGCTTCCACCAGCTCGCGTCTCGTCAGGCCGGTTTCCTGTTCCATCTGCACCAGCCTTTTTCCGGTTCGAATGCCTTGAAGCAGCTGCTGCTTCGTCCGGTATTTGTCGAGATCCTGCTTATATTTCTGCTCTTTTTGCTTGTATACCCAAGCCTCGTACGTCGTTTCGTCCAGCTCGTCCTGAACCCAATCCAGCGGGAAACCGTGGCTGCGCTCCCGTCCGGCGGTAATTTCGAGCAGCTCCCCGCCGTATTCCGCCGCCTTGTTGTCCCCGACGCCCGGCAGCTGCAGCAGCTCGTCCAACGTCGCCGGCACGAACGTGCTGATCAGCCGCAGCAGCCGGTTCGTCGCAATAAAATACGGCGCTTTCCGCTCGGCCGCCGCCTTTTTGCGCCTCCAGGCGCAAAGCTCGTTGTAAAGCTCCTCGCGGTAGTTCAGCTCGCTGTAGCAGTATAGCTTCTGAACGGCCTGGCTTTTTCCTTTCTGCTCCTCTTCGTCGTGAAAAATCCCGTCAATGACGGGCCGGAAGCCTTCGCCTAATTTCACGGCCAAACCGTGGCGGTAAATATGCAGCATTTCATTCCAGGAGCCGCCTTCATACCACACCTGTTCCCGTTCCCGGCCGCCGTCCTCCAGATCCCTCCAGCCAAGCCTCCAAACGCCTTCCCCCTCATCGATCCATACTTCGGCCATCCCGTCTCCCTGTTCGCTTACCTTCACCATTCGGTTCATAAATACGGTCTGCATCTTGCTTTACCTCCCTCTGAAATCAGCACAACAAAAAAAGCACCTCCCTTGAAGTTCAAGAGAGGTGCTTCCCCGTTATTATGCTGTTATTCCAAATGATACCACATCATCGCAAATGGTCAATCCTTTTTGAAAAAACGGCGGCCTTGGCTAATCAAAGACGCATGCCGATCGGATTCCTGCAATGGCCTTACTTATAATAAGACGTGGTCAGTGGAACGAACAAGGCTCCTTTGTTCTCCACATCCGCATAAATGAACAGTTCGTTGACGCCGGAGATGTCGACGACGATCGTTTTCAAGCCGTCTTTTACGGCAACCTTTTCCGTTTTTAGCTTGACATTCTTCTCACTGTCCTCAATGAAAAAGTTGTCGATATCTTCGCCCACGGCAGCCACCTGCAGATACAGCTTCTGGTATTTTCCTTTCGGGAACAGCATGAAGCTGCTGCTGCGTTTGCTGCCGGCATTATCGAAATACGCTTCCTTGTAATCCTTGCCCTGATAGGTCGTTTGCGCCGGGTCCTTCGTATAATACATGCTTTCGAACCCTTTCGCGATCGCTACGCCTTCCGACTTCTCCCCGAGCTCTACCGTGTACGTTTCCGGATTATAGGATACGGCGATCCCCATCACGTCCGCAACGGCGCGAACCGGAAGATACGTCGTTCCGTTGTATGTAATCGGCAGCACCGCATTTCCTTTCTCGTCCCGAGGCTGAACGGGCGTTCCGTTGAATTTGAGCTGGATGCTGCTGTTCAAATACGCTTTGACCTCCTGAAGTTTGGCTCCGGCATAAACGCCTGAAGCCGCAGTTAGCAGCATTGCAGCCGCTGCCGTCGTCACGATCCATTTCTTTTTCAAACTTTCCACTCCTTGCCATATAATGGTTTTCACAATCAATATATATGAACTATAGAGTTTTGTATTTCCTAAAACAAGCGGCTTTTTGACTAAAAAAGATGTTTCGCAATAGATCAAATAGACGGCATAAACGCGAAAAAGGAGGCTTCTCAGCCTCCTTCTCAATTTGCTTAAAATAAAGTGCTTGTCCCATTGGACGGTTCGTTTATCCGGCAGCCAGCGCCTTTTTGGCCAAAGCGAGCGCTCCGCATAAACCGGCGTTGTCTCCCAGCTGCGGAGGAACGATGTAGTCCGCGATTTGTTCGGAGATGGCCGGAAGCTGCACGTAGCCGTTCAGCAGCTCCTGCAGTTTGGCATGAATCAGCGGGAACAGCTGCAGCTGTTTCATGACGCCGCCGCCCATAACGATTTTTTGCGGAGACAAAATGAGAATGTAGTTCATCAACGCTTGCGCGAGATAATAGGCTTCCATTTCCCAAGCCGGGTGATCCGGCGTCAGATCTGCACCCGGGACTCCCCACCGTTTCGAAAGCGATGGGCCTGCGGCCACGCCTTCCAGGCAGTCGCCATGATAAGGGCAGAAACCTTCGAATTTGTCCTCCGGATGGCGGCGGACCAGAATATGTCCCATTTCAGGGTGCGAAAGCCCGTGCACCAGCTCGCCGCCAACGACCGCGCCGGCGCCAACCCCGGTGCCTACCGTAATGTAGAGGCAGCTGTCAAATCCTTTGGCGGCTCCCCACGTATATTCGCCCAGCGCCGCGCCGTTCACGTCGGTATCGAATTCGATCGGCACCTGAAAATGCGAACCCAAATGGCCTACGATATCAAAGTTGCTCCAATGCGGCTTGGGTGTCGTCGTAATGCGTCCGTATGTAGGACTTCCTTTGACGGGATCGATCGGGCCGAACGAACCTACCCCAATCGCTTCCACGCCTTTATTTTGAAAAAAGGAAACCACCTGTGCCATCGTTTCTTCCGGCGTTGCCGTCGGAAAGCTGACCCGCTCCAGCACGGTTCCGTCTTCCTTGCCGATTCCGCACACAAATTTTGTACCTCCGGCTTCAATCGCTCCCAGAATACTCATCGTTTGCAATCCCTCCTGCACCATTCTCTTGTCTGTTGTTCTTACGAGGCATTTAAGTACTGAATCCTATCCATAACCACGGGCATTATAGCCCAGTTCTCCGATGAAAGTCAATGTACAAACACACGGCGGGGACGCCTGGCGCGGTGCCGGCATCCCCCGGTGTTTTTCCTTTATAAGGCTATAAGGCGACTCCAAGCAGATGGCAGAGGCTTTTCATTTCGAGCTCCTCGAACTTGTCGACCACCGACTGCTCGTCGAGCGACAGCTCGCAGTTCTCCAGCGCGCATGCCACAGGGGCTGCACAATAGATTTCCGCGAGCTTGCGCGACAGATGCATCATTTCCAGATCCGCTTCGATTTTGGCGCGGACGCTTTTCGATACCTGATCGAGATTGTCCAAGATGCCTTCGATCGATCCGTATTCCTGGATCAGCTTATGCGCCGTTTTTTCGCCGATGCCGCGGACGCCCGGATAGTTGTCGCTGGCATCTCCCATCAACGCCTTCACGTCAATGATTTGGCGCGGATGAAGCTGCCTTTCCTCGTATAACGACTCCGGTGTGTACACCTTATAGTTGCCGTGGCCTTTTTTCATGATAATGACGGTCGTACGGTCGCTTACGAGCTGCAGCAGATCATGATCGCCCGACAGCACCATAACGTCCATGTCCTGGCTGAACTTGGCCGCCAACGTGCCGATGCAATCGTCGGCCTCGTAACCTTCCGCTCCGATGTTGGGTACGCCCATACTGTCCATGACGTCCCGGATCAGCGAAAACTGCGGCACCAGATCGTCCGGCGCCTCCGGACGGTTGCCTTTGTAAGCCGAAAAATGCTCCCCGCGGAACGTCTTGCCCCCAAGATCCCAGCAGCAAACCACGTGGCTCGGGTCAAAGTTTTGCACCGCATCCCAGAAGTAGCGGATGAAACCGTAAATCGCATTGGTCGGAATTCCCGATTTCGTCCGGCGGATATATCCGCTGGTGGCGGTAGCGTAATAAGCTCTAAACAACAATGCCATTCCGTCGACCAACAGGACGGACGGGCGGTTCGTATTCGTGATCAATCTTCGTTTCTCCCCTTGTGTGCCTCATCCCTCATCCAAGGGCGGGCAATGCTGCCTTTAGTATAACACAACTCGGGGGAGCTTTTGGGCGGTTTCCTGTTATCCCCAGACGGATTCGTACTGATCCTCCTTGAAACCGACGGTAACTTTGCGGCCATCGGTTACGACGGGGCGTTTAATCAACATGCCGTTGGACGACAACAGCTTGATCTGCTCTTCTTCGGTCATGTCGGCCAGTTTGTCTTTTAAACCCAATTCTTTGTACACTTCGCCACTCGTGTTAAAGAACTTTTTGAGCGGAAGCCCGCTTAGGCGTACAAGTTCGGTCAGCGCTTCCGGCTTCGGCGGCTCTTCTTTAATATGATGAAGCTCCAGTTCATGTCCATGGGACTGAAGCCATTTGACGGCATTGCGGCAGGTGCCGCATTTCGGATATTGGTAAACTTGAAGTTTGCTCATCTGGTCAATCAACTCTCTTTTTTAGTCATACTTTCTCGTCGTCTGTCGTGCTTTTCAGCTATAGCGTCCTTTCTGTAACAGCTCCCGCAATTCCCGCATATCCTCGGGCATCGGCGCCTGAAAGGTCATCTTCTCGTGCGTGACCGGATGCTCGAAGGACAGCTCGAAGGCGTGAAGCGCCTGGCGCGGGATGGCCCGGTCCAATAAAACGATGTTCCGCTCGAATGAGGGCATAAGGCTTACGTCCGCTTCGGCTTCATTTCCGGGTTCCGAGCCTTGGCTTTCGATGTCCTTGTAAACGTCGTGACGGTACAGCTTGTCCCCGATCAGGGGACAGCCGATGCTGGTCATGTGCACGCGGATCTGATGCGTTCTTCCCGTCTCCAGCTTCAGCCGGACAAGTGACCCGTCCGCCCAGCTTTCCAGCATCCGGTATTTCGTCCGCGACGGATAGCCGTCCGGCGTCACGATCCGGCGGTGGGGCTCCTCAGGGTCCCTGTCGATCGGCCCGTCGATTTCGCCCTCGGGCGGCTCCGGCGTACCGTGTACCAAAGCGAGATAGGTTTTGTCCACGCGGTTTCCGATCATTTGCTCGGATATATGCTGGTGCACGTAAGGATTTTTGGCGATCGCAAGCACGCCGGTCGTTTCCTGGTCGAGACGGTGTACCGCGCGGAAACGGAAGGCCTCCCCTTTTTGGCGCCAATAATCCACGACCCCGTTCGCAAGCGTGCCCGTATAATGCCCGTGCGTGGGGTGCACGATCATGCCGGCTTCCTTGTTTACGACGAGGATATGCTCGTCTTCATAAAGAATTTCGAAAGGAATCGGCTGCGGCAAAATGTCGTCGGAGGTTTCCTGCTCCATCCGGATTGCCACCTCGTCCCCGGCTTGAACGGGAACGCTGGTGTAAACTCTGCGGCCGTTTAACGTAATTCCTTGTTCCGTCAGCTTCAGCCGGGACTGCAGCTTGCGTGATACATGCATGCGCCGGAGCAGGATGGTCTTGAGCAGCCAGCCGTCCTCCGCTTCGGGCACGATATAAGTGATTGGCGGATAATAGGATGTCATTTTTTGTTGCCGAACACCTTTTTGCTGCGGACATATTCGATATCCGGGACGCCGCCGCGAACGTTGGCCGTACGGGCCGCAACGAAGAAATAATCGGACAGCCGGTTCAAATACCGGCGAACCTCCGGGTTGATTTCTTTGTGACGCCCCAATGTGACGACTCTGCGTTCCGCCCGGCGGCATACCGTTCTGCATACATGCAGCGTTGATGACAACAGCGTTCCCCCAGGCAAAATAAACCGTTCCAGCTCAGGGGTCTCCTCCAGATATTTATCGATCCACTGCTCCAGCCGCTCCACCATCTCGGCACGCACTTTATATTTGCTCTCGCTCAGTTTGACGAACGCCAGATCCGAACCGCAATCAAACAATTCATGCATAATTTCGATCAGGTCGCCGCGCAAATCGGCAAAAACCTCGCCCTCCATCAGGCTTGCAGCCTGGCCGACGTAACAATTCAGCTCGTCGATGGTTCCGTAAGTTTCCACCTGAAGGTCATCCTTCGATACGCGTCCGCCGATAACGGATGTCTCGCCTTCGTCCCCGGTCCGTGTATATATTCTCATTCGATCGTTCCTCCCTTAGGCCGTAAAGCCGCCTACTCCGTCATTTCCTTAAGCGCCTTCACCGCGTTATCCACATGTTTCGCCGACACGGGGATCGTGACGAACAGCTTGTCCGGCGTATATTTCAAATCTTTGAACATCTTCATATCCTTGACGGGAATCCCGTACAGATGCTCCGTGTTGTCGATCGTTTTATCTTCCTTTTCTTCCTTGCTCGCAAATACGCCTGCCGGATATTTTTTCGGATCAAAATGGTCATCCAGCACGACATGGCCTCCCATTTTGCCGTAATTTTTCATGTCCTCTTCAGGCAAAATCATGATGTCGTGGCCGCCCGCGGCATATTCGACCATCAGCTTTTCCGGGTTATACAGCGGGCTTGCGATCACCTGGACCTTGATGTCCTCGCCGAGACGTTCCTGCAGCGCTTTCTCAAGCGGTTCGGCGACCTGCGTCGGATCGGACTTGTCATCAATCATGAAAATCGATAGATCCGGCTTTTCCTTCCCGCAGCCCGCAAGCATAAAAACAGCGAAAATAACCAGCATGAGTTTACCGTACGCCTTCACTCTCTGCTCCTCCTCCATTCTCCAATAGGTTCAATATATCATACCTGGAAGAGACAAAAAAGCGGACCGCTTCCAAACCCGCAAACAGCAAAAAGCCCCCTCGGGACAGGCGGCGGAAATTCGCTGAAAACGAACTCCGCTTTCCTGTTCCCCGAAGGGGCGGGGGTTTTAACGAAAACAAGGATATTTGCAGCCTTTTTAAGGCTTACGATTTATTTTTCTTGGGGCAGGATTTCATGTATTCGTTAATCTTCAGATCCAGCAAGCTGCTGATTTCGATCACGACTTCCGAGGTGAAGGACTGTTCCTGCATAAAGATTTGTTCCATCTTGTTGCGGAGCATCAGAATTTCATCTTCCAAGGAAATATTCTTCGCAGAATCCGTCGTTTTGGCCGACCAATCACCGCGCTGATCATCTTCTGCAATATAGTCGCCTTGATATGAGGGCAAATCATATTCGGCACAGAACAAAGGTAATCCCTCCCTGGTAAGTCTTTTCTTGCTCCCGAAGCAAAATTATAACATATTCGCGGATAAAAGAAAGTGAATAATTCGTTAAATTATTCAAAAATCAGTACAAACCCCTAAAAAAAGGTTTTGCAAATATCCTTAAGGGAGGCTTCCGGCCAAGAAGAAAAGAAAACCATGTTGAGGAAGACCTATAGTTACATTAAACAGAAAATAATGGAAATGAAACTTGAAAATGCTAAAAACATCCAATCAGCCGGAGGACGGCCGATCGGATTCGATTCAAGACTCCTGTTTGAGTTTGTGCAGAAACTGCCCGATCCGGTCAAGCGCCTCGGTCAGCTGAGCCACGGACGTGGCATAGGAACAGCGTAAAAATCCTTCCCCGCTTGCGCCGAACGCCGTTCCCGGAACCGCCGCGACTTTCGCTTCGAGCAGCAGCCGGTGCGCAAATTCCTCGGAGCGGAGTCCCGTCGATGCAATGCTTGGGAACGCGTAAAACGCGCCTTGAGGTTCGTGGCACGAAAGCCCGATGTCCTGGAAGCCTTGAACGATCAGGCGCCGGCGCTGGTTGTAGGACTCGATCATCCGGTCCTTCTCCTCCATGCCGTGTTTCAGCGCTTCCAGAGCGGCCACCTGGCCCATAACCGGAGCGCACATGATCGTATATTGATGGATTTTCAGCATGGCGGAGATCAGTTCAGGATGGGCGCAGACGTACCCCATCCGCCAGCCGGTCATCGCAAACGCCTTGGAAAAGCCGCTGACCAGAATGGTGCGGTCCTTCATGCCCGGAACGGATGCCACACTGACATGCTTTTGGCCGTAAGTCAGCTCGGCGTAAATTTCGTCGGAAATGACGATCAGATCGTGTTTTTCCACGACTTTCGCGATCGGAAGCCAATCCTCGTACGTCATGATGGATCCGGTCGGATTGCTCGGATAACACAGGATCAGCACCTTGGTTTTAGGCGTAATTTTCGCTTCCAGTGCTTCGGCCGTCAGCTTGAAATCGTCCTTCGCGTAAGTTTCGATGCCGACAGGCACGCCGCCCCCGATCGAAGTGATCGGCGAGTAAGGCACGTAACACGGTTCCGGAATCAGGATTTCGTCTCCCGGAACGATCAGGGCGCGCAGGGCGAGGTCGATGGCTTCGCTGCCGCCGACCGTGACGATAATCTGGTCCTTCGGATCGTATGCCACCTGAAAGCTGTCGTTCAAATATTCCGAAATCGCTTCACGGAGTTCGATCATCCCCGCATTGGAAGTATACGCGGTCATTCCGCGTTCCAGGGAATACACACAGGCCTCCCTGACATGCCAAGGCGTCGTGAAGTCGGGTTCGCCCACGCCGAGCGTGATGATATCCTTGCTGCCGTTCGCCAGGTCGAAAAACTTGCGGATCCCGGACGGCGGAATGTTGCGGACCAGCGGGGACAAATACGATTCCATCGATTTAACTTGCTGTTGTTTGGTATCTTCATTCACGATCATGACACATCTTCCTTTACGGCGAGACTATGAGACGGTTATCTTCTTCGCGATCCTCAAAAATGATGCCGTCCTGCTTATATTTTTTCAAAATAAAATTGGTTTTCGTCGACAATACCGAATCGATCGGCGACAGCTTCTCGGACACGAAGTTCGCCACTTCCCTCAGGTTCCGCCCTTCCACTTCGACAAGCAGATCGTATGCGCCGCTCATCAAATAAACGGATTTCACCTGCGGGTACAAATAAATGCGCTCCGCGATTCCTTCGAACCCGCGGCCCCGCTCCGGGGTAATCTGCACTTCGATCAGCGCCGTTACGGTTTCTTCTTCAATTTTGCTCCAGTTGACAACGGCCGCGTATTTCACGATGACGTGGTCCGCTTCAAGCTCCGCAATCGCCTCTTTCACCGCCTCCTCTTCCACGCCAATCAGGGTGGCGAGAAGTTTGGGAGATCGTCTCGCATCCTCATTCAGCAGATCGAGGACTTTCAGCTTCAGTTCGGTAAGTTCTTTCATACAGGTTCCTCCAGCATTCGTTTCGCGGGTTGCTTACAAAACATGTCATACCCGGGAAAGAGATTAATACTAATATTACAATACTTTGGGATGCATGCAAAGAAAAACCGTCTCCCCGGCGTGGGCCGAATTTGAGACGGTAAAAATGTGCCATGCTCCTCCAACCGGAACTTCCGAGCACATGTTTAAGCCTGCGGGAAGCCGGTTATTGGTTACATGTAATAAGGATTTTGAGCGTTTTGCTGATTTTGCTGCATTTGCGAAGCCTGCGCGTAATGGCCCATGCTGCTCGTTTTTTGTTGCACGAACTGCCGGGTCTTTTGCTGCGTGTTCCGCGCATCCTGAACCTGCTTGTCGAGGTCCTGGCGAAGGGCGCTGGAGGAAGTCGAATACATGTTGAGCTGCTTCATCAGATTATAGAGTTCTCCCTGCATGCGAAGCGTATCGTTGGTCAACTGCGTGAACAGCTGCCGCACGGCCGGACAGGAAGATTCCGTCGTCGCCGTCGTGTATTCCCTGACGGTCCGTTTCAAATCTGCGAGGATAGTGTACAGCAGGTCCTCATCCTGCATGAATGCGGAGTTGCCGGATTGATAATTCATCGTAGTCGTTTACCTCCTGAAGTAATTTATTGCTGCGGCTGGGTCGGCGCAAGCGGCTGATGCTGCTGCAAGGATTGGACGAGCAGATCCAGATGGTGGTCCATCGACCGGATATATTGCTGCAAAGCCTGCTGAATCGTCGGATTTTGGGTCGTAGCGCAAGTGGCCGCGCATTGCTTGATCAGCAAATCTTCATTGGAAATCGAATCGACGATATATTCCAGCTCTTTGCCAGTTATGGCCTGCATTTGACCGGATTGCATAAACGTTTTGCCTCCTCTGGGGATATTTAACTCGCATTTATTATGTCCCGGTCCGTTTTTTCTATGTGCCGAGCGTAATCGGCCTGGGAATGACAAATACTGAAGTGAGGGCAAACGAGGCTGGAGCAAGGGAAAGGAATGATAGCAAGATGATTCTGAACAGCGGAAATCCGGCATGGCCCCATACGATGAAACCCGTACCCGAATATCCCGCGCTGGATGAAGACCTGGAATGCAGCTTCCTGATCGTCGGCGGCGGGATGGGCGGCGCCATGCTTGCATACAAACTCGCGGAACAGAATTCCGACATCATACTTATCGACAAAAGAAAAATCGGAGGCGGCAGCTCGGCCGCCAATACCGGCTTGCTTCAATATTCGAACGACAAAACGCTGACGTCCATGATCCGCACCTTCGGCGAGGAGATCGGCGTTGCCTTCTACAAAAGCTGCGAGCGAAGCATCCGCCAAATTCGGGAGATGTGCGCCAAGCTTCCGCGCGATCTGGAATTCGTACCCCGCAATAGCCTTTATTTTGCCAGCAGCGAAAAAGACGTCGAGATGCTTCAAGAGGAGTATGAGACGCTGCACACCTATGGTTTCGAGGTGGATTATTGGGATCGGAGCAGCATTGAAAAACATATGCCTTTCTCGAAAGCGGCCGCCCTTTACACCCGCGGCGACGCCGAGGTGAACCCGTTCCGCCTTGTACACGCCATGGTCGAAGCCGCGGCGCTGCGGGGAGTCCGGGTGTTCGAGCATACCGAAGCGGTTCATTTCGAATACGGCGAAAGCGGCGTCACCTGTTATACGGATGCCGGCATCATCCGCGCAAACAAAGTGATCTTTTCGACGGGCTACGAGACGCAGG
Organism: Paenibacillus sp. USDA918EY; assembly: GCF_009870825.1. GTDB lineage: Bacteria > Bacillota > Bacilli > Paenibacillales > Paenibacillaceae > Paenibacillus_AQ > Paenibacillus_AQ albilobatus. The sequence continues at coordinate 53,021 of NZ_WTWY01000008.1, read as the reverse complement.
AAATAAAAAAAGACAAAAACGCAGTGATCAACGTTTCTTATGCCGTGTTGACCCAACCCCTCGAGGACCTGTCGGACTGGCATGAACGCTGCTTGATCTGGGAGACGGCAAGGCCATACCTCTATATGCGGACCACGCCGGACAACCGCATCGTCGCGGGCGGGCTGGACGAAGCTCCCCCCGCTCCTGAAAAACGCGAAGGCCGCCTCCTGCATCAAACCGAGGTGCTGCTGGACGAAATCCGCAACCTCTTTCCCGGATATCACCGCCTCAAGGCCGATTACGCTTGGGCGTCGATTTTCGGCACGACCCATGACGGCATGCCGATGATCGGCACGCACCCGGACTATCCGCATTGCTATTTTATCGAAGCATACGGCGGCAACGGCACCGTCTGCTGCATGATCGCAGCGGATTTGCTGGCGGATGAGCTCTTGGGGCGGAAACGCCCGGAGCTTGGCATGTTTTCGCTTCAGCGGAGCAGCAAACCTTCTCCGTCAAACTCGGTTCCGATCCGCTAAACAAAAAACAGGCCGTGTCATCCGTTGACATGGCCTGCTTTTCTCATTTGAAGCCGGATCTCGATGCTGGTTCCTTGGTGAAGCTCGCTGTCCACATGGATTTCCCCTCCATGAGCCTCCACGATATCGTGTGCGATGGCCATGCCGAGGCCGGATCCTTTATGCAGCTCGCCCGTGTTCGTTCCGCGATAATAACGATCGAAAATCCGTTCCAGCTCTTCTTTCTTGATTCCTTTGCCATGATCCTCGACAACGATTCGTACGAAATCCCTTTCCTTCTCGACACGGACTTGAACGGCCACATCCTCATCGTTATGGACGACCGCGTTGTAGATCAAATTGGCGACCGCGCGGCGAATCAGGATATCGTCAGCCTCCACGAGGATAACTTCGTCGTTATACCGGAAATCGATATTCCGGTTGCCGTACCGGGCATCGTTTAGCGTATCGATAACAGCGTTCCGGACGAGACTGACAATGTTTATGCTTTTCAAATTTAGCGACAGTCCCTTGTTTCTCAAACGGGTGGAAAGGTTCAGATCCTCGATCACGTCTTTCAAATAAAGCGACTTCCGTTCAATAATTTCCGCGTAATCCCGTATTTCCTCGATCGTAAAATCATAATCCTTGTCTCGCATCATTTCGGCGTATCCCTGAATCGAAGCAAGCGGGGTTTTGATATCATGCGAAATGTTGGCAATCCACTCCTCTTTCATCCGGTCCAGCTTTTTCCGTTCCAATTCGCTTGCCTGCAGCTCCTCCGTCAGGACATTGACGTTGTAAAACACGTCCTTGTAAATGCCTTTCGTTTCGTAGCGCACCCGGTAGTTTTTATGAGCCAGCTGTTTAATCCCGTCTATGAGCGCGGAAAGCGGTCGGGTTAACCTTTTGCTGAACAAATAAGCAATGCAAAGCGCGATGAAGCCGTCGACGCAAAGAACGATGACGATTCCGATTTGAAGGAACCGTCCAACCTTCCGAATATCATAGGTGAGAATGTTCCGCTCCAGATAAGGGTCCTGAAAGCCGATCAAATAGCTGTAGCGCTCCCCGTTCCCAGGCTTTTCCCCGATAAAAACGGTCGACATCAGTTCTATTTCCATATACTTGTAGGTCTGAACGATATCCATCGGCGTATATTTGGTTTTCGCTTCAGGCGGCACCCGATAGCCATACACCTCTTTGCCGTTTTCGTCCAGAATTTGAACCCAGGCGTTATTGCGCTCTAGCGTTTCCTTCCCCTGCCTGGTAATGTCCATCCCCGATTCGGAAACGACGATTTCTTTGCTAAATGAGCGGGTGATGGCCTCGGCCGAGGCATCTCCTTGATGGAAAGGGTATTGAGGGGATATGCTCTGGTACATAAAAAGCCCGGCTACCACCAATAGGTTAATAAATATGACGATGACGACAATAAGGACGACGGATGCCAGGTATCTGCCGGTCAGCCGCCATTTCATCGGGCCGGTTCCTCCAAGGCAAACTTATATCCCAGTCCCTTTACGGTCACCAGATATTGCGGGTTGGAAGGATCCTCCTCGATTTTTTCCCTCAGCCGCCGAATATGAACCATAACCGTGTTGTCATAACCGAAGGATTCCTCTCCCCAGACCTGCTCGTATAGACTTTCCTTGCTTATAATCCGGTTCGGGTGCTTTAGCAAATAGGTCAAGAGGCCGAGCTCTTTCGGTTTCAACTCGATGATTTCGCCGTTTTTCTTCAGTTCGAATTTTTGTTCGTCAAGCTCAAACGGGCCTGCCTTCAGTTCGTGCTGGTTCTTATCTTCATCCGGGGCAACCTCCGTTCTTCTGAAACGGGCCTTGATCCGGTAAGCCACTTCCTTCGGGCTGAACGGTTTGGTAATATAATCGTCGCCGCCGATGGCAAAACCAAGTATTTTATCGATTTCCTCGGTTTTGGCCGACAAAAAGAAAATCGGCACGTTCGAAACGCTGCGGATTTGTTTGCATACGTCATACCCTTCGCCGTCCGGCAGCATAATGTCCAGAATGACAAGGTCGGGCTGCTTGTCCTGAAACTGAAGCCAGCCTTCGTTCGCCGTAGCGGCGGTATGTACGTGCTCAAATCCTTCCTTGATCAGCACCGTTTTCAGGAGCTTCAAAATATCTTCTTCATCGTCCACGATCAATATTTTCTGACTTAGCGGCAATCGGTTCGATCTCCTTTCTGCAGATAGGGAAAAAGACCGGCAGCTAAACTGCCGAGTCTTCAGTAATCATCTTCCCCGCCCTTCCATTACTATAACCATATATTGAAACGGGTGTATTGGCCAGAGACTCTATTATTATTCGCCGAATAATTTCGCTATCGGGTTAGCGATCTTTCTATCTGTTGCGACGTGGCCTGTTTTGTTCAAAACGTAATACTGATAAAAGTCGGTGCTAAAGTTGAGTGCTTTCAGCATTTGCTCCGCAAACGGCTCGACCGCGTTGTCGCTCAGGGCGTCACCGTTCCAGAAAAAATGCAGGAGCAGGCGATTTTGATTATACGGATGTTTGATGACATAAGCGCCTGAAGAAGCTGTTTGGTTCATCCGGCTTTTCCAGTCGAAGCCGATGGCCTTCGATTTCTGCATGATGCCGGGTTTGAGCGCCTGGATGAGTCCGTTCGTTTTCGCGCTGCCGATGGCGATGATATTGCTCGTTCCGAGCTCCTTTTTCAGCTTTTTCTTGAGTGTTTGCCGGTCGGAAATGACCTCGCATGGAATGCCCATGATCCCAAGAGTCCCTTCAAGCTGTGCCAAGATCGTCTGCTGTTGCTTTTTCGCTTTGCTGCCAGCCTGATCACCCATCACGATCGTCAGCGGTTCGCCCTGCAGCGCCTTATCCATGATGCGGCTCATCGTTTCCGCCGGAAGATTCGGAATTTGGGACAGGGAAGAACGGTACGAGGTTTTAAACTGTTCACGCCAATAAGCCGCTTCTTCCGCCTCAGACAATCGGTATTCGGGCTTTAGAGCAAACTGCGGATCATGCAGCGCTTTGTCCATTTCCTTTCGCGCTTCCTCTCCTAGCGTATCCTGGATGGTGTGCAGCAACCCGCTGATCGTCGCGTTTTTGTGCGCGTACCGCTTGAAATATTCCTGCATGAACGCATCGAATTTGTCCTCGCCCACCATGCGGTACAGCTGGTAGATGGCCTGGCGTCCTTTTTTATAAAAGACCGGGTTGGCCTCGTCCCCCGCTTCCGTATTGTTTGAGGCGATCGGCTTGTCTAAATAAGACCAATCATCGATTTGGATCGATTTGAACCCGTTCAGCTTATCGCCTTGTTTTTCCGCAAAATACACCATCGAAAAATCGGCAAACCCTTCGTCCAAAAACGACTCTTTCTCCGAATCGTTGCCGATCAAGGCATGGAACCATTGATGGGCGATCTCGTGCACGAATGTGGTATCATGCGCCGGGTCGCTATTCGGCCGGATTTGCCCCATTTGGATGACCCGGGCAAACTCGACCGCCACACCCTCTACGTACGACTCCGCGATCCGGAACTCAGAGTAAGGATATTTCCCGTACTTTTCACTGAAAAATTGAATAGCCTTAAAAGCGGTGTCGATGTATTCATCGACGATTTTTTTCTTGTCCGGCATATTGTCGAAATAATAATATTCAATCGTCAGGCCGTCACGCGTTACGCTCTCCACCTTATAATTCGGGCTGGCAAAAAAGACATGCTCCCGGGTGTTGTCGGCAACGGCGGTAACGACTTTCCGGCCGGGCTCTTTCGGGTCCGCCTGCGTGGTGATCGTTCCCGGCATCAGCACTTGATAGGCTTCCGGCACGTTAATATGAACTTCGAAATCGGATGAATCGTAATAGTCGGTTTCGAAGGTCTTGCTGTACGGCTTGTTGTCCCACTCATGCTTGTTCTCGTCGTAGACCGACATGACCGGGAACCAATGAGCGCCATTGACGATGTCTTTGTAGTAGGACAGGCGCTGCATGCCGAAAGGAATTTTCACCTCAAAACCGATTTCAACCGTCACCGCTTCCCCAGGCTTTAGCTCCTGCTTCAATTCAACGGTCAGAGCCTGATTGCTGTTTGAAAAAACCAAAGGTTGTCCGTTAGCCGCCGCGCTGCGAATGTAGATGCCGCCAAGAAAATCTTCCGGCTTCTTCTGCGGATTTTCCTTCCGGATCTCCTCGTTGTTTTGCTCAAACATCGACGTTTGGGTCGCTTTGGACCGGTTGGCATCGGCAAACGTATGGAAGACGATCTTCCGCAGCGCATCTTTGGATGTGTTCCGGTAGGTAACGGTTTCGCTCCCTTGGATGCGCATATTTTTTTCGTCGAGCCTAGCGTTAATCCGGTACGCGACTTGGGCTTGGGCATGCGCCTGCGCAGCCTCTACGGAATCCGCGGATGCCGCTGCCGGCGCGGCCAGAACATGACCGGCGCTTGCCAGCGGGCAAGCCGCAAGCGTAAATGCGAGCGAATAAGCCAGCGTTTTTTGGGATACGGTTTTAAAAACAGTTTTTTTCATCGGTTTCTCTCCCTTGATCCAGAAATAAGATATTTATTTGAGGATTTTGCAAAAGTCCAGAAAGTGACTTCCAATCAGCAATATATAGAGCGAAACGCTTTAATTCGCCTATACATTGTACCCTGGAGCGGCAGGAATCGAATTTTGCAAAACCCTAATTTATGTCTCAGGCGGTACAGGTACCTATTTCCCGGCAGTCTCCAGCTTCCGTTTTGCCCCCTCGGGCAGTTCCGCGGCCTGCACCTCCTGGTAGGAGCTGACTCCATCCCCCTTCACATAGATTCGCAGGTACGCATCTTTGCGCAGTTCTTTGAATGCTCTAAAGGTCAGGTTTTTTTCCTTCCCGTTAGAATCAAAGCCCTCCAGGGCGTATTCGTAAGAAACATACTTCTGTCCACCGTCCGACTTATCTTCTATTTTCTTTCCGTCTTGGTTAATCTGCACGTAATATTGCTCCGCACCGATTCGGTTCAAATTCACGTTTTGGATGAATACGACGAATCCGACCAAAACGATCAAAACGACGGCTAAAGCGATAATCCCTTTTTTCATTCCCGTTCACTCCTTATTTTGTATTGGTAACGATTTTGCAGTACGCACGCACGGTCAAGAAGTAATAGATCAGGTAAATGCACACATAGACACCCATGCAGCTCACGACAGGCACGACCAGGTTGGTCATCAACAGCTTCGATAAAGCCGACAGGGCGACGGCGCAGTGGGCGATGCCGAAAGCAAGCGGCAGGGCAAAGATGAACAGTACCTGTTTGGCGACGGATTTGCGGATTTCCCGTTTTTTGACGCCGATTTTATGCAAAATCGCATAACGGGCTTTGTCGCTCCCGGCTTCCGTCAGCTGCTTGAAGTAAATGATGCTGCCTGTTGCCGCCAGGAACACGAGTCCGAGGAATCCACCCATAAACATCAAGAGGCCGGAAGATTCCATTCCCCGCGAATAATCGCTGTAAAAGCTTGAAAGCTTAGCTTTCTCAGGCAAAATGACTTCCAGCTGCTTCGTCAGCTCCTTCGCCTTGTCCTGATGCGTGATGCCGTATGCTTCAACAGCCATGGCCTTGGCATTCGGCTTAAGCTCCGCAAACATGTCGTCGCTGATGACAATGGTGGAATAGACCGATCCAAGATTCAGCACGCTGTAATTTTTTAATGCTTTGAATCGGATGGTTTTATTGATGCCTTTTCCCTTCAGCTTGATCGACGAATCGACGTACTCCGGCGAAATGCCTTCTATATAGCCCGGCTCGAGCGCCGCGGCTTCGCTGCCTTCAAGGCTTACGGCATCGTCCCGCCCCTGAAGCTTGGCCAACCGGTTAAACTCGCGGTTTGATAAGACGGTAAACGACTGCTCATCTGATCCTTGAGCATGATTCAGGCCGGAGGTGTCCGCATCTACCTCAAGGAGAGGAATGGACTCATGGTAAAGCACTTTATGCCCCGCAGCCTGCTCGATCGCCTTATCGGCTTTTCCTGCGGCCTTACTGTCCACCCCGATAAACATATAGCTGTTCGGATTCGCAACCGCCGCGTTCGTCCGGTTGTTGTAATAGATGCTGTACGCGGTTCCGACCGCCGTCAGCGTCGTTGCACTCAGCACGGCGATGATCGTCAGTGTCCGCGCGTTGCCTTTCATCCGGTACAGCAGCTGGGAAGTCCCGATCAGGTTCAGTCCGCGCCAGTAGCTTTTTTTGTGTTTTCGGGCCATCTTCAACAGCGTAACGGTTAACGTGTTAAACAGCAGGTATGTGCCCAGGATGACCGAGATCAGTATAACGAGCGGAGTCAGCATGAAGCCCATCGCCGCCCATGCCTTGGACGTAAGCAAGTTTTGCAGCGCAAGCCAATAGCCGAACCCGATAAGTGCCACGGATAATAACGCAATGATCACGGAAGACTTTGGTTCTTTCTCACGCTCTTGGTCTGCCTTGAACAGCTCGATCAGCTTGAAACGATAGATCAGGCGATAGCCTTGGACCGACGTGATCAGCGTGATGATCATGAACACCAGGAACGTATTCAAGATGGCAGCCGGAGAAATGGAGAAATTCGCCACAACGGAATAACCCATCACCTTCATCAAAATCATGACAAAAAACCGGCTCAGCACCGATCCAAGCGCAATTCCGACGATCAGGGCCAGAATGCCCATCAGGAAATTCTCGTAAAAAAGCATCCGCCCGATCTGTTTTTTACGGACGCCAAGCAGCGAATACAGCCCGACCTCTTTTTTGCGCTTCCGTGTGAAAAACGAATTCGAATACCAGATGAACACCGCCACGAAAACGATCAATACGACCGCCGCCCCGCTGAACGCCGAGCTGATCTTCTGCGATCCTTCCGATGCGGATGCGATGGTGCTGTCGTATTTCAAGGACACGAACGTAAAGTAAATGACGATGCTGAAAATCATCGATGCGAAATAAAGAAAATAATTCGTGAAATTTTTCCGGATGTTTTTCCCGGCGATCTTAAACAGCGTCATGATGCCCACCTCCGAGCGTCGCCAATACCTCAAGAATCTGTCCGAAAAATGCTTGTCTCGTCATGCCTTCCTTATGAAGCTCCTTGAACAGCCGGCCGTCGTTGATGAAAATGACCCGCTTGCAGAAGCTCGCGGCATAAGCGTCATGCGTAACCATCAGGATGGTCGCTTGATTGTGCCGGTTCAGCTTGCTCAAGCTTTCCAGCAGCCCGGTCGCCGATTTCGAATCGAGCGCGCCGGTCGGCTCGTCCGCCAAAATCAGGCTCGGATTCGACACGATCGCCCGCGATGCCGCCGCACGCTGCTTTTGTCCCCCCGAAATGTGGTACGGGTACTTATCGAGAATCTCGCGAATGCCGAACGTATCGGCGATTTCCTCAACCCGCTTTTCGATTTCGGCTGCCGGGACTTTGGATAAGGCCAGCGGGAGCAGGATGTTTTCCTTGACCGTCAACGTATCAAGCAGATTGTAGTCCTGAAAAATAAACCCGAGTTTATTCCGACGGAAATCGGACAGCTTCTCCTCGTTCATGGCAACGATGTTTTGCCCGTCGATCGTGATTTCGCCGGAGGTCGGCGTATCGATGGTCGAGAAGATGTTCAGCAGCGTCGATTTCCCCGCCCCGGACGGGCCCATGATGCCGACATACTCCCCTTCTTCAATGCTCAGGTTGATGTTTTGCAGCGCCGTATATAGGTTTCCTTTTGTGCCAAAGGTTTTGTTTACGTTTTTTGCTTGCAGTATGGTTTTCATTTGGTTACTCCTTAAATGAATAATCTTTGATCTTTACTTTGTGCGAGGTACCGCTATTATGAAGGCGTTTGACGTAAGAGCTTACTCACCATCACAAACCTAATTTTAAAGCCCCAACCTTACAGCATTTTAATCCCAACCTTACAGCAACCTTAAATTTCACAACGGAAAATAACCCCCCAATGCTATAGACACAAGAAAACCCCCGGGGCGCTTTTTCAGCGTCACCCCGAGGGTTCCAAAAATACCATATTACTACTTATTTGTTACGGCCGACTTTTCCGCCTTCAGCAGCTTGCGGGCGAACACCCAGCTGACAATCGGCGATGCGCCGAGAACAAGCATCAGCATGGTGATGGTGAGCGGCGTCCTGCTGACCATCAGCACGGCGATGAAAATAAAGGTTCCGAGCAGCCGCCCGACCATCAGGCTCAGCTCGCGCAGGACGACCAGCTCGACCCGTTTTTCTACCGTTTCGTCGCTCCTGCCCATCAAGTCGAACCCCGCCGCGGTGATCGGCAAAATATACAGCGGCATAAACACCGCCGTCCCGATCCCGAACGCCAGCAGGGTACCGTAGCCGTTTTTCCACAACAGCGGGAGAATGACAATCCACAGCAGCAGGGCTCCGACAAGCATCCCCGGACTTCTGAATTTGGGTTTGAACCACTTCCCGGCAACCCAATAAGTCAGAAGCGATATCGCTGACGTAATCAGCGTAAATTGTCCCAGCTTCGATTCCTGCTTCGTCGCCACGAACACGAGCAGGCCGATCAGGAAGGCGAAAACCCCTTCGCGTACGCCTTGGGCCACAAGCCCCGGCGTCATCCACCGCCACGGATTCCCTTTGCTGCGCAGCTGGCTGATGGGCTCCGCCCAGCTGTAGCCGCTGCCTCTCTCCCTTTTTTTCAGAAAAAAACTAAGGAAGACGCAAAGGCCGTAAATCACCAGCGAGATCGTAAACACGACCCTGTATCCCCGATCGCCCTTAAGCCACGTAATCAGCAGCCCCGAAAACCAGGGGCCGACGATGCCGGTGACCGAACCGAGAAGCCCGACCCAGCCGTTAAACAAATCCCGGTTGACCCGGTCGGTCACTTCGAAATAAACGACGTTGAACGAAAGCCAAAAGAGTCCCATTGCAATGCCAAGCAGCAGCCCCAGCGGCCAGATCCAACGTACCGCGTTCGGCCCTGCCCATAACACCAGCAGATAAAACAGCCCCGAAAGAACGATGCCTGCACGCAGGGCGTTCATCTTGTTGTATTCTTTCACCCACTTGCCGCCAAGCCAAAAGGTAAGCCCGATAGCCACCTGTTGGGCGACGGTAAACCAGCCGATCATCGCGTAATCCTGTTTGCTTTTCCATAGATACACGTTCAAAAAGGTGCCGGAAAGGGCGCCCGCCAGCACGATCAACCCGTTCACGGCCAAGAGTAGCAGCGATTGGCGGTTCAAATGTGCCTTCGTTTTCATAAGTCCCCCCTTTGGATCGCCGGACATGTTCGGTCTTAACATACCCCAAAGGGAGGAATATCATTTAAAAAATCATGTGCATTCAGGGTCCATGAGCGGTTAAGCGTTGCCGCGGCTCAAATGGTCCACCATGCGCAGCCGGTCTTCTTCGGACAAATTGGTTTCAACATGGAAGCATCCCGTGCAAATATACATATTGACCCGGAAAGGAGGCTGAATGACAGGCGACTTCATCGCGCTGAACTGCGCCGGCGCAAAGCTGTCCCCTGTAATCTGCTGGGTGCCGGCCAAAATCATGTAGTCGCGGCATTTCGGACATTCCGGCACTTCCTCCTGCTCATCCAATATTTTTTCCACGGTTTCCTCGTAATTCATCAAATCATGGCTCTCTTCGAATTTATCCAGCGTACGGATAGAAGGGGGAAGATTATGCCGCATATCCTCTTGTCCCCAATACGCCGCGTCGTCATCGCCGCCTTCGTCTTCCCATTCCTCATGCTCCGCGGGCTCTTCTTCCTCTTCCCCGAGCTGGATGCTCAGCGTCCGATACCCCTTCAATTCGTTTTGGCAGTATGGACAAGCATCTTCAGGTCCAATTTCCTCGTCCCAGACGATTTCCGTCTGGCACCATGGGCAAACGGTCGTTTCCATTGCCATTCACTCCTCAATGATTCATTAAATAATAGATGCCGACGATAAAAAAGATTAAAGCGGCCACGAATAAAATTCTTATCAGGTTCTTCATTTTTTCCCCCTAATAAATACAAGCCCCGATGACATAAGACAGGGATACCGAGATCAGCAGGGAGATGATCCCTACCGCCCGGTTATCCTTGCGTATTTCCTCGTCGACCGAAAATACCGGAGTTAAAAACTCAAACAGCAAATACGCCACAAACAGCAAAATATAACCAAAAACGGCCCACTTCATCGTATCGTATATGGTTGTTTTCGCCTCGATGCTGTACCTTAACACGTTGGCTATGGCGAAAATTTTGCCGCCGGTCGCCAGGGATGCCGCGACGTTGCCGCGGCTGATCTCCTTCCAGCAATTATATCTGGCGACCAGCTCAAACAGGTACAAAAATACGATCAAGCCCAAAATGGCTACCGAAAAATAACCGATCAAAATCCCAAGCGGATGGGAAAGCATCTGATCCACCCCATTTTTCATCGTCCTGCCTCCTTCAATCGCTGCACGTCAGCCTTTAACCGGCCGATTATTTAAGCTCCGCAACCGTCACGCCTGTTCCGCCTTCGCCGTAATTGCCGAGACGGAAGCTCTTGACGTGTTTATGCCTGCGTAAATAATCGGTGATTCCCTTCCGTAAAATGCCTGTGCCTTTGCCGTGAATCAGGTACACCTGACCCAAGTTGCCAAGGAAAGCTTCGTCGATAAAACGATCGACTTCGATCAACGCTTCTTCAAGATTGGCGCCGCGCAAATCAAGCTCGGTCCGGACGTTGTCGTCCCGGGTGCGCTTCACCGTCGTCGCCTGCCGCTGAGTCTGTTTGGCCGCCGCTTCGTGCGTCTGCACCAGCTCCAGGTCATCCAGGCCGACTTTCATTTTCATGATGCCGAGCTGCACGACCGCTTCTTTAGATCCGGCCAGCTCGACGACATGGCCTTTTTGGTTCAGGCTGTACACCATGACCTCGTCGCCCGCTTCGATTTTGCGGGGAGCCTTCGGTTTGTTTCGCGCCGCCGATTTTTTGCGCTGCTGCGGCTCGGCATCGTCAAGCCTTTTGCGTGCTGCAATCAGCTTATGCTCTTTGACCGCCGCGCCTTCTTCTTTGGCGAGCTGACGGAGATCGCCGATGATTTCCTCCGCTTCGCGTTTCGCTTTCGCAATAACCTCTTTCGCTTCCGCCTGCGCTTTTTCGATCAACCGGTCGCGCTGCTGCTCGAGTTTCTCCAGCTCCTGCTGGTGCCTGCTGCGCAGCTGCTCCATCTCCTGCCGCAGCTTTTCGGCCTGCTCCCGCTCCACTTCCGCGCCAAGGCGGTTTTCCTCGAGCGATGCGATCATATGCTCAACGCGCTGATCCTCTTCGTTGACTTGGCCGCGCGCAAAATCAAGAATTTGGTTCGGCAGCCCAAGCCGTTCCGCAATCGCAAACGCGTTGCTTCGGCCCGGCACGCCCACAAGCAGCCGATACGTCGGGCTTAAGGTGTTTACGTCAAACTCCATGCTCGCGTTGATGACGGATTTTCGTTCGTAAGCGTAAGCCTTCAGCTCGCTGTAGTGCGTCGTTGCGACCATGCGGCAGCCCATTTGATGGATATGCTCCAAAATCGCGATCGCAAGCGCGGAGCCTTCCGCCGGATCGGTGCCCGCACCGACCTCGTCCAGCAGCACGAGGCTTTTTGGCGTCATGTTTTTCAAAATACGGATAATGTTCGTCATATGGCTTGAAAAGGTACTGAGGCTCTGCTCGATGCTCTGCTCATCCCCGATATCGGCGTAAATCGCGTCGAATACGCATAGCTGGCTGCCTTCCTCCGCCGGAACGAACATCCCCGACATCGCCATCAGGCTGAGCAAGCCGATCGTTTTCAGCGTTACCGTCTTCCCGCCGGTATTCGGGCCCGTGACGATGATGGACGTGTAGGAATTCCCCAGCTCCACGTCGATCGGGACAACCTTCTCCATATCGATGAGCGGATGGCGCCCTTTGCGAAGCTTCAGGAACCCCCGGTCGTTCATGATCGGTTTTGATGCTTTCATCGCATGGGCCAAGCGGCCTTTAGCAAAAATAAAGTCGAGCTGGCCGACCAGATCGAGGTCGAACAGCAACAAATCCGCCTGCTCGCCCACTTTGGCCGTCAGCTTCTGCAAAATGACCTCGATTTCGCGTTCCTCTTTCATTCGGGTTTCGCGGAGCTTGTTGTTCATCGCCACGATCGATTCCGGTTCGATAAACAGCGTTGCGCCGGAACCGGATTGGTCGTGCACGATGCCGCCGAAATACGAACGGTATTCCGCTTTGACCGGAATGACGAAACGGTCGCCGCGGATCGTCACGAGCTGGTCCTGCAGCATTTTGGCGACGGACGAGGAACGGATCATGTTATCCAGCTTCTCGCGGATGCGCACTTCGCCGGAGCGGAGCTCGCGGCGGATTTGGGCAAGCTCAGAGCTTGCGGAATCCAGCACATCCGCTTCATCCGAAATGCATGCCTTAATGGCGTCCTCCAGCGCTTTTTGCTCCGAAATGTTTTCGCTGATGCTTACGAGCAGCGCAAGAGGCTCGTCCTCGTTCATTTGCGAGATGAAACGCTTGATGCGTCTTGCGCCTCCGGTCGTGTTGCTGATCGCCAAAAGCTCGTGCGGATTCAGCGTGCCGCCGATTTTCGCCCGTTTCAGCGCCGCCGAAACGTCGCTGATTCCGCCGAAGGACGGCGTTCCTTTCAGACGTTCCACGGTATAGGCTTCATCGGTCGCCTGCAGCAGTTTTTTGACCGACTCGAGGTCGATGTCCGGCCTTAAGTTTTCCGTGATTTGTTTGCCCATGGAGGTCTGGGTATAGCCGGCACATGTATTTAAAATCTTGCGGTATTCCATTGTATGCAAAATTTTATCGTCCAAGAAAATTCACTACTCCTCTCATGCATCGGGACCTGCAAACCGTGTGCTGCCGCAGTCAGCTTTTTTGCAAATCCCCATATCGCTCTTTATTATATACGAAACATGCTCGCCTTCGCTATTTGCCTTCAAAATGGCCAAAGCGGAAATTCCAATAAATCAGGACAAGTCCGATACATAACATTGCTCAAATTGAATACAATAAACGATGCATACAGAACCCATTTCCTAATGAACGGCATTAACAAGCATTACGAAATGGTTCATACAACGTACTTTCTACGCAAAGGAGGCCAATTGCATGCATTTTCTGGGTCATGTCGTACGATTTATCGTTTCCGCGATTGTGCTTATGGTTGTCGGCTGGATCGTTCCGCAATTCTCCGTCGGTGGATTCTGGAGCGCTCTGCTGTTGGCCCTGGTCATTGCTTTGCTTGGCTGGGTAATTGAAGGAATCTTCGGCAAACGAGTTTCGCCGTTCGGTCGGGGCATTGTCGGCTTCGTGGTCAGCGCGCTGGTCATTTACATCGCCCAATTTATCGTTGGCGGAGTCAGCGTCACCATCCTTGGTGCGATCCTTGCCGCCCTCGTGATCGGGATTATCGACCTGTTCATTCCGGTGTCCGCCTTCAATGCAGCCAAAGACCATAAATAACACATGCAAAAACCCTCCTGTTCCCATGGAAGCAGGAGGGTTTTTCATTTCGCCTGTCATGGTTATGGTTCGGATCAGATGGAAGCCACCTTGCCCTCGGGCGAGTCGGCCAAAATCGCATCGGAAGCCGTCACCACTTTGTTTTTGCCTGTCCGCTTGGCATGATATAACGCGATGTCAGCCTTGCAGAACAACGTTTCCTTGTCGTCCCCGGGCCGGTAATCGCATAACCCGATGCTCACCGTCACCGGCCGGCCTTTCAGGTTCGGGTGCTCCTGGGCGGAAATTCCTAAACGGAGCTTTTCCGTGATGGCTTCTGCCTCCGCCAGCGTTTTATCCGCGAAAATAACCGCAAACTCTTCCCCTCCATACCGGGCCGCGAAATCGTTCGGCATCATGATGGAAGTGATCGTTGCAGCCACCTGCTTGAGCACGAGGTCGCCGACCCAATGCCCGTACGAATCGTTGACCTTTTTGAATCCGTCGATATCGATAATCGCCAGCTGCAACGGCAGATGGTATTTCTCCGAATGCTGCAGCAGCGCGTCCAAATATTCGTGAAAGGTTTTATGATTGTAAAGCCCCGTCAAAGCATCCATTTTAAGCAGCTTGTCCGAAATGGTTTTTTCGACGAGAAGCTGCTGTTCCGACTTCATGACCGTTTTCAAATACCCGGCAAATTCCTTCACCCGGATCAAAATCGTGCTTCCAATCAGCAGGCTGACCACAAACACGCTTTCGACCTGAATGAATTCCTCGATCGGTTTTTGATATAGCGGACGTTCGATCAAAAAATAAATCGGTATGTACGTCAAAATGGTAAAAACACCGAAGCTGAACAGCATTTTTCGGTCAAAATAGACGACGGAGATGACAACGGGAAGCAGCAGCGCGGTTTGCGATCCGTCCGCGGTCGGCTGGGTAATAAAATAAAACATGTACGAGATCAAAAAACCGCATGCCGCGATCGCCTTTTTATGATGTTTCGGCCAGCAGCGCAGCCACGTTTCGGTCATGACGAGCAGCAGCACGGTCAGCCCGTTCGAGCCGGCCCACCTCAGCCAGAAGCCCGCCCCTTTTCCCGCCCCGCCCGGGTGGGCTCCGCCGGACAGCAAAAAAACGGCCTGGGCCAGCAGAAACATCAGCATGACGATCCAGTAAGCGTTTAATATTTTTCGGTGCCACCGATCCTCCAAAAGAACATTGTTCCCGTCCATGAAAAAGTCAATCCCCTACTCTTTAGGAAAAAATAAACTTACAAGGAAAAACATAAGGAATCGTGATTATCATTATAACTTAACATTAAGTCAAAATACATCTCGAGCTGTAAAATTCTTGAAAATTCATTGGATTGGTTCCTTTATTGACGACTTGCGTTATGAATTCACCAATTATTCAAATGAGCAACGTTCCGTTCTTCCAATTTTGGGGTATGATGACTACTAGAATTACTTCAAAATTAAAGTTTTGAGGAGGGTTCACGATTGAAAAAGACCATTGCTTTGGTTCTTTCCTGCATGCTTCTCCTGACGCTTGTCGCTTGCGGAAAAAATAAGGAGGATGCTTCAACCGCAAACGGCGGCGTCACCGACACGGGCGTTGCCCCCAGCGAAGAGCTGGTCATCAAAGCGACGAATTATTCGTTCGATAAACAGGAATATCATCTCAAAAAAGGGGTTCCCGTCAAAATTTCGCTCGACAATGCGGAAGGGATCCACGGCGTTTTGGTTCCGGCTCTCGAACTCCAGCTCGACAACAAACATAAATCCCAAGTCGTGACACCGGATAAAGCCGGCACGTTCGAAATGACCTGCTCGGTATTTTGCGGCGCGGGACATACGGCCATGATCGCCAAAGTGATCGTGGACGAATAACATCAGGCGGGTCATCTCGACAAATAACGGTCCGCAAACCGAAACCCGTCCAAATAACAAAAGGGTATAGGGATCTTCGACGATCGGACGGACCCAAGCAAATCCCCCTACAGACTGCAGAAAGGAACGCGTCATGATATGCTCCTGCTTGCGGCTGTAGGGGGATTGTCTGTCTTTTAGGGAACGCGATCAGCTTTGGTCCTGTTCGATCAGTTCGATCCACTCGTTGTATTCGGTTTGCAGCTTGGCGTATTCATCCTGGAGCAAGCTGTGTTCCTTTTGCAGCTCCTCCGTTTTCTCCTGCTGAAGCTCAAGCTCGGCCTGCAGCAGACGGTACTGGTTGGCCATTAGCTCGAAGTTTTCGCCGACCTCGCGCAGTTCGGCCGCCGCGCGTTCCTTCTCGTTCTGCAGCTTGTCCAGCTTCTCTTCTCCTGCGGCAATTTGACGCTGCCATTCGGCAAGCTCCGCCTGCAGCTCCGATTCCTTGCTGTTCCAATGCTCCTCGCGGCTCATCATCTCTTCCAGCTTTTCCTGATAGGACTGAAGCGCGAGCTCGCTATTGCGGAGCAGCTCCCGCTGCTCGTTTTCCCGATCGGCGGCTTCATCCAGCATCCGCGTCAGCTCCTCCGCCTTCCGGATCGCTTCATCCTTTTCCTCCAGCACCATCAAATACTCGATTTCGGTATCTTCCTGCTGCCGTTTCATTTCGGCGACCTTCCGCTGCAGCTCCTCGTATTGCTTTTGCAAACCTTGGTACTGCTGCTTCAAATTTTCGTATTGGTTCATGTGCTCCTGATAGAGGCGTTCCAAGCCGCTATGTTTCTGCCTGAAATCACTGACCTGGAGTTCAGCCTCCCGATAAGACGCCTCAAGTTCGGCAAGCTCCCTTTCAAGGCGGTCGCACCGTTCGCTTGTTTCGGCCATCTGGTTCAGCAGCTCATCCTGTTCCCGGAGCCGCTGATCGTACTGATCCTTCAGCATCTCATGCTGCTGCAGCGTTTCGCCGTGCTGGCGCTGCAGCTTGCGGTACTGCTCTTCTTTTTCTTCCATCGAATGCCGCAGTTCCGTAAGCCCGGCTTCTTTTTGTTCCGCTGCCTGCTCCAGCTCCGCATACCGCGCCTGCTGTTCTTTCAAAGCCTCTCGGAAATCCGCGCTATTCGCCTTGCTTTCCTCAAGCGCCTTCCGAAGTTCCTCGGCTTGGGCTTTGTTCCCGTCAAGCGCGAGCTGAAGCTGTTCGCATTGCGCTTCCGTTTCCTTGAGCGTCCGGTGGAGCTGTTCGGAATGCGCTTCGTTCTCCTTCAGCATTTGCTGAAGCTTCGCATACCCCGCTTCTTTTTCCTCCAGCGTCCGCTGGAGCTGCTCGTATCCGGCCTCGGTTTCCTCGAGCGTCCGCCGAAGCTGCTCGTATCGGGCTTCTTTTTCATCGAGCTCGCGCCGAAGCTGTTCTTGCGCAGCTTCTTTTTCATCGAACTCGCGCTGAAGCTGCTCTTGCGCAGCTTCTTTTTCAAGAAGCTCTCCTTCCAGCTTCTTCCGGATTCCGTCTTTTTCCTGCACCGACTGCTGCAGCGTTTGGATCAGCTCTTGGCTTGAATCAAGCTGCTCCTGACGTTCCCGGAGAAGCTGCTCCTTGGCCGCAAGCAGCTCCTGCTGCTCTTCGATGGAAAGCTCCTGCAGCTGCAGCGTTTCGTCCAGGTCTTCGAGCTTCTTGTTCAAGTATTCGATCTGCCGCTGCTGCTGTTCCAGCAGGGCGCGCTGTTCTTCGTTCTTCCGCTCCGCGGCTTCCGCCTTCCGGTTCTCTTCCTCCAGCTGCTCCTTAAGCACGCTCAGCTCGTCGTGCAGTGACTTCATGCCGGCTTCGAGCGTATCGTTCTGCTCTCCGGCCTCCAGCAGCCGAAGCTCCAAATCGCCGATTTCTTCCTTGTGCTTGTCCGCCTGGCTGCGCCAGGAAGCCGCATCGGCCGCCAGCTTTTCCAGCTCCGCTTTCTGCTTTTGGGCGGACGCGCCGTATTCTTCAAGAAGCTTTTGCATGCGGCGTTGTTCCTCTTCCGCAAGGGCTGCTTCCTCCTTGAGACCGTTGATCTGTCCATTCAGTCTGACCTGCTGCTCCCGAAGCGTCTTCAGTTCGGTCTGGGAAACCTCTTCTTTCTTGAGCGCCGCCTGGTGCTGCTCCTGAAGTTTGGCATACGCGTTTTTCGACTGCTGCAGTTCCTCCTGAAGACTTCGGAGCTTGCCTTGCAGCTGGGCGCTCCCTCCCCGAAGCTCGTTCAACTGTTTGTTTAAGCCCTCGATGGCCGTTTGATGTTTTTGCTCCGCCTCGCGCAGGGACGCTTCGTGCTTCTCGCGGGCTTCCTTTAATGCGGCCAAATGCTTTTCTTCGGCCGTTTTGAGCAGTTCCTGCTGCTTCTGCTCCGCCGCCTGCAGGGCAGCGGCATGCCCCTTCTCAAGCTCCTGCACCGCCGCCTTGTGCCGCGCTTCTAGCGATTGACGGTCCCTTTGATGCTGCTCTGCCGCCTGTTTTTCCTTGCGCTGCAGCGCTTCCTTCGCTTCCGTTTCCTTCTTGAGCAAAGCGCGCGCGTCTTCCAGCTCTTTGCCGAGCGAAGCCCGGGTTTTCTGCAGTTCGGCGCTTAAGGATCCTTTGGTGTCCTCCAACTGCTTTTGAAGCCCGGAGCGTTCGGACTCCCACTGCTTCCGAAGCTCCTCCATCTCTTTCCGGCTCGCCTTATGATCGGCCTGGAGTTTTTCGTATGCCTCCTGCTGCTCCGCGCGGAGCGCATGCAGCTTCGCCAGCTCGCTCCGCAGCTCGCTTCTTTCGCCGGTCAGCATTTTGACCTCGCTCTGAAGCTCTTGCATCTGAATGGCTTCCTCGGCCATATGCACGGCGGTCAACACGGCAAGCTTCATCGTGTCGAGCCGGGCATGGCTTTTGGAAATGGTGTTCATCCGCTCATCGACGTAAGCGGCGATTTTTTTCATGTAATCGGCACTGCTGCCTACCAATTTATAAGAAGTCCCGTAGATCTCTACGGTGACGCGGGTACGATCGGGTGTAGTCACTGCTTGCGCCCTCCTTCGTATTGTGTTGGTCTGAGATGTCTGTTTTTTCCGCAAAAAAAGCCACATCGAATCGTATATGTACATGGATTCGATGCGGCTTCGTTCAATTCCTGCTATTTTCTCAATTCTGCATGAAAAGTTTGCTCCAGGCGGCCGACTACGGCTGCATGCGCCGCGGATACCTCTTCATCCGTCAGCGTGCGTTCGTTGTGGCGGTAGACCGTCGAAATCGCGACGCTCTTTTTGCCTTCGCCCAGCTTGCTGCCCGTGTACACGTCGAATACCTGCACGGACTGCAGCAATTCTCCGGCCGCTTCGCGGATGGCTTCCAGCATCGCTCCGGCTTCCACGCTTTCGTCGACGACGACGGCGATGTCGCGTTCGGATGCCGGGAAGCGAGGAAGCTCGCGGTATCTGATGTCTTCACTAGTATGATCATATAGCGGCTGAAGCAAAATTTCCGCCGTATATACGTCGCCAAGGTCGCGCTCCTGCTGAAGCTGCGGATGCACCTGGCCCATCGTGCCGATCAGAATCTGCTCCGTGCCATGCTGCAAATATAGGGAAGCGGAGCGCCCCGGATGATATCCTTCCGGTTGATTCGCCACGTAACGGATGTTGTCCTCGAGGCCGAGGAATCCGAACAACGTTTCCAGCGCGCCTTTCAGATCGAAGAAATCGACCTTCTCCGGCGTTTGGTTCCACTGTTTTTCCGCGCGGCTGCCGCAAAGCAGCAGCGACAGCACCGGCAATTCTTTCGGCTGAACCGTCAGCTGCTCTTCGTTCGTATAGAACACGTTCCCGATCTCGAACACGGCAAGGTCGTTTTGCTTGCGGTTGGCGTTATACGCGGCGACGTCCAGCAGGTTCGGAATGATGCTGGTGCGGAGGACGCTGCGCTCCTCGCTCATCGGCATCAGCAGCTTGACGGCATGGCTGCCCTCGGTCAAGGCCGGGAACAAGCGGGTCGTCTCCGGATGCGTGAAGGAATACGTAATGACCTCCTGCCATCCGCCATGCGTAAACATCTTGCGGATATCGCGGCGGATCGCCTGCGCCTTCGTGTAAGCGCCCGGCGTCGTTTTGCCTTCGATCGCCGTCGTCGGGATGTTGTCGTAGCCGTACAGGCGGGCAATCTCTTCGATCAAATCCACGTCCAGCGTAATGTCTCCGCGCCGCGTCGGCACTTTAACTTCAAGCACGCCCTGCGCGGTGTCGGCACAGCTGAAATGAAGGCGATTGAAAATCGTTTTGACCTCCAGCATCGACAGATCGGTGCCAAGGAAACGGTTCAGCTTGTCGAAGGAAAGCACGATCACCTTCTCTTCCGCGTTTACCGATCCGGCTTCCACGATGCCTTTATGAACCGCGCCGGACGCATAACGGCAGATCAGCTCCGCCGCCCGGTTGAGCGCAGGAATGACGGCGCTTGGATCGACTTCCTTCTCGAAACGCTGGCTCGCTTCCGAGCGGAGTCCCAGCTGTCTGGACGTTTTCCGCACCGTACCGCCGTCGAACTTGGCGGATTCGAGCAGGATGTTCACCGTGCCGTCCGTCACTTCGGAATTCAGCCCGCCCATGACGCCGGCAAGCGCGACCGGTTTAACGCCGTCGGTAATGAGCAGCATATGCGGCTCCAGCTTGCGTTCCTGCCCGTCCAGCGTGACCAGCGTTTCGCCTTCCTTGGCAAGGCGGACGTCGATCGCGCCGTTCTCCAGCTGATCGGCGTCAAACGCATGCAGCGGCTGGCCGTATTCCAGCATGACATAGTTCGTGATATCGACGATGTTGTTGATCGGGCGCACGCCCGCGGCCATCAATCGGTTTTGCATCCACTGCGGGGACGGCCCGATTTTCACGCCCGTAATGTATCTGGCGGCATAGTGGCTGCATTGCTCCGGAGCGCTGATGTTGACGGAAATATGGTCGGCTGCCGCATCGCTGATTTCCATCAGTTCCTTTTCCGGTTTCGGCAGCTTCACGTCGCGGCCGAGAATGGCCCCGACTTCGTAAGCCGCGCCGATCATGCTGAGGCAGTCGGAACGGTTCGGCGTCAGGTCGAATTCCAGCACCTTGTCGTCCAAGCCGAGTACATTTCCGATCGGCGTGCCGACCTGTACGTTCTCTTGCAGCACGAGAATGCCTTCCTGCTGTTCCTTTGGCAGAAGCTTGTCGTTCATGCCGAGCTCCTTCGCCGAGCAGATCATGCCTTGCGACGCGACGCCGCGCAGCTTGGCTTTTTTTATTTCCAGCCCTCCGGGAAGTTTCGCTCCGACGAGCGCCACCGGCACCTTTTGGCCTGCGGCGACGTTTTTCGCGCCGCACACGATCTGCAGGTCTTCTTCTTGTCCGGCATCGACGATGCAGACGTTCAGCTTATCCGCATCCGGATGTTTTTCCTTGCTTTTTACGTAGCCGACAACGACCTTCGAGACGCCTTTGTTGCGGTTTTCGATTTCGTCGATTTCGATCCCCGCGCGCGTGATTTGTTCGGCAAGCTCTTCGGCCGCCACGTTTTCAAGCGAAACATAGTCCGCTAACCATTCTGTTGATACTTTCATCCCGGGTCCCTTCCTTCTTTCCTGATTTCATGTCCGTTCGCAATTTCCTTTACCTGCGGGCGAACTGTTTCAAAAATGCCATATCCCCATTATAGAAATGACGAATGTCGTCAATGCCGTACTTGAGCATCGCGATCCGGTCCGGCCCCATGCCGAAAGCGAATCCGCTGTATACTTCAGGATCGTAGCCGCCTTTGCGCAGCACTT
The DNA here is from genome assembly GCF_009870825.1 of Paenibacillus sp. USDA918EY. Lineage (GTDB taxonomy): Bacteria > Bacillota > Bacilli > Paenibacillales > Paenibacillaceae > Paenibacillus_AQ > Paenibacillus_AQ albilobatus. The sequence goes on along the minus strand of NZ_WTWY01000008.1, from coordinate 31,331 downwards.
CCGGGTGCACCATGCCGCAGCCCAAAATTTCGAGCCAGCCGGTTTGCTTGCACACGCGGCAGCCGCTGCCTCCGCATCTTGCGCAGGTCACGTCCACTTCGGCGCTTGGCTCGGTGAACGGGAAGAAGCTTGGACGCAGGCGGATTTGGGTTTCGGGCCCGAACATTTTTTGCACGAATTGGAGCAGCGTCCCTTTCAGGTCGCTCATCCGGATATTTTCGCCGATGACCAAACCTTCGATCTGGTTGAACTGGAAGGAGTGCGTCGCGTCATCGTCGTCGCGGCGGTACACTTTGCCCGGGCAAATAATTTTGACAGGCACATGCCCCTGCATCTTTTCCATCGTCCGCACTTGCACAGGCGACGTTTGCGTCCGCATCAAAATGTCTTCCGTAATGTAGAACGTATCTTGCATGTCGCGCGCCGGGTGGTTTTTCGGCAGATTCAGCGCCTCGAAGTTGTAATAGTCCGTCTCCACTTCCGGCCCTTCGGCGATTTCATACCCCATGCCGATGAAAATTTCTTCGATTTCCTGGATGACCCGGTTCAGCGGATGAACGCCGCCCTGCTTCATTTTGCGTCCAGGCAGCGTCACGTCGACTTTTTCCGCCTGCAGGCGTTTTTCGGTTTCGGCTTTCTGGAATGCTTCCTGTTTCGATTCGATGACCGCTTCAATCGCGCCGCGCACGTCGTTGGCCACCTGGCCGATGACCGGGCGTTCCTCGGCGCTCAGCGCGCCCATGCCCCGCAAAATTTCCGTCAGCGCGCCTTTTTTGCCCAAATATTTGACGCGCAGGTCATTCAGCTGCTGCACATCCTCTACTCCCTGCAGCTGGTCCAGGGCTTCCTGCCGCAGCGCTTCGAGTTTCTCCTTCATCTTTTTCCTGCCTCCTTCTCAAAATAAACGTACCTCTTTCGCCTCAAGGGCGATTCGGCAGCCTCCCCGCAACGAAGAGGAACACTGGACCCGAACCTGATCCCTGAAGCTTTACAAAAAACAAAAAAGGCCTTTTCTCCCCAAAAGGGACGAAAAGACCGTGGTACCACCCTTGTTAGAACCGCATATCGCCCGCAGACGGGCATGCCTGTTCTCACTCTGATTCGTCGTTAACGGCACGAAAACCGGTTTCCCCTACTGCCCCGTGCCGGCCGCGCCGGACAAAAGGTTCAGGGAACTGCTCCGGAGGGAATTTCGGCAGCCCTGTCCCTATAGAAACGCTCTCAATCTCCGGCGTCTCCTCCCTGTAAAGCGGCACTGCGTACTTGTCTCCATCATGGCATTTGTTTTGTTGTTGAACATCAATATATGACGTTTACTTCATCTTGCACACTATAGTCATCTATTATAAGCAAAAAGGGCGGCGGTGGCAAGCCACCGCCCCGTTCGCATCGGAATTAAAGGCTCTCCAGTTCCTTCCGCAGCGAACGAATTTGCCGGATGCGCTCTTCGGCGCCCTCCGCCTCATCGATCTCGAGCAGCCTGGCGATTTCCCATTCAAGCGCGAGCCTCCGGTTTTCCCGCTCCGGATCTTCATTTAAAACTCCCCCATGCCTAGCTATGCGCTCCTCTTCTTCCTCCACCGTGCCTTCGAACAGCGCAGCTTCATGGTCCGGGGAAAGCGTCAGCAGGCGGTTCGCCAGCTTGCGGACCAGCATCCGGTCATGGGACACGACGAGCAGTGCCCCGGGATACGAAGCCAGCGCCTCTTCGACCACCTCGCGCGTCTGGATGTCCAGATAGTTCGTCGGCTCATCCAGCACAAGCAGGTTGGCGCCGCTGAAATAGAGCTGCAGGAACGCCGCCCGGCATTTTTCGCCCATGCTGAGATTGCCGATTTTTTTGAACACGTCTTCCCGCGAAAAAAGAAAGCAGCCCAGAATCGTGCGCGCATGCGTTTCCGTCATGTCCGGCAGGCGCAGCAAGCTGTCCAGCAGCGTTTCATCCAAATTCAAGCCTTCCAGCTCCTGCGAAAAATAACCGATGCGAACCGCAGGATGCATCCACACGTTCCCTTGATCCGGTTCAAGCTCGCCGAGCACCAGCTTCAGAAGGGTGGATTTGCCGCTGCCGTTCGGGCCTCTTACCGCCATCCGGTCGCCTCGGGACAGATCAAAGTCCAAATCCCGGAACAGCGGTGCATCATCATAACCGAAGGTTACGTCTTCCAGCCGAAGCAGGTAGCGGGCCGCAAACCCTCCGTCCCCAAGCTGCATATGGACCTTCGGCGTATCCCTCGGTTTCTGCACGCTGTCCTTTTCCAATCGTTCCAATTCTTTTTGCTTCGCATGGTACCTGGAAATGTTTTTCTTCGCTTTTGCTTTGTAATAAGGAGTGGCGGCTTTGGTTTCGGTATTTTTATCGGCCGATTTTTCGGCGTGGTGGAACCATTCCTGGTAACGGCGGATCGACTCTTCCAGCGCTTCCTTCGCCTGCTTCTGCTTTTTGTACAGCGCCTCCTGCTCCCTCAACTCCCGCTCCTTCTCCCGTTTGTAGTCGGAATAGCCGCCTTTGTATTTTTTTGCGCCGGTCGGGGTCAGCTCCCAGATTCCCGTCGCCACCCGATCCAGGAAGGTCCGGTCATGGGAAACGATCAACACCGTGCCGTCGTATTGGTTAAGCCAAGTTTCGAGCCAGGCCATGCTTTCACCGTCGAGATGGTTGGTCGGTTCGTCAAGCAGCAGAAACGCCGGGCGTTTGGCCAGCAGCGCCGCCAGCCGTACCCGCGTTTTCTGGCCGCCGCTCAGATCCGCAAAAGGAAGCTCCCATAACTCCGGTCCGATATTCAGCATGGTAAGCACTCGCTCGAGTTCGATTTCCCACTGGAACCCGCCGAGCTGTTCATAACGCTCCAGCGTTTGTCCATAAGCGTCAAGCACGGTGCCGTCTTCCGAAGCGGAAGGATCCGCGAGCCGCTGTTCAAGCTGCTTCAGGTTCTGCTTCGCGCGCCAAACCTCCCCGCTGTCGCATCCCGCCGCATCCAGCGTTTTCAAGGACATCAGCGATTCGGAGCCCTGCTCCATCATTCCCCACTGTTCGAGAGGCAGTCCGCGTTCCACGCTGCCGCGGTCCGGGGCCAGCCGCCCCGTCAGGATGTTGAGCAGCGTCGTTTTGCCGGCTCCGTTGGCGCCGAATAACGCCACCCGTTCGCCTTCGAAAATTTCGAAATCCACGTTTTCAAAAATCGTTTTGCCTTTAAACTCCTTGGTTAGCTGTTTTGCTTTCATAATATTCATCATCTATGCATCATCCTTTTGAAATCAAAAATAAGAAAAACCGCAGGCAGCTCGCCTACGGCAGGGATTCAAAATAGGATGATGCCTATTCGTTCATACGCGGACATACGGAGCCATCGACCCGGAGCATGACTGCAACCCGGAACGCTGCTTCCCTATACGCCTCCAAAAACGCGAAAAAAAAGCACTCCGCATCCTTAACTGGGCCCACGAATCCCGAAAAATAGACATAACCACTCTCTTCCCTGCGCTTGGCGCGAGAAAACTGCCTGTGCAACATATTCATGTCGGCATGCAGATTAAAGAGAATAGCCATGTGTATCCATTGGTATTGTGGTTACCTCGATTCGTTAGGATGAAATGCTCGATGCCATTGTATCAAATTTATCCGAGGAAGGGAAGCCTGGAAGAACCCCCGCGTACATCTCCGGATGTACTCCCGGGATAAAGAATCGACTCGCGGTGGGATTCCGGCCGCCGGATCTGTTGATATTCTTGAATCATGACATGAACGAAGTTTTAAAAAAAGTATAATCATGAGGTGGTTAACGATGACGAATTCTTCCAACTATATTATTATCATTGTGCTTGTGTTATTGCTTTCAGCCAGAAAAAGAACCGTGAAACCCGTAAGTATGTGGATCATCCCGGCCTTGTGGGCGTTTATGGTGCTGCCCGCGATCCAATGGCAGTCGGTCGGCGTCCTCGAAGCCGGCATGTTTGCCTTATGCGTCGTCGTCGGATTGGCTCTTGGCGTCATCAGAGGTAAACTGGAAAAAATGCGCGTCCGCGAGGACGGCAGCATTGTCACGCAGGGCTCGATGGTCAGCATGCTTATTTTTGTCGCCGTGCTCGCCCTCAGGCTGTTTGCGGAACATTGGGGGCAGACGCACTCCTTCGTCAGCTTCGCGAATGCGCTGATGTTCATTCCGCTTGGCACGATTTGTGCCCGCCGCATCGTCATTTACCGGCGTTATCAAGCCATGTTGAGCCGGCGCGGCATGTAACCGAAAGCGCCTCGGGCGTCCGTTCATGTTTCGCCTTTGACTGCCCGCATCTTTTGTTTTGGAGGTAACCGCCATGCAAAACAGCAAGGCCGATCCAAAAATACCGGGCGCCGCCACACGCGTGCGCAGCCTGCTGTTCACCCTCATCCTCGCCTTCTCCATGGTTCAAAACCTGAGCCGCGCCCCGCTCCATGAGGCATTGCCTGGCGCGGCCCTGATGATTGGCTGCTTATCGCTGTTATGGATGCCGGTCCGGTTCAAGCGCCCCTGGATTATTCTTGCGGCCGCGTCGATCCTTTGGATCGGCACCATGTCGTTTTGGCTTGCCGAAGGGTTGAACGCGACGGTTTATATCGTGCTCATCTTCCTTACGGGATGGGTCACCTCATGGGTGCCGTCGGCGCACTCCGCCATTTTTACGGCTGCTACCTGCGTTGCGAGCCTTTTCCTCCTCTTTTATGTGAGCGGACAGGGACCCGAATCGTTGTTTACCCATGGGATGGGACTCGCCGGCATTTACCTGCTGATGTGGGGCAGCAAAGTCCGGAAGGACGCGCGCAGGATGGAACAGCGGCATTTACGGGAGCTTACGGAAGCGCACCAACAGCTTGAACAAGCCTACGCTCAACTTCACGAGGCCCATCTGGAGCTGGAAGAGGCCGCCGAACGTTCGCTCCGTTATGCCGTTCTGGAAGAACGGAGCCGGATCGCCGCGGATATCCACGACAGCATCGGGCATGGTCTGACCTCCGTCATCGTGCAGCTGCAGGCGCTGCCGTACATGATCCGGGCAGCCCCGGACGAAGCGCGCTCCGCGCTGCAAAGCGTGACCGAAATCGCCCGCGGGTGCCTGCAGGACGTCCGGGCGGTCGTTCATGAAATGGGTCTCTCCCATACCGGCATGACCGGTCTGAAAAAGCTTGCCGACAACTTCGCCGAACGAAGCGGGCTTGAGGCCGATTTTGCCGCCGATCTGCACGAACAAATTCCGCCCGAACAAATCGACGTGCTGTACCGCATCCTACAGGAAGGATTGACGAACGTTTTGCGCCATGCCGAGGCGACCGCAGCCGAAATTCGGCTGTCGGGGGAGCGCGACCGCATCACCATGACCATTCGCGATAACGGTCGGGCCGAGTCTCCCGTCAAGCCGGGATTCGGCCTGTCGGCGATGAAGGCAAGATGCGAAAAAGCCGGAGGCTCTCTCGCGATCCGTACGATACACCCCCATGGATTGGAACTTGTGGCGCAGCTGCCGAAAAAGAAAGGTTAGAGAATCCCCGCAAATGAGCGATTGTTCCGAAGTTATTCAGGTACGCTAGGAGAACCATGATGAATGGTACAAAATACTATAAACGCTTCGCTGTCTTAAAACAGGCGAAACGAGAAAGAGGTGGCCCAACATGCCCACCGAACGGATCCGCGTCATCATTGCCGACGACCAGCCTTTGATCCGCCACGGACTCGGGTTCATCATCAAAGTCCAACAGGATATGGAATGGTGCGGAGAAGCCGGCAACGGCCATGAAGCCGTCACGCTCGCCCTGAAGGAATGCCCCGACATCGTGCTGATGGATGTGCAAATGCCCGAACAGGACGGCATCGAAGCCACCCGGGAGTTGAAGCGGCTGCTGCCGGATGCGAAAGTGATCATCCTGACCACCTTCGACCTGGAGGAATACGTGTACGAGGGCATTCGCGCCGGCGCCGTCGGGTATTTGCTGAAAGACGCCGACCCGGACGAACTGCTGAACTCGATTCGCGCGGCCCACCGCGGAGAAGCGATTTACCGTACCTCCGCCGCGGCCAAAATGATTTCGGAAGCCTTACAGATGTCCGCTGCGGCGCAGGGCAAAAAGGACGCGCTTTCCGGTCTGCCCGATCCGCTGACCGACCGCGAGCTGGAAGTGCTTCAGGAGATGGCTTACGGCCTGAAAAACGAGGACATTGCCGCGAGGCTCCATATCAGCGAAAGCACCGTCAAAACCCATGTGCATCGGATTTTGCAAAAAATCGGCGCGGAAGACCGCACGCAGGCGGTCGTGCTGGCCATCCGCAACCGCTGGGTAGACTAGGGCCGCACACCGGAAAACCAAAAAAAAGCCGTCCCAAAAGATCTTGGATCTTGAGGGCGGCCCGATTTTTTCTGTTGCGAGACGCTACGGATACGGATCATTCCTCCCGTCGCTCTTGCGCTCCAATTTCCTGAATGGTTTCTCGTCCGCGGTGGAAATTGGAAGTGGATCCAGCATTCGATTGAATGAATCTATACTTCTTCCAATATCAATACCCCGCGTCCCGGCAGTTCCACGGTTCCCGACAGTATTTGTCCCGACAGCAAATCCCGACGCTTGCCGCTGCCGATGTCGACTGCCGCAAGGTCCGCGTTATGGTTCAACAGGAAGAGGAAGGAACGGCCTTCCTTCACGCGCCTTGCGGCTTCAACCCCATCGGGCAGCCGCTCGACCAGAGGTTTGACCCCTTGATCCGCGCACAGCTTGGCGAGGAACGGACGCAAAAATCCCGGTGCTGCGCTAGTGGCTACATAATACGCCTTGCCTTTTCCGTAAGCATGAACGGTCAAAGCAGGCATGCCTTGATAAAAATCCGAGCCGTATTCCGCCAGCACTTCGGCCCCCTCCGCATGGATCAGGTCGAACAGCATTTCGCAGTCGTAGGAGCCGTCCAGCTCGCCAAACGGTTCTTTCATCACGATCTGGTTGTACTGTCCCGCAGGAAGGGCATCGATTTCCTCCGCCCAGATGCCAAGCAGCGGACGAAGCTCGCCCGGATAACCGCCGGTCGTGACGCGGTCGTTTTCATTGACGATGCCGCTGAAAAACGTCGTGACGAACGTGCCGCCCGCCGCCGTAAAGGCCTCCAGCTTTTTGGCAACCCCCGGTTTGACCATATACATGACCGGCGCGATGACGATGTCGTATCGGCTGTAATCGGCTTCGACGCTGATCATGTCGGCCTGAATCCCGAGCTTGAACAAGGCGTCATAATATTTATGCACTTCGCGCACATACTGCAGTTCCACCGTCGGACCGCTCGAAAGCTCGACCGCCCAGCGGTTTTCCCAATCATAAAGGATCGCGACTTTCGCGTCGCTGCGGGCGTCAAGTAGACTGTCTCCAAGCCGTTGCAGCTCTTTGCCAAGCTCCGCAACCTCGCGGAACACGCGCGTATGCTCATGCCCCGCATGTTCGATGACCGCGCCATGGAACTTCTCGCAAGCTCCGATCGAGCGCCGCATTTGGAAAAACATGACCGTATCCGCGCCGCGGGCGACCGCCTGATAGCTCCACAGCCGCATGACGCCGGGCCTTTTGAGCGAGTTGTAGGCCTGCCAGTTCTGCTGGCTCGGCGTCTGCTCCATCAACAGGAACGGCATCCCGTCCTTCAGCCCGCGCATCAAATCATGCACCATCGCCGTTTCGCTGACGGGCGTGTTAAGCGACGGGTAATTGTCCCAGGAGATGACATCCATCTCTTTGGCCCAATCGAAATAGTTCAGCTCCGGGTACGTTCCCATCAGGTTGGTCGTAATCGGCACGTCCTTGCTGTGCTCGCGGATCGCCTCCGCTTCGATTTTGTAGCAGGCCAGCAGGCTGTCCGACATAAACCGGCGATAATCAAGCGAAATGCCTTGAAACGCGCTGACGTTGCCTTCCCCTTCTTCGCTGAGGCCGCTTGGAAGCACGATGTCGTCCCAATCGTAAAACGTATGTCCCCAGAAGCGCGTATTCCATGCTTGATTGACGGCATCGAGCGTTCGGTAGCGGTTTTGCAGCCATTCGCGAAAAGCCGCCTCGCAGCGTTCGCAGTAACAGTAACCCCCGTATTCGTTCGAGACATGCCAGAGCAGAAGCGCGGGATGATCCTTGTAGCGCTCCGCCAGCCTGCTTGCGATCCGCCCGGAATATTTGCGGTACGTCGGGCTGTTCGGGCAGGAATTATGGCGCCCGCCGAACCTGCGCTTCCGCCCGTAAAAATCGACCCGGGTCACGTCCGGATGCCGCTTGGCCATCCATGCCGGATGCGCCGCCGTGCTCGTCGCCAGCACGACGCCGATGCCGTCCGCATGCAGGCGGTCCATCGTTTCGTCCAGCCAGGCGAAATCGTACGTATGTTCATCCGGCTGGTTCAGCGCCCAGGAAAAAACGTTGATCGTCACGACGTCGATCCCGGCCAGCTTGAACATCCGGTGGTCTTCCTTCCACTCTTCCGGCCCCCACTGCTCCGGATTATAGTCTCCGCCATACCAAATTTTAGGCAGTTTCGGATGGATCAAAATTCGGTCGCCCCCTTTACTCGGTTGTCCCCGTTTTTCACCTTTCCCGGCGTATGGGAAAACATATCCCAGATCGAAAACCTGCGCCCGTCCTCGTCGTACGCCCCTTCGATCTGATAGAAGGCCGTCGCGGCCCCCCAGCGGAAATCAGGCGGAAATTGAAATATGCTCATGCCATTTCTTCTCTCACATCGGTGTTATCGTATAGATCTCGCCCGGCTGCGTCGCAAATTCTTCCGCGGCCGAAACCAACGTCCCGTCTTGGCGCTGGACGACATAAACGTCCCCGTTCAAAATCCGGCAGGCGTGGCCATGCGTAGACGTGATGTTCGCCCGGGTCAGCCGGCCTTCCGCCCATTCCATGGCGACGGTAAATCCGCCGCGGGCGGCCAGCCCTTTAACCTTGCCGCAACTCCAGGCTTCAGGCAGCGCCGGGAGCAACTCCAGACCATCGGCATGGCTTTGAAGCAGCATCTCCGCCACCCCTGCCGTAAACCCAAAGTTGCCGTCGATCTGGAACGGCGGATGGTTGCCGAACAGGTTCGGCAGGGTCGAATCGGTCAACACCCGGCGGATGCTGCGGTAAGCCCGTTCCCCGTCGCCCAGCCGGGCGAATAAATTGATCATCCAGGCTGCGCTCCAGCCGGTATGGCCGCTGCCGGCCGCAAGTCTCGCCTCAAGCGTCGCCGAGGCGGCTTCGGCAAGCTCCGGCGTCAGCCGCGGATGGATGGCATTCCCGGGATACAAGCCGTACAAATGGGAAACATGCCGGTGTCCCGGTTCATGCTCGGCAAAATCCCCGCTCCACTCCCTGAGCCGCCCGTCGGGCCCGATGCCCGGATGGGCCAGCCGTTCCCGCCGTGCCGCCAGCTCGTCGCGGAGCTCGGCATCCGTGTTCAAAATGGCCGACGCCTGAATACAGTGGCCGAACAGCTCGTCGATCAAGGCCATATCCATGGCGGAGCCTTGCGCTATGCTGCACGGCGTGCCGTCCGCCGTCAGAAAAACGTTCTCCGGCGACGTCGATAAAGGTGTCGTCCATGCGCCGTCCGGACGCTGCACCAGCCAATCCAGGCAAAACAGCGCGGCTCCTTTCAGGATCGGATACGCCGTTTCCCGTAAAAACGAAAGATCCGGCCGGAACGCATACCTCTCCCATAAATGCCTGGACAGCCAGACGCCGGCCATCGGCCAAAACGCCCATTTGGCGCTGCCTGCCGACGGCGTCGACATCCGCCACAAATCGGTGTTATGATGCGCGGCCCACCCGCGGCATCCGTAGTGGACCGCGGCCGTACGCCCGCCGCTGTCGCTGAGCTCGCGGATCAGGTCGAAAAGGGGCTCGTGGCATTCTCCCAGGCTGCAGCTTTCCGCCGGCCAATAGTTCATTTCCGTATTGATGTTGGTCGTATAATTGCTGTTCCACGGCGGCTGAAGATGCGGATTCCAAATCCCTTGCAGGTTCAGGGCCTGGGTACCGGGCCTGGAGCCGGCGATCATCAAATATCGCCCGTAATGAAAGAGCAGGCTTTCCAGCTCGGGATCGGACGCTCCGCCCCGATAGGCTGTCAGCCGTTCATCCGCAGGGAGGTTCGCGGCTGCTCCCGCTTCCGTCCCCGGGGTCTCCGTACCGAGGAGCAAATCGCAGCGGTCAAACAAGGAGCGGTAATCCTGCACATGCCGCTTCCGAATCTCTTCATACCTCGCCGGTGCGTCCCGCAAAATCCGCGAGCATGTTGCAGCCGGCGGCAACCCGTCCCGGCCCGGCATAGCGTCGTATCCGGCGAAATCCGTCGCCGCCGTAAGCAGGAGCAATACAGACCCGGCCTGCCGGATAACCAAGCGCCCGTTCTCCGTTTCCGCCTCGCCGCCTTGGGTTTTCGCGGTCAGCATCACCGAGAAGCTAAGCCCCATCGTATCCTCGTACAGAACCGGACGCGGATGGTCGCCGCGGTAATTTTCCGCGACATGGGACGGACTGCGGCCGGTTAATACCAGCGCCCCATCCTCTTCGATCCGGCACGGATGCGGCGAAGACAGCCAGACATCGATATCGGGCAGCGCCGCTTCGCCGCTTCCGTCGGCCTTTTCGGCGCGGATATGAACGGCGATCACGTCGTCCGCATGGCTGGCGAGCACCTCCCGGACGATTTTTACGCCATCAGCTTCAAATCCCGCCTCTACCACGGCCTCCTCCAAATCCAGCGTCCGGCGGTAGTTTCGGATTTCTCCTTCGATGCGGGTTGCGATATGCAAATCGCCAAGCGGCTGATAGGATTCGCTCCGGCGGCCGATCATGCTTCCTTCGATCAGCGCCTCGGCCTCGGTGTATCTTCCCTGAGCCGCCAATTCCTTGGCAAGATTCAGATGGCGGAGCGCTTCATAATTTAACGTATCCCGCGGGAACCCCGACCAAAGCGTGTCTTCGTTCAGCTGAATCCGCTCTTCCCGGGCTCCTCCGAATACCATGCCGCCCAGCCGCCCGCTTCCGATGGGCAAAGCTTCGGTCCACTCCTCGGCCGGCCTCTTGTACCATAATGTTTTTCTGTTTTGACTCATTCGCGTTGTCCCCTTCCCAGACCCTTTTTCAACTCATCCCTCTTGCCAAGAGCTTTCCATAGGTGTGCGGGAGGTTCCTTCCTTCAGATGCATTTTCCGCAAAATATTACACACTATAATATTACAAGCTAAAATATTTACACACTTTCAGTTCACCCCGGTTTACAAATAAATCGTCAGTTCCGCGGCGCCGGCATCCGGCGCCACGATCATTCCGCGCTCCGTGCTCGCCGCCCGGCCGCCTTTCACGCTCGCCACCCGGCTCACGCCCGGTAAAACGGCCTTCCAGTCCGAAGTGCCCGCTGCCTCGACGCGCACGGAAAGTTCGCCGCCGGCCAAAACCGCTTTTGCCTGCAGCGCGGGCTTCCCTTTCAGGTCCGGAACGGTCACCCGCATCTCCTTGCCTTCCTCCGGCGCAAAGATATGAAGCTCCACGCCGTCCGCAAAATCATAGTCCGGTTTATCGTCCACGGCGCCGACCGGGATGATGCTGCCCGGACGCACGTAGAGCGGCAGGCTCATGAAACCGTGCTGTTCGGACATCCACCGGCCGCCCTGCACCTTCTCTCCCGTCAGGAAGGAAGTCCACGTACCCGGCGGCAAATAAAACTCGACTTGTCCGTCTTCGCTGAAAACGGGCGCAACCAAAAGCGAATCGCCCAGCATGTACTGCCGGTCGAGCGTACGGCATCCCGGATCTTCCGGGAACTCGAGCACCATCGCCCGCATCAACGGCAGCCCCAGGACCGAAGCGTCCACCGCGGCGCCGAACAGGTACGGCATCAGGCGGCATTTGAGCTTCGTGAAAAATCGCACCACCTCTACGGCTTCCTCCCCGAACAACCACGGCACGCGGTACGATTGGTTGCCGTGAAGGCGGCTGTGGCTGGACAGCAGGCCAAACGCCGCCCAGCGCATATAGACGTCGGCCGGCGCCGTGCTTTCGAAGCCGCCGATGTCGTGGCTCCAGAAGCCGAAGCCGGACAGGCCCAAAGAAAGGCCTCCGCGCAGGCTTTCCGCCATCGAATCGTAGTTGGCCGTGCAATCCCCGCCCCAGTGGACCGGGAACTGCTGGCCCCCGGCCGTCGCGGACCGGGCGAACAAAGCCGCTTCCCCTTTGCCGAGCTTTTCTTCCAGCACTTCAAACACCGTTTGGTTGTAAAGCTGGGTGTAATAGTTATGCATCCGGTGCGGGTCGGAGCCGTCAAAATAAACCGCGTCGGTCGGAATCCGCTCGCCGAAGTCCGTCTTGAACGAATCCACGCCCATATCGACAAGCTCGCGCAAATAATCGCCATACCAGCGGCACGCATTCGGATTCGTGAAATCGACGATCGCCATGCCCGGCTGCCAACGGTCCCACTGCCAGACGCCGCCGTCCTTGTTTTTCAGGAAATAACCGTTTTCGGCCCCTTCGTCGAATAAACGCGACTGCTCGCTGATATACGGGTTGATCCAGACGCAAATTTTTAGCCCTTTTTCCTTTAATCGTCCAAGCATACCGCCGGGGTCAGGAAATACCGCCTCGTCCCATTCGAAATCCGTCCAATGAAGCGGCTTCATCCAAAAGCAGTCGAAGTGGAACACATGCAGCGGAAGGTCGCGCTCCTTCATGCCGTCGACGAAGCTCATGACCGTCTGTTCGTCGTAATCGGTCGTAAAAGAGGTGGTCAGCCACAAGCCGAAGGTCCAGGCCGGAGGCAGCGCCGGTTTCCCGGTGAGCGCCGTATAATTTTGCAGCACATGCCGCAGCGTTTCGCCGCCGACGATGAAGTACTCCAGCTTTTCCCCTTCGACGCTGAATTGCACCTTCGACACCTTCTCGGAACCCACTTCGAAGGAAACGAGACCCGGATTGTTGACAAACACGCCGTATCCTTTGCTCGACAGATAAAAAGGAATGTTTTTGTAGGCCTGCTCCGTGCCCGTGCCGCCGTCGCGGTTCCAAATGTCGAGCGATTGTCCGTTTTTGACGAACGGCGTAAACCGTTCCCCAAGTCCATAGATATGCTCGCCGACGCCCAAATCAAGCTGTTCGCGCATGAAGGTTTGACCGTCCGCGCGCGTAATGTGGGCGAGCGCTTTAAGTCCGCTCCCCGTGATCCGTTTGCCTTCCTGATAAAAGGACATGCCCCAGTCGCCGCTGCGGCGGATGCTTGCCTTGAGCCGCCCGCTTTGCAGCCAAACCTCTTCATCGCCAAGCCCCGTTTGAACCTCGTGGTCCTCTTGTTCATGGATTCGGAATTCGGGCTTCAGCGGCGCTCCGCCTTTGTGATGGTGAACGGACACGCGAATGACGTCCTCCATCGGGGAAGAAAGGCCCACCGTCAGCATGGGCAAGTCAAGCATCGCCCAGCGCGGCGTCAAATCCCGGGGCGAAGCGTACACGCTTACCGTTTTTTCCCGGGCTTTCGGGTCATAAGCCTGAATCGGGCTCATAATTTCGAAGCCGGGCAGCGTCAACCAATTGCCGTCGCTAAATTTCATCTTTTCAGCTCACCTCAGGTAACAGGCGGGAAGCCCCGGCTTTGACCAGCCAAAACTTCCCGCCATTCATTTTTTTGCATCCCTTTAAATGCCCTAGCGGGCGGTATTATTCATTCCACAGCTTCACGCGTTTTTTCACGAGCTCCTCGCGCAGCGTTTCGGCTTTTTCGACGCCCGCTTTTTCGATATCTTTCATGTACGCGTCCCATACTTTATCGAAATCGGCCGGTTTGGCCAAAATCGCTTCGGGAATCCGTTTCCACGTAATATCCTTCAGCTTGTTGTCCAGCACGACGATTTCGCTGTCGCCCGGAATGTTGATATTCCATGCCGCGCCCCAAGGTTTGACTTTAAACTCGTCTTCTTTCGGGAACAGATCTCTCCACGATTTGACGTTGTAGGCGGCCAGCGTTTTCTTTTCGACCTCGTTGTACGAGGTCTGGATTTGCTCCGGGAAGTTCGTCGTGTAGTAGTTTCCGGTCGAATCTTTTACGCCGTCGCCGTAATGAACGCCAAGCGTGTTGTAGAGGCCAATGCCTGTTTCCTTGGTGAAGTTGGTTGCGTCGTTAACCTTGCGGTCGCTGATTTCCTTCGGAATGACGCGTTTGCCGTTTTCGACGTTGTAGTGTTTGCCTTCAATTCCCCAGTTCAGCAGCACTTGCCCTTCATCGGAAGCCAGGTAATCGAGGAATTTGATCGCGCGGACCGGGTCTTTGCAGTCTTTGCTGATGCCGATGCCGTAGCCTGCCATATAACCTGTCGGCCAGAACGATGTTTCTTTGTATTCCTTGGTTAAAGTCACCGGATAATGGCCGTAGCCCTGATCGAATTTGCCCGCCGCTTTCAGCGCCTTTTCAGCGTCGCCGTAAGCCCAGTCCTGATCGATCAGGCCGATGACGCGGCCGGTTGCGATCTTTGCTTTGTATTGGTCGTATTTTTGCACGAAGCTTTCCGGATCAAGCAGCCCGATATCGTTCATATGATTGAGCCAGCGGAAATATTCTTTTTCCACGGGGCGCCGGAAATGGTACGTAACTTTTTGCGTATCCACGTCGATCGCGTATTCGCCGTCGTCCGGCGAGCCCGTCGTGTAAAAAGCCGGGTTCGTGACCGTAATGTACATGTACCAGTCGTCGGCGTTTAACGTCAGGCCGATGTTTTTGTTGCCGTTTTCGTCCGTCGGATGTTTTTCGATATAGGATTTGATCACGTTTTCATAATCCTGGACCGTCCGTATTTCCGGATATCCCGCTTCGGCGACCGCCCGGTGCTGGAGTTCGAAGCCGCCGCCGGCCTGGAAGTACTGCTGCCCTACCCCCGCATAAGTCGGAATGGCGTAGATGGCATGGTCTTCATCGCTGTAACGGGCGCGTTTCAAGGAATCGCCAAGCACTTTTTTAATGTTTGGAGCATACTTGTCGATGAGATCGGTCAGATCCAGCATGGCGCCTGCGTCGACGAGCTTGCTGATATCGTTTTTGGCGCTGATGAGGTCGGGATATTGCCCGCTGGATGCGATCAAAGCCACCTTCTGCTGCGGATCGCCGACGGCGAACTCCGCGTCCAGGGTCACGCCGGTTTTTTCCGTAAGGACTTTGCCGATTTCGTCCTTCATCCCCGTCCAGTTCGGACTCGGGTCGGCGCTGAAAAAGGAGAACGTGATCGGCGAATTGTCGCTGCCCGTCGCCGCCTCCTTGCCGGAGCCGCCGGTTTTTACATCCGCGTCGCTGCCGTTATTCCCCCCGCATCCGGCCAACATGCCGACAAACAAGGCGGAAACGAGCAGCAAAACCGAAGCTGTCGTTTTTCTCTTTCTGTTGCTTGCCATACTTGCACCCCTCCTGATGGATTCGAATGGATCTTCCAAACTGATCTATCTGTACAACAAGGGAGCCGCTAAGCGCCCCTGATCATACCGTTTCGGACCGTCAAAGGGTCAGCTTTTGACCGCGCCGAGCGTCATGCCTTTGACAAAATACTTTTGCAGGAACGGATACACCAGCAAAATCGGCACGGTGACGATAATGGTGATGGCCATTTTGATCGACTCCGGCGACACCTGATTGACTGCGGTTGCCACCACGTTCGTCCGGTAATCGCCGCCGCTGCCCGCCGTCGTGCTCTGCAGCACTTTCATCAGCTCATACTGAAGCGTCGTCAGCGACTCGCTGGAACCATTGTACAGGTATGTATCGAACCAGGCATTCCATTGTCCCACCGCCAAAAATAGCGAGATCGTCGCCAAAGCCGGCTTGGTCAGCGGCAGGATCACCCGCCAGTAAATCGTAAAATCGT
This sequence comes from Paenibacillus sp. USDA918EY, assembly GCF_009870825.1. Lineage (GTDB taxonomy): Bacteria > Bacillota > Bacilli > Paenibacillales > Paenibacillaceae > Paenibacillus_AQ > Paenibacillus_AQ albilobatus. The sequence continues at coordinate 15,452 of NZ_WTWY01000008.1, read as the reverse complement.
TGGCCCCGTCAAGCTTGGCCGATTCCTGCAGCGCATACGGGATGCCGTCGATAAAGGATCGCATGACGAAAACATTAAAAGCGCTTACGACACCCGGCAAAATATAAACCGCAAACGTGTTCATGAGGCCCAAATCCTTCATCAGCATGTACGTCGGAATAAGTCCTCCGGATACGTACATCGTCAATGCGAGACACGTGGACACGAATTTCCGTCCTTGAAAATCCTGGCGGCTGATCGAAAACGCAATCATCGATGCGCTGATCAGCCCAAGCAGCGTGCCGATCACGGTGCGGAGCGCCGATATTTTAAAACCCGTGACCAATCCGCTGAACGTGAATATTTTCGTATAATTATCCCAAGTGAACTTTCGGGGAAAAACGGTAATGCCGCCGCGCACGCTGTCGCTGGAATCGTTCAGCGAGATGGCGAGCACGTTCAGGAACGGATAAACGGTCACCACGACGACGAACAGCACCAACACATATACCACCGTATCAAAAATCCGGTCGGACCAAGATTTGCCGCGCGCAAATGCTGTATTCCCCACGATCGTTTCCCCCTTTCCCAAAATGTTGTCGCTTGCAAGAAGCCGTATGTAAGGGCCGTCCCCAGCATCCTATAACAGGCTTTCTTTCGTCGTGCGCTTGAAAATGCCGTTAATGGTGAACAACAGCACGACGCTGATAACCGAGTTGAAAATGTTGATCGCCGTACCGAAGGAATAACGGGCCATGCCAAGTCCGTATTTCAGCGAATACAGGTCAAGCACCTGCGAATAATCCGTCACCAGGTTGTTGCCGAGCAGGAACTGCTTCTCGAAGCCGATGTTCAGCAGGTTGCCGACGGACATGATGAGGAGTACGATAATGGTCGGCCGGATTCCCGGCAGCGTAATATGCCATATTTGGCGGAAACGGCTTGCCCCGTCCACTCGCGCCGCTTCGTACAGCTCGGGACCGATGCCCGCGATGGCGGCCAAATAAATAATGGCGTTCCACCCGGTTTCCTTCCACACGTCCGACAAGGTCACGATCCCCCAGAACAGATGCCCCTTCGCCATAAACTGGATCGGTTCGTGAATGAGCCCGAGTCCCAGCAGCACATCGTTGACCAGTCCGTTGTCGGTGGACAGCATTTTGGTGACGATCCCCGCCGCCACGACCCACGACACGAAATGGGGCAAATACGAAATCGTTTGGGCAAAACGTTTGAATACGCTGAGGCGCACCTCGTTCAGCAAAATGGCGAACAAAATCGGGAACACGAAACCCGCAATCAGCCCCATGGTGCTCATCGCCAGCGTATTGCGCAGGGACAAAAGAAACTGTTCGTCGTGGAAAAGCGTCTTGAAATGTTCGAATCCCACCCATTCCTGCTCGAAAAAGCTTCGCGCCGGCTTATATTTTTGAAATGCCATCGTCCATCCCCATAACGGGAGATAGCTGAACACGAACACCCAAATGACGAACGGAATCGACATCAGATACAAATACTTCTGGTTTCGGAACGTTTTCCAAAAACGTTTTCGGGACGCCGGCCTCTTGCCGGGCTTACCCCCGCGAACCGGAGCGCTGTCTGTTATGTTGGCTGCCGCTCTCAATGTACATGCCCTCCTCTCTATACCCCCATTTTAAATTGTTGTAAGCGATTGCAGTACCCGAAAAATTAGAGATAAAATCCTGTGAAAATTAGACATTTTCGCCAGCTCCGAACACCCGTTCCTTGAATGCAAAAAAAGAAAACCCCTTACCGTCATTTTCCCTTACGGTAAGAGGTTGGAGATACCCCGACATATTTGCGGAACTTCATATTAAAATAATCCGGGTTCATATATCCCACTTTTTCGGCGACTTCGTACACCTTCATGCCTTGGTCCAAAAATGCCTTCGCTTTTTCGATGCGGACCTTATCCAAATACGTGTTAAAATATTCGCCGGTCGTATTTTTGAACATTTTCCCCAGGTAAGCGCTGTTATAGTTAAACAGATCGGCCAGCGTTTCGAGCTTTAAGTTTTCATTGTAACGCCGCTCGATCAGTTCCGACATACGCTCGATCTCGCTTCCCCGGCTTTCGCCGCGCAACCTTTCGGAAATTTTCATAAAATAAGCGACGGCCGAACCGGTCAGTTCGCTTATGTGACTGCTTGCGTAAAAAGCGCCGACCGGAACCCCGTGCTCCGTCCAAAAAGCGCGCATATCCGGGCGGGACGATTCCAAACGGGCCAGCACGCCGCCCGCCAGCCGGATCAGATTCTCCTTCAGCTTCATTTCATCCATTCCTTCGGCCGCCATGCGCCGGCATATCGCTTCGACGAGGGGCTGCAGTTTTGCGGAATTGCCGGTCTCCAAAACAAGCAGCAACCGGTGTTCGGCTTCGTCAGGCTCCAAAACCGGGTCTCCCTCTTCTTCCTGCCAAACCTCCGCCGAACGGTTCCGTATAAACGTATCTTGCGGGCAGAAAAAACTTCGCTTCAGCCCGTCGCTTGCCGCCGCCAAGGAAATATGCGCCTCCTCCGGCCCGGACACCGTTCCTCCCGCCGCCGCGCTGAAGGCCAGCCCCTCCGCGCCTCCCGCGGACATAAACTCCGCGATCATCCGGTACAGCTCCCGATCGCCTTCCCGGCATTCCGGCGGTGTCGTTAGAAGGAGTCCGAGATACGGAGGAAAGTGGAAGCATATACCTAGCGCTTGCTGCCGAAAGCCCTCGTCCAAAGCCTGCCGGATGCGGGACAACGCCTCTTCGTCAGCCGCCTGCAATTGCCAGAGCCGCAGCAGCACGACCTCGCAAGGCCCTTCCGGAATGCCGAGGGAAGCCGCCAGGCTCGCCAGCCGTCCGCCATCCAATGAGCCGGACTCCGGCAGCAGCAATTCCTTCAGCACCGCATCTTTGCTTCGGGCCGGTTCTTCCCGGCTCCACTGGTTGAACTGCCGCTCTTTTTCGATCGCCTCCCGAATTTGTTCGAGATAGGATACAAGCTCGTCCTCGTCCACCGGTTTGAGCAAATAACCGTCGACGCGGCAGGAAATCGCGCGTTTGGCATACTCGAAGTCGGCATAACCGCTCAGAATCAGCATATGGCTGTCCGCTCCGCGGCTGCGCAGCTCCTGAATGAGCTGCAGACCGTCCATGCCCGGCATCCGGATGTCCGCCAAAATCAACTCGGGTTTATGCGCTTCGTATTTCTCCAAAGCCTCCTGGCCGTTCGCCGCCGTATCGACCACCCGATACCCCTGTTCTTCCCAAGGGATCAACGTTCGCAAGCCTTCGCGCAGCTTCGGTTCGTCATCAACGATCAATACCTTCAGCATCATCCGTCACCCCCCTTCCATTGGAATGGCGAAGGAGATCGCCGTCCCGCTGCCGGGCCGGCTATGTATGGATAAACCGCATGGTTCCCCATACGTAAGCTTCAACCGGACATGCACGTTGCGCAGCCCGATCCGCTCGCCTTCCCGTTCCTCCGTATCTTCCAGCGTCCGCATGATTTTGTCCATTTTCTCCTCCGTTATGCCGATACCGTTATCCGTGATGGTGAATTCGGCCGCGTTGTTTTTCCTCTGAATCCGAACTTTGACGGCCGCCCCTTCCGCCGTATTGTCCAAACCGTGCACGACGGCGTTTTCCACCAGCGGCTGGATGATCAGCGGGGGCACGTACAGCGCCTCCAGATCCGGGTCGACTTGAAACTCGTACCGGAGCCGGTCCTCATAACGAAAACGCTGAATCTCCAGGTAACAGTGGACCATCTCGAGCTCCTGCTTGAGCGGAATTTTGCTGTTGCCGACCTCGAGGTTGTTCCGCATCATTTTGCCGAGCAGCCGCACGATTCTCGCAATTTCCGTCTGCCCTTGCATATGGGCCTCCATCCGGATCGATTCCAGCGCGTTAAACAGAAAATGGGGATTGATTTGGCTGGCCAGCATTTTAAAGCGGATTTCGCTTTGTTTTTTCTCCAGCAGCCGGTTCCGTTCATTGGACACCGTCACTTCCTCCATCAAGTCGTGGATGTTGCGGACCATGGAGTTGAACTGCCTGGACAACAGCCCGATTTCATCCTTGCCGTCGATTTGCAGCGTCGTGTCGAAATCCCCGAGCCCGACCCGGTTAATATGCCTGCTGAGGCGCAGCATCCGCCGGGAAAACAGGGACGAGACGCCATAAATGAGCAGGAAGGCCAAAATGATGCTGATCACGATGACCGTAAGCGCCAATCGGATGATTTTGTTCGGTTCCTTGACGATGCTGCCGATCGAAAAAACGGAAATGATCCGCACCCCGTTTTCGCTGGAAACCGGTTTGAGCTCGTCGATCAGCACTTTGGAAGGGACGCCGTTGAGCGTGGCCTCGAAGGTTCCGCTGCGTTTGGTCATCATGTTTCGGTCGAGCGAAAGGTCGGTCAGCTTTTTGTCCTTCCAATCATCGCGGTTGGCCGCGACGATGTTGTCCTGATCGTCCACGATCATCGTATCGAAGGTTTCCTGGTTCAGGATCGAGTTTAGCATGTTCGCGTTGACGTTCAACACCAGCACGCCGTATTTTTTCAAGCTTTCGAGTTCGATCGTCCGCACCAGGCTCAAATATTTTTTATGGTCGCGTTCGTCCTCGATATACCGCCAACTGACCAGGCTTTCATGCTTGAGCGCATGCCGGTACCAGTCGCTGTCCTTGATCTCGTCCGACGCGTTGATCAGCTCCCAGTTGTTGAGCAGCGTCGCGTTGTCGGTATAAAGACGGATGTTGGATATTTCTTTGTAGAGCCTTAAATATTCCCGCATGTCGGGATATTCCCTGTAGGCCTCGACCACGTCGTATACGCTTTCATAATGCCGGTTCGCCAGCTTTTTAAGCCTGGCGTCGTTGGATAAACGGTAAGAAATGTCGAGCGAGACGCGAATGACCTCCTCGGTCCTCTTTTTGATCCGGTCGACGTTCGTCGAAGCTTGCTCCATCGCGTTGTTGAACGCCATCTGCCTCATTTCGGCGGTGAGGTATCCCCCGACCAGCAGCACCGGCAGGAGCGCCGCAAGCAGGAAAGACAGCAGCAGCTTATTCCGTATTTTGATATCGTTTAATAACGTGACGAAGCGGTGCCACATGTCTGTTTCCCCCACGGCGAGTCAGTTACCGAAAGCGTCCCCATCCTTGCGGATGCCGTCCCTTTCTTACCTTCTAACTTTATATCCTATTTGCGGTAGGCCGCAAGCCTTTGGTTCAGTTCCTTGGTTTGGCCGTATACGTCCTGATATACCGCAAACAACCCGTCATACTGCTTGACCTGCTCCGGATTCGGCGAAAAGACTTCAGCCGGACGGATGAACTTCTTCGCGCACGCTTCAAGCGACGGAAACCATCCGCAGCCGTACGCCGCCAGCATGGCGGCCCCCATGGCAGGCCCCTGCTCGCTTTCGAGCTTGAGGATGTCGGCATTCAAAATATCCGCCTGCATTTGCAGCCAGGTTTCGTTCTGAGCGCCGCCGCCGATCGCCGTCACCTCGGTAATTTCCTTGCCGGACCCGCGGATGATGCCGATGGACTCGCGCAGCGAAAACGTGATGCCCTCCAAAACCGCACGCGCAAAATGCTTTAGCGCATGGCCCGAATCCATGCCGATGAAGCTGCCGCGGATGTCCGCATCCGGATGGGGCGTGCGCTCGCCGGAAATGTACGGCGTAAACAGCAGTCCGCCGCTCCCCGCCGGAATGTCTTCGATGCCCTTCAGCAGCTCGTCAAAGGAAGATTCCTTCGCAAACGTTTGTTTAAACCAGGAAAGGCTGTGCCCCGCCGCCAAAGTGACGCCCATCACGTAAAAGGCGTTCTCTTCCCCGTGGTTGAAGAAATGCATTTTTCCCTGCGGATTGACGTCTTTCCGGCTTTCATAGGAAAGGACGACGCCCGACGTGCCGATGCTGCACATCGTTTTGCCTTCGCCCAAAATGCCCGCGCCGATCGCTCCGCACGCATTGTCCGCCCCGCCCGCAAACACCTTCGTCGCCGGGAGAAGCCCTGCCGCTTCAGCCACTTCCGGGAGCAGCGTGCCCGTCAGGTCGGAGGATTCCACCAGCTTCGGACAAAGCGACAAGGGCAGATCAAACGCGCCGGCAATGTCCGCGCTCCATGCTTTTTCCGCCACATCGAGCAGCAGCGTGCCGGCCGCATCCGAATAATCCATCGCAAAATCGCCCGTCAGACGGTACCGGACGTAATCTTTCGGCAGCAAAAAGAGCGAAGCTTGGGACAGAATTTCCGGTTCATGCTCCTGCACCCACAATATTTTCGGAAGCGTAAACCCTTCCAACGCGCGGTTGCGCGCAATGTCGAGCAGCTTGCCCCCAAGCTTTTGTTCGATTTGGCGGCATTGCGGCGTCGTCCGCGTATCATTCCACAAGATGGCCGGACGGAGCACCTTTCCTTCCGCATCCACCAGCACAAGCCCGTGCATCTGTCCGGAAAAGCTGATGCCTTCCACGTCGGACGGGTCAGCCTGCGATTTCTCCATCAACTTGCGCAGGCTTACGATGGTGCGCTCCGCCCAATCCTCCGGATGTTGCTCGCTCCAGCCCGGATTCGGGCGATGCAGCGGATAGCTTTCCGCGTGCTCGCAGACCACCTGGCCTTCCTCCGACACAAGCACGGATTTGACCGCGCTGGTCCCGATGTCGATTCCGATTACGTATTTCATGAATAGCGCCTCCCAAGGCTAAATTCTTTTAAAAGAAAACGTCTATCGACGTACTTTCACCGAAGACGGACCGCATTTTAGCGGAAGTTTTTTTGCGAGTTAAGGATGCTTTGGCACGGAAGGTTTATACTTCCTTATCTTTTAAAAAGAAAGAGGCTGCCGAAGAATGCTTCTTCAGGCAACCTCCGCTGCATGCCTTTGTTTCCCTCGCGTACCTTTCGCGAACCTTCGCTTATTCCGCCAAAATGTATTGGTTCAACAGCGATCTCAGCATTTCCTGGCGTCCGGATTCGTTTTTGCGAGGCTGGTCGTTGTTCAGCGCATATTCGGACAGGGAAGCCAGCGTCGCCTTGCCGGAAACGATCTCGGCGCCGACGCCTTCCTTGAAGCTGCTGTAACGTTTTTCGATGAAGTCGTCGAACACGCGGTCTTCGATCAGCTTGGCGGCTACTTTCAGCCCTTTGGCATACGTATCCATGCCGGCGATATGGGCCAGGAACAGATCCTCCGGCTCAAAAGACGGACGGCGCACTTTCGCGTCGAAGTTGATGCCGCCTTTGCCGAGGCCGTCGTTTTTGAGCACTTCGTACAACGTCAGCGCTGCGTCGTAGATGTTCACAGGGAATTCGTCCGTGTCCCATCCGAGCAGCATGTCGCCTTGGTTGGCGTCGAGCGAACCCAGCATGCCGTTGATCCGCGCCACGCGCAGCTCATGCTCGAACGTATGGCCTGCCAGCGTCGCATGGTTGGCTTCCAGGTTCAGTTTGAAATGTTTGTCGAGACCGTATTTTTGCAGGAACGAAATCGTCGTTGCCGCATCAAAATCATATTGGTGTTTCGTCGGCTCTTTCGGCTTCGGCTCGATCAGGAACTGCGCGTCAAAGCCGATTTCCTTCGCGTAATCCACCGCCATGGAGAACAGGCGGGCCATGTTGTCCATTTCCAACTGCATGTCGGTGTTAAGCAGTGTTTCGTAACCTTCGCGGCCGCCCCAGAAAACGTAGTTTTCCGCTCCGAGACGTTTGCCGACCTCAAGGCCTTTCTTGATTTGGGCCGCTGCATATGCGTATACGTCGGCGTTGCAGGTCGAACCTGCGCCGTGCATGTAGCGCGGATTCGTGAACATGTTCGCCGTGTTCCACAGCAGCTTTTTGCCGGAAGATTTCATGCCCTGCTCAATGAGGTCCACGATCGTGTCGATGTTGCTGAAAAATTCCTTCAAGCTGCCGCCTTCCGGCGCGATGTCGACGTCATGGAAGCAGAAGTACTGCAGATTCATTTTATCCATGAATTCAAATGCGGCTTCCACGCGAGCTTTCGCTTTATCCATGCCGCTGAGGTGATCCCAGCCGCGGACGGCGGTTTCGCTGCCGAACGGGTCGGTTCCGCCCGCGGTCAACGTATGCCAATAAGCCATGGCGAAGCGCAGATGCTCTTCCATCGTTTTGCCGGCAACCTTTTCCTCCGGATTGTAGTACTTGAACGCAAACGGATTGGTCGAGCGGCTGCCCTCGAATTTGATTTTTCCGACGTTTTCAAAATATGCCATTGCGCATGCTCCTCCTTGGATACTGTATGTTTTACCCTGCTATTTCTTATCGACGAAAGCCTTTACAACACCATCCTAACACAAAGTTTCGACTTTGTATATTGGTTAAACTAAGTATTTTTATCATGTTGCATTTTGCAAAAGAAGACACTAGACTAGGGGGATACGATCATAAACGGCATCGCCGTCTTGACCGGCGGAGATTCCGTTTCGCGGATGAAATACAAGCCTGTTTCGAAGCGAGAAACCTATAAATTCTTTTATTTTGGAAAATCGAAAGGTTCCCTGAAGGATGTGTTTGACATGAATGTAACCGGCGACCAGGCGCTCGTCAAAAAAATAAACAAATCGCTGATCCTCCATACGATCCGCAGGCATCCCGAGCTGTCCCGCGCCCGGATTTCGGAAATTACGGGACTGAACAAAGCGACCGTGTCCAATTTGGTGGCCGAGCTGCAGCAGGAGCAGCTTGTCCTCGAAGCCGGTCCGGGCGAATCGAGCGGAGGGCGCAAGCCTCTTATTTTGCATTTTAACGCGATGGCCGGCTGCGTGATCGGCATGGAGCTGCGCGTTAAGCAGATCTCCGCCGTCCTGTGCGATTTGAACGGGAACGTGCTCGCAGAAACGGAGGCCCCGCTTCACCGGCACGATCTTGCTTACACGTTTGAACAAATGAAAACGATGATTGCCGGGCTGATCGCAGGCGTTCCGTCAACCCACTACGGCATCGTCGGCATCGGCGTCGGGGTGCCCGGCATGGTCGACGAAAACGGGGTCGTCCTGTTTGCGCCCAACCTCGGCTGGGAAACGGTCGATCTGCGCAGCATGCTGGAGGAGCATTTCGCTCTCCCCGTCATCATCGACAATGAAGCGAACAGCGGAGCGCTCGGCGAGCTCCATTTCGGCCGGGGCCAGGATGTCCGGCATTTGCTGTATATCAGCGCGGGTTCGGGGATCGGTTCCGGGATCATTATCAGCGGCGAGCTGTACAAAGGTTCCAGAGGATATGCCGGCGAAACCGGCCATATGAGCATCGAAGCCGAAGGCATGCCTTGCAGCTGCGGCAGCCGCGGGTGCTGGGAGCTGTATGCTTCGGAGAAGGCGTACGATCTGGCGGCGAGCGAGCTTCCCTCCTATCAGACCCGGGAGCTCGTCCGTTATGCCGCCGAAGGCGACGAGGCTGCGCGCGGCCAGTTTCACGTCATGGGCAACTATCTCGGCATCGGCCTGACGAACCTGATCAACGGCTTTAATCCGGAGCTGATCGTGCTCGGCGGCGCGTTGTCCGAAGCCCGCGAATGGCTGGAGGAGCCGATGCAGCGGGTCGTCGCCAAACGGACGCTCCCCTACCACAAGCAGCAGCTCGAAATCGCGTTTTCCGCGCTCGGCAGCCGGGCGACGATGATCGGAGCCGGTTTCTCCGCGGCGATGCATTTTCTGGGGCACACGAGGGTGATGGTGTAAACAAAAAAGCGCCTTTCGGCGTTTTTTTTGAATTCCTATGGAGCGGGTGATGGGAATACTCAACATCCTGATCTAAAAGCGAGCCTCCGGCTCGCAGCTAGAGGTAGATGTTGACGCGCGCCCTGATCGGGTCATCCCCAGATGCCTGCACGGACGATCCACCCACGCGTGGGTTCTCTTCCCCGCAAACCTCCATAAAACAAAAAAAACGCCCATCGGCGTTGTCTTTTCGTTTTATGGAGCGGGTGATGGGAATCGAACCCACGCTACCAGCTTGGAAGGCTGGTACCGCCCCTAGTCTGTGATGTTCAATTTGGGCATAAAACCTTATAGATTAACGGTTTTTCGATTTTCTCCTAGTCTGTGGTGGTCAAGCAAACCTTAGATTCAGAAAAAAGTTTGCCCCTTTTTTGCCCCTTTTGCATAGAAGGGGCAAACACCAAGGAGGAATATCGTTTGAAATTTGAAGACCTTAAACCGGGATTGCCAGTTCGAATTGCTGATGGTCACAAGAGTGGTTTCGGTGGCCGCGGCGGTATCGTATTGGATGCCGGAACGTTCCAGCTCATTTCCGGCGAACATCGATCAGGAGCGCTCGTCGACATAGGCGAGGCAAGGCTGGTCATTGAAGCGGAGGACCTGGAGATCGTGGAGCTTCCCCCTCCGGATCCGGGCTGGGAAGAGTTCAATATATAATAGAAGAAAATTATCAAATAGCAAAAAACCTGCTGGCTGTAAGTGTGCCAACAGTTTTTTTGCTCGACAGCCCTCAAACGGCTCGGCAACCGCTTGTTTGGGAGGACGTCTATTGGAATAAAGGTGGTTTGCCACACCGTTATTATTTAATCAATTATGTCAAATTATGCGCATTATACGCGATTTTTCATTTGCCTTTTTCAATCTGCTGAAGTTGCCGCTCCAGCTCAGCAATGCGCTCCGTGTTGCCAGCAATCAAGGCTAAGAAGTTTTTCCTCATCCGGTTTACAACGATCGCCAGTTCCTCCCGCGTTACCGGTGCGCCCGGGCGGTTACCGTCAAAATATCCATTTGCCGTCGCTTCCTCCCATGCTGCCGCTGCCCAAGTGCTCACTTGGTTAATATCACGTTCAGTCATCTTCTCCCCATCCTTTCCTGTTTGTTTTTTACCATACCGGCGCCGCAGCTCGTCGACCGTCCCGTCAAACTCGTTGAGATCGACCGGGCCAGAGATCCCAGGCACTTTGCGCCCGCCGCCCGGGAGCTCCCCGCCAAGCGTGCCGTCGCTGTACTGCCAAAACTCCCAGCGCTTCCATCCCGAAGCATCCGCCGGCGCCTGGTTGCTGTACCTTGCGATCCAAAGCGGATAATTCGTCAGGCCAGAGAACCGGCCGATAAACGACGGATACGTGTAAACCATCGGCCTCCTTCCGGTCAGCCGCTCGGTCTCCTCCAAGAAGGCCTTGGCTACCGCAGTGCAGCCTGCAGGCGTTAATCCGCCTTTGTTGCTCTCATAGTCCATGACAAACGGTAGGTCAAAGACCTCGGGCCCACCTGCCGCTTTGATTGCGCTGTAAAAGAGCTGAGCTGCCGCCCGCGCCTTGTCCGGCGTTGTCACCGAGTCGTCCACGTAATGGTAGGCCCCGACCAGCAAACCCGCGGCCTTAGCGCCTTTAAGATTTTCCAAAAACCTCGTGTCCATCCGGTTTTGGGTCGCCTTGATAAAGGCAAAAGAAATGCCGGCAGCTGCCACCGCCGGCCAATCGATTACGCCTTGATAATGCGATACGTCGATTCCTTGGGCATTTCCCTTAACCCTGTTTTGCATCGACACTTCCCCCTTTCCGATCCTCTGCTCGTTTCAGCTTTTTGTCCAATTCGGATTTTACCCACTCAATCAAAGCATTAAGAACCGGCAACGGCAGCCAGTCGCCCCACCCTGCCCGGATACTGTTGGCCGTCATTGATTGCAGCACGTGGTAAATGAGGCCGAATGCCAGCGCCCCAAAGATGACACCCGGAAGGTTAAAGATAACGTCAAGCAAATGACCGCCAGCTGGAAGCAGAAGCATAAACACGGTCCGGATGACCCCATCGATACCGTATTTGCTGGCATACGAATTATCCTTTTTAGCGGCACGGGTGCCGGAGATCCAATCCATAACGATAAAAAACAAAAGAGCTGTCATAATCGCACCCACTGCATCACCGCCGCCATACAAAAATTCAAAAGCCGGGACCAGTATGGCCCCAGCTACGGAAATAACGTATTTATCCAAGCTTGATCAATCCTTTCTAGATTTAAATAGCCCCCGGATTACCCGAGGGCGAATTGATGAATAATTATTACGCTTTATAATCCTTGCCTGTGATAACTTTAAACTCTGATGCTGTGATGACGTTAAATGATACGTAAAGCCGGAGTTGGACGTCTGACACCCATTTCTTTTCATAGTAGTATGACAAACGCTCGAAATCACTGTTAAACATTTGATTCGCCTCCTGCTAAAATTTTTAATTCAAGGGCTGCTAACATCTGACCAAGTGCCTTGTTTTGCTGGTATAAATCAAGAATAGCTATATCCTTTTTAACTAACTCGCCACCAATAACGGTACTCTGTTTTTTTAGGTCGAGCGTAGCCAAGTCTTGCTTGACCTGTTCGGAGCCAATTGTACCGACGTCCTCAATGCGATCATCTGCTTTTCGCGCAACCTGATCCAGCTCCGAAGCTATATCGGCGACTCCCTCTTTCAGTGACGTCATATCCTTTTCCAACCGTTCTAGTTTGCTTGGCTCCGCAGGCTTGTGCAGATCCTCGATTTCTTCCGGCGTTAAGCCTTCACGCCAATAATCCGCTGGATTAACCGGCTTATCCTCTTCTCGGGCTTCCCAGGCGATGAGGTCAAACTTCGGAAGATACAATCCCGGCACGACCGGAACGCCGACGATATATCCGGCGATCTCCCTCTCAGGCTCTTCGCCGTCTTCCGGATGCTCTTGCGGTTCTCCCGGTTCAAATGATTCCGGTTCCGGTGGATCGGCATAAAAAGGGGCAACACCGGAAAAGGCATCGTTCACAAGCGCGTCCTCAATGTAGAGGCCATCAGTATTTACTTTAGGTACTGCTTTCATGTGATACCTCCCTTTATTGTTCAGCTTCAAAAATAATACCGTCTAAAACCATGTAGTCAGTTCCAATGTATCCCACACCAACATCGCCATTGGGGTATATTTCTATATTTGATTGAACAAGTTGTCCACCTGTTACTCCCATTTGACCATATCTAACTACATATTTAGGCCTATATCCCACAGGTAGTTTGAAAAGAAGTATAGATCCTGCTTTGGATGTATATACGCCTCGGATGATGACGAATCCGTTTTTCTTTTTATACTCGACCGGAGTGGTTCCAGGTAAAGCGCCATTCAATAATGTCGGTGTAATCCATCCCGGCGCATCCTTCTCCGCCTTCTTCATTTCGGCCACGCTGACACGTTGCAGCGCCTCTTGCACCCCCGTCATCAGATCGGTAAGCTGCGCCTTTTCGTTTACGGCCAGGCTGCCGGTGATCGGAACGACTGGCGATTTGTCGATTTTGGTATAAGTCACGCTGTACGCTGCGGTTTGATCAAACAGCGATGCATCTAAAAACGCGCGTTCCTTGCCATAGGAATTTGTGTCAGAAATCCTCGACCATTTATCGGGGCGGTTGTACTTATACACTGACAATATCTTTTCAGCTTTGTACTTAAGCGGATTTGAAGCTACATTCCCAGGGCTTAATGAGTTTATTTCGTAGGTATTGTAAAGAGCGGATAGCTTGGGATGTGTTCCCTCCCTTAAAATAATCCCTGTACCGACTTCGATTTGATTGTCGCCCTCAGTCAGCGTTAAGCAGCCCTCAGACGTAACCGGCTCGACAACAGGAGAAGCGAGTTTATATAAGAGGCTGTATGAGGGCAAAGCTGCATTAACCGTATTTGGTGGCGTAGTATCCTGCACCCAATATACGTTCCCATTGGGTTGTCGTGCACCAAAGGACTTTGTCCCCGAACCATTGTACGGTGTTTCAGGTGTGCCTGAGTACATCTTATATCCCATAAAATACGCCTTAATCTCGTCAGGTGTCGGTGTGTAGTTATCGCCCCATCCGCTGTCTGAGTTAGGAATAAGGATATGAAAAGTACCGTTCTTATCGAGGTTAAACGTGTCCGGTAGGTTTACGTTGACATCCCTAGTTACCACCTTACCGTCAAATTTAACGACCCTATTATTGGATGTTTCCAATGCGTCCTTAAAGCTAGTCACTATCGTAATTCGTTTAAATCCGGTAAAAGCTGCCCCAAATTGCCAATTAAACGATCCGTCCAGAACAACCTTCTTCCACTTCGCTAGCTTGTAATACTGCCCATCACGTTCAAACAATTCGTCCGACTCGCTGCCGTCGGTTGGGTTAGCATGTAGCTCCGTTTGAAAAGCAAGCATAACGTCTTCTCGTGGGGTAAATGGCATTGATTTCGTGCTGATAGTTAACATAGGATTCTCGAATGTAAATGTACCAGTAGTGGCACTCATAAACGTAACTACTACTTTATTAATTCCTGTTGCCGTAGTGAATGAAATCTCTCCCGTTGTAGCATAATATCCTTCTTTAATCACATTCCCTTTTAAATCGGCAACTTTAACATATAAACCATTCTCTTTATCCAGTTTTAGTTTATAAGACTGATTCTCAATCAAAGTAATTGTTATGCTGCTTGCTTCCCAAGATGCACTAGCTTTTAATGAAAGCTTGTAAGGCGATATTAAGGTGGCATTAGGATGGAGATTCCATTCGTAAAACGGCGGTAGCAGGTTTCCACTGATCCGTGTCACATACGGATTCTCGACACCTATAATCCCTATTCGTCCCTGCCCGTTAATCTCCGTCTTCCCTTTAATGGACCCGAGCTTAAACCGCGCATCACGTTTGGCTGTAACGATCTGTACACCAGGCTGCAGCGTGAGCGTTTCGGATTCTGCAGTGTCGAGCCTATCTTCCAGCGCTGTGATAGCCGCGCTATGCTCGTCCAGCAGCTCGCCGTGGGCGACGATTTCCGCAAATTGAGCGGCCGAAAGCAGCCCGCCCTCAGTCAGCGTTGCCGCTGGGATCGGATCCGCTCCGTGTTCCGTATGCGTCGGACCGTGCGCCCCAGGAGCTGCTTGACCCGTGGCGGTGATGGTAACTTCCCCGGTGTTCGGATTCGTTGTTACGGTGATTCCTACGCCACCGACGATAAAAAACTGCGAAGACGGATCCGCCGCGGCAATATCGTTCACTTTGGCAAAGGCGTTTTGGTTAACCTCTGCGCCCTCCTGGATCCCACCCAGCTTGTCATGGTCTGCCTGCGTGACGTGGACAACCTTATCAGCGGTATGCTTATCCAGATTGGTCTGCACTGTGCCGGCTGCACGATCGGCGTATTTGGTTGTGGCAAGCTTATTCGAATTATCGCCTGCCGGTTGCGTCGGAGCGGTGGGCGTGCCGGTAAACACCGGATTGTCCGCCGATGCTTTCTTGTCCATGTCCTCCTGCACTCGGTCAAAACCGATATTGATGTTGTTAAAGTCTTCCGATATTTTCTTACTTCCTTGCAGGTTCGCGTATCGGTTCGCCATTGGATTCAGCTCCTTTCAGATGCTTCAGTCTTTGCTCCACGGCATCCTTGATGCCTTGCAAAATTGCCTCTTCTTGGCCGTAATGATAAGGTACCAAGGCCGAGATTACGGCGCAGATTT
>NZ_WTWY01000046.1 GCF_009870825.1 Paenibacillus sp. USDA918EY | reverse complement strand
ACATGAAAGCCAAATTCAATTATGACAATGAGAACGACATCAGCTTTACATACGCTGAGGGCGAGCAACTAATGACTGAACAGACATTTTCGAAATCATTGGATCAGTTGAATGACCTGGGATTTATAAAAGTAGTTCAGAGTGGATGGACAACACGGACAGCGACGATTTACGGATTTAGTGATATGTGGAAGTATTACGGAACCGATAAATTCAACGTCACACCCAGGCCTAAGCGCAAGCAGAAGTCACCGAAATGATTTTTTGGCTCCCTCAAAAATGTGGGTAGTCTACCCCTGAAAATGGGGGTATCAACCTGACATCGGGGCCGAAATTGGGCAAACACTACCCCGAAAAATGAGGGTAGGAAAATTGAATGAAGCCCTTTACTGGTAAGGGGTAGAGGCGAATTTTTAGTTTTCCCCTCACTACCCCTAAAAATGGGGGACCTTTATATATATAGCCATACCAAGGGGGTATTTTTTGAAGGCCTTACAGCAATTAAAAAAAGAGGGTGTAGAAAAAATTCGTCCCAAATTCGCATAAAAAAACTCCCTTGGTGGGGGAGTATTGGCCGAATCATCTTGCAGACGTATGTTATTCGTTTTAATCATCCTGATCATGGCACTGTTTCTTGTGAGATTATCGCTGGGACTATGGCTGATGCACGCGAAGATTTTGAACGTCGTTATCCGAATTGCGATCTCTTATCTATGCATGTGAAGCCTTATAAACATTGGGCAGCTAAAAAGAATGACAAAAGGTCTATTAATTGAAAAAAGCTCCCTTTGGTAGGAAGCCATCGACGAAACAATCTTACCACAGGAGGACCGGCTATGTCATTACTGGATAAAGATGCTGAAAAACGCGTTGTTTCCTTTCTCCGGAAGATCCATTTAGCTTTAATCCTTGAACGTTATGATGAGCGCATCAGGAGAGTTCTCGATCTGATTGAAAAAATGCCGGAAATGGAGAAGCAGATCATCACTCGTAAATACATTCAGACAGAAGCAGAGTACACCCGGCACCAGGAGATTTACCAGAGTATGGGGATATCGGATGGTCTTTATAGAAAAATACGACTCCGAGGGCTTCGAAAAATTTACGATGATTTGAAGCTGCGGGGGATCAGCCTTGACTAAATAAGGGGGTGATGCACATCGAACGGAGTACAGTGAAGAATCAAATGATAGCTACGCTGGACGCTCTTAAATCGGGAAAAGTTACTGAAATGGATGTAGTGAATTATATTACCGAAATTATTTGGTCTTACGAGGGAGCGATAAAAGAGCATGCTCAGCTCATCCATGCGTTACAAGCCGCGGTTAAAGAAAACATGACTGAAGATATCGTCGTGACTGCTGCTAAGAACTTTATTGACCAAAAGGGACTGAAGGAAGAATTCCTGGATTACTTGAAAAGAGGACTCTCAGAAATTGGTTCTGACATACTCGGGCTGGTTCAATAACAAATCAATAACAATCTAACAAAAAGGTGATAACCATGAAAAGTTTAAGGGAAGTTGCTCCTGCCATCATCGATAACGAGACAGGAAAAGAAGTTCCGTTCGCGCAGTTTCTCGAGGAACAAGCCGGCACAGG
>NZ_WTWY01000045.1 GCF_009870825.1 Paenibacillus sp. USDA918EY | reverse complement strand
ATAATTCGGACTGTATTCAAGGTATCCGCTTTTCATGGATACCTTCTAAATTTGAGGACTCGACGGACCGTACAGTCCTTTCAGATGACCTAACGGACCGGTAGGGCACGTCACAGCGTGACGACTCCGCCGAATGCGGAGGCATGCTGTCCGCTTTATGGACATCACTTGGCCGGGCATATATATTTGTCCAGCACTTCATCAAGATTTGGCGCTACAGCACCATACATTTCTAGGACCTTTAAAACTTCCGGTTTAATCAAGCGCTTTATCCTTTCCCTTGACTCCTCTTCTGAGCAGATCTTAATGAACGTAATAGAAAAGGATTTATTTCTGGCTTTAGTCAAGTGCGCCGTCTCCTTTTTTTACAAGATCGACAACTTTAACTTTGATGGTCAGCCCATATTCACGCTTGGCGAAGTTTTCGATGCTTCGCTCAAGCCATTCGTTTATGGGTTTGGTGCCGTTAATTCGTGTGATGTTGAATTTCTTTCTTATTTTCACAATAGTTCCTTTCGTGGATGTAGTGTATGGTGCTCGATTATTATTCACGATCAGGAAAGAGTACCGCGAGCATGCTGAGAATCTGTGATCTATCTTGATCAGTAAGTTCTTTTCCGTGATAGGTGATGCCAGATCTACTACTTATGAAATTCTCCAAATCCTTTTCAGATTCAGTAACCGCCTTAGCTTTATTCATAAGTTCCTGCAACCGTAACCTGTTAATTTCCTCTTCATATTCAGTCTCTAAAATATCGTACTCCTGCTCATGTGGACCTAGAACAATATGGCCAGCCTTTATCATCAAATGGGCATGGGATACTCCGAGAGGGTCTTTTAGTTTGTAAAGTACCTCAGGGGAAGGTATACCCTTTAAACCATTCTCGATTTGGGACAGATACGGTTGAGAAAGCTGGGTTGCATCTTTTAATTCGTTTAATGTCATTCCTCGTTTTTTTCGAAGTTCTCTTAAATATGCTCCGAACGTATGTGCATCCAATTTTCTAACGCCTCCTTTGTCGTCTATTATATATAAAAATATAACAATTAGAAATATTTTTCTAAAGTATTGCATTTGGCAAAAATAAGTTATATTATAGCTACAAGCAATAAATAACCATTAGCAATAAAGCGGGGTGAGAAGATGAAAATTAAAGTTAAAGTTAAAGATCTAGAGCGACTCAATGAGCTCATCATCATGAAGGGCTTTAGCAAAACTGCATTAGGTAAAGAAATAGAGCTCTCACAACCAATGACGGTCCAAGTCACAAATGGTGACCGCAACCCGTCACCTAAAACAGCAAAACGCATCTGCGAAGTGTTGGAATGCGAGTGGTCCGAGTTGTTCGAAATCGTTAAATCTCCGCAGCGCGTAGGTAAATAACGGAAGGGGATTCACGCCATGCGATACTACGGCAAGAAGCTAGGCAATCGACTTTACGTTCGTACAAGCGGTGGGAATTGGATCGCTTTAAGATTGCTTGCAGCGGCTGGAGGATGTGCTACGGATAATTAAGGAATGATTTCAGGCATTTTGATTTATCCATGATAAATTGTATCGATTGATTGGTGGAACGCCTGAAAACAAGCCTCAAACGTCTGTAGAAAACAATTTAAGAGGAGGGGA
>NZ_WTWY01000062.1 GCF_009870825.1 Paenibacillus sp. USDA918EY | reverse complement strand
TCCTTTTGTTTTCGCTTGTTGGTGACGGGATCGCGGCCAATATCAACAGTCACCGACCAGGTGGCTCCGCAGGTGCATTTCTTGCCTTTCTCGCATTTACAGCCGCGCTTTCTGAAATATGGCATCGATTCATTCCTCCTTTTGCTGATGCAATTCTAGAGCATTCTTTCGAGCTTGTTTTACCATGATTTCCGCAATGGTACGATGCAGTTTGTCTAATGCTGAAGGTTTATTCGGGTCTTCTTTAACTGCATAAATTTCGATTTTTCCGTAAGGGCCGTCAAATGTGTCATAAAGTACTTCCGTGACTTCTTCATCTTCTGGACCTACGCAGATTCCATCCCCAATCTTCTTACAGGTCATTGCCTCACACCTCCTCGCGGAATATTTTTCTATGTTAATCGATGATCCGAAAGGCCGTTAGTGACCTAACTGATCAGGAACTGCACCTAAGTCTTTTTGATGTAGGTTGAATGACCCCATAGTTATCTTTCTTTGTAACCTTCTTCTTTAATACCTTCTTCTTTCTGTGGTCGCTCTGCTGGTCG
>NZ_WTWY01000044.1 GCF_009870825.1 Paenibacillus sp. USDA918EY | reverse complement strand
GGAACTGAGGGATCTTCCTTATGCAACTCGCCTGTATTCGTTGGGTGACAAACCCTCTAAACGTTCTGTATAGCGATGGTTATTGTAATAGCGAATATAATTGATAACATCTTTCAGGACGTCATCATAGGTATCATGCTTTGTAAGATAATAACTTTCCGATTTATAAGTACCCCAAAAGCGCTCAATAGGTTGGTTGTCCAAGCATCGGCTCACACGAGACATGCTTTTCATAAATCCATACTTTAGTTGGAGCCGATTATACTCGTGGGACGTGTACTGGAAACCTCTGTCGCTGTGTAGGAGTGGGGTTACACCGGGATTCTTCTCATAAGCCTGCTTCAGCGTATCCACCACGAGTTTATTGTTGTTGGAATGGCTTAATACCCATGAAACAATGGAGTTATCGTATACATCGATAATGGCGCTTAAATAGGCTTTGCGGCCATTTCCATACTTCAGTTCTGTTACATCTGTACACCACTTTGTATTTGGAGACTGGGCCTCAAAGTTACGGTTCATTATATTTTCAACGACATGGGTCTCTGGGGCTTTCATATAGCTTGGTCGTTTCTTACGAATGACTGCTTTGAGGCCAAGCGCACGCATAATTCGGTAATAGCGCTTTTTGTTGTACTGCTTTTTGAGCTTTCGGTTTAATTGAGTACGCATTTGGCGGTAGCCAAGTATTCCGTTTCGCTTGTCATAGCGAAGTTTCACTTCTTTGGCTAGCACTTGAATTTCAAGTTCCTTGGTAGATGGCGTCCAGCCTAACCACTTGTAATAGGCAGATCGAGCAACCCCTGCTAACGCACACAACTTCTTAATTGCGTAACCTTTTTCTTTGTTCAGTTCTTGAATCGCTTGATACAAGTCTACTTGTCGAACAAGGGTTAGCGTGTATTTCGTCGCTTGATCTCCGCCAACTTTTTTGCGAAGGCATTCTCCATCTCCAGGTATTCGTTTCGAGCTTCTAATTCCTTGATCCGCAGCTTGAGACGTTCATGCTCATCCAGTTCCTCTACAGGCTTCTTTCGACCGCGATTGTCCTTAAGAGCATCCTCACTGCCTGCTTGATACTTCCGAACCCAGGCATACACTTGCTGATAAGATACACCGTACTTTTCGATCGCTTTCTGATAATCCAAACCATTAGCGATTGTATATTGCGCAATTTCAATACGTTCCTCGTAAGTTGTTTTACGTCCTTTGTTCATTTGAGATAGTCCTCTCCCCTTAAGAGTAGGTTTTAATTCTATCTCCTTAGTATACTTGTTAATCCATTTTCGCAACACACTGTTGCTGGAAATACGATGCTTCCTTGTCGCCTCTTCAAGGGAGCAATGTCCAGATAACACATCCTGAACAGCAGCAATTTTCAATTCCCTTGAATACGTTTTCCATGTTCTCGATCCCCCCAATCCATCCAAACCATCTGCTCTGTATTTTCTTATCCATTCTCTAACTGTGTGTGAACTAACCCCTAGTTGTCTCGCTTCATAGTTTGGATTTGATTTGTGCTCCAGGCATCGCTGTATGGCATGCAGTTTCGTTTCAATTGAAGTTGAACTTCTTTTAGACATAGAAAAACTCCCATCATTGAAGTAGTAGAAGTTTTTATTTTTTCTACTGTCTACTATGATGGGAGCATATCA
>NZ_WTWY01000007.1 GCF_009870825.1 Paenibacillus sp. USDA918EY | reverse complement strand
TGGCCGTTCACCCTCTCAGGTCGGCTACGCATCGTCGCCTTGGTGAGCCGTTACCCCACCAACTAGCTAATGCGCCGCAGGCCCATCTGCAAGTGACAGATTACTCCGTCTTTCATTACCGCTCCATGCGAAGCGATAAATTATCCGGTATTAGCTACCGTTTCCGGTAGTTATCCCAGTCTTGCAGGCAGGTTGCCTACGTGTTACTCACCCGTCCGCCGCTGACCAAGAGCGATCCGAAGATCGCTAAGGTCCGCTCGACTTGCATGTATTAGGCACGCCGCCAGCGTTCGTCCTGAGCCAGGATCAAACTCTCCAAGAAAGGTCGAACTTCGTTCGACCGGCGATTGAAAATGGGTCAAACTCGGCTGAGTCGATCATTTTCAATCCACATCTTCGAAAGAGCTCTTAGCTCATTTTGAATCTGACGAGAATTTAATTCTCATTTATGCTCCGCAAATCATTCAGCCAGAAGACTTGAACCGATTTGCTTCGCTGTCGACCTTGCAAGCAAGGTCTAATCTCACTCGTTGTTCAGTTTTCAAAGATCAAACACTTCGTTTTCGTCGCCGCCGTTATGTTCAGCAGCAACTTTTATAATATATCATGTTTTCTTTATTAATGCAAGCTTTTTTTGAAAGAAAAATTTTAAAAGCTGCATTCTATTAAACCACGTCTTCGTGAAGACAAGTATTAATATAACACAGCTTTATTAAGCATGTCAACTATTTAATTTGAAGATAAAACCTCTTCAATGTAGAGCTGCCGTTTCTGCACCAGATTGATGATCTCCCCGCCGACCGAAACCATCGGGCGCGTCGGATGATTCTGATCCGTAAACACGATTTCGCCGACCTGACCATTGCTCAGGCGAACGACGGTCCCGTTATGAAACTCCGTCGCCTTTTGAATGAAGATCCGTACCAGAGTGGGATCCAACTTGCCGAAAGCTTCAGAGTGAATCTGCTCAAGCACCAAATATGGAGACTGCGCCTTGCGATAAATCCGGTTAAGCGTCATTGCATGAAAAATGTCCGTAATGGCGACCATTTTGGCATAGATATGTATCTTGCCGCCATCCAAGCGTAGCGGATACCCGGACCCGTCGATTTTTTCGTGATGTTGAAGAGCCGCAAGTCTGACGCCTTCGTTGACCGCTCTGACGTTTTTGAGAATTTGATACCCGTATGCCGTATGCCTGCGCATTTCTTCCGCCTCTGCGGCGGTCAGAGCGTTAGGTTTATATAATATCGCCGGATCGACCTTGGCATTCCCAATGTCGTGAAATAACCCGGCGAACGCCGCCTGCATCCAATCTTTCTGCTGCATCCCGCTCCATTTGGCAAGCAAATACGAAGAAAACGCACACAGCACACCGTTATGGAAAATATAATCATACTCATTCATTGATCTTGGCACGAATGTTAACGGATTGTAGTCTTTGATATGTAAGATAGCCGCTTCCAGTTGATTCCGCAGCTCGTAGATCGGCAATTCTGAGGCGATGACGGACTGATGCGCGCTTTTCATCAGCGAGATCAGTTTTTCATACTCTTCATGAAATGGAGCCGTTTTCGTTAACACCGCCGTATCGGCCGGTTTCTCATCGCTTGCATTTGCCGGGTTTGCGCTCGAGATGGCCTTGGTGACATTCCTGAGCTCCGCTTCGCCTATATCTACCTCGACATGCTGGATCATAAAAGCACGCAAAATATCCAAGTCACGAGGAAGCAAGACCGTGCCTTTGCGCATCAGCAATCCGCCAAGCGGAGTATGTACATCTTTTACTAGCTTGATACCAGGTTTCAATTCCGAAATAGATATGCTGGCCATAACGATGATTCCCTCGCTAACTTCCATCTAAAAAACATGGTAATTTACTCCATTATATTACGTACCGTAGTGCTGCACAATCTAAATTAGCATTTCGCAAAACTCCAGCACGCCTATTCCGGTGCAAATAGTAGGGAAATTGCTTGATCTCGAAGCCGGACGCTTGTTATCCCCTAACATATGGGTGTGTGCCACCTTTAAAAATGAAAAAAAGAGCACCGCTTTCGATCTCTCGAAAGCCATGCTCTTTCGTTTTATCCGTTACGCTTCATCCGAGGAATCATCCATATCCGATTCCGCCACTTGATCTGCTGCGGTTGCCGGCGCATCCGGGTCGGATGGAGGGGTCAAACCTTCCTCATTCGACTCTTCCCCTTCTTCCGGCTCCTCGCTTTTATCAACCCGGCATACCGTGGCCACGGTATCTTCGTCGCGGATGTTGATCAGCTTAACGCCTTGCGTGTAGCGGCCCATGATGGAAATTCCCTCAATGCTTGTACGGATCAGCGTACCGCTCGAAGTAATGATCATCAGGTCCTCATCCGGTCTGACGACCTTAAGCCCTACGACCGGGCCATTTTTTTCGGTAACGTTCAGCGTCTTGATCCCTTTGCCGCCCCGGGTCTGCGAACGGTAATCGCTCAGAGGCGTCCGTTTGCCGTAACCTTTCGCGGTGACGATCAACGTATCCAAGTCTTTGTCAACGACGTCCATGCCGATGACCTGGTCGTCTTCGTCAAGCGTAATCCCTTTGACGCCGGTCGCGCTGCGGCCCATGGAGCGAACGTCGTTTTCCGAGAACCGGATCGACATGCCCTGAGCCGTAGCCATAATAACTTCCTGCTGGCCGTCGGTTAATTTGACTTCGATCAGGGAATCATCTTCACGTAGGTTGATTGCGATTAGACCGCCTTTGCGGATGTTCACGTAATCTTCCAGCGGCGTCTTTTTCACAATCCCGCTTCGGGTGACGAAGAACAGGTATTTGTCGTTTTCGAACTCTTCCACCGGAATGACGGCGTTGATCGTCTCGCCCTGCTCGATTTGGATCAGGTTGATGATCGCCGTGCCCCGAGCCGTGCGGCTGAGCTCCGGAATCTCGTATGCTTTAAGCCGGTAAACCTTGCCCCGGTCGGTAAAGAACATCAGGTAATTGTGGGAGTTGGTCACAAACAGATGCTCGACGAAGTCTTCGTCCTTCGTATCCATCCCCACAACCCCGCGTCCGCCGCGTTTTTGGCTGCGGTACGTGTTGGCCGGCAGGCGTTTGACGTAGCCTGTATGCGTAATGGTGATGACCACTTC
The DNA here is from genome assembly GCF_009870825.1 of Paenibacillus sp. USDA918EY. GTDB lineage: Bacteria > Bacillota > Bacilli > Paenibacillales > Paenibacillaceae > Paenibacillus_AQ > Paenibacillus_AQ albilobatus. The sequence goes on along the minus strand of NZ_WTWY01000007.1, from coordinate 331,660 downwards.
CTCGCGAGGAATCAGGTCTTCGTCCAAAATGCTTTCTTCGCCGATGGTAATTTCGGTGCGGCGCTCATCCGCATAATTTTCCTTGATTTCGAGCAACTCGTTGCTGATGATTTCCAGCACCAGATGCTCATTGGCCAAAATTTCCTTGTATTCGGCGATTTTGACCATCAGTTCCCGGTATTCGTTTTCGATTTTCTCGCGTTCCAGTCCGGTCAGGCGCTGCAAGCGCATTTCCAGAATCGCTTGCGTCTGCTCGTTGCTGAGCCCGAAGCGCTCGATCAAACGTTCGCGAGCGATGTCGGTCGTTTGCGAGGAACGGATAATCGAAATGACTTCGTCCAAATGGTCCAAAGCGATACGCAAACCTTCGAGAATATGGGCGCGGGCTTCGGCTTTTTTCAAATCGTATTCCGTCCGCCGGCGAATGACCTCGATCTGGTGCTCCAGGTAGTAGCTCAGCACATCTCTGAGACTCAAAACCTTCGGTTCGTTTTTCACGATCGCCAGCATGTTGATGCCGAACGTAGACTGCATCGCCGTGTGTTTGTACAAATTGTTCAGCATCACGCTCGGGTTCACGTCACGGCGCAGCTCGACAACGATCCGCATACCGTTACGGTCCGATTCGTCCCGCAGGTCGGTAATGCCATCCAGTCTTTTTTCGCGCACCAGCTCGGCGATTTTTTCAACCAAACGCGCCTTATTGACCTGGTATGGAAGCTCGGTCACGATAATCCGCGCCTTGCCGTTATTTTCTTCGATCTCGGCTTTGGCGCGCATCGTCACGGAGCCGCGTCCGGTTTCGTAGGCCTGGCGAATGCCGTGGCGTCCCAACACATAACCGGCGGTCGGGAAATCCGGCCCTTTAATATATTCCATCAATTCCAGCGAAGAAATGTCAGGATTTTGGATCAGGGCCAATACCCCGTCAATAACCTCTCCGAGATTATGCGGCGGGATATTCGTCGCCATCCCGACGGCAATACCCGAAACGCCGTTAACCAGGAGGTTCGGATACCGCGCAGGAAGCACGACCGGCTCCAGCTCTTCGCCGTCATAGTTTTCCGTAAAATCGATGGTCTCCTTATTGATATCGCGCAGCATCTCTTGAGCAATCTTCGAAAGGCGCGCTTCGGTATAACGCATCGCGGCCGGAGCGTCGCCATCGATGGAGCCAAAGTTGCCGTGCCCTTCGACAAGCATATAACGCATCGAAAAATCCTGCGCCATACGGACCATCGTCTCGTAAGCAGGCGCGTCACCGTGCGGGTGATACTTACCGATGACCTCGCCGACGATTCTCGCCGATTTTTTAAACGGCTTATCCGGCGACAAACCAAGCTCCGACATCGCATAAAGCACGCGACGGTGTACCGGCTTGAGTCCATCGCGCACATCCGGCAAAGCCCGGCTCACAATGATGCTCATCGCGTAGTCCATAAAGGACTCGCGCATTTCGACACCAATGTCCCGCTCCTTAATCTGGGGATTTTTTTCTTCCGCCATGGTGGACCTCCTCCATTTCCCTCAACAAAACAAGCATGCGGACTATATAGAATCAACTATAGAATCAACGAATCTTAGTTCCATACGGGCATAAAACGGCTAGCCGCAATCCGCCGGCAACCGGGGAAAGCAGTACCGCTTCGTACCAAAATAGATAAAAACCACTAATCTTTATTATATTACTTTCACAAAAAGAGCACAATTAAACGTTTGGCCTTTTCTCCGCAGACCGCCGCCCATCTTGCTCTATTTTAGGGATTCGCCCTACCCTCTTCCTGCCCGTGACATATACTGATAGGCAAAAGGAGTTTCCTGGACTCAGAATTCAATTATCCATATCTTCATATTATACCATTCATTTGCTCCCTTGTCCTATGTTTTACGCATTCCATGAAGCATTTTACAATTCGCCTTACGTTGCGCGCTAGCGGCTTCCGCCACATCTTCACGGAAAGGATGCGATGACTTGTCCATACAGCGTGTTTCAAGCAAATGGGCCAAAACATTGGTGCTTCTGCGCAATAGGCAGATCGAGGCCAATATTCCCCTCACCATGAAATACTCGCAGGACGCGCTTATCGAAATGCTGAACGAGCACACGATGGTTTACATCAAACCTGATATCGGGACATACGGTAACGGCGTTATGTGCGCAGAGCGAATAACCGAACCATTTGATTTTAACGAAAGCGACCAAACCGTTCTCCAAGAACGATACGTTTTGAAATCGGGAACAAGCATTGAAGAATTTACTTCAACAGCGGACCTTCACCGCGCCATTCGGAACCATATCGGAAAAAAGGTTTATCTGATCCAAAGGGGCATCCACAAGCTAAAATACAATGACCGCTCCTTTGACCTTAGAGTTTTGACGCAGAAGACACCCAAAGGGAAATGGGAAACTACAGGAATTGTCGGCCGCGTCGCGGGAAAAAACAAAATCATTACAAATTACCACGGCGGCGGAACGGTGAAAATGTTGGATGAACTGCTGGCTCCCCACGCCTCGCAGCGCGAAATCAACTTGCTTGAAAAGCAACTTAACGCCTTGGGGGAGGAAACGGCCAAACAGCTGCAAAAGAAATATCCAAAATTAAAAGAAATCGGTTTGGACGTGGCGATCGACACCAATCTGTATCCATGGATTTTGGAAGTCAACACCCTTCCCGCCATATTTCCCTTCAAAAAGTTTTTCAAGGATAAAAGCATTTATCAGCGGATCGAGCGGTATGCGATTGCCTACGGGCGGATTTCCGCTCCCCGCAAAGAAGGCAAAAGAAAAAAGAAAGCTTGAATATTGGCTAAAAAAAGAGAAGGAGCCTCGAAGACTCCTTCTTTGTCGTGCTTAAATATCCAAATTTTTAACATGCTTGGCATGCTCATGAATGAAATCGCGGCGAGGTTCAACATTGTCCCCCATTAAGGTATCGAACAAAATATCCGCCTGCATCGCATCTTCAATCGTCACCTGAAGCATGGTCCGGCTGTCCGGATCCATCGTCGTTTCCCAAAGCTGCTCAGGGTTCATCTCGCCCAGACCTTTATAGCGCTGAATGTTGTATTTCGCGCCTTCCCCGAACGAAGCGATGATTTCGTCGCGTTCTTTCTCGGAATTGGCGTAACGAACCGTTTTGTTGCGCTCGATTTTGAAAAGCGGTGGCTGAGCGATGTAGACGTATCCCGCTTCCACCAGCTGCCGCATGTACCGGTAAAAGAACGTCAGCAGCAGCGTGCGGATATGCGCGCCGTCGACGTCGGCATCGGTCATGATAATGAGCTTGTGGTAACGCGCTTTGGAGATGTCAAAGTCCTCGTCGCCGATTCCCGTGCCCATGGCGGTTACCATCGCGCGAATTTCCATGTTGGAAAGGATGCGGTCGAGTCTGGCCTTTTCTACGTTCAAAATTTTACCGCGGATCGGCAAAATCGCCTGGAAGTGCCGGTCGCGGCCTTGCTTCGCCGATCCGCCCGCGGAGTCGCCTTCGACGATGTAAAGCTCGCAGATCGAGGCGTCCTTGGAAGAACAGTCGGCGAGTTTGCCCGGCAGCGCGCTGATCTCCAGAGCGCTCTTGCGGCGCGTCAGCTCACGGGCTTTACGCGCGGCTTCGCGTGCGCGGGACGCTTGGAGCGCTTTTTCGAGAATCCGTTTGGATACGGCCGGATTTTCGCCTAAAAACTCCTGCAGCTTCTCGGAAAAGAGCGACTCCACGATGCCGCGGACTTCGCTGTTGCCCAGTTTCGTTTTCGTCTGGCCTTCGAACTGCGGCTCCGGAATTTTGACGGATATGATGGCCGTCAGTCCCTCGCGGACGTCATCGCCGGTCAGGTTGCCGTTGCTGTCTTTGATCATGCCGTTCTTTTTGGCGTAGTCGTTAATAATCCGCGTCAGCGCGCTCTTAAAGCCGGATTCATGCGTTCCGCCTTCATGCGTGTTGATGTTATTGGCAAAAGAATAAATATTCTCCGTATAGCTGTCGTTGTACTGCAGCGCGATTTCGACCTGAATCATGTCGCGCGAGCCTTCGACGTAAATCGGCTGCTCATGCAGCGGTTCCTTTTTCTCGTTCAAATATTTGACGTATTCGATGATTCCGCCTTCGTATTTGAAGTAGTTGGAAGCCCCCGTACGTTCGTCCGTCAGCGTCAAGGCAATGCCTTTATTCAGGAAAGCCAGCTCTCTGATCCGGGTGAGCAAAGTATTGTAGTCGTATTCGGTCGTCTCGGTGAAAATTTCCGGATCCGGCAGGAACGTCACTGTCGTACCGTGCTCATCGGTCTCCCCGACGATTTTAATGTCGTATTGCGGAACGCCGCGATGGTACTCCTGCTGGTAGATATGGCCGTCAAGTCTAACCTGCACGACCACCTTGGACGACAGCGCGTTAACGACGGACACACCCACGCCGTGCAGACCGCCGGACACCTTGTATCCGCCGCCGCCGAATTTACCGCCTGCGTGCAGGACGGTCATGACGACTTCAAGCGTGGATTTTTTCATCTTGGGATGTTCGCCAACCGGAATCCCCCGCCCGTTATCGACAACGGTAATGCTGTTATCCTTGTGAACGACGACCTCGATATGATCGCATATGCCCGCCATGGCTTCGTCGATACTGTTGTCCACGACTTCCCATACCAAATGGTGAAGGCCTTTGGCGCTTGTGGATCCGATATACATACCAGGACGTTTGCGGACGGCTTCCAGACCCTCCAGAACCTGAATCGAATTCTCATCATATTGCGGTTGATTCATAGACATGCCTGTCACCTACTTCTATAAATTCTAAATCTGCTGCTTCGGGGTATAACTGCGTTTCAAGGGAATCTCCTATCAGGAATTCTGCATAAATCAAATATTAACGTTAAACTGCGTTCATCGCAGCAAAAACTCTCTTTACATTGGCCGGCTGCCGGCTTCAGAGAGTTCGATCGGGGTTATATATAATTAAGCGTTGGCCACGAAAACCTTCGCCCGTTTTTTGAGTGTCGACGACGAAATCGGGGAATAATAAACTGTGCTTTTCGTGATCACGATCGATTTCGGTTCCTCTTCTCCGATATACTCCACGTTTTTGTGCTGGCAGGCGTGGCTGACGAACTGCTTCGATATTTTTGAGGATTTCTCGATCGAAACGTCAAAAATGGCGACCAGTTCCGCGGAGCGGATAATTCTTTCGCCGCCCAGGTGAATATACATAATCCCAACTCCTTAAGAGCCAACCTGTCCGCTATGGACATGAAAAACGCTGGCCTTTTTCAGTTTATCGGTATTCAGGCTCTCGATCCCCGTCGCCGTAATAAAGGTTTGCACTTTGGTCTGAAAGGTTTCAATGAGCTGCGTTTGGCGGTATGGATCCAATTCGGACAGCACGTCATCCAAAAGCAGGACCGGGTACTCCCCGATCTCCTCCTGGATCAGTTCAATTTCCGCCAATTTAAGCGACAATGCCGTAGTCCGCTGCTGCCCCTGGGAACCATAGGTATGCACTTCCTTGCCGTTGATAAAAAAGGCCACATCGTCGCGATGGGGCCCGGCAAGCGTCATCCCGCGCCGAAGCTCCTGATCCTTCAGTTGTGATAATTTTAACATAAATTGTTCGAAAAGATAAGCTTCATCTTCCTCCGCCTCGTCGCCGAACGACGGAAGATAAACGAGCCTCAGGTCTTCGCTGCCGTTCGTAATGCCGTGGTGAATGGACTCGGCCCATTTTTGCAGCTTTACGATAAATTGTTTCCTCTTTTTGATGATTTTAACACCATGTTCGGCAAGCTGCTGATCCCAAACCTCCAACAGCCCCTGCTGCGGTTTGTCGTTGCCCCACATTTGCTTGAGCAAATTGTTGCGCTGGTTCAGCACCTTCTGGTACTGCTGCAAATGATACAAATATCCGGGCTGGACCTGCCCGATCTCCATGTCAAGAAAACGCCGGCGTACGCCAGGCGTTCCCTTTACGATTTCCAGATCCTCGGGCGCAAACATCACGACGTTCAGCGATCCGATGAAATCGCTAAGTTTGCGCTGCTCGAGGCCGTTGATTTTCGCTTTTTTCCCCTGCGGGGATAAATTCAGATCGAGCGTCAGCTGCCCGTATTTTCTTTCCACCACCGCGGAGACATGCGCGCTTTTTTCCTGAAAAGAGATCAGCTCGCGGTCTCTTGGGGTCCGGTGGCTTTTCGTTAAGGCCAAAACAAAAATCGCTTCAACCAAATTGGTTTTCCCTTGAGCGTTTTGTCCGATCAGCAGATTGACGTCGCTGAAGGAATCCAATTGGAGCTCTTCGTAATTGCGGTAATGCTGCAGGCTGATGCTTTTTACAAACACGTGCGCTTCCTCCTCATTTCCCGCCTGATCGACCCGCACCAAAAGCGCGGCTCCATGAGGAGTATATCAGGACTCCCTGGATACGGTAAACTCGCCGCAATCCACCACATTCACCCGATCCCCGGGATACAGCTTGCGGCCCCGGCGATCCTCAGGCTCTCCGTTCACCGACACCTGGCCTTCAGCAAGCAGCGCCTTTGCCATTCCGCCTGTGGATATGCAGTCGGCCAACTTTAAAAACTGGTCCAGCTTAATATATTCACTGTGGATAAATATTTCCTTCATCGCAAACGCCCTTCCTGTTGATAACTTCGGCTGCCGGATTAGTTCGTCGTCCGGTAAGGCAAAATGACGTACGAGCTTTGGCTGTCATCCATCGGTTTCAGGATGATCGGGCTCATCATGCCGGTGAAGGCAATCATCAGCTGCTCGCTTTCCACGATCTTCAACACATCAAGCATATATTTGGAGTTAAAGGAAATGCGCAGCGGCTCTCCTTTGAAATCGATAACTTCCAGCTCCTCACGCACTTTACCGAGTTCGGACGAGCTCGAGGAAATTTCGATGCCGCCGTTTTCCATCGTCTGCAGCCGGACGATATTCGTTTTTTCCTCACGGGACAACAAATAAGCGCGGTCGATCGATTCGCTCAATTTTTTTGTGTCCAAAATGAGTTCTGTTTTGTAGGTTGTCGGAATAATTCTAGTAGTATCCGGGTAAATGCCATCCAGAATACGGGAATAGAACAGGACGCGATCCAGCTTGAACAGCACCTGGTTGTCGGCCACGACGATGTCGATCAGTGTATTTTGGTCGGGGATGATTTTGCTCAGTTCGTTCAGCGTTTTGCCGGCAATGACGACATTGCTGAACTTCACGTCATCCGCTCCGTCCAGATGGGCCGAACGCGTGGCAAGGCGGTGGCGGTCCGTCGCCGTGAATTTCAGATCGTTTTGGTCCAGGTTCCACAGGACACCGGTCAAAATCGGGGTGGTTTCCTGCGTAGAAATGGCAAACACCGTTTGGCGGATCATGTTTTTCAGCAGAGCTCCCGGAAGGGAAATCGTCTGGTTGCCTTCGATATCAGGCAATACGGGGAATTCCTCGGGATCCAGCCCAACCATTTGAATTTCCGTGGAACCGGATGAAATAAAGGTTTGGAAATGCTCTTTGACCTCCATTTGAATTTCCTGGGAAGGCAGCTTTTTAATGATTTCTACGAAAAATTTGGCCGGCAAAACGACGCTGCCGGTTCTCTCCACCTGCACGATCGTCCGGTCGGCGTCTTCGGCTGGAATAAAGGATTGGATGGAAATGTCGGTATCGCTTGCCGTTAGCGTTACGCCTTGATGCGTTACGTCCAGCTTGATGCCTCCGAGGATCGGAATGGTCGTACGGCTCGAAATCGCCTTGGATACATGTTGAATGGATTCGTTAAGGACGTTTTTAAGGATGCTGATCTTCATCTTTTCACTCCTAGCAGGAATTTCGGCTGGCGGAGGATTCAGGTGCTTCTTCCTCTTTTGCGCAGCTTTTATGGTTATATTTTTTATATTTAAAACATAGTAATAGCAGTAGGGACGCTGAATATGTGGATAAGCCCTCAAAACCTCAATAAATTAAGCCTATCCACATGTGTATAGATTGTGCATAGGCTTTGAACTTGTTCAGGTCGGGTTTTTGATTTTTTCTGTAATGTTGTTGATCACTTTATAGAGATCCTGGTCGGTTTTCAGCGACTGGGATATTTTTTCGTGCGCGTGGATCACCGTGGTGTGGTCCCGGCCTCCGAAAGCTTCCCCGATTTTGGGCAGGGAAAAATCCGTCAGCTCGCGTGAGAGATACATTGCAATTTGCCTCGGAAAGGCGACGGCTTTCGTCCGTTTGCGCGCCTTGAAGTCTTCGAGCTTCAAATTGTAGTATTCCCCGACTTTCTGCTGAATGTCCTGAATGGTGATCATTTTCGGACGGCTGGAAGGAATGATGTCCTTCAACGCTTCGGCAGCAAGATGCGTGGTGACGTCTTGATTGGTCAGCGACGAATAGGCGACGACCCGAATGAGGGCGCCTTCGAGCTCCCGGATGTTCGTGTCGATCTGGTTGGCGATGTACATCATCGCTTCGTTCGGGATGTCGAGGTTTTCGGCCTTCGCTTTTTTGCGTAGAATGGCGATCCGCGTTTCCAAATCCGGCGGCTGAATATCGGTGATCAGCCCCCATTCGAAACGGGAACGGAGCCGGTCTTCCAGCGTCGGAATTTCTTTTGGCGGCCGGTCACTGGAAATGATGATTTGCTTCTGTTCCTCATGCAGCGCGTTGAATGTATGGAAAAATTCCTCCTGAGTCGATTCCTTCCCAGCCAGGAATTGAATGTCGTCAATCAGCAGAATGTCCACGTTGCGGTATTTGTTGCGAAAGCTTTCCGCCCGGTTGTCGCGGATGGAGTTGATGAATTCATTCGTAAATTTCTCGGAAGAAATATACACGACGCGGCTAGCAGGGTTATGTTCCAGAATGTAATGGCCTATCGCATGCATCAAGTGCGTTTTTCCCAGCCCGACCCCTCCGTACAGAAACAAAGGGTTGTACGCTTTGGCCGGCGCCTCGGCGACGGCGAGCGATGCCGCATGGGCAAACCGGTTCCCGGATCCAATGACGAACGTATCAAAGGTGTATTTCGGATTCAGCATATGGGTGAATGCTTCTTCTTGGGCCACCTGAGGCATTGGAGCGGGCTGCTGGGGAACGACCTCCGTTGGCTTGTTTTCTTCGATGACGAATTTCACGTCAACCTGTTTGCCAAGCACTTCGTAGATCGTCGAACTGACGAGCTTGGTATAGCGGCTTTCCAACCATTCAACAGCAAAAGTCGTAGGCGCGGAAATGACAATGGAGTGGTCATTCATATGGATCGCTTTCGTTGCTTTAAACCAGGTGTCGAAGCTCGGCTTGCTGAGTTTGGTATGAATAATAGATAGGATTTGCTGCCATAATTCGGAAGTATGGCTGTCCACAAACTGTCACTCCTTTAAATCTTCCAAATGCGGCCTTGGCCTCCGCTACTTGAGTGGAATTGTCGAAAAAAAATGAAACGTGAAGTATTTTATCCCCATGTTTCACCTTTTGAAAAAAATAAAAAAAGTGGATAAATTAAAATTGTTCACAAGTTTATCCACAGCTTGTTGATAATATTATGGGTGGAAACAGATATTCACAACCAAAAGTAATATAATCATAGCAAAAGAATCCCTTTTTATCAATGTATGCGTCCATTTTATCCACAAATTCAATAAGTTGTGTATAAATCCTATTCACAACACTATATATTGTTTATAAATTGTTTAAGTTTCGACAGCATTCCTAAAAACGGAAAATCAGTTGTGCACAGGTTGTGCCGGAAAAGGGAAATCCGCGGCGGTTTTTGTGAACAAGTGGATAAATGGGGTCTGTGGATTTTTTCGAGCGATGGCGAATACCGTCTGTGGAAAACAAGGACTTCTACTCAAGACCTGTTTTTGCTGTATATAGAAGAAATGAAACTTTGCGAGGGCTTGTGGATTATTATTTTTTGAACGGAAGATGGCTGTCCAGAAACGCGATTCCAAGGGGAAAAAACGAATAAAAGAGGGAGGACCGATCAATATGGAGAACGGGGGCGGGTTTACGGACGGAACTTCGATATAAATAGGAGAAGGGTTCAGGTTGACTTTTGGGCCTTGACATGGTTAAATGTATAAAGGCATTTTCTGTGTGAATGAAAATGAATTAACCATAAAGGTTATTTTAAATCCTGTAAGGGGGTGCGCAATACATGAGACCTACATTTAAACCAAATGTAAGCAAACGCAAAAAGGTACATGGCTTCCGGAAAAGAATGAGCACGAAAAACGGCCGTAAAGTGCTGGCAGCTCGTCGCCAGAAGGGCAGAAAAGTATTGAGTGCGTAAATTTCGTGCATAAAGACCACCGCGGTGGTCTTTTTTTCTTCAATCGGATGGACTTTCGAGGCTGAAACCGTCATTCGGCGCAGGAGGCCGACCGCGAAACGCTTAAAAAAGAGGGAGAAGAGATTTTCCCGCAGAACTGGTTTATCAGGATGACGGAATGCCAATAATGATAGATGCGTTTTCTTTATTGAAGGGCAAAGGGATCTTGTGAAGGCCGGCGAATCGTCACTGAACTTTACTGAAAGCGTTTCGTCGGTGCCGGAGGTAGTGGTTGGTTTTTTTCTACTATTATATGAAGCAAAATTTTTTGAAGATATAAGGAAAGTATGAATTTTGGAGCCTTCACTTGCCTTTATCGCAAGAAAAACTTCCGTTAATCGCGGTCTACCTTATGTGGAAGTACGTCGGATAGACGCTTTTCTTATAGTTTCGGGGAGCGGAGCCGTATGCTGAGACAGGCTTCGTTTTCCGCATAAAAGGATTGGATGGATCCTGGATCGAAAGAAATGATGATAAGAATCGAAAAGGATGCTTTAAGAGGATGGAATAGGTTTTCAGCGGAGCTAAGGGATCGGTTGATCGGGGGAATAGGCTTCCGCTGAACGCGGCCCTCGCTTTCTTAATTTTCTTCATGCTTATTATCAAGAAATGATCGCCTGAGCATACCGGGCGGCAGAAGCAGGCAGGGGATCGGGTTGCATAAAAGTTTACGTTTACGAAACCGCGCGGACTTTAGCCGCGTATATCGACATGGAAAGTCTTTTGCGAACCACCAGTTTGTCGTGTACTGGTTCCGCAAAAAAGAGGTAGAGAAATTTCGCGTAGGAATTTCCGTCAGCAAAAAGGTGGGCAATGCCGTTGTCCGCAACCGGATGCGCCGGCTCGTGAAGGAAATCGTTCGTCATCATGAGGACAAGCTGATCGAGCATGTGGATCTTGTGTTTATTGTGCGGAAGGGCGCCTTGGATATGTCGTACAAGGATTTGGAAAAAAGCGTGCTTCACGTGCTGAGAAAAGCGTCGCTGCTGCGGCCGCCGGCCCGGTGAAAGCTGGTTTCTTTGTCCAATTGTTTATGGTATGATTTACGTTGAACGGAAGTGTCCAGAGAGGGGTTATGAAGTGTCGCTATTCAAGACGAGACGAGGCAGGAAATGGATCCTCCTCACGGCAGTATTGCTGCTAGCAGTCATGGTGTTATCGGCGTGCAGTTCCAGTTCGGTACAGTATACGACCGAAGATATGAGAAACAGCGGCAGTTTCTGGCAGAGAAACGTCGTTTATTATTTCTCGTATGCGCTCGATACGTTTGCTCATTGGTTTAACGGCGAATATGGACTGGCCGTCCTTGTGATGGTGATCATCGTGCGGACGATCATTTTGCCGCTGTCGATCAAGCAGGTCCGAAGCTCGAAAGCGATGCAGGCGATTCAGCCTGAGCTTGCCAAAATCAAAGAGAAGTACAAAGATAATCCGGAAAAGCAGCAGCAGGAAACGATGCGCTTGTTCCAGGAAAATAAGGTTAATCCGATGGCGGGATGTTTGCCGCTGATCGTGCAAATGCCCGTATTTATCGCTCTCTATAACTCGATTATTCATAATAAGGATTTGTATGGACACTCATTCATGTGGCTTCAGCTCGGAAAGCCGGACCATACATTCATTTTGCCTATTCTGGCCGCGGCGACGACGTTCCTGCAAACGTGGATGATGATGCGGATGAACCCGACCCCGCAGCAAGGGGCCATGCAGTTCATGATGTTCGTGTATCCGGTGCTGATTTTCTTCATGTCCTATCAGTTCCCGTCCGCGCTTCCTCTGTACTGGTTCTTCAGTAACCTGTATACGATCGTGCAGAACTACTTCCTGTACCGCAAAAGACCGGGTGCCACCGTGGCGGCCGTATCCTCTGCCGGCAGCGGCAACGCTAAAGGCGGAAACCCTGCCAAGGGCGGCAATAACAAAAGCCAAGGCAACAAAGGAAATGCGGGAAAAGGCAAAAAGGGGGCCAAAAAGTCTAAATGAGCAAAGTCGTCGTATCAGGAAAAACCGTTGAAGAAGCTGTAAGACAAGGGCTGGCCCAGCTCGGGGTAAGCCAGGACCGGGTATCGGTCAATATCGTAACGCAGCCGTCAAAAGGATTCCTGGGACTGATTGGTGTCAAGGAAGCGAAGGTGGAGCTGACGCTGCTGCCCGAGCCGGAACCCGAAACCATTCCAGTCGAGACGGCAACATCCTTGCCATTAGACCCGGCTGAGCCGGAGCCTGCAGAGCAAGTTGAAGAACATGATCCTTATGAAGAAGCCGTACGATTCATTAAAGATGTCGGCAAAAGCATGGGTCTGGACGTCACCGTCGACGTGCAGCATGCGAAAGATGTCACGACGCTTCATATTTTCGGTCCTGATTTGGGCCTTGTGATCGGCAGGAGGGGGCAAACCCTCGACGCCTTGCAGTACCTGGCCAACATCGTGGCCAACCGCTATTCCGGAAGTTACATCCGCATCGTGCTGAATGCCGAAAATTTCCGCGAACGGCGCAAAAAAACGCTGGAGGAGCTGGCGGACCGGCTTGCGGGCCGCGTCATCCGCTCCGGCAAGGAAGTTGTCCTCGAACCGATGTCTCCGCAGGAGCGGAAGGTGATCCACTCCAAACTGCAGGATCATCCGCAGGTGAAGACATTCAGCAAAGGGGAAGAGCCGAATCGGCGTATCGTCATCACATTAAAGCAACGGGATTTTTGATGCCCGGGGACTTATAGATTGTCCTATGACGTAGATGATGTGCAATGACTTTATTCAGCTGTTGCAGCTGATGAAGTCATTGCTTTTTTCGTAGATGAGGATGTTGTAAAAATCCAAAGTTCCAACAGCAATGTATAGGGCGAAACGGTTTCGTTCATCTATATATTGGACCAGGGAGCGGCCGGAATCGAATTTTGCAAAATCCCGAGATAAGAGTCTATCCGCGAGTCTTTATTTTTCCTAAACCGGGTAGAGTAGAAGTAAAGAAAGCGACCAGAATGAGGAAGAGGAAGGAAGAGGTGAGTAACGTGTTAAGCGATACAATCGCGGCCATTTCGACGGCCGTGGGAGAAGCGGGCATCGCCGTGATCCGCGTGAGCGGCCCCGACTCCATTGCGGAAGTGGGGAACATTTTTCGCAGCAAAACGAAGCTGACGGAGGCGGAAAGCCATACCGTGCATTACGGACATATCGTGGATCCGGAACGGGACGAACGGATCGAAGAGGTGCTTGTGACGGTCATGCGGGCTCCGCGTTCTTTTACGACAGAGGATGTTGTGGAGATCAGCACGCACGGAGGCGTCATTTCCGTTAAAAGGGTCATGGATTTGCTGCTCCAGCAGGACATCCGTCTGGCCGAGCCGGGCGAGTTCACGAAACGCGCTTTCCTCAATGGCCGGATCGACCTGTCGCAGGCGGAGGCGGTTATCGACCTCATCCGTTCGAAATCGGACCGGGCATTCTCCGTCGCCTTGAAACAGGTGGAGGGACAGCTTTCGGATCAAATCAAGAAACTGCGTCATACGCTGGTGGAAACGCTGGCGCATATCGAAGTGAACATCGATTATCCGGAACATGACGTGGAATCTTTAACAGCTGAATTCATCAAAGAAAAAAGCACGGAAGTGATGCAGGGCATCACGAAGCTGCTGAAGACGGCCGAACAGGGCAAAATTTTGCGCGAAGGGATTACGACGGCCATCGTCGGACGCCCGAATGTGGGGAAATCCTCGCTCCTGAATACCTTGGCCCATACGAACCGCGCCATCGTGACGGATATACCGGGAACGACGCGGGACGTCATTGAGGAATTCGTTACGATCAACAACATTCCGCTCAAGCTGCTGGATACGGCCGGGATCCGCGAAACGATGGACGTCGTCGAACGGATCGGGGTGGAACGTTCCAAACATGCGGTAACCGAGGCCGATCTGATTTTGCTGGTTCTGAATGCGAGCGAGCCGCTGCATGAAGACGAACTGGAATTAATGGAACAAATCCGCGGTAGACAATCCATCGTCATTATGAATAAAATGGACTTACCTCAACAGCTCGATAAAGACATTCTTTTGCGTTATTATTCGGAGGATTTGATCGTGCCGATGTCCGTAAAAGCCCAAGAAGGCGTCGATGCGCTGGAAGCGGCGATTTCGCAGCTCTTTTTCAGCGGCAGCATCGAAACCGGGGATTTGACGTATGTCAGCAACGTGCGCCATATCGCTTTGTTGAAAAAAGCGCATAAATCGCTCCAGGATGCTTATGACGCAGCCGAACAGCTTATCCCGATCGACATGATCCAGATCGATGTCCGGCTCGCATGGGAGCAGCTGGGCGAAATTATCGGGGATACGGCGTCGGAATCGCTGTTGGATCAGATTTTCTCGCAATTCTGCTTAGGCAAATAAGGATGGATGGCATCCGTCCTGGGAATATATCAAATTTTAAAGTTCAAAAATAAAAGGAGGTTTTTAACATGAGTTTTGATGGCGGCAGTTTTGATGTCATCGTCATCGGCGCCGGCCATGCCGGCTGCGAAGCGGCTCTTGCCGCGGCCCGCATGGGATCCAGCACGCTGATGATCACGATCAACCTGGACATGGTTGCTTTTATGCCGTGCAACCCGTCGATCGGCGGCCCGGCCAAAGGCCATGTCGTTCGTGAAATCGACGCGCTCGGCGGCGAAATGGGACGCAACATTGATAAAACTTATATTCAAATGCGCATGCTGAATACGGGGAAAGGACCGGCCGTCCACGCGCTGCGTGCTCAAGCGGACAAATTCCTGTATCAGCATACGATGAAAGAAACGATGGAGAAAGAGCCGAACTTGACGATGCGCCAGGGCATGGTCGAAGAGCTGATCGTTGAAGACGGCGTATGCGTTGGCGTCATTACAAAGACCGGTACCGCATACCGTGCCAAATCGGTGGTTTTGACGACTGGCACCTACCTGCGCGGTAAAGTCATCATGGGCGAAATGACGTACGAAAGCGGTCCGAACAACCAGCAGCCATCGATCAAATTGGCCGAAAATCTGCGCGAGTTGGGCTTTAAGCTCGTTCGCTTCAAGACGGGAACGCCTCCGCGCGTGCATAAATCGACGATCGATTTTTCCAAGACCGAAATTCAGCCCGGAGACGAAAAGCCGAAGTTTTTCTCTTATGAAACCGAAAGCTCCGACAATGAGCAGCTTCCTTGCTGGCTGACGTATACGTCGGCCCAAACGCATGAAATCATTAATGCCAACCTGCACCGGGCACCGATGTTCTCCGGCATTATCGAAGGAACGGGTCCGCGTTATTGCCCATCCATCGAAGACAAAATCGTTCGTTTCAGCGACAAGCCGAAACATCAGATTTTCCTTGAACCGGAAGGCAAAAACACCTCCGAATATTATGTCCAAGGACTGTCCACCAGTATGCCGGAGGATGTTCAGCTCGCGATGCTGCGTTCGATCCCGGGATTGGAAAAAGTGGAAATGATGCGCAACGGTTATGCGATCGAATACGACGCGGTTGTTCCGACCCAACTATGGCCTTCCCTGGAAACCAAGCTGATTCCCGGACTGTTTACGGCCGGACAAATCAATGGTACTTCCGGTTACGAAGAAGCCGCGGGGCAAGGAATCATGGCGGGCATTAACGCGGCACGCCGCGTGCAAGGCAAGGAGCCTGTCATTTTGGACCGTTCGCAAGGGTATATCGGCGTCCTGATTGACGATCTGGTCACGAAAGGCACGAATGAACCTTACCGTCTGCTGACGTCGCGTGCGGAATACCGCCTGCTGCTGCGTCATGACAACGCGGATCTCCGCTTGACGCCGCTTGGACATGAAATTGGCCTCATTTCCGATGAAAGATATGCCAAATTCCTGGACAAAAAGCAGAAGGTAGAACAAGAAATCGAACGTTTGAAATCGACCAAGGTCGGGCCTTCGCATGTGAATGCGATGCTCGAACGGGTAGGTTCGGCGCCGATCCAGGATGGAAGCAATTTGCTGACGATTTTGCGCCGTCCGGAAGTCAGCCATGACGATATCGAAGAAATTTCGCCGTCTCCGTTTGAACTGACCGAAGAAATGAAAGAGCAAGTGGAGATTCAAATCAAATATGCCGGATATATCGAAAAGCAGCTGATTCATGTGGAACGTCTGAAAAAGATGGATAAGAAGAAGATTCCGGAGACAATCGATTACAACGAAATCGAAGGCATCGCCATCGAAGCGCGTCAAAAGCTGTCCAGCATCCGTCCGTTGTCCATCGGCCAGGCTTCCCGCATCTCCGGGGTTACGCCTGCGGACATTTCCATCCTGCTGGTTTATCTGGAGCACTATAACCGGGTAACGGCTGCAAGAGGTTAACTATGGATCAAATACAAGAAGCTTTTGCGTTACGTCTGCAAGAAAAGGGGATCAAGGTAACCCCGGCCCAACTGGATCAATTTGAAACCTACTATAAAGAGCTTGTCGAGTGGAATGAAAAAATGAACCTGACCGGCATTACGGAACGGGAACAGGTGTATACGAAGCATTTTTACGATTCGATTTCGCTTGCTTTTTATATCGATATGAACGAGATTCGAACGATGGCGGACATTGGCTCCGGAGCCGGCTTTCCCGGCATTCCGCTGAAAATCTGTTTTCCGCATCTGCAGTTGACGATTATTGATTCGCTGAACAAACGGATTAATTTTTTGAAACATGTCGTGGAGCAAACGGGTCTGGAACAAGTTCAGCTTTTGCACGGAAGGGCGGAGGATTGGGCGCGCAAGCCGGAACATCGGGATCACTACGATCTCGTGACGGCCAGAGCGGTCGCCAAGCTTACCGTACTGAATGAATTCTGTCTGCCTTATGCCAAGGTTGGCGGCGTATTCGCAGCGATGAAGGGAAGCAGCCCGGATGAGGAGATTAAGGAAGCCCCCCGCAGCCTTAAGGAGTTAAAAGGCAAGCTGCGGCGCGTAGAGCGTTTTACGCTTCCGGTTGAGGAGTCCGAGCGCCATATTGTCATCATCGACAAAACGGCAGGGACGCCGGGGAAGTATCCGCGCAAAGCGGGGACAGCTTTGAAGTTCCCATTATAAACGGAAGCAACGCCGGTATAAAATAGATTAGATGTTTTTTCGAGGAGTGTTTCACGTGAAACATTCCTCTTTTTTATGTCTACGGAAGGTGAATGTCCGACTACTCATGTTCGGTCTATTGGGTGAGATTCAAGGCAAACGGATCCATTGTTAAGGAGTTCGGACAGGATGGTTTTTTTATACATAGCGTCCTTATTTCACGAAAACTTTCGTTTTCCCACATACTGGATGGTGTGTTGCCTGTCTGTTGTGAGAAATGTTGCTATAACTGTTTCTTGGGTCTCCCTTTGTAGTCATTTAAGAATCATGAAGGGAAATATAACGAGTCAGTAGGGGATTGGCATCCATGGCTTTTTCATAATTAAGGAAAGATGGTTCAACCCTGCTTATATGGGCGCCGCATGCCTTGATGTCCGACGGCCACGCTTCTTAACAAAGCCGCACTATCTGATTTTCGTTATGGAAAATAAGGAATGCAGTCAGCTATTCCGGTCAATTGATTTGTATTGGGCAGTGAGCAAATAGGAATATCATGAAGCTGTTAGCGTCAAAAGATGCTGAAGGTTACTGGAGTTGACCTCTGAATATGTTAGCGTTTTGGGTGAAGAGGGTTGAAGGGGGCGGTTTGGTGGGACCGGGTTTAGATAGAATGGGATGATAAATTCTTTCTTAAAGGACATGATTGCGCTGGGATATGCCAAGTTAGGGCGTGTGGTGAACAATAGAAACGACCTTGTCAGGAGGATCATCATTTAGAGTCTGAATGATAACGTTGGATGGATGATCAAGGCATCTCCAATTTACCACTCATCGAGTAATACCGTTCAATCGTGTTAAAAGAATGAAGCGGCTAGCCATGAATTGATCGACCCTGATAACTGGCTGGACCTGCAGGCCCGAATGAGGTAGAAACACATTCCATAAACATCCATAAAAATGACGGCTAAAGCATATGTCATAAACGGACGAACGAATGAAAAATAATGGGTTGCTTTGGATGAAAACTCCTGGTTTTTATCCATCCATTGACAGCATTCTCCCTTAAAAAATAACTGTCCGGCAGGAAAAAAAGGGGACTTTGGAGAATAGGATTATATGAAAAAAAGTGGTAGAATAGAGAGAGTTATAGGCGTTCCAAGCGAATGGGGACAGGTTGCATGCATACACCCCGATAATTCGCTCGAGAATGCGCAAATTCTTAAGACGGTTTCGGTTCATGAGAGATTCGGGGCCCATATTTATTGAATTCTGCCCAAGACGTCAATTCGAATGCTGCGATTTTGCGAATCGAGCGGAGGAGGACGGGTTGTACATAACGCATGCTCTTTTCCGTGCGCCCTCTCGATTTCGTATGAAGGTTTATGCGGTAAACCGTCCCTTTGTCGGAAGGTAGGTCGGCATGGACCGAATGGTTGGAAAATAAACCAGGTTCGTTTGTTGTAGTCATGTTGACGAAGCGCTTTGCCAAAGTGCTATTACGAAATTAGGTGGTAATCTACGGAATGAAAGAACAATTTTCTAAATTGTTTGGTTTGACGGAGCGAAACAACAGTGATGAAGTGAAACAAATTCCGGTCGGGGAGATTGTCAGCAGTCCATACCAGCCCCGGACGATTTTTGATGACGAGAAAATCGATGAGTTGTGCCAAACCATCAAAACGCATGGCGTCATTCAGCCGATTGTTGTTCGTATCCGTAATTCCAAATATGAGATCATAGCCGGTGAACGGCGTTGGCGTGCTGTAACGAAACTCGGGATGGAAACGATCCCTGCGATTATCCGCGAATTCAATGACTCTCAAGCCGCGTCGATTGCACTTATCGAGAACCTTCAGCGCGAAGGGCTGACCGCGATCGAAGAGGCGGTAGCGTACCAGAAGCTGATCGATATTCATCAATTGACGCAGGAAAGTTTGGCGCAGCGTTTAGGCAAAAGCCAGTCGACCATCGCCAACAAAATCCGGTTGCTTCATTTGCCGGAAGAAGTCAAGGTAGCGCTTATGGAGCGCAAAATTTCTGAACGGCACGCCCGTGCGCTGCTGTCCCTGGATACGGAGGAACTGCAGCTGAAGCTTCTGTCCGAGATCATTTCCAAGGAACTGAACGTAAAACAAACTGAAGCCCGGGTGGCTTTTTATAAAGAAGCTTCGAAAGTCAAAAAATCCAAACGCATCTCGTTTACGAAAGACGTGCGGCTTGCGTTAAATACGATCCGTCAGTCGATCGATATGGTTACCGATTCCGGATTGGCGATCAAAACGACGGAAAACGACCACGAAGACCATTACGAAATCGTGATCCAGATTCCAAAACGCTAATAGGGCGGAAGTGGCATTAGGCGGCTTGTCAGGCCGCTTTTTTGGAGTAATGATCCAGCTTTGAGGCCGGGTGCAAGTGCCGCGATGGTGTTCGTCCAAGCCCTTGTTTGGCTAACGTGGCAAAAGGATTCGCATCTTTTTATGAGGAACCAATCCGTAAATGACGTTTTTGTAGGGGTAACCACTTTTAGCCTTCATTGGATTGAACGGGTTGACAAGGTGAATAGAAACTAGATCAATTTTGCTTTCCGGGGGGCGGCCCGGTGATGGAGCAAACGGCTTCTGTATAGAGGCGGTTTGCATTTTTGCTGTATGGCCAGTCCGATTGGGGAAGAACATCAAATGATCAGCTCAAGGCGTTCCGAAGGGATGTAACGGATACAGAATCATGGAACATGCTCATTCGGCATCCATAAAGCACTATTATATCCATACCCATTGAAGCGGAATATGATGAAAAATTTATGATTCAGGTTCAGGATTTCCATGTTGCAAGAAAGAAATGCACTCGTGCAGGGCGAAGCCGTTTCAGCTTGTACCTGAAGGAGAAGAGGTTCCGAATGCCGCGCTTTTTCAGGAAGTATGCAGCCGATTGTTTTGCTGTGTAACACAATCCCGTGACCTACAAGAAGAGTTTTCATACACAATGAGGTGAAATTGAGTGTCCAAAATCATTGCCATAGCAAATCAAAAGGGCGGGGTCGGAAAAACAACAACCTCCGTCAATCTCGGAGCAGGCTTGGCTTCGCTCGGTAAAAGAGTGCTGCTTGTAGACATTGATCCGCAAGGCAATACAACGAGTGGCGTTGGCGTGAACAAAGCCGATGTAGCCAACTGCATCTATGACGTCATCATTAATGAAGTTCATCCCAGGGAAGCCATTCTTGAGACACAGGTTGAAGGATTGCATATCATCCCGGCTACCATTCAACTGGCGGGCGCGGAAATTGAATTGGTTCCCACCATTTCGAGAGAACTTCGGCTAAAGAAATCACTGCATTTGGTCAAAGCGGATTATGATTATATTTTGATCGATTGCCCTCCTTCATTAGGCATTTTGACGATCAATTCGCTGACTGCAGCCGATTCCGTTATCATTCCGATTCAATGCGAATATTACGCGCTCGAAGGATTAAGCCAATTGTTAAACTCCGTTCGCCTGGTGCAGAAGCATTTGAATACATCGCTGCAGATCGAAGGTGTGCTGCTGACGATGCTGGACGCCCGGACCAATCTTGGCATTCAGGTCATCGAGGAAGTGAAAAAGTACTTTCAGGAGAAGGTATACCAAACGATCATTCCGCGGAATGTCCGGCTCAGCGAAGCTCCTTCCCATGGCCAATCCATTATGACGTATGATCCCCGTTCCAAAGGTGCTGAAGTATATTTAGAGTTGGCAAAGGAAGTGATTTCTTATGAGTAAACGATTGGGCAAAGGACTCGATGCCCTTATTCCTTCGCTTTCGATCAACGATGATGACAAAATTGTGGAGATACCGCTCAGCCAACTGCGTGCGAACCCGTATCAGCCTCGCAAAGACTTCAATGAAGAATCGATTCAGGAATTAGCGGAATCCATTCGTCAGCATGGCGTCATTCAACCGATTATCGTTCGCAGCGTTTTGAAAGGGTATGAAATCATTGCCGGCGAACGGCGGTATCGTGCCTCGCAAATATGCGGAAAGGCGACGATCCCTGCGGTGGTTCGGACGTTCAGCGATCAACAGGTTATGGAGATTGCATTGATCGAGAACCTCCAACGTGAAAACTTGAATGCGATGGAAGTAGCGGTAGCCTATCAAGGGTTGATGGATCAATATTCCTTAACGCAAGAGGAGCTGTCTTTGAAGGTCGGTAAATCGAGATCCCATATTGCCAATTTCTTGCGTCTGCTTTCGCTTCCTGAGGAAGTCAAAGATTATGTTTCACGTGGAACATTATCGATGGGACATGCCCGTGCCATTGTCGGATTGAAAGATCCGGAGCTGATCAAACAGCTGGCGAAGCAATGCGTGGCCAATGAATGGAGCGTCCGCGATCTTGAGGAGGCCGTAAAAAATCTGGATCGCAAATCGGCAGACAAAAATAAGGTGAAGGTGAAAAAACGCGACCCTTATATTGACAGCTTGGAGGAAACGCTGCGCGAAAGATTCCGGACGACGGTTAAAATTAAGCAAAATAAAGACAAAGGCAAAATTGAGTTGAATTATTACAGCAAGCAGGATTTGGAACGGCTGCTGGAGCTTTTGCAATAAAAGTAAACCTGTGAGTGCGCCAAATTGACATGTCCGGCTTTATTCCTGAATGGGGAAGGGGATGTGTCTTTCTCTTTTTAGTTATCGAAAAGCGCTACTTGAACAGGAACTCTTCTGTTGTTGGATTTGAAAGGATCGATTCATGTGGTGGATCTCCGTCATATAAACGCCACACCGCGTATTGGAAAAACACGTGGCGAGGAAAAGTCGGGCAGATACCATTTTTCAAGAGTCCTGTACGCAGCGGATATATTTTCAATCAAGGCCCTGCTAATGGGTAAATTTGGATGCTTCCTCGGAGTAACGCTTGCGGGACAAAGGGATTGGCGATTGCTCATAGTGTCTTTGTTCTATGAATGATACGGGTAGGGATTTTCTTGAGACGATAGAAACGTAGGGCAAGTTTTAAAATTGCATACGGCTCTATAATCTCAAGAGCAATCTGCTCGATTTAATCGATCTGCAATACATTAGGCGGGCAGCGCTGTATGAAAAGATAAGGGAGATGGATGCAATCATGAAGCCGTTCATCTATTTGGACCATGCAGCCACTTCCTGGCCGAAACCTCCGGAAGTGCTGCAAGCGATGCAAAAGGCGATGGAGGAAGCGGCGGCCAATCCGGGGCGCGGAAGCCATCAAATGGCAGTAAAAGCGAGCAGGGTTTTGTTTGAAGGGAGAAAGGCATTATCCCAACTGTTTCAGGTTCGTAACCAAAATGACATCATATTTACGTATAATACAACCGAAGCGTTGAATTTGGCGATAAAAGGATTGCTGCAGCCCGGAGACCGGGTCGTGGCTACGATGGTCGAACATAATTCCGTAAGGCGGCCGCTGGAATACTTGAAACGGGTGGCGGGCGTGCAGGTGGACTATATTCCGGTTAACGGCCAAGGACAGCTGGATATGGCCAGGCTGAAAGCTGCATTGGAACAACGGCCCAAACTGGTCGTCAGCACGCACAGCTCCAATCTGCTTGGCAGCCTGTTGCCGATCGCCGAAATCGGGGAGCTTGCACGCCGCTATGGGGCCGTATTTTTGGTTGATGCTGCGCAAAGCGCCGGTTGTTTGGAGATCGACGTCTCGGCAATGAACATCGAT
This sequence comes from Paenibacillus sp. USDA918EY, assembly GCF_009870825.1. Taxonomy (GTDB): domain Bacteria; phylum Bacillota; class Bacilli; order Paenibacillales; family Paenibacillaceae; genus Paenibacillus_AQ; species Paenibacillus_AQ albilobatus. The sequence goes on along the minus strand of NZ_WTWY01000007.1, from coordinate 308,608 downwards.
TTACTGGCATTTCCCGGGCATAAGGGATTGCTTGGACCTCAGGGAACGGGAGGGTTGTACATATCCCCCACGGTTGAATTGGAGCCTCTTTTGCATGGAGGGACCGGAAGCCAATCGGAGGAGAAGGAGCAGCCGACGATTCGTCCGGATCGCTACGAAGCGGGCACGCCGAACACGCCTGGCATTGCTGGACTGAAGGCCGGCGTCGATCAGGTGCTGAAGCTCACCCCACGGCGGATCTATGAGCATGAGTGGGAGTTGACCCAACGGATCATGGAAGGGCTTCAGAGCATTGCCGAAATTCGGATTTTGGGTCCGGAAGCGGGACAGCCGAGAACCGGAATTGTGTCGTTCGTTTCAACGGAAAGAGATTCCAGCGAAATCGCCTTTAAGCTGGACCGGGAATACGGGATCGCTGTGCGGGCCGGCATGCACTGCACGCCGTTGGCGCACGAGGCTGTTGACACACTGCAGACGGGTGCGGTTCGGATCAGCGTCGGGGTGAACACCACGCGCGAGGAAGCGGACGCGGCAATTGATGCCGTGAGGGAAATTTGCAGCAAACTTTCGTAGAATTCACAAAAAGGATAGGTTTAAGGACGGTTTGAAAAAATAAGGGAAAAACGAAAGTGATCAAGAATGAGGAAAAGGAATGAAAACAGCAATGTCGGACTTGAATAGTTTAATCTTGGAGCAGCTGCAGTGGTTTATCGGCGGAGGCGCACTCCTCATTTTGATCCTGCTCGTAATGGTGTTGACACAAGGGGCGAAGCTCCGAAAAATGCGCCGGAAATACGATTTGATGATGGCGGGCAGCGGCGTGGACAATTTGGAAACGCTGCTCATCGACCTGAAAGTGCAGATGGATTCGATTGAGGATGAACAGGAGCAGCAGCGCAAGACGCTGGAAACCGTTCTGAACAAACTGCAGCAGACCAAAGGAAAAGTCGGTATTAAACGTTACAATGCGTTTAGCGGCCAAGGCAGCGACTTAAGCTTTTCGATTGCGATTGTGGATGAAAAGAAAAATGGAGTTGTCATTTCAGCCCTGTACAGCCGTGACAGCTCCTATGTATATGCCAAACCGCTTGCGGCCGGCGAGTCATCGTATGCATTGTCTCCGGAAGAGGTGGAGGCAATCAATCTAGCTTCGCAATAAGGGCGGAGCGGGACTTCCATTCCTGGATCGCCGAATGTAGGCTGGACGCAATAATTTCCGATAAACGTACGACCAAACTTAAACGTGTGTTTTGCAGCACAAAATATTCCATGAAGCCGCCGACATTAACGATACCCGTCAAATGGATATCGCCAACCGGCGGTAATTCTTTATGTACGCCTGCGCCGGGTTTCAGAGGGCCGCTTGCGACCTGGATGCAGCCGACACTTGAGGATTGTCCGAGACAAGCATCGATGCCGATGACGAAAGGGCGGTCGTACAAGCCATGGATGGTCGAAAGCGTTTCCTGCAAATTGACGGCGTGAACAGGCTCGTCCAACGTGCCGAACAGATGAAACCAGGGACTGTTGTAGCGAGCCAGCGCAGTTCCGACCAAAGGGCCAAGGCAGTCGCCGGTAGAACGGTCGGTGCCGATACATACGACGACGACAGGCTGCCGTTCTTCGGCTTGGGATAAATAAAACAAAAGGCGATGGATGATAGCGGAATGGATTTCAGGGTCGGTATGTGGTATTTTTAAGCTTGAAAGCTGCTGGTTTTGTGAAGGCTTGGACAACTGTGTCATAGAATCTTCCTTTCACAATGCGATTGGTAGTATCTAGTATATGGATGGGGACGCATTTTTATACTTCCTAAGGACAAGCAATTTATTAGAACGAAAAGGCGGGCAATCTTGCAATGGAGTCCTGGATGTTAATGGCTTTCGATTCGACGCAGCAGGCGCTGCGGGCGGAAATGCTGTTGGAGTATGCCGATATTGAAATCGATTTATGCCCTACGCCGAAGACGATTACGGCGGGATGCGCGTTATCGATCCAATTTCCGAAAGAGGAGCTGGCTTCCGTACAGCAAATCATTGTGCAGGAGCAGGTGGAGATCAGAGGAATCTACTACAAGGACAATCATGATAGATATATAAGCATCGAGAGATAGGAGGTAGACCGGATGATTCATCCACAATGGCTCGAAACCACAGAAGGCGAAGTGGAAGGGGCTGTGAATAAAGCTTTGAAGTTTAGCGACAAGTTTTTGGCGTGGATTACAAATGTGGATATGTGGACAAATGTTTTGTTTGCCGGCATCCGTATCATCGTCTTATTTATCGTGACCCGGATCGCCATCCGAGTCGTTTCCAAAATCATCGACCGGTCGCTGGAACGGCACCAGCAGAGCCGGATCAATGTCAATCCCCGCAGGTTTGCCACGGTTGGCGAGCTTTTGAAAAACATAACGGCTGTCACGTGTAATTTTGTCATGGTGCTGCTGATCCTGTCGGAATTCAATTTCAAGCTTGGTCCGCTGCTGGCAGGCGCGGGCGTGCTGGGTCTGGCCATCGGTTTTGGCGCCCAAAGCTTGGTGAAGGATGTCATTACTGGATTTTTTATCATATTGGAGGATCAGTTTGCCGTAGGGGACGTCATCCAGACGGGGACCTATAAAGGGACGGTTGAAGTGATCGGGCTGCGCTCCACGCGAATCGTAAGCATGAATGGAGAGACGCATATTTTACCTAACGGGACGATAACGAGCGTGACGAACTTTTCCTTGTCCAATGCGCTCGCAATGGTCGATTTGCCAGTGAAAAACGAACGGTCGTTGGAGGATACCGTCGGCTTGATTAAGCAATCGCTGACAGGCGTGCAGGAGGAAAACCCGAATCTTATTGCGGTGCCCGACGTTCTCGGCATTCAGTCGATGAGCACCAGCGAGTACGTGATTCGCATTGTGGCGCAGTGCGAGCCGAATACGAGAGCGGAAGTGGAACGCGACATTTTGGAGCATATCAAACAGGCTTTGGAGGCTGAAGAACGACAGCAGCAAGCGCTAAACGAAATGGCGGCTTCGGAAGAATAAAGGGGAGGAATAATGGATGGAACGGAAAGTATTTCAACTCGGCGATATCGTGCAAATGAAAAAAAACCACCCATGCGGCAGCAACGAAATGGAAATCATCCGTATGGGAATGGACATTCGAATCAAGTGCGTCGGATGTCAGCACAGCGTCTTGATTCCCCGTGCCAAGTTTGAGAAAAACATGAAAAAAGTGCTTCGATCCAAAGATGTAATCGTGGAAAATGCGGAATCAAACGAAAAGTAATCATTTGTAAATCAGCTATTGCATATTTTGTTGTCTTGTGATAAAATAAGTCTTGCTGCGGAAAGGTACCCAAGAGGTCTAAGGGGGCTGACTCGAAATCAGTTAGGCGTCGCAAGGCGTGCGAGGGTTCGAATCCCTCTCTTTCCGCCATTCCCTTTTTCATCAAACATACTTCATAGATTAACGTAATTGGACAAAACCTTTGGCTCCGTCATCGCCGAAGGTTTTTTACGTTGTCGGGCAAATTTCCGAATAAAAACCAAAGGAGAACCCGAAGGCCCTCCTGTTTGGCAGACGGCTACTCAATGGATTTTGGAATTCTGTTCTACAACAAAACGTCATTGAAACTTCGGATAAAGCCGCGGAGCAATTTCCATTGCTCCAGACAAAATGTCTTTGGCACGTCCCCTCGCTTCTTTTAGTTATGCTGTTTCAGACTTCCAGTGATTTGTTACGCAGCTCAGGCCCAACGGAACCACACCTCTCTCGTAACCGTCTAATTGTATCATCTGCATTTTAGCGTCAGGTTATGCATGATCTGCGAAAAAATTTAATGGACCTTTGCTTTCGTTTTCTTTTTCCACTTCCGGTCCTTGTTTGTCGTTTCCGGGAACGTTTCGCCGCGCTCCATCGTGATCATTTTCGGGTTTTGGATTTCGGTATGGAAGCTGACTTCCCCGACCTCCATGTATACCCCGGGGTTCGGCGCCTTGTCGCCGGGCTCGAATTCGGTTTTTTCACCCATGGCATAACCCTCCTTATCGAAATGAAAATGGACTGCTTCTGTAGTGTTTGCACATCGGAAGGAATCATGTGCGCCGTTATTTTTGCCAATTCAAGCACGGCTTGCATTCGGGCGGGCGTTTTGATATATTAATATGGTGCGAGTTTAGACTCGTTCCTTGCTCCTGACGCGATCAGGGGCCGAAGTCCATAAGGAGGTGAAAAATATGCGCAAATATGAAGTGATGTACATTATTCGTCCGGACATTGAACAAGAAGCTGTTCAAGCTGCAGTCGAAAAATTCCAAGGCATCATCTCCAACGGTGGGGAAATCACGAAGCATGAAGTGATGGGCAAACGCCGTCTTGCGTATGAGATCAAGAAATTCCGTGATGGTACTTTCGTTCTGGTTAACTTTACTGCAACTCCAGATGTTGTAGCAGAACTTGAGCGTATCATGAAAATTTCTGACGAAGTTATTCGTTATCTCATCACTCTTGACGTTGCCTAAGTTCCGAGCTTCGGCTAAAGTGATCCATTCGTTCGAAGGAGGGGAATCGATTGTTGAACCGTGTAATTTTAATTGGCCGTTTGACCAAGGATCCTGAGCTTCGCTACACGCCTGCAGGGGTTGCTGTAACGCAGTTCACGCTGGCTGTAGACAGACCGTTTACGTCGCAAGGCGGAGAACGGGAAGCGGATTTTATTCCAGTGGTGACTTGGAGACAGCTTGCTGAGACCTGTGCAAATTACTTGCGCAAAGGCCGTTTGACGGCCGTTGAAGGTCGCATCCAGGTGCGGAATTACGAGAATAACGAAGGTAGACGCGTATACGTCACTGAAGTCATTGCCGATAATGTACGTTTCCTGGAATCGAGCCGTGAAGGCGGCAGCGGCGGTGGTCAAGGACCGCGTGAGGATTCCTCTTCTGGAGGCGGAAACCGCGGGAATAACAATTACTCCCGGAACAATTCCAATCAAGATCCTTTTTTCGATGACGGAAAACCGATCGATATTTCGGATGATGATTTGCCATTTTAATTACGGAAAGGACTGAACAGCATGGCTTTTAAACAAAGAGAAGGCGGAGACAACGATAAAAGACCGGCTCGCCGCGGCGGCCGTAACAAACGTCGTAAAGTGTGCTACTTCACTGTGAACAAAATTACTCACATTGATTATAAAGACACCGACCTGCTTAAGAAATTCATTAGCGAACGCGGAAAAATTTTGCCTCGCCGTGTAACCGGCACAAGCGCAAAATACCAACGCATGCTGACGATTGCGATCAAACGCTCCCGTCAAATCGCTTTGCTGCCATACACAACGGAATAATTCCGTTAGGCATAGAAGACCAGTATTCTGGATTTACCAGGATACTGGTCTTTTGTTTTTTAACCGCCTTTCAAAGCCGCGTAACGATCTACGAAAGAGTTATTCTAAAGCTGCTGCAATTGGAAAATCGTGCAAATTTATAAATTTCCCGGGCAATGACCATTTTACATAAAGATTTCAAGATCGGGATCTGCAAACACGTACACACAAAGATCCATGATCCCCTAAAATGTACAGGCACCGGACCATGGACGTAGAAGAAGGCGTTCGACCCTCCCTATGATATAATAGAAAATGATCAGCGTATGTTCTGATGGACTAGCGGCAGGAGGGAACCTTCATGGGAATCGGAAGAATATATAGAAATTATTTTAAAAACAATATGTTCATGAAGATTCTTTTGATCTTCACTTTCATCGCCATTATGACGATTGTTATATTGTCATACTTGATGATTTCCTCATTGTCGCAGTCGATCGTAAATAAAGAATTGGATAATCAAAGAGCGGCCATGGAAAGCGTGAGCAGGTACATCGACAATCGGCAAAATGCGGTAGAGAATATCGCAAGGGATATGTATCGGAATGAAACTTTGTTCTCCAACATCTCTTTTTTAATGGAAAATCCTTATGCTGAATACGTACAGCACCGCATGGACCAGTTTAATGTTCAAACAAACGGTTATTCAACGGACGCGCTTCAATATTTTCAAAATGTTATGGATGAAAACGGCGATATCCGGAACATTATGCTGTACGGGTCAGAACATCAATATCTGTCTATTTTTAAATCAAACAAGCAGTTTAAGCAGCTCTCCACCAATTACGCCAATTCCTATATTCCCGAGGTTATGGCCATGGATACGAAAGGCATTACGGCTCCGAATGTTTGGGTGCGTAAAGCGGCCGATCAATGGGATAAGGAGTTGTACGCGATCAGAGTGTCCATCAATAACAAGCAGTTGAAAAATGCCGGCCAGTTTTTGGTGTATCTCGACTCGAACGGCATTTTGAATGCGCTTGAAACCTATAAAAACAGCTATAAAGGAAGCATCGTCGTTCTTTCTTCATCGGGAAGCGTATTATTTGATTCGGAAGGAAAATACTACGGCAAAACCTATCCATACGTGGATATCACGGATTCGCTTTTTGATGATCCACACGCAGGGCAGACCAAAAGCGGGGAAAGCATGTATATAAACAAGCTGATATCCACCGAAGGAGGATACGTGGTCATTGGCGCCGTTCCGAAAAATGAAATCGAATCCAGCTATTCGGGCGTACGGCAAACGATCATTACGATCAGCGCGATTTGTATTTTGTTTGCTGTTCTATTTCCGGCGTTGTTCATTATCAATTTTGCCAATCGGACCAACCGGATTATCAAATTTACGCGAAAAGTGAAAAACGGCGATTTCGCCGCCAGAATCGACGATCCGCGCGAGGACGAGCTGGGGCAAATCTCGCGAAGCTTCAACGATATGCTGGATGAGCTGAATGCGTACATCGAACGGGTGTATAAGGCGGAAATCAAACAGAAACAGACGGAGCTTGTCGCGCTTCAGGCGCGCATCAACCCCCATTTTCTGTACAACACGCTGGAGGTTATCCGGATGAGAGCGATTTCCCAGGGGGCGAAAGACGTTGGGGAGATGATCTACAGCTTGTCCGTTCTATTCAAAAGCCTTGTGCAGCAAAAAAGAAATTACACGCTTAAAGACGAGCTGGAAACCTGCAGGCTGTACCTTGAGCTGTTTAGAATACGGTATAAGGACAAGTTTGATTATACGATTGCCTACGACGCGGAGCTCGCCGATAAATCGGTCATGAAGCTTTCGCTCCAACCCATCATAGAAAACTATATCATTCATGGCATACGAACGGAGAGGTACGATAACCGCTTGTCGATCGAGATCAGGGAAGAAGACGATATGCTGATCGCCAAAGTAAGCGACAACGGAAAAGGAATCGATCCGGCACGTTTGAGTGAAATTCGGGAGGAGCTGGAGAATCCGGAGGAAAGCGGAAAAATGTTTGGACTCCGGAGCGTTCACAGCCGCCTGCGTTTTCTGTACGGACCTGACTACGGAATCGAGATTGAAAGTCGGCCGGGTGAAGGTACGGTCATTACCGTACGTTATCCGAGCCGGGAAGGAACGGATGCTGAACATGTATAAAGTATTTATTGTGGATGACGAACCGTTTATCATAGAAGGATTGTACGATATTTTGGACTGGGCGTCGTTTGGGCTGGAAATCGTCGGGCATGCGGAGAACGGGCGGCAGGCGCTCGAGGCGCTGGCATCGATCCCTGCAGACTTGCTGATTACCGATATTTCCATGCCGGTGATGGGTGGCCTCAGCCTGATCGCTGAAGCGAGAAAACTCCACCAAGAGCTCAAGGTCATCATACTCAGCGGTTTCAATGAATTCGACTATCTAAAAGAGGGTATGAAGCTGGGGATCGAAAATTACCTGCTGAAGCCGATCAACGTGGAGGAGCTGGAGTCCACGCTGCGCAATACGGTGGAAAAAATGAACAGCATGAAATCCAGTGAACTGTACGGCGCCTTTGACAAGCAGATTTTAAAGGACAATACGCTTTACCGGTGGCTGACGGGACAAATCGGCGAAGCCGAATTTCGGGAACGGGCCGATTTGCTGGGGCTTGATTTTGAACAACCGTATTTGATTGCCGCCGTCATTCGGGCCAAAGGGGAAACGACCGAGGTTTTGAACCGAATCGACGAAGAGTTAAGCAAATCGGAAGGAATCACGTCTTTCCGCGATGTGGATGGCGACCTGGTTTGGATCGGCGGCATGCAGCATTGGACCGAAGGAAAAAAGAGCTTTACGAAATTGCTGGAACGTGTTTCGGAAGAAATTGCGCAATTGAACGTCCCTGTCCAAATCGGGATCGGCAGCGTGGTCCGGCTTCCGGAGGAAGCTTCGCTCAGTTATAAGCAGGCAAAAAAAACCTTGGAGTATTTTATGGTGTATCCTGACCGGATCATCTTGGATTACGGAAATCTTGAAGGAAGCAGCGAAGGCGGCGATCGCGGGTTATCGATCCATTGGGAGGAATACGGCAAGCTTATTTTGGCCAGAGATCTTGAAGGTTTGGAGCGGAAAATCAAAGAAGATTTTTTGAAAATGCAGGGGATGGAGGGCGTTCGGCCGGAAGACCTTCGCAACGCAGGTTTGGAGCTCGTCATCCGGTTCAAGATGGAACTGGAACAGATCAAACATACGGACGAGTCGGATATTTTCAAAATAGGGCTGACAAACGTCCGAAACAGCGGAACATTCGACGATCTGGTCGCTTCACTTCAATCGGTCGCCGAAGCGACGGTGTCGTCGCTGCTGCAGGATGTTAAAAATCCGGTGGTCAGCCAGGTGCTCAGCTATATTCACAATCATTATGCCGATGAACTTTCACTGAAGACGCTTGGCGCGCAATACCATATCCATCCGGTCTATTTGGGGCAGCTTTTCCATAAGGAAACCGGGGAATCGTTTGCGGAATATATCAATAAATACCGGATCGAAAAAGCAAAGGAACAGCTGAAAAACACGAACTTGAAGGTGCACGAAATCGCTAGAAACGTAGGTTACTGGGAAACGGGGTACTTCTACAAACAATTCAGGAAATATGTCGGGATCTCCCCGACGGATTATAAAAGCTTGGGGTAACCAAGGCTGCATACTCTGGATGAAAATGGACTTTGCATCAATATTCGGGTCCGCTTTCATTCAGAGTATTTTTGTTTGTTTTCAGGGAAATTAAGAGCGTTATCATCTGCGGCGAAGCGGGGATTAAAAGCGGTTTCAGATAATTTGACAAAATCATGCAAAAATCGAATCTTTTCTTTAATTTGTACCCTGATTTATTAAGTTTATCTTCTTTTTGAAACTGCTTTCATCCGGTAAGGTTAACTTAGTTAGTACAGACAAGCCAGAGCGCTTATAAAGAGAAAAGAATCTGGCGCCCGCCCGAGGTCGGGTCGGGAAGAGATGCGCGAAGCATTCAAAAGGGAGGATATATCATGAGCAAGGGTAAAAAAAGCTTCTCGTTCGCACTGGCCATGTTGACGGCCTTGACGCTTGTCCTCAGTGCCTGCGGGGGAGGAAGTAACAGCGCCGAAAGCGATTCCAGTTCCGGAGGAAAAGGTTCTGAAAAACCGGTCAACCTGATCTGGTACACCATCGGAACACCGCAAAAAGACGTGGACAAGGTCATGGCGGAAGTCAGCAAATATACCAAAGAAAAAATCAACGCAACCGTTACGATGAAAATGGTCGATTGGGGCGATTACTCGCAAAAGATGCAGGTTAACGTAGCATCCGGCGAGCCAATGGACATCATGTTCACGGCGGCAGGCGGATTCGATTACGTGCAAAACGCAAGAAAAGGCGCGTTCATGGAACTTGACGACCTGCTTGAAAAATACGGACAAGGCATCAAGAAAACGATCGACCCTGCTTTCTTGGAAGGTTCCAAGGTCGACGGCCACAATTACGGCATTCCTGCCAACAAAGAGCTTCCTCAACAAGAGGTATGGCGCTTTAACAAAAATCTGTTGGACAAATACAAAATCGACATTACAAAAGTAAGATCGCTGGATAGCATTGAACCGCTTCTGAAGACGATCAAGGAAAAAGAACATGGCGTGACGCCGTTTGCCATGGACAAAAACTATGTTCCTTACGTTCCTTACGATTACGTCATTCAGAATCTGCCAATGGCGGTCAAACTGGATACGACGGATTATAAAATCGTAGACATTTTGGAAACGCCTGAAATGAAGCAAGCGCTGACCACGATGCACAAGTACTACCAAGCCGGTTACATCGCGCCTGAAGCTGCAACGACAGGTTCGACAAACGACTTGATGACATCCGGCAACTGGTTCATGGACCGCGCGCAAACCCAGCCGCTGGCTGACAACAGCTGGTCCGCAAGCTACGGATATCCTGTCGTCTCGACGCCTGCAAGCGATCCGATCATTACGAACACTTCCGTTCAAGGTTCGATCATGGCGATTTCGGCCAACTCCGAACATCCTGAAAAAGCGATGGAATTCCTGAACCTGCTGAATACGGATCCTGTGCTTCGCAACATGGTCGACTCCGGTATCGAAGGCGTTCACTACAAGAAGGTTGACGACAAGCATATGGAAAACCTTCCGGAATCCAAAAACTACGACATGCCGTCTTACTCTTTGGGCAACAACATGCTGCTTTACCTGAATCCGAATGATCCGGACGACAAATGGGATCAATTCAAGAAGTTCAACGCATCCGGTAAAAATTCTCCAATCCTGAGCTTTAACTTCGACAGCACGAAAGTCGCAACCGAAATGGCTGCCGTTCAAAACGTGAAAGAACAATTCTGGGCATCCCTGATGACCGGTACCGTAGACCCTGAAACCTACCTGCCGAAAGCAATCGCTGCCTTCAAGCAAGCCGGTCTTGACAAAGTCATTGCCGAAGCCCAAAAACAGCTCGACGAATGGAGAGCCGCAAATAACAAGTAACAATTGAACGACATTTTTGGGATCGGGCGGGTGATCATATCGCCCGATCCTTTTTCATTTTTCAACATTCAGGAGGGAACACGATGGCTGCATTTTTTAAAAACCTCTTAAAGAACAAAGTCATGCTGTTTATGGTGCTGCCCGGTGCGATATGGTTTTTCTTCTTTTCCTATCTGCCGCTTGTGGGCACGATCGTCGCTTTTAAGCAATACCGTTTTAGCCGCGACGGCTTCTGGGCCAGCATCTTTAACAGCAAATGGGTAGGCTGGGACAACTTCAAGTTCCTGTTCAGCACAAACGATGCCTACACCATTACGCGCAATACGTTATTGTACAACATCGCATTTATTTTTATAGGACTCGTGCTTTCCGTCGCGATGGCCGTTTTGCTGTCCGAGCTCGTCGGCAAAACGATGGCCAAAATTTATCAAACCGGCATGTTCCTCCCGTATTTTCTGTCCTGGGTCATCGTCGGCTATTTTGCGTTCAGCTTCCTGAGCATGGACCGCGGCATGCTGAACCAGATTCTAGGCTGGTTTGGCGCAGAGCCCGTTCAATGGTATTCGGATCCTAAATACTGGCCTATTATATTGATCTTCGTCAGTTTGTGGAAGTCGGTCGGTTACAACAGCGTCGTGTATTTGGCTTCGATTATGGGCATCGATAAATCCCTTTACGAAGCGGCCATGATCGACGGCGCCAGCAAATGGCAGCAAATCCGCAATATTACGATTCCAATGCTTTCGCCGATCATCATCATTATGACGCTGCTTGCGGTAGGCCGCATCTTCTATGCCGACTTCGGTCTGTTCTATCAAGTTCCGAGAGATTCCGGTACGCTTTACTCGGTGACGAACGTAATCGACACTTACGTATACCGCGGTCTGAAAACGACAGGGGAAATCGGCATGAGTACGGCTGCAGGGCTTTACCAATCGGTCGTCGGCTTTGTTCTTGTCATCGTATCCAACTTTGTCGTGCGTAAAATTGACAAAGACAGCGCCCTGTTCTAAAAGATTTGAAAGGAGTGTCAGATTATGGCGAAGGTCTTCAGAAAAAAACGGGATTTTCATCATGTGTCCCCTGGTTGGAACGTCGTTCTTAACATCATCGCGGGGTTGTTTGCCTTCATATGCGTCTTTCCATTTTTGTTCGTCGTCATCATCTCTTTAACGGATGAAAAAACGTTGGCGACGGACGGCTACCGACTGTTTCCGGCCAAATGGAGCCTGGAAGCCTACCGGTTCGTATTTCAAAGCGGGGATACGCTGCTCCGTTCCTACGGGGTAACGATCCTTGTGACCGTGGTAGGTACGATCGTCAGCTTGATCCTGATTTCGCTATACGCTTACGCGATTTCGCGGAAAAGCTTCCGCTACCGCAGATTTTTCTCCATATTTGCTATTTTGACCATGCTGTTCAACGGCGGAATGATTCCTACTTACATGGTCGTATCGCAGCTGCTTGGCCTGAAAGATAGTCTATGGGCACTTATTTTGCCGCTTGCTATGAATGCCTTCTATATCATGATTCTTCGGACGTTTTACAGCACAAGCGTTCCTGAGGCGATTATCGAGTCGGGACGGATCGACGGTGCGGGCGATTTCTATATCTTCCTGCGCATCGTGCTGCCTTTGTCCCTGCCTGGTTTGGCAACGATCGGTTTGTTCAGCACGCTCGGCTACTGGAACGACTGGTTTAATGCCCTGTTGTACATCGATAATCCGAATTTGGTGCCGCTGCAATCCATGCTCATGCGGATCGAATCCAGCATTCAGTTCATTCAGCAAAACTCGGCGAATACTTCGCTCAGCATGGCGGCGCTGCAGTCGATTCCGCAGGATACGTCCCGGATGGCGATGGTCGTTCTGGCCACATTGCCGATTATTTTTGCATATCCGTTCTTCCAGCGTTACTTTGTTCAAGGCTTGACCGTAGGTGCCGTAAAAGAATAACAACATCACTATAAACGGATAGGGAGAGTGGAGATGTTGCTTTATAAGGACAAAACGAAATCGGCTGAGAAGAGGGCCGAGCATTTACTAGGCCTGATGACTTTGGAAGAAAAGGTGGGCCAGCTGGTGCAACCGTTCGGCTGGCAAACCTATGAATATAAAGACGGCGCCGTGACATTGACGGAATCGTTCAAGGAGCAGGTGAAAAACGGCGGCGTAGGTTCCCTCTACGGAGTTTTGCGCGCCGATCCGTGGACCGGCGTCACATTGGAAAACGGCCTGTCGGCCAAAGAAGGAGCCGAGGCCGTCAATCAAATCCAGCGCTACGCCGTGGAACATTCGCGCCTCGGCATTCCGATCCTGATCGGGGAGGAATGCTCGCATGGGCATATGGCGATCGACGGCACGGTATTCCCGGTGCCGCTGCTGCTAGGCAGCACATGGAACGTGGAACTGTATCGCGACATGTGCCGCGCGGTGGCAGCGGAAACCCGCGCCCAAGGGGGAGCGGTGACTTATTCTCCGGTGCTCGACGTCGTGCGTGATCCGCGTTGGGGACGAACGGAGGAATGTTTCTCCGAAGACCCGTACCTGATCGGCGAGTTTGCCGCCGCGGCGGTTCAGGGGCTTCAAGGGGAACGTCTGGACAGCGACGGCAGCGTAGCGGCCACGCTGAAGCATTTTGCCGGATACGGAAGCTCCGAGGGCGGACGCAACGCCGGTCCGGTGCATATGGGCTGGCGCGAGCTGCTGGAAGTCGACCTGTATCCGTTCAAAAAGGCCGTCGAAGCCGGAGCGGCGTCGATCATGCCCGCCTACAACGAGATTGACGGCGTGCCATGCACGGTCAATACCGAGCTGCTGGAAGAAGTGCTGCGGAAGCAGTGGGGATTCGATGGCCTGGTCATCACCGATTGCGGGGCGATCGACATGCTGGCTGCGGGGCATGATGTGGCGGAGGATGGCCTGGACGCATCCGTTCAGGCGATTGAAGCGGGCATCGACATGGAAATGTCCGGCGAAATGTTTGGGCGTTACTTGCTTGAGGCTCTTCATCAAGGCCGGCTGAACGTCGAGGTATTGGACCGCGCGGTGCTTCGGGTACTGACCCTGAAGTTCAAGCTTGGTTTGTTTGACAATCCTTACGTCGATCCCGAGCGGGCCGAGCGCGTTATCGGCAGCGAAGAGCATGTGGGTTTGGCGCGCAAGCTTGCCGAGGAAGGCATCGTGCTGCTTAAAAACGAAAACGGAGCGCTGCCGCTTGATGATCGCAGCGGCAAAATTGCGGTCATCGGACCAAACGCCGACGCCGGATATAACCAGCTGGGCGATTACACGTCGCCGCAGCCGCCGGAAAAAGTGGCGACGGTTTTGAAGGGAATCCGGGCAAGGCTAGCGAAAGAGTCTGAGCGCGTGCTCTACGCCCCGGGATGCCGTATTAAAGGCGATGACCGGGAGGGGTTTGAATACGCGCTGGCTTGCGCGAAGCAAGCGGATACCGTCGTGATGGTGGTAGGCGGTTCCAGCGCCCGCGATTTTGGTGAAGGGACCATCGACCTGAGAACGGGGGCTTCGAAGGTTTCGGACAACTCATGGAACGACATGGATTGCGGCGAAGGGATCGATCGCATGACGCTTGGCCTTGCCGGCGTGCAGCTTGAGCTGATGCAGGAGATCCATAAGCTCGGCAAACGCTTCATCGTTGTTTACATTAACGGGCGTCCGATCGCCGAGCCGTGGATCGACGAGCATGCCGACGCCATTTTGGAAGCATGGTACCCCGGACAGGAAGGGGGACATGCGGTCGCAGGGATCTTATTCGGCGACGTCAATCCTTCCGGCCGGCTGACCGTGTCCGTTCCGAAGCATGTCGGACAGCTTCCGGTCTATTACAACGGCAAACGGTCGCGCGGCAAGCGGTATTTGGAGGAAGACTCGAAGGCACGGTATCCGTTCGGATACGGACTCAGCTACACGACCTTCGGTTATGACCGTTTGAAAATAACCAAGGATTCCATCGGAGCGGGCGAATCGGCAATCGTATCGGTGGATGTGACCAACACCGGCAGCATGGCCGGAGCTGAGGTTGTTCAGCTTTACATCTCGGATGTCGTCAGCAAAGCTAGCCGGCCGCTGATGGAACTGAAAGGGTTCGCCAAGGTTGAGCTTGCGCCGGGAGAAACCAAAACGGTTTCTTTTGAAATAGGAAAAGAGCAACTGCAGTACATTGGACGGGATCTGGAACCCGTTGTTGAACCGGGCCTGTTCCAAGTCCACATCGGAAGGAACGTGAACGATACGCTGAGTACGTCTTTGACTGTACGGGAGGATGGATGATGGAACGGATCAGACGTTTTATTCGCGAACTGTCGGAAAACCAGTGGCTCGAGCAAATGGAGTACCGCCACTGGGAAATTACTCGTTCTTATTATAAGCTGCCAGGCGAATACGAGAATTCGGCCCCTTATCCGGAAGGGCAGGGATTGAACTCGTTTCCGAGCAAGCAGGGGACGACCTACTTTTTTAAAACCAAGCTGCAACTACCGGCCGAATGGACGCAAGATCCATTTGGCCTTGTGTTCAAGTCGGGCGGAGAAGGATTGCTCCGCGTCAATGGAGCTTCCTATCAAGGGCTGGACCGGAACCATACGTACGTTACGCTGGATCCGCGCGTCATCGGTGAATCTCCGGAGCTGGAAATCGAGCTGTTCGATCCGGTGCCGGAGCCCGTGGATCCGCTGAACCAACAGGCCGTGATACAACCCCCGATCACTTCGATCATAAGCCAACTCGTCAAACCGAATCAGGCAGTACAAAGCTTGATGTATACCGTTACGATCGTTCGGGATTCCACCGCGCTGCTGCCGCAGGAGGACTTCCGGCGGGTAAGGCTGATGGAAGCGTTGTACCGGGCCATGGACCGGTACGTGAACCTGGATGCGGCTGCGATCCGCGAAGGCAGCGGGATTGCCGACATCGAAACCGAGTTAAGACGGGAAGTCCGGGACATCGGCGGAAACGCCGAAGGACTGGAGCATATGATCGGCCAGTCGCACATCGATATCGCCTGGCTGTGGCCCGTGCGGGAAACGGTGCGCAAGGCCAGCCGGACGTTTTCGACCGTGGACAGGCTGATGGAAGAATATCCGGAGTACCGGTATGCGCAAAGCCAACCGCTTCTGTTCGCCTTTTTGAAGGACAACGATCCTGAGCTGTTCGAGCGGGTGAAGGCCCGCGTAGCGGAAGGGCGTTGGGAACTCGTCGGGGGCATGTGGGTCGAGCCCGACCTGAATCTGCCGAGCGGCGAATCCCTGATCCGCCAAATGTTATATGGACAGCGGTTCTATCAGGAGGAATTCGGCAAGACGTCGAATATCGAATGGCTGCCCGATACGTTTGGGTATTGCGCCTCGCTGCCGCAAATTTTAAAGCACGGAAAAGTGGACTATTTCATGACGACCAAGCTGGGCTGGAATGACACCAACCTGTTTCCGTATGACCTGTTCCATTGGGTGGGCATCGACGGAACGCCGATTTTGTCATACCTCAACCATGGCGTCAATGAACATACGCTGCCAAAGGATATCCACGATCATTGGCAGTCTTACCGGGAAAAATCCAGGCATAACGAGCAGATGCTGCTCTACGGACACGGAGACGGCGGAGGCGGCGTGACCCGCGAAATGCTGGAATATATCGACCGCTCCGAACTGATGGTTGGACAACCGGCAAGCCGCTACAGCACCGCGGCGCGGTTTTTTGAGGGCATTGCCGAAGCGAATCCCGTGCTGCCGACGTGGCGTGGCGACTTGTACCTCGAACTTCATCGGGGAACCTATACGACCCATGCCCGCAACAAACGAAACAACCGGAAAGCGGAAGCGTTATACCGGGAAGCGGAAATATGGAATTCGTTGGGGCAGCCGGACATGGCCGCATCGAAGCGGGAAGCCGCGCTGCAGCAGCTTCATGAAGGCTGGAAGCTCATACTGTTGAACCAGTTCCACGATATTATTCCGGGCTCTGCCATTACGGAAACGTACGAAACCTCCGATAAAGAATACGGAGAAATTTTCAATAAAGGGAAGTCGGGGCTGCAGGAGGGTGTTCAGGCAATCGCTGCGGCGATCGACACGACCGGGCAGGATGGAATCCCGTATGCCGTGTTCAACAGCTTGGGCTGGAGCCGAAGCGCCACGATCCGCATTGAAACGCAGCAGGGAGCATGGGAGGCTTATGACGAACACGGTACAAGGCTCGAAACCGACCGGGTCGAGCACGGCGTATCCGTCCATGTTCCGGAAATTCCCGCATTTGGCTATAAGACGATATGGCTGAAGGACGCAACGGACACGTCATCCTCTCAAAAAACGGAAGACGCGGCCACGTTCGGAGATACATGGGAAACATCTTATTACATTGCCCGTTTTAATGAACGCGGCGAAATCATCAGACTATTTGACAAAAAGTCCGGACGGGAGATCGTCAAATCGGGCGAAAGCGCGAACCGGTTCCACTTTTTCCATGACCGTCCGACGTTATGGGATGCATGGGATATCGATACCCGGTACGAGCAGCAGCCGGCCGGGGAAGCTGAACTGCTTGAGAAACGGTTGGTTTTGTCGGGACGTACCAAGGACGTGCTCCGCTTCCGTTGGCGGATCGGCCAATCCGAAATCACGCAGGACGTCATTTTTTATCATCATGATCCACGGATCGACTTTCAAACGCATGTCAGCTGGCATGAAGCGCACAAGCTGCTGAAAGTAGGTTTTCCGATCGACGTGGTGACGGAAAAGGCGACCTATGAAATTCCGTTCGGATCGCTGGAACGGGCGACACACCGCAACACCAGCTGGGAACAGGCCCAATACGAGGTATGCGGTCACCGCTTCGTGGACGTATCCGAGCATGGATACGGGGTCAGCCTGCTGAACGACTGCAAATACGGCTATGACGTTCAGGGCAGCACGATCCGTTTGTCCCTGCTCCGTGCGCCGAAATGGCCGGATGCAACCGCCGATCTTGGCGAGCACGACTTTACGTATTCGCTGCTTCCGCACAGCGGCGACTGGAGAAACGCCCATACGGTCCGCCATGCAGCGGAACTGAACCAAGAGATGCCTGTGCTGCCGCTGCAAGCAGGCAAGCAGGGAACACGCGCTGCCGCGCAGTCGCTCATCTCCCTTGATAGCCGCCATGTCGTGCTGGATACGGTGAAACCGGCCGAAGACGGCGTTGGCCTGATCCTGCGGTTCTATGAATCTTCCGGCGGACGGGAGCAGGTCGAACTGCAATGGCCTTATGCTTTCGAGGAAGCCTACCTTTCGAATGCGCTGGAAGAGCCCGCTCAGAAGCTGGAACGAAAGGAAGATCGCCTGACCTTGTCTTTTGCTCCGTTTGAGATTAAAACCGTGCTCCTCCGGTAACCGACAGGATGTATAGCGTTTTTCAGTGCCGGGTTCCCGTATAGGGTATGCAGGTGCTTGCTTAGCTTCATCGCGGGAATGCCGGTCTTACGACTTGATTCATTTACGATAAAACAATATGCTTACTATTTCATTCATAAAGCTATAAAGGAGCGTTCTTCAATTGGAACAATTCAGACTTCCGAAAATACCGATGCCTAAGCTTGAGCTGCCGCAGGCTATTCAAGACGTAATCCAAGAAGCCGAAGAAAAGCTGGCCCATCGGCCCAAGCTGCTTCAGCTGTTCAAAAACTGTTTTCCGAATACGCTGGAAACGACCACGAAACTGATGGACGATGGAACGACCTTCGTCATCACGGGCGACATTCCGGCCTCCTGGCTGCGGGATTCCGTCGAGCAAGTGATTCATTACGTGCCGTTTGCCAAAAATGACGCCGATCTGCAGCGCATCATCGGTGGGTTGATCAAACGCCACATTCACTACGTTCAAATCGACCCTTATGCCAACGCCTTCAACGAATCGGCGAACGACTGGCATTGGAATACCACCGACAAGACCGAGATGTCGCCGTGGGTATGGGAACGCAAATTTGAAATCGATTCCCTTTGCTTCGTGATCCGTCTGGCCTACCTGTATTGGAAAGAGACGGAGCTTACCGATATTTTCGATGCCAACTTTAAAGCGGCGTTGCGTAAGATCGTCGACGTATTCAAAACCGAGCAGCGCCATTTCGAGCTGTCGCCTTACCGGTTTACCCGGAACAACGGCATTTTGACCGATTCGCTGCGCAATAACGGACTGGGGATGCCGGTGAATTACACGGGCATGATCTGGTCCGGATTCCGCTCCAGCGACGATGCCTGCGACTTCCATTACAACATTCCGGGCAATATGTTCGCGGTGGTCGCCCTGCGCCAAATGCAGGAGTTTGCCGAGTGGGTATTCCGCGACATGGATCTTCTTGAAGAGCTCAAGGAGCTTGAAATCGAAGTCAATCACGGCATTCAGCTGTACGGTATTTACCGCCATCCGGAATTTGGGCCGATTTACGCCTATGAAACCGACGGTTTTGGCAACTACTGCCTGATGGATGACGCGGGCACGCCGGGACTGATGTCCATTCCTTACCTGGGCTATACGACGGCCGACGATCCGATTTATCAAAACACGAGACGTTTTGCGCTCAGCAAGGAAAACCCGTTCTATTTCGAAGGTAAAGCGGCCAAAGGCATCGGCAGCCCGCACACGCCGGAAGATTATATCTGGCACATGGCTTTGTCCATGCAGGGATTGACGGCGCAAACGGCCGAAGAAAAACTGGAAATGATCGCGATGCTGGAAGCAACCGATGCGGACACGGGCTTTATGCATGAAGGTTTCCATGCCGACGACCCGACCGTTTTCACGCGGAAATGGTTCGCTTGGTCGAACAGCCTGTTCTCGCAGTTGGTTTATAAAGCGATGAAGGAAGGATTGCTATGAGCCGAAACCGTGTCATCATCTTGTGCGATTCCGAATTCCCGGCGGCCGGTTTTATCCCGCAGGCCGGGGTATTCGGAAAGGCGGACGGCGTAAAAGTCGTCGGCGCGGGCGAGCTTGCCGATGCCCTGCGCGGGCTTGAAAACGGCTGTTTCGTCAATTTGCACGCTCCTTATTTCCCGAAATCCGCGTGGACGGAAATATCGGCTTTCCTTCATCGAGGGGGAAGTTTGGTCAGCGCGGGAGGGGCGCCGTTTAAACGTCCGGTTTCTTTGGAAAACGGGTCTTGGGTTCCCGAAACGGAACAGACGGCGTACCATCAGGAGCTGTACATTCATGAAGCCCTGCGGGTGGATGGGGCGAAGGTCGCCTCGCTTGCGGCTTCGGACAGCATTCCGCTTCTTGCAGGACAGGAAGGGCATTTCGAAGTGGACGATGTATGGAACCTTGTGCCGCATACGACCAAAAGCAGCGACCTGCCCCACCAGATGGGATCTGCAGGCCCGATGAGCACGCAGATTTATCCGCTGCTTAAAGGGATCAGCGCCGAAGGACGCGAAATCGCCGCGCCGGTCGTGCTGTGGGAAAACTCCCGCGTCACCTTTGCCGGCTCGCGCTGGATGTTTGTTTTTCTGCCGCTAAAGGCGGCGTTCTGGGAGAATGGCGGCTCAGAGCGGTTATTGGCATGGGCGCAGTTTTGCGCCAAAGGGGTCACCGAGCTGTCGCTCAAGCCGAATTATGCTTCCTATGAATCGGGCGAACATGCCGTGCTGACGCTTCAGACGCAAATTTTGCAGCGCGGTGATGAGCGGGCCCATGCGCCCGAAACATGGAGCTTTGCGCTGGAGGTCCGTCATGAAGGTGACGGCGGCGAGGTTTGGAACCACCAATTCGAAGCCCAAGTGAGCAAAGAGCAAAATTTTGTTCGCATTCCGGTTCCGCTTGACGTTCAAAGCGGTCTATACCGAATCGTCTGCCGCGCGGAAGGACCCGACGGCGAGGTGCGGATATTGCGCCAAGGCTTCTGGGGCCGCGACGATTTTCTGCTTGCCGAGGGCACGCCGATTACCCGCAGCCGCGACTATTTCGTCAAGGACGGACGGCCTTTGCCTGTCGTGGGTATGACGTACATGACCTCCGACGTGGCCCGGAAATTTCTGTTCCTGCCGAACGTAGACGTTTGGGAGCGGGATATGGCCCAAATGGCCAAAGCCGGCATCAACTGGATCCGTACCGGCGTATGGACGGCGTACCGGAATATCATGCAGGTCGACGGCCATGTGTCGGAGGAGGTTCTGCGTGCGATCGACGCATTTTTCCTGACCGCCAAACGCCACGGGTTGCAGGTCACCTTCACGTTTTTCTCCTTCACGCCGGAAACGTGGGAAGGAGTCAATCCTTATCTGGATCCGCAAAGCGTGGAGGCTCAGAAGAGATTCATCCGCAGCATCGTCAGCCGCCATACGGCAACGACACACGTGGATTGGGACTTGATCAACGAACCTTCGATGTTCGACCCGCCGCGCATTTTCTCGGAAGGCCCGCGTTCCGCAAGGGATCCGTTCGAGCGCCAGGCGTACGTGAAGTGGCTGAAACAGCGTCACGGCGATATAAGAAGCCTTCAGGAGGCCTGGAACATGTCGCCGGACCAGCTGCCCGATTTCGAGTCGGCGGTCATTCCCGAAGCGGAGGACATCAACTTCGACGTACAGGACATGCACAAGGCGAAAAAAGGGACAAGATGGCTGGATTACTGCCTCTTCTCGATGGATATGCACAACGTTTGGGCAGAGCAGCTTGTAGGCACCATCAAAGAACTGTGCCCGAACCACCTCGTGACGGTCGGTCAGGACGAGGCGCTTGGCGCTCAGCGGCCTTCTCCGTTTTTCTATGAAAAGGCCGTTGATTATACGACCGTGCACTCCTGGTGGCTGAACGATTATTTGGTTTGGGACGGCATTTTCGCCAAAACGCCCGACAAGCCGAACCTGATTCAGGAGACCGGCATCATGTACGTAGAGACGCCGGACGGACGCGCCAAACGCTCCGAAGCGGAGCTGCGCAACATTTTGGAGCGCAAATACGCGTACGCCTTCTCGACGGGAGGGGCCGGAGCGATTCACTGGATCTGGAACACGAACTTTTATATGGACAACGCAAACGAGTCGCATATCGGCGCCCTGCGGGCAGACGGCACGGAAAAGCCGGAGGCCGACGTCTCTTATGATTTTGGCCGGTTCATTGCGGAAACGCGTGACTTGTTCACGGACCGCGAGCTTGAAGATATCGCCGTCGTCTTCCCGTATTCGAATGATTTTTCCAACCGGGCTTTGGCGTTCCAATCGACGACTCGCCTGACGCGACTGATGTCCTATGATCTCAAAATTCCGTTCAGAGGGGCATCCGAATATCATCTGGACGCGCTGCGGCGGCAAACGCCGAAGCTGATCATGGTGCCAAGCCCGCATAATATGGATAGCGGCGCTCTGGAAGAATTGATCGCCCTCGTCAAGGAATCGGGCGCAACGCTCCTCGTGACGGGACCGCTCGGGCTTGATGCTTATTGGAAGCCTAGCGACCGCATGGATGAAGTTCTTGGCAAGCGCAAGCTGGCCAATGTCCGCAGGGAGGAAATGCTGGGCCTGGGCGGCCGTCGGATGGCTGTTTCCTTCGGTCACCGGCGGATCGCGGAGGTCGTCAAGGAGAGCCCTGCTGCGACGGATGCAACAGGCTCTATGGACCATGTCGTGGACATGCCGCTCGGCAAGGGACGCCTTATTTGGAGTAGCCTTCCGCTGGAGCTGAACGGCCGCGACGAGCCGATCATCGAGCTGTACCGTTATGCAGCGGAAGCGGCAGGCGTAGGGCAGGACATGCAATGGATCGCCGGCGGCGAGCTTCCGGGGGTATACGGACGGAAATTAAGCTTTAAGGAAGGGAACCTGTACGTGTTCGTCTCCGAGTTCGGCTGGGATGCTTCCGTCAAGGTTCAGGATCCGCGTACCGGAGCGGCTTACGGCTTTACGCTGGAAAGCGATCGGAGCGTGTTGTTTGCCACGGACCGTGAAGGCCGCATTACGGCGGTGTACCGTCCTGACGAAGTGGAAATCCGTGTGGAAGGCGTCTAAGCTTAGAAACGCTTTGGGATAAGAAAGCCTCGCTCTTAAGCTGGCGGATGAAGATGAATTGAGCTTTTTGCGGCGGCCGGCGAGGCTTTCAAAAATGAAACAACTGTCCTCATATGGCGGACAGTTGTTCTTCATCCCGTTTTAACGGCTTAAAGCTGGAACCCAGCGTGTCCTTATGAAACGCCGCCTGGGGGATGGACGTATCCAAGAAGAACATTTTGCGAAAAATCGCAGGTTTCTATATACGATGAGGACATATTTAAGTATAATATGTGACGTGGCAAGACGATGAAAATCAATTGGACTCGAATAAAAAAAGGGAATCACTCCCTAATTTGTGATATAGAGCATAACCTGTCATTGTTCGTGTGGAATGGACAAACGGAAGGCTTCCGGTTTGTCCGAAAGAAGCCGATAATGCAAGCATCAGTAGCAAACGAAACGTATATTGGGCAAGCATATGATCTCACTACGGGGATTCCTCGACCGGTTGGCCGCCGAAAGCGGCAGGCACGGACTTACAGAAAAGGGGATTGACTTTCATGACTTCACAACCAAAACGAACCGCGCATATCATTTCGCATACCCACTGGGACCGTGAATGGTATTTGCCGTATGAAAAACACCACATGCGCCTGATCCGCCTCATGGACGTACTGATGGATACGCTGGAAAAGGATACGGAATACAAAAGCTTTTATTTGGACGGCCAAACGATTATTTTGGAAGACTACCTGCAGGTTCGTCCGGAGCAAAAGGAGCGCCTGGAAAAATACATCCGCGAAGGCCGTATTTTCATCGGCCCGTGGTATATTCTGCAGGATGCGTTCCTGACGAGCGGCGAAGCGAACATCCGCAACATGCAGGTCGGCCATAAGGACGCCGCGCGTTACGGTCAAATTTCCAAAATCGGATATTTCCCGGACACCTTCGGCCTGGTAGGGCAAACGCCGCAGCTGATGCGCCAGTCCGGCATCGACAATGCAGTGTTCGGCCGCGGCGTGAAGCCGACGGGCTTCAACAATACGGTAGCCGATTCGGATTATGAATCTTCGTTCTCCGAGCTGATCTGGGAAGGGCCGGACGGCTCCAGAGTGCTGGGCATCCTGTTCGCCAACTGGTACAGCAACGGCAACGAAGTTCCGGTTGATCCGGAGGAAGCCAAAGAATTCTGGGACAGAAAGCTGGCCGACGCCGAGAAATACGCTTCGACGCCTGAGCTTCTGTACATGAACGGCTGCGACCACCAGCCGATCCAAACCGATCTGGCGGAGGCGCTCGAGACAGCCCGGAAGCTGTACCCGGATACGGAGTTCGTGCACTCCAATTTCCCTAAATACCTTGAAGCCGTGAAAAAAGCGAAGGAAGGCGAGCTTTCCGTCGTTCGCGGCGAGCTTCGCAGCCAGCGCACCGACGGCTGGGGAACGCTTGTCAACACCGCCTCCTCGCGCGTTTATTTGAAGCAGATGAACCAGCTTGGGCAGACGATTTTGGAAAAAGTAGCGGAGCCGCTGGCCACATACGCGCGTCTGGCAGGCCAGGAGTACCCGCATGACCTTTTGACTTACGCATGGAAAACGTTGATGCAAAACCATCCGCATGACAGCATCTGCGGCTGCAGCGTGGACGAGGTCCATCGCGAAATGGTGACCCGTTTTGCGAAAAGCCGCGACGTCGCCGAATCGATCATCGACGAGAGCAAGCAGGCGGTAGCCGATGCGGTCAACACGTCCGTATTCGGCAGCTATGGGGAAGAGGCGGTTCCGTTTGTCGTGTTTAATACCACCGGCTGGAAACGCAGCGGCACCGTGTCCGTCGATCTGGAAGTGAAACGCGTATACTTCCGCGAAGGTCACTCTTTTGAAGACATGAGAAGCCAAATGAAGGATTTTGATCTTGGCCTGCGCGCTGTCGTGGACGCAAACGGCAACCCGGCGGCATTCAGCCTCGAGGATCTGGGCCTCCGTTTCGGTTACGACCTGCCGGACGATAAGTTCCGTCAGCCATATATGGCCCGCGCCGTCCGCATTACGTTTGAGGCAGACCGCATTCCTGCACTTGGCCTGAAGGCATACGCGCTTGTGGCCGGAGAAGCCGCAAAAGGGCTTCAGGTGCAAAAGGATTCTCTCGTTAAAGACGGGAATGTCATCGAAAACGGCATCCTACGCGTGGAAGCAGCTTCGAACGGCAGCCTGACGATTACGGACAAACGCACCGGCCGCGTGTTTAACGATCTGATGATCTACGAAGATACCGGCGATATCGGCAATGAGTACATGTACAAGCAGCCGGAAGGGGAAGAAGCGCTGACGACAAAAGATCTGACGGCTTCCATCCGCGTCGTGGAAGACACGCCTTACCGCGCCGTGCTCGAAATCGTGCATGATTGGGAAATCCCGGCGTCCGCCGAGAAACTTCTGGACCAGGAACAGGTCGAGCTGATTTATTACCCTGTGCGCAAAGCGCAGCGCGTCAAAGAAACCGTTCCGATGAAAATCCGCACGCTCGTCAGCCTGGAGCGGGAAGGACAGGGCGTTCAAATCGAAGCCAGCTTCAACAACCAGGCGAAGGACCATCGCGTGCGCATGCTCATGCCTACCGACATCGAAGCTTCCAAGTACCAAGTCGACTCGATGTTCGAAGTGGCCGTTCGCGATGTCGAACCTGCGAAGGAATGGCAGAACCCAAGCAATACGCAGCACCAGCAGGCTTTTGTTGACGTCAGCGGCGCCGGCGCCGGCTTGACGGTCGCAAACCGCGGGCTGAACGAATACGAGGTTCTGCGCGACGGACGCAACACGATCGCCGTAACGCTGCTTCGTTCCGTCGGCGAGCTTGGCGACTGGGGTCATTTCCCTACGCCTGAAGCGCAATGCCTCGGCGAGCATACCGTCCACCTCGAAATCATCCCTCATAACGGCGATGGCATCGAATCGGGCGCGTACCGGGAAGCGTATCAGTTCCAGATTCCTTGGACGGTTGCGCAGACGGGGCTGCATGAAGGCAGCATCACCGCCGTCCATGCGCCATACGCATGGGAAGCGGACAACGGCTTGGCATTTTCGGCATGGAAGGTCAGCGAGCAGACCGGAGACGACATTCTGCGCTGGTACAACATGAAACGCGAAGCAGCGGATCTGCAGCTCGAACTTGCGCAAGGCGCGGCTTCGGCGTACAAGACGACGATCCTCGAAGAGGAAACCGGCGATAAGTTGACCGCGGTATCCGATCGTGCCGAGCTTGTCGCAGGACCATGCGAGATTGTATCCATTGGTATCAAACGTTAATATGAACGGGGAAAGAGGGCCGCGGATTATCCGGGTCCTCCTTTTTTGCTTTTTCCAACATGATTCGTCAGAGCGTGTTGTGCTAATTGCACAATATTCCCATCCCAAATTAAAATCTTGCAGATAATATTTGGCGCATCTCTACTTTTCCTCCTCCTAAACCCGCATTTTCAACAGTTTCTCTCCTTCGACTTGAACGTTAAAAAAACGACAAAAAACGACCTGCTATTTTTGCTTAAAACCCAGTTATATAAGGATTTATGGACGTTCAAAAAAACAAGGATAAACGACTAAAAAAGTTGTTGACTGAGGTTAGATTTGCACGTATCATTTACATTAAATTTACAAGGAATAATTACCAGTCGTAATTTGTTCCTTACATACTCGTCGGATGCAATTGACCAACGGTCATTTAAAGCATTAATGCTTTATTGCAAGTTGGCGTCTCGTGCCGGCGGCAGAAGTGATTCAAAACCCGAGAAGGAGTGATTGCGCGTTTCGTTTGGAGTATCCGTATTTTTGGAGTTTTATTAAATCTAAGGGGGATTTTATTTTGAAGAGAAAGCTTTCGATATTCCTATTGACGCTTACGATGTTTGGCGGACTCTTGGCTGGATGTGGAGGCGGTGATAAGAAAGCTGCAGACCCTGCGCCAACAGAGCAAGGAGACCAAAATAAAACCGACGACTCGCAAAAGAAAGACGATACAGCAAAAACAGACGATACCGCAAAAACCGACGACACCAAAAAGGATGATGCGGCTGCAACCGATCAAAACGACGGCATCTTCCCGGCGACGGATCCGGCTTCCAGCCCGGCGGCGGCAATGAATCGTAAGGATACGTTGATTGTGGGCATGAGCGCCCCGAAAGGAATATTTAACCCGTTTTATGGGGAGACGGCCTATGACCAGTACGTACTGAAAGCATTGTTCGACAGTTTTACGGAGGTTCAAAAAGACGGGACATATGGAAATTCGCTGGCTGAAAAGGTTGATGTGTCCGATGACGGTTTAGTATACACGTTCCACTTGAAGCCAGGCATTAAATATAGCGACGGGACGCCGATGACCGTTAAAGATTATGTTTTTGCCATAAAGGTATTGTGTGATGGAGCATATGATGGCCCGTCCGACATGATGAGCACAAAAATTAAAGGGGCGCAGGAATACCACGACGGCAAGGCCAAGGAAATTTCAGGGCTTAAAGTCATAGACGATAATACCATTGAAGTGACTGTATTGGAGCCACAAGCCGTGACGAAAGACAACCTTGGCACAGTTTGGATGGTACCGGAATCTTATTATGGCAAGGGCTATAAACAGGGCAATCTTGAATCGATCAAAGCCTTAAACACTAAGCCGATTGGCAGCGGCCAATATGTGCTGACCAAGTTTGCCCCAGGCCAAGAGGTGGATTTGACGGCCAATCCGAACTACTTCAAAGGCGCTCCGAAAGTTAAAAATGTCGTGTTCAAAACCACAACGAGTGAAACTAATATGGCGATGCTGCAATCGGGTGAAACCGACATGGATATGATCACGGTAAGCGAGGATAACGTAGACGAACTGAAGTCCTACGGGTTCCTTGATATCAATATTTACCCTACCAACGGGTATGGATATATCGCGTTCAACATCAAACAGAAGCGATTCCAGGATGTGAAGGTGCGTCAAGCGCTCACCTATGGCCTGAATCGTAAAGAAATCGTTGAAGCTGTATATGGCAAATATGCTGATGTCATCAATATTCCACAGTCCAAAGTATCTTGGGCATATACGAATGAAAATATTAACCCCTATGAATTCAACATGGATAAGGCAAAACAGTTGCTCGATGAAGCCGGCTGGAAGGTTGGCTCCGACGGAATCCGTGAGAAAGACGGAGAGAAGTTCAAAGTCAATTTCTCCGCTACGGCCGATAATACTGTTGTAAACGCTCTCTTACCGATTATGGCCCAAAACTATAAAGAGCTTGGCATTGATCTTGTTTCCGAAACGCTCGATTTTAATGCCGTCATGGATAAAAAGGATAAAGGCAATTACGATATGTTCTTTGCCGCATGGGGGCTAACGGCGGATCCGGATACGACGGTGTATATCACGAACGGTGCTCAGAATAAATCAGGTTACTCCAATAAAAAGGTTGACGACTTGATGGAAAAGGCGAGAAAGGAACTCGATCTAAACAAACGTAAAGAATTATACAAAGAGATGTATCAAGAGATCAATAATGATCTACCATGCATCTTTATGTACCAAAGAAGAGATATGTGGCCAATAAACGCACGGGTGAAAGGCTTTGATCTGGCTCCTTACAAAGATTTCTCATATGGATTGTATAACGTGGAAATTCCGCAATAATCGATCAAATTTAGGTGCTCAGCTCCCGGAGAGGTTCGGGGGCTGAGCATGTCCGCTTATGAAGCCGGGAGGAATCGGTATGAAACAATACATTATCCGCAGACTTCTGCAGATGATCCCGACATTGATCGGGATATCGATTATTATTTTCGCGATCTCTGCGCTTGTGCCCGGAGATTATATCACTGCGCAGGACAGCCCGACGATGACCCGGGAGAAGGC
This sequence comes from Paenibacillus sp. USDA918EY, assembly GCF_009870825.1. Lineage (GTDB taxonomy): Bacteria > Bacillota > Bacilli > Paenibacillales > Paenibacillaceae > Paenibacillus_AQ > Paenibacillus_AQ albilobatus. The sequence continues at coordinate 279,872 of NZ_WTWY01000007.1, read as the reverse complement.
CGAGCAGCTGCGCCAGATTTACGGGCTGGATCAGCCGGCGGTGCAGAGATACTTTACCTGGGCAGGAAATATGCTAAAGGGCAATATGGGAGACTCGCTTGTACATAAGGAACCTGTGACCAATGTTATAAACAACTATGTGTGGAATTCGTTTATTATAGCTTTTTTTACCATGATATTAAGCTGGGTTATTGCGATATTCGCTGGCGTATTTTCGGCCAAGTATCAATACTCCCTGTTTGATAAAATTGTCACCCTACTCATATTTTTATTTATGTCACTTCCGTCGTTTTTTTTAGGGCTGATGCTGATCAAAGTTCTTGCTTTACAATTTAATCTGGTCCCTGTCGGCGGCATGACAACCGCTGGCCTGAATGCCGAAGGCTGGGCTTATATCAAGGACGTGATTAGTCATGCCATTTTGCCCATCATTGTTTTGACGATGCTTAGCACCGGCAGCTTAACGCGTTATTTCAGAACAAGCATGCTTGAAGTTATCCATATGGACTACATTAGAACGGCACGGGCCAAAGGGCTTCATGAGCGGGTTGTTATTTTTAAACATGCTTTGCGGAACGCGATGCTGCCTGCGATAACGCTACTAGGCTTTGAACTTCCTGCGCTTTTTGGGGGAGCAATCATTCTCGAGAAGGTATTTATATGGCCGGGGATTGGTCAAGTTTATCTTGAATCCATCAATATGCGGGATTATCCGTTTATGCTTGGCTTTACGATATTTACCGCGATGCTGACGCTGCTTGGCAATTTGCTGTCGGATGTGCTGTACGGCATCGCAGATCCGAGAATTCGTTTGAAGTAAGGAGGGGGATCTCGTGTCCGTTATCAATGTAACCAAGGCGGAGCATGCGGCCAATACGGGACGAAAAGCTCCGGCTTCTCCGTGGAGAATGGCACTTCACCGTTTTACCAGGAATAAATTAGCGCTTATCGGTTTTTTTATATTGTTGTTTATGGTTTTGCTCTGTATCATAGGTCCGCTATTGTCGCCGTATAACCTGTTACAATATCAAATAAAAATGAAAAATAAGCCGCCAAGCAGCGAGCATTGGCTGGGTACCGACTCTCTCGGGCGCGACGTATTGCTGCGGATGTTGCTCGCCGGCAGAATTTCGCTTCTGGTAGGGCTCGTTTCTACGTCTATCACGGTCATTATTGGTGCAACTTTAGGCGCATTAGCAGGTTTTTATCGAAAAGCTACCGATACGATCATTATGCGGATTGCCGACATTTTTATGGCTATGCCGACCATTCCGCTCTTGATTATTTTGGGTGCTATCTTATCCGACTTAAAAGTCGACCCGAAATACCGGATTTATTTCCTGATGCTGATCATCGGTGTTTTGGGTTGGACCGGCTTATCCCGTCTGGTTCGGGGGCAAATCCTTGCACTACGTGAGATGGAATATATGCAAGCCGTAGAAGCTCTCGGAATTCGTGACAAACGCAAGATTTTCCGGCATTTACTTCCCAACACCATCCCTATTATCATCGTATCTGCGACACTCGGAGTGGCCGGTGCTATTTTATATGAATCAGCGCTGAGCTATCTCGGGCTTGGTGTTGTTCCTCCGACACCTTCATGGGGAAATATGATCTCAGCAGCCAATGATATGATTGTTTTTAGAAAAAGACCGTGGCTCTGGATTCCTCCGGGCATGTGCATTCTCATTACGGTCGTAGCGATTAACTTGATAGGCGACGGGCTAAGGGATGCCTTAGATCCGAAAACGAAAAAATAGGGGATTCGAATATGGCGAAAAATCTGGTTGAATTTCGAAACTTACAAACTCATTTCCGAACTTCCGCAGGCGTCGTCAAGGCGGTCGATGATGTCAGTTTTACGATTCGGGAAGGGGAGACGTTATGCGTCGTCGGCGAATCCGGCTGCGGCAAAAGCGTAACCGCCATGTCGCTCATGCGGCTCGTCGAATCCCCTCCGGGGAACATTGTCGGCGGGGAAATCGTTTTTGAAGGCAAAGACCTGCTGAAAATGAACAATAATGAAATGAGAAGAATCCGCGGCAATGAAATCTCAATCATATTTCAGGAGCCGATGTCGTCCTTGAACCCGGTTCTTACCATCGGCGAACAGATTACCGAACCGTTGATCCTCCATCTCCTGCTGGACCGAAAGGCGGCGAAAAAACGGGCGATTGAGCTGATCAATCTGGTCGGGATCCCGAGGGCGGAGGATATTTTCCATGCTTATCCGCATGAGCTTAGCGGGGGGATGCGCCAGCGGATTATGATCGCCATCGCCCTTAGCTGCAATCCGAAGCTGCTCATCGCGGACGAACCAACGACGGCGCTGGACGTGACGATTCAGGCTCAAATTCTCGATCTGATGCGGGATATCAAGAAAAAACTGAATACGTCCATTATGCTGATCACCCATGATTTGGGCGTCGTTGCGGAAATGGCCGATTTCGTCGTGGTGATGTACGCGGGGAAAGTCATCGAAGAGGCGCCGGTCATCGAGTTGTTTAAAAACCCGAAACATCCGTATACCCAAGGGCTTTTGAAAGCAAAACCGGTGATCAATCAATCACAGGAACGGTTGTATACGATTCCGGGGCAGGTGCCCAATCCGATCGAGCTCGGAAATAACTGCCACTTCCATGACCGCTGCCAGTTTTGCATGGATATCTGCAAAGTGAAGGAGCCGCCTCTCCGCGCCCATGAATCGGGCCACAAAACGGCATGCTGGCTCTATGAGGAAGAGGGGAGAGGGTAAGCGATGGGCGAACCGCTGATTGAAGTCCGAAACTTGAAAAAATACTTTCCGATCACCGGGGGCGTTTTCCAGCGCACCGTCGGGCACGTTAAAGCGGTAGACGACGTTTCGTTCGATATCGAGCGCGGCGAGTCTTTCGGGCTGGTGGGCGAATCCGGATGCGGGAAAAGCACCATTGGCCGAACGATTCTCCGATTGCAAGAAAAAACGGCGGGCGAGGTCAAATTTAAAGGCCAGGACCTGTTCGGGCTGCCCAAAAACAAGCTGCGGGAGCTGCGTCCGGAGCTGCAAATCGTATTCCAGGACCCGTTCAGCTCGCTTAATCCACGGATCAAGGTCGGGGAGGCCATCGGGGAAGCGCTCCTCGAGCATGGTCTGATCGAGCGAAAAGACTTAAAGAACAAAGTGATCGAAACGCTTGAGATCTGCGGGCTTGCGAGCTATCATTACGACCGTTTTCCACACGAATTTTCGGGCGGGCAAAGGCAGCGGATCGGGATCGCACGGGCGCTGATCCTAAATCCCGATTTCATCGTCGCCGATGAACCCGTATCCGCCTTAGATGTCTCCATTCAGGCGCAGATCATCAATCTTCTTAGCGATTTGCAGAGGGAACGGCAGCTGACATATCTGTTCATCTCCCATGATCTGAGCGTCGTCGAGCATTTATGCAACCGGATCGGCGTCATGTATTTGGGCTCCATGGTGGAAATGGCGGACAAAAAGGCGATGTTCGCAAGTCCGTTGCATCCATATACAAAAGCCCTACTGTCAGCGGTCCCAATTCCGGATCCGACGCTAAAGCGAGAGCGAATCGTTTTGCAGGGCGACATCCCGAGCCCCGCGAATCCGCCTTCAGGATGCAAATTCCATACGCGATGCCCTATAGCTTCCGATATTTGCAAAAAGGAAAACCCGGTTTTCCGAGAGGCCGAACCAAATCATTTTGTTGCATGCCATTTTGCTTAATACGGCGTACCGAGTCTTTTCCTCACAAGAAAAGGCTCGGTATTTTTTTAGGTATTTTTAGGAAAAAGCAGGAAAATGGCCGTTCATGTAAAATAGATTAGGGTAGCGTTTATTAAACTTTGTAAACTCCAAGAAAATATCCGAATGTAAATGATTACATTTACATGAATTAAAGGATAATCCTGCCATTGACAGATGTATCTCTTTCCAGTAAATTTGATCGTATTATATTGGATATTCCTCATGTTAGGTAACCTGACAGACGGGATGTCGTCCAATCGTTGTAAGCGAATTCAATTTTTTTGTCACTTCCGAATATACCATTTCTTACTCAGGCATCCTCTGCTCTTTAACATTAAAATTCGAAAAGAAATGGGTTCAATTTTCACGAGAAAACCTTTATACCGCTTGTTTTGCGTCATTAAAAAAATTAATTCAATGTGCCTAAAAAAATGTTGACGTGAGTTTAATTTACACGTATCATTACATTAAATTTATGTAGGAAGTTTTACCCAGCGCGAATCGACATCCTTTTTGCCGTTTTCAATTGACCGATGGTCATTTAAAGCATTAATGCTTTATTGCGTTATTAGGTATCCGTAATTTTGTCCGAGTTGTTCACATTTTCAGCGTTTTTTCGGGCGAAGGATTCGGCGCCGTAATCTCCTAACATTTGGATATATTAATTTTTTAATATATTGCTTCACCTGTTGCCGTCACCCTGGTCTTTACTTTCGTTTAACACTAGAGGGGGAAATGCCTAGGCGTAATTCGGGGCAGTAGAACGAATTCAACACAGGTGTAAAAGTCCCTAATAGCCAGACGGACAAGCTTCGTTTGAACTATTAGCCAGGTCTTTGGGATGTTCCATGCAGCAAATGCTGGTATCCATCATTTTATTTTCAAAGGGGAGGATAAAGTATGGCAAGTAAGAAAAAATGGTTGTCCTTATTGGTATCATTGTCTGTTGTCAGTGCTCTGTTCGTAGGCTGCGGCGATTCCAAAACTGCAGAAACGCCTAAAGACGAGCCGAAAAAAGAAGAGCCGGCAAAGAGCGAAGGTGACAAAAAAGAAGAACCGGCGACTGGTGAACCCAAAGACGGCGGCACGCTGACTTTCGGAAGCACATCCGACATCGTAAGCGTGAACCCGATCTACGTGCAGGACACGGCTTCGGGTGACGCAGAGCAATTTTTGTTCGCCAAAATGTTCGACATCGACCGTTCCGGTAAAGTGGCTGTTGAGCCTTGGTCCTTGGCAGCTGAGCCGATGACGATTTCCGAAAACGGCTTAGAATACACCGTCAAACTGAAAGACAATGCGAAATGGAGCGACGGACAGCCAATCACGGCCGACGACGCCGTGTTTACGATCGAAACCGTTCGTAACCCTAAAGCGGGTGCTCCCGGAATCACAGGATTCGACAAAGTGAGCAAAGTCGAAAAAGTTGACGAACATACGTTTAAAGTTACGCTGAAAGAAGTATATGCTCCATTCCAATACGTACTTGCCATGGAAATCGTTCCACAGCACGTCCTGAAAGACGTGAAGCCGGAAGAAATGCAAAAGTACGTATACGGTACCGATCCTGCCAAAACCGTTACAAGCGGCCCTTGGAAATGGACGGAGTGGAAGCAAAAAGAATATTTGACCTTTGAATCGAATCCGGATTACTGGGGTCCTAAACCTCACATCCAAAAAGTCGTATACAAAATCTATGCTGACCAAAACACGGAAGTCCAAGCCCTCATCAAAGGCGACATCGACCTGGCGAACGGCGTTCCTGTAACTCAGCTGGAAGTGCTGAAAGGCAAAGACAACCTGTCTGTCGATCCGACTCCGGGTCCTCAATACGAATATATCGGCCTGAACCACAAAGCCGACAACTTCAAGGATAAGTATGTTCCTTGGTCCAGCCCTAAAACAAGACAAGCGATTGCGTACGCCCTCAACCGTCAGGGCATGATCGACAACGTTCTGAAAGGCATCGGTTCGATTATGGATGCACCGTTCCTTCCAGGTTCTTGGGCAGATCCAAAAGAAGCCGCTACCCACTATGACTACAATCCTGAAAAAGCAAAACAATTGCTTGCTGAAGACGGATGGAAGCCTGGCAAAGACGGCATTCTCGAGAAAGACGGACATCGCTTCTCCTTCGAACTGCAATACAACGCCGGCAACAGCCGTCGTGAAGGCGTAGCAACGGTAATCCAACAAAACCTGGCGGACGTAGGCATTGAAGTGAAGCCTAAAGCGCTCGACTTCTCCGCATGGGTTGACCAAAACCTGAACCCTGGTAAATTCGAAGCCGTTCTGATCGGCTGGTCCTTGAACAATCCGGATCCGGACCAAGAAACGATCTTCGGTTCCAAGTTCACGCCGCCAACCGGCCAAAACAACGTATGGTACAACAACCCAGAACTTGACAAGATCTGGCAGCAAGGTACTTCGACTGTAGATCAAGCAAAACGTGCCGAAATCTACAAAGAAGCTGCGAAAATCCTGTCGACTGACCTGCCTTACATCTTTATGTACCAATATGGTGCACCAACAGCAATGTCCAAGAAGATTAAATTTGCAGAAGAAGACAAACCAGAAGCAACGCTTGCTTACGGCTACTTCTTCCACGCAATCAACTGGTGGATCGACGACGCAAAATAATAAATGCATCACAATTTAGGGGCGCAAACGTGCTAGAGGGGGAGACTTCTTCCCCTCGCCCTTTTTTGCGTTTTCGGATGGTTGCGGTGTCGCGTACGTTTAATTTTAGGAGGATCAATTATGACTGAATATCTCATCCGCCGCTTGCTGCAATCCATATTGGTATTGTTTTTGGTTTCGGTGGCTGCATTTGGCTTGATGCATGCTGCACCGGGCGGTCCAACCCAAATGATGATTTCACCAGGACTTTCGCCTGAGACCGCAGCGATTCAAAAGCATAATCTGGGTCTGGACAAACCAGTGCCTACGCAATACGTTATTTGGCTAAAAAACATGTTAAAAGGCGATATGGGATATACGTTTAAAAACAATGTTCCTGTTGGCGACGTGATTTGGCCTGCAGTAAAAAACACGCTTGTATTGATGTCTTTTTCCTGGGTTTTAAGTTTGATCATCGCCATTCCGTGGGGGATTTATAACAGTACCCGCGAATACGGCTTGTCTGACCAGACGGCCAACTTCGTCACTTATATCGGCTTTGCGATGCCAACCTTCTGGTTCGGTATCATTTTGCAGGAGTTTTTCTCGCTGAAATTGGATTGGTTGCCGCTTTCGGATATGTACTCGATGGATAAGCAAGGGAATATCGGCAACCTGTTTATGCACTTGATTTTGCCTTCAACCGTGCTGGTTCTCGTCAATTTGGCCGGTTATGTCAAATACTCCCGTTCAAGCATGCTGGAGGTATTGGAGCAGGATTATATCCGTACCGCTCGCGCGAAGGGTGTTCCTGAACGTAAAGTTATTTTCCGTCATGCGCTCCGCAATGCACTAATTCCGATCATTACAGTATTAGGTATGGACCTGGCAAACCTCGTCGCGGGGGCCGCCCTCACGGAAAACGTATTTAACTGGCCGGGGATGGGGCGTTTGTTCGTCGATATGGCAAGGTCCCGCGAATATTCGGTACTGATGGCCATTACGATGATTACCGCCGTGGCGGTTGTGCTTGGCAACCTGATAGCTGATATTCTTTATAAATTGGTAGACCCACGAGTTCAAATCGGACGCAAAGGAGGAAAAGCTTAATGAGCGACATGAATGCCGCAACCGCTCCGAACGTACAGCCGGCAGACCCGATGGCACCGGAAAACGCACCGCTTCCTCCCGCTAAAAGACCCCCAGGGCCGTGGAAGCTCGTGTGGCAAAAATTTTCGCATAACCCATATGCAATGACCGGTCTTGTCGTCTTGCTGATTTTTGTCCTTGTTGCCATTTTTGCAAAACATGTCGCCCCGTTTGATCCGGCGAAAGTCGACATGATGAACTCCAACTTGAAGCCGGGATCGGGCAAGCATTTGCTTGGAACGGACGAGCTGGGCCGGGATATTTTTTCCCGTCTCGTATACAGCAGCCGCATCTCGCTTATGGTTGGTTTTTCCGTAGCTGTTATCGCTGTATTTCTGGGCTCGCTCATCGGCGCGATTTCCGGTTATTTCGGCGGTTGGGTCGACACGATTTTCATGCGTCTGATCGACGTCATGATCTCGCTGCCGGGCTTGTTCATCAACATCTTGGTTATGGCTATTTTCGGAACGAAAATGCTTTACCTCATATTAATATTGGCGCTGACAAGCTGGACCGGGGTTGCCCGCCTCGTGCGGGGACAATTCCTGCAGCTGCGCGAAATGCAGTATGTCGAAGCGGCCAGAGCCACCGGGGTTTCCAGCTGGGGCATCATTTTCCGGCATTTGCTGCGCAATGCAAGCTTCCCGATTATCGTTAACGCCACGCTGATGGTCGGCGGTGCCATCTTGTCCGAATCCGGTTTGTCATATTTGGGCCTCGGCATCCAAATGCCGCAAACAAGCTGGGGGATTATGCTGAGCAATTCGCAGGAATTCATGCTGATCAATCCGATGCTGGCGGTGTATCCGGGTCTGTGTATCCTGATTGTCGTGCTGGCCGTTAACTTCATTGGAGACGGGATCCGTGACGCCCTTGATCCAAGACAGAAAAAATCCCGGAGGAGGTTAGCAAAATGGCGGAAAAACTTCTCGAAGTCCGGAATCTGACCACTGGCTTTTTAACGGAAAAAGGTTTAGTCAAAGCAACGGACCGCATCTCTTTGACGATCGAAAAAGGGAAGACGCTTTGTCTCGTCGGCGAGTCCGGCAGCGGCAAAAGCGTCACCTCGATGTCGATTATGCGTTTGATCGATTATGCCAACGGCGTCATCCTTGAAGGCAACATCAATTTTAAGGGCGAAGACCTGGCAAAGAAAAAGCAAGAGGAACTGAGAAATATCCGCGGGAACAAAATCTCGATGATATTCCAGGATCCGATGTCGGCGCTGAATCCGGTGTTAAACGTCGGCGAGCAAATCGCCGAAAGCCTGCGCCTTCACCAAAATAAATCCAAGGACGAAGCTTGGAAAGAAGCCATCGAGCTGCTGAGAATGGTCGGCATTCCTTCGCCGGAAATCCGCGCCAAGCAGTATCCGAACCAGCTTTCCGGCGGGATGTGTCAGCGCGTCGTCATCGCGATCGCCCTGGCCTCCAAACCGGAGCTTCTGATCGCCGACGAACCGACGACCGCCCTCGACGTAACGGTACAGGCGCAAATTTTGGATTTGCTGCAAGATTTGAAAGAAAAACTCGGCACGTCGATTCTGCTCATTACCCATGATATGGGCGTGGCTGCCGAAATGGCCGACCATATCGCGGTCATGTATGCAGGTGCGATCGTAGAGCAGGGAACGGTAGAGGAAATTTTCTCGAATCCTTCCCATCCGTACACAGTGGGTCTCCTGCAATCCATTCCGGGATTCGAAGGCCAACGTGGAGGCGAATTGTACACCATCAAAGGTACGATTCCGGCGCTGGGCAACCTTCCGCAAGGCTGCCGGTTTAATCCGCGCTGTCCGCATGTTATGGACAAATGCCGCCAAGTCGAGCCTGGAGACATCCAAGTCGGTGACGAGCATTACGCAAAATGCTGGCTGTTCGAAGAAAAAGGCAAAGCAGCGGTAGCCGGGAAAGGGGAAAACATCCATGGCTAAAAATTTGGTGGAAGTCAACAACGTCAAAAAATATTTCCCGATCCATAAAGGGCTGCTGAACCGGGTCGTTGGCAACGTCAAAGCGGTGGACGACGTATCGCTTACGATCCGCGAAGGCGAAACTTTCGGTCTCGTAGGCGAATCCGGCTGCGGCAAATCGACGCTCGGACGGGTTATTCTACGCTTGCAAAGCGCGACCGAAGGCTCCGTGAAAATCAACGGCCGGGACGTTCATGCGTTGAGCAACCGCGAGCTGAACAAAATGCGCGAAGAAATGCAGATTATTTTCCAGGATCCGTTCGGATCGCTGAATCCTCGTTTCCTTGTCAAGGACGTCATCGGCGAGCCATTGAAGATTCATACGAAAATGTCCGCCAAAGAAATCGATGCGCGCGTCGTGGAACTGATGGAAATGGTCGGTCTGGATCCAACGCGCCGCAACCGTTACCCGCATGAATTTTCCGGCGGTCAGCGCCAGCGGATCGGGATTGCCCGGGCCATCGCGCTCAAGCCGAAATTTATCGTTGCGGACGAAGCGGTATCCGCCCTCGACGTGTCGGTGCAATCGCAGGTGATCAACCTGCTTATGAAGCTGCAGAAGGAAATGGGACTAACCTTCCTGTTTATCGCGCACGGCTTGAACGTCGTTCGCCACATTTCCGACCGCGTCGGCGTCATGTATTTAGGTAAAATGGTTGAAGTCGGCGAAACGGAAAGCTTGTACGCCGAGCCTTTGCATCCGTACACGGCTGCGCTGCTGTCGGCCATTCCAAAGCCGTCGCCAACGAAAAAACGCAGCCGGATCGTGCTGCAGGGCGACGTGCCATCGCCGGCTAACCCGCCGTCAGGCTGCCGTTTCCATACCCGCTGTCCGTTTGCGCAGGAAAAATGCAGCCAGGTAGAACCGAAACTTCAAGAAGTGAAGCCGGGCCGCGAGGTGGCGTGCCACTTCCCAATCGGCGTCGAAGGCGGCTCCGACCTCAGCAGCTTAAATCGGTAATCAAACGCACAATGTCTGACAAGACATTCTTTAAGGAAGGATTGGGGTCCTCCTGAGCGTTGAGTTAAAAACGAAATGTTCGCACGCAGCCTTGTGCCGGTGGTAACCGGTGCAGGGCTGTTTTTATGATAAAGGAAAGACAACCCCATATTATATAAGTAGAGATTTATCTCAGGCAAGAGGTTGCCGAAGCGATCCGGCGGCCTTTTTCTCATGTGAGCGGATGATCGCGGCAAAACTGTACATTTTTAACGGCAAAGGAACCTTTTTTTCATAAATCGGCACCGTTCGGCGGTTTCTTTTTATAAAAATACCGTTTACAATGATAATGTCGTTTATCTTTGCCTAAACGGATTTTTCTTTTGATTAAACGCGTCAAGAAACAGGGATCCGTTTATATAAGGAAAGGAGGCGAAAGGTTCCCGTTTTTGCTTGAGTTAGCGCTTTTATTCTAATCGAAGAAGGAATCATTGAATGAAAAAGAGAACAAAAATATATATATCCATCGCCGTAATCGTTCTTCTGGTTGCAGGAAGCTCTTACGTTTTCCGCAAGCAGCTGGCGGTTATGGCATTTGACATGTTTCTTTCGAAACGGGTGGAGAGCTCGCTTCAAAAAGCGTATCAGCCGCTGGAGTCCAAAGACAATGGGCCGACCAAACCCGCCGAACCGGTGGTTTATCAGAACAAGCCTTTTTCGGTTCTGCTCCTTGGCTCCGACCAGCGTAAAGACGAACCTGCGCGTTCCGATACGCTGATTTATGCCGTTGTGCGCCCAAAAGACTCCAAAGTGCTGCTGATTTCCATTCCAAGGGATACCTACACGGAGATTATCGGCAAGGGGAAAAAGGATAAGATCACGCATGCCTACGCATTCGGCGGACAGCAGATGTCGAAGGATACCGTCGAGGCGTTCCTCAATCACGATGTGGACTATTATGCTACGATCAATTTCCAAGGATTAAAGGATGCCGTCAACGCGCTTGGCGGGGTTGAGCTGCCGATTCAGAAGGATATCGTGAACAAAGGCCGCGATCATGAGAAATTCACCGTTAAAGCCAACAAGCCCATTTATGACGGCGAGGAAGCTTTGAATTACGTGCGCTACCGGGAGGATAGCGATTTTAACCGTACGAAGCGGCAGCAGGTATTTTTGGATGCGGTGGCGAACCGGATGCTGCATCTCAATCAGATCTCCAAAATTCCCGAGCTGCTCGACATTATGGGCGACAACTTCCAGACGGATATGCAGCCCAAGTTCATTATCGATCTGGCCAAACAAATTTTGACCGGTTCGGAGGCCCAGATTACCAGCTATACGATTATGGGCGAAGGCATGAAAATCGACGGGATTTATTACGACAAGCCGATTCGGAAAGACGTGGAGAAAGCGAAGGCGCTCATTGACAACTGGGAGAATCCCGACACGCCTACCGATCAGCTGATGCTGCCGAACGATACGGAAGAAGACGCAGCAAAATGAGAACCACCGCTTCGCGGCGATCTCTCGCAAAATAAGATGCGGCAGACGGACTTTTACCCACTGTTTATAAGATCGGCAGCCACAGGTGCGGCTGCTGATTTTGTGTCCTCCTGAAACAATCGCAGGGTTAAAACCGTATGAAGACGAGGGGAGCCGGAAGAAGGGTAGAGGAGGATAACCGACATGAACATCGCTTTTTTTCTGCTGCCTAAACAGGAAGTCGTGACCGTGACGACGGACTCGACGCTGAGGCAGACGCTCGAAAAAATGGAATACCACAGGTACACCGCGGTGCCGATCCTGGGTAAGGACGGAATCTACGCAGGGACGGTAACCGAGGGCGACCTGCTATGGCATATGAAAAACTCGGGCGGAAAAATCAATTTCGAGAATGCGTCCAAGTTTTTGCTGAAGGACGTGCCGCTCAAAATGAACAATAAGCCGGTGTCGATCGACGCCAACATGGAGGATTTGATCAATCTGGCCAAAGTGCAAAACTTCGTGCCGGTCGTGGACGACATGAACCGTTTTATCGGGATCGTCCGCAGAAGCCAGATCATCGAATATTGCGAACGGTTTGTGTCCAAAGAATCGACCAATGCGGTATAAGTTCCGTTTTTAGGGCATCATGATTGTGTTTTATGGCCGGCTTCAAATTTGAATTTTGCAAAAGCTGCGATTACCTAAGAGCCAAAAGGCATAGAATGAGAAAAAGACCTGCTTTTCAGGAAGACGATTGAGCAGGTCTTTTTGACAATATCGGAAGGTTAGGGAATTATGTCGATAGACGTTTTTCCAATAATATCAGAAGACATAACCTGGTTGTTTGACGCAGTTTCCGGGCAGCAAGAGGCTGGGGAACCGGTTTTCGTGAGCGGTACTCTTTTATGCTATAATGGAGAATAAAGCTTTTTCAGGGAGTGTGAGCTTCAGAATATGCCTAAGGATTTGGATGTAGCCAAACGCGCCAAGGTGATCGAATGGCTGAAAACCGAAGTAGTGGACCATGTATCGAGGCTGTTCAAGGCATTGTGGGAAGGCAGCACAACCCGGGTTGGCGACAGTCTCGCAAGTTTGATTATGAGCTCTTACATATTGGCCCGCAGGCTAGGTATGTCTTACAAGGACCTGGATGATTTGTTGATCGATAAATTAAAGAAACATAAACAGGAAGGCCACCAGCTAGAGGACTGGTATCAGGATATTTCCGCGCTCGAAGAACATATGCGTAAGAGGTGAAGACATTGAAAATGCGCTGGACATCGGTAGTATGGAGCGTCGTTTATTTGCTTCTGCTGCTTTCCTTGCTTTCTCCTTTATCGATCGTGACGGTGTTTTTCCTCATCTTGCCCGCCACGATTCTTTTTGCAACGTTAAGTACTAGATCATTTCTGCTTCATGTACTCCCGGTTTGGCTGATCGCTTTTATCATTCATCCGGTAAATTTGCTTTTGGCCGTCTATTTCGCCATTCCGGCGCTTGTCATGGGGTGGGCTTACAAGAAAAAAATGCCCGCGCTGCGTACGTTGATGAGCGGAGCCGGGACGATTTTGGCCGAAATGCTGGTATTGCTGCTGATCGGCACCGTTTTTTTGAATTTCGATTTATCCAGCTACGTGCATGACATTGTAAAAATGACGATGTCCCCGCTGAAAGATGTCGGCGGGAACAATCCGCTCGTCAACGACATGACGTGGACTCCCGAGCAGATGCAGATGCTGAGCAATGCGACGATGCAAATGATTCCGTTTGCCATGATCGTCAGCTCCTTTATGATGGCTGTCATTACGCATTCGCTGGCGCGTCCGATCATTGAAAGCACGGCATTCCATGTTCCCAAGCTGAAGCCTGCGCGGGAATGGATGCTGCCGCGGTCCTTGATCTGGTATTATTTGATCGGAGTCATCATTGAAGTATTCGCCCGCCGCGGGGACAGTCCGTTTCTGACGATGATTTCAGCGAATCTGGTGCCGCTGCTTCATATTTGTTTCATGATCCAAGCCATCGGTTTTTTCTATTATCTCGGGCATTCGAGAAAATGGCATCCGATCGTGCCGCTTCTCATGACGATTCCGATCCTTCTCTTTCCGCCGATGCGGATTATCGGGATTTTGGATTTGGCATTTCCGCTGCGTCAATTTATGACTAAATCAAAACGTTAGGGTGGGAGTCATGCCTAAATTTCTACAACAGCGCTGGCACGGCTATTATACCGTCTGGGCGTTTATGCTGATGCTGCTTTTGGTCATTATCGTGACCCGGTACAATTGGCCGCTTGGAATCATAAGCCTCATACTTGTGGCGGCGTTATGCTACCTGTTGCTGAAAGCGGAAATGCGTTATAGGAAAAACCTGTTGGAATATATCAACGGCTTGTCCTTCCGCGTCAAAAGGGTGGAAGGCGAAGCGATCAGCGCCTTGCCGTTCGGGATCGTGCTTTACGGCGAGGACAAGGCGGTCGAATGGAATAACCGCTACGTATGCAAAATATTCGGCCAAAAAACGCTTGTCGGCATGTCGCTCCAGGAACTGTTCCCGTCGCTCACATCCGTGTTAAACGAAAAAAAGGAAGGGCATAAAGACGGGCACCGGGAAGGTAGCAAAGACGGGTCGAAGCAGATTCACACCGAAATCAAAATCGGGGAGTCCCATTTCCATCTGATGCTGAACCTGGAAGAGCGCCTGATTTATTTGTACGACATCACCGAAATGGTGGCTTTGCGTGAAAAATACGAAGCCGAAAAGCTGGCGCTCGGCATCATTATGATGGATAATCTCGATGAAGCCGCACAAGGGATGGATGATCAGCAGCGGACCACATTGATCGCGAAGGTCACCGCGGAGATTACGGAATGGGCGAGACAATACGGCGTGTACTTGCGGCGGCTGTCATCGGACCGGTATTTGATGATGCTCAATTACCAGTCGCTGCAGGAGCTGGAAAAAAGCCGCTTTGTCATTTTGGACGAAGTAAGGGAAATGACCGCCGAGCTGAAGGTGCCGATGACGCTTTCCATCGGGCTGGGCTTCGGCTCGGAAAGCATCACCGAGCTTGGGGAGCTGGCGCAGTCCTCGCTGGACATGGCGCTGGGACGCGGCGGCGACCAGGCGGCGGTCAAAGCGGGGCAGCGTCTGTCCTTCTATGGCGGCAAATCGAATGCCGTCGAGAAACGCACCCGGGTACGGGCCCGGGTCATCGCGCATGCGCTGCGCGATTTGATGCAGGAAAGCGACAAGGTCCTTATTATGGGCCACAAAATGCCGGATATGGACGTCATCGGCGCTTCCATCGGCGTGCTCAAGGCGGCCCAAATGTACAATGTCGAGGCGTACATCGTGCTGCCGGGAAGAAACCCGTCCATCGACCGGATGATGGATCAGGTTCAAAAGGACGAGAAACTGTTCGAGCGTTTCATTTCGCCGGAGCAGGCGCTCGCCCTGCTGGGACCGCATAGCTTGCTCGTCATCGTGGATACCCATAAAGCTTCCATGACGATGGAGCCGAAGCTCGTGCAGAACGCAAGCCGGGTCGTCGTCGTCGACCATCACCGCCGCGGCGAGGAGTTCATCAACGATGCGGTGCTGGTGTACATGGAACCGTATGCTTCTTCGGCGTCGGAGCTCGTGACCGAACTGCTTCAGTACATTCACGAAAAAGTCCAGCTCACCCCGATGGAAGCGACGATGCTGCTCGCCGGCATTACGGTGGACACGAAGCATTTTGCGCTTCACACCGGATCGCGCACGTTCGAGGCGGCAGGGTTCCTGCGCCGCAGCGGCGCGGACACGATTCAGATTCAGCGGATGCTGAAACAGGATTTACAGGAATATCTGGCAAAGTCAGAAGTCATCAAGCATGCTAAAATGGTATATGATCATATCGCTCTTGCGGTGACCGAACCCGGGACCGTCATTCCGCAATTGCTCATCGCCCAGGCGGCCGACACGCTGCTTAATATGACGGACGTGGTTGCATCGTTCGTCATCAGCGAACGGCCTGACGGCTTGATCAGCATCAGCGCGCGTTCGCTGGGCCGGATGAACGTCCAGGTCGTCATGGAAAGGCTTGGCGGCGGCGGCCATTTGACGAATGCAGCCGTCCAACTGAAGGGTACCGTGGAGGAAGCCGAACAGAAGCTGCTTGAGGTTCTTTCGCAAATCGAGGAGAAAGAGGGGTTGTTCGAATGAAAGTCATTTTTCTGCAAGACGTAAAAGGTCAAGGTAAAAAAGGTCAAATCAAGGAAGTATCCGAGGGATACGCAAGCAATTTCCTGCTGCCGCGCGGATTGGCGCGCCTGGCGACGGATGGCAATATGAAGACGCTCGAAAACCAAAATGCCGCCGAGCAAAGACGCAAGGAGCAGGAAAAAATCGATGCGCAGGAGCTTGGCAAAAAGCTCGAAGAGATGACGGTGCAGCTGAAAGCCAAAGCCGGCGAAGGCGGCCGCCTGTTCGGCGCCATTACGAGCAAGCAAATCGCCGAGGCGCTTGCCGCCCAAGGCATTAAAATCGATAAACGGAAAATCGAACTCGAAGAACCGATCCGCCACCTGGGCGTTACGCAGATGACCGTCAAGCTGCAC
This sequence comes from Paenibacillus sp. USDA918EY, assembly GCF_009870825.1. GTDB lineage: Bacteria > Bacillota > Bacilli > Paenibacillales > Paenibacillaceae > Paenibacillus_AQ > Paenibacillus_AQ albilobatus. The sequence continues at coordinate 263,361 of NZ_WTWY01000007.1, read as the reverse complement.
CCTGAAGTGAAAGTGACGCTGAAGGTTCAGGTTACGGAGGAATAAGATGGGCGGAGAGCTCTTTTTCGACCGGGTTCCCCCGCAGAATCTGGAGGCGGAGCAGGCGGTTCTAGGGGCCATTCTGCTGCAGAGCGAAGCGATGATCACCGCGATGGAGCGGGTGCAGCCGGAGGATTTCTACGACGCGTCACATCAGCTGATTTATGAAGCGATGATCCAGCTCGGAGAAGAGAATCAGCCAATCGATTTGGTTACACTGACTTCACGGCTTCAGGATAAGGGGCAGCTGGAGGATGTGGGCGGCGTCAGCTATTTGGCCAAGCTTGCCCATGCCGTACCGACGGCGGCCAACGTGGAGTATTATGCGCAGATTATCGAAGAGAAATCGATGCTGCGCCGTTTGATCCGGACCGCGACGCAAATCGTCAGCGAAGGCTACAGCGGCGGCGAAGACGTTTCCGGCATGCTCAGCGACGCGGAGCGCCGGATTCTCGAAATTTCCAACCGTCGGACAGGCAGCGGCTTCGTTGCGATCCGCGACGTGCTGATGGAAGTGTTCGACCGCGTGGAGGTTCTGAATCAGCAAGGCGGCAGCACAACCGGCATTCCGACCGGCTTTGTCGATTTGGACAAAATGACGAACGGTTTCCAGAGGTCAGACCTTATCATCGTGGCGGCCCGTCCTTCCGTCGGGAAAACGGCGTTTGCCCTGAACATCGCCCAGAACGTTGCCGTACGGGCCAAAGAAACCGTAGCGATATTCAGCCTGGAGATGTCCGCACCGCAGCTGGTCAACCGTATGATTTGCGCCGAGGCGAACCTGGATGCCAACCTGATGCGTACGGGCGATTTCAAAACCGACGAGGATTGGGCCAAGCTGACGATGGGGATCGCCTCGCTGGCCGAAGCCGAAATTTATATCGACGATACACCCGGCATTACGGTAGCTGACATTCGCTCGAAATGCCGCCGGCTGAAGAAGGAAAAAGGCCTCGGCATGATCGTCATCGATTACCTGCAGCTCATTCAAGGACGCGGCAAACCCGGCGAAAACCGGCAGCAGGAGGTATCGGAAATTTCCCGTACCCTGAAGCAAATCGCCCGTGAGCTGATGGTGCCGGTCATCGCCCTGTCCCAGCTGAGCCGGGGCGTCGAGCAGCGCCAGGATAAACGTCCGATGATGTCCGACCTTCGGGAATCCGGTTCGATCGAACAGGATGCCGATATCGTTGCTTTCCTTTACCGTGACGATTACTACAATCAGGAAACGGAAAAGAAGAACATTATCGAGATCATTATCGCCAAGCAGCGTAACGGCCCCGTCGGCACGGTGGAGCTGGTCTTTATGAAAAACTTCAACAAATTCGTCAATTACGAGCGGAACCATGCGGAGCCATTCGCCATGTAGCGCTGGCGGCATAGAAACCAAAGTTCCTATATCTGGAACACGGGCCGCATGCAATCTCCCGAACTTATCGATAAATATATTTCCATTTCCGAACAATCGCTCATACCTATGTGCGATTGTTCGCTTTTTATTTGACTTTAAAAATGGGGACTGTTACACTGATAATGCTGCCTTGTGCAGTTAAACTTACTTAAGAATATGCATAGAGATTCCATTTTTCGTGCAAAATTCATAGGAATTATTAAAATGAGGTGCGCTTTTTGCACCAAGCGGGGGAATGAAAATGTCAACAGTAGTCGTTGTGGGAACACAATGGGGAGACGAAGGCAAAGGCAAAATCACGGACTTTCTCGCGGAAAGCGCCGATGTAGTAGCCCGGTATCAGGGCGGCAACAATGCCGGACATACCATTCTGATTGACGGTAAAAAATATAAGCTGAGCTTGATTCCATCCGGCGTATTTTATTCCGACAAGATCTGCGTCATCGGAAACGGGATGGTTATTAATCCGGCTGCACTTATTGAAGAGATCAATTACATTCACGATAACGGTTTTACGACCGATAATCTGGTCATTAGCGACCGCGCGCATGTCATTATGCCGTACCATCTGGTATTGGACGGATTGGAAGAGGACCGTAAAGGCCCGAACAAGATCGGAACGACACGCAAAGGGATCGGCCCTTGCTATATGGATAAAGCGGCGCGCAACGGCATCCGGATCGCCGATTTGATGGACGCTGAGGAATTCGAGACCAAGCTGCGCCATCTGATGAAGGAGAAAAACCAAATCATTCAGCAGGTTTACGGCGGCGAACCGCTTGACGTGGAAGAAGTGCTGAAGCAGTATCTGGAATATGCGGAATTCATCCGCAAATACGTGACCGACACATCGGTCGTGCTGAACGATGCGATCGACGAAAACCGCAAAGTGCTGTTCGAAGGCGCGCAAGGCGTCATGCTCGATATCGACCAAGGGACATATCCATATGTCACTTCTTCGAACCCGTCGGCCGGCGGCGTCTGCATCGGCTCCGGCGTAGGTCCTTCGCGCATCAACCAAGTCATCGGGGTAGCCAAATCCTATACAACCCGTGTAGGCGACGGCCCGTTCCCGACGGAACTGAACAATGAAATCGGCGATTTCATCCGCGAAAAAGGACATGAATACGGCACCGTCACCGGACGCCCGCGCCGGGTCGGCTGGTTCGACAGCGTCGTGGTGCGCCATGCCCGCCGCGTCAGCGGTTTGACCGGCTTGTCTTTGAACTCGCTGGACGTATTGACGGGGCTCGATACCGTTAAAATCTGCACCGGATACAAATACCGCGGCGAAATCATCACGCATTACCCTGCAAGCCTGAAAATGCTTGCGGAATGCGAGGCGGTATACGAAGAAATGCCGGGCTGGCACGAAGACATCTCCGAGGCGAAAACGCTCGAGGATCTGCCGGAAACGACGCGCAATTACGTCAATCGCGTATCCGAGCTGACAGGCATCCCGATCGCCATCTTCTCCGTGGGACGCAACCGCAGCCAGACGAATCAAGTTCTGCCAATCTATTAATTGAGCGGCGAGCAGTGCGCCGCGGTACCGGATCGTTCTTCCGATCGTTGTCGCTTGTAAGGACCGATTCTGTACCGCCGCCTCTTCCCTGCCGCCTCTGTCAGATAAGCCCGCTTGCCGGAAAACCCCGGTAAGCGGGCTTTTTTCTTGCCCGAATGGATTAAAAGTAGCGGTAACCCGTCAATACTTCTAGTAACAGGATTTTGCAAATTTTTCGTCATAGATTGATGTTTATCTTTCTATATCTGCAATCATCCTAGGAAGGCGCATAAAGGAGGAAGACTTGCATGAAATTGACGCGGTGGCTGCTCAAAACGGTGCTTACGGTGCTTTTGATCAGCGGCCTGACTATCATGACGACCGGACTGATCGTAAACAGCTACGTGCAATCGCTGCTGTCCAGTTTTAACATTACGCTGGAGGGCCAGTCCTTTGGTTTTGGAAGCATGGTGAAAGGTTTGCTCGGCTTTAAGAGCGGAAACAGCGAGGATAAGGAAGGGGAGCAGGAGAAAGCGGCCAAGACGCCGGAAAAAACGGATTCCAAAGCATCTTCCGACGCCAGTGATTCTTCATCGGGATCCGGAAGCGGCACGGATTCATCCGGCAGCGGTGCTGCGGCATCCAGCGATATGAGCGGTAATTCCGGCTCGGGAGAAAGTGGCTCAAGCAATATGTTAAGCGGTGGTGATAGCGGCGGCGGCACATCGGGCGACCTTTCGAACAGCGGCACTTCGGAAAACGGCGCTTCCGGCAGCGGGCCGTCCGAACCGGGCCAATCCGGCACGGGTGGCGATGCCGGCGCCGGAGGCGCAGCGGAAAACCGAGAGGCGCCCGACCATGCATTCCCGGTCATGGGGGGAGATGTATCCGGGGATTCGGGGACGGGAAGCGCGACGACACCTTCGGAAGGGCAGGCGGGCAGTACGGATGCCGCTCAAACGAAACGGGAGCTTACCGGCAGCGAGAAGGAACAAATCTTCAACATGCTGATCACGAAGCTGCCCCCGGCGGAACTTCAGAAAATTTCCAGCGCGATGGAGGACGGATTGTCCGAAGACGAGCTAAAAACGATTGAAGCGTCGATCACCCGATATTTAAGCGCGGAGGAGTACGATTCCCTGAAACGGATGTTGGAACCGTAATCCGGTCAAAAAGGTTATTTTTTTGTTACCGACTTTTTCCTTGCCGGAGAATAGCATAACCCGCAAGCCCGCTATCCAGCGGGTTTTTTTGCTAATTGCGTAAAGTTGAATTGTTAACCGAGCTTATGTTAAAGTATACGAGGGCGTAGAAAGGTGTCAAAATTTTAACCTTTTTGTCGATAAATATCGATTAGGCCACCGATACGCAAAGCATAAGGGAGAGTACAATGAAAGGTTCTAAAGATTTTCGCCACGCGGAAGAGACGCAGGTAGAGGCTACATCGACGGTGCAGGCTTCCGGGCACGCAGAACAAGACATAGACCATTCTAGCCCTGCAGAGCCGAAGCGGCAGCGGTGGAGCGCTGCCCGAAAGTGGATCGCGGGAACGGCAGGAGCGGCGGTTGTCATAGCCGGCCTTGTGTTTGCCGGAAACCAGTACGTCGATGCCCAAACGGTCCCTTACTATCATGTCTACATACATGGGGAAGAAATCGGAACGATTGACGATCCGGCACGGCTCGAACAACTATACAGCCAGAAACGGCAGGAATATCAGAATAAATATCCGGATGTGGCGATGAAGCTGCATACCGAGGGCATTACGACGAAGCTGGAGAAAGGCTTTAAGGCCGAACCGAACACCCGGGAAACGATGGACAAGCTGAGCGGGAAACTGAAAGCTTATGCGGAAGGCGTGGAGCTGAAGGTGAACGGCAAGGTGGTCGGCATCGTAAAAGACCAGGCAACGGTGAATGCCGCGTTGGAACGGGTCAAGCTGAAATTTGCGCCGCAAACGGCGGCTTCGGGCGCTGGCGGGGCAACGGCGAAAAAGCTGGCCGCAAGCGGAAAGGCGCTGCCACAGAAAACCGCCGCCCAACCGGCGGTCAAATCGGTACGGATCGAGGAGAAGGTGACTTCGGCCCCTGTGCAGACCGATCCGAATAAAATACTGACGGCGGAGGAAGCGGCCAAGATGCTGACGACGGGCCAGGAAGCTCCGCTCGTGTATACGGTGCAGGAAGGCGACACGATCAGCTCGATCGCCAAAGAGTTTCACGTAACCCAAAAGGAGATTTTTGCGAACAACCCTCAGGTGAAGGAAAAATACATGCAGATCGGCGATCAGCTGAAGCTGACCGTGCCGAAGCCGCCTTTGACCGTCACGACGGTGGAAAAGGTATCCGAACAGGTGGCAACGGCGCCGGACATCGAAATCCGCAAGTCCAAAGACCTTCCGGCAGGCAAAAGCAAGGTCGTCCGTCCCGGCCAGGAAGGGCTCAAAGTCATGAACTACGTCGTGACGAAGCAAAACGGCAAAGTCGTGGATGAGCAGTGGGTCGGACAGACGGTCATCAAGCCTTCGCTCACGGAAGTCGTGCTTCAAGGAACGAAGGTTCCCGGGAAGGGTTCGGGACGTTTCGCCTGGCCGGTCAGCGGCGCCAACATCTCCAGCTCTTACGGTACGCGCTGGGGCCGGATGCACAAAGGCATCGACATCGTGTCGGGCAACCGGACCATCAAAGCGGCCGACGACGGCACCGTCACGTTTACCGGGCAGATCAGCGGTTACGGCAATGCGATCATCATCAGCCACGGCAACGGATATGAAACGCTGTACGGGCATCTGAGAAGCATTTCGACGCATGCCGGGGCGCGCGTGGACCAAGGGGACCCAATCGGCATCATGGGCAGCACCGGCCATTCGACCGGCACCCATTTGCATTTTGAAATCCATAAAAACGGCTCCATTCAAAACCCGATGAAATATTTGAATTAATCTGCAGCAGAATCATGAAATTTTGCAATCATCATGCCCATTCATCGCAAATCTGAATTTATACGGGATCGGCACTGTCTCTTACGGAGGCGGTGCCTTTTCGCTTCCATCAAGATTTTGGGCGATGCTCCCGGCGATGAACAGGATGTGGCGCGAAGCCAGGTATGGTAAAATGGGAAAAGGACTGTACAAGCACTGACGAACGGGGTGAAAGGCGGATGCAGGGAACCATTTTGGTAGTGGATGACGAACAGCCCATTGCCGATATTTTGAAATTTAATCTGGAAAAAGAGGGATATGAGGTCATTTGCACCTTTGACGGCGTCAGCGCGGTTGAAATGGCCTTGACCACCCAACCCGACCTGATGCTGCTTGATTTGATGCTGCCGGGCAAGGACGGGATGGACGTCTGCCGCGAGGTGCGCGCGCAAGGGCTTCACATGCCGATCATCATGCTGACGGCGAAGGACGGCGAAATCGACAAGGTGCTGGGACTCGAGCTAGGGGCGGACGATTACGTCACGAAGCCGTTCAGCACGCGCGAGCTGCTGGCCCGGGTGAAGGCGCAAATGCGGCGCCAGACGAAGACGCCGGGGACCGAAACGGCAGCCGTGGCGGCGCTGGAAACGAAGCAGGGGATTCAGCTGTTTGACCTTTTTATAGATACGGACATGTATTTGGTATATAAAGACGGCGAGGCGCTGGATTTGACGCACCGGGAATACGAGCTGGTGTATTATCTGGTGAAAAACGCCGGGAAAGTGATGACGAGAGAGCATTTGCTGCAGGCGGTGTGGGGCTTTGAATATTTCGGGGATGTCCGGACGGTGGATGTCACGATTCGGAGGCTGCGGGAAAAAATCGAGGAAAATCCGAGCAGACCGGAGTATATTTTGACGCGCCGGGGCCTCGGCTACATGATGCGCAGTCCCAAAAACGGAGGCCTGTAAATGAAGTGGACCTCCTTTTTCCGCACCATTCAGGCGAAGCTGATCATTATTTATGTGCTGCTCATTTTGATCGCCATGCAGTTGATCGGCGTATATTTCGTGAGTGCCATGAAAAACTCGCTGACCCGGAATTTCACCCAAGATTTGCAGGAGAGAGCGGAGCTCTTGTCTGTGCTGGCTGCGGAGAAACTGGAGAGCGCCGCCGATATGGGGGAAAACAATTCCGTCGAAACCCTGGGGCCGATCGTGACGAACCTCTTTAATATGGACGGGGCGGAAATTCAGGTGCTGGATGCAAGCGGCAAGGTATTGATTACGTCTAATCAGTCGCATATGGACATCATCGGCCGCAAAAACACCCAAACCGTGGTCAGCCGGGCCCTTCAAGGCAGCAAAGACAACGAGGAATACGTCATCGACGAGGATAACGTCCGGAAGAAGGTCGTGGCCAAGCCGGTGTTCAACAAGGGCAAAATCATCGGGGCGGTGTACATCGTCGCTTCGATGAAGGAGCTGTATACGACGATGGGGCGGGTCAACAACATCTTCATTTCGGGCATCCTGCTGGCGCTGGGGCTCACGGCGGTGCTCGGCGTCATTCTGGCGCATACCATCACGCATCCGATCAAGGAAATGACAAGGCATGCGACCGCGGTCGCCGAAGGCAAATTCGATCTGAAAATGCCCGTCTTCGGCAACGACGAAATCGGGCAGCTGAGCGAAGCTTTTAACTATATGACGACCCGCCTTCGGGAAGCGCTGCTCGTCAACGAGGAGGAGAAGGAGAAGCTGGCCTCCATTTTGACCAACATGAGCGACGGCGTGATCGCGACGGATGAAGCGGGTCGCATCATTCTGATGAACCGCCGCGCGGCGGCGATTTTGAACGTGGATGAAGAAGAGGTATCCGGTTCGGCCATCGCCGAGGTGCTTGGGCTAAGCGAAGAGCAGACGCAAATGTTCACGGAAGGAACGTACGTGACGATGCTGCTGCAAATGAGCCAGGAGGCGGACCGATCCTATATGATCCGGGTGACCTTTACGCCGATCCACCGCCGTGAGGTGGGCATTACGGGAACGATCGCCGTGCTTCAGGACGTCACCGAACAGGAAAAGCTCGAGGCGTCGCGCCGCGAATTCGTCGCAAACGTCTCGCATGAGCTGCGGACGCCGCTGACGACGATCAAAAGCTACACCGAAGCGCTCGATGACGGCGCGCTGGACGACCCGCCGCTCGCTTCGCGGTTCGTGGGCGTTATCCAGAATGAAACCGGCCGGATGATCCGGCTGGTGACCGACCTGCTCCATCTGTCCAGACTGGACAGCAAAGAAGCGCTGATGCGCAAACAGCCGACGGATGTGATGGAGATGCTGGAGGATGTGGCCGACCGGTTTTCTTTCCAAATGCAGCAAAAGGACATCGGGTCCGAAGTGAAAGTGGCGGCCGGGCTTCCCAAAGCGCTTTGCGACCGCGACCAAATCGATCAGGTGCTCGATAACCTGGTGTCCAATGCGCTTAAATATACGCAGCCCGGAGGCAGCATTGCGATGGGCGCCCTGGAAGCGGCTGGCGGCATGCTGGCCATCACCGTTCAGGATACGGGGATCGGGATTCCGAAGAAGGATCTGGACCGGATCTTCGAACGCTTCTACCGGGTGGACAAAGCCCGCTCGCGCAGCATGGGCGGCACCGGGCTTGGACTGTCGATTGCGAGGGAGATCGTCATGGCGCACGGCGGTACCATATCGATTCAATCGGAGTTCGGTCAGGGCACGAAAGTGACGTTTACGCTGCCGCTCGCGGAAGACGACGAGGGGGTGGCATCATGAAGGAACGGATGAAATCGCTCCTGCTGCTGCTTCTCGTCGCGTGCAGCTTGGTGCAGAGTTATTACCTCATATACCGTCTCCCGGGGAGCGACTCGGCGGCCAAAGCGACCAATACCTATATCAAGACGGATAATATGGGCCCGCAGCAGCGGGTCGAGAACCTGGCGTACCCGGATAAGATGCTGATTCATATGGGGGATGGCAAACACACCGTATTTTATCCGAACTCGACGTTTTATAAATTGATTTACACGCGCCTCAAGGGACGCAGCTTCGAAAACTTCCAGCGGGAATCGGTGGACAACATCGACTGGAACAAGGTCCGGAGCGAAAACCCCGGCATTGAGCTGACGTTTGGTACGGGAATCCCGGTATCGCTGCTGGAGCGCGTGATGCAGATCCAACCGGATGCTTTGTTTCAGGCGGAACGCATCAACCGGATCTGGATCTACAACACGCCTAGCGACTCGAAAACGCATGCGCTGTTTTTCAGCACGCAAGGCGACGTGATGTACGAGGCGGCCAAGGTCGACTTGACCGTGCAGGACGTGCAGCAACACGTGGACTTCGGCAAGAGCTGGATTCCCTACGCGATGCAGGACGGCGGCGCTTATTACGTGCCGGAAAAACCGGTCGACATCGTGGAGGCGACGCTCGAAATCGGCTCGTATACGGTAGCGCAGATGCAGCAAAGCCTGTTTTTCGACCCGGGTATCACCCGGTATATTCAGGAAAAGGACGGCTCGGAAATTTACACCGACTCGAAACGCAGCCTTCAGGTGCGCCAGGAGCAGAAATGGATGAGCTATACCGATCCGGCCGCCCCTCCGTCCGGGGAGAGCAGCGACAGCAAGGATATTTTGGCGGCTGTAGACTTCGTCAACGAGCACGGCGGCTGGAACGGCGAATATCGCCTGGACTTGTCCAGCACCGGAGCGGGACAGAATCAGGTTATGTTCCAGCAGTATTACGGTTCCTTTCCGGTTTTGGATACGCTGAACTTCCACTATGGCAAAATGAAGCTGGACCTGCAGCAGGGCAACGTGTCCGCTTATGAGCGCTCGCTCATTTACATGAAGCCGGGGCAGTCGAAGCAGGTGAGGAAGCTCCCTGCCGGGAACAACCTGAAAGCGATGCTGCTTGCGATCGGCAAGGATTCGCCGGTTGAGGACCTGTACCCTGCTTATTTGCCGAAGCTGGATGCGGGCAAGCTGAAGCTGACCCCGGTCTGGGCGGTCAAGCTGGCAAACGGGCAGATCCGGACGATCCGATAGCTCGCGCATCATGGCCGTGTTATCGAATTCGCTGCGGACGGACACCTGGCCGGACAATCGGCAGCTTCAGCTTTAACGTAGAAGACGGGCTTTGCGATTTGAAATGCGAAGAAAGCTCCATAACGACCAAGGAGGCGAAACGATGGATTGGGGACGTGCCAAAAACGTGCTGATATACGCTTTTTTGCTGTTGAACCTGGTGCTCGGATACCAGCTGTGGATCGACATGCGCGAGCAGGCCGACACCAGTCTGGATTTCGCCTCCTTGTCGGAGAGCACGCAAAAGGTGATGAAGGAAAAATCGATCCAGCTGTTATGCCAAATTCCAAGCATGACGCCGCAGCTGCCGAAGATTACGTATCAATACGCAAACGGGGAAAGCGTCGGGCGGCGGGTGACGCTGGAGGGGCATATCGAAAGCCAGCTGATTTTTAAGGAACGGGATTTGGTCAATGCCTTGAAACCTTCGATCCCGGACATCGCAAACTACCAGTATGACGCCCAGGCCAGCGAATACATGACCAAAAGCGAGCTGGAACGCGTCAAAGAGGCCGGCGCCGCCGGGCGGTTCGTCATGCATGCGCTTGTGGACCGCAAATGGCCGCTGTTTAACGATCAGCTGGAGCTGTATTACAGCGAGCAGCGGATCATATCCTACCGCCAGTCGCCGATCGAGATTACCGCGGCGGACGACGAAGAGCAGCAAAAAATGATGCCGGCAAGCAACGCGTTGAAAACGCTGGTCGAGCGGCATATCCCGGCGGGATCGGCGATCAAGGACATTCAGCTTGGGTATTACGGGCAAGTCTACAATTCGGAAAGTCAGGTAGCCGCCCCGTCATGGCGGTTCACATTGGAAAACGGGGAAATGTATTACGTTCAGGGCATCAGCGGAGATGTCACGGTAACCAGTCCGAAAACGGAGAAAGAAAAGGAGTAACGGGAATGGGGATATCTTTTACAGTGCTGTCCAGCGGTTCGACGGGGAACGCGACGGTCGTCAGAAACGAAGAAACGACGCTGATGATCGACGCGGGCCTAAGCGCCAAACGGATTGACGAGCTTTTGCAGGAGCGGGACGTCACGGGGGAGGAAATCGACGGGATTTTAGTCACCCACGAGCATTCCGACCATATCAAAGGCCTTGGCGCCGTGGCGCGCAAATACGATCTGCCGATCTATGCGAACGAGAAGACGTGGGAGGCGATGGAGAAGTCCATCGGCAAAATCGCCGAGGAAAACCGGGTCGTGCTGGGTACCGGGGAGGTCCGGGATTTCGGCTCGCTCCGGGTGGAATCGTTCGGCATTTCGCATGATGCGGCCGAGCCGGTAGGATACTGCTTTTACGACGGAGATGAAAAATTGAGCGTGGCGACCGACCTCGGCTACATGAGCGATAAGGTGAAGCAGGCGATCAGCGATTCGAACGTGCTTGTGCTGGAGTCGAACCATGATATCGAGATGCTGCGGATGGGCCGGTACCCCTGGAATATTAAACGCCGCATATTGGGCGACATGGGGCACTTGTCCAACGTGGATGCCGGCGAAGCGCTCAGCGAGCTGCTGACCGGCGACCTGAAGCGGACTTACCTGGCCCATCTCAGCCGCGACCACAACATGATGGATCTGGCCAAAATGACCGTGCGCGACAGCATGGAGGAACGGGGCTGTTTTTACAAAGACAGCGAATTTAAATTATGCGATACGTATTATGACCGCCCTACACCGTGGGATAAGGTGAGCGAACCATAAACTGGTCGAGCTCCGCCGCTTTTTTCTCCACCTCATCGCGGGTGAGAATGCCCTTGTCGACAAGCAGCTCGATGATCGTGCTTAAGGCAAGGGTATTGCGGTAATGCTCGTCTTTCAAATCTCCAAGCTTGGCCATCAACTGCACATAGTCCATACCGGACGGAAACCGCTCTATCATTTTATTTCTCCTCCTTATTTCGTTTTGAACATGATTCGTTCAGGATGCCGCTTTTCAATCTTTATTGCTAGTTTTTCCAAAAACAAGAAGATTGATTCCACAAAACACCAGCGTTCGTTTTCGATTTCAAATAGGCCGTCAGGCCCCGATATGGTACAATGGTCAGTACCGGATAAAACGCGAAATGCCTTGCCATGACTGGGCTGAGGGTGCTGAGGGTTCATCCGTATTTTGGTAAAAGGGTGAAGCCGTTTTGCCGCAGAATTGCCATGATCATCAGGTATGCTTGGATTGGCTGAAGGATGTTTTTCTCTTTTATTCTAGTAGTCGACAGCCGGAAATATTCCTATTTTTGAAGAAAACGTTTTACGATAGCCGATCTTTGCCGCAAAAATTTCGGGCATTTGTGCTTGAGGGGGCTTTTTTGTGGTGATAGAAAAATAAAGGGAAGACGAAACGCAACCTTTGCAGCCATCGGTTAGTTTAAGATATATGGGAGCCTAACTTTCAAGAACATGCAGCCTTGTATCCCGAGACAAATATTGGCTTAAAACGGCCTGTTTTCGTTTGTAGGACCTTCGCTCGAAATCATCATGCGAATGGAGACTTTTGCACTACAGAAAAAACGGCGCCGAAAAGGTAATCTTGAGGTATAGAACGTCGGTTGGATTACATACCTATATGGGTATAGAGGAAAGGCGGCAGAAACGGAATTTAGGTGCTTGATAACGAAGGGGAGAGGATCTCATGGGGCTGTTTCAAGATGATTTTTATTCTACCAAAGTGACGAAACGCAGACGTGTATTCGGACGTATTCGCAAGACACGGAGCAATTGGCCGAGATCCAGGCGCAGCCGCGGGCTGTCCACGCTTCAGATCGCAACGATCAGTTCGGTTATCAGTGCGTTCGTGGCCGTGCTGCTGTTCAGCATGATCACGGGTTTGCCTGCCTCCGGCAAGGCGCCGCATGTGGTTGCCGCCCTGAATTCCAAACAGGTGGACAGCTCCGCCGATCCCTACGAAAGATTGGTGCAGGCTGCAGCCAAAGTGCGGCCTACCGTCGTGAGCATCGTGAATTACAAGGACGGGAAAAAGGATAAGAGTCTGGAAGAGTCGGCCTTGGGATCAGGCGTCATTTTCAAAAAAGACAAAGGGCAGGCTTTTATCATAACGAACAACCACGTCATTGAAGGCGCGCAGGAGCTCGAAGCGGTGACGGTTAATGGCGAAATGAAAAAGGCGAAGCTCGTCGGCGCCGATAAAGTAAACGATATCGCGGTGCTTGCGGTAGACGGCAAGGACATCGGTCAAGTGGCGGAAATGGGCGACTCCCGGAAGCTGCGGCTCGGGGAAACGGTGCTGGCGATCGGCAACCCGCTGGGGCTCGGCGATACGCTGACCTCCGGTATTGTGAGCTACACGAACCGCATCGTGCCGGTTTCGCTGAACCAGGACGGCGTATACGACTGGGAGCAGGAGGTTATCCAGACCGACGCGGCCATTAACGAGGGCAATAGCGGCGGAGCATTGGTCGATTTGAACGGAAAAGTGATCGGGATCAACACGATGAAAATCGCCGATACCGGGGTCGAGGGATTAGGTTTTGCCATTCCGGCGGACCAGGTGATGAAAACGGTCGACGAGCTCATGACGCACGGGAAGATCGCCCGCCCGTATATCGGCATTTATTCGATGGACTTGAACAACTCATTTGCGCCTTTGGACGATGACCAGTTGAAAGAGCTGAAGCTGCCAAGCGACGTCAAAGACGGGGTCGTGGTGTTGGATGCCATCGGGCCCGCGCAGGAGGCCGGACTTCAGCTCAACGACGTGATCGTGAAATTCAACGATACGCCGATTCCGACGACGCTGGAAATGAAAAAGTTTCTGTACGACAAGGTCAAAATCGGCGATACCGTGAAGGTTACGTTCTACCGGGACGGCAAAGAACAAACCGCAAACGTCAAGCTGGCGGAGAAGCCGGATCAATAAACGATTTCGGAGAGAACATAAAAGGGGGGCAGCGGGATAACAACCTAACGTTGCCTCTCGGGACGATTGAGTCCCCCGCTAAAGCTTGGACATGGTATAATGGGAGAAAGTCTTGGGATAACGAATGTGCCAATGGCCCCGAAAAGGGTTATCGTTTCGTCAAAACCAAGGCATGATCACAACCTTGTGTAGCGCTGGAAGGGATGCTTTCGATATGTACGTAGTATGCAAAGAACATTTGGAGCTTGCCATCGACATGTTCGTGGACGAATACGAGGATGCTCCGGACATCGTGGACTTGAAAGAAACGGAGTTTTCCGACTGGGACCCGCCGGTGCAATGCGCGCACTGCAAGCAGGCCGGAGAGTTTCTGGTGGTCTGACATAAGGGAAAAAGGTAAAAGGAGCGTGGAAGCACGCTCCTTTTTGCACGCTTAGCTTCATGAAATGAAAGCAGGCGGGGCCTGCCATAATAAATACATAACTCGAGTGAAACGGATGGAGGAAATGTTATGTTGATTCAAGTGATCGGCGTCGGCAAATTGAAGGAAAAGTATTTGGTGCAGGGCATCCAGGAATACGCCAAGCGGTTGACCCCGTACATCAAATTTCAAGTGATCGAGGTCGCGGACGAAAAAGCGCCGGACACCTTGAGCGAAGCGGAGGTGTCCATCGTAAAGGAGCGCGAGGGCGAACGCATCCTCGCGCAGGTGAAGGAGAGCGCGCATGTGATCGCGCTCGCCATCGGCGGCCAGCTCTGGAGCTCGGAGGAGCTGGCCGCCGAACTCGACCGGCTCGGCACCTACGGGACGAGCCATGTCGTGTTCGTGATCGGAGGGAGCCACGGGCTCTCCGATCAAGTGCTGCGCCGCGCCCAGCAGCGCTTGAGCTTCGGGCGCATGACGCTGCCGCACCAGCTCATGCGCTTGGTGCTGGTAGAGCAGATTTATCGCGCCGTGAAGATAAATCGGGGGGAACCGTATCACAAGTAGGGCGAAGTTTTTGCTGTGTACCCATATACTTATTAATATTGTTTGCATGGTGTGACTTTGATGTATCTGTACAGTACGGTGCGAATCAGCCAGAGTATGACATTGTCATAGTGCAGGGTGACAGAATGCTCAAAGTGTCGGTCAAAGGTAGTCAGGACGGTTCCTGGGGATTGACTCAGAATTATAAGAAAGGTAAGACCTGTCAGGATAAAGGAAAAGCCCCTACGCTATTGGTTCAGCGGAAGGGGCTAAGCTTAAAAAATGCTTTTCGGTCTCCTCGTTGAAGGCGAGCTCGACGCTGCCGATGTGCTTCCTTGCATTAGGGCCTTGCGCTGCGGGAAAGGCGAGCGGCGGAGCAGGGGGTCAAACCTTCCCACTTTCAGCCGGCAGTTTTCCTTGTTCCGCTGCTGTATTTTGTTTCCACGAGTCACAGTTAAGTTGCGGGATGGCCTTTTTGACAGCGTTCCTACATACACTGCGATACCCTTAAATTCACTTTAAGCCATTGGCCGGATGCCTGTTCAGATCATCTTGGGAATGATCTGCTCGTGTTGCGAGTATTAGAAAAATGCCGATAACTGACATAACGATGACAATGATAAAGGAGACTGTAAAGTTAATATTGAAGGATAAAAATCGACTTAAAATAGAAGGACCAAATGCACCTCCTAAAATACTTAAAAGCGTGAAGAGTCCCATCCCGATACCAATCTCCGTTTTTTTCAAGGTCGATGGCACAACATTGGCAGCGGATGATACTAATGTGGTATAGCCGAGCGCAAAGATGAACATGACGATCCCAATGCCGATGGGCATGTCTTGCAAAACCGCCATAAGCAGTGCTCCTAGAATCATAAAACCATGACCAGCTAGGATCATGATCCTGCCATTGTACTTGCGAGAAAGTGCTCCCATGTAAGGGCCGAACAAAGAACCAATCAGTGCGCCCGGGAACATGACGATGCCGATCAAGCTTGCTTGCAAGTTACCGCCCTGTTTTAGAACCAAGGGCAATAAAAATAAAGCGGCCGGATATGCAGATGTGCCTGCAAATACAGAGAGCAAGGAATTTCTGTAGCCTTTGTTAGCGAGTAAAGAGATGGTGATAAAAGGTGCGTTCTTCCCGCGTATGTGGAATGAAAACGCCATAAGCATCAGGACAGCAATTATTAAAAGATAAGGATTTAGGCTGATACCTAGTACCAGAATGCCTACTGAAAGGGAGAATAAAATAGCTCCTAAGACATCGAATTTCTCCCCTTGTGCAACATTAGTAGGGAAGTGTTTCACAACAAATGGGATAATAAGTACGATCAAGAGAGAAACAACAAAAAGACCGTGCCAACCAAACAGTTGAATAATAAATCCACTGAGGACTGGGGCTACTCCGCCCATCAGCGCGAAAGTAGTAGACACAAGGCTTAATGCTTTGCCTCTGTTCTCGGGTTTGAAATATTTAGGCGGAACTACATACGCTAGGGAGGGAATAGCCGCAGCACCAGCTGCTTGAATAATTCTTGCGGTTACAACGGCCGGAAAAGAGCTCGAAAAAAACCCCATTAGCGAACCAAGAGTGAATAGGGCAATCCCTATTAGTATTAATGACCGTGCAGAAAAACGATCGGTAAGCTTTCCATACGTACCCGAACCTGCTGCTAAAACAACTGCATACAGCGTCGTTATCAGACTGCTTTCGGAAGTGGACAGATGCAAGTCTTTAATAATAAATGGAACAGCAATGTTGAACATATAGACATTCATCGTGGCCAATGATGAGGCAATTAATAATATGGCCAGTAATGCTTTTTCGTTTATAGGTTTTGCGATAGAATCCATCCTCAATCTCCTTCGGCCATAGTTCTGTTGAATTTGCACTAAATTTAGATTAACATTAAACGGAGAGCTCTCCTCTTTATAATAAGCGGAGAACTCTCCGTATGTCAATGTGAACCAAGTTTAGCATGAGGGGTGTTAATATGTCGGAGGAAATCAAGGCAATTCAGTCGCGAATTGAACGACGTGATGCCGCCGAGAATCGTCAACGAATATTGGTCGCAGCCCATAAACTTTTTGAGCAGTACGGCGTGGATCAGGTAAGTATGAATCAGATCGCAGCGGAAGCCCAGATAGGTCCGGGCACCCTATATCGTCGTTATGCCAATAAAGGTGAGTTGTGTTTGGATTTAATAAAAGACAGTGTCGTTCGGTTCTTCGAAGATATAGAGCAATATCTATTGCAGAATCAGCAAGAGCCGCCAGACCACCGGTTAAAGGGAATTCTCAAAATTTTCATGCCTTTCATTGAGAAGAAGGCACAACTACTAACAGGAGGCAAGGGGTCCGCGTCAGCTAAGCGACTTCCGTATCAATCACAGCATCCGCTCTATAACAAAATGCATCAAATCGCAGTCGAGTTATTCGATGAGATGGCAGCAGCGGATCATCCAAGCCCAAATAGTATATTTAAAGCAGATATGCTGCTGATCGCCATAAGTATTGATTCATATTTTTATCAAAGAGATGTTCGTGGCTATTCACCCGATGAAATTTTGGAACACCTTTGCTCTACATTCATTTAAAGGGGTTTGATGCAGTTTATAATCTGGATCTTCAGCGAAAAAAAAGAAGGAATGTGGTGCGCCGGAGAGCATACGAAAGACGGGTTTCTAGAAATGCTCGGTAAAACTGAAACTGGGCTTGAAAAAGCAGATGATTTTCCAGGAAACGATAAACGGACTTGCATCGATGTGAGTGCTGGTTGTAAAGATTAAAAAATTGGATGGTTAAATGGGTCAAGAACGATGGCAGTCATGCGCCGTTGCCCTCTTTTCGCCGATAGACCCGTTGAGGTGAACCCTACCTTAAGTATCGGCAAGTTTTTTCAGAAAAACTCCAGCAGGCTTGAAAAGGCGCTTTGCCCGGTTTTGATGGTTCGCATGCTCATTTCTCCTGAAAAGAAAAAGACCCCTCGAAAAGGGGTCTTGGTGTAAGATCACGAATATGATATTAATATTCCAAAAAATATTTGATTCGGCCTTAAGCTAAACGGCAGGATGGTTGAATATATGTCCACACCTATCATGGATACCAAACTTTATATCCCTAAGTCCCGGCCGAAAGCGATTCTTCGCCCACGGTTGACCGAAAGGATCAGTAAGGGTTTATACCGCAAGTGTACCCTTGTCTCTGCACCCGCGGGCTATGGCAAAACTACATTAGTTTGTGAATGGCTTGCCGACTGCGGGCGGCCGGTCGCATGGCTGTCGCTGGAAGAAGCGGATAACGAACTTATACGCTTTTTAACCTGTATGATCTCCTCTCTACAGAAACTTGAGGCGAATATAGGAGCAGCCGTGCTTGCCCTACTTCAAACTCCGCAGTTGCCGCCGATTGAGTCGATCATGACCATTCTTCTTAATGAGATAGCGGCGATTCGGACTCCTTTTATACTCGTTCTTGACGATTATCACGCGGCAGCTTCGAAACCTGTCGACGATGCCGTGTTCTTTCTGCTTGACCATCTTCCCGCGCAGATGCACCTTGTCATAACGACCCGCGAGGACCCGAGTATTCCGCTTGCTCGATTGCGGGTTCGGGATCAACTGACCGAATTGCGAGCAGCCGACATGAGATTTACACTCTCCGAATCCGAAGATTTTTTGAACCGTATCATGGGTCTTAATTTGCCCATAGATAAAATAACCTCGTTGGAATCGCACACCGAAGGCTGGGCTGCGGGTCTGCATTTGGCTGCGCTCTCCATCCAAGGGGATCATGACGCCGACCGGCTCATTCAGACTTTTACCGGTAACCATCATTTCGTGCTGGATTTTCTGGTAGAAGAAGTGCTGCAGCGACAACCTGAAGCCGTTCAAACCTTCTTGCTGCGGACATCAATCCTCGACCGTCTGTGCGGGTCTCTTTGCGATGACGTCTTGCTAGATCCTGCGGTTTCCAGCAAGACAACTTTAATGGATCTCGAACGTAAGAACTTATTCGTCGTGCCCTTGGACAACGAGCGACGGTGGTATCGCTATCACCATTTGTTTGCCGATCTGCTCCGCAAAAGGCTGCAGGAAAGTTTCGGCGGAAGACATATCATGGAATTGCATAAACGAGCAAGTGACTGGTATGAAAACAATGGCTTCGAAATCGGAGCGTTTCGCCATGCCGTGGAATCCCATGACATCGAGCGTGCCGCACGTCTGCTTGAAGGCAACGGAATGCCGCTGCATCTTCGCGGAGCTGCAGGCATTTCGCTGAACTGGCTGAAATCATTGTCTGCCGCGGAGTTGAATGCCAGACCTGCGCTGTGGGTGATGTATGGTTCAGCCCTGCTGATTGCGGGCAAGCTGACGAGCGTCGAACATAAGCTGCGAGCGGCAGAGGCGGCCATGGCAGGGGCAGTACAGGATGTCCGCGTCAGGGACCTGATCGGATTGATCGCCGCGACCCGGGCTACATTGGCATCATTAGTGTTGACTGGCAATTCTGACGGTGCTGAACGAAAATTACGGGCAGCCGAAGCTGTCATGCAGAATACGGGGGAAGGCGATAAGACCAATGAACTTGTCGGACTGATTGCACCTGCAAGCGATGTGTGGATAAGCGAAAATCAAGGAAACGAGGTTGTTATTGTCCAATCACGTCGTGCGTTGGAATATCTGCGACCGGATAATATCCCTGTTCGGACGGCAGCCGCTTGGATGCTCGGCGTCGCTTGCCAACGGCGAGGAGACCATTCTGCGGCTCGTGAGGCCTATAACGAGGTTATATCGAACAGCCTAATGATGGGTCATCAATTGATGGCAGTAATGGCCATGATTGGACTGGGACAAATAGAGGAAGCTGAAAATCGTACCGATTCGGCGGCGGAATGTTACCAGGAGGCACTGCGTCTGGGCGGTGATCTGTCGCTTCCAGCTCTCCGTGAAGCGCAACTGGGTCTGGAGCGCTTGCGAGATATCGGGATGAAGAGCAGCCTGATTGAGCCGCTTAGCCCACGAGAAATTGAAGTGCTCGAGCTCATCGCTAAGGGGCTTTCGAACAAGGAAATCGGCGGGAAACTATATTTGGCCTTGGATACGGTCAAAGGGCACAATCGCAGGATTTTTGAAAAACTTCAGGTGAAAAGCCGCACGGAAGCAATCGTCCGTGCCGGTGAGTTGAATTTGCTCTCAAACATCCATAAATCACACTAAAGTGTCTACAGTTCCTAATCCTCTTCGAGCTATACTGCATAAAGATTAGCCAAGGGGAGAGATGAACATGAATAAGATTGCAAGAGTGGCAGGGGCATTGTTTCTGGTGTCGAGTGGTACTTACCTGATAGGAGATGGGCTTCTGAATCCGGTTCTAAACCGCCCGGACTTTCTCGCCAATCTGTATCCGGATCGAATAAACGTGGTTTCGGGATCGTTATTAGAGTTGATAAACGCCATGGCGGTGGTGGGGATTGCCGTGCTTCTGTTCCCCATCTTAAAGAAGCATAACGAAGCGTTTGCTCTAGGGTACTTTGGAGCCCGGATCATAGAGTCTGTATTACTTACCATAAGCGCAATGGGTCCGCTTGTACTTATCGCACTGAGCAAGAATTACATCTCCGTAGGTACTGCCAAGGGTTCATACTTTGAAACGACAGGAAAATTATTGATTGAGGCGCAATCTGTGCTTTTTCAAACGGCCATGATCGTGCTTGGCTTGGGCAGCTTGTTGCTTTGTCATGTCCTCTATAGATCAAGGCTGGTTCCTCGATTATTGTCGGTTATCGGTTTCATCGGGTATGCGGCATTGTTGGCGAGCGGCTGTCTGAGGATCCTCGGCCAAGAAATCGGATCTGTTTTATATGTTCCAGGAGCCATATTCGAAATCGTGTTTCCCGTTTGGATTATTGTTAAAGGGTTCAGACTTCATAACGAGGAAGCCTGAGTATTCATAAATTCACAAATTGGGCCATCCCGCAATGAACTGCACCCCGTGAGGAGAGGAAGATTCGGATCATGAATCACCGGACCGTGGCCAATCCGGCAGAACGAACGGATCCGGAGAATCGAATGGATCGGATGTGGCCTACGTATCGGTTGAGCCTGAACAAGCCGGCACTTCGGTTGATTCGGCGAACGTAGAGTCCGGTAATAGCGAAGGCAAGGGCGGCAAGCTACCGGATACGGCTACGAATATGTACAATTATATGTTGGCTGGATGCATCATTTTCCTTGTACAACTATTCCTGGTCAGAAGAAAAAAGGTATGAGGAAATAGGTTAAAACAGGCCCCCTGTTACAGAGGGCTTGTTGTCGCTTTGGTTGGTGTTTCTATTCTGGAGGGTGGCTTTTTCCGCCGATAGCCCCGTTAAGCTGAACCGTATCATAAGTGACGGCGAAATTAGGCCTACGGAGGTTCGCCCGTACGGCCTAAGTCACGAATTTAATAGAAAAGGGTCCGGTACTGTATTAAAAGGATCCAAAGCGGCTGCCTGCGGCCACGCCTTTGGGGGATATGCGTTCAATCTCAGCCAGATCGTCAGCTGTCAGCTTCACTTGCAGCGCACCGAGGTTTTCTTGCACACGATCCAATCGTTTCGTTCCCGGAATGGGAACGATCTGCTCGCTTTGCGCCAACAGCCAGGCTAGACTCAATTGGGCGGGGGTGCAGCCTTTTTGGGCAGCCATTCTCTCGATTAAAGAGACAACCTCAACGTTTTTGGCGAAATTCTCACCTTGAAACCGCGGGTAATAGCGTCGATAGTCGTCTTCCGGCAAATCCTCGAATTTCTTAATCTGGCCAGTCAGGAAGCCGCGACCAAGCGGGCTGTAGGGGACTAGACCGATGTGCAGCTCCTTCAGAACGGGGAGGACTTCATCCTCTACTTCTCTACTCCAAAGGGAGTATTCGGTTTCGACTGCGGTAACTGGATGCACCGCATGAGGCGGATCAGTTCGGCTGGCGCCTCCGACAATCCAATGTATCGAATCTTCCCTTGCTTCACGAGGTCAGCCATCGTGCCGACCGTTTCTTCGATGGGAATATTGGGATCGGGTCGATGCTGGTAATAGAGATCAATGTAATCCAGTCCCAGGCTGTAGAGGCTGGCATCAACGGATTTCTTAATGTAGGCGGGATCTCCTTTCGGTCCTTGCCCGTGCGTGATGCCGAATTTGGTTGCAATAATGGCCTTATCACGCCGGCTTTTAAGGGCACGTCCGACAAGCTTCTCATTTTCACCGAAACGTCCGAGCTGGTATTCCGAACCGTAAAGGTCGGCCGTATCGAACATCGTAACGCCCATATCTAATGCTCCCTGAATGGTTCGCACGGATTCATCGTTATCAGGCATCATCATCGTTCCGAGACCGATAGCCGACACTTCAAGTCCTTCGTTCCCTAGTTTTTGTTGTTGCAGCATAAGGTTCCCTCATTTCTGGTTTAGGATCAATTAAGCATAGGTTTATCCTAATTGATTCTTACCCGAGGCAACCACACAACGTTTTTACTAGTAAAAAAATTAACGGTCTGCAGTTGGATCATCTGTAACAGGTGAGTAAATGCAAATGTGGATATCCGGTCGATCCGTTAGATTGACTAATGACTGAATATCATAATGGACAGATTGATGGACAACGGGGGACTGTATAGTGATCCGTTTTACTTTTTTGAGTTGAACATCGTACTGTTTCCACATTCGTTTGAATTCGGAGCTGCTCTGAATAAGATGCTCTACTGTCTTCTCAAACCAAGGATCATTCCGGTGTTGATCGTAGTAAGTTCGGAACACGCCTACCGAATACCTCGAGAATTCTTCTATATTCACAATGCGACGTCGCATTTCCGTATCTTCGAACAACAAACGGATAAAATAACGCTCCTGGACAGGAATGGAGGCAAAGTCGAAGAACATCTCCTGGGCTGCCTTGTTCCAAGCGAGCACTTCGGTCCTCTCATTGGTGATATGAGAAGGGTACGCAAGCTGATCGATAATCTTCTGCATCTGCGGATCCACGGCAGTTGGGGCTGCAAAAGGCGTCTCGACTGCATGAGGGTTCCATAACTGGTATAAATGTCCTTTTTCTGCAGGGGATAAGCGGAGAGCTTTGGCGATGCTGTCGATCACATCTCTGGAGGGGGTCAAATCCCGGCCTTGTTCCAGCCATGTATAGTAGGTGACGCTTACGCCTGCTAGTACAGCAACTTCCTCGCGCCGCAGTCCAGGCGTTTTCCGTTGCCCGTTTGTAAACTTCAGGCCCGCATTCTCCGGCGATAGTCGTTCTCAGCGTGATTTGAGAAACACCCCCATCGCTTTTGCTTTGCTGCTAGTAACAGTCATAGATCGGTCACCACCTGAATAGTTGGTATTTGAGCCATTCATTCGATAACAGAAGAATCGCTTTAGATTACAATAGTAAGTTTACTATAATCGTTCACATTTCACTTGGCTATTAAATTTCGCGCCGTTAATGATCCGCAGAACCATACCAAAATAGTGGTAAGGCAGAAAATCGAATTAAAGGTTGAGGCTGCGATGCTAAACTTGCAAAAGGGAGCGTAAATAATAGGTATTCCACGAATGAGGTCGTTGTTGTCTTGAGAACGCAGAAATGTTTTCGCCGCGGGAATCGGTTTGTCGCTCATGATGGCATACTGAATGGGGTAATACTAGCGTAGCTGACACCACCCGCAAACATGCGGATAAAAACGTAAGAACTCTCCATGTCTGGAGAGTTCTTTATTATTAAGGAAGTAATAAATGATAAAATTGTAGCCTCCGGTAAAAATCCGTTTCTTCCGTAAAAGGCAATGACATCATAGGAGGATCAAATCAATCCACTTAACGACACTGCACTTCCTTTGCTTAAAAAGTATGTTAGAGTTTTCTTCTATGCTCTTCAGTTTATTCATGATTCAAACTTGAACGAGATCCAACAATTGGGGTGCAGTTCGTTTGCGGTCTGCTCAACTTAGTGAGCAAAGTCCTGAATCAAACATTCGATGTTTAGCATACCCTTAATCCGCTGACTGCACCGCCGAATGGCGTGATGCCATGCTGGACAATACAATCGCGGCAACGATGGCGATGAGTACGCCGAGTATCCCGAACCAAGTAATGGATGCTAGAGAAACACGGTTAACGATCAGCCCGCCGATTCCTGCGCCGACAGCCATGGCAAGCTGCATCATGGAACTGTTCAAGCTCAGCATGACGCCCGAGGATTCAGGAACGAGCGAGACCAGGTTGAATTGCTGCGCCGGAGCGGATGACCAGGCTGCAAAAGACCAGAGGATCAAAATGGCGAATACAGCAATGACCGACTGTCCAACGAAGGATAGCAAAATCAACGAAATGACGTGAAGCACCATCCCTGAAACGAGCGTGAATATAATGCCACGTTTATCCGCGCTGTAGCCGCCGACTTTCGACCCGATCAAGCTAGCAATGCCGAACACGAGCAGGGCTGCGCTAATCAATGATTCATTTAAATGAGTCACCTCTAGCAGAAAAGGGGAGATGTAGGTATAAGCGAGAGAATATCCTCCTAACCAGAAAAAAGTAATCGCCAATGCAACCAAAACTTGAGGTTTTTTTAACAAAGCTAATTGCTTGATCAAAGGAACAGGCTTGTCGCCCTGGATACGTGGAAAAACTGCAGCAATGACAAACATGGCCATGACCCCGACAATTGCGATGGCCAGAAATACAGCTTTCCAGCCAAAAGCAGAGGCTACCATTCGGCCGAGCGGGACGCCGATGATGAGCGATGCGGTTAAGCCCATGGTAACGTTCGCGATGGCGCTGACCTGCTTGCCTGGCGGAGCGATTTTGGCGGCGATGCTGAGCGCGTTAACAGTAACCACCCCGGCGCCTAACGCCGTAATGATTCTCGCCGCAATAAAGAAACCAAAGCCGGACAATATAAATGTCAGCAGATTTGCAGCAATAAAGAGGCCCAGCGAATAAAGGAGAAGCTTACGCCGGTCCATTTTAGCCGTCAGCGCCATTAGAATAGGCGTGCCGATCGCATAGGCCAGGGAATAGACCGTAATGAGCTGGCCTGCTGCCGCAACGCTTGTTCCTAATGTCTCTGCTATCCGGTCCAAAATCCCGGAAATGACATAATTAGATGTTCCTACTAAAAAGCTGATCAAGACTAGAACGTAAACTTTCCATGTGCTCTTCATAATTCACACTCCTGATGTGTTTTAAAAATTATATTTTTGTCGATAACGAGAAACCGCCACGGCTGTATGTTAGCGGTTGAAGGTGCCAGCGCGGGGCTTGCCGCAATGTTTCGGTCAATTCCTCCAGCAGAATCTTGATCTCTGGATAATAGCTACGAACCGACCGGCGTTCTCGAATAATATCAAAAAATGCTCCCTCGTTTGCGACGGTTGTGAGACCGACATGGCGCTCCCCTCCTCTGGGAAAAACGTGTCTCAATACAACATTAGTTGTTTGAGCAACACTTGTTGTATTTGTATGTTATAATAACAACCGAATGGTAAGCAATCATCAATAACCATGAACCGTTGTATAGACAACACCATTTCTATAATGTCGTTTTACTGGGGAGATCTTAACCATGCCAATTAAAAAGAATGAAGCTGATCCTCGTGTGATACGTACACGGCGACTCCTTCAAGACGCTTTTGCTTCATTAATTCAAGAAAAAGACTTTGAATCGATAACCGTTAGGGATATTGCAGAGCGAGCTACTGTTAACAGAGCGACTTTTTATGCGCACTTTGTAGATAAATTCGAAATGCTTGAGGACAGACTAATGGAATCATTTATGACAATCATAAATCGTAGAATAAGCGGTCACGAAGTATTGAATGAAGAAACAATTCAGAGTATTTTTCTGGGGCTATGCGAATTTCACGAGGGTCTAAACACTATCTGTAAAAGAAGAAATACATCGCTTGTACCTGTATTCGAAATTCAAATAAAGGAAAAAATTCAAACGATACTTCTTTCCTTTATAGACAAAGACAAGATGCTGTCGACTCCAAACTCGCAATTCTTAATAAATACAGCTTCTATCATGTTAAGTTGGGGGATCTATGGGGCGGCTTACGTTTGGAACAAGGAAGGGCGTCTAATAAGTGCGGAATCATTCGTTAAACAGTCTTTGCCCTTAGTGATGAACGGAGCCAAAGAACTGCTGGGATAGGTCCTTTCGCTATTGCTCTGCCCCGTAAAGTAAAATGGTCTTAGCATTCAATGAATTACGATATTTGGTATCATTTTAAAAAAAATCATCAAGTTCGAAATTTTCGTCCAATATTGTCATCAGCCACTTTAGTTGACGGTTCATTCGGAACCGCCAATGACGGTGGCTTTTTGTTTTCGTCGCTGCCATCGTTTAGGCGCTCCACGTTCTCCTAATGTCATGTTGGCATTAAAAACCTGCTCGCAAGAGCAGGTCATTGTAGCATGAGCACCTTGTATTTCGTCTTGGTATGAAGCCAAAACTTGGTCTCGCTAAAAGCAATGTACCACTCGGTATCTAGCTCAATGATTGTCGGATGAAACACGCCGCCGAGTTCGAACGGCATCGGATCTCCACAATGCAAGGGATACGTCAACTTTGCCCCGTCGTAGACACGCCAACGCCGGTTTCACCATGAAATCGGAGTTCATACATGTTCCGTCACTCCTTATGAGCTTGGAATTGATCCCTCTCCCTAGAAGGAAGGCGGGTGGTCATTGACCAAATCGGTCAAAAGTGTTATTGTGATGTTGACCGAATTGGTCAATGACGTTTGCGAGGGTGGGAAATTTGGAGAAATTTTTAAGTTTATCTTTAGAGAAGCAGAATATCATTATCGATGCTGCCCTTACATGCTTCGGTACGAATGGCTACAAAAAAACTTCCGTTAGCGATATTGCTGCTACAGCAGAGATTTCAAAAGCGTTGGTATTTCATTACTTTGGTACAAAAAAAGCTTTGTACTTATACCTAATTGATTTATGCACCCATATTCTCATGAATGAACTCGATAAAAAGTTCGATCCTACGGTTACTGATTTTTTTGACCGAATTAAGATTGCAACGAGCATTGAAATTTCGGTGATGAAGAAACATCCTGCCATTCTTTCTTTTTTGGAGAGTGCGTATTTTGAAAATGATGATGAAGTAAAAGCGGACATCAAAGCTAAGCTTGAAAGTCGTGAAGGTGAAAGGTTGAGAAGCAAAATAGCTTTTGAAGGTACGGACACTTCAAAATTTAAAGATGACGTTGATCCACGGATGGTCATGAAAATACTAGCCCTGCTTACCGATGGGTACTTAAGTAAAATGTCTAAAACAGGGATTGATCTTGATGCTTTATGTGAAGAATTTGATGCATATATAAATTTATTTAAAAACAATTTTTATAAGGAGAACTATTTATAACGTGTAGTCTGATTTGTCAGTGCTGCTTTATTTAAGTTATGCCCGAAAAGGAGAATCGGTATGAATTCCTATGTACTTGGATTTCAGGAAATCGATAAAACCAAGCTTGCAATGGTCGGGGGTAAAGGCGCCAACCTTGGGGAGCTATCCAGGATTAAGGGGGTACGGGTGCCGAAGGGGTTTTGCGTCACTACCGAAGCGTATAAAGAAATGATAGGAAATAACCAGGAGTTTAATTCATTGCTGGATCAGTTGTCCCTACTTAAAGCGGATAACAGGAAAGCTATTGGTGACATCAGCGCCAAAATTCGCAAGGTCATCGAAGAATCAGCTATTCCAGACGGCATCGACCATGAGATTACCCGTTATCTTGTCCAACTCGGTGAACAATATGCCTATGCCGTACGTTCCAGCGCTACGGCAGAAGATCTGCCGACGGCCTCCTTCGCAGGCCAGCAGGATACGTATCTGAACATCGTCGGAAAGGAAACTATCCTAAGACATATCAGCAAATGCTGGGCATCGCTGTTTACGGACCGTGCAGTGACCTATCGCATCCAAAACGGCTTCGATCACCGCAAGGTCCATCTGTCCGTGGTCATCCAGCGGATGATCTTCCCGGAGGCAGCAGGGATCATGTTCACTGCCGACCCCATCACTTCCAACAGGAAGGTTGTATCCATCGATGCAAGCTTTGGGCTCGGTGAAGCTCTGGTTTCCGGCCTGGTAAACGCAGATATCTATAAGGTACGCGAAGGCAGGATTGTCGATAAGAAGATATCCACCAAGAAGCTGGCGATCTATGCCTTAAAAGAAGGTGGAACGGAAGAGAAAGAGATCGAGGCCGAACGTCAGAATAGGCAGACGCTGACGGACGAACAGATTTTACAGCTTGAACGCATGGGCAGAGAGGTTGAGGCCTATTTCGGCCGTCCGCAGGATATCGAATGGTGCCTGTATGATCATCAATTCTATATCGTCCAGAGCCGTCCCATCACCACCTTATACCCTATACCGGATGTACAGGATGGGAAAAACCATGTGTATATGTCTTTCAGCCATCAACAGATGATGACCGATGCCATGAAACCATTGGGTTTATCGTTTTTTCAGCTATTGTCCGGCGGGACTCCTCTGATTCAAGCCGGCGGAAGATTGTTCTTTGACATCGCGCACGATTTGGCTTCTCCGATGGGACGAAAGGTAGCACTCATGGCTACAAGCAAAATCGACCCTCTCATGCATACCGCTATCAAAAGCTTAGTGAAGCGGAAAGAATTTATGAAATCGTTGAAGCGCGGTAAACGATTCTTCAGTGCGGGTACAGGGTATTTTTCGTGGGAGCTGCCCATTCAGTTTTTCAAAATATACCGCAGAAACGACGGAAGACTTGTTCAAACGCTAATGTCCCAGAATGAGGCGTCTATTATAGATCTGCAGCAAAGGATGGCCAACCTGTCCGGAGAAGAACTATTTGCCTTCATTATAGAAGCTCATAAGCAATTAAAAGAAGACATGTATAATCCACAAAGCATGGCAGCGATTTATGTCGGAGTATATGCCGTGAGCTGGATCAATAAAAAAATGGAAAAATGGCTGGGCGAGAAGAGTGCGGCAGATGCGCTTTCAAAATCGGTTGCCAACAACGTTACATCTGAAATGGGGCTGGCGCTGCTCGATGTAGCAGACGTCATCCGGCAATATCCGGCGGTAATGGCGTATTTGGAGCAAGCCAATCATGAGACTTTTTTTGAGGACTTGGCCAAGTTGGAAGGCGGCAATACTGTCGGCAAATCCATACGGGCTTATCTGGAAAAATACGGCATGCGTTGTTCCGGTGAGATCGATATCACCAGGCCCCGCTTCAGCGAACAGCCGGCAGCCCTCGTTCCCATGATCCTAAGCAACATCAAAAACTTTGAACCGCATGCTCATCTGGCCATATTTGAGCAGGGCCGGCTGGAAGCGATGCAGAAGGAACAGGAGCTCCTAAACCGATTGGAACGGCTGCCTGGTGGAAAACGGAAGGCCAAAAAGACGAAAAAGATGATCGGCCGGTTGCGCAATTTTATCGGCTACCGGGAATACCCGAAGTTTATCATGGTAAGGTATTACTGGACCTTCAAGCAGGCTCTGATGAAGGAGGCCGCTCGGCTTGCGCAGAAGGGCGTAATCCGGGAGAAGGAGGATATCTACTTTCTGTCTTTTGAGGAGTTCCGGGAGGCCGTTCATACAAATCGGCTGGATTACAGCATCATAGCGAAGCGAAAAGAGGAATATGAGGTCTATGAGAAGCTGACGCCGCCGCGGATCATGACGTCCGAAGGCGAGATTATGACCGGTGAATTCAAAACCGACAATATCCCGAAAGACGCTTTGGCAGGCATACCCGTATCATCCGGAACCATTGAAGGCCGGGCTCGGGTGATATTAAGAATGGAGGATGCCGTCATCGAGGAAGGCGATATTTTGGTCACTGCATATACCGATCCCAGTTGGACACCGGTGTTTGTATCCATTAGAGGTTTGGTGACCGAAGTCGGCGGGATGATGACCCACGGTTCCGTTATTGCAAGGGAATACGGTTTACCTGCAGTAGCAAGTGTGGAAAATGCCACCAAGACGATTAAAGACGGGCAAAGAATTCGGGTGAACGGTGCGGAAGGATATGTAGAAATCCTGTAAGGAGCGTCGTTCAGTCGCCAAATACAGGCTCCGGTTCGATCATCCGTCTTACTGCTAATGCGTATCCTTCTTCACTGCGGAGTTTTTCCCGTGCCTTGTTCTTTAATTGCATATAGTTCATGCTTACTTTAACTTCTGCCTTCACTCAGCGCATCTATTCCTCTCGTCAGATCGCTAAATCCGATGCAAATTTTGAGATGTCAATCCATACAAACTTGGAATGCGCCAAAGGACGAGATGCAATTGTCTCGTGGGTTTCAGGGCTCTTCCTGACGCAGGAAAAGCCCTTTCTACATCCTCGTTGATGCGAAGTGAACGTCTGTTACATTAAATTCTCTTGTAGTAATGCTTTTAATCCTGCCGTATTCATTACGTTCCAGGGTGTGTTTAATCCTGGCTGAAAGAAGAAGTCGGCATAGGCCAATTGTTCTAATGTGCATCCGGTTTGAATCGCAAGGGAGACCGTATTGATATTAGCAGTCAAATCAACTTTAGACATGATTTGTCCCCCTAAAATCTCTAAAGTTGTTGGATCGTAAACCAGTTTGAACATAACGGTCGTCTCCGGAGAAAACAGGGCTGTCTCTTGTTCCAAATAAACGGATTTTATTTCAATGCCAAGCTTTTTTGCCGTTTTATCATTTAAACCAGCTGTAGCGAAATAATAATCGAAAATCTGCGCACCTGAAGAGCCTTGTACACCAGGTAGCGGATGAATGGCTTCGTATAAGTTTCTTACTGCATAATGTGCTTGACGACGCGCGTTGGTTCCTAATGAAACATTCATCCGCATTTTACCGGGATTATACCAAACCGTTGTTGCATCCCCAATGGCGAAAATATCGGGATCACTTGTACGCATGTATTCATCTGTTTTAATTCTGCCATCCGGCAATAATTCCACTGCGTCTTGCAACCATTCCGTGTTGGGACGATTGCCGGCAGACAAGATGACGAGGTCAGCTGAATAGGTGCCTTTTTTAGTTACGACCTTGATTACTCTATGATTTTCATCACCGACAAATTCGATAATCGAGTTGCCCAGTGCCAATTCGACATCGCGATCTTTCATTTCTTTTTCAAGTACGTCCGTAAATTCTTTATCTAAATAGGAGCTTAAAGGACGATCGTTAATGTCCATTAACGTAACCTTTTTGCCTGATTCGGCAAATAATGAAGCTGCTCCAGTCCCGATGTATCCTGCGCCAACAATAACAACGTTATTAATATCTGGATCTGCAGCATGTTTTCTCATTTTGAATATATCTTGTCGACTGCTCATCGTACCGATGTTTTTTAAATGATGTCCAGGGACAGGAAGAATAAACGGCTTTGCACCAGGACTTAAAATGAATTTGTCATAACCCTCCTTTCGTGTTTCCCCTGTCGAATGATTGAATATTTCCACTTGGTGTTTCCCAGGTTCTACTTTGGTTATTTCAGTGTTGCCGAAGACGGTTACTCCTTGTTGTTGAATGGTTTCAAGATCCTTGGCCGGAATGGAGGAGAAGTCTCCTTTGTCATACCATTGAACGTTCGCTTTCGGGCACATCAATCGTAACGCTTCAACCGCTTCAATACCTCCGTGCGATGCTCCTAAAACAATAGCTTTCATGATTACCTCTCCTTTAAATACATTCCTGTATCTTATTTTATAATTAGGATACACTAATGTATCTTAAAAAGTCAATTAGATACATATGTGAATCTTATTCATTTAAGATACAGTTTGATGTATAATGAACGTACAAGGAGAGAAAGAATGATGACTGAATCAAATACAAGCCGCCGCCGCGGCGACCAATTACAAAATGATATTTATGCAGCAACGTATCGTCTGCTGGAGACGGAAGGGTACAGCGCGATTAATTTTGCGCGTATTGCTCGTGAGGCGAATACCAGTCGTTCGGTGGTTTATCGTTATTGGGATACTCCGTTTGATTTAGTGTTTGCAGCTGTCCAACAACGGATGCAACAATCGGAAGGGGTATTCAAAAGTCTCGATTTTGACAGGGGCAGTCTCCGTGATAATTTAGTATATGTGGGTCAGCATTTTATTTTGGAGTCCAACAATGGACCGTTTAGATTGTTTAAAATGCTGTTTTCCGAGATGATTAACCAGCAGGAGCGAGAACGGACAGGCCAGATGTTGGCCGAAGCAACAGGTTCCAATATTAAGATTATGGATTACGTTCTTCAACGGGCCGTACAACGGGGAGAAATCACAAAATTCCCACCTAAAGCGACCAAACTCATTCTTTTTGAGCAAATTCGCTATACGTTTATGCTTGAAAATGGATTGGTGTCGCATCAGAAATTAGAAGAGATTGTTGATCATGTGGTGTTGCCGGCAATTTTATATTTTTCTAAACAGTAAGATTGGCAGAGAGACACCCGATTGGTGCCTTTTGATTTCGCTCTTTGGATGTTACGGGGATCCGTATCATAAGTAACGCGAAAAATTTATTAATCCGGGTAGTGAAAAAATAATGAATAAATCCCTTCCTTGGCAGGATCTCCTTAAGGTTAGAGATTTTTAGCGGCGTGAACCCATTCCCCTTTACGCCTTCGTTTTTATTCTGTACTAAGGTAGGTGCGAACATGATCCAATTAACGAACCGCCAGGCACGGCAATTTCTGTTGTTGAAGCATGGACTCTTGGGCGAATACAAATTTAGTGGGAAGCAGGGCGTACTGGACTTCGTTCGGCAGGTCAGCTGCATTCAATACGACCCCATCGATGTTTGCGGGAAAAACGCCGAATTGGTGCTACAATCGCGAATCAAGGGATTTACCAAGGGAATGCTCGCCGAGTTGCTGTATGAGGATAGAAGCCTTGTCGATTATCCTGACAAGAACCTGGCTATTATCTCTGTCGAGGACTGGCCGTATTTTGAGCGATACAGGCAAGCCGCTAGGCAACATGCCGAACGCTATCCCCAAATGGAAGCGTTGACAGCGCAAGTACGGACTCATATCCAAAATCACGGTGCAGTAAGTTCGGACGATTTAAAATTGGATGGAGATTTCTCATGGCGATCGGCCATCCACTGGAGCGGTGGAAACAATTCATCCAGGTCGGTGCTGGAACAGATGTATTCGACGGGTGAGTTGATTATCCATCATAAAAAAGGAACGCGTAAATACTACGATATAGCCAAGAAGTACATACAACCACATCTGCTGAATAAAATCCGCTATTCATGCACCCTGAAGCCCTTAGCGTATATTTTCGTTAAAATGTTGGCTGGACCCCTATAGCAGAGAATTAGAATTAATGTGTAACTTTTTGATATTTGAAAGTGTTATATATTTTGAATGTATTTTTAAGGAGGATACATTGAGAAAATATAACTTTCACATCTAGAGCTACCTCTTATGAATAAATGTTTCTTAATTAATTTAATATTGAGTAGGCTTTATTTTATGAAATCATTCAAATCCATGCTACTATCTGTTTCTTTAGTTGCTGCCATGTTCACACTTCCTTTAAGCGCATTTGCTGATCCAACCAAAGAAACTCCTTCTGAAAACCAGACGACACAACAAACCATTACAACACAATCTGATCTTTCTCCTGAGAGAAAATTAACAGACAAAGAGCTAGAAATTATGAATCGAGCGGTACCTTCTGATTCAATCATTGAAAATAAGATTGGATCAAATGATGTGAGCATTCTGGCGGCTGTAATGAGTTATAATATTCTCAAATTATCAAGTGGAAATACAAAATATTCTGATGCTTCTTTTTATTTACCACCCGGAAAAAAGCCGACTCTTACGCTAGTACAGTCTCCATACTCTGGTGGACCTATTCCTGGTAATTGTGATGTATATTACACACTTGTTGATGTCGATACGAATAATTGGATAAATGATGGGGTTCGAGTTAGTAAAAATTACACTAGCACAAATTTTTCCTATACATTTAGTAACGTACCGACAGATAGAACCTATAAGGTTGTAATTTCTAACTATCCAGATGCTTATGATATGAAGGGGAACGGATATATTACCCTTTAGTAAAACATACGAGAGGGGAATAATTAATGAAGATGAAAGCTAAGTTTACTGTATTGCTTGGAACAATTGTCGGGATTATTATCGTTACTGGTAGTGTTGTAGGTGCAAAATCTTTTGCAGAACCGGAAGAACCCTCAAACGCATATATCAATCCAAGCGTAGAAACAGTGGGGGATATAATGAAAACATCTGAAAAAATGGATCAAATTGAGAAGAATACCTCTGTCATTGTAAATGACTTTGGTGAATTTATTAAGAATAATACCTATGATTATTCTAACCTAGATGATTCTGAAATTGCACAGAATGATAAAGAATTAACTGCTAATACCAAGGTTTTAATTGAAGATTATGGTGTGTATGTTAAGAAATAAAATCTATTATTTTTATTCAATCCGATAGCATCGATAAAAGGCTCTTACTCACTAATTACCGAGTAGGAGCCTTTTAATTTGCCTACGAAGTGATGATTGTTGATTCAACGTTACAGAATGCTATATCACGCAAGAAACCAGACATATGTCCAAAATCCAGGCTTTTGTGCACATTTCTACGCCCCCCCCCCCGGCACTATTTTTCTTTGTTTCATTAGAATGACTTCAGCGCACAAGCTCCACATTAACGCTCTGCGCCCCTGAATTGGCCTCAGGGGCGCTTTTTGATTTTGGTTTAAAACTACCCGTTTTTTTGAATCGGAGGATGCATCAGAGCCGCTGGAGGATGAGCTTGAACATCATAAGTGGCGGGTACTGCGTCGAATCGGCTCTGTTGGCCTCTTATGGAATCGTGCGTCAGATGCATGGCTGAATATATGGGGGTTAAAAGCAGCACAGCGCAACGAGGTTTTTCGCCAGCTATTACACGAAGCTCGTATAGTTGCCGTTGCCGTGGAACAAATGAAGGATACGCTGTACTGCCGGGCGGAGGACTTGCCGCTTATTGAAGCCGTCCTGCAAAATCCGGAGCCGAAATTTCGCTGCGAGCTGATTGCCCCGTTGGACAATTTGATATGGGACAGAAAACTTATCAACGAATTGTTTGGCTTCGATTACACCTGGGAGATTTACACGCCTGCAATCAAACGAAAATTCGGCTATTATGTGCTACCTCTATTATATGGATAGAGATTTATTGGACGAGCTGAGATCATCGTGGAGCGAAAAACGGGAACCCTCGTTGTTAAAAACATCTGGTACGAGAACGGTGTGAAGCAAACCACGCAATTGCGAACAGCCTTGAACGGTTGCTTCCAAAAATTTGCGTTATTCAACGGGTGTGAAACGATTTCGGCAGAGCATTTGAACTGATATTTACCCTTCGCGCAGGAACTTCCAGAGGGGTTAGCTATAAGGTGAACCGTATCACACACATGGGCAAGCTTTTTGCGCAATTCCTTACTGGACATGAGTATATGTGTGTAATAGAAAATGACCCCTCGAAAAAGGGGTCTTTAGCTTGGGTCAACGGCACATCTGACAATTGCAATTGACAAAACAAAAAATCCCATCTATAGTGTAGACATCTACACGAATTTAAGGAGAAATTTATGCCAAGCGTTTTCGACATGTACCCCTATAGCCTATACACTAAACTTATCGCGCAACGGGTCCGGGAAATTATCGACCAGCTTCTGAAGGATCATGGCTTGAACAGTTCGCAAGCGATTCTTCTCTCGCATATTCATCAATCCATTGAGGAGCATATAGAGATCAATCGAAAATATCTAGAAAAAACAATGGCATTAAGCGGTCCGTCTGTGACAAACTTATTGAACGGTTTGGAGAAATCCGGATTTATCACGCGCAGCAACAACCCTGACGACGGACGCAACCTCCGGATCGATATAACGTCCAAAGCCAAACAATTTCTTAGCGAGAGGAGTGATGCCTTCTCGAAATCTGAAGAATTGATCACGCAAGGGATGTCTGATGCCGAAAAAGCCATGTTTGCTTCTTTGCTGACCCGTGCTTTTGAAAACGTCGGAAAACAGCCGCCGAAGTGATGAATTTGCCATGTATGTCTATGTTTTTTTAGACAAACAAGTAGACGGCTACACAATTTCATTTTAGTTCAGGAGGTTTCCGTGATGAATGATCAACAAAACGGACTGGAGCTATCCAGAATCGGACTCGGCTGCGGCCACATGTCAAATGTCAATGAAGCTGTAAAAAGTGCTGGCATTGCCACCATTCATGCCGCTTTTGAGAGTGGGATCAACCATCTCAACACAGCGGATTTTTACGGTGCAGGCCGAAGCGAGATGGTCATCGCCGAAGCTCTGAAGGGGCATAAAAGGGATGACTATTTTATATCGCTGAAGTTCGGGGCACTGAATACGCTCGAAGGCTCCTTGTACGGGCTGGATGTCTCCCCACATCATGTTAAGAACTATCTCGCCTATTCGCTCCAACGCCTCAATCTTGACTATATTGATCTTTATCAGCCCGCAAGAATCGATCTGGGTATTCCTGTTGAAGAAACGGTCGGCGCCATTTCCGATCTGGTTAAGGCCGGCTATGTCAGGCAGATCGGAGTCAGCCAGGTCGACGCAGAGACGCTGAGAAGGGCGCATGCCACGCATCCGATCAGCTGGGTGGAAGTGGAATACTCGCTTTTTAACCGAAGCATCGAGAAAGAACTTTTGCCGACTGCGAGGGAATTGGGCATCGGCGTTGTTGCTTTTGGGGCGTTGGCTCATGGTCTTCTTGCCGGCCATTGGACAGACGAGCGAATCCAAAAGAGCAAAGGCGGCTACGTTCCGTTGTTTTTTGAGGAAAACATAGAAAAAAACGTTGCCTTGTCTCAAAAGCTGGGTGAGATCGCCGCAAATAAACAAATAACGTTATCTCAATTGGCGTTTGCATGGATGTTATCCAAAGGCGAAGACATCATGCCGCTTATCGGTACCATATCGCCGGTTCATCTTCAAGAAGCTTTGCAATCACTCGATATTCATTTGACCGAAGAAGATATCAGAGAAATTGAAGACGCGATACCAGAACAGGAGATCGCCGGCGCTTCTTTCCCCAATATGCAATTTAGAAACGGGAAGACTGTTCGCGCATACACACGATCATACAAATGAAAGGATGTTGTTTGCCATGATTATCGTTACCGGAGCCAACGGGAAATTAGGGCGGGCTGTGGTAGAACAGTTGCTTAAGCGTGTACCCGCCGAGCAGATCGGTGTCAGCGTCCGCGATCCGAATCAAGCACAAGAGCTTCGGGAACGTGGAGTTCGTGTCCGTCGGGGCGACTTCGACGATGCCGAGAGTTTGCACCATGCCTTTGAGGGGGCATCGCAGGTTCTCATCGTTTCGTCCGGCATCATGGGCGAGGCTGATATCCCGCGTGGCATTCAGCAGCATCAAACCGCGATTGACACGGCAAAGAAAGCAGGGGTCAGTCAGGTGCTATACACAAGTCATATGGGCTCTTCCCCGACATCTCACTTCGCCCCCATGATTCACCATGCGGCTACCGAAAAACTGCTGGAAGCTTCAGGTATAGCCTTCACGTCGCTGCGTAATGGCTACTACGCTGCATCGGCACTAATGATGATCGGCGAAGCAATAAAAACGGGGGAATTGATCGCTCCTGAGGACGGTCCGGTTGCCTGGACAGCGCACTTCGATTTGGCCGAGGCTACGGCGGCAATCATAAGCGAGAAGAAAATAGATGGCATGACCCCCAATCTTACGGGATCCGAGGCCATTGACATGGAAGGGATTGCGACAATCGCTTCCGAGGTCTTGGGGCGGACCATCCGCCGGATCGTTGTGTCGGACGAAGAGTTTCGGGACCGCATGATGGCTCAAGGCGTGCCGGAAACGAGTATAAATATGCGGATGGGAATGTTTCGGGCGAGCCGTCAGGGAGACTTCGCACAAGTCGATCCTGCTCTAGCTGATTTGATCGGCCGGCCTCCGAAAAGTTTTAGAGAGGTCCTGAAAGAGTCGATTTCTCATGAATAAGGTTTTTGATTGCGTTAAAACATGCTAAGAGGGCGTCCATTTGGATGATTCAGACTAATGAAGTGGATGAATAAAGAGCGGAGCCAAAACCACCGACACCTTTTTCTGGTTATTGGTGGTTTTGGCTTATCTGGCTTCATCAAAGGTTGCAGGTGTCTTTACTTAGACGGATCACTAACCTTCACAAGCTGTTTCCCTACATTTTTCCCTGCGAATAAATCGAGAAAAGCTCTCGGTGCATTTTCAAAGCCCTCTGCAATGGTTTCTTCGTATTTCAGTTTCCCTGCAAATAGCCACTCGGCCAGGTGCCGAAGCCCTTCATCAAAACGTTCTTCATAATCCGTGATAAGGAAACCTTTCATTGTGGAACGAGTCTTTAGCAATTTCGGCTGAATACTTGGTCCAAACGCTTCATTCTCACCATTATAGGATGAAATTGAACCGCATAATGGTACACGCGCGAAATTATTAAGTAAACTGAGCACTGCATCAGAAATTTTGCCGCCAACATTATCAAAATAGACGTCCACTCCATTCGGACATGCTTCTTCAAGAGCTTTTTGTAAATCATCTGTAGTGTTGTAGTTAATAGCTTTATCAAAGCCAAGTTCATTTTCCAAATGTGCAATTTTTTCATCCGTACCTGCAATGCCTACCACTCTGGCTCCTTTGATTTTTGCGATTTGACCGACGATAGAGCCAACGGCACCTGCAGCGCTTGAGACAACAACGGTTTCTCCCTTTTTCGGTTGACCAACATCAAGCAGTCCAAAATAAGCTGTTAATCCCGTTATTCCTAGTACGCTTAAATAAGCGGACAAGGGAACATTGGTATTATTGATTTTACTAACGGCTTTTGCGTCAACCGTGTTGTAAAGTTGCCAAGGCAGGAAGCCCTGTACTTTATCCCCGACGTTCAATTCGGCTGAATTGGATTCAATCACTTCACCAATCATGGAACCCGTAATAGGCTCATGTAAAGCAAATGGTTCAATATAAGACTTTCCAGCATTCATTCGCCCTCTCATGTATGGATCTACAGACAAGTAAAGGGTTTTTACAAGCACCTGATCTCTTTCGGGTTTATCGATAGGAATATTTCGAAGTTCAAACGCATCTTCTGTGGGTACACCTTCTGGACGGTTTATTAAAATAATTTGTTGATTTTGAGTGTTCATCATCGTTCTCCTTTTTATCGTTGTTCGCAAGGTCGGGATTCGAAAACATGAATGATTTGATGATTACTTTGGATGGCTGTCAAAATGCAAACCGAGGCGATAAGCTTGTCTCAGCAGCTTTTCATGAATTTCCGGCCTCGAATCCAAGGTGTCATACAATATCTCAACCTTTGTATCCGGGATTCCTGCGTAACTAGCTATTCCTATGTTCAGTTGATGCTGGATCATCTTGTCATACTGTCTTTTCTCAAAGTGCTCGCGTGGAGCGCCTGCGAGACCAAGCCATAATATCCGTTTATGATGCAGCTTATTGGAGCCGTATGCAAAACCATTGTTCCATACGCGGTCGATATAGCCCTTTAGCATGGCTGGCATGCTGTACCACCAAATTGGGAAAATATAGGCAAGCGCTTCATGCTGTTTCATTCGCTCCATTTCCTTCTCTACTTCAGGTGAATATGTTTTATGATCTGCTGCCCAGTCCGGTTCGTCTGCTTCCCACAACACAGGATTAAATCCGCTGCGGTGCAGATCCAACACCTCCGTTTCGTGGCCAGCATCCATCAAGCCTTGCGTAAATTGGGCTGCAACAGAAAAAGTGAAGGAATGAACTCTTGGGTGTGATACAACGGTCAATACTTTCATTTTTTCTCCTTTCTATGAACTTTTGGTTCATTTCGTTTAGAGACATGTTGATCAAGAGACGAGAGGGTGTCGTATTGCTGGTATGAATGGATTATGTAACATATAATGGATGTTGAAAAGTACGCACTTTTTTGTATCATTTATACAAAAAAGTTATATAGGCACCAAAAAGTGCCTTGGCATAAAAGCTTGACTATCTTTGTACAGGAGGTAGGCAATTCCGTGGAGAAACAATCCGTTCGGGCTTATAACATCCCCGCAGAAGCAACGTTGGACATTATAGGCGGGAAGTGGAAATTATTGATTCTGTGTCATTTAAACTGTGGACCCAAGAGAACAAGTGAATTGAAGAAGGAAATACCGGAAATTACACAAAAAATGTTAACGCAGCAGCTCCGGGAGTTGAAGGAAGACAATATCATCATTCGAACGGTATACAACCAAGTACCGCCGAAAGTTGTCTATGAAATGAGCGAGTTAGGAAATTCGCTGAAATCGATATTGGACCAATTGAACGATTGGGGCGAGCAATATATCCAAGGACGTGAACCATCTCCAGAGTGAATTTTGCATTCCAATCAACTTTGGACATCATTTGTGCGCCTGAAATTTCCAGAGGTGTTGGATCATAAACCATTATGAACCTAACTTTCGTATCGGAAGAAAACATTGCTCGACTGTGATGTGTAGGATAGTAGGATATCAACCAGTAAATAAGTGTTCAAGGGAAGCAATAAAGGGGCGTGTCGCGCGGCATGCTCCTTTTGCATTTTTTGCCGGCAACCCGTTAAGCTGAACCGTATCGCAAGTAACGGCAAATTTCTAGTAGGTGGTTGCTTATACGGCAAGGAACGCAAATCATGCCGATTCGGTGAATAAAAAGGAGGCTAATTAACAAACTAATCCTAAAATGAGGAGGAGCTCAAGGAGGGACTTACATGTCATTTCAGAAACCCCAAGTAAAACCAACAAATATCGAATTAAGCTGTACGGAAATTGGGGGACTTTGGGGTGTTTATATTCAAGAAAGCCTGACGGTTTGTTTCCTCACTTACTTGTTGCATCATCTTCAAGATGGAGAAATTCTTCCATTGGCTGAAGAAGCATTGAACATCTCGAAAGGGCGAGTAGAGAAGATCAAAAGTTTTTTTGTTTCGGAAAATTTTCCGGTTCCCGCAGGGTTTTCAGA
This sequence comes from Paenibacillus sp. USDA918EY, assembly GCF_009870825.1. Lineage (GTDB taxonomy): Bacteria > Bacillota > Bacilli > Paenibacillales > Paenibacillaceae > Paenibacillus_AQ > Paenibacillus_AQ albilobatus. The sequence continues at coordinate 222,413 of NZ_WTWY01000007.1, read as the reverse complement.
AGGTGACGTGAATTTAGCAGCTCCCGCGCTTTTTCATGATACGTTTACCCTTAGCTTTATCTACATGATGAATCGTTTAGGTATGATTAATTTCGCTTTTACCGCCACAAATAACGTTCGACTGGATGTGTTGGATTTTTTCAACGAATGCATACATACTTCAACCGAGATGTTCGGGAAAGCGGTGCGAATGATGTTGGAGAAGGGAATTTATGATCGCCCGCCGAAAATGAACTACCCCCACAAAATTGAGTACATCGAGAAAACCTCATTCCTGGACGGGATCTTTGGTGGGAAGCGACCGCTCAATGCGATTGAATTATCTGAAATATTTTTTAACATTGAGCGAAATTACTTCTCGGTTATTATCATGCTGGGATTTGCACAGGTAATAGAAGATAAGAAATTAAAGGATTTAATGATTAGAGGCAAAAAAATTAGCGAACAACAAATCGAGCTGTTTAACAACTTGTTAATGCAGGAGGATTTGCTCGGAACGGTACCGGTAAGCATGGAAGTTACGGATTCGACGGTTTCTCCATTTTCGGATAAGCTGATCTTTTCGATGATCAACGTATTGAACTCCGTGGACATCATCTTGATTTCACATGCTCTCGCTCTCTCGATGAGAGGTGATCTCACTGGTCACTACACCAAAATCATTGCTCAGGTGATGTCGTACGGAAAAGATATATTTGATGTTATGGTGAAACAGAAATGGATCGAACAACCGCCTCTTACGACCAATCGAAAAAAACTGCTCGAATAGGTTTCGACTCACGCTCATCCGGTAGCAAGCGGCCCGGCAAGAACGATGATTACAACGATAAATGGGAGAGCCCTTATGTTCTGATGGCCCCCCCTCTTAACGTGCTGGCTCTTTTCGTTTCGGTTTTTCGCCGATAGCCCATTATTCTTAGCCGTATCGCAAATGATTACGGTTTTAATACCATTAGAAAAACAATGACAACGGTAATCATTTTGCCAATCCTTTCATACGACACCAGTTCCCTGAACTTGGTAGTATATTGCTGCGGGATCTGTTGGTCTGTATAAGCCATGATATCTTCGTACAAAGCCTTCGATTTGCGATCAACCACAAGATGTGAATAAACCCCGTAAACAATGAATAGTGCCAATGATGCGTCGTACCAAATCATTTTAAACAGCGACGGATGAATCATGCCCAGCAGCAGACCCGTAGGCAATAAGATCAACAAACTAACATGAGCGACTCCACTGATCTTGTTTACTGTTTGATGTGCGTACTTCAATTCATTTACGTTCTTTGCGCTTCTTAATATCCAGTTCATGAGAAATAGCGGCCCTACGCTTAAAATGGCACTAAAAATATGAATGAAAACTAGTAGAGAATATATTTTATTCATTGGACATCCCATCCCCGTTGCGAAAATTTGCCCGCCTTTTTTTAGAAGCGATTGATCCCGGCCAGGTCGCCTACAGCACCAATAACAGAGGCATATCGCATGGTTTGTCTCTGTTTCGGCTCATAAGATGGCCATGGGATGGAAACGTCAGGGTTGCCCACACGTATAAACCCTATCCAAGCGCTGCGGACAGCAGCTGATAGATCGGCAACGACCCCCAAATCAGCCCCCTGGAACATTGGCGCATCGCTGCATGCTTCGAGATTTCCGAATGTAAAAGGCAATTCTATGCCGTGGCAGGCTTTAAAAGGAGACTCATGCGGCGCCCAATCAAATTGATAAACCCAAGCATGGGAACCGGCTTTATGGGCTGTTTCCGCTAACTTCAGGGAGGGAAGCCGAATCGCGTAATCGGTAATCAAGTCGGATAGCAGATCGATATGTGTGCTGCCGGGGCGACGTAGGCGGTATTGCTCGAATGCTTCTTCTTTCCCGGTCACAGCCAAAAAACGCTCTTTCACTAAAGCCGGATCGACATCAGGTACATTCAAAAGCAGGGCATTTGCTTCCTCCCTGTTGGTGCCAATAATGAGGTCAATACCCGCTTCGCCGGCACCTTTTGCAGCCACCCCAATAAAATGCTCGGTTTCAGCGAGAGAGTCGAAAACAGGCATAAAAGGAAGAACAATTTGACCAAATCGTGCGATTTCCTGAGCCAATTTTCCCGTTGCTTGCAGGATTTGAATCGGTGATAGGGAACGCAACTGGGCGATAATTTCTTCTGGATTATTTTGATCCATATTCAACATATCCAGCAGCCGCTTTCCGTTTTCAGTCGCTTTGGCTTCTGACAAAGGAGCGAGGCTTGCGGGGGGACTCTGTAGAATCGCTCTTTGAAAAAGACCCTGGACATCCGGCATTGCCAATAAACACATAATGATATGCGCCCCTGCTGATTGCCCCATAACAGTGACCTGATCGGGATCGCCGCCAAAACACTCAATATGATGTTGAACCCATTTTAAAGCAGTTACGATATCATAAATTCCCATTTTTCCGTCGCTGACCCCGGGATAATGCAAAAATCCAAAAGCGCCAAGTCGGTAATTAACCCCTACGGTAACGATGTTTCCTTCCTTGGAAAGCCTCGCCCCATCGTACCAGTCTAGCGACCCGGAGCCAGTCATGTAGTGTCCGCCATGAAGCCAAACGACTACAGGCCGTTTTTCTTTATCAGTGGCAGGCGTTGAAATCGTAAGGGATAAACAATCTTCCCCCTGCGGCAATTCAGTAGATTCTCCGCTGATACGACGTAGTGAAGAAGGAGGTTGTGGTGCAATGGGGCCATGAGCGCTTGCATCCCGAATTCCCGTCCAAGCGGAGACAGGACGTGCCGGGGCAAAGCGAAACTCTCCGGTTGGCGGGTCGGCATAAGGAACACCGCGAAACTGAATGACATCATTCTTTCGGATGCCTTGAAGTGAGCCAAGAGATGTCTGTACGATCAGTGATTCGTCTCTCATAGCAGATAACTCCTTTACATGTGTAATATGATAAATCGATTTAGCATATTACAATATTATCCACAATATCGTGACATGTCAATCGTGTTTTGGGTGTTACAAGTGTTTATCGAAAAAACTTGCAGTGACGCCTCGTTTTCGTTTGCATCATCATAAAAACAAACAACCATTCCATGATGCTAGCGCAGGAATGGTTGTTTGTTTAGTTATGTTCTGCTCTTAACAAGAAATCAGAACAAGCTGTTGCAGACACTTAATCAAGTCGTTTGTTCATCTCTTGGAGCGTTGACGTTTGCGGAAGGCCGCCACGCTTTCACGATGAGCGCATGCCTCGGAACAGTAAAGCTTGGATTTGTTTTTGGATGTATCGATAAAGGCTTTCTGACAGGAAGCAGAAGCACAAATCCCGAATCTCTCTGTTCCAAACTCGATTAATACAAAGGTGAGCCCCATGGTAGTCGTCGTAGCCAGCCAATGAGCGCACCCATCCTCCTTCGATTCAAAATGCAGATGGTAAGGTCCATGAAGCCAGCTTATTCTTGGCGTCGCCCCGCTGATGCGCAATTGCTCATTCAAAAGCGCCGCTGCATCCTGTGCCTTCTGTTCTGCGGCAAGCTCGAACACCGTGCGCAGAGATTTCCTGAGCGATTGGACGAACTTAACATCCTCCGACCGAACAGGCCATGATTGAACGGTCTCCCGGTACACGGCGATAACGGCATCACCATCAATCTCGCTATATTTCTCCAAGCTTAAATCCACATGCTTTTCGCTGTCGATGAGAAATTGCTTTAATTGATCAGGCGTCGACAAGTTATCGATTCCCGTGACGGGACAGAGTGAATTAATGAGGTCAACTGCAAGATGTATGGATAATGATTCGTAATAGGTAAATTTCATTTGACATATCACCCGCATCTTTCCATAATCGCTACATGCATAATAATTTTAGCATGTCACACCGCTAAATGAAAGCGGGGGAGGGGGAGGATTTATCGTGGGATTTGCTTGCCGTGAGCGCTTTTTCTCACTGAACAAACGAAGAACGATTGTTATAACTATAAATAGGAGAGCCTTCATGTTCAGAGGGCTCTCCTATTATTCATTTTCAACTCTCCTATTCGTTAGGATTGTACTATCGAGCCAATGCTCATCTGAGATGCTGTGTGATGAAGAGCGCAGCACGGTCCAGGGCTTGATCGGCTTCATCGAGAATTCCTGTGAACGCCTGGAAAACATGCGGGACGTCGGCGGTAACGTCAAGGATGACATCCACGCCTGCCGCCCGTGCACGGTCGGCCAACTGCGTGGAGTCGTCAAGGAGCAGCTCGTTGGTTCCGACCTGCAGCAGGATCGGCGGGAATCCGGTAAGATCGGCGAACCTGGCTGGGCTCACGAGTTCATGATTCGGATCCTGCCCAGCGAGGTACATCTCGTCCGTTATTGCAAAGCCCTCACGGGTGAAGAACGGATCGATCCCCGTTTTGCTGTCCATACTTGCCCCGGAGTGCGTCTTATCGAGCCCCGGCGAGAACGCCACTACCGCTGCTGGCATCGGCAGACCTGCGTCCCGTGCCATCAGGCAAGTCGAGACAGCGATACCGCCACCGGCAGAGTCGCCAGCAAACGCAATAGACGCCGCCTGGGCTCCGTTGTCCAGAAGCTCACGGTAGGCTGCGAGAGCATCCTCTAGAGCCGCAGGGAACGGATGTTCCGGGGCCAGGCGATAATCGAGTGAGACGGACCGGATACGGGTCCTGTCGACCAGGTTCGCGGTAAGGGACATGGCCGTGTAGGGGGAACCCATAATATACGAGCCGCCATGGAAATAGAGAATGATTCCTGGGCGGGTATCCTGTGCGGGTTCAACGCTCACACCGGGTCGATTGCCGAGGGTCGTCGGCGTGGTTCGCACGCCCGCAGGTACTTTCATCGTTGCCATCATGGCAGCGAAGTTCGCGCGCATCTCCTCGACGGTTTGCGGCTTGCCGGGCTTGGGACTCCGCAGCATTTTATCCAGAATTTTACGTTGTTCTCTAGACATAAGATGTTCTCCTTTTCCTTTTTTAATTCGATTTCTACCGTAATCTCTTCAAGCGATCCGGCTTGTTTATAGTGTATAATATAAATGTGACAGAACTTGTCACTATATTTTTTTGGGGGTGAATTTAAATGGGAAAATCGAAGCGACTGATTGAATTGATGATGACAGTCAATCGGAAGCGGAAATTCACCGTCAAAGAGCTTGCTGAAGAATTTGGTGTGTCTACCCGGACTATGCTGCGCGATTTGCAGGAGCTGAGCGGAATGGGGGTGCCTTTATACTCTCAAGTTGGTGCAGGAGGCGGATACCAGGTACTTACGGAGCGCACCCTTCCACCGATTTCATTTACGGAAAATGAGGCCTTCTCCATATTTTTTGCTTCCCATGCTCTTCGACACTTCAGTTCGCTGCCCTTCGAGGCATCTGCAGAATCCGCACGTCGAAAATTTTACAGGTACTTATCGGATGATGTGAAAAGTCAGATCGACGAGATGCGACACCGAATTGACTTCTTTACGCATACGCGCCCGGAACGGGCTGGCTACCTTGAGATATTGCTCCAAGCGTCCATTCAAAAGTTGCCCGTAACCATCTATTATGGAACTCGAAAGGATGAGACCAACGAAAGAACGATTCAGCCCATCGGTATATATGCCCATGAGGGATATTGGTTTTGCCCAGCTTACTGTTATTTGCGAAAAGCCTTCCGATTATTCCGGGTAGATCGGATAGAGTCGGCCGTTTTGGCGGATTCTGAAGCGTTATCGTCTACAGTGGATGTTTCAGAGGTGGATTTAACGAACTGGGGACTTCATTTCTACAGCAAACAAGAAAGCGTAGATGTCAAAGTGAAACTAACGGCAAAAGGAATTGAGTTATTCCGCGATAAGAGCTGGATTTTCCCTTGGGGAGAAGTGCATAGTTCCGATGACGGCACAGGCATACTGGAGATGGGGATCTTCCCCTCGGAAATACGATTCTTTGCTGAATATTTCTTTTCGTTCGGCACAGAAGCGGTCGTGCTCCAGCCGGAAGAATTAAGAGAAGCTGTAAGAAGGAAGTTGGTCCGTGCTCTCGAAGAGTATAATGTCCCAAACTAGCCTCCTGATTCCGATTTGGCGCTGAACCGTATCATAAGTAATGGGGGTTTCACCCCGCATAAATTTTAATCGTTAAGGATTTACAGTGAAAATCAGTAAGAAATAATTATGGCAGGGTTATTGCCGGTGATTTTTACAATCGCATCCATAATTCGACCGGATGTATTACAGCCTCTTTTCGACTTTAAGAAAAGGGGCTATTCATATATTGTGCTTGCGCTTAGCCAAATTTTAATCATCACACCCAATACAATCTGTCTTTCCACAAAGAATGGCACGGGCTGTTTATTTTGAATCGATTAGCTATTGGTAATCGGCGGCCATTCCTATAGAGAGACCGTTAACTGATGTGTTGACGTTTCATCGGATAACCATTTTAAATTTTTTTGTCCCGGAAATGCAACGCATTTTGCGAAATTTCTACTATATAGATCAGAGGGGTTAAGATTGAAAAGAGGAGAAGACCGGATGGAGGATCAAGAAATAGTCCACTTATTCTTACAACGCTCACAACGTGCCATCGTAGAGACTAAGAATAAATACGGAGCATACTGCAGAGTGATTGCAAGGAACATACTTTCCAATGATTCCGATGTTGAAGAATGTGAGAACGATACCTACTTAGCGGCCTGGGACGCCATACCGCCTCATCTGCCCAGGAAGTTCCCTGTATTTCTAGGGAGGCTTACACGCAACATCGCGCTTGATAAACATGGCTATAATACAGCGAAAAAGCGTAATCGTGAATTTGAAGTCATGCTGACCGAATTGGAGGGATGTTTGGCTTCCCCCCGTACTGTAGAGAAAGAGTATGAAGCGGGTGAACTGGCAAATTCGATAAGTCAATTTTTATATGGCACCGAAGTACGTGCAAGAAATATATTTATTCGGAGGTATTGGTACTCCGATTCCATCGAGGACCTTGCCATGCGGTTTAATATGAGCAGCAGTAAAGTGAAGTCCATTTTATTTAGGACAAGAAAAAAACTGAGAGCTTATCTGGACAAAGAGGGGGGTTACCTGTGAAAAGAGAAGAGTTGTTTAGGGAGATCGGATCCATTGATGATCATTTAATTGAGGCAGCCGGGAACTATGAAAAAGCGAAGGGAAAAAGAGGATTTTCGAAAAAGTGGATTACCGCCTTGGTTGCATGTCTTGTTTTGTATAGTTCTACCTCTACGGTTTTATTAGCCACGGAATATTATAAACATCAAAGTAAGGAGCTGTACATTCGATATTTAACGGCGGAAGACATGAAGTTAGAGCCTGCTGAGGAGTACGATGCGGAAAAATTTCTGCGAGCTCTAAAAAGCGATAATGACGAGCATGTGTATATTGCGATTAATAGGCTGGTAGAATGCTTTAATGATCCCAAATTAAGAATAAAAGCGTTAAACGAGCTGAAGCCGTTAGCAGCAAATGATAATCAAAAAATCGCTGATGCGGCTGCCTTCGCCGTCGATGTTCTTTCGAAAAGTTATCAAAGCCCCTATATCTATAAATTGTCAGACGGCAGCATGATATTTACGTTGTTTAACCATTATTCGGATTACGGGAGCCAAAATGTGTTATGGAGAATAAAAGACAACGTGCTTAAAGTGTATCTAAGTTTTTCAGAACCATCCATGTACATTAAAGAACTTATCCCTTCGCCGGATCGAAAGCTGGTCGCTGTAGTCACCTGTTCGAATAAAAGCGAATTCATTGAAATTATAAATGTTGAAAAAGGTAGAGTCAGCCCGGAATTAGTTGAATCGGCAAGAGTCAAATTTGGTGCGCAAAACCGTTTAGATACATGGATCCGTTCCGATCATGAAAATTATAGTTTTGCAAATAACATAGAGTGGAAGGACAATGATACGTTTGAGTTTGAGGGTTCCCTTGCCTATCAGGATACGGAAATTATCAAGAATGTTACAGTAGCCTATGAATTCAGTAAAAAGGATATTGAAGTGACCGAGCTTAACCAAGTTAAAAATCCATAAGAGCCTTGCAGCGGATGCGCGGCACGTTGACGACCCCTGGTGGTCTGGTCAATTCGAGGCGTTGTGTCAAGCCAGCAGCGAGTTTCGGGAATTTTGGGACTCCCATGAGATTCTCGATGCCATCGATGCTCCAAAAGCGCTGCAGTGTCCGAATCTCGGGATTTTGAATTTTGATTTTGTTTCATTTCAGCATTTGAACGATACAAATTTGACCGTTTCGATCCATGTTCCCCATCAAGGCGGGACGGTGGGAAAAATGCTGCAGCTGTTAATTGATTATCGGGGCCGGCAGTCAGAGTCGCTTGAATCTTCTCAAAGAGTTTAGTATGAGGCAAATAGCCTGAACAAAACGGGCAATATCGCCGAAGCCGAGGAACTGGCGGGAAGAATGACGCTGGAGGTTTAATGAAACGACTTGGTTAGCCATATCTTCAGCAATCAATTATCCTGAATTTTTTTAATCTAGCACAAAGCGGCGATTCTCATAGAGAATCGCCGCTTTGTATATTAGTCCGGCTGCGGGGCTCGTTTTGGGTAGATAACGCGCAGTAATCTGGACAGCATTCTTTTACTGTATCCCTTTCATATACCCCTGGATTTTTGAGGAGAACGAGAAAAGCACAATACTGAGGAGGATGGCCACTCCTCCAATGACGCCAAAGTATGCCATCTCTGTGGCAGGTGAATAGAATTTAACAATCTGCGCATTAATCGCTTGGGCAGCCGCATTGGATAAGAACCATAAGCTCATGGTTTGGGCTGAGAAAGCGGAGGGCGCCAATTTTGTCGTAGCCGACAGTCCTACAGGAGATAAACATAGTTCTCCCAGCACAACGATGAAATAGCTAAGAACGAGCCACAAAGGATTAACCAAGGAGTCCTCGCCGCCAACGTAAGCCGGTAAGAGGATGACAAGGAAGGACAATCCGGCAAACAATAAGCCCATGGCGAATTTCTTCGGAATCGTAGGCTGCCGTTTGTCAAGCTTCATCCAAACCCAAGCAAATACAGGGGCAAAGGTGATAATAAACAATGGATTTAAAGACTGAAACCAGGCCGGCGAAATATGAATTCCGGCAAAATCCAGTTGCGTCCGTTTATCCGCATAATTGGCAAGGATGGTCGACCCTTGTTCTTGTATAGCCCAGAACATAACCGCTGCAATGAACAGCGGAATATAAGCCATAAGTCTGGAGCGTTCAACGCTTGTGGTTCGCGGACTGCGGAACATGACAATAAAATATATGGTTGGAATCAGCATTCCAAGAATGCCTACGGTCACGATCAGCGAATCAAACGTTAACAGACCTAACGGTATGGTAATTGCAACGACAACTGCGAGAAGCACTGCGCCGATACCGATGATAAGGAACACCTTTTTTCGTTCCGCCGGTGATAACGGACTCGGCACGAAGGTGCCTGCAAGGCCGAGGTTTTTTCTGGTACAGGTAAAGATGATTAATCCCAGAAACATACCTACGGCTGCGATGCCGAAGCCCAGGTGGAAATTGTAATTCAGGCCGGTGGTTCCTACAATGAGGGGAGCGATAAATGACCCCAGGTTGATGGCCATGTAGAATAAGCTGAATCCTGCATCCCTGCGCTGGTCATGTTCGCTGTAAAGTTCTCCTACTACGCTGGATACATTGGGCTTTAGCAAGCCCGTGCCCAACACGATCAGAACCATGGAAACAAAAAATAAGAATATGCTTCCCGGGATGGCCAAGGCGATATGCCCCAGCATGATGAATATGCCGCCGTAGAATACAGCTTTGGACGCTCCAAATATCCGATCCGCCAACCAACCGCCAATAACCCCGGACATATAGACAAGTGAACCATAGATGGACATAATGGCGAGAGCCGTGCTCTCCTCCATGCCGAGTCCGCCTCGACTCAATTCGTAATACATATAATAAACCAGAATCGCCTTCATTCCATAGTAGGAAAAGCGTTCCCAGAATTCCGTGAAGAACAGAGTAAACAATCCTTTGGGATGTCCAAAAAATCCCCGTTGCGGAACACTCTCAACAATTTTTTGTTTGTTTGAATCAGTCATGCTGCTACTTCCCCCTAGGTGCAATAAATGTTGCCAAAAGCATCGTCTCTTAATAAGAATATCCATTTATAAGCCATTTTCTAACTTTTTATGCCTAAATTGATCTGCAACGGATTCAAAAGGTTAGTATAACACACGTATGACGGGCTTTACTATTCGAAGGGGACTTGCAGGAATTATTTTCAACTTTAAAGGAGAAAAGTAAAGAGCCGTCCACAAAAAATAACCCTAAACCTTGCCGCTGCAGGCAATACAAAGAACCATGCCACAAGTAAAGGCAAGTTTTGATCCATCTTAATGCAAACCCGGAATACTTATGCCAAAATAAGATAAAAAGGATGGGTGTGAGTAGGCAGTGAAAACAATAGGGCTTATAGGCGGCATGAGTTGGGAATCATCCATGCTCTATTACCAAATCATCAATGAACGGGTAAAAGAAAGGAAAGGTGGACACCACTCGGCAAAAAGTCTGATGTATTCCGTGGATTTTCAAGAAGTCAAAGATCTGCAGCATCAAGGGAAATGGGCAGAGGCTGCGAAGGTCATGATTGAATCGGCACAAAAGCTTGAAGCAGGCGGGGCCGATGTCATCGTCATATGCACGAATACGATGCACAAGATGGCGCCCGAAGTGATGGACTCGGTATCGATTCCTTTACTTCATATTGCAGATGCAACAGCCAATAAAATTGTGGGCGATAAAATAAAGAAGGTGGGTTTGTTAGGGACCGCCTTTACGATGGAGCAGGAATTTTACAAGGGCAGACTTATCAATCAGTTTGGACTTGAGGTCGTTGTTCCGGATGAAGCAGATCGGGCGGTCGTTCACGATATCATTTATCACGAGCTTTGTCTGGGAATTATAAATGAAGATTCAAAGAAAAGATATCTGGACATCATTGACAGTCTTATCCGTAAGGGGGCGGAAGCCGTCATTCTCGGATGTACGGAAATCACACTGCTCATCTCACAGGAAGACTGTAATATCCCGATTTATGATACGACACGGCTTCATGCCGAGGCTGCTGTTGATTTTGCGTTAGGTGACGCGGAGTAAAAATGAAGCTGCTCTGATGGCGGCAAAAAGGTGACAGTAGGAACGGAGAGGAGCGCTTCTATGCGATCGATCGAACACGAATACTAAGTCCGATCTCCTTATGTGCGTGGCCCACCGGACGGTATCTGTAAATGGAGGCATATTCGATTTGCAGATCACGTTAATAGATCCCTGTTAAAGGAATCTTCAGGTGGTTCGCGAGTAGACAAAAATTACCCCGTGGAAATACTAACCAATCTATGATATAGTGGATAAAACCCATAGGCATTCCACTCCTCGGAGTGGGGTGCCTTCGTCTGTATTTGCGGGTTTTTTACATTTAATGTATGGCTATCGATCTGAATGGATGGAGGTCCGGATGCTATGTTTCTCTATTGATCCCCGTTCAGGGGAGGTTCGACGGCTGCTGTTACGGCGCTAAGATCACTCATGTAAAGGAGAGGTAGAGCATGGCTGCATGTATTCATACAGAAAGACGTCCGCGATTAAATTCTTCAGGACTACGCAATTTACGTCAGGAGGGGCGTTTGCCGGGGGTTGTGTTCGGTAAAAACGCAGATAACGAAACCATTCATATTTCCACTAAACAATTTGAAAAATGGCTAAAGCAAGGGGCATCCGGCTTTATTGAGCTGCAGATGGAGGGTGAACGATCAATGACGGTGCTGCTGGAGGATCTTCAGCGGAACCCGGTAACCCGCGCGCTTGTGCACGTCGACTTTCAACTCGTTCAGACGGGTGGGGTCATTCGTACGAAGCTCGGGGTGAAATTCGTAGGTACTCCAATCGGAACGAAGTCGGGCGGAGTTGTGCAAATCCAGGACCCGTATGTTGAAGTGGAGGCTTTCCCGAAAGACCTGCCATCTTCCGTTGAGCTGGACATCAGCGCGATGGACATCGGGGATACACGCTTCGTGAAAGATCTAATCCTACCGCCTGAAGTGACAGTCATCTCTGGGGATAACGAGCTTCTCGTATCCGTGTCGAAGCCTTAATGGTCTAAAGGCTGTTCCGTTGTAAAGTATCTTAAACGGCCAGACACCATATGTATTGAGCGGTTTATTTGAAATGAGCCCGGTAATTTATACCGGACTCATTTTCATTTACAGGGACCTCCATAGCGGATGCCCCTAACATCACATAGATATCATATCGGCTTAAAAACGACAGATGGCAACAAATACAGCTAATGCGAAGAAGACAATGTTCACGCCGATATCCCGGTACTCCTTGCGTTTAATATGAAATAAGGCGCCCAAAAGAACGACGACGGCAAGTCCGGTTGCGGCAATGGGCGTTAATACAGGCGCAATATCCAACGCTTGAGGCAGAATAACTCCCAGTGCCCCGACCAATTCGGCTAACCCGATAAAAACGACGAATCCTTTTGAAACGTCTTTTACCCAACCCCATGACTTTTTGGCTGTTTCATATTGAAATGCCTTCAGCCACCCCGAGTAGACAAAACCTAAGGCTACAAGCCCTTGAATGATCCATATTACAAAATTCATGAACGGTGCCAACCTCCTGATTGCTTTTTCGATATCCTCTGAAGGTATAATAGATCATGGTATTCGCCTTCGGAAGTAGGCACTTTATCTAAACATAGTAAACAAAAAGTTACCTTGCAAAGCAAAAGGGAAGTGGGGGGTTCAATGAAAGAGTATTGTAAATTCGAATCGGCACTGGATATTTTAGTGGGGAAGTGGAAGCCCGTCATTCTGCTTCAGCTGATATCAAACGGTACAATGAGGTTCAGCGAGCTTCAAAAAGCGATACCGAATATAAACAAAAAGATGCTCACCCAACAATTAAGGGAACTTGAGTATAACGATATTGTACATCGCGAGGTTTATAACCAAATCCCTCCGAAAGTAGAATATTCGATTTCGGATTACGGTAAAGGTTTAAGTGTGGTATTACAGGCATTAAACGATTGGGGAGCGGCACATATCGAGCACATGAATATGCTCTACGGAGCAGATCGTCCAGGGGATACATCTGAGTGAACCGTATCATAAGGAACGGCAAGTTTTTTCAGAAAATCCCGCAGCAGGTTTGGAAAGGCGCTTTGTAGGGCATGGGTCGGGGAAGGGCAACGTACGGCGGAAAAGTCGATGCAAGCGTGCTGCTGCGAGCTTATTCAACGAAGTCGGCTGCGTGGTAGAGAAACTCGCCTTCGCTACTTAGCTGACCAAAAAAAAACAAATCATCAAACGACGAGCAATGGAAAAAAGCAGCTTCCGGAGTTTCGGAAGCTGCTTTTCAAGTGTTTAATCTGCATCGACTGGTGTTTTTCCAGCAAATTGAGCTGGGCCGCCCTCAAATGTTTCTTGTTCTCCTTGAACATCTTGAGCCAACACATGCTCCGTTTCCGGATCGATGACATAAGTCACTTTTGCGTTCTTAAAATGTCCAACTCTCGTATCATAGCCGTCTGCAAAATCAACTTTCACGACCCAAACGAGACGGGAGTCATCAATGGACGTATTCAGTTCTTTGGCGCCATTTGATGCATTTCCCGTGTTATATTCATCCCAGGTTTTCAGTTCAAAAGAGCTGATTTTGTTATTCCCATGTAATCTGAATTTTTTAGAAATCTCGTCCTTCTTGGATAGGATTTCCGTCTTTTGATCCGCGTTTGCTTTCAGCTTAGGTTCGGGGTTCAAATTGTAGCTTTGATTTTCAGCACCAATCGGCTTCAATTGTTGCGGGTTTGCGGCATCTGCGTTCGATGAAGTGTACCAGAGACCTCCTGCAAGAACAGCCATTGTCGCTAAAACGGTTGTCCATTTCGTTATATTTTTCATTGGGATCGGCTCTTCCTTTCGCTTCAATTTAATGAGTATACGTTAAACGGTTATTGGTGCTGGAGTAAGTCGTGGTCCATCCCGTTCCATTGGTGAGATCGGTTCGTGTGGCCGAAGAAGAACTCCAATTTACCCACGATCCGGATGTGTTCCTATACTGCATGGCGGAAGAGTATGTCCCACTGGTGAAGGAGTTACTCGAATCATTACTCTCAATGCCGACATCATGACTAATACCGCTTGTGTTTGTGATGGCCGGTATGGTTGCTACGCGGTTGTAATCAAAATAGATGGTCCAGTTTGTTGAACCATTGATGGTGTCACGGGAAATCTGGAAGTTGTGGGTACCTGTTTTATACTCTGTCTCGACGTTTCGCTCATGATAATCTCCCGTAGCCGTCTGATAGGCGATGAAATGGCCATGCCAGTCATCCACATAGCCATCACTGTTATTTACAGGGCCGCGTGTCGTTCCGGCTTCAATCCAGCGAGTGTTGCTAAAACCGATCCACATTTCCTTATTGATGAAACTTCCGGAAACGTGATCCAAGTCCTCTTGGTCGTTCGTGATCGACGAATAGATGCCGGTAGTGGTTACTGACAATCGCTGGGCAGCATACCAATGGGGGTTTACGGGGCTCGCATTGGCTGCTGGAACGGCGAGAAGGGTGAGTGCGGCAAGCACGACAAGTAACGTGGCAATGGGTTTGCGTTTCTTCAAGGTCATAGTACGCATTCTCCTCCTGAATAGAGTTGTCTCTACTGACTGACTTAGAAGAGTGGATGCACCTTGATGACTGACGCAGTTGTTAGGCTCAGCGACGTTGTCTCTCGTTTTCAGTTGATCTTCCACCTCCCTTACAAATATAAGACACATTTTATGAGTGAAAGGTTGCATTTGGATCTGGCCGCTCTCGACGTCCCTGAGAAGCTCCTTGAGAGCGGGGCGCTTGTCAATGGTCTTGCCGGAGATCCCGGCGTCGATGTACTCTTTGAACACGATTTTGTGCTCCGTCTTGCAGAGTGCCCGAAGCGTCTCCAACTGGGCTTCGATGCTGTACCCTTGCTCGGCCTGCTCCTCCGTACTCACTCTAGCGTAGATGGCTATCTGGACAACAGCCGGAGGAAAGGGGTTCTTGAGCACGTTGAGGGGCGGCGTTTTTCGTTTTACCAGTGTCATGGTGGTCGTGTCCTCCTTGTTCTAAGCAATTCGCCTGAATTCTCGCGTTCCGAGGAGTTCGGCGGTCAGTTCGAAATCGGCTTGCTCGTCGTCTTCTTGCTCCAGAAAGGCATTGACGAACAGGAGAGTCTGCTCGTCGACTTTCGCGCGGGCGGACCGTCTTGCCGGTTGGGTAAGGTGGCGCTTGACCAGTTCGGACAGAAGCTCGATCATCGTTTGGTAGTTGTCGGCAACAGTGAGTTGCATCGGCGGGTTCCTCCTTCGTTCAAAGTCGGCTGGGGAGTCAGGTTGAACTGCGTCTAGCACGATGATATTCTGCGGCACTGGGCCAAGACTCCAACGATTTGCATCCCCATCTTGGAGAATGTGGTCGGGTCAAAATTGGGGTCGGACACGCAGCGCAAGGTGACGTTGTGACGCTTGAGCTGCTCCATGATGAGCAAAAGATCGGAAAGTCGGCGTGTGAGTCGGTCTACCTTCCAGACCCAAAGCTCCGATACCTTTCCGTTCTCGATCTCCTGAAGAAGTTCGAGGAGTGCGGGACGCTTCTCGATCGAGTTGCCGGAAAAACTTGCGTCCACAAACTCCTTGAAGACGATTTTGTGTTCATCCTTGCACCTGTTCCTGACTGCTTCCAACTGCTCCTCGATGCCCACCCCGAGTTCTGAACGTTCTTTCGTGCCCGTCCGCCCGTACGAGACACTTGTAGTTGCTTGCTTTCTCCTGCCATTTTCATGTGATTTCCTCCCTGTTTTATGCAATTCTCACGAACGCTCGATTGCCGAGAAGTTCGATGTTTAGTCCGTTGTCGGTGAGTGGAGCGGTACCGAAAAGGTGCCGCCCTGTCGCCCTTTGTTGCGTCGCTTGGAAACTCAGTCGCACTGGAGTCGCCCTGACCCGCACTTTGCACAGGTTCAACGCCTTTCGAGAGTGCGTCTGAGTGCGCCAGCAGTTCACCAGCGGAATCCAGCGCTTTGCTCGGCTCCGTTGGGCTGGCGGCGAAAGTGCGGCAGAGCAGCAGAAGCTTCGCCTCAGCACCTCAAACTGACGAACTGTTGCCCTCCCCAAGAACTGAGGTGGAAACGGTAGTTGTCAAAGTCAAAGTGCTCCGGCTTGCCGTCCAGCCACTCCCTGACTTGGATTCCGTGGAAGATCTGGGCGGGAAGGTAGTTGAGGTCGAACTGGATGCTTTCGTGATCCCACTCTTCCTCTAACGCGAACACTTCGCAGTCCTCGTCGTCTTCATTCCCAGACAACCGCTCGTTCGAGTCCTCTTCCAAAAGTTCGCCGAACCTGCCGCCAACGGTGACTCGCGCGGTCACTTTCTGTCCGCTGTTGGCTTGGCTCTCCCGTTGGCCGGGCGCTGTTTCAGTCGCCGCGTCGTCGCTTTCACCGAAAATGTCGACGATGCTCTGTTTTGCTTCCTTCAACAGTTTCAAACCGTGAAGGAACCGGAGACCGTTCGACTGGCGTTCTTCCGGTATGGGAATCCCTGCTTCCAGCAGCGCGTTTCTGAAGGCCGTCCAGAAAACTCGGCGGTCGCGCGAAGTCCTCGACGCGAAATCCGTCTCGCCCTGTTGCCTGCACCACGTTTGGAAGCGGTCGAACAGTTCGTTTTTGTTTACCCGGTCATCGTCGGTTCCCTGCTCGACGAAGTCAGACACAAACGGAATGACCGGATTCTGTTCTGCCTTGTAGCTGTTGACTGCTTGTTCGATTGCCACGGCCTCCGAGAAGACGAAGTCGCGCTCCCGCAAGCGCCGCAGTCCTTCCATGGCGAAGTTGAAGATGCCCGGCAACTCCTCCAGCAGCTTCTCCAGCAACATTTTGTCGGCCTCCGCCCCCTTGAACACGCGCCGGAACGGGATGATGACCAAACGGCGGAAGAAGCCGTGCGACTTGTCCATCGTGGCGGGCAGCGCGTTCATGCCGAACAGCAGCTTGCAGACCGGGCGGTAGCTGAACCCTTTCTCGTGCTTGTTCTCGACGCGAATCATGTCTCCTGCCGCGATGCTCTTGATCTGCTGCGTGTTTAGCCCCTTTTCGCTGAACTCGTTCTCGGAGGAGACATTGAGCAGCTTCTCGACCAGTTCGCCGCGAGCGAAAGGTTGGCTAAGCTCGTTCATTGCGACGTGGGAGACGTTTTGTTTCCCGCACAGGTGCTCGATGATCTCGATCAGCACCGACTTGCCGTTCGAGCCGACACCTTCCAGAATGAAGACCTTGTGCGCCCGTGTTTCTGCGGTGCAGCAGTACCCCATCATTTCCTGCACGACGCCGATGGTTTGCTTGTCGCCTTGAAACACTTCAACCTCAAGAACCTCGGACACTCGGCGTTTTCGTCGTAAACCAAGGGGTTCTGGATGCTGGAGTGGAAGTCCGGGTGGTGCTCTTCCAGTTCGAGCGTGTCGGTGTTGAACATGCCGTTCGCCAAGTTCAAGTGACTCCGGAACGTGTCGAACTCCTCCACGGACTTGGCCAGCCGCGCGAGCGTCGTCATGTAGGCGCTCTCCCAAGCTGGACGCCAAACGTTCGGTTGGGTGGTCTCGATCAGCCTGGTAAGTCGTCGCTGCAGTTGTTTCTCGGCGAGATGACGCCAAACGCCGCGTTCAAAGAGGAAGAAGCGCTCGCCTTTGGTGAACCGCAGTTCGAACTTCTTAAGCACGTACTTGGCGAACAGGTTGGGGTTGATGTCCGTGATCCCTTTGACCGGGTCGACGACGAAGCCCTTTCGCTCTAAGTCCTCAATTCGTTCGAGGGACAAGACGGCTTCGCCCGAACGGGAGGACGCGTTGAACTTGGCCTTTTCCGCCTCGGACTTCAGCGCGTCGTTCAGGTCGCGCAACGGCACGCCCCTGTCGGCGAGCGCTCCCTTCAGTCGCTGGAACTCGGCAAGGTTTTCCTGTTTTGCATTCAGCAGCGCCCGCAAAACGGGTTGCTCGAAAGGAGCGCCTCTGTTGCCGCTGGCGTACTCCTCCAGCGCTTCGTCAATCAGGTTTCTCACTTGCTGTTCGTTGTCCATTTTTCATCCCCTTTCTCTAAGTCCATATCATAGAGTCAAGGGGGAGAAGAATCATTGCCCGAAACAGGTCGGAAACAGGAAAAAAACGCTGCCCCTCTTTAACGTTCGTGAGGCTTTTGCCGATGGACTTCGACGCCAAAACGTCCGACAAGGGTCAGACAGTTGAGAGGAAATTGTCTCCCAATCTTGCAAAATCGCACTCTAGCTCTTTTTTTCGCGAGAAGTTTTGAAAAAAGGGGGGACGATCGGATTTGTCCTCGAAGTTCAAGGGCTCCCGGCCAAATGCAAAAAGCCCTTCGGACTGTCCGAAGGGCTCTTGAGAAATTCTTTATACTGTTTTCCCGACAAACGTGTCGCGGGCGACGTTGCCGACGATGTTGGTCGTGATGCCGTCGAACAGGGCGTTCGTGACGCCGCCGACGACCGGGACGACTTTGGCGAGGCTAGCCACGCCGTTCTGACCCAGCTTTGCCGCGAGCTTCACGGCAACCGCTTGGTTCACTCTTTTGGCGACTTCGCCGGACAATCGGGCAAGCACTTGCTCGGTCAGCTTGGTTCCGACAGCAATGCCCGCGTTCTTGAGGATGCCCTTTGCCGCGTTCCCTGCAAGACAGGCAATGGAAAGCGCCTTGACGCGGTCGTCCTCCGGGTCGCATCCCGCGAGGATGGCGATGGCCGCGACCATGCGAAGCTGGAGGTAGATTGCGCTCGCAATGTTGGCCGGGACGGCAACGGGGAGGGTGACAAGACCGCCAAGGCCTGTCAGGAAGCCAGTCGCTGCGGCTTTCGTGTTTTGGGCGCGCATGAGGGCGTTGGCCTTTTCAGTCAGGGTTCCTTCGCGCTTCATGTACTCCTCAGCCAGTTCGGCTGCCGACTGCGTCTTGGGCACGCCGCCTTGGACAGCCTTCTCGTAAGCCCACGCGAGCAGTTTCGTGATCGCTTCTGCGTTCAGTTTCAAGCGAGTTCTTCACCTCCTTGGCAAAGTTTCACGTCAGTTTCCTCCGACGTTCGGGTTGGTGATGATGGCCCGGAGCGGTTTGTCGCTGAGGGAATCCTCCATTAGCGCGTACCCTGCAATCTCCTCGGGCTTCACGCTGAACCCCAGTTCAATTTTCGCCTTTCCTCCCGGTAGAATCTTTCTTCTGGAGGTATAGGGGTCGATTCCCGAATCCACGATGGCCTGATCTACAGTGATCGCGGCAATGTTGCTGCTTCCCGCCTCCACGGTCTTGTCGGAGCCGTTGTTCACTTCGATGGTCACGGTCGTCTGCTTGTCCTTCGAAGACCATTGAGAAGACAGGACGTACATTTCCAAGCCTTCGAATCCATCGGCGGTGATGCCACTGGTGGACGGGGAGTCGTCTGCGTTGGCTTGGGACGGGTCGTTCACAACGTTTCCGTTCTCGTCCGTTTCGAGATTGCCGATCGGCAGGAGCGGAGCAGGGGCGTCGGGGTCGGTTGTTTCCTCCGGAACTGCGCTGTTGGCAGGCTTGGTCGGCGGCACTGATTCCTGTTCCGCGCTTTTGCTCTACTGGGGCGACGGCGGCGGGCTGGCCGACGGGGCGGGGGAAGCAGCCTGCGATTGCGCGGCAGTCGTCGGCTCGTCCGGCTTTTGGCCGCACGCTGTCAAAAGGATGGCCAGCAGCAGAATTGTTGCTGAAAAAGCTGTTTTCTTGTTCATGCTATCTCTCTCCGTCTCGTTTTTGGTGGTTGGTCTTCTGGAAGATTCTTCCTGAACAGCGACAGTCCTATTCTAGCACAGATAGTTCCTTTGGGGTAGATTTTTGTCGAAGGCTACCCTATCGTCCCTTGGGTGCTTTGACCCGCTGTTCTATGGTTGGCATAGGGTGATCGTTGTGAGTGAAATCATGAAAAAGGTCGGGGAGGGAATCCGACACTTCCGAAAACAAAGGGGCTTGAGTCAGGAGGACTTGGCCCACAAAGCGCAAATCCACGAGAGCTACATCGGAAAGCTGGAGAGGTCTGAGAAAACCTGCTCGGTCGAGGTGCTCGCCAAGGTGACGGACGCGCTCGGCGTCTCGTTGGTCGACTTTTTCCGCTACATCCAACCGGAGGTCGGGGCGGGTGGAGACACAGCGCTTGGGCAGATCGTGGACAGGCTCCGTGGGCGGAGCACCGCCGAGCAAAAGAAAGTGCTGAAAGTGATCGACGCGGTGCTGGACGACAAGCCGAGGTGAAGGGAACAACAAAAAGCGGGTTCGGCCCAGAGCCGGGTTTGAGCCGCACTGCCGCCCTGTTTGGAAAAAGCCTTGCAGGGCGTGTCTTTTCGTGCTTGGACAACCCGCCCTGCTACCGCACTGAGCCGCACTTTTTCGGAGGGTCGACAAGCCGGAGGGCGGCTGAGTTCAGGTTCAGGGCTGAGTCAAGCCCTTGAGCCGCGTGGAAAGTGCGGCAGGGCGGCGCTTTCTTCCCGTGCAGCGACAGAAGTTTGAAGCGTGTTGGTTCGGTCCAGGCGGCACAGCAAAGCAGCGCCGTTTTTTGGTTTTGGCTGCAGGGCAACGGAAGGGCGGCAAAGTGCAGGTCGAGTGCGGCTGAAAAGCCTTGCGGGGCTTGGAAAGTGCGGCAGGGCGGTTCAGGGGAGGAGAGCGGCGCGGTCTACGTAAACTTTTTCAACTGGCGGGCGACGGTCTTTTTCTCCAAACGGAGGGCCAGCAACTCGGACTGGAGCCGCAGGCTGATGGCGTGAACGGCTTGGAGGATCTCTTCGACCCCTTCGCGACTGAGAGGCCCTTCGCTCTTGAAGAACAGGTCAAAAATGGAGCTTTGGGCCAGTTCGCACGCTTCCAGCCGCTCGAGCAGTCTGTCTTCCGCATTGATAAGTTGATTGTACGTTTCGTACGGGTTGGCGGTCACGTCCACGTTTCGTCCCCCTCGCTCGTTCCTTGTCTCGTTGCTTCTCCCAGTTTCGCTTGGTCTGTCCGGGTCTGAAACGGGTCTTCGAGCCGGACGCACAGCAGCGCTTCGTCCGGTTCGCTTGTCCACCGGATTGCGGTCAAGACTTCGGAGCCGTGCAGGTGCGGGGCGTCGGCGAAGCTTTCCTCTTCCCAAACGAACTCCGCCGACTGCTGGCGCTCGTCGACTTCAAGGAAGAAGTCCGAGCCGTCGACGTAGGGGTTCGCTTCCTGCGCGTCAGAAGTTCGGAGCACGACGCGAACGCGGTGAGTCGGTCTGCGACTGCCGGGTTCCTGAGACAGTCCGTTTTCTTCACCTTCTCGGAACGGCTTTGCCGCCGCTGCCATGACCCAGACGTTCGAGCCCTCGTCCGGGGAAGTACCCTTGCGGTCAAACGTTTCCTTGAGCTTTTGGACGATCAGTTCGTTTACAGTTAGCTTCTTTGCGCTTGTTCGCTCAGCCATTGCTCCGCCTCCTCGTCGTGTGTTCCCGCCAGCGTGAAGATCGTTACTACAAAGTCGTTGTCCAGCATTGCCGCGAGCCTGTACGCCTGCACTTCGACAAGGTCGAGCTTTTCGACGAACTCGACTGCGCGGCGGGGAAAATCGCCGCTCTCGCTGTTCAGTCCCGCAAAGTTCAGGCCGCGCAGGTCGTCGCCCGCTTCCAGCAAGACAATCGGCCCGTGCTGGTCGAGCCGGAATGCGTCTTCCTCGTCGTCGGCCAACTCTTCCTCCAGTTGCCGAAAGAACTCGGCGATGTGTTCTGCCAGCGCTGCGGGCGCAGTGCCGTCCCGGAGAAGGTCTTCGACGTCCTGCCGGGTGTTGATGGTTCGCATGTTCATCCCTCCCGAAAAAGTTGAAGACCCCCTCCGCGAAAGTCACGCGAAAGGGGTCTTTGTGTCTTGCAAGATCATGATATATGCTTTCAAGTGAAGGCTTTTCGGTTTTTGTCGAGGAAGTCCAAGCACGAAAAGGCGGCGGGTGAAAAAACTTGCCGTTTCAGATAGCGCGGAGAACCGTATCATAAGGAACGGCGAAAACGCAACAAAGCCTTAACCCTGATGACAGGGCTAAGGCTTTGTTATTCATTAAGCGAGTCTCATCTTAAAATCCTGATAGCCGAACTCGCGCACGATGCGGCAATTGCCGTCTTTCTCCTGCACGGCGATGGCCGGCAGCGGCATGCCGTTGAAGGTGTTCGTTTTGACCATGGAGTAGATCGCCATGTCTTCGAACACCAATCTGTCGCCGCTCTTCAGGGGTTGATCGAAGGAATAGTCTCCGATGACGTCGCCCGTAAGGCAGGTCGGACCGCCAAGGCGATAAGTGTACGGTTTCTCCCCGGCTTCGCCCGAACCGATCAGCGGCGGGCGATAAGGCATTTCCAGAACATCCGGCATGTGACAGGTCGCCGACGTGTCCACGATCGCGATCTCGATGCCGTTGCGATGGATATCTAGGACCGAAGTAACCATATAGCCCGCATTCAGTGCAATGGCTTCTCCCGGTTCGAGATAAACTTCCAAACCGTATTTCTCCTGCATTCTCTTAATGCATGCTTCCAATCTCGGAATATCATAATCTTCCCGCGTGATATGGTGGCCGCCGCCGAAATTGATCCATTCCATTTGCGGCAGCCATGGCCCGAACTTGTCTTCGACCGCGTTCAGCGTGGTCTCCAAATCATCCGAGTTCTGCTGGCACAGGGTATGGAAGTGCAATCCCGTCACGCCTTCAAGCAGTTCCGGCCGGAAATCCTCTTGTTTTACGCCAAATCTAGAACCCGGCGAACAAGGATCGTAAATTTCATGCCCCACTTGCGTCGAACATTCCGGATTGATGCGAAGGCCTACCTTTTTGCCGGCTGCAAGAGCTTTCCCTTTAAACTTTTCCAGCTGGGAAAAGGAATTGAAGATGATATGGTCGCAAATGGAAACAATCTCGTCGATTTCATCTTCACGGTAGGCAGGGGCAAAGACGTGGTTTTCCTTGCCCATTTCCTCGTGCCCCAGCCGTGCTTCGAATAAACCGCTCGCAGTCGTGCCGCTTAAATACTGTCCGATGAGCGGGTACATCTCGGTCATGGAAAAAGCTTTTTGCGCCAGCACGATTTTGGCTCCCGTACGCTGCATGACGCCGTTCAAAATTTTCAGGTTTTTTTCGATGAGCGCCTCATCGACAACAAAACAAGGTGTCGGTAACTCCTCGAACCGCATATTAACGAACGAGCTCCGGCTCTTTTGTTTCTTCAGGCAGGGCGTCCACCAGCACCGGATTGAAGTCTTCTACCCATGGGAGTCCCCATTTGTTCAGCTCTTCCATGAATGGATCCGGATCGAACTCTTCGACGTTGTATACGCCCGGTTTGTTCCATTTGCCGGTGAGGACCATCGCCGCGCCGATCATGGCAGGAACGCCGGTCGTGTAAGAGATGGCTTGGGAGCCCACTTCTTTGTAGCACTCTTGATGGTCGCAAACGTTGTAGACATAATACGTCTTGTCTTGGCCGTCTTTTTTCCCTTTGAAGATGCAGCCGATGTTCGTTTTGCCTACTGTCCGAGGACCGAGGGAAGCCGGGTCCGGAAGCACAGCCTTCAGGAATTGAAGCGGAATGATTTGTTTGCCTTCGAATTCGATCGGTTCGATGGAGGTCATTCCCACGTTTTCAAGCGCCTTCAAGTGCATGAGATAGCTTTGGCCGAACGTCATGAAGAAACGGATGCGTTTCAGTCCAGGGATGTTTTGCGCAAGAGACTCGAGCTCCTCGTGGTACAGCAGATACATGTCCTTTTTGCCGACTTCGGCGAAGTTATACTCGCGTTTGATTTCCATCGGTTTCGTTTCGATCCATTCCCCGTTTTCCCAGTAGCGGCCGTTGGCGGACACTTCACGGATATTGATTTCCGGGTTGAAGTTGGTTGCGAAAGGATAGCCATGATCCCCGCCGTTGCAATCCAGAATATCGATATATTCAATTTCGTCAAAATAGTGTTTCAATGCATAAGCGGAGAATACCCCGGTGACGCCTGGGTCGAATCCGCTGCCCAGAAGTGCCGTGATTCCTGCTTTTTCAAAGCGTTCCCGGTACTCCCATTGCCATTTGTATTCGAATTTCGCCGTATCTTCCGGCTCATAGTTTGCCGTGTCCATATAGTGCGTTTTGGTAGCCAGGCAAGCATCCATGATCGTCAAATCTTGGTAAGGCAGAGCCAGGTTCATGACGATATCCGGTTTAACTTCGTTAATCAGAGCGATCAGCTCGTCTACGTTGTTGGCATCGACCTGAGCCGTCGTAATTTTGGTTTTGCCGCCGTCCAATTTGGCTTTCAGTTCGTCGCATTTGGACTTCGTGCGGCTGGCGATGCAGATTTCCTCGAAGACCTCGCTGTTTTGAACGCATTTATGAACTGCTACAGATGCTACGCCGCCGGCGCCGATGATTAGTGCTTTTCCCATTTCTCAATCTCCTCACCAAAATAAAATTTTCTGTAAAACGGCACAAAAAAAGCAAGCGAAACACGCACCCATGCGCATCACACTTGCTTGATATAGTCAAATAATAAGATAGTTCCATTAAGCATGACAGGACAAACCTCAAGCGCTCGCCAGTCAGCCATAAAACGCATCGTTTTCATGGAAGGCTCTTAATATTCAAATATATTGCCTTAGGATCAGAGTCTATATAGCAAATAATTACTTTTACCACTCTTATTGACCGTTTCACAAGTTGTGTGCGTATGCACTGGTTATAAAGTTACCAACTTATAAAATTTGAGCTTTTAACTCAATCAATAAGGCAACGAAAGTTGCCAATCGGCATTTGACCCGGCTGTCCGTATGGCCTTAACTACCCGAAGGAAGTGGTCAAAGATTATCTGCTTGGAAAGATCCTACATATATCGAATATTCGCTTTCCAAAAATTATGCTTCTCCATAATAGCAGGATAGGCAGTATTGAGCAAGAGGAAATTTGAAACAAGCGTTTTTGGCGGTGTCGAAAACCAATGAGGTATCCGATTTAAAGGTATTCAACATGCCGTAGCCTTACACCTGATAATACAATCAATCGGAATGGTCCAATGAAACGGGGAAGACGACACGTAGCATGGTATGCGCTTGAGTTGCCCTCTGTGCGTTAATACCCCAAATTTCTATCCAAATTTTTTTCGCGCCGATGTCTTGCTTCGCCTTTCTCCAGCGCTTTATCGGCCGGTTTTTGCGGGAGGATGGAATCACTCGCACATAGCTACCGATTATTCGGCTGAGCTGATTTTTGCGTTCAATAACTCGTCAAAGGTAACAATTTTTAATGTATCCATATTAATTAAACAGTCCGTAAAGTCAGGGTCATCTTGCGTTTTTCGAATGGCGGTTTTAAATATTGGAGATTGCAGCGTTTCGGCATCATCCTGATAATCCTTTGGCTCTATTTTTTTGGATTCATCCAATAATACCTGACCATTCATATCTACCAATTCTGCATAAAATGCAGAACGCTCTTGCAAAAAAACGCCCATTTGGATACATTACGGGGAATGGTAACCCTGTGACCTATTATTTTTTGATGTTCCTCGTGAAGAAGGGGAATAGAAGGACATGATGCATAGTTTATCTAATTTGTAACGAACAATAGGAACAGAGACTGGGGGTTTTGAAGTTGAACCATCTGCTTCTGGCAGACGATGATCCAAATATTAGAGCGCTGGTGCGTTACGTCATGACCCGTGAAGGATATCGCGTGCACGAAGCTCAAGACGGGGCCGAGGCGGTAAAGGTTATGGAACGCTCGCCGATCGATATTGCGATCATTGATGTGATGATGCCGCATATGGACGGGTTTGAGCTGTGTGAGCATATTCGGCAGCAATACGATATCCCGATTATTTTGCTGACGGCCAAAGACCAGTTGTCCGATAAAGAACAAGGTTATCTAAGAGGGACGGATGACTATGTGACCAAACCTTTCGAGCCCGAAGAGCTGCTCTTCCGGGTCAAGGCGCTGTTCCGCCGCTATAACCGGCCAGCGGATGACATCATTCGGATGCATCGTATTACCATTGACCGCAAAAACGTTGAAGTGACCGACGGCCAATCTCTTATTTTACTGCCGATGAAAGAGTTTGAGTTGCTGGCCCAGCTGGCGCAATATCCGGGGCGTCTATTTTCCCGCGAAGAGTTGATCCGTCTCGTATGGGGCCAGGATTATGAAGGAGACGACAATACGGTTAATGTGCATATCAACAGGCTGCGTCAGCGTTTTGCCGATTACGCGGATGATTTTGTTATTCAGACGGTTCGCGGCATCGGCTACAAAATTGTGGTGAGGGACAAATGAAGAGTCTGTACTATCGCGTGTTTCTGATCACATTAGCCGTCATCTTCGCCAGCAGCGTGCTGGGATTGCTTGGTTCAAATATTTACTACCATATGAAGCTCAAACCTTATAACGATAAGAAGCTTGTTTCCATTGCCGTGCAGATGAAGGACTTTATTGAATTCAATCCTGACGGTATGGAGCGATATCTTCGCAATGCAGCCTCGTTAGGGTACGAAATCTATGTGACGGATGGGCAAGGAGAATCGCATTTTTATGGAGGGGGCTTCCGTGAACAGGATCTGGATAAGCAAGACATCCGGTTCGTCCTTAGCGGAGGCATCTATCACGGTGTTGCGCAGTTTCCGAACAAGCCGTTCATTACCGGCTTCTTTGAAAACCGTTTAAGCAATACGGTCGGCGTGTCCATCCAAACATCCGGGAAGACCTATGCCTTGTTCATGCGGCCGGATGTACTGCTGCAGTTCGGGGAGCTTCGTACCTTCTTTGCACTGGTCTTATCGCTGACCATCATCATTAGCATATTATTTTTCTTGATGAGCACTCGTTATATCGTCAAGCCGATTACGCGGTTAACCGAAGCAACCAAACGCCTTGCGCAAGGGAACTACAATCTTCGGTTAAAAACCGGAAGACGCGATGAAATCGGTCAGCTGGCCGAGCATTTTATGACGATGGGCCGGGAACTGGAGCGGGTCGATCTGGCACGCCAACAGTTTGTATCGAATGTATCGCATGAAATCCAATCGCCGCTCACCTCCATCCAAGGATTTGCCAAAGTATTGGCGCAAGGGGATTTGCCGAAAGAGGAACGTTTGCAATATGCCTCGATTATTGAAACTGAAAGCCGCCACCTCTCGATGCTAAGCAAACAACTTTTGCTGCTCTCTACGCTGGAACAAGGGGAAGAGGCGCTGAACAAGAAGCGCTTTTACTTGCGCGGCCATATCCGTCAAGCCGTCGAGATGCTGCAATGGCAGCTGGAAGAGAAAGATTTGCTGCTTAAACTATCGGTTCCGGAGTCCATTTCGGTTCAGGGAGACGAAGTGCTGCTGATGCAAGTGTGGACAAACTTGCTGAGCAATGCCGCAAGCCATATTCCGTCAGGCCGAAGCATTGAAGTGTATGCGGAGGAAATGCAGTCCCATATCCGCGTCGTCATTTCGGATACCGGAGAAGGGATTGCTCCCGAGCATTTGCCCTTTCTATTCGACCGTTTTTACCGTGTCGATCGCGCACGGGAACGTGCTTCGGGCCGAACGGGTTTGGGGCTTGCCATCGTGAAAAGGATCGTGCAGCTGCACGAGGGAAATATTGAAGTGAGCAGCTCGGTAGGGGTTGGCACAAGATTTATTGTAACGCTTCCCAAATTGTAATTTGTTATTTATGCGCCGTTTATATTCGCTTCCTAAACTGGAGACATCTAAGAGGAGGGAAGCACAATGTATTTGGCCATTCGGGAAATGAGGTTCGCCAAAGTCCGCTATTCGCTCATTGCGATTATTATGCTGCTCGTCGCCTTCCTGGTTCTGTTCGTTACAGGGCTTGCGCGCGGGCTCGCCTATGATAACGCGGCGTCGATTCAAAATATGGACGCTACGCATTTTATTATGGAGAAGGATTCGAATCACCGCTTCACCCGTTCGCAACTCAGCGGACAAGTATTGGTGCAAGCAGGTTCAATCGCAGGACAGCAGAACGTGCAGCCGCTTGGCGTCAAGATGACCACCATGACGGCGGAGGGAACCGCCGGCAAGCTGGACGTGACGCTTCTCGGAATTAGGCCGGAGGGCTGGTTGATGCCCAAGGTGACCGAAGGTTCGGCTATCACATCAAACGGAACCGGACAAGTACTTGTGGATCGCAAGCTGAAGGATTCGGGGGTTGGCCTCGGAACGGTTTTGGTCGATCAGGCTTCGGGCTTGAAATGGACCGTTAGCGGCTTTGTCAGCGATGAATCGTTCAGCCATTCGCCGGCGGTATTTCTGAATGAACACGACTGGCGGCAGCTTCAGTTGGCAACCATGGCTCGACCGGGAACAGGAGGATCCGGAGACGAAAAGACCTACAGTGCGATTGCCGTAAAGGCGGATAAGCACCAAGCGGAGCAGCTTGTTTCAGCCCTCCCGGATTCGGAGATCGTTACAAAATCGGATGCCGTTTCGGCCATCCCTGGCTACAAGGAGGAGCAGGGCTCGCTGTGGATGATGATCATATTCTTGTTTATCATTTCTTCATTTGTCCTAGCGGTGTTTTTCTATGTCATCACCATCCAGAAGAGCAGCCAATTTGGTATTTTGAAGGCGATTGGCACACGGACGGCGTACCTTGTGCGAAGCGTCACCCTGCAAGTGTTGCTCTTATCGGCAGGGAGCCTTATTGTCAGTATGCTTCTTGTCCAAGCGATTGAAGCCGTCTTGCCCGGCGGAATGCCGTTCCAGCTTCAACCCTCTACGCTGGCGTATACTAGCGGCGCCTTTATCGCCATGTCGCTCGCCGGATCATTGCTTTCCGTCTGGAAAGTAACCAAAATAGACGCGCTGGATGCGATTGGGAGGAGTGCAGCATGAGACATAGACTGATCCTGGACAATATTACGCATACCTACGAGGATGGGGGCACGCAAAGAACGGTGCTCGATCATCTAAACTTGCAAGTATCGGAAGGGGAATTTGTCGCTGTCATGGGGCCTTCCGGATCCGGTAAGAGCACGTTCCTGTCGATCGCAGGCGCGCTCCTGGAGCCTACGAGCGGTACGGTTTTGCTGGACGGAGAATCGATAACCGGTAAAGAGAAGCAGGCGTTGTCCGACATGCGGCTGAACAAGATCGGATTTATTTTCCAAAATGCCAACCTGATTCCCTACTTGAAGGTGGAAGAACAGTTGATGCTGGTCGCAAAGTTG
Organism: Paenibacillus sp. USDA918EY; assembly: GCF_009870825.1. Classification (GTDB taxonomy): domain Bacteria; phylum Bacillota; class Bacilli; order Paenibacillales; family Paenibacillaceae; genus Paenibacillus_AQ; species Paenibacillus_AQ albilobatus. The sequence continues at coordinate 193,093 of NZ_WTWY01000007.1, read as the reverse complement.
GGGGACATGAACAAAGCGAAGGCGAATGAGCGTATCCGGGAGCTGCTTCATACGCTGGGCTTGAACCACCGCAGAAATGCTTATCCCGACAAGTTGTCGGGCGGCGAGCGTCAGCGCGTCGCGATCGCAAGAGCGCTCATGAACGACCCGGCCGTGCTGATGGCGGATGAGCCGACGGCGAGCCTAGATGCCTCAAGGGGAATGGACGTTGTACGAATGATTGCCGGTGAGGCAAAAGAACGGGGCAAAAGCGCAATTATGGTTACGCATGACGAACGGGTTCTGCCGCTGTGTGATCGTGTTTTTTATTTGGAGAACGGTTGTCTGATTGAAAAATAATAAACCTCAAAGAAAGGGCCATCCCGCAGGATGGCCCTGAACTTGCCGTACGATCTCCATACAGTCAGCTTCATTTTTAAAGAAAAAAATATCCGAGTTAGCCGGCGCATCCTCGGTCTATCCGTCGCTTATTACAGACCATTATCTCTCCGCAGGGGATAGCTCTAATTTATCATCATGCGATTTCCTTGTTCTCTTCCCCTGTAATGTGGCTAGAACTACCCCGCAAATGATGAGAAAGGATCCTGCCACTTGCGTTAAGGAAATCGGGGTCCCAAGGGTGATATAACCTAAAACCATGGCGACAAACGGCTGTAAATTCAGAAACAGCGATGCTTTAGCCGCGCCTACTTTTCGAATCTGTCCATTCCAGATGACCGCGCATAAGCCCTGAATAAGCAGCGCCGATCCGATCAAGAGAACCCACCACCAGAAGCGGGGCTGGGCCTGTACGTGAGGCTCGCTCCACACCGCTACCGGGTATACCGAAATGCAGCCCAGCACCGTCGTATACACGGTTGCGACCAACGCGTCCATACGTTCCGTCAGCTTTCTCATCAGGATAATGGATCCTGATAACGCCAGCATACAGACAAACATGATCGAGATGCCTGGAGTGATGGCAATTCTCAAGCTTCCGCCATGTCCAACGACGAAGAAGACACCGGCGAAGGCGACAATCGAGCCTGCGGCCATGCGGATCGTAAATGGTTCTTTCAAAAATAAGCGGGCAAACAGCGCTGTAAAAATCGGAGCCAACGACAAGATGAGCGAAGCCGTCGTTGCGTCCGTTGTCCGAAGCCCCGTAAAGAAAGAAACTTGATGCAGCAGCATCCCGATCAGGACGAAAGGCACCAAATAAACGGAGTCACGTAACGTAATCTTCGTTAAGCGACGGGTTGCAGCCAAATAAATAAGCAGGAACACCGATGAAACCATAAGCCGGTATGCCGACAGGTGCAAGGCGGGAAATGCTTGTAGCAGCAACGAGCCTAAGACGAAATTGCTCCCGTAAAGGGTCGCACAAAATAAGAGAAGCAAATAAGATCGCAAGCAGATGCGCCTTCTTTCAAAGAAATAGAGATGACGGGACGGGTTTAAATGCGTTTGACTGCGATAAGCTCTATTTCAATCTTGGCGCCTCTTGGAAGTTTAGCCACTTCTACGGTTGTTCGGGCAGGGTGATGATCGCTGAAATATTGGCTGTACACTTCATTCATCTGTTGAAATTGCCCTAAATCCGTCATGAAAACGGATGTTTTTACAACATCTTCTAAGGAAAATCCGGCTTCAGCCAAGACGGCCTGCAGGTTCTTTAATGCTTGATGGGTTTGGTCAATGATGCCTTCCTTCAGATTTCCTTCGGCATCAATTGGCAGCATGCCCGAAGTGTAGACGGTATTTCCCAAAGCGATGGCTTGCGAATAAGGGCCGATTGCTGACGGTGCTTTTGTTGTTGTTATGGCGGTATGGCTCATCGTATGAAATTCCTCTCTGTCTTTTATAAATTCGTAATAAAAGGCCCGGGGCAACAATCCCGCGGGCCTCTCTAATTAGGCGAGCGATATCATTAAATCCGCTCTTGCAGCGGCATCTTTATTTCGCAGGTGCGTACGCTTCATCCAAGAAACCGCGGATGGCTTGAAAAGCCTGAAGTCTGTTTTTCTCCAGCAAAACCATGTGCGTCCCTTCTCCGATTTCGACCCAGCGGCGATAGGCAGCTCCTGTCAGGGAAGTGAAGAAATTTTGGGCTAACTCAAGGGGTACATCAATATCCCACTCGGCATGAACAAGAAGGACGGGAACGGTGATTTCCTTGGGATCATAGAAAGCTTTGCCAGCCGTCCAGTATTCGCGGATATCCAGGATAGGGCCGTTGGTCGCCCGAATATGCTCAGGATGATCGGTTAGGCTTCCTGGATCGGAAGCAAGGGTGGCTTTGACCCATTGTTCAAACCAGCCCTCCGGAATCAAATCTCCGCGTTTAGGTTCCGGCGCAGCGCTCAGCCAGCGTTCCTTCGTGCTGCCAACAGCAACAAGGCGATACGAACCAAGCGGACCTCCGGTATCGATCGGAACCGGTTTGGAGCTCAGCCATTGCGGAGCGACAAGCGTAAGCTTGGTTACCTTATCGTTGTTTTGGCTGGTATAAGCCCCCGCAACCGTTCCTCCCCAAGACATGCCCAGAACATTAACCTTCGTTAAATTCCGGTGTTTCAGAACATAGTCCACGGCTGTGCCAAAATCCCGGACCCCTGTTTCCGTACGGACAAGCGGTGGATTAAGGTCGGCAGGCTGCTCCATCTCGGGCGGTCTTGTCGAGCCGCCGTAGCCGCGAACGTCCACGGCGTACACGTCATAGCCATGGCTGGCAAGGTAGTCCAGAAAAGTGAAGCCGTCCAGCTCCACATCGTACAGACTGCCAATGGGATAGGTAGCGCCATGAACCATCACGATCGTTTTTTCGTTGGAGAAGGTATTCATGGAAGCTGGCCGTTTATTACGCACATAAAGTTCGATTCCGGGCGTATCGCTAGGGATACGAAGGTCTTCGGTCACGATATTTACATCCTTAAGAAAATCATGGGTTGTCATAAGCTCAACGCCTTTCGTATTGTGTTTGTATCAGGTCGTATTAAATAAATTCCCACTTGTATCCGTCCCCGCTTCGAGTCACGTACCCCGCCGCGCTTTCCGGAAAATGCGTGCTGAAATAAATGACTGGGCGATCCGCGATGTTCTCCAATACCTGGAGCCGTGAAACACGGGCTTTGTCGGTAAATTCGCAGTACATGGAATTCCATTCGGGGTTATAAACTTGGAACGGATGGTGCATCACATCGGCGCCAAATAAAGCTTCCTCTCCGCCGGTTTTAAGACGGATGGACATTTGGCCGATACTGTGGCCGGGCGTCGGTATGAATGTAAAAATATCAAGAAATTCCCCGCCATCAGGGCTAATCGTTTGCGTTAAGCCGGCTTCAACAACAGGCAATACGCTTTCTTCGTAAACGTTAAAGTTGGCTTCGTTTGCCTTGTTGTGGCTGGCCTCGCTCGAATAATATTGTTGTTCCGCCAGGGGAAATACGTATTTGGCATTTGGGAACGTCGGTACCCATTTTCCGTCAACGAGCTTCGTATTCCAACCGACATGGTCTACGTGCAGATGCGTCAGCAGAACGTAATCGACTTCCTCCGGTGTAACTCCCGCCTCTTTCAACCGCTCGAGATAAGGGAGATCAAGATTGGCGAGATCCGGATTTAAAGGCAGGTTTTTATCATTTCCTGTAGCCGTATCGATAAGGATCGTATGCTTCGGGGTTTTCACTACCCATGTTCCAATGCTAACGATAAGCTGAGAATTGCCATCGATCAGGCCGGCCGGAAGAGAGTCCCGATGTTCCTCCAGAAACTTGGGGTCCCACGATCCCGCAAAATACACTTCCGGTGGGACGCCGTCAAGCATCATCTCCGTGACACGTGTAACGGTAACGTCACCTACTTGATAGACCTTGGGAATTTTATTAGTCATTCTTTATGCCCCTTTCGTCCTTCTGACATGTTTCTATGAATCCGAATAACAAGGAACGGCTTTCCGGTGCCATCATGTGATTCGTGCCACGTAACCATCAAAAATTTCGCTGTAAATGAAAATTATTCTGTTGAGAATGAACGATCTGCCATACCCGGGTAAAATTCGTTCGTCAACGCTAATAAAATAGTAGCCCAATAAAACTAACAAATCAACGTTTTTACACCGTAATTCCGTCCTGGTAAAAGGGCTTGATATTGCTCGTGTTTACCCCTATTATAAAATTATGAATTTCGCTATCAGCGAAATTACTTCCGTAATTTAGGAGACTTACAAATGAACTCGATCGGTGAAACCATTCGAAGCACGCGAAAAAAACAGAAATTAACGCTCAAGAGGGTAGCCGAAGCGGCATCTGTATCCTTGTCTTTTCTTAGTGAAATTGAACGGGATAAGGCGAATCCCTCCATCAGTGTGCTTAAGCGCATAGCGAACGCATTAAACGTGAATTTTACGGATTTGTTCGGCGAGGAGAAGCGAAGCATTGTCGTTAGAAAAAACGAGCGCAAACCTTTGGTGCATTCCGAGGGTTCCCGCATTACCTGGTACGCGCTCAGCCAAGGAAGCAGCAACAAAATGGGACCGATCTGGGGAGTACTGGAAGAAGGAGCATCTTACGGTGACGTCAGCGTCGGCCATAGCGAAGGCGAGGAGTTTCTATTCGTTCACTCCGGGCGTTTGGAGTTTGTGCTTGGCAATGAACGTTATACGCTCGAAGAAGGGGACAGCATCTATTATGATGCCAGAACCCCCCATAGTTATAAGAATATCTGGGACGGTGAAACGCTACTCATAGCAGTTTCCACTCCGCCTACATTTTGACGGAACGAAATCAAAAATAAATCCTGTATGAACCTATAGCTCATTCGCCAAATAAAAAAGCGTGAACTGAAGAAAAATACGTTTTAGATTCCACTTGACACCATCGCGTTGGTTATATAACATTAACCCTAATAATTAAACTACGTTGAAAAGGAATAGTACGGTTTTTGAAGCGAACAGAGAGCTGTTGGACGGTGCGAAACAGACGCGGAGAAGATCGGAACTCGCCTTGGAGTTGCTCGCTGAACCCGTAAAGTAGGCGGAGCCGGAGCCTGACCGTTATCATCAGGAGGATGCAGGGTTGTCCGTTTTTTATAATCCCGTATCCGTAGAGTGCATGCCGACGACGGCATGAATTCGGAGTGGTACCGCGTAAGATGTCAAAGTCTTTCGTCTCTGTTGGTGGAGATGGAAGGCTTTTTTTGTGCGTTCGATCTTTGGCAGGTCAACGCAGGAAATCGATGAAGGGAAGGATATCCATGAAAAATGTAAACAAATACGCCAGAGGATATTTTATGCCGGCGGAGACCAGCTTGAAGTGGGCCCAAAAGGAATATATTACGGAGGCGCCGATTTGGTGCAGCGTTGACCTTCGCGACGGCAATCAGGCGTTGATCGTTCCGATGAATTTGGAGGAGAAGCTGGAATACTTCAAGATGCTCGTGGATATCGGGTTCAAGGAGATCGAAGTCGGATTTCCCGCGGCGTCGGAAACAGAGTTTGCCTTTTTGCGCACATTGATCGAGCAGGATTTGATTCCGGATGACGTCACGATCCAAGTGCTTACCCAATCAAGGGAGCACATCATCCGCAAAACGTTCGAATCGCTGAAAGGCGCGAAAAAAGCCGTTGTCCATCTGTACAACTCAACCTCCGTGGCGCAGCGGGAGCAGGTATTCCGCAAATCCAGGGAAGAGATTATCGACATTGCCGTGAGCGGCGCCAAGCTGCTGAAAGAATGCGCATCGGAGACGGAAGGGAACTTTCAGTTCCAGTATTCGCCGGAGAGCTTTACCGGGACGGAGATCGATTTTGCGCTGGACATCTGTAATCGCGTTCTGGACGTTTGGCATCCGACGGCGGAGAATCCGGTCATCATCAATCTTCCTGCAACGGTATCCATGTCGATGCCTCACGTCTACGCCAGCCAAATCGAGTATATGAGCGAGCACCTGAACTACCGGGAGCACGTGATTTTATCCGTCCATCCGCATAACGACAGAGGAACGGGCGTGGCTGACGCCGAACTGGGGATGCTGGCCGGAGCCCAGCGCGTCGAAGGGACGTTGTTCGGCAACGGAGAACGGACGGGGAACGTGGACATCGTCACGCTGGCCTTGAACATGTACTCGCACGGGGTGGATCCGAAGCTGAATTTCGAAAACATTCCTGCGATTGCCTCCGTGTATGAACGGCTGACCAAAATGAGAGTAAGCGAAAGACATCCTTACGGAGGCGAGCTCGTATTTACCGCGTTCTCCGGTTCGCATCAGGATGCCATCGCCAAAGGCATGAAATGGCGCGAGGAAAAGGAACCCGAGCATTGGTCGGTCCCTTATCTCCTGATTGATCCCAAGGACATCGGCAGGGAGTACGAAGGCGATATTATCCGCATTAACAGCCAGTCCGGCAAAGGCGGAATCGGATACGTGCTGCAAATGAAATACGGACTCGACCTCCCGGCGAAAATGCGCGAAAACTTCGGATACTTCGTGAAAAACGTATCGGATCAGCAGCAAAAGGAACTGATGCCCGATGAAATATACGATATTTTCATGAAAGAATACGTGAATATCAAAACGCCTGTCGAGTTTGTCAAATATCGCTTTACAGACAACGAAGATTTTCGCACCATCGTCACGATCCGCACCGGCAATGAAGTCAAGGAAATCGAAGGCACCGGCAACGGAAGACTTGATGCGATCAGCAATGCGCTGCAAACCGATCTTGGGCTGAATTATTCCGATTTGGTCTATACGGAGCATGCCCTGGAAACAGGTTCCAAATCGCAAGCCGTCTCTTATATCGGCATCAAGACTTCCGACGGCAGCGTATATTGGGGCTGCGGCATCGACGCCGACATTATGACCTCATCGGTAAAAGCGCTGTTTAGCGCCGTGAATCGGTTTAGCCGCAATGCCACGAACTGATCGCTTTTGAGGGAGGCTAAAGGTCCTCGTTTCCCGCTTGGAGAAGATGGGGGATCTCCTCACACCTGACGAATAACGAAGGAGCTGCCCACGCAGGCAGCTTCTTTTGTTTTTCGCCATTAGCCCAGTTACAATGAACCGTATCATAAATAACGGAAAATAAGAGCCGGATCTCAAACGTAGAAGATAGAACTAAGCGTCTTCTGGTGCTGTATGTTAGCATTACAATTTTGGCGCTTCGACAGATAGGGTGGACTGAAGCTCAATATATTTCATCATTTCGGATATGCCGTTCATTTGATTTTTTAATTGCTCATTCAGCTGCTGCAGCGCCATCTTGAAGGAGCGTTCAATCGCAGCGAAATCGGAGGTCTCTAAAGCCGTAAGAAGCTGTCTCATATTTTCAATAAAATAGACGGTTTTCCTTAAGCTGCTCAGCACGATAATCTTTTTTAATTCCCCCGACGTGAAGGTCCTATATCCGTTCTCCGGGTTCCGATTGGAGCGGATGAGACTCTCCTTTTCCCAATGTCGTTGGGGTCCGAGTACGGGAATAAGAGGGGGACTTTTGCTTGCGGAAAGCAAAGGCCCCCTCCGCGTTTTTGGCGGAAGAGGCCGGTTCCTAGTCGGTCGATGTGCATATCTGCTTCATGAATGCGGTCAAGGCGGCGGGGCTTTACAAGACGAAGACCTTGTCTTCTCCGCCAGCCTGGTAATCGACTCCTTGTCTTGTTCGGTTAATTGATCAAAGAAATGCTTGCGTATTGCTTTGGAGGCAATGGGACGGGCATCATCCAACGCCGATTTCCCGGCGGGAGTGATGATGACTTGAACGCCACGATCCGTGTTCAGCGGCTTCCTCCTCACGAGTCCACGTTTCTCCATCCGCGTCAAATGATGCGACAATCGGCTCTTATCCCAGTCCATCGAGTCGGCTAATTCCTGTTGGCGAAGGCTGCCGTCCCCAAGCAAGTCTAACCGGTCCAATACGCCATAATCACCTTCCGATAGTCCGGTCTGCTCGGATATTTCTTTGATTACGCGGCCGAAGATGGTCTGGAAGGAGCCTTTCCACATATGCCAAATTCGCATTTCTTCTTCATTTAGCTCGTTCTTATCCATAGAAACATCATATCATGGTTGACGCGTCAACCACAACATGTTATAGTGGATCCCTAGTTGATGTGTCAACCAAGGTGTGATCACACATGACGGGTTGAGGCGCAACCAAGTTTTTTATCCTTTGGGTTGACGTATCAACTCGATGATCCATTTTGGATACGAAGTTGGCGCATCAACCTGGAGCATTTACAAATAGCGCACTTCAATGCACGAAAGGAGATTTTTCAGGTGTAGGATAAACCCGTCGCCCTGGTTACCGGGGCCAACAAAGGAATCAGTCTTCAAATTGCCAAAGAACTCGCGGCACATGGCTTCATCGTACTCGTTGGGTCGCGCAGCCTTAAGAATGGGGAGGAGGCTGCGAAAAGCGTCGGAGCGGACGCGCGCGCCCTCCAGCTCGACGTCACAAATCAAGCCTCCATCGACGCTGCGGCAGAGCGTATCCGCCTTGAGCTCGGCCGTCTCGACGTGCTCGTGAACAATGCGGGCATCTCGCATGCAGGTAATCCGGGCCGGCCGCTTGAGGAAATAGCGGAATCGTGCCGGCCAAGCGTCGCTTCTCTTGACGAGGTACGCACGGTGTTTGAGACGGACGTGTTTGGCGTCCTCGCTGTCACCCAAGCGATGCTGCCGCTCCTGCGTAAGGCGCCGGCGGCACGCATTGTCAACGTATCCAGCGAAGCGGGATCGTTGAGGCTCAACGCCGACCCGGCCAATCCGCATCGCCCGATGTTCGGTGCCGTGTACAGCCCGTCGAAGACCGCCCTTAACGCCGTGACGCTTGCTTTCGCCATTGAACTCGAGTCGACGGGCATCGAGGTCAACGCAGCCTGCCCGGGCTTTACCGGGACGGACGTCAACAACTTCGCGGGCACGCGCAACGTCGAACAGGGGGCACGCGAACCCGTGCGCCTGGCGCTCATTCGATCAGAACGGTCCGACAGGCACGTTTTCGAACGAGGACGGCCCGCTCCCATGGTAATGCAGCCTCTAGTGATTGATCCAAACCCAATTCTCTCAACGAAAGGAACTTTAATTATGGAAATCAACGTTAATACACCTACTCCAATCATCTCGGTAAAACCGGTAGTGCTGCCCGCCCCGGAACGGGGTGAGGATCTGCAAGTGCGGGTGTCTGCGCCCGCAACGGGGCACGACCTGCCCATTATCGTTTTCTCGCACGGCTTTGGCTCGTCGATGGACGGCTACGCCCCGTTGGTGGACTTCTGGGCCGCACACGGCTTCGTGGTCATTCAACCCACCCACCTCGACTCGAGAACGCTGAATCTTCCTCCCGAAGATTCCCGAACACCGCTGATCTGGCGCATTCGGGTCGATGACCTGAAGCGCATCCTCGACCAGCTTGATCGGATTGAAGCTTCCGTGCCCGGCCTCAGCGGGCGCCTGGATCGAAGCCGCATCGCCGCAGCCGGACACTCCTGGGGAGGCCAGACGGTGAGCACGCTGCTCGGCGCCCGTGTACTTGATGCCGACGGCAAGCCGGGAGAGGATATGTCCGACCCGCGGATTAAGGCCGGCGTCCTGCTTGCCACGACCGGTAAGGGTGACGCCGATTTAAGCCCGTTCGCGGCCGAGCACTTCCCTTTCATGAACCCGAGCTTCGCGGACATGAACACGCCGACCCTCGTGGTTGCGGGGGACCAGGATCAGTCCCGGCTATCCACCCGGGGGCCGGACTGGTTCGCCGACCCGTACTTCCTGAGCCCGGGCAGCAAGAGCCTGCTCACCCTTTTCGGGGGAGAGCACTCGCTGGGCGGAATTCCCGGATACAACGTCACGGAGACGACGGACGAGAACCCCGAACGGGTCGCCCTGCTCCAGAAGGTCACATGGGCCTATCTGCGCAGCGCGCTCGGCATCGACGATTCAAGCTGGGCGGCAGCCCGCGCTGCTCTGGAAGAGAGCGGCAACCCGCTGGGGCGCATCGAGTCCAAATAAGGGCTTGACGGCGTATGACCTGACAGCCATGTCGGTACCAGTCGCCTGGCCGCGAGAGTGCCAATTCGACAATCGGTGCCGGGTGCGCAGGGTGACGGGGTTTATCCATCATGAAAAAGCATAATAAATACACGACTGTCCTTCATTGCCAGTTGAACAAAGCGATCTTAAAAAGGCCATCCCTCACAGGATGGCCTTGACGTTGTAACAGCGCCTGAAAACTTCGGCTTTTTCCATCGAAACGGAAATAACCTTGCTTCGGAGCATTTGGGAAATTCAATCGCCTTTGGTGCCGATTTCGTTAGTGCTGCGGAAGGCCCGGCGGCCGATCAAGCCGACTCCCAGCGCCAGCAAAGTTAGGACTGCCGCTAACAAGTAGAGGTTCACGATACCGAGCCATTCGGCAAGGGCCGCCATGACCAGCAGCGAAATGCAGAACACCAGATTCAGCAGGGAGGCTTGGACGGACATCACTTTGGGCAGCATGTCATTGTCCACGCTGCGCTGAATCAACGTGCGCCGATTGATCATCGAGAGCTCGGCGAACGGGCCCATCAGCAGCACGAGGATGAGTGCGATAAAGGGTTGGGTGTTGAGCGCATAAATGGCCGTCAGGACGCCATAACCCGCCATGCCGATCAGCATGGCGGCCAGGAAATTGCTGCCGATGGCGCGTGCCATGGCCAGAACCAGCAGTCCGCCGCCAACCGAACCCGCAAAATAGGCCGCATTAATGAAGCCCCACCATTCTTCGCCCTTGCCGAGCGCCACTTGAACGAAGGCCAGCGTAAAGGCGCCGACCCATACCGAACCGCCCAGCATGTCGATGATATCCATAAAGGTCAGCAGCCGCAGTCGAGGTACCTTCCAGATCATTTTCCAGCCCTCGGTCAAGGTGTGCCATTTGGTAGTGGAAGCTGCCGCTCCATTGCCTCCAGGCAAGACATCGGTCGACTGCGGCCCGGACTGGGCCTCCGCCGGCTCCTTGACGCCCAGCGTAAAAGCGGCCGCCAACCCGTAGATGACGGCTGTCAGCAGCAGCGTGTGACTTGGCCCCAGCAAGGCGACGATCACGCCGCTCAGCCCCCAACCGGCAAACATGACCACCTGATCGCTGACGCTAATCAGACTGTTTGCTTTGAGCAGGCCCTGTTCATGGGCGACCAGCCGGGGAACCAGCGCGTTGCGGGCGGGAACCGTCCATCCATCGAGGAAAGACATGGCAAAAACCAGCGCAAACACAAGAACAAGCAGAGCATCGCTTCCTTGAAGCTGCAGGTATACGGCCAAGCATATGAACAGGAGAAACTGGCCCGTCTGCGAAAGAAGCAGCAGAGCCGGAAGTTTAAAGCGGTTCATCAGCAGCGGCGCGATCAGGCCGCTCACCATTTGTGCCCCGCTGCGCATCAGCGGCATAAACGCCGCCGACACCAGCGATTCGGTCCGGGTTAATACCAATACGGTAAGCGCCATGATATAGAGCACATCCGCAGCATTCGCCGCAGTCTGGGTGGTCCACAGGAAATAGAAAGGACGGGTTAGGATCGATGATTTCATTGCGTTTTTTAGTCTCCATTTCTATGTACATGAAGGAAAATGCTTACAACAAGATTAAGGATACGGCAACATGAAGGTTTTGACAATAAAGTGGTAACGGGGCTTTCTTCTGACAAGCATCGAGGGTTGCTTTGACTTGTCGATCCCGCATTGCAGGAGTCCAAACATTTGTTATAGCTATTAGCTATAACAAGCTATAACCTTTTGGTAGAACGGTATAACCAATCCCGTGTGCTATATTGATCTTATTATTATTTTCCGAGGAGATTAATCGATGAGCATACAAACCGAACCTAAAAAGAGAACCGTTACTCCGTTTCGATATGATATCGTTGGCAGCTTCCTGCGCCCTCAGGCGTTGAAAGAGGCTAGACTAAAATTTCAAAACGGCGAACTGACCGCCGAGCAGTTGAATGAAGTGGAGAACGCCGAAATCGTTAAGCTTGTACAGAAACAAAAAGAGGTTGGTCTTCAAGCCGTAACTGACGGCGAGTTCCGCCGCTCCTGGTGGCACTTGGACTTTTTCTGGGGTTTTGACGGCGTAGAACGGACCTTTATTGACCAAGGCTATCGATTTAACGGCGCGGAATCCAGACCCGAAACCGCCCGCCTGACCGGTAAAATCGGTTACAGCAGTCACCCGTTTGTTTCGCACTATGTTTTTTTAAAAGGGGTTGCAGGCGAGGACGTCGTTGCGCGTCAATCCATTCCTGCAGCCGCGCAGTTCCTGTTCGAGCTGGACCGGGCAGAAAATCAGGAAAGCACGAAGGCCGTCTACCCGAATCGGGAAGAGCTTGTTTCGGATATTGCCAAAGCGTACAAAGCGGCGGTTCTTGCCTTCTATGAAGCCGGCTGCCGCAGCATTCAATTCGACGATTGCACGTGGGGGGCGCTTTGCGACGAACAGTTTATGGCATTCATGAAGCGGGCTGGCGTGGACGTAGCGGAATATGCGAACGAATTTGCCAAATTGAACGAGGAAGTGGTATCGGGTTTGCCGGAAGACCTCATCGTAACGACGCATGTCTGCCGCGGCAATTATGTTTCCACTTATGCCGGAGTAGGGGGAGGTTACGAGCCGATCGCGCAAACGCTCCTCGGCATCGACAACTATTCCGGCTACTATCTGGAGTTCGATACCGAACGGGCAGGGGATTTCAAGCCGCTTCGCTTCCTGAAGGACAATCAGCAGGTTGTGCTGGGCCTGTTCTCTTCCAAATTCGGCGAGCTTGAAAGCAAGGAGGATATTCTGAAACGGATCGAGGAAGCGACGCAATACGTCGATCTGAACCGGATTTGCCTGAGCCCGCAATGCGGCTTCGCCTCCACGGAAGAAGGCAACCACTTGACCGAGGAGCAGCAGTGGCGCAAGCTTGCTTTTATTAAAGAAATTGCCGAAGAGATCTGGAAATAATCCATATGTCGTAAGCGGAATAAACCGATATAGCCGTACGGAGGATCATCCGTACGGCTAAAGGTGCATTCCGAGCATGTTATGGGGGAGTTACTCTACCGTCCCTTGAGTTACCCCATGAACGTACGTTTGCCAAGGGGTATCCAGCGCCCCTTGCCCCGGGTTGTACGTAAAGAAGTACTCGACCTTATCCCCATGCTTCAGGTTTTGGACGGGATAGGTATAGTTGCCGTTCCCCGTTGGGGTCATGGCGACGTTCAGCTGCACGCCGTTGTTGACCTTGTAGTGCAAATCGGCAAAGGTTGCGCCATTGACATAGAACAGCAGGTCGTCGCCGATTTTTTTCAGGCCCTTCACCTCATCGCCGATGACGATGACGGTGGACGGCGCGGGCACAACGGTAATTGTGGCGCTGGATTTTTTATTGCCGTCGGCGGTTGTCGCCGTAACGGTTGTCGTGCCCGGAGCGAGTCCGGTCACGAGGCCGTTCTGACTCACGGAAGCGATGCCGTTATTGGCTGCGGACCAGTTGACCTGCTTGTTCGTTGCGTTCGATGGCGTCACAGCGGCGGTTAACTGTACCTTCTGTCCGACTTCTACCTGTGCCGAAGCCGGGTTCACCGTGACGCCGGTCACCGGCACGTTTCCGGGATTCTGCCCGCCCTGGCCTGCTTTGTATACCCGTACATAGTCCACCTGCATCGTTGCAGGGATATCGGACGGATCCGGGGTGTGGCCGCCGTCAAAGGCCCCGCCGATCGCCAAGTTCATAATAAGGTAAAACGGCTGATCGAAAGGTGCGTTCGGATTGTTCGGCGCTGCCGCGGAATACCATTGATCCCGGGTCGTTTTAAAGAAGAACTTGCCGTCCACGTACCATTTTATGTTGTCCTCTTCCCAGACCACGGAATAGACATGATAGTCATTGGCAAAGGTTTGACCTTCAGGGAAATGATATTCGCCGGAAAGATGCCGGTTCGCCGGCCATTGCCCGCCGAAGTGGATGGCGCCGCTCGTCGCGCCTGGCAAGCGTCCTCTTGCTTCCATCACATCGATTTCACCGGAGGATGCCCATGTCCCATACGCATTATCTTGCGGAAGCATCCAGAGCGCAGGCCAGATGCCGCTGCCTGTCGGCAGCTTGGCACGGAAGTCCACCCGGCCGTACTTGAGGGAAAAACGGTCTTTGGTGTTTATTTTCCCGGAAGAGTATTGGGCATACCGATTCGGATCCTGCGGGAAGGATTTCGGCTCGTTTAAGGCTCTGATATTTAATTTCCCGTCCTGCACAAAAACATTTTGCGCGCTGTCGGTGTAATGCTGAAGCTCCGAATTGCCCCAGCCCCAGGTGTTGGGATCGTCATTGAGATAATAACCCGTTTCATAGTTCCACTTGCTTCGATCAAGCGAGGTCCCGTTAAATTCATCCTGCCAGACAAGATTCATGCCTTCGATGGCCGGATCGCTTGGCGTTCCGATCGGAATATCCTCCTGACCGGTGACGTCCGGGCGGGGAGCATCCGGATTGCCGATCAAGGTGTAATTGACGAAATTGTTGCCCACGTTTCCACCTGCCTGTCCATTTAGTGGATAGCCGATTCGGATCTGCATGTCCTCTTGAATCGGCTGGAACCATAGGCCATAGATATAGTCGGCCCAATATCCCCACTGATTGGCATCGGACATATGATTGTAGCCGTTCGCTGAATATACAAATCGGCTCTGACTCGAATTGTCCAAATCCACCCATTGCCCGTTGATGTTGATCTGATATACGAATTTGTCAAGCTCGGTGCCGATTGGCGCCCCTCCGTCGATTTTAGGCAGCGGGATGCCGATGGCCCCGTTTGCATCCGCGGTAAAGGTTGTTCCTTCATAAGGCGTAAGGACGAATGAATTTCTCGCGGAACCGGGAAAGGTGATCGTATACACGACGTTAGCCGAAGAGGTTTTGGATTCGAGTTTGACGTTGATCGATTCCTTGACGGTAAACCAATAACCGCCGCCTCCGTCGGTGAATTGGCCGAAGTTCTGATCATAGATCCAACCGCTGGCTGCATTGTTGTCGATGTCGACCCATTCGCTGCTGTTTACAGGCTTCACTAACACTTTCAAATCATCCGCGACAGCTTCATAGGTAATGGACGGGTCATTGTTGAAAACCGGATAGGTAAACCCGGCACCGCCCGTAAAACCCGCCGTAATTTGCGGCCCTTGCGTCGGGGTCATCGCCGTAATGGTAGTTTTGTTGATGTTTTCAAAAACGAGGGTGTAGTCCAGAGTAACCCCATTCGCTTTGGAGTACAGCTGAATATTGGTCGTCGCGGAGAGGGTAAACCAATAGCCGGTAAAGCCGCCGTCGTTCCAGTGCCCCCAGTTCTGGTTATAAACAAAGCTGCCGACGCTGTCGATATCGACCCAGTTGCCGTTTACTTTCACCTTGACGCCCAAGTCTTGGGCCACATCATTCCAGGTGGCGGAGCCCCCGTTGAATACGGGCATGACAAAACCGTAGCTGGCCTGGCCAACCCCCGATTTTGTGATGACGGGTCCGTCTGATGCCGAAAAATAAGACATCGAGGTAATGGTGGTTCCGGCCGTCCCGGCAGCTTGAACCTGCGAAGTTGGCCATAGGCCGACGCCGGCCAGCATCAAGATCCCAAGGAACAGACTCACTGCCTTTTTCCTAAACAGCCTTTCCGTAGCGTAAGATCGCTTCATAAATACCCCCCCTTAAAAAATATTGGAGCTCCAGCTGGTTGAGTGGGTAAGAAAACGCTTACAGATGGAGCCATCTTCATTCTATCGAATACCGCATTCGGAAGAACAGGCATCATTTTTTGGGTTGAGGGTACGTTTTTTCGGGTCTTGCCGGCTTCTCAAGAAAATCAACGGACAGCCTACTTCGATAACTGGGCATAATGGAATCATGTCGTGCAATAGAAAGGAAGGGATATGCATGACGACGGAAATGGGTCATCCCTGTGTCATCTTGCCTGAAGAGCAAGCTCCAGAAAGTACTCAACATTGTGAACGTTGCGAACTATTCAAACAGCGGAATCGCATCATCTGGGGGGAAGGCAATCCGGAAAGCTCGCTGATGTTGATCCTTGATAATCCGGGAGCCCGGGAGGACCGGGAAGGAAATCCGTTCTTGTGCGGCACGCGGGAAACTCTCCAACTCGGGATGAGGGAAGCGGGGATGGATACCCACGCGGTTTATGTCACTTATTTGCTCAAACGCCGCCCAATCCGTGCTTACAATAAACCCGCGACCCGAGCGGCATGCCTTTCCCATCTGCAATTGCAGCTCCTTCAAAAGCAGCCATCGGTATTGTTCGGCTTTGGGAATGCCGTTGCGGCAGCATTGTTCCCGCAGCAGGAGAATGCCACCGTCAAAGAGTTGAGAGGGAACTGGCACAAGTTCGGGGGTATGCCGATCGGATTCACCTATCATCCGTTGGCAGTAAGAAGGAGGCCCAATTTACTAAGGTTTTTCGTCGAGGATTTGAAAGCTTTGAAGGAGAAGTGGGAGGAAAAAACAGCGCGGGAATAGCCATTCCCGATTCCCTCCGTGTTTTGGCCCAAAACCCTCCGAAAATCATCGGGAACACACTCAGCTTGTCTTATAGGGCTCTTGCATCGCGTATTCAAATTCAACAGGAGTTCGAATCAAGCCACGACACTCGTTTATGATGCAAGCGCTTGGAGCCGAGCTCCAAGCAGTCTTGGATTTTAAACCGCAAAAAAACCCCGGCAGATTCTGCCGGGGTTATCTTATAACTAAATAAAGTTGCGCGCAAAAAGACACTATGATATGATTAAAGAACTGTCAATGTCTTTAAAATCACCATAGATATCCCATCTTATTTACACTTTAATCTTATCACAGGACATTGGGATTTGTCAAACATTCTTTTTTCACCAAATTCGAATGAAGGAGTGTGGCGGAAGATGATCAACGCGGAGGATTGGAAGCAGGAGCAGGAGCGGCTGGATGCGGTTACGGAAAAGCTGCAAGCGAGAATTGCCGAACTGGAGCCGGAAGTGGTCGGGCTGCATGGTCAGGTGACGGACATCCGCAAACAGTTTTGGGAGGAGGTCACCGTCAACACAAGCACGGACGAAGACTTTGAAGAGACCTTCTATAGTATCCGGCAGCAGGAAGCTTTGTTGTCCGAGCGGGAGCGGAGCCACCGGCTGCGCGTGCAGCAATGGAAAAACATGAAACGGCTGCTGCCGTCACCTTATTTTGGACGCATCGACTTCCATGAAGATGGCTTGAGTTTTACCGAGCAAATCTATATTGGCGTGTCCTCCTTCGTCGATTCGGACGGCATGAGTTTTCTGATTTATGACTGGCGTACGCCGGTTGCGAGCATGTATTACGATTATTCCCCGGGAGAAGCCGGGTACGATACGCCGGTTGGACACGTCTCCGGCAAGATGAAGCTGAAACGGCAGTATCAGATTCGCGAGGGCAAATTGCAGAACGTGTTCGACACGAGCCTGACGATCGGCGACGAACTGCTGCAACAGGTGCTCGGCAAGGGCGCGGACAATCAGATGAAAAGCATCGTCGCGACGATCCAAAAGGAGCAAAACGCCATTATCCGCGAGGACAAAAGCCGGATGCTCATCGTGCAGGGGGCGGCCGGAAGCGGGAAGACCTCGGCGGCGCTGCAGCGGGTAGCGTACCTGCTGTATAAACACCGCGAGCGGCTCAAAGCCGATCAAATCGTTCTGTTTTCGCCGAATCCGATGTTTAACAGCTATGTTTCGACCGTTCTCCCCGAGCTCGGCGAAGAAAACATGCAGCAGACGACGTTCCAGGAATACCTTGACTACTGGTTTGGCAGAACGTTTCGCCTGGAAGATCCTTTCGATCAAATGGAATATTTGCTTACGGAACAATCGGCGCAAGGGTACGAGGCCCGGTTAAAAGGGATCCAATACAAGGCATCCGTCGACTTCCTTCATGCCCTTCAACATTATGCCCATTGGTTGGAGCGGGAGGGCATGCTGTTCACAAGCATTCGCTTTCGGGACCGCGATCTGATCACCGCGAAGCAAATGAAATCCAAGTTTTACGGCTATGACCCTTCCATCCGCATGACCAACCGCATTGCAATGCTGCAGGAATGGCTGCTGCGCGAGCTGGCTTCGCTGGAGAGCAAGGAGCGGGAGGCGCTTTGGGTGCAGGAGGAGCTTGATTACCTCGACAAAGATCAATACGCCGAAGCATATCAACAACTGCACAAAGAGAGAGGCGTTTTTGACTTCGCCGAGCAATATGAAGAAGTCCGTGAAAGACTGCAAGGCGAGCGCAGGCCGGATGAAGGCGACTTCGACTACGCCGATCGGGAGGAACAACTGCTGCGGCGGATGATCGTAAAAGAGCAATTTAAACCGCTCAAGCGAAGCGTGAAGCGGATGTTGTTTATTGATATGGTAGGGTTGTACCTTCAACTGTTCGAAAATGATGATGCATTTAAAACGATGACGGATGCAGCCGAAATCCCTTCACTTTGGACGGAAATTTGCGGGCAGACCAGGGATAAGCTTGAACGGCATGAGCTGTTCTATGAGGATGCGACGCCGTACCTGTATTTGAAAGAGCTTATCGAAGGCGTCCGCACAAACACCGAAATCCGGCATGTATTCGTCGACGAGGGCCAGGATTATTCGATGTTTCAATATGAATTCCTTAAAAGGTTGTTTCCCCGTGCCCGCATGACGGTGCTCGGCGATTTCGGTCAGGCCATTTTTGCCCAGTCGACGGAGCTGCACGGCGAGGATTCGCCGCTCATCGGGCTTTATGGCGAATCCGAAACGACCCTCTTTCGCCTGGTTCGCAGTTACCGGTCAACCAAGGAAATCGTGGAATTCACGAAACCTGTGCTGCCGAACGCAGGGGAAATCGTGCCGTTTGAACGAAGCGGCAGGAAACCGCTCCTCTCTAAGGTAGAGAGCGGGGAGAAGCGGGTGAAGCGGATTGCCGAGCACCTTGCAGTTCTTCAAGAGGAGGGCTTTACCTCCATCGGGATCGTTACGAAGACGGCAGCCGAAAGCAAGGAAGCTTTTGATCTTTTGACGTCGCAGGGGTGCCACGGGCTGAAGCTTGTGACGAAGAATACGCCCAACTTCGAGAAGGGGACGCTGATTCTCCCCGTCTATCTCGCCAAGGGCGTTGAATTCGATGCCGTTCTTATCTACGACGCCTCTTCGCAGACGTATCATCGGGAAAGTGAGCGCAAGCTGTTTTATACGGCATGCACGCGTGCCATGCACCGGCTTCTGCTTTTTGCAGAAGGAGAGTGGACGCCGTTCATTCAAGGGGCGGATCCGTCCTTGTATGAGGTGGAGCAATAAGAGCGTGGGTGTGGCGGGCACCAACGTTCAATTCGGTGTATGACCCGTGCGGGAGCGACAACGTTGATTGCATATATGCCGAAAATGACGTATTGATGTGACAAGGAACAAGAAACAACCTTTGCTGACTTGACGGTCGGCAAAGGTTGTTTTCGTACGGTTCAAATGGACCCGTAATCCGTAAATCCTGTACTACGAACGGGGTGCATTTGAATGTGACGGATTGGACATATGAACGGTCAATCGAACGAACGGTTAGCTCGGACAAAATGCACGGCGGTTGTGAATCATCCCGGTAAGGCATTGGTTTGGCGGTAAGGAGCCAGCACCAAAGCCTTCAGGTTTTTTTCCTGGTGTTGGTCAAGACCAAGAAACACTGCGGAATAACAGACACCGTCTTGCTTCCACAAATAGAGGGTTCGGCTTTTTATTTTCGACGGTTCGGAATAGTAGGGCTTAAAGTAGACGTGTTTGTTGTCGGCGTAAGCCGAAATTTCAACGCCATTGATTTGCAGCTTACGAAGGTATGCAAGCTTGTCCGTGTCCAAAAGGGGCGTCTTGCTCTGGTAAAACCAAAGTTCGTCGTTCAGATCGTAAATGGTGGAATTGTACGGTGGACGATAAATGTTCCACAGCGCATCCGCCGATTGCCTGAACGCGTACCCGGTGTTTTGATCGTTCGTCCGCAACAAAATCGAATTGCTCAACGTAAACTGCGTATCCGGCAAATCGGTCGGGAACTTCAACGGAACGCCTAGGATATTTTTCGCTGCGTTCAAATCCGTTTCGTCATACAGAGGAAATGAATTTCCCTCGCCATCGTAACGAACATGCCGGGTTTGCTGCGGGAATACGAAGGATAGCACGACTTGCGCCAGTTCTTCATGCGTGAGGATCCCGCCACGGCGCTGGATTCTTTCTTTCGAGGCGTCGTTTTCGGCATAGTAATTGATTGCATACGTGACGCCGCCATCCTGCCATACGAAACTCCTGGCTCCTCCCGGCTTGCGCTCGGAGCCCTGCGTCTTCGAGAATAACATGCCTTTGACGTGGCCGATCGCAACGTCCTCTTGAAGGAAAGGAGGTGTCGTTGTTGCTTGTCGGATGCGCGGGGCTCCCCACAGCGAACCGTGCTCCAGCATACTGCCTTTCCCTTTGACCGCCAGCATTTCGACGATTTGTTCGTTTTTGCTACCGAATTGGGACACGAATCGGATGGAGACGACATCAAGCAGATCCGTCCTGTCGGCATTCGAAAAGGACTTGCTCAAATCGATATTCTCAAGTTGGTAACCTTTGGGGAGGTAATCCGGAACTTTAAAATCAAACCCGGCAAAATTGCTCGCCCGATCGAGGCTGTGGAACCATTTAAACAAGTCGTCATTTAATCTTTTTATCTTAAACGAGGCGTTTTCGGTCTTGGAAACCGCTTTGGTATCCATGGCATCCTTACCTGGGCCGGTGCTTTTCCCCGTTCCCGTTCCTTTTGACAACCACGCGGCGCAGAGCGCCAGTATCAGGAGGAATGCGGCGGCTGGTATCCAATATTTGGCCTTTCTGAATTTAGGGATGGTGGTAACCCTCCTTTTCGATTCATTTTTACTCCCCACGGTAAAATAACGCTCCCAAGCTTATTCAGGTTACAGATAAATCCTTTTGGCTTCTTCTCCAAAAAACTCGACCACGTTCTTATACTCGGTAATATTGATGCCGCTTTGCCTCATGATTTTCTGAAGAAAGATGGTATCGGCAAAGATCTTGTTGATGATCGCTTTGCATAAAGCCGGAGTATCTTTGAAAAAGTCCACCAGATCATTCATTTCGTCGAACTTAAAATATAGGATGTAACAAACGTAATTTTGCAGCAAGGTGCTGAAGCAATGATCCTGATATGGAGTCGGGCGATTGGCGGAGAGAAAGTCCTTCATGATGCCAAATAATATCGTTTTATTTTCGGAGTAAATTTGCATCAAAACATCAACGTCATTGACCAGTCGCAGCACGTCCCCCAGACCTTCTTCCGTCGGCATGGACAACTTGGCCGATTTACCCTCTATGGCCTTCAACAGCTCCATAGTGAGATTTTTACAGGCCTGTATTTCATGCGGGAATATGCCTATTTGACCCCTGTACTTGTCGAAGTTCGCGATGTAGTAATCGTGGTATGCGGAAAAATAGCGCTCTACATTGATATCGGTTTTCGTATGAACCAAATCTTGCCCGCGAAAGGAAAAAGCGTATAGGGTCTCCTCATTCACCGGGTGCGCGTAAAGGTAAAAAAAGAAGAAAAAATCCCTTAATTGTTGTTTCTGTTCATCCTTCAACCGGGCGGCATCCGACACTTGCGTTAGCTGAAAAAAGCAATAGTTCTTCATAAAATCGTTCATTGCGTTATACGGATTGAGTTGGGCAATGGATGTCGTCGCGTTGATGGTAAACAACAGATAATATAAGATCAGTTCGTCATATACATCCAGTTGTGAAAAGGAATCCGAGAGCACGGGCCTCCAGTCCGGGTTCAGGGCATAATTGGGGTCTCTCGGCTGCAACTCGTACATCCACTCCGCAAAAGACTCATGTTTATGATCGGCGAAAACCAATTCCGCCCTGTCGTCTTCGCAGCGGCAGTACGCGAAGGGGGCCGTTTGAACGGACGGCAATCCTCTGTTGAATTTTACGTTTAAGTATTCGTGATATAGAAATTGAAGGTTCATCAGCGATATCCCCGGTTCTTATAGGTGCTGGCCGGACAATTGCCGGATCTTCTTCTATTCGACATACGGCTGAGGGTTCCTCCCCGTTCCGTCCTTATTCAAAACCAACCCCTTTCTCCGCCTGCCGGGGTAAAGCTTCGGTTTTTGATGTTTTCTCAAGGTTTTACCGCCCATTTTCAGCTTCATCCGTGTAATCGGCTTGTAAATGGCATATAACAATCATTTAATAGTCCATAAAATAGTGATATACTAAGATCAGGTTATCATTCATCCTGAAAAGATGTGTGCCGATTCGTACTCTGATTTCTGTGAGAGCGCCTACATCTTTTCTTCAAATACTAGCGTGTAAGGGCGGTAAAGATGAGTAACAGACAAACCGAAACAGACGTTATTTTAATTGGTGCCGGAATCATGAGTGCGACATTGGGGACTTTGCTGAAAGAATTAGCACCGGACTGGAAAATTACAGTGTTTGAAAAGCTGGCCAGCGCAGGAGAGGAAAGCTCTAACGAATGGAATAACGCGGGGACGGGGCATGCTGCACTGTGCGAACTGAACTACACGGCCGAAAAACCGGACGGATCCATAGATATTAGCAAAGCAATCGTCGTTAACGAGCATTTTCAAGTTTCCATGCAGTTTTGGTCTTATCTTGTAAACAGCAATCTGATTCGCAATCCGCAGGATTTTATCATGCCATTGCCTCACATGAGTTTAGTACAAGGTGAAAAAGATGTAGCCTTTTTGAAAAAACGTTTTGAAACGATGTCCAAAAACCCTCTGTTCCAAGGGATGGAATTTTCCGATGATCCGAAAAAACTGATGGAATGGATTCCGCTCATTATGAAGGACCGGACATCCAACGAACCGATCGCAGCGACCAAAATGGACTCCGGAACGGACGTCAACTTTGGCGCTTTAACGCGCATGCTGTTCGAACACTTAAAAACCAAAAACGTCGATATCCATTACAAACATAGCGTTGATGATATTAAACGCACCGGCGACGGCGCGTGGGAATTGAAAATAAAGAATGCCAGCGGTACAGTCGAACGCCATAAGGCCAAGTTCGTCTTTATCGGAGGCGGCGGGGGAAGCCTTCCTTTGCTGCAAAAATCCGGCATTCCGGAAGGAAAGCATATCGGAGGATTCCCGATCAGCGGCCTATTCATGGTGTGCAACAATCCGAAGGTTGTGGCGCAGCATCATGCCAAGGTATACGGCAAAGCGAAGGTCGGCGCGCCTCCGATGTCTGTGCCGCATCTGGACACGAGATTTATCGACAATAAAAAATCGCTGCTTTTTGGACCGTTTGCCGGCTTCTCGCCGAAGTTCCTAAAAACCGGGTCCATGTTTGATTTGATAGGCTCTGTAAAGCCGAATAATCTGTTGACGATGCTGGCCGCAGGCGCAAAAAACCTTGGGTTGACGAAATACCTGATCCAGCAATTGATGTTATCGAAAGAAAAACGCATGGAAGAGCTGCGGGAATTTATCCCGAACGCCAAAAGCGAAGATTGGGATATGCTGGTCGCCGGCCAGCGCGTGCAGGTCATTAAAGATACGCCTGCCGGCAAAGGAACGCTTCAATTTGGTACGGAAGTGGTGAGTGCCGCCGACGGGTCGATCGCCGCATTGCTCGGAGCCTCGCCGGGTGCTTCGACCGCCGTTTCCGTCATGCTTGAGGTCATCGAAAAATGCTTCCCGCAACATTTAAAAGCGTGGGAACCGAAAATAAAAGAGATGATTCCTTCTTTTGGCTTGCAGCTGGTGGAGCATCCGGAGCTTATCCATGAGATTCGGACTTCGACGGCGCGGACGCTTGGCCTAAAGAAACTGAAATCCGTTATGTAGCAATGCAATAACAAAATAAAAGGAACTTAACCGGCCTTTATCCTGGACTTTAGGGAATGAAAGGCCGTTTTGTTTTGCCTGCAATTTTTTGCAGGCGCCGGAAAGAAAAAAGGATCCTCGCACCGCATTCCGCCGAAGACTGTATAATAAAGGGAAGAAGTGGACATCAAAAAAGCGATAAGGCAGCAGCGTTATACATGCCACAAAAATAAGGAGAGTCTATGACAACACATAACGAAACAGGATGGAACTTCGACAATAGCTATGCCCGCCTGCCGGAATCGTTTTTTTCCCGGATCGAGCCGGCTCCCGTGCGCTCGCCGAAGCTGGCCATTCTTAATCATTCGCTGGCGGAGACGCTCGGTTTAAACGTTCAGGCGCTGCAAAGCGAGGCCGGTGTGGCTGTGCTGGCCGGGAATCAAGTGCCGGAAGGGGCGGCACCGCTTGCCCAAGCTTATGCGGGTCATCAATTCGGATATTTTAACATGTTAGGGGACGGCCGGGCCTTGCTGCTGGGGGAACAGATCACGCCTCTAGGCGACAGAATGGACATCCAGCTGAAGGGTTCGGGCAGAACGCCATACTCTCGCGGCGGGGATGGGCGTGCCGCACTTGGACCGATGCTGCGCGAATACATCATCAGCGAAGCGATGCATGCGCTAGGCATCCCAACCACCCGCAGCCTTGCCGTGGTGACGACGGGGCAGCCCATCACCCGCGAAAGGGAGCTTCCGGGGGCCGTACTGACGCGCGTAGCTGCCAGCCATATTCGCGTCGGAACCTATCAGTATGCAGCGCATTTCGGCACCACCGAAAATCTTCGCGTTCTTGCCGACTATACCATCGAGCGCCATTATCCGGACATCGAAGCGGGCGGGAACCGATATCTTGCGCTGCTTGCTGAAGTGATCAAACGCCAGGCTTCGCTTATAGCCAACTGGCAGCTTGTCGGCTTCATTCACGGCGTGATGAACACCGACAACATGACCGTTAGCGGCGAAACGATCGATTACGGTCCTTGCGCTTTCATGGATGTCTATAATCCTGCCACGGTGTTCAGCTCCATTGATTCGCAAGGCCGTTATGCGTACGGCAATCAGCCGTACATCGGCGGGTGGAACCTTGCGCGGTTCGCCGAAACGTTGTTGCCGCTGTTGCATGAGGATCAGGAACGGGCCGTCGAAATGGCCCAGAAGGAAATTTCCGGTTACATGGATTTGTACGAAGCGAATTGGCTTTCAGGCATGAGAGCCAAGCTGGGGATTTTTAACGAAGAAGAACAAGATAAAAAACTGTTTGAGGATCTTCTGGATGTGATGGAAACTTACCGTGCGGACTATACCAACACTTTCCGGTCATTAACCATGGGCGCCATCGCAGATACGGAACTGTTTAAGGCTCCCGAGTTCACGGAGTGGCATGAGCGTTGGAAGGCGAGACGCGGCAGGCAGCAGGAATCGGAGGCATCCTCGAAGCAGTTGATGCAAAAGAGCAATCCTGCCGTCATCCCGCGGAATCACCGGGTCGAGGAAGCGCTGGAAGCCGCAACGGAACGGGGCGACTTTGGCGTGATGGAGCGTCTGCTCGCTGCTTTATCTGACCCCTACGCGTACGCCGCCGAACAGGAGGAATACTGCACGGTGCCTACGTCGGCAAAACCTTACCGCACTTATTGCGGGACGTGATCGAGTCCGATTTTCTGCGGTAAGACTCGCAAGCTGAACCATACCCCAAGCGACGCAGCGGGGCAGCGAGATTTGAGGTTCGATCATCGGCGTTAAGGAATGGAATGCGATGCCCGAGGAAAATCAATCATTAACCAAAAAAAGCAAGATGCCCTTTCATAAGTCCGGACATCTTGCTTTTATTGTTCCATCATGGGATACGCCGGTGTTAACCGATTTCAATCATCTTCAACAAGCCGCCATTGAGCAGTGGCAGCCCGTTTTAAATGTTTTAAGGGAATGGTTGTTTTTCGGGGTTAAGGATGATCTTTGCGATAGAGGTCGCGGCTTTTATAACCGGCCTGAAGAATCGCCTTCATCTCTTCCCGGCGTTTGGCTTGGGTTGCCTCCTGCTTGGCGCTATAAACATAACGCGCCCAATCTTTTTGGTACCCCTGGGTAAGCGATTGGTAAAATGCAAGCAGCTCCGGCGCATCTTCCAAATCTTTTTCCACGCGCGGAATCATCGAAATGTAATCGTCCACGCGCTGGCTTGGCCGGGAAGCGGCTTGTTCTTTTCCTTTTCCTTTGCCTTTGCCTTTGGCCTCCTGCTTGAAGCCGACAACCGTAAAAACCTCATCCAGTCCGACCATGCGCGCAAATTTGATGCCGCTGTCCCCGATGTATCCTTCTTCGTCGCTTCCCAAGCCCGGAAACAGTTCATCGCGGTGGATGAATGTGGGATATACTTTGTTCCCCTTCTTGGGATAGGCGGCAAAAAGATAGCCGTTGCTTTGGAGAAGTTTCCGCTCGATTACGCGGTTTACCAGTTCCTTTAAAGATTCCAGATCCAGCACGAAAGCAAATATAAGATCGTACGCGTTCTCCGTAAGCGCCGTATCATAGCCGTTCAACTCCGCAAAATAATCCATTCCTTTCGGCTGGTTCAAAATCGCTACATGCTCGTACTTTTGCAAGCCAAGCTTTTCTACGATAGATTTAGACATTGAATTTCATCTCCTGCCTTTGTTCGGATGTCCTTTGAATCCATTATAGCCTGTTTCGGCGGCGAACATGAACCTGTACAATCGCGATCCAATTTTAGAAAATTGATGCCTGATTTTCGGCGGACGGCCCGGAGCCTGTAGACTATAATAAGAAACAGAATCCAAGCGTTGAAAGCCGACCGGGGGGGGCGGAATGATTAAAGCCGAGCTCAAACAAAAATATTATCAGGCGTTGATTGAAAAAAATTCCGAATATGAGGGTCTGTTTTACGTCGGGGTCAAAACAACCGGCGTATTTTGCCGCCCGACCTGCCCGGCGAGAAAGCCGAAATTCGAGAACTGTGAATTTTTCGAGACGGCCAAGGAGGCGCTGTTGGCTTCCTTTCGCCCTTGCAAACGATGTCGCCCCCTATCCCACCCGAATCATGTCCCGGAGACCGTCCGAATGCTGGTGGAGGCCATTGAGGCGAACCCGGAAAAGCGGTGGAAGGAGAGGGATTTTGAATATTTGTCGATCGATGCTTCGACGGCGCGCCGCCAATTCAAAAAACGGTTTGGCATGACTTTCGTTGAATACGCGCGGGCAAGACGCATCGGGATGGCCATGAAACAAATCAGGGAGGGTGAGAACGTGATCGATGCACAGCTTTCGGCCAGTTACGAATCAAGCAGCGGATTCAGGGACGCGTTTTCCCGCATTATGGGCGCGGCTCCAAGCCAGCTCGGAAACGGCCAAGTTCTAAAGGCGGAATGGCTGGATACGAGACTGGGGCCCATGGTTGCCATTGCGGGCGACGAAGCGCTTTATCTATTGGAATTCGTGGACCGAAAGGGGCTTGAGCGTGAAATTGAAAGGCTTAGGCAAAAAACAAAATGCGCCATCATCCCTGGTTCCGCTGGTCCGATCCGGTCGATCGCGGAGGAGCTTCATGCCTATTTTGACGGGAAGTCAAAAGAATTCAAGACGCCTGTCCATTACCTCGGAACGCCTTTTCAAAAGTCCGTGTGGGATGAACTGCGGAGCATCCCGGCCGGCGAAACCCGGTCTTACGCCGAACTGGCGGCTGCGGTCGGAAAACCGTCGGCCTTTCGCGCCGTTGCCCAAGCCAACGGGATGAACCAGCTTGCGATCATCGTGCCTTGTCATCGGGTCATCAACAGCGATGGCGGACTTGGCGGTTATGGCGGCGGCCTGACGCGCAAACAGTGGCTTATTAACCACGAAAAGCAAGGAAATTAAAACGCAAGCCACAATGTAGTAAGCATAAATCCTTACATGCAGGCGATATTTCGCCTGTTTTTGTTT
Source organism: Paenibacillus sp. USDA918EY (assembly GCF_009870825.1). Taxonomy (GTDB): domain Bacteria; phylum Bacillota; class Bacilli; order Paenibacillales; family Paenibacillaceae; genus Paenibacillus_AQ; species Paenibacillus_AQ albilobatus. Next base: position 165,221 of record NZ_WTWY01000007.1, on the reverse strand, counting down.
TAATAGGACCCGGGCGTTTCTTTTCATATACGTCGCTATAAAGCTATAATGAGGCAAACACGTGAAGGGGGCGGCGCATCGATGAACGAAGAAAGAAAAAATGCAGTCGGAGTGAAATTTTTGTTAAACGGACCGATAGCAATGGAGCAATGCAGGGAGCTGGCGATCCAGGAATTAATATTTTTGATTCATTCCGCCAAGCATTTCAGGAAAGAGCAGACGTTAACCGGCCAGGATGCCGATGAGAAAATACAGGCATTTTTCACCGTGTTGAAAGAAAAGGTCAAAGATGCCGAAGCGCTGTATCTCGCCTATGACAAACACACGAACTACCCCTACGTCGATGCCGATGACCGGGTATGGATGTTTTCGAACGAGCAATATGCCGCGAGCGCGGAGGATTATTTTCGGCAGCAGCTTTTGATGCTCGAGATGAAAAAAATCGGCCGGGAGGAAATCCTCGGAACCTTCGCAGAGCTTCATATCCTTGGCCTCTCCAAAGTCCTTCTGGACAATGGGCAATACCATATCGAAATCGACAGGGACGATATTTTGCCGCCGCCGGACTGGACCGGCATTCCGGAAATCAACATTCCCGTCACCAATCCCCGTTTGCAGCATGCGCTCATCCGTTTTTTTCAAACCTTGCATTCTCGTCAGGACGGCGAAGCTGATAAACAGCTTCTTCATGCGCTCGAGGGGCAAATGCTTGAGGAAGTCCTGCAGGCAAAGTATTTGCTGCCGATGCAGCTTTTAGAAAAAAAGCCGGCACCTTCCGATGAGCAGGGCATTAAAACGATCGCGGAAGGAACGGAGATCCGGTTTGGCGTTTTGGGTGCCGAAAACGATTCGACGTGGCTGCCGGCGTTTACGGATTGGCCCGAATTCGAGAAGGTTTATGACAAAACGGTGTGGAGCAGCAATGTCGCCGCTTTCGGCGACCTTTTGGCCTTGTCCGAAACCATGAACGGCATCGTCGTCAATTGCGCCGGGATCCCGCTTCGGATCGACGAGAACAATAAGAAGGTCATCGAAGCTTATATTAGAGAACGAAATGAAGCCGGGGCGCGGGAATGATCCTAAATGATATTTTTGTATATCCCAATATATCCCAACATATGCTAGAATGGCAGTAAAAATATTTGGGGAGGCAATGAATTTGATAGGTCGCAGCGGAAATCCGACGCTTAACGAAAAAACGTTCGAGAAAACCGGGCATTACAATGGGCAAGAAACCATGACGATCGGCGGAACGGTCAACAAATCGTTTATGCTGCTGGCGCTTCTGATCGGGGCGGCGGTCGTATCCTGGGTGATGTTTTTTAATGGGTACGATATGTACCCGTACATGATCGGCGGCGCGATCGGGGCTTTGGTTCTGGCTCTGATTATCAGCTTTAAGCCTACAACGGCACCGTTTTTGGCGCCGATCTATGCGATTGGGGAAGGTTTCTTTTTAGGGGCCTTATCGGCAGCTTACGAATCTTTATATTACGGCATTACCATGCAGGCGGCATTGTTGACCATGTGCGTATTTCTGGCCATGCTGCTCGTGTACAAGACCGGGTTGGTCAAAGCCAGCGCGGGCTTCAAGAAAGGACTGTTCGCCGCCACGGCGGGAATCGCGCTTGTGTACCTGCTTAGCTTCATCCTCGGTTTATTCGGGGTGACGGTCCCGTATCTGCATGACAGCACGCCGATCGGCATCGGAATTTCGGTGGTCATCGTCATTATTGCCGCGCTGAATTTCGTGCTCGATTTTAATTTTATTGAAGAAGGGGCCCGGCAGGGCGCTCCGAAGTACATGGAATGGTACGGCTCTTTCGGGCTGCTGGTGACCCTCGTATGGCTGTACGTGGAAATCATCCGCCTGCTTTCGAAGCTGGCAAGCCGGGATTAAGTTAATAAACATCAAAATGTATTGCCCGGGGGAACCCGGCAATGTAGGCCGCTGATGCGGCCTTTTCTTTTTGGGGGCTGCATCCTCCAGCCCCGCAAATTCGTACGATTTAATTGGCAAATAAATGGCGGCCGATTTTTATGGTTGGCGTTCGCGTCCAGATCCATTTGTCAGTCGCCGTCTTTGGATTGTAGTAGTAGTGGGAGTTGCGGGTCGGGTCAAAGCCGCGGACGGCATCGAGGGCGGCGCGGTAAGCCGTTCGGTTCGGCTTCATCCCGTATTGTCCGTCGCTGACGGCGGTAAACGCGTTTTTTTGAAACACGACGCCCTGAATCGTGTCCGGAAAATCGTCCGACTGGATCCGGTTCATCACGACGGCTCCGACGGCAACCTGTCCTTTGTAGGATTCTCCGCGGGCTTCGCTATAGATGATTTTAGCCATGATCTCCATTTCGCTTTCGCTTAAAGTGTACTTCTTGAGCTTTCTCCATGTTGCGGGCCCTACGGTTCCGTCTGGATTGACGCCGTATTCCTTTTGGAATGCCATGACGCTCGACGACGTACCTGGACCATATTTTCCGTCAAGCGCCCCGTCATAAAAGCCCAACGTTTTTAGCCGATACTGCACATCCCGGACTTCACGGTTTTCGCTGCCCGGTTTGAGAATGGAAGCCGCCTCGGCCTTGTCCTCCTCCCAACCTGAGCAATAAACGACAAAGAGGACGATAAAGATAGCGAATAATTTCCACTTATAAGCTTTCATTGACATCATCTCCTTTAGGATGCATTATAATGTGCCGCAGATTACAGGACAAAGGCATAAACTGGAAAAAGTCTGGGAGACCTTGCCACGCAAAGTAAAAATAAATAGCAATTACCATTCTTTCTTTCGTGTCGGGAAGGTAATCCTGTACATTTCCCGATCGATCCATCCCCGCGCGCTGGAGCCCCCCGCCTTCAAAATGGTATAATCTGAAAAAGGCTTTCAAAGGGGGATATCATGATAAGCGACGAACTTTTGGCACAGCTGGAAGCATGGCATGAAGAGGACGAATTCGAGCGAATCGTGGATGCGATTGCGGAGATTCCGGAGGAAGAACGGGATTACGAGTTGGTCGGCCAACTGGGCAGGGCGATGAACAATCTCGGACGTTACGAAGAGGCGGTCGGGCAGTTTTTGACCGTAGCCGAAGAAGGAACAGACGATCCGCTTTGGCATTACCGGATAGGGCTCGCTTATTATTATTTGGACCGGTACGAAGATGCTTTGCGGGAGTTTGAAGCTGCGGACAAGCTGGATCCGGGCGATGAGGATACGCTGGAGTTTCTGGAGTCCATTCGGCAAAAGCTGGCGGAGCCTTCGCCGGACGAGGATTCGGCAGACGAACCCGTTTTGGAGCCCGTGGAGGAACCCGCCGCTTCAGCCGCTGCTGTCGCCGCCGTTCCCGTCGAGGCCACCGATTCCGACCCGGCGGGTTTTTGGGATGACCATGCGGACGGCGCGGAACAGTATATATCCGATCCGCCGACGGACGATTTGATCGCTTCCGTGGAAGAATCGCTGGTGTTTAAGCTGCCCGCCTCTTATATCGACATGATGAAACAGCATAACGGGGGGATTCCCCGCAACCGTCGTTTCCCGATCGGCGGAGCCGAGTCCGGAGAAGCGGGGTACATTACGATTTCGGGCATCATGGGGATTGGCCGGGAGAAAACCTATTCGCTATGCGGCGCCGAAGGCAGCAGGCATTCAATCGAAAACGGCGGATATCCGGAATTTGGCGTCGCGATCTGCCATTGTCCTTCGGAATCCGGCATCGTCATGCTGGACTATCGCCCGTCGGGCAATGACGGCGAGCCGGAAGTGATCTTCGTGGATAAAGCGCAGAATTATAAAATAACAAAGCTGGCTCCGAACTTCGAAGCCTTTATTGGCGGATTGGTTCACTAGGATGCACTCAAAGCCGGGAAGGAACGAGAAGAGAAGGCGCGGACATTGCTTCTTTTTCGAATCAATATGAATCGGCTTTACAATCGCGGCGAGACCGCTCCAGGACTGGAGCGGTTTTTTGCGCCTGCCTGCAAAAAGAAGTGGCACGGGATGCGGCCGTCTGAGCGAAACGTTGCACGATGGCCGTTGCCATAATAAAGTAAACATAAATTAACATTTTTAACTTTACTTATAACATCGGTTTGGCGTAAGGTCTTATAGTAATGATTTAAAACGGATCGATGTCCAACAAGCTACCAAAAGTTCGAAAGGAAGTCAGCCGTTGTTTGAAACTTTGCTTTTGAATTTCCTGTTTTTATTGGTTCCGGTCGTCATTTTTCTCATTTTCTTTGAAAACCGTCCGTACGCCTCTCACGGCAAAGTCCTTGTTCTGCTGTCGGCGGTGTCGATGATTCTTTGCATTTCGATGCCGATCCAGCTCAGCATTGGGTTTATTGTCGATTTAAGATACATCCCTTTTCTCATTGTGGCTCTGTATGGAGGGTACCGGAACGTTTTCCTTTTATATATCATTTTGAATCTGTACCGGCTTTACGTCGGCGGGGAAGGAACGATGCAGTCTTTTCTTTTTTCGACGACGATGATGGTTATCGTGCCGTATTATAGCGCCAAATTTCTGAAGCTAAGCTCCAAAGGACGCATTTTATGGGCTGCGATCGCCTCATTTTTGACGACCGGGTTTTACTTGCTTACGCTCAGCTTTGCCAAAGGGGCGTTAAACAAGCAATTTTGGATCCTCGTCCTCAATGCCTTGACAACGTATGTGATATTCATGGTTATCCTCATGATTTTGATCGAAAAGATCATCGCCAACATGAAAAACCGCGACCGGATCATGCAGTCGGAAAGACTGAAGGTCGTCAGCGAGCTGGCGGCCAGCGTATCCCATGAAATCCGCAATCCCTTGACGGTGACCAGCGGTTTTCTGCAGCTGTTGAACAAGTCCAAAACCATCGGGCCGGAAGAGATGCAGTACGTGGAATTATCCCTGCAGGAGCTTAAGCGGGCGGAAAAAATCGTGAGCGATTACCTTTCGTTTGCCAAGCCGCAATCCGAAAACATGGTCTATTCCGACATGAGCACGGAGCTGGAGTACACCAAAAACGTGATCATGCCGTATGCGTCCATTCATAAAGTCCGGGTGGAGTTCCATTTTAACAATTCGCTCCAAAAGCATTACGACCGGAATCAAGTCCAGCAGTGCCTCATCAACTTGTACAAAAACGGCATCGAAGCGATGAGGGATAAGGGCGGCGGCACGCTGTCCATCGATATTTCGGAAAAAAAGCAAAACATCGTCATCCGCATTCAAGATACCGGCGTCGGAATGACGAGAGAGGAGATATCCCGCCTCGGCAAACCGTATTATTCTACCAAAGAGGAAGGGACGGGCCTTGGCATGCTCATGGTTTACAGCACCGTCGACAAATTGAAAGGATTCATCGAGGTTGAAAGCGAAAAAGGCAAAGGCACGACGTTTCTGATCACGATCCCGACGTGAAGGTTTGCTCACGAAACCAGGCTGCGGCGCTTCATGATATACTATTGGAATGGGCAAGTTAACGATAGAAACGGTGCGCCGAAAGAAAGGTCGGGTAAAGCATGTCGAACCGGAAGTGGTCGATCGGACTGGTCGTGGTCGTTCTTATTTTTGGTTATGTCCTCATTCGTTTTTTTGCTTCCACGACGAAGGTGGACGACTTGATCCATCGGATGGGACCGGTCAAACCGGCGGCGCAGCCCGCCAAACATATCGTTCTGATCGCGCAGGAGCTGGACAACCCGTTCTGGCGGGAAATGGAGCAGGGAGCAGCGGAAGCGGCGCAAAAATTGGGGATGAAAATCGATTATACGGGGCCGATCCGGATCGATCCTGCGGAACAGGCAAGGCTGCTGGAGAAAGCGATTGCCGCGAAACCGGACGGCATTTTGATACAGGGCGTCGGAAACGCCGAATATGACCGGTTGATCGCCAAAGCGGTCGATCAGGGAATTCCGGTGCTGACCGTCGATGCGGATGAGCCGGGAAGCCGCCGTCTGGCTTACGTCGGCACGGACAACAGGGAAGCGGGGCGGCGGATGGGAGAACTGGTGCTGAACCATCCGGGCGGATCGGGCCGAATCGGCGTCATCGTCGGCAGCGAATTCGCGGACAACCAGCGGCAACGGCTCGAGGGTTTCCGGTCCGTCATTTCAACGGCCGCCGGATATGAAGTCGTGGACGTCCGTTCGTCCAACATTTCGCGGATCGGAGCGGCCGAACAGGCGGAAGCGATGCTGCGGCAGCATGGAGAGATCGGCACGATCGTCGGGTTCAGCTCGTTGGATGCCGGAGGAATCGTTGAGGGGATCAAGGCGGCGGGCAAGGAAGGCGTGCGCGTGTATGGCTTTGACGATTTGGAGGCGACCCGGAAGGGCGTCGCCGACGGGGACATTGAGGCATCCATCGTGCAGCAGCCGCTGGAAATCGGAGGTCAAGCGGTGCGTTTGCTTGCTCAATGGTTTCAAGGCCAAAAACTGCCCGCGCAGCTTTTCATTCCGACCACCCTTCTGGACCGCAAGTCCGTGCAGACCGGGGGGAGCGGCCCGTGAACATGCGCAGGATGCTGTTTATCGTCATTCCGCTGCTTTTTATATTAAATAACGCGGTATCGTTTTTTATTTTTCAAAGCGGGCGGACCGTGCAGCAAAGCTATAATATGATGCTGGATCGGGTATTATTATATAAACAAATCGACGAGAAAACCCGGGAGAATCTGCGGGCGGTCAACGTCTACATTATGGATCGCAGCCCAGGCAGCCTTCGCGACTTCGAACGGCAAAACGTTGAGCTGAAGGCGCTGCAGGCCAGCCTGTCGGCCCAGCAGCCGGTCGCTGCCGCGGAGCTGGCCGCCCGGAGTTACCGGCATATGCTGGATACTTTCATTTCGCAGGAAAAAAGCGTGCTGGATGCGCTTGGGAGCCGGACGCCTCTTGCGTATGCCCCTTTCTACGCCGAAGCGGAAACGACGGCAAGTTTCATTCAGGAGCAGGCTTACCAATTGATCGATCAAGAGCTGAGCTACTACCAGCCGTTTTACCGGAAAATTCTCACGCAGACGGATTTGATGAACCATTGGGGAGTGGCCGTTTTTGTGGCCAATACGGCGATCAGCCTCGTGTTTGCCTACTGGATTTCGCTGCGGATCACGAAGCCGATCCAGGGGCTGGTCCGAACGGCGGAACAGATTTCCGAAGGCAATTTGGAAGCCGTTCCGCCGCAAATGGGCGCCCATGACGAGTTTCGTATTTTAGCGGATGCATTCGAGCAAATGCAGGAGAATTTGAAGCAGCTCATACAAAAGGAAAAGGAAGGGCTTGAAAAGGACCGTCTGGTCAAAGAGCTGGAGCTTGCGGTGCTGCAAAACCAGATCAACCCGCATTTTTTGTTCAATTCCTTGAACGTGCTGTCGAAGCTGGCCTTGATCGAAGGCGCCGAAAAAACGAGCGATCTTACCGTCTCCCTGTCGAACCTGCTGCGCTATAATCTGCGAAAGCTGGACCGTCCGGTGCCGCTGCGGGATGAAGTGGAGCATGCCAAGGAATATTTCATCATCCAGCAGGCTCGTTTTCGGGAGCGGATCCGGTTTGAAACCGACGTCGATGAAGCGGGTCTGGATGTGTTGGTGCCGGTGCTGACGCTGCAGCCGATCCTCGAAAACGTCTTTGTGCATGCCATCGAAGGCATGGAGGAGGGAGCCGTGATCAGGCTGGCTGTGAAGTGCCAATCCGACGAGACATGGGTGTCGATATCGGATAACGGAGCCGGCATGACCGAGGAAGTGAGGGATTCGCTGCTCCATTACGACGAGAAACCTCCGAAGGACGGGGAGGAGGGCAAAACGGGCCATTCCACCGGGCTCGGCACGCGCAACGTCTTCAAGCGGCTGGAGCTTTTTTACGACAGAAAGGATCTGGTCCGCATCGAAAGCGCGCCGGGAATGGGGACGACGGTCGTGCTGCGGATACCCCGTTCGGGAAAGGAGGAAAACCATGTATCGCCTGTTGATCGCCGATGATGAGGCGTTGGAGCGGGAAGGGATCGAATGGATCGTCAATCGGATGATGCCGGATACGTTCCGGATCATGCACGCGGAAAATGGACGGATGGCGATTCAGAAGGCGGCCGAGTTCCATCCCCATATCGTCATGATGGATGTCAGAATGCCGGGCATTCAAGGGCTGGACGCCCTAAGGGAGATCAAAGCACAGAATCCCCAGGTTAAAATGGTACTGATTACGGCTTACGAATATTTCGACTATGCCAAGCAGGCTTTGTCCCTCGGCGTGCAGGAGTATTTGGTCAAACCCGCCAAGCGGGATCAAATCGCGGCCGTTTTGAAGCGGCTCGTGGATGAAATCGCGGAGGACCGGCGGGATCGGAACGAGCAGCTTGCGGTCCGGGACAAGTTTTTTCAGCTGCTGCCGCTTGCGGAAACGGAACTGGCGCTGCATCTGATGTCCGATCAGGTTAACGAGACGGAGGTCTCGCAGCTGGCGGATATTTTGAAGCTGTCCGTGGACAAGGGCTGCGCGATCGTGCTTGCTTTTCCGGAAATCGGGGACAGGAAGAAAAAGGCCTACGATACCGTTAAAACGTACACGCATGATATCGCCAAAGACCGCTGCGGCGCCGTCGTCAGTTCCATGGTCCACAGCCATATGGCCGTATTTCTGCTGGTAAATCCGCACGCCGGCGTCGACGCGGTCCGTGAAGGCGCGGTACAGTTAGGCACGAAGCTTGCCGAAGCGCTCGCGGATCAATGCGGCATTACGATTTCCGTCGGCATCGGGTCGGTGCAAAGCGGGACGGCAGGGATCCGGCGCTCTTATTATGAGGCTGTGTTTGCCTCCAAATTCGACGACAAATGGGGAAGCTTGTACCGGTTTGAGGATCTGAAAACGGCCGAACGGAGCGGAAATGAAACGGAACCAGTAAACGGTGGGGGTCCACCGGAAGAGAGCACGTACGTCGAGCTGGCGATCAGGCAGATTCGGGAGGAGCGGGAGCAGAACACGACGAACATGCTGGATAAAGCGCTGGCATATATACGCGACAGGTTCCAGGAGGAGATTTCGCTTGAAGACACCGCGGAGCACGTTCATTTGAATCCGTATTACTTCAGCAAAGTTTTCAAGCAGCAAACCGGGGAAACCTTTATCGATTACGTAACGCGGCTTCGCATCGACAAGGCCAAGGACTTGATCAAAAACGGGGATTTGAGCCTGAAAGAGGTCTGTTATGCGGTGGGCTACAAGGATCCGAATTATTTCAGCCGCGTTTTTAAAAAGGTAACGGGAGTTTCCCCATCGGAATACCGCATCCAGCTTCAGTCTTAAATGTGGAACCGACTGCAGGAGAGGGTTCATGCCGGAAGGCATGGACTTTTTTGTTATCGGCGGTCAAAAATGTGCTAGTGCTCAAGGACTTTTCGTCCTAGAAGACCTGGGGGCAAATTTATGCTTGCATAACGCAAATAAGTGAAGGCATTCAACCGCATACGCAGCAAAGGCCGGTGTTACAATGGTGGTAAGGAATTTTAAGCGGGTTGAACCCGCGGATTCAATTCATTACATCATAGAAGGAGACATCGGACGATGAGCTCAAACATACAGCAATTAAGCGGACAAGCGCAACTTAGCGGTCAGCAAATCAGCATGAAGTTCGTTACGCTGGTATCGATCGTCGCGGCGATCGGCGGTTTGCTGTTCGGTTTCGATACCGCGGTCGTGTCGGGCGCCGTCGGCTTTATGCAGAAGCGCTTTGACCTGAACGAATTCCAGGTCGGCTGGGCCGTTTCCAGCCTGATCGTAGGATGTATCGTCGGCGCGCTTGCCACCGGCGTGCTCAGCGATAAGTTTGGACGGAAGAAAATTTTGATTATGGCGGCGATTCTTTTTGTGATCGGTTCCATCGGTTCGGCGATTCCCGACACGTTCAGCGGGTTTATCGTCGCGCGGATGATCGGGGGCCTGGGAATAGGGATTACATCCACGTTATGCCCCCTTTATAATGCGGAGATCGCTCCCGCCAAATACCGGGGACGGCTTGTTGCGCTGAACCAGTTGGCCACGGTAACGGGGATTTCGCTCGTCTACTTCGTCAATCTGTGGATTTCGGGATTGGGCGACGATGCGTGGGATGTTTCCACCGCATGGCGGTGGATGTTCGGAGCCGGCGTCGTTCCCGGCGTATTGTTTCTCGTGCTACTGTTCCTTGTGCCGGAAAGCCCAAGATGGCTGATCAAGCAGGGACGGGCCGCCGAATCCCTCCCGATCCTGCTCCGCATTCACGGTGAAGAGCTGGCGAAGCAGGAAGTGTTGGAGATCAAAGAATCGTTTAAGGAGGAAAAAGGCTCCTTCCGGCAGCTGTTCAGCCCAAGCCTGCGCATGGCGTTGATTGTCGGCGTGGCGCTCGCCATTTTGCAGCAGGTTACAGGGATCAATGCGGTCATGTATTACGCACCGGAAATTTTCAAAGAAGCCGGGGCAGGTACGAATGCAGCGCTGATCCAAACCATTCTGGTCGGCGTGATCAACTTGCTGTTCACCATTCTCGCGATTTGGCTGATCGATAAAGTCGGACGCAAGGCGCTGCTCCTCGTGGGGTCTGCCGCCATGACGGTTTGCCTTGCCGTGATCGGCATCGCATTCCACACCGGACATGCTTCCGGACCGCTCGTGCTTATTTTCATTCTGATTTATGTGGCTGCTTTCGCCGTGTCCCTTGGGCCGGTCGTATGGGTCGTCATTTCGGAAATATTCCCGAACCGCGTCCGGGGCATTGCCACCTCCATCTCGTCGATGGCCTTGTGGGCGGCCGACTACGTGGTATCCCAGGCGTTTCCTCCAATGCTTGGCTCGGCCGGTCCGGCCTTGACGTTCTGGATTTTCGGCATCATGTCGCTGGTCACCGTCCTGTTCACATGGCGCGTGGTACCGGAGACGAAAGAGAAGTCGCTGGAGGAAATCGAATCCATCTGGGCGTCGAAACAAGCTTAAGGATAAAAGAAATGAGGATGTACTTCAAAGGGAATGACCATTGAGGGCATCCTCTTTTCGTTTTTTCACGTTTAAAGCAATCCGGCAGAAACTAACAAGGATGAACGCTCCTCTTTTCGGGAAGGTTAGTTGAAAACATGTGTAGGAGTGAAGAGGATGTCCAGAAGAAACAGAAGGTATGCGGTTCCCGGAGCGGAGCGCGGCATGCAGGCGTTTAAGGCCGAAGTGATGCGGCGCGAGGGTTATCACGTGGACCCGAACCATCCGGATGACGTGAAATACGAAGTGGCGAAGGAGCTTGGCGTTCCGCTCGAGCCGGGCTTTAACGGTGATTTGACGACGGAATCGGCAGGGCAGGTCGGCGGCAAAATCGGCGGTTCGATGGTCCGCGAAATGATCCGGCTTGCGCAACAGCAGATGGCGGATCGAGAAGGACGGTAACTTTTTTTATAGAGGGGCTGCCCTAGTTTCTTACGTCGAGCATTGTTTTTTCAGCACCAATAAAAAGAGGGCCAAAGAGGGCCAAGCCCTCTTTATACATATCTTTTCAGTTTGTCATTGCATCGGGCTTGAGAAGGGGTATAACCGTTTATTAATTCGCTGCTCATTAAGCAGTTTCATCATCAAAGCTTGAATGGCGGCGGTATAGGGAGTTGCACGGGACGGGTGTGCCAGATTCACCGTTTCCGACGGATCTTCGGTCAAATTGTATAGCTCGTATTCGTCAGGGACGGGAGGCGTTTTCGTTGGGGCTGCAAAAGAGCCTTTCCGTTCATCATTTGCGTAGGTCATCGGTTGGGCAGTGTCATTTTTGGCACCGGGATGGTTCCCGAATCGGGCATCGTCGTAATAACGGGAAAATTTCCACAGTTCCCTTTTTTGATTCCGGTAAATGGGCGTGACGACGGTTTCGATATGGTTAGGCTGCGTGACGGACGGATACGGCTCCCCTAGCGGATTGACCTGGTTCTGGCCTTTGGTAACGTCATCCTCCGTCATGAAGTAGATCGTCTCATCGACGCCATACGTGTGCGCTCCATGGAGAAACGGAGTCAGGTTGCGGCCGACGAAAGGCCGGGCCTCGGTAAAACGGCCCTGCAGCTTGCACCGGATGCCGTCGATATCCGCGCGCGCAAGCCCAAGCATGGTCGGCAGCAGATCCACGTGGCTGGTCAAGGAATGGAAATGGCGGTGCCGCGGGAAAAGTCGACGGTTGTGAATGATGAGAGGAACATGCAGCATTTCTTCATAGGCGCAATAAAATTTTTGATGCAGACGGCCGTGCGCTCCAAGCAAATCCCCGTGGTCGGAGGTAAAAATCACGATCGTGTCGTCGTAAAAGGAGGAGCGGACCAGAGCCTCAAAAACTTTACGCATTTGCCGGTCGGCGTTTTTTTGAAGCTGGTAATACAATTTTCGATAAAAAGGCTGATCGGTGATCGGTTGCAGCGCTCTCGGATAAATGTCGCGGTAGCTGGCCTGGCAGCGGGGTTTCGTCCGCAGATCCTCGTAAAACGACGGCGGCGGAGGAACATCGGGCATAGGTTCGACGTCAAACCGGAAGAACGGCAGCCCGGCCGTGATCGCCCCGTATAACGCAATGTCATGCGGATTCACGAATGAAGCGACGATCAGCCACGGATTTGCGTCCGGGTTGTTTCTTTTTTGATGATCCAAAGCTTCGATGAGCCCGGTGGCCTCCGCAGCATAAACCTCGTCCCTCCCGGAGATGCCGTAACCAGCGGATGAACCGGAGTTCCGCGGGTTTTTGCCATGCGGTTCCGGACCGACCCAGCTTGAAAACCCGAAATCGTTCAGCCTGTCGGCGCGGTTGTACAATGCCGCGTTTTGATCGGGCACTCCCGTCAAAGGATGGTAGCTGGCGACGCTGCCGTGGGTGCCGGGAACGACGATATCTTCAAAGGATACGTGCCATTTCCCCTTGAAATAGGTCTGGTAACCCGCCGCGCGAAAATAGTCTCCCAACGTCGGAACGGTGTTTCGATCCAGCCAAAACATGTCCGGGTCGGCCGCCCGTTTGGCGATTCCGTCTGTTTGGCTGACGCCGTGAAGCGACGGATAATGACCCGTGAGCAGCGTGGCCCGGCTGGGGCAGCAGGCGGCGCTGCCGATGTAATGCCTGTCGAATTCCAGCCCATGGGTTTTGAGCAGCTCGTGGGTTATAAGGTTTTGTTTGCGCCATGCCTGGATTTCGTTGTTTTCATACACCGGTGGGTAACGCTCTTCATCCACGAGAAGCACGAGGAAATTGGGTTTTTCGAGGCAGCCTGAGGATAACGGCCGATCGCTCATAAGAAACACATCCCAGGTAAGTTTTATCTAAGGATATGTTTCAAAGCAAGTGCTTAGAAACAGCAGCTTTGCGTCGCAAAACGATGGCAGGCATCTTCGTGTTTGTCGGGGTATCCGAGGCGGTTAAAATTTGACGAAAATTAGTTAACTGATTTATTATTAAAAAGTGAACTAAAAGAATGGGAGGACAAGATGTTTCATTTCTTGCATGCGATTGAACGCTATTCCGGACAGTTAAATCTCTTCGAATCGGAATACAAGACGGGGAGAGTGCTGGCCGACCTGTTTTTCCTCACCACCGAAATTCAGAAGGACTTGGAACGGCGAGCACGTGAATTCGGGATTTCCTACGGGCAATACATGTTGCTGTGCGTGCTCCGGTATCAGCCGGACGGGCGGTCCAATCCTTCGGCGCTGGCCGATCATTTGAAGGTAACCCGGGCTGCGGTAAGCTCCATGATCGACGCCCTCGAAAAGGGCGGATACGTGGCGCGCGAGCTGGATGACCGCGACCGGCGCGGCATGGTCATTTCGATGACGGAGACCGGCTTAAACAAAGTGAAGGAAATGACCCCGTTGTTCCTTTCCTTAATGGATCGGCTCGTATCCGAATTCGGGGAAAGCGACATCGATTCGCTGCTTCAAGGATTGGCCAAGCTGAAGGGCGGATTCGAAAAACTCCGCCAGGATTAATGCCTCAAAAGAGGATGGCGCTAACGCTGCAAGCTTGTCGGAATAGCAGACGGCTGTAGCAGGAGAGACTACGGGATGTGCAGTCATCGCCTTTTCCGTCGTCGATCCGGGCTTCCCGGCAAGCGGCCCGGCATCTTCAATCATCCCATGAAAGACATCGTGATTTAAGGAGGAACGATCATGAATTATAGAAACATTACCGTTGCCGGAAGCGGCGTTTTGGGCAGCCAAATCGCGTACCAAACCGCGTTTAAAGGGTTTCAAGTAACGGTATACGATATCAATGACGAAGCTTTGGAACGTGCAAAAGAAAGAATCATGCAGCTGAAGCCGCATTATCAAGCGGATCTTGGCGCGACGCAGGAAGAGGTGGATAGCGCTTATAACCGTATGTCCTTCAACAGCGATCTGTCCCAAGCGGTAGCGGATGCCGACCTGGTCATTGAAGCGATTCCGGAAGTGGTGCAGATCAAAACCGACTTCTACGCGAACCTGGGAAAGGCCGCTCCGGAAAAAACGGTGTTTGCGACAAACTCCTCCACGCTGTTGCCAAGCCAATTTGCGGAAGCCACAGGTCGTCCGGAGAAATTTTTGGCGCTGCATTTCGCCAACGAGATTTGGAAAAACAATACGGCGGAAATCATGAAGCATCCGGGAACGGACATGAACGTGTTCCAGGACGTGATCGAATTCGCGAAAGCGATCGGCATGGTTGCGCTGCCTTTGCATAAAGAGCAGCCGGGGTATATTTTGAACTCGCTGCTGGTTCCTTTGCTGGATGCGGCTCAGCGCCTGTTGGTCAAAGAGGTGGCCGACGTCGAAACGATCGATAAAACATGGATGGTTGCGACCGGAGCGCCGATGGGGCCGTTTGCGATTTTGGACGTCGTGGGCATCAATACCGCATATCATATCGGCCGTGCGAAGGCGGAAGCGACAGGAGACGAAGAGTTCAAAAAGATCGCCGACTTGCTGAAGACCGAATATATCGACAAAGGTAAACTGGGAAGAGCGACGGGAGAAGGTTTCTACAAATATCCGAATCCCAGCTTCCTGAAGCCGGATTTCTTGAAAAACTAAGGTTTCGACTGGTCAAAACATTCTAAAGATGCAGGTAGTCGCAAGAAGCGCAAGGAGCATGGGAGCTGCAGGCCCATGCTTCTTTTTTTGTTGGGCAATGATGGGGAGAGGCAAGTCATTTCAATGCCCTGAGGACGGCAATTTAGCCGCCGCGCGGTTCACCTCACCCCGTTCAGCTTGCGAAAAGCCTCCGGGGTCATCCCCTCGGTGCGCTTGAATAGCGTGCTGAAATACCCCGGCGTCGTAAATCCGACTTGCCTTGCGATTTCGCCGATTCGGGCTTCGGGAAATTCCAGCAGGCGTTCTTTGCTTTTGTGGATGCGGAGCTGATTCAGGTACTCCATCGGGCGTTTGTTCAGTATTTTCCGAAACAGGAGACATAAGTGCTGGACGGACACCCCGATTTGCCGGGCAAGCTCATGCAGCGGAATATCACGGCGGTAATGTTCTTCCATGTAGTCAAACACGGGCTGAAGTCGCAAATACCCTTGGTCGGTGGACGGTGAATGCAGGGTCATGTCGGTCATCAGATCAATGAAAAACATGTAGGCTAGCTTCGAGCATTCGAGCCCGGCAAGCGGTTTGTCGGAAAGCGTTAAGGACAGCGCATTTTTCATATGGTTGAGAATAAGCTCCTGGCTATGCACCGAATAGACGGCGGATTCGTTCATTCCGGCAAGCTGCGCCATCGCCTTCGCTTCTTGCCCCATGAATGTAACCCAGTACACTTCCCAAGGTTTTTCAACTCCGTAATAAGCATGTTCTTCATCCGGGTACAGAAACATGCCCGACCCGGGTTTCACCCGGTAGGTCTGTCCGCGTACCACCAATTCTCCTTGGCCGGATACGCAATGCAGCCATTGGAATTGGGGATAACCGTCGGGCCTGTGGATCGGCTCCTGATGATCCCAATGCCCGGCACCCGTCATATAGACAGGCAGCTTCATGACCGTATCGGTTTGCATAAGAAATCCAAGCTTGTTCGCCATAGGTCTTCAACACCTCATCGTTATCGCCGCATGATGCGAAAATCGTTGAACAAATACGAAAATCACGTTCTGTATCAGGCGGTACGACCCTTTTATAATGTTAATATAACATAACGATGACATGGGAACGATGAGCTTTGAAAGTGCGCGGCGTTTGATGGGAGCCAGGGAAAAGGCCGTCACGCGAAGCAGGTTTTAGCTCCGCTAGACATCTCGCTGCCGAGCCGTCGTTCACCTGCCGAGAGGAGTCGGAATCAAAATGACCTTAAAGGCTTATTGGGAAAATCCGAACATATTGCAAGAGAATCGCGAAGAAGCACGCGCTTCCTATATTCCTTACGGAGACATGGAGAGCGCGCAATCAGGCAAACGAGGACGCTCGCCATGGTATCAAACGCTGAACGGCAGCTGGAAATTCAGTTACCGCCCGCGCGCGAAGGACGTCGAAACCGATTGGGCCGGGGAACGATACGATACATCAGGCTGGGATGACCTGCTTGTTCCTTCCTGCTGGCAGGTGCAGGGTTACGACCAGCTTCAATATACGAACGTCAATTATCCGTTCCCTTATGATCCGCCGTACGTCCCCGACGACAATCCGGCCGGCTTATACGTCAGGGAGTTTCGGATCGGGCCGGAATGGTCCGGCAAAGATACGTACGTTATGTTTGAAGGTGTAAACGCTTGCTTTTATTTATGGATTAACGGCACCTACGTGGGGTACAGCCAGGGAAGCCGCGTACCGGCGGAGTTCAACATCGCTTCGCATGTGCGGCAAGGAAGCAATAAAATCGCCGTCATGGTGCTGAAGTGGTGCGACGGCTCTTATCTGGAGGACCAGGATCAGTGGCGTTATACCGGCATTTTCCGGGACGTGTACCTGCTGGCTCGCGATAAAGCCCATGTACGCGACGTATTCTGCCGGACGGAGCTTGCGGAGGACTTGAAGTCCGCCCGGCTGAAGGTAGAGCTGGATACGACCGGTACGGCTTCCGTCTCGGTTCTGCTTACGGATCCAACCGGTCGGGAGCTGGCGAACCAGCGCGCGGACGTTGACGGGAGACACGCCTTCGATCTTCAGGTTAATTCTCCAATGCTTTGGAACGCCGAGCATCCGTACTTGTATGAGGTTTATATTTCGAGCGGGGAGGAAGTTCTGCGCTTTAAGGTCGGCTTCCGACATATCGAGATCAAAGACGGGGTATTCCGCATAAACGGACAAGATATCAAGCTCAAAGGGGTTAACCGCCACGACTCGCATCCCGAGCTCGGCCAAACGATTCCGCTTCGGCATATGATCGAGGATTTGAAGCTGATGAAGCGGCATAACATCAATACGATCCGCACATCCCATTATCCGAATGATCCGCGTTTTCTGGATCTTTGCGACGAATTCGGATTTTATGTCATCGACGAAGCGGATTTAGAGTCCCACGGCGATTTCTCGCTGCATTACGGAACCAAAGACAATCGGAGCTTTCCGAGAAATCCGGAGTGGAAAGAAGCTTTTCTGGATCGCCAAATCCGTATGGTGGAGCGGGACAAAAACCATGCCTCCGTCATCATCTGGTCGCTTGGCAACGAATCTTATTACGGGCCGAACCATGTCGCGATGGCGGAGTGGACGCATGCCCGCGATGGGTCCAGACTCGTCCATTACGAGAGCGCGGCCCATGATCCGGAGCATGAATTCGACCAAAGCTGCCTGGATATGGAGAGCCGGATGTATATGTCGGTTCCCGATTTGGAGGCTTACGCGAAGGACGACAGTAAGCAGAAGCCGATGTTTCTTTGCGAATACAGCCATGCAATGGGCAATGGCCCGGGTGATCTGAAGGACTACTGGGAGGTGATGTATGCCTATCCGAAGCTGATGGGCGGCTGCGTCTGGGAATGGGTCGATCACGGTATTCAAACGTATACCGAAGACGGAAGGCCGTTTTATGGATACGGCGGCGATTTCGGCGAAAAGCCGCATGACGGCAACTTCTGCATCGACGGCCTGGTAAGCCCGGACCGCAAGCCGAACATCGGGCTTTTGGAGCTGAAGGAAGTATACGCTCCGGTGGCGATCGAAGCGATGGATGCGGCGAAGGGGCGTTTCAGCATCAAAAACCGCTATGATTTCAGCACGCTGAGCAAGCTTGCGATCCGTTACCGCCTAAAAGCCGAAGGCACGCTGCTTCAGCAGGGAGATCTCGCCGTACCGGAGCTTGCTCCGCATGCGAGCGCGGAGGTAACGGTGGACCTGAATATTCCCGACTCGGTGGCGGCCGCCGTCGACCTGGAGTTCAGCGTAGTCTTGAACGAAGATCAGGTTTGGGCGGAAGCGGGATATGAGCTTGCATGCGTACAATTTGAAGTCAAACCGCGTACGGCGAGGGGGGCTGCGGGGCAAGGCGGCGCATTAAGCCCTGCAAGAACGGTTCAGGCTGCTGAAGAGGGACGGCTGCTCGTCCTCGAAGGTTTCGATTTTAAGCATACGTTTGATTTGAGCTTGGGTACCTTTACCGGCATCACGAAGCAGGGCGTCAGCATGCTTGCGGCTCCGGCTCATTTTGAGGTGTGGCGCGCACCGACGGACAATGACCGCAACGAAAAACATGCCTGGACGAACGCCGGACTCGACCGGGCTGTTACCAAAGTCTACGGCGTCAGCTGGGATCAGCCTGCATCAGATCGGGTAATGATCAAAGTGGACTATTCCTTAGGCGGATATTCGATCCGGAACATCCTGAAGGGGATGGCCGTTTGGACCGTTCAAGCTGACGGTTCCATTGCGCTCAAAACCGACGTCGAAGTCGCGGAAACGGTCGATTTCCTGCCGCGGTTCGGCCTGCAGCTTACGATGCCTAAAGGAAATGAGGCCGTAACCTATTATGGTCTGGGCCCACATGAAAGCTATATCGACAAGAAGATGAGCGTGAAGCGCGATGTATATCATACGAGCGTCGATCAAATGCATACGGATTACATCATGCCGCAGGAAAACGGCTCCCGCTATCATACCGAATGGGCGGCGGTAAGCAATCATCTGGGCATGGGGCTCCGCTTCACGGCTCCGGACTGCTTCTCCTTCAATGCGAGCCATTATACGCCCGGGGATCTGACGAAGGCCCGGCATAACGTCGAGCTGGTGCGTCGTGAAGAAACGATCGTGCATCTCGACTACAAAATGAGCGGTGTCGGCTCCAATTCCTGCGGGCCGCGTCTCATGGAGACGTACCAGCTAAATGAAAAGTCGTTTGCGTTCGAGGTGAAGATGCAGCCGGTGTTTGGCGAGGATGAATAGCCGGTCGGAAGATCGGCGCCCAGTGACATGGCATGCGTATATGTGTAATCAGCTGTAGAAATTGAAAAAAGGGATGCTCCGACTAAATTGGGGGCATCCCTTTTTCTCTAAATACTCACAGAATAGCCTGTATAGGTTCTGTATAGTCCTGGTTGTTACAATGATAAAAATGGAGAAATTGTAGAATTCCGTCGAGGAGTCAACCATCAAGAGCAAGGCGATTTCTCCGAAAACATGATTGGGGGACGAGAGATCGTGTCTACACGAAAAAGTAAGTTGAAATGGAAAAAGCCGGCGGCAGTATTGTTGACCTGCGTGCTAACCGTAGGCGGATTGCCCGTCGGGTGGGCTCCGCTAACGGCAAATGCGGCAGCGGAACCCGCTGTGGCCATCAAGACGTCGGATGGGACAACCAGCGTAAACTACGACAGAAATGGATCGGCCCAAAGCGTAATCATCGACAAAGATTTGTCCATCGATTACAATCAGCCTTTGGATGCGGCAACGGTTCTCATTGAAGGATTTGTACCGGGGGACGTGCTGAAATTTACGGATACCAACGAAATCAAGGGCGTCTATAACGCCAAAAACGGGATCCTTAAATTAACGGGGGCCGCGACCGCCCAGCAGTACATCGATGCGCTCAACAGCGTTCTGTTTACGCCTGCTTCAGGCAAGGTGTCGGACAGAACCATTAAGTTTTCGCTTGGCAGCGCGCTGCCGTTTGACGGGAACGGGCATTTTTATGAATATATCAAAAATGTCGTAAACGGTCAGGAAACCGCAATTACCTGGGCTAATGCAAAAGCAGCCGCTGAAAACAGGAATTACTTCGGGCGTCAAGGTTATCTCGTGACGATCACCGACCAAGAAGAAAATAACTTCGTAACGGAAAAAGCGCAAGGCCTCGGCTGGATTGGTGCGGAGGATATTCAAAGAAAAAGCGGGCAACCGCGAAATACCGGGGATTGGCGTTGGGTTACAGGCCCTGAAGGTGAAAGGGACAACAAAAACGGATTGCAATTTTATACAGGGTACTATCAAATAGCCCACAGTGCGGTTGGTTATGCCAATTGGGATGCCGGCGAGCCAAATGACACTGGCGGCAACGAATATGTTGCCCATATTTTCGGGCCGGACTCGGGTGCTAAGACCGGGAAGTGGAATGACTACGCCCCCAACAATGCAGGCGTAAAAGGCTATATTGTCGAGTACGGCGGCATGGATAACGATAACAATATCCAAATCAGCGCCACCAAAACGGTCAACTTCGTCGATGTCACCGATTTGAACCAGGAGATCAAAACCGGCGACGCTTTGAATCAAGCGGATTATGACGACAACAGCTGGAAGGATTATGAGCGTGCTTTGGAAAAAGCACAAAACATCCTGAACCAAACCAGCAAAACCCAAGCCGATGTCGATGCGGCTGCGGAAGCTTTGAAAAAGGCGCAAGACAGCCTGAAGCTCAAGCTGGAGGTCACAAAACCGGGCGGCGACACCGTTTATACGGCAAAACCTGCGTTTAGCGGCGTATCCGCTCCTGGCGCGACGGTAACGGTCGCTGTCTATGACGAAGCCGGCAACGTTGTTGGGCAACCGGTCGAGGTGACCGCCGGCCCGAACGGGGAGTGGTCCTACGTTCCCGAACCGGGATTAAAAGACGGCAAATACACCTACGAAGTCAGCGCGAAAAAGGATCAGCTCGAGACCACGACAGGACGCAAGGATTTGACCGTCAATACGGTTTTGCCCGAACTCTCCATCGATGGACCTGCCATCGAGAAAGTAACGTCCGCGCAGCCGGAAATTACAGGTTCAGCCGAACCGGGCGCCACGGTAACCGTTGCCGTCTCCGATGAGTCCGGGACTCAGATCGATGTGCAGAACGTGACTGCCGATCCAAACGGCAACTGGAGCTTTACGCCATCCAAGCCGCTGGAAAACGGAAAAAATTATAAAGTAGAAGCAGCAACCGAAAAAGACACCAAGGTGTCCAAAGCCGCAAAAGAAATTCAAGTCGACACCACGGATCATACCGCGCTTGCCGGGCTGGAGGTAAACAGCTGGGACGGAACGAAAATCCCGTTGTCTCCACCATTTAATGGCGCGACAAAATATCAGGCTTCCGTTACGAACGATGTGTATAGCGTGACGATCAACCCTGAGCTGTTTGATCCGAATTCCAAAATCGAAATCTCGCTCAACGGCGGTCCGTTCACGGAAACGGCTAATGGCACGGCAAGCGACAAGCTTCCGCTGCATGCAGGCGAGAATACGATCGTCGTTCGCGTAACGGATGCGGATAACAATGTTAAAGAATATACCATTACGATCTATAGGGAATTCAGCGGAAGCAATGGCGGCAACAACGGCAACAGCGGCAACAGCGGGAATAACGGCAATAACGGCGGCGGAAGCACGACAAGCCCAACGCCTGCACCGCCATCCGGCAATTCCGCTATTGATACGTCCGTAAACGGCAACGATACGCCGTTTGCCACGGGCAAAACGACGACAACCGATAATGGAAAGCAAACGTCGGTTCAAGTCGACTCTTCCAAACTGAACGACATTTTATCGGGCGGAAATGGGCAAAAGCTTGCCATCCAATCCCCGAACGAAGGCAATCTGAGCGTCGACGGTTTGACGGCAGCCGATGTACAAAAACTGGCCGATAAAAAAGCCAGCCTTGAAATCGGCAATCAGCTCGCCATTTATCCGGTTCCCGGCGGACAGCTGGATGTAGGCAAAATCGCCCGGCAGTTGGGCAACGCGGCAGCAGGCGATATCGCCGTGCATATCGACATTAAACGTTCCGCGGATGCCGTCATCGCAAACGCCAAAAACCAGGCGAAATCAAAAGGATACGACCTGCTGGTGGATCCGGTCGACCTGGACATGACCTTTACGCATAACGGCTCTACGGTAAGATCCGGTCAACTAAACGGATATGCCGTAAAATACATCGCGCTGCCGGAAGGCGTCGATCCGAACCGGATTACGACCGGCGTCGTCGTCAACCCTGACGGAACCGTATTCCATTTGCCGACGGTTGTGACGAAAATCGGCAACCGTTATTATGCGGAAATCCATGACCTGCGCAGCAGCGGTACTTATTCGGTCATTTGGAATCCTCAAGATTTTGATGACGTAAGAAGCCACTGGGCGCAGCGCAATGTCAACAACATTGCGGCCCGGCTTGATTTGGAAGGAAACGGCAACAACACGTTCTCGCCAAACCGCAACGTAACCCGCGCCGAATTTGCGGAGATTGTTGTTTTGGGCCTTGGACTGATGCGCCAAGAGGAGCCGAAAAATACGTTCAATGACGTGCATTCCGACGCATGGTACCGCAGCGCGATCTCCATTGCCAGCGAATTTGGCATCGTCCTCGGTTATGATGACGGCGCGTTCCGCGGCAATCAGAACATCACGAGAGAAGAAGGCATGGCGATGATTGCCCGCGGATATCAATTGATTCGCCCGGGCCATACGATCGGCGAAGCGGAGATCAACAGCCTGCTTTCGGGATACGGGGATGGATCGAAGGTAGCCAAATGGGCTAAACCTTCCGTGGCGACCTTGCTGTCCGAGGACGTGGTCCAAGGCAATGCGAAGGAACTCGGCCCCAAATCTCCAATGACGCGTGCCGAGACGGTAGCATTGATGGAGCGTTTACTGAAAGTAACGAAATTGATTGACTAGGCAATAGATTTCCAAACCGATTTTCAATCGAAACAGCCCTCGCATGTTATTGCGGGGGCTGTTTTTCGTTGGTGAACTGTTACTGAACAGTGTTAGGCTTAGGTTGTTTTCTAGAAGATTAATGGGTGACTGTACATGTCAAAGACCGCCAATCTTCCGGGAAAACACATAATGACTGTAAATTTTGAATGGAGGATCAAACGCGATGGCGATCAATCCTGCGGAATGGAAGCTGGGCACGTATTGGGACGACAAAGGAGCCGCATCCGGACGCTGCATGTTTCCGACCATGACGGCGTGAACGAACGGTTGGATTCCTGGCCGCGGGATCGTACACTGGGGTGAGCGATGCGTGCGCTCGTCGACAACCGATACAACGGTCCGTTCATGTTTGAAGTTGGCTACGTGAACCCCAAGGACGTTGTTGCAAGCTTCTCTATGCCGTTTTGGACGCCTACAACGAGGCGAATCTAAGAGGGCGATAACGAGAACCCTTGGCCGATATCCATCCAAACGTTTTATTGATTTTGCGGTATAAACTCGTACCTGTATTTTTCGAACGAGGAAGATGAGTAATACGTGTCAATTTCCTTGACTTCGCCGGGTTCGATGGTCAGTTTTTCGTAAGTTTTCCGATCCAGCTCTTTGTCCTGCTCGTCATAGGTTGTGACAATCAAGGTTCCGGTGAAACGGTATGAATCATTGTAATTTCCGGCGTAAAATTTGATTTTGAACGAATCGTCATTTTGGAACGACCCGGCAGCAAGCGCCAAACGGTCGATATCGCGCACGGAACCGCCGAGCTGCTCCATTTTATATTGATAGTGGCGCGCGACCTCCCCGCGCATTTTCATTTCCATCGATTTTTCGTTATACGTGATCGTTGCGATGGGAATCGTCGTGACGATGTACAGCAGGACGACCGCCCCGAATCCGCTGCGCAGCACCACGCGCCGTTCATACCCGCCCGCAATGAGCGCCACCCAGGCGATCACGATGAGGGCAAGGGTAATCCAATGCCACTTGGAAAAAAACATCTCCGTAAATAGCGACAGCGCCGACGCCTCCTTTCATTTTGCTTTATTTCACACTGACCCGCTTTTTTCGTTAAGGGCGTCTCCCGCGTTTTTTGCGAATCCAGTAAAGGATACCGAAGACGGGCCAGATGGCAAACGCCGTGAACACGCCGGCCGTCAACGTGGAGATATAATACTCTTCGCCGATCCCGGCATCGGTCTCCGGCATGAATGCGCCGATAAGTGCCCATCCCAGAAATAATGCGACGGCATAACGGAGAGGAACCCAGAACGTCAGGCGTTTTGCCAAAAACAGATAGATCAGTCCGCCCGCGAGCGAAACCGCAAAGCAGATGCCGAAGCCGTCCGAAGGGATATTCCCTTTAAAAGCGATTTTGAGAAAAGCATAAATGAAAGCGAACAACAGCGCAAAAATGATCAGCGTGGACCACTGCGGCTTGAATCTTTGAATCCCCGCGGGAGGCCGTTCCCCGGCTTCTTGATGGGGAGCGGTGCCGTCTGCGCCGCCGGCTTCCACCGGTCTGCTTTGTTCGATTTCGCTAACCAGCTGCTCCAGTTCTTTTTGCAAGTGGTGGTGAAAAGGAAACGGCCTCGAATTGGACTCGTCTTCAAGCAGCCGCATCTGCTCCTCTTCCGGCAAGGCGCCTGGCAGCACGGCGGTCGCCCAAATGGGGATGTCCCGGCTCTGCAGCTCTTTCAGCCACTGCTCGGCGTCGAAATATTCGTAAAAAGGAACACCCAGCACCCGCCGGTTCGTTTCATCCCGGTAAACGACGTTAACCATCGGCAAAATGTGATACGTCGGTTGCTGTTCATTGAATTTGCTTTTTCGGTAGGCATAATGGTACAGCGCGACGTAATAAGAAACGTAAATCCGTTCAATCCGGTCCAACGGGATGGTCCCTTCGCTGACTTTGGTGTCGGGATGATGGTAGATCCGGTATTCGATCCGGTCGCGGCACAGTCTGTACCGGCTGAGAAGACGGTTTTTGCGGATGGCGGACCGCAGGTAGCGGACGGAGAACCGGATAAGCCACAAGCCCGGCACCAGCAGGACGAGGAGCAAGAAGGCCCAGGATTGGAACCGGTAGGCCCAATAAAGCGGGCCGATGACAAGCGCGGCGCCGAGCGCAAGCACGAACGTCATGACCTCGAAGGTCAATATCCAATAAAAAGGTTCCATACGCCGATCGGCGCGTTCATGAATGCAATCCTGATCGGTTGACAAAATCAATCATTTCCCTCCCATGCCATGTGGTTTTCAGAATACATATGCCTATATACGGAAAAATCGGGTTCAGGTTACATGCAAAAATACGCCGAAAAAGCTAAAGTACCGCGAAAAAGAAAAAGAGCCGTCCGCAGACGGCCCTTCATACGGTACAAGGACAGAAGCCTAAAACACTCTCCGCGCGGTGACGAACCGTCTTTTCCACTGTCCGTCAAAGGCTTCCATGTGAACGCCCAATTCTTTGGAATAGGTGTGCAGGATTTGGTTATTGCCTGCGTAGATGGCCACATGGCCGATCGGAAGGTTGCGGGCGGAGAAAAAGAGCAGATCCCCTTTGCGCAGCTGATCCAAAGGCACTTCTTTGCCGACCTTGGCCTGTTCATACGACACGCGCGGCAGATCGATCGAAAGCGTATCCTGGAACACGCGTTTGACGAAGGAGGAGCAATCGAACGTTTTCGTCTGATCCGGTGAAGCCCCGAAAACATACGGCGCGCCCCAAAAGGTTTTGCCGTAAGCGATCAGCGCGTCCCCCTGCAGTTCGGCGAGGCTTGGGCTCGTGTAATCGGTGTATTTCGGTTTGGCGGATATGTATCCGATGCGGTTGTCCGGCGTTTGCACCTTCAGCCACGAGGCATTGACCTCCTGAAGGACATGAACCTTTGTTCCGGCGTTCAGCACGGAAAGCGAAGCGCCTTTATCGACGTCGGGCTTGTCCCGCAGATTTACTCCCCACAAAATGGACGTTTCGGCGTCGATCGCCGAGGCGATGCGGACCGTCCGCGCGTTTTGGTCCCATTTGACGGTGCTTCCGAACGCCTCGCTGACAAAACGCAGCGGGATCAAGGTATACCCGTCCGCAATTTGTCCGGGAACCGCGACGGATAAAGTTTTACCGTTTAAGGAAGCGGCATGTTCGCCAATGCGGTACACCAGCGTCATATTCCCTTTTTGGGCCGTGACCGTTTTGGTGGCGTTATCCCAGGTTAATTTGGCGCCTTCCGCCTCAAACAGCCCGCGCATCGGAACGAGCAAGGTACCGTTTACGTTGTAAGGCTCCACTTCAGGCTGAAGCTGGCGCCCGTCCAGAAAAATCGATACCGGCTTGGCTTCTTCCTGAACCTGCGCCGCATTTGCCGCATGCGTCGGGGCGGCGTGCAGGAGCGAGGCCGTTAATAGGGAAAGAAGCAACGCTTTGCTTTTTGACATACTTTCATCTCCTTGTTGACTGATGTTAAGAGTTCCCAACATTTCTCTTCGTATAGTTGGACGACGTCATGCTGAATTGGTTTTGTACCAAATGATGGGAGAGGGGATGGCAAGGCTCGGTCTTGGCACGGAACCTTTGCGGGCCCATTGCGATGACATTTGCGGATTATCATAGAAGATTCGTTTATGACGCTGACTTTGCAGCGAAGGGAAGGGCTGCATCCAACCGAGCGCGAGGAAGCTGAGCCATCATAATATATAGAATAAAATCCGATGCTTGAAAAACTCCGCCAAATAGTTCAATATGAAGATATCAATTATTAAAATACACATGTTTAAGCTGCCTGGCGGCGAAACATATATGGATAAGGGAGGGGCTGCCCATGGAGATCGGAATCAGTACTTTTGCGGAAACGACGCCGGATGTTCGCACCGGCAAGGTGCTCAGCCATGCCGAGCGCATTCGGGAGGTCGTGGAGGAAATCATTTTTGCGGATCAGGTGGGGCTTGACGTCTTTGGCGTCGGAGAGCATCATCGGAAGGACTACGCCGTTTCTTCGCCGGCGATGGTGCTTGCGGCGGCGGCGCCGCAGACGAAGCGGATTCGGCTGACGAGTGCGGTGACGGTGCTGTCATCCGCGGATCCGGTTCGGGTGTTCCAGGACTTCGCCACGCTGGACGGCATTTCGAATGGACGGGCCGAAATCATGGCAGGCAGAGGGTCTTTTATCGAATCGTTCCCGCTATTTGGTTATGATCTGAACGATTACGACGAGTTGTTCGATGAAAAATTGGAGCTGCTGCTTAAGATCAGGGCTTCGGAGAAGGTGACCTGGAAGGGCGGACACCGGCCGGCAATCCAGGATCGCGGCGTCTATCCGCGGCCTGTTCAGGATCCGCTTCCGGTTTGGATCGGGAGCGGCGGCAACCAGGAGTCGGTCGTGCGGGCGGGGCTTCTGGGGCTGCCGCTCGTATTGGCGATTATCGGCGGCAGACCGACGCAGTTTGCGCCGCTGGTACAGCTTTACAAAAGAGCGGCCGCTCATGCGGGACATGACGTTTCGAAGCTGCCCGTCGCCTCCCATTCGCATGGTTTCGTCGCGGAGGATACGGAGCTTGCTGCGGATAAATTTTTCCCCTCCACGCAATACAGCATGAATATTCTCGCCCGGGAGCGGGGCTGGGGCCCTTATGACCGCAGCAGCTTCGATATGGCGCGCAGCTTCGAGGGGGCGCTGTATGTCGGCGATCCGGAGACGGTGGCCCGGAAAATCATCCACCTCCGCAAACGGGTGGGCGTTACCCGCTTTTTCCTGCACGTGCCTGTAGGCAGCATGCCGCATGAGGACGTGATGAAAGCCATTGAGCTGCTCGGAACGAAGGTCGCGCCGATCGTGCGCGAGGAAGTAGCGAAATGGGAAGCGGCGGGCGAACCGCAGGAATAGAATCGGAGAGAGGGGCATGATGCCTCTCTTTTTTCATTTGGTCTTAATTCAGTCGGCAAGTCATTATATGAAATTTTTACCATTGTCAATTTCTTCATATCGGCGTAAAATGATGCCTAATACTCTTACGTTGACATGACATGGGAAGTGAGGTTAGGCCATGAACGCCGTAGCAAAAGTAAGCCGTTTTGTCGGAGGAACGTTTTCCGTCTGGGTCATTTTGTTCGCTTGTTTCGGTTTTTTTATGCCGGAGGTCTTTACCCCTTTAAAGGGGTACGTATCTCTTTTTCTCGGCATCGTGATGTTCGGCATGGGGCTCACGTTGTCTTCCGCCGACTTCCGTGAAGTATTCCGCCGTCCGCTTGAAGTGCTGATTGGCGTCGTCGGCCATTTTATTATCATGCCGCTGCTTGCTTACGTGCTGGCGCTGGTGCTGAATTTGCCGCCGGACATCGCCGTGGGCGTCATTCTCGTCGGCTGCTGCCCGAGCGGCACGGCGTCAAACGTGATGACGCTGCTCGCGAAAGGCGACGTCGCGCTGGGCGTATCGATCGCGTCCGTGTCGACGCTGGTCGCTCCGCTGGCCACGCCGGCTTTGATCAGCTTGCTGGCGGGTCGCTGGATGCCGATTGACGCCGGCGCGCTGATCAAGGATATTTTGACGGTTGTGATCTTGCCGATCATTCTCGGCGTCATCGTCAAGGCTTTGTTTAAAAAACAGGCCGAAGCAAGCGCCCAAGCCCTTCCGCTCGTATCCACGCTGGCGATCGTGCTCATTGTGGCGATTGTCGTCAGCGGCAGCAGAACGAAAATTATCGAGAGCGGGCTGCTGATTTTTGCCGTCGTTATCCTGCACAACTTGCTGGGTTATGCGCTGGGTTATTTGTTCGCCAAGCTGTTCCGAATGAACCTAAGCAAACGCAAAGCGGTATTGTTCGAAACCGGCATGCAAAACTCCGGGCTCGGGGCGACGCTCGCTTCGGCGCATTTCAGTCCGGTAGCGGCCGTTCCAAGCGCGATCTTCAGCGTCTGGCACAACATTTCCGGTTCGCTGCTGGCCACTTGGTTCGCCCGGCGCGCCGATAAAGTTCCGGATTCGAAAGCAAGTCTGACAGAATAACGCGGTTCACGGCAAAAGGCCATCCCTCGAAGGGGTGGCCTTATCTGTCTGGTCTTCAGGCAACCGTGTCGGCCCTTGTCCACATGCCTTTTGACCATCTCGCCGAGGGAGTTGACAATAAGGATCTTGCGTGGTATATTTATCTCGAATTAAAGATTCTTTATTAAGAGTTATCGGCGTCGATTCACATAATTTAAATACCCCGATTGGGAAAATTAATTTTAAGGAGGAGTTTCACATGAATGGATTAAAAGGAATTCACCACGTCACGGCAATCACGAGCAGCGCTGAAAAAAACTATCAATTTTTCACCTATGTGCTGGGTATGCGTTTGGTGAAGAAAACCGTCAATCAAGACGACATTCAAACGTACCACCTGTTTTTTGCCGACGATAAAGGAAGCGCGGGCACGGATATGACGTTTTTCGATTTTCCGGGCATTCCGAAAGGGGTTCACGGCACGAATGAAATCTCCAAGACTTCGTTTCGGGTGCCCAGCGATGCGGCTCTGGACTATTGGGTAAAACGGTTCGACCGCTTGGACGTCAAGCATTTCGGCATTCAAGGGATGTTCGGGAAAAAGACGCTGTCTTTCGTAGACTTTGACGATCAGCAGTATCAGCTCATCTCCGATGAAAACAACAAGGGCGTACCGTCCGGGACGCCATGGCAAAAAGGACCGATTCCGCTGGAATACGCGATTACGGGTCTTGGCCCGATTTTTGTACGAATCGCAAACTTCGAATATTTCAAAGAAATGCTGGAGAAAGTGATGGAATTCAAGGAAATTGCGAAAGAGGGCTCCTTCCACCTGTTTGAGGTAGGCGAAGGCGGCAACGGGGCGCAGGTCGTCGTCGAATACAATGCCGTGCTGCCGCCGTCCCGCCAAGGCTTCGGCACCGTTCACCATGCGGCTTTCCGCGTCGAGGACCGCACCGTGCTGGAGCACTGGATCAAACGTATGGAACAGTTCGGATTTTCGACTTCCGGTTATGTGAACCGCCACTTCTTCGAATCGCTGTACGCGCGGGTGGCGCCGCAAATTTTGTTCGAGTTGGCGACCGACGGTCCGGGCTTCATGGGCGACGAGCCGTATGAAACGCTTGGCGAAAAGCTGTCGCTGCCTCCGTTCCTCGAGCCGAAACGCGAACAAATCGAGAAGCTGGTTCGTCCGATCGACACTGTACGCAGCACGATTGAATTTACGAAAGAATAATCAACCCCGTGAAGAGGAGTGCATGATCTGATGCGCTTCTCTTTCTTTATGTGTTTTTGCAAGGGTTGCCTGCCAAGACGTCATCTTTCATTATAAATAAACTTTCCCGGGAGAAACGCTCGTTCATCGTTTACAATCCTTCCTAGGAAAACCTGGGGAGGGCTGCGTGGTGAACAAAAAACAAGAACCGAAGGTCGGGCTGGTTTCCGATCTGGTCCGCCAATATTTGCGAACGACTGACTTTCGCATCGAGAGGGAACGGTCGGGCGTCTCCACTTACGTATACCGAATCAACGCTAATGACGAAGTTTTTTATCTGCGGATTCTTCCGGAGCAGGACATGAGCTTTGCCCCCGAGGTATACGTCCATCAACTGCTTCGAAAAAAAGGCGTGCAGGTTCCGGAAGTGCTTCATTTCGAGCCTGTTCATGAGGAGCTGGGCCTGTCCGTGATGCTGGTGCGGGAAATCCCCGGGGCGCATGCCGGACGGGTAACGTCTCAAGAATCATACGAACGGGTCATGTTGGATGCCGGCAGCCAGATTGCCTTAGTGCATGGGATACCGGTAGAGGGTTTTGGCTGGATCAGGAGAGGGCGGGAGGAAGACAAGTCGGTATTGCGGGGGGAGAATCGTTCTGCGGATGAACAGCTGCTGGAATTTTTGGAGGACGACGTGCAATTTTTATCGGAAAAGCTAATCAACAAAGAGGAGGCTTCCATCATTCGCAGGATCATGGAACGCGGGCTTCCGCTGATGAGCAGATATGAACCGCGGCTCGTTCATGGGGATTTCGACGATTCGCATATTTTCCAGGACAATGGTACCTACACGGGCATCATCGATTTTGGCGAGATTCAGGGAAGCAGCCCTTTATACGATCTGGGGCATTTCAAACTTCATGACGGTCAGCGTTATAAAGGATTTCCGGCCTTAGTCGAAGGATACCAAAGCGTCGTTCCCCTTACGGCATGGGATCAGCTGGAGATCGATCTTTGGGCGGTATGGATCGGCGTGAGGAGGTTGGGGATCGTTGCCCGGCGTTCGCCGGATGCCGATTATGTGCACCAATTGCTGAACCGCGTCCGGGAAGTGTTTGGCGTCGTCTCCAGGCAGTTATGATGCAGGTCGGCTTGCAAGCGATCGCGGTACGGCATCAAATACCTGAATAAGCCCGTCCGGATATGTTGGCTTTGCCGATAAAAGTCGGCGAGGCTTTTTTTCTTATAAAACCACCCAATTTCGACACGAAACTTCGACAAAATTCGAAAATTTGTTATAGCATTTTTTACAGTTTAACACTAAAATAAAGTTAGTAGAGATTTTAGTCAGTTAAAAGACTAAATTGGGAAAAACATGTAGGCATCGGGTAAGGATTGTAATTCCTAGTAATCCGATATACAATTGAAAGCAGTCTACAGAGAGTGGGGGATAAACATCATGCGCAAATATTTTTCGGGGGTCATTATTTTAGCCTTATTGACCATGCTGGTCACGGCATGCTCCGGGGACGCCGGCAATTCGGCAGCGCCTACGGACGCTTCGTCTTCCGGCGCATCGCAAACATCCGGCGACCAGCCTAAAGACGGAGGCAATCTGATTATCGGGGTACAGGCCGATCCGGTCATTTTGAACCCGAACTATGCAGGGGACCGCGTCAGCCTGACGATTGACCAAGCCCTTTTTGCACCTCTTTTCCAAGTCAACAACGGCAAAAAGACTTTTTATCTCGCCGACAGCCTGGAGCCGTCCGCAGATAACCTGACATATACACTGAAGCTCAAAAGCGGCCTGACTTGGCATGACGGAGAGAAATTGACGGCGGACGACGTGGTGTTCACCATCGACAAAATTCTCGATCCGAAGCAAAACAGCATGCTCCGAAGCAACTTTATCATTAACGGCAAACCGATCAAGGCGGTAAAAGTCGACGACACGACGGTCGAATTCAAGCTGCCGCAGGTCAGCCCGGCGTTTGAAGCGACGCTTGTACAGGTGACGCCGATTCCGAAGCATATTTTCGAGCATGAAGCGGATATCGAAAAGAGCCCTAAAAACAATGCGCCGATCGGCTCCGGCCCGTTTAAGTTCAAGGAATACAAAACAGGCGAATACGTGACGCTGGAGCGTTTCGACAACTACTTCGGCGGCAAGCCGCACCTGGATACGATCACGTACCGCATTTCCAAGGACGCCAACGCGTCGAACCTCGCCCTGCAAAACGGCGAAATCAACATCAAATACGTTGACCCGCAGGATGCGGCGACGATCGAGGCGACAGGCAATTTCGAAATGAAGAACTACAGCGAAGGCCGTCTGGCTTACATGCTGTTTAACGAAAATAGCGACACGGGCCTGATGAAGAACAAAGAAGTGAGAGAAGGCTTATCTTACGCTTTGAACCGCGAAGAGCTGATTCAAGTGGCCTACACTTCGCCCGATTACGCCGATCCGGCCAAATCCTTCGTGACCCCGGACGGCCTGTATCACGACAACAACGTAACGACGTACGACAACGACGTGGAAAAAGCGAAAGAACTGCTGCAGAAAAACGGCGTCGTCGGCAAAACGCTGCGCTTCATCGTGACAAGCGGCAACAAGGCGCAGGAAGCGATCGCGCTTTACGTACAGCAAAAGCTGAAAGACGTCGGAGTCAACGTGGAAATCCAATCGATGGATGCATCGGCGTTCAGCGACAAGTTTACGAATCCGGAAACCAGCGATTATGAACTGACCGTCGGCGGTTATATCATGGGCTTCGATCCTGACGCCTACAGCATTTTGTACACGACGGGAAGCGACTCCAACTATGCGCATTACTCGAACCCGGAAGTAGACAAGCTCTTCCAGGAAGGCGCCGGCGAAGCCGACACCACCAAACGCGGAGAGATCTACAAGAAGCTGCAGGAAACGATTGCGGCCGATGCGGTGATCTACCCGATTGCCTATACGAAAACGATCGTGGCCGTGGATAAAAAATTCGGCGGCCTGGACGAAGCCGTGCTGAAGCCGGTCGTGATCTTCGAAGATCCGTCCAAGCTGTACCAGAAATAAGGTTTCACTCGAATCCGGGCCGTCAAGCCCGGGAAGATAGACGACAATGAGGGCCGGTCATCCGGCATCGGACTCGGCGGGAGAACCCGCCTTCCGGTGCCGGAACCAGCTTTATTTTTTTCAACTGCCGTCAGAATCAATTTCATAATGGATTAAACATGCGATAACGAAACGATATATAGACAAATAGAACCGTTTTGCTCTATCTATCGTATTGATTAAAGCTGCTAACGGTATGATGAAATCGATTCTCCAGTAGGCATATTTCAAATCAGGATGTTAAGCTAGGGGACTAAAAGCATGAAAAGACTGATCGTCAGAAGATTGTTGCAAACCGTGCCGATGCTGTTTTTTGTGTCGATCGTCTGCTTCATTTTGGTGAAAGCGGCGCCCGGGGACCCCGTGCGTTCTTTTGTTACACCGAATATGCATGCGGCGGACATTGAACGCGTCAGGCATAATCTCGGCTTGGACAAGCCTGCATACATTCAATATTTCATATGGCTCAAAAATTGTTTGACGGGGAATTTCGGCTATTCGCTCGTGAACCATAAACCGGTGCTGGGGCAGATTTTGGAGCGCTTGCCCGCAACGGCCGGACTCATGGGATCGGCGATTGCGCTGGCCGTCATTTTGGCGATCCCGCTCGGTTTGGTCGCGGGAGCCAACCGCAACCGCTGGGTGGACAAGCTGGTCAACATGGTCGCGTACATCGGCATTTCGCTTCCTCTTTTTTGGGTGGCGATTTTGCTGATGTACTTTTTCTCCATTAAAATGCACTGGCTGCCAAGCATGGGGATGCGCACGATCGGCATGAATTCCGCGCTTGACGTCATCAGGCACGGCATATTGCCTTGTACGGTGCTGGCGATCGGCTTTTTAACGGTCTATGTACGGTATATCCGTTCCAGCACGATCAGCCAGTTGAAAGAAGACTATGTGCAAATCCAATACGCTTTCGGTTCGGCCAAACGGATCATTTTGTTCCGGCATGTGCTGAAACACGTCGTGCTGCCGGTCATTACGCTGGTCGGCATGTCTTTGGGCGATCTGGTTGCCGGGGCGATCGTTACCGAAACGGTATTTTCGTGGCCGGGCATCGGCTCACTTGGCATGACGGCCGTCAAGGGCATGGATTACCCGATCATTATGGGCATTACGCTGTTTTCGTCGGTTCTCTTGATCCTGGGTAATTTACTCGCGGATATTTTATACGGCATCGTCGATCCGAGAATTAAAACAACATCGAGGTGATCTCATGAAACGGAGTAAATGGATAAATGTTGCCCGTGAGCTTAAAGGAAACAAGCTGGGGATCGCCGCCGTCATTCTATTATTCATCATCGCGCTGGCCGCGATCTTTGCGTTTCTGTCCTCCAAGGATCCGAACCAGATCAATGCGCTGGAGCGGCTCAAGCCGCCAAGCAAGGCGCATTGGTTCGGCACCGACGATTACGGGCGGGATACGTTCACGAGGGCGCTTTACGGCGGCAGAGTTTCGCTGTCCGTCGGTTTTCTGTCCATGATTTTTGCAACGGTCATCGGCGTAACGGTCGGTATTATCAGCGGATATTTCGGCGGATGGCTTGACAGCCTGCTGATGCGTTTGCTCGATATCGTTATGTCGATTCCGTCTTTCCTGATCCTGCTGCTGCTCAGCGTGTATTTAAAACCGAGCGTAGGCAACATCATCGTCATCATTTCACTGCTGATGTGGATGAGCATCGCCCGGGTCGTCCGGGCGGAGACGATGGCGCTGAAGGAGAGGGAATATG
The DNA here is from genome assembly GCF_009870825.1 of Paenibacillus sp. USDA918EY. Lineage (GTDB taxonomy): Bacteria > Bacillota > Bacilli > Paenibacillales > Paenibacillaceae > Paenibacillus_AQ > Paenibacillus_AQ albilobatus. The sequence continues at coordinate 130,109 of NZ_WTWY01000007.1, read as the reverse complement.
TCCTGTACGCCAAGGCGTCGGGCCAGAGTGCATTCGGGATCATTTGGAAGCATATTTTGCCCGGACTTTTATCGGTCATCATCGTCAGCGCCACCAACAACATCGCTTCGGCGATCATGATGGAGTCGTCCCTTAGCTTTTTGGGCTTTGGCGTACAGGCGCCGGATGCGACATGGGGCAGCATGCTGAACGGGGCGCAGGGTTACGTGGTCAACGCGCCGTATATGGCGCTGTTCCCGGGCTTGCTTATTTTTGTGACCGTGCTTTGCTTCAATATTCTTGGCGATATTCTGCGGATCGGTCTCGAACCGAAGCTTGGCAAAAGATAAACCGCCGGCGTAAGGCGATGAAGGAGTGAGAAACCAAGATGACAAAACAACTGCTAACCGTCGATGGGCTCAAGGTCTCATTCCAAACCAGGGACGGGCAAAACCAAGCGGTGCGCGGCGTCAGCTTTCACGTGGGCGCCGGCGAAACGGTCGGCATCGTCGGTGAATCCGGCAGCGGCAAAAGCGTCACGGCCAAGGCGGTCATGGGGCTGATCGCGCCGCCGGGGAAAATCACGGAAGGCGAAATCCGTTTCCAAGGGGAGGATTTGGGCCGGCTGACGGAACGCGAGTGGCGGAAGCTCCGGGGCAACCGCATCGCGATGGTGTTTCAGGATCCGATGACGTCGCTCAATCCGGTCAAGACGATCGGTTTTCAAATGGCGGAGGTCATCCGCCGCCACCGCGGACTCGGCAAAAAAGAGGCGCTGCAGGAAGCGGTGGACATGCTGCGCAAAGTCGGCATCACCGAGCCGGAGCGCCGCGTCAAGCAATACCCGCATGAATTCAGCGGCGGGATGCGTCAGCGGGTCATGATCGCGATGGCGCTCTCCTGCAATCCGGAGCTGCTCATTGCCGACGAACCGACGACGGCGCTTGACGTGACGATCCAGGCGCAAATCCTCGATTTGCTGAAGCAGCTGAAGGAAGAATCGGATACGGCCGTCCTGCTCATCACCCACGACCTGGGCGTCGTTGCGCAGGTCTGCTCCCGCGTCGTGGTCATGTACGGGGGGATGGTCATGGAGGAGGGAACGGTCGAGGATATTTTCTACCGGACCGGCCATCCGTACACGCAAGGGCTGCTGCGTTCGCTGCCGAAGCGCGTAGGCGCAAACCGTGAGCGCCTCGTGCCGATCGAAGGCTCGCCGCCGGACCTGATCGATCCGCCTCCCGGCTGCCCGTTCCAAGACCGCTGCCCGTACGCGTTCGGCAAATGCTCGGAGCTGCCGCCTGCGGCGGACCTTGGGGAAGGCCACCGCTCCTTGTGCTGGCTCGTACAGGACAAGAGCACGCTGAAAGAGGCGCTTGGGGAGGAGGAAACAGGCCAATGAGCGAAAAGATCATGGTTGACGTGCGAAACCTGAAAAAACATTTCACGAAAGGCGGCGAGGTGCTGAAAGCCGTGGACGGCGTCAGCTTTCAAATCCGCAAGGGCGAGACGTTCGGCCTCGTCGGCGAATCCGGGAGCGGCAAATCGACGGTCGGCCGCTGCCTGATCCGGCTGTACGATTATACGGACGGGGAAGTGCATTTTGACGGGCAAAACCTGTCGAAGCTGCGGGACAAGCAGCTCAAGCCGTTCCGCCGGCGGATTCAGACCATTTTTCAGGACCCGTATTCCTCGTTGAACCCGAGCATGAGCGTGCTGGACCTGATCGGGGAACCGCTTGATATCCACGGCCTTTATAAAAAAGCCGATGAACGGAAAGAATTCGTGGCCGGCTTGCTGGAAAAGGTCGGGCTCAAACGCGAGCATTTGTACCGTTTCCCGCATGAATTCAGCGGCGGGCAGCGGCAGCGGATTTCGATCGCGCGGGCGCTCTCCGTTCGTCCCGATTTCGTCGTATGCGACGAACCGATCTCGGCGCTGGACGTGTCCGTGCAGGCGCAGGTGGTCAATATGCTGGAAGATTTGCAGGAGGAGTTCGGGCTGACGTATTTGTTTATCGCGCATGATTTGTCCATGGTGCGCCACATTTCCGACCGGATCGGCGTCATGTACAGAGGGCGCCTGGTCGAAGTGGCGGAAAGCGACGAGCTGTACGACAACCCGCTTCATCCATATACGAAGGCGCTGCTGTCGTCCATCCCGATTCCCGATCCGCGCACGGCAAACGAAAAAATGGCCGTGAAATACGAGGTGCCCACAGCCAAAGACGGCGAAGTGCCTGAGCTGCGTGAAGTGAGTCCGGGCCACTTTGTGGCAGATCATTAAGAGATAAGAGGTGCGAACAAAGCATGGATAAGAACCAACGCGTCAAACTGTCCCAATGGGATGCGTTAATGCTGGAAGGACTCCGGGCGTACGGCTGGCAGGATGAGGAGCTGCTGCGCAGAGTGCGCGAACGCGATTTGCCGAAGGATACGAGCATGTTCGAATTCGATTATGAGGCATTGGCCGAATTGGCGGCCGCAGAACCCGGGTTGTTCGAGTCCGCGGTAACGAACGGTTATTCCATCAAATACAATACCCTTGGCGGACTTCGCTCCTGGATCTTGGTCGCCTGCGGCTTCGAGCCGGAGGTCAACCGCGAACCGGGACAGGAAGCGGTGACCGCGGAGCTGACTCCCGCACAGAAGGAGCGCCTTGCGTCCGTCATTTCGTACGGCTGGGTGATCCGCGATGAACCCGGCAGACCCGGCGTGTACCGGATCGAGCCGATGCAAAGGTAACAGCGGCCCCAATACGGCAAATGAATTGTATGTTCCATGCCGTGATGGTATACTACATGGTAAAGACGTGTATAAATAAACAAAGAGCAAGGATGCGGGAACATCCTTACTCTCTGCACAACAGCCGCTGTAAGGGCGGTCAGCTTAATAGGTGTCTAGATGTATGGTAGACCGCATACCTTTGGCGAGGGCGGTCTATTTCTTTTTCAAGTAGGTAAGCAGCGCAAGAATGAACATGCCGAAGCTGATCATCAAGGTTAGCGCGTCCTTAACCTCCATGGGCATCACCTCCCTTCCGGGAGATTAGCCGACCGCCCATAAGCTATCTGTCGTTACGAGAATTATAGCATGAAAAAATTGGGCGTACTATGCCCAAGCATAGCAGGTGTAAAAAAGCTCAAGCGACCGCGCAATGAATTCGCGTCTTGCTTGAGCTTTTTCTATAAGAAAACCTGTTACTTTTTCAGCAGCAAATAGATAAAATACGGCGCGCCGATCAAGGCGACCACGATGCCCGCCGCCAGGCCGTCCGGGTCGGCGAGCTGGCGGCCGATCGTATCGGCAAGCACAAGCAGCCAACCTCCGGTCAAAATCGCAACCGGAATAAACAATTGGTTCCGCGGCCCGACCAGCGCTTTGGCGATATGCGGCGCCATCAGCCCGATAAATGCGATCCCTCCGGTGACCGAAACGGCGGAGGCCGCAAGCGCAACGGCGGTTAACAGCAGCACCACGCGTTCTTTATTCAGCGACACGCCGACGCCGATGGCGACAGGTTCGCTTAGCGACAGCATGTTCAGCTTGTTCGCCTTGTACAGCGTAAAAGGAATCAGCACCACAAGCCAAGGCAGGAGCGCCCAAATAAACGGCCAGTCCGTTCCCCAAATGCTGCCGGCAATCCACTTCGCGATGAAGTCGACCTTCTCCCGTTCGGCGGACGAGATCAGCACGACCATCACCCCCGAAAGCGCCATGGAAAAGCCGACGCCCATCAGCACCATCCTCACCGGTTGCAGTCCGGATTTACGGCTGTAGGAGCAAACATAGATCAAGCAGGCCGTAATCATCGCCCCCACGAAAGCCATCACGGGCAGCAGGTAAATAAACGACCCGGCTTCTATCGGGGCAAAAAGAAAGAACAGCGATACGGCGACGCCTGCGCCGGAGTTGATGCCGACGATGCCTGGGTCCGCCAAGTCGTTGCGGGTGATCCCCTGCAAAATCGAACCGGAAAGCGCCAAAGCCATGCCTGCGAGCAGCGTAATGACGATCCGCGGCAGCCGCACGGAGAAAAGCACGAAATTTTCCTTGAACGTGCCTTGGCCAAGCAGCGTCGGGATCAGCCGGTCGAAGGAGAGGGACGCATAACCGAGTCCCATGCTGACGATCGCCGTCAGCGCGATAAGGATGAGCAGAATCAGCAGGATAAGCCGCTGTTTCCGAATAAGTGCCGGATGTATCATAAGTTTGCCCGCCCTCCTTTACGCGCAATGACCAGGAAGAAGGGCAGGCCGAGCACCGCCACGATGGCGACGACGGGAGCCTCGTATGGAGCGCTGATCGTTCGCGCGAGTGTATCGGCGATTATCATGAAGGCGGCTCCCAGGGCGGCCGACATCGGTATTATAAAACGGTAATCGGTGCCGACGATGGCCCGCACGATATGCGGAATCATCAGCCCAAGGAAGGTCAGGCTGCCGACGAGAGCGACCGACGCGCCCGCGAGAAGCACCGTCACGACGAACAGAATCGCTTTGATCCGCGCGGTCTTTTGGCCGAGCCCGACGGCCACCTCTTCGCTGAGGCTGAGGATCGTCAGCTGCTTGGACAGCAGCAGCGCAACGACGATGCCGAGGACGATGAAGGGCACGATGGTCTGAAGCTGGCTCCAGTTTGCGCCGATCAGGCCGCCGGAGGTCCACATCGATACGTCCTTGGATTTTTTGAACGTGATGCCTACGCCGTCCGCGACGGCGTTCAAAAACGCGGAAATCGCCGCTCCGGCCAGTACGATGCGCAGCGGGGAGAAGCCGCCCCTTTTAACGGCGCTGATCCCGAAGACAAGCGCAGCGCCTGCGGCTGCGCCGATAAAGCAGGCGATCATCAGGCCGTAGTAATTGGCGGATGCCAGAAATGCCAGCGTGACCGCCAGCGCCGCATTGGCGCCGGCCGTCAGTCCGAGCAGGCCCGGATCGGCCAGCGGGTTGCGCGTCATGCCTTGCATGATCGCCCCGGCCACGGCGAGCGCCGCTCCGACGAAGATCGCCGCGACTTCGCGCGGCAGCCGGATTTCGCGGATGATCGATAATTTTTCCCCGGCTTCCTTGCTTGTTAAAGCGAGCCATACATCTTTTACCGAAATGTCTGCGGCCCCGACCACCATCGACAGGATGAAGACGGCAGCCAAAAGCAGCAGCGCGGTCAGTATTTTATAGGTGAAAGGGATACGTCCAGCCACTTTGTTCATGATGCGCTACTTCCCAAGAAAATGTTTTGTAATGAAATCGAGCTGGTAGTCCAGCGTGATCGGATCGTTGAAATAGAACGCTTTGGCGTCCGCAACGAAGACGTGGCCGTTTTTAACGGCAGGGATATTTTTGTACGTTTCCGTTTCCTCGAGGGAGTTGCCCGAGTCCTGGTCTTTGCTGAAAATGATGTAGTCGCCGGCGAATTCGGGCAGCACTTCGGGAGAAAGCGCGTAGTAGCCCTCTTTTAATGCGGTTTCCTTCACTTTTTCAGGCATGTTCAGCTTCATTTGCTGATACAGGATTTCAGTGCCGCGGCCCCAGTTGTCCCCATACACGTACAGCTGCTTGTTGAAGGTTTCGATGACGGATACGGTAGCCTTGTCGCCGATTTTGGCTTTGATTTCTTTGCCGGCTTCGTCGGCGCGTTTTTTGAAATCATCCACCCATGCTTGAGCTTCTTTTTCCTTGTTCAGCAGCTTGCCGATTTCCAGGTGCTGCGTCAAATAATCGACTTTCCCGTACGTAAACGTGACCGTCGGCGCGATTTGCTTCAGCTTATCGATGTTTTTGATGTTGGACAGTCCGATAATCAGGTCGGGATTCAGTTCGATGATTTTTTCCAAATTTTCATCCGAAACCTCCTGGGCGTCTTTCAGCTTGTTTTCGAAGTTCGGGTTCATTTTCGACCAGGAGTCGACGCCGACCAGGTTGACGCCCAGAGACAGGACGTTGCCGGCGAAGGAGGACAGAACCACGACACGCTTCGGATGGGCCGGCACCTCGACGGGGCCGTTTTCGGATTGATAGGTGATCGTTTCGGAGTCGGCTTCTTTCGCGGCCGCGTTGCCTTCGACTTTTCCGTCGGCTCCGGTTTTGCTGCTGCAGGCGCTTAACACGAGAATAAGGCAAAACAAAAGTGGCAAGAATGCTTTTTTCATTGGGATGACGCTCCTTTTTAAAAATATATTGAAATCCGCTAGGCTTTGATCAAATCATAGGTAATGCACATCGGCTTGTCGGTCCGGGGATCGCGTCCGATGGCCGCATCGATGGAATAGACCTGCTTCAGCACTTCGGGGCAGATGACTTCCTCGCCGCTGCCGGTTTTTACGACTTCCCCGTCCTTCAACGCGATGAGATGGTCGGCAAAACGCGCCGCCTGATTGATGTCATGCAGGACCATCACGATGGTGCGCTGCTGCTCAACATTGAGCTTCTGCAAAAGCTCGAGCACTTCCAGCTGATGCGCCATATCGAGGTATGTAGTCGGCTCGTCGAGGAAAATAATGTCGGTTTCCTGGGCAAGCGCCATCGCAATCCATACCCGCTGGCGTTGTCCGCCGGAGAGCGTATCCACCGCCCGGAACTTGAAATCTTTGGTGCCCGTTTCTTCAAGCGCCCAATCGATGACCTCATAGTCGCGCGTCGTCAGGCGTCCGAATCCTTTTTGATACGGAAAACGGCCGTATGATACCAACTCGCCGACCGTAAGCCCGGCAGCGCTTTCGGGCGTCTGCGGCAGAATCGCCATTTTTTTGGCCAGCAGCTTCGTGTTTTCTTTGGCGATATCCTCGCCGTCGAGCACGACCGCTCCGCCCTGATGCGGGATGATCCGGGTGATCGCCTTCAGCAGCGTGGATTTGCCGCAGCCGTTGGAACCGATGATGGCGGTAATCTTTTTGTCGGGTATGTTCACGCTGAGATTTTTGACAATGGAACGTTCGCCGTAACCGATGTTCAGTTCCGTTGTGTACAGCCGAACCATGACTTGCCCCCCTTAGATGGATTATATTTTTGGAAATCGCGTTATGTCTGCCGAACCGCACGCCGATGCGGCGGAAATGTTCTTGGACAACAACTGATAATGATTCTCAATATCGTTTTAAAGAATAAGTTGATTTCGGGAAGATGTCAATAGAATCTTGAAAAAGAAGAAAAACAAATGTATATTTTTAATGAGAATGAGAATTGTTATCAATAGTAATTGCGGTGACTATATAAATTTTTGAGGAGCGAGCGGATATGGTGCAGGAAGACATTTTCGATATGACGGTCATCGGCGGGGGGCCGGCCGGTCTTTACTCCGCTTTTTACAGCGGCCTGAGGGAAATGAAGACGAAAATCATCGAGTTTCAGCCTGAGCTGGGCGGCAAAATCCATGTCTACCCGGAAAAAATGATCTGGGACGTCGGCGGCTTGACGCCGATTCCGGGAGCCCGGCTGATCGAGCAGCTGGTGCAGCAGGGGTTGACGTTTAATCCGGAGGTCGTGCTGAACGAAAAGGTTGAATCCATTACGCGGCGGGAAGACGGAATTTTCGAACTCCACGGCAGCTCGGGGCGCGTCCATTTGTCCAAAACGGTCATCGTTGCCGTCGGCAGCGGCATTTTGAATCCGCAGAAGCTGGACATCGAAGGAGCAAGCCGGTTCGAGGTGGAAAATCTGCATTATACGGTCAAGTCCCTGAAGCGGTTTAAGGATAAGACGGTGATTATTTCCGGCGGAGGCAATACCGCCATCGATTGGGCGAACGAGCTTGAGCCGCTGGCGAAAAAAGTATACGTTACTTACCGCAAGGATGCATTCGGCGGCCATGAGGCGACTGCCACCCAGCTGCTGAACAGTTCGGTGGAATGTTTGTTCCATCGGACGATTACGAAGCTGCATGCCCGGGCCGACCATGAGGTGATCGAACGCGTCGAGCTGACCCATCTGCAGACCGGGGAAGTCATGGAGCTGTACGTGGACGACGTGATCATCAATCATGGCTATGAACGCGACACGAGTTTGCTGCAAAACAGCGACTTGAAGATCGATATCGCGGGCGGGGATTACATAGCAGGCACGCCGGGCAGCGAATCCTCCGTTCCGGGCCTTTATGCTGCCGGCGACATCCTGACGCATGAAGGCAAACTTCATCTGATCGCAGGGGCCTTTCAGGACGCGGCGAACGCCGTCAATAAGGCGAAGCGGTTTATCCAGCCCGATGCCGATGCCATCGCCATGGTCTCCTCGCATAACGAAGCTTTCAAGGGCCGCAATAAAGAACTCGTAAAAAAAATGATGGGGTAACTTGATCGGATCAAAAGTCCTTTTGTCTCGCACAAGGGGGCTTTTTTAGCGTTTGACCGTCCATCCTGCAAACCATTCCTGGCCATCCCCTTTCTCGGCCATCTCTTCTTATATATGAAAACCAATGCGTTCTATCATCCAAAAAATCGCTCATCCGCGACACATTTCGTTTTTTAGCGGCTCGATTTTGTGTATTGCGGGAAAAACAACTAATTATTACTAATTTTTTTAGCATTCGATATATAAAAAGGATGCGGTTCTGAGTTAAAATAAGGAAAATAGGACCTTATATTATCACTTCATGTAAGACGGAAGTCTAGGGTAGAGAGATCATACGCCTATATAACATGAATAGTTCATATTTAGCACCATACATCGATGTCAAACGAAGATGACAAGGAGAGAGCGTGTGATGGTTAAGGAGCAAACGAGGTATTCCCGGCTCGCGAACATTACGAAACTGATCAACACCAAGCTGGAATTGCGAGAGGTATTGCAGCATGTCACGACAGCCATTTCGGAGGAAATCGTTCAATGCGATTCCGTCGGAATTTATTTGCCGCAAGGCGATGGGACTTTCAGGGGGTATGTCGGCAAACCTGAGACCATCAATGGAATGACGCTGGATATGCACATCATCGATACCAACCGCGATCTGCTCGCCAAAGAAGTGATCGAAACGCAAAAAACGATCTACATTCCGAACACATCGCTAGATAAACGTCCCGACACCTGGGCGATCGAAGGCTTCGAGATCAAATCGCTGCTCGTTCTTCCCATCTCGTATGAACAAGAGCTGTTTGGGCTCGTCTTTCTGTTCGATTACGGCATTCCGATGAATTTGACGGAATCGGAGATCCAGACGGTGGAGGCGTACGTCAATATGGCGGCCGTCGCCATCCGCAACGCCAACAACTTGACGCATAAGGAAAACCTGATCGCCGAAAAGCAGCTCCTGCTCGACGTGACGCGCAACCTGTCGATGTGCTCGACCATGCAGCAGGGACTGGACACTTGCTTTTATTATATCGCCAAAGTGTTGAACAACTACAACATCGGGGCCCATTTGCTGGACCCGCTCGCCGGTAAAAGAATCAAACCCGCCAAGCTGAGCAAGGACAGCGACTGGTCTGAAGAAGACTGGATGCGCACGCATCAGAGGGTCAAAATCGACCCGGAAAATGATCGCGTTTTCCACGAGGTGATCCGCACGAAAAAAGCGATCATCATCCCCGACGTTTCCAAGGACGGCAGGCCGAACCACGAGGCTTGCCGCGATTTCGGAATCAAAGGGATGTACATGTTCCCGCTTGTATCGATGGGCGAAGTGCTGGGCGTGATCGCGGTGGTCAATCTCGGCGAAAAAATGATGATCTATTCCGAAGCCACCATCCAGCTGTGCCAGTCGATCGTGGAAGCCACCGCCTCGACGTTGTCGAATTTGCTTTACATGGAAAAGCAGGAGGTGATCATCGAGGAAAGGACCTCGGAGATCACGTTCAAGAACAGGGAGCTCGAAAGGGTTGTTGCCGAGCTGCAGCAGCTGAGCCGGGAAAAGGAACTGATCCTCAACTCGGCGGGAGAAGGAATATTCGGCCTTGATCTTCAAGGCAACATTACCTTCTGCAACCCTGCCGGCGAGGCGATGCTCGGCTACGGAACCAAAGAGCTGATCGGCCGGCCTGCCGGGGTCATTTTTTACGGCAAGGATTACGAAAAGGAAGACGAGGACGGCTACGGCGGCCGCAAATGGGATAAATGCCATACGGATGACGTCTTTTACCGCAAGGATAACACCAGCTTCCCCGTCGAATACGTCATTTCTTCCATCAAGGAAGGGGAAAAAATCGTCGGCGACGTCGTGACGTTCAAAGACATTACGCAGCGGAAGCAGATGGAGGAGGAAATCAAATACCACGCTTATTTCGACAGCGTCACGGACCTGCCCAACCGGGTATTGCTCAAGGACAGGCTCAATCAGGGCATTAAATATGCTCAAATGAATGGGGGAAAAGTAGCGCTCCTGTATTTGGATCTGGACCGTTTCAAGTTTATCAACGACACGCTGGGGCATACCTACGGGGATCTGCTTCTGCGCGACGTTGCCAAACGCCTCGTCGACTCCATTCCGAAAAGCGCCACCGTTTCGCGCCAAGGCGGGGACGAATTTACGATTTTCCTGCCGAATATCAACAGCAAAAAAGAGATCCTGAAAGTCGTCAACCAGGTCATCGCTTCCTTTGCGGAGCCGTTTTACATCAAAGACAACGAAGTATACATCAAAACGAGCATCGGCATCAGCTTGTTCCCGGACCACGGCGATACCAGCGAGACGCTGATCAAAAACGCGGATACGGCGATGTACAAATCGAAGGAGATATCGGGGAACAGCTACCATTTTTTCAGCACGGGCATGGATACGCGAACGTTCGAAATCGTCAAATTTGAAAACGCCTTATATAAAGCGCTGGATCAGGAAGAACTCATTCTCTACTACCAGCCGCAAATCAACTACGAAACGAATGCCATCGTCGGTGTGGAAGCTTTGCTTCGCTGGAATCATCCGACCGAGGGCATGGTGCCGCCGGACGAGTTCATTCCGATCGCCGAAGAGACGGGCCTGATCGTCCCCATCGGGGAATGGGTGCTGCGGAACGCGTGCATGCAGATCAAAGAATGGCATAAAAAAGGGTTTCCGCAGATCAGCGTATCCGTCAAACTGTCGGTCAGGCAATTCGAACAGAACAATTTGTTCAACACGGTCAAAAACATTTTGAAAAGAACGGACCTTTCGCCCGAATTTCTCCATCTGGAGGTTACCGAAAACCAGATCATCAAAAACACCGACGTTACGCTCAGAACGATGGAGCAGCTTAAAGGCCTCGGCATCAGCATCGCCATCGACGATTTCGGGACAGGTTACTCCTCTCTGGGATATCTTAAAAACTTTCCGATCAGCACGCTCAAAATCGACAAATCCTTCGTGCAGGACATCATCAAAGACGACGATAATGCGGCCATTACGAACACCATTATTACGCTGGCCCAAAATTTGAATCTGAACGTCATCGCCGAAGGGGTGGAGACGAAGGAGCAGGCCGAATTTTTGGCCGCCCGCAGCTGCTACTTGATGCAGGGTTATTATTTCAGCCGCCCGATGAAGGCGGAGGACATTGCCGAACTATACCTATCCTGCGGAGTGAACTAAGTCCCGGCGGGCCCGGTTCACTCCAATACATCATAGATAAATAGAATTTTTTAGGAGGTTTTTCATATGAAAGCAGCACGCGCAGTTTTAGAGTACTTGAAAGGACTTGGTGTAAGGCATATTTTCGGCATTCCGGCAGGTTCGGTCAACGTTTTGTTCGACCAGCTGGTGGAGATGCCTGAAATTACACCGATCGTTACCAAACATGAAGGAGCCGCATCGTACATGGGGGCGGCTTACGCAAAATATGCCAACCAACTCAGCGTCGTCATCGGCTGCAGCGGGCCTGGCGGGACCAATCTCGTGACCGGCGCGGCCAACGCGATGCGCGAACATCTCCCGGTGTTGTTTCTGACGGGCGCGGTTCCGGTCAATACCGTTGGACTTAACGCTTCGCAAGAGCTGGATGCCGAGCCGGTATACCGTTCCGTAACCAAATACAGCGTCACGGTGCGCGAGTCCAAGGATCTGCTTGCCGAAGTGGTTAAAGCGGTCGAGATCGCGATTTCCGGCGTGCCCGGCCCGGTCCATGTGGCGATGCCGATCGACGTGCAGCAAGGGGAAGTGCAGGTCACCATTCCCGGGCCGCCGAAAAGAACGCCGATCGTGCCGGAGTTGGACACCGTCAAAAAGGCGGCGGAAGAGCTCGCAAAGCGGAAGAGCGGATATATTTTCATCGGACAAGGCGTCCGCAATTCGGTGGATCAAGTGCTTGAGCTGGCGGAGCTGCTGAACTGGCCGATCCTGACGACGCCGCAGGCGAAAGGGCTGATTCCCGAAGAATATCCGCTTCTCTCCGGCGTATTCGGTTTTGCCGGACACGAAAGCACGTCGGCGCTCGTCAACGAAGGCGACGGACAAGCACTGCTGATTCTCGGCTCCAGCTTGGGCGAAACGGCAACAAACAACTGGAATATGAACCTCACGAAAAACCGTTTCTGCGTGCAGATGGACTTTGACGAGACGGTATTCGGCCGCAAGTACGAAATCGACATCCCGGTTCTGGGCGATATCAACCTGAGCCTGACGTTCCTGCTCGAAGAACTTAGGGCGCTTGGATTGCCGAAAACAGACGTTAAAGCGCTGGAGAAGCCGCAAGGATATGTCGCGACGGAAGAATACAACACGCAAAACGTGCTGAAAAGCCTGCAAAAGCATCTGCCTGCGGATACGCGTTACACCGTCGATATCGGCGAGTTCATGTCCTATGTGATCCATTATATGAACGTCCTGGATTACAACACGTTCGACATCAACGTTCATTTCGGCGCGATGGGCAGCGGCATCGGCTCCGCCATCGGTTCGAAGTTCGCCGATCCGGACCGTCCGGTTGTGTGCATTACGGGAGACGGCTGCTTCTTCATGCATGGCATGGAAATTTTGACCGCCAAGGAATACCGCCTGCCGATCTTGTTCGTCGTCATGAACAACGCGCGGCTGGGCATGGTGTACCACGGACACGAGCTGCAGTATAAACGGTCGCATGCTTCCTTTGCTCAAAAAGAAATCAGCATTGCGGCGATGGCGGCGGCGATGGATATTCCAAGCTACCGCGTGGAAGACCTTGGCGACCTGAATGAAGAAGCGCTGAGCGGCTTGCTGAATGCAGGCGGACCTGCCGTTCTTGAGGTCGCTTTGGTGGACAATAACACCCCTCCGATGGGAGACCGCGTGAAATTCCTGTCTTCCTTCGGCAAATAACGAAAGCAAACAGGGCTCTGATCGAGGATCAGGGCCCTTTTTTTGAAGGTATAAGAAGGTATAAGTTTCGAAGCGATGGCTTCCTTATATCACAAGGAAAATTTCCGCTAAGCGCGGTCTGTCTTCTGTGAAAGTACGTCGATAGACGTTTTTCTTAAACCGAATGAACCCGGCTGAAGCCGGGAACAGCCGACATATTGCGAAACATCAAACTATAAATGGCTGTATGAGTTCCGGATGGCTGCCATGATCGCGCCCATAGTTTGGCCTTTAAAGGCATCCGGCACGGGTTGGCCGCCGGGGTCGGCGTAATATAAGCTTTTCCGCTCCCCATCGGGACGATAACCCAGATCCGTCAAGGCTTGATTCAGATCTTCCGGCAGCCCGTCCATCCCCGTCCGCTCAAGGAAATACGCCGTGGGGTATACGCTGACATCCACGTCTCCTTCGCCCGTATACACGACGAACAGATCATGATCCTTCCGCACGACCCATTGGCCTTTGGAAAACAACGATATTTTTGCTTGATCCAGCGCGGATATGGCATCGAGGTTGACGCCGAACAGGCTGTTCAGCAGACGGCGGATTTCCGGGCCGGACCAACGTTTGCCGCCCGTAGCCAGCTTGATGTCGATGATCTCGCGGGGCGCGGGCATGCTGCCGTCGGGATGAGTTCCCGACTGTTGAAGTCCGCCGGCTGCCTGAATTTCATGCTCGGCCTCTGGAAGCAGGGACACATGATCCAAATCCATGCCGAAAAGCCGCTGAACGACCCCATGAATGACATTCCCCGTCGGTTCCCGGTCGAATGATTGAAGATAAGCGTCCATTAATTCCGCCTTATTCATTTGTTTTCGGCGTTGTTCCAGTTCATTCGGACCGGCATTCGGCAGATCCCTTGCGAGCGTCTTGTTGATGCCCTCCGTAATGACGTCCGATAACGTTGCTTCGTTTTGCTGATTCATAGAACCTCCACAATTGTTAAAGATATCCATTTTGGGTTATGTGTCTATTATAGCGGAATCTATCGGATTGCAAAAAGCGATTTTTAACCCTGCCTTAAGAAGCGCCGGGAGCATGAATAAGAATCAAGCGTATCTTCTGCATCATTTCGAAAAAGGTTGTCCCTATGACGTGTTACTCTTATAATATGGTAATACGGTACCATAATAAAGCGAAAATACTGCGAATAGAGGGGCACATCATGAAACGGATAGCGGTCATCGGCAGCAGCGGCGGCAATTTATATAATTTGGGGGGCAAAGACCCGGACAAGCTGATTGGGGAAATCGCGGCCCAATGCCACGGCGCAGGCATTGAAATCGGCGCGGTGCAGTTTATTGCGGCATCGGAGTCGATGGATACGGCCAAAGAAACGACGGCGGCGGTTCTGTATGCATGGCATCCGGACGAAAACCGGCTGATAAAGCAGGCGGAAGGTTCGTTGAAGGAAGTGAACGAAGCGGCTTTCGGGATGGATGGCGAGATGGCTGGGCTGGTCGGATCCGGAAAAATCGACGGCTTGATCGTCATGAGCGCCGATCCTGAAGGAGCGAACGGCCGGACGATTCAGGCAGCAGCGGCGCAGGCCATTCCCGTGGTGGGGACGGGCGGCACATCCATGGCTTTGATAGCTTCGAAAGGCGCCAATGTCATCGCCACTTCGGGTACGACCGGAACGACGAACCGGACAAGGGCGGTATCGTTTATGACTTCGTTATGCAAGCATTGGGGCATCAAATTTGTTCCGGTGCTCGGAAGCCCCGGCGGTTCCAAACTGCCTTCGGGCAAACCCTGGCGGAGAATCAATCTGAAAGGCATTATGCAGTCATCGCTGCCCGGTTTCATCGCCATGGCGATCGTGCTGGCGCTCAGCCAAATTCCGGCGCTCAAAGGTTTAAGCACGGTGTTCGACATCATGCTGAAGGCGCTGCCGGTCGTTTTGGCGGTCATCGCGGCGAAGCAAATCGCCGATCTCGATGAAGTGTCAATTGTGGCCGGCGTTATTGCGGGAACGTTGTCCATGAACGGCGGAATTATCGGGGGCATACTCGGCGGGATCGGCGCAGGGCTGCTGGTGCAGTTCCTGTTCGTCAAATGCGTGCAGTGGCGTTTTCCAATGACAACGGTCAACATCGTGGCGGGAGGTTTTGCCGGACTCATTTCGGGACTGATCATGTACTATTTGGTCGCCCCGTTTGCGCTCCAGGCGGGAGAATGGATCAAGCACCTGATCAATCTGGCCATTTCCTTCAACCCGATTGTAGCGGGCGTGATCGGCGGCCTGCTGATCTGGCCTGCGATTCTCGGCGGGGTGTACCATGCCGCGATTTTGCCGATCGTGCTCCTTGAAATGGAGAAGACGGGCAACAGCTTCCTCGGCGCGATCGATATGGTCGGACTTGTGATGGTATCTGCGGGCATTACGTTGGCGAACCTGATTGCGCCCAGAGATAAAGGCGAAGCGGCGGTAGCCGCCCCCGGTTTTCTGATCAATATGGGTTTCGGCACGTTCGTGGAAGCCGCTTATCCATTCATGTTTTCAAACAAATGGGTGTTCGGGGGAGCAATCGCGGCGGCCGGAGTCGGAGGCGGTCTGGTCGGCGTATTCCAAGTCCGGGGAACGGCTTACGTACCTTCGTTTATGGGGCCGCTGCTTTCGAACAACGTGATCGGATTTACGATTTCCATGGCAGCCGCGCTGCTGCTGGCGTTGATAATCACGCTGGTGGCGAACAAGGCTTCACGGAGCCGTAAAACATCGGATCGGAACCTGTCCGCCCAGCAGTCGGCATAAACGAAGAGCGATAGGATAAGACCCGGCGTGGCCTGAACTCAAGCCAACCGGGTCTTCTTTTTACCTGTTAAATGCTTGTATCGATTCCCGTATTGGAACGGACCAAAATTTCATCATAACTGGCCTGATCGTTCCGGTTTGCGGATTTGCGTGAAACAAGCGTGCCGACGTAGCCGGCGATAAAGCCGAGCGGGATCGAGACGATTCCCGGGGTGCTGAGCGGGTACAGCGCCTCGCCGACGAACATCGCTTTGCCTTCGACCGGGTTGAAGACGTTCGGACTCACGATGACCAGTCCGACCGATGTCACCAGCCCGACCACCATCGCCCAGATGGCGCCGTTCGTGTTGAAACGTTTCCAGTAGATGGTGTACAAAATGACCGGCAGATTCGCGCTGGCGGCAACGGCAAAGGCCAGGGACACCAGAAACGCAACGTTCAGGTTTTTGGCGAACAGAGCCAGCACGATGGAAAGCAGGGAGATGCCGATCGACGCGTAACGCGCCATGTTGATCTGCTGTTTCTCGGTCGCTTTGCCTTTGCGCAAAATTTGATTGTAAAAATCATGGGAAAAGGCGGCGGCTGCGGTCAGCACCAGACCGGCGACGACGGCCAGAATGGTGGCAAAAGCAACGGCGGAAATAAACGCGAACAGGAAGTTGCCCCCCAGCGCTTTCGCAAGCAGCGGCGCTGCCATGTTGCCGGCTTTGTCGGCCGCGACGATATCGCTGTTGCCGACGAAGGCGGCGGCTCCGAAACCGAGGAAAATGGTCATCACGTAAAAAATGCCGATGATCCAGGTGGCGTAAACGACCGAGCTGCGGGCGACTTTGGCATTGCGGACGGTAAAGAAACGGACCAGGATATGCGGCAGCCCCGCGGTACCCAGCACCAGACCCATGGTCAGCGAAAGGGTGTCGAGACCGTCCTTGTATTTGACGCCCGGGTTCAGAAACGCTTCCTTCAGCGGCGTGGCGGTGCTCATTTTGGCATACATATCGGTAATGCTGAAATTGAATTTATACAGCACGATGATTGAGATGATAAACGTACCTGCCATGAGCAGGAGCGCTTTGACGATCTGCACCCAGCTGGTGGCGTGCATCCCGCCGAAAATGACGTAGACGGTCATCAAAATGCCGACCACGATGACGGAGGTCGTAAAATCGATGCCCAGCAGCAGCTTGATCAAGGCCCCTGCGCCAACCAGTTGGGCAAGCATGTAGAAGATGGAGATGGCGATCGTGTTAAACGCCGCAAACCCCCGGATTTTGGGGGCGTTAAAACGCACGGCGATCATGTCGGCAAACGTATATTTGCCCAGATTCCGCAGCGGCTCGGCCACCAGGAACAAAACGACGAGATAGGCGACCAGAAATCCGATGCTGTAAAAAAATCCGTCGAATCCGGCAAGCGCGATCGTCCCGGCGATCCCGAGAAAGGAAGCGGCGGACATATAGTCGCCGGCAATGGCGAGCCCGTTCTGCCAGCCGGTCAATCCGCCTCCGGCGGTATAAAATTCGCTGGCGGATTTCGTTTTTTTGGACGCCCAGTATGTAATGAGAAGCGTAAAAGCGACAATGACCAGAAACATGGAAAACGCGGCTGTATTCATTTTTTACCTCCGTTTTCTTCCCGGATTTGCTCGGAGAGCCGATCGAATTTGGCGGCTTTCTTATAATAGAGCATGCATAAAACCCATGTCATGACGAACTGCAAAAAGGCAAGCACCCAAGCCCAAGTGATGCTGCCGAAAAAGGGTTTGTTCAAAATCGTGGTGTAGGAGGTCAAAATCGGTAAGGCAAAATAGAAGCAGAAAAAGAAAATGGTCAAAGGGATGATAAATCTTTTCTTTTCGCGGAGCAGCTGTTGAAAATAGGCGGATTTCCGGATGGCGGAATACTCTTCAGGCGTTCTTTTGGTTTGTGCACGCTCATTGGAGCGGGGGGTGATTTCCATAGTCGAATCCCTCTCATTCTCGTAATGTAAGCGTTTTATTAAGGACACTTAAAAAAAGATCCGCTCCATCTCCTCCCTTGCAAACAAAATAGGGTGCTTATTGAAGGCAAATCTGTTTTTATTATATAATAAGTCCATTTTTTGTAAACCTAAAAATTATCGGCTCAGGCATTGCGGCTCGTTACACGGTGAGGGTGAATGTCGGTCAAGGTCATCTACCAATAGCCCAAATTGCAGAAAAGAGGCCGATTGGGAGGCTGGGGCGGCGATTGCTAACTACCTTGGACTTTCATTGACAAATCCGGGCGGAGAACGTATAGTTTCCTAACAACAAAACGGTCCGCTAAAAGGGCATATTATTTTCGGACGAGGATGTTGCAAAAATCCAAAGAGCGGCTTCCAAACGGCAATATATAGATCGAAACGGTTTCGTTCGTCTATAGATTTTACCCGGGGGCGGGCGGAATCGGATTTTGCAAAATCCTGAGACATCAGAGGTGTGGTTATGAATGTGTGGATCGGCCTGCTTTGCCTGATCTGGGGATTTAACTGGGTGTTTATGAAGCTGGCGAACGGGGTGTTTCCGCCGGTGCTGTTCGCGGGTTACCGGTTTGCGCTTGGAGCGCTGGTGCTGGTTGCGGTATGCTTGGCGAAGAAAGTGCCGCTGCCCCGGCTGCGGGATTTGAAATGGTATATGCTTTGCGGCATATTGCAAACGATGTATTTTAACTTGGCCATTCAGCTTTCCCTGAAGGATTTGAGTGCGGGGCTGACTTCGGTGCTCACATACAGCATGCCGTTGTGGCTGACGTTGATGGCGCATTTTTGGCTGCCGGGCGAACGGCTTCGCCTGCGGAAGCTGCTCGGGATCGTCATCGGAACGGCCGGTTTGTTCGTCGCCATGGATGCGCACTGGAGCGGCAGTACCCCCGCGCTGCTCTTGGCCGTATCGTCGGGGCTGTCGTGGGCGCTGGCGAATCTGCTCGTCAAACGGAAGCTGGGGCATTGCGACATGCTCCAGTTTACGACGTGGCAGATGATTACCGGGGCTGCCGGGCTGCTGCTGTATTCGGCGCTATTCGAGCAGGGGGAAAGCCATTGGGGCGTTATGCCTGCGGTGTACGTCGCCTTTTCGGGTATCGTCGGCTCGGCGTTGGCTTTTGTGATGTGGTCTTACATTCTGTCCAAAGTCGAAGCGAGCAAAGCCTCCATTTCGTTGCTGATGGTTCCAATTATCGGCGTGGTATGCGGGGTGCTGTTTTTGCATGAAACGCTCGGCGTCGTTACGCTTGCAGGGATTGGGCTGGTGCTCGCAGGCATCTGGCTGGTCAACGGAAAAAGCCGGCAGGGCAACAGGCCGGTTGCCCAAGGCGCCGCATCCCCGGCGCAGCGGCAGGCATAGCGGGAAAATGCAGTTGCGGTTTCTTCCGCATGGCCATCTTTTTAATTACTGCGCAAAGGAGTAGATGTTCATGAAATACCGCCGTCTGGGAAACAGCGGTCTGGAAGTATCCCTTCTGGGGCTCGGGACGAATGCGTTCGGAAAAAGGGCCGACCAGGAGACCTCGACGCGGATTCTTCATCATGCGATCGATCGAGGCATCAATTTCATCGACACGGCTAAAATCTATGCAGGCACGGAGTCGGAGCGGATCATCGGAGAGGCGTTGGCCGGGAGAAGGCATGAAGTGGTGCTGGCGACGAAAGCCGGGCTGGTCCGCGGGGAAGGCCCCAATTCGCGAGGGTCCTCGCGCTTTCACCTGATGCAGGAGCTTGAAGGCAGCCTGAAAAGGCTGCGTACCGATTACGTGGATTTGTACCAGATCCATACGTTCGACCCGAATACGCCGCTGGAAGAGACGCTCCGCGCCCTGGACGACATGGTGCGTGCCGGCAAGGTCCGGTACATCGGCGCTTCCAATTATGCAGCTTGGGAGCTTATGAAGGCGCTTGGGATCAGCGACATGAAAGGGCTAAGCCGCTACGTGTCAATTCAGACCAGCTATTCGCTGGCGGATCGCACGCCGGAGCAGGAGATGGTGCCGCTTTGCCTGGATCAGGGCGTGGGCATCATTCCGTATTTCCCGCTGGCCGGAGGCATACTGACCGGCAAATACAGCTTTGCCGATCGGGCGCCGCTGAAATCCCGGGCGCAGACCGACCCGAGTTTTGGCCGGTTTATCAATGATCAGACGCTTACGCTTTCGGAGCAGGCGAGCCGGATTGCCGGGGAGCAAGGCTGCACGCCAAGCACGTTGTCGATCGCCTGGCTGATGGAGCGGCCCGCCGTTTCGACCGTGATCGTCGGGGCAACCCGTCCCGAGCAGCTGGACGAAAACCTGAAAAGCTTGGAGCTGAATCCGGGTTCGGAGGTTCTGCGGCAGCTGAACGAGATTAGCGAGGCGTTCCGGTACGGCAAGCCTTTTGCGACGTATCGATTGACCTAGATAGAATGAACTAAAGAAATGAAGCTTACAGGTTCAATCTATATAGATAGATATCAACGGCCAAGCCGCTCTTCGGAGCGGCTTTTTACATAGGCGGCTGTTTGCAAGGAGTCGTCTTATGCAAAGTGCTTGAGATAAAATCGCCGGTGCCATGTCCCCGCTTTCGCTTGGACGGCCGGAAAGCCGGGACATGAACCCATGCCCAGGCCCCTGCATAACATATAACACAATTTGCAGCAGGGGAAGGGAGTGACCCTACAACATGGTCATTCATTTAACGGCAATTCATTACGTGTATTTGGCGTTTATCGTGCTGATTATGGCGCTGCTCATCCGGCGGCGGGACACGACGATGCTTTGCGTCGCGGGAATTTTGGCGCTTGGCGTTTTGGCGACGGGCACGGTCAGCGGCTCGGTATCCGGGATGTTCAACTCGTTTATCTACGCGACCAAAGAGCTGATGGGAACGATCATGATCATCTCCATTATCGTGGCGATGAGCCGCGTGCTGATCCGGACCGGCATCAATGAAGCGATGGTGGCGCCGCTGACGAGGTTTTTGCGCACGCCGGCCATGGCCTATTGGGGCATCGGGATCATCATGATGGTCACGTCTTTTTTCTTCTGGCCTTCACCCGCCGTCGCGCTGATCGGCGCCGTTCTGCTTCCGGTTGCAATCCGGGTCGGCCTGCCCGCCCTGGGTGCGGCGATGGCGATGAACCTGTTCGGCCACGGCATCGCGTTATCCGGCGACTATATTATTCAGGGCGCGCCGAAGCTCACGGCCGACGCGGCCGGGCTGCCCGCGGCAAGCGTGATGGAAGCGAGCGTGCCGCTCGTGGTTTGCATGGGGCTTGTCACGACGGTGACCGCTTTCTGGATGATGCGCAAGGACATGAAAAACGGGACGTGGAGAGACGGATTGGTAAAGATCAAAAGCGCAGGGAATACCCTTGCCGCAAGCGGAGAAGAAGATGAACAGGCCCTTCGGCTGCCTGCCGCTGCCAAAAACACGCTGGCGCTGGCGATTATGCTTCTTTTTCTTGCCGATGTGGCGGCCATGTTCGTGCTGAAGCTTCAGGGCGGGGATGCAACCGCGCTCGTCGGAGGCACGGCGGTGCTCATTCTGATCGTCATTTCGCTTATCGCCCACAGAAACGGCGGGCTCGAAAAAATCACCTCTTATTTGATCGACGGCTTCGTTTTCGGCTTTAAAGTGTTTGGCCCGGTCATACCGATCGCCGCCTTTTTTTATCTTGGCGATTCGGCGTTTACCGATTTGTTCGGAAAAGTGCTGCCCGAGACATCGCATGGGATCGTCAACGATCTTGGGGTAGCGCTGGCCGGACTTGTGCCGCTCAACGGGGTCGTAGGGGCCGTCACTTTGACCATCACGGGAGCGATCACCGGGCTGGACGGTTCGGGTTTTTCCGGCATATCACTCGCCGGCTCTATCGCCCAGCTATTTGCCGCGGCAACCCATACGGGAGCCGCGACGCTGACTGCCCTCGGCCAGGTAGCGGCGATTTGGGTCGGAGGCGGTACGCTGATTCCATGGGCGCTGATCCCGGCGGCCGCCATTTGCGGCGTCAGCCCGTTCGAGCTGGCCCGCCGCAACTTGAAGCCGGTGTTGATCGGTCTCTTTGCCACAACCGTTTTGGCGATCTTTTTGTTGTGATGCACCCATATATTTACATCCCGAATACCGAGAGGTAATATCAAGCTGTTAGTGAAGGTTACCGCCCTAAACGAAGCAAAGGATGGAGACGATGAACAACAAGCTCGCATTCACGACATTGCCTGCCGCGGCGATGGATCCCATAGCGGTAAGGAGCTGCAGAAGAGCCGCTTCCAAAGACACTCGCCGCGGAGTTTAGACGAATACTTCATGAGGAATCATAACGATTCGAAAACGGAGGAGGAACGTGACATGAAGCAATCCCGGAACGAAAGCAAATCCGAAAGGGCGCAGCATGCCAAGCCTGTCGGCATGACGGCCGCGGCGGGTTTTCAAATCGGCGTAAGAAGAACCCTGCCTTCGACCGTGCAGCAAGCCTGGTCGCTGCTGATCTCTCCCGAAGGAATGAAGCTGTGGATCGGGGAAGTGGACAAGCTGGAGCTGAAGCCTGGACAAACCTTTGCCGCGGCCGGCGGGATCACGGGCGAGTTTCGGGTGGTCAAGCCGCCGGAGCAGCTGCGGATGAGATGGAAGCTCCCCGGATGGGAGCATCCGTCCACGCTGCAGATCCGCGTTTTGCCTGCGGCGCAGGGAAAAGCGACCGTCAGTTTTCATCAGGAGAAGCTTGAGGACATGAGCGCCAGAGAGGCGATGAAAAGCCGTTGGGAAGAGGTATTGGCAAACCTGCGCGAGCTGGCGGATCAAATGGGATCGAACAAATAGGATGGAAGCCTGATTACCCGGTTCGGCGATGTGGATTTGCACGTACACAACCGGCAGGAGTTGCTGCGGTTCTATCCAATGCTTCGGCCAGCGCTTGGCTTCAGCAGCCGCAAATCCTGCCTGCCTCCCCTTGTTTTGCTAATAAAATTTTGGGACAATAATGACAGATTTCCGTTCCGATCTGTTAAAGTAGAGAGGTACGACAATTTTACGCTTTTTTGAAAAGAGGAACGTAAACCGATGAATAAACCATCCATTTATGGACTCACTTTGGATCAGCTTGCCGCATGGCTGGCTGAGCATGGACATAAAAAATCTCGCGCCCGGCTCGTATGGGAAGGACTGTACCGCAGCCGGGTGACCGAATTCACCGAGATGCCCGAGCTAAAATCGGAGTGCCGGGCTTTGCTGGAGGAACATTTTGCGATCCAGACGCTGGAGGAGCATACCCGGCAGGAATCTGCCGACGGCACGATCAAATTTTTGTTCCGGCTGCAGGACGGCAACTTGATCGAAACCGTGCTGATGCGCCATAAATTCGGCCTGTCCGTCTGCGTGACGACGCAGGTGGGTTGCAATATCGGGTGCAGCTTCTGCGCCAGCGGTCTGCTGAGCAAAAGCCGGGACTTGACGAGCGGCGAAATCGTCGAGCAGGTGATGAAGGTCCAGCTTTATCTGGACAGCCGGCAAAAGGGCGAGCGGGTCACCCATATCGTCGTCATGGGCATCGGCGAGCCGTTCGACAACTTCGAGCATATGTCGAATTTCATCCGGGTTATTCGCGATCATAAAGGCCTGGCCATCGGACCGCGGCATATCACGGTGTCCACCAGCGGTTTGGTGCCGAAGATCCGCGAATTCGCCGACAGCGATCTGGGCACGAATCTGGCGATTTCCCTGCACGCGCCAAACAATGAAATCCGGACGCGCATCATGAAGATCAACCGGGCTTACCCGATCGAGCCGCTCATGGAGGCGATCGATTATTATCTGGAGAAAACGAACCGCAGGATTACGCTGGAGTATATTTTGCTAAAAGACGTCAACGACCAGCCGGAGCACGCGCTAGAGCTGGCACAGCTGGTGAGCAGCCGCAGACACCTGGCCAACGTCAACCTGATCCCGTATAATCCGGTAGACGAGCACAGCCAATATCAGCGGAGCTCCAAGGAGACGATTACCGCCTTCTACGATACGCTAAAGAAAAACAACATCAGCGTAAGCGTCCGGCTCGAGCATGGCACCGACATCGATGCGGCCTGCGGACAGCTGCGCAGCAAGCAGATCCAAAGCGAACGCGGGCGCAGCGCGAAAGCAAGCCGGGCCGCGAACGAGTAATAACGGGAAGATGAACATTTCCATGAAAAAAGCGCATTCCCTCAAGCCGGGATGCGCTTTTTCCGGTTAAAGCGTATACTGCAGCTTCGCTCACCCTTGTGCCGCCGCCACGATAAACAGAACCCATCCGGCCAAAAAAGCCACGCCGCCCAGCGGCGTAATGGCGCCAAGCTTCCGGATGCCGGTCAGGCTCAGCGCGTACAGGCTGCCGGAGAACAGAAGCATCCCCGCAAAAATAAACCATCCGGCCAATACGGCCATGGAGGCATGCTGCGCCATTCCCGCATAAAGCCCGATCAGCACAAGGCCAAGCCCGTGGACCAAATGGTATAACACGCCGGTCTGGTATGTCTTCTGTTGGCTTTCGTTCAGGCGCTCCTTCAGGGCATGCGCCCCGAAAGCGCCGAGCGCCACCGCAAGAAACAGCATGATCCCGCCAAGCATCAGCATCGTACTCAAATGATATCACCTCTTAAGCCCATATTACCGACGGGATGGGGCAGGCGTCAATGCTGCCGGTATTTTTAAGCCATCTCCATTTATAGAGAATAATTTGTTAAAATGGTTGGGAGAGGAAAACGGAAGACACGGCACTGCCGATCTTAACAGGAAACCTTCTCCGCTTTTTGCAAACGCTTTAATGAGGCGGGTTTTGCCGCACTGTGGTTTGAATGAAGGCGTTCGGGACGGAGAAAGGGAAGGAAGGACGGGGAAACATATGGAGATCGTTCGCCAGCTTGGGCAAAAATTGAAGCAAAACATCGCAAACGTCATCGTAGGCAAGGAACGCGAGGTCGACCTGCTGCTGACGGCGCTGCTTGCCTCAGGGCATGTGCTGCTCGAAGACGTGCCGGGAACGGGCAAAACGCTGCTGGCCAAAAGCCTGGCCGCATCGCTCAGCCTCAGCTTCCAGCGGATTCAGTTTACGCCGGATCTGCTCCCTTCGGATTTGACGGGCATTCATTATTTCAATCAGAAGGACGGGGAGTTCCATTTTCGGCCGGGACCGCTGTTTTCCCGCATTGTGCTTGCCGACGAAATCAACCGGGCCACGCCGCGGACGCAGTCCAGCCTGCTGGAATGCATGGAGGAGCGGCAAATCAGCATCGAGGGGCGCACGATGCCGCTGGAAAGCCCGTTTATGGTGCTCGCCACGCAGAACCCGGTGGATAACCAAGGCACCTTTCCGCTACCGGAAGCCCAGATGGACCGTTTTCTGATCCGGATGAAGCTGGGATATCCTTCGGCTGCCGAAGGCGTGGAGATTTTACGGAGAACGGCGGCCGCGGGCAGCCTGAAGCCTGAAGAAACGGCGCGGACGGCAACCGCGGAGGAAGTTCTGGAAGCGCAGCGGCTGTGCGGGCAGGTCCGGGTAGCGGACGACTTGATGGGTTATATCGTCGCTTTGGCCGAAGCGACCCGAAGCCATGACGAAACGGCGCTTGGCATCAGCCCGCGCGGCACCCAAGCGCTGCTCCGCGCCGTTCAGGCCTATGCGGCCTTGCAGGGCAGGGATTATGTGCTGCCGGACGATATCAAGCAGCTTCTCCTCCCGGTATGGTCGCACCGGCTGGTGCTCAGAAAGCGGCACGAAGCGGGAAGTCAGGCCGAACGCATCCTGACAGGGATTTTGAACAGCATCCCGGTTCCGAGCGAAAAAGAACTTGAAAGCGGCGTGAAGTAAATGGCGGTGCTGTGGCTGTTTTTGGCCTGCGGGATCGTGATGGCGCTGCAGGGGCTGGTTCTCGGAAAATACGCGCTTGGCAAGCTGAACTATGACCGCCATTTCAGCACCCGAACCTGTTATGCGGGGGATTGGATCGAAATGGTGGAAGTCATCGAAAACAAACGCCGCGTGCCGATCCCGTGGCTTCGCCTGGAAGCGATGCTTCCCGCATCGCTGGGGTTCAAACGGAGCAAAGAGACCTGGGTCAGCGAAGGCGAGATCTACCAAAACCATACGAGCCTTTTTTCGCTGCCCGCAGGAACGAGGATTACGCGGACGCATCAGATCCAGTGCCGAAGCCGCGGTATATTCCGGATGGATACGGCAACGATGACCGGGAGCGATTTGTTTGCGATGTACACGCCTTCGCTGAAGGTAACCCTAAATAAACGTTTGGTGGTTTATCCGGCGCTGCGGAGGGACGACGAGCTGCCGTCGTCCTGGAAAACGTGGCAGGGCGAATTGGCCGTCCGCCGGTGGATCGTCGAAGACCCGTTTCTGTATACGGGGGTCAGAAGTTATGCGCCCGGAGACGGGATGAACCGCATCCACTGGAAAGCCAGCGCCAGAAGCGGGGAGCTGCAGGTGCATCAGCATGGTTATTCGGCCGATCCAAAGACGATGATCCTGCTTAACGTCGAGGTGTCGGAGCAGATGTGGAACGTGGTGACGAAACCCGAGGTCATCGAAGAGGCGCTGTCTTATGCGGCTACCTGCGCCGCCGCGCTCATTGGGCAGGGAATGGCAGCCGGGTTTGCAAGCAACGCCTATCTTTCGCCGCATGCCGATGCAGACCGGTCGTTTTTGACGCCGGATTACGGCCGTGCCCATCTGGAGGATGTATTTGAGGCGATGGCCGCCGTCGAGATGAAGGTCCAAAGGCCGTTTCATGAGCTGCTCAGGGGAGAAGCGGAGGCAGAGAGGGAGGAAACGATCGATTATTTTCTGGTCACGCCCCATGTGTCCCCTGCCATTCGGGATGCGGTTCGGCTGCTGGAGCAGCGGGGCCACCGCGTGTCGATCGCCGATCTGTACGAAGGAATCGAGGAGGCCGGGGCATGACGAAGCTGGGAAAAGACATGGTTATGCGACGCGTGCTGGCCGTGCTTGGGAACTCGCTCCTTGAGACGGCGGCCTGTTACCCCTTTGTACTGCTTTACATGGTATTTGCCATGGATCTCGTTCCCGGCTGGCTGCCGCCGCTCATTTGGCTGCTGCATGCCTTGGGAACGCTGGCGGGCATCCGGCAGGCGGGAGGAAAAAAAGCGCTGCTGCCGGTTGCGGCGCTTATCGCCGCCGCCTTGATTCCGCTTGCGGCAGCCGGCCTTCGGGCCGGCGTTCTGGCGGCGCTCGCTTCGCTCATCGCCGTGTTTCGCGGACTCATCGTCGGCCGCAAGGAGCTGTGGCGGGAAATCGATCTGAAGCTTCCGCTGGCAGGGCTTGGGTCCGCTTTGATCGTGTATGGCGTCTCATCGAGGGTAGACGCTCTTGAGCCGTACCGCATCGGGCTCTATTTCATGAGCTTGTTTACGCTGTTTACCGTTCTGTTGCGGTGGAACGGGGACCGTGTCCGCGATGCCTCGAATGCGCAGGAAACCGACCGTCAGCTTCTCCGCCGCATTTTGGCCCGAAACCGCCGGATGACATGGCTTACGATTGCCGTCATCACCCTGCTCAGCTTATGGAACGGCCTCGGCCAGGGGCTTGCATATGTAAAGCATTGGCTGGCCGAATGGCTGCGCGGCCTGGGCGGCGGGGATCAGCCGCAGGCCGTGGAGGAACCGCCGGCTCAGCCGCAGCAGCCCGACATGGGGCTTCCGCCGGCGTCCCCTACCCCGCATTGGGTGCAGGTCGCAAGCCAAATCCTGTTTTACCTGCTGGCGGCCGTCGTAGCGCTTGTCCTTCTCGCCTTGCTGTACCGGCTGCTGCGGCGCTGGCTTCCCGAAAGCCTTCGCGCCTGGCTGGCCCGGCTGGCGCAACGGCTGCGGCTGATGCGCGAAATCCGGCGAACAACGCTGGACGAAGGAGCTTACGTCGACGAAGTGGAGAAAATCGAACGCGTGCAGAAGCGTCCCGGCAGATGGCGGAGAAAGCGCGGGGACGCCCTGGACGGAGCCGGGGGCGGCGATCCGCGCAGGGCTTATGAAAGCCTGATTCGTCGCGCCGTCAAGCAGGGATACGGGTTTCGCGCGAGTCTTACTCCATCCGAGAATGGAACCCGGCTAACGTCCAAGGGTGATTACACCGGGCTCGACCCGAAGGACGTCAACCGCATCGTTGACCGGTATAACGAAGTTAGGTATGGTTCTGAAGCGGAGACGAATCGCGGAGAAGGAGCAAGGAAACACCGATGAAAATAGACCGCTTATTAGCCATGACGGTGCTCCTGCTGAATCAGGGAAGGATCAGCGCCAAGGAACTGGCCGAACGGTTCGAGGTTTCGACCAAAACCATATACAGGGATATGGACGCCTTAAGCCGCGCGGGCATTCCGGTGACGGCTTATCCGGGGACTAGCGGCGGATTTGAATTGATGGAGCATTACACGATTTCAAGACAGTTTTTGACCCTTGAAGAAATCGCGTCTATTTTTACGGCTGTCAAAGGCGTCAAGGCGGCTCTCGACGACCGTACGTTGGACGGCCTGCTGGAAAAGGTGGGGGCGCTGCTTCACCGACCCCGTTTGGGGCAGGCGGCCGCTTTATCCGAGAATGTATTGTTCGATCTAAACCCGTGGGGCCAAGGAAAAGACGCCAGAAAGAAGTTGGGCCTGCTTCGGCAAGCCATCAACCAGTCCCGGAGGGTTAGGCTGTGGTACATCAACATGAACGGAACGGACAGTAGGCGAGTGGTGGAACCGGGCAGGCTCATTTTAAAAGGGAATGTGTGGTATGTGCAGGCTTATTGCTTGCTTCGCGGAGAATTCAGGTTTTTTCGCCTTTCGCGCGTACAGGAGATCGACATGCTGGATGAAACATTCGAGCCCCGGGAGTTACCGCCGCAGGATCGCTACGATTGGAACCCGGAATGGTCGGGCGATGCGCCGGTCAGACACGTGACGCTTCGATTTTCGCCTTCGGCAAGGCATCGAATCGGCGATGCTTTCGATCGGTACCAAGTCCAAATCCTTGAGGATGGAAGCCTGCGCGTGCAAGGGGAGTTTCCGCTGGATGAATGGTTTTACGGCATGGTCCTCGGCTGCGGCGATCAAGTGGTCGTCGAAGAACCGGCGCTTGCCGCCGAGGAAGTGATCCGTCGCGCGGAAAATATTTTGCGTCGCTACCGGAATGCGGACACGATGCTGTCCACTTAAGCCGGGTACAATGGGCGCATCTGATCAAAAGGAGATGTAACCATGAATGAAACGATGACGCATATGCCCTCCACCGTGCTGACAGGCGTCTCCATTCGGACGTCCAACCTGCGGGAAAGCGGTCCGGAAGCGCAAATACCGCTCTTGTGGGAGAGATATTTCGCAGGCGGGCTTCAGCAGCAGCCGGGCCTTAAAAATCCGCATGTTCTTTACGCTTTATACACCGACTACGAAAGCGACGTGAACGGAGATTATACGCTGCTCCTCGGGCATGAGGTCGAGCCTCGTTTAGCTGGGGAAACCAGTCTGAATACGGCAGCGACCGCAACGACCCCGGATGCGGCATACATCAAATTTACGTCCAAACGGGGGCCGGTTCAGCGGGTGGTGCCTGAGCTGTGGCAGGACATTTGGGCTTATTTCCAAAACAGTGATGCGGAACGCGCTTATACGGGCGACTTCGAGCGGTATGATTTGCGCGGATTTGACCCGGCGGATGCCGTCGTGGACATTTTTGTTGCCGTCAAAGAAAAACACTGATCCGTTCTTGCGTGCAGGAAGTCTTTCGGGCTTTCCGGGCACGCTTTTTTAATGGCTTTTTTAATGGATTTTTAAAATTACAATTGTAATAGTTCGCCGAATCCGTTATATTTACGAATGTAATAGTTAAGTCGAAAGTGGGAAGGAGGGGATGAGAATGGAACAAATGCCGAAAATTTCGGAGTCCGAATGGGAGATCATGAAAATCGTCTGGAAGGAGCATCCGCTGACGGCGGAGCAAATCGTGCACATGCTGCCGAAAGGCATGGAATGGAGCGACCAGACCGTCCGCACCTTCATCAACCGGCTGGTGAAAAAGAAAGCGCTCGGTTATGAAAAGTCGGGGCGGAGTTACCTGTATTTCCCTCGCATATCCGAAAAGGAATGCGTGAGGGCGGAAAGCCGGTCTTTTCTGAACCGCGTGTTTAACGGGGCGGCCGGGCTGATGATGACCAATTTTCTGGAGGAAACCCCGCTGTCCGATCAGGAGATCGAACGTTTGCAGCGGATTTTGACGGAAAAGCAGGGGAAAGGTTCGCAGGACGCATCACGGCCAAAACCGTGAAATTTGAAATTAAATGAGGTCATTCCAAATGAGTGTAGCCGAAACCCTCTTCGGATGGTTCGCCCTATCCACGTTGACGGCAAGTCTCGCCGCTGTGCTGGTCATGGCGGTCCAGCATGTCCTTCGCAGGCGTATTAGCGCCCGTCTAAGATATGCGTTATGGCTGATCGTTCTGGCCAGGCTGATGCTGCCGGTAGTTCCGGAAAGCCCGGTCAGTTTGTTCAACATGATGCCCGAAGCCGCAGACATAAAAAAGGCTGTTTCCGGGCTTTTGTTTTCGCAGGACGAACCTGCTACCGAAGCCGAAAACAGCAAACAAAATACATTGATCCAACCACATTATACAACGAAAGAACATGACGGGAACATCCCGCAAACCTTCTTGCCGCAAGACTCTCCAAAGAGAGCGGCGGCCGCCGACACCGAATCGCATCCCGCGGTGCGCGTATTGTCCGTCGTTTGGCTGGCGGGTACTGCAGTTTTCTTGACTTATCATTTCGTTTATCTGCTGCGAATGAAAAGAAAGCATAAAAACATCAGCCCTGTCAGCGAACCGGTCGTTCTGAACGTGGTCGAGGAATGCCGCGGTTTATTTTCGATCAAGCGGAGGGTTTCCGTTTATTCGGGACGATGGGTTCGCAGCCCTTACATTACGGGAATCCGGCGTCCTGCCGTTTACCTGCCCGAAGGGTTCGGTCGTGAACCGGAGGATGCCGCCCGGCTGAAGCATGTCATCGCGCATGAGCTGGCCCATTACAAAAGAAAAGATACGGCCTGGAACATGCTGGGCAGCCTGGTCCTTGCCGTACATTGGATGAACCCGTTTGCGTGGCTGATCATGCGGAGAATGAAGGCCGACCGCGAGCTGGCATGCGATGCCTGCGTCCTCGAGGCGCTGGGCGAAACGGAGGCCGTGGCCTACGGCATGACGATCATCAGTTTTTTGAAACGTTACTCTTTACGGGAAAGCCAACCTCAGCTGCTGTATTTTAAGGGCTTGACCGGGGAAAAAGACATTGTGAGGAGGATACGGATGATTCAATCTTATAAAAAGGGCTCCTATAAATTTTCCATGCTGGCGATCCTCCTTATGCTGCTGATCGGCACCTTAACGCTGACCAACGGAAAGGTAACGGAAGCGGACGGTGCCGAGTGGGTTCATGCCGAAAGGGGCGGGAATGAGGTGCTGTTTCCGGAAAACTTTCGCGAATATGATAACCTGGAGAAAGCGGCGCGTATGGCGCCTTTCCCGTTTAAGGTGCCCGCGAAGCTCCCGGAAGGCTATCATTTTGACGCCGTGACGTTTGATTTAAAACCTTACACGTCGTCTGCCGGCTCCGAAATCCGGTTTGACTTCTTAAAATCGAACGAGACGACGACTTTTGGACATATTAGCTTGAACATGACACGCGGCTCCGGTTTGCAGGAAGCCTATGAAAGGATTGCCGTATCCGAAAAAGGCAACTACGATGAAAAGGCCGGTCTCGTCATCGAAAAAGAGCCGATTGCGCTCCCGGGCGTAAACGGGCTCAAAATTACCCTCCGCAGGACCGGATGGAAAGGGCAGCCGGAGCAGTATTACTACGTCTGGAAGGATCAAGGCGTTACGTATCAAATGAAGTGCTTAGACCGGCTGCCGAGCAGCGATTTAGAGACGATGATTTCGTCGATGAAATCCCCGGATGCGGAGCTGAACCATCGGTATGAAAACAATGACTATCACGGGAAAACCATCAACTATCTGTTTGATACCGATGATATTAGGCGGGCGCAAAAACTGATCGGTTACGACGCCGCTTTTCCGCGCCGGCTGCCCGGAGGTTTCATCGCAACCGGATCGTATGTTTCAAGAAAAGTAAACTTCAACTATCCGGAAAACCAAGCGGATTCCATGCGAAAGCTGCTTGCTGTGACCTACAACCGGAAGGACCAGGACAAAACGAATAAAGAGAAAAAGACTTCGGGCATTAAAAGCGTCAAATTCACGCAAATGCTGAACGGACAGATGTATGGGGATATGAAAAAAGGCAATACGGTCTCCTTCGAGCGAATCGACGGCGAACGTCACCAGGTTAAACTGCAGCCGATCCTCGTTGGCGGCAGGGAAGTTCTACGGTCGGACAAATACAAAGTTGACGGTCCGTTAAGCAGCCCGAACGAAACCGATCTGGTGAGCTATTTCTGGCTGGACGAGGGCGTATGCTACCAAGCTCAATTTACGGGCCAGGGACCGGAGGAGCAGAAGATCGTTCAATATTTGATGGAGCGAAAATAAAGCGGGACGGAAGCGCCGATTCCTAATCATAAAAAAATCTAGCGGCGGCGCTTGCCGATCATTCCATTTCCCGGCACCCATAAAAAGGAAGCCCTGGCGGTTTGACTTCTTTCAAAGCGAGTACTAGTATAGTTGTATGACAATCAAACTATCAAAAGAAGACGAGAAGCGGGCCAAAATTTTCAAGGCGCTGTCGGAAGTAAAACGGATTGAAATGATTCGTTACTTGCATGCGCACCGCAGCAACAACACCTGCGGGACGATCGGGGAAGCGATGGGAATGGACAAGTCCAACGTATCGTACCATCTCAAAATTTTGTACGAAGCCGACCTGATCGTAGTGAGCCGGGCGGGCCAAAATCGGCTCAGCCAGCTGAAAGAAGAGACGTTTAACGAATTTTTGCCGGGTTTCCTGGACACCTTATGATGGACGGGAAACCCTTATTTCCGGCAGATAGTTTTAAAGTTTTAAAACTATCACACTAAAGATGGTCCGTCCATGAGAATTTTGTGTAACCTGCGGATGTTTTCTTTTGAATGAGGATCTCTTACGGCATCCTTGAACCATAACAAACGAAAATAGGAGATGTGTCAGTTTTATGAGTCAGCTAATGAATAAATCCATCGTTTTTGTATCCCGTCCGGTCGGTTTGCCCTCCATGGACAATTTCGAATTCCGCGAAGCGCCCGTCCAGGCTCCTGCCGAAGGACAAGTCGTCGTGCGCTCTATCTACCTGTCCGTCGATCCTTACATGCGCGGCCGGATGAGCGATGCCAAATCTTATGTCGAGCCGTATCGTCTGAATGAAGTGATTAGCGGAGGCATCGTCGGGGAAATCGTCGAGTCCAAATCCGATCAGTTCAAGCCGGGAGACAAAGTGATCGGCATGCTGGGGTGGCAGTTGTACAACGTGGTGGACGCGAAGCTTGTCCGCAAGGTCGACGAATCCATCGCGCCGTTGTCCGCTTACTTGAGCGTGCTTGGCCTGACGGGGCTCACCGCATACTTCGGACTGCTCGACATCGGCCAGCCGAAAGCGGGAGAAACCGTCGTCGTCTCCGGCGCCGCCGGCGCCGTCGGCATGCTTGTCGGCCAAATTGCGAAAATCAAAGGCGCGCGCGCCGTCGGCATTGCCGGAACGGACGAAAAATGCGCTTATCTCGTAAACGAGCTTGGATTCGACGCGGCGGTCAACTACAAGACGGCGGATTTGGACAAAGCGCTGGCGGAAGCCTGCCCGGACGGCGTCGACGTCTACTTCGACAACGTCGGCGGCCCGGTTTCGGACGCGGTTATGAACCTGCTGAACGATTACGCGCGGATTCCGGTGTGCGGCGCCATCTCTTCGTATAATGCAACGGATGCGGATGTAGGTCCTCGCGTTCAAGCGAAAATCATCAAAACCCGCTCGCTGATGAAAGGTTTCGTCCTCGGAGATTATGCTTCCCGGCAGCAGGAAGGATTGGTCGAGCTCGGCAAATGGTTGTCCGAAGGCAAGCTGAAATACGAAGAAACGATCATTGAAGGGTTCGATCATGTCATTGACGCCTTCCTGAAGCTGTTTGAGGGCGCAAACCTCGGCAAAATGCTTGTTAAAGTAGGGTAAGCTGGCCATCATCAGCCGCGGAATAACGTGCCGCAGAGATCAGCGGCTTACCTGATATTATGCAATAAAACGAAGCCCGCTTCCGCTATCGGATGCGGGTTTTTGCTTTTACGAAAAGGGGCCTCCCTGTTTTATGATCCAATTTCGGTTGGGGGCTTTTTTTCGCGATCGACTTGTGCAGGCATGCCAAATAGAGTTATAGTGAAGACCTGTTCCCGTTTTGGGGCAGGCTGAAATTATAAGGTAAGGATGTTTCTGACGATGACTGCACAATTTAAAGGCAACAAGATGAATATCGCGGTGTGCGGGCTGCTGCTGGTTGCGGCATTGATCCGGCTCCTGCTGCAGTGGACCTCCGACTATACGCGGATGCAAGGCGCATGGAATATCGTCTTGGTGGCAGCGCTCGTACTGCTGTCCTTCCGGTTCGTGTACGTCTATGTCCGTTTTATTCGCATTCAGGACGGCAGGGTCAAAATCGTGAATATTCAGGGTACGAGAACGTTTGAGGCCAAAGACGTGGAAAAGGTGCTGATTTACGACCATTGGATCCGTTTTACGATGAAGGCGGACCGTGACGTGTTTATTCATTTGAAGGATCTGGATGTGCCCGCCCGGGTTTCGTTTGTGGCATGGGTGGCGGAACATCTCCATATTGAAAAGGATTAGGGCGATTGAGACGCACCTAATCCTTTTTTTGGCTTACGCCCGGATATAAAACAGCAGCTCGCGGCCGTTTTTGACCGGCTCCTGTTCCAGCGTGTAACCGTGTTTGACGACTTCCTCCGGCACGTTGCGGAAAGCCGCCGGGCAATCGGCGATCACTTGGAGCAGCTCCCCTTTTTTCATACCCTGCAGCGTTTCCAGCGTGTAAATGACGGGATAAGGACAAGATTCCCCGCGAAGATCAAGCGTGTAATCAATGGACATGGTGCGTTTCCCCTTTCTTGAAGCCGACGCCGAAGCGGTAATTTTTTTGCCAAAAAACGGCCGTGGCGAACCCTGCAGCCAGCAGAACAAGCGTAACGACGAGCGCCCAAGCGGGCCCCATCACCGCGATAAGATTGACGGGTTTGCCCATAGCGACAAGCGCCTTCTGGATGCCGAGATGATCCCATCCGTACGCAAGCACGGTAGCCCCGGCAATGTTGCCGATGAACACCGGCAGGAAAACGACCTGCCCTTCCATCAATCGGTACATCATCCCGGTTTCGCAGCCGCCGGCCATGACGATGCCGATCCCGAACAAGAGGCCGCCGATCAGCGTGCTTGGGGCTGCTATCTTGGTGATGGGGTCCATCCCCCCCGCAACGATAATGATCAAGGTGACGACCGAGCTGACCGCCATGCCAAGCGTTATCGCCTTGGTCATCGTGGCGCGCCCGCTGATCCACAAATCGCGAAAGGCCGACGTGAAGCAAATTTGCCCTCTCTCGATCAATATGCCGAACCCTGCGCCGAACAAGGCGGCGGTGCCAAGCATCGTTTTGCCTGTCGCGTAAAAGTAAACGATCAGTCCGGCATAGGCCAGCGCGAGGACGCCGCCGATGTAAGGCTGGATTTTTTTCCGTTCCTTCATCATCCGCGCCGTGTTTCCTTTTTGCAGGACCGGTTTTCCTTTCCACCAAGAGGTGCCGACGATTTTGGCTCCCGCGAAGGTGCCAACGGCTGTCGCCACGATAAACAACCAGGCATGAAGCGAAAACTGCGGCACGCCGGTAAAAAACGCCGCCAGATTGCAGCCGAGCGCCAACCGTGCGCCGAAGCCGGCCACGAATCCGCCGATCAACCCTTGCAGCAGACGGCGTTTTTGCCGGGGCATCCGGATTTTGAAATTGTTGCTGAGCAGCACCATCAGCAGCGCGCCGACGAACATGCCCCAGACGATCCAGCCGTCGGTCCGGGTGAACGTCGTCCCTTGCATGTGAATCAAGTTAAAATAAGCCCAGCCCG
This sequence comes from Paenibacillus sp. USDA918EY, assembly GCF_009870825.1. Classification (GTDB taxonomy): domain Bacteria; phylum Bacillota; class Bacilli; order Paenibacillales; family Paenibacillaceae; genus Paenibacillus_AQ; species Paenibacillus_AQ albilobatus. The sequence continues at coordinate 94,016 of NZ_WTWY01000007.1, read as the reverse complement.
AAATGTCTACGCCGAACCATTCGAGGATATGTCCCCCGAGACGCGTAAATTCGCCGGTCACGGCCCAAACGGTGCCCGTAACCCCAAAGTACAGCGCGCTCAGCACGCCGGCGACGGCCATGACCAGGTAAGGGCTCCAGTATGTGTTGAACACCTTTTTGAACACGAGTTCATTCCTGCCTTCCTTGTACCTAATTTCGCTTTCCATTTTACATGATTTTTGCGGCGGCGTGCGTAAAATTCCGCCTACGCCGTATAACAGATGCATAAGAATGGGAATAGCTCTCTATAAGACATATGAACATCATGAATCCTTAAATCGTTAATCCATTGTAAATTTTGTAAAATTGCTGCATGAAAAAATGGAACCGGGCGCTTTTTATGTTACAATGGTCCCTAGGACATGAAATAAGGAGATGAAAAAGCCATGAGCGGCACAATCAACGAGCAGGAGCTTGTGCAGTACATAGCGGCTGAGACGGGCGCTGAACCCGAAAGCATCAGGGTTGTCCTGAAGCATGAACAAACGTATATCAATACGGCGGAAGCAAATGAACATGGCGAAGTGGAAATCGACAGCGATGATTTGGTCGACTACGTCATGAGCCGTAAAGACGTGAAACTGGATGAAGTGACCGTCGAAGCCGTGCTTGATGCCGAGATGGATTATCTGATGGATAAAGGAATTGCCGTGGACGAAGATTAATCGCGGCGTTAAATGGAAACATGCAGCCCATAGTTCCCTTTTTTTCGGGAGTTGTGGGCTTTTCTTTTTGAACATTTGAGACGGGCCGCCTGTTTATACAAAAGGGAAATAATCTCCCTTTGGTAAATAAATAATGGAGAAAATCTCTAAACACTGCTATAATGGATCCATCCGCAATGGGAAAAAGTTCCGATTAACGTGCAGGTAGAATGTTATGGGAGATGAATCCATGGGTGACGTGTTTTTTGAAAGCATTCGCGGCGGTTTGATCGTTTCCTGCCAGGCGCTGGAGGATGAGCCGCTTCACGGGAGCGACACGATGGCCAAAATGGCTCTGGCGGCCGATCAGGGAGGGGCGGTTTGCATCCGCGCCAACAGCGTTCAGGATATCGCCGCGATCAAGAAAGCGACGAAGCTGCCGATCATCGGCATCATTAAACGGGAGTACGAGGACAGCGAGATCTATATTACGCCGACCCTTCGCGAGGTGCGTGAGCTGATGGAAGCCGGCGTGGACGTCATTGCCCTCGATGCGACGGGCCGTCAAAGACCGGGCGGGGAAAAGCTCGAAGAGCTGGTCGCCTTCATGAAGGGGCATGGTCAGAAAGTGATGGCCGACATTTCGACAATTGAGGAAGCGCTTTATGCCGAATCGATTGGCGTTAGCTGCATTTCAACCACGCTTTCCGGTTATACGCCTTATTCTCCGCAGCAAATAGATCCGGATTTCAACCTGCTGCAGGAGGCTGTGCGCCGTATCCGCATTCCGGTGATCGCGGAAGGCAGGATCAACACGCCGGAGCAAGCGGCCAACAGCTTGAAGCTTGGGGCGCACGCGGTAGTCGTCGGGTCGGCGATTACAAGGCCGAAGCTGATCACGGAAAGGTTTGCGGACGCGATTCGCGGCGTAAGGAAGGGACAAGTGCACTAGCGGCCGACCAAAAGGCGAAAGGATGGGGAATGATGAAGGTCATCGGCATCGATATTGGCGGAACCTCCATAAAAGGGATGGTTTTGGACGGCGCGGGCCGGCTGCTTCACCATGGGAAAATCAAAACCGATGCCCGGGAAGGCAAAGGGCGGATTTTGGCCAATGTGTTGTCGCTTCTTGACACGCTGCTGGAACATCATGCGGACGTTCAAGGGATTGGAGTTGGTACGGCAGGCCGGGTGAACGTGCGGTCGGGGGAGGTCGTGTATGCGACCGACAACTTGCCGGGCTGGCAGGGAACGAACGTGAAGGCGGTTTTGGAGCAAGCCCGCGGCCTGCCCGTGTTCGTGGACAACGATGTCAATGCGGCGCTTGCCGGGGAAGCCTGGCTTGGAGCGGGCCGGGATCTGGACGACGTGTCCATGCTGACGCTTGGGACGGGGGTCGGCGGGGCCAATATGATCGAAGGCAAGCTGTTCCGGGGAGCCCACTGGAATGGAGGCGAGTTTGGACATACCATTTTGGTGCCGGGCGGACTTCCATGCAATTGCGGTCTTCGCGGCTGCATGGAGCAATATTTGTCGGGAACGGCGCTGGTCCGGGCGGCGAGCGAGGCGGCGGGCCGTTCGTATGCATCCGGTATGGAAGTTTTGGATGACTACGTGAAAGGCGTGCCGCAAACGGCCGACGTAATGAAGCGGTTTGCGGAGCATTTGGCGATTGCGGTCAACCATCTCCATTTGGGCCTGAATCCGCAGGCGATCATTTTGGGCGGAGGGCTGATCGATTCGCAGCGGATCTGGTGGCCTTTATTGACGGAATCGATGGCGAACCTGAAGCTGAACGCGGATGTGCGTCCCGCGCTGCTGGGCAATAAGGCGGGCGCGATCGGAGCGGCAAGGCTCGTATTTCAGCATTTGCAGGCGGAGGCGGCCCACTGATCATTTCCTATGAAAACATGCATACTTGGGAATCATACGTATGAGGACGAAAGGGCAGCTTGGAGGCTGTTCTTTTTTTGTATCTATCTATTCGCTGGAGTTAGACTGACGAATCGGGAAATTGCAATATTGAATTTAGTTATTGTAAATATAATATGTATGCATATTATATTTACAAAAACAATTAGTTTGTATACAATATATTGGTGAGCTTTAAATGAAAGGAGGCCGGCCTTCCGTTATGGAGGATAAGGAGTTTCTTTATGGGCAAATGGTGTCCAGAACGAGCCGGGCGCTGATCCGTTATTTGGCGGCGCATTTCAAGGATGACGACATTACGCCCGAGCAGTGGACCGTCCTGAAGCGGCTGGGCGTAGAGGACGGAGTGACGCAAAAAGAGCTGGCCTTTGTAACGGATAAAGATCAGGCGACACTCACGAAAATTTTGGATCTTCTGGAGCGCAAACAGCTTGTGAGAAGGGACAAAAACAAGGAAGACCGGCGTTCGTTTCTTATTTATATAACCGACGAAGGCAGAGAACTGCGGGAGCGGCTGTTTCTTCAAGTAAACCGGCTTTTTGGGGAAGAGGTCGTGAAGGGGATTCCGGAAGGCGATCTGCGGACATTCGTTTCGACCCTGGCGAAAATCCAGCATAACGTCGAAGCCGCAAAGGGAACGGAATAATCATGAAAAATAGAGAAATAAACTGGAGAGAAGCCTTATGATCATCGAACCGCATCACAATGCAGCAATCCCCCGAAAAATCGCGCAGAAGGCGCCTGCGGCGGGGAAAGTGAGCGACGCGTTCCGGATCAAGCCGCTGCCGCTGCAGTGGTTCCGGGCCGTCGGATCTGCCATAAGCGCCGCCGTTCCGGTGTTGATCGGCGCGCTCGCCGGTCACATGGAATACGGACTTTGCGCCTCCATCGGGGGCTTTGCTTTTTTATATGTATCCAACGAAACCTACAGGCAGCGGGCGCTCAAGCTGTTGTTTGTCGCCCTCGGCTTGGCCCTGTCCTTTGGGCTGGGGGCGCTGACGGGGACAACGCCTTGGCTGATGGTGCTGCTGTTCGGCCTCATCGGGGCGGCGGCGGTATTTTGTTTCGGAGTATTTCAGGTAGCCGGCCCGTCGGCGATGTTTTTTATATTAACGTTTTCGGTCGGCACCAGTCTTCCGTTCGATCTGTCGGCCGTTCCCGTGCGTACGGGGTTCGTGCTGGCCGGCGGCGCGCTGGCATGGGTCGTCGGCATGGCCGGCTGGCTGCTTCGCCCGCATCATCCGGAGATGAAGGCCGTTGCCGGCGCCTATGCTTCGTTGGCCCGTTTAGTGGAGTCGATGGGGACGGAGCATCAAAACGAGGCGCAGCATCAGGCGGCCGTGGCGCTGCAAAATGCAGCCAAAGCCGTGTCCGGCGGGGAACTGCGGTGGCGCCGTTCCTATGAGCCGACGCAGCGTTTGCTGCTGCTCTCGCGGAAGGCCAACGAAATCTACTTAACCGTTTCGGAGATGCTGCTTCAGCATCAAACCGGTGACAAGGAAATGGCTTCGGCACTCCTCGGCATGGCCGCAGGCATCCGTAACCCGGGCCGAATCGAAACGCCCCATGTCGACGGCGCCTCGGCTGAGGCCGAGGGTTTGGCCGGAAGGCTGGCCGTGCAGGTCGGGCAGGCTCGTAATCTGCTCGGCGGCACTGAAGCTGCCGTTGACCGTCCGCTTGAACCCGATAACCGGCTTCGCCTCATGCTTAGCGGCGCCTTCAACCGCCACTCGACCTTGCTCGGCACCGCATGCCGCTATGGTTTGACGATTGCCGTTGCGGCAGCGGTCGCTTACGGATTCGGCTTTCATCGATCCTACTGGGTCCCGCTATCCTGCGCCGCGGTCATGCTGGGAACGACTGCCATCGGCACCGTCCACCGGGCGCTGCAGCGTACGGCGGGAACGATCGTCGGACTGTTTGTCGGCGGCGTTTTGCTGTCTTTGAAACCCGAAGGTGTTTACGTGGCGCTTGCCATGGCAGTGCTGCAGTTCATCGTCGAGCTCATTTATCTCCGCAACTACGCGCTGGCCGTCATTTTCATTACGCCCAGCGCGCTGCTGATTGCCGAAAGCAGCCATCCGGAGACGGCAATGAGCTATTTCATGTCCGCCCGGGTCGTCGACATTTTGGTCGGCAGCGCCATCGGCCTTGCCGGCGTATTGTTGCTGTGGCGGCGGGCGTCCTCCAGCCGGTTGCCCGGGGCCATCGCGGACGCCGTCCGCAAAGAAGGCGCGCTGCTCGGGCAAATTTTGTCGGGCGGACGGCCGGAAGCGGAGCTTGTGTCTCCCGCAGAGCTTGAGACGCTGCTGCTGCGCGTCCGCATGCTTTATAATGCGGCGCTTGCCGAACCGATGCGCCGGCGCGAGCGGATCAGCCTGTGGTGGCCGGCGGTTGCGGAACTTCAGCATTTCGGGTACGTGCTGATCGCGGCAGCGGAGAAGGGCCTCGAACGGAAGGAGACGCCGGAGACGCTGGGCCGTCTGGAGCAGCTTGTTGAAGAAATGTCCCAGGCAGTCCGCAGGTCGGAGTCACCAGCGCCGATCAAGGTGCCGGAGCTTTCCTCCTCCCCCTCTCTCCGCGATGAATTGATCGAATTGCATAATGCTTTGCAGGTAGGGGAAGGCGCCGCGCCATTAAAATAAGTTCGCGTAAAGCGATATTTGGAAGAGCAGCCTACTCCCTTCCGGATACAAACAAGCCTCGGATCATGTTCCGGGGCTTGTTTTGAGTCATGCGGAATCTTCAGCGAAGATGATCATACCTTTCAATTCGTCCCCAGAAAGACTTAATGGCCCTTCACCACCGGAATCCACACCTCGCACCGGTATTCCGGGCTTGTCGTATCCCCGGGAGGATATACCTCCATCTCCGGGCCGGCGGCATGCTCATACCCGCTGGACGGAAACCAATCGCTGTAAATTTGCTGCCACACCTGCTGGATGGCGCCAGGCATCGGACCTGTGGACGTAAAGACGGCCCAAGTTAACGCAGGAATTTCGCGCGAAACGAACCCCTCCGCTTCTTCTCCCCCTGCTGCCGTTTCGACTCCGATCATGTAATTGAACCGGCCTTCCCCCGTAAAATCCATGCAGATGCCGTACATTTCCCCGCCCTCATTCAATGCGTCCAGCTTCATGGCCGTTCCATCCTGCGCGCATTCCTGCCAAAATGCCGGGATCTCCCTCAAATTGCTGCCGTCCTGCGTAAACACCTCGCGAATTTTGCCCGTTACGGTAAATGCTCCTTTTTCAACGATCCGATAATCCATGCCTCATTCTCCATCCCTTGAACGAATTTGGTTTTTCAACAACCGGTTCCTGCGATCCGGGATATTATCATTCTTACATTCGCTTTGATGACCCTTCGTTCCTTCTTCCGGCAAACCGCGCAAAAACGGTCATTTTGACGGATTTTGACGGGCGTTGTTCTAATTTGTACGACGCTTTTTTTTTGAACTGTGAAATCATGAAAAACGGCAGCACGAAAAGGGCAGGCATCGCCCGGGTATTCGGATGGACGATCTATGCTTTGGCTCATCGGGCGAGCGTTTCGAAAAAACGCCGGGCGGCAGGGGAGAGCGGCTCTTTTCGGGTATACGCCGAGATCGGATTGCTCAGCTCCGCGTCCTGCACATGCACGACAGCCAAACGTCCCTCCGTTATAAAGGTTTCGGTTTCGAGCGAGGAAAGAAGGGCCGCGCCGTAACCCTCGATCACCACCCGAAGGGTTTCATGCAGCCCGTTTACCTGCAAGCCGGCGGCCGGGGCGGGCAGGCGCCGGACTTTGCACAAGGCCAGGAGCTGCTCCCGGGAGAAGCTCCCCTCTTCCCGGTAAATAAAGGGTACTTCGAGCATCTCGGCCAGCGAAACGTTCTTGCCGGCGAGGGGATGGCTCGGATGCACGACGAAACACATACGGTCCTCCAGCAGCGGCGTCTTGACCAGCAGCGGATGTTCCTCGCGAATGCCGCCGACGATCGCGATGTCGGCTTTGTAATGGAGGAGCAGCTCAAGCGCCTGGGCGGAGTTGGTCGTCGTCCATTCCAGCACCACGGCGGGATGCCGTTTTTTATACTCCGCAACAAGCCTCGGCAGCAAAAAGTTGGCGGGCAAATACGTCGCCGAAATATGCAGTCTGCCTTCCTTGCCCTCTTTGATTCCGTCCAACCGTTCCTCGATCGATCGTTCCAGGTCAAACAGCCTTTTCGCTTCGGCGGCCAGCATTCTCCCGGCATCGGTCAAGGCCACGCCGCGGCCCTGGGAAATCCAAAGCCGGATGCCAAGCTCTTGCTCCAGCCTCTTGATCTGTGCCGTTACCGCCGGTTGGCTGACTCTAAGCATCTCGGAAGCGAGCGTTACGCTGCCGGTTTCCGCCACTTTGCTAAAAAACCTCAGAGCATGTAGGTTCATCGGGTTTCCCATCCTTTCTTGCAGCTTCGATGGCCAACTCATAACAAAATTTTATGAAAACAGAAATATAATATATTGGATTTATAGGATGTTTCTGCTTATTCTAATCCTGACAAGTGGCTTGGGGCAAGGGCTATTTCCGAAGCCGAAGTCCAAAATGGAGAGGATGAACCGGCGGATGAAACTGGAGTGCTTAAACTGCGGTCAAACATGGAATTGGCAGCAATTCATCATAAAATGCCCATGCGGCGGCAGGCTGGAGATCAAACGGGATGTGGCCGGGCTTGACGGGGAGAGGCTGAAGGAGATTTTTCGGGAACGGTTAAGGGAACGGATGTCGATATACGCAAGCGGCGTATGGCGGTATAAGGAATTAATCTTTCCGGAGCTTCCCGAGGACAGAATCGTGACGAAATACGAGGGGAATACCGGCCTTTACGCACCGGAACCAATCCGGAAAAACATAGGGATTCGCGGGCTGCACTTCAAAGCCCAAAGCGAAAACCCCAGTGGTTCTTTTAAAGACAACGGAATGACCGTAGCGGTTTCCCATGGCCGGCATCTCGGTTATACGCGTTTTGCCTGCTCATCGACCGGGAACACGTCCGCATCGCTGGCCATGTATGCCGCCATGGGGGAAAGCTCTTCGTTCGTATTCGTGCCGGAAAGCGGCATTTCCGAAAATAAAGTGATGCAAACTTTGGCGTACGGGGCGAAGGTGATCCGTTTTGACGGCACATATGATGACGGCATCGTTTTTTTGGAGCAGTATGCAAAGGATTTGGGGCTTTATGTCTGCAACTCCATCAATCCGTTTCGGATCGCGGGCCAGAAAAGCATCATCTATGAAGCGGCCCAATATTTGAATTGGGAGCTGCCGGACTGGATTATCGTACCCGGCGGCGCGCTCAGCAACGTCACTGCAATCGGCAAAGGGCTTGAGGATTTATGGACGCTCGGGATGATCCCGAAGTGCCCGCGGATCGCGCTGGTTCAGGCCGAAGGGGCAAGCCCTTTTCATAAAATGATGGCGGCGGGGGCGGAGAAGCTGCGCCCCGAACCGGAACCGCAGACGGTCGCTTCCGCGCTGAACATCGGGAACCCGCCAAGCTGGAAGGCTGCGCGCCGCGTATTGGAATTTTGCCGGGGCGTCACCTGCAGCGTGACGGATGAGGAGATTTTGCTATCGAAGCAAATCATCGATCGAAGCGGGATCGGCTGCGAGCCGGCGTCGGCCGCTTCCTTGGCCGGCCTCCGCAAGCTTTTGGCCGAGAAAGTCATCGATAAAGACGAGACGGCGCTTTGCATATTGACGGGAAACCTGCTCAAAGATACGGACGTGCTGTCCAAGATGGCGAATCCTGGCCGGGCGGCGTATTCCTCGCTGACGGTGGAAGAGATCGAAACATTATTGTGACCCCGATATAAAATCGCTTATAATCAAATTAATTTGAGGATTTTGCCAAAAAAGTAAATCGGTTGTTTCTTTTACGCAAGGTCCTAATATCAGAGGGATTCCTGGAATCCCGACAGGAGGTTATCTACATGTCTCAAAAGCTATACGGATGCCATACGCAAAGGAATCGTTTTTTGAAAAAAACAACAGGCAGCGTGATGCGCACGTCATAGCAGAAGTGTTTATGATCTTTAAGTAAAAAAGATATTCGCGATATGTGTTCACGTGACGCACCGCCTGCCGGAAGGGCGGAGTTTGTTTTGAATCGTAAATCTGCGTCGCAAATCTATATATTTATGAGTTTTATGATGGCATTGGGCAACAGCATCATGTTTACCACCAGCGGGATTTATCATGTCTCGACTTTGGGGCTGAATCCGTTTGAGCTGGTATTGATGGGAACGGTACTGGAGTTGACGGTACTCATTTTTGAGGGCATCACGGGTGTTGTAGCCGACACTTACAGCCGCAAAATCTCCGTCATTATCGGCATGTTCATTCTTGGTGCCGGTTTTGCCGTGGAAGGGAGCATTTTGTGGCTTCATGGCCTTGTTTCGGTCATCTCTGTTTTTGCTTGGGTAGTCATCTCGCAATTGTTGTTCGGGATCGGATGGACGTTCGTCAGCGGAGCCAATACCGCTTGGATGGTGGACGAAGCAGGCGAGGAGCATGCCGGCGCCATATTGATGAAGTCGCAGCGCATGTCGCTGATCGCTACGCTTCTGGGCATCGCATGCAGCGTAGGCTTGTCCGCGGCCGCCCCGAACCTGACCTTTTTGACGGGAGGCATTCTGTATGCCGCGCTCGGGATTGCGCTTTTCTTTTGGATGAAGGAGACCGGGTTCGTACGGAAGGGACATGCTTCGCACGAATCCCATTTCAGGCGGATGCTTGGCACTTGGCTTGACGGAGCCGGAGTGGTGCGCAGGCAGCCGCTGCTCCTGGCGATGATAGCGGTAACTTTGCTTAGCGGTGCGGCTTCCGAGGGATATGACCGGTTGTGGCAGAGTTTTCTCATCACCGGCGTTGGAATGCCGGGTCTGCCCGTGCCGATAGCCGTCTGGTTCGGCGTCGTCTCCGCGGCCGCCACGTTGATCGGGTTGATCGGGGTCCGTCTTGCCGAGAAAAAAATGGACATGGGAAGCCGGCGCGCGATATCGGCGGCGATGTTTTGGTTCACCCTGATCCGGATTGCGGCGATTCTGTCCCTGGCTTTTGCGACCAATTTTGCTTGGGCGATCCTTTCGGTGCTCGTCGTAAGCGCGGCGCGTTCGGTCAGCGAGCCCGTATACGATACCTGGCTGAACATGAACCTGGAAAGCCAAACGCGCGCCACCGTGCTGTCCATGGTCAGCCAATCCGACGCGCTCGGCCAAACCGCAGGCGGACCCGTGGTCGGTTGGATCGGCAGCAGGGCGTCCGTTCGGGCATCGATTTTGACTGCGGGAGTGTTGCTTCTCCCGGTATTGGGCGTCTTCGGGCGCATTGCGCGGCAAAAGAAAGGCGATCAACAAAGAGAAACGCCAAGCTGATGATTTCATATTTTTTACATTCACGTAACTTTTTACGGATAAAAGCCGTCCTGTTAACAGGATGGCTTTTTTAGCTCGCAAAATGGAAGGTAAACCCTAAAATTAGCATATACTTTTTAACAATCATCCCGATGATTGTAAGCGGAGTGTTAAATATTGTATATTGGGAACGGAGGCGATTTGAAGAAAAAGTAATAAATAGAAATAAACGCTTGAACATTATGATTTTGCAAACCTGCTCTCATTCTCATTCTATCAAGAAGCGAGCTGATTATAGCCTGTGCATCGGTCAAAAAGAACTTGGCAGCTTATGCTCCTGGCCATGATATTCCTGCTTATCCTTACCTTTTTCCTTCCTCGCGGATTGACGAAAATCAGTCAGCCCGATTCGTGCGGGGAAGGCTGCAGCCGTTATGACATCGTGGTCATCGGCAGCGAGATTCAGGGGGTTCTTCTGGCCAGGGAAGCCCAAAATCTCGGACGGAGCGTCCTGATCCTCGACCCCCGGGAGAAACCCGGCGGGGAGCTGATCCAGGGCCAAATGCTTTTTCTCGACGAACCCATGGATCAAAAACGGCAAAGCCTGGTTCAAGGCGAGATCAAAAACCTGTTTGACGGCTACAACAAGGGCCGAATCCGCGATTTGCACGAATTCCAGGCTTATTACGATAAGCTGATCCAAGACGTCACGCTGAAAAGCGGCATTACGATCAGCGGCGTGGAAGAAGCGGCGGCAGGCAAAAGCCATATTTTAAAATCGCTTGTCTATAAGGACCGGAACCATCAGATGTATAAAGTGGAAGCCGGGTATTGGGTGGAAAACACCGATTTTAACGCGCTCACCGCCAAGCTGAAACATAAGAAACGGATTCCGGGCATGGAATCGATCGAAAAAAGCAATAGCCCCGACTACATGGGTGCGACTTACATGCTGAATTTGAAAAACGTGGACTGGAAAGAGCTGAATAAGGACGTGCTGAAGCATTACCCGTTGTCCAACGTTCAGAAGGTATACGGCCCCAACACCTATGCGGATTGGAATTTCGCGGTGGGATTCAGCAACGTCATGGCCAAATATACACCGTCCGAGAAGCTCGTCCGGCTCCGCGGCTTGAACATGGCGAACCAGGGAGACGGGAAGGTGATCATCAACGGGCTGATCATGTACAACGTCGATCCGTCCAGCGATGCCTCCGTCAAGGAGGCGCTGCGGAAGGGCGAAGCGGAAGCGCCGCGTATCCTTGGTTATTTGCGGACCCACCTGCCGGGATTCGAAAAAGCGGAATTAAACGGATTTCCGAGCTACCTGTATATCCGCGACTTCAACCGGTTCGAAACGGAATACGTGCTGAAATACGAGGATGTGATGGGCGGCAAAATGTTCTGGGATAACGTCAGCATCGGCGCTTATCCGGTCGATCTGCAGGGCACGGTCCATATTCCGCACGGGATCGGGCTAGGCGTACCGGGTCCTTACGGGATTCCGCTGCGCTCCTTCGAGCTGAAGGAGTATGACAACGTGCTTGTCGTCGGAAAAAACATCGGGGCCGACATCAAAGCCTACGGCTCGTCCCGGATTATGGCGAACAACGCGCTGGCGGCGCAGACGATCGGCATTATCCTCGGGTACGAATCGGACCGGAAGCAGCTGAAGGAGCTGACGCCGGAAGACTTCAAACGGATACACCGCTATCTAAAAAGAAGATATCACATCGATGTTGAAGATGTTTAAATGCCAGCATTCAAAACCGGCCATACCGTGAAGGTACCGGCCGGTTTTTGGATCTTTCGGAATGACGGAAATACCGGATGGACGGCATCGAGCGGAAATGAAGAAGAGAGAGGATTGGCATAGTTATGACCTGGAAAAAGGAAATGATGTTTAAATATCTTACTTTAGTTCGTTTTTTTCAGGGCGTTTTCTTGTTAATCTGATGGTAAGAAAGCAAACAAGCTTAAGTCGCCTCCTATGCGCCCCGGATTTCTCCCCGGTCGTTCCCCATGAACGTATTCCTCCCCCGACAGAGGGTTAAACCCGGCGGCTGCCGGGCTTAGCCCTTCTTCGTATGCCGCTTTTGATTTGCGGCTTGGGCCGCGATTTGCCAACAGGCATCGGACGCTTTATAATAAAATTTATCAAAATAATAGTAAACAGGTGTTTATTTATGCAAACGCTGAAAGAAGACGTCCGTCTCAACATTTTGCGGGCCGCCCTGACCGAGTTCAAATCCCATGATTACGCCGATGCTTCCATGCGCCGGATCTCGGCGGCGGCGGGCATCACGACGGGCAACATTTACCGGTATTTCAAAAACAAAGAGGAATTGTTCGAAGCGCTCGTCAAACCCGTTTACGAAAAGCTCCTTGAATACCTGCTTGACCTGAAAAAGGAGCTGGACCGCAGCTACGTTAACGGAAACGACGGATTCAAGTATTTTGGCATGATCGAGGATACGGTCGTTGGCCTGTTTGACGCGTACAGCGCGGAGCTGACGATCCTGATGAACCGCAGCACAGGTTCAAAATACGCTGGAGTGAAGGCCGACATGGTGAAGCTGGTCGCCACGATTTTGGAGGATGCCTTTGCCTCAGGCCGCGAACATGTCGATAAGCTCACGCCGGAGCAGCGCCAAAGCGCGCGGATGCTTGCGGGCACCGTTGTCGAAGGCGTCTGCCTGATTTTGCGGGAGCACGAGGACGGGGAGACGGTCAAGCGGCTCGTCAACGAGTTCATTTGCCTGTACCATACGGGCTTGATGTGCGGGCGTCCGGAATAAAGCGGCGCCCCGCCCGGGCTCGGCACGAATAATTTTTTTGGCGTCTTTATATGATGCATAGGAAGCTCTATTTTTTTGTTTGAAAAATGAACACCTGTTTACTAACACTTCAGCCGAGGAGGAAATTCAAGAGCATGCGGCAAATCATCAAATGGCGCTGGGCGATCCTGGTGCTTTGGCTTGTGGCTACCGTACTGCTGACCGTGTTTCAGCCGGACGTAAACGCCATTTTGCATGAGCGGGGGCAGGACCCTCTGACAGAAGACAGTCCGTCGAAGGTCGCAGGGAAGCTGCTGAACAAAATGACGGGCACCACCGGGACCAGCGACATCATCGTATTTCATCGGGAAAGCAAGCTGACGGACCAAGACATGAAGCAGATCGAGGCGGGGATCAACAACATGATCCGGCACCAATCGGAGCTTGGCTTCAGCCAGCTGATCGATCCGGTGACGACGCCCGACGCCAAATCATCCCTCGTATCCGCGGACAACACCACGCTGATGGTCAGCTTCAGCCTGGATAAAATGGGACGCAACGTGGATGAAATCGATAAACAGTTCAAAGACGTCTTGAAGGACGTCAACGTGCCGTATTATTTGAGCGGCGAGGATTTCATCCAAAACGACTATATTAAAGCGACGACCGCGGGCGTGGAAAAAAGCGCCGCCCTTACGGTCATTTTCATTCTCGTCGTGCTGGTCTTGATGTTCCGTTCGATCCTGACCCCGTTCGTCTCGCTGCTGACGGTCGGCATCACGTATTTGTGCTCCATGGGAATTGCGGCGCAGATCATCGACAAGCTTAATTTTCCCATCACAAGCGTGACGCAGATGCTGCTCGTGCTCATTCTGTTCGGGATCGGCACGGATTACAATATCCTGCTGTTCAACCGTTTCAAAGAGGAATTGTCGCATGGGCGCACCGTCGACGAGGCGATCATCGTATCGTACAAAACGGCCGGCAAAACGATCATTTACAGCATCGCCACCGTCTTTATCGCCTTTGCGGGATTGAGCTTCTCCAGCTTCGGCATCTACAAATCGGCCAATGTGGTCGCCATCGGCACCGTCGTGCTCGTGCTGCAGATCCTGACGCTGACGCCGTTTATGCTGAAGGTGTTCGGTCCCAAGCTGTTTTGGCCTTCGAAAAAGGCAGCGGGGCATAAAGAGAGCCGGTTCTGGGCGAAGCTTACGTCCGTATCGGTTAAATATCCGGTCGTCGTAACGGTGATCATCGTCGTTTTGATGATTCCGGCCCTGCTTACGAGCAGCCAAAAGCTTTCCTTCGACCAGCTCAAGGAGCTTGGCGACGGTTATCCGTCCACCAAAGGCTTCAGCATCGTGGCCGAACACTTCAGCCGCGGGCAGGCGCTGCCTACAAGCGTCGTGATCGAAGCCGACAAGGCCATGGACAATAACGACGCGTTGGGCGTCATCGACAAGCTGACCGATAAGCTGAAAGCCATCGACGGGGTAAAACAGGTGGCGAGCGTGACGCAGCCGCAGTCGAAGCCGATCGACGAGTTTTATATCAGCAACCAGTCGGAAACGGTAACGGACGGCATTTCGGCCTCCAAAAAAGGCGTGGACCAAATCAAAAGCGGCCTGGACCAGATCGCAGGCAAGCTGACGACGCCGGATACGTCGAGCGCCAATCAGCTCGTGGACGGCACGGGACAGGTCAAAGACGGCTACGATCAAATTACGGCCGCCCTCGGCCAGGTTGCCGCGGGCATCGGCAAGGGTGCCGGCGGCGCGGGCGAGCTGAGCAAAGGAATCGCCGGTTTAAAAGGCGGATTGGATACGGTCGGCGCGAATACCGGCAAAATCAGCGCGGGCCTGTCGGAAATCGCCAAAGGTTACGCGGGCCTTGAGGCTGGCTATAAGCAGATCGGCGGACAAATTCCGCAAATCGAGCAAGGTTTGACGGGCATGAACGCTTTGATCGACGGCTTGGGCGCAAAACACGGCGAGCTGGCTGACGATCCGGATTATGCAAAGCTGAAGGCGACGGGTGCGACGCTGGCCTCTTCCTTGGCCCAGTTGAATGGGGGGCTGCAGCAGCTGGAAGCCAATTTCACGAAATTGAATGCTTCCCTCGGCGAGGCCTCGGGCGGACTCGGTCAAATCCAGGCGGCCCAGAAGCAGATGTCCGCAGGGCTTGCGGCTTTGCAAAAAGGCGCGGATGAGCTGCAAAAAGGGCTTCAGCAGGGCAGCAGCGGCTCCCGGGAAATCGAAGCAAACATGAAAAAGCTGAATCTGGCGCTCGAGGAGGTGCAAAGCGGACAAAAACGGCTGATCGACGGACTGTCCGGCCTGACGGGCGGCATGTCGCAGCTGAAGGACGGCATCGGCAAAAGCGGGAACGGGCTCGGGGACATTTCCGAGGGGCTGGGCAAAACCGGCGATTTCCTGACCCAGCTCAGCGGTTCGAAGACCTTCTTTATCCCGCGCGAAGCGCTGGAAAGCGAGGACTTCAAGAAGGCCGAGGACAGCTTTATGTCCAAAGAACGGAAAATCACGAAGCTGCTCGTCATTTTGGACAATGATCCTTATTCTCCGGCGGCGCTGAAAACGATCGAAAAAATCAACGATACGGTCGACAGCAGCCTGAAAGGAACCGTGCTGGGCAACGCCACGTACGGGGCGGCCGGGCCAAGCTCGACGACGTACGATATGAACAAGGAGCAGCTGAATTCCTTTAACAGCACCGCCGTGATTGTGATCGTGAGCGTGTTTGTCGTTCTCTTGTTTGTCATCCGTTCTTTCTGGCCGTCGGTATTCATCGTGGCGTCGCTTGTCGCTTCCTATTATGTGGCGATGAGCGCATCCAATCTCGTGACGACCTATATCATTAAAGCCGACGGGGTTTCCTCCTTCGTGCCGTTTTTCTCCTTTATCGTGATCGTTGCGGTAGGGGTCGACTACAGCATCTTCCTGATGGAACGGTACCGGGAGCATGGCGACATGGCTCCTGGCGAAGCGATCGTCAAAGCGGCCAAAAGCGTCGGCGGCGTCATCATTTCCGCCATGGTGATTTTGGGCGGAACGTTCGCCACCTTGATTCCGTCCGGTTTGGTCCTCTTGATCGAATTGGCATCGGCGGTCATCGTGGGATTGGTCGTGCTGTGCTTCATTCTGCTGCCGATGCTCGTTCCGGCGATGATCACACTGCCGGAGCAGATGCAAAAGCGGAGCGGCAACAAGCTGCACGTCGCCCATGTAAGCGGCAAGGATGCCGGGGGCAAACCTATGTAAGGAAGGCAAAAAGCAAAAGAACCGGAAGGAGCCTCGGCTCTTTCCGGTTCTTAATCTATGTCAAGGTTTAAGGCGATGCCTCAGAGGGGGAGCGGGCTGCCTTAAACCAGTGTTTTTAACGCTTCCGGCGTAAACGCCTTAAGCTCGTCGAAACGTCCTTCGCGGACTTTGGCAGCCCATTCGGGATCGGCCAGAAGCGCCCGTCCGACGGCTACAAGGTCGAATTCCTGGTCCTCCAGTCGTTTCAGCAGTTCGTCGATGTCCTTTTTGCCGGCGCCTTTGCCTTCGGTGAAAAGGCTGGTGAACGCTTCGTCCAGGCCGACGGAACCGACGGTAATTACCGTTTTGCCGGTCAGTTTTTTGGCCCATCCGGCGAAGTTGAGGTCAGAGCCTGCAAATTCCGGTTCCCAGAAGCGTCGCGTCGAGCAGTGGAAAATATCGACGCCGGCTTCGGACAAGGCGGTCAGCAGCTGTTCCAATTTCTCCGGCGTGTCCGCCAGCTTTGCGTCGTAATGGGTCGTCTTCCACTGGGAGAGGCGGATGGCGACCGGGAAGTCCGGTCCCACCGCGGCGCGAACGGCTGCCACGACTTCGATGGCAAAGCGGGCGCGCTTCATCATGTCGCCGCCGTACTCGTCGGTACGCCGATTGGTTCTTTCCCACAGGAACTGGTCGATCAGGTATCCGTGGGCGCCGTGGATTTCCACGCCGTCAAAGCCGATTCGTTTTGCGTTCGCAGCCGCATCGGCATAAGCCTGAATGACGCGCTTGATTTCCGCTTGCGTCATCGGCTCGGTTACGGGGTTGCCGTTCAAGTCGAGTCCGGATGGACCAATCGGCAGCGCCTCGGGGTTTGGCTGGGCGCCAACGGGGCGCGTCATGCCGATGTGCCAGATTTGCGGCATAATTTTGCCGCCGGCTTCATGGACCTGTCTGACAACTTCAGCCCAGCCGTTCAGCGCCGCTTCGCCGTGGAAGTTCGGCACGTTCGGGTCGTCGGTAGCTGCCGGGTGGTCGATAAGCGTGCCTTCGGTAATGATGAGGCCGACGCCATTTTCGGCACGGCGGCGGTAATAAGCGGCCACATCCGGACCGGGCACGCCGTTCGGCGAGAAGCTGCGGGTCATCGGCGCCATGACGACACGCGTCGGAATCGTCAGGCCGCCCAACGTGTAGGGCTCAAATAGAGATGCGGTAGAACGGACGTTTTGCTGCTGATTGCTCATGTATGGTATCCTCCCAAGTTTAGGTTTTATTTTTCTGCATTTCTATAAAAATAGATATATAAGATCAAAAGAAGGAGCTTTATGCTTAGCGGCAGACCATGATTATGAAAGCTCTTAAGCCTAAAGCTCTTTCTTGAGTTGTTCGATAAAGCGGCTTATTCCCTCCTCATTGCGTCTGTAATAAGTCCACTGTCCCGCGCGGCGGGATTCCAGCAAGCCTGCCTTCTGCAATTTGACGAGATAACCCGAAACCACCGATTGGGCCAGCCCCGTTTTCGCCGAAATCGAACCGACGCAAATGCCGCCTTTAAAATCGCAGGATGCCGGCATATGCTCCTGGGGTCCAAAATGCTCTTCCGGATGCTTCAGCCATTCCAAAATGTTGAACCGGGTTTCGTTTGACAATGCTTTGATCGTTAATAATATATCCATGGGTCTTATTATATCTATTTTTATAGAAATGTAAATATCCATTCCGAAAAATGACCAAATATTTGTATCGGACAGGCTTTATGTTAGGATAGGAGGGGACTGGAATTCCAATCTTTTCAAGTGAAAGGGTGCTTGATATGAAGGAAAAGCTGGAGCGGTACAGAATCTTCCGCATTCTGGCTTCTATATACCGGATCAAGGCGGTTCGCCTGCTGATCCCGATCGCCGTGATCGGGTTCGTATACTGGGAAGGCCAGCGGGAGCTGCGCCAGATTTCCTTTGGCCGAACAATTGGCGAGCTGCGCAGGCTGCCTGCCTCCTCGGTCGCGGAAATTTTCCTGTTTGCCCTTTTTTCCGTGGCGGTGATGAGCCTTTACGATTTCATGATCCGCCGCCATTTCCGGTTAAAGGTAGGGGTTTGGAGCACCTTTCGGTATGCGTGGATCGCCAATACCTTCAACAACATTATCGGATTCGCCGGATTGACGGGAGCGGGCCTTCGAACGATCCTTTATAAAAGAAGCGGGATTTCGCCTGCATTGATGGCTTCCGCCGTCGTGTTCCTTTCCCCGGTCGTTGTGACGGGGCTGTCGATCCTTTCCTGGGGGATCATCTTCGGATGGTTTACCGTGGGCGGACTGCTGCAGGAGCATCGATGGCTTGTTTTCGCCGTGTGGGGAATGGCGCTGTATTTGCCCTTGTTTGTTTTGATGCAGCGGTCCACGCTGTTTGCGAAATGGTTTAACCGCGGCGAGGGGAGAACGCCGTGGACGACCGTCGGCGTATCGCTCAGCGCTTCGTTTCTGGAATGGGCCTGCGCCGGCGTCACCTTCTGGCTGATTACCGCCAGCGTTCTGCATGACGTAGCCTTTCGGGACGTGATCGGCATGTATTCGGTTGCCGCGATCGCCGGCATTTTAAGCATGGCGCCGGGCGGCATCGGCGCGTTCGATTTGACGGTGCTGCTC
Source organism: Paenibacillus sp. USDA918EY (assembly GCF_009870825.1). Classification (GTDB taxonomy): domain Bacteria; phylum Bacillota; class Bacilli; order Paenibacillales; family Paenibacillaceae; genus Paenibacillus_AQ; species Paenibacillus_AQ albilobatus. The sequence continues at coordinate 75,336 of NZ_WTWY01000007.1, read as the reverse complement.
GGGCTGGAGCAGATGGGTTTTCCATCCGGCCGGGCGATGGCGGTGCTCGTTTTGTTCCGGCTCTTTTATTATATCGTGCCGTGGCTCATCGGCTTGATCCTCTCCGCCTTCGAGCTGGGCAGCGCGGCCAAGCGCGCCGGGGAGAGCGCGGACCCGGCCACGGAGCTGCCTTTGAACGCCTGGCAGCGGCTGTGGCGCTGGCCGGGCCAGTTCCGCTTCCTCAGCGATCTGGGCGCATGGGCGCTAGGCAAGCTTGTGTTTATAAGCGGCATCGTCCTGCTGCTGTCGGCGGCGACCCCGGGATTGCTGTACCGGCTTAAGCTGTCGGAGGAAATCCTGTCGATGCCGATCATGCGGATTTCCCACCTGCTGTCGGTCATCATCGGTTTCATGCTGATCATTCTTTCGCGCGGCATCTCGCTGCGGATTCGCCGGGCCTACGTCTGGACGGGCATTTTGCTGCTTGCCGGAGCGATTTTCACGTTTACCAAGGCGTTTGATTTCGAGGAGGCGATTTTTCTGCTCATCGTCGGCGTCACGCTTTGGCTGGCCCGATCGAGATTTTACCGCAAAGGCGCCGCCATCGACGTTCGGAGCTACTTGATGTGGTACGTGTTGTCCGCGATTATCGCTGTTCTGTATTTCTGGATCGGAAGCCATGTCCACCACGGGTGGCTTCGGCATCTTCCGACGGCGGACCGCATCCATTGGATGTTCGGACCGAAACCTTATGCGATGACCGCTTGCATCGGATTGGCCGGCGCATGGCTGCTGCTTACGATGCTGCTGCTGCTGCGTCCGAACCGGCGCATGGCGGCCGGAGCCGGGCCGGAGGACCTTCGGAAGCTGCGGCTGTTCCTTCAGGATCACCACGGCAATTTGCTCACCCATATGCTGTTTACGGGAGACAAAAGCTTTTTTTGGGCCCGGGAGGATCAGGTGCTGATTCCCTATGCCAGGGCCAGGGACAAACTGGTGGTGCTTGGCGATCCGCTTGGTCCCACGAAGCTGGTGCCGGACGCGATCGCCGAATTCCAGCAATATGCCGATGAATACGCCATGTCCGTCGTGTTTTATCAGGCGACACCCGAGTTTCTGCCCATCTATCATGAATACGGCTACCGTTTTTTCAAGCTGGGAGAAGAAGCGTTGGTTCATTTGGAAAACTTCACGCTCAGCGGCAAAAAAGCGGCCGATCTGCGCAGCGTCCGCAACCGCTTTGAGCGCGAAGGCTATCTTTTTGAAGTGGTAACGCCGCCTTTTGCCGATGCGTTGTTTGCAGAACTCAAGACCGTATCGGATGAGTGGATCCGGGGAAGGCGGGAAAAAGGCTTTTCGCTTGGCTGGTTCGATCGTATCTATTTGGAGGAGGCTCCGGTCGCGCTCCTGAAAAACCCGCAGGGGCTCATCCTGGCGTTCGCTTCGCTTGCTCCGGGGTATGACGAAGGCCGCACGATGTCGATCGACTTGATGCGGCACCGCAGCGGCACACCGAACGGTACGATGGATTACCTTTTTATAAAGCTGCTGGAATGGTGCAAGGAGCGGGGGTATCAAATCTTCAACCTCGGCAACGCGCCGCTCTCCAGCGTCGGAGAAAGCAAAAGCGCCCTGCGCGAGGAAAGGCTTGCCGCGCTCGTCTTCCAATACGGCGGGCACTGGTACGGGTTCAAAGGGCTGCGGAGATACAAAGAAAAATTCGCCCCCGAATGGGAACCGCGTTTCCTGGCCTACCCCAACTGGGTGTCGCTGCCGGTGCTCACCGTCGATCTGGTTAGACTGGTGTCGAGAAGAGTGCGGGAAGGCGGAAAGCGATGAAGCGCCCCCGCGGCAGATTCCGGCACTCGTCAGGACGGCTGTCCGCACGCAGACCGTGAAACCTTCTGATCCTTATTGCTACGGACGGGATTCGCGGTCTGTCTTCCAGGAAAATACGTCGATAGACGTTTTTCTTATCTCAAGATTTTGCAAAATCCTCATCTAAAAGCATTAATCATTTCCGGTGTCCCCGCAAAGTACCTGATCGGCTTTGAAGCCATAGGTCCCACTTTGCGGGGTTATTTGTTGGGCCGCCAGGGAAATAGGATCGCCAGGCAAACTTGGCAAAGCTAAAAGGCCGCCTGTTCCATGCTCGGAAAGAACTGGAACAGACGGCAGGATATTCGAAGATCCAGAGATTACTGCTTCGGAAGCCGGATCCGGAATATGACGCCTTTCGGCTCGTTGTGCAGCGCCTGGATCGTGCCGTGATGGCTGTGAACGATCCACTGCGCGATGGAGAGGCCGAGTCCGGAGCCGCCCTGTTCGCGCGAGCGCGCCCGGTCTTCGCGGTAAAAGCGGTCGAAGATGCGGGAGAGGCCTTCCTCACTGATGCCGATGCCGGTGTCGCTGACCTCGATGAACGTTTTGTTTTCCTTGACGTACGTGCTGATGCCGATGCTGTCATGCTCGCCGGTATATTTCAGGGCGTTGTCCAGCAGGATGACCAGCAGCTGATGCAGCCGCCCCGGGTCGGCGTTCAGCCGGGTTCCGCTGTTTAGGCTCAGCCACATTCGTTTCTCCGACAGCTCCGCGATTTCCTTATAAGGACTGCATACCTTATCCACGAATTCGTCCAGCTCGATCGTTTGTTTCTCCAGCTGCGTTTCGGTGGAATCGGCCCTGGCCAGCGTCAGCAGGTCGGACGTCATGCGCGATAGCCGCCGGGTTTCCGAGAGGGAGAGCGCGATATTTTCAAACGTGTCGATGATCCGCTTCTCCGGCATCGTCTGCAGCAGCTCCAGCTTGTTCTGGATGATCGTGAGCGGCGTCCGCAGCTCATGCGAGGCGTTTTCCACGAATTCCACCTGCTTCTCCCAGGAGCGGATGATCGGTTTCATCATTTTCCGCGACAAAATATAGCTCGCGCTGATCGACAGGAAAATGAATACCGCCGAGCATAAAATAATGATCCGCCTGAAGTTGTCGATCAAATTCTGCTCGGAATCCACGTTGATTAACAGCTGGACATAGGCTCCGTCAGCCTCAGGGTAGGGGATGGAGACGGTCCGGAAATGGTATTTGCCTTGAACGGTCACGTTGGAAATCACGCCGATCGTAGAGGGGTTAAAGGTCATGTCGCTAAAATAATGATTGTAAACGATAAATCCGATTTGCTGGGCGTTGGCGATTTTCCCGTCGCTCCACAAAAGCGGAATGACCCGCGGTGTAAGCGGCCAGCGGCCTTTGGAGCGGGGAATAAAGCCGTATTTGTCCGGGAACGGCTCGTTGCCGCCTTCCACGGCGGCTCCGCCCGATTCGAGCATCCTTTTGGACGCAAGCAGGTCGGAATCGGTTTTGGCGTACAGCGTCGCTTTGATCTGACCGAAAATGATCGTTCCGAAAATGCCGAACAACATGGTAAAGGCAATCAGCGTATAGACCATGAACCGCAGCTGCTGGCTGCGGATGACTTTGTTTTTATTCATGGTCGTCTCCGTTTTCGGACAGCATGTAGCCCATGCCCCGGATCGTTTTGATGTATTTGTCGTAACCGAAAGGCTTGAATTTTTTGCGCAAATTGCTGATGTATACTTCGATGACGGTGTTGGTGGTGCTGGAATCCATCCCCCAGACGCGGTCGAAAATTTGCTCTTTCGTCAAAATGATGTTTTTGTTGTTGATCAAATATTCAAGCAAATCGATCTGCTTGCCGTTTAGCGCAATCAGGTCTTCGCCGATCTGAACCTCCCGGCTTTTCAAATTCAGCTTGAGTTCTTTGAACAGAAGCGTATGCTGCTTGAACCCGCCGACCGAACGCCGCAAAATCGCCTCCAGGCGCAGCAGCAGCTCTTCGCGGTGGAAGGGCTTGACGAGGTAATCGTCGGCGCCTTGCTTGAAGCCGCGGATTTTATCGTCGATCCCGTCCTTGGCCGTGAGGATGAGCACCGGCGTCAGAATGCCTTTTTGCCGGAGCCGTCCGAGCACTTCGTAGCCGCTGAGACCCGGCATCATCAAATCCAAAAGGATGGCGTCATAAATGTTCTGCTCTGCCAGATACAGGCCTTCTTCGCCGTCAAACGCCTGCTCCGTTTCGTATAAATCCCGCGTCGTTGCGCAGATCGTGTCGGATAAATGCTTATCGTCCTCTATTACCAGGAGCCGCATGCCGGTTCACCCCGTTTGCTCTTTGCTTCCCGAAGCCAAACGCCTGCCTGCTCTTTACCGAAAAAAGGCGGATAAGCGTCCGGGAGTCATGTTTTGTTGCGGTATCAGAATTGCGTTTTATTGAGTTTAAAAGTTGGCATCCTGATATCTAAACATAAACATTTCTCCCGGAAAGTCAAATGTTGCATTCGGACAAGATGCGGTTTATGCGGTCATCTCGGCCTTTACAGCGTTTTGGTGCTTGCGGTGAAGCCCCGGAAGGGTGATCAGGTAATATACGCTGACGATCAGCATGCTGACGGCCAAAATCCAGTAGAGCGCAGTAACGCCCACGATAGCGGGAAACGCCACGGAGATGAAGCCGAGGGCAATCGCCTGCCCCGTCGTGTTGAGCGGTTCGATCCAGGCGCTGACGCGGCCCATGCTTTGCGGTTCGACCAGCTCCGGAAGCCACCCGCCAAGCACGACGTTGATCGGCGCGAGGATGATGCCGAGCAGCACCATGAATCCCAGGTAGATTTGAATGTTTCCGCAAAGGCCGGCAGCGAGCGTCAGCGCCATGGTCAGGAAAAGCCCGGTGATAAGCACGGCGACTTTGCCGCATTTTTTAATGAGCAGGGAACTGATTGCGCTGCCCACAAGGTAGCCGATGCCAAGGAACACCATGACCAGCGGGGTATACACTTGATAATGGTCGGGACTGAGTTCGTATTTCATCGTGAACAGGGGGAGAATGGAAAACACGCCGTTCACGATGCCGAAGAAAAAGAATCCGAGGATGATGGCCAGGAGCAGCCGGGAACGGAGGATATATTTGAAGCCTGCGCCAAAGTCGGCCGCCATGCTTTTCAGGCTGAGGTCGCTCAGCTTCGCTTTGCCGTTCGGCTGGCGCACTTCGGCCGGGAAACGGCATGTCGTAAGCAGGATGCCCGATACGATGAAGCTTACGGTATCGATAATGATGGCTCCTTCAATGCCGAGGTAATAGTAAGCGGCGGAGCCCAGGCTCATGCCGAACAGCATGAAGATGCCCATGATCGACATATTCAGGCTGGATGCCTTCACATATTGCTCCGGTTTCATGATGCCCTGCATCAAGCTCATTTCGGCAGGAGTGAAAAATTTCGAAATCGCGCTGCGCAGGAACAGGATGGCGAAGGCGGGGATAATCCAGTCCTGATGAATGCAAAGCAGCAGCACGACGGACAAGACGGCGCGAATCCAGTCGCTCTGCACGGCGATCCGCTTGCGGTCCAGCCGGTCGGCCAGCACGCCGACGAACAGGAAGACGACCAGCGTCGGCAGCGAATACATCAGTTCGGCGACCGAAGCGTAAGCAGGCTGATTGCTGAACCGGTCGACCAAATAGAAGGCGAAGGCCATGCTGCCGACCATCGAGCCGAGCTGGGACGCGAAGGCGGCCAGAAACATTCTGACAAACATAGCGTTGCGGAAAAGTTCCATACGGATATGCCTCATTTCTTTTTAAAAATGTTATCCGGTACTGGCGTCCTGGCTGACTTCCGTACAATCCCCAGGCCGCAGGATTTGATATGAGTGTACAATATCCTGATTTTTCCGGATAACGGCGCGGGAAGGAAATCATTCTCGGTCTGTGGTCTGAGATGAAGGTCCGACAGCGCAAAGCAACCCAGCAAGCAACCTCGCAAATAACTCCGCAAGTGGAGCCTATGCAATAACGGTTTTTCCCGGTGCGTGATGAAGGCGAAAGGCATGAAAAAAGGCTGCATCCGATATCGAATGCAGCCTAACGAAGTGTATCTTTTTCCGGGGTCAAACCTGCTCCTTGGGGGCGTACCGCTGCTTGAGCTGCTCCGCCATCGCCGTGACCTCCCGCGTGCCCGGGAGCGTCAGCCGCGCGGCCGAAGCCGCGATGCCTTCGGCCGATTGACGGCTGCGGATGACGGTTTTGACCGCCTCTGCGAAGCTTGCCGCGGCTCCCTTGCCAAGACCGGCCAGTTCGGCAAGGGAGGCGGTGCTGCCGCCGTCCACCTGCGGGAAATCGCCGGGGTCCGCCCCTCTGCCCGCCCGGTCGTAAAACTCCCGCACGAGCTGGGCCCGTTCCTGCCCCGAGCCGTCGGCGATGACAAAGGCCTGCACCACGAATGCATGCGCCTGCCGCCGCTGCGCGATCCCGCAAAATTTTCGGCCGCCGATGCTCAGGTCGAAATCGCCGGGACAATACGCGCCGGCGATTTCCCCTTTGTCGACGGTCACGCCGGTTGAGGCAAGCGCCTCGCGGATCAGCGCATACATGCGCTCGAAATCGCCGCGAAAACGCTCGTCGCCTTTGCCCTGCTTGGGCAGGATGAGCGACAGGTTCACGACGCCAAGGTCGAGCGGCACGGCCGCCCCGCCGGAATTGCGGATGGCCGTCTTGTACCCGAGCGCTTCCAGCCAGGCGCAGGCTTTGGCCGCTCCCGGCAGGCGGCTGTCGCGCAGCCCGATAATAAAGGAGCGGGGATGGCGCCAAATATGCAGCAAGGGCGGTCCGCCCCTGCCGGTCTCCTTGCACAGCAGCTCGTCGAGCGCAAAGGGGTACAGCGCGTCCTGCTGCGGATCGGGGTTCATCCGGTCCAGAATGAGCATGGAGCTGAATTCGTCGTTGAAATCGGACATCGGGGTTCACTTCCTTTCGCAAGCGTTATTTATGGCTATCAGCGGGCATGAAAAATTGGATGATGTGCTGAATGGCGACCGTCTCGTAGCCAATGGATCGATAAAGCCGGATGGCGGCTTCATTCTCTTCAAAGACATTCAGGTAAACGTTCGGAGAAACGGCTGCACCTGCGCGCGTGAGCTGTGCGCAAACCATTTTCCCCAAGCCTTGTCTCCGGAATGCGGGATCCGTTCCGATATTTCCGAGCTCCACGTAATCCCCGCCGTAAATGTGATACCCTCCTGCGGCGGCAAGCCGTTTATTGTCCATTACACCATAGAAAGGGTAATGAAGCTCTTCGGTAGAAAATGCCATGGTGCCGATCGTTTTCATCAAAGCCTCAATCCGTTCAAAATGGGGCGGTCCCAAGCGCTGCACCCGCGGATCGGCCGCAGGCAGCATCTGATGATGTATATGCTTCATGAGAAGCAGTTTTTCCGGGGGTTTGGCGAATGCTATTTGTCCGCAAAGATCGGCCATGTCCTCCTCGTGCACGATAAAGCTGCCGATCGCCTCGTCCGGCAGACGGAGCTCTTTTTTCATCAACGCCAGAACGGCCGGGAAATCAAACGACGGTTGCACGGGGAATACGGAAAAAGCATAGAACGGAAGCCCTTCCAGGTAAGCCAAAACGCCGAGCAGCTCGCCTTGGTCCGTAAATTGTCCGTAATGGGTCGTGCGCGGCTTGCGGAACGTCAAATACGAATAATACAAAAGATGTCTTTCGCGGTCGAGCGAGGCGAGGATGGCCTCCAGCTCTTCCGGCGCCAGTTTGCGAATCATGGTTTGTTGCTCCTATCCTTGTTTGTCTATTATACTTCTTCGACAACAAGGAGGCATTTCCTTGCCGTTGCCCGCATGGCCTTCGTGAGTAAGTGAATTGAACAGGCCTGTTTTTTCGCCTGTTTCACAAATACATATTGCAAAAAGGGAAAACCTGGGATACAATTTATACAGACCGATCAGTCGGTCGCATTAATTCGAAAGGCATTGAGATCATGAAAAAAAGCAAAGACGAAGCGGAACAAACGAAACAGGATATTGTGGATGCCGCCAAGGGGCTGTTTGCGGTGAAAGGTTACGCGGCCACCTCCATGAGCGATATTTGCAGCGCCGCCGGCTGCAGCAGGGGAGGCCTCTACCACCATTTTGACAGCAAAGAGGATCTGTTTATTTATATCGCCGATCAGGCGTTTACCGTGTCATGGCAGAACTGGGATGAGGCGATCGACGAAACGATGACGGCGACGGAACAGCTGTATAAGTACGCGGATTATTTTGTGGACACGCTCGAAAAGCCGCTCAATAAGGCGGGAGAGGAATTTATAAGCCGCGTCGGCGCGGATTCCGAGGCGGGTCAGCGGTTTCTGGGCATTTTGATGGGGTATATGCAGCGCTTCGAAAGACTCGTGCAAACCGGCCTGGACCGCGGCGAGTGGAAGGGCGACAATGCGCAGGAGCTTTCCATGATGATTCTCGGTTATTATTCCGGCCTCAGTGACCATATCCAGATGATGGGCAAGGCAGATGCAAAACAGTTTTTCCGCAAAGCAACGAAGCTTTTACTCGAAGGGATTCAAAAATAAACTTAAGTTTCCTTGAGGAGCGATGAACAATGAGCACATTTGCATCCGGTTCCGACCAACAGATCAAGTTTTCCGTTATTATCCCGGCGCGAAACGAGGAGAAGTATATCGGACGCTGCCTCGATTCTTTGGCTGCCGCAGCCAAAGCTTATCCGGGACAGGTCGAGGTGATCGTGATGATCAACCGCTGCACGGACCGGACGGCCGACATTGCCGAATCCTACGGCGCTATCACGCTGCCGATCGATAACAAAAATTTGTCCCAAATCCGTAACGCCGGCATTCATGCCGCACGGGGAGAGATCATCGTCACGATCGACGCCGACAGTTGGGTGACGGACAACATGCTGACGGAAATCGACCGGATGCTGCAGACAGGCAAATATATCGGGGGCGGCGTCCGCTCGGCTTTTGAACGGAATTCGCTCGGTATCGCCATGTCGGCGCTTGTGCTGATCGTTCCGCTCCTTTTTAAATACGGGCCGTTAACCGTGGGGCTCTTCTGGGGTTACAAAAAGGATTTTGAAGCGGTGGGCGGTTTTAACGAACAGATGCTCATGGCCGAAGATATCGAATTTGCCAGCCGCCTGAACAAATGGGGCAAACAGAACGGAAAAAAATACGGTACCGTCACGAAAGCGCTGATGACGACTTCATGCCGAAAATTCGACCAGTATGGGGATTGGTGTTTAGTTAAAAATCCGGGCATCGTGCGGGCTTACTTGAAGGGAAACGACCGGGCCTATGCGGATGAGGTCTATTATGAAATGGAAAAGAAATGATGAGATGAAGAGCCACCCCGTCGGGTGGCTTTTTTCTTGCAGCTGCACAGAACCGTCAACGGATTCCCTCTGGGATATTCCGCAGGCATATTATATATTTAAAGGAGACTTCCAGAAGTTTTAACACCGTCAAAAATTTTCCTTGCTAAGGTGGTGGTTGGCTATGACGTCGCGCAAATCCGCCAATTGGGCCGTGCCTCTATTTATAGGCTGCATGTGCCTCATGATGTTGTCGGACAGCTACGTTGTTCGGAGTACGCCATTCGGTTCCGACCAAAAGTGGTTAAGTTATGCGCTCCTCTTCGATTTTGTCCTTGTGATTCCTTTTATGTATTGGTTGTTGATTGCGCGAAAAAAGGAAAGAGGATGGCTTAAGGTTCTCCAAGTTTTGATCCCGTGCATTCTGTTGGCTTGGTTTGCGCTTCCCGCATCCGGACGGGATCTGCTGCAACATGCCCCGCTGCCATTGAAGATGCTGATTGCAGCGCTGGAAGCGGCGCTGATCGGCGCGGAAGCAAAGCTGGTATACGGACTGGCCAAACGGTTTCGCGAGGGGCTTCGTACCGGCGGAGACCCGGCGGAAGCATTGAGGCTAAGCTTCAATCAACGCATGAAACAAACGTCGATCTTCTCCTCTTTGGTGGTCAATGATCTGTTGGCCGCATATTATTTATTTTTTTCATGGAAAAGAAAAGTGAAGCCGGAGCAGCCCGGCATCGCCGCGTTTTCCTATCACCGCAAGTCAGGACAAACCGTGATGGCGGCCGTGTTTACGCATGTCATTGCCATTGAAGCCTTCGGCGTCCATGTCCTGGTGATGCGATGGTCCGAAATCGCGGCGTGGGTTTTGACGGCGGCGGATTTGTGGCTGATTTTTATATTGTGGGCGGATTGCCGCGCTTCGGCGATTCAGCCGATCGAAATGCATCCGGACGGGCTGCGGATTCGCTACGGCATGCGTATTCAGGCCGATATCCCTTACCGATGGATTGCAGCCGTGGACACCGCGCTCGAATTTCATCCAAGCAAGGCGGAAAGCAAACATTCCGTTTTGCCGATGGTCACCCCAAATGTCAAAATTACGCTTACCGAAACGACGACCGTGCAAGGACTGCTGTTCATGCCGAAGCAGGTCGAAAGCATCTATCTCGCTTTGGACGAACCCGCGGCGTTCGCCCATGCCGTAAAAAAGATGCAATATTAGTAGGATGACGAAATATATATAGTAAGACAGACCATCCCTTTTTAGTGGCGGAAGGGCTGGCCGGCCATTCTTTTCCGGATCGAACATAATTCGGCTCTTCCGGGTCATACTAAGGGAACAGCTGGGATGCTGACGAAAATATAGGATGAGGATGGGATTAAATGTACTTCGGTAAAAAAGTGGTTGAGGAAATTCCTCAAGCGGATACGGCGATTTGGTCCTGCACGAACGAGGACTGCAATGGCTGGATGCGGGATAACTTTGCCTTTGAGCAGGAGCCGGTTTGCGCCCACTGCAACTCGCCCATGGTCAGCGGCACGAAGATGCTGCCTTTGGTCGTCAACGATCATCCTATCAAAATGCTGAAGAAGGGCACCTTGATCTAGGTGCACGCCATCATACGAAAAGAAAAACAGGGCCGCCGGAAGGGACCCTGTTTTTCATTATATTACCGTTTCGGCAGCCGTTAAATTGTAACTTGGCTGAACGCTTTTTCCGCCGGAACGTAGTCATACCCCAGATCGCGGGCGACGGCTTCATGCGTCACATGCCCGTTAATGACGTTGGCGCCGCTGCGGATGGCCGGATTCGCCGCCAATAGCTGCTGCAGCTCCGTGCCTGCAAGCTTGAGCGCAAAAGGCATCGTGGCGTTGGTGAGCGCCAGCGTCGAGGTGCGCGGCACCGCCCCCGGCATGTTGGCGACGGCGTAATGGACGACGCCGTGCTTCACGTAAGTCGGGTTGTCATGCGTCGTGATATGGTCGATCGTTTCGACGACGCCGCCTTGGTCGATGGCCACGTCGACGATGACCGAACCCGGCTTCATCGTTTTGACCATCGCTTCCGTGACGAGGCGAGGCGCTTTTGCCCCCGGAATAAGAACGGCGCAGATGAGCAGGTCGGTATCCGCGACCGCCTTGGCGATATTGGCCGGGCTGGACGCAAGCGTGCTGATCTGGTTTCCGAAAATGTCGTCCAGCTGGCGGAGACGCGGAATGCTCAAATCCAGCAGCGTCACGTCCGCCCCCAATCCGACGGCGATTTTGGCGGCGTTCATGCCGACGATGCCCCCGCCGATGATCGTTACTTTGCCCCGGGCGACGCCGGGAACGCCGGAAAGCAAAATCCCTTTGCCGCCATGCGGACGCTCGAGCAGCTGCGCGCCGATTTGCGCGGCCATCCGCCCCGCTACTTCGCTCATCGGCATGAGGAGCGGCAGCGTGCCGTTGACGTTGACCGTTTCATAGGCAATGGCATGTACGCCCGATGCGACGAGCGCCTTGGCGAGCTCCGGCTCGGCGGCCAGATGCAGGTAGGTGAACAGGATCAGCCCTTTGCGGAAATATCCGTATTCGCTTAACAGCGGCTCCTTGACCTTCATGATCATGTCGGCCTGCCCCCATACATCCTTGGCTTCCGCCAACAGCACCGCGCCGGCTTCATGGTATTCCTCGTCCGTGAATCCGCTTCCAAGTCCGGCGCCGCGCTCGACGAGGACGTTGTGGCCGTGCTGGACGAACTCCAGGGCGCCTGCCGGGGTGACGGCGACGCGGTTTTCGTTGTTTTTGATCTCTTTCGGTATTCCGATGTTCATGACAGATCACCTCTCCAAACCTAAGATTCATGTGTTCTCGGATCGCGCAAAACCTTGACAGTAAAAGTTTACAATCGATTTTAGGGTGAAGCATCATACGTCTTGTCAATGGAATAGATCACATGACAGGACATTATGTTCAGCGGAACGAGCTTTTCGGCCGTATTGAAAATGGGACGCCAAACTTCTATAATGACTCCATTAAAGAGAGGGGATGTGACGGCTTTGGGCGGATTTACGCTAAATATCAGAGACGTGCTTGAGCGCCCCGTGTTTCAAAGAGCCCGGCTGATCGCAGGCGCGGGCGGAACCGGCCGCAAGGTCGGATGGGTTCACATCTTGGAAATCGCAAACGTGGCCCCTTACGTAACGAAAAACGATCTGATCATGACGACCGGGCTTTGGCTTCGGCATTATGAGCAGGAGCGCCTGTCCTACATGCAGCAGCTCATACGGCAGGAAGCGGCGGGGCTGTGCGTGGAGCTCGGAACGAGCATTGAAAACATTCCCCAAGAAATCATCGAGCTTGCAGACGCATCCGATTTTCCCCTGATCGTGTTCGAGCAGCCTGTCCGCTTCGTGGAAATCACCCAGGATATTCACGGGCTGCTGATCAACCAGCAGCACCAGATGCTGAAGGATTTGGAGGCTTTCTCCCGCAGGCTTCAGCAAATTACGCTTCAGAGCACCGACGTAAACGCCATCCTCCATGTATTATATGAATACACCGGAATGCAGGTTGTGTACTATTCCACCGTGGATACGAACAAATTTATGCCCCGCGGCATCTCCGCATCCGCAGCGGAAGAAATTACGGCCTTGTACAGAGGTCGGGTAGAAGGAAACGAATCGGCCCACCAGGAGGCCGGCATGTTTGCGCTGCCGCAGGAAAGGCTGCTGCTGACGCAGCCTGTCATCTGCCTCGGGCAGACGCTGGCGCATGTCGGGCTGGTGCTGACGAACCGGCACGTGCAGGAGCGGCTGACGCTGCTGCTGGATTCCACCGCCAAATCGCTTGCCTCGCTTCTCCTTAGGATGCTTTTTCTGGAGGAAAAAATGCTCCGCGATCAAAACCAGCTCATCCAGGACATTTTGAATCACCAGATTAAAGACGAAGAGGAGGCGCGGATGCGCATGGGTCTGCGGCCGCCGAAGCAAAGCGAGATGTGGTTCGCGGGCGGGATGATCGAAACCGAATACGGCGAGGGAGAAGAAGAGGCGGACCGGGACAGGATCGAATCCGGTCAGCAGGATTTGCTGGTCCGGTTGCGCGCGCTTTTGAAAAAATACGCCCTTCAAAATCTGCTGATGCAAAAAGGCCGAAGGATCTACGTGCTGTGCGCGCGGGATAAATCCGCCAAGGAGGATACGCCGGTTTTATTGCAGCAGACGATTCGCAAAATCGTGGAACGGCTGCAGCATCCGGCTTCCGGAGTTCCCTTGTTCCGGCTGCATGCCGGTTTTGGCCTCGTACGCAACCGAATGACGGATATGCACCGCAGCTTCAAGGAAGCCGAGCAGGTGCTCGAAGTGGCGCGATCAAGGGTGGCCGTGCAGGACGGCCTTTTTTATGACCGGATCGGGGTGTACCGCCTCCTGAAGGCGATCCCGGCGGAATCGCTTGAATCGTTCGTTCAGGACCAGCTGGGCGCCTTGATCGCCTATGATCAGGAGCATCATCTGCATCTGCTGCAGACGCTCGACATGTATTTGAAATGCATGGGCTCCAAAAACGATACCGCCAAAGCGCTGTATATCCACAGGCAGACGCTGTACAACCGGCTGGATAAACTGATGGAGATTTTGGGCGAAGATTATTTGGAGCCCGAGCGGCGCGTCTGCCTGGAAATGGCGCTGCTCGCCCTGCCTCTTTTGGCTTGAATAAACATACAGACATAAAGGAATGATTGAACAATGAAAAAAGTCGGACTGGTCATGAGAAAAATTCAGTTTCGCGAAAACCAGGGGCCGCGCGTGTTTGCGGACCGCCTGAATGCGATCGGGCAGGAGCTGGGCGTGGACATCGTGTTCATTTCCCCGGAGCGCCATGTCAGCGGGTATGATTGGCTGCCGGGATACGAGCATGAAAAAGGGGATCTGGTCAATTACGACATCGTGCTGGACCAGATCCACGAACAAGGCATCGAGCATGTCATTTACACGGTGTCCGGTTTTACGTACCTGAAAATGTTCATCGAAAAAAGCGTCCTTTTTCCGCACAGCTTCCCGGATCCGGCTTTGACGGGATACGAAATGATGAAGCCTTTTTACCAAATCGTGGACAAGGCGATCGTGCAGACGGAATTTTTGAAAGAGGAATTTGCCAGAAACTTCGGGATTACCGACGTCGACGTCATCCCTATCGGATTCAGCGAAAGCTTGGCGCAAAAGCATTTTGATCCTTCGCAGGTCGTGCATAACCGGATTTTATGGATCGGCAGGGACGAGGAGAACCGGCGGCCGGACCTGGTGCTAGACTACGCCAGGCGGAATCCGGACAAGGAAGTGTTTATGGTATTCGGCGGCGAGCGCTACCGGGAAAGCATGAAAAAATACGATATCCCGGATAACGTGCGCCTGCAATTCGCGCTGAGCCAGGACGAGGTGTTTGCGTTGATGAACACCGCGAAGGTGTATTGGAACTGCTCCCGTTTCGATACGTTCGCCATGCCGCTTACGGAGGCGCTTGCGATGGGCAAAATCGTCGTGAAGCCGGAGCATCCTTGCTATCGCCATATTAACGCCCGCCATTCGTTTTCGGGGCATGAGGAGAACTGGTTCGAGCTTGTGAACATGGCGGCCGCGCTGCCGCAGTCCCATTCGATGGACAACCGTTATTATGCGTTCGACCAGTTTTCGAGCCGGGTGATGAAGGAAGGATACAAAAACTTTTTCGATGTTTGGCTCAGAGATTGACGGAAGCGCTCCGATCGGCGAGTATGTATATATGTACATAAACCCGTTTCGGGTTCGGAAAAGAAGGACTGAGGTCTGACGAGCGGGAGGTGGGTGTTGCTTTGTCTTTCTTGCGGAAGTATGTCCGGAAATACGGGAAGCTGTTTTGCGTGGCGGTGCTTTTTTTGACGCTGGAGGCTTTCTGCGATCTGCTGCAGCCGACCATCATGTCCAAGGTCATCGATGACGGCGTGGCGAAAGGGAGCATGAACAAGGTATTCGAGCTGGGCGGGCTGATGCTGCTGGTGACGGGAATCGGCGCCGTGTCCGCGTCCATTCGCAACGTGATTTCAAGCCATGTGTCGCAGCGCTTCGGGGCGGAAGTCCGATCGGATCTGTTCCGCAAAATCCAGTCGCTTTCGTTTGAGCGCATGGACCGGTTCGACCGGGCGTCGTTGGTGACGCGCCTGACGAACGACGTGACGCAGGTGCAAAATTTCGTGAACGGCCTGATGCGCTTTTTCGTCAAAGCTCCCTTGCTGGGGCTCGGCAGTTTGATCATGGCCGTGCGTCTCGATGTTCATTTATCCGTCGTGCTCGCGGTGGTCGTGCCTGTGGTAGCGGTTCTCATCTTGCTGAATATGAAGATCGGTTTTCCGTTTTTTATCCGGGTTCAGCGCGCGCTGGACGGGGTAAACGGCGTGATGAGGGAATATTTGTCCGGCGTTCGCGTCGTCAAGGCGTTTAACCGGTTCGAATACGAAGTGGATAAGTTCAATGCGGCCAACGACGAGCTCACGGCCCGGTCCATGACCTCGATGCGCGTCATGTCGGTGTTCGGCCCGGGCATTTCCCTGGTGGTCAACTTCGGCATCATCGCGGTGTTATGGCTTGGCGGCCTGTGCGTCGACAACGGGCAGATGCAGGTCGGCAGCATCATCGCCTTTATTAATTACATGACGCAAATTTTGTTTTCGCTCATGATGATTTCGAACGTGTTCAACATGTTCGTGCGCGCCAAAGCCTCGACGGGCCGGATCGGCGAAGTGATGGCCGAAGAGAGCGGGATGCCGGTCGGCGCGGCCGGGACGGAGCCCTCTCGCGGGGAGCGGGGAAGAATCGACTTCGAGCACGTCAGCTTCGCGTATGCGGGTTCGGCGGGCGATCCGGTCATCCGGGACTTTACGCTGACCTGCCTGCCGGGACAAACCGTCGGCATCATCGGCTCGACCGGCGCCGGCAAAACGTCGCTGGTTCACCTTATTCCGCGGTTTTACGACGTGACGTCGGGCGCCGTCAAAGTGAACGGCATGGACGTACGGGATATGGATCCGGCCAAGCTTCGCGGGACGATCGCGATCGTGCCGCAGAAAATCATGCTGTTTACCGGCACCGTCGAGGACAATTTGCGCTGGGGCAAAGAGGACGCGACGGACGAGGAGCTGGAGCAGGCCGCCCGGATGGCGGAAGCGCACGATTTTATCATGGCTTCGCCCGAAGGTTACCGGAGCCGGATCGGCCAGGGCGGCGTCAATTTTTCCGGCGGGCAGAAGCAGCGGCTCTCTATTGCGAGGGCGCTTGTCCGCCAACCGGAAATTTTGATTCTGGACGACTGCACCAGCGCGGTGGACGTCGCGACCGAAGGGCGGATCAAGCAGGCTTTGCGGACCTACGCGCAGGGACTGACCTGCATATTGATCGCGCAGCGGATCACGTCGGTGATGGACGCCGACCGGATCGTCGTCATGGACCGCGGCGAAATCGCCGGGACCGGCACGCATGAAGAATTGATGCAAACTTGCCGCGTGTACCAGGAGATTTACAAGTCCCAAATGGGAAAGGAGATGCAGCCGAATGCCGAACCATGATGCTTCGCGCGAGCAGCCGCAGGCTCCTGCGCCCCAGGGTCCGGGCGTTCCCGGGGGAAGACCGGGTCCCATGCGGGGAATGATGGGCAGAGGCCCCGGCGGCAAACCGAAAAACTTTGCGGGAACGCTCCGGCGATTGTGGGGATATATCGGCAGGGAGCGGAAGCTGCTGTCCTTGATTATGCTGTTCATCATTGTCGATGCCGGCGTAACGCTGGTCGGGCCGTATTTGATCGGCCGCTCGATCGACGCCATGTCGCCCGGCATCGGCGGCGTCGATTTTCACCTGCTGTTCGTGCTGATCGCCGTGCTGGCGGCGGCCTACGTGACCGACGCGGTACTCAACTTCGTGCAGGGCTGGCTCATGGCCGGCATCTCCCAGCGGATCGTCGCTTCGCTGCGCCGGGCGCTGTTCGGAAAGCTGCAGAAGCTGCCGGTATCGTATTTTGACGCGCGGTCGCACGGCGAAGTCATGAGCCGCTTGACGAATGACATCGACAACGTAAGCTCGACCATCTCCCAGTCGACCGTTCAGCTGATGTCCGGCGCGATCACGATCATCGGCTCGCTTGTGATGATGATCGTATTAAGCCCGATCCTGACCCTGGCGAGCCTGATCACCGTGCCGATCCTGTTTCTGCTGACGCGGACGGTCACCCGAAAGACCAAGGTGCTGTTCAAGGAACAGCAGGTGCAGCTGGGCATGCTGAACGGGCATATCGAGGAAAGCATTTCGGGCATGGAAGTGGTCAAAGCCTTCAACCACGAAGATAAAGCGATCGATGAATTCGAGAAGGTGAACCGGAAGCTGTTCGAGGTGGGATTGAAAGCGCAAATCCGTTCCGGCTTTATGATGCCGATGATGAACGTGATCAACAACATCGGATTTGCCGCCGTGGCGCTGGTCGGCGGGGTGCTTGCCGTCAAAAGCGTGATCACCGTCGGCGTCATTGCCAGCTTTATCAGTTATTCCCGCCAATTCGTCCGTCCTTTGAACGATCTCGCCAATATTTATAACCTGCTGCAATCCGGGATTGCGGGGGCGGAGCGCGTCTTCGAAGTGCTGGATGAACGGGAAGAGCCGCTTGATGCCGAAGACGCCAAAGTGCTGAGCGGGATTCGGGGCGAGGTCGTGTTCGACCAGGTCAGCTTCGGGTACCGGCCGGACGTTCCGATCCTGAAAAATATCAGCTTCGCCGCCAAACCCGGCAGCAGCACAGCGCTCGTGGGGCCGACGGGGGCCGGCAAAACGACGATCGTAAACCTGCTGACGAGGTTCTACGACGTGACCGGAGGCTCGGTCCGCATCGACGGAACGGACATCCGGGACTATACCCGGGACAGCCTCCGGCGCAGCTTCGGATTCGTGCTGCAGGACACGTATTTGTTTTCGGGGACGATCAAGGAAAACATCAAATACGGCAAACCGGACGCGACCGACGAGGAGGTCAGGGAGGCTGCGGCCATGGCCAATGCCGACGTCTTTATCCGGCGTCTGCCGGATGGATACGACACGCTGCTGTCGGAGAACGGCGGCAATTTGAGCCAAGGGCAGCGCCAGCTGCTGGCGATCGCGCGCGTGCTGCTTGCGAGGCCGGCCATTCTCATTCTTGATGAGGCGACAAGCAGCATCGACACCCGGACGGAGCTGCATATCCAGGACGCGCTCCTGCAGATGATGCAGGGCCGGACGACCTTCATTATCGCGCACCGGCTGAACACGATCCGCGATGCCGATACGATTATGGTCATCGACCATGGTGAAATCGTCGAGCAGGGCAATCATGAGCAGCTGATGAAGCGGCAGGGCTTTTACGCCCGCATGTTCGAAAGCCAGTTCAAAAATCTCGAACACGCGGCGGATTCGGTCGAAGCTGCTGAAGGATCGTAATCAAACGCCGATGTATTGCCTGAAAAAATGGATCGTGCGGCTTCATCAAAAAGGCGCCTGAAATCACAGGCGTCCTTTTGTTTTGCTTTTTCTTTTTTTGAACCAAAATACCGCGGCCACGACGACCGCCAAAATGACCATGGACAGTGCAAAATAGCGGGAGGCGACGTGAAGCAGCTGCTCGATGTTCGGGCCGAACGTTTTGCCGATCATGACGTAGACCAGCACCCATACCAATCCGCCGATGTAGTTCAAAATGAAAAAGGTGCGGGGCCGGATTTTCAGCACCCCGGACACATAACCGGTAAAATGGCGAAGTCCCGGCACGAAATAGCTGATCAGAATGAGCTTGTTGCCGTATTTCCCGAACCAATCCGTCACCTTTGCAAGCCGGGCCTGATTGAGAAACACATATTTCCCGTACTGTTCCAGAAAAGGCGTCCCCAGTCTGTAGCCGACAAAAAAGGTCACCGTCGTCCCGATGATCGCGCCCACGTAAGAATAAAAAATGATGAAGGGTATATGGAAGTCCCCGAATGAGGACATATGGCCCGATATGGCCATCGCCAATTCGCCCGGGAAGGGAAGCGCCAGCGATTCCGAAAATAATCCGAAAAATAACACAAGGTAGCCGTATTGTTCAAACAGTTGGTTCATCCACTCCATTATTCAATCTCCTTTTATCTCTAATGGCCGGATTGTCCGGTTGTTTCATTCAAAGGGCAGTACAACATTCGCATCTTCAGGAATGAGTTTCCGTCTATTGTTCATTCTATAAGAAACGGAAGAGCATTCGGAACTGGCTGCGGTCCAGTTAAAGCACTAGACCTTGGTCTGGCCGTGCCTGCATGTGCCCGATATTCAATTAGACGGAGGAAACCGGTCGTTCCCTGCAAGTTTCATGAAAATGCCCCGGAATAGGAGATGCAGCGGGAACGGCGCAACGCCGCTTGAGACGACACACCCTGCCGACACGAGAGCATGAAAAAGCACCCGCCCCCCAATCGGGGAGCCAGGTGCTCTTTCATCGCGCCTTACTTATTCGTGCTGTGCTGTTTGTTCTGCAGCTGAGCTTGAGGCTGGCCTGCGGCGCGCTGCTTGTTTTTGCGCTGGTTTTCCTGCTGCTCGTGCACCTTGTTTACGAAATCGCGCGTGCTGTCCGTCATGTTCTCATTCACGCTCCCTTCTGCTTCGGAAATGGGGTTCCCTGTTACGATTTCCGAAGAGGGCAAATGGAATTCATGGGATGCGAAGCATGCCTCCACGAAGGCAAGCACTTCTTCCCGGATCGGGGCGAGCCCGTGCTTCGCCGAGGCCGGGTCCCTGCGCAGCTCCCAGAACTTGTTCATCAGTTCCCGGTCGCCGCCGAAGGTAAGCTCGGACAGCCGCTCCATTTCTTCGGCAATCGCTTTTCCCTCACCGGATTCCGGTTCCAGACCCTCCCGCAAACACCGCTCGACCCGGGCAATCACCTGCACCCAGCCGCGCGTCAGTTCATCGCTGCCCTCGAGGCGGGGCAGTTTCGCCTTCAATACAAGCAGTTCTTCTTCTTCAAAATAACTTTCCCAGCTGACCGTACGTTCTTTTGATCCTTTTACCAGCGGCAGCAGCGTCTCCCACCGGATTTTACCCTCCGCTTCGAGCAGATTCAGCAAGGCGTTCGTATTGTTCAAGCTTTCCTGCAGATTCTCCAGCTTTTTTTTCAAATGCTTCCGGTGCGCCTCCAAAATCTGTCCGATGGATAGTTCATCAAGCAGATGCCGGATTTCATCGAGCGGAAGCGACAAGGACTTCAGCAGCGATATTTTTTCAAGCCGCAATAAATCCTCTTCGGTGTAAAGCCGCCTGCCGCCCGCTTCTTTTTTGCCGGGGATGACCAGCCCGATTTGGTCGTAATAGCGAATGGTGCGGATGGACACCCCAAGCTTCGCGGCCACTTGCCCCGTGGTCCATGTATGACTCATGGCAATCAACCCCCGCTTCCTTACAGGTTTAAAAATTTGTGCTTGCAGGTGACGTTGCGTCACCTTGTAGACTACACCTTAACCGAAGGAAAATACAGGGGGAATGTGCAAATGAAAGCAAACAACAATCAAACTTGGGCCAAAGATCCTTGGTCGGTCAAAGAGCTGGCCGCCATCGTTTTTTTGGCTTTTCTGCTGGTGCCATGGCTGGTGGAAGTCAAATTATACGCGTTTCTGGAAAAATGGTTCGGCAACTCGTTGTATGCGGGTACGCTGATGGGCTTTATCCTGAGCATCGTGTACATGGCAAGTCTTTATCTTATTGCGCTCTACCCGCATAAAGCCGGATGGTCCGAGGTGGGTCTCCGTTCTTTTCCGCGCAAATATTGGAGCGCCATTCTGCTGTGGTCGGCTGCGATCCTGGCACTCGGGACGGCTATGCTGTTTCTGATGACGCTGCTTGGCGGCGGCTACGAAAACAGTAAAACCGATAGTTTGCAAAGCCATGCGAGCGTTCTGGGCATCCTGATCGCCGTTGCGGCCGCAGGCGTCATTTCGCCCATCTATGAGGAAATTCTGTATCGGGGTTTTCTGTACCGCTGGTTTCGGACGCGTTTCGGGGCGGGGTGGGCGCTCTTCATCAGCTCCTCACTGTTTACGATCGCCCACATCCCGACGTATAACACGCTTCCCCTCAATTTCGCGAGCGGCCTGATTTTCGCCTGGACCTATGAAAAAACGCGTTCCGTCGTTCCCGGCATCATCGTTCACGGGTTGACGAACACGGTGGCGGTGCTGCTGACGGCATTTGCATAAATTGTATACCGTTTTGTGCATAAAACCACAAAGTGGGCAGGCTGTAATCCTTGTGATTACGGCTTTTTCGTTGTTCGATGACTTTGTATTGATCCCAAAATTCCTTGATTTGATCGCGATTTGACGATTGACAAAACAGGTTCAGCTGGTAGAATGATAAACAGAGTCGATCTAATTGAGAATGAATATCATTCTTATTATATGTAATATGATGACATATAGTCTGGATAGAAAGAGTCTGATTCCTAATGAAAATGTGGTACTTGTGGGCAGCTTTTATCGTGTTATCCATCATATCCCTGTTCGTGGGGGTCAAAGACATCGCGCCTTGGGATTTGCTGCATCTGACCCCGGAACAGCAGCAGGTCATGTGGATCAGCCGCCTGCCGAGGTTGGTCAGCATGATCATCGCCGGCACCAGCATGAGCATCATCGGCTTGATCATGCAGCAGCTGACGCGCAACAAATTCGTTTCGCCGACGACGGCGGGGACGATGGATTCGGCCAGGTTCGGCATTTTGGTGGCGATGATGCTGTTTTCGAACGCGAGCACGCTGGAGAAAATTTTGGTCGCTTTCGTGTTCGCGCTGCTGGGCACCTTTATTTTTATGCGGATTCTGGACCGGGTGAAGTTCAAGGACGCGATTTTCATACCGCTGGTGGGGTTGATGTTCGGCAATATCGTCAGCTCGATCACGACTTTTTTTGCCTACAAAAACGACCTGATCCAGAACATGTCAGCCTGGCTGCAAGGCGATTTCTCGACGGTGCTGAAAGGCCGCTACGAAATGCTGTACGTCAGCATCCCGCTGATGATTATCGCCTACCTGTTCGCGAACCGCTTTACGATCGCGGGCATGGGCGAGGAGTTTGCGGTCAACCTGGGTCTGAACTACAAGGCGGTCGTCAATATCGGGCTGGTGCTGGTCGCGGCGGTGTCGTCGGTCGTCATTTTGACGGTCGGCACGATTCCGTTCCTCGGGCTGGTCGTTCCGAACATCGTGACGATGTACCAGGGCGACCATTTGAAAAAAAACCTGACGCATACCGCTTTGCTCGGAGCCGTGTTCGTCCTGTTCTGCGACATTTTGGGCCGGATCATCATTTATCCGTACGAGATTTCCATCGGCCTGACGGTCGGCGTGCTGGGCAGCGCGATCTTCATTTTCCTACTCCTGAGAAGAAAGGCATATGCGTCATGAAAAAAAAGCTCATTTTTCTGGCAGTTATCGCACTTGCCCTCATCGCCGTGTTCATGCTGATCCAGGCCGGAGGCCATTGGGATTACGTCCTTCCGCGCAGGGGCAAAAAGATACTGGCCATGATCTTGACCGGCGGGGCGATCGCTTTTTCGACCGTCGTGTTCCAGACCATTACAAACAACCGCATCCTGACGCCAAGCATTATGGGACTGGATTCGCTGTATATGCTGTTCCAAACCTTTATGGTTTACATATTCGGTTCGGCGGGCCTGACGACGATGGGCAAAAACGTAAACTTCATCATCTCGGTCGGCCTGATGGCGCTTTTTTCGGTGGTTTTTTACAAGCTGCTGTTCAAGCGGGAAGGGCAAAACATTTACTTCCTGCTGCTGCTCGGGCTGATCTTCGGCACGTTGTTCCAGAGCCTTTCGACCTTCATGGAGGTGCTGATCGACCCGAACGAATTCCAGATCGTCCAGGATAAAATGTTCGCGAGCTTCAACAACGTCAACACGGAGCTGCTCATCCTGTCGCTCGTGCTGATGGCGGGCGTGGCGGTATACTTCGCGCGTTATGCCAAGTATCTGGATGTCATTGCCCTGGGAAAGGACCAGGCGGTGAATTTGGGCGTGGATTACGACAAGGTCGTCAAAAGAATGCTTGTGGTGGTGGCGGTGCTCATTTCGATCTCGACGGCGCTCGTCGGACCGATCACGTTCCTCGGGCTGCTCGTCGCGAATGTCGGCTACCAGTTCATGAGAACCTACAAACATCATTTCCTCATTCTCGGCTCCATGCTGCTGAGCATCATCGCCCTGGTGGGCGGGCAGCTGCTGGTCGAGCGGGTATTCACCTTCTCCACGACCTTAAGCGTTATCATCAATCTGGCCGGAGGAATCTACTTCCTCTACCTGCTGCTAAAGGAGAGTAAATCGTCGTGATCGAGGTCAAAAACGTAACCAAACGATACAACAACAAAACGGTCTTGGACGACGTGTCCGTCACGATCCGCAAAGGGAAGATCACTTCCTTCATCGGCGCGAACGGCGCGGGGAAAAGCACGCTTTTGTCCCTGATCAGCCGCCTGAACAAAAAGGACGAAGGCGACATTCGGATCGAAGGGCAGCCTATCGACAAATGCAAAAGCAGCGAGCTTGCGAAAAAAATATCGATCCTCAAGCAGTCCAACCATATCAATGTGCGGCTTACGATCCGCGAGCTGGTGAGCTTCGGGCGTTTCCCGTATTCGCAGGGCAAGCTGAAGCCGGAGGATTGGCAATACGTCGACGAGGCGATCCGTTATATGGAGCTGGAGGATTTGCAGCATCAATATTTGGATCAGCTGAGCGGCGGCCAGCAGCAGCGGGCGTTTATCGCCATGGTCATCGCGCAAAACACGGAATACGTGCTTCTCGACGAACCGCTGAACAACCTGGACATGAAGCACTCGGTGCAAATCATGAAGGTGCTGCGGCGGATGGTCGACGAGCTTGGCAAAACCGTCATTATCGTCATTCACGACATCAACTTCGCTTCGGTCTATTCCGACGATATCGTCGCGCTCAAGGACGGGCGTGTCGTCAAGGAAGGGTCGGCAGCGGAAATCATCGATTCGTCCGTGCTGAAGCAGGTGTACGGCATGGACATTCCGATCGAAACGATCAATAATCATCGCATTTGCGTTTATTTTGCGTAAAACCTGCGTTTCCCGACTTTGGTAATGAGATCGATGCACCGCCAATTGCCAGGGCCCGGCAGGATTGCTGTGCGTCGCATCATTTTATAAATTTGGCTCTGTTTAGGTATTGCGTGGCGGCCGCCGTGCACGAAAGTAAGAACTAAAAAATTATAAATGAGGTGACCCCCGTGAAAACAAGAAACATGTTCATGCTGATCCTATCCGCGATGCTGGTGTTCGTGCTGGCAGCTTGCGGCAACAATAACAAGACGGCGGAAACGCCGGTAACGGAAACGTCGGCCAATGCGTCCGGCAGCTCCTCCGATGCATCCGGTTCGGATGAACTGACGATTAAACATAAGCTGGGCGAAACAAAAGTGAAGAAAAACCCGCAAAAAGTCGTCGTATTCGACTTCGGGATTCTCGACACGCTCGATAAGCTGGGCATCAAGGTAACAGGCGTGCCGCAGGCGAACATCCCTCCATACCTGTCCAAATACGCGGATAAAGATGCTTATAAAAATGTCGGCAGCTTGAAAGAGCCCGATTTCGAAAAAATCAACGCCCTGTCTCCGGACCTGATCATCATTTCCGGCAGACAATCCGACGCTTACGATGAACTGAGCAAAATCGCTCCGACCGTATACCTTGGACTGGATACGACCAAATTCATGGACTCTTTTAAAGAAAACATGACCACCGTCGGTCAAATCTTCGGCAAGGAAGACGAAATCAAAACCGGACTCGAAGCAATCGACAAGTCGATTGCCGAAGTGCATGACAAAGCTGCCGCTTCCGGCAAAAAAGCGCTGATCGTCCTTTCCAACGAAGGCAAGCTAAGCGCGTACGGCCCGAATTCCCGATTCGGCATCATTCATGACGTGCTCGGATTTGCCCCTTCGGATGACAAAATTGAAGTATCGACGCACGGCCAAAGCGTAACGAGCGAATACGTTGCCGAGAAAAATCCGGACTATCTGTTTGTCGTGGACCGCGACGCTGCGGTAGCGACCGATAAAGACGGGGAAAAAGCGAAGCAAACCGTCGAAAACGACCTTGTGAAAAACACGAATGCCTATAAAGACGGGCATATCGTGTATCTCGATCCGAACTACTGGTACCTCTCCGGCGGCGGTCTGCTGTCCGTGCAGGAAATGGTGAAGGAAGTCGGCGACAGCATCAAATAAGCCTGCAGATTGCCTTTACAGGTTATCGAAAGGGAACGGCTGCTTGCATTCCGAAAAGGGGTGCGGGCAGCCGTTTTTGCATAAGGAACCATTTGGGCCCGGATGCTGCGATTCAACATTGAAAATCTTGGCGGGAAGGGGCGGGTACGTCGGCACAGCCCGTTATGCAGCGGGATCTTGTCTGTAAAATCCTGTATATGATTTAATAGGCTTACTACTATTGAATGGAGCGCAAGGGGGAGAAACAAGCTTGGCTTTTTTGAACTTTCACCCAAACGATTATTCGGTGTCTTATGGTTCGGAGACCGTCACGCTGTTAGCGAAAGAATATGCGCTTCTGAGGTTTCTTTATCAGCATGCAGGCCGGACCTTCACGAGGGAGCAGCTGCTGGACCAGGTATGGCCGATGGAATATCCCGGAGAGCGTACCGTCGACGATCATGTTTACCGCTTGCGGAAGAAGCTGAAGCGATGGAGCGGAAAGATCCGGCTGGCTACCGTGCGGGGACTCGGTTACAGCTTAATCATGCAGGACACCCCGGTGTTCAATATCCCGTCATGGTCGGACGGAGGCCTGCAGCAGCAAATCGCGGAGCTACTGGATACCTATCAGAAGCTTGGGCAAAGCCGGTCGATGCTGGCGCTCGCGAACCAACAGGAGCTGCTTGGCGTGAACATTGATACCTTCCATTTGATGTTTCTCCGTTTTGTGCAGGCGGACCTGGATTGGTTTCTGAATAGCTCCGAAGTGGAGGACCGGGACAAATTATACTGGCTGCTGGTTTCCTATTATGCCTTTTACAAGGAAGCGCAGAAATGCCTGGATTACTTTGAACGGGCCATCGAGGCCAATATCATGCCGTTTCAAATGCAGCGGGAGCTGGAAATGCTGAACATCATCGGGCTCTATACCGACAACGGGCGCATCGAAGAAGACTTGCTCAAAGTCGAAGAGGCATACCGGATCATCGAAAGCCTAGATGGAGAGCTTGATAGTTTTAAGGTGCATGTGGCCACGTCGGAAATGTACATTCATCTGAAGGCGCGGCATGTACCGGAGGCGGAGCGATGTTCCAAGCGGATCGAGGGCATGCTGGCCGACGCTCCTTATTTAAGGGAAATCTGCACCTATCACGGCTTAAAAGGAAGGCTCCTTCTGCTACAAGGCCGCCGTAAAGAAGCGCTGGCCGCTTTTGAACATGGCCTCGAAGTCGGGGAAGCGGCGCATAATGCACCTTTGCTGGTGAGTTCGGTCGCAGGCACGCTGGATTTCCTTGAAACGGTACATCATGATCCTCCTCTGCAGCGGCAGTTTCAAGCGCGTTATGATGAATTTGAACGGATGTACGGGCTTTCGGGGCATCAACAGCCGCTTGAGCGGATGATCGAGCGGATTCTAGACTCCGTCTGATATTCTTCTGATATTTCTCCGTTAAGATGGAAGCATTCTGATTCATGGAGGAACTTTCATGTCAACCGTATCATCCGCACCCGGTAGCCGCCCGGCATCGATTTGGGGCAACCGGACGTATTCGAAAATGTTCGCGGCCTACGCCATGGCGTCTTTCGGCGAATGGTTCGATGCTTTTGCGATCGAAATTTTGGTAGCTTACCGCTGGCACGCCGATCCGTTTATGATCGCCCTGATTCCGGTGATGATGGCTTTGCCCGGCATTCTGCTCGGGTCGTTTGCCGGCGTCATCGCCGACCGGTGGAAAAAGGTTAATCTGATGCTGATCGCCGACGCGGCCGAAGCGGTGCTTACCGTGCTGCTTCTTTTTGCCCCGGGCATGTACTGGCTGCTGCCGCTCCTTGCGCTGCGTGCCGCCATGGGCGTTTTCCGCGTACCGGCGCATCAGGCGTTGACCCGGCAAGTGGTTCATGAAGATCAGCTGTTGAAGGCGACTTCTTACAACGGCCTCGTGAACCAATTTTCCAAAATCGCGGGTCCTCTCCTTGGGGGTGTGGCTCTGACGGTCATCTCTCCGCAATTATGCATTCTTGTGAATGCGATCACGCGTCTTCTTTCCTGCATGTTGCTATATACGCTGCGGCATATCGAAGAAAACGAGGCGGGAGGAAAACCGAAGGAATCCGGTGATTCGGGAAGCGATGAGGAGCACAAACAAAGTTTCGCCCAATTATGGAAGCAGGGCTGGGGCGCGCTGCTGCAGCGCCGGATTTTGCTCAGCAGCTTTATCGTTAACATGGCCGTCATGCTCGTTATTCTCATGATCGATTTTCAGTTTCCGACGTTGTATCGGGAAATCGCTCCCCATAACGAATCCCTTCTCGGCTGGATGGTGTCGGCGACGGGGGTAGGCGCGGTCATCACCATTCTGATCCTCAATCGCCTCGGCAAGGTAAAGTACGGAATCGGCATCGGCGGAGGCGTCGTGCTCGTTGGAGCGGCCTTTGGAAGCATGGGGCTGCTTACGCCGGGTTCGCCTGAACTGTGGAGCATTGTTTTGGGCCTTGTCATCGGCGTTGGAAACGGTCTGTTCATCGTCACCTACAACTATGTGCTGCAGCGGGAAACGCCGGAAGGCATGACCGGAAGAATTTTCGGCATCCAAAACATGTCCGCCAGCACCATCATGATTGCCGCACCCTTAATTGGCGGGGCACTTATTCATGGATGGGGCGTAAATAGGGTATTTCTCTTTTTGGGAGCGGTAGTTTTATTGATCGGCGTGGTTTGCCTCGTTTTGCAGGCGGTGTTGTGGCCGTCCAAGCAGGCAGCGACGCCGTCGCAGGATATGCGGGAGGTTTCCGGGTAGACGCATTTGCCGGAAGATCGTAGTCTAAAAAAGTGCTAACTTTTGCCTGCCGCCATTGTTTAATGGATAAGGGACGTTTTACCGTGCAGCGGCTGGAGGTGAACCGGTGATGAATTTTTACAAAAGAATCTCCTTATTTTTCGGGGTCTATATGATTTTGGTTTTTGTTGTCTACTTCCTGGCGGAATTTACCCCTCCGATCGTTCTTAACGTGTTTTGGTGCTTGCTCGTTTTCTCGTTATTGATGATGGCTGCGTATCTCATTTATCATTACCTTAATAAGTACACTCGAAAACGGGGGGACCGGCAATGATACGTTATCCCATTTTAAAAGAAGGGGCCGTCATCGGCACGACTGCGCCTTCGTCCGGCATGGAGGAAACCATGCATGGTTTGATTCGGGAAGCGACCCGGCGTTTGGAGAAGGATGGCTTTCGGGTCATAACCGGGGAAACCGTATGGACGCAAAACAAAGCAAAGTCCGCTCCCGCCAAGGTACGCGCCGCCGAGCTGAACCGGATGATACGGGACGAGGGGGTTGACCTGATCGTGCCGCCTTGGGGCGGGGAGCTGCTGGTTGAGATTCTGGAGCATCTCGATTTGGAGAAGCTGCCGGAAAAATGGATGCTCGGTTATTCGGACATTAGCGTGCTGCTGCTTGCCGTGACGTTAAAAACAGGCTTGGCCACCGCCCATGGCACGAATCTGGTGGATTTGAGGGGCGAATATTCCGACGAGACGACGGCAATGTGGCGCACCGTGCTGTCGACGAAAACCGGGGAATCGGTTGTGCAGCATTCGTCGCCAAAGTTTCAGAAAGAATGGGACCATGCCAATCCGGTGCCATGCATCTTTCATTTGACGAAACCGACCGATTGGAAAACGGTAACCGGCGGCAAGGTTCATGTTCAGGGCCGCCTGCTCGGCGGCTGCGTCGACGTGATCCGGCATTTGATCGGCACGCCGTTTGGCGATGTCCGCACTTTTCAGCAGGAGCGGATCGGCGGGGAACCGATTTTGTGGTATCTCGAAAATTGCGAGCTGAATACGGCCGATTTGCGCCGGTCGCTGGTGCAGATGAAGCTGGCGGGTTGGTTCGATCATTGTTCCGGCCTGATGTTCGGACGAAGTCCGGCCAACCGTCCGGTCGAAAATTACACCGCCGAGGATGTATACCGCGAGCTTGCGGAAGAACTGCAGTTGCCTGTCATTCATGACATCGACTGCGGCCATGTGCCTCCGCAGATCACCTTCATCAACGGCGCATACGCAGAGGTTGAAGTGGAAGCTGGGCGAGGGAAGGTTGTACAGCATTTTAGGCCTTGAAAGGGATATATTTGAGGTAAAGACTCCGATGAGCAACCAACTTGTTCGTCGGAGTTTTTTTATCGGCTGAGCCGGAACTGCCGGAAAAATATCTTTTCAACCGACATGTTGATCTGGATTATGTGCTATTATTTGGAAGAACGGTCCATAACCAAGGCAGCCGCTCGCATCTATAAGTTTTTAAAATACATATAGCAGCAACAAGGGAGTGATACGAATTGATTGAAACGGCGGGAAATCGGCAGGAGCCGGTCATATCGATCCGCAATCTGGAAATGAGTTATGGAAGCAAGCCGATTTTGCAGGGCATCGATCTGGACGTGCATAAGGGGCAAATCATCGGTTATATCGGCCCGAACGGCGCGGGCAAAAGCACGACGGTCAAAATCATGCTGGGTCTGGTCGAAGGGTACCGGGGCGAGGTGCGGATTTTTGGCAGGGACATCGCGGACGGGGACATCGAATACAAGCGGCGCATCGGTTATGTGCCAGAAGTGGCGGAACTGTACGACAGCTTGACCGCACAGGAGTATTTGGTGTTTGTCGGGGAGCTGTACGGGCTCGCGCAGCGAAAAGCGGATCACAAGGCGAGACGGCTGATGGCCAAATTCGGGCTCGAAGAGGTTTATTTCGACCGGATTTCTTCGTTCAGCAAAGGGATGCGGCAAAAGGTGCTTCTGATTTCCAGCTTGCTGCACAACCCGGACATTCTGTTTCTTGATGAGCCTTTGAGCGGCCTGGACGCCAACAGCGTCATGATCGTAAAAGAGATTTTGGCGGCGCTGGCGGCCGAAGGCAAAACGATTTTTTATTCCTCGCATATTATGGACGTCGTCGAGAAGATCAGCAGCCGCATTTTGCTGCTTAACGGGGGGCGGATCGTCGCCGACGGCAGCTTCGAGGAGCTGCGGGAGCAGTCGCATGAACGGTCGCTGGAGCAAATTTTTAATGATTTGACCGGATTTCACGAATACAAGGATGTGGCGTCTTCGTTCGTGTCGATCGTTCAGGAGGTGTAGCGGATGGGTAGCGTGAAATGGCTGCAAATTCTGGATCCGCTGCGGGGGCTGTTCGAAAGATCCGGGATCGACTACGAAATGATGCGCCGCATCTTGGAGGTCAAGCTGTTGATGGACGGCCGCAGGGTGCCGACGCTTATTCAGAAATCCTCCAAAAATGCCGACCCTGACAAGCAGTCCAACCAATTTATCAAGTCGCTGTGGATTTACGTCATTATCAGCGTCATCTTGGTGCCGTTTATCGTCATGAAGACGAATTACATGTTTCAGATGAGCCTGGTGTTCGGCATCCTGATGTTCATGATCACGACATCCATGATCTCCGACTTTTCATCCGTAATGCTGGACGTGCGCGACCGGAACATTTTGTTTTCCAAGCCGGTGCAGCGCCGCACGATCAGTATGGCCAAAATGCTTCACGTGATGATTTACCTGCTGCTGTTGACCGGATCGTTGACCGTGGTGCCGCTTCTGGTCGGGTTATTCAAGCACGGCGTCTTGTTTTTCCTACTTTTCCTTGTGGAAATCGTGCTGATGGACTTTTTTATCGTCGCGCTGACGGCGGCGCTTTACTGGCTTGTACTGCGCTTTTTCGACGGGGAGAAGCTGAAGGACATCATCAATTACGTTCAGATCGGGCTGACGATCGTTATGACTGTAGGGTATCAGTTTATCTCCAGATTGTTCAGCGTCATCGATTTGAAGGTTGCGTTTAGGCCGCAATGGTGGGAGATTTTCATATTTCCGGCTTGGTTCGCCTCCCCGTTCGAATGGCTGCTTGGCGAAGGGAAGTCGCCGCTGGTCATCGTCTTTTCCGTCCTTTCGGTCGT
This sequence comes from Paenibacillus sp. USDA918EY, assembly GCF_009870825.1. GTDB lineage: Bacteria > Bacillota > Bacilli > Paenibacillales > Paenibacillaceae > Paenibacillus_AQ > Paenibacillus_AQ albilobatus. The sequence goes on along the minus strand of NZ_WTWY01000007.1, from coordinate 43,888 downwards.
CGGGACGGCGGCCGCCTGGGGATTGTATTCGCTGTTGATGCCTTCATTCGAACGGAATTTGCAGAAGCTCGCCAGCCATCACGGGCGGGGCAATACAAGCCGTTTCCGCCTGCAGGAAGGGCTGGGCAGGCTCTTTTGCCGGAGCCGGATTGAGAGGCTCTTTTTCCGCTTTTCCTGGGATATGATGGGCCGGGAACGGGACTTTAAGCTCAAAGTCTATCCGCAGCTCGGCTTTTCCATCATATTTCCGTTTATTTTCATGTTTAATATGCTGCGCTCGGAGGGCGGTTTTGCCGCCATGCGAATGGGCAAAGGGTATTTGTTTTTGTACTTCTGCGGGCTTATGATCCCAAGCATCATCATGATGCTCAAATTCTCGGGCAACTATAAAGGGGCATGGATTTATCAGACCGCGCCGTTAACGGACGTCGCCTCCGTCTATAAAGGAGCGCTGAAGGCGATGGTCGTCCGGCTGTTCGCTCCGGTATTCATTTTGCAGGCCGTCATTTTCCTGATCATTTTTGGCGCGAGAATTATTCCGGAACTCATCGTCATTTTGCTCGGGGTGCTGCTGTATGTGGTCGTCAGCTTTATGGCGTTAGAAAAAGGGCTGCCGTTTTCGAGGCCGTTTCAGAACGCCCAGTCCGGCGGCGGGTTTGTTATTTTTGGGCTTATAGTGCTGCTTGGCGTCTTCGCGGGTGCGCATTTTGGCTTTACATTTTTACCGTACGGAGAGTATTTATACATGCTCCTGCTGCTCATCCTTAATCTGGTTGCTTGGAAGCTGGCTTTCCGCGAGCTGCCTGCGTCTTAAGTACCTTATAGGTAAAATTACCCGGTCTTTTTTCCAAGAAAAACATTTGCACTTTCCTGCCTATATTTCACACTTTGATTATGGTTCAAAGAAGTAGTACATTAATAGATGAAATCATAAGGAGGTTTCTGAATTAATGTTCTATGAAGACAATGAGAACCTGACCATCATGACCTACACCTTGAATAGTGGCATTAAAGGAACTGTACCTTTATCGAATAAGCAAATTCAGGAATGGATCGAGTGCTATCGTACCGACGCGAAATTCATCACGGCTATTGGTAAGGAGTTTTTCGGCCTCAATCCAGAGCTGGTTGCGGATTTCAAAGTGCATAACCGTTTTTCCAACTACGCCGAAGTGCTGAAGCCGGTGGGCAACCGCCAGGCGGAATCGGATAATACCGAGCAGCTGTCCAAAGCGTACGAAGAGAACCGCGTGTACTTCAAAGTCGACTGCAAATGCGGCACGACCTATACGACCTATTCCCAGTACTACACGACCAAATGGTATTGTTCCAAATGCAACGAGATCGTGTTTTTGGACAAGAAAAAGGGCAAAGTGGCTACGGACAAAGGCGATGCCTGGTACATGACCAACAAATATTACGTAGCGAGGGACTAGCAGGATCTGCGCGAAACGCCCGTCGTTCGGGTGAAGACATAGAGGAAATATCGAATTTTAGGGGACTTTTTTCGGGCCGTATGGGCTTGGGAGAGTCCCTTTTGTTTGGTTCGAAGTCTAAAATTTTTAATATTTTGTGACATAATTCACATATTAGGTCTTTTGGACCTGTGGTTGTGACATAAATCACATTTAGAATGACGACGGTCTGCCAGAATACAGGAAGAAGAGATTTTTCAATCGGGAACGATTGAAGAAAGTTTGCAGCATCTTTAAGGGAGCAAATGGATGGGGTATATCCATCGCCCAAGGGTTCGAACTGAAAACTATTAGAAAGAGGGAAGAACAATGGACGTAATTATGCTGTCGCGGATTCAGTTTGCGGCAACGACGATTTTTCACTTTTTCTTCGTCCCCGTGTCCATCGGTCTGGCGTTCATGATCGCGATCATGGAGACGATGTACGTCGTCAAAGGCAAGGAAGAGTACAAACATATGGCGAAGTTCTGGGGCAAGCTGTTCCTGATCAACTTCGCGATCGGCGTCGTCACCGGCATTCTTCAGGAATTCCAGTTCGGCATGAACTGGTCGTCGTATTCCCGGTTCGTCGGCGACGTGTTCGGCGCTCCGCTGGCGGTTGAGGCGCTGCTCGCCTTTTTCATGGAATCGACGTTTATCGGACTTTGGATTTTCGGCTGGGAACGGCTTTCGAAAAAAGTGCATGCGCTTTGCATCTGGCTGGTTGCCATCGGGACGATTATGTCGGCGTTCTGGATTTTGGCGGCCAACTCCTTCATGCAGCGCCCTGTCGGTTTTACGATCAACAACGGCCGGGCCGAAATGAACGACTTTTTCGCGCTGATCAAAAACGGCCAGCTGCTGCTTGAGTTTCCGCACACGATTTTGGCCGCGTTTATGACGGGCGCGTTCCTGGTTGCCGGCGTCAGCGCGTATAAGCTGCTCAAGAAAAAAGATGTGCAGTTTTTCAAAAAATCGTTCGTCATTGCGACCGTCATCGGTCTCGTTTCTTCGATCGGCGTGGCGCTTGTCGGTCACCAGCAGGCCCAATACCTGGTTAAAACCCAACCGATGAAAATGGCCGCAACCGAAGCGCTGTGGGAAAACAGCGGCGACCCTGCGCCTTGGACGGTGACGGCGTTCATCGATACGAAAAATCAGAAAAATACCGCAGAGTTCCAGATCCCTTACCTGCTCAGCTTTTTGTCGTACAGCAAATTTTCAGGGGAAGTGCAGGGCATGAAAGAACTGCAGGCCCAATATGAGCAGCAGTACGGCCCGGGCGACTATATTCCGCCGGTGCGCACGACTTTCTGGAGTTTCCGCGTGATGGTGGCCAGCGGTTCGCTGCTCATTTTGCTCAGCATGTACGGGGTGTATTTGGCGGCGCGCAAAAAGCTGGAGAACCGGAACAAATGGTTCCTGCGCCTTATGGTATTTGCCATTTCGCTGCCGATCATCGCCAACACTTCGGGCTGGATTATGACGGAAATCGGCCGCCAGCCATGGACGGTATTCGGACTGATGACGACCGCGGACGGCGTATCGCCGAGCGTAACCGCAGGCCAGGTGCTGTTTTCCCTGATCGCATTTACCGGCATCTATGCCGTATTGGCCGTCGTTATGGTCTACCTGTTTATCCGCGTCATCAAAAAAGGACCGTACGCCGCCGAGACGCCGGCGGAAACGTCCAGCGATCCATTTGATAAGGAGGAATACCGCCATGCTATCTCTTAATGAGCTGTGGTTCGTGCTCGTCGCGGTGCTGTTCACGGGGTTCTTTTTCCTCGAGGGCTTTGATTTCGGCATCGGGATGGCGACGGGCGTTTTGGCGAAAAACGATACCGAACGCCGGGTGCTGATCAATTCCATCGGCCCGTTCTGGGATGCCAACGAGGTGTGGCTGCTGACGGCCGGAGGCGCGATGTTCGCGGCTTTCCCGAACTGGTACGCCACGCTGTTCAGCGGATTTTATACGCCGCTTGTCCTGCTTCTGCTTGCGCTCATCGGGCGGGGAGTCGCCTTTGAATACCGGGGCAAGGTGGAGAAGGCTTCCTGGAAAAAAACATGGGACATCGTCATCCTGATCGGCAGCCTGCTGCCGCCGCTTCTGCTGGGCGTCGTGTTCGCCGATTTGATTCAAGGCTTGCCGATCGACCGGGCGATGGAAATGAAAGCTTCGTTTTTCGGCGATATCGTGAATTTCTATTCCGTTGTCGGCGGTTCGACGATGGTCGTGCTTTGCCTCGTGCATGGCTTGCTGTTTGCGACGCTGCGGGTAACGGGCGACCTTCAGCAGCGCGCGCGCCGCATGGCCCGCAGCCTGATGGTTCCGCTGGCGGTGCTGGTTGTCGCTTTCTTTACGCTGACGTATTTCAACACCGGCATTTTTGAAGCGCGCGGCGGCATCCTGATTGCCGTATTGGCTGCTTTGGCCGTCGCGTTTGCGCTGGCGGTCGTATTTTCCGGCAAGAAAAAAGACGGCTGGGCGTTTGGCATGACGGGCGCGGTGATCGCGCTGGCGATCGCGACGTTTTTCATCGGATTGTTCCCGAACGTCATGATCAGTTCGATCGATGCGGCCTTTAACCTGACGGTGGACAATGCGGCCTCCGGACATTATTCGCTGAAAGTAATGACGATCGTGGCTTTATCCCTGCTGCCTTTCGTGCTCGGCTATCAAATCTGGAGCTATTTTGTTTTCCATAAACGGGTTCACGAGAAAGGGCATTTGGAATATTAATGGATCGGAATTTGCTCGGCTATAAAGGGATAAAGCCAATTCTTGCCGCCTCGTTGGCGTTAACGCTTGCACAAAGCCTGTCGATCATCCTGCTGGCAAGATGGCTGGCGGAGGCTCTCTCCGCCCTTTTTGCCGGCGAACCGCTTCATGGTCAATACAACAAATTGATGATGTTTCTGGGGGCATTCCTGGTCCGGCACATCATCGGTTTCATTCAGCAAAAAATGAGTTATGCCTTCGCCGAACGTACCGGGGCCGACCTGCGGCAGCAGGTGATGGAGAAGCTGTTCCAGCTTGGGCCGAGGTTCGCGAGGCAGGAGGGAACGGGCAATCTCGTCACGCTCATTCTGGAAGGAACGTCGAAGTTCCGCAACTATCTGGAGCTGATCGTGCCGCGGATGGCCGGGATGGCGCTCATCCCGTGGATCATCCTGGCGTACATTTTTTTGCAGGATATCACTTCGGGGATCATTCTGATCCTGTCGATGCCGATTTTGATCGCGTTTTTGATCCTGGTCGGGCTGGCTGCGCGCAAAACGACGGAAAAGCAGATGGACACGTACCGCACGCTGTCCAACCACTTCGTCGACTCGCTGCGCGGGCTCGAGACGCTGAAGCTGCTCGGGCAAAGCCGGGAGCATATCGGCAGCGTCGCACGGGTCAGCGACCGGTACCGGTCGGCGACGATGCGTACCCTGCGCGTGGCGTTCCTGTCTTCTTTTTCGCTCGACTTTTTTACGATGCTGTCGGTGGCGGTCGTGGCCGTCGGGCTGGGCTTGCGGCTGATCAGCGGCGATCTGGCGCTGGTGACCGGGCTGACGGTGCTTATTTTGGCGCCGGAGTATTTTTTGCCTGTGCGGATGGTGGGCGCGGATTTCCATGCCACGCTGGACGGCAAGGAAGCCGGAGCCGCGATGCGCAGCATCATCGACGAGCCGCTTAATGAAGATGCGGATGATGTGAAAACCGGCCGGGAAAAGAGCGAATTGCACTGGACGGCGAACAGCCGCCTGATCTTATCGAATGTGGGCGTGAGGCATCAGCAGGAGGGGCCGCATTCGCTGCAGAATGTATCGCTCGATTTGCAGGGGATGGGCAAAATCGGGATCATCGGCGCCAGCGGCGCAGGCAAATCCTCGCTGATCGATGTGCTTGGCGGATTTCTGAAGCCTTCCGAAGGGTTCATGGCGGTGGATGGCCGGCGGTTGGATTCGTCGTCGCTGGCGGAATGGAGAAAGCGGATCACGTATATTCCGCAGCATCCTTTTATTTTTAGCGGTACGCTTGCGGACAATATCCGATTTTATGCGCCGGATGCGCCCGACTCGGATGTGGAGCGCGCAGTGGCGGCGGCCGGGCTGAAGGAGCTGGCGCAGAGCCTGCCGCATGGCGTGCAAGAGACCATCGGCGGAGGCGGGCGCCAGTTAAGCGGAGGGCAGGGGCAGCGCGTGGCGCTGGCCCGGGCTTTTTTAAGCGAGCGGCCCGTCATTCTGCTGGATGAACCGACGGCGCATCTCGATATCGAGACGGAATATGAGTTGAAGCAGACGATGCTGCCGCTGTTTGAAGGGAAGCTGGTATTTTTGGCGACGCATCGCCTGCATTGGATGCCGGACATGGATTTGATTATCGTGCTGGAAGGTGGGCAGCTGGCTGAAATCGGAACCCACGAGGAGCTGCTTTCCCGCAAGGGAGCCTATTATGAACTGATTGAATCGCAACGGGAGGGAGTCCATTGAGAGAAGAAAGCTGGCTTCGTCCGTATTTTCGGGCGTACTTCGGACGGTTTCTCGTCATTATCGCCCTTAGCTGTCTTACGCTCCTGGCCGCGGCGATGCTGATGTTCACCTCGGGTTTCCTCATTTCCAAAGCGGCGCTGCGGCCGGAAAACATTTTGATGGTGTACGTGCCGATCGTGCTCGTGCGCACCTTCGGGATCGGGCGCGCGGTCGTGCATTACGTGGAACGCCTGGTCAGCCATGACGCCGTGCTGCGGATCGTGTCGCGGATGCGGACCCGGCTGTACCGCGTGCTGGAGCCGCAAGCTTTGTTTCTGTCCTCCCGGTTCCGGACCGGGGACGTGCTTGGCGTGCTCGCCGACGATATCGAATATTTGCAGGACGTTTACCTGCGGACGGTATTTCCTAGCGTGGCGGCGCTTGTGCTGTATATCGGCTCGATCGCGGCTTTGGGACGGTTCGACCTTCGTTTTGCTTTGATGATGGCGCTGTACATTTTGGTGTTGATCGCCGTGCTGCCATGGGTGTCGCTGCTCATCACCAAAGCTAAAAGCCGTTTGGCGAAAAAGCAGCGCAGCGGGCTGTACGCCAAGCTGACCGACGCCGTGCTTGGCATGAGCGATTGGGTCATCAGCGGGAGAGAGCGGCAGTTTTTGACTGCATACGAAGCGGCGGCACAGGAGGCGGCCAAGGTGGACGGCCAGCTGAGAAGCTGGGCGCGCTGGCGGCAGCTGATCGGGCAAGTCGTGGTTGGCCTTTGTGTGATTTCGATGGTGGTCTGGTCCGCCGGGGAATACGCCGCCGGACATATCACGGCCGTGCTGATCGCCGCGTTCGCGCTTGTCGTGTTCCCGATGATGGATGCGTTTCTGCCGGTGTCCGAGGCGATCGAAAAAATCCCGGGCTATCAGAGCTCTTTGCAGCGCCTGGGAGAGATTAGCCGGCAATCGAGGGAAGTTGGCAGCGAAGACGGTACAGATACGACGGCGCAAGTCGGCGGCCTCGAAGGGGGAGGCACACGGGATGTTCATCTAAATGTACAGAACCTGTGTTACCGTTATGACGACCATTCCCCTTGGGCGCTGCAGGATATTTCCCTGGACCTGCCGCAAGGCAAACGGATCGCCGTCATCGGGCGCAGCGGCGCCGGCAAATCGACGCTGCTGAAGCTGATCGAAGGAGCTTTGGCGCCGACGTCGGGCAGCGTCCGTCTGAACGGGACGGAAGCTTGCGCCATTGGCGACGCGATGCCGCAGGTGGTTTCGGTGCTGAACCAAAACCCGCATCTGTTCGATACGACGGTAGCGAACAACATCCGCCTCGGCGACCGGGATGCGACCGACGAGGAGATCCGGCGCGCGGCGGCGCAGGTGAAGCTGGACCGTCTGATCGAATCGCTGCCGCTTGGCTACCGGACGCCGATGCACGAAACCGGGCAGCGTTTCTCCGGCGGCGAGCGCCAGCGGATCGCGCTGGCCAGGGTGCTGCTGCAGGACAATCCGGTGGTCATCCTGGATGAACCGACGGTGGGGCTTGATCCGCGTACGGAACGGGATCTGCTTGCAACGATTCTGGAAACGATGAAGGGCAAAACGCTCATCTGGGTGACGCATCATTTGATGGGTGCCGAGCAGATGGATGAAATCATTTTTATGGAGAACGGCCGCATCGAAATGAGGGGTTCCCATGCGGAGCTGATGGCGGCATCGGAGCGGTACCGCCGATTGTACCGGCTTGACCGGCCGGAGATTGGGTGGTAGACGAGAAAGGTCAGGTCGCAAGAATGCGGCATGGCCTTTTTTGCACGCCCGGCATGTTGCGGCTGACGAGGAGTAGATGCGGATCTTGAATAAAATCGCAATATTCGCACATCCTATAAATGGTTGAAATGGCATGCAAAGGAGGTGCGATCGAATGGTGGACAACAATAATTCCCAAGAGCCAAGCAAATATGAAGTGCAAAGAACCGAGCTGAACAAAATGCCGGCGCCTGACGAGCAAAGAGAGGAATTTGCGAAGGAAATGGTCGAGGACGCGAAAGAGGCGTTCGGCGGGAAGCAATCCGATTAGTTAGCGGCAAGCTTCATGGACAAATTGTAGGCTGACAGCCGTTTAACTCATGGTTTACTTAAACATACGATATCGCGACTGCAAGGGGTGTCTTTCGGGTCTATGACTCGTCGGGACATCCTTTGCTTGTTGGTGCAGTCTTTTGGCTTCCGCTCTTGATGCAGCCCATTTATCTCAGGATTTTGCAAAATTCGATTCCTGCCGCTTCCGGGTACAATATATAGACGAACTAGACCGTTTCGCTCTATATATTGCTGATTGAAAGTCGCTTTTTGGATTTTTGCAAAATCCTCATCTATTTTACCCATGTCCCATACTTGACTTATCGTTCAAGAAAAATTATAGTATAAGACACGAAAAGGAGGGCAATGCCATGGGCAGACATAAAGAGTTCGACCAGGAAAAAGCCGTCGACCAGGCGCTCGACCTGTTTTGGGAAAAGGGCTACGAAAGCACCTCCATCCAGGATTTATGCGATCATCTGGGCATCCATCGGGGCAGCCTTTACGATACGTTCGGGGATAAACACGAGCTGTTTTTAGCCTGCCTTGACCGGTTTAGCTTGCGGGCCGACGAAAATTATAATTATATTTTAAAAGAGGACAGCGATTCGCCGCGCGAGCAACTGGAGCGTTTTTTCTCTAAAGTCATCGACGTGTCGATGAACAACGCGGCGCGCGGGCGTGGCTGCCTGATGACGAATACGACGCTCGGACCGGTGGCGTACGTGCCGAATGTGGCGCGCCGTCTGGAGGCGTATTACACGAACTCGGAATCTTTGTTTTTCAGCTATCTGATGCGTGCGCAGAAAAAAGGCTGTCTGAAGAGCAAAAACAGCCCCCGTGAATTGGCGCGTTTTTTGACAGGGGCCAAACAAGGCTTGCATGTCATGGCCCGGAGCGCGGCTGACCGCAGCGTATTGGAGGATTTTGTCAAGGTAACAATTTCTACTGTGTTCTAATTTTTTTAATCATTTCTTGAATTATCGTTCAAGTATTATTTTTTCCGTCATGACGCTGTTTTAAATGTTTGTGAAAATACGTCTGTCATTTCAAAATACGTTGATAGACGGTTTTCTTTCCCTATTTTCTTGAACGATGATTCCAAAAAAGGAGAAGATCCAATGAAACGCATGTTATGGGTGTTTTTGATGATGTCCATCGGGGCTACGTTTACTTCGCCCTTATTTCCGCTTTACCAGGAGCACTATCGATTGAATAGTCTGCAAATCACCGTTTTATTTGCGGTTTATGCGTTGTTTTTGCTTCCGTCCCTGCTCATTTCCGGATCCAAAGGGAGCAGGTGGGGGCTTAAAAGAGTTTTGCGCTTCAGCGTGTGGTTATCCATCATCGCCACGCTTGTTTTTATGGTGAGCCAGCAGGCATGGCTGGTTTATGCCGCCAGAATTCTCGAAGGCATCGCGTATGGCACCTTTACGGGAACGGCCGTAGCCTTTCTGCTAAAGCAGACTCCGAAGGAGCAAACGGGCAAAGCATTAGCGTTGTCGGGAATAACGGTATCCGTCGGCTTCGGCCTGGGGCCGGCCATTACCGGGCTCGTCATTCAATATCTTCACCTCATGCCGCTGAGGGTGCCGTTTTGGATTTTGACATTGTTTTTGCTTAGCGGGCTGATCACGTTTGAAACGTTAAAAGACCGGGACTTCGAAGCACGCAAACAACTTGCCAATACGCCTCCGGCACCGATTTCCCTCGGGGTTCCCGATGAAATACGGAGCCCTTTCTGGTCCTTCAGCGCGCTGCCGATCTTTACGTTGTTTACGCTGAACGGCATCATCCTGTCACTGATTCCTTCGTTTGTGAAAAGCGTCCTTCATTCGTCGAACTTGTCGGTATCCGGGCTGCTGATTTTGCTGCTGCTCGGTGGAGGAGCAATGCTGCAACTGCTGCCGTTCGTCAAACATCCGGTCCACCGTCTGCGCCTCGGCATTGCATTGCTGTCGCTTGGCGCCTGGCTGGTCGTCTTTTCGGGTTCGACAGGAAGCATCGGATTGCTCTGGGCTGGCGTTTTGATTCAGGCGCTCGGCAGCGGGTGGACGTTCCAGGTCAGTTTGCGCCTGGCCGGGGAGCTGCCGAATCCGGAAGCCCGGTCGAAGGTCGTTTCGACCTTTTATTTCGCCGGATATTCGGGATTCATCGTTCCGGTCGTCGGCACCGGCGTGCTGACCTATTTCTTCGACATGAACGTGTCGCTGATCGTCCTGAATATTCTTGCTTCCTTGCTGGTTGTTTACGTGCTGGCCTATTCCGTGAAGTTCGCCCGATATTACGCCAATCGAAACGGGAAGCCGCTGACGGGGAAGAGCCGAAGCGTATCTGCGTAACCCCGTGGCGACGAGCCGCCGGAACGTATAGCACGGAATGATTCAGAGCGCTTTGGTCGATGGGGCGTCGTGAATACAGAATTTTATGTGAATTAATTCTAATCATAGGGCTGCCCTTATAGGCAGCCCATTTTGTTCTATAGCTCCTCGAACAGCCTCCTTCTTAGGAGTGTTAGCTCCAAAAAATATCAATTCAAAAAAATTCAAATGTCCCTTTTAAGCAATCTGAAGTGTTATAACAGATAAATAGAGACATGGGGGTGAACTCTGAGTTGGACTCAGCAGAGGAGTTTGTCAGTCGGGTGAAAGCAGGTGATCGGGAAGCTTTTCGACCGATTGTAGAAATGTACCAACAACAAATCTATGTATACTGCAGGCGAATGCTCGGGTGTAAGCAAGATGCGCAAGACGCGGTTCAAGATATTTTATTCAAGGCCTACACGAAGCTTGATTTGTACGAGTCGAGGGCCACGTTCTCATCATGGTTGTATAAAATTGCCTATCATCACTGCCTTAATATGCTTCGTAAGCGCCGTATCCGTGATCAAGTATATCGACTTTTTAAACCTGCAACGTTCACCGAAAGCGCGGAGCAAAAGCTCGACCATCAATGGTTCAGTCCACCGCTTGAACATGCCCTGTCCAGGCTGTCGGCGGATGAGCGAAGTATTCTGATTCTAAGAGTTTTTGAAGAGAAAACTTTCGCCGAGATTGCAGACATTCTCGGTAAAAGCACGGATGCGGTGAAGAAAAAAAATACGCGATTAAAACAAAAAGTAATCCGGCTGATCAATGAGAAGGAAGGTGAGAAGGGATGCAAGACAGGGGAGAGTCTGGTCAAGATCAAGCTCTGAGAAACATGGAACGCACGGAAAGTCATGATCAAATCGACGTTACATCAGCTGTAATGAGCAGAATTTATCAATACGAGGGAAAAAACTCTTCTCAGCGTTCAGGTGCTCGCCCGCGGATGGTTCTTGTCGCCTCATTTTGCGCTGTGGTCCTGCTCTCGTCCATTACCGTATACGCGGGCGCCAGATTTATTGAAATTAGAAACCATGAAGGAAAGATCGTCATCACTTCGATTGCGGAGCAATCAAACCCTTACGCAAACTATTACATAAATATATTGAACAAGTATGAAGCAGAGCTGAAGAAGAAATTGAAGCCTGGCGAGATGGCTGCTTATTATATCAAGGACAAACAAATTCAGGCGGCGGAGACGCTGGACCCGGTTCATTTCCTGTATGTCCCGTATATGCACCGCAGTTATGATGAATTTGCCAAAGAAATGCAGGCCACGGATACGCCCCAATTACGAGAGCCAACCTATATGCCGGAAGGGTATTTATTTGACACCGGCAGCATTCAAGCCAAACCTGAACCTTTCGTGGGAACACCTGAATATAAACAACTTCTCGCAGAACTGAAGGCGATGGCGGAGAAATCTCCGAATGAGAAAGCGTTATTCTATAAAATGATTCCTCCAACGAAAGGGGCATCGTCAATGATTCGATATCGCAAAGGAGACTATCGGATCAACATCATCGCTTTCTCCAAGCCCACGGATTCAACCGTTCAGGTTCCTTCCGGAAATGCCGAGAAACTAACGGTAAACGGAAAGGAGATGCTCCTTTCATCGACTGAATCGGGTTCAGCCGCATCCTATCATCGCAGATTAACGTGGCTTGACGCGACCGGACATGTATTATATAACATCACGGATGATGCGAGGGACCCGCTGCCCAAAGAAGAATTCGCCAAAATTGCAGCCGGAATCATGGGTGAATGAACGAGTGGAAAATAATTTCGCAAATGTAAAAAAGTGTCCCTTTTCTGGCTAACTGGTTGTTATATGTTATGTAATCAAATCAAATATGCAAGGCCTTGCGGCCGAAAGGAGCACGAATTTACATGTTAGGAACGAAATTGAAAACCGTTATTTCACTTGTAGCAGTCATGAGCATTGCAGGAACGGTCAGTGCATACGCCTCGACTTCGTCAGTATCGCCAAAAGACTTGAATAATAAAGTCGCTGTTTCCATGATCAAGGCAGATCCAAAGCCCGCAACTGTACAAGATCAGATTGATAAGCTGTACGCAAGTCTTAAGCCAGGCCAAGTCATCGCTTATTATGTGAAGGATTTAAAGCTTAACCCGTCCGATCGGATCTCATTTGCAGGGAGAGGTTTTGTGTTCCAGAAATACAACGATTATTTGGCCAAAATCAAGAACATAAACGCGCCTTCACTCGCGAAGCCCGCATCTTTACCAAAAGGTTATACATTCAAAGCTGGATTCTTATATCCCCAAAATCCGGATCCAACATCGGCATTATACGAGAAATTGGATAAAGAATTGAAAGAACAAGCAGCACAAGGAAAGAAAATCTTGTACACCAAGCCTTTGGAGGTCGTCGAAGAATCCAGTGCCGTTCTTACGTTCGTGAAAAACAAAGTAGAGGTGTCCGTGGTCGCGTCATTTGTGAAGCCCTCGGATCCTATAGGCGGCACACCTGTGCCAGGCTCCAATCCCGATCAAAAAACGGAAACCCTCGGAATCAATGGCGTTGAATGTACTTACACAACGGAGTTAAATGGGAGGGATCACTTAGATTGGACGGATTCAGCAAACCAGGTGCACTATTCGATTTCGGCCAAGAATGCGAAAACGGATGTCATCAACTTCGCTAAAAGCATGGTGAAGAAATAATCTGTTCTGTAATGGCATGCTAAAAGCAATGCGTATATAGAAAAGGGTTAGAATGTACAGAAAAAAAGGCAGCTCGGTCGACGAGCTGCCTTTTTTGATCAAAGTTTTTAATTCAGAAGGAGGTCACGCCCCTGCTATCGTTAGCGATTATTGGAGATTCCAATCATTGGAATTTCTTTTCCGGAGTATAATAAAAGGAGCTTTGATTAATACTAATAAATTCTTAATTTCCTCAAAAATTTAAAAAACAATAAAAGCACACATAAACAAAATGTATTAGGGGCGGTTCTAACCTTTATTCTCATTTTTGTATTAATGTACTACTATCTTGGTACACTCTAACACCTATAGTTAAGTTCTTTCATGACAAGTCAGATGCTAACGGATGTTCTTAGTCGTATACATCAAGTCATAACAAAATACCGTTCCTTTCGTAAATGGTGTATCGTATTTCCAGTTTACCAAGAATTATAACAGACAAAGGAGCCGCCCGGGGTCATCTGACTTTTGGAACGGCTCCTTATTAATCATAGCAAGCGATGCACGCCTCGCAAATATAACATTATTCTTTCGGATGAATCATTTGCTCCGGACGCACGACGGCGTCAAACTGCTCTTCGGTGAGCAGGTTGCTCTTCAGGGCCGCTTCTTTCAGGGTCAGCCCTTCTTTATGTGCCAGTTTGGCAACCGCTGCGGCATTTTCGTAGCCGATATGCGGGTTCAGCGCCGTCACCAGCATCAGGGACTGGTTCAGGTTGCGATCGATCACGGCACGGTTCGGTTCGATGCCAACCGCGCAGTGGTCGTTGAAGGATACCATGGCATCGGCCAGCAAACGCGCCGACTGCAAGAAGTTATAGATGATAACCGGCTTAAACACGTTCAGCTCGAAATTGCCTTGGCTGGCGGCAAAACCGATCGCCGCATCGTTGCCCATCACCTGGCAGACGACCATCGTCATCGCTTCGCTTTGGGTCGGATTCACTTTGCCCGGCATGATGGAGCTTCCCGGTTCGTTGGCCGGAATGGTGAGTTCCCCGATGCCGCAGCGCGGACCGCTGGCCAGCCAGCGCACGTCGTTGGCGATTTTCATGAGATCGGCGGCAAGCGCTTTCAGCGCGCCGTGAACATACACGAGCTCGTCATGGCTGGTGAGGGCATGGAATTTGTTTGCGGCGGAGGTGAACGTTTTGCCCGTCAGCTTGCTGATGTTGGCCGCCGTCATGTCGCCGAATTTCGGATGCGCATTGATGCCCGTGCCGACCGCGGTTCCGCCGATGGCCAACTCACGCAGCGATTCGATGCTTGCGCGGATCATGCCTTCGCTTTTTTCCAGCATCCGGTGCCAGCCGCTGATTTCCTGTCCGAGCGTAAGCGGAGTGGCGTCCTGCAAATGCGTTCTGCCGATTTTGATAATATCCATATAAGCTTCGCTTTTCTCGCGGAACGTTTCCTTCAGCTTTGCGATCGCAGGGAGGACTTGATCCTCGACGGCGATCAGGGCCGCAATATGCATCGCGGTCGGAAACGTGTCGTTCGAGCTTTGCGATTTGTTGACGTCATCGTTCGGGTGCACGCGCTGCTCGCTGCCTTTTTCCTGCAGCATTTGGTTGGCGCGGTTCGCGATGACCTCATTGACGTTCATGTTGGACTGGGTGCCGCTTCCGGTTTGCCATACGGCCAGCGGGAAGTGTTCGTTCAGTTTGCCTTCGATCACCTCATCGGCCGCCGCGATGATGGCATCGGCTTTTTCGGCGTTCAGCTTTCCAAGCTCTTTATTGGCGAGAGCCGCGCTTTTTTTCAGGATCGCAAATTCGCGGATCAGCTCCAGCGGCATTTTCTCCGTACCGATTTTGAAATTTTCAAAGCTCCGCTGCGTTTGGGCTGCCCACAGCTTATCCGCGGGAACTTTAATTTCGCCGATGGTGTCTTTTTCGATTCTGAATTCCACTTGCATTTCCTCCTTCACCACTCGTGAGTTCATATTCGTTTCCAAGGCGCATTTCCAGGCCAACCCGGCCGAAAGAAACCGACCTGTCTCCATATGAAATATATCATAATCTTCCGCCTCATTGAAATCGAAAAAAAGAAAGTGCCGCGAAACGAAAAACAATTAAACATAGCGTTTACATTACTCCTCATTTCTTTTCATAGTTGCCCTCTATACTTGCTTCAAGAAGGACCGATATAAAGGAGGAATTGGGATGAGCAAAAAGAAACGCAGTATCGTACAAGCCGCTTTATGCCTGACGGCGGCAGCCAGTTTGGTGATTTCCGGGGGAGTCGTCCAAGCCAAAGGGAACGCCGCGACGCTCGCCAAAGCGAAAAACGTCATTTTGTTCGTCGGGGACGGCATGGGAGCGGCGCAGCGCGATGCCATCCGCCTGAACACGGTCGGGTTGAACGGCAAGCTGCAGATGGACGATATGCCTTATTCGGCGTTTTTGCGCACGCATTCCACGGTTGCGGTGACCGATTCGGCCGCTGCGGGAACGGCGATTGCCAGCGGCGTCAAAACGTATAACGGAGCGGTAGGCGTCGATGCCAACAAAAAACCGGTCAAAACGCTGCTGGAAGTGGCGAAAGGCCTCGGCAAATCCACGGGGTTGGTGACGACAAGCCAAATCACCGACGCCACGCCGGCCGCGTTTGGCGCCCATGTCGAAGACCGCTCGCAGCAAAGCAAAATCGCCAAGCAGTATCTGGATAACAGCAAAGTCGACGTGCTGCTGGGCGGGGGCGAAGATTTCTGGTACCCTGCAGGCAATCCCGGCAAATTCCCGGACCATCCGGCGGAGGATCCAAGCGAAGAAAGCAAAGGAACGGAAGGCAATCTCGTCGAGCATGCGAAAAAACTGGGTTACCAATATGTAACGAGCAAGGAAGAGCTGCAAAAAGCGAAAAACGGCAAAATTCTCGGCCTGTTCGCCAATGAAGAGATGTTCCAGCAAAAACCGGAAGGCGAAGGGGATGTGTACAACCCGGTCGTTTCGCTCAAGGATATGACGCAAAAAGCGCTTGATACGCTCTCCTCCAACAAAAAAGGCTTTTTCCTGATGGTTGAAGAGGAAGGAACCGATGAAATGGCGCATGAAAACAATGCGAAGCTGACGATCAAAGCCGGGCAGGAGCTGGACAAAGCGGTGGGCGTCGCCAAAGAATTCGCGAAAAAACATCCGGACACGCTCGTGCTGGTGCTGGCCGACCATGAAACAGGCGGCTTTTCGCTGGAGCCGGTCGACGACAAGGACGAATCCGGCGACGGCATTTCGAAAGAGGACGGACCGTTCAGCATCTTCGGGTCGAAAGAGCAGTTTTACGTCGATTGGACGACTTCCGGACATACCGGCGTGGACATCCCGTTGACGGCGATGGGAAGCGGCGCGGAGCTCTTTACGGGCGTTCACGAAAACACGTACGTGCATGACGCGATCCTGAAAGCCTGGGGCGTGAAAAAATAAAAAAATCTTTCGAAACACCAAAAAATCCGCTCTTTATTAAAAAGGGCGGATTTTTCGTTTCGTCTATTTCGCGGGTTTGGCTCTTTTGGCCTTCCGCGCCCGGCGAAGGAAAAAGGACAACACCAATGCGATAATGGCGATCCAGGTTGCGACGATAAAAGCGTCATTAATGCCTTCGATGGTCGCCTTTTCGGTCACGACGCCAATGACGCTTTGCAGTGCCAGCGCGTATCCCGTTTCTGTCGGAACCCCGGCGGAAGCGGCGATGCTTTGACTGACCTCGGCCAGGTTTTCGGTCATAAACGGATTGTTGGGCGTATACAGTTCCGCGGCCTGCTCAACGTGAATCGTCGTGCGGGTAGACATGACCGTCACGAGCAGCGCCGTTCCGATGGAACCCGCCACCTGCCGCATCGTATTGGACATGGCCGTGCCGTGGGCCCCAAGCCGGGGAGGAAGCTGGTTCAGGCCTTCGGTCTGCACCGACATCATGATCAGCGACATGCCGAAGCTGCGGATCGTGTACAGCAGCATCAGATGCGGAAAGGTGGTGTCCGAGGTCAGCTTGCTGAACTCGAACGTCATCAGCGCCGTAATAAGGAGGCCGAAGATCGCCAGCGGCCGCGCCCCGGTTTTGTCGAAAATGGCCCCGGAAATCGGCGACATGACGCCCATCAATAAAGCGCCCGGCAGAAGCAGAAGACCGGACTGAAGCGGAGTGAATCCGCGGATGTTTTGCAAATAGATCGGAAGCAAGAGCATCGCGCCGAACATGGCCATGTTGACCAACCCGCCGATAATGGTGGAAAACGTAAAGATATCATACTGAAACACCCGGAAATCAAGCATCGGAACTTTCATGTTGAGCTCGCGCACGACAAACAAAGCGATGAAGACGAGCCCGACGAACATGGAGCCAAGCACGATCGCGCTTGTCCAGCCCTTGTCCCCCGCCGAGCTGAAGCCGTAAAGCAGTACGCCGAAACCGAGCGTCGAGAAGACGACTCCCCAGAAATCGAACTTCGGCTTGGTGAGTTTGTTGACGTTCGTCAGCCACCGGAAAGCAAACAAAATGTCCAGCACCGCAAGCGGAATCACCATGATGAACAAAATGCGCCATGTGTAATGCTCGACGATCCACCCCGAAAGCGTCGGCCCGATCGCAGGGGCGAACATCATGGCGATCCCCATCGTACCCATCGCGGTTCCCCTTTTTTCCGGCGGAAAAACGGTCAAAAACACGTTCATGACGACAGGCATGATAATCCCGGCGCCGCTGGCCTGAATGATCCGCCCGATCAGCATAATGACAAACGTGTTGCTGATGGCGCATATGACTGCTCCGGCGGTAAACAGCCCCATCGCCGACATGAACAGGGCGCGTGTTCCGTACGATTCGATCAGAAACGCCGTAACCGGCACAAGCACGCCGTTGACGAGCATGTAAGCGGTGGAGAGCCACTGGACGGTCGTGGCCGAAACGTTGAACTCATTCATCAAGTGGGGGATGGCCACGTTCAGAAGCGTCTGGTTCAAAATGGAGACGAAAGCTCCCAGCAGCAGGACGGTGAGCGTTCGGCCCATATGAAATTCTCTAGCATTTGCCATGGCAGGCATGCCCCCTCGCTAAATGTGGATTCGGACCGTAGCGTTCATGCCGGGAACAAGCCCGAGACCTTTGTAGCCTTCGATCGTGATGACAATCGGAACGACTTGCGTCACTTTCGTGTAGTTGGCATTCGAGTTCGTCGTCGGGAACATCGAAAACGTCGAGGCGGTGGCCAGGCCGATTTGGTCGATTTTACCGGTCAGCGTCGTATCCGGAAATGCGTCGACATAGACGTCGACCGTTTGGCCGACCTTGATTTTGTCCAGCTTCGTTTCTTCGATATTGGCGCTGATCCACAAATTACTCAAATTGAACGCCCTTGCCAGCGTGGTGCCGGGAGCGACGTACGTATGGGGAATGGCATTTTGCTGTACGATCGTGGAGCTGACCGGAAACGTGATATCCATCCGGGTTCCTTGCGCCACGATGCTTCCCACCACTTCGCCCGTTTGGTAATTGTGTCCGACCTGCCCGTTCCAACTCGCAAGCCTTCCGGCCACCGGTGCATTAATGGAAATGGCTTGTCCGGTCACCTGCGCATTATCGGTTTTGACGTAATTCGACGTCTGATTGTAATAGTAGATTGCCGCACCGCCCAACGCGAGCACGATGATGACGACAAGGACATTGACGAGTAGCGCGCGAGAGTTCATACGTGTTAAGTCTCCTCCTAATCTTGGATAGCTAGTTGCAGCCAGATAAACAGAGCATCCCCGAATTGGGGAAGACGTATTCAGGCGTGTCGATTTTTGTAAGATTCGGCAACGCTTATGGATAAATCGGAGGGTAATGGAGATAAATAAGGCATCAAAGCTGGTTAAGGGGGATCATCCGCATGAAAATTTACGTGGTTTATGACAGCGAAAATGGACATACCGAAGCGCTCGCCCGTTCCGTGGCGGAAGGCGCACGCGAGGTTGACGGGGCGGAAACGGAGATCGCCCATGTCAACGACGCCGATATTTATAAACTTGAAGCAATGGATGCGATTATCTGGGGATGCCCGGGGCATTTCGGCACGATCAGTGCGGGCTTGAAAACATGGATCGACCGTCTGGGTTATTTATGGGCCCAGGGCAAACTTGTCGGAAAAGTCGGCGGCGTATTTTGCACGACCGCTACTGTTCACGGTGGCCTGGAGTCGACGTTGATCAATCTGATCACGCCGATGCTGCATAACGGCATGATTGTCGTCGGTCTTCCCGGCAACATTCCGGAAAATGCGTTGTACGGCTCCTATTATGGCGTCGGTGTCACATGTCCCGTGGAATTGTCCGACGAGGACCCCAAAAACCTGCCGAGCGAAAACGACCTCACCCTCGGGCGCGCTTTAGGCAGACGGGTGGCTGAAGTAACCAAACAACTGGTTGCATCGGCTTCAAGGTAAGGTGAGCGGGATATGGTCATTGCTTTTGTGGTGCTCGCCATTGTAGCGCTCGTTTTCCTTTTCGTGTACAACTCCCGTGCCGCCAAACGGTCCGGCAAACGTGCGGAAAAAAGGGAAGAGCCTGCAAAGCAAGAAACGCCAAAAACGCCTGAAGCTCCGCCCGCGACGTCCATTCAGGATCTTCCTCCGGCAGCCGAGCCCCCAGCCGCGGCCAAGCCCGAGCCGGTAAAGACGGTTGCGCCCCGGGCAGCAGACCGGACCGCGCTGACCGAAGCCGAATCGGAGGCGCACCGATCCGCAAGCGAAAGCGACCGTATTTACCGCGAGGCGCTGCGCAAATTTGCGGGTTATGCTCCGGAAGAGGTTCGGCAGTCGAAGGCGGAAACGAAACCCGATCCTAGCTCCGACGATGCCTACCGCGAAGCGCTGCGGGCCATGGCCCGCAAACAGAAGAAGGACTGATATCTGGATCCGAAAACCGTAAAAGCAGCAGCGGACGTCAAACCGCGGGCTGCTTTTTTAATGATATAAGCCTCTTTCGGGGGGATTTGCGTCGATGGGACATTGTGAAAGACTTCGCCAGATGGTATGTTAAAAAGGTACATATTGGGGGATTTTGCAAAGCCCTGATTACTGCGGATGTTCTTCGCGATTTCAGGCCAAGGAGGAAAACATGACTGCGGCATCGATTGTCCTTATATGCGCAATTGTCATCGTGCTGATCCTGTTCGGGGCCAGCATGTATTTTTATAACGTCGGAATCAGGCGCAGCCAAAAAGAATTTCTCGAGACGGATCCGGCGCTCGTCAAGGTGGACCATCCGTGGGAAATGGAAGAGGAATGGCTCGGCAACCAAGCGGTCGAGACCGTGCATATCCAAGGAGAGGACGGGCTTTCTCTAACGGGGTATTACATCCCGGCCCCTCTGCCGTCGAACCGGACGGCCATCGTGGTTCACGGCTATAACAGCCAAGGAAGGGAAATGGGCGCTTTCGCCAAGCTTTACAGCGAAATGGGTTTTCATGTACTGATGCCGGATAATCGGGGCCATGGGCAAAGCGGCGGGAATTACATCGGTTTCGGCTGGCATGACCGCAGGGATATCGTACAGTGGATTCATTTTATCCTGGAGCGGAGCGGCCCGGATGCGCAGATCATTTTGCATGGGGTTTCCATGGGCGGCGCGACGGTGTTGATGACCAGCGGCGAGCAGCTGCCGGATCAGGTGAAATGCATCGTTTCGGACTGCGCGTATACCTCGGTTAAGGATATTTTGACGTACCAATTGAAGCAGATGTACAAGCTGCCGCCGTTTCCGCTGCTGCCGGTGACGAGCTTGGTGTGCAAACTGCGTGCGGGATATTTTTTCGGCGAAGGTTCGGCTTTAAAACAGGTTGCCCGGACGCGCCTTCCGATTTTGTTTATCCACGGCGACAGGGATGCATTTGTTCCTTTCCCTATGGTACATCGTCTGGCGGCGGCAGCGGGAGGGGAGAAAGACTTGTATGTCGTGCCTACTGCGGCCCATGCCAACGCCTATTTTGTGAACAAAAAAGAGTATGCGCAGCGGATCGCCCGTTTTGTAAACCGCTATTTGTCCCCTTTGCCGGAACCGGCTAAAAGCGAGCCGGTCGTGTAAACAACCTAGGACTCGGTCCGCATAGAAAAAGAGCCCCTGAGCCGCATGGACATGGACGTCCGGCGCGGTTCGGGGGCTTTTAAGGTTCAATGACGTTATTTGGTTTCGATGATGAGCGGAACAAGCTTTTGTTTATTGACGTCAACCAATCCCAGGTCCGTAATTTTTGCCGCCGGGATGACCGGGAGGGTCGCGACGAT
Source organism: Paenibacillus sp. USDA918EY (assembly GCF_009870825.1). Taxonomy (GTDB): domain Bacteria; phylum Bacillota; class Bacilli; order Paenibacillales; family Paenibacillaceae; genus Paenibacillus_AQ; species Paenibacillus_AQ albilobatus. Next base: position 22,530 of record NZ_WTWY01000007.1, on the reverse strand, counting down.
CATACGGTGGATCGGATTTTTGCCCGGCATCATGCCGCCCTGGATGGTATCGATAAATTCCTTGATTTTCGTCGCGAACGTATCGGCTTCTTCGAGGCTCATGAGTCCTGCGAGCGGGAGCGGAAGGAACGCGACGATTTCGCCGTTTTTGACGGCGATCATGCCGCCGTGGCGTTTGCGGAGCTCGTTGGCCGCCATGACCATGTCGTCCGTATGGACGCCAAGCACCGCCAAATGATGGCTGTCATGCGCGACCGTCGTCGCTACCGCGCCTTCGATAATGCCGAAGCCTGCAAGCAGCCCGAGCGCCTTGTTGTTGTTCAAGCCGTGGCGATGCCACACAGCGACACGGTTCAGCGGTCCTTTGTGCCCCTCGTAGGCTTCGGGGACGAGCTGCCCGTCTTTCACCGGCAGCACGGTTTCGATGAAACCGGTGGGAAGGCCTGGCGCAAAATCGTATTCAATGACGCGTACGCGCGCTTCGGTCGCGTTCGCATCTTCGACCTCAAGGCGCAAATCCTCGGCATGGATTTCCGGCAGATGCACGGTTTGCAAATACTCCTGCGGCGGCTGCACATGCTGCTGACGCTTGATCAGCTTGCCTTCCTTGACGATGTTTTCGCCCCCGATGAAAACATCGGACACGTTCATCGTTTCGAGCGCGTCGACAAGCACGATGTCGGCAAGGCGTCCCGGAGCGATGGCTCCGACATCTTTGCGGTTCAAGCGGTTCGCGGCGTTCAGCGTCGCATAACGGATCGCGTCGACGGCCGGAATGCCTTCTTCGATCGCCCGGACGACGACATGGTTGATATGGCCCCGTTCGACCAGATCGGAGGCAAGCACGTCGTCGGTGCAAAGCGTGACGTTCGGCAGATAACCTTTGCCGACGATCGCTTTGGCCACTTCGGCCATGTTCAGCGAAAAGGAGCTCTCGCGGATGTCCACGATCATGCCGGCGCGAAGCTTGGCGATCGCTTCTTCCATCGTGCGGCATTCGTGGTCGGAGTCCGGTCCGGCAACGAGGTATGCCGAAAGCTCCCGGCCGACGACCGTCGGCGCGTGGCCTTGCGGAATTTTGCCGGCGCGTTCGTTCGCTTCGAGGATGCCCATCATGCGCGGATCCTCATGAATGACGCCGTGATAGTTCATGACTTCGGCGACGCCGTCAATGCCGTCCCAGGTCAGCATCCGTTCGATGACTTCAGGGGTGAAATCGGCTCCGGCCGTTTCCACGGACGGAGCGGACGGCACGCAGGAAGGCGCCAGCGTCATGACGCGCAAATCCAGCACTTTGCTGGCTTCGACCATGTAACGCACGCCTTCCTCGCCAAGGACGTTGCCGATTTCATGCGGGTCGGTGACGATCAGGGTCGTTCCGTGCGGCAGGACGGCTTCGGCGTAGTGAGCGGGCGTCAGCATGCTGCTTTCGATGTGCAGATGCGTATCGATCAGGCCGGGAACGGCGAACTTGCCTTGGCCGTCAATCGTTTGGACGGCTTCAAGCTCCGTTTCGCCCGGCGCGGTCACGTGAACGACGGTGCCGTCCACGATGCCGATGGCCGCCGGATAAATTTCCCCGGTAAAGACGTTGACCAACCGAATGTTGTTGATTGCCAAATCCAGTGGATGATCGCCGCGCGCTGCGGCTATAAGTTTGCGGTTCATGCTGAATCGATCTCCTTATCCCAGATTATTTAAGCCAGAGGTAGTAAATGAGCGGTATGCACAAAATCCAGAGTCCGATGTGGATATCGCGGAATTTGCCCATAAATACTTTAATGACGACGTAAGACAAAATGCCGAATACGATCCCGTTCGCCAAGCTGAACGTAAGTCCTGCAGAAATGACCGTAAGCAGCGCGGGAAGGGTTTCTTCCAATTCGTCCATATTGATGTTTTTCAGTGTCGCGAGCATGGACAAGCCGATAACGATCAGCGCCGGAGCCGTTGCCGCGCTAGGGATGAGCAGAATGAGCGGCGTGACGAACAAAGCGAGCAGGAACACGATCCCCGTCGTTACGGCCGTCAAACCCGTGCGTCCGCCGGCTTCAACGCCGCTTGCGGATTCAATGTAGGTCGTAATGGTCGTTTGTCCGAGCAGGGAACCACCGACCGTGGCGATGCCGTCGACGATAAACGGCTTTTTGATGTCCGGAAGATTGCCTTCTTTATCGAGCAAATTCGCTTTGGCGCCAACGCCAAGCACCGTACCCATGGTGGAGAAAAACTCCCCTGTAAAGAAGGTAAACATAAGCGGGAAAAACGCCAGCTTCAAAGCCCCCGGAATATCGACCTGAAAGATGATCGAGGACGGATCCGGCGGCAGGGAGAATAAGTCTCCGAAGGAATGCGGAAGCTTCGTAATGCCCATCGGGATCCCGATGATGGACGTAATGATGATCCCGATGAACACCGCCGCTTTCAATTTGCGCGCCATCAGGCCGATGATGATGACCAGCCCGATCAAGGAAAGCAGCACGGTTGGCGAATGCAAGCTGCCGAGGGTGAGCGTTCCGGTTTTATTTTGTACGATGATGCCTGCATTGGCAAAGCCGGTGCCGATGATAAACAGGCCGACGGCGGCGCCAATGGCGTGCTTAATATTTTTAGGAATGATGCGTGATATCGTTTCGCGCAGCCCAAGGAAGGTCAGAAGCAGGAAAACCACGCCCGAGATGAACACCATCCCGAGTCCCTGCTGCCATGTCGCCAATCCTGCGGCCACGATGCTGTAAGCAAAAAACACGTTTCCGCCCATGCCGGGCGCGACGCCAAACGGCCGTTTGGCATACAGACCCATGATAATGCTGAAAAGGCCGGATGCAATCAGCACCGTAACCATGACGGCCCCTTGATCCATGCCTGCGGCTTTCATCAGGTCCGGTTGAACGACGATGATGTATGCCATCGTAACGAATGTGGTGAGGCCGGCAAGAATCTCGGTTTTAACATTCGTCTTATAGTGGCTGAGCTTAAAGAAGCGATCTAACCAAGATAATTTCGTGGTGTTCATGATTGCTGAAGGACTCCTTTGTCTTGTTGTGTTTTCGTTTCTTCTGCCTTGTAACTATACCATGTGCATTTCGGACGCGTCAAAGGAAAAAGCGAACTTTGTTCAATATCATAGTCATTAATGTTCGTATTTACAGATTAATTGGATCCGATGAGACAAGAAAATAGCGGACTTAACCGATGCATAGAAATTTTCCCGCGGCAGTGATATGGTGTATAGATGTGAGGAAGAGTATGCAATAAACCGTTTTTCGGACCGGATTTTTGCAGGAGGCTTCCGACGACCTCAAGATGGGAGCAAAGGAACATATGGAGACGACAGAACAACTTATCGAGTGGCTCAGCCGTTATGGAGCGGATGAAGACGGCGGGGTTACGCGCCTTTTATATACGCGTTCCTGGAAGGAAGCGCAGGAGGCGCTGGCGGACAAGATGAAGTCGCTTGGCTTGCAGCCGGCTTTTGACGATGCCGGAAATCTGTTTGGACGTTTGCAGGGGACGGATCCGGAGTCGCCTTGCATTTTAACCGGTTCGCATGTGGATACGGTGCAGCGCGGAGGTAAATACGACGGCGCGTACGGGATCGTGGCGGGCCTTGCGGCGCTTTCCCGACTTCGCGATCGATACGGCGCTCCCAGGAAAACGATTGAAGTGGCGGCTTTTTGCGAGGAGGAAGGAAGCCGTTTCCCTTATAACTATTGGGGATCGACCTTTATGACGGGCGCTGCGGATTACAAGGACATTGAACATGCGCACGACCGGCGGGGAGTTCCCTTCATGCAGGCGATGAGGGAATCGGGCTTTGGTCCTGGCAGCCAAGGACGGGGACCGCGCAAGGATATCGATACCTTTATCGAGCTGCATATCGAACAGGGGGCGATTTTGGAGCGGGAAGGGAAAACGATCGGCATCGTCGAGCAAATCGTCGGTTTGCAGCGTTATACCGTCCGCGTCAAAGGGGAGGCAAACCACGCCGGGACGACGCCGATGTCATACCGCAGGGATGCGATGCGGGCGGCAAGCGAAATGGTGGCTGCGGTCATGGACAGCGCCGATGAGATCGGGGCTCCGCTTGTCGCTACGGTCGGACAAATGGAGCTGATCCCCGGCACGCCAAACGTCATCCCCGGGGAAGTCATTTTTACCATCGACGTCCGCCATCCCGACGGCCTCCGGCTGGAAGAAGCTTGTGCCCGCATGATCAAGCTGCTGCGTTCGATTGCCGAGCGGCGGGACGCAACTATCGAGGTCGAACGCTGGATGAATACGGCGCCGGTTGACATGGATGCGGAGCTGACAGGCGCCATCGAGCGCTTATGCCAAATGCGGAACTTCAGTTACCGCCGGATGCCGAGCGGAGCGGGCCATGACGCGCAAATATTGGCCGCATGCTGCCGCACGGCGATGATTTTTGTGCCGAGCCGAAACGGCGTCAGCCATTCGCCTTTGGAATATACGAAACCCGAGCATTTGGAGGCAGGCGTGCAGGTGCTCATGGATTTGCTATACCAGCTTGCCTATGAAGCTTAAAAACAAACGAGCCTCGCTCCGACTAAAGGGTCAGAAGCGGGGCTTGCTGCTTTTTTACAGGCTCATTTAAGCGGCTGCTGGTTCACGTAGCTGTCGGACAGCTTCAGCAGCTTGAGCGCGCGGTCGTATTCGCTTTTGGTGGTGCCTTTGCCGATCGAATCCCTTCCGCTCAGTGGGTACTGGGTTCCGTCCTCGTAGCCGCTGCCGGACATGAACATGGCGTTGTCGTTCAGGAACGAGCCGGACGGCAGGTAATACCGTTCAGGCAGCAGATTGTACGTCTGATTGAGCAAATCCTGGCCAAAATGGATGTGGTCCTTCATGGAAATGCCGAGCAGGTTCGCCACCGTCGGCATAATATCGGTTTGCCCGCCGACCTCCTCGCGGATTTGCTCGTGCGAAACGCCGCTGCCGGCAATGATGAGCGGTATGTTCAGCATGTCGGTGTACGAATATTCATGACCGTAAATTTCCTTCATCAGCGCTTTGTCGTCATGGTCGAGAGAATAAATCGGCAGTCCCATATGATCGCCGTAAATGACGATCAGGCTGTCGTCCCACAGTCCTTTTTGCTTCAAATCGTCAATGAAGAGCCCCAATGCGTAATCGGCATAGTTTTGGGCGCGGATGTAATCCCCGACAAAGGTTCCCTGATAGCGTTCAGGAAGCTCCATCTTGTACTTGTTGGCCGGAATGGTAAACGGATGATGCGCCGACATCGAAATGATCTGGGCGTAAAACGGTTTGTCTTCCCGGTCCAATGCTTGCAGCTTTTCGGCCGACTTCGCGTACAGCACCTCGTCCGATGCGCCGAAAAATACCATGTCCTCTTCGCCGAAGAAGGACTGATCGTAATAATGCTGGAAGCCAAGCGAAGAATAAAGCTCGCCGCGGTTCCAGAAGTGGACCTGGTTCGTGTGCAGCGTAAGCGTGTTATATCCGTTTTCCCCCAGCAAACGCGGCAGGCTTGGCAGTTTTTTATCCACATATTTCTGCGTGGCCGCGCCGTCCGGCGGGACGTAAAAGGACGTATTCACGACGAATTCGGCGTCCGACGTATTTCCTTGCCCCACCTGCTGGTTGAAATTCGAAAAATACAGCTGCTCATTGGCAAGCTTGTTCATGTTCGGCGTAATTTCTTTGCCGTCGATTTTCAGGTTGATCAGGAAGTTCTGGAACGATTCGAGCTGGATGATGATCAGGTTTTTCCCTTTGGCGTTTCCGAAAAATTTGGGGTGTTCCGGAACCTTGATCCCTTTCAGCTTATCGATGGCCGCCTGGTTGATGTTTTTCAGCGGAACAAGCGGTTCCTTTTTCTGCGATAAAATCGTGAAAGCTTCGTAGTTTAGAATGCCCATTTGCTGGGCTTTTTTGATTTCGTTCATGCTGGCCCGGTTCGGCCAAATGTTAAACAGGCAGACGACAAGGCACAAAATGAAGACGACGGATACGACGCCTTTTTTCGTCTTGCGTTTGATGCTGATTCTCCATTCCTTCACCTTGCGGCTTTTCAGCAGGAGCACGATCAGCACGATAATGTCGGCAAACACAAGCAAGTAATACGGGTCCATGAGCGAGAAAACGCTGCTTTTGACCTCGGTTACCTGATTGACCTGCGCCAGGGCATGGTACGTGACGATAACGCCGTAATATTTGAAATACATGATGACCGCGAAAAAAATACCGGTTAGGATGATGTTCACGATCGTATAGGCCATCAGCTTGCGTTTGGAGGCGCACCATTCAATCAGGCTAAATACGAGCCAGATGAAAGGAAGCTCTGTGATCAGCACCCTCCAGGGGAGCCAGTCGCCAAACGTTACGGCCCAGGCAAGGTATCCTTTTAACAGCAAGAGGACGGTAAAGATCGCAAACGGTTTTTTTAGTACTTGGGCAATGGATTCACGTGACACGATACGACTTCCCTCCGTTAAAAAACAATCAGCCGCCCGCGAACGGGCAGCGAAGCAGGCAATCCATCGGAAATTTTCGGAGCTTTCATGAGTCGGGAGCTTGCAAAATCCGGATCATAATAAAAATATTATGCCCCTCGCAGGAACAGAAGTCAAAACCCAGGACAATTGATTTCAGGGGAAAAAAGCGGTAAATGAGCCGTTCAATCGCCAATAACAAAAGCATCCGGACCCGGGAAGAAAATTATTTACCGCAGGGGCAAATTTCTTCCGGAACCGGATGCTTTTGACCATAAACGTATAATACCGGGATTAGATGACGCCTTGCGCGATCATCGCGTCAGCCACTTTCACGAAGCCGGCAATGTTCGCGCCGACGACGAGGTTGCCCGGATAGCCGTATTGCTCGGCCGCTTGGGCGCTGTTGTTGTAAATGTTGATCATGATTTGATGCAGCTTCTCGTCCACCTCTTCGAAAGTCCAAGATGTGCGGATGCTGTTTTGGGACATTTCCAGCGCGGATACCGCTACGCCGCCGGCGTTGGCCGCTTTGGCTGGCCCGAACAGAACGCCGTTCTCAAGGAATACGTCGATAGCGGCCAGCGTCGAAGGCATGTTTGCGCCTTCCGCTACGGCTTTCACGCCGTTTGCAATAAGCAGCTTCGCCGCATTTTCGTCGATTTCGTTTTGCGTCGCGCAAGGGAGGGCGATGTCGCAAGGGATGGTCCAGATGTCCGAACAGCCTTCGAAGTATTTTGCGCCCGGATGCAGCTTCACGTATTCGCTGATCCGTTTTCTTTCAACTTCCTTCAGCTGTTTTACCGTTTCGAAATCAATGCCTTCCGGATCGTACACGTAACCGCCGGAATCGCTGCAGGCCACGACTTTGGCGCCGAATTGATTCGCTTTTTGGATCGCGTAAATTGCCACGTTGCCGGAGCCGGACACGACGACCGTTTTGCCTTCCAGGCTGTCGCCTTGCGCTTTCAGCATTTCGTTGACGAAATATACCGTGCCGTAACCCGTCGCTTCGGGACGAGCCAAGCTTCCGCCGTAAGTGATGCCTTTTCCTGTCAGGACGCCGGCTTCGTTGCCGCTGCGAATGCGCTTGTATTGGCCGAACAAAAATCCGATCTCCCGGGCGCCTACGCCGATATCGCCGGCAGGAACGTCAACGTCGGATCCGATGTATTTGTACAGCTCGGTCATGAAGCTTTGGGTAAAGCGCATGACTTCCGCATCCGATTTGCCTTTCGGGTCAAAGTCCGAACCGCCTTTGCCGCCGCCGATCGGCTGGCCTGTCAGGGAGTTTTTCAAAATTTGTTCGAAACCGAGAAATTTGATGATACTGGAGTTTACAGAGGGGTGAAAGCGAAGTCCGCCCTTGTAAGGGCCAATTGCGCTGTTGAATTGAACGCGGTAACCGCGGTTGACGCGCACGATTCCTTGATCGTCTACCCAAGGTACGCGGAAGGTGATGAGTCTTTCAGGCTCTACGAGTCTTTCCAGAATGCCGTTTTCCATGTATTTGGGCTCTTTGGCAAGCACCGGAACAAGCGAATCGAGGATTTCCTTTACGGCCTGATGGAATTCGCTTTCATTCGGGTTCCTTTTACACACCGTTTCGAAGACTTCATTGACATACGTTTTGGCTTTTTTTTCCGCAGGCAATTCTACATGCAAAAATGTCATTGGCTTCTCTCCTTATCCTGGATTCAAAATTACAGAATGCTGAAGCATTAAGAAGCTTGCTTAAGGCTTACGCATTCGGTAAGCATGAATCTGTATTTAAACAAGAATTATACACGAGAGTGTCGGAAATCTTCAACCCTTTAATACTTTAAACAGGCAATATTTTTTTTGCGTTCCGAAACATTTCAGACAATATTTTGGAATGGGAAACCTTTTTCTGGAAATATGAGGTGGGTCCGGTGTAAGCGATGTGGTATGATATTAAAAACAGAAGGGGAACGGGTGATCCCATTGACTGGCGTAGAAGAACAAACAAATATCGTCCATATTTCGGTGAGGCCGCTCGTGGAATATGTATTCAGCGGCGGTAGCATTGATTCCGGCTTCCGGACCGCGTCGGCGATGCACGAAGGCACACGGATTCACCAGCAGGTGCAGCGCATGTACCGGGAAGGGGATCAAAAGGAAGTATACCTCAAAACCGAGATTCCGTTTGACGGAATTATATACCATATTGAAGGAAGATGCGACGGTTTGATCGAAACGGACGAGGGTCTGACCATCGACGAAATCAAATCGGTCTCGTCCGGTTTGGACACGCTGGAGGGCGGAAGGACCGTCCATTGGGCGCAGGCGGAAACATACGCTTATATCGTGGCGAAGGATCACGGGCTTGCGAGCATCGGCGTTCAGCTGACGTACGTGGACGCGAAAACAGGCGAAGAACGGCGGTTCAAACGCGTCCGCACGATCGCCGAGCTGACGGATTTTATCACGGATGTCATTCGGCGCTATGCTCCTTATGCAGTCCTGCGAATGAACAATGTTCGGCGCAGGGATGAAAGCATCCGGGCTTTGCCGTTTCCTTTTCCCGTCTACCGCGAAGGGCAAAGAAAGCTGGCCGGTTCGGTCTATGGAGCGATTTTGGAGAAAAGAAAGCTGCTGGCCAAGGCGCCGACCGGCACCGGCAAAACGATGTCGACCCTTTTTCCGTCCGTAAAGGCGATCGGAGAAGGGCTGCTTGGGCAAATCTTTTACCTGACGGCGCGCACCATTACCCGGACGGCAGCGGAACAGGCGTTAGAACTGATGCAGGAGAAGGGGCTTCGCCTTCAGGCTGTGACGATTACCGCCAAGGAAAAGATCTGCTTTCAGGAGGAGACCGTATGTACGAAGGAAGCCTGTCCTTATGCGGATGGGTATTACGACCGGATTAACGACGCCGTGCTCGACATCCTCGAAAGCGAAACGATCATGACGCGTCAGGTGCTGGAGCGTTACGCCCGGAAACACCGGGTCTGCCCGTTCGAGTTTTCGCTCGACACGGCTTATGCGGTCGATGCCGTCATTTGCGACTACAATTACGTGTTTGATCCGCGCGTGTCCTTGAAAAGACTGCCGGAGGAGCAAAAGAGACGGACGGTCCTGCTCGTGGACGAAGCCCATAACCTGGTGGACCGGGGGCGGGAGATGTTTTCGGCCGGGATCGAAAAAGCCGGTTTTCTGCAGATCAAACGGGATTATAAGCAGCAAAACCGGGCCGTTTCCCAGGCTGCGGACGCCGTCAACAAATATTTTATCGAGCTGAAGAAGGCTTGCGGCGAAGAGCGGACCCTTGTATCGCAGGAGGCTCCCGGGGAATTGGCAAGTCTGCTCGAGGTTTTTGCGGCCGAGGCGGAGCGTGAATTGGCCGCGGGCTCGGGGGAGCACCAGCTTTTGCTTGACGTTTATTTTGCCGCCCAAAATTTTATCCGCACGTCCAAGCTGTACGACGAACGCTACGTTACTTACGCGGAGGTTCTGCGCGGCGACGTCATGATCCGCATGTTTTGCCTGGACCCGTCCCATCTGCTGGCGCAGGCGGAAAAAGGATATCGTTCGACGGTGTTTTTTTCGGCGACGTTGACCCCGCTTTCCTATTACCGGGACATGCTTGGGGCGGACGCGGACGATTATGCCGTATCCATCCCCTCCCCGTTCAAGAGGGAGCAGCTTGAAGTTCAGATCCATCCGCTGTCCACCCGGTACCGGGATCGGGAACGGACGCGCGAGGCGCTGGCGGATTTGCTGCATGGGCTGGTTTCCGGAAAACGCGGCAATTACATGGCCTTTTTCCCTTCCTATCAATATTTGCAAAGCGTGTACGAGGTTTTCGCGGCAAAATACCCGGAAGTCCGGACGATCGTGCAGGGTCCCGGCATGGCCGAGGAGGAACGCGAGCGATTCCTTTCCGCTTTTCAGGCGGACAATACGGAGACGCTGGCCGGATTCGCCGTCCTTGGCGGCATTTTCTCGGAGGGCATCGACCTTCAGGGAGACCGCTTGATCGGCGTGGCCGTCGTCGGCGTCGGGCTGCCCCAGCTTGGGCTGGAACGGAACCTGATCCGCGACCATTTTAACCGCGAAGGCAAAAGCGGCTACGATTACGCTTACGTTTTGCCCGGAATGAACAAGGTGCTTCAGGCCGGCGGCCGATTGATTCGCTCGGAGCAGGATACCGGCGTATTGATGCTGATCGACGACCGTTTTACGCATCCGCATTACCGGGCGCTGCTGCCGGAGGAATGGAGGTCTTGAGCGGAAACGATGAAGGGTGATAGTCAGCCCTTCCGGCGTCCTGTATGATAGGGAATAAATACCGGAGAAGGTGGGGAAATGTCATGGCTCTGCAGATCGGAATGATCGGGACAGGTTGGTTCAGCAAGGTACACGCGGATTTGTTGGCGGCGGCCGAAGGCGTCAAGGTACGGGCTTTTTTGGGCACAAGCAAGGAGAAAGCCGATCGTATGGCATTGCCCTACGGGGCAGCAGGTTATGGCGACCTGACGGAAATGCTGGATACGGAGCAGCTGGACGCGGCATACGTTTGCGTGCCTCCGATGTCGCACGGGGCGATTGAACGGGAGCTGATCCGGCGCCGCATTCCGTTTTTGGTGGAGAAACCTCTCGGACTGGACGCGGAGCTTCCGCGAAGCATCATGACAGAGGTCGAGGAAACCGGACTGATCACTTCGGTCGGGTACCATTTCCGTTACCAATCCAACGTGGACCGGATGAGGGAGCTTCTTCGGCGGCAGCAATCGGGCATGGTTCTCGGACGCTGGATGGACGGCATGCCCGGCGCTGCCTGGTGGAGGAAGCAAAACGGTTCCGGAGGACAGTTTATCGAACAGACCACGCATTTGGCGGACCTGCTCCGTTATATGGCCGGCGAGGTGCAGGAAGTGTATGCGCTTTACGGCAGCCGCGTCAAACATGAGCAGGAGGAAGGCGTGGACGTGGCGGATGTAGGTACGGTCACGCTTAAACTGGAAAGCGGCCTGATCGCAAACATATCCAATACGTGCATATTGCCGGCGGGAACCGAAGCGGACGGCGTCGGACTGGCCTTTTACACGGATCAGGGAGTGCTGGATTGGAACCCGCAACGTCTATGCCGGATACAGCCGGGAGAGCGGACGGAATACCGCGAATCCACGAATCCTTACCAAAAAGAAACGGAAGCGTTCCTCCATGCGCTGCGCACGGGTGACCGCTCCCGGATCCGTTCCGATTATGCCGACGCGTTCAAGACGCAGGCCGTCACCTGCGCCGCGCTGGAATCCGCGGGTACCGGAAAGCCGGTACGCGTCGGTTATGAATGAGACTGCTCTTATGAGATGGCCGTCATGAAGGTTGCCACACCCAGCGTAAACAAGGCGGCCAAAATCATCGAAATGCTGGAGATCGTGCCGGATAAGGCGCTCATCTCAAAGGCTTTCGAGGTGCCCGCGCCATGCGAGCTGGTGCCGTACAGGATGCCCCGGGCCACTTCGCTTTCGATTTTGAACAGGCGAAGCACAAACGGCCCGATCACGGGACCGAGAAGTCCGGAAATGATGACGAACACGGCAGTGATGTTAGGCACGCCGCCGAGAACCTGCGAAACGTTCATCGCGATCGGCGTCGTGATGGAGCGGGGAATCATGCTCGTGACGAGCGATCCGCTCAGATGAAGCCACTTGGCCAGAACAGCCGACGAAACCATGGCGATACACGAACCGGTAAGCACGCTGACGATAATTTCGACGGCGTGTTTTTTGAGTACCTTGAAATTTTTGTACAATGGCACCGCAAATGCGACCGTCGCCGGCTGCAGCATGGTGCTCAGCCATTTGCCTCCGGAATTGTAGGATTCATAAGGTGTTTTGGCCCAGATCAAAATAAGGACAAGGATGATGGGCGTAACCAACAGCGGCGATAAATAAATTTTGCGGTATTTGCCGTAAATGCGCTTGGACACGAAATAAATGCCGAGCGTAACGAGCAGGCAGACAAGGCCGATCATCGCGAAGCCCTCCGTTCTTTTTGTTTGGCGATTCGGGATGCAAGCAGCCCCGAGCTCGCCATGACGATGAATGTGCTGAAAACGACCACGATCAAAATGCGGACCCCGTCGCTTTCCATCATCGGGATATATTTCATGATGCCGACAGCCGCGGGAATGAAGAACAAAAGCAGCTCCGCAAGCAGCCAATTGGCGCCGAGTTCGATCCATTCCAGGCGGATAACACGGGCTTCCAGCAGAATAAACACCACGATAATCCCCAGAATGCTGCCGGGAATCGGCAAATGCAAAAGTCCGGCCAGCTTGTTCATCAGCAGCGAAAATGCCATCAGTGCCGCCACCTGCACCGTTCCTTTGATCATGTTGTTCACAGGGATTCTCTCCTTTCATTTACGTGAAAATTTTACACCCCTTGTTTTCATGAGTAAAATGAATAAAAAGAATGATGATCATTCCTTTTTTCTATAATAAGGAGCAAGGTATTTGAACCTGACAAAGGCGCTTTGAAAGGAGTGCGAGACAGCCATGGATATCCGGCATTTGCAGTATTTTATGGAGGTCGCCAGGCTGCAGAGCTTTACGAAGGCGGCGGAGACGCTGTATATCACCCAGCCGACCATCAGCAAGACCATCCGTCATATCGAGGAAGAGCTGGGGGTGACGCTGTTCGACCGTTCCAACAAAAAAATCGAGCTGACCGACGCCGGCAAAATCATTTACGAGCAGGCGCAGCCGATTGTAAAAGCTTTTCAAAGCTTGTCCGCCGAGCTCGGCGATTTGAAAAATTTGCAAAAAGGGCATATCCGGCTCGGACTGCCGCCCATGGTCGGCTCCAGCTTTTTTCCCGAAGTGATCGGGCGGTTTCATAAAACCTATCCGCAGGTCACGATGCAGGTATTCGAGGACGGGGCGAAAAAGGTCATGAAGGACGTGGAGAGCGGACTGCTCGACGTTGGCGTGGCGGTTCTGCCGACCGACGAAAACCTGTTCCACCATTTTTCGTTCGTCATGGAAAATCTGATGCTGCTCGTCCATCCCTCCCACCGGCTGGCCGGACATGATGCGGTACCGCTGAACGAACTGGCGGAGGAAAGCTTCGTGCTGTTCCGGGAGGATTTTGCGCTGCATGACCGCATCATTACCGAATGCCTTCGCGTCGGATTTCAGCCGCGCATCGTGTACGAAAGCTCCCAGTGGGATCTGATCAGCGGCATGGTGGCCGCCAATCTTGGAATCGCGCTGCTGCCGGAAACGATCTGCCGCGAACTGGACCAGGAACGGATCCGCATTTTGCCCCTGATCAACCCCTCCATTCCTTGGCAGCTGGGCATGATTTGGCGCAAGGACCGCTACTTGTCGTTTGCCGCGCGGGAGTGGATTTCGTTTACGCAGAAGGTCTTGATGGGAGACAGGGAATAGACGGTCATCATTGACCGTCACAGACTGTAGACAAAGTACCGTCGACAGTCTATTTTTACGTTATTAGTTTACTAAATTACCGCGTTAATGTGATATAATAAACATATCATGTTTAGCGGGAGAGGATTTAGTTGTTACGAAAAACCAATGTTGAAGGCCGTACTCAAATATCACTTGTTTCTCTAGATGAGCTTGTTCCTAAAGATCATCTCGTTCGCAAAATAGAAAATGCCATCGATTTTAGCTTCATTTACGAGCTAGTTCGCGATGTGTATTGTGAAGATAACGGACGTCCTAGTATTGATCCTGTTGTTCTCATTAAAATCGCCCTTATTCAATGTCTATTCGGTATTCGTTCCATGCGTCAGACGATTAAAGAAATTGAAACCAATGTCGCTTACCGCTGGTTCATTGGCTATGACTTCAGTCAACCCATTCCCCATTTCTCCACCTTCGGTAAAAATTATGTTCGACGTTTTAAAGACACACAACTTTTTGAAGAGATCTTTGCCCGAGTCCTCGAAGAGGCTATGAAATACGGGTTCGTAAATTCAGATGCATTATTTATGGATGCTACCCATGTGAAGGCTAATGCAAATAAAAACAAATACCAGAAGGAACTCGTGCAGGAGCAGAGCAAACACTACCAGGAGCTGCTTCATGAGGAAATTGACGCAGACCGACTTGCTCATGGAAAGAAACCACTTCGAAAAAAGTAGAACCGCAAATGAAGGAGGTGAAGGTAAGCACAACAGATCCAGCGTGTGGACTATTCGTCAAAGGTGAAAAAGAACGCGTATTTGCCTATGGATTTCATACGGCATGCGACAAGAATGGATTCGTATTAGGCGTCAAAGTTACTGCGGGTAATGTCCATGATAGTACCGTATTTCAAGATGTACTTGAACAAGTTCAAGAGCATGTAGGCAAGCCAACAGCCGTAGTTGTAGACTCAGGCTACAAAACACCGTACATATGCAAGCATCTGTTTGATGCGGAAATTCGCCCTGTCATGCCTTATACAAGACCGAAGACGAAAGATGGTTTCTTTAAGAAATATGAGTATGTTTACGATGAACATTATGACTGCTATATTTGCCCCAATGAGCAGATGCTGACCTATGAGTTGACTAACAAAGAAGGATACCGGATGTACAAATCCAGCGCTGAAAAGTGTAAAGCGTGTCCTTTCTTAAAGCAGTGCACAGAGAGTAAGGATTTCACAAAACGAGTAAGCCGCCACATTTGGGCAGATTATGTTGAAGAGGCCGACCACTTGAGGCATACAGCAGAGAACAATGAGCTTTACTCGAAGCGAAAAGAAACCATTGAGCGCGTGTTTGCAGATATGAAAGAAAAGCATGGTTTGAGATGGACTACTTTGAGAGGGATTGAAAAAGTGTCTATGCAGGCGATGCTAGTTTTTGCTGCAATGAACCTTAAAAAAATGGCGACCTGGCTATGGAAGGCAGGTCGCTCTTTTCAAGATTTCGAGCTCAAATTCATTTTTCGATGGTTATTATTGATTTCAAACAAGGTTTGTCTTCAATCTGAGACGGTCATCATTGACCGTCATTTTTTTCGGGAAAGCCAAGGAAAAAGGCAAGTACACCATTGTTGGACTTTTTTATATATGTTTTAATTGACATAAAAATCGGAAAGGTTATATAATTAGGTTGCCTATTTAATTGGTAACCTAATTATTTTTTTGGTGTGGGATAACATCCCTTTATAACACGCTTTGGAAAGGAGGATGATCTGCGTCATGAACGACGATGGCAATAACCGGCAGGAACACGGCTGCCAGGCTGCAGAACCGCAGGAACATGATCGGCATCACGAAACCGTTGTCCAGCTGCTTCAGGCTGTCATGCGGTTTAACAGAGGCGAGTTTCGCCAGCGGGTGGTCGAAGGATTGAAGCTCAGCGAGATGGGATTGATGGTTTTGCTCATGCGGCATGTCGAGCCGGGTACCCCGGGACTGAAAGTGTCTGAGATCAGCGCGATGCTGCGCGTCACCTCTCCGACCGTCACCCAGTTCGTCAAAGCGCTGGAGAAGAAGAAATGGATTGAACGGACTCCGGATGAGGTGGATCGGAGGGTGGTTCGGATCAAGCTCAGCGAAGAGGGGCGGAATGTGATTTTACAGGCCCGTAAAGCGACGATCCATTCCTTCAAGGGGCTTGTCGATCACTTGGGCATCGAGGAAAGCGAGAAGCTGTCCGAGCTGCTGAACAAGGCCTATCAGTATTATGAAAGTAACATGCGGAATGATTCATCGGATGGAGGTGAAGTGCCAACATGCTAAAGCTGTTTCGGACTTTGAAGCCTTACAGCACGCCGATTCTGTTTGTTTTTTTGCTCGTATTCATCCAGTCGCTGTCGGATCTTTATTTGCCTACGTTGATGTCCGACATCGTGGATAAAGGCATCGTGCACGGGGATATCCCTTATATTTGGAAAATCGGCGGATTTATGCTGCTCGTAGCGTTGGGCGGCGCATTCTGTTCCATCGGAGCCAGTTATTTGTCGGCCAAGGTGGCGGGCGGTTTCGCCAAAAATTTGCGCAGCCGGGTGTTCCGGCATGTTCAGCATTTCTCCCTGCAGGAGTTCGACAAGCTGGGCACCGCTTCGCTGATTACCCGCACGACCAACGACATTACGCAGATGCAGCAGGTGCTGACGATGATCCTGCGGATGATGATCAGCGCGCCGATGATGTGCATCGGCGGGATCATTATGGCGGTATCCAAGGACGCGACGCTGTCGCTGGTGATCGTCGTGATCGTGCCGGTTTTGGCGGGGGCGATCTTTATCATCGCCGGAAAAGGGATGCCGCTCTTTAAAGCGATGCAGGTCAAGCTGGATAAGCTCAACCGCGTTTTGCGCGAGAACCTGACCGGCATCCGGGTCATCCGTTCCTTTAACCGGATCGAACACGAACAGAAGCGTTTTAATGAAGCGAACTACGATTTGACGCAAACGACGGTCAAAGTCAACAAAATCATGGCGGCCATGATGCCGATCATGATGCTGGTCATGAACTTTTCGACGATCGCCATCGTCTGGTTCGGAGGCATCCGGATCAGCAACGGCCATATGCAGGTCGGCTCCTTGATGGCGTTCATCCAATACGCGATGCAGATCATGTTCTCGCTGATCATGGTGTCGGTCATTTTCGTCATGGTGCCCCGTGCATCCGCGTCGGCAACCCGGATCAACGAAGTGCTGGACATGGAGCCACAAATCGTCGATCCCGCCCATTCGGCCGCCGAAGGCAAAGAAGGGGAAAAACGCGGTTACTTGGAGTTCCGGGATGTGACGTTCAGCTATCCGGGCGCCGAGCAGCCGGCGATCCGCCATATTTCGTTTAGCGCCGCACCGGGCGAAACGACGGCGATCATCGGCGGCACCGGCTCCGGCAAATCGACGATGCTCAGCTTGATCCCGCGATTTTATGACGTGGAAAGCGGCAGCGTGATGGTGGACGGCAGGGACGTCAGGGAAATGACCCAGGAGGAGCTTCGGGCTAAAGTCGGTTTTGTGCCGCAAAAGGCGGTTCTCTTTACGGGCACGATCGCGGACAATCTCCGCTACGGCAAAGCCGACGCCACGGACGATGAGATTCGTCAAGCGGCGGACATCGCGCAAGCGACTGAATTCATCTCCAAGATGAAGGACGGTTTTCAGTCCGAAATTTCCCAGGGCGGCAACAACGTATCCGGCGGACAGAAGCAGCGTTTGTCCATCGCCCGGGCGCTGGTCAGAAAACCCGAAATTTATTTGTTCGACGACAGCTTCTCCGCGCTTGATTTCAAGACGGACGCCAAGCTGCGCACGGCACTGAAAGAGGTGACGGCGGACGCGACCGTGTTGATCGTGGCTCAGCGGGCCAGCACGGTTATGGACGCCGACCGGATCATCGTGCTGGACGAAGGCCGGATTGCCGGCATCGGCAAACACCGCGAGCTGATGGAAACCTGCGACGTATACCGTGAAATCGTATCCTCGCAGCTGTCGGAGGAGGAGATTGCATGAGCGAGCAGAGAAGACATCCCGGCGGCCGTCCTCCGGGACCCCGCCATCCGGGCGGCCATCCCGGTCAGATGATGCCTGCCGAGAAGGCCAAGGATTTTAAAGGCACGCTGCGAAGACTTTTGGGTTATTTGCGGCCGCGCCGCGTGACGCTTGCCTTCATTTTTCTGATGGCGATCCTGAGCACCGTGTTCAGCATCGTAAGCCCGAAAATTTTAGGGAAAGCGACCACGAAGCTGTTCGAAGGCATCGTCGCCAAAATGCAGGGCGTGCCTGGCGCTTCCATCGATTTCGGCTATATTACGCAAATTTTGCTCATGCTGGTCGGATTATATCTGTTCAGCGCCGTCTTCAGCTACTTCCAGCAGTATTTTATGGCCGGCGTGGCGCAAAAGGTCGTGTACGACATGCGCGAGCAGATCAACCGCAAGCTCTCGCGCTTGCCGCTGAAATATTTCGATTCGAAAACGCATGGCGAAATTCTCAGCCGCGCGACAAACGACGTGGACAATATCAGCACAACGCTGCAGCAGAGCTTGACGCAGCTGATGACATCCATCGTCACCCTGGTCGGGGTCATCGTGATGATGCTGACGATCAGCCCATGGCTGACGCTGATTCTGATCGTGACGCTTCCGCTCAGCTTTATCGTGATCCGGATGATCGCATCGCGTTCCCAAAAGCATTTTATGGGGCAGCAGCGTTCCCTCGGCCAGCTGAACGGGCACGTCGAGGAAATGTACACCGGTCATAAAATCGTCAAGGCGTTCGGCCGCGAGGACGAGTCGGTGGCGACGTTTAACGAAATCAACGAAAAGCTGTACCATTCGGGTTGGAAAGCCCAGTTCATCTCCGGCATGATCATGCCGATGATGTCCTTTATCGGCAACATCGGTTACGTGCTGGTCTGCGTCGTCGGCGGCATTTTCGTGACGCATAAAACGATCACCATCGGGGACGTGCAGGCGTTCATTCAGTACGCCAGACAGTTCACCCAGCCGATCATGCAAACGGCGAATATCGCAAACATCATTCAATCGACGATCGCATCCGCCGAACGTGTCTTCGAGCTTCTCGACGAGCAGGAGGAGGTGCCGGAGGCGGCCGAAGCGGTGGAACTGAAAAACCCGAAAGGCGCGGTTGCCTTCGACCATGTGAACTTCGGTTATAAAGAGGGCGAAACGCTGATCGAGGACATGAACATCGACGTCAAGCCGGGACAGACGATTGCGATCGTCGGGCCGACCGGCGCCGGCAAAACGACGCTCATCAACCTGCTGATGCGTTTCTATGAAATCAATGACGGGGCGATTACGATCGACGGCGTCAATATTACGAAGCTGAAGCGCAGCAACCTGCGGAGCATTTTCGGAATGGTGCTGCAGGATACATGGTTGTTTAACGGCACGATCCGCGAAAATATCGCCTACGGACGCAGCGGCGCAACCGAGGAGGATGTGGTGGAGGCGGCCAAAGCGGCGCATGCCGACCATTTTATCCGGACGCTGCCGGACGGCTACGATACGGTTCTGAACGAAGAAGCCTCGAATATTTCGCAAGGGCAAAAACAGCTGCTTACGATCGCCCGCGCCATTTTGGCCGATCCGTCGATCCTGATCCTCGACGAAGCGACAAGCAGCGTCGACACCCGGACCGAGGTGTACATCCAAAAAGCGATGAACGAGCTGATGAAAGGCCGGACCAGCTTTGTCATCGCGCACCGCCTGTCCACGATCCGCGACGCCGACCTGATTCTGGTCATGAACGGCGGCAGCGTCATCGAAAAAGGCACGCACGAGGAACTGCTGGCCAAAGGCGGCTTTTACGCCGATCTGTACAACAGCCAGTTTACGGGCGGAAAAGTGCAGGAGGTCGGCTAGATCGGCCGATAAAACGGCCATAAAATTCAGGGATTTTGACTTGATCCATAAACGAGGACGCTCCGGATACGAGGGGCGTTCTTTTTTTGAAAATCTGCAAGGGTTTAATTCAGCGTCCACCGGGAATTGCCGGAATCGGCTTGGAAGCCAAAGCACTGCGCCTGCGGGACTATTTTAAGCAAAAAGGTTTACGTATGGAAATTTATAGATTAAAATGAGCCTTTGGAAAACTTTTGACAGCGCTACCATTTTCCAAAAAAAGTATAAAAAGAAAAGGGGACTCAAACATGTTTAACATCAAAAGCCGCTTCAAAAGGCTGGCGGGGTTCGCTTTGGCTTCCGTGCTGACCGTATCGGCAGCCGCCGGATTGCAGCCGGCAAGCGCCAAAGCCGAGGCAGATCAGGAGACGCACATTACGCTGCTGGCTACCTCCGACGTTCACGGCCGGTTTATGCCGTGGGATTACGCGATGGATACGGCCAATACGAACGGCAGCTTCACCCAGTTGCACACCCTGATCAAAAAGGTTCGCGCCGAAAACCCGAACACGATTCTGCTCGATGCGGGCGACGTCATTCAGGACAATTCAGCGGAGCTGTTTAACGACCAGCCGAAATCGCCGATGATGGTCGCGATGAACGAGATGGGGTACGATGCTTGGGCGATGGGCAACCACGAATTTAATTTCGGCCTCGATACCTTCGACAAAATTACGGGGCAGTTTAAAGCCGCGAAGCTGGCGGGCAATGTATACAAAGAGAACGGTGAACGTTTCCTGCCGGCCACGACGATCATCGATAGAGGCGGCATCAAGGTCGGCATCATCGGGATGACGACGCCGCTCATTACCGATTTCGAGAAAGACACCGATCACCTGAAAGGGCTGGTCGTCAAAAATCCGATCGATGAAACGAAAAAGGCCGTCAAAGAGCTCGAAGGCAAAGTCGACGTCATCATCGGCCTGATGCACATGGGGCTGGATAACGAAAACGCCCTGCCGGGCACCGGGGTGACGGACATCGCCAATGAAGTGCCGGAGCTGACCGCCATTTTCGCGGGCCATATGCACACGCTGGTGAAAAGCGCAACGGTCAACGGCGTGCTGATCGGCGAGCCGGACAAATACGGAACGCATGTGTCCCGAATCGATCTCACCTTCGTCAATAAAGACGGCAAAATGGTGCTGAAAGACAAAACGGCCACGGCCATTCCGGTAAAAGGCGAAGACGGCACGCCGGCGGTTTCCGACCCGGATCTGGAAAAAGAGCTGCTGCCTTACCATGAATTCGCCCGCAAGGACGCCAATATCGTCGTCGGCGAGTTGGTCGGTAAGCATAATATGGTGCCTGAAAATGAAATCAAGGGTATTCCGGCCGTGCAAGTTCAGGAAACGCCGCTGTCCGACTTTTTCAGCGAAGTCATGCTGCATTACAGCAAAGCGGACGTCGTGGCGCACCAGATCGACAATGATAAAGCCAGACTGGACGTAGGCCCGATCCGCAAAAAGGATATCGCCTACAACTATCAGTTCGCGCTCGGCGAGGTGACCAACTATAGAGTCACCGGCAAGGATTTAAAAGACTATATGGAATGGGCCGTAGGTTATTTCAACAGCACCCGTCCGGGCGACGTGACGGTCAGCTTCGACAAAAAGCGCAGATCCTCCAAATACAGCACCAACGATTTCTTCGGCGGCGTCAAATACGATATCGACTTGTCCCAACCTTACGGCAGCCGGATCGCCAACCTGAGACGTATGGACGGCACGCCGATTCAGATGAATGATACGCTGACGCTCGGCATGAACTCTTACCGCATGGACGCTTTGGTTGCCAAAGGCGGCGCGCTCGAAGGCCGCAAATTCGAAAAGCTGTGGACGTCGAAAGCGGAAAGCGCTTATGGCGAAACCGGCGGCACGATCCGCAACCTTGCGATTCGATACTTGAAGGAGGTCATGAACGGGAAATACGAAGCGAAACTCCAAAACAACTGGAAAATCGTCGGCGTCGATACGACCTCCAAAGAACGCGCGGACGTGGTGGAGCTGATCAATGCAGGCATTCTGACCGTGCCGGCCACGGAGGACGGCAAATATACCAACATCGCTTCCATCAATATCCTTGATCCGGTCAAGGCGGAGGACTTGACCTTGTTGGCGGAAAAAGCGGGCGTCGACCCTGCGCTGCTGACGGGCGTAAAAACGAACGGCGAGTTGTACCACGAACTGAACGAGGCGCGCAAAGCGGCAGCCAAACCGGAACAGCCGGTAGAAAAACCGGACAAGCCGGAGAAACCGGAAGCGGAAAAACCTTCGACCAAACCGGCGGAGAAACCGGACCCTGCCAAGCCTTCGAATCCTGAGAAACCGGCAAACCCGGCTCCGAAGCCGTCTTCCGGCAAGCAGGCGAAAATTACGGCGGATTTCCTGAACATTCGGGCAGGGGCTTCCGCCAAAGCAAAAATTTTGGGCGCGGCTCCGAAAGGAACCGTGCTTGAAGTGACGGGAACGGCGCCGTACGGCTGGGTGAAAGTCGTTTACCAAGGGAAAACGGCGTTTGTTTACGGAAAATACGTCACGATCCTTTAAAGCGGCATTTAAAGCATCATTTGAAATTTCATCACCAAAAAGAAGAGAGGGCACTCCCCGCCGGGAAGCCCTTTTCTTTTTCTGAAAATATTTCAGTTCATATTCAGTTCATACAGCTCTTTTATAATCGT
>NZ_WTWY01000080.1 GCF_009870825.1 Paenibacillus sp. USDA918EY | reverse complement strand
GACCCCGAAATCCCGCTAGATTTTAATTTTAAAAATCACTTTCCCTTTCGGATGCCGGTCGTCTGAAAGGGAACTTTTCAATTTTTCGCTTCGAATAGTGCATGAAATTTTCGAAATAGTCTGCCTATCACAAAAAGGGAAAGTGAGGTGAAGAAAAATGGGAAACCGAAAAGCGAAAGCGGAGAGCCTGCAGGATCGGGAGGTAATCACCTCAGAATTGGCTGCGATCGTGGGGAAAACTCCCCAATGGATAC
>NZ_WTWY01000043.1 GCF_009870825.1 Paenibacillus sp. USDA918EY | reverse complement strand
CCGAAATCCCGCTAGATTTTAATTTTAAAAATCACTTTCCCTTTCGGATGCGGGTTAAACGGGGAGATCCCCAATGTTACACGAAAAAACGGAAGGTCTTTTCCATTGGTTCATATTTTCCGATAAATGTAACGAGTAGCAAATGACCAGTGGAGGTATAACCAATGAAAACACGCATTAAGGGTCCGCAACAACCGTCGGTTCTAAATTCAGATCGTGCGACTTCGTCATATTTGCAAATAGGAAATCATGAGTATCTGTGGGATAAGGAAAGAAATTCAATCACTAGATACAACGAAAAAACGAAGATGCATGTGACAGTCACTTTCAGTGAGGAAGAAAATTCGGTTGTTGAGGACTTGATAAAGATGTTGACAGAAGAATACATCAACCAGTGTTTGCAGAGGGCGGGGAGTAACAAACAGGCTATTTCAGCTATATACAGGGAGCATAAGGACGGTGAATAAGACAAATGAACTAAAGTATTTGAAGCAGAGACTGGCCGATCTTCAGCAATATCTAAATAGAGAAATCGAAATGATAATGAACGATGTAAAGCGCCTTGAGGATATCGAATTTGAAAACCCTGAGAAGTTGGATTCTGCAGAGGGCATGAAAGATGCGGTTAGTACATGGGATCATCTTCCCGATGTACTTACACCAACCGATATACAGCAGATACTCAGGATCGGAAGGAACCAAACATACGATTTAATAAAATCGGGGCAGATCAACTATGTAAAAGCGGGAAGAAAATTATTAATCCCAAAATCTTCGTTTGTTAACTGGTTAGATGGAAAGGAAACAGCCCGTTGACGTCCTGTCTAATAATCCAGAAATTCTGTATCGATTATAGGTTCCAAAATTTATCGGCCCGGACGGAAGGATCGACTTCCCGAAGGGCCTTTAATATTTTTTTCATGACGATCGGTGAAGGGATATAACCAATTTTCGAACATGCCGCACTTGCGGTGTCCCTGTTAATCCCGGCTGACTTTGCAAGCTCTTCCTGCGTGATTCCCATAGTATCAATCCATTTGCCTAACGGAGTCCGTGGTTTTCCTAATCCAAACATTTATTCATCATCTCCCTTGGATTCTAGGATGTCCAGGCTCTGGTAAAAAATACATAGCTTTCGGAAAGTTTTCCGAATAGTAGACAAGCGGCGGCCCATACTATTCAACATACCGCAAGAACGATCCGCGGAATATTCCAACGGGAGGCTGAAACAATGATTACGTATGGGATTATTGGTGCCGTCACAATTTCGGCAGGTTTTCTCGAATTAAGGTTGAGGAATACAGGAAACGCACCGGGCGCCGTCGCAGCCAAGAGATTCGGACGCTTCTTTTTACTCGGTGCCGGCATTGCACTATCGTGGCAATGGATCGGCGCAATGATCGGGCTCCTGCATTAAACGGCGGGGTCGAGGGGGAATCCCCTCGTGATACCCAAATCTTTACCCACCCTTTATACCTGCTTTTATTCCGATAATTATTCCGAAAAGCGACGACGTCGTCGTGTTAGCTGCCTGACCAATACAATCCGTTTACTCTTCCAATATCCATTCGCTCACGGAATATGCCGCCTTTCGACGGAAAAGTGGCGACGTCGCCACATTTGCCTGTCCGCCATTCTTCCGATCGGATGAAACACCTCTAGTTTTGAGAGGAGGCCCCATCTATGTTTGGGTCCATCATTGGAATTGGATTTATTTGTGGGTCTGTATGTTCATTACTTCCTCATTTCTTCTCTT
>NZ_WTWY01000061.1 GCF_009870825.1 Paenibacillus sp. USDA918EY | reverse complement strand
CTCTTTTTCTTTAAGTAACTCCTTCATCTCTGCATGCAAAACGCTCCACCTGTCCTCCGGCGATGCCTTCCCATCCGTAAATGCTTCGTATGAAAATCCATGGGGAACCCGGCTACTCGTTGGTCTGCCGATCGGCCTTTCGTCTGCAAGGGTCATCGATCAAAAAGCAGCTATTGCAGAGGCACTACGGGTAAGTCCGGATCGAATCGAAATGAGGTACGATGAAGGGCTGATCATCGACATTATTAAGAAGGAAATGCCCAAAAAGGTCCCATACCGGGAAGGATCCGGATATAAAGTGTTCATCGGCGTGAACAATCGGGGCGAGGGGCGGCATTATGACTTCGACGGCTCTTTCCCGCACTTATTGATCGGGGGCATTTCTGGCGGCGGTAAGTCGGTTATGCTCCGGGCGATTTTGACGCAGCTTGTTTCTGACCCCGCTCCTGACCTTTTCTTATGCGATTTGAAGGGCGGTGTCGAGTTAGGGATATATAGAGAGCTTGAATGCGTCAAAAGCCTTGCAATCACCCTTCAACAATGCAGAGACGCGGCTGCAGCAGC
>NZ_WTWY01000042.1 GCF_009870825.1 Paenibacillus sp. USDA918EY | reverse complement strand
TCATAGTACCATGATTTGGTAGGGTGGTGAACCATCATTTTTCGAGTGCTGCGAGTGCTTCGTTAACCTGACGTAGCTCCTCGGTGTACTTGGCAATATCAGCATCATATTGCTGCAGCTGCTTTTCTTTCTCCGCGAGAACAGGAACCGGTATCCCTTTAGCCTCTGTCTCTTTCAGAGACTTGATTTCAGCAAGGATATTCTCACGGCCTTTAATTGTTGGCGCCAAAATCTTATTCTCAATAATATCTTTGCTATTTAACAATGAGCTTTTTGGCTGGCCCATAAATTTATTCGTGGAACTCACACTTGTCGGCTGCCCCTCGTTAGAAGGTGCAGCTTCACCCTCAGTTGTAACAGTAATTGTCTTACCTTCCACTTTTAAATCAGCTCCTAACGCATCAGAAAGAGCTCTGACTGGGGCATTTGTTCTTCCATTAATAACTGCGCCCTTATCCGACAATGTTTTGCCATTTACCACAACTGTATATTCACCGGTTACCTTCTGTCCCACTAGGCTTTTAATCTGCGCTGCAAAAGCGCTGCTCGACGTCGCGACGACAGCACCAATAACAACACCGCTCAAAAGATATAACCATTTCTTCATATATACTTACCTCCGTTGGCATTATTATCCTTAATAATACCATTACGGTCGAGATGTGGTAAAGGTTCCGCCCCAGTTTTGGTTTTCGACCCTGCCGTGATTATGCGATGGCAAGGTAACGGTATGGGTGTGGCTGTAGATATAATTCCAGATTGAGGTAAGCTGGTCTTGTAAGCCAGATATTTGATCTATGCTTAGCTTCAATCCGCTTACGGAACTTGTAAATTGAACTGGCCCCTGAAGCGTCATGACCCCATTATTTGCCGCTAACAATAGACTCCTGTTACCTATCACATGCAATTCACTTGATAATGCATAGATCAGCCCTTGCGATTGTCCGGACGAGTTGTAATAGGTATGTCCGGATATTCCCGCAACCTGATTCGTTCCGAGCGTAACCCGGCGGGCATTACCTGAATCATAGAACACAAATCCATCACGGTCCAATTCAATTCGATCACCTGACGATGCCGTCCGGATCCGGCTGCCCAGAATGTCGGCCCCGGTGATGTTCGTCCCGTTGATCTGGCCGCCGGTGATGACAGAGGCTGAAATCGTTCCGCTGAAGTCCGCCCCGACGGCAACCATGTGGCCAGAAGAATCAACGCTGAAGCTGCTGCCGATCCGGATGCTGCCACCTATAAAGCTTCCGCCTTGAATTGTACCGGAGAACGTACCATTTACCCCAACCAAGGTTCCGGTAAATGTTCCGCCGGCTGCTGAGAGATCTCCCGTAAATGTTCCGCCGGCAGCCGAGAGATCCCCCGTAAAGGTTCCGCCTACAGCTTCCAGGTCTCCGGCAAATTTGAACTTCCGACTCGGAATGTCAAACCACAGTGCCTTGTCTCCGTTAGCGTAGAAGCTCAGCTCCTCACCATTGAAGACTCCTTTGAACAGATGATCCTCCCGTTCTACGACGATCCCCTCGGTGCGGGAATGGGTGACGCCGTAGTAAGGCTTCCCATACCGGATAGCATTTTGGTTGAGACGGTTAACCTGCTGGGACAAGCTGCCCTCCAAAGCGAATTCGCTCTGCTGCTCAGATACGGACGGCGCCTCAATCGTGAGCTTAAGCCCGCCTTTGAAGCTCAGCACCTGGTGCAAGATGATGGACCGATATTGCACGTTTCCGTCCCACGGGATATGTGTATCTTGCCAGGACGTCACTGTCTCCAGCCAGCTGCTGCCCTCATTTTGAGCAAAGCCGATTATGTCACCTTGAT
>NZ_WTWY01000079.1 GCF_009870825.1 Paenibacillus sp. USDA918EY | reverse complement strand
CGGGAGTAACGGGAGCAACGGGAGCAACAGGAGCGACTGGTGAAACTGGTGCAACAGGAGCCACGGGAGCGACAGGTGCAACCGGAGCAACTGGTGCAACAGGAGCCACAGGGTCAACAGGAGCTACGGGAGCCACAGGATCGACAGGAGCCACAGGGTCAACAGGATCGACAGGAGCCACAGGTGAAACGGGAGCGACAGGAGCAACAGGAGCCACGGGAGCGACAGGAGCAACAGGAGCCACAGGAGCCACGGGAGCAACTG
>NZ_WTWY01000078.1 GCF_009870825.1 Paenibacillus sp. USDA918EY | reverse complement strand
AACCCCCAACCTACTGATTACAAGTCAGTTGCTCTACCAATTGAGCTACACCGGCGCAATTTAAAATCAAGGATTCTCATCCCTGGAGCTATATTAGATGGCGGAACCGACGGGATACTCTCACTTCGTTCGAGACTGCGATGCAATCCTTCCGAAGCTTATGCTCCGACGAACCCGATATCCGGATTCTCATCCCTGAAGCAATGTAATAATGGCGGAACCGACGGGATTCGAACCCGCGATCTCCTGCGTGACAGGCAGGCAT
>NZ_WTWY01000006.1 GCF_009870825.1 Paenibacillus sp. USDA918EY | reverse complement strand
GCTATTCGTGACCACAAGTGATTATAGAAGAAATAAACTAAAGGGGATTGCAGGAAAATTAAAGGCAGAAATAATAACGTTCAGAGACTTGAAATAGCTCCCCACATTCCCCACACATTTCCCCACATAGGCATTTTTAGAAGACAATATTCTACGGAAACAATGGACGAAAAACCGCATTATATCGGACTTTGTAACAATGTGGGGAAGCAAAAAACCGCCCAAAAGCATGGGCGGCATGATGTAAGAAAAGGCCTCAAAAGCCTGTAATATCAGTGTTTTAAAGGCTAAAGGCTCCCGAAAGGGAGCCTTTTCCCATTTTTTTGGCTGTAAACGGTTTTGGCATCCGGATCCGGAATAAGCGATTTGAGCCTTTCAAAGAATAACGTATGAATCTTTGAAAGGCGGAATTTTTTTGATATAAAATTACTGAAGCAAACCGACGATAAGGATGCCTGTCCAAACGGCCAGCAGGATCCATACCAATACAAACAAAATTGCGGCAGCGTAATGTTTAGGCTTTCCGTTTTTCCTCATTTCTTCAGCCTTTTCCCTGTTTTCTTCAATGATATGGGGTGGGATCAAGCGTAACGCCAGCGTGATGCCGAGGGGAACGATAATCAAATCATCGAGATACCCTAAAATCGGGATGAAATCCGGAATCAGGTCAATCGGACTGAAAGCGTAAGCGACGACGCAAACGGCAAACGCTTTGGCGTACCAAGGCACTCGGGCATCTTTGTAAGACAAATAAAGCACGTATATGTTTTGTTTTATCGTTTTGGCGTAGTTTTTGAGTTTTTGCAGGATCGACGGATTCATTCCAGGTTCTCCTTCATTGTCATTTCTTATCGTTAACGAAACTTCTTTTTCTTTGTTCGCCAACATTTTCCGAGTGCCGTAACCACGGCTGCATTTGTGATATGATAAAAGGGAATGTTATGCATGTTAGATTAGACAGAAAAAGGCAGTGATATTCGTGGAACCGCATATGATCCGGGCCAACATCCAACCGGGAATGGCCGTAGAAATCGTAAAAAAAGAAGACCAGCGCACCGGCAAGCGCACGCAAGGCATCGTTCAAAGATTGCTGACCAACTCGCCCAATCATCCGAGAGGCATCAAAGTAAGGCTGACCGACGGCACGGTGGGGCGTGTGCAGGCCATTTTGAAACAGCAGGTTTAAGAAACAACTCCCCGATGACGGAGGGAACGTTTAAACATCGAGCATTCATATCGGCTAATCCAAACTCTATCAAAAAAATGATATAAATGCAGCGGTGATCTTGTCCATACCGATTCTATCACTCCGACATAGAATGAACTATCTTTCGAAAAGGAGTTGATAGAAACAATGGCACAGCAACTAATCGCTTATAACGCAAGCGTGCCGACGCCGGTTACGGACGGGGCGTCCATTCCGATTCCGATTACTCCCGCGGGAGTGGGGATTGCCTCGTTCAGATTAACCGTCCCCGGCGTTCCGAATTTCGTCGATTTGAAAGGGCTGGTTGGCATCCGCGGTGACGCGGGAACCGGAAGCGTCCTGCTCCGAATCTTCCGGGACAATAATGTCATTTACTACTCCCGCCAGGGCTTTGAAGCCGGATTTGAGAAATATTACTCCATTCCGGTTCAGTTCACCGATGCCAACGTAACTCCAGGCGTTCACGATTACACGTTATCCATCGAAAACTTAACGCCGGGCACGAGCGCAACGGTCATCGGACCGATCGCATTCAGCGGTTTTATTACGACGTAATCCGCTCCTGAATGCAAATGCACCTTTTCAAAGGCCGCCCTAAGCAGCGTTATCGCCGCTATGGGGCGGCTTTTATGCGCTTTTTGCTATATCCTCGGCATGGTTTTCCGAAAAAACGCGAAAAATGGTAAATTAAATTTTGTAGTAAAATTTTATAGTGCATTATATAATTAAAACATATTTTCATAATGAAAGGAGGTCGAATGTCGGAAGATTGAGGCGCTTTGGTATCAAGAAAACTTTATTTATGGGAGGAGAAAAAGCAGGGATGAACCACCAGGGAGCTTGGTTGGGCAGAAGTCTTCGCGGCATGCTCATAATAAGTTTAATTGTAAGCGCATTCATGACTTGTGTGCCCGTTTCCATTTACGGCGCATCGGCAGAGGAGGATACTAACGGGAACCCGGCCATCGAAGCGAATAACACCGGGGAAGCCGGCGTGGAGGGCCAAACGGCCGACGCAAAAAACGTGGAAGCGGCACGTCTGGAAATTTCGCCAAACCCGATCACGCTTGAGGCGAATACGTCGCTTACCCTCACGGCGAAAGGGTATGGCACGGGCGGAAGCGAAGCGGATGTTCCGCAGTCGGAGGTCGGTTGGAGCATTAAATCGGAAAGCACGCCCGGAATCGGAACGTTGAACGGCGCGACGCTGACGGCAGGGGATCAGCCGGCTTCCGGCGTCATCGAAGCGGTGTACAACGGTCTGACCGCGGAAGTTGAAGTGAATGTCGTGGCTCCGGCGGTGATGGCGGCTGCGGGCACCGAATGGTCCAGCGTATTTGAAGATTTTGAAAACATCGATGACGTGAGGGTCACTTCCGTGAGGGCGAATTCCGCGGTGCTCGACCAGGTTCAACGTCCTTTCCCCGTCAAATACGGCCTTTCGGCAGGCAGGCTGAAATACGATTTTACCAATAATGACGGAACATCCGCGGCTTACATACGATTTAAAAATCCCGACGGTAAAGACGGCCGCGATCTTCCGGGCAAGCCGAAAAAAATCGGCTTTTGGGTGTACGGCGAAGATAAGCAGCATTGGATCCGCGGACAGGTCCAGGACAGTCTGGGCAAGCAGTTTACGCTTGATTTTACCAACAGCAGCGACGTGTTGAACGGCTGGCGGTATGTAGCTGCCGATGTGCCTGATGGGGCCGAGCCGATGAAACTCAATTATATTTATTTGGTGGAGACCGGCACAAAAAGCGCTGGCACGCTCTATGTCGACCAGGTCAGCCTCGTTTATGAGAACACCAATATATTTGGTGTTGAATGGTCGGGGGTCAAACCGCTGAAGGCCGGAGATACCGCACAAGCCGGCGTTCTGATTACCCGTAAAGGGGATGCTGATCCGAAGCCTGCGGAAAGCGGCAGCGTCACGTTCGCAAGCAGCGACGAATCGGTGGCGACGGTGGACGCAAATGGTCTGATTCATGCGCTTGCTGCCGGGGAAACCGATCTGACAGCCACGTATCAAAATAAATACCGCGCCGTATATCGGCTGGTCGTATCCCAGAATCCGGTCGTGCCGGACCGGCTTTTGATTGAGGGACCGCTATCCCTCGTTCTTACCGAAACCGCTAACTTGAAGGCTTTTGCCGTCTATGGCGGAGGAGAGCCGGTCGACGTGTCGGCGGAAGCCGTGTTTGAAATCGAGCCCGGCAGCGGCATCGCTGAGATCGCGGGGCGGCAGATTCGGGCATTACAGGTAGGTGAAACGACAGTGACGGCCAAATATGAAGGACATGAAGCAAGCTATAAGGTTCAGGTGAAAGCCGGAGAACTGAAAAGCATCGAAATCGGAAACGTATTTTCGGTGATGATCGGAGAAGAGGCGCCTGCAGCGAAAGTGTACGGTGTCTACAAGGTCGAAGGCAAAAAGGAAATCACAACAGGCATCACCTTTGGCAGCACGAATGAAAAGGTGGCGGCCATCGATCCGGCGACAGGCCAAATCACCGCCAAAGCGCCGGGAACGACAACGATTACGGCCGAAGTGGAAGGCAAAAAGGCGCAGCAGCTCCTTGTCGTGACGAATCCGGCCGCACACCCGAAACGGGAACTGCGCGGCGCATGGATTTCGACGGTAGAGAACATCGACTGGCCGACGAAAAACGTGTTTGATCCCGCGCAGCAAAGAAAGGATTTCGTGAAGCTGCTGGACGAATTGAAAAATACGGGGATTAACGCGGTGTTCGTGCAGGTCAGGCCGACAAGCGACTCCTTTTTCCCGTCCGATTATTTCCCATGGTCGCATTGGTTGACGGGGGAACAGGGCAAAGCCCCGAGCGACGGGTACGATCCGCTGAAATTTATGATCGAAGAAGCGCATAAACGGAATCTCGAATTCCATGCGTGGATCAATCCGTACCGGATCAGCATGCATGACAATCCCGATTTGCTCGCGGCAAACCATCCGGCGCGCGTGCATCCGGACTGGGTCGTTAAAAACGGCGGTAAAATGTACTTTAATCCCGCGATTCCGGAGGCTCAGCAATACATCATTAACGGAGTCAAAGAAATCGTCCAAAAATACGACGTCGACGGCATCCATATGGACGATTATTTCTATCCGTATCCGGGAAGCGAGCCTTTTGACGACGCCAAGCAGTACAACGACTATAAAGCAGGCGGAGGTACCAAGTCTTTGGGCGATTGGCGCAGGGACAACGTCAACGACATCGTTGAAGGATTGAATGCGACCATCAAGAGCACCAAGCCGTACGTCAAATTCGGCATCAGCCCTTTCGGCATTTGGCGCAATAAAGCGACGGACCCGACCGGATCGGAAACAAACGGCCTGCAAAATTACGACGACCTGTATGCCGACACGAGAACATGGATGAAAAACGGCTGGGTGGATTACCTGGCGCCGCAAATTTATTGGCATTTCGGCAATCCGGCGGCAGCCTACGAAAAATTGATCGATTGGTGGACCAAAGAAATCAACGGACAAAACGACAACTCCGGCAAACATCCTGTTCAGCTGTATATCGGCCAGGCGGCTTATCGCGTGGGCGAAAGCAACTGGATGAATCCCGACCAGCTTCCCGCCCAACTGAGATACAATAACGACCAGGGCCAAAATGTATCGGGCAATATCCTATTCAGCACATCGGATGTGCTTCGCAATCCGCTCGGGGTCAGGGACGAGATCGCATCGATGTATTCGCGTCCCGCGCTGATTCCCGCCATGCCGTGGCTGCCGGACGAAACGCCGGCTGCACCGAAGCTGCTCAATGTCAAAGGAAAGAAAGGCATGATTGAAGTCGATTGGAAGGACAATGAGAAACAGAAGCCGGCTTATTACGCGGTATACCGCATCAGCCGCAAAGGTTCCATCAATCCGAACGATACCTCGCAGCTGATCGCGACCGTTCGGAGAGTGGACGGAGTGAAACAAACATTTATGGATTACAGCGCCGTCCCGGGTCAGGAGTACACCTATGCCGTCTCGGCGGTAAGCAGATTGCACAATGAAAGCGGGCTGAGCAATACGGTCTCCGGCCATGTGAAATAAGGCGGATGAATCCGGGAACCGGCGTTGCCCGGGAATCCGTTTAAATAATGGATCCCATGAAATCGGCGGGAGCAATAAAGCTCCGGCCGATTTTTTATGACGTAAATTGACGAAGTACAGTGATCCACATTTTTTTATTCTCGGTGGATACACCTATTGACAGCTAACTTAAATTATAATATCTTTAAATCAAGATAAATGTTTTGAGTTCATTGCTGAAGAAGGACATATTCACTCATATATCTCAATATTAAGATTATTAAATAGGAGCTGGGGATGATGAACATGAAAACCGCAGGCATTCACCACATTACCGCATTTGTAAGGGATCCGCAGAAAACGGTCGATTTTTATGCAGGCGTACTGGGACTGCGATTGGTGAAACAAACGGTCAACTTTGATGCGCCGGAGGTGTACCACCTGTATTTGGGAGACGAACAAGGAACCCCGGGTACGATCATCACGTTTTTTCCGTGGCCTAGATCGCGTCAAGGACGCGTGGGCGGCGGTCAGGTCGGAGTAACGACGTTTGCCGTTCCTAAAGGGGCGCTTGCTTTTTGGGAAAACAGATTGGCGGCTTTTGACATCCCGTTCGAAAAGACGTCGAGATTTTCGGAGACGTACCTTGCCTTCCGCGACGGGGACGGTCTGCAGCTTGAAATCGTGGAACGGGAAGCAGGTCCATTAAGCACGTGGAGCTTCGGCGGGATTCCTGCGGAGCGGGCGATTAAAGGTTTTGGCGGCGCGGTATTGTACAGCATGGAGCCCGGGCGGACGGCCCACCTGCTTCAGCAGGTGATGGGCCTGGAAAGAATCGGCCAGGAGGGAGCATACATTCGATTCAGATCGTTTGGGGAGCTTGGCAACACCGTCGATGTTGTCGCGAACCCGGTGGAGCGGGGGACAGGCGGAGCAGGAACGGTGCATCATATCGCCTGGCGCGCGAAGGATGACAGCGAGCATGCATTATGGAGAGAGCATGTGCTGGAGCATGGCTTTCAGACGACGCCGATCGTTGACCGCCAATATTTTCGCGCCCTTTATTTCCGCGAGGAAGGCGGCATCCAGTTTGAAATCGCGACCGATCCGCCGGGCTTTGCGCGCGATGAAGAACCTGCCCGTTTGGGCGAAAAGCTCATGCTGCCCGAATGGTTCGAACCGCGCCGGGAAGAAATCGAAGCCAAGCTGACGCCGTTTGAAGTCCGGGAGCCGGAGGTGCCGCGCCAATGATGAAGTCCATCGATCCGCTGAACCAAAGCGAACGCGACAATTACAAGCTGCTGACCGGAAGCATCATCCCGAGACCGGTCGCTTGGGTGACGACACTGGCCGATAACGGCAAAATCAATGCGGCGCCGTTCAGTTATTTCAACATTGTGACGGCGGATCCGCCCATGATTTCGGTGTCGGTTCAGCGAAAACAAGGCTCGCGGAAAGATACGTCCAGAAATGCGGCACGGGAAGGCGAGTTTGTCGTGCACATCGGGGACGAACTTTCGGTAGAAAAGCTGAACATAACTGCGGCCAGCCTGCCGCCGGATGAAAGCGAGCTGGAGCATGCCGGGCTGACGCCCGTTCCGAGCCACAACGTGCGCGTTCCGGGCATTGCCGAAGCGAAAATACGCATGGAATGCGTCCTTGAACAGGCGATGCCGCTGGGAGGGACGCCGGATTCCCCGGCGGCGGATTTGCTGATCGGGCGCGTCGTCCGCTTTCATATCGATGAGGCCTTGCTGGATCAAGGCCGCATTCTGGCGGAGGCGCTAAAGCCGGTCAGCCGGCTTGCCGGCAGCCATTACGCCAAACTGGGAGAAACTTTTTCCCTGGAGCGGCCGAATTAAAGGTATTGATGGGGGACGTTTCGGCTTGCGGGGATCGGCTAAGAAAACGCAGGCAAAAGCCATACCGAAAGACCGAAAGACCCCGTTATTTTTTGAAAATGCTTGTGTGTTCGCCTTATCCGCGTGGAATAAACAGGTTATACTGAGTAAGGAAACTTGTACTAAAAACGAATCATGATAAGGGAGGACAAGTTACATGAGCTTGAAAGTCGCGCCGTATATCGTATTGGATGGAAACTGCGCCGAAGCGGTGGCATTTTATGAAAAGGTGCTGGGAGCAAACAACTTGGGGGTCCAACGGTTTGGCGATAAGCCGGATCTCGGTCATCCGGTGCCCGATGCAGCGAAAGACCGCGTCCTGCATGCGGCACTCGAATTCGACGGCCAGATGCTCCTCTTCTCCGACACGTTTCCGGGGAATCCTTACAAGCAAGGCGATCAATTGACCATTGCCCTCATGACGAAGGATTTGGAGCGCTTGAGATCGATTTATAACGCACTTTCCGACGGCGGACAAGTTCACATGGAGCTGCAGGAAACGTTCTGGAGCCCGTCCTATGGCATGGTTCGCGACAAATTCGGCATTACCTGGCAGCTTAGCGGGGAAACATCCGAAGGATAAAAACATGAGAGAGGGCCGGCCTAGCCGGTCTTTTTTTCGATTGGACCGTTTTTTACATGGGTCCCGTCTCGCTAAGGAACGGGTTGAACTTTTGGAGCAAGGGATGTCTTTGCATTGTCCGATCATAAGCGAGGTGGGAAAACGCACAAATGCCTGCAACCTTTTTTGGTCTGAACTGTCTTATATTCAAAAGCTTTTTTAGGGAAGGGAACGAAAGTCCATGAAGGCCAAATGGTTGGTTTCGTTGATCCTGTTCGTTGTGCTGGCAGCCGGCTGCAGCCATTCTAACCGGTTCGAAGTCGAGGGCAGGATCGAAAGCGTCGATGCCGAAAAGAGCGTTCTCCACGTAAGCGGATTTGAAGTAAAAGTAAAAAACGCGGAGGGATACCGGGTCGGGGATCACATCAAAGCCGTTTTGGAAAGCCCTTATGCCGACAAGGATGTGTACGATCCCGCCAAGACGAAAACCGTAAGCATTGAAAAGGGTTCTCCGTGATGATGTTTTGGAGAGCCTACTTGGAGGTTAAAATCGATCCGCGGAGCTGCTGAACGGCGAATAAACCAGCTCCTTTCTTAGAATCTTATATATGGGAAGTTATCCTTTTGAAGGAACGAGGCTCAGGAACAGAGGCAAAGCCCGCCGGAGAATCGCATAAATTGGCGTCAATATAATTCATTTTTTACGAAGGGACGAAACATGTTGATACTGAACCTCATGCTGGCCATGGCTGTCTCATTCGGTACGGCTTCGGAAGTCGAGGAACCGGCCGATGTTAGCAAAATCAAATCCCACACCGACTTTAAACTGCTTTTGCCCAGCGGGAAACCTGCCAGCGATTGGAAGATGGAAGTGAAGTGGCCCTATCCGCTCAGGTTTAATGAACCGATTCGAAATGTGAGATTGCATTATTTTGATAACAGGGGAGAATTCATGCTTGGCATCGAGCAGCATAAGGCTATTTTCCTTAACAAAACACAAGCCCACCGATAAAAAAGACATGTCCTTTCATATCTGTGCAAGTTAAAATGTAAGCGATTTCAAAATACGGGATTTTGCGGAGAACTTCAGTACACTTTTGCAAAATCCTCATTTAAGAGAGGTGGGATTTTATTGATGGGCTCGATGAAAAAGCTTGGTTTCGGTTTCCTGGTCCTGCTGCTGATGCTTCCGGCCATGTCCGGCGGGAAGGAGAAGGCGTCGGCGGCGGCCGGTTCAGGCACCAACCTGGCACTTGGCAAAAGCGCGCAGGCCAGCTCCGGCAAAGCAGGCAACGCCGTGGACGGCGATCCTTCGACCGTCTGGCAGCCGCTGGCCGCGGACCGCGGGGACGATATGAACGTCTGGATTTCGATCGATCTCGGCGCCAAGGAAACCTTCAACAAAGTCATGATGCATCTCAACCGGGCGGATAATTTGAAGGATTATGAAATCCTCTACTCCGACGACAACGGCAGCTGGAATCAAGCTTACAGCAAAAATAAAGATTTGACCGCTACGGAGGCAGCGATGTTCGACGATGTAACAGCAAGATATATCAAGATTAATCTTAATTTGAGCAAAGATTTAAATGTACAGCTATCCGAGCTTGAGGTATATAACAGCACGGAAGCGCCGGCCCCCGCCGGCTTGAAAAGGATTTATTTCACGGACGCAAGCGGAAAGGAGTACCCGAACAATGCCGAGATTCGCTTGAATAAAGGCGAGAAAGGCACGCTTGTCCTGAAGGGCGAGCTCGATTCCGGTCAAGAAGTGGATCTGACGCCTTACGCCAAGACGTTTGCAGCCACGACGCAGGACGTGAGCATCGATCCTTCGGGAGCGTTTACGGCCAACCAGGTCGGAGCGGCGCTTGTTCACGGCGTGGTGCAGACGACGAAGGAGCTGAAAACAAACGATTTTTGGATCGTGGTGGACGATCCGAACGTGTTTTTGGATGAAAAATACGTGATGAACTCCAAGCTGATCCACCAACATATCCAAAGCGAAATCGGCCAGCCGGCTCTGATTGAGCCGAAGGATGTTTATCCTTCCGTGTCGACCGTCTCCAACGTGGCCGGCACGCTGAGCGGCGAGCTGATTTACGGCGGCAAGGTCATTGCCAAGCTGGACCCGGTTGCCGTGGCGAAAGGGGAAGCCAAACAGTGGACGCCGGAGGGGACGGCGGATCAGAAAGGCCGGTATGAAATCCGGCTGACGATGGAGCAAGCAGGCAAACCGCCGGTGTACGACTCCTTCTACTTTACGGTATGGGACAAAAAGAGCATTCCAAAAGACCAGAGCCAAATCGCATTTCTTGGCGATGACGGCAAACTGGTGTACGTGAGCGATTACCGGGGCAATCAGATCCTCGATTTCTCGAACGTCGGCTACATGGGCGGCGGCGTGAAAATCCCGGACGTCAAGGTCAAAGCGACGGTCAAGCCGGGGGACGGGGACGACACGGCCCGCATTCAGGCAGCCATCGACGAGGTGTCCCGATTGCCGGTCGGCAAGGACGGTTTCCGGGGAGCGGTTTTGCTCAAAAAAGGGAAATACGAGGTCGGCGGCACGCTGAAAATGAATGCGAGCGGCGTCGTGCTTCGGGGCGAAGGACAGGATGACAAAGGGACGCTTATCTACGGGACGGGCGCGAATCCGCGCAACCTGATCGAAATCGGGGAAAATACCGGTCTCAGCATCGACAACGGCTCGATGAGAACGATTACCGATCTGTACGTGCCATCCGGTTCGCGGACCTTCCGCGTTGATGATGCCGGCGGCTATAAGGTCGGGGATACGGTCGTGGTGCGCCGGGTCGGGGACAAAAACTGGATTCATGAAATCGGCATGGATTACATTTACAACCGTCCGGGCGGCACCGTAACCCAGTGGTCGCCGTTTAATCTCGATTTTGACCGCGTCATCACGGCGATCAACGGCAACGCGATCACGGTGGATGCGCCTATCGCCAATGCCGTCGAACAAAAATGGGGCGGCGGGCAAATGTTCAAATACACCGACAGCGCCCGGATCGAGCAGGTCGGCGTGGAGAATATGCGCGCGGACAGCGATTTCGATCCAAGCATCATGGATACGGTCATGGACAATGACACAACGGACCCGTATTATGCCGATGAAAAACACGCGGAACGTTTTGTTGTTTTCAACAGCGTCAAAAACGGCTGGGTGCGCGACGTGACAGGTTATCATCTGTCGTATTCGCTTGTTCAGATGAGCCGCAACTCCAAATGGATTACGGTGCAGGACAGCAAAATGTACGACATGGTCAGCATCATTACCGGCGGACGCCGTTATGTGATCCATCAGATGGGGCAGCTCAATTTGGCACAGCGGATTTATACCGAGACGGCGCGGCATGCGTTTGTCGTGGACAGCCGGGTACAAGGGCCAAACGTATTCCTGGACGGCAAGGCGGTTAAAAACTACAACACGAGCGAACCGCATCACCGCTGGTCGGTCGGCGGCCTGTTCGACAACATCGATGCGCCGATTTCGATCCGCGACCGCGGCTGGTTGGGCAGCGGCCATGGCTGGGCCGGGGCCAACTACGTCTCCTGGAATACCGAAAACGAACTCACTTCGCAGCAGCCGCCGACGGCGCAAAACTACGCGATCGGACATGCGGGGCCAAAGGTACCCGGTCTCGTGC
Source organism: Paenibacillus sp. USDA918EY (assembly GCF_009870825.1). GTDB lineage: Bacteria > Bacillota > Bacilli > Paenibacillales > Paenibacillaceae > Paenibacillus_AQ > Paenibacillus_AQ albilobatus. Next base: position 359,702 of record NZ_WTWY01000006.1, on the reverse strand, counting down.
CAAGCGATTACGATCCGCGTCCGCGCAGCGAAGGTTACTGGGAAAGCCTCGGGAAACACGTGAAGGTGGAAAGCTTGTACAAACAGCAGCTGCTGGAACGTCTGGGGAAAAAAGCGCTGGACAATATCAAGCAATAGCTTCGGTTTTGTAAGCAAAGCTATGGATGCCGCCAGGCGGCGTTCATAGCTTTCTTTTTTTCGATTGTGTAGAATGGTTATTGGTATAGTCTTCCATGAAAATAAAAACAGAAATTTACAATGGAGGGTATCGCGTCCAATGAGAAACGAACAACAATTCATGGATTTGCTCGTCGACTTCGCCGTCAATGATCCCCGGATCCGAATGGTCACGCTGGAAGGGTCACGAACCAACGCCAACATCCCCCGAGATGCGTTTCAGGATTTCGATATTTCGTATTTCGTGACGGATATGGATTCGTTTAAAGCAAGCGATGAGTGGCTGAACGTCTTCGGGAAACGCCTGATGATGCAAAAGCCGGAAGATATGGAGCTTTTCCCTCCCGAACTCGGCAATTGGTTTTCGTACATCATTCTTTTTGAGGATGGGCTTAAATTGGACTTGACGCTGATCCCGGTGGGCGAAACCGGTGATTATTTTGAGAACGGCGACGGTTTGGTTGAAGTATTGCTGGATAAGGACGGTCTCGTCAAACATGACGTTTCTGCGAGCGACCGGCAGTATTGGATCCAGAAGCCGACCGCCAGGGAGTTCGACGATTGCTGCAACGAATTTTGGATGGTGTCCACGTACGTCGTCAAGGGTCTGGCCCGAAAAGAAATACTGTTTGCCATCGACCATTTGAACGAGATTGCCCGGCCCAATTTGCTGCGCATGGTGTCCTGGCAGATCGGGACAGAGAAGGGCTTCTCTTTTAGCGTGGGCAAAAACTATAAATTCATCGACCGCTATCTTCCGCCTGAAGATTGGGAAAAGCTGCTGTCCACGTATGCGGAGCACGGTTACGCAAGCATGTGGCAATCCTTGTCGATCTGTTATGAGCTGTTTCGAAAATATTCCAAAATGGTCGCCGCAAGCCTGGGATACGATTATCCGGATTATGACGCGGCCATCACCGGCTACACGGAACGGATTTTGCAAAATCTAACACTCCATGACAAAGATCGATAAAAGTGCTATGCTGAAATAGAAAGAAAACACAACTTTTTTCGATGAGGGATGTTGAAAAATCTCTACGATTTCATGCGGCTTCTTTTTCTGAAAGAGGCTGCTTTTTACGGAAAAGTTTGTGAAAAATATCATTTGTTCGGTGGCTTTGTTTTTGCGCCGAATCCATATTCCCGAAAGAATAGGGGTATCCTTAGAAGAAAGGAGCATCGGTGAACATGCTCAAGCAATTTCGAAAAGCTTCCCGGCTCAGCGTCGTGCCGGTCATGCTCATCCCGGTTGCACTCGGGGCGCTTGGCGCTTTCGTATGGGACGGCGTGTTTAATGTCTGGCTGTTCCTGATTACGCTTGTCGGGGCAGCGGCGGCGCATTTGTTTTCCAACATGATCAACGACCTGTGGGATTACAAAAGCGGGACGGATACCGCAGCCAAAGAAACCGTGGACGCCGTATCGACCAACTCCGGGTTTTTGACCAACCAGGTGTGGAGCGTCCGCAAGTTTGCGGCCGTCACTTGGGGGTTGTTTGCGTTGGCGGCCGTTTGCGGCATCGTGCTGGCGATCTATTCCGGCATCTGGGCGTTTGTTTTCGGAGCCCTTGGCGGGCTGATCGCTTACTTTTACGTGGCGCCTCCGCTGAAGTTCGGTTACCGGGGAAAAGGGTACAGCGAAATCGCGATCCTGCTTTCCTTCGGCGTGCTTCCGGTGATGGGGGCCTATTACGTTCAGACTTCCCATTTGGATCTGAGGGCATTGCTGCTTTCGCTGCCGATCGGACTTTTGACGACGCTGATTTTGTTCAACCACCATTTCCTGCATTGGCAGGCCGACCGTCAGGCGGGCAAACGCACGCTGGTCGTCGTGTGGGGCGAGAAGCGGGCTTTGGCGTTTTCCAGATATCTTCTTTTCCTTGCCGCCGTCATGCTGATCGTCAGCGTCCTTGCCGGAGCGCTTCCGGTTTACGGGCTGCTGGCTTTGCCGGCCATGATCCCGCTGTACCAGGTATACGGCAAGCTGAAGCCGCAAAACAGCTCCCATGCTTATTTGCCTTTGATGGGCGCATCCGTCAAATCGGCGCAGCTAAGCGGCCTGATTATGATCGTGTGCCTCGTGATTCAAGGACTCATCTGATGGCAAGATCGGTTATTGGCGATTTCGCCGCCGGATTTTTAATATTCTAACCGCAAGTAGAAAGGAAGTTTTAGCCTCATGGAACAACAAAAAGTGATCGGCGATTTTCATACCATTTTATCGGAAGGCGAGGTTTGGAAAATCGGCGGATTTCCGCTGCCGGACGGTTCGTTCTGGGAATACCGCGAGCCGAATGCGGTCGTCATCGTCCGCAACGGCATCCTGTACGTGCGCGCTCCGCTGAGCCGCCAAAACGACCAGATTCAAATTTTGGACAACGCCAAACATATGTATTACTCCGTGGAAACGATCAAAGTGCCGGAATCCGGCGAAGTCAGCTTTGAGCTGCAAATCCGCGCGCGCACGCAAAATACGGTTCCGGGCGATTTGTACGACGGGTATGTTTCCCTTAATTTGCTTGATTTCACGACCGGCGCAGCGCTGGACTTTTTTGCCGGAAACGACAAGTACGCCAGCGTCTACGCCGTCCTTCCTTTCCCTGGGGTAGAGGTGCCGCCGTCCGATAAGACGCGCTACTTCTGTATTTTCAAGGAAGATACCAACTTCAAAGCGCGCGAGTTCAACACGTACAAAATTACGTATGACCGCGGGAACGACGAAGCGATCTTTTATCTGAACGGCGTAGAAATCCGCCGCGAAAAACAAATCCCGATCAAATTCAATGAATTTACGATCGCGCTTGGCATCATGACCGAAAAAGACATTTCGCCGGAGGGCAGCGTGTCCATTCACGGGCAAACGGTCACCGCGGAATATTCGCCGGTCACGGTTACGATCAAAGACGGAAGCAAACAGGCGAATACCTCGGAAGAGAAGTAATGTCCGATGGAAGAAGGGCGACCCTGCTCCAGCATTGGAGATCAGGGCCGCCTTTTTTTAATCGAATTACCGGGGAACCCGCAATCGTACCTGAGCCCGGTTTGAAGCGTTACATGCCCCACTTTGAGTGGCGGTTTTACAGAACGCGGGAACGACGGGGGGCCTGCGCCGCCGATGGCGTGAAAATCCGGTCCGACGGCGTATTGCGGAGCACAAACACTCCAGCGAGAAGCGAGACGAGGAAGCATGCGCCGGCCGCAATCGGCAGGAACGACCATTCGAGCACCGCATGGCCAAGCACCGTCTGCCAGCCGATCGCGACCAGACCTAAAATGTAGCTTACGCCGGTGACATGAATCATCCGCTTCCGCATAGCCTTGGGAAGGGAGGAACGCTCCGCCAGCCAGGCGACGAGCGGGATGGCCTGAAGCGCATGGAAGCCAAGGCCGTGCAGCCAAATGATGTTGCCGTGAAGGCCTACCATCCGTCCTTGGTTCATCGAAATCCATATCCCTGCGGCGAAAGACATCATGACGGCAATCATCGCATAACGAATCCCGGTCGCCATCTCCGGATAGCTCGCGTATATTCTGGGGCGGAAATAAGCGATGGCCAGAACCAGATAAAAAAGGACGAGCAGCAATGCGATAAAAGCGAAAATATTGCCGACCCACACATCGAAAGCAGATCCTCCCACGACAAACCTTGGATTGACGCCCCGAAAGTTTTGTACGGTTTCGGCTGCATAAGCATACAGCGCGAGGACGATATAAGGATAGCGGAAGAAGGCTCTGCCCGTTCTCCCCAGTCCCGAATACGGCAAAATGGCCGCCGTCGACAGCAGAAAGATGCCGATCGCGGCATTAAAGGAGAACGCATTGAGGATGTTTCCCCCCGGAGGCGCTTCGCTCCCGAACGCGAGCACCCAAAGCCCGCAAAACGCCGACAGCAAAAAACCGAGGACGGACGTAAGGACAAGCCCTTTTTCCCCTTCGAATAAACGAATCGTTTTTTTTCCTTCTAAGCTCCTGACCGTTTTCATCATTCCCATCTCCTCATCCGATACAATTTAAGATGACTGTATTTTATTGGAATTCGAAAGCTCGAGCCTCCACCGGGGGACCGGACTTTATTCTGGACTTTGGTCGATAGGTTTCCCCGACCAAAGCCTGAGCCAACTTGTTTCAAGTTTGTCGCCAGCATCCTTCCCGAAATCCGAGGAGAACGTCTATAGGGGGGGTTGGTTCATTTTCGAGGTAATTTAGGTCTCTATACTCATAAAAAAATATCGAACCATGTCGATAAACTACATTAGATTGACTACAAGCCGGCGGCTCTTAGGCGGCCCTCAAGAATGCAGGGAGCGTTCGAAGTTCATGTAGGCCGGCCGAATAAAGCAATCACATTTGAAGGAGATGAGTCTTCGTTGAAAACAGCTAGAAATCTGCTCATGCTTGCGCTGGTCTTCATCCTGACCGTCGGCTTTTCCGGGCTGACCTCGGCGGCAAGCGACAAAAAATCGGCGGCAAAAGACGCGGTATACCCGTTTGCCCTCGACTTTAAAGATATCGAGGACGCGGATTGGGCCTCGGCCTACATCGCGAAAATGAAATCGAAAAACGTCCTTCAAGGGTTCGAGGACGGATCGTTCCGGCCAAACCAGCCGGTTACCCGGGTAGAGGCGATTGTCATGGCCGTCCGGCTGCTTGGGCTGGAGGATCAGGCTAAAGCGCAGAAGCCGGATGCCAAACTCTTTTTCAAGGATGCCGAACAGATCAACAAAAAATATCCTTGGGCGAAAGGTTATATTTTGACGGCGCTGGAAAACGGCTTGTTTGACGCCTCCGAGCAATCCGTCCAGCCGGAAAAACCGGCAAGCCGCGTATGGATTGCGGGGCTGCTGGTCAAATCGCTCGGTTTGCAGCAGGAGGCGCTGCATGAAATGAACAAGACGCCTTCCTTCAAGGATGCGGCTTCCATTCCGGCCGGCTCCATCGGTTACGTCAACGTTGCGGTCGAGAAAGGAATCATCGGCGGTTATCCGGACGGCACGTTCAAACCGAACAAAAGCGTGACCCGCGCCGAAATCGCCGCGCTGCTGGACAGAACCGGCGGAGGTTTGCTTGATCAAGCGGGGGCCGTTAAAGCAAGCGGCGTGATTCAAAACATCGAGTTTAAAAAGACTGCGGAAGGCACATCTCCATCGACGGTCAGCGGCAGCGTGTACGGTTCCGTCGACGGAAGCGTCACCATTGCGACGTACGACAACAAGTCGCTTACCTACGGCATTTCTTCCGAGCTGCTCGTGACGTACCATAACAAATACGTTCGCGCAGACCAGCTCGCGGTCAATGATTCCGTGCAGTTGACCGTTTTGGACAACATCGTCCGGGAAGCCGTGCTGCTGGATTCAAAGCCGGGTGAAGGCGCAAAAGATCCCGCAACGAATCCGGGAGACTCCTCCAAAGCGACGATCGTGGAATTGGATTTGGAGATCAAGCTGGGCGGCCAGGGAGAAGTGGACGTAGAGTATAAAAACAAAAAAGGTAAAATCGATGCGGAGTTTGAGCTCAAATCCGGCCAAATGAAACAGAAGCTGGAGGGCAAGGCAGCCGCGGCGGCGATCGAAAAATTGATTGGCGACGCAGCGATTGCCGAGGAGACGACGGCCGAGGAAGCCGTAAGCAAACTGGTATCCGCGTTGAAATTGAACAACGACGACATCCAAAAGCTGGAGCTTTCGGTGAAGTTCTCGAACGGAAAAGAAATCAAGATCGAGAAAAAGCAGTCGGAAAAAAACCTGAGCAAAGGCAAAGATAAAGAAAACGATCAGGGACGCGGGAATGAAAAAGGACACGGGAATGAAAAAGGCCACGGGAATGAAAAAGGCCACGGGAATGAAAAAGGCCGCGGGAACGGCAAAAAATAAAGAACGAAGAAGCGGCACGAGCCTTGGGCTCGTGCCGTTTTTTAGGTATGCCCAGCCGCTCATATTTCCGCCCGAAAGGTCTTCCCTAACGGCTTGCCAAGGGAGAAATAATGCCTGAAATTGTAAATTAATGGGCCCCATTTTCTAGGATCGATATGATGTTCTCCCGTCACGATTTCTTTATGGGCGTGCACCTGCACGGACTGCGTCTCCACAATGGCGAACATGGGGGAATGGTCCGGGATACGAATATGTTTGACCTTCGCCTCGATTTGAATGGGGCATTCCGCGATCCGGGAAGGTTTTACGGCAATCGATGCTGCAGGAGTAAGCCCGCCGATGTCGTATTTTTCTTTTCCATATAAAAATCCGTTCTGTTTTTTGAAATCCGGAACCGGATTTTTTCCCGTATAAGGAGCCAGCCGTTCCACGTTCTCCCAAAGCGAAGGATCCGGAACGTTGATGACGCATTCGGGATGCCGCTGCACGTTTTCGATGGCTTTTCCTCCAAGGCCGAGCCCCAATACGATGCAGTCTCCCAGTGCCCAAGATGATGAGATCGGGCTAATATTGACGGTTCCATCCCCGTTCAGCGTGTTCAGCAGAATCACCGGCGTGCCATAGTATAGAATTTTAGGTTGAATCGTCACGGCTTCAAAAATCGGATTTTGTATTTCCATGCTGCATGTTCCTCCTTTTCGTCTTCTTTGTGATTGTAAAGCATAAATATTTCAATTATCATCGAAGTGTGGATTGCATATTTTGAAGGGGGATACTTCCAATGCGTACAAATTCCAATCCGAATGTGGCCTTGATCGCTTCCCTGGTGAGCGAGCCTTCGCGTGCAGCCATGTTGACGGCCCTGCTCGACGGCAGATTTCACCCTGCAAGCGAATTGGCCAATATGGCGGGCATCAAGCCGCAAACGGCCAGCTTTCATTTAGCCAAAATGGTCGAAGCTAACGTAATTATCTTTGAAAAACATGGAAGACACCGGTACTACGGCATACGGGATTCCACAGTCGCGCAGACGATGGAGTCGCTTCTTGCCCTGGCTCCGCCGGTTGAAATTAAATCGCTGCGGCAAGCGACGGAGGATCAAGCCATCCGATGGGCCAGAACTTGTTATGATCACTTGGCCGGCAACGTGGGGGTGCAGCTGACGGATTCTTTGAAACAAAGGGGAATCATTCAAGAGACAAACGAAGGGTTTGCAGTGACCGAAAGCGGAGAGGCGTTTTTCGAATCCCTTCAAATCAACATTGCGCAGGTCAAGAAAAAGCGGCGGTCGTTCTCCCACAAATGTTTGGATTGGAGCGAAAGGCGCCACCATCTGGGCGGTGCTTTGGGGAACGCTTTGCTTGACAGGCTGGTAGAGCTGCAGTGGGTACAGCGCGTGCCCAAAACGCGGGCGGTCAGCATCACTTCGGAAGGCAAGCAGGGGCTTAAAGAAACATTTTCAATAGATATTTGATCCAAAAGAAAAACGTCGATCGACGTACTCCTTAAGAAGACAGACCGCGTTTAAAGATAGTTTTTTTGCAATATCAGGACGAAATAACTCCGTAGTTAATACTTTCTCATATTATAAAAAAAGACCGCCCAAATTGCGTTTGGGCGGTCGGAACGTTTCCAGCGTTATGCCTGGCTTCGGGACCGAAACCTCATTATTTTTTCAAATCCTCGATCGAGTTGATGTCGACGTACGACGGCACGACCAGCCCGGTTTTGACGCCGGTCATGTTGGGGCCGAGGTCATCGACTTTATCCTTGTATTTCTCCATGTAGTCCGCGTGGGTCAGCGGCAGCCAAGCGGCGGCGGATGCGTCCACATCGCCGTTTGCGACGCCGGTCCACATCGGGCCGGCTTCGACCTGGAGGGCGGTCACTTTGTAGCCGAGCTTATCCTGCAAAACGTATTGCAGCAGGTTGGTGCTGGCGATTTCCGAATCCCAGGCGACATAGCTGAGCTTCAGCGGCTTGCCGTTTACCGGCTTCAGATCCTTGATCCATTCGTTCACGCGGTCCGGATGGTCGTCGGCCCATTTTTTGGCCGCGTCTTCGGGTTTTGCGCCTTCTTCGATGGCGGTCATGATTTCGCCCATTTCATCCGAGGTCCACTCGAAACGGTCGAGGAACTGATAGGCGGTCGGCTCATCATCCTTCAAGCCTTGACGGGCGATGGTATGAATTTCTTCCGCTTCGCCGTACACCTTCTTCGGATCGTCAAGGTATTTCAGATCGTATTTGGAAAACATCCAATGCGGCGTCCAGCCGGTAATCACCACGGGTTTTTTGGCTTTGATATCCTTAGCCAGCGTCGCCGTCATGGCAGCGCTCGAACCTTCGACCAGTTTCCAGTCGGACAAGCCGTATTCCTCAATCGCTTTGCTGGTGGCCTTCATGATGCCGGCGCCCGGGTCGATCCCGATGATTTCGTGTTTGACCTGTTTCCCGAAGGATTCGGCGCCGTTCCCGCCACTTGCCTTGTTATCCGCGCCGCCGCTCGTGTTGCAGGCCGAAAGCGTCAGTACGCCGGCGAGTCCAAGCAGCAGCATCCATTTACTTTGTTTTCTCATCTTATCTTCCCCTTTTTCGTTCGGATTTGAATAAACCTTGCGTAAAACGGTCAAGTACAATGGCCAAAATAACAACAACGAGACCGGCTTCGAAGCCCTTGCCGATTTGGAGCTGGGTTACGGCCCGGTACACTTCCGCGCCGATGCCCTGCGCGCCGATCATGGAAGCGATGACGACCATGGACAAGGAGAGCATGATCGTCTGGTTCACGCCTGCCATCAGCGTCGGCAGGGCCAGCGGAAGCTGCACCTTGAACAGCTTCTGGCCGGAAGTGGAACCGAAGGCGTCCGCCGCTTCGGTCAGCTCGCCGGACACCTGCTGGATCCCCAGCAGGGTGAGGCGTATGGTCGGCGGAATCGCAAAGATGACCGAGGCGATCACGCCCGGCACGACCCCCAGGCTGAAGAAGAAGACGGCGGGCAGCAGGTACACGAACGCCGGCATCGTCTGCATGAAATCAAGCAGTGGCGTAATGATCTGGGCGGCGCCTTTGCTATAGGCGCACCAGATGCCGATCGGAATGCCGACCACAACGGAGATGAGGGCCGAGGTAATGACGAGGCTCAGCGTATCCATCGTTTGCGACCAGTAGTCCAGGTTGTAGATGAGCAAAAATCCGACGACGGAGAACAGAGCCAGCGGCCAGCGTCCCACCAGGTAGGCAAGAATGCCCAAAATAACGATAAAAAGAAACGGATGAGGCAGCATAAACAGCCAGGTGAAAGCATTCACGATGCCTTCAATGGCGCCCGAGATGATATCGAATAAAAACGTCAGGTGATCCTCCATCCAGCCGACCAAGGTTTCGACCCAATTATCCAGCGGTATTTTCTGCATCCGGGTTCACCTCCTTCGAGCCGTTTTCTCCCGCAAGAGCGCCGAGCAGGGCGCCGCGGACAATGACGCCGAGGAGACGGTTTTCGTCGTCGACGACGGCGAGAGGCACTTTGGCGAGGCTGGTTACCTCGAACAATTCGTTTATGACGACGTCCGGATGGACGCGCGGCCCGTCGACGATCAAGATGTTCTCCAGCGACTGCCCGCTGCGCATCGCGGCCGACGCGTCTTCCGCCGTGATGACGCCGAGCAGCCGTTTGGCGCGGTCGACGACGAACAGGTTGGAAATGCCGCGTTCGCGCATCATTTCCAGCGCCACGCGCGGCCCCCGTTCGACCATGATCGTTTCGGGACGGCGCATGACATGCGAAGCGGTCAGCACCTTCGACAGGTCGACGTCCTCCACGAAACGTTCCACATACGCGTTGGCCGGCTGCGTCAATATTTCCTCCGGCGTTCCGACCTGCACGACGGCCCCGTCCTTCATCAGGGCGATGCGGTCGCCGATCCGAAGCGCTTCATCAAGATCGTGGGTGATGAAGATGATCGTCTTTTTCATCTTCTCCTGCAGGTCCAGCAGTTCGTCCTGCATATCCCGCCGGATGAGCGGATCAAGCGCGCTGAAGGCTTCGTCCATGAGCAAAATTTCGGGATCGTTCGCCAGCGCTCTGGCCAGGCCGACGCGCTGCTGCATCCCGCCGCTCAGTTCATCCGGGCGTTTGTCCTCCCAGCCCTTCAGCCCGACGAGCTCCAGCGACTGCTTCGCTTTTTCCCGCCGCAGGCGCTTCTCCGCCTTTTGGATTTCAAGGCCGTATTCCACGTTTTCGAGCACGGTGCGGTGCGGAAAAAGCGCAAACTTTTGAAACACCATGCTGATCGTTTGACGGCGAACGGTCCGCAGCTGCTCCTTGTTCATTTTCATCAAGTCTTTGCCATGCACCAGGATTTCCCCGGACGTCGGCTCAATGAGGCGGTTCAGCATCCGCACCAGCGTCGACTTGCCGCTGCCGGACAATCCCATGATGACGAAAATTTCGCCTGCCTCGATGTCGAGGCTGACGCGGTTGACGCCGACGGTCACGTTTTTCTCCTTGGCTATTCTTTCTTTGGTCCAACCTTGTTCGAGCAGCTCCACGCAGCTCTCCGCGTGGGGCCCGAACAATTTGCTTACCTTCTGAAGCTGTAAGATGGACAAATCAATCCCCCCTTAAAAACCAGTTCGAGCAAAAAAATGGCAAACTCCCCATTACCCGTTCCGGCGGTTCCTTAAACAGCAGAAAAAAGGAACGCCGATTTGAATACGGGGTGTTGAACTGTGCAACAACTAAAAACTATCGTAACAAAGGTTTTAACCGTATGTAAAGAACGTACAGTAAAAACTGTACAAACCATTCCTTGATTTTCCTCGCGGATGCTCCTGTTTGCGGCTTCTGAGGCTTCTTTACTTTTAAAAGGCGTTTTTCTACAATAGACCAAGAAGGTTGTTGCCTCTGGATTTTCGTCTAAGCGATGAGTGATCTAACGGAAAACACCCGAGAGTATGGCTGAACATAAGGAGGTTGCAAGCATGGGCTTGGACCCGGGCAAGGAAACACAGCATGCGGCGCTGGACAAAATACGAAAACGCGTGATCGAAACGATCGGAAGAAACATGGACTTATACGGCATCTCTTTATCTACGGGGCATCTCTATGGTCTGCTTTTTTTTGCGGACAAGCCGATGACGCTGGACGAGATGGGCTCCGAGATGAAGATGAGCAAAACCAGCATGAGCACGGGCGTCCGCACGCTTCTCGATTTGAAAATGGTGAACAAGGTTTGGGAAAAGGGTTCGCGAAAAGATCTGTACGAGGTGGAATACGACTGGTACCAAACGTTTACCGACTTTTTTGACGTCAAATGGAGAAAATCCGTGGAGTCCAACATGACGGTCCTTCGCAAGGCGACGGAAGAGATCGAAAAAATGGAGAAAGAATACGCGGAAGATCCGGAAATGGCGGAAATGCTGCGGAAGGACAAAGCCAAGCTCCGGGATGCGTTTGCTTATTACGAGTGGCTGGACCGGCTGATCGACACTTTTGAAAACGGGGACATCTACAAGCTGGTGCCGAAAGTGCCGCCACGGGAAAATTAAACATATAGGACCGGGATGTTAGGACATCCAAGGTCCTTTTTTTGTTTTGAGCGTCTGACTTCCGGTTATGTAACCTTTCCCAATAGGGGCCGTCAACGGGATTCTTTTGCATTTTCAACGGATCGGTATTTTGATTTTGGTTATTTTGATAGCGAATTTGAATATACCTCGGGTCGCCGTTTCCAGTATATTAGAACTACAGGGAATGAATAGAAAGGCGTGAGTATCATGGCTTCGAACATACTTCTTGTAGAGGATGACGCCTCGATCGGCGAAATGGTGGAAAGTTATTTGACGATGGAAGGTTTTCAGGTGGTGCTTGCCAAAGACGGGGAGGAGGCGCTCCAGCGGTTTGCCGAACGTGATTATGACCTGGTGCTGCTGGATATGATGCTGCCCAAGATCAGCGGGATGGATTTCCTGAAAAAGCTCCGGGAAAGCAGCCATGTGCCGGTTCTGATCGTATCCGCAAAGGATGGGGAAGTGGATAAGGCGCTTGGCCTCGGTTTTGGCGCGGACGACTATATTACGAAACCTTTTTCCATGATTGAGCTGACGGCGAGGGTGAAGGCCGCGATCCGCCGCGTGACGGCTTATGCGCAAGCGGCCCCGGTCCAGCAGAATCGAATCATCCGGGTGCATGAACTGGAGATGGATCTGGATCATTTGACCGTGACCAAAAACGGCGAGGAGATCAAGCTGACGGCCAAAGAACTGCAAATTTTGAAGCTGTTCATGACGAATCCGAAAAAGGTATTCACCAAGCAGCACATTTTTACCTCCGTCTGGAATGACGACTATTTCGGCGATGAAAATGTCATTAATGTGCATATGAGCCGTTTGCGCGAAAAAATCGAAGATCAGCCTTCCGATCCGCAGTATATCAAAACGCTGTGGGGCATCGGCTACCGTCTGGGGGAATTTTAGTGGTTGCCGTTCTGCTGATTCTTTCGATCGTGCTGGCGCTGCTGAACGTAATGCAGTGGGTGGGCCGGAAAAAAAGAGCCGGGCAGCTTGGGTACATCATCGATAAACTGAATGCGATTGTGGATTCGTCTTCGCAGGAGCAGCTTTTGCTTTTTACGGAGTATCCCGAATATCGTCAACTGCTGATTGCTGTCAATCGTTTGCTTTTGCAAACCAGGCAGTCGGAGACTGGATTTATGCGTACAGAAATCGCGATGCGCCGGATGCTGGCCAACATATCGCATGATTTGAAGACGCCGCTTACCGTGGTGCTCGGATACATTGAAACGTTGAACCGGAAGGGCGGCCTGCCGCAGGAGGAAAGGGAGCGGCTGCTGGATAAGGTGCATGCGAAGACGGTGGAGATCGTGGAGCTGATCAACCGTTTCTTTGATCTGGCCAAGCTGGAATCGGGAGATAAGGAGCTGCCGCTGACCCGTTTACATATCAATGAAGTGTCCAGAAACAGCATGCTGATGTTTTATGATCTGATCGAATCCGAAGGGCTGCAGGCGGACATCGACATTCCGGATAAGCCGCTTTATGCTTGGGGGAATGAAGAAGGACTGAGCCGCGCATTAAACAATGTGCTGAGCAATGCGATCCGTTACGGGTCACAGGGCAAGGTGGTCGGGATGAAGCTGCGGGAAGAGCAGGGCCGGGTACTGATCGATGTTTGGGACAAGGGCAAAGGCATCCGGGAACGCGATCAGGAGCTGATTTTCGAACGGATGTACACGCTGGAGGATTCAAGGAATAAAAGATTTCAAGGCAGCGGTTTGGGCCTGACGATTACGAAAAGACTGATTGAGCTGATGGGCGGGGAAATCCGGGTGGCGAGCAAGCCGTATGAACGGACCGTTTTTACGATCTCGTTAAAAAAGCTGCCTTAACGCTAGCAAAAGCAGCGAAGGGGACGGAACCGTTTTGAAACCTAGCCATCCCGCTTGCTTTCCACACTTAAGAGATTCGTAAGAATTGCGCAAGAAATATGAAAATGTTGGCGGTTATACTGTGATCAAGCAACAAAGGAGAGGGGCAAAGATCAATGGGTTATGTCATCAGTACCCGCCATGTCAGCAAAACCTATAAAGGCAAAGAAGTTGTCTCCGATGTCAGCATGAATATCCGGCAGGGACAAATTTACGGACTGCTCGGTCCAAACGGAGCCGGCAAAACGACGCTGATGAAAATGATGCTGAATCTTGTTAAACCGACCAGCGGCGAAATTGAAATTTTCGGAGAGAAGCTTACGCCTTCGTCGGTTGAAATATTTAAACGCATTGGCAGCATCATCGAGTATCCGATTTTTTACGAGAAAATGACGGCGATCGAGAATCTGGAGCTGCATGCGGAATATATGGGTTATTATAACAAACGCGAGATCAGCGAAGCGCTTGAGATGGTCAACCTCACTTCCATCCAAGGCAAATCGGTATCCGAGTTTTCGCTTGGCATGAAGCAGCGATTGGGCATGGCCCGCGCGATAATAACCAAACCCGAGCTGCTCATTCTGGATGAACCGATCAACGGGCTCGATCCGGTCGGGATCAAGGATTTTCGCCATCTGCTTCGTATGTTGAGCAAGGAGTACCGGATGACGCTGCTGGTCTCCAGCCATTTGCTGAGCGAGATCGAGCAGGTTGCAGATACAATCGGCATTCTCCAGGGCGGCAAATTTATCCGCGAAGTGTCCATGAATGAGATGCGCAGCGAAAATACCGATTATATCGAACTCGTGACCCCGCATTGCAAACAAGCTGTTTTTGTATTGGAAAACGAACTGGGTGTCAGCAATTTTAAAATCGTCGGCGATTCGGTCATACGCATTTATGAGTCCAAGTGGACGCAGCAGGAATTAACCAAAGCGCTGGTACTGAACGATGTGGCGATTGAAGCCATAAACCATAAGCATACTTCGCTTGAGGAGTATTTTATGCATCAGATTAGCGGAGGTGGGCAGCATGCTTAGGCTCATCCGGCTGGAGATGAAAAAGCAGAAGTTAGCCTGGTTTTATAGAGGCGCGGTTATTGCGACGATCCTGATGGCTGGTTTCATATTTCTTATAGTCTTCACGGAGGGGAAAGGAGATCCTGCATTCGGGAGTTTCGCCGATGCGTTATCGACAGTGGGGCTACTTTGCCGTGCAGTATTTATCGTGTTTGCTTCCGTTTTGCTCAGCAAATTGATTATCGAGGAATACAGAAATAAAACGATTAGCATATTGTTCACGTACCCTGTTGAGCGTAAAAAGCTGATCATGGCAAAAATGCTGCTGGTCCTGGCTCTTACGTTTGGAGCGATGCTCATCTCGACTTTTATTATCTGTACGTCGTTTCTGGCTCTGAACAGCCATTTTCAGTTTGTTTCGGGAAAACCGGAGGCTGGCGTATTATTGCATACTGGGATCCAATTGTTGATCCAAACGCTGTCAGCAGCGGGCCTCAGCCTCATTCCTTTATTCTTCGGGATGCGAAAGAAATCCGTACCGACAACGATCGTATCCTCGATCCTTATCGGGGGCTTGATCAGTTCCAACAACCAAGGCTTTTCGCTCGGCGCCAATATAACGGTACCGTTGATCCTTGGGGTTATCGGTATCCTGGTTGCTTATCTTTCGTTCCGCAACGTAGACAAGAACGATATTCATTAACTTAAAATAGCACCTTCTTAGCGGGAGATGATCCCGAAAGGAGGTGCTATTTTTATGATTCTGCAGGGACGTCTGTATTCCAAGCATCACTTTTCCGTAACCCCCAGCATTGCGTCTTAAGAAAACCGTAAGAAACAAGAAAGGGAAACGATAGATTCATTTTTTAAAATAGTGGCATGGATTTCCGGTTTGCCGCCGTCTAACTAAACAAATGCCTTTCCTGCAGGAATAAAGGCGCCGGTCTAACTGCAGAAGACCAAATCAAATATGGAAAAGAAAGATGTGACCAATCGTGAACATGTTAGCTGCCATTACGAAGGCAAGCGCACAGTCGGCATGGATGGCTTGGGAAGCGGTTTTTGACCAAATTACGAAACTGCGCAGCGCCGCGGTAAAAAGATACGGGATTTGCAAGCTGGTTGTCCGTCGGCATCACGGAAAAAACCTGAAGTGCCAGGACGGGGAGTGGATATATCCGGGGGATTGGGTCGGCGAGCTCCATTTGGATAACCGGCAGGTATTGAAGCTGTCCAGAGAGCTGGGGGCTGACCGGGCTGCGCTTTTGACCGCAAGAATGCTGCGGAGATCGATCAAGCAGATCAGCGAGGCGATGAAGACGGAACCGGAGCTTGCGCAGGTCAAAGCGTTGACCGGAATTACGCTGCTGCACCGCGGTATCATTCACGGGCTCGGTTTTGAGCTGCATCCGCTGGAATCCAAGGGGTTTCGCGTATTTTCCACCCATTATTTACGGCTTTTGCTCAAGGTGCTGCATCCGGTGGGCCGGGAACGCACGAAAAAAAATGCGCCCAAGCTTGTGCCCAAAATGCTGATGCTGACCCGAAAATCCTTGCTTTTGCGTTATGCTAAGGAAACGGCATGAGTATGGCGATCGTGAGTCTGCTGCTGCTGTTTGTCTTTGTATATATGATCATTCCGTATGTGATCACCCGGATCTGGGGATTGGGGGTAACGATGCGGGGCCGGCGCGGCAGGCAGATCGCTTTTACCTTTGACGATGGCCCGGACCCGCTGCATACTCCTAAACTGCTGGATCTTCTCAAGAAAAAAAGGATCAAAGCGACATTTTTTGTGCTGGGCGGCAAAGCGGAGCGGCATCCGGAGCTTATGAGGCGGATTCACAGGGAAGGGCATCAAATCGGGATCCACAACTATTCCCATCTTCCCAATTGGCTCATGAGTCCGCGCCATATCCGGAACAAGCATGTCCGCAGGTCAGCCGATATCATCGAGCGGATCACGGGCGAGCGCCCGACATTTTACCGTCCTCCGTGGGGGATTTTGAATTTAGGCGATTTGTTCGCTTTGCGAAAATACCGGATCGTATTGTGGTCGGTCATGGGGTGGGATTGGGGCAAAAAAAGCAGGAACAAACCGCTTAAAGAACGGATCTTGGATCAGCTTGAGCCCGGCTCGATTATTTTGCTGCACGACAGCGGGGATACTTGGGGAGCGGAGCCGGATGCGCCGGGTCGAATGATCGCAAGCCTTGAGGAAGTCCTTGACACGGTTCATATCCAAGGGTATAAATGCGTCCGTGCCGACGAACTGCTGCATAAACGGGATGGTTTAAGTAACGAGTTTTCGGAAGGATTCCGGGTCGGTTGATGGGCGATCATAAAAAATGAATAATCAAGGTGATGGGCATGTTGCGATGAAGCCGTGCTCGATCATAAGATCAACATTATATACGGGGCTTGCAGGTTTTCTGTCGATCCTTCCCCGGATCATTCAATTGTTTTCAGGTCCCATGATCGATCGGGTCCCGCTCCGGGGCCTCCTGGTATACACCCAACTGTTTCAGGCGCTTTTACTGCTTGTGGTGCCCGTTGCCTACTACTTTGATTTTTTGACCGTGGGACTGGTGCTGGCCATTACCCCGATCTTATCGACGATAAACATGTGGTTCTACCCGGCGCAAATGTCCGCACTCCCGAAAATACTCGACAAAAAGCAGCTGACGCAGGGCAACTCTTTGTTTTCAATCGCTTATCAGGGGATTGACGTCGCGTGCAATGCGGCATCGGGGGCGCTGATTCTATTGCTCGGAGCGGTTGCGATTTACTTCTGGAACTCGCTAGGGTTCTTTGTCGGAGCGCTGCTGTTTATGCAGCTGAAAATCAAGAAAGCATCAAATCATTCATCTAACAACGGGAAAACGACGACTGAAAATAAAACTTCTGAATTAAGATCCCGGCATAATCCTATGAAGAAATACGTATCGGATATGAAAGAAGGGCTTAGGTTCATCTTCGCTACGCCGCTCTCGCGCATCCAGCTCGGGATGATCGTCATCAATGCGGCGGCTTCCGACGGCTCATGAGACGGACCAATCGTGGTTCGCTTCTCCTGAAAAATCGAATGCCGCGCATGCGACCACAACTTTATGATTCCTCGTATTTTGCTTCATAATAACTGGGCTTCTAGTTTTAGATGAAGAAGGTTGCGAAGAAAATACTAGGGGATGGCCCGGGCAGGGAAGGAAGCATAGGTTTCTTATTGAACGGCCCCGTAGGATGAATCCATAACGGGGCCGTACATTATCAAACCGGCTGCCGGGCGGCGCATGATTACGAAATGACGGTTTCTTCATTCGGATTTTTAGTTGCTCTCCCTAAGAGCGGTACCCGTGGTAGCAGGCGCTTCGGAGTGGTAGAGGCTGATATTGGCGCCCAGTGCGCGAAAGGAACCGACAACGTCTTCATAACCGCGGTCGATATGCTGCACGCCGGCTATTGTCGTCGTCCCTTCCGCGCAAAGGCCGGCAAGAATAAGGCAGATGCCCGCCCTGACGTCCGACGCATGCACCAAGCTGCCGTGCAATTTGGTTCCGCCTTTAATGTATGCCACGCCCGAACGAACCTTGATATCGGCCCCCATCCGGTTAAGCTGGTATGCGTGGTTGAATCTTGCCGGATAGATGCGCTCGCCGATGATGCTTTTGCCGCCCGCTTGCGTTAACAGCGCCGTTAGCGGCTGCTGCAGATCGGTGGCAAACCCCGGATACATCGCGGTACGGACCCTTGTCGCCCGCAAAATTCCGGTGGAATGTGCCGTAATGGAATGGTTGTCTTCTTCGATCTCTAGGCCGATTTCACGCAGCTTGGCCATGCATGAAGACAGGTGCTCCGGGATGACGTTTTGAACGGTCACCGAGCCGCCGGTAACGCCTGCCGCCATTAAAAATGCGCCTGCAATCAGCCGGTCCGGGATGACGGTGTAAGTACATCCTCTTAAGGAGGACACGCCTTCGATCCGAATGGTGTCGGTACCCGCTCCCGTTATTTTGGCGCCCATCTGATTCAAAAAGTTCGCGGTATCCGTTACTTCCGGGTCGCGCGCGGCATTGAGCAACACGGTGGTCCCTTTGGCGCGAACGGCGGCAAGCATGACGTTGATCGTCGCGCCGCAGGTGATCATATCAAAATAAATGGTTGCGCCCTTTAATTCCTTGGCTTCCACCGTATAATAACGATCGAAAAACGCGAATGATGCTCCCATCATCTTCAAGGCTTTAATATGCTGGTCCATCGGCCGGCTGACGAAGTCGTCTCCGCCGGGATAACCGACGGATACTTTGCCGAATTTGGCCAGCAGCGCACCGACGAAATAATAAGCCGATCTGAACGTGGATGATTTCGCCGGGTCCAAATGGGCGCCGCCGATGGTTCTCGGGTCGATCAGCACCGCTCCATTTGCGGTCTGTTCAACGTTCATACCGATTTCGGACCCCAGCTCATAGATGACTCTTAAATCGGCAATGTTCGGAATGCCAAGCAGCGTAACCGGCTCATCGGCCAGGCATGCCGCCGCGAGCAACGCGAGAGAGCTGTTTTTCGAGCCGGGAATGTTCACGCTGCCTTGCAGAGGCGAGGATTGTTCGACCTTAATCGCTTTCATGTTCAGCTTCTCCTTCGTCCGGATCCGTTTCATCCGCGATCATAATTTTGACGTTCAGGCTTTCGATTTCGCGTATCGTTTTATCCGAAGCGCCTTGATCGGTAATCAGCAAATCGATGTGATGCAGGGGGATGGAGGTGGCGAACATCTGGACGCCCATCTTCTCGTGCGGGGCAAGACATACCGTGCGCCGCGAAACCTCGGCGACCGCTCTGGTCAAAGCGGCTCCCTCCGGCGTAGCCGTGCTGATACCGTTAAGGGCTATTCCGCCTCCGGTAACGAAGCCGATATCGAAGTTAAACTTTTTGATCATTTCGTTCGCGATCGTATCGATCATACTGTCGCCGTTCGCCCGCAATTTTCCTCCAACGAGATAAGCCTCAATATGATGGAGGTTGCGAATCGATTCTGCAATCGTCAGCGAATTGGTGACGATCGTAAATGGAATGTCATCCGGAAGAAATTTGAGCATTCCATACTGAATGCCGGCCCCGCCGATAAAGACGGTGTCATGCTTTTGAATCAGCGATGCCGCATACTTCGAAATGGCGTCTTGATGCGACGCCGCATTTCCGTATCGAATGGACCGGGGCTGGGCTAACGTGCGCACCTTCGGAGGCGGAGTCAGCGGAATGGCGCCCCCGTATGTTTTCTGCAGCAATCCCTGTTCCTCCATCAAGGTCAGGTCCCGCCGAATCGAATCGATCGAAAGTCCAAACATGACGGCCAGGTCTTTTGCGATCACCCTGCCGTCTTTCGCGAGCAGCTCCAGTATCCGCTGCCGACGTTCCTCAGCTAACATAACGATCCTCCAGGATTGGATAGATATAATGGTACGCTTTTATCCTATTCCTGATTCTTCATTATTGTCAATCATATTATTCATGTTGTTTCATTTTTGTTCGTTTTTTTATGCTGGTTATCCTATCAAGGGGGTTGCCCTCCGCAACTGTGGCCCTTTTCTGTGCTTGTCAGGCTAGTCTGCATAATGTGAACAAGTCCCTCATAGACATGTATCAATCAAGTAAAACATGTGCCAAAGGGGATGATGTCATGCGCCGGATGTCATGGGTACTCGCCATGATCGTGTGCGTTACCGTCGTATTTGCCGGGTGCGGCAAAAAGGACGCCGATACCGTAGTTAAAGGACTAAATGATGTGGCCGCCACATTGCAAAGCAAGGAGGGATCTTATAAAGGAACGGGGAAGATGACGCTCTATACGGGTGAAAAGCCGCAAGAGTACAATATTGAGGTCTGGTACCAAAATCCTTCCTATTACCGCATCAGCTTGACCAATGCCCAAAAGGACGTGACGCAGATCGTCCTCCGCAATGACGACGGCGTGTTCGTCCTGACGCCAAGCCTTAACAAAAGCTTCCGCTTCAAGAGCGACTGGCCGGAAAACCAAGGGCAGGTTTACCTGTACCAGACGCTGGTGCAGGGCATTTTGAACGACAAAACGCGCCAGTTCGCCGAGGATAAAGACAGCTACGTATTTGACGTTGCCGCCAATTATCACAGCCAGTCGCTCGTACGCCAAAAAATTTGGCTCAGTAAAGACAATTATGCTCCGAAGCAGGTGAGAGTATCCGATGCCGAGGCGCATGTCATGGTCGAAGTGAAGTTCAGCGAGTTCAAGTTCGACGCCAAATTCGAAAAGGATTCTTTCGACATGAAGCGGAACATGGCCGCCGTCGACGACCCGACGCTGGGCATGGTGACGGAGGTCGACGAGAACGGCAACCCGATCTCGGCGGACGATCCGCAGGCAGCCGAAAACGAAAACAATTCCGCGGCGGCTCCGAAAGAACTAGGAGACTTCGGAACGATCGAGCCGGTATACATGCCGGAAGGCGTTGAGCGGAAGGATATCAACAAAATGGAAGATAACCCGAACCATTCGGTTCTGATCCGTTATGACGGAACCTATCAATACACCATCATAGAATCGCGTTCCTCGGACATGGCCGTGTCCTCCGTGGCATCGGGAGAAGTCGTCGATCTCGGCTTCACGGCAGGCCTTTATACCAAGGACGAGCAAAAAACGCTGACCTGGATGAATGACGAAGGCATCGAATTCCGGATCACGAGCAGCAACCTTCCGCTTGACGAAATGAAGTTAATCGCCGCGTCGCTTCAGGAGCAAACGGGCAAATAATCCTTTACGGGCGGGGTCCCGCGCCGCAGAGCATCCTTCTGCCGCCGGGGGCTCCGCCTTTGCCTTTGGCTGCCGTGGTACGGTAAAGACGCCTGAATCCGCCCTGCCGTGGTTCATTGACAGGGGCCTTCTCGGACATTACGCTTAATAAGCGAGCTAGGTGCAATACGTAAGAGAAGGTGACTGCAAACAATGCAAGTTCAATATAGAGCGACACAAGCGGAAATCAATTTGGATCATTTGCGGGATAACTGCCAAGCATTCCGCCGGGCGCTTCCCGAAGGGATGCGTCTGCTTGCCTGCGTCAAAGCGGATGCGTACGGGCATGGCGCCGTCGAAACGGCGAGAGAGCTGGAGCGGGCCGGCGCGGACTATTTGAGCGTGGCTTTTTTGGATGAGGCGATTCAGCTTCGCCGGGCCGGCATACAAGCGCCCGTGCTTGTGCTGGGGTATACGCCGCCCGAAGGGATCCGGGCCGCCTGGGAGCACCGGATTACGGTAACGGCGTTCAGCCCCGAAGTGCTGGAAGCCATCCGGAACCTGCCCGAAGAAAGCTTGAAGCAGCCTTTGAAGGTCCACATCAAAATCGACAGCGGCATGGGCCGGCTGGGTCTGCTTCCCGGCGACGCGGCGGTGTCCTTCGTCGAGAAAGCCTTGGAGACGCCGCAGGCCGAGGTCGAAGGGTTGTTCACCCATTTTTCCAAAGCCGACGAAGAGGACAAAAGCTACACGCACGAGCAATACCGCCGCTTTGCAAGCGTCGTATCCGCGTTGGAGCAAAAGGGCATCCGCCTCCCGATTCTTCATACCGGAAACAGCGCGACGGCCATCGATATGCCGGAGCTGTCATTTAACATGGTGCGGATCGGCATCAGCATGTACGGCCTGTACCCTTCGGACGAAGTCAACCGGCAGCGGATCGCGTTGAAACCCGTGTTGACGCTGAAGACCAAAGCCGCGTTCGTCAAAAAGCTGCCTCCGCATTGGGGCGTCAGCTACGGCGCCAGATACGTGACGGAAGCGGAGGAAATGATCGCTACGCTTCCGATCGGTTATGCCGACGGCTACTCCCGCATGCTGAGCGGCAAGGCGGAAGTGCTGATCCGCGGGCGCCGCGTGCC
Source organism: Paenibacillus sp. USDA918EY (assembly GCF_009870825.1). Taxonomy (GTDB): domain Bacteria; phylum Bacillota; class Bacilli; order Paenibacillales; family Paenibacillaceae; genus Paenibacillus_AQ; species Paenibacillus_AQ albilobatus. The sequence goes on along the minus strand of NZ_WTWY01000006.1, from coordinate 337,284 downwards.
CGTCGTCGGCACGATCTGCATGGACCAGTGCATGGTTTCGCTGCGATCTTTCGGCAAAGAGGCGGAAGGGATTCAAGCCGGCGAAGAGGTGGTGCTGATCGGCAGCCAATCCGGTTCGAGCATCACGGCCGATGAGCTGGCCTCCTGGCTCGGCACGATCAACTACGAGGTCGTCTGCATGATCGCGGGCCGGGTGCCGCGTTTGTATGTTCGCAGCGGTCATCCCGTCCGTTTGGTCAATTCCTTGCTCCCTGATTTCGAGGAAAAAACTGGTTAATATCCTTTTGCCCGCTTCAAGAAGGAATAACTTGCCTGCGGCTCGAATAAGGATTTATGCCGAGATTGTCTGTACGGGAACGGCGGCTGTAGTTTATAATGGAATGCAGCATACCTGATATACCTTCGGCATATATATTCCTTTGTATAAAATTCCTTGAATAAAGTAATACTGGGCACAAGGGTGTGAAGGTTGTGGGGGTGGAAGAAAAGGTGGCTAATATGCAGAATACCAAACGAATTATGATCAGCTTGCCGGATCATCTTTTGCAGGAAGTGGATGGCATCGTGGCGATGGAAAATTCCAACCGCAGCGAATTGATTCGGCAGGCCATGAAGCTGTACTTGCTGGAACGGAAAAAACGTTATATCCGTGAATCCATGCAGCGCGGTTACATGGAAATGGCCAAAATCAATTTGACGATGGCCTCTGAGGCGTTTCATGCGGAGGAAGATGCAGACAGCACTTTAGGTCGCTTAGTGAGCGGGGTGTAAACATTGATCGTAAAACGCGGCGACGTTTTTTTTGCGGATCTGTCACCCGTTGTCGGTTCTGAACAAGGCGGAGTGAGACCGGTGCTGGTCATCCAAAACGATATCGGCAACCGCTTCAGTCCTACGGTCATCGTAGCGGCGATCACGGCCCAGATTCAAAAAGCCAAGCTGCCGACGCACGTGGAAATCGACGCGGCTTCGCATGGCTTTGACAGGGACTCTGTCATATTGCTGGAGCAAATCCGAACCATTGACAAGCAAAGGCTGACGGACAAAATCACCCATCTGGACGAGGAAACGATGAAAAAGGTGGATGAATCTTTGCAGATCAGCTTAAGCTTGATCGACTTTTAACCAAACAGTGCAGTGAAAAGGCGCGCCCCGAGGCTCGCCTTTTTTTCGTTGGCCGACTTTTCCACTTGCCCGGCGCCTTGATGAAACATGTAAAGGGATTGTAAAATACAAGCCTCGGCGGAGTATCCCTTCGGAAACGGCAGGAAATCAGGGGAAACATCGCCCCGCGAAGAAGCTTCTGCCATCCTTGTTTGCCTCTTCCAAAGATGTCCGCTGGAAATGTAGGCAAAAGTTTGTGATAATATACAAGAACCTTGCTTTACTTTTTAGAAAAATATCTAAATTTTATTTACGAGGATTTTACGGTCATTTTACGAAAACGTTGAACTTGAAGCTCCGGAACCCGCTCGGAAACCGCGGACGGAGAACGAAATTTTACATGACGAACTTAAATGCATAAAAAGCGCCAATAAACGAACGAATCTACGGACTTTGAAATATCGCCGAACCAGGCGAATCGAACGGGAAAGAGGGATTTATCAATGACGGAAAAGGCAGTAGTCGACATGAATACGGAAGAACAGAAAGCGAAAGAACAGGAACGCATCATTTCGCAGACCGCAAAGGAATTGCAGCTTTCGCTGAAGCAGATCCGCACGACGGTCGAGCTTTTGGACGAAGGGAACACCATTCCGTTTATCGCGAGATACCGGAAGGAAATGACCGGGGAACTGGACGAAAACCAGCTGCGCGACATCGAAGAGCGTGTCCATTACTTGCGCAATTTGGAGGAACGGAAACGCGAGGTTATCCGGATCATCGACGAGCAGGGCAAACTGACGGGCGAGCTGAAGACGGCTATCGAGAAGGCGGTCAAGCTGCAGGAAGTGGAGGATTTGTACCGTCCATACCGGCAAAAGCGGAAAACCCGGGCCAGCGTCGCGAAGGAAAAAGGCCTTGAACCGCTGGCGGAGTGGATCATGGGGCAGCCGAAGCAGGGGGATGTGCAGCAGGAAGCTTCCAAATACGTCGACGCAGAAAAGGGCGTGGAAAACGCGGATGAAGCCATTGCCGGCGCCATGGACATTTTGGCGGAAAACATGGCCGATGACGCAACGATCCGCTCGTGGGTGCGCCGTTATACGATGGATCACGCCATGCTGACTTCCGAAGCCAAAGACGCGGAGCAGGAATCGGTGTACGAAAATTATTATAACTACCGCGAGCTTGCGAAAAAAATGCCGCCTCACCGGATTTTGGCGATCAACCGGGGCGAACGCGAAAACGTGCTGAAGGTAGGGCTCGAGGTATCGGCGGAGCCGATTCACAACTTTATGGCCCGCCAGACGGTCAAGGGGCCGTCCGTCGTGCAGCCGATTCTGACGGCGGTTATTGAAGATGCCTACAAGCGCCTGATCGCGCCTTCGATCGAGCGGGAAATCCGTGCCGAGCTGACGGAAAAAGGAGAAAACCAGGCGATCTCGATCTTCTCCGGCAACCTGCGCAGCCTGCTGCTGCAGCCGCCGGTCAAAGGAAGATGCGTGCTTGGCGTGGACCCGGCGTACCGGACCGGATGCAAGCTGGCCGTGGTCGACGAGACGGGCAAGCTGCTTGAAGTGGCGGTCACCTATCCGACGCCCCCGAACAATAAGAAAAAAGAAGCCGCGGACAAATTCCGCGAGCTGATCAACAAATATGCGATCGAGCTGATCGTCATCGGCAACGGCACCGCTTCGCGCGAAACGGAGCAGTTCGTGGCCGAGGTGATCGGAGAGCTGCATGATTCGAACCTGGCGTACCTGATCGTCAATGAAGCGGGAGCGAGCGTGTATTCGGCGTCCAAGCTGGCGCAGGAGGAATTCCCGGGTCTGGACGTGGCGGAACGCAGCGCGGTTTCCATCGCCCGCCGGGTGCAGGATCCGCTTGCGGAGCTGGTCAAAATCGAACCGAAAGCCATCGGCGTGGGGCAATACCAGCATGACGTATCGCAAAAACACTTGGATGAAAGCCTCAAGGCTGTCGTGGAATCGGCCGTAAACCATGTGGGCGTGGACGTCAATACGGCTTCGCCTTCGCTATTGTCTTACGTGGCCGGCGTCAACGCGACCTTGGCGAAAAACATCGTGAAATACCGCGATTCGAACGGCAAATTCCTCAGCCGCAAGCAGCTGCAAAACGTGCCTCGCCTTGGAGCCAAAACGTATGAGCAGTGCGTCGGTTTCCTCCGGATTTCCGATGGGGAGAACCCGCTCGACCGGACGCCGATCCACCCGGAATCGTATCCGGTGGTCGACCGTCTGTTCAAGGAACTGGGCATCGGCATGGACAAGCTGGGGACGCAGGAGCTGTCCGATTTGCTGGCGCAGCAGCATGTAGGGCAGCTCGCCGAAGCGCTTGACGTCGGCGTGCCGACGCTGCGCGACATTCTGGAAAGCTTGCAGCGTCCGGGCCGCGACCCGCGCGAGGAGCTTCCGCTGCCGATCTTCCGCACGGACGTGCTGAAGATCGAGGATTTGGCTCCGGGCATGGAGCTTCAGGGTACGGTGCGCAACGTCATCGACTTCGGGGCATTCGTGGACATCGGCATCAAAAGCGACGGACTTGTCCATATCTCGCAGCTTAGCGAAGGTTACGTCAAACATCCGATGGACGTCGTCTCCGTCGGGGACAATGTAACGGTGTGGGTGCTGAACGTAGATTTGAAAAAAGGCCGCGTCGGGCTGACGATGCGCAAGCCGAAAGACCAGCAGTAATAGACCGGAAAAACAAATAAGCCCCTGTCAAAAAAATCGGATGATCGGGGCTTATTTAAGCATGCTTTTTTTAAAATGTTTCGTCATTCTTTAGCGGTTTGGTCCGCGTCGGCTGAAGTTAGGGCGGAGAGCTTCTTTTTGGCTCGAAAACGCCGAACCTTCATCAGATTGCCGCACATTTTATCGTCGCAATACCGCTTGGAGCGGTTGCGCGTATCGTCGTAATAAACCCAAAGGCAGTCCGGATTGCCGCAAATGCGGATTCTGGACGTTTCGCCTTTTTCCAGCACGGACGCAAAGGAGGCTGCAATTTCGGCCATACTCTGCGTCCAATTGGCGTTGGCCGGAATATACGCAAGGCTTACCGTTTGATCGGCGGAACGGGTCACCTTGCGATGCACCGGCTCTTTTTCCATCCAGCCGTTTAGCATGGCGATCTGAAGGTCGGTCAACCCTTCGCCGGCAACGATCTGACGAATCAGCTCCAGCAGAAACGCCCGGAGCTTTTTTAGCTCGCCCAATTCCTTTTTGTCCGGAAGGTTGGCGGCCGTAATGCCGTCTTCCTGCATAAAACGGCGAAGCCATTTCTCCTGCTCCAGACGGTCCTCCTCGCGTCCGCTGCCCCGCCAATCATGCCAATGGCTGTTCACTAAATCATCCCAAAGCATCGCGAGAATCATCCTTTCTATATGAGCATTGTAGCAATCGCGGATTGCTTTTGCCATCTCCGGCTGCGAACCGCCGGGAGAAAAATCGTTTAAAACAAACTTGCGCTTGTGCAGGAAGAATATGTATGTTATCGTCGTTGTAACCACCGTGTTGGAATATGGTGGTTACAAACGAATGGAGGCGATGGAATGAGCATCCGGAATCTGCTGCTGGAATATTGGGATTCTTGCATGGAAAAAGAAGATTGGTATCCGCCGCTGCAGTCTGCCCTTCAGAATGTATCAATCGAGCAGGCGGTGTGGAAACCCGCGGAAGGGGCGGCCAACAGCATTTGGGAAAACGTACAGCACCTGTTGTATTATAAGGAGCGCTTGCTCGCCCGGTTAAGGGGGACTTCGGAAGTATTCAACTTAACCAACGATGAAACGTTCCGGATTCCGAAAGCCGGCAGCGAGGAGTGGGAGCAGGTCAAGTCAAGGCTTGTGGATGTGCATACGGCGCTGCAAAGCGAGCTGGAGCGGCTGCCGGAGGAGGAACTCGAAGCGAATCCCCAGCGGTTTATGAGCTTGATTACACATGATGCCTACCATACCGGGCAGATCATATTATTGAGCAAACTGCAGGGCTCCTGGCCGGCGACAAGAAGCTTTGAATAAGCGGCAAAGGGCCGGTTTTCGCGGCTCATTTTCCCTACTGCGAAACGATATCGCCATATATATGGATACGACATAAAAAAGAAGCCGGACGATTCCCGTCCGGCTTGGCATTTTTTGCTTTCGTTATGGATGTCAAAGCCTATGAGTGATCCGAGCCCTCGCTGGCTGAATTCCGGTAAAAAAACCAGCAGTCGTTCAGCAGCTTGATTTGGCGTCTGTCCTTTTTGCGGAAGGCGCGTGTCAGTTGATTGCAGAGCCATTGCGGCAAGGGTATCTCCTCCTCTTGCTAAAACCGTCTGTATGGATAGCATATGGGGGAGACGCCCAAAGCGTGCAGGTCTACATCGTTAAATTGACGGGAAAGCCGGCAGCCAAAAACGGGCGAAGCCGGCTTCGGCTTCGGTTCTTGAACATCTCTATCCGTCAGATCCTCAAGGCACGCCTGCGGGCCGCTTCAACGATGAGAAGGGGATCAGACGGCTTCTTCTTCGTACCACTGCTCCAGCTGCGCCTGCAGGGCACGGATTTCCGTGAGCAGCGAAATGAGCGGATAATTCGTTTCGTCGAGGGAAGCAAAGGACTTCTCCAATTCGTTGATATAATCGAGACCGCTCACGATCGAAGAAGTCTCCTGCAGAAGCTCGAGCTGATCACATTCGGCCACGGCCAGCGGCAGGTCCGGCGTTCCTTGCGCGGTGAGCTTGCTGACTTCCTTATGGAGCCTCAAATTCAGCGCGCTGAGCTGATAGGCATAATCGGCAGGCATCTCCACGTATTGGAGCTTGTCTCCCAGCTGTAGAATAACGTATCGCATGTTTGGCATAATGAAGTTTCTCCCTCCGTACTTGCTGCTTGCATAGGCTTGCAGATCGGTCAAAACAATCCTTACTTGACAGTGTAGCTTAGGGAGAAGTTAAAATTCAAGTAGATTCCTGTGCGGAAAAATGACATGTCCGTGCAAATAGATGGAAAGGGAGCATTCGGTAAGGACATGGCGATGATGAGCAATGAAGAACTTCAGGCTTGGGTGGAGCGCGTGTCGCTGGAAAGCTTCGGCGTACCGTTCAGGCATCGGGCGTCATTTAACGCAAGGCTGTCCTCTACGGGGGGACGTTATTTTACGCATACCCATGACATCGAGATCAACCCGCATCAGCTGGCGGAAAACGGCAGGGAAGAGGTGGAGAAAATCATCAAGCATGAGCTCTGCCACTACCATCTGCATCTGGCCGGAAAAGGGTACAAGCATCGCGACCCCGATTTCAAAACGCTGCTCCGGCATGTCGGGGGAAGCCGGTTCTGCAGCGCGCTTCAGAGCCGCGGGGGCAGAAAAACGCAGCCGTACCGTTACGTGCTCCTATGCCAGGAGTGCGGGATGAAATATATGCGCAAGCGGAAGGTCGATACGAGACGTTTTCGATGCGGCAAATGCAGGGGCAGGCTGCGGCAGGCAACGCTTGACTCGCCCCAAAAATCGTGATAAATTATTACTTGTCACCATCTTGAAAACGTTCCCCGATAGCTCAGTCGGTAGAGCACTCGACTGTTAATCGAGTTGTCACAGGTTCGAGTCCTGTTCGGGGAGCCAGTATCTTGGAGAGATACCCAAGTGGCTATAAGGGGACCCTCTGCTAAGGGGTTAGACTGCGTAAGCGGTGCGAGGGTTCGAATCCCTCTCTCTCCGTTGAACATACATCGAATAAAGGCTCCCGGCGCTATTGCGCTGGGAGCCTTTGCTGTAAAGGGATGAGAACCCTCGAAGAGGGGGCGTCGGAGCGTAGACATCGGTAGGAACAGCGTCGCAGTCCCGACCGAAGGGAGGGTATCCCTCTCTCTCCGTTCTGACATACATCGAAAAACTCCCTGCGCGATAGCGTAGGGAGTTTTTGTGTAAAGGGATGAGAACCCTCCGTCAAACTTATTGGTTCTTTTCATCCTGATATTCGGCTTCAAAGCCTTCGATGGCTCTTTCGCGTTTCGTGTTTTTATGCTGCAGATTGTGAAGTTCCTTCCCGGAGATTTCATCGGCATGCTCATCCAGGTAGTCGTTTGTCTTTTGAATGTTCTCGCGCGTATTGTCGATGGCGTTTTGGAGTTTCTCCGCGTTATCGGAGCGGTCATCAGGTTTAGCCATGGTTTTAATCTCCTTTTGATGTGTATTTTTTAGGTCCGGGACGAGATCATCCCGGTGATGACATATCAATCCTAAGATGCCATGATTAAGTCGAACTTATTCATTCAAACGGGGGAAAATGCCCGTCCAAAAACAATTAAAAAAAATTCAAAAAAACACTTGTCATGTCCCAAAATTTCTGTTAAGATAATTTTTGTTGTCACGCTTGATGATATGGCCCGTTGGTCAAGGGGTTAAGACACCTCCCTTTCACGGAGGTAACAGGGGTTCGAATCCCCTACGGGTCATCTTTCAATATTGCTTCGATTGGGGGTAAGAACCCAAAAGGGTCGAAGCATTAACTTCGATGGGATTGCGTCGCAGTCTCGAGCGAAGGGAAGCGTGGGCTTCTAGAAATTTTGGCGCACATCTTAGTGAGTCAGCGAGAGCCATTAGCTCAGTTGGTAGAGCACCTGACTTTTAATCAGGGTGTCGAAGGTTCGAGTCCTTCATGGCTCACCAGTTTTTCATTTCTCAAACGTGCGGTAGTGGTGGAATGGCAGACACGCTATCTTGAGGGGGTAGTGGGCGTACGCCCGTGGAGGTTCGAGTCCTCTCTACCGCACCATAATATAACAACGACAATCCTTGCGAAGCCAAGGGTTTTTTTGTGTTTAATAATGAAATAAAAAAAGCGCACTCGCGCTGTTTCAGGAGGGGCCGATTTCCCTTTAGGTGCTTATTTCCCTGGCAGCAAGAGGTGTGCTTTTTTACGATAAAATGGAATTTTGATCATTTAATTGCATTCCGGCTAAGCAAGTTACGGATTATGGCAATTCGTCGGTGGATCGTTTGCTTTTTGTGGTATTTGCGGCATGGATTAAGGGGAGATATACTGCTCGAAGCATTAGACTGCCGGCTTGAAAACAAGGCTCGACGAAAGCGGGGTCGAAGAAGTTCATGCCCGTCGTTTAGGCGATATGAGGGCTGCTTGCCTTGGATTCAAAACGTTCTTTCGTCAGAACGTCTTTTTCGAGCAGCCATGCTTTTTCCATCTCGGCTGTCCATTTGCCGGCCAGCATCCTGGCTTCCGGACGAGGGATGTTCAGGGGGCGGGCGGTACCGTAAACGCATGCGTATACCGCGGACTGCATGTAACCGTACACGGCTCGGTCGCAGCTTGTGCCCAATTGATAATTGATGTAAGCGTGAACGGTAGCCAGACAGGCGGGGGTTATGTTGTTATGGACCATTTCCTCCAGTACGGCGAGGTTTAGAAAAGGATATAGGGCCTGCGCCAGTTTTACCAGCTTTTTGCCCTGTTTGCTTGCGGCTTCGAGTTCTTGCGCCTTTAAAGTTTGGCCGAGCAGCAGCCGGTCGATCCGGGCGATCGAAGGGATATCCAGCAGCTCGGCAGCCTCGTAAATGGCTTGGATCGCGGCGCCGTCCTGTCGTACCAAACGGTCCGTCATGGGATGCAGGAAAAATCCTTCAAGTTCGGGTTGCGTTTGGATGCGTCCATCCGAGATGCGATTTTTTAAGTCCAGTAGGCAGCTGAAGCTTCCAACCGACAAGTCATGATCCAGCATTTGCACGTAATCAAGTAATTTGGTGCTTTTGTCATTCAAAACAGTCACCCCCAGTGAAAAATAGGTTAAGCAAAGTGAAGTGAAACGCTAAGATATATAAATGTTATATAATGTAACACGAATTTCGGATTTGCCTCGGTATAATAGAGATTTGTAAAATAATATTACATATAAATTTCCATTTGTCAATGTGATCCTGAATTTTTGTTATAATGCAAATGATTTATGTTAGTTAATATAACATAATGTCGAATACAAACCGAAGGTAGCGGTTTATTTGCTTTCTTCGGTTTAGCTTCCCTTATGTATTACATGCAAGGTGGATGCCTTAGACAGAAGGCACCGTTAGAAAGGATTTTCGGTGAGCTTCATGATCCAAACAGGTTAAGGTTATTGGTTACAAGCCGCATCAAAAAACCTTCCGGCAATCCGGAAGGTTTTTGTACACGGTGCGGGTTACCAATGATTGACCGCATGCTCGACGAAAGCCAGCATGTCTTTCACTTCGATGACGGTACCGTCGTCCAGGACGGCTTTGCCGTTTAACCGTCCGAAGATCTGATGGCAGCGATTGTCCACAAACAGCATTTTCGTTTCCGTATAACGGTCGTACAACGGCTCAAAATCCATTTCAAACCGTCCGTCGTCGCTGGCGATGGTTTTCGGGGACATATAACCTCCTGCCGCCAGATCCACGTACACCTCGTTTAGCTTATGGGCGTTTCCGTCGTAAAACAGCATGTTTTCGGTGGCGGCCTCCGTATTGCCGAACCCGAAGCCGATGTTGAAGCCGAACCGTTTGCCGCCGATCCAGGCGCTGCCGTTGCCCCAGACCCATTCGTGGCTGAACGGCCACGCGCCGCGTCCCCAGTCGAGAAGCCCGAAGGCCGTTTCCGGCTCAAACCCGATGGTCCGGCCGCCCATGTTGACCGTGCCGCTGGCGGGCATGCAGTTGATTTTGTGGTTGTAGTAAAAATAACGCGGATTTTCGTCAAACGGCGTCGCGATGACCAGCGATTCCAAATCGGGCTGGCAAAGCTCGAGGTCGATGTCCACAGGCTGCCCCGCACGGCGACTCCGGGTGCGGCAGCGCAGCCGCCGGCCGCCTTTGTATACTTCAAAGCTCATCTCGATATTTTTGCGGCGCACGGCCAAATCGCCATGCTCTGCGGAAGCCGGCATCCTCAGCCGATTGAACGGCAGCGCCAGCATTTCCCTGACCGCGTATGTCTTTTTCTCATTCAAATCGATCAGCATCACGGAAAGTTCGCCCGCGTAAGAAGTATGGCCGATGGTCAGCTGCAGGCAGAAGTCGTCGTTCAGCACCTGGTAAAAATCCCACTCCTTGATCCGCCACGGCGGGGCTTTGATCTGTTTGCGGTTGTAGCGCATGACCGCCTTGGTCGAATACCCTTTTTGCATCAAGGTTCCGTTCGGGTACAGCAAATCCGAGAAAGTGGTGATCCGGTGGTTGCGCATCGTTTCATCTCCTTATGTGCGAGTCGTCGGGATGAGGTAAAAGCGATTCAGGCCATTGCCGGCAAAAGCGGTTCAAGGTTGGAGGACGAGAGCCGCGGTCATCCTGTCTTGAGTAAGCGTTTTCAAAATGGATGGCGCGGCTGCAATAAATCTTAAGACCATTATATGGGAAAGCGTACGGAGAATCACCCATAATTTCATTTATCGCTTTGAGAAGCGTTTTGTCCGGGATTAAAAGGGGGATCTGCCTGTATCCAATGACGCTCAATATAGTAAAAAGCCCTTCCGCCGCATGCGGAAAGGCTTGAGGGTTTAACCGTTGATCGAGGTATTGTCCGGGGATAACTTCGGCGACGCCTGTTCTCCTTCTTTCGGCCGGGTCAGCAGATACAAAACGTAAACCGCGATGAAAACGCCAAGGAACAGCGAAGAATAGCGGTACATGGTGCCGTACGTGCTGAAAGCGGCGATCTGTCCCAAAATCAGGGCGCCGACCGCGACGCCCAAATCCAGCGAATTGAAATACATGCTGTTCGCCATCCCCTGACGCTGCGGCGGAACCAGCTGAAGCATCCAGGATTGCAGCGTCGGCTGCAGCGTTCCGAACCCAAGCCCGTAGCAGAGTGCGGCCAACGCGAGAAACCAGGTCGACGTCGAATAGGACAGCAGCCACAGCCCGACGATCAAACATGCCGCCGCCGGAATGAGCAGTGCTTTATGTCCTTTTTTATCATAAATTTTACCGGAAATCGGCCGGATTAAAATGACGGCTACCGCATTAAACAAAAAGAACAGCGAAGCGTTGGCCAAATGGACCTCTTTGCCGAACAGGTTCATGAAGCTGAGCAGCCCCCCATAGGTCACGGACATGAGCAGGTTCAAAAGGCTTGGCAGCAACAGCGCCTTCGGGAATCCTTTCTTTTGAGGCACGGCCGAAAACTCCTTCGGCACGGCGGCGGGATCGGGCTGCTTTACCTTTTTCGCCAGCGGATAGACGAGCGGGAAAATGAGGGCGATGACGATCAGCGTCGCGTAGACCAGGGCGGGAAACCCCTGCTTGTCGAGTATCGTGCTTCCGATAACCGGCCCCAGCGATAAGGCGATGCTGGTGGACAAGCCGAAATAGCCCATGCCTTCGCCCAAACGGCGGACCGGAACGATGCCGGATGCCATCGTCGGAAGGGTGGTGCTTCCCATGCCGAAGCCGACGCCGAACACGATCCGCATCGCAAGCAGCAAAGCCAGCGAGCTGCTCCACAAATAGCCCAAAGTGGCTAGAAGGGCAAGGACGAGCCCGAGAAAAAGAATGGCGTTGCGTTTTCCTTTTTCCAGCGCCTTGGCCGAAAAAAGGCGGGAGACGATGGCGGATAAAGCGAACATGGTCGTAAATAAGCTGACCGTCAGCGCGCCTGCGTGAAAATGTTCCTTGACGTATCCCGATAGCGGCGACAATATCATCTGCAGGTTCAAAAACAGCAGCAGGTTGCAAACCGTCAGCATGATGAACTCCCGCGTCCATAATTTGTCTTTGATGTCTTTCATGATGCGTTAGCTCCTACTCTACGAATATTCGGTCAATATTGGCATTGATCTGTTTCATGATTTGGTCGAGCGTCTGCAGCTGTTCGTCCGAAATGCCGGCGATCAACTCGTCGTTCAAGCTGAGCTCGAGCGGTTCGGTTTCGTTTATGAGCTGCTTCACGTCCGGGGTGGCGTAGATCAAATAGGCTCTGCGGTCGCCCGGGTCGGGTTTGCGCTGGATGAACCCTTTTTTGTCCAGAACGTCGAGGATCCGGGTGATGGAGGGCTGATCCTTGCCGGATCGGAGCGCCAGCTCTTTTTGGTTGATCCCTTCCTGAAGATATACCTGGTACAGAACCGTCCACTGCTCGGGCGTAATGCCGTAAGGCTTCAGTCTGCTTGCAAAAAGCGAGGACATTTTACGCGACATGTTGCCGAAACGGAAACCGATCGATTGGTGGGTCAATTTGGACCTTTTCAGAGAGATACACCCCTTTAAATTAATTGTTGTAACAATTATATTCATGTGAAAAGAATTCGTCAATGATGTCTTCCTGAAAATGGAAGAATGCGCAATGCCGCGGACGAAGGTTATGTATACGGTACAAAGATGCAGCTGGATGACGGTTAGGAGTAGGATGATCCGTCCAACACGGAGGAATATTTCGGGTACAGGCGCCGGATGCAGTCCGGGCAAATGTCATGGGTGAACTCCGCATGCGTATGTTTTTGGAGAAAGCTCTCGACGGAATTCCAAATATCGTGCTCGTCGCGGATTCTTTTGCATACTGCACAGATCGGGAGGAGGCCGCGAAGCGTTCGAATTTTGGTCAAGGCTTCCATGAGGTCATGTTCGATCATTTTGCTTTTCGTAATGTCCGTGAAGCAGACGGTCATTCCTTTGACGGTGGTGCGGTCATCATGAAAAATGGTCGAGGCCTCAAGCAAATACCATTTTACCGGGCGGTGAGCAGAGGACTGGATTTCATCGCGAAAATACGGCTGCGTTCCGTTAAGCACGGAATCCAGATCGATCGGAAGCTGCCCGTCGGCTTCGGAAAGCGCGGCGTAAATCTGCATGAAACTGACGCCCAACCACTCGAACGATTCGGGGATGCCCGCTTCGATCGAATTTTGGAGCCAAACCCGGTTGACGGAGACGATGCAGCCCTTGGTATCAACGATCGCGACGGCCTGCTTTAACGAATCGATAATTTCGGGAAAAGTGAAGCTTGTTTTATGCAACGAAGGTCGCTCCCTCTTTTTGAATTGGAAGTGCTCGTATCGCAGGTAAGTAAGACTTTCTCGTTTCAGTCTGACGGAGGGGTGAACAAAGGTGTATGAGATTTGCACGAAAACGGGAATAAACTTATGACACCAATTATCAGTATGTTATAATTACTTCAGCATAAAGAAAAGTATATACTTTTTTACGTCATATTGCAAGACAAAAATTACTTAAATGCGTCGTCAGAAGAAATTTTGGAAGGCGGTCTTATATGCAATCCATTTACGATCGAATCGAATCGTTAATCAAAATGCGGGGGATGACGAAAAAATCGTTTTGCGAAAAGCTCGGCATCAGCACGGGGAATCTGGGGGACTGGAAAAGGGGAAAGTCGACGCCCAGCACCCATAAGCTCGTGGAAATCGCCTCCTTTTTTGAGGTAAGCCTGGATTGGTTGATTTTGGGCAAAGAGCAGGAGCCTTTTCATTTAAAAGAAAACACGGGTACATACGAATGGGATGATGACGGTCCTCCGTTGTCCGAGAAGGAAAAAGAATTCATAAAAGAATATATCGACTTTACGCGGTACAGAAAAATGCAGTCGGACGGCGAGTGACCTTTGAACGTGCAAAGGCCGAGGCAACGGTATGCATCATCCTGCGCGAGGGCTTTAGCCATTTTTCGAAAATAGCAGAAGAAACGCGGATGGCTCGAGTCAAAATAATTCGGGCAAGAGGCGGGGTTAGGCCCGCCCTGTCTTCTTTCCGCGGAGTTCAGCTTATGGAGGATATTCAGGCGATCGCAGCTGTGTCCGCCGGGCGGTAGTAGGCCGACGCGGCAGGGGCATCATGGGATGACGTCGCGGGCGCTTGCATTAAAAGAGGCTATGCTTGTAGAGCAAAGCCTCTTTTAGTAGTGGAATGAAATGTTTCTCCTTGCCCTGCAGCAGTACCCTGCTGCATCAACGCAGGTTGCCCCGGAAATTTCGCCGGCGCTTCAGCGGTTTCTTGATCTGCAGGGAACAAGCCCGGCTTACGTGACCGACCAGCGTCTGAATATCGTGGCATGGAACCGGATCGCCAGTATGCTGTACGGCGGGTATGAAACGATGTCAGCGCGCGAACGCAACTCCGTCTGGCGTACGTTTACTTCCCCGGATGTCCGGGAACTGCTTCGCGAACATTGGGAATCGCATGCCCGGCACCGGCTGGCGCAGTTTCGGGCAAGCTCAAATACGCCGGCGATCCATGGTGGACGGACATGATCGGGGAATTAAGCCGCAATAGCGAAGAATTTCAGGGCGTGGTGGCCGCGGCATGACGTATTAAACGGTCCCGAGGGGGAAAAAATCAATTATCATCGGGCTGTTGGCAAGCTCACATTCGAGCAGGTCTCGTTTATCATGTCCGATGAACCGAATCTGACCGTTACGCTCAACGTTCCGGCGGCGGACGGCGATACCGTCGCCAAATTAAGCAAGCTTTTAAAGGAATAAGCGGGCTGGTTTTACACCCCCTTTTGCCGCAAGAAGAACTTTTGCCCGGGATCTGACCCGTAAAAAGGAATAAACTATTTACATTTCATAATTATCGGTGTATAATAACAGAGTTGCTGAAAAAGTTGATGCGCGGTAGTGGTGGAATGGCAGACACGCTATCTTGAGGGGGTAGTGGGCGTACGCCCGTGGAGGTTCGAGTCCTCTCTACCGCATTTATAATCAGAACGACGAGAAAATCCCTGTTTTGCAGGGATTTTTTGTTTTGTTTCGGTTTTTTTACGTCGTCACGATGCGTTCAGGATGTTGCAAAAACTGTAGTTTTTTGCGGGCTCCGCTTCAAAATAATGAGACATAGGCTTCGGCCGTGTTCATTAAAATGCTGCGCTCCACCTGTTCGCCCTCAGCTCCCAGACCTCGGCCGCTCGTGCCCGAAAGTCCTTGAAGGGCGTCGCACAACAGATGGAGCCTTGCCAGATGGAATGGGCGCAGATTTGAAATCAAGCCGGTTTCGATGCTCGAAACGCTTTTGAAATTCCTATGCAACACCTGTTCGAACCATGAAGCCCACGCGGTCCAATCTACCGGCCGGTTCCCTTCGTTGAAGTACATTTCCCCCCAGCCGCAGCCTCCGCTTGTCACAATCCGCATCAATACCCTGTAATGATCACCGAAACCGCAAAAGGTACTCGGGTTCTTTTTTGTTAGATGAATTACGAACAACTCAATGGCATGCAGGCGAATCGTCCCCTGGACAGCCAGTGGCTCCGTGTCGGATTCGGTATGAAGCATAGATTTCTCTCCTTTTGTCGCTTACGGAGTTAGCTGCCGGATTCGGGCCGGGAGAAGCCCTACGCAGGTTGCCCAGCGATTCACCCCGCGGCCGTGGCGGCCGGATGGTTCCCCCGTTTCCCGGGTAGCGGGAATTCAGCGCGTGATTGTTTAAAGGTACTAGGATTTCAGGATTTTTACCTCCTTGGATTTTTGCAAACTCCTCAAGTAATTGGCATTTATAATAACGGACGGCAGAGCGTTTGTAAAATGAAATGTAAATCGTGAAAGGCCGGGCTTTGCCGAAATCGGACCGTGTCGATGGCAATCTGGCGATGACGGCTGTTTTTCTCCCGTTTTCTCATTTTGCCACGGTTCTTCGTCTGTTTGCGGAAATAGCTTGCGTACATAATAGGCCGGAAAAGGCAGGCCGCTTCATCAAGCGTCAAAAACAAGAAAATAGAGAGCATGCGAGAGTTTAACGGAGATAAATGCTTTTGTAAGCGATAACCTGCGCATTAAGGCCGCCATTTTACGTGAATAGCGATTTCGCGCTGCCTTTACATGCCGATGCGCGCAGGTGTATGATTCAAATCGTAATTCAACATGTTTCCATTTTTTGAATCGCTGAGTTTCCGTTCGTTCAGGAACGGGAATCGGGGGAACCAATCGCGCGCTCCCGTCGTCCGGTGTGAGAGTCGGACGGCAGGCAGGCCGCAGGGGTGAATCCCGTGACCGGATGCCATGGATCCGTCATCACGGGTAGAGCGACTCTCACCGCTCGAATCCGTCAGCTAACCTCGTAAGCGTCGTATGGGAGAGGAATGATGAAACTTGTGATCGATGCAGATCGACCGCAGGGGACCTAATGACCTCTGTGGTTTTTTGTTGTCTTAACTACGAAAAATAAGCAGCTTATAAAAAAATGAAACGTCTTTAACGCTGAATTCCGGCTTCGGCCGGAATCGGGGGAACCAACGCGCCGTAAGCATCCAATTTGCCGATGGCGCCGGGGTGAATCCCTTTGTCCGTACCGGACGAGGGAAGGGCGACTCTCACGCCCTAATCCGTCAGCTAACCTCGTAAGCGTATAGGGAGAGGCCCCATTTGTCGTGAGCATATATTCATGGCTTTCTTTGGTCATGGATTTTTGAAGCCGCGGGAAAGATCCTCTTTCCTGCGGCTTTTTCCATTCTATCGGAACGTAAAAACCGCTGAATCGCCGTTTCCGTTACTGCAAGAAATATTCATTCGAATCCGATTCATCGAAAAAAGGAGGCGAAAGCCGTGAAAGAAGAGCTCATCGTTGTGACGGCTCCGAACGAAGCCGGGCGCAATTTTATCAAGCTTCTGATGTATCTCAAGCGGCCTTTCGCCGCGCTGACGAACAATGCGAAAGAAGAACGGGAGCTGAGGAAGCTGGGAGTGCCCAAAATCATCCGCCTTCACACCAACAACACGGATGAGTGGGTTGTTCCCGAAGGGCGGATCGGCCGGATTTTCATATTCGAGAACAGCTTGAATCTAACGTGCCGATACCTGCAAATTTGCCGTCCCTGGACGCCGTGTCCCATCTACGTGATCACCCAGGCGCATCATTCGCCGGGCATTTACCGGGGGCTTGGGGCGGACCATGTCATTCATACGCTAAACGGCGAGGTCGGTTTTTTGCTGAAGTAACGGTTTGGACGATTGAAACAGGATGCGGAAGGCTGAAGCAAGAAATGTCCGGAGCTTGCAAAAGGCAGGCAGCCGGGCAGAAAAAGGAGAGAGTTTGATCCATGATGGACCTTTTCATGATATTGACGCTGGCGGGCGTGTTCGGAATATTTTTGCTGTTTCTGATGTGGTGCGGCCATATCGTGGACGGGGGAGGAGACGGCAAATGATTGTGGTAATAATGCTGACGGCGTTTGTGTTCATCTACCTGGTGTATGCCCTGATCCATCCGGAACGGTTTTAAAAAAAGGCTGTGCGGGTAAGGCGAAGCCGCCTTCATCCGCGTTTGAAGAGGAGGAAGCGATTTTGGATATGTTGCAGATTGGCATCGTGATCGTGGTGCTGCTGCTATTGGTTAAACCGGTCGGCAGTTACATCTACCACGTTTTTTCTAATGAACCGAATCGGACGGACCGGATTTTCGGTCCCGTGGAAAAGCTTTTTTACGCCATCATCGGCCTTCGGAACCGCTCGGGAATGAGCTGGAAAACATACGCCCTGAGCATGATCGCAACCAACATCGTGTTGGTGGCCGTAAGTTACGCGGTGCTGAGACTGATGGGCGGGCTGCCGGTCAACCCGAACGGGACGGGAAACATGGACGCCAGCTTGTCCTTCAATACCGTCATCAGTTTCATGACCAATACGAACCTGCAGCATTACAGCGGCGAAAGCGGCATGTCGTATTTGGGGCAGATGATCGTTATCACGATGATGATGTTTACTTCGGCCGCATCCGGCTTGGCCGTGGCGATCGCTTTTATTCGGGGCATCACGCGCCGCGAAGGCGGGCTGGGCAACTTTTTCGAGGATTTCATCAAGGCGCATGTCCGGGTGTTCCTGCCGCTGGCCTTGATCGTCACCCTGGTGCTTGTGGGGTTGAAGGTGCCCCAAACGCTTGATCCGACAGTGACCGTCCATACTTTAAGCGGAGCGGTGCAGCATATTGCGATGGGGCCGGTGGCCTCCTTGGAGTCGATCAAACATCTGGGGACGAACGGGGGCGGTTTTTTCGGAGCGAACTCGTCGCATCCGTTTGAAAATCCGAGTCCGCTCACGAATGTCATCGAAATTTTGAGCATGTGGACGATTTCGGCCGCATTGCCGTACACGTTCGGGCGTTTCGCCAACAACCGCAAGCAGGGCTGGATCATCTTTTCGGCCATGATGGTGCTGTTCCTGGCGTTCCTGTCCCTGACGTACGTATCGGAAAAAAGCGGCAACCCGCTGATCAATCAGTTGGGTATCGATGCCTCGCAGGGCAGCATGGAAGGAAAAGAGGTTCGTTTCGGCGTGGCGCAATCCGCCCTGTTCACGGCCGTGACGACCGCGGCGACCACCGGTTCGGTCAACAACATGCATGATACGCTGACCCCGCTCGGCGGACTGGCTCCGCTGGCGGAGATGATGCTGAACGTCGTCTTCGGCGGCAAAGGCGTCGGTCTTGTCAACATGCTGATGTACGCGATATTGGGCGTGTTCATTTGCGGCCTGATGGTCGGGCGGACGCCGGAGTTTCTTGGGAAAAAAATCGAAAGCCGGGAAATGAAGCTGATCGCCGTCGCGATCCTGGCGCATCCGCTGATCATTCTGGCGCCGACGGCGGTTTCGTTTATGACGCATCTCGGCACGGACGCCTTGTCCAATCCGCTGTATCACGGGCTCAGCCAATCGCTGTACGAATATACGTCATCCGCGGCGAACAACGGCTCCGGCTTTGAAGGGCTGGGGGATAACACGGTGTTCTGGAACGTCAGCACGGGGCTCGTCATGCTTCTGGGACGGTATGTATCCATCATCGCGCTGCTGGCGGTGGCGGGCTCGCTGTCCGGCAAGAAGCTCGTTCCCGAATCGATCGGCACCTTCCGGACGGACACGAAGCTGTTTGCCGGCATTTTGGTCGGAACGGTGCTCCTGATCGGGGCGCTGACTTTCCTGCCTGTGCTGGTGCTGGGGCCGATCGCGGAGTTTTTGACGATGTAAGGCCGAATCGGTTGTTTGGAAAATGGACGCGGGAGCGGTTTCGCGGGAAGCATCCCCGTAAAAAGCTCAAAGCGATTGAATAAACGAGGTGGAAAAACCATGGAAGGAAAACGAAAAAGCATGCTGACGGGAAACATCGCAAAGCAGGCGCTGAAGGACAGCTTCATCAAACTGAATCCGGTCGTCATGATGAAAAACCCTGTCATGTTCGTCGTGGAGGTCGGAACGTTCGTCGTCCTGCTGATGGTGCTGTTTCCGGGTTACTTCAATACGACCGGTCGCACCGGCTTTAATTTGGCGGTGTTCCTGATTCTGCTGTTCACGGTCCTGTTCGCCAATTTTGCCGAGGCGCTGGCGGAAGGACGGGGAAAGGCGCAGGCCGACTCCCTGAAAAAGACGAAACAGGAAACGACCGCGAACAAATGCGTCGGTTCCGAAATCAAAGTCGTCAACTCGACGGAGCTGCGCAAGGGCGACGTCGTCGTCGTATCCCAGGGCGAAATGATTCCGGGCGACGGCGAGGTCATCGAAGGGCTCGCGTCGGTCGACGAATCGGCGATCACCGGGGAATCGGCTCCGGTCATGAAGGAAGCGGGCGGCGACTTCAGCTCCGTGACCGGGGGAACCCGGGTCGTGAGCGACCGGATCAAGGTCGTCATCACCAGCGACCCCGGGGAGTCGTTTCTCGATCGGATGATCTCGCTCGTCGAAGGCGCGTCGCGCCAGAAAACGCCGAACGAAATCGCGCTTAATACGCTGCTGACCACGCTGACGCTGATTTTTTTGATCGTGGTCGTCACGTTGGCGCCAATTGCCAAGCATTTGGGCGTTTCGCTGGATATTCCGGTGCTCATTTCTTTGCTTGTCTGCCTGATCCCGACGACGATCGGCGGCCTGCTGTCCGCGATCGGGATCGCCGGGATGGACCGGGTGACGCAGTTCAACGTGCTGGCCATGTCCGGGAAGGCGGTGGAAGCCTCCGGCGACATCAACACGATGATCCTTGATAAAACGGGAACGATCACGTACGGGAACCGGATGGCGAGCGAATTTATCCCGGTTGGGGGAGCGGCGCCGGCCGAAACGGCGTATTGGGCGGCTGTCAGCTCGCTGAAGGACGAGACGCCCGAAGGGCGATCCGTTCTGGAGCTGATGAAAAAGCAGCAGCTTGCTTATGATGCCGAGGTGGCGGCCGGCGGCGAGTTTATTGAATTCAAAGCCGAAACTCGCATGAGCGGCATCGATTTGGTGGACGGGCGGCATGTCCGCAAGGGCGCGGTCGACGCGGTGCGGCAGTGGGTGCTCGCCCAAGGCGGCAGCATTCCGGAGGATTTGGCGGCGAAGTCCGACGCGATTGCGTCGGAAGGCGGCACCCCGCTGGCCGTGGCGGTCGGCAGCCGAATCTACGGTTTGATCCATTTGAAGGATACCGTCAAACCCGGGATGAAGGAACGTTTCGGGCAGCTGCGCCAAATGGGCATCAAAACGATCATGTGCACGGGGGATAACCCGCTCACGGCGGCCACCATCGCCCGCGAAGCCGGCGTCGACGAGTTTATCGCCGAAAGCAAGCCGGAGGACAAAATCGCCGTCATCCGCCGCGAGCAGGCCGAAGGCAAGCTGGTTGCGATGACGGGGGACGGAACAAACGACGCGCCGGCGCTCGCCCAGGCGGACGTCGGGATCGCGATGAACAGCGGCACCGTCGCCGCCAAGGAGGCGGCCAACATGGTCGATTTGGATTCCGACCCGTCCAAAATCATCGAAGTCGTGGCGATCGGCAAGCAGCTGCTGATGACGCGCGGCGCGCTCACGACGTTCAGCATCGCAAACGACGTCGCCAAATATTTCGCGATCATTCCGGCGATGTTTATGGCAGCCATTCCGCAGATGAAGGCGCTGAACGTGATGGGGCTGGGTTCTCCGCTGTCCGCGATCCTCAGCGCGCTTATTTTCAATGCGGTCATCATCCCGCTGCTGATTCCGCTCGCGATGAAAGGGGTCAAATACAAACCGATGAGCTCGGCGCGGCTGCTGAGCCGAAACCTGATGATTTACGGGCTCGGCGGCGTCATCGCCCCGTTTGCCGGCATCAAGCTGATCGATCTGGTCGTGCATCTGTGGATCTGACCATGGAGATTGATTTTTAATGGCAGAGAAAAAAAAGGGAACATTCCTTATCGACGATATGAAAAAGGGTGATATCCAATGAAAACAACGGCGAAATTCGAAGAAATGCCGCACGGCTCCATTTGGATGATGGCGCTGCGCTCCAGCTTGCTGCTGATCATTGTCTGCGGGCTTGCTTATCCGCTGGCCAGCACCGGGCTGGCCCAGCTGATTTTCCCGCATCAAGCCAACGGCAGCATGATCAAGGACAGCTCAGGAAGAACGGTGGGCTCGGAGCTCATCGGACAGACGTTTGCCGATCCATCGTTTTTCCAGGGACGGATCTCCAGCATCGACAATAACGCCGCCGGTTCCGGTTCCAACAACTATGCCCCGTCCAATCCGGAGCTGCTCAAGCGGGTTCAAGCTTCCGTCGCCCGGTGGGAAAAGGAAAATCCGCAGGTTCCGATCGGCAAACTGCCGGTGGACCTGATCACCAATTCCGGCTCGGGGCTTGACCCGCACATCTCGCCTGCGGCCGCCGAGGCGCAAATTCCGCGAATCGGCGCACTCCGGCAGCTTTCCGAGGAGCAGCTGAAGCAGCTGGTCGAAAAAAATACCGAGGGGCGCGACCTGGGCGTGTTCGGCGAAAAGAGAGTGAACGTGCTGAGGCTGAATTTGGCGCTGCAAGAGCTGGCATTAACCAAGAAATAGGTTTCGGAAATAAATCCGGCTGAAAAACCGCAAAAAGAATCCGCCATGGACGTCCCGAAGAAGAGTCCTGGCGGATTTTGTTTGCCGTTGATAGCTTTTATAACTTCTTTAATGCTGAGGGGCTTATGGCACCGGGGAAGCGGTGAGGCGTATGAGGATGAAAGACCAACCGCATCGATCGTCACCCTGCAAAGGTTTGGTAAATAAGAAACGCGTTCAAAACGACGATCACCGCGGACGCGCACCAGGCGAGTATAGCCATCCATGGAGGGTTGGCGAATGTGCCCATGATTTTTTTGTTTCCGGTGAATTGGACGAGCGGAATGACCGCAAACGGGAGCTGGAGCGACAAAATAACCTGGCTTAAGATCAGAAGCTTTTCGGTTCCTTGCTCCCCGGCGACCATCGTGACGATAACGGCGGGAATGACGGCGATCAGCCGCGTAACCAGCCGGCGAAGCCAGGGCGGCAGCTTGATGTCCAGGAAACCCTCCATGACGATTTGCCCGGCCAGCGTGCCCGTCAGCGTCGAGTTTTGCCCGGAGGCGAGCAGCGCAACCCCAAACAAAATGCTTGCGAGCGCGGTCCCGACCAGCGGCGTCAACAAATCATACGCATCGCTGATATCGGCGACTTCCGTCATGCCGGCTTGATGGAAGGTGGCGGCCGAGACGATCAGGATGGCGGCATTGATGAAAAGGGCGAGCGTCAGCGCAATCGCCGAATCCCAAGCGGAGAAGCGGATGGCTTCGCGCTTGCCTTGATCGGAATTCTCATACCGGCGGGTCTGCACGATGGAGGAATGAAGGTACAGGTTATGCGGCATCACCGTGGCTCCGAGAATGGCGATGGCGATATACAGTTTTTCGTGGTCGGCAACCAGATCGGGCGTCGGGATAAAACCTGAAAGGACGCTTTGCATATGGGGTTTGGCCAGCCATAAATCAACGGCAAAACAGGCTCCGATCGTTGCCACAAGCACGATAACCAGCGTTTCGATCGCCCGAAATCCTTGATGCTGCAAAAGCAGAATGAGCAGAACGTCGAGCGCCGTAATCAGCACGCCGTACAGCAGCGGGAGGCCGAACAGCAGCTTCAGGGCGATGGCGGAGCCGACCACCTCGGCCAAATCGCAGGCCGCGATCGCCAATTCGCACAAAATCCACAGCCCGATGGCAACCGGCTTGCTGTATTGGCTGCGGCAGGCCTGCGCCAAGTCATGACCCGTCACGATGCCGAGCTTGCTGGAAAGCGATTGAAGCAGCACCGCCATCAGATTGGAAAAAAGAATGACGGACAGCAGAGAATAACCGAAACGGGAGCCGCCGGCGATATCCGTCGCCCAGTTCCCCGGGTCCATGTAACCGACGGCGACAAGGTAGCCGGGACCGACGAAGGCGAGAAATTTCCGGAATGCCGGGCCTCGATGCGGTACCTCCAGAGAATGGTTAATTTCGGTGAGCGAGGAGCGTTTTTTGGGTTTGGTCCAGCTCTTCATCGGATATCACGCACCTTGTTGCGTTTAGTCTTGTAATTCCGCCGGTTTGCTATTCATTTGAGGGTTCGATCTTTTGGTATAGAGATCCATGGATATGGGCATGCAGGGAGTAAAGCGAAGGCGGGCCTTGCGTGCCGATTTTTGCGAGGCTAAAAATTACCAAAAAGCTTCGCGGCCGGGCGGACCGCATTCCCGCCGGAGTTTCCATATACATGCGGAATATCGGCGGGGGAAGTGACGCAACCTTTTATTGACATGAAGTTTAAAATTCTTTAATATGTCTAGGTACTTGATTCAGAAATTTATATAAACGGGTGATGCATATGTCTTACAGACCAGTGATTGCGAACATGAAGGAAGCCAGCAGCAACGAGCAAAGCGGATTGTACGAATTCATCATGAACCTGGCTGACGGAACAGTGTGCCGCGTGTTCTATAGCCGTTTTCCGGAATGGAAAATGACAAACATCAGCCGGTTGCAAAAAACGCCTTGCCCTGTATGCCGCAAAGATTTTATCTGCAAATGCATCGAGAGCTACAAAGGCGAGCTGGAACAGCAAATCGAAGAAAACCAATGGATCGATAAAGCTTTGGCCAAATAAGCTGTCGAACCGAGATACAGGCGCGGGAAGCTACCCGGGCTTTTTTCTTTTTCGCCAAAAAGGGACGATTCGCTTGATTTCAAGGGGAATACGGAGGATACTAGCTTCAGGAGGTGCCAGACATGGAAACAAAACG
This sequence comes from Paenibacillus sp. USDA918EY, assembly GCF_009870825.1. Lineage (GTDB taxonomy): Bacteria > Bacillota > Bacilli > Paenibacillales > Paenibacillaceae > Paenibacillus_AQ > Paenibacillus_AQ albilobatus. Next base: position 313,184 of record NZ_WTWY01000006.1, on the reverse strand, counting down.
CGCGCCTGAAAGCGGCAGCGAAGGCATCGTGCTGGTGGACGGGGTCTGCCATTTATGCCAAGGATTGACGCGTTTCATCATAGAGCGCGACCCTAAAGCGAAGTTCCGCTTTGCTTCCCTGCAATCCGAAATCGGATCCGAACTGTTGACGAAAGGCGGTATGCCCGCGGACGAGATCGATACGGTGGTCCTGATCGAAAACGGCCGCTATTACGTCCGTTCGGCCGCGGTGCTGCGGATTTTCCGTCAGTTAAGGATGCCATGGCCCCTGTTGTGTATATTCGTCATCGTGCCGGCGCCGATCCGGGACCGGCTGTACCGTTACGTCGCCCGCAATCGGTATCGCTGGTTCGGCAAGGAAGAGCAGTGCCTGCTTCCGACGCCCGAGTTGAAGAAACGTTTTCTGTAAGAGTCGGCCGGCCCATTTTACATGAATTGTTGATATTTTACACATTTTGTATTGTTTTTTGCTGCAGAATATGGTAAATTCCTAATGAAGTCAGGTTTGCAAATCGTGAACGAGTTTAATATAGAAGCCGATAACGGAAGCACCGTTTGACAACCGCACGTAGCGGTTGTTAAGCGGTGTTTTTTTGTTTGCCTGATCTTGTTCGCGAAAATGAAGCAAGTGTCGGATATGGGTTTAAGCATTCGGTTAGAGCGACGAAACTTCCGCTATTTGCGGTTTGTCGGCTTTAAACCGCCGCTGGATATTTCTTGGTTTGGAATGGGGGATTGGGAGGCTTATGGTGCCGTATACGGTAGTGCTGGCCGTGAGCGAGCCGGAATATTTGGAGCCGCTGCTTCATTACGTGCATGCAAGCGAATACGGGAGCAAATTGCGGATGGTCGGATTCACGAAGCCGGAGGCTTTTTTGGCATACATGAACGGCGAAAATCGCCCGGATTTGGTCGTCGGGGACCGCGAACTCCTTTCGCCCTGGCTTGAAGGAGGGGGGATCTGTTCTTGGAGGGTGCTTGGCCTAAGCGGCGGAACGCCCCAAGAGGTGGCTAAATATCAGCCGCTTCCGGCGTTATGCGAGGATATGCTGCAGGCTTGCTTCAGGGAAAAGGCGCGTCCCGGATCAACGGTCCAGAAAGGGGAAGGCGCAGTCACGATCGGCTTTGTTTCCGCGGTAGGCGGAAGCGGCAAAACGACGGCTGCGGCCAATATGGCGAAGCAGTTGGGAGGGCTGGGATTATCGGTGTTTTACTTGAACCTGGAGGCGATGAACAGCAGCGCCGTTTTTTCCAGGCCGGACCGGAAAGCGGAGGATGCCCAGGGGCTTCCGAGGCTCCTGTATGAAATGAAGGCGGCCCAGGAAACGAAAAGCGTGGAGGCCGTGCCGATCGGGCCGTTCGCGGTAAGCCATCCGGCGATGAAATGCGATTGGTTTGAGCCTGTTCTGAACCGGAACGAAATCCTTCAGTTGAGCAAAACGGACGTGCTTGGCCTGATCGAACGGATAGCCTGCGCCGGGGGCTATGACGTCGTCATCGCCGACACGGACACCGGAATGAACGAGCGGACGGCCGCCGTCATCGAGGGATGCGGACATTTAATCTGGATGCTGCTGGACGACCGGATCCATATGTACAAAAGCGGGGAGCAGCTGGCCTTTTTGGAGCGAAGCGATCCCGAAGCGTTTGATGCCGCGATGGGCAAAAGCCGGTTTATCGTCAACCGGTTTGTCGGCAGCTTGGCCAATACGCCTCCGGGAATCATTCGGGAAATTGACGGCGTCCTTCCCTACATTCCGTCCTGGAAGCAAAACCATAACGAAGAGCTGCTGCTGAGCTCGCCGATTTTTCAGCGCGACATATTGAAGCTCTGCCGGGCACTGCTTGGCGAGGATTTGGTCAAAGGAAACGGGGTGAAGGCATATGGATGACGAACTGTTCAGGCAGCTGCGCGGGGAGGTCCGTTCCGGGCTGGACGTGACGTCCGCGCTCGACAACGGCGAGCTGATGAAATTCATCGAGAGGACGGTGTTCAGCCGCAGGGAGTTGCTGGAGCTGACCGCGACGGAAAAAAGAAAGCTGATCCGGCGCATTTACGATTCGTTCCGCGGGCTCGACATTTTGCAGCCGCTCGTCGACGATCCGGCGATCACGGAAATTATGGTCAACAGCCATCGGGACATTTTTATTGAACAAAACGGCGAAATATCAAAGCTGCCGCTCGAGTTCGAATCCCAAACGAGGCTGGAGGACATCATCCAGGCGATCGTTTCCGGGGTGAACCGGGTCGTCAATGAATCGTCGCCCATCGTCGATGCAAGGCTGAAGGACGGCTCCCGCGTCAATATCGTCCTGCCGCCGATCGCGCTCAAAGGGCCGACGATGACGATCCGGAAGTTTCCGGAAAAGCCGATGACGATGGAGGATTTGGTGCGGCGGGGGGCGCTCGGCCCGGACGCGTCGCTGTTTTTGCAAAAGCTGGTGGCCGGCAAATACAACATTTTTATCAGCGGGGGAACGGGTTCGGGGAAAACGACCTTTTTGAACGCTTTGTCGCAGTTCATCCCGGCTGACGAACGGGTGATTACGATCGAAGATTCGGCGGAGCTGCAGATCGTGACCGTGCCGAACCTCGTGTCGCTGGAAACGCGAAATGCCAATACGGAAGGGCGGGGTGAAATATCGATCCGCGATCTGATCCGTTCTTCGCTGCGGATGCGGCCAAACCGGATTGTCGTCGGCGAGGTGCGCGGGAGCGAGGCGCTGGATATGCTGCAGGCGATGAACACCGGACATGACGGTTCGTTGTCGACCGGGCATGCCAACAGCACGCGGGATATGATCAGCCGGCTCGAGACGATGGTGCTGAGCGGGGCGGATTTGCCGATCGGGGTCGTTCGTCAGCAGATCGCTTCGGCGATCGATATTTTTGTCCATTTAAGCAGGCTGCGCGACCGGTCGCGGCGGGTTGTGGAAATCAGCGAGGTGGCGGGCATGGAAAACGGCGAGGTCGTTCTTCACCCGCTCTACAGATTCATGGAGACGGGAGAAAAGGATGGCAAAGTAACCGGAGTATTGAAGCCGCAAGAGCCGCTGCAAAACCGGAATAAGCTGAACATGGCCGGGATTCCTTACGATCCGCCGGCGCAGGCGAAGGAGGCTGCCGTATGAAATCGGGACATGTTGCCAAAGGGCGGGACAGCCACGGCGGGGACGCGGTCGGGATCCGCGGCGGGAGCATGCTACGCCGCATGCGCGGCCGCCCCAAGGCTAAGCCGGCCTTGAGGAAGGAGCTGCCCGATTACAGCGTGTACGTGCTTGGCAGGTTTGAGCGGGCGGCGTGCGTCATGTCGGGGGCCCTCGTGTTTTTCGGCATCGGCTACCTCTTTTACCATCAATGGTTTATGGCACTTGTTCTTTCGCTTGGCGGTTTGCTTGTCCCCAAATTTTGGAGGAGACATATGCTTGAGCGCAGACGTGCGGCATTGAAGGTGCATTTTAAGCAGGCCCTTTACTCGCTTTCATCCTCGCTGTCCGCCGGCCGGTCGGTGGAGAACGGGTTTCGGGAGGCGATTTCCGATTTGCGGATGCTGGATCCGGATGCCGAAAACGATTTGATCACCGAATTGTCCATTATTTGCGCGCGTTTGGAATATGGGGAACCGATCGAAGACGCGCTGAGGGATTTCAGCCGCAGGGCGTCCATGGAGGACATTACGAATTTTGCGGATGTCTTCATTACGTGCAAACGGACCGGAGGGGATCTGGTGGAGGTGATCCGCAGAACTTCGTCCATCATCGGCGAAAAACTCGACATTCAGCAGGAAATCGCCGTCCTCGTGGCCCAGAAAAAATTCGAGTCGAAGGCGCTTCTTGCCGCGCCCGTCTTGATGCTGGTATTCATGAACCTGACCTCGGGCGATTACATGACGCCGATGTTCAGCGGCATCGGGATGATCATTTCGACGTTTGCCCTGCTTGGGCTGGCAGGCTGTTTGATTTGGATCGTCAAAATCATGAACATCAACATTTGAGCGGGGTGAGGATATGAAGCTGCTTGCGGTCGTGATGCTGGTTCTGCTGGCGGGAGGTTGGGTGGTGCTGAACCGGATCGGGGGCGCGAAATACCGGAGCGTGACCAAGCTCCGAATGGAGGGGATCCGGCTGAAGAAGCTGGTTCCTCCGATGCTGTTCATTTTGGAACGATTGAAGCTGATGTCCCGGTTCCCGCTGTTTTTCTTCAAAATCCAGCGTTCGATTCAGAAGCTGAACGGGCAGCGCCACAGCGCCGAAATGACGCTGTTGTACGTTGGGGAAATGATGGGTTACAGCTGGCTTTTGCTTGTGACGGGCTGTTTGTTGACGGTCGCCATGGGCGATGCTGCCGGGTTGGCGATCGGCGGGGCGATGGCCGTGCTTCTGCCTGCCGCCATGATCAAGGATATGCACGGCAAGGTCGTCAAACGGGACCATGACATCCTGATGGAGCTTCCGGAGCTGCTGAACAAGATCGTCCTCCTGGTCGGGGCGGGAGAAACGGTCCAGAAAGCGATCATCCGCTGCGTGGAGCAGAAGAAGCATGAAACCGGCCATCCGCTCTACCGCGAGCTGATCAAGATGACGGATGACCTTGAAGGGGGATATTCATTTCAACAATCTTTCGAAAATTTCAGCAAACGCTGCGCGGTGCAGGAGGTTTCGATTTTTACGACCACCGTGCTGCTTAATTTCAGACGGGGCGGCAACGACTTCGCGATGGCGTTGACGGATTTGTCCCGGGTCTTATGGGAAAAGCGGAAGGCCATTACGCGAACGCGGGGAGAACAGGCTTCTTCCAAGCTGATTTTCCCGATGGTCGTCATATTCATGATTGTCATCGTGCTTGTCGGAACCCCTGCGTTTATGATGATGAATTTATAGGAGGAATGAGGCAATGTTGACGTTCGCATGGAGCAAGGCAAAGGATTTTTGGAAGCGGGAAGATGGGCTAGGGATGCTCGAGATGATTTTGATCATCGCGGTCATCATTATTATCGCGCTGTTGTTCAGGAAGGAGCTTCTCCGCATCGTTCAGCGGCTGTTGACGAAAGTGGATAAGAAAAGCGATGAAGTTTTTTCGGACAACTAATCCTCTTAAAAGCAGCGAGGGAAGTTTTACGGTCGAGGCTTCCCTCGTCCTTCCGATCGTCCTGTTTGTCACGATGATCCTCGTATTTTTTTGCCTGTATGTTTATCAGCAGAGCTTCCTGCACCAGACGGCTTCCGCCGTGGCGGAGCGGGCGGCATACAGCTGGGACAACAGCCATAAGCAGGCGGCCACCGGCCGGGTGGCCAAGGGAGAACATGATTCCTTGTATTGGAGACTGAGCGATGACGGGATGCTTGGGACGCTGTTTGGCTGGAGCGGGTTAACGGAGAAAACGGACATCGTCAAGCTTCCCGGAAAAACCGGCGGAAGCGGAGCCCTTCCGATCGTCAAAATGAACCGTTCCGGCAGCATGGTGCCGCCCGAGATGACGGGCGAGATCAGCTACAAGAACACGGTTCTTCAGCGGGCGGTGAGGGTGGACCTCGCCCGGATGCTGACGCTTCCGCCGCTGGACGTCTTGCTCGAAGAAGGATCGGATGCGAAGACTTATGCCAAGTCGGTGGTAGCGGAACCTGTCGAATTCATACGGACCGTGGATCTGATGAGGTATTACGCTTCGAAATTCAAAGGTGGCGGCGACAGCGGCAAAATGGATCAAGGCAGCGTCGGATCGGTGCTGGATCAATTCCGGTCTTCGGGGAAGTAGCGGAAGGAGGTGGGAGCAGGTGTTGGGAAGACAAGGGGAAAACGGTTCGGTTTCCGTGTTTTTGATCATGATCCTTGCCTTTATATTTGCATTTGTCGCTCTTTTTATCGATTACGCCCGCATCGCGGCGATGAAGGTACAAAGCGAGCGGCTGGTGCGCGCCGCGGTTCGTTCCGTCATGTCTTCCTACGATGTGGAGCTGCAGGAGCGTTACGGCTTGTTTGCCTATGGGGAACAAAGCGGGGACCGGATCATGGCGGGGGTATTGAACAGCAGTTTGGAAAAGGGGAAAAGGAGCGACCGGTTTGATCTGCTGCCGATGGAACTGGATACCTCCGGGCTGCAGATGGATCGGATGCTGGGCGATTACGAAATTTTCAACCGCGAAATCGGGGAGGAGATGAAATACAAGGCGCCGATCGATTTTACGCTTGAGCTTACAAGCAAGCTGAAGCCGTTGTCTTCTTCGATGAAAGAAGCGTCCGATACGGTCGACGTGCTGCGGAAGCTGCAAAAGCTGTACGACAAGCGGGAGGCGGCGCTCGACCGGATGCTGGCCAAGCAGAGACAGGCTTCCCAAAGCGCGGGCGGCATCCCCGGAGTTCTTATGGGACTGTATTCCACGTCCATATCGAATGAATCCCTCGGGTCCTCGCGGGTAACGACGGCGGCGGGAATCGCGGCCCAATACGACGATTACGTCAGCAAAGCGAATGAAGACGCGAATCGTAGCGAAGACGAGGAGCCGCAATACGCGGATGAGATCCGAGACTATTTGTCGGACTCGGCGGACGTCATGAAACGGTTCGGCGCCAAACAAAGCTCGGCGGCGGACAGTCACGTCAAGCTGCTGCAGGAGGCGGACCAAGCCTGGGAGGAAGCCTTCGACTTGAATGAAAGAATGAAGGAAGTGATTGCGGCCTCCGAACACCGTGCCGAAAGCGCCGGTTACGACGAGGTGTCGCGGAGCATCATTCCCGGGCAGGCTGCCGAAACGTCCGGGGACGACTCGGCGGCCATCCGCGGATTGCGCGGGCAAACCGACCAGCTGCTGCTGAGCGAGAGTCTGTTCGGCGATTTGAAGCAAGAGATAGGCCGCCAGCGGGATGCATACCGGCGTGTCGACCAGAGCCTTTCCTCGGCCCGCTCGGCTTTGGCGGGCGCGTCGGGGCTTTACGGCAGCTCAAGCGGCATGAAAAGCACAGTTATTGCCGCACGGGGCGACATTGACGGTTATTTGCAAACGTATGCCGAATCGGGTTCAGCCAACAAGCTGGATCAGGAAGCGGCCCTGCTCGAACAGCACCGGGGTTCGGACAAGGAACGGAAGGAAAAGGAAAAGCAAGGCAAAGCCAAGCTGAAAGAGGCCGCGAAGATTTTGGAACGGATCAACGAGTTGGATCAAAAGGCGAAGGGTTATATGGAAGAATATCAAACGGTTCAAACCTACTTCAACGAAAGCATCGCTTTTAATAAGCAGGCCGCCGAAGGGGAGACCCGGGGAGCGGATTTGGACGACGATCCCTATGACGCGGGCAAATCGGCGATGAACGGGATGGACGGGCTGTACGGCGCCTTGGGGGGAATGATGTCCGGCGTCAAGGATGAATTGCTTCAAAATGAATACGCGGCCATGTATTTCAATCATTTCGACATCAGCTGTTTGAAAGAAGCCGCTGCAAATCCGAACGCGGATTTGGGAGACGCCGCCATGAATCAATTAAGCATCCGGAACCAGGAGCTGGAATACATCGTGTACGGGTTCCACAACCCTGTAGGCAACATCTCGGCGGCTTACGCGGAAATTTTCGCGTCCAGGCTGGCCATCCGCACGATGGAAGGGCTTGTGAAAAACAGCGGTCTCGGCCATCCGCTGCTTGTGCTCGCCGCCGCTCTGCTCTACGGCGTCGAAATGGCGATCGCCGACATGATTACGTTGTGTACCACGGGCTCGGTCGAGTTGTCCAGCTACATCAAAGTGAAATTGACCTATCGCGACCATCTTCGCCTTTTTCTGCTGATTCACAGCAACAATGAGAAGAAGATGTCGCGCATGTTGGCGCTGATCCGGTTCAATACGGGAATCAACCCGGCGGAAAGGGCCACGTATGCCTCGGGGGAAGTGAAGATCGGCATGCGGCTTTGGTTTCTTCCCGGCGTAATGAAAATGATCGGGAAAGCCGGGGGTGGTTCGGACGAAGTGGAAGGAAACCGATATTATGCGGTCAAACAAGCGGATTATTCTTACTAGCGGCGGATGGATAAAACGCACGTGGCGCGGGAGCGCCCGATCGGCCCGGGACGAGCAGGGGAGCATGGTCGTCGAAGCATCCCTGGTGATGCCGATGTTTATCTTTTTCGTGCTTTTCCTTATATATATCGTGCAAATGACGTTGGTATCGACCGCGCTGCAAAGCACGGTGTCCGATACGGTAAAAACGGTATCGACCCATATGTACCCGGTTGCTTTGGCCATCGAACGAAAAACGCCCGACAAAGGCGAAGACGGCAAGAAGTCGGCAGGAAGCTGGAGCATCCCGAAGCTTTCTTTATCCGAGTGGGCTTCCCAGTACACGGACACGCTGCCCCCGCCCTTGAACGAATGGATGGCGAACGCGGCCGCCAAGGCCGACGAACCGCTTCAGGATTTGAAAAACCAGGCTGCCGAGGCTGTTCTTGACCCGGTCGTGAAGCCGATTCTAAAGCCATATATGGAAAGCCGGCTGCTCGATTATGAACGAATTCATGTCTCGAATATCCAAATTCCAAACCTTCGGACCCGAACCGATCCTTATTTTGCGATCGAGGTCAGTTACGAGCTGCCGATGAAGGTGCCGTTATTGAACAAAAAAATCGTGCTTCAAGCGAAAGCGCAGGAACGGCTTTGGATCGGGGAAACGGAAGAAGGATCAAACCCAGGGGACGGTGAGGGCTCCGACGGAACCGAAATCGCCATTCTTGAAAAGCCGGACCCGGCTTACGTCGGAAAAAAAGCGAAGGTCCGCGCCAAAATCGAGCCCGGGATGTCGGCCAATCTGGCCGTGTTTTATAAAAGCGGCCAGAGCACGGCGAAATACCTCGGGGACAAACAGGCGGATGCCGAAGGGTATGTCGAATGGGAATGGTTCGTCGGAACGAATACGACGCCCGGCACGTGGCCGTTTGTGATTACTACATCGGACGGCAAAAAGATGGAAGTGATGTTTACGGTCGTCAAAGGATAAACGAAGGGCCGGTTCGTTTGTCCAAGCGGCAAAAGCGGTCTAAATAAAGAGGGGGGAATGCTCAAACATGGTAGATTTTGCAATCTGGGGCTGTGCGATGATCGTCATCGCGGCGTTTGTCACGGATATCCGCACGATGAAAATTCCGAATTGGCTGACCGTATCGGCAATGCTTGGCGGTATCCTGTTTCATACGGCAGCGGATGGACTGCAAGGACTGTTGTTTTCGATCAAAGGTTTGGCGGCGGGATTTATTCTACTGCTTCTCATGCATCTGATCGGAGCGGTCGGAGCGGGAGACGTCAAGTTTTTCGGCGGGGTTGGCGCGTGGCTGGGGCTGCTTCTAACCGTCCAGTGCATCGTCTATTCCGTTCTTTGCGCCGGGGTCATCGGCTTCCTGATTTTATTGTGGAGACGGGAGACGATGCAAAGAATGCGGAACGTGTTACGAAATTTGGCCGGATTTTTTATATTGAAAAGTTTCCGTTCTCTAACGGCAGGCAAAGAGCAGCAGCTCCGATTTCCCTTTATGATAGCCGTCCTTCCCGGCTATGCGATCGCCTGCATGTATTCCATCGGCTAGAGGTGAACTGAAATGATGGGTTTATCGCGTGATTTTATGCAACAAGGGGGCACTTATATGGTGCTGTCCGACCGCGCCGGCATCCGTTCGGACGAACTGGGCAAGGTAGAGGCGTCGATGATCGCTGCTTCGCGGATTCCGCGCTTTTTGCCCCTTCATGTAAAAGAAGTCGACCTTCAGGTCACGCTGTGGTATGACATCACCGAAAAGAAGATGCTCTCCCATATGCTGAGAAGCGAAAAGATCAACATGACGGAATATTACGGTTTGCTGCTGCAGGTGGCCGAAGCGCTGGAGGAAAGCGCGATGTACATGCTGCAGCCGCTTAAATACGTGTTGGATGAAGACTACATTTTCGTGGACGGGTCGCTGCAAGAAGGGACGTTATATCTGACCTATATTCCTTTAAAGCGGACGGAAGGCTTGAAGCCGATCAAGGAGGGCTTAAAAGAACTGGTTACCCGGTTTATGGCTTCCGTCACCGAACTGAGCGGCAGCGGCGTGCAGCAGCTGCTGCAGTTTACGGCATCCGAGGATTTTACACCGGGAGGTTTCAAAAAGCTGCTGCTTGGCCTTTTATCCGGGGAAGGCGATCAAGCTTCCGGCGGCGGAAGCGAAAGTGTCGCGACGTCCGGACAGCGGGATTATCGGATTCAAGAACCTTTCCGCAGGGAAGACGCGGGCCGTTTGGGGAGGGAGGAACATTTGGCGCCGAGCATGGGGTCTCTTTCGCGGCCGCAGTCGGGTGCCGTTTCCCGTCTGCAGGAAAAGCAGGCCAGGCCGTTGCAGGCCGTTGAGCCCCGCAGGGAACGCACCGAAGCTTCGGCTGCAAGAAACACCGTTGGCAGCGGGGCTCCTCCTGCCGGAGAATCTTACTTGCCAAGGCTCCATGATCAAGGCCGGAACGACGATACGTACCCTGACTTCCTGAAAAGCTGGGGCCGTAAAGATCAAGAAGCGGAGGTAGAGAAAGAGGACGATGAGGAGAAAGCAAAGTCGGCATCGGCCCGCAAAACGTACATTGCGCTTGGTTGTTTGCTTGGCGCGGCGATTGCGTGGCGAATGATTTACATGGCGGATCCGGGTAAAGGGACGCTGATTCTATGCGCTTCGCTTACGGTGATCTTGGGGATCGTTGCAGCCATGAGCTGGATGGGCAAGCTCTTTGCCCCAAAACAGGCGGAGGCGGATTCCGTTCCGTTCGAGGCACTGCCTGATTTCGGTTCGGTTGAGCTCTCCGCGAAACCTCGTCAGGGACGTTCCCGTTTTGAGGTGGAGCAATTTACCGGATTTTTGAGAACCGGGAGAAAAAACAGGGAGAAAGGTTTGGGAAAACCGGAGGAAGATCCCGAACCGGAATGGAAATGGAAGTTTCCTTCGCAGGATGCCGCCGATAAGAACGATAACGGTATACGCCACTTCGGAGCAAGAGACGTTTCCGAACAAACGGGGAGCCGCGGCGAGCCGGGCCTGAGCCGTGGTGAGCGGAACCTGCGCCATGAAGAGCCGGGCCTGAGCCGTGGTGAGCCGAACTTGCGCCATGAAGAGCCGGCCCTGCGCCGTGGCGAACGAAACCACTCGCAAGAACCGGATGTTCTTTCATATCCGGATACGGACGAGCGGGAGTATTACGGCCGAATTGGGCTAAAAACGGAAATCCTGCAGCCGGGAGGCGGAGCGACCGTCCTGTTAAACCCGCCCCCGGCTTCCGGCGGCGGCCATTCTGTATCCATAGCTGCCCTTCCTTTGGGTTATTTGCTCAGAGAAGGGGAGGGGGGAACAGGCTCCGAACGGATCGAGCTGAAGCAGCAGCATTTCGTTATCGGCCGGTCCGCGGAAGTATCGCAATACGTGGAATCCTCCGTTGGAACATCGCGCGCGCATGTGGAGCTCAGCCGGGGCGATGACGGGACATTCCGGATCAAGGATCTCGGCTCGAAAAACGGGACCCGGCTGAGAGGGGAAGCGATGGTACCTTATAAGGAATATTCGCTTCATGACGGAGACACGTTCGTCATCGTCAAGGGGCATTATACGTTCCGTTCCGCCTAGTGCTCCTTCAAATCCTGAAGGGCCTGCCTCAATGTCGGATACTCGAAACGGAAGCCGTGGGTCAGGAGCTTTTCCGGGATGACCCGCTGTCCCTTCAACAGCATGAGGGAAAGTTCCCCCAGTACGGCCTTCATCATAAACGACGGTACCGGAAACCAATGGGGGCGGCGATAAACTTGGCCGACCGTTTGTCCGAACATGCTGTTGGTAACCGGCTCCGGAGCCGTGGCGTTCACCGGCCCGCTGATATCGGGTTGGGTGATGCAGTATTCGATCAAACGAACGATATCATGAAGATGAATCCAGGGTCACCCACTGCTTGCCGTTGCCGATGCGGCCGCCGAATCCGAGCATATACGGCAGCTTCATCAGCGGAAACGCTCCGCCGCCGTTGCCCAACACGACGCCGGTCCGAAGTTTGATCAGCCGAACGCCCGAAATCTCATCGGCGGCATCCTCCCATTCTTTGACGACGGAGGAGGGGAAATCGACGACATGGGACGGGCTGTCCTCGTCAAAGGTTTCGGTGAGCGAGGTACCGTAAACGGCGACCGCGGATCCTTGAACGACAACCGCCGGTTTCTCGCGCAGCGCTTGAACGAGTTTGGCCACGGCAAGGACGGTGGTCAAACGGGAGTCCATGATGCTCCGTTTGGCTTTTGGCGTCCAGCGCTGATTTAGCGAAGCCCCGGCCAAATTCACGATCGCCCCGGTTCCTTCCAGAAGTTCCGGTTCGGCTTTGATTTGATCCCATGTCAGGCGACGCGCTCCGGTTTGTTCTTCAGGCGCATGGTTTCGGGAAATGACCGTCACGTCATGCCCCCGGCGAAGCAAATGTTCGGTCAGCGCTTGTCCGATAAAGCCCGTACCGCCGCAAATGGCAATGTTCATCGGCGTTATAACCTCCTTGTTTTAACAATCAAATCTCCTAAGTTAAAAAACTCAAAGCAGAGTATGCAAAAGCCCCCAGGCATAGGCTTCAATTGAAGAAATGATGTCGTTTCTTCAAGAAAGATGCTCCTGCCGGAGGGCTTGTTTCGTTTGTATGCTCAGAAGCTACTTTTGCATCAGATGTTCGTAAGGCTTGTAGTCGATCTGGTTTTTGTTGAGAAAAGCGACGAGGAATTTGTTGTCCCTTTTTGGCGTCGCGGAGATATACCCTTTAATGCAATGGTCGCGCGTCACTTCCGAAGCGCCTTCTTCCAAAGCGATTCTGCCGATTTCGGCGGCAATGGAGTGCTTGGCGATATCGCGGAACGGCCCGGGCACGGGCTTGACCAGTTTCTCCAAAAATTCCTTGGACTCGTCCGTCCATAGATGGCGGCTGGACTCAACCCAATGATTTTGCCAATCAAGCTTGGATTTTCCGTCGTTTTTCGGGAGCACCTTCAAAAATTTACGGATCATGAAATATCCGCCGATCATCATCAAGATCAGCAGAATGACGGCCCATAACATGATGGAATCCATAAACATATCGGAAGGCATGGATGAGGACAGCAGCCTCACGCCCCATGAACTGTGCATGTGGTTCACCTCTACACTCATCTTCGATTTTCATTTAACCTTCCTAGAATTATAACGCATTCCTAGATTTATTTCAGCATTCACGCTAAAATAAGGGTTAATTCGATTGAGGGGGATGAATTATGCTAAAAATCGGTTCTCATGTGTCCTTTTCGGACAAGGGACTGTTAAGTGCAACCAACGAAGCCAGCAGCTATGGATCGAGCTCGTTTATGATATATACCGGCGCACCGCAAAATACGCGCCGCAAACCGATTGAATCGATGTATCTGGAGGAAGGCAAGCAGTTGATGAAGGAAAGCGGCTTTGAGGAAATCGTCGTGCACGCGCCTTACATTATCAACCTCGGATCGTACAAGCCGAACACGTTCGAACTTGCGGTCAGCTTCCTTCAGGAGGAAATTCGCCGCACGCATGCCATCGGCGTGAAAAATATCGTTCTCCATCCGGGAGCCTATACCGATAAAGACCCTGAATACGGTATTCAACGGATTGCGGACGGCCTCAATGAGGTGCTGAACGGTACCGATGAAACGGAAGTTCATATCGCTTTGGAAACCATGGCCGGTAAAGGAACGGAAATGGGACGGACCTTCGAGGAAATCGCCAGCATGATCGAGAAGGTTGACAAAAATGACCGTCTCACGATCTGCATGGACACATGCCATATCCACGACGCGGGATACGACATCGTAAACGACTTGGACGGCGTTCTCGAAGAGTTCGACCGCATCATCGGATTGGACCGGATCGGCGTCGTGCATATCAATGACAGCAAAAATCCGCGCGGAGCGGGAAAAGACCGTCACGCCCCGATCGGTTCGGGATGGATCGGTTTCGATACGATCCATTCCGTCGTGCATCACGAGAAACTGGCAGGCAGACCGTTTATTCTCGAAACGCCTTGGATCGGCAAAGACGCCAAAACGCAGCGTCCGATGTATGAAATCGAAATCGCGCTTCTTCGCGGCAACGTCTCCGAACGTTTTGGCGGCGATTTTATGAAACAGGTGGAGGATCTGCACGCGTTTTTCGCGAAACAGGACATCCAGCCGAGCCAATACGTTCTGGACGTATGGTCGCTGCTTAAAAATGACGCCAAAGCGAAAAAAGCCGATTCGCGCGAACCGCTTGAGCGCCTATACGATATGATCGCCGAAGCGAACCTGTTCCCGGACCTGAGCGAGGAGCAAATCAACCAGCGGCTCATCGCCTGCCTTGCCGGCAAAGAAGCGTTGAAATAAAAAGATAAAAAGATAACTATAGTGAGAACGAGGAGGAGCAGAAGCTTCATGGAACTACACGTCAAGAAAAATGCATCCAATACATCACAAGCACATGCCAACCGCGCGCGTATGCTGATTTCCTGTCCGGACGGACCGGGAATCGTAGCGGCCGTTTCCCATTTTCTTCATCAGCACGGGGCGAATATCGTTCAATCCGACCAATATACGATGGACCCGGAAGGCGGCATGTTTTTTATGCGGGTCGAATTCGATCTGCCGGATTTGCAGCAGCGATTGCCTGAGCTTGAAAGAGAATTTGCGGCCATTGCGACGAAATTCAGCATGCAGTGGAACATATTCGATGTGAACCGCAAGAAAAAGCTCGCGATTTTCGTCTCCAAAGAGGACCACTGCCTGGTTGAGCTGCTGTGGCAGTGGCAGGCCGGGGATTTGGACGCCGACATTGCGGTGGTTGTGAGCAATCACCCGGACATGAAAGAATACGTGGAGTCGTTTGGCATACCGTACCATCATATTCCGGTAACGCCCGATACAAAGCAGGAAGCGGAGAAACGTCAGCTGGAGGTCGTCGGCAGCGACATCGACGTTATCATTTTGGCCCGTTATATGCAGATCATTTCTCCGTTCTTTATCGAGCACTATCGTAACCGGATTATCAATATCCACCACTCCTTCCTTCCGGCCTTCGTCGGCGGCAAACCTTATGCCCAAGCCTACGAGCGCGGCGTAAAACTCATCGGAGCGACCGCCCATTACGTCACGGAGGTGCTGGACGGCGGCCCGATCATCGAGCAGGACGTGCAGCGCGTCAGCCACCGCGACGATGTCGGAGAATTGAAGCGGATCGGCCGCACTATCGAGCGCGTCGTATTGGCGAGAGCCGTCAAGTGGCATATCGAAGACCGGATTTTGGTGCATGAAAACAAAACCGTCGTATTTAACGGCTAAATTCGACTTTTCTATATAACGAAACATCAACCCGAACAAACCTGCTTCCGCCCGAAGCAGGTTTTTTTAAAATCATCTCAGCTTGTACCCCTCCTTTTTCAAACACCTTAGAAGCACGAAACGGCATCAAATAAGTCCCGCCTGAGGTTTGCTCCATGCTTTACGGAGAGAGTCAGGAATCGTGACTAACCTCGTCGCTTGAACGTATGGGAACAGAGACCATCCAACATAAATCGAAGCGATTTTTCCCGTCCGGACGAAATTTTTTAGGAAAATTTTAAAAATATTGAAGTGAAATGGCGAAAACAAGCGTCTTTAATATGTGGGGATTTTGTCAAAAAAGATAAACGCATGTTAAAACCATGATGAGAGAGGAGCAGAAATGTTGTCTTCGAACAAATGTGACAAGAAAAGGCGGACAAGGCTGCCTTTATGGGCAATCGCGTTGCTGCTGCTGCTTCCGCTGGTCTCCGGCGCAGGCACGGTGCACGCCGACGACAAGCCGTCCATTGCCTTAAAAAGCGAAGCAGGATACGGGGGGACGATTAAAGAAGGAGCATGGAATCCATTAAAGCTGACGTTGACGAGCAATCGGGACCTGTCGGGGGACATCGTGTTCCAAGTGATGCAGGACCGGTACGGCAACAGCCCGGCGTCTTATGTTCAGCATGTCGAGCTGCCGAAGGATACGGCCAAAGAGATCGTTCTGGCCATTCCGGGGCAGCAGTACGACAAAAACAGCAACCAAATCCTTTTTTATGAGGGATCCGTCAAAAAAGGAAATCTTGTCGGCTTTTCGTCCGGAAAAAGCTATATCACCGGAGCCGGCATGAATCCGACGAACGTCGCCGTCCTGTCCGAGGACCCGGATGCGATGAATTTCCTTGCGCTGCTGCCAAGCGGCAATACGAAAGTGAACGTACTCCATATGAAGCAGCAGGACATGCCAACCGACCCGATGCTGATGGACGGGCTGGACGTGATCGTGTTCAATCGTTTTGCATCCGATTCCCTGACTCCGGCGCAGGTTACCGCGATCGAGCAGTGGGTCAGAACGGAGGGACGGCTGGTGCTTGGGGGCGGTGCGGCATATCCGAAAACGGCTGCTCCTTTTGCCGCCATTTCGCCGGTCGAATATAAAGGCACCTTTAGTGCGGGATCGCTGCCCGAATTGGAAAAGCTGGGGGCTTACAAGCAGGGGAACGCCAAAGGCAGCCCCGGCAAGCTGAATTTGGACGGCAACCTTACGTTGTCCGACGCCCAGCCGGTGAAGGGGGCGACGGTGCTCTATTCAACCGCAGGGAAACCGCTGTTTGCAAGCAGACAAGTCGAAAACGGCAGAGTGTTGTATGCCGCCTACGATGTGGCCCAGGAGCCGATCGCTTCGTGGCCCGGCCATCCGTACGCGTGGTCCGCGCTGCTTGGCAGCGAGCTGCAAAAAAACAACATGAAAGCGATGACCGGAAATTACAATCCGCTGATGAACCTGAGCTATATATTGAACTTTTTCCCTTCTCTTAAAATGCCGTCGTTCAAGGTTCTGGCCTCGCTGATCGTGGTTTACGCCATCGTTGTCGCGCCTTTGCTCTATTGGCTTCTGAAAAAAGCCGACAAACGGGAATGGGCATGGTGGATCATTCCTCTCGTCGCGGTCATTGCCAGCGGTGCGGTATACATGGTCGGCGCGTCGGATAAAACGAAGGAGCTTGCGCACACGCTGAACGTCGTAGAACTGGACGGGAACGGGCTGGGCAAGGTCAAAAGCGCGACCGCGTTTTTTTCCCCGGGCAGCGGCGATTACCGGCTGGAGCTTCCCGCCAACACGTACGTGAAAATCCAGCGCGATGGAGGGACGTTCTCCGGATCGGACGGCAGCCGCAATCTGGTTGAGGTCGGGCCGAAAAGCACCGAAGTCGAGCTGCTTGACATGCCGCAGTGGTCTCTGGCCAAGCTTTGGGTGGAACAGCGCCGCCAAAACGAAGGTTTGGGCCGGCTTGAAGTGAGCTTGTTCATTAACGGCAACGGCAATCTCGACGGGAAAGTAACCAATACGACGTCGACAAGCTTGAAAAACGCCGCTCTCGTTGTAGGGGGCAAGCTGTACCCGTTGGGGGATATGGAGAAAGGGAAAGCCGTTTCCCTGGCGTCGGTCAAAAGCGTCCAAACAGCCCGGAACGGCATGCTCAGCTTCGCGCTGTTCCATGGTTACCCGAACGGAAATGACCGCTATGCCCGGGAGAGAGGCATGGTGGACAATTACCTTCAAGGGTCGGCATGGACTTCCCAAGATGCCTATGTTTTGGGGTTCAACAACGATAAACTGCTTCAATACCGCAGCGACAGCCACGACATCGAAAGCGAACAGCTGAACCTTTGGCTGCAGCCTGTCAACATCAGCTGGATCCAAAACGGCAAAATAAACATCCCGTTCGGGTTCATTGCGCCCGTCGTCAATCAGATCGCCGCGCCGGGCTGGTACGAGGATCCTTCCGGAATCAGCCATATCGAGCAGGGAAGCGTCACGTTCGACTATGACGTGCCGGATTTGAAAAAGATGGCGGACGGCGCAATAAAGCTCCGGAGCAAAAATTTGGGCAAACAAACGGAGTATCATATTTTCAATTACAAAAAGCAGGATTGGGAACTCATGAAATGGGATACCTCCAAACCGTGGGGCGCGGCGAACCCGAACGACCAGTACGCTTCGCAAGGACGGATCCGCCTGAAGCTGACGGCCAAAGCAGCGACGGAACTTATGCTGCCCGAGCTTGCCGTAGAGGGGGCGGTAAAACGATGATCGATATTCAGCATTTAAGCAAACGTTACGGCAACTTCGCCGCTTTGAAAGATATCAATCTGTACATTCCCGAAGGGACCGTGTTCGGGTTCGTCGGCCCCAACGGCGCCGGGAAATCGACGACCATGTCGATTTTGGCGACCCTGATGCTGCCGACGTCCGGCGTGGCCAGGGTGGACGGCTTCGACGTCACCCGGCATCCGAAGGAAGTGCGCAAACGGATCGGGTATATGCCGGATTTCTTCGGCGTATACGATCAGCTCAAAACGACGGAATATTTGCATTTTTACGGAGCGAGCTATAACATTCCACGCGCCGAGCGCGAAAAGCTCATTCCCCAGCTGCTGGAGCTGGTGAACTTGAGCGACAAACACGATGTCTATGTCGACAGCCTTTCGCGGGGGATGAAACAACGTCTATGCCTCGCGCGATGTCTGATCCATGACCCCAAGGTGCTGATTTTGGATGAACCGGCTTCCGGTCTCGACCCGCGGGCCAGAATCGAAATGCGCGAAATTTTGAAAGAACTGAAGCAGATGGGCAAAACGATCATCATTTCCTCGCATATTTTGCCGGAGCTGGCGGAAATGGTGGATGAGATCGGTGTCATCGAGCATGGGGAAATGGTGGCGCAGGGCAGGGTCGCCGACATTCAAGCGCGCCTCCGCGTCAAAAAAGTGCTTCACGTCCGCGTCATGGAGCGCCAGGAGGAGCTGGCCGCGCGTCTGCAGGACGAGGCTCTCGTTTCTGCGGTGCTCTCCGACAATACCGGTATCCACGTTCATTATGGCGGCGGGGATTCTGAACAGGCGCAGCTGCTGCAGCGCATCCTGTCCTGGGGATATGCCGTCATCTCCTTCCATGAAGCGCAAACCAACCTGGAGGACGTATTCCTCGAGATTACGAAAGGAGGGCCTGCCGAATGAACTGGAGCCGCAAATGGATCAATCCGGTGCTCGACAAGGAATTCCGCCTGCGCATGCGGACCCCGAGGTCGGCGATTTCCCTGCTCGCATACGTTTTGGTGCTTGGGGTGATCGCGCTTGGTTACATTTACGTTTCGCTTTATCTTGGCAATCAGGGGAACCAGCCTTTTAATTCGGGCGCCGGCCGCATGATGTTCTACGTGCTGAGCTTTACCCAGCTGGTCTTGATCGCGTTTATGGCCCCGGCGCTTACGGCCGGCGTGATCAGCGGGGAACGGGAAAAGCAAACGCTGAGCATGCTGCTGACGACGCAGCAAAGCTCATCCACGATCATCCTGAGCAAGCTGTTTTCCTCCTTAAGCTTTATGACGCTTATTATCCTGGCGACCATGCCGATTTACAGCATCGTGTTCCTGTACGGCGGCATTTCGCTGAAACAGATGCTTTTCATCTTTTTGTTTTATCTGTTTATTATGCTGCTGTTGGGTTCGCTTGGGGTGCTGTTTTCAACCTTGTTCAAGCGTACGATGATTTCCGTCATCGTCACTTACGGCGTCGGTTTGTGCATTTTTCTGCTGACGGGGCTGCTTTATTTGTTCGTGATGAGCATCGTGCAGCGCAGCTATTATTCGATGCCGTCGCCGGCAACGGGGCCGACGTATTCCTTTGTCGGCTACATTCTCGGGCTGAATCCGGCGGGGGCGCTGGTCAGTTTGTTCGACCCCGGCTTTTCGAAGGGGGCATTCCTCGTTCGGAACGGCAACCTGAACGCCGACGCGCCGATCCAGCTGTGGCAGGAATTTTTGCTGGTGTACAGCGTGGTCATCATCGGTTCGTTATGGATCAGCATCCGCAAAATTCGTCCGGTGGCAAGACGGAAGCATAAAAATCAGGAATACAAGGCTCCATCCGTCGAAACGGGCGCGAGCGATCCTTCTTAAAGATTCGATAGGAGCTTTCAGGCAAGGGCTGGCGGACAGGAAGGCCTCGTGCCGTCCTCGCCAAGCCCGGCAAGAAAGGAGGGAAACGGAATGGACGCCATTCGGAACGCCATCGGAAAAGCGAAATATCGGCTGCAGCAGTTTCGGTTATTGCGCTCCGCATTGTACGGGAGCGCCGCAGGTTTCGGGTGCGCGATGCTGGTTTTATTGGCGGCGCGTTTATGGCCGGTTCCATCGTACCGTTTGCTGGCGCTGGCGGCCGTGATCGCCGGCCTGGCCGCCGGGATGGCGTGGGGGCTTGCGCATCGCGTAAAAGACCATGAAGCCGCGCAGGCCATGGATGAGGCGACGGGCGGAGCCGAGCGGACCGACATGATGGTCACGGCGCTTGCTTTTTCCGGTTCCGACGCTCCGGCGGCCGTTTGGCAGCGCAAGCAGGCGGAAGCATACGGGGAACGATTCGTCGCCGAGCTGAAGAACAGGCTGCCGCATCCGAGCTATAAAAAAATGATGATTGCCGCCAGCCTGCTGTTCATCGGGGTGATCGTACTTGCGCTGATTCCCAGCCCGATGGATGCCAAGCTCGCCGAAGCCGCCCGCCAAAAAGAGTGGGTTCAGGACCAGAAAAACAAAACGGAAAAGCTCGTGCAGCAGCTTGAGACGCAAAAACTCGACCCTTCCGCGAAAAAACCGCTGACAGACAGCCTTCAAGCGCTGCAAAAAAAGCTGGAACGGCAAAAGGATCCGGAACAAGCGCTGGCCGAGCTTGAAAAAACGATGAAGGAAATGGAAAAAACGGCGGCCAAGCAGGAAGCGGCCGTGCGGAACGTGAAGGAGCTCGGGAAAAGGATGCAAAACGATCCGAGGATGTCCTCCCTGGGCAAAAGCCTTGCGGAAGGACAGACGGAGGATTTAAAGAAGTCGATGGAGCAATTCAAGCGGGAGGTTGCGCGGCTTTCGAAGGAGCAAAAAGAACAGCTGCGGGAGGCGCTGAGCAAATTGGCCGAAGAAGCGGATAAAAATCCGGACACCAAAGCGCTGAAAGACGCTTTGAAAAAGACCGAAAAGGCGCTTGCCGAAGGAACGAAAGACAAGGAGGCGGAGGAGGCGCTGAACGATCTGGAGGAGGCGCTTGCCAAGGCTCTGGAGGCCCGTGCATTAGCCGCGAGCCAATCGGCCGCAGCTTCCAGCCTGAGCTCGCAGCTGGCTTCGCAAGGGCTGGGTCTGGCTTCGCAAATGACCGCCTCCGGCATGCAGGTGTCGGATGCCTGGGCAAGCGGAGGCAGCGCCGAAGAGCTGGCTTGGGCTGAGGGGGACGAAGGCGATGCGGAAGACGGCGCCCAGGCCTCCCCGGGAAGCAGCGGAGCGCAGGGCTCCGGGCAAGGAAACGGTTCCGGCAGCGGGATGGGAAGCGGCGCCGGGGCGGGAACCGGCACAGGCACCGGCAGCGGCTCGGGTATGGGGCAAGGCTCCGGAGCGGGACTTGGCGCCGGTGGGCAAAACTTCGTCAAAACGCCGCGCAAGTTCGCGGGCAGCGGCAACAAACAAAACGACAAAGGGCCGCTGCAAGGCCAGGGCGGAACGATCCAGAAAGGCGGCGTAGCGCCGGCCGTGGATGGAGCGAGCCGTCCGTACGAGGAAGTCTATAAGGAATACGAATCCGAAGCCAAAAAATCGCTCGGGCGGCAGGAGCTGCCGCAGCAGATGCAGAGCCTCGTCGAAAGTTATTTTACGGGGATTAACCCGAATCCATAACGCTAGTTCATATAGCTATAGGCTATTGTCCGGAATATTTCGATCAAGCGATGCAGCGGTAAGGCAAGCCTTTTGCCGCGTTCAAACATGCGGATGCCGCCTGAAAGCGTTAAAAGCGGCCATCCGCGGCATGACCATGTTGGTCCGAGAAGGGAACAACGGGAAGGAGCATGAAGAATGCAGGAAACTATCATCCAGCCTGAGGCCTGGAAAGAAACGATTGCGCGGGTACGCGGCCAAATCGGCGAAGTCATCGTCGGACAGCAGGAGGTCGTCGAACAAATGCTTTGGTGCATTTTTGCGGGCGGTCATGCGCTGCTGGAAGGAATTCCGGGACTCGGGAAAACGATGCTTGTCCGCACCATTGCCGACACGCTGGAGCTGTCCTTCTCCCGCATTCAGTTTACGCCCGACTTGATGCCGAGCGACATTACGGGGACCCAGATTCTGTCGTTCGGCAAGCAAGGCGAGACGGGCATGACGTTTCAGCGCGGGCCGTTGTTCAGCAGCATCGTGCTGGCGGACGAAATCAACCGCGCTACGCCCAAGACGCAAAGCGCGCTGCTGGAGGCGATGCAGGAAAAAACGGTGACGGTCGGCAGCGAGACGCATCGTTTGCCCAATCCCTTTTTCGTCCTGGCGACGCAAAACCCGCTCGAAAACGAGGGAACCTACCCGCTGCCGGAAGCGCAGCTGGACCGTTTTCTCCTCAAAATCCTCGTGCCTTATCCAAGCGCCGACGAGCTGAAGGAAATCGTGAAACGGACAACCTCCAATCAGGCGCCGTCGATCGCGAAGCAGGCCGGACCGGAGGAGCTTCTGGAGATTCAGCATGGGGCGCGCGAAGTCCTGGTTGCGGACGAGGTGCTGGATTATGCCGCCAGACTGCTCATGATGTCGCATCCGGAAGAGGCTTCCGCGCCGGAAGGCGTAAAAAAATACGTGCGTTTCGGCTCCGGGCCGCGCGGGATTCAGTCGATCATATCGACCGGCAAAGTGCGGGCGGTTTGTCAGGGAAGAATGCATTTGGCGCAAAGCGACATTAACGCGGTAGCCGTGCCTGCGCTGCGGCACCGGATCTTTTTGAATTTCGAGGGACAGGCGCTCGGCGTCACGACCGATCAGATCATCGGGGAGATGCTGCAGGCGCTCGGAGGGCGGCCATGACCGGCACCCATCTGCTGCCTTCGGACTGGATGGCGCGCCTTGAAAGGCTTACGCTCGGTTCCGGCAGGAGAGTGGCGGGCACGCTTCAAGGCAAACGGCGTTCCAGCCGGCTTGGTTCTTCCCTGGAATTTGCCGATTACCGTTCTTATACGCCCGGCGACGACATCCGCCGTTTTGACTGGGGCGTCTATTCCCGGACCGGAAAACCGTTTGTGCGGCAGTTTATGGACGAACAGGAGCTGATGGTGAGCCTTTACGTGGATTGTTCGGCTTCGATGGACTTTGGCGGCGCGTTCGGATCGGACGGGAATCCGAGCCGCAAGGCGGGAGAAAACAAGCTGCTTTTTGCGAAACGGCTTGCAGCCAGCATCGGTTACATTGCGCTTTGTTCATACGAGCGGGTGGCGGTCAGCTGCTACAGCGACGGGCTGGACGGCCGTTTGCCCATTTTGCGGGGAAAAGGAGCGGCCTTGCGGATGTTTCAATTTTTACAGGACATGCCTTCGGGCGGGGAAGGCAGCCTTGCGGCTGCGCTCGCTCAACCCGGGGCGATGCCGCGGCTGAAAGGAATGACCTGGATTTTTTCCGACTTTTGGCTTGCCGAAGGCGCCGAACAGGCCGGAAACGCGCTTTCCCGCCTGGCTAGCGCCGGTCAGGAAGTTGTTTTGGTGCACGTGCTTTCGCCGGAGGAAATCGATCCGGAGCTTAGCGGCGATTTGCGGCTTGTGGACAGCGAGCTGAACACCGGCAAGGAGGTTGCGATCACCGGCCGCGTGCTTGAACGTTACCGTGAGGAGCTGGAGCTGTACCGGAACGAGCTTCATAAAATCGCCTCGGAGCGCGGCATTTCCTATGCGGCGGTTTCCAGCGGCATGACGCTGCAGGAAGCGGTGTTCGGCGTATTTGCGGGCTCGGGTTTGGTACAGGCATAACCGGCCTTAAATCATAATGGGGGAGGAGGAATCCGAGTGGGGATCGGTTCATGGCTTGGCCTTTGGTTCGGTCTGAGTATACCGGCGATTTTGGCGATGTATTTGCTGAAACGCAAGTTTATCGACACCAAAGTGCCAAGCCATCTGTTGTGGCAGCGGGTCATGAAGAACCTGGAGGCCAACCGGCCTTGGCAAAAGCTGCAAAACAGGCTCCTTCTTTGGCTTCAGCTGCTTGTCGCGGCCGTGCTTGTTTTTGCGCTGATGAAACCTTACTGGTGGGCGCCGGACGGCGGGAAAGGGCATGTCGTGCTGGTTGCGGATACGTCGGGAAGCATGGGCGCAACCCTAAGCATTGGACACGGAGAAACCGCCGAGGAAAGTCTCGGGCAGATGAAGCGAATGATAAAGGATTATTTGCGGCAGGAAGCAAAGGACAGCGATATTACGCTGCTTAGCATGAATGCGGAGCCGAACGTGGTTATTTCCCGGGAAAAAGATCGCAGCCGCGCCCTGGAAGCCGTCGATTCGCTCCAGGTCTATTACGGCAGGGCCGCCTACGACGAAACGCTGTCCCTTGCTTCGGCTTTGACCCGTGACGAGACGGACGCCGAGGTCGTCGTGTTCACCGACGGGCAGTGGAGAGGCAATCCGGATTCGATTCCGTTTCGCGTTCCGGTGAAGGTCATGAAAACGGACGCACATACAGGCTCGAACCTTGCGCTGCAGCAATTCGGCGTCAAAGACGGAGCGGACGGGAGGACGGCGGTGGCCGTGGTGAACAACAGCGGCGGCGCCGCGAAAGAGGCGAACGTCAATATGTACGGCGACGGCAAGCTGCTGCAAACGGAAACCGCCCGAATGAAACCGGGAGAAACCGTTACGCTTACGTTCCGGAATGTTCCGGATGCGGAGGTATATCGGGCCGAGCTTGAGGGCCAGGACGATTACGCCGCCGACAATGAAGCGTACGCGTTTTTGCAGCGAAACGAATCGCCGCGGATTTTGCTGTTGACCCGGGGGAACCTGTTTCTGGAAAAAGCCCTGCAGTTGACGGGCGCCGAAGTGGTCAAAATGACGTTGACCGGGAAAGAAGGCGAGGCATCCGGTTCCGGTGAACCCGGCACGGCCGCCGCAGCCGTTCCCGAAAACGCGCCTGACCTGATCGTCATTGACGGGCAGACGCCTTCTTTTGCGGCCCAGGGAGACTGGCAGAAACTGATCGACCGCACGCCGGTGTGGACGGTTGGAGGCAGTGACGGCAAAATGGACGTAAGCGGCGGCCAGCCGAAGCTTGAAAATCATCCGGTAAACCGGTACGCGAGCTATAACGGGGTGTATATCGGCAGCCTCTTAAACCGTCCGCTCCCGGATTGGGCGACCCCGATCGTCAGCATCGACGGCCATCCCGCGGTTATCGCGGGAACCGCCAACGGGCAGCCGCGCTTATCGTTTTTGTTCGATTTGGAGGACACGGATTTTCCGCTGTCGGCCGAATTCCCGATCGTGGTTCATGAGGCGGTATCCTGGCTGACGGGGGGCGGCGGCAAAAATCTGGGACGCCACACGGCGGGGACAAGGGTGGAAATCCCGATCGCTGCCGATACCGTTTCAGCCCGATGGATTGCCAAAGACGGCTTAGCCCAAAAGCTGAAGGTTCCGGAAATCAAGGCCGAAACCGGCGAAAAAGGAATCAACGCGCTGCAGCAAATGCCTACGGTTCCCGGGTTGTACGTATTCGAGCAGCAGAACCGGGAAGGGCAAACGACCGGGTATTTCGCCGAATCTTCGGCGGATCCTTTTGAAGCGAAGCGGGGCGAACCGAATGCGAAGCTTGCCGCCATCGGCCAGGCCGCGGACGAAAACGGCACGGCCGCAAGCAGGGCGGTTGAAGCGGCAGCCGCCAACAACGGCGGGGAGCGGCGCCAGCTGCCGCTCATGACGCTGCTTTCGTGCCTGGCCCTGCTCATCATTCTCGTGGAATGGGGGGTGTACCAGCGTGGGCGTTCAATTTAACCATCCTTGGCTGCTGCTTCTGCTTATTCCGCTCGCGGCGTTTATGCTGTACGCCTACAAATCGGACTTCCGGCTGTCGGGGGCGCGAAAAACCGGAGCCGTGACGTTCCGCTCCGTCATTCTTCTGCTGCTGGTGCTGGCGCTCTCCGGCTTGCAGTCTTATACGGTTCTTGAACAAAAAAAGGTCGTGTACGTCGTGGACCGGTCCGCAAGCATGCCGGAAGCCGGCCAGGCGGAAGACTGGATGCAGAAATCGGCGGGAGCAAAAAAAGAAAAAGACGCCGTCGGCGTCGTATCTTCGTCGTTGCAGGCATCCTATGAGCAGAAGCTGCTGAACCGGCTGCCGGATCCTTTCCGGCTCAACGCCGCCGGAAACCCGGATTTCACCAATCTGGAATCCGGCCTTATGCTGGCCGGGAACCTGCTGGACGGCCGTTCCGATTCCAGGATCGTGCTGATCAGCGACGGCAAGGAAAACGTCGGCAGCATGCTGGCTGCCGGAAGGATGTTGAAGGACCGGGGGATTCCCGTCGACGTTTTGCCTTCGCCTTCCAGGCAAATCAAGGATGTATCGGTCGAAGAAGTAATCGTGCCCCATAAGCTGTATCAAGCCGAATCTTTTTCGATCGAAGTGCTCGTGCGGAGCACCTACAAAGGTCGCGGTGAACTGAGGCTTTATGAAGACAGCCGGGAAATCGGAAGGGAAACGGTCGACATCGCCGCAGGCGAAAACCGGTTTGCCGTCAAAGCGCTCGCGAAAAAGACCGGACTGCACCGGTACCGGGCGGAAATTTTCATGAACGGCGACAGCCAGTCGGCGAACAATGCCGGTTATGCGTTTACCCGCGTGGACGGCCCGCCGAAGGTGCTCATCGTCGAAGGGAAAAAGGGGACCTCGGGGAATATTGCCGCCGCCCTGTCATCGGGGCTTGTGCAGTATGAAATCATGCCGAGTCCTGCGCTGCTCCCTAGCGAGCTGGCGAAATATGCCGCGTACGATTCGATCGTGTTCAACAACGTATCCGGAGACCAGGTCGGGGAACGCCGGATGGAGATGATCGAGCAAGCGGTAAAAAGCTACGGCATTGGCTTTATGATGGTCGGCGGCGAGGAATCCTTCGGCATGGGCGGTTATTTCAAAACGCCGATCGAACGGGCTTTGCCCGTTTCGATGGAGCTGGAAGGGAAAAGGCAGATCCCGTCGCTGGGGCTGATCCTCGTCATCGACCGCTCGGGCAGCATGTCCGGCGACAAAATGGAGATGGCCAAGGAAGCCGCGATCCGCACCGTGGAAATGTTACGGTCCAAAGACACCGTAGGCGTGTTGGCTTTCGACACCAATAATTGGTGGGTCGTTCCCCCGATGCGGCTCGATAATAAAAAGCAGGAAGTGATCGATGAAATCCAATCGATCCAAAGCGACGGGGGAACGGATATTTACCCCGCCGCCGCCTCTGCCGTGGAGGAAATGCTGAAGATCCAGGCCCAGCGCAAGCATATCATCCTGATGACGGACGGGCAGTCCGCCGGAAACGGCGGATACGGGCCTTTGCTGGATCAAATGAACGACGCCAAAATTACGATGTCCACGGTAGCCGTCGGCGGCGACGCGGACGTGAATCTGCTTCAGACGCTTGCGGAAGGGGCTAAGGGACGTTTTTACATGGCGCAGGACGAAACGACGATTCCGGCGATTTTCAGCCGCGAAGCGGCCATGATCTCGAAATCGTACATCGTGGACAAGCCTTTTGTGCCGGCCATGCAGGAGCCGGGCGACTGGAGAAAGCTCTTCGAGGGCGGAGTACCGCAAATTTACGGCTACGTGGCGACGACGCCCAAGCCTTCGGCGCAGACCGTGCTTGCAAGCCCCGAACCGGACCCGCTGCTTGCCCGCTGGCAATACGGCTCGGGCCGCACGGTTGCCTGGACAAGCGACATGATGGGGAAATGGTCGAAGGATTGGGTGGCGTGGCCCGCCTTTTCCAACGTGCTGACGCAAATGGTGAAATGGACCTTCCCGCAGTTTTCCGCTTCGCCATATGATGTGAAGACCCAAGTGGAGGGCAACAAGGTCCGCTTTGAAGTCAGCGCCGTGGCCGGAACCGGACCGGAGCAGCTGCAGGCGATGGTGACGGGCGACCAGCTTCAGCCGGTGAAAACCGATCTGGTTCAGGAATCGCCGGGAACCTACAGCGGGGAAATGACGGTGGATCAGCCGGGCTCCTTCCTGCTGACGCTGGAAGACGGCGGCGGAAAAAGCGTCGCCATGCCGACCGGCCTGATCGTTCCGTATTCTCCCGAATACCGGATCGAAACAGGCGACGCGGACCAGGAGCTGAAGCGTCTCGCCGAAATGACCGGCGGGCGCGTGCTGTCCTGGGATCGGCCGGAGGAGCTGTTTGCCGCTGCTCCTCGCCCGAGCCGGCAGCTGCATGACCTCGGCCATGCGCTGCTTGCGGCGGCCCTGATTCTATGGGTCGCCGACATCGCCGTGCGCCGCCTGGCCCTCCCATGGGGCCGGCTCGGCGCACTCTTGGCCGCCGCGCTGCGCAGGCGGCCGCAGCCGGCCGGCGGGGCGGAGGCCCCGGACGCCGGCCTAGGCAGGCTTGCCGCGCGTAAGCAGCGCGCGGCGGCCTTTTACGGCGGCGGCTCCGCCGCGCCGCCGCCCGAACCGGCGCAGCCGCAGGCACGCGCCGGGAAACCCGAAGCCGGAGCGGAGCGTCCGGCTTCGGAAGCCCGCCCCGCGGCGCAGAGCCATGCCGGCGCGCGCGGGCGGAAAGCGGCCCGGCCGCCTGCGGCGGGGCCGGGCAAACCGGCGGCGGCCGAACCGAAGCCGCCGCAGGATGAGCGGTCCGCAGCGATGGACCGCCTGCTGGCCGCGCGCAAACGCAATCCGCGTTAGCTAAGCGCCGCCAAAAAGGCAAAGCTAAGGGCGTAAGCGCTCTTGCCCAACTGAAAGCCGGCAGCGCTTATACCCAGTTAAGGCGACGTCCAATCGGACAAAAGTTGACTTGAGGTATTTTTATCCACATGTTAAGATAACAATAAACAAGGACGGTATGCCGACCGTCCTCAGTACAAACATCTTGAGCGGGATTTCCCTCCAGGATGATGTATAACCCGGAAATAGTAACCCACTTTGGCAACGACCTATGAGTGGGTTACTTTCGTTTATCGATGTAAGTCAGCAAAGCCAACAGGAATAACCCGAAGGTAAGCACTTCACCGAACGAAATGTTCATCGCATCACCTCCTTCCGGAGGGTGCGTCCACTCAAGGTGTGTATGTACAACCATATTATACCATAGGAACTGACGTTCGGTGGTGTTTTTTTCGTACCATTCATCATGTGCGCCGCGAACCGAACCTAAGAAGCGGCTTGAGGTATTTTTCTCCACATGCTAAGATAACAATAAATAAGGACGGTGTGCCAACCGTCCTTTGTACAAACATCTTGAGTGGGATTCCCCTCCAGGATTATGATCTGACGGAAGAAGTAACCCACTTTGGCGACAACCTATGAGTGGGTTACTTTCGTTTATCGATGTAAGTCAGCAGCGCCAACAGGAAAATCCCGAAGGTAAGCACTTCACCGAACGAAATGTTCATCGCATCGCCTCCTTTCGGAGGGTGCGTCCACTCAAGGCGTGTATGTACATCCATATTATACCATAAGGGCCTCGTCCGAGAGTCCTTTTTCTTTTGCAAAATGGGCGATCTCGCCGGCAGGCCGAAGACCGTCCCCATGATTCGTGCCGGACGCATCCCGGAAGACGAATCACTCCAGCTTATCCCCTTAAACTTCTAGCGGAGACCCCTTCGGGCAAAAAAATTTATGACAAATGTTGTGCATTAAGATAAGGCGCGCCAAGCTGAATGTGACCGCTTTAATGCGCGGTATATTACGATTTTGCAATCTTCGGCCCGCTGTCAATTGTTGCCGCATAATGAAGTTCGCTGCAGGGAATGGTGATAAAGGATATGGAAAAGAAGACTGCCAAGTGTTACAATAAGTCAAAATGAAACATTCAAGCGGAGCTTCTTATAAATCCGTAAGCGGGAGAAGGCTTTTGCGCTTTCTTTTGTCGTGTTATCGCAGCGTTTGCCCGGGTACGCGATTTGGCGCCGCTGGCTTTATTCATCGAAAACCCTTAAGGAGGATACACATGACTGAAAAAAATCAGACAATCGATAACCTGTCGATTACGACCATCCGTACGCTCGCCATCGATGCCATCGAGAAGGCAAATTCCGGACATCCCGGCATGCCGATGGGCTCTGCGCCAATGGGATACCAATTGTTCGCCAAAACGATGAACCACAATCCGGAAAATCCGACTTGGATTAACCGCGACCGTTTCGTTTTGTCCGCAGGACATGGATCCATGCTGCTGTACAGCTTGCTGCACCTGAGCGGATATGATCTTCCAATGGAAGAGTTGAAACGGTTCCGTCAATGGGGAAGCTTGACTCCGGGCCACCCTGAATTCGGACATACGGCCGGCGTTGACGCTACAACCGGTCCTCTTGGTCAAGGCATTGCGATGGCGGTAGGTATGGCGCTTGGCGAAACGCAGCTGGCCGCTACCTACAACAAAGACCAATACAAAGTGGTTGACCATTACACCTACGCCATTTGCGGCGACGGCGACCTGATGGAAGGCGTAGCTTCCGAAGCGGCTTCCCTTGCCGGCCACCTGAAGCTTGGCAAATTGGTCGTGCTTTACGATTCCAACGACATTTCCCTCGACGGCAAACTGAACCTGTCCTTCTCCGAAAATGTGGCAAAACGTTTCGAAGCATACGGCTGGCAAGTGCTGCGCGTTGAAGACGGCAACGACTTGGCTGCAATCGAGAAGGCGATCTCCGAGGCGCAAGCCGAAACGGAAAAACCGACCCTGATCGAAGTGAAAACGGTCATCGGTTACGGAAGCCCGAACAAGCAGGGCAAAGGCGGCCATGGCGGTACGCACGGTTCTCCGCTTGGCGCTGAAGAAGCAAAATTGACCAAAGAATTCTACAAATGGGTATACGAAGAAGACTTCTATGTACCTGAAGAAGTGCGCGAGCATTTTGCAAAAGTAAAAGAACATGGCATCAAAGTGAACAAGGAATGGGACGAGCAGTTTGCGGCTTACAAAAAAGCTTATCCTGAACTGGCGGCCCAATTCGAAAAAGCCGTTGCCGGCGACCTGCCGGAAGGTTGGGATAAAGACCTGCCGAAATACGCTGTAGGCGACAAAGCCGTTTCCACGCGCGTGGCATCCGGCAATGCTTTGAACGGACTCGTAGGCAACGTGCCTCAGCTGCTTGGCGGATCTGCCGACCTGGAAAGCTCCACAATGACCCACTTGAACGGTCAGGCGAACTATACGCCGGAAAGCCGCGAAGGCCGCAACATTTACTTCGGGGTACGCGAATTCGGCATGGCTGCTGCGATTAACGGCATGGCGCTGCACGGCGGACTGAAGCCATTCGGCGGTACGTTCTTCGTATTTACCGATTATCTGCGTCCTGCGGTACGTTTGTCCGCCATCATGAAACTGCCTGTGACTTACGTGCTGACGCATGACAGCATCGCGGTCGGTGAAGACGGACCTACGCACGAGCCGATCGAACAGCTCGCTTCCCTGCGCATTATCCCTGGATTGACGGTCATCCGTCCGGCCGACGGCAACGAAACGTCCGCGGCATGGGCTTATGCGGTCGAAAACAAGGAAAATCCGGTAGCGCTGGTGCTGACTCGCCAAAACCTGCCGATCCTTGAAGGAACCGCCGAAAAAGCAAGAGAAGGCATCAAGCGCGGCGCTTACGTCGTATCCGATGCGAAAAACGGCAAGCCGGTTGCTCAAATCATCGCAACAGGCTCCGAGGTTCAACTGGCCGTTAAAGCCCAGGAAGAACTCGCCAAAGAAGGCATTGAAGCACGCGTTATCAGCATGCCAAGCTGGGATCTGTTCGAAAAACAAGACCAGGCTTACAAAGATTCCGTCATCCTGCCTGACGTCAAGGCGCGTCTTGCGGTCGAAATGGCGCAAACCTTCGGCTGGGAACGTTACGTCGGAGACAAAGGCGATATCCTTGGCATCACGACCTTCGGTGCATCCGCTCCTGGGGATGTCGTCATGAAAGAATACGGATTTACGGTGGAAAACGTCGTTAAACGCGTCAAAGCGCTGCTTTAATACGTTTCGCTATCGGCACAAATCTAAGTTTCATGGGATAAGGAGCAGTGGTATTCATGTCGGAATTCAACAACGCGACGGTTGTCAAAGCCGCGAATATTTATTACGACGGTCAGGTCACGAGCCGGACCGTCGTCTTGGAAGACGGAAGCAAGGTTACGCTTGGCATTATGCTTCCGGGCACGTATGAATTCGGTACGGATGGTCCTGAGATCATGGAAATCCTTTCCGGCAAGCTTAAAGTGCTTTTGCCGGGTCAAGAAGCTTGGCAGGACATTGACGGTCCTTTGACGTTCCATGTGCCGGCCCGTTCGAAATTCGCCCTGGAAGTGTTCAGCGTAACGGACTACTGCTGCTCCTATCCGGAGGAAGCTTGATGGCGCTCCCCTTTTAAAGGTTGAGCGACCGAATCCGAAAAACGAATAAAAATAAAAGGGTAAGACTGCGTCATGATGCAGCCTTACCCTTTTAGTCATCTTTTCATGAGCCTGTTGCAGGCTCAAAGCCGCGGGTGCCGAAACTCCGATGCATACCGGCGGAGGAACGGGTCAAACTTAATCCAGCGGCTTGCCGCCGATCGTTTGTCCGATCCAGGCTTCGTAGCATTTGACGACGGCCGACAGGTCCTCGTCGCCGTACCCCTGCGTTTGGCCGGCTTGGAACAGGCTTTTGGCCATGTTCAGCATCGGGGAGGGGATGCCCGAAGCGTCGGTCAAGGAGGAAGCGAGCTTCAAGTCCTTCAGCATAAGCGCCAGCGAAAACTGGTTGCTGAAATCGGCTTCGATGATTTTGCGGCCTTTCAAATCCGCCGCTTTGCTTCCCGCCGAACCGAGCTGAACCAGCTCGAGGAAGCTGTCCGCCGGGATGCCGGATTTGGCGGCAATGGCGAAACCTTCGGCGAGCGCGAGGTTGTTGATGCCGACCATCGTGTTATGCGCCAGCTTGGCGACGGAGCCGCTGCCGTTTGGACCCATATGGATAATCTTTTTGCCAAGGGTATTCAAAATGTCGGAGACGTTTTCCAAGACGGAAGCTTCGCCTCCGACCATAAATACGAGCGTGCCTTCGATCGCCGCAGGCTTGCTGCCGGTTACCGGCGCGTCGAGGAAATGGGCGCCCAGCTCCGAAACGGAAGCGGCGACTTCCTTGACGAGTCCGGGGGAGATGGTGCTCGAATCGATCACGGTCATGCCTGCCTGAAGCGAGCCTAAAACGCCGTCTTCGCCGTAAAACACTTCGCGAATCGAATCGTCGTTGCTGACCATCGTGATGACGACGTCGCGGCCTGCGGCGGCTTCACGCGGTGTTGCGGCCGATGAGGCGCCTTCCGCGATCAGCGGTTCGCATTTCGAGGCCGTGCGGTTATAGACGGTCACCTGGTAACCTTTTTTCAGCAGATTGGATGCCATCGGCGCTCCCATGGTACCCAGTCCGATAAAACCTATTTTTTGCATCGTATTCACCTTTTCTTTCGTGGAGGGACGCTGCGCGCCGGCACCGAAAGGCCCGGTACGCATCCCGAAAAATTTTAAAAAGCTTTTACTATTTTACCACGAAGCCCAAGCAGGCACATCAAGGAGCCGTTTTTTCAAGAGCTTTCTTTCGTGCTTGCGAGCGGCAGGAAATTCAAGTATCCTATTCTAAAGCTATTTTTTAGAGCGCGGAGTAGAGATGAAACCAGGAGGTACAGACAAATGTCAAACCCGTTGAAATTCGATTACAGCAAAGCCCTTGCATTCGTCAACCAGCATGAAGTGGATTATTTCGCGGAGCCGATCCGACTGGCTCACGAGCAGCTGCACAACAAAAGCGGCGCAGGCTCCGATTATCTCGGATGGATCGATCTGCCGACCGCTTACGATAAAGAGGAATTTGCCCGCATCCAAAAAGCGGCCGCTAAAATCCAAAGCGATTCCGACGTTCTGATCGTCATCGGCATCGGCGGTTCCTACCTTGGCGCACGCGCGGCGATCGAAGCATTGTCGCATTCCTTCTACAACTATTTGCCGAAGGATAAGCGCAAAACGCCTGAAATCTATTTTGCCGGCAACAACATCAGCTCGACGTACGTGACCCATCTGCTCGACCTGATCGAAGGCAAAGATTTCTCCGTGAACGTGATTTCCAAATCCGGTACCACGACGGAACCGGCCATCGCATTCCGCATTTTCCGCGCCGCACTGGAGAAAAAATACGGCAAAGAAGAAGCGAAGAAACGCATTTACGCAACAACCGACCAAGCCAAAGGCGCGCTTAAAAAGCTTGCGACCGAAGAAGGGTACGAGTCCTTTGTCATTCCGGACGACGTAGGCGGACGTTATTCCGTGCTGACGGCGGTAGGCCTTCTTCCAATCGCAACGGCCGGCATCAACATCGAAGAAATGATGAAAGGCGCTGCCGACGCGGCCAAAGAATACAGCAACCCGAACGTTGCCGAAAACGAAGCTTACCAATACGCCGCCGTTCGTAACGCTCTGTACCGCAAAGGCAAAGCGATCGAAATTCTCGTAAACTATGAGCCTTCCCTGCACTATGTATCGGAATGGTGGAAACAGCTTTACGGCGAATCCGAAGGCAAGGATTACAAAGGCATTTACCCTGCTTCCGTCGATTTCTCCACCGATCTGCACTCCATGGGCCAATTCATTCAGGAAGGCAGCCGGAACATTTTCGAAACCGTCATTCAGGTGGACAAGGTGACTGAGGAAATTACGATCGAAAGCGATCCGGACGATCTGGACGGCTTGAACTTCCTCGCCGGCAAAACGATGGATTTCGTGAACAAAAAGGCGTTCCAGGGCACGATGCTGGCACACACCGACGGACAAGTTCCGAACTTGATCGTAACCGTGCCGGATCTGACTCCTTATTCTTTCGGATACCTGGTTTATTTCTTTGAAAAAGCTTGCGGCATCAGCGGATATCTCTCCGGCGTGAACCCATTCGACCAGCCGGGCGTTGAAGCTTACAAGAAAAATATGTTCGCATTGCTGGGCAAACCAGGCTATGAAAAGGAAAAGGCCGATCTGGAAGCCAGACTTTCTGAATAACAAAACCTCTTAAGAATGAACACAAGGCAGAAGGAAGCAGTTCACCGGTTGAAAAAAAGCGGGGGACTGCTTTCTTGCCAATCTGGGAAAGGGTACCAAAGGAAATGATTGAACGTTACCGTACCGTTCGCAAGAGCGGGGAAAAAGAAATCGTTATCAAAAAATCGCGTTTCATCGGACATATCATGCCGGTTGAAAACGAAGAAGATGCAAACGCTTTTATCGAGGACATCCGGAAAAAACATTGGAACGCCACCCATAACTGTTTCGCCTACATGATCGGGGAACGGGATGAAATCCAAAAGCAGTCCGATGACGGGGAACCCAGCGGAACCGCGGGCAAGCCGATCCTCGAGGTCATCAAAAACCAGGGGCTGAAAAACGTGGCGATCGTCGTTACCCGTTATTTCGGCGGCATTTTGCTCGGGGCCGGAGGGCTGATCCGCGCGTACACGGACGGGGCCGTCGCGGCGATTGAGGCGGGGGAAGCGATTACTCGTGTACTTCATCGGCAAATTTTTGTAGAATTAGATTACACGTGGCTCGGCAAGGTCGAAAATGAGCTTCGGGGTCGAGAGGTACGTATGGGGGAGACACGTTTTACGGACAAAGTAACGCTGGAATGCCTGCCGCTCGATGCGGAGAAGGACGCGTTCGTGTCGTGGATGGTGGATCTGACGCAGGGGCAATCCCTGATTACGGAGGGTGAGCAGCTTTATTTTATTGAAGGGGAATAAGGTCTATGGCAAGAAGAGCAGTGGAACAGGAGTTGTCCAGGGAGAGGATTCTGGAGGCCGCCAGGCATTTGTTCGTCACAAAGGGCTACAGGGCCATCTCCATGCGCAGTATAGGTCAGCATTTAGGTTACAGTCATGGTTCCTTGTATTATCATTTTAAGGAAAAGGCGGAGCTGTTTTACGCGATCGTCGTGGAGGATTTCAACAATCTTGCGGTCCAGCTGAAAAAGGTCATCAAGGCTTCCCCGGTGCAGGACTTGACCAAAGTGGAGCAGCTCATGCTCGAGTTTATCCGCTTTGGCCTGGACCATCCGTACCAGTACGAGATTATGTTCATGATCCGGGACGAAGAGCTGTTGTCCTACTGCCGTACGGAGCAGGGCCGCTGCCTGGAGCTGTTTGCCTCCATCGTTCGCCGCTATATGAGCGAGGAAAAGCACGGCCAGGAATTCTGCCGGAATCTTCCGCTGACACTGTTTTTGTCCATGCACGGGTTCATCTCGTATTACATTCAGGACCGGGTCACTTTTGAGGAAGTGAAACCCGCGGCGCTGGCGCACGTGAAAATATGCTGCGAATGCTTGCGGTAAAAGCATCGTCGTTCGATGCCGCATGTCCGTTTCGCAAGCGGGTGGTTCGTTTTTTTGCGAACCTGCCCCGAATATATTTTGGCAAACGCCTGCCGTCTTTCTGAACGGGTACCATCAAAACAAACCACAAAGAACGGTATCCGCAGATTGGAAAATTCGTGAATCGGCGTCTCTTGACGGATGATTGCTTTATAGCGCTGAATTGGTATTGCGTCAAAGCAGATACATGCAGATGAGATGGTGAAGGGGATAGGCGAACAAAAGCCTGAACCCCAACGCCTGTTTTGTTTTGCTTTGGCCGGGCTTGTCTCATGTACGCCCTGCTTCAACTACCCCTGCATGATTTTAACGTGGCACTGCCTGCGGCGGGGACCGTCGAATTCGCAAAAATAGATCCCCTGCCAGCGGCCGAGCAAGAGATCGCCTCCGGCAATGATGACCGTTTGGGACGGTCCGCAGGTGATCGACTTCAAATGGGAAGCCGTGTTCCCTTCCATGTGGCGGTATTTGGGATGCTCCCATGGATACACTTCGTCCAGGCGCATCAAAACGTCCCGTTTGACGTCCGGGTCCGCGTTTTCGTTGATGGCGATTCCGGCGGTCGTATGCGGACAATAAACCAGCACCGTTCCTTCCTTCACTCCGCTTTTTTGGACCAGCGAGCGGATGTCCCGCGTAATATCCCTCATTTCGTCGCGGCCGGCCGTAGCCAGCTCGATCGTGTGCAGCATAGGTATTCCCCTTTCTTGTTTATCTTGTCCTTCAAGCCGCGATTTTGCGGCAACTTAACCACTTCGCCGCAGCCGTTTTCGATTCCTTTCGCATTGTACATTATTTTCTAAATTCCATACAAACTTACATATTGACGATGACAAACAGTTTTTGGTAAAGTATCTCTTAAGTAAAAGCCGAGTATACAAATAGGAATTCAATTAATTTTACCGCAAAACCATATTTATGACATAT
Organism: Paenibacillus sp. USDA918EY; assembly: GCF_009870825.1. Classification (GTDB taxonomy): domain Bacteria; phylum Bacillota; class Bacilli; order Paenibacillales; family Paenibacillaceae; genus Paenibacillus_AQ; species Paenibacillus_AQ albilobatus. The sequence continues at coordinate 275,788 of NZ_WTWY01000006.1, read as the reverse complement.
GTACAATACGCGCAATAGGCGCATTGCGTCACGCGGATTCAATCAGACGGGGAGGAAAAGCCGTATGAACACATTGCTGCGACATAAGGGCTGGACCTGGGGGTTCCGCAGCACCCTGCTTTTATATTTTTTGCTGCTGGTGATCCTTCCTTTGCTTGGCGTCTATTACCATTCCCTTTCGGAAGGCTGGCGCCAGTTTGCGGAGAGCGTTACCGATCCCATCGCCTGGAAGGCGGTTTGGCTGACGGTCAGGCTGGCTTTGGTCGCGGCCGTCATCAATATGCTGATCGGCACGATGATCGGATGGGTGCTGGTGCGCTGCCGTTTTCCGGGAAGAACGCTGCTGAACAGCCTGGTGGATCTGCCTTTTGCGCTTCCGACCGCCGTGGGCGGGCTGATGATCCTGCTGCTGCTTGGACCCGCAAGCTGGGTCGGCAAAGCCGCCGGGGCGCTAGGCTTCGATATCGTGTTTCACCCGCCGGCCATTATTATCGCGATGGTGTTCGTGACGTTTCCGTTCGTGATCCGCGCGGTGCAGCCGCTGCTGGAAGAGATCGATCCGTCGGAGGAAGAAGCGGCAAGGACGCTTGGCGCGTCGGGATTCAGGGTGTTTTTTCGGGTGGTTCTGCCTTCGATGCTGCCCGGCATCATAAGCGGCGGGATGCTCGCTTTTTCCAGAGCGCTGGCGGAGTTCGGCGCGGTGGTGCTCGTGGCGGGGAACATCCCCGGAAGGACGCTGGTCGCTTCCGTTTATATTTACGGGGAAGTCGAAAGCGACCATACGGCTGGCGCGGCCGCGGTGTCGGTGCTGCTGCTGACGTTGTCGTTCATCATTTTATGGGTTGTGAACTGGGTACAGACACGGGGGAAAAATCAATGAATAAACTGTGGATCGTACTGACCTATGCCGTATTTACCGTACTACTGATCATCCCGCTGGCCAAAATGACGACGGCCGCCTTTAGCGGCGGGCTTGGCACGCTTGGGGACGCGCTTTCGCGGCCCGAGGCTTTGCATGCTTTTATGATGACGGCGCTTGTGGTTGTCACGGTGACGATACTGAACACGCTGCTTGGGATGATGACGGCCGTTTACTTGGTGCGCGGCAACTGGATGAGCCGGTGGCTGAGAAGGCTGCTGAACAGCATTGTCGATTTGCCTTACGCGGTGTCTCCCGTCATCGGTGGCCTGATGATCGTCCTGCTGCTTGGTCCGGGCAGCGCGGCGGGGACCTTTTTCGACCATATCGGCTTCAAGATCGTTTATGCGTTTCCAGGCATGGTCATCGCGACGCTCTTCGTGACGTTTCCGCTCATGGTGCGCGAGGTGATGCCCGTTCTACAGGAAATCGGCACGCTGCAGGAGGAGGCGGCTTCCACGCTTGGCGCCTACAGCTGGACGACGTTCTGGAAGGTGACATGGCCGTCGATCCGCTGGGCGGTCATTTACGGCGTGGTGCTGACCATCGCCCGGGCGCTCGGGGAGTTCGGCGCGGTGCTGGTCGTTTCCGGCAATATCATCAACCGGACGCAAACCGCGACGACCCTCATTTATCAGGATGTCGAAAATTTCAACGTAACTTCGGCCAACGGGGCGGCGCTGGTGCTGGCGGCATTTTCGATCGGGCTTATGCTTATGATGGAATGGGCGAAAAAAAGAAGGGGAGTGCACTGACATGCATATTGAGGTTCGCGGATTAAACAAGCATTTTGGCAGTTTCCACGCCGTCAAGGACGTGAGCTTTGACATCGCGAAAGGCCATCTGATCGGGCTGCTCGGCCCAAGCGGCGGCGGCAAAACGTCGGTGCTTAGAATGCTGGCCGGCCTGGAGCAGCCGGATGCCGGAGAGATTCTGTTCCACGGCGATCCGGTCACCAATCTGCTGCCGCAGGAGCGCGGGATCGGCTTCGTTTTTCAAAACTATGCGCTGTTCAAGCATATGACGGTGTACGACAATATCGCATTCGGGCTGAAGGTGAAAAAGGTCGCCAAGCCGGTTTTGAAGGAACGCGTCATGGAACTGGTGGAGCTGACCGGCCTGTCCGGCTTCGAAAAGCGCTATCCCCATCAGCTGTCCGGCGGGCAGCGGCAGCGCGTCGCGTTTGCGCGGGCTTTGGCTCCCGAGCCGCAGCTGCTGCTGCTGGATGAGCCTTTTGCCGCGATCGACGCCAAAATCAGGCAGGAGCTGCGCTCTTGGCTGCGCGAGCTGATCGAACGCGTGGGCATCACCTCGATTTTCGTAACCCATGACCAGGATGAGGCGATCGAGGTCGCCGATGAAATCATGATCATGAACCAGGGGCGCCTGGAGCAGAAAGGAACGCCTTGGGACATATACAAAGAGCCGAAAACGCCTTTCGTCGCGTCGTTTATCGGGGAATCCACGATCATCGACGACGCGTCGGAGCTTCGGGGCTTTGAGGAAGCGGGATCCGGCGCTGGAACGCGCGCGCTCATTCGGCCCGAATACATCGAAGTTGGGGATGCCCATGAATTCACGATGCCTTCCGCCACGGAGGAAGGGGTCGTGCACCGCCTTCATTTCCGCGGCAGCGAATGGATGGTGGAGGTGGAAGTCGGCGGCCATAAGCTGATGACCTACCGCTCGCTGGAGAAGCCGTCGCTGACGCCGGGACAGCATGTAAGGGTGCTGGTGCACCGCGTGTATTTGTTTAACGAGGAGCGGAGCTGGATGGAGGAGAACCGGCTGAAGGTGGATCCGATGCCGGTGATGATTTAAAAATTGATCGCTGCCTGGCTCCGTGTTGAATTTGTTCCGGACATTGTGCAATGTGGTCGCTACGGTTACGGATCGTCTGCTCGCCTTTAAAACGACTGTAGTGTTCAGGCAAAATTAGTTTTAGGTATGGCGCAACGTGGCCGCTACGGTTACGGATCGTTCTTCCGATCGCTGTTGTCTCCAAATTTCTCTTACTCTGTTGTTCAAAAAAGGTAGAAATTCGGAGCCAAAGGCGAACGCTTCGCTTCTTCAGATCGATTCCGTCCCCTCCGCTACTTTTGCTTATTGTCAAACACTAGCTTGAGCCAATTCAAGCAGCCTAACTTACGAAGCGTGCTTTTTGCAATAGAGTTCCCAATGACCACCGCAGCTTCAAAAGGGTTGATCTTCCTTTACGCTGCCCCCGCTTTTTATTGCAGTCGATGTGAGTTCATTTTTTTAAAAATCAGGAGGAAGCGCATATGAAACCATCCTTAAGCCGGTTGAAAAAGAATATGTGGGGTATGCTCGGCTTCCTTCTGCTGATATCGCTCATGCTGTCCGGATGCAGCCGGGAAACGGCCACGGAAGCCAGCGCAGCTCCCGCAAACGGGAAGGAGATCACGCTGGTCATCGGCGCTTACAGCATCGCCAAGGACGCCATGGCAGACATTTTGCCCAAGTTCCAGCAGGAGTGGAAAGCGAAGACCGGGCAAACGGTCAAATTCCAGGAATCCTATGAAGCCTCGGGAACCCAGGCCCGCGCGATCATCGGCGGCTTCGAGGCGGACGTCACGCTGCTTGCGATGGAAGGGGACGTCGATAAGCTGGTCAAAGCGGGGCTCGTCGACAAAACGTGGCGGGACGCCCCGGACGGCGGCATGATCACGCGCTCCGTCGTTGCGCTCGGCACGCGTGAAGGGAATCCGCTTGGCATTCATGATTTTACGGATTTGACCAAACCGGGCGTCAAGGTGCTGTACCCGAACCCGCAAACTTCCGGCGGAGCCCAGTGGGATATCAACGCCATTTACGGAGCCGGATTGAAGCTTTCGGAGGAGCAGGGGAAAAAGGATCCGGCATACGCCAAAGCCTTTTTGCAGAAGGTTCATCAAAACATCGAATCGCTGGACAAAAGCGGCAGGGCCTCCATGGCCGCCTTCGAATACGGCGTCGGCGACGTGGTGGTAACCTATGAAAACGAGCTGCTCGCCCGGATCAAGCAAGGCCAAAAATACGACGTGATCATCCCCAAGTACACCATCAAAATCGAAAATCCGGCAGCTGTCGTGGATAAGTACGCCGATCAGCACGGGACGCGAAAGGTCGCGGAGGCTTTTGTGGAGTATCTTCGAAGCAAGGAAGCGCAGACGATGTTTGCCGATTACGGCTTCCGGCCGGTGGACGAAGAGGTGCTGAAGGCAAACGAAAAACGTTACCCGATCCCTTCAGGATTGTTTGACATCACCTACCTGGGCGGCTGGGATGAGGTACGGGCCACGCTTTATTCGAAAAAAGGGATTTGGTATCAAGTGCTTGCCGGCATTTAATCTTGGCTTGGATAAAGCTTGGGTTATCGCGGGTAAAGATGGCGGTCCATATGACGCGGCTGCCGGATAACAAGCGGGATTGCCATGCAGGCAGATCCCGTTTTTTTGTGTGTGGATCAGCCATATCGCCGGGTTCCGGCGGGCATCCCTCCGTTCAGCGTGGTACAATATAAGCATTCCATGAGGTTTACATGGTCCGGAACATTTCAGGCGCCCGCGGGCGTGGAGGAGGAAACGACATGGATACGCTTGTATTTTTGGGAACCGGCGATGCGATGGGGGTGCCGAGGGTTTATTGCGACTGCGACGTATGCATGGAAGCAAGAACGACCGGCACCAACCGCCGCCTGCGCTCGCTCGTCATGATCGAAGGGCCGGAAGGCGGCTTTTTGATCGATTGCGGCCCGGATTGGCGGGCCCAGATGGAGAGCCAGGGACTTCGTTTCGCCGAGAAAATATTGGTGACGCATGCCCATTTCGACCATATCGGGGGGCTTCCCGAATGGGCGGATGCCTGCCGCTGGCTGGGCCGGAAAGGGGAGCTGTACGCCCCGCAGGAAGTGATCGACACGATCCTGAAGCAGTTCCCATGGCTGGCGAGACATATGAACGTCACGGCGGTGGATCATGGCATCGAACTGGGCGGCTGGAAGATTAAAGGCTGGAAGGTGTGCCATGGCTACAACGGGTTTAGTTACGCGTACCGGCTCGAAAAAAACGGCTTCCGCTGGGTGTATTGCTCCGATTCCATCGGGTTGAACGAAAAGGAAAAAAAGCCGCTGCATGATTTGGACTTGCTTGTGCTGGGGACAAGCTTTGTGCATGAAACGGCCCCGTATGAGTCGCGCTCCGTTTACGACATGCGGGAAGCGGCGGAGCTTCTGGCCGAGGTCCGGCCGAAACGGGCGGTCTACACCCATATGTCCCACGACGTCGATCTGAATGGGGATATTCCGCTGCCGTCGAATGTCGAGCTTGCACGTACCGGAATGAAGATGGAATTGGCCTAATAAAGCGCTGATTTAACGGAAAAAAGACAGCCGAAGAGGTTCGGAAGCGAACCTGCTTTGCGGCTGTCTTTTTTAATCCGTGCAAGGAAAATGACGCGGCGCTCAGGCGGAGGAGATCCTAAGGGCTTCGCCCTTAAGCATTCAAAACAAACTTCTCAATCGCGGCTTTGACGCCGTCCTCGTTGTTGCTGAGCGTCACGTCATCGGCAATATCCTTCAGCGCTTGGATCGCGTTGCCCATGGCGACGCCAAGGCCCGCCGCTTCCAGCATCTCATGGTCGTTCCAGGAGTCGCCGATGGCCATCGTTTCGTTCAAATCGACGCCAAAATGGTTGGCGAGGAAGGTCAGTGCATGCCCTTTTGTGCCTTCGTGATGCATAATTTCAAGGAAATGAGGTTTGGACTTGGTGATATGCACCTCGCTGCCCAGCAGCTCGCGGAAAACGGGGATCAGCTTGTCCAAATAATCGGGATCGTCAATGATCAGCATTTTCGGCGTCGGCTGTTCGATCAGCTTTTCAAAATCCGGTTCGATATAATACGGCGTCCGGTTCAGGCTGCAGTAGTCGATCAGCTTCTGGTTTTCCTCGCGCGCGTACAGCTTGTCGTCGATGTATACCTGCAGGTGAAGATCATGCTGAATGCAGTATTCAAACAGCTTATGCGCCGCGTCTTTCGGGACGTAACGCTCGTAAAGCACCTTTTCGTCCATCAGGTTTTTGACGAGCGAACCTTGGTACGTAATGATCGGCACGTTCAGGCCCGTTTGGCGGGCGATGGCTTGGGCGGACGCGTAAGCGCGGCCGGTGGCCAGCGTCACGACGGCGCCTTTGGCGATTGCGGCCTCCAAAGCCTTTTGCGTGGCCGGTGTCACTTCCTTGTCATCGTTGATAAGCGTGTCGTCGATGTCGATGGCGATCAGTTTGTACATGATGGCTTCTCTCCCTTTTTCTATGGAATGTGGCTTCCTTTATTGTACCGCAGGGGGCGCGGATTTCAATTCGGCCAGAATCATGCCCGCGAAAATGAACAGGCAGCCGGCCCCGGCGGCGATGCCGAGCGTTTCTCCTCCGAACCATAAGCCGGTAAGGGCGGCAAAAACCGGTTCCATCGCAAAAATGACGGCCACCCGGGACGGGCTCGTATATTTTTGGCAGACGGTTTGAATCCAGAACGCAAACGCGCTGGTAGGGCCGATCGAAACGGCCAGCGCCCATAACACCTCCGGCTGCAGCAGCCGCTGTACCGTTTGCGAGGCAGGGCCCATATCCTCAAATAGCAGCGATCCGATCAGGCTGAGCAGGCCGACGACGGCCATTTGCAGCGCTGCCAGAGGCAGTGCGGGATACCGGGGCGCAAAAATGCCGGTGTAAGCGATATGAAGGGCGAACCCGATCGCGCACAGGAAGATGAGAGCATCCCCTCTGTTCATTTCGAACGCGGAACCGGCAAAGGTCAGCAGGTATAGTCCGCAGGCCGCCAGAAGCGCGCTGAGCCACGTATAACGCGAGATTGGATGCTTGAGCAGGATCAGGGCCAGAAACGGCACCAAAACGACCGATAACCCCGTGATGAAGCCGGCATTGGAGGTGGTGGTGTACAGCAGGCCGACCGTTTGAAAAGCATAACCCATAAACAAAAAAAGCCCGAGCAGGCAGGCATGCAGCAGCATGCGAAAACTGACGGCACGCCACTGGCCGCGGTAAAACGCGGTGATGATCAAAGCAAGCAAAACCGCCGCCCCGACGAAGCGGATGCCGTTAAAAGCAAGCGGAGGCAGCACCCTCACGGCATGCTGAACGATCAGGAAGGTGCATCCCCACATCGCGGCGACGATGAGCAGGCTGAGATCGGCAAAACGAGAGCGGTTCAATGAAGTCATTCCTTTCATGCATAAAACCCGGGCGTTTTAGATCAGACCCAAGGCAAGTGACCAAATTGTATCGCAAATCGGACGGACGGACAAGGAAATTCGCGGCGCGGCAACCTGACCTAAGGCGGGAAACCTGCTATAATGTGGGTGAAACGGAGTTGATGACATGGCCAAAAAAAGAAAACAAGACGCGGCCGTGAAGCCGCAGACGGCGGATAAGCCGGCGACGCTGAAGGATCTTTTGAGCAGCGATGTGCTGAATAAGCTGAAGCAGCAGTCGGAGGAATTAAAAGCCGAGCAGCAGAAGCAAAAAGAGGCCGAGCTGAAAAAAGCGGAGGAAGCACGTAAAGCCGAGCAAAAACGCCGCGACAACGATTTTGAATATTTGCTTGAAAACAGCAATATGGACTGGAAGAAATATAAATGACCGACGGAAAAGCTGCCCTCCCGGGCAGCTTTTCATATGTCTGCGGCAGGGATCGTTATTGAGGGATGGAATCCAAGATCCCGCATGACTGGTGCATTTTCGTGGAACGGGATCCGTAATCTTGGCATGATCCCGTTTTCCGTCAAAAGAAGCCGAATGGCGTTTCGTTTAGGGCGCTGAAGTGGATTTACCGGGAAAAACCCGCGTCGTTCCTCCCGGGCAGCTTTTTAAGTCTGACGCTGTAATATCGCATTGCCCGCGGCACGCCTTTGATTTCCAAATGTCCCTCATAGATGAGGTGCCTGAGACGGTACTCGAAAAAGACATCCCCGATATAGTCATCCCACATGCCGAGAGCTTCTCCAATCACACGGGCCGCTTTGATGAATTCATGCTCCGGCATCCTGCTTTGAAGTGCCTCTACCGTTTGAAGCAAATAGGCATCGAGGTGATCCACGCAGACGCTCCGGAGACCATCGTCTTCCCACAGACGCAGCGCCTCGTGCCGCCGGGCGAGCTCCAGCCATTTTTCCTCCAGCTGCCGCCTGATTTCGTCAGGGAGCGGGTCTTCTCGTTCGGCTTCCAAGTATACTTCTTGCAGTTTCTCGGGGGGAATCTCACCCGTATGCTTGTATTTGCACCAATAATCCGGCGTGTTGTATTTTTTGCCGCATTCCTCGTCCGCATCGATAATGGTGATCGGATTCGGATGGTGCCGCAGTAAATAAACAGCCCAAAGCAATCCTGTCCGCTCATGGGCGTTTTTGCTGCTCCAAATGAAGATGCTCGCTTCAGGGGGGATTTTCGACAGCTGCTTTACGAGCTCCCCATGGTATTCTTCATAGCTAATCCCGTCATCTTTTCGGGACTCGTTGATGTGATCCCTGAACCATTCCTCCCTGCGTTTTCGGCCATCTTCCGTATGAAGATCATGCAGCGGGCCAAACGCAAAATAATCCTGGTCGAACGAAACGATTTTGTCCGTGTCGACACGACCCAGCGCCTCAATCACGCATTTTAGGCTCCCAGCGGGCGAACGGCCGAAGACCACATGGACCGTTTTCGTGCCGGCATCGGGCTGCCAGCGGCGGACCTGGTTTTGGCGGTCGTCAAGAAGATGGTCGTACATCTCCTTTAGAAAAGGGTACAGCGCTTCTTTTGCAGCGTGGTCACGTGCGGCAGCCTCCACCTGATGGAACGTCAATAACAGAAGCCGCTTCAGTTCTTGGGCGGAAAGCCCGTTCAGTGCTTCTTTCATTTTCATGATTTTGTCCATCTTCCGAACCCTTCCTTTCCGGGATAACTTCTATTTGGCGGGAGCTGTTTCCTTGTCCGCAACATGCGCAGCCGGAGGGCTCCAAAAATGCAGGGGACTCCGCGATACGATGACGGATACGTTTTCAGGGGGCGCCTGCTTCATTTCGACCGGCTCAAAATGCTCCGGCAGAAGGACACAGTATGTTTTGCTCGGGCGCACGGCTTCGGCATTATATTCGCTGTGCAGCGGCGTCATGAACCAAAAAAGGTTTTTAGCCATGTAGCTTAAGTAAAATTCGTTCCACTCCGACGATTCGGGATTCCCGTTCAACCGCACGGGGAGACGCTGTCCGAGCCGATACCTGAATTCCTCCGGGCTTAGCAGGATGCCTTGGTCATCCGTAACGAAATGGCTCCACGAGGCGTCCATATACACCCACTTGCGTAACGACTCGGAAAAGACGGCGGTGACGACGTGGCTGTCCGGATCATACGGGTCATAGGGGCGGCAGTAAACCCGGCGGGAGCGAAAGCCGAGACTCAGATATGCTTCGTTTAATACGGTTGCGATCGCATAACAGTTCATGCGGGCTCCGGTTTGCCGGACATGTTCCAAGACGTGAAGGGCGTGGCAAGGATCGGGAGCGGGTACATCTCCATGCTTGAGCTTTTGGCCGACCCACTTCATCAGGTTGATGATTCGGGAAAGCTCATCGCCGCTGCCTGCGGCTTTCTCCAAATCGTACGTTTGCCTCAGCTTCCGCAGCTCCGCGGCTTCCGATTCGCATTGATATTGAAAGGGAATATTGTCCTCAGAGGCAGTACTGTAGCCCGTTAATTCCAGCAGCTTCAAGTAATGATCGGTAAACGCCTGCATGTGTCCGAACACGAAATCACCTCGGTTTAATCATATGTAAATAAATCTGTCACTCAGGAAAATGAAAAGAACGCTGTTCCCCGGTTACGACCGGCGATGCTTGAGACGATATTGATGCGGCGTCGATCCGGTTTTGCGTTTAAAAATGCGGTAAAAAAATTTGAGGTCCTGGTACCCGCACAGCTCGGCGATGTAGGCGACTTTAAACGACGTTTCGCGCAGCAGCCGGCAGCTTCGCTCGATGCGGGCATTCTGCAAATACGCGAGGAACGTTACGCCGAAGTACCTCCGGAACATACGCTGCACATACCCGCTCGTGACGTTTAATGACTCGGTCAGTTCTCCGATCGTAAACTGGGATTCACCGCACCGCATATGGATGATGTTCAGAATTTCTTCGAACAGCGGGTCCTGCCATCGCGTTTCCTCCGTCCCGAAGAGCCGGCGGTCGAGAATCCCGAGCAGCTCCAGCAGCTTTCCGCACAGCATCGTCCGATAGCCATCGGCCTTGCGGATATATTCGGCATACATTCCGGTAAAAAGCAAATGGAAATCGCCGCTGCGGTCGGTCGTTTTCATCCAGGCCGCCGGTGCGCCGCCTTTGGCAGGGGACAAGTATTCAAAAATGCGCATTGGCATCGGGATCGCCTCGGCCCAATCCGCAAGCGTGTGCGGCTGAAAAACGCAGTTATAGATGACGATCGGTTCCTTCGGGGAAACCGCGGTCGGCCGGAATACATGCGCCGTTCCGACGGGCAGGACGAACACATCGCCCTTTTCGGCGGCGATCAGCTCCTCATCGATGTAATGGAACCCCCGTCCCTCCGCGACATAATTGATTTCGATAAAATCATGGGAGTGCTGCGGCGTTTCGAACGACTCCGCGATCCGATTGACGAATATATCTTCATCCCGGTTCAGGAGCGAATGGAACTGCATGACCATATGCTTACCCTTTTCCAAACGAAATTCCCCTCCCAAAAAAACTAAACGGAATCCCCTATAAAAATACATGGAATAACCCATATTTTGCAATATTTAGTTCGATATACTGAGGATAAGATTTTCCATGTCGAAGCGAGGAGGGGAATAAACTTGAACTTACGCGTTACCGATTTGCGGAGCGAATATGTCCGAAATCCGCTCGGGATCGGGCCGATCCGGCCGAGACTGAGCTGGAAGCTGGAGGCGGGCAAAGGGGAGCGGCATGTCCTGCAAGCGGCTTACCAGATACAGGTTGCGAAGGAAGATCCCGATTTTAACCGCCCGATTTGGGACAGCGGAAAAATCGAATCCGACCGTTCCGTTCATGTCGAGTATGGAGGAGAACCGCTGGAGGAACGCACCCGTTATTACGCCCGCGTACGGGCATGGGATCGGCGCTCCGCGGCGGCCGACTGGAGCGGGACGGTTTTTTGGGAGACCGGGAACTTCCGGGAGGATTCCTGGCAGGCTTCGTGGATCACCTGCGATGCCAAGAGCCAGGGGTGGAATGAGGATGCAGCATATTTGCTGCGGCGCGGCTTCCGGTTGGATGGAGAGATCGTCCGTGCCAGAGTGTACGCCACTTCGCTTGGCGCCTACCGGCTTGAACTGAACGGCCGCAAGGCGGGCGACGGCGTGTTGGCTCCGGGCTGGACGAGTTATAACAAACGGCTTCAAGTACAGACCTACGACGTGACGGAGTTTGTGGCCGAAGGCGACAATACCGTTGGCGTCGTGCTGGCGAAAGGCTGGCATCAAAGCGCGCTCGGCTGGGAAAACAACAACGGATATTACGGTTCTGACCGGGCGGCGCTTGTTCAGCTGCATGTCTTGTACAAGGATGGCCGCGAAGCGGTGATCTGCTCGGACGAAAGCTGGCAGGCGTCGACCGGGCCTGTGCTGATGTCGGAGATCTACGACGGGGAGATTTACGATGCCCGGCTCGAAATTGCGGACTGGGCAATGCCTGGGACCTGGAACGGTGAAGGATACGATGCCGAAATCAGCGCGGGTACCGAAATCGGCTTACATGAAGCAGGAAAGGTTATGCCGAGAACCGCCGGTTGGATACGGGCATCTGTCGTTGAGTACCCGAAATCGATGCTTGTCTGCCAGGAGAACGAGCTGCCGAAGGTGATGCATAAGTTGAAGCCGGCCGCTTTCATCGTGACGCCTGCCGGGGAAACGGTCATCGACTTTGGCCAAAACATGGTGGGCGCCGTCCGTTTCACCGTCCGCGGCGCAACGGAGGGAGCGGTGGCGGAACTGCGCCATTTTGAGGTGCTCGACCGCAACGGCAACGTGTACACCGCTAATCTGCGCAAAGCGAAGCAGACGGCAAAGTACATTTGCCGGGGAGGGGTGGAGGAGACCTATCAACCCGAATTCACGTTTATGGGCTTCCGTTATGTGCACGTCGTCCAATATCCCGGCGAAATCAACCTCGATGACTTTACGGGCTGCGTCATATACAGCGGCATGGAGGCGACGGGGACGTTTGCCTGCTCCGACGAACAAGTGTCGAAGCTGCAGCAAAATATCGTTTGGGGGCAGAGAGGGAATTTCCTTGACGTGCCGACCGATTGTCCGCAGCGGGATGAACGGCTCGGATGGACCGGGGATGCCCAGGTGTTTATCCGAACCGCCGCTTTCAACATGGGAGTCGGGCCGTTTTTCACGAAATGGCTGCGGGACTTGAAGGCGGATCAATTGCCGGACGGGGGCGTTCCGGCGGTCATTCCGAACATATTCCCGGAAAGCGCGGAAATGCATTCTTCGTCGGCCTGGGGCGACGCGGCGGTCATTTGTCCCTGGACGCTGTATCTTTGTTACGGGGATACGCGCATCCTGGAAGAACAGTTTGACAGCATGAAGGCATGGATCGATTACATTCGCGGACAAGGCGAACAGGAAACGCTGTGGAATACGGGGTTTCATTTTGGCGATTGGCTGCATCTTAACGCCGACTCCCGGGCAACGCCGACGGATTTGATCGCCACCGCCTATTTTGCGTATTCGACGGATTTATTCGCGCGGTCCGCGGCTTTGATCGGCCGAAGCGAGATTGCCGGCGAATACCGCGACCTGCATAGACGGATCGTCGATGCGTTCCGGCAGGAGTTCGTTACGCCTAGCGGACGACTATGCGCGCATACGCAGACGGCCCATGTGCTTGCGCTGGCGTTCGGGCTTGTCGAGGGCGAGACGAAAACAAGGGTGGCGCGGACGCTGGCCGCGATGATTGAGGATAACGGCACGGCGCTGACCACCGGTTTCGTCGGAACGCCGTATTTATGCCGGGTGCTGACGGAGAACGGGTACAACGAATTGGCATACAGGCTTGTGCTGCGCAAGGAATACCCGTCATGGCTTTATTCGGTCGGCAAAGGCGCAATGACCATCTGGGAGCATTGGGACAGCATCAAAGAGGACGGTTCGTTCTGGAGCGAAGAGATGAATTCGTTCAACCACTATGCCTACGGTTCGGTCGGAGAATGGCTGTACGGTGTTGTCGCAGGCATCGATACCAGCGAAGCCGAACCCGGTTACAAAGGGATTGTCATTCAGCCGCGCCCAGGCATAGGTATCACCTCCGCCGAAGCGGCCTATGACTCCTTGTACGGAACGATCGTTTCAAAATGGAGCATCGCGGATGGACGGATGCGGATGGACGTCACAATACCGCCGAACACCACGGCGACGATCGTATTGCCCGCGGCTGATCCGGAAACGGTCAAGGAGTCGGACATCGATACAGCTTCCGCCGAAGGCATCCTGTTCGTGGAGAAGGCCGCTGAAGGAGTCAAGGTAAGAGCAGGTTCGGGGCAATATCGTTTCGAATTTGCCGTTTAGGCAGGAATGAAAGAGGCTGCTAAGGCGCGTTAAAGAAGGCGGGAGACGCTTGGCTTTGCCGTTCGATGATATGAGGCGAGGCGACGTCCGAAACGTGTACACCGCAGCGCCGTTGAATAAATGGAGTCCGGTTCCCATCAAGTTTCGACGATCCGCCCCTCTCCAAACAAAAAAACAGCGTCCTTGCCGGAAGCAAGAATGCTGTTTTTTGCATTTATTTTTAAAATTCGCGAATCGCCGGAGCTTAATCTTCCAAAAAGACAAGCCCGATAAAATCGTCCATTTCGATATTGCCGAAGTAATGCTTGATATCGACGCCTTGAAGCGCCTCGCGAACCTCGGACTCCTCGTAGCGTTTGCCCCGAAGCTTGTCCTCGATATCGGCCACGTCGCCCACGCCGAAAAAGTCGCCGTAGATTTTAATGTTTTGAATGCGCGCGTCCTTGATATCCATCCGGATGTCGATGATGCCGACAGGGAAACGTTTCGTATGTTTGACGTTCGATTCCGGCGATTGGCCGTAGTTCCATTCCCAGTTTTGGTACCGCTCTTTGGAGATTTGGTTGATTTTCTCCCAATCGGCTTCGGTCAGATGATACTGGGGAACGTCTTTCGGATCCATGTTGAAAATGGCGCGCAGCAGCTCGGAGCGGAACTCCTCGATCGTCATCTTGCGATCCATCAGGTCGCTGATGTTGGCGACGCGGCTGCGGACCGACTTGGTGCTTTTGGATTTGAATTTTTCCGGGTTGGCGTTCAAGGAAGCTTGCACGTCATCCAGGTTCAGGTTGAACATGAGCGTGCCGTGGCTGAACATCCGGCCCCGGGTGGCGAACTGGGCGTTGCCGGAAATTTTTTGCTCTCCGACCTGCAGGTCGTTGCGTCCGCTCAGTTCGGCGTTCACGCCCATGCTCCGCAGCGCATCGATGACCGGCTGGGTAAACTTCAGGAAGTTGTGGAAGGACTGGCCGTCATCTTTCGTGATGAAGCTGAAGTTCAGGTTGCCGAGGTCGTGATAGACCGCGCCGCCGCCGGAAAGACGCCGCACCACCTGGATATTGTGGTCCCTGACGTATTCCTGGTTGATTTCTTCGATCGTATTTTGATGCTTGCCGATAATGATGGAAGGACGGTTGATGTAGAACAGCAGGTAACTGTCTTCCTCCATCGGCAAATGCTTGAGCGTAAATTCCTCGATGGCCAGGTTGATGGCCGGATCGGTAATGCCTTGGTTATCGATAAACAGCATAGCTTGACTCCTCCGTTTAAAGACCTGTATTCTTTGGTATTTGCGAAATGAAAAGCGGCTTGATCGGGATCTCCCGGGTGCATGCGAAAAACATGAGTTTAACGTCCCTAAAAAGAGGGTCCGAATGCAGCTTATACCCGTTTTCTGCAAAAACCAAAGCAGCTTTCGAATCTATTGTAAACCAATCGTTTGCAAGAAACAAAAAAGAATTTGCATTGACGCCGCAAAAACATTAACGCCATAATGGATTCAATTATGGTGAACAGACAGGAGTGCGGCATATGCTGGAAAGATACGGGCATGGCGGGGATTTGGAGAGCGCTGCGGAGATCTACGGCCGGAGCGTTTTTTTGGATTTCAGCGCCAACATCAACCCGCTGGGACCGCCTCCCGGCGTGATGGAGAAGCTGCGGGATGCGCTGCCTGCGATCATTCGTTACCCCGATCCCGGGCACCGCGGGCTGAAAGAGCTGTTAAGCGCCCGCTTGGGCGTTCAGCCGGAGCAGCTGTGCATCGGCAACGGGGCGGCGGAGTGCATGGCGCTCGTTTTGCTGGCGCTGCGCCCCCGGAAGGTGGGGATCGTCGAACCTTGCTTTTCGGAATACAGGCAGTTGTCGGAGCAGTTCGGCGCCGAAGTGCAGTCGGTGTACGGTTCGCGGGCCAGCGGATGGAGGGCCGAAGCCGAAGAGATCGAAAAGCGGCTGCAAGCCGTCGATCTGCTGTTTATCGGCCAGCCCAACAATCCGAACGGGATTCAATACGACGCGGGGGATTTACGCCGTCTGGCCGACGCTGCGGAACGCTGCGGCACCTATTTGGTGGTGGACGAGGCGTTTATCGATTTTATTCCGGAAAAGAAGCGGCAGTCGCTGCTGCCGGCGCTGGCCCGGTATCCGCATACGATTTTGGTCCGGTCGATGACGAAGTTTTACGCGATTCCGGGCCTGCGGCTCGGATTTGCGGCGGCGCATCCGAATGTGGCGCAGGCGATGACGGGCAAGCAGGTTACGTGGAGCGTGAACGGCTTGGCGCTGCTTGCCGGGGAAGCCTGTTTGCAAAGCGGCGAGGGTTACGAGCGGGACACGATCAACCTTATTACGGAACAAAGAGGATTGATGGCCGCAGGTTTACGAAAGTTGGGCTGCGACGTGACCGAAGGCGAAGCGAATTTTCTGCTCGCGGGTCTTCCGGCGCCATGGACGGCGGAGAACATGCAGGCCGAAATGGGCCGACGCGGCGTGCTGATCCGCAGCTGCGCCATGTACCCCGGGTTGGGTAAAGAACATATTCGGGTTGCCGTCAAAACGCATGCGGACAATGCGCGGCTGCTGGACGTCATGGGCGAGGTCATCGCCGGAACATCGTCTTCTTCATGAATAGATGGCAGATGGGAAGGCAAGGAAACACGTCAGGATCTGCAAAACAATAGGGCGCTGAAACGAAGGGAAAGTAACGTTTGGAAAATCATGTTTCAAGATGTTTAGGTTCGGCGGGCTGAATTTGCGATCCGTGAGCGGATCGCGGGTGGCGGTTTCGTAGACGTTGTACGTTATCGAAACTGATGTAGACGTGATCCGTCAGCAGGACGTTATTTTTTGTAGAAAATTCAATAGGAATTGGAATGATTCGTACTTAAGGGGGGAGCGGGGTGGCAACACCATTTTTGATCGAAAAAGAAACCGAATACGCATCTACAGCTTGGCCTGGCCTTGTGCTTAAGAAAGGGGATCGGCATCTGCTGCTTCAGGCACCGGGACCGTTCGAGGCCATGGGAAGCGCGGTGTACGGCGGAGGCGTGACGAGACTGCGCAGAATGGCCAACATTTACGTGGACAAAAATTACGACTGTTCCGATCCGGTGCGCGACGTAGCCGAATGGCTGCGGGAATGGCGGTATCCGGTTGACACGACCGCCGGGCTTTTGACCGCGGTTCAGCTGAAGCATGCTTCGGTGATGGAGGAAAAAAACGGGGAGGCCGCCGTTTTCTGCTGCGTGACCGCCGGGACTTCGAATGCCGCCAAAGCCGGCTCCGAACGGACCACCTATCCCGCGTATCGCCCCGGCACGGTGAACATCATACTGATGATCGATGCGAAGCTGACCCAGGCGGCGATGGTTAATGTCATCATGACGGCGGTGGAAGCGAAAGCGGCCGCGCTTGCCGACCTTGATGTGCGCGACGCGGAAAACGGGCTTGTGGCCACGGGAACGACCTCGGACGCGATCATGCTCGGGGTGAGTCAAAGCGCGGCTTACCCGGTGGAGCATATGTATGCGGGAACGGCCACCGATCTCGGCGCCATGGTCGGACGCGCGGTGTACGGCGCGGTGAAGGAGGGTCTGTTGACGGCATGGGCGGAGCGGCATTGACGGCGATGGCCGTTTTGGCCGGAGCTTTTATACTGGATCTGCTGATCGGCGACCCGCGCTGGATTCCGCATCCCGTCATTCAGATGGGAAAGGCGATCAAAGGGATGGAGAACTGGATTCGCCGGCAATTTCAGCCGGAACAATTCAAAATGGCGGGGCTGCTGCTGCCCCTAGTCGTCGCGGGAGGATCGCTGATCATCACCTGGGTGCTGCTCAAAGTGTTAAACGGGATCCATCCCTGGCTTGGTTGGGCGGCAGAGGTAGCGCTGATCGCCATGACGATTGCCGTTAAAGGATTGAAGGATGCGGGAAAGGAAGTATACCGTCATCTCGCGATCGGCGATCTGCCGGCGGCGCGCCGCAGCCTCAGCATGATTGTCGGGCGCGAAACCTCCCATCTCGACGGGCCGGAGATCGTCCGGGGGACGGTGGAGACCGTCGCCGAAAATATCGTGGATGCGGTCATTTCCCCGCTGTTTTATGCGCTGATCGGCGGAGCCCCGCTGGCCATGGCTTACCGCGCGGTGAACACCCTCGATTCGATGGTCGGCTACAAAAACGAAAAATACCTCCATCTCGGCTGGGCTTCGGCCCGGCTGGACGACATCGCCAATTGGATTCCGGCAAGGCTGACGGCGTTATTGCTTACCGTGTCGGCTTTTCTTCTCCGGATGAATTGGCGCAGAGCTTGGCGCACGATGCGGCGGGATGCCCGCAAGCACCCGAGCCCGAACAGCGGCTTTCCCGAATCGACCGTCGCGGGGGCGCTGGGGATTCGGCTGGGCGGCGTCAACGTCTACCACGGCGTCGAATCGTTCAGAGCGTATATGGGCGAGGCGTTCAGACCGATGAAATCCCGCGACATTTTGCTGGCTAATCGGCTGCTGCTGACGGTTTCGGTTCTGTTCGTCCTGCTGGCTTTGCTGGTTATATGGGCGGCGGGAGGCGCGTTATGGACTTGAAGCGGCTGGAGATTATTTTGATGAGACATGGAACAACGCCGTGGAACGAGGAGAAACGTTATCTGGGGCATACCGACATCGGACTTAGCGACCGGGGCAGGGAGGAGCTGGCTCCCGTCCGGGAAAAGCTTCGCGATCGAAGCTTTGGCAGGGTCTACTGCAGCGATCTGGCGCGATGTCGGGAGAGTTTGCGAGAGGTGCGTCCGGATCTGGCCGAAGAAGCCGTATACGACCATCGTTTGCGGGAAATGGACTTTGGCGTGTGGGAAGGGCATACCTACGATCATCTTAAGGACAACGCTTTGTACCGGCAGTGGTTGGACGAACCGAAACGCGTGACCCCGCCGCAGGGCGAATCCTGGGAGGCGTTTGAAAGCCGAATTGCCGCGTTTGCGGCATTCATGCTGCAGGAAGCGGAAAGCAGGGCTGCCGGATGCACTGAAAACACTGAAAACACTGGCAATTCGGGTAACAAAGCCTGCGCTTCGGTACTGCTTGTGGCGCATGGCGGAGCGATCCGGCAGATCGTGCATGCTTTTATGAAAACAATCGCATTCTGGGATATCCGCATCGAACCCGGGAACCTGCTTGTTCTGACGCTGGAACGGACGGGGGAAGGCTGGAGCGGCGCAAATCTCGGAGATATGTAAGGACCCGATAAAAATCGAAAGAAAGCGGAGGGGACGAAACCGATTCTTTCGAAGCCGAAGGCATTTTTTTAATGATTGATTTGAAAGCATATGCCGGCGCGGGTTATTCTCGTAAAATCCATTGTCACCTCTTCCATCTTCCCCTATAATCAAAAGCTAGAGATGCATTGCCTGGAATAAATGAATAATGAACGCTGATGAGGTCCCGGAAAGCGGCGAGACGCCGTTTCTTCGGGTGAAAAGGGAAGCCGGTGCAAATCCGGCACGGTCCCGCCACTGTAAAACAGGTATGTCCCGATATGCCACTGTTCCGCCATGAAGGAGGGATGGGAAGGCCGGGATGATTTCGCCCAACCTGTAAGTCAGGAGACCTGCCTCATGAGCTTATTGACGGTCCTTCGAGGAAAAGGATTACGTTGCGTGCGCTTTCCGCCAGACGGTCGCTGCGGCCATCTGCGTGTTTAAGCGCGCTTGCCTGCGCATGCGGCTGACGCCGCAGTCTTTTTCAGGCGACGTGATCCCTGGTTCTTGGCAAAAAGAATCAGGGTTTTTTTGAAGATATAGCGCGGTCTGGCTTCTATTCATTCAAGGCCGCCCGGTCCGCATTCCGAAAGGTGTCCGTCAAAGCCGCATTCATGAACGTTCTATTGCCAGGCCTCTTTTGCGTCAAGAGAAAAAGAACCATAGAGGAGAGAAAACGTACATGAATTTGCAATCGTCAATCAAAAGATGGTCCACCGGCTTTGCGGCTTTGCTGCTCGCGTTATCGCTTGCGGCTTGCGGCAATGAAAACAAGGAGCAGCAGTCCGCGCCCCAGGAGCCGGCCAAGCAGGAGGCGTCCCAACAGCAAGCGCAGACGGACAGCCTGAAAACAGCTTATCCGCTCACGCTTCAGGATGCGACGGGCGAATCCTTCACGTTTAACGAAGCGCCGAAAAAAATCGTGTCGGTGTCTCCGGCGGAAACCGAAGCGCTGTTCGCGATCGGTCTCGGAAATGAAATCGTCGGCGTATCCGATTATGACGATTACCCCGAAGACGCCAAGTCCAAGCCGAAAATGGGCGGCATCATGAAGCCGAACGAGGAAGCGATCATCGCGGCCCAGCCGGATATCGTGTTTACGGGCATTTCCATGAGCGAGGAAGCGGTCAAGAAGCTGCGTGGTCTCGGCATCAAAATTTTCAAGACCGATCCGAAGACGGTGGACGACGTCATTAAAAATATCGAAACGTACGGCAAAATTACCGATCATCAGGCGGAAGCCCAAAAGGTGGTCGACCGGATGAAGGAAGAAGAAAGCAAAGTCGTCGAGGCGGTGAAATCCTTGGCCGACGACAAGAAGAAAAAAGTATACATCGAGTTTTCCCCGGGCTGGACCGTCGGAAAAGGCGAGTTTATGGATGAATTGATCAACTTGGCCGGGGGCGTCAACGTGGCTGCAGATACGCAGGGCTGGAACGAGATCAGTGAAGAGAAGATCATTAAGGATAACCCTGACGTCATTTTGTACGCCAAGAGCGTAGTCGATGATAAAACGAAAAAAGGTTTGGGCGACATCATCAAAGGGCGCAGCGGCTGGGATCAAATTACGGCCGTCAAAAACGGGGCGGTCATCGGACTGGACGACAACCTGCTTAGCCGTCCGGGTCCACGCGTGACGCAAGGCCTGCAAGAGGTTGCCAAAGCCATTTATCCGGAGTTGTTTAAATAATGAGCAAAAAGCTGGCAGGTTACGGAGGGATCGGCCTGGTGCTGCTGGTGCTGACCCTGCTGATCTGTCTGGGGATCGGCTCGGTCGCGCTCCCGGTGAAGGATATCGCGTTGATCGTGCTTCATCGGCTGCCATGGGTTAAGGATCCCATTCATCCGACGTGGAATCCGTCGTTTGAGCAAATCATCATCATGGTGCGGCTGCCGCGCGTGCTGCTAGGCATGCTGGTCGGCGCCGCGCTGGCGGTGGCGGGCGCGGGTTTTCAGGGCGTGCTGCGCAATCCGCTTGCCGATCCGTTTACGCTTGGCGTCTCTTCGGGCTCGGCGGTCGGCGCGTCGATCCTGATCTTTTGCGGCATGCAGTATTCGCTGATCGGAGCATGGACGCTGCCTGCGGTGGCTTTTGTCACCGGCTCGGCGACGCTGTGGGGCGTGATGGCGCTGGCCCGCGAACGGGGAAAAATCCCGACGAACAGCCTGATTTTGTCGGGCGTCGTGATGCAGTCCTTTCTCGGGGCGGTGGTCTCGTTCCTGACCGCGATGTCCAAAGAGACGGTAAACGAAATTTTATACTGGACAATGGGCGGTTTAAGCCTGCGCGGATGGTCGTATACGGCCATCCTTTTGCCTTATTTTCTGGTTGGGCTGCTGCTCGTCTGGAGCCGGGCGCGGTCGCTGAATCTGCTGTCGCTCGGAGAGCGGCAGGCGGCGCATTTAGGGGTTAACGTGGAAGGACTCAAAATGATGGTGCTTCTCGTCAGTACGCTGTTGACCGCAGCCGCAGTTTCGATGGCCGGGGTGATCGGTTTCGTGGGACTTGTCATCCCGCACGTGATCCGGCTGATCGTCGGGTCCGACTACAGGCTGCTCGTTCCGCTTTCCGCGATCGGCGGCGGCATTTTTATGGTATGGGCGGATACGCTTGCACGCACCCTGCTTGCACCGACGGAAATTCCGCTCGGCGTGGTGACGGCGTTTGTCGGGGCCCCGTTTTTTGGTTATTTGTTATACCGCAGCAAGAAACAGCGAAAGGGGTTAGGCGCATGATCGAAACCAGGGGCTTGGGAAAAGCATATGACGGCGTATCGGCTTTGCGCGGACTCGACTGGACCGTCGGGGAAGGCGAATGGTGGGGAATCATCGGCCCGAACGGAAGCGGCAAATCGACGCTGATGCGCCTGCTGTCGGGCGTGGAACGCCCAAGCTCGGGGACGATCCGCATTCGGGGCCGGCACGTGGAGGATTACGGCCGCAAGGAGCTGTCGCGGATGATGGCCGTGCTTCAACAGGAAGGGATTATGCCTGTCCACTACCCGGTGCGCGAAGTGCTTGAAATGGGCCGCCATCCTTACCTGAACTGGCTCGGACAGGATATGCGCGAAGACGTCGGCGCGTTGATCGACGGCATTATGGAAAAGCTGGAGCTGCAAGGGCTGGCGGACCGCCATTTGGATGAACTGAGCGGCGGACAGCGGCAGCGGGTTGCCTTGGGTCAGGTCATGGCGCAAGAGCCGCAAATATTACTGCTTGACGAACCGACGACTTTTTTGGATATTCATTACCAGCAGCAGTTTATGGAGCTTGTGGCCGAGTGGAGGAAAGAGGCGGGGATTACCGTGGTCGCCGTGCTGCATGATCTCAATTTGGCCGCGCTCTATTGCGACAAGCTGCTCGTGCTGCGTGACGGAAGGGCCGTCAGCATGGGGACGCCGGAGGAAATGCTGACATCCGAGCGGATCCGGTCCGTCTACGACGTGGAGCCCGTCATCGTGGCACATCCCGTCTATGGCGCGCCCCAGGTTCTTTTGTCCAAGGCAGCGTTAAAGCGAAATAAGGAGGAGGGAAATGAATGGGTTTTCTAGAGCAGTATGTGGAAGGAATCCCCGAGTTGGATATGGAGGCATCGCGCGCGGCTGCGGCCCATATCGGCAACTTGACGGTTCCTCCCGGCGCCTTGGGGAAGCTGGAATCGCTTGCCGTTCAGCTTGCGGGCATTACGGGACGTATCAAACCTTCGTTCGAAAAAAAGGCGGTCATTGTCATGGCGGCGGACCACGGCGTATGCGAAGAGGGGGTCAGCGCCTTTCCGCAGGAAGTGACGACGCAAATGATCCACAACTTTTTGTCCGGCGGCGCCGCGGTTAACGTGCTTGCCCGCCAAGCCGGAGCGAAGGTGGTTTGCGTCGACATCGGCGTCAACAACGACATTTCCCATCCGGAGCTTGTCTCCCGGAAGATCCGATTCGGTACGGCCAATATGGCCAAAGGACCGGCCATGACGCGGGCAGAGGCGATCCGCGCCATCGAGACCGGCATAAGCATCGTCGAAGAAGAGGTTCGGCGCGGCGTCAGCATTTTCGTGACCGGCGAAATGGGGATCGGCAACACGACCGCAAGCGCGGCCGTCATGTGCGCCATGACCAACACGGAGCCGGCCAAAGCCGCCGGGCGCGGCACGGGCCTCGATGATGAACGGCTGAAGCATAAAATCGGGGTCATTGAAAAAGCTTTGCAGCTGAATGCTCCGGATGCGGCGGACCCGATCGACGTCCTTGCCAAAGTCGGGGGGCTTGAGATCGGCGGCTTGATCGGAGTGATTTTGGGAGCGGCGGCGAACCGCTGTCCGGTGGTGATCGACGGCTTCATTTCGAGCGCGGCGGCGCTTTTGGCACGGGTGATTTCGCCGGAGGCCGCCGGTTACATGATTGCCTCCCACATCTCCCAAGAGCAGGGACACCGCCAGCTGCTTGAAGCGCTGGATCTGCGTCCCGGGCTGGATCTGGACATGCGGATCGGCGAAGGGACGGGCGGCGTGCTCGGACTGACGCTCGTCGATGCGGCATGCCGGATCGTCAGCGAGATGGCGACGTTCGAAAGCGCCGGCATTGCCGGAAGCGGGGTGTGAGGGCAATGAGCATTTTGGTTACCGGCGGAGCAAGGAGCGGGAAAAGCTCGTTTGCCGAGCGCTGGATGATGGCGAACGCGCAGCAGGCGATTTATGTGGCGACGTCCCAGGCTTTTGACGCGGAGATGAAACAGCGGATCGCCCTGCATAAGCGGCAGCGGGATCAAGCCGAATTCGGCTGGAACACGATGGAAGAGCCGCTGAAGCTGCCGGAGCTGCTTGCATCGCTGCATGCCGGCTCCGAGACGCCGGCGGTGCTTGTGGACTGCTTGACGTTGTGGCTGACCAACGTGATTTTGGCGGCGGAGGAACAGGAAAATATGGAGCAGGCGATCCGGGAAGCCATCGACCGGCTGGTGGAAGCCGTCCAAGCCTATCCCGGACCGCTCGTGCTCGTCACGAACGAAGTCGGGGACGGCATCGTGCCGGAATACCCGCTAGGAAGACTGTTCCGCGACTATGCCGGAATCCTGAACCAGTCGGTGGCCCGCGTCTGCGAACAGGTATTTCTGGTAACGGTCGGCATCCCGATCGAACTGAAAAGCAGGGAGTACCGGCTATGAATCCAGGATGGCAGGCCGTAGCGGCGGCTTTTCAATTTCTGACCCGGTTTCCGGTCAAAGCGGAGCTGGATTATACGCCCGAGCTGTTCCGGCGGAGCACACGCCATTATCCGCTTGCGGGAGCGGCCATCGGCGCGGTGGTATGGTGTGTCGCTGCCGCGGCTTTGTACTTGCTGCCGCCGCTGCCTGCCGCGGTGCTGACGCTCGTGTTGTGGGTCGCCCTGACCGGCGGGCTGCATTTGGACGGATGGATGGATACCGCGGACGGGCTTTTAAGCTATAGGCCGCGCGAGCAAATGCTGGAGATCATGAAAGACAGCCGGGTCGGCGCGATGGGCGTCATGGCCTGCGTGCTGCTGTTGCTGCTGAAAGCGGCGCTGGTCTATTCGCTGCTGACTGAAGGCTGGCCGCCGCTCATGCTCCTTCTTCCGCCGGTCTGGAGCCGGTGGTTTATGGTGCATGCGATGGCGTCGTGGCCGATGGCCCGCGGCAACAAGGGGCTTGCCGGCAGCAATTTTAACGGCATGGAGAAACGCCATAGTGCGGCGGCACTGCCGGGAGCAATACTTCTTACCGCAGCCGCCGCCGGGCTGTTTCCGCTTCTTGGCGTCGGGGAGTGGACGTATGGGCAGGCAGGTTTGGCCTGGGTTGCGTTACCGCTTGCAGCCTGGGCCGGAGGAACGTGGGCGGCGCGGCGCATGGCCCGCAAGCTCGGCGGCCTGACCGGCGACACGTACGGCGCGCTGAACGAGGGGATCGAAACGCTGCTGCTGCTCGTGCTTGTGATCATTCAGTATCGGTTATAAATGAAAAAAATAACTGCTTCGGAAGGTCGCCTAAAAGCTTTCCGCATGAAAGCTCGCGTCGAAAGCATAGGCTGCCTCCGAATTTCTACCTCAGTGGGATTTATTTATGATAGAAATTTGGAGGTGGGCAGCGATCAGAAGAACGATCCGTAACCGGAGCGGCCATCTTGCGCAATGTTATAAACTATTTCCATTGTGAGCTCAACCAGAGGAGGAAACCGCGAGTGACGGAGAACAAGGGAACAGGATGCGTTAAACAAGCGGCGGTGCTGATGCTGCAAGGGACGGCTTCGGATGTGGGCAAAAGCGTCCTTACGGCTGCACTCTGCCGTATTTTCGTGCAGGACGGCTTCCGCACGGCTCCGTTCAAATCGCAGAACATGGCGCTGAATTCCTACGTTACGGCGGACGGCAAAGAAATCGGGAGGGCCCAGGGCATGCAGGCCGAAGCCTGCGGCATCGAAGCGACGACGGACATGAACCCGATCCTGATCAAGCCGACGCACGACATGCATTCCCAGATCGTCGTCCATGGGCGTCCCCTGGCGAATATGAGCGCCGCGGATTACCGCAGCAAATATTTGCTGACGGCCAAAGCGACCGTGATGGAAGCGCTCGGGCGCTTGCGTTCCGCGTACGACATCGTCGTGATGGAAGGCGCAGGAAGTCCCGCCGAAATCAACTTGAAGGACCGGGATATCGTCAACATGAACTTGGCCGGCTGGGCGGATGCGCCCGTCGTGCTGGTTGCGGACATCGACCGCGGCGGCGTATTTGCTTTTCTCGTGGGAACGCTGGAGCTGCTGGAGCCTCATGAGCGTGCACGCGTCAAGGGCTTTATCATCAACAAGTTCCGCGGGGATCTGTCGCTGCTTCAGCCGGGGCTGGATTGGCTGGAGGAGCGGACAGGCATTCCGGTGCTTGGCGTGCTGCCTTATATCCATGATCTCCGGTTGGAGGCGGAAGACTCCGTGGCATTGGAGGGACGAAGCCGGCCTGCGGCGGACCGACAGGCTGGCGGAGGCATCGACGTTGCCGTCATCCGCACGCCGCGCATCTCCAATTTTACGGATTTTGATCCGCTGACCGGGGAGCCCGGCGTGTCCGTGCGTTTCGTCAGCCGCTCCGCCGAGCTTGGACAGCCGGATGTCATCCTGTTGCCCGGCACGAAAAACACGATCGGCGATCTGGAATTCCTCAAGGAACAAGGATTCGACGCCGCCATAGCCGAAGCGATGCGCTCCGGTTCGACCCAGCTGATCGGCATTTGCGGCGGTTATCAGATGCTTGGCAGAACCTTGTCCGATCCGGAAGGGCTGGAAGGCCGGCAAGCCGCCGAGACGGAAGGGCTCGGTTATTTGCCGCTTGCAACCGTTTTTGCCGTGGACAAAAAAACGGTCCGAGTCAGCGGCCGGCTGCTGCCGGATTGCCCGCTGCGCCTTGAAGGCGGTTGGGACGCGGCGGCTATTCCGGTGGAAGGTTACGAAATACATATGGGACGCACCGCCGTGTTCGAAGACCATCAAGGGAGCGCACATCCGCTGTTCGAAATTCGGGAAACAGACGGGGAGCCGAAAATGGAAGGATGCGGCGCAAAAAACGGCCGGATCTGGGGCACGTATTTGCACGGCATTTTCCATAACGACGAGTTCCGCAAAAGCTGGCTGAATGCGATCCGCGCGGCGAAAGGGCTTCGGACCGAAGCGGATACGTTCTCGGCTAAGGCTCTAAAGGAGCGGGAATTCGACCGCGTCGCCGAAACGGTAAGGCAGCATGTGAAAATGAACGAGATTTACAAGCTGCTAGGTATTGGCTGAATAGCCTGCCCACCTCCGAACCTGAGCATGAAGTTATAAATTCTTCAAAAAAGGAAAAAACTGAAGAGAAGTCATCCCTAATGACAAGGGATGACTTCTTTTTGCGTCATATGCTTAAAAATAGCAAAAAATTAATCCTATCCAAATACTATGAATTGTGCTAAACTTAAAATCAATTTCAAAGACCGGCCAAAAGAAGCCTTCCAAATGCTTAACGATAAGGCGGATGTACTGGCCGCGCCATCATCAATCATCAAAGGCCAGGCGAGCTTCCGGTTGCGGACGGAGGTTTTGCCGGGGAGCCTTAAGAATACTAAGGGGTGCTAAAAAGAGATGAACACATTATGGGTTATTGTCAACGTGATCGTCATGCTTGCCTTGATCGGCCTGCTGCTCTGGATGCAGAAGAAGCATATATCGTTCACAAAACGCGTATTTACGGGCCTTGGCCTCGGCGTCGTGTTCGGCGTCGTTTTGCAGTTGATTTTCGGCGTCGACTCCAAGGTCATCACCAAATCGGTAGACTGGTTTAACCTGGCGGGTTACGGCTATGTCGGCCTGCTGCAAATGGTGGTCATTCCGCTGATCATGGTTTCGATCATTTCCGCCATTATGAATTTGAAGGGCAGACAAAATCTCGGCAAAATGAGCGGGTCGATCATCGCCGTGCTGCTGATTACCGTAGCCATCGCAGCCGCAGTTAGTATCGCGACCAGCCTTACCTTCAACCTGAAGGCTATCGATATCAAGGCTGGAGACCGCGAGGCGCAGCAGGGACAGAAGCTGGAGCAGAAGCTCGGGGATGTCCAGGATAAAACGATTCCGCAGCAAATTCTTGAATTCGTTCCGACCAATCCGTTTGCCGACATGACGGGCGCCCGCCGTTCGTCCACGCTGGCCGTCGTCATTTTCTCCGCCTTTATCGGCGTAGCCGTGCTGGGCATTGACCGCAAAAAGCCGGAGCAGGCGGCAACCTTCCGCAAAGTGGTTGAAGCGGTCTACGCGGTGGTGCTCAGGATCGTAACGCTCGTATTGAGGCTGACGCCATACGGTATTTTGGCCTTGATTACGAAGACGGTGGCGACGACCAACGTCGACGAGATCCTGAAGCTGATCAAATTTGTTGGAGCATCGTACGTCGCTTTGATCATTATGTTTATTATTCATCTGATCATCATCGCTCTTTTCGGATTCAATCCGGTGCAATACGTTAAAAAGGTGCTGCCGACGCTGACCTTTGCGTTTACTTCCCGTTCGAGCGCGGCTACGATTCCGCTGAACGTGGAGACGCAAACGAAAAAGCTGGGCGTATCCGAAGGGATCGCCAACCTGTCTGCAACCTTCGGCGCCACGATCGGGCAAAACGGCTGCGCCGGCATTTATCCGGCCATGCTGGCCTGCATGATCGCGCCGACGGTCGGCATCGATCCGATGAGCTGGAGCTTTATCGTACAGCTGATTCTGATCGTTGTCATCAGTTCCTTCGGTGTTGCCGGCGTAGGCGGCGGGGCGACGTTCGCTTCCCTGATCGTCTTGTCCACGATGAACCTGCCGGTTGCGCTTGCCGGTCTGTTGATCTCGGTTGAACCGCTGATCGACATGGGCCGTACGGCGCTGAACGTCAACGACTCGATGGTTGCCGGTCTGGTGTCCAGCAAAATTTTGAAAGAAAACGACCATGACGTGTTCAAAAACGACGTGGAGCTCGACAACGCTGTTCATGCGTAAAGCTTGGGCCATGAAAAACGTTCTTCTCTCGGGATTTGCAGGCATTTCGATCCAGGTTTCGCGCTTGGCCGCGGCAGGATCACTCTCTAGGATTTGCCTGCAACATCCCAAACCATAGATGCTTTGGAGCTTCGGCGGCCGCCGGGGCTCTTTTTTTGGTTCTCGGCGGATGGGCAGAAATTTTTCCGAAAATAAACATAGCCACAAGGGGACGAATTATGTTACATTAGAACATGTTTTTGGGCGGCGACAGCCTGCCCGGAAACCGCGGTTCGAAACCATCCCGCGTAATCAAAACTAGGAGGAAAACCTGATGTTCAACTTGCTTTGGGGTATCGTGTACGTACTCGTCAATTTTTCGCTATATTTGCTGTGTTACCGACTGTTCGGCAAAAAAGGCTTGTATGCCTGGATCGGCGTCGCAACCGTCGTGGCCAACATTCAGGTGACGAAAACGATCGAAATGTTCGGCATCGCCATGACGCTGGGCAATACGATGTATGTCAGCCTGTACATGACCAGCGACCTGCTGAACGAAAAATACGGCCGGCAGGAAGCGCGAAAGGCCGTCTGGTTCGGGTTTTTCACCTTGATTATCACGACCGTGCTGATGCAGATGGCTTTGTATTTCAAGCCGATGGGCGGAGCGGACGACGAAATGCAGAAGGCGCTGCAAAACATTTTCGGTCTGATGCCGCGTCTGGCGCTTGGAAGCTTGACCGCATATTTCGTGAGCCAGTTCCTGGACGTAAAGCTGTACAGCTGGATCCGCAAGTTTTACGGCAAACGCCATCAGTTCTGGATCCGCAACAACGGCAGCACGATGATCAGTTCGCTGGTGGATACGCTCGTTTTTTGCGTGATCGCTTTTGCGGGACGGGAAGGTTTTACGTGGACCGTATGGCTGGAAGTGTTCCTGACGACGTATATCATCAAGTTCATTTTGACAGCCGTTGGAACGCCGTTTTTGTACATTGCCCGCGATTTCAAGTTTGCCGATGAGGAGGATGGCGCAAGCCGTCCGGCGCAGTCATAGTTTACGGCATGTTTGTCATGAACGGTCTATCGCTCAGCTTGGCTGAGATGTTCATATAAACACCAAAAAACCGGAAGCAGCATCCGAAGAGGATGAGGCATTCCGGTTTTTTGTTTTTCCCGTGATGGTTGTGTTGAAAATTCTGTGTCAACCCTCGAGGACGATCAATTCTTTCGGGTAGGATGTCAGCACTTCCACACCGTTGTCCGTCACAAAAATGTCGTCTTCGATCCGCACGCCGCCAAGGCCTGCGACATAGACGCCCGGTTCGACGGTGAACACCATGCCCGGCTGCACAAGATCGGCGTTGTTGCCATGCACGGAAGGATATTCATGCACATCCATGCCGAGGCCGTGGCCGAGGCGATGCAGGAAATACGGGCCGTAGCCGGCTTTTTCGATCGCATCCCGGGCCGCTTTGTCCACCGATGCGAGCGTCACGCCCGGTTTGATGGCCTGAATGCCCTGCAGGTTGGCTTCCAATACGGCGTTGTAGATCTTTTTCAGTTCGGGGGAGACCTCTCCCACCGCAAACGTGCGGGTAATGTCGGACGCGTATCCGTCAGCGTATACCCCCATATCGAACATCAGCAGGTCGCCGTGCTGGATTTTGCGGTCTCCCGGCGTGCCGTGCGGCAACGCGGTTTTCGGTCCGGACAAGACCATCGTGTCGAAGGAAGGCCCCTGCGCGCCGAGTTGCTTCATTAGGTATTCCAGCTCGGCGACGATTTCGATTTCGGTGACGCCGGTTTTGACGCTTTTCAGCCCTTGGCGCAGCACTTCCTCGATCAGGTCCATCGCATGTTTCATCCGTTTGATCTCTTCCGGCGATTTGTTGACGCGCATGCTGCGGAGCAGCGGGCCGATATCCGCGTATTGCTTGGCCGAAACGGCTGCGGACAGCTCTTCGTAACGGGCCACGGTCAGTTGTTCCTTTTCGATGCCAAGCGTGCCGATGTTTCTTTTAAACTGCCGCTGCAGCAGCTCATACGGATTGTCCGTATCGTTGTGGGTCACGATGTTTTTGACGCTGGAGGCGGCGTTTGCCGCTTCGGCGTCCAGGGCCGGCACGATCAGCGTCGGCTCTTCGCCGCGCACGAGCAGCAGGCCGAGAAAACGTTCATGCGGATCGCTCGCAAATCCGGTCAAATAGTAGACATGTTTGGGATCGGTCACCAGCAGGCTGTCCAGTCCCTTTTCATTCATGGATTGCTCCAATTGCTCGATACGACTGCTCATGTTCAGGTCTTCCTTTCTAACCTTATGGGTTCTCGTTCTTGCCTCGCCTTCAGCGAAAAAGAAAAGCGTTAAAGGTTCCACCCTAATTCGCCTTCAAAACGCCCGCGTAAACGCGGGCTGTCTTCCGTGGGAGGACATCATAGACGTTGTTTTCATTATAGCACTAAACAAGCCCAAAGAAGCGTTTCATCAGATTGATGAATCAGCTGTCGGCAGCCAGCGGGAGAACCCGGGATTTCAAGAATGGCGTTGCCTTGGCTTGTGCGGTACGCTGCATTGGACTGCGGAATGTTTAGCCTTCGGCTTTTTCCAATGTGTTGAGCAGCTCGGCGAGCCGTACGGAAGGGTTCCGATCGTATAATCCGCCGTGATAACAGAAAATCCCGTTCAGCGGCAAATCGGTCAGCTTGTGCATGCTACGTATGGCTTCTTTCATGTCCGGGGTGAAAAATCCTTCCGGAGGTCCCGCCAAATCCCCGTCAACGACACGCAGCTCGTCCGCGGCCAGCAGCAGCTGTTCTTCAGGCAGATACAAGCAGATATGGCCAGGGGTATGGCCCGGCGTGTGGATGACGTGCATTCCGCCGTGAATATCGAGCATGTCGCCGTCCTCGAGCACGCGGGAAATTCGGATGGAAGGCAGCTTGTCGAAAAGGGAGTGGATGGCTGTTTGCGCCGCCTCGGGCATTTGCGCAATGCGTTCGTCCGTCATTTTGATGATGCGTTTTTCGCCCGTGATGTACGGTATGTCGGCGGCATGCGCCCACACCTCGATATTCGGATTTTCGGCGATCAGCGTGGGCAAGTTTCCGATATGGTCCACATCCTGATGCGTCAAAATGATGCGTTTGATGTCCGCAACCTGCAGTCCGGTTTCCCGGATCGCCCGGGTCATCTGGTCCATTTGCCCGATCATGCCGGTATCCACCAGCGTAGCTCCATGTTTATCGTCCCATAGCAAAACAGGCTGATAGGCCGGCTCGGCGGCGCCCGGTTGGTTGTACAATTCAACGGATACGATCTGTTGTCCAAGTTTCATGCGATTTCCGGATAAATATCCGGTGCACCTCCTTTGGTATGCTGTTCTCTTTCATTATAATGCGGCGGAATCGAAAAAGAAAAAACGCCCGGCCGTCGATCCGTGATCCGGCGGGCAGGCGTTGAAGCGTGTTGAAGATATCGGTGAAAAAAAGGCGGGGGCTTTCGGGCCGGTCGGTTGCCGTTTTCGCGGGTAAAATCCCGCGCTTCGCCCCGTCAACGACACTTGATCAAGGATTGGCGGATGCTTGCGTGCCGTGATACACGATCTGTCCGCCGTAATGGCCGGTGTAGTAAACCAGCACGAGTCCGGCCAGGGACAAGATCACCACCAGCGGCGCGGCCCAGCGCAAGCCTGCAGCGAAACGGCGCCGGAGCCCGGGCAGCCGGAACAAGATTTTGACAGCCAGCAGGAGGCCGTAGACGATGAGGGTGTAAAATGCGATATTTTCGTGTTTATGGATCATGTCCCGGGTAGCCCCGAAGACGCTGACGGCGTAACGTTCGCCTCCGTCCCCGGTCATATAAGCCGCGATTCCGCTGAGGAATCCCAATCCGAGCAGGATGTCCGCGGTCCGGTCGAACAGCCGGGGGCGCCATATGGCAAGGAGCTGCATCACGGCTGCAAGAAACAGCAAGGCGATGGGAAAGTGAACGATTAATGGATGAAGAGGCGTAGTCATCGGTTTTCCTCCCTGAAATAGGTTCATATGTTCCTGCTCCATTGTATAAAAAACGGATTAAAATTCCATGAGAAGCCGGCGCAGCATCAAAAATGATTGATTTCCTCCAGCCGGCATGTTTAATTACAGGTAGGGAGAAAAAGGAAGAGACGAACGGCAGGATTAATCATTTGGAGCGAAAAAGAGACGGGAGGAATGAAGCGGTGGACAAATTGATCGTCGTGACCGGAGCCAATTCCGGCATGGGGCTGGCTTCCACGATTGCGCTCGCGAACCAGGGCGCGGAAGTCGTCATGGCATGCCGCCATGAACGGCGGGGCCAGGAAGCGCTGGCGGAGGCCATCCGGCAAAGCGGTTCGGATCGCATCCATCTGATGCTTTGCGACTTGGGCCGTTTGGACAGCATCCGGGAATTCGCCCGGACGTTTCGGGAGCGCTACGGCAAGCTTGACGTGCTTCTCAACAATGCCGGCGTGGTGATGCTCAAACGGAAGGAGACGGCCGACGGCTTCGAAATGGACCTGGGGGTCAACCACTTGGGCCATTTTCTGCTGACGAACCTGCTTTTGGAGCCGCTGCTGGCAGCTGAGCAGGGAAGAGTCGTGACGGTGGCTTCCGGCGCGTATAAGGCGGGAAAAATCCATTTCGACGATCCGTTCCTGACCCGCGGATTCAACCCGGCCAAAGCCTACGGGCAATCGAAGCTGGCGAACATTTTGTTCACGAAGGAGCTCGCTTCGCGCCTGGGAGGCACCCGTGTCACCGCCAACTGTTTGCATCCGGGAGCGGTCGGAACCCAAATCGGCGTCAACCGCGATACCGGGTTCGGCAAAACGGTGCTGGCGATGATGAAGCCATTCTTCTTAACTCCGGAACAAGGCGCCGAGACGGCGGTGTATCTCGCTTCCGATCCGGAAGCGGGGCAGGTTACCGGGCAATATTTTTACAAGAAAAAACCGCAAAAGCTGGCGGTCCGAGCCGAAAACATGGAGGATGCCAAACGTTTGTGGGCATGGAGCTGCAGTCAGGTGGGGATTGCGGATGAACCGATTGATCGTCTCCTAGGAAAATGATTCGTATCACATAAAAGCGGGTATCTGTCGATGTAATCACTAAGAACTTAACGCATGTCGTAAATGCGATAAACGAAAAAGGAGAACGCGATGAATCCAAACGATAACCTTGAGCGCGAGGCGCAGCCTGCAAGCGGCGAGATAAGGGGCGGACCGCAGGCATCCGTTCGGACGGATGACCTCCGGGGGCTGGGCGGGTGGTTGGTGCTTGTGCAAATTAACATGTATTATTCGCTTCTGCTGCTTTCCGATTATTTCTTTCGGAATTTGCTTCCGATCTATTCTCCGGAGACTTGGAATTCCTTGACGTCCCCGGACGGAGAATTTTACAACCCGCACGCCAAGCGGCTGTTTATGCTGGAAACCCTGTCCACGGCTGTTTTGCTGGGTCTGCTCGTCGTCGCTTTTGTCCTGCTGTACCGGAAAAAGGCGGCGTTTCCGTGGATCATGATGTGTTATTTTGTGCTTACCGTGCTGTTTGATTTGGGAACGAATATGGTGTTTGACCGCTTTTTGACGTATGAAGATTTGGGCGGAGCCGACAGGGATCAGTACACAAAAACCGGTCAAATGATACAGCGTTTTGTTTTTTGCGTGGTATGGGTGGCTTATTTGCTCCGGTCCAAACGGGTGAAAAATACGTTCATTCATTGATCATCGGGCAGCATTTTGGCATGGGTGTCTCTAAAATCTGCCGTATAGCGCGCCCGCCGTTCTTCCTATACAATAGAAATCAAAATCTATCATATCGGACTCGCGCGAGGAGGACTATTGACAGCATGACATGGGACAACTATACGATCGAAGATGCCGCACCTGAAGATTTGCCGGACATCGTCGCCATTTACAACTCTACGATCGCCGGAAGGCAAGTGACCGCGGATTTGGAGCCGGTAACGGTGGAAAGCCGCCGGCGCTGGTTTGAGGAGCATAACAGCCATCACCGCCCGCTGTGGGTCATGAAATCGGAGGGGAAGACGGTCGCCTGGCTGAGCTTTCAATCGTTTTACGGACGTGCGGCCTACAATGCGACGGCGGAAATCAGCATTTATGTCTCGGAGGACTGCCGGGGCAAAGGCGTGGGCGGCATTTTGCTGGAAAAAGCATTCGAGGCCTGTCCGCGTCTTGGATTGAAACGATTGGTCGGCTTCGTGTTCGGCCATAATGATCCAAGCTTGAAGCTGCTGCGAAAATACGGTTTTGAGAATTGGGGATTGCTGCCCGGCGTAGCCGAGCTGGACGGCATCGAGCGCGATCTCGTGATCGTCGGGAAAAAGGTTGAGGCATAAGGCACGAGGTGGCAGGTTAGAACACGCAAAGAACGATTGCCGGAAATCTTGGTCGGCTCAAAAACGCCGGTTTTTTTGGTGATTACGACTCGCATGCTTCATTCAAATGGATAGGAGAATCAACGGTATTTGCATCGCCGCCGGACAAATAAAAAGCGGATCCATCTGTTTTTTTCGGACAGAATCGGGTCGGCTTTTTGTGTGTTTTTCGGGGGAAGTTCGCGACTTGTTCCAAAATTATGTAAAAATAGTGTTTACACCGTTATACAAGCACTGGCATACTATACTCAACCGGGATGTTCCCGGCCGCTTTTTTCGCAAGAAATTATTATGGGTACATAAGGAGGAACATGATGATGAAGCGTTTCAAATGGGGACTGGCCGCCGCGCTGTCCTTGCTTTTGGTGGTGCTTGCAGGATGCCAAGCCGTTGGCGGCGTGGATGTCTCCAAAGCGGCGCTGAGCGCGCTGGATGTCAAATCGGCGATGTCCAAACAAACGTTGTCCCTGCAGCTGGTTCCGGCAGACGGCAAGCTGGGCGAAGAGGACAAAAAAGCCATCGATCTGCTGAATTCCTTGTCCGTTACGATTGACCAAGCCATCATGCAGGACATGAACCACGTATCTATGGAAGGAGCCGTTCAGCTCCAAGGCAAAAAGCTTCCTTTCCATCTCGCCATGGACGATAAGAAGATGGACCTGTCCGTCGAAGGCATGACGCAGCCGATTTCCGTATCGCTCGTTCCGGAGGGATTGGATCCTTCCTTTACGGTTCCGCAAATGAACAACGAAAGCGTCATCCAAATGTACAAGGACATGCTCGGTTTTCTACTGAAGCATACGCCGAATCCGTCCTCGATTTCGATCGCGCCCGTAACGGATAAAGTGAACGGGGAGTCGTTATCCTTGCAAAAGCTGCACATCGAGATCCGCGGCGATGAGCTCGCCGGCCTGGCCAAGGGCTTCCTGACCAGCTTGTCTCAGGACAAGGACGGCCTCAAACAGCTGATCACCCGTCTGTACGACACGTATTATCCGATCATCACCGCCTACTACGCCGGCGTTCCGGGAACGGAAACGGCTGCGCCAACCAGCGCGGAGAAGGAAAAAGAAATCGCTGCCGTCGCGGATGAACTCATCGGTGCGGTAAACAAGCTGCTGCCTGACTTCGATAAAAACGTAAACGGGCTGTTCGAGGGAACGCCTGAGCTGCGTACGATTTTGGGCAAAGACACCGTGCTTTCGCTCGACTACCTGCTCGACAGCAAGCTGAACATCCGCAAGCAAAACATGGACCTGACCGTACAGCTTCCGGCGAATGATGACGTTCCGATTAAGCAGGTGAAGGTGCATTCCGAAGCGGAAACGTGGAAAATCAATGAGCCTGTGAACATCCACGAAGTGGACGGCTCCAAAGGTTTCTGGAACGTGGCTCCGGGCGAAGGAACGCCGGGCGAGATGCTGCGCCATCTGGACAGCAAGTCGGATCTGTACCGTTTCATGAAGGATGATATGAAGATTACCCACAAATCGTTCGACATGTATGCGGAAGATGATCCGACAACCATGTTAGTGCCGGGATACGAGCCGGTCATCGTGAACAACACGCTGATGGTGCCGGTAAAACACGTCGCAAACCAGCTGGATGCAAAATTGTCGTGGGACAAAGCGACCAAGCAAATCACGCTCACGGAAGACCTGACCGGCGCCAAAATCGTCCTGAAAGTAGGCTCCAAGCAAGCCTCCATCAACGGCACCGCCGAGGTGCTTGCCCAGCCCGTGCAAAACTTCGATGGCTCCAACTACGTGCCGATGCGTTTCATCACCAAAGCACTGGGGGCCCAAGGGCATTGGGATGCGAAAGGGAAGGTATTGACGATTGAGAGGGATTAAGCGGGGCTTAGCTTGGGTGCTTGATCGTGCAAACAAGGGACGGAGTGAATGTAACTCGTCATTCCGTCTGGGGCCGGTTCGCATGAGAAAAGAACCAAAGAGCCCGCCTGTTGCCTATGAGGCATAAAAAGGGAATTAAAAGGAAATGTTCCGAAAGAATCGGAGACGGTTGCGAAACCGTCTCTTTTTTCATTCTTGGAGAAGCGCATCTGTAGGTAAGGAGAACATATTTAGAGGGAGGGACAAACCGTGGATGTAAAACGTATTGAAGTGCAAAATGTCAACGAAGGGCGACTATGGCTGACCTTCTCCCGAGAAGGATTGGATTCGGCGAATACGTAACGTTCCGAAACGAAAATGGCATCCAGATCTAAAGCAGTGGAGCTTTCCTGCTGATGAAAATACCATTGGAATGGTTGTAGAGCAATTTACGGATTGTCCCGTTCATATGAAAGAGGTGATGCGGAGTGAGTATCCGCAATGAAGAAGATGATCTCCTTATGGAAACTGTTGGCGTAAACGGTGTGAAGAATACATGCGATTAAAAGGATATAGCAGAAACACTGAAAAAGCATATTTAGGACATTGGGAGAGGTGTATGCAGCGTACGGGAAGTAGCTTGGAATTCTTGCGTGTGCCAGATGCGAGAAATTACTTACTCGAGCTTTTAGATCAAAATCACTCTCATACCTATGTCAACCAAGCCATCAGCGCCTTAAGTTTCTGGTTTAAGGAAGTAGAAAAACGGACCGATTTTCCGAAAGAATGGGCCCGGCCGAAACGGGAGAAGAAGCTGCCCGTCGTTCTATCGGCATTGGAAGCATCCACGCTTCTTAAAAGCGTTATAAATTTAAAACATAGGGCCATCTTATCCCTAGTTTATTCGGCAGGTCTGCGAATCAGCGAGGCTGTGCATTTGAAGGTCCGTGATCTGGATGTAGAGCGTGGCATCATTCATATACGCCAGTCAAAAGGAAGAAAGGACCGATATACGGTTTTGTCACCGACGGCATACAAGCTCTTGGAGCAGTATATCCGAATAGAAGAGCCTGAAACCTGGCTTTTTCCCGGGCAAAACAAAAACAGTCCGATCACCGCGGAACGATTCAACATGTATTTGAAAAAATAAAACAAAAAGCAGGCATTCAAAAGCCCGCGACTGTTCATACGCTGAGACATTCTTTTGCTACCCATCTCTTGGAGGCGGGTACAGACATAAGATACATCCAAGAATTACTAGGCCATACGAGTTCCAAGACGACTGAAATCTATACTCACGTGAGCATTAGAGATATCCGTCGCATCCAAAGTCCTTTGGACCGAATGCAAGAATAAATTGAATATACTGGAAACTTCGCATAACATGATAATATATGGATTTAATGCGAATGACGTAATATTACGGGAAAGAGGAGGGATTACGACATTCGCAGGATAAGAGTTATGCAAAACCCTTGTAAGAAATCAATAAAGAAGACTCTATTGGAAGTGATTTCATGGAAGCTCAAAGAATTAAATGTAAAAGTACTGGCGTGTATGAACATGCCTTAACTCGAGGAAAAATATATGAGATAGTCGATGAAGATGAGAACAAATATCGTATTGTAGGAGATCATAGAAGAAGAATCTGGATATCTAAGTCTAATTTTGTACCCATCGAAGAACCAGTATTAATTATGACGACCTGGCAATTTGATGATGAGATTGACAACTATGAATTTATTGAAGTATCGATAACCTTTAGCGATGGCTCTAAGAGGTGGTGCGTTATCACGACACCACAGAAAATAGTTGAATATTTTGATCAAGAATTTATGAATCTACCTGGAATCTATATGAAACATCTAATAATAATGAAGACTACTAGAACAGAAGAAATAGAAGTAATGTTAAGACATTTAGATAACCAAAACGAATTAATAGAATTATCAAAACCATTACTTGGGAGCTAATCAAAGAGGACAAGGGCATCGCATAACACTGTATTCACGCAGCGGGCCTTTACGGCCCTTGGATCGCCAGAAGATAAGAAGCCAGGAAGCGGAATCAAGCGATCAACACCTGCGAGCCTAAGTCTTCGACCCAGTCGCTTCGCTCCTTTAAGGATCTCGGGTTCGTGAATACAACAACGTTATGTGACATTAGGGTAAAAAGCCAACTAGCCTTACTTTTATATGACTTTTATATTAATGAAGTAGTGTGCTATTGGAAATGTTCAGAGTATAAGCGTAAGCTGCTAAATGAGTTAAAAGATAAGGGAATAATTGGATTTGAAAGCACTCTCTTTTCTAGACAGGAAACAGATTATATCAATTATACTCTTAATAAATCGCAATTTAATAATGGATTAGATTTACGGAACAAATATAGTCACATTCAACCGAATATAGAGAATGATAAGGAAATTCATAATCAGAATTATTTGATTTTATTGAGAATATTTATTTTAACCGTAATAAAAATAAATGATGATTTTTGTACGAAAAGGGATTTCAAACAATGATTAAGTAATTCGAAGAGGCCCTAACGTCACATAACATAATATTCAAGCGGCGGCTCCTTACGGAGCCTTGGTCTGCTGGATGGATTTCAGGAAGCGGGCTCAGCAGACACATCCGACTTCGTCGGACGTCGTGAATACAGGAACGTTATAAGAAATTGGGGCAAGGGATATAAAAAACAACTCAAAGGAGTAATGTACATGGCGAAGACCTCTTTGGAAATGGTAGAAGAATTCAAATCCTTTATTGATTTTGTACAAGAGTTAAAGACTATGGATGAGGAACATTGGAATAGTCCCATTTCAGAAGGGAAATGGTCATTGAAAGATGTTATAAGTCATATCATGCTTTGGGACAAATATTTTTATGAGGAAGGCATAGAGAAAATCAAGCTTGGTCAATCCGTGACTGTAAGGCATTTGAAATTTGATGAATTCAACGCCAATGCAAGGGAATATGCAAAGACACAAACAAGAGATTCTATCATTAACCAATTCTTGGAATACAGAAACAAGATCATTGATGATATCACCGGATTACCAGAGGAAGATTATATAAAGGAATATAAAGACGGAGACAGAAAAAAGTTTTCGATTAGGGGATATTTAAGAGGATTTATTTCCCACGATAAACACCATAAAAAACAAATTGAAAAGTACGTAAAGTCAATACAATAAAGTGTAAGCGAATTCAGGGGTGGCCCCAACATCTTATAACACTGTGTCCCAGCTTCGCGTCTGTTGCCGCTCGGTCTGCCTGAAGGATTTCAAGGAAGCAGGTTCAGGCAGACACATCATTTCCCTAAGATATAGTAGCTATCTAAGGGGAATCGACATCAGGAACACAACAACGTTAGATGAAAGACATGTGAATTAATTATACAAGGAGTTTTCTCGATGATGATAAGAAATATAGAATACATAGAATCGGTTATTGCTAATTTTACAATCCGTCAAATAGAGTGGCTTTCGGATTTCCACTTCTATATTACTCAAGATAAGTTTTTTGAGAATATATCCATACTTGATATAACTTTTTTAATTAAGGAGAGTTCAAAGACATATGAATTAGTTATAAGATTCTCGAATGTAGAAAGTCTTAAGCTTCAATCTGGAGGAGCACTAACACTAATAAGTGGATTTAATATTAGAGATTTAAAGGATCATGGATATCACCCAATGAATTATTTAATTGAGGATTACGAGAACGGAATTATTAACTTTTATTGCAATGATATTGAATTTGTAAGTCTTAAAGAAAGTGAGAACATAACAATTTAGAGCACATAAAGGGATATTGAATGTTGATCGAA
The DNA here is from genome assembly GCF_009870825.1 of Paenibacillus sp. USDA918EY. Classification (GTDB taxonomy): domain Bacteria; phylum Bacillota; class Bacilli; order Paenibacillales; family Paenibacillaceae; genus Paenibacillus_AQ; species Paenibacillus_AQ albilobatus. Next base: position 235,414 of record NZ_WTWY01000006.1, on the reverse strand, counting down.
GTAGACATGTCCTTCATATAACAAAGTATCTACGCTGTGGGCTACGCCCTTGGTTCGCTAGAAGTATTAGGCGGAGAAGTTAAACCAGCGAACAACCCTGCGAGGCTAAGTCCGTCGGACCCGGCGCAATGCGCCTTAAGCCTCTCAGGTTCGTAGATACAAGAACGTTATGCGAAACCCCGTTAAACATATTTATAAGTCTGAAGGAGGAATAATGAAAAACCTATTTCTTATTTTATCTTTTATACTGATCCTCACGGGATGTTCAATACAAAAAGAGCAACAAAAAAAGGATTTGGCAAGTGAGATGGATAGTATTATCAATTACAAGTTGAACGCAGTAGAAGAGGAGCATGCAGAAAAGGTCAATCAATGGTTAGCGGATGTGCGAGAAACTGGAGAAGTAGGACAATATTTCGTTTATCAAGATGGTACTAATAAAGAAGATTTGTATTCTTACGTATATCGAAAAGGCTATACCGATTATGAGGTTTCATTGATTTATTCCCCAAGTGATCCGAATAATAAAGGGAAGATTCATGTAACAGGAATCAATAAAGATCTAAAAAACGACAATTTTGTACAAATCAAATCCATAAATGATCTCTCAATTCTCTTCATATTATCTGATGAAAGTTTAAAGAGTAAATTAAAAGAATAAATTGAGGTATTTCAAGGAAGACGGGGAATCGCATAACAATATATTCACGCTGCGGTCCTGACGGCCCTTGGTTCGCCCGATGAGGAAAAAGCTGAATGTGAAATCAGGCGAACAACCCTAGGAGGCTAACTACGCAAGCGCAGCCGGCTCCCGACGGAGCCTTAAACCTCTCGAGTTCGTGAATACGGGAACGTTATCCGAAAGAACTAGAAATTTAATAAATATAGGTTGTTTTCGCATAGATTGTTTATTAAAAAGAACGGAAAATATCGAGGAAGGCAACGATACCTCTGTAAAGATTGCGGAAAAACGTTCAATGATATGACCAACACTCCCTATCCGGCACCTATTACCTAAGTAAATGGATAGAATACTTTAAGATGATGGTTGAGGGCTATACGTTGCCAAAAATCACTTAAGTATTAAAAATTCATATCTCAACTGCTTTCTACTGGCGGCATAAAGTCCTTAATGCTCTTAGGTCATTAGGCCACAGTACATTAAAAAGAATTGTCGAGAGTGATGAAACTTATTTTTAAGAAAGTCAAAAAGGCAAATAAGATATCTCCCACCGGGTAGCCCGTAAACGAAGTGGTTCAGCTACAAAAAGGGGCATTTCTAATGAACAAATATGTGTGCTTGTAGCCCAGGACAGAAATGGACAAGTAATTTCAGAAGTGGCCGGCACAGGAAGAATTAAAAGTACTGAGATAGACCGTGTAATGGGTCAATTTATTGATCATAACGCTTTGTTATGTTCTGATAACGCAACTAATTATAAAAAGTTTTGCAGCAGAAAAAGGGATAAAGCACGAAATTCTAAATATTCGAAAGGGGATTTATGTAAAGAAGTCAATTTACCATATCCAACACGTCAACGCCTATCACGCTCAGCTCAAGAAATTTATGCGAAGGTTCATAGTGTGGCAACCAAGTACTTGGATAACTATCTTTTCTGGTTCAAATATACTAATCAAACAAAAACTTTTGCCAAATTTGAACGGGTAAAACCGCTAATTTTAGGTTCTTGCCGGAATTCAAAACATTCTACAGTGGAGATGTTAAGACCAGCGTAAAAAATCTGTTTTTGATGGTTTCTTTGGTGTGCAAAAATTTGATTTAAGCCGGCAACCTATTTAAGAGCTTATGTTAAAATTAAAATAATGGAAATAATCTTGTTTAACTAACGGGGCAGTAATATTGAATAGGGTAGGTATTTAGGCTTGTGCTAGTAAAATTCTTTTTCAGAATGGGAAGGTGTCAAAATGAATATTGCAGAGGAAATCATAATTTCTCCATTAAAGGATGAATTAATTGAGGACATTAATAAAACAATTGATTATTTTAAAGTGTTTGGTAAGGTTGTACCCAGTTTTCAATCAGGAAAATGGTCTTTTGAAGAGAATCTATTTGATGAAACTAAAGAAATTCGTTTCCCAGATGATAAACTTGACTGGAGCCAATATATAAACCGTGAAGATAAAGCTCTATTTTTAGCTTATAAGAATAATAATTGCATTGGGCAAATTAGAATAATCAAGGATTGGAATCGCTTCTGTTATATTGAAAATATCGCTACAAAAAAAGAATTTAGAGGATATGGAATCGGGAAGTTGCTCTTAACTAAGGCGGAAGAGTGGGCAAAACAAAGAAAACTTATCGGAATGTCTCTAGAGGCTCAAGATGATAATCTTGGAGCGTGCAGGTTTTATGTGAAACAAGGATTATACTAGGTGGAGTTGACACATTGAAACAGTCATATAATCCTAAAATAGAAACCACTTTGTATTGGTATAAGTTATTCAAGTAAGGGGTGCTTTAGTTGAAGAAGCAAATCCTTAATTAACAAAAACTCGTAATTTTTCTAATGCAAGTTTTCTTTGTTATAGCCTTATGGTATAGCAACAATATTTACGAAAACAGCTTAAATATAAGAAGATTCAGAATGCTGAAAAGGCGGATATGTGGAATATTTTTAAGAGGCATTCCGGAGAAGCGGATGGAAAACTGACTCTAAGTAGGCACTTCGGAGAAGTGAATTGAAAGCGATTGAGGTTGACTTTTCAGAGGTGAATTATGTGAGGCTTGTAAGCAATTCGCAGAAGTCAGTTCCATCGGATAACACCATATTCACGCTGCGGGAGCTGAGGCTCCCTTGGTCCGGGCGGTGGAACTTCACAGAGGTAAAATCAGCCGGACAACCGTTGCGAGCCTAAGTCTAGCGACCCGTTCGCTGCACTCACTTAAGGCTCTCGGGTTCGTGAATACAACAACGTTAGCTGAAATTACCTGAATAGTGAGAAGGAGAATCACATGATAAATTTTACTATGATTAAAGAGGAAGAACTTTTCGAGGAGCCTTTTCTTTCAGAGTACAGAAATGAAATTAAGTTCTTTTATTCCGAACTTGTTCATCTTAATGTGCAGTTGTCCATTATAGATAAGATCAGAAGATTTAGATTTGACTTATTCGTTAGTCCAGATCAAACAACTTTCTTTAGTACTGTCTTAAATAGTTTTTTTGAATCAAGTATCTTGCGTGTTGCTCGCCTAGTTACAGATAATGATGGAGATTTCCGGACAATTACGAGATTCAAAAATAAAATATTTCAAAACATGCAAGAGACATACAAAAAGGATTTTCAGGAGAGACTAAGAGAAAGTAAGTTTGATAAAAATACTGATGAACTACTAGAAAGAATTAGAACTAGGAGAAATCAACGTATAGCTCATATTATTCGAAATGTTAATGAAGAGGAACTTCGTAAATCAACAATTTATTTAAAAGACTTATTTAGTTTACGAGATCAACTGAATTCACTACTTTCTGCATTGTCATTCGGTACTACGCGAATGATGCTACCATTAGAGTACGACGAATCTGTTGAACATCCGGCTGGTGTTGATAGCAGAACAGACATTGAGAGAATACTAGACCATATAGCATTTGATAGTTATGTTGTATCTTTACCAGAAACGAACCCAATCTTGTGGGAAGCTAGAAAAAGAACCTTAAAAGAGCACGACATAGAGGAGATAAATATATATAGAAGTAAACTAGGACTAGATAATGCTTAAGCAACTCGATGCGTGTGCACGCCTTAAGCCTCTCGGGTTCGTAGATACAAGAACGTTATGTGAAACCAGCCAAGTGCATTAAATTAATAACACACTGGAGGGGATATGGACAGAATCTACCGCCCTTTACAAGAGTATGCAGATCAAGGGATTAGTGAAATTCTAAAATCAGAAGACAGAGATCTTTTATTGCAATTACCCTTATCAGTAGGAGAGTATCATTCTAACTGGAAGTTCTCTCAGGATATTTGTGTGAAGTTATCTAAACATGAAGATCCTGCAATTAGGGCGAATGCAATTTTAGGTCTTGCCTATATCGCAAGAACAAAAGGTAAATTGGAGAAAAGAGTAGTTAAACCAATTATTCTTAAAGAACTTAGGGAAAATAAGGAATATGAAGGGCGAGTTAATGATTCAATAGATGATATAAATCTTTTTATGAAATGGAAAATAGGAAAAAACTCCCGAGACAAGAATTAATGATTAGTAAGGCTGCGAGTAGTTCGAAGAAGCGGCTGGCATCAGATAACATTATATTCACGCTGCGGATCGGCTGGTCCGATCCTTGGTCCGGTCGAAGCAGTCAGATGTGGATTCGAATGAAGCTTTGGCAGTCAGCAAGGAAGCGGAATCAGCCGGACAACCCTGCACCGACTAACCGCGTCGCGGCCGGCTCCTCAGGAGCCTTAAGTCGGTGAGGGTTCGTGAATACGGAAACGTTATCCGAAACCCCCTAAGAGCTTAAAAGGAGGAGAGATTTTGAATCAAAAAACTAATCAAATTTTATTAATTGTTCTTTATTTACTATTCCTAATAATTGGTCTGATACTAATTTTGCAAAGTGTGAATCTTGGATTAAATGCCGCACAAAGAGATATCATTAAAGCAGGTGGAATGGCCGGTGATGAATACCAATTAAGAAAAGAAAGCTACATTGTTTCGTATAGATGGATAGGTGTTGTTCTATTATCAAGCGGATTTCTAGGGATGATTTTCAAAATAAACATAGGAAAGATAATGAATAATGAGAAACAAGTTGGACTAAATAATCCGATCTCAGAAGAAGATTTATAATGAACCATTTAGCTATTAACTACTTTCAAAAAACTTAATAAAGAATCGAAATAAGAATTTGAGAAATGAATTAAGCACACAAAGGAATAGAATTTGTGAAAGTATTTCGTTGAAGTGGGGGCATCAGATAACATCATATCTACACCGCGTCGCTACGCTCCTTGGTCCGCCCGATGGTTTTCGAAGAAGCGAATCAGGCAGACAACCCTGCAAGGCTAAGTGGCGTAGCCACCCAGTCGATACGCTCTTTTAAGCCTTTCGGGTTCGTAGATACAGAAACGTTATATGAAACCAGCGCAAACATATATCTGAACAACCATGAATTTACATATAAACTAAATCCAAAAAGGAGAATGAACATGGAATTAGAAGTCACAAAGATGGAACTTACAATGAAAGATATTTCTGGATCTTCATTTAAGGATGTTAAAGCTGAAGGATTAGATTATGATAATGTTAATTTATCAAAGACCAAGATAAATAACGCTAACATGCGTGGGATGACAATGAATGACATCAATGCAGCTGAAATTACAATTACCAATGCTAACTTGTCAGGCACTTCAATCCAACATGCAAATATGAGCAATATGATGATCGATCATGTTCACCTTTTCGGAACTGAATTTGTCAATATTGTATTGCCGCAGGAATCTGATGGTAATTATGACCCGCAAGGGAGTTATAAGCCAATAAAATTTAACAATTGTGATCTAACTAATATGGAAATTAATAATTGCAATATTTCTGGACTCAAGATAAATGGAATTCTTATTGAAGAATTGTTAAATAGGAAGTAATAGATTCTTAAGAGTCTCGAAGATGGCGCTGGCAGCATATAACACAATATTCACGCTTCGGGCCATTCGGCCCTCGGTCCGCCAGATGCATATCGATGAAGCAACTCAGCGGACACATCGATTCCCCTAAGATAAGACTTATCTAAGGGGGATCGACGTCGTGAATACGGGAACGTAATGTGAAATATGAGCAGAAAGGATCAAACATTATGACCGACATAGAAATTATCGGTGATCGTCAAGAATTATTTAAAAGAATGAAAATCTCTGAACTAGACTTTAAGGATTTATGCAACTCTCTAGATGCATGGAAAATGAAATCAGAAGACCTTTTTTATTGCGCTAGTGTATTAGAACTTCAACTAAAAAATGAATTGAAATCAATTTCAATTGATTCAAAAGTAACAGCTAGTATAGACAGAATAAGTTCAACTTATATGCTTTTAATAGGATATTCTTTTGAACTGCTAATTAAAACTATTTACGTATCAAGGAACCTTCAACCTGTATTTGATCATAATCTATTCTTGCAAATAAATAGATTAAATATAGTAATTAGTGATGCTGAAAAACATTTATTGGGGAGATTGACTGATGTAATCTATTGGGAAGGTAGATATCCAACACCCAAAAAGATAGATTATTTTAAAGAGAAGCGAAATGTAATTGTATTAAGTCATGATTTAGTTATTATTCATGATTTATATGAAAGGTTAAGAGCACAGATACTTTGAAAGATGAATCGATGGGGGCTCATACATCACATAACACAGTATTCGCGCTTCACAACTATCGCCCTTCGGTTGTAAGATGTATAATCGTGGAAGAAGCTCAGACAACAAATGCCCCAGCCTAAGATAAGAGCTATCTAAGGCTGGGGCGTTTCGTGAATACAAAAACGTTATCCGAAACCGTCTTAAAGCTATAATAAAAAAACTCGCAAATTCAAGGTGTTTTATAATGGAGATATCTGAATTAGAGAAGAAAAAAGTTGAGTTAAATGAGTTGCTTTTGAATGAGCGGTTGGCTGCTTCAATATATTCAGATTTTCGAAATCTTAAGAATGACTTTAAAGATAGGTTTTTGTTTCGTGCACCAAATGAGACAATAAACGCGGACTTTGATACCTATGAATCCTATATTGTAGGCTTAGCGTCTGGTGGGATAAATAGCCGATTAGATGATGCATTGGAAAGGTTTAGAATAAGAAGCTGGTTAGAGAAATCATTTTTTGAATGGTTTCCTAAGTATAGATTTCTGGAGAAGTACGACTTATCACAATACGAAGGAATTTATCAATCTATTATTGTTTTAGACAAGTTAAGACACAAGCTGATCGAATTGATTAATACAAAAGAAGAAGGAATAACTTGTAGTCTAATCATTGAAGAAGACGGCATCGGATAACAAAGTATTCACGCGGCGGGCCGGCTGAAGCCGTCCCTTGGTCCGCCAGGGGGATATTGGTAGGGAAGTGAAGTCAGGCGGACAACCCTGCGAACCTAACCGCAGTCGCGGCCTGCAGCTAAAGCTACCTTAACGTTCTCGGGTTCGTGAATACAAGAACGTTATACGAAAGTACGAAGAGAGTATTGAAGGGAGGTTTTCCACTATGGGGTTATATGAAGAACTCAAAACAAAAAAAGAAGCAGGAATGTCGTTAAATATAGAAGAACTCACTCCAGAAATACTCAGGAGGCTATTTATTGAAGAAGAAAAATCAGATTATCTTAACTCGCAATTATATGATGTAAAAGAATCTAAAATTTCATACAGAAGGAAAAAGCACGGTATAACTATTAGAAACTCTATTTTAGATGATTTCTTATTGGCAAAAACTGAAGAGGCAATGAAAATTAATGAGAGGTACAGAGACAAGCTGTTAGTTGATGAGAATCTGACCATGATATCAAAAGCAATTACACATTTTGCTTTTCGAAATGGCCCTATAGAAGATATGCATGCAAGTCCGAATAATCAACTTTCTCAAGAAGATATGAAAACACTCAATAAATTCATGGTAAATAATATAGCATATGTTTTTAAGTTAATTATTGAAAATCGTTGGATTGAACTTGATTTCCTTATTAAGCATACTGATATGATGTATGGGCATGACTGGGATAATGCTGAACCGGACGATGGAGATAACAGAAAGATTATTGAAATGATGATTAAAATGCAATAGATTATGGGATTATTCAAAGTACCGTCGTATAACAAAGTATTCATGCATCGGAGCTATCGCCCCTCGGTCCGGCCGGAGTTGAAGAGGATTCGATTGAAGTGATCTCAAATACTGGAAGTGAATCAGCCGGACACATCGATCTCCCTAAGATAGGGGCTATCTAAGGGAGATCGACGTCGTGAATACAATAACGTTATATAAAAGAGATGCAGATAAAGTGAGAAGTCCTCTATTACAGTAGATTATAATTGTCGTTGTTCTGTTTTTATAAGGCCAAAGGAGTTAGGTTATTAATGAAATTTATATACGAAAGTTTCGCGTGTGATGTCGATACTTTTTTTTATAATCAAGATATTTTAGTTCGATTTTATGATGGCTCTAAGGAGCAAGAAGAAAGTGAAATTATTAATTTGGTTTTTGTAGATCCTGGTTATGGATATCTGCTTGTTAAAAATAAGGGCGAAAACTCAGCCCTGTTAAGTGGCTTCTTAGATGAAGATGTATTTAGTACTGATGAGATAGTTGATGCTGCAATTAGTTTCATAGAAAATTTATCTCCTATTTTAAAGAATAAATATATGCCATATCATATAAAAAGATTTAAAAAAACGAGTTTTGTAGAATACAATGGTGAGTACTAAGTGAATATGAAAATACCAAAGTAGTTTACTCGAAGAAGGCATCTTCATCATATAACACGGTATTCACGCATCAGGGCTATCACCCCTTGGTTGACAGATGTATAATCATGGATGAAGTTCAGTCAACAAATGACCCATCCTAAGATAAGAGCTATCTAAGGCTGGGTCGTTTCGTGAATAAACAAACGTTAACTGAAATGCGATTGTAAACCAATATGAAGACCAAAGATAGTTCAACAAGAAGCAAACCAATACTTGAGACGTTATTTTTAAATATAGAAAGATCGATTCCGTATCTTGAAACTCATTGCTTGTAAGGGTTACCTAGATATGGTTTTGTCGTTTGAAGGAATGTAGCAAGATAAGGTTGAATTCCTTTTAGGAAGATATTGGATTTTCGGATGAAGGCGTATCTGATAAGGGACTGACTAGACGAAATTTGAAATGGCAGAAAGCAAACATTAGGTGGTAAAGGTCAAAGCGTCCATCCGTCAAAAATAATGTATATGCAAAACGTTAGGAGAAGAAGTCGTGACTGACAATAAAATCATAGTACAATTTACGCTACTGACATTTTGCATAGCCTATCTTGTGTCAGGTGCTTTGATTACTCTTGGGCAATTCGGATTTTCGGTTCACTCTTCGGTTCAATCGTTACAGCAGTTTGGGATGCATATTCCTTTTGCGATCTATATTTTGTCGCCCGCTATTGCTTCATATATCGTTCTGAGGAAAAATAACAAAATAGCAGATTTTAAGGAATGGTTGAAAACTGTTTTTTACGCCAAAAATAACACATTTCTTTATTTGTTCGTTGTTGCAGGGCTTGCGCTGTATTTTTTGATACATTTTGCAGTTTCAGGCCGCACTGATACGGTTCTTCCACTTTATATGTTCTTCCTTGCCCTGCCTGGCAACCTTATTATCGGTGGCTTGGAGGAAGCTGGCTGGACGTACATGTTGCAGCCGGGGTTTAATAAGAAATATGGTTATGTATTATCATCTCTTTATGTTGGAATCATTTGGATTTGGTGGCATGTCCCTCTCTTCTTCATTCCAGGGACGGGTCACTACGAGGGCCTCATTGACTTCTGGATGTTTGCAGTTCAACTCATTGCGTTTCGGTTTTTATACGGGGCAATCTACAAAATATCAGGCAAAACCCGTGTGTTTATGTGCGTATTATGCCATACCATGTTCAATGCGGCAAGCTCCGTCTTTGGCATCCTGCCTATGACTTGGGCGGGAACCATTGCCGCAAATGCGGTGATTGTTCTTGTTTCAATTGTAACCGTTGTGATATACGACAAAAAGAGCAGGCGAATAGTATAAGTATTTTCTCCATTATGCCTTAGTCCAACAAAGTGAATGTACAACTTGCAGATTTACTCGCAAATCAGGCCGTTACGCCTATCCAGCCAGTCAATGGACGAGTAGTATTTTGCTGACGTAAAATCTCCATATATAGTTTGGTTCATTATTATTTTTTTAGAAGACTTACAATAGGGAGAACCACATTGAAGAAAATACTAAGTAAAACAGGCACATCAACAGCATGTGTCATCCTACTTATCGCAATCATTACTACTATAGCGTGTTGGGATGAACTTGGGAGTTTAATAAGGAAAGGGAATTATGATAATACGGATAATATGGTGGAAACCATAATGGCCAAAACAGCGACTCCAGGGGTGGCTATGGTAGTATCAGAGCAGGGCAAGACAGAATATAAGAATTACGGATATGCGGATGTTAATAATAAGAAGAGGGTGACTGAAGAGTCATTATTTGAATTGGGATCGACTACAAAGGCATTTACGGCTTTGGCCGTTATTTTATTAGAAAATGAGGGCTACTTATCTCTTTCAGATTGTATTACAGATTATATTCCATCGTTTGAGCCAACCATTAAGGGTAAGAAAGTTAATATTACGATTCATCAGTTGTTAGCCCATACAAGTGGAATTCCACCGTGGAGTATTCGGTTAATTCCTGAAGGTACCACGGATGATTTGCTTGAAAAAACGATACATAATGTGTCAGGCATTGCATTAGATACGTATCCTGGGACAGCATATAATTATGCTACAGTTAATTATGATATTTTAGCGTTGATTATTGAAAAAGTTACAGGCAAACGTTATCAGGATTACATGACTGAAAACATACTGGTTCCTTTAGGAATGAAGGATAGTTATTTTTCAACAGGTCAGGAAAAGGAATCTGATAAACTTACCAAAGGGTATCGTGTATTTTTTGGAAAAAGCTTAGAATATGATGCCCCTAGATATTATGGGAATATCGCTGCAGGATATTTGGTAACGAATTCAAAAGATTTAGAACGCTGGATTAATGCCCAAATGGGGATAGGCGACATACCCGATCATTTATTGAAAGCGATACAACAATCTCATCAAGTCGACATCAAAACGGCGGGATATGAAGGTGAAAGTCGATACTATTCATTCGGATGGAGTATTCATACGAAAAATAGAGTTGTTAGTCATAATGGATCTAATCCTAATTACTCCTCGCAGGTTCTTATTGATTTAGAAAAGCAGCAGGCCATATTTGTTCTGGCTAATTTGAATTCAACTGCACCATCGCTCATTGCTAATAACATATATGAGAATATGAATGGAAATCACATGAATAAATTTAATTATGATGACGTGTATCTATTCATTGATTTGGTATTTTCATTCTTAGTCATAATAGCCGTCGTTATCTTATGTGTCCAAGTAATTAAAATCTTTAGAGGAATAAAACTAAATATTAAAGATGAAAAGACAAGATTCAGAAAAATGACAGGAAGTAGTATCACTCTAATCTTAAGCATTATGCTTTTGGTATTGGTAATGATCTTACCTTATTTATTAGACAATAATTATTTAATGGTATGGGTGTGGATGTCGTATTCAGTATTTATTTGGATGGGTCTTACTTCTATCAATTGTATTTTATCGATAATAATTAATATTAAAAAAATCGGGATTATTAAAAGCAATTTATAAAAAAAAAATTAGAGGTGAAATGTAAAAAAACCACATACAATTGTTTGTCTGATTTTGATTTCTCAAATCTTTAAGGAAGAATAGGTATATTTCGAAGAAGTCGCTGACATCCGATAACACAGCATTCCTACAGCGGGCATTCGCCCTTGATCGCTAAGAAGGATTTCCAAGGAGTTTATTCAAGCGATACATTCAACCAGCAAAGTCAGACGACACGTTTCCTACGGTCACTTAAGCTGCTTGATCGTCAGGAATGCCAAACGTTATATGCAATGCTCGAAAATCCTTAAAAAGAAGGTACTACTAATGCTAAAAGAAATATCTAATTTGCTAAATAACTCAAAACAATTAGCTCAGATTTGGGCAAATGTAAATTTGAAAGAAATTAACTTTAGTAAGATTGTTATTCCTGATGAAGATCAGCCACGCGGTGATGGGATAGAGTCATTAACAATAATTTCTTGTAGAAACAAATTTACTTCTTATGAGGCAGCATTCGTAACCCTATTGAAGAAGATGATATATGATTCTGAGGAATGGCACGAGGAACAATATAATGACGGACCTGAAATCTGGGAAGAGTTGTTAGATAGAATCTGGATCCCAGAATATATAAAAAAAGAATCGTTTAAAACTTGTGATCCAACTAATTTCTTAAATAATTTATCAGTAGATCTACACAGATTGAATATACCGCAAAGCGTTATGGAAGATCTATTCGAAAATATGAATGATTTAAAAGTTATTGAATTTAATAACGGTCTTTTATGCTTAGACATATTTGGTTTATCAGATGATATTTGTTTCTTTTACTCATGGTGGATTGGTTATTAAGAATTGTTTTTAGTATTTAAGAGATGTCGCGTACTACATATAACACTGTATTAACGCATCATGGCTACCGCCATTAGATTGTCAGGTGTATAATCATGGAAGAAGCTCAGACAACACACGACCCGTCCTAAGATAAGAGCTATCTAAGGCCGGGTCGTTTCGTGAATACAATAACGTTATAGAAAATCAGCGCAGAACGTTTAAATCATAATGAGTACCTCGATTATTCATTTTGTATTTGATGGAGGGATTGACTTGTGGTTTGTTCAAATCGCTAATAGCAATCAATTACAAATAAAAACAGGATCATTTGAAGGAATAACGGGTAATGCAGCTTTCAATTCAAATCGTTCAAGACGTTATTTCTTAGAAAAACGTTGGGAACAAGGTGGAAAAATACTAACTGCAATTATGATGAATCCAAGTAATGCAGCTCATAATAAATCTGATAAAACAGTTGATCAGTTAATCAATGTTGCAAGAAACCAAAGTTGTCATGCGTTATATGTGGTGAATGTTTCTAGTGTAATTGATGGTTCTAGTAGTAATTTAAATACTTCAAAGTTTGCTTATGATCCTATCAATTGGTCTTTTATCACTGGAGCAATCTCAGAAGCAAAAATCGTTTTCATCGGATGGGGTTTGAAGGGTCATAATGGAATACTAATGCAACAAAAAAGCAATCCCTCTATTATAAATACTTTTAGAAATGCACTAAATAAAACATATTGCTATGAAGTTTTGAAATCGACTGATAAAAAATATGTTAATAAACCGCTACATTATGTGCCTCATCCGCGCCCTCTTTATGAGCAAGATAAATATATTGATGTAGAAATTCAGAAGTTGAACGATTTTGAATTTACAAGATTATTTATTCGATGATTTCATTTCAGTCTGACTCGTATGGGAAATGAGACATTAATAAGATTTTGAAGTGATTCTGAGAAGGCGTTGACATCCTATAACATCCATATCCATGCGTCGGAGCCTTTCGCTCCTCGGTCTGCCCGAAGGGGATTGGCATGGGAGAGGAATCAAGCGGACACAACCGCACCGACTAATCGCATCGCGGCCGCCACTTCGTGGCTTAAGGTGGTGGGACGTCGTGAATACAAGAACGTTATGCGAAACCCCGTAATGAAAAATAAGAGCTGAGGGGGAAGTACAGTGAGAAACATTATCTTATTGATATTGCTGTTATTTCTCACATCGGGATGCTCTATGAGTGAAGGAAAAAAGGTTGAACATTTGGATGATATTTTGTCAACTGTTTTCACTTATGAACTAAATCAAATTGAACCTGAACATGGTCGGGAAGTCAATGAATGGTTGACTAAAGCAAGACAATCTGGGGAAGTGGGACAGTATTTTATTCATTCTTTCAACAATGACACAGATGAATATATGTACACATATGTTTACGAAAAAGGGTATTCCGATTATGAAGTATCATTTGTATATAACCCAAATGACTTGCAAAACAAAGGAAGTATACACGTAACAGGACTAAAAAACAATTCGATAAATGATTCTTTTGTTAAAATCAAATCAATAAATGATTTGTCAATTCGGTTTATTATGTCAAATGATACGATAGAAGAAAAATTAAAAGACTAACGCTGAAAGTAATTCGTTGAAGACGGGTGACCGCATAACACTGTAATCACGCTGCGGGGCTAATGCTCCTTGATTTTTATTAACTAATTAGATATTGGAGAATGAATACATGGGAATCCGGAAATGGTCTGGATCTAGATTTTTTCAAGCAAATCAAAAGTGTACCAGATCTAAGAGCAACATTTTCCCTTTATCATAATGGAGGAGAGATATGGATTTCCTGTATAGATATTCTTGGTGCAGATATGCAATTAATTAAAGAATAGGTAAAAAATAATGAAGACTTAATGAGGACTTAATGAGGACTACTAGTAAACAATATCGTGTACTATACCATTTAGATGGGACAGATGTCATATATGAAGTCGCAGAATATATAGTGGAAAGCCTAATAAGGACTAATCAAAATATAATGAAGATTGCGATAGTTGGGGCTACAAGAAGCGGAAAGAATAATATCCTTAAATGTTTAACGAATGAAACTGCGAGGCGTAGTTTAGGTATCAAATATTTTTCAAGTATGGATCAAGCTAAAGACTGGTTAGTAAGTGAGAGGTATTAATTTACTTTTTAAATACGTAAATACTACACGGGATTATTCGAGAAGGCCTAGACGGCATATAACATCGTATCTGCGCTTGCGGGCATACGCCCTTGGTTCGTCAGATGTAGTAGACAATAGAATATTCAACTCACACCCTGCGAGGCTAAGTCCGTCGGACCCGGTCGCGTTGCTCCCTTAAGCCTCTCGGGTTCGTAGATACAAGAACATTATCAGAAACCGGAGAAGTGCATTTAAAACATATAGAAAGATGGTATAACTATTTGAAACAAATCATTTATTTCTTAATATTGATTTCTTTCCTATGTAGTTGCTCCGGTGGCAATCATACAAAAATTGATCTGAATCATAATACTATTTTTAGTTATAACAACAATTCATTGAAATCAGTAGAGATCAGTATGTATCGAACCAATTCTATAAGAGTCCAACCCGAGTTAATAAATGTATATTTTGAGCAATCTGAGATAGAAAAAATAAAAAATTGGATTATGAATATAACAAATGCGACCACATCAATTTCCTCATCAATAAATTCAATATTTCTTTATAAGTTCATTTATCAAGGATTAAATCATATTGAAGAACAAAAAATGCTAGTATATGTGATAGACCAAAATAATGATGTATTTATTCATCAGATTTCGGCAGACACTTTAAGAAAAATAAATAGTTTTGATACATTCCAAGAAAAAGATCGGTCAACCCTATTAAGTTATATAGGAGAAGATGATTGGTATAAGACAAACGATTTAATAATGAATTAAGAGACTGTGTAAGTAGTTCAAGAAGCCTCTGGATCTGAAAACACCATATTCACGCTTCGCCCCATTCAGCCTTCGGTCCTGCCGAGTTTTTTCGGGGAAGCGGGAGCAGCCGGACACATCAAACTCCCTAAGATAAGAGCTTTCTAAGGGGGATTGACGTCGCGAATATAATAACGTTATAAGAAATCAATGCAAGTGATGCTGTAAGGTGTATAGGAGTTGATGGTTATGAACTCAATCATTGAACAAGCAAAACAAACTTTCGAAACATGGGGGATTAAATGGGCCATTTGTGGAGGAATGGCTATTGATATATTTCTAGGTGAAGAAACTAGAAAACATTATGATTTAGATCTGTTCGTTTTCTGGTCAGATAAAAGAAAGATTGTTGAACTAATGTTGAAAGATGATTGGAGAGTATTCGAAGCATGCGGCAATGGAGTGGTTCAAGAATTACTTATCGAAGCACAAGCGACTGAAAACCACCGAAATTTATTTTGTTTCAAAAGAGATGAGCCCAGAGTTTCATTAGAATGTATTCGTGAACAGAAATATCGATTTCATTTTGAGGAAAGGGAACAAACTGAATTTACATATATTGAGTTCTTATTTAACACAAAAGATAAGGACTATTTCTACTATGTTGATCAACCTAACATCAAAAGAGAGTTATCAAAAACAATAATAAATCAGAATGAGACTCCATATCTTTCACCTGAAATTGTACTATTGTATAAATCAAATTATGTAGATGATAGAAGTGTTGGTAAACATGATAATGATTTTAACAATACAGTATTACATATCGACATGGAGCAGAAAAAATGGTTACGGGAATCCATTCATCGATTACATAATGGAAACCACAAATGGCTAATGCACTTGTAAGTAGGTTCCATAGATGGCATTGACATCTGATAACATAGTATTCACGCAGCGATTCGGCTGGCGCCGTCTCTAGTATTTTCGGAGAAGAAGAATCAGGCAGACAACACTACATCATATAACCGCATCGCGGCCGCTTCACTTCGTTCGCTTAGGGTAGTGAACACGGAAAAGTTCGGCGAATACAAGCAAATATTTTGAGTGAGGGATCCAAAGATGTCGATTAAAATGCCTGAAACATTAGAAAGACTCGTTCTATTGGATACGGAATTGCGTAAAGATTATGGACGGACGATCGACGATTACATAGGATTTTATATATCTTTTAATAACGATGAAGATAGATACTACTGTACTCCTAATGATTCGATCGTATTTGGAAGGACAGGGGTAAATGGAGATCACTTTGCTTTTTATACTTTTAAAGGTTCTACCATAGACTTAGAAGAAGCACCTATTATTTTTATACAGCCTATGTCTTTTGGAAATGAAATTAGTTTAGTTGCAAGAAATCTTAAAGATTTTTTATCTTTATTCGTTAGTCTTAGAGAAATTTATATTCTGGAACGCTTTAGATTTTATAATAATAAGATGGATTTTATTAATGACTATAACGAGAATTACTTTACTGGGATAAATTCGAGAGAAAGTGACCTATATTTTTTTATTGAGTTATTAAGAGAAAAGATTAAAGGAATTAAAGAGATTAATGATGTGTACAAATACATTACTGAACTAAGAAAACAATTAAAACTGGAAATTGATAAAGAATGGGATATTTAGGGCCATTCAAAGATGTCCCGCACTTTGCCTAACAAGTATTCACGCAGCGGGGCTATCACCCCTTGGTTGTCAGGATGTATAATCATGGAAATAGCTCAGACAACACACGACCCGGCCTAAGATAAGAGCTATTTAAGGCTGGGTCATGTCGTAGATCGAAAACGCTAAGTAAAATTTCATAAAGAACGGAGTGAATGTATGGTCACGGTAGTAGATGTTACTTCGGAAAATATTGAAGAAAAGGGTTTCTTCTGCATGAGAAGTAAATCTAAGACACAAGGCTATAAAAGAAAACAATCATGGCTGCTCGATAGATTCCAAGAGGGACTCAGATTGAAAATCATTGAAGAAGAGGGACGCCCGAAAGGTTTTATCGAATATATACCTATTGAGTATACCTGGCGTGGGATACAGGGATCTAATTACATGGCTATACATTGTTTGTGGATTGTTGGGAAAGGAAAAGGGAAGGGATATGGATCTCGCCTATTGACAGAGTGTATTGCAGATGCACGATCAAGTAACATGTCCGGTGTTGCTATGGTAACCAGTTCGAAAACTTGGCTAACGGATACAGATTTTTTTGTCAGACATGGTTTTGAGTTAGTTGATTCTGCTCCACCACACTTTGAGTTAGTCGTAAAACGCTTTGACGATCAGTCTTGCCCAGTTTTTAATCATGGTTGGGATGAAAGAGCAGGTAAATTCAAAGATGGAATTACCATTTTGAAATCTGATCAATGCCCTTACATTTACGATGCTATCAATACGATTATTGAAGTAGCTGAAGAGAGAGGTATAAGATCGCAAGTAGTTGAGTTGCGCAATTCAATGGAAGCACAGTTTGCACCATCCCCCTATGGAGTCTTTAATGTCATCTATAACGGCAAATTACTTACATATCATCCAGTTACCAAAAGGGAATTAATTAAACTGCTTGAGGAAGCATAGTCAATGAAATGCCAATCCCCATCCTACAATGCATTTACGCATCGCAGCCTTCAGCTACTCGGTTCGCAAGAGGAATTTCGGAGTGATTCAGCGGAAACATGACACTTACTAACCGCATTCGCGCCCTGCGACTCCTCGCCTTGCGTCGGTGGGACGTTATGAATGCGGGAACGTTATCAGACATGGCCGAATAAAAATTGGGAGAAAAATGTATGTGCAACATAACTCCAAATTACAAATTCATGTTTAGTAAGGAGATTTATATGAACATAAAATTGATTACCGAGAATGGAACTGATATTGCCCTTATAGATAGTAGTGAAATTTTGATTTATGATATTCAGTCCGCCTTGGATCTTATGGCTACGATTAGTTATCAAACAGGGGCTGATCGGTTTGTTCTAAACAAATCAACCATTGATGAGAAATTCTTCGATCTAAGTTCTGGACTTGCCGGAGAAGTTCTTCAGAAATTCACCAATTATCGAGTGAAAGTCGCTATCATAGGTGATTTTTCAATCTATTCGAGTAAAAGCTTAAAGGATTTCATATATGAGAGTAATAAAGCAAACCATATATTTTTCCTACCCAATGAACAACAGGCCATCGAAAGATTAAGCAAAATATAGATTATCATTTAACTCAGATTATGAATGCACCCCCCAAAAAAAGTCCTTCGATTGTTATAAAACGGAGGGCTTTTACCATTTCTTTGACAATTGCAGATTTATTTTGAAAATAATTCGAACGATATCATTCGTTTTTACCAATAAATACTGTAAGGCTTAAGGGGGAGGTGGCAAATGAATCATTCAACTGATTATTTAAGGCTCGTTGCACTTGCATTAGCGGGATGCCGTGATGCATTTGGCGAGTTATATGAAGCAACCATCAAGGACGTTTACAAAACCGTTTGTTTTCTTGTTAAAGAACAGTCTGACGCAGAGGATGTCATTCAGGAGATCTACATTCAAGTATATCGGTCTTTGGACAAATTTGATGCAAACAGGCCGTTTCGGCCTTGGTTAATGGGGATCGTGATGCGGCAAATTCAAGCACATCGAAGAAAAAGTTGGACACATGTACGGATCATCAAAAGAGTGGAACAGGTTGAACAATTGGTGACCTATGATTTCTCCAACGAAGTGGTGAACAAGGTATCGAACCGTTCGCTGCTTGCATGCGTAGATCGGCTTCCTTTTAAGCTGAAGATCGTAATTACCCTGCATTATTTAAACGATTACACGCAAGAAGAGATTGCAGCCATACTAGATATCCCTCTGGGAACCGTAAAATCAAGGATCCATGCTGCTTTGCAAAAGATACGCAAAAAACAGAATATGAACATTCCGGCGATGGGAAGGGTGGAGAAACTAAATGAGTCTTGATGAAAGATTGAAAACGGCTTTTACGGAAGAAAGCAAAGATTGGAACGTACCCGCGGATCTTAAGGGAAAAATAATGAGCCAGGTCGTCACTCATCAAACTGGACGGCGAATGAAAAAATGGATTGCTGCGGGTATTTTGGCCGCGGCCTTGGTAATCCCGACAGGCGCATATGCCGGGTACAATTACCTAGCGGATTCCATCTATGGTTCACAGGAGAATATCGCCAAGTATGGGGTGGGTCAAAATCAGTACGAAGAGCTAGAGGCAAAGCTGCAGAGCGCCAAACAAAACCTCAGTGAAGAGGAATTTACAAAATGGATGTCTTTACTTCAAGAGTTGGGAACCATGAATATGAAAATTGCCGATGCCCATGGGGACATTCATCCTGATCGCTTGAGCGCAGAGGAGCTTAAACACTATAAAAGCTTAACATCAGAGCTTGAGCCTATCTTTAATAAATTGAACGAAATTCAAACATCATCAACAAGGGAAGTAAAAATGGTAGATAGCGCTGCTTTCTGGGGAGGAATCGTAGACCAAGCCAGGCTGGCATTGAGTAAAGAGGAATTTGATGCGTTCCAAACGTTGATCAATGAATTGAAGGCGTATGACGACAAGACGCTCGATCCGGATGGAAGCGTTCATTTAGAACGAATCTCAGAGGAAGATGAATCGAATATAGATCGGTTGACAGAGCAGCTGCAGCCGTATTTTAAGAAGTTGGGCATCACAGTTAAACCAAGATCTTGATTTTCCCTGATTTATATGAGTTTGTTAAAATGAGCATTCTATACTGGAAGTAAGTCTATCAACATTGGGGCGCATCATCACTGCGGGCCGATTGACGGCCCCTTGGTGTGCCCGGTTCGTAATCCATTTTTTTAAGGATGATTCCATGAAAAAGAATCTTATACTCGTTGAAGGAATTCCGGGTTCAGGCAAATCCACATTTGCCCGATTTTTGGACAATCAATTTGAACGGAATGGGATCGCGTGTGGATTATATCTTGAAACGACATATGAGCACCCGATTATCGAGTTTACCGGTCACGAAAATAATGCAGTGTTCCTTGAAGCTTATTATGATCGATGGTCTAAATTTCTGGATCATTTTCCTAAAGAAGAAGTGGTTGTGATGGAATCCGCATTTTTGCAGAGCCCGATGGTTCATTTGCTCCATAAAGAAGCGGAAAGAGAGCTTATTAAGTCATTGGTACATAAAGTGAGTGATCGGTTGAGTAAGGAAAATTGTAATTTGATCTACTTTTACCAGAAGGATGCGCCAACCGCCATTAACAAGATGATCGAGGCCCGTGGTGGCAGAGAGTACTTGCTGCGAAAACATGAGGAATATAAAGACGAGCCCTACTTTAGAAACCGGCAAGAGCAAGGTCCCGAGTCGCACATCTCGTTCTTTTTGGAATATGCCGAAATTGCCAATGAGATTATTCGTGAATTGAACATCCCAGTTGAGATCATTGAGAACTCGTCCGCAGATTACGAGACGTATCAAAAACAAGTGCTTGAAAAATTTAATCTGAAGCACATTCCGGATCCCGTTCTTGAACCTTCATTGCTCAGGAAATACTCAGGTGTTTATCATCATCAGGAAATGGATCTCAAGATTTCAGTAGAATTCATCCATGATGAACTGTGGATTTTTGGGAACAAAAGGTTGAGACCGAAAAGTGCCGATCAATTTTATCTGGATGATATCAGCGTAACTGTAAGGTTTATTACAGATCAAACGAATGTCACTGGTTTACTGATCACCGAAAAGGATTGGTATGCTAATCGAAACGATGAGGGGACCGTTTTTGAAAAAATCTCAGCACCAGATAACAATTCTGTTTAAGGCTTATTAATAGATGATACAATATATTTAAAACGTTTGAAGGGATCTAACGTGAAGTGGCAAGAATTACGGAAAATTTCACCAAACCAGTTTGTAAAGTTTGAAATTCTTCATTCCAGAAAGACTGCCAAGAAATAATTGATGATGTGGCTGTAATTGGACCTATTAGAGATGAAGAAGCGACAGAGGAATTATTAAATAGTAAAGGTAAAACTTTGGTTTACCACACTTCAAAGGATCAGGTTATCGTGAAAATTCGGAAGAATGTTGGCCTTTCTAGAGATTATATAATAACCAGTTATGGAATCGGCGGAAAAGAACATGCATTCACCAAGGAAATTGAAGCGATCCAGGCAGGGGAATACACCCTAAGGAATATCCAATTGGACTTTACTTCATTCAGATATCATTCGATTAACGGATTACTAGGATTGGATATCTTAATAAACGGCAAATTCAATATAGATCTAGACAAACCCGAACTACTAGGTCTGCAATGATGATTGCGGATTTTTTTGTTTATTTTCAGAGGATAAAACCCCCGTATCAGACACCGACTTTCTGTTAACAAATATGGATATATACCAAAACCGCTGCGAGAAAAGGAACGAGCATAACAATGGAAAATAAAATGAATCCCAAAGTAGATGCATTTGTAGGCAGAGCCACAATGTGGCTTGAAGAAATGGAGAAGTTGAGGGAGATCCTGCTAGACTGTGGGCTTACCGAAGAATTGAAGTGGGGGAAGCCTTGTTACACGTCTCAGGGACGAAACATCGTGATCATCCAAGGGTTTAAAGCTTACTTGGCGCTTCTGTTTTTTAAAGGTTACTTGTTACAAGATCCTCACGGTGTTCTAGTCAAAACCGGGGAAAATACGAAGGTAGGACGCCAGATTCGGTTTAACGATACCCAAGAAATCGTGCAGCTGGAACCCATCTTGAGAGCTTATATTGCGGAAGCCATTGAAGTAGAACAATCCGGTGTGAAAGGGGATCCCATCCAGGATACAGAGCTTGATATTCCCGAAGAATTTCAACATAAACTTGACGAAAACCCTGCCTTGAAAGCGGCCTTTGATGCCCTGACGCCAGGACGGCAGAGAGCGTACGTGTATTACTTTTCGGTGCCCAAACAATCCAAAACCCGGGAGTCCCGGGTCGAAAAATGCACGCAGCAAATCCTCGATGGCAAGGGATTGAACGATCGGTAAAATCCGGTGCGCAGGGCATAGCGAGATTCAGTTTTTAAGACGGATTTTACATCTGGAAAATGCAGCATTCATCCAATACTCCAAGTCCTTTTATATACTTAAATCTGAGTATAGCTAATCACAAGGACTAGGGTGGCGATGACATGTTAAAACAACGTGAGTTGCACGAATGCCATGTACTTTACAACCTGATGACGGATCCGGCCGTTTTTCCCTATGTCCGTTATCCATGCCAATCGTATGAGGAATACTTATTCATCACCAAGCAGTTAATCGTTGAAGAAGAGCAGGGGACATGCATTTCCAGAACGATTCTTGACGAGATCGGCCATCCCATCGGCACCATTGATCTATATCATATCCATCATCAAACAGGCTTCCTGGCGACTTGGATTGGGGCCCCTTATTTTGGAAAAGGGTATAACCAACGCGCAAAGGAAGCATTTTTGGCTGAGCTGTTTTTTGGACATGATATCGAAACAATCTTTTTGAAGATCCGCACCCAGAACATCCGATCGAAGAAAGCAGTGGAAAAGCTGCCGTATGTCACATTAGCCAATGAACGGTACGAGCAGGTCTATCAATCGATTAATCATTCGCAGCAGCGCTATAATTTGTATTGTGTGGAGCGGTCTGATTTTTTGGAAAGCATTGGAGGCATACAGCATGAGGTTGCCACATAACCGACCGTGCAAAAATGCTCTTGATGAAATTTCGCAACCCGGCTAAAAAAGAACTTAAGGCTAAGGTGTTTCGGCAATATATCATGAACACCGTACTGTTGGGATGCTGCAGGCGGTTTTTTTCTTTTTAGAAGGAAACTTAATGGAACCCCCGGTAAAAACGAATTTCACGCTGCAGGACTACCGTCCTTTGGTTGTCAGTTGTATAATCAAGGGAGACCTAGCAGACAACAATCGACCCAGCCTAAGATAAGAGCTATCTAAGGCTGGGTCTTTTCGTTGATACAGAGCGTTAGCTGCAGTCATATCCAATGACAATTAGGGGGGGAGATCAATGAAAGTTGACCAATCCGTAATCAATCAAATTCTTGATGTATTGGACCACCACGGAACAGACATTCATTTACTTGGTGGATATTTTAATAACGTTTACGAAATCACTTCCGAAGTACCGATCGTTGTTAAGATTTTTAATAGAGAGTTTAATACGGAGCAGGAAATGTTGTCTGAAATCGAATGGACTCAATTCCTTCATGAAAATGGAGTAAATGTATCGATTCCTATAATCATAAATGGAGAATCATATATCAATAATTTGACGAACGATCTATTTTTTGTTGCTTACGAGAAAGTTAAGGGAACTCATATTGATATTAACGGTGAAGACTGGAACGAACAATTATTCAAGCAATGGGGTAAGGGGATGGGGACGATGCATTCCTTATCCAAAAAGTACAAAGGGAAGTACAAACGACCGGAATGGAATGAGCATAAGATTTATCAGATGAGTATGGATTCGTTTAACAGTAGGATTAAAGAGAAATGGGAGCAATGTCTTAAAAATATCAAATCAATGGGCAAGTCTGAAGAATTTTATGGAATCATACATGGCGACCTAAATCATCATAATTTCATATATGATAAGGGCGAAATCACATATATTGATTTTGGAGACAGTGAATTTAATTGGTTTGCATATGATATTGCAATTGCTATATACCATGCTTCGCAAACGATTAAAGATAGAGCTCGGCGGGATCAGTTTGCATCCATATTTTTCGATTCATTTATTGAAGGATATTCAATAGGGAATTCAGTGAATGAAATATTGAAGCACGTAGATTTTTTTGTTGATTTTAGGCATCTGTATTCATTTGTTTATCATCATCAATTTTCACAAAAAGATCAGTTGAATAAACAACAGCTTAAATATTTAGAAGAAATGGAACAGACCATAATAAACGAGAAAACTTATTTGGGAATTTCGTTAGTTTAACAGGAAGGCATATGGCATTAGCTAACAATGCACCTACGCTGGGGTCTTTGCCCTTGTTTCGCTAGAAGAAATAGGCGGTGAAGTGGATTAAATTCAAACGCCTTCAAGGCTAAGTCTGTCCGGATCCGGGGCGTCGTCATGAATACAAACACGTTAGCTGAAATCAACGAAAAAGTGACTGAAAATCGGAAGGAATATAAAGAATGAATTTAATCCATATTGAACCAATTAATAAAGGTAACTGGGAAGAAGCCCTCTAAAATTAAAATAAAACTTGTTTTTGGCTACTCGAAGACCCGGCTGCCTTAAGCCGCCTGACGTCAGGAATGCGAAACATTAACTGAAATTAATGAAAAATTAAAAAATCAAAAGCCGGAGGATCCATATGCCATTTAAAGATGCATTTCATACTTTTCCTAAGCTTGAAACTGAGAGATTTATACTGAGAGAGTTACGTTCTGATGATGCCAAGGAATATTACACTTATCTCTCGGATCATGAAGTAACAAAATATTGGGGATATGAAGGACCTAAAAATGTGGAGACAGCCGCAAAAACATTTACGCGGTTTCATAACGCATTTACTAGAAAAGAAATGATCACTTGGGGAATAGCTGCCAAAGATGATGATAAAATTATTGGGACATGTATATTGAATGATTTTATTAGGGCATCGATGGTTAGTTTATCCTACAACTTATCAAGAGATCATTGGGGAAAAGGCATCATGACTGAAGTGCTCCAAACGATCATTCCCTTTGCATTTCATACACTTGATATGAATCGAATACAAGCTAAAGTAATGCCGGAAAACAATTCATCTGTAAGGCTTTTATCAAAATTGGGTTTTGTGCAGGAGGGTTTACTTCGGGACTTTATATTTGGTGAGAGCATTACGGATACATTGATATTTTCAATTCTAAAGAAAGATTTTATTAAAAAGGCTCTTTGAGTTAATTCAGAAGATGTTTGCAACAGTAGCTACACCGTATTCACCTTCGGGATATCCTCCAGTTTGCCCGAGGCATTTCACAGAAGTGGAATCAGGCGAAAAACCCTCGAACCTAACCGTGTTTGCAACCGGCAGCAGAAGTTGCCTTATGGTTCTCGGGTTTGTGAATACGGGAACGATTCTTGCTATTACAAATCAAGTGAATCTTCAAGTTCATGCTTTAACTGATTCAATATTTCTGGAGCACTTGTTAAAATACCCTTTTTAAGAAGGAAGATTATTGTATCCTCAATAGAGCACGTGGTGGAGTTGTTGTTGATTTGATTGATTATATTGATTTTGTTTATTATGCTCTTAGGAAGCCGAATAGTAATTTCTTCTGTAACTGATGAATCATTTGTATTAGTAATTCTAGTTTGAATAGATGGTAGTGTTATTTTTCGCCCTGAACTTGTTTGAACGAATTCTAATCGTGGATTATTTCCTGAATTCATTCTAATATTTCTCTCAAGTGTTTGAGCAAAGGATAATTCAGGTTCCTTTGCAGAACTGGATACTAAATTTCTATCAATAATTAATTTTGCAAGTTCCTTAGAAGATAAAGGTTGGTTAAATTCTTTTAATAAGGTTTCTGCAGCTTGTTGGACAGTCAACATAAAATCACCTCTTCAATGATTATAATCTGATTATAATCATTGGATAAGAAGTTGTAAAGTGATTCTTTTAGTGTTGTGGTTAACAATTCTAGATGATTATTCAATGAAGGCAATTCAATAAAGGCAATTCAATAAAGGCAATAACTTCATCGACATTGCATTCAACGCTGTGGGCCGAGCGGCCCTTGGTCAGTAAGAGGCATTTTCAGGGAGTGATTTCACCGTCGTGGATGCAAAAAGCAAAGGAGCTCAGAGCATTGACATTCAGATGATTCAAGGAGGGTTTATACATATTGAAAGATCACGAGGAAATCCTGACCGGTGGAAATATTAATAAAGTCGTAAAGGTAGGGGAGACGGTACGCCGTGAATCAAAACCAAACCCATATGTAAATGATCTTCTAATGTATCTTGAGCAGCGAGGTTGTCCATACGTTCCAAGATATTTAGGAGTTGACGGGAAGGGAAGAGAAGTACTCTCTTACATTCAAGGCGTAGTTCCCGGGAATAACTACCCTGAAAATGAAAGTTATATGTGGTCAAATATGGCGCTGGCTGAATTGGCAAAGATCTTAAGGGGCTTCCATGATTCATCTGTAGGATTTTCAACATCTGAAAAATCTTTAAATGATTATCCAGAGGAATCTCAGCATGAAGTAGTCTGTCATAACGATGCTGCGTTATATAACGTTGTGTTCAAGGATGAGCTCCCAGTTGGGATTATTGATTTTGATATGGCGGGATTTGGGCCCCGTATTTGGGATATTGCTTACACTCTGTACACGTCTGTTCCCCTAGCTGGGTTTGCGCCAAGCGGAGAAGATTATACGGTTGTTGAATACAACAAAATAGATCATGCATCCATGCGGAAAGAACGAATAAAGTTATTTTTTGATTCCTACGGTATGGATGTGCCGATGGATTTAAAAAGATGGGTTATTTCTCGTATCAATTTTATGTGTACCACACTGTCTGAGCGTGCTGCAGCCGGGGATCCTGCCTTTATAAAACTAGTTGAAGAAGGTCATCTAGCTCATTATAAAAAGGAATTAATCTTCCTTGACAAACATTTCGATGATTGGAGTTAATTGGTTCTCTCCGCCGGTAGTGAAGTAAATTCGATTGAGGTACTTCGGGTTGACGAAGCATATTCAGCGGACACATCCATACTGACTAATTGCATCGCGGTCGGCAGCTGTCGGAGCCTTAAGTCTGTGGGGCGTCGTGAATACGGGAATGTTATAGGAAATCAGCGAGAATCTAACCCGTTATTATTTTTGGTTTAAACCCAAGATCGTATAATTTTCGGTGGGAAATCCGGAACCAGATCATGATCGAGCGAGTAAAAAATACCGTTAATTCTAATCAAGGTAAAAAAATTCTTTGCATTATAGGTGCGGATCATAACTATATCTTCATCGATGAATTAAAAGGGCACGACATAGAGCTGAAATATCCTTTAAGATAACTCGAAAATGTCGATGTATTCAGATCACAATAAATTGGCATGCTGGTTTTCCTAGGGGGCCATTGTAGCTAGAGGTTTTGTTAGGAATCAGATAC
Organism: Paenibacillus sp. USDA918EY; assembly: GCF_009870825.1. Classification (GTDB taxonomy): domain Bacteria; phylum Bacillota; class Bacilli; order Paenibacillales; family Paenibacillaceae; genus Paenibacillus_AQ; species Paenibacillus_AQ albilobatus. The sequence goes on along the minus strand of NZ_WTWY01000006.1, from coordinate 207,969 downwards.
AGGCCAGGCGAAAGACCCTGCAGAAAAGGGTTGAAACACATATGTGTTAGATTGGAGAGGTGACTTTGAAGATAGAAAAAGTATTTGAATATGATTTAAGTAACGAATTAGAAGCAGCTATACAAGAATTGTTAATCGACAGTTTTCCGGATATTTATCCTAAGGATCGAATTTATTTTAAACAATTACCGCATTTTAGATTTTTAGCTTTTAACGAAGAAAATCAGCTCATAGGGCATGTAGGATTGGAATATAGAGTGATGAATTTAAATGGGAAACCGGTGAAAATACTGGGTGTAATTGATTTGTTAGAAGTTGATCAATTTTCTGAGGGCCGAAATATCGATTTTATACTTTTATTTACCGATAAGATGAACTTCTATTTGAGAAATGGATATAAGCCGGTAAAGAATAAATGTAAATGGATGAAAATTGATTATGAAACGCAGACAATCAACGGTATAGGCCATGAAGAGGTTGATCAGTTAATGATTAAGGAAGTAGGAAAGACCGTTTGGAGCGGGGGAGATTTGGATTTTTTAGGCTACTTTTATTGATCTAATGTTTTCTGATGAGAGGGGGATGTAAGGGATAAAATGGCTGGCTAACGTTATACGAAATACGATAAAAAAAGAGGAACCACAATGAAAAGAGGAATTACTTTAAAAATCCCAAATGAATATGGAAGTTTTCTCTCGGAGCTGTTAGAGCCCCTCGAAGTATCCCAATATGACTGGCGTATTGGAGGAGAGGAGTCCTACTTAATAAATGACGGCGATTTAGAGCCGCTATTCCCTGACAATGTAGAAGCGGTGGACGGCGCGCTTTTTAATAACATCATTCGAAAGACGTATTATTTGATTTTTGCAGATTTCAAAGCATTTCCAAAAGGCAAAAAAGTAATTCATGTTGAAACCTATGAAGAGTTTTTGAACAGCGAATGTTACCTTGTTCTGTTGGTAGTGGATAGCGTCTATATCACTATTTACTGTAAAAACGATAATGAAATAGATATCCTATATAATAATGCCATTGAAAAAGGATTCATACATGTTCGTCTTATCACTGATGAGAACGATTCAAGGACTAAGTTGTCTGTATGGTAAAAAGTTACCGCGTCGCGGCGGCTCTCTTGGGGCTTAGTTTGTTTTTGGTGAGGATTCATGAATACTGGAACGTTTATGAAAAGGCACAAAAAACATGTGAAGAAGAGGAATCTAATCCATGAATATACATGATATTCCCGATGAGATATTGGGGCAAATCGGAAAAATCCATAATATTAATTTTCCACGACAGGGTCATACTTCAATCGTGGCAATACTTGAAACTACGAATGGGAAATTTGTAATCAAAAAGACAGAAAACGAACTCTATAATGAGTGGTTATTAGAAGAATATAAGGCACTTCAATACCTCTCGCAAACAGGACTACTTGTTCCTAAAGTATATTCTTTTCATGTTGAGAATAAAACGAGATGGCTTTTAATGGACCATATTGAAGGTATAAGTTTACGAGCGTTTTTATCCGGAACACCAAACCTCAAAGATAAAGAAAAAGCAATTACTAATTTTGGATTAGGTTTAAGAAGTATACATGAATGCCCGTGTCCGATTGAATTCATCAAAGACGATAAACCGTGGTTGGATACAATGCTCAGTAAAGCGGAATATAATTTAAATCACTTTGAAGTTGACGGAACAGAAGAGCTTCTCTCGCAGCTGAAAGAGGTTAGGCCCAAATCCATGGAAAACACATTCATTCATGGTGATTTTACAATTGACAATGTATTGGTGAATGATTGCAATATTGTAGGAATTATTGATTGGTCCGGAGCAGCATACGGAGATCCAAGATATGATATTGCATTAGCAATTAGACCCAAATTTAATGCCTTTGATCATGATAGAGATAGAGAGTTATTTTTAAATGCGTATGGAAAGATAAGATTGACTGAAGAAGAATATAATTATTTCGAGGGTGGGTTATATCAATTCTTTTAGTATCGTTTTAAAGCGTGCTCCTTCAAACCATTAAGGGATCGTGAAGTAAAAGAACGTTCTCTAAAATTACCGAATTACATAAAATCATAAACAAGTAGGTGAATATGGAATCGTTTATATAAAATCTGTGAAAGCAATATCAATGGAGGTACTCTTATGGAGGTTTCATTTAAAAATTACCTGATCTCAGATGATCGTTTCAAGATTAATCGGGAAATTGTTTTAGACTTTTTAAGCAAAAGCTACTGGGCAAAAAATAGAGCTCCAGAACGTATCTTAAAATCAATTGAAACTTCTCATTGCTATGGTGTTTATTGCGAGGATAACCAAATTGGATTTGCTAGAGTCATCACAGATGAAGCAACATTTTATTATATTTGCGATGTATTTGTTTTGGAGGAATATCGTGGTCAAGGCATAGGCAAAAAGCTTATTGAAACCATTGTACATTCTGAACGATACGAATGGATGACTGGACTATTAGGGACAGCAGATGCACATGGATTATATGAACAATATGGTTTCGAAAAGGATCCAGAACGTTATATGAGACGAGCACCTCAAAGCAGAATGAAATAATTTCTTATTCGAGATGTGCAGATCTTTATGTAACTTATCGGAGATGGCAGCAACAAAATTACAAAGAATCATCGCGAGGTGTAGTAATACTAAGCAGTCCATAAGCCGTAATGCCATACCGTTAGATGCACCAAGAAAATACAGCATTCGTTCAATCCCATCGGTACGCTGGGGCGCGTCGTCACGTCGTAAACACTATCATGAAAACCATGTTGTTCGGATCGCCGGCAGGCGGTCTTTTTTCTTCTTCAGGGAACTTGGCGTTGTAGGGTGTTTTTGTAGTAAGCTGAAACTAAAGTGAATTTAACCTGAAACAGTGAGGATACGAAAATGACGAAAAAGCTTTATTACGAATCCGCTTATATCCGGGATTGGGAGACGCGAATCACGAGCAAATTGAAGCGGGAGGACGGAATATATTTGGTGCTGGAGGAGACGGCCTTTTATCCGCACGGCGGGGGGCAGCCCTGTGATTTGGGGTGGATCGATGCCATTCCGGTGCTTGATGTCGTTCAGGAGGAAGGAGAAATTCTGCATAAGGTCGAGCGTGTTCCTGAAAAAGACGTGGTTGGCTGCCGGTTGGATTGGGACAGAAGGTTCGACCATATGCAGCATCACAGCGGCCAGCATTTGCTGTCGGCCATGTGTCTGGAGGCATGCAAGGCGGAAACGCTTAGTTTCCACTTGGGTCAGGATTACGCCACCATTGATATTGCCCGATCCGACTTGCCTCAGGACGAGCTGATGATGCTGGAATTGGAAGTAAATGATCAGGTTTATCTCAACCGGAAGGTAACGAATTATTTTGTGAGCCGGGAGCAAGCGGCCGCCTTGCCGCTGGTGAAGCAGCCGACGGTAGCCGAAAATATCCGGATCGTTGAAATCGAAGGGATCGAATACAACGCCTGCGGCGGCACGCATGTCTCTGCAACGGGTGAAATCGGAATGGTCAAACTGCTGAGAGCCGAGAAGCAGAAAGGACATATGCGTCTTTATTTTAAATGCGGTTATCGTGCGCTTAGAGAATTTAATGCCGGCATGGAGATTCTCGGCAGTCTGTCGGCCCGTTTTAATACCGGAAAGGAAGAGATATTGGACCGGATCGCAAAATGGGATCAGGAGCAGAAGCAGCTCCAAGCTGAACTGAACGCCGTGAAGGCCGAAAATGACGCGTACTTGGCCGAAAAGCTGTTGGCAGACCGTCAGGGCAGCCTGATCAAGCATGTCTTTGCGGACAAGCCGCTGAAGGATTTGCAAAACCTGGCGTCCAAGCTCACCGACCAAGCCGATGTGACCGTGCTCTTTGTGTCGGAAGGAGAAAATAAGGTGCTCCTTGCCCAAGGAGGAAAAAGCGAAATTGCCTGCGGCGCATTTTTCAAGCAGCATTTGGCCGATTATCGCGGCAAAGGCGGGGGCAGCGACAAGATGGCACAGGCCGGTTTTGCCACCGGGGAAGATGCCATGGCATTTTACCATTTTACGGCCCAGTCGTTAACGGCGCTTGAACAGGATTAAGTGATCCAATAAGTAGAAAGCATTCAAGTTTCTTTTCTGCTGCGAACGAGAATTCAATATTCCGGGCCTTAGCTTGGCATGGATGCAAGTTGAGCCCCGGTGTATTGACTCTATGCGGATAAAAAACAGTATTTTAATTTGTACTGCTCGAATCGCCAGGCTTACTTCAAAAAGTTGTTTAAAACGACTGAGCCACTATATTTCTAAGCAATTGAATATACAAGCATTTCCCGGGTCCTCCTGTTTCGTTCTTTAGTTAAAAAAAGTCTTTTTTATATCGAACTGCTAGATAGATTGCTGAAGCAAGGAATGCAAAAGAATATTTAAACAAGAAGAAAATCTGCCACATATATTCTTTCGGGAAAATCACGTCGCATAAAATTACTACACATAACACTATAAGGGCACTATTTAAAGATATTTGCTTTGTTCTTTCATCGGCTTTACCTATTTTTTTATGTAGTACGTATGTTAGAATAGCTCCGACAAAAACCAATAGAAAACCGCTAACAATGAGAAGATTCCAATTTCCTTGTGATTGTTCAGCCCAAGACTTCAACGGGTTAAAAATAGCGTTAGAGATATCAGAAAAATTAACCACTATAATCCACTTCCTTTCTCATAAGTAAAAATATCGTTTACATCAACATTAAAAAATTCGGCAATTCGAAAGGCCAACAGCAGTGTCGGAACATAATTTCCTTTTTCCATGACGAAGATGGTTTGTTTGGAAACCCCCACTTTCTCTGCTAATTCTTGCTGAGACATTCTGGCAAGTACGCGATATTCATAAACCTTATTTGATATCGAATCACCAAAATCTTTCTTCATGACCATCACCTCATGAATCAAATTATAAACTGATTTTTCACTGAGGTAAAGTAAACTTATACAAAATAATAAAATAACTTTATTTTTGATTTTATTACTTTGATTCAACAAAACCCAGAATACAGAAAGAATGAAGTGGTGCAAAAAACAGTCAGAGTGGTGCAGTCTGGTGATAGTATTCAGAAACGACCTGTCCCAAAAATACAATAAATTACCAAAATGACAGAAGGGGGAAATCATCTTTTTGGAGAATTGAATATAAAATTGAATATTAACACGAGCATCTACGAGATTTTACCAAAAATTGAACTAAGGAGTGGGAAAAAATGAAATCTCCAGGCGGTTCGATATTTCCTTATTATTATAAGGGCGGCGAAATCCATTGCCTAAAGTATGGGAACAAATATAAAGATGAAGAAAAGCTTTTTGAATTGATGAGACAAGAAGAAGAATTCATCATGAACACCAACAAGAAGCTGAAAATATGGGTTGATATGTATAAAACAACGATAACCGGTAATGTTCTTCAAGAGCTAATCAATAATCTAAACAACTTGGATGGCCATATTGAAAGATTATCGTTTGTCGGATTATCTGGAATGAACCAATGGAGATTAAAAAGAAAAATTAAAAAAGCGGGAATGAATTATAAAATTTCATTTTATTCCGACCCTGAAGATGCAAAGACATGGTTGGTAAGTGAATGATTGTTTTGAGGAGCTACTAAGGCCGGCTTGTGTCATGTTGCGGAAACATTAGCTGAAGCCTATTCAAGATAACAATTTGAATCTGTGAGGGTACAACATGGTGAAACCATTTAGATTAGAACAGGCGGAAAAAAATTCATTTGCGGTTCATCAAGCGATATATTCTAACGCTGACCTTGAGATGTGGTATGACTGGAATGCTCGTCTGGATGATACGAAGTTTACGGACCAATGTTTTTGGATCATGTGCGGCGATGATCGGATTGGAGGGGTGATAAAGATCGATGACACGGTCATGTATCCTTTTATCATACCTCCTTTTTCGGATCGACAACATATGTGGAGAATCTTATTACAATGCTGCCAAGATATAAAACATATTAACGGAGTTCTGCAAGATGATGTAAATATACTGCTATCCTTAGGTTTCAAAGTAAATGTCATTCGACAGGTCATGTGCTGTCCTGCGGGCGCAAGTAAAAAGCCGGTTATTCCAGATGGATTGTCTCTTTATGTGTTGGACGATTCTTTGGACCTAACCAAAATCAAAGAGGTCATGAAGGAAGGATATCATGGAGGAATTGACTTCGAGATTTTTGGTGTTCCTACTGATGAAAAGATTATGGAGGATGTATCGTATCTTTTACAAGTTTACAAGCATAGGAATCTTTCGATTTATATCGTAAATGAACAGAACCAAGAAATCGCGGGACTTTGCATAGCCGGTATCAGTGAAAAAATGCCGTTAGCATTTGCCGAAATCGGTGAAATATGTGTTGCCCCTCAATATAGAAACAAGAGAATTGCAGACTTCATGTTAAATTACATCAAAGAAACGGCGAACCCCTATACAGAGGTTGTGAAATTATGCGTTACTGTAGGGAATTATGCGGAAATGCTTTATATAAAAGCAGGATTTCAGGCAGGTCCTAGATTTGCTAGAATGACTAGAAGATAGAGGTAGTGAATACGGAACGTTGAATGTTTTATAAAACCAACGCAAAAACACGAAAGGATCGATTTGCTTGATGGCTTTAAGATTTACTCAATCCTTGCTAAAAGACATGAAGGTTACGCCGGAAACAGTAGAAGAAGTGGATGATTTTTGGAGTTGGCATGCAAATATCTATTATTTAAACAACAGGAAGCATATTTTATTTGTAAATGATTTAAGCCGGATTTGCATCATTATAGATGGGATCAGAAAAGGGCAGTTAACGTTACTTCAGGAGAAGTTTCTAGAGACATTAGAGGCTTACCTTAAATACGAAGATATATCAACAACTCTAATAGAGAAGTACTTAAATTCTGGAACGGATCTTTGTATTTCCAAAACCAATAGTAGAAGTGTACTGGGAACAATGAATGAAATTACAATTTTTAACTCAGATAATTTTGATAACAATTTGGATCGACTGGAATGGCTAAACAGATTAATTCATAAACCGATAAAACACGACTACCCGATAGAATTCTTTAAAAAGCGATTGGAACAACTTAATTAAAGAGCTTTGTCGGATTTTGACGGGGAAATTGTAAGGTGAATATTTTAGGATTCCGTATCTAAGAAAGGACACATCCCATGATGACTTCAAAAGAAATGATCCACATCGTACAATCGCAGCTTGCCATCGACCTCAATTGTACCATCGACGACTTGAACGGAGAAAAAGACAGCATTGTTTTTGTAGACGCAAAGGAAAACCCCGGACGCAGGCCGTATCCAAGAAAAGAGCGTTATTTTGAAATTTTGTCCATGGGCAAATCCATCGTCGTCACGGCTACACCGGAACGATTGGCTATCGCTAAAACGCATATGCAAGGAAAAGATCGGGACACGATATTCTCCTTGCCGTTTATTAAAGGACTCTACCTTCACTTCCTCCCTGATTTGGAGAAAATAAAGCCAATGACACCCCCGGATGATTTTTCGTATGAAGTGGTTGAGAAGGATGAGGTATACAAGTTATTTGGGCTTGAAGGTATGGAAAATGCAATTATTTCTGACTCGAATCATCCTTATCAAACGGTATTGGTCGTACTGGCCAAGCAAAATGATAAAGTTGTCGGCATGGCAGGGGCGAGCAATGTGAGCGCAAAGATGTGGCAAATGGGGATCGATGTGCTTCCTGAATATCGTCATTTGGGGTTGGCAACGTATCTTGTAAACCGCTTAACCTTAGAAGTATTAAATTGTGGTTGTGTCCCGACTTATGATGTGATTTCAAGTCATATTGCCTCTCAAAGGGTGGCTTACCGGGTAGGATATTATCCGGCGTTTGTGACGGATTGGCGATGCGATTTTAGGGATTACGAATCCCAGTGAAATGAAGCTGGTTGGGATGGGCTGTCACTCGGATTGTGGTATATTGGTGTAAAAAAATTAAAGGTGCAATACATGAAGAAAATAACGATTATCGGTTCGGGCGGTTCAGGCAAGTCGACGCTGGCAAGCGAATTAGGAAAAATATTAGGACTCCCGGTGTACCATCTTGATGCTCTTCATTGGAAAACAGGGTGGAAACCTACTCCGAAAAAAGAGTGGGATCAGCTTATGGAGGAACTAGTATCAAGAAATGAATGGATTATCGATGGGAATTACGGGAGATCCATGGATGTACGATTGCAGGCATCGGACACGATTATTTACCTTGATTATCCTACTTACTTAAGCCTATTCCGTGGAATTAAAAGAAGTATGCAATACTATGGAAAGACACGCCCGGATATGGGAGAAGGATGTGCTGAAAGAATTGATTTTCAGTTTTTTAAATGGATTTTGCATTATCGACGGGATCAAAGGCCGAACATTCTGAAAAAGTTGAACATGTTACAAGACAAGAAAAATATTCATATATTTGCATCACCCAAGCAATTAAAGAATTTTCTCAAGCAGCTTAATGAAGGCACCGCCGGCAAAACCACTGTATAAGAGAGGAATCAGAAATGAATAAGATTAAAGGCATCATTTTTGACATGGATAACACATTGTTGAAATCAAGAATCGACTTTAAGGCCATGAAAAATGAGACGTTTCACTTTCTGGTTTCCCGTGGAATACTTCCCCAAGAACTGGATATAACAAACCATACCACTTCAACAATCGTTGAAGAAGCGATGAAAACCCATTTGATGACAGAGAAGCTGCAGTCCGAAATGTGGGAGATACCGAGAAGATTTGAAATGGATGGAATGAAGGACGCTGAATTGGAGGCCGGAGTTGTTGAAATCCTCGAAGAATTGAAGGGTGGATACCAAATGGCTGTTGTTACGAATAACTCGGTTTTAGCCGCAGAAATAGCGCTCAAAGATCATGATATATTGGACTTTTTTGATTTGGTGGTTGGGAGAGAACAAATGAAGTCACTAAAACCATCGCCCGATGGATTTCAATACATTTTGGATCGGTGCAGCGGTATTTCCACAGAAGAATGGATTTCAGTAGGGGATTCTTGGATCGACGGGAAAGCCTCGTCGGCTGCCGGGATCAAATTCATCTCATATCAAGGCGATTTTGAAAAGATGAACAGAATGGGCGTGCATCCCTACGCATCGATTAACGATATTAGGGAATTGAAGGGATTGGTCTAGTCATCTCAAGGAAGGCACACTTCAAACACCAAGCGCAGCAAAAGACCGGTCATAGAGCTTTCATCCCCGACCGATCTTTTTGTTGCCGCTTTTCTCCAGTCGCTTCACTTGCGCTCGAATTGCTTTTGACAAAGCCTCCTTTATCGGGTCTTCAATTCCCGCTCCCGGATGACACGTTCCAGTACGGCAAGCACGGGCTGGCTTTTGACGGGTTTACTGATATAATCGTCCATCCCCGCTGTAAGGCAGATATCCCGGTCTTCCTTCAGAGCATTGGCGGTGACGGCCACGATCATTGGGCATTTGTCCTTTGGCAAGGAAGCCCTCAGCTTCCGGGTGGCTTCCAGGCCGTTTAACCCCGGCATTTGAACATCCATAAACACCACGTCGTAGGACGACTGCTCTACCGTCCGAAGCACGTCATGACCGTTCGTGACGACGGTGACCGTATGTCCCTGCTTCTCCAACATTTTCCGCAGAACGATCTGGTTAATCTCATTATCTTCCGCAATCAAAATGTTCAGCGGGTCGGCATCCGATTTGTGTTGGTCTTTGCAGTCTTTCGGATTGCGGGGCTGATCATATTTCCTTAGCAGAACCGTAAAGACAAATGTCGTACCCGGCCCTTCTTTTTTCTCCACCCAAATGCTCCCGCCCATCACGTTTACCAGCTTTTTGCTGATGGCCAGCCCCAGGCCTGTTCCTTCATAGTTGCGGGTCATAAAGTTGTCCACCTGGGAAAACGGCTCAAAGATCGCTTCCAGCTTGTTGTCCGGTATACCGATCCCTGTATCGGAAACCTTGAACTCCAGGTTAACAAGGTCTCCTTCCTCGTACAGCTTTCTTGCGCTGACCGTAATTCCGCCGTGAAGGGTGAACTTGACCGCGTTGCCCACCAGGTTCATCAGCACCTGCTTCAGCCGTTTGGAATCGCCATAAAGCAATTCAGGAATATCTTCGTCCACCGAAAAGGACATTTCCAGCTGCTTGGCGCTGGCTCTGGCCGACAGCACATCCAAGGTTTCCTGAATGCACAGCTTCACATCAAGCTCATCCTCCTGAAGCTCCGTCATGCCGGCCTCGACTTTGGAGAAGTCGAGAATATCGTTGATGATCGCCAGCAGCGTTTCACCGCTTTTGCGGATGATCTCGATATATTCCTTCTGTTCATCGTCCAGCTCGGTCGTCGTCTCCAAAAGGTCCGTCATTCCGATGACTCCGTTCATTGGCGTGCGGATTTCATGGCTCATCATCGCCAGAAATTCGCTTTTGGCCTTGTTCGTATTTTCGGCCAGCTCTTTCGCCATGATCAGCTGTCTTTGCTCGGTAAAATCCTTGGCGATGATATAGAAGCCTACGTTTTTGTTGTTGATAATAATCGGGGCCAACGTCGTAATAACCTCAACCATATGGCCGTCTTTATGCCGGATCGTGTTGATCTCCTGCTCAATGGCAGGGTTATCCAAGGCCTCCCGCAGAACCCGCTGCAGATTGCGCTCCCCGATAAACCGGGCAATGCTTCTGCCCGCCATTTCGCTGACATGGCAGCCCGTCATTTGCTCCGCCCGGGTGTTGGCATTCAGAATGTTTCCGTTCAGATCGAGTGAAATGATTGCATCATGGTTATATCTTTTTAAAGACGTATACCGTTCGACGGTTTCCTGCAGCTTTTGTTCGGCCGCTTTATTTTGGGATATGTCATTCACCGTCACGATATAATATTGCGGAGTTCCGGCCTTATCGGGCATAAGGGAAATATGCACGGAAGCCCATACGATCCGCCCGTCTTTTCGAACATAGCGGCCTTCGACTTCAATTTCGTTCTGTTCCGGGTAATTTTGCAGCAGCGCCTTGAGTTGACTGATATTTCGCTGCAGGTCGTCGGGATAAATCAGCTTGTCAAACCGCTTTTTTTTCAGTTCCTCCACAGAATACCCAAGGATTCGGGTGAGCGCCGGATTCGCTTTGACCCATATCCCCTTGCGGGTAATCATGGCAATGCCAAAAGGAGCATGGGCGTACACATGCTGCAAATAGGAGTACTCATCATCGATTTGTGTTCTTTCCATTTTGCGCCTCCATCGCGAGAATATACAGCTTCTGCTTGCAGCTTCACTTAAAGGGTGTTGTATGTGATAGGGAGCATAGCCCCGCATTTACGGTCAAAAAGCCTAGTCATAATTATAAAGTAGATTAAACAATTGTGACAATTTTGAAACTCTTTAATCCGATTATAGCGCAAAAAGACGGATTTTTAGACATCGGGCAGAATTGGATATTTTATGGAAAAATTGTTTCCGAGGAAAAAAGAATCCGCAAGTCAAAAGGTTCAAAAATAGGAGATTTGGTACGTGGTGGAGAACTACAATATAGTGGAGATGATGAGCACGTAGCTTTAAAAGAGTTTCATGGACGGATGAAAAATACAAACAAATGAGAATGAATAGCGGATGCGAAATTATCGGGTGCATACAAGAATGTGACATAACCAAAAATCGATGGGGGAACACATGAAATGTATTTTATAATCGGCATCATTCTAAGCGTCCTCATTTATTTCGTTCTGACAATCCTATTTGGCGGCATTGGCGGATTAATTTTTCTACTGATTTTAACCGGCATCATCGGATATCTGTATGGCGAGATTCAAAAATTAAACGAAAGACTGCAAAAGATCGAAAAGCTTAATGGAATAGACGACTCCGAGGATTTTCATGTAAGCGATGAAGAAATCGAAAAAGAGTTGGAGCAATATGCAGACTCCGGAGAGAATAAAAATGAATAGGTCATAATCATGTAAGCGAAAGGGGGCGGCTTATGAAAAGAGGGATCATTTCGGTATTCATTTCCTTGGTTATGATTGCCTTAGCGACATACAGATTATGGTCATTGGATCAACCTAAGGTCGGTCCTGTGGGAGATGGGGAAATTCCTCAATTTGCTTATACCTCCATGTATGTAGCACTTGCTGCAGGCATCGTTTGTTTAGTCCTTGGGGTTGTAAGAATTATTATTGAATTTAAGAACAAAGGGGAAGGTAGGGAAAACTAATCCCCAGGTTTATCAAAAATGGGAGGTTATCTGAATTCCCGAAAAAACGATTTAAACCAAACCGTACGTTTCCATGATGAAGATGATGTTATAAAATGTAAATTATGCAATACTTCAAAAAGGAATGATCACTTTGACTAGAAAAGAACTATTAATCAAAGCGAAATTATCAAGCAATGATATATTTATTTTTCAAATTACATATTTAATTCGACAATGGTATGTATGGTTGCTTATACTTACGTTTCTTATCTCGATTGGAAATATTGCCTATCGGTTAAGTGTAGGTGAACTTTCAGAAGTACCGCCTCAATCTTGGTTTTTCAGCTTGGTTATGTTATTTTTCCTTTTTCTTTTAATCTCAAGCTCGAAGAAAAGTGCTAAAAATAAAATTGTTAATGAAGAAAAGACTTATAGAATATCTGAAGAGTATTTTATGATGGAGACGGAATCAACAACGCAAAGGGTGTTTTGGAGTGATTTTGTGAAATACATTTTAACGGAAAGATTTGTTTATTTATTTGTGTCTAATAACTCTGCTCATCTTGTGCCCTTAAATGCACTTTCCAATGATGAGAAGAATTTTTTAATTCAAATTATTCAATCTAGATTAAAAACACAACAGAAAAGCTCGTTTTCTACGGTAGTGATTTGTCTAGTTTTGTTGTTGCTAACCGTTGGGTTCATACAATATTTTAATTAATGCTCCTGCTTAACTCGTGGAGTACGTGCATTTCGGCCCTTGAAGATACGATCGAATGAAAAAAATGAAATGGTATCGGCAAGCGCATGAAGAAATAAATGATAAGTTAAATACACGGGAGGCGATTCCATTGGTAACAAAATAAAATGAGAAAATCGATATGTGAACCCGAGCCCCAAATTAGCATGCAGGTTTTCTCTTAACCGTTGCAAATAAATATAGAGGAGAATTTGACATGCTAAATAAAATAAGTGAATCGATCTATTACTTGCCGAACCAAAACGATAAGGAAAGACCGACGCTAGGACTCGTTTGCGGAGACAAATACAGCCTGGTTATCGATGGCGGGAATTCGGTTCAGCACGCACGGGACTTCTTGCATGAAATCGGGAAATTAAACGTACCTCCGATAAAATATTTGGCCATTACGCATGCGCATTGGGATCATTTTCTAGGGATGAACGAATTTGAAGCTGCGATTATCGTGAATACCCGAACGAATGAAATCATTCAGGAATGGCGCAGCTTTTCGTTTGACGATCGTTCCCTCAAGGAATATGCGGATGCCAAGAAGATGGATTCACTATGTGTGGAGACCATCAGGAGCGAAATACCGGATAGAGACACATTCCAGCTAACTTCGCCGGATATCATTTTTGAGGGATCTCTTCATCTCGACTTGGGAAATAAAGTTTGTGTTCTTAAAACCATTCGAAGCACGCATACGGCTGACTCAACCATCGCATATATTCCGGATGAAAAAGTCCTTTTTCTGGGGGATAGTGCATATGGCACAACGAAAAATTCCTTGTATCATTTTAAGCAATCTCTGTTGTTGCCTATGATCGAGGATATCCGGAAATATGACGCCACTCACTTCCTGCTGGGGCATGAATCCATTTGTGACACAGAGGAGATGGATCTGTATTGGAAAGAGCTCATCTCAACGAGCAATGCCGTAACATCCGCATCTTTAGAGAAGGCGGTAGAGGCTTTTGAAAGGGAGCACAACCGAAAACCCAATGAAAATGAGCTCTTTTTCTTAAAAGCATTCGTGAACGATCAGATATTAAAATCGCAATAAGAAGAAGCGAAACCCAGCTTAAGATAAGGTTATCTCAGGCTGGGTCGATTTTTTTATTTTTGCAAGAAGGGTTTCAAATATGAAGAGACGGGCGGTGTTTCACAATGGAACAAGCAAAACATATGATTGCCGTTTCAGCAGTCGTTAAGAATGAGGAAGGACATATTTTAATGGTTCGAACCCATCTGCGTTCAGACACCTGGGAATTGCCCGGAGGGTTCGTGGAAGCCGGCGAGCCGTTGGATATAGCGGTGTGTCGGGAGTTTCTGGAGGAAACAGGAGTTCATATCCGCCCTTTAGGCATATCCGGGGTCTACTATAATGAAAGGCTTCATGTTTTGTCCGTCGTTTTTAATGCGGAGTATGTCAGCGGCGAAATAACCATTCAACCCGAAGAAATTCGGGAAGCAAGATATGTGAACCTGGATGAAGGAAATATGGACGAATACATCACAAGGCCGCAACTAAAGTCGCGCATACGGGATGCGATGGATTCAACACACTCGACTCCGTATGAAACATGGGATTTAAATGCCCCGAACTTTAAGCTGATGTCCAGATTAGACGGGGAACATAACCATTCCCAAAATGTGTTTTTACTGACGGGCAAGCCCAGAATGGGCAAATCAACGATGGTCAAAAAGCTTATAGGCGACGTGGGAGCGGAACATTGCAGCGGATTTTATACAGAGGAAATAACAAATGCGGGAGATCGGGTAGGATTCAGATGCGTGTCCGTGAATGGAGAAAGCGTGGAAATCGCCAACGTAGACAACCCCAGCCAGACGCGAATTGGAAGATACGGAGTCGATATCGAAACTTTCGAACATTTTGCGGTTAAAGTACTGCAAGACGCTTTGTCTTCCAAGAAAATCATCGTCATTGATGAAATTGGGTTTATGCAGATGTTATCCGCCTCTTTCCAAAATATCGTACAGGAGATTGTTTCGACGAACGAACATATTGTTCTCGGGACCGTTCCTGTAGACAGCCATCCCGGAATCGATATAATCAAATATTCAAAGCATGCAAAGATCATTGGTTTGAATGAGTTTAACCGTGATGTGGTGGCGGAGTTTTTGATGGAGGATATTTTGAAAAGAAAGCTTTTAGTTGAACGAGATGAAAGACCGAGTAGGGCTCTTAGACACTAAACATACGAGGTAATACCTCGTACCAGGAGAGTAAAAAATGATATCAGAACTTAATATACAGGACTTCTATAAAATACGGCATATCACGGATCAGTGTCGGAACGTCGAAGTAAGGGCGATCATTAATGGGAATAACCCGGGTAGAGTCTATGTGGATGATCCAACAGAACCAACGGCAGCATTGATTTGGATACCAGGCCAAAAAGGTTTTCAGATGGTTGGAAATGTCCACAGCCTATCCTTTCTGACGGATTTAGAAGGATACATGAGGCAACATATCGAACCCAAACTAAAGAAGTTAAATATTCATTCGGTTGAGATTGGTGCGGAGATGAATATTTGGGCTGAAGCGATACCGCAAATATTTCAAAGCCACAGCATTTCAAGCGATCATCAACATGTGTTTAGATTAACGGGGAATTCAAAGCCCATTGTAGCTGTAGATCATGGAATAACGGTTCGAAGGATCGATAGGGATTTATGGGATTCAAGACGGCTTACCAACCATTCGTTTTTAGAAAAAAAGATATTGCATTTTTGGGATTCGATGGATTCCTTCTTGCATCATGGATTCGGGTACTTGGCCGAATACAATAATACCATGGTAAGTATATGTTTTTCCGGATTTGTTGCCGATCAAACGCATGCCATCGATATAGAAACCTTGGAAGGGCACAGAAGAAGAAATTATGGCGCAGCCGTTGCCGGCGCTTTTGTACGGGAGTGCATGCAAGAGGGAATTCATCCTTACTGGGATTGTAACCCAGGGAACACCGGGTCCATTCGATTAGCAAAATCCATTGGAATGTCCCCTTCTTTTGACTATCAGATCTTCTGGTACAATCTATCCTAAAGTCATGGTTAATCATAAATCGAAGAGAACCTGCAGACCACCCGACCCAAGATAGGAGCTATCCAAGGCCGTTTAGATATCCAAGTGTCATTGCAAACGTTAGGAGGACATATTTTGACCGCTCCAAAATTGATTCTATTCGAAGGCATTCCCGGATCGGGGAAAACCACCACTTCTCAGCTGCTTCATGCCCGTTTTAAGGAACATGGAACGGATTCCATCGTTTTTGTGGAAGGCAGCGAGCATCCGATCGACTTGCCGTTTTACGCTTATCTGTCTATGGATGAGTTTGAGGAGATGCTTTCAAAATATCCGCTGCAAGCAGGCTGGCTAAAGCAAAAGTCCATTATGGACGACGCATACGCACTCACGCCGTACCAATCGCCTGAACCGGATCCCCGGGATGATACGCTGCTGGCGTATTTGCGCGCAAAAGAATTTTGTTATGCCGATCGTCCCGTTGTATCGTTTGATACCTTTACGCAGGTATTTTGCAGACGGTTCGAAAAATTTGCAGCGTCGGCGATGAAACAAGATACCGTTACTATTTTCGAGAGCGTCTTATTTCAGCACCAGATTCATGACATCCACAGGTTATACCCCGAAGTCGGTGAACGTGAAATCATTGAATATCTAGGCGTGTTAGCCGATATCATTAGACCGCTAAATCCGGTATTATTTTATTTAACTCAAGACAGCGTGAAAGAATCGCTAGAGCATACAGCCCAGATACGTTCCAAACCGAAGTGGGCGGCCGAAGAAACCATTGCATATTATGTTCGCCGAAAAAGGCTGGAGCTGGACGCCATCAAGGAACTGCCGATTCATTCGATGATCATTAATAATACGGATCGGGATTGGGACAAGATGTTCGGGGTTATTTTAAACGCGCTTTCCGGATAAAACCAAGATTATAGAGCCTACAGCAGAGGAGGGCAAATCATTTGAACGAACAAAGCGAGCAAAACAAAAAAGCGTGGGAATATCGAGCCTATGAATTTTGGCATAAAAGAGACGGTTCGCCAACGGAGAAAGCCATTCAAATCCTAGAAAATCCGCTGGCCAGTTTGAAAAAGCACCAACATCATTTCGAAAACGTTGCAGGTCAAAAAGTGGCTAATCTCTGCGGATCTAATGGGAGAAAAGCGGTGCCGATAGCTTTATTGGGAGCAGAGGTCACCGTCTTCGATATTTCCGAGGAAAACCAAAAATATGCCTTGGAATTGGCCGCAGCTGCAAACACCTCCATGGATTATATCGTCACGGATATCTATGACATCGATTTGGACAAGTACAGGGGATATTTTGACCTTCTCTATTTGGAGGGAGGGATTCTGCATTACTTTGGCGATCTCGGCAAGTTCATGTCCATTCTTTATGAATTATTAAAAGAAGGAGGCAAATTGATTCTTAGTGATTTCCATCCATTAAGAAGATGCTTGCTTAGCCAAGGGGAAGTTGAATATTTCGATGCGGAATTAAAAAGCGGGGACGTGGCTTACAAGGGATTTTTTAATGAGCAGGAACAGGCGGATTTTTCCGATGTCTCCGTCCGGCTGTATACGTTAAGTGATATTATGAATTCCGTTCTTGAAGCAGGTTTTACCTTGAAGAGGTTTGACGAACATCGCGGATGGAACAATGAAAATATCCCTTGGGAGTTTACGATTCTGGCGGATAAATAAGATCATGGGACCATATATGTTTCCTAAAAGAGGAGGTCATACCTTGGAGTTTTCCCAATTTATTTTGATGTTTGTTCTGTTTTTATTTTTCGGCATATTCGTCGTAAAGCTTGGGATCGATAATTCTCAAACCAATAAGCTCACGAAAGACATCTTGCAAGAATTGAGAGAAATTAAGGAACTTTTGCGCGAACGTCCTCCGTATCATTAAAACGGGCGAAGTTGCGAATACATAATATCATTTTTGTGAAGGAGATGAACCTATGGGCTGGGGTGAAGTAAGAGAAATCCGATTTGAATATAATGAGGAGATCAAAGAAATCGATGAGCAAATGATTCGCTTGATTTCGACTCGCCGATCGCTGACAAAAGGCAAAAGATTTTTTCCAACAAATGAGCTCATAGCCGAATGGGCCAAAGCATTCGAAATGGAGGAGTTAGAAATCCGGTTAATCCTTCATCATTTGCAGCCGCAGATCATGCGGCATGTTCCAAACGAACTCGGAGAGCTAAAGAATGTGATGCCGATCATGAAAAAAACGGTTGTAGACTCTTGCGAGTATATGCTTACGCATGCCATGCAGCATGAAAATGTAAGCATCGTGCACGTGGAAATCAAGCTTTTGGATGAAGAAAAACGCAGTGAAGTTCACTTGAAACCAAACCTTACGCTTGAAGTGATTAGCGATCAGCCCTATTTTGTTCAAAGACATGGAAGCCGTGGAGGAGGCCATCATACGGAGATGGAATTTGCGATCTCTCCGCCGCTCCCTGAAACCCTTGAACATATTGAGTTTTCTTTAGTGCCAAGCGCCGTGTTTATGGAGCATCCAATCAAAGAGCTCATTTTGGATAAACAGGTTGATTTTGAATAAAAAACGTTGGACAGTGGAAGCCGGCAGCCGCCGGCTTTTATGCTGTTGCCGGATATCATCGCTTCAATACACCTTATACGTTCCATCGTTCTCTTTAAAATAGGAAATGATAAAATCACGGAACTCTGCCACGGCCGGAGACAACAAACGATCTTTGACCCATGACAACCTAACGGTATAGGTAGGGTCGATGTCCGCGATTTTGACGTAATGCAAAGCGAGCGTTCTGCATGCCGAGATGGGAAGCAGCGCCACGCCTTGATCCAGCTTTATGATTTCCGCCAAAAGATGAGAATCCACCTCAAAATTGTTGCTGGGGGTAAAACCTGCCCTTTCGCAAAGGCTCGTCGTAAAACCGCGATACTCCCCGTTGTTGGCCAAGGATATAAACGGTTCGTCGGCAACTTCGCTTAACGATATTTCGGATTGGCCCGCCAGCTTGTGGCTGGAGGGCAGAACCAGTACGATGTCTTCATCCACCAGCACGCAGCTTTCGATTTCTTCATCCGCGATGGGCGGACCGCCTGCGATGCCTAAATCGATAGCCCTCTTTTTCAAGCTGGTCATGATTTCGTTTCTTTCCCCGACTTCCTGCTGCATTTTCGTATCCGGATACCGGGTAATATATTCGCTGATCAATCCCGAGAGAAATCTCGGATTGGAAATCGATATCCTGATGGTCCGGTCACGTTCATGATCCTGCGACCGTATTTCCGTTTTTGCATTTTCAAGCTCGGTAAAAATTTTGTTCACATGTTTTAAAAGGATTTTTCCGGAGGGGCTTAACTCGATGTTCCTTCCTTTACGGAGAAACAGGCTCGTGCCTAATTCGTCCTCCAGCCGCTTGATCGTCAGGCTTAAAGAAGGTTGGGCAATATTCAGCTGTTCTGCGGCCTTGGAAATATGCTCGGTATAGGCGACCGCCTGAAAATATATTAATTGGAGCAGCTCCATGGATTTCCTCGCACCTCATTCATTTATTTTGATAAATGTATTTATATTTTATTATGTATTAGATTAAATGTAAAACCGCGATGTAAAATAGGGATAGGGATCGAACAGCAGGACAGCATAAATGCAAAAGGAAGGTGCATTCAGGTGAAAAAGGATGAAGTGGTGAAGCAGTTTACGACTCCGCTTGATGCGGGGGCGTTTCCTTTAGGCCCGTATCGTTTTTATCATCGCGAATATTTGAACATTTTATATAGAACGGATCTGGAAAAATTGAAAAAAATCGTTCCGGAACCGTTGGAGGTTACAGATCCGCTTGTCCGGTTCGAGATCATGAAAATGCCGGATGTGACCGGGCTTGGTTCGTACACGGAGTGCGGACAGGTCATACCGGTAAGCTTTGAAGGGGAGGAAGGCGATTATCTTCATGCCATGTATGTGGACAGCTTTCCGGCCATTGCATCCGGCAGGGAAATCGCAGCCTATCCTAAAAAGCTGGGCAAACCTAGCTTATATGTCGATTCCGATACGCTGGTGGGGCTTCTGGATTACGGCACGTTGAGAGTCGCTACAGCCACCATGGGTTATAAGCATTTTCCGCTGGATCATGCGGAGGCGCTTCAAGAAATCGTAAAACCGAATTATATGCTGAAAAAAATGCCGGGATACGACGGTTACCCAAGAATCTGCGAATTGGTCCGGAGCCAAATTACGGATATTCAAATCCTTGGCGCTTGGTCAGGCCCGGCCAGGTTGGAGCTATTCGCACATGCGCTTGCGCCGATGGCCGATTTGCCTGTGCTGGAGGTCGTGTCGGCTTCCCATATCGTGACCGAGCTGTCGTTGGCTTCTCCAACGGTTGTGTACGATTATTTGGCCGAAAAGTAAAAAGGGGGACTTTTAAATGCGAATTGCGGTTTTAGGAGCGGGTTCATTGGGAACCATTGCCGGAGCTTATATTGCTGCGGGTGGACAAGACGTGGAATTGATCGATGTCTACCAGGCACATGTGGACGCGTTAAATCAGTCCGGCGCGAAAATTACCGGTACGACGGATTTTCATACCAAGGTGAAAGCCATCACTCCTGACGACATGTCCGGAACCTATGATTTGGTGTTGCTGTTGACCAAGCAGCTATATAACGATTCCGTCCTGCAGAATTTGCTGCCGTTTTTAGGCGATGATAGCGTCGTGCTTTCCTTGCAAAACGGCATTCCCGAAGAAAAAGTGGCTTCCATTGTCGGCCGGGAACGCGTCATTGCCGGGTCGGTCGAATTTGGCGCTACGTTTTTGGAGCCGGGGGTTTCAAAACTTACGACAGAGTACGGCCATTTTAAAAGCTATGCTTTTCAAATCGGGGAATTAAACGGCGAACGGACGGAAAGAATACGGCGGATCAAAGCGATTTTGGATCTTGTGGGGGGAACGCACATTTCCGACAACCTGGTGGGGACAAAATGGTCCAAATTGCTGGTCAACAACGCGTTTAGCGGTTTGTCGGCTGCGCTGAATACGGAGTTCGGCGGGGTGCTGGATCATGAGGTCAGCGTTGTCAGCGCGGCGCATATTGCGGATGAGACGATCAAAGTCGGCCATGCGAACGGCGTAACCTTTGCCAAAATGAACGGATTTGATATGGCGTCCTTGGAGATTCAAAGCGAAGAGGATCTTCCGGAACGCGTTCAAACGCTTCGCAGCTTCATGAAATCTTCGAGACTGCTAAAAGCAAGCATGCTGCAGGACCTGGAGAAAAAACGCAAGACGGAAATCGACTATATCAATGGGGTCGTACCGCGGCTGGCAGAGGGGAAAGGCATTTTGACCCCTTATAATGACATGGTCGTTCAACTGGTAAAGCAAGCCGAAGCGAACCAAAGCGTGCCGGATTTCGATGTAAACATTCGGTTTTTTGAAAAACTAAACCAGTAATCATAATTTGTAGTAAAAGAGGCGCGGCCCATAAGGCTGCGCCTCTTTTGTTATGAGTGCAAGCAGTACCGTCTTCCTTGAAAAATAAATTCGAATATTTGCGTTGACCATATACTGTTTATATAATATACTGTTTTCGACAGTTACTGTTTATATAATAAACAATAAGGAGAGGGTTTTTAAATGAACACTGCAACCCCTGCCGCGGCCAAACCGGCTGGCCGCAAAGAGTGGATCGCGCTTTGCATCCTTTGTCTCCCGCTGATGGTCGTATCGATGGATGTTTCCGTCCTGTTTTTCGCAGCACCTGCCATTGCCGCGGATTTACTGCCGACGGCCACCGAACAGTTATGGATTTTCGACATATACGGCTTCATTCTCGCCGGTTTGCTCCTGACGATGGGCGCCGTCGGCGACCGGATCGGACGCCGGCGCCTGCTGATGATCGGTTCCGTCGGATTCGCCCTTAGTTCTTTGTTCGCAGCGTACGCCCAGTCGGCCGAAACCCTGATCGTGGCCCGCGGTATTCTGGGGATCGCGGGTTCGACTCTCATGCCGTCGACGCTGGCGCTGGTGCGCACGATGTTCCAAGACCCGGCGCAGCGGACGAAGGCGATGTCCATTTGGGGCGCCGTCATGGCGGGCGGCGTTACCGTGGGGCCGATTATCGGCGGTTTGCTTCTGGATTCGTTCTCCTGGGGATCCGTGTTCCTCATCAACATCCCCGCGATGGCGCTGCTGCTCATCATTGCGCCGTTTCTGCTGCCGGAGTCCCGCAGCACAGCCAAAGTCAAGGTCGATCTATTCAGCTCCATTCTTGCTCTCGCCGCGATCCTTCCCATGACCTACGGTGTTAAGACGCTTGCGGAAGAGGGCTGGGCGATCCTTCCCGCCGCTTTGCTCGCAGCAGGTTTGCTCATTGGAGTGCTGTTCGTACGGCGCCAGCTGATTATCTCCAATCCTCTGCTCGATATCCGTGCGTTGATGGAGCGGCGGACCGGCGGTTCGATTCTCGTGAACTTTATCGCTACGTTTACCCTTATGGCCAGCTCGCTCATCAATACCCAGTTCCTTCAGTCGGTTCTTGGATACTCTCCGTTCGTCGCTTCCCTCTGGAGCGTAGCGCCTTCGGTAGTGGTCGGGGCAGCGGCACCGATTGCGGGAAAACTGTCGCAAATCTACGGAAGACCGCGGGTCATGGCCGGAGGTTTTCTCCTGTCGGCGGTTGGATTCGGCGTACTGACCCAGGTCCGCCTGGAAGGCTTTTCGCCGCTGACCGTGCTGCTCGTCGGCGCCAGCTTGGTTGCAGCGGGAATCGTCACCGTCATGACCCTCGTCACCGATTACGTCATTGGCGTCGCACCGGCCGACCGTGCGGGAGCCGTCGGCGGTCTTATCGAAACGTCCAACGAGCTCGGAGGCGCGTTCGGCATCGCGCTTCTCGGCTGCGTCCTTGCGGCCATCTACCGCCATGCGGTCACCCCTTTCCTGCCTTCGGGGCTCACGCCGGACGCAGCCCGGGCAGCCGGCCAGACCATTGCCGGGGCATCGGCCGCCGCCCTGCATTTACCGGCAGATGCCGCGGCACAGGTGATGAAGGTTTCCCGGGAAGCCTTTATCACCGCCATGCATGCCACCTGCCTCATCTCCGGCGTCATCCTGCTGCTTGCCACCGCAGTTACGCTCGTAATGCTCCGTGATCAGAAGAAGGCCGTTCATACCGCTGCTTAAGATCAGCGCATAGGAAATGAAAAAGGCTGCTTCCAGGACTCATCCTGGGAAGCAGCCTATTTTGTTGAGCGGCAAAATTATCCGTTGGCGCCGCTGCTCAGTTTCCGATTCAAATATTGTTCGATCCCGTCCAGCACCCGCTCTAACCCGAACTCCAGATCATCGCCTACGGTGTTTTCAGCCTCGTTTTCGCCCGTATAAGCCCCGGACATGACGATCGGGTGCAGGTTCGGATATTGTTCCGGCTTGACCAGCGTCCGCAGCGCCGCCGAATAATTGATGCCGCTGAACGCTTCCTCGCTCGAACCGGCCTGAACAGCCCGATCGATGTCGCGCCGGAGCATCCCGCAATTACGGGCATAGCCGCTCAGCAGAAGAACGATCGACATTTTCTCGAAATCGTCCAGGGGCATATCCTGCAGCGGCCGGAGCGCCCAATCGACGATCCGTAGATTGTTAGGCGTGATCGGAATGCCGAGAATCGGAATATCCCCATACCATGGATGTTTCCGAAAAATAGCGACCGTTCCCAGCACATATTCGCGCATGCTCTCCCGCCATTCATGCGGGGGGCGCTCCGGAGGCAGAGGAATATCGCATGCTGCATCCTGCATGAGGATGAGCAGGTCGTCTTTGCTCGGGATATAGCGGTAGAGAGACATCGCCGTAAAGCCGAGCGCGGACGCGATCCGGTTCATCGAGACGGCGGCGAGGCCATCCTGGTCTGCGATTTCAACCGCCTTCGACACGATCTGGTCGATGCTCATCTCCCGCTTAGGCCCCCGCTGCGGCGGCTTTACCAACCCCCAGCCGAGAGCCGCGCCGGCAGGAAGCATCTTCGCCGCTTCTTCCGGTGTCATATCGTCATTACTCATTAGAATCTACCCCCTAATCGACCGTAGAAGTCTCCCTCAAAAATGTTTACCATATAAACAGTATATCACAGTTGCGCAGCATTATAAAAAGAAACGGAGCGCAAAGCAATCCTCCGCAACCGTACCTTGTCCGAACCCGATTTTATGATGCTACTCCTTGATGTCCATGGAGGACGTTTAGCGAATATAATTCCAACATTCAATATTTTTTGCGTTTTTTAGGAGGAAATCACGGTGATAAAAGCCAATGGTTATCGTGGCCCGGATTCGTTAAATAAAAGGCCGCTGATGAAGACGGGATAAAGGGGTTAAAAGCAGCGATTACGCTCATGCCTCGGTAAGCTTCTAATACATTCGGCATGTCGGGAATATCATTCAGAAGGCAAAGGAGGGAGCAGCCGGCAATGGTTTACAAAGGATCGCAATTTTATGATGACGAACAGCTTCTCACCAAATATCTTGAACGAAGACGATGGGACGAAAACGCAAACGATACGATTGAGAAACCTGTTTTTATGGACCTACTAGGCGAAGTAACAGATAAAGACGTCTTAGACCTGGGTTGCGGGACCGCCGCATTCGGCAATGAACTTTTGGATTTGGGGGCCAGCTCTTATACGGGAATCGAAGGATCCAAGAAAATGTTCGAACTTTCAAAGGATATAATGACGAGGAACAACGGAAAGGTGATTCATACCGCCATTGAGGCCTGGGATTTTCCTGCATCTTCTTATGACTTGGTCGTTTCTCGGCTTGTTATACATTACATCAACGACATCGATACCCTTTTTGCTCAGGTCTACAATACGCTTGCGCAAGAAGGCGCCTTTATTTTTTCGGTAGAACACCCCGTGATCACCTCATCCTACGGAACCGTCAAAACGGAAGGTTTGAAGCAAAGCTGGATCGTGGATCAATATTTTTATACCGGCTCCCGGGAGCAGGATTGGCTGGGAGGAAAAGTGATCAAATACCACCGCACGATCGAGGATTATTTTGTCGGGCTGCAAAAAGCGGGTTTTGTCATCGAAGGTTTAAGGGAATCCAAACCGCAGGAGAAGAACTTTCACAATCAGGAGACGTATCATCGAAGAATGAAAATTCCGTTGTTTCTATTTATTAAAGCAAGAAAGGTTTCGGTATGATCGGTTTGCATAAAGCTTGGGAGGCGGGTTCATGGGTGAAGCATACAAATTAAACTGCGGGCGCTGCTCATATAGTCAAGAGATATTTTTAGGCATCGGATTCAGATACTGCAGTTTGAGTACGATTCAGGAATGGTACGAAGAAGAAGAGGGCAAGAAACGAATCGCTGAATTTATTCACCATGAAGAGGAATCGACCTATGACTGCTTTGACGGTTTGTATGTATGCCAGTCCTGCGGTTACCTATTAAATGCAATCTATTTACATATGGAGTCGACCGCTGATTCTTATACCAATCGGTATGCCTGCCCGCGCTGCTCGGCGCCCATGCCGCCAAAACCTATAGAATATATCCCCAAAGATGCCGAGCTGAATTGCCCGGATTGCGGAAAGGAAAAGTTAACCGTCCAGGCCTTCATGGATTGGGACTAAGAGAGTGATGAAAAAAATAATTTTAAGTTTTGTGGCAACGGTATTGCTGCTCATTACAATGTTGGGTTTTATTCTGCACCGGACGGTCAATGAGGACATATCCAGAAGATGGATCGGCGTAACTGAAATACCGGGTATTTTAAAGATCGGCACCGTCCCTAATATTCCTGAATGGGAAATAAAAAAGATCATGGCCTACGACGATCATTTTACGGCTCCCACATGTACGGTTTATTTTGCAAACGGCATTGAATTGTTGCTTTCAACCGGATCGGTCGGCTTTGAAGGAATGGACGAAAACCAGACGCTTATCGGAAATCGTAAATATACGGTATTTGGCAATAAAAATGATAAAGTGTACCAGTATCCTGAAAAAGGGGTATGGTATTCTTTGAAAACAGCCAGGGGAGCGAAAGAAGAAATCATCGAGGCATATTTGCAAGCTAGGAATGTGGAGCCGGATTCGAAGTAATGGCGCAAGGACCTTGGAAAATGGAGGCGAGGCATCGTGAAACGCATTCTGCTTTCTCTTTATATAATCGCTTTGATTACGGCCTGCAGTTCAAATTCATCGAAGCAGCAAGCTCTTTCGATCATTGATCGAAATTTGGATGCGATCATTTCCAATGGCAAGATTCAAGCTTCAAGCAATCCTGCGGACTATATCAACGCAAACCTGGAAGGATACAGCGAAATACTAAACACCGGTAATGAAGGATTGGATTATTTGATGAATGAATTAAAAGAAAGCCCAGACAACGGCCTAAGAGAATGGATCATCGCCAAAGCATGCGAGGACATGTTAAAGGATCAAGCTCCTGATGCCCCGTGGGCTTCCGGGAAGGAATGGCTTCGCGTCTATGGGGAAAGCAGAGAAATAAACCAGCAAAGAGGGGATTTATGATCGAAATCAACGCCAAAAGCCTAAAACATAACGGCAGACCCGTATTATTTGCAATGATGGACCAGGAAAGCATCGGAATAAGCAACATAGTCTACCCAGACACGCAAATCAATCTATACGGGGACGGTAAGGCGCTAAGGCCACGTGCATTTTGATGGTTTTTCAACCCAGGGAAGTCTTGAACTCATCCTGCGCAACAAAGACACGGATACGATATTCCAATAAAAAAGAGGTATAAGAAAATGGACGTTCTTGAACGTGCGGAATTCAAAAGAAATACGGCCCACAGGATCATGGCGGACTTAAACCTGCCGGATTTATGGAAAACGGTGGGAGACCCGATTTTGGTCGGGGCGGTAGCGTATCATCTGGTCGTCAATCCGGATATCGATATGGAAATTTACTGCGATGAACCAAATGTAGAAAGCGGATTTGAAGTTCTCAAAAATCTTGCGATACATCCCAATGTCACCAAGGCAAGATTTTCCAATCATTTGGATGGGCCGGATCAAGGTCTGTATTTTCAGATCAGATACAAAAATGATGACGGGGAAGTCTGGAAGCTCGATATGTGGCTTTTGGCTCATGACCATCCGGGGCCGTGCGCAAGGGATTTAGTCGAACCGCTGAAAAATGCGCTTGATGATGCAAAAAGAAAAACGATTTTGACCTTTAAAGAGGAAGCCATTAAAAACGGTATCAAAATCCCCTCCATTCAAATTTACGAAGCCGTCATGGATCACAATATTCAAAACTTCAACGAATTGATGCGTTGGCACGAGAAGCAGCCGCAGGGACTGACGACTTGGAAGCCAAAGAGCCCTTAAGTGTGGGCAGACATTTCCTATTATTTTGAACGGTATGATCAACAGACGATCATCGAAAACGACGATCCCGGAAATGAAGTGAAAATATATTGCCCGATTAAGAAAAAGGGCTGAACGCAATGCGTTACGTGACGGAATGGGAGAGGCTAAAATGAAAGTTACCGTGGAACTAACGGACCCACATACGAAATTTATCATTAACAATCTGTACCCTTTATATTTGCATGATTTGTCGGAGATTTGGGGTTGGAAACCGAATAAATACGGCGTTTTATATACATCCGGATCTTGCCAAGAGGAGATCGCCGAAACCAAAAATGACGGAATCAAGCTGATTTTCAGATTTGATCATGGAGATTTCAACTCCGAGGAGGCCCTTTATGATTAGAAATCAAATGAATGAAATTTTGGACGCGTTACCGGAAAGCGAGCTGGAGAAGCTTTATTGGCCGCTTGTATCCATTCATAAAAATTATCTGTTCAGAAAAAATGTAACCGACAAAGGCGTGCTCATTTCGGAAGTTCTTGAAGATTCCCAAAAAATCATCGATTCATGGGATCGCGCATTTGCGCAAAACATCAGCCTAGACGTCAAGGAGTCCATCTACTACAACCAATTTAAATGGCATATATTCAGTTATAAAAAGCAAGAGTGTTTGATAGATTACTTGGCGAGAGAAGCGTTTGATGCAGCCTCTAAAGACGAACTGTATGTCATGTATCAGAACTCGCCCGACGTTTGGCTGTACAGCCATGCGAATCAAGTGGTTTCGGCTGATTTTGATTCCGAGCAGGACATTTATGTGTTTGATAAAAATTTTTCTTGGACGTATGTACACACGCATGAATCGATGTGCGGACCGTATTTTTATAGCAAAAGTTGATAGCTGTGCGTGAGGAGGAGATTTGATGAAGCATGCTTTGGTTGTCGGCGGTTCGGGGATGCTTGCAAAAGCTTCTTTGTGGCTGGCCGATCAAGGTTACATCGTATCCGTTATTGGCAGAAGCAGTCGCAAAATGAATAAGCTAACCGAGGCCTGTTCAACCATCATCCCGATGCTGGTCGATTACAATGACGAGGAGTTGTTAACCCGCGAGATTTGCAGCTCGGTTGCTGCCCATGGAGCCTATAACATTGTCGTTGCCTGGATCCATCGAAATGACGCGAAAATCATCCACGCCATCAGTAACGCAATAAGATCGGCTTCGGACCGGGAGTGGAGCTTGTATCACGTTTTAGGCAGCCGTTCGAACCTGGATGAAATCGGGGAAGAAATCGGAGGGATTCCGAACTGTGAGTACCATCAAGTGCAGCTTGGTTTCGTCATTGAAAATGAGGCATCCCGTTGGCTAACGAACGATGAAATATCAAACGGGGTCATCCATAGTATTCAAAACGGCGCCAAAAGAACGGTTGTTGGCACTTTGACGCCCTGGGAGAAAAGACCTTAGAACTGATTCAAAAAAAGGACTGTCGAGCGTTCCTTATTGCCATGTCATTCATGAAGGAATAGGCGATATAAATAACTCCAGCAAAAGGATTTACGATAACGATCTTGATCAAAGGGGAAGAGATCTTTGAACGGAGTTGCAGGTTTAATTCTTATATTATGCAGCTACTTTTTATGCAGCCTGATTTTTAATTCGAGTATATTAATCGAAGGGGCGGATGGGTCTACAGTTGTTATATATATTTTACTGTTTCTCTTTCTTATAACGAATACATATCTAGTGAATAGATTTGATCGATCGACGTTGCTAGTGTGGATTTTAATATCCATTGTACCTGGCGTAGGATTTATTTTATATGCTCGTTTCGCCGAAGGTGTAGGTGGATGGGTGAGTTTCCCATGGGATTGGGGATTATGGGGGGGCTTCATACCAATCATAGTCGGTTTTTTTCAAATATTAACTTTAGCAGCCTTTATAATTACTCTAGTCCAAGAAAACAACTTAAAATTAAAATGATACTCGGAAGAAGATAGATATTTTTCCTGAATAGACCCTATCATTTAAAAACGTCTAAAGTGCTATAATTTAGAAAACAATGAAGGAACAGGTGACACACATTAAACTACTTTTTATTTGCAGTCGCAATAAATGGCGGAGTTTAACCGCCGAGAAGATTTTCCATGGGGTTAACGGATATGAAGTTCGTTCAGCCGGAACGGAAGAAGGAGCAAGAATTAAGGTAACCGCGGGTCATATTGGATGGGCCGATATCATTTTTGCCATGGAGAAAAAGCATGTTCGAAGGCTAAGGGAGAGATTTTCAAGCGAATGCTCGAGCAAGCGGTTGATTTGCCTAAACATTCCGGATGATTTTGAGTTTATGGACGAAGAACTGATCGAGATATTACAGGAGAGGGTATCCGGGTATATTGAAGTTCCCGAGTAGCCGGCTCAATGTCATCCAAGGCAAAGAGCAAGAGTTCGAAGACAGTTTTCGCAAGGCATCCAAAATAATCTCCGGCATGAAGGGGTAAGACCACACGATCGGCTTTAGACAGCAAAAAGCATTAAAACCACGCATGGAAAGGAGAATCGCGCGCCATGTTTATTTCACGCAGAGCCCAAAAAGAAGATTTTAAAATCATCGCCTCTTTTCCTCAAAACCAAGACGAACAGTTTTATATGTTTCCGCGGGGGACGTTTCCGCTTGATCCGGCACATTTGGAAGAGGTCGCGAAGGAAAGGTTGCATCCAACGGTTATATTGGACTTCGAAACGATTGCGGGTTATTGCAATTTGTATGATGTGGAGGCCGACAGCCGCTGTTGGCTTGGGAACGTGATCATCAACCCAAGTTATCGGGGACGGGGAGCCGGGAAGTTTTTGCTCGATACGATGCTTAAGACCGTTAGGGATGAGCTGCATTTGCTTGAACTGCACCTGATTTGCCACAACCCGAATACGCCGGCGCTCAAGTTTTACCATAAAAACGGCTTTATCCCCTACGGCCTCAAGGAAATGGTCGACTACAACGAACAGCCGATTGTCGGTATTTTGATGAAAAAAACCGCGAGCCATGTTGAAAGGTGTGCCGAAGACATTGACGAGTATCAAGGAAATACAAGATCAGATATATAAACTGATCCCGGCGGATGATCTTCGGCGTATGTCCGGGGAGGAAATCGTAGGGCAAATCGCTCTTCGAATCTACGATGAAGAATTTGCTTGTTTACGAGAGGAGGTAGGGTCGATCCCCGAGGTGCTTTGGGACATCCTGCTTTTGATCGATTTGGACACGGAATTGGCGATGAACGGGATTCGGGTTTTTTTGGAAAACTCCAGTGGCAGGCATTTGGATAAAACGATCGAAGCGTTGGAGAGAATACGGTCCCGTAATGACTTGAACGTCAAGAAAAACATCAAACATATTTTAGCTGAGTACGGGGTTCGTACAGATAAACTGCGAGCAAACGTGAATCTTTTGGCCGAATATGAAGTGGCGAATCCTACCAAAACCCATGGGGCAGCCATTCAACAGGTGCTGGAACGGGTTGAGAAGGAAGCGGAACATCTGTATTTATACCGTGGGGACGAGAATCTGTTTGATCTTCTTTTTACATATGTGGAAGCAAACCAAACGAGACTTATCGAGGAAATAGGAGCCATGACGGATCTGCAAGTTTAGGGTTCCCAACAAGGGCGGCAGGAAAGACAGCAAACTGCTCCCGACAATACGAATGAGGTGATCACGATGTTCGAACGAATCGAGGAAATCATCGAGAATTACCGGCGGGACCATGTTTTATCCGGCAACGTATTCATTTCAAAAGAAGGCAAAGAAGTGTTCAGCAAATCCTACGGCCATGCCAGTATGCAGCTAAACGTTCCAAATCGGATCGGCACCAAATTCCACATTGCTTCCGTCACGAAAATGTTTATTGCTGCCGCAACGCTTAAGCTGTACGAGCAAGGTTTAATCGATTTGGATCAACATCCGGGAGCATACGTTGAGAAGTTTAAGGGCCTTCATTCGGACATCACGATCCATCATTTGCTGAGTCATTCCTCCGGGCTGCAGGATATTTACGGGGTACCTGATTTGCGTTTGGAGATGAGCCGATGGAAGGCGGAAAACCGGGATTTTATCGATTATTTGCTCCAACTGGAGCAGCAATTCAAACCGGGTGAGCGATGGGCGTACAGCAGCACCGGTTTCATTATGCTCGGATACATTTTTGAAGCATTGACGGGGATGGCATATGAGGAAGTTTTGGACTCATGGTTCTTTTCGCCTTTACTTATGGAATCCACCGGAGCGGATAACCCGCGGAACATCAACCCCGGGCGTGCATACGGACATGCTTTGGAGAACGGAAAAATAACCAATGCAGACAATGATAAGCTAAGCGATGCCGATGCGCCGGGAGAGCTTTTTTCGACCGTCCGCGATTTGGACCGATGGTGCCGGGCTTTGTTTGGCGGGGAACTGCTGAAGCAAGAGACGATGGATAAGATGTTTACGCCGTATTATGCCACGTCATTTGATCCGAATTTGAGTTACGGGTACGGGTGGTTTTTGAAGCCTGATATTCGTTTGATCGGCGGCGGCACGCCGGGATTCCGCTCCGAAATTTGGCATGATCCTGCAAATGATTTAAGGGTGATTATGCTTTGGAATTACGAAAAGGTCGATTCGCATCAACTATTCCGTCTGATTAGGCCGGTGCTACTAGAAGCTTAGTTAAACGCAAAATCATGGAATTTCATTTATTATAAGGGGACATCAATGAAACACAAATTCACCTCCATCCGCAAGAAGACGAGAGGAATGAGCAGAAGGGCGAGAAAACTCCCGGATTGGGGAGCGTATCATCAGGAGTTGGATGTAGAAGGCTTGTGCAAACACCAAAAAGAATACGTGAAACTATGGATCAGCCCCTTTTATAACCTGCATCAAATCAGCGAAAACGAGGTCGGCAAAAAAAATCCCCCTTATAAATTCAGAAAGCAGGTTCTGGAGCAGCTTATAGTAATCTATCTGGAATGGGAACAGAAACTCATCGAGCTGAAGAAGCCGTATTATTTGAAAATTTGGGTGGGGGATCCCGAATTTATGGATTCGCAGGTCGTCGCGGCCGTCCGTTCGGAAATCGAATATTATGATCAGCTTTTTATGCCGAGCCCGGAACCCAAGCAGTTCCCTTACCAGATCAAGCATCCTTCTTTTGGTCTTTTTACATGGGAAAGATGCGTCAATGGTTATCACGTATGGGAAAGCGATTTGGAAACAGAGGAAGAGATCGAGCAGGCACGGAAAAAAGCGGTTGAAACCAAGGAATACATGATCGGGGGCAAGGTGGAACGATCGTATTTTATTGGGACTGGGGATATGTGGGTCGGGTCGATTAGGAGATCGTGATGAAGCGGACCGGATAGTTTATAACCAAACAATAAAGCCGGTGAATCCTTACTCATACGGAAGAATTACCGTAAATTTTCGAAGGGAAGTTAGCTCGGGATTGAATATGGGAGCAAGGAGCTTCCTTTTTGAATAACATACAAGCCCTTAAGGAGAAAAGCATGGAAGTTGAACTTCGCCCGGTTGCTTATGCAGAGAAACCTCTTTTATCGAATTTGTACCAATTCTATCATTATGATTTTAGCCCGTATACTGAAGAAGACTTAAATGAAGATGGAAGATTTGAGGCGAATATCGATTATTTTTGGCAAGGGGATCCTAGATGGAATCCGTATTTTATTATGCTCTCGGGAAAAATCGCCGGCTTCTTGGTCGTGTTATTCGAAAATCTGGATACGGATCCGGATCCGACGCACGTCATTTATGATTTTATGGTTTTGCCGAAATTCAGAAGAACCGGGGTTGGCTCTGCCGCTGCCAAAAAAGCGTTTGCCTTGTTTAAAGCCAACTGGGCGGTGGCTCAAATGGAAAACAATACTGCCGCCATATCTTTTTGGCGAAAAGCCATCGGCGAATTTACGAACCAAAGTTATAGAGAAACGTACCGGAAAGATATAAAAAAATACATTCAAAGGTTTAGTACCAAATGATGCTGGGTTGAAGGCTAAGTACAAAATACGATTCGGAAGGATGAACGAGATGAAAGTCCAGGAATTGAAGTTTCCTACTTCATGGAATGCGCAGGCGATGTTCAAAAAATTCGAAACCGAGGGCGCTGCCACGCTCGTCGTCGAATTTCCAGGCGCTCAATACGGCACCGAACTGCCGCTTTTTCACTACCCGAGAAAATTGGCTTTCCAATATGGATTCGATGCGTTATCGCTCGAATACGGTTACCAAAGCGCGCGCCTTAAACCTGAATTCGATGACGAATCGATCCATAACATCGTTTCCGATCTGGAAGGAGCTTTTCAGACGATAGATCTCTCCCCATACAAACAAATCGTCTTTTTGAGCAAAAGCTTAGGGACCTTGATCGCCGGCTTGCTGGCCGAGAAATTGGGGATCGATGTAAAGCATGTTTTTCTGACCCCGCTGAGCCGTACGATTCCATATATCCATGAAAATAATTGTTTGGTCGTGACCGGGACCGATGATCCGGTATTTACGGAAATAGAGAGGAACCAAATTTCGAGCGCCAGAATGCTTGTCATAGACGGGGCTAATCACGGGTTAGAGACGCAGGATCCAATGAAGACGCTGAAGATGCTGAAAGACGTTTTAGAGGAAGTAGATGGGTACTATAAGGAGTTACGATAAGGTTTTGAACCGGAGGTAAAACGATGACTAAGCTTATACCGATTCGCGGAACAAGGATTTACATCGAGGAGTTCGGTGAAGCCGGCAAAGAAACATTGCTATATTTGCATGGCGGCCCCGGCGCGAGCTGTATTGATTTTACGTATCATCAGGCGTTGGCGTTGTCTTCGTCGATTCGGGTGATCGCCATCGATCAGCGGGGAGTGCTGCGGTCCGACCCGATCCTCAAGGAGGATTCGTTCGGCGTTCAAGACATCATCGAAGATTGCGAAGAGCTGCGACGCACATTAGGGATCGAACGCTGGTCCGTTTTGGGACATTCTTTTGGCGGATATATTGCGCTAATGTACGCAAGCCAGTATCCGGATGCAGTCAAAAAGGTCATGTATGAAGCGCCGATGTTTGACCAGACGCTTTCGATGAAATCGTTATTCAGACGCGCCCTGCCGCTGTTTGAACAAGAAAATCAAACGGATCGAGTCCAAGAGTGCATTCAATACATCGATGGTTCGTTTTCGCCAAGCGAGCTTTGGGAAGCCTGGATCCGCATCGGGAATCTTTTGGGGAACCGGCGGGATGAGGTTTATTTTCATGGGATTGATCCAAGCGAATACAACGCCATATTCGAAAATACCTACCTGACGGAAGACCAGTGGGGCAGGAGTTATGTGCACGGTCGCCGATTGCAGGAGGAAGGGAAGCTTTTTGAGAGTTTGCTGCCCCTGCTGCCGCAAGTCGAACATCCTTCGCTGCTTCTGTCAGGAAAATATGATCCGGTATGCTGCGAAGAACAAACGCATGCGTTCCGGGATTTAACCCCCAACGGGCGTATTGTCGTATTTGAAAACAGCGGCCATTTTCCGAGAATCGAAGAGCCTTCGAAATATACGGACGAGGTGCTGAAATTTATTTTGGAATAGGTCTTTTCATTTTAGGCGGAGGCGGGACGGATCTTCGAAAGGAAGGGGAACGACGGAGAACAACATGAAGCTTTTACCCGAATATGCGCAAATCTTGATCGTTGGCGTTGTTTTTCGAAAGGAATGGAGCTGGTACATCACCGAACGGGAGTATTGGTTTCTCAATACCGAGATGGAGGAACGGTTTGGCATTGAAATATTGGACGAAACGACGGCAGAATGTTTTTTGAAAAAATACACGACTATAAAGTGGCTACAAGCGACCTGGCACGCATGCTAATCGAGCTGGAAGACGCGTTTGGGAGTTATGACGACGTGCTGGAATTTATGCCTACGATCTATGTGGATTTTGACCAAAAGATGCTTTATTCGCTTTTTCCGGAGCCGATGTCTTTTGAAGATTACGTACCTGACGGTTGGATCGGGGCATATAAGGATTTTTATGCGCTTGTGCCTGAACGTGAACGGTATTGGATGATTCAGGGGGAAAGCTTTTTTGAACGGATGTGGAATAAGTTCAGGGCTTAGAAGAAAAGGAAGATGGACGATGGCATAAACGGCCCCAGCCCCAGGGAAGACAAGGCGAAGGCCGTTTGCAATGGCGATTCAAAAAGCGCTGTTATTTTTCAAAAGGTTGGAATTCGATTTGATCCGCAATCAAAGCCTGCTTGGCCGGATCGAATGTATATCTAATATTAAAATCGCATACATAAACCGGGGAAGGTCCGACACTTCCGGGTAATCTCAACACGATGTCTTGATTCTCCAATTGATATTGAACGACGCCGCCGAATTGAACTTGATCTTGATCTTGGAAGTGATTCAACGATATTCGTGATGTTAGAATAGACGGCACAAGTAGGAGAAGAAAAAAGGAGGCGTACTCGTTTGCAAACAAGGAACCTCATCATCCGCCATGCAGAACCCGAAGATGTTCCCGGAATGTGGCCGATCATTGAAGATCATTCAGACCAGAATAAAGAATTGTTTGTATGCAGAGTGCTGGAAAAAAGATTGCTGGCAGATCATTATATTCCGGTGGCGTTGCTTGAAAATCAAGTGCTGGGATATGCATGGGTTCACGATTATGGCCCGCATATTCGGACCGGACACAGCACGGCAAGATTAAATGACCTATTCGTTAGCGGCGGCCATCGGAGAAAAGGCGTGGGTCACCAATTGTTCCAGGCGGTCAAAAGCTGGTGCGATGCAAGGCAAGTCAGATGGCTGCAGTGGCAATCAAGCGCCGCAGGACTTCCCTTTTACGAAAGTTTGGGGTTTAAAGGTGATTCTTGTCCGGATCCGGAGCATCCTTTTTTCGAAATCGAATTCAGCGCAAAAAAGAAAACTTGAACATGGATGAAACTTTTAAGCAGAGAGGTGATTACATGGAGATTGTTTTTATCCGCCATGGCCACGGGGAGCATCTTATCGATTATCCCCACCAGTTAAACAAGCTGCATCCGGGATTAACGAGTCGCGGAATTTCACAAATACAGACCCTGCGGCAGGAGTTACCTATATATGATGAAGACCTCGTTTTGGTCAGTCCAACCAAGCGCACGATCGAAACGGCCCGAATTTTATGCCCAGCCAAAAAGATTTATGTGACTCCGCTCGTTGGTCCCCGCATGTTTCCGCAAAATCCTGATTATCCGGCACTTGTCTGTGATGAGATTTACACCAAGGAAGAGGTCCGGGTGTTTGATCCTGAATGCGAGGTATTGGATTTGGGGTTGGATTGTTGGACGGAAGGGATTAATCGAATGGATCAAAACGTTTTTGAAATATACGCCGGGAAACTATTGGATTGGTGCCTTGGCCGCGCCAAGCGGGTGATCATCATTTCTCACGACGGAACGATCACGAACTACCGGTTATTGTTAGGGGAAAAAGATTTAACACGCGATGATTTTCTTGGAGAGGCGGGAGTATTTGAAACGAAAATTTTTTCACATTAGGTTTTAATAATAGATTCCTGTATCGACACTCCGGCTTCGGATGTCATATGTTATATTGGAAGTTAACACTAGATTGCTAGAGCGTCCGAGCGAACAGGAGGTGTTGGACATGAAATATCCTTTTGATTGTCTTACGGATCTTGTTTTTGTCGAAGAAGAGCCCATTCTTCCGGCCGATATCATCCTGGTGCCGGGGGGAAGTCACACGGATCCGATGAGCATGGCATCTGAACTATACCTTGCCGGTATGGCGCCATATATTTTGCCGTCGGGTGGATACAATATGAAGCTTGGGATGACCGAATGGGAATTTTTTCGGGATATCGGCGTCTCGATGGGCGTCCCTGAGCACGCCATTCTTAAGGAAGACCAAGCCAAAAATACGTTTGATAACGCCAGAAACTCTTGGAAGGTTATACAAGACAACCATATCGAAGTGAAGCGGGCCATTATGGTATGCAAATCTTATTTTTCCAGAAGGGCGCTGATGACATATCAAACGGTATTTCCGCCAAGCGTAACCATTCAAGTCATGCTGGACGATCTGCGGATCAATCGGGATAATTGGTTTCAAGACGAAGAAGGCATCCGATTGGTGCTGACGGAGGCGAAGAAAATATCGACTTATTTTGCCTACCATATCCCCAATTGGGTAAAACAAAACGGAAGTTGATGCTAAAAAGCTGAGCGGACCGGGGCGAATTCTTTGCGGCTATGACATTGGATTCGCCCGCTTGTTTCGACCCCATATTTTGAAAAGGAGAACGCGATGATCGAAATTTTAGAGGAGCCGGTGGGCGAAACTTATCGTTCAATGGTCTCGTTGGCGTTTGACGTTTGCGTTGAATTCATTTTAGTCAAAAGGGATCAAATTTCATTGAATCCGAATGCGGAAGCGTTACTCAATCAGCTCAAGCCTTATGTGAAAAAAAAGAAGCGGCAAGATCATTGGCCGGGAACAAATTTATTCGGGCATTATGCCGACGTATATTATTTGGCTGCGCCGAAGAATTAAAGGAGCTGCTCTTACATATTTCAGACCGATTATATCAATGGATGCAACCGGAATGGGAACTAGCACGCAAAGACCCGAAGAAGAGAAAAGGGGAGGTCAAATAATGACCAAAAAAGACGCCCATTAAATGAGCGTCAACCAATCAACGACTACAAGCGATCATTGATAGTTACTATCAGTCCTTTCACTTATTTTCTTATTTACCTGTATATCTTCAAGCAGTCCGGTTAATTTTTCGGTTGCCCGCTGGTATGCATCGGATCCTAAAAATAAGCAGGTCGGTGGGTTGTCGGATTCTACCAACTCGATGAAGACTTCGGCAGCTTTTTCCGGATCACCAAGTTGCTTGCCATGATTCGATACAAATTGTCTAATGCCCTCATGGAGAGGAAGATAATCCGCGATTTTATAATCCGCCACAACAAGAGATTCGGCTGTATTAAACTCAGTTCTAAATCCCCCCGGCGCAACAACCGTTACATGAATGCCCATAGATTTAACATCCTGAGCTAACACATCAGACATCCCCATAATGGCCGATTTAGTAGCAGCATAAATACTCCATCCCGTGTGCGGAGCAAGTCCAGCGATGGATGAAATATTAATGATGTGGCCATAGCGTTTCGCCCTCATGTAGGGCAAAACACTTTGGATAACATAAATACTGCCAAACACATTAACTTCAAAGCTTGACATGATCTCCTGTTTGGAAAGTTCCTCGATAGCTCCACCAATTCCGTATCCCGCGTTGTTTACCGCTACATCTATTTGTCCGAAAAATTCGTATGCCAATTTCATGGATTGATCAATAGACTCAGAACTTTTCAAATCCACTTGGAGTGGCAAAAAACGATCTTCTGGGACCTGACCAACCGCTCGTTTTAGATCCTCTAAGTTTCTTGATGTAGCGGCGACCCGGTAATTGTTTTCTAGCAACTTTTTTACAAGAGCAAGTCCAAGACCTTTCGAAGCCCCTGTAACATACCATACCTTTTGTTCCGGCAATGATATCTCATCCTTTCATTTTATCTGTTTTTGTTTTGTATCAGCACCTGCTTTATTATGGATCAAAACTTGCTCTGACCTGTATAAGAAAACTTTCAACTTTATGCCTATTCTTGTCATACTCTTAACAAACTCAATGCTTTACTTTATATTTAAAAGCATGAGAGACATCATATGAACAGAGGTGTTCCGTGTGACCGAAATCACTTTGCAACAGCAAGAGTTAGCGGGACTCATCAGAAAGTTTACCGGAAAAGATGGGGATCATAAGACATTAATTCCTTCACTCCATCTCATCCAAGACTCCAATGCCATGGTCCCAATATGCAGAATTCAAAGGCCATCCTTATGCATCGTTGCTCAAGGAGAAAAAGTTATCATTCTGGGCAATGAAAGTTACAAATACGGCGTTTGCGACTATTTGGCTGTATCTTTAGATGTGCCAATATCCGGACAGGTGATCAAGCCTTCGCCAGAAGCTCCCTTTTTGTCAATCCGACTTGATCTTGATCCAGGAGAGATCTTTGAAATCATGAAGGAGACTCATCTTTATCCCGAAAGCATAGATCATTATCCAAAAAGCTTATTTGTTGGGAAGATGAACACTAGCCTTCTTGATGCGGTGATTCGGCTGGTAAGACTATTGGAAACTCCAAAAGATATATCAGCATTAGCACCATTAATAATAAAAGAAATCATTTATAGGCTACTTAATGAAAAAGAAGGGGATGTTTTCAAGCAAATTGCCACATCCGGTAGTCATTTTGCAACGATTGCAGAGGTAGTAGAACTGATTAAAACAAACTTTGACAAACCTTTACGCATTAATGAATTAGCGCAGATCGCCAATATGAGTTCTTCATCACTGTATCGACATTTCAAGCAAGTCACTGCGATGACCCCCGTTCAATATCAGAAACAGCTGCGATTACAAGAAGGGCGGCGACTTTTAATGACTGAAAAATACAACGTTGCAGATGTTGCATATCATGTCGGCTATGAAAGTCCTTCTCAATTCAGTCGCGAATATGCCCGATTATTTGGGTGTCCTCCGACTACCGATATTTTGCGAATGCAATCCACAACAAATTTGTCTACTAGTTAACATCTTTTAGTTGATTAAACTTTGTAAGGATGGTGAATTACCCCATGTTTACCATTCGCTGCGACTGCAGCTATTCTTTTTATTCAGAATATTGCTCAGGCTGGTCAGTTTAATGATGGCTCTATCACCGTTCACCCGCTCCAATAGATTCGTCTCGCCTTTGAATGGAGTTCATCAAACAATTCTTTATCAATATCGGCGTAAGAAATCAATCATTTTTGGAGGGACTTATGTATAACCGAACGGTATGGAACATGGTTATTTTTGTATTGGTCGCTCTCCTTAGCGGCTGGATCGGCGTTATGGTCGATTCCGTGATGGCGGACCAGCCGGAAGGGGGCTCGCTTGGGATGGGCGTTTGGCTGGTGCTGCCGATGCTGACGGTTATATTGTCCCTTTGTTTTACGAAATCAGGCTTCAGGGAGATCGGTTTTCGGCCGAATATCCAAGGAAACGTCAAGTGGTACGTGGCTTCGCTGCTCATTTTTCCCGTTGTTACGGGGATTGTGCTGCTTATCGGGGCCGGAACCGGTTGGATCGATTTTTCGGGATTAGACTTTTCAACATTTTTTGGTGTGTTTGCCGGCATGCTGGCTGTCCATTTTATCAAAAATATTTTTGAGGAAACGATTTGGCGCGGGTTTCTGACCTCACAGCTTGTGAAGCTTCATCTTAGCGACTGGAAGGTGTATCTTATTGTCGGCTGCGTGTGGGGTGCGTGGCATATTCCGTATTACCTGGTGTTTTTGCCCGAAGCGGACATGGAGCCTGTCCTACCGGTTGGCCGGATGATGTTTGCGGTCGTCGCGTTTTTGACGATGATTTGCTGGGCCGTTATGTTTATCGAGCTTTATCGGGTTACGAAATCGATTTGGCCTTGCATCATTTTACATATGGTAGAAGATTCGCTTGTGAATCCGTTGGTCATTTCGGGATATATCCATATTGTTCCTAGTAAGGAAATCGTACTTTCTCCAATCAACGGGATTGTCACGACATTGCTGTATTTGGCGGTGGGATTC
Organism: Paenibacillus sp. USDA918EY; assembly: GCF_009870825.1. GTDB lineage: Bacteria > Bacillota > Bacilli > Paenibacillales > Paenibacillaceae > Paenibacillus_AQ > Paenibacillus_AQ albilobatus. Next base: position 166,822 of record NZ_WTWY01000006.1, on the reverse strand, counting down.
GGAATCCGGGCCTATCGGAAATCCAGAGAGACGATTCTACATCGGCCCACATTCAAATACTGAGGTGAACGGCTTGAAAAAATATACGGAAATCGGATTCGGCAATACATGGTTTATACGAACGGAATTCGAGGATTCGGATGGCACGGAGAGGGAAGTTCGGGGGTTTACGGCACCGTTTAAGCTGCAATCGGTCTATTTCAGGTTATGGATCGGAAAAAAGGTCATCATATTTGATTCGAAGGAAGGTTTAAAGCTATCATCCAAGAATAGGAAAAGCTTTAAACTCGTTATCGGGTTTATGGGAATTTAACGGTACCATCACGTCGAGCAGAAAACAAACTAGGGGGAATGGATGATGTCGATGATCGAGGTTTTGGATAAAGGGTATGTACGGCTGGTCAACCATATGGGATCCGATTTGACGGTCGTGAATGCGGCACGGGTGTCTTATGCCAAAGAGTCGAAGGAGTTGAATGACAAAGATATCCGGTTGATCAAATTTTTGGCCCGAGAGGGGCATACTTCACCATTTCGTCACGTGATCATGCAATTTGAAATTTACGCGCCGCTGATGGTGGCAAGGCAATGGTGGAAATACGTTATAGGCTCCGCGCATGCCGAAGGAACGGGCGACAGCTTGGAGGCGTGGAACGAGTCGAGCCGTCGATATATTACGGAAGAACCGACATTTTACATACCGGGAGAACAACAATGGCGGAGCAAGCCGGAAAATTCCAAACAGGGCAGCGGGGCTGCGCTCGGGAATGAAGCGGGGCAAAAATTAACGAAGGAATTGATCGATTATATCGAGCTGGGCGTTCAAAAATATGAAGCCGCCCTGCAGGACGGCGTTTGCGCGGAGCAGGCGCGATTATTTTTGCCTTCCTACGGCATGTACGTGAGATGGTATTGGACGGCGTCGCTGCAGGCGGTTTGCCATTTTTTGAACCAAAGATTGGAGCATGACGCCCAAAAAGAAATACAAGACTACGCTAAAGCGATTTTGGAGCTCAGCAAGCCGCTTTATCCCGTATCCGTCGAGGAATTGATGGTTCGATCAGAAACATTGGAGGTTTAAGGTCATATAGAAGAGGAGAAATGAGCCGAATATGATATCTAGAAGTTCGAATGAAGAAAGCAGCTACGTTAGAAACAAACTGATCGAATTTAACGCCGGCCAGCTGCCGGATGATCTAAAGAATCGTTATGAGGAAATCAATTTGCATGTAAGGGATGGCGAAGGGAACATTATTGCCGGTCTGCTTAGCGTCATGTGTTGGAACTGGCTGGAGGTCGACATTTTATGGGTGGATCCCCGTTATCGAAAGCAAGGACAAGGCTCCAAGCTGCTGATGGAGGCGGAAAAGATTGCGCGGGAAAAGGGATGCACCTTCATTAAGCTGAATACGTTCAGCTTCCAGGCACCGGAGTTTTACAAAAAGCACGGTTACCGCGAAATCGCCGTCATCGACGACGCGCCGCGGGGATTCAAGCATTATTATTTTAAGAAGGATTTGTAGGGAAATCACAAGGATAACCAAGGAGAACCTTATGCCGGACAACACATATTATCTCGCCCCGTACGACCCGGACTGGAAAAGAGAGTTCGCGGAGCTCGGAGCACGCATCAAACATGCGCTGGGAGACGTTGCCCTTCGGGTTGATCATATCGGTTCGACCTCGGTGGAGGGGCTGGCGGCCAAACCCATCATCGACATTCAGGTTTCGGTGGCTTCTTTAGAGCCGATTGAGCTGTACAAACCGCAAATGGAGGCGATCGGTTTCATCCACCAGGCGGACAACGAGGAGCGGACCAAGCGGTATTTTAGGGAGTCGCCGGGCCAAAAAAGGGTGCACATCCATGTCCGGGAGCAGGGAAGCTTCGGCGAGCAGTTTGCGCTGTTGTTCCGGGATTATTTGCGGGAGCATCCGTCGGAAGGGCAATTATACGTTGCGGAAAAGCGGAGGCTTATGCGTGAGTATCCGGATGAGCGGCAGAAGTATGTCGAAGAAAAAGAACCGATGATTTGGGAGATTATGCGGAGAGCAAGCCGGTGGAGCCAGCGGGTCGGGTGGAAACCGGGGCCTGCGGTCTTTTCCGAAAACTGGCCTGCGAGGTAGCGGAAGAACTATCTTACGATTATCCGTTCCAGGACGACGCCAACATGACTCGATATCTTCAGCATGTGAGAACGCTGCCTGCGGATGCGAAAGAGATTTTAGCGTAAAACACGAGGAGGTATATGCCATGCCATGGCCCATGGTCCATTTTGCAGTCGCCCAAAGATTATTCGAGCCCGGTCCTTCGCCCGCTTTTTTGTTAGGCAGCATTTCGCCCGACGCGATTCATGCCCGGGAGCATGTCACCCGGAAGGAAAAGGGCGTTACCCACCTGGTACACGAAGGACGGTTTCCAAGCATTCAAACGCTTCAGCATGCCTGCGTTTCCTATTTGGACCAACACCGGGACCCGGATTGGAAGGCATTCGTTTGGGGGTATTTTGCGCACATTTATACGGATATCCGGTGGACCGAAACGCTTTACGCTGATTTTGAGCGGGAGTATGCCGGCGATTCCGACAAGATCAGGGATACGTATAACCGTGAGGTCAGCCAGCTGGAGTTCGATTTGCTGAAACGGGAGCCGTGGGCGCAGGATGCACTCATCCAATTGCGGCAGGCGCGCGCTTTTGCGGTTGAACCGCTCCTTACGCCAGACGAAGTCAACCGGTACCGGGACATGAAACTCGCATGGCTGGAAGAGGAGCGTCATGAGCCGAAGATCGAAACCATGTATTTTCAAGAGACCAAAGCGAGGCGTTTTATCGAAAAAACAGCGGAGGAAATAACGGAATGGGTTGCTTGGGGATTCCCAAGGGAGAGGAGCGTCACCTAATGTACATTCAAAACATACAACGAGAGCAGGCGGCCGAGTTCTGGAAGCTGCGGCTTGAAGCGTTGAAAACGCATCCCGAAGCCTTTGGCTCCTCCTATGAGGATCAAGTGCATACGCCGATGAATGAGGTCGAACTGAGAATCAACAATGAACCGGATAATTATATCCTTGGCGCGTTTACGGAAGAGGGCGAACTTGTCGGGATGGCCGGATTCCGCCGGGAACCGGGCAGGAAGGTCCGGCATAAAGGCATGGTGTGGGGAGTGTACGTCGTTTCCGCTCATCGCGGCAAAGGCATCGCCAAACAGCTCATGGCGGAAATTTTGCGCCGGGGTCAAGAAATCGAAGGCTTGCGGCAGATCCAGCTGTCGGTGGTGACGGCCAACACGGCTGCGGCGGCGCTATATAAGGGATTGGGTTTTGTCGGTTACGGCCTGGAAAAAGAAGCATTGATCGTGGACGGACGGATGTACGACGAAGAGTTTATGGCGTATTTTTTAGGATAAACCATGGCGGTTGCGAACGTTCATCCATTGTAGGGTTGCTTCAGGCGAGGATATAGTTAATGTTATTACCATAGATCTTGATGATATGGGGTGATTCCTTGAGGCTAACCCTTCGTTTTATTCTGAGTTGTATTTTCGCCGTTTGCTTCTCCTCATGCAATGATCAGGTTTCGTCCACCGCTTCTTATATCCAGGTCATCGGTAAAGAAACCGGGGAAAGAGGGAGCAGCACCATCACCGTGAAAAATCCATACGATAAAAACGCAAAGCCATTCGAAATAACCATTGCGGATGAGATGCTCTGGAATTTGATCGAAGTCGACCGCATTTATTTTTCTTCTTATGAAACGTATGGCAATGGAGATGTAAAGCTCGAAATGATTAAATATCCGGATGATGCATCACCCAAAAAGTAGACTCAAGGGAGAGATTCCCTTGGGTCTTTTTACATGTGTCCTTTTGATTCGAAAACGTTATCATGGGGGCTGCAAGCTTTGCGGAAAAACCGACCGGGGATTATGAAAAGGCTGTCATAAGGTGTCGATTGGTCATATTTGATGTCGTTCTGAAAGCCTTTTCCCGCAAGCAAAAACGACATATTGTCTGCCTGTCACCCCCGATTGTCACACGGCCAAAACCCTGATGTGGCGCGGGTTTGCGCCGCTTCTAAAATGACATATTTACGATGCTTGGACATTTGTCTATCGTTAAGCATGTAAGCGCTAGCAACCCTGCATAACTTCTAGAGAAAACAAACAGAAAGAAATCATATGAAAGGGGTGATCCTATGCAGGATACAAAAGCTGCTGTTCCGGGCAATGCAATGTTGAAACCGGGAAAGGTCGGTACCGGCAAGGGCGTCTGGAAGAGAATCATAACCAACTGGGAATTGTACATCTTTATTGCGCCAGCGTTTCTGTACTTTCTCATTTTCTCTTACGGGCCGATGTACGGCATTCAGATCGCGTTCAAAAACTTCATTCCGACAAAAGGGATTTCGGGAAGCCCGTGGGTCGGCTTCGACCATTTCGAGCGCTTCTTCCATTCCTATTATTTTTGGGATTTGTTATGGAACACACTGAGCATCAGCCTGTACGAACTCGCCATCGGATTTCCGATTCCGATTATTTTGGCGCTCGCTTTCAATGAAGTGAGAAACGGTTTCTTCAAGAAACTGGCTCAAACGGTAACGTATGCGCCGCATTTTATTTCCGTCGTGGTCATGGCCGGGATGATTATTTCCTTCTTGTCTCCATCGACAGGGATCGTGACGCACATCATTGAAGGTCTTGGCTTTAAATCACCGGACTTCTTGACGGATCCGAGATGGTTTAAAACGATGTATGTATTGTCCGGCGTGTGGCAGAGCGCGGGCTGGGGAACGATCATTTACCTCGCGGCGCTTTCCGGGGTGGATCCGGGACTTCACGAAGCGGCGATCATCGACGGGGCCTCGCGGTTCCAGCGCATTCGCCACATTAACATCCCGACGCTGGTCCCTACGATGACAATCCTGCTCATTTTGAACATGGGTAGCTTGCTGGGAGTAGGCTTCGAAAAGATTCTCCTGCTGCAAAACCCGCTGAACATGGAATCTTCGGACGTCATTTCCACGTTCGTGTACCGCTCCGGGCTCGTGGATGCCCAGTACAGTTTCTCGACAGCGATCGGCTTGTTTAACTCCGTGATCAACTGCGTGATGCTGATCGTCGTGAACCAGATTGTGCGCCGGACGAGCGAGAATAGTTTGTGGTAGAAAAGGAGGGGCACGGATGTTAACAGGCGTAAAAGAAACCAAACGCGACAAGATCTTTGTAATTTGCAACTACATTTACGTGCTTCTGGCTTTCCTGATCGTATTTTATCCGCTCATCTACATGATCAGCGCATCGATCAGCAATCCGAAGTTCGTAGGCTCCGGGGAAATGTGGCTGTGGCCGAAAGGCATCACCTTTGACGGCTATAAGCGCGTGTTCGAAAATTCAAGCATTTGGATCGGCTACGGCAATACGATTTTGTACACGGTCGTGGGTACCGCGATCAACCTGATCGTAACGCTGCCTGCAGCGTATGCGCTGAGCCGCAAGGACTTCGTCGGACGCAACTTCTTTATGGGCATGTTTATGGTGACCATGTTCTTTGGCGGCGGTCTGGTGCCGACCTACCTGCTCGTCAAGCAGCTCGGCATGATCAACTCCATGTGGGCGATCGTGATTCCGTCTGCCGCATCGATTTGGAACATCATCGTTTCCCGCACGTTTTTCCAAAGCTCGATTCCGAAGGAGCTGCAGGAAGCGGCCCAAATCGACGGTTGTACCAACATGCGGCTGTTCGTCAAAATCATTCTGCCGCTGTCGATGCCGATTATCGCGGTTATGGCGTTGTTTTACGGCGTCGGCAACTGGAACAGCTACTTCTCGGCGCTCATTTATTTGAATGATTCCGCCAAATATCCGCTGCAGCTCGTCTTGCGCCAAATTCTCGTTTTGCAGGAGATGGCGGCCCAGGGCGGAGGGGCGATCGACGCTTCGACAGCCGCTGCGATGAACAGCAAAGCCGAAATCGCGGCGCTGGTCAAATACGCGGTCATCATCGTCGCAACGCTTCCAGTCATTGTAATTTACCCGTTCTTGCAGCGTTATTTCGTTCAAGGTGTTATGATTGGTTCCGTAAAGGGCTGATCTTGCTAAATGGGGATTTTGCAAAATCCCGATCTACTAAAAAGGGGAGTTATACAGATGAAAAACATTCGCAAGGCTTCATCCATTTTACTTTGCCTTACCCTTTCCGCTTCCTTGCTTGCAGCATGCGGATCGTCCAAAGGCAGCGAAGGCGCATCCTCTTCGGCGCAGACACAGGCTGAAGGCGTGAAAAAAGACGGTTTTCCGATCGTGGACAAGCAGCTTACGCTGACCATGATGTCGCAGGACGCCGGCGTGGCGGACTGGAACCAAATGCCAGTGCTTAAAGAGATGGAAAAACTGACGAACATCAAATTCAATTATCAGCTTTCGCCGATCGACAGCTTTGCGACGAAGAAAAACCTGGTGTTCGCGAGCGGCGACTTGCCGGACGTATTTTACGGGGCGGATCTGAAGCCTGCTGAACAGGTGACCTACGGAACGCAGGGCGTCCTGATTCCTTTGGAAAAATACATCGACGGAGGTTACGCGCCAAACATCAAAAAAATCTTCGACGAGCATCCGGACATCCGCAAATCGTTTACGACGCCGGACGGTCATATCTATGCGCTTCCGAACGTCGACCTTTCCGCCGTCTGGTACCGCAGCCCGATGTGGTATAACGGCAAGTTCTTGAAAGCGCTAAACGTTACCGAGCTGCCAAAAACGACGGAAGAGCTGTACACGTACCTCAAACGCGTGAAAAACGAAGACCCGAACGGCAACGGCAAAAAGGACGAAATTCCGCTGACTTCCGTGAAGCTGGATGATCTGCGCATGTATTTCCTCGGCTTCTGGGGCATCTATGACGAAGTGATTTATGCGGATAAAGACGGCAAAGTGCATTACACGCCGCAAGAGGAAGGCTACAAAGGTTACCTGACGTTCATGAACCGCTTGTGGAAGGAAGATCTTCTGGACCACGAGACGTTCTCGCAAACGCCTGAACAGAAAAAAGCGAAGGGCCAAAACAACCAGATCGGCGTATTTAACGACTATTATCCATACTTTACGCTCGGCGGCGAACCAAGCGGCGATAACCCGCTCATGACGCCGGTGAAGAGCGAAATTCCAGGTTCTCCGGTATACGGCAAGCATCCGGGCATTTCGGCCAACGGCACGTTTGCGATTACGAGCAAAAACCCTGCTCCGGAAGCGACCATGCGCTGGATCGACTACCAATACGGATATGACGGCGCGACGCTGTTTGCCCAAGGTCCAGAAAACCTGCTGTGGAAATACAAAAACAAAGAAACGCATGAAAAAGAATGGCTTCCGGTTCCGGGAGGAAAAGACCGCGAGGAATACCGCGGCACAATGACGCCGAACTACGGCATTCTGACGCCGGGCATGAACTCCGCCGAGCTGACCAACGGTCTGAAGAGCGATTTCGACAAGTGGATCGACAAGGAAAATGCAGAGAAGCTTGTACCGATCGGCAAAACGCCGTTCCCTAACGTGTACTTGACGAATGAAGAGCAAAGCGAAGCAACGGCGCTGCTGTCCGATCTCAATACGTACGTTCAGCAGATGGAAGCGAAGTTCGTTACCGGACAAGAGCCGCTTTCCAATTGGGACAAATACGTCGCTCAGCTGAAAAAGATGGGCGCAGACCGTATCGTAGAGCTTTACCAAGGGGCATACGACCGCTGGAACTCCAAGAAGTAATTTATTAGCAGAACAAAATGAAGCCAACATGTCCCGGTCGTAAAGACCGGATGTTGGCTTTCATCATTATTCGCCGTCCAAATCGGATCCGGCTTGGCCGTCCGGCGAAAACAATTTGCGGTATTGGCCCGGCGTATAACCGGTTTCCTTCTTGAATTTCCGGATAAAGTTGGGCGTGTCCAGGTAACCGACCCGAAGGATGATGTCCTTTAACGGATCGTCCGTCGTCTTGAGCTGGTGCATCACTTCTTCCATCCTTTTTTGCCAGATGTACTGGATGAAGTTCAGTCCCATTTTATCCTTAAAGGAGCGGCTGACATGGGACGGGGAGATGCTGAACTCGAAAGCGACGGTTTCCAGGCTGAGCGTATTATCCGCGTAATGCTCGTCGATATAAGCGACGATCTGATCGATGATCGATTGCTCTTCCTTGCGCGTATCCTGCTCGACTTGCGCACAGATCTGCGAACACAGCTTCAAAAGGCTGCGTTCCAGTTCGTCCAAGGAATTGCCGTAGACCATATTCGGGGCGATTTCCTGCAGCATGCCGTTGTTGCCGAGCTCGGAAGCGGTTTTCAAAATGCTGTTCAGCAGATCGAAGCAAACGCAGCGGATCAGCAGCGCGGAATGCTCGGACGTATGCAGGCTTTGCATCGCCGAATGGACGATTTGGGCCGCGACGTCGTAACTTCCCTGCTTCAAGCTTTGCGAAAGCTTGAGCAGCGTGTTGTTCGGGATCCAGAATTCCTGGTCCTGCGTTTTGGACAGCTTTTCGAAATAAGTGACGGAGCCGTAATCGTTGGAAACGCGAAGCTCAAACGCCGAGCATGCCTCAATAAACGATTGGTTCAACTGATCCGGGCTCGAATAACAGGTGCCGACGCCGATCATCGGAATCGCTTCGAACGATTCGAGGATGTTGAAGCGCACCGCTTCAACGATCTGCCGGAGACGGGAGAATTCGTCCTTGCCGTCAAGGTTGAAGCTGATGATCAGGCCCAGCTGGTTCAGTTGGGACAGCTCGACGCCGTATCCATGGGCGCTCAGCTCCGGAATTTCAATTTGGGAAAGCAGTTCGATCATATCCTGGCGTTCTTGTTTTTCGTTTTCCGTCATCTGGTCTTTGTCCCAGCCGATCACCATCACGAAATGATGGGACTTGTCGAACCGGAGATCAAACGCCTCCTGCAGCTCGGGCGTCAAACTTTGGGCGCTGCCGTACTTCAGCAGCATGGACAGAAAATGGTTCCGGGCAAAAGGCTCCTGCAGGTCGACGCGCGAGCTGTATTCCTGCAAGGCCGTCCGGATCCGGTCCAGCTCGTTGCCCGAGGCGGGAGATCCTTCGGGGCGTTTGCCCCCCGATTTGGAGGCCGCAAACTCGACGAGCATCGAAATCGGTTGGTACTGCATGCGGGCCAGCACGACGGCAATGGCGGCCCCGACCAGCACGACGATGATAAACAGCATGATGATAAAGCTTCGCACATGCAGCACGCTGCTGAAAAACTGGGCGCTAGGCATGATCGTCACGTAACTCCAGCCGTTGTTTTCCGATTTGACGGAAACGATCGAATGCGCCTGTCCGTTGATGTTCCGGTCCTGGATGCCGGGCGACAAATTTTCGAACAGCGTCTTTGCGTCTTTTTCGTTCAAGGATTCCCCTTGACGGTTGTCGACCATGATATGTCCTTCGTTATCGAGGATATACGTTTGGCCTTGGTAGCTTCCGAGAATCGAATCGATCAGGCTGCTGAGCGCGGACTCCTTGATCAAATACATGACCGTTCCGTGAGGGGTGGAGCTTCCGGGCGTAATCGGAATCAGGTAAGCGAGCATCGTTTCCTGAATTCCGGAAGAGCTCGTTACGATGTCGGCCGGGCGCATGATCGGGTACGTCGCCTCGTTCAAATCCCGGTAAAGCGTGTCTTTGCTCCAGTTTTTAAAGCTGATGTTTTTTGCGAACACGTCGAAATTGTTCAAGCCTTTGCTGGAGTAGATTTTATCGTCCCGATGAAAATACAGGTACATTTCACCGATGATCGAGCTGGTGGCCTTGTATTGGTCCAGCGCCTGAATCGACTCCCAACTGGAGACCGGGTCATGAACCTGGTAACTCGCCAGACGTTTGTCGTAGGAGATACGGGTTGCGATTTCGCTGAGCTCCTTCATCCGTCCGTCGATGATGACTTTCGCCTGCGTCAATTGGGCAAGACGGGATTGCTCGATTTCGGAACGAAGATTCGTGACTGCGTTTTCATAAATGAAAATGGTCATGCAAATCAGAGGAATCAGCAGGATGAACAAATAGGACCAGATATATTTCAAAAACAGCTTGGATTTAAAGTAGTTTCGTTTCAACAATTCTGCCTCCCGTGCGAGCTGATGATCTTTAGGTACCTCATAATGATACCAACAAATCGGCGGTTTGGACATAGAAGGGCGGAAAGTTTCGAAATCGGCCATTTGGAAAAAGCGGGGCAACAAAGAGATTTACCTTCGTTTGAATAGAGGATTCGGCATCCTTTCGAAGAAGTATCTCTCAAAGACAGCGTTTTCATAATTCTGGTGAAAGGCTGGAAACCGCGTTTAAATCCGTTTTTGCAACGAAATCAAACCACAATCGTGACATGGAGGGTTAGCATGAGTGAAAAGGAACGTCTGATCGAAGAGGAAGAATCCGTTGTCGTGCAAGGGGTCCACAATTACAGCAGCGAGGAGAACTGGGTCAAACCCGAGGATCCGCTGCTTCTGGAGAGGCTCGAATGGTTCAAGGACCAAAAGCTCGGGCTGATGATGCACTGGGGGCCGTATTCCCAGCTGGGCCTGGTCGAATCCTGGGCGCTCAGCGACGTGGACGAGGAATGGTCCCGGAACGAAATCGACTGGGATATCGATGCCGAAGAACTGAAGCGGCAATATGTCGATCTCAACAAAACCTTTAACCCGCTGCGTTTCCAGCCGGATCTCTGGGCGGACCTTGCGGCGGACAACGGCTTCAAATATTTGAACTTTACGACCAAGCACCATGACGGATTTTGCATGTGGGATACCCATACCACCGATTATCGTATTACGGGGCCGGATTGTCCCTTCCATACGCATAAATACGCCGATATTACGAAGCAGCTGTTTAACGCGTTCCGGGCGAGAGGCCTCGGCATTTCCGCCTATTTCTCCAAAGCCGATTGGCATTCGCCGTATTATTGGGCGCCGGGCATGCGGCCGGGAACGACGACGTCCCGCGGACCGACCTATGATCCGAAGGAATACCCTTGGCTGTGGGAGCAATTCGTTCAGTTCACCCATGAACAGATTATGGAGCTGATGACGAACTACGGCCGGATCGACGTGTTGTGGCTGGACGCCGGCTGGGTTAACGACTACCGCGATCAGAACATCCGCCTCGGCGAAGTGGTGGAGAAAGCGCGCAAAATTCAGCCATGGCTTCTGTCGGCGGACCGCACGGTCGGCGGACCTTACGAAAACCTGATTACGCCGGAGCAAACGCTGCCTGAGCGCGCGCTTCACGTGCCGTGGGAAAGCTGCATCACGATGGGATCGGCGTTCTCGTTCCGATACGAGGATAATTACAAATCGGTTCGCCAGCTGATCCATCTTCTCGTCGAAATCGTGGCCAAAGGCGGCAACCTGGCGCTCAACGTCGGACCGCAGCCGGACGGAAGAATCTCCAGAACGGCGATTTCCCGGATTCAGGGCATGGGAGCCTGGCTGAAGGTTCATGGCGAAGGCATCTACGGAACGAGAGTTTGCGAGCCGTATTCGGTGGGCAACGTGCAGTTTACGCAAAAAGACGGCAAAATCTATGCCTTCTACCTGTACAAGGATGAGAACGAAACCGTTCCGGAAGAAATCCATCTGCCGCTGCAGAAGGAGTTCGGCCGGATCGACCTGATCGGCGGGCCGGAAGGGCTCGAGTACCGCAAGACGGAAAACGGCATCGCCGTGCGTCTCCCGGAGAAAGAGCGCGAGGCCAAAGCGCCGATCGCGCATGCGTTCCGGATTCAATAACGCAATCCTATCGCAAGGCTGACATATTCGCATGATGTATCGGACTCAACATGAATTGAGCCGACCATTTTTGATCCGAAAGGTGCTGAACATATATGCAACAATGGTTTGAAGACGCGAAGCTGGGCATTTTTATTCATTACGGGATTTATGCGGTGGACGGCGTGGCCGAATCCTGGTCCTTTTATAACGGCAGAATGTCTTACGAGCAATACATGAAGCAGCTGGACGGCTTCACCGCTTCGAAATTCGACGCGGACAAATGGGCCGACCTGATCGAAAAATCCGGCGCCAAATACGCGGTGCTGACGACGAAACACCATGACGGCGTAGCGTTGTTCGACACGCAATACAGCGATCTGAGCGTCATGAAAAAAACTCCCGCAAAGCGTGACATCATCAAGGAATACGCCGAAGCGATCACGAAGCGGGGGATTCGCCTGGGCATGTATTACTCGCTCATCGACTGGTCGCATCCGGATTATCCAAGCGTGTACGAAGGCGGCAAAGTGCCGGAGGATTTGAGCACGGTCAACCGGTTTTCGAGCCCGCTGAACGGCGTGCAGGACGAGGAAAAATGGCAGAAGTTTTTGCAATTCAACAACGACCAGCTGAAAGAAGTCTTGACGAATTACGGCAAAGTCGACCTGCTGTGGTTCGACGGTGACTGGGAACGGAGCGCCGAGCAGTGGAATTTGCCGGAGTTCAAGCATTACCTGAAGTCCTTCAACCCGGATCTGATCATCAACTCGAGGCTTCAAGGACATGGAGATTATAAAACGCCGGAGCAAGGCTTGCCGATCACGAGACCGGAAGGACCGTGGGAGTTCTGTACGACGATCAACTCCTCGTGGGGGTACGTGCCGACGGACAACCATTATAAGTCGCTGAATCAGATCATCCGCATGTTCTGCGACTGCATCTCGATGGGCGGCAACATGTTGCTGGACATCGGACCGCGCGAGGACGGAACGATCGACGAACGCCAGGAAGAGATCCTGCTTGGCCTGGGCGACTGGATCCATACGCATGCCGAGGCGGTATACGGAACGCAGGAAGGCATCATGACGCGTTATTACCTTGGAGGCAGCACGTTGTCCAAAGACAAAAAGACGCTGTACCTGTTCGTTTATGACGATCCGAAGGAAAACATCTGCCTGAAGGGATTGTGCAACCCGATCAAGAAGATCACCGTGCTGCACTCGGGGAAAGAGCTTACCCACGAAATTCACGGGGGCGTTCCTTGGTTCAACATTCCGGGCACGACCTGGATTCCTTTGACGGCGGAAGATACGCATGAGCACGTGACCGTGCTGAAACTGGAATTCGACGAAGAAGTGGAGATGTACGGCGGCTCCGGAGCGGTCGTAACGCATAACTAAGGATGAGGAGGCGGCAATCGGAAAGGGGATGTTGCACACCGGGAGCCGCCCCCATCTTTATCAGGCAAAATCATACGTTGCAAAGGAGATTCCGATGGAGCAATTCAGATTACCGAAAATCCAAATGACCAGCTTTGAGCTTCCCAAGGCCGTACAAGACGTACTGAAGGAAGCGGAGGAGAAGCTGGCGCACCGTCCGAAGCTGCTGAAACTATTCAAAAACTGCTTCCCGAACACGCTGGAGACGACGACCAAGCTGATGGACGACGGCACGACCTTCGTCATTACCGGCGACATTCCCGCGATGTGGCTGCGCGACTCGGTCGAACAGGTCATGCATTACGTGCCGTTGGCGAAAGACGACGAGGATCTGCAGCGCATCCTGTCCGGCTTGATCAAGCGCCACATCCGGTACATCCAGATCGATCCTTATGCGAACGCGTTTAATGAGTCGGCCAATGATTGGCATTGGAATAAAGCGGATCAGACCGACATGTCCGCTTGGGTGTGGGAGCGCAAGTTCGAGATCGATTCGCTATGCTTCTCGATGCGCCTTGCCTATGCCTATTGGAAAGAAACCGGCCTTACCGATATTTTCGATGCCGGCTTCAAATCGGCGATGCGCCTCATCTATGACTTGTTCAAGACCGAGCAGCGGCATTTCGAGCTTTCCCCGTACCGCTTCATGAGAGACAACGGCATTCGCCAGGATACGCTTGCCAATGACGGTTTGGGCATGCCGGTCAACTATACGGGGATGGTTTGGTCCGGCTTTCGTTCCAGCGATGACGCCTGCGATTTCCATTACAACATTCCGGGCAACATGTTTGCCGTCGTCGCCCTGCGCCAGATGCAGGAATTTGCGGAGTGGGTGTTCCGCGATACCGATTTCCTGAAGGAGCTGAAGAAGCTCGAACAGGACATCGATCACGGCATTCAATTGTACGGCATTTACCGCCATCCGGAATTCGGGCCGATTTATGCGTACGAAACGGACGGATACGGCAACTACTGCCTGATGGACGACGCGGGCACGCCGGGACTCCTTTCCATTCCGTATCTCGGGTATGTGCCCGCCGATGATCCGGTGTACCAAAACACGAGACGTTTTGCGCTGTCGAAGGCCAACCCGTTCTATTTTGAAGGCAAAGCGGCTAAGGGTATCGGCAGCCCGCACACGCCGGACGGATTCGTATGGCATATGGCCCTTTCGATGCAGGGCATGACGGCCACGACAAAAGAAGAAAAGCTGGCGATGATCGATATGCTGGAGGCGACCGATGCGGATACGGGCTTTATGCATGAGGGCTTCCATGCGGACGATCCGGCCAACTTCACGAGAAAGTGGTTCGCATGGTCGAACAGCCTGTTCTCCAAACTCGTGTATCAAGCAATGAAAGAAGGGATTCTATGAGCCGGAACGTCATCATCTTTTACGATGCGGCATTTCCGGGAAGTCCCGGGCTTGACGATTCGGCCGTCGAAGCATTGCGGCAGCTCGGTACGGTCGTCGCCGCGGCTGACCTGGCTTTCGCTCTTGGCTCCATCCGGGGCGGCTGCTTCGTTAATTTGCATGCGCCTTATTTTCCGAAAACGGCATGGCCGGAAATTCACGCCTTTCTGCGGCGCGGCGGAGGGCTTATTAGCATCGGCGGCGCGCCGTTCAAAATCCCGGTTCGCCCCGAGGAGGGCGGCTGGACGCCCGAAGCGGAGCAAACCGCTTACCACCGCGAGCTGTTCATTCACGAGACGCTGCGCGTAAACGCCGGTCCCGTCAAGTCTCTCGCCGCTTCGGATCGGATTCCCCTCCTGGCTGGCCGCGAGGCGCTTTTTGAGATCCGGGATACGTGGAATCTGGTGCCGCATACGACCCGCAACTGCGATTTTCCGCATGAAATGGGCTCGGCAGGGACGATGAACACGCAGGTATACCCGCTTCTGAAAGGCATCAGCAATGAAGGGCGGGAGGTTGCCGCCCCTGTCGTGTTGTGGGAGAATTCGCGCGGCGACTTTGAGGGTTCCAGATGGCTGTTCGTCAATCTGCCGTTATCGAAGGCGTTCTGGGAACAAGGCGGCGTCGATGCGTTAGCGGAATGGAGCAACTTCTGCGCGGATCCGGTAACGGAGCTTTCCATCACAACCAACTATGCGTCCTACGAGCCGGGAGAGCATGCCGTGCTGATGCTGCAGATGCAGCGGATCGCGAAGCGGGACGATGCGGAGGCTTCAAACAAACGCTGGACGTTTGAGATCACCGTGGAGCAGGACGAAGGCGACCAGTATTGGGCGCAGCGGTTTGCCGCCGAGGTGACGAAATCGCTTGATTTCGTCCGCATTCCCGTGCCGCTGGACATCCAAAGCGGGCTTTACCGCGTCGTATGCCGGGCGTCCTCCGAAGACGGGGAGACACGCGTGCTCCGTCACGGCTTCTGGGGGAACGATGCGGAGCTGCTTGCAAAAGGAAGCCCGGTAACCTGCGGCAGGGACTATTTCGTGAAGGACGGCCGTCCGCTGCCGATCGTCGGCATGACGTATATGGCGTCCGACGTGGCCCGCAAGTTTCTGTTTCTGCCGAACCCGGACGTCTGGGACCGCGATATGTCGCAGATGGCGAAGGCGGGGATCAACTGGATCCGGACGGGGCTTTGGACCGCCTACCGCAATGTGATGCAGGTGGACGGGCATGCGTCCGAAGAGGTGCTTCGCGCGATCGACGCCTTTATCCTTACCGCCAAAAAACATGATTTGCAGGTGACGTTCACCTTCTTCTCCTTTACGCCGGAAACATGGGAGGGCGTCAATCCTTATCTCGACCCGCAAAGCGTGGAGGCGCAGAAGCGGTTCATCCGTTCCATCGTGCACCGTCACCGGGCAACGAGCAACGTCGATTGGGATTTGATCAACGAACCTTCGATGTTTGATCCGAAACGGATTTTCGCGTCGGGACCGAGATCCTGCGGCGACCGGTTCGAGCGGGAGGCCTTCTCGGCCTGGCTGAAGGAACGCCACGGACGGATCGAGCTTCTGCAGGAGCGCTGGAACATGACGCCGGAGCAGCTGCCGAGCTTTGCGGCGGCGGCGATTCCGGGGCCGCAGGAAATCAACTTCGACGTGCAGGACATGATCCTGGAGAAAAAAGGCACGCGTTGGCTCGATTACTGCCTGTTCTCCATGGACATGCACAATCGCTGGGCCAAACAGCTTTATGCCGAGATCAAGGAACTGAACCCGAATCAGCTTGTAACGGTCGGACAGGATGAAGCGTTAGGCGCGCAGCGTCCTTCGCCGTTTTTCTACCAAGAGGCGGTAGACTATACGACGGTCCATTCGTGGTGGCTCAACGACGACTTGGTCTGGGACGGCGTTTTCGCGAAAACGGCGGACAAGCCGAACGTCATTCAGGAAACGGGCATCATGTACGTCGAAACGCCGGAGGGACGAGCCAAACGAAGCGAGGAAGAGCTGCGCAGCATCCTTGAGCGTAAATACGCCTACGCCTTCGCGACCGGAGGAGCCGGCGCGATCCACTGGATTTGGAACACGAACTTTTACATGGATAATGCGAACGAATCGCATATCGGCGCGCTCCGGGCGGACGGCACCGAAAAACCCGAAACGGATGTTTCGTACGCGTTCGGCAAGTTTATGGGCGAAATCCGCGATCTGTTCGAGGGACGCGAGCTTGAGGAAGTCGCCGTCATTTTCCCGTACTCGAACGATTTTTCCAACCGGAAGCTGGCGTACGAAGCAACGACGCGCCTGACGCGCGTGTTGTCCTATCAGCTGAACATCCCTTTCCGCGGCGTATCGGAATATGATTTGCGGCCGCTGGAAAACGACCCGGCGAAGCTGATCCTGCTGCCGAGCGCCCATAATATCGACGGTTCGGCTTGGGAGCGGCTGCTCGGCATCGTGAAGCGGACGGGAGCAACCCTATTGGTAACGGGACCGATCAGCATCGATGCTTACTGGCGGAAAACGGATCGGCTGGCCGACCTGCTCGGGGAAGCGCAGCTTCGCAACGTTCGCCGCGAAGAGATGCTCTGTGTTGACGGAAAAGAGATTCCGGTCTCTTACGGCAAACGCCGGATCGCCGAGGTGAGCAAGGAAACCCGGAGCGGAGGTCCCCTTGAAGCCGCCCCCGGAAGCACGGGAGGCGATGCGGTACGGAATATCCCGCTAGGAAACGGACGCCTGATCTGGTGCCCGCTGCCGATCGAATTGAACGACAGAACGGATTCGATGGCGGAGCTGTACCGGTACGCCATTGCCGAAGCGGGCTGCGGCAGCGGATTCGAATGGACGCGGGGCGACGTACCCGGCATCTACGGCCGCAAGCTGACATTCAAAGACGGAAGTTTGTACGTCTTCGTGTCGGAGTACGCCTTGGACACGAGCGTGGAAGTGGCAGACAAAGACACCGGCGCGACTTACGCATTTGAGCTGGAGCAGGAAAGATCGGTCCTGTTCGCGGCGGACGCCGAAGGACGGATCATTTCCGTCTATCGGCCGCATGAGGTTAAGATCAACACCAAACCATAACTGTCCGGAGGTATAGCGACATGAATTTAAGCGGAGTGCCTGAACCAAAGATCGAATATGCTCCGAAGCATTACATTTGCCGGCGGGCGGCGGGGCCGCTCGAGCTGGACGGGAAACTGGACAAGCCGTTTTGGGGGAACGCGGCCTGGACGGAAGACTTCGTCGATATCGAAGGCGACCTGCGTCCGAAGCCGGCGAAGCAGACCCGGGTCAAAATGCTCTGGGACGACGAATATATGTATTTCGGGGCGGAGCTGATCGAAAATCAGATTTGGGCGACGCTCACGGAACGGGAGTCGGTCATCTTTTATGACAACGACTTTGAAATTTTCATCGATCCGGACGGGGATACGCATCAGTATTACGAGTTCGAGATCAACGCACTCAACACGGTGTGGGACCTGATGCTCGTGCAGCCTTACCGCGACGGCGGACCTCCGGTGAACGGCTGGGACATCCGCGGGTTGAAAACGGCCGTGCATATCGACGGGGAACTGAACAATCCCGAAGCGGACAACCGGAAATGGAGCGTCGAGGTGGCGATCCCGTGGAACATCCTGAAAGAATGCGCGCCCGCAGGCCGTGCGCCGATCAAAGGCGAATTTTGGCGCGTCAATTTCTCCCGCGTCGAGTGGCAGGCCGAGGTTCGGGACGGAAAATATGAAAAAGTGATCAACCCCGAGACCGGCAAGCCTTATCCGGAAGACAACTGGGTATGGTCGCCGATGGGCATCATCAACATGCATTATCCGGAGTTGTGGGGTTATGTCGTGTTTGGGGACGCAGACAGCCCGGATGCATTCGAGCTGCCGCAGGACGAACGCATCAAGTGGGAGCTGCGCAAGCTGTATTATCGCCAGCGCAATTATTTCGAAGCTCACGGGGAATTCGCCAAGGATATCGGGCCGCTGAAAGGCAGCGATGCTTGGAGCATCGAGCCGGCCGTCGAAACGACGCGGAGCCTGTTCCAGATGTCGGCCCCTTCGGCGGACGGAACCGCATTGCTTTGCATTCGCCAGGACGGAAAGCTGTGGAAGGAGGAACGGAAATGACGATGCAGACCGCTGCTTTTTCATTGAATCAAACGGCGATAGATCTGATTGAGCGCAAGTTTCGCGAGAAACGCCGGATGGCGCAGGCAAGGGAACAAGAGCTGTTCGGCATTTTTCAGGAACAACTGACGGAAGAGGAGACTTGGGCGCTGAAATATTTGTACGCTTATATGCCGGTGAACGACATGGCCGATTACGACGGGGCGTTGTTTTTGAGCCATGTCCGCCGGACGCTCGAGATCCGAAAGGCCATGCCTTGGGGCGAACGCGTGCCGGATCACCTGTTTCTGCATTTCGTGCTTCCATACCGGGTCAATACCGAAAACATAGAGGATTCCCGCGGCATCCTGCACGAAGCTTTGGCGGAACGCACGAAATCCTTGTCGATGGCGGACGCCATCCTGGAAACGAACTACTGGTGCCATGAAAAAGCCACCTACATCGGCAGCGACCTGCGAACGATTTCGCCGCTGACGATGATCCGCAATGCCCGCGGCCGCTGCGGCGAGGAGTCGACGCTGGCCGTCGCCGCGCTGCGCAGCATCGGCATTCCGGCCCGGCAGGTATACACGCCCCGCTGGGCGCATTGCGACGACAACCATGCCTGGGTCGAAGCGTGGGCCGACGGAAAATGGTATTACTTCGGCGCTTGCGAGCCGGAAGCCCGGCTCAATCAGGGTTGGTTCAGTCCTCCTGCCCGTCGCGCGATGCTGATCAACACGCGGATCTATGCGGATTATCCGGGGCCTGAAGACATTACGCTCGCCGACGAATGGTTTACGGAAATCAACCTGCTGGAAAACTATGCGCCGACGCGGACGATGACGGTTGCCGTCAAGGATCGGCAAGGAAGTCCGGTGAGCGGGGCGCAGGTACATTTCGAGCTGTACAATATGGCCGAGTTTTATCCGATCGCTACGATTCCTGCGAATGAACTTGGAGAAGCCTCGTTCAAGACCGGCTACGGCGACTTGTTGATCCGTGCGGTACATGACGGCGTTTGGGGCGAGCAAAAAATCACGGTGGCCGAAAGCGACCGGATTGAACTTGTTTTGGATCAGACAGAGCAGCCTTCCGGAACGCAAGATCTGGACATGGTTCCGCCGCCTGAGCGGGAAGGGGACGAAGCGGAAGCTTTGTCCGAAGAAAAAAACCAAAGGCACAACCGCCGACTGGAAGAAGGAACGAAAATCCGGACCGGTTACGAAGCGACCTTCCTGACCGAAGCGGATGCGGCGGCGTTGGCCGGGGAATTCGGACTTCCGGCGGAGCGGGTATGGGACGTGCTGCGCAAGGCGCGCGGGAACGACCGCGAAATCGCAGCTTTCCTCCGCGAGCGCTCGGGCGAATACGGCGAGTGGCCGCTGCGCCTGCTGGAAAGCCTGAACGAAAAGGATCTGGTGGATACGTTCCGTCCGGCGCTCGATGATCATCTCATCGGCGCATTGGGGCGGCGCGGGGAGCTTGACGAAGAGACATTCGTTTCGCATGTGCTTTGTCCGCGCGTGCTGCAAGAAATGATCGTGCCGTACAAGCGCTTTTTCCAAGAAGCGTTTGCCGCGGATGAAGCCGCGATCAAAGCCGATCCTTCCGTGCTGGTTCGCAAGCTGGAGAACGGTTACGGATTATGGGAGGACCTTCAAAATCTGAAGGGCAAAGGCAACCCGGTAGGTACTTACAAACTCATGCACGGGGACGAAATATCGCTGGGCATTCTGTTTGTCGCCGTTTGCCGCAGCCTCGGCATTCCGGCCCGATTGCATCCGAGCGAGCAAAAGCCGCAGTATATGGGGGACGGAGGCTGGAAAGACGCGCCGTTTGCCTCGCGTACTTCCCAAGAAAAAGCGGAGGCGAAGGCGTGGGGCTCGCTGCGACTGCTGCGTGATCCGGAGGCAGCGCCGGAAACGGCGGAAGCCTCGTATTACGAGAACTTCACGTTCGCCCGCCTGGAGAACGGCGTTTATAAGACGCTTGTTTACCCTTACGGCAAAAAAGACGTGTACGGCGAGCCGTTTGAAGTAGAGCCGGGCTCTTACCGTTTGACGTCGGGCGTGCGTTTGAAGGATGGAACGGTTCAGGCGCGCTTCACCTATTTCAAGGTCGAAGCCGGCGAACAAACGGACGTCGTCCTGACGTACCGCCAAGCGAAGCATGACATCCCGGTGCTCGGGAAGATCGACCGCACCAGCGCGTTCGCGAAGCTGGACGGAACCCGCGCAACGTTTGGCGAGCTGATCGGCGCATCCGGCGCCATCGTCGCCTGGATCGAGCCGGAGCGGGAGCCGACGAAGCATTTGTTCCGCGAAATCGGCGAATTGGCCGAAGCGTATGCGAAGCTCGTCGCACCGATCGTGCTCATCATCGGCGACGCCGAGTGGACCGCTTCCTTTGATCCGTCCGCTTATCCGAATCTGCCGTCCGGCACCGTATTCGTGCGGGATTCTTCCTATGCGGCGCTGCCGGATTTCATCGCCCAGTCCCCGGCTAGGGATGCAGGCTACCCGCATCTGTTCGTGCTGGACGCCCAGGATCAAATTCGCTATACGGCTTCAGGTTATAAAATCGGCACCGGCAAGGAAGCGCTGCAGGTGTTGACCGGCGTATGGCAGTAAACTACGAATCGGAGTGAAATCAAATGACCGAAAAAAAATATATCGTCGCGGGTTATGCCGTCGACGCCAAGCTTCCTGACATGACGCGGGAAGACCTCATGAAATTGACCCACCTCAACGTGGCTTTCGGCCATGTCGTAAACGACCGGATTTCGACGGCTCATCTGAAAAATACGGCCGTCCTGCGGAAAATGAAAGACGAGCATCCGCATTTGAACATCGTGTTGTCCGTCGGCGGCTGGAGCGCCGGAGGATTCTCCGAAGCGGCTTCGACCGAAGCCGGCAGGCAAAGCATGGCCGAATCCGCGGTGCAGGCCGTTACGGAATATCCGTTTGACGGGATCGACCTGGATTGGGAATATCCTTGCTACGGCGAAGCCGAAATCGCGTCCAGCCCGGACGACAAAACGAATTTCACGCTGCTGCTCAAAACGATCCGCGAGGCGTTGGACCGCAAGGGCGCGGAAGACGGACGCCATTACCTGCTGACCATCGCGGCGGGCGCGGACCAATATTACGTGGACGGCACCGAGATGGACGAAGTGCAGAAATATCTCGATTTCGTCCAGCTGATGACCTATGACATGCGCGGCGGATTCCAGGTGCTGACCGGTCACCACACGAACCTGTACACGCCGACGGGCGACTTGTTCCGGATCAGCACGGACGCCTCCGTCAAGCTGTTTATGCGCGCGGGCGTGCCGAAGGAGAAAATCGTCATCGGGGCGGCATTTTATTCCCGCGTCTGGCACCAAGTGCCGGACCGCAACAACGGGCTGCATCAAATGGCCGGGACGACCGGCGGGTACGGGCCGGATTTCGCAACGCTTTCCAGGGAGTATATCAACAAAAACGGCTACACCCGCCATTGGGACGAGGAAGCGTGCGCGCCGTACCTGTTCAACGGTTCCAGCCTCATTTCCTACGACGACGAGGAATCGATCGGGCATAAATGCGGTTACGTCAAAGACAACGGCCTTGCAGGCATCATGTTCTGGGAATACAGCTGCGACGACACGCACCAATTGCTTGACGCGATGTTTCGCGGACTGAAGTAATTCATGTTTTGAGACCCGCTGTCATTTTATCCATATCATCATGTTAAAAAGGCTGAAGGCTTGCGGCATCGTTTGGTGCGCGGCCTTCGGCCTTTTTAGCATGGCGGGCGCTCGAAAGAGATTGACCGATCCCCGATTCCTTCGGACGATATCTTTCATGATGCAATTTTAAAGGGATTTTTGTCGGCATATGGAAGTGATTAAGGCGGTGGCTTACAGCATATAAATGATGGCGAAGGAGTGAAGCGGCATGCAAAAAGCATTTATTGTCTACTTTTGGACGGAAAAACGGAATAACCTTGACGAGCTGAACCAGCTGCTGTCCGAAGGCTGGAAGGTGCATAGCCAAAAACCGATGGGCACGGGCGAGTCAGCCGGAGCGTATTCGCTCGTTATTTTAGAAAAATAAGAAGCTGCAGGAATCGTCATGCTTAAGGCCAATATGAGGTGATCGAAAATGACTGACATCATTACATTAAAAAGATTGTCCGAGCCGGCGGAGGCCGGGATGCTGGACGAGGCGTTTTCCCGTCATTTTGGGTGGTATAAGCCGGGGGACTATTATGACAGGTGCTTGCGGGAAAACCGGGAAGGAACGCGAATGACCCTGATGGCTTTTTGCGGGGAGGAGCTCGCAGGCTGCTGCCATCTGCTCCGCCAATCGAAGTATCCGTATTTTCAAGAACGCGGCATTCCCGAAATCAACGACCTGAACGTATTTCCGGAATTCCGTCGCAAGGGCATCGCCAGCCGAATGTTTGACGAGTTCGAGCGCATCGCCGCAGAGCAATATTCCCATATCGGCCTTGGCGTCGGCATGTACGAGGACTATGGAAACGCCCAAAGAATGTATACGACACGCGGATACGTGCTGAACGGGCAGGGCCTGACCTATCGAAACGAAAAAGTGAAGCCGGGCGAAAGCGTCATGGTCGATGACGATCTGATTTTATATTTGATCAAAAAGCTTTAAAGCGAAAAGAGGACGGTGCCCGCATGATTCAATATTCGAACGGCAGGATCACGATATTTCAAAGCGCGTTGTTCCAGACGACATCCACCGTCGTTCATCTGGACGATTTCGTTCTCGTGGTGGACCCGAACTGGCTTCCCGGCGAGATTCGGGAGATCAAGGAGCATGTGGCCGCGGTTCAAGGAGACAAGCCCTGTTATTTGTTGTTCACCCATGGGGACTACGACCATATTATCGGATACAAGGCTTTCCCGGGGGCAAAAACCATCGGGAGCGCCGGGCTTGCGCATCACCCGGACAAAGAGCGGAAGCTGGAGCTGATCCGGGATTTTGATGCCACGTATTACGTGACCCGCGATGATCCGGTCGCTTTTCCGGAACTCGACATCGTCATCGGCGAAGACGGTCAGCAGGTGACGATCGGTTCGACGGCGCTGACCTTTTACCTGGCTCCGGGCCATACGGAAGACGGCTTGTTCGCCGTGATCGACGCGGAGGGGGTCATGATCGCCGGCGATTATTTGTCCGATTTCGAGCTTCCTTTCATTTATCACAGCGCGAAGGCGTACGAGGAGACGATCAATAAAGCCAAGCGAATTTTGCGGGATCATCCGGTTCGCCTGCTCATTCCCGGCCATGGCCGTTATGCCGATGATCGCGCCGAGATGGACCGGCGGGTCCACGTCGCGCTGGATCATTTGATGCGGCTGAAGGAGGCGGTTTTTGACGGCGACGAGGAAGCGCTGGGACAGCTTAAGCTTGAGCATGGATTTTTATCCGAAACGACGATGGAGTGCCATAAGGAAAACGTGAGGATCATGCGGAAGGAGCTGCTGGGAGGAGCCGTCCGGCAAGAAGGACAAACGCTGAATTATGCCATCAGGCCGATTTCGGATCAGGACATCCCGTTTCTGTGGGACATGCTGTATGAATCGCTGTATGTGCCGGAAGGCGGAAAACCTTTTGGCAGGGAGATTCTGCAGGACCCGGCGATCGCCAAATACGCGGAGCATTGGGGTCGTCCGGGCGACATCGGATGGATTGCCGTCACGGATGACGGACAGCCGATCGGTACGATCACCGCGCGTTTATTTGACGAAAGCAACCGGGGATATGGTTACATCGGTCCGGACGTGCCGGAGCTCGGCATGGCGATTTCGCAATCTTATCGGGGGAAGGGCATCGGGACGGCGCTCATGAAGGCCTTATTCGATGAACTCCGGAAGCAAGGGATTTCCCGGGTATCGCTCAGCGTTGATCCCAACAACGAGGCGGCGGTCAAGCTTTATCGGCGTTTCGGTTTTACAGACGTTGACGCCGTGGATACGTCGATCACCATGGTGGCGGACGTGGAGCGTACAGCATATTCATTTGGCGGAGCAAAGGGAGAGGAAGACATTGAAAATCGTTGACTTCGGCAGCGAAAAGGGTAGAATCATTGAAGCCTTTGGCAGCCAGAATCTCGCCATGACCCGCATTTTAAGCAGTTCGGGCGAATTGCAGACGGGATGCATGCATCTTGGACCCAACGGCGTTGTGGGTTACCACCAGGCGACGGTGCCGCAGCTATTTTTGGTTGTGGGGGGAGAAGGTTTCGTCAAGGGAAAAGAAAACGAGGAACTGCCCATTCAAGCCGGCAGCGCCGCTTTTTGGGAAGCGGGAGAATGGCATGAAACGAGAACGGAGCAGGGGCTGACCGCCATCGTGATCGAAGGGGAATCGTTGAAGTTATATTTAGAATAAAGCCGGGAAATCAGGGTTTTTAAAATCTTGATGGCAGCCCGGTTTTTAGTGAGGTGAACAAGTTTGATCATTTGGGTAAACGGCGCATTCGGCGCGGGGAAAACACAAACGTCGCATGAGCTGCACCGGAGGATTCCGAATTCATACATTTATGATCCGGAGAACGCGGGTTATTTTATACGCAAAAACGTTCCAGTATCCATGGCCAAAAGCGACTTTCAGGATCACAAGGCATGGCGCGAAACGAATTACAGCGTGATTAAGTACATTTACGAAGAATATGACGGAACGCTGATCATTCCGATGACGATCGTCAACCCGGCGTATTTCGACGACATTGTCGGCAGATTGAGGCGGGATGGGGTCGTCGTTCATCATTTTGCGCTTTGCGCCGCCAAGGAGACGCTGCTGAAGAGATTGCGAAGCCGGGGCGAAAATGAACGATCTTGGGCTGCGCAGCAAATTGACCGTTGTATCGCAGGGCTGTCTCTTCCCGCATTCGAACGGCAGCTGCATACGGACGACATGACGATATCCGAAGTGGCGGAAACCATTGCCAAGGCTGTCAACATTCAGTTGGTGCCTGATCAGCGCGGAAGCCTGCGAAAGAAATACGACAGGATCATGACACAAATCAAGCATATCCGTTTTTTTCAATAACATGATCATTATGAAAGAGGGATGAATCTGAAAACATCCGAACAAAAACTGGAAGATTACGCTAAACTGCTCGTGCGAAAGCTATGGTTTATCCTGGGGAAGATGAAGGGACGCGGGTAAGTTCGCCAGCCCCCGCCCCTATTGCTTTAGGAAACGATGCAAATGCAGAGACCCAGGCGGTAGCACTTGCATCCACGGACAGCGGCCCTGATTGAGCAAATTCAGCCGCGGCGAAGGAATAACTTCCGATCAATAACGAGGAACATAACAGTATAAGTCCTAGTGTCGATCGCTTTCTTTTTACAAAGGAAAACATCCATAACACCTCCGAGATTGACATTATTGCAGAGAATTTAGATATGACCCCTTCTGTACCTCCCTTCTCTTTATTTTCACTCCCTTTCTAGCTTCTCATCATTTTCCGTTCTTGGTGTATACTTATATAACGTTTGCAACCTACACTATCTGACGAATAGCTCCAAAAAATAGATAACAGCATTTTTATATAGAAGCGATTTAAGACGACGTACGCTCACCTGTCGCAGACGACGGTTCAAAGTGAAGCATTCAAAGAAGGAGCTTATCAATATCCAGGAAGATATACTTCAAAAGTTGAGAAGGGGTTCCCCAAGCCTTTCCAGAGACAATGTGGTAATCAGTTCTAGTGTTAAGGATCAAAAGGTTATCCTTTCGACGGAGCAAGCCGGAGCAAAGGTTTCTGACTTTTCTTCATTATTCCCGGAATATAATGGGTTGATAGAAATTCAAGCAGGGGGCATTAATGAACCTGCAAAAGCAAGAACTGATGCTTTCACAGAAATGGGGGGAGGAATACAAATATCCACCGGCGGAACGTGCAGTTCAAACTCCACCGCTACGAAAGACACAAGGGAATTTCTTATAACAGCAGGACATTGTATTACAAGTACGGGGAGCACAGTAAGTCAAGGCGGGACAAATATCGGGACTCAGCATTTCTCGGCATATGCAGATGGCGGAACCGATGTTGGTTTGGTTTTATTAACCAACACTAATAAAAAAATTGGCAATAAATATTATTATAATAATGTTTCCAACGCAGAATATGATAAAAAATATACTACCACCTCTACTGCACTAACAGGCGAGTTGATTTGTAAATCTGGCGTTACATCAAACGTGACTTGCGGAACTGTAAATGATACAAATGCCTCTGTATCGTATGGATCTATCACACTGTCCAATATGATTAGAGTATACAAAGACGGCGGCGGATTCATTTTGGGAGGAGATAGTGGGGGGACTGTCTTTAACGCTTATACAACGACCCAATTAGTTGGAATCGTCTCTGGCAGGAATACCTCGGGATCACCAGAGGGAACATGGGGATACGTTACCAAAATAAGCCCGGCATTAACGGCCGCTGGCGCTGTTTCCCTTTATACCAGCGATACGACGAAGGTAGTCGATCCAAACAACTAAAGCTTTAAGAAATTCTATTTCGTATATTCTTTCTCTACCCGATCTATAAGTTTATTTAACTCTCTATATTTATCTTCCGGGTCAAGTTTAAAAAAGATACCGGAGTCAAGCTGTTTGAAAAATTTACCTCCCCCACCGAATTCAAGGGAAATCACTGATTCGTCCTTCTTGTTGATCTTTACCATGCGGTAGAAATCAGCTGTTGCATCCCCAATGGGGGAGGTTGCACTGTTCAAAATATCAGTCAATAATTTTATATCTGCAGCTGTCTTTATTACTCCAGAAACCTTATGTTTTACTGGACCCGTGTAAATGGTCACGCTTGAAATATCTTCGCTATTAATTTGAAAATGCTCAATTTTTGAATGATTTGGAGTCTTTGATGTATTTGTTGATAATTTCCCACAGGATATTAGCATAATAGAAAGCATTAATATGATTCCAATACCAAACAAAGACTGAAAATGTTTCATATCCACCATCTCCTACAAATAAGATTATCTATATAAACGGAAATATTTATTGAAAAGTTGCCACAAGGTGCGGATTTATGTTGACGCGGGGCTTGCGAAGCCCTGATGCGGCGCTGGACAAGCCGTGTCCGGAATGATTTGGTATTATCGTTGGTGCACTGTTTATCGAATCGTTATTTTTCGGAAACCGCGACGCACCATACGACCACTGCTTTTAGCCGTTATTTGTTACTGGAATGGGGACGCTCGCAAATCTGGATACTCGCTCCTTAGGCGGACCCTTTTTCCTGTTGGCCAAAAACGGCGCGACGACCGGCAACCTGGAACGTGCGATTTTTGCATACAACCACGATCAAAACTATGTCGCAGAAGTGATGATGTATGCGAGACTTTATGTCACGGAAGGGTTTATTCCGATTGAAGTCATTGAACCGTCCGAAAGCGGCTTTGCGCGGCCTGTTCCGGGCGTCGTTACCTCTCCTTTCGGCATCCGGATCGATCCGGTTACCGGCAAGCCCGGCGCATCTCACGAAGGCATCGATTTTGCTTGCCAGGCGGGACAGCGCATTCCAGCCTCCAAAGCCGGTAAGGTTGTGTATGCCGGATGGCAGGACGAACGAAACCCGAAAAGCGGGTATGGGATATTCGTTTGGATCGATCATGGCGGCGGATTTAAGACGACGTACGCTCACTTGTCGCAAACAACGGTTCAAGTCGGGGACGTCGTGCAGGCCGGGGATGTTGTCGGCGTATGCGGCTCTACAGGCAAAAGTACAGGCTTGCATTTGCACTTTGAAATTTTCGTAAATGGGCGGCGTGTCGATCCGGCTCCGTATATTGGGCTGTAGGGACGCTTTTTAAAAGTAAAACGAGGGTGCCGTTTAGCACCTCGGTTGCCAGCTAATGCTGCTATTCCTTTTTCTTATCTTTAAGAAATTGTGCCATACCGTTTGGCTCTTCTGAAGTTACGCCCATTTCGGGCATTTCTCCAGTTTCACCGTCGTATAAAGAAGTAACGATAGCTTTTTCAACTGGCGACCCATCTACATAATGTGTTTTATCAAATTTGGATATTAGAACCCATACCATGCGATTGGGATCGATTGTATGATTGTATCCGCCATCTTCATATTTATCAAAGTAATCTTTATAAGTCATTAGCTCTTTTACAATATATTTTCCTCCTTTTTTGGAGAGATCAGCGTCGGAAACATATCCATCTATGCTTTCAACTTTTTTAACATTTAACATCTTTCCTTTATTGTCCTTATATTTTGTATCGATTACTGTTACTTGTTTCCCGTCAGGATCGGGTGCTAAATCATGGCTTTTGAAGGCGGACATGTGTAGCTCACAAAATAAAGCAAATACTAAGGAAATAAACGAGTTAAAAGATAACATTGGGCAGACAAAGGACGTCGTATTTAAGAACTTAAAGCTTGAGGAAGGAAAGGATATCGAACAGTTCAATGGAAAGGCTGGAATATATGCTTTCAAAAAGCAGTATAGTCTATATGGTGAACCACTTACCCTTACACTTATGTTTGATTTAAATAATGACAAATTGTATGGTTTTATGTATGTAAAGGGATTTAAGAATCAGAATAAAGACGCATATGATCTTACTAAAAAGTTGTATACTAATTTGAAAAAGGCTTTTGGTGAACCAACGACTTATCCCGGATTGTGGAACAGTATTTCAAAAATTCCAAGTTACGAAGATTTACCGAAGAAATCTTCAGATGAGTACTTTGACTCGTGGAAAGTAGATGATGGATTAGATGTTGAGTTGCGTTTGAATATATCAGGAGATCAAGATAGCAATATCTCCGTCATATACAAAGTAAACACCTCTTCTGAAGACTGGAACAAATAGCCTGAAGGGGGTTGTAGTCCGATTCCATTAAAAGATAAGGTGACAATGTAAAAAATGTAAAAATAACGCCGAAAAAAATGGGCCTCTTCGCATGATTCCGAAGAG
The DNA here is from genome assembly GCF_009870825.1 of Paenibacillus sp. USDA918EY. Lineage (GTDB taxonomy): Bacteria > Bacillota > Bacilli > Paenibacillales > Paenibacillaceae > Paenibacillus_AQ > Paenibacillus_AQ albilobatus. The sequence continues at coordinate 137,102 of NZ_WTWY01000006.1, read as the reverse complement.
GCCATGTTTTTTTACTTTTGGGATACGGAGCCTTTGCTCCTTATTGGAGTATTTAAAGGGGGAGGAAATTGAGACAAAGGGTAGGCTATTGCTTTGGATTGCTGCTCGCAGCCATTATCCATTTGATATTATACGCGTCCTTGTTGTTTAAATCGGTTGAGCTAAATGATCAGGATGGAAACGCCGTCGGGTTTGTTCTATTTTTGATGATCGTTCCAGTATTGCTTGCTATTGTTGGAGCTCTTCGGGGCCGAGCGCTTTGGTATACTGCTTTTATATGCTCTCTTCCGGGCTTGTACGTCTTTTTTGCAGGAAACGGGTATGCGAAATGGTTTATCGTTTCACCGGCTCTCTTTTTATTGACCGCGATTATTCTGCAAGTGCGGCAAAGAAGCTGCTCCACATAGGAACAGCTTTACATATTGCAACTGGAGTCGGGGCTTCCCGTTTTTTTGTATTTGGAAAATTCACTTTTAAAGCGTTAGGGAATGGGAGTTACATTGGTTATATAAATTGAACCCAAAATAGTTAAGGAGGGCTATCTAGTGAAGACGTTCCGCATCCCTTTCCATAGAGAAAAACGAAACGACGAGGAAAAAGGACTTTTAGGGATATAATTCAAAATATAGTACAATGGACGAAACACAGGAGTATGGCGGTGAATGTTATGAGAAAGTCTTGGAAAATTACAATTCCCATTATCTTAGTGCTTATTATTTTAGGCGTCTTGTATATCAATAACATCGGATATGGCAATTTAAAGTATATGTATAGGCTGCATACAACGAATCAGAGCGTAATATTTGCTCAAAATGATGAGAATGGAAATGGACAATACCTTACACGAGTCAACGATCCTGTTAAGCTTTTGCAAGAGCGGCTAGAAAATAGAGGTTGGAAATTCTCTAAACAGGATGGTGCAGGATACTTTTTTGAAAGAGACAATCAGGAAATCATAATTACGATAAAGAAATGGAATCATAGCTATTACATCTATAAAGTTCCCAATAATTCTATAGATATAGAAGGATACCCCGCCCAAAAGGGCGGGGCTTTTGTTTGAAAATTTAATTTTTATTTCATAATTAAAATCTTTTTTGAGAGAAATCGTTAGGGAATGCGAGTTACATTCGTTATATAAATTGAACCCAAAATAGTTAAGGAGGCTGCACTTTGATCGTAGAGAAAAATTTAATTCGGCGTATCACTGTATTATTGGGGCTGGCCGTAATGCTCTTGCTGCCTGTTCAGGCATTCGCTCAAGACACCGGCGCGGCCGCTCATGCGAAAACACCACCTCCGCCGTCGTTCGTTTCCCCGTTTACCGTATTCGACCCCAATTTCGATTACTTGGAAAAGGGGCAAGGATACCTAACCGATCAAGGGAAACAAAAAGTCAACATATGGGGCGAGAGTTATGGAACTGTCCGTGTGGATAAAATCGGCGTTCAGCTCACCTTGCAGCGTTGGACAGGCTCGGAATGGATCGATGTCTATTTTGGAGCGAGCGTCGAAGATAGCAATACGGCCTATGCGTATTCTTCTATTCGAGATATTTCGGTTTTGTCCGGTTACTACTATCGGACAAAATCTTATCATTGGGCAAAAAAGGGCACGACTGTAGAATCCGGATACCGTTACTCATCCTCGTACTTGATACCTGAATAAATACATAATTCCCTTGAGGACGAGCGTGGAAGTGCGCCGCGGATGTTGAAGAGGAGGGATTAAAAGAATGGAGTCGTGCGATTGCACGGCTCCATTCTTTATCAATCACGGCTTTAATCCTTGTCGCTCGGGAAGGGGAGAAGAGCTTTTTATTTGTAACAGATATTCCGTATCCTTCCCCTGTTCGGCGGTTAATAAATTGACCGTTAGTGTACTATGGTCTTTTCCTTCCCATGAAACGTTTTTCCCCTGTGCAGAAGCATCGCCTGCACCATCTAAAATGTTTAGATCATTCGCGTTCGGTTTGGGAAGTGTCTTTGACAAATTTGTTTTAAGCTCCTCGCAGAATTGGGCAAAAAGTTTGTTGTCCGTCGTAGAAAATAAATATTCGCCGGATACAAATTTGTCATCTGAAAACCGATAAATTACTATCTTTTTTAGTGAGGAATTGTTGAATGAGAATGATTCTTCCGCTTTCAAAACATCTCCCTTTTCCGAGTTACTGTCATCCAGTTGCTTTTGTTTCATCACTTCCTGCTTGGTGGTCAGCCAAGGAAGATCCCCGAAAACAAAAACGCCATCGTTATAAACATTTTTCAGGAGTTGGCTAGAGTCCCCTCCCCCTGTAGATGGATTTGCTTTGGAAGAACAGCCACTACCAATGAGAACGATACACAAGATGGAAAAAATAATAATTCCGAAAATTCGTCTAGTTTCGCGCATGCAGTTCAGTCCTTTTATTTGGAGTATACATAGTAGCTTCTGTCATCCGAACGGCTTTTGCCATTTACAGTGTAATCAAGCTTTAAATAAATGAGTCCGCCATGATTAAAATAATCGGTAAGCAAAACAACTCTGTCTAATGGCATGGTATGGTTACCATCAATATATACGGAACCTTTCGTTGGGTTACTCTTTTCAATGCTGCTTCTGATGAAATAATCATCTTGAACTTTCGTTTCGCTAAGTGGCTTATCGATGCAATCCGGATACTTATAAAGTTCTCCTCTGGTATCATACCAAACTCTCATATTTGATACGCTCACCGTAGAATTGTTTGAGGACCACCAAGCTTCTATTCCTGCATGACGATAGAAGTTGGCAACATTTTTTAATGAAAAATAATGTGCATAGGATGTTCGAACAGTTAGCGTAACATCAACAAAAGTTGTAGGAACTTCCGAAGTATCCATAGGCTTAATCACATTTTGATTCTGTGCATTGATTTTGGACAAGAAATCGAAGCTATTTACCAAGTTTTCATTTTCATCTACTTTATAAGGAACGATGGTCGTCACAACTGTTTCGTCGTTTGCGGTCAGACTTTCCAGTTGGACCGCGTAGCCTTGGTCCATCTCAACGATTTTAGGATCGCTGGCGCTTGAAAGGGAGTATTGCCCAGCATGTGCGGATATAATTTCATTCACGATGATGTCTGCATTCGACGGGAGTTCTTGTTTATTTTTTTCAGATGCAAAGGCCGGAAAGGAAAAACAAAAAACTAAAGCGAACGAGACAATGGAAACGATGAAATTTTTCATTTTCATATGAATCGCTAACTCCCTTCTATTTTAGATGATTCTCTAATATAAACAAACCGGCCCTCCTTTCAATGGTATTGAAATTCAGCCTTCACATATATAACGAAAATGAATCAACCATTCTAACGTCTAACGGATATTTTTTTATTTTATTTGTACCGATTGGGGAAGGAAAAGGGTTTCCGCATGCATGCCAGGAGAGGATGAGGAGCAAGAAGACTTTCCATTTTATAAGGACTGGCAAAAAAGCGAACAGGTTTCCCCGTTCGCTTCTTATTGTAAAGATTCTGCCAGCTTTAAGATTTCGGATTCCGTCAGTTTTCCGGATACGGATACCTTAATCCGATCGGTTGTGAGCCATTCCAAAGTAACGAAGCCTTCCGGCAAAATAACGAGCACGCCTTGGTTGCTTTTTATCATGATTTCTTTTATCGTTCCTGCGTCCGCAGAAATGTCACTCTTTACACTGGTCGATCCTGGTTCAAGTACACGCTCGCTGATTTTAAAAATATCCTGGGCGTCATTCACATATTCCAAAGACACATTATGATACAAGCCGTTGGCTTCTCCAAAAATGCGAACCGCATCAAGCGAATAATGCTCCGGTACAAAACTAGGCAACAGCAGCGGAAAGGATAGTTTGGTTTTAGCAACCTCAAGTGTAGTTTCTTCCGGAACGGATGCCGGTTCATCGGTAATCCTTGTTTCGGGCGGGGGACTCGTTTTCGCCTTAGATGTATCTTGATCTTCCATTGTAAAGAAAAACTCCACTATGCGGTCCTTGACCTCCCGAAACAGCGTAGACATACTGGCATACGTTTTAGAGATATTGCCTGCAGCGGCGACATCAATAACAAGCGCAGCTACGATCACAGCGGCTACGATTTTCAAGCGGTAAAAGTTTTTCTTTTTTCGGCGGTTCTTCTGCAATCGAACATGAACCTTTTGCCAGGATGGCGTGGGGTCGGGAATCTCGATGCGATCATAGTAGTCCTTTACCGCCTTTTGAATGATCCGATCCTGTTCATGGTTATGTTCATTCATTGTCATCAGTCCATTTTCTTAAAAAGTGTTGAAGCAATTTTTTTCGCGCCCTCGCCAAACGCTGGGTAAGAACGGATTCAGTCATGTTCAGTTCCCGGCAAATTTCCCGGTACGATTTCCCCTCCATGTAAAATAGAAGCAAAATCGTGCGATACTCCGATTTTAATTCATCAATTGCCTGATGAAGCATCTCGTCTCTTTCTTTGGATTCAACCATGCTAGCCACACTAACTTCATCGAGAGCCATGTCACTTATATTAACGAAAGGTTCTGCGAATATCTGACGGTCCCGTTTTAATTTTCTTAAATAATCCAAGGCAGTATTGCGTGTAATTAGCTTGATCCAGGCAGGAATGTTCGTGTCGGTTTGCATCTTAGGTCCTTTGGTAATGGCCTTCATAAAGGCATCTTGAATAATATCTTCCGTAAGCGCATGGTCACGAACCATGAAATTTATATCCCGGTAGACGAATTGGTAAAAAGAACGATAAACCAGCTCTTGAATCGTTTCATCCAGGTCGTCCAGTGGGCTTCTTATGAAATAGAACCATTGTTCCATAAGACTCCCCCGATGATTGTTATATGTGAAACAGAACTTTTGCGGCGTTTTGTTTATTATTAGTATACCGCATAACTAGAAATGGGAGGAATCGTATGGGCTGCGAAAAGTTTTTGTGTTTGTCGTTAGATTGTGGAGGTTGAGATCGTTATATAGACATACATCCAAGAAGGACGGTGATTTCAATTTTTTCAAGCGGATTAGTGTTATTAGGTAGCGGCTTGTTTTTTTAGTCATTAGTGGGTTTGAAAAAATACTCCTATACAATGCTGTGCAAGAAAGAGCCGAGGCCAGAAGTCTGGATTTTGTACTAACCTATATTCCGTCTTATTTTTGGCGGATTACAACGATCACTTTATGGTCAGGAGTTGCTTTAGTCGTTATTGGTCTAGGTTTCATTATTTTTTCGATGAATAGAAAAAAAATTTCAAGAGATCGGTGAACATAACGCCGGTTTCTTTTTTAAATAAATTTTGAAATATTTCGTTAGATTATGCCAGATTTCAGCGTTATATATAATGAACAGCGAGATTCACACAGGCGGTAAAATTACTTAATTGGAGGATATGTACCATGAAAAAGGCAAAGTCCCTAGTAATGCTTTCCTGTTTGTCTCTGGCGCTTGCGTTGCCAAGCGCTGCATTTGCCGCTGTTGACACTCACGATAACACTGGATTTATTTTCCAGTATGGTCCCGATGGCGGCGTGACGTTTAGTGTCTCAGCGAAAACAGCTTCGATCTTGGATTATTCCAGCACGTATATTGGGGGAAACAAATATCTGAACACCTATACCAAGTCGGATGCGAGCATTCAGTCGGACAGCTCCTACGGTCTTAGTAGCTGCAACAGCAGTATGAATGTTCGTAATACGACTAATTTCAACGGTTCTTCGGTCAGCTTAACTCAAAACTCCTCCTACGGGTGAATCCTGGAACGACCATCGTTGGGAAGAACAGCGGAAGCGGCTGGAGCACATCACTGACTACAAGTTATAGCGTCAGTGTTGACAATGAAGGATATGTATATCCTGCCCCGAATGCATGCTTTGGGGGCGGAGCTGTGAAAGATTCATTCACGATCTCGCATTAAAAAAATAAAAGAAAGTGGGTAAATCACGATGAAATTATCCAAGTTAACCGTAGTTATTGGCGGCGCTTGCTTGTCTTTGTTGCTGGTTGGCTCGGCGTTCGCGGCTAATGCTTTTACTCCGTCGGCGGATAAAACCCAAATTATCAGTTCGACCTTTGATGAACTCAAAGGAAAACTTGAACAATACAAAGACAAGCGAAGCTTGGCGGCTGATGTTCCATTGGTTCAGGGGGACGACTTCCAAATCTCCAAACAGGATTTTATTTTTTATAAGAGCAACATGGAGATGATTAACAAGCTCCAGAATAACGGTTCCAAGTCCCTTAATTCTGCATCGTTTTCCGACGATACGCTGATTGGTGAAATGGTGAAGAAAGAGCTGACCGTCAGCTACGCGAAAAAGTTAGGTCTGGAAGTCACACCTCAAGAAGTGGATGCTGTGATCCAGCAGGAGCGGTCTTACCTAAACGATTTCTCCATTACTGGGGAAAACAATGAACTTGTTCGCGAAATTATGAAATATCGCATCGGAATGACCGGCTTATCCGATGATGAGTTCTGGAATAGTGAATCGACGAGGGAACAATACGAAAAAGCCCTGCTGATGGGCAAGTTGTATGATAAGCTAGTAGCGGAAGGGAAATTCGAAAAAGGGGATGGGGCAGCGTTTGGAAACTTCCAAAAGACTCTCCTTGAGGAAGCAAAAGGCTCTGTCATTGTAAATAAAGAGGTGTTGGATAAATAAACGGGTTCCTTGCCCTTACAGTTGAAAGCAAGACTGTAAGGGTTTTTCTTTCCTTATCGGAAAAACTGTACAATATACAGTATGATAAAAAGAAGAGTGCATACTGCAAAGATTGAAAATACAAAATACCCAAAATAGCGAAGGATACGAGGCATTTTTTTCATATCGATCTTATTGGTCGGCACACCCATAATGTTTCTATAGTGATCGGTTACGGAGTTAAAAGAAGGTATTTCTTCTTGGGTTTCACTTTTTTCTTCATCATTCGGTTGTTTCATAAGAAACACACTCCTCTTTTTGCGTTTATATAAATAAAGTATTTTTCTTAGAGATTAATTGAAAATTATGAAACCTACAAGAGACACGATGATACGGTGATGCCTTGGCCCTCAAAGATGAACGAACAGCAACTTATTTCATTTTTTTCTGGTGTTTCTTTCATTAATACCCCCAATTCGCTTGTGCTGTACTTAAAAAAATGATTGATATTATTGGTTGCTTCTTAATATGTGAAAGTAAAAATAAATTTATGAAAGGATGATTATGATGTGGTTTCTCCCTATGGCATCCGGAGTTCTTATCTTGTTGTCCATCTTTATTTCTATCCCAAACAAAAAGAGGAGAGAAGGTCGTACCCCGCAGCTATTTCTTGCGCTTAATGGGATTTTCCTTCTCTCCCTCCTCGTGTTCCTTATTTACTTTCTGCAAGACGAAAGAACGATTACGGCAATCCCTGCCCTCGTATATTGGGTTCTGATCGCTCTTAGTGTAATAATCGGGATTTTTTCAGTGCGTATTCGCTATGTTCCAGGTCACCTTACGTCTGCCGCTGGATCTTATTTTGTGGATTCGTTGCCATGTTCTCGATTGGGATCGTTTTGATTGTACTTAGGCTTACCAGGCAGGGGCTAAATACGTGCAAGTGGTATGGCAGGACGAAGTCACGGCACGGCTCCGCTTTGATGAAGCGGAGGAGGCTTCCTTTGATTATTATCCAAAGTGGATTGCGTCCTCCATGGAGCAGCTTGCCGAGTCGGACGGCGCCGTCCTCTTATTGGATGGAGAAAATCCGAATTTGTACGACAGCGTGGATCCGGCCAAGCTTGCCGCTTCCCGCAGAGCCGCGGCAGCCGCCCGGCAAACCTATCTTGGGTATGTGCGGAGCAACAAACTGGTGCATCGTCAATGTGCCAACCCGGGCCTGGGCGGATGCGGTGTATCCCGAATTGGCGGGCGAAAGCCGGGTACCGGCCTTGTGGGAAGCGATATTTTCGATGAGCCGAATTGACGCAGCGGACCCGGTTGAAGTTTGGCAGGAGCATATCCAGGGATTAAAAAGGAAGACGGATCACCTGAACGCCAACCGAGCTTGAAGACGGGAGTCTGGAACCATTGTTCCGAAACGGGAACTGGGCGGCGGACTTTGAGCAAAAATAATGCTTGAGCAGGCCCGCAAACCTGTTGTATGATGCTACCAATCTACATTTGGAAGGGGCTGGTCGCATCTTGCATCTAAGCATCGAAGAATATTCCTTGAATGCCTGGCCCGCGCTGCAAACGCTGGTCTATGACGGATGGCTGCTCCGTTTTGCCGACGGGTATACCAAACGTTCCAATTCCGTTAACGCGATCTACAGCCGTGATGAAGACCATCTGGAACGGAAAATCGCCAAATGCGAGGATCTGTACGCCAAGCCGGGGCTGCCTACCGTGTTTAAGATCACGCCATTTGGTCCTCCTTCATTGGATCAGGCGCTCGAAGCCAGAGGGTATACGCTGGTCGACCCTTCCTGCAACATGCTTTTGGAGGATCTGGACGCATCGGCCAAACCGCTTCTCACGGACGTTGAAGTGTTCGCATCGCCGACTCCCGCATGGCTGGAGACCTTAGCGAAACTGAATCCCAAGTTGTCGGAGCATCAACTGAACGTAACTTCAAAAATGTTTTCCGGCTCCTTGCTGCAAACCGGATGTTTTACGCTGTACGAGGGGGCCTTTCCCGTTGCCTGCGGCATTGGCGTCATCGAGGACCGGATGGTCGGTTTGTTTGACATTGTCACTTCCGAGCAGCACCGGAACCGGGGATACGGCGAGCAGCTGATCCGGAACATTTTGAAATGGGCAAAAGATAACGGCGCGACGCAAAGCTACCTTCAGGTTCTTCAGCATCATCCGCCCGCCCACAGGTTGTACGAAAAGCTGGGCTACCGCCAAATCTATTCCTATTGGTACCGCACCAAAAGTTTGTTGTAATACATATTTTTTAGACGCTAAAAAAGAGGACGCATGGCATCAAAGCGATCAGAAAGACTAAATGACCGATGGTTCCGCAGGCTGGCGCTGTGGATCATCTAGTTATCAGGCATTTGGACGGTTATCGGCACGTTATAAAAGAAAAGAGGTGCGCGCGCATGAAGCTGGTCATTATATTCGGGCCGCAGGCCGTCGGGAAAATGACGGTTGGGCAGGAGCTCGTCAAAATGACGGATTTAAAGCTGTTTCATAACCATATGACGATCGACCTCGTCTCCAACTTTTTCAGCTACGGGTCGGCTCCCGGGAAACGTCTGGTCCGCCTGTTCCGGCAGGAAATTTTTGAGGAAGTGGCCAAAAGCGATTTGGCCGGGCTGATTTTTACGTTTGTATGGGCGTTTGATCTGCAAAGCGATTGGGACTACATCAAGCATATCAGCGGTATTTTCGAAGAGCGGGGCGGTACGGTCTATTATGTCGAACTGGAAGCGGATGTAAACGAGCGGCTTGCCCGCAACAAAAGCCCTCACCGACTGGCCCACAAACCGACCAAACGCGATCCGGAATTCTCCGAGCGGGACCTGCTGGAAACGATGGAGAATTACCGATTGAACTCTTTGGAAGGCGAAATCACGCACCCCCATTATTTGCGGATCAACAATGCCAAACTCGACCCGGAAACCGTCGCTCGGAAGATCAAGGAAAAATTCGAATTGTAACGGCACTTGAAGGAGAACAACCTCAATGAAATATATCGAGCTTTCCCGTCTGATCCAGGACGGGCTGCCCGCATACCCCGGAGACACGGCAACCGAGCTAAAGCGGCACAAAACGCTGCAGCGGGATCATTACAACAACCATCGGCTGAACATCAACATGCACGCGGGAACCCATATCGACGGCCCGATGCATTTAACCGACAGGCCGATCTATCTTTGCGAATATGATCCCGACAAATTCATCGGTGAGGGCTGCTTGCTGGACGTTCGCGGCGAGCGGGAAATCGGATACCAAGCGGCATATGAAGAGCAAATTCGGGATAACCACATCGTGCTGCTCCATACGGGTTATGGGGAACGATACGGGCAAAGCGATTATTTTTCCGGTTATCCGGTGCTGACCCTGGAGCTGGCCGAGTTGTTCGTGCGTAAAAAAGTGAAGCTGGTCGGGATGGATACCCCGTCGCCGGACAAATTTCCGTTTGAAGTACATAAGTATTTGTTTGAGCATGACATTTTGCTGATCGAAAATGTGGCGAATTTGGATGCGCTGAGAGGAATCGAGTCGTTTGAAATTATCGCAATGCCGCTGTATATCCGGGCCGACTCTTCCATTGCAAGGGTTGTGGCGCGGGTAAAATAACTTTTTTCCAGGGGAGTGGCTTGGGATGAAAAAAGGATTTTTCCACGATGACCGGAAGGCTGAAACGCATGTGTGGATATATTTGAAATTATTTGCGTTCCGGCTGTTCGTGATGATCAAACCGGATCGGCCGCAATACCGGCGCAAGCTGGAGGACATCCGGAAGAAGATTGAAGAATCGAGGCATCTGCGGGTGAACGTGCTATAACGGGAGGTAGCCGTATGGATAAAGTGATAGACTATTATAACCGTTTCGACGAGTGGGGCCGGCTGGACCGCGAGCCGATCGAATTTATCATCCATTTGCACCACATCAAGAGCATGCTGCCGCAGCAGGGGTGTATTCTGGACAATGGGGCCGGGCCGGGAAAATATGCGATCGAGCTGGCGAAACTCGGGTACCGGATGACGCTGACGGATTTGACGCCAAGTTCGGTGGACATCGCGAAAAAGAAAGCCGCAGAATATCGGATCGAGGATCGATTCGACGGATTTTATGCGGCTGACGCCCGGGACTTGGGCATGCTGCCGGATGAGCATTTTGATGCCGCGCTGATGCTGGGGCCGCTGTATCATCTGCAAGCGGAAGAGGGAAGGATCAAGGCGGTACGGGAGCTGCACCGGGTCGCGAAGCCGGGCGGGCTTGTATTTGTGGCCTTCATGACCCAAACGAGATTTTTAATGAACTCGGTGATGCACCCCGAACATTGGAAGCCCAACCATACGGTCGAGGGCATCCGCCAATTTTTGCGGACCAGCACGTTTGACCATGCGGACGAGGGACGTTTTACCGGAGCCTATTATTTTGACATCGCCGAAATTAACCCTTTTATGGAGTCTCAAGGCTTTGAAACCATGAAGCTGATCGGTTCGAGCAGCATTGCAGGCGCCATGACGCCCGAGCAGTGGGATTATTGGCGCAGGCAGGGGGATGAGGCGTATCGTCAAATCATGGACATCGTCATCAAGGAATCCGAAAATCCGTATCTGCTTGGCTCCGCTTCGCATCTGCTTTATATCGGCAGGAAGAATTAAGCTGGCTTTTTTTTCATAGATTTACGCAAGTGAGGGAGGGATCATAACAATGCATGATGTAACACTACAAACGCTGGTCTGGTTATTTATCGTTGTTTTTCTTCTCCACGACTTGGAAGAAATTATATGGGTCGAGGCATGGATCAAGAAAAATAGAAATCGGGTCTATACGAAGGTACCAACAAGAATAAGGAATCAGTTGGACAAAATGTTTAATATCACCAGCGGACAATTTGCTTTTGCTGTTTTGCTTGAATTTGTTGTTTTTATTCCATTTACTTTTATGGCAGCAGAGCACGAAAAGTTTTTTATATTCTTATCTTTTAATACGCTGTTTCTGCTGCATGTATTCACCCATTTAGGGCAAACATTGTATTTAAGAATGTACACGCCGGGAGTCGTAAGCGCTGTGATTCTTGTTCTTCCTTATACCGTATACTTGGGTTATAGAATGATTCATGAGGAATTGGTAACGTGGGGAGAGATTTTACTCAGTATTCCCGTTGGGTTGCTGCTGGTACCTATCGTGCTACTTGGTCATGAACTTGGAAGGAAATTTGTTAAATGAAAACTGCATTTAAAGCAGTCAGCCATATAAGTCAAGTCGAGAAATAGACCGTTACCTCAACAAGGTCGGTCTATTTCTTTTTCATGTAGATCGGCAACACCAAAATGAACAGGAGGCAGTTGTCCCCCTACCGTTCATCTATAACCCTTTTCCGCCGACAGGCACCACCGGGATCGATTCGACGCCGGCAATGAGCGGCATGGCACGGGCGATGGACGCTTTCGTTTCGGGATCATTGAGCGAAGCTTTATGGGCTTCGGCGCTGCTCCACACTTCGGTGACCCAGACGGCATCGGGTTCGGCATCCGACAGGTTGATGATATACACCTCGCATTCCTTCACGGTACGAGCCGCGGCGGCCGCCTCCAGCAAAATGTCGGACAGCGTGTCCCGCTGCCCTGGTTTGGCCGTAAACTTCACATATGCTCCGTATTTGCTCAATTTGATCTCTCCTTTTTCAGCTGCTGCTAGTTTATCTCTATTTTCCCTGAAATCGTATACAATAACAACCAACATCGATTAAAATTGGAATTAAATATGCTTTCAAAAGTGATCCGCCGGGGAGGGCGCGTTTCATGCCATGGTTATCGAAGGCGTTATGCAGATTTGGCTGTGCGTCTATGGCCTGCGTCTTGTGTTTGGCCCCATGCCTTGTATATCTTCTTTTGCGGATGGATGTCGTTAGTGCCGTTCTTTTTTTCGTTTTCGGACTGTACATGGCTTTTAAAGTGATGATCTCATTAACGGCGGTATCTTTCATTCTGGATGAGTGGCTATTAAACACGTTACTAGAACGGATGGCATATAAGGTTAGGTTTTGGTTAAGGGTGCTGATCTATCTCGTTATGGGCGCGGTACTCGCCATCGTGCTTTACGGCAGAAATTCGTTTTTTATCGGATCGGGACTCATGGTCTCATTGATTTACATTTTGATGCTTCAAAGATGTTATCCGGCGGCTTATTCGCCTGGAGGGGGTGGCACCGATTAAAATCCGGATCATCGGTTCATGCGGCAGCGGCAAGTCTTATATCGCGCGCGAATGTTCGCGAATGTTTGGTATTCCCCATTATGAAACGGACAATTTCGTGTGGGAGCGCGGCGAAGTTCAGCGCAGATTTCCGGCGGAGACCCGGGATGCGCTTTTAAGAAAAGCGGTCAGCGGTGAAACGTGGATTATTGAAGGTGTACATCACAAATGGGGAAAAGAGAGCTTTGAACATGCCGATTTGATTTTTATAATTATGCCCAATCGCTGGGTGCGTGATTTCAGGATCATCCGCCGTTTTCTGCGCACCAGGCTTGGACTTGAGCGGGCCAACTACAAGCAATCTTTTAACAATTTGATCGAGATGGCTTTTGTATGGAACAGAAAATTTGACGAAGTGAACATGAAGGAGATTATGGAGATCACCGAGCCTTATAGGGCAAAAAGAATTGTCGTGCGGAAGAATAAAGAGATTTTAAAATACATACAGGCGCGTGAAAGCCGATGAAAAAAAGCGCGTAACCATATTAACCATCACCGGAGATCGCGTCGAAACTTTCGAGGCTTCGGGTGACGGGGAATATGAATATAGCTGGAGTTCGAAAGAAAACCTGAAGACGCTCCGGATCAAATATTGGTTGAATGGACGGCAGGTACGGAAAAGTACGCCAAGAGATTAGAATAATATGCATTTTGCCGGGAGGAAGCACATGCCGAAGCGCTGTTTTATCATCACGGGGACATCCAAAGGAATCGGGGAATCTCTTGCAAGAACTTTGCTGGCACGAGGGGATAGGGTTGTAGGCATTTCAAGAAGAGAAGCGGGATCGTTGGATCAATGTCCAGGTTATACGCATGTCGCCTTTGATCTGATGCAGACCGCCGGGCTTGAGCCTATGCTGCAATCCATATTGGGTCGGATCAATCCGGAAGATTTGGACATGATCGGTCTGGTGAATAATGCCGCGATGCTGGAGCCGTTACGGCGGATCGAGGCGATTCGGCCGGAGGAGATGGAAGCCAATCTTCGTGTCACCTTGATGGCGCCTATGATTTTGACCGCGGTATTTACCCGCGAGACCAAAGCATGGGATCTGCGGAAAAAGGCCATTCAAGTGAGCTCGGGCTCAGGCTCCTACGCCAATCCGGGAATGAGCGTTTATTCTGCCGCAAAAGCGGGGTTGAACATGTTTACGATGTGTGCGGGAACCGAACTTGCGGACAGCGTTGAAGTGATTGCCATAGATCCCGGCATGGTGGATACATCGCTGCAGGCATCCGCCAGAAACAAAAGCGGCAAGGAATTTGAGCTGGCTCCGTATTTCGAGCAGGCTTACCGGGAAGGACAGCTGACGTCGCCGGATGACATCGCGAAGCGAATCGCGGAGATCATCGACGCCCCTATGAAATCCGGGAGCATTGCCCATTGTTAAGGATCGCTAAAGGACAGGGGATCGAACAAGGGCAATCAAGATCAGCGGATTCAAAAGTAAAAAAGGAGAGAACCGCCATGAAATTGGTAACATCCACGCCTGAGCTTTTGGATAAAGAAGTGATCATTTTGAATTCGGATCCATTTTTTAATCGGATCTCGAAGGATAAGGACGTGTTCACGGAAGAAGAGATTCGGAAAGAGATTCAATCAGGCCAAAACATTGGCGCGGAACGGTTTCTCCTTCAAGACGGGGATCAATACGTAGGCGTGCTGGAGTTTTTGATGAACAATCCAAACGACGGTTATCCGTGGCTCGGACTGCTGCAAATCCGAAAGGACGCGCAAGGACAGGGGTTTGGCCGAAGCGCAATGGAGTTATTTTACGGCATGATGAAGGAGAGAGGCGTGAAGACGTTTCGTTTAGGGGTGATCGCGGAAAATGATCCGGGACACCGTTTTTGGAAAGGGCAAGGGATGGTTCCGGTCAAATCCGTGATCAACCAGGATGGAAAAGAGATAGTCGTCTATGAAAAAGATGTGAGCCAAGATTTTTATTGCGACGAGGTTTTAAACGGGAAAACGCCTGTCCGCAAAGTGATGGAGACCGAGCGGGTTTTGGCGTACCACCACACAAGACCGTCCTACGAACATCATATCGTCGTCATACCGAAAATTCACGTCGGCTCGCTGATTTCCGAGGAAGAATCCAATGATGACGGGCTTTTGCTGGAGCTGATGGCGGTCGTCAAAAAGGTCGCTGCGGACATGACTTTAAGCACGGGCGCCGCCAAAGTGATCACCAACCTCGGGGCATACCAAGACTCCAAGCATTTTCACTGGCATGTGGTGAGCGGCCAAAGAACCGGTTCAAAATAACGCGAAGAGAGGACGATCGACATGGAGCATGATCCGCCCAAGCACACGGTTTCGGTTTCCGCCTTGCTGATGAACGAACAAAACGAGGTGCTGCTCGTGAGAACGCACTGGCGGGGCGACACATGGGAGATGCCTGGAGGAAACGTGGATGAAGGGGAGCCTTTGGACCAGGCCGTATGCAGGGAATTTCTGGAGGAGACGGGAATCGTGATTCGTCCGGTCGGAATTACGGGCGTTTACTTCAATGCGACGAAGCGCGTTCTTTCGGTTGTGTTTAAAGCCGAATACGTGAGCGGAGAGATCCGCATCCAACCGGAAGAAATTCAGGAAGCCAAATACGTTCGAATCACCGAATCCAGCATCGATCAATATATTACCCGCCCACAGCAAAAATCCCGCACGCTTGACGCGATGAAGGCCAAAGCCATGATCCCGTATGAGACATGGGAGGTCGCCCCGTCATACCGATTGGTTTCAAGGATTGAAAATGGATAATAAAATAAAAGCGATATTGTAATCAAGGAGGGATCGTTGTGCAGCCTGCCATACGTTTCGGGGAACCCGAGGATTTTCCAAAGGCACGGGAAGTGGATCCGCATTTTGATCCGGAATTTCTGCGGTGGAAGCTGAGCCGCCAAGAAGTGATTTTGGCCGAAAGCGAAGGGGTATTGATTGGTTATTTGCGCCTGGAATACATATGGTCCACGGTTCCGTATATCGGCCTCATCATCGTAAAAGAAAGCAGCCGCGCGCAGGGAATCGGGAAGAAGCTGCTGGCTTTTGCGTCAAAACATCTAAAAGAACGCGGTCACCGCTACCTGTACAGCTCGTCGCAGGTCAATGAAGCGGAACCGCAAAGCTGGCACAGGCATGTCGGCTTCGAGGAAACCGGGATCGTCTCGGGCATCAACGAGGGCGGGATCGGCGAGGTCTTTTTCAGAAAAACGCTGTAAAACATCATAAGTAGCGGATAGGCTCTCAACAAGCTAATAATCCGCCATCGCAAAGGGAGCAGAGACAAACATGAAGATAGCAGATCATGCCGAACTTATAAAAGAAGCCGAACGATTCGTAAAACAGGTGCTTTCGGGAGAGGCAAGCGGCCATGACTGGTGGCATATCGAACGGGTGCGGAATACGGCGCTCGACATCGCCGCAAAGGAAAACGCCGACCGGACCGTGTGCGAGCTGGCGGCGCTTCTGCATGACGTGGCCGACGAGAAGCTGAACGCGAGCAAGGAAGCGGGATTGCAAAAAGTGAGAACATGGCTGGAAGGGCATACCGCAGACGGAGATTTGACCGACAAGGTGATGGACATCATTGCGAACATGTCCTTTAACGGCGGGAAAAACCCGCCGATGGCCACGCTGGAAGGGCAGGTCGTACAGGATGCGGACCGTCTGGATGCGATCGGGGCGATCGGCATCGCCCGAACGTTTGCCTATTCGGGGGCCAAAGGCCGCATCATCCATGATCCGGAGTTAAGCCCGGATGCGCTGGCGCAGGAGGATTACCGGTCAGCCGGCAAAACGGCCATCTACCATTTTTACGAAAAGCTGCTGAAGCTTAAAGATTTGATGAATACGCCGTACGCCAAGGAACTGGCCGAGCAAAGGCATGCGTTCATGGAGCTGTATTTGCAGCAATTTTACAGCGAGTGGGGCAGCCGCAATCCGCAGGAAAAATGAAAGGAGGAACACAGTTTTGAATACGGCTAACCGGATCACATTGGCGCGGATCGCGCTCATCCCGCTGTTTATGTTCTTTTTCGCCGAGTGGCCTGCCAAGCTGGCGGATGCCGCGGTCTTCCGGTTTTTGAATGAATACGGATCCTACATGGCGGTTGCCATATTTGTGCTGGCTTCCGGGACGGACAAACTGGACGGTTATATCGCCAGAAAATACAACCAGATCACCAACTTGGGAAAACTGCTCGATCCTCTGGCCGACAAACTGCTTATTTCCGTCGCGCTGATCATGATGGTGCAGGCCGACATGATCGCTTCTTGGGTCGCGGTGATCATGATCGGGAGAGAGTTTGTCATCACCGGCCTGCGGATGATCGCTTCGGCGCAGGGAATTGCTTTGGCCGCCGACCGGTTCGGCAAATGGAAAATGGTCGCCCAGGTCGTCGCCATCGTCGCCGTCATGCTCGAAAATGTTCCGTTCCAATGGTTTACCTATATACGGGTGGATCAACTGCTGATGCTGCTTGCCTTGCTGATGACGCTGGCCTCCGGGGTGCATTATCTGGTCAACAACTTTAAGGCGTTGAAACTGAACGAAATGTAATGGGGACTTGTCCAAGCAACGAAATGACTTTTTTGGGAGGGGTTATAATGACGTTTTCTTTCCTGCGGATCGGTTACGTGTACGTGCCGACGACCCGCATCGACGAATCGATTGCCTGGTATACGCAGCATCTCGACTTCAAGCTGATGGAGAAATTCGAAGACCGCGGTTCCTTTTTGGCGGTCCTGCATCATCCGCACGTAAACTCCATTGCCTTGCTGCTGATCGAAACCCGCGACAAGGAGCCGCTGGAAATCCGAAGAAACGGCCAACCTTTTCCGATCATGGCGCTGAACTGCGAGGACATCGAGCATACATATGACAAGCTGAAAAACGCTGGCGTTCAGGTGGACGAACTGCGTACGCTTGGCCAGGGTGAAGCCAAATACTTTTATTTCCGGGATCCCGAAGGCAATCTGCTGGAAGCGGCCTGGTCCAAATGGGACCCGCAGGATGAAATCAAGGAACATTTTAAGGCGTGACGGGGTGGGCCGATAAATCGCGGATTCATGTTTTAACGCTCAAGGGAAACGTTCGCTAAGACGCCGTTAGTTCACGGCAGAAGTACGTTAATCGACGTTGATCGGAGGACGGCATGAAAAAGCTAACCTTGCTGGTATGCATCTTTTTCCTGTGCATATCCGCGGAAGCTTCAGCCAGCTGGGCGTACCGTTTTGTCGTGTACAATCACGGTACTTATGAAGTGACCGCGGAGCAGGTAGATTCGGATCGGATCGGGAAAAAACTTGGAAAAGTGACCCGTTATACTGACCGCGAAGGCACATACGGCGGCAACTTCTCGAATGTTTATCCGAAGGGGACGACGTACCATGAAATCAAAGGGATCAGCCCGAAGGAGCAAATTGCCGTAAAAACGGGCATTGGCGCTTACATCAAGGCCGAATACAGAGGGGCGTATGCCGGACCGGCAGGCGGGCCAAGCGAGGTCTGGTTAAGCATTCCAATCATTGTGCTGCTTGCCGCAGCCGCCATGTTTTTCTACTATCGCCGCAGAACGCGCAAACGGCCCACATGACGGAAAAGGAGAGGGAAACGGTGAGACAAAAAATCGTGATCGCGGGCGGGACCGGTTTTATCGGAACATATCTCGAACAGGAATTCAAACAGCGCGGCTGGGAGGCGCGGATCATCTCCAGGCGGCCCGGCCATATTTCGTGGGAGGATCGGGAAGGCATCCGCGAGGCTCTTGAGCATGCGGATCTGCTCGTCAATTTGGCAGGCAAATCGGTTAACTGCAGGTACGATGAAAAAAACAAAGCCGAAATTTTGCATTCCCGGACCGAAACGACGGAAATTCTCGGAAAAGCCGTGCTTGCCTGCGAGCATCCGCCTGAGCTTTGGATCAATTCGAGCACGGCAACCATTTACCGCCATGCCGAAGACCGTCCGATGACCGAGGAAGCCGGGGAGATCGGCTCCGGATTTTCGGTGGATGTCGCCAAGGCTTGGGAGCAGTCGTTTTTCTCTTTTCAGCTTCCGCATACCCGTCAAGCCGCTTTGCGAATTGCGATCGTGCTAGGGCGGGGCGGCGGGGTCATGACTCCATACCGCAATCTCGTCCGTTTTGGCCTAGGCGGCATTCAGGGGCCCGGCAGGCAGCGGTTCAGCTGGATCCATCTCCACGATATTTTGGGCATCATCTTATTCTTGAAGGAGCATCCGGAGCTTAGCGGCGTCTTTAACGTTTCCGCCCCGAATCCGGTCACGAACAAAGAGCTGATGCAGGAGCTCCGCCGGGCGATGCACATGCCTTTCGGGCTGCCGGCCTCCAAGTGGATGCTTGAAACCGGGGCAAGAATCATTCGGACGGAAACCGAATTGATTTTAAAAAGCCGCTGGGTCATTCCGGAACGATTGATGCGGGCGGGGTACGACTTCAAATATAAAACGCTGGAAGAAGCTCTCCAAGAGATCATTCCCTGAAACAGATTCAAAGGAATTAGGGCTTTAGTTCACAGCCAAAGAAAGGTACACTACTTATATTGGTCCTTATCCGATACTTTCCTGAAGGGAGCATCAACCATGTCTTTTGAGGCAACGAACACGCTGGAAGAAAAGTTGATCAAAGCCGTCAACGAGCCTTCCGCCAGACCCGATTTTTATTACGAACTCCGAAATTCCGAAATTTACGCGATTCAAGGCGGGACAAACCCCGTTCAGGAAAAAACCGAACTGTCCGCAGGGCAGTCTATCCAGCTGTTGAGCGTTGAAATGAACGGGAAACGGTACATCCCGATATTTTCTTCTTTGACCCGCATGCAGGCCTTTATTCAAGAGCCTGTTCAATATTTGGCGATCAATGCGGTGCATTTTTTTAATTTAACGAAGGGTGCGGACTTGCTGCTCAACCCGGGCTCCGCTTTCGGCAAAGAGTTTACCGCGCAGGAAATCGAAGCGATCCTGAACGGCTCCGTCTTTAACGCCCAAGAAGCCTATGTGGTGGAAAAAAACACGCAAACGATGATCGGTCCACCTGCGGAGCCGCCGACGGAGCTGCTGGACGAGCTCAGCAAAGTGTTTGAGCGTTTGAAAAACGTCATCTGCGCCTACAACGCCCAGGTGTTTAACCCCCGCACGGATCAAGCGCCGCGCACGATGATTGCGATCAGTTACATCGGTAAAGGCGATCAAATCCTTGCCGAAGCGGGGAAGGTCGCTGAATCGGTACAGGTGCAATTTCCACCAGTGCAGTTTGTCGAGCTGAACGGCAGCTCGGGGCTGGAAAGTTATTTTGAAAGCAAATGCAAGCCGTTTTATTTGAAGGAAACGTTCTAAGCCGTCAATGCATTGTATGCCCCTGTTTCGGTTGTTCCGGAATGGGGGCATTTTATTTTTCCCAGGAAAACGAGGCAAGCGAATTCTGCCGGATTTGTTTCGTTTTTTAGTTCACCTGATATAGGTTTTCATGTAAAATAGTGGGTAATTGTTGCAAAGAAAAGTTCTAATCGTTTTTTTAATGACATCCGGCCGGGGAACTTTTGTTTTTTCTTTATAATGCGGGGAAGGAGGAGGGAGAGATGGGGAAAAGGTGGTATATCGTTGTTATTGTGCTCCTGCTGGCCTCCAACGGGGTGACGCTTGGTTTGCTGATCCCGCGGTTAAGCGGACCCGCCAAACTCCCGGATAGCGGAAAAGAATGGGAAGCCTTTACGTTAAATGGTCAAAGTAAGTATTGGCAGGTAGAAGATTTTAAAATCATACGGACGGCCTCCGGCATTTTTAGGGGAAACGGAAGTCTGAGATACATAGGAGATCCGGATCATTTCAAACCGTACGATTATTTCGGCTACGCATTTTTTGAACGGCCGGGTGAAGGAAGTCCGAAACCCGTCCTGAGCTATGCCGAAACCAGCAAAGGTAGATCGATCGACATTCCCAGTGCAGCCTGGCATATCAGCTCCATTAAAGGCACCGTTTCGGATTGGGAGCTCGCGGAATCGCAAGCGGACCTAAGCCGGTCGCACATGGAGGTGAGCTGGAAAGATAACGGGGGAATGCTCCACCAAGAGCTCATTCCGATGTCCGTAACGGAGGCATATTCCAGTATGGAATAATTCGGGAAAAGCCTCCGAAGGCATGAAATCACAGGCGAGAGGAAGGATAGCTATGGATACTACTACGGTAACAGGCAGCGGTATTTTTGCAATTATTCCATTCTTGATCATGTTGGCTTTTGCCGCGCTTGGCATAACGTGCATGATTTTGTTCATCCGCGTTGCCGTCCGGGCGCTTAAGGCGCTGGATATTTATTTGGCAGAAAAATCTCGGAGGATGTAGCAGATTGAAAAAAACAACAATAATGAATGAAGAGACTGTATTGACCGGATTTCAACGGCTTTTTCGGATATACATCTGGATTTCGTGATAAAAGTGATGAGGGGGATTTGACCATGAATAACGGGACAGGCGGTTATGTCGTCGGCTGGGGGACATTGGCGCTGATCAACGCCGGTTTGGCGCAGGGAAAAAACCGAAGCGGCCTGAACTGGTTTTTGATTTCGCTGCTGATCGGTCCCTTGGCGACGCTGCTCATCGTGGTGCTGGACAAATTGGAACCACCTAACGGAAGGATGCGTTAAATAATGGAGAATTGGGAATACAAAACGGTCAAATATCAAACGGGCGGTTTTTTGGGAGGAAAGGTCGACGAAGAGGAGTTCGAAAATTTGCTGAACGAATACGGCATGAAAGGCTGGGAATTGGTCTCCTGCTTTGACACGAACGCCGGCCAAGGGCACTCGAGGGATGTCATTGCGGTTTTCAAGCGAAAATCGTAATGATGATCCTCAAAAACAAGCGCATGGCGGATGCCGGAGATTTTCCGGCAGGCTGTGTGCTTTATTTATGCCGACGAAACGGAAAAAAGCCGGATAGAGAGTCCCCGCCCAAGGTGGATAAAATGCGACTTTTCCCTTAAACTAGGATAGAATAAAGGCTGACATAAGCCCATTTTACATAGAAGGAAGGCTTGCAACTTGTCTTACGAGTGGATTTTGTTCGATCTGGATGAAACGTTGTTTGATTTCAAAATGTCCGAGGCACGCGCCTTGGCTTACGTTCTGGCAAGCTTGAATCTGGATCCGGAGGATGCGGGCATCACCGATTGTTATAACCGGATCAACAAAGGGCTTTGGAAGGAACTTGAGCAGGGCCTGATCAATTCGACGGAGCTGAAAGTGGAGCGTTTCCGGCGGTTTTGCCTCGAGCAAAAGCTGAATGAGGACGCGCAAGCCATCAGCGACCGCTACATTCAATCCCTTTCCGAGCAATCGTTTGTGTTTGAGGGAGCGCTTGAGTTATGCCAATATTTAAAGGAAAACGGCTATCGCATCGCGGCCATCACCAACGGCATCAAGCAGGTGCAGTTCGGGCGGCTCAACCGGTCGGCGCTGAAGGACTTTTTCGAGGCGGTGATCGTTTCCGAGGATACGGGCTTCCAGAAGCCGCAGACGGGCATTTTCGAGCATGCGTTTGCCCAGATCGGCAGCGCCGACAAGGAAAAAATGCTGATGGTCGGCGATTCCTTGACCTCGGACATTCAAGGCGGCAACAACGTCGGCATCGATACGTGCTGGTATAATCCGAACCGTCTTCCGAACTCGACGGGAATCGTGCCGACGCATGAGATCCACCGGCTGGATGAACTGAAATCGATTTTGACGCGCAGCAAAGCGAAAGCCTGATTGAAAGCGCATTGAACATGACAACAATTTGATGTGGTTGTAACCTAATTGTGACGATTTGGCGCGGCGGGATGTTTTATAGTGAAGCTATAAGAGATCCACGCCCGATCGGAGCCATTTCGAACTTTTTTTGCAACATTCGGTTTGAAAATAACTCGGCAGGGTAATGGATCATATGGAATGAAATACTTGGTCCATTAAAGGAGATATTTTCAATGAAAAAAATCACGCTGTTTGCTACCCTCATCATCGCCCTGCTCATTATGACAACGTCGGCCAGCGCAGTCGGAACGGACAAGGAATATACCCCGGTTCCTCCGAGCGAGGACACAGTGACAGCTTTGATTTCTTCGATAAAGCAGGAGAACGGACACCTTGTCGTCCAAGCCGATCCGATCGAATGGTATGAAGGCGACGCGGCCGATCGGAAGTTCAAGGAACGGGAACCGGAAGCCGCCGAAGAATTGGGAGGCGCGCCTGACGGCTATTACATCGTCAACGACGATCAGACGCTGGAGACTTACGAGATTGCCCCGGATGCCAAGGTGCTGATGCAGCTGTATGACCACGACGGAACGTACGAAGGCATGGAAATCCAGTGGAACGAGCCGGTATCGCTGGATAAATACGTGGCCATCATGAACAACGACAAGCTGATGGACATGAAAAGCTTCCCGTACCACCTGACCATAAAGGACGGCAAAGTCGTACAAATCGTGCAGCAGTATATTCCTTAAGCCACAAGCGAAAAAATCCAGTACTGTTGAAGTGCTGGATTTTTTCGGTTTACGGCTCATCCCGCGCAAATCGTCAAGCTCTGATGAAGACAGCCATTACAGATGCGATCCGCCGCTGGCGTCAATCAGCTGACCGGTGATCCAGCGGCTGTCCTCCGAAGCGAGGAAAGCGGCGATATCGGCGATATCCTTCGGCTGGCCCCAGCGCCCGAAAATCGAAAAATCGGCGCCGAATTTCCGGCCTTCCGGGGTTGCCAGGCTGTCGGCATTCATGTCGGTCTCGATGAAACCGGGGAGAATCGCGTTAATCGTAATTCCGCGCACGCCCAGCTGGTTCGCCAGGGAAAGCGTCAACGCATTCATCGCGCCTTTTGTCATGTTGTACGCAGCAACGACAGGCAGGGATATTCGGGTGGTGGCGGAGGAAAGGTTAATGATGCGCCCGCCGTCCCGCAAACGGGGAAGCGCCTGCTGAATGATGAAAAACGGGGCCTTGACGTTGACGGCCACGACGTCGTCAAAAGCTTGCTCCGTCGTCTCTTCGATGGGGATCGGCAGGCCGACCCCCGCATTGTTGACCAAAATGTCGAGGCCGCTGTCCTGCAGACGTTCCTGCATCAATGCTTCCAGCGAAGCAAACAGCTGCCGAATGCCTTCCATGGAACGGAGGTCCGCTCCGACGGCAAACGCGTCGCCGCCTTGCTGCTTGATTTCCTGAACGATCGCCTCGGCTTCGGCATGCTTGCTCCCGTAATGGACGGCGACAAGCGCGCCTTCTTCCGCCAAACGTTTCGCGACGGCACGTCCGATTCCGCGGCTGGCGCCCGTTACCAGGGCGGTTTTTCCCGTCAACTTGCTCATGTTCCCAACTCCCTTTATCGTTAACAGGCGCCTTTTTGGCATTCCTGTTTGACACAGTTATAACATAGGGAAGATGCTAAAATTTTGCTTTCTCATTCGGGAAGATGAAACGGCATGGAGAATCGTTGCCGAACGCGGCAGGCGTTTTCAGCCGCTTTCATCGATCGGTGCCGAACCATACATACCTAATTTGGAGGGGACTATGAACCCGATACGGACATTCATCATTTTTGGCCTTCAACAGGCCCGCTCCTGCATTTTTCCCGCGGTCATCTTTTTGACGCTCGCGGCTTCGAAGCTGATTCACATTCCCTTTGTCTCCAGATACGATTTCATTCTGGCGGTGTGCATTCTCGCTCAAGCGCTCATGCTAATGTTCAAGCTGGAAACATGGGATGAGTTCAAGGTCATCTGCATGTTTCACGTCATCGGCCTCGTGCTGGAACTATACAAGGTACACATGGGCTCATGGTCTTATCCGGAGGAAGGCTGGACGAAAATCGGCGGGGTGCCCCTTTACAGCGGCTTTATGTACGCGAGCGTGGCCAGTTACATCTGTCAGGCATGGCGCAATTTGAACCTGCGTATCCGCCACTGGCCGAAGGCGGTGTGGACCGTCGGGATCAGCGTGCTGATCTACCTGAATTTTTTCACCCACCATTACCTATGGGATTTGCGCTGGTGGCTGACGCTGCTGCTGGTCGTCGTATTTTTCAGAACCTGGGTATACTTCGACGTGGCCGGCAAAACCTTTCGCATGCCGCTGGTGCTGTCCTTTTTCCTGATCGGCTTTTTCATCTGGGTGGCGGAAAACATCTCGACCTTTTTCGGCGCATGGCAGTACCCGGATCAGGATCATGCCTGGAGGCTTGTGCACATCGGGAAAATCAGCTCGTGGTTTTTGCTTGTCGTCATCAGCATCATCATCGTGGCGCAGCTGAAAAAAGTGAAGGAAAACGAGCAAGCGGCGGAGAGAACTGCGGATGCGGTCCGGCATCCTCTCCCGTAAAACACCCCTCATCGCACAAAAGCGGGGCTTTGGTTTCGAAGCCGATTCAGGTACTTTGCGGGGACCCCGGAATTATATACACTTGTATTAAAAAAACATGCCCGGTACCATGGCGGTACCGGGCATGTTTGTGCTCCGGGGGCGGCTTTTTTGCAAAACTAAAATATTCCCATGCTGAAATAACGTTCACCGGTATCCGGAGCGATGCACAACACGCGTTTGCCCGGCCCCAGCCGCCGCGCCACCTGCAGGGCCGTCCATACGGCGGCGCCGGAGGACGGTCCGACCAAAATGCCCTCTTCCTTCGCCAGCCTGCGGGCGGTCCCGATGGCATCCTCGTCGCTCACCTGAAAGATTTCGTCGTATACGTTCGTGTTCAGGATGGGAGGGATAAACCCCGGGCTTGTCCCCACCAGCTTATGCGGACCCGGCTGCCCGCCGGACAGCACGGGCGAGCCTTTCGGTTCGGCAACGTAGATGCCGATGTCCGGAATCTTGTCCTTGAGTACTTCGCCGGTGCCGGTAATCGTTCCGCCCGTGCCCGCCGTCGCCACAAAGGCGTCCAGACGGCCATCCATCTGTTCGATGATTTCCAATGCCGTCGTCTGGCGGTGAATGTCGGGATTGGCTTTGTTTTCGAATTGCTGGGGAATAAAGCTGTCCGGAATTTCCTTGTTGAGCTCAAGCGCCTTGCGGATCGCACCCGGCATCCGTTCGGCGGCCGGCGTCAGCACGACCTCCGCGCCGTACGCCTTCAAAATATTGATGCGCTCCTTCGTCATATTGCCCGGCATAACCAAGATGGCGCGGTAGCCTTTGGCGGCGGCGTTCATCGCCAGTCCGATGCCCGTGTTGCCGCTCGTCGGTTCGATGATCGTGGAGCCGGGCTTAAGCAGACCGTCTTTTTCCGCTTGCGCAATCAGGTTGAAGGCCGCGCGGTCCTTGACGCTTCG
This sequence comes from Paenibacillus sp. USDA918EY, assembly GCF_009870825.1. Classification (GTDB taxonomy): domain Bacteria; phylum Bacillota; class Bacilli; order Paenibacillales; family Paenibacillaceae; genus Paenibacillus_AQ; species Paenibacillus_AQ albilobatus. Next base: position 110,882 of record NZ_WTWY01000006.1, on the reverse strand, counting down.
GCTCGGATTGAAATATTCGAGTTTGACGTACACTTCGGCGTCCTCCGCGGTTACGAGGCGGTGCAGGCGGACGGCGGGGGTGCCGCCGATCAGTTCGGTGATGTTTTGTACCACTTTGGGCTGTGTCATGATTGGGAAGCTCCTTTACGAGTTCTAACCGCAAAAAAGGTAAAGCTTTTCCCATCATTATAATTCCGGGGCGGCAAACGTACAACGAAGATACGAAGCCGTAAGGTGTTATGGAAGGGAACGGGGGCCGTAAAGTACTTGAACAGGCTGTTAAGCGACGTTCCCTCTCCGGGAGGTTTACATGGCCGATGGCCCGCGCAATGCGCTTTTCCGCCGCCATTTTTCCGGGAGAACGAAAAAGATCAGCTGCATGAGGGCGAAAAAAAGCAGGGCAATGCCTTCCTCGGCCAGCAAATAATACGGATACGGACCGAGAACGTCAAGCAGGGACGGCGTAGAAGGTTTATGCATCAAAAACATGTAGTTGGCGTCCAAAACGTAATCCAGCACGCCGACGATAAAGGCGGCGATATTGAGAAAAATCATCGCAACCCCGACGGATTTCCAGGTCGGCTTATGGTTTTCGACCCAAGTCATGTACAGCGAAGCCAATATGATCAGCATATGGGCGATAAAAAACTGGAAGAAGCGGATATGCGGATAGCCGTAAACCAGATTGGGTGTAAAAAGAGCCTGCAGCGCGCCGCCGATCCCGGCGAAAAACAAAATTTGATAAAGCAGCCGGCCGCGTGTCAACAGCATGACAACGGACAACAAAAGAGTGATGCTGCAAAGCTCCAAAGGCAGCGTATACCTCGGGTTCCACGTCCCTTCGGCGATATTCCACGCATCGAGGACCGCTTCCGAAACGGCGAGCAGCGCGGCCAGGAAAAGGCGGAGCAACTTTTTGGCGCCCGGGCTGCCGCGTAAGCGGTAACGGAACGCATAAAGCAGAAGTGACGCGGCGAGAAGCGAAAGAAGCATAAGCAGATGGGAAGCTGAGTAGGGGACAAACGGGTCGGTCATGGCCATGCCCTCCTAAAAGCTGTTTGATATTTCCATGATAGCGGTTCGGCCTGCAAACGCAAAGATCAAAAATGTTTTGCTTGCTTTTTTGGGGAAGCGGGCATAATATAAAGCCATAGATAAATGTACGTACAAGTATGATTTAGTGCAAATTATACTCATATATGTATGTACAAGTTGGTGAACTCATACGTACCCATTAAGGAGGGCTAACAAGATGAATTTGAAACCGCACTCATTTTGGTTTGTCACCGGCAGCCAGCATTTATACGGACCCGAAACGTTGGAGCAGGTAGCTGCGCATTCGCAAATCATCGCCAAAGAGCTTGATCAGGATGCTTCTTTTACATATCCGGTCGTATTCAAGCCGATCGTCACGACGCCGGATGAAATCTACAACCTGATCATTCAGGCGAACAGCGATGAAACCTGCGCGGGCATCATCACGTGGATGCACACCTTCTCTCCGGCCAAAATGTGGATCGCCGGCCTTTCGCAGCTGCAGAAGCCGCTGCTTCATCTGCATACGCAGTTTAACCGCGACATTCCGTGGGAAACGATGGACATGGATTTCATGAACCTGAACCAATCCGCCCACGGCGACAGGGAATACGGCCATATCGGCGCCCGTCTCGGCATCGCCCGGAAAATCGTCGTCGGACATTGGGAAGACCCTGAAGTCCGCGAATCCATTGCCGGCTGGACGCGCACCGCAGTCGCATTTGCCGAAAGCCGCCGCCTGAAAGTAGCCCGTTTCGGCGACAACATGCGCGAAGTGGCCGTAACGGAAGGAGACAAGGTGGAAGCCCAGATCAAATTCGGCTGGTCGGTCAACGGCTACGGCGTCGGCGATCTGGTGCAGGTGTTGAATGAAGTGACGGACAGCGAAGTGAAGGCGCTCCTGAACGAATACGCGGAGCAATATACGATTACCCAGGCCGGACTTAGCGACGGACCGGTGCGGGATGCGATTGCGTACCAGGCCCGCATCGAAATCGCGATGAAACGTTTCCTCGAGGAAGGCGGATTCGGCGCATTCACGACGACGTTTGAGGACCTTCACGGCTTGAAGCAGCTTCCGGGTCTTGCCGTGCAGCGCCTGATGGAAGCCGGTTACGGCTTCGGCGGCGAAGGGGACTGGAAAACGGCGGCGCTGACGCGGGTTCTGAAAGTGCTCGCGAACAACAAGAATACGTCGTTCATGGAGGATTACACCTACCACTTCGAGCCGGGCAACCATATGATTCTCGGCGCGCATATGCTGGAAGTGTGCCCGACCATCGCGGCGACGCGCCCGTCGCTTGAAGTGCATCCGCTCGGCATCGGAGGAAAGGAAGACCCTGCCCGCCTCGTATTCGACGGTCGCGACGGCCAAGCGGTCAATGCGTCCCTCGTGGATCTCGGACACCGTTTCCGCTTGCTCGTCAATGTGGTGGACGGCGTGAAAGTCGAGAAAGCGATGCCTAAGCTGCCGGTTGCGCGCGTGCTTTGGAAACCGCAGCCTTCCCTGCGCGAATCGGCGGAAGCATGGATTTTGGCGGGCGGTGCGCATCACACCGTTCTCTCGTACGCGATCACGGCCGAAAACTTGGCCGATTTTGCGGAAATGGCCGGCATTGAAGCCGTCATCATCGACAAAGACACGTCGGTTCAGCGCTTCAAAAACGAACTTCTGTGGAGCGACGCGGCCTATCGCTTAAGATAAGGGCAGTTTGTCCCTATTCGCCCAGCCTATGATACAATAGCTATAAATGGAAGAGCCTGTCCGGCAGCACCGAACCTGACATGGTGCCCGGCAGGCTCTATACTCGAATTGTTTCGCTGAGGTGAATGATGAATAATAGACGGATTCCCAAATATATTCAATTAAAGAAAGAGCTGCTGTCCTGGTTCGAATCGGGCAAGCTGCAGCGGGGACAGCAGGTCCCGTCGGAGAACGAGATCGCGGAGCAGTTCGGCATGAGCCGCCAGACGGTCCGCCAAACCTTCGGGGAGCTGGAGAAGGAAGGATGGCTGGAAAGGATCCAAGGCAAAGGCACCTTTGCCCGCGAGCCGCAGCGCCGGGAAGGCGAGCAGGCGAAAACGATCGGCATTATTACGACGTATATATCGGATTACATCTTTCCGCATATCGTCCGCGGCGCCGAAGCGGAGCTCCGGAGCAAGGGATACCGGCTTCAGCTGTCGAGCACCGACAACAACAAGGAAAAGGAAATGGAAAGCCTGCAGCTGATGACCAGCCAGCCGCTCAGCGGACTGATCATCGAGCCGACGAAAAGCGCCGAGGGCAATCCGAATTTGGCCTATTTTCTGGAGCTTCAGGAAAAGGGAATCCCTTATCTGATGATCAACGAAAAGTACCGGGAGCTGGAATGCGCCTGCCTGAAGGTGGATGATGAAGCCGGAGGCTACAAAGCGGTGCAGTATTTGCTGGAGATGGGGCATACCCAGATCGCCGGGTTCTTCAAACGGGACGACCTGCAGGGCGTCAACCGCCTGAAAGGGTTTCTGGCGGCGCATAAAGCGGCGGGAATGAGCGCTTCGCCGAAAAGGGTCGTCACCTACACGACGGAGGAAAAAAACGACCTGCCTTACCGGCAGGCTTTGCAGATGCTGGGCGAAGGGGAAAACCGACCGACGGCTTTCGTATGCTACAATGACGAGCTTGCCGTGCTGCTGATGGAGGCGGTTGCCGAAAGCGGGCTTCAGGTTCCGGAAGACGTGTCCGTCATCGGATTCGACGATTCCAGCCTGGCGACCGCTTCGGGGACGAAGCTGACCACGCTGACGCATCCCAAGACGGAAATGGGGCGGACGGCGGCAAGCCGGCTGATTGCCATGATTGAACAAGGAAAGACGGCACAGGATGCGGTATACGAGCCCGAGCTGATCGTGCGGGATTCCGTAGCCAAAAGAACCCAGGATTAAGAGGGACGGGTCTGCTTCAATGCGGACTCTTCCGCTCTTGCTTGTACGTACAACTACAAACCGGAAAGGATGTGTCCGACATGCTGGAAGCATTAAAACAACAGGTGCTTGAAGCCAATTTGGCTTTGCCGAAATATGGCCTCGTTACTTTTACATGGGGCAACGTAAGTGGAATCGACCGGGAAAAAGGGCTGTTCGTCATTAAGCCGAGCGGCGTGCCTTACGAGGATTTGAAGGCGGAAGACCTCGTCGTCGTCGATTTGGAGGGACGGGTCGTCGAAGGCGATTTGCGTCCGTCGTCCGATACCCCGACACATATGGTGTTATACCGCGAATTCCCTGAAATCGGCGGGGTTGTACATACCCATTCGCCGTGGGGAACCAGCTGGGCGCAAGCAGGCCGGCCTTTGCCGGCGTCGGGAACGACGCATGCGGACTATTTTTACGGCGAAATTCCGGTCACGCGGCCGATGACGAAGGTGGAAATCGAAGGCGCTTACGAACTCGAGACCGGGAACGTCATCGTGGAGCGGTTCCGCGAGCTGGGACTGGACCCGATCCAGGTTCCCGGTATTCTGGTGCATGCGCATGCGCCTTTCGTATGGGGAAGCGACGCCTTGAATGCGGTCCACAATGCGGTCGTGCTGGAGGAAGTGGCCAAAATCACCGCGCGGCAGCTGCAGCTCAATCCGGACAGCAAGCCGATGGACCAGACGCTCCTCGATCGCCATTTCCTGCGCAAGCACGGAGCGAATGCTTACTACGGCCAAAAATGATCGATCCCGGCTGGCATCATCCGTATAAATGATTGGCTCGACTTATATAAAAGCAAAATGTTCATTGCGATGATTCGGATTTTTCAATATGCATTCCAGCCGCTTCCGTGTAAGATATTGACAAGTTAACCTGTTTAGATCTTTATCGCTTGATCGGAAGCCGCTTTTCGGATTTGCAACATCGTCATCATAACTCGTTTTCGAGCTGGAGGGGACTCAAATGAGCAAAAAGTATACGATCGGAGTGGATTACGGAACGCAGTCCGGCCGCGCCGTATTGGTTGATTTGGCCGACGGCCGCGAAGTGGCGGACCATGTCACGCCGTATCCGCATCACGTCATCGACGAAAAGCTGCCGGGTTCCGGGAAAAAGCTGGACCATGACTGGGCGCTGCAGCACCCGGCGGATTACATCGAAGTGCTGCGCCGTTCGGTGCCTGCCGTCGTTCGCGATTCCGGCGTAGACCCGGCCGACATCATCGGCATCGGCATCGATTTTACGGCCTGCACCATGCTGCCGGTGGACGGCAAGGGGGAACCGCTTTGCCTGAAGCCCGAGTTTCAGGATCACCCGCACAGCTGGGTGAAGCTGTGGAAACACCATGCAGCCCAGCCGGAAGCGGATGCGATCAACCGGATCGCGGCCGAGCGCGGCGAAGCGTTCCTGCCGCGTTACGGCGGCAAAATTTCTTCGGAATGGATGATCGCCAAAGCATGGCAGATTTTGAACGAGGCTCCGGAAATTTATGATCAAGCGGACATGTTTCTGGAAGCGACGGACTGGGTCATTTCGCAAATGTCCGGCAAAATCGTCCGCAACAGCTGCACCGCCGGCTACAAAGCGATTTGGCATAAGCAGGAAGGTTATCCGGGCAAGGAATTTTTCAAAGCGCTGGATCCGCGGCTCGAGGATTTGACCGAAACCAAGCTGCGCGGCGAAGTCATTCCGCTGGGTACGAACGTCGGCGGGTTGACGGAGGAGATGGCGGCGATGATGGGACTTCGGCCGGGCATCGCGGTTGCGGCCGGCAACGTCGACGCCCATGCGGCCGTGCCTGCCGTCGGCGTCGTGACGCCGGGCAAGCTGGTCATGGCGATGGGAACGTCCATTTGCCATATGCTCCTCGGCACGGAAGAGAAGCAGGTCGAAGGCATGTGCGGCGTCGTGGAAGACGGCATCATCCCGGGATTGTACGGATATGAAGCAGGCCAGTCGGCTGTCGGCGACATTTTTGAATGGTACGTGGAGGAAGCGCTGCCGGCTTATGTGAAGGAAGCCGCGGACAAAGAGGGGATCGGCGTCCATGCTTGGCTCGAAAGGGAAGCCGCGCAGTATAAGCCGGGCCAGACCGGGCTCCTTGCGCTCGATTGGTGGAACGGCAACCGTTCGGTGCTCGTCGATACCGATCTGACAGGACTGATTCTCGGCATGACGCTCCTGACCAAGCCGCAGGAAATTTACCGCACCCTGCTTGAAGCGACGGCTTTCGGCACGCGCAAAATCGTCGACGCCTTCCATTCGAGCGGCGTAAGTGTTGACGCCTTGTACGCATGCGGCGGGCTGCCGCAAAAAAACAAGCTGCTGATGCAGATTTACGCGGACGTCACGAACCGCGAAATTTACGTGGCGGATTCCAAGCAGACGCCGGCGCTCGGAGCGGCGATATTCGCGGCGGTAGCGGCCGGACAGGAAGCCGGAGGATACGACACGGTGATCGCGGCGGCCGAAAACATGGCGAGGGTCAAAGAAGAAACCTTCAAGCCGATTCCGGAGAACGTCGAAGTGTACGAACGTCTTTATCAAGAATACAACCTTCTCCATGATTACTTTGGCCGCGGCGCAAACGACGTGATGAAGCGGCTGAAGAACATTAAAAAGTCGGTCGAATAACCGGCGGGAAGATGGTTACATCAAGGCGCAGGACGGAGCATTCGGCCTGCGCCCCCCGTTTACGATCGGAATAAACGCAAGAAAGGGTTGAATACGAACGTCTTCAGCTCTCATCGGCTATGCAAAGGGCAGACGGTTTTGTTGCAGACCGACGGTCTTTTCGTTATGGGGGCAGATATAAGGAGGGATCAGCATGAACAACGTTCCGGTGGAATACGCGCTGGATCAAATGGTGCTTGAAAAGGGAGCGATCAAACAAGCGGCCGCCTATCTCAAGGAAAAAGGGTGTCAAAACGTCATTCTGACGGCGGATGGGAACACCTACGAGGCTGCGGGCAAGGAGCTGGAACGGGAGCTGAAGGCTGCCGGCGTCGGCATTCGCTTGTGCCTGATCGAGCCCGGGCCGTCCGGAGACGTCGTGGCCGACGAACCGTCGCTTCTGCAGCTGCTGCTTGAAGTGAACCCGGAAACGACGGATGCGGTGATCGCGGCGGGTTCAGGAACGATCCACGATATTGTTCGCTTCGTATGTTACAAAACGGGGAAACCGTTCGTTTCGGTGCCGACGGCTCCGTCGGTGGACGGTTTTACGTCAAAGGGAGCTCCCTTGATCGTCCGCGGCGTGAAAAAGACGTTTCCGGCCACGGGCCCGGTGGCGATTTTCGCCGATCTGGACGTTCTGACGAAAGCGCCGCAGCAGCTGGTTGCCGCCGGATTCGGCGACATGCTCGGCAAATACACTTCGTTATTCGATTGGAAATTTTCGCATTTGACTGCGGCGGAGCCTTACGACCAGGAAGTCGCGGACATGACGGAAAAAGCGCTGAACGCCTGCGTAGAGCATGTCGACGAGATCGGGAACCGGACGGAGGAGGGCATCCGCATCCTGATGACGTCCCTGATTGAATCCGGGATCGCGATGCTCAAATTCGGGCAGTCCCATCCGGCCTCCGGCGCCGAACATCATCTTTCCCATTTCTGGGAGATGGAATATTTGCGCCGCGGCAGCCGGGCGCTGCTGCACGGCGCGAAGGTCGGCGTGGCCTGCGCGGAAATTTCGCGCCTCTACCATAACGCGGCCTTCCGCGGCGTTTATCCGCGGCAGGAGCCCGACATGCTGCGGAAGCATGGCGCACAGGTGCGGGAGTGGCTCGGCGCGGTGCCTGCCGAAGCCGAAATCCGCTCGCTCCTGCAGCGCGCAGGCGGACCCTCAAGCCTGCAGGAGCTCGGCATTGACGACGGGCTGTTCGCGGAAAGCCTGCGCGAAGCCCATCTCTTGCGCGACCGCCATACGCTGCTGCGCGCGTTGAATGAAGCCTGAAGCCGTTGCCGCGTGACGGCGTTGCCTATCGAAAAGTAAAAGGGACCCTGGAGCATGTGAATGCATGTCCAAGGTCCCCTTTATGAAGATATAAGAAGTTTCGAAGCGATGGCTCCCTTATATCTCAAGAAAAATTTCCGCTAAGCACGGTCTGTCTTCTGTGAAAGTACGGCGATAGACGTTTTTCTTAAAAGGCATGGCGGGCGTCCGCTTAATCCGGATGGACGTCGTACAGCACGCGGGCCAGCAGGTCCTGGCTGTAGTTGCCGAAGTTTTTGCCGAAGATGGTCAGGCCCCGTTTGTTCTCGGACTGTTCCGTGACGGCGATCCGGAAGGTCAGCTCGCTTTTGTAGTCGAGGTTGATTTGGTCCAGCGTTACGTCCGATATCCGGCATCCGTCGATAAAGCTGCCCTCTTGATTGATGCGGATCAGCTTTAGCATGCCGTATTGGTTCAAATGCGGCGGCCACCAATCCGGATTGAACGTGCCGCGGGCGTCGCCGAAATCGCCGGGACTGGTCCAGCAGCCGATCTCGATCCCGTTGACGTAAAAATAAATGTCCGACGGATAATTGTCGCAGAAGCCGGGGGCTTCGGACCCGAGTTCCATCGAGAACTGGATTTCCCGGAAAGACTGATTCGGCTTCAAATAGTTGGGAATGCGGTATTCCAAAAAACCTTCGGCCAGCCAGATGATTTCCGCGTCGATCCGCTGCGGGTCGGCGAAATACCGGGGATCGTCGAAATCGCCGACGATGCTGTCTTTGGTTGCAAGTCCGCAGGTCGGAACCGCTTGATAGTTGCTGTAATGTCCGACCTGGATTTCCACTTCGTACAGGTTGTCGACGTCTTTGCTGCGCAGATCGACCATCAGCTTGTCTTTATTCAAGTAGCACATTTTTTGGATGCCGTGCTTGCCGACGCTGGTGTTGATTTCGATAAGTCCGCTTTCCTCCAGCTTTTTGACATGCATCGTAATGGCTCCATTGCTCAGGTTGAGCTTCCCCGCAAGATCGTTCAGATTCAGCGCCTGGTTCGTCGCCAGCAGTTCGAGGATCCGGATCCTGATCTCCGAGCTTAACGCTTTGAAAATATCAATGCCGCTCATTAAATCCTTGATATAAATCATATCATCGAACCCTTCTTCAAATAAGTATGGATACATCCCTGTTTCTTTTATTTTAAATAATTATAAACCAATATAATTGTTAAAGATAGTGTGCCGCATGTTTTTTTAAGAAACAACAATTTTTTTATAACATTTGACAGATTTATAGCAGTTCATTTCAAACAAATTTAAACTTATAACGTCATGTTCGGACGAGGAACGAAGCTTATTTAAAGATTTTATCACTTATTTATGATTGAACATTATTTTGTTTTAATAAACAATAAAAAGTTTCATAGTTATTTATTTACAACAGGGAAATGGTGTGCTATTTTATATTTGAAAGCGAATTCATTTGTATATACATAAAATGTTTTATGTTTAATGAAAACGAATAATCGGCTGCAACCGTCAAAAGAACGAAGGTTCTGGAGGAAGCAGCCCGCGTCGAATCGCCGAACCCAAGGCAGCCCTGACATCCATTTGTGAAAGCGGTTCATGCCGAGACGATTGGAGTCAAACCTCACTTCCGGAAGGAAGGATGCCGCGGCTTAGATCCCGCACGCCTCCAATTTTCGCTTCCGGAGTGTTTTATGTTTGAGCAAGGCTTATGCCAACAAATCATTCAGGAGGGTCAAGTATGAAGAAAACATGGCTGATTACGCTTCTGGTACTTTTGATGACAACGATCTTATGGGGCTGCGGCGGCAAGTCCTCATCCTCATCAGGCGGAAAAACGTCCGTGCTGGACGGCGGGGCGGACAAAGGCGCAACGGAATTATCGTATTGGACGTTCGTGGAGCTGCATGGGCAGCACTTCGAGAAAATGCTTGAAAAATGGAACAAGGCCAATCCGGACCGGCAAATCAAGCTAAACGTGACCGTCATGCCTTACGACGACATGCATAACAAGCTGTCCATCGCCGTGCAAACCGGGGTCGGCGCCCCCGATATCGCGGACATCGAGCTCGGCAAATATCCGGATTTCATGAAAGGAACCCCGCAGCTCGAACCTTTGAACGATGTGGTAAAACCTTATAAGGACACGGTTGTTCAATCTCAATTGGATTTGTACAGCAAAGACGGCACCGTCTACGGATTGTCCACACACGTTGGGGCAACCGTCGCATTTTACAATACCGAAATTTTAAAAGAGGCCGGGGTGGATTACAAAACCATCGTCACCTGGGACGATTTCAAGAAAGCAGGCATGCAGGTATACGAAAAAACCGGCAAACATATGGGAACGGCGGACACCAGCGCCGCTTGGCAGGAATCGATGATGCTCGCCCAGCAGAAATCGGATTATACGGACGAGGCCGGCAATCCGAAGGTCAATTCCGAGCAAATGATCAAAGGCCTGACTGTGCTGAAGGATCTGCAGAACAACAACGTGCTCGCTACGATCGCCGGCGGGCAGCCGGATACCGAGGAAGCCTACGGTGAATTCAACTCCGGGAACTACGTGACCGCGTTTATGCCTCTGTGGCAGATGTCCCGCTACACCAATTACATGCCTGAACTGGCAGGGAAAATCGCCATCGCTCCGCTGCCGGTCATGGAAAAGGGCATGCCGCGTTCCTTCGGCGGCGGGGGGACGGCGACCGTCGTCACCAAAACGGCAAAAGACGTGCAGCTGGCCAAAGAGTTCATTGCTTATGCCAAACTTTCGCTGGACGCCAATATCGAGATTTGGAACACCCTCGGCTTTGATCCGATCAATATGGATGTTTGGAACATGAAGGACGTCACCCACAATCCGGAGAACAAATTCGTCAAATATTTCGTCAACAATCCGTTTGACGTGCTGAACGAGATCAAGGACGAAATTCGGCTCATCAAATCGACGCCGGCAAGCCCGACGATCAACAACGTGCTTTGCACGGTGACGCTGAACGAAATTTTCGAGGACGGCAAGGACATTAAGCAGGCGCTTGACGATGCCCAGTCGCAAATCGAGCAGGAACTGAAATAAAGTTGTCCGTGATGACAAACCGGAAAGCTGCCCCTCGAACGGGCAGCTTTCTTCGAAAGGAGTCTGACGCTATGGTCAAAAGATTTTTGTATTCGCAGAAGGTCGCTCCGTATGTCTTTGTTCTTCCGTTTGTTTTAGTCTTTCTCGTATTTTGGATATACCCGCTCGCCAGCTCCGTAGGGATGAGCTTTCAGAAGGTGACGCTGGGGCAGGAGGCGCAGTGGATCGGATTCGACAATTACGCCAAGCTCATGGGGGATAAGACGTTTTTTAAAGCCGTCGGGAACAGCGCGGTTTACATGGTGCTGACGCTCCTGATCCTGATTCCGTTTCCGATGCTTTTTGCGGTGCTGATCAACAGCAAGCTGATGTGGGGAAGGGAATTTTTTAAATCCTCGTTTTTCTTCCCGGCGCTGACCTCGGTGGTCGTGGCGGGGACGATTTTTCGGCTTATGTTCGGGGAAATGGAGGGGTCGCTGATCAACAGCATCCTCGGCTGGTTCGGCATCGACCCGGTCAAGTTTTTGAAGGGGCAGGTGACGGGCTACATCGCGCTTGTCGCGTTGGCGACGTGGAGATGGACCGGGGTGAACATGCTTTATTTTTTGTCGGGGCTCAAAAACATTCCGGACGACTACTATGAAGCCGCATCGATCGACGGCGCGTCAAGCTGGCAGAAGTTTACGAGGATCACGATGCCGCTGCTGAAGCCGACGACGATTTACGTGGTGACGATCAGCATCTACGCGGGGCTCGCCATGTTTATTGAAAGCATGATGTTATGGAACGGCAACAATTCGCCCAAAAACATCGGTTTGACCATCGTCGGTTACCTGTACCGCCAGGGCATCGAGAAAAACAATCTCGGCTATGCGGCGGCCGTCGGGATCGTGCTGCTGGCCATCACCATGATCATCAACCTCACCCAGCTTGCATTCTCCGGCATGTTCAAGAAGGAGGAGTAACCCATGAAAAAAGAGCTAACGGCCAAAATCGTCCTCTTTGCGTTGTTTGCCGTCATCTGTCTCCTGATCCTCATTCCGTTTTACGCGGTGACGATCGCCTCCTTTAAGCCGGGGGAGGATTTGATCCGGTACGGGCTGAACCTTCGCTTCGACTTGTCCGTGATGAGCCTGGACAACTTCGCGTATTTATTTACCGGCGATCATGCCTATTTTAAATGGTTTTTCAACTCGCTGCTGTTGACCGTCGTTCAGGTTGCCTTGACGCTGATCGTCAGCGCGACGGTGGCTTACGGTTTTTCGGCGTACGAGTTCAAAGGGAAAAACGTTTTGTTCGTCTGCGTCCTGCTTATCATGATGGTGCCGTTCGAAATATTGCTGCTGCCGCTTTATACGCTGATCAACAACATCGGGCTGATGAATTCCTATTCGGCGATCGTGTTGCCCGGCATTGCGAGCGCGGCGACGATTTTCTTTTTCCGGCAGTACCTCAGCGGCGTTCCCAAGGAGATCATTGCGGCGGGACGGGTCGACGGCGCCACCGAATACGGCATTTACGCCCGGTTGATTTTGCCCGTGATGAAGCCGTCTTTTGCGGCGATGGCCATCTTGAACGGGATGAACAGCTGGAACAACTTCCTGTGGCCGTTTATGGTGCTCAGCGACGACAACAAATACACGCTTCCGATCGGTTTAAAAACGCTGCTGACGCCGTACGGCAACAACTACGACCTGCTGATCGTCGGCTCGTTTTTTTCGATCATTCCGATTTTTATCCTGTTTGTCGCCTTCCAGAAATATTTTATCGACGGCATGACGGCCGGGGCGGTAAAAGGGTGAGCATCCGCTTCGAGCAAGGGCATGCGGCGGCGAAAAAAGGGACCTTAGGCAATAATACGATCCTGCCAGGTCCCTTCCGTGTTAGGGCATTGGTTTATTCCTGCTTTACATCATACAGCACGCGGGCCAGCAAATCCTGGCCGTAATTGCCGAAGTGTTTGCCGTAGATGGTGAGGCCCCGTTTGTTTTCGGCATGCTCCGTGACGGCGATCCGGAAGGTCAGCTCGCTTTTGTAATCGAGGTTGATCTGATCCAGCGTCACGTCCGAAATCCGGCAGCCGTCGATATAACTTCCTTCGTGGTTGATGCGGATCAGCTTCAGCATGCCGTATTGGTTCAGATGAGGCGGCCACCAGTCGGGATTGAACGTGCCCCGCGCGTTTCCGAAGTCCCCGGGACTGGTCCAGTAGCCAATTTCCACGCCGTTTACGTAGAAGTAAATGTCCGACGGATAGTTGTCGCAGAAACCCGGAGCTTCGGAGCCGAGTTCCATTGAAAATTGGATTTCGCGGAAGGTCTGGTTCGGCTTCAGGTAGTTGGGGATGCGGTATTCCAGAAAACCTTCGGTCAGCCAGATGATTTCGGCGTCGATCCGCTGCGGATCGGCGAAATAGCGGGGATCGTCGAAGTCGCCGATGATGCTGTCTTTGGTTGCGAGTCCGCAGGTCGGCTCGGCCCGGTAATTGCTGTAATGTCCGACCTGAATTGCGACTTCGTACAGATTGTCGACATCTTTGCTCCGCAGATCGACCATCAGCTTGTCTTTATTGAGATAGCATATTTTTTGAATGCCGTGTTTGCCGACGCTGGTATTGATTTCGATGAGCCCGCTTTCCTCGAGCTTTTTGACATGCATCGTGATGGCCCCGTTGCTCAAATTCAGCTTGCCCGCAAGATCGTTCAGGTTAAGAGCCTGGTTCTGGGCCAGCAATTGCAGGATTTGAATCCTGATTTCCGAGCTTAACGCCTTGAAAATGTCGATGCCGCTCATTAAATCCTTGATATAGATCATATCATCGAACCCTTCTTCCGGTAGATATGGAAAAAAACAAAGATCATATCCAATCATTATAAACGAACGAAACGGCTAAAGATAGTCGACCGCCTGTTGGAGGAATTGGCATGAACCATTTGGTTTTTCCCATTTGTTTTATATAAATATAAAAAATAAGCGAAAAGTAGACTCGTTATGCCGCTTTATGCTCCAAATTCAGCGCATTATCGACAATTAATTTTATAAAAACATAAAATGTTTTATATATTTATGTTTACTTTTTGCTGATCCTATGTTATTTTATATCTGTAAGCGGATTCAATCAAGTTTACTAAATTAATTCATACATTGCTAAAATGGAAGGTGGTCGACAGATGTCATCGACAGCGCAGAAAGCCCGTATTGTTATAGATAAAGCCTTCAAAATCGCGGAAGTAGACAAGCGGATTTACGGCTCGTTCATAGAACATTTGGGACGTGCGGTATATGGCGGAATCTACGAACCGTCGCATGCTACCGCCGACAGCCTCGGTTTTCGCGGAGACGTCAAGGAGCTCGTCCGGCAGCTGGGCGTTCCGATCATCCGCTATCCCGGCGGCAACTTCGTGTCGGGGTACGACTGGGAAGACGGCGTAGGGCCGGTCGAGCTTCGACCGAAACGGCTGGAGCTGGCTTGGAGAACCGTCGAACCAAACGAGGTGGGAACCAACGAGTTTATGCGCTGGGCGAAGGAAGTCGGCTCGGAAGTGATGATGGCCGTCAACCTGGGAACCCGGGGCGTGGATGCGGCGCGCAACCTGCTGGAGTATTGCAACCATCCTTCCGGCAGCTATTACAGCGATTTGCGGCGCAGTCACGGATACGAAGCTCCGCATAAAGTCAAGACGTGGTGCCTCGGCAACGAGATGGACGGTCCTTGGCAGATCGGGCAGAAGACGCCGGTCGAATACGGGCGTTTGGCTTATGAAACGGCCAAAGCGATGCGTCTCGTCGATCCGGACATCGAACTTGTATCCTGCGGCAGCTCAAGCACCGGCATGCCAACCTTCCCCGAATGGGAAGCGGTGACGCTGGATCATACGTACGACGTCGTCGATTTCGTTTCACTTCACCAATATTACGGCAACCGGGATAACGACTCCGCGAACTTCCTTGCCAGAACGATGGATTTGGAGCATTTTATCCATACCGTCATTTCAACTTGCGACTACATAAAAGCGAAGAAGCGCAGCAAGAAGACGATGTATCTCAGCTTCGACGAGTGGAACGTCTGGTATCACTCCAATCAGGCGGATGCTAAAATCGAGCCTTGGTCCGTCGGACCTCCGCAGCTCGAAGACGTCTATAACTTCGAGGACGCCCTTCTGGTCGGCGGCTTCCTGATCTCGTTCCTGAGACATGCGGACCGCGTGAAAATGGCCTGCCTGGCCCAATTGGTCAACGTCATCGCGCCGATCATGACCGAAAACGGCGGCCGTGCCTGGAAGCAAACGATCTTTTATCCATACCTTCACGCTTCAATGTATGGACGCGGCACTTCGCTGCAGCCGATCGTCGATTCGCCGAAATATGACGCGCAGGACTATACGGACGTGCCGTACCTGGAGAGCGCGGTTGTGTATAACGAAGAGGACGAAGAGCTGACCGTCTTTGCGCTGAACCGCCATTTGCAGGATGCGCTCGACGTGGAATGCGACGTCAGAGGTTTCGAAGGCTACCGCGTCGTGGAACATATCGTTCTGGAGCATGACGATCTGAAAGCGGTGAATACGGCTGCCGAGGAAAACGTCAAACCTCATTCGCGCGGAAATGCGGAATGCAAGGACGGATTCGTGCATACCCGGCTCGCCAAAGCGTCCTGGAACGTCATCCGGTTGAAAAGGGCGTAAACGGTCGGAAACTGCCGGTTGTTCGGCGCCGGAATATATGGATTACCTGCTTATGTTCATAAATTTCAGTTTGGTTCTGCCGATTCCTTTTTGCTCTTCGGGAAGGAAAATGATAGAGCGCAAAAGGAACGGCAGATTTTTAAATTTTGCGATGGGGGTGAGGTACGGCGGCCGCCGAGAGAAAATCGCGGATAGAAAAGCATAGGTTCGAGCACGCCAACATGTACGTACAAGTTGAAGGCGGGTCATGGAAAATCGTAATGATTCAAGGTTTTTAATGAAATGAAAGCACGCTTTCAAAAAAAGAAAAAATCGAAGGATTTTAGGGAATCCATGTTTAGGGGGCGGAAGTTTTGAAAAAGAGAAGCTTTGTTGTTTCATTGTTGATGGTATTCGCGGCAAGCATGCTGTTGTCCGCATGCGGAAGCGGCAGCGACAGCAAGACGATTACGTTCTGGACGCCGCTGACGGGCGACGACGGGGCTTATATGGATGAAATCGTGAAGGAATATAATGCGACAAATCCTGAAATCAAAGTGAAGCACGTCATCACATCCGATATGTACACGAAAGTTTCCACCGTGCTCAACTCCGGCAAAGGCATTCCGGATCTGGCGATCATCCACGCGGACCGCGTTCCGGGTTATGCGAAGCAGGGCGTCCTGGAGCCGATTGACAGCGCCATCAAGGGGCAGCCGGAGATCAAGCAGGAGAACTATTTGCCGCAAGCCTGGTCCACGGGCAACATTGACGGCACGCAGTATACGGTTCCGCTCGATATTCACAGCAACGTGATGTACTACAACAAGGATCTGCTGAAAAAATACAACGCGGAGTCCATCCTCGACGACAATGTCGTGACGATCGACGAAATGCTTTCCCTGAAAGGGAAACTGGCTCCGGACGAATATGTCGTGAATGAATCACTGCTCGGCTGGGTCATTTTGGCGCAGGTACAAGACTTGGGCGGCGACATCCAGGAAAACGGCAAGCCTGCCGTCAATACGCCGGTGATGAAGCAAGCGTTCGAAAACGTGAAAAAGATTGCTGACGCAGGACTCATGACGCCGTTCGGCGAGGACGGATACCTGATGTTCCAATCCGGCAAAGTGCTCTTCTCCACGGACGGAACCTGGACCTCGACGGCGCATGCCAAAGTCGAAGGCTTGAACTTCGGCGTGACCAACGTCTACACGCCGACGAAGGACAAGTTCACGAACCGCGCATCCTCCCACTTGTTCGCGATGTTCAAAAACGACAAGCGTTCGGATGAAAAAGAAGCAGGAATCGGCGCCTTCCTGGAGTTCGTTCGCGAACATTCCATGGAATGGGCGAAAGCAGGACAAATCGTAGCAAGTAAGCAAGTCAATGAAAGCCCTGAATACAAGCAATTCATGCAGTCCTTCTTTACTTCGAATGATCAGGAAACGAAATCGCTTTACATCTACACTTACGAATATTACCCATACGTAGCCGAAGCGGTTGACACGTATAGCGCCGATCTCATTCGCGGCAACGTGGATCTGGATGAAACGCTTCAGAAAATGCAGAAATTCGTAGAGGATAAGATCGCGGAAAGCAGCAAACAAAGCACCAAGTAGGCCTTAGCAAAATAGAAAGATAGAAACAATGTGCCGGACAAGTCTGCCTGGCGCATTGTTTCTCCAAAAGGAGAAATTACAAGGCTATGAAAAAGAAATCATTTGCACCGTTTTTCTTTGTCGGCCCTCATCTGATTTTATTTCTGATTTTCATCCTGATCCCGACGATCTACGGGATTTATGCTTCGTTTACGCAGTGGAACCTAATGAACGATCCTGCGTGGATCGGCCTGCAAAACTATAAAACGATTTTGTTCGACACGAGTTCGACGTTTCACACCCAATTTTTCAACGGTTTGAAAAACACCTTGATCTTTGTCGTCATCAGCGTTCCGCTCCTGATCGTCATTCCGCTCATGGTTGCCGTCGCTTTGGAGCATAAGAAGGTGAAGTTGAAAGGCGTCATTCAATCGATTATCTACATTCCGGGACTGATTTCGATATCCGCGGCCGCCTTGATTTGGCTGCTGATTTTCAATAAACAGCTGGGCATTACCGGCAACATGCTTCATTCGACGGTCTCCTGGGCGGCAAACCAGCCTTACGCCTGGATCATCATTTTCGTCATTACGGTATGGGGTGGCGTCGGCGGCAACATGATCATTTACCGGGCTTCCATTGCCGGTGTTTCCAAAGAATTGTACGAGGCGGCGGAGATCGATGGAGCCGGATCGGTACGGAGATTTTTCAGCATTACCTTGCCTTCGATCAATTTCCCTTTAATCTACACGTTTGTCATGACGACGGCGGGCGCCTTCAACGTGTTCGGGCAACCGCTCATGATGACCAAAGGCGGACCTCAGCAAAGCACGCACGTGCTCATGATGTATATTCGCCAGCTTGCTTTCGGCAATGGGGAATCGATTGCGGGAATGGCTTCCGCCATGGCCGTTTTGCTCGGCGTGGTCATTTTGATCATCTCAGCGCTGCAATATTACGTCATGAACCGGAACACGAAGTAGGTCGTTTAAGCAGATGCTGGATTTAGGAAACGAGAGGTAGGGTTAATCAAAATGTCGAAAAAAGTGAGCATCTCCAAGTATATCGCGTACCTATTCTTAATCGTTCTTTGTGTTATTTGGGTCATCCCGGTGCTGTTCGGGATTTCGACGTCGTTCCGTTCGCAGACCGAAGTTGTATCTTCGGGTTTCCGTCTTTTCCCGAAAGAATGGACGTTCGAAAACTACGTAACCATTTTGGACAACACGTCTACGGCGCCGATCTTGCGCTGGCTGTTCAACTCCGTGTTTATCGCGGTGTCGCACACGTTGCTTGTCGTCGTCATCATTTCCCTGACGGGTTACGGGTATGCCCGCATGCAATTTAAAGGCAGAGACGCGCTGTTTTTTACGCTGCTCGGCATCTCGTTTTTTCCGGGCGTCGTCAACATCATCCCTTCTTATAAAATCATCGATGCTTTCGGGTGGGTAAACACGTCGTTGGCGATGATTATTCCCGGCCTTGCAGGGATGGGCAACATCTTCCTCGTCAGACAGTTCCTGAAGGGGATTCCGGGGGAACTGGACGAATCCGCGCGCGTCGACGGCGCAGGCGATTTCAGGATTTATTTCTCGATTATCCTCCCGCTGATCAAGCCGGTTCTTATCGTTTGCGGCTTGTTTTCCTTCGTCGGTTCGTGGAACGACTTCCTGTGGCCGGTCATCGTGTATACGGATGTCGATAAAATGCCGATTACGGCGGGGCTGCTCCTGCTTCAAGATATTTACGGCAACTACCGCATGATCGGGCAATTGATGGGTTCGGCGATGCTGGCGATCATTCCGACGCTGCTGCTGTTCGCGTTCGCCCAAAAATATTTCATTCAATCGATCAATTTGAATTCAGGCATCAAAGGATAAAAATACAACGTCATAACGGAGGGTTCAACTATGCATAACGTGATCGTCAACACGGACATTTCCAAAGGAAAGATCAGCAAACATATTTACGGCCATTTTGCCGAACATCTCGGCAGATGCATCTACGAGGGCATTTGGGTCGGCGAGGATTCCCCGATTCCGAATACGAAAGGGATCCGAAGCGACGTGCTGGAAGCCTTGAAAAACATCAAGGTGCCGGTTCTCCGTTGGCCGGGAGGCTGCTTCGCCGACGAATACCACTGGAAGGACGGCGTCGGCCCGAGAGAAAGCCGCAAACGGATGGTCAACACGCATTGGGGCGGCGTGGTCGAAAACAACCATTTCGGTACGCATGAATTCATGCTGCTGTGCGAGCTGCTCGAATGCGAACCGTACATTTGCGGCAATGTCGGCAGCGGGACGGTCCAGGAGATGTCCGAGTGGGTCGAATACATGACGTCGGGCGGGGAATCGCCGATGGCGAACTGGCGCAAGGAAAACGGCAGAGAAGAACCTTGGAAGCTGAAATATTTCGGCGTCGGCAACGAAAACTGGGGCTGCGGGGGCAACATGCGTCCGGAATATTACGCCGACCTGTACCGTCGTTACCAGACGTACGTCCGCAATTACGGCGACAACAAAATCTACAAAATCGCCGGCGGCGCCAACGTCGACGACTACAACTGGACGGAAGTGCTGATGAAAAACGCCGGTTGGCTCATGGACGGCTTGAGCTTGCACTATTACACGATTCCTGGCGACTTCTGGCTCGGCAAAGGATCGGCGCTTGATTTTGAAGAAGGCGAATGGTTCATCACGATGAAAAAGGCCCTTCACATGGACGAACTCATTACGAAACACAGCACGATCATGGACAAATACGATCCGGACAAACGCGTGGGCATGATCATCGACGAGTGGGGCACCTGGTTTGACGTCGAACCTGGCACGAATCCGGGATTCCTGTATCAGCAAAACACGATCCGCGACGCGCTGGTGGCCGGCGTGCACTTCAACATTTTCCACAAGCATGCGGACCGCGTGCATATGACGAACATCGCGCAGACGGTGAACGTGCTGCAGGCGATGATTTTGACCGAAGGCGAAAAAATGATCCTGACTCCGACGTACCATGTGTTCGACATGTTCAAGGTTCATCAGGATGCCGAGCTGCTGGCGGTCGATGCTTCGGTCGGCACTTATGAAATGAGCGGGGAAACGCTGCCGCAGGTGACCGTGTCGGCTTCCAAGGATGCGGAGGGCAAAGTTCACGTCAGCCTGGTCAACATCGACCATCAAAACGAAGCGTCGGTCAGCCTGGAGCTCCGCGGGCTTCAAGCCAATCCGCAGGTGACCGGCACGGTTCTGACGGCCGACCGTTTGAACGCGCACAACACGTTCGAGCAGCCGAACAATGTCGCTCCGGCAGCGTTTAACGGCGCTATCGTGGAAGGCGGCAAGCTAAACGTGAAGCTTCCGGCGATGTCCGTCGTTACGCTGACCATCGAATGAATTTGAGCGGGACAATCGACTGAACGCCAAAACAGGCAAGCGGGAAAGGGAGGCTGATCGATGATGGAGGAGCGTCAGGAAGGCTGCAAGGGATGCAGAGCGAGCGTACAGGTTTCGCCGGAAAAGCTGCAGCGGCTCGTCGAGATCGCGACGCGCGGCAGAGAAACCGCCTCCGAGGAGGTATACCGGCAGCGGATCGGGCAGTGCGAGCGCTGCCCGGGGCTTCAGTATGGAACGACCTGCCAATATTGCGGGTGCCTCGTTGCGGTTAAAGCCCGGCTGCAGGATTCCGCTTGCCCGTATCCCTTTGCTCCGAAATGGAGCTGACAAAAGAACCTTGCTTCCGTCCAAGATTCGGCATTACGTTATAAAGGAGAACCTGATATGGAGAGAAACCGAAAATACAACAACCCGATCGTATGGCAGCGCGCCGACCCTTGGGTATACAAGCATAGCGATAACTATTATTATTTTACGGCTTCCGTTCCGGAATACGACCGGATCGAAATCCGCAGATCCAAGACGCTGCAGGGACTGGGGGATGCCGAGCCGTTCGTGGCATGGCGCAAATACGAAACCGGCCCGCTTAGCGCGAACATCTGGGCGCCGGAGATTCATTATATAGAAGGAAAATGGTACATCTATTTTGCCGCCGCCCGAACGACCGAAACGAAAGAGGGACTGTTCGACCACCGGATGTACGTTTTGGAAAACGCGTCCGAGAACCCGCTCGAAGGCCAGTGGGTCGAAAAAGGCCAAGTCCGTACCCAGTGGGAATCCTTTGCGCTGGATGCGACCACGTTCGAACACCGTGGAGTGCGTTATTACGTCTGGGCCCAAAAGGATCCGGAAATCGAAGGCAATTCGAACCTGTACATTTCGGAAATGAGCAATCCGTGGACGCTGAAAGGCAAGCAGGTCATGATCTCGACGCCGGAGTATCCGTGGGA
Source organism: Paenibacillus sp. USDA918EY (assembly GCF_009870825.1). Taxonomy (GTDB): domain Bacteria; phylum Bacillota; class Bacilli; order Paenibacillales; family Paenibacillaceae; genus Paenibacillus_AQ; species Paenibacillus_AQ albilobatus. Next base: position 89,241 of record NZ_WTWY01000006.1, on the reverse strand, counting down.
AGTGATCGGATTTAAGGTCAACGAAGGAGCGGCCGTGCTGAAACGCAACGGGCGCATCTATATCGGCTATTCGGCCAGCGCCACCGACCACAACTACTGCATGGGACTGCTGTACGCCGACGAATCGGCGGACCTGCTCGACCCGGCTTCCTGGGTGAAGTCGCCGGAGCCCGTGTTCCAAACCTCCGAGGCGACGGGGCAATACGGCCCGGGGCACAACAGCTTTACCGTCTCCGAGGACGGGGAGGACGTCATCGTGTACCATGCCCGCAATTACAAGGAAATTACGGGGGATCCGCTGTACGACCCGAACCGGCATACGAGAGCCCAGGTATTCACCTGGAACGAGGACGGAACGCCGAATTTCGGCGTTCCGGAGCCGGACGGCGCCGAAAACGAAGATCAAGCCAAAGCTTAATATGAACGAAATTGCGAAAGTCCGCTGCGAAGGCAGCGGGCTTTTTTTGACGGCTCGTTGCCTCCGAGGACTGTTTCACCGTTCTTTCCTCGGTGTATGTATGTACCAAACGAAATTCGCGTCATAATCCAAGGTCTAAGGAGGAGAAACGCATGAGCGAACGCGAACCTCAGGATCGAAACGTCGAGGTGGAGCGGACGGAAGTGCATAAAAAATCCGACTCCAGCTTCGTCGCGGCAACCTTCATCAAGTATGCGGCTTATATCATTATCTTTTTCGGTTTACTCTACTTTCTCATTCGATATGTAATTCCTAAATTTTAGCCGGCCTAAAGGCGCAGCCGACCACCCCTGGGACCGTTTGTCTGTCCCGGGATAGTCGGCTGCGCGTTTTACTTTAAGACTAGAACTTGTTTTCGTTAATATATTGCGGTTAGAAAAGCGATTTCAACGTCGAGATGAGTGGGGGGCGGTAGGTGCCTTGGCTGTCGAGTGATTATGAGGTTAATGGTTTTTGCATAAAAATGACAATATCGGAGCGAATCCTTGTTCCGTTCATATCATGGTATTCCCAATTGATTTGAAATTCGCCGTAGCCCCAGTCTATAAAACCCAGGTTTTCATATAACCTTCTTGCTTCGGGATTATCCTTGCTGCTTACTTCCAAGCCGATATGAGTGCATCCTCTTTCTCTTGATAATCTCTCGGCTTCGCGAATGATTGCTGTCGCTACACCTTTTTTACGGTAGTCATCTTTGGTTAGTCCCCCCTCCAGGAAGGCGCTATGCGTTACGTCGATATATTGGGTTACACGAGCATCCTGAGGACCGCTCCATCGCAACAAAAAGTGCCCGATCGGACGATTTTTATGCCATGCGATTAAATATACGCCTTCGCCTTTCCTCTGCACATCGTACCGACGATACTGAGGTTTTGTCAGATTGCCGGGTGAAAACACTTCTTCAAGAAAATCCAATTGATGCTCTTCGGCTGGTTTGACAACAAGATCAAAATCGTGCTGATTCATTATTGCATCACTCCTGCCCGTTTATTTTGAATATCGTATTTGAGTGCTTTTGCTCCTTAATAACACGAACCGAACTAGCCATTCCGAATAGGGATAACCTATTCCTTTCTTGTAAGTTTGATGATGTAAATGTAAATCCAGGAAGATCAATGACTATATCATGATGCGGGGAACAAAGCAAAAGCGGCTGCATAACAATCTCTCAGGCAAATTAACGCTCCTAATCCCCGCGGGCCTTTTGTATACTAGCAGTAGAAAGATCATTAACGTTTTTTTCAAGAGAGGAGCCAGAGCTATGAAATCCAGCCGGCAGGCGATGATTTTGATCACCGGGATCATGGCCAGCGGAAAATCGACCGTTGCGCAGCTGCTAGCCGAACGATTGGACAGATCGGTGCATTTGCGCGGAGACATGTTCCGGAAAATGATCGTAAACGACCGCAGGGAGGTCCGGCCCGATGCCGATGAGGCGGAGCTTGAGCAGCTTTCGCTGCGATACCGGTTGGCCGCGCAGGCGGCCGATGCCTATTTTGCGGCGGGGTTTAACGTTGTCGTGCAGGACGTAGTGATCGGCAGAATGCTTGAGGATTTCGTCTCTTATGTACAGACACGCCCTTTGTACGTCGTCGTGTTATGCCCCAATCCTTCCGTCGTGGCGCAAAGGGAAGCCGGGCGGGCCAAAAAAGGTTACGGGGAATGGACGGTGGAAGGGCTGAACGAAGTGCTGCTCGGCGAAACCCCGCGGATCGGCATGTGGCTTGACACTTCTTCGATGACGGCCGAGCAGACCGTCGATGAAATAATGAAATCGGTATGGGATCACGGGGACGTGGACGTTTCATAGGCAAATCGCCGGACCGGTTTTTGGGTATAACGTTATTGTAAGGAAGTTGTTGGTCATACTAAGACATGATGGAGTCGATTGCCATTGAAACATACGGACGTAAGCGAAAAACAGGTTCAGATCGGCCTGGCGGGCTGGGGAGACCATGACGACATCTATCCCCCGGGGACGAAAGCGGGAGACAAGCTGAAGGAATACGCCCGCCGGTTTCCGATCGTGGAGCTCGACAGCTCTTTTTATGCGATTCCAACGCCGGAAAGAATGCTGAAATGGAGCGAACAGACGCCGGATTCCTTCGGCTTTGTCGTCAAGGCCTATCAGGGGATGACGGGCCATACCCGCGGCAAAATCCCTTTTCCTGACGCGAGGTCGATGTTTCATGCGTTCCGGGAGTCCGCAGAAGCGCTGCAGGCCGCCGGCAAGCTGAGGGCGGTGCTGTTTCAGTATCCGCCTTGGTTTGATTGCGGTCGAAAAAACGTGGAAGTGCTGCGCCGAACCCGGCAGTGGATGGACGGGCTGCCGCTTGCGCTGGAGTTCCGCCATCAAAGCTGGTTTGCCGGGGAGATGCGGGACAAGACGCTTGCCTTTATGCGGGAAGAGGGCTGGATCCATTCGGTTTGCGACGAGCCGCAAGCGGGGGAGGGATCCATTCCGACGGTTCTTGCGCCTACGCGGGACGACGCCACCCTTGTGCGCCTGCATGGGCGGAACGCCGAAGGATGGCAATCCGGCGGGCAGCCGAACTGGAGGGAGGTACGTTATCTGTATCGGTACGATGAGCGGGAGCTTGCGGAATGGAAAGAGAATATCCTCAGGCTGCTCGAATCCACGAAAACGTGCTGGGTTGTGTTCAACAACAACTCCGGCGGGGATGCGGCTCATAACGCGCTGCAGCTGATGCGTTCGTTCGGTTTGGACATGCCCGAGCTGCCTCCGGACCAAATGTCGCTTTTTGATGAACAATAAGAGGGCGTTTGTTCACGGGTTCGAACCGGTAAAAAGCCCATTTTTTTCGTGGAATTTCCAAATCGATGCCTCATTTGCATGGGTGTTGTCAATGTTTCCATATCGATTGGCGGCAAAAAGCACGTTTTTGCCCCGATTGATCTGTTTTTTAGATCATAACTATATTAAATGGTTATTTCAGGTATGGAGAGGATTTGTTTATAATAGAAATTGAGCCGCTTACATTTTGCTGAAACGGCTTACAAGAATCATTTTTTCAGATTTCCGTCCAACGTATAGATTGAATGATTCGAAGGATTCTCATTCTATATGACTATTAAAAAACCAAGGCGGAGGTATTACTTTAGCGATGATAACCAATAAGAGCGACACACAAACGCAGGGTGCCTGGGAATCTTACTACGGCCCCAACCTGGGATACGTTCAGGAGCAGTACGAACGTTACGTCAACGATCCCGAATCGGTGGACGAAACGTTCCGCAAAGTGTTTCAAACATGGGGCGCGCCTCCGATGGCGCCGGTACAATTGGCGCCTGTAAGCGCAGTATCTGCCAACGCGCCGTTTGACCCGAGCCTGCTGAAAAAGGGCGTGGATGCCGGAAAACTCGTATGGAACATCCGGGCGTACGGCCATTTGGCCGCCGACATCGATCCGCTCGGCATCATTCCGAAGCCGGATACGCGCGTGCTTGAACCTGAACAATACGGACTGAGCCAGTCCGATCTTGCGGCATTCCCTGCATCCCTGATCTGGGACGGAGCGCCCGAGAATGTCAAAACCGGTTGGGAAGCGATCCAGAAACTGCGTCAAACATATACCGGAACGATTGCGTTTGAATTCAGCCACGTGCATGAAACGGAAGAACGCGTATGGCTGAACCGTCATGTCGAAAGCGGCAACTTCCCGACTCCGCTCAGCGAAACGGAGAAAGTGAACCTGCTGGAAAGACTGATCGAAGTCGAGCAATTCGAGGAATTTCTGCACCGTACCTTCGTTGGGCAAAAACGTTTCTCCATCGAAGGAAACGACGTGCTGGTTCCGATGCTCGACGAATTGGTGCGCAATATGGCGGACGACGGCGCGGAGCATATTCTGATGGGAATGGCTCACCGCGGCCGCTTGAACGTACTTGCGCATGTGCTCGGCAAGCCTTACGAAAAGATTTTCTCTGAATTCCATCATTCGCCGAACAAAAAACTGTTCCCGTCCGAAGGCTCGATGGGCATCAATTTCGGATGGACCGGCGACGTCAAATACCACTTAGGGGCAAAACGCGTCCTGAAGGACGGCAGTGTCGTTCAAACCCGAATCACGCTCGCGAATAACCCGAGCCATCTGGAGTTCGTCAATCCGGTGGTGGAAGGCTTTGCGCGCGCGGCGCAGGAAGACCGTACGAAACCCGGTTATCCGGAGCAGGACGTGAACAAAGCCGCCACGGTTCTCATCCACGGGGATTCCGCTTTCCCTGGCGAAGGCATCGTGGCCGAAACGCTGAACTTCAACAAGCTGCCTGGTTTCCAAAACGGAGGAACCATTCACATCATCGCGAACAACAACATCGGATTTACGACGGAAAGCCGCGATTCCCGCTCGACCCATTATGCCAGCGACCTGGCCAAAGGGTATGAAATTCCGATCGTCCACGTCAATGCGGATGATCCGGAAGCATGTATCGCCGCGATCCGCCTTGCATGCGAATACCGCAACAAGTTCAAGAAAGACTTCCTGATCGATCTGGTCGGCTACCGCCGTTACGGCCATAACGAAACGGACGATCCGGATACGACGCAGCCGCTCATTTACGACAAAGTGAAAAGCCATCCGCGCGTTGCCGCCATTTATGCCGGCGTGCTTGAACAAAGCGGCTTGGTCAGCAAGGAGCAAAGCGGCCGCCTGATCCAGGACGTGCAGAACCGCATGAAGGAAGCGTACGACAAAATCAAGGATCAGGAGCAGGAACCTGCGAATACCCATCAGCAAACGCCTGCCGAAGACCGGATTAAGGCGATCAAAACCGGCGTGCCGCTGAAAAAGCTGCGGGAAATCAACTCCGACTTGCTGAAGCGCCCGGAAGGATTCAACGTTTATCCGAAGCTGCAGCGCATTTTGGAACGCCGTGAAACGGCGCTGAACGACGGGGAAAAGGTAGACTGGAGTTTGGCGGAAACGCTGGCGTTCGCAAGCATCATCGCCGACGGCAAGCCGATCCGCATCACGGGCCAGGACGCCGAACGCGCGACGTTTGCGCACCGCAACCTCGTCCTTCACGACGTGAAAAACGGTTCGACTTTCTGCCCGCTGCATGAGCTGCCGCAGGCGAAAGCATCCTTTGCGATTCATAACAGCCCGCTGTCCGAAGCTTCCGTGCTCGGATTCGAATACGGCTATAACGTGTATTCCCCGGAAACGCTGGTCATCTGGGAAGCGCAATTCGGCGATTTCGCCAACTGCGCGCAGGTCATCACGGACCAGTTCATTTCGGCCGGACGTTCGAAGTGGGGACAAAAATCGAGCCTTGTCATGCTTCTGCCTCACGGTTACGAAGGACAGGGACCGGAGCACTCCAGCGCCCGTCTCGAACGTTTCCTTCAGCTGGGCGGCGAAGAGAACTTCACCGTCGTCAATTTGACGAGCGCGGCTCAATATTTCCACCTGCTTCGCCGTCAGGCCGCTTTGACCGAAAGCGAAGACGCGCGTCCGCTGATCGTGATGTCGCCGAAGAGCCTCATCCGCAACAGCCGCGTCGCATCCAGCGGCAAGGAACTGAGCGAAGGGCGTTTCCATCGTGTGCTTGAGCAAGAGGGACTCGGCAAACATCCGGAACGGGTGGAACGTCTCGTTCTTTGCAGCGGCAAAATCGCGGTTGAGCTGGAAGAAGCCTTGAGCAAGGAAGAAGGACCGCTTGACTGGCTGCACATTATTCGCATCGAGCAGCTGTATCCGTTCCCTGAGCAAGAGGTCCGCGAGATTTTCGCAAGATATACGAACGCCAAAGAAATTTTGTGGGTACAGGAAGAACCGGAAAACATGGGCGCTTGGCGTTATATCGAGCCCCATCTCCGCAAACTGGCGCCTCAAGGCACGCCTGTGAACTACAACGGCCGTCCTGAACGTTCGAGTACCGCCAGCGGCTTCCAGCAAGTACACAGCTTTGAGCAGCAGCAGATCGTATCGACAGCATTGAACCAAAAATCTATCAAGCATAACATCGCATTGGGGAGGTAGCAGGCCGTGAGCGAAATTACAGTACCGGCAATGGGTGAATCGATTACCGAGGGAACAATCTACAAATGGCATGTTCAAGAAGGGGATGCCGTAAACCAGGGGGATGTGCTTCTGGAGCTCGAAACCGACAAAGTCAACCTGGAAATCAGCGCGGAGGAGTCCGGCGTCGTCGAGAAGATTTTGAGAAAAGACGGCGATACCGTTCAAATCGGCGAAGTGATCGGTAGACTTGCGGCTGGAGGCGAAGCTGCGGCTGCAGCTTCCAGCGCGCCTGCGAAAGAAGAGCCGAAAGCCGAAGAAAAAGCACCGGCCGCTCCGGCAGCGCCAAACGTGCCGGCTGAACCTGCGAAAGAAGGGGAAACGTATCTTGCGGCTTCTCCGGCTGCACGCAAGCTGGCCCGCGAGCAGGGCATCGATCTGGAGCAGGTGAACCGTGATCCGAAAGGACGCATCTTCCAGGAAAACGTTAAAAACCATGCGGAAGCTCCGGCTCCGCGTCCGGCAGCCGCAGCCCCTGCAGCGCAAACGGCGGCGCCGGCCGTAACCGGCCAACCGGGAAAACCTGCCGAACGCCAACGCATGTCCCGCCGCCGGGCAACGATCGCCAAACGTCTGGTGGAAGCACAGCACACGGCCGCTATGCTGACTACCTTCAACGAAGTGGATATGACCGCCATCATGGACATCCGCAAACGCCGCAAGGATGCGTTCAAGGACAAACATGATATCGGACTCGGCTTTATGTCCTTCTTTACGAAAGCGGTGGTGGGCGCGCTGAAGCAGTTCCCGCTGCTGAATGCGGAAATCGACGGCGAAGACATCATCGTGAAGAAATATTACGACATCGGCATCGCCGTGGCGGCGAAGGAAGGTCTCGTCGTACCGGTCGTCCGAGACGCGGATCGCCTCAGCTTTGCCGCCATCGAGAAGGAAATCGCTTCGCTGGCTTCCAAAGCCCGCACCAATACGCTGGCATTGTCCGAACTTCAAGGCGGAACGTTCACGATTACGAACGGCGGCACATTCGGTTCGCTGATGTCCACGCCAATCCTGAACTCGCCGCAGGTAGGCATCCTCGGCATGCACAAAATCCAGCTCCGTCCGGTTGCCATCGACGAAGAACGCTCGGAAAACCGTCCGATGATGTACATCGCGCTTTCCTACGATCACCGGATCGTAGACGGCAGCGACGCCGTCCGCTTCCTCGTCACGGTCAAACAATTGCTGGAAGATCCGGAATCCTTGCTGCTTGAAGGCTGATTGCATGATACCTTACTAGGAACCTTAAAAGCCGTCCCGAATGGTCCGAAGACCCGGGACGGCTTTTTTGCGCTTTAAAAAGGGCATTGTGCGATATGGGATCGCTCTACGCTTTCCCAATCGGCCAACTGCTGCGAAGCTCGATGATCCCACGGAAAAAGGCATCCTTATACCTTCACGTTCGGAAGGTCGGATGCCTTTTATAGGTTTGAAGTTATTTGCCTCCGCTTGCGGCAGCCTTATTTTCATCCGAGACAGGCTCCAGCAGCTGGGCGGCCGGGGTATTCGGGTCATGCCAATTGGCAATGAGCTTCTGGATGTATTCGATATCTTTTTGATCCGGATCGTAGTACCAGATCGAGTCGCGCATGGCTCCCTCGCCTTTCAGCATGTAATTGCTGATGGTAGGCATGCCGCCTTCGTAAAAGGATTTGGCCAAGTCGATCATAAAGGTGGACGTCATGTTGGTCTTGAAGTTGCTTCCCGCGACCTTCAGCAGATCCGGAAGCTTCGTAATATTTTGAATTTCAAGCGCTCTCGCCAAAATCGCGTCGATCAGCACGCGGTGCCTCATCGTCCGGTTAAAATCGGAATCCTCGCGGTAGCGGGCATAACTGAGCGCGTCCTGGCCGTCGTAAATCGGCTTGTTTGGTTCGATGCGCAGCTTTTCATGGATTTTCTGTTTGTTCTCAATGACTTTGGTAATCGGGAGATGTACGCCTCCCAGCTTGTCGACGACGTCTTTCAAACCTTGAAAGTTAATGGTCGCATAAAAATCGACGTTATTGCCGACCAGGTTTTCGACCGTATCGACGCTGCGTTTGATCCCGCCGCGGGCATAGGCGGCGTTGATTTTGCTCTTTTTGTTTTCCTCCGCAATTTCGGTGTAAGTATCGCGGGGGATGGAGATGAGCAGAACTTTGCGATCCTCCGGACGAACGACGGAATAGATGATCGTATCGGAACGGCCGGGTTCGTCTTTGCGTTCATCGGTGCCGAGGAGCAGAACCGAAAACGGGTTTTGCACCTTCTCGGGTTTGACTTCCTCGTCGATTTTTTCATAGGATTGGTCCAGCGTTTCGGCAACGGTATCTTTCATGAACGTGTCAAAAGCGAGCAGGGCGACCTGCTTCCTGAAGATATACCCGGCTCCCGCCACGAGCAGCAGGCAGACGAGCGTAATCAGCAGCCACTTTCCTTTGTTTTTCTTTTTCCTTTTCCTGGGGCGGGTAAGCCGCGTTGGCTCTTGATTTTCCATCGGTCACTCCTGTTTCGATTTACAAAATTTTCTTTCGCTTTCAACCATTTTATAGTATTCTCTTAAAAAAATAAACATCAGGGTTCGCGGACGTTCGGCATGAACCGCTATTTTTCGCGATAGGGGCAGCAAAAAAGACGGCCTGATGAAGAGCCGCCTATCGAATGGAGTTTTGCAAAAAGATGGAACTCGCTATAAACTGTATTCAATTGAAAGATTGGACATTCGTTTACGATTTCAGGGCAAACGCCTGCTGTCTGCTTTGAAGCCGTTCCAGCTTGCGGATGATTTCCTTTTGCCATCTGGCGTCATCCAGCCGCTTGGCAAGATTCAGCAGATCGAGATAATCGTCAATGCGAAGTTCCGCGCGCTGCGCCGATATGTTCGCCATGCTCGTCGACTCCTTACCGTTGGTGTAGATTGCGATCTAAACATGATTGTATCATAAACTTATTTGATAGTGATAATCTTTCTCAATAAAATCCGAAATTTTTTGCAAAGGAGCCTGTTCGGAAATGGAGACATCGCTAAAGTGGTTGGATTGGGCCAAACGGATTCAAGGGATCGCGCAGACCGGCCTGGCTTACGCCAAGGATGTATACGACAAGGAAAGGTATGAACAGCTGCGCGAGCTCAGCCTGGAAATCATGGCGGAATACACGGAGGTGGAAACCGGAAAGCTGACGCAGCTTTTTGCCGGAGAACAGGGTTACGCCACTCCGAAAGCGGACATCCGCGGCGTCGTCATTCAGGATGGGAAGATTTTGCTTGTACGGGAGAAGGAAGACGGGGATTGGTCGCTGCCGGGCGGCTGGGCCGATCTGCTGCTGTCGCCGACGGAAATCGCGGTCAAAGAGGTGTGGGAGGAATCCGGCTACGAAGTAAAGGCAAAACGTTTGCTGGCCGTGATGGACAATCACAAACATAATCCGCCCGCTCCCTACCATGTCTATAAAATGTTCATTCAGTGCGAAATTACCGGCGGAACGGCCCGGGAAGGCGTGGAAACAAGCGCCGTTCGGTTTTTTGGGCGGGACGAATTGCCGAACCTGTCGCGCAGCCGGAATACGGAAGCCCAAATCGGGTTGATGTTCGACCTGCTTGCGCATCCGGAACGCATTCCGGTGATCGATTAGAGGGCGTCCGATCCATCGTCGCTCACGTATTGCCATCCTGGCAGGGGATATAACGTCAGGCTGATAAAAGCGCATGTTCCGCCTCCATCTCTGTTAGAATAAGAAGGAACGCCTGTGAAACGGCAATCATAGCCAAGAGCTTAGGAAGGATGACATGCATGCTGACGATTACCGAATATGAAGTGGAACATATCAAAGACCCTTTTCGCATTTTGGAGGGCAAACGTTATGAATACAAATTGGACGTCGAAGTTCCGGAGGACGACGAGCTGTACTCGGAAAACGGCCTGTACGTCCGTGCCATTTACAATGAACGGGAAGAAGGCGGCCGTCTCGTAAAATACGACTTGTACGAAAAATCCACGGACCGCTACCTTGATTTCGATCTGGAAGACGACGAGGTGCGGATGATCGAAGCGTTTTGCCGCGAGCATCTGGAGGATGCGGAAGCATGAAGCGCTCTCCCGTGACGGTACCCTTCGGATATGAGCCTCCCGACGAACATGTCAAAGGAACGCTGGTTTTTTACGACGCCTTCGAGGATACCGCCGACCATGAGCTGCTGGGGGCGGAGAAAACGGCGGAGGAACGCCGGTTTTCGCGGTTCGTGCTGTATCCGCTGCATGAAGAAACCGCCAAACGTATGCTGAAAGCTCCCGTAGCGCCTTTTTACAAACGCGAGCGGCGGCTTGAAAGCTGGAAGCTTGAGCATCGTTCCGAAGCCGTGATCGAGGTATTTGAAGCCAAACGCAAAAAATATACCCCGATGGATACCGCCCTGCGCCATTTGACGGATAAATATCCTGCGCCCCATTTTTTGTACCTGACTCCGGATATGGCGAACCTGTTTGCTTCTTATTCCTCTTTTCGCGAGTGGATCGCCAAGCTGCGGCTTATTTTATCGGAGCGGCCGAAGCGGCTGCATCCGCGGCTTGAAGAGCACCGCAATCGGTGGGACGTGGCTGGGGAAGAACCTGCGGATGATATAAAAGACGTATAATACAATTGACCTGAGTGACAGAGCCGGCGGAGCCGGCTTTTATCATTTCGGGGCTACCGCAAAATTAGTTGATCGGCTTAGAAGCCATCGGCCTTACGATGTAAGGGGATTTTGTGCTTGCAGCGGGGACTTGCCGGCAACAATCCTAGCGGTTGCTCAATCCCGCAAACCTCGGTAAACTTAGAAGTAAAGGCTTTTTGAAGATGACCGCATGTGCAGGTTTTTCTATTTTTGAAAGTGCGTGAAATGAGTTTTTTACTAGATTTCGTTAGGAGTCCGTAAATATATGAGTGTAGAAACGATGACGATGGAACGGGCGCAGCAGCTGCTGCAAACCTATTACGGGTATCCGGATTTCCGGGAAGGCCAGAAAAAGATCGTCCTCAGTCTGCTGGAAGGAAACGATACGCTGGGCATCATGCCGACGGGCGGAGGCAAATCGATCTGCTACCAGATTCCGGCGCTGATGCTGCCGGGCCTGACGCTGGTCGTCTCGCCGCTGATCTCGCTGATGAAGGACCAGGTGGACGCGCTGACGGCGATGGGCGTTCAGGCTGCGTACATCAACAGCACGCTGAGCGGCAAGGAAGTGAACGAACGGATCCGTGCCGCCAAACGCGGGGACCTGAAGCTGCTGTACGTCGCGCCGGAGCGGCTGGAGGTGGACTGGTTCCGGGAGGAGATGAGCCTGCTGTCCATTTCCTGCGTGGCGGTGGACGAAGCGCACTGCGTGTCGCAGTGGGGGCATGATTTCCGGACGAGTTATTTGGCGGTGGCCCCGTTCGTGGAAAACCTTCCGAAGCGGCCGATGGTTGCCGCCTTTACGGCCACGGCGACGCCGGAGGTCACGGAGGACATGATCCGGCTGCTGCGCTTGGACGAGCCTGAAGTGTTCGTTACGGGACTTAGCCGGGATAATTTGGCCATGTCGGTGCTGCGGGGGGAAAACAAACGCGATTTTGTCATGAAGTATGCCGAAGCACATTCGCATCAACCCGGAATCGTATACGCCGCCACCCGCAAGGACGTGGACGATTTGTACGAACGATTGAGCAGCAACGGGCTGGCCGCGGGGAGATACCATGCCGGCATGAGCGACGAGGAACGGGCGGCAAGCCAGGAGGCTTTCCTGTACGACGATATCCGGGTCATGGTCGCGACCAATGCTTTCGGGATGGGGATCGACAAATCGAACGTGCGGTACGTCATCCATTACAATATGCCGAAAAACATGGAGGCTTACATCCAGGAGGCCGGACGCGCCGGGCGCGACGGCGAACCGAGCCAATGCATTTTGCTGTTCGGCGCCCAGGACATCATGACGCAAAAGTTTCTGATCGAGCAAAATCCGCAGGACCCGGAGCGAAAAGCCAACGACTACCGCAAGCTGCAGCAGATGGTCGATTACTGCTATACGACGCGCTGCCTGCGCAGCGCCATGCTCGATTATTTCGGGGAAAAACATGAGGACAAGCCATGCGGCATCTGCAGCTCCTGCACGGATGAACGCGAGCTGGTCGACATGACGATCGACGCCCAAAAAATATTTTCCTGCATCCACCGCATGCGCGAACGGTTTGGCGTGTCCATGGTGGCCGCCGTGCTGAAGGGCTCCCGCAACAAAAAAGTGCTTCAATACCGTTTCGACGAGCTGTCGACCTATGGCGCGATGGCGGACCGGACCGAAAAAGAAATATCGGAGATCATCAACGTGATGGCCTCGGAAGGGTATTTGTCGCTCTCCGAAGGGCAGTACCCGGTGCTCAAGCTGCAGCCGCTGGCGGCCGAGGTGCTGAAAGGGCAGCGGAAAGTGATGCAGCGCCTGCCGGCCAAAGCGGCTGCCGGGGACGCCGCAGGGGGCCGCGCCTCCGGTTCTCGGAGGGCGGACTATTCGCCATCGGCCGTCAACGAGACGGTATTCGAGCAGCTGCGCCTGATCCGGCGCGAGCTCGCCGAGAAGGAGCATGTGCCGTCCTATATCATTTTCAACGACGCGACGCTTCGCGAGATGAGCGTGGTATGCCCGCAGAGCGAACAAGAAATGCTGAGAGTAAAAGGCGTCGGCGAAGTGAAATACCGCAAATACGGCAAGCCGTTTCTGGACTTCTTCAAGGAGCATGGAGACGGCCGCTATGACGGCGATTATGAATAATAGAAGGAATGTGAATCCATGAAAGTCATTTTATCGACCTTAAACGCCAAATTCATCCATACTTCGCTGGCGATCCGCCTGCTGAAGGCTTACAGCGAGCATACGTTTGATATCGAGCTGGCGGAATATACGATCAAAGATCCGGTCATGAACATCGTTTCGGATTTGTTTCAGCGGCGCCCCGACGTCATCGGCTTCTCCTGCTATATTTGGAACATCGAGGAGACGCTCCGGGTCATCGACATCGTCAAGAAGGTTATGCCTGAAGTGAAAATCATCCTCGGCGGTCCCGAAGTGTCCTATGACACGGGGCATTGGATGGAGCGCGCGCAAGGCGTCGATTTTATCGTGATGGGAGAAGGCGAGGAAACGTTCCACCACCTGCTGCAGGTGATCGAAGGCGACCGGAAATACCATTTTGTCTACGGCATCGCCTACCGGAAAGGGGAGGAGGTCATCATCAACCCGCCCCGCCCGAAAAGCGAGCTGAACTCGCTTCCGTCCCCGCACCGCTTTCCGGAGGACATTCCGAACCTCGGCAAACGCATCGTCTATTTCGAGACCAGCCGGGGCTGCCCGTTCCAATGCCAGTTCTGCCTGTCGAGCATCGAAAACGGGGTCCGCTATTACGACATCGAGCGGGTCAAATCGGATATCACCTATTTGATCGACAACGGCGCGAAAGTGATCAAGTTTTTGGACCGCACCTTCAACATCAACCACAGCTATGCCATGGAAATGTTCAAGTTCCTGATCGAAAATAACCGCGGCTGCATTTTCCAGTTCGAAATTACGGCCGACATCATGCGCCCCGAAGTGCTGCAATTTTTGGCGGACAACGCGCCGCCCGGCATTTTCCGCTTCGAGATCGGGGTGCAGTCCACAAACGATCCGACCAACGTGCTGGTCAAACGCCGGCAAAATTTCGAGAAGCTGTCCCGAACCGTCAACATCATTAAGAACAGCGGCCGGATCGCGCAGCATTTGGACTTGATCGCCGGCCTGCCGGAGGAGGACTACGACACGTTCCGCAAAACCTTCAACGACGTGTTTGCCCTCCGCCCCGAGGAGCTGCAGCTGGGCTTCCTGAAAATGCTGCGCGGGACCGGCCTCAGACGGGACGCCGAAAAATACGATTATACTTACATGGATCAAGCTCCTTACGAGATTCTCGGCAGCCACAAGCTTCCGTTCGAAGACATCGTGCGGCTGAAAAGGCTGGAGGACGTGCTGGAGAAATATTGGAACGCGCACCGGATGGATCACACGCTGAACTATTTGATGAGACATGAGTTCGATTCGCCGTTCGATTTTTTCCAGGAGTTCGGCGATTATTGGGAAGGGCAGGGCTGGCAAAAAATCGGCCACCAGCTGGAGGATCTGTTCACGCGCCTGTTCGCGTTCCTTGCTTTCAGGGGCATCAAACGCATGAACGTGGCGCTTGGCCTGATGAAGCTGGATTATTTCCTGAACCATAAATACAAGCCGCGCAAAATTTGGTGGGACAATCCGATCGGCAAAGACGAATGGAGCGCGCTGATGCGCCGGGTGCTGGACCATCCGGAGGCGGTATCCGGCGGCTTTGCGGAGCTTGGGATCGGCGAACGGGAGCTGCAAAAGCATGCCGTTCTGGAGGTGCTCCCGTTCAAGCTGGAAGACGTGCTTGCGGAAGGTACGGGCGATCCGCCGGCAGGAACGCGGCCGCAGCAGCTTTTGATGGTCCTGTACCAGCAGGACGACGGCGAGCAGCCGGTCCATTACACGATGGAACTGGAATCGGCCGGCACGGCGCTAAAATGATCCGCTGACGAATAAAAAACGCTCTCGCCCATAAGGTCGAACTTTATGGAGCCGAGAGCGTTTTTGCGTGTAAATAAAGGAGATCTCTTTCCTTCTCAAGCATCGTTTACGATCCGGCCGGGTTATGGCGGTTCAGCCAATCGAGCACGTCCGCGGTAACCTCGTCCCGGTTGATTTCGTTCAGCATTTCATGGCGTCCTTCCGGATACAGCCGGCATTCCACGTCCGCCAGGCCCAGGCTGCGATAAACCGCTTCGAGGCGGCGGACCCCCTGGCCCTTCAGGCCGACGGGATCCTGATCCCCGCTGAACAGGTAAATCGGCTTATGCTTGGAGATGCCCTGATAACCGTCAGGGTGTTGGATTTCCTGAAGCAGGGCGAAGAAGTCCCGGAAAAATCTTGCCGTGCAAATAGCTCCGCAGAAGGGGTCTTCGATGTAACGGTCGACTTCTTCCGGGTCCCGCGACAACCAGTCGAAACGGGTGCGGTTAGGGGAGAAGGCCTTATTGAATCCGCCGAACACGATGGCGTTCATCATCAGGCTGCGGTGCGAGTCCCCCTGCAGCATGCGCTGCAGAGAGGCCAGCATATGGCCGGCCCGAAGCATGCCCCGCGGACCGTTGGTGCCGGACAATATGAAACCGTCGTACCCGTCCGCTTCCGTCAAAATCACCTTTTGCACGAGAAAGGATCCCATGCTGTGCCCCATCAGGAACAAGGGAACGGAGGGATGCTGAGCTCTCGCCAGCCGGCCCAGCTGGACGATATCCTGAACCATGAACTGAAATCCGTTCTCCCCGACGTCTCCAAGCCGTTCGAGCGAACCGGCGGTCAAGCCGTGTCCGCGCTGGTCATGGGCATATACGGCATATCCCTTGCCGGTCAACGCCGCGGCGAACCTGGCGTAGCGTTCCGCCGTTTCGCACATGCCGTGGGCGATCTGGAGGATGCCGACGATTTCGGCCTCCGGATCGGGAAGCCACTGATAGACATGAAGTTTCGTCCCGTGCGGGTCAGTCATCGTGAAGGTCTGCTCAACCAAACGCCATCACTCCCTCGTTATCCTAGTAGGAACCCTCAAGCGGAGGCGAGATCTCCGCTTGAGGGTTTCGAATACGTCATGCTTTGGATTATTCAGGCAAATAAGAACGGAGCACCGTAGCTTTTCCTTCCAATGTATATGCACCCAGGTTGGCCGGAAGAAGGAAACATTGGCCCGCCTTGATTTCCATGGAACCTCCGTTCCAGCCCAGCTTGCCGCTGCCATCGCATACGACCAGGATCGTAAAGCTTTCCGGCGTCGTGTTCAAATTCCAGGATCCGTCCACGATGCCTTTTTCCACGATAAAATAAGGCGATTTGGCGATTTGCAGCCATTCTCCGGCACCCAGGCCGCCCGTTTTCATCGTTGTAGCGCCGGAGCCTTCGAACGCGGTGACGTTCAAGGAATCCTCGATGTGAAGCTCGCGCGGCTTGCCGTCCAGGCCCGGACGGTCATAATCGTAAATGCGGTAGGTCGTATCCGAGTTTTGCTGGATTTCGGCCACGACGACGCCGGCGCAAAGGGCGTGCACCGTTCCGGCCGGAATGTAGAACGTGTCTCCGGCTTCGACGGATACTTCGCGCAGCGTATCCATGACGGTTCCGTTTTCGAGCGCCGCTTTCATGCTTTCGCGGGTCACGCCGTCCTTCAAGCCGTAGATGATTTTGGCGCCGGGTTTGGCGTCGAGCACGTACCACATTTCCGTTTTGCCGAGCTCGCCTTTCGGAAGGCCTTCATAGTCATCCGTCGGGTGAACCTGCACGGACAGGTTGTCGTTGCAGTCAAGAAGCTTGATCAGCAGCGGAAAACGTCCGTTTTTCTCGGAGAAGCCCTTGCTGCCGAACCATTCCTTGCCCAGTTCTTCGCGAATTTGGTCCAGGCCTTTTCCGGCAAGCTCGCCGTTGACGACGGTGGTGGTGCCGTTCGGATGATCGGCGATCATCCAGCCTTCGCCGATATGCCCTTCCGGAGGGGTCAGGCCGAAACGTTCGAGGGCGCGGCCGCCCCATACGCGTTCTTTGAATTCGGGTTGAAACAATAATGGATACGGTTGTGTCATAGCTGCATCTTCCTTTCATGGTCAATAATCTGATGATTTGGATTTTTGCCAAATGCCTTGTTGATTCAAACCGCCTGTTTTCGGATTTGAAAATCCTTTATCTATATTTTCAGGTGCACATGTTTGAATGTGTCACTCGCGGTTCACCGCTTTTTCTCGATCGCGATGACATACGGGGCGTCGCTGCGTTGAAGCTGCCTGTACATCACCGCCTGGCACGCTTCCTGCGGCAGGCGGGAAGCCCAGGCCCCGACCGCCTCGGCTTCGGCCGCTCCCCCGTCATGGCCGGGGTAAAGCACCGCCGTGACGATCCCCTTCGGGCGAAGCAGGGCAATCGCGGCTTCCAGCGCCTCAAGCGTGCTGTCGGTTGTCGTAATGATGCGTTTGTCGGCATCCGCCGCAGGCAGATAACCCAAATTGAACATGACGGCGCCGATCCGTCCCCGAAACTCCGGGGGAATGTATTCTTTCATCAGCGCATGGCTTGCAAGAAAGAGGGAGACGGAAGCCAGGCTGCCGGCCGGCTCCCGGGACAAACGTTCCTCGGCAAGCCGGAGCGCTTCCGCCTGAACGTCAAAGCCGAAGACGCTGCCTTTAGGACCGGCTGCTTTGGCGAGGAACAGCGTATCGGCTCCCGTGCCGACCGTGGCGTCGACGGCCAGGTCGCCGGGATGCAGGCGGCCTTCGATTTGCTTTTGCGCGAAGCTGAGCACGGACAGAAATCCCATTTACGCGTTCCTCCAATATTTGCCCTGCCAGGTGTCCCGCGCTTTCAGCTCGGCGTCGATGGCGTTGAGCACGCCCCATTTGTTAAGGCTCCACATCGGGCCGATCAGCAGTTTGCGCGGCGCATCGCCCGTCAGGCGATGGACGATCATGTCCGGCGGCAGCATTTCCAAAGTGTCGACGACCAGCTTGATGTATTCGTCCTGTTCCAGGAAACGTAGCAAGCCGGCTTCGTATTGGCGCACCATCGGCGTACCTTTCATGAGGTGGAGCAGGTGGATCTTGATTCCCTGCACGTCCATGTTCGCGACGGCGTATCCGGTTTCGAGCATCATTTCATGGGTTTCCTGCGGAAGGCCGTATATGATGTGGGCGCATACCCGGATCCCGTGCTTCCGGAGCTTGGCGACGGCATCCACGAAGCATTTCGTATCGTGGGCGCGGTTGATCAGCTCGGAGGTGGAGTCGTGGACCGTCTGCAGCCCCATTTCGACCCACAGGTACGTCCGCCGGTTCAGCTCCGCCAAATATTCGACGACATCGTCCGGCAGGCAGTCGGGGCGGGTCGCGATGGACAAGCCGACGACGCCAGGCTGCTCCAGGATCGTTTCGTAATATTCCCGGAGCACTTCCACCGGCGCATACGTGTTGGTATAGGCTTGAAAATAACCGATATATTTGGCGTTCGGCCATTTCAGATGCTGCTTGTCCCGGATTTCATTGAATTGGGTCACAAGATCGTCCCGGCGTTTGCCGGCGAAGTCGCCCGATCCGCGCGCGCTGCAGAACGTGCAGCCGCCCCTGGCGATCGTGCCGTCCCGGTTCGGGCAGGTGAAGCCGGCGTCGAGCATGACCTTGAACACCTTTTCGTCAAACTCGCCGCGCATTTCGTAATTCCACGTATGAAATCGTTTATCTCCCCATAAAAGCGGGGAGCTGGCTGTTCTCGAATGCATTGGGGTATGTACTCCTTTTTGGCAAATCAGCAAAGGGAAAAGCCGAATGTGCCTTGCTGCTTGCTCTATTGTAGCAAAAAAATTCGGGGAAGGGTATGAGGGGGAGAGCGCCGGTCATTTTGCGCCCGGTTCGGGCATAAGATTTATTGAAATAACTTACATGAAATGTTATATTGGAAGTGGGAGTCACGCGATCCCGTTAGGGGTAAAAATCAGTACGGTTTCATAAAAGAAACAGATCTCGGCAACCATAATCCGTGAGGTGATCATGATGAGTTTTTTAACCGCAGAGGCTTCAGGAAAGGGTAAAATTGCTGTGGAGTTGACTCCGGAGGAGGCGCTTGCGTTGACGGGCGTGAAATTTAACGGAAATCCGGAGATTAAAGCGGAGGCTTACCGAAAAATTCGCAAAGCGTTCGAAAAGACATTTGATTTTCAGTATCAAGATAGGTTAGACTAACAACAAAGAATTCGTTGGACCCCAATTCCAAATAGATTTGGAAAAGGAATTCTGCGCCCCCCGGCTTTCGTGCCGGGAGGCCAGGGTTCTTTTTCTTTTTTCCGGGGATGCTCTTTACATTTGACTGTATCTTCGGCACAATATTGCAAGTAAGCTGTCCGCGAATACCTGCGCGGATATCAAAGTCATGAAAGTGGAGGTATGAAATGCGTTTACGCGGCAGAAAAGGAATCCGGGAGAATTTGGAGGCGCAGGCAGGCTTCGTGATTCTCGATCCCCGGTCCCATAAAGGAAAATGGCACGCATTATTTGGCAACGATCGTCCCATTTACGTGGAGCTCGGCATGGGAAAAGGGCAATTCATCAGCCAGATGAGCTTCCGTTATCCGGACATTAATTTTATAGGAATCGACATGTACGATGAATTGATTCGCCGGGCGAGCGAAAAAGCCCGTTTGGCCTGGTCCGAACGCGATGTCGAAACGCCTCCGAATTTGCGGCTCGCGCTGGCGAATGTTGAATTTTTGGAGGATGTGTTCGCCGAAGGCGAAATCGAGCGGATTTTTTTGAATTTCAGCGATCCTTGGCCGAAAGCCAGACATGCCCGCCGGCGTTTGACGCATCCGCGGTTTTTGGAGAAATACCGGCGCCTGCTGAACCGCAACGGGGAGATTCATCTGAAGACCGACTCCCAGACGCTGTTTGAATTTTCGTTGAATGCGTTTGCCGATTTCGGCCTGCAAATGACGAACATCTCGCTGAACCTACACCGGGAAGGCCCCAATGAGCAGCATGTAATGACCGAATACGAAACGAAATTCCACGGTCAAGGCATCAACATCCACCGCTGCGAGGCGATCGTCGGGGAAGACGCCCTGAAGCGGTACCAGGAACACCGGCTGGACGCTTACCGCATGCAGGACAAGCCTCAGGAGCCACAGCAATAACGACGTTTTTGCGGTCGCTGCCGTTTCATGCGGCTTTTAATAAAGGAATACGGAGCGGGTAAACCCTGCAAAGCGGAGCGATTGGCCCTCAGGCTAAATATCCCGTTTTTCGGGGTTTTTTAAGATATAAGACTTAGTATAAGTATCGAAGCGATGGCTTCCTTATATCCCAAGAAAAATTTCGGCTTAGCGCGAACTGTCTTCTGCGATAGTACGTTCGATAGATGGTTTCTTATACGCAAAAAAAAACGATGCCTCTCTTCAAGAAGAGGGCACCGTTTTCGATTCCAGCATCTCGATGATGCTATGCGCGCTTTCCATCGGGCGGTACCTGGCGATGCTTGTCAGCTGCTCTTCCCGCCGCTGCCGGATTCCGGCCAGGTCGCCTACGAGTCTGTCCATCCATTTGACGATCGTATCCAGCGACGCGATCGGCTCGCCAAGCCCCTGTGCAGTGAAATAATGGCAGTTTTCTTCCTCCTGCCCGGGAAGGGGATGGTGGAACAGCATGGGGATGCCTTTCGCCAAGCCTTCCGAGCAGGTCATCCCGCCCGGTTTCGTGACGAGCAGATCCGACACCTCCATCAGCTTGTCGACTTCGAGCGTAAACCCGATCAGATGGATGTTGGGATGGTTGTATCTCGGATCCTGTTCGAGCTTTTTCCGTTCTTTTTCGTTGTTGCCGAGGCAGAACAGAATCTGGACCTGATCCTTCCAGCGGATCAAAAAGTCGTTGATAACCTCGTCGTTCATGATGCCCCAGCCGCCGCCCATGACCATGACCGTCGGCATATCCTTCAGCTTGAACTTCTCGCGGATTTCGTCCTTTCCGGGATGCTCCCAGAAGTTCGGGTGAACGGGAATGCCGGTCACTTTGATTCGGGACGGCGGTACGCCTTGGTGGATCATTTTCGCCCGCACCTCTTGGGTGGAGACCAGGTAGCGGTCGACCTGGGGGCTGATCCACGTTCCGTGGGCGTCATAGTCCGTGATGACCGTACACAGCAAAATTTGCTCTCCGAGCCGTTTCAGCCGCGATATAACGGCGCTCGGGATCGGATGCGTGCATACGACGATATCCGGGCGCAGCTGATGAACGACGTTTTTCGTATGCGTATAAAAAATGCGGTGCAGCGCAAGCGTCGTAAAACGGTTCAATGACTTGTTATATTGATGGCGGTACATCATGCCGACCAGCTTGGGCTGCGTAAGCACGGTTTTTTTGTATGCGGTGATGATCAAGGGCGCGACCTTTGGGTTCAAAAAGCTTCCAAGTTCAAGGACTTTCGTCTGAACATTCGGTGAGAGTTTGCGTAGACTGCTTGAGAGTGCGTACGCAGCTCGAGTATGTCCAGCACCGAAGCCTTCAGATAATAACAATACTCTTTTTTTGCTCACTCTCAATTCACCTGTTCCTGCTTTGTTTTTCCTTATATCCACCTTATCGGCTTTAAGGCCACAATGCAACCGTCGCAAAGGCCACGGACGAGCCGATGACCGCACCCGCCAGAACGTCCGAAGGATAGTGAAGGCCGATGTAAATCCGGGACAATCCTACCAGAAGGCTTAGCGGCAGAAGCAAATATACCCATTCTGCATGTCCCAATATAAGAGGAATCGCCACGGAAAAAGCAGCCGTCGTATGCCCGGAAGGAAAGGAATGATCCTTGAGCGGATTGCGGAAGGTCCGCGTTCCCGGCAGCGCCAGATGGGGCCGCAGTCTGGGGTACAGCTTCTTGGCGGCCGCGACCGGAATATGGCTGATGGCCAGGGAAACGGCGGCCTGCGCGCCGGACTTGCTCCAGGAGGGCGACCCGAGAAACCAGATCAGCACGCTGGAGGAAATCGCGAAGGTGGCTCCGCCCAGATGTGTCAAATAGTATAGCCAAAAGTCGAGAAAACGGTTGTGAAGACGTCCATTGATATATTGAAACAACCTTTTGTCGAATAATGCGCATCTCATGAACAAACGTCTCATTCCATTCCCCCGTTTAACGCCTGGTCAGGCTGTTTTTGTATCCGCGGCGGACCGGGATGTTTTCCACTTTAAGTTAATCATATTTTTTATTTGTGTCTTTTTCAAGGCGAAAGTCCTGCCTCCGGGCCGAAAGGCGAAGTTTTGACTTCACTTTACAGAACCTTTACAATGATTCAAAAAGTAACAATTCGTTTAAATGAACAGAAAGTGTGTTAAAAGGCGCTTTGGAAAATAAAGCCGGACCGCAAACTTTTCGCGCATGAATCTCGTTTATAAATATGGAATAAGGTTATCATTGGAATGGATGATTAAAAAAAGGAGGGGATCGCGAAATAAAAAAGCGGTAAACAGATGAAAATAAGAACTAACGGTCATGAAAATAAGCTTTGAGTGCGTCAGGCGGCCTGAATAACGCTTCTCTTCCGCTTTTCAGGAACAGGGGGAGTTATTGCGCTTTTGACAAAAAGCTGAAAACCGTGGAAAATCGATATGTTGTTTCAAGCTGAAAACAAAAAGCTGAAAAGGTCGAAGTAAAAAAGGTGTTAGGGTCATAAACAAAAAACGAACCATAATCTACAGAGAGAAAAATGATAAGGGGTAAGAAAAAGAAAGTTCGCTAAAAAAGGGCCGCAATTCCGCGGTTTCTTTTAGAGGGAACGAGACATGCGATTGTCCAAGGGTTTACTTCTTATCACTTCGAAAAAGGGGGTTCTGAGAACCATGATAGACACCATATTTATCGCGCTGCAGGTTCTGCTTGCCGCGATCGGTGTATACCAGTTCGTGTTCTCGATTTTGGGTCTGTACAGGAAAAAGAGAAAGCAGCATTTCCCGGCAACAAAATCCTTTGCGGTACTCGTGGCCGCCCACAATGAGGAACAGGTCGTAGGAGCGCTGATGGAGAACCTGAAGCAGCTGGACTATCCGAAGGAGCTGTACGACGTTTTTGTCATTTGCGACAACTGTACGGATAATACGGCGAAGATCGTGCGGGAGCATGGTATGAGCGCCTGCGTCCGAACGAACAACAATCTTCGCGGCAAAGGTTACGCGATCGAATGGATGCTTAAAGAGCTGTGGGCGATGCCCCGCCAATACGATGCGGTCGTCATGTTCGACGCCGACAATCTGGCGGACACGAATTTCCTGAAGGAGATGAACGACGACCTGTGCTCCGGCGCCCGCGTCATCCAAGGTTACATCGACACCAAAAATCCGGAGGATTCCTGGATCACGGCCGCTTACGGCATTTCGTACTGGTACATCAACCGCTTGTGGCAGCTCTCGCGCCATAACATGAACATGGCGAACTTCCTTGGCGGGACGGGGATGTGCTTCGAAACGAACCTGCTCAAGGAAATGGGCTGGGGCGCGACAAGTTTGGTCGAAGACCTCGAGTTTACGATGCGCAGCGTCAAACGCGGCGTATATCCGAAGTTCAACTACGACGCCAAAGTGTTCGACGAAAAACCGCTGACGTTCAAAGCTTCGGCTCGGCAGCGTCTGCGCTGGATGCAGGGCCACTTTACCGTGGCACGCCGTTATTTCTTCCCTCTGCTGTGGCAGAGCATCAAGGAACGCAGTCTCGTGAAGCTGGACTTGGCTTTGTACGGGGCCAACGTATACATCGTTCTCCTGACTTTCCTGATGACGGCCATCATGTGGGTGGACAGCACGTTTTTCAACGGTCCGCATATCGCGAACCTGTACGGATACCTTCCGGTATGGCTGAGCTTCACGGCCATCGCGGCGAACGTGTTTACATTCCTGGCGGCGATGATTCTGGAAAAGGTTAATTACAAAAAGGTATACCTGTATTTGATTCTTTTCCCGATTTACCTGATTTCGTGGTACCCGATCACGTTCTGGGCGTTCTTCACGCAAAACAACAAGCAGTGGAGCCATACCGAGCATACCCGGGTGGTCCGCCTCGAAGAAGTGCAGAGCAAGCAGGGGTAAAGTTTGCGATTCCATGTTGACAAAGGCTTGTCCCTTGTGGTACATTACTCAAGTACATGAAAACCTAATGGATTTTCAAGCAGAGGCACCAGCTTCTCACCTGACCGACGAAGGTTGGCGGGTCATGATCCGATGATTTATGAATGCGAAATTTCATGAAGAATTGATCATAGGGATGCTGGTCGTTGACACCGGCATCCCTTTTATTTTGCTTTTTTGCAAAGCATCACCATTCGAATTTGGAGGTGGACGGTTATCAGTAAGGAACATATGATTAATGACGAAATTCGGGCGAAAGAGGTTCGTCTGGTCGGAGCGGAAGGCGAACAGATCGGTATCAAACCGATTCGGGAAGCACTTCAAATGGCGATGGACCTGAATCTTGACTTGGTGAATGTGGCGCCTCAGGCGAAACCACCGGTATGCCGCATCATGGATTACGGCAAGTTCCGCTATGAGCAGCAGAAGAAAGAAAAAGAAGCCCGTAAGAATCAGAAAATCGTTGATATCAAAGAAGTATGGTTCCGAGCTAACATTGAGGAGCATGATTTCCAAACCAAGCTTCGCAATGTCGTCAAGTTTTTGAAAGACGGCGACAAAGTGAAATGCTCCGTCCGTTTCCGCGGACGTGAGATCACTCACGCCAACATCGGCCAGAAAATTCTCGAGCGCGTCAAAACGGAAGTTGCCGAAATTTCCAGCGTTGAACGCCAGCCGAAGCTGGAAGGCCGCAGTATGATCATGATTCTGGCTCCAAAAGCCCAATAGTCCTGAGGAGGAAGTACAATGCCTAAAATGAAAACACACAGCAGCTTGAAAGGCCGCTTCAAAGTAACTGGTTCCGGTAAAGTTACCCGTTACAAAGCTTACAAAAACCACTTGCTGTCCCACAAATCCAAACGCGCTAAACGCGTGCTTGCCGGCAACCCGGTTATGGCTCCAGGGGACGTAAGACGTTTGAAGCAAGGCCTGGCTAACTTGAAATAGTTAACAACACAATTTTGGGAGGTTTATTATTATGGCAAGAGTAAAAGGCGGATTCGTTGTTCGTCGTAGACATAAAAAAGTATTGAAACTTGCAAAAGGTTATTTCGGTTCCAAGCACCGCATTTTTAAAACAGCTAACGAACAAGTGATGAAGTCTTTGGTATATGCATACCGTGACCGTCGCGCCACGAAACGCAACATGCGCAGACTGTGGATCGTCCGGATCAACGCGGCTGCCCGCATGAACGGCTTGTCCTACAACAAATTGATGCACGGTCTGAAACTGGCTGGCGTGGACATCAACCGCAAAATGCTGGCTGACCTCGCCGTAAACGACATCAATGCGTTCAACTCGATCGCAACCGTTGCGAAAGAAAAAATCAACGCGTAATTATCGACAGTAACTTACACAAAATGGAAAAACCGCCGTAAAGGCGGTTTTTTTGTACCTTCAAATGGAGCTTCTTTTCATTTTGCTCATTCTTATGGAAGAGAAAATAACGTCGTTTAGATCGGGTTTGGGCTAAATCAAGGAGAATTGGAGGATTATGACTTCAACATTACATAAAATTTAGATAAAATGTGACATAGTGCGTTATATGAGGACATGTTAAAGCGCTTTCTTACTGGTTTGGTTCAAAAAAAGTTTTGGATTCCGACGTAAATTTGCTGGATTTTGACGATATGAGAATGTATAATCTGAATGTAAATTGTCCAATGTTTGTTCAAGCCTTCGTCTCTGTAATTGATAGGTGGTAAATTAAATTGCGAGCAGGAGCCTGGGCAAACGAAAGACAAAATTTTTTTAGGGGGACATATAGAAATGAAAAAAATGTTCAAGCTGACGCTGATTATGCTGCTGGCATTTTCGGTCGTACTCGCGGGTTGCGGTAAAAAGAGCGAAGATAAAAGCGCATCCGGCGGCGACTCTGCCGGCAGCGGAAAATCCGGCGTCAAAGTCGGCCTCGTTACCGACGTGGGCGGCGTTAACGACAAATCTTTCAACCAATCCGCTTGGGAAGCTCTGGAAGGTTTGCAGAAGGACAAAGGCATTACTGCGCAATACTTGCAAAGTAAATCCAAAGAAGACTATGTTACGAATTTGAATAAATACGTTAAAGGCAAATACGATCTGACTTGGGGCATCGGTTTCGACCTTGGCGCCGACATGAAAACCGTGGCGGACCAAAACCCTGACGCTCATCTGGCAATCATCGACGCTACTGTAGATTCTCCTAACGTTCGTTCCATCACATTTGCCGAGAACGAAGGCGCATTCCTCGTGGGCGTTGTCGCCGGCAAAATGACGAAAACCGGAAAAGTCGGCTTCGTGGGCGGCTCCGAAATCCCGGTTATCAAACGTTTTGAAGCAGGCTTCAAGGCGGGCGTGAAAGCGGCTAACCCTAACGCTGAACTCAAAATCAACTACACCGGCGCATTCGACAAGCCTGACCAAGGTAAAGCGGCTGCGGCTACGATGTACAACGACGGCGTAGACATCATTTTCCACGCTGCCGGAGCTACGGGTACTGGCGTATTTAACGAAGCGATCTCCCGCAACAAAGCAGGCGGCAGCAAAGTTTGGGTTATCGGCGTCGACAAGGACCAATCCCTTGAATTCGGCGATGACGTAACGCTGACGTCGATGGTTAAAGGCGTGACGACAGCTGTCGACAAAGTGACGAAAGAAGTTATCGACGGCCAGTTCAAAGGCGGTTCCGAGGTTCTTGGCTTGAAGGAAAACGGCGTAGGCCTTGCCGACACTTCCAGCAAAAACGTTCCTGCCGACGTGCTGAAAGACGTTGAAGATTACAAACAAAAAATCATCAGCGGCGAAATCAAGGTTCCTGAAGAATAAGATTTCGAGGCCCTGATCATCTAAGATATAAGTGTGTTTATTAAACGGCAAGGCTGGTTGATACAACTAGCCTTGTCTTACGTTTTTCGCTAAAGCCAAAATAATGATAAAGGGTGATCTCATGGATGCAGCGACCCCTGTCGTTGAGTTGAAGCAAATAACCAAGCGCTTTCCCGGCATTGTCGCCAACGACTCCATCAGCTTGAAGCTGCATAAGGGAGAAATTCATGCGTTGCTCGGTGAAAATGGCGCCGGCAAGTCGACGCTCATGAATATCGTTTTCGGATTGTATCAGCCGGACGAGGGAAGCATCGAGGTTAACGGCAAACCCGTCATCATCGACAGCCCGAATAAAGCCATTGAACTCGGCATCGGGATGGTCCACCAGCATTTCAAGCTGGTCCAGCCTTTTACCGTAACCGAAAACATCGTGCTTGGCATGGAACCTAAAAAAATGGGCATTCAACTCGACTATAAGACTTCGGTTGCCAAAATCAAAAAGCTTTCCGACCAATACGGCCTCAAAGTAAATCCAAATGCCAAAATCCAGGATATTTCGGTCGGCATGCAGCAGCGCGTCGAAATTTTGAAGA
The DNA here is from genome assembly GCF_009870825.1 of Paenibacillus sp. USDA918EY. Taxonomy (GTDB): domain Bacteria; phylum Bacillota; class Bacilli; order Paenibacillales; family Paenibacillaceae; genus Paenibacillus_AQ; species Paenibacillus_AQ albilobatus. The sequence goes on along the minus strand of NZ_WTWY01000006.1, from coordinate 61,589 downwards.
CGCTTTATCGCGGCGCGGATATTCTTATTTTTGACGAACCTACCGCCGTTTTAACCCCTCAAGAGATCAACGATTTGATGGACATCATGAAACGTTTGGTCGAAGAAGGCAAATCGATTATCCTCATTACGCATAAATTGAAAGAAATCATGCAGATTTCCGATACCGTTACGATCATTCGCCGCGGCAAGGTCATCGACACCGTCAAAACGTCGGAAACGAATCCGAATGAGCTTGCGGAAAAAATGGTCGGACGCAGCGTCTCCTTCAAAGTGGACAAGAAGCCGGCTTCGCCGAAGCAGAACGTGCTGGAAGTGCAAAATTTGACGATGAAAAATAAAGAGGGCATTTCCGTGCTGAAGGGGCTCAACCTTAACGTTCGCGCGGGAGAAATCCTCGGAATTGCCGGCGTCGACGGCAACGGGCAAAGCGAGCTGATCGAAGCGATTACGGGGCTGAGCCATGCCGACGGCGGGGTCATCAAGATCAACGGCAAAGACATCACGAACAAAAGCCCGCGGTCCATTACGGAAAGCGGCGTATCCCATATACCGGAGGACCGTCATAAACACGGGCTTGTCCTTGATTTTTCCATGAGCGAAAACATGGTATTGGAAACCTATTATAAGCCGCCATATAATAAGGCCGGATTTTTGAACAAAAAGGAAATCGACAAGCAGGCGAAAAGGCTGATCGAGGCGTTTGACGTCAGAACGCCGAGCATCGAGACGAAAGCCCGTTCGTTGTCCGGCGGCAACCAGCAAAAGGCGATTATAGCCCGGGAAATAGACAAGGATCCGGATCTTTTGATTGCAGCCCAGCCGACCCGCGGTCTGGACGTCGGCGCGATCGAGTTCGTGCAACAGCAGCTGGTCGCGCAGCGCGACCAAGGCAAAGCCGTGCTGCTGATCTCTTTTGAATTGGATGAAATCATGAATGTATCCGACCGGATTGCCGTCATTTATGAAGGACAAATCGTAGGCGAAGTATTGCCTGAAGAAACCAACGATCAGGAGCTTGGCCTCATGATGGCGGGCAGCAAGATTACGGGAGGTAAGGCCTAATGAGCAAATTGTTTAAAATTTTATCCGTGGACAACCTCCTGGTACCGTTGATTGCCATTATTTTTGGCCTGATCGTCGGAGCTATTATTATGCTGATCGGCGGTTATGATCCGCTCCTAGCCTATAGTTCTCTTTTTACGACCGTCTTCGGCAACACGTACGATTTCGGGGAAGCCATCCGCGAAATTACGCCGCTGATCATGACGGGCCTCGCCGTTGCCTTCGCGTTCCGCGCGGGACTGTTTAATATCGGCGCCGAAGGACAATATATCGTCGGTATGACGGCTGCGACGGCTGTCGGCATTAAATTGTCGGGACTGCCGATTGTTGTGCATGCGCTTGTCGCGATTATTGCCGGCGGCCTTGCCGGCGGCATCTGGGCCGGCATTACCGGTTACCTGAAAGCAAAACGCGGCGTCAACGAAGTCATTATTTCCATCATGCTGAACTGGACGGCGCTTTATTTCAGCAATTATATCGTGCGCAACTTTTTGCTTGAAAAAGGCCAGCAACGATCCGAGGAAATTAAGGACACGGCATCGATTTCGATCGCATGGCTGTCCGACGCTTTTAATAACGCCCGCATGCATTGGGGTACAATCATCGCTATTTTGGCCGCCGTTTTCTTTTTCGTCTATATGTGGAAAAGCAAACAAGGCTATGAGCTGCGTGCCGTTGGACACAACGGGCATGCTGCGCAATATGCCGGCATGAACGTGAGCAAAAATATCGTCAAAGCGATGTTTATCAGCGGCGTGTTCGCCGGATTGGGCGGCGCGTTCCAGGTGCTCGGGGTGTTCCATTACCAAGCGATCTTTACCGGCTCGCCGGGCGTCGGTTTCGACGGCATCGCGGTCGCGCTGATCGGCATGAACCATCCTTTCGGCATCCTGTTGTCCGCATCGCTGTTCGGGGTACTGACTTACGGTTCCGCGGGGATGAGCTTCGGCGCTGACGTACCGCCTGAAATTATCCGGATCGTCATCGGTTCGATCATATTCTTTATTGCCGCACAAGGCATTGTGCGCTGGGTTCTTAAGCCCTTCTATCTTAAGCGCAAGAAAGAGAAGGTGTTGTAAATGGATTGGATGACAACAATCGGCCAGCTGATTAATACGACGCTTGTTTTTTCTACCGCGCTCATCTTTGCCGCTTTGGGAGGCATCTTCTCTGAACGTTCCGGCGTCATCAACATCGGGATTGAAGGCTTTATGACCTTTGGCGCGTTTGCCGCCGGGGTGGCGGCGTTTTACGCCGAAGACGCGGGCATGGGGGCCGCTTCGCCCTATATCGGCATTTTGGCCGCATTGGTCATGGGGGCGATCGCCTCTTTGATTCATGCCGTCGCTTCGATTACGTTTAAGGCGGACCAGGTCATCAGCGGTGTCGTCATTAACTTCTTGGCCGCAGGCAGCACGCTGTACATGGTTAAACTGCTGTTCGAGGGTTCGGGCGAAACGACGCTGCTTAAGGAAGGCCTCGCGAAGTTGCCGATTCCGCTGCTGTCGAAAATTCCGATCATCGGGGAAGGATTATTCAACAACTACATCACGACTTATTTGGCGATCATTTTGGTGTTGGTGTCCTTTTACGTGCTCTACAAAACATCGTTTGGCCTGCGTCTCCGCGCCGTCGGCGAACATCCGAGCGCTGCGGATACCGTTGGCGTCAAGGTGCTGCGGATGCGCTACCTCGGCGTTATTCTGAGCGGTACTTTGGCGGCTCTCGGCGGAGCGACCATTACGCTGACGACGACCAATACGTTTTCGCATAATACCATTTCGGGTCAAGGTTTTATCGCGATCGCCGCGATGATCTTTGGCAAATGGAATCCGCTTGGCGCTTTCGGAGCGGCCGTGTTTTTCGGTTTCTCGCAAGCGATCGGGAACTATTTCCAATTGTTTGCCTGGTCCAAAGACATTCCGCAAGAGTTTATCTACATGCTCCCTTATGTGCTTACGGTGATCGTCCTTGTCGCCGCAGTCGGGAAATCTTCCGCGCCTGCCGCGCTCGGGGAACCGTACGACCCGGGGAAACGATAAGGCTTCCGGCTCAAGCAAAAAGGCTGCATCCATGGGATGCGGCCTTTTTTGATTTTCATATTTTATAGGAATAGGCACCAAACTTGACGGTACACCGGGCTATGGAACAAGCGCAGAGGAAGCTTTCGGAATAGACTGCCATTGAACACACTTGGAGGAGGGATCTTAATTTATGCAACAGACTGTTACCCGTAAACAAGCGCAAAAGCTGATCGGTCAACATATAGTGGCTGTCAAAAAAGATGGCAATCTCGTTACTGGCAAGCTTCTTCGCATTTCCGGCAACCGTTTGATTCTTCAGCGCGGCAAAGGTAAAAAAGTGCAAACGAAAGCAATCATTCCGCTTGTCTTGTTTGATCTTTTGGCCATCGGAACGGCTCCTTTCGCCGGATTCTACGGAGGATTCGGTCCTTACGGTGCTCCGGGATACGGCTTTGGACCATACCCTGGAGCATATCCGGGAGCGTACGGCGGGTTTTACTAAGAAAACTATCAATTTAGAAAATGATGAAAAGTATAAACATCCGGGAACGGCCGCATCGTAAAATGTTCTCATAGGTTAGGCCGGTCAAAGCGCTTTTTCAAGTTCGTGGCATTGATTAAGGGTATGGTACCGCACCATGAAATAACCCATTTTCCGGTAAAATGATAAGCCGCTGGCGTTGCCTGCGTCAACCATCACTTTGGCCCGAGTGCACCCGCGTGACGCCGCAAACTTTTCGGCATGCACCATCAGCAGATTGCCCCATCTTTTGCGTTGTGATTCGGGTGCGACGGCCAGCATATCGATGTACAGCAGCTTGCCGTGCAGGATGAAATGGACAAATCCGAGCGGGTCGTCTTCATAGCGTTGGCAGGCGATGAGGGTGATGCCGCGGCTCAGTCTTTTCGGAACGTCTTTGCGAACGGCTTCGAGTTGAGCCGGGGACAGATGCGAGATGGGGACAAGCTGGGAATCGATTAACCGCATAATGAACGTATCGTCTTGTTTCGGTCTCCGATAACGGATCATCATGTCTGACCTCCCTTCGAGATGGGCTTCTTCGAAGATGAATTCATGTCATCATATGAGTGAAGCTTGCATACGGTGTACGCACCTCCCCGAAAGGGATTTTTCATTTTTTAGAAATATGGGTATTGACTTTTAAGTTCGAGGGAACATATAATGTGTCTAAACATTTTAACGAACATATTGCGATCGGCAATGAAGAGGACGAAGTTTAAAGGGCTCTTTTGCTCAGAGAGTGTGAGGATTTGCTGCAACCTCCACCAAAATCCCTTTTATACGAGCTCACCTCGGAGCTGTTCTCCTGAAACGCGCTAAAGCTTATTAGGGAGAATCGTAAAGTCCACGTTACGGACTTAAGGTATGGGAACGGCTGTTTTGCTTGTCTTGACCCGATCCCGATACCTGATGAGGCTGGACATCGCGAGATGTTTGGCAAATATGGGTGGTACCACGGAAGCGCAACCTTTCGTCCCTCACGCAGAAGATTTCTGCGTGACGGGCGGAAGGTTTTTTTGTTTTCCCGGTATCGGAACGAAGGAACAACGAGAACGCGCATCCCGGTATCGCTGAAAGGACCTCCCGTCGGCACGGCCTTATTTCCGTGAAAGTACGTCGACAGACGTTTTTCTTAGATGCGAATCAATTTCATAAGGTTCAAAAGGCAGCAATGAAACGATGTGTAGGCCAATCAACCCGTATTGAATCTATAGATCGTCGAAATTGAACTGCCGATGATGTTGTGAAATTGACTCATGTCACATGTATGTAAATTTTGAGGAGGAGGATGACTGATGAGCGCGCAAATTCCTGAAGTGCGGTCTACAGAACAATTACGTGAGAAATGGATGAAGTCGGAAGTCATTACCGGCTCGGAAATATTGCTTCGCAGCCTTTTGCTTGAAGGCGTCGAGTGTGTTTTCGGATATCCAGGCGGGGCAGTGCTTTACATTTACGATGCGATGTATGGATACGAGGATTTCAAACATGTGCTGACTCGTCATGAGCAGGGCGCGATTCATGCGGCCGACGGTTATGCAAGAGCCAGCGGCAAAGTCGGCGTATGTATTGCAACGTCGGGACCGGGGGCGACGAATCTGGTCACAGGAATTGCCACCGCTTATATGGATTCCGTTCCTCTGGTAGTCATTACGGGCAACGTAGCTACCTCCTTGATCGGAACCGATGCTTTCCAGGAGGCCGACATTACAGGTATCACGATGCCGATCACGAAGCACAGCTACCTGGTCAGAGACGTCAATGATCTGCCGCGGATTATCCACGAAGCCTTCCACATTGCTTCGACGGGACGCAAAGGTCCGGTCCTGATCGACATTCCGAAGGATGTTTCGGCAGCGAAGACTTTGTTTGAGCCAAGCAGTAACGCGGTAAACCTTCGCGGATACAACCCGCGCCTGGTGCCGAACAAACTGCAGCTGGACAAATTGGTGAAGGCGATTGAGGAAGCCGAGCGCCCGCTCATTTTGGCAGGGGGCGGCGTCATTTACTCCGGAGGCCATGAAGCCCTTTACGAATTCGTCAAACGGACGGAAATTCCGATCACGACGACGCTGCTCGGACTTGGCGCTTTCCCGAGCGGGCATGAGCTTTGGACCGGAATGCCGGGTATGCACGGCACATACACGTCGAACATGGCGATCCAGAAATCGGATTTGCTTATCAGCATCGGAGCGCGTTTCGATGACCGGGTAACGGGCAACCTGAACGGATTCGCCCCGCATGCCAAAATCGTGCACATCGATATCGACCCTGCCGAGATCGGCAAAAACGTTCCGACGGATATCCCGATTGTCGGCGATGTAAAAACCGTACTGGAAATGCTGATTCCGGAAGTGAAACGCGCGGACAAAGCCGATGAATGGAGAGCGTGGATCCGGCAGTCGAAAGAGGAGCAGCCGTTCAGATACGAGGACTCCGATACGGTGCTCAAACCGCAGTGGGTTATCGAAATGCTGAACGAAACGACGAACGGCGAAGCGATCGTGACGACCGACGTCGGCCAGCACCAAATGTGGGCGGCGCAATATTACAAGTTCAGCCAGCCGCGTTCGATGATCACATCCGGCGGCCTCGGAACGATGGGCTTCGGATTGCCTTCGGCGATCGGCGCTCAAATGGCCCATCCGGAACGGTTGGTCATCTCGATCAACGGGGACGGCGGAATGCAAATGTGCTCCCAGGAGCTGGCGATCTGCGCGATCAACAACATTCCGGTCAAAATCGTCATCATCAACAACCAGGTGCTCGGCATGGTGCGCCAGTGGCAGGAGCTGATTTACGACAATCGCTACAGCCATATCGACCTGGAAGGAAGTCCGGATTTCGTCAAGCTGGCTGAAGCTTACGGCGTAAAAGGCCTTCGGGCAACGAACAAGGAGGAAGCGCGCAAAGCTTGGGCGGAAGCGCTTGAAACGCCGGGACCGGTCGTTGTCGAGTTTGTGGTCAGCAAGGGTGAAAACGTGTATCCGATGGTAACTCAAGGCTCGACCATTGATCAAATGCTGATGGGAGATGCATAAATATGAGTACGAGACATACCATTGCCGTTTTAGTAAATGACCAGCCGGGCGTTTTGCAAAGAGTTTCCGGACTTTTTGGCAGACGCGGATTTAATATCGAGAGCATCACGGTAGGGCAGTCCGAAGAGCCTGGACTCTCGCGCATGGTCATCGTTACGCTTGGCGACGAGCACACCTTGGAGCAGATCGAAAAGCAGCTGTATAAGCTGATCGACGTTATTAAAGTCGTCGATCTCAGCTCTAATCCGATGGTGGCAAGGGAACTGGCCCTCATCAAGGTCAACGCCGAGCCGTCGGAGCGTCCCGAAATTATGGGCGTAGTCGAAACGTTCCGCGCGTCGGTCGTTGATATCGGCAGCCATAACCTGATGGTGCAGGTGGTTGGGGATACCACCAAAATCGACGCCATGATCGAACTTCTGAAACCTTACGGCATCCGCGAGCTTTCCCGGACGGGTGTCACCGCGATGATTCGCGGGAATGTATAATCATACACAATCGTCATTTTCATAACGCCCGCCGAAGAGCGGGGGTTTGAAGGGATCCCGAACATTCTGGCCGGCGCTTGGGATAGCAGCTCATTTGATTCCCGCTCGCTAAAGGTCTCTTGAAACACCCGCTCTTCATAAGGGTTGTTTTAAAAACAAAGGAGGACTTATAACAATGGCAGTTACGACTTATTATGAACAGGATGCAGAACTCAGCGTATTGAAAGGGAAAACGGTTGCCGTCATCGGTTACGGAAGCCAAGGCCATGCCCAGGCGCAAAACCTGCGCGACAGCGGCGTAAAAGTGATCATCGGCCTTCGCGAGGGCAAATCCTTCGATAAAGCAAAAAACGACGGTTTTGAAGTATACTCCGTTGCCGAAGCGACAAGCAAAGCGGACATCGTGCAAATCCTGATGCCGGACGAAACGCAAGCGGCGGTTTATAAAAACGACATCGAACCGAACCTGAAAAAAGGCGCGGCATTGATGTTCTCCCACGGCTTCAACATCCATTTCGGACAAATCGTGGCGCCAAAAGACGCCGACGTGCTTCTGGTCGCTCCGAAATCTCCGGGTCACATGGTTCGCCGCACGTACGTTGAAGGTTTCGGCGTGCCTGGACTGATCGCCATCGAACAGGACGCTACCGGACAAGCCAAGCAAATCGGCCTTGCTTATGCCAAAGGCATCGGTTGTACGCGTGCAGGGGTTATCGAAACTTCGTTCCGCGAAGAAACCGAAACCGACCTGTTCGGCGAACAAGCCGTACTTTGCGGCGGCGTAACCGCCTTGATCAAAGCCGGCTTCGAAACGCTCGTGGAAGCGGGATATGCACCTGAAATGGCATACTTCGAGTGCTTGCATGAAATGAAGCTGATCGTCGACATGATCTATGAAGGCGGCATGGCCAACATGCGCGATTCCATCTCCAACACCGCCGAATACGGCGACTACGTGACTGGACCTCGCATCGTGACCGATGAAACGAAAAAAGCGATGAAAGAAGTGCTTGCGGACATCCAACAAGGCAAATTCGCTCGCGACTTCATTCTGGAGAACCAATCCAACCGCGCATTCCTGAATGCGACCCGCCGCAACGAAGCAAACCATCCGATCGAAATCGTTGGTTCCCAGCTGCGCGAAATGATGCATTGGATCAAGAAATAATCCTATTTATACAAATATTCGCTTATTCCCGGAAGGGGAAAGCGCATCTTTCGATTCAAACAAAGCAGACCGCCGTTTGGCGGTCTGCTTTGTTGCCGTTTAAGAGATTTCTCCGAATGCCTCCCTTACCACGCATAAGCTTCCGGAGCTTCGCCGCCCGGTCCCGGGAAGATTTCATCCAGGCGTTTCAAGACGGCTTCGTCCAGCTTCAGGTCGATCACGCGCAGCGAGCTTTCGAGCTGCTCCAGCGTACGCGGTCCGATGATCGGCGCCGTGACGGCCGGATGGGTCAACAGCCAGGCCAGCGCGACGTTATCCTGCGGTTCGCCGATTTCATTGCATAATTGTGCGAAGGCCTCCAATTGGGCGCGGTGTTTTTCGATTTTGTTCGGATTACCGCCGCTGCGGGTGCCCTCCAGCTTTTTCAGCGCATTGCGTCCCAGCATGCCGCCGTCAAGCGGGCTCCAAGGGATGACGCCGAGTCCCATCGCTTTGGCTGCGGGCAGCACCTCAAGCTCCGGCAGGCGGCAGTTCAAATTATATTTATGCTGCTCGGCGACAAGACCGAGAAAATGACGGTTTTGCGCTTTGCCTTGCGCCTCGGCGATTTGCCATCCTGCGAAGTTGCTGGAACCGACATACCCGATTTTTCCTTGCGATACGGCCAGCTCGAATGCGCCCCAAAGCTCGTCCCAAGATACGTTGCGGTCGACATGATGCATTTGGTACAGCTCGATATGGTCGGTTTGCAGACGTTTCAGCGAGCCTTCCAGATGACGGCGGATTTTGTAAGCGGACAAACCTTCCTTGCCGTTGGGCCCGTCGGCGGGATCATGCATATTGCCATGAACCTTGGTCGCCAGAACGACCCTTTCGCGGCGTCCCCCGCCCTGCGCAAACCAGCGGCCGATAATCGTTTCCGTAAGGCCGGCGTTTTCTCCCCAGCCGTAAATGTTTGCCGTATCGAAAAACTGGATTCCGGCGTCCAGCGCGGCATCCATAATGCGGAACGCTTCCTTTTCGTCCGTCGCCGGGCCGAAATTCATCGTTCCGAGGCATAAGCGGCTGACCTTCAGACCTGATTTCCCGAGATAGGTATACTGCAAATCGTTCATCTCCTTCAGCGAAAGTTATGGTCTATACCATACCATTGTAACTGGAGAAATGAGGAATAGGAATGTGGGAAATTACGATGTGGGGCGAATCGTTTACTCGTAAAATCCGCTTATAGGAAAATACTATAAAGGTGATAGATTCTATATCTTGGTCAATGCCCTTTGGAATGTGATACAACAGTAGATAGAAGAACTGATCAGTGAGTGAAGGAACCAGAAGGAGTGACGGAAACCATGCCAGAAGTGAAGAAAATTGCCGTAATCAGCGGGGACGGAATTGGGCCGGAGGTCGTGGCCGAAGCCGAGAAGGTGCTGAAGCGTACGGAAGAGCTGTTTGGCTACTCGTTTGAAACGGAGCATGCTCTTTTCGGCGGGATCGCGATTGACGAGAAGGGAACGCCTCTGCCGGAGGAAACGCTTGCGGTATGTAAAAATGCCGACGCCGTGCTGCTCGGCGCCGTAGGCGGACCGAAATGGGACAGCAATCCGAAGGAATTGCGTCCGGAAACGGGATTGCTCGGAATCCGCAAAGCGCTTGGGCTGTTCTCCAATCTTCGTCCGGCGGTTGTATTCGACTGCCTGAAGGATGCTTCGACACTGAAACCGGAAGTGCTTGAAGGTACGGATTTGATGGTCGTTCGCGAATTGACCGGCGGAATTTATTTCGGCGACAAATTCAGACGCCAAGGCGAAAACGGGGAAGAAGCGGTCGACACTTGCGTGTACAACGTCGCCGAAGTGGAGCGCATTGTGCGCCAGGCGTTTGAAATCGCCCAGAAGCGCCGTAAAAAGCTTGCTTCCGTCGACAAGGCCAACGTGCTTGAAACCTCCCGTTTGTGGCGGGAAGTCGTCATTCGCGTGGCAGCGGATTATCCGGACGTTGAGCTGGAACACGTACTCGTCGACAACTGCGCAATGCAGCTGCTCCGCCGCCCGGCAAGCTTTGACGTCATCGTAACGGAAAACATGTTCGGCGACATTCTGAGCGACGAAGCGGCAATGCTGACCGGATCCATCGGCATGCTGGCATCGGCTTCGATGGGCGAAGGCGCCTTCGGCTTGTACGAGCCGGTACACGGTTCCGCGCCGGACATCGCCGGCCAGAATCTGGCGAACCCGATCGCCACGATTTTGTCGCTGGCCATGATGCTTCGCCTGACCTTCGGGTATGCGGATGCGGCGGACGCCATCGAAGCGGCGGTAGCGAAGGTTTTGAACGATGGCCACCGCACCAGCGACATCGCCGTCGACAAGAGCAAAGCAATCGGCACCCGCGAGATGGGGGACCTGATCGTCGCGGCGATGCAGAAATAAATAATCCAAGCAAAACAATCCAAGCGGGCGTCACCTTAACAAAGGCGATGCCCGCTTGCCGTATGTACGGAAACCAAAAGGCGCATACTTAAAATATGTGCAAAAAAAGGGTGCAAACATCGACATATATAATAGGAAGCTTTTTGTTCAACAATTGGAGGATGAATGTTCACCAAATTGTTTAATTTATAATTATTATAAATAAATAACGAATATAATCTTGACTTTGAAAAGGGCGGATGATAACATTTTAAATGTAGGTTCCGCCGGGATCACACATACTTTGAAACAAGAAAAACTAATGTTTTTCTTTCAAATAGAATAGGCGCAAGGCTTGTCCTTCCGGCTGTTCTATAGATATCATAAAGGAGGATTTTTAAACATGGCAGAACGTTTAGTAGGTAAACCCGCTCCCGATTTCACGATGGAAACCGTACTTGGTGACGGCTCCGACTTCAGTAAAGTAAGCCTGTCCGACTACCGCGGCAAATGGCTCGTATTTTTCTTCTATCCTTTGGACTTCACATTCGTGTGCCCAACGGAAATTACGGCTCTGAGCGAAGCCGCTTCCCAATTCAAAGCGCTGGACGCTGAAATCCTGGGCGTAAGCACGGACTCCATCCACAGCCATAAAGCTTGGATCAACACGCCAACGGACGCAAACGGACTGGGCAAAATCAACTTCCCGCTCGCTTCGGACATCACGAGATCCGTTTCGAAAGACTACGGCGTATACATCGAAGAAGAAGGCGTAGCGCTGCGCGGCCTCTTCATCATCAACCCTGAAGGCGAACTGAAATATCAAGTGGTTAACCACAACGATATCGGCCGCAGCGTTGAAGAAACATTGCGCGTGCTTCAAGCTCTGCAATCCGGCGGACTTTGCGCAATGAACTGGAAACCAGGCGACAAAAACCTTGTTACCAACTAAGTTTTAAACATAGGACAAGCCCCCTTTGTTCGGCATAAGGATGCACCTTATGCCTGCAACGGGGGCTTTTTACACCTGAGCGGGCAAAAACGAACGGACTGCGCCGAAAGTGCGAGAACAAATAAAAGCACAGTAGGCCTTTAAGCCGATTTTTGCCATAAATCCGAAGCCGGAAGGCAGGAATTTAATCCAGCCGAGTCGAAGTGAAAAAAGGAATCGACATCAATATAAGCGAATACATTTATGGAGAATGCGGTGGAATCAAGAGGAGGGTGAACTGGCATGAGTTATTGCTGCGGAGCGAGTATGGTTGGAACGAAGGGAACGTTGAAGCATTACCGCACCCAGGTCCATAATGTTCCCCTGCTGTTCTGTCCCGTGTGCCACCGGGTTGAAGTTCATTATAAAGTCGAAAACGAATACGAAATTTTGGCCGAATATGCGCATGGAGACGGGACTGCGGAGATCGATTTTCAAGATTACGTCGTGGAGGATGACGAGGCGATATTCGAAAACGTCGTCAACTGCGAAAAGGAGGACCCGAAAGAAATCGTACAAAGCCAAATCGATATGGCACTGGACCTGCTGACTATCGCCAAACAGATGAAGGACGAGAAATGGGAGGGCGAATTAAAGAAAAGGCTGGCTGTGATGAGCCAGCGGAGACTGCGTCTCCAGCACAAAGCATGATATCCGTCATGTCCAAACTCTATTACGGAAGCAGCAATGCCTGATATAATAGATAAAAAAGCATCAGTACATGCGCTTCATGTATTTGATGCTTTTATTTTGGGCGAAATTTGGGTCGATTTAACTAGAAACTTGTTTTTTCGACAGTTTCTCCGATTGTGTTTTCCGTTTACCTTGTCTATGATAAAGCTATCATTTAGGTTGTACAAATTTTCCAAGTTTATTGAGAAGTTGAAGGATTTCTGTAATCGCAAGGAGAAACATTGGTAATGCGGTCCGATCATATTAGAAGGTCACGTCGATCGACGTTTTCTTTTTGTTTGTCGTGTAGTTGAAGAATAGGAATGGGGGAAAACGCCTTCATTTCCGAAAGGGGGAGTATCGTGTTGGGCGATATCCAAGAGACGCTGTTACAGTCCCTGGAGGCTTTTCAATCTACGCAGCTGGTAAAAAACAAGTACGAAAACATTTTGGAGCATCTGGACAGCGGCGTCATGCTGTTTGACGGTGAAGGTGTGCTGACGTTCATTAATGTTCAAATGGCAAGGCTGCTTGAAGTTTCCCGCAAATCCTTGACGGGATGTACGATCGTGCAGATTTTGCGCCATCCGCAGCTGAGCCGGTACAAAAAGAAAAAGATATTGCGGATTTACCGCGAAACCCTGATCCATCGCAAAAAATATCACGAGCTGACGGACGAGTCCGGAAGGCAATGGCTGCTGACGGTCACCGACGGTGATCAAATGGATGGCGATTATTTGTTTAGCGTCAAAGACGTGTCGGATTTCAAGCAGATCGAGCAGACGGCTTACCGCAACGACAAGCTGGCCATGTTAGGCAAAATATCCGCCTCCATTGCCCATGAAATCCGGAATCCGCTGACAGCCATTCGCGGCTTTATCCAGCTTCTCCGTCCTCATCTGATTAAACTGGGGAAGGACGAATATGCCCGCATTATTTTGACCGAAATCGATCGAGCCAATGATATCATATACGAATTCCTGAATTCATCGAAGCCGTCCGCTCCGCAAACCACCGTCATTTCGGTCTCTTCGCTGCTGAAGGAGGTCGTTCTGCTGACCGAAAGCGAGGCGCTGATGAAGGGGTGCCAAGTGATCCTGCACGACGACATGCAGCCGCTGCACATCTCGGTAGACGTGAAGCAGATCAAACAGGTGATTTTGAACATCGTCAAAAATGCGATGGATGCCATCGATTCGTTGAGCGGCCAAAACGGAGGGCTTATTGAAATTCAGGCGCACCGGGACAACAAAAACGTACATATATGCATTTCCGATAACGGCAAGGGAATGGACCATAACACGCTTTCCCATCTTTTTGACCCGTTTTTCACGACCAAAGAAAGCGGGACAGGCCTCGGCTTGTCGGTTAGTTATCGGATCATCAAAAACCATAAAGGTTATATCGCCGTCAACAGCACCGTGGGCCAAGGCACGGAATTTATCATTTCGCTGCCGATCGTGGAAGTGGTGTAACGGCACACAGACGAAAATACGCCTGTTCCTTCGCCGCACGGTTGAGGGGACGGGCTTTTTTTGCTCAGCATGGTTTGCCGGGCGCAGGTTTGGCCGTGAAAGATATGTGCAGGAATCTTTTCCAGCACTTCAAAATTTAAGTTTTCAAGCAAAAATACGATATTAATAGTATAAGGGTTTGTTTAAAAACAAGAAGCAAAGCGGAGGGGGAAAGGTGGACATTTCATTGAACGGAAACGACCTGAAACGGAACTCGATCGTGGGCGGAAAAGCATTCGGCTCAAGCTTCGCATACCGGATCCGCAAAACGCTGGCATCCAGCGAGCTATCGATCGTCTATGCGGCGCGGAACGATGAAGAGGGAACCCGCTGCATCATTAAGGAGTTTTTTCCGAAAGCGTGGGTGCGCAGAGGAAAAGACGGCGTCAGCGTGCGGCGCAAAGCAGGGATGGCGGAGGAGAAATACGGCCTGCTGTGGAACGCTTTCCTCAACGAAGGGGAACTGCTTGAAAAAAGCCGGCATCCGGGCGTAGTCCGCTGTCTGGACCGTTTTGAGCAAAACGGCACGGCCTACATCGTCACGGAATACCTCGAAGGGGTGACGCTGGACCGCTACATTGCGGATTTAAGGGAGGAAGCGGACCCGGAGTTCCTGTACAAAACGATGATCCCGCTTATCGAAGCGCTGGAGCATATTCACCGGAACGGCGTTATTCACCGGGATGTAAAGCCAGGCAATATAATGATCGGCAAGGATGGAAGCGTGAAGCTGCTTGATTTTGGCTCGGCCATTTCCGTACATGAGCAAAACGGCGGATACCCGATCTTTACGACTGCGGGATATTCGCCGCTGGAATTGTATTCGGAAAAATCCCGCCAAGGGCCAATAAGCGATATTTACAGCTTGGCGGCGGTGCTTTATTTTTGCTGCCAAAAAAACGCGCCGACCGATGTCCGCAAAAGACTGTTCGACGAGCAGCTGGAGCGGCTGGGGACAGGATTGCGGCGTTCCTGGCCGTTCCTGTCGCCCATCGTGAAGCGCGGCCTTGCCGTTTCGCAGGACAAGCGCTGCGCTTCGCTCCGATGGTTCAAAGCCGCCCTGGCCATGGAGTACGCCACTAGCCCGTCTTTTCGCCGGAAACGCCGGTCCGGATAAAAATATTGGTGCTCGGCTTGATCGCTTTGTAACGGATCTCGATTTCCGTGATGCCGTCCTCGAATGTAATGTACAGCTTGTCGTTATATTCGAGGATTTCTTTTTTGTTCGCTTTCAGCGGCGTCCGGTTCCGCACGAGCGCACAGCGCGTCGTATGCTTGACGATCAGCCTGCCGTTTTTGGCGGCGGTAAACACGATGTGCTCCGCTTCCGGAAGCGGCTCGTTGACGTCGAGGCTTTGGAACAATTCCATCAGGCTGACCTTGCGTTTGGCAAAGGAAGTCAGCGGCCAGTATTTGACCGGAATTTCGCTGCCGCTGGCCGTCGCCAGAAAATATCCTTCGAGCTTGCCGGTTAAAGCCGGTTTTGGACGAAGCCAGAAGTACAGGGCGGTACCCAGAACCAGCAGCAGGGCTGCGCCGGCCAGGCTCCACTTCAGCACGGTATACTTCGATTGGACATGGATCGTCAGTACGGCGGTCGCTTGTCCGCCTTCCGGGTCGGTCGCCGTTAACGTCACGGCCGATTGTCCGGTATGGAGCGGGGAGAGCATGAGCTTGCCGCCGCTGAGCTCCGCTTTTAGTTTGGAACCGTCCTCTTTTCCGTCTTGAATCCCATACGTCAAAGGATCTCCGTTAGGATCCGCAAACAGATCGTCTAACAGGACTTCCGTTTTGCCGTCTTCTTTCGTAAGCTGCAGCTGTTGTTTTCCATGAACCTCCGGGGCAAGATTTACGATCTTTTGCGATTGTGCCGGGCCATGCCGGTAAAAGCTTGGACCGTCCATTTCGACATGCCACTCGTATGTTCCCGACTTCGGGAACGCGTATTCCGCATAAAATCGGGTCCCCTCGTTTTTCATCTCCACTTCCGACACTTTTTTGGAAGCAAGCTCCTTCACGACCAGTTTGGTTTTCAGCGACGCATACACCTCGGCGTCTCCAAGACGCTGGTTGTTGTCCGAACGGA
The DNA here is from genome assembly GCF_009870825.1 of Paenibacillus sp. USDA918EY. Lineage (GTDB taxonomy): Bacteria > Bacillota > Bacilli > Paenibacillales > Paenibacillaceae > Paenibacillus_AQ > Paenibacillus_AQ albilobatus. The sequence goes on along the minus strand of NZ_WTWY01000006.1, from coordinate 45,610 downwards.
CGAGAAACGCCTCGATTCCGGCAGGCTTGCCTTTGATCGCTTCTTTTCCGGTCAGAGCCGCTTTCGCCTCCAGCGCATAACTTCCAAGCAGATTGATCTTGATCAGATCGCCCGGCGTTCCGCGGAACTTGAGTTTGGCGGTTCCTTTTTGCGGCTGCGAAATTTTGATCAGCGTGTAACTCGCCGACTTGAACATACGGATGTTCTCCGAGTTGTAGAACAGCTGCGACTCTTTCAGCGGATGTTCGGACAGCAAAATCATGTTGGCCTCATCCATGCTGGAATTTGGAATGTCCACCTGAATCTCCTGAAGATTTCCCGTCGCCGTGACGCCGGCCACCGGCATCAGTACCGAACGCATTTCTTTCGCAAAGATCCGGTTGAAAATTTCCGGCAAATCGTCGGCGCTGCTTGTAATGTAAAACGTCCCGCCGGTCTCGCTCGCGATCCGTTTCAGTTCGTCGGTGTTTACGGTGCCGTCGTGATTCAGGCCGATCGTGTAGATCGGAAACCCTGACTTCTTGGCCTGGGCGATCGCGCTGCCCACGTCCTTGGCGGAATCCGCCTTTGTCCGCTTCTGCTGGAACGGCCCGAAATCCGTTTCGCCGTCCGACAACAAAATCATAAACGGCTTTCGGCCTATATTCTGGTTATCCTGCTGGCCGGATGAAAGCAGCTTGCTTCCCGTGAGCAGGCCCAGTCCAAGGTCGGTATAACCGCTGCGCCGGAGCCCGTTGATGCTGCTTTTGATTTCGTTTTTCTTGGCGGCAACGGAAATCGCGGTCAGCGGCTTGGAGGCCACGATTTGATGATTGTAGGCGACGAATCCGACCCGCGTCCGGCTCGCATCGCTAATATCCATAAACAGTCGAATCACTTCCCCGGCGGACCGGTTCGGGTCGGCATGGTTCATGGAATAGCTGGTATCAAGCACGAACATGGCGTCAAAAGCCTCCGGCGGCGCCTTCTGGACAGATTCGGCGGACGCCTGGCGGCCGTCATAAAAAACGGATGTGCAACACGCAAAAACTAAAATCAGGAGTTTAGTCCTAAGCAAACCGATTTTTGAACCACTTTTTCCGTTCTTCTTGCGCAACATCTCTGAATATCCACCTCGCGAACTAAAATGTGACATATTTGGATGATTGGTCCCATTCCCTCGTGTATCCCACATATATCGGATGAACCTGATCGATTTTGAATAATATACCAAAAAATAGGACTAAAATTGGGGGTTTTTTACTTAAAGGGGCTTTTTTGTAGGTCATTTGTCCCTGTGTCAGGAATAAGTGCTAGATATTGACAATTATTGCGGGCACTGTTTAATATAACCCCAACAGGCCCGAGTTCCGAAGCTGGGTCTCAAGGGCAGTTTTTTAGCCGGGCGTATAGTCATGGTGAACTGGCTGCCGCCGGCTGGAATAGCGGGATGTTCGTCACGTTTGCGTCCGTGCCGGCCGCATCCGTCATACCAACGGGAGGGGAAATAGCGAAGTGGACATTATCAATCAGACCAATCGAACGATGCTGTTTGAGGAAATCAATCCGGAAAAGCTCGATTTGATCACGATTGTCGGTGACGTCAAAGGCATCGACAGTCTCAGCGACGACAAAATCAAGGAAATCAACGCCCATCTGCTTGTGCGCAGCTTCGACGAATTTTTGAACAAGTTTTCGCCGACGGTGTACTCCTTTTTTAACGCGGCAAACCAGAAAGTGGTGTATACGCTGAAGAAGCCGGAGGGCATCGCCGAGGAAGCGATCTCGGAAATCCGGATCGACCAGAACAATGACTTCCTGAAAATGCTGTTTACGCTGATCGATACGAAGCGCAGCCAGGGCATGACCAACGTGGATTTCAAATTCGAGCATTTGCTCGACATGATTTCCCCGAAAAAGGTCATGGACGATATCCGCCAGGTGCGGAAGGAAATCCATTATTTGTACGGGCAATACGAAAAGCTGGATGACGAGGATCCGAAAAAGCTGGACATGGGCGATAAGCTGAACGCGATGTTCGAGGAAGCCAGCGCCAACTACAACAACGTGATGGCGATGCTGCCGCTGGCGATCGAGGATATCAAAACGCGGCTGCTGCTCGGAAGTTCGAACGAAGAGCGCGACGCCGAAACGGTTCAAGTCGGGATGCTGACGATCGGCGAAAGCGGGGAGCTAAAGATCATCGAAGCGCCGAAAAGCGAAAGCACCGAGCTGGTGTTGCTTGACGACAACAGTTCCAGCGACCTGGCGCTCGTGTTCGAGGAGGATTACAACTCCATCACGGAAACTCCGTCGGGTTACGTCAAGGATTTGGTTGTGCGTACGTTTAGCCCGCTGCCGGCGGTACGCAATGAAGTCAACGTGGAAGTCGAGGTTCAGAACTACAATACATATCTCGAATTTTACAAAACGGCCAAAGACGATTTCGTGAAGACGGTCAAACCGCTTGTGGAGAAAATCCTCGGCGTGAAGATGTACTTCGACCAATACGCCGTCAAGAACAAAGGGATGGCCCCGTCGCTGCTCATTACGAACAACAAGCTCGACATGACGGTGAAAAGCGCCAACATTCCGCGCCTGGAAACGTATTTGAACACGGTCAACGCCAAAAACGACTTTACCGATACGATCTGGTTCGGCATCGTGCCTTCGGTGGAGCTGGAGAGCGCCGGCAAAGTCAAGGTGACCCGCGAACGCTTCAAAGGCAACGAAAAGGTGATCAAGCAGGACGGCAACACAATGGAGTCCTTAACGATGCTGCTTCAAGTCATCAAGGATTTCAAGGTCCAGCTGTTCTTCAACTTCGAATCCGGCGAAGAGACGACGTTCAGCAGCATGGCGACGGCCGGCATCGACAAATACATCGACAAATGCGCGCCGCTGCTGCGCAAGGAATACAGCGAATACGCGGTGCCGTGCGTGCCGAACTTCACGATCATCCCGAAAGAGAAGTCCGGGGTCATCATCGATAGCCGGATGATTCAGACGGAAAACGGGGCCCAACTGTCCCGCGAAAAGGAAGACATCCTCAAGCTGTGGATCGAAGGCGTATACGTCGGAGCGGCTTACGTCGCGGCAGGCATCGTTTCCGCTTACCAATGCCCTGAATACTTGAAGGAATCCTTCCGCAACACGAGCAAGGAGTTCCCGGGCGTGCGCTTCGACATCGAAGCGGGCGACAACAGCCTGCGCGCCGTCACGACGATGGCCAAAGAAATTACCGGTTTCACCAATACGATCAAAGATTCGATCAACCGTAAAAACTTCGGATTTATCTTCTCTTCCGAAAATGCCCAGCTGCAAGGCAAGGACATCCGCCGGATTACCGTGTACAAAGCGAGAAGCCTGGCGGCGTCGGAAGACGGATTTGATTCTATATACAAAACGCTGGTCAGCACTTATATCGAGCGCATTTTGCGCTTCCAGACCAATGACTTCAAGCATGAAAACATCATCAAGTTTTTCAGCAACAATCCAAGCAGCCAGAAGAGCCTGTGGCTCGCCAAACGGGGGTTCATCAACTCGATCATTTACGACGGCGACGACATGAACTACATCATCGACGAGAAAAACAATTTGTGCCATATCGATCTGATCTACAACGGCAACGTGAAGAACCTCGAAGTCATGATCACGAAAGGCACGAGCCCGGTCAAAGCTTGATCGCAAAGCTTAAAGCTAAAGGCAGGCTGCGGGAACCGGCGGCCGAGGGTGGACGTGTTATGCGCATCCATGCCATTCGTGCGGTTCCGTTACGCATGATGCAGGCAATCGCCTGAAATGTCAGCTGTATGTGGGGGGACGGGCCTTCACGGCCTGTCCCATTACATAAATTCCGGGCATGATTCCATGCCCGGGCCATATTACACCTATTTTTGAGGAGGAAGCACTTATGGGATTCAGATTGAAAGTAGAAGGCGCAGAAACAATCGAGCTTGGTTTGGACAACATCCAAAAAGTCGTTTACGACACCGATACGCCGGATGATTCCAACGCAAGATCCACGGATGTGGGCTCCACGCTGAGAATTATCGGTAAAATCATCACCGCTACCGACGGCGACAAGGCCGACGACACGCTGAAATTGGCGCTGTGGTCCCTCGTTCCCGCCGAAAAAGCGGACTGCTACCGCAAGCTGACGCTGGAAGTGATCGCAGCGAACCAGGTGGTGCGCGAGGTCGTATTCCCGAACGCTTTTGTGGTCGATTACAAAGAAACGTTTGGAGACACCGAAGGCGTGGGCCAATTCGAGCTTTACGTCAAACAAAAACGCGACAAAACCGAGCTTGCCAAGCTCAACGGCGGCTATCCCGTCAACGATATCTAATGATTCCAGCGGGCCGAATCCGGCCCGCGGCAGACAAATCTCAAGGGGCCTCCCGGCCTCTTGGGATTTCCTGTACTTTGCCTGAAGGCCGTGAAGCCTGAAGGCATTACTGGCGAAAGCGGGGAAAACAGCGTGGCGGATTATTACGAAATACTCGGCGTGGCCCGTCAGGCGGGAGCGGCCGAGATCAAGCAGGCTTACCGCAAGCTGGCCAAACGCTGCCATCCGGACGTCAATCCCGGAGATCCGGAAGCGGCGCGCAGGTTCAAGCAAATCGTCGAAGCGTACGAAACGCTGAGCGATGAGACCAAACGGGCGGCCTATGACGACCGGTTGGTCCGGGGAAAGCGTTCCGCACACGAGCGGAAGACGGGACCGGAGGAACGCAGCGGGACGGGCGCCAAAGCGGCGCAAGGAGGTCATTTTGATCCTGCCCGGGTGCAGGAGCAGTTCGCGCAGTTTTTCGGCACGTCGCCCAAAGGGCAAAAAGAAGCAACGGACAGAAAAGGGAATGCAAAAGAGCGGAATCCGATGGATACGTCCGCCATGTTCGAGCAATTTTTCGGTTATCGCAAAAAATAAATGATTCAAACGCCAAACGGGGGTAACGGATGTGAAAACGGAGAAATCCGGATCGATTGTACTGATAGATCTGTTGATATACGGGATATTGGCCGGTACGGTGCTGTATGCCCTGATCCGCCCGTTTCATTACATACTGCAAATGTTCATCGTCGCGGCAGCAGCCGGGATGGCCTGCGTGCTGATCTGGACAGGAGGCCGCCGACCGGGAAGCATGGCCCGGAAAGGAACGGCGGAAATCGCCAAAATCGTCCTGCTGGACGATGACGGGGAACGCGTGAAGGAATGGTTCGTCAAAGGCGAAATCTCGGTTTTGATCGGAAAAAGCACAAGCCAAGGCGAGGTTGACATAGATTTATCGGACTGTGAATATGCGTCGCTGATCAGTCCGGAACACGCGGTGTTGAACCGCGTCGGCAGCGAGTGGTTTATCGAGGATGCGGATTCGAACAGCGGGACGGGCATCCGCAAGGCAGGGCGCAGCGATGCAAGCAGGTTGGTCGTCGAGGAGCCGGAGCGGCTCGGCGCAGGGGACATGATCTTTATCGCGAATACGCGGCTGCTGGTCAAATGACCCGGCTTTGTAGTATAGATCTCAATACATACGGGGGAATGATTTTACGATGAGCTTGACGAGATGCCTGAATGGACACATGTTCAGTACGAGAAAACACGGCAATACCTGCCCGTACTGCAATACGACGCTGGAGAAGCCCGCGCGCAGCGAAACGGCTCGGCCTCAGGCGGCGGATATGGACGAAAAGACGATGCCTTATTTGGGGGAGACGACCGGCATACAGCCGGTGACGGGCTGGCTGGTTTGCGTCGAAGGACCGCAAATGGGCCAGGATTACCGCATCATGGCCGAAAAAAATTTCATCGGCCGCGCGGAAGAAATGCATATCCGCATCATCGGCGATAACGGGGTATCCCGGCGCAACCACGCGGTTATCGTCTACGATCCGAAAAAACGCAATTTCTATTTGCTTCCGGGGGACGCCTCGGGACTCGCTTATCATAACAACGAAGCGGTCTATTCTCCCGTCGAGCTGAACGCCTACGATCTGATCCAGCTCGGGCGCAGCAAATTCGTATTCGTGCCGCTCTGCGGACCCCACTTCGAGTGGGATAACGGCTAAGGCGGGATATCGGCATGGGAAACTGGGATTTTATCGACAAGTACGGCGTGCTGATGGCGGCGGCCCTGCTGGTTGCCGTATTGTACGCGGCGCGGCTTATGCTCCAGAGGCGGCCGACACCGGCGCTGCAGGCGGCAGAGGATTGGGCTTTCGAGGAGGCGGGCGACGAATATGCCCCTCCATCGGCGGTTCCGGAGGTTGAGATCGGCAATGCGCAGACCATCGGACGCAGGGCGGAACAGGACGATTATTTCGCAAGCGCGGCCACCCGGGTAGGAACGATGGCGGTCATCGCCGACGGGATCAGCGGACTTTCCAACGGCCGCATGTCCAGCACGCTCGCGGTGACGACGTTTACCCGGGAATTTTTGAAGGTCGAAGACCCGCGCGAAATTCCCGATTTTTTCAGCAAAGCGGCGTTTGTCAGCAATCGGGCGATTATGGAGCAGCTGGGCGGCGAAAACGGCGGAACGACGCTTGTTGCGGTCGTCATATGCGGAAGAAGGCTGCATTGGGGCGCCGTCGGGGACAGCCTGCTGATTCTGTTTCGGGATGGGGAGCTTATGCCGGTGAACTCCAAGCATACGCTGGAGACGATGCTGGAGGAGCGTTATTTATCCGGCGAAATCAGCAAGGAGGACATCGAGCAGAACCCGATGCGCAATCAGCTGACCAACTATTTGGGATACGGCGGCTTTAAAAGCATGGAAATCGGCGAGCCGGTGTATTTGGAGCCCGGAGATACAGTCGTGTTATGCAGCGACGGCGTGGTGGATGCGCTGACGGAAGTCGAGCTGGAGGAAATTTTGATGCGGAAGCTGCCGCCGCAGGAGACCGCCGAACACATCATCGAAGGCGTTGAGCGGAAAGGCTTCAAACATCAGGATAACGCCACCGTCATGATTTTGCGGAAAAGGGATTGATCCGGTCTGCCTGGCGGGAAATCCGGAAGGCCGGATGTGGATAAAACGCAGCAGGAAACGGGGAAACGGAGGAGCGCATGAGGAAGGAGAACAGCGATTTTCAGACCGCTTTCGTCTCCGAAGCGGGGTCGTTTGTGGACAACAGGGATTATTTTGCCTTCGTGGAGCTGGATGACATGGCTTGTTACGTCATTGCGGACGGCCTCGATCAGGACCGGGAGCTGCGGAGCGCCGAAATGGCGGTCAGCGCGATTCTGGAAAGCTTCATGGAGAAGCCTTCGTTGTCCAAAAGAAGCATCCGGCGTTATTTGGAGACGGCCCATGAATGGCTCAAATTCGAAAGCCGGCGCGTCCGGCTGAAAGCGAGCGTGCTTGTGGTTGTAACGAACTACACGAAGATGGTGTGGGCGTCCTGCGGGAATGCGCGGCTCTACCATTTTCGCGGCGGAAGGCTGAATTTAAGATCGACGGATCAAAGCTTGTCCCAATTGCTGCTGGAGAACGGCAAACTGTCCGAAGACCGGATATCAAGCCATGAGGAACGGGGCAATCTGCTGAATTACATGGGAAAGCCGGATCATTTCGATCCTTTTATATCGAAAAAAACGCCGCTTGCCGACGGTGACGTGCTTCTGCTCTGCACGCCTGGCGTTTGGGAGCAGGTGGAGCTGCCGGAGATGCTGGATGCGCTGGCGGAATCCAGCGACCCGGCCGCCCTGACGGATACGCTGGAGGAGATTGTGCTCAGCAAGCAGCGGCAGACGGTGAGCAATTATACCGCGGCTGCGGTATATGCCAACAAAACCTTTGCAGAGAAGCCGAAAAACCGCAAAAAATGGATTCTCCGCATGGCGGTCGTTCTGGTGACGCTGATGCTTGCCGGGGGCGGCGTCTGGTATATGAAAGCGAAGCAGGCGCAGATATTGGCCCAAACAGCGATGCAGATGGCCGAATACGAGCAAAGCGGCGACGAATACGCATCCGCGGGCGATTATGCGAAAGCGCTCAAAGCCTACAGCGAGGCGAAAAATGCGGCCAGCAAGCTGAAGGACAAGCTGCATTTCCAGCTGCTTCGCGGCAAGCAGCAAGTGGCGCAGGCCGTCACCGACGGGGACGGTTATGTGAAGGACGGCAGCTATGATATGGCGGTGAACAGCTATACGAAAGCGCTCAAGGATGCGGGGAAATACAAGCCGTTCAAGCCGGAGGACATCCAGGCGAAAATCGACCGCAGCGGCAAAATCGCCGAGCTGGCCGAAATCATCAAGGACGGGGACAAAAAGGTTCAAGCCCAGGATTACAGCGGCGCGCTCAAAACTTACGAAAAAGCGAAAAATGCGGCGATCGAAGCCGGCTATGAGAGCGGGCAAAAGCAAATCGAAAAGAAAATGGCCGAAACTCAGGAAAAGATCGACGGCATTGAGCGCGAAACCAAAACGCTGCAGGCCGACAACCTAGAGAAAAAAGGCGACCGCAGCATGGCCGCCATGGATTACGCCGGGGCGATTGAGGCCTACGGCCTGGCGCAGGAAATCTATCAGGAAATCGACAAGCTGGAGCGGGTCCTGGCAATGGAGCGGAAAATTTCCAAAGCGGATGAAAAGCTGCATCCGGTCGTTCCGGCCGGGGACGGACCGGGCGCCGGAACAGCCGCGGCAGGCTTCCCGTCCGGGGCGGATGACTGGGGGAGCTACGAACCCGAAACGCCTCCGGCCGTGCCGACGGGGAAAAAAGATACCGCTCAGACTCCGGCGCCGCCTCAAGAAGGAAGCGGGTCGGTCTCCGGGGCGAGTAGCAGTCGTACGGAGAAAGGAACGGCTAAAGACGATGGCGGCTCATCCGGCGAAAACGGACAGACGGATACCGAAACGGAAGGAGGGGCTTCTTCATGAAGGAACTCATCATGGACCGGCTGGGCAAAATGGAGGATTTGCAGCAGCGAAGGCTGCTGCGGAACCTGATGAGCGGCGTGTTTCTGAACCTCGTGGAATATCAGGAGGAGCTGAACCGCCGGCTGGAGCGGCGGGTGTTCGAGGAAGTGGGCATTCACGATACCAAACATGATATCTACGTATCCATGTGCAGACGGGAAGAGTGGGATCCTTTGCATGATTATTTGCATCCCATGATTCCCTCGGATACGGAGCCGGGCCGAATCGATCTGGGAGAAATCGTGCAGAGCCTCAAGGAAGGCGGCGAAGTCCGGCTGTTTTCGTTGTTTCTGGAATGCAGCTATCCGCTGATTCAAGAGCTTCTCTACAGCGGCAGAACGTTCCGCGGCAGCCTGAAGACAGGCCGGGGCCAGTATGGGATCGAGGTCAAGCTGGAGAAGGACATGACCTATATCAAAGAAATCGAAAAGCTGTATCATGTGTTTCTGAATAACGGCCTGCCTTGGAAAACGGTGAATCATCCCTATGCCTACAAATTCGTTAAAGCGGTGCTGACCCGGATCGACGGGGAGCTTGCGGAGGACGAGGAGGTTCTGGAAATATCGGTGCATCTGGAGGAATACGAACCTTACAAAAGAACCGATCTCGTTCCGCTGTGGAATATCCAGCGTCTGGAGCTGAAAACCGGAGGGTTTCCGGTGCCGGCGGCCGACCGCGTCAACTATGAGCATGTGCTGCCGCTGCTCAAAACCGGACTTCAGCACGGCTATTTGGTGGAGGTCAACGATGACAGCATCCGTTACATCAAACGTTCCGCGGAAGAGATAACGGTCGTTTCGCCGCGTGAAAAGTCGGATACGTGGCAGGTGCTTAAAATAGCCAGCCCTTTCAATTCCGGAATGAGCCGGCCCGGTTATCCGCTGATGTCCAACCGCCAGAGGGAGGATTTTATCAGCAGGTACGGTCATCAGCAGGGGCAAATCGTTCGCTCCAAAGGCGAAATCGTCCGGATCGTCCATTCATTTGCCGCCTCGGAGGGGCTTACGCTGGCGGATGTGGAAATTCGCCCTGCGGACGGCAGCCAGGCCATCACCTATGAGCTCAACCGTTTCATCACAGATGAAGTCCGGGTGGACAACGGAAAATGGCGGATGTGCCTGAAATTCAAGCGGACGGATAAGGATTCGCAGCCGGATTATTTGGCCGAAGATTTGCTCAGCTTCCTCGTTTCCCAGGTGCAGATGTCGTTCCCGGAATACCGCTGCGAAGGAGAATGGGCTTGAATTACATATGGGATTTGCTTGTGCAGGCGCAGGAAGCGGGCATCGGCAAGCACAACATTACGTTTTTGCCGGCGAAGGTGTATTCGCCTTACATGGAGCTGAGCCTGAAGGAACTGAATGCGGCCAGGGGCCAACATGACGTCGAGGTGGAGATCAATCCGCATTACCGGTTTCCCGACATGTTCCGCGATTTGCTCGATATCAACCTGACGGAAGACGAAGAGTTCCGCTTGGTTTTGTTCGATATTTTGATTCATTTTTTGGCGGAGCTCGATTTGATGCAGGGCATGAACAAACGCGAGTTTTATATCCGTTTCGTGCTGCGGGATTTGGAAGCCGGGGCGTTCGGCAGCCGGGTGAAGGAGCTGATCGGCCTGTTTGATCCGGAAGAACGGGAGCTGATCGTTTGCGCCATTTTGCGGATGTACGATACCGGGGAAACGCTGAATCTTCTGCGCAGCACGGTCAGCCGGATTTTCAAACGTTCGACGATTTACGTCAACAACGAGGACAAGGACGAAATGCTGTTTTATATCGGACAAAAGCAAACGGAACTCGCCGCCCGCAAGCTGGAGCTGCTGATGGAGCTTTTTCTGCCGGTCCGTTACCGGACCGAGGTGTACTGGGACTGCCATGTCGGCATTATCGACGCGGAAGACACGATGGTCCTGGACCGGATCGCGATGTATTAAGACGCCCTGAGAATGGGAGGAGGAATGTAACATGAGGGGATTCAAACTGTATACCGATTCCACCGGCCAGGAGCGGGTGCGCGGGAAGGTCCGTTACACGCGGGACGAGCTGAACGAAATGACGACATTCCAGCTGCGGAACATCTGTTATCGCGAACGTCTGGTCGAAGGATTGAGTCACGGGCTTGACCGCGAAGAGACGATCCGCGTCATCCTGAAATATTTGGGCGCGGACGAGCGGATGTTCATCGGCCGTTTCTGTGAAGGCGGATACGAACGGGTGAGCGTCATCCTCCGCAAATATTTTCAAGCCCCGCTGAGAGGGGACGGAGGCATCAGCGTTCCGGCCCGCATCGTCGTTTACCCCGGCATTGCGGTGGACAAGGCGGACGGGTACAAAGTGCAGGCGCCGGCCGGGTTCGCGGAAGGGAATGCGCTGCTGGTGAACGACCGGATGGAGCTGTGCGGCATTTTTAATCTTTGCAAGGACGAGGCGGCGGCATCGGGCGGCTATTACTTGGCCGCGCATCACGGCGTCGAGTGGAAACGGACGGCCAACAGGCAGTACAGCCTGCTGTTCCTCCGCAAACGGGATTCGGAATACGTGTTCAAAACCTATTATCAAGAGCAGGCTCTGCCGCCCATACATATCCAATATTACAAAATCCCGCTGGCCGACTTGGACATCCGCGAGCTGCAGGAGACGGATGCCGTGCTGGCGATCGACTTCGGCACATCGAACACGACGGCGGGGGCTTTTTTATATCCCGGATACGCCAAAACCTCGGGCGGACAAGATGTGCTGGGCGGTCAAATTCGGATCAATGAAATCAATTTCGTAAAGTTTCCGGATCCGGCCTATCAAACGCCCGATTGGACGGAAGCGCTGCCGACGGCGGTCAGCGTCGCGGATTGCTCCGACCCTTCATCCGTCAGCTACCAGTTCGGGTACGAGGCCCTGCTCCAAATCCGCCGGAGCAGCTACAGCAGCCGGGCGACCGTCTTTCAAGGGCTGAAGCGCTGGGTGACCGATTTCAGGAAACAGGTCGAGGTCATGGACAGCGAAGGGAACACCGCGACGGTGTCCCGGAGCGAAGTGCTTCGCGCTTATATCAAATACGTGATCCGGATGGCCGAGCACCAGTTCAAGTGCAAGTTCAAAAACCTGTATTTCACCAGCCCGGTGAAGATGAAAGCCCCGTTCCTGGACATGTTCGCGGAGCTGCTGCCGGAATACCGGATCGAGCAGGAGGACGCCCTGGATGAAGGGATGGCGGTATTGTACAACACGATTGCGGACGGAATCGAGCGGAACAGCTTTATGGAAGGCGTCGATTATCATGCGCTTGTCATCGACTGCGGGGGAGGGACGACGGACTTGTCCTCCTGCCGTTTCCGCATCGAGGACGGGCATATGTCGTACCGGATCGAGCTGGACGCGACGTACGAAAACGGGGATACCCATTTTGGCGGCAACAACATTACATACCGGATCATGCAGTTTATGAAAATCGCGTTCGCCGATTATTATGCAGGCGGCAAACACCGGGTCACCGATATCGATGATCTGATCGACATCCCCGGCAACGACCTGTTCCGCGAGGTGGACGAGCAGGGCGTCGAAGCGGTTTATTCCAAGCTGGAGCGCCGTTACCGCGAGGCCGAGGCGGTCATTCCTACGGCCTTCGCCCATTACGAGAACCGTTCCCGCGACGAATATTTGCGGGTGCGCAGCAATTTTTATTTTCTCTGGGAGATCGCCGAGGGGATGAAGGAGCAATTTTTCCGGAAAACCGGCATTTTGCGGAACCGGTTCCTCGCGGAGCAAGGCGGGGGATCGGACAACGATTTGCAGATCACGCCGATGGAACGCTGGTTTCTATCGGTGTTTCGCGGCGGCGTCCTGAAGGATGAGTACGAAATTCCCGACGTCGTATTCAACATCAAGGAAATTACGCAGCTCATCAAAGCGGATATTTACGAGGTCGTCCGCAAATTTCTGGACGGCTTCTACCGGAGCGGCGTGCTGGGTGAATATTCGATCATCAAGCTGACCGGCCAGTCCTGCCGGATCGACGTATTCCGGGAGGCCTTGAAGGAATTCGTGCCGGGACGCAGCATCGAATTCCGGCAGAAGCCGATGGAAGGCCGGGTGCCGGAGCTGAAGCTCGCCTGCCTGCGCGGGGCGATTCGTTATCTGAATGCCCGTAAATCGGGCATGATCGAGACGAGCATAACGAAACAGGCGGCGGCCATTCCGTATACGGTCAGCTCGCATACCCATGACCGTCGGGAGCTTGCGCTGATCAGCAGCCTGGAACGAAGCAACCTCGTGCTGGGCTCCATCTCGCGGCCGTTCCAGACGCGGGAGGTCGAGTTCCTCTTGCGCGGCAGCGACGGCAGCCTCCGTCATAGTTACGTGTACCATAACCGAACCGATCAATATAAGCCGGTGCAATACGTCGATATCCAGGCCACCTATGGCGATAAAATCCCGCAGGATGACACCGACTCCATCGTCAACGGGGAGACGAAATATTTCGTCTTTGCGGATGACAACCATTGGGGCTTTCACGTTCTGCCGATCGCGCGCCTGGACGAGGGACTTCTGTTAGGACATAAAGCGCTGTTTCCGTTCGAAAGCGATCAGTCGGAGCTGGATTTTTTTGACGGGACGAGATAGCCGTACAAGAAAGAGGAGAGATAACCATGAATTGGCGTTTCATGACGATCTTGGTCAAAAAAATTTTGGGAACACCTTTTAAACCGGCCAAACGGGGTGCTTCGGGCGAGTTGGTTTTTCAGAAGCCGGTACTTTGGATCGTTCTTGTCATTGGCGGATGCCTTGCAGGTTGGTTAGCGCTTGTGATGTCGCTAATGACCGAAAGTTCGCCTGATGAGGAACAGCTCGTCTATTTGTTGGCTGTAATCGCTGTTTTCTTCACTTTATTCCTGCCGGGTGTTTTGAGCTTTAAAGCAGAGGCAGGGGAGTCCTCCATCAAGGTTAGACGCTGGAACGGCAGAAGAATGCTGAAATATGAAGAGATTACAAGCGTGGAACATACCCGGTTCTTCGGTGGGCAATTCATTTTGAAAAGTCCGCGGGGAACGATCCGCCTTTCCGAACACATGACCGGAATCGCCGAATTGATATCGCTGCTGAGCGCCCGGATCGGAGATCAAAGCTGCACTCAAGCAAACGTGGCTTTGGCGAAAAGGAAGGCTGACTTTGAAAGATATTGATTCATCCGATCCATGGGAGGAGAAAAAATGTACGCAAGTTTCTGGAAACGCCTTTTGGCTTATTGTCTTGATTTGATTGTGGTATGGCTCATTTTTTTCGTGCTGAAATCCGCTTTTTACCGTATCCGCGGGATTTATGCTCAACATCTTTTGAACCAAGGTGCAAGTATAGAAGATTTGAAACATGTTATTGATTTTGATATATCCAAAAATGTGGCGCTAATACTGATTCTAATCTTCTGCTGGCTATATTTCGCTTTGATGGAATCTTCCCGAAGACAAGCTACTTGGGGAAAAAAGTGGGTGGGCCTGATCGTGGTAAACGAAATGTACGAAAGGCTCAGCTTCGGCAAGGCGAGCGCCAGATTTTGGAGCAAGATGCTTTCGAGCCTGATCCTATGCGCGGGATATATCATGGTGCTTTTCACTCCATACAGGCAGTCGCTGCACGATAAGATCGCCAAGACCTATGTGGTGAATCAAAAGCAGTTTCAGAAGTATCTGACTGATAGGGATGCGAACTTGGATGCCGGAATGCAAAGTGTCAAGGCTGTGAAGGCGTTGTAGACCGGTTTGTCAGTCCGGAAATATAAAATATGGCAATTCTATGCCGGAGGGATTCTTGCAAGAATTTCAAGATGAGCTGAGTAAGGAGACGAAAAAATGTACGCGGGATTTTGGAGGAGACTTATTGCCCATATATTAGACGTTACTGTCTTATACTTTTTGGTTATATCGATTGGATTAATTAGGATATTGCTCGATAGTTTTTTCTTAATTAAAGCATTTGAATACGGACGGTATTTGGTCAGCGTACCCTATATTATTTCATTGTTATGCATTATTTCTGCCGTCTGGCTTTATTATGCGGTTTTGGAATCTTCCAAATTACAGGGGACGCTTGGCAAAAGGGCGCTTGGGATTATCGTCGTAGATGAGCACTATAGGAGAATTTCATTTGGTCGTGCAGCCGGAAGATATTGGAGCAAAATCGTCTCGGTATTAACTTTTGACATTGGTTTTATCATGGCGGCGTTTACCAAACACAAACAAGCTCTTCATGATATGATTGCGAATACTTATGTGGTCGATAAAAAGGTTCTTGAGATGAGTAGAGCGCAATATCTGCAGTATCCGCCATATCCTCAGTACCCGCCATATTCTCAGTACCCGCAATATCCGCAATACCCGGAGTATCCGCAGAACCCGCAACAACCGCAACATCCGCAAGATTAAGCATCCGAGAATATATCGTTTTCGGTCAACAGGCGCGCACATTTCGCCCGGTTGTCTTCATTCGTAAAATCATCGGATTCAACTTTTATTGCCGGGCAGTACATCTGAATGTTCTCCATAGGATTTGGAAAGGGGGATGCCATTGTTCACCCATATCGCACCGAAATTCAACAAAGGCCGGATCTTAAAAACGGCGATGCTGGAAAATTTGCGGGATTTCCCGCGTGAATTTACCGACGTCTATTACCGGGATTATACGGACGGCATCGTGACGGGGGCGGGCATCTCGGTTGGGACGGATTCGCTGACCGTTGCACCCGGGATCGTCAAGCACCAAGGAAGAATATACATCATGAAACAGCCGGCGGCCCTTTCGTATATGGCAACGGGACGGGAGAGCGCGGTCAAAATCCGTTTTCAGGAGGGCCGGGAAGACAGCGATTGGCAAGAGTTCCGCAGCGAGATTGTGCTGGATCAACAGCTGGAGACGCGCTCCTCCGAAATGGAGCTTTGCCGCTTCAAGCTGAAGGACGGCGCAAGGCTGCGCCAGGACTATCAAAATTTTCAGGACATGGCCACCGAATATAACACCGTCAATGTGCTGCATGTAAGCATCGCGTCCTTTGGCAAAAGCACCTTGTCCCCGGTCATCATGCGGCGTTTTGCGGAGGAAATGCTGGGGAGGGGAGGCGCCGATCCGCAGGACATGGTGTTCGCCATGATGTGCCTGAACGAAGGCACCGTCAGCCGGGACGTGATTTTGCATTACATCGCAAGACGTCTCGGCATCGCCTACAAAGATTACGGCAACGTGGAAATACATAAGTATTTAGCCCGGATTCTCGAACATGCCCGCGGCAGCAGCCGGATGGGGATGGGCCTGGGCGCAAGCCAGAGGATGATAGTGGATTAAATCTTGCAAAACGGCAGAGGAGGAGACCGCAATGTCATTTATGGATGAGAAAATTGCGCAATTTCTTAACGAAGCGGAGCAAGCCATGAGCCCGAATTCGATTTGCGACGGACCTGTCAAAATCGGCGGCAGGTACTTCGAATTTACGGAGCAAGCCTTCTACGAGGACAAGCTGAAGGTATTTCTGCCGAAGGATTTTGAAGAGATGCCGCAGCAGGCGCGTTCCGTGAAATACCCCTATGAGCAGCGGCCGGAAATTATTCAAAGCGATGCGTCAGGCAGCACCAACTTCACGTTCAACCGGATCGATCATGAGCTCCAGGACGAAATGGTTGAAGAGCTGACCAGCGGCATGAAAATGATGATCCAAAAGTCCAACCCTTCCCACGTGTTTTACGAGAGCGGGGTTGAAGTGGTGAACGGCAAGCCGATCGGCTTTTTTGAATTCAAAAGCATCGTGTTTGACGGTTCCCTGTTTAACATCATGTTCTTTTTGGAGCTGGAGGGCCAAATTTTAATGGGAACTTTTTGCTGCCGTTATGAGGAATATGCCGATTGGAGGGACATTGCGTACCAGGTCATTCGAACCGTCACGGTCATTCAGGAAGAGAAGGAGGATCAGGCATGAGCCAAACCATCTATTCATCTGCGGACATTTCGGTATCCCATTATCGTTTTGAACGGATTACGGATTTGCGTCTGGTCAAGCAGGTTGGCGAGCACGTCAAGCTGTCGGTCAGCGGGGTCGTATCCGAAGAAATGCTGGACAAGTATGTGGAACAGGTCGAAGCCGACGATACGATTCGGGTCACGGTGCGCGATAAAGACAAGGTAATCACCTTGTTTCAAGGCGTCATTACCAACATGTCCGTCCAAGCCGTACGCGATGTCAGAACGATGACGATCGAAGCTCATAGTTCCACGATCACCATGGATTTTCGCAAGGAAAGCCGATCATTCCAAAACGAGCATATGCCGTATAGCCAGTTGTTCAAACGGGTGATGGCGAGCTACCCCAAATCGGATATGATCGATGAAGCTTCGCAAGGCAAAAACATCGGAGGGCTGATCGTTCAATACCAGGAAACGGACTGGGCTTTCATAAAACGTCTGGCTTCCCACTTCCATGCGCCCCTCATTCCGATGAGTTCCGGCGAAGGCGTGAAATTTTTTATCGGTATTCCGGACCTGGGCGAACCCCGCGAGCTGCGCGAACACAATTATACGATCCACAAAAACCTGAAAGAGTATAAGACGAAATCGGAAAACGGCGTGGACGGCATCCATGAGCACAACAGCATCAGCTATTCCGTCACAAGCCATCAATGGCTGGAACTCGGAAGCGCGGTGAAATTTCAACGGAGCACCATGTACGTGAGCAGGGTCGAGACGAAGCTGGAGCATGACCTCTTGATTCATCAGTATGAGCTGAAAGACCGCAAAGGTTTGTTGTGCCCGGTACAGTACCGCTATGAGCTGGCCGGAACCTCGCTGTTCGGAAAAATACTGGATGTGGCCAAGGACAAAGTCAAGCTGGGCTTAAACATCGACCAGGATCAGCCCGTACATGAAGCGATGTGGTTCCCTTATTCGACCGTGTATTCCTCGCCGGATGGAAGCGGGTGGTACTGCATGCCGGAGGTTGGCGATGAAGTCCGTTTATATTTTCCGGATGAACAGGAAAAACACGCTTTTGCCGCCAGCTCCGTCGATAAGGAATCGGCGGACCCGCAAAAACGCAGCGACCCGTCGGTCAAAAGCATCAGCACGAAATACGGGAAACAGATCGTGTTTAAACCCGGCTCCGTCGAAATCATCGGCGGCGGCCAGTTGTTAATGAAGCTCACCGATGACGGGGGGATTGAAATTAACAGCGACAAAAAAATCTCCTTATCCGCGATGGAAGATATCGAAATTACCGGCGGGGCCAAAATCATGATTCAAGGCGATACGGGCGTAGAACTGGTGCAAGGCGGCGCCTCGATGCGGATCGAGGACGAGGTGACCATGAGCGGAGGCCGGGTGAATATCGAATGAGTTCTGTCATGGATCGGGATGCGGCGTTAGGGGATTTTCTTGAAAAATATGTGCTCGAGCGCTGGCAGGAGGATCTTGCGGCGATAGGCGAGCATTATGAAAAGAATCAAGCGGAAATCGAGGCAGGGTTTTTAAAAGCGGTGGACACGGCCTGCATGCAGGCCGTCCATCTTCAGGAGCAGCAGCTTAAGGGGGATATCCAGTATATCTATCTGTCTTTATTGAGGACGAGTATCATGGAACATCAGGCCGTTTATCGGATCGATGTTTTGGACGAACGCTGGTTTCTCGATCCTTCGGAGTGTGTCGTGCAGTGGCAGGCCGATTTTATATTTAATCCGTTATTTCAGAGAATCGCTGCGCTTGACAACGTGAAATCGAACTACGCGCGTAAAATCTCTGCCATGGACGTGGAGCGGATTTTGCAAATCGAAGCGTACAGATACCATCTGTTTGCGATTGAATTCATGCGGGGACTGGTGCCTTCGATCCTGGAAGGCGAGGGATTTTTGCGAATGGGCCAAAAGCCGACATTATGCATTTTGGCGGGAGAATTCAGGGATCAAAGCGAGATTTTGTTCCAAGCCGAGGGCGGCGGGGATGAAGCGGGGGGAGAATGATGGACTATTTTATTCTGCAGCAGGATGAGCGGTATACGAATATTCCCGTGCTGCAAGATCTCCGGCAAAAAATCGATATCCGGCACATGAACCGGCTTCGCGCCCACCATTTGGCGGATACGACGATTTTTCATGTGAAGGCGGCCGCCGATGCGGACTATTTGGATTTGCTGGCCAGCCAGCTTTTTCTGGTGTCGGAGCGTTTTCGGCCCGTCATCGAGATGTACGAACCTGCGTGCATATTCAAGCACATTCCGCTGATGGACCTGGCGCACGGCAAGCAGCATCTGTATTACCTGCCGATTTTTGATGAAGTCGAAGCGTTAAGTCCGAATAGCGAATTCAATTTGGATCGCAGCGTGATTAAAAAAGTGATTTTACAAAAAGAAAAAGTGGCGGGCAAACGCATTTTTCGAGTGCAGGAAAGCGAACAGCCGCTGATTGTCGTACGTTTGGACGTGGCGGAAAGCTTGCTGCGCCGGGATTTGACGGGGATCCGCCTGAAACGGGCAGCGATGGAATGAGACACGAATGGGGGATTATAACGGAATTTTGAAAGGAGCCTGGAGAGCATGGACAAGCAGTTTTACGTCGTGCGGGGAGCCGACATCTTTTGCGATTGCGGGTCGCATTCAAGAAAGCTGAATTTGCCTGAAAGTCACGGCTCGTACGTCAACGGCAAACCGATGATGAATGAACTCGATTGCGTACCGGAAGTCAACATTTCGAAGTTCGGAATTTGCAATCACCCGAGCAATGAGAGCGGAGAAACGATCTATCTGATCTCGATGGACGGCCAGCAAATTCAAGGCAAACCTTGCCTGCCGAAATTGCTCGGTACATCCTGGTCCAAAACCAAAACGAAGGTCAAAGTGGACGGACAGTCCGCCCTGACGACCGAATCGGAATTGTATTGCGCTTTGGGCGGTACGATCAAATTCGCCAGCAATGGGCAGCAGGAAGAGTAGCGGGTCCGAAGTGATTTTAAAAAAACGAGCATAAGCGGAGGGTAGCGGACAGCATGAGAGATTATGCGAACGGAGGCTGACGGGCAGTGATAGGTTACGAGCAATTAAGGATCGTATCCCCTTACCGGTTGAAAAGCATTGAGGATGTCGAGCTGAATTGGGCGCCGAACGAGCATGGGAAGCTGATCGTACGCGGGCTTGTGGACGAGAAGGATCAAACGAATGCCGTGCTGAAGGCAACCGCCGATGACGCCATTCAGGTCCTTGAACAAGGAACGAGCGGTGAACATACGATCTTTCGAGGGATCATTTCCAGTGTGAGGACGGTTCACCGCAGCGGCGTATACCAGCTCGAAATTGAAGCAAGTTCGGGCACGTCTTTGCTGGATGTGCGGAAGAAGAGGCGTTCCTTTCAGGACCCCAACATGACGTACGGAGCTTTGGTAAAGCAAGTCCTAAGCTCTTACGGCGGTTCGGACGTCATTCATCTCGTTGGAAAAGAAGAGCGAATCGGCGAGCCGATCGTGCAGTATGACGAGACCGATTGGGAGCTGCTGAAACGGATCGCAAGCCATTTTCAAACCGTGATCATAAGTGATATATTGGAAGCAAAGCCAAGAATATATATCGGCGTTCCCAGAGGAAACCGCATCCAGCTGCCCGAAAACATGCCGTATACGGCAAGCAAAAACCTGATGGCCTACCGGCAGGCAGGCGAAGCATCGTCCGGGCTGCATCATACCGATTTTTTCAATTACGAGATTCGCAGCGGGACGCGATACAGCATCGGGGATGAAGTGCGGTTCCGGGACAAAACGATGGTCATCGGCGAAGTGAAAGCGGCCATGACCCAAGGGGATTTTTTATACACGTACCGATTGGCCCGTAAAGAAGGCATTCGACAAAACCGGATACATAACGAAAAACTTATCGGCATCACGATCAACGGCGAAGTGCTGGATGTCAAGGGAGAAAAGGTCAAGCTTCACCTGGAAATCGACCGGGAGCAGTCCAAATCGGCGGCATATTGGTTTCCGTTCGCCCCACCGACGGGAAACGTCATGTACTGCATGCCGAAGGTGGGGACCAACGCCAGTTTGTACTTTCCAGACGATGCCGGGGGCAAAGCGAAAGTTACCGGCTGCGTGCGGACCAACGGAGACAGCTGCCAGAAAACAGGGAACCCGAACAACCGGTATTTTGGAACGGAGCACGGAAGCGAGCTCGAAATTACGCCGACCGCGATTAACATCGCAAGCGGAAGCCCCGAGCCGCTGAAGATCACCTTCGATGACGAGACGGGCGTGACGCTGACCAGCCATAAGAAGCTGAGTATCAATGCGGGGCAGGATATTTCGCTGTACACCCCGAAAAAGATCGTCATCAAGGCGCCGAACCTGATCGTAGCCAAAAAGCTGAGCAAGCTGAGCGGATTTACGATCGAAAGCGAATACCATTTCCTGGGGGATCTGATCAACAAAAACGGATCCGACCGGACGAGCTATCCGAAATATGACGACGAGCCCGCGACATGGACGCCGCCACCACCGGAACCAAAGCCGAAGTTTAGTTGGGGGAAAATATTTGGGATTGTGGTCGCTGCCGTAGCGGTCGTTGCTTTGGTGGCCGTTTCCGTAGCGACATTTGGTGCGGGAGCAGTATTGGCTGCAGCAGCTTTTGGAGCAGCATGTGGGGCTATTGGAGCTGTTGCAAGCACGGCTGCCAGTGATATTGCACGAGGAGAAATGAGCAGCGGTTGGGATTACTTAAAAAGCGCCCTTATAGGTGGAGGAGTAGGAGCCATAAGCGGCGCGATCTTCGGCCCGTTCGGAGGGTCATTGACTTCATCGCTGATGCCTGCAACAACTAGCCAAGTAACGGCCCAACTGGCAACCGGAGTAGGGATTGGATTTGCCGGTGGATATACGGATTATACAACGACAGAGTTAATCAACGGCCGCACGCCTACTTTAAGTGGTGCACTAAACGCAGGAATGACCGGAGGATTATTCGCCGGAGCATTTTCAGCCCTCAGTGGCCCGGTATCGAAATTTTTGTCGAGGGCATTTCAAAAGGGTAAGACATATGATCCGTATACTGGTCCTAAACCTGATTCTTCAAAGAGTCAAAAGAGCAAAGGTGGTCCGGGAGTAGACCGGCCTATCGATGAATTTGATGACACTCTGTTCTATAAAAATGCTGAAGAGAGTAGGGCTAGGACGACAGGTGAACCTAAGTTACCTTCTGATAAAGAATTAAATGATGCTGTTAATGAATGGTCCAAAATGCAGAAAAGTCTAGCTCCTTCAAAAAGAAAATTGGATAATTTTAATACAGCTTCAGTAGCTTATGACGCAGGAACAGGAACATATTATTATGGAATGAACAAAGGTGTTCAGCTTAGTGGAGATGTAAAAAACCCTAAGTTATTTGGAAGCAAAGACCAAGCAGGGTTATTGCCAGAAGCTTCTCTTAACGACTACGCTATAGGAAATTGTGCAGAAGTAGACGCAGTGAATCAAGCTCTTAATAATGGTGCTAATATGGGTGATTTGTATTTATACACCATTAAAACAACTTCAAATGAGTTTGGAGTGGCAAAAATAGCTTGTGAAAACTGTACGTTTACGTTCAAAGGAAATGTTGCTGATGCACTAACAGGATGGTTAAAAGGAGGACGATGAAATATGGAAAAATTTAAAAATATTTCATTTAGAGGTAGAGTTGCATATGGAATTAGCTGTTTTGAGAACGCACTTATAGCCTTAAAATATGATCTCAATGATTGGAAGATTATTTTAAACTACTTATGGGATTTTACAAGCATACAGTATTTAGATGACTGGAATGATATAGTAGTTGAATTAATTCCTGAGAATTTACTGGAATTTAAAACTTATGAGGAGGAAGAGTTTGAGCGACTGAGTAAAGAGGAGTTCATATATTTATATAACTTATATCAGAATGTTGATGAATCAATAGATATTTTGCTACGTTATATCTATGAACTTGGTATCAGTCATGCTTATACTGTAATCGAAGGATATGGTGAAAGCAGTCTGAAATCTTTGGATAGAATTATTAAATTCATGATAGAAAACAAATTTCCTTTACCGAGCATTGATCCCTTCTTGAGTTTTTCTATCGAGGAAAATAGAGGATGGGGTAATAAGTTTGACGGAAAATCATTATCTAAAATCCTGTAACATAGAGCGGCTACCCAATGGGGTATGGCAAACATTTTGTGTAGATTTGGTTTCATAACCCCAACGATAAGATCGTTCAACTCACAAATAAACTTCGAAAAGGCTTATTTCTACATGAAAAATGGGTAGGAATAAGCCCTTTTTTTCATGCCATAAATAGTCATCCGAAGGGTGCGAAGAATGAATCGATTGAAGCCAGGAGTGATGGTTTGTGATTGGATGGTGTCAGTTTAATTAACGAATCGGATGCGTGCGAATTAACTGAGACAGATGCCAAAAAACAGGGAACCCGAACAATCGGTATTTTGGAATGGAGCACGGAAGCGAGCTCGAAAATAGGCCGACCGTGATTAACATCGCAAGCGGAAGTCTCCCCGCTGAAGATCACCTTCGATGACGAGACGGGTTGGCTATAATTGTAGAATACACCTGCGTTGGTAGGACCAATGTAAAGGAATTTGATCCGCACATTTATCAATTGTCCAATGTTTTGCCGATAAAAATGTTGTACCGTATCGGAGGATAAATATGAAGAACAATACTAAATACCTTCACTATTTCCCTGAAATATTTAATGAAACTATCGAGGAAAATAGAGGATGGGGTAAAAAGTTTAACGGAAAATCATTATCTAAATTCCTATAAAATAGAGAAGGTACGTGGGGGAAAAGCATGAAAATTGTATTTGAATCATCTAACGGATCTATTATTGAAAATCCAAATATGGATTATTTACGAGAAAATATGATTGATAATTCTCCTGATTATTGGCATCAAGGAAATGGTACTGCGACAATAGATATTTATGATGATAAAAAGGGAGGACGTTCCCTTTTAATATTTCCCAATGCTGAGCATGGAATTTATCTTAAATATTTGATTATAGAAAATAGAAGAGTTAGAGAGGAATGACTTTCATTAGAAGATTCTTCAGCATTAAATCAGTTTGTAGAATCTTCAGAGGAATGGTATGCTTCGGTGGGATTGGTTTTTACCATTGGAAAAAGCATGGTTAGCAATTAAAGAATTTCTTTTAACGGGAGAAAAGACGGAATTAATTGACTGAATCAATTCAGAAGATATGCCTAATTACAGTAACTGGTAGATGGAATTATTCCAACTTTAAAACGATAATCAATAATAAAATTATCGTAACATTTTAACCCACAGTTGATTAACATTGAAAAGCGGTAATTGGCGATCCAGTTATCGCTTTTAATTAGGTAACAAATCCGAAAAAGTTAGCTTCAGTAGCAAATCGGAAACAGAGGGCAGTGAAGTTTTGGTGATGACAGCCGTATCGGAGTTTGTATATAGCAAAAATCAACGATATAGGGCAACCACATGCTGTCCGCGGTATGAGTAACAAACTGTTGGGGAGGATATCATGATAAACCAAAAAAAATTAGAAATGGCTTTTAAAAGATATAGCCAAAATTTCGTGGATGGGATCAAATTTGAAGATGTTAAAAATAAGTATAGTATCAGTAGGAGCAAGATTGAGAAAATCGTTGAGCAAAATGACATAGAGAGAGATCACGTACTATTAATAAATTTAAGCAAAATTTTCTCATATTACTTGTCACAATGGAAACACGATGTATTAATCAGTGGCGGAAACAATCCAGCAGGATTAAAGAACATGCAGAAGGTCGTATTTTACCAATGCATGGGGCAGGATCTCTACACAATCAAGTATCCTGAGATGATCTTGGGATATTCGTTTAGAGAAGTCGTTATCACATTAGTTCATTTTGCAATGTATGGGTGGGAGAAAGAAGAAAATATATTATATGATTTTATGGCTCACCACTTCGGCGGACATTTAATGGATGCTAATGAAGAGAACAGGCATGTCTGGTTTTTGCTTGAGCTGTATCTACAGTATAGAAATAAAACCATCATGGGAACAAATAAAAAATTGCATTTGGCCGTAAAAAACAAGTTTAAGGAAGATGGACTGCGATGCGGCTCAATCCCTGATGAGCTAGACGTTTATGATGAAGCGCTTGAACGGTGGTCCACTGGTGATCTGCTGGAAATAGAGCGTTTGATTTCGAAAATGTCCGAGTATCATTCTGCATTAGCTTCTGAAATCGGTCAGCTGGGCGAATTTGGTGACTTTAGATACGGATTTTATCCATTTGAAATCTTGTTCTTGATTCATGTTAGAAGAAAGTTGGGTCTGCCGATTCCTGAACACTTCGATGATTTTTTAATGAATACTCCAGAAGCGAAAATGGCGTTTGGAGATCCTGAGCCATACCCTGAAGGGGATCCCGCGCTTCAGATGATCGATCAATTTTATCGTAAAAACTATCCCGAATATATTCCTAACCAGCATGGGAAGTTGTTTCAATAAAGGGAGGGGTCAAGTATGCAAGATCAAGAAATAGCACAGCTCATATTCCCTGATAACAAGGATCTGGAACAGTTTTTGAAGGATGAAGGAAGTTATGACCTATACGAAGACCTGTTAAAATTTGGACTGAAGACGAAACAGTTTTTATACGTTGACTATAAAGGTGAGCAGTATCAAGAGATCGTTAATTTTATTCTGGACTATGAATTCGCCCATCACATTGAATTAGCAGCAAAGGAAGAACTTGAGCAATTAGAAGCGTATGACTATGAATTTTTACCGGATAAGATCAGAGAGGCTAACAAAATACTGTCACCAAAGGGGTATGGACTATTTTCATATCCAAATTCGGGCGACTTTTATGCGCTATTCATTGCAAAGTTAGAGAACATAACAAAATTACTGCAAGAAGAATTGCTGCTCGATGATCGAATCCCTTTCCAAGAAAGATGCATCAAGTATTACAGATAGCGTTTACAAACAGGTTAATTATGGTCAGATACCACCATGATTGACCTGTTTTTGTTATGTTCGCTTTCTCACAGGTAGTTGAAAATACTACGCAACCTTATAAAACCTGATTAACAGGTGGTCAATAGTTTCTATCGGATGATTATTCCCAGTCTTGCTTAATGGTGAAGAAGGGTGGACTTTCGATCTTTATCCCGGCAATGTATATAACAAAAGATGAGGGATCGACCTGGTCATCGTTAAGAAAGGTGGAATAACCACCAATTCCCCGGTTTATAGATGAAAAGAAATCAGCCTATCCTTAGGAAACGGGCCGATTTCTTTTCATCTATATATTGTTTCCCAACCGATATAGTTTTTCATAACTGATCTGAGATTCCAGACAGTCATGTTGCCCGTTGTAACATGATGATAGCTTATTCTGCAACGGCTTGCATGTTATCCCCAAGCTCTAAGAGCAGCATCCGTAATGTGAATAAACCTTTCGCCCCGTGCAATCACATGGATGCGCATTTCGGGAAAATGGTCGTATACATAGTCCACGAAGTATCCCGGATGCTCCGTATTCCCTGTAAAGATGTCGTAATGCATGGGGATCGTCATCCCGAATCCGGCCGTTTTTGCCAGCTCGGCTGCCTCCCGGTAGTCCATGTTGCCGATAATGCCGCGGCTGGTCCGGAAAGCGTCCCGGCCATTGATCGGCAGCAACCCGAGGTCGATGGACTCCTGGCGCAGCCGTTCCGCCAATCCTTCATAAACCAGCGTATCCCCGGAATGGTAAACCGTAACGCCGTTTAGCTTGATAAGGTAGCCGACGTAACGGTGATAACCTTGCTCGTCCGTTTCGAGTTCTTCATGCGCAGCCGGAATCGGCCGGATGATCACTTCTTCGCCGCATTCCTTTTCGGTGTCAGCAATGATGAAGCGCTCGCGAGCTACGCCTTGCTTCTCCATGTCCTCCCGGCAGCATGCCGGGGCCATAAAAATGGTGTCTTTGCCAGTTCGGGACATGGCGGCAATCGCATCCAAATCCAAATGATCCGAATGCTCGTGCGTAATCAAGCAGTAGTCTGCATTTGTAATATGTTCCGGGCCGATCGGAGCGGGATAGATACGGTCCGGGTCGTGGCTGACATACGGGTCGATATAGATGACGGTTGTCCCGCCTTTGATGATAAAGCTGGCTTGTCCAAGCGGCCAAACTGCGACCATGCCATACGGCACGACGGTATCCTCGATTTCCTGAATCAGAAGCTGACCTTTTTTCAATTGCTGTGACTGGCTCAAGTCAAACTCTCCCTTCCGTTACCATTAATTCAAACTTAACATCCTGCGGACTACTCATGCAATCTCCGATCTGGGGCCAACCCGGATCGCCGCCTCAACCTCTCCCTAAAACCGTTTTGACTAGATGATCCGCCTGGCGGGTCGTTTCCGGCAAACGGTAGCGGGGAGCAAGCTTCAAAATCCACTCGCGGGCCGCTGCGAGCGAAATCCGATGCCCGACGGATACGAAAATAGGTTTGACTCCCTCCTGGGTTCGCAGGACGCTTCCGATCTCCTCGCCATGATCCACCAAAGGAGCATAAGATCCCCTCTTCAAATCCGGCTCCGTAAAATCGCCGATCAGCCTTGTTTTGCCGCATCCGATCGTAGAAATATCCAACAGAACGCCCAAATGGCTGGCTAATCCAAACCGCCTTGGATGGGCCAAGCCTTGTCCATCACAGACGACCAGTTGGGGCGTCGTTTTTATGTTCTCGAAAGCTTTGATTACCGGAGGGAGCTCCCTGAATGAAAATAAACCGGGGATGTAAGGGAAGGCGGCCGTATCTTCAACGGTGGCGGATTCAACGAGCTCGAGCGAGTCTGCGTTCAAAATCACGACAGCTGCGACCAGATTGCCGTTATGTTTGCTGTATGCCACATCGACGCCGGCAACGTATTCGACCGGGGTCCCGCAATCCTCGTGAATCACCTGCAGAGCTAGCTGCTGCTGCAATTGGATGGCATCCTGTTCGCTTATATTCCATGAATGTTTTAATAGAGCTTTCATTTGGGGAATCCTCCATTTTATTTTCTATTCCGAATGGAACGATACATCTAATTTGGTAAAAATTAATAGATGATCTGCCGATAATATATATTTAGTAGTAATGAAACAGAATACCAGAAGTTCCTAAAAATATCTACCTGGTGGAGTGAGTGCGTTTGAATATATGGTCAATCCTCGGTATTGAACCGACCGATGATATTGCGCAAATTCGGAAAGCGTATGCCAGCATGCTGAAAAAGCATCATCCCGAAGATGATCCGGCAGGGTATCAGAGGCTTCGTGAAGCTTTTGATGAAGCGTTGAAGCTGGCGAAAAAGGGAGGTTTTGGGCAGAAGCAGAAGAGCCTGCTTTTTTTTAATGAGCAAGAGGAGCAGCATGAACGCAATGATAGCGATGAGGATGATAATGTATACGACGATGATGATATAAACATCGATACATATGATGAAGCAGATAGCGACCTATACAGTGAAAGTGAATCAAACGATTTGCCGCCGACTTCGGCTCCAATGTTCCACTTATTGTATCATCATGGGGAAACCTCTCAGGAAAAACCTGTAAATGAACGTGTTGACGAATTCATGGACAAGCTGGACTCCTTATACACAGATTTTCCTTCACGATGTAATCCGGAGCTTTGGCTGGAACTGCTTAATAGCGATATTTTGTGGAAGGTGGAGATGCAAAGTCTGCTAAATGAGCGAATCCTTGCATATCTGAATGAGCACTATTTTTTGCCAAGCGAAATATGGGAGCTTCTTGAAGGCTCTTTTCATTGGAAATCGCTGGCTTCCGAAGACCCGGATGTTTTTTTGAAGAAATACCCTAGGATTTATGCCTATATTTATAAAGTCGATTTTTTTACATCCGAAATTGTCTATTCCGATCTGTTGACAACGGTAAATATGGATCATGATTCTTATTTCCGTTGTCGCGAAGCCTTTGTAAAGGCCTGGTTCTACCGCCGGTTGGAAGAAGCCGAACAAGCGCTGAATGAAGCGATGTCTATTTTTGCGGGGGAGCGCAACTTGTTATGGATGCAAATCGAGTTTTACAGGCAGTGCGGCAATTTGGTGAACGCCTTGGATGCATGCGAGCGCTATATAAATGCTGTAGAAAATAATAACGAGACCGTTCTTCAGCATGCCCGAATTTTGATTCAGATCGGTCGGCTTACTGAAGCTCTGGATATGTTGGAAAGCATAAAAATAAAGAACCCTGACCAGATCGAGATTTTATCCTTGTTAGGTCAATGTTATATGCGGTTGGAGCGGATCGAAGCTGCCCGTGAAGTATACCAGCATATTTTAAAAATAAATCCGAATGACAGCGATGCCGTTATTCAGTTGGCCAAAATACATCGATACGTGAAAGACAACATTCCTTATTTAAAGCGGAAAGAACGGCGCGAAACCAAGCAAAAACTGATAAAAGAATGGAGCAGGCCCTCTTTACATGTCCGATTAAAAATTGCGGGCAGGCTGCTGCTTTCAAACAAATGGATCACGCTGTTCTTTCTCATCGTTTTGCATATCACCATCGCCGTTTCATGGAACAATCATGTGGAGGTATCACCATGGGGTTATGTTAAGCAAATGATCCATCCGGTGCCGCTCCCGGAAATGACAACAGAAGAGGAACTGAAAAATGTACCTGAGGGCAGAAATGCGGTCCGGTTGAAACTGAAAAATGTTGTTTTTACAGGCATACAAATCGTTGAATGGGGCAGTGAGGGAGGGAAAAAAACCTATTTGTTGCAACGAAAACCGGAGAAAAAAGAAAATATTTCCGGATATTATTGCGTTGGAAGCATGGGGAATTCTGCTTTAATCTTTCTTGCGAATTATGAACAAACACTTGAGATATACGAAAAAAAGCCCGTAGAAATAGAGATTACGGGATATATTCAACCTTCGCAAGGGATATTCGGTGAGATAGACAGGTGGCGCAAGTTTACGGGGCATTTTGATAGTTATCGCCTGTCAGACCAGATTATTGATTCAAGTGATGGCTCAAGTCACAACGAGCGGCTCCCGTCTATTCCATTCATGATATATATTTTTACTGCATTGCTTTTATTGTTTTATATTTCTCTTATTGCTGGATTGAACAGAATAAGGAGATACTTGAGGTTTTATTAAGTATTGAAAGGTGATTGGTTCGATATGCCGATGAGTTTTGAAGAGAGGGAGAAGTTACAAAAGTATGTAGATGCAATGGTTTCTCTCGTTTTTGCTGGAGATAAGGCGAATTATTATATCATGAATCCAGAATCAGCTTACTCCGAAACCAAACAGAAACTCGCATCCATCCTGAATGAATTTAATATAAGAGATGCAGCGGAATTGAAGGAGCGGATTGAATGGCTTATTGCTGACGGAAAACGTCTGGATTATAAATTTATTTACTATAAGCTTATTCAAATGACGGAAGAAGGGAGGATTCAGAAGATCAAATCGGTGTCTGATCGTAAAGAGCAGCGGGACCTGACTATCGTTAATCGTTATTTGCGGCGTTTGCCTGCCGGCGGTATAACGGCTTTTGATTGCTCATTTGCAGTGCATTTCTGCTGTATTGGCCATAAACTTCGTTGGTTATCGAAAGATGAGCACTGGAATTATGTAAACAAGCTGGTAAGACTGGCTCAGGAATCCTATGCCGACTGGGATGAATATTGTACAGGTTTCATTGCAGGACTGGAATTGTATTCTGGAGATCAATCCCTGAATATGAAAGAACGGAAAAACCGTCTAATGCAACTATTAAATTTCAGCGACAGCCCCATGGTCAAACGAAAACTGCATTAATCCTTCCCACATCAACAATGAAAGGGGGATCTAATTTGTGGAAAATCGAAAAGGGAAGTGGGCCCGTATTATTTTGTCTTTTGCCATAGGAGGCAGTTTGTTGGTATTGTCAGGCTGCGGGGATGATGATGTTCATGATGCTCAAGAGCAGAAGCTGATGGACGAAGCCGATCGCGATCTAGGGTCCGGGCGTTACGATCATGCGGTGGAAATATATAATAAGGTTTTGGTAATGAATCCGAGCCATGAAAATGCCCGGTATAAACGGAAGGAATCGCAAAAAATCATTGATTTGGCGAATCGGCTAATTGCCCAAGGAGACGAGGCCATTGCGGCACATAAGATGGACGAAGCCTTGGATCTGTTTGGAAAGGCGGCGGATTTGTATCCCGGTAATCCTGATCATGCCATCAAACGGAATAAAGCGCTGTTTGAAATCGATCATCTGCAGTATTATCTGGATTGCCTGACGGAACTGAATACCAAATGGCAGAAAATCAAAAAGGATCTGAAGCATGGCAGCAAGCTTTCTTCTGAATACATAGACGCAGCGATTAGAGAATTGTATCCGTTGGCACAGCAGTTTGCCGATATGGACGTGAACTTGACAATCAAATGGCCTTCTTCACCTGAAGCCATTGCATTGATGAAAAGCAAGCAGGAACAAATCGATTACATCAAAACGGAACTGATGGTATACCAAATTTTGCCACATGGGTATTTTCAGTTTGACGGTCCGGATTCATTTATTATACATGTAAGTAGCAGCATTAAGGCATTTGGACTTGATTTTCAATATGAACGTAAGAATGAATACTTGCTAGAGCTGCCTTTCATCAGGAATCCGGAACTCAAAAAATTTTCAAAAAGCGGAAAACACTAATTCCTGCGACCGATGCTGGTCACGGGAATTAGTGTTTGTTAAGCCGTCGTTGGCGACGCGATAGGTTACTTTAACCGCTGGTCCCACCGGATGGAATGTTCTAAATTGGATATTTCAAGCAGCTTTTGAGCGAAATTGAACCGTAATACATCCAAGTCGGCTAAAGGGGAGGCAAAATAGACTCCCGCAATACACGCCGTTTGATATTCATGCCAGCTCCGGTATTTCGATTGCGCGATTTGGGCCGCCTCCAAGCTATAGGGACGAGCATCTTTGAAGCGGGTTATATGGATTTTGGTCACGACTTTGCACAAAGCGATGATTAAAGCGTAGTCCAAAGCGGCGATACCAGCAGAAGTAAGCATGTTCCTAAACAGATTTACGCAGAAGAATTTGGGTTGTTCTTGTTCCGGAAGACTGCGGATATACTCTTGACGGGCTTGCTGCGGCAGCATGGACAACCTATTCGAGATTTGATCGAACTCGGAGCGGTATCCTTTATAAAAAAGCCATCTCAGCTTTTCTTGATAGGTTACGGAATCGGAAATTCCCCATAATCGCATCCAGTTGGAGAGAGCAGACTTCGGACTAAGAGAGATATCCCGATAGCTGTAAAGGCCTTCGACAAAAACCGGACCCGCCGCAAAAAGTGCGGATGTCATTTCATCGTAAAAGGCAGTTTTTTTAAGCAATGGTCTACGAATCATGTTTGCATTCCTTTCCTCTGGTAGAAACGAATCATCCGGTAATTACTTCTGAATTCGGTGATGAGGATATAGCTGCTGTACAACCAAGCCAATGCAACGACAATGAAAGCGGCGAGCAGATTGCGGTAAGTTTCGGTATTTTTGATGGGAGCCCGGACTTCGATATATTTTGAAAAAATTTCCAGTTTCACCGGTTTGGTAATCGGCTTGGTTTTAGATCCGAACTGAAAGAGTTTTAAGTGTTTTATCAAGCTTTTCGTGTATAACTCGAGCTCTGCTTCGGGCGTCCCCTCCGGATGTTCAGGCTTCCATTGGAGCATCTCGATGACGTCGGCTTGCAATTCCTTGCTTGCTGGATGAACGTATCCCAGAACGGTCGTTTTATGCTGCATATTTTCCAAATCAAGCCTGGCAGCGCTTAATACAATCATGTTGTACCCGTCAAATTCCCCAAGGTAAAAATATCCCGCAGCATCCCCGTACTCCACAAAATGACGAAACGCATAAGCTTGATTTTGATACACATAAGCGTCTTCGCCTTCGCCTTCACCTTCGCCTGAACCTAATTTGTATTTGCCTATGCCCGTATCCTTAAGTTTCGTCAGGGTAAGCGAAGTGTACCTTTGTTCCTTCATTCGCTCCAACGCTTGTATATTGCCGGCGGGAACCGGCTTCATAAGACTTGTTGAATATCCATAAAAATGATAACACCCGATCAATGATACGCTGCTGATGATCCAGATCAGCACATGCGCAAGGATGCGTTTTCTGAAAAACAGCCTGCCTGGTTTTACTTTCTTCTTGGGCTTATGTTCTTGCGAAGAAGGCTTGCCCATTTGCTGCGCATGGTGAAATTGTTCCTCCGCGTGTGGTTGGTCGCCAAGGGCCTTGTGGTTTTGCCCGGACAAAATCCAAGCCTCATAATGATCGGGATTGCGCGAAATGATGAGTTCGCATTCTTCGAGCGAGCGGCTGAATTGGCCGGAATCATAGAAGATTTGGGCCCGGCGCAACTGAGCATCCAATTCATCCGGCATCAGCAGGATCAAATGGTCCACATAAGATAATGCCTTTTCATGCTCCCGCAAACGCAAATAATATTCCCCAAGCATACGAAGCAGGTCCGGATCCGCAGGAAAAAGCGAATAGGCAAGCTTCAAATGTTTTTCCGCCTGATTAAGATCGTTGTGGAATAAAGCCAAATACCCCTGATCACGGTTCTCCAAAAAGGCATCGATGTCGATTTCCCCGGCATGAAGCAGTGCCCCATAACCAAGCCCCGGCTCCCGAAGCTGTCTGACATAGTAACCAAAAAAAGATTGAACTCCGCGGTCCCAATCAAATGCGGGCGACTCCCGCATGTATTCTTCCCAGTGGAAATAGCTTTCGAGCAGCTTCCAAATCCCGGCCGGAAGGTATCTGCGGTTTTGCAGTACGGCTAACAGCTCCTTGCTGATCTCAAGCTTATATTCGATGTTCCACATTACCTCGGAGTTCAGCAGCTCGATCCATTTATCGGGCGAAATCCGTGACGGAAAATGATCGTATAAGGCAGTTACCGCTGCGATTAGATCCGCTATGGTGCGGGGACTGCGTTGGGATAGTAAGGATTCTTCCGATTCTTGAACAGTTGAACTTTGAAGGTTTATGTTATAGTCGGACTCAAAGTTTTCATGATTTAGATATGGTATTGGTAGTTCGATATCGATATAAAATATTCCGTTTAAAGCTTGTTTTCGATATTTATGATGTGAGCGTTCATTTTTATCCGTTTTCTCAAGAACCTTTCGGAACCAGTGTAAACCTTTTTCTTTCAGTCCTTCTTCTTTAAGGGAATATCCTAATAAAATCATAGCTTCGTAATGATCAGGGTATGAAGTAACAAGGGAAACACATTCCTTGGCTGAATACTCATAATTGCCCATGTTATACCATGTTAATGCTCGATATAAATAATGGCTGATTTTCGAAGGTTGCAGCTTGATCAAATGATTATAACAGGCAAGGGCCGATGAATACTCCCGCAAACGCAAATAATATTCCCCAAGCATGCGAAGCAGGTCCGGATCCGCAGGAAAAAGCGAATAGGCAAGCTTCAAATGTTTTTCCGCCTGATTAAGATCGTTGTGGAATAAAGCCAAATACCCCTGATCACGGTTCTCCAAAAAGGCATCGATGTCGATTTCCCCGGCATGAAGCAGTGCCCCATAACCAAGCCCCGGCTCCCGAAGCTGTCTGACATAGTAACCAAAAAAAGATTGAACTCCGCGGTCCCAATCAAATGCGGGCGACTCCCGCATGTATTCTTCCCAGTGGAAATAGCTTTCGAGCAGCTTCCAAATCCCGGCCGGAAGGTATCTGCGGTTTTGCAGTACGGCTAACAGCTCCTTGCTGATCTCAAGCTTATATTCGATGTTCCACATCACCTCGGAGTTCAGCAGCTCGATCCATTTATCGGGCGAAATCCGTGACGGAAAATGATCGTATAAGGCATTTACCGCTGCGATTAGATCCGCTATGGTGCGGGGACTGCGTTGGGATGCATTTTCTGCATCAACATTCATATGCGGCGGCCATTTTGGAGGAGGTTCCAGCGCTTCAGCGTCTTCGTCCTCCTCAGGAAACTCGACTGAACGAGCTTGAAATAAAAGCGATTCCGGCGGTACTAACGGCCGTTCTTTGTCTTCTTCGGATTGCAATTGCAAATGCAATATATCCTCTGCTTCCGCAGCCGCTTCTTCCCGGATGGCCTGCCGTTTGGCTAACGATAACGCTGCATCAAATGCCTCGCGTAGCGCCTGATATCCTTGCGGATCGTCCTCCGGATGGTGGATTTTGAGCTGCTCGGCATACGCACGTTTAATAGCCTTGACGTCATGGGTTGGAGGGATGCCAAGCCGTTCCCAAATCGTCATTAAAACTCCATCCACCTTTCAAGGGAATCGAGCTGTTGTTTGAATTGGGCAGCTTTTTTCTTGATTTCCTGTTCATTTTGAGTCGCGAGAACACGCTCGAATGCCATGATCAACTCGGCGATATATTCACGTCTTTCATTTAGTGACTCCTCATAAAGCCTTTCGCCTCTAGCCAGAAGCAGGCGGTTTTCGCTACGGTCCCGCGGATGAATTTTGAGATGCTTAAGCTCTTCAAGTCTTGCCTGAATTTGCTCGGGCGTCGATTGACCGGGATTTTTTTCGATAATCATCGATTTTTTCAGGCCTGTGCTTTCGACGGTAAGCTCTACTTCCAGGACCCCATTGATGTCATAGGTATATCGTACTTGAACGGATTCTTTTCCTGCCTTGGTAGGTGGGATCGGAATTTCAATTTCCCCGATTTTGATGTTATTTTCGACCTTCCGGCTTTCGCCTTGGTAAACGAGTATATTTATCTTGTCCTGGTGATCATGGAGTGGGACATAGCTTTTAACTTTGCTTACAGGGATCGGCGTATTTCGTTCAATAATGGGATCAAAATGTCCGTGACTGTAACTCCCATCCCCCATCTGCCTGGAGACATCCGTCCCCAAAGTAAACGGGCATACATCCGTCAAAATGATTTCCTGCAAGCCGGCATTCCGTTCTTTGAGCGCCACCTGAATAGCCGCTCCGAGCGCAACGGCTTCGTCGGGATTGATTTCCGAATAGGGGAGCCGGCCGAACATTTTGCTGACGACGGTTTTGATGACAGGCATTCGTGTAGCTCCGCCAATCAGGATGACGGCATCGAGATCTTGCGGCACTAGCGAGGCGTCCCGAAGCGCCCGTTCAATCGGACTGCGCAGACGCAGCAGAAGCTGGGCGGCAAGCTGTTCATATTGGTTCCGGTTCACGCTGGTTCGGTAGGTTTGGCCTTCAAAGGCAAACGCCATCTCTCCGGTATTTCCATTTGCCAAGGCGAGCTTGCATAACTCCGCTTGTTTGTATAAGGCGGATTTCGCCTTGCCGGGCAAGCTTGCAAAATCGATCGCTTGCGACTCGACGAAATGGGACAGCAGCAGCTCGGTAAAATCCTCCCCGCCCAGATAGTTATCTCCCGCGATCGATTGTACCTGCATAATTCCTTCAAACAGCTCCAGTACGGAAACGTCAAAGGTTCCGCCGCCCAAGTCAAAAACAAGGAAGCGGGTTTCCGAGTCATATTGATGCAGCCCATAGGAGATCGCTGCTGCGGTCGGCTCGCTTATCAGCCGTTCCACATGCAGTCCGGCAAGCATGGCAGCACGCAAGGTCGCTTTGCGCTGCGCATCATTGAAATAGGCGGGGACGCTGATGACCGCTTCGTCAACTTCTTCCCCTAAATGGGCTTCAGCATCCGCTTTTAATGACCGCAATACGAATGATGATAAATCCTCGGGAGTAAATATGTATTTTCCAAGCTCGTATTGCTTGTCGGTGCCCATATACCGTTTGAAAGTCGAGACGGTGAGATGGGGATGTGTAATTAATCTTTCTTTTGCGATTTGGCCCACCAAAATTTCGCCGTTCTCATCCAGACTGACGACCGAAGGCGTCAAGGAATTTCCGAGCGAATTGGGGATGATTTCGGGGCCATCTTCTTTCCAATAAGCGACAAGGCTGTTGGAGGTGCCCAGATCGATTCCGATTTTAGCCACAGTTGCAAACCTCTCTTCTGCAAGATGATGTTATAAGTTTAATATCGTATATATCATCAAAATTTGTTAGTATTTTACAACGATTAGGGACAACCGGCTTTTTATCAACCGAGCTGTTTTTAGGCAAAAAAACCTGTTCAAGGAGTTGCCTTGGACAAACGTGGAATAATATATATGTTTAACGTCCGAAAACTTCATGACAAAGGAAGATGGCCGATGGATGGACATTCCTGTTCTGAAATGATGCAGGTTGCGATCGAATGGATCGGGGAATCGGACGCGGCACGGTTGGACGTGGACGCGTTTATCGTATTGGTATCGCCGGAAGGCGTTCAGCATGGAAGCATGCGTCAGGCATGGAATTCGCTGCTGCTGCCGCTGATGGAAAGGCATTTGTTCCAGGGAGCGCCTTTTCAGACCTACGCCATGCCGCTGCAGGGCCGGGGGGAATACCGGACCGTTATTTTCGTAGGCGTCGGCGAGCGGCCGCTGACGTCGGAGGAGCTGAGGGTGGCGGCGGCCCAAGCGGCAAAAGCGGCATTAAAAATGAGGGTCAAAACGATCGCCTGGGAGCTCAGCTCGCCGCTGGTCGCTTTTACGGTTGAGCAAGATGCCGCGACAGCCGCCCAGGCGTTAACCGAGGGGATGATCCTGGGCGCGTATCGCCAGCAGCATTATAAGAAACACGCAGCCCCGTACGACGGGATCGAGCAGCTTTTATTTTTGCGCAAAGGATCGGCTTCGGCGGCGGAAAAAGCGGACTGGGAGCTAGGCATCCGGCGGGGGCTGGCCTATGCGGAATCGGTTTGTTTGGCCCGGGACCTGACCAATTTGCCGGGCAACATGCTTGTCCCGGATGATTTGGCGAAAGCCGCGTTAAACGTCGCCGCAAAATACGGATTCGAGTCGTCCGTTTTGGACGAACGCCAGCTGAAGGAGCTGGGCATGGGCGGCTTGATCGCCGTCGGTCAAGGCAGCGCGCATCCGCCGCGGCTGATCATGATTCGATACCAAGGCAGGGAGCAATGGGAAGACGTGATCGGCCTGGTAGGCAAAGGGATCACCTTTGATACGGGCGGCATTTCGCTGAAAAGGCGGGTCGGGATGGAGGAAATGATCAGCGACATGGCCGGGGCCGCCGCCGTGTTGGGCGTCATGAACGCGCTTGGCAGGCTAAAGCCGGCCGTCAATGTCGTCATGGTCATTCCCACCGCCGAAAATATGCCGGGCGGCACCGCCTTTAAACCGGGAGACGTGATCCGAAGCTATAACGGCCGGACGATCGAGGTTTTGAACACCGACGCGGAAGGCCGCGTGGTGCTGGCCGACGGGATGGCATACGCGCGGGAGCAAGGGGCTTCGAAGCTGATCGATGTCGCCACGCTGACCGGGGCCGTATTGACGGCTTTGGGGGATGTGGCCACCGGAGCGGTCGCGAACGATGACACGATGCTCGAGGAGTTTATCCTCGCTTCCAAACGTACCGGAGAAAAGGTATGGCCGCTGCCGGCGTACAAGGAATTTTGGGATATGCTGAAAAGCGACGTGGCCGACGTCAAAAACAGCACGGGTTCCCGCGGCGCGGCGATCACGGCCGGACTGTTTGTCGGGACTTTTGCCGAAGGGCTGCCCTGGATCCATTTGGATATCGCCGGAACGGCTTTTCTCGCCAAGGAGCGGGGCGTCAACCCGAAAGGAGCGACGGGAGTAATGGTGCGGACCATTACGGAATGGATTTTGGCGCAGGAGGCGGCAAAATAAAATGAGGGCAGCTCCCGGCGAGATACACTGGGAACTGCCCATTTTTGTGAGACTCTATTGGCAATAAGCGAAAGGCTTTATTCGCAAAAATACTATTATTGACAGGCCATGCCCTTACTTGGAGCCGGGGCTGTCCCCGGCTTTGGCGCGATGAAGCGCCGCATCCGGAACGGAGCAGGCCGATTGGCAGGATTTGTTCAAGGCGCAGGAGGCGCAAGCGCCTTTTTTGCTCTTTTTGACATAACGGAAAAGCATCCATCCGGCATAGGCGAAAATAACTCCAATGATGAGTACATCGATCAACAGAAACACCCCGTTTCTTGTTTGCGGTTTGTCAAGATAAGCCGAGCAGGCGACCGCCCTGATAAATGATCAGGGAAATCAAATAGGCGAGAATGACGGCGTAACCGATCGAAAATGCCGTCCAACGCCAGGAGGAGGTTTCCTTGCGGATGACGCCCACCGTCGCGAGGCAAGGCGTATACAGCAGGACAAAAGCCATAAAGCTGAAAGCCTGCAGCGGCGTAAAGCTGAGGGCGATTTGCCCTTGCAAACCTTCCATGTTGGGAACGTGATAAATGATGTTCATGGTTGAAACGACGATTTCCTTAGCCAAAAATCCGGTCAAAAGCGACGAGCCCGACTGCCAGGTTCCGAATCCGAGCGGCGCCAGCAGCGGAGCCATCAGCCCGCCGATTTTGGCCAGGAAGCTGTTGTCCATGTCAACGCCGAAACCTCCGGGACCGCTGTAGGAGAGCAGCCAGATCAGCACGGAACCGCCAAGAATAAGCGTGCCCGCTTTGCGGAGGAAGCCCTTGCCTTTTTCCCAGGTTCCCCGCATCAAACTGCGACCCTGAGGCAGGCGGTAAGGCGGCAGCTCCACAACGAAGACGGAAGACTCGTTTTTGAGCAGGTAAGACGAAAACACCTTGCAGAGCAGAAGCGCCATCGCAATGCCAAGCACGTACATGGACAGGACGACAAGCGCTTGATGGCTCCGAAAAAAGACGCCTGCGAACAAAGCATATACCGGCAGCCTTGCCGAGCAGGACATCAGCGGAATCAGCAGGGTCGTCAGCAGCCGGTCTTTCGGTTGCTCGATGCTCCGTGCGGACATGACGGCCGGAACGTTGCAGCCGAATCCGATAATGAAAGGAATAAAGGCTTTTCCGTTCAGCCCTACCGCTTCCATCAGGCTATCCATCAGCAGGCTGACCCGAGCCATGTAACCCGAATCCTCAATAAAGGAAATGATGAGGAACAGGATGAAGATTTGCGGAATAAAAACGAGTACCCCGCCGACCCCGGCCACGATGCCGTCAACGATCAACGCGTGGGTGAAGGACGAGGCTCCCGCCCAATCCAGCGCTTGGTTGATGTAGCCGCTGACCGACCCCGAAATGAAACCGTCCAGCCAATCGGAAAGCGGGTTGCCGATCCAGTCGAACGTCACTTTGAACAGCAAAAACAAAAAAGCAAGAAAAATCGGGATGCCTAGAAACCGGTGCGTCAAAATGGCATCCAGGCGCTCCGTCAAGTTATGGGGTTTTTGCGCCGAACGGTCAACGGACGCCGCGCACAGCCTTTCGATATATCCCGATCGCACCGCCCGGATCCATTCCGTCAAGGAGGAGGAAAGTCCGGTCCGACGAAGCTCGGCCTCGCAGCGGCTGACGATTTCTTTGGCGGCTTCCATGTCCAGTTTGGCGGACAAGGCGTCCAGAATGACGGGATTTTGCGAAAGCAGCTGAATCGCGACCCAGCGGTGATCCGGCAGGCCCGGAATGCTAAGGAGCAGCTTCTCGATCTCCGAAATCGCCGTTTCCGCAATACCGTAGTCCAGCTTCAGCCGGTTGGGGGCGTCTTCGGGAACATCTTTTAAAGCGTCCAAAATTTTCGTGCTGCCCTTGCCCGTTCGGGCCACAAGCGGAATGACGGGAACGCCGAGACGTTCTTGAAGTAGGGCGGGATCGACATGAATGCCGCGGGACTTGGCCACATCCATCATGTTGAGTCCAAGGATCATGGGCCGGCCGTATTCCAGCAGTTGAATGCTGAGCGCCAAATTCCGCTCCAACTGGGATGCATCCACAATGTTGATTAGAGCCGCAGGCTTTTCTTCCATTAAATATTGCGCAGCGACGCTTTCATCCCTGGAGAGGGGGTGAAGAGAATAAATGCCGGGCAGATCGACCAGTTGGCCGCCGCCATCCTTCAAGTCCCCGATTTTTTTCTCCACGGTGACGCCGGACCAGTTCCCCACGTATTCGTAGGAGGTCGTCAGCGTATTAAAAAGCGAGGTTTTGCCGGTATTCGGATTGCCGACCAGGGCAAAGGAGTTCAACAAACCGACACCTCAATTTCCTTTGCTTCCTTTAAGCGGATGCCGAACAGCTGCCCGTTGCATTCCAGCGTTACCGGGCCGCGGAACGGGCCGCGTTGTTTCATCGATATGACAGAGCCCTCATGGACGCCCAGGTCGCTGAGACGACGGCGAAGAATCGGGTTCATTTGATTTATGGCGTATATGGAGCCTGTTGCGCCGGGTTGCAAATCTAACAGCGGAGTAGGTTGGCTCATCGTAATTCCTCCAGATAAAAGAGACTGATAATCAATATCATTTAATACGAATATATCACGGGCGGAAAGCTCCATCAATATGCATCATTCTTCCATTCAAGCATTTATTTTTATTTGTGCACGAAAGGCGAACAAATCGATATTCATCTTTACTTTTTCACTGCCATTCAAGTATGATGAAATAATAAATTTCTACGCCGGAAGGAGAAGTTTTGGTTGAAGACGAACCCTTGCAAAATTGTGGACTGTACGATTCGTGACGGTGGACTGGTGAACAATTGGGATTTTAGCGTTGAATTTGTGCAAAATCTGTACGCCGGGCTGAATGAGGCGGGCGTTGATTATATGGAAATCGGTTATAAAAACTCCCCGAAGCTGCTGAAGGGCGCCGATCAGGCGGGACCTTGGCGGTTTTTGAACGACGATTTTCTGCGCGAGGTCATTCCCCAAAAAGGGAAAACGAAACTGTCCGCGCTGGTGGACATCGGGCGGGTGGACGTGGACGACATTCTTCCGCGCTCCGAAAGCATGCTCGACCTGATCCGCGTGGCTTGCTACATCAAGGACGTCGATAAGGCGCTTGAACTGATCCAAACCTTCAACGATCGCGGATACGAAACCACGTTGAATATTATGGCGTTGTCCAACGTGATGGAAAACGAGCTGGCCGAAGCGTTTGAAATGATCAAGGACAGCGTGGTGGACGTGGTTTATATCGTCGATTCCTACGGCAGCCTGGATCACAAGGACATCAAATATTTGGTGGAAAAGTTCAAAACGAATTTGCCGAACAAACGCCTTGGCGTGCACACGCATAACAACATGCAGCTCGCGTTCTCCAATACGCTGATTGCCGCCGAGCTGGGCGTGGAGCTGCTGGATGCATCCGTTTACGGCATGGGGCGCGCGGCCGGCAACTGCCCGACGGAGCTTTTGGTGACGCACTTGAAAAATACGCATTATACCCTCCGTCCGGTGCTGGACATCATCGAGCGCTACATGATTCCTTTGCGCGAAAAAGAAGAGTGGGGTTACCTGATCCCGTACATGATTACGGGGACGCTCGACGAGCATCCGCGTTCCGCCATGGCGCAGCGCGCCTCGGAGGACAAGGACAAATACGTGGAGTTTTACGATAAGCTGACAACGCCTGAAGTCAATTTCGAGAGAAAATAAAGACAAAAAGCTTGGCCGCACGGTTGCGGCCAAGCTTTTTTTATTACATGAATGGAGGGCGGTTTCGGGAAATTATTGGATCGGGACGTATTCCCGTTCGCCCGTTTCTTTGTTGTAATACACCTGATATTTGAGTCCGTCGCGCGGGTCAACAAATATTTCGGAGGTTGGCACGAATTTGCCGCTGAGCAAGTCTCTCCGGCTGGCTTCTTCGTTTTTTCGGCGATAGCGGCGGTCGAAGAAGCGCCAACTGAGCCAAAGCAAAAACAGAAAGACGACGACCTGCAAACCGTAAAACAGGATCATTCCCACGACTACACCCATTGGAATCCCGGTTAACCGACAGGCCTTGTTCTAACGACGGTGCCGTATGCGACGATTTCGCTCATGTTGTTGCCGATGTCCCCGCTGTCAAAACGCATCATGATAATGGCGTCCCCGCCCATGGCATGGGCATTTTGAACCATCCGATCCATCGCCTGCCGCCGCGCGTCTTCGATCATCTGCGTATACTGCTTGACCTCGCCCCCGACAAGTCCTTTCAAGGATGCCATAATGTCGCCGCCGATTCCCCGTGCGCGCACCACGACGCCAAACGTGGTTCCGAGTACCTCAACGACTTCGTGGTTATGTATGTTTTCCGTTGTCGTAATGATCATCCGCGTTCACTCCTTCATCGTTATATTATATATTACGGTTGAAAAGCGAAAAGGATTCAGTTTTCGGGAAGCGCAATTTATGTCGAACGGTGCCAAAGGACGTAAAATTATTATCTGGTCCCAGCAGGAAAAGAGGCGGATACGTGGAATTATTTAACATGAAACCATCTTCATATTTTTATTACCCGGGGGTCAGATGGCTTTATGCGTCCAAGAAGAATTGAGGAAAAAAGAACGATCAGAACGGCCCTGTGGGGAATATTGGTTTTTGCCGCCGCATGGCTCGCGGAATGGCTGATTCCGCTGCAGGGGACGGATCCCCGCGTATTCCTGACGATATACATTTTGCTGGGCAGCTGCTGCACAGCCGCAAGCTTCGCCATCTTTTCCCAGGGATGGCTTTTGTTCTCCCATAAGCTGTCGCGTTACCGTTTGTATACGGCGGCTTTGTTTTTGTGCGTGGCGGTTTTCGATCTGCTGCAGACGCTATGCTTGATGGGCGTGCCGCTGCTTGGAACGGGCATGAACGAAAGCGACGCCTTGTGGTTGTCCCTGTTGTCCAAGGCGCTTTTGACGGCGGGAGTGTTTTACATATATTCGTTAAAAGATTTCATGGTCCATATTTCCCATAAAAGCGCCGTTTTTTCGGTTACCGCGGTTGCTACGGCCATGGCCGTAGCCGTTTTTATCGGATGGCGCCGC
This sequence comes from Paenibacillus sp. USDA918EY, assembly GCF_009870825.1. GTDB lineage: Bacteria > Bacillota > Bacilli > Paenibacillales > Paenibacillaceae > Paenibacillus_AQ > Paenibacillus_AQ albilobatus. The sequence goes on along the minus strand of NZ_WTWY01000006.1, from coordinate 1,770 downwards.
GAGCTGCCGCAGCTGGTCGTGGATGGGCAACTGAGTCCCGTGGTCCGATACGCGGTCTTATTGATCGGCCTTGCCGCATTGGGAGGCGTCGCTTCCATCGTGTACCGCGGCAGAAAGGAAAGGGCGCCTTCGCTTTTGATCATCATTCGGGCGCTTCTGTATGTCGCCATCGGCCAAGCGCTGATGATGTCTGCAGACAGCATGTACGAGATCGGCTTTTTGCTGGGAAGCTTGAGCAGCGGGATGTCCTATTACCTGCTCCTAAAAGGCGTATACCGCTTGACGATCGAAGATCCTTTCCGGGAGCAGCAGCGGATGGAAGCCAAAATGAATTTTCTGGCGTTTCATGATGATTTGACCGGACTTCCGAATAAACGAAGGTTGACCGAACAACTGGGGAAGCTGATGATGGAGCGGAATAGCGGCAAAACCGGAGTCGTCGTGTTTAACATCAACCGGTTCAAAAATATCAACGATTCGCTCGGACACCAGGCGGGCGACCGGCTGCTGCAGCTGGTGGGCGACCGGTTGAAGCGGAATACCCTTCCCAAGGAGGAGCTATTCAGTATGGGCGGCGACGAGTTTGCCTTGATTATGCCGTCGCTTGCCGACGTGGAAACCGCGATCCGGCGGATCCGCAGCCTGATGGAGATGTTCGAAGAGCCTTTGACGATCGACGACGGCGACTATCATATTACGTTATGCGCGGGAGTGGCGGTCTATCCGGAAGACGGGGATACGGCGGCGCAGCTGGTTCAACATGCCGATACGGCGGTACATCATGCCAAGGACTACGGGCTGGATGTGCGGCATTTCGTCCCGTCCATGCAGCGGAAGGCGAAGGAACGGTTGAAGCTGGAGAACGATCTGCGCAAAGCGCTTGAACGCCGCGAATTTTATTTGGAATATCAGCCGCTCGTTTCCCTCGAAACCGGCGAAATTGTCGGCATGGAGGCTTTGCTGCGGTGGAAGCATCCGAAGCGCGGCAACGTTTCGCCTCAAGAGTTCATTCCGCTGGCCGAGGAAAGCGGGCAGATCGTCCAGCTTGGCGAATGGGTGCTGCGCACGGCATGCAAGCAGAACAAGGCTTGGCAGGATGCGGGCTACAAGCCGATCTGCGTCTCGATCAACCTGTCCATGCGCCAGTTCCTTCAGCCGCATTTGGCGGACAGCATCGGGCAGATCCTGCAGGAAATCGGTCTTGACCCGAAATACGTCGAGCTGGAAATTACGGAAAGCATGACGTTCGATAAAGAGACGGCGTTCGAACAGCTGCGCAGGCTGAAAGAGCTTGGCGTATTCATCAGCATCGACGATTTCGGAACGGGTTACAGCTCCTTGCATTATTTGAAAAACATGCCGATCGACCGGCTGAAGATCGACCGTTCTTTCGTCAATGAGGTGATGAGCGATCATAACGACGCGGCGATCGTGTCGACCATCGCTTCGATGGCCCACCACCTGCAGCTGAAAGTGACGGCGGAAGGCGTGGAGAACGAAGAGCAGCTTCGTTTTTTAAAGGAGCAGCGCTGCCATGAAGGGCAGGGATACTACTTCAGCAAGCCGGTGCCGCCGGCCGATTTCGAGAAGGCGTTTTTGCTTCATTAGACTATACATAACAGCTTTGGAATAAAAAAAAGAGTTGCAAATCCCGCGGGCTCATGATATATTATTTCTTGTCTTCAATAACGTGAAGTCGTGAGTGATCGCGGGACGTAGCTCAGCTTGGTAGAGCACCTGGTTTGGGACCAGGGGGTCGCATGTTCGAAT
>NZ_WTWY01000077.1 GCF_009870825.1 Paenibacillus sp. USDA918EY | reverse complement strand
GCCGACACGAGGATTTTCAGTCCTCTGCTCTACCGACTGAGCTACCGAGCCTTACTATAACACGGATGCCAAATCTGTGCAACACTTCGTAAAGTGGAGCAAAATTAAATGGCGGAACCGACGGGATACTCTCACTTCGTTCGAGACTGCGAAGCAATCCTTCCGAAGCTTATGCTCCGACGAACCCGATAACCGGATTCTCATCCCTGGAGCTAAATTAAATGGCGGAACCGACGGGATTCGAACCCGCGATCTCCTGCGTGACAGGCAGG
>NZ_WTWY01000041.1 GCF_009870825.1 Paenibacillus sp. USDA918EY | reverse complement strand
ATCAAGGTGACATAATCGGCTTTGCTCAAAATGAGGGCAGCAGCTGGCTGGAGACGGTGACGTCCTGGCAAGATACGCATATCCCGTGGGATGGCAACGTGCAGTATCAGTCCATTATCCTGCACCAGGTGCTTTCATTTAAAGGCGGGCTCAAGCTCACGATCGAGGCGCCGTCCGTATCTGAGCAACAGAGCGAATTTGCTTTGGAGGGCAGTTTGTCGCAGCAGGTGAACCGGCTGAACCAGAATGCCGTCCGGTACGGGAAGCCGTATTATGGTATTACCCATTCACGGACTGAGGGCTTTGTGGTCGAGCGGGAGGATCACCTGAGTCGGCTGCAGCTTAATTCCGATGTGATGGATTGGGAGGTCGATGGGGATTCCGTCTTATATCTGGATGCACAAGCACGTAAGCTAAAATTTGCTGGGGACCTGGAAGCGGCCAGCGGAACTTTTGCTGGGGATTTATCAGCGGCCGGCGGAACGTTTACGGGAACGCTACAGGGCGTAGACGGAACATTCTCCGGCACAATTCAGGGCGGAAGCTTTATAGGCGGCAGCATCCGGATCGGCAGTAGCTTCAGCGTTGATTCTTCAGGTCATATGATCGCGGTAGGTGCCGATTTTAGCGGAACCATTTCAGCCTCAGTCATCACCGGCGGCCAGATCAACGGGACGAACATCACCGGGGCGGATATTTTGGGCAGCCGGATCCGGACAGCAGCTTATGGTGACCGTATTGAATTGGATCCTGATGGCTTCGTGTTTTACGATTCGAACAATGCCCGCAGGGTGGTACTCGGCACGAATCCTAATGCTGGAATCTCAGGGCACACCTATTACAACTCATCGGGGCAGTCGCAAGGTTTGATTTATGCAATTTCCAATGAGCTTCATGTGATAGGAAATAATAATTTGAGGTTGGGTGCTAATGGAGGGAGAATAATCCTTCAAGGACTGGTTGAATTTACAAATTCGGTTGTTGGCTTAAGCGTTAGTCAAATTTCTGGACTTCAAAATCAATTGGATTACTTGCAATCTCAAATTAACTCATTGAGCCAGGCCTACTATAACCATACCCACTCTGTAACTTTGCCTTCGCATAATCACGGCAGGGTTGAAAACCAAAACTGGGGCGGAACCTTCACAACTTCCAGACCGTAAGGTATTATAGAGGATAATAATGCCAACGGAGGTAATTGTGATGAAGAAATGGTTATATCTTTTGAGCGGTGTTGTAATTGGTGCTGTTGTCGCTACTTCAAGCAGCGCTTTTGCAGCACAGGTTAAAAGCCTTGTGGGGCAAAAAGTAACAGGCGAATACACTGTTGTGGTAAACGGCAAAACTTTGTCCGATAAGGGTGCAGTTATAGATGGAAGAACGAATGCCCCAGTCAGGGCACTTTCTGATGCGTTGGGAGCTGATTTAAAGGTGGAGGGTAAGACAATCAACATAACCACTAATGAGTCGTCGAATTTACCATCAGGTAATAATGTGGGTGATTCAAATACCCCAAAAGAGATTCAAAAATCAGCACTGCTGAATCAAAAGTCATTATTGGAAGCGGAAATTGACCGCCTGAAAAAGTCGAAGGAATATAATCAAGAGCAGTATGAAAAAACTCAGGAAAGCTTCCCTAAACAAGTTTTTAAACAGGCGGTAGATGAAATAGACAAACAATTATCCGAGAAAAATCAAGAGTTAGAAAAATTGAACGATCAGCTCGCAGCACTCGAAAAATGATGGTTCACCACCCTACCAAATCATGGTACTATGAACCCATAAATATTTGTGGGTGTTAGGGGGGCTATTTTCTCATGTTGTACTTTCTATGCTTCTTGCCGCCGCTTGCTGTTTTGTTCTGCGGAAAACCAGGTGCGTTTCTTTTAAATGTTATCCTAACATTTTTCGGCTACATTCCTGGGGTTATCCATGCTTTCTTTGTTGTAAATAGTCATAAGGCGGATAAACGGAATAAAGAGCTGATCAGAGCGATTGAACGAAATAGGGGATGAAAAAATAACATACAAATATCACTTAGGTCTCGTCGATCCGGCGGGGCCTTTTTGATTTGAGGAAAGGGTGAA
>NZ_WTWY01000060.1 GCF_009870825.1 Paenibacillus sp. USDA918EY | reverse complement strand
CCGATCTTCTTTTCAAAAATAGTCAGCTCGATCACTTGCCTGCCATCAACTTCAACCACAATACTTTCCTTCAAGAATTGAACAATTTCCTCCAGTTTCATTCCACGGTAACCAACTAATGCCGTAGCAAGGACCATCGCATCAGTCATGGATTTTCACCTCACTTAAAGTTTAGAGATTTTTCTGTGCCTCTGTAGAGACGTTCTTTGTAATCAGCTAACTCTCTGACCGTCTTTAAATCCCTTTTCACAACTGCTTCCAGGCATCGTTCCTCCAAGTTATGGACGTCCTCTACAAACATGTATAAATCAAGGATCGCATGTTCCCGAGAAAATTCTTCCTCAGGAACACTCATCAACGTACAAGCCAATTCCAATAATTTTGATTTCAATTCCGCAACCTGCTGCCAAATCGCTGTATCCATAGCCATTTTCTCCTCTCAATGAAGTCCGCTTAGTCTTCTGTTTAATTTGACCGATAACCCACTGTGAGGCGGTATGATCCGGGAGTTTCGACCTTGCGGGCCTTAACCACTTGCCGGCCGTAAGACAGGTCTTTCAGCAGCTGCTCGAACTTGCTGGTGAACC
>NZ_WTWY01000059.1 GCF_009870825.1 Paenibacillus sp. USDA918EY | reverse complement strand
GCCTCTTCTTGGCCGTAATGATAAGGTACCAAGGCCGAGATTACGGCGCAGATTTCAGGGACCGGCTTTGTTGGGTCAAGCTCACAGCGGACAATTGGTTGTACTTGTGCCATAAATGGTCACCTTCCTTCAAAAAAAGGTAAAACCTCCCTAATTGTCGAAATATAGGATGTTGCACCTATACTCAATAGAAGGGAGGTTCATATATGAATGCTTTAGAAATAACTAAAGAGATCATTCTCGCCGCAATTGAGAAAGAAATCATTGTATTTCCGACAGCTGAATACGAATCAGATGAACAGATTAAAGCTTTGAATATAGAACGTGCTGAAGATCTCGGCAAAGTATTCAAAACAATCGCTAAATCTGTTCAAGAAGCTAACAGCAAGAATTTCGACTTTGAATGAGTGTTGCAAGTGAAGTAACCAGTGGAGATAGGTTCTCATCAAGGTCTATCTCCTTACTTTCAATTTTATTTTGAATATAATCACATAATGTAACGATAGTTTGGTCTATTTTGGTTACGGTTTTTTCATCGATCATCTTTCCTTCACCCTTTCCTCAAATCAAAAAGGCCCCGCCGGATCGACGAGACCTAAGTGAT
>NZ_WTWY01000005.1 GCF_009870825.1 Paenibacillus sp. USDA918EY | reverse complement strand
GGATCGACAGGAGCCACCGGATCGACAGGAGCCACAGGAGTAACAGGTGCAACCGGAGCAACTGGTGCAACAGGAGCCACGGGAGCCACGGGAGCCACGGGAGCGACAGGAGCAACAGGAGCCACAGGAGCCACGGGAGCAACTGGTGCAACAGGAGCTACAGGAGTGACAGGTGCAACGGGGACAACAGGAGCCACGGGGGCTACGGGAGCGACAGGAGCTACAGGAGTGACAGGTGCAACGGGGGCAACAGGAGCAACGGGGGTTTTCGAGCAATTCCAAGTCTCCGAGAACTCTCCAAATACTTCCGGAAGCTCGGCGGTCAGCATTACTGCAACCCCGGTCACACTAAAAACGATAACCATCACAGGAGTACCGACAGGAAGCCGGGTGTGGTTAACGGGAGTCGTTGGTTGGCAGGCCACATTAGGCTCATCGGCAATCCAACTGCAAATCCTTCGCGGAGCGACGTTAATTTTCAGCATCAATGCCCACGCGGCTGGGAACAATGCATTTGCAACGACCAGCGTGAACCATGTGGACATAACTCCAGGTACCGGAAACGTCACTTACTCGCTGGATGCTTTGGCTGTCGAAGGTTCAGCGATGGCGATTGGAGGCATTACTTTTACAGGTTCCTTAATCAATCCTTAGCTTAAAGACGGTTACTCGCCACCAACAACTTCCCTTCAAAAGGGAGAACAGCCATATGCATTAGTCATAAAGAACCCAGGTCTTCACATAAGGAGGCAAGGGGATAATAAATAGCCATGGAGGGTTCGGGTGACACCTTTCCATGGCTATTTCGTATATAGACAAGACATAAAGAAAAGAGGGATATCCGTGAGTCTACACATCAAGGAAATTACCAAAGGGAACTGGCGCGACGCCGCAGCGTTATCCGTTTCAGCCGAACAGCAGCGTTTCATTGAAAGCAACGCGTTTTCGATGGCCGAATGCTTCTACGAATTGAACGCCGTCTCCGTCGGCCTGTACGATAACGATACGATGATCGGCTTTGCCATGTACGGATGGCCGGACGGCGAGCAGCGGAGCGCGTGGCTCGACCGCTTCATGATCGACCGCCATTTCCAAGGAAAAGGTTATGCCAAACGATTTCTCCTGCACATGATTCGTTATATCGAACAGCAATACGACTGCAAAACCATCTTTCTAAGCATTCACCCCGATAATGAGCATGCCAAAAGTCTTTATGAAGCCATGGGATTCCGGTTGAACGGGGAAATCGATAACGAAGGCGCCGTCCCGGGTCTGGTGATGGAACTTGATTTAGACGTTTTTGGCGAGGTCCAACCCGATGAGGGTCAGATCTGAAGCGCACGTCCCTCCGGCCGATGTTCGGGCTGATCATGTATAAGCGCACCGTCTTCGAGATGAAGCCAGGTATCGAAGCGGCGTTCCCCTTCCGTCAGTTCAATGACCCTCGCTCCCGTCAGGAACGGTTGACCCAAATAAGCGTTGCGGGTCGTACGTCCGTAACATAGCCGAATTCCATGCAGCGTTCCCCAAAAATCATTCCCGTGGTCATGACCCACGAAGGTGCCCATGATATCTCCCATCTCCACCATAGCGGCAAAAAAACCGGTATTGATCCACGGCGCGCAGCAATATTTGTCAAGCTTTTGCCCGTAGCATACTGAAAAATCCCAAACATCGTTGTACTCGGGAAGAGGGATGTGAAAAAAGCCGAGAGAAGGGAGGGGGGAGCCTCCGTTCCTTACGGTCAATCGGTACGATGTTTCCGTATACCAAGCGATCTGGCTTCGACGGATCCAATCGTAAAAGCCCAGCCGCAAGTGCTCCAGCGGCGAGTAGCTCCCCGAATCGAGAAAATACAGCGCAGCGGCAGCCTGAAGATCCCTTCCCAAAATTTCGAGTACAAAGTTTCCCGTCCCCTGAACATTCGGCGGATCGGGTTGTGCGTAACAGTAGCGATGCGCCAGCTGCAGGTTGTGCAGCTGCTCGCGCGTGACGTTTGCCGCCTCGGAATCATGATTGCCGAACACGGCTGCCCATGGCACCTGCATTTCTTCGGGCACGGACACCGCATCCTTAAAAGCCCGAATCGGGTCCGGGCTTCCGCCGCTTGCGATCACATCCCCGGTATACACCACCAAATCGGGCTTTTCCGCTTTCAGGATCCTTTGCATCATCGCCTTCATCCGCGTTTCTTCTTCGCTTGGCCGCGCAAATTCCGTGTCCGTAAACTGAACGATTTTGAATTTGCCGCTCGGATTAAAATGAAGCGTTTTTCTCATGCCGGTTCCCTGCCTTATTTGCCGACAAAAGACGGCAGCTTGGCGTCCCAGTTTTCCGGCAGCCCCAGTCCCAGCGCGTGCGCGGCAACGGCCGCCGTATCGACGATGTACAGGCCTGGAACCTCCGTGCCGGGTTCAATCCCGGGGCCGACGCATCCCCAGAATACGTTTTTATCCATCGGATGATCGCTGCCATGGCTGTATTTGTTGTCTCCGCCGCCGCCATGGTCGGTAAGGAGAATGACGAGGCTGTCCTCAAGCAATCCCAGCTTCTCGATGGTGCCGAGCACGCGTCCGAACAAACCGTCATTTTTGGAGATGGCCTCCAGATAAAGCTTGGAATCCGGACCATAACCGAATTTATGGCCCGCCGCATCGGGCTCGTCGAGCTGCATGAACAGCAGCTTCACGTCGAGGTTGTGCTCCAGGTAGTTTTCGATGGCGCCGACCAGCTCTTCATCCGGCAAAGATTCTTTATGTATCCCCAAATCCTCCTCGATGATGCCGCTGTTGATCGGCCTCCAGCTGGAGAAGGCGGCAAGCTTCGCTTCCGGCCAAGCTTCCCGCGCCAGGCGGAAGATCGAAGGGTACGGCGAATCGGAAGGAAATGTTGTCGTTGCCGCGACTTCGTTATTTAATTGATGTTTTTCCGGTGTGACCCCATGCAGGATCGAACCCCAGCATTCCGCGCTGATGGTCGGAGACTGCGCTTGCGCCGTAAGCGTAGACGCCCCTTTTTTCAAAAAAGCATCGATGATCGGAGTGTCGGTATGCTGAATGAAGTTGCCTGCCCCGTCCATTCCCAAAATAAAAACCCGCTGAATGCTGTTGCCGTTTATCAATCGAAAAACCTCCTTAAGAAACGATAAATAATGTAAGCGTTATTATGAACCCTAGCATAAAGAGTACGTCGAAGGCTGTCAATCCATTCCGGCCAACTTGCGGAGTGTTTTTGCAAGAAGTCATGATCGTGGCATCAGAAAGTCACGACGATGGTGGTTGACCGGACGAACCGCAAGATAGAATGGGGATGAAAAGGTTTACACGACTCGATGCGAAGGGGCTGGATCATGAAGAACACGTCATATCTGCGAAGAAGTCTAAAAAAGTACAAGTGGCTGCTGCTGATGACGCTGCCGGGCGTCGTGTATTTGTTCATCAACAATTACATTCCGATGTACGGCGTCATTCTCGCATTCAAAAACTACAACTACGTCGACGGCATTTGGGGAAGCGAGTGGGCGGGGCTTGATAACTTCAAATTCCTGTTCAACTCGGAAAACGCGTACGTCATTACCCGGAACACCTTCCTGTACAACTTCGTTTTCATCGTGCTGAACTTGGTGTTAGCGGTTCTCGTCGCGCTGCTCATCAACGAAATTAAGGAAAAAGTGGTCAGCCGATTTTATCAGAGCACGTTTTTGCTGCCCCATATCATTTCGATGGTTGTCGTGGCTTACCTGGTGTACAGCTTCCTGAACGTGGACAGCGGCCTCGTGAACCGGTTGCTGATCAAATGGTTCGGCGCGGAAGCCGTTTCCTGGTACGGGGAGCCGAAATATTGGCCGTATATTTTGGTCATCGTCAACGCGTGGAAAAATGTCGGTTATTTATCGATCATCTACTTTGCTTCCATTATCGGCATCGACAAGGAATATTACGAAGCAGCCACGATCGACGGCGCCAGCAAGTGGAAGCAGATGACCCGGATCACCATTCCGCTCATCCTGCCCGTCATCACCACCATGACGCTGCTTGCGGTCAGCAGCATTTTGCGGTCGGACTTCGGCTTGTTTTACCAGGTGCCGATGAATACGGGGGCGCTCATCCCGACGACCAATACGATCGATACGTTCGTATACCGGGCCATGGTCCAATCCGGCGATATCGGTATGTCGACAGCGGCCGGATTTTATCAGTCCGTCGTCTGCTTCGTGCTGATCCTGGCCGCGAACGCGGCGGTCAGACGCATCAACAAACGGGATGCCTTATTCTAATCCGTGAGAGGAGACACAGTGAAGGGAATGAATATAAGCAAACGCATCGGACCCGCATTCATCCACCTGTTTTTTTGGGGATTCACCATCGCGTCGTTGGTTCCGTTTTTATTGGTGTTCATGGTGTCCATCTCCAGCGAGGATTCCATCTTGAAAAACGGCTACTCCCTATTCCCGAGCCAAATCAGCTTTGCGGCTTACCAGTTTTTGTTCAACGATTTTTCCGAAATCGCCAAAGCTTACGGGGTGACGATTTTGAGCACGCTGGTCGGTACGGTCGTGAGCCTGCTGATCACCGCCTTGTTTGCTTATCCGTTATCGAGGCCGGACCTGCCGTTTCGCCGGACGCTTTCCTTCTACATTTTTTTCACGATGCTCTTCGGCGGGGGCATGGTACCCTGGTATATTACATATGTCAACATGTTCGACATGAAAAACACGATTTTTGCGATGATCATACCGAACCTGTTGTTGAGCGCGTTTAATGTGCTGCTGATGCGAAGCTTTTTCGCTTCGAGCATTCCGGACTCCGTCATTGAATCGGCCACGATCGACGGGGCGGGCGAGCTCAGAATCTTTTTCAAAATCGTCGTCCCGCTTTCACTGCCGATCATGGCGACGATCGGTCTTTTCAATACGCTGTCTTACTGGAACGATTGGTACAACTGCATGCTGTTCATCGACAAGCCCGAGCTCTACAATATCCAGTATTTGATGACCAAAACGCTGACGAATATCCAGTATTTGCTCATGAAATCCAACAGCACCGCCCAGGTCGGGGAATTGCTTGCCAAAATGCCGCAGGAAACGGTCCGCATGGCGCTGGCCGTGGTCGGGATAGCCCCTTTATTGTTCGCTTACCCGTTTTTCCAAAAGTATTACATCAGCGGGATTACAAGCGGCGCAGTCAAAGGTTGACATATCGCATCACGAAAGGGGAGGTGGGACGGGCATTCCTGTTTTGAAAAGCAATTGCATGCTTCGAAAAAAAGCGATAATCGAGAGGGGTACGAGATTGAAAATGAAAAAAGCCTATTTAGCGCTCATGATCATGTTATGCGGCATGCTGGCTTTAGCCGGCTGCGGAAAAGGGGATTCGGACAAACCGCAAGACGCTGCGGCGGCCGGGGGAGGCGGAAACGAATCTTCGCTCAAACCTTACAAAATTACGCTGGTGTATCCGGCGACCGCCCCGAAGGATTTGCAGCTCGTGCAGGACGAAATGAGCAAATATTTGACGGAAAAAATCAATGCCACAATCGAGCTGAAGCCGATCGAATGGGCTTCCTGGGACGATAAAACGAACCTGATGAAAATTTCCAACGAGCCGTTTGACTTGATGTTTACTGCCAGCTGGTTCTCTTATGCGAAGGATGCCGCCAAGGGACAGTACCTGGAGCTGGATGAGCTGATGTCCAACTACGGCAAAGATATCCCCGGCGTGCTTGGCGAGGATTTCATTAAAGGGTCCAGAATCGGCGGCAAGCTGTTCGCGCTTCCGACCAAAAAGGAGTTCGGCCAAGGGTTCGGCTTCCTGCTGGACAAAAAGCTGGTCGACAAATACAAGTTCGATACGAATGGCGTAAAATCGATGGAGGATCTGGAAGCGATGTTCAAAACGATCAAAGAGAACGAACCTGGTGTCACGCCGATCGTTTCCAGCAAATTCACGAATATTTGGGAAGCGGCCAATTACGACGGCATTACGGCCAATCTTGCGATTCCGCGCGGCAGCAAAGAACTAAAAGTCGTGGATACGCTTGAAGATCCGAAATACCTTGAATTTTATCAACGCATGCATCAGTGGAACCAGAACGGCTGGTTCGACAAGGACATCCTGACGTCGGACGCCGACCAGGGCATCAACATGATCAAGGCGGGCAAAGCTTTTGCGGTGGCCCAATCCTTGAAACCGGGCAAAGACAAGGAAATGAGCATTAACGCAGGTGTCGAATTGGTTCAGGTGGAAACGGCGGAGCCGTTCACGACGACCGGCGATGCGCAGGGCGCGATGCTCGGCATTTCCCGGACCTCCAAAGATCCGGCAAGAGCCATGATGTTCCTGAATCTGCTGTACACCGATCCCAAGCTGCTTAACATGCTGGATTGGGGGATCGAAGGCAAGCATTACGTCAAAAAATCCGAAAACATGATTGACTATCCGGAAGGCGTCAACGCCGACAACGAAGGATACCCGAATCCGGGCGGCTGGATGTTCGGCAACCAGTTCAACTCCTATCTCTGGGCGAACGAGGATCCGAACAAATGGGAAGAGTTCAAGAAGTTCAATGAAAGATCCGAGCATTCCATCGCTCTCGGGTTTGCTTTTAATGAAGAGCCCGTGAAGTCGGAACTCGCATCCATCCGCAATGTTGAACAGGAATTCGGATCGACGCTGAGATCGGGCGCGGCGAATCCCGAGGATATTATTGCCAAATGGAAGAAAAAGCGGGATGCCGCAGGCTTTGACAAAGTGAAAGCCGAAGTCGAGAAGCAGCTTGCCGAGTGGGCTAAGACGCAAACCAAGTAAATTCCAGCGACCTCAAGCAACAGGGGGAATTCTGAACCGGGACTTTGGAATGGAGTCCTTCGTAAGGGATTCCCTTTTTTTCCGCATGTCACTATACTCAGAGGTAGATAAACCGTGATACGCCATAACCATGATTCTACCATCCTTTTCAAAGAGCCGGGGAAGTGCATGAAACTGCTGAACATTAAACACTCGCTACGCTTTAAGCTGATTATCGGTTTCGTTACGATTGCGGTTCCGCTCGTCGGACTGCTTCTTTACAACAATTATTATGCCTCCAATACGATCCGGGAGCAGGTGGCCGATTCGAATAAAAACTCGATGATTCTGTATTCCCACCAGATCGAGGCATCGCTGAACAAGGAAACGAATTTTCTGTACAACATCGCGCTGGAAGACCCGAACATCGCCGCGCTGTCGCAGCTGCGTGAAAATACGGACGAATATTACTTGACCAAAGCAAGAATATTGAACACGCTTACAAGATACCACCGCTTTGATAAAAGCGTCGATCTCCAATTCATCTATTCGGTAAAAACGCGGGATCTGTTCAACACGCCGATCCAAACCTCGTCTTATGAAGAACTGGAATCGATCAAAACGACGATCGAAAAGGTGGTGACCGGCGTTAAGCCGGACAGCGATTATTTCCGGGAATGGAAGGCCATCGAATACGGACAGGAAAAATACGCATTAATCCGTCTCGTCGATACGGGGGACGGTTTTTATCTCGGCGCATTCGTGGAACTGGAAAATTTAATGATTCCGCTGGATTTGATCCATCTGGAAGACGGGTTTGCCAGCTTCGTTAACAGCCGGGGGGAGTTGATCACCAATACGTCCGCCATCGGCGGGCATCTCCTGGATACGTCCCTGGCCTCCGAATCGAACGAAGTGTATCAGGTCATTAACAAGGATGACCGGAAATACGTCGTCGTCATGAACCGGATCCAGGGAACGGACGTTATTTTGGGCGCGTTTGTGCCGGAATCCCAAATGCTGAAAAACTTATACCATTTTCGGAGGGTTATCGTCCTTATATCGATTGCGGCTTTTATCACGCTGATCATTTATTTGGTTTACCTGAACGACATCATCTTGAAGCCGATGAACAACCTGATCCGCGGGATGCGGCGAATTAAGCACGGGGATTGGGATACGAGGCTTCATTCCTCCAAATCGAAGGAATTCGCCATCATCAACGAAACGTTCAACGGCATGGCGTCCGAAATCCATGACCTGAAAATCAGCGTATACGAGGAACAGATCAAAGCGCATAAAGCCGAGCTCAAGCATTTGCAGCTTCAAATCAATCCACATTTTCTGCTGAATTCGATCAACATCGTCTACAATTTGGCCGAAATCAAAAATTACGGCGTTATCCAGCTCATGTGCATGAACCTGGTCAAATATTTTCGTTTTACGACCAAAACCAACCAGGTTGCGGTTACGATCGCCGAAGAGATGGAGCATATGGAAAGTTACATCAAAATTCAGCAGGTCCGTTTTCCGGAGCGCATTACCTATGCGTTCCGCATCGCCGATCAAGCGGAGCATGCGGCCATTCCGCCCCTGCTCATCCAGCCGTTTATCGAAAATGCGATCAAATACGGATTCGATTTCATGGATCATCCGTTTCACATCGAAATTGACATTCGCTTGCCCGGAGAGGACCAATTGGAAATCATGATCCGGGACAATGGGAACGGATTTCCGGACGACGTGCTGCGGCAGCTTCAATCAGGCACCTTCAAGGCAAGCCGGGACGGGCAGCATCTGGGCATTTCAAACGTCCAGTACCGGCTGAAGCACATTTTCGGGCAAAAAGCTTCCTTGTCATTTGACAACGCCCCTGAAGCGGGGGCCAGAATCAAAATCGTACTTCCTTTCCGGACGGTTGAGCAGTTTACTTCATATTGATGTATTGAAATGGAGGCAGCGGTGATGTACAAGGCACTGATCGTCGACGACGAAATTTATGCGGTGATGGGGATCAAAAGCGGAGTGGATTGGGAAAAGCTGCACGTGTCCGAGGTTTACGAGGCTTACAATATGAGGGATGCATTGCAGATCTTCGATCGCACGCCGATCGATATTATGATTTGCGACATCGAAATGCCGAGAGGCACGGGCATCGAGTTGTTAGAAAAGGTCAACGAAATTTCTCCGGAGACGGAGACGATTTTCCTGACCGCGCATTCCGCCTTCGATTTCATGAAACGGGCCATCCAGCTGGACGGGTTCGATTATTTGCTAAAACCGGTCGAATTCGACGTGCTGCAGGAGACGATCTCCAAGGCACTGGCTTCGATCGAGGAAGAAAGGGAATTACATAAGCTGCGCAAGCAGTATAAACCGTATTATGACATGTGGCGGAAGAAAAAGCCGCTGATCGTGGACAAGTTCTGGAACGATCTTTTTTCGGGCAGAATCGTATGCACGCCGGACAACGCCGCGAGCATTTTGGAGGAGCATGAACTGTCGGATTTGAAGGATGCGCCGTTTCTGCCTATCCTTGTCAGCGTAGAGTCGTGGCTGCGCGAATTCAGCACCAAAGACGAGGAAATCATGGAATACGCCATTCGAAAAGGCGCGGCTGAAATGCTGCTGCCTGCCGGAAGCGGCGAGGTCATTCAAACGAAGCAAGGAGTAAACGTTGTCGTGATCGCCGGCGATGCATGGAAGAACCCCTTGTTCGATCTTCATTCCCGCTGCGAAAAATACGTCCAAAACTGCCACAAGTATTTCGGATGCAACGTATCCTGCTACATCGGCACAAGCTCCAGCTTGTATGAGGTGGCGGAGACGTACAGGCAGCTGCTGGAAATCGAATATAACAACTTGAACAAATCCAACCAGGTGTACTCCATGACATCGCAAGGCACGCATTCGATCCAAACGATGATTCCGCGGATTTCGACCTGGACAATCCTGCTGGAACAAGGGAAACTCGAAGAGCTTCAAAACGAAATCCGCTGCCGGATTTCCGAAATGAAGAAGATTCAAGGGCTTTCCTTATCCGGACTCGAAGGATTCCGCCATGAGTTTATGCAAATGGTGCATTATATTCTTCATAAAAACGGACTGTCCGCCTTCGAGCTGTTTCAACCGCAGGAAGGGATGCTGCTGAATGCGCAGCCCCGGAATTTGGAGCAGCTGGAGCTATCCGCTCTCCGCATGGTCGGAATCATTCACCAGGAGCTGCATCAGAACCATTCCGTCATTCAAAGGATTCAATATTACATCAAGGAACATTTGAGCGAACCGATTACCCGTGAACAGCTTGCCAGCTACGTGCATTTGAATCCGGCGTATTTATCCCGTTTGTTCAAGCGCGAGGTTGGGGAGTCCATCACGGATTACATCCTGCATCTTCGGATGTCGCTTGCCAAAGACTTGATCGAAAGCTCCACCATGCCGATTTCCGATGTAGCAAAAACATTCGGCTACCACAATTTCTCCCACTTTTCCAAAATGTTCCGCAAAGTATATGACGCCTCGCCGCAGCAATTCAGGCAGCAGTCGGTATGACAGCGATGGGGCAAACGGAAGGACTTTGGCGAAGCCAAGGTCCTTCCTGTCATTAACCGTCATTCTCCCCTTTGAGCCGCGTTTATCCATTTTACAATGTCGACTTTGCTTTGGGTTTTAGCGCTTTCCAGGGCTGCAAGCACCATGGCCATGCTAAACAGATTGTCGCTGCAGTCGGTTTCGGGTTTGCGTTGTTCGTGCAAGGCAGCAAACATTTCGTCCAGGCAGCCGTGATGGAAAGTATGGTTCATTGCGACCGGTTTGCCGGGAATACGTTCATACTCGCGAATAAACCGGTCCGTATGGTCGGCTGCCGCAACCACCTCGGCAAAAGGCTCGCCATGCCCGTCCCAAATGGCCGTCCCGCGTTCGCCGGTTACCCGCCAGGAAGCTTCCCAGGAAGTCGGGGCCCCCTCGGCGCACCACGATCCGCGGTAATTGAAGACCGACCCGTCCGACATTTCGAAGATGCAGACGGCCATGGCATTCCCTTCGTACCATGAACCGGGGGGATTCGACTCATGGCAGTATACGCTGACGGGGTTTGCCCCCAAAAGGAACCGGGCTTGGTCAAACGTATGGATAGCCATGTCCAGCAGGAGCGGGCTGTCCATCGCTTCGCGGAAGCCGCCGAAATGCGGGCCAAGGAAAAAATCCGCCCCGATAAATCCCGGCCGGCCGATCGTCCCTTCGGCAATCAGGTTTCGGAACGAACGGATCCGCGGATCATAGCGGCGGTTTTGCATGACGGCATGCGTGCGCCCTAAACGATTTGAGGTTTGTACGATATCGAGGCAATCCCGGATCGACTCGGCGAGCGGTTTTTCGGCAAACACGTCGCAGCCCGATTCCATGGCCGCGATACCGATATGATGATGGCTGGAGGGGATGGTGACATCGAAAACCAGATTCGCTTCGGTCGAAGCAATGGCCTCTTTGACGTCCGTGAAGACAGGGCAGGACAATCCTTTCCGTTCCGCCATGGCAGTCGCTGCCTCCAGATGAATATCCACCAGCCCGACGATTTCGCCATCTTCCCTGCCGATGACATAATCGACCCACGTATTCGCCATCCCGCCGCATCCCGCGACGACAACCCGGTGCTTTTTCGTCATCTTGCGATCACTCCTATATTGGCCTATAGTATTCGTAACACTCTCATTATAACGGCCGTTTTTTCCGATTTCTCTACATGATCTTGTGCAATACTAGTCCGATTTTGCGGAGGTAGCAACAAATGACCCACCCGAAGGAGCTTTGGGAAAATACGCTGCTCGAAAACAGCGCCTATCCGTTTCAACTGTTTCAAAATCGCTGCATGTCCGTGCCTGCCGGAGAATGCGTTCTGTATTTGCACTGGCATGAGCATTTTGAATTTTTGGTGATGAAAAAAGGAAACGCCGTTTTCCATATCGACAGCCGTCCTTACGTGTTGCAGGAGGGAGAAGTGGCGCTCATTCCCGGAGGCAGCCTGCACGTCGGCTACTCGCTTGCGAAGGGAGACGTCCATTACGATTGCGTCGTCGTGAACGCATCCCTGTTTCGGGAATGGCTTCATGATCCGCTGCATATCCAATTTGTCGCGCCCTATTTGGAAGGAAGGCGTCAATTTCCGGTTAAACTGTCGGAACGGGAGGAAACCGACTCCAGCTGCATGCCGCTCCTGCACGACATCATCGGAGAGCTCGCCGCCAAACCGCCTGCCTATCCATTGATCGTAAAATCCAAGCTGCACCTGTTGTTTTCGCTGCTTGCCCGTCTTCACATGCCCGATCCGCAAGAGTTTCGGCCGGAAACCGTTTATTTTCCCAATCGGGAACGTTTTAAAGAGCTCATCCAATACGTCGACGCGAATTTTGCCGAAAAAATGACCGTCGAGCAAGCAGCCGGACGGGTCAATCTCAATCCTTATTATTTTTGCAAGCTGTTCAAGCGGCTCACCGGCCTTACGTTTATCGAATACGTCAATACGTGCCGAATGAAGGAAGCAAGGCGACTGCTTCTTGCCACCAACGATTCGGTGACGGATATCGCGGCGAAAGTGGGCTGCGAGAATCCGAACTATTTTACGAAGATGTATAAGAGGTATATAGGCTTGACCCCCTCGCAGACGAGGAAGGGGTAGGGGAATCCGGCCCTTGCGAGGCTTAAAATCAAGCCAAACCAATAAAGACCAGCTTACATAAAACGTAAGCCGGCTTTTTACGTTTTTCACCCTGCAACCGGGCAAGCATGCCAAGAGAAACTACGAGCTTTTGGGCAAGGCGGCATCGCCCAAAGAACGCCCTACGGTGTTTTTGACCTGAAAAACGTCTCCCCTGCGGTTAGGGGCGGTCGGAACCGACGTAATGTGTTCTCCCTGAAGCATGATGCCAAGCTCGGCGGTCGTCAGTTTTGGACTGCGGCCATTCAAGCGGCAGCTGGAAAAGCGGACGGTTGAAATACGGGCCAACCCGGATATGGTGGACCCCACCTGCGGCGCCTCGACGATCCATTCCGCGGAAGACTGCGGCCCGGTGTAACGTTTTGTCGTACGGAACGTCCAGTTTTGGGATGCGTTCCGCAAATAAATAAGCCAGGTCGAACCTCTGATTTTCGAAATGACGGCTTGAATCCGGTCGCCCGGATGGACGGGGTAAGGGATCGGCGTCATAACCGCAGGCAGGATTTCCCACCATGCATAGTAGCGGGCTTTTCCGTTTACGAAGTCATGTCCGGTTCCCACTTGAATCAGGCTCGTATTGCCGAAACCGTCAATCCCGATCCAAGCGGATGAATAAGTAGTGTGCGAGCTGGACCTCACAACAGGGACGATCCATTTTGCGGATATGCGACGAAAGGACTTGGACCGTCCGGACACGGCGTAACCGCTCCAGTTGGCGGAGATCCATCCTACGCTGTTTAAGCGGGGTTTTCCCGGCCTTGATCGTACGCATGATCTATGAAAAATGTTCAACGATTCCACCACCTCTTTTGTCGGATAATCTATCCTATTGCGCTATTGGAAGAGTTGCGTGGGGGAATGAAGGTTATCAAAAGCTTGTTTTCTTGTCATTCGGGTCATAGAAAAATAGTTGCGCGGAACTCTCGACCATAACTTTTTATCCGATCGTTGTGTTATATAAACAGGGAATGACTTGTAGAATGGGGGACCCTTTGGATGACTATAAACTGGCCAAGCGTTATTGTTGCGTTTATATTTATAGCGGTCGTTGTTCTATCGGTTATAGGTTTGCTGCGATTTGTGTTCAAAAACCGATAGCTTTCTAGTGGGTTGGCAAAATCTTAGCCCATGCGATCCGGTGGTGGGTGGAAGACAGAAACTTCATGTAGCTCATTTCGAAAAACTGCTCGATGGAGCGGTTTTTTTGTTTGCAAATTTTTCTTTCGTATGAATCCCAAAGAAACATATTTACTTTTGAACGAAAATAAATTACTGTATAAATCAAAACTGGGAGGTGGGAAGTTATGGAAGAACTGCATCTGAACGTTTCCCTGCTGCGCGCCAGAATTCCGAATTTAACGGTCGCGGCCCGCTCGGCAGGATTAAGGCCTGCAACGGTATCCAATCTTTGTACAGGAAAAATACCTGTCGGGAGGGCGGAGGTTCGCACGCTTGCGGCGCTTGCGTCCCTTGCCGGATGTACCATGGATGAATTGATCATTCGCGGCAATCCGCTGGGCATGCTCGAAACGGGAATCAAGGTGCTTGATTTATTGGCTCCCTTGGTCAAAGGCGGCAGCATCGGGCTGGTGGCCCGCCAAAACGTCGGGCAGCTGGCATTGCTGACGGAGCTCATGCACAGGTTCAAAACAATGGATTATGCAACCGTGTTTTGGAAGCCTGCAGAACATACGAAAGGCATCGAAGAGTTGTTTCATGAAGCGGAAGCCGTATGTGATACAGCCGCAGAAACGTATGAGCGGATTCTTCAATATGCCAAAAGCAGGGATGTCATCTTAGGAGCCGATCGCGCCATGGTGTTGTCCGGTGAGTTGTTCGACCTCGAAGAACAACTGAAGTCGGCCGGCATTCGCCCGGTCACGACGATTTTGGTTGACGTTAGCGGTGAATCGGTTGATGAAGAGCTTCCCTTTGGCCCGCTGGATACGTTTTTGCGTTTTGATGCGGAATTGACGACAAGGGGGCTTTTTCCGGCCATCGATCCCGTTGCGTCCACTTCGGTTATGCTGGAGGGAGGACAGTTAGAGCCGCTGCATTTATCCATCCAACAACAGGCCAAAAAATTAATGCGCCGTTACCGCGATTTAAGACCTTTGTTCCATTTTCGGGGCGAAGAAAAGCTCCCGGAATCCGAAAGAGTCCTGTTCAAGCGGGGGGAGCGGCTGGAGGCGTATTTATCCCAACCTTTTTACATCGCCGAGCCGTATACCCGGAAAAAAGCGGAATGGATTCCTCTCCGGGACACATTGGAGGATGTGAGGATCATTTTGGAGGGCGGAGCCGATCACGTTCCGGTTAAGGACATCCATTTTACGGGACGCCTCATGGCAAAGGCGTAGGGTCGGTACTTTTTAAATCACGGTTGGTTTGAATCATTCGACATAACGGTAGTTCGGGTGACCCCGGAGATATCAAACCCAGCTTCATTGGAGGCGAGGTTTTATGGCTTTGCATAAGATTGATTTGTCCAAGGAAGCGCTCATCGGGAGTTTGACGAAAGAGGTTCCGCCGCTGCTTGCCGTATCTTCCGGAGATTCCGTCTGTTTTAGCGTCCCGGATGCGGCTTGGGGCTTGGGGGCGGCTTATACCGACCGAAAAAAGCCTTTTGCAAGAAGAGAAAAACTGGACGGAGGGCATGCCTTGTTCGGCCCCATTTACGTGGAAAACGCCAAGCAGGGAATGACCCTTGCGATCCACTTTGAGCGGATCATTCCAGGCAGCTACGGTTTTACGTCAGCCGGGCAATACCCGAACTGGCAAAATCAACAATTGCATTTAACCGATTTCCGGGAGATTACTTTGGACTGGACTCTGGATCAAGTAAAGATGACGGGAACCTGCCGCATCGGCGGAAAAACTTATACGGCTCCGCTTCGTCCTTTTATGGGCGTGATCGGGATGCCGCCGGAGGACACCGGGGTTCATTCGACTTGGCCGCCCCGCTTTTGCGGAGGCAATATCGATTGCAAGGAGTTGGTTAGCGGTAGCACGCTGTATCTGCCTGTTCCGGTTGACGGGGCCTATTTGGCCATCGGCGACGGACATGCGGCGCAAGGGGACGGGGAAGTAAGCTGCCAGGCGATCGAATGCCCGATGGACGAGGTGGAGGTGAGGCTTCAGCTTTTGGAGGACGTCCGATTAAAATATCCGCGGGCGAACACGCCTGCCGGCTGGATTACGTTCGGCTTCCATGAGGATTTGAACGAAGCGACGGTGCAAGCCTTGGACGGCATGCTTGATTTAATGGGGGATTTATACGGGCTGAACCGGGTTCAAGCGATGGCATTGGGCAGCACCGCGATCGATCTTCGAATCACCCAAATCGTCAACGGGGTGAAGGGCGTGCATGCCTGCCTTCCGCATGACCGGATCACGCAAAAGTAAAATTCGCATTCCATAACATTTCATGAATATATGACAGGGTGCTGTCATGGATTAGGTGATAAGATGAATTCAAGTCAAAGGAGGAGATGAAAATGACGCATCCAGCCATTGAAATGTACGATTATCACGTGTGGGAAATTTCCCGGATCATCGACCGTCTGAAGGAAATTCCGGAGGCGTTGTACCGAAAAGAGATTGCCAGCAGTTTTCCGTCCATCGCCAAGACGATCGCCCATATTTACATCGTTGACACGGTTTGGTTCCGAACGCTGCAAGGAACGGAGCTGGAGGAGGCAATGCGATTGTCCTGGGCAAATAAGGATGAGCTTGAAAACGCACCGCTGCTTGAATTGGAAGAAAAATTTAAACGTCTGTCCAGGGAATGCTCCCGTTTCCTTCGTGAACAGGAAGATCTGGAGAAGCGTATCACGCTGAACAATCCTTACGCGGGCATCCGCGAAACGACCTTGGCCGAAATCGTGATGCAAATCGTCACGCACGGTACATACCACAAAGGCAACATTTCGACGATGCTGCGGCAGACGGGGCATGCTTCCGTGATGACCGATTTTATGTATTTTTTGTATTTAAAGGAATAATGCGTCGGTTTGCGAAAAATGCGAGTCATGCTCGTTCGGAAAGAATCATCCAAAAGGATGGTTCTTTTTTTGTGAATCATTATACTAAAAGCATACGAGATTTCATGATCTTAGCACTCGCGGGAGGTACTTATGAAGCTGCAGGCGGCGGGAAAGGCGTCCAAATGGTATGTTTATCAAAAAATCGTCATCGTTTTTATTTTATTTTTGCTTCCCCTCATTTCCATGAACATTTGGTTGAATTACAAGGGCATGTCCGTGACGAAAAGCGCGATTTTGAATTCCTCTCAGGCAGGGGCGTCCTTTTATTCCAAACAGCTCGACAAAGAGCTGTATTTCATTCGGAATTTGCAGCTGCAGCTGATCAATGACAAGGATTTGCAAAAGCTCAGCTTTCGCGGAAGCCTGCTGGAAGATTACGAGGAGGTGGAGCTGATCGACCAGGTCAGGGATCGTCTCTCCACGCTGATGGCCTCCAGCGAATATGTGGTGAACAGCGGGGTATACGTCGAATCCGTGGCAAAAACCATTTCGATGAGTTCGGGAGTTACGGGCACGCCCAACGATGAAATGATGCAAATCACGTCGCTGCTCAAAATCACGCCGAAGCCGTCCTTTTACCTTAGCGGCAACCGGATATTCCTGATTGAAAGCGCAAACAACAACAGCATTGTGACTTACATCGAAATTTCCAGGCCGATGCTGCTGCAGGCGTTAAATGAAATCGCGAAATTATACCCGGAATCCGAGGTGCTGCTCGGGAGCAAAGAATTCGGGACGATGCTGACGACGGCGAAACAAACCGACGAATCCACGGAAATTTTGAAGCTGACGGATGAGGAAAACGCAAACCCGGATCGGCCGCAAATCAAAAAAGCGCATGGAGTCAATTATTTCATTACCCGCAGCAACGTCGGTTCGCTCCACTTGTCGATGATTATGTACGTGAACCAAAATGAGCTTACCCGTCCGTTAAGCCAATTTATTACCTGGTTTTATACGCTGTTCATTATCGCGATCATCGTGATGATCCTCTATTCGTTTTCCGTCAACGTGATGATTCACCGGCCGTTGTCGAAGCTGGTCAAAGCCTTTCATATGATCGAAACCGACAATCTCAACATCACGATCGAATCGAAGACGAAAGACGAATTCCATTACGTGTTTAACAGTTTCAACAAGATGGCGCGCCGGCTCAAAAATTCGATCGAGGAAAACTACGAGCAAAAAATTGCTCTTCAGCATTCCCAATTGAAGCAGCTTCAGTCCCAAATCAATCCGCATTTTTTGTACAACAGCTTTTTTAATATTTATATGATGTGCAAAGTGGGGGACGCCGACAGCGCCGCGGAGCTGTCCCAAAGGCTCGGCAGCTATTATCAGTACATTACGAGAAGCGGGGCCGACGAGGTTCCGTTCTACAAGGAATACCGGCACGCGCTCGATTATTGCGATATTCAGTGCATCCGGTTTTCCAACAGGGTGTCTTTTGCATACGACGAGGAGACGGAAATTCCGCCTTCGATTACGGTGCCGCGGCTGATCATCCAGCCGATCGTGGAAAACGTGTTCGAGCATGCATTTGAAGACGGCATGATGGAAGGGAAGGTGTTTATAAGCACGGAGTACGGGGAAGGGAAACTACGCGTCTCGGTCGAAGATAACGGAAATCTGGCCACCGATGAAATGATCGGGCAATTGAGCGGCAAGCTTGCCGTGGATTCAAAAACGATCGAAAATACGGGGTTGATCAACGTCAATAACCGTTTAAGGCTTAAATACGGGCCGGAAAGCGGCTTAACGGTCACGCGAAGCAGGCATGGCGGCTTAAAAATAGATCTGATCATTATTCTCGAAAGCATGAAGGAGGCGGCAGCATGTACCGATTGTTAATCGTGGACGACGAGCCGGTCATCGTCAATGGATTGATTCAGCTTTTTCAGGAGAACACCGAATTCGAATTGGATGTATGCAAAGCCTACTCGGCTGCGGAAGCGCTGAAAACCGCAAAAAAAATGAAGCTCGACATCCTCGTCAGCGACATCCGAATGCCCCAGAAAAGCGGACTGCAGCTGGTCGACGATATCGTCTATTATTGGCCGCACTGCCGAATCATCTTTTTGACCGGATACAGCGAATTCGACTACGTTCAGGAGGCGCTGCGCAAACGAGCGGACAATTACATCTTGAAAACCGAAGGGATTGAGCCGATCTTTCGTGCCGTGAAAGATGCATGCCTTAAGCTTGACGAGGAGAACCGCCGCAGAATTCAGGAGGAAAAAGCGAAAATGCATTTTCAAATCGCCGCCCCCGTGCTCAGAAACGAGCTGGTAGGCAGGATTTTGCGCGGAGAGACCGCTTCCGTTTTGCTGTCCGAGCCAAGGTATGAGGAGCTGAACTTTCGGATTAACGCGACAGAACCGGCATTTTTTGTCATGGGCACCGTGGACGGTCCGGAGGACGCGAACAGGAAGGAAGCGATCGTTTCGGTGCAAAGGGCCTTCGGCAATTACCTGCCGGAATCGATTGCCTGCGAGCCTTCCGTTATAGAGGAGGGGATCCTCGTTTGGCTGCTCCAGCCAAGGGAAGAACTGCTCGCCCGTTTTTTGCCGCCTGAACCGGAGGGGTCTTGTTGGAGAGGATTCACGGCATATATGAAAGGGATTTTGGAGCTGGTTCAAAACGAATGCGAGAGCCTGCTCGGCGCGTCCGTCTCTTTTGGCATTTCCGGGGAGTTAGGCGAGAGCTGGACTACGATTCTTAACCAG
Source organism: Paenibacillus sp. USDA918EY (assembly GCF_009870825.1). GTDB lineage: Bacteria > Bacillota > Bacilli > Paenibacillales > Paenibacillaceae > Paenibacillus_AQ > Paenibacillus_AQ albilobatus. The sequence continues at coordinate 363,585 of NZ_WTWY01000005.1, read as the reverse complement.
TATGAAACGCTGCTCGGGGTTCTGAAATCCAGGGCTTCGCTCGGCCAGAACATGATCGTGATCGATATCGAAAACGCGAACAGGCATCAGGAGGTTTTGGACGATCCGGAGCAAATGAAGCAGGAAGACATGAAATCGTGGGTCATCGGGCAAATTCAAAGCTATGTCCAAAATCATCTGGCGGGTGACGTGTCCCTGACGGCGATCGCGGAAAAGGTGCATTTTAATCCGTCCTACCTGTCGCGCTATTACAAACAGATGACGGGACAAAATTTGCTGGACTACATCCAGTCGAAAAAGCTGGAGGCGGCCGTGCACCTCATGATGCACACCAACCTGAAGCTGAACGAAATCGCCGCCCGCATCGGGTTTGATTCGCAGTCCTATTTTACGACCTTTTTCAAAAAGAAGACGGGGATTTCTCCGCAGGAATACCGCAGCTCAACCGAGAGACGGGGATAACGGAACCCAGTCATTCAAAAAAGGATTACGGAAAAATCCAAAGAGCGACTTTCAAACAGCAATATATAGAGCGACATGGTTTCGTTCATCTATATATTGTATCCGGAAGCGGCCGCAATCGAATTTTTGCAAAATCCTGAAAAAAGTAAATAAAGTGAAAGGGAAGTAAAAAACTCAAAATTGATAGCGTTTTCTTCTGGAACCTATAATTAAACACATAAAGCAATTGGCAATTTCAGCATACACAAAGGGGGAAACGCGTTGATCATGAAAAAAATCAATCCATGGAAAATGATTTTGCTCGTCACGATGTCGCTTTCGTTATTTACGGCATGCTCCAGCCAAGGCAAGGATTCGGCAAACTCGGCTGCGGAACCGTCCTCCAAAGAGGAAAAAAAGAGCTCGGACGCGCCGCCCGAACCGCTCGGCAAATACCCCGAAACGGTGACGGTGACGGAAGTGCTCGGCTATAACCCTCCGGAAGACCCGCGGACGCCGAAGGGCATTACGCCGGAACAAAACGCTTACCTCAAAGATTTGAAAGACATGCTCAACATCGAAGTCAAGTACAAATGGACCGTTCCGTCCAGCCAATTCGAGCAAAAGTTCTCGCTGGCGATGGCTTCGGCCGACCTGCCGGACATTATGGAGCTCGACCAGAAAAACTTTGAAAAGCTGAAAAAGCAAGGCATGTTGGCCGACCTGACGGCAGCCTACAACGATTACGCTTCGCCTGAACTGAAAAAATACATGGATTCCGACGGCGGCTTCGCCATGAAGACATTCTCCGAAGACGGCAAGCTGCTCGCGATCCCAGCCTTCGAGGACCCGTTCCTCTCGACGCAGCTGCTCTGGCTCCGCAAAGATTGGCTCGACAATTTGAAGCTGCAGCCGCCGAAAACGATGGATGAGCTGGACAAGGTTGCCGAAGCCTTCGTGAAAAACGACCCGGACCAAAACGGCAAAAACGACACGTACGGGGTATCCCTTCAAAAGAATCTGTTTTTCTGGGCATACGACCTGAGAGGATTCTTTAACGGCTTCGGTGCCTATCCTTCGATCGGGGACAACCAATCCGCCTGGATCAAGGACAGCAGCGGCAAGCTGGTCCCGGGACTCATTCAGCCGGAAGTGAAAACCGCGCTTGCCAAGCTTCAGACCTGGTACCAGAACGGCATATTGGATAAGGAATTTGCATTAAAAGACGAAAACAAAGCGGTTGAAGACATTACGGCAGGCAAAGTCGGCATCGTATACGGCGAATGGTGGTATCCGAACTACCCGTTGAACCTGAACGTGGACAAGGATCCGAAGGCGGAATGGATTGCCGTTCAAATTCCGGGACTTGACGGTCCGGGCAAATCGCTTGTGCCGAAGATCCGGAGCGGAAAAGTATTCGCCGTAAACAAAAATATGAAAAATCCGGAAGCCGCCATCAAAATGATCAATTTCTATATCGAAAAAGGCAAAAAGAAATACATCGATCAAAACAAAGCGGAGAACGGTTACGTCTACAACTGGTTTAATCCGCGGATTTACAACCCGGCCCAAATCGATACGATTTATACCGAAGTCAACAAGGCGCTGGATGCGAAACAGACGGAAATCACGCTGGATGACGAAAACTACAAAAACGTTGCCGACGTCTTTAAAGCAGCCAAGGATTATCTTGCGGGCAACACGGCCAATGCCTCCAAAGGCGTAAACTGGGGTCAATATTTCAGCCGTGCCGCAAAAGACGGGGGCTGGGGAACGACGCGGCAAATCAAGGAAAGCGGCGCTTTCGTGAACAACGAGTTTTTCGGCCTGCCGACGGAAACGCAGGTTGAAAAAGGCGCCCAGCTCGACAAGCTGATGCAGGAATCCTTTACAAAAATCATAATGGGCGGTTCCCTGGACGAGTTCGACAAGTTCGTTCAAAGCTGGAAATCTCTTGGCGGCGATCAAATCACCCAAGAGGTCAACGATTGGTACAGCAAAGAGGCTGCAAAATAAAAGCCATGCATAAGCTGCCGCAATGATCCTGAAAGTGATGAAACGGGAGGAGGAGCCTGATGAAGCCGGCGATTCCTCCCGTTTACGATTGAACGGGGAGGTCCATCTATGAGAACGCTGAAAAAGGAATATCTGCTCCATCTCATGCTGCTGCCCGGCGTGATCGTGACGCTGATCTACGCCTACGGCCCGATGGCCGGGCTCGTCATGGCATTCCAGCAGTTTGAGCCGCTTTCCGGTTTTTTTCATTCCAAATTCGTTGGTTTTGACAATTTCAAATACGTGTTTAACATGCCGGATTTTAAGCAGGTGCTTTGGAATACGATTTTGATCGCCGTCATTAAGATGGTATTGTTCCTGCTTGTTCCACTGATTCTGGCCTTGCTTTTGAACGAGGTGACCAAGCGCTGGTTTTCACGTTTTATCCAGTCGGCGGTATTTCTGCCTTTTTTCCTGTCCTGGACCGTGCTTGGCGGTGTCATTATCGAGTTGTTTTCGCTGAATGGTCCCGTCAACGGATTGTTGACGGCCATCGGACTGAAGCCGATCATGTTCATGCTCGATAACGATTGGTTCCGCGGCATCGTGATCGGGTCCGATGTCTGGAAAGGGATGGGCTACAACATGATCGTCATGCTGGCCGCCATTACCGGAATCAACGCGACGCTTTACGAAGCCGCCGAAGTGGACGGCGCGGGTAGATGGAAGCAAATGATCCATATTACGCTGCCGGGCATGGCGCCGATTCTGATTTTGCTTGGGGTGCTGAGCCTTGGCGGAATTTTGAATGCCGGGTTCGAGCAAATCCTGATCATGTACAACCCGACCGTATACGAGGGAGCCGATATCATCGATACGTTCGTATACCGATTGGGGATGTTCAGCCAACAATTCGGACCTGCCGCCGCCGTCGGACTGTTTAAATCCGCGATTTCTTTGGTGCTGGTATCCGTGACCTATTATGCGGCTTACAAATACAACAATTATCGGATCTTTTAAGCGGGAGGTAGAGAGATGCATAAACCTACGATCAGCAGAAGGATATTCGTCATATTCAATACGGTGCTGCTAACGGCGATCACGCTTCTCGGCATCATCCCGTTCATCCATCTCCTCTCGGTATCCCTCAGTTCGAATACGGCGGCGATGGCCGGCGAAGTCAAGCTTTGGCCGGTCGGGTTCAACTTCGACGCTTACCGCTACCTGGGGGAAAAGGTAGAGTTTTTCCGTTCGCTGGGCGTGTCCGTTGAACGGGTGGTGCTGGGGACGGCGGTCAATATGTTTTTATGCTTCGTGACGGCTTATCCGCTGTCGAAGGCGGTGGACCAATTTAAGTATCGAACGGTCTACGTATGGTTTTTTGCGATCACGATGTTTTTCGGCGGCGGGCTCATCCCGACGTATATCATCGTGAAAAACACCGGATTGATCGACTCCATCTGGGCGCTGATATTGCCGGGGGCGCTGAATGTATGGAACATGGTGCTGATGCTGAACTTTTTCCGCACCATTCCGCGCGAGCTGGACGAAGCCGCAACGATCGACGGCGCGGGACACTGGAGAATATTATGGCGGATTTATTTGCCGGTCTCCCTGCCGTCCATCGCGACCATCGGGCTGTTCACGATCGTGGGGCATTGGAACTCTTGGTTTGACGGCATTTTGTATTTAAACTCGCCGGAGAAATATCCGCTGCAAACCTATTTGTCCACGTTGATCATGTCGATCAATTCCCAGATGACTTCGGTTTCGATCGAACAGATCAAAGCGATGGAGAACCTGAGCGAGAAAACGCTGCAGACGGCGCAAATTTTCATGGGGGCGCTGCCGATCATGGTCGTATATCCGTTTTTGCAGAAATATTTTGTTAAAGGCATGACCGTCGGAAGCGTCAAGGAATAACACAGTATTCGTAAGGAGCGGAGATAACGGATGAAAAAGGTAAAGGTCGCATTGATCGGAGCGGGCCTGCGCGGCGTCAATTACATGGATTACGCGCTTCAGCATCCTGCCGAGCTTGAAGTCGTGGCAGTCGCGGAACCGGTTCGGCATCGGAGAGAGAATTTCAAGGCAAGGCATGGTTTGGCGGACGAGATGTGCTTCGAGCATTGGAACGATTTGTTTGCGCTGCCGAAGCTGGCGGATGCGGTCGTGATCTGCACGCAGGACAAACAGCATTTCGAGCCGACGATGAAAGCGCTGCAGGCGGGGTATCACGTGCTTTTGGAAAAGCCGATGTCGCCGGATCCCGAAGAATGCATCCGCATGGGCGACATGGCTTCAAAGGCCGGGCTTGTATTTTCGATCTGCCACGTGCTTCGTTACACGCCGTTTTTCAGTACGCTCAAAGCATTGCTGGAAAAAGAAACGATCGGCCGATTGGTATCGATCCAGCATAATGAAAACGTCGGATATTGGCACCAGGCGCATAGCTTCGTCAGAGGAAACTGGCGCCGGAAGGACGAATCCAGTCCGATGATTTTGGCGAAGTCCTGCCATGATCTCGATATATTGCTGTGGTTGGCAGGTTCGGACTGCGTGAAAGTTTCTTCATTCGGCTCGCTCAGCCATTTCAGGGCTTCGGAAGCGCCAGAGGGGGCGCCTCTGCGATGTTTGGACGGATGTCCGGTTGCGGACGAGTGCCTGTATTATGCGCCGAATATCTATTTGACGGAGGATACGAACTGGCCGACCTCGGCCATTAGCGACGATATGAGCTACGATGCCCGCTATCAAGCGCTGCAGGAAGGGCCTTACGGCAGATGCGTCTATTACTGCGATAACGATGTTGTGGACCATCAGGTTGTAAACCTGGAATTTGCTGACGGGGTGACGGCCGCTTTTACGATGAGCGCGTTTACGAGAGATATCAGCCGCACGATCAAGCTCATGGGAACCAAAGGCGAAATCCGCGGAGCGATGGAGAAAAACGAGATCGAAATCATCCATTTCGGCAGCGGCAAGGTCGAGCGGATCTCTTTTGAAGATATGGGAGGGCATGTTGGGCATGGCGGCGGCGACATGCGTCTCGTGAAGGATTTTCTGAAGCTGGTGCGGACAGACGGTCAAAGCCAAGGTTTGACGTCGGCGGACGCCTCGGTTCAAAGCCACCTGATGGCGTTTGCGGCGGAACAATCCCGGATCGAAGGAAACATTATCGGATTGCGGGAGTTTAAAGAACGCTACAGCGTGCAAGAAGCGAAATAAGGTCGCTAGAGTAAAAAAAACCTGTCGGGCATTGAAGCTCGGCAGGTTTTTTGCATGAGGATACCGCTAAAATTCGGCTTATACCCATCATTGGCCCGATGCTGCTTCGTCTATATGAACTACTTGAACTACGGAGGGACTTTTTTCAATGATCATGCGCGGAAGTTCATGCAGGGGATATCGCCCTCCAGCACGAATTTAATAGGGAGTTCCATGATAAATGGTCTTTATTAAAAAAACGTTAGATGTGTCGATTCGTCTTGTATTCATTCGTTGTATTCATAGAGGCCGGTCAATACCGGACTAAATTGAGCGGAAATCGGCCCGCTATCACATTGTGGAGGGAACAAACATGAGATTTATGATGATCGTGAAAGCTACAGCGGATTCGGAAGCCGGCGTCAAGCCAAGCCAGGAATTGCTCGATGCCATGCTGCGGTATAACGAGGAGTTGGCGAAAGCGGGAGTGCTGCTTGCCGCGGACGGTTTACAGCCAAGCTCCACCGGCATCCGGATTTCGTATCCGGAGCCTGGGGGGAAACCGAAAGTGGTGGACGGCCCCTTTACGGAAGCCAAGGAAATTATTGCGGGCTTTACGCTGATCGAAGTAAAGTCGCGCGAGGAAGCGATCGAGTGGGCGATGCGCATGCCTGATCCGCATGGCGGCGGACAAGGCGAAGTTGAACTCAGACAAATTTTTGATCCGGAAGAATTGTCTTCGGATGAAGACAAGCAAGAAAAAATAAAGGGGCAGTTTAGGCTGTGAGCATTTCTAACACAGGGCGTACGATTGATGCCATTTGGCGGATCGAATCTCCTAAATTAATCGCCGGGTTAACGCGCATGGTGCGCGATGTAGGTCTGGCGGAAGATCTGGCCCAGGATGCGCTGGTGATCGCGCTAGAGCGGTGGCCGGAAACGGGCATTCCCGACAATCCGGGAGCGTGGCTTATGACGACGGCCAAGCGGCGTGCGATCGATCTGCTGCGAAGAAACAAGCTTCGCGACCGAAAATACGAGGAATTGACCCGCAGCGCCGAATGGTATACGGAAGAGGATATGGACCGTCAACTTGACGGGGAGATCGGCGACGATCTCCTGCGCCTCATCTTCATGACCTGTCACCCGGTTTTGTCGCAGGACGCAAGGGTGGCGCTCACGCTAAGGTTGTTGTGCGGACTTACGACCGACGAGATCGCACGGTCGTTTCTGGCGGCCGAAGCGACGATCGCGCAGCGGATCGTTCGGGCGAAGCGGACGCTCAGCGCCAAAAAGGTTCCCTTCGAGGTCCCGGTCGGCGAGGAGTTGAAGGAGCGAATGGCCGCCGTCCTTGAGGTCATTTACTTAATGTTCAATGAAGGGTATTCGGCAACCGCAGGCGAAAACTGGGTCCGCCCGCTGCTTTGCCAAGAAGCGCTTCGACTTGGCCGCATGCTTGCGGAGATTGCGCCGGCTGAACCCGAAGCGCATGGGCTTGTGGCGCTGTTGGAAATTCAGTCTTCACGGCTAAAGACGCGCGTCGGACCGGATGGCGAGCCGATCCTGCTTATGGACCAAAACCGGGCCAAGTGGGACCAACTGTTGATCCGCCGGGGGCTGGCTGCTCTCGATCGGTGCCAGCAGTTGGGGAAGCCGTACGGCCCTTACGCGCTTCAGGCAGCCATTGCAGCCTGCCACGCAAAAGCGATGTCGCCCGGGGAGACGGACTGGGTCCGAATCGCGGCGTTGTATGAAGCATTATCCCGCGCCATGCCTTCGCCGATCGTGGAATTAAACCGTGCGGTGGCGATAGCGATGGCGTTTGGTCCGGATTTCGGCCTCCAGATCGTCGATGAATTGAACAACGAACCGTCGTTGTCGACCTATCATCTTCTGCCCAGCGTACGCGGCGACCTTTTGTACAAGCTGGACCGCTTCGAGGAAGCGCGCCTTGAATTTGAACGGGCCGCATCCTTGACGAGAAACAACCGTGAGCGGGAACTGCTGCTGGCTCGAGCATCCGAGTGCATGGATAAAAAATAATTTTGCCGTTTGTCGATTTGGCGCTCCCGCGTTCGTCGTTCAAGTAAAGGCAGATGAAAGGCAGCATGCTGCCGAATCCAAACCCTGCCTGAAGGAGCGTGCTTTATGAGATATTTGCTGATGTTCAAATCGACGGCGTTTTCGGAAGCGGGCATAAATTACGATCAAGATTACATGACCCATCGTACGGCATACGCCAAGTCCCTAGCCCAAGCCGGAGTTCTGCTTGCCGACGAAACGCTGCTCCCAAGCTCAAGCGGGCTTCGGATCACGTTTTCGCTTGAAGGAGGGAAGGCTGATGTAACGGTCGGTCCGTTTTCCGCGGATAGCGGGCTGATGGAAGGGTTTCTCATGATCGAAGCCCCTTCCGTCGATGAAGCTTTGGAATGGGCGAGAAGGGCTCCCGTTCCAAAGGGCCGGGGAAAAGTTGACATTGAGCTGCGCCAGCTGGCGGATCCGGCAGAAACCTATCATGATCCTAACATCATGGCATTGGAGACGAACTTGCGGGAACAAATTTAAAATTCCGAAAAATTTTTTGAAGGCTGTCGATGTATTCGTTTGGCATTCGTCGTTAAAGTAGAAACGGATTTCAAGCGGTGAATTTAAAAAGAATGCTTGATTCCAAAAAAACAATTGAAGGGTTGATGATGAACATGGCGGCAAAATTGGTTACTTATTTGATGTGCAAGGACGCAAGAAAACAAGCGGAGTTTTACAAAGATGCGCTGGGCGGAAAGATTCATGCGGTCAAAACATTCGGCGAGATTCCGGGGACGCCGGAAGAGGCCAGAGAAAAGGTCATGCATATGGTCCTCACCGTAGCCGGTGAAAACACGTTATTCCTGTCCGATTCCTTTATGCCGGCGGAAGGCAGCCGCAATATGAGCCTTTCCTTGACCTTTGACGACGAAGCGGAAGCGAGAAAAGCGTTTGATCGGCTCAGCGAGGGAGGAAAGGTTCAATACCCGTTCGAGCAGCAGCCATGGGGAGCCTATTACGGAGAAGTCGTGGATCCGTTCGGCGTCACGTGGCAAATCGTGAAATAACAAGCTTTTGCATGATTTAAATGTATCCACAATCGTTCCAAGTAAAAGGAGAAAATCATATGAACCAGGAAGTAACCGATTTTATCGATGCGATAAAGGAACCGTGGCAAAAGGAAATGGCAGCAGAGCTTCGCAAGGTTGTTCATCAAGCGATTCCGGATGTGCAGGAACGGATTCAGTACAAAAAGCCCCATTTTTTGAAAAACGGGAAATATGCGGCGGTCATTTCGACTTCGAAGGATGCCGTTAGTTTTACGATTTTTAATGCGACAGAACTCGACCTTCCGGAAGGCCTTTTTGACGGACCGCCGGAACGAAAAACGTTGAAGCTGCGCCAAGGTCAAGGCTTTGATCCGGAGCAGCTGAAAGCCTGGGTCGGCCAAGCTTCTTCGGCTTTGTAAAACGTCATTTGAAAGTCGTCAAATATGTGACATGTATATGACACAAAGATTGCATCGCGGACGATCTGCGGTGCTTTTCTTTTTTGCAGTAAACTGAAAACAAGGGCTTGACATTTATTTCTGTCTGTGATTTGATTATAGCCATAATTCAACATTTGGCTTTGATCAAAGACATGACTTCTTGCACGAGCTGCCCAGAGAGAGAGGTTCCGGCTGAAAGCTTCTCCTGAAAACGGCATGAAGTTACCCCTTTGTAGCCGTGGCGTTGAACCCGCTTTTGCATCACGGAGCGGCAGTAAGCGGCACCGCCTGATCCCCGTTAACGGATTCCAATGAGAACCTGCAATTTCAACTTTGGCCTGCGGCCGAGGCTGGTTGACTGCTGGTTGAATTAGGGTGGAACCACGAGATGAACGCACTCGTCCCTTGAGGATGAGATGCGTTTTTTTGCGTTCAAATATGGGATTTTGAAATAAACGAATGAAAAAATTTATAGGAATGGAGGTAAGAACGATGGAGATTCAAGTTACGCTGCCAGACGGTTCGAACAGGAGGTATCCGCAAGGCACCACGATAGAACAAATCGCCGAATCGATCAGCATCGGGCTGAAGAAAAACGCGATCGCAGGCAAAATCGACGGCAAGCCCGTCGATCTGAACTATGCGCTCGAAGCGGACGGACGGGTGGAAATCGTCACCCTGGACAGTCATAACGGACTTCACATATATCGGCACAGCACGGCCCATCTGATGGCGCAGGCGATCAAACGGATTTACGGGCAAAAGGCGGTTAAACTCGGCATCGGTCCGGTCATCGAAGACGGGTTCTACTACGATATCGATATCGAGAAACCGTTAACGCCGGAAGATCTTGCTGCGATCGAAAAGGAGATGGCTAACATCGTGCAGGAAAACCTGCCGATCATGCGCCGGGAGGTCAGCAGGGAGGAAGCCGTCCGAATCTTTGAAGAGCTCGAAGATCCGCTGAAGCTGGAGCTGATCCGGGATTTGCCGGAAGATGCAGTCATTTCGATTTACGACCAAGGAGAATTTTTCGACTTATGCCGCGGGCCTCATCTGCCGTCCACGGGCCGAATCAAAGCCTTTAAGCTTCTCAACGTATCCGGGGCCTACTGGCGAGGCGATTCGAACAACAAAATGCTGCAGCGCATATACGGAACGGCATTTCCGAAACAAGCACAGCTGGAGGAGCATCTTCATTTTCTTGAGGAGGCCAAAAAACGCGATCACCGCAAACTGGGCAAGCAGCTGGAACTGTTCATGTTTTCGGAGGAAGCGCCGGGCATGCCGTTTTTCCTGCCAAAAGGCATGACGATCCGTACGGAGCTGGAAAACTTCGCAAGGGAGATGCAAGGAAAGAGGGGTTACGATGAAGTCCGGACGCCTCTCATGATGAACCGGCGGGTCTGGGAGCAATCGGGCCATTGGGATCATTATAAAGACAATATGTACTTTACGAACGTCGACGATACGATGTACGCGCTGAAGCCGATGAACTGCCCGGGACATATGCTTATTTTCAAAAACAAGCTCCGTTCCTATCGCGATTTGCCGCTGCGCATCTCGGAGTTCGGCCAAGTGCACCGGCATGAATTTTCGGGGGCGTTGAACGGCATGCTGCGGGTAAGGACGTTTTGCCAGGACGACGCGCATCTGTTCGTGCTCCCGAGCCAGATCGAAAAAGAAATCGGCAGCATCATCGAGCTGATCGACAACATGTATCAAGTGTTCGGCTTTGAATACAACATCGAGCTGTCGACGCGTCCGGAAGACTCGATGGGCTCGGATGAGCTCTGGGAAGAAGCGGAGCGGGCGCTGCAAAACGTGTTGGACCGCCGCGGCATCGATTACCGCATCAATGAGGGAGACGGCGCGTTTTACGGGCCGAAAATCGATTTCCACATATTAGATGCGCTCAAGCGGAGCTGGCAGTGCGGCACGATTCAGCTGGATTTCCAAATGCCCCGAAAATATGATCTCGCTTACGTCGGAGAAGACGGTGAGAAACATTGTCCGGTCGTCATTCACCGTGCGGTATACGGTTCGGTCGACCGATTTATGGGCATGCTGACGGAGCATTACGCCGGAGCCTTCCCGCTGTGGTTGTCTCCCGTCCATGCGAAGCTGCTCCCCGTGTCGGAGAACTATGTCGATTACGCTTTTGAGGTCAAAAAGTCGCTTGAAGACGCCGGCATTCGGGTCGAAATCGATATTCGAAACGTAAAGTTGGGGTACAAAATCCGGGATGCCGAAATGATGAAGGTCCCCTACATGCTCGTTCTCGGCGAAAACGAAAAAAATTCCGGCGGCGTGTCGGTGCGGAAAAGAGAAGAAGGCGATCTGGGGGCAAAAAGCATCCGGGAGATCGTCACAATTATAAAGGAAGAAATCGATGCGAAAAATTAATGTTGTTCGAAAAGAACAATGGTGAAATGAATTACGATCCGTTCCTTCACATCATGTGGGGGATCGGTTTTTTTATTTATATCTTGCAGCAGGAAGTCACGCTTTTTGGGCACGCGGCATAGGGTGGATTAAAGTGTCGATATTTTATAAATAAAAACCATGTTTGGGACGTACAAGCTTTTGGAGCATCAATGGCAGGAGGAAAGAAAGCATGAGTGTGAACGATAACGAAGAAGTCGGCGTCCTTCCAATTACCAAGCAGCAGACCGAACGCTTAAACGAACTTTTGCTGCGCCTGCTTCAAGCTGTGCCTCCTGCGCTGCTCAGGCAAGACCCTCCATCGATAGCAGCTTTGAAGGAGGTGCTGAAGCATTTTCAGAACTTTTTCACGGATTCGGAGTTCCCTATTAGAGACAAGGCCCTCCTTCAATCCACGTTTGAGCTCTCGATCGCGATGTGCGAGGCGGTGCCGGTCTCAGGGGTTGGAATTCTAATAAACCTGCAAGAAAATTTGGATGATCTTCTGTCCACCGTACTGCTGCTTCATGTGACACGTATAAAGAAGGATTGTTTGGTGGAGTTGATCAGGAAAATCCAGCGTAAAATATCCGGCATCATGCCTTCGGTTTCACTTGGAATTACCGGAACGCCGGGTCCGCCCGGCATTTCCGGCCCCCCTGGCCCACCAGGCCCTCCAGGACCTGCCGGCCCGGCCGGGGCGACAGGAGTGGGGTTAACCGGAGTCGTACCGTTTGATCCGGAACAAAGCCGGTTTTATCCACAGGGACAAATCGTTACTTTTCAGGGCAGTACGTATATCGCCAACATCGCATCGCCAGGAGGCGAACCAGGAAGTTCGCCAGATTACACACTCCTTGCTGAGGTCGGGGCTCCGGGCGCTACGGGAGTGACGGGAGCGACAGGAGCCATCGGTGCAGCAGGAGCTGCGGGAGCAACGGGAGCAACAGGAGCCACGGGAGCAACCGGAGCAACAGGTGCAACAGGTGCGACAGGAGCAACGGGGGCCACAGGAGCTACAGGTGCAACAGGCGCAACGGGAGAGACAGGGGTGACGGGAGCCACAGGAGCGACTGGAATCAGCGTTACCGAAAATCACGCATTTGCGGCCAATACGTCCGGCACCGTCATTTCTGTACTTTTAGGCGGAACAAACGTCTCGTTCCCAAATGCGCAGGATATCGGGCCAGGCATCACGATAAATGCGGCCAATAATACGTTTACCGTCGTCAATGCAGGAAACTACTATATTTCATATTCGATCAACTTGAACGTTTCTTTGCTGGTCAGCTCCCGTATTCTAATCAATGGAACCGCTGCCCCGGCCTCAACGATATCGCCTGCAGTCAGCGCGACTTCCTTCCAAACCAACGTCATTACGCCTGTCCCCGCGGGGCAACCATAAGCATTCAACTGTTTGGCGTCCTTGCAACCGCAACGCTTACGACAACCACGCCTACCAATGTTACGATCATACGATTAAGTTGACCAGGTTCGAATCGGCTTCCTCCCTAAGGGAGTTGGAAGAAAAAACACCGAGAAAATCCTTATTGCCAGGGTGATGCATTTTCACCAAAGCAATAGGGATTTTTTACTTCTCTTCGTAAAACAATAAACTAAAATCCCAAATTTGGAGGAATGGATCTGATGAAAAAAATCGTTTGGTTCATGGCTGTTTCATTTTTGCTGCTCGTCCCGTCCGGCACTGTCTTGGGGTCGGAGACGCAGGATTGCCAGGTATTCAACAAAGTATTTAACACGGAATTGAAGCATGAAAACGGCGTGTGCAAATTGGGGATTACCCGCAAAAACATCAAGGTTTCGAACTTGGGAGTGCCTCTATCTCCGGAAGAAATTGAATTTTCATTCGGCGCGAATTTCGAAAAGGTAGGGGATAAAACGGCGGTGATCGGGGAGTTTGCGCTTCTCGGAAACGAGGTGAATCCCGTCATCGATGCGCTTCGCAAAGGGAATATTAACATATCCGCCCTACATAACCACCTTATCGGCGAAGAGCCCCGCATTCTGTTTCTGCACTTCCAGGCGCTTGGGGATGCCGAATCGCTGGCGAGGACGGTGAAAGAAGCGATCAACGCAACCGCCGGTTACTAAAAAGGAAGGGGACTAAAACCGCTGATGGCACAACAAGATCTCAACAACCGAACCCTAGAATCGATGCTGCCGAAAACGTTGGGCGAATACCTTTTGGACTGCTTGAAACAGGAGGGGCTGACCGAAATTTTCGGCGTGCCCGGAGATTACAATTTCTCTCTGCTGGATGCGATCGAACGGTACGCCGGAATACGATTTATTAACGGACGCAATGAGCTGAACTCCGGATATGCGGCGGATGCTTATGCGAGAATCAGTGGGTTGTCCGCGCTCATCACCACGTTTGGCGTCGGCGAAATGAGCGCCTGCAACGCCGTTGCCGGCGCACGCAGCGAGCACGTGCCCGTGATCCATATCGTCGGATCGCCGCCGGATGCGGCACAGAAGCAGCATAAGCTGATGCATCATACGTTAATGGACGGCAATTATGACGTTTTCCGGCAGATGTACGAACATATTACGGCATATACGGCCGTGCTAACGCCCGAAAATGCCATGTTGGAAATCCCGAATGCGATCCGGATCGCCAAAGAGAAAAAACAGCCGGTGTATCTCGTGGTTGCCGACGATTTGGTTGCCAAACCGGTTGTCATGCGCCAAGAAGCCAGCCTGGCGAAAACCGTTTCGAATCCTAATGCGCTGCAGACGGCGGTCGATCGCATCAACCGGATGTTGATGCAGGCCCAAAGCGCAATCCTGATGGTAGACGTAAAAACAATGAGGTTCCATTGGGAGCAATATGTGCGAAAATTAGCGGAGTCGCTGAATTTGCCGGTTGTTTCCACGCTGTACGGCAAAAGCGCGTTCGACGAATCGCATCCGCTCTTTATGGGCATGTATGGAGGAGCCTTTGGCCGTCAGGACGTACGCAGCCTTGTGGAAAACGCGGATTGCGTAATCGCCGCCGGCTTCATAGAGGCGGACACCAATACCGCAAATTTTACGGCCAAGCTGGACCCGCTTCGGCTCATTGACATCCAACCCTCGAAGGTTAAAGTTGGTCTAGCGGAATATCCCAACGTGATGGCGGAGGACCTTCTGCTAGCATTGCAAAACATCGGGTGGAAACGGCCCGGAACGCCAACAAAAGGCCCCAGACCATACGATGCCATATCAGGGAATCCGGATGAACCGCTTCAGGCGGCTTCTTACTATCCCCGTTTTCAACGGATGTTAAAGGAAGGGGATGTCGTGATCGCAGAAACGGGAACGTTTTATTTTGGCATGAGTCAGGTCTCGCTCCCGAAAAATACGATTTTTATTGGGCAGGGCGCATGGCAATCGATCGGTTACGCCACGCCTGCAGCCTATGGAGCATGCATTGCCGCCCCTTCGCGCAGGATCCTGCTATTCACGGGCGACGGCTCCTTGCAGCTCACGGCCCAGGAAATCAGTTCCATGCTGCATTACGGCTGCAAGCCGATCATTTTCGTGCTGAACAATGACGGATATACGATTGAAAAATATTTGAACGTGAAGACCGAAAACCAAACCTATAACAACATCCCGAACTGGTCCTATACGAAGCTTGCGGACGCCTTCGGCGGGGAAGCTTTTGCCGTTGCGGTTCGCACCAATCAAGAGCTGGATGACGCGATTTCCCGCGCCGAAAAAGAATGCGCCAGTAAAATGTGCATCATCGAGGTGATGGCGGGCGACCCGATGGATGCTCCGGATTACATGCACAACATGCGCTACTATTTGGAGCAGCAGCAAAAGCTGAAACAATAATTCACTGATATAGAATGAATTTAAAGTTTTTACTTGTGAAGGTTATAGGGCCGCTCGGGGCTCTTTTAACAGGAAGTTCGATGCAAACTTTAGTTCAATCTATACAGACCAAAACTGTACACCCGTTTCGATTCTTGTTATAGTAAACGAAAACGGGTGTTCGCATTTTTGCGAACCTCTGAACGACGGGGGAGAAGATTTTGGCTGAAGCGTTAAAAGCGATGTACGATCGAGAGTTTTTGGTAGGTTTCGGAGAGAAGGTCGGTTCCGCGTACCCGGCTTTTCATACCGAGGGCTTTACTGCAAAAATCATGGACGATGATTGGGAGGGACTGGAACTAAAGGCGAGAATCCGCCGAATCGCGACGGTTTTGGGCGAGTTTTTGCCTGCGCATTACCCCGCTGCATTGGACGTGTTGTTTTCGATCGACGAGGAATGTAACGGGTTTCCGTACCTGTTTTTTTCCGACTTTGTCGAAGTATACGGACAGGATCCGCAATATTGGGAACTTTCGATGGAAGCGTTGGAGCGGTTCACGCAGCGTTCCTCGTCCGAATTTGCGGTCAGGCCGTTCATTATGCGCGATCCGCAGCGGATGATGAACCAAATGCTGATCTGGTCGCAGCATCCGAACGAACATGTCAGACGCTTGGCGAGCGAAGGCTGCAGACCCCGTCTGCCGTGGGGACAAGCGCTTGCGCCATTTAAAAAGGATCCTTCCCCCGTTCTTCCGATTTTGGAGAAGCTGAAGGAAGATCCATCGCTTTATGTCCGCAAGAGCGTCGCCAACAATTTGAACGATATCGCAAAGGACCATCCTGACGTCGTTATTCGGCTGGCCAAAGCGTGGCTCGGGAATCATCCGGATACGGATTGGATTGTCAGACATGCATGCCGGACGCTGATTCGGAAAGCGGAGCCGGAAATCATGAGGCTGTTTGGCTATTCCGGAAGCAGTGAGGGGGAAGCGCTTGTACAGTCGGCAGTGCTTGCGGTCGAGCCCAAGAAAATATCCATTGGGGATAACAGCATGGTTCATTATGAGATTTGCATTCGGGAAGGAACTGACGCGCGCTTAAGGATCGAATACGGCATTTATTTTGTGAAGGCGAACGGACAAACCTCACGCAAGTTGTTTCTCTTATCGGATAAAACCGTACCCGGCGGTTCGAAGCTGACGGGACAGCGCAAGCACGGCTGGTCCGATTTGACGACAAGACGGCATTATCCGGGGGAACATCGCATCGTGCTGGTCGTCAATGGCGAGGAGGTCGCGGAAGACTCCCTATGGCTCAGAGCCTGACTACGAATTAAATGATCGGTCGGGGCATTTAGATTACTTCCAGGGCAAAAACATAAAAAGCGTCGCCCAGAGCAACATGCTCCCGTTTATCATCCATCCACCAGACCCCATATGAAAAATAGTAGATTCCTTTCTGAGTCGGCGCTCGGAAGGTATTATCAATCACGGCAATCTCCGTGTATTTGCCTTCCGACAGCTGCTCCAAATGGATTTTGTTCGGAAGGGGTTCGTTATCCATCACAAATTTGATTTCTTCGCCGGGACTTACGCTGACCGGCTTTTTATTTTTCAGGAGTTCGGCCGGACCGGGCGTGTCTACGCACGTGCTTGTGTTTTTGGATGACCAGCAGTAGGTGCCGAGTTTGGTATCGTGCAGTTTGTCCCCGATTTGTATAGAGGCTTTAGGCGGCTGCCCCCCGGTCAATTCGCGAACGGTCGTCTTGCCTCCGTTGTTGGCATGGATCGAACATCCCCATAGGGAAAGCAATATCAAAAACGTGATGGACAGTTTGATCATGTTCCCCCTCCTTTAAGATCACAGACGAACCAAACCCTGCGGTTGTTGCTGTTTGAAAACAATTCCCTTGACATGTTGGAAAAAAATACGAGATAATGTACGCGCGTACATTAATGGTTTTCAGCTTCATTTGCTATCAACAATTCGTTTGTGAAATGTAGGGGGTGATGCCGTATCGTCACACGAAAAGCGGTAGCGGACATGGCGGGCGTATCGGAAGCAACCGTCTCCCGCGTGTTCAACCGGGTGGGTCCAATCAAGGAAGAAACGAGGTTGAAAGTGCTGAAGGCGGCGGAGGCGCTGGGATATTACCCCAATGCCATCGCCCAAAGCTTTGCCCGCAGAAAAAGCGGCAATCTCGGCGTCGTGCTTCCTTATGTGCCGAAGGTACATATTTTTTCAACCTATTATTTTTCGGAGATTTTGAGCGGGATCGGGGAACAGGTTCGCGAGCTTGGTTACGATATGCTGCTTATTTTTCGCAAGCCCGGCGATGACAACGGTTACATCGAGTTGTTTCGATCGCAAAAGATCGACGCTTGCATCCTTTTGGGAACGACGGATACGCCGGAGGAGCGGAAAGCGTTAAGGGCGCTGAAGGAGGCGAACCACCCGTTTTGCTTGGTGAACCAGCATTTTGCGGGCGAAGATTTTCTTGAAGTGGATGCGGATCATGAACAAGGCGCCTATGAAGCGGTGAAACATCTGCTTGATGAGGGTTATCGCCGCATCGCGTTCCTGAACGGTCCGCCCGGGTATTCGAACAGTGCGGATCGCCTCAAGGGATACGTACGCGCAATGACGGAAGCGGGCATATTCAATCCCGTCGATGATCCGGATGAAGCGATCCCCGCCCAATGGCTTGAAACGGGCAACTACAGCCGGACGAGCGGGTATGAGTCGGCATTTCGTTTCGCCCGCCATCTCGATAGCATCGATGCCGTTTTTGCCGCGAATGACCGCATGGGCATCGGGCTTATTCAAGGCTTTCGGGAATTGGGCGTTCTGCCCGGCAGAGACATCGCCATCGTCGGCTATGACGATTCGGATGGCGCCCGGATTACAGATCCGCCGTTGACGAGCGTGGCCGTCCCTTTTTACCGGATGGGGGCATTGGCCGCCAAGCTTTTGCTTAAGGAAAATGCGGATGAAGCTGTGTCGGAATTTCAGGAAGGGGTAAATCATATCAGCGGTCATCTATATCAAATGGCAACCCGGCTGGTCGTTCGATCATCGAGCGCTGGGAGCCAAGCATAGTTATGAATAGGGTGCATATGAAAAGGAGGCGTATTCAATGCAGCAGATTCGAGTAGGAATGGTAGGCTACAAATTTATGGGGAAGGCGCATAGCCATGCGTACCGCGACATTCCGATGTTTTTCCCGGGTGTCGTTCAGCCCGTCATGCAGGCGATTTGCGGCCGCGACGCGGACGGGGTGTCCCAAGCCGCAAAGCAGTTCGGCTGGCAGGATTACGTCACGGACTGGAAAGAACTGATCGGGCGGGATGACATCGACCTCATCGACATCAATGCTCCAAGCGATATGCACAAAGAAATCGCCCTTGCGGCGGCGAAGGCAGGAAAGCATCTGCTCTGCGAAAAACCGCTTGCGCTGACGCTTCAGGATTCCCGTGAGATGCTGGCGGCTGCCGAAGCGGCAGGAGTCAAACATATGGTCGGATTCAATTATCGTTTTGCCCCAGCCGTGCAGCTTGCCCGCAAGCTGATCCAGGAAGGCCGTCTGGGACAAATTTATCATTTCCGGGGCTGGTTTTTGCAGGACTGGATTATCGATCCGGAATTTCCGCTCGTGTGGCGTCTCCAGAAAGATATCGCCGGTTCCGGTTCCCATGGGGATTTGGGCGCGCATATCATCGACCTGGCCCACTTCCTTGTGGGCGACATCGAGGAAGTTATCGGCATGAGCGAGACGTTTATCAAAGAACGGCCGCTGCCGGGCTCCATGAGCGGTTTAAGCGCCAAGGGCAACCAATCGGACGAAAAAGGCCCCGTCACCGTGGACGACGCAACCTTGTTCCTGGCGAAATTCGCCAACGGCGCATTGGGAAGCTTTGAAGCGACCCGGTTTGCCGCCGGCCACCGCTGCACGAATTCCTTCGAGATCAACGGAAGCAAAGGCAGTTTGAAATTCGATTTCGAACGGATGAACGAACTTCAGGTTTATTTTACGGAGGATGACGAAGACGTGCAGGGCTTCCGCCGCGTTCTGGCGACCGATCCCGCGCACGCTTATGCCGAAGCCTGGTGGCCGCCGGGGCATACGATCGGGTTCGAACATACGTTTATCCACGAAACGGTCGAGCTGCTTCAGGCGATCCGCGAAGACCGGCAGCCCGTTCCGAATTTTGCTGACGGCGTGAAATGCCAGCAGGTGCTTGAAGCCGTCGATTTGTCGATCGCGGAGAGAAGATGGGTGCGCACCGAGGAGCTTTAAAATATGAGCTTGAGCTTAAAGAGGAGATGTGGACATGAACAAAGCGCTGATCGTATGGGGAGGCTGGCTTGGCCATCAGCCCGAGGAAGTATCGGCCATTTTTCGCGGCATTTTGGAAGATGAGGGTTATGAAGTCGAAGTGTCCGACACGCTAGCGGCATTTGACGATGCCGAAAAATTGAAAACGCTTGACCTGATCATTCCCGTATGGACGATGGGCGAAATCAGTCAGGAAAGGGTCAACAACGTGTCGGAAGCCGTGCAATACGGCGTCGGTTTAGCCGGATGCCACGGGGGCATGTGCGACGCATTCCGCAGCAACGTCGACTGGCAGTTCATGACGGGCGGAAACTGGGTCGCGCATCCGGGCAACGACGGCACTCCCCATCGGATTAACATGGCGAACACGTCAAGTCCGATCGTAGAGGGGATCGAAGATTTCGACGTCTCGACCGAGCAGTATTACCTCCATGTCGATCCTGCCGTCGAAGTGCTGGCCACGACCCGTTTTCCGGTTGCGGACGGTCCCCATGTTTATAACAAGTCCGTCGATATGCCAGTGGCGTGGACCAAGCGGTGGGGACTCGGCCGGGTATTCTATTGCTCGCTGGGGCATCAGGCGAACGTGATCGAGCTTCCGCCGGTCAAGGAGATTATGCGCAGAGGGATGCTGTGGGCGGCCGAAGGCAAAGCCAAGGCGGCAGGGAAGCAAGCAGGAAGCCAATATACCGGCATGATGGATAGCCAGGTTTAAATTTAGCGGATTGGAGAGCGCTCATCATCATGAAGAAAATGAATGTCGGCATTATCGGATGCGGAAACATCAGCTCCATATATTTTGAGAATTTGAAAACGTTTCAAGCGGTCCACGTTTCCGCCTGCGCGGATTTGGACCTGGACCGGGCAAAAGCGAAAGCCGAGCAGTTCGGAATCGCCAAAGGCTGCACGGTTGCCGAACTGCTTGCGGATCCGGAGATCGAGCTGGTCGTGAACCTGACGATTCCCGCTGCGCATGCCCGGGTCTGCCTGGATATTTTGGAAGCCGGAAAACATGCTTATGTCGAAAAACCGCTGGCCGTCACCAGGGAAGAAGGGCGGGCCATTCTGGCCAAAGCCAAAGAAAAAGGGCTGCTCGTCGGCAGCGCCCCGGATACGTTTCTTGGCGGAGGCATCCAAACCTGCATCAAACTCATCGAGGACGGTTGGATCGGCACACCCGTGGCGGCGACGGCGTTTATGATGGGCAGGGGACATGAGCATTGGCATCCGGATCCCGAATTTTATTATGCCAAGGGCGGGGGACCGATGTATGACATGGGGCCGTATTATCTGACGGCTTTGGTGGCCATGCTGGGTCCGATCAAACGCGTGGCGGGGGTAGCGAAAATATCTTATCCGGAGCGAACGATCACCAGCTCCAAAAAGTTCGGCCAAACCATTGCGGTCGAAACGCCGACCCATGTCGCAGGCGTACTCGATTTCCACAACGGAGCCATCGGGACGATGATTACGTCCTTCGACGTCTTCGGCGGCAGCCGGCTGCCATGCATCGAAATCTACGGCAGCCAAGGCACGCTTAGCGTTCCGGATCCCAATACCTTCGGCGGGCCAGTGCTTCTGAAGCGCCATGACAGCCAGGATTGGAAGGAAATCCCGCTATCCCATGGCTATGCGGCGAATTCGCGGGGAATCGGCGTGCTCGACATGGTTTATGCGCTGAACGGCGGCAGAAAGAACCGCGCCAGCGGCGATCTCGGTTTCCACGTCCTTGAAGCGATGCATGCCTTCCATGACTCTTCCGAGCAGGACCGGTATTACGTCATGACAAGCACCTGCGAACGGCCCGCACCGCTTCAGCAAAATCTCCCTTACGGCGTGATGGATTAATCCATCGCGCTTTTTTTCGAAAAAATAAGGGGCGAGGCATCTTTCCATAGCCAAAAACACAAGAATATCTTAAAAGCTTGGAATACATTAATATCTATATAGAATGAATTAAAGTTTTTACTTGTCATTCCTTGATCCACAGGGAATATCCGTTTCAAAGATGTGACTTACTTTAATTCAATCTATCTACAAGATATAAAAACAGACGATTCTTGAATTTGACTGCCCGAGGTGAGATAGATGCCTGTTAAAAGGAAGAAACAGAGACGGCGCTCGTCAAAATGGATGGGCAAACCGGTGCTTGTCATGCTAAAGGATGGCAGCAGCTATATCGGCACGGTGAAAAAACATGACCGCAGCGGTGTCGTTCTAAACGGGATATGGGCCGATCCGCGGCAAACCGCGGCAATTCTGGAGAACAGAGAAAAGGCTCAAGTATCCGGTCTGCTAAGCCTGCTGTTTGGAGGGGGATCCCGTCAGCCCGCGCCAACCGTGAATTCGACAAGAGTTGGAGGAACGGCCGCTAACGGTGGCGGAATGGGGATGTTCGGCTTCTTCGGAAAAATCATACCTGGCATCCAAATCGGAATGAACGTGATGCGCTCGATTATGCCGCTTATGGGATTGCTGAAATAACGACCGGGAGCATGGATGTAACGGATTCTTTCACAACCGCAGTATTTGCCGCACTGCCCGTACAACATCCATCATGCACCATACGATAATGTGCCCTTCGAATTGATTGAGGAGTATGGAAAGAGCGGAGTTGCAGGAGCATACGTTTATAGCCCTTTCAAATCTGTAGGTATTGTTCTGGTCCTCTTTATTTTGTTCGTTATTATCTTGAAAACTTGCTGGATCTAATATCGTAGGCACTGCCGGCATTTTGCGGCGGCGCCTTTTTTGTGTTTTTACGTTGGCCATTTCCCTTGAAGTGTGGCGCAAAGAAGCGGACGGGAGAATGGCGAATGATTCGCTGGCACGAAGAAACGCTAATGAAACATATTGGCGTGCGAACATTTTTCGGTGAAAGCCTTTTCATTGCTGACTAAATGTGGTATCTTGGAGATAACCTAATTGTGTCTAAATTGTGAATGGATGCGGCGTCATTGCGTATGATAAAGCATCACTGTATTAAGGGGGAATGATCCATGACCACGTTGATTCTTGCGCTGTTTACCGCGGCGATGCTTGGAGTGATCCTGTTTGGGAAGAAACATGAGGTACTGATCGCCAGCATCATTAACGCCGTTTTGCTTGTTGGCCTCGTCACCGCATTTAGCCTGAACGCCGGGCCGAACAGCATGTTCTATTTGGCGCTTGTGTTCTACTTCGTGATTCCGATGTATGGCGTGATCGCGCTGTTTGGAGCCATGAAGAAAAATCGTGCGAAAAAGGAAAATTCCTTGGCTTGATCGAAATCAAATATGTAACGGAAAGCGCCAATGGGGTGCTTTTAAACAAAACCGACTCTTTATGGAGTTGGTTTTATTTATGGAAGGGAGTCATTGGGTATATGCAGTGAAAAGATGCAAGGGCGGAAAGGGGGAGATTGCCGTTAGAACATTAGCGATCAGCGATATTCACGGATGTTTGGATGAGTTACACCTGCTGCTGCACAAAGTAAGTTACGATCCACAACAAGACAAGCTTGTACTGCTCGGAGACTATGTCGACCGCGGCCCGAACAGCAGGGGAGTCGTAGAGCAGGTAAAAGCGTTCAAGGAAAAGTGGGGCGTCGTCACGCTGCGCGGCAACCATGATCAGATGATGTATGACGCCATCGTTGTAGACAGTGAACCGCTGAACGCCAGATGGATCCGGAACGGGGCCAGGCAAACGCTGGAGAGCTATTGCGGAGCCGATTTTTTCGGCGAAGGGATGGGACCGGAACGGTATGCCGAAGCCAAAGCGCATGTTAAAAATCATTATATGCATCATTTGGAATTCCTTGGCGGTTTGGACTTTTATCATGAGACGGACACGCATATTTTTGTGCATGCGGGCATTAATCCCCAGTATGAAAATTGGAAAGACCAGCCTCAGGATGATTTTATATGGATCCGGGAGCCGTTTTTCCAATATCCGACGGGACGTGCACAGAAAGTTGTGTTCGGCCACACGCCCGTTTCCTATCTGCATGAGTCGGACGGAATCTGGTTTAGTCCCATGGAAGACAAAATCGGGATCGACGGCGGCTGCGCGTTCGGCAAACAGCTGCATTGCCTGGAGATTGGCGAACACGGAGAATATAAAATGTATTCCGTCCGTAGAGGCGAATCGCCTCAAACCGATGGGGATGCAACCGCTTGAACCGCTTTCGAGCGGTTTTTTTCTCGTGCGGATTTCCTGAGAATTGGGTGGCGTGTGATAAAGCATGACGAAATGGTTAAAAATAGATGAGAATTCAGCCAGCAATCATGCCTGGCATGCCCGGAACGCAATCTTATGGGTAAGGATTTTGCAAAATTCGATTCCTGTCTCTCCAGGGTACAATGTATAGACGAATAAAACCGTTTCGCTCTATGTTGCCAATTGAAAGCCGCTTTTTGGATTTTTGCAAAATCCTCGGGTAAAAAAAGGAGTCGTATGGCCAGTGGAAATATTTTTAATGGTTCTTGTACTGTTGCTTCTTATCGGGATATCCAATGTCATCAACCACTTTTTGCCCGTCGTGCCGGTTCCGATCATCCAGATCGGTTTGGGCGTCGTGGCGACGTTCGTGCCCGGGCTGCACCATATTCCGCTCAATCCGGAACTGTTCCTTTTGCTGTTCATCGCGCCGCTGCTCTTCAACGACGGTAAAATAACCCCGCGGGACGAGTTGTGGCAGCTCCGGTCGAGCATCCTGCTGCTTGCGCTGGGGCTTGTGTTCGCGACAGTGTTGATTGCCGGTCCTTTTATCCACTGGATCATTCCGGCCATCCCTTTATCGGCTGCCTTTGCATTAGCCGCCATCCTGTCGCCGACGGACGCGGTGGCGGTCGGCTCATTGTCCGGCCGGGCGAAGCTCCCCGGCAACATTATGCGGTTGCTCGAAGGCGAAGCGCTCATGAACGACGCCTCGGGCCTGGTTGCCTTCAATTTTGCGATCGCGGCGACCGTCACCGGTCAATTTTCGCTGCCCAAAGCGATCGGCAGTTTTATCGTTATCGCAATCGGCGGCGTGATCGCCGGCGTCGTGCTTGGATTTTTGATCATCGGGATCCGGATGCAGCTGCGGCGTATGGGAATGGAGGATGTGACGCTGCACATGCTGATTATCATCCTGACGCCGTTTATTATTTATTGGATCGCGGAAGAAGTCCATGTTTCCGGCATTTTGGCCGTCGTGGCCGCCGGGGTGACGCATGCCATCGAACGCGACCGGATGAGAAGCGGGTCGGTCCGGCTTCGCCTCGTATCCGACAGCACATGGTCGGTCATCCTATTTTGCCTGAACGGTCTCGTCTTTATTTTATTGGGGCTAGAAATACCGGGGGTTATCATCGAGGTGTGGAAGGATCCCGCATATAATAACGGTCAAGTGATCGGATACATCTTTCTGATTACGGCAGTGCTCATTATTCTCCGTTTTTTGTGGGTATGGGCCGTAAACCGCCACTTCCGTTCCGCCCTGCTTACGGCATTGTCCGGCGTTCGGGGTGCGTTGACCCTTTCCGCCGCTTTTTCCATTCCTTTAACGCTGGCCGATTTTAGCCCATTCCCCGAACGGAGTTTGATCCTGTTCATTTGCTCAGGCGTTATTTTACTCACGCTCATCATTGCCAGCGTGCTGCTGCCGATTTTGACGCGGGAGGCCCAGCCCGATCCGGACAAGCTGGCCGAAAGTGAGAGAGCGGCACGGATTCGGGTGCTTGAAGCCGGCCTGAAGGCGGTCCGAGAGGAGATAAACGATGAAAACCGGCAGGAGGCCATCGAGCTGACTACGATCTATTCCCAGAGACTGCAAATGGCCAAAATAAGAAACAAGGAAGATCTCGGGAAAGCTTGGAAACAAGCTTTGGACATCCGGATTGAGGCGCTCAGAGCCGAAAAAAGAACCGCGGACCGATGGATGCAGGAAGGGCGGATCTCCCCGAAACTCGCGGACCGGTTTCGAGCGTCGCTCAGCCGGGTCGAAGCGCTGCTTACGACAAGAAAGAAAATCAAAAAGCTGCTTGTGCTCGGCTGGGCCGGCCTGCTGCGGATCTTGCGCAAAGCCCGGAGTAAAGCGGAAGTATTTGATGCCGCCAATCCTAAATGGAGGGTTTATAAAGAGCTCAAGCTGGATGCGATCCGGGCAGCCATCAAGCAGGTGAAATCGATGGAAACGTCTGAAAACCACGATACGATCCAGGGCATTCTTGCCGATTATCGCAGCATGGAGCTTCAGCTTCTAAGCGGCAAGTTCCGGGGCGAAACGGTGAAAGAGCTCAGCGCCGAACGGAGGGAGCTGGAACTGAAAGCCATCCAGGCTGAACGCAACGAGATTCAAACCATGTTCGAAAAAGGAGAAATCAGCCGGACGGTCGCCAACACGCTGCGGATGGACGTGAACTACCACGAGGGGCATCTGTATGAAGCGGAGTCCGTGCATGAGGAGGAAGCAGAGGCTTAAAGGCGGAATCCAAGTAAACATGCAGGTCAAACGCATTTACTTTTAAAGAATTTGATGATAATATGTACCAAACTTTACACGCGATGAAGAGAAGAGTAGATGAACCGCGTTTCCTGACAGAGAGCCCCGGCAGCTGAAAAGGGGCAGGACAAAGTTCATTGAACCAAGCCTCTGAGCGGCGCTTCGGAAGCGGGTGGTCCCCCGCGGATGGTGCGACAGGAGCTCCTGTTACAGAGCTAGGGTATAAACAGCCGAGCTATAAGCAGCGAAGCGCGTCTGCCGTACCTGAAAAGGCGGATATAGTGATATATTCCGCGAACCGGGGTGGCACCGCGAAACCAAATCTCGTCCCCAAGACTACGGTCTTGGAGGCGGGATTTTTTGTTTTTTCAAGAGTGGTTAAGGCATTCAAACAAACGATGAAGGAGGTTTATCGGATGACTATGAATAAGGAGCATGAACCATCCGTCGATTTTTTGGAAAAGGAGGTACGGGAGGACGTTAAAAACAATGCGTATTCAAGGCCGGTCGCGACGCGTTTTCCGCCCGAACCGAACGGGTACTTGCATATCGGAAGCGCATATGCGATCCATATCAATCATTCCATTGCGCGGAAATTTAACGGTACGTTCAACCTGCGCCTGGATGATACGAATCCCGTAAAAGAAGAGAGCAAGTACGCGGAATCGATCCAAGAGGACGTCCGATGGCTGGGCTTGAATCCGCCGGTTTTTTATGGATCGGACTATTCGGAGCGTTATGCCGAAGCGGCTTTCGTTCTCATTCGCAAAGGAAAGGCGTATGTTTGCGACCTGACGCCGGAACAAATGACGGCATACCGTGGAACGTTGACGGAGCCCGGCAAGGACAGCCCGTTCCGCAACCGGTCGGTCGAAGAAAACCTGCGCCTGTTCGAGGGCATGAAAAACGGGGACTATCCCGCGTCATCGAAGGTTCTCCGCGCCAAAATCGACATGTCTTCGCCTAACATTAACCTGCGTGACCCCGTACTGTACCGCATTATTCACGCGGAGCATTACCGGACCGGGAAGCGATGGTGTATCTACCCGATGTATGATTTCGCCCATCCGATCCAGGACTGGATCGAAGGGATTACCCATTCCTTATGCTCGGCGGAGTTTTTCGAACATCGCCCGCTCTATGAATGGGTCCTCCGCGAAGTCGGGGCGGAAGAACCTCCAAAACAAAGGGAATTCGGACGTTTGAACGTTTCGGGTTCCGTCACGAGCAAACGATATATTCGGGAGCTGGTGGAAGGAGGATATGTCGACGGCTGGGACGATCCCAGGCTTCCGACGCTTAAAGGACTAAGGCGGAGAGGCGTCACGCCGGAAGGGCTGGCAAGCTTTTTGGAGGCGGTGGGCGTCCTAAGGCAAAACAGCACGGTGGATTCGGCGATGCTAGACCATTTTATCCGCAGGGATCTGAAAGAAAAAGCCGTCGGCGTGATGGCGGTGTTGGAACCGTTAAAGGTCGTCATTACGAATTATCCCGAGGATCAAACCGAGATGCTTCGGCTGAAAAACAACGAAAACAATGAAGCGCTTGGCACCAGGGAGGTCCCGTTTTCAAGGGAGTTGTTTATTGAAAAGGAAGATTTCATGGAGGCTCCGGCCGCAGGATTTCACCGGCTTTCTCCCGGCGTGGAGGTTCGGCTCAAAGGCGCTTATTTTTTGAAATGCGAACATGTCGTAAAAGACCCGGCCACGGGGGATGTGCGGGAGCTGCATTGCTCGTATGATCCGGAGACCAAAAGCGGTTCGGGATTCAACGCGAGAAAGGTCAAATCGACGATCCATTGGGTATCGGCCAAGCACGGCGTAACCGCGGAAGTTCATGCTTACGAGAAGCTGCTCCGGGACGGCATCCAAATTCTCGAATCGGGCAACGACTGGGAGGAGCTCGTGAACCCCGATTCGCGGATCGTTATAAAAAAGGCGGTAATGGAGCCGTTTATGCGGCATGCCGAGCCGGGAGCAAAATATCAATTCATAAGACATGGGTATTTTTGCTTGGATTGCGGATACGCTGCGGATCGCAAGCGGGTATTTAACCGGATTGTGGCTTTGAAGGATTCGTGGAAAAAACCGTGATCCGCCGGAGAAATTTTTTTCATGCCGTTTGGGAACGATTCGTGGTTCTTTTCTGTTATACTCAGAATGAGATTTTACAGAAGGGACGAACGTAATCGCTGCATGGGAGACTCAAATAAAACAATCGGGCTGCTTGCGCATGTCGATGCGGGAAAAACGACGTTTGCGGAGCAGCTTTTATACCATACGAACAGCATTCGCAGCCGGGGAAGGGTGGATCATAAGGATGCCTTCCTGGACAGCCACGAGCTGGAGCGGGCGCGAGGCATTACCATTTTTGCCGGTCAGGCCGTCATGGAATGGCGCGGCTCGACGTATTATTTGATCGATACCCCGGGGCACGTGGATTTTTCGGCGGAGATGGAACGGGCCGTGCAGGCGATGGACTATGCCGTTGTCATCGTCAGCGCGGTCGAGGGAGTCGAGGGGCATACGGAAACGGTTTGGCAGCTGCTGCGGGCATACGACATTCCGGTGCTGTTTTTTATCAATAAAATGGACCGCGAAGGGGCGGACGCTTCCGTCGTGCTTGAACAAATCCGCCAACACCTTACGAAGGAAGCCTGCTTGATCCCGGGGGCGCTTAACGAAGGAATCGGCGAGCCGGTGATCGAATTTGCCGCGGAACGCGACGAAACATTGCTAGGCTTGTACTTGGATGGGAAAGTTACGGATGATCGGGCGGTCGAAAGCCTTCGCACGTTAGTCAAACAACGAAGACTATTTCCCGTGATGTACGGTTCGGCGCTTCAGGATCAAGGAATCGCCGGGTTTCTCGCCAATTTGGAGCTGCTTACCGAGACGGAATACGATCCTTCGGGAGAGGCAGCCGCGCGCGTGTTCAAAATTCGCCATGACGCACAAGGCGTCCGCCTTACGCATATGAAGCTTTTGCAGGGGCAACTGCGCGTGCGGGACGAAATCGGTTATGTCGATGGCGCCGGGGAGCGGCTGCAGGAGAAAATCACTTCGATTCGGGTCTACAACGGAGAAAAATTCACTGCGGTGGACGAAGCTTGGGCCGGCCAACTCGTGGCCGTAACCGGATTATCCGCCGTTCCGGCAGGCGCAGGGCTGGGCGCGGAAAAGGAGCGGAAAGCTTTTGAACTTGTCCCTGCCCTGAAGTCCAAAGTAAGGTACGATCCCGCCGTTTCGATCCGGGAGGTGCTGCGCTGCTTTCAGATCCTCCATGCGGAAGATCCGTCGCTCGGCGTCGTCTGGGACGAACCGCTGCAGGAGCTTCATCTCCATGTGATGGGGATCATTCAGCTGGAGGTGCTGAAACAGGTCGTGCTGGACCGTTTCCGCCTTGAGGTGTCATTCGGTAAACCGGAAATTTTGTACAAAGAAACCGTAGCCAACGCGACGATCGGTTGCGGGCACTTCGAACCGCTCGGCCATTATGCGGAGGTTCATCTGAAGATCGAACCGGGACCCGAGGGGAGCGGCGTGACCTTCGTCAACGACTGTCATCCCGACGATCTGAGCGTCGGCTACCAGCATTTAATCGGTCAGCATTTGACCGAAAAAGAGCATCGGGGCCTGTTGACGGGTTCCCCTTTGACGGATATCGTCGTGACTTTGCTGACGGGCCGGGCGCATAACAAACATACGTCGGGCGGGGATTTCCGGGAAGCGGCGCTGCGCGCGCTGCGGCAAGGCTTGGAGAAAGCGGACAACATACTGTTGGAACCGTATTATGCTTTTAAGCTGAAAGTGGGAGCGGACCACATCGGCAGGGCGATGTCGGATATCCAGCAGGCGCGTGGAAGCTTCGAACCGCCGGAGATCGACGGAGACACGGCTATCCTAAGCGGAGAAGCGCCGGTCGCGACGCTGATGGATTATCCGGCGGAAGTGGCCGCGTATACGAAGGGCAAGGGGGCGCTCACGCTTCGCCTCGGCGGATACCGGCCATGCAGCAACGCGGCGGAAATCATCGCTTCCAAACGATACGACAAGGATGCGGATCCCGAATATACGTCAACGTCGATTTTTTGCGCGAAGGGCAAAGGTTTCAGCGTTGCTTGGAACGAGGCGGACGGATACATGCATGCGGAAGTGCCCGGCATCCATGGCATGAAATAAAATTAGACGGCGACATAGGGCTGCGGCTTTTGCCTCTGTTTCAGGACAGTGCCGATGTTCAAGCCGTCGAAAAAGGATAGATGTTACCGTCCAGACAAAACGACGTTGCCCCTTTTCCCGAGACGAGCAGAATTAGCGCATCGCACCGTTCGGACAATCCGACGGCGGACGCTTCGTTGATGTCAAACAAGCGGTCCCAAAAGATCTGCTCGGTGACGGGCAGCATATTGCCAGCGGAAACGACCTTGTCGGCTTGAATCAGCACGGCGCCGGACTGCAATCTGCTTCCCGGGTGAAAAATCGATTCCAGCAGCGGGCTTGAAATTTGGGCGTTGATGGCGGTTCCGCCCTTGATGTAAGGCGCTACGGGGTCGCTTTTTTCCAAAACGATAAGCGCTTCCTGGCCTTTCAAGCTCATTCGGTGGACGGCGCGGGAAAGTTCGCTGCTGGATGACGTATACTCGGACAGAAGGCAGTTCAGAAAATAGGTGGAAACCAACGTTTCCAATTCGGCGAATTCTTTGGAGATTTCCTCCAGATCGTTCAAAATTCGTATATCGTTTTGACCGAACGCCGAGATGCTGTCCTGTAGCATGCCCGCAATATGATGCAGCTGTTTCGTCATTTCCTCATGCAGCAGCGTGGGATCATTCTGACAGTTCTTTTTAATCATGGCATGCATTACACTCCCAACCATTCGTTTCGTCTATTTGAGGGTTTGAAAGGGGTATAGCGCCCCGTTAAACGAAAAGGACTCTTTTCCCGTCTCTTCGGAAACGACAAACACAAGCGCATCCGTCCGTTCCGACATGCCGATGGCTGCGCGATGACGGGTTCCGAGCTTTTTGTTAGGGTATATTTTTTTGGTAAGCGGGAGAATGTTGGCGGCCGAGACGATCGTGTCTTTGCGGATTAACACGGCCCCGTCATGCAGCGGGCTTCCGACATGGAAGATGGAATCAAGGAGCTCGCTGGAGATTTCGGCAAACAGGGGCGTGCCCCTCGTAATCCAATCGTCGACCGGCTTCTCCCTCTCAATGACGATGAGGGCTCCTTTCCGGATTTCGCTGAGCTGGCCGACGGCTTTAATAATTTCCCCGCATTTTGTCGTGTACGGGAAAAGCAAACGATTCAAATGATATCTGGACGCCATTTTGCCGGCGGTTGAAAACCGTTTGTACAGATGTTTGATTTCCTTGAGAATCCCGATTTGCTCCTTGTCCAAGGATGAAATTAATGAGCCGATGCCATCCGAGATATCCTCAAGCCGTCGTTTGATTTCTTCCGGCTGCGGAGACAAGCGGTCGTATTCGTTTTCCACGGGATGGGCCTCCTTTGCTGTTCAATACAATGATTCCCTCGAATGGAGATAATTATTTGTTCGCCGGCAATGTTCGCTCGAATGGTTCATGTTTTGAAAAACAGCATGAAATAGCCCCGCCTTGCGCAGCAAGGCGGGGCTATAAGCTTTACACAGCGCTGCTTGATTAAGCGCCGCTGCTGGACAACAGCTTCAACGACTCGCGGTTAAAGGCGGGCAAATCGTCCGGAGTGCGGCTAGTGACGATGTTGCGGGACACCACGACTTCCTCGTCTTTGTAGTTGGCTCCGGCGTTTTTCAGATCGTTGCGGATGGATCGATAGCCGGTAATGTCCACGCCTTTCAGCAAATCGGTGTCGATCAACAACTGCGGTCCGTGGCAGATGGCAAAGACGGGTTTTCCTTCTTGCACGAAGGTTTTGGCGAATTGCCCAAAACGGTCGTCCGCGCGCAGTTGATCCGGCGAGAATCCGCCAGGTATCAGCAATGCATCGAAGTCTTCCGGATTGGCTTCGTCAATGCCCAGATCGATGCGGACTTTCCCGCCTTTTTTGCCGGTAATTTGGCGGCCTGCTTTTGTTTCGATCGTGACGACTTCATGGCCGGCTTCTTGCAATGCTTTGGCCGGTTCGGTAAATTCGACGTCTTCAAACAGGTCCGTGATGAGGGTTGCGATTTTTTTGCCCATGGTTGTCATCCTCCTAACATTTAAAAGCATTCATTATGGTACTTACCACAAACATAGCCGAATGAATTGTTTTCACACAAAATAAACGAAGACCTTCCAAGGTTGTGAATACCGATGGAAGGTCTTCGTTTTTAACGGTTTGCTATCTTCCCTGCGCCTGCCAATGCTCCGGTCTGATAAGGGAGGAAGGGATTTTGGAGTGGGCGTCTCCTTTCGCCGCATTCACCTGGGCTTGCGTCAGGAAAATGCTCCCTCGAAGGTCCGCGCCCCGGAGATCGGCATCCCGCAAATCCGCCCCGATCAAATCGGCGCCTTTCAAATCGGCCGACCGGAGATCGGCTGCGATCAGGTATGCCCCTCGCAAGCTTTGGTATCTCAGATCGGCTCCTTTCAGCTTGGCCCCGATCAGGTCGGCGCCGCGTTCGGGGATTTTTCTTTGTTTCGGCTGACCTTTAAGTTTGCGCTGCCCGTCTTCCCGGACAAACCGGCTTGTCTGCAGTAGGAGCGCATTGATGTCCGCCCGGTAAGCGGTCATGTCGATCTTCAAAAGCGATTCCGGATCGAGACGGGTAAGCCGGTCGGTTTCCTCTAGAGCTGAATCCAGTTCAGCGTGTATGGGGGCGGCGGATTCCAATGTCCGGGCTTCGGTCAAATACCACAAAAGCTCGTGAAGCTGCCACATGACCGGAAAGACGTCGAACATTTGCGCCGCGGTCTCCGGCGATCGGCGCCAGTCGCGCCCGCGGTAGGTTTCTTGGGAAACTTGCTGCCCGGCTCCAAAGCAGTCGTACACCGTGCATCCGCGCATGCCCCGCTCCCGAAGATCCTTGTGGACGCCGCAGCGGAAATCCGCATCCAGGTTCCGGCAGGGCGTCCCGGCTTTTTTATCGAAAGCGAAATCTGCCGATGCGGCATAAGGAAGAGCGACGCAGCATAATCCGAAGCATTGCCCGCAGTCTGCCCGAAGGCGGGAACGGTCGGTATCATGGGGGTCGTTTTGAACGTTTTGCATAAAATCTCCTTCAGTCCGTAATGATGTAATGGATCATTGCTTTATTTCATCGCGTACTCATTGTACATCATTTTTTAAGATAAAAAGCGGAATTTTGACGAAGGCTCCGGCGGCAAGAATGAATCGTCGTGACTTGATTCGCCTACAATCGATCGGAAGCAGCCGGAATCCCGGCGTTTTTTTGATTGCCAAATGAAAAGATTTCCATTAAGATCATATTAGTACGATCGTTCTATTGTTTGCGGTGTTTCGGGTATGAGGATGTTTGTTTTTCGCGCCTAGATTAGAACGATCGTCCAAAATATTCGAAAGTGGTGGAGGCCATGCATTGGGTTTATTGGGTTTTAGGGGGATTAAATGTTTTGATGTGGGGGAGCATTGCGATTATTTTTACCGCAAAAGCAAGAGAGATCGGCGTCCTGCATCGAACGAGGGAAGAGGCGCAAATGCCAAAGCCGTTCGTTTCCGTCATCGTTGCCGCCAGAAACGAGCAAAAAGCGTTGGAACGCTGCGTCCGGTCTATAATGGAGCAAACGTACGGGCCGTTGGAGGTCATACTGGTCAACGATCGTTCCGAGGACGGTACCGCCGCGATTGCGGCCAAGCTCGAGCAAGCTTATCCGAACGTGACCGTGCTGAATGTGCGGGAGCTGCCGGAACAATGGATGGGGAAAAGCCATGCCTTATTCCAAGGCACCCAAATCGCCAAAGGGGAGTGGCTTCTGTTTACGGATGCGGACATCTTGTTTCAGCCAGAATGCATCTCCAAGGCGGTTGCGTACATGCATCGGCATGAGCTCGACCATCTGACGATGATCCCCGATTTTACCGGACCGCATTTCATTTCGAAATGGTATGCCGCCTTTATTTTCATGAGCGCCTCGTCCTTCGGACAGCTGTGGAAAATCAAGGATCCGAAGTCGCAGCAATCGCTTGGCGTCGGAGCGTTTAACCTGGTGAAACGGGAAGCTTACGACAAAATCGGCACCCATGCGGCCTTTTCTTACGTGACGACGGATGACGCGGAGCTCGGAAAACGGATCAAAAAAGCCGGATACCGTCAGGATGCCATCTACGGAACGCGGATGATCGGGGTTTGGAACTGGTATGAGAGCCTGAAGCAGCTGATCGGAAGCGTCGAAAAATCCGTATTCAGCTATCCGAAGGCGGTTATCACCGCTTTGTCCTGTCTATTGACCATGATTTATCCTTGGGTCGGATTGTTTGTCGGTCCATTATCCGGCCGCGTGTTATGCGGAATCAGCGTGCTGTCGGTGTTATGGCTGTATTTCATCTATTCGCGGTATTCGGGCAGCGGTTTCTGGTACGGGATCGTCCATCCGTTCATCGGCCTGATTCTGACGGTCGGCGGATTTCAGGGAGCTTACCGCGCATCCCGGCGCGGAGGGATGACCTGGCGTGGAACGACGTACGATCGCACTCATTTGAAAGCGTAAACTATAGAAGCAGCTTCTCCGTCGGCGGGGAGGCTTTTTTTAGTCAGCTTGCGGATTTTATTATGAAAATATGAACATAAAACATTCGCTTGACTTCGTTTGAATGACGGAGTATATTACTTAAGTGTTAAATGATTAAGTCACTTATTTATTAGAATCTAATTAAATAAAGCTTAATTAATTCAATAGTTTCAGCATAAGGATTTTGCGAGTGAATCCGAAAAAGGCGGACTTCAACGGGCAATGTTGCAAAATCCGGACAAAAACGCAGTAGAGAACGTGCGAGGAGGTTTGCATTTTGCCAAAAAGCGAATTGCTGTTTGAAGTTTCGGGAATGTTCCGCCAACTGCTGAAAGGCATGTCCCATGAATGGAACAAATTCAGCACCAAGGAATACAGTCTCACTTTTCCGCAATTTCAGGTTTTGTATACCCTAAAAATGCGCGGCTCCCTCAAAGTGTCGGAGCTGGCGGACGCGCTGGCGCTTACATCTCCGGCGATTACGAGCTTAACCGACAAGCTGATTGCGGCGGGGTACGTCAAACGCGAGAGGGCGGAGGACGACCGCCGGGTGGTGTATACGATGATCACGGAAAAAGGGTATGACATCATCGACAAGGTGACCGAAGACCAAAAGGAGGTCATTCAGGTATTTTTCGGCATGTTGTCCGAGGAAGATATCCAGCATTTGAGAAGAATCTTCTCCTCAATGCTTTTGAATATAGATCAAAACAACGTTTAGAGGTGAAGGAGAGGGAATGGAGCATTTAACGTTAAAACGTAAAATAACCATCATGATCGCGATCATGGCCGCCATGTTTTTTGCCGCCATCAACCAGACGATAACCAGTACGGCAATGCCGCGCATTATCGCGATTCTTGACGGAATGGACTATTATACTTGGACCATCAACATTTATTTGCTGACGTCCACCATCGCAACCATACTGGTCGGCAAGCTGTCCGACATGTTCGGACGGAAACCGTTCATTCTTATCGGTATATTGTTTTTTATGGTCGGGGCCTTTTTGACGGGGACTTCCACCGACGTCTACCAATTTATTATTTACCGCGGGATTCAAGGGATCGGCGCGGGGATCATCCAGTCCACCGCGTTTACGGCCGTCGGCGACTTGTTCCCTCCGCGTGAACGGGGCAAATGGATGGGTCTGATGACCGCTGTGTTCGGCTTCTCCAGCGTGCTGGGACCGACGCTTGGCGGTTATTTGGTCGACCACATCGATTGGCACTGGCTGTTCTGGATTTTCCTCCCATTGGGCATTGTGGCGTTTATCATGATCATGATGCTGTTCCCGAAAGTGGACAAAAAGAAAGGGCAGCATATCGACTATTTGGGATCGCTGTTCCTTACCACGACGATCGTTCCGCTGCTGCTTGCGTTCTCTTGGGCAGGCACGGAGTACCCGTGGGGTTCTTGGCAAATCATCAGCTTGATCGCAGCCGCGGTCGTATCCGCCCTGATTTTCATTTTTATCGAAACGCAAGTGAAGGAACCGATCCTTCCGCTGCACTTATTTAAAAACGGCGTCGTAACGATCTCGAACATTATCGGC
The DNA here is from genome assembly GCF_009870825.1 of Paenibacillus sp. USDA918EY. Lineage (GTDB taxonomy): Bacteria > Bacillota > Bacilli > Paenibacillales > Paenibacillaceae > Paenibacillus_AQ > Paenibacillus_AQ albilobatus. The sequence continues at coordinate 327,144 of NZ_WTWY01000005.1, read as the reverse complement.
TTCATCATGAACTTTGGGTTGATGGGCGCCATGATTTATATTTCGTTCTACGTGCAGGGCGTGCTGGCGATTTCGCCGACGTACGCAGGTTACGTGACGCTGCCGATGTCCCTGTGCATGGTCATCACAAGCGCCATCACCGGTCAACTGATCGCCAAATCGGGCAAATACAAACGGTTTGCGCTCATCGGCATGCCGATCATGATCATCGGCATGGGCATCATGATCTTTATGAACAGCTTGTGGATGACGATTCTCAGCTTGATCATCTTTGGCGTAGGTCTGGGCCTTGGTATGCCGGTCTTCTCGCTGGCGACCCAAAACGCCGTTTCGCATAAAGAGCTTGGCGTCGTGACGGCTTCCACGCAGCTGTTCCGTAACCTCGGCGGTACGATCGGCATCGCGGTCATGGGAACGGTCATGTCCAACAGCTTGACCAAAAACCTGAAGGAAGCTCTCCAATCGGCGAGCGCGCCGGATTTCAGCAAGCTGGATCCAAAGCTGGCGCAAAACATGCTTTCTTTTGCCAATCCGCAAACGCTGATGAACAAACCGCTCGTCGAAAAGACCGAAGCCAGCCTGCCGGCGGAAGCCAAACAGCTCTTCGTTCAAATGATCGACAGCATCCGCGACGCGCTTGGAAATACGCTTTCTACGGTGTTCCTTACCGGCACGCTCGTCCTCGTTGTGGCGCTCCTGCTCGTATTTTTCCTGAAGGAGCTGCCGCTCCGCTCGACAAACCAGGCCACGGAAGCCGGGGATGCAAAAGAAAAATCCGATGTCAGACCAGGCAAAACGCTGACTGCGGAATAAGGCTTTTCCAACGCAAAATACAGCGCAACATAAACGGTGCTCCGGCAGCTCAGGCTGGCTGGAGCACCGTTTTCTTTATTTGATGGGGATTATGCGAAAACCAATGGAACATAATGGTTGACAACGGAATCTACTGCGAATATAATACAATTAACAAAACGTTAAATGTTAAATAATCAATAAAGAGAGGCTGACTTCATGTCCAACGAACAAGCGCTCAAGCAATACGACATTAAAAAGTACAGAACGCCGGACGGTTATACCTCTGACATCGCCGTATTCACCATCTTGAGCGACAGACCCGAAGCGTTCAAGCCGCCCGCCATGAAGCTGAACATTATGCTGATCAAGCGAAGCATGACGGACAGCGAGGGGCGTCCGAACATCGAAGCCGGCAAGTGGGCTTTGCCGGGAGGATTCGTAAACGAGACGGAAAGCGCGTTTCAATCGGCGCAGCGGGAGTTAAAAGAAGAAACCGGGGTCGACCGGATTCATCTCGAGCACTTCGGGGTGTATGACACGCCGGGACGCGATCCCCGCGGCTGGATTATTTCCAATGCCCACTACGCGATCGTTCCGGAGCACCGGCTGGCGGGGCGGGTGGCGCAGGATGATGCGAGCGAGGTGGCGCTGTTTCCGGTGGATGAAGTCCTTGGGCTCGATCTGGCTTTCGACCATGAGGCGATCATCCGGGATGCGGTGGCGGTCATTCGCAAGAAGCTGCTGGAGACGACGGCGGCAAAAGCGTTTTTGCCCGAGGAGTTTACCTACTCCGAATTGCAGGCGGTGCTTCTGACCGTGACCGACGATTCCGCCGTTGCGCTGGATGCCGCGTTCGCCCGCAAAATCAAATCCCTGCCTTTCATCGAGGAAATCGAGGGGAAAAAGACGACGCGAACGTCCAAAAAACCGACGCAGCTGTACCGTTTTAACGACATGGAAGCGAACAACTCAATTTATTACGCGAAAAAGTAATGGATCAGGAGGAATCGTGATGAACGAAATGAAGAAAAAGGCGCTGATCAACATCGATTACACGAACGATTTTGTGGCGGCCGACGGGGCTTTGACCTGCGGCGAACCCGGGCAAAAGATCGAACAGCGCATCGTGCAGATTACCGAAGAATTCGTGAACAATCAAGACTTCGTCGTATTTGCCGTCGATTTGCACAAGGCCGGGGACACGCTCCATCCGGAAACGAAGCTGTTCCCGCCGCATAACATCGAAGGCACCGCCGGCCGGCAACTGTACGGAACCCTGCAGGGCGTTTACGAGGCAGCCAAAGATTCGGGTCACGTCTATTGGATGGATAAAACGAGATACAGCGCGTTCGCGGGCACCGATCTGGAGCTTCAGCTGCGGGCACGAGGCATTGCCGAGCTTCACCTCGTCGGCGTCTGCACCGACATTTGCGTTCTGCATACTGCGGTGGATGCCTACAATAAAGGTTTCGACCTGGTCATCCACGAAGATGCGGTGGCGAGCTTCGATGCCGAAGGCCATGTGTGGGCGCTGCGGCATTTTAAAGGTTCGCTGGGCGCGAAGGTCGTCTAATTATTGCTGATTTTACGCAAAGGAGGATCATGCCATGACACGCAACACGTTTCAAATCCCCGAGGCGCCTTATCCGGACGACAGCTTGGCGCTGCATACGGACAAATACCAAATCAACATGACCCAAGTATACTGGCAGGACGGAATTCACGATCGGAAAGCGGTATTCGAAGTCTATTTCCGCAAAATTCCGTTTCAGAACGGCTACGCCGTGTTTGCGGGATTGGAGCGTCTCGTCCGCTATTTGCAGGAATTCCGGTTCTCCGACAGCGACCTGGCGTATCTGAAGGAGGACGGTTATCCCGACGCTTTTCTCGAGTATTTGAAATCGGTACGTTTCACGGGGACGGTCCGCTCCATGAGGGAAGGCGAGCTGGTTTTTGCCAACGAGCCGATGCTCCGGGTCGAAGCTCCGCTGGCGGAAGCGCAGTTGATCGAAACGGCCGTGCTGAATATCATCAACTTTCAAACGCTGATCGCGACCAAAGCTTCCCGGATCAAACAAATCGTCGGCGACGAAACGACCATGGAATTCGGGACTCGCCGGGCGCAGGAACTGGATGCGGCGATTTGGGGCACGCGGGCCGCTTTCATTGCCGGTTTCGACGCAACGTCGAACGTCCGGGCGGGAAAGCTGTTCGGCATCCCGACGGCAGGCACGCACGCCCATGCGATGGTGCAGGCCTATCGCGACGAATATGCCGCTTTTCGCAAATATGCCGAATGCCATACGGACTGCGTGTTTTTGGTGGATACGTACGATACGCTCCGTTCGGGTGTCCCGACGGCGATCGAGGTTGCGAAGGAATTCGGCGATCGGATAAAATTTAAAGGAATTCGCCTGGATAGCGGCGACCTTGCGTATTTGTCGAAAGAAGCCCGGAAAATGCTCGACGAGGCCGGATTTACGGATGCCAAAATTTACGCGTCGAACGATCTCGACGAGCACACCATTTTGAATTTGAAGGCGCAGGGTGCCAAAATCGATGTGTGGGGCATCGGAACGAAGCTGATTACGGCATACGACCAACCGGCGCTTGGGGCCGTTTATAAGCTGATCGCCATCGAAGACGAAAACGGGGAAATGGCCGATACGATCAAAATCAGCTCGAACCCGGAAAAAATATCGACGCCCGGCCGGAAAAGAGTCTTCCGCATCATCAATAAAACGAACGGCAAATCGGAAGGCGACTATATCGCTCTGGAGCACGAAGAGCCGCAGCGCCAGGAACGGCTGAAAATGTTCCACCCGGTTCATACGTACATTGCGAAATTCGTGACGAACTTCGAGGCGAGGGAGCTTCATCATACGGTGATCGAAAACGGCGACCTGGTGTATCGGCTGCCCGCTCTGCGCGAAATCCAAACCTTCGTGAAGGAGAATCTGAACGTATTGTGGGATGAATACAAGCGGCTGCTCAATCCGGCCGAATATCCGGTTAATTTGAGCCAGGAATGCTGGGACAACAAAATGAAACGGATTGAGGAAATTCAGGAAAAAGTGAACCGGAGGGTTCAAGCTTAAGGAGGATCCTATGGCTAAAATCGGGATATACGGCTCGTCCTTTGATCCGATTACGAACGTGCATCTGTGGACGGCAAGCACCGTCGCGCAGCGCTGCAAGCTGGACCGCGTCATTTTCCTGCCCTGCTCGAGCAAAAGAACCGACAAACAGCTTCATATCAGCGACGAGCATCGCTGGAACATGGTGCTGATGGCGATCGAAGGCAATGATAAATTCGTCGCGGACGACTACGAGATGAAGCTGGCCGGATGGGAAATCGCCACGTATTTGACCCTAAAGCATTTTAAAGCCAAGTTCCCGGAGGATGAGATCTATTTTATTATGGGAGCAGACCTGCTGCTGGATATCGGCGAAGGGAAATGGAAGAAGTCCGAAGAGCTGATTCAGGAAAACAAATTTATCGTCATGGCGAGAGACGGCATCAACATGCTTACGGCCATCAGCAAATCGCCGATCTTGCGTAATAGCGATGACGGCCAAACGTTTCATCTGATCGATAAGGGGCTGGCTATGGAAATCAGCTCGAGTTATATCCGGGACGAACTGAAAATGGGCGGGGAACCCCGTTATTTGGTGCCCGAAAACTGCTACAGCTACATCAAAACCCACAAATTGTATGCATGAGGCATCTCAAAAACCGAAAAAGGGAGTATGTGAAACGATGAGCACGCAAGAACAAATCATGAAAGAGCTGCACGTAAAACCGGCAATCGACGCGAAGGAGGAGATCCGCAGACGGGTAGATTTTCTGAAAGCTTACTGCAAAAAAGCCGGAGCGAAAGGTTTCGTTCTGGGCATCAGCGGCGGCCAGGACTCCTCGCTTGCCGGTCGCCTTTGCCAGCTGGCTGTGGAAGAGCTTCGGGCCGAAGGGTATGAAGCGTCGTTTTGCGCGGTCCGTCTGCCTTTCGGCGTTCAAAAGGATGAAGACGACGCGCAGGCGGCGCTGGCGTTCATTAAGCCGGATGAGTCCGTCGTTTTCAACATCGAAAGCGCCGTGAACGCCTTGGCCGGCACGTTTGCGGTTTCGACGGGCGGCGAGCTGTCGGACTATCATAAAGGGAACGTTAAAGCGAGAATGCGCATGATCGCCCAATACGCGATTGGGGGCGAACGCCAGTGCCTCGTCGTTGGAACTGATCATGCAGCGGAAGCTTTAACCGGCTTTTTCACCAAATTCGGAGACGGTGGGGCGGACGTGACGCCGCTGACGGGTTTGACCAAAGAACAAGGCCGCGAGCTGCTGAAGGAGCTCCATGCCGACGAGAGGTTGTATTTGAAAGTGCCGACGGCCGATTTGCTCGACAACAAGCCGCAGCAGGCGGACGAGACCGAACTTGGCATGAAGTACACGATCATTGACGAATATTTGACCGGAAAGCAGGTCGATACGGAAGATCGCGCGAAGATCGAACAACGCTACAAAAACACGGAGCATAAACGCCAGCTTCCGGTTACGCCTTTCGATGAATGGTGGAAATAAGAAGGGGCGTTGTTCCCCAAATAGATTGAATGAAGCTCAGCGAATGCTGGGCTTTTTTTTCTTGACCGTTTCGATCCTCGGAAAGAGGGCGTCGATGTTCTTCGTCCCCGGTCGCTTTTTCCCTATTTTCATTTTTGAGTCTGAAGTCGATGTGGAATCAATAAGCAGGTAGTCAGTAACCTATTTTGACCAAGTACCTTGCAAAGCACAGTACTGGGTGATATTATAATACCGAAAGGAGCGGACGGTAGTTATGGAAATGTCGGAATGGACATCACAGGTTCGCAGGGGCATTTTGGAATACTGCATATTGCAGTTGATCGGTCATAAGCCCAGATACGGATATGAACTGGTGATGCTGCTCGACCGGTGGGAGCCGCTCGCCGTCACGGAAGGGACATTATATCCGCTATTGCGCAGGCTGTTGAAGGATCAATACATCGAATCCTTTTGGAAAGAGTCCGAGTCCGGACCGCCCCGGAAATATTACAGCCTGACCGATTCCGGTCGCCGCCTGATGGTTTCGATGATGGCCGAATGGAATAAAATCAGCGGCGCCGTCGAACAAATACAACAATTTGGGGGAGAAATCGATGATTAGCCCGTATGGAAGGGAATATTTGGAGAAGTTGAACCGTTATTTGGAGAAGCTGCCGGATGACGAAAGGATGGATGCGGTGATGGAGATCGAGAGCCATATTGCGGAAGGCATCGCAAGCGGCGTGCCGGAACCCGTCATTTTATCGCGTTTGGGCGATCCGCGCAAATTGGCAAGGGCATACCGGAGCGAGCGCATGAACGGGTTGAAGGGAGTACGGTCGTTCAAGGACGTGCTTTCGTTGATCGGGTTTTACTGCACTGCCGGATTGCTCAGCGTCATGGTCGTTCCGGTGCTGGCAGTCGTCGCCTATGGGTTCGGATTTTGTGCGATCCTGATCGTGCTTGCAGGCATTCTCCGTACATGCGGAGTGACCTGGATCAATATGAGCATCGGCCCGGGAATGGAAATCGCCACCGAATACAGCATGTTGTACGCCCTCGTGGTTGGCGGCATCGTCGGAGGGATCGCTTTTGCCAGCTGGATCGGATTGAAAAAATACCTTGCGTTCGTGTCGGAACGTTACCGGCGCGTGATTCCGGGCAAACAAACGGAAACGACGGTCTAAAAATATCGAGTGGCCTCCTTCGAATCGAAGAGGGCCATATTTACATATGGAAAAAAATGTGATATGTTTAACGTGTATTTCGTTATGCGGCATCAAGTTTCGTATAGTGAAACTAAAGAAAGATGAAGCAACCCGATCATCTGCACATTAGGCCAATACCGCCATAATTCAGGGAGGGGATTATCATCGAAGACGCTATGAAAAACCTTGTCCGGAAGCAATTTGCCCCAAACGCCGGAAAATATGTCACAAGCGCAAACCATGCCAAGGGAGAAGACTTGGCGTTTTTGGTTTCCTGTTCCCAAGCGGAACCGACCATGGACGTTTTGGACATTGCCACCGGAGGGGGGCACGTGGCGAATGCACTCGCCCCGCTTGTCCGTCGCGTAACCGCTTTGGACTTGACGGAAGAGATGCTGAATGCCGCAGCCGGTTTCATTCGGGGGAACGGCCACACGAATGTGGACTTCGTGGCAGGGGACGCGGAACATTTGCCTTTTGCCGACGTTTCCTTCGATCTTGTCACTTGCCGGATCGCGGCTCACCATTTTCCCGATACAGGCGCGTTTGCCCGCGAAGCTTACCGCGTGATCAAACCTGGCGGCAGACTGCTTCTGATCGACAACGTCGCTCCGGAACTTGACGTCTTAGACGATTTTTATAACGAGATCGAAAAGCAAAGGGATCCGAGCCATGTTCGCGCCTGGAAAAAGACCGAATGGATTCGCCTGTTGGAGCATACGGGATTTCGAACGGAAATGTTGGCCCGTTTTCCGAAACGGTTCCAGTTCCGGGATTGGTGCGAACGATCCGGACTGCCGGCGGATGAACGGACTGCTCTTGAACAAAAGCTGCTGCAGGCATCGGACGCCATCAAACGCTATTTTTCGATCGAAACGGACGAAACCGGCGGGCTTGCCGGCTTTACCGGCGAATCCGCATATATCCAAGCCGTGCGTGAAGATAAGTAAACAAGATGACTCCCTTAACATGTGGGCTTCGACGACAACAAAGCCTCCTTCACGTGAAGGAGGCTTTCATTCAAAAGTACCGGATTATTTCGCCAGACGGTAGCCGCCGTGGAATACCGGACCGACAAATTCGTTGAACTGATATCCGCTGCGAATCGCCGCGGAAACGAAATCCTTCGCCTTGGCGATAGCCTCGGCAACGGGTAAGCCGTTGGCCAATCCTCCGGTAATGGCCGCCGCAAACGTGCAGCCCGCGCCGTGGTTGAAAGCAGGTTCGATTTTGTCCGTTGTCAGCACAGTGAATTCCGAGCCGTCAAAAAAGACGTCGATCGCTTGTTCCCCGTCCAGCGCTTTGCCGCCTTTGACGACGACGTTTTTGGCGCCCAGCTGATGAATCCGGCGAGCCGCTTCTTTCATGTCTTCGATGGAGGAGAGTTTTCCGAGCCCCGAAAGCACCCCGGCTTCGAACAGGTTAGGCGTAACGACGGTCGCCAGAGGAAGGAGAGAATCGCGGATCGCTTCGGCGCTTTCCGGATTCAGCACTTCGTCCTCGCCTTTGCACACCATCACCGGGTCAATGACTACATTGGCCTGGTTATGCTCCTTGATCGCTTTTTCGGCGACACGAACGATGTCCACGCTGCCCAGCATCCCCGTTTTCATGGCGTCGACCGGTCCGCCGGCGAATACCGTTTTCAACTGCTCCGCCACAAGCGCCGGATCCACCGGATATACGTTATGGTGCCATCCGTTATCGGGATCCATCGTCACGATGGTCGTTAATGCGCTAAAGCCGTATGTTCCGTACTCCTCAAATGTTTTGAGGTCGGCTTGAATGCCCGCGCCCCCGCTGGAATCGCTGCCGGCAATCGTTAATGTTTTGATGATTTTGGACACGATGAAAAACCTCTTTCCTGCATTGAAATATGAACCGACTGAAGTCGAATTGATTATATCAGAAAAAAACAAGCAGGTGAATCATTATGCTCGCCAACCCGGAGCGTGTCTTATTTTGAATGGATCCGCTCCAGAACGGCATCCTCGATCCTCTCCCAAATGGATTTGCCGTTTTGAACCACGGCGTTTTCGGATGTATCGCTTTGCTCCGACGATGAGCCGGAAATCGCGCTGCCCGAGTTATGCTGAAGAAATAAAGTTTCTACCGAATCGTTCGGCTTATCCTCCAATTGCTGAAAAAAATATACGTAAAGTGCAAGCACGCTGGCGGCCAAAAAGGACATGACGCCATACATGATCGTTTGAGTTCGTTTCAATGGAATAACCTCGCTTTGAAAATTGTTTCCCGGACTGATAGTATTAGATAAAGTGATGTTGTTCATGCAGTATCCTCTTTTGGCAACATCGGAAAGTATAGACTACAGAGCCGTTGCTTCCTGATACTGCAAGAAAAACTGCCTTTAAACGCGGTCTGTCTTCTTAGGAAATGCGTCGATAGGCGTTTTTTTTACTATAAAATTTGCCCGTGTGGCAAACAATGGAGCAAATCTGATGAAATTATCATTTTTGATTATGGCTGCCTCCCGGGCCATCCATAATCTCGGATAGGAAAGTGGGAGATTCAATCATGCCGGATATCGTCAAAATCATTTTGGATACCGCCGGTCAAAAGGGACATGGTTCATTTCTTTACCTGGAACAGGGGAAAAGCATTACGATCGGCAGGCATACGCGTTCAAGCGGTGATATGCTGGCGATCTACAATCAGCTCGTATCCAAGCGCCATTGCTGCATATCCCGGGTGCGCCAGGATGTGTACGTGGAAGATCTGGGGAGCAAAAACGGCACGGAACTGAACGGACAACGCCTGATTCCGCACCGGAAATATCCGGTTGCCCCCGGGGATCGGTTGACGCTTGTAAGCGGGCTTGTCAGGCTGCAGGTGGATTTCGACGGGGATCTTGAAGAGACGCGGGAATATGCGGTTTCCGATCTGCTGGAACGGGAGGTTCAGCTGCACGACCACCTGCAAAGCATCCAGATTGGACACGAGCAAGTGACGTTATCGAAAAAGGAATATCTGCTGTTTAAGCTGCTGCACGACCGGCTAGACCATTTCGTCACCAAAGAGGAAATCATGCAGCGGGTATGGCCGGAACGGTGCATGGAAAACACCGAGCTCGTCGGAATAGACGAAGTGAATTCGCTCATTTACCGAACGAACAAAAAGCTGGGTTCGAGCTTCGTCATCAAGTCCGTTTACAAAAAAGGCGTTTACATGAAACGGGAGGAAAGTTACGCCGGTTCGGAAGCATCAAATTCATAACGGGAAAAGCCGCGATCGCGGCTTTTTTTGTTGCCGATTCATCGGAGCGCAGGAATATTTTACTCTTAGCTGGAGAAATTACCATTATTCATCATTTCGCATAGGCAGGCGGTAATCTCATGAACCCATCTTCCCGGCATGCATCCCTCGACCTGAACCAAAATACGGAATATATTCGAAAAGCGCTGTTTGATACCCATGATCTCAAAATAAAACATTATCCGTTTAAAGATACGCCGGCTGCTTTGATCTATTTGGAGTCGCTGGTGGATCCCGTCCTGATCGAACGCAATATCATTACGCCGATGAGCTTTGGCGAAGGCAAAAGCCTTTCCGAGCTGTTCACGACGTTGCGGATGGAGCTGAACCGCGATCTTGAACAAGGGATCCAGGGTTTGATGCAGGGCAGCTGCCTATATTTGTTGGACGGGAGGGATGAATTTTATGTGCTTACGACGCCGGCCACTTATGACCGAAGCATCGCCGAACCGGAAAACGAAGGCATCGTGCGCGGCCCGCATAACGGATTTATCGAAAATTTAACCGTCAACCTGCATTTGATCCGGCAGCAAATCAGCTCCCCCGATCTTACGGTTCGCTATCACAGCGTCGGCAACACCGTGCCGAGAAAGGTTGCGATGTTGTACGTTCAAAATTTATGCGACGCCGAGCTTGTTCAAAAGGTAGAACGCAGGTTAAGCCATATTTCGCTCGACACGGTCATATCTACGGGGTTTATTCAGGAAATGATGGAAGATAATCCGTATTCGATTTTCCCGCAGCACTTGAATACCGAGCGACCCGATCGGACGTGCTCCTACCTGCTTGACGGACACATCGTGGTCATGCTGGAGGGCGATCCTACGGCCCTGATCATGCCGGCATGCTTTTTTACCTTTTTTCAAACGCCTGACGATTACAATAACCGCTGGATGATTGCGTCTTTTGTCCGTTTCATCAGGCTTATTAGCTTTATCACGGCGTTTCAGCTGCCGGCGATTTATATCGCGACGGTTTCTTTCCATTCCAATGTGTTGCCGATTCAATTATTTTTTACGGTACAAGGTTCGTTGACGCGCGTCCCCTATCCGCCGATCGTCGAAGCGATGTTTCTCGAGCTGATCTTCGAGCTCCTGAGGGAGGCGGGGCTTCGTCTACCGAACCGGGTCGGACAAACGATCGGCATCGTCGGAGGTTTGGTCATTGGGGATGCGATCGTCAAGGCCGGGCTGGTTTCGTATACCATGACCATCGTCGTGGCGCTGACGGCCATTTCCTCGTTCCTCATCCCGTCCAACGAAATGAGTTCGGCGCTGCGGATTATCAGATTCCCGTTAATGCTTCTTGCGGCCATATTCGGGTATATCGGCATCGCGTTTGGGCTCACGATTATGTTTATCCATCTGTGCAAGCTCGAGTCCTTCGGGAAGCCGTATCTTTATCCGATTGCTCCTTTTAAACTTAAAGGGTTAAAAGATACGTTTTTGCGATTCCCTATTTGGATCATACGCAAAAAAGGGCAAGGCTCCAATAAATAACCGCATGCATGCCGCCATGAAGGGAGGATCATGATGACCCGGACTGAAAAAATGATGTCGGCCCGGCAGTTGTTCCTGTTTATTATCCAGGCTCAGATCGGGGTGGGGGTTCTTACGATTCCCTTCAAGCTGAACGAAACCGCAAGGGGCGGCGGAGGCATAACGATGATCTTGACCGGTGTGATTACCCAGATCATTCTTCTGATGTTTTGGGGGCTTCTTCGAAAGTTTCCGGGACTGAATCTGTTTCAAATCTGTCTTCGGCTTTGCGGACCCGCCATCGGCAGGGTGCTGATTGTTTGTTACATCGCCTATTTCATCCTGATCGGAGCCAACGTGATGATCAGTGCCGTCAGTGTGCTGCAGCGCTGGATGATGGATGCGACGCCAACCTGGATATTGCTCGCTTTGTTTTCGATCATGAGCTATTATTTGGCAAAGGAGAAGCTGACCGTCCTGGCCCGTTTCTATGCCTTATCGTCGTTTTTGTTGCTGCCGCTTATCATCTTCGTAAGTTACGGGTTGATGCAAGCCCGTCTTGAATATATGTTTCCGCTGCTGGAGGCGGGCATTTGGAACATTTTGAAGGCGTTGAAAGATACGACGGTCTCCATGTATGGTTTCGAGGTCATTCTTGTCATTTTCCCTCTGATCGATGCTTCGGACAAGAAAAAGCTTCGGGTGGTAAGCATGTCGAATTTGTTCGTCACGTTGTTTTATACTGTCGTGGTTTGCACTTGTCAGATGGTATTCAATACGGGGCAGCTGCGGTTAATTCCTGAACCCGTTCTATATTTGGTTAAATCGCTGAACTTTTACATCATCGACCGGGCAGACGTGTTATTTCTCCCGATTTGGTCCATTATCATCGTGTGTTCGATCACCAGTTATACGTATTCCGCATCGATCGGGTTGACGCAATTGTTTAAACAAAAAGACCATCGGATATTTGTACCTTTTGTCATTGCAGCGGTGTTTGCCATCGGCCTCATTCCGGCAACGCCGATCGCCAATCAACGCTTGGAAGTTGTGACGGATTACGCGGCCTATCTTTTCGTGTTTATCCTCCCGCTGCTCATGATGATCGGATCGCTGTTCATCAAAAAAACGAGGGGGAGAACCGCATGAAACGATCCGTCATCCTGCTGGCTGGGACGATGTCGGTTGCGGTGTTGTCAGGCTGCTGGGACAGCGAATATTTAAAGGACTTGACTCTTGCGTACAGCATCGGGTTCGATCTCACAAAAGACAAGAGAATCAAGGAAACGGTTGAGCTTATTATTCCTCCGGAAACGGAGCAGTCCGGCACGAAAAATGAAATCCACAGCGGGGAAGGGATCACGACGCGCGGAGCAAGCAACGAATTGCGGAGCAGGGTAAGAGGGAATATGAGGGTGATCAAAAACGGCATCCAAATCATCGGGAAAAGCCTAGCGATGGAAGGCTTGAAACCTCCCATGGACGTTAATTTCCGGGACCCCGACAATCCCACCTCGAACGTACGGTTGGTCATTACCGACGGGGCGGCGTCGGATATCATCAATAAAAAAGAGGTCGGCGAATTGAAAATCGGCGAATTCCTGATCCAGAAAATCAACAGCTTGGAGAAAATGAGCCTTTTTTATCCGCCCGAGACCATGGATACGGTTTTTAGGGCGTTGGAGGATCCGGGACAGGATTTTGCGCTGCCGTACATCGATTTGCAAGGGGAAGAAATCATCGCCAAAGGCGTGGCGTTGTTTGACGATCAAAAATTCAGCGGTACGTTGAATACCGAAGATTCGATCATGCTGGTTTTGCTCAAGGGGCACTCGGGGGATAACGCCCGTTTTACCAAAAGAATCGATGACGGGCCGCTTCATGGGGACATCAGTTTTAACGTCGGCAAAAAAAAGGTGAAACGAAAATTCAAGGTTACGGTAGCCCGAAACGGGGAGGTTCACGTTCAGTTAAACATCAAACTTAAGGGGATCATCGAAGAATATACGGGCACCCAGCCTTTGGATGAAAAATCGATTCTCACGGTGAACAAGGAGCTTTCCAAGATTTTGACGGATCAAGCGCGTGGCGTGGTACGGGATCTGCAGAAGGCGAATTGCGATATTTTCGGCGTCGGCAGAGAGTTGATCGCCTACCATAACAACGATTGGAAACGCAAGAAGTGGAGCAAGGATTTCTCGGAGGTTCGGTTCCACACGAGCGTCCAAGTATCCATCATAAACACCGGGATCATCCATTGAATCAGAATGATCCCGGTGAAAAGCGATAAAACCGCACTGGAGACCGGTCGTTTGACCGTTGGCTGCTGCGTAATTGCGCCTATAAAACGAAAATCAGTTCATTTGGATGGAAATGCGTTCCTGGTCCGGAAGCCAATTGACGGTGGCGCCCAGCTTTTCGCTGATCAGGCGGAGCGGCAGGTACACCGTTCCATCCACGGTAAACGGCTTGTTTTCGATCGTGATCGGAGCGTTGTTCAGCGTAATGCTTCCGGTTTTTACGTTGACGCTGATGGAAATGGCGGGTTTGCCGTCTTCCTTGCGGGACACTGTGGCCTGTTTGCTCTTTTCATCGTAAGAAACTTCGGCTCCCATCTTTTCGAACACGGAGCGCAGCGGCACGAAGTTTTGGCTGTTGCGCGTAATGACGCCGCTGGCCAAAGGCACGTTTTCCCCGTTCAAGGAAACGGATATCGGCTTTTGCACGGGAACAGGCGTTTGATGCATGAACTCGTAATCCCCGTAACCAAGCTCCGCGTTTTTGTTGACGCCCCAACCCCAAAGGGTGCCGTCTTTTTTCTGCATGATGATATGGCGGTAGCCGTTTTTGACGGAAGCAACGTCCGAAGCAAGCAGCTTAAAGGAGGCGTTGGAGGGCATACTGTTCCGTTTGATCGAAGTCGCGTATACTTTGTCGTCCCCCGTGAAAGCCACGATCGAATCTTCAACGACATAAGCTTCTTTGACGTTTTTAACGCCGGTCAAGAGAACCGGATCGGGAAGGTCCGTGTACACGGGTCCGTCCGAATAGCCGGTTAAGATCGCTCCCCAGAACCAAAGCCGGGATTGGCTGTCGATGGCCAGCGAGGAGTTTGCGTCTTGCCAAATGCTTTTAATCTGGTTTAATGGCTTGATTTGCGTTGCGGTCACCGTGTTCGGAAGGCTGCCCGTGCCTTTAAAGGTTTTCGGCCAGGTCCAAACCGTGCCGTCTTTTTTCAGCGCGATATTTTTTTCGATTTGAACGACGTTATCGAGATTTTTGGCTGGGGTGAGGGATGGCTCGGAATCCGTATTTGTCCAGACCGTACCGTCCGTCTTCAAAAAGATGCGGCGGGCTTGGCCGGTCTTGTCGTTCATTTCATAGTAGCTTTCGACATCGGACACATGGTCGATGCCTTTCACCGGTTCAAAATGCGTCATATCCCAGCCTTCAGCCGTCTTAACCGAAGCCGATACGTTGCCGTCACGATCTAAGGCAAGCGCAGGCCCATAACCCTCGATTTTCGTCACGTTGCTGATGCCGCTCACGGGTTTTACGGTCACCGTCTTGCTTAACGGCTTCGTCTCCCAGAGCCACACCGAATGGTCCTGTTTCTCCACCATATGGAATCCAAACGTGCTTGCCGCTCCGGTCAGCTCGGGGATTTGTGTCGGTACGGGCTGCTGCGGCCCCCAGATCCAGAACGTGCCGTCTTTTTTCACAAGGGAATCGGTTCCGTAGGAAACGATGTTCGAGGCTGAATTTGCGTTCGCCTCCGCGGCGGATGCTTGGGCCGAAACGGTCAAACCCAGCGCCAGCGACAAGAGTGCAATGGATTTTTTCATGTTACAAGACATCTCCCTTCAAGTTCATTTAGGAATGATGAGGAATGGCCGTGCCATATCCCCGCGGGTCGGAGTCAACCTGTGGAAGATTCCAATGATAAGACGGTTATGATTGTAAAATGTTTCATGTTTCTTCATAAAAAATTGGCCTCTCGCCCGGCTGATGCAAAAAGTTGTCACGTGTTCATGGAAAAAGTTTCGGTGAGAAACTGGGCGATGCTGTGTTACAATGAGTTCGTCCATTTCATAGAGAAGATTCATAGAAGGTTTCAAACGGATGGGGGAGGAAGTCGGCTTACATGAGAACAAATATGCCATTTATTGCCGTAGAAGGGCCGATCGGGGCCGGAAAAACAACGCTGGCCTCGATGCTTGGCGAACGTCTGCGGCTTCCGGTCGTGAAGGAAATCGTCGAGGAAAACCCGTTTATCGATAAATTTTATCAAAACATGGACGATTGGAGCTTTCAGCTCGAAATGTTTTTCCTTTGCAACCGGTATAAACAGCTGAAAGAGACGGTTAACGACTACATTTTGGCGGGGAAACCGGTGGTTTCGGACTACCACATTTTCAAAAACCTGATCTTCAGCCGGAGAACGTTAAGCGGAGCCGAACGGGATAAATATGAGCAAATCTATCATATTTTGACGGATGATTTGCCCAAACCGAACATCATTATTTACATCAAAGCAAGTCTTGAGACGCTGCAGCGTCGAATCGCCAAAAGGGGGCGTCCGTTTGAGCAAGACATGGATCCGGGTTACCTGGCGCAGTTAATCGAGGATTATGAAGCGGCGATGACGTCGCTTGCGGATCGCGAACCTTCCACGATCATCATGACGGTCGACGCCAACCGGGTCGATTTTGTCCAAAACAAAAACCAATTCGAAGAGATTGTCTCTCAGTTAAAGGAGAACTTGTCATGAATTCATACCATATCCCGGAAAACGCAATCATTACGGTCGCAGGAACGGTCGGCGTAGGCAAATCGACGCTTACCGCAGCGCTTGCGGCTCAATTGGGCTTTAAAACGTCCATGGAACAGGTAGAGCATAATCCTTACTTGGAAAAGTTTTACCATGATTTTGAACGATGGAGCTTCCATTTGCAGATCTATTTTTTGGCCGAACGGTTTAAGGAACAAAAAAGAATTTTTGAAATGGGCGGCGGATTCGTTCAGGACCGCTCCATTTACGAAGACACCGGGATATTCGCCAAAATGCACGCCGACCAGGGGACGATGTCCAAAATCGATTACGAAACATACACCAGCTTGTTTGAAGCGATGGTAATGACGCCGTATTTTCCGCATCCCGATGTTCTCATTTACCTGGAAGGAAGTTTGCCGTCCATCCTGGCCCGAATCCAGGAGCGTGGACGCGAGATGGAGATCCAAACCGACGTGTCCTATTGGGAACATATGCATAAAAGATATTCGGATTGGATCGGCGAATTCCACGCCTGTCCGGTGCTTCGCCTGAACATTGACGATTACGACGTGCATGATCCCGATTCGATGTCCGGCATATTGAAGAAGGTAGGAGAAATCATTCGTCGTTCCTAATCAAGACATCCGAGTAAGATAGCGGGGCTGTTAAGCGCCCGCTTTCTTTTTTTTCGGGAGACTGTCTAACAGGCCCTCCAGTTTTGTTCTTTCGCTTCATTGTTCTTTTCGAGTAATCATTGTACATTGGAAAGACAAGGATTAACGTAAAGGGTGATGGAATGAAGCCGTACGTAGGGGACGTATATTGCGTGTACGACGAAAAATTGCAAGGCTACGCGGCCTGCCAAGTTATCGAAATCAAAGCGGGAGGTCGCAAATCGCAAAATTTGGCGGCACTGCTGGAGCTGGATTGGGCGGACGAGGAACTGCCCGGCGAGGACGAAGTTCGGGAAATGAAGCCGCTGTATGCAGATTATTATTTTTGGAACAAGCAACTTGAGCTCAATTACGTCGAAGGAAAGGTCCCCAAGCCCTATATCAAGGTCGGAAACGTTCCTCCGAAGACGGACGCCGGGACAAGAGGCTACGGAAGCTGGAACGTCGGAAGCAGCTTGTACAGGCAGCGGAAATGGGATCGCATTCCTGAAGATCGCCGCAAAGCGTTCAAGGAAGCCGCGAATGACGATACGTTGATCAAGGTGGGCGGACAACGTCTGCGAAGATCGACCCACGTGATCGACGACGAGGTTTTGCAGAGCCTGAAGGATTGGTCGGAGCTGGACAATTTGCCGTGCCTTACCCGAATCATTGCCAAAAAAACGTATGCGGACCTTCAGCATTACGTTAACTGTAACCCGTTTATTAACGAGCTGCAGTGGGAGAATCATGGGTGCAAAACAATCGATGTAAGACACAGCGGGTTGGAACGCGTTATTTTGCGGGCAGGGGAATTGGAAGAGTTGTATTTGGGTCCAAACGTCGAGGAGCTCCATTTAACCGGCCCCGAGGCGGCAGGACTCGTGGTGCATGCCCATGAAGACGGCCGATGGATCACGGCCGGGTTTTATGAAGGAAAGCCGTACGGCCGCGGTCTTGAACGGCTTGGGTCCCTCCATGTAAAGGGCATCAAGGAATTGGATCTGAAAAAAGTCATCGACGCCTACCCGGAGCTTAACGAATTGCGGCTGTGGGGCAAGCCGGGAACCATCGTCCATATGGAATGCCTCGATAGGCTATCCGGTCTGACGCATTTCAGCACGTACGATCTGTTTGGTTTTACCGGGGAACAGTTCCCCGGACCCGAAAAATTGCAGCATTTGACCTGGCT
Organism: Paenibacillus sp. USDA918EY; assembly: GCF_009870825.1. Classification (GTDB taxonomy): domain Bacteria; phylum Bacillota; class Bacilli; order Paenibacillales; family Paenibacillaceae; genus Paenibacillus_AQ; species Paenibacillus_AQ albilobatus. The sequence goes on along the minus strand of NZ_WTWY01000005.1, from coordinate 309,213 downwards.
GTGGTTGACGAGCCTGCCGGCGGAAACGGCGAAAGCCGTGAAACAAAAATACAAGCAAGAAACGGCCAATGGCCTGAGCCTCGCCATTACCAAGCCGCGCAAGCCGGAATGGCTTCAGGAAAATATGCTGAACCCTTTCCGCGATTGGGACGGACGGGAACATATTACCGCAGCCCATGCCAAAAAAGCGGCCGCCGTATACAAAAAGACGCTTGCCGCCATGAACTCCGCCGCAGGCAATACGATGGACGGAGCCACCGATGTTACCGTATTAAAGCAGGAGCTGTTGGCGATCGTCTCAGACTATACGGAAGCGTTCAATAAGATGGATCGGCGGACCGGCTTGATCGAAACGGTGGAACGCGAGGAAATTTTTACGGTGCTGTCCGAACTGCTTCAAACGGTACAAAACCGATTGGCGTCCGCAAACATCGGCATCGATGGCCAAATGCTGTTCGAAAGGTTTGACGAGCTTCGCGAATTTTAAGGACGATGCAAAAGGATGAAGGCCGTAAGGCGTCCGGATGACGGGCGTCTTTTTCTATGGATAAAGAAACGGGCTGTTTCGCCTTGCGAAAGCGTTGACACGTTTCAGACACAGGTGTACAATAATCCATGTTAAACGAGTGTTCAAAACGATCGTTCAAAACAATGGTTTACACCAATTCATGCCATTTCGATTCATGCCGGATGCCGGCGAATTTGCCGATTCGCGCGTTTCGCGATCCGAATACCGTTCACCCATCGGATGCTATCAGCATTGACGATGCGGCTGCCGAATGGTACGTTATTCATACTGTGATTTGAACAAACGTTCAAACGGATAGATGTTAACGATGACAGGTAGGGTGATCGCCATGAGTCCAAAAGATGAAATGAATGGGAAAGACGTGAAGACCGTAATTTTGCAGGCGGCCAAAAAGCTGTTTGCGTTAAAAGGATTCGAAGGAACGACCGTGAGGCAAATATGCGATGAGGCCGGCGTATCGCTTGCGCTCGTATCGTACCATTTCGGAGGCAAGGAAAATGTGTTTTATGCCTTATTCGAGCCGCTCCGGCACTACTTTGCAAAAATGCATTACGATTTGGCCGATCCGGTCGCGGATCTCCGCGAATTTATCGAGAAATTCGTGGACTACCGGTATGAAGAAAGGTATCTGATTTGCATTCTCCAGCAGGAGCTGATGATGAAAAGCCCAAGGGTGGAGAAGCTGACGTACGCCATTTTTCCAACCTGGGAGCAGCTTCGGAGCATTTTGCAAGCAGGGATGAATCGAGGGGCGATTCGTTTTCCTTCGCTCGAATTTGCGGTGAATTTTACGATGGGAACGATCATTTCTTCCATGCCCGATCCGTATTTGAATCCGATGGAGGACAAGCGGGAAATGACGCCGGCCGAAGCGGCGCAGCTCACGGTAAGGTTTGTATTTAACGGACTGGGTATCGATATCAAGCAATGACTTCCAAGGAGATGTTACATCATGAAAGCCGCACATATTTATGGCGTAAAAGACATTCAAGTCAAAGAGGCTGAAGTTCCTGCATTGCTGCCGGGAACCGTCAAGGTCAAAGTTTCCTATGCGGGAATTTGCGGAAGCGACATGCACGAATATTTGGCCGGATTGTATCCGATCCGCAAGCAGCCTGTCCTCGGCCATGAATTTTCGGGCGTCGTCACCGAGATCGGCGAAGGCGTGACCCGCGTGAAAGTCGGGGACCGGGTTGCGGTCGAACCGTTGATTCCGTGCGGTCGCTGCGCCAATTGCAGACGGGGCATGGCCAATTTGTGCACCAATTCCCAGGGGTACGGGTATACATTGTCGGGCGGATTTGCGGAATATGCGGTCGTCAGGGAAGAAAACGCGTTTATTCTCCCCGATTCCATGCCGCTGGAGCTTGGCGCGCTGGTTGAACCGACGGCCGTTGCCGTTCATGCCGTTCGCCAAAGCCAACTCAATCTGGGCGATTCCGTGGCGGTTTTCGGTGCCGGCCCGATCGGGCTTTTGCTGCTGCAAGCGGTCAAAGCTGCGGGCGCCGGCCAAATTTTCGTCGTCGAGGTATCGGAAGAACGCCGCGAGAAAGCGCTGGAGCTTGGCGCCACCCATGCGATGAATCCGGTCGAAGTTGACGCGGTCAAACGCATACGCGAAATGACGAACGGGGGCGTAGACGTCGCGTTTGATGCCGCAGGCGTGCAAGCGACTTTTGAATCCGGCATTTACGCGGTTAGACCCGGAGGAGAGTTCAAAATTATCAGCCTTTGGGAAAAACCCGTCACCTTCAACCCAAGCGTCATCGTAAAAACCGAAGCCAAAATCAGCGGTTCCTATGCCTACAACAACTTGTTCCCTGAAGTCATTCAACTGCTCGCCAGCGGCCGCATCGACGGCCACGCCGTAATCACGAGCATGATTGCGCTGGACGATATCGTGGAGCAGGGCTTTGAACAGCTGACAAAGGACCGCAAGCAGTGCAAAATTCTCGTTGATATGAACAAGTGATCATCCAAATCACAAATATGCCGGGAACGGACAGCGGATCCGTTTTCGGCTTTTTTGCATTTGTAGCACCTTATTCGAGGGCTGTGTCATTTTTGATAAAAAGCTTCGAACTCCCGCCGGAACGGGCATGATTCAAAACAAGAAACACATATATCCTCTTTCCGTATTTTGGATTATAATCGAAAGCGGTGGAAAAAGAAGGATGGGGAGGGAGGATCGGACAATCGAAAACGCTTCCATAGAAACCGAAAACAAAACATATTTGAGCAGAGAGGTATTGCATGAAGAGTAAGGGTGTATTTTTCCGGCTATTAAAATATATGGGCAAATATAAACTCCTCTATGCCGGGTTAATCATGACCATGCTGGCGGGCATCGCTTTAGATCTTTCCGTTGCCTGGTTTTTGTCCCAGATTACAAACGCGGCGGTGAAGTTCGAGATTGACCGCTGGCCGACGCTTGTCGCGATCGGGGCGATCATCCTGGTTGGCGCCAGCTTGACTTCTTTTTTCGATACATATTTGAAACAAAAAGCTTCAGTAAAAGTTAGGAACGACATCCGCTTGGACACGATGGACCATGCCTTGCGGCTGCATCAGGATTATTATGACCGGACCCACACCGGCGATCTGCTCGCCCGTTTCACCAGCGACAATCAGGCGGTAGGCGAAGCTGCCGGCAATATTGTGATGGGATTGCTCAGAAATCCGCTGCTTGCCTTGTGCGCATTTATCTACCTGCTGAATATACATTGGCCGCTTGCGTTGATCACCATTTGCGTCGGTCCGGCGATGATCCTGACAGGAAAAATGTTCGGGGAATCGATGCGTATCAAAGGAGCGCGACTGCAGGAGGCGATGGGGAGGGGAACCTCTTATTTGCAGGACGTGCTTGGCGCCAGCGTGCTGTACAAAATTTTTGGCTTGGAAAAAAAGATCTCCAAGCAGTACCGGCAATTCAGTACGGATATCGCGGAAATCGAGCAGAGCCAGGGCAAGACCCAAGGGGCTGCCGGTGCCGTTTCGCAAGTGATTGCCATTGCGACCTTTATGATCGCGATCCTGCTTGCCGGATATTTTGTCGCCAAAGGCAGCCTGGAAGTCGGCGCGATGCTTGCGTTTATTCAGCTTATGAATTATTTGGTTAACCCGTTTGCTCTTCTGCCGGCGTTATGGTCCAGCATGCAGCAGGCTTTGGCGGGGGCGGACCGAATCTTTCAGGTGATCGACGCGCCCAAGGAATATGCCGAATTGCCGACGCCAAGCCGGGCCAAGTCTTCCTTCAGCGAGATTGACGTTTCATCCGTAGGTTTTTCATATACGGGAGATGTCAACGAATTGGCGCTGCATGATATCCGCTTTCGGGTGCATGCAGGCCAAACGGTGGCGATCGTCGGCGGAAGCGGCGGCGGGAAGTCTACCCTTTTCAAATTGCTGCTCGGGTTATATGCTCCAACGGCGGGCACCATTGAGATTGACGGAAAGGATCGGGGGGCGATCGGGCTGCGGGAATACAGAGATTATTTTTCGCTCGTGCCGCAGGAATCCGTTTTGTTTACGGGATCGATTCGGGACAATATTCTTGACGGGAACCCGACTGCGGATGATGAGCAAATGTTCGCGGCCGCCAAGCAGGCAAACGCCTATGATTTTATCATGAAGCTGCCGGAAGGCTTCGACACCGAAATCGGGGAACGGGGCTCCCGTCTCTCCGGCGGACAAAAGCAGCGGATTGCAATCGCCAGAGCCATCTTGCGGGATGCGCCGATTTTGCTGCTGGATGAAGCCACCGCCGCTTTGGATAACGAATCCGAGAGGCTGGTGCAGGACGCGCTTTCGCGGCTGATGGTCGGCAAAACGACGCTGGTTATTGCCCACCGCCTGTCTACCGTGCAGCATGCCGACCTCATTTTAGTCATGGAGCATGGAAAAATCGTGGAAAAAGGGAAACATCACGCGCTGCTGGCAGCAGGCGGACGATATCAGGAGCTGTATCAGGCTCAGTTGATGAATGAAGAGCAAGAGACGTTGGTGGAAAGCTGAACTACAGTTTGCTAATGATGCTTAAGGGCTGCTCTGGTAAAATCATCAATAAAAGACGCTAAAAAGGAGGGGAAGCGTGAAAAGCATACTGATATCGATTCTGTTGATATGCTCGATGGCAGGAAGTTGGCATCCGTCAACGCATTTGCCATTGAACGAAAAAGAGGTTCGGCAGCTGATGGCGGAACACGTGAATATCGATGGCTGGAAAATGGCACGAAAAGGGCATATTTATACGTTCTGGTCCGTGCCGGAAGCACCAAGCTCCAATGGGTTAAGTTATGGGGTGAACGCCATGACCGGAACCGTATATGATGCAGTCTCCGGCGGCCCGTTGTGGAATCTGCTCATCAAGGACGCACCCGATCTGGATAAGATCGTCAGCGGTGAACAATATCAGAAAGTCATTTTGAAACTCGCTGATCAGGCCATAAAAACCAGCGGAATGACAACTGACCGGAAGCAATGGGTATCCGGAGGGTATGGAGAGGGTTTCATTTACGGCGATGTCATTAAAGATCATCGGAGAATTTATATTAAATTGGATGTGTTTACACAGCAATGGGAGGAAATCGAGGATCCGTGGAAAAACTGATATGAGGGTTCGGAAGAAGGGGATTAATGGGCTCTGCTCATCTACCAGGCAGCAGCCCGTTTTTATTTGAGATGAATCGAGAAAAACATAATCGGGCCATTCGTCCACTCCCAGGGTGTGCATTTGTCATATAGATATGGCATATGCACATTTTTTGCGCCTTAAGGGAGGTGACTTGCATGAAACGTTTGAAAATGCGAAAAAACGGAAGTGCCGGATGGAAAAGAAACGGCAAATGTCCGCCAAAAACCAAAGCGGCATACAAATGTAAAAAGGCTATCCGGAAAAGGCCTTCATCCGGCTATCGCGGTTCCCTCCATCCATGTTCAGCCAAAAGAAGGCGGAAACTACAAACCCGCACGGCAACGGTTGCCGAGCAATTGTTACGGGCGGCACTGCGGCAGGTTAGAGCCCTTATGAACGCCGGATTCGCGGGAAAATGCGATGCTCGCGTCGCTCCATGGCTTTCGGGCCCTTCAGGCGCCCAATGGATTCAAGGCCCTCAAGGGGTTCAATGTCCCCAAGTGGGCCAAGGGTTTCCCGGACCGCAAGGGGGAAGGGGAGGTGACGGATTGGAAGGACCTCCAGGTCAGGGACGTGCCGGCCCGCAAGGAGCGCAAGGCATTCCCGGATTACAAGGGCCGGCAGGAGCTCAAGGCGAGCAAGGGGCGCAAGGCCCACCGGGAGAGCAGGGACTCCAGGGCTTGCGAGGTGTGCAGGGCCCACCGGGAGAGCAGGGACTCCAGGGTCCGCAAGGTGTGCAGGGCCCACCGGGAGAGCAGGGTCTCCAAGGTCCGCAAGGTGTGCAGGGTCCACCGGGAGAGCAGGGGCTCCAAGGTCCGCAAGGGGCGCAGGGTCCACCGGGAGAGCAGGGTCTTCAAGGTTTGCAAGGCGCCGAAGGTCCAGCCGGACCGAGAGGGGAGCAGGGCCCTCAAGGCCCAACAGGACCGCAAGGGCCTCCCGGGGCGGTGGTCATCCCGGATATTACGGTTACGCCAACGCAAAACCGTTATTTTTATGCTCCGGAAAGCGATCTGGATTTAACGGAGTCGGCAGCGATTCCAGCCGGTTTGTTCACGAACGACGCGGGGGATCCGGTGACGGAATTTTCAGGCTTCGGATCGGACGGTTTCAACAACCTCTACATCAACGGAATCCTTCAGCCGGGGAATCTGTATCTTGCGAGCCCTTCCCAATTGTTTTTCCCGCCCCAAAACTCAACCATTTACGCCGGCACGCCGATCGTCCTGGAAACGATTCAACTGACCGCCAATGTCGTAGTCTAGCAACTTTTAGTAGTTTTGCCCTCGCACCTTCCTTGCTTTCTGCATTTAATAAATCAGGGAATCATGCAAGATTTGATGCTTAAAGTCTCTCATCACCGAGGAATGATAAGCATAGATTCGAAAACACGCGTGTTCCCCAAGAAAGAAGGAAGGTGAGAAACATGCCACTCGTAACGCCATATCAAAACAGCCGAAGATTCATTTCTACGATTAGCGCAGGGACGGGGACGGGGGCGACGTTCGCGATCGCGGCAACGGCCTTCACCAATGATACCGGAGCTGCCGCGACGGCATTTCCCGGAACGTACAGCTATTATAACCTCTACGTAAACGGCGTGATGCAAACCGCGGATACGTCCTCTGTGACGACGACCGCGATTACGATCCCCGGAGGCGATGCGCTGGATCCCGGAACACCGATCATCGTGCAATTTGTCGTATCTTAAGGAACAATTGAACGAATCCATGGTTCACCGATTTTTCTTAAAGCCCCGGCTCTGTATTTGTCCAGAGCGGGTTCTTTTTTCCTTGGCCGGGGGTTTGCAGGGAGGAAGCTTTCGAAATCGCTCATTTTTATCGTTCACGGCAACAATGACATATGGTACAATTTTCAAAAGATGCGGTAATTCGGGCTGATGTGAGCGCTTTACTTGGAGGGGAAAATCGTTTGCGAAATGGAACCTATTCGAAAATGCTACGTAGGTATAGGAAAAGATGAAAGGATTGGCGCAATAGAACTATTCGGTGCCAAATGTACATAAGGAAAAGGGGAAGAAAAACGGTTTGCCGCATAACCGCCCTCCGAATTGGATAGCAAAAGCACGCTGCCGTTAACAACGCGAAAGCACATGGATTTGCCTGATGTACTTCAGGGCGTTTTTGAAGGAAGCAGAGGAGGTAGACGATTGGATCGAATGAAGTACATAAAATTTTTGGGACTTGTGGCAGGGATCGTAATCTTGAACATTCTGGTGCTTTCACCCGGATTTCTGGGCATTTCGATCGGAAGCAGCGCCTTTGCGACGGCATTCGGGATCACCTTGCTGGTCGCAAGCGCGATAATCCTCTTTTACGGAAGTTATGTGCTGCTCTTCAAGCCGCCGGCCGTCATTCCCGTCAAAGAGATCAGCACGCATGAAGACTACGTGGAAGCGCTGAACCGGTACCGGCAGGTCAAATCCCTGGAGGAATTCATTACGCTGGCCTTGGAACAGCTGGATCGCATCAAGAAAAAAAGAACCACGCTGATGAACATCATCAACCAGCGGTTTGACCAAGGGGAATTAAGCCATAAAAAGTTTTCGTCCGTAACCTACGAGGTCGAAAAGCTGTTTTATTTGAACGTCAAAAGTATGCTGAGCAGGATAAGCGTCTTTGACGAGTCCGAGTATCTTAGCATGATGAAAGGGAAGCAGTCCAAGTTCTCGCAGGAAATCCTTCAGGAAAAGATGAACGTGTACAACGAGTATCTGTCTTTCATGAAAAACTCTTTAAGCACGAACGAGGAAATTTTGCTGAAGCTGGATAAGCTGATCATCGAAATATCCCGGCTGGACAGCTTTGAACCGGGAGATATCGACAACATGCCGTGCATGCAGGAAATTGACTCGTTAATCAAACAGACCAAATTTTATAAACAGTGAGAGGTGCAATGAATGGCAAGAAAAAAATTTTTTCTCGTTTCCGGTATCATTCTGGTCATCGTTTTTGTACTGGTATACGTAGGAGTGAGCATGACCTCCAATTTCGGCAAAACGAAAATGCAGGTTACGGCGGAGGATGCGGCCAAACGTTTGAATAAGCTTTACTCCAATATCGCGGTAAAAACCGATACCCCGGTCAAAGGGCAAATCGATTTGAACCCGATCGATATCGGCGAATCGCTGCCGGAAATATCCAAGTTCCCGATCACCGTCAAAAACACGACGCCGGACAATTTCGTGGAGATTTTTTCCTCGATCGAAAAGGCGGGGACGGGCGTTGACGGCTGGCTGACCGAAGCCGCCACCGAATTCAACAAAGCGGGCATTGTCGTAAACGGTAAACCCGCCTCGGTCAAAATCCGGAACATCGCATCGGGCACCGCCGTCGATTACATCAAATCGAAAAAGTACGTGCCGGACGCGTTTACGCCGTCCAATGAACTATGGGGCGAAATGGTGAAGGCGAGCGGCATCAAGACGCAGCTGATCTCCAAAAGGCTTGTCGGCAACGTCCCCGGCATCGTTTTATCGAAGGCGAAGCATGACGCGCTTGTCGAAAAATACGGAGCCGTCAATGTCAAGACCGTTACCGAAGCGATCGCGAACAACGAGTTTTCGATGGGGTATACCGATCCGTTCGCAAGCTCTACGGGGTTGAACTTCCTGGTTACCGCGCTGTATACGTTCGACAGTAAAAATCTTTTGAGCGAAAAGGCGGTCCAAGGCTTTGAGAACTTCCAGGCGAACGTGCCGTTTACCGCTTCGACGACGATCCAAATGCGCGACGCAGCCAAATCGGGCATGCTCGACGGTTTCGTTTTGGAATACCAGACGTTTGCGAATGCCCCCGATCTGAAGGGCGGATATGTGTTTACCCCGTTTGGAGTAAGACATGACAGCCCGTTGTACGCCATCGGGGACGTTCCTCAGAACAAGCTGAATATCATTAAAAAGTTCGGCGAATTCGTCACGCAGGAAAAATATCAGAAAGAAGCGGAGAAAAAAGGCTTTAACGGCCTCGAGGATTACAAATCCGAGCTTCCGGTCGTCGGCGGAGACGTGCTGACCGCGGCGCAAAAGCTGTGGAAGGAAAAGAAAAACGGGAATAAACCGATTGCGGCCGTGTTCGTCACCGACGTTTCCGGCAGCATGGCCGGAGAGCCTTTGAACCGATTGAAATTATCGCTGCTGAAGGGCCAGAAATTTTTGGGCAAGGACAACAGCATCGGTCTCGTCTCCTATTCCAGCGACGTCACCATCAATTTGCCGGTCGGAAAATACAATACCAACCAGCAATCGATGTTCGTCGGCGCGGTGGAAAGCCTGCAGGCGAACGGAGGGACCGCTACCTTCGACGGCATCGTCGTTGCGATCAAGATGCTGCAGGATTATATGGCGGAAAACCCGTCGAGCAAGCCGCTTATTTTCGTCCTGAGCGACGGCGAAACGAATGAAGGCCACACGCTCAAAGACGTAAAAGGATTGATCGAAGCGTACAAAATCCCGATCTACACGATCGGTTACAACGCCAACATCAAAGCGCTCCAAAGCATTTCGAGCATCAACGAGGCGGCGAGCATCAATGCGGATACCGACGACGTCGTCTACAAGATCGGAAACCTGTTTAACGTTCAAATGTAAAGGTACCTAAAGGAGGATTACGATGTCATTTTCGATGGAAGTCGCAAGCCCGGAAGAAATCAAAGCGGTGATTGAGGAAGAGGTAAAGCCGGTCCCCGAGGAAGTCGCAAAGCTGAAGGAACTCGCGGATTCGAACGTCACGGCGATTATGGAACTGGATATGGACTCGCTGGAGAAGCGAAAGGAAATTTTGCAGTCGATCGACTCGTTCGGTTTAAATACGATGAGAACGTCATCCGATAAAAACACCATGCTCCAAGTTTCGGTCGGGAAGTTGTCCCAGACGGGGGATGAAGGCGGGCAAGTCGCCAAAGGCTTGGCTGAACTTCATACGCAGCTGAAGGATTTGGACCCGAGCGCCATCGATTTTGCGAAAACGGGCTTGCTCGGCAAGCTGTTTAATCCGCTCCGCGCTTATTTTGTAAAGTTCGAAAAAGCGGACAGCGTTATCGCGGATATCGTCGTTTCGCTTGATAAAGGGAAGCAAACGCTCAAAAACGACAATACGACGCTCGAGATCGAGCAGCAGGCGCTGCGGGATTTGACGAAAAAGCTGCAGAAGGAAATCCAGCTGGGCGAAATGATGGATGCTTCCATCGAAGCGCAGGTTGAAGCGGCGAAAGCCCGCAACGAAGACCCGGACAAAATCCGCTTTATCACCGAAGAGGTGCTGTTCCCGCTCCGCCAGCGGATCATGGACCTGCAGCAGATGCTGGTCGTAAACCAGCAGGGGATTATGGCCATCGAAGTCGTCATCCGGAACAACAAAGAATTGATCCGCGGAGTGGACCGGGCAAAAACCGTCACCATTTCGGCGCTTAAAATCTCCGTTACCGTGGCGGCCGCGCTGTACAACCAAAAAATCGTCCTGAAAAAAATCGAGCTGCTGAATCAAACGACCAACGAACTCATTTCAAGCACGTCCCGCATGCTCAAAAACCAAGGCGCAGCGATCCAAAAGCAAGCGCTGGAGGCCAGCATTTCGGTGGATACGCTGAAGCAGGCGTTTACGGACGTGTTATCCGCGCTCGATTCGATCAGCACCTACAAGCAAGAAGCCCTGCCTAAAATGCGCGAAACCATCAATCAATTCCGCGAAATGGCCGAAACGGGCGAGAAGCAGATTTCACGCATGGAGCGGGGCCACAAGCTGGACTTATAATTTTTTGACTCCAGGCAAAAAGTGATATAACGAAGAACTCTATATGGAATTAAAAAAGGATATAGGCTCTGTCTGATTTTCAGATCAAGAGCCTATATCCCTTTTTTATGCTTGGAAGCAAAAGGTGATCCATAAGATTCTAACCGGTAAACTCCTGTACCCATTCGTTGTTATAAAAAGCGATGCCGATTTTGGTATAACCTTTGTTAAGAATATTCGCTTTATGTCCCGGGCTGTTCATCCATTCGTTCATCACCTGCGTCGGACTTGTTTGCCCCTTGGCGATGTTTTCTCCTGCCGATTGATAGCTGATTCCGTATTGCTTCATCATATCGAAAGGGGAACCGTATGTCGGAGAATTATGGTCGAAATAATTGTTATTGTACATGTCCTGCGCTTTGGCCATCGCCATTTTCGACAACTGATCGTCCATGCTCAAGGAACCCAATCCGGCTTTGGATCTTTCCTTATTGACCAGATCCAACACCTGCTGCGCATATTGGGTGGAGTTTTTGCTGTTTGCCGGTGTTTGTCCTTCGGTGCCCGTTGTTGTGCCTGTGGTGTTTCCAGGGGTGCCTGTTGGAGCCTGAGTTCCGGTGTTTCCTGTCGTCCCGGTCGGAGCTTGAAATCCGGTATTACCCGCAGGTACCCGATTTAATGGATTCCCTGTAGGCATTTGGTTTGCGGGAGTTCCTGCAGGCGCTTGGTTTGCAGGCGCTCCTGTAGGAGCCTGGATCAGATCAAGCAGTTCGGACGTCAGCCCATCTTTCGTTGATTTAGCGGTCATTTTCCGTGTCAGCCACGTCGCCGTGGATGATGACTGCGTTCTGATCGAACCGGGGGCGTGCATATGGTCATGCGTTTTCATCGTTGATGGTGTGGTCCCATTCGTTGACATTCCATCATGTGTTGAGGATCGGTTATGCGTCGAAAATCCGTCGTGTGTTGAAGTTCGGTCATACGTCGAAACTCCGTTGTGCGTTGAAGTCCGGTCATACGTCGAAATTCGTGCAGGCTGTGGGGAAACCTGTTTTGTCGTGACATTGTGGTTAGATGCGCCGCAGCCTGCCGTCAAAATAAGCGCGGCCAGCGCGATATACTTTACCATAAATATGACCTCCGAGGGTTAGATATAGAAAATTACCCCCTTAAGGTCTCCCTTAGCGCTTGGATTTATTCCTCTTTCGAGCCGAGCTTCAAGCACAAAAAAAAGAACCGTCCGATCGCAAAAAAAAGCTTCAATCGGAAGATCCTTTTGCGAAAAGACGGGTATTCGATTGGTTTACGGTATTTGCATGAACGATTTATAGACGGTTACCATCTCATCCTTAGGCAGATCGCTGCTGATTTGAATGATTTGGGTCTGATAAGTGCCAAGCAGTTTGTTGTAAACGCCCGGGCTGTAAAAAATCTCCTGACCGCCCAGCATGAACTTCTCGGTTTCTTTCGGAACGGTCGTAATCGTCGATTGGTACGTCTTCAAATTCATGAGGTGGATCCATAACGTATGCTGCTCATCATCGGTATATTTCAAAGAAATTTTGTCATACGTTTTGCCGTTCACGGACGGACTTGACAACGTATAATTTTCAAAATGGTATTTTGCAGGAATTTCCGTTAACGCGGGCAGCGAAAACGATAATTTCGATTTCAGTTCATCCATATTAAGAGGTTCGCTGACACTATCCTGCACTTTTGACCATTCGAGACGGGAAAAATTGTTGTCGTCGTTGTCTTGTTCAACGTACGTATCCGGTTTTTCGGTTTTTGGAGTCACGACGGTCGCCGGCACATCGCCGTTTTTGATTACGATACCGATCATCCCGTTGCCTAAATCCACGACGGATTTCACGATCGGAGAAAGAGCTTTGGTTACGCCGGACGGACTGAAAAATACAGCACCGGCAATAAACGAGGCGGCAACGATCCCGCTAAGCTGCATGCGCCGTTTGCGTTTTCGCTTGCGGTTTACCTGTTCAATCTGTGCTTGAACCTTCTTCCAGGATGCTCGCTTGCTTTCGTCGGATGTCAGGGAAGAAGAAGATACAGCGCGGTCAAAGGCCACATCAAACCATTCTTCAAATTTTTCGCTTTTCATCCTTAATCCCCCACTCTTTAAACAACATTTTCTTAATATTCTCCCGAGCCCTGAATAGACGTTGTTTGACGACATCTTCGCTCAGCTCCAGCATACTTGAGATTTCTTTGTAACTTAGCCCCTGTTTCCATCGGTATTCGATCAACACCCGGTATTCGGGTTTCAACTGCTGAAGGTATTCCATGATGGATTCTTCGATGAGTTTCGTTTCAACGGTGTTTTCGACCGATATCGGTGACTGGGGAACGTCTTCTTTATACATAAAAACACCTTCAACATCCACTTGGTTACGGTAGTTTTTATTTTTTCGCAAATAATTTATCGTCGTATTTTTCGTCACGACCTTCAGCCAGGCTCTGAGTTTGCCTTCGTTTTCGAAGACGGGCTTGTTTTTGATCACCTTGATAAAGGCTTCCTGGATGATGTCTTCGGTCGCCGCGTGATCTTTGACGATGTAATAAATCATGCCATACGCAAAATCGTAATACTCGTAATAGATTTCTTCCTGCAAATCCTCACTGATATCGCTAAAGTCCGTCGTTGTGAGGAGCCGAATCATTGTGGACATGGTTATCCCCTTCCCGAAAACCCGTCTTTCTATATCTTACAACCAGATCGATTCTATAATTAAATACTTGCTCATACGCAAGCTGCAGTGCCTTCCCATTCGCCGAAGGAGGTTTTTCTTCTTTCTATTTTACAATATTTATGGCCGTTTGGCCTAATATTTGACTTTGAAATTTTATGGGAAACAACAGTCTAAAAATAAGATAAATAACGTACTGAAGCGTTAACGTTTCAAATATATGCTTTTTTATTGGAAATAAGCCTTTTCCTTCCCATTTTGCGCGAAGATCGGGCTTTGGAAGGCCTTTGTCGTTTTACAGGCATGCCCGTTCACGCTTACGATTCACTTATAGGTTGAACGGCGGGAGGGTTTATGAATGGATGAATATAAAAGGAAAACGCCGGAACAGATCTTGGAGGAAATCCGCAAGATTCAAAGAGGCAAGTTAAAAATCATGATCGGCGCCGTAAGCGGCAGCGGAAAAACGTACCACATGCTGCGGGAAGGTCAAATGTTGAAAGAAAAGGGGATCGACGTCGTCATTTGCGCCGTTTCCACTTTGAAGCGGCCGGAAACCGTGAAACAGCTCACGGGCTTGGAGCGGGTGCCGAGCATTCACTGGATCGACCGCGGAAGGGAAACCAAGGACCTGAATTTGGACGGTCTGCTGGCGCGTTATCCCGAGGTTGTTCTGGTGGACGGTTTGGCGCATCGGAACCGGAAAGGAGCCCGTTTTCCGAATCGGCTGAAAGATATCGAATGGTTGCTGGAACATGGCATTAACGTCATTACGACCTTGAACGTGTACGAGATTGAAGGCATTCAGGATGTGGCGAGAAAATGGACGAGTCTGGAAGCCCGGGAGACGGTGCCGATCGGGACGCTGGAACTGGCGGACGAAATCCGATTGATCGACGTTTCGCCGGAAACGCTGATGACAAGATTCAAGGAAGGGCATTTGGAGCAAAGCCCGGATACCGGACTGTTTACCCGCAAGGATTTGACCGTGCTGCGCGAGCTGTCGCTGCGACTCGTTGCCGAGGACGTCAATGCAGCGCTCGAAAAACACCGCGAGGAGATGGGGCTGCAAGGACCGTCGGGGGCGTCGGAGCGGATTTTGGTGTCGGCGCAATATCATTGGAACGGCTCGATTTATATCCGCAGAGGGCAGCAAATCGCCAAACGGTTAAACGGGGATCTGATTGTCGTCGTGTTTGTTCCGGAAAAAAGCAAGCTATCGAAGGAAGCGGCAGCTTTTAAGCGATCCTTGCATAAGATGGCCAAAAAAACGGACGCCGGCATCGAAGAACTGCCGCTTCGTTCATCGAGGCAATTTCCGGATGCGCTCATTCGGTATGCCGTCGAAAACAACGTGACGAGGATCGTCCTGGGACATTCCAAGAAAACCCGCTGGCAGGAATTTTGGCAGGGCTCCGTTACGGACGGCATCTTGAGACGAGCCCGAGGCATCGATATATTTTGGGTGGCGGACCGATCGGCTCGCGGAGAGACTCGCTTTCTCCCTGCCCAACGCGAGCGGCACGACCAGGAAAGCCCCTATCACAGGCTCAGCAAGGAGGAAATCGAAAAGAAGGTGAGTCGGATCAAACGCGGCCGCTTCAAAATTTATATCGGAGCGGCGCCGGGGGTCGGAAAGACGTACACGATGCTGAGGGAAGGCAACGAAAGCTTGCGCAAGGGCACGGACGTCGTCGTCGGTTGGCTGGAAACCCACGGCCGGGCCGAAACGGCAGCGCAGGTCGCAGATCTGCAGCTGATTCCGGCAGCGGAAATTCCCTATAAAGGCACACTCTTAAAGGAAATGGACCTGAATGCCATCCTGGCCCGCAATCCCGAACTGGCGCTTGTCGACGAGCTTCCGCATACTAACGCTCCAGGCAGCCGGAACCAAAAAAGATACGAGGACGTGATGGCGCTGCTCGAGTGCGGGATATCGGTCATCACGACCATGAACGTGCAGCATTTGGAAAGCTTGAACGATGCGGTGGCGCAGATTACCGGCGTGCGGGTCCGGGAAACCGTCCCGGATTCGATTTTGTCCATGGCGGATGAGGTCGAATTGATCGACGTCGCGCCGCAAGCGCTGCGCCAACGGATGAAAGACGGGAAAATTTATGCGGCGGGCAAAGTCGAGCAAGCACTGGGTTCTTTTTTTAAAACGGGCAACCTGATCGCTTTAAGAGAGCTTGCGCTGCGGGAGCTCGCCGATGATGTCGACGAAAGGCTGGAATCGCGGGATCGCAGCTTCTCCATGCGCGGGCCGTGGCGCAGGGAGGAAACGATATACGTCTGCATTTTGCCCGGTGCGAACGGAGAGCGGTTGATTCGGCGCGGCTTCCGCATCGCTTACCGGCTTAAGGCGGACCTTATCGTAAACTGGATTCGCGTCGGCCGTGGCAACGGCAGCGAAGAAGAGCCCATGGCCGATTGCTGCCGCATGTTAACGGATCGTTTGGGTGGAACATTCGGCATTTTGGAAAGCAAGTCGTGGAAAGAAACGCCGCGGATCGTCATGGAACAGGCAACCGGGGTCAACGCAACGCAAATCGTGATGGGCCAGGCAGCGTCATCGGGCCCGGTCCTGCGCAGGCGCAAAGCCGTTAGGGATCTGATCCGCCTGGCCAGAGATTTGGACGTGTTATTGGTATCCGATCCGGAGTAATCCGCTTAAATGCAAAGATTTGTGAATGCAAGCGTTCCCGAAGGGCTTTCCGCATGGTATATTTAGTTCAGGACGATACCAATCTCCAGCAAAAATAAGATATATTTCTAGAGGAAAGAGGAGGAAACCATGACAACACAACAATCGGCCTACGAAGGCGAATTTCACGGCGAACGCGCCGTCTGGCTGAAGCACGGTCCGTATGAAGCGGCGCTGCTGCCTGAGCTTGGCGGCAATCTGATCTTGTTCCGGGACACGGAAAAGGGATTTAAGTACCTGCGGGAGCCTGAAGAGCATGAAATGGAAGATTTCAAGGCAAACCCGGGCGTTTACGGCATTCCTGTTTTGATACCGCCAAACCGTTACGACGGGGGGAAATTCGCCTGGGAGGGCAAAGTCTACGAATTGCCGGTGAACGAAACCGACCGGGGCAACCATCTGCACGGGTATATGCATAAGCTGCCCTGGACGGTAGATTACATAAAAGGCGACGAGTTTGAAAGCGTGGTCATCGTTTCCCAAAAGGTGAGGGAAGGCCATCTGTACAAGCAGTATTTCCCGTTCGATTTCACGGTAACTCTCCGCTACACCTTAAATGCCGATGGCTTGCACCAACAGGTGACGGTCGTCAACGACGGCAAGGAATACATGCCGAATCTGCTGGCATTCCATACGGCGATCAACGCTCCTTTCGTACCCGGCAGCAGCGCTTCGGACTATACATTCAAGGTGACGATCGGCGAGCGCCGCGAAATGAACGAGCGGATGCTGCCGACGGGACGGTTCCAGCCGCTGAGTCCGGAGGAAGAACGGATGAAGACCGATGGGGTAAGCCCGTATTTCGCGGAGATGGACAACCATTACACGGCAAGCCCGCAAAACGGCCGCAACCGGATGGAGCTGACCGACAACCGTACCGGCGACGTCTTTGTATACGATGTCGGCACTTCCTACAAGCATTGGATGATTTGGAACAACGGCGCCGGCGGCAAGTTCTTCTGCCCGGAACCGCAGACGAACTTGGTCAACGCGCCGAACATCCCCGGCTTGCCTGCGGAAGAAATCGGACTATTCGGCCTTCAGCCCGGCGAGCGCTGGGAAGAAACCAGCTCTTTTTACGCGTCGAAACGTTAATACCGCTGTACGGCCATATGGCAAAAAAACCGCCTTTCCGATTACGGAAGGGCGGTTTTGGAATGGTTTGGCGATTCGCCGTCGTTATTCCGATAACTGACATCCGCAGCTGCGGCAGAAGTTGTCTGACGCTCCCGCCGCTTCTCCGCATTTGGGGCAAAAAGAAGCTTTTTCGGCTTGAACGACAGACGGCTGCAGCACGATCGTTTGGAACTGCTGTCCGCAGAACGGACAGTAGGACGCGTCGGCCGGCAGCATTTTTCCGCAGCCGCATTCCTTGAGATTTTGCAGATGCTGTATTTTGCGGTTCAGCTCTTCGATTTCCTGTTCGAGGTGGACGATAGCCTCGCGGTATTTTTCGTATTCCGCATTGGGAGCGAAGCTGATTTGGCTTTCTAGGGAGCGGTATACGATCCGCCCGATTTCCGTGTAATTTTTTTCGATTTCTTTTTCTTTGGCCGCTACCTGAAATTTCAATGTCGTGGACTCCACGGTTTGCTGAGCTTTTTTGCCCGCATCCGACACACCCTGTTTGAGTTTGTTTAAAAAGTTGGACATAACGGGGCTTCTCCTCCTTCATCCGCTTGGCGTATCCATGCCGATCATACCCGATGATGCTTTGTAAGAATCCTTTTATTGACCCTCTTGCTTATGGATACATATGGTAATATAGTTTATGGTTTTGCTTAGAAATCTAGAATGGATAAGTATGTCTTTCGACATGCCTTATGGCATTATACCCGAGACGAAGGGAAGAAGGAAATACAAAAAAAATCGGTGACATCCAAGCTGTCACCAATAGGTTGATATAATCGGCCTGTAACGAAAAACGGGGTGATGGATTGAATAAAATGGAACGCCAAATGGCCATCGTCATGGCCCTTCAGCATGGAAGCCAAACCGCCGCCTCGCTTTCGGAAAAGTTGGAGGTGTCCCGCCGAACCATTTTGCGCGATATCCAAACGCTGTCCGAGATCGGTGTGCCGATCGGAGCCGCAAGCGGTCCCCGCGGCGGTTATTACCTCATGGAAGGATTTCTGCTGCCTCCGCTCCAGCTCAGCTCCAGGGAAGCGTTATGCGTGCTTTTTGCGCTGCAGGGGTTGACGGGTTATACGGATACGCCTTTTAACGGGGAGCGATGGACGGTTATGGACAAAATCCGGAGCATGCTTCCGCTGGAGACGGTGCAAAACATCCATCCGCTGCTGTCGAGCATGGAGGTGGAGGTTCCCAAACGGGTTTACAGCGTTCCGCACTTGGATAAGTTGCTCGAGCTCACGGCCCGTGGGAGATGGATTACCGTGTTCTATCAGTCCATGAATCACCGCAGACAACTGCTGATCAAGCCGCTTAAAATTTTTGCAGCCCACGGCTTCTGGTACTGCGACTGCTTTTCCCGCACGCATGGGGAGAACCGGAGGCTGCGGATCGACCGGATCGGTGACATAGCGGAGGCGGATACGCCGTCCGATGATGCGAAACCCCGGAATGCAAGCAGGCCCCAAAACTCTGAAAGCACCGTTCGTATTCGCGCGGAGTTAACTTACAGAGGGATGCTTCGGGTTGAAAGGGACGAGCATATCGGCGAATGCATCGAGCAGATGGATGACGACCGCTGGATCGCGGATTTTCACCTGCCTGAAAGGGAATGGGAATGGGTGATCGGGTTGTTTTTTTCGTTAGGGCGGGAAGCGCGAGTCATCGTGCCGGAACACCTGCGGGCCGAAATTCGCGCCCGGGCGGAAGAACTTCGCAAACATTACGACGATGAAGAAAAAGGAGAGGTGTTCCATGAATGACCATACGCCACACGGAACCATGATCACCAGCTTTGATGAAGCCGCAGAGCTTATAGGACGGCTTGGGATTCTGCCGCTGGCAAGTTTGATCCCGGATTACCCGTCGCTCGAAAGCGTAACCCCGCGGGCTAACTGGCACAGCGATACGGAGCAGGACCCTTGGAGGTGGAGGGTACGTTTTCCGGCGGAAGGAAAAGCCGCATACGGCAAGTTCATGAAGAAAAAAGCGGTTCTGGTTTCGCCCGAGTGGTTTCCGCTCGTATATGATGCCCTGCGTTTGGGGCAAAACGCGGAAACCTGCTTTAAGGACGGCTTGTTGTCCAGAACGGCTTGGGAGCTGTACCAGCTGATCGAAATCGAGCAAGGCATTGACACCAGAGTGCTGCGCGAACGGGCGTTTATGAAGGGGAAGGAAGACAAAAAAGCATTCGATCAGGCCGTCATCGAGCAGCAGGATGCGATGTTTATCGTCATCTCCGGGGTAAAGGCAAAGGTCAATGCCGCCGGAGAGAAAAACGGTTGGAGCAGCACTGCCTATGAAACGGCAGCAAACTGGATGCGCCAAAACGGAATCAAGGAAAGCAGTTTGTCGAAGCAAGATGCGCGGGCCGAGCTCATGCGGAGGCTGCGGGAAAGATGCAGCGGCAAAACCCTCGCGTATTTCGAAAAAATATTCCAATGTTAGGAGGATTTCGAATGAAACTGACCCGAACGAAGTTCATGAAGGCCCGGGAGTTCGTTTACGCCAACGCCAGATTGCTTGACCGCAGAAGATTTGCATACCAATTCGAGCAAGGTTCTGCCGATTTCGTCCTGAATGCGCTCCGTTCTTACCAAAACGACGACGGCGGATTCGGAAGCGCGCTCGAGCCGGACATCCGCACGCCATACAGCCAGCCCGTCGCCGTAGAATGCGCTTTGGCGATCCTGGATGAAATCGGGGCGGCGGATCCGGGTATCCTTCGAGGGATCCGAAAATTTCTGAAAGATACCGAGAGAGACGGGGGAGGTTTTCCTCGGGCGAAAATCGACGTGAATGAATACCCCCATGCTCCTTGGTGGAATACGGCGGACGATTCGCACGGATCGTTGAATCCGACGGGGAGAATATTGGGGTTGCTGCATAAGTTGAAGGCAGAGCCTCTTCCAGGCGAAGAAGACGCATGGTTTTCCCGCAGCACCGATTTTGTATGGAGCCGGATCCCATTGGCGGACCCGTCGGATTACCATGATCTCATTCAATGCATTACGTTTCTGGAGCATGTGCCGAATCGGCGGCGGGCGGAAGCCGAGCTAAGAAAGGTGGATGAGTGGCTTCAGGTGCCGGGAACAATCGAGCTGGACCCGAATGCATCAGGGTATGTGCACACCGTGCTGGATTGGGCTCCAAGCCCGGATAGTTACGCTAGGAAGTGGATTTCAGAGGAAGATATCGGACGGCATCTCGACGTCCTGATCGAGCGGCAGCAGGAAGACGGGGGATGGGATATGAACTTTTCTGCGCTGAGCGGCGGGAACGAAGCGGAATGGAGAGGGCTGGTCACGGTGGATCGTTTGGTGACGCTTAAGGCATACGGACGGCTGGAATAGGTTCGCCATAGGGTTCGCCTCAGGTTCGCCATATGAGCAAAGCCGGGAAATTGCTTCCCGGCTTTGCTTTGGCTTAACATGATTGAAATTATTTTATTTGTTCCCCGCAGAGCACTTGAATCGGTTTCGGAGCACAGCTCCCGGGGGTATTTTAGGCCCAATCGCCGTTGATGAAAATCGGCTCTTCCTTGCCGTCGCGGGTGATGCCCGTGATGCTCATTTCCGGAGACCCAAACATGAAGTCGACGTGCGTGATGCTCGCATTCATGCCGTGAGCGGCCAGCTCTTCGGCCGACATCGTCTTGCCGCCTTCCAGGTTAAAGGCATAGGAGCTGCCGATCGCGAGATGGCAGGACGCGTTTTCGTCGAACAGGGTGGTCAGGAACAAAATATTGCTTTGGGAAATCGGAGAATGGTACGGTACAAGCGCCACTTCGCCAAGATAACGGGAGCCTTCGTCCATGCCGATCAGGCGCTCCAACGTATCCTGTCCTTCCTCCGCCGTAAAATCCACGATTTTTCCGTTTTCGAACGTCAGCTTGAAGCGGTCGATGATATTGCCGCCGTAGCTGAGCGGCTTGGTGCTGCTGACATAGCCGTTGACGCCGGTCTTCAATGGTGCCGTAAACACCTCTTCGGTTGGAATATTCGCCACGAACGGGGTTCCTTTTTCGTTCAAACTGCCGGCTTGCGCCCAAATATGTCCCTCAGGCAGCTCAATGGTCAAATCCGTGCCCGGTGCGACGAAATGAAGCTTGTGGTATTTTTTGCCGTTCAGCTCATCCGATTTGGATTGCAGCGTTTCGATATGTTTGTGCCACGCGGCGATCGGATCCTCCTGGTCTGCGCGCACGGCATGGAAGATGGCATCCCACAGCTTGGCAACCGCTTCTTCCTGCGGCAGGCCCGGGAATACTTTCTCCGCCCAGTCCGGCGAAGGGAAGGCGATGCCCGTCCAGCTCATTTTATCAGCCTGTTGATATTGGCGGTATTTGGCCATGGCTTGACCGAAGGTCCGCTGGTTGTTAGCAATACGCTCGGGATCCACGCCTTTCAGCAAATCGGGATTGGCGGAAATGACGGTCAAAAACGCAGCATTCTGCTCGGCAAGCTCGGTCCACTCCCGCGCTTGTGCGGCAGGGGGAATCAGGAAGGATTCATCCGGGGCCAGATCATATCTAAGGCGCGTAACCACTTCGTCGGTGTAATTGACTTTGACGAAGTTCGCTCCGGCCTCATAGGCTTTTTTGACGATCAGACGGACAAGCTCGGCTGCGTCGATGGCGGCGCTGACGACCAAAGTCTGTCCGGGCTGCACATTCGCTCCGATCTTGACCGCAAGCTCGGCGTAATTGTTTAGTTTTTGTTCAAACGTTAGCATGTCGGAATCCTCCTTCGAAACGATGGGTTATTTTTCTATTGTAAATCAACCACAGGTCAAATAAAACTAAAACTTGTTGAAACGATTATTCGTATGTACGCGAAATGGAGCCTTTCCCGCTTCTGCAGGAAAGACTCCAGCTGGCTCCAAGGTTGACATCGTATGCGGTTAAAGCATTGATGGCTTTTGGAGACAAAACTTAAAATGCCCAGTTTCCCTTTTTAAATACAGGCTCTTCTTTTCCATCCGCCGTGACGCCGAAAATGTCCATTTCGCCGGAGCCGATCATGAAATCGACGTGCGTGACGCTGGTGTTCAGGCCGCGCTCGGCAAGCTGCTCCTGCGTCATGTCTTTACCGCCCTCCAGACAGAAGGCATAAGCGCTGCCGATCGCCAGATGGTTGGAAGCATTTTCGTCGAACAGCGTATTGAAGTACAAAATGTTGGACTCCGAAATCGGCGATTGGTGCGGCACGAGCGCAACTTCGCCAAGGTAACGGGCGCCTTCGTCCATTTCCACGAGATGTTCAAGCACCTGCTGGCCTTGTTCCGCTTCGACCTTTACGATTTTTCCGTTCTCGAACGTGATGGTGAAGCGGTCGATGATATTGCCGCCGTAGCTGAGCGGTTTCGTGCTGCTGACGTAGCCGTTGACGCCGGTTTTCAGCGGAGCGGTAAACACTTCCTCGGTCGGCATGTTGGCTACAAAGCTGTGGCCATTTTCGTTAAAGCTTTCGCCGGCGGCCCAAATATGCCCTTCGGGAAGTTCGATCGTCAGGTCGGTCCCTGGCGCTATGTAATGCAGTTTTTTGTATTTCTTTTCGTTGAGGATTTTGGATTTTTGATCCAACGTCTGCAGATGCTCGGTCCATGCCTCGACCGGATTGTCCTGGTCGACCCGCACCGTATGGAAAATAGCGTCCCACAACTTTTGCACGCGTTCTTCCTGCGGCGCGTCCGGGAACACTTTGTCGGCCCATGCCGGCGACGGAACCGCGATCAGGCACCAGCTGAATTTATCCGCTTGCTGGTACGCGCGGTATTTGGTCATCGCTTGGCCTCTCGCTTTTTGGCTGGCGGCAATCCGCTCCTGTTTAATTCCCTTTAACAGATCGGGATTTTCCGCGAGCACGTGCAGGACGGCCGCTCCTTTTTCCACAAGCTCGGTCATTTCCCCGGCATACCATTTCGGCGCTTCCGAAAATACTTCATCGGCGGCATGCTCGTATTTCAGGCGCGTAATTTTTTCATCGTTCCAGTTGACGCGGACTTCGCTGGCTCCCGCCTGATACGCTTTTTCGGTAATCATGCGCACGAATTCCGCCGATTCCACCGGAGCGTTCACCACAAGGATTTGTCCTTTTTGGACGTTGACGCCGACTCTGACGGCCAGATCGGCATATTTGTTCAAATTTTCCTGAAAGTTTGCCATGGTCTTATACCCTCCAATATGTTTCATCGTGCCCCGCGATTTCGTTGGAATGAAACTTCGTTTGCCACCCTCCCGAGTCCGCCGACTCGAGCGATGGTTTTATTATTGTACTAAATCGGATGACATATTGAAAACATGTTCGCTCTGGATGGAAAGCATACCGTGTATGGTATACTATAGAGACATGGATTAGTTTATAAAGGAGACCAGCTTATATGGAATATCAAATCATGAAAGCAGACATGGCGCAGGACGATGAAAAACACTACCTGGGTCACGTGACGTTTACGCTCGCGGGCCATCAATCGCAATACGAAATTACGCTTTTCAGCAAAAACGGCAAAGAGTGGGATTACAGCTTGAATTTTGCCGGGGATTCCGGGATTGAAGAGGAATTTCTCAAAGCAGACGAGCTGCTTGAGGAAGACGACGACTTGTTCGACGCGCTTGTGGATGCGGCGATGGATTCGATGGAACAATAAAGGACCTGCGGCGCGTCATTCGTAAACTCGCTCAAGAAAGGATGGTTTGACATGAATTACGATGATAACGTTGTCCGGCGCTTAAAGCGGCTTGAAGGCCAAATCCGCGGAGTGCTCGGCATGATGGAAGAAGGAAAAGACTGCAAGGAAGTCATCGCCCAGCTGTCCGCCGTTCGGAGCGCAACCGATAAAGCGATGGCGTACATCGTCGCGACCAATCTGGAGCAATGCATTCTGATGGAGCAAGCCAAAGGAAATGAAACCGGCAATCTGGTGAAGGAAGCGGTAGAGCTTTTGATTAAAAGCCGTTAACCGGCTATCATCCCGGGCAAGGAAGGGGAGCTTATATCATCCCGAAACTTTCCCTGGTAGACCTTAAGGAGGGGTTCGATGGCTTTTTACATGTTGGCACTCATCGTATTGCTGATCGATCAAGGCTCGAAATGGTGGATTCGCGTTCATATGTTCGTTGGAGAACAGCGGAATGTCCTTGCACCGTACCTTCATTTTGAATATTATCAAAATAGCGGCGCCGCCTTCAGTTCATTTCAAGGTTACGGCAAATGGTTTGCGTACCTTGCGGTCGTGGTGGTAGCAGCGCTGATCTACTATCGAGTCAATGGAGCCATCCGCGGATGGGTTTTGGAGCTTGCGGCCGGCTTTATTGCCGGAGGGGCGCTCGGGAATGCACTGGACCGGCTCATATTCGGGAAAGTAACCGATTTTATCGTATGGGGTTCCGGTTCGGGCATTATGAACATCGCCGATCTGGCGATCAACGCAGGCGTAATTCTCCTGATCGTCGGCATGCTGATCCGCAGCTGGCAGGACAAACGCAGCTATTCTTTTAAATGACGTTTACTTGAAGTGGAGAGGTAGAGGAATTACGGATGGAACAGGTGAAAAAAACGCAGCTTGCCCAAATCATCAGGGAAAGACGATCGGTAAAAACGGGTTATAAGGACGATCCAATCCCGCAGGAACTGGTGCTCGAACTGCTGAATGACGCGGTATATGCACCGACGCACAAGCTTCGCGAGCCGTGGAGGTTTATTTTTGTGCCGACCGAAGCGAAACCGTTTTTTGCCATCGAAATGGCGCAGCATTATCCCGATGAAATGTTTGAATACCGCGTCAAATATTTTAACGAACCTGCCGCTTATTTGATCGTCGTCATGGCGGACAGCGGCAATCCGAAGGAACGTGAAGAGGATTACGGGGCGGTCGGCTCGATGATTCAAAATTTTCAGCTGCTTGCTTGGGAGCGCGGGCTCGGTACCGTTTGGAAAACGAATCCGCATATTTACGATCCGAACGTCAAAGAAGTTCTCGGAGTCGGACCGGACGAAAAAATCGCGGGATTTCTGCACCTCGGATTTTTCCATGAAGCGCCGAAGGGGCAGCCGAGAACGCCTGCGGAGGAGAAGTTTACGGTGTACAAGCCGAGGTTTTGAAATTGATGGCTCCCGTCTGAGCGGGAGTTTTTCTATTGGCGGAGGAAGCGGTTGTAAGCTTGCAACTCCAATATGGTTACAATACTATTAGTTAACGGATACATAGAGCGGAGGGATATGACTTGAAATCCAGGTATTTGGCAGGGACCTCGCTGGCGGTCATGGGAGCCGGGTTTCTGATCACCTTGTTTTTGCCCCAGAACGTGGCGGTGCGCCTGCTGCAGGGAGGTTTTGAGGCGGGACTGGTCGGCGGATTTGCGGACTGGTTTGCGGTGACGGCATTATTCCGGCATCCGCTCGGCATTCCGATCCCGCATACGTCCTTGCTGCTGAAAAACCGCAACAAAATCGTCAACTCGCTGATTTCGGCGCTGGAAACGGAGCTGCTGAACAAAGAAAGCATCACGGGACGATTGCGGCAGATGAAGCTGTTCAAAGCGTTGTCGTCCGGGATTTTGAAGCTGATCGGCAAAAAGGAAATCCGCGTTAAAATGATCGATGCCGTCAGCGAAGCCGTGCGGCAAATTCCGCTTCAAAACATCACGCCGGCCGCGCAAAAGCTGCTTGTCGACTTGGTGGGAAAACAGGATTTATCGCCGATGCTCGAAGCGGCATCAAAGCAGGCTTTTCGCAGCCAGCTGGATGAAAAGGCGTTCAATTTCGTGCTGAACTTTGCCGGCCGTTGGATAAGCCGTCCCGAAAATGAATATATGCTAGGCCAGCTCGCAATGAACAAGCTGCAGGAAATCCAGCTGAGCGGAATGAAAGGATTCGCGCTGCAAGCGATGTTGGGTTTCATGAGCGAGGAAAAGCTCGGGAATATGCTGAAAAACCTGATCCAGTCCACGTTATATGAACTTGCCTACGAAAATAGTCCGGTCCGGCAGCGTATTTTGACGGAAGTGCGGCAGCAGGTCACCGATTTCGCGGAAAATCCGGAAGTCGCCGAGCGCATCAAAACCCTGATCGGGGAAAAGCTTGCGGCTCCCGGTACCGAGGAATGGATGCTGCGCAAGCTTGAAGAGATCCGGGAGCGAGTGCTGGCATTGCTGGAGCAGGAGCGGGTGAACGGAGGGCGCGCCATCGTCAAATTGTACCGGTGGGCCACGAACATGCTGCGGGACAAGGAAGAGACGATGGACCGCTGGGAACAGGGCATTTTGTCTCTGATCGTGAAGGCGGTCGAAGCGAACTACTACCGGATCGGTCTGCTGGTGCGCGAGAACCTTGATCAGCTGGATGACCAGTCGCTGGTGCAAATGCTGGAAGAGAAGGTCGGCAGCGACCTGCAGTGGATTCGGGTAAACGGAGCCATCTGCGGATTTTTGATCGGGCTTGTGTTGACGGTCATCCATATGCTGCTGGCGTAAGGAATAAATTCAATCATTAATGACGGGGAGGAGTTTTGATATGAAAAAAAACCGGCTTGGAACTTCGGAGCTGTTCGTTAGCGAAATCGGGCTTGGCTGCATGTCGCTCGGAACGGAAGAACAACCCGCCGAACGATTAATTCATGAGGCGCTTGAGCGGGGAATCAACTTTTTGGATACGGCCGATTTGTACGACGCGGGCCGGAACGAGGAAATTGTGGGCAAAGCCCTAAAAGGCCGCCGCGGCGACGCCATTTTGGCCACCAAAGTCGGCAACCGCCGGATTCCGGGCAAAGAGGGCTGGAGCTGGGACCCGTCCAAAGCTTATATCAAAACAGCCGTAAAAGACAGCTTGCGCCGCCTTCAGACCGATTACATCGATCTGTACCAACTCCATGGCGGCACGCTGGACGATCCCATCGACGAAACGATTGAAGCGTTCGAGGAATTGAAGCAGGAAGGGGTCATCCGTTATTACGGCATCTCTTCGATCCGTCCGAACGTCATCCGCGAATACGTCAAACGTTCGAACATCGTATCCGTCATGAGCCAGTACAGCATTCTTGACCGCAGGCCGGAAGAAGAGGTGCTGCCGCTGCTCGACGGGCACGGCGTCAGCGTCATCGCGCGCGGGCCCGTCGCTTCGGGCGTTCTGGCTGAAACGGGCGAAGCAAAAGCCGGCAAAGGTTACTTGGACTACACTCCGGAAGAGCTCCTGGAAATCCGCAAAAAACTGGAGGCATTCGTTCGTCCCGACCGTTCCATGTCGCAGACCGCTATCCGTTATTCGTTGGGTCATCCTGCGGTAGCGGCAGCCATTCCCGGGGCGAGCTCGCTTGAGCAGCTTCGGCACAATGTGGCCGCGGGCGATTCGCCCGATCTGACCCCGAAGGAATTGGAGCAAATCCGCGGCATCAGCCGCGCCAACGTTTATGAGGCGCATAGATAAAATGACTATGTTATAGGTTTGAAGACAAAAAAACCGTCCTGCTGCCATCATGCAGGGCGGTTTTTTTGAGAAGGAGTACTTATGATTTGAAGCAGTGGTTGAATCATGTTTTTGTTCCCTTCTTCTCCAACAGCGCCAGTTTGTGGGCAATCATCCGGGCGAGAAGTTCCTGCGTTTGCTCCAATTCCTTTTTCCTGCAGTCCATTTCCTTCATCTTCTCCTGCAACAATTCAACGACCCGGGAGAGCTCTCCTTTTTCTTTCATAATGGCTTTAATGTCTCCGAGCGTGAATCCCGCAGCCTGAACTTTTTTGATCAGCCGAAGGTGTTCGACCGCTTCCTCGGTATAATTCCGATAATTATTGTCCATTCGCTCAACATGGCGTTTATCCAGCAGTCCTTCCTTCTCATAATAACGAATGGTAGGCGGCGTTAATCCGGTTTTTTGCGCCAGCATATGAATTTTCATCCGATCCTCCGCACATTAGGCTTGACCTTCAAGTTTACTTTATGGTGTATACTCTAGAGGCTGAAAGAAAAATTGTCAAAAGGAGGGGCTGTGAATGAACGCCCAGAAAAGGAATTCCCCAACCCGAGCCGTCGTTTTGGGCGGCGGCGGCGTGACCGGCATCGCATGGGAGGTGGGCGTTTTAGCGGGATTGTTCGAATCCGGTGTCGATCTCTACCGATCTGACGTGATCATCGGGACGTCTGCCGGAGCATTTGTCGGAGCAGCTTTAGCCAGCGGGTACGACATGAACAAGCTGTTTGCCGAACAGTTGGAGTCGAATCCGACCGAGATATCGGTCGCCGCGTCCAATGAATTGATGCAAGCGTGGTATCATGCATTCGACGCAGGAGGTAGCGATCCGCAAAAAGTAGGGGCGGAATTCGGTCTTATCGCCAAAAGCAATCCCTCCCCGGTGTCGCTCGAACAACGGCGCAAGGTTGTAGAGAGCCGCCTAACGACCAGAACTTGGCCGCCTCATCTTCGGGTGACTGCCATTGATGCCGATACGGGGGAGCTGCATGCTTTCGATCATCAATCGGGAGTTTCTTTGCTTGATGCCGTGTCGGCCAGCGGAGCCGTTCCGGGGATATGGCCGCTTGTTTCCATCGGTGGGCGCATCTGGACCGACGGAGGCATGGTGTCCACGACCAACGCACGACTTGCGGAAGGATATGAACGGATCGTGATTCTTTCCCCTATGCCGAAAGGTTATGGTTCTATTCCGGGAGCTGAGGAAGATGCGGCAGACATGCGTGCCAACGCGGAAGTTTATCTCATCATACCGGATGAACGCAGCGTCGCGGCGATCGGACCCAATCCGTATGACCCCGCCCGTCGGGGCGCAACGGCAATCGCGGGACGGGAACAAGGCCGAAACATTGCCGAAGCCGTTCTGGCCATGTGGTAAGAAGCCTTTATTCTGTTCTAACGAACACAAGGGTGGTATAGGCTCTTTCCGAGGCAAGGAACAACGTTTCAAAAAATTCGGTACAGGACAAATTAGCCGCGAACCATATGGTTTCACGGCTAATTTGCTTTAAAATAATGTTCAAAGGTCGGCAAGAATAGAATTCATTCATGCCAGCATTGTTGATTTATTAACGCCGTCGTATAAGACTATTTTTGCGTTAGCTTCAATGCCTTCAACAGGTCGGCCTTCTGCTTGGACGGCTCGTGATAAAACTGGTCGCCTTCGATCCGGTCGATAAATAATACGCCGTCGAGGTGATCGATTTCGTGCTGGATGCAGCGCGCCAAATAGCCGGTCCCCTCCAATACGACCGATTCGCCCGCCCGGGTCAGCGTTCTGACTTTGACGTAGTCGGCCCGTTTGACGATTCCTGAATAGCCCGGATACGACAAGCAAGCTTCCGGCCCGATTTGCTCGCCGCTTTTTTCGAGTATTTCGGGATTGATCAGTTCAATAAGTCCTTCCCCGCAATCCATCACGACCATTCTGCGCAAAAATCCGATTTGGGGCGCGGCCAAGCCCGCGCGTCCGTCTTCGGCGTACAGCGTATCGACGAGATCGTCAAGGATGCGCAGCATTTTTGGTGTCAGCTCCGTAACGGGTTTTGCGATTTTGCGGAGCACAGGATCCCCGAAGGGAACAATTTCTCTTTCCGCCACTGTTCATTAGCCTCCTGACTTGTATTAAGCGCCTTGAACGCCCGATGGCGTGTGCACCCATAAATCGCCGGTCGTGCATTCCAGCGCCGTGCACAGCGCATCCAGCGTTTCGGCTTTCATTTGTTTAGGTTGTCCCCGCAGCAAAGCGCTGATGGAAGGGGGGGACAGCTCGTATCCGGCTTTTTCCTTCAACAATCTTGCCAGCTCGGCACCCGACCAAATCCCCTTTTGCGCCATGACTTGCCGAAGCATCCAAACTAGCATCTTTGCATGCACCCTTTCCTTATTGTGGTATAATATTAGGTAGCGCCTAAATAATTTATTTGTTACCTAATATATCATGGCTCGGTCCAACACACAATGGTGATCTGGATTCGGCAAAAAAGACGTTTGACGGGCGACGCATAAGGCTTTTCAAAGATATAAGAAAGAGAAGCCTCGAAGCGATGGCATCCTTATAACTCAAGAAAAATTTCCGCCAAGCGCGGCCTGTCTTCAGTGGAGGTACGTCGTTAGATTTTTGTTATGTTATTAAATCGTATGACGGAGGATGGGATGGATGATACAAGGGAGATGGAAAAAATTTGCCTTTATAGCAGCGAAGTTGCTGGCCGGCCTCGTCCTGTTGCTTCTCGGATTGTTTTTCAGCATACAAATTGCGGTGATTTTGATCTTATGGTGGGCCGGTTAAGCGGTATGGAATCAAAGAACATTAAATTTTTTTGAACGGTGGTAGAATCTTCTTCTCAACTCCATGTATAATAGACAATGATCCCAAGGCGAGAGGAAGTGTCCAATCCATGAAATTTAACGAATACAAGTATGAGCGTCCGGATATCGAGTCCATCAAAGGGCAGTTCGGGCAGCTCGTGCAGAAGTTTGAATCCGCTGAACGGCTGGAAGATCAGGAGAAGGCTTTGTCCGAGATCAACCATCTCCGCGGGGAAATGGAGTCGATGGCTCAAATCGTCGCAGTCCGCCATTCGATCGATACCAACGATGCGTTTTATAAAGCCGAACAGGACTATATTGACGAGATCGTGCCGATCTACCAGGAATACATAACCGATTTCTACCGCGCGCTTGTTCATTCCAAGTTCAGAGCCGAACTCGAGGCGAAATGGGGAACCCAGCTGTTCCAGCTGGCCGAGCTTGCCCTCAAGACGTTCAGCCCCGAAATCATTGAAGATCTGCAAGCAGAAAACAAGCTTTCGACCGAATATGCGCAGCTGATCGCTTCCGCCAAAATTCCGTTCGAAGGCGAAGAGCGCACGCTCACCCAACTGACGCCGTTCGAGCTGTCCACGGACCGCGACCTGCGCCGCCGGGCTTCCGAAGCCAGATACCAATTTATGGCCGAACATGAAGCGGATTTTGACCGGATTTACGACGAACTGGTCAAGACGCGCACGCGCATCGCCCATAAGCTTGGCTACAAAAATTTCGTGGAGCTGGCCTATGTGCGGATGAACCGCACGGATTACAACGCCGAAATGGTTGCGAACTTCCGGAAGCAGGTATTGGAGCACATCGTGCCGGTGGCCACCAAATTGAAGGAACGCCAGCGCCAACGGATCGGCGTCGACCAGCTATACATCTACGACGACGGTTTCAGCTTCAAAACCGGTAATGCGGCGCCAAAAGGAGATCCGGATTGGATCCTGGAGCGCGGGGTGAAAATGTATTCGGAGCTGTCGCCTGAAACGAAGGAATTTTTCGGTTTTATGGTTGAAAACGGCCTCATGGACCTTGTCAGCAAAAAAGGCAAACAAGGCGGGGGGTATTGCACGTATATCAGCAAATACGGCGCGCCGTTTATCTTCTCGAACTTCAACGGAACTTCCGGCGACATCGACGTTCTGACGCACGAAGCGGGCCATGCGTTCCAGGTATATTCGAGCCGCCATTTCGAGGTGCCTGAATATCACTGGCCTACGTATGAAGCAGCCGAAATCCATTCGATGAGCATGGAATTTTTCACCTGGCCGTGGATGAATCTGTTCTTCGAGGAAGACACGGAAAAATACAAATTCGATCATTTGAGCAGCGCGCTTCTGTTCGTTCCTTACGGCGTGTCGGTCGACGAATTCCAGCATTTCGTATATGAAAATCCGGATGCAACGCCGACGGAACGCAAGCAGGCATGGCGCGATATCGAGAAGAAATATCTGCCTCACCGCAATTTCGGAGGCAACGATTATCTGGAACGCGGCGGCTTCTGGCATAAGCAGGGCCATATTTTCCAATCGCCGTTCTACTACATCGATTACACGCTTGCGCAGCTGTGCGCTTTCCAATTCTGGAAACGCATGAACGAAGACTATAAATCCGCATGGGCCGATTACTTGAAGCTCTGCAAAGTCGGCGGCAGCATGTCGTTTGTAGGCTTGGCCCAATATGCCGGATTGAAATCGCCGTTCGAAGACGGCTGCGTAGCTTCGGTGATCGGCGACATTGAAAACTGGCTGAATCAAGTAAACGACGAAGCCCTTTAATACTGGGTATGCATTGCCACGCCATACAACAAAAACGCCTGTCCTTCAATACTCGAAGGCAGGCGTTTTGTTCATGCGGGCATAAAAGTCAAAGACAGTTAAGGTCAAGATCTTGAAAACCGGCTCTGTTCGATTCTAATCGCCTGATTTCTCCCGAAACCGGTTTTGCCCGATTTCCGAAGGAAGCATACAATGGAACTGTAAGATTCAACGCCCGCCAAAGCGGCCGCTCGCAAAGTCAAGCCTGCAGGATGCTGCTGATTTTGCAAAGTCATTAATCAAAGGAGGAACAAGACATGTTTGATTTGATTCCTTTCAATAGAAAAAGCGACGTATTTTTTAACAACATGATGAAATCCTTTAACGATTTGTTCGATTCCGTCGGCATGGCCGAGTTCGGAACAAAATCCTTCCGCGCGGACATCCGTGAAACCGAAGACGCCTATTATATCGACGCCGAGCTTCCCGGTTTCAATAAGGAGGATATCCGGATCGAGCTGAAGGATCATGATTTGACCATTTCCGCCAAACGCAACGACATGTTTGAAACGAAAGACGACGATCAAAAAGTGATCCGACGCGAGCGCCATTACGGTGAATTCGTCCGTCGATTCTACCTTGAGCGCGCGGATGCGGAGCAAGTGAAAGCCAAGCTGGAAAACGGCGTGCTTCAGATCGAGATTCCAAAAAGAGCGCAGGACGACGGGACGAAACGCATTCGCATCGACTGACAGCATGTGGACAACGACTTGACAAGTGCCAAGACAAGGATTAAGATGACTTAGAAATTGAATGGTCCTCGTTAGGTGAGGCTCCTATATAAACACAGGCCACTGCCCAGAAATATCGAAAGATACCTATGGGTAGAACAGGGATTGCCGGATTAAGGCTTTTCATAACGTGGCTAAGGGACGAAACGTCCCTTTACGTTGTATAGTGCCAAAACTCGACTAGGGGGAGACGAAGGTGTTATTAATATTCATGCCCTCTAGCTGTGTACATCAGCGGAGGGCTTTTTGCATGGAAAAGAAGAGGTTGGCACCAAGGGAACATTCTATAAACGTTTATACGTTTAAACTCTTCCTTACCCGGTGGAGTTTTTTATTTTTGTCACATTGTTGGCGGTTTGGCCGATGCGGAGGTGGGGATGATGGATATTCAAAAACGGAATCAAGTGCTGATCGTGGAAGATGAAGATCACATCAGACGTTTCATTTCGATCAATTTGGCAAACAACGGATTTGAGGTGAGCGAGGCTGCATATGGAGAAGAAGCGATGAGAAGCTTTCAGGCGAATCGCCACCATGTCGTTGTTTTGGATATTATGCTGCCGGATATGGACGGATTCGAAATATGCCGCAGGATTAGGGAAGAAGACCCGGAGGTCATTATTATCTTCTTAACGGCATCGGGGCAGGATATGAATAAAATCAAAGGGCTTGAAATCGGTGCCGACGATTATATCGTCAAACCGTTTAATCCGCTTGAGCTTGTGGCCCGAATCAAAGCGGTATTGCGCCGTACAGAGGTCTCTTTTAAGCCGCCGATCCAGGTGCTTCATTCCGGTCCCATCCGAATGGATATGCGTTCGAATATCGTCTTCAAACATGACGAACCTGTTGAATTGACGCCGAAGGAATTTCATATGGTACGGGCTTTTCTTGAGCATCCCAATACGGCGCTTTCAAGAGATGAATTGTTGAACCTCGTATGGGGCGAAGATTTCATCGGAGATCCAAAAACGGTTGACGTTCATATACGCAAGCTGCGGGAAAAGCTGGAGGATGACAGCTCCAACCCGCATTGGATCGAAACGGTATGGGGACTCGGGTACCGCTGGAAGAAGGACGAGTGAAGAGATGGGCATCCGAAAAAGATTGGTAGGAAGTTATTTTGGGGTCATTTGTCTCACGGTGCTTATTCTTGAAATTTTTCTCATTTTATTCGTCAACTATTATTATTTTCATAACGTGGAGCGGATCCTGATGAACCAAGCGGAACTGTCCGCTTCTTTTTTTCAGCAGTATTTCGCTGGCGAAGATTTGGAAAAGCAATCCGGCCGCTTGCTGCAAGGGTTTGCCAGTCAGTCCGAGGCGGAGGTCCAAATCTTGGATTCATCCGGCCGGCTGCTACGGGATTCCACCGGCTATCGAGCGGATAAGAGCATGGCGGAATACGCCGATGTGCAATCAGCGATTACAGGTCGGCCCGACACTTGGAAGGGAAATGATCCTATAACCCGGGAGCCGATTTTGGCAGTTTCTTTCCCTTTAAAAGCACATGACAAAACGATAGGGGTAGTCAGGTTTGTCACTTCTTTGACCGAAACGATAAAGACGGTAAGACAAATCGCCGTTTTGCTGGTCGGGGTCGGATTGCTCGTGCTTGCGATCGTTACCTTGCTTTCGCTGCTGTTGTCATGGACCATTACAAGATCAATAAAAGATCTTAAGCAGGCGGCGGATCGGATGACAGAGGGCGATTTCAGCATCCGGGTGCATAAGCGATATCGCGATGAATTGGGTTCTCTCGCGGATACGTTAAACATGATGGCCGGCAGGATCGCGCAAAGCGAGCAGCTGAAAAATGAATTTATTTCATCCGTTTCGCATGAACTGCGAACGCCGTTAACTTCGATCAAAGGCTGGGTTGTTACATTAAAAGCAAATGGGGCGGGAGATGGACGGTTATTTCAAGACGGACTGGGTATTATCGATTCGGAAAGCGACAGACTTGCCCGAATGGTAGACGAGCTGCTGGATTTCTCCAAACTGGATAGCGGGAGAATAAACGTACGGTTTGAAGCCGTGAACCTTCCGGAACTGCTGCGTCACATCGAAAGGCAGCTGGCCCCTAGAGCAGCCAGGCAAGGGGTCACGCTGGAAGTACTCGCGGATGAGAATATGCCTGAGATCCAAGCAGATGAAAATCGGCTGAAACAAGTGCTGATCAATCTTGTGGACAATGCGCTCAAGTTCACGGAGCACCCGGGTCGAATCACCCTTCAAGTTTATTCTAATTCCGGGTACGCTGTATTGGCCGTCGAAGATACAGGTTCGGGCATCTCGGAAGAAAACTTGAAGAATGTAGTTCAAAAGTTTTACAAAGTCGATCCTCATGCCCCCGGCAGCGGGCTCGGCCTTGCGATATCCGAACAGATCATAAAGCTGCATCGCGGCAAACTTCACATCTTCAGCAGGCCGGGGCAAGGAACCAAGGTAGAAATTTGTCTGCCGATCGAAAATGATCGAAATTTAACGATTTGATAACCACTTTTTTGTCACCCGACGATAGAATGAAAATAAGCTTGCCAGCGAGGAGTAGGTGAACAAATGCCGAGAAGGTTCATCATTGCAAGTGTTATATTGACGCCTTTTTTATTTCTTGCAGGATGCGGCGCGCCCGCAACCCCGGTTGATCTGATCAGGCCCCCATTAGCTGTAACGAACCTGCAAACCGACCATATCAGCCGCGACCTGGCCAAATTGCTGCCGGATCAAGCGCAAATATTGTCCCCTATGCAGCAAAAAGGCGGCAAAGATATTTCGTTCGGCGATCTTGACGGCGACGGGGTTGATGAAGCGGTCGTCGTTTTTCAGGTCAAAAACAGGACGGGCAAACTTTTAAAAGCCGCACTTTTTATGCAGCATAACAAAAAGTGGCGCATCGTCTCGGAAGTGGATGGATTCGGTTATGGTTTGGACGTTGCCGAAATTAAGGATGTCAACCATGACGGCCGTCCTGAGCTGGCGCTTGGCTGGTCGCTTGGCGACGCTGGAAACGGTCTTGACATTTACGGATGGGAGGAAGACAAGCTGAAACTCATCTCCAAAAAGGTGTATCAAGGCCCGTTAGAGCTTGATTAATACGCCGTTTTGAAGCTGCGGAGGTGTTTGATGTATTGAATGATAAAATACGAGGTCGACCGGATTTTTTGCTGCTGTTTTTGACCTTCTTTCTGGTTGGGTTTGGCTTGGTCATGATTTTTAGCGCAAGTTATCCGGTTTCGATCTCAAAACATCAAGGTCCGTGGCATTATGTCGTCAAACAAGGCATTTTCGCGCTTATCGGCTTATTTGCTATGTCCTTTTTTATGATTGTTCCTTATTCACGCCTGAAAAAGGTTGCGCCGCTTTTGCTGCTGATTTCGCTTCTGCTGCTGCTGTTTGTGCTAATCGAAGGCGGAAGCATCAACGGCGCAAAACGGTGGTTTTCCGTGGCCGGCTTTACGCTGCAGCCCTCCGAGTTCGTTAAATTAACAGTCATCGTTTATTTGTCGACGATCATAAGCCGAAAAGGCGAGGGCATCCGAAATTTTAAGCGAGGTCTGCTTCCGATCATGGCGGTCGTCGGCCTGATTATACTGCTTGTCCTGAAACAACCCGATTTCGGTACCGTGCTGATATTGACAGGCATCGCCGTCTCGGTCCTCCTCGTGGGAAATACAGACCTGCGCCATCTGCTGCTGCTCGGTCTGGCTTTGATTCCCGTATTTGTGTACCTTGCCTTCAGCAAAAGCTACCGTCTCGCGCGGATCAGTTCTTTTCT
Source organism: Paenibacillus sp. USDA918EY (assembly GCF_009870825.1). Taxonomy (GTDB): domain Bacteria; phylum Bacillota; class Bacilli; order Paenibacillales; family Paenibacillaceae; genus Paenibacillus_AQ; species Paenibacillus_AQ albilobatus. The sequence goes on along the minus strand of NZ_WTWY01000005.1, from coordinate 272,160 downwards.
CAACCCGTTCGACGATCCGCAAGGATCGGGGTACCAGGTCATCCAATCTCTATACGCATTCCAGCATGGCGGGGTTACGGGAACAGGGATCGGCCATAGCGTGCAAAAGCTTTTTTATTTGCCGGAAGCGCACACGGATTTTATTTTTGCGATCATAGGCGAGGAACTGGGTTTTGTTGGGACTACTCTGGTCATGATTGCTTTTTTTCTATACATATGGCGCGGGTTTACGGCTTCGGTCAGATGCAAAGACGATCCGTTCGGATTCATGCTCGGGATGGGGATCGTCATGATGATTTTCTTTCAGTTCATGCTGAACGCAGGGGCGGCCATCGGCAGTTTGCCGGTTACCGGCGTACCGCTTCCTTTTATTAGTTATGGAGGATCATCGCTCATATTGTGTCTGGCGTGCACCGGCATTCTGCTGAACATTTCGAGGGCAAATGCGAGAAGACGTCAAGAAACACGCTGAAATCGACAAAATGAGGTCTTCCTATGTTCAACATCCGCAACATTGCCAAATTGGACAAATCGACGCTGTTCGTTGTCCTCTGCCTTGCGTCCGCGGGCACGTTTGTTATTTACAGAGCCACTGCGGATACGCATTTAAAAGGTCTTCACTTGTATAATATGTATCTGTTTATCGCGTTTTGCATTCCGATGTTATGCCTTGCTCTGCTGGATTATCGCGTTCTTTTGGGCAAGATGTCCTATGTTTTATATGGGATCGGCATCGTGATGCTGCTTCTGGTCAAGATTGCCGGAGAAAATATAAACGGGGCGGCCCGATGGCTGAGCATTGGAGGGTTCCAGCTGCAGCCTTCGGAATTGGCAAAAATATCTTCGATATTGCTGATTGCTCATTTATTGGGGAAGCGAAATGGCCAAAAGCTCCGTTTATACCAGGATGTATTACCGATATGCGGCGTTTTTTTGATTCCGTTTGTTTTGATCATGAAGCAACCGGATTTAGGCACTTCCCTCGTTTTCCTGGGCATTCTGTTAAGCATGCTGTGGATCGGCAACATCCGTTCGTTGTATATGCTTGTTTTCATCGGAGTAGTCATTCTTGCCATTGGGACGATATTGTGGCTGTATTATGCCAATTTCGAGTTGTTGTCCAAAATCGTGCAGCCGCATCAATTGGCGAGAATCCAGACCTTTCTGGATCCCGCCAGCGATCCCGATAAATCTTGGCATGTGAAAAACGCGATGAAAGCCATCGGTTCGGGTGGATTGGACGGCAGCGACGGCTCGTACGTACGAAGAGGTTTTATCCCTTATGTGTATTCCGATTCGATTTATGTCGTCATCGGGGAGGAATTTGGCTTTATCGGCTCTGCGGCGCTGCTTTTGTTGTATATGCTTCTCGTGTACCGAATGGTGCATATCGCCATGGAAAGCAGAGATTATGCAGGTTCCTATCTTGTAGCCGGTTTTATCGGGATGCTGGTCTTTCAGGTTTCCGTTAACATCGGCATGCATATAGGCATTTTGCCTTTGACGGGTATTTCACTGCCGTTCATCAGTTATGGGGGCAGCTCGCTGCTGACCAATATGATCGCGGTCGGCCTTATTTTGAGTGTTCATGCCCATAAGGATGAAAAAGATATTATGAACGTTTGATTACCAAAAAGGACCATTTCGAATGTGTCCTTTTTTCTATGATTTTGCATATTTTATCCTTTTCAGGAATAGACTTGTCTCACGAAATCTTTTATTTGATGCCCCGTTCCTTGACCTGCTTTTTGATAAACATAGAAATTTTTAGATTTGGGCGAAGTTGATCCATCCTGTGATCGCAAGACTAATCTCCGCTAAACGCGGTCTGTCTTCCGCGAAAGTACGCCGATAGATGTTATTCTTATCATTGAATGAGGGGGAGAAGGATGAAGGACCCCATATTTGCCGGCAGAACGGCCATAACCGGAATCGGTACGAGCATCCCGCCGTACAAATTGGAACAAGACAAGGTTTTTCAGAGGATTGAAGATTCCTGTAAATATCATTCGGATCTTATGCGATGGGCCCGGAGAATCTTCAGGCAAAACGGCGTCGAATCGCGGTATACGGTTGAACCGGATTTTCTGCGGCCGGCCGGAGAGTGCCGCTATCTTCCCGATGGGCCGGGCGTACCGGTTCCAACGACAGCGGAACGGATGGGCAGCTATGAACGGGAATCCGTTCCTCTCGCGGTTCATGCGGCGCGGGAAGCGATGGCCGACGCCCGGATTCACCCGGAAAACGTAACCCACCTTATAACGGTCAGCTGCACCGGGCAATTTTTGCCTGGACTGGATTCCATATTGCTTCAGGAATTGGGGTTGTCCATGCGAGTGAACCGCATACCGCTCCAGTTTCAAGGATGCCATGCCGGACTCAAGGCGATCCAGTTGGCGAGGAACATCGCCGAAAGTACGGGGGAGCATACGGTGCTCGTCGTCTGCGTCGAGCTTTGCACCATACATTTTCAGCCGCCGACCTCTCGCGATGCGCTGTTCGGGGCTTCTTTTTTCGGCGATGGCGCATCGTCCTGCGTTATCCAAGCCGCCTCAAGCCGTCAGGAGAACGTATTTCTCCTTGGACAAGGCCATTCCGTGCTTGTGCCGGATTCGCGGGAAGAGATGATCTGGCGGGTTGGGGATCATGGATTTGATTTATACCTGTCTCCGGCGATCCCTAAGCTGCTTAAAAGGTTTTTGCGGGAAGAAATCCAATTTCTGCTTGACGATCGGGAGCTGCCGTTTCTGTGGGCCGTGCATCCCGGGGGAAGAGGAATCGTTGACGCCGTGCAGGACCTATTCGCCCTGAACGACGCACAGGTTTCATTCAGCCGCAGCGTTCTTAAGCATGTCGGGAATTTATCCTCCGCCACGATATTATTCGTATTCAAAGAAATGAAAAACGAGCTGGTCAAGCAGCGAAAAGCACAAGCCGAAGGAATCTCGCTTGCATTCGGGCCGGGATTGACGGCTGAGCTTCTGGCATTTACGTATGCAGCCAAGACGGAATCGCCAGAGGAATCCAGGAGCGAAAGCATGTATGTTTAGGGCGCTGTCCAGCCGTTCGGCAAAAGAAGAATATATGGACGATTTTGCTGCAGGCGGGGAAGAGCTTACGGAAGCGCTTCGCCATCTGCGCAGATTAAACCGGATCTTCGCGGCCTCCGGGCCGATGTTAAACGGCGTTAAGGAATTATGGAGACGCTCGGGCCGTCCGGACCAGCTTCACCTGATGGATGTCGGTGCAGGATCGGGGGAAGTAAACCGCCGCATTCTCCGCTGGGCGGACCGAACGGGAATCCGCATCCGAATCACGTTGGTGGACATGACCGAAGAGGCATGCCGCGAAGCTGACCGAATTTTCCAAGATGAGCCGCGCGTACGCGTCGTTCGTCAAAATGTGTTCGACATCGGGCATGCCGCAGCCGATATGCTGATTTGCTCGCAATTTTTGCATCATTTTCCGGATGACCGGCTGACGGAGGTGGTGGAACATATGCTGAATTCTTCCAAGCTCGGCATCGTCGTCAGCGACATTCATCGCCATTGGGTCGCCTGGTCAGCCGTTTGGCTTGTAGCACGCCTAATTTCGAAAAACCGGTATATCCGCCATGACGGACCGCTTTCCGTTGCGAAAGGCTTTCAATCCCGGGATTGGGAGCGTTTAAGATGTTCGCTGAAGCAGCAAGGAAGCTACCAATTGAGATATCAGTGGAAGCCATTGTTCCGATACCGTGCCATCATTATGAAGGAAGATTCATTGCCGGAAGTTGAATAAAAGAGGGAGGTAGGTGGAATGCCGGACGCGATCGTCATTGGAGGTGGACCGGCCGGAAGCAGTCTGGCCATCCGTCTCGCACACCGCGGTTGGGAAACGCAGCTGTTTGACCGCCAGCGTTTTCCGCGGCATAAAGCCTGCGGCGAATTTCTATCACCGGAAACGTTAGGAATGTTCAGGGAGCTTGGCGTGTACGATCAAATGGAAGCGCTGCAGCCCGGAAAAATCACGAATGCGCGCATCGTGTTCAGGTTTGGCGGCGTCGTTGAAGCGAAGCTGGAACGGCCTGCATGGGGACTCAGCCGCTATGCGATGGATAAGATTCTGCTGAAGGCGGCGGAAGAAGCGGGCGTACGTGTGCATACGGGAACTTCGGTATCCAGCATCGCCTCCGATGCGGAAGGCTTTCGCGTTGGTACGCGCACCGGCGGCATGTCCGCAATTTCCTATTCCCGAACCGCATTCGCGGCCTGGGGCGTACATCCTCGCGCGGACCTTGCCGATAGAAGCCTGGATCGGCGCGGGAAAAAAGCCTATATCGGGCTTAAAGCCCATATCAGCGGGATACGTCTCGACGCGTCCGTTGAGCTTTATTTCATTCACAAAGGATACATCGGCATTTCGCCCGTCGAAGGCGGAAAATGGAACGTCGCGGCATTGCTGCCGCTGGACGGGATCCGCAAAAAAGGAAGCTCGGTCCGGGAGCTGCTGCAGGCGGCTGCAGCGGAAAACCGGCTTCTTGCGGAGCGGCTTCACGGCGGCGTCCTGATTCCGGATACGGAAGTATCCACCGCGCCGGTCTATTTGTCCTTCAAGCCACAATCGTGGGGGATCGTTCCGCAGATCGGCGATGCCGGCGCGATGATTCCTCCGCTTTTTGGCGACGGCATGTCGGCCGCGCTCCGCTCAGCCCGCAGATGCGCCGATTACGGCGATCTATATCTGCGAGGCGACATCCCGATGGAAGCATGGAAAGCCGGTTATCTTCTGGATATGCAAAAGGAATACGCCCCTATTTTGCAATGGGGACGATTGCTGCAAACGCTGGCGAACATGCCGGTCGTGCCGCGATTGTTTACGGCTTGCGCGCGTTTGTTTCCGCAGCTTGGCCCTTATGTGGTGCAGGCCACAAGGATGGGCGGTAAACCGCCTCTGTCGAGTGGGAACGATGCGTATGGGTGAACGGTTATATCGTTTCGTATATCGCCATTCGGGTGCGATCGTGGCATGCTGGACGGCGATTTTTATTATGTTCGGCTCGTTTTCCGCGATGCTTCCATCGGTTGTCAAAGGGCCGGGATTGTATACGTGCGGATCGGCGTACGAGGTGCAGCAACTTATGAAAGACAGGTTCGGAATGCCGGAGGATCCAATCATCGTCGTTTTCGAGAAGCAAGGAACCGTTTCCGATACTCGCTTCTCGGCTGTCGTCCGGAGTACATTGGAAAAATTGGGCGATTTGCATGGAATGGCCTTCATGATGTCTCCGCTTGAACACGATGAGCTCATGGTACGTGATGCGGCTTATGCGATGCTGGGTTTTGACCCGTCTTCGAATGGTCGGGACGAGATAAAGCAAATTCGGGACCGACTGCCCCGGTACGAAGACATTTCCGTTGCATTAACGGGAAAAACGGTTGTTCAAGAGGATGTCAACCAGGCGAGCATGGAAGATTTTGAACGGGCGGAACGGTTCGGCATTCCTCTGGCATTCCTCGTATTGCTGTTTTCGTTCGGCGGTTTTTTCTACGCGCTTATGCCAGTCCTTATGGGATTGTTGTCCGTCTCGACGGCGATGGGTTTGGTTGCGGTTCTGGGGCGCATTTTTGATTTGGAGCTATCCAATTTCGTTCTAAACGTCATCCCGATGACGGGTTTGGCGCTTTGCCTCGACTTCGCATTTATTGTGATCAATCGTTTTCGTGAAGAGTTGGAAAAGGAAAGCCTTGAAAAAGCGCTGGAAACCGCGATGCGTACGTCTGGGAGAGCGGTTTATTTTTCGACCGTGTGCGTTTTGTGCGGACTGGCCGCTGTTGCGTTGATCCCGATGCCGATGTTCCGGAGCGCGGCCTTCTGCGCCATGTTGACCGTGATTCTGGCGGCCGCCGTGAATTTGAGCCTGGTGCCGGCGCTGCTGCTGCTCTTTTCGCCGTGGCTCAAGCGGAAACGTTTCACAAGTGCTTTCCATCGGAGGAGTTATAAGCTCTGGGCATTTTGGGCCGATATCGTCATGGGCAAACCCGGCAGGATGTTGGTTGCGGCCTGCTGTATCCTGCTGCTGCTTGTTTTACCTGCATTCCGGTTGACGACAGCCGTTCCCGATGCAAGCTCGCTCCCGCCCGGGACGGCATCGAGGGAAGCGGATGAGGCAATCCGGAATCATTTTCGGCAGAATGGCATTTCGGAGGTGCTGCTTGCGGTTCAATCCGCCAACGGGAAGTTTACTTTGGAAGAATGGAGAGAAATCGCGGGATGGATAAAGCAAATTCAAAAGGATTTGTCGGTTACGAGCGTTAAACCGTGGCTCGAAAGCGTCCAATCGAACTTGAAATCATCCGCCAATGCAACGGCACTTTTTCGCATCTCATTGATGGGGGAACCGGGATCATCGGAGGTAAACGAATGGCTGCGGGTGACGGAAAACAAGGCCAAGCAAGCGGGACTTCGCATAGAATTGGGCGGGGAGGCCAAGTCCCGGCAGGAAGTGGTCGATGCGATTGCAGACGTTTTGCCCAATATGCTTTTGTTGATCGCAGGCACCAATGCGCTTGTTTTGTTTGCGGCGTTCCGGTCGGTTTTGATCCCCCTGAAAGCCATTCTGATGAATATGCTCAGCATTGCGGCCTCGTTTGGCGTATTGGTGATCGTATTTCAAAGCGGAATCGCCGGGAAAACCCCCGAAAACATCGCGATTATGGTGCCGGTCTTTGTTTTTGGTTTGGTTTTCGGTGTAAGTATGGATTATGGGGTATTTTTGTTGTCGCGCATGTCGGAAGCCTTTTGGAAAAAGGGAGATGTCGTTACGGCGATCAGGGAAGGACTGGCTTCTACCGGCAAGCTGATCACGGCGGCTGCGGCCATTTTGATCGCGGTGACGCTGCCGTTTGCTTTTGGCAAAGTAGAGGGGGTCAGGCAGCTCGGCGTAGGAATCGCGGCTGCGGTTTTTATAGACGCGACGCTGGTCCGTCTGCTCATGGTGCCGTCATTGATGAAACTGCTGGGGCATTTTAATTGGTGGGTGCCGCGTTGGTTCCGTTCACGCTGAACGTTCGGGGCACCCGTGGTGGAAAAGACTAATGGTCTATTTGCGGAGCAGTACTTTATCGATCATATGGTCGGAGCCTTTTTTGATGATCATTTTCGCGCGCTCTTTCGTAGGCAAAATGTTTTCATGCAAATTTTTGGCGTTGATGTCCTGCCATATTTTGGCTGCAGTATTGATCGCTTCTTCTTCCGAAAGGGCGGCGTATTTATGGAAATACGAGCGCGGATCCTGAAACGCCGAGTCGCGGAGCAGAAGAAACCTTTCGATATACCATTTGCGGATGTTCGTTTCGTCCGCGTCGATGTAAATGGAAAAGTCAAAGAAGTCGCTGACGAAAAACGGTTCGCGGGTGTTCACCTGCAGGACGTTGATCCCTTCGACGATCAAAATGTCCGGCCGATCCACCAACTGCGTCCGGTCGTTTAACACGTCATAAGTGAAATGGGAGTACAACGGCGCCTCCAAGGCCGGTTCACCCGACTTGACGCTGCTGATGAAATGCATCAGCTTGTTGATGTCATAGCTTTCGGGAAAGCCTTTTTTGTTCATGATGCCTTTGGCTTCCAGCACCCGGTTGGGATAAAGGAATCCGTCCGTTGTGACGAGATCCACCTTAGGATGCTCGGGCCAATGCGACAAAAGAGTTTGCAGCAATCTGGCCGTCGTGCTTTTTCCGACGCTTACGCTTCCGGCGATGCCGATGACAAACGGTGCTTTGGTGCCGGGGACGCTCAAAAAAGAATTCATTTTCGATTGAAGCTGCATAAAGGCGGTGACATATACATGGATAAGCCGCGCAAGCGGCAAATACACCTCGGAGACTTCTTCAATCGCGATTTTTTCGTTTAAACCCTTTAATTTTTCGAATTCCTCTTCCGATATGGTAAGGGATGGCAGATCACGGGACAACGCCCAGGATGTCCGGTCAAACTCAAAGTACGGGGAATATGTATTTTTCATGATCGCTCGCTTTCTGTCCGGCCTGCAAGGGCGGGCCCGCGCGTCTTGTATTTCATCGTCCTTTTTCGGGGGCCGGGCTTGTCTTTAACAATATACGTCAATCCGCCATTTTTGTTATACTGTTTGTGACGGAAAATTCACATTTACTATCTTATCAAATAAACGGCGCCGGAAAAAGCATATCTTTCAAGAAGGAATCGGGCAAGCGTACAGGAATTATATTAGGACCGGATGCGCAAACGCAAGACCAAAGAGACTAGAGAGATAAAGACGGGTGATGATCACGAATGGACATAGAAAAACAACGATTGTCGATAGAAGCTGCGAGACTTTACTATCAATCGGACTTCAGTCAGCAGGATATCGCGCAGCGGCTCGGCGTATCCCGTCCGACGGTATCGAGGCTGCTGCAGTTCGCGAAGGAACAAGGGTATGTCAGGATCGAAATCGTGGATCCGCAGGAAGACTCGCACATGTTATCGAAAAAGCTGGAGCAAAAATACGGCCTTGATACCGTCCAAGTGTGTTATTCGCCGTTGAATACCTACGAGGAGATTCAAAAGCATATTGCCAAACAAACCGCGGATTACCTGCATGAAATCGTCCAGGATAAGGATATTATCGGGGTAACCTGGGGAACGACGATGTTCGCGGTCGCCCGGCAGCTGCAGCCCAAGAGCGTAAGGGGCGTCGAGGTCGTGCAGCTGAAGGGAGGCGTGAGCCATTCCCACGTCAACACGTACGCAGCCGATACGGTGAATCTATTTGCTGAAGCCTATCAGACGGTGGCGAGATATCTTCCGCTGCCGGTTATTTTTGACAATATCGCCCTGAAGCGCATCGTCGAGGAGGACCGGCATATCAGCCGGATCATCGAGTTGGGCAAGCAGGCGAACATTGCCGTGTTTACGGTCGGAACCGTTAGAGAGGACGCGCTGCTTTTCCGGCTGGGGTATTTTACCGATGAAGAGCAACATCTCCTGAAAAAAAAGGGGGTCGGAGACATCTCCTCCCGTTTTTTCGATAAGGACGGAAATATTTGCAGCGAGGAAATCAACAATCGAACGGTCGGGATCGATTTGCAGGAGCTGCGGAAAAAGGAAAAATCCATCCTCGTCGCCGGCGGGCAAAGCAAGGTTGACGCGATTCGGGCCGCGCTCGCAGGGAAGTACGCGAATATTTTGGTCACGGATCAATTCACTGCCCAATCCCTTCTTGTATAAAGAATGCAAAATCTGCCATAGGTACATATGGCAGATTTTTTTTGCGCAAAATAGGCGGGTAATTCCACTTCTTCCGTCATGAACATAATTTCAAGACAGTGTTTACATATGTTCTGACGAGTGTTATGATAGGTCTGCAGCAACGAAAGAATGATAGAAATTTTGGGTAATTATTGTTGAAGGAGATGACATGATGGCAAATCTTGCAGGTATGATCGATCATACGTTGCTTCGCGCGGATGCAAGCCAAAGCGAAATCCAAAAACTGACGGAAGAAGCGAAGAAATACGAATTTGCTTCCGTATGTGTAAACCCGACATGGGTTAAATATGCTGCCGAACAATTAAACGGCACCAATGTGAAAGTGTGCACCGTCATCGGCTTCCCTCTGGGAGCGACGACTTCGGCCGTCAAAGCGTTTGAAACGCAAAACGCGATCGAAAACGGCGCCACCGAAGTGGATATGGTGATCAACATCGGCGCATTGAAGGATAAGCAGGACGCGTTTGTTGAACAAGACATCAAAGCCGTCGTTGATGCGGCCAAAGGGAAAGCGCTTGTTAAGGTCATTATCGAAACCAGCCTCCTTACGGATGAAGAAAAAGAGCGCGCTTCCCGCTTGTCCGTGAAAGCGGGTGCAGACTTCGTCAAAACGTCCACCGGATTTTCCACGGGCGGAGCGACGCCTGAGGATGTCCGTTTGATGCGTCAAACGGTGGGTCCGAACATCGGCGTCAAAGCCTCGGGCGGCGTGCGCAGCCTTGAAGACATGAACAAAATGATCGAAGCCGGCGCCAACCGGATCGGAGCAAGTTCCGGCGTGAAAATCATGGAGGGCGGACAGTCTACGTCTTCTTATTAATACGGCTGACGGTTTCGATCTTGCCGGCCGTAAAGCGGAGATAATTGGATAAGCCATGCTCCGCTTTTTCATGAATGCTATGGAAGCGCTTTATGAAAATAACTTTTCAACGCAGGCATCATAAGAATCTTTAAACTAAACTCAACATAGGGAGACAGCCATGAAATATTTGATTGCGGTATTAGGTTTACTCGTTGTGTTCGCACTGTCTTTTGTTGCCAGCAATAACAAGCGTGGCATTCGATATCGTCCGTTGATCATCATGGTTATCCTGCAACTCATTCTGGCGTTTATTTTGCTGAATACGGTTGTCGGAACTGCGCTGATTAAAGGATTTTCGGATATTTTCAAAAACTTGCTGGATTTTGCCGCGGAAGGCATCAATTTCGTGTTCGGCGGTATTGCCAACGAAGGGCAAACTCCGTTCTTCCTGAACGTGCTGCTGCCGATTATCTTCATTTCCGCTTTGATCGGCATTTTGCAATACTTCAAAATACTGCCGCTGATCATTCGGTTCATCGGTCTCGTGCTCAGCAAGATAAACGGCATGGGCAAGCTCGAATCCTACAATGCCGTTGCTTCGGCCATTTTGGGACAATCCGAGGTCTTTATTTCCGTCAAAAAACAGATCGGCTCGCTGCCGAAGCATCGTTTGTATACGCTTTGCGCATCCGCGATGTCGACGGTCTCCATGTCGATCGTGGGCGCGTACATGACCATGATCAATCCGAAATACGTCGTGACGGCCCTCGTCCTGAACTTGTTCGGCGGCTTCATTATTGCTTCCATCCTGAATCCATACCGGGTAACGCCTGAAGAAGACGAGCTGCAAGTGCAGGAGGAGTCGGAAAAACAATCGTTTTTCGAAATGCTGGGAGAATATATCATGGACGGTTTCAAAGTCGCGATTACCGTGGCGGCGATGCTTATCGGTTTCGTAGCGCTGATCGCCATGATCAACGGCATCTTCAACGGTATTTTCGGCATTTCATTCCAGGAACTTCTCGGTTACGTCTTCGCGCCGTTTGCTTTCGTGATGGGCGTGCCTTGGAATGAAGCGGTGGAAGCCGGCAGCATCATGGCAACGAAGATGGTATCCAACGAATTTGTCGCCATGCTGGAACTCGGCAAACATACGGCAATGTCCGCGCGGGCCGTCGGCATCGTATCGGTGTTCCTCGTATCGTTTGCGAACTTCTCGTCCATCGGCATCATCGCCGGCGCGGTGAAGGGATTGCATGAGAAGCAGGGCAACGTCGTGGCCCGTTTCGGCCTCAAGCTTTTGTACGGGGCGACGCTCGTCAGCGTGCTTTCCGCAACGATTGCCGGAGTGTTTTTGTAAAAACAGATGCGTTATACTCATAGATGAAGGAGTGATCATAAATGGCAGATTTTAAACGCGTACATTTGATCGTAATGGATTCGGTAGGGATCGGCGAAGCGCCAGACGCCGCCCAATTCGATGATTTCGACGTCGATACGCTCGGCCACATCGCGAGAGAACGGAACGGTCTGAACATGCCGAACATGGCCAAGCTCGGCTTGTCCAACATTCGGGAAATCCAAGGCGTCGAAAAGGCCGGCAAACCGCTTGCCTACTATACGAAGATGCAGGAAAAATCCGCAGGCAAAGATACGATGACCGGACACTGGGAAATTATGGGCCTGTATATCGATACGCCGTTCCGCGTTTTCCCTGACGGTTTTCCGGATGAACTTATCCAGCGCATCGAAGAAAAAACCGGACGCAAGGTCATCGGCAACAAGCCGGCAAGCGGTACGGAAATCATCGACGAGCTTGGCGAAGAACAGATGAAGACCGGAGCGCTGATCGTCTACACATCGGCGGACTCCGTATTGCAGATCGCCGCGCATGAAGACGTGATTCCGCTCAAAGAGCTTTATGAAATCTGCGAATTTTGCCGCGAAATCACGCTGGATGATCCGTACATGCTGGGCCGCATCATCGCACGTCCTTACGTGGGCCAGCCGGGTTCGTTCAAACGTACGGCCAACCGCCACGATTACGCGCTGAAGCCGTTTAACCGCACGGTGATGAACGAGCTGAAGGACGCGGGCTTTGACGTCATCGCGCTCGGCAAAATTTCCGACATCTATGACGGGGAAGGCGTTACCGAGGCGATCCGCACGTCCTCCAACATGGACGGCATGGACAAATTTATCGCGACGATGGACAAGGACTTTACCGGCCTCAGCTTCCTGAACCTGGTCGATTTCGACGCGCTGTACGGACACCGCCGCGACCCGCAAGGTTACGGCCAGGCGCTTGAGGATTACGATGCGCGCCTGCCGGAAGTTTTCGCAAAAATGACCGACGACGATCTGCTGATCATCACCGCGGACCACGGCAACGATCCGACTTACCGCGGTACGGACCATACGCGCGAATACGTGCCGCTGCTCGTCTATTCCCCGCGTTTCAAAAACGGCGGAAGCGAGCTTGCGCTGCGGAACACGTTTGCGGACCTCGGCGCCACCGTGGCCGACAACTTTAAAGTAACGATGCCGGAATACGGCACCAGCTTCCTTAAAGAGTTGAAATAATCGACGCATTCCTATCAAATACCTGTCGGGAGGACAAATTCATGAGCACACATATTGGAGCAAAAGCCGGCGATATCGCCGAAACGATTCTGCTGCCTGGCGATCCGCTTCGGGCGAAATACATCGCGGAAACGTATCTGCAGGATGTGACCTGCTACAACGAAGTGAGAGGGATGCTTGGTTTTACGGGGACATATAAAGGCAAAAAAGTTTCCGTTCAAGGCACGGGCATGGGGATTCCGTCCATCAGCATTTACGTAAACGAGCTGATCAACGAATACGGCGTCAAAAACCTGATGCGTGTCGGCACCTGCGGCAGCATGCAGAAAGACGTTCATGTCCGCGACGTCATTTTGGCGCAGGCGTCCTGCACGGACTCCGGGGCGAACCGCCATTATTTCGGAGGATATGATTTCTCGCCGATCGCCAGCTTCCAGCTGCTGAAAACAGCTTACGACAAAGGCGTGGAAAAGGGACTGAAGCTGCATGTCGGCAACGTGTTCAGCTCGGACATTTTCTACCGCGACGACAAGTCCGTCGTTGAAAAGCTGATGCAGCACGGCATTCTCGGCGTGGAGATGGAAACCACCGCTTTGTACACGCTCGCGGCCAAATTCGGCGTCAACGCGCTTACGCTGCTCACCGTCAGCGACCATCTGTTGACAGGCGAAGAAACAACGGCGGAAGAACGCCAAACGACGTTCAACGACATGATGGAAGTTGCGCTCGAAACGGCAATCACGCTGTAAGTTATCATAATTATTATCTTTTGAAAGAGAGGCATTGCTACCTATGAGAATGGTCGACTTGATTGAAAAGAAACGTGACGGCGGAGAATTGACAACGGAAGAAATCAATTTCATCATAGAAGGCTATACGAAAGGGGAAATTCCTGATTACCAGGTCAGTGCCTTGGCAATGGCGATTTTCTTTAAAGACATGACCCAGCGGGAGCGCGCCGATTTGACGATGGCCATGGTCCATTCCGGCGATACGATCGATCTGTCGGAGATCGAAGGGATCAAGGTCGACAAGCACTCCACGGGCGGCGTTGGCGATACGACGACGCTGGTGTTGGCACCGCTGGTCGCCGCGCTTGATATTCCCGTAGCCAAAATGTCCGGCCGCGGCTTGGGCCATACCGGCGGAACGATCGACAAACTCGAGTCCATCGAAGGTTTCCATGTGGAAATCGAACGCGAACAGTTCGTTGAACTGGTGAACAAGCATAAAATCGCGGTCATCGGCCAAACCGGCAACCTGACCCCTGCGGACAAAAAACTGTACGCGCTCCGCGACGTAACGGGCACGGTTGATTCGATTTCCCTGATTTCCAGCTCCATCATGAGCAAAAAAATCGCCGCAGGATCCGACGCGATCGTGCTTGACGTCAAAACGGGAGCCGGCGCGTTCATGAAAACGGTCGAGGACGCGAAAGAGCTGGCGCATGCCATGGTCAGCATCGGCAACAACGTCGGACGCAAAACGATGGCCGTCATCTCCGACATGAGCCAGCCGCTTGGTTTTGCCATCGGCAACTCCCTTGAGGTGAAAGAAGCCATCGATACGCTGAAAGGCCAAGGGCCAAAAGATCTCGAAGAATTGTGCCTGGCACTCGGCCGCCAAATGGTGTATCTGGCGAAGAAAGCCGATTCGCTTGAGGAAGCGGAAGAAATGCTGAAGGAAGTCATCCGCAACGGGAAGGCGCTTGAGAAATTCAAGGAATTTATCCGCAACCAGGGCGGCAACCCGGACGTGGTGGATCATCCCGAAAAACTTCCGCAAGCGAAATACCTCATCGAAGTTCCTGCGAAGGAAGACGGCGTAGTAGCGGAAATCGTCGCCGACGAGATCGGAACAGCGGCAATGTGGCTTGGCGCCGGACGTGCCACCAAAGAATCGGAAATCGATTTGGCCGTCGGCCTCATGCTGAACAAAAAAATCGGGGATCGCGTGAAGAAAGGCGAATCGCTTGTCACGATTCATGCCAACCGTGAAAACGTGGACGACGTCATGAACAAAATCTACGAGAACATCCGCATCTCCGACCATGCCGAAGCACCCGTATTGATTTACGGAACGGTGACGGAATAAAATCCGGCAATAATTGCTGTAAAAGCTGCCCTATGGCCATTGATGGCCGGGGCAGCTTTTTTATATAGCCCCAAAACAAATTCGGTTAGGTTTTGTTTCCGGTTGATTATGCATCAAAAAACGCTTCCAAGGTCACATCGCTAATAAGCGGGGTTTCTCGAGAATAAAGGGTTGTACGATAAATTAGACCCTGTACTTCCTTATATGCGCAAAAAAGGATTGAAGCTCTCGCTTCAATCCTTTTTACTTTCTGATTCTGTTTTATCCCATGTTCAACGACGGAATGGACGAAAGCACGTCATAGTAGTCGGTAGAAGCGCTAAAAGCCATCAGGGCGATAACCAGAATAACGATAATGATTCCGTATAACGCGGTTCCGATAATGCCGCACACGAGCCCTCCGATGGCTAGGCCGCGTCCGCCTTCTTGTCTCTGCTTGATTTCCTTAAAGGAGAGGCAGGCGAGAACGATGGCGATGATGCCGAGGATGAGGCCGACGTACGGGATCATCAAGCTGAGAATGCCGAGCACGAGCGCGGCGATCGCCTTGCCGTTCGTCTTCGGCGGCTGCATCGGCGGCATTTGTTGATACTGGTTAAACTGACCGGATGAATATGGATCCAAAGAATTGTTCCTCCTCAAATTGAAACTATATGTATGAAAGATATCAAACATTCAGAACTATTATACCCAGAAAAAAGGAGATTGACCATGCAAAATCCCTATTTTTATTCGACAATATTTGATTTCTTGCACAAACCATGAAAATTTCATTTAGATATGAAAGTTTTTACGCATTTCGGAAGGAGACACATGCTTATATTTTTTGAAAGAACGGCTGAAATAATAAATATCTTTAAAGCCCGTCGATAACGCGATTTCGGAAATGTTCATGCGCGAGTTGCGGAGCAGGTATTCTGATTTGTTGATCCGCAGCGTATTAATATAATCCGTAATGGTGCGCCCGGTCAGCTCCTTGAACAGCCTGCTGAAATGGAACCGGCTTAGGCCCGCGAGCCCGGACAACTGGTCGACGCTAAGATCCTCCGGGTAATGCTCTTCGATATATTGAAAAACGGGCGTAAAGCGCTCCAAATTTTTCAGCCGCTGCTGGTCTTCCTCCGTCGACAATTTATTCGTTCCGTAACGGCGCAGCAAAATGGTTAAAATGCGGTACAAATAGGATTTGATCGACAGCTCGTAGCCGAGCTCGCGCTGGTTCAGCTCCTGGATCAGGGAAGAAACGCAGCTGATGACCTCGGCATCGCCGGTGATTTTGCTGGCGAACAAAATCCGGTTTTGCGAAATCGGCGTGATGAATTTGGTTTCGATCGCATCGATCGAGTGGCTGTGCAGCAGCTTGATGTCTATGATCATCGCATAATAGACCAAATCGTCGCATTGGCTGACCCCGTAATGAAGATCGTTGCTGTTGATGACCACCAGATCCCCTTCGCTAACTTCGTAAGGAACGGAATTCAGCTCGATCATCGCGGACCCTTTTGTGAAATACAGGAATTCGAGATGATTGTGCCAATGATGGTTAAACAGCGTGATCCCGTATTCTTTGGCGGTCGTATGGTGCACTTTGATCGGGAAGAAGCGGTTGGGCATATCCATCGGTTCTAAAAGTGAAAGGGGTCTTTCCATATTGGTCACCTCAAAATCGCACAATTATACAAATAAACAGCAAGGCTCTGCATGGCAGACGAATCTAGAAATATTATAATTCAAAGTAAGAAAAACATCTATCAAAGTACTTCAGCGAGGCCAAACGCATTATACAAAATAAACCGCCGAAGCGCTTCGCAAAAAGTATGAAAACGAGTAAAAGGAGCGTCGAATTCGAATGAGCAAAATCAAAGTAGGGATTATCGGTGCGGGTTCCATTTCCGAATCGCACATGAATTCGTACCAAAAAAACCCGGATGCCGAAATCGTGGCCATCTGCGACCTTAACGAACAAAGAGCGAAAGCGGCCGCACAAAAATACGGCGCAGCGCACACCTATACAGATTACAACGAGCTGCTCGCCAATCCCGACATTGATGCCGTCAGCATTTGCACATGGAACAATTCCCACGCGGAAATCAGCATCGCGGCGATTAAGGCAGGCAAGCATGTCCTGGTGGAAAAACCGCTGTGCCGCACCGTTGAAGAGGCGTTGAACGTGCAAAAAGCGGTACGCGCAAGCGACAAGCTGCTTCAAGTCGGCTTCGTGCGCCGGTATGACCCGAACATCGGCATGCTGCAGGGATTTATCCAAAACGACGAGTTCGGCGAACTGTATTATGCAAAAGCATCGATTTTGCGCCGCCTTGGCAATCCGGGCGGATGGTTCGCGGACAAGGAACGCTCCGGCGGCGGACCGCTGATCGATATCGGCGTTCACGTCATCGACCTCTGCTGGTACATGCTGGGCAGACCAAAAGTGAAATCGGTTACAGGAAACGTTTATCATAAGCTTGGCAACCGCTCGAACGTCAAACATTTGTCCTTCTATAAGGCTGCCGACTACGACGCAAACAAAAACACGGTCGAAGACCTCGCGAATGCCCTCATCCGTTTTGAGAACGGCGCATCGCTGATGGTGGACGTCAGCTTCTCCCTGCACGCGAAAAAGGATGAGTCGGCGGTTCGCCTCTACGGTACGAAGGGCGGATTCGAAATCGATCCGGAAGTGGTGATCGTGACCGAAAAGAACGACGTCATGGTCAACATCGAGCCGCAAATCGATTACAAAGGATTTAACTTCGCAGCCGCGTTCCAAAACGAAATCGACCAGTTCATCCTTAACATCCAGAACAACAGGGAGCCGATGAGCCCGGTGGAAGACGGATTGGAACTGATGAGAATATTGACGGGCATTTACGAGTCCGCCGAAAAAGGAGTCGAAATCCAGCTATGAAAGTGGGAGTAAGCACGTACAGTTTGTACCGTCCCGTGCATGAAGGGAAAATGACGATTCTCGAGGCCATCGAAAAAATCGCGGAAATCGGGGGAGAGCACGTGGAGATCGTGCCGATCGGGTACTCTCTGTCCGACAATCCCGAACTGACGGACCAAATCGTGGCCAAAGCGAAGGAAGTCGGCATCGAAGTTTCCAATTATGCGATTTACGCCAACTTCGGCGTCGACAGCGACGAAGAATTCGCCAAAGAGATCGAACGCGTCAAAAAAGAAGTGGACGTCGCCGCCCGGTTGGGCGTCAAGCTGATGCGCCATGACGTCGCAGGCCGCAGCGACACCTCCATCAAGCAGTTTAACGGGGAGCTTCAACGTCTGGCCGAAGCATGCCGCCAGGTTGCGGATTATGCGGCGCAATACGGCATCACGACAAGCGTCGAAAACCACGGGTATTACATTCAAGCTAGCGACCGCGTGCAGGCGCTCGTTCAAGCCGTGGACCGCCCGAATTTCAAAACGACGCTCGACGTCGGCAACTTCATGTGCGTCGACGAAGACCCGGTCATTGCCGTCCGCAAAAACCTGCCGTTTGCGTCCATGGTGCACATCAAGGATTTCTACCTGCGCCAAGCATCCCAGGATCCGGGCGAAGGATGGTTCAAAACGGCTGGAGGCAATTTCTTAAGAGGAGCCATCGCCGGGCATGGCGACATCAAGCTGCGTGAATCGATCCGCCTCATCAAGGCATCGGGTTACGACGGATATCTGTCCATCGAATTCGAGGGCATGGAAGACGCGGTACAAGGAACGCGAATCGGATTGGAAAACGTGAAACGCTTCTGGAACGAAGCATAAACATACAAATTTGAAAGGAGTCAAATCGATATGAACAATAAAATCGGCGTTATTGTAGACAGCTTTCGCGCAGGCGTTCGGGAAGGGCTGCAGCGGGCCAGAAAGGTCGGAGCGGACGGCGTTCAAATCTATGCGGTAAGCGGGGAAATGGACCCGGCAAACCTCTCTGCGGCGCAGCGCAAAGAGCTGAAAGATTACATCGCTTCGCTTGGCTTGGAAATTTCCGCGCTTGTCGGCGATCTGGGCGGTTATGGTTTCCAGGATAAGAGCGTAAACGCGGAGAAAATCGAAAAATCAAAGCGGATTCTCGATCTGGCCGTCGAGCTGGGCACTTCCGTCGTGACGACGCATATCGGAATCGTGCCAGAAGACCGGAACAGCGAGATTTACCAAAACATGCATGATGCCTGCGAAGAGCTGGCTTCGTACGCGACAAGCATGAACGCCTATTTTGCGATCGAGACCGGTCCGGAGCCGTCCGCAAGATTGAAGGAGTTCCTTGACGGGCTTGGGTCCAAAGGCGTTTCCGTCAACTTCGACCCGGCCAACATGGTTATGGTTACGGGCGACGATCCCGCGCAAGGCGTATACAACCTGAAGGATTACATCGTCCATACGCATGCCAAGGACGGCATTCGTTTGCGTGAAGTGCCGGCCTACTATATTTACGAATCCCTCGGTTATGACGCGCCTGTGAACGAAAACAACACGTTTGTACCGGGCGAAGGGCAATATTTCCGCGAAGTTCCGCTCGGCGAAGGCAGCGTCAATTGGACGGAGTACCTGAAAGCGCTCAAGGATATCGGATATACCGGATATTTGACGATCGAACGCGAAGTGGGCGAAGATCCGGAAGCGGACATTTCCAAAGCGGTACAATTTTTGAAACAGTTCAGAGGTTAATGCGAAGCGTTTTACGGCGAAAACAGTGGACGTGTTGCGGATTATTCCGCGGCGCGCCGCTGTTTTTTTTGTTCAAACCGAAATATGGAATACTACCCTAAAAGGGCAAGGCAAAAATTGGACTTGATATGAAACCAAATGGTTGTATATAATAAAACAGAAATGAAACCAAAAGGTTTCGCATCAGCGAGAGAGGAACGATAAGATGTCAGTCAGCAACGTCGCCGTCGATGACCGGTGGTCCGCGCTGCGTTTTCGTCATATCGACTTGGTCAAATCCAAAAAATAATCCGGGAGGAATAAGACGATGGAAACCGTAAAACCAGGGGCTATGCCCGATATTCGTTACACCGGCGTATTTAAGGCGCCGATTCAAAAGGTATGGAAGGCGGTCGCTACGGCGGATGGCCTGTCGGCATGGTTTATGCCTAACGATCTCGAGCCTGTCGTAGGGCATGAATTCCACCTCAACGCGGGACCTTACGGGATGTCGCCATGCAAGGTGACGGAGGTGGACGAGCCTTACAAAATTTCGTTCCGCTGGGGAAAGGACTGGACGCTAACCTTTGAATTGAAGGACTTGGAAGGCCAGACCGAAGTAACGCTCATCCATTCCGGCTGGAACGAGCATACGCTGACCGAATTCGGACAACCTCATCCCGTTATTCGCGGCGTGATGGACAAAGGCTGGTCGGGTCTGCATCAAAAACTGGGTGCATACGTCGAGGGGTAACCATGGGAGAACCGCAGGCCAAACACGACGTGTTTCAGGCGATTGCCGATCCGACGCGCAGACGGCTTCTGAAGCTTCTGGCCGATCAAGAAATGCCGGTGACGGTCATTAGCGGCCATTTTCCGATGAGCCGTACGGCGGTGTCGAAGCATCTTCGCATATTGTCCGAAGCGGGATTGGTAAAGGAGAGAAGGGTTGGAAGGGAAAACAGGTACCGGCTCGATCCGGAGCCGCTGCAGGAGATTAAACATTGGTATGCCTATTTCGAACGGTTCTGGGAAAACAAATGGGCTGCGCTGCAGCATTTCGTGGAATTGGACGACCCGGACCAGTAAAGAAAAACGTTCATAAAAACGATAAAAAACCTCGCATGAACCAAGCTGCATTCCTTGTGTCGGGAATACGGGCTTCCGGACATCCGGCCCGGATCAATGCGAGGTTTTCTTTTTGTTTTTAAGCGTATAAGCGCATTTTTTGTCGCCTTGTGCCAGGCATTCGGTACGTACCACTTCGGCTCCCAGCAGCGATTCGAACATTTTCATTTCGCAGGTGCAGGCGTGGTTGTATTTTTTGGCGATTCGCGAGATCGGACAGTTGTATTCCAATAACGCATATTCATCTTCGCTGTTTTGTTCAAGCTCGACCATATACCCGTTGTCGTTCTGGATTTCAGCCAAAATGGCGACCTTTTCGCCAAACGATTTGCCTTTCATTTTGGCCGCATGGTTCTTTTGGAGCGATTCGCTGCGGCGTTCGAACAATCGGTCGACCATCGCCGAACCCGCGTCCAATTCAAGCTCGCCAAGAAGGTCCAACGTCAGCGTATGGTATTTGTTCGGGAAAAAGGACTCGGCTTGATCCGTCAAATGATAAATCGCCGTAGGCCTGCCCATCGGCTGCCGAATCGTTTTCGATTCGATCAAACCTTCTTTCTCCAGCGTGTTGATATGCCTGCGCACCGCCATGCTCGTAATCCCGATGAACTCGGTAATCTCCTTGGCACTGAGCTCCCCCTTGGTTTTCAGCAGCTGCAGGATTTTGTCCCGGGTTGAAATATCCAGTTGTTGGTTCATTTTCATCACCGCCTGTTCTGCTTTTTCCTTAAGCTCTGGTGCAAAGTGCATAACAGCCTGCCGACACGGGGATCAACAGGCTGCAACCACTCGAAATGTATCGTTTGTTTATCGAATTATCTGTTTTTGTAGAAATTTTCGGCTTTTTCGATGTATCCTTTTTCTTCTTCAGGCAAATCCGCGTCGTAATATACCGCGCCGACAGGACAAGCCACTTCGCATGCGCCGCATTCGATGCAAATGTCGGTGTCGATGAAATACTGATCCGGACCTTCCTCGATGCAATCTACTGGACAAACATCCACGCAATCGGCCGCTTTTTCATCGATGCAAGCCGAGGTAATAACGTATGCCATTTCTTTCACCCTTTCTGTTTAGTTCGCATTTTTGCTGTTCATAATTTTTGATGCCATATCCATAAAAATATGCCACTGTTCGCTGTTTTCGTCAAACAGGGTCGAAGCCGCATCGGCGCCATCCGGCGTATCGGCTGATTGAATCGGGATCTCCGCCAACAGTTCCGTGTTCAGCTCTTCGGCAAGCTTTTGCCCGCCGCCGCGGCCGAACAGATAATGGCGTCTGCCCTCCGGATCCGTAAAATAGGACATATTTTCGACGACGCCAAGAACGGGGTGGTTCGTCTGCAGCGCCATTTCGCCGGCTCTGGCTGCAACATGGTGCGCCGTCTTATGAGGCGTAGTCACCACGATTTCGGCGCATTGCGGAATCCGGTTATGGACATCGAGCGCAACGTCGCCGGTTCCCGGTGGCAGATCCAGGATAATATAATCCACGGAGCCCCATTCCACTTCGTTCAGGAAGGTGCCGATCATTTTTCCGAGCATCGGGCCTCTCCAGACGACGGGTTTGTTGCCTTGGACGAAAAATCCCGTCGAAATGACCTTCATGCCGTGGCTTTCCACGGGAGCGATCCGGTTGCCCTGCTTTTGCGGCAGCTCCTTGATCCCGAGCATTTCAGGGATGCTGTGTCCGTATATGTCGGCATCGATGATTCCTACGCGGTTGCCTTGCTTGGCCAAAGCTCTGGCCAAATTGACGGTAACGGTAGATTTTCCGACGCCGCCTTTACCGCTGGCCACGGCAATAAACGTCACGCCGGAACCTTCGGATAGAAGCGGGGAATTCATCAGCGTCGGGGCACGGCGCACCGATTTGTTAAGCTTAATAGCTATAATATCATTTTTTTCTTCATTTGAAATCGTTTTGAAGCGTATGTGAATATCGGTAATTCCTGTCTTTTGCACCGCACGGGTGATTTGCTCTCTAAGCTCCTGCTCCCGGGAAACGGAATCGGGGGGAAGGAGGACGGTCATGGCTGCACGATCCTTGTTCGTGGTAATATCCCGGATCAGCCCGATGTCCGTGAGCGGCAGCTGGTGCTCTTCGTCTTTAATATGGGCGATGGCCGCGACCAGATCTTCTTTCGTCAAATGTTCTCACCTTCAATCCACTTCGATCTTTAACACAAAGTATGTCCATTATATCGCAAACCTTTACCGGATTCGCTTGACTGTACCATGCCTGCATGTAATGAAGCCAAGGAAACCAAGGTTTGAAAAACCGCTTGGAACGACCGCGCGCACAATTCAGGACACGGTAATTGTAGAACACGCAACGAATATAGTCAACATATATGTATAAAAAGTAAAACAATATTCATGATCCGTACTTGACAAAGGGTTTAAAGGATTATAATAATTAATATACATTTATGTATACTAATTAGAATGGCTGCGATTGGCAAAAGCGCCGTTCATGAATATGGAAAAGCCGCCTGTCCGTTTTTATGTATTCGGGGATGCGGCGAACATTCCTCATTTCCGGAAGGAGGCTTTATTTTTTTATGAATTCAGACAGCAATCATGACGCTGAAACACAGCCGGGGGGAACGGCGCGGCGGCCGATATCCTACTACGAGCAGATGGGCGGGGCGGAGACGATACGCGCGATCGTTGAAGCGTTTTACCCGAAAGTCGTTGAACATCCGCTGCTTGCTCCGTTGTTTCCGGAAGACATTCGGCCCGTTATGGAGAAACAGGAAATGTTTTTGACGCAATATTTCGGAGGGCCGCAGCTTTATACGATGAAGGAAGGCCATCCCCGCATGAGGGCAAGGCATATCCGGTTCCCGATCACGCCGGACCGGGCGACCGCTTGGCTTAGCTGCATGCAGCAGGCGATGGACGAAGTCGTGGAAGACTCCGCGCTGCGCGAGCAGATGATGGAGCGTCTGGCTATGACCGCATATTTCTTCGTAAACACGGACGAACAAGAAGCCGATATGTAATTTTTCGCTATACAAGCTGCGTTTTGAACGGATATGGGAATAAGATAGGAAGTGTAAGGAACTTAATGTAACGGCAGAAAACGGCTGAAGGAATACTCCCGTTACCGGCAAAATAAAGCGAACATCACCATAGGGGCATTGCCAAACCGGATCCGTGGGATCCTTGCATGTTGCGGCGCCTCTGCATGAAAAGGAGACTGCCTTCATGAAGCTGGTTGGAATATCAGGTGCGATCATCGGCAGCAAAACCGCCATCGTCGTACAAAAAGTATTGGAAGAAGTCAGAAAACTGGATCCGGAAATCGAAACCGAACTGCTGGACATGAAACATTACGATGTCCAATTTTGCGACGGGCGCGATCCGTCCGCGTATACGGGGGACACGAAAAAAGTAATCGATGCCGTCAGCTCCAGCGATTTTTGCCTGATCGGCACTCCGATTTATCAAGCCTCCATGTCCGGCGTGCTCAAAAATCTGTTCGACTTGATTCCGCAGTCCGCGCTGCAGCAAAAAGTCGTCGGATTCGTGGCGACGGGGGGAACCTATCAGCATTACCTCGTCATCGAGAACCAGTTGAAGCCCATCGCCGGCTACTTCAGATCGTACGTTGCCCCCGGTTACGTCTATGTGCATGACGATCACTTTAATGAATTCAAGGAAATCCATGATCCCAACGTGCTGGAACGGATCGAAAGACTCGCCGCAGAACTCGTATTTATGCAAAAACGCCTAAAGTCTTAAAGACTGACGGTTTACATAGCTTTTAAATGAGGATTTTGCAAAATTATGAATTAGGAACGAATGGCCTGATCAATCAGTTGATCAGGTCATTTTTTGTCGTATAATGAAATAGTAGATTCATAGATTTGTAGATCATAATGTCGAAACAAAGGGATTTTTATCGGGGAACAAGCTTAACATGGGGAGAGATGCTCGTTTATGCGTAAATATATCGTTACCTTTGCAGCAGCCGTTTTGATCGTCGCGGGAGGTTTTTGGGCATGGGGGAAAAACCAGGCTCCGGCAGCGGATGGCGCACAGATTGAAAAACCGCCCGCACTGGCACAGCAGCATTCGCAGGGTACGCCGACGACCGTTCTGGATGGACAAAACGACGGTTCGGCTTCATCGGAAAACAAACCTGAGCAAGATAAGGACCAACGGCCGTCCGGCAGCGTGGGCGGTCAGGACAAGCCTGCCAAACCGGCCAAACCGGCTGCGGATCAGTCCAAACCCGCAAAAAACACGAACACGGGAGCGGCGCAAAACGGAAAGCCCTCCCAAAACGCTTCCTTCGGAAAGACGCCAACGGGCGGCAAATCGGCCTCGGGGACGGGAAGCGGCAGCAGCAAAACGGGTGGAAAAGGTTTTATCAATACGTACAGCGTAGAGCATGTCGTATCCAATCCGAAGAGCATCGAGGTGCTGGTCAATAAAACGTACAGGCTCCCGGAAGGTTATGTCCCGCCGGATCTTGTCTACCCGAACGTACCGTTTATTTTTTCGGAAAAAGTGGATAAACGCAAAATGCGCAGGGAAGCGGCGGCGGCGCTAGAGAAGCTGTTTGCGGCTGCGAAAAAGGACGGGGTCGAGCTGGCGGGCGTATCCGGTTACCGGTCGGAATCCCGGCAAAAGACGCTGTATAACAACTACGTCCAGCGCGACGGCGTTAAGGCGGCCGATACGTACAGCGCCCGTCCGGGCCACAGCGAGCACCAGACCGGGCTGACGATCGACGTATCCGGGATCACGGGCAAATGTGCCGCGGAAAGCTGTTTTGCCGGCACGAAAGAAGCGAAATGGCTGGACAAACACGCGCATGAATACGGATTTATCATCCGTTATCCGGAAGGCAAAGATTCGATTACGGGTTATAAATATGAGCCCTGGCATCTGCGGTACGTGGGCACCCGTATCGCGAATGAAATCGCGAGCCGTTCCACGACGTTGGAACAATATTTTGGCAGTGCGGTCCCCGTATCCAAATAAGTTTTGGCCCTCTTCTAGGAAATATTGAGGCGGATGGAGACGTTAAACAGGATTTCCGGCATGCGTGATGCGCGCCGGAGTCCTGTTCTTTTCATTTGCCTTTTTTCCGAGGGATGTGTACGATTTATAGGGGACATTGTCCAATCCGGAACGGAAATGAAAAAAATGGATTCCGATACATTATGTGAGATGAAAGGTCGTGCAAACGAATGAATTCCGATATGAACATTAAATTGACTTCTCTTTCGAGCAAAGGGGGCTGCGGCTGCAAGATCGGCCCGGCCGACCTAAGCCAGGTGCTTCGGAACCTGCCTCCCGCAGAGCCGAACCCGAACTTGCTCGTCGGCCTGGACACCAGTGACGACGCCGGCGTATACAAGCTGAATGACGAATTGGCGCTCGTGCAAACCCTCGACTTTTTCACGCCGATCGTGGACGATCCCTATTCCTTCGGGCAAATCGCCGCGGCAAACGCCATCAGCGACATTTACGCCATGGGGGCAAAACCTTTAACGGTATTAAATATTGTCGCATTCCCGATTTCCACGCTGGATAAACGGATCCTTTCCGAGATTTTGCGGGGAGCGGGGGATAAAGTGAAGGAAGCGGGAGCAACGCTTGTAGGCGGCCATTCCATCGACGACAAAGAGCCAAAATTCGGTTTAGCGGTAACCGGACTGGTCCATCCTGATAAAGTACGCAGCAACGCCGGGGCGAAGGTAGGGGACAAGCTGATCCTGACGAAACCGATCGGTGTCGGCATCATGACCACCTCCATCAAAAAGGACCGCCTAACGGCCGAAGAAATTGCGCGTGTAACTCAGGTGATGTCAACCTTAAACAAAACGGCAGCCGAAGTGATGGAAGGTTACGACGTTCATGCTTGCACGGACGTGACGGGCTTTGGCCTGATGGGCCACTCGCTCGAAATGGCGAAAGGAAGCGGCGTAGAGATCCGGATCCGCAAGGATGACGTTCCCGTGCTTCCTAGAGTGCGCGAACTGGCGGAAGAGGGGCAGGTCCCGGGTGGTTCCAAAAACAACTACGAGCATGTGAAGGACAGCGTTCGTTTTCCGGAAACGATGGATCAAATCGACCGCTGGATTCTGTGCGATGCCGTGACTTCCGGGGGGCTGCTTATTTCCGTGGGCGCGGACGAAGCGGAGAAACTCCATGCAGAGCTCGTCAAAGCGGGCGTCGAGGCCAACATCATCGGCGAGGTTACGGCAAGCGGCAGCGGACAAATCGTGATCGAATAAGGAGATTTCTATGTTCCAGGACATTTCGATAGAAAAACTGAATGAACTTCGCAGCAAAAAAGAAATGACGGTTATCGATGTGCGTTCTCCTTCCGAGTTCGCGGAATCGACCATTCCGGGAAGCATCAACATTCCTTTTTTTACCGATGAAGAACGGGCCGAAATCGGGACGTTGTACAAGCAGGTCAGCGTACAAACCGCCAAGGAGCGCGGCCTCGAGATCATGTCCGCCAAGCTGCCCGCGTTCGTCAAAGAGTTTGCGGAAATTCAGGGCAACAAGGCCGTTTTTTGCTGGCGAGGCGGCATGCGCAGCCGGACGACGGCTACCGTGCTCTCCTTGATGGGGATCCACGTATACCGTTTGGACGGAGGCTACCGCGCTTATCGCCGCTGGGTGGTCGAAACGCTGGGGAGCCTCGAATTTTCACCGGAGGTTTACGTGCTTCACGGTTATACCGGCACCGGCAAGACGGAAATTTTAAGAGCCTTGAAAGACAAAGGATATCCGGTTATCGACCTGGAAGGATTGGCGGGCCACAGAGGATCGATCTTCGGCGAGATCGGGCTGAAAAGCCATAATCAGAAAACGTTCGACGCGCTGTTGCTGGAAGAGCTTCTGCGTTACAACCATGAGCCGTACATTTTGATCGAGGCGGAAAGCAAGCGCATAGGCAAAGTGGTTTTGCCGGAGTTCCTGATCGAAAAGAAGGAAAAGGGCACCCACATCCTGCTGCAGGCGCCGACGGATTTGCGGGTAAGGAACATTATTCAAGATTACCGGCCGGCGGAGCATGCGGAACAAAGCCTCAATGCATTTAAGCAAATCAAATCGCGCATCCATACGCCGATCGCCCAGGAAATCGAAAGCTGCCTGCTGTCCGGCGATTACGCGCGCGCGGTGGAGTTGCTGCTTTCGTATTATTATGATCCGAGATATGCCCATACGGCGTCTTCCTACGGGGAAGAATTCGAAAAATTAAAGCCGATTTCCTTCGAAACGATTGATGAGGCCGTGATGCTAATCGAAGAGCGCCTGCGGGAATTGTCGAAATCGGAGTCGACGGAGCGAAAGGTTCAGCCGGGCGCATAATTTGGCTGAATATCGTTTATATACCGAAAAAGAGAGCTGGCGGGCTCTCTTTTTTTATAGTTATATTTTGCAGCGGATCAAATTCCGACCGGAATGCCATGCACGTTGATCATGCCCTCGCGCTGCTGAGGGTATTCCAGCGTTTTAGCCACCTCAGTCGCGCATCGGCTCGGGCTGTAACTATCCTTGGCGGGGGAGTCGAAGCGGGAAGGCTGGGAGCCGCGTTCCAAGCGGAGCTGTTCGCCGTGCGCCAGCTTGCGCAGCCACTCTTCCAGGACGTTTTCGTTCTGCAGCGCTTCCCCGTATCCGCGTTTGACGAAATATTCGCGGTTCATTTCTTCCTGGCCGGGCAGCGACTCGCAGAACAGCATCGGCAGACCTTTGGCCAGCGCCTCGGTGCAGGTCATTCCCCCCGGTTTGGTGATCAAAAGATCGGAGGCGTCCATCCATTTGCTGATCTCGCGGGTATGGCCCAGGAGCACAATGTTTTCATGCGCGAATCTCGGGTCGTTTTTCAATTTATCCAGCAGCTTCTGGTTGCTGCCGCAGCAGAATACGAGCTGGACCTGGTCTTTCCAGCGAACGAGCTGCTGAACGAGACGATGGTTGGACACGAGTCCCCATCCGCCCCCCATCACCAGGACGGTCGGCATGTTTTTGATGTTCAGCGCGTTCCGGACGCAGGTTTTGTCTTCGGAGGACCAAAAGTCCGGATGGACCGGTATGCCGGTCACTTTGACGTTTTCCGGATATACCCCGCGGTCGAGAAGAAGCTGGCGGACGGTGTCGGTGGAGACGAGAAAGCGGTCGACTTCCTTGTTGATCCATGAAGCGTGCGCGTCGTAGTCCGTAATGACGGTATACAACGGAACATTCAGTCCGGCAGCCTTAAGTCTGGAAATGATGTTGGTCGGAATCGGGTGCGTGCTCACGATCAGGTCCGGACGCAAATGCTCGATGACCTCGGCGGTGTGATGATAAAATATCCGGTGCAGCGCCATGGTGGTCAGTTTGCTCAGCGGTTTATCGTGCTGCTTGCGGTAGAGCAAACCGACAAGACCGGGATTGGTATGAATGGTCAGACGATATGCCGAAATGATCCAGGGAGCGACGGTAGGGTTCAAAAACGAACCCAGTTCAATCACCTTGGCTTGAATGTTGGGGTTCATTTTTTTCATGCCTGCGGCTAACGCGTATCCGGCCTGGGTATGCCCGCTGCCGAAACCTTCGGATAAAATCAGTACTCTTTTCTTGCGCATATGATCACCTTCGATCTTATATATTGGATGCCGTTCGTAAAAAGGCAGCTTATGTTCTAACGTTAAGTAACCCTGTGAATGCATGCGGCGTTCAGCCCTATGCTTGGTCGCGATATGTGATTAATTTAAGTGTATGACGAATCGATACGGGTCCAAAACGGACCGCGGACTGGTTTCATGCTGGACCAAGGTCGGGGGAACACTGCCTGTTCGGGTTGTTCTATGTAGTTAGACGATGCGCAAAAAGATAACCATGCAAGGTTATTGAAATTTTTTCGAAAAGAAAGCAGCGGGCATGAAAATCGGTTGTTATTCTACTAATAATAGATTATTAGGGAATTTATGTCTGATCAAGAGGGCAAATGATGCAAAATATGAAAAGCGGGACGGCAGCACAAGGAAAGTTAACATCGTTGTTTGCCGGGAATTTCTGGTTCCTTGAATATCAATCATAGCCCGAATACGGCAAAATCTGCAGGAAACAAGGCACTGCCCGATTTGAGTTTACAGGCCGATCGTATGCGTCGTATTTTCAGCATGTAAAAATACAATCAAATCATTAGCGGAAATTTGGAAAATAGCCATACTTTCGCGTATAAACGATTTGAAGCCTTCGGGGACAAGCATTACAATATATTATAGACATGATGTCTAATTATATATCCCATAGGAGGAATTGCGATGAAGCTCCAAGACAAAGTTGCGGTAATTACGGGTGCCGGTTCGGGCATGGGAAAAGAAATGGCGCTGTTGTTCGGGCGTGAAGGCGCCAAGCTGGTCCTTGCGGATATCACTCAGGCTTCGCTTGATTAAGTCGTTGCGGAAGTGAAGCAAAACGGGGGACATGCGGTCGGCGTCACCGCCAACGTCGCTAAGGAAGAAGACGTTCAGAACATGATTGAAACCGCTGTCAATACGTATGGTTCGCTGGATATACTGGTGAACAATGCAGGGATCATGGACAAAATGACACCGGTTACGGAATTGACGGATGAGCTGTGGGAACGCGTCATTGCGGTGAATGCGACGGGACCGATGCGCGCGATTCGCAAAGCCCTCCCGATCATGATCAAGCAAGGCAAAGGGGTTATCATCAACACGGCTTCGGTCGGCGGATTGTACGGTTCACGCGCCGGGGCGGCTTACACCGCATCCAAGCATGCGGTCATCGGCTTGACCAAAAACGTGGGCTTCCAATACGCCGATGCAGGCATCCGCTGCAACGCGATTGCTCCGGGAGGCGTAGAGACGAATATTATGGCGGACGCGGGTGACATGAACCCCGAATCGCGCGGGTTAAGGAAAGCCATGTCCGGCGCCGGATTCAACCCTCGAAACGGCAAACCGGAGGAAATCGCCAAAGTCGCGCTTTTCCTGGCTTCCGACGATTCCAGTTTCGTGAACGGCACGGTGATCACCGCCGACGCAGGTTGGACCGCATACTAATTTTCATTGCTTAAGGTTATCCGGGAATCATTAAAAATAGAATGAAGGCGGGGTTCAAACGTCGGGGGTAGGCAACTGGTCAGGAAGCAATAAAAAAAGCGCCGTCGTCCGTGCCTTTACGGCACCACGTTCGGCGCTGCTCCGCTTTTTTGTTCATGACGACTTGCGTCATCGGCTTCCGGTTCCAAGTGATTCGTCCTCCAAGCACCGGCCCTGCTTCTCCGGTCCGTGCGGATCTCGCGGACATCTTATTCCGTTTCTTCATCCAAACATCGCTCCTTGTTATACATGTTACGTTTCCAGCATAAAACATTTTAAACATGAACTCAAGCAAACTGCGTAAAATGAAATGGTATGCTATAATTATTTTGGTTTTATATGGAAATCATGGGAGGTTGAAAGGATGAAGCGCCACAAGTCCAAGAGACAAGCCCGTACGGTTGTTTCCGCCAACAAAGTAGCCAAAACCGTCATTGCCGGAACGATCGGGCTAAGCCTGCTTCAAATCCCTGTCTGGGCGGGAGCATCGCCGGAATCCATATCCGGAACCGGAACGGCGACGGCAAAGGAGAGTCCGGCCGCGCCCGCCGGCGCAGCGACAGGGGAAAAAGCAAAAATCACCAAAGAGGAAGCCGCGAAAAAAATGATCGCCTTGTTTCCGGTTTTGCAGGAAGCGAAGCTGCAGGATACCGAATATTCGGAGGGGATGAACAATCCCGGCACCGAATCGGTATGGATGCTGACATGGACGGTGACGAAAGGAAACAGCACCTATTCTTTTACAACCGGTGTGGATGCCGTTACGGGCGATGTGCTTAGTTTCTATCAACCGGAGTATTTGTCCCCCGATAACAAAGCCTATTATCCTCCTGAAATCAGTAAAGCCCAGGCCGAAAAAGCAGCCAAGGATTTTATCGCGCAAGCCGCCAGTTCGGTTAAAGTCGATGACCTCGTTCCCCAGGATGGAGCCTACTATGGCAGCAAAACGTTGTTCGGACCGGTCACCTACAATTTCAGCTATACCGCCAAAGTGAACGGCATCCCTTCCGATGCCGAAAATTTCAATGTCGGCGTCGACGGAAAAGGGCGAATTTTCAGCTACAACCGGATGTCCACCGTCAAATCGTATCCGTCCGCCAAGCCTAAGATCTCTTCATCGGAAGCGGTGGAGTCGTTTAAAAAGGATCTGTCTCTTACGCTCGCCTACGTGCCTTTTAACGATGTGTTTAATCAAGCTAATGTCAAAAAGGATTGGCGATTGGAATACATACCCGCTCCTTCGTTGACGTCCATGGACGCGGGAACCGGGAAAAGAATCAATCCGCTCCTGATTTCGGATACGCCTGTTCCTCAAACCTTTGAGTATACGGCGCTGCCTGCCGGCAAAGATTCCTTTAAAGCCCGCCAAGGCGGAACGCTGACCTCCAAAGAAGTACTTCAGCTGTATGGCGATATCGCTCCTTCAGGAAACGAATACTCGCTTTCCTCCTCGCTCAGCAGTTATTGGAGTGGGACAGGGAAGCAGGTTTGGAATTTGAACTGGTATAAAAAAACCGGGGCGGGAATGCCCGGCGATAGCGTGTATATGACGGTAGACGCGGAAACGGGACAACTGCTCAATTACAATATTAACGAATATCCGATCTACCTGAATGTGGACGAAAAAGCCCCGGCAAATTCGAAAGCGGGCGCAAACAACAATGCTTCGGCCATTTCCGAATCGGAGGCGCGGGAAAAAGCGTTCGGGCTTGTCGGACGCTTCTACCCGGATGCTGCCCGGACATTAAAACTGTCGAACGAGTCTTCCGTGGATCGGACAGACGGCAAAACGAAATATAGATTCGTGTTCCAGCAATTTTACAAGGATTTGCCATTGTACAACTATCAAGCAAACCTTGTGCTGGACGGCAGCGGAAAAATGATTTCCTATAACGCGAACCTGCCGCTTTCCTCCCAAAACCTAAAGGAGCTTGATGCATTGGCGGCGAAAGTGAAACCGGAAGAAGCGGCTCAAACGTATCGGGATGCTTTGGGAGCGCAGCTTATTTACGCCTCGACCGGCGGTTTTTACACGGAAACCAAATTCGTGGAGCCCAAAGTCCTGCTGGCTTATATGCCAACCTTTCAAGGCGAACGGAGATTGCCGTTCATTAACGCCGTTACCGGAAAAAGCGAAATCTATGCTTACCCGTCCTCCCAAAACGGCGAAGCCGCGGCCGTTCTTCCTTCGGACGCCGCTTCGCATGCTGCAAGCAAGGATCTTGCGACACTGCTGGAATACGGCGTGATCGCGCCGGGAAATGACGGGCTGCTGCATCCGGATGCGGAGCTGACTTACGGCGATTTGCTGGTGATGATCGCAAAAGGGGTAAATCCGGGTTCCAACTATTACGATCCGGGCCGTCTCGGGAAACAATTCAAGGATGTGCCGGCCGATAGCCCTTATGCCGAAGCGGTCCAGTTTTTGGCGGACCGGGGCTGGCTTCCGGATACGTCTGGAGAACTTCGCCCTGAACAGAAATTGACGCGGGAGAAGCTGGCCGAGACGATCGTGAACCTGCTGAATTACGATAAATTGGCCAAGTTTTATGACGCGGATCCTCAAGTCCTCGCTCTGTCCGATGCCGGATCCATCCAAAATAAAGGGGTGGTGAAGCAGGTCATTCAACTCGGGCTGATGTCCGCCAAAGACGGCAAGTTCGAGCCGGGTAAAACGGTGACCAAAGCCGATGCCGCTCAAGTGCTCGTGTTGTTGGCTCACATGCAAGGCAAGGTGGATTCCCCAATCGTTGGCTACTAAACCATCGAATCCGGCTGCGGCATACGGCAGCCGGATTCTTTTTCAAATGATCGATTTTCCGTGTGGCGCGAGATGATGGCGGAGAGCTGGAAAGGGCAATGACCGTTCATGTTTTCATGATTTTATATAGTCCGGAGGTGGGCTTTTTGGCTACTCATACTCAAAAATCCAAACCTTTGTTATGGAGCGTATCAGCCGTTGCGCTGGCGCTGATCGTATACAGCTTGGCCGCTCCGCCGCAGAAACAAGCGGAGGCGCCGTCTTCCGGCGGCGAGCCTGTCCGCGAACAAGAGGGCGGCACGATTCAAACGGCTGCAGCCGACACCCTTAAAACCGATTTCGGCTCCATCATCTACGGCGCCGATGACTACGCGATCAACCTCGTTTTGGATTTAGACCGGATACAATACGACCAAGTAGGAATTACATTCCTCGGCGCGGACGATAAAGGCGTAATGTTCGGGGACATGATTAGCAGCGTAAAAGTTGGGCATGTTGATGATGAGACGACTTTTGTGCCGGTGAACCATAAGCTGGTCCTCTGGACACAGTTGCCGATCCGCTTTCTCGGGGAAACCCGCGAAGGCTGGCTCGAAATGACAGACAAGGAGAGCGGAAAATCCTTATTTAAAGAAAAGCTGTCATTCCGGTAAAGTATTTTGGGAAGGGTGCCAAATGAACCTGCATCGAAAGAATGTGAATATACAACCATGATTTCGTTTGTCCTGACGTTAAAACGGCTGTTAAGCGGCCTGTTCCATGTTTTTCATCATAAAAGGTTCAGGGTTTTGTTCGTGGTGATCGTGTTCATGCTGTTGTCAGGGACGATTTTTTATTCGCGCGAGGAAGGACTGCCTGTGTTGGACGCCCTGTATTTTTGTATTGCCACCCTTAGCACGTCGGGCCATCCGAGTTTCGTTCCTCACACCACATTCGGCAAAATTTTTACGATGCTGTATATCGTCGTCGGCACGGGGCTGTTCATGGCGCTGATGAGTTACATCGCATACGGTGTCATCAAAAGCAGCCAACGGGAAGAGGATAAGGAGAAGGATCAAAAGAAACAACATACCGGCGGGCGGAGCGGACGATCGGAAGAAAGCCGTTAAGGAGCCGGATCAAGCATGAATTGGATATGAAGGGCGCCCGTCTTTTTTTCTAACCATTCAAAAAAATGATGGGGCAAGATGCTCAGATACGAACGGACGCCATGTGGCTGAAGCGAAGAGCTTATTCCCAAGGAAAATCGATGGTTAAGTAATTTGCGAATTTTTTGCTTTCTTCCCTGCGATGCTTGCGCATGTCCGCCCGGCGGGGCGCCGTCTCGTGAAGCCGGGTTTCCTCTTCCGTCTCGGGTATGACCTTCGGCACCGGCGCCGGTTTTTTATCCTCACCGATCGCTACGAACGTCAAAAACGACGTTGCGGCGATATGGCGCTCACCGGTTCTCAGATCTTCGGTAATGACCTTCACGAACACTTCCATCGAACTTCTTCCCGTCCAGGTGACGTACGACTCCAAACAAACCGAATCGGTCATCCGGATCGGCAGCAAAAAATCGACCGAGTCGGTTGACGCCGTCACGACCATTTTCCGGCTGTGCTTCGATGCGGAAATGGAAGCGATGTCATCGATGTAAGCCATCAATTTGCCGCCAAACAGCGTTTCGTGGTTGTTGACGTCCGTAGGAAAGACACGCGCGATCTTAAAACATTTCGATTCTTTTGCAAAACGTTGTTCCATGATCATCCCTCTTTTTGGTTTGCGTTTTTCGTTTCTGTAGTATTTTCCTGTATCCGAATACCCATGCACATTTATTTAGATATACGTAAAATATATTATGTAAACTTGATAGTTATACATACTCATCGCATTGTCGTAGGAACGTCACAAATTGACGCGGGAATCGATCGAACAGGCTGTGATATAATGGAGGCATCGATTATGACGGAAGCAGGTGTCCCGATTTTGAAAAAAGCAGTGATTATCGGCGGCGGCATCACCGGATTGTCTGCCGCTTATTTTTTGCAGAAAAAAGCCCGCGAAAGCGGACAAACCATTCATATTACGATTGTGGAAGCCGAAGAGCGGTTAGGCGGCAAAATCAGAACCGTCCATGACGGAGATTTCACGATGGAAACGGGCGCCGATTCCATTGTAACGCGCAAAACGAACGCGGCCGATCTAATTGAAGAGCTGGGTTTAAAGTACGAAGTCGTATATAACGCAACGGGTGTCTCGTATATTTATGCCGACGGGAAGCTGAAACAAATTCCGAAAGAGGCCGTTTTCGGCATTCCGACAAGCATCGAGTCGCTGGCGACGACGGAATTGGTGTCGGCCGAAGGGAAGGTCGAAGCGCTTAAAGACTTTTATACCCCCAACGAGACTTTTACCAAAGACGACTCGGTAGGCGAGTTCCTTGAAGCATTTCTCGGCAAGGAATTGGTTCAAAAGCAGATCGCTCCCGTCCTGTCCGGCGTATATTCGGGAAAGCTGAGCGAACTGACCATCGCCTCGACGCTGCCGTATCTCATCGATTATAAAAACGAATACGGAAGCATCATTCGGGGATTGTCCGAACATAAGGCAAAATTCCAAAGCGGGGGCGGGAAGAAGTTCCTGTCGTTTCGCCAAGGCGTTTCCCAGCTGATCGACGGATTGGAGCAGAAGCTGGATCAAGCCGAAATCCTCAAGGGCGTCGCTGCCGAAGCTTTGAAGCCCTCGGCGGGCGGCGGCTACGAGATTACGCTGATGGACGGACGCGTGCTTGAAGCCGACGTCGTAGCGATCGGCACCTTATCCGCTGCGGCCCAAAAACTTCTGAAGAACGAACGGCTGGATGAGGAGTTTAATCAATTCCGGCACAGCTCGCTGATCAGCGTGTACATGGCGTTCGACGTGCCTGACGAGGAACTGCCGGCAGACGGCACCGGCTTTATAACGGCGGATAGCGACGATGTGAAATGCAACGCATGCACATGGACAAGCCGGAAATGGGAGCATACGTCGGCGGAGGGCCGGCTTTTGGTCAGACTTTTTTACAAGAGCGTCAATCCGCATTACGAATCCCTGGTGAACATGACCGAAGACGAGCTGCTGCAAATCGGCATGGAAGATATTAAAACCAGCTTGGGAATCGCAAGCAAACCGCTGACATATAACGTAACGAAATGGCATGAAGTGATGCCGAACTATCATATCAAGCACCATCAAATCGTCCAATCGCTCGAAGCGAAAATGGAGAAGCTGTTTCCGAACGTCTTGTTGGCCGGATGCTCCTATTACGGGGTAGGGATTCCGGACTGCATCGCGAACGGGGAGGAAACGGCGGCCAAAATGCTGGAACGCATCTCGGAATAACGCTTTTTAGAAGAAAGGCTCGGACTTTGGATCCGAAGCCTTTTTTGCATTCGCCCGGCAAACCCCCGTCATTGGGATTGGCTAGCACCTTGAAATCACGGATAATGGGGTTAACCTAAATCATCAGAAAAAAAATTTACAAAGAGCCGCTCCATTTTGTCAGAAATCGCTGCCTTTCGAAGTCAATATAGCAAGTCAACGTAAGAGAGGGGATCTTTACTTGAGTCATGTGCGGGAAATGATCGAAGACTGGGAAACATTGGACGATGCGGCGCTGGTCGCGGAAGCCAAGGAAGGGAACCGGGAGGCTTTCGGCGAGTTGGTCCGCAGGCACCGTTCCAAGGTGTACGGATATGCGCGAAGCATGGTTCAGGAAGCCCACGCGGCGGAGGATATCGTTCAGGATGCGCTGATCCGCGCATTTCTCCATCTGGGCAAGCTGGTTGATGTCGAGCGTTTCTTGCCATGGGTTCACCGGATCGTACGCAATCAGGCGATGACCCGTTTGAAACAGGGCGGCCGGCAGCGGGAAACGACCTTTACCGGGCTTGAGGCGGCGATGTCCGGAGGCGAGGAAGAAATCGAAATGTGGGGACGACTGGACTATGTGCTGAACCGCGTCGCCCGCGGGATGGAAAAGGAAATGCTCCAGGATGGCCTGCCGGAGGAACGGCTGATGCGGCTGGAAACGCAGCGGGTGCTTATGGAGATCGTCTCCTGCCTGAAACCGAGGGAGAGGCAAATTTTCGAGTCGCATTTTTTCCGCCAGCTATCCCCTCAGGAAATCGCCCGGGAGTTCAGCCTGTCATCCGCCAATGTCTATCAAGTGATTTCCCGCACCCGTAAAAAAGTGATTCAGGAACGAATCCGGATTACCGTTGACTCTTATATTCAAACGAGAAAGGATTGGGGTACGATGGGTAAAACGATGTTGGAGACGGGAAAATGGCAGGAGAACGCCCATTCTTGGGCAACGGCGGGCAACGTGCTGCATGCGCTGGCCAAGGCGGCCGGGAGAGACGACTCTTTGGCGATGGTCATGGGACTTACCGCATTGGCATTCCGGATTCAGGTGCTGCCGGACGTTCATATTGCCGGACCGACGGCTTTCGATTTTGCGGAGGTGTTCCGCAGAGGGCTTCTAAACTTGGGGCTAAGCGTCAAGATCGTCAACGGGATGAAGCCGGGGATCGTCGAGAACTACAATCTGCTTGATGAAACAGAGAAGGGCCCGAAAGCGATGGCAAAAAGGGGGATCCATCAGGCGCTTCCCGAAGCGCTTGAACTGATTCATCAGTCGTTGGACCGGGGATATCCGGTGCTTGCATGGGATCTGTGCATTCCGGAGTTCGGCATGCTCTACGGATATGACGACGAGCAAAAACTTCTTTACATGGAGGAATGCGGCCGCAAAGATACCCTCGCCTATGAGAGTTTGGGACGGGGCGTGATGGAAGAAATTTTCGTGCTGGCCGTCGACGCCGTGAATCCCGCCTCGTTTAAGGATGGATTGCGCGGGGCGCTGGACATGATCAAGGAGCATTATTCCGGCAAAGAACCGAACGTTCATGCCGGAGCCGTCAATGGTCTGAAAGCGTACGACGTGTGGATCGGAGCGTTCCGCGGCAAAGGCGTGGAAGCAAACGGGAACGCTTATAACGCCGTGGTTGTGGGAGACAGCCGGAAGTATGCGGCATGGTTTTTGGAAGAGGCGGCCCGCAGCTGGGAAGCGGCCGGGCAAGGGGATGAAAAGGTCAAGCGATTATTGAGCGAAGCGGCGGAAACTTATCGTCAAATCGCTCAAGCTTTCGCGGAACTACATGCCTTGTTCCCGTATCCCGAAGGAGGCAATCCGAATGACCCGAAGGTAGCGCCGCAGGCGATCGCTTTGCTGGAAAAAGCGAAAAAGCTCGAAACACAAGGGGCAAAGCAGCTGGAAAATCTGTCGAACTTCATTGATTAATGTCGATAATAATTAATGACATAAAATAAAAAAGAAGGCTTGATCTTAATCGGTCAGGCCTTTTTCCCGTTTCGGGTTTTCGCCGCTTTTCGCAGCTTCATGTCAAATACGGTTTTAAGCTATCCTGAAGAAGGGTTTTGACCATACCTCTCAGCTCTTCCGGATAAAGGACTTCGGCTTCCGGTCCATACTTGAGCAAAAGGCGGGACATGAAAGGGAATTCCTCGGGGGGGATGCTCCCGGCCCACTCCTGCCCGGAAATGTTTTGAAACAGCGGATCGGATTCGGCCAGCCGCACGCCAAAAGGACTAAACCGGATTTTGGCCGGTATTCCTTCATGCGGGCCGGTAGCATGCAGCCATTGTTTGAGGGTTGGCAGCCCGGATTCGGTGCCATCCAGCATCGTTATGTCGACAATCCGATCCGCCCGGTACAGCAGGATCCGATCCCTGCCTAATGCCGGCATATACCAATATCCGTTTTCAAAATACAATCCGACGGGATGTACCTCAAGGTTTTTCCTGCCGGATGCGGAGGCATATGTCATCCGCACGCGCCGTTTGTCCATGGCGGCTTCCAAAATAAGCGAAGTAAAAGGCGATGCGGCCGTGGTAGGCGTCATGCGAAAGGCGACGTAATCCTTCAAATGGTCGACCCGAACCTGCACGTCTTCGGGAAGCTCGGCATAATAGTGTTCGGACAAGTGGGCGCGCACCTCCCCGAACGGGATGTCCGGAAGGTCCTCCAACAGCTTCAGCATCAAAAACAGTCCGATTGCTTCGTCGCGGGACAGGTGAAGCGGGGGGAGAAGCCGATTCGGCAGCGCCCGGTACCCGCCGTGCGGTCCGGTTTCGGTGTAGAGAGGAAGCCCGATCTGCTGCAAATAATCGAGATCCCGTTGGATCGTCCGCACCGAGACGTTAAACCGCTCGGCAAGCTCGCGGGCGGTATACTTTTTCCGCGAATCGAGCATTCTCATTAAAGCAACTCTGCGTTCATTCATCCTTGGTCCGCTCCTTCCGAACATCAATCCCTATATATACGACAACTAATGTCATAAATGTATTGTAGCATAGAATCAGAAGGGAGCGATAAACCAATGAACCAATCGAATGCCAAAAAAGTGGTGTTGTATCTTGCGATCAGTCTGGACGGGTATATTGCCCTGCCGGACGGTTCTGTGGATTGGCTGATGGACGTCAAAGGAGACGGCGGCGACAACGGATACGCCGAATTTTACGGCACGGTAGGCACGATCATCATGGGCAGGCAGACTTACGACGAGATGCTCAAGTTGACTGATGAATTTCCTTATCCAGGCAAACCTTGTTACGTCGTAACCCGCAATCCGTCCGGGCAAAAAGAAAACGCTCATGTCACGTTTACGAACGAGGCGCTGACGGGACTGGTCCAGCGGCTCCAAAAACAAACCGAAGGAGCGGTCTGGCTCGCAGGCGGCGGCAAGCTGGTCCAAGCCTTCATGGAAGAAAGGCTGATGGACGAAGCCATGATTGCCGTCGTCCCGAAGGTGCTTGGCCGCGGCATCCCATTGTTTCCGCAAGGAACCGTTCCCTCGACGTTCGAACTGCACGATATCAAACGACTCGGGGATATTGCCATGCTGCATTATAAGGTTCATTAAAAATAGGTGCCGGATTTCCTGTTCAGAGCGTTGTGGCCTGCCTTGGCCAAGGCGCTTTTTGTCGTTCATAGTAGACAAATTCATCATATTTGCTTGGCCCGTAACTGGTGGGCGTACGAACAGGCTTGAACGTCCTCTTCCATTCCGGTCCACGCAGCGCCCTTCCTAAGGAAACGAAAAGGTCGCTAAACGAAAAGCAGCCTCCCCGGATAGGTTTTCAGGGAGAGCTGCTTTCCGTGGATGTGCCGAAGTTATCGGCTTATGAGCGGCCGCGGATTTCCTGACGAAGAAACATCACATAGGAAATGGCGAAGCAGACCAGCGTCAGCGCAACAAGTCCGGTGACCTGCGGCCACACGAGCAACAGGCTTTGCCCGAACGGAAGCGGGCTGTCGATGGCCCCGTATGCCTGCTCGGTCGTCAACGGCCCCAGGTTGCGCACGGTAGGCATCAGCAGAGTCGATGTCGCTTCATTAAAAAGCGTATACGGCGAAATCCGGCTGAGCCCCATCATCAGGCTGACATGATGCAGCATGTCGTCGACGGATGCGTTTTGGCCGTTGCGCAGCAGCACGGAGGACACCAGATTCAGGATCATGTCGTAAAAGAAGCTGAAGAACAGCCAAACGGCGATCCCGGCCAGCGCCGACGTTGCCGGCTGGCGGAAACGGACCGAAAACAGGATGGACAGGTTAAGCCAAAATCCGATATAAAATACGGTCACGACCAAAAACGCGATAATCCGCAGCAATTCCTCGAAGGACGGGGGAAGCCCCACGATAAGCAAACCGAGCGATAAAACCAGCAGGCCGAGCGC
This sequence comes from Paenibacillus sp. USDA918EY, assembly GCF_009870825.1. GTDB lineage: Bacteria > Bacillota > Bacilli > Paenibacillales > Paenibacillaceae > Paenibacillus_AQ > Paenibacillus_AQ albilobatus. The sequence continues at coordinate 231,003 of NZ_WTWY01000005.1, read as the reverse complement.
CAAAAACATGAACCCGATGATAAACAGGGCGGCGGTGAATTTGGCGTTGAGCAGATCGTCGCGGTGGATAGGCTGCGCCATGATCCGGCTGAGCGTCCCCTTGTTGCGTTCGCTGTTGACGGCGTCAAAACCGAGGCCGATCCCCAGCAGCGGCCCGAGAAACCCGATGAACCCGATAAAGGAAGGCAAGGTGCCGTCCGAGATGGTGAATAGCTTCAAGATGACGAAATCGCTGTAGCCGTCTTCCGATTTGATGGCATCCTGCAGGCTGTGCAAGGCCGTATAAAGAGAGGCTACGCAAGTCAAAAAAATGATGGCCAGAAGCAGAATAAAGCGCCAGCTCCGGACATGGTCGGCGATTTCCTTGCGGACAAGCACCCGAAATGCTGCCGGATTGGCATTGGACTTGTCAAACCGGTCGCGGTCCGACAAGGAGCCCGCAAATTTCCGGAAGCCGTCGGGAAGCCTCTCGGATACTTCATGTACCCATTTATTTAACCGTTTTTTTAGTGCGCTTGCTTCCACGTTCCTCACCTCCCGCAAAATAACGCCGATAGATTTCGTCCAGCCCGTATTGTTTCCGCTGCAGACTGAATAAGGATACGCCCGACGAGACGATGAACCGGGCAATCGCATCGCTGCAATCCTCGCTGCACCCGATCTGGATCAGGACGCGGCTGCTTGGCGCAAGAAACGCATCCTGATCCTGCGTTGCTACTTCCGCACCCTGAACTCCTTCCAAATCGTTCAATCCGTCCAAAAGCTGCCGGTCGGCGCGATCCACTTCGGCGGTGATCAGGATCGGCGTATCCGTCAGCAGTTGGCGCGTCAGTGTATCGAGATTGCCTTCCGCGAGCAGTTTGCCTTTGACGAACAATCCGACCCGGTCGCAAATTTGCTGGACCTGATGCAGCTGGTGGGAGGATAACAAGACGGTTAACCCTTGTTCCCGGCTTAGTCCGTAAATCAGCGCCAGCAGCTCGTCGATCCCTTTCGGGTCGATCCCGAGCGTCGGTTCGTCGAGGATGATGATTTCCGGCCGCTTGATCAGCACGTCCGCGAGTCCGAGGCGCTGCCGCATCCCGCGCGAATAGGCGCCTGCCTTTTTGTGGGCGGCTTCTTTTAGGCCCACCTGGTCCAGCAGCCTTATCGCGCGTTCATGGGCTTCCTTTTCGCCGATTCCGTTCAGCCTTGCGGTCAGCTTGAGGTTCTCAAGGCCGGTCCAATCCTCGTAAAAGCCGACGTCGTCGGGCAAATACCCGACGCGGCGTTTGACTTCGATCGGCTGCCGGGTCGGATTCATGCCGAGCACGTTAATCGTTCCGCCATCGGGCTCGCTGAGCCCGAGCAGCATCAGAATCGTCGTGGATTTCCCGGCGCCGTTCGGGCCGAGCAGACCGAAGATTTCACCGCGGCGGATTTGCAGGGACAAGCTGTCAACGGCCCGATGGGTGCCGTAGCTTTTGGACAATTGCTCGATGTCGATGACTGTTTCCGCCACCATTATCTCCTCCCGTATTTACGAATAAGCACATAGATTCCGCCGAGGATGACGAGAATGATCAACACGCCGATCCAACCCCAAAGAACGGAGCCTTTGACCGCTACCCGGAAGGTCGCCGTCGAGGAAGCTTCCGAAGCTTGCGCCGTCATGTCCGTGACGTAATCGCCCGCAATGGCTTTATCGCTGGACGTCAGCTTGGCTTCGACGGTGGTTGACTTGCCGGCCGCCAGCTTATCGATCGTTTTCGGATTAAACGTAACCTCCCAATTGCTTGGCGCGGAAGACGTCAAATTGATGTCGGTCAGATCGGCCGTGCCGGTGTTTTTGACCACGAGTTCGACCGTTTTGCTGCCGCCGGCTTTGACGTCGGTGCTGAGCAATCCGCTGGGCGTCGTCAGTTCCATGCTGTATTTTCCGGAAATGGCCGCTTCAAGGACAAGCTGGGCGTCCGTTGATTGGTTATAGGCGCGAATCGGGATTTTAAACGTTCCTTTCGTGACGTTTTCCGCCGGTTTGACGTTGACCGTAATCGCTTTGCTGCCGCCGGGATCCACTTCGACGGAAGACACCTGCTTGCTGTCCGCGCTGAATGTGACGTCCCAGCCGGGTTCCGCTTGGGAGGTCAGCGCATAGGTTTGCTTCTCGGCCGTCCGGTTCTGCAGATTGACCGAATACGTAAACGTCGCGTCCGAATGGCCTTCCAAATTGGCCTGTTCGGTGGTCAGCTCGGTTTGGTAGGTGCCTTTTTCCGTAATTTGCACGGTCAGCGGCAAGGAAGCCAAACTTCCGGCTTTCAGCGTGAAGCGGTACGTGCCTTTATCGATTTGCATCGGCACCGTAACGGCAAGGGAGATCGTTTGCGACGAATTCGGCAGAACCGAAATTTCGTTCAAATCCCAGCCGTCGCCGGTCATTTTGGCGGTCCAGTTTTGAGGCAGGTCGGGGATGGAGAGTGGAGCCGTGATGACGCTGCCGGTATCGTTTTTCAGTTCGACGTTATAATTCAGCGATTCGCCGGGAGGGACCGAGATGGATGTATACGAAGTATACAAAGTCACCCCGCCGGCTGCGTGGGCGGATATGCCGCCGAGAAGCGGCCCGATTCCGAGCGCAATAACAAGAATAAGGCCCGTCAGTTTGATGTTCCTAAGGAATCGTGTCATGAAACATAACCCTCCTAATTGAAATTGTTTTTTTCATTTGGAGTACGTAGCCCGGAACGGAATCGGATTTATCCGAAGCTTAAAAAAAGATAAAAAATTGCTGAAAATCAGATAAAACTCTCAGGAAGGTGAATCCGTTCCCATCCGCTTCTGCTAAAATGTTGCTGAATAATCACGACAGCCCGGACTTGAAAAAGGGTGAATGACACATGAGGGGGGATCATCGAAGATGGAAGAACATCCTGCCGAGTGGCTCAAAGAAATCGCGGAAGGCTCGGCGGCAGCCTTTAACCGTTTCTATGATGCGTTTGCGCCCATGGTTTACCGGCTTTCGGAGCACTGGCTGAAGGATGCGCTCGAAGCGGAGGATGTATGCCAGGAGGTCTTCATCGAAGTGATGCAAAAGGCGGGCCAATACGACCCGGAGCGGGGGAGCGTGGAAGCATGGCTTGCCGTCCGCGTGCGGAGCAGGGCGATGGACCGGCTCCGGAAAAAACAGCGCGTGGCCGCCATGGAACAAACAGGCGGGGATTTGAGCGAGTCGCATTGGGCGGGTCAGCTTGAATCCGCCGAACTGGAAGCGTTCCGGCATCTGGATCGGGAACGGATCCGCCATGCGCTGGGCAGCATCCCGCCTTTGCAGCGGATGGCGCTGTACGGCAGCTACATCATGCAGCTCTCGCACCGCGAACTTGCCGACAGGATGCAAAAGCCCGTGGGCACCGTCAAATCTTTGATCCGATACGGGATTCGCAATTTGCGGGGACAGCTGCAGGAGAATCAGGCGAAACAAGCAGCGAACGGAGGTGAGCCGCATGCATTCATGGAGACCGGAAAGTGGGAATAAAGAGGAGAGCCGCAATTGTGTTGTCCTGCCCGAAGAAAAACTGGTCGATTACGCCATGAATCGTCTGGGGGAAGCCGAGCGGCTGCGGGTTGCGGCCCATGCTGCGCAATGTTCGCATTGCGCGGAAAGGCTAAACGAGTGGGAAAGTTTAATGGCGGTTCCGGAAATGCAAGCCTTAAGCTTGCGGGAGCAAGGAAACACGCCGGAAGATGAAGCCTGCATGGTTGAACCCGACAAAATGATCGCCCGTACCGTTCAACCCGACTTCGGGCCTCCCGCGCGTTTGGGCCGAAAGCTTCGTTTGCTTGCCTTGCTGCGCTCATTCCGCATTCGGCTGAAGCTAAAGCGCAGATTTATCCTTCCAGGCGCAGCCGGGCTGGCACTGATGATATGCTTGTTCGCCGGGCTGTTCGCTTTGAAACATCAAGCAAACCCTTCCGACGCGTCCATCGAGCGGCAGGTAACCTCAAAAATCGCTTACATGCAATCCGCGGACTACGAGAAATACCCTATCGCGCCGCTTCCGCCGCTGCACGGCTCCGGAGGGCTTTGGATCAATCCGGACTCGGGCGAACTGCTCATCGTCATGGACGGATTAAATCCGTCCGAGGAAAAGGATTACCAGGTATGGCTTCAGCATGAACAGCAATCGTTCAGCGCCGGAATGATGTTAACCCGCAATCTGCAAGGAAAAGGGTATTATTACGGATACGGCATCATGAATCCCGACCGGATCGTGATCAGTCTGGAGCCCAAAGGGGGAAGCCTTGTGCAGACCGGACCCGAAACCGTAAGGATCAAGTTGAATAAGCAGCCTTGAGCAAGAAATGCAAAAATGCAAGAAATGCATCTGTCAAATTCCTCTTTATTAGATCGAGAAACGAAGGCAACCGCATTTAAAATGAAAAAGCCGCAGCAATGCGGCTTTTTTGCTTGGTTCGCCCGATTAGCGATTATCGATTTTTTCGGGATACAGATCATGGTTCATGAGGCGGTGTTCCGCCATCTTTTCGTATTTGGTTCCGGGTTTTCCGTAATTGCAATACGGATCGATGGAAATCCCGCCCCGTGGCGTAAATTTGCCCCATACTTCGATATAGCGGGGATCCATCAGCTTGATCAGATCGTTCATGATAATGTTCATGCAGTCTTCGTGGAAATCGCCGTGGTTGCGGAAGCTGAAAAGATACAATTTCAGGGACTTGCTCTCAACCATCTTTTGGTCCGGAATGTAGCTGATATGCAGCGTGGCGAAATCCGGCTGGCCCGTAATGGGGCACAGGCTCGTAAACTCCGGAAAATTGAATTTCACGAAATAATCGCGGTATGCATGTTTATTGTCAAAGCTCTCAAGCACCTCGGGCGCGTATTTGAACACGTATTTCGTCCCCTGGTTGCCGAGCAGCGTCAAATCCTTCATTTCATCAGGTTGTCTTCCAGCCATTGTTTTTCCTCCTTGTTGTAAAAAAGAGATCGTTCGCTTCGTCCTAAACGCCCCGTTTATTGCCCCACACGAGCGTATGAAGCTGCGGAAGCACGCGCACCTCGTTTAATGCTTCCGATGCCGTAACCTTGTCGATCAACGACTCATACTGCATGAGCAGCTCGGCGGCATGTCTGTCCTTGTCCATCCGCGACGTATCCCGGTTTCCGACCTGCAAATACATCGGCACGCCGGGATAACGGAAAAGCACGGACTCCGCGTACTCCAGGTCCCGGTCATCGAATATGACGACCTTCAAGCTGAACGCGTAAGGAACCGGACGTCTGCGGAGCCGGTCCACGATATCGTCCAGCCGTTCCCAATCGGTCGTCATTCCGGAGCTTGGCGGCTTCGGCGATATCGTGACTTCATCGATTTCCGCCAGCCAATCCTGCCATCTCGAGCCTTGGGTTTCTACGGCGATCCGGATGCCTTCGGATTGAAGCAGTTCCACGAGGGAAGAGAGCTGGGGAAGCAGGAGCGGGTTGCCGCCTGAAATCGTCACATGCGAGAAACGGTTTCCTCCGATGCGTTTCAACTCGCCCCATACCTCCGCGGCGTTCATCTTCCGGATGTCCTTGACTCCGCTTCCGTCCCAAGTAAATGCGGAGTCGCACCAAGCGCAGCGGTAGTCGCAGCCGGCGGTGCGGACGAACATCGTTTTTTGCCCGATGACCATGCCTTCGCCTTGAACCGTTGGACCGAATATCTCCAATACGGGAATGGGGGGAGGGGACTTCACGGTGCTGCGCGTTTCGCTCATGCTTCCACCCACTCTCTCCGAAATTCGGCGTAGCTGGTCGGCGTTTCGTATAACCTCACGAATTCCGTACGGCCTTGCTCGATCAGATCGGCATACGGCTTTTCGGCAAGCGCGGCTTCCATTTGCTCATACAGCCAAATCGCCATGTTTTCCGCGGTCGTGTTCATCGGAGGCAGCGTTTCATTGAGATAACGATGGTCGAGATAAGGTTCGATGCGCTGCTTCCATATTTCTTTGATCAGCCCGAAATCGGCAGCGATTCCGATCTCGTTCGGGTATGCGCTGATCCCAAACACCGCTTTATAGGTATGGCCATGCAGGTTTTTGCATTTCCCTTCGTAAGCGTGCAGGTGATGGGCGGCGTCAAAAGTAAATTCTTTGCTGACCATGACACGGTAATGGCGGTATTTCAATTCGCTTGGCTGAATGTCCGTTCCCAGCTGCTGCAGTTTCTCGACGATCCGGAATTCGCCCGGCGTTCGGCCCATCATCGGGATGCCTCCTGCGTCCGGCGCTCCAGGTATTGTTCCAGGCCCCTGCGCCGCAGCTGGCAGGAAGGACATTCGCCGCAGCCGTCGCCGATGACGCCGTTGTAGCAGGTCAGCGTCCGCTCGCGAACAAAATCGAATGCGCCGAGATCGTCCGCCATGGCCCAGGTTTCGGCTTTATCCAGCCACATCAGCGGCGTGTGGATCACGAAATTGTAATCCATCGCCAAATTCAAGGTCACGTTCAGCGACTTGACGAAAGAGTCCCGGCAATCCGGGTATCCGCTGAAATCCGTTTCGCAAACGCCGGTCACCAGATGTCTGGCGCCGGACACCTTGGCCAGCACGGCCGCAAAGCTGAGGAACAGATGATTTCTTCCTTCGACGAAGGTGCTCGGCAGCTCGCCGTCTTCCTGCGTGATTTCGATATCGCTTCTTGTCAGCGCGTTCGGGGCGAGCTGATTGAGCAGACTCATATCCAGAACGGTGTTTTTGACGCCGAGTTCTTTGGCGATCCCTTGCGCGCATTCGATTTCAAGACGGTGGCGCTGGCCATAGTCGAACGTCACCGTCTCGACCTCCGCAAATTGCCGTTTGGCCCAGAACAGGCAGGTGGTGCTGTCTTGGCCGCCGCTGAATACGACGACCGCTTTTTCGTTTTTGAGCATAAAAAAACCTCTCCATCTTCAAAATTTGTCGTACAAGCGCAGGTAAAACGCTTCTACCTTCGAAGAGAGAGGGTTCTTGAACTGACCGTAAAAAACAAGCCCAGACGGAAATAAACCCGACGGGCGACCTTAGTTTTTTATAGAGGGAGTTCGCGAACCTCTCCCGGGCGGTGCATAACCGCAGCCGGATTTCTTCTGTTTTGTGCGCGATTGAAACGCACCGGTCCATTATAACATAACGATGGCCGATGTGGGTACCTGGTTTGCAACCGTTTTAGATGTCGTCGATCTGAAGCAGTTCGCCGAAAAATTTCCGGAAAGCCGGTTCGACCTCCGAAAAAGGGATTGTCTTTTCTTCCCGGTCTTCGGCGTCCGCTGTCCACAGATGGGAGCATGCTTCCACCAGCTCGATCGTATCCTTGCACCAGCGTATGTAATGAAGCTCTTGTTCCAATCCTCTTCTGACGACGGCCGAACTCATCAAAATACGCGATTTCATGAGGTTCCGCTCGCGAATGCTTTCCCAGCGTTCAAGCAGGATCCGTTTCATTTTTGCCAGCCGCTGTTCCCGCTCCTTTTGATAAGCTTTTAACTGAAAAACCACTTCCTCGATCGGAATGTTGTCCATGAAAGAGACCTGCATAAGAAATACGTCTTTGATTTTCGGGGATTCGGGAGGAGAGAGCAGCCACGAGGAAAGCTCACGCTTGCCTTTCTCCGTAATGGCGTACACTTTTTTGTCCGGTTTGCCTGATTGCGGTTCCATGCGGCTTGCAATGAATCCATCTTGTTCGAGCCGCCCAAGCTCCGGATAAATTTGCGAAAGATGCGAGTGCCAGAAAATGCTCATAAAATCATCGAATTCTTTTTTCAGGTCATACCCCGTAGCTTCCCATTTGCTTAAAAAACCTAAAATGCCGTATCGCAGCGACATGCGAATCCTTCCTTTCCCGAATCATATTCCGGCTGCCTAACCGGCCGCCTCAAGTTTCGTATCTTCCTGTGAAGTTCCTTTTCCCAACGGCGGGATCACGACGATCCCGGCCACACCAAGCACAAGCAAAAAGCCGCTGACGACAAGCACCGTATTCATCACGCCCATGCCGGAAAGCAGCGCTCCGGTCATCAGGATGCCGGGCAGGGCCGAAATGCTCGATATCATATGGTACAAGCTGAACGTGCGGGTGTAATTTTCCTGTTCCACGACGTCCTGCAAATAGGTGACAAACGTAATGTTAAAGCATCCCAGCGCAATGCCCTGCACGAAAAAGAACGGCAAAATGAAAAGCCAATGCCGAATCAAATACAAGCTGCCGATGGCGGCGCAAAGCGCGAATAAAGAAGGGACGACAAGCCATTTTCGTTCTATTCTTTTATACCATTTCGGAACGAGAGCCGCACCTGTAATCATGCCGCAAAGCGAGGCGGTGCCGATAAAGCTCAAATTCTCCACCCCCGATCCGAGCACGTCCCGCAAAAAGGAAACGAGTATCAAATCGGTGGAGGAAGCGATGAACAAGGCCGCCGCCAAAAAGGCGAATATCGGGCCAAGCCGGCGGTGTTTGGCGATATAACGGATGCCTTCCTTCATCATGGACCACCGGTTTTGACTTTTGGGCTTGGGCAGCCTCACCAACGGTTTCACGCGCAAAATGCACAGCATGGAACAAAGGAGGAGCATTGAGGCGGTTAACAGCAGCATAGCGGGGGAGACGGTGCTTTTGAGCATCATGGCGGTGAAAGTTTGTCCCGCAATTTTGACGACGGTGTATCCCATTTGCAGCCAGCTGTTCGCCGCGGGACGGTTCTCTGCGCTGACGATTTGCGGCAGCAGCGATTGATTGGCAGGCATAAAAAAGAGCCCGACGATGCTCTCCAGCACGAGTAGCGCATATACCCAGTAGACCGGAATCCATTCGGCAAACGACACGAACAACAGCATGCCGGCAATGCGAACCGCATTGGACCAGGACATGACATGCTGCAGCGTTTTTCCGTTAATCCATACTCCCGCAGGAAGCGCCAATAGTGCGATCGGCACATAATAAGCCGCGTAAAAAAGCGTAAAGGAATTAGCGTTGCCCGATTTCAGCTCGATCCATTTCAACAACGAAAAAAAGAGGATCGAATCCGCGAACACGCTCAGGATTCTTCCGAAAAACAATCGCCTGAAGCTCTTGTTTTGAAACAGCATGCAGTGACCACCTTTTTGGATGATTTTGGTGAGTCCATTGTATGCTGAATCGGTTTATAAGTAAAGTATTATATATAAACATTTATCTATAAGAGTAAAAAAACACCCTTACGGACTGCCGCGATGGCGTACCGAAAAGGTGTCTTCTCTGACAATATAAGAAAGTATAAGTTTCAGAGCATCGGAGCAAGAAAAACTGCCCCTAACCGCTGCCTGTCTTTTATGAAAGCACGTCAATAGACGTTTTTTTCGAAATGTGCCGGATTAAGCGTGTTGAAGCGTCAGCTGTTTCGCTACTTCTCTTACTTTGTTCAGGCCGGCTTCGATAAACTCGTCTTTTTTATGCGGCATCGCGTTATGGCCTTCAATGACCACTTCGCCGATGATTTCCATGCCGAATACGCCGCCGAAGACGTTGCGCATGTAGTTGACGGCCATTTCCATAGGCGCCGTTTCAGGGCTGGAATAGAATCCGCCGCGCGCGTTCAGGAAGATCGCTTTTTTGTCCGGCATCAGCGAAACCATGTTGCCTTCTGCGTCATATTTGAATGCAAATCCTGCAGCGTATACGTAATCGATGAACGTTTGCAATTTGGCAGGGATCGTCAAATTCCACAGCGGAAAGGCGAAGACCACGACGTCAGCCGCCGTCAGGGCGTCCATCGCTTTTTGCTTCGCGGCCACGATGCGTTTTTCAACATCCGTCAATTCGCCGCCGTTTTGCATTTTGCCGAAGGCATTAAACAAGTCTTGTCCAAAGTATGGCGTGTCTTCTTCATATACGTCGTACGTAGTCACATTCAGGTTTTCGGCGCCTTTCACGGCTTCCATGAATGCTTCGTACATTTTAGTGGAAACGGCATCGGATGCCGGACGGTTGTTCGCTTTAACGACTAATACGTTCATGTTGTTTCTTCCTCCTAATGTCAACACAAAGATGAACTTGGCTCAGTACAATATCTTGTGTTCGTGATTTTTGATATAAAACAAATGAAGCATAGTTGAATTGTAAGCAACTTTCGAAAATTCCGCAACCCCTAAAAAATAGTTTTTAAGGACAAGCTTGATATATGTTCATAAAATGTTCAAATTTATAACCTGTGGTTCGACACGTTCCGGTTGATTCAGAACGAGCCGTCTTATCCTGACGATTGAATCGTGTTATAGTATAGGAATGGTTTTATCATCAGATTGATCTATCACATAAAAAAAGGATGTTGCCATCATGAAATACAAAATGATCGTTTTGGATCTGGACGATACGCTGCTTCGCGATGATCTGACCATCTCGCCCCGAACGAAAGAGGCGCTGATGACCGCCCAGAAAGAAGGGATGAAGGTCGTGCTGGCCTCCGGGCGCCCCACGTTCGGGATGAAGCCGATCGCGAAGGAGCTTGAGCTGGAGAAATACGGAAGCTTCATTTTATCGTTTAACGGCGCGAAAATTACGGACTGCCGAACAGGAGAAGAGATTTTCAGCAGCACGTTATCCGTCGACACCGTGCATCGACTGTACCGGATCAGCCAGGAAGAAGGTTTGTCCATTCTGACGTATTCCTCGGACCGGATCATTACGGAAAACAGCAACGAATATACGGAGATCGAATCCGGCCTGACGGGCATGAGCATTCAAGAAGTGGAAAGCTTTGTGGAAACGGTTCGGGAGCCGGTCGTCAAAACGTTGATGGTTGGTGCGCCGGAAAAAGTGGCGGAGGCCGAGAAAAAGCTGCAGGCGGAATTGGCCGGCGAGCTTAGCGTCATGCGCTCGAAGCCGTTTTTCCTGGAATTCACCGAAGCGGGAGTGGACAAGGGGACAAGCCTGCACCAATTGATCGGCCACCTTGGCATTCAGCAGGAGGAAGTGATCGCGATGGGCGACAGCTCCAATGATCTGCCGATGATTCGCTTTGCCGGCCTTGGGGTTGCCATGGGCAATGCCCGGGAAGAGATCAAGGAAGCCGCCGATTACGTGACGGACTCCAACATGAACGACGGCGTGGCGAAGGTGATCGAGAAGTTCGTGTTTGCTTATCAGGAGGCGTAATATAAACAACCGGCGTTGCCAGGAACGGCAGCCCGGTTGTTTTTGTTTTGGGGGAGGCGACGTTGTCGTCATTTCAAGGTAAACGTCGCAGCGGCGACGCCGTCGCCCCATTCCACCCGGATCGCATACGTTCCGGGTTTTATATTTTTGAACGTTTTTGTATCCGTGTAAGCTTCTCCTTGAGCCAGATCGATGTAATCTTTGATCGGAACGGAGCCTTTTTCCAAAACGGCATTGCCGTTCTGCAATGTGTATTTTGCGCCGCCTACCACTTCAATAGGATGTTCCGTTTGGTTTTTGAAGGTGTAGGTGACTTTTACGTTCGATCCTTGCTTTTCGACTTTGACCGTTCCTTCCAAACGGCCGGCGGCAATCCCGTGGGAGGAAGGCGCTTCTTGTTTGGGTGGCGACGCGGTACCGGAATGGGTTTCAACTTTTGGGATCTTATAACAGCTTGTCAGTACGGCGGCAGCGATCACGATTGAAAAAAGAAGCAGAGACGCATTTTTCATGTTTACTCACCTCGCTTTACGGCTGCTTTTAAAATCATTGACGAAAGGCCGGCGGCAATTGTTGCCGACATGAGGGCATGTCAGGCATTAAAAAAGCATGGGAATAAGCCGCCTTGAAGGCGAACTTACTTCCATGCTTTTTGGCAATTATTCGAATTATACCAGCGCTTTGCGGAACTCCTGGGTAAGCAGCGGGACGACCTCGAACAGATCGCCGACGATGCCGTAATCCGCGATTTTGAAGATCGGCGCTTCCGGATCTTTATTGATCGCGATGATGATCCGGGATTGGCTCATTCCGGCCAAATGCTGAATCGCGCCGCTGATGCCGCAGGCGATGTAGATTTCGGGCGTCACCACTTTGCCGGTCTGGCCGATCTGCATCGAATAGTCGCAATAACCGGCGTCGCAGGCGGCGCGGGAAGCGCCCACGGCGCCGTTTAGCACCTCGGCCAGCTCCTCTAGCGGTTTGAAGCCTTCCGCGCTTTTGACGCCGCGGCCGCCGGAGACGACGACTTTGGCTTCGGTCAGGTCGACTTTACCCGACGTTTTGCGAACGATGTCTTTGACGATCGAACGGAGGGAGCCTGAAGGCGTATAATCCAATTCGACGATTTCGCCGGGGGATGATGCCGCTTCGACCGGGGCGAAGTTGTTCGGACGGATGGTGACGACCTGCGGGCCGCCCGTAAATTGCCTTTGCTCGAAAGCTTTGCCTGCGTAAATCGGACGGGTAAACAGGATATCATCGCCGTTTTTTTCGATGGCCGTCACGTCCGATATTTGCCCGGCGCCGAGATGCGCCGCGATCGCCGGTCCCAAATCGCGTCCCAGTGCGGTGTGACCCAGCACGACCGCATCCGGCGCTACGCGATCAAAGACCGTTTTCATCACGTTCAGATAGCTTTCCGGATTATAAATTTCAAGGTCGGGATGGTCGACGGAAAAGACCTGCCCATCTACATAATTTGCCAGCTCCGATGCGAGCGGCGTAATTTGCGATCCGATGAGGACCGCTGCCGCGACGTCGCCATCCTGTTTGGCGGCCGCCACCGCTTGAAGCGCTTCCAGCGAAACTTGGCGCAGACTGCCTCCGCGAACCTCGGCTACCACGACATACGTTTTACCCATCTCAAGATTCCTCCTTTAACAGTTAAGACCCTTGAACTGCAAGTCGCTTTATGGATTGGTGCATCATCATTAGACCAGCTTGGCTTCGTTCCGCAGCAGGTTGACCAGCTCGGCGGCCTGCTGGGCGTAGTCGCCTTGAAGAATGCGTCCGGCCTCGCGCTTTGGCGGCAGGGAAAGGGAAACGCGCTGCGTTTTTGACGCAACGTCGGCGTTTTCGAGGCCAAGCTCGGCCGGCGTTACCTGATGGAAAGGTTTCTTTTTCGCCTTCATGATGCCCGGCAGGGAAGGGTAGCGAGGCTCATTAAGCCCTTGCTGGGCGGTAAAGACGGCGGGAAGGGCGACCTCCAGCGATTCCATGTCGCCTTCGGCGTCGCGTTCCACGGCAGCCTTTTGGCCGTCGATGGCCAGTTTGGTGATGGAGGACGTATGCGGAAGATCGAGCAGCCGCGCCAGTCGGACCGCAACCTGTCCGCCGCCGCTGTCCACCGAGAAGTTGCCTCCGAGAATCAGATCGTAAGACTGCTTTTCCAGGTAAGCCGCCAGGAGGCGGGAAACCGTATATTCATCCGTCTCCAAACCGTCGCTTTGGATCAACACCGCTTCGTCCGCTCCCATCGCGAGCGCGGTCCGCAGCGCTTCGGCCGTTCGGTCCGGCCCGACGCTCACGACGGTTACCGTTCCGCCATGCCGATCCCGTTGCAGCAGCGCTTCCTCAACGGCGTACTCATCGTACGGATTCATGACGTATTTCACGCCGTCGTCGGAAATTTCCCCATTTTGAATCACGATACGTTCTTCCGTATCAAAGGTCTGTTTCAGCAGTACAAAGATATTCATGCGGCAAACTCCTCTCATTTTGGTTTGGCGGGCGATGTTCGCCCGCGGATTTATTTCAGGATTTTGCAAAATTCGATTCCTGCCGCTTCAGGCTACAATATATAGACGAATTAAACCGTTTCGCTCTATAGATTGCTGATTGGAAGTCGCTTTTTGGATTTTTGCAAAACCCTCATTTGAGTCCCTTCAGAAAAAACTCGACCGTCTTATCGACCTGGGCGGAAAGCGAATATTTGCGTCCGGATATCAGCCAGGAGGTGACCACCTCATCCATGGCGCCGAAAATAAGCAGCCGGGTCAATTTCGCGTCGAGCTCCTTGCGGAAGGAACCTTCCGTCTTGCCTCTTTCCACAATATGCTCGATCAGCTGGATATAGGGCTTAACGACAAGCCCGATCGCTTTGCGCAGCTCCAACGAGCTTTGCCTCAGTTCGATTTGGGTGACGTAGGCGAGGTTTACGTTGTTCTCGAGCTCGGTAAAATGGATTTCGCATACTTTGCGGAGCGCGTCTTCCGCCGTGGACGATTCCTTGATGCTGCTGTGGAACATCCCGACCAGGTTGCCGAGGCGTTCCTGAAAGAGCGAAATAAGGATATCTTCCTTGTTTTTAAAATATAGATATATCGTACCGTCCGCGACACCAGCCTCCTTTGCGATTTTGGAAATTTGGGAGCCGTGAAAACCGTTCTCCGCAATGACCTTTAACGCTGCATCCAAAATTAACTCATATTTTTCCAATTTTCTACTTGTCATCAGGCCACCCCAGTGATAGAATTCAATTAACTGAATGAATACTCATTCATTTTTTCTTAATCTTATGGTAAACGATGCCAATTGTCAATGACTCAGGCAAGATTTCTTGGAAACGTTTCGCGAAGAGGGTGAAGGACCAAACATTCGACGCGAAACTCGCTTATGTCGCATTTTGTAATCGCTATCTATAGGAAACCAGTAATTAAATTACTATTATTCCAATATAGGGAGGAACAGCGAATGATGTGGCAAATGATCAACTTGAACTTGTTTCTCGCTGCGGCAGGTTACGGCGTGTACCTTTTTTACAAAGCGGTATACCACCGGATCCTGTACGTCAAATTGGGCAAGCCGGCCGATTTCCGCAAGCAGCGCGAAGGAAAGTGGGGCGAATTTCTGTCGCAGGTATTCGGGCAGAAAAAGCTGTTCAAAGACATGAAAAGCGGCATCATGCACGTCATCGTTTTTTACGGCTTCATCATCCTGCAGTTCGGCGCCTTGGATCTGATCGTCAAAGGGCTGACGAACGGAGGCCATCTGCCGCTGCCGGCATACGAAGCGTTCGGTCTGCTGCAGGAGACTACCGTATTCCTCATTTTGGTCGCCATCGGCTATGCGGCCTACCGACGGTACGGCGAGAAGCTGCCCAGACTTAAAAAGGGCTGGAAGCCCAGCCTCGTCATCTTCTTCATTTTTTTCCTCATGCTGTCCGTCGTCTTATCCCTGGGGTTCGAAAGGGTATGGCTTGGGCAGGAGGCCTCGGCGCTCGCGCCGATTTCATCGCTGCTGGCCGCTCTCTTCGGCGGACTCTCCACGGCAGCTGCGCAGGTTCTTTTCTATATATGCTGGTGGGCGCATCTGCTCATTCTGCTCTCATTCCTTGTTTATGTGCCGCAATCCAAACATTTTCATTTGATCTCCGCCCCGGTCAACATTTATCTCGGCCGCTCCGAACCGGTAGGCAAACTCAGCAAGCTGGATTTGGAGGACGAAGAAGCCGAAAGCTTCGGCGTCGGCAAGATCGAGGATTTTACGCAAAAACAGATGATCGATTTTTACGCCTGCGTGGAATGCGGGCGCTGTACCAACGTCTGTCCGGCATCCAACACCGGCAAAGCGCTGTCGCCGATGCATTTGATCGTCAAGCTGCGCGACCACTTAACGGAAAAAGGAACCGCGATTACCGGCAAGCCGCCTTACGTTCCCGAATTCGCGTTTTCGACCCTCGGCGCCCATGCATTGTCCTCTTCATGCGGAGAGCCTGATTTTGACAGCGGTGCCGTTACCGATATCCGTCCGACTCTTGCCTGGCAAAAATCGACATGGACCCATCAAGCCAAAGACCCGCAGGAATTGAACCTGATCGGCGACGTCATGACGGAAGAAGAAATCTGGTCATGCACGACATGCCGCAACTGCGAAGACCAATGTCCGGTCGGCAACGAGCATGTGGACAAAATCATCGATCTGCGCCGACATTTGGTGCTGATGGAGGGCAGTATGCCGGCCGAGGGCCAGCGCGCCCTGCAGAACATTGAGAGACAAAGCAACCCGTGGGGTCTGAACCGCAACGACCGCGCCAATTGGAGCGGGGAAGTGGAAGGCATCAAAGTGCCGACGGTTAAGGATAACCCCGGTTTCGAATATTTGTTTTTCGTCGGTTCCATGGGCTCATACGATCTCCGCAGCCGAAAAGTATCCAGAGCCTTCGTCAGATTGCTGAACGAAGCGGGCGTCAACTACGCCATTCTCGGCAACGAGGAGAAAAATTCGGGTGACACGCCGCGCAGGATGGGCAACGAAATGCTTTTTCAGCAGCTCTGCATGGAAAACATCGCCACATTCGAAAAATACGGCGTCCAAAAAATCGTGACCGCCTGCCCGCACACCTTCAATACGTTCAAAAACGAATATCCGGAATTCGGACTCGAAGGCGTGGAGGTGCTTCACCATACACAGCTTCTGGATCAACTGATCCGCGAGGGCAAGCTTAAGCCGAAACATGAAGTCAAAGAACGCATCGTCTATCACGACTCCTGTTATCTCGGCCGCTACAACAACGTATATGACCAGCCGCGCAACGTGCTGAAGGCCATCCCGGGCGTCGAACTCGCCGAAATGAAGCGCACCCGCGAAAACGCGATGTGCTGCGGCGCCGGCGGCGGGATGATGTGGATGGAGGAAACCTCCGGCAAACGCGTCAATTTGGCGCGGACGGAGCAGGCGCTGGAAGTGAACCCGGGCATCCTCAGCAGCGCATGTCCTTACTGCCTGACGATGATGGAAGACGGGACGAAAATGAAGGAAGTCGAAGACCGTGTGAAAGCGAAGGACGTCGCGGAAATACTGGAATTCTCCGTATTCGGCGATCATTCCGCTCACAATAAAGGACTAGAAATGGAGGCAAGCGCACAATGAACAAAGCCATTCGAAAAGCAGCCGTCATCGGTTCGGGAATCATGGGTTCCGGCATCGCGGCCCAATTGGCCAACGTCGGGATCCCGTGCTTATTGCTGGATATCGTTCCGCGGCGGTTGACCGATGAAGAGGCGGCCAAAGGATTGACCTTGGAGCATCCGCCGGTGCGTAACCGGCTTGCGGCTTCGGCGATCGCCAAGCTGGCCAAGACGAAACCCGCTCCCCTGTATGATCCGTCATTCGCGGAACGCATCACGCCGGGCAACCTGGAAGACCACCTTTCCCAGCTTGCCCAGGTCGATTGGATCATCGAGGTCGTCGTGGAAAACCTGGAAGTGAAAAAAGGGCTGCTGGAAAAAATCGAAAGCGTATGGAAACCGGGAATCATCGTGAGCTCGAATACATCCGGCATTTCGATCAACGCGATGGCGGCGGAGCGAAGCGACGAGTTCAAAAAACATTTTATGGGCACGCACTTCTTTAACCCGCCGAGATATATGAAACTGCTCGAAATTATCCCCGGCGAGCGCACCGATCCGGAGCTTGTGGGTTTTATGAAAGGCTTTAGCGAGAAGGTGCTCGGCAAAGGCGTCGTGCTCGCCAAGGACACCCCGAATTTTATTGCCAACCGGATCGGGACATACGGGCTGCTCGTTACGCTGAAGGAAATGACGGAAAACGGCTTTACCGTGGAAGAAGTCGACGCCGTCACCGGACCGGCCATGGGCCGTCCGAAAAGCGCCACCTTCCGGACGCTGGATCTCGTCGGGTTGGATACGTTCGTGCATGTGGCGAACAACGTATACGACAATGTATCGGACGAAAAGGAAAAAGCGATTTTTGACGTTCCCGCCATCATGAAGAGCATGGTCGAAAAGGGCTGGCTCGGGGAAAAATCGGGGCAAGGCTTTTATTTAAAGAAAAAAGGCCCCGGCGGCAGCGAAATTCTCGCGCTGGATCTGACGACGATGGAATATGCGCCGCAATCGAAGCCGAAATCCGCCTCGATTGAAGCGGCAAAGCTGGCAAAGGGCGCTAAAGAGAAGACCAAAGCGCTGCTTGCAGCCAAGGACCGCTATTCCGACCTGGCTTGGAACATTTTGAAGCAGGTGTTGGTGTACTCGGCGGAAAAGGTCGGTGAAATTGCGGACTCCGTCCAAGAAATCGACGAGGCGATGAAATGGGGATTTTCGTGGGAACTCGGGCCGTTCGAAACCTGGGACGCGATTGGGCTTGTACGCTCGGTCGAACGGATGGAGGCTGAAGGGCTGACCGTTCCGGCTTGGGTGAAGGATTGGATCGCGGCGGGGCATGCCTCCTTTTACAAGCAGGAAGAAGGAAAGCTGCATTCCGTTCAGATTAACACCGGTCAGTTTAAAGAAATTGAATTTGCCCCGGAAATCGTGAACCTGCGCAGTTTGAAGGAACAAAACATGGTGATCAAGGGCAACAGCGGCGCCAGCCTGATCGATATCGGGGACGGCGTGGCGTGCCTTGAGTTCCATTCGCCGAACAATGCCATCGGCGAGGATATTCTCAGCATGATTACCCAGAGCCTTGAAGAGGTCCGCAAAAACTACAAAGGCATGGTCATCGCCAACCAAGGCCGCAATTTCTGCGTCGGCGCAAACATCATGCTCCTTTTGATGGAAGCCCAGGACGAGGAATGGGATGAAATCAACGATATTATCCATTTATTCCAAAGCACGATGTACAAAGTCAAACGCTTCGAAAAACCGGTCGTGGCCGCACCGCACCGGATGTGTTTGGGCGGCGGCGTCGAAGCCTGCATGCCGGCCGACCAGGTGGTCGCTTCCGCCGAAACCTATTACGGGCTCGTTGAAGTCGGCGTCGGCCTGATCCCGGCGGGAGGCGGATGCAAGGAGCTTGCGCTGCGCGCCAGCCAGCATGCCAGCGTGGAAGGCGTCGATCTCCAGCCGTTTATCAACCACGTGTTCCAGACGGTCGGCACCGCCACCGTATCCAGCAGCGGGCATGATGCGAAAAGATTAGGTTATTTGCGTTCGACCGACCGTGTAGTCGTCAATCAGGATTTTGCCATTCATGAAGCGAAGCAGTCGGTTCTCGGGCTCGCGGATACGGATTACAAGCCGATTCCGGAAGAAAAGATCCGCGTCGTTGGTTCCGAAGGCAAGGCGGTGCTGCAGCTTGGGGCGATCGAGATGAAACGCGGCGGATACATCAGCGACCATGATCTGCTGATCGCCAACAAGCTCGCCCATGTGCTGGCGGGCGGCGATGTTCCGGCGGGATCGCTTGTCACCGAGCAATACATGCTCGACCTGGAGCGCGAAGCGTTCCTCAGCCTTTGCGGCGAGCCGAAAACCCAGCAGCGGATGCACCACATGCTGACCAAAGGCAAAGCGCTCCGCAACTAACATCCCAGGGAGGGTGAAATCCAAATGAAAGAAGCAGTAATCGTATCGATGGCCCGTACCGCCGTCGGAAAAGCCAAAAAAGGCAGCCTGGCCCAAACCCGGGCGGATGATCTTGGAAAGGCCGTTTTGGAAGCGGTCATAGACCGCGCGCCGGGACTGCGCAAGGAAGACGTCGAGGACATCATTATCGGCTGCGCCATGCCGGAAGGGGAGCAGGGCCTGAATTTTGCGCGCATCATGTCGCTTTATGCCGGGTTCCCCGTGACGGTGCCCGCGCTGACCATCAACCGTTTCTGCTCCTCGGGGCTGCAAGCGATCGCCTTTGCGGCGGAGCGGATCATGCTCGGCCACGCGGAGGTGCTTATTGCAGGCGGCGTCGAAAGCATGAGCCACGTGCCGATGACGGGGTTCAAAGTGTCGCCGAATCCGAAGCTGGTTGCCGACATGCCGGAAGTGTACATGGGGATGGGCCATACCGCCGAAGAGGTGGCTGAACGTTTCGGCATTTCCCGCGAGGATCAGGACCGGTTTGCCGCCCGTTCGCACGCGAAGGCAGCCGAAGCGATCGCGGAAGGGAAATTCCGGGAGGAGATTGTTCCGATTCAGGTTGAGCTGAAAGCCGTCGATGAAAAAGGAAAGGTACAGTCGCGTTCGTTTACGTTCGATACGGATGAAGGCGTTCGTCCAGACACGACTCCTGAAATTCTCGGCAAACTCAAGCCTTCGTTCAAGCTTGGCGGAACCGTCACCGCGGGGAACGCGTCCCAGACGAGCGACGGCGCGGCCGCAGTCGTCGTCATGAGCCGGGAGAAGGCGGACGCTCTTGGTTTGAAACCGCTGGCCACCTTCCGCTCGTTCGCGCTCAGCGGCGTCGAACCGGAAATTATGGGCGTCGGCCCGGTCAAAGCCATTCCGAAAGCACTGCAAATGGCGGGCATTACGCAGGACGACGTGAAACTGTTTGAAATCAACGAAGCTTTCGCTTCCCAATGCGTGCATA
The DNA here is from genome assembly GCF_009870825.1 of Paenibacillus sp. USDA918EY. Taxonomy (GTDB): domain Bacteria; phylum Bacillota; class Bacilli; order Paenibacillales; family Paenibacillaceae; genus Paenibacillus_AQ; species Paenibacillus_AQ albilobatus. Next base: position 210,798 of record NZ_WTWY01000005.1, on the reverse strand, counting down.
TCATTCGCGAGCTGAACATTGACGAGGAGAAGGTCAACGTCAATGGCGGCGCGATCGCGCTCGGCCATCCGCTGGGCTGTACCGGCACGAAGCTGACGACGACGCTGATCGGCGAACTTCGGCGCAGAGGCGGGGGATATGGGGTCGTTTCGATGTGTATCGGCGGCGGCATGGGAGCCGCAGGCGTTTTTGAAGTCCATTCCGAATAATCATGATAAAGGAGAGGAAAGCGCATGAGCACGATGATGAACAAAGTGGTTGGCGGCAGTTTTATCATTGAAGATACCGATTTCAACCAAGTCGTTACCCCGGAGGATTTTACCGAAGAGCATCGGATGATCGCCCAGACGACGGCCGATTTTGTCGAAGGTGAAATCGTACCCCGCGACGAAGAAATCGAAAAGCTCAATTATGAGCTGACGGTGGAAAAAATGCGGGCGGCCGGAGAGCTTGGCCTGTTGGGTGCGGATGTGCCCGAAGAGTACGGAGGGCTTGGGCTCGACAAGGTCAGCTCGACCTTGATCAATGAAAAGCTGACAAAAGCCTCCGCTTTTGCCCTATCGATCGGAGCGCATGTCGGCATCGGAACGCTGCCGATCGTCTATTTCGGCACGGAAGAGCAGAAGCAAAAATATTTGCCGCTTCTTGCCACGGGCGAAAAGATTGCCGCATATTGCTTGACGGAGCCTTCCTCCGGATCGGACGCGCTCGGCGCCAAGACGACAGCCACCTTATCGGAGGACGGCGAATATTATGTATTGAACGGCACGAAGCAGTTTATTACGAACGCCGGATTCGCGGACATTTTTATCGTATACGCCAAAGTGGACGGCAAGGATTTCAGCACGTTTATCGTCGAACGCTCGATGGATGGCGTCAGCATCGGTCCGGAAGAGAAAAAGATGGGGATCAAAGGGTCTTCGACCTGTCAGCTCATTTTGGAGGATGTAAAGGTTCCCGTCGAAAATTTGCTCTGGGAAGTCGGCAAAGGCCATTTGATTGCGTTCAACATTCTGAACATCGGACGTTTCAAGCTGGCTGCCGGCTGCGTCGGCGCTTCCAAGGACACGATCGAGCTGGCCGCGGCTTACGCCAATGAGCGGACGCAGTTCGGACGGAAAATTTCCTCTTTCCCGCTGATCGGCAAAAAGCTTGCCGACATGAACACGAAGGCTTACGTGCTTGAGAGCATGGTTTACCGCACGGCGGGTTTGTTCGACGTAGGTTTGGCCGAAGTGGATCACGCGAGCTCCCAGGTTGGTTATCAATCCGCCAAAGCCATTGCCGAATATCAGCTCGAATGCTCCATCAACAAAGTGTTCGGCTCCGAGGTGCTGGATTTTATCGTCGATGAAGGCGTCCAAATTCACGGCGGTTACGGCTTTACCCAGGAATACCGGATCGAGCGGAATTATCGCGATTCGCGCATCAACCGGATTTTCGAAGGCACCAATGAAATCAACCGCCTGCTGATCCCGGGAGCGCTGGTAAAAAAGGCGATGAAAGGCCAACTGCCTTTGATGCAAAAAGCGATGGCTCTGCAAAACGAACTGATGGAGCCGATTCCGAACCAAATCTTTGAAGGCACGCTCGAACAGGAAGCCCATTTGCTGAAAATGTCGAAGAAGATCTTCCTGATGTGCGGCGCGCAGGCCGTTCAAAAATATCAAATGAAGCTGGAAGAACAACAGGAGATACTCAGCAACTTGGCCGATATCATGATTTCGGTATATGCGATGGAAAGCGCGCTGCTCCGCACCCGAAAGATCATCGACCGTTCCGGCGAAGACAAAGCGCGGCTTGCGATCCGAATGACAACCGTATTCATTCATGATGAATTCGCGAAAATCGAGCAGTGGGCAAAAGAGGTGCTGGCGGCGATGGAATCCGGCGATACGCTGCGCACGCAGCTCTCCGTGCTGAAAAAGCTGATCCGCAAATCGCCGATCGACACGATCGGCATCAAACGCGAGATTGCCGCTGAAGTCATCGACGCCGGCGCGTACGTATTGTGAAGCTTAAATTTTTGCAAAACCTCAATTACTTGAGATGGGGTGACCTGGATGACAAATAATCCATGGTTGGATCAATATCCTGAAGAGGTTCCGCACAGTTACGATTACCCGAGGCAAAACCTGGCCAAATTTTTGGTGCATTCAGCCACCGCCCATCCCCAGCACATCGCTCTTGATTTTCTGGGGAAGAAAATTAGTTATGCCAATCTGCTTGAATCGGTATACCGTTTTGCGAACGCCCTGCAAAGTCTGGGCGTCCGCAAAGGGGACCGGATTGCGATTATGCTGCCCAACTGCCCGCAGGGAGTGATTGCCTATTACGGCACACTCCTTATCGGCGGTATTGTGGTCATGACCAATCCGCTTTACGTCCCGCGCGAGATCGAACACCAGCTGACGGATTCGGGAGCGAAAATCATCGTTACGATGGATGCGCTGGTGGAGCGCGTCCATAAAGCGATGGAACGCAGGCCGCTGGATTATACCATCGTCACCTCGATGAAGGACTACCTGCCGTTTCCGAAAAACGTGCTGTATCCCATCAAGGCGAAAAAGGACGGCATGGCGGCCAGGATCGAATACAATGAGCGCGTATTGTCCTTCGTTTCGCTTCTGAAAAACGCCGCCGATACGCCGGTGGAAGTTTCCGTCGATCCCGAAGAGGATTTGGCGCTGATCCAATACACCGGCGGCACGACCGGATTTGCCAAAGGCGTCATGCTCACGCATATGAACCTCGTATCCAATACGATCCAGGCGCAGCTTTGGTGTTACCGAACGAAAATCGCCTACGAAAAATATCTCGCCGCGCTGCCTTTTTTCCATGTCTTCGGCCTGACTGTACTGCTCAATCAGGCGATGTATATCGCCGGCACGCTGATCTTAATTCCGCGCTTTCAAATCGACGACGTTCTAAAGACGATCCACAAGAAAAAACCGACCGTGTTCCCGGGAGCGCCGACCATGTATATAGCCGTCATCCATCATCCGGAGGTCGGGAGCTTTGATCTTTCATCCATTCAAATTTGCGTCAGCGGCGCGGCGCCCCTGCCGCTTGAAGTGCAGGAGCGGTTTGAAAAGATTACCGGGGGCAAGCTGATCGAAGGATACGGCTTGACCGAAGCTTCGCCGGTAACGCATGCGAACAACATTTGGGAAAAACGGAAGCAAGGATCGATCGGCATTCCGTTTCCGGATACGCTTGCGAGGATTGTGCATCCCGAAACGGGAGAAGAGCTGCCGATCGGCGAAATCGGCGAGCTTGTCGTCAAAGGCCCCCAGGTGATGAAAGGCTATTGGAACCGTCCCGAAGAGAACGAACGCACGCTTCGCGACGGTTGGCTCTTCACCGGTGATCTGGCACGGATGGATGAAGAAGGGTTCTTTTATATTTTGGACCGGCGCAAAGACATGATCATTGCCGGAGGGTATAACATATACCCGCGCGAAGTGGAGGAAGTGCTGTTCGAGCATCCTGACGTGGAGGAGGCGGTCGTCGCCGGTGTAAAGGACCCTTACCGCGGCGAAAATGTAAAGGCTTACATCGTCCTGCGCAAAGGTTCAAACGTCACCGAACAGGAGCTTAAAAGCTGGTGCAAGGAACGGCTTGCGGTCTACAAGGTTCCGAAAATTTACGAATTCCGCGAATCGCTTCCCAAAACGCTGGTAGGCAAAGTGCTTCGCCGCAAGCTCATTGATGAGGAAAACGAAAAGCTCGTCAACCAATCCAAAGTGGATTTGTAAGGGTGGGCAACGAAACGGACATTGGGTAACCTTTAGGGTTTGCCAAAACTTCGGCATATTCCGAACAAAAGGGGAGGTTTGGCACATGGAGCACGCGTCCGGCGGAAAACTTCCCGATCTGGAACGTCTGGAGCGGGCAGCAAAAAACACGTTTTGGGATTTTATCGGTTGCGAAACCGTCGAAGTGAGCGATAAAAAAGTTGTCGTTGCGTTTGACATCCGGCCGCATCATTTGAATCTGATCGGGATCTTGCATGGAGGGATGCATGCCTCGGCCATCGATTCCGCAATGGGCATCGTCGTGATGCTGGCAAGACCTGAAGCAAGCGTTGTAACCGTCGGTTTGAACATGAATTACGTAGCCCCGGTGTCCGAAGGCCGCGTTCGGGTCACAGCGGAGCTCATTCACAGCTCGCGCAAGCTGATGACCGCCCAGGCGTTTGCGCATAAGGAAAACGGCGATCTGCTCGCGTTCGGCACGGGAACCTTCCGGGTAATGGAGCATAAACCCGTACCGGCGGAACATTCCACATAAGGAGGTGGCGTATGTCTATTCGTGAGGAACTGGAGCAGCTCGCAGGCCGAATGAACGCCAGACCGGATGAAATCGAGTCGCTTCATGCGGTCTATCAGTTTAATATCGGGGAATTAGATCCGATTCAAGTCGTTTTCGACAACGCGAGTGTCGAGGTCCTTGAAGACGCATCCGAAACGGCGGACTGTACGCTCACTTTATCGGAGAAAAATTTCCGCAAATTGCTCGAAAACGACCTTAATTCAACGATGGCTTTTATGACCGGCTCGCTGAAGGTTGACGGCAAGCTTGGTTTGGCCTTGAAGCTGCAGGAAATATTAAAGCAATTTACGGCGTGAATTTCACCTTCGACGTCCATACTTGGACAAATAAGCAACCAAAGATCAAGCCCAGTTTCTTTGAAATCTTTCGGGAAACTGGGCTTGAAAATTGTCGAAAATTAATTAATGATATTAAACATTAATAAGATGAATAACGACAAAATCGTATAAGTAATGCCATGAACTAATAAATATCGACGGCATCGGCATCCGTCGGAAGTAGACGAACATGCTCCAAATAGGCCGATACACGCTGATCATCTTGACGCGGATATGCTAACCCGAAATGTCCTCGACGAAAAGCGCGCTGTTTCGGAACAAACGGCGCATCGCAAACAAGGCGTTTCATGCCTCTTCGCAACTTCCGCTGCGGTATGTAAATATCGGTTCATCCTTATGAGCAACGGATAAGATGATGTCGATCATTTCCTTATGCGTTCCCATCTTATTTTCCTTTTCTGGTCAATTGGGCAAGGACGTCCCACTGCTCCTCCGTGACGTGACGGAGATCGTTGAATTGTCCCGCTCCTTGAAGCCATTCGCCGCCATCGATCGTAATCACTTCGCCATTGATGTAGGCTGCGTAATCGGAGATGAGGAAAGCGGCCAAATTCGCAAGCTCTTCCGCATCCCCGACCCGGCCGAGCGGAACCCGGTCCAACATTTTCGCTTCAAGCTCGGGCGTTGGAGAGAGCCGAGACCACGCTCCATCGGTCGGAAAAGGACCCGGGGCGATGGCAACCTGACGGATGCCGTATTTGGCCCATTCGACCGCAAGCGAACGTGTGAGGGCCAACACGCCGGCTTTGGCGGCTGCGGACGGGACGACGTAACCGGAGCCGCTGGAGGCGTATGTCGTCACGATGTTCAGCATGGCGCCAGGACGCTTGCGCTCAATCCAGCGTTTGCCCACTTCAAGCGTCGCGTAAAAGGTGCCGTGCAGCACGATGTTGAGCACCGCGTCGACGGCGCGGGGTGAGAGGCGTTCGGTCGGACTGATGAAGTTGCCCGCAGCGTTGTTGACGAGGACGTCCAGCCCGCCGTAATGCTCCTCAACGGCATCGATCAAAGCGCTAATTTCCGCGGGATCCCGTACGTCGCAAGATTTGTACATCACCTCGTAGCCGAGCGAGGCGAATTCGTCCGCCGTTTGCTTTAGCACTTCTTCCCGGCGCCCGGCGATGACCAGCTTTGCGCCCAGCTTCGCGAATTTTTCGCCCATCGCCTTGCCAAGCCCGGTTCCGCCTCCCGTAATCAAAACAACCTTGCCTTGCAGCAAATCGCTCGAAAACGCTTCCATACGAAAGTCCTCCTTCAACGTGATATCTATTGAATACTGAAACAACCTTGAATTCCGGGCACGCCAGACCCAGGCATAAGACCGGAAATTCAAGCAAGGAACGGGAACGGAAATGGATGCCTTCAAGAAAAATCTCCCAAAAACCTTGCATGTCACCATTGTACCTTATGCCGATTCGGTTCGAAAGGAAGGAATCGAAGTCCGTCAAACCAAATGATCGGACTGGTCAGATGCGCAAGCAATCATATCCAATCGTTCATCTCCAAAAGCTCAACAAGGATAACTCTAACGCCGCAATAAAAAATGCTTGCATCATGACAAAAACGAATGGTTTTTGCCCGTGAAGCTATAAAAGCCGCAGCCCTCATCCGATTGCTGAGAGGGTGCGGCATTTTGGCGAAGTTTAACCGGCAGCAACATCAGCTGCCTTCCGGCGGTCAAATACAGTCATACGAATCTAGCTGTCTGCATATCTATCACAATAAAGAAGAGGACAAACGTAAACTGAATGCAATAGATCAAGAGACGATTATTTCAACAACCAAAGCGCAGGCACGTTCGGCGGCTCCCATCCAACGATCGATGTATGCGCTTGGCGGCATTCATACGTTTGGCCGTCATAGCTGACAAGGGTGCCCGGCGTGTAAGCGACGTTAGGCGCCCATGGAGCTGCTGACGAAGCTGGGGCTGTGGTCGCCGTTACGGCGTTGCTGTCGGCGGATTCGTTCCCGGCGGCATCAATCGCCCTTACGGTGAATGTATATGAGGTGTTTGCAGTCAAGCCGGTAACGGTGTAGCTCAGCGTCGTTCCGGAGACGGTTCCTGCAAGTGCCGTTCCTTTATAAATACGATATCCGGTGACGCCGACATTATCTGTGGCCGCATTCCAGGACAAAGAAACCGAAGAGGAGGTCGGCGTTCCGTTCACCTTCAAGCCCGTCGGAGCGGTTGGGGCTTGATTGTCGGCCGGAGGATTGGAGGCCGTCGTGAACGTAACCGGATTGCTGGCTGCGGAAGTGTTGCCTGCGGCGTCAACGGCTTTAACCGTAAACGTATAGGACGTGTTGGCGGCAAGTCCTGTGACGTTATAGCTAGTTTGGCTTGTTGTCGTTACCAGCGCAGAACCGTTGTATACTTTGTAGCCCGTTACGCCGACGTTATCCGTGGAAGCTCCCCAGGTAAGCGTGGCGCCCGAGCTGGAAACGTTGGAAACCGCGAGGTTGGAAGGCGCGCTTGGAGGCGTTGTGTCGGCAGGATTGCCGCCGCCGCCAAAGTCTGCGTCAATGACATTGTAGAAAGCATTGGCCGTGTCTGCGATTTCCCATACCGCGAGAATGACTTGATAACCGGTTCTGTTCGGTACCGTGCATGTATCCGAATAGGTGCCCGGAGGTTGTTTTCCGCCGTAACCAACGGAGCAGAACGGTGTCAGATCAAAGGAATCGCGCGTCAGCGGGGCGTTTGGATTCCAGTTTTGTTTGGTAATGTAATATTTCCAGCTTGTCGTGGCATGTGCGGCCGACAAATGCCACGTAAAGGTGTTCGTGCCCGGAGTCATGCTGACTTTCGTCCAGCGTGTGGCGGATTGCTGGTCCAATTCCGGAAATGCGCCGTTTGCGCTGGCGATTTTGCCGTCTTCAGGTCCCGCTGCCGGAAATCCTTTTTTGGCTTCAAGGCTTTGAGGCTCATACTGGATCGCCCCGCAGTTGGTATTGGCGCCTGTTTTGCATAGATAACCGCGGCTGCCCGGCGATTCGATGTAGCCGTGTGCGGAAGCGCGGTCGGCGATCAGAAGCATAAGGGCAGTCATCACGAAAAACATTCCACCGACAATCAGCCATTTCATAACGCTGTTGTTCGGCAAACGAAGCGTTGTCATCGAAATCTCCTCCTATTTTTGGCATTGAATGAACAAGACGGCAAAAGACAACTAGAAACCAATGTGTAAAAGATCCGTTTTTACGCAACACCTCCTTGATTTGTACGAAGACGAAAAGAAGGACCGGGAACGTATGCTTCATGGATGAAAGATTTATATAAACTCATAAAATGAGTCTATATCGGATAGTTAAAGCGGTTACATTTTGGACCGGGATGGATGATTCCGCATGAAAGAATTTGATGATGCGAATCAATGCAACTAGAAGCAGAAGCGATCCATGATTGTGTTACGTTAACAACGAGCGCGGGGACTGAAGGGACTTGATGAACCCGTTTACTCTTCTTTCGTTTGCCGAAATGATTAATATAATTAAAGTTATTTTTGTCAATTAATAGTATTTGCAATATTAAAATAAACCATATTTCCAGGATCTACAATGATATAAAACTACGATTTCGTATACTATTCGACGATTTTCAATGTTCGTGCAGCGAAAGTTCCAAATGTGACCATGAAGTAGCTCGATCATCAAGTAAACAACATAAATGTTATGTAAACCATTGTTTAACGTCTAAGATCTTATACATTAAAACGGGTCGGGATTGGAACGATCTCCGATGTCGACACATGGCGAAAGAACCCTTTTTCCAGCCGCTTTTCATGCGGTCCGATGCTGAAACTTGTTCATCCGCTCAATTCAAGCTATAATATAGCAGTGTATTTATTAGACCGAAGTCAAGAATCAATAGCGAAAGAGAGCGGAAAAGTATGGGTCGTAAGTGGAATAATATCAAAGAGAAAAAAGCTTCAAAAGACGCAAATACAAGCCGGGTTTACGCTAAATTCGGCCGCGAGATTTATGTCGTGGCCAAGCAGGGCGAGCCGGATCCCGAATCCAACCGCGCGTTGAAAGTCGTACTGGAACGCGCGAAAACGTATAACGTGCCGAAAGCCATCATTGACCGCGCGCTCGAAAAAGCGAGAGGCAACTCCGATGAGGTATATGACGAGCTTCGTTACGAAGGTTTCGGACCAAACGGTTCGATGGTCATCGTCGATGCGTTGACCAACAACGTCAACCGCACGGCATCCGAAGTGCGCGCCGCATTCAGCAAAAACGGCGGCAACCTCGGCGTGAGCGGTTCCGTTGCATACATGTTCGACCAAACGGCCGTCATCGGCATCGAAGGCAAAACGGAGGAGGAAGTGCTCGAGCTGTTAATGGAAGCCGACGTCGACGTGCGCGATATCGTAAGCGAAGAAGACGCCGTGATCGTATACGCCGAGCCGGATCAATTCCAGGCGGTTCAAGATGCGTTCAGAGCGGCAGGCATTACGGAGTTTACGGTTGCGGAAATCACCATGCTGGCGCAAAACCATCTGACGCTTCCGGCAGACGTCCTGCCGCAGTTTGAGAAAATGATCGATGCGCTCGAAGATCTGGACGACGTGCAGCATGTGTATCATAACGTCGAATTCGAAGAATAAACTCCTCATTGGATGGTTCTGACTCACCCGGAAGGCATATTGCCGGTGAATCGAAAGACCCGCAGCGGATAAACCGCTGCGGGTCTTTTTTGAAGAGATGAGAAGGTTTCGATCCAACCCCTTTTCTTGTGTACGGCCTAACACTTGCTGGATTCATGCATCATCGTTTAGAAAGTGTGTTTTCTTTATGAAGATCATCGAAATTTGTAGTTCTCCCGAATTTTTGCATCTTTTCGCAAAGCAAATTATGATATGATCTAACAAGAGGAATTTTTGGCTCCAAAAATAGACAAAGAGAGGAGAGGGAGCATTGGCGAAACTGAAGGATATTGCAGTGCGTGTCGGCGTTTCCATTTCGACCGTTTCCCGGGCGATCAGCAACGATACGAGCCGGCCGGTCAATGAGGAAACCAAGCGGAAAATCCGCGAAGCGGCGCAGGAGCTCGGATACCCGCTTCAGGAAGAAACGGTATCCGGCCGGCCGGGACACGCCTCCCATAAACGGATCGCCTGCGTCGTGCCTCAGCAGTTGATCGAAAATCATCCGTATTTCAGCGAGGTGCTCGCAGGTTTCCATGACCGGATGAACGAGCTCGGACATCCCCCGGCGATCGTGCGGACGCTGGATGAAGTGAGCGATGCGGAGCAGATCAGAAATCTTATCAAGGAAAACGGGATCGAGGGCGTCGTCATCATCAGCTGGTATGACCAATCGCTGATCGAGCAGCTCGAAAAAGAATCCGTGGCCGTGCTTGGCGTAAGCCTGAACGATGAACGTTTAACGGTGCCGGTCGTCGATTGCGACCGCATTTTTTCGGCCCGAACCGCGGTTCGCCACCTTATTGAGCAAGGACACCGCCGGATCGGCTTTATCGGAGGACCCGCTTATTCCCGGAAAATGGACAACGACGAACGCTATATCGGATATAAATTCGCGATGATGGAAGCAGGCCTCTCCATGCCGGAGGATTGGATCATCAATACCAACTGGACCGTGGATTTAAGCTACAGCATGCTTACCGAGCTGCTTACGGGCCGTCCGAAAAGCGAATGGCCGACGGCTATCTTTTGCGCGAGCGACATGCTGGCCATTCCGGCCATGCGCGCCGTGGTCGAGCAAAAAGCGCGAATCCCGCAGGATATCGCGTTTGTCGGCATGGACGACATTTCGTTTGCGCAGTACACGAATCCGCCGCTGACATCGGTGCATGTCCCTAAATACGAAATCGGGAAAGCGGCGGCCCAATTCATGATGGATTACCTGGACGGCGATTATCCGGCGCTGCCGAAAATACTGCTGCCTTGCCGTCTTGTCGTCCGCGAATCTTCCGATTACGTCAGACAGCAGGCGTAGATAATGTAATGACGACGTAATTCCCCCATAGATCCTCAAAGAGAGCCTGATACGAAATGGAGTGTCAGGTTTTTTTGCCGTGCATTTTTCCTCGCATCAAAACAATCTCCAATTCAATTTGCAAATGAACTCCAAAAATAATCCAAATTAATGTTTGACAATCCAAATATCCCTGCATTATGATGAAAAAAATAAAAACAGTTTGGCTAATTATCCAAAAAAACCATGGAATCAGCAAATCATGAATTATTTTCGATATAAATTGGTTGCGCTTACATTACGTTTAGTATGGCGAATATAACTTTTATCGTAAGATCCATCCCGGGCACTTCTTCGCCTTACACGATGAGAAGCATATCCAAATTATTATCCAAAAACGATTCATATTTGCCGTGAAATTCTATTTTTCCACGTGATCATGAACCTTTATATAGAGTTGTCACATCGTAATATCGGATTCATGAACGCTTTCGCTTAAATCGGGAAAGGAGGGAATTGATTACAGTCTAATTATTGCGTCTTGATCATGACTTGACGAACTCATGTCCAAGCTCAAAGGGGGGATCCATGTGGCCAATGCCAAAGTTTCCGCAATGACCGGCGCGGCGCCGGAACCGAAAAAGGAATCCCGTTTGAAATGGAGCCGGATCGCCCGGAACTGGCAGCTGTACCTGCTCGTTTTGCCCGTGGTCGCGTACTACATTCTTTTTCACTACGTTCCGATGTACGGCATCCAAATCGCGTTTAAGGATTTTATCGCCACGAAAGGGATTACCGGAAGCCCGTGGGTGGGAACCGAACATTTCAATCGTTTTTTCCACAGCTATTTTTTCTGGCGTTTGATCAAAAACACGTTGGGGCTCGGGCTGTACAGCCTGGCCTTGGGTTTTCCGATTCCCATTCTGCTCGCCCTTCTGATGAATGAAGCCAAGTCGGCCAAATTCAAAAAATTCGTTCAAACCGTCACGTACGCGCCGCATTTTTTGTCCACGGTCGTCGTCGTCGGCATGATGATGATTTTTCTGTCCCCCCGATACGGGATGGTTAACCACGTCATCTCTTTATTTGGCGGGCGTCCGATCGATTTTATGGCCCAACCGGGCTGGTTCAAATCGCTTTACGTTTTTTCGGACGTGTGGCAGACGATGGGATGGAGCTCGATCATCTATTTGGCCGCGCTGGCCGGCGTGGACCATCAGCTGCATGAAGCGGCCCGCGTCGACGGTGCCGGCAGAATAAGGCGGATCTGGCATATTAACCTCCCCGGCATCCGTCCGACGATCGTCATTTTGCTCATTTTGAACATCGGCAGCATTATGGGCATCGGCTTTGAAAAGGTGCTCCTCATGCAGAACAACCTGAACATGGAAACCTCGGATATCATCGCGACCTACGTGTACCGTGCCGGTATACAGGGCGCCGAGTACAGCTTCTCCGCAGCGATCGGATTGTTTAATTCCGTCGTGAACTTCATTCTGCTCATCACCGTCAACGGGGTAACCAAACGGATGGGCGAAACGAGTCTATGGTAAGGAGGAAACGGCATGCTTCTGGAATCCCGCGGAGACCGCGTGTTCAATGTGATGATCTATATCATTCTCAGCCTTGTTGCCGTCATCGTGCTGTATCCGCTCCTATTTGTTCTCAGCGCCTCGTTCAGCGATCCGCAGGCGGTGCTGCGCGGCGAGATGCTGCTATGGCCGAAAGGCGTCAACCTGAACTCTTACGCGAAAATATTCCAAAACCAGGACATACTGACCGGTTATTCGAACACGCTGCTGTATACCTCCATCGGCACCTTGATCAACCTCGTGATGACCGTGCTCGGCGCATATCCGCTTTCGCGCAAAGATTTCGTGGGCAAAAATGCGATTATGGCGCTTTTTGTGTTCACGATGTTTTTCGGAGGCGGACTTATTCCGACCTACCTGCTGATCAAAGACCTGGGCATGCTGAATACCTTCTGGGTTATGGTCTTACCGAATGCCGTGTCCATTTGGAACATCATCATCATGCGCACCTTCTTCCAGCAGTCCATCCCGTACGAGCTGCAGGAGGCGGCGACGATCGACGGCTGCTCCAACATCCAGATTCTAACCCGCATCATTTTGCCTTTGTCGATGCCGATCATCGCCGTCATGATCCTTTTTTACGCGGTTGGACACTGGAATGCGTTTTTTAATGCACTGCTCTATCTGTCGGATAAAAACAAATTCCCGCTCCAGTTGATTCTTCGTGAAATTCTGATTCAAGGCCAAACGAACGACATGGTCAAAATGTCCACCGAATCGGCCATCAAGCAGCAGCGGGAAGTGGAAGGCATCAAATACGCCGTGCTTGTCGTCGCCAATATTCCGGTGCTCGTTCTGTATCCATTCCTGCAAAGATATTTTGTGAAAGGCGTCATGATCGGTGCCATCAAAGGGTAAACCCTTGAGTGGATAAAAGATGAGGCAAAGGGAGGAAGGTTAAGATGAACAGAAGCAAAAGGGGGAACATGCTGCTGGCCTGCCTGGTTTCCATTACGTTGCTTGCGGGGTGCAGCTCAGGCAAATCGGCCGATTCGGGAGGCGGAAAAGCGCAGGATGCGGCGGACGCCAAAATCAACCAGGAGGGTTTCCCGATCGTCAACGACAGCATCACGGTCAAAGCGTTTGCCGCCAAATTTTTTGCTAATGCGGATTGGAACAACATCAGGCTGTGGAAGGACTACGAGAAAAAGTCGAACATCCATGTCCAGTGGGACACCGTCCAGACCGAAACGTTGAAGGAAAAACGGAACCTGCTGCTCGCCGGCAACGACTACCCGGAAATGTTCTACGCTTCGGCTTTTTCGAGGTCCGACCTGCTGAAATACGGGAAACAGGGCGTCTTCATTCCGCTTAACGACCTGATCGACAAATATGCTCCCAATTTCAAAGCCGTGATGGAAAAATATCCGATCATCGCCAAAGGGCTCACGATGCCGGACGGAAACATTTACGGCCTGCCGACCATTTACGATCCCGAGTTCAAATCCGTTTTGTACGGCACGCCGTGGGTAAAGCAGGAATGGCTGGATAAGCTCGGCCTGAAGCAGCCGGAGACGCTGGACGATTTTTACAACATGCTGAAGGCGTTTAAGGAAAAAGATCCGAACGGCAACGGCCAAAAGGACGAAATCGCATGGGGCGCGGTCGGCACGGCCGGCATCGTCAATTATTTGCGGGGTTCCTTCGGGCTGAACAACCACGGCACGTCGAACTTGAACGTGGATACGGATCCCGAAACCGGCAATATCCGCTTCATTCCAGCCGATCCGCGTTATAAGGAACTGCTCCAGTTCGTGAACAAGCTGTATAAAGACGGGCTGCTGGAGCAGGACATCGTTTCGGTCAAGAGCACCGAAGTCGATGCCAAAGGCATGCAGGGACTGCTCGGCGTGTCCGACAGCGTGGATCCGGTGGCCATCTACAACCAAAAGGGATATGTCGGACTTTCCGTTTTAAAAGGGCCTCATGGCGACCAGGAGTATAACGCATACGGTTCCCCGCTCGGCAACATCGGCATGTTCGTGCTGACGGACAAAGCGAAACATCCGGAAGCGATGATGAGATGGATGGATTATTTCTACAGCGACGAAGGCATCAAGCTCTTTTTCATGGGCTGGAAAGATGAAACGTATACCGAAGACGCAAACGGCAACGTCGACTATACCGACGAAATCAAAAACAATCCGAATGGTCTCAACCTGGATCAGGCGGTGGGGCAATATTTGATTTGGCCGGGCGGATATTATCCGGGATTCGTCAAGCAGAAGTTTTTTAAAGGGGCGGAAGGCCTTCCGACTTCGGTCGAAAACGCCAAAAAAGCCGAACCTTACGTGCTGCCGCAGGATCAGGTCTGGCCGCCGTTCAACTTTACGCAGGATGAGCAAAGCGAGCTGACGACGATCCAGACGGACATCGAAACTTACGTCAACGAAATGAGAGATAAGTTCATCACCGGCAATGAATCCTTCGATAACTGGGACCAATACGTTGCCGCATTGAAGAAAATGGGCGTCGACCGCTATGTGGCGATTTATCAATCGGCTTCCGAGCGTTACGCCAAATAAATCACAAAATCCGTATACGCAGGAGTCTCGTATTCTACCGAAGGCATCCCTGTAAGGATTTCCATCAACCAAAGGGTAGGGGAGAACAAACATGGACAAACTGACAGCTGTTTTAATCGGAGCGGGAGCAAGGGGAGGGGCGTATGCCCGGTACGCGCTTGATTATCCGCATGAACTGGACGTCGTTGCCGTGGCCGAGGCCGACCCGGTGCGCAGGGACAAGTTCGCGCAGGATCATAACATCCCGCAGGAGCGGTGTTACGAATCTTGGGAGCTGCTGCTGAAAGAGCCGCGGATGGCCGACATCGCCATCATTTGCACGCAGGACCGGATGCACCATGGGCCCACGATGCAGGCATTAAAGCAGAAATATCACGTCTTGTTGGAAAAACCGATGTCGCCGTCGCCGGAGGAATGTCTCGAGATGGAGCGGATGGCCGCCGAGCAGGGGCGTTTGCTGACGATTTGCCACGTGCTGCGGTATACGCCGTTTTGGAGCACGATTAAAAAAGTGATTCAGGAAGGGCGGATCGGGGAAATCGTCTCCATCCAATTAAACGAAAACGTCGGTTATTGGCATATCGCCCACAGCTTCGTTCGGGGCAACTGGAACAATTCCGACAAATCGAGCCCGATGATCCTGCAGAAGTCCTGCCATGACATGGATGTCCTCTCCTGGCTTATGGATCGTCCTTGCGTTCGGGTCAGCTCCTTCGGTTCCTTGAAGTATTTTCATGAAGGCAATGCGCCGGAGCGTTCGTCTGCCCGCTGCCTGACCTGCGCCGTGGAACCCCATTGCGCATACTCCGCGCCCCGCTTTTATCTAAGCAACGAGTTCCGAGGGTGGGCAAGGCATTTTACTCCGGACCTGACCAGGGACAACATCGTCAAAGGATTGCAGGAGACGGACTACGGCCGCTGCGTGTTCCGGAGCGACAACAACGTCGTCGACCATCAGGTCGTCAATCTGGAGTTCGAAGGCGGCGCCACGGCGATGTTCAGCATGTGCGGCTTTACGTTCGAGCAGGAACGGCGGATTCAAATTATGGGTACGCAGGGCGAGCTGCGCGGGGAAGAAGACAAAATCACGCTGTATGATTTTCTTACCCACCAGAAGACAACCATCGAAATTCCCGTCCAAACCAGCGGCCATGGCGGCGGGGACAGCGGCATCGTGCGAAGCTTCATGAATCAGGTAAGAGATTACAGCGGCGGAGAAGGGTTAACGTCGGCCTCCGTTTCGGTGCGCAGCCACATGATCGCTTTTGCCGCGGAAGAATCCCGGCTGAACGGAGGGCAGGTCATCGAATTAAGCGATTTTATGGAAAAATGGCAGCCTGCCAACGCCGATTCGGCCCAATAATTATGACGTCCTAATTCATAAACTGGTTGTATAAAAAGATCTGCATGGCTCCGATACGGGGCTGGTGCAGATCTTTTTTTTTTGCATTTAGGGCGAAACGGGGATGCCGATCAGGAGGCTAGGCGGATTTAGAGCCTTTCTTCGAGCACATTCATCGACGTGATGTGATCTTTGGTTTCCTGCGTCCCCAGGCGGTACAACATCTGATAAATATCCTTCAGGTCGCGCTCGAAATAATCGTTATCCCGGTCATAATGCTCCGGGATGCCCGGATAATGCATACGGTAATAGGTTTCCATGTCAAAATGGTGCATCGAGTCGAAAAGTCCGCGAAGCGCCGTAATTTCTTCCGGCGTCGCTTCGATGACGAACTCGTAAGCCGAATCGCCTTCGGATTGCATGATCGTTCGGGATTGAACGGATACGTAATATCTTTTCTTTTCCAAGTCGAACACTCCTGACGAATTAGGTTAGTCCTTTGATTTCGAAATACCACCAAGCAAGCGCGCCCAACACGATCAGCACGGGAACGGCCAAATACAATATGACAATGGGGTTCGCGAGAAGCGGGTGCCTGGCGACCGTGGGATGGATCTGATCTTGTTCATGATGCTGTTGTTTGCGCATGATGGAAATCGACATGAACAGCGAAGCGGCGCAGACGATGACGGCGAGGACGATCAGAACGGTGTACATCATTGGATTCGTTTTCTCCCCTTTCGGCGTTCGGAAATGTATCGGTAAACGTATAAGTCGTTATGCGAATAGGCATGTTTTCTTCGGATTTCAGCAAAATAAGAACGGAGCAATGTCACTGCCATGTTTTCCATTCTTATCGTGCGCGGAATCGCTGAAATTATTCATTTTTCGATAGCCAAATCAGACATCATGAAGTGATGAAAACGGGATGTCATGCACCCTTTTAAGTGCGTAGAAAATAAGGATTTCATTTCATAATCAGGTTGTTTTAAATGAAATAGGATGTATTATATATTGATTTATTTATTTATATGACGTATTATACAAACAGAAAATTGATCGCCACAGGGAGGAGGCCACCATTATAAAACTGACTCCGCGCCAACAGGAAATTCTCGATATCGTCAAAAAGCACGCTCCCGTCACGAGCGAGCAAATCGCCGAAATGCTCAATTTAACGAGACCGACGATCCGTTCGGATTTATCCATCCTCGTCTGTCTCGATTACATTGCAGCCAAACCGAAGGTGGGTTACTTTCCGGGAACCAAAAAAACCGCGGCCGAAGAAAGCAAATCGTCTCTCCTGGATCTGAAGGTCGGCGATATTCACGGCGTTCCCGTGATCGTGCGGGAAACGACGACGATCCATGATGCGGCGGTGACATTGTTTCTGGAAAACGTGGGCCATCTCATCGTTACCGATGAAGAAGGCAAACTCGTCGGCATCGTGTCGCGCAAAGACATGCTGAAAGTGACGCTTGGAAATGCGGCAGCTTCCAACATGCCCGTGAGTTTTATCATGACCCGCAGAGCCAATGTGGTGACCGTGTCTCCGGAAGACACCGTTCTTGATGCGGCCCGAAAGATCATCACGCACCAAATCGACAGCCTGCCGGTCGTCGTGCCCGCGGAGTCCGGCGTTGACGGGGAGGTTCGCGTGGTCGGACGGATTTCCAAAACGAATATCATTCGAAAGATGCTTGAGATATTAGCACCGGAATAGTGGGAGGAATGGGATGAAACAGGCGTCAACTCGTGTTATAGCCATATGCTCGGATGCCATCGGCGAAACTGCGGAAGCAGTCGCCGTGGCAACCCTTCGGCAGTTTGAGCTGACGAACACGGAGATCAAACGAATCATGAATGTGCGGCATGAAGATGAAATCACGCGGTTGATGGAGGAAGTGGCCGTACGCGGCGGGCTTGTCGTCTACACGATCGTTCAGCCGGAGCTTCGGGAGGCCATCAAGGAGGAATCCATTCGTCTCAACGTCCGGACTGTCGATATTATGGGGCCCATGATGCAGGCGGTCATCGATACGTTTAACGATACGCCGAAACGGCTGCCCGGCCTTTTGCACCGACTGGACGAAGACTACTTCCGCCGCATCGAGGCCGTTGAATTTGCGGTCGCCAACGATGACGGCAAAGATGTGGGAGCAATCCTCAAAGCGGACATTATCCTGCTTGGCGTATCCAGAGTTTCGAAAACGCCGCTGTCGATTTTTTTGGCACATAAAGGGAAAAAGGTCGTCAATTACCCCGTCGTTCCCGAGCTGGCCCCACCGGCGCAGCTGCGCGAGGTGACGACAGGCAAAATCTTCGGACTTCATATCGACGCCGGGCAGCTGGTCAAAATCCGTTCCGAACGCCTCAAATCGTTGGGCCTTCCCATCGAAGCCCATTATGCATCCCTGGAACGCGTGCAGGCCGAATTAAAATACGCGCAGTCGTTGTATGAATCGTTAGGCTGTCCGGTCATCGACGTTACGGATAAAGCGATCGAAGAAACCGCAGGTCTTATTATGCAATTTTTCTAATTCAAGATTTTAAAAATGTTCAAATATACTTTCATGGATAGATGGAGGGAAAAAGAAAATGGAACATCAAATAGCTTTGGAGCTCGTTCGCATTACGGAGAAAGCTGCGCTTGAGGCGGCTCGCTGGACGGGAAGAGGAGACAAAAACAGCGCAGACGAGGCTGCCACCACGGCGATCCGGAGTCATCTGAACTCCGTGGCTATTGATGGGACCGTCGTGATCGGGGAGGGCGAAATGGATGAAGCGCCGATGCTGTATATCGGCGAAAACGTAGGGAACCGCAAAGGCCCGAAAATCGACATTGCGGTCGATCCGATCGAAGGGACCGAAACGGTGGCCAATGGGCTGAACGACGCGATTTCGGTATTGGCCGCGGCACCGGAAGGAAATCTGCTGCACGCCCCCGACATTTATATGGAGAAATTGGCCGTAGGGCCGCTGCTTGCCGGTCACCTGTCATTGGACGACCCGATCGAGACGACGCTGGCGAAAGCGTCCGGCATCTTGAACAAATCGATGTCCGAGATGACCGTATCGATTTTGGACCGGGAACGCCATCGCGGGCTGATCGCGGCGCTTCGGAAAGCCGGCGTCCGCATCAAGCTGTTGAACCATGGCGACGTCATGGGGGCCATCGAAGCGGCCACGGACAGCGACGTGGATATGTACATCGGTTCCGGCGGGGCTCCCGAAGGCGTTTTGGCCGCTGCGGCGCTGAAAAGCCTGGGGGGAGAAATGCAAGGACGTCTGCTGCCGGACGGCCCCGAAGAAACGGCCCGCGTAATAAAAATGGGACTCCCGGATCCCGGTCAGCTGCTTTACATGGATGATTTGGTTGGAACGGGAAACGTCATTTTCGTCGCCACCGGCATTACGGGAGGAGATTTTTTGAACGGCGTTCGTTATATGCAGAACCAAAAAGCTGAAACCCATTCCGTCATTATGCATTCCGAAAGCCAGATGGTCAGCTTCCTGCGTACGATTCATAAGCTCCCGTTAACGAGAGAAGTATTGACGCATGCAGCGATGTAAATCGTAGCTGAGCCAATGACCAACAAAGGATAGGCGAAATATGCCCGTCCTTTGTTGGTGTTTAATGTTATTTATGCTTGATAAATTCATATCATAGTAATAAAATATTATTATATGAACATCATTGTTGGTTTCCCAAGCCTTATTGCGTACGCGTCATTTTCTTACCAATTCCATTGAATGACACCTATCGGTCTTGTACGCGTCATTAATCTTAGGTCCGACAATACTGCATTTGATCAGGTTTTCTCTTAAAAAAGAATGAAGGAGCCATGACTATGACACAACCAACGATTCAGCCCATCGCAACGACAAACGCCCCTGGAGCGATCGGTCCATATTCGCAGGCCGTTCGCATGGGTAATCTGCTGTTCGCTTCCGGACAACTCGGCATCGATCCCGCTACGGGCGAAATGCCGGCAACGGTGGAAGAGCAAACCCATCAATCCTTGAAAAACGCGAAAGCGATCCTTGAAGCCGCAGGCACGGACTTGTCCCACGTGGTTAAAACGACGGTGTTCCTGAACGACATGAACGATTTTGCGAAAGTGAACGAGATTTATGCAAGCTATTTCGCGCAGCCGTTCCCTGCCCGCAGCGCCGTTCAGGTGGCCAAACTGCCGAAGGACGGACTTGTCGAAATCGAAGTCATCGCAATGATTCCGTAAGCTTGGAACAAGCAGCTCATGAAGATGGGCTGCTTTTTTTATTCCGCTCTATGCCCAATTTAAAATGAAATGTTCGATTGCGGCAGCCAGGATGCAAAACTCAAAAGATCGGGATGAAGCTGCCTGAGATATTCCAGATCCGCCTTGTAACCTTCCCTGATAAAGAACTGGGTGGCTTTGATTCCGTCGTGTTCATGTTTCGGAACGGGGGCCGAGTGCGGATAGACGGCAGCGGTGGCAAAAAAACGGCTTATATGTTCAGCAAGCTCTTTGACCGATAGCTCATCGCCGGCAATCTCCAGCGATTGTCCGATGAATTGATCCGGCTGCTCGAAAGCTATCCGCGCAAATACGCCAATGTCCTGAACGGCAATCATTTGTACTCTTGTATCCGCTTCACCTTTATAAGGAAGTAAAATTTGGCCATCGACTTTTTGGAGAGTAAATCTAAAGTTCTCCATGAACATGACAGGGCGAAGGATTGTTGCCGGAAGATTTAACGCTTGAATATACCGCTCAATTTTTCCCTTATTTTCAAATGAGGTAATTCCTGTATTTCGATCGGCACCAGCCGCGGAACTGTAAACAAAATGCGACACTCCCGTTGCCTTGGCGATTTCCGCTAAACGTTTCCCCTGCTGTTCTTCCTTTTCGGGATGATTTAGATCCAAGGATTGAACGCTAAACACCCCATATACGTTTTTGATGGCGCGCAGCAACGAATCGGAGTCCTCCAAATCCCCCTTTACGACTTCGATCCCTGGCTTCATAAGCGATTGCGAAGCGGGGTGGCCGGGATCGCGCACCAAGGCACGAACCTTCCACCCGTTTGCCGACAGCTGCCTTGCCACGGTACCTCCTTGTTGTCCCGTAGCCCCAGTCACCAAAATGATTTTAGAAGACATTCCTTTTCCTCCTTAGCTTTGCAAGTAAGCGATAAATCCGCTGTTGATAGTGTAATTGGGATGAAATAAGATTTAAAGAAGGCAATATTTTTAAATATAGTTTCAAAAAGTGAATTTACTATCTTTTTTATAGGAGAAATGTATGAGCATAAAAACGGAAGAAGAACAGTGTCTTTACAACATCCAGCAGGCCATTGAGGTACTGGGGGGGAAGTGGTCCTTTTTGGTTCTGGGACAACTGTTTTGCCATGACGTTCAGCGTTTTAACCAGATGCGTAGAACTTTGAAGCACATCAGCACCAAATCTTTGACCGATACGCTGCGTCATTTGGAACAAAATGAAATCGTTAAGCGGACCGTGCTTCCCACCGTACCTGTCACCGTGGAATATTCCTTGACCGAAAAAGGAAAGGATTTTAAAACCGTTATTTCCGAAATGCGGAGCTGGGGAGAAAAATGGGGCGGCGGCATAGAGTGATCTTATGCAGCTAAAAGTTCACCTTCTTCATCAACGAGTGCTGGACTGGGGATGCGCCTATGCCACTGATAGCGTAACCTGGAACAAGCGGCTTTCGTTTGCGGAATGGGCAGATCGTTTTGTTCAGTTTGCATCAGGCATGAATTGAATAACCGTTGTCTGCATGAAACAGCCTGGTGCATCCAGCATGAGGCTGTTTTGCTGCGTGTAAAGGATCCAAACGGAATAAAATGGTAAAATTATTTTTAATCGTTTTTCGGAGCTGAAGCGTCTTACATATGTTAGTGAGGGTTGAAAGATTCCATCTCATACCGGAATAAAGAGAGAAGGGGGGCGGTGATGGTTGGAAAACACGATGAACAAAATCAACGTCGCGAGTTTAGGGGTTATGGACGAGGAAGCTTTTTTCAAATGCCTGGCGGAGGAGCAGCGCAAATTGTATTCGATCGCTTACAGCTACATGCGGAACGAAGCGGACGCGCTTGAAATCGTGCAGGAAGTGTCCTGCCGGGCATGGATGAAACGCAAAAAACTCAAAAACGAGCAAGCTTTTACACCGTGGCTGATCCGGATTACGATCAACTGCTGCATGGACGAGCTGAGGCGCAAAAAACGCGTTTTCCCGTCGGAAACGATCAAGGAAGAAGCGGTTCAGGAAATGAAAAGCAGCGACCGGATCGACTTGGAGCGGGCCATGGCCAAGATGAAGAAAAAGTACCGCCACGTCGTGATGCTGAAATATTACCAGGACATGACGACAGCCGAAATCGCCAAGGTGCTTCAAAAACCGGAGGGCACCATCAAAAGCTGGCTGCGCGAAGGGCTAAAACAGCTTCGTAAATATCTGTAAAGACAGGAGGCGATGGATACATGCTGGAAAAAGAACAGCGCATTCTGGAGCGGGATTCGGAGGACGTGAGCGGAAGAGTTCATCACCTGCCGGAGATGAAGCTATCCACGGCGGTACGAAAAGGCATTGCACAAGGGAGGAGCCGGGAAATGAGAAAACGAAAATTATTGTACGGAATCGGGGCCATCGCCGCAACCGCGGCAGCGATACTCATCACCGTGTCTTCGCTGGGAGTCGCGCCAAAGGAAAAACAATACGATCTCGTGCAAACGACAAGCATACCGCAACCGGCAGATTTGGAATCTTTCCGCCCGATTGCCAAATACGATCAAGGCATCGCTGCCGCACTCGACAAAGGCATCGTAAAGCCGATCAATCAAAGCGTGGAGCGCAAAGGGTTCCGCATCGATATTGCGGGCGCTTTCACGGACGGACGTAAAGCATATATCATGTACAGCGCGACAAATAATACGGATCATACGGGTTATTCTTTAATAGATTTTCTCGAATTCGGAGGAGTCGAAGCATCCTCTATAAGGGCGGAGTCGAAGCATGCCATGGGCAGTAATGCACTCATGCCGGGACAGACAGGTTATTATGTGTATACGGCAAACCTTGTGCCATCTGCTCCTTATAAGGAAGGCGCGACGATAGGCGTTAAAATTTGGGATGCCACCAGCGGCAATTACCGGGATCAATTCAAATTTACGCTTCCACTCGAACCAAACTTGTTCAAAAACGAGGAGCGAATTTACCACCCGGGCAGC
The DNA here is from genome assembly GCF_009870825.1 of Paenibacillus sp. USDA918EY. Classification (GTDB taxonomy): domain Bacteria; phylum Bacillota; class Bacilli; order Paenibacillales; family Paenibacillaceae; genus Paenibacillus_AQ; species Paenibacillus_AQ albilobatus. The sequence goes on along the minus strand of NZ_WTWY01000005.1, from coordinate 187,482 downwards.
ACGCTGATCGTCGACGGGCAAAAAATCAACGTGCGCCAAGTGCAGTTTACGCCGCTGAACGCCTACGTGGATCTGGAATACGACAAGAGCAACGACAAACAAATTTTTAAGCTGCTAAATCCCGTTTTGATCGGAAAAAGCGGCGACGAAACCAAAAAAGTATATTATCCGGATACGATGTTTTCCGACGATACGAAAGTCACGCTGGTGTTTAAAACAAACGAATTTGACCGGCTGGACCGCACCGACCTGAAAATCGCCGGCATGGCCGCTTTGGATAAAAACAAAATGAAAATCGTGGTCGATTTGAACAAAAAGCAAATTATTGAGGCGCCCGATACGCACATTCAAATCATTGAACCGGATAATCCGGCAGGAGCGGGGGAAATTTTGTTCCATTTCAAGCTTGAAAAAGCGCAAGCGGCGGAAAGCTTCGGGATGTGGCTGGAGGACAGCTTCACGGATGCCAATGGCGTAAAACATAAAAGGCTATCCCCGGAAAACATCAAGCAAGGAGGGCATTTGGTTTCTACTGCGGATGACTACACGGAGGACTACAACGCCTATAATTTCGGAAAAGAAGCCCTCAACTATCCGCAGCCGCTGACCATCGGGGTGAAGAAATATTGGAACCCCATCATGGAGTCGCAATCCGTAGAACTGGTTACCAACCAGCCGAATAAGTGAGACAAAAATCGATATAAAGGCAGGAAAAAGAGCGCTTCAGACCTTCTTTTCCCTGCCTTTTTCGTTGCTCCCGGATATCTTTTCATCCTATACTTGGATCAAATCGGAATTATTTTTCAGGCGGCGAGAAGTTTTTGTCAAAAAGGATTGTTTTCAAAAGGATTAAAAATAGCAGCGAGGGGGAGGTAGAGACGATGGACGAGATCCTGTATCGAATCACAAGCCGTTTTGGCATCGATCGGCCGGAAATTACGTTTCTTAGGCACAACGAAAATCGCACGTACCGGGTCCGTGACGCCGGCGGCAGCTCCTATTTGCTGCGCATTCATGAGCCGGTAAAAGAAAGCATGGCAGGATTGCAGCATACGTACGACGGCCTGCTCGGCGAACTGGAAATGCTGGAGGCTTTAGCCGGTGGGAGCAGCTTGGTCGTACAAAAGCCCATTCGCAATGAAGAGGGAGAATTGATTACGGTCATTGAGCATGATGGAAAACGCCTGAACTGCTCGCTGTTGACGTGGCTGGAAGGAAGAGATGTTTGCAAAGAGGACGTCCAGGATGCAGGGCTCGTACAAAGGTTTGGCCAACAAATTGCAGAACTTCATTCTTTTTACCGTCAATATCAATCCATGACTGTAGAAAACCGTCCCGCCCAAGGGATTGCTTATCTTACTGAAATGGCGAACAAAATTCGTCTTGGTCTGCGGCTCGGTTTATTTACGCCCGCCGACGTCGACGTCATCGAACAAAGCATCCTTTTGATCAACGCCAGGCTCGGAAAGATCGGCACATCGCCCGCTTCATGGGGGCTAATTCACGGCGATTTGGGAATGGGGAATGTGATCGTATCTCCGGAAGGGAAACTGCATCTGATCGATTTTGGCTTTTTCGGACCCGGATATTACTTGCTTGACGTGGCTATGGGGGCGTTAATCATTCCGGCGGAACACAGGGACACCTTTTTGCGAGGCTACTTTGGACATGACGACCTGCATGAAAGGGACTTCGCTCTGCTGGAAGGGTTTATGCTCGTCGCTATTATCGGATATTACGCCTTTCAAATGGGGAACGAATCGGTGCATACCTGGATGGAGGAGCGAATGCCGCGGCTTTGCGCCAACTACTGCATCCCGTTTTTAAACGGCGAACGCATTTTTTATAAAATAACCTGATCCTGTCCAATAGAAAATGGATGTTACGGACTGAATCGAATCCGACTCGAATACAATGCATCAGCTTATGTAATAGAATGCAGCCTGAATCTACCGTGGATGGGCTGCTTTTTTATGGAGCGAGGCAGGTATTAGTTTTATCGTAAAAAAGTAAAATTTTGTTTTACAACGTAACAATGTTATGTTACATTGTTTGTGCGGAAGAGATCATCGGGCGGGAATACGTTCAAATCGCTGCTAGCTACAAACACAACGCTATTCCATCATATCTCTAAGCAAGCAGAGTGTTGGTCGCGTTCTTTGTTTATCCGTTTAAAACAGCATGTAATGGAAAAAAAGGGGTTAACAAAGAATCAAAAGAAAAATATGTAACATTGTTCTGTGATGAAGGCTTGTTGCTATATGAACAGGGCAGCGTTACTGCATTATTCAGGGAAGGGAGAGAAAAAACTATGAATGCCAAAGCATCGGCATCATCCCTGCTGAGCAACCGTTTCGTGCAGGTGATTTTGATGTCCACCTTGTTTTTACAGATCGGGATTTGGGTACGAAACATCGCTATACTGCTGTACGTGAAAAAAATGACCCATGATGATGCGTTTGCCGTCTCCATGATATCCGTCGCGGAATACGCGCCGATCTTCGTGTTTTCGTTTGTCGGAGGAACCTTTGCGGACCGCTGGAGGCCGAAGAGGACGATGGTAAGTTGTGATTTGTTAAGCGCCGCTTCCATTGTGGCCATATTGCTTGCCATGATGTTCGGTTCATGGAAAATCGTATTTTTCGCCACGTTCGTGTCGTCCATCTTGTCCCAATTTTCGCAGCCTGCCGGATTGAAGCTGTTCAAGCTGCATGTGCCGGAGCATTTGCTGCAAAAAGGGATGTCTGCCTACCAAACGCTGTTTGCCGTTTTCATGATATTCGGGCCGGTGGTGGGCATGTACGTGTACCAAACCTACGGCATCGAGACGGCCATCAGCATCATGGGGATTGCTTTCCTGCTATCGGCCGCTTCGCTTTCGTTTCTGCCGCGGGACCGCAAGATGGATGGCGAAGGCGAAAAAGCGCGGGTTTGGGAAGACATTAAAGCAGGGGTTCGGTATATCCGTTCAAGCGTAATTTTGCGGAATCTCGGCGGTGCTTTTTTTGCGGTCGGACTTGGCTTTGGGCTGATCCAACCGCTGAGCATCTTTCTGATCACGGAGCGGCTTGGACGTCCGGAATCCGATCTGCAGTGGTTCTCCTTGATAAACGGCATCGCCATGATCATCGGCGGCGTCGCGGCTATGAGCTTTTCCAGCAAAGTATCGCCGCAAAAGCTGCTCACGTTCAGCATGGCTGCCGTCGGTTTGACGACCGCTGCCATGGGACTGTCGACGAATTATGCGGTCACGCTTGCGCTGCAGTTCTTTAGCGGCCTGGTTTTTCCGTGCGTCAATATCGGGATCAACACGCTGATGATGCAAAATACCGAAGAGTCGTTCCTCGGCCGGGTCAACGGGATTTTGAGCCCGCTCTTTACGGGTTCCATGGTCGTGACCATGATGTTTTCCGGGATCGCCAAAAACGCGTTTTCGCTTGTCGCTGTTTTTATCCTTGCAGGTATGTTCATTTTGGCGGGCGTGCTGGCTCTCATTCCGCTGTTTAAGGTGAAGGGCGGTTTGAAAGCCAAAGCAGCCGATTTGCCGGATCGGGTTTGAACGAGGTTTTATGTTGATTCAATTGCTACGAAGAAGACTTCTTTCGTTAAAGCAAGGCTGAAGCGGTGGGAAAGATCAAAAGGTGCAAAAAGGTCTGCATATGTAAATGCAGGCTTTTTTATTTTTCATGGAAGCAGAGCATCGATGAGTTAAAGTCTTGATAGTAAATAGAGCATAAAAACCCGGAGGGTTTATTTGTATTCAAAGCATTTAGTCAGGCGATTACCGTAAGTAGAAAGGTAAAAACCATTTATAAAGGAGGACAAAATGCTACGAATTCAGCAGGTAGGCTAATTGGAGCGGCTGATCTGGAACTGCAGACGAAACAGGCGCTTCATAATATTGCAACTATTTTAGCTTCTGAAATGCAAGTTTCGCCAATCTGGTCAAACTAAATATCTATTTAGTTCGTGGGAGTGACCCGCAAATTGGTTATAAAGCGTTTCAAGAGGTGGCCGGTTCATTAGATCATCCACCGTTGGTCTCCGTTCTATTCGTATCGGAATTTCCGCGTCCATCTTGCCTTCTTGAAATAGTCATTGAGGACAAGGACTAACATTTTATTTTATAATCTATGGTATAACTTGCTAGTGAGAAATAAACGAGCAACTTCATCGATGGTCAGAAAAATGCAACACTGACGTTAGCACAAATGAACAATACCCAAATCAGTTTCATTTTGAAGAAATGAGGATACTCCCTATGGCGAAATGGGATAACATGCTGTCCATGCTCTGGATGCTCCGATCCGGAAGGAAGCTCACCGCCGCGCAGATCGCGGAGAGTTTGGAGATCAGCGTCCGCACTGTGTACCGGTATATCGACGCATTAGGTGCCAGCGGCGTGCCGGTCGTCGCGGAATCGGGACATGACGGAGGCATAAGCATATTGGAGAGCTTCAAGGAAACACCTTTGTTCTTTAGCAGCGTAGAGCTGAAGGCGCTTGTGGAAGCGTTCAAGTTTGCGCAAGGCGCCGGCTATCCGTATACAGAGGAACTGGAAAGCGCGCTTGCCAAGGTGGAGAACGGGCTGCACGAAGAGCAGCGCCACGATCTGTCCCTTCAGACGGGCGGTTTGGATGTGATTACTCCGGCACGTCCGCCTTCCGTCGTTCCGCTGCTTAGGGACCTGGAACAGGCGGAGAAGGACAGGCGAACGATCCGCATCGCTTATCGAAAAGCAAATGCGGAACAGGCCGACGAACGTGAAATCAATCCGTACGGGTTGGCTTACGACCGAAACGAATGGTACGCTGTCGCGTTCTGTCATCGGTCGCAGGCAGTGCGGACGTTTCGTGTGGACCGCATCGAGCGGTTGGAGCCAACCGAAGCGTCGTTCGAAAAGCCGGAGCGATTTTCCGCGGCCGCCTTTTTCCGCGACCAGTCCGAACAAAAACGGGAGGCGTACGGACCGCTGACAGTTATCCGCATCGAGGGGGAACCTGACACGCTGAACGCGCTTTGCGCTCACTGGCATCTGCGCCACTATTTGACGGAACGGACCGATCGGGAGGCGCGGTTTTTGCTCGACGTTCCGACGATGAACAAATACCTTCCGATGTATCTGATGAGCTTCGGCACGGGCATCTGCATTCGGGAGCCTCTGGAGCTGAAGCATCGGATACGGGAAATGGCATACGAAATCGCAAAACATTATCAAAACGATTCTGATTGAACTTAGCTGACAACGCTTGTTAGCGAACCTGGGTCAACTTAGAGATAGGGCTGTGGCAGGGCTGATACAGCCAAGTAACACAATCGAATTTTGAAACAATATACTCTGGAAGGTAATTATGGTCTATGTCGCATTACTCCACGGAATCAATGTTGGCGGAAAAAATTGACATGAGGTTGCTTAAAGAATCTATCGAGCGCGCCAATATGAGTAATGTGGTTACATATATCAATTCAGTCAATATGATTTCTCCCTACTCGCTAAATATATGAGCTTATCGAAAAGAAAGATGTCGGATGACAAGAGCATAGATCCTTAAAGTCGCGTGGTTGCGGCTTTTTTTGTTTTACCGTAAATGAGATACCGAAATAAATGCTGATATTGTATTACCTAGATAATGAAGCCTTGTTTGACAGTCGAAAATTCAAGGCGATGGGGGACATAGGTAAGCTGTTGGAAGATCGATTAATCCGTTTGCTTTTTTATGGAGGCTCCTAAACAGTATCATTTTTTGACTTAATTTAAGGCTATGATAAACCCATCAAGTGAAAAGGAAAAATCATTTGGTTCATTTAAAAAGGAGGAAGGGATCAAGGATGAAAACGAATGGAAAAAAGATTGCTTATTGGACAGTCACATCACTACTTGTAGTAGCTATTATGTTAAGTGGTATCGGGCAACTCATGCAATATGGGGGAAACGTCGAGTTAGTGACGAATCTTGGTTACCCATTATACATCATGACCATTCTTGGGATATGGAAAGTGCTCGGAGCCATTGCACTCCTCGTGCCAGGTTTTCCTCGACTTAAAGAATGGGTTCACGCCGGAATTTTCTTTTTAATGACTGGTGCGGCATTATCTCATGCGTTTGCTAATGATTACGGTAATTACGGTTTTAATATGATTCTTCCTCTTTCGTATGCTGCGCTTAACATCGCTTCATGGATACTGAGACCACAAAGCCGAATCTTAGGGAGTTTGCTTGGCAATACTATAGAACGTGCAAAAAAACAAAGTTTAGCATTCAAATGAATCTATGTATATGCTTTGTAACCGCATTTTTCTTACGAGCGTAACCCGATATCAAATACAAACGGAAGTTTCATGTATACAAGAAGTGTATGGAAGGGCATTCCTTTAATAAGGGATGCTTTTTTATTATTGAAGTAGAGGGATATTCATGGAAGAATAAAATTTGAAAAGATAACTTTAATCAAGGATCGTTTAAGACGTTATGGCTATTTTAAAAATGGTTATTTGCAATAGAAGCGGGAGGATTCGGATACAAAAGCAGCTCCGTGCGGCTGACTTTTTTAGGCGGTTATTCGTGCTTTAAAATTACGTAAAATAATAATTTTACGAATAAATAGATAATGGTTATACTGATAGTAAGGAGGTTTTAGCAGGAAATGGATAAAAACGCAAGGCTGCATTACATGAAACGCGTTGATCAGAAATGCAGCGAACTTCCATGGTACGTTACCGAATTTATAGATAGCCGCAAACGGAAGCTTTCGCACATGACGCTGTTGAATTACTGCCATGATTACCTCATTTTTTTTGATTGGCTTGTCGAGGAAAAATTGGCGTCAAATCACCGCAAAGACATTGATTTATCCGTGTTGGAATCGCTGAAGGTGCGCGAAGTTGAAAATTTCCTTGCTTTTTTGGAATATCGATTAGGAAACAACAAATATACGATTAACAGAAAAATATCCGCATTAAAATCGCTTTTTGATTATCTTCAGAACAAGGCTGAAACAGCGGATCTGAAGCCGTATATTCAGCGGAACGTTATGGCCAAAATCGATTTTAATTCGATTAAAGAAAGCCAGGAAACGATCGCCAACCGAATTGAAGGGAAAATTCTCCGGGAAAACGATTTTGAGAAGTTCCGCCAGTTTGTATCGCATGACTTCGGTGAGATGATCAAAACAAACAAACGGATGCTGCGTTTCCATGAATTTAATCGTGAACGCGATACGGCTATCGTGTCGTTGATTCTTGGATCCGGACTGCGTTTATCCGAAGTAGCTGGAATCAACCTCGAGGATGTGGATATGAACAAAGGCCAAGTGCGCGTGCTGCGTAAAGGCAATAAAGAGCAATATGTATATTTTAGCCAGCAAGCCTTGATGGATCTGGAGAGTTATTTGAAGATCCGCGAAACCCGATATATACCGAAAAAATCGGAAAATTACTTATTTATAGCAGCTCCGATCGGTCGTAAAGGCCAAAGCCGGCGACTGACGCCGAGATCGATTGAAAAGCTGATCGAAAAGTACGCTGCAGCGTTCGGAAAACCGGCATTGACCGTGCATTCGTTAAGGCATTCATTTGCGACGCGTTATCATCTGGAGAACAACGACGTACCGAAGCTGAAAAATCAGCTCGGGCATTCGTCGATCCAAACGACGATGATTTATACGCATTTAACGGATGAAGAGATGAGAAAAGCCGTCAATAATATGGATAGATAAAAAATGGATTTTTACGTGGAAATGGCCTGCGGTCAGGCCGTTCCGTTAATACATTTTCACAAAACTCGTATTTTGTACATATGTCATTAACATGCTTATTTCTTTGTGTAAAAGGATTTTTACCACTTAATTTGAAATGCAATTGTTCAAAATCCTACAATACGGATCACATTTGTGTCATTAGACAAAATTGGACGATCCTAACTGATAATTTGTAATGAATTTCTCTGTTGTCGTTGATTTCAAACTCGCGGTTCTTTGGCTCCTACGTTACACACCTCACCAATTCTATGGCCCAGATGAATCCTCTCCTTCTGCATATTTGGGTCATGTGCGAAATACGTTCGGCTGTGAATCAATACAATCAATTAATTTCAATCACTTCCCAAAATTTGTTAACAATGATAAACAACTATGGAAAAATGTTATTTGATCAAGGACTTTTGTTATCGAATCCTGCCCTTTAGTTTAACAGCGGCGGATTTAAAAGGAAACCCGCCGCCCATAAACATGACCGAGCATACCCTGGATGAAATCCAGGGGTGTCCTTAAGCAGCCATTTAAGGCTGTTGTACACCCTCCTTTTTTATGCAAAATAATGTCCTTCTTCGAGATCGGCAATCAGTCCGGGTTGCACCGGTTTCCAGCCCAAAAGCTCCCGTGTTGCCAGACTCTCCTGCGCAGTGCTGAACGCGCCTGCGATGTCGAATGCCGCAATGGGGCCTAGAAAGCCGAAATGGGCGGCAGCTTCTTCAGGTGTGATGCTGACCGTCGGCAAGTTCAATTGCCGCCCGATGACCTCAGCGATCTCGCGGAACGGAATGCCTACATCGCCGACTGCAACCATCTGTGAGCCCGCCGGGGCGAATTCCAGCGCCAGTCTGTACAGAACCGCTGCATCCAGGCGGTGAACCGCCGGCCAGCGGTTCGTTCCATCGCCGATATAGGCGGAGAAGCCCTTCTCCCGGGCGATGTTGATCATCGTCGGCACGAATGCCCTATCGCCTTCGCCATGCACGGTCGGTGCAAGCGTGACGATGGATGCCCGAATACCCCGCTCTGCCATTGCGAGCACTGCATCGTCCACGGTATGTCCATTTTCATGAGGGTGACCTGTGGTAATGAACGGCTTTCCGGAGCCTTCGAGCGCCGCTCCAATGGCTTGGACAGCCCGCAAATCCAGAGCCAGCGCACCTTCAAAGTTGGAAAAATCGTTGGTGGGTGAACTGAACGCCAGATGAATCACGCCGTCCGCAGCCGCGGCGGCACTGCGCAGAGTATCCAGATCGTCCAGCGTGCCGTATAGCGCTCCGGCTCCCGCCTCCTTTAATCCCGCAGCTTTCTCTTCAGAGCGGCAAAGACCCGTTACTGTATGTCCCGCACCGAGCAGTTCCCGGACGACCGCAGAACCGATATACCCGGTTGCTCCTGTAACAAAAACATGCATAATGATTTCCTCCTTCATAGTTGACTGATTGAACATATTAAGTATAAACTATGAAGCGAACTCTAGGGCAAGCGGTCCAAAGGAGAAATGGTGATGAAAATTCAAGAACTTGCGGACAAGATGGGATTAACGATCCATACGATCCGCTATTATGAAAAGGAAGGCTTGCTGGATGATCGGCATGTTCGGCGAGAATCCAACAATTATCGTAACTATTCGGATGAGGCTGTCGAGCGGTTGAGGCTTATCAAGAATTTTCAGTCCATCGGCTGTTCGCTGGCCGAACTGAAGGAAGCTTTGCAGGACTGCGACACCAATATGAGCACCAATCTGCAAATTATAGAATGGATTCATGGCAAGAAAAAGGAGATCGAAAGCAAGAAGGAAGAATACGACCAAATGCTGGACACCCTTAACAAGATGCTGGAGTACAAGACTCTACTCATGGACGATCCGCAAAAAGCTCAGGAGTTGCAAAAGACTTGGTATGCCAGGTCATCCAATTAAGCTGCTTTGAAAGGTTGGTTTGGAGGAAGGCTTCGAGGTCTTGACGGGTGATCCGCAAGGGGTGGGTGGCCTTAAGTGGCTTGCCCCTTGTTTTTTTGGTTCTTAACCGCCAATTTTCGACGGTGTTTCTTCAGTAGTCGTTATAGTTTTTGACCTCAAGTTCGAATTCATGATCTTCACGGCTGCATTCCTTCCAAAGCACCGTTCTCGGCCCGGACAAGACAGGCGGAAATATCTTCTTGAAGCAGCTGAGTAATTTGCTGCAGCGTGAACCCAAGCTCTTTGAAAATGACATTGCGGTTGATCTCCAGAAGCTGCTCGGCGGCATAATGCCGATACCCGGTCAAGCTATCGATCCTAGCCGGCTTTAACAGCCCGATCTGGTCGTAATAGCGCAATGTCTGCAGCGGGATTCGGCTTAGCCTGGAAAACTCGCTGATTTTAAACAATATCCCACCTTCCTCCTTCGAATTTCAGGATGTGTATATACCTTCGAGTTGACTATAAAGTCAAGGGGCAACCGATAAATGGGGCCTTCATTATATTCTCATACATTTACTGGGACGTTTGGAACATCGGTATGGTAGCAATATTTTGTTGGGTAGTACATTTTCATAGATTTTCTGGCCACCGTATGCTTGCGATAGTTCACTCAATATCATAATAAAACCTCCTATTAGAGCAGTTTAATGTCTAGTTTGCTCATATAGGAGGCTTTTTAGATTTTAATTTGATCTGCATTTGAACCAGCGTATCCCGTTAGCTGAAAAATATTGAGATTGCTACTCTGCCTTAGAAGACAGCTTTAAAACGTATTCTTCGACTTCCTCAGCACGTGCATTGGAAAACCCCTTGTCTTCATCACAAATCTTAAAGCCGTATTTTTTCAATACCCGAATAGAAGCTGTATTATCTTTCGCCGCACGAGTTGGGTCTTTGGCAGTAAAGGCAGCCATATAGTTGGAAAAATTGTCCAATTGTTGCTCGAAATATATCGGCAAATCATCTTTATTCACGTCTCGCAATTTCACTTCGCTATCCATATCTTCACCCCACTAAGTGGTGTTATCGGAATCCTAACTTTCAATGAATTCAAGATAATTGCTCAACTATCCTGCCCGGTAGCTTTAATTAATCTGATATTTTGTATGGTACTTCTTCTCAAGCGCTGTGATCATACGGCTCGCGATGGACAAAATGGCTGTTTTCATCCAACCCAACTTTGCCTTCCGTATTTTAGGTTTGGCGAACATCCTATAGGTAGAACAAAGGTTATGGGAATCATTCGGCACTAGGAGCCGCCCAGTACCTAACTCTCCCACTCTATCCCGATTTCCTCAAACGAAGTTTTACTTTCACTCAACCCCTCATGATCATCCGTTCCAATCATTTCAATTTCTCTTTTTGTTAGTATGATCTTTGCTTCTGGGTTTTTAATTTTCCTAGTATATATCGACTCTAACAGATCGACTTGTACATTGGTCATCTCATAATAATCTCGCCAAGACTCAACCGCAGAGTCATATTCCATTAGCTGTTTCTCTAAAAGATAACCACCATTTTGAATTAATCTTACGATATTATCATTAGAAAAAATTTTGTCGTCATCAGCCCAAAATGCTGTTGTAATGGAAGGGCTTGACTTACCATCGTCTCTTTCCTCTAGAAGATACTCTAACGTCTCATATTCTGATAACTCAAGGACGTCATGTGGTGCGCCTGTATAAAAGTCAATAGCCGAAGAAAACTCTGTACGGGTAACGTTATCATTGCGAAACGCCCCAACACAATATTTATCCTTAAATGTAATTGTTCCTCTTCCTCCTGAACCATCAACTACGCAATAGTTTATTCCGTCCCATGAATGTTCATATGATAACTCAGGATAGTGAGCAACCATAATTGCATGTGCAATTGATGCAAGTATGCAACCGTTCCACAGACTCTTTTTATTCAAACCATCATTCAAAATAATTGGTTTCATTTCTTCCTCCTTGTCGGCTTAGAAGGTGGCTTATTTTTATTTGGTTCATTTGAGTCAGAAGGTAATTTATTTGACTTATCTCTATTTTCTTTACGAGTAAGAACTTGAGCATTACTATAACTGTTAGTTCCACCTTTATCTTTAGGAATAATGTGATCAATTTGCCACTCATTTGGATCTGGTGTAACACCTTTTTTGCTCTTTTGTGGCTTAGTAGCAACTTGATCTGACGAATCAGATTTAACTACCCCACCATTTTTCTTCTTATTCTCTTCTATTATCTTTTTCTTTTGAGCAGCAGTAAAGTCCTTTCCAGGACCTACAAACTTTGAATCTTCAAGATGCGAATATGGACCATTTCCAGTTTGGGTATTGCTTTTCTTTTCAGGAGTATGTTTTTGAGGTTTTTGAGGTCTAACATCACCCGTCCCCTCCTAGAACCAAGAATTCCCCCGAAATCGCAGACCGCCAATGGCGTGTCTTCCAGTATTTTTTCTCTTTATCTTCTTTACTTGATTCTTTTTAAGTACTTATTATTATGAGGCAATTCATAACTTCCTCAGAGCTGAGGTTTGGCTATCCTGAGAATATGAGATGACTATCCCATAGTTTATCTTTACCTTCGAGAACCATGATTACAGTTGTTGAGTAAGCTCATCTTCGTCAGTATCATCATTCTGCTCTTTTTCAGATGGAAGATAGTTATTCCAATCGCATTCATCCCCATTTTCAAATCCAATACGTTCAAGATACAGATTGAAATGCTTCTGGAAATCAGCGAATATCGGTACTGACACTTGCAACCCTTTCTCATCCCAAAGCTTATTTCTGATTTCCATCATCAGTTCCAATTGAGTGTCTAGAACAAGATTGGGATAAGACGTGCCTGAACTTGTTGTACGATACGCTGAATATGGTTTAGTTGCGTAACTAGCGTATAACTCGCTATTGACCACAGATGATATAACCGATTGGATGGCAGACCTCTTAATATATTTAGGCTGGTACAGCTTCAAGAAATAATGAATGGTTTCAGACAATCCGATATACGGATTATTTTCAAGTGCGCCAATCCTATAACGATTTACGTGACCTCTCCTGCGTGCAGTTTTGATGAATTTTTTCTTCACAAGAACGTTAATAGCCGATTTTACAGTGGATTCACTAAGACCTAAATTACAAGCTATTGTTTCTTGAGAAGGGAAAGCTTCATCGTTTTCTCCTAAATGACTGATAATATCAAGCAATACACTCCGCTCATTCATGCTTAAGCCGTAGCATTTTCGAAGCATATGAGGATATGGGATATAGTATTGATTTCGTTGGTATTGACCGTGAAAGTTATGCCATTCCATATCTACCGCCCATTCAATCAATCTTTCTTGAATTCTCTCTGGCATTGGAACTACGTCCTGTCTGAAAAGATTTTTTTAGGTGGCAGAAAACCCGATTGCCCGAATCGTCATCCTTACTGTTCTATGTTAACTGGTCGTCACCAGATTTATTGACTTGCACAGTAACTATCGCGGCAAATAGCCAGATTGTTGCGGGCAATTACAGATAAGTCCTGACAATATTAATAGTCGATCTATCCATTAAAGAAGGTGCGATGGTTTAGACAGCTTTTCTATCGGGGCGGCGTATTCTACAATTGCGAGTAAATTTGCAAAAACGCCAGAAAACGAAGATAACAAAAAGCAGGTCAATCATGGTGGTATCTGACCATAATCAACCTGCTAGATGTATTGGAATAGCGTTATTAGGGTATAAAATTAAAGCATTTGATGTGCGTACAACCGAAATGGAGAAATCTTTATATGGGTATTACATGGGTTATACGAGCTATTGGTTGAATGATGGATTCATTCGGGACTGGGAAGCCCTCTCGAACCGAAGATGCATCTCACTCTAAATAACCTGCCCTCTTGAGCGATGTAATATTTGCAGGAATAAGAACTTCTTGTTTTTGAAACTCTTCATCATCTGTATCAGTGAAGAAACATGATTCACAATGCCTATACAATCTTTCGCTATTGATATCAGTAAAGATTCTAAGATGGTCACTTTTACATTGCGGACATACTTCCGCTGATGTAAAAGTTATGATGTCTTTCACCAAGTTTGATATCCTTCGCAAAATCTCGAATTCTGACTTAGGTTCTCGGCTAATGTAGCTTCCAACAATTGAATTGAAATTATCGCCTGTAGAACCTATAACAAACATTTCAGGGTCGATAGTAGTAATGAATTGAAAAAAGTATATTTCGTTTTCTGAAAATTTGTAATCTTTCTTGCTTCGCCCTGAATTCAAGATTTGGTTGATAGCCTCATGATTACTTTTTACTATTTCAACTAATCCATGTAAAAAATCGGTCAAATCCATATTCTCTATTTCTGCAAACAACTCCAGTGCCTCTGACCATAATATAGTTGCCCTTTTATTATTCATAATCTACAGCCTTTCACAGAAAAGTTTCATTGAATGTGGGCAAGTTATGCCCCCATCACTAAATGTATCATTTTGGAACAGGTACTGGGAATGTTGTAACCAAATTTCCTCTACTATCTGTTAAAACTTGTATCCATGTGGTTTCAGTGCCACCAACGCCAGGGATACTTGGTTTTACAGTACCTACCTGTCCAGTATTAACTACACGAGAATACTGCCCTGAATCCAATACCGTAGCAGGTGTTTGGATAACATCTTTTCTACCTAAAATACTTTTTACTTCATCCTGACTAACAGTGAATTGCCCTGCATTTTTTCCAGGAGTAAAGTGTCGGTCAACAACATGTTCCCAACCTGCATTTTGAGAAGGACTAAACCTAGTCGGTCCGTTAGCGATGTTAATACGATTCTGTACAACCCCAGGAATCTTAGCAACTTCACCCGTCCCCTCACTCTTTCTCTTCTTCCCGCTAGAACCCTCCCCGCCCTTGGAGAAGAACCTCGATTTATCATTCTTAACGATTTCTAGTGAATTTATTCCGTTGGTTGTTTGTTTAATCAAGATTTCTTTCTCCCGGGTTTTAGTAGGCCCATAACGCCTTTTTTCGGGTCTTTGATTAATTTTTTAAATCCTGTTCCTAGATGTCGAGCCTTACTTGCCAGCGCCGCTCCATCGGTCATAACAGTCAATGCGGCATCTACTGCTGCAACTCTGCCGCCTGTTCACGTAATTCCTTTGCCTGCTGACAGTACCCACGAATTTCATCCATAAGCTGTTCGTATGCTGCCCGAGCCTGGGCAATTGACCTCACTTCTTTTTCCGCATCCTGTGCTAGTTGCTGATTCTTCAGCTCTTCTGCCACTACCTGTTCATGTTTGCCATTCGTTTTGTCCTCCTTTGATTTTAGGCATACAAAAAAAGCTCATTCCTACTCATGGTTCAAGTGGGAAAGAGCTTTGAAAGTTTATCAAGTGTTTGAATTGTTCAGTGTTTGGTTTTTGGTTGTATTGTACGATCTTGTTGCCAGAGTTGTAAACCTTCTTACTAATGGTTATGTTAAAATGATCACCAAACTCTACTCTATTATGCTAATGTAATCTTCGCTTTTAATTTCCCCATACTTAATTTTTATTCCCGGAGTTCCCTCTAAAAGTGAGGCAATATATCTTGTTATATCAATATCAATTTCATCAGCATCATCCGGTTCATTGTTACTTGGATGGGAATTAACCTCTAAATAATAGCCTTTCTCCCCTCCATATCCTTTTATAACCACTTCAAAACCTAATATATTTGAGTTAATGTAAATTGCCGGAACTTCCTCGTATATAAAGTCTTCTAGCCCTTCAAATGGTATATTGCCAGCAATTTTACTAGAAATAATTTTTGCCAAATCTACGATATTTTCTTCTGAAATTATTGGTAAAGAACAAGAAAAATACGGATACTTTTTCATATTTAACACACTCCTAATCTATTATTTGATTACCCGTCATAATTTTTTCCTCAAATTCCTTTTGAGTGTATATTCTAAATGTAAATTTATCAGGTCTCCCCTTTTTGTCCACCCTTCTTAAACCTTCTAAAGAGTCTTTAAGTGTTTTGTCTATTTCTTTTTGCAAATTTCTAATCTCTTTAATTTTTGTTCCTGCTCTCCAAGGGTCATCTATTGGGAACCTTGAAGCCAACTTATCACTAACAATAAATGCATCGATATCAAAATCTGTCGGGTCAAATGGAGCATTCCCCTTATGTGGACCTTTCTGACCTGTTGCCAAAGAACCTCTATATCCCACTTTAGCTTCCGGGTCAATTTCTTTAATTTTCTTCACGGCCGGGCTTAATGTATTCTGAACAGTATTCATAATATCTGCTCTTGTTTGAGCTTTAGGCGTCCCCTCACTTGCCTTCTTGCCTTTGCCCGATGCAGATCCCGACGCTGAATTCTCCGGATCGCTCCCAGGAAAGTATTTCCGAAACTCGATCTGATTCTTCGTTAGTTCTTGAGGCTTCTGTGTAGACGATTTATAGACTCCACTTGGCCCTTCTAATATCAAATTATTCTTAAACAATTGCTCAGCAGACTTTTGTAAGGCTTCTAATCTTTCCTTAATAAACGTCGTCGCTTGACCCCAGTTTACCTTAAATCCTTTACTATTACTTCCTTGCGATATCCCTTGCGTTCTGATTGACGGTGGAAGACTACGACGATTCGATCCTTTGTACCCCGGAATACCTCCAGCCAAAGCTGCACCTTCACTAGTATGCTCCACTATATATAGATAGTTTTGTGCCGCAAACTCTCCATCAACTAGCTTACCCCTATCTTGATTTGACCCCCAACGTCTTTTAATATCATTGGCTATATCATTTTTCATTTGCGGTACTAAAAAGTCATCTTCCCATGGATTATAGGTTTCAGGTTTAATGTTTCCAAACCGCAATTTATCATCAATATCTCTTAATTGGAACCAAACTGAGGGATCATCTCTGTCCAAATTTCTATATATATCCATTGCCTCTCGTATATTCTTGTTCGCTTCTTGGACATCTTGCGGAATTTTGCTCGCCGCCATTTCCATCCCTTTGTTTATTGTCAGCAAGAATCGTACTAATGATTCTTTGGTCTCCGGGTTTCTCCAGCCTCTCGCATCGGTAAATACTTTGCCAAGAAGTATCGTAAACTCCCGTAGCATATCTCGCTGAATCATTTCTTCCTCACTGAGCGGGCCAGGTGCCGCCCCTCCGCCTCCACCTAGTGGCAACCCGATTCGGAAGCCGACGGAAGGGGATATCATGCCGAGAACACTTAGCGCAGATAATCCTACTAGCGAGCCAACCATTCCCGTTACCGGAATCATGCCCAGCAGACGGAGTGCTGCACCTGCCATTAACCCGATGTTAGCACCAATAACAGCTTGCGATACAACATCCGCCGTCTTGGCGGTCTGCCCGGCCTCATATGCATCCACCGTCATGAGCGGTGGCTCCGGCACAGGCGTTAGCGGGGTCACATGTACCGGCGACTTTACTGTGCCTTCCTGAAGCAAGAGATCTGAGCGAATATCCGATTCGCCGTCCAAAATGAGACTGCTCTCGCCTCCTCGCAAATAGATTGATTGCCCTGCCTTCATGCTTACTTCCTGGCCTGCCTTAATTATAATGTCCCGGCCGTTTATCGCAAGACTGTTTGTGCTATGGATATGTACGCCGCTGCCTTCATTCAAGCGGATATTCAAGCCGCCGCCCGCTTCCAGCTTCAGTTCTGTACCTCCCATGCTAAACCGCTTGCCGCGCTTGCTGCCCCATACTTTCTCATCAGGTTTATCAACGTTAGCATGCTGACGCAGTGAGCCTCGAACTACAGCTTCTGCCTCATATGCCGAAGGCAAATATAACTGTGCACGATCTCCCGGCTCCGGCATCCAATACAAGCCGCTGTTTCCCTCAGCTGCGTAGCTTGTTACATACGGAAACCAATGGCCGTCTGAAACAACATCTTCGCCATCCATATCCAAACGCATCCTTACCCGATCCCGCAGGACATCGGTAACAATCCCACTGAGCACGGCGCCTGTTGCATTCCAATTCTCTTCGCGAGGACAGATAACATCTTCCTCGGCACAAAGTTGATAGGTATGCAATAGAAGCCCGCTCTTCATCTCGCTTACGATTTCTATTACGACCGTCTTCAGGCCACTTGGCAGGCTGACGCGATCACCTAATGCGAAGCATCGTCCGCTTTCTAGCGCATACACGGTTCCGGAAGCCGAACCGAACTCGTTCCCGAATGAAACTTTCTGATCTTCTATTGCTGCCGGAGAACGAAAGCTCTTTCGAACCCGATAAGGCTCTTGAGCATCCAGCCTCCAATGCTTGCCTATTGGCAAGCCGAAGAACAGCTTCGGAGATTCTGCGGTAATTTCCGGTACTAATACCGTGCCAAGCCTTGAGGCCATCCGCTTCAAAAACGACCAGTCCGTCTCCTCGTATTGTAAGGTAAAGGATCCCAGTACGCTACCCTCGCTTGCTGTATCGATCGAATCCGAATGCGCATATTCTTTCAGAACTCGCTCCAGTACATCCTCATAAGTCGTATGCTTTGTCTGGAATGAACGGGTATTAGGCCGAACATCCAGCTCATAGCTCCAGGAAATCGCTTCTAAAGTCAAGACGTATACGCTGCCCTCCGCCTGAATGATACGAGTCATCACCTGACCACAGAACAACGTTCGGACTCCGGAACTGTCCTCTTCCAGCTGCTCTATCTTTACGGATTTGCCGTAATCAAGCGCTTCGATATCCCGATCGCCACGTTCTTCCGCCAGCAGGGCACGCATATGCAGCCGGGCATGCTCATTCACCCGCTTCTCGATTCGCAACTCAAGGATCCTATGTATATCGTGCGGCCACACCACACGTATATTACCGTAGCCTGCAACACTATCAGCGCTTTGCATGCTCTTCTCCAACTTTTCCCCTCCTAGTTATGAGATATGATTACTTGTGGGGGAATGCATTGATCTAACGTCTAGGCGCGTATTTCTTATCAATCCAGTTCCTGTCCGTCGTCCTCGATGCGAATGACGCCACCGTAAAGGCATTGGTGCGTACAATCACTTAGCAAAGCGGGCTTTCCCTCCACAAGCACATCGCTTTTCCCGTTCAACCAAGGCATGGTTACAACCGGAGTGCAGGGAGCTTTCTTCACCCCATAAATATCGACCAAATTGCTGCTCTGAACGGCCGGATTCAGCGGACAAGAACAATTACCGAAAGAAGGAATGTTCACGCCCGGCACGAAATCCCCAACGTTCATCTGTGCCTTGCCCTTCACATATACACCGTGGCATTCCGGCATTGTAAGCCGGGTCGGTTGAGTGCCGAAGCTGCAGCTAAGAATAGCACCGGCGACAACATAGCTACCTTTGCGCCCTTTTCCCGACTGAACGCGGATATCCTCCTTTTGCTTCCCCAATCCCTCTAATCCCCTTTCTTTATATCTGCGATCATACTCAAGCAGAGTCGTTTCCTGCATCGCCTAAACGCACTATTGATCCATTTCAACTTCAGCAAAATGAATCCCGTATACATCCCGCCGAAGCAAACTCTCGGCAAGTGCAAGATTGACGATCCACACTCTCTCGCGAATTCCATCCACCTCGAACAGCGGCCGAAAGTTGCGTTTTCCTTCCAGCACAAGCCGCTTCAAGCCTCCATCCCTGTAGAATTCGCTATCAGCCGAGAGGCAGCGAAGGCGGGGCAGCGACGTCATCCAATAGACCTCCTGCCGTACTCTTCTCATGTCAGTCAATATGACGGAACGCCACCGCAATTCGGGCATGTATAGCTCTACCAACCGCTTAACGCGGTCCGATAATAGAGGCATTGGCCGATCTATATAATCGACATATTCGACGACATTCCGTTCCAGTATCGGGAAGACGAGCGGCTCCTCTTCCGGGCCGGCTTCATCGTCAAATCCGCTTACGGTTCCGGGCGTATTCGGCTCTGCCCGATTCGCAATTCGTTCATCCGCAACAAGTCTGAAAAACCGATTCATGGATGTCCCTCCATTTCCCTCGACAGTATGCGGTGATCCTCCTCACCCCAATGCGCATCTTTCCAGTCAACCCCCGTTATATCCGCGTCCTGAAAATCCGCTCCAGTCAAATCCGCTTTATCGAAGCGCGCCCCCTTGAGATTCGCTCCGCGGAAGACGGCTTTCTTCAGCGTGGCCCCCGTGAACACTGCGCCGGGGAGGTTGGCTCGGGTAAAGTCAGCACCGGTCAAGTTGGCCTTAGCGAATTGAACCGCCTCAAATATGGGAGGAAATCCGTCGAATACCAGCAAGCCCCGCTTGCCCTGGACGCCCCGAAACACCGCCAACGGCATAGAGCATCCGCTATAGTTCGCACCACTGATAAGACTGTAAGCAAAGTTGGCCCCTTCCAATCGGCAGTCCTGCCACAGCGTGCCGATTAGAATACCATCAAGAAAACAGCTGTTCGACAAACAACAGTCTCGGAATACGCTATACCGAAGATCGATCCCCTCCCAATCTCCCTCCGACAAATCCATAGCGTGAAAAGCTTCATATGCGTAATCCTCTTCATTTTTTTCCTGCAGCCATGACCGTACTTCCTCTGCATCGCGCTTACGTAAGTCCAGCCGGAACACGCACTCACTGTGATCCCAGTATTCTCCTACCCGAATCTCGAATACTTCTGCCTTCTCCACGGCTTGAAACTCCGACGATTGGGATGCTTCCAGCATCGCTAGCCGAATCAGGCTGACCACGACGCGGTGAATGTGAACGGCCTCGCGCAGACGAATGCGCTCCAGGTGAGCGGAATGAACGGCCCCCTTATATTCGCGGCTGGCCAGCTTCAATCTGTCTGCTAGCAGATCCAAGTATCGGTAAGCCCACAAGCTATCATAGTGGCCTTCAACTGGGCTAGCGTCGAATAGCCACGAGCTGTCGGTCGCTTGTACGAGATAGCTCGATCGTCCCTGCGCAATGTCCGTTCTTAGCATGGAATAGGTGATGAATCCAATGGCTCCTTTTTTTCCGGCGATCTGCTGTTCACGAATGACCTTGCACCATTGCCGGAAGTCAGCGACAAATTCTTGCACCCAATCTTTCTTGGCTTCATCCCAGTCTTGACCAATTGCAGCAAGCATCTCGCTCCTCTCGCGAGGTACTGCTTCCTGAATGAAATGGGCCAACGCTGTTTCGCTGTTCATGTCAACCTCCTCTTCAGCATCCTCAGTTCGACTTCACTTTGCTGCCCATTAAGCGTGCCTGATTTCCCAGATGAAGCTGGCTGCCATTGCAGCTCATATTCATTTCGCTACCTGCGGACAACACCATCTTGCGTCCGGCACTCATCGCAATATCCCCATCCGCTGTGATGCTGACTCCTTTGCTGCTGGCAATGTGAATGCCATCTTCATCATTCAGTTGAATATAAATGGCGCCATCCTTTCCAGTAATGACGATTTCATCCGGTGCAAGCCTGATTTCTTTGCCGGATGGCGTGCGGAATATTTTAACATCGGGATTACTTAGCTTATTGCGCCCGCTCGGTTCGGTATTCTGGCGTATTGCACCGGCAGCAATGCCCTCCTCTTCCTTCTTTCCAGGGAAAAAAACGGCCACCGGGTCGCCAATCTCCGGCATGACGTACCATCCGGTGCTGCCTTCCGCTGAATAAACGGTTGAATATCGGAACCAGCGCGCTTCTTCCTTCTTTTGCTCATGATCGCACTCAAAGTGGACTCTTACCATGTCCCCTGCCACATCAATCACTGTTCCGCGAATGGAAGCACCTATCAAACGCTCATGGCTATACTCCTTCTGCCGCAATCCATTGTGAGAGCAGAGTACATATCGATGTTTCAGCATGCTGCCCTGCATCGTCGTGTGGGCTTCGCGCACGAAGAGACTTTTACCTTGAAATTGAATATGATTGCCTAAGTCGAACACCTCATCCGTTTCGACGTCATATGTAATAAAATCGTTCTCGCCGACTGGCGCGGCTTCATTTTCTATGAAATATCGGAATGGCGTCATTCGCTTGCTAACGGTATAATTCATTTGCTCGAATTGGATCATTCTTGAACCTTCTGGTACACCAAAGTAGATCTTGGGATCATCGAATTGAGCGGCTGGAACTAGACTGGTATGGTATCGAGATGCCATTCTCCGTAAAAACGCCCAATCCGTCTCCTCATACTGCAAAGCCATTCGCTGCAGTTTAGCCCCAGCGGTAGCCTCATCCATGACGTCAAGACCCGGGTACTCCTTGCCTATCTGTTCGAGCAGCTGGGGAATCGTCATCTTCACATTCTGGAATGATCTCGTCCTCGTCTTCACATCCATGATGTAGGTATGCGATATCGCCTCCACTTTCAAGTAGTGAACTGCCTGCACGACCTGGATCTCGATGGAGAGCACAATACCACGAAACAGCGGTTTGCTCCTACCGTTCGCATCGATTTGATTCAATTCAATAGGGGTGTCTGCATCGGTCATATCCACATAAAGCTTGCTATTTTCCTCAGACACAATCCCCGTGAAGCGCAGCCGCGCATGCTCATTGAGCTGCTTTATCAGGGTCAGTTCCTGCAGGTGAACTAATTGGTACGGGTGAATGTTCAAATTCTCATAAGTAAGACTCACGCAGCTTCTCCCCTTTCTTACCGCCTACGTATTGTATCGTCCGCATCATCGCATGGATCACTGGTTTCCAGTTCCGCATGTCCATTGAACTGCAAGAGAAAGAAACGAGTAGTACGCTCCCTTCCAGCTCCTTGAACATCATATAATAGTACAGTGCACCCTCTAATGCGGAAGTGATGAATTCGCAATATCCTGCGCGCCCGTCTCCTTCCGTATCCATCATGCCTTCATCGATCCATGATCGGATAGGCTGTACCGAACGAAGCATCCGAGCCATCGTCTCCGTATAAACAGCAAGCCCTTCCTCTTCAATTGGCTCCCCCGTGTGGTTGAACGCGAAGTTCACGGTACCTTCGTGGTTCGTATAGATTATGGAAGGACGATATACCGAAGGATACTTGATCTCAGCCTCTTGCTGGGTCATGAGTCGCCAAATTTTCGGCATCCTCACATGAATCTTGTCATCTAACAATGTCCGATCCGTTAGCGGAATCATTTGTCCGTTAACTCTTATCAGTGGATAATGGAGATCGATAGAGGCTGGCTCGGCATGCCCCTCTCTTTCGCCGTCCTCTTTCCGTATTTCAACGTCAAACCTCCGTCTCTCTTCCTCCTGCTCCATCATCATCGTCAGGATTTTCTCATCCAAATGCTGCACAAAGCCTACCTCCTTTATCCTGGGCTCTTTCAGAAGTCCCGGGTATTGGCGCCAGAACAATCGGAACAGACCACCTATTATGGATATTTATTCCTATCGTATTATAACGGCAAGAATACAATCTAATTTGAGAGAAATGGAACAATAGTTGTCAATATTTCTAAAAATGTAAATAATCAGATGATACCCGATATAACATAAATGCAAAAAATTCGAAGGAAAAAACGGGGCAACAAGGACGTGTGCTGCTCATTGTGCAGCAACCTGTTTTCGCGGACATATATCGTGTTCTGGAACTATCGACCCTTTATTCAGGTTGGAGGCTGTGGAATAGCAGCAAAAACTAATCATTGGGTGACCTCTAATCAAAAAAAGGTTTGAAAAGCCATTTGGCTAATTCAAACCTCTTGCTTCTATACAACGCGACTCGCCGAAGCTCGCTTAATCTGCCTTTTGAATGTATCGATGAATTCGAATGCTAGAACCCAGCT
Organism: Paenibacillus sp. USDA918EY; assembly: GCF_009870825.1. GTDB lineage: Bacteria > Bacillota > Bacilli > Paenibacillales > Paenibacillaceae > Paenibacillus_AQ > Paenibacillus_AQ albilobatus. The sequence continues at coordinate 164,045 of NZ_WTWY01000005.1, read as the reverse complement.
TTAGGCAATTCCAATTTATCTGCTCGTTGGCTAATTAACCTGAGAAAGCGTTAATTTTTAGCGCCAACCTCATCATTGAAAATTCTTATAATTTATGGAACAAAAAGGCCGCAGATACGCGTTAAAGTGCTCCCTGTCAAATGGACAGTAAAAAAATAGATCATTTAGATCCCTCAGTTTGCTTTATACGGAAATGGGTGATCTTCGTTATGCAACTCGCCTATATTCGTTATTACCGTACTATGCTGTTTCCGGCAATCATTTGATTTACAGTTCGCAACGCTGAAGAAATCGCACCTTCAATCCAACCGGGAAAAAGACTTGTATGATCGCCAGCAAAGTAAATTCTACCTTGTTCGGCAGACAGTGTTGGGAGCATTCGAATCATCTGTTTCGGCTTATACCAAGCATAGGCACCTCGAGAGTAAGGATGATGATCCCAAGAAAAGACCGTCCCACCTTCATAATTAGACGACAATTCAGGAAGCACCTGTTTGAATTCTGATACAACTGAATTAAAATTACCGGCTCTGGAGATTTCCCGCGCCGATTCACCGGAGGAGTACGAACAAATCAACCCTCTCCTTGATGTCGTTTGAGCGAATGTAGCATCAAGCAACCACCCAATTTTCAGATCCGTATTTACTGTTGTAAAGGAACTTAAGTTGTTCCAGAATCTAGTTCTGCTTTGTATGACGGTACGCGTAACGGAAGTTGAAAGTTGATTTTGAATGACATCATTTTTTCCTTTGCTAAGCGGCGGAGAAAAATGAATTGTACGCAAGACTGTAGAGGGAATGGCTACTATGACCCGATCGCAGCAGATCGTGAAAACCTCGCCGGAATGATTAAATCGGATAGTGACTCCTTTAATACTCTGTTCAATATGCGTGACAGCACATCCATAACTGATATTGGAGCCAATTGTAAGGGCAAGCTTTTTCGGTAGTTGATCCATTCCACCTACTATCGTTTTTGAACTTCTTTCGGAACCGGCCATTTTTAAATCAAGCAACCGCTGTAATGCAGATACTTTGCGAATACCATCTCCTAACATCTGCATATATCCGATTTCAAACAGCTTAATCGCACCCGAAGATGCTCCTTGACCTCTAAGATATTCTTCCATTGTCATTGAATCGAGCTGTACCGCTTGTTTTGTGGGCCAGCCCGGCAAAAAAGGATTGCCCGTCGCATTAAGCCCCGGCGTGAGATACTTTTCCAACATTCCCGCATATCCTAAAATTCTTTCCTCGGCTGTAAGTGAAACAGGCCATAATGCAGGTTCATCCGGAGAATCTATTATGAATCTCCCGCCGATATAGGACAAACTTTTATTGGGGACTGGTAAATTTATCAATTGAACACCGGCTTGCTGGGCATAACTCAATGTGAGAAAATGATGCTCGCCAATGAATGCAGCCCCGATTTCACAAAACAATCCGTCGGCAAATGGATCCCGCATCGTGTATATGCGACCACCCGGTTGGCTATTGGCCTCTAATAAATGCACGTTATATCCTTGTTTCATAAGCTCCAAAGCGCATACCAACCCTGCCATCCCTGCCCCAATAACTACAATTCGCTCAGGAAAACGACCTAATGCCATAAAATCCGATTCCTCCAAATATTACTTTTATGTACATCATGTGTGTTTGTGACCCAATTAGTTCCTGTGCACTTCTTAATTTTTCTATGTTGTCCGTTACTTCAGTAAAAAAAGGAATAGCTGCCGGCCCGCGGCATTCTGCTCCCTTATTTTGAACTATCTTGGTCCCGATAGCTTAACAAACTGATGTAGGGTTATTTCCTAGACGTAAACGACCCCTAATACGAATGGTAAAGCTGCTACAGATGTTATGGCATTTTTAGTAAGCAACTTCCCGGCGACGATGTTTCCTATTATACTTGCACCACCGAATATGAGTAACATGAAACTAATCGTTTTCCCGGGTAAAATTCAAAGGTGAGATTGATCGAGAAAGCGGAAGAAATGCCGGATTTAAGTGAGGATGTTATGTTGCAATATGCCGGTACCGCTTATGTAGGGATAGTTGAATGGTGGATTAGAAATGAAATGCCGTATCCCCCGCAAATCATGGCCAAACAAGTTGGAACCTTATTGGAGAGAAGTCTATAGAACATTACTGGTTCATTTGTCATACAGATATGGTTAAAAACAAAAATAGCCGCAGCTACGCGGCTATTTAGCGTGTATGTTAAAAACCCTATGAGCCGGCTGTGTTGAGTCAGCCCCTCCCCCTTTTTAGTAAAATACGATGCTACCAGGTTAATGAATACTTTTATAAATGCTTTTAAATTCTTGAACAAAATCAATCGGCAGCATAGGATCCTCAGAAGCGGCTACTCGTTGAAGCTCTTTTAACCTGTTCATTGATTCTTCATCCAAATTTGACACATCGTTCGCTTGATGAATATAAATATACTGCAATACATGACGAAGTTTAATAGAATCTTGTAAATACACTATATCTTCTTCTTGGACTGTATTTTCCTTCAGATATCCTTTCATAAAATGGCGGAAAAACAATTTATAATATTCCGTTTTATTTTCAAATTCCTTAAACGGATAAAAAAGTGCGTAATACAACGTAATCCCAATATCGTTTACGAAATACGTATAACCGCAATCATCGAAATCGAACAAATATATGTCTCCGCTATGCAGATAAAAATTACTTTGATGAAAATCAGTATGAGTCAATCCGTATGTATCTTTGGACTTGGGCAGAGAAGTAAGTCTAGTTAATCTTTCTTTTAGAATTGAAATCATTACATCATCCGGTTGCAGGTATTTCTCCGCCTTTAATTGAACTTCTTGGTCCCAAGCATGTCGTTTAAACGCCGGATTACTCCATTCATAGCTCTTTGTGGCATGATGGATTTTCCCAAGAAATTCGCCCCATTTTTCGTAAAGCGATTCATTCCAATCTTCATCCGACACTTCTTTTCCAAGAGACATTTCGTATGAAATGGCTAGGAACGAACCATTTTCTGCAGCAATTTCTTCAACCATATTACCCCTGGTCGATGGAACAGCATTTGAAACCGCCAGTCCTTTATTCGACAAAAAATTTAAAAATTCAATTTCACCCCGTATATTATTTATTGATCTTCTAATGGTATGTGAGATTTTTAATATGAAAAATGCGTTGTTTTTCTGGTATTCATAAACAAAGCTTTCATAACCGCCCAATGAACGAACAGTGTCTTTATTAATGTCATATCGCTTTATTGCTTCGGTAAGGATTTCTTCGGTGAATTGCTCTTCAATTTCTCGTATCATTGTCTATACCCTTCTTTCATTCATAAGTGAAGTGGTTGCATAAATTTTCCAACCGTTTTGTTGTTTTTCTCATCTTACACTTTTTCATTCTGGGATTGCACAGGGAATTCCATAATCGCTGTTAGACCTCTTTGGTCCACACCACTTACAAGAACGAGGTGGCCGTGATGTGCCTTCGCAATCCTTGCCACCATCGGGAGCCCCAGACCGTGACCTTGCTGGGCAGGGCGCTTTCTCCTTGCAAAAAGTGCAATTCGGTAATCTCCGCCAATCGCTCTTGTGGGATTCCTCGCCCATTATCCCTTACGATAATACGATACTGGGAGCGGTCCTGGGATAGAGAGGTTTCTATTGTGATTTTGCAGCTCTGCGAGTTATGACGCACACTGTTCTGGACAAGATTGCTGATTGCCCGAAGCGGTAATTTCTCATCTCCATAGATCCGAACCGCTTCATCGGCTAGTTTTAATTCAATGTCATACCGGTCATCCAAACCATGATTCAAAAATTCCGTAACAACCTGTCTACCCAGAACCGATAGCCGGATGTACTTCAAATGCAACAGCTGCATCTCATATTCAAGCATAGAGACAAGATTCAGATCACTTACCAGTGAGCGCAGCTTCTCGCCTTGGCGCCGGATAATACCGGCCTGATGCCTCTGCTCCTCCGGCAATCTGGACTTAACCGTCCCCGGCGGAATGTCGATCATGTCGGCGATTTTATCATATGTGTAGCCGTAATAATGCTTGAGCATAATTGGCAGCCGCCATTCGTACCCGAGCCTGGACAAAGTCTGCATCGCATCAGTCCATTCCTCCTGCTGAGCTTTCAGCTGCCACTAGTCGCCTTACGGCTTCTGTTTCTTAGTAAAAATTAAATTAATCGATTTTACGAGATGTGTCACATTTCGTAAATCGTGATGATTACAAACAAAAGGAGCCTCACTGGCTCCTTTTGTTCTACGAGCATTAAAACATCCCCGTTTGGGGATGTAATAATTTTTTGCGGTCTTCAATACCTTGGTTATAAATTCAATATTGTAGCAAGATCAATTGTTGTGCTCCCTATCCTTTCAACTATTCATTCTTCTGCTTTGCTACTTGCATACCGCCGATGATAAGCATGATAACCCCAATTACTGCCAGAATAATCCGAACTAAGAATGGACTCAATGAAAACACAGTTTCACCTTGCCAGTACAATCCGAACAAACTTTCATTCAGCCCCACTATCGCCAATAAGGGCTTAAGAAACAAACTCAGCGCTAATAATAATATCCCCCAAATAACATTGCTGTTCATTGATTCAAAACCTCTTTTCCAATTAAGATAAATGAGGATCAGTTCAGCATTTGCCTTTCTAGAATTTTATCCGTTATTCTCAAAGTTTGCTTGATAATATCCCACAACAGGTCCATAATTCTCTGTAATAAAAAAGTGTGCACCCTCTACCGTATGAAAGGCCGCTGCCCCACCTGCATAATATCCCCACTCGCACAGCACTGTGGTCGTTGCGGCATTCGCTCCTTACCTCATAACGGCGTGCAAAAATTGCTTGTCTGGCAATCGATGAATTGAAGTTTGGTTATGCATATTTTGCGGTGCGTTATGCCCGCTAAAAAAATATGTTGCGGCTTATGAACACCGTTCTCGATTGACTTGTAATACGTTTCAAACGTAAGTACGTTTCAAACATTTCTTTCGAATCGACCATAACGTTTCGCCCAGCTCGATGAACTTTTGATTACTTTTCGTCAAGTACCAATAGTCCAGTTGTTGTCCAGTAAAATACGAAGTTTCAATTTCAGCCCATTCATTTTCTTTGCCTGGAACATACCATACCAGCTAAATTTTCAATAGGTAAAGCTAAGTTGTGCAAATGAATACCTGCCCTGTTTTTTGGCTCATTAGTGCATGTTTTAAGCGGTAGCTCTTGCCCTCTGGTCATCGGTGAATATCGAGCACCATTTGGAGAACCCCAGATTCGATGTCAGGATCTGACTTCGGCGCTCGCTGGAGGCAATCACCTGAAAGAGTAGCTGCGTTCCCTTGCGGCCAATCGGCAGATAGCCCCCACTTCATCGTCCGTTAAAGCGAACCGGTACATACTCCAATTTGGTAAGAACCATGAGTCATAGATTCTAAATAAAATGGAGTTGATTTCGAAACGAAATGAAAAAACCAGATGAAAATTCGCTTTCAGATGAATCGCTTGATGCAGAAACGACTCGTTTGGCCCGTCTGATCCACACCTATACTCCATTTGACGGCACCTTTAGCCAGTGCATTCCCGGTTTGAACGTCAGCCGTTATTCAAAAGTAAATATCGACTACGTAAGAACCTTCAATTCACCCTCTCTGTTATTCGTTGCACAAGGTGTAAAGGTTGCCACCGTGGGGCAGGAGATCTATCAGTTTGGCCGGTCACATATGCTTATGTTCCCTGTGGCTCTACCGATCGCTGCGAAGACCACACAAGCTAGCCCTTTTGAACCTTTTCTGAGTGTAAAGCTGAACCTTGACCCACAAAGGATTGCTGAGTTAGCACTGAAAGTGTATCCCCAGGGACTGCCTGCCATTGGGGAAAGACGCGCAGCTTATGTCATTAGCGCCCGTTTGGGTATGATCAAAGCTTTATCGAGGCTTCTGGAATGTCTCTCCAATCCTGTTGAAGCTAGAAAGAAGACATCTATCCTCAATATGGAGACAGATGTCTTCTTTCTGGTATCCAATTAGGTCATTTACATCAGCTTATCGCTCTCGGTTCTTCTTTCGTCCCTGCTCAGCCACTGTACATGAGATGCATAAAACACTCCACCATCACCTTCCCGAAATCACCCATTGTCTTATATGCTGGCCAAATAACATTCAGGCAAGCAAGTTCTGTGTCCATCAGCAGTTAGAACCCTTATCAACCACCGACAAACCATATTAGTTTTTGTCTTTTTCGGCAAACGATATATGTTCTTGTCGTCGGGTTTTGACAAGAACATATATCGTTTAAACAAAAAAAGCCGCAGTTACGCAGCTATAAAGCGTGTATGTTCTTGTCGTCTTACATGGTTTTAATCTTTTTCGTGCCAGTCACCCGCGTGGATGAGGTTTGTTTGATCGTCAAAAAATTCGGGTGCATTCCCGCCGATCCAGCCTGCCCGATGTTCGTCCGATAAGGACGGTTCAGCATAATAAGGAATGCACTCTGTTCTCCGGCCTAAAATATTCATCTGATTTTCCATTGTCATTTTACAACTCTCCCTCAAGAAACTTCATGAGGTGCAATTCAGGCTGCGCGAGAAACTCTGAAAAACTGCATAAATCAGCATAGGTCTGGTGTTCCACGTCATAACAGCCTATCCGGCCTTTATTCTTCGGGTTCCAAACCAACTGCAGGTCAGAGTAATTGTCGATGTCGGCGGAAAGACGCAGCAGCTTTTGCCTGCCGACTTTCATCTCAATCGTATCGGTCAATGCAAAAAAATCGATATACCCGATTTCATATTCATTTGGCGCCAGCTCAAGGCGCAGCTGATCTCCTGTAAGATAGCTGACCAGTTCATCGGGTAATTTATATTTTTTAAGCTCGTATTTCTTGTTCTCCGCATGATGAAATTCAGCCGGTTCCAGCGATTTCAAATAATCCGCCATGACCGTATCCTTATTGCTGACCGCAATCGTATACGGCCGATCGCCGTCTTTTTCCGCTAGAGTAACATCCGCGCCGTGTTCAATCAAAAATTTGACCATGGCCATATTCCCCATCCGAGCAGCCACGGTTAACGGAGTCGCATGATAAGGATAAACCATATCCGGTTGATTATAATTGATGTCCACCCCTTGATCCAGCAAATACTTGAGTGTTTTCAGGTCATGGTCCGAGACGGCTTGACGCATGACGGCACCGCCGTGCAGCTTGATATCCAATCCCAGCTCATGAATAAGCGGAATGTTTTTTTTGTTGCCATAATAGGCTTCTGAATATGCGCCCGACCCCGTTTGATTGAGCTTGTCCATCTCGGCTCCTTGCGCTGCCATGAAACGGACGATGTCCTCCCCGCAATAGCGAACGGCTCTCAAAAAAGCCGGATTATGATGGACATTCAGGTTGACGCCGTGTTCTACCAGCAGCTTTATAACCTCCGTTTGCTGCGATACGAGCGCCAGATCTAACGGACTAAGTGTAATATGCTTACTAAGTAGGATCCCCTCCTCAATATCCCAGCCTGCTGCGATTGCAGCATCTAAAGCCGGAATGTTTCCCCTGTAAATATGCATCGCGATTTCCGGCAGCTCCTGGAACCTCCCGATATCTTTCAGGACGATCAATCGTACCACTCCTTATTCAATCTAAAGTCTCACCTTGTCCGGCTGCTTAGTGACTATCTTATCTTTCCATTATAAAGATCGATTGTCCTGAATCCACCTACTTTTTGCCTGATTTAATATCTTGAAAGGATACCCTTAACGACCGAAAGTCCAGAAACACTTAGGCATCCCGTTTACGGTAAAATACAATAGCTGCAGTAATTATGATCAGTGTCCATAACATTAATATCCCTGCCCCTTGCATTGGGGTAAGGACATTTATTTCATTAGGAGAAGGCCGCAAATACATATAAGATCCTGCCGTATCCGGAAAATACTTTTTAAACGCAGGCAGAAAATCTTCCGAAAATGGACTGACAACGTAATAATAACCAAGCAGGACCACTAAAGCTGGAGTGGTTCGTCTTATTAAAGCTCCCACAGCTGCACTGAGAAGTGCGGTGAATGTTAGAAAGCCGGTCGCGCCTACCAATGCTTTTATCATGGTGTCTATTTCAAACCCTACCGCCGTGTCTCTCATCCTAAGAAAAGTATATAACACGCCGGATGCAGCAATAATAAAAGCCGCCGGAATGGTTATTGCCGCCAATGCAAAATGCTTTATGGATAATTGATACCCGCGCCAAGGCATCGTAGTTAACGTCGTTCGAATCTGTCCACCGGCATACTCCGAACAAGTAGCTAAGATCCCGAGAATAACGAATCCTGCTTGTAGATATCCCATAGAAGCGAGACCTGTATCCAGCACACTTTGCGTCCCCGCTTCCCCTTGCAGGCCAACCGAAGTAAAAGCTGCGGCTAAAACCAAATTAAGAATGAATGTGCCCATAAGTGTGAGCCATGTCCATGGTAATGTTACTAATTTGTCCAGTTCAGCACCAAGGATTAATGTTATCTTTTTACTAGAAGGGACACTCATGCTGCAACGTCCCTCCTATGGAATACAATAGCTGCAACGATGAAAAGAACGACTGCCCAAGCAAACATGACTAAACCGCCTGTGAACGGGGTGAGAAATCTGTCGCTCGTAAACATGAACATTTCAAGTCCAGCCCGATCCGGTAAGTATAACGCCAACTTTGTAACCTTAGAAAGCAGGAAACTAAATGAAACAAGGGATGTATTTATAATAAGCACAGCAAGCGGGATCATGCCGCTCTTTGTTAGAACAGTCATCCCTAATGCTAGAAGAGCAGTAAATGTCCAGTAAAAAACTGCACCGATCAGTCTAGACCATTCAAATGCAGGGGTGTATCCACCAAGAACAAGCTGCGTGGCTGACAAAGTGGTCATAATAGCAACAATACAAAGCAGTATGCTGATCACTGTCACAGCGCCTGCTTTTGCCAGCAAAAAATGAAGCCGGGATGAAACAACCGTTAAACTTGTTGTAATCTGTTGTCCCCCACCAGATTCACTGCTCTCTGTCAAATACTCACTGCTGACGGCAAGAACACCAAGAATAATGACCCCTTGCACACCAAGACCTAACCCAATGTAGCCGACTTCCGATAGCCGTGTGCTAACTCCAGCTATAATCTCTTCTTTTTGCGCTATACTGTCCAAGGCGGCAATGACCGCTGGGGCAACGGCTCCAATAACAAAGGCAAGCCAAATGCCCGGCAGGGAGAACAATTTGGATAGTTCCGCGTTGAATGCCCTCATACTGCGTCACCTGTTTTGTCAGATGTCAGGGCAAAAAAAGCTTCCTCCAACGTGGAATGGTTGCCTATGACTTCATCCAATGTTCCATCTGCAACGATTTTTCCATGATTAATGATGACCACATCATCAACCGTCTCTGCAAGCTCGCCTATGTGATGACTGGATAGCAGCACCGTGTTACCAGACGCAGCCCGTTCACGTAAAAATGTCCGAATGAAGCGAATACCTTCCGGGTCGAGCCCGTTTACGGGTTCATCTAAAACCAATATTTGAGGATCACCCAATAGCGCAGCCGCCATTCCAAGTCTTCTCCCCATACCAAGCGAATACTTCCCGACTCTTTTGTCAGCTGCTTTAGTAAGACCTACGATTTCCAGAACTTCCTCGACACGTGAGCTAGGCAATCCTGCGGCACGGGCAATCCAACGTAAATGTGCCCGTCCTGTTCGCATACGATGGGCCCCGGATCCATCCAATGCAGCGCCTATTGTTGCTAAAGGATTATGTATTGCTGCGAATGGCTTGCCATGAATTAGCGCACTTCCTGAGGTGGCATGATCTAATCCAAGCAGGATGCGAAGCGTAGAACTTTTACCTGCCCCGTTTGGACCTAAAAAACCAGTTACTCTGCCTGGCCTTGCTTTAAAGCTGATACCTGATAAGATTTCCCCAGTTCCGCGATGTTTGACTAAGTTATTCATTTCAAGCAACCATAACACTTCCTTTCTGTTATGGTTCCAATTATAAAGAGGCAAAGTTACATCTCGGTTATCATGCTGTTTACTTCTGGGTTAACTTTAGGTTACGCTCTACCAATAGCTACTCTTGTTCCATTTTCATTTGATGTAAAGTCAGCTTTCAGCTTCATTTTTTTCAACATATAATTTGAAGTCGATAAACCAATTCCCGCTCCATGCTCATAGGAGGAGTTATCCATTCCCGGACCTCTGTCTGCAACAATGATCCGTTCTTTTTCTACATCAACCACGATGTTTGCGTATTTCCCCTCTGCTGCATGGCGAAGAATATTTTGAAATAAATTATCCAGAACCCTTGCCATCCATTTAGGGTCTGCATCCCAATAAAAAGTTTCGTCTCCCGTTAAAACAACATCGAGCAGAATTTCTTTCTCTTCAAATGCAGGATACCACGCAGCAACAGATGCTCTGACTAAACGTACAATATCTGTTGAAGCGGGATGATAAGGATGTTTCCCTGATGTAAGCAATGTATAGGAAAGTAAATCATCCATGAGATCTCCGACTCGTGTAATCGTATGGTTGATCTCCGTTAACGAGTTTTGTCCTTCTAGACTTAAGGATTCGTGATTTAATCTGGTGACATGTCCTCTCAAAATGGTAAGCGGCGTTCGTAAGTCGTGGGATAAATTCGCAATGAGCCGATGTCGTAACAATTCCTCTTCGTATTCTCGCTTGCGGCTGTCTTCAAGCTGCTGAATCATCCAATTAAAAGAACTTCCCAACTGGTCTATTTCATCCATACGATCCGCTTGAACTGATACGGGTTTAGGAAATGAGTTGTTTTTAGCTGAAGATGACATGACATCCTGTAAGCGGGTGAGACGTTTGCGAAGTTTCAAGAAGAACAGCCAAGATAATATGACAAACGCGACCATAATAAAACCAAACAATAGCACGGAAACGTAAAACAGATTTAACGTATTTAGATCTTTTTCATGAATACCAGAAAATCCAAAAAAAGCGCTGAAGAAAATAAGCATAATGGGAGGAAAAAAGATAAATAGAAAATGTACTTTTAGAAAACGACGAAATAACGATCTTGTCTGTTTCATAGTTTCACCCGATAGCCTATTCCCTTCAACGTTTCAATAATTTCCGGGGAATCCGGATAACGTTCCAGCTTTTGACGCAGTCGATGGATATGCACCATTAATGTTTTATCGCCCGTTATATAAGCCTCTCCCCAAATAGCTTCATAAATTTGTTCTTTTGGTAAAACTTGATTCGGGTGCCGTAAAAAGTACATTAAGATTTGATGTTGTTTCCCTGTCAAAATAATTTCTTCTCCCGTGCGTTTGTCAAATACCATTTGGCCTTCCGGATCTACTTCAATCTCATTTCCTAATGAAATGCGTTCGGAATGGGTTCCACCACTTCGGCGGATTAATACTTCTATTCTTGCAACCAATTCATCCGTATGGAATGGTTTCGTTACATAATCATCAGCAAATTGTAAACCATCTACCTTATCATCGATCGATGTTCGAGCAGACAACAGCAAAATAGGGACAGCAGGAGCTGCTTTTTTTAACCGTTTTCCCACCGTAAATCCGTCTAAGCCGGGTAACATGATATCCAAAATAACAACTTCATGCTGATGTACTTCTTTTTCGGCTCCTTCGCCAGAAAGCAGCCACTGAACCGAAAATCCTCGCTTTTCCAATTCTTCTTTTAGCAGGCTGCCTATTTTCTCATTATCTTCAATATATAATACGCTTCTTTTCAAGTAGCATCCCTCTCTACATCGCATTAAAAAAAGCAGAGTCAGAACCAACGACATTCTCTTCCATGCTGGTTCATATATTATCATAATTTGTGAATGACGTGGCTCAGGTTGATAACGTTCTCCGTCGGAACACCTAATCGCAAAGGTCCTACACAATACCCCCAATTTTGTGTCAAATTCCCGCAATGGGGTCACATTTCTTCATTTTTTATGACACAAATCAAACCACATAAATAAAAAAAGCCCTAAGAATCAGGCTCGTAATGGGGTCACATTTCTCCGGTTTTGATTTAAATTCGGATTCTTTGTCATAGCTGTATTGTTTGCCGGGGAGTAGCTCCAACCGGTTCGATTCGACAAGTGTGTTTGTTCAATGCCAACCACTGCACCGCCAACCCGAACCTGGTTGATTTTACCGCTCTCGCTCAGGCGCAATCCTACCTTGATTTCAGAAGGATAATCCATCGAATACCCGAAAAGCCCAATTCCTTCGCTACGAGCTGCATTTCGGCAGCATCCAGCGAAAGGCCATCCTCCAAGACAACGCCTGCTGGATTACCGCCACGATCCCCTTTCGCAAACGCATTTAACGTATACACTTCCACATTCATGTTCCGATCGTCCTCTCCTTATCTTCGAAAAACCGATGTCGCAACCGCATGTCCCACTCGCTGCCATGAAACGGATGTCGGGGCTCCCGCGCAATTTGAAATCGTTCCGTTTCCGTAACATACGGATGATAATGTTTATTCAAGTCAATCTCTCCCGCTCCGTACGGCATTGCATTATGTTCACTACAGACGGCTTTCCCTGCCCATCAGTCTCCATATTCACCGTACCGTAGCAGTTAGCGTAATACTCCTTCGAAAGACCGAGATCCAGCTACTACAAATAAAGCAATCTTCTTGGCGACTTCATCTTTGTTCGCGTTGACGCTACCTGTGGCCAATTGCAAGGCACCTTCATGAATGATTTGTGCAAAAATAGGCACAAACATGTTCTTTTCGTCATCGGTATACATTTGTTCCAAACTTTTCGACAAAAAAGCCTTCAATTCATTTAGTATTTTTTCTTGCATTTGAGGTAAGACAAAGCCACCATAGCTGCTGCGACATTCAATGTTCGGTTGTTGATAGAAATCAGATACCGCTAAAATGAGTTGATGTATGCTATCCAGATCGAATTTCACAACACCTGAAGTATGCTTTTCGATAGAGGCTGAGGCGAAATCCCCCATAATAAAATCGATTAAATCGTATTTATCATTAAAGTGTGCATAGAATGTAGCCCGATTAACCTGTGCTCCCCTTGTTATATCCGCTATTGTAATTTTTTCAAAATCCTTTTTAGAAGCCAAATTGAAAAAAGCATTAATCAATGATTGTTTCGTTTGCGTCATTCGTATATTCCTTGCTTTTGTGGCCATTTCCTTCACCTCTAACCCAACAATTTATTATTCTTGTGGCTATAGCAACATTCGCACAGGGTTGTTGATTGTTGCATTAAGCCTTTGGCTGTATAGTTTTCATTAAAGCAACACATGTTTCTTTTAATATATCATAGATAAGGAGCTAACGAAAAATGAAAACTATTGTCATTGTTGGTGCAGGTCTTGGATTAGGTTTGTCTCTAGGGAAAAAATTTGGAAAGAATGGTTTTAGGGTCGTGGCCATTGCACGTAATCCTGAGAAATTAGCCATTTTCGAGAGTGAACTTAGAAAACTAAATATTGAAACGCAGTCTTTTGTAGCGGATATTACGGACCTAGCTGCTTTAAAACAAGCCATTCAAGCAGCTAAAAAAGAGTTTGGTTCGATTGATGTACTAGAATTTAGCCCCTATGCCAGGGAGGATAAGTTCACACACGTGCTGGAAACTACGCCTCAAAGTGTATTAGATATTATGAAGAGCTATTTGCTGGCGGGCGTTCTTTCCGTTAATGAGGTTCTACCGGATATGATAAATAACGGTTCTGGTGCAATTTTATTTACAACAGGCGTATCTACTATGTTCCCTATACCTTATGCCGGGAATGCCGGAATCGTTGGGGCTGGTATTCGTAATTATGCCGCAAACCTGCACAATGAGTTGAAAGAAAAAGGTGTGTTTGTCGGACATCTTTCAATCGGAGCCATGATTCAACCCGGAACAGCAGGGGACCCGGATGTTATTGCTGAAGCTTGGTATAATTTCTATGAGAAAAAGGACCACTTTGAAGAAATATTCCCTCCAGGGCTTGATCCAACTACAATTCTTGGCGAAAATTAATACGAAAGAGATAAGACAACTATCATTTCATAGTTGTCTTATCTCTTTTAATGCCTGGAGCAATCTCTAATCGACAATCGGAACATCTTCTAGTCCCTCGCGACAGGACTGTCTACAACCATAATTGTTTACGCTTTGCCCGCTATCTCCTCGATTTGTTTCAGCCACGCCGTACGCGTCGCCTCGTCGGAGCTCGGTACGGACTCGAAAAATACATGGTGCAGCAACTCCATACCGCAATATTCAAATATTCCTTTGTCGGATGTCAAAATTAAAGCTTTGTCCATGCCGCTAGCTGCATATTGGGCATGTGATTTCCCTTGCGTGTTAATAATTACAGCTTTTTTACCCTTCAGCATTCCCATCTGCTCCCCACTCACGTAACGATAGGCAAACCCATAAGTAAAAACCCGCTCTATATAGCCTTTGACGATTGCTGGCAGTCCGGTCCACCAGATCGGATAGATGAAGGTAATCACGTCAGCCCATTTCAGATACTCCTGCTCCTGTTCAATGTCTTCACCTACGCCGCCTAGTATCTCGCTGCTGCTAATGACAGGCTGGAACTCCATCGCGTACAAATCGCGGACGATGATCTCGTGTCCTTTTTGACGGAGGCTTTGAACGATAGTTTCCAAAATAGCATGGTTAAAGCTTTCTTTTCTCGGATGGGCATACACGATCAAATGGTTCATAGGGATATCTCCTCTCATTTTGTGTTTCATATTATCTCTATTATTGATTGATCAATTACAATTACATATAAACTAGCACATGCCTCGACCAGAACATCTGTAATACCGTCTGCTCCAAGACATAGCTGACAAGCCTTTCTCTCCCCTCAAGTCTTGTCCAATGTCTTAAAGAACTAGAAAATCAAGTCAGTGAGGTATAGAGACGGTCTACACGACACGCACCTCAAGATAAATCGCTTAGCAGTTATTTGAGAATGGATGTTTAGTAATTGATCAATCACTAACATGTTGATCATTATATGCCTTCTGTCTCTGAAATGCAACTCATATTTTGTGATATTTTAAATAATTTCATTTTCAATAGTTTGCTTCTATCTTTTGTACATTAAAAATCTTGTCGTGATTTCACATTCGACATTCAACCTGAATCATCTGAAATAATGGGATTTTCCCCATATTTTTACAGAATGGATGATAGTGGACAATTTTTTCCTGTTGAGTTAGGGAATATTCTACTTTTGGTGGCACAGTGTCATCCACCAGGAGGGATAAAAACGGCCTCAATCTTTGACAGCATCATGTCAGTACTGATTTTAACGCGGTTTGTATCCGACGTTATAGGTATGGATATTTGGAAATGTATGTTTGAGTCAAATACAATTATACAAAAATACAAAGTCGCTAATTTAGCGACTTTGTATTTGGCATCATCAAATTTTGATGTTAGTTCCTTCAATCTGAGATTCAAGTACATCATATAGAGCAAGTTTATAGTTTATTTTATCCAGGTTAAAATATAGTTCCCTTATGCTCTTCTCAATCTCTTTTTTATGCTGAAGCATCATCATTTTTCGTTCCGCAATCGTCGAGTCCCCTTCTTTATACAAGTATACATACTTCTGAATTTGAGCAATCGGCATCCCTGTGGCTCGAAGCGCGGTAACAAAGGATATCCAGCTTAAATCCTCATCGTCATATAGCCGCTTTCCAGTTTCATTTCTTTTCACATGGGGAAGCAGCCCCTCTTTTTCGTAATATCGGAGAGTGGGAGCTGTTATTCCCGTCAATTCGGTAGCTTCTTTTATAGTCAACACAACTAAATTTTCACCGCCATCTGTTAAAGTGTACTTTAAATGAATATTTGGCAACATAAATTGATTTTTCCAAATTTACGCTATAAAAAATAGAGAAAATATAGTGAAATCAGTGGATTTATCTGTTTGATTAGGCACTTATTATTATAATCAAAACACCCTTGACTTCAAGTGAACTTTATCTTTTATGATATCACTGTAAATTAAAACGATTTCTGAGAGGATGAAGTTACAATGGCAAATATCTCAATCGTTACTGGCGGCAGCCGCGGACTGGGTCGCAATACTGCCATCAGTATTGCACGTCATGGCGGTGATGTCATCCTGAACTATCGTAGCCAAGCAGAACAAGCAAAGTCTGTCGTTGCTGAGATTGAAGCCCTAGGACGTAAAGCAGTAGCTCTACAACTTGATGTTGGAAATATTTCCAGTTTTACATATGTCTGCGGATAGTGTCAGCTACATTGGTACTACCAAGTAAAGGCGTCCAATATTGAATTACATTAAACATTCGTCTAATCGGATAAGAAACCGTGTTCTTGTCATTTTCGGTATAATTCATTAAGCTAATGCTGCCCTTTAGGTTAATGAAAAAGGAGCATCTGCTGTTGTGACATGCTCCCCTTACGGTAGACAGGTGAAATAATAAAACCTGCTACGGTAAGGGGGCTTTTTCATGCAAAGACGATCCTATTCGGCTTCTGAGAAACTTACGATCCTAATAGAAATTGAGCGTGGTGAGATTGGTTTTAATGCTGCATGTCAGAAGTATAGCATTCACAACCCGAGGTTATGGAAATGGCAGCGCCAATACAAACTGAATGGTTACAAAGGATTGGAGAATCGAGCACAGCGTACCAACCTTATGCTCGGGGAGCTTGCCGGACGTGCTCTAGGATATTAGGGAAGGAGCGCCTGCCTCCGCCATCTCGCTTTTGGCTTTAGGGTCATTGTATTCGAAGCCGCGCATAAATGTATTCCGGTTATGAATGAGGCGGCAATCGGCCCCTTCAGCAGCTTCGGATCATTCCGGACAAACCCAGAAGATCGCCGGGTTGCCGACGAAACCTTGCTTCAGCGTATTCACGGTAAACCGAGCTTGGCCATGGACCGTATTTTACGGGCACTTGGGCTCAACCAGATTTTATTCCCTTTATGAAAGAGGTTTCTTGTTCATTCAAGCTCCTTTTTAGTACTGTGCTTGGGACTTTGCCAATATACTCTAAAGATATGTTATTCACAATGGCTGCTTCTATTTTCAGGAAGGAAGATAAGCATATGCCGATAATACCGCCAATCTTGCAGAGGGGCGATACCGTTGGAGTCGTTACCTTGGGCAGCCCGCTCGCTGCAGACGTAATTAATGCACGGATCGAAGTTTTGAGAGCAATGGGGTTCAATGTTGTATTGGGTCAATATGTATATGCGCAAAACGGGTTTCTTGCCGGCACAGACGAGCAGCGGGCTTCTGATTTGATGATGATGTTTCAAGACGAGCGGGTTAAAATGATACTACCCACCAGAGGCGGTACAGGAGTCGCCGGAATTCTTCCTTACATTGATTATACTGTGATCCGAAATCATCCAAAAATCGTTACAGGTTACAGCGATATAACGGTACTATTAAACGTACTGCATCAATATGTGGATTTAATAACATTCCATAGTCTGCTGCTTATTGACTTCAAATCCGAAACGCCCGCTTATAATTTCGATCAGTTTTTTTCCGCGACATCCGTATACTCATTAACCCGGACAATCTTGAATCCGCCGGGGATGCCGCTGATAAGCCGTGTTCCGGGCAACGTTACTGGGCAACTTGTGGGCGGTAATCTGACATCCTTTGTCGATACGTTGGGTACGCCTTTCGAAATCGATACAAGGGGTAAAATTCTTGTTCTTGAAGAAACGCATGAACCTACCAATACCGTCTACAGGTACTTGAATCATTTGAAGCTTGCCGGAAAATTTCGTGACTGCATCGGCATTATTATGGGAGAGTGCTCAGGCTGCCAGGCGGCTTATGGTAAATCCTATGAGGATTTAATCAACGAATTTGTTGTACCTCTCGGTAAGCCGATGATAACGAACCTTGCCACAGGTCATGGATTGTATAAAGCCGCTTTGCCGATTGGCGCAACCGTTAACCTCGATTCAGTCAATGCTAGAATAACTATAGTTGAACCTACCATCAGCTTTATCCAATCGTTATGACCAACTCCCCCCTTGCTTCTAAGGAGAGGTTTTAATCGTGATGAACTAGCGTTTCCCGTTAGCTTAATGGATCACATTTGTAGTCTCAATGCGACCTACCACTTATTCCGTTAATTTCCCTTTACTTCTAATTCGTTCGGAATTAAATCATACAAGACACGAACATCACAACCGATCGAATCGGCGATTGATATGGCAATTTTGAGTGGCATCACTCTTTTGTTTTCAATAAAGTCGTAAATTCGTTCCGGTTTCAAAAGCAACTCTTTTGCCAGCCATTCCGCTGACTTTCCGGATTCCATCAATCGTTCATTCAGCAAGCAACGTCCAAGTTCAAATTTCAAGAAGCAATGACCTCCCGCATAAAAAATATTTATTTAATCTTAAGCGTTGTCCATTGCCGGCATGAGTATACTTTATCAATTATGGTTAAAACAAAAAAAGCCGCAGCTGCGCGGCTATTAAGCGTGTATGTACTTGTCGTCTTAAAGATATTAGCTTCCTGCTCTACCGTAGGCAGCTTGTCACAACAGGTGGCTTGGATCAACGGAGGAAAGATCTGTTTGTCGCCACATCAATTATTTCTTACAACACCAGGTTGAAACAGCGATGCTCTTCGATTTTCCCATTCAAGCGAATTCACATAAAGCGTAAGACGATTCCGGCTCAAATATCCAAAAACCTTATGCTATCCTCTTTAGCATAAGGTTTTTGATAAATCCCAGAATATAGATTATTGATATGTAACTTTATACATCTTCTATCAATCTATCAATATACAAACTATACTGTATACAAAACTGTGGTAGAAGCCGGCATTTATTTTGTCGCTTTTGCTTTGGCCATGAAGGCCTCGATTTCGTCGACTGTCTTCAAGATATCTTTTGAGAGCACCTCGCAACCATCTTCCGTGACAAGGACGTCATCCTCGATGCGGATGCCGATGCCTTCTTCTGAGATGTACAGGCCTGGCTCCACGGTTAGCACCATACCCGGTTGTAACTCCAGCCCGCGGTAGTCGCCGACGTCGTGAGTGTCAAGGCCAAGACTATGGCTGACTCCATGGTAGTAGATGTTAATCAGCTCTTCATCGTTATCGATCAAACCGAGTTCCTTGCCCCCTTCCGCCAACACTTGCTTGGCGATCTCGTTCAGCTTTGTGAAGGGTACGCCTGGTTTGATCGCATTGATGACTTCCTGCTCAGCCTTCAGGACGAGGTTGTAGATCGCTTTCTGACGCTCGCTAAACGTGCCGTTGACCGGAAACGTGCGGGTGATGTCAGCGTTATATTGGTCGAACTCTGCACCTATGTCGACCAGCACCAGCTCGCCGTCTTGGACGTCGCTGTCGTTTTCTTCGTAGTGAAGTACCGTCGCACGGGCACCGCCCGCCACGATCGGGTCAAAGGCATAATGTTTCGCACCCGACGTGCGCAAGTTGAATGTGAAGTGTGCTTCCAGCTCCGCCTCGTTGACACCCGGACGCATATGAGACACCATGCGCTCGATACCTTCCTTCGTGATTTCGATGGCACGCTTCATCTTCACTATTTCGTCTTGAGTCTTGAACAGGCGCAGGTGGGCGATCTGTCGGTACAGGTTCTGAACCACGAGCATCGGATATTGCTCCTGCGTTTTGCGTGCAAATATCTCCGCCCGGCCTGGCAGCTCATGGAACCCGCGTCGTTCAAGATCGAAGTACACGTTTTTGTAGTCATGGTTCGTCACGGTAGCGTGGAAGAAATGTTCAAAGGTGTCGCGATTTTGCACCTTTCCGATGCCGGTAATCTCTTTGGCTTCATCAGCAGTCATCATCTTGCCGGTCCATTTTTCCAGAACGGGATCAACTTTTTCGATAAACAGCGTCTCTTCGACTTGATTGCCGCGCTTGGTGATCACCAGGATGGAACTCGGTTTCGTCAATCCAGTGAGGTAATAATAATGGCGGTTCGGCTTAAATGGATAATTCGCATCCGCTGATTTATGGGGAGCTTCCCCAGCAAACAAAACGGCAATGGAATCATCAGCCAAAGCTTGGACCAACTTTTGACGGTTATTTACAAAAAAGGTTTGTTTCATGTCTTACACTCTCCCTTTTGCAATTCTTAATGCTATTCTAACTATTATCATATATTAACATATTCTGGTTGTTACTGTTCAGTATCAAAAGTGTAACACTAATGTTCCAAGAATGAGCCGCAGGCAGCCTTTTCCAAACGTCTTCATAGGTGTGGTTCCCTCGCTCTCCCTCTCATCCGAGGAAATATGCTCACTATCATAATTTCCGATGCAATAACGCAAAACGTCCCGGCACCGAGCTCCTTCGGTACAGGGACGTTCGCATTAGTTAGTCGCCATAGGGCCGGCTACTTGCCAAGATTTGCACTCCACACCTCAATGAGTGTCTTAATGCTCCGATTGAGCGTTGTCTTTGCTTCATCGGAAACTTCTTCCTGCTTCTTCTCTTTATTCAGCTGCTTCAACAAATTCTCCAGATGCTTGATCCCCTGCTTCCAGTCCGTCTTATTCTTGCTGATCGCATCGGCTGCATGCTCAAGCTCCTTATCCAACTGCTTCCATGTCTTCTCGTCTAGCTGTCCGGTAGTTCCAAACCATTCAAGCAGCTTTCCGATGGCAGGAGCGTTAATGGGGGCAGGGAGAATCGTAAAATTGTCGTAGCTCGTTTCATTCATGAACGTCCGCATGCCGGCCTTGCCATGTGTGAATGGATTGCCGCTGCGGTCCGTATAGTCGATTACCGGCTTGCTCATATCATCGACAAACACTTGGATACGGGCGCCTTGCGCAACGACTTTTACATGCTTCCATTCACCTGTCTTCACCTCGAGCGGCGCTCCTGTCAGATAGGTCCAGCTGTAATTCAGCTTGCCGAGATGAACGCCCTGTTTGTTCAGGTACGCGACATATCCTTGTACGAAATCCGCATTATTCTGATTCAGCTCCTTGCCGTGAGCCGGGTTGCTCGCCCGGAACAGTATGCCTCCGTCACCTGTATCGCTGATCAGCTTGATATCAGACTCTACGCTGTAATCCGACCAATTGGCATCTCCAATCAACGTTTTTCCGAAGCTGCCGACCGCTGCCTGATATTCGCCGGTATAAGCAACCTTAGGTTCGACTGGATTCTGATGGATGCGTATTCCTTGGAAGTCGAATTCACCTTTCACGGTTTCGACCTTCAAGGTATGGGCGCCCGCCGGGAGATAGATGCCTTGCTTCGTTGTTGTCGCCCAATTCTCCCAGGTGACAGAATTCGGAATGTCGACTTCACCGGTTAGATCGGTTGCATCGTCGAGCCACAGCCGGACTTTCGCACCGTCCATCGATGTAGCGGTCACGAAATCGACGTTGTACACGCCGGCCTTGGCAATATCTACGTTGTAGGCCAGCCATTCGCCGGTAGCGTTCCACCCTACATTGTAGCTGCCCCCCGCATTTCGGCGGATGTCGACCGCCTCATTCCGGTATTCCATACCGATGTTAGCGGGAGTCAGATCATGGTAGCCCGTACCTTCGCCGCCTGCCTTATAATCAACAGCCTGAATAAATCCGGGCAGCACATGCGGCTTATCGAACTGGGTGAGCGAAAGTCTCGTCATGTCAAACTCGCCTTTGACAATTTCGACCTTCAGTTCATGATCACCGGCCGGCAGCCTAATACCGGATTTCGTCACCGACTTCCACTTATTCCAGTCGCCGGAAGAAGGAACGCCCAGTATGCCTGTCAAATCAGTCGTGTCATCCAACCATAGCCGGACTTCTGCATCCGTGAACGTCGTCGCTGCCCACAAGTCGAGATCGTACAGTCCCTCTTGCGCAACGTTGATGTTGTACTTCAGCCATTCGCCCGTTTGATTCCAGCCTACGATCTGATCGCCGGATGCAGCGGATCGAATGTCGACGCTATCGCTGCGGTATTTGCCTCCAATGTTTGCAGGCGTCAAATCATGGTAGCCAACGCCTTCACCGCCGGGCTTGTAATGCTCGGCTTCGATGACGCCGGGCACGGGTATCGGCTGATCCGTCCTCGTCATCGCTATACTTGCAAAATCGAATTCTCCGCGGACCGTCTCGGCTTTCAACGTATGTTTGCCTGCCGGCAGGATAACACCGGATTTGCGTACCACATTCCAGATGTTCCAGTCACCGGTCTTCGGAATGTCCACAATGCCGGTCAGATCCGTCGTGTCGTCCAGCCAGAGCCGGATCTGACCTCCATCCAGCGTAGTAGCTACTTTGAATTCTGCGTTATAGGTTCCGGCTTCCGCTACGTCAATGTTAAACTTCAGCCATTCGCCCGTCTGGTTCCAGCCGACGTTGTAACCGCCGCTGACCTTATTGGAGCGAATGTCGACCGAATCTCCCCGGTACTCGCCGCCGATGTTTTGGAGTGTATTCTCATGATAACCTACACCTTCACCACCAGAGATATAGTGGACTGTGCCAATCGTCCCCGGGATCGGATGATACGCGTCATAAGCCTGCTCCTCCCCGCCAATGTCGGTCTTCACGTTCCAGAATCCTTCATACCGCTGCCAGCCGTCATCCTTACCATCATTGAAGTTATCATGGAGAACCGGAACATCCGCGTGCCTTTGGAACGACAGCTTGTCCAGCGAGGTCGTGCCCGATGCGGCGGTGACCTTCAAAATATGTTCACCTGCCGGCAAATCTACCCCGTTCAGCTGTGCGGTCTGCCATCCTGCATCAGCAGCGTCAGTGTCACCTGTCAGCTCAAACTCGCCCAGCAGCTGTCCATCATCCAGAGTAAGCTGTATTTTGCTGCCCAGGGCTGCATCTTCATAAGAGAGATCAATATCGTATTTGCCTGTCTCCGCGATGTTCAGCCGGTATTTCAGCCATTCGCCCTTCTCGAAAGCGGTGATATGTGAGGTGCTGTCATCTGCTTTGGCCGTATCCACGCCGTCTCCACGGTAATCGCCGATCGTACCCGGCGTCTGGTCGTGATATCCGACTCCTTCGCCGCCTGACAGGTAATGAACGGCTTCGACTTGACCCGGAACCGGTTTCGCGGCGTCAAAATCGCTGCTTCCGTTCACGTCGTTGCTGAAAGCAACATAACCGAAATTAGCCTTCGCGTTCTCCGTGACGTAACCGATACTGCCGCCGCCAAGCTTCGCGCTGCGCGTCTGCTTCAGCATGCCGTCGACGTAGATCTTGAACGTGTCCCCTGCTTTCTCAACCCGGATATTATGCAGCTTTGTATAATCGTACCCGTCCGGAAGCGTGCTCTCCTCCCATCCCAGATCTGCGCCGTTCACCCGGAACTGCGTCTTCAGCGAATTGCTCGCCGGATCTAACAGCGCTGTGCCGAAATCGTTATCTCCCTTGTAGGAGAATACGGCCCCGAGCCGCTGGCCTTCGGTATTGCTGGACTCAGCCAGCTGTAGGTTAAATTCTGCCGTATAGCTGCTACCCGCCGCAACAGTGGTCAACAGTCTGCTTGTACCGGCAACTTGCTGACGCAGAAGTCCGGAATCCATGCTCCAGCCGACACCGTCCGTTTTCGTCCACGACGTGCTGAGTTCCGCACCATTGAACCGGTCCTCGAAATCCGGCATCTCCGGATCCGGCTGCTCGGTTGCCGTCGGTCCGAGCACGGACATTTTGTCCCCGTTGAACACGATCCGGTCCATCCCCATATGGCGAAGAGGTCCTACAATGCCCTTTCCTTCGAGATTGTGGTAGATGATATAGCGGGCATCCAGGTTCGGGCCAACGACGACCGTATTATGCCCGAGACCGACTGTCGGACCTTCCGTACTGATCAGAATCGGATTATCCGTATCACGCACGAATCCCGTGAGCGGGTTTGAGCTGACAGCGTAGTCGACCCGATAGCCTTTGCTGAATACATGGTTGCCGGTATACGTCATATAGTATTTGCCGTCGCGCTTGAACAACGTAGAACCTTCCGTCCAACCGTTCATGCTTGCACCTGTATTGACGCTGTTGCTGATCGTCGTTGGTGTAGGCATCGTAGCCGCGAGAATTCCCGCTGCGCCTGCATGATAGAAATACCACTTGCCATCATCGTCAATGAAGACGTTGCCATCGATCGAATGGCCCAAATTGCCCGTCTGCACCGTGAACGGCCCCGTCGGGCTTTCGCTGCGCAGCACGTAATGACCATTGCCGGCAGGAGAGGTATACATGTAGAAGTATCCGTTCCAATATACGACTTCAGGAGCGTAGGCTCCCTTCGTAACCGGATCCGTTGCGGCCAATCCTTCATAGCTCCAGTGGACAAGGTCTGGCGAGCTCCACACTTTGATTCCGATATCGGTATCTCTCGTGCTCACATACAAATAATATGTACCATTAAACTTCAACACGTAAGGGTCGCCAAGTCCATATTGTCCCCATTCGTCCGGCAGCGATGCAGGATTCTTATAGGCGAATGCCGCCTGAGGAGCAATCAAGAGCAGCATACACAGCATGATTGCTATACTTCGTTTTAACATCAAACTTATCACCTCATCGATTGTATTAAAACGCTTTCATAGATAAATGATCGTATGGATCTTCACCGGTCACCGTTATCGCATCACCTCATTTCATCCAATTAATCTAATATATCGAGAGTATATCGGCATTTTCCAGGCAAAGTCAATGTTTTATTACAAATATTATGAAATATACAATGAATATTTTGTACATATTATATTTGATACAATATTACTGTAATAAATGGGATAGCTATGGGGGAGTTAATCGGTAGGTGATCCCACCCATATCAAATATAATAAGGAGTTGTTCACGACCTCTTCTTAAGGATCGTTAGCTCACTCTATCTGCAACCAGATTCTTGATGTCAGACATCTGTAAATCTAACTTCTCGTATTTATTAGCGATTAGTTTTTCTTTTTAACGAAAATGTTTGGTCGCTGGATTCAGGATTTGCTAAACTGCTACAACCTGAATCATGTCATCGTTGGCATGGAACCGACCGGTCATTATCGGTGACGCCTGATTCGTTGGCTCTCTTCTCAAGGAATGGAAATCGTTCTCGTTAATCGCCACCATGACAAGAAGAACAAGGAGAACCGCGACAACACTCCGTCCAAAAGTGACTGCAAGGATGATGCCCTTGTCATTGCGGATATGGTCAAAAATGGATAAACTACTCGTCTGTACGATTCAATCCGGAAGCCTACGAGGAGTTACGGATTC
Source organism: Paenibacillus sp. USDA918EY (assembly GCF_009870825.1). Lineage (GTDB taxonomy): Bacteria > Bacillota > Bacilli > Paenibacillales > Paenibacillaceae > Paenibacillus_AQ > Paenibacillus_AQ albilobatus. The sequence goes on along the minus strand of NZ_WTWY01000005.1, from coordinate 138,775 downwards.
TCAAGGCTAAACGGGATACGGTTACAAAACGGCTCTCAGCGCAGTTAACCAGATTCATCGCTGGGTAGATATCATCTTCCTTGAGTTAAGGCAGATCTTCAGGATCCTCACCTGCACCAGTGCCGTTGCTACGCTCCGGCTCTTCCCCTTACAGAAAGATGAAACTTTGATTAAACCGAACGACGCGTCCGCGATACTTGCTTCACTTGTGGATCGAGACAAACAAAGCCGGGATAAGGAAGACCGGTTTACGTAGAAGTTTGTCCCTATCACGGTTAACCATAGTGTTCTTGTCTTTTTCGGCTAACGATATATGTTCTTGTCGTCGGGTTTTGACTAGGACATATATCGTTAAAACAAAAAAACTTCCAATAAACTAAGAAGAGCAGCTTCGCTGCATCCTGGACACATCCGGAACGTCGCGAAGCTGCTCATTGTATTTCTGTCGGCGATCGATGCATCCTGCCCGGTCGGCAGCAGCGATTTCGTCTGCTCGATTGCCGGATGCGACATGCGTCAACCTCCTTCATTATGTTTTCAAATCATTCGACATCCCCCAGAATCATCTCATGTAAAGCTGTTCCGGCAAGCACCATCGGATATACATTCTCTTCTTTCGGTACGACAAACTCAACAAGTACGGGACCAGGTGTATTTAGAGCTTCTTGCCACACGCGGGAAGCCTCTGCTTTGTTACTCGCTCTCAACCCTTTGATTCCGTAGGCTTCAGCCAGCTTTACGAAATCCGGGCTGCCGGCAAGGTCGATCTGGCTGTAACGCTTGGCGTAGCTGAGTTCCTGCTGTTGCTTAACCATCCCTAATACTTGGTTGTTAATTACGACAATTTTGACAGGAATGCGATGAATGGAACAAATAGCCATCTCCTGCGCACACATCTGCATGCCCCCGTCACCGTTTACGGAAACCACAAGTCGTTTCGGATTTCCGATCTGAGCGCCAATGGCGGCCGGGAACCCGAACCCCATGGTTCCAAGACCACCTGACGTGATCAGTGAGCGGGGGTGGTTAAACTTGTAAAATTGAGCTGTCCACATTTGGTGCTGGCCTACGTCCGTGGTTATGATCGCTTCCACTCGTGTTGTTTCATGGATCATTTCAATGACAAATTGGGGTTTAAGCTCCGTATCCGAATCTTTGTACCGTAACGGAAACTGCCGTTTGTATTCTTGAATTTCCTTGATCCAACGATCAGAGGGGGATGCGATAGCTTTCGTATTCGCATAGTTCAGTACAGCCTTGATATCGCCTATGCATGCAATATCCGCCTTGACGTTTTTGCCAATTTCAGCCGGATCAATATCGATATGGGCAATCCGTTTGGCTTGGGGGGCGAAACCATCCACGCTCATGGTCACCCGGTCATCAAACCGCGAACCCATCGAAATAATCAGATCGGCATGTTGGATGGCCATATTCGCTGCATACGCACCATGATGGCCCGGCATGCCCAGCCACAGGTCGTGAGCACTTGGAAAACCTCCCAAACCAAGCAATGTGGTCGCCACCGGAATGTTGGTTTTAATCACGAACTCCAGCAGCTCATTGGTTGCACCTGAATAAACCACGCCTCCCCCGGCGATGATGATCGGTCTTTCGGATTCGGTAATCGCTTGAATTAATATATTGATCTGGTCTGTATCCAAATTCGGATTGGATTCGTACCCTCGAAGACGAATCGCAGCCGCTGGTTGGTAATACAACTTGTGATTGGATACATCTTTAGGGATGTCGATCAATACAGGACCTTTCCTGCCCGTACTAGCAATATGGAAGGCTTCATGCACGATGCGCGGAAGGTCTTGCACATGACGAACGGAATAGCTGTGTTTCGTTATGGACAGGGTCATGCTGACGATATCCGCTTCCTGGAAAGCATCTGTGCCCATGACCGTAGTTGACACGTTGCCCGTAATGATGACGAGAGGCACGGAATCCATATAAGCAGTCGCAATCCCGGTAATCAAATTTGTCGCTCCCGGACCGGATGTGGCAATGCAGACGCCGACTTTACCTGTCGATCTGGCATAACCGTCTGCCGCGTGTATAGCTCCTTGCTCGTGCCGGGTCAGAATGTGTTTGAACTCCGGATTGTCGACCATGGCGTCATAAATGTACAGCGCATTTCCTCCGGGATAACCAAAAACACTTTCAACCCCCTCATGCAACAAACAGCGTAGAAGGCATTCAGATCCAGTGATGAGTTCAGCTTTTTCTCTTTTTGTATCCATGTGACATCCCTCCAATAAAAAATCCCCTCTCCTCCCAAAAGCCGGCAGCATACTGCCGTACTAAAGGGACGAAAGGGGTTGATTTTCGCGGTACCACCCTGATTCGCCTAAAATCTCGCGATTTTGGGCCTCACGAAGTAAAGGGTTTCCTTACTTCAGGCACGGTAACGTGTGTCCATCCGGTTGAGACTACTCACCAAGTCAAACGACATGATCCGGTTTTCGATCAACAGCTCGGAGATGACCATGCAAGGGATTAAGGCAAAGGTTTCAGCATTCCCTTCGCTCTCTGGACTTAAGAGCCCTTGACACTTTTTCTCTTCATCGCTTGTTCGTTATATACATAAAAACCCCTCTCTTCCCAAGCTCGGCAGCCATCTGCCGAACGATAGGGACGAAAGGGGTTGATTTTCGCGGTACCACCCTGGTTTGCTGGAATCTCACGATTCCGGCCTCATGAAGTAAGGTTTCCCTTACCTCAGCACGATAACGTGTGCCTATCCGTTTGGAACTACTCGCCAAATCAACGATTGGATCCGGTTTTCGATCAACAGCTCCGAGGTGACTGACATACAAAGGGGTTAAGGCAAAGGTTTCAGCATTCCCTTCGCTCTCTGAACTTAAGAGCCCTTAGTACTTTTCCTCTTCATCGCTTTTCAAATGATTTTAGGAAATACTATCACAAACTTCATTATTTTTCAATCAAAACCCGGATTAGAAATCCGACTTCGCTGTTCCAATTCCTGATATTGATTAATTTATACCCGATGCTCTTTATATTGTCCTGATCCCCCTCATCTGAGAGCGGAGATATGATCCCGATGCGACTCCAGCATTTCGCGCCTTTCCGCGATCTTGCCGGCCTTCTCGAAAATGCCGTAACGGTCGAAGGAGAGCTGAAACGAAGTAAGGTGCGATTAGCCATGAAGCGCTGATGGATCCGCCATCCAGGAAACACAAACATTTCTATTATTTAATTCTTAAATGCCGGCCAACACTGAAGCCTTAGATTAACACCTCATTTTGAGTTTACTTTAATTAAAATTCTTTTTAACAAAGTCAATGAGTTTGGACTTCAATGCGTCGCCCTGCTCCCCCTTATGAAACATATCTGTTCCGTGATAACCGCTCGGATCCACAATGAGCTCTTTATCCGTTGCTCCGGATGCTTGATATAATTTGCGCACTTCTTTTTCAATCGAGCCTCCATAATCACCAGGTGAAAAAACAAACAGGGATGGCGCTTTAATCTTTTTGACGCTTGGAATTGAATCAAGCGGCCCACATTGTGCTGGAGAAGAAAGAATAATTAACCCCTCGATGGGAAGCTCTTGACGAACGCCCGCAATGATTGCTGTTGTACCGCCACAAGATGCTCCTGCCAAAAACACTTTTTGTGCACCCAATCGTTTGAGTTCGCTTAAGGCCGCATCTGCATCACGGTCTATATTCTGGTTATCCTCCGGGAAATTCTGTGAGGCGCCGTGATTGCGATATTCAGGAATAACGACTAAATATCCGTCATCCGCCAATTCCGTTCCCATGTCAAGAAAAGAGCAAATGTTATAGCCTTGCTCGTGTGCAAGCAGGACTCCTTTATTTCCGCTTCCAAGCACAAGCGCCGACAAATGCACCCCGTCACTGGTTGTCAATGTAGTTGCTTTATCGCGCAGCTTCTCTGGTACGCAATTGTTCACAAGATGCCCGTTGGAAGAGCGTACCGTTCGGTCCGGCCAGGCAGGATCATACTCAACCGGTGGGTTTGATGGGATGTTCGTTTCTTCGGCAGGAGGCGTTTCATTCCCGGTCTCGGTTGTGGTGGATGTATTTTGAGGCAGATTCGTTGAAGAATGATCTACATTTGGAGATACAGGCATTGCTCTGGAGCATCCTGTAATGGTTATTAACAAAATGAGCAAGACGAGTACCATTTTTATTTCTTTAAAAGATACGTTCATAGATTTTCTATACCTCCGACTTTCGCTGAATTTACAACAGAGTGTACTATTATCACTTTGAAATAGCGTTTGGTTGCGCATTGGTTGGTTTTTATCTTGGAATCCTCTGCCTTTGTCACTTGAATAGGCAGATCGGACACCGTTTCCTCATTTCTTGTACCTCCGTGTACTTCGATTTTTCTTCTCCAAAACCATACGAAATCAATTTTTAGTTTCATATATTTAATATAGTCCAGAGATATCATCATTTTTTGAACGAAATGTCAACAAATTGTCTCCGAGTTTCAATCAGTTAGATATTTTTCTAATCGGTAATGGTAACATGTTCCTTGTCCTTTACGGCAATCGGGACTATAACTTGTATCAATAAAATAAAAAAGCCGCTAAAATGGCGACTTTCAATGGGTCTATTCTTCATTCACTGGTTTTGATAGGTTGAAAGCGGCAATTTTCCGAACTACTGAGAGCGATAAAGGTATCCATGTCACCTCCATGTGCACCCGAGCCGATTCGCATTGAGGCACTACGCTGATCTTCCGTTTAAAGCGGAAACAGATTCCGTGTTGCGGGAAGTTTACTCTTGTTTCTTATCCAACAATAGTTTTCCGGCTTCCTCTTTCGTCAGGCTGGACAAATCCTTCTCCATGCCAGGCAGATTGCCGGCCTTGCGAAGTGCTTCAAGCTGCGTCTTCGTGGCCGGCTGCATGCGGATCAACCGTTCAAGGTTACCGCCGGCAACCTGCTGTGCTATACGGCGGTCTCCCAACGCATCGATCAGCCGGTACATCCCTTCGATGGCCTTCTCCTCGCCTCCAGGCAAACCATAACCCGAATCCGTGCTCAATAGAAAACGATCGGGAAATTGCTTCATGACGGATACGAAGTCGTCCAGCCGGTTGGCGCTCTCCGGATTGGAAGCTGTAGAACCGGCAAAAAAATCCGCGTACAGATTGGGATGCTTCTTAAGCAAATATTCGACATTGTCGGGCGAATTGTAAGCGTTGATATGGGCGAATATGAAAGTCGTATCAGGATTGTCCTCGAGCGCTTCCTCCAGTTTGCGGACAGGCTCCCCGCTCGGAGGATCGATATGTAGCAACACCGGCGTCTTATATTCCGCGCATAGTTTGTAGATTTTCGGTAAAATTCCGTCCATCGGATCTTTGGTTTTCCAGGCGACATTAGCCAGGACGGGAGAATTCGTGGAGGCTGCGGCAATTTCCCCGATGCCGAAGTATCCTTTCTCCAAATTGTCCTTCACTGTCTGAAGTCCCGATTCGTCCAGGAGATTGATTCCGGAGAAAAACGGGATAAACTGGTCAGGCGCTTCCTGATATGCATTCCAGGATATCTGGTCCGTCCCGATCGCCGAAGGTTCGGAAACATCTCCGAAAAGGACAATTCGGTCAACGCCGTCCTGCTTCCAGGTCTTCATCATCCTTGCATATGTAAACCCGCTGGCATCATGATTATGTGCGTCGATTAGCCGCAAATCGCCGTATTCGACGGCCAGCTCGGCCAGGCTTTTCATTTCGGCCTCTGGCGAATTCCCTTTCGAATCATTCGCTGCAGTATCGGATGTGGCAGCGGTGGTCAGCGGCTTTACAGAAGGCTCTTCCATTTCCTTCGCCGTCGTATGCCCCGGGTTTGTAAATAATGGCCTATACATCAGCAAGAACGCCACCACCACGATAACGACGCCGGCGAGCAAATAAGTCAGCGGCTTTTTTGTCATGCAAATCTCCTCGCTTTATGCGAAACTTTACCAGAAATTATAGCACATCCTACCAAAACACAGAGGGCAAACCTTTGCATATACCTGCAGGTATAACAGTTAATCACTTCTTGTCGTCCTACATGGCACAGGTGTCGGTACCGTGCCATTACTTTTGATAAGGTTTCCGCGCTGTTTGTAAACGGCATGCTTAAGGGCCATCCTATACAGGAAGGCCCTTTCTTTTAACCCGCTCGATTCAACTATTGTACCCGAGGCAGCTTCTGAATCAAGCTTTTAATGTCCAGCGTGTAAATTATCTCGGTCTACAGCTTCCGGAGGTTGCTCCATCCAGCCGCGGTCAATCATAATATTGGCACCATCTTCTACGTATAATGAAACATCCAACTGGCATTTTGCAAATAATGCGCCAACATCTTTTCTTCCGCTAAGTGATGCACCATTGGCGTATTCCCTTACCTTCATGGAGAACATATCGATGTCCTGTATATAATCATCACATAATCCTTGGGGATAAAGTACCAATGCCGTTAGCAATGAATTTTCATTTTAACGGCTCAAGCTCCCCGCCAACCGCACACGTTGACGATAGGGACCGACCGGTATAAAAATCAGCCCCGTTTCATCCCGAGCAGCCGTCCGGTAAAGCGCATCGCTGGAATTGGCGTCAAACCCGAGAAGCGGACGTCCTCCCATCCCGAGGGCGGATGCTGCCAGCAATAACCGGTGCACGAGCATCCCTGCTTCCATTTGCTGTATGCGGTATCCCCTCTTGCCGAGCTGCGATTGAAAGAACCCCCTCTTCCCTGCTACATGAAAGCCGAGCGGCACTTGAAACAAATTGACATTGGAAAGCGACATTCCCTCCTGCATCCGTTGCCGGTGATCTCCAAAACAAACCGGCTGCAGCGCATGCGCGGCGCCATCGTACCGATAAGCACCATCCGGAACGTCATCGACCCCGTAGAAGCAGCCATAAAGGCATACACGGGGTTCCGGCCGTTCCTGCGGGCCATCCAGGTCATTACGATACGAGAAGGAAAGCGTCGTTTCCCGAAGCAAAGCTGCAAGCCGGGAGAGAGCAATCGGCTTCAAGATGAATTCCGTCTCGGGCGAAAACCGGTTGCGGCAAACCGTCGCCAAATCATAAGACAAGCGCTCTACAGGCGGCAGAGTCAGTGAGAGCGCTTGATCCGGGATTGCTTGTTCATCCTTTACGATTTCTCGGAATAATTGCGTCGAATCCAGTCGGGAAGCTTCGCTCATCCGGAGCAGCAACGGGTAATCTGAGATCCTCCGTGACCTGACATAGTGATCATGCCTGACAGGCGACAACTCCCGGCACAGCTCGGAGGCGGAAACCGTGTGCTCATCCTCGTTCCCGCGTTCCATCCACCGGATCACCGGATCAGTCGATAACGGGATAACCGCATACACGCTCTCCTCTTGTTCCGATAGTCCGAGCAGATGATTGACGGCTTGATCGAGAAATTGAAAATGCACGCTGGACGAATATCCGAATCGTTTCGCGATTTCGAGCAGCTGTCCGATCAATATGCCAGCATCTAGTCCCTGCAACCGGTAGGCAAAGTTGTTGTATTTATAAAAATTTTTCCAGTAAACCGTAGATACGAACGCGGCTCCGAAGCAACCGTTCACGTCGCGTCGATTCCCGAGCGACCTCGCTACATAAGCATCGAAGTTTCCTTCGCGCAACAACGCCAACCGATGATGAGCCGCATCGTAATGGTATACGCCGGCAGGCAATTCATCAAGCTTCAAATAGAGATACAATTCGCTCGGATATAACCCGCCTCCGGAAGGGACGAAGCGCCGGCACATCTGCAGGACGCCAGCCGATTCTTCCGCTGGTCCGCGTTCCAGGACGGATTGGGTCAATTGCGTAAGCCCGAATACATAATAAAGGAAATGTCCGATATCGCGAAGGTTAGGCACACCGGTCGTATCCCTGCCCTCGAGCGTTGCAGGCACTTCCCTGGATAGCGAAAACATTGGCAACCCGCGATAAAGCTTGTAAGGAAGCGGTGCGTCATCCCAATCCGTCTCCCAATCCAAGGGCTTGACCTTATCCGGATCATATTGCAAACGGTGAAGAAAAACGTCCAAATTCATAAGACTCATCGCTTTCCTCCTTGTCATCAACCGGGCCGCCCCATAACCGTCAATTAGGGAAACGGGTGCGGATACGGATTAAGCTGCTCGGGCGACAAGGGCTCCAGCGAATAAGACAGCTCCGCAGGGACCTTGAGCACCCTATCCAGTCCTGTTAAACGGATGAGATGATGCCCGAACGTCATCGGCAGCATGCCGGGAATGAGCACTTTCACGCAATAGAGTCCATTGCGACGCGTCTCCGGCGTCGTCTGGTCGACCACGATCACTTCAAGATTCAATTGGCGGAAAACGTGCAGCATGGCCTTCAGATCATCGGTCAGATCTGCGTTCCAGCCCCTCGGTTCAAACGCTTCGGCGAACGTTTGCATGGGACGATCTTCATTCAGCAGAAAATCGAGCCGTTCCTCCGCTTGTTTCAGCCCGTACAGCATGGAGTGGTCCTCCATCTCAACGACCTGGTACGGATCGAGAAGCATCCGTTCATACTTCTGACGGTTTTCCTCGAATTTCTCGCTGAGCGTGAGCAGCATGCCCGCCACCTCGTGGATCGCGCTCTTTGCCGCGCGAATCGGATCCGGATGGGCGCCCGCCGCGCAGATGAGATTCACCCCCCGCTCTTTCTTGTTTTTCGCGAGCGCCCACACGCTCGGTATGCCGTGCTCCATTGTCGATTTATACAAATGCACGTCATAACCCGCCACGGCCTCTAAACGATCCGTCATCCATCTCAACTCCCGGTCCTGGACCGAACGGTGGTCCAGACGCGGCAGGGGCAGCCGCCCATACCAAGTCATGAGAAACGAGTCGCGCTCCACCACTTCCAGCATTCCGTAGAAGATCGCTTCCTCCAGGCTGCCGCCCAGCGCGCAGCCATTGGACGTTTCGTATACGAATCCGCGACCACAGCCCGAACTGTAATAAGCCAGCAGTTCCGGTACGAGAATCGGACGCTGCTGCAGGAACGAATAACCCCATACCCAGTCGATCGGCCGTTCGGGATCGAATGGTTTGAACGGGAAGCCGGAGCGTTCATATTGTTCCTTGGCATGGACGCCTACGCGGAGAGGATCGAGCGCTCGGCCCTGTAAATTGCGGAAACTGTCATGAACGACGGTTCGTTTGCCGCGGGGCGACAGACCGCAATAACGCTCCAGTCCCTCCAGGATGGCCGTCATTTCGCTATCCGCATAGGAGTGGGTCCGACCTGCGCAAGCCTCATCTCCGCCAAACAAGGGCAAATTGATGCTCGCATCGGCAAAAGGAGACACAAGGTCAACCATTTTCCCGTTCAGAAAGCCGGTCCTGGCATCCAGGTATTCTTTGGCCAAAACATCCTTCAGTTCATCCATCGAACGGCTGCGGTACGTTTCTCCGCTGATTTTCAGGCTTGGCTGAAGCGCAATGCGGGCCGTCTCCTCATCGTCTTCCGGCAATCGGCCGCAGGTCGGACATAACGGATCGGGAAGGAAGAAGTGCGACGAGCTTTTCATCGTACGCAGATTGATCAAGTAAATCCGGCTTTCCGTCTCTGGCTTTTTGCCCTCCAGCATCTTCGCGGCTTCTGCCGCAACCAGGCTCGCCACCTGCAATAATCCCGTGCGAGACGCCCAAGCGTCCCGGGCGATGCCCCCATGCGACGCCAGCATCCGCTGTAGTTCCCACGATTCCCTGCGGTCGCTTCCCGCCAGCAGAAGCCGGATATCCGCGCATTGCGAGCATCCTTGCCCCCCGGGACGAACCAACGGACCGACAATCCCCTCTCCGAATGCAACGAAGCCGCGCAGCCAGGGCGTTCCCGACTGTCGGAACCGATCCTCCGCCGCAAGATGAACGGAAGGGTCCCAAGCATCGTTCAATACCAGCGCCAAGTCTCCCATTGCCGCCTCTCCGGATTCGATGCTTTCCTGCCGGAACAGCCGATAGCGGTCATCGGCAGACAATTGCTTGATTACCAAATCCGCGAGCTGCCCTTCCCCGATGACCGTTACGATCGCGCTCAAAGCGTCTCCTCCTCTCTCAGCGACACGCCATACACGCCTGCCAGCTCTTCTTTCATAAATGGTTCTGTCGACAAATCAACGACCGTGATCCGCTTACGGTTCGATTGCAGGGTTTGCCGGACGGACTGCAGCATCGTGCCGTATTCCAACTCATCGACGCCGGGGATCGCCAGGCTTTGCGGCAAGGCATCTTCCACCTTGACCGAAGAGCGCTCCAGGATTTGGCCTTGGATGTCCGCCGCATCGTTTTGGATCCTCATCAGCGCCTGTCGAAGCGCTTCTCGCAGCGCCGTCGTGCGGTTTACCCCGACCCCGCCGTACCAGTACCCGCTCGTACCGACCCAAACAACCGGGAAACCCGATACTTCTTGCCCTAGACCTATTACAGGAGCATCCCGCATCGTACTCATTACACGCAAGCAGTAGCGTGAGAAACCATCATCAACCTTGCTGAGCTCAATTCGATAAACGGAGGGCACGCTGGATTCAGAGCGGCTCTTCAGCTCCTCGAACAGACATTTCTGGAGTCCGCGGAGAACAGCTTCCGCTACCGTCTCTCCTGCTCCGACCCCTACATATTCATGTGGCTGAAACTCGATTGGACTTGCGGTATCCGGCTGGGCAGGCCCGGCCGCCTTCAGAACCCCGGCCAATCGCGACACGTACGCCTCGATGCCAGCCAAGCCCGCTTCCTTCCTTGCATCATAATGGGTCATTCCCATACAAACGATCTGCGGCAGCAGATCGGCGGGGCCTTCCGAAAGCGGGTCGGCTGCCTGGACGAGACACTGTGAAAGCGGAAGCTGCTTCAAGTCCCCTTCCTCCCAGCAGTGAAGGATGCCGGTCTCCGCCGAAGTCAAGCGATTGAAATAGGAGAGGAGACGGTCGGCTTCTTTCCTCTTTGTGCGCTGTTCGATTGGAAGGTCGAACGGATCCGCAGGTTCGGCCGGACGAAGCCCGCTGACCAGCGGATGGGGAAGTAACGAATGCCACTCGCCTTCCAATGTCTCCGGATTCAGCAGGAACAACTTTCCGTTCAATTCGGAAGCCGTCGTCCCCGAAACGGTCTTAAGCCATTCGAATACGACCACATTCGCGAGCATGGCTTCCGACGTAGTAGAGACGGCGGTCGGCCGACCCGCATCGCCAAGGGCGGCTCGGTGTATCCTGCGCCATGCGGATTCGAAGCAGACGTCCGAATCCGGGTGTACCAGCGGCCCGGCTATGCCGACCTGCCGCAAGTAGATGGCAGGCAGCAGCAGCTTCTTCGCGTCCCTGCAGGCAGCATGCAGCGCTCTCAGCTCACCGGGATCGTCATCCTGAGCGACATAGAGAACGGAATCCGCAAGCCGCACGACCTCCGGCCAATCGGGGAAGCCGTCATTCGGCGGAAAGATCTCCTCGACCTCGACCTCGGGATCCGATAGACGCGCGGTCGCCGCCAGCTCGGAGATCCGCCGGCAATCCGTGGTCTCCCGGTTCATGATCAGCATACGAAACCGAGGCAATCCAGATTCCAACAAAGCCGCGACGAGCGAGACAAATATCGGACCGGAACCTACCGCAATCGGATTAGCTTGGCGATAGGTTTGAAAGCGGTAAGCGCCCGCCCCTGCCAAGCTGTCCAGAAATTCGATCTGTCCGGCATATTTCCGTAGTACCTCTTCCGAAAGGCTATGAGGGCTGTCTTGGCTGGTATCCCGGACAAAGCCGTTACTCAGCAGTACTTCCGCGATTTCATAAACCCGTACCCTGTGGGGTTCCGGCAGCCCGTCCGTCAGATCCGCCATGGAATAATCCCCACTCCACATCGGCAGCAATTTTTCGATCCACAGATCAATCATGTCGCCTTCCATTCGAAACGAACCCGTATTGTTGCGAAAATAGACGCCGCCATTCGAATCGGGGAGAAAGAACGTATCCCCTTTCACTTTCAGACGCATAGAAGGGTTCAAGTTTTTATTCCTCCTTAAAGTTTTGCCGGAAGCAAAACCGTTGCGTAGGTCAGGATTTTGCAAAATTCGATTCCGGCCGCCCCCGGGTACAATATATAGTCGAATTAAACCGTTTCGCTTTATCTATTGCTGATTGAAAGTCGCTCCTTTGATTTTTGCAAAATCCTCAGGTAAAAACGAAGTTCTTGCCGGGGAAATCGCATTGTACCAAGCTTCGGTTTTTCTTCATTTTTAAGTTATGTAGCGCGTTTTGTCCGTCATGCCTAAAACTAAAAAAGGAACAGCCCCTGCAAGGCGAGACATTTGCAGGGGCATACCGTTTTGCGGATCGCAAAGCGATTTTTTTCGGTACTCAACGGCAGCGAGCGCAGCTTCCGCAACGTGCGCAGCTACCGCAGCCGGCGCAGCTGAAGCAGCTGCTACAGCGGAAACAGTTGCTGCATGAACAAAACCCGCCGCAAAAGCCGGCGCAAAAAAAGCAAATTCCAACACATAAACGGGGATCCCCCGAATAGTACTGATTTTGCCCCGACATAGGTGTCATCCCCGTCGAAGTGAACTGGCCGACATTCAAGTTTTGCAGATCCTTCTGGAATTCGTTCATTTTATACCCTCCGTATCATTCAATACCCTGCATGGGACAATCGTTATACGAGAACGACCGGCATACAAGCCCATTCCTCCTTCTCGACAAGATAATTTATGAAATGGGATCCGCTAGTGTTCCTATGACATCCGCCTACCAAATAAAAAAGACCCGACAGAGTGCTTCCGGTAGCCGGGTTGAACGTAACTGCCGGTGGGACTCAATCCCGAGCGCTATCGTTTTCACCCCAAATAGACGTGACCATGATTTTCAGGTTTAGCCCCAAAATTATGGGAAGGTGCATACTAAAGATGATAAGGAAGAAGAATTTTACGAGGTATAAACGATCATCCCGACCAATAGGTTGGAATGGATGAAAAGCCGCTTCGTTGTCATTAGCTTTTAATCGCATTACGGTTTCGTATCATTGGAACCCGCGCAATGTTGCCCAAGACAAGAGGATGTTTAATGAATTCATTGGTGCCGTAGATGAAAGCCATCAAGTGTTGATCAAAAACGGTTACGCAAAAACAGCATGGTCAAAGGAACCTGACCATGCTGCTGCAACTTTGCTTAAATCAAAAACTAAGGATCGCTTTCGTTATCCCTTGATCCCGGAAAGCGTTACGCCCTCTATTATATAACGCTGACCGATGATATACACGATCAGTACCGGAATAAGCGCAATCGCGGCGCCGGCCATCATGAGCGTCCAGTCCGTGGAATACATGCCGCGGTACAGGTTCAGCATCATCGGGACGGTGAATTTTTCGGGAGTATTCAGGAAAATGAGCGGATAAAAGAAGCTGTTCCACATGCCGAGGAACGTGAAGATTCCCAGCGCAGACAAAGCCGGTTTTACCAGCGGCAGCATAATGCGAGCATAAATCGTCCAGCGGTTGGCACCGTCCACGATGGCGGCCTCCTCCATCTCCTTCGGAATGCCTCTGAAGAATTGGCGCAGCAGGAACACGCCGAAGGCATTAAACAACGCGGCAGGCACAATGATCGACAGATGCGAGTCCAGCCAGCCGATGCTTTTCATCATCAAATACAGGGGGATAATCGTCACCTGTCCCGGTACCATCATCGTCGCCAAAAAGAGGACGAAGAGGGATTCACGGAAAGGGAACCGGATCTTGGCAAATGCGTAAGCCGCCATCGAGCAGGTGAACAGCTGCGAAGCAACGACGATCACGTTGATATAGAAACTGTTGAAATACGCCTTTCCGAAGGGCAAAGCCGTTAACGAGGTTTTGAAGTTGGACCACACGAACGGATCGGGGATCCATTTCGGCGGCACGATAAAAACTTGGGACAGATCCTTGAGCGAGCTGAGCAGCATCCATATAAACGGCAGTGCCATGATGCACGCGCCGATCAGCAATATAATATGAAGCAGGACGGTGGACAAGCGTAGTCCTCTGGTCTGCATGCATTCTCCTCCTTATCCGGTCGATTCTAGTCCTCGTAATGGACCCAGCGTTTGGATATTTTCATTTGGAACAGCGTCAGCGCCAAAATCATGATGAACAAAATGACTGCGGTCGCCGTGCTTTTCCCGAACGTAAAGTCCACGAACGCCGAATCGTAAATGTGAAACACGATCGTATAGCTCGCTTTCGCGGGCCCGCCGGAGGTCATGACGAACGACTGGTCGAACACCTGAAACGAACCGATGATCGTCATTATCGTCACGAAAAAGGTCGTCGGAGACAGCAGCGGAACGGTTATGTTGACAAACTGCTGCCATTTGCTGGCGCCGTCAATTTGTGCCGCTTCGTAATAGCTTGCGGATATACCCTGCAGCCCGGCCAGGAACAAGACCATGTTCCCGCCAAGCCCCATCCAGACGCTGAGCATGGCGATCGACGGCATAACAAACCGCGTGTCGGTCAGCCAGCGGGGGCCGTCGATCCCGAACCACTCCTTCAAATAAAGATTGATCAGACCGAAATCCGCGTTAAACAGCCACATAAAGACGACGGCGACCGCCACGGACATCGTAATGTTCGGCATAAAATAAATGAGCCTGTAAATCAGCTTGCCTTTTACCCGATTCAGGCCGACCGCGATGAGCATCGCCAGAATAATGCCCGTAGGCACGGTTAGCACCGTATAATACAGCGTGTTGACCACGGCGATCCGAAAGTCCTCATCCTTGAACGTGTTGATGAAGTTATCCAGTCCGACAAACTGCTTCTCCCCCATCCCGTCCCATTTCATCATGCTGAGCACGAAAGCCGAGATCAGGGGAATTAACGAGAACAGCAGCAATCCGGCCAATTGGGGGAAAATAAAAACATAGCCCCAAATGCCATCCGACGTCTTGTTCGTCAAAGCGGTCTTCCTTTTGTTGTCCGGCTGCAAGGCCGGTGCAGAAACGGATCTATCGGCCGTCTGATTCTGCATACACATCCACCTTCCTCTTGCGAATTACGCCTTACGAAGCGTTGGCCGTCAGTCACCAGCCAGCATGGAAAGAGGGAAGGAACGCTGCGCTGTGCCCTGCGCTCCCTTCCCTCCGGACTTTCGTTATTTGCCGTTTTTATAATCGTCGATTTTTTTGTTGGCCATTTCCTGAATGTCTTTGAGCGATGCGTCCAATTCGCCGTTCTTGAGCCACAGCGCCTCGAACTTGGAAGTAATATCCGTGCTCAGCCCTGGAATGCCGGCCTCGAACGGAGTCAGCGAATAACCCACTTCACGGGCATCAAGGAACAGCTGCGCATGCTCCGGCAGGTTTCCTTCCAGAACGACGTCATCCACGCCTTGAACGGACGGCACCGCATTGCCCCCGCCTTGCAGACGGAACTTCTGTCCGTCCGAGCTCAGGAATTCGGAGTAGAAGGTATAGGCCGCTTCTTTATGCTTCGACGCGCTGTTCATGACCAAGAATGCCGTCGGAATCCCGGCCGGTTCAATCTTGTTCCCCGTGTTGGTCGGCCAGGTCACGACATCGTATTCCAGGCTGGAGTTTTTCTTAAACAGCGGCAAATACCAGCGTCCTGCCCCGACGAACCCGACTTGGTTGGACATAAACATGGCGTCGCCGCCCTGCCCCTTCGGCAGCGTACCGGAGAATGTAATATTTTTCTCCTTTACGTTATCGTACAGGAACTGGAATGCTTCCTTCGCCTTCGGATCGTCATAACCGATAAACTTGCCGTTATCGTCGTAAACTTTGCCGCCGTTGGACGTTACCCAGCTGTAGTAGCTGTTCCAGGAGTTGTCCAGCACGTACCCGTACTTTTTCGAGTCGCGGATTTTCTCCACCATGCCTTTGAACGCGTCCCAGGTCCACTCACCCTTGGCCTGAAGGTCGGCCGGCATCTCCGTAATTCCAGCGTCCTTCAGCACTTTCTTGTTATACCACAGCACCATCGGATTGCAGTCGACCGGCACGCCGTAGATTTTGCCGTCACGCTTCGCCGCGCCCCACAGTCCCTCGAAATAGTCGTCCGGTTTGATTTTGCTGTCTGCCGCAGTCATTCGCGGCGTTATTTCCTCGATGCTTTTATTCTCGATCAGTTTTACGACGAAGCCATCGCCTGCATAAAACACATCGGGGGCGGTTCCTCCCGTCAGCTGAGTCAGGATTTTCTGGTCGTATTCCCCCGGAATCGGAATCAGCTCCGCTTCAATGTCCGGATGCTTCGAGTTGAAGTCCTTCGTGAACTCTTGGAAGCGGGTCAGCTCTCCTGGATTCCCCCAGGTCGCCCATTTAATCTTGACCTTCTCCCCACCCCCTTGACCGTCTTCCGACAGCGCTCCTTGGTTGTCGCCGCCGCCAGACCCGCATGCCTGAAGCGCAACCATCGTCACCAATAACACCGCAAACAAGGACTTTCTGAGCTTTTTCATTTTTTTACTCCCCCATTCCAAAGAGTAGTCGTCTGCTTAGCACCTTGCTGTGAAAACGTTTACGTGAATATTATAAAACGGGTTCCTTCGCCTTTGAACGACACTAATTTCCGAAATCGTGTCATAATTTCCTATGTTTTCTATTCTGCGAATTATTCAGTTGAAGGGTGCTGATCTGCGCGGCATTCCCTGGAATTCCGCAGGCGTCAGTCCGACGACTTTTTTGAACTGCTTGCTGAAATGCTTGGTGTCATTGAAGCCGGACATCTCCGCGACCTCATATACTTTCAGCGTTGGATTTTGCAGAAGCTCCTTTGCCCGGTTCACCCGCAGCGTAATCAAGTAGTCGATGAAATTATGTCCTGTGACCCGCTTAAACATTTCACTGAAATAATTGCGGCTGACGCACACCCTGTCTGCAACCAGCTGTAGAGAGATCGACTCTGTAAAATGCTCCGTGATATACTCGACCGCCTGCTGGACGATCCGTTGGTGCAGCGATTTATCCGGAGGCGGACAATCGGCAGGGAGGGGCAGCGACATCACGGCTACCTGGTCTGCGCTGCATTTTTCCTTGTATTGCTCCAAAATGCGGTGATCCTCTTTCTCCTTCTGCAAGCTATGGCGCATTTCATACAGCACGGTTTTTAACGACTCCGCACTCAGCATCGGCTTTAAAATATAGTCAAAGGCACCCAGCCGGATCCCCTCGCGGACATACTCGAAATCGCTATGGCAGCTAAGCAGGAGCACCTTGACCCAAGGGCAGATCTCCCTCGTCCTGCGCGCAAGCTCAAGTCCATCCATCACCGGCATCGCAATATCGGTAATCAGAATGTCGATCTCCTTGCTTTCGACCCATTTCATCGCCCGCTGGCCGTTGGAAGCCTCCCCCACCAGCTCGAATCCGTTGACTTCCCAATCAAAAGTAGACCGAATCCCCATTCTTGCGATGGCTTCATCATCAACCAACAGCACTTTGTACATCATGATCCCCCTTCAATTTTGAAAAAGTAATCGTGACCTCCGTACCCCGCATGAGCTCGCTGGTCACACTGACCCCGTATCCGTTGCCGTAATACAGCCGAATCGTTTGGTGAACATGGCGCAGCCCGATGTTGGTCATCCCCCGGTTATGATGCGGCCGTTCATCGGCGAAAATTTGGGCAAGCCGTTCCTCGCTCATGCCTACGCCGTCGTCGGCGATGCTGATGATGATCTCCTCCCCCTCTTGCCGCGCACGAATCTCAATCGTACCCGGTTCATCCTTCGGGGCGATGCCGTGGAAGACCGCATTTTCAACAATCGGCTGGAGAAGCATGCGCGGAATCGGAATTTGCTTCAGCTCTTCCGGACAGTCCATAAGCAGCGTGATGGCGTTGTCATATCGGTACCCTTGAATGACCATGTATTTCTGCAGCAGGTCCAGCTCTTCTCCTAATTGGATGAAAACGCCGCTTCGCCCCATGCTGACCTCGAGCAGCTGAACGAGCGAAGTCACGGCTTTGTCTACGTCGTTCGTGCGGTTCAGCTTGGCAAGCCAGCGGATCGAATTGAGCGTGTTGTATAGAAAATGCGGATTAATCTGATACCGAAGAGCCCGGATCTCCGCCTTCTTCTTCTCGGATTCCTCCTTGGCGATCCGCTCGACGAGCAGCTCGATCTGTTCAATCATCTTGTTGAAGCTGCGGCCAAGCTGCCCGATTTCATTGCGTCCGACGCTGCGGCTGCGGATGGTCAAGTCGCCGGCTTCTCCTTTGCGCATCAAGCGGCTCAAGTAGACGAGCGGATTCCCGATTCGGCGTGTAACGTAGTAGCCCATGCCAATCGCCAGCACGATGGAGCACAGGGCAATCAACACCGTCAGATTTCGAATGCTGGATGAGTCGGCAGTCAACTCCTCGAGCGGTACGACGCCTACCACAAGCCAGCCGTTGTTCAGTCGCTCTGGAATCATGAGCGTGTTGCGCCGGCCTTCGCGCAGCTGCATTTTCCGGGGCGGCAGCGGCAGCTTGGACGCCTTCCCGTACTCGTCCGGGTTGGGATGGTAGAAATATTGATTTTGCTCATTGACGATGTAGACGTAACCCGTGTCGCCGAATTGAACGCGGTTCAGCTCATCGATCAGCACGTTTCCCATGACCTCGACAAACATGACGCCGATGACTTCGCCCGTCTCCCAGCTCCGGATGGCCCTGCCGAGACCAAAAACCGGGAATCCCATCCCGGTCCTTTTCAGGTATGAAGTTTCGGATAGCCCAAACCATACGGTATTGCCGTTCGCTTTCAATATGGCCTTATACCAGTCGGAATCCCACTGATTCGGAATCGACATGAGGGAGTCTGCGCTAAGCACCGAATTTTTGCCTTTTGTATCAAAAATATAAATATCGAGAATTTCAGGCGAATTGATCATAATCGAAGTCAGCATATCCTTGCCGTCCTTCACCTTAAGCGTTGTTTCGTAGGCGTTATCACCCTGTCTCTGCTCCAAAATGTTGTGGACGATTTTGCTGTTGAGTACCATCATCGAGGAGTCGTCCAGCTTCTTGAAAAACATGTTGAGCTTATCGCTCACCTGCACAATCGTTAGCGCGGCCACTTTGCTGACCTGCTCTTCAACGATCATGGACGATTTGTGGTAGGATATGAATCCTCCAATCAGGACAGGAAGAGTCATCCCGAAGAAAAAAAAGAGGAATAGCTGCACGACGATCGAGTGCAATGGGGGAAAACGAGTGTGGAACCAGGATCTCATTGTTGCGAATCACCCTCTTTTTTCAAAAGTATCACTTGCGTAATGCTATTTTATATACGAATGATTACGCTTTCAAAGTAATGTTGCGAAAATTCCGAACAAAGCACGAAATATCGTAAGAAAAACCCCTTACGTCGTACTAATCAATCAGGAAGATAAGGGGTTAACAGATGTAAGATAGGCTTAAGCGTTGGAGAACGGAGGGGATTTTTTCGTAGGAAAAACAGGTCGTATGAATAATAGTTATCCTGAAAAGTTGACGGGGATATTGCTCACGCTGCCAGGCAGGCTGATGGCAAACCCCATGAGGATTTAGCCGCCGAAACAATTGCTTGCAAAATTATATGTGTTCAACGTAAGGGCTCTACCGTTGAGACTTGGGAGCGGAAATCTTCAGGGCTGGAAAAACACGCCTATTAAAAAAGCCGGCCAAGTCAAGCGGCCGGCTACTATTGCTATTGGTTCGACAATTGCTTGCAGTACCATGTCTCCTTGCTTTTCAACAAGTTTGCCATTTATCGTTCCGCGTTGTCTTTGCTGATCATACCGCGTTAACTCATGATGTCCCGTCCATCCCGATTATTCGGGATAAGCATGCTACTCAGCTGCCTGATAATCCAACTTGCGGCAGTCGATCATAAGGCATCGAGATCATGCGACTTACCCGAAGCATGGAAGCTCAACCGGCCCATACATCCTTCACATAGTTACCTGCCGCTTCAAGCGCGGCTAGCCATTCAGCCGCTTCTTCACGGCTTGCCCCGCTTCTTTCCCGATAGGAGTCCATGATCGTCTGTTCCACCTGCGGAGCCATCCGCGATCCATCGCCGCAGATGTACAACTTGGCCCCGGTTTCGAGCAGCGGCAGCAACAGCTCCCCGTCCTGCTTCATAAGATGCTGGACATAGCACTTATCAACGCCGTCCACTCTGGAGTATGCCGTATGAAGCGTTACCAGCCCATCCCTTTCCGCCTGCTCAAACTCCGCGCGGTATAGGTAATCATGTTCCGGATTCCTGCAGCCAAAGTACAGATGGGCTTCACCCAGCACCTTTCCTGCCGCTTGGAGTGCCCGTCTGGCCTGGATAAAGCCTCTGAACGGAGCCACGCCCGTGCCTGGACCAACCATGATCAGCGGTGTGGCGGAATCCTCCGGAAGTGCGAAGCCGGATTCAGGAGACCGGACGAATATCAGCACCTCGGCTCCCGGTTCAAGCCCGGCCAAGTAGTTGGAGGCGATGCCGCGGTACTCTCCCTTGCCGTTCCATGCTTCTCCCCGAACTACGCCGACCGTGATGCTGGCCGTGTCTTGGCTGACTTGGGGCGAGCTGGAGATGGAGTAATATCTCGGCTTCAGCGCCGGCAGCAGCTCCAGAAAACGAGCAAACGGCAGCTCACAGGCATCATACTGCTCGAGCAGGTCGAGCATCGTAACCCTCTTCGCCCGAATGTCCGTTTGGAACGTCTCTTCTACGAGCAACGCCTCGAGTTCCCTGGCATGCGGCGGACATACCGTACATGCTGCCATTTCCCGGATTTGAGCCCGGGTTGCCGGCTCCTGCAGCTCTACGCTGCGGGATAGCAGTTCGTCCAGTCGGACCGGAACACCTGCCTTCAAGTGGGGAATGTTTTTCCCGCCCGCTTCCAGAATCAGGTGCGCGGAGCCATCCAGCCGGAATCGGCGGAGTACCCGCCGCACCAATGGCTCAGGGTTGACCGGGAGCACGCCCAGATGATCGCCCTCGCAATAAGTCGTACCTTCCGGCAGCGCAATTTCGACGTGCTGCGTGACCCTTCCGCTGTCTGCGTGCTGAAGATTGAAGCTGCGCACAATCCGTCCGGATACGGCTCCGTAGGTTTCCGCCAGCGGAACGGCGGCCACGCCCTGGACAAAACGCAGCGACAGCGTGCTCCGGATCGGCTCGCGGTTGGCCGTGACCGGCAGTCCCAGCGCCTGCATCAAATCCGGCCATAAATGCTCCGTCCAGTCGTCAACCTCCCGTTCAAAATCGCCGCTGGCATCGCTCTCCCCGCGCGGGAGAAGCTGCTTCGCCCCTTTGGCGGTCAGCAGCTCATCAATCAGGCGAGGGATCCGTTGATACGTGCTGGCCCAATTATGATCCCCGCAGCCGAATACCGCGTAGCGGACACCCTGGACGGCCGAATTCTCGGCGGATTCCAGCCACTCGATGAAAGCCTTCGCATTAGAGGGAGGCTGGCCGTTATAGGAAGCCGTTACGATGATCACCGCTCCCTCCTTGGGAAGGGCGCCGGCGTAGTCGTCCAAGGTACCGACCTGACTGTCGAATCCCTGGTATTTGGCGAGATCGGCTACTTCTCTGGCAATGCCTTCGGCCGTGCCCAAATTGGAACCATACAGGACGAGCAGCGGCGTATGATGTGCGTTTTCCGCCAATGAAGCCGGCTTGCTGGATTCGCGAGCAGCGGTATCCACCGGTTCGGTGCTGCCGTAACCCATCGGAATGACGGCGCCCCTCCGGTTGACACGAATCCGAAACCCTTCCGGTTTCAGCGTCAGCGTCTCTTTCACCTTGAGTTCGTAGTGGTCCGCATCCGTCAGGTCAAAATACTTGAGCACCATGCCCAGAACCAAGGTGGCTTCCTGCAGGGCGAACTGCTGCCCGATGCACGCCCGCTGGCCGTTGCCAAACGGCTTATACGCGTCATGAGGCACCTTGCTAGGATCCTCAAAACGCTCGGGTCTGAACGCCTCCACATCGTCCCCCCAGACGCGCGCATCCCTGTGAAGAGCCGGGATGAGCACGGTCACGCTATTACCCTTTTGGATCGGATAATTTCCCCCAATCCATGTATCTTCTTTGGCATACAGCGAGAAAGCCGGCGCCGTGGGCCATAACCGCAGAGACTCGCTTAGAACCATTCGGACGTATTTCAGGTCCCGCACCTGGTTATATGTCGGTACCGGGTCTTTCAGGACGCGGTCCACCTCTTCCACCGCTTTACGCAGCTTATCGGGGTTTTTCATCAGAAAATAGATCGCAAAGGAGAGCAGGCCGCTGGTCGTTTCATGCCCTGCGATCAGAAATGTAATGATCTGGTAGCGGATATTTTCTTGATCCAGACGCTCACCTGTATCCGCATCGACGCCTTCCAGCATGTGCGCGAGCAGATCATCCTCATTCCCGCCTTGCGCCTTACGCTCCCGGATCAATTCGTCGACGAGCGAGAACATCGCCTGGATGTCCTCTTGAAACTGCCGTTTCTTCCGGACCATAAACATATCCTGGATGCCCAAGCGGTGAAGCTGGTTCATCCCTTCGTCAAGCGCCCGCACCATCGCATCGATAAAGGGATGGTTGTCTTCCCGGTAAAAACTGTTGAAACGGTAACTAAATCCGCACAATCCGATCGTGTCGAGCGTGAGCCGCGTCATGTCCGCAGGAACGTCCACCGTTTCGCCCGGGTTCAGCCGCCCCCATTTTTGAATCAGCTGCAAGGCGATATCCAGCATTTTTGCATGATAACCTTGCATTGCCCGCTGGCTGAAGCTGGACAGCAAAATGTTATGGGCTTTTTTCCAATTCGTTTCCTGGGTCGCACTCGTAAACAATCCGTCGCCTGCAAAAGCGCGCACGTTTTGCAGCGGAGCCCATATCCGTTTATCAAAGCGCTTTTCGTCGCAAGCGTCCTTCACATATTCATGTCCGGACACGTAGATCTCTTTGCGGCCACCGGGATATTGGAACTGAAAGATCGGTCCGAGCTCCGAAGCGACCTTCACCAACGATTGCACCGGCGCGGCGGAATCCAGCAGCGGCAGATTTCCTAATGGCCCATAGGTTTTAGGCTGAGGCACCTGAATGGTTTCTGTCATGTTTTTTCCCTCCATCATCCTGTTCGTTTCTCTTTAATCCAGCCTTTATAATAGGCTGCTAACGCGACTGACAAAACCAACTGACCAAAATGGTAATACGGTCAAAATATAAGAAAAAAGGAGGATTTGACAGCTGCTTGGCTGCGAAAGCCTGCCAACGCTATCCTATCCTACCTTTTAACATAACATGATATGAACTCCCGCACATCAGCCAGAGGTCCGGAATTCATCGGTCAGGCCGAGGGCTGCTTGTTACTTTTCAGCCAGGATTATTTCAGTCATGCACGACTTCCGTCCTGGCGATAAAGTCATGAATCGATCGGTATCCCCACGCATCCCTGCTATGGAGAAATTGTATCGTGAAGGAATAATTCGGGCGATCGGAGTTAGCAACTTTAAGATGGGCCGCTTGGTAGATGGCAGAAGGGGAAATTTACATTTTTCAAAATGAAATTTTAGTATCCATCGCTACGAAGTATAATAAATCCGTTGCCCAAGTGATTTTACGTTGGAAAACCCCAAGAGAAATCGTCGCTACGCGTAATTGGTATTTTTTATCCGTTATGGCTTGTCGTATTACAACTCCTTTTCAAAATGCGTTCAAGAAACGATGGGTTTTATTCCTGCCCGTTAAAACTGCCGACCAGTGCCGGCAGCTTCTTCATGGTCATTTATTAAATTATAGTTCTCCGTTAGTTATGAATCATGATCTGTCAAACCTTTAGCAGCTGTTTCATTTCATATAGCGATATTCCAGGAGATTCTTCAAATTTGAGATTTTCTGCTGCAGCTTCTCCCCGACGTTGGTTTCCCTCACCAGCTTCCGCTCCACTTCTTTGTCCACCAGTCTTTTTACTGACAATACGTCCGTTCCGTTGCATAACACATCTTCTCTGGAATTGAATTTCTGATGGGCTACAAGCTGCATGCCAAAGGAATTATACAGCAAGGTATATCCGGCGATACCCGTTGTAGACTGATAAGCTTTGGAAAAACCGCCGTCGATGACGACCATTTTGCCGTTTGCTTTAACGGGGTTCTCTCCACGAATTTCTCTAACCGGCGTGTGGCCGTTAATGATATGTCCATGATCCGGATTCAAACCAAACTCCAGCAGGATTTTCCGGCAGATCTCCTCATGTTCACGCAAATAGTAGTAAGGGTTCTTCCTCTCCTTATGGGTTTCTTTATCTTGGATAAAGTACCGTTCAAAGGTGGTCATTTCTCTCTTTCCAAAGAGCGAGGAGCATTCCCCTGTCCAGATGTACCACACCATATCCGTCGCCAAATCATCCGTTTCTTCCGGATGCGCAAAGGCATAACGTAAATAATATTCAAAAACATCGAGCAGCTGACGGCCCGAATACGTCTTGTCTTCAATCCGCATTGCTTCCATGTTTCCTTCTTCATCCAAAGGAATACAGCCGTGGATTAACAAATTCCCGTTGTATTTTAAATATAAACTGCCCTTTTTCATAAGAAAATTCATATGTCTGGCCAGCTTTTCGGAATGCTGAACGGAGAACAACAGCTTTTCCAGCACCTGCTGTTCTTCCTCCAGCAATTGTTCAGGCTGCTGCGGATTTACGGTTATGAAACAGGTATTCTCAAGCGGGTAGATTTTTCCTCTGATCTTGATTTCATTGTTTTCGTAATCAATCTGCTCAAGCAAAAGCCGTTCAGACATATTAAAGTAAGGGCGTCTCTTGATAATCGGGATTTCAAGCTTAAACTGGATCATGGCAATGGCTTGATGAATTTTGGTAATCTGCAGGATTTCCTGCTCCGATACGGTATGGCCTTGCTGCAGCTTCGGTCTGAAGGCCGGATTGTCATCATAGTATTTCTCCGCCAAGTTCAGCAGTGGGCGAAGATTGATTCCGTATGCGTCTTCAATGATGTTCAGATTGTCGTATCTGGCGCAGATCCGGATAATATTCGCAAGGCAGACCAGGGAACCCGCATAGGCGCCGATCCACAGGACATCATGGTTCCCCCACTGAATGTCTACAGAATGGTAGTTGATCAGCGTGTCCATAATTTTATCGGGGTCCGGCCCGCGGTCATAGATATCTCCGACCACATGAAGATGGTCAACCACCAAGCGCTGGGTTGTGTAAGCAAGGCCGATAATGAGCTTGTCCGCCAGGCCCAAGGAGATAACTTGCCGGTATATTTCCTCATAATAAGGATCCTTATTGTTGGTCGAATCCGTCTTGTATAGAAGCTCTTCGACAATATATACAAACTGCTCCGGCAGAGCTTTGCGCAATTTCGAGCGCGTGTATTTGGAAGAGGCATAAGAAATGAGCTTAAGCATGTGTTCAATCGTTTGTCTATACCACCGTTTCAAGGCTTGTTTATTGCACAGGTCTCCTTTGACCAGCCGTATTTTTTCTTCCGGATAATAAACTAACGCCGCAAAATCGTTGATTTCTTGATCCGTCCAAACCTCACCGAACAAAGCTCTGATTTTCTCTTTTACGGTACCCGATCCGTTTCTTAATACATGCTGAAAAGCCTGGAACTCCCCATGCAAGTCACTGACAAAATGCTCCGTTCCCTTGGGGAGGTTGGAAATCGCTTCAAGGTTGATGATCTCTGTGATGACTTTTTCTTCCGTATCATATTTCTGGGCCAATAAATCTAGAAACTGCGAATCCAAAACAGAAGTCCCCCTTCAAGGAAAGATGGTGATGCATAGGTTCTTTTTTGGGGCTAGCGGCGTGCCTTTAAGCTCAGGGTAACCATCTCGGAACCTAAAAACTGCTCTTCGTAAGGATGCCCATGATTGGATTAATTAGTGAGCAATTTATATCCGTTTTTGCTAACCAATGAATAGAAACTTACCTTTTTGCGGATAACAATCATAACATAAGCCAAAATTCTAACTTCATTCATCATTTTTTCGATTCGTATCGACTCATGATTAACATACGATTACTCTCTCCTGTTATGTTAACCAAAAAAACAATTTCATTTCCTTATTTATTACGATTGTATGCAATTAGCTCCCTGCGTGCCGGTTCTGGTTTCCTCGATTATATACAAACAGCTGCCTCCCCGGTTTCTTGAAGACAGCCCCAGAAAATTAGTGCAGCAAAAAGTTTTAAAAAACCCGGTAACTCAGTAATGGAGTTCCGGGGTTTTTGGCTTTTACGGCGGGTCTTCTCTCGTTTTTTTAGGCGCTACTCCTATACTCTCATGGATCGGTAATTGATATTTCTTTTAAATTGCGGCTAACCACACATATTCCTGTCATTTTCGGCGAACGTTAAATAGGTTCTTGCTGCTTCTTCTTTACACAATTAATCGCGGTTTACTTTGTAAATTTCAATGATATTTTGATCTGGATCATAAAAGTGCGCAACTCGCGAACCCCAATCATTACGATTATGAGGTTTATTTATAAATTCGATCCCCTTATTTTTCAAGAGATGATAATACTCGTCAACATCCTTTACTTCAAACTGAATGATAAATTTTGCTTGCTGTGCTATGGATTCTGCTGGTTGATATTCTGGGAAGATAGCTTCTAACATTTTCTTTTGCGAAAATAAAGCAATGTTCATTTCCTCAAAATATGCATATTGTTGTTCATGATCATGCCACCCATGAAAACCAAGGATGTCTCTGTAAAACGTAAGACTTTCTTGGAAATTAGCGACACATAATCTTATGGCATGAAAATCCATATTGAATCCCTCCAATTAAAATAGAATTAGGTCAGGGTGGTATCTTCGCATACTCCATTTTATTCTTTGCGTCCAGAACACTCGTGACTTTAGTCATGAGATGAATGAACGCTCCGATGTGGCGATGCCAAAAGGCATGTTGAACATCCTACATATGTTAATCATTTAATTAAGAATATAACCAATAAATATAGGATATTTCTTTCCAGAAATAATGACATATGTTATCCTAAAATCAAGAGGAGGATAATTATGTCAGAAGTCAAGCGTGGGCGTGGATACGTCTATTCCATCCAGTATCATGTGGTATGGTGCGTAAAATACCGACACAAACTTTTAACAGGTGAAGTGGAGTCGAAATTAAAAGAACTACTACATCAAATTGCTTCGGATCATCAATTTGATATCACCGAAATAGAGACAGATGTTGACCATGTTCATCTTCTCATGGACTGCTCTCCACAGCACTCTATACCAAACATCATGAAAGCCCTCAAAGGTGTGTCTGCCAGATTGCTATTTAAAGAATTTCCTCACCTTAAAAAGGAATTGTGGGGAGGGAAACTATGGAATCCTTCTTACTTTGTAGCAACCGTCAGTGAACAAACAGAGGAGCAAATTAGGAGGTACATTCAAAACCAGAAAGTGAGGTGAAACTCAATGCTCATCAAGAAAGCCTATAAATTCCGGATCTACCCGAGCAAGGAACAAGAAATTCTAATTGCAAGGACCATCGGATGTTCTCGTTTTGTGTTTAATCACTTTCTGGCCAAATGGAACGAGACGTACAAGGAAACCGGTAAAGGGTTAACCTACAACAGCTGTTCGTCCGAACTGCCGCATCTGAAAAAAGAATTTCCATGGCTAAAAGAAGTGGACAGCATCGCGATTCAGTCGTCGGTAAAAAATCTCGCCGATGCCTACTCACGATTTTTCAGGAAGCAGAACGATGCGCCACGCTTCAAATCAAAAAGAAATAAGGTTCAGTCCTATACCACAAAGCAAACCAATGGAAATATTGCGATGGAGGGGAATAAGATCAAGCTCCCTAAACTTGGACTTGTAAAGTTTGCTAAATCCCAAGAAGTCGAAGGACGCATTTTGAATGCAACCGTCAGATCCAATTCCAGTGGTAAATATTTTGTATCGATCTTGGTTGAAACAGAGGTAAATCCACTTCCTAAAACCAACAAAGAGGTTGGTATCGATGTGGGTTTGAAGGATTTTGCTGTACTCTCCAATGGTGAAGTATTTGAAAACCCCAAATTCCTGCGCAAACTCGAAAAGAAATTAGCCTGTGAACAGCGTAAACTTTCCAGACGTAAAAAAGGACTTTCCAATTGGAAAAAGCAACGGTTCAAAGTTGCTCGTCTACATGAGCGTATTGTGAATGCAAGAACGGACTACTTGCAAAAGATTTCCACGCACATTGTCAAAAACCACGACGTGATTGCGATAGAAGATTTGCAAGTCTCCAATATGCTTAAAAATCATAAATTGGCGAAAGCCATCAGCGAAGTGTCCTGGCATCAGTTTCGCACCATGCTGGAATATAAGGCGAAATGGTTCGGACGCATCATCATTGCAGTAGGCAAAACATTCGCTTCATCCCAACTCTGTTCTTGCTGTGGATACCAAAACAAAGACGTTAAGAATCTGAATCTTCGTGAATGGGAATGCCCTTCTTGTAACACACATCATCAAAGGGATCTGAACGCCAGTCAAAACATTCTTGCCGAAGGCAAAAGACTACTCTCTGTATAGCGGCAGTAACCGTAGGAACTACGGGGATAGCTTGGTCAATTCGTCGAGGTTACTCGGTTTTACCCAAGAATCCTGCGACTTCAGTCGTGGGAGGTTCAATATTAATATAATGGAAAAAGCAGCCACTCTCAATCCTAGTTATGTATTCATAGAGAATTATGCGCTATGGCCTAACGTCATGATCAAGAACTTTGAATCAGTTAGGTAACACCGCATGTGAAATGAAGACAACGATGAAAGGTCGTCTAGTTATATATTACCTCTTTCTGCCCGTTACTTTAATGGAAAAGGGAGCAGCTGCCGCGGCGTAATCTGCTCCCTGTTCATTCAACACGTTCTCGGTTCATTTTTGTTAATACAAGCGAAACTGATATGGCGTTTCTAAATCTCTATCTTCAGTTGGTGCGGATCCGGTCAGGAACTCCACCCACCGTCTGCGGATCCTTTTGCGGAATCGTCATGCATTGATTTAGTCTGCCGCTTCATCATTTATTTCAAATCGTTGTAATGCTCATCCGTGACGGGCTCCAGCCATTCCGGCGTACCTGCAGTGATGGCAATGTGTTCAAACCAGCTGTCTTTTGTAGCACCATGCCAGTGTTTTACACCATCATGGGTCACAATCACATCACCGGCTTTCAGGAACTGGGCAGCTTTTCCTTCTTCCTGGTACCAGCCTTCGCCGCCGGTTACCAATAGAATTTGAAACCCATTACGATGGATATGCCAGTTATTCCGGCATCCGGGTTCAAAGGTAACGTTCCCAACTCCAACATGAACTTTGGGATCGGCAACCAACGTCTGTAGGTAACTTTGTCCCACAAAATATTGTGCAAAGGCTTCATTTTTCTCTCCCACAGGGAAAATCACGCCGTTTTTTACCTCTTCATGTTTTGCCATTTTGCTTCCTCCATTAAACATCATTATGGTTTGTATACTCGGGCTCTTTTTACTTTAATTTCCCGCCAAACACCGGAAAAAAGCTGTGCTCACCATAATCTTGGATTTGCTCTACGTTCTTTAATTTCTCCATATCTGCATCGCTGATCACAAAATCAAGCTCTGCGTTGTTTCTCATGTGATCTGGATTTGCCGTCTTCGGAAGTACGACAAGACCAAGCTGGATACCATATCGAAGGCAAAGCTGAGCAACAGATACTCCATACTTTTCGGCTACGACCCTAACCTCCGCATGATCAAGGATTGCACCGTGTGCAATGGGCGAATATGCTTCCACCAGGATGTCATTTTTCCGGCAGAATTCAATGAGCTCCAATGGCGTATTGCCCACATGTGCCAAGATTTGATTGACCATAGGCTTGATCTCACAGCTAGCAAGAATATTCTCTATATCATCCTGAAGGAAGTTGGAAAGACCGATGGCCTTCACTTTGCCTGTCTTATATGCATCCTCCATGGCTTTCCATACTTGTTTGTTTTCCTCGAAGTAACGTTTCTCCTCGCGGAACTCCTTCCAAGGCTGCGGGCTGTGGATAATCTGAAGGTCAATGTAATCCAGTCCCAATTTGGCTAATGACTCATGAATGGACTGCGTAACTGCATCATAATTCTTTGCTTCAGCAGCAACCTTCGTCGTAATGAAAAGTTCTCCTCTTGCGACACCGCAAGAAAGGATTCCTTCGCCTACACCAGCTTCATTCGCATAAGCCTGAGCAGTATCAATATGGCGATACCCAAGAGATACCGCATCACGTACGGCCTGTGCCGCCTGTTCATCGTCAAGCAGCCAGGTACCAAGACCTAATTTGGGAATTTCAATACCATTGGATAATTTGTACGTTTCGTTAATCATTGTTTTTGTCTCCTTTGCTATTCGGGAATGATTTCTTTGATGCAACCCAAAGCATTTAACGTTCTAGGGAAACCCATATAAGGAAGGCAATGCGTGATGGCGGTGATCATCGTGTCCTTGTCATTGCCGACATTTAGATTGCCCTGTACATGTGCCTTGACCTGATTTTCGGCTCCCCCGAGTGCGCTTATGATGCACAAAGTCAGCAACTCCCGCGTTTTCAAATCCAGGCCTCCCCGGGTATAGAAGTCGCCAAAACAAAAGGCGGAAAGAAAATCCTGAATATGCTTTTGATTGTTCGGTGCATTCTCCCGGTTTTTGGAAATGACCTCCCCGAAAATGTCCACCTGCACGGCAAGTCCCTTGTCAAACCGATTCTCTTCTTCAACCTGTTTTTGACTCTCAAGCGGCAATGCGATGTTCCTGGCTTTGAAAGCGTCGTTGACCTCCGTAATGGCATTCAGCGTTTTAGGAAAACCGACGTAAGGCGCGCATTGGTACACGGCTTCCTTGATTTCGATCGGCGTAAGTCCGACGTTCAGCGCGGCATGCACATGTGCCTTGAGCTGTGGCAAAGTTTGATTGGTTGCAAGCACGACCAAGGTTATCAGCTCGCGAAGTTTATCGTCCAGGTTCCCCTGATAAAAAACCTCCCCGAAAATGAAGCGGCTAAGAATGTCCTGAAAATCAGGATCGGTAGCGTATGCCGCCGGTACTCCATCGCCAAACAGTTTATTATAAGTGACTTGACTCTTCTCAATTCGATCCAAAACGAAACCTCCTGTTTGTTTTTAATGAGACCGCCATTAGAATAACGGCAATGGCGACGAATAAAGCGGCGATCCAACCGATAGCCCGTATCGATACGACTTCTACCGCAATCCCTCCAATCCCGCCGACGGCAGCGATCGCGATCTGTAGAATGGAGCCGTACAGGCTTAACATGATTCCAGGGGTTTCCGGAGCAAGCGCAGCCAGATTGAAGATCGGCGAACCGATCGCATTGGCGATCGCGAATACGGTGATCAATTGGCCTGTAGCTGACACCGAAATATAAGCCCAGGCGGCGATTTGATCCAAAATACCGGCCATCACGTACTCCGATGTACTCACAAAAAAACCAATGAATGCCAGCATGTATATTTTCCAAGCATTGTTCATTTATTCTTCCTTCTAATATGAGTGCAATGGGATCAATTCACGCAAGCTCTACTCTTACGAACGGTCACTTAGAAATGTCCAACGACGCGGTGCGGCACATACGGTTCTTCCAAAAATGCAATTTCTTCAGGCGTTAATGAGATGGAAAGCGCGGCCTCCGCATCTTCGAGCTGGGATATTTTTGTCGCACCGACAATCGGAGAAGTTACCGGTTCTTTGTGGAGAAGCCACGCCAGTGCGATATGAACCCGTCGAACGCCATGTTTCTCAGCGAGACATGCTACCCGGTTTACCACCAATTGATCCGCATCTGCCGTTGCATCGTATTTTTGTTTGGCAATTTCATCGGTTTCGGCACGATGTGTGGTTGCCTCCCGCGCCAATTTTCCACCTGCCAAAGGACTATAAGGAATGACCCCGATTTTTTCTTGCTTACAAAGCGGCAGCATCTCCCGCTCCTCTTCGCGGTAAATGAGGTTTAAATGATTCTGCATTGATATAAATCTCGTCCACCCGTTTTTCTCGGCGACATGTAACGCCTTCTGAAACTGCCATGCCCACATGGCGGAAGCACCGATGTAGCGCGCTTTACCGGCCTTGACTACGTCGTGAAGGGCCTCCATCGTCTCTTCGATCGGTGTGCCTGCATCCCAACGATGAATTTGGTACAAATCCACGTAGTCGGTTTTCAGTCTCTTGAGGCTCTTATCGATTTCACTCATAATCGCTTTACGGGAAAGTCCGGCGCCGTTAGGCCCTGGATGCATTCGTCCATGGATTTTGGTCGCGATGACAATTTCGTCACGGTTCGCATAATCCTTTAATGCACTTCCGACAATCTCCTCGCTTGTTCCTTCAGCATAAACATTCGCTGTATCAAAAAAATTGATTCCAAGCTCCAACGCTTTTTTGATGATCGGACGTGCCCGATCCTCATTAAGAACCCACCGATGATGGCCTTTCGACGCGTCGCCAAAGCCCATACATCCAAGACAAATCCGGGATACATCCAAGCCGGAATTTCCTAGTTTCGTATAATCCATTTGATTGTCCCTCCCATTCTTTTCCTGACGAATATCAAATGAGGTGAATCATCGATGTAAATCAGGCGTTGGTTCCATGTGGCACCACCTTGACTGTCGCCGAACGGGCCCGCGTACTGATCATCGAGTTCAGATAAGGACTACCCTTGTATTTTGCACGATACGCATCGTCGATGAGGTTGCCGATCTCGCCATCAACCGGTTCAAAACCGACCTCCTTTGTCATGCCGGCCACCGTGATTCGCCCCGCCTTCTGCTGTACCGCCGCCTGGTACCATCGGGAGTTCTGCCCGTAGTAGGCGCGTACATAAAGTGAGTCGCCAACCACAACGGACCAAATCCAGGTCGGGGTACCATAAGTAACTCCGTCTTCACGGAAAGGCGAGATGTGAAGATCATCGGACTCAGCCATCCTGTTCAATTCTTCTTTCGACCACGTACTCATGAATGGGATCCTCCTTAAAACTTGATATTAATTACTTAGAATGAACTACAGCGAATAAAAATGAACATTGATTGTTTAATCAACTCGTGTTTATAATTTTATACAGAAACCCTATGCTTACAATGGTCATTTTCTCGCAATGTGTACGTTACTCAACAAATGATCCATAATTGCCGATTATCTTAAAATGGAGGACTTTTTAAACATGACTAAAGTGGATCGAAGGGTACTCAAATCCCAAGAAGCCATCAAGAAAGCCATTCTCGAACTGATGGCCGAAAAAAACTTTGATGACATTACCATCCGGGATATTTCCGACAGAGCAAATGTGAATCGGGGTACGATATATCTTCACTATTTGGATAAATATGACCTGCTGGATAAAATTATCGAAGAACACATCAGTAATCTCAGTGAACTTTGCCGATCTGCATCGGAAATGAGCTTCCAAGAAGGAAATTACGTCTGGTTCGAATATTTTGCAGAGCATCATCTGTTTTTTTCAATCATGCTAACCACCAAGAGCGCAGCCCATTTTCGCAGCCGGTTCCTTGATTTAATCGTCCAAGAGTATGAGATTGAAGTTGATGTAACCGAAGGGAAAAATCAAGGCTTAAATCGAGAGGTTATCCTGCAATTTTTCGGGGCAGCCGTCGTGGGGGCCGTGGAATGGTGGTTCAGGAATGGAATGCCTGTTCCCCCTCGCGTCATGGCAGAACAGACGGGGATATTGTTGGATCGAAATTTTTAATCCGGATTTTGCACCTCAAACAGGCTTCGATGGGAATAACAAAACCACCTGAATTCATGTCGAAATTATGAGTTCCAGGTGGTTTTCTGTTAATAAGTAGAGGCAAAGGCGCCCCGCAGATACGCAGCTTTTAAGCGTTATGTTCATGTCCCCTTCAGCACCTGGTGTTGAAAATCGGAAAAGTCCGCCGTCCCATCATTGTTCATTCCTCATCTCAAAGATTTTTTGCAGAGTACGGAGGTGCAGCGTTCTTTCATCATCCGTTTCTTGGAGTTTGTCTCCCGCTCCTGCGTCCATATACCCCTCTACAAGCCTGTACCCGAACAAAAGGAGAATCATCTCATAAATGCAGTTATCCGTTATGTGCGAAATATCCGCAAATTCCGAAAAGCCCTTGTAATACGCCGGGATACATCTATGGTAGTATTCAACCATGTGTTCAATATCGGCATCGTCCGCGATAAGACTTGCCATGTCTTCACCTAAATAGCCCCACCCCGTCGTGTCCCAGTCGATGAGTATGATGTTACCGTCTGTATAAATGATGTTTGTCACCCAAAAATCCCTATGGCACAGCACGATGGGCAGCTTTTCAATACGGTTGAATATTTCCTCTGCGCTTTCATCAACGTCGATGAGCATTTTACATAGATGTTTCGGGATATCGCAATCGTCGGAACGTATATAATCATACACTCTATTCCATGACCGGTAATGAAGATAGAAATTCTTCATATAGCCCACTTCGCTCAGATTGGTCATATTCTGTAAAAAAGCCGGCTGTTCGGCATATAACTTGCCTTGGAACCGTCCTAATTCCTCGGCTGCGCGTTCATACATACCGCCAGTCAAGTCTACACCCGATATGCCCTCGATATATTCCATCCATATCTGCGTTTCATTTTCTTCTTCGTTCATTTCGACGTGATAACATTCCGGCCAACGGAATGATTCAGTAAACAGAGCGCCGAAACTGGATTTATAAAAATCATATTCTCTGCGCCATGAACCGGGATCGCTGTAGCGTTCCCATTTCTTCTGCGTTTTTAAAACGATTTTATAGGTTATTTCCCCGCCGTCAGTGGTTTTGGCAATGCCAGTTACAAGCCGTACATTACCTACTGTACCGCCATGCAATGGTTTGGTCCGGATATCGGCGCTGATGATTTTAGTGCCGAGCATTTGGCTTAAAACCTGTGTCAGAGTTTCGGCTTTGATTTCGCTCATAATGAAGTCCTCCAATCGTTTTTTACAAGGTGAAACATTTTTGTGCCTGATGTTCGTCGCCCACTGCACAAACATTCCTCGTTGGGGAACAGTTATGTAATATAAGGAACCGATCAGTTCACATGACATCAAACCCTGTTTTTATAAAATGACTCGAATTCAGCAACAGAGTCGAACTGGTTCAAAGATACACCTTCTGTTTTGAGGTGATTTTCTAACTTCTCAATAAGCTGCAGAACGGCTAATCGCAACGGTTCAAAATCTGTTGGATCCAAAAGCGCGACAAGATCCGGATACCCGTAACGGACGTAAAATTCGCGATGCTCACCCATGTCAACATGGCTAGGCCAACGTCCCTTTTCCGCCGCGTACAACATTCGGGCTAACCCATCTTGTACACCAATAGCAACGAAGTAAGCTGTTTCGTAATGTCCTTTTTCGCACGCGGTTAACAGTTTGTTCATCATCCCTCTTTCCTCTTCGTAATACCCCTTCATTCGCGCTTTGTAGGAGCGGATTTCTTCTAGTCTGTTTTGTCGCTCCGATATAAGGCGAAGCGTATCTTCAGTCAATTTCTCACATGCTGACATAATCTCATCAGGAGTTGTACTGAACATAATGGTATCAAGGTATTGATCGAGTCGGTCCGGCTTAATGGGAAGATTTCGGACTTGCTCACGATAATGGCCCCAACTGCGCGTATAATAGATTTGGTTCAAAAAGCCAAGACCCATGAAAATATTTCTCGCAATCTCCTGAGCCTCGGTTCGACAGTAAGTCAGTTCATGGGAGGATTCGGCAAGCCGCATTTTGGCGATGCCGATAAGGCAATCCTTTACTGCAGACTCGGCCTTGCTAATGAAGGCAGGAACTTGGGATTCACTCCCCATGTTGGATATCGTCTCGCGAAGTTTCATGAATCTGGCAAGATCATCTTCGGATCGTACATATAAAAGCTTACAGTCTGCTATAATCGTCGTCTTCCAATCTTCAGATGATGCCATTCTTTCAGCACGATCCCATCCGATCGGCCAGAAATCAAAGCTTATGCCGTCGATGATAAACTGGCACTCAACTTGTCTTCCTCTGTCCGTGGCCGGAATGAAGAAGAAATCCAAATCTGATCGCTCCGTCGCCCGACCCTGCAAATAAGATCCGTAATAGCCGACAATAGCAACATCCTGGGGGTAATGGGTCTTGATATGTTTGACAATAATGTCAGCCACAGCAAAAACATCAACCATCAGATAACCTCCATGTTATATTTCAAGTCTAGGTTTTGTAGTACTTCAAGTTTAGGTTGTCATCCCGTAGAAGTGAAGGGAAAAGGTAATTAAAAACAAACTTCCCCTGAATGGTCGCAACTTATAAAAAGACTGTCAGCTTAAAACAGGTTTAATCAAATTTTGGGATATGGATCATATTCGAGACCTGTTTATCTCCCGACCGGGCATTTGAAACCAATTTGCCCGCCAACGAAAAGACGGCAGCCGATCATCCAGACCGGCCGCCGTCTTTTTATTACATCCAACAACATGATGCTTGCTATATTTTTTGCCTCATTCCTCCACGATTGCGACCGGCCGGGCCCAGCCGCCGCTTGCTTTTTCGACTTTAATCGGAAAGCAGCACACTTTGAAGCCATACGGTTTCGGTATTTTGTCCAAGTTAGCCAGCTTTTCAATCTGGCAATATTCCCTGTCCTTGCCGACAAAATGCGCTGCCCACAGCACGCCTTCCCGCGGCTGCTTTTTATACGCTTCAGCCTGCAGGTTGAGCGGAATATCCCAGCCCCAGCCGTCAGTGCCGACAACCTTGATGCCTTGGTCCAGAAGCCACAGCGTAGCTTCGGCCGATACCCCGGCATGAAGAAATGCATAATGCTCGTGATACAGCCGTTTGTCCGCATCGCTCCGAATGAGAACGATATCGAAAGGTTTCAGGGTATACTCGATCCGTTTCAGTTCGGCGATCAGGTCGTCTGTCGTAATCTCATATCCCGGCGGCTTCGCGCTAAAATCGAGCACCACGCCGTCCGAATAAAACCATTCGAGCGGCAGTTCGTCAATCGTCCTTGCTTGCTTCCCTTCCGAGACCGGCCAGTAATGCCACGGCGCGTCGATATGAGTACCCGAATGGGTATTCAGCGTCACCATTTCCGTTGCCCACGCCTTGCTCTCTGGAAAATCCTCCTGCTTCAGTCCAAGTATCTCGGCCGCTTGCCGCGCACCATCTTCATGGGTCGCATATTCGATCTTCGCCGGCAGCGGCTCGCGGATACGCGGACTAATCGGCACGCTCAAATCAATAAGCTTCATGGTGGTTTTCTTTCCCCTCTCCTTCTGATTCATGCATATTATACCAAATTGCACCAATAGCAGGGGGCGACTGTCACGTTTTATGGCATCCTTTTGAGCAGTGAGTCTACGCCAACTGTTAGACCCACTTATACTTTCCGCCTTTTGCTAGAACATATTATGCTAAGACAACAGATTTCTCAAGAACGTCCTTATGAATATCTCCATAAGTTTTGCTTGATGGAGTGGGGGTAGCTTGGATAACTGTTATCATGTTATGTTTAGGCAGAATATTGATCTCTTGTCCGCCGAATCCCCTGCATCCATAGCCGTTTTCTAATATCCACCATAAATATCCATATGAGCTGTTGTTCTCGGTCGGCCTTAGCATTTCCTTAATATAATGTTCAGAAATGATACGTTTGCCTTCTACAATGCCGTTGTTTAGAACTAGCAATCCTATCTTCGCAAGATCTCTGGCGGATAAATCAGAATGTTCCTCTCCCTTCATTACGGTATACGATACGCCACAAGGGCTTTCAGCCCATTTTCCACTCAATATACCTAAAGGCTTATATAACAGTTCCTCACACAGTTCATAAGATGTATTTCCGAAAGCATTTCCAATAACAGCAGATAGCAATAGCGCATCCCATTCTTTATATACATAGGTGCTTCCAGGATAGTCCTTCATCGCAACATCTGCGACATGCGCGATCCAATCCCTCAACCGCTTCATTTGCTCAACCATTGGACAATGATAATGAACGCCGCCGTTCCAGTAAATCCCTGATGACATGGTGAGAAGATGTCGGATCGTTATCGCCTTATGATAAGGATGAACGCCCATTTGAAACGCAGCCAGGTAATCGCCGATTGGCTCGTCCAGGCTTCGAATCATGCCTTTATCGAGACAAATCCCCGTTAGGAGTGAAAGAATGCTTTTCCATATCGATTTAATATGATTTCTGCTATTTTCATTATATTTGTTGTAGTATCTTTCAAATACAATTTTGCCGTTTTTCACAACAAGCACGCTGTTGACAAGCCGATACCGCCTTTGTTTAAGAAAATAATCAAGACCGTCTAACATCTCCGCATTCAGGCCTTCCGCCTGGGGCGTGGAATATTGCAGCTCTAAGGTCATCTCAAATACCTGCCGATAATCGATTTTTCGTTTCTTTTCAATTGCTCCGGAGTTCCGGTCGCAATAATAAACCCGCCATCACTGCCGCCTCCTGGACCCAACTCTATAATATAATCGCAATTGCTTAACACTACGGGGTCATGCTCGGTCACAATGATCGAATTCCCGTGCCCAGTTAATTCCAGCATCAGCTTGATAAGCTTTTCACTATCGGAAAATGATAATCCGGTTGTAGGCTCATCGAGAATATACAAACGATCCTTACCGGATTGCTTGCCAAGCTCTTTCGCGAGCTTAATCCGTTGAGACTCCCCGCCGGAAATGGTCGGTGTTTGCTGCCCAAGCTTAATATATCCTAGTCCTACTCGTTCAAGAGTAAGTAGTATATGACAGATATTTTTATCATATGCGGCACTTTCCTCATTTCCGAAAAACGCTATCGCTTCCGATACGCTCATTTCGAGGATTTGCCGTATATTTTTGCCTTCGATCGTTATTTCCATGGCTTCATCTATAAAACCTGTTCCTCCGCAAGCGTCGCAATTTTGTTCGATATAGTTTCCAAAACCCACATGATATCGAATCACTCGATCACCTTTGCACTGACGGCATCCACCTTCGGAGTTCAGTGAAAATAATCCTGCTCCATATCCTCTCTCTATCGAATCAGACGTGCTTGCAAACATATTTCGGATCCGATCGAAAATCCCCGTGTAGGTTGCCGGACATGAAGTTCGACTTCTTCCTATGGGCTTTTGATCAATGACGAAGCATTTCTTGATATATTCGATTCCACTTACCCTTGCATCGGACAAAAATACCGTTTCTTCATCTTCATCTGCGATTGTAAGAAGCTCTTTTAATTTAGGCACCAAGGTGCCTGAGATCAAACTCGATTTCCCGCTGCCCGATACGCCTGCGATCCCTACCATTACACCGAGGGGGATTTGTACTTTTAAGTTTCGAAGATTATGCAGGCATGCATTTTCAATCGTCAGCATCTTTGCCGGATTTATCTTAGAATATGTCGTCTTTACTGGCAGCTTTCTTTGATCGGCTAAATATGGTGCGGTTCTCGATAATTCGCAGGTCATAAAATCGTCGAAGCTGCCTTGAAAGATACGCTGGCCTCCGTAAAACCCAGCGTCGGGTCCTAGATCAATGATATAATCCGCAGCGCGCATAAAATTTTCATCGTGTTCAACGGCGATTACCGTATTTCCCCGATGAACAAGATTTTGAATGATTTGTATGAGGTTTGCTTTCTCAATTTCATGTAAACCGATGGTCGGCTCATCGAATATAAAGATGATCGAATCCATCTGAGCTATGATAAAAGAAGCGAGAAATAAGCGTTGTATTTCACCGCCCGATAAGGTTGGGACAGGTCGCGACAATGAAAGATGGTGAAGGCCCACATCAACCATACAATCCAGCTTAAGGATCATCTCGTTGATAAGTGTCATACCGGGTAACCCCGACTTTTCCTTTGTTAAAAAATCATTCAAGTCTTTAATATACATATTCTCAAGCGTGGTGATGGTTTTTCCAGCTATTGTTGTATGCATTGCGTGTTCACCCAAGCCGGTTCCTTCACATTTGGTGCAACGTTCCTTCTTACCGTAGGCTTCAGATAAAATGCCATTTTGCCTTCCGCTAATTTCACCACATTTAAATCCATTCAGCAGCCATGGAATGACACCCTGAAAACTTGTCTTTCCACGGTCTCCATATTTTAAAGCTAACAGTTGTTCATCACTCAATGTATGAAGTGGTTGCGCTACAGTCAGTCCATGATAAGCACAAAATTCGTCTAACCTCTTTCTTGCCCCTCCCCGATATAGCAACCTTTCGACTAATAGATCTTTTAACTGAGTTTTTCCGTCTGAAAATATCTTATCTTCATCAATGGAATACAAGTTTCCATTACCTAAGCACTTTACGCACATTCCTTTCGGTGAGTTCCTCTGGAACATGTCCATGCTTAGAGGAAGCCCATCGTCGTAACTTGGGTCTCTCCTGCCATATGTAGCAAATAAAACGGCGAGCATATTGCCGATCTTTGTCCGCGTCCCAACCGTGCTACGTGGATTGGATTGGCGAATAATTCTCTGTTCCACTGCGACGGTAGGGGCTAAACCTGTGATTTGATCAAAGGTCGGTGCGGCATCCACCATGAACTGCGTACCAGAAAACATGAGGTAACGGCGTTTGCCTTCCTCATACAATGTGTCGAATGCGAGACTGGATTTCCCGCTGCCGGATACTCCGGTGATCACGGTCAGCCTGCCCCGCGGAATTCGAAGATCGATATTTTTCAAATTATGAATCCGTGCACCCTTTATCTCGATATATTCGTTCATCGTACGCTGCCTTTCATAATATGATTTCTTAAAACCTACCTAGGAGGCAGGCTCCTTAATGATTCGTCAAGGCTCCGTTTCTGCTACAACCAGGTCCTGACGATTTCGGCAAGCGTTATTTTAGTCGAGCCCTCGTCCGAAGGGTGAAGTCCATCCGGAACAAGCCGGTCGAATTCGGCGGGATTATCGTCTAACATGCTCCGCCAAACCGAGTAATGGTCTATGAGCAAAAGCCCGCGCTTACGAGCGGTATCTCTGTACACCTGATAATATTCCTTAATCAGAGGACGGATTTTCAGGGGTTCCCGAACCGGTGGATTCATGGTCATCAACAGAATTTCGCAATTCTTGTTGGCAGCGTGAATTCGATCGATCATGGCATTCAGGTTTTCACCGCATTTCGTAACACTCGTCTGATAAGGCAAAAATGAATCGTTTATAGCGAATTCCAGAAAAACGGCGTCGGGAGCAAGAGCAATTACACGTTCCTCCAAATTTTCAAGTCCCCAGTCTGACCATTGTCCACCTTTGGCGCTGTTGGTCAACTTCACTTGCCCCGGAAACCGACGATCCAGAATTTCCTTTAATCCGCTGACCCAAGCGCCGCCTTCGGTTAGACTGGTTCCATAAACGACGATATGCTGCTGTTTGCCGTTTTCCAAATTGCTGATTGTTGCCGATAGGTTCATAATGCTCAGATGATCCTTCCATCTCTGACTTAAATAAAAACAGTTTTTTGCTTATTCAATTCGCCTTTGACCTGCGCAATCCTGCCCATTAATCGTGAAAAGA
The DNA here is from genome assembly GCF_009870825.1 of Paenibacillus sp. USDA918EY. GTDB lineage: Bacteria > Bacillota > Bacilli > Paenibacillales > Paenibacillaceae > Paenibacillus_AQ > Paenibacillus_AQ albilobatus. The sequence goes on along the minus strand of NZ_WTWY01000005.1, from coordinate 97,180 downwards.
CATACATTAAAATCCGGATGCCTTTCTTCTTCCATTCTTGAATTAATTCCTTCGAACCTCGAATACCATCGGACGTTTTTGATAACTAACAACGGAATTTTTTGGAAGAGTGACTTGATCCTTACGTGACGTAATGCTGTATATTCAGGATACCGGTAAAAAGCAGCGACCAAGACTGGGGATGATCATGCTTCGAGAATGGAAAATGTGAATTTGAGTACGGTTAGAAAGCGAATTGGGATGGCAATGAAGCCATCCCATAATCCTGTACTAGAACCCTACATCATCTCTTTCCGCAGCTTTTTGAGCCACGAACTCCGCCATTTCTTCCACGCCGGCCGCTCTGAATTTTTCTTGAATACTATGAAGTATATTTAGAGCTTCTTGATCCGACGCCGCAAAAAATGCTTTTTTAAATTCATCGTCGAAATTCAAACTGCTGGTTTTACTTATAAATTCCTGATATTTGGGCCACTCTCTTTCGAGATAGCTGGCGCTTACCTTGTCTATGATTTTGATAGGCATTTTTGCCGAGAAGCTCTCCTCCAGCTTTTGCCACTTCGTTTTTTGATCTTCGGGCGTAGGCCAAGTGACTTCATTGGAGAATGCCCCGATGAATCTTCCTGGAAGAAAATTGAGCCCTGCGTCTCTTTTCAGATCCGGGTTTTCGTCGAATTGTTTTTTCACATCCGGAATCCATTGCGGTACCCCGTTTTGCATGGTGTAGTGCGTTCCTTCGATCCCGAAATACGCTAGCAATCGGCCTTCTTCGCTGTTGACATAATCAATGTACCGTAAAGCCGCATCGGGATCTTTGATGTTCGCGCTTAAGAAAAGGACGGGGAAGCCGGAACGGCCGGGTTTTTCCACTTGCGTTCGAATGTCTCCGTTCTTATTCTTCATCGGTCCGAGTAGTTCATATTGCATTTCCGGATTCGTCTTATAAAGCGTTTTTTGTAAATCGGCTAACATCGGTTGGGCACCGAATACGGCGAGCTTGCCCGTCGTGAGCTTTTCATTCGCTGTCGTGCTCGTATTGTTGAAGGCTTCAAGATCGAACAAACCTTCCTTTAATAACTTTCTCATGTATAACAGCTTAGCTTCATAATCCTTGGATTGCGTCCAGTGGATCAGTTTCCCGTCCTCTTTACGGAAGTCCGAAATCGAGTAATCTGACCACCCGGCAAGGAATTGGCCGTAATCCCATCCATTCCACATCGTTCCGGCCGGGATGACCGGCTTCCCGCCAATGTCCTTGAAACCGCCATCTCTGATTTTGACCAATAGATCATATAGTTTGTCTTCCGTATCAATATCCTCTGCTTTTACATTTAACGCTTTCAGGATATCTCCCCTGGCAAAAAGGCCGTAATTCCAATTGTGAATGCTCTCGGGGGTTCCGTCCGGGGTCTCCGTAGGAATGAGATACGTCTTGCCTTTAAAATCGGGACTATTGAGATCGAACTCGGCAAAATCTTTCGCGATCCCGGTCGTCACCAGTCTTTTAATATTCGGGTACTTATCGAGATAAGGGGTTAAATCCAGAAGCTGTCCTTCCGTGGCCGCCTTCTTGATGACTTGTCCCTCTCCTCCTGTCGTAGACCAGAAAGGAGCGTTAACAATATCCGGAACCGTGCCGGAAGCAAAGATGGTGTTTAGTTTTTCCACTTCGCTTGTTGTGATGGATTCGAGGTTTAACGTGACCCCCGTTTTTTCCCTGATTTTTTGGGCAACGGGATTATTTTTCTGATCCTGCGGGAAACCGGCTCCGCCGCCGTTCCAAGCACTGAGGAAAGTCAAGGTTACCGGCTTTATTTCTTCAGTACCTGACTTATTCGGACCCGGGTCAACCGTGCCTGCTTTCTCTTCTTTGCCTTTTCCCGTGCATGCCGTCATGGTCACTAACAGCAATAAAGCGATTAGTGCCATGGCAAGAACGCTTTTGCGCCTGTTCTTCCTCATCCTACAATCCCCTTCCATTGGAAGTTTATATATAAAAGGCATAACCTTTTATACCAACTATTCCTTAAGCGAACCTACCAATACGCCTTTGACGAAATATTTCTGAAGAAATGGGTACACGCAGATGATCGGGGTCGTGATGATAATGACGAAAGTCATCCTCAAGGCTTCCGGAGTTACTCCCCGCAGCTCCAGCTGAGACTGGGTCATGTTTTGAATCGCAGATCCGCTGTTTCCCGACGACGACGTCATCGACTGGAAAGACGCTTCGCTGATCATTTTGTTAAGGAACGTAGCCGCAGGCTGCAGCTTCTCATTCTGTATGAAAAACTGACCGGTAAACCAGTCATTCCATACGCCCACCCCGACAAACAAGGCAATGGTGGCGAGCACCGGCATCGAAAGCGGCAGCACGATTCTTGCAAATACCGACAACTCGCTTGCTCCGTCGATCCGTGCCGATTCCGCCAGACCTTCAGGGATCCCGTCGAAGAAGGTTTTCATGATAATCGCATTGAAAAAACTATATAGGGACGGCAATACCAACACCCAAAACGTATCCAGGATGTGCAATTGCCGGTACAGGATAAAAGTCGGAATAAGCCCTCCGCTGAACAGCGTGGTAAAGAAAAAGAAGAATACGATATATTTTCTTCCGGGCAACCCTTTCCGCGAAAGGGCGTAGGCCAATAAGGCCGTCAAAAATACGGAGCCAACCGTTACGATCAGGGTTCGGGAAATGGAAATATAAAACGAATTTAAGATCAAAGGGTTGCTAAAAGCTTTCGCATAGTTTTCTAATGTAAACACTCTAGGAAAAAAATAGATTCCACCCTTCATCGCATCGTAGCCGTCATTGAAAGAAAGGGCCAGAAAATAAATAAACGGATACAGTGCCGTAGCGCAGAATAAAAGCAGCACCGAATAGTTAAGCGTCATATACAGTTTATCTGCCGGCGTCAGCCTTCTTACACCCATACACACACCTCCTCGTCTTCAGCGCTTGATTATTACCATAACGATACGTCGCTCACGCGTTTGGATACTTTGTTGACAACAACGATGAGAAGCAGCGAGATCGCAGACTTGAATAAACCAATGGCCGTGGAATAGGCTAATTGCCCTTGTTGGAGGCCTGTTTTTAAGACGTACGTGTCCAGGATCTCCGAGACGCTTAACGTTGCCGGGGACTGCATCAGCCAGATTTGGTCAAAACCGGCGTTCAGTATTCCGCTAAGGGAGAATATGAGCAATATGCCGATCGTTGGCGTAAGGGATGGAAGCGTGATCTTAAACAGTTTGCTCCACCGGCCTGCCCCGTCGATTTCGGCTGCCTCATACAAGTGCGGATCGATATTCGTTAACGCGGCTAAATAAATGATCGAACCCCAGCCTACGCCTTTCCAGATGTCGGAAATGATGACCAATGGATAGAACAATTCCGGCTTTCCCATAAAAAAGATCGGATCCAAACCCATTTGGTACCGAATGTCATTGATCAGCCCAACATTCGGGGACAGGATTTTTTGAAGCAAGGTAACGACAACGACCCACGAGACGAAGTGCGGCAGATAGGAAATCGTTTGAAACACTCTTTTGAATTTTTTGTGCATGATTCCATTGAGCATTAAGGCTAGGACCAATGGGGCCGGAAATCCGAAAATAAGTTTAAGGGCACTAATGGATAACGTATTTCGGAGTACATCGTAAAAACTGGAATCGTTTAAAAACTGTTCGAAATATTTAAAGCCTGCCCACGGGCTCCCCAAGATCCCCAGATTGAATTTGTAATCTTTGAACGCTATTAAAATGCCGTACATCGGATAGTAAGCAAAAACCAGAAACCATAGGATCGCCGGAAGAATAAATAAATATATATGCCTGAATTGCCATATTCTAGTTAATTTCCTGTTCCTTTTTAATTGCTCATATCCAGGGATAACAACACTTTTGGGTACCATTCTCCGCACACCTCCTACATCTTCGTCGTATCGAGACTGCTCCATGCGCCCTTAAAATTGATTCCGGTCTTATTTTTTTGTAAGGCATATAGCGACTGTTCCCCCCTTCATTGCAAACGGTTTCTATTCGATGATTTAAATATATTCAATATGGCCTAAGAATAATTCCATAATTTCCTCGTTCAGATAAAAAGTAACCTTCAGGTCGAAAAAAGGTTTTGGCGGTTTTATAAAACAAACAATGAATTGGGGTGCAGTGTAGCAGTGAAACGGAAGCTGCTTTTGACCAAGAGGAGGCTCCTGTAACTTAAGTAACAGAAACCGGTCAAAGTGCTCCCTTTTTCCCGTACTTTTTCAGGCGTTTTTATTCTTTTGAATGGATACATTATATTGAATATATAGATATAAATGGTTTGATAAAGAGCGTTATATTGAGATCAAGCGACCTGTGAATTGTTTGAACGGCTGCTGTTGGATTTCTTTATTGATTGGGGGGTTTATACGGGGGATTTCATGAGAGAAAGTTGCTGTTGACCTTAAGAAAAGAGTCCAACCGGCCTCGCTCCCCTAGTCAGGTTCGAAAGAAAGCCCGTTGGACTCGTTATTAGGTTATATATAGGGAGAAGCGGGCGTTCATATCATGTAGGGGAGAAAACGTTTTTTCCCGTCGTCTCGCCAATCACCAATTCCGGTTCAACGAGGGTTTTAATGTACTTTCCGTGTTCGCCGTCATCACTGTGAATGACCTCAAGCAGCGTGTAAGCCGCGCGGTAGCCCATGTCCCGCTCGAACTGTTTAACATGCGTGAACGTGCTGTAGCCTTCGATGATGGAAGTCGGATCGTCAAAACTGATGATGGATATGTCCTCAGGCACCTTCAATCCTGCTTGGCGCGCCATCTGATAGATTTTCACTCCAAGACTTCCATTGAGCGTAATATAGGCCGTTGCCATTCGATTTTGGATATAGCGGTACAGTGGATGCGTTTCTGCTCGCTCAAGACTTCCGATTTCAAAACCGGTGACAATGTGGGCAGGGTTAATGAGCGACCCCTTTTCCTTGAAGGCACTCATATATCCATCGATCCGCTCTTGAACGGTAACGGTTTGTATGGGCGAATCGGAGCATATGGCGATTTCACGATGCCCCAGCTCCCACAGGTAATTTACAGCCATGTTAGCGCCAAGCCTACCGTCCGATGCTATATAATGAGTTTCCACCCCTGGAAGGTAACGGTCGATGAGAACGAACGGAAACCCCGCAAATTTCATGCTTAATATTTCCTCGTTGAATAATTCCTCGTCAACCGGAAAAATCAGCAGCCCTTCCACTCCAATTTTACTGCATGTCTGGATCGCCTCTTTTTCCTTCTCAATGTTGCCCTCCGATAAATAAATGACGAAACGGTAATCGTTCTCATTTAGTGCTTGCTGTATGCCATGTACAAGCCTAATCGTAAAATAGTCATAAATGCTGGGCATAATGAGGCCGATCAAGCGCGTCCGGCTTTCCTCGCTGTTTTTATTGATATGCTTTACGGCACTTTTAGGAGATGTCGTCGGAATTTCATATTCATGGTCGCTTACAAAAGTCCCCTTTCCGGGGACCCTTGTGATGATTCTTTCGTTAACCAAACCGGACAGGGCATTAACGACGGTAATCTTGCTTACTCCGAAACGCTCCATGAGTTCCTTTTCCGTAGGTATACGGTCTCCAACCTTCAATACTTGCGACGTGATCAAATCGCGTATATACTCTTGAACCATCTGATACAAAGGTATTCTATCCGTTGAGTTCATCCGAATCACCACATTTCATATCAATATGTTCAATATATAAATTACGAAAGACGCAAACGTTTTATTCCATGACCTTGCTTTCGTTTGTGGTTGTTGCTGCGCCTACAGTAGGGGAATTGGCGGTCTTTCTTGGGGGATTAATTTAATTAAAATCAATAAGTTTCCATCGTTCTTGCAGATTCTTCAGACAAAAGCGAAAAAGGTACTTGGCATCACTGCCAAATACCTATTTTATGATTCCTACCCACTCTTGTCCCATGCTTTATTTCACGACTACGGTAGATTTTTATTTATCCTAGATTTTAAAGGCACTAATTGTCTTTAATTGACTTAAAAAAATCACTAAGGTTTAGCAAGGTTCATTTTCGGCGGGATATACCCGAGTTCCCACCTAGTTATTCGCCATGCGTGGCGCACTTATAAAAAATACCGCCTTTAATAGCGGTACACGTTTTCATAAATTATTTGTGTCGAATCTCTACTCTACGTACCCCCGGGCAGCCCACATTCCGCTATTCCGAATCAGCTTACGCACGGATTCTACTAGGAAAGATGGAAGATGATGCCCCGGCATCAGATATACTACGCGGCCAGAGCCATATGTATGTGCCCACGCAGCAGGCCACCGCTGGCCATCATGCTCATATTCGGCAAGAATAACCGCCGATTCATGCGGACTCAGCTCGAACCGAAAAGGCTCTTCATCTATTGTAAAATCGCTGAAATTCTCCACAATAGGGTGATTCCCATGATTGTATCGAATTGGCAGTGACGTATATTCCGGATGTCCCGTAACCATGCCGCCGATTAATTTTTCCAGCTCTTTGCTTTGCTGCAGAGAGATACCGTTGTGGATAGCCAGCAGCCCCCCACCTTTTTTCACATAGGATATGAGCGCTTGTACCTGATCTTCAGGTATCTCGAGATCCGAAAAGTCCGCGCAAGATATGAACAGATCATAGCCCTCCAGCTTATCCTCCTGAAGCACGGCGTAATCATCCGTATATTCAACCTTAATAACATGCTCAAATATGGCTTGTAATTCGTGATCAATATTCGTAAAAGGATGATATTTTGCTCCCTCGTATTGTCCAAGTGCAATGGCTTTCATATTCATAGTCTCCTCTCCCTCCCCTATTTCAACGGTTCATCCAACTTCTCTTCTGCCGATAACACCAGCTTTTAAATCGGCATCCTGGTCCATGATCGAAACTGCAATCGAACAAAGAGCCTTCAATCGCATGAATACTACCTAGGAACGAAATATTTTCCCGATTTCGTTTGAGTCGATAGCCGCCATTCACCCCACTTATCGATTCAATCATGCCCGCCTTCACCAACTTGGTCAGTATTTTGGACAAAATAGGTTGGAGACACGCTTTGTCGCTCTGCCAACTGCTGTACACCTGGTTTTTGGGGAGTCGCCGCAGTAAGAAAGAGCATCGTATGGAGGGCATAATCGGTAGCCTTGGGGAACTTCATTCATAATCGCCTGAATCACAGATTTAAAATATCTATAATAACTATAATGTTTCATTAGGTCAAGGATAAAGCATACCTGCTGAATTCTTGAAAAAGTATGCAATTCGGAACGCCCAGGACGCTTGCCACGATAAAACCCGATCGATCTTCATTCCTAATTCCCGGAACTTAACGGGCTGACTTTCCGGATTTTGATCTTTTGTCGAAACAAATAGCAATCTAAAAGAAATCGTAATTCGATATTGGTGCTAAAATCACGAGGGAGGGAATGCAATGAATCCACATCAGGTTATCATAGCAGGATGGTTTACAGTTGACCCGAATAAGCGTGATGAAGTCGTTAAAGCACACGAGGACCTCGTGAAACGTGCACGGCAAGCTCCTGGATGTTTTGATCTGGCAATAACGGCTGACCCGGTCGATCCATCGCGGGTCAACAATTTTGAGTATTGGCAGTCAGAAGAAGATTTAGAATCGTTTCGTGCTGTAGCAAATCCCCCAAAGCAAATTACTCCAATCCGAAGCGTTGAAATGCAGAAGCATGAAATCAGTAAATCGGGACCGCCATTCTAAATCAACCCCAAAAAAACGGCCGCATTCATCAATAGAGAAATGCGGCTTCATGTTGGCAGATCCCAGCTGTGCACACTTGATAGTTGAGCTACCGGAGCACCTGTTCAATTACGGTTATCCTTATAGATTCTTTTCATTTCAACTCGTTTCTTCTCTCAAATCATGCTCCATGAAGAGAATATCACGTTTCATTTCCTTCATGCCCTGTCTTGAAAGCCGCCCTGTCTCAAACATGGATTGGATGTTGTCTCGCTCGAGCTGAATTCCGACCCGGGCTACCTCCTGCATCGATGTATCGAACTCTTTTCTGTTGCCGGTGTCCGATTCGTCTCTGGTCAGATACAGCAGCCTACGCTCATACTGCAGTATCAGCGAGCTGACCGATTCCATATCCGGTTCGCCTTCTGCGAGCAGACCATTCAGCTTCTCAATGACATATGTAATATTTCGGATTCTGAGCTTGGTCAATTCGGCGCGTCTTTCTCGGAAGCTTAACCGGACTTGCTGCAGATTCCCGAACAATTCGACCCACTCCTTAACGGGGAAAAGCTCCTTTTTATAACTTGCATCTCTTGTGTGCGTAAACAACAGTTGGTTAATTTTGCTAAGGTAACGGTACGCTGTGTATGGATTCACTTCTTTCTTTTTAAGCGCAAGCAGCGTGTTCTCTCTTTCCCATTTCAGGACAGACAAGCCCAAAGACCGCTGTACCTTATCTTTCGTTTCATCTTTCCTGAGCGTTCGGATTCTGGAAGTATACGTATTGATGATCTGAGCGGTTGCCAGCCGGTTCTGGTCTGTGGTCAGTTCGTTTAATCCGGTAACAACATTCCTCAAAATCTCAATTTTTGCCTGGATCTCCTCCTCTTCCTGCTCCGTTTGCGTTTCTTTTCCCAATAAAAGCGGCAACAGGTAGTTGGATGCCAGCAGGGTCCACAGGATAACCCCAGCCGCAAGGAAAATGATCAGATCCCTGGCCGGAAATGCCGTGCCATCATGAAGAAAAAACGGTAGTGACAACGTACTCGCCAGTGTAATCGTTCCCCGGACTCCCGATAGACTGAGGATAAGCGCCTTCTTAAACCGGGGCTGCCAAGGGCCGCGGGGTAGGGTCCCTTCAGAAATATCCATCAAAAGCGCCCAGATGAAGCGCAGCCCGAGTACAGCCGAAGTCAATAATAGGGTGTACATCACCACTTTTAGATTCCCTATTTCCGCGCTGCTCCAAATCGTCTGAATAATATCCGGAAGCTGTGTGCCAAGCAGCAGGAAAACCAGTCCATTCAATACAAAGATAATGACCGACCAGGTGCTTTTGGACACAACTCTCAGCTTGGCTACTTCGGGATTCATTTTCTTGTAACCAATAGAATGGGCGATTCCTGCGGCGACGACGGCCAGTATACCATTAACCCCCAATTCCTCGGCCGCCATGAAAATCGCAAAGGGGGTCAGGATCTCAATCAGCATGTGGAGCGTGACATTCTCCATCCCCAGTCTTCGCAGCCAATTCACCACCCCATATTTTACAAACGTGAGCAGTAGGCCCAGTACCACACCGCCAAGGGATATGGAAATAAAGCTGATGCTGGCAGATTTGAAAGAGAACACACCGGTGACCATTGCGGCCACGGCAAACTGAAATGAGACCAGTCCCGATGCATCATTTATTAAGGATTCTCCCTCGAGAATTTGCATCGTCTGATGGGGGATTTTCACCTTCTGCTCCAGTGCACCCACGGCCACAGCATCGGTAGGCGCTAATGCAGCCGCCAGTGCAAAGGATGCCGCCAACGGGATGACCGGAAGTAGCCAATTCAGGAAATAGCCCATCACGCCTACCGTTACAAACACCAGACCCAGCGCTAGCAAAAGGATTGGTTTTTTTAGCTTCCACAGCGTTTCCTTATCCGCATGTCTGCCATCATTGAACAGCAACGGGGCAATGAACAGTAGCATAAACAGCTCCGGATTTAATTTCAGTTCATAGTGCAAGGGCAGCCAAGTAATCAGCATCCCCAGCACGATTTGAATAATAGGCACAGAGACCGAGGGGATAAACCGGTTCACTAAATTGGATAATGAGACTGCCGCCAACATCAGTAAAATAAATTCAAACAATTCCAAACGAATCTTACCTCCATATGTATCTGCATTCAGCAGCTATTCGTAAAAACTGCTTTGCTTTCTAACAAGAACTCAACTTATTGTAAAATAAATTTATGAACTGGATATGAATCGCTTTGCACTTTGCCTCAGAACAATAATCCATTTTCCCATAGGTATTTTTATCGGAATTACCGACAGCTTCATTAACACCTCCAATCTCAATTTGTTCTTCACTAGTCAACATAAGCTGGGGATCATCCGATTTCAAAGCGCACTAAAAGAGTTCCATAAGAGAAACTACTCCAACTTGACGGATCTTGCGCTTGAATATGGTTACTACGACCAATCACATTTTACTAATTCTTTTTCGCGCTATTACGGATTGCCTGTTAAACGTTTAACAAGATCGTGAAAAGAAGTCCGTTTTTTCCTATTCGGCCGGCCGGCAGTACTGATACAATGATGACGAAAATATGAATTCATAAGATGGGAGCTGTAAAGCATGACGATGAAGCTAAAGAGAATTGGAATTTTCGTGGAAGAGATGAAGAGGGCTTTGGATTTCTATCGACTCTTAGGATTTGAAATACCGGCAAGTGCGAACGAAGAACAACATGTTGAAGTCGAATGCAACGGAATATTCCTGGCTTTCGATACGAGGGAAACGGTGCAAGTTATTTTGGGCAGCTTCCAGGAGCCGATTGGAAATCGAATGGAGATTGCTTTCCATTTAGACAGTCGTGAAACGCTGGATGAATCGTATCGCCGATTGACGTCGCAAGGATATATTCGACATCTTGAGCCGAGCGATACGCCTTGGGGCGAGCGCTATGCTATTATAAAGGACCCGGATGGCAATTTGGTCAGTCTTGTCGCTTGATTCTTATGGAGTGAAAAGGAATGGCCGGTATCCTTAAACAAGGAAACCGGCCTTTCGTTTCTTAAGAATGATCTAAAGATTCTATTGAAATTTTGCAAACTTTGATGTTGGCTAGAACGGATATTTGATGATCTGCATATGTTTGCGGCCCTTTTCCGGGTTTATATTGGCTTGGCAGTCGGTGCTGAACGAAATATTCATGAAGTTACGTATGCTTCGAATGCTTTTCTTCGCCAGCCGGATGGTCTTCGTTCCACTTTTCCGCCTGGGCGGTGGCGATGGCAATGGCACGCCCTTCCTCATAGCCTTCTTCGAGCAGCGCGTTTGCGATTTCGACCGCTTTATTCCGCACGCGGGGCTCCAAATTTTTCATGGACACAGGATAATCATGCTTATTCCAAGGCATTGCGAATCCCTCCAAACAAGTTCTTGTTTATTCTATATTACCCGGCGTCGCACGAATCAAACGATGGTCATCCGCCCGGCGAACGTTTGCCCGTCTTTTTCCCGGTTAAAACTTTGACCACCCGAACACCGGCCTCAACATCTTGCGAATCCAATAAGCGATGATCGTCCCTGCGGTCCATGAACCGGGGTTCTGCAAGTACTCCATATATTGATCGTTGATGACATAAGTCCTCGTGGAAGCGGGGCTCTTCAGACCAAACTGTTCCCACTTCGCCGGATCGTTCGAACCTTCGAGCCTCTCAAGCATTTTCGCCGACTCCAGATTTATTTTAGCCGGAATTTGCTCGTAGGCTTGGATGATTTGCGCATGGAATTCGTCGATCGGATTGCGGTTAACAAGGCCCGTCAAATGGATGCTTTCGCGAATGTAAGAAACGTATGCCAGATGGTCCGCCCAGAGCTTGTCGATAAAATAAAGCCGTACCCGCTGCTCCGAAGGGCCCGCCTTCGTCTCGCCTTTCATAATTCCGAGCCGTTCCTCGTATAGAATACGACGCTGTTCCTCCACCATATCCGAATAACGGTTCAGTTCCCGGCGGATATCGAAGTTTTGCCCCATAATAACGCGCTGAATATGCTCAATTTTGCTGCGGAGCCCCGGCTCTTCGAGCGCCTCATCCTGCCGGGGAGCGCGAATCGCTTTACCGATGCCGAACCGAAGCAGCAACTCGTCCTCTAGGCTTACGAAAAATACGGAAGCTCCCGGGTCGCCTTGACGGCCGGATCGCCCGCGCAGCTGATTGTCGATCCGTACGCTTTGGTGCATATGCGTGCCAATCACGTACAACCCGCCCAGCTTGGCGACCATTTCCGCTTGCATGGGGTTGCCGCCGCCGAGCCGAATGTCGACGCCGCGTCCCGCCATATTCGTAGACACCGTTACGGCGCCGATTTCTCCCGCTTTGGCGATGAGCTCGGCTTCTTTTGCGTCGTTTTTCGCATTCAGAACTTGGCAAAGAACGCCGGCAGCCGTTAGCGCCTCCGCCAGCATGTCAGACTCCTCGACGCTTGACGTGCCAATGAGAATCGGGCGTCCCGTCCTATGGACGGACGAGATTTCTTGTACAAGCGCCTTTAGTTTGGCTTCTTTATGGGTATAAATCCGGTGCGGATGGTCGATCCGTATGATTGGCCGGTTCGGCGGGATTTGCACGACCTGCAGCGCATAAATATCTTCGAATTCCGTTGCGGAAGCTTGCGCGGTCGCCGTCATTCCGCAAATCTTCGGATAGAGGCTAAGGAAGTGTTGAAGGGTGATCATACCGAGAATATTCCCGCCGGTTAAGGTCTGCAGCCCTTCTTTGGCCGCAAGCGCGGCTTGCAGCCCGTCCGGCAAATGCCTGTTCTCCGCCACGCGGCCGGTATATTCGTCGATCAGCTCGATTTTCCCGTCCCGGACGATGTAATCGACGTCTTTTTTCAATAGCCATTCCGCATGCAGCGCGCAATTTAACGACATTAACAAATGACTATTATGGCTTTCGTACAAATTGCCGCACCCTAGCAGCGACTCCGCTTTCGCAGCGCCCGCTTCATTCAAATAAACATTCCGCTTGAACTCGTCGAAGTCGTAATGCTCGTCTTGCTTAAGCTGCCTGGCCACTTCTGCGAAACGAATGGCCTCGCTGCTGGAAGAACCCGACCCGCCGGCGATGACCAGCGGCACACGTGCTTCGTCGAGAAGCAGTGAATCCGCTTCGTCGACAATGACGTAATGGAAAGGACGATGCACGGTGTCGGCTTCATCCAGTGCGATCGTGTCGCGCAAATAATCGAATCCCGCCTCTTTGGCCGTAACATAGGTGATATCCGCTGCGTACGCTTCCCTTTTTTCGGACGGGCTCATGCGCGCTTGAACCGAGTTTACCGTTAACCCGAGAAAACGATAAACCGGGCCCATCCATCCGGCATCCCGATTTGCCAAATAATCGTTAAAAGTCAGCACATGAACGCCTTTGCCGGTCAGCGCATTTAGATAGGCAGGCATCACGGCCGAGAGCGTTTTTCCTTCACCGGTATGCTGCTCGATCAAACATCCCTCATGCAGAGCGACGGCAGCCATGATCTGAACATCGTAAGGCAGTAATCCGAGCGTTCTCTTCGCCGCCTCGCAGACTAACGCATAGGCATCGACAAGCAGTTCATCCAAAGGCGTACCCGATGTCGCTTCCTTTTTCAGCCGAAGGGATTCCGCTTGCAGCCGCTGATCTTCCCAAGCTTCCAAATTCCGTTTCCTGATGAGCTCCGCTTTGTCCCGATAACCTTTCAGCTTTTTCTGGATATCATAGCCTTTGATTTTTTGCAACAACTTGACGGCTGTATTCACAGGAACTTGATCTCCCCTCGGTTTTGTACGCGATTCTATCCTATTCATCCTTTAACCGCCGTTGATACAAAACAACGGATACCATCGTTAATGCAATCGTCCATGCCAAAATAATAAGGAGCGGTTTTAATAAATCTGCAGTCGTAAAACCTATATTGCGTATATCTAACAAATGGACAAGTTGAACGCTTGGTGTATACTCCAGCACTTTAAAGATCGGGAAATCGTCCGCTAGCAACACCCCCCATGGTGCGGCAGTGAATACGAGCGCCACAGGCATGATAGACAATGAGGCTTCAAGCAATGTCTTGGAGAATAAACCACAGATCGTCCCCGCTGCGGTGTATAGAATAATCGAAAAGAGGACGGCTGTCACAAACGCCCATATGCTAGCCGGCTCATACCCAAATATCAACGTAGCAATAGCCAGAGCAACGGAAGATATGATAAAGACTAAAGTGCTTTTACCGATCAAAACATCCAAGGTCGTGGCCGGAGTCATCATTAATGATCGTAACGTGTTACGCTCCTTTTCTTCCGCAATCAAGCAAGCTTGCACTAAACACGTTAGTAACACAAACGAAGTATTCAGAAGAAAACCGATAGCCCCAGGCAAAGACGGGCCTGCACTTCGAAAAAGAAATGCGAAAAGAATTGGAACAATCAGGCTAAAGGAGATCGCATAATTGCGTGAAAACTCTTTGTAATCCTTCACAAATATCGCACCGGCACGTTTTAATGAGATACTCATCGTAACTCACTTCCTGTCATTTTAATAAAGATATCACCTAGACTCGGCTCCTTTGTTTCTAATCGATCTATTAACCCTCTTTTCATCCAATCAGCGATTTTGTCAGCCGTTCCTTCATCGATCGGAAGCTCGTAAGCCTCCCCATGGATCAATTCAACGCAAACGACGTTTTCCCGATGCTGTTTTTTAAGTTCCTTGGGTGAGCCGATCGCTTGGATTTGCCCTTGATGCAAAATTGCCACACGGTTACATATCAATTCTGCCTCAGCCATATCATGCGTAGTTAAGAAAATCGTTGTCCCGTTCTCATTTAAGTAGCGTAAGCCTTTATGAATATGTGCCGAGTTTACGGGATCTAAAGCCGAAGTAGGTTCATCTAAAAACAATAACTCCGGCTCATGGATAATCGCGCATGCCAACATGACACGCTGACGCATCCCTTTCGATAAGCGCTTGACTTTCTTTTTGCGCTCTCCGCTTAAGTTCACAAACTGCAACACTTTATCGATCGAAGATTTAGGTAGATCATATAACTTACGATACAACTCCAGATTCTCCTCAATCGTTAATCGCTCATATCGACCGCTGTTATCCGTCAAAATGCCAAAGCGCATCTTCTGCGCAGACTGATGCATCATCTCCGCCGGCTGGTTGAATACACTTGCCTTTCCGCTTGTCGGATTTAATTGCGCCGTTAAAATCTTGATTAATGTCGTTTTCCCCGAACCACTCGGACCCAGGAAACCAAAAATTTCCCCTTTCGGAATGGAAAAGGACACGTCTAATAACGCATCCTTATTCCCAAATCTCTTTCGAATATGTTCTACTCGGATCACATCCATGAACACCACTTCCTTAGCGTTGATGGCTTAAATATATAAAGATTGCATGCTTTCAGCCATCAAAAACCGCCGAAATGTAGCTAATTTCGCCTGAATGGTACCATGAAATGCTTGATGGCTTCGTTTATTGCCCCGGAAATGGCATACGCTTACGAAGTTATGTTTGCTTCGCAAGCATTTTAAATGTTAAGAAGCGCTTTTAATTCCTGCAGTTTTGAACGGGATAACGGAACCACGGCATCTTTCCCCGTATTTAATCGCAGGCTGTAGCTATTCTTCGTCCATGTAATAATCTCTCTTACTTTTTGCAGATTAACGATGTAGGATCGATGACACCTGAAAAATCCGAAATTCAACAATCTCTGCTCAAGCTCGGTTAGCGTCAAAGCACAGACATAATTTTCTCCACCTACATGAACAAGGATCGAACCATCCATGCTTTCTATGTAATCGACTTCCGGCGGATCAAATAAAATCACTTTGTCATTTCTTTTTGTAGATATCTTCTGCAAGGTCATATTGGCCTCATCTTGTTTCTGCACTTCCTGCTTATCCTCTTCGGAGTCCCGAATATCCAATGGATGAAATCCGGATTCGTTCAATCGATAAATGGCATCACAGGAAATCATGGCATCCTCTAAATTCGAAGTTAAAATTAAAATCTGCTTTTCTTTCGAAAGATCATCTAAAATCCGTTTGAATTGACGGCGATCCTCTTCTTCCAAGTAAAAATAGGGTTCCTCCAGTACAAGTGTAGGCTGATGCGCAAAAAAGACACGCAGCAATGTCACATACATCCTTTTCGATGAGCTTAGATCCTTGATTTTTACCTTCCGTTCTTCTTTTAAAGCAAAATAATCCATCAACGGGGCGACACGCTCATTCCTCTCCGTTACTTTGATTAGAAATGTGATCAGCTCTTCCACCGTTAAACGCATGTACTCGTTTTGCCCAGCTCGAAATACATAATATCGGGAACGATCCGCTAATTGATTCATTAAAATCTGCTTTCGCTTCAAGTCCGTTATAATGCCAATCGATTGGTTCGATGTCATGGTCAATTCGATCTTAGGTAGAAGTAATTTCCCATCATCATAGATGGGTTGAAATTGCATAGTTAGCTCTTCGTTCCCCATATATTTCCCTCTCTAAAATAAAACGCCCCAAGCAATCGCTTTGGGACGATTCGTAATCGCGGCTCCACCAAGTTGTATTGCTGTTGCACAACCACCGTAAACTTGACTATAACGGGCCGCTTAGAAACCGGCATTTTCATTCCCTGTGTAGCGAAAAATGATATACCTTGTTTCATCAATCGCTTTAGATTATTGGGTAAATTTTACTTTCATTTGAATCTGCTGTCAATATTACATAGACCATCTAGAAATAGGAGGCCATCATCTTCCATTTGAACAACTAAAATGGCTTAACGACCATTAGCACCAATACGGCAATCATCAGCAGCTGTGCTGCTGCCTCGACGGGTACGATCTTTTTTATCATCCGTCTGAACTCGGCGGGTATTTCATTACCCTGGTCTTGACTTTCAGATATGCTCTTGATGATCTTTTTCATGCGCGGCTCGATCCATCCATCGATCAGGACGATCATGAGCAGCGCTAAAAGAATGGATACATTCAGCCACATTTGGGATAACCCCATCTTGGTTATAATCATAAGCCCCACCCCGGTTAGAATAAGTACGAATCCGCCAATTTTAGGCATGATGGCCAGTTTGGTCGTTATACCTAAAACAAAGTGCAGCTGGCCGACGGTTCTAGCAGATCTACGAATGATGGGCGTCACGAAAGTAGGGCCGATAAAGGCGATCGAAGCCAATATATGCAAAACGAGCAGTAATCCAAATAATCCCATGATCCCCTTCTCCTCAGTTCACCGGAATATTGCTTTGATAGGCTAGACCGACCCTTTTTCTATTAAACGCTCCTCCGAGCCCAAGATGGTTGAGCATACACATTACGACATCGTCATAAGCCACATTCAGCTCTTGAAATCTGCTGAACAAGTGACCGGCTATCTCTGCCTCGGAAAGGTCCTTGATCGTCTCCTGCATCGGAACGGGCAATATTTCCGTTGTTACATGCAGAGGATCTGGGTGCTCTCTTGAATCCGTCATTGTTCCCGGACACATCATGGACCAATCGAGTCCAGTCCGTTGCAGCCTTTCGAAATTCCGGTTGTGATTTTTATACTCAGGCGGGAAGCCGGGTAAATCGTTGCCGATCAGATCCGTATATGGAATATCCAGCAGGCCGGCTCCTCCCATAACCCATACCCGCCCAGAGAAACTAGGCTCCAATTCACATTGGCTTATAATGTTATCGACGATACGGACAAACTCTTCTCCCTGACCCGCATGGCCGGCCGAGATAATAGCGGCGTTTTGATTCGCGAGTGCCTCACGAACGCTCGCCGGGTCCATCATATCGTCCACGATCACCTTCGCATGCTTTGCGGAATGCTCGCCTAGTTGAGCATAAAGCTTCTCGGAATTTCGCACAAATGCGGTCATTTCATGCCCCATTTTTATCCCTTGCAAGAGCACTCTTTTCCCTGTATTCCCCGTCGCTCCAAAAACAATAATGTTCATTGTCCTTGCCTCCTCTTGAATGGTCCCCCATATTTGGTTAACCCAAGCTTAGCATCGCTTCATTATGATGATAAGAACCCACTTTAAAGTAGGGTACTTACTTAAAAGTAAGCTTGGCGGAAAAGTATATAATTCGTTCCGGGAGTGCGACTGCAGGCAAACAAAAAGGCTGCCCGAAATCCCGAGGCAGCTTTCATTTTGAGTTGACTGTATTCGTGTGCAATCCAATGAACCGGTTTTAGGACGCCGGCTCTTCATATTTCCGCTTATTATGCTTCTCTCCCCAAGCACACATGACTTCCGCTACAGGAATCAATGTTTGGCCATATTCACTAAGGGAATATTCTACTTTCGGAGGGACAGTAGGGTAGACCGTTCGATCAACTATGCCTTCCCGTTCCAAATCCCGGAGATGTTGTGCGAGCATTTTTTGCGAAACATCGGGTATGAGTTTTTCCAGATCGTTGAATCGCTTTGTGGACTCAATCAAATGCCATAAAATCATCGGCTTCCATTTGCCACTTAGAACATGAATGATCGTCTCGATTGGACATTCACGCTGATGAATCATTAATGAATCATCCCCTTACTTGTAAGTAAGTGCATTACCTGAAAATAACATAACAAAATCTTACGATAGCGCTACAATCAAGTCAATCATTGAAACCATAAAGGACAGAGACATAATGCATGCGGTGCTTATCTCCGCCCCTAAGCTCCGTCGGGAATGAGATCAAATTGATCAAATTCTAGTCGTTTGATTTTGGCAATAACTTTTGCCGCGGGGTGTCCAAACATTACGATGTGAGAAGGAATACCCTGTGATATCCCTCTAAAGCAAGGAGCTGATATCATGAGCCGGTTTCCGGATGTGGTCATTATCATCAGAAGCAAAAACAATTTTGCCAACATCGGCAAAGTACGCATTATAGGAAGCGCATTCCCTTGTCGCAATACTTTAAGAGTTGGAGCCCCCGAAAAGATGCTGTACTCTGTCTGCTCAAACATGGGTTCGTTATTACGGAACAGAAAAACATCGGCGTATTTTTCCGTATTCGGTGAGTGGGACTGGCATGGTCGCCTAGGCGCAAGCAAAAGCCCTCTTATAGCTGAATCGGTTAAGCATACAAGTTCTTGTCATTTTGGACTAGCGATAGATTGTGAGACTCCAGAAAACAATCGAATCCGCCACCTTTTTTCGAGGACCAACAAGATTAATACGTGGAATGAATAATGCGGGGACAGAAAAACAATACTACCTGTGATCGGATTACTATTTTTGCAAAGGAGATCCTTCACCATGCATTCAGGTTTCGAGAGCCCATTTACACGAATCCACTTATTGTATCATGCGAATATAAATGCAATTACGCCTGAGGAAATCCAACCCGAAATTAACAGCCACGGCTATCATTTGAGTCCACAGCAAGTTAAACAGGAGCTGGATCATCTGACGAGCGAAGGTTACCTTACAAACAAAGGCTCCCAATACGACATTACATTAAGCGGAAAAGATGAACTCCGAAATGTCCAGCAACATTTGGAGTCATTATATCAAGAAGTGATACAGATTGAACCTCCCACGACTGAGGTCGCAGGATTCTTGGGTAAAACCGAGTAACCTCGACGAATTGACCAAGCTATCCCCGTAGTTCCTACGGTTACTGCCGCTATACAGAGAGTAGTCTTTTGCCTTCGGCAAGAATGTTTTGACTGGCGTTCAGATCCCTTTGATGATATGTGTTACAAGAAGGGCATTCCCATTCACGAAGGTTCAGATTCTTAACGTCTTTGTTTTGGTATCCACAGCAAGAACAGAGTTGGGATGATGCGAATGTTTTGCCTACTGCAATGATGATGCGTCCGAACCATTTCGCCTTATATTCCAGCATGGTGCGAAACTGATACCAAGACACTTCGTTGATGGCTTTCGCCAATTTATGATTTTTAAGCATATTGGAAACTTGCAAATCTTCTATCGCAATCACGTCGTGGTTTTTGACAATGTGCGTGGAAATCTTTTGCAAGTAGTCCGTTCTTGCGTTCACAATACGCTCATGGAGTCGAGCAACCTTGAACCGTTGCTTGTTCCAATTGGAAAGTCCCTTTTTACGTCTGGAAAGTTTACGCTGTTCACGAGCTAATTTCTTTTCGAGTTTGCGCAGGAATTTGGGGTTTTCATATACTTCACCATTGGAGAGTACAGCAAAGTCCTTCAAACCCACATCGATACCAACCTCTTTGTTGGTTTTAGGAAGTGGATTTACCTCTGTTTCAACCAAGATCGATACAAAATATTTACCACTGGAATTGGATCTGACGGTTGCATTCAAAATGCGTCCTTCGACTTCTTTTGATTTGGCAAACTTTACAAGTCCAAGCTTAGGGAGCTTGATCTTATTCCCGTCTATCACAATATTTCCATTTGTTTGCTTTGTGGTATAGGACTGAACCTTATTTCTTTTTGATTTGAAGCGTGGCGCATCGTTCTGCTTCCTGAAAAATCGTGAGTAGGCATCGGCGAGATTTTTTACCGACGACTGAATCGCGATGCTGTCCACTTCTTTTAGCCATGGAAATTCTTTTTTCAGATGCGGGAGTTCGGACGAACAGCTGTTGTAGGTTAACCCTTTACCGGTTTCCTTGTACGTCTCGTTCCATTTGGCTAGAAAGTGATTAAACACAAAACGAGAACATCCGATGGTTCTTGCAATTAAAATTTCTTGTTCTTTGCTGGGGTAGATCCTGAATTTATAGGCTTTCCTTGATGAGCATTGAGTTTCACCTCACTTTCTGGTTTTGAATATACCTCCTAATTTGCTCCTCTGTTTGTTCACTGACGGTTGCTACAAAGTAAGAAGGATTCCATAGTTTCCCTCCCCACAATTCCTTTTTAAGGTGAGGAAATTCTTTAAATAGCAATCTGGCAGACACACCTTTGAGGGCTTTCATGATGTTTGGTATAGAGTGCTGTGGAGAGCAGTCCATGAGAAGATGAACATGGTCAACATCTGTCTCTATTTCGGTGATATCAAATTGATGATCCGAAGCAATTTGATGTAGTAGTTCTTTTAATTTCGACTCCACTTCACCTGTTAAAAGTTTGTGTCGGTATTTTACGCACCATACCACATGATACTGGATGGAATAGACGTATCCACGCCCACGCTTGACTTCTGACATAATTATCCTCCTCTTGATTTCAGGATAACATATGTCAATTTGTCTGGAAAGAAATATCCTATATTTATTGGTTTTATTCTTAATTAAATGATTAACATATGTCGGATGTTCAACATGCCTTTTGGTAGACCACATCCGAGCGTTCATTCATCTTATGACTAAAGTCACGAGTGTTCTGGACGCAAAGAATAAATAATAACCAGCTTCCCTAATGAATACCAAAATCAATCCCCTGTACGGTTTATAAAGCGGATAGGGGATTGATTTTGAATCCATTAACTCAAGGTACCACCAGCCATTTCCGGCGGCATTTCGCCCCCCGTGACACGACCGCCCCCCTGCTTTAACAAGACGGCTGTATACAATCGAATCCGCTCGGACTCTTGTGTAGGTCGTAGGTCGTTCCGACTTGTCACTCTTCCATTCAAAGGTGCAACCTCCAGAACAACAGCGTGGTACGAACGGCAATTCAACTGCGATAAGTTATTTCACCGAACAATAATACTAGCAATACCCCTCCTATACATTACCTTCCCTTCTTCCATCCCATTTAGGGATCTTTTTACCATTACCCCATTAGTTAAGATCTAATAGACGATACCTATACTAGTGTTTCGATTCATTCGAGCTGTTTCTACTCGTTTAACAATGCATTTGTTTCTTCCTTTGCAGATAGTCCCCGTGTGTTTTTTAATCCATTTGTATCCGTTTATTTGATATGGATCACTAGAAAAAGCGGCGGCTTTTGCCTATGTCATGCAAACAAATAGGTATCCGCACAATCCTGAGCAGAGGCTGGAGCGTATGTATGTGAACAAAGGAAACCGATCAATGCTTAGATTAATGTGTAAAGGCAAGATTCACCGAGCCACTGTGACGGAAGCCGATCCGAATTATGTTGGACCGCCCCCCCTGCGCACCAGTTTCAGCCCGGTGATACCGTGATGATCTTAAGCTTGGGACTGATGGACGAATCTGAGATTATGAAATGAATGGCTTTTAATACTTCTGCGAAGCAACTGGAGGTAGATCGTTTGAAGAAGGAAAAATATAAAATGGGGAAATTGGGAAAGTACAAATTCATGAAGAAATATAAAATGATACGCAAATTCTTGCCAGACACCCGAACAGCAACGTTATCCAACATTAAAATAATGCTGGGATTGTATAAATCAGTTTACTTAAAACCCGATGAGGGAACAGGCGGTCATGGGATATATAGAATCCATAGGGACAAGAATAACCTTATTTTGCGCACCGGTTCAAAATCACGCATATTCAGCTCTTTAAACGACTTATATACTTCAATCAAAAATGTTCTAACTAGGGGTAAATATATTGTTCAAGAAGGAATCGAACTGTTAAAACACAATCATCGTCCGTTCGATATCAGAGTTATGGTACAAAAGAATGGAAAAGGAATATTAGATGTTACGGGGATTATCGGAAGACAAGCGAAGCGAAATAAAGTGGTAACGAATTATCATTCAGGAGGAACTCCCTTACCTGTAGATACCTTACTCAAATCGCATCTGAATGACGAATCAAGGAAACGGTACATTCAGCTGCTTGAGAGATTAGGGAAAGATGCGAGCACTGTCCTTGGTAAAAGTTATAGGAGCAAACGAGCATTCGGTGTTGATATAGCCATTGATAATAAAATGAATCCCTGGGTCCTGGAGATTAACACCAAGCCTGATATGAGCATCTTTAACGCTTTGAAGAACAAAACGATGTACAAAAGGATTTTAAGGTACTCGAAAATTAAAGGATGAGCAGTAAGCCGCTACTATGTTGATAAATTTGGTTTTTGTCGTCCTGTACTTTGGCGTTAAAAAAAGGGGCCCAATCCACTTCGGACGGGTCCCGTGTTATTAGCAACTTTAAAAGAACGATGGAACTAAAGATCCTCATCAATCTACCGATGAAAGTCATACATATTTCTACCAAACGGCTTGATCCGTCCTGTACAATTGCAATTGTACCATCCCTTCCCAATCCCGCTCATTCTCATGAGCGACAGACAAGGAGGAATCAACGTGATCAATGAAATGCGAGCAGACTGCATTATTATCGGGGGCGGAACCGGAGGTTGCTCGGCCGCTCTGTCTGCGGCCCGCTTAGGCAAATCCGTCATTATGACCGAGGAAACCGACTGGATCGGAGGGCAGTTGACGAGCCAAGCCGTCCCTCCAGACGAGCATCCCTGGATCGAGTCGTTTGGCTGTACGCGGAGCTACAGACAATTCCGCGACGGCATCCGGGCTTACTACCGGCGCTACCTTCCCTTGACCGCGGCAGCCGCCGCCAACCCGCTGCTGAACCCAGGCAACGGGAGCGTAAGCCGACTGTGTCATGATCCGAGAGTCGCGCTCTCTGTTCTGCATGAAATGCTGGCACCGTACGTGCTCAGCGGGCGCATCGTCATCCTGACCAGGCACCGGATCGAATCGGCGGAAACCGAAGGGGACCGGGTACGTTCCGTAACCGTTCGGTGTCTGCAAACGAATCAGCGCTCCGTTCTGGCCTCGGACTATTTCATCGATGCAACCGAATGCGGTGACGTGCTTCCGCTTACCGGTACCGAATATGTCACCGGAGCCGAATCGGTCAGCCAGACCGGAGAACCGCATGCCCTCGAAGGGGAAGCCGACCCGCAGGACATGCAAGGATTCACCCACTGTTTTGCCGTGGATTACCTGCCGGATGAAGACCATACCATTGACAGACCTGCACAATACGCCTTCTGGAAAGACTATAAACCGGACTTCTGGCCGGATAAGCTGCTTAGCTGGACAGCCGTTAAGCCGCAGACGCTGGAACCGGTCCAATATGAGTTGTTTCCCGGCACCGAACGGTTTTCGCTGTTCCAGTACCGCCAAATTGCCGATCAGGCGAATTTTGTGCCCGGCACTTTCCGCAGTTCGGTCACGCTCATCAACTGGCCCCAAAACGATTATTGGCTTGGCAATCCGCTCGAAGTGGACGATGCAGAGCGGCAGCGCCATCTTGAGGGCGCACGGCAGCTCAGCCTCTCGCTTCTCTATTGGCTGCAAACGGAGGCCCCCCGTCCGGATGGCGGTCAAGGATATCCCGGGCTGAGACTACGGCCGGACATCGTGGGAACCCGGGACGGCCTCGCCATGTACCCTTACATCCGCGAGTCCAGACGCATTCGCGCCGAATTCACTGTGCTGGAGCAGCACTTGGCAGCAGACCGGCCGGGCGGAACGTCTGAACGGTACCATGATTCGGTTGGCATCGGCTGCTACCGGATTGACCTGCATCCCAGCACGGGAGGGCGGAACTATATCGACGTGTCCTCCTTGCCTTTTCATATTCCGCTGGGCAGCTTGATTCCCGAGCGGATGGAAAATCTCATCCCGGCCTGCAAAAATATCGGTGTAACCCATATTACGAACGGATGTTACCGCTTACACCCGGTTGAATGGAATATCGGGGAAGCGGCAGGATCGCTTGTCTCTTATTGTCTGGACCACGGCATTTCGCCGCGCGGGGTGCGCAATCAGGATAAGGAGCTGAACTCTTTCCAGACGCTTCTTCGTCAGCAGGGCGTCGAGCTGGAATGGCCTGTCATCCGGGCCGTATGAGTGCAGCATGATTCGTTTGGCTTCGATGCCGATTTAGATACTTTGTGGTGACAGCGAAATTTTATAGTTTCATATTGATTAAAAAAAGCTGCATCCGTTATGGCAACGGATGCAGCTTCATTATTAATCTTATCGGAACGGTCACGAGGTCCGAACGCCAGCTATTTTTTGCTCGACTTATACCAGTCGTTGGCCGCTTTGATCATCTCGCTGCCCCCATCGGCTTTCCACTGCTCCACGAACTTGTCGTAGCCCGACAACGGCTCCGCGCCGGTAATGTACTTAATGAACGTATCCTCCGCCTGCTTTTGCAGCTTTTGAACGTTTTTTGATATTTCCGGAATCGGCGGCGCGGTGATCAGGGCGTCCCCGAAAAGAATATCCTTCGCGTTACTCTGATAGGTTTCATAATAGGTTTGAACGTATTTGTTCTTTCTGACGCGGGCTTCCCAATAGGTTGGATAATTGGTTTCATCCACCCCTGTCAGGAATGCACTGCCATTATTCCATTCTTCGTTAAACTTGGGCAGAATGGGGTAATACTTGCCGTCTTCCACTTTATAATGTGTTCCTTCGATGCCGAGGGCATTACCCTTGAAGATGTCCGCGTCCATCTTCAAATCCAGATACTTCATCGCCTCATCCTTGTTATTCGACCACTTCGGAATCGCTATAAAATATGAAATTCCTCCTGTGCCGGCTTGGGCGGCTTTACCGTCGTCTCCCTTCATGTATGGGAGAATGGCGATCTTGCCGTCCGGATTGCTTTTCGCCAGAGCCGTATTGATATTCTCAGCGTCAAACCATCCGGCGCGGTACATGAATGCTTTGCCGCTGGTAAATTTCTCAATCACCGTATTGGATTGGTTGATCGCCCATTCGGGGTCGATCAAGCCCTCATTATACAGCTTGTTCATGAACGCCAAATATTCCTTGGTTGTCGGATCATCCACATAATGGACGATTTCACCGTTCGATTCCTTCCAGTAGGTCGAAGGGCCGTACATCCAGCCGAAGGTAGAGGCTATTTCACCTTGAAAGGGGTCTTTTCCACCCGCAATCGGAATGACGCCCTTCTTCTCCTTGACCGTCTTTAATACGTTATACAGCTCGTCACGCGTCGTCGGTTCTTTCAATCCAAGCTCATCCAGCCAGTCCTTCCGGTAGACGAGCGCCGTACCCGTGGCAACGCCGGAACTGCCTTCCGGAATCGCATAGGTATGTCCGTCGATTTTGGCTCCATCCCAGGAAGCTTGACTAATCACCTTTTTCAAGTTGCTTCCATACTTATCCAGAAGGTCGTCCAGCGGCTCCAGCGCACCCGAGGTAGACAGTTTTGCGAATTGGTTAGGGGTCAGCTTCATGAAGTCGTATGGCTCCTTGTTGGCCATCAGCAAGTTCAGCTTCTCATCGGCATTCTCTACCGGCAGCATGTCGTACTTCACATCGTAGCCGGTTTTCTCTTTCAAATATTTGGCGACGGGGTCGGAACCGGGTTCGAAGCGGTTGTACTGCATCAATTCTCGTAGCTGCGGCTTTCCTCCCTCTCCTTGCTTTTCTCCCGCATTATTCGATTGGGCCGGACCGGACTTTGAACAACCGCTAACGGCGATCGCTGCTGCAATGCTTACCACGGCTGATATTCTCCATAATTTCTTGCGATTCATGATAACCCCTCCTCTATACTTAGAGACTTCTTTTGTAGACGCTCCTGCAGCTGATTTCAATTTGTACGCTCATTTCATCATTCAGGCCGATGCATCGCTTTAGACAGCCTTCAGCGTAACCTTCTCACCCCCTTTCTTTTTGATGTTGCATTCTGCCTGGTTCATGGGGCTATTCCTTGACGGAACCGATAAGAACGCCTTTCACAAAATACTTTTGCAGGAAAGGGTACACGAGAAGAATCGGTATTGTCGCGAGTATGATCGAAGCTGCCTGAATGGCCTGCGGCGAACTGTTCATGGCGTTGTCGGCCCAGTTGCCCGATTTCAAAAACGTGTCGCTGGACGTAACGAACAGCTCCTTCAAGTACAACTGAAGCGGTTTTTTCTCAGGTGAATTAATGTAGATAAGAGAAGCGAAATAATCGTTCCAGAATGCAACCGCGTAGAACAGGGCAATCGTCGCCAGCACCGGCAGCGAGAGCGGCAGCGTAATCTTCCACAGGATCGATAGATTGCTGGCTCCGTCCAATTTCGCAGATTCCTCGAGACTGTCCGGAAGACCTTCAAAGTAATTTTTAATAATAAGCATGTTGTATACGCTGATCATCCCCGGCAGGAACAGCACCGGCAGCTTGTCGATCAGGTGCAGGTTCTGCATCAGCAGATAGGTGGGGATCAGCCCGCCTGAAAACAGCATCGTGAAGATATACATCAGAATAAAAAATTTCCTTCCGCGAAGCCGCTTCTTGGATAGCGGATATGCAGCCAGCGTTGTCATTGCCAGCGCCAGCAGCGTACCCAACACCGTCACGGTAACCGAAACGCGCAGCGAGCCGAGAAAGCTGCTCTGCGTCAGCACATAGCGGTATGTACCGAACTGAATGTCTACGGGCAAAATCCCTACCATTCCGGATACAACGGCCGCTTCGCTGCTGAGCGACTTGGCGATCAGGTTGAGAAACGGCACAACGGTCGACACTGCGAGCAGTACGAAAAACGTGATGTTAAGCACTTGAAAGATGCGCTCGGACAAGGATAACCGAATGCCTCGCCGACGGGATGGAACAGGTTGCGGCTCAGGCTTGACGGAATTCATAACGGGATTGTCAGCTCCTTTCTACCAAATGCCGCGCTGCAAATATTTTCGGCTCAGGGAGTTGCCTGTTACGATAAGAATAAAAGCGATCACCGATTCGAACAGCCCGACCGCCGTAGAGAAGCTGTAATCCTGCTCGCCTAACCCGATCCGGTACACATAGGTGCCGATAATGTCGGCGACGTTGTACACGCTGGGGTTATACATAACAAGCACCTGCTCCGTTCCGGCCTCAAGCACGGAACCGAGCCGCAAAATGAACATGAGCAGAATAATCGGAATAAGACCGGGCAGCGTAATATGCAGCGTCATTTTCCATTTTCCGGCGCCATCCATCTTCGCAGCTTCATACAGCTGGGGATCGATGCTTGTCAACGCCGCCAAATAGACGATCGTGCTCCATCCTGTCTCCTTCCAGCCGGCTGATGCTACGATTACGGAGCGAAATACGCTGCTGTCCAGAAAAAATTTAATCGGCTGTCCTCCCAGTGCCGTGATCCATTGATTGACCATCCCGCCATTGACGGAAAGCAGATCGATGAACAGGCCGCTTACAATGACCCAGGACAAAAAATGCGGAAGATAGATGAGCGTCTGAATGGAACGTTTGAAAATCATATTTCTGAGCTCGTTCAGCAGGATGGCGATGATGATCGGCAGCGGGAACAGAAACACGATTTTGTACACCGAAATGATCAGGGTATTCCGGAACACCTGCAGAAAGCTATCGGAAGCGAACAGCTTCTCGAAATGATGGAATCCAACCCACGGGCTTGCTGCCAAGCCATCAAAAATATTGAAGTCCTTGAACGCAATGACGATGCCGTACATGGGCGTGTACTTGAACAAGATCAAAAATGCGATTCCCGGCAGCAAGGCCAGGTAGAGATCCCAATCTTTGCGGATGTCGATGGCAGCCCTTCTGAATTTGCCTGTCCTTTCCTTCGGATTAGGGGATGCCCGTAAGCCCATGGAGACTCACCTCCTTCTTATTCCTCTTCGCCGTTGAAGGGGGAATTTGTTATAAGTGTAAGCGCATCAAACGTCGGTCGGTAGATGAAAGCGATTACTTTTTTCGGTAATTTCATGTTCAAAAATAAGGCTGCTTGAGATACCGACCTCTTTGTTTATTTGATCTCCCTAGGCGTCACGCCCCAATATTTGCGAAACACCTTCGTAAAGTAGCTCACATCACGGTATCCGACGGTGCGCGCGGCATCGTATACCTTTGCGCCTTTTTGCAGCGTGGCTTTCGCCAGTTCCATTCTTCGTTCCACGACATAGGTGGAGAACGCTTTCCCTGTCTCCTGCTTGAACAACCTGCTTAAATAGGAAGAGTTGACATACATCCGGCTCGCAACCGTATGCAGTGAAATCTCCTGATCGATTTCGGCCTCAACCATGTTCAGAATCCGCTTGACCATTTGGTGACTGATTGCCTTCCGCTGCCGCTCCACCTGGGCGACAATCGCTTCGATCGTACGGTTGATCCAGCCGCGCACCTGCTCTTTCGTCGACAACAGCTGCAGGTTCTGAAACAGAGCATAGTCGTCGCCTGAGACTTCCTTGACGCTCCATCCCGCCTTCTGTATCATGCGGATCAGCAAGCCGCTCCAATAGAGTACGTATTCGCGGGCCTCTTCCAGCGACACCGCCTGGCCAAGATTTGTATCCCACATCTCATCGAGGATGGCCCGGGCTTTTCTTTCATCACCCGTTTCCAGAGCAATTTCAAGCGACTTCTCCATGTGCGGGTGCACCTCAAGCCCGGAACATTCCGCCCGCCGCTCTTCCCGGTAGGGTATCGCAATCCCGGACCCGTACAGCATCCGGTTTTGAAGCGCCTTCACCGCTTGTAAATACAGCTTGTTGACATCCTCCCGCCCGCCGGTTGCGCCGCTAATTCCTCCGTTGACAGGTGCTTTCAGCACTTCCTTCAGCCTTGAGAGGAGACGATCGACAATCGTGTTGACCGTGAGCAGTTCCCGGTTCTCGTCTTCTCCGGCTGGTGCATGGAAGAGGATGACTGTGCGTTCATTTGTGTCCATGGCAATCCACGCTGAAACGGAACTTAGAAGTTCTGTTGCGAGTCTGTTCAGGGAGAACATCAGCTTTCTCCGATCCCGATCACCGGGGCCGGCTTCCCTTGCCGTCGGATCATCCATGTCCAGAACGACAACGGTGTACTTCCAGTCATGACCCAGTTCGATCCCCAGATCCCGACCGATCTCCAGCACTTGCTGCGGGTCGTATTTGCCGCTTATCCAATGCTGTATAAACATCTCTTTCATATATGGCAAATGCTGCTCCCACCGCTCCTCCAGCCTTATCTGATGGTTGAGCCGTTCCAGCTCCAACCGCAGCTGGTCCGAGGCTTCCAGCACCGCCTTTACAATCTCGTCCTCGCCCGCAGGCTTGAGCAAATATTTCACGACACCATGTTCCAGCGCAATCTGCGCATATTCGAAATTGTCATGGCCGCTCAAAATAATAAGCTTGACCATGGCATCCCTGCGCTGGATTTCACGGATCAAGGCAATACCGTCCATCTCGGGCATTTGAATGTCCATCAGCACGATGTCCGGCTTCCGGTGTTCGAACAACTCAAGGGCGAGCAACCCGTTCTCAGCCAGCCCCACCACTTCGATTCCATGCTCTTCCCAAACAATATTGTAAGCAAGGCTGTTCCGCAGCCGGTCTTCGTCTTCCGCGATCAATAAGTTCAATTGGTCTTCACCCCTTGTTGTACTGTAGTCATCGCCGTATTCGGCTTATATTCGTCCTGACACCGATCCAGCGGCAGTATGAGCGCAGCTGTAGTACCGGAGCCCTGTCTGCTATCAATCGTCATTTCTGCGCCGGAGCCATACCAGATGCGGATACGTGAATGCACATTCCGCAATCCATAGAGGTCCTTCGCTCCGTGCTCCAAGTAAGAGAAAGGACCGGATTCAGATGCGGATAGCCGTTCCAGTTCGTCGCGGATATAATGAAGCCGTTCCTCCGGGATCCCTTTGCCGTTGTCGCGAACCTCAAGGACGAGATTGTCGCCTTGGAGGTAGCTTGCAACGATAAGTTCCCCTTCGCGGCAACCTTCCAGTCCATGTACAATCGCATTTTCCACCAGCGGCTGGAGCACCAGCTTCAGCAGCGGGATTTGCCGCGTCTCCTCCTGAAGCTCATAGCGGACCGTGAACGAATCCATAAATCGAAGCTGCTGGACCCGGATATAGTAATGAAGATGGGTAACGGTCTCTTCGACGGTGAACGTTTCCTTTCCCTTACCTAGACTTAGCCGAAAGAAGCTGGAGAGGTTGAGTACCATTTCCGTGATTTCTTCGGCATCGTAATTTTTGGCCGTCCAATAGATCGAATCCAGCGTGTTATAGAGGAAATGGGGATTGATCTGCGACTGCAGAAATTTCAACTCTGTATGAGCGAATCTAAGCTTCTGCTCATAATAGTTTTTGATCAAATCCTGCTGCTCCTCGACCATCCGGTTGAAGGAATGCGTCAAATATCCGAGTTCGTCATCTCGATCCTCCTTCAGCCGTATGCTGAAATTGCCGCTTCCGACCGACTTCATCCCTCTCATCAGCCGCTGGATCGGCGAGGCTATTCCGCTGTAAACCCCCCATGAAATAAGAACCGCCAGCAGCACGCTCACACCGATAATGATGTACGTAAAAAATCTCGTCACGTTCGTTTCCTTATAAAGCTCCGCCTTCGGCTGAACGAGCACAAGCGACCATTTGGAGTAACGGGAAGTGACCCGGACCATGAACTCTCCAGGCTCGGCAGCGGATACGCTCGTTAGCTCCTTGGCTTGATCCCCCGTGCTGGTCACCAGTTTGCCTTCATCGGTGTACAGATCGATCCGGGCGCTGGACGAAGGGAGCAGCGATCGGATTAGGTCAAGCAGACGGGCCTTGTTCAAGCCGATCAGAAGCAGATTGGGCTCACGATCCGGATTGTTCAGGTCCATGGTACGCACGAGCGAGACGCTGCCTGTTCCTGTTACGGAACCGAGGGTCTGTCCTTCGGGAAAGGGATAATCCGGCGTCATGTAGACGATGCCGGTCCCTTTGGTCTCGGCTATTTCGTTCAGTTCCCGACGCTGCTGCGCGTCCTCGATCCGCTTTCCTCCTTGGGTTGTCGACAGCA
The DNA here is from genome assembly GCF_009870825.1 of Paenibacillus sp. USDA918EY. Lineage (GTDB taxonomy): Bacteria > Bacillota > Bacilli > Paenibacillales > Paenibacillaceae > Paenibacillus_AQ > Paenibacillus_AQ albilobatus. The sequence continues at coordinate 65,695 of NZ_WTWY01000005.1, read as the reverse complement.
GCATATGCGAAGGGGCATGGAATAGAGAAACATGGGATATCAGATGGTTGACCGAGGTCAGCCCGGACAACTGTTTCAACAGTTCGGCAAAATTGACGTACGACTGCGCATTAAGCTTCGGTCCAACGTCATCGATCAGCCGCAGCATCCGGTCGTCGGTGGACACGATGGTGGATAGCTCCTCCACGCTTTGCAGCGATAGATCGATGTAATCCATCGAGGAAGTCAGCGCCCCTCTTGTCCGCTCCTCCGCCTGCTTGAGGAGAATAGCCTGGGACCGGAAATTGACATAAAGACTTACGATGACGAGCGGCAGTAAAAGAAGCAGGAAATAAATCGTCAGCCGCATTTGAATCTTTCGCGTATATTGACGATACAGCCAAGCCAATTACCATTCACCTCCCTTTCATCCTTGTACTGCTGAACCCATCCTCTGACTACAGGTGCAATATGATCCCCCCCTTCTTGCCCGGCGGATCGGTCATCGGCAAAACCATTAGCCTCCATCTGCGCTAAATGGGAAGCCGCTCTTATCCGCTACTCTAGCTGTCTTTCAGGACATGAGCCGCCTAACATCTTCGTTTTCATACAAACGATCTCCTCCAAGTCAGCGTTCTTTCGACGGCGTCCTGCGGCTGACTCATGCATTTCTTTGTTCACTCCGCTATTTCGTGCTTATTCACTCGAACTACATATGCAAAAAATCGCCCCTTGTAAATTGGAAACGACCAATCTACCATTTAAAGGAGCGATTTCCTTTGTACATGCCATATATCATGGACCAAGTCTATCTGCCCACGGATTTGGAAGACGATTAATGCGCTTTCTATCGACTGGATAATGTCTTGATCCGAAAATCCATATATCATTCCCGGCGTAATCGGCTCAAAACCGCCGCATATTTAAAGAGTCCGGCTAATATTTCCTAATTCAACATATTTTTTTGATGCGTAATTGATCACACATGTCAACTTCGGTTAACCATATATGTTCTTGTCATTTTCGGCTAACGATACATATGTTCTTGTCCTCCCCATTATTGCGCTACGTATTAGCGATGTCCCTGACGTCTTTGATTCTGACGTTGGTACTGTACAATGCCGAATCGCTGGTTACCTTGAACGAAGGGTACGCCCGGTCCGCCTCCAGCTTCAGCACTTTGTCGAACAAGCTTTCCTGCTGCTTGTCGACCAGAAAAGTAAATGTTTTTACGGTAATTTTAATGTCGGTTTCAAGGGGTTGCTCAATAATTTCAATGGCCAACACCCCGTTGCACCCGCAATTTTCGGTATCATAAAAAAGCTTAAAAAACCCGGGACGTCCCGCCAAACTTTTTGCTAGTCTTTCTTCCGTGTAAGGATCAATTAATATGATCATATTCCGGCCTCCCACTTGCGTCGTCTTCTTTCGGTATAAAGCAGCTGCAGCGCTGTTTTTGTACGATAATATTATTATACTTTATGCTCATACTGTAGTTGCTTCAACCCCTTTCCTCTTGCTGCAATCTTCCCGACTCTTTACCTTTTGCTGGATAGAATGAACTATGGGCCGAATTGGCGTTATAACATGAAGTTCAATGCAAAGCTGTAGTTCAATCCATGATTAATGCTGCATCCGAAAAAATAGGCGGTTCGATGTGCTTGATCCTTACTCTCCAATGATGTATAGTGTTTTACATCGACATTACCGCAGGTCAAAAAAAGGAGGAGCCATGTCACCACGTACCAAAGAACAGAATGACGCGATCCGGGAGTTGCGGATGAACCAAATTATGAAAGCGGCGGCGGAAGTATATTTGGAGAAGGGCATTCATTTGGAAATACGCGATGTTGCGGTCAAGGCAGAGCTCGGCTACGGAACCGTGTACCATTATTACAAAAATAAGCACATGCTTCTGGAAGATTTATTGTGGGATGCCCTGGATCGAGCGGAATCGGCAGTCCTGCCCGTTCTGACGGGAGACGGCAGCAGTTTGCAAAAAGCCGAGTCGTTCTCCAGACTGCTCCTGCAGAAGTGCATCCAGGATCCTTCCGTATTTATTTTGCTTAAAGCGGTTGCGGATAATTTTCATCACTTCCCGGGAAACCGGTTTATCAAGCTGTCTGACCATTTTCAGGAACGGATCTATTTACCGTTTGTGGAAATGATTCGTGAAGGAATCCGATCCAAATCACCGGAGAAAACCGCCAACCTGATATTTGGCTCGCTTGTTGGCTGCACAGCATTGAACATCCACCACAATATGCAAAGCGATATGGATGTGGAAGGCATCGTCGACATGATCTTTTCAGGCATACAGGCAAAGGAGAGATAAGTGGAATGATTACATTGAAATCAAAAGCCGAAATTGAGGAAATGAGAAAAGCCGGCCGAATTGTCGCTGCTTTTCATCAAGCCATCGCAGGCATGATTCGGCCGGGTGTCACGACGTTCGATATCGAGTCGTTCGCGGTGCGGTTCCTGAAGGAGAATGGCGCCAAGGCGTATACGATCGGCTACAACGGATATCCGTATGCGACATGCGCGTCCGTCAACGACGTTATCGCGCATGGTTTTCCGAACCGGGAGCCGCTCAAGGAAGGCGACATCGTCACTATCGACATCGTCGCGGAGGCGGATGGCTGGGTCGGCGATTCAGCTTGGAGTTATGCGGTCGGCGAGGTGTCGGAAGAAGCCCGTAAGTTGATGCGGGTAGCGAAGGAATGTTTGGATCTTGGTATCGAAAAAGCTGTCGTCGGAAACCGGATCGGCGATGTGATGCACGCGGTTCAAACCCATGCCGAGCGAAACGGATTTTCGGTGGTGCGCGATCTGCTTGGTCATGGCGTCGGAAGGGAGATGCACGAGGAACCTAATTATCCTCACGTCGGGACTCCGGGCAAAGGGTTCCGCTTGAAGGAAGGGATGGTTCTTACGATCGAGCCGATGATCAATGCCGGAAAAGCGTCCATGACGGTTGATGCCGACGGATGGACCGCCAGAACCGCCGACGGCTCGCTTTCCGCACAGTACGAGCATACGATCGCGATTACTGCGGATGGCCCGATTATTTTGACCGCACAATAGGATTCAATCCGTTTATTGGTTCAAATTTGATTTCGAGCGGTGATTTCCTCTCCCGGATTTCAGGCAAAAAGAATCGGCCGCTCTTCGCGGTTTTAAATACAATAAGGCTGCCGATTGATTATTGCTGACGGCAGCCTTGCGTATTTTACGTGCAGCGGACTTTGTTTAATGATTTGTTGGCTCTTCGCAATACCATGTTGAAATCACGTTTGTGTATCCAAGCCTTCCGCTGCATGAAATTGATTCACATCGAACGGGTCCCTGCTTCATTTTCTTACGGCTTGGCGGTTCCGTTAATTTTATCGAAGAACGGGGCCAGCTTGGAGACGAGCTGCTCAAACCGCTGCTGTTCTTCTTTGGTCAGCTTTTCCTCATGTTTGATTCCTTTTTCATCGGTCATCTTCAGCTTTAATTGCACCATCTGCTTGAACAGCTCCATAAACTCCTTGAATTCGTTTTCCGTAAGCTTGCCTTTTGCTGTTTGAAGCATTCCCTCGATTTCTTGATAACTTTCCTGTGAACCGCCGTGCTGTTCAATGGTTTTAACGGAACCGAATATTTCATCGGCTAGATAGGAAGCAGCAAATGCGGCGGACGGGATCAGGATTGCTGCTGCGGCAATGCCTGCAAGCAATCGTTTTTTCATAAGGGATCTACCTCTCTTTTCGTTCACATAGTGTTGATAGGACTGCCTTACACGTCCATACAAATCGGGCGGGCAGCGCATCGAATCTGCCACCTGGCGAAGCTCTTCACGCAATTCCTTGTCAATGGACATACGCGTCTCCTCCCGTCATTTCGAATCGTTTGCGGAGTTCTTTCAGCGCAAGATGATGCCGGGATTTCACTGTGCCAACGGGGATCTGCAGAATGTCTGCGATTTCTTCCAGAGCATAGTCGTGAAAATAGCGCAAAATGACGACCACGCGTAGTTTGTACGACAGCTGGCGGACAAGGCTGAACAGCTCATGCTGCATTTCGGACTGCAGGACAGCTTCGTCCGTCCAGTCGAACTGTTCACTAGTCATCTGGCGGTTTCGTTCAAAGAGGCGAATTCGCCGCCAGGCCTTTCTTCTCCAATCTTGGACAAGACGGACCGTGATCCCGTGCAACCAAAAGCGGAACGCCGGTTCGGGTCGTACTTGGGAAAAGACCGCCACATGCGCATGTAAATTTCATTCACGATATCCTCAATGTCTTGTTTGTTGTAGACGAGAAAAGCAACCGTCCGATAGACGTCTTGGTGAGTTGCCTGATAGACAAGCTCAAACGCCGACTCGTCGCCTAACCTCGCTTTGTCAAGCCATAGAAGTAACTCTTTATCATTCATAGGGGCCCCTCCTGAACGTGTTACAACCCTTAATTCGCTCCTGTGGGGAAAAAGGTTCAGTAAATGAATGAATTTTTTTGAGGATATTCGCCATTTAAGGCATTTTCTTCAGGTATATCACCAAAATCATCCTCCGAAAGCATGCCAGGCCTGAAAATCCCCGTTACTTGTGATAGACTTCGCCATATCATCTATAAAGCGAAATCAAGCACCCGATTTGGGTGCCCTCATTTGAATTTCATAATTAAAAACATATATCCATTACGGTTATGCACTATAGAACAAATCCCCGGCCGAACGGCCAGGGACGCAACGTTCCATAACTTATTATCCAACCCCGTTCTATCCCCGCCTTATTTCATGGTGTCCGCGGGTTCAGGCGTCACAGCCGTCATGGACGTAAAATATGCCTGCAACCTCCGGTTCAACCATAGGGAAGCCGCAATAAACAACGCCACTCCGATAAACTTGACGGGCTGGTGGACAAAATCGGACAGATGCGTTCCGATATAGGAAACGCAGAATACCATGACTCCTTTGCCTAGAACTACGGCTGCCGCAAAGGAAGCCGTCGGCATTCGCGTTAATCCCGCGGCCATGTTAATGACGACGAACGGTCCGATCGGGAGCATGCTGAGGAGAAAAACGTAGCTGAACCCGTTCCTCTGCGCCCACGACATGGCCTTCCGGACTTTGGGCTTGGCCGCCCAGCGCCGAATAAAGCGTGTGTCCGACGCTTTGCGAATCAGCCAAAACGTAAGCAAACTGCCCGTTACGAGGCCGATCCACGAATATAAAAAACCCAGCCACAATCCATAGATGGCGGCATTAGCGCCAACGATCACGATGGTAGGAAGCGGCGGAACGAAGGATTTCAGAAAAGTTAACATGATGCCGGGCAGCGGCCCCAGCGAGCGGAAACGCTCCAAAAAGAGTTCGATGTTTTGCTCCGTAAAATATTCCGTGATGCTGATCTCAGCGCCAAACATAGAATGTGATTCCCCCTATAACTTCAAGTGATTTCATTATACTACAAGATCACTTGATTCCGGGCGTGTCTGTACAAGTAGGCCAATGACGTTGCCTGCTTGATCACGGACCTGAGCCGTTATTTTCATTCACCTGAATATCGGACGTGTTGTAGTATCTCCCCAAGCACTTTTTGTTCTATTTCGTGGCGTTTTAGGTGCCGGCAACAACAAAGAACCCATGCCATCCTGTGTCAACAGGACGACATGGGTCGATGCATAAAACGGATCGCTTGACGCGTTATTTTTTTACCGCTGCTTTCAGAATTTCAATTTTCTCTTTACGAGGGATATCCGAAGTGGCAGAGACCCCGTATTCGTATTTGCCGCCGTCATACCAGAAAACGGATTTTGGATAGATATGCTCAGGAAGCGTATCGTTAAAGAAACCTTCGTTTTTGCTTCCCTCCGGATCTTTTGTATACTTTGAGAAAGTCAGCGTGTCCTTTCCGTTCGTATACTTGAGACGGATATCCGCCGCTTCCTTCCACTCTATTTTCTTCGCATAGATGGGTTTGCCGCTTTTCTTGCCTTCAGCCTTTACTTCATCAACGAACTTCCCTTTTGTTGGACCTTCGATGGTCGCTGACAAAAATTTATACCCCCCCGGCAAGTTGGCAGGCTGCTTCAGGATCGAACCCTCCAATGCGGAAGCTCTTTTCAAGTAGTCCTCGTAAGTAGAGAATTCTTCTATCCCTCCCCAATAACTGAGGTCGAGTCCGCTGTTAAGATCCTTATATTTATGATACAGAACGTACATATCGCCTGTCTCTTTGCTCAGTTCCTTCACTCGATTCGTCTCATCTTCGATATACTTCTTTTCCTCTGGAGTTAAAGCCTTGGCTGCCGCTTCAGCTTTTTTTTGAATCTTTTCCAGCTCCTTCTTATAGAGCTCGCGGTCTATGTTTCCCTCGGGATAAATAATGTCATTCTCTTTGTCCAAGGCAACTTTTGAATTCTGCTGCAATTGCATAGAAGCCTTTTGCGGTGCGCTTTCTGCGCCGCTTTCCTTCGCGTTAACCAATGTCACGCTGCCAAGCGCGAGAATCATCCCCATGCCCAGAATGGACAAGCGGTAGGATCTTTTATTAAAATGTCGGATCATCATAAGTCTCCTTTTCATTTCTTTATGCGTGGCGGACAAGCCGGCAAGACCCGGCTGGTAATGACTGACCGACAAATGCTCCAACACATGAATAATCGTTTGCCCGTATGCATTTTTTTGCTGCGGCCTCATCCGGTCCAAGGCGCATGCATCGCAGGCAATCTCCTGATCCTGCCTTGCTCTATGTATCGCGAACCATAGGAGCGGATTAAACCAGTGGAGGATCAAGATCATGTGCATCATCCAGTTCACTGCCACATCCCGCCGCCGAATATGCGCAAATTCATGCGCCAAAATCAATTGAAGCTGATCCTTTTGCAACGTAACGAGCAGGCTTGGCGAAATCACGACTGCAGGTTTAAAAAAACCGACTACGGCTGGTCCGGGAATCCGTTCCGATGCGACAAACCTCACTTTGCGCTTGATGCCAAATAGATGTTTCGTTTCTTGAAAGATTGCCGATAATTGAGGAGTATCAATGGTTCGCCCTGCGCGCAAGGCTTGTTTCAATCGGTTCTGGTCAAATACCGTTTTCGCCGAAAGGAATAACACGCCCGCAAGCCATAGCGCAAACAGCATATGGATGAAGCTCATATTTTTGATCTCGCTCCACCAAAAACCTCTTTTCTGCACGCTTCCCGGTTCATGGGATGAGGCAGGCACGGTGGCTCCATTTGATTCCGGGCTTAAGGTCCGATTCCTTTGAACCGCCGCCTCCCCTGCGATCCCCGCATTCTTAAATGCCGTGGGATCCTGGGCCTTCTGATGAAATCCGGGCGATATGGCCTCCAAAGACAAAACATTGTACAAGCTAAGCGAAGATTCCGGCGCCCAGGGAAGCAGCAGACGGATCGCTACAGGTAGCCAAATCAAATATTTCCATCTTGCTTCAAGCTTGTTTTTGAATAGAAATTGCACGATCAGGACAAGTAGAACCAAAATGCCGGCCATAAATGATCCGCGAATCACCCAGCCAAAAACGGACAATACATTCGCTTGCAATGTTGGACTCATCAGTTATCTCTCTTTTCCCGGTTCGCCGTCGCTACGGTTTTCGTCAAATAAAGCCTTCAGATCCTCGACTTCCTGTGCATTCAGCTTTCTATCCTTTAACAAGTTGGCCAGCATCGGTTTTAATGCCCCGCCATACAGCTTTTTCATAAAGGATGTGGTTTCGGACAACAAAAATTCCTGCTCGCTGATAATGGGATAATACAGCAGGGTGCGCTTTGAACCCTCTTCCTGCTTTGCCCCCGCTGCTTCCTTCTGCACTAATCGGTTCAAGAGCGTCCGCGTCGTATTCGGGCTCCAGCCCATTTTGTCTGTTAGTTGCTTTACAACTTCACTGGAAGGGCAATCGGGATTTGCCCATAACACCCGCATAATTTCCAGTTCTGCATCCGTAACCGATGGTATTTGTTTCATGCATGTAACCTCCAAAGTTCATTCGCCTTAACTACATACGTAGTATAGTTCATCCTACATTTGTAGTTTGGTGATGTCAACATTTAATAGAGATAAGATTCCCAATTTTTGTTACATGCACAAATCCGCGCCGCTTCCCAAACATATTATTTCTTTACCGCAGCCTTGAGCATCGCGATTTTCTTTTCTCTAGGGATATCCGAAGTGGCAGAGACCCCGTATTCGTATTTGCCGCCATCATACCAGAAAACGGATTTTGGATAGATATTCGCAGGAAGCGTATCGTTAAAGAACCCTTGCTTTTTGCTTCCCTCCGGATCTTTTGTATACTTTGAGAAAGTTAACGTGCTCTTTCCGTTCGTATACTTGAGACGGATATCCGCCGCTTCCTTCCACTCTATTTTCTTCGCATAGATCGGCTTGCCGCTTTTTTTGCCTTCGGCCTTTACTTCATCAACGAATTTCCCTTTTGTTGGACCTTCGATGGTCGCTGACAAGAACTTGTATCCAGCTGGCAGGTTTGCAGGCTGCTTCAGGATCGAACCCTCCAATGTGGAAGCTCTTTTCAAGTAGGCTTCGTAAGAAGAGAACTCTTCCACCAGTCCCCAATAGCTAAGTGAAAGTCCGCTATTTAATTGAGGATATTTATGATATAGGACATACGACTCGCCTGGCTTTTTGGATAGCTCCTTTATTCTGTTGATCTCATCTTCGATAAACTTTTTGTCCTTTTCAGGTATAGATTTGGTCGCCTCGGCTGTTTTTTTAACAGTTTCTTTCTGAGCTTCCTTATAGGATTTCGTTTCCGCCGCAAAGCTCGCCGAGGAACCCAGCAGTAATACACTGCTTAATGTTACGATTGCTGCTTTTGATGCTACATTCATTTTGTAATGCTCCTTTCCTGGGATTGTTTAGCAAACTACAATTGTAGTTGACATTAATTTATACTACAGTTGTAGTTGAATGATGTCAACCCATTTTTTATAAAATACATCTTGTTATACGGACAGTTTGTTTTTTCAGTGGATGATTAAACCTCTAACAACCGCGGGTTTAAGCGTTCATGTTGGAGATTTTCACTTATTTCATAGCAGTTTCATTCATTTCGTACCGATGAGCTGCAGCAACTCAAAAAAGGCTTTTCTTGCTATTTAAGATTCCCCTTTCGGTTCTAAAGCTTTAAAGAAAATGTCAACAGCCACCGATCAGTTTGGATGTATACAGTTTGATTTCGAAGTGTTAGAGTACGTATACAGTGTTCGACTCAAAATCTGAAAGGCGGAAACCAACCATGAATAACTTAAAAGGGAAAACAGCGATTGTTACGGGATTTTCGAAAGGAACTGGCCGTGTTATAGCCGAACTGCTTGCGAGAAATAGACACTTTTTGGATAATTTTGGGTGGAATTATTCATGGACAAATGTTACATTATTTGGGGATCATTCGTTCGTGTTTGTTAGGTGTTATTGGAATAACGGCAGGTCCGGATATACGTTTAGGCTCATATTTTTTATATTTGGGAGGGCGTCGATATGGATAAAAATCCGGTTCGAAGAACAAACATTATTGGTGCTGGCGAGGTTGGCAGCGCCATCTCGGTCGACATGGATAAGAGTTCCATACATAAAACAAACAGCATCTTTTGGGACTCAAAAGGAAATGACATCTTAGGGGCAACCGCGCTTCCTTTCTATGGAGCATTTGTCTCAGAAGAAACATGCCGACTTTTTGGCGATGTCTCGGGAAAAAAGATGCTGGAGATCGGCTGTGGAACCGGTCATTCCTTGCAATATCAGGGGGAACGCAATGCATCTGAACTATGGGCTCTGGATATGTCCGAAAAACAGATCGAAAAAGCAAAGCAACATTTGACCGCATGCGGACTTTCGGCAACCTTTATCTGCTCTCCCATGGAAGAAGAATGCGGCATACCAAAGGATTATTTCGACTTTGTTTATTCGGTTTACGCCATAGGCTGGACCACCGACCTTGAGGGTACATTTTGCCGAATCGCCTCCTACCTGAAAAAAGACGGCGTGTTTATTTTCAGTTGGTCTCACCCTATACACAAATGTGTTGCCGCAGAAAATGATATGCTTGTTTTTAAAAAATGTTATTTCGATGAATCCTGGTATTCGGTATCACTTGGCGAAAGTACGCTAACATTATCGGACCGTAAACTATCAACCTATGTAAATGCCTTGGCAAAAGCGGGATTTGTCATTGAACAGCTGATTGAGGAATCGGAGGATGAAATGATGCAATCGCGGCACGCTAACAGCGATTTTGCAAAAAAAGCAAAGTTGCTGCCTGTCACTTTTGTAATCCAGGCAAGAAAACTATAGTATCCGATGGTTCCTCCCTATGCGTTCAGATCTTGCACCCTCAAATGTGCGGCGTCCCTGATTGAAAATCCTGTCCGGTAGCAGGGGCGCCAATTCGAGAGCATGGATATACGCATATATGGTCCCGTCAGAATGTGCGTATTTTTATCGCCCTGCTGAGCGTTCGCCGGGAAGGCTCCTCCCCACCTGAACGCTCAGCCGCCGGGCATAATTTAAAGTGAATTACAATAAATCCAGGGCTTTCAGTAAGGCGTACTCACTTGATTTGGCGCCTTCTAGAGAAAAATGCGCATTCGGAAACATTGGAGCCAAATGGTGGTATCCAGGGAATACATGTAATTCAACTAAGACACCGTCAAAAGCCAATTGTTTTGCAAACATTAAAGCTTCATCTATGAACAAATCAATGCTGCCTATGCTTATATAAGTGGGGGGTAAACCGGCTAGCGATTTTGCACGTGCAGGCACGTAATACTCGCTTGTCCCCTCTTGACCGGGCTCATGCCCTAATACCGATTTCCAGCCGAAATAATTGCTTCCCTTTGTCCAAACAAACTCGCCGGCATACGGATGTTCTGGCGAAATACTCGTCCGGTCATCGAGCATAGGGCTGCGCAGTCGCAGATGGTGGATGTCGAATTCCTTCTGATCGCGAATGTATAGGGCTAGACCTGCTGCTAATCCGGCGCCTGCGCTGCTGCCTGCAACGGCAACTTTTTGAGTATCGATCGCCAATTCCCCGGCATGTTCAATGCACCATTTCAGGCCCGAATAACAATCCTGTAACTGACTTGGCTGAGTATGTTCCGGCGCTAAGCGGTAATATACGGATACGCAGCAAAAACCATGCTGCGCAGCCAGTGCGGCATTTCCTTGACGATCACCGACCGGGCTGCCCATAACCATCCCCCCACCGTGAATGGAATAATACAACGGCATTTGATTATATTTGGGCTCACGGGGTTTAATGATTTCTATGCGGATATCGGGACCGCCAAAATAACTTGGCACCGCCCTTTCTTCAAACGTGACAGGAAACTGCTGCGCGATATCGGTTTGCGGTAACATTTTTGCTGAATTTTCCCGGGATTCCATTAGCGTGCTTTCGGTAAGATCGCTTGTCGGAAATAAATCAATCGCACGGATAATCTCCTGGTCGACCAAATGTCTGCTCCTGCTTTGTTGTTCGTTCATCGTTCGTGTTTCCTCGCTTTCTTGTTCATTCCATTCTATTGCTGCACACTCGGAATTCGAATGGGGATGGGTAAAGCATTCCCTTCTTGGATCGATTTCAAAAGGCGCATCTTTCTCCCGCCTTAACAGTTCCTCTTTCGTCCTATATTTATTCTAAAGAACTCATGAAGCGATTGAAACGTAAACAATAACTTAGAATTGTATTCGACATAAAACAACATCTCTCGTCGTCATTCAAGGAAGATACTTTCTACCACTAAAAAACACTGACGAAGAAGTCTTCATCAGTGTCGTTCGCTACTTTTATTTTCCGAATAAACAATTTTCTTAATGGTTTCAATGGAGAGAAAATAGTCTTTAGCAAGCTGTTCAATACTGCTATTACTCTTAAAAGCCTGTCTAATCGCGGCATTTCGGCGATCTAACCACTGTCTTCCGCCACTCAAGCTTCCCCAATGTTTATATTCCTTCTTCTGTTTAGGAATGTAAATGGTCTCTCCCTGCACATACTGTTGGATTTCTATAATTAGCTTTTCGGGTAATATTTTTTTTGCATTCGTATATTTCAATTCGCTTCACTCCTTATTATATAAACAAGGTGCAAAGCCAAATATTGAAAAACTGTTAAGCGTTAATAATCATTCCGCCCCATGCAAAGTAACGCTTCTCCAATATTGGCTTTGCATGAGTGAAAGAAGTCACAGACAATCTCAAGAGATTCTCCATCAGTAAAGCACCCCCTTACTTTCTTACTTTGCCAATATACCATATTCCAATGAATTCGGCATAGGACGTACAACTAAACATTCCTTTGAAGCTTGACATTACATTCTGACGTTGTCGCAGTAACGTACCCCATATAATTCACGGAGCCGTTAAAATTCAGCATGCGGATTGCGGGTAAAGTAATCCAATCCAGAACATGTTCCTTAGGAACCCACCTGCATTCGCTTGTTTCATCAGAAGCAGCTAACTCTCCCCCCCCACAGCTTTACACACAAAATCAAACATGACCTTCGTAGGAACATCCGTTACACCGTCATACCACTTATGGATCGCCGTATTCGAAACGACATTAATTAAATGGCTCAACCAACTCTTCAAACGAAGGATCGCCAATGTGGTTTATTTAAAAACAAGAAAATCCCGTATGCAATAAAATACGGGATTGTTATAAATCAGTTTATCTTTTTTTAACGTAAGTAACGCCTATTTAAAAAATTCATTAGTTAAATATTACTTATTTAGAGAAAAATTCAGATTCCGGCTCAAACACCTTTTCTGTATCGTTCTTCACGCTGCAAATGATTCAAGAAAATTAATGTGTACCACTTAATTTAACTAGAATTTTTGCTTGAGACTTATCATTAATTAACGCTTCAAAGCCTTGTTCAGCAATATTATCTATATCAACTTTACTTGTAATAATTGATTGCGCTGGCAATCTTCCATCAGCAAGTAATTGAATGACCTCATTATAAGTTTCATTACTGTATCCCACAGATCCCATTAATTGTACACCACTAAAGAGCAGGGAAGCAGGAGCATTAAATTGGATTTCTTGAGTGTGGAAGCTGATAACCATCATTATGCCACGAACCTTCGTTGATTGAATGGCTTGATTAAAAGTTGACTCAACACCTGCAGCTTCAATTGTCACATCTGCTCCATTTGGGAATAAGTTACGAATTGCTTCAACAGGGTTCACATCTTTAGCATTAAAGACATGTGTCGCACCAACTTCAGTCGCTTTGTCGAGTCGACTATCAAATAAATCGATAACAATAATATTAGAAGCGCCTGCGGCTTTCGCACCTAAAACAGCAAATAGCCCAATAGGACCCGCTCCGTAGACGACGACAGTATCTCCTTCTTTTACGTTTGCATCCTTGATTGATTGGAAAGATACAGCTGCTGGTTCAATCATTGCTGCTAATTCTAGCGGTAAATGATCTGGAATTTTAAAAATCGTTTTTTGAGGAAGTATCGCGTATTCAGCAAACCCTCCGTCGATTTGTGCCCCAACTGCGTCTAAAGTGACGAAACGTTCGGTTTCAGCATTTGAAGGATCTTTAAGCATCATTGGATAGATGCATACTCTGTCACCTTCTTTAAATTTTGTTACATGAGAACCAACTTCTACAATTTCACCGGAAAATTCATGTCCGAGTACCGTATTCTTATTCATTGGTACTGAATCCGGGTGCAAGTATGCATGCAAATCAGAACCACAAATACCAGCCCATGCCACTTTAACTTTTACATCATTGGGTTGTAATTCTTTCGTTTCTCTTTCCTCGATGCGAATATCTTTTTCACCATACCACACTGCAGCTTTCATAAAAAATCCTCCCTTCAATAATTCAAATATTACATATTTTTTTATTTAACATTTTAGGTGTAATTCGTTTTTTAAAGCAGGAAAGCCATTTTCTTTTGCTCTTTAACCTTACTCAATCCTCCTTTGCTATGTTCATTAATCTATCATAGGTTTTTGAGGAAATCGATGAACAAAAAATAATATTCGTCTCAAAAAGAGACATTTGTTTTAAATCGGTTCATTCATTTATAAATTCTTAGAAATCTGAATTAATTCTTCTTTTGTATATGAATATTCATTGCTTAACCATTTTTTAATAATCTCAAAAAAACCACTACAGTAAAAATCACATAGTACCATCGGGTAGTCAGAGCTTTGGATTTTTTTAGAAAGTGGATCATTACATTTTATTGAATTTTCATATAAATTTTCTGCACCAAATTGAATCAATTTTTCGTATAACTCAAGGCTATTATTTTTACTGGTAATATTTAAAAAAAATTTGCGATTAACATCGATGTATTCGATTATTTCCTCAAACAATGTATGTTCTAGATCCAACCCTTGTTTTGTTTGTTCAAAGAGGTTTATCGCGATGGAATTTGATAGATCACTAAATAGCTCATATTTATCTTCATAATGACGGTAAAATGTACTTCTATGAATCATTGCTTTTTCACAAATATGATTAATGGTGATGGATGAAAATTTTTTCTCTTTTAATAAGTCCATAAACGCATTCTTTATTATGGTCTGTGTGCGTAAACGTGTAAGATTACTCAATTTAAGTACCTCCTATATTTAACTTAAGTCATGCTTGAAATTATACTAGTTTGCATAGGCTTATTTTTTTTAGTATGCCTGAATTAGTAATATCCAAAACATACTACTTTTAACGAAACTAAGATGGATAATATAAAATTGGCTCTGGTGCACCTACACCAGAGCCAATTTTATATATCCCGTTGTAATTGCTCATAAACATTTGGATATTCTATGAAACAATATAATGCGTTTTCCAAGGTGTACTGAGGATTATACACCAAAGATCTTAAATATTTAAAAAATTTATCGAGAAAAGAAGCATTTTGAGATAAATGTCGCATTTTGATGCATGTAATCTTTTTTGTTTGTCGCTTTGCATTAATCCCTATGATAAAACGCTAAACATAGCTAGTTTACAATTTAGATTTCGTCACTATTAAATTATTTCAAGTTATATTTCACTTTTAAAAAAAATAAAAAAAGGAGTTTTCTAAACCCAGAGTTATTACCAGGCTTAGAAATGTATCCGGATCAAGATTTACGTCCAGAATGTTTGCAAGCAATGAGAGAAGAAGCCGCAAAAGTCTTTCCGGCTACCGTTGTTGATGAATCCCTTTCGTTAACAGATGAAGTCATTGAAGGACCTGATGCGAATCCGGTACGACTAAAAATTTATCGTCCAAAAACTAATACTGAAGCCTTACCTGCCCTGTTATGGATACATGGTGGTGGTTATATCTTAGGCTCTATAAATGATAATGAAGATCTTTGCGTAAAATTTGCAAAAGAAGATGGCTGTGTGGTCGTTTCTGTAGACTACCGTTTAGCTCCTGAACATCCTTATCCTGCTCCAATTGAAGATTGTTATGCAGCATTAAAATGGATTGCTGATAACGCAGAGACATTAAACATTGATTCGAATCGAATTGGTGTTGCAGGAGTGAGCGCTGGGGGCGGACTAACAGCAGCATTAACGTTATTAGCCCGGGATCGACAATACCCTTCTATTTGTTTCCAAATGCCACTTTATCCAATGATTGATGATCGTAATAATACACCTTCTGCGAATGAAATTAAAGAAGGGTTTGTTTGGAATCAAAAATCAAATGAAGCTGGCTGGAAAATGTATTTAGGAAAATTACATGGAACAGATCATATTCCTGCCTATGCAGCCGCTGCGCGAGCAGAAGATTATCGTAATCTGCCACGCACCTACACCTGTGTTGGTCAATTAGATCCATTTCGTAGTGAAACATTAACCTATGTAACCAAACTTGCGGAAGGCGTTCTGCGTTCTCTCGTTGCATCGGCAAATACAAATTGGTATAGACCATACAAAAAAAGCCGCAACAATGCGGCTTTTAAGCGTTTATGTCCTTGTCGTTCCAGAAAAAAAACTTCTCCAAAATCCCCTCATGTTTTGTGTGCGGTAAGATTTTCCATTCGATAACGAGCTCTTGTTGCCCTACTCTCCATGAGGGGGTTTTTGGCCTAATGTGCGGGATCCGCTTGATGCATCGAATGCTTCATTCGG
Organism: Paenibacillus sp. USDA918EY; assembly: GCF_009870825.1. Classification (GTDB taxonomy): domain Bacteria; phylum Bacillota; class Bacilli; order Paenibacillales; family Paenibacillaceae; genus Paenibacillus_AQ; species Paenibacillus_AQ albilobatus. Next base: position 49,582 of record NZ_WTWY01000005.1, on the reverse strand, counting down.
CTATTTATTGAAAGTGACCTTCTCCGGACCGCCCTCAAGAATGATCGATGTGTCGCGCGGCTTCGTTTCCGCGATTTTGCGGCCGCCTCTGAACGAATAAAGCACTGCGGCCTGTTTGCGTATTGCTTCATATTCGTTCTCTGCTTCAAGCACGATGAAGTTGGCTGGCTTGCCTTCTTCAATGCCGTACACATCCTCGATGTGCAACGTTCTTGCGCTATTTTTCGTAATGAGATCGATCGAATTCACGATTTGATCGTAACCGAGCAGCTGCGAAGCATGGATGCCCATGTGCAGTACCTGGAGCATGTTGCCCGTGCCTAGCGGATACCATGGATCAAAGATGTCATCGTGACCGAAGCACACATTAAGACCGGCTTCCTGCAGCTCTTTGACGCGGGTCAGCCCTCTTCTTTTCGGATACGTGTCGAAGCGTCCCTGTAAATGGATGTTAACCAGAGGATTGGAGACAAAATTGAGGTTAGCCATCTTCAGCAATCTAAACAATTTGTACGTATAAGCATCATTGTACGACCCCATCGCCGTCGTGTGGCTTGCCGTCGTACGGGAGCCGAGCCCGCGTTCGTAGGCTTCTTTGGCGACGACTTCCACGAAACGGGATTGCTCGTCATCGATTTCGTCGCAATGGATGTCGATGAGACGGTCGTATTTTTCGGCGAGATCAAACGCAACCTTCATCGAATCGACGCCGTATTCCCTCGTGAATTCGAAGTGCGGTATGCCGCCGACCACGTCAACGCCCATTTTCAGCGACTCTTCCAGCAATTCCGCGCCGTTCGGGTAGGAATGAATGCCTTCCTGCGGAAAAGCGACAAGCTGGATGTCGATGTATGGTGCCATTTCTTCTTTCACTTCAAGCATCGCTTTAACTGCCGTCAAGCTTGGATCCGTGACGTCCACATGCGTCCGTACATGCTGGATGCCTTGCGCGATCTGCCACTTGAGTGCCGTTTTGGAGCGCGTTTTGACGTCTTCATGCGTCAGGAATGCCTTGCGTTCCGACCAACGCTGGATGCCTTCGAAGAGCGTTCCGCTCAAATTCCATTCCGGCTCTCCCGCCGTTAACGTTGTGTCCAGATGAATATGAGGTTCAATGAACGGCGGCAGTACAAGCGAGCCGTTGACGTCAAAGACTTCCTCATTTGCAGCCGCTACCTGTGACTGCGTGATAAGTTCAAATTTCCCGTCTTTTATGACAATACTCCATAAACCTTCTTTACCCCGCAATTTTGCGTTCCGAATAATCATTTGTTTTCCCCTTTTCTTTGGATTGTTTGGCAGGAACGATCAGCATGAATACGATGTAAACCACGGCCGTACCGATCAGCGCGTTCAACGGCGTTACGCCCGGAGCCAGCTGGGCGAAAGCCACGCCGATGGCCCAAGCCGCCATCGCTACCCAGTTTACCTTCTTAAAAGTCATCTCGGCAAACGGTTTATAATTTCTACGCTTCACAAAGAAGTAGTCCGCGATGAGGATGGCCCCGATCGACGGTATCGCCGCGCCCAGCACGTTCAGGAAACCGACGAAATTGTTGTACATCCACATGGCGAATACGGTGCCCACGATGCCGTTTACAACAACGAAAAACTTTTTCGAAATTTTCGTGATATTGGCGAAGCCCAACCCGGATGCATAAAGGGCATTATCGTTGGTCGTCCAGATGTTCAGCCCCAGAACGATGATCGCGGGAATGATCAGACCTTGCAGGAACATGACCTCCGAGATATCTGCCAGGTTATAAGCCATTGCGCCGACCGCACCGAACAGGAACATAAGCGAGTTCCCCAGGAAAAACGATATGACCGTTGCGGTAACCGCCTGCCGGGACGTCTGGGAAAACCGGGCGAAATCGGGCGTCAGCGTTCCGCCGCTAATGAATGATCCGATGCAAATGGTCAACGCTGCCGCAACGGTCAGCGACTGTGTCGGCATGTAATCGAGCAATCCTTGCAGGCCGCCCAGAGAACTTGCTCCTTCGAACATGGAGTATCCGCCGAGAATGGCAATGGCCGGAACCGCTACATAGCCCAGAATAACGAGCGACTTCATGCCGAAAATGGCTGATGCCGTCATGGCGAGACCAAACAAGAAGATCAACAGGTACACGTTCCAATCCATTGCTCTCGCGACCGGGACCGCGAACATGGCCACGCCGACGCCAAACCAACCGACCTGCGTGAAGCCGAGCAGGAACGAAGGCAGGTACGAACCTTTCTCACCGAACGCATATTTTGCAAGCAAATGCGTGGAAAGGCCCGTTTTAGCAGCGATATGTGCCAGCGCCCCCGTATAGATGCCGAGTACTAAATTACCCGCGAGCACAATACCAATGAACTCCATGAACGTCAAGCTGACTCCCAGCGTCCCTCCTGCCAGCATGCTTGCCGAGAAGAACGTGAACGCCAACATGACGGAGAACGTCTTCATAAAACTGTTTCTCTGCGTTTTTGGCACCTCTTGCCACGAAAACTCTTGATCTTGTTTGCTCATCCGAATACCTCCAGGTTAAAGTGTCCTGGCACCAAAAAAAGCAGAAAAAAGAGGCTACTCGTCAAGTCTCAAACTGACAAGTAGCCTCATTTCACCTCATAACCCGCGCGAAGACGCAGAGCATCCCCTTGCGAAATGCACTGATTCCCGCGTGATTACAAACATCCGCTGCCCTTGCCAGCCTCTCTGGACTGATTTAAAGGTACCAGTATTCAATTACATACTATTATTTTGGAAAAGCTTATCGTTGTCAATGTCATTATTATCCAATGATTATCATCCTCCCCTTTCAAACCCTTGATAAGTTGCCTGATCGCTTGTTTTCGTGCTTCGGTGTTTGATAGAATCGACACCACAAACGGTTCGGCCGTCGTTGATCATCAATCCTTTACATTTAACCCATATATGCAAATAGAAAGAAAGCGCTGCCTGCGCGTACCTTTACGGTCCGGCTGGTCGGCGCTTTCTTCAAAATTGCCTCCCGCTTTCAACCAGGCGACAATTCCTGCGGTATCAACCGCCATGCGTATTTATTCAACGATCAGGGTTCCCTTCATATCGCTGTGGCCGGCTCCGCACATGACCGAGCAGTGAAATTCATGCTTACCGGCCTGATCGGCGGTAAATTCGGCCGAGCCCGGCTGCTGCAAATCCACGTTGAAATCGGGAATCGCCAAGCCGTGGTTTCCATCTTTGTTCTCCAGCGTAATTTTGACTTTTTCGCCTTTTTTGACTTTGATCTCGGAAGGCTCGAACTTAAAGTTTGACGCCGTCACCTTGATTTCCTTTACGCCGTCCGATCCGCCTGAAGACGAGGATTCGTCCGACGAGCTGCTGCCGCTTCCGCCTTTGCTTCCGCAGGCGCTCAGCACCAAAACCAGCAGCAGTGTAAGTCCCATCATCATCCATTTTTTCATGTCAAATCCCTCCGTTGAAATAATTAAGTCGCCGTCGTCGACGTTAAACCAACCATTCTAGTAATTTTCCCGGCGTTGCTCCGCGTCTTGCTTCTCTTCGTCCTCTTCCGTCAGCTGATGAGCCGAGTTGCGGAATTCGCGAAGCGTCGTTCCCACCGCCCTGCCGAGCTGCGGCAGCTTGGACGGCCCGAACAACAGCAGGGCGAGCAGCACGAGCAGCAGCAGCCCCGGTATTCCGATTGTTGAAAGCATGGCCGATCCCTCCTTTTCTGAAGTTGTAAGACCATCGGATGGGTCCGGAAGCGCTGGCCCGTTCAGGCAAGCATGCCTCCCTGTTTCAAATATTTCTGGATCCCTTCCGCCGCCCTGTAGGCCAGCGCGCCGACGGTATCGGTCGGATTGTATCCGCTGTTGTGCGGGAATGCCGAAGCACCCACCACAAACACGTTTTCCGCTTCCCACATCTGGAGGTAGCTGTTTACCGCCGACGTTTCCGGGTCCGAGCCCATAATGACGCCGCCGGTATTGTGGGTGGATTGGTAAGGAACGATATTATACGGGTCCAGCTTGTCTTTGATCTCTACATGGGAAGGACCCATTTCCTTCATGACCTCGCCCGCCTTGCCGGCCAGAAACTTCGTCAGCTCGCGGTCCTGGTCCTCGAAATCGAACGTAATCCGCAGCAGCGGCTTACCGTAAATGTCTTTATAGGTCGGATCGAGATCCAGGTAATGGTGCTTCCAGGGCAGGCTGGCACCCTGCGTCGCTACGGTCAGCACCCGATTGGCATACTTCAGCGTGGTCTCCTTCCACTTCTTGCCCCAGGTCGGGGTGCCCTGAGGCGCCGGGTTATTTTCGATCGGTCGCAGTCCGTTCTGGCTGATGCGGATGCCCGCCCCGTGCAGAAATTTCAAATCGGTATGGTCGAAATTGTCCCCGTTGAAGTCGTCGAACTCCATGCCGAGCGCCCCGGCGCCCATGAACGTGCTGAATTCTTCATCATCGTAAAAGCCGACCGCGTGCCCGGAGTTGACCTGATACGCATAATTCCGTCCGATGGTTCCCCGGCCGCTCTTCCGGTCATAAGGCGTCCCGAGCTTGGAGTTCAGCAGCAGACGCACATTATTCAGCACGAAGCTGCCGAGTATGACCACGTCCGCCGGCTGGGTCACCTCTTCCCCGGTCACCGTGTTGATGTACACCACGCCGGTCGCTTTTTTACCGTCATGCAGAATTTCCGTCACGTTCGAGAAGGTGCGCACCTCCAGCTTGCCGGTGGCCATCGCCGTTGGGATGACGGTAACGACAGGGTCGGCCTTGGCGCCGTACTCGCAGCCGAACCGCTCGCAAAAACCGCAGTACTGGCAGGCTGCCCGGGAGACGCCGTCCGGATTTTTGTAGTTCTCGCTCAGATTCGCCGAAGGGATCATGTACGGATGGTATCCGAGCTTCTTCGACGCCTCTTCGAACCTTTGCAGGATCGGCGTTTTTTTCATCGGCGGCGTCGGAAACGGATTGGAGCGTTTGCCGAGCATCGGGTTCGCTTCGGATTCTCCCGAAATGCCGGCCATCTGCTCAAACTTGTCGTAGTACGGTTCAATTTCGTCATACGTGATTCCCCAATCCTGCAGCTGCATGCCCTCGGGAATTTTGCCTTTTCCATACCGCTCCACCGTCTTGCTGTGAATCTCAAAGTCGTACGGCAGGAAACGGTGCGTCTGCCCATTCCAATGCGATCCGGCACCGCCGAGCCCGTCCCCCAAAAGGAAGGAGCCGTAGCTGCGCATGGGCAGCGCCCTCATGGACTCCGTATTTCGGAACGTAATCGTTTCCTTGGATAGATCCTGCATCAGTTCAAAACGCCGCGCGTACCGCAGCTCGTCATGATCCATAAAATAATCCGCCGTGCTCCGGCTTTTTCCGCGTTCCAGTCCGACGACCTGGATGCCCGCTTTGGTCAGCTCGGCCGCAATAATGCCGCCGACCCAGCCCATTCCAACAATAACCACTGGTACTTTAGGTAATTTGGCCACGTCTGATGTCCCCTTATATCTGTGAAATTTATTCGCTCATGTGAGCCTGCAGGCTTTTCGGCTGGATTTGGACCAGCCCTTCCTTCGTAATCTGCTGGGCGTAGCTCATCTGGTTGCCCGGAAATTTCCGCATCTTCCACCCGTTCATATTCCGGTTGCCGCCATAAAGCGGATCCGCGTAGACTCCCTCGATCGTCAAATTTCTCAGCATCTTGAAGAAACTGCTGCTCGTTACCCCGCGCATGGGGAATTTGTCGCCTTTTTCCATGGCGGTCAGCACTTCATCCTGCTGCTGGGCCTCAAGCTCCGTAAACGCCTTTTGATACTTTTGCTGGCAGTAGCTTTTCAGCCCTTCCAGGCCCAGCGTGAACATCTCGTTGCGTTTCAGGCGCGACTGTTCTCCCTGCGTTGCCTGGGCCTGGACGAAAGGACCCATCATATAGTCCCGCGCGTTATACCCCCATGGGCCTGCGAGCTGATGATCAATAAAGAACGCCACGCCCAGCGCCTTGGCTCCGGGACCGTTCTCATCTTCGGGATAAATCCGTTCGACCGCTGCTTCGGTCATTTTAAACTGCTCCTGATTAAAAAACATCAGCGCATCCTGCAGCGAAGCCTCGGGCTTGCTGCTGGCCGGCGCGGGCGCGGGTGCATGTTTTTTCTCCAGACTGTCCGTCAGGACGCCGCCGAACACGCTGCCGACGACCAGACCGCCCAGCGTCATGCCCGAGGCTTTCAAAAATTTCCGCCGGGATTCATCCGGTTCTTTTGACCGGGCCGGCTTTCTGCTATTTCCCAATTTCAGTCCTGGCAAGATGATCCCTCCGATTATGAATATTGTGGATACAATAATAAACACCACTGCGAATGAGTTACCCAGAATTTCTCTGTTTCAAACGGCAGCATCTGACATCAGGCGTCATATTGAACCTAATCGCCAGCAGGACTGCCGGCGCTTTCGGGAGCCGCGTTCAGATCTCCGTTAAGAATCGGCGCCCTCCCTATTTACGTCAAAATTTTGAATTAAGCGAGCTGTGAGCTGCTTTTTCGAACACCAAAAAGAGAGCCCGGGGTGTCTTATAGGAGGGCGGCCGTGCTCCTCGTGCTGACAGCAACATATATCGTTAAAATACAAAAAGCCGCAATTATGCGGCTTTTAAGCGTGTGCGTTCATGCTGTCTATTAAATTGGATTAACATTACATCCTAGCAACAAATCTCATTCTGAGAGCCTGGTAGCATACCCGCCCTTCCGATATGCAGCCCATCCGGTGTCGGAGTTTCTCCCCGCGGCTTTTTTCAGCCTTCGAGCAGTTTAATCAGTTTTTGCAGGAGAACAGGCTCTTCATCGCGGAATTCGTCGAACCGAAGCCTCAGGCGTTCAAACACTTCTTTGTCTTCGCGGATTTCATGACGAATGTATTGATCCCTCAGCTTCATCGCTCTTTTGGTTATGTCCTTGTAGCCATCTACAAGTTCTTCGTCGTACGGGATGATGCCCTGATCCACCAAAAATCCGATCCGCTCGATCATCATTTTTTTATGCTCCCAGAGCACATGAAGGTGCCTCACATCGTTGCGGCTACCCAGTCGGGAATCGTTGTTCTCTACGGCATCAAAGTACATTTGCAAATAGTCGTATACCTTGATTCCGAAAGCATCCTCATTGTCGAAATTGTAATTGACCCGGTTTAAATGGGTCTCCCCGTTAATGTAATCGCGCAGCTGGTCGATCGCGGCCGTTTTGTCGAAAGGATAAGGAGAATGCGGTTCGTATTTGTAAAAATACGTATGATGATCGGCTGCGAGATTCTCTCTCAAAAGCTGCCTCATGGATTGGACGGCATCCTGGAACTCCCCGAACGGAATCTGCAAATTGCGGTATACTCCCGTACGGTCGAACATGGAAGCATGGAAGGCCCTTTCGTCCCAGTCGAAGCCATATAGAAATAGATGATGAGGGAATGGCCCTTTTTGATAGGTAGCCGCCGGCGATAGCTTGGACTCATCCAAAAACACGACGCAATAGTATCCGTTGCGAATTTGATCCGCGAAAAATTTTGGCCAGGCGCCCAATGCCAAATTCTCCAGAATCGTGTAATTGACGGAGCAGGTGAGGAGAAACGGGTTGTTGAAATTCAGCTCGTTGGGTTTGCCCCGGAAAAAATCGAGAAAGCACTGCCTGCCGTCCTCCAGAAACTTTTTGGTGCAGGATAACTGAATAAAATTGCTGTAGTACCAAGGAATGGTTTCTTCGTGGGCGCTCGTGATCGAAAGCGTGTAAGCCCACCGCAAAAATCCTTTAAGTGGCGGATTCAACACCGGAAGCTGCATGGCGTTCACTGGAATACCTCCCTTCCAGGTGATCCGGAATCGTGACCGGCAGTACTCCGGCAGGCTCTGCCATGCCCATTAGTACACGGGATAGGACCTGCAGAGTCTGCGGATGGTGCTCGTAACAGGCCAGAAAGCCCTGTACCTCCGGGAATGCCGCCAAATCGACGGGATTCCGCAAGGAGACCGGGATGACTTTGCCCCCAACCGTCAAAAGTTTGTGAACCAAAGCTGGCTGCCCGGGATTAGAAGCCGCGTGAAAAACGCCTACGATGATCTGCCCATACTCTTTCGCTTCGGAAACCAAGGTGGTGATCTCATCCGGATTCGGACTGGTCCCGTACACATGCTCCGTTAATTTTGCCGTGATAAAAGGACGCAGACAGTTGCCGAGGGTGTCATCATATAACGGCTCGTCCTCGGATTTGCAGGCGGCTGTCATTGGCGGCCAGAGCACGAGCGTGTCGATTTCGGGAGACAACCGGCAAAAATCTGGTACATGATTGACGGCGGTGATGCTTTTTTCGCGAAGCCGCTCAATCGTCCGAAGCGTCTGCGGATTTTCCAGCAAGGCCCGCGCCTCTTCCCAATTGCGCTTCTGCAGCTCGATGCGGCGCTTCTTGAGACGGAGGATACGCTCCACGGAAGCATCGATCCGCTCTTCCGGAAGGCGCCCGTTTGCCACAGCATGTTCCAGGGCAGCCACCGCCTCCAGCTGGCTTTCGTACGTATGGCTGACGAGAAGAAGGTCAGCCCCGGCCAGCACGGCCCGGACGACTGCTTCCCCCACGCCGATTCCCTGCGTGACGGCGTTCATCTCCATGCAGTCGGTTACGATCATCCCATCGAATCCCAGCTCTTCCCGCAGCAGACCCGTCAGTATATCCCGGGAGAGCGTGGCCGGAACGGATTCTCCGCCGGTGAGCAGCGGAATCCCGACATGGGCCGTCATGACGGCTTCCGCCCCGAGCTGCGCGGCCTGCCGGAACGGCACGAATTCCACGGTCCGCAATCGCTCAAGGGTATGCCTCACGACCGGCAGCTCCGCATGGGAATCCGTCTCCGTGTCGCCGTGCCCGGGAAAATGCTTGATGACGGATATGATTCCTCCATCTTGAAAGCCGAGCATGGCCGCGATCCCCAGCTCCGCAACAAGTTCGGCATCGTCTCCGAACGAGCGGACGTCAATGATCGGATTTCGCGGATTGACGTTGATGTCCACCACAGGCGCGAAATTCATATTGATGCCCAGCGTCTTCAGTTCCTCCGCCGTTCCCTTGGCGGCTTCGTAGAGCAGCACGGGATCGCGTGCCGCTCCCAAGGCCATCGCCGCGGGCAGCTGCGCAATCCCCTGCCTTACCCGGACGACCATCCCCCCCTCCTGATCCGTTCCGATCCAGAGCGGTATGCCCGTCGCAGCCATAGCCAACCGCTGGAGTTCCTGCGTTAATGCAAACGCCTGCCGAGGGTTGTCCAGATTACGGGAAAACAACACGATTCCCCCGATGAAATGGTTTTGCAACAGGTCGCTGATATTTGCATCCGGCATGCCGTTTTCGAAGCCGGCCATCAACAATTGGCCGATTTTCTCCTTCAACGTAAGTTCGTTACACGCTCTCATTTTGTTTCCCCCTCCAGCCGTTACAATTGCGTCCAATCAAACAGAACACCGGTGAAATCGGATTTACGCCCGGCCAGCCGCGAATAGACCGATATGGCTTCGAGCGGGCTTGCTACTTCGGTAATAAGACTTGCGACGTCCAGTTTTCCCCGGCGGATCGATTCGAATATGAATTCGTTCATGTCCGCTTCGGTCCAGCCTTTAAAACCCGTCATCATCCGGCCGTGAATCCCTAGTATGCTGACCGAATTAAAGACTACTTTCGGCCCGATCGTCTGCTTAGAAGGTTCCGTCGAATCACCCAACAGGATTACTTTGCCCAGGTCCCGGGTCAACTGCGTACAGTAGGGCAGTACGGCGTAAGAACCCGTCACGTCATAGATCGTGTCCAGCATTCTGCCGCCGGTAAGTTCTTCTACCGGTCCTAATGCTTCAGCCACCGGAAGATTCAGCAGGTCGGTCGCCCCGTTTCTGCGGGCATGGGCCATGCGGGAGCTTTCCGGTGCAATCGCGATAATCTGGCGAGCACCACCCGCATTCAAATACTGGATCACAAGCTGGCCGATAAGACCAAGCCCAACGACGCCCACTCTTTCTCCGAATGCAGGCTCGGCTCGCAGGACCCCCAGCAGGGCAACCTTCGCAATCTGCGTAAAGACCGCCTCCTCGTCACGGATCGAATCAGGGATAACCGCCGCTTCCTTGGCATCCGCGAGAAAGTACTGGCGGTGTCCGGCCGGACAGATGATCCTGTCGCCGGCTTTTATTCCCTCCACCCCGCTTCCGGTCTCCAACACTTGCGCGGCCATGGAATATCCCGGATAGAATGGGTACCGAACCCAAGACGACCAGACCGTCCCCTCGTCGAAACGTCCCTTCAGACAAGCCAATTCCGTTCCCGTGCTGATCAGTGACTTTTTGGCCGCGCATAAAATTTGTCCCGGTCCCGGCTTAGGCACCCTTTCCTCGATAAGTTCGATCCGATCCGGCCCCTGAAATACGCAATTTAACGATATGCGGCTTACGGTTGTCGCAATGTTTGGCATGCGTTAGCACTTCCTTTTCTAAAATGTAGAATAGAAACCCTGTACATTTCATGGCCGGGAGCTTCCCGCAGATACAGGCAAACAGCAGCCTAGACAGGTTCCCCTAACATACAGCCGCCAAGAGATGCCTATTATAATATGCCGTCTTAACTGCTCGCGCTGCTGTATCCCTTCACGGCCTGCTTCCAGAGCAGCCGTACGGCTGCGAAGAACAGAAGCGAACCGGCCAGCGCCAGTCCTACATGGAGCCAGCTGAGTTGTCCAATCAGAAACATCGGCCCGAAATTGGTAATAAGGAACAGAGGAATGATAAAGGTTCCTATCCGTCGGACCCAAGCCGGGTAAATAGCCATGGGAAAATTGTTGGCGTCCCAGACGGAATGGGCGATATCCGACACGGAACCCGTCTGGACGAACCAGAAGGAAAGCAGTGCCGGAATAATCATCAAGCAATACGTGATAACAACGGAGACAAACAACAGCAGGGCAAACCCTGCGAGCTGCAGAAACGTCAGCGGAATATCCATGGCATGCCAGCCGATGCCGACCATGACGAACCCGACCAGAATGTCGGGGATCGGCAGCGCCAGATCGACGTAACGCAAGGAAGCCATGAACTGTAGGGAGACCGGCTTCGTCAGCATTAAATCAAGCGAGCCGTCTTTGATGTACTCAGGAATTTTCATGAAATTTGTCAAAAACAGGCCTACATAAATCCCGGTCACCACGGTGTGCATGCCTATAAATAAAAGCAGCCCTTCCGGCGGTATGCCTTCGACGTGAAGATCGGTGCGGAACACGACAAGCACATATAACAGTTTGGCAAGCAAATAGACGGATTCGACCAGCATGCTCATCATAAAGTTGCCCCGAAACTCCATCTGGGCGATGAGGCAATTTTTGATGAATATGCCGTACAGGCGCATGTATTTCCTCGCGATTTTAAACATTCGTAACGTCCGCTACCCCCCAACCGCCGAGTATTTCTTCAGAGAGACGCGCCACGTCAGACGCGAGAGCCAGAAGAACAGCAAAATCCACCCGCATTGAGTGAGTAGCCCCTGATACATCGCTGGCCCTTCCATTTTGCCGCTGAGGACGTTGACCGGAAAATAAATCGTATACGGGAACGGGGTGTACTGAAGCGCCTTCACAACCGATTGCCCGAAAATCTCCAACGGAAACATGCCTCCGCTTAAAATATTGATAAGCAGACTTGTAATTACGAAAAAATACGAGATTTCATGCAGATAAAACGCGCTTGCGCAGATGCAGTAGACGATCAGGAAGTTGAGCAGAAGCGCACCCCACAGCGTGACGGCGAACAAGGCCAAACGTAAGACCTGGACATCGAGCACATCCATGGCGGACGCCAGCCATATAATCGCGATCAGCAGAAGAGCCGTGATGCCATAGTAAACCGCCTTCTGGCCGAAAAAGGACACCAACCGATAAGCGAAGTAACTTACCGGCTTGATCAAATATTTGTTAAGCCCGCCGTTTTTAATATCGTCGGCGATCTGGTGCTCGAACTGGGTAGCGATCAGCTTGGACACCAACCCCGCCAAGATCGTATACAAAATAATTTGACCGTACGAATACGAAAACAACGCCGTCTCGCCGGAATGCCGGTACACCGCCGTCCAGATGAAATATTGGACAAGAATCGGAAATGCGGCCCCAAGTAGGCCGAGAAAGAAATGAAACCGGTATTCCATCGAATGCTGGACGCCCATCGAAAAAACAGCCATGTACAATTTGCGTCTGTTCATCCGGCGGATTCCTTTTGGTAGAGCATGGAAATGCTCTCCTCGATCGGCACGTCCTCTATCGTCCAGTCAACGATTGGAAACGAGTCGAGCACGGCGCGCGACACTTCCTTCAAGCGGTGTCTAGGCAGTTTGAGAACAGCGTTATAGCCGTCTGTGCTGACAATGATCCCGAATTTGGCCAACCGCTGCTCGGTTACGGGTTCGGCGAACTGCAGCTTTACAATTTTCTGTTCGCCCATAAGTTCGTTGATTTTGTGAAGCTCCCCGTCATACAGCAGACTTCCTTCGTTAATGACGATCGTCCGCTTACACAGGTCCTCCACATCCTTCATGTAGTGGCTCGTAAGCAGGATCGTGGCGCCGAACTGCTCATTGTAGTATTTCAGAAACTCCCTGACCTTCTGCTGGGAAGGGAAATCGAGGCCGATCGTCGGCTCATCGAGATACAGCAGCCGGGGCCTGTGGATAAGCGCGGCGATCAGCTCCATTTTCATCCGTTCTCCCAGGGAAAGCCGGCGCACCTGCACGTCCAGAAGCTCCTGCACATCGAGCATTTCCGACAGTTCGGCAAGACTCCGGCGGTAGAGATCATCGTCCACGTCATAAATACATTTGTTCAAATAAATCGATTCGCTGGCGGGAAGGTCCCACCAAAGCTGGTTTTTCTGGCCCATCACTATGGAGAAAAGCCGTTTGAATTCGTTCTTTCGCTCCCAAGGCACATAACCGAGTACATTCGCCTCCCCGCTTGTGGGATACAGAATGCCCGACAGCATTTTGAGCGTCGTGGTTTTCCCCGCTCCGTTGGGACCGAGAAATCCGACGCACTCCCCGGGGCCGATGTCGAAGGAAACGGATTTAACCGCTTCCTTCACCAGCGACTTGCGGGCGAATAAATTTTTGAGAGAATTTTTAAGCCCGGCTTGTTTCCGGTAATACACGAATGATTTGCGTAGTTGACGCACACGGATGTAGTCCATTACTGCCCCTCCTGAACCATTGCCTGTTTTGCCTGATTGGGCGGCATAAAATATAAACGCTTAAATTCCATTGTTATAAAGAAGCACGCATTTGGAGCAAATCGGCATCAGACCACAGGCCAGAACCTCGCGCTGTTTGCGGAGATCGTCCCCGTGAAAAATATCGGCCATGCTTTCTTCGTACAAATTGCCGACACTGAATTCCGGAAAAAATTTGCATGGATTCACTTTTCCGTCCGGCATGACGTCTATGCGGTTTGAGATCGACAAGCATTTCGTCCGGTTCATGGCCGGCTTTTCGCTGCCCCGGATAAACCCTTCCACCTCTTCAGGCTCCAATGCGGGCTGATAGCGGATGCGTATATTCCACACGCGGGAGTTGACTCGTTTAAGCTCTTCGATCAGCGTATCGAAATGGTCCGGTGAAATGTGAAACGTGAAGGAATGCCAGCTGTTCTTGTGGTTGTCAGCAAAGCGGGAGGCAAGGTGCGGGAAATGGGCATCGAAGTAAGCGTCCATTTTTTCCGCCGTATTCGGAGGGATGTACCAAGGGAAGCAGAAGTAGACGGAATCTACGCCCATCTCTTCGAAAAATTCCATAAAGCTGTAAAGCTGGCCGACCATCTGGTCGTTTACCGTCAGGGCGACGGACACTTTGCCTTTGTACAGGCCCTGTTTTTGCAGATCCAGCAGCAGCTGTATGGCATGAATCACTTTTTTGAACGTGCCTTTGCCCCGGATCGCGTCGTTCTCTTTCTCGAAACCTTCCAGGCTGACCAGCATGACCAGATTTTCCGACATTTTCAGAATGGAATCCAGCTTTTGCTCAATGAGAATCGCATTCGTACAAATGGTCGTGTACCGATCTTCTTTGGCCAGCAGCTCCGCCAGTTCATCGAACTTGGAGTAGAACAGCGGCTCCCCGCCCCACAGGAACACACGCGATTTGCGTTCTCTTGTTTCAGCCAGAAGTTTCTCCACGACGGGTATTTCGATTTCATCCTTCTTCGCTTCTTTGGCAAAGCCATGATGGAAGCCGTCCGGATTCCATTCGAAGCAGTGCTTGCAGCGCAGGTTGCAGCCGTTGTTGAGCTTGATCCCGATTTCGTAAGGCACGGGGGCCGCATAAGTCGGATCTTCCCGCCGCTTTCTTCCCGTTTCCGCCAACGGAACCAGGGTTCTTTTCATATTGCGGAACGTCAGTTGGTCAAACGTAACTGCTGTTTTCGGCTGCATACATATTCCTCCCAAAATGGTTGATTTTTAATCGCTGCTCCAGCAAACGACTATAAATCCCCTCCAGATGATGTTCCGAAAAATCCCGGGCTTTCCATTCCGCAAACCGGATGCCGAAACCGCAGGATTCCCAATAGGTTGAATTATGAAGCTCGTGATCGCCGAACGGCTCCAGCATGATAAAAGGGATTCCGAACGCCAGCGATTCGTTTAAGGTTGCTCCTCCCGGCTTGCTGATGACCGCCGCGCAATTGCGCAGCAGGTCCGTGTAAACGGAGTACTCCCCGAGCGGGTACTCCCGGAGAACGCCGTCTTCACGAACATAACGGATCATCGGCGGAAACGTGTGCTTCCCCTGCGTGTCCCGGATCCATGGCTCCCAGGAGGCGTCCGTTCCGAAGTAACGCGTAACCCCGTCGTCCTCCTCCACCTCGGAAGGATCGTAGACGATCACATCGAGCTTGCGGCCAAGCGCGCGAAGTTCGCGGATCGTCTCGGCGTAAGTGCCGATTCCCCAGCCGCCGCCATGGATCATAATGCGTCCGACGCGCTGCCCGTAAGGCAGCGGCTCCGCTTCGTCCGAAGCGATGTAACTGTCCGGGGACAGCTTCGAAGGCTGGTAGAACCAGACGTTGTCATAGCCGGGATACAACTGCTTGTGTACCTTATAAGAGGGTGTATCCGATGCATCCAGCCGGATCAGCTTGATGTCCAGGGGCCTGCCGGCAGCAGCCTTGTAGCGCTCCAGGATCGGCAGCCAGAAGCCGGTAAATACCCCGAAACGGTACGCATCGGCCCGCATCCAAGCGTCAAGAAGCCTCCCGACCGCATCGTCGTTCAGGGAAGGTCCAACGGGCTTGGCCAGCTTATGCCCCATACGGGCAACGGAGAAATCGGCATGGAATGCTTTTTTGGTGGACCGGATCTTGCGCCGGATTTCTTCGTGATACAAATTCTCCAGAACGTGAACGTCCGTTCCGACTCCTTTGCCTTGCAGGTATGAGTGCAAATGCATTGCCGGAATGTATGCGCCGAACGAATTTCCCGACGCCAGCAAGGTAACCGGAGATGAATTCATGCGAGAGCCCCCCGTGTTCCAGATTTAGTTGTACACTTTAACGGACAAGTCGGCGAGCACCTGCCGCAATCTTTCGAGCAGTTCGCCGCGGTGTCCATCGTCACGTCCCACCACCGATACATACAACCGTCCCTTCGGCATGCCTCGTTTGTGCAACGTTCCCTCAGCGATCCGGCGGCGGGTCAGCATCTCGTTCACCATGACGGTATTCGATGAGAGAGGGACGATTCCGTACTCCCCGGGTGATGTCAACAGAAGACCGGATGCGTGCAATGCGTGCAGCAGTCTCCCAATCGTGAAGTCGCCTTCCGGAAGACCGAGGGACAAGAACGTAAGCCATCCGGTAAGGCCATACATTTCCCAGCATTTATCAAGATAAGCGTTAATGAGGCCCATGGACTTGCGGGCGTTAATCTCCACAATGGATGCGACTTCCCCGTCTTCCAGCACCATGGAGTCGAAGCAGGCGAAGCCGTGGTAGCCGTCCTCCGCCAGCAGCCGGAGCGCTTTCTCTATCACGGTGAAATAGCCGGCGTTCTCAAGCAGGCGGATCAAAGCTTCATCCGCTTGAATAGACCCGCCGTAATTTTGCTGGCGATTCACCATCCGCTGAACGGAGATGAATTCCGTCTCGCCGTTCTCCCGGATGAACCAGTGGGAACTGAAGTCGGTTTCTTTCATCAGCAAGGGCTCAAGCAGAAATTGAGAGCGCAGTCCGCTTCCCTCCTGTTTATGCAGGTGCTCTACTATCCTCCGCTGAATGGCTTCACTGTCGATGAGCAGATTGCCCTTGCCCGAGACACCGAAGGGATCTTTCAGCAGATATGGGCCCCGCTTCAGAAGAGCATGTCCGATCGTCTTTATTTCCGCTGCGCTGTTCGCCTCTGTGCCGTAGCACTTCTCTCCAATGCTGGATAGGAGCCGGTTGGAGTACAGCTTTGAGTTAACGCGTGCAACTGTCTCAAGGTCCGGCAAAGGTCTAAACGGCCCGGCGGCCTGCAGGTAAGCTAGCGTATCTGCCGTAATGGCGTACGGGGACAGAATCTTCGTGGCGTGGGTGGATGCCGCTTCATCCGGTGACGGCGTTTTCCTTACATGATCGGCCGCAAGCCTGAACATGCACTGCTTGAAAACATCCGGTTCGGGTAAGGGCTCCTTCTCGTCGTTCAAATCATAGTGATAGCGTGTTCGAAAAGAAAAGCCAAGCCCGTCCAGGTACTCGTGCAGCGCTGGATCGATGTTGCAACGGCTGTAGAGGACATCGTCCGGCCCGCAGAACGGGAAAAGAAGCTCGTCCATACACAGGACAATCGACTCCCGGTCCTTATCGGGCATCGAGGGCAACCGGGCCAGCTCCGGATCTCTCCAACGCGTTTCGGGGTCAAAGGTACCCATAACGATTTTCGGAATCACACCGGCTTCATGGCTTGGCATCTTCGTATATTGGCTGGCCTTGCGGCTGGCAGCTTTTCAAAAAAGTAATAAAAGCGTCGATGGACCGGAGATGTTCGTAATCGAATTGGTCATAGTCGATGGTCACGTTCAACTGATCCTCGACCTGAAGCATAAACTGGATCATTTGCAGAGAATCGAGGCCGATATCGTTGTTCAGATCCATTTCGGGGGACAGGGATTGGCGGAGTTCAGGCTGGTCTTCTTTGATAGCGCACAAAATGTCTACAATTTTATCGTACATGACTACACTCCTTTAAAGGGGTAATGTATGAAGTACAACCGTATCCTTGCGCTTACAAATTCCACTCAAAAAAACTGCTTTGTTATCTCCCTCCCTTTTCCATTAGTTACATTTATTATCTTTCTTATGTTAATTTCTGTCAATAAAAATCGCAGTCATAGGAGCACCGGCTCTGATGCGGCTGCGAATGTACATCCAACAATGCGCAGCTGATCTAACCCTATTTTGGGTTGGAGCAAATATCCGCATAGTTCACCGTTCGGTGCACTGGTCTCATGCAGAAAAAATAGGCACCTTTTTCAGATCTACATAATATCCTGCATTAGTTTACTAAAGGGAGAGCCTGAATGAAAAAGAACTTAACTTATGATTACATTGTGGTGGGCACAGGTCCGGCGGGTTCCGTTATCGCGAAGACGCTTACCGACGACAAACGAACCTCCGTACTTGTCTTGGAAGCGGGGGGAAATCATGATAAAGATAAACCGATCAAGGATTCCACTTTTGCACCGGAACTTGAAGAAAGCTTTTCCCCAAATTATTTTTGGCAAGGCGAAGGTGTTCCCCTGGAGGGCCTGGATGGCCGCACATTCGAGTGGACTACGGGACGTCTCTCAGGAGGCGGATCCTCTATAAATGGAGAGCAATATGTGCGTCCGACAACAGCTGTACTCGAAAAATGGGAACGGCTGCTTGGACCCCTATGGTCACCTGAAAAAGCCATACGGCGATTCAAACAATTGGAGAATTTCAATGGATCAACGACAAATCGGGCTGCGCACGGTTATAAAGGAAGAATCGATATCAGGCAAGCGCCCGAAAATCCAACATCGATGGCTCAAAAACTGGCAACGGCCATCGAGCGTGCTTCCGGTCATCCGATAATTCTTGACTATAATGATCCTGATACCCCTATTGGACCGTTCACACGCTGGCAATTGTACCAACAACCCGATGGCCGAAGGGAAAGCTCGTCGACCGCATTTTTGTCTTCGGATATCATGACGCCTTCAGGCGTAGGGGTTCATAATCGTAAACTAACCGTATTGTTCAGGACAACGGCTCTTCGTATTCTCTTTTCCGGCAAACGTGCCATTGGAGTTGAATTTTTGAAGGATGGTAAATGCTCTCGTGCATATTCCCGTAAAAAGGTGATCATTTCGGCAGGAATCAACAGCCCGCAGATCTTGATGCTGTCCGGGATCGGATCCGCTAAAATGTTAAAAAAGGCAGGTATCCCCGTCGTTTTTAATAATCCGAACGTAGGGCAGCGATTAAAAAACCACACTTTAAACTTCGCTGTATTTTCCGTCAATTCAAATGATCGCCCCCTCCCTGCCCAAGATCCAAACGCACTGTATACAGGGGGAGCTTTTTTGCCGGATCCATCCGGTAAAGATCCAGAAGAGCGGGCCGTTCAACTGCTTGGCATCGGAGCCGATGATCAATTGACAATAGCGATTCTGTACTTACGCCCCAAGAGCAAAGGGAATATCCGCCTACAAAGCAAAGATCCGCTTAACATAGTATTGGCAGACGAAGGATTTCTTTCGGATCCGGACGACATGGATGCCGTAAAAAGGATCTATCGAACGTATATCAAAAACATTGCTCTCGAGCTATCGCGAATGGATCCCTCTTATCAGCTCCTCTCGCCTACGTTTGATGTGATTGACGATGATGAAAAACTCGAAGAATTCATTAAAGAAAATTTTGATCATAATCATCATCAGCAAGGGTTTCTGCGAATGGCTCCTTTGTCAAAAGGGGGAGTCGTCGATTCTAGGGAAAATTTACACGGGGTCAAGGATTTGATCGTTGCAGATGCCTCCATAATCCCTTTTACAGTGGATGGAAACACCTCTTCGGCTGCCTATCTTATCGGCTATACAATCGCGAAGCAATTATGTAAAAAAACAACCCGCAATAAAAAGCAGCGAACACGAACAGAATGGGTAGAAGAGTAAAATGAAAAGGGGCTATCCGGCCCCTCCAGCCCCTTTGAAGTTCTCCCTCATTGTCAAAATCCCTTACTAAAAAGAAGAATTTTCGTCTATTCATTTGACTCCTTAAATTCACTTCTATCGCCTTCATACCATGGATTTAAATGAACCAAAACCTCTTCCACGTCAGAATGCTGCTCCATAATGGTCTGTTTAATTTTCCGGGATATGTCATGCCCTTCTTGGACGCTAAGTTCTGCCGGAACGCCGACTCTGACATCTACGATGATATAATGTCCGTGGTCCCTGCCCCGGATTCTGTCAAGGCGTTTTACTTCCGGTATTTGGTGAATCAGCTCAACGAGCTCATCTATTTTATCCGAATCGATATTTTTCTCCATCAATACATCTACCGATGATTTCCCCATGTGAAAAGCCAACTTGAAAACAAGAATAGCTACGATAATTCCTGCAACGGGATCTCCGTAGGAAAGAATTCCGATATGATAATGATCGCCAACCATGGCCAATCCGATCCCTACAACTGCAGCAATGGATGCATACACGTCTGCCAGATGATCATAAGCAGTTGCAATCAAGCCGTTACTTTTTAATCTCTTCCCGATCGACATGGTATAGAGATATAAAATTTGTTTTAAAATCAGTGAAAACACGGCTGCAAAGAGGGCAATAACCGTAGCTTTATGCGGCGGTTCAAAAAGGATCGCAACGGAATGGAAGGCCATGTAAATAGCTGCCAGCGCCAAAATAATCGCTACGATTCCAGCTCCTACTACTTCCGCCTTCCCGTGACCATAGGGATGATCATCATCGGGAGGCATTTTAGAGACACGCATAGAGCTGAGCGCAGCTCCAGTAGCAACGACATCCCCTGCATTGTGTACTCCGTCCGCGACCAATACCGGGCTGCCGAATACCATGCCTACTGCGAGTTTGATTGCAGTTAATGCAACATTGCTTATAAAACTGAGCCAAATCGCAATAGACGATTGTCTATTTTCGTTAACCAAAGCTTCATTTCTCCCTAAACCGTATTTAATCATCATTTGACTTGTCATATGTTTGCACGAAATAACGATCAGAATCTAATAGTAGCTTATAACCTTTGTGTGGGTCCAGAGAAACAGTTTTTGTCTTAATCTAAAAAATATGATAGATCATAAAATGTTGGATAAGCGAAAATCAAGTTTACATAATTATTTTGATGTTAATCCGTGTGCTGAAATGCGAATTGTAATTATTTACCGTTTTGCCCTTACTCCATTCGAAGAAATCCATATGATACATTGTATTTTATTTCAAGGAGGTAGCAGGAAATGAGTGAAGTCGTAGGGGGAGTTGGCGCAGGCTACGGTTATGGAGGATTATGGGGAGGAAATATCGGAGTTATTTTGGTTTTATTCATACTGCTGGTTATCATTACAAGATCTTTTGTATGGTAAACCATTGCAACTTTAAAAACCCTGCAAACGCTGCAGGGTCTATTCGACTTTTTCAATCTTTTCGGGAAAGGCTCTTCATATACTCTCTTAGGACAGGCGCCGTTTTGCGTACGACATGAGCGCTTCCGCCGCGATTTTGGACATCCTCGATCATCATCGCCATCATCAATTCGGCTCCCGCCGCATCATAAGCAACGAACCAACCGTTTTCCCGGCCTTTCTCCTCTTTTGTCCTTTTTAATTCGGCGGTGCCGGTCTTTCCCGCAATCTTGTAGCCTTTGATATAAGCTCCATGCCCTGTACCCTTCGGGTTGTCGACCACTTCCAGCAGCATGCCGTTTACCGCCGCGGCCGTTTCCGGCGTGAGCACCGGTTCTCGTCCTGTATCCTCCTGCGGCTCCTTGCCGTCCGTAAGCTCAAATACGGGAGAGATCAGCTTCCCCTCATTTATAAACGGGGTATAAGACAAAGCCAGGTGCAGCGAACTCATGATAACTTCACCTTGTCCGTAGGAAGAATCGGCTAGCAGGATTTCATTCGTTATCCCTTTATTCGACAAACTGGCTTTTGGAAAAGGATATGAAATCGGCAGAATCTTTCCGAATCCGAATTTTTCTGCTTCCCGGCTAAAATGTTCCGCTCCGATCTCGAGAGCCTCCTGAGCCAAATAAATGTTGTCGGAGTTTACGATTGCGTCCGTAAGGCTTTCCACGGAAACATCCCGCACCCTTTTCACGTAATAGTTGCCCCAGCTTTCATCTTTCGCCCACCGTAATCCCTTGATCGTTTTGGCCTTATCGACAGAGCTTATGCCAAGCTGCAAACCAATGGAAGCGGTGATCGGCTTAAAAACGGAACCGGGCGAGTATAGCTTCGTAAACCGGTTTAACAGCGGCTTTTGCGGATCTTCGATCCACGAATTCCATTGTTCCTCGGACAACCCTTGAATAAACAGGTTCGGATCATAGGCCGGGCTGCTGACCAAGGCCAAAATTTCGCCTGTCCGAGGCTTTATGGCAGCCCCTGTCCCCGCGTCTCCGTCAAACGACTGATACATGGAGCGCTGCAGCTGCGCATCGATCGTCACGTGGATGTCCTCTCCATCTACCGGATCGACTTTCGCAAGCGTCTCTTTTACCACCCCGTCCGCTTGAACGATCGTGATTTGGGAGCCATCCCGCCCTCTTAGGCGCTTGTCGTAAATTTGTTCCATGCCGGCTTTCCCGATCACGTCGGTTGAATCCAGCCGTTGTTCCGGATGCCTCTCGATATCTTGAGCGGTGACCTGCCGAACATATCCGGTCAAATGGGCAGCCGCCTCTCCATAAGGGTAGATTCTTGCGCTTTTGTTTCTTTTGGCCACCCCTGGCATGTCGCTGAAATCAAGATGAAGCCGATCCCCCGTCACATTGACGATGGGCACGAAAAGATCGGCCTTGACCCACGGAGCCGCGAGTTTTTCTTCAATAAAGGATTCCGGAACCGCAAGCCTCTTCGAGAGTTCGGCGATCGTTGCC
Source organism: Paenibacillus sp. USDA918EY (assembly GCF_009870825.1). GTDB lineage: Bacteria > Bacillota > Bacilli > Paenibacillales > Paenibacillaceae > Paenibacillus_AQ > Paenibacillus_AQ albilobatus. The sequence goes on along the minus strand of NZ_WTWY01000005.1, from coordinate 27,432 downwards.
TCCCTGTCTTCCCCGAGCTTGCCCGGTACGATGCCCAAAACTTCAATGCTTCCGTTCATGGCAAGTTCCCGGCCAAACCGGTCATAGATGGCCCCTCTTTCCGCTTTCAACGAACGTACGTTCACCTTATCCCCTTGTTTCATCGAAGGGAACAGTAAGGAAGGCTTCCAATCGACCTTCCATTCATGATTGTTATCTTGGTTTCTAGCGATTTGCATGGCGCCGTCGACGGCAATCGGTCCTGCGGCGGTGTCCATCCTAAGCCGATAATGAAATGTATGGATGTCGGAAGCTCCTTTTTTCGGTTGATCATCTTGAAGATCGGGAGCTACGCTAAGGTCGTTCATTTTGATCCCCTCGTAAATGGAGTTATACCGCGCGGCGAACTCTTTCGGCGTCATCGTATGTTGGGCGGATTCCGATATCAATTCGTACATTTGATCATAACGACCCTGCTGCCAATAACTGATGTAACTTTCGAAGACCTCTTCCGGTTGGACCTCCTCCTTTTTGCAGCCCGACAAAACGAGCACCAACAGCACAATGCAGATTAGCAAACGAATCATTTTCATATCCATACTCCTTCTGTCGACATGGTCTACATCAGGGGCTGTTTGTTGAACCATCGTTCATTTTTTGCCCTGCATACCCATCGCCCATGCATAATCCTCCTTCCTGCCTGACCGCTCATGAATTAAATGGTATAGTTTACCTCTAAGGCAAACAATGGAAATAATCTGATAAAATTATCATGATTGATATAGGTAGGAGTGATCTCCGAACATCTTTGCCTCAATCGATAAGGATCAACAGTCCTACACTGACACCATTTCGCCTAATCTGCTTTTAAAAACATGAACCAGGATATTTGCCTAAAAACGAGAATATCTTATTTCTAGTAGGCGGTTTACTGATAAAGGAGGGGGATTGAATTGGAGGATATCATTAAGGAGTATGCCTCTGGCTATGAAATGCTTCGGGATGCCATCGAAGGATTGACGGAGGAGGAGCTTCGTTACAAGCCTGCACCGGACAAATGGAGCATTCATCAAATCCTCATTCATGTGACGGATTCAGAGATCTCGTCCACAGCTCGACTAAAAAAAGTCTTGGCGGAAGATGAGCCGGCTCTGATTTCATTTGATCAGGATGCATGGGCGAATAACTTGGGGTATGATTTATTGGACCGCGAACAGTACCTGCTTCTGTTCAACATGCTGCGTTCCAGCATGCAACCTATTCTAAGCAATCTAACTAGTGAACAATGGGAGCGGGTCGGAGTGTATCCGGATCAAGAGCGGTACACATTTAAGCAATTGTTGGTCTACCGCGTCGAACATGTCCGCGGCCACCTTGCTCAAATTGAAAGGGTTAAGAAGGCTTATCGGGAGAATCAATGAACCAAATAAACTTAACTTCCTTAATCCTTTTTGCCCGGCGACAATAATATTCACTAACGTAAGCCCCTTGGCGATGAGAAAAGGACATGCTACGTCATCGATGACTGGAGCATGTCCTTTCTAGTTCCGATCATCTTATAGCTCTTTAGTCATAAAGGTGCTGTAAGGATCAAGGATATAGTCCGCAAAAGGCCCGCACTCTTTGAATCCGAAGGCCTGATACAGCCGCCTCGCCGGCTGGAACGATTCCATTGAGCCGGTTTCCAGGCTTAACCGCCGATACCCCCGGTTCCGCGCCTCTTCAATGATGTGAGCCAAAATGGATCTGGCCACACCCTTTCGCAAATGGGCGGATGCGGTCCGCATCGATTTGATCTCGCCGTGCCCCGGATCCAGCTCCTTGAGCGCCCCGCAGCCAAGCAGCTCTCCCTGCTCCCATGCACTCCAGAACGTCACGTCCGGCTGCCGGAGCCTGTCCAGATTGAGGGCATGCACGCTCTCCGGCGGCGACTCCTTTGCCATGCTCTGCAAATGCTCGCGGATCAATCCGGCAATTTCAGGCCCTGTTAAATCATCCACTATAATTTCCATACCGTTCACCCCGCCGACAGATTTTTGCATATGCGCGCTGTGATCATTGTACTGCCGAACCTGCCCGAACAAAAGGCAATTATCCGGGAAACGCTCCGCTTTTTTATTGAGTGTAACACTATATTATCCTCGATTTCCAAAAAAGAAAACTAGCACTCATGTCTCGTTTGCTATTTTGAAATGTCAATGATAAAAGAAGTAATTTCCTTGATTTTTGTTTTGTTTAAACTGCTATTGAAACGATAAATATTACAGAAAGCGTAGCTAATATTATTTTCGAGGTTCAGGATGCCATTTAAAGAACCGGAATATCCGTGCGTTATTATATTGCTGATAACTAACTCCGTTGGCTTTTTATCCATCAGTTTTTCAAGCATTCTTAGAACTTGATCCTTGCCTTGTAATGTATCGCTACCGATAAAACTCCATCGGATATCTTCAATGATGTTCTCCATGATCAAGCCAATATCGTTGCTAACAAAAGCAACATTAAACGCTCTAAGCAATTCTTTTTTCGGTGCGTTTCCGCAATCTTCTGCACAAATAATTTTCACTTGTTCGTATCGAATATTATCCTCTGACATGCTCACGATCTCCCTTTCTTCAAAAGCGATCATCTTCAAACCATAACTTTACAAAACATTTTTCTTATTCGACATCGTGCTTTCATATTCCTTGTTGTCTGAGGAACGAACTCACGCCGGATAATTTGTCTGTCCGTTGTCTTAGCACAGTAACCGGCATGTCAGGGGTTTATTATCATCTCAATCATCCAATAATACGTATAAGGTAATCATAGTGCGGGGTAAAAACGGGAAGCGGTCGATTCATATGTCCATGTTTTCGGTTTTTTATTGCTGAACGCGGTATCTTTTTTTAGTCTCCAAAAATTTGAGCAAAATCGAGATTTACGCTACTTCCTTTTTGCTTACGCGTTTGTTCTTGCGACAGCTCTAATCTGAAATTCGTGAAAAAGCAGGATAATAGTTAAGAACGGTAGCGCATGCAAGCTTTTTTGAATATACGTCATTTAAATGGACATTCATGGAGGGAAACCTTTTTGGACAATTACAGAAATATCGAAAACAAGTTCCGCCGGTACAAGGCCCATATTTCCATTGCCGGTACCACCCAAATTCATATCCGCAATCCGTATTTCATTGCTTGGTGGTCTGCAGCCTTTCCAGGTTTTGGTCACCTCCTGTTAAGCAAATATTTACGTGGTCTCTCCTTGTTTATGTGGGAAGTGATTGTCAATTGCAACGCAAAGATCAATCTGGCCATGGTATATTCCTTCTGCGGAAATATTGAGGAAGCGAAAAAGGTGCTGGATCCCAGATGGATGCTCATGTATATTCCGGTGTATCTGTTTGGCATTTGGGACAGTTACCGGACCTCGGTCGATATGAACAAAGTTTATTTGCTGGCGGAAAGGGAAAATGCGCCGTTTAACTCATTTTCCATCGGAGCGATGGAGATCAATTATTTGGACAAACGAAAGCCCGCCATGTCGGTCATATGGTCCTTATTTATGCCAGGCCTTGGGCAGCTGCACATCCATCGCGTGCTTACCGCGTTTTTCGCGCTGGCTTGGACGATCGCTTTTGTATATTTCTCCAAGATGCTTTTGGCCGTTCATTACCTGTTTATGGGTCAAATTACAATGTCAACCTCTGTGCTCGACAAACAATGGCTGCTGTTTATGCCTTCCATGTGGGGATTTGCAGTGTATGATTCGTATGCAAACACCGTAGAAAACAACAAGTTATTTGACTCCGAGCAAAAGGACTTCCTGATCAAACATTACCAAAACCCCTCTTTTCAAGTAAAAAAGGGAAAAGTGGTGGTATAAAACGATGGTACAGATTTTTTCAACGTTTGAGCATTCCACCAATTTAGAAATAGCGATTACTGAGCTGGAGAAAAACGGAATTAAAAAAGAACATATTTTTGCCGTACCCTTAACGAATCGCAAAACGGAGCGGCGATTGTTTGACAGCATTCATAACGCGGACGGCATTTCCTTGATTAGCACCGGAGCAACCCTTGGGACTGCGTTTGCCGTCATTGGGGCTAGCGTTGGTTTCAAACTGGCATGGGGGCCGATTTATTGTGGGCTGATCGGTGCAGCAAGCGGTTTTTGTCTTGGGATTTGCATCGACGTATTCTACTATAAGGTCATCAAAAAGAAACAACGACTGTTACGCGGAAAAAATTCAGAAGTAATCCTCATCATTGAGTGCGATGAAACCCAAGCTGATACGGTGGAGGATATTTTGTGGCATCATTATGCATTCGGGACGGCACGGATAATTTAAGAATTATATTTTGGAAGTCCAATCCTCCATTCTTCAACTTTAAGCAGAGTAACCTAAAGCAGCACCGAGCATGGGCAGCCGATCAGAAGAAGTCGGCTGCTTTTGATTGTTTTTTTATTGAGTTATCGATTCCCGACCACTTCCACTTCCCTACGGTACAAGCCCTATCAAGTAGTTCAGGAACAGCGGATAGAAATCCGGCTTGCGTACATAAATCATTGGGTCAAGCCATATGGTTCATATTATATAGGGTAAGGGGGCATGGTAAGTGCATGGACTTGATTATCATGGGTTCTTTGTGTGGTTTGCTTTCGGTTTGGATTGCGGTGTTTATCGTCTTCTTTCGCAGGAATTTAACCAGTATGGTCGGAATGATGGCCGCCATGTGCTTGGGAATGACAAGTGGATTAGCGATGGGATCATTGCTCGCCATCTGGCTGCCGGGTCAGTTTTTTGAATCTACGATGTTCGGAATGTTGATAGGCGGGGCAATCGGGGTTGTTACCGGTGCGCCGATCAGCTTAATGGCCGTCCTGGACGGTTTATTGTCTGGTATGATGGGCGGCATGATGGGAACGATGCTGATGGTGATGATGCCTTCCCCATATGCAGGGCTCACAGTCAAAATCATGTCCGTTCTATGCTGCGGAATAATGTTTCTTCTCTTCATCCTGCTGCAAGGGGAAATCAAAATCGATGTATTAAAACAAAGATCATTCCTGTTGTCGAATCCCCTCTTTATGTTTGCGGTCATTATATTGGCTTTTGTATTTATCCTGCTCACTTCACCCCATCAGAACTCCAATCTCCAGATGTCGCCTCCCGGTCAAACCCATGAAGATTCAGGACATGATCATCACTCATCCAACACGCTTGGATTACGTGAATCAGATCATGAATTGCTCATCAAAGCGACGGAATTCCCTTTCTCCCCTGCCGCTATTCTCTTTCCTATTCCCGTTTAGGCGGATTTTTATCCGGGTAAATAAACGTGTGTAAATACTCGGACATCGTATCGTCCGTAACCAACAGGAGGGGATTCATTGATGGACCGTAATAAGGAGCAGCACCCACAGAAGGATAAAAAGGACAGCCAGCTAGAGGAATTCCGTGTAAGCGATGCGGGCGAAGCAATGACTACCAACCAAGGCGTTCGAATTTCCGAGGACGAACATTCGCTCAAAGCGGGCGAACGCGGGCCGACGTTAATGGAGGATTTTCATTTCCGGGAGAAGTTGACCCACTTTGACCATGAGCGCATTCCTGAGCGTGTGGTTCATGCCCGAGGCTTTGGAGCGCACGGTTATTTTCAGGTGTACAAGCCGATGACGAAGTACACGAAGGCTAAGTTTCTGCAGGACCCTTCGATAAAAACGCCGGTATTCGTGCGATTCTCCACCGTGGCCGGTTCGCGCGGCTCGGCCGATACCGTTCGGGATGCCCGGGGCTTTGCCACCAAGTTTTACACGGAGGACGGCAACTTCGACCTCGTAGGCAACAACATCCCGGTCTTTTTCATCCAGGATGCGCTGAAGTTTCCTGATTTGGTTCATGCGTTCAAGCCGGAGCCCCATAACGAAATCCCGCAGGCGTCCACCGCGCATGATACACATTGGGATTTTGTCGCCAGCAACACGGAATCGGCCCACATGATCATGTGGACGATGTCGGACCGAGCGATCCCGCGCAGCTACCGGATGATGGAAGGCTTCGGCGTACATACCTTTCGTTTTGTCAATGACCAGGGCGAAGCGCATTTCGTGAAATTCCATTGGAAACCGCTGCTGGGCGTGCATTCCCTGGTTTGGGACGAAGCGCAAAAAATCGCCGGCAAGGATCCCGACTTTCACCGCCGCGACCTGTGGGAAGCGATTGAAATGGGCAACTATCCCGAATATGAATTTGGCGTGCAAATCATCCGGGAGGATGAGGAGTTCAACTTCGATTTCGATATTCTCGACCCGACCAAAATTTGGCCGGAGGAGCTCATTCCTGTTCAGCGCATCGGGAAAATGACACTGAACCGCAACGTGGACAACGTGTTCGCAGAAACAGAGCAGGCGGCCTTCCACGTAGGCAACGTGGTGCCGGGAATCGATTTCTCCAATGATCCACTGCTGCAGGGACGCCTGTTCTCTTATACCGATACGCAGCTGATCCGTCTGGGCGGACCGAACTTCCATGAAATTCCGATCAATCGGCCGGTGGCGGAGGTTCACAACAACCAGCGCGATGGTTACCACCGCATGACAATCAACCGGGGCCAAACCAGCTATCATAAAAACTCCCTTGGAAACAACGCCCCCCGCCCCGTTTCAGAGCAGGAAGGCGGATACGTTCACTATCAGGAAAAAGTGGATGGGCGCAAAGTCCGGGCCCGCAGCGACAGCTTCAAGGACCACTACACCCAAGCCAAGCTGTTCTGGAACAGCATGTCCGACGTGGAGAAGCAGCATATCATTAAGGCTTTCCGCTTCGAAGTGGGCAAGGTGAAAAGCAAAAACGTACAACAGCAGGTCGTCGATATGTTCGCCAACGTGGATCTGCTGCTGGCAGAAAAAATCGCCCTGGGCGTCGGCGTCAACCCGCCGAAGGCCGGAGAAGAAGCATCAGGGACGGCGGCGGCAAGAGGTGCCCATGCCCAGGCCTCGCCGGCGCTGAGCCAGCTTCATACCGCCATGTCACCGGCCACCCGCAAGGTGGCGGTGCTGGCCGCTGACGGATTCGACGCGGACGAAATGAAGGCCGTGCTCGATGCTTTCGCTGAAGCAGGCGTCGTGCCGGAAGTCGTCAGCGAGAATCTGGGGATGATTGCCGGAACCGACGGCAGGCGGCTGGAGGCAGTGCATACCTTCCTAACGGCCGACTCCGTGCTGTTTGACGCCGTCTATGTAGCCGGCGGGGAGCAGAGCATCGATAAGCTGCTGGTTATCAAAGAAGCGGCCAATTTCGTGACAGAGGCCTACAACCACTTCAAAACCATAGGTGCTTCCGCGCCGGCCATCAGGCTGCTGTCCGGCTCAGGCATGCATTTGGCTGACGCTTCGGCGTCTTCCGGCCACCTGACGTCTCCGGGCGAGGATACCGGACTGGTGATCCGCAAGGAGACGGAAGACGGCAGCGTCTTTGCCCGGCAGCTGGTCGACGCCATCGCCATGCACCGCCATTGGGGCCGGGAAATGCAGATGAACTCACCTTTTAAGTGAATCAATTGAAAATGGATGAAGGATGTCCGGCTTCGCTCATTGCGGGGCCGGACTTCTTAAATATTCGACCATTTTCATATGCAATTCAGACTCGGAGCATTGAAAAATCTCATTAAAAGCATGAGGAGCTCGGATCAACTTGTTTAATGCATCTATTCCGTATTTCTCCACAACAAATTCCACGAACATATAGGAGAACTGAAAACCTTTCATCGTTTCGAAATCCCAAGTATCGTTGTTTAATTCTTCAAAAGACGGGATTTCGAGATTGCGGATGGCTTCTTCCGTAGAGCCTTTTAGAAAGTCTTCGGTCATCTGTTTAGCTTCATATCCACCGATCCCCTGCCTTATCCATTTTGGTACATTGGGATTAATATCACTGATCAACCACATGGTGAACAAGTGGACCGTGCTTTTCAGGATGGATTGATACGTGTGCTCGGGTCCCGGGTTCAAGGGAGATACTATTTTAAGGATATGCCCCTCATACGTGCCCATAAACCAATTGGGAGCATCAGCTTCTCCTACTGCCTGATGAAACGTTGGCAGATCGGGGTATATTTCAATAACTACTTTTCGTGACGGATCGTGATTATATTTTGACGAGACTCTTTCGACATGTTTGCTGAGTTCAACGAACAAGTCATGATGTACTTTCTTCAGACGATTATTCGTGCCCTCGTTGTTGCCCTTATTTACAATTGAAATCAAATCTTGAATAGACATGATGGTAATGTCCCCCCATTCTTTTAGTTCTTTCCTCAGTTTTTCCAAAGATCGGTACAATCTGTTCTTCACGGCACTCTCGCGCATCTCAACGATCTTGGCGATTTCAGGCAGCGTGCAGTCCACAAAAAAGCGTAATGCAATAATTTCCTGGTCAACCTCATCTAATTGATTGAGCGCAGCTCCAATATCAATCCGAAAATCCACATAATTTGTAAATTCAAGAGAAATTGACTGTGATTCATAAGCTGTAAAATCAAATGGAGATTCTTTTTTTCTCGATATCCTCCTATATTCGTTTTTCACAGTATTCTGAGCGATGTTAAATATCCATGTGAATAAATTAGAGCGGCCTTTAAAGGTGTGAATGTTTTCGACGGCTTTCAAAAAAACCTGTTGAGTCAAGTCATCTGCTACCATTGGGTTCAATTTTAACGAGAAGTACTTGCGGATTCTTGGACGATACAGCTCATACGTGCTTTCAAAGCCGGTAACGCTCTCCTGTTTATCCGGATAAACAGGTTTTGTGTCTTGAGCTCTTGACATGGTGAGAACCTCCTCTTGATTTACAATGAATTAGACACCGGAGGGAGCCAAAAAGCCACGCCATTTGCAAAAAAAATAAATGATTACGATTAACAGCGGTTAGCCCAGCAAAAAAGGGCCGTTTCAGATAACCTAAAGGGCCCACAAGTACGTTCTATTAATTATTCTCTACTCTTGAGTAATAAGTTATTTTCTTCTTACCGGTATCCAGATCTCCCCCGTAACATGCTCTCCTGTTCCATAATACATTTCGAAACTAGGGCCTTCAATCTGCTCGTATTCGGATGCCGGAAACCACTCGGAATAGATTCGATCCCATAGTTTTTGCAAATCGCATTCCGGCTCCGGGAATATTGCCCATGTGAATGCCGGAACAGAAAGTTTTGTAAATCTCTCCAGAATTTCGAGTCCCTTTGGTAAATGATAACATATCATGTATTTGAAAGATTCCCCATTGTCATCATATAAGGCCGCATGCAATAGGGTGTCGCCAAAACGTCCCAGTATTCCCTCTCCTTTCAAGTTCAATATTATCGAAGATAAAAAATGAATGCCGTGCATTTCCTGCACGAAAAAGTCAGCATGCCGAAGCTATTCAAACTCATTTTTTCGCCCCAGCTCCACGCTGGTTTAAACAATCGATGGAGGTATCGATTATGTCACTTTCGTTATCAAGTCCGGGAACATGTTACGCAAGCCATTTTAGCACCTGCTGAAATCATTGCTTGCAGGAAGAGTTAAGTATGTATACTTTTACATCTCCCAATCCAGATGCCCCTTCCGCATTTTTGCAATGTAAATGATTTGTCCCGTATGACTAGGCAAGTGTCTAAATTGATGTAAAAGCATTTCGAGAGCGGTGGCTTGATTATCTAAGGCGCCATTAAGCGTTGAGTAATTTATGTATGGCTGCTCCAGCAATTTTTCAGGATTTGCTTTCATGATTTCAAGAACCTTAATGATGCAATCGTATGATTTCTCTGAAAGTTCTAATGCTTGTTCTTTCGACATTTGCAGACCGCGATCAAATTCTTTACTCCGATCCAGGTTATTTGGAGCACCAAAATATACGGTTTCAAACCATTCATATACCGCCCCTGAAATGTGTGCGACCAAATTAGCGATACTATTGCTTTCTGGCGTAGGTGACCATAAAATATCTTCTTCGGATAATTGCTCAATGACAATACGAGTCCACTTCTGATCGGCTTTGTATTTCCTCATCAGAAAATCAATCACTACGGTAGCAGTATCCAAATTTGTTCACGCCCCTCTTTACGGATAGTTTTTATTAGGAAAAAAATAATACGAACAACTTCATATCGTTAAAAAAAGCCCCAACTTCGAGGCTCTTATAAGTTGTATTCGACCAACCTGTTTACCCGATCCCTCCTCCATCTATATTTGTGGAACAGAATGCATTCGATATGTTATTCTTCGTTATAGAACAAACACCTCCTCGGCTTTAACCTGTACATAAGTCCCTTAGAACAAGTTAGATTTATTCAATTCAAAGTCTTATATGATTTTCTGACCCAACTCCTAAATGATTCGTTTTGGCCCACGAACGTAGCATACTTATAACTTTCTTCATATTGCTGTAGCTTACTTACAAACTACGGATACGCAGCGCATTCGCTGCATCGGCGTAAGGACTTGAACGACAAGTGAAAAAGGAGTGTCCCAAAGTTCCTATTTCAACTTTGAGACACCCCTTTTTTACTTCATAAATTTTTGATATTCGAAGTGAGTACCTCCAGCAAGAACACCTGAGCTATACGGACCCCCAACGACAATGTCCATATTATGTTTTACAGCCGCTGGCATTAGCCGTTGCAGCGCACGCTCATGGTCCAACAATGTGTAACGACCAGCCAGCAAGGATACGTCTGGCTTGGCTTCTTCCAAATCGAGCATGAGTTCAATCGATTCTACCCGGTTAACTCCGAGTCCCCAACCCTTAATGACTCCTTCTTCACGTAAACGTGTGAGCGCACGGAATGCCCCTGTTCGGGCAATTTCAAATTGCGAAATCCACTCATCGCCATAAAAGTCTTGCGCTACATCATGAATATATACAAAATCGATACGATCTGTTTTTAAACGTTTCAAACTATCCTCGATCGAGCGAAGGGTTGCATCCGCGCTATAGTCGTTGATGATTTTATTCTTACGGCCGAATTCGAAAAGACCGCCTTTTTCACCAAGATCGCGTTTGGATGGATCTTCCAATTCATCCGAAATGATTCGGCCCACTTTTGTACTCAAAACGTACTCGTCCCGATTTCTTTTCGACAGCGCTTCACCAAGACGCATCTCCGCCAAGCCGGATCCATAAAGCGGTGCTGTGTCAAAATAACGGATGCCGCTCTCCCAAGCCGCGTCTACCGTTGCAATCGCTTCTTCCTCCGGGATATCACGGTACATATTGCCTAGCGGCGCCGTACCAAAACCAAGTTTTCCTTGCAGCATATTTCTCATCTAAGATGCCCTCCTAAAATTTATATATATATTTTCAGTTCATTGATATGGGAATCAATGACTGGCCAGATCAACAATGTTGATTACATCGTGTGACAGAAATTAATTATGAAGCATCTCAACCGAAAAAAAAGTACGCACTTTCGAGTAACATGGGAACTAAAAAGTACCTGCTAAAGAATGATACCAGAGGCAGCAGGTGTTCATTTCTTCGATCAGAGGGGGCATATTCTTTGTTGCGGTGGTTATTGAACATAAATAAAACCTGCAGTGACGCTCACTGTGGGTTCAGATGCCGAATATTTTGAATGCTGAAAGCAAATAATGTGGCTGAAGAGAATGCTGACAAAAGATTGGCAGGTGAAAAGGTTGCAGCAACAAAGCGATTTCATGTTAAGCGGAGCTCAGGCTAAATCCGGAACCATTCCGGTTTCGCCCAAAATGATCCTCATTGTTGTCGATACATTAATGAGTCAGTCGATTGATAAGGGAATCGAACAAAATAAACTGCCAACCTTTCAGTTCTTGATTGAACACGGTCAATATTACAAGGATGTTGTTACCTCGTTTCCGACGATGTCCGTATCGATCGACAGCACCCTGCTTACGGGAACGTATCCGGATGAACATCGCGTACCGGGACTAGTCTGGTATTCTGAGCAAGACAAGAAACTCATTAACTATGGCAGCGGATTTTGGGAAATATACCGGAACGGAATCAATCAATATCTAAAGGATGCATTGATCCGTATGAACGGAACCCACTTGAATCCGCAAGTTCCGACCATTTTTGAAGAATTGGCCCGTATGGGATTAAAATCAGGGTCCGTTAACGGATTGATTTACCGGGGAAGCTGCGATCACCAGCTGAATTTTCCTTTTTGGATTCATAAACCTACCGTACTACCCAAGAACCACAAGGTAAAAGGTCCGGATTTGTTGGCCTATGGCGCTTTCTCAAATCCACTGAAAAGCGTGAAAAATTTGCCGGTTGGGCCAATCGGCCGATTCGGCTTTAACAATGGATACTCCCTTGAAATGGTGACCCATCTCATTCGGAACGAGCAATTGCCTGATTTTCTTTACGTCTATTTTCCCGATCTCGACACCAAGATACATAAAAAGGGTCCTTCCGATTTGAACGGCGTGATCCGCACGGATAACCAATTGCAGACTTTGTTGCAAGCATTCGGTTCACGGGAACAGGCTTTGAAAAAAGCCGTGATCATCATTATGGGAGATAACGGTATGACGCATGTCCTCCCGAAAAATGAACAACCGGTGATTGATTTAGGCCAATCCTTGGAGGGATATCGCGTATTAAAGCAAGGTGGCGCCGTAACGGACCAAACCGAGATCATTCTTGCCGTAAATGACAGAATGGCCTATCTATATAAGCTAACCCATCAATATTCTTTTGAACAACTATCGGACGCTCTGAAAACGGACCGGAGAATCGATCTTTTGGCGTGGAAAGAAAATGGATGGATTCGCGTTGTTCGATCGGGATCTTCCAAAGAATTCGCCTATCGCCCCCATGGAGATATGGTCGATCGTTATAAACAATCATGGACATTGGATAAAGACCCGGAAGTGCTGGACTTACAAATCAATACCCAGGAGCACGCAGTGGATTATGGACAATATCCCGATGTTTTACGGCGATTGTACGCAGCCTTACATTCGCATGACGGCGAATACATGGTAATCACCGCAAAACCGGGATATGAATTGAAGTATGGCAGTTCGCCCACCCATAAAGGAGGCGCTGGACATGGTGGTATAAGTCAGATGGAATCGCTCGTCCCTCTGATTATTGCCGGAACGGACCATAAACCGGAGTCGCTGCGGGTCGTCGATTTAAAATCGTTTTTTCTTCAACATTTAAAGGGTTAAGCCGCGAAACCTACGGAGCTTAACCCTTGTGGAATTGATATGTTATTCATCCGGTTAACTATATAATATCTTGTTCTCCGGTCGTGACGACAACTTATATTGTCCGTTCGGGTAAAGAATCATTGCCGCGTTACCGAGCGGTTACCTCAAGTACGCTGCCGCTTCCGTCATCAATAACACGTAGATTCTGGTCGTCCATGAGTTGAATCGTACCGTCCGGCTTCAGGATTTCAAACTTCTCCATTAACCCGTGAGCCGCGGATTTGCGAATCAGCCCTTGATTCTTGAATATCAACGTATACAGATCATAGTCTTTCGTCTTTCGATTAGTATATTCAACGGTTACAACAAGCAGATTTTTGGGAGTCAACTTGAAGTCGATAGTGAGATCATGCGTATTCACATCAATGTCCTTGATGCCTAACGGAATCGAATTCTTTTGACCCGTATAGACATTCGTAATTTCAATATCCCCAGTTGCTGCGCGTATTGTATAGTTGTATCCCATCACGCTTCCATAAAAGGTATCCTTATAGTTGCTGAGTCCCGTCACGGTTACTTTCCCCGTTTTCAAGTCCTGATTGGCCAATTCTCCGTCTAAAGCAGATGCAAGGAATTTGATCGGCACATACAGGTGACTAATATACCATACAGGTTCTCTGCCCATGTCCACTTTTCGACCATTTACTTCGGCAATTTTGCTTCCCATGCGTACAACAACACGCTTGTTATAGCCGCTCAGAACAGCCGTATTTTCACCTTCCATTTTCCAATTCAGACCGGCTCCGCTGCCCAGCGAAAAAAAGCTTCCGTAAGTCACTCCGTCCTTAAGCAGCGTCTGAATATGATTGATCCGGCCGTCTTTCCATTGCAATTCCAGCTCGACGTACTTGGAAGCCGCGTCAGATTTCGGAGCTCCAAACGGAAAAAGCACTGACATCATAAATATAATGGCGACGGCATATTTCCAACGCTTTGTTTTCACAGTAACTCTCACCCACTAATTGCATATTTTTATTACTATATTAGTAACGTCTGTATCTTAAAAAAGTTGCTGATTTTGCAAAAATCCAAAAAGCGACTTCCAATCAGCAATTTATAGAGCGAAACGGTTTAATTCGTATGTATATTGTACCCTGGAGCGGCAGGAATCGAATTTTGCAAAAATCCTGATATAGAAACCAAAAAGTGCCTATGGAGCTGTTAAGTATCTAAAGCACTTCAAAGTGCGTACTTTTCTAACATGCTTATATCTCTCATAATCATATTTACCGGCTGACTTTGACCCTTCTCTTTTTATTTATGTCACTCGGTGATATCTATATAAGTTGAACCAATATTTTGTGCGGATAAAGGCAGCCGGGTGAAATGTTCTTTCGATCGCTGTTGCTCCCAGATTTCTTTGATTTAACTCATTCATGGTCGAAATCCGCTCACAAAGGCGAACACTTCGCTTCTTCAGAATCATTTCTCCCTCTTGCCTATTCCTTGTCACGTTTCTTTAGTTCAACTTATATAGTGTGCCAAGCAAATTGCTATGGGGTATGATTCATTTTATTGTTGGTAATGCTACTGTCAGCGTAAATTTACTACCGGAAGATCGCAGATCAGGTGTAATTTTCATTATGTTCTCAGGACTCCATCTTCTGCGCAAGTCATTTTACATTGGGGCCGGTCCGGATCCGGACACGATTTTGACTCTTAGAAACATAAATTTGGGAGGGATATTCATGGATTTGCATTTAAAAGGAAAAACGGCACTGGTTACGGGTTCTACAGCAGGAATCGGAAAAGCAATCGCCATGTCCTTAGTGGCTGAAGGCGCCGCTGTACTTATTAATGGACGCCGCGAAGAAAAAGTGAATCAGACTATACAAGAAATTCAAGCACAATACCCTGACGCCGTCCTTCAGCCCGTTGTCGCCGACCTGGGAACGGAGCAAGGATGCCAAGAGGTTATTGAGAAGTACGCTGACCTAGATATTCTGATTAACAACCTGGGAATTTTCGAGCCGAAAGAATATTTCGATATTCCGGATGAAGATTGGTTCAAGATGTTTGAAGTCAATATCATGAGCGGCGTCAGGCTCACTCGCCGGTACCTAAAACAAATGATTCAGAAAAAAGAAGGCAGAGTCATCTTTATCGCCAGCGAGGCAGCGATGATGCCGTCTCTGGAAATGGCTCATTATAGCGCGACCAAAACGATGCAGCTCTCGCTCTCCCGCAGTTTGGCCGAGTTGACGAAAGGAACAAATGTGACCGTAAATACGGTTATGCCCGGCTCTACTTTAACAGAAGGCGTGGAAACGATGTTAAATAGCCTGTATCCTAATGAGAAATTGACCATGGAAGAAGCCGAAAAGCGATTTATGAAAGAAAATCGGCCGACCTCCATTATTCAAAGGCTTATTCGACCGGAAGAAATTGCACACCTCGTTACTTTTTTAAGCAGCCCTCTCTCTTCTGCCATAAATGGTTCCGCGTTAAGAATAGACGGGGGATTAGTACGAAGCGTGTTTTAATCAACCAATTCTTGCTGCTGCTCCCGTTTATTTCCCCAATCTTTTGTAGCCGCACTCTCAATTTGTGAAGCAAATGCGGTTGCATAACGACCGATAATGATATTGATTGTTATGCGACTAATTATTGCTTCATAAATTTGTAGGTGTTAATAGCATCGCACCCTTAAACAAAAGAATACCCGGGCAAGCCGCTGGCTTACTCGGGTATTCTTCCGAGTTATTCCTCTCCCGCAGGCAAAGGAATACGAACCTCTGTAGATAGGGGAACTCCGAAATCCGGAGTTCCGTCTTCCTTCCAGCCAAACCGCTGGATCCGCATGCTTCGCGGCGTCCCGGATGAACGGTCCTGTTCGGACTCGGAGTAGGAGTAGGCGTGATAAGCTATCCAATCTTCCGAGCCGTCCGGCGAAACGGTAAAGCTATTATGTCCCGGGGCGTATACCCCCTGTCCGGGATTTTTGGCAAACACGGGACCTTCATGCTTCGTCCATGCCGAGGCATCCAGCAGATCAGCGGAATCCTGAATCGTGGCCATCCCCAGGCAGTAGTCATCGGACCAAGTGGCGCTGGCGGAAAATATAAGAAAAATCCGCCCATTACGCCGCAAAAATACGGGACCCTCGTTAATCGCCATTCCGCCCTGCTTCTCCCAAGGTGCCGTGGGTGCCGTAATTAAGACATTCGGCCCGGTCAAGGTCCACGGATTGATCATGCGCGCGGCATATATCGCTGACCCATAATCCGGGAAATGTCCATATCCGGCATAGAAGAAATACCATTGACCATGATGTTGCAGCACCGTTCCGTCGAGGCCTTGAAATTCCGTATTGACGGCCCCCTTAAAAATCCACGGATCCTTCATCGGGTCATCTCCCGATAGTTGAAGAACGCATACTCTTCGTGTATCATCGCCGGCGCCGTCGTCGGCTGTATAATAGATGTACCAGCATCCGTCGATAAAATGCAGCTCCGGCGCCCACAAACGATGCGAATACGGGCCGTTCAGCTCAGGAGTCCATATGGTTGTCGGCTCTGCATCAGCCAACCCCGTCAAAGTCCGGCTCCGCCAAAGGTCAATGCGGTCACGCAAGGTAACGCTCATATAATAAAACCCATCCGTATGCTTAATCACCCAGGGATCGGCCCCGCTGGCAAGCATCGGGTTTTGGAAAGTTTGCCGTGACATGTTACTCCCCCTATTTGGACATGTTGATTTCACGGATGACCTCGAGCGGCACCTTCGGTTTGCGATCCTCCGTCAACAAGCCGTTCATCTCTTGTTGAACATCCGTGATTTGCGTGTAGCAGTACCCGACAATGTAGTCCGTTTCCTTAATCGCCTGATGAATGGACCGGAACCGTGAAAGGAAAGCCTCTTCCGAGGACTCTTGCTTGCCGTAGCCCCATCCGGCTTCCGATTGGAAGGCGATGCCCCCGAATTCGCTGATGATAATCGGCTGTCCTTTGTAATGATAGCCGTCCGCGAACGCATACTTCCAATGGTTAAAGGACTTGCCGTTATGAACGATTTCGTCTTTTGCGGCATATCGTTTCATAAATTCATCCCCGGATTCGACGTAATCATGCAGGGTTAAAATATCTGAAACCGTATGCTCCCAGCCGTCATTGGTAATGACCGGTCTGTACGGGTCGAAGGATTTCGTCAAATGATAGATCGATTCCGTGAATTTCTGTTGCTTTTTGTCTTTGAAAATCTGCATGATTCCCCAGGATTCATTGAACGGGACCCATGTAATAATACTCGGATGATTATATTGTTGACGAACAACCTCCATCCATTCGGAAGTGAATCTCTGGATCGCGTTATCGTTGAATTCAAAAGTAGCGGCCATCTCCGACCAAACCAAAAGTCCTTTCACGTCGCACCAGTACAGGAAACGCGAATCCTCCACTTTCATATGCTTGCGGACTCCGTTATACCCCATCTGCATGATCTTATCGATATCTTCCAGGATCGCTTCTTCCGACGGCGGGGTCAGATGACTCTCAGGCCAGTACCCCTGGTCCAATACAAGCCGCTGATAGATCGGTACATTGTTGAGCAGTACTTTGTCCTTTTCGATGGATATTTTCCGCATCCCGAAATACGAATAAACGTGGTCGATTTTCTCTTCCCCTTGGTAAAGGATAAATTCCACATCGTACAAGTTAGGCCGTTCCGGAGACCATAAATACTGCTTCCACGGACCGTTGGCTTCATGGACCAAATCCACATCCAGTTGAAGCCATGGACGGTCGATGACAAGGCTTGCTTTTTTCATCTGCTTGCCTTTCAAACTGATGATCGTCTCCAGCCGAATTTCTTTGCCGGCCAAGCTTCCATCCACCTGATACTCGAAACGTACAGCGCGCGCGTCGACATCCGGCGTGATTTTCACCGCATCGAGATGAACGGGTTCAACGACTTCAAGCCATACGGTTTGCCATATACCTGTCGTCTGCACGTAGAAACATTCAAAATTGTTCTCCACCCACCGTTGCTTGCCCCGGGGCTGCGTGGCGTCCATCGTGTCTTCCACTTTGACAGTTAGCTGATTGGTCGCGCCCACCGAGATATAGGGGGTGATATCGAAGGTGAATGCCGAATATCCGCCTTGATGACAGCCTACATAAGTCCCGTTGATCCATACTTTGGCTACATAATCTACGGCCTGAAAGTGCAAAAGCACCCTTTTCCCGGCATATTCCCGGGGAACCTCAAGCGGACGGTGATACCAGACGTGGCTATGATGCTCCTCTCTTCCAATTCCGCTGGCCTTGGTTTCATACGTAAAAGGAACGTTGATCTTCAGATCGCTCTGGAAACCCTCTTGCCATTTCTCCTGCTCGCCTACATCGGCGTCATCAAACCTGAAGTTCCACGCTCCATTTAAATTAGTCCAGTTCTCTCTCACAAATTGGGGACGGGGGTAGTCTTTGATATACATTGCGGTTGCCATTAATCTCCTGCTCCTTTATTGCACTGTATTCTGTGCTTGTATTTATATAGGTATCATTTCGTCTATTTGATAGGCGTAACAGTGACCGGTGAAAATAACCAGTCCTGCGATGCCGTGCGTAATCCAACACGTCCTGTCAGAAAAGCATTCGGATCGGTCCAGGTTAACAAAGGCTTTTTCGAGTCGCCGATAAATACGCTGATAGCAGCACCTTCGAGCCTTACCCGGATGTTTACGGCCTTGTTGTTTTCAAGCTCCAGGAGCTCCGACGCCTTCTCTTCGTTCACCTCGTAATTGACCCGGTTCAGCCTCATGAACCCATTATTGAAGGAGAGTTCATACCCCATAAAAGAATCGTTTACCTGATCCTTAAAATCGGATTCATTGGCTGTTCTGAATAACAAAGCAACTTTCGAAGGCGCCTCGCCCGTGGGGGTCAATTGAAGGTTCACCTCGTAATCGCTCCAGTCCGAATCTCCGCCGAACAACTTGCCTTCCCGGGCTTCCGATTGAAGCGTTATTTGTTTGCCGCTCACATCCCAACTCCCGAATTGATCCGTGAATTCGACGGTTTGCCGGGATGGCGCAGGGACTGTTTTATCGGCTTCGATGTACCGGATGGATACTTCTCCCTTCTCTTTCGACAGGGAAATCCATTGGGGCCCTTTGCCGAGATGGAACGAAGCCAACGGGATCTTTGACCATTCCGACTCATTCGAGAAGTCTTCTGCCTTTAACGGTATCTCTTTGCGCTTGCCTCCCGCATGAACGGTCAGCTTGCCTCCCGCGCTATCCTTTGCCGCCATAGCGGAGATCAGATAAGTCCCTTCTTCCTTGACATAAACCGGAAAGGTCAACTCCGAGTCATTTTTCAGGAGGGTTACCGAGTAGCTTCCATCCGGCGTATCCCCGTCATTTACGGAAAATGCCCGGCCGTCGTCCTCGCCTGTTATGCAGTGAATGGCCTCCATCGTTCCCGGAAGGGGGTGAAGAACCTTATGATCGCTGCTGCCGCCCGATTCGTTCGAAAAAGCCGTATAGCCCAAAGTCGGGTTCAGAGCCGTTGACCAGCGGTAACCGATCGCACCGGCGACCCCTTTCATTTGCTTATCGCTCAGCAGGAGCAGTCCATCCCAATAGACCAAAGTCCCTTCTTGATCCGATTCCGTCCGCAAGGTATGATGTTTGGTCAAGTCCATTCCTTTGGGCAAATCCCCGGTTTGGACGACCCGTTCCTTTCCCTGCTCCATTTCAAATAAAGATAACGTTTTTGAATGCATATCCACACGAATTCCGCGGAAACGGTCTGCATCTTGATATGAAAACAGCGTCTCAAACGCGCGGGAATCCGAAGCTTTCTGATCCTCCCGTTCGGAGAACACAGCATTAAACTCAGCCGTAAACTTGCTGCCGGTACTTTCCTTGGTAATCCATGTCTCTTTGTTTTGCTTCGTTTCTTGATGCTGCCAATGTTCTTCACCAGGCAACCCCGTCAAATAATCATAAAAGGCGGGCCGGGCGGGCGCTTGGACCGGCATCCCATGCGTCGGGCCGGCAACGGACATCTTATCCCCGTTAAAAAGCAGCCGATCCATGTTCATCATCCGAACCGGCGGGCCTTCAGCCGACCTGCCGGCCAGATTGTGGTACACGATATAATAGGAGTCCATATCCGGCCCCATCACGGTCGAACTGTGCCCTAAGCCGTTAAAGTCCTCTTTGGTCGATATGAGGATCGGGTTATTTTCCGGTATCGTATAGATGCCGTTTGGCGAGTCGTGAGCAACCGCATAATTGACGCGGTATCCGCGGCTAAAGACATGGTTGCCTGTATAGGTTATAAAATAACGGCCTTGACGCTTGATGATCATCGACCCTTCGGTCCAATGCCCTAACGACGTATTCAGCTTGTCTTCGGGGCCCATCGTGTAAGGATCCTCCATAAGGCTTGCCATGATTCCACCCGGTGCAGCGTGCGTAAAATACCATTTTGCATCATCATCAATAAACACGGATCCGTCGATGCTTAATCCCAAATTATCGGTTTCCACCTTAAACGGCCCCGTCGGACTGTCGCTTCTCAGCACATAATGCCCCTTGCCGCCGGGAGAAGTGTACATATAAAAGGATCCGTTCCAATAAACGACCTCCGGCGCGTAGGCTCCCTCCGTCAGGGGATCTTCCGTTACCAGCCCCTCATATTGCCAATGGATCAGGTCCTCTGAGCTCCACGCCTTGATTCCGACCCGCCAATCTTTCGTGCTGCAATACAAGTAATACTTCCCGTTGAATCTCAGTACATAGGGATCGCCTATGCCGTAGTCCTCCCACTCCTGATCCAGTTTCATCGGATTTTGGTAGGTTTGTTTCATTGCAATCTCTCCCCCGGATGTCTG
Source organism: Paenibacillus sp. USDA918EY (assembly GCF_009870825.1). Lineage (GTDB taxonomy): Bacteria > Bacillota > Bacilli > Paenibacillales > Paenibacillaceae > Paenibacillus_AQ > Paenibacillus_AQ albilobatus. The sequence goes on along the minus strand of NZ_WTWY01000005.1, from coordinate 6,387 downwards.
CTCGTTCCCGTTGTTATTTTTTAAAACAAAGACCGTTGCCGCCACCGCAGCGACGGCCGTTGCCAGCGAAACCCCGATCAGCCCCCATACCTTGCCGTTTTGCTTCATGGGTTAGCCTTTGATGCCCGTGATGGCAAGAGATTCAATAAAGTACCGTTGGGCAAAGAAAAAGACGATAACGACCGGCAAAAGCGCAATGATCGAAGCGGCCATCAGCGACGGATAATTGGAGGTGGAGATATAATTGGATTGCATGCTTGCAATCAACACCTGAATGGTTTGCCGTTCCGGTGTGTGCAGATAAATAAGCGGTCCTAAGAAGTCGTTCCAAATTCCCATGAAGCCAAGCGCGGCCTGGGCTGCGATCGCGGGCTTCACGATGGGAAGCGCCACGGTCGTAAACGTACGGAAATACCCGCAACCGTCGATTTTTGCCGCATCAATCAGGTCGTTCGGAATGGAACCCTGCATAAATTGACGGAAGAAAAAGATCGTTACGATATTTCCGAACATGCCCGGAACGATTAACGGCAGCAGCGTATCAACCCATCCGAGTTCCGAAAACCCGATATATTGGGGAATCATGACGACAGAATAAGGGATCATCATCGTTCCCAACAGGGCAAGGAAAATGCCTTCTTTGAATGGAAAGTCAAACTTGGAAAACGAGTATGCCGCCATGGCCGCAACAAATAAACCGACGGACAAAACGGACACGACGACGATAGCGCTATTCATAAAACCGTACAGCAGAGGCGCTTTGGTCCACACATCCTCGTAATTCAGCCAGGTAATCGGATTCGGAATCCACTGAGGCGGAATATCAAAAACATGCTTTTGGTTCTTTAAGGACGTGGAAAGCGTCCATGCCAGCGGGCCAAGCATAATAAATGACCCTGCGATCAGCACGATATAGACGATCAAATTGATCAAACGGCGTTGTTTTACCATACTTTTCAATCCTCCTATTCCTGCGTGAGCTTAATCCTGGTAGACCCAGCGCTTGGAGATGCGGAACTGGAAAAGGGTCAGGATAAAAATCAAAATCCCCAGAACCCATGCCACTGCACTTGCGTATCCCATATTGAAATACTTGAAGGCCTCCTGGAAGATGTAATATACAATCGTCGCCCCGCTGTACTCCGGTCCGCCGTCGGCCGCCAGAATGTACATTTGGCTAAAGGATTGGAAAGTACCGATAACCCCCATCACAACCACATAAAAATGAATCGGCGACAACAGCGGAAGGGTGATATGCTTAAATTGGTGCCAACGTGAAGCTCCATCCACCTGAGCCGCTTCGTAATAACTGGACGATATCCCCTGTAAACCGGCCAGATAGAGAACCATGTTTCCGCCGACTCCGCCCCAAAGTCCCATAATAATAAACGACGGTTTTACCCAGTTGGGATCGCCAAGCCAGTTAGGCCCTTGAATTCCGAAAACGTCCCAAATAAATTCATTGATAATCCCGTAGTCGTAATTGAGGAGCCATTGCCAGAGCAATGAAATTGCAATGATCGGTGAAATGACCGGAATGTAGTAAATGGTGCGAAAAATCGAGATCCCTTTTAGCTGCCGGTTCATCAGGATGGCCAGCACCAGGGAAATGATCATGCCAAGCGGAACCCCAAGAAGCAGGAAAACCGTGTTAAAAAGAGACTTGTAAAACTTCTCGTCCGCGAACATATACCGGAAATTTTCCACGCCCGTGAATTTGGCGGGCGTGAACATATCCCATGACATGAAGCTTAATCCGAACGAAGTGACCAGCGGCGTCAAGCTGAAAATCAGGAAGCCCAATATTGGCGGGGCAATAAAAAGCAGAGACCAAATGATTTCTTTACGCCGATATCCCGGGGTTTTGTTCTTCATTCACATTTTCCTCCCTATACTGCAAACGGAAAAAGCGAAAACGCCGCAAACCGAGCTCTCGTCGTTTTCGCTCCTCCGCCTCAGCATTAGCAGTCCTTTACTTGTTGTTCTCGTCGTACAGCTTTTGCAGCTTAGGCTGCTCTGCTTTTACAAACTCCGCCGCCGTTTTTTGACCGGTCCATACCTGACTCGCATCCTGCCAGAACGTGTCCAGCCATTTGGTGTTCTTCGAGGATACTTCAATCGGCGGCCGGCCGTAATCTTCAATAATGTCGATGAATACCTGGCGTGATTTCGGCGCCTTATCCATGGCCATGAATTCGCCCTTCGCCATATCGATCAAGTTCGGTACGGCCTGCCCCAGAACATAGTTTTCTTTTTGGGAATCTCTGTCGAGACTCAGGTAAGAGGCAAGCGCGAATGAATCTTCCGGATATTTGGTATTTTTCGAAACCACGAATCCAAGGGAGCCGAGCCACGTCGCCGTTTTTCCTGTTTTAGGGCTTGCCGGCCATGCCGCGATATCCCATTGGAACGGCAAATCCCAGAAACCCGGCTGGTCCCATGGCCCCATCGGGAACATCGCCACTTTGCCGGCAACGAAGCGGGTATAACCATTCTGCGCCTTCTCGTCATCCGGAGACGGGCTGACCTTGTGGACCAGACTCAAATCGGCCACGAACTGCATCGCTTCGGCAAACTCCGGCGTATCAATCGTAATTTTGCCCGTGGACGGATCAACCCAATCCCCGCCATTCGCCCATACCGCCGATTCAAGCGAATAGGCGGCCACGCCAAAGGTATCGATTTTTCCGCGTGCATTGGTCGTAGTCAATTTTTTGGCATCGGCGATCATCTGATCCCAAGTGTATTCGCCGGCTTTTGCGCTCGGATATGGCAATCCGGCCTTGTCGAACAGATCCTTGTTGTAGGCAAGCGCCCATGGACCCACGTCTTTCGGCAACCCGTACAAATCTCCGGCGCCCACCTTCGTACCGTCATACCGATAACGGTCAAGCCCTTGTTTCCAAACGTTATTCGTATCCACCAACTCGCTGGATTTCAGATAGGATTCCAGGTTCAGCAGCACTCCGCTGGAGACAAGCTTGTTAAAGTGAGCTCCGCCGGCATAAAATACGTCCGGGGTTTTCTTGGCTGCAATCAAGGTATCAAGCTTCTGATAATATTCCGCAGGAGGAACGACGGTATATTTCACCTTTTTATTCGGATACTTCTTCATATAGGATGCGATCAGTTTCTCAAAAACGGCTTTCTCGGAATCTCCGCCCCACCCCATAAATTCGATTTCAGATTTTGCATCTTTGTCAGGAGTGGCATCTGTTGCTTCTTCTGTTTTATTTTGCGTTTTAGAATCTGCCGAGTTGTCTTCACTTTTGTTATTGCCGGAGTTACAACCGGAGAGCACCAACACGAAGCTGAGTACCAAAGTTAACGAAAGACTAAACCATTTCCATTTCCGAAACATAAACCCTCTTCCCCCTTTGATAAAGTCGAAATAAACAAAATAATTGAAGAACATGTTGCATCTAAAAAGCTTACAACTAAATTGTTTTATTTCAATTATTTCATTTATTAACAAGATAATAAGTAGAAAAACACGAATTGTCAACGCTTTCTTTCAATAATATTGTATTATTAAGCAAAAAAAAGACCAGATTGCTTTGTTGTCACAAAACATCTGGAACTTAATAGGTATCGCTTTAGTTATATTCCATTCTCATCATAATTCCCTGCTCATAATCGCCGAACCCTCTGCCGAACAAGTTTATTCCGCCCTGGTGCTTCGCATCCGGTTTAATTCCGATCCTGAGCGTAATATACGGCTTTTCACCCAACCGGAGATCATGAAGCGAAATATCGGAGCATTTCTCCTTGTCGATCATACTCTTCGTCAGGTCAATCGACCAGCTCTTCAGCAAACCGTGTTGCGTGCTGTTGTCATACCACCACGACGGGTTCAGCCTGCCTCGATGGTCGCCAAAATCCCCCGGCGATATCCACGAGCCAACCTCAACCTCGTTCACCCATATTGTAATTTCCGAAGGCCAATCATTATTATAGTTCGGAGCTTCCGAGCAAAGTTCCAGGGAGAATTCGAGCGTGTGGATTTGCGCTCCCGCAGGCAGCTTTTTTGGGAAACGATATTCAATCCATCCTTTCCGAAACCAGATGATTTCAGCCGTCCTGCTCTCCGGAAGATAGAAATTGACGGGCTCATCCTCTTGAAATACCATGCCTGACGTGTTTGCCATGCCGCAAGTCGGCACAATGTCAAAGTTGCTGAAATGTCCGATCGGCATTTCCATCTCTACGACTTTGGTTGTATTTGGATCATAAGCACCCGGATTCAAAATGAGACGAACGTCGTCAAAATTCCGGCTGCACACTTTCATAGCCCCTCGAGTTGCCGGTTGAAGTTCTGTTACAATCAATTCGGCCTCTTCCAGTACTTTGACATTGTTGGCGGCAGTGGAAACGGGGATATCCAGCTTTTCGGCAATTTCAAGAATATTGAGATTGGGTTTGTCCAACAGCAATTTGATGATATTGACCCTTGTATGCGTGCCGAGTGCATGCGCTACCTTAACCAATCGCTCGGAATCATTTATGGAAACTTCAAGCAACGGGATGTCACCTTCCTGTGAATTGATTTTTTTACAATATTATAAACAATAAATCACGTATATGTACAGAAATATTGTATTAAAACAATAAAAACATAATGACGCTTCAATTTACATCAATCCTCTAATCATAAACAGTAAATCGTATCCTAAAAAATTGAACTTCGACCCCTGCCCCCGTGACAAATGCTCAAAAAGCCGCAACGATGCGGCTTTTTCATGCAGTAAACCATTAATCGGGCAGAATAATGTCATGTTTTGAAAACAACTTCAGCAGGTCGTTCCATGTCATTAGGATGTCCCCGTTTTTGTAAGGCAGCTTTATGTCTTGCAATTCCGCGGGTTTGAGCTGTTCTTCGCGGCCATCTTCCTTGTAATACGTTATGTCCCCGCTAAACTCTAACATGCCTAAGGCGGTGCCGTTTACGATCGACCCGGTAAATTTGACCTCTTTAAATTTGTAAAAAAGATCGTCTTTGGAACTCCATCTCCAGGTGGCGTACACGTTTGTCCCCAAGCTTGGCTCAGTATACTCTTTCACCCATATGCTTTTGTTTACTTTACCTTCGCCTTCAAACCCGCCGTCACCGCCCGGACGCTTGTTTGTGCCATCCATGTTTTCCGAGGATGTGAGAACGTTTTGCTTGTAGGTATAAAACTTCAATTCGCTTTGATCCTCTTGCCCGTTGGCAATAACCATCATGTCGGCATATTTTTTCGCATCCTTATTTACGGCAAACCAAAGATTTTCTGTAGACTCCGCCGGTATCATAAAGACGCCGTTGATTTTTTTCATCGGGTTTTGCCCGTCGAGCGGAATCTCTTCGGACCCTAAAACCGGATTTTTCGGATTATTATGGATAAAGGAATCGACTTCGCCGCTTCTGAACGTATTCGTTTCGATTCCGTTTGTCGTCGTCACGCTGCCGTCGGCATTTTCTTGATAACTTATTCCAAATGCAGCGCATACTTCTTCAATCGGAAAATAGACGATTCCGTTCTGAACAACCGGCTTTGTTTTAAAAGCAATGGGTTTGTCATCCAGCTTTAATACGGGGATCATTGTATTTTGATTTTGAGTTTTTCCTGTTTCAATTGCGACCTTTTCATTTCCGAACGGAATGTCCGGCAGCTTGCTCGTGTCCGAACTTGTTGCCGGTCTTGCGTGCATTTCACCTGATCCGTGATCCGACAAGTTTTTGATAAACTGAACCGCCTCGGCACGCGTCAGCGTCTTGGAACCGTTAAAGCTGGTGATGGTCGGCTGACCGCCCTCGCCTTTGGCTAGACCCTTGCCGTACATAAACCGGATGGCATCATCGCCTTCATAATTCATCCCTTCCGCCGAGGCGATCAGCTCCGCCACACGGAGACGCGTAATCGGCTGGTTTTGTGCTTTGATGTCTGAAGAGCTTACGGGATAATTCAGGGATTCGGCAAGCATGTAATAAGGCTCTGCCCATCTGGGAGTACCGTTCGCGACATCCGGTCTGCAGCTATGTATGAGCATGGACAAAAACTCGGCCTCCGTTACCGGTTGATTCGGTTTGAACGTGCCGTCTTCATAGCCGCGTACGATGTTTTTGCTGAGCGCCCAAGCAACGCTGTCAGCCGACCAATGCGATTTCATGTCCGCAAAAGGGACCTTGGCCGTAAGACGATCCGCATGCAGCTCTGGCGCAAATAAACCGCCTATCCCTAAGGTTATCGCGGTCTGCACGGTTAACATCACTTTCAAAGATTTCTTCATTCGTTCATCCCTCTCTGCTGCTCTTGATCGTTGTCGATCAACAAAAGAAAACCACCTTGTATTGAAGTGACCCCATAAAGTTAGACAGGTTATAATCATTAGGCAACTTGTTGGGCA
>NZ_WTWY01000040.1 GCF_009870825.1 Paenibacillus sp. USDA918EY | reverse complement strand
TCCCCTCCTCTTAAATTGTTTTCTACAGACGTTTGAGGCTTGTTTTCAGGCGTTCTACCTATCAATCGATACAATTTACCATGGAAGAATCAAAATGCCCGAAATCATTCCTTATCTATGCGTAGTACAGCACCCCACTACCGCAAGCAATTCGTAATTCAATCCAATTCCCGGCGCTTGCTCGAAGATATAGGCGGCTGCCGATCTTCTTGACGTAATAGCGCATGAACGAACTGTCTCCTCTCTTTTTATTGATTACTGCACTCAGCGGAGTTTTGCTTTTCTTGATTAGCAATCCATTCATCTAAACTTGATTTACGGAACATAATACGGTTGCCGATTCTATACGCAGGAATTTGTTTATCTCGAACCATTTCACGAAGCTTATAGGTACTTGCTCCAATATAAGGAGCCGCCTCTTTTAGAGTAAGATGGTTAGACATTTTACTCACCCCCTTCCGCCCACTTTATCGGGCAAAACCATAATAACCCACTTTGCCCACTTTTTCAAGCATTTATCACAAAAAACTTTATTTTGCCCACAATAGTGCGTATAATGTGAATCAAAGGAGGCGTGATTGCACTGATGGAACTAAAAGATTTTGGTAATGAAATGCGCAGGCTACGAAATGAAAAGAATATGACAATAAGACAATTAGAAGAGGCTTCTAAGGTATCTAATTCATATATTTCTCAAATAGAAAAAGGTGAAAAATTACCTTCACCTGAGATATTAAGGAAACTGGCCCCTCATTTAGGGGTAACCCATTCGGAATTAATGTTTAAAGCTGGTCATATTGGAATTGATGAAGTAAACACAAATTACGCGGCGGCTGTACAAGCACAAAGTGTCTTTGATTTCTTCAAAATTCTAAAGGAAAAATACAATGTCCAAGATGATTTGCCAGAGCATTTAAAAGCAGGTCTAGCCGAAATTATTAGTGAACACAAAATCACAGGAATCACTGAAGCAAACTTCCTACCGTCTTTAGAAAAAGTAAGGGATGGCATTATTGACAGACTTAAAAATGGAGATCCGCTTGAAGCCTATTTAGCAGATCACCATGATCTGTTCCGTATCCAATACCAATTTGCTAAAAAATACTTTGAAGAATCAAAAGATAAAACAAGTCCAATAGCACAAAACATAAAATATTTTATAAGCCTTTTGATCGGGGACAGAGAGCGCGACTTTCTAGGTAGTATTGAACAAGTATTGAGTGAACGAATCGGTGAATTAATCGAAAAATACAACATAAGCTTGACGCGTAAAATTACTGTAAGTGATGAAAACGGAGTCCGACAGGATATTCCAGAACAGTATTCAGACATGATTCTTGAAATTGATAATCCTCAGTTTCAGTGGGAGGTTCTCCAAGAACTACAGAATATTGCACATGAATTTCACATTAAGTGGAATTCAGCTTATGAGGTGGGAGCAAGACAGCCGCGGCCAAAAAAACTAGAGGACATAATTCAACGCGAGAGGATCACATACAACGGTCACCTTCTGGAAGAAGAAGATCGTCAACGTGTTCTCGAAATGTTAAAACTCCTTTTCCCAAATCACAGATAGGACTAAGAAAGGAATCGACATGAAGAGACGTAAAAAGTTCAACATCACAGAAATAAACGGAACCGAATCTCCATATGAATGGTTCGCTCAAAAGATTCAAGAGTACGCCAATGAACAATATGGCATGCACATTAAAGTTGAATTAATCAATCACGAAAATAACACACCAAGGAAGCCGAGAACGTGAAAAGGAAGTTGAAATTCAACATACATTACGAACGAGCCGGAACCGACGAACAAGCAGCCGCCATCATCAAATCAATAGCGAAACGGGCTATCCAAGAAGTTCTGAATAAACATGGAGCAGTTGCCCACAATCTTGATGAAGTGCTGGACAAATATATACGCCCGACCACCCTCCGCGGTCGGCGGAGTCATAATGTAAAGGGATGACCTAACGAACCGGTAGGTCATCTGAAATGACTGGACGGACCGTCGAGTCATCAAATTTAGAAGGTATCCATGAAAAGCGGATACCTTGAATACAGTCCGAATTATGGACAGATTTATGAGGTTATTTCTGGTAAGGGCTCGTTTCAATCTAGGGCGTCTATGGATGCGGTAAGTTACCGCCCTCCTTGCTGTGCGAAGGTATTCCCGAAATGGTAACACCCTTGAAAATAAAACTGAGAACGCAATTTTGCGTTTTCAAAAAATTTGGATTCCGTTATCAAAAAGCGCGAATCAACAAACCATCATTTTTACGGCGGTGGGGTCATTTCAAATGAGGGCCCCCCTGTATGGACCGAACAGCCATCAATTCATATAGAGTTAATTTACACCCTGAAATGAACCAAAAAAGCGACCAGCACAATGACCAGCACAGCGACCAGCAGAAAACGGAAAAGCGACCAGCAGAAACCCTTACGGGACAAGGGTTTGCAGACCAAGGCGACCAGCAGAATTTTGAAGAGCGACCAGCACAGCGACC
>NZ_WTWY01000058.1 GCF_009870825.1 Paenibacillus sp. USDA918EY | reverse complement strand
GTGTGATCCTGGTCTATCCCGGTTCTCCCCATGTTTCCGTTCCTTATTACCGCTGCGCTTTCTTGATTGAGGCGGTCCAAAGGCGCCGGGAGAACCACCAACATCTTTCATTGTCTTCACCCCACCGTTTCCCCTTGCTGAACCCTGTTGCCCATCAAGGTCTTGAGATAACCTGACGACACTCGCTGGCGCCAAGGGCTCTTTAATCGCCTCTCTGTCGTAGTAATACCGTTCTGACTTTGACAGTAGGAAGATATACTCATGGGCCTTTGTCGGCCTGTCTTGAACACTTTCCGGCATGCAGTTCGGCTTACTCCAGATGTTATCCATCCGGAGATACCAGCCATCCGCCTGCAGTGCAAACGCTATGCGCCATGGTATGCCGACAAGATCCTTATTCTTAAGACCTTCCGGCGGACTGCGCCAGCCTTTGACTGCATCCTTTCCTTCCCAGGCTCTTCTCTCAGCAACATATGATCCACCTCCGCCTTTTCCACCGCTCGCGTATGTGTCGCCGAAATTCATCCAGAGCGTGCCGTCATTACGCAGCAGCCGCCAGACCTCTCGGAACACCAAGACCATATGCGCGGTGAACATTTCCGGCGTAGGTTCCAGTCCGAGGCA
>NZ_WTWY01000039.1 GCF_009870825.1 Paenibacillus sp. USDA918EY | reverse complement strand
TCCTCTCGATTTCCCCATTCAGCCAATCCAGTGCCGCCGGTAGTACGTCCGGATCACATTGGCAACGCCCATTCAACAACCGCCAGCGTAGGCGCTTAAGTTCAAGTTTCCGCCATTGCAGATCGTTCATCGTTCTGGTTCACCTCCCTTCCGGCGATGATCGTTACAGCACCCAGCTTTTTCATCAGGCAGGATCCCGAGCAAACTAGCTCATTGCCGATTTTCGTCACTGGCTGCCCGAAGTAAATCTCTGCCCCGCATTCCTCGTTTGCGCAGTAATCAACGACTTCCGACGCGACCATATCAAGCACCTTGCTCACTCACATTCACCCCCTTTCAGGACAGATTTGCTTCTAAAGCTTTGACCTGTTTGCATAGATCACGCTGCCATTCAATGTCGTTTGCCTGGTAAGCGATAAAGGATAATTGCTTGAGCTCGTCGATCCTTCTTACAACCTGGGCATTAAGTTTCAAGCAGTGAGCTATGTCCTTCTGCTCCAATATGGAAAGCCGTTCATAGCCACCCAACCGTTCCGCCTTCTCCGTCAACTCGGCCAAACGGCGATGAACTGAATGGATACCGATCATTTCAGTCACCCTTCCGGATCAGGATTGATTCAATGTGTTTGTCCAGATCGAATTGCCGAAAATACAAATTTTCACGCTGTCGGAAATAAGGAATTTTATTATTACGGACCATGCGCCGCAGCGTTGATTCGGACACCTTGAGGTACTCGCACGCTTCCTCAAACGTGAAGGTGTTTGCTCGCAGCGCCTTCTTGATCTCGGGCTGTAGTTCGGACAAGATCTCAGCTGTGAGTTCCCGTTTCAGATCGGCCCTGAGTGCTTCGATAAAGTCAGCTGTTGTCATGGTTTAGGCAACCTCCTCACCTTAGCCATCCCGGTGTTTGAGTTTTTTCGCCGGAACCAATTTAATCTCCAATCCCAAAGCATCGCATGCCTTGCTAAGCGTGGTTTCATTCCAGCGACGACTGCCATCTAAGAGACTATGGAGGTATTGAGGAGTGTAACCTGTTTGTTTGGCAACATCAGAAGGAGTAACGCCTTGATCATCCATGGCTTTTTTAATGGATATTGAAAAACTCATGCTCCCACCTCCTTTTAACTATTTGTTTGTATTACATGAGTAAATATTAAACTATTTGTTTCATTACGACAATTCGAAATATCCAGCATTTAGCACTAATATTAAACATTTCGTTGAAAAAAGCCTATAAATAATGCTATTTGTTTAAAATTACTCGTTTTTTCTCCGATTTTAAACTATTTGTTCGTTGTAATATAAACTATTTGTTGATAGGATGATTATAAACAAATAGTTGAAGGAGAATATTTATGAATAGAATCCGTGAGATACGGCTGAAAAAAGGAATTAGCGGCCCTGAGTTAGCTGAGAAATTAGAAATCACTCCTCAATATCTGTACGGATTCGAGAAGGAGACACGCACATTAAGCGCTGATATGGCTTCTAAAATTGCTTCTATTTTCGAAGTGAGCGTTGATTATCTACTTGGAAGAACTGATAACCATGAAGACGCTCATCATGTTCCAGAATGGGCCAACCAAAAGGACAAGCGAGATTTCAAAAAAATGCTCGAGGAAGATGAGCCTATTATGTTTGACGGTGTACCCGTAAGTGATGAGGATAAGGAAAAAATCAAGCGTGTAATAGAAGCCATGTTCTGGGATGCCAAAGAAAAGAATAAAAAGACATACGGCCGGAAGAAGACTACTGACGAATAGAGGGACGGCTATGGACGATGAAATTAAGCAGCTCATCCGTAGATTCAAGTCGAATGACCCTTTTGAGATTGCTGAGCGTTTAAACATCGAAGTTTGGTTTTGCGACTTGGGGAGTGAAACACGAGGTCTTTATTACCGAAAGCTAAGAAGAAAATATATAGCAATTCATGAAGGACTTAGCGATTCTTGGAAGCGCTTTGTGTGCGCCCACGAATTAGGACACGATCGGCTCCATCCAGGAATCAGCCGTTTTTTCCTGGACGAGTATTCCTTCTTCTCTGCCGGGAAATTTGAGCGCCAGGCAAACAGGTTCGCCCTTAAGTTGTTGACAGCTGGATCATACATAGAACAAGGTGAATCCATTGAGGAGTATTTAATTCGAAATGGAATCCCTAAAGAAATGATTAAATTTTACATCTAACCTTTGCGCTTTCCGGCTGAAAGGCCGTTTAAATATACCTTTAAACAGAACATATGTTTGGAGTGATGCAGAAAATGGCATGGATCGAGCATGTGGGAGGCAACAAGTACAAATTGGTTGCTCGGGATCCGTCTAAGGTGTCGAAACCGAAACGATCAACCCGAGTAGAAGTGCCGGCCGACATTGCAAAATCGGCTCGGAAAACAGAACAGTGGCTCACCCTAGAGCTCGCGAAGTGGGCCGAAGCTGTCGAGTCCGGGGAAGCAACCGGCAAGGTCAAAAGCGAGAAAATCAGCTTTAAGGATTTCATTGAGACATGGAAGAAAGGTTACGCCAAGGAAAACATGGGAGGCAAGACGATCCTAAACACCATGGCCATCGTCGAATCGAGACTCATACCAGAATTCGGCGATACGCGGATCGATCAGATCACAACGCTGCAGCTCGTCACCTGGTTTGCTGGTCTTGTGAATATCAAGGATGGAAAACCACTTGCGACCAATACGAAGCTGAACATTTATAAGGCAACCAAGTCGATTTTTGATGCCGCTGCCGCATGGGGTGTCATTAAAAGCAATCCCATGGACGGCGTGCAGCGCCCGAGCCAAAGTAAAAAAGAGAAAAAGGAGATCCGTTCGAAGAAGAAAGTTTATTCCCGGCAAGAGGTCGAGAAGCTCCTGACGGCCCTGTACGCCCTTCCTACCCGCTGGCGGCTGTATTTTACCGGGGCAATCCTTGGAGGCTTCCGGCGCGGCGAATTATTGGCCGTGGAGTGGCCTGACGTCGAT
>NZ_WTWY01000004.1 GCF_009870825.1 Paenibacillus sp. USDA918EY | reverse complement strand
GTCTGGAAGCAAAATGCGCCGGCAGCTCTCTTTCGAAGGAAGCGAGTCCCGCAAAGAAACGGGCGTCGTTGACGATGTTGTGGGTGATCGCATGGTCTTTGTGCATGCTGTTTTTCCAGTGCGTAATGATGACGTTCGGTTTTACCCGGCGGATGACGTCGCACACGCGCAACCGCATGTCTTCGTTGTCCTTCAACTCGCCGTCCGGAATATCGAACACGATCGATTCGCCGCCGAGCATATCGGCAAACGCTTTCGCTTCGTTGACTTTTTGCCGGCGGTATTCCGCCATGTCCTGTCCGGCCGGCACGCCCCGTTCGCCTGCGGTCAAGGCAAGCGTAACGATCTTGTCCCCCTTGAGGGAATGGCTGGCAAGCACCCCGCCTGCCGTCAATTCCGCATCCCCGACATGTCCGCCAATCGCCATAATCGTCAATTTCTGTTCGCTCATTCCTTAAAACTCCCTTCTCATGACTGAAAATTGTTTAACGGTTCGGAAGCCTGCTTTTTCATAAATCCGGATCGCCGGATTGGTACTGCCTGTGTACAACGACATATAATCGGTCCCGATCGCTTTGAACGCTTCGCACAGCTTAAAGAACAGGATCGTTCCCAGCCCGTGCCCTTCGTGCTCGGGATGCACCCCGATGCCGGCAAAATAACCCCGCCCGTTATCCTGGCGAATGACCGGCCCGGCAAAACCGACGACCTGCCGCCCATGCGCCGCAACGACCACCGGCGTGCCGTCCGACGTGCATTTGCCGATTTCCTTTTCCCACAGCGGGTTGTTCAAACCCTTAAGCATTTCAGCCACGCCTTCATGATTAGCGCTGTCGAAAAGCCCCGTCTGATATCCTTCTTCAGCAGCTTTCCGCTCTTTGGCGCGGATTTCCTCCGGCATGGAAAACGGTTCGAGATTCAAATACATTGCGCATTCCTTCGCCCGTTCGGCATATCCTTCGCTCAGCAAAAAGGAATGCAGCCTGCTTCCCACCGGCACGCCCGGGGCGTTGTTGTGCTCATGCCGCGGCGTATCGGGTATGTACCACGGCAGCATCATCGGGTTAAAAAACAGAACGTCCGCCTGCTTTTTGCCGAGCTCGCGGAACCGGCCTTCGACGGCGTCGAGCAGCTGCTTATAATGTTCGTCCGTCCGGCTCCCCTGCTCCAGCACGATGCAGGTGATGTACCCGGCAATGTCGCCAAGCGGCAGGTCGTCGCCGGTGCATCCGCAGGCAAAACCCGTTACCCGCCCGTCTTCGATCAGGACAAACGTGCCCAGCTTGTCGAAATAAGGACTGGAAGCAAAAATCCGTTCGAAGCTTTGCTCATTCAGCTCCTTGTACCCGTCTTTCACCGCTTCTTCGTTCCACAAATCGATTACCGCCTGCGTGTACTTCCCATCCCAGGTATGAATCATGTCCAGCGGCACCTCCGTGTTTTTGATGATAGATTAATAGCTGATTTTCCCCATGATGACGGGCCTAGCGGCTCCGGTGACATTCGGGAGATTGTTCGGCTGCCGATTCATCGCATAATCGGCAAGGAGCGCAAACGCGACCGCTTCTTTTGCGTCGCTGCTGTGGCCGATAGCTTCCTGCGTCATCACTTGAACTCCCATCGGCTCCATTACACGGCGCAAGAAGCCGACCAGAACCGGGTTATAGCTGCCGCCTCCGCCAACGATCAAGACGTCGGCCGGCGCACGGTCCCGTACGTAACGGCGGTACGCATCGCCGATCGACCAGGCCGTCAGCATCGTTACGGTCGCCACCACGTCTTCCGCTTTCATGCCCTTTCGTTTGGCGATGTCCAGCACCCGGTCGATGTAGACCGAACCGAACATCTCCCTCCCGGTGGACTTCGGGAGCGGCTGTGAATAATAAGGTTCCTTCGTTAGCAGTTCCAACAGCTCTTCATCGACAGTTCCGCGGCCGGCAATGGCCCCGCCGGCATCCATCGTTTGCCCGGGATACAGCCGCTCGACGACGCCGTCGATGATCATGTTGCCCGGTCCGGTATCGAACGCGTACACCTGCTCCGGCGGGCAGCCGGCAGGAATCACCGTCATGTTGCCGATGCCGCCGATGTTTTGCAGCAGGAGGGTGCGGTTCGCTTCCCTGTACAGAAGGTATTCCGTAAACGGAACGAGCGGCGCCCCCTGACCGCCTACCGCCATATCGGCGGGGCGAAAATCGGTCACGCACGGAATTCCCGTCCGCGCGGCGATGACCGATCCTTCCCCGATCTGAACCGTATAACGAATGTCGTAGCCATGCCGTTTTTCCGGTTCCGGCGCATGATAAATCGTTTGGCCGTGCGAGCCGACGACGGCGACATCCGCGGGCTTCAGCCCCGCCGCCTTGATGACGGCAAGCGCCGCTTCCGCGGACAGCTCGCCCAGCAGTACGTTCATGCAGCCGACTTTGTCGATCGTAGCCTTGGTCGGATCAAACAGGTCGAAAATCTCCTGCCTGACGGCTGCCGGATAAGGCGTATTTTCAAAGGCGATCAATCGGACGGATACTCCCTCGTCGGAGGCATCCGATATTTGTACTAGTGCTGCATCTATTCCATCCACTGACGTGCCGGACATAAGTCCCACGGCATAGCGGCTTGCATGCAAATCCAAAGTTTCGCGCTTCATCGGCTCAGCCCTTCACCGCACCTACGGTAACGCCTTCCAGGAAGTATTTTTGCAGGCTGAAGAACAGGATGAACATCGGCAGTGCGGAAATGGTCGCCCCTGCCATCATCGGCGCAAAATAAGTCGTATTCGCAAAACGGAAGTTTTTCAGTCCGACCTGGATCGTCTGCATATCCATGGAGTTGGTGACCAGGAACGGCCAGAAAAACGTGTTCCAGTTATCCATGAAGGTCAAAATGGCCATGACCGCAAGTACCGTTTTGGATAACGGAATGATGATACGGAAATAGATTTGGAACTGGTTGCAGCCTTCGATTTTGGCGCATTCCAAAATTTCGTTCGGGATGCTGCTCATGAACTGCTTTGCGAGAAAGATGTTGTACACGGTGACCAGACCCGGCAAAATCAATGCCGTATACGTGTTTTGAATATGAAAAATATTGACGATCAAAATATACAGCGGAACTTGCGTCACCTGATAAGGAATCATCATGGCGATCAGCAGCAGCGAGAAAATGAGCGCTCTGCCTTTGAATTTGATTTTCGAAAACGCATATCCCGCCATGCTGGCGAACAATACGTTGGTGACCATAACCGTGGTAGCGACAATCAAGGAGTTCAGCAGCCAGCGGTAGGTGTATTCGCTGAATTCGAAGAAAAATTTGTATGATTCCAGAGAAAAACTGCCCGGGATCAGTCTGTAATCCATGGCCCCGGCTTCAACGGGTTCACCAAAGGAAGAAATAATCATATAGTAGATCGGAAACAGGGTTGCCAGCGCGAATACCAGAAGAATGGCGATCAGAATCGTGTTTCTGGCGAGCCGGAGCTGAGGTCTCCCTGCATGAGGGTTATAAAGCGACATAATGCTGCATCTCCTTCCTTTAATATTCCACGTCTTTGCCCAGGAATTTGAATTGAATGACCGAAATGAGCGCGATAATGGCTGCAAGTACAAGCGACTGCGCCGCGGCTTTGCCGAATTCGAAATATTTGAACGCGTTGTTGAAGATCAGCAAACCTACCATCGTCGTCGCGTTGTCCGGTCCCCCGCCCGTCATCAGGTAAGCGTTCTGGAACACCTGGAAGGAACCGATGACGCCCGTTACCAGCAGGAAGAGGGTTGTCGGTTTCAGGCAAGGCACAACGATGTACCACAGCTTTTGCAAAAACGAAGCTCCGTCGAGTTCAGCCGCCTCGTAATAACTACCGTCAATGCCGAGCAATGCGGCAAGATAAATGATGATACTCGTGCCGTGACTGGACAGCCAAGCCATCAAAACGAGCGAGAACATGGCATAAGCGCTGGATCCGAGCCAGTTATGCGTCCCGAGGCCAAAAAACGAAGTCACTTTGTTAAATATTCCGACAGGCATCGGATCGAAGATCCACAGCCAAACGAGGGACAACGCCACGCCGGAAGCGACGGCCGGAAGGTAATAAACCGCCTTGAAAACCGTCTGCATTTTTTTCTTCAGCGGCAGAATCATGATCGATACCGCAAAAGAGAGAAGAAGCGACACCGGTACGGTCAAAACCGTATAGACGATGGTGTTTACGACAGCCTTCCAGAACAGCGAGTCCTTGAATGTGGCCGTATAATTTTCAAAACCGACGAACTCCGAACCCCGCGGCTTATACTGTTGGAAGCTGATGATGAGTGCGCTGATTACCGGATATAGCGTAAACATCGCAAAAACCAAAAGGGCCACGGCTATAAAAGCATATCCCCATGCTGCATCGCCTTTTATTTTTCGCCGTTTGATCGGTTTGGCATATTCAGTCATCTTGCGAAACCCCTTTCATACTTCTTTTCAAAGGCAATTGGATGAAAGCCGTATGGAAGTCATACGGCTTTCCAATTGTATTCTCTAGTCTTTTACGATGCCGTCTTCGCCGAAGGCTTGAACCGCAGCGGATTTCACCGCTTCGTACATCGCCTCCGGCGTGATTTCGCCGGCGATCAGGGCTTGAAGCTTCGGCACGATAACTTCATCTTCAAGCTTGATGGCTTTTGCGCCAAGATCCGTAGGGATGTCCGGACGGGCAGGCACCGCTGTTTTCAGCATCGCTTCCACCGCTGCTTTGTTATCCGGATCGCGATCGCTAGGCATGCTTTCGGCCGCTTTTCTGCCGCTTTCCGTAATTTGGGCTACGTAAAGCTCGTTGTTGGTTGTCGCCGCAATTTCGCCGCTGGACAGGAAGTTGGCTGCCTTAACCACGTTGGCTTTGTGGGCGGCGGTTGGATCTTTGGTGCCTTGGAACGTAACGTAACCGTCGACAGCTACGCTCGCTTGCGCCTCAGCCCCTGCAAAAGACGGCACGGGCAGCACGACATATTCAACAGGAATGGAACCTTTGACGGCGCTGTCGTCTTTGTTTTTCAGCTTTTCGTTGTTCAGCTTCGCGGATCTTTCGAAAACGGCGAGGCCTTTACCGGTGATCATCGTCTGGCCTGTCAGGAACATGTTCCAGCGTTTGCCGGCATCAATGGAGCTGAGTTCTTTCGGCATGGAGCCGTCGTCGATCATCACGCGGATGTCTTTCAGCACTTCCAGGAAGTTTTTGCTGGTGTAAGCATATTTCAGATCCTTTGTGAATGCGGCAGGCATGCCGGCGCTTTTAACGAGAATGCCGAGGTAATCCTTGGAGGTTACGCCGGCTGTTGCGAATACGAATCCGTAACGGGAAGTTTTGCCGTTTTCAGTCACGACGCCCTTTTTGATCGCTTCGCGGAACTCGTCGAAGGTCCAGCCTTCTTTTTGCACCTTTTTATAGTCGATGCCGGCTTTTTCTAAATACTCTTTGTTGCCGCCGATCGCATGGGCTTCCATGTATGCCGGGAAGCCGTACAGGCCTTTGCCGTTTTTCATGTATTCAAGCGGTGCAGGGTCATAATCTTTGAGCATATCTTCGGTGGCCACATCGGAAATATCCATCAGCATGTCATTCTGCGCATATTTCGAAATGCCGTCGGAACCCATGAAGGCGATGTCAGGCGGGCTGCCTGCGTTGACCTGCGTATCCAGCTTCTGCGTCATGTCCTCCCAGCTGGCAGGCTCGATTTTGAGCGTCAGGTTCGGATATTTTTCATTGAATTGTTTTTCCATATCCTTAAAACGGTCTTGGAAGTTCGCGGACACCGGCGGAAGCAAAGCCGTGATCGTGTCTTTTGCATTCGGATCGTCCGCATTCGCGGATTTATCGTCTTTGCCGCCGCAAGCGGACAATGTCGTCAAAGCCATGCTGATCGCAAACACGGAAGCCAATACGCGCATTTTCTTTTTCATCATCAAAAACAAGCCTCCTTGAAAATATAAATCAGTTCGTTTTTTCTTTAGGCGAAAACTAAAATCCCCTTAAACCACCCGGTTGAATTCATGGATTGCTTTTTTCAAGCTGCCGTCGGCCCGGTTCAGCGCCTCTTCGGCAGGACCTGCCGCAAGCCCGGTTTTGATCATCATGATCGCCAGCTTGCAATTCATGGAAGCGCTTTCTAAATACGCAGCAGCCTTGGCGTCATCGACCCCTGTCGCCGATTTGATGATGCGGATCGATCGATCCCGAAGTTTGATGTTGCTTGCCTTCAAGTCAACCATCAGGTTGTCGTACGTCTTGCCCAACTTAACCATAGTACAAGTGCTGAGCATATTCAAAACCAATTTTTGGGCAGTTCCGGCTTTCAGCCTTGTTGAACCCATGATCACCTCAGGCCCGACCACAGGCGCAATGCAGATATCGCAGACCGTCTCTAATTTGGATGCTTTGTTGTTCACGACGCCGATCGTTGCCGCTCCGATTTCGCGCGCTTTCCGAAGCGCCGCTATGACGAATGCCGCACTGCCGCTCGCCGTGATGCCGATCACCGCATCCTTGTCCGTAACCCCGCACTGCTCGATTAATGCAACCCCCTCCTCCGTACTGTCTTCGGAACCTTCCACAGCCAGTCTCAGCGCTCCATCGCCCCCGGCAATATGACCTTGCACAATTGAAGGATCAGTGCCGAATGTCGGCGGACATTCAGATGCGTCCAGAACGCCCAATCTGCCCGAAGTACCGGCTCCTATATAAAACATTCTGCCGCCATTTTTAAGCACGCGGTGCAGAACGTCGACCGCTTTCGAAATCTGCGGTATTTCCGCAGCCACGGCGGCCGGAACCTTGGCATCCTGTTCGTTCATGAGACGAAGCATTTCTTCTGTGCTGCATTCATCGATCATCCGAGTCTGCTCATTGATTCCCTCTGTTGTCAGCCCCGCCAGATACTCATCCATTGCGATCCTCCTATCCATATATTCATTTCTGGGAAGTCGCAAAATCCAAAGACGGATCAAGGCACAATATGTAGTTTTATATAGGTTGTCTGTCACTACATGATGTGTATCAAAACCGCACTTTTGATATTTGCCAAATCCTCTTCTTGAATTCATATTAACGAGAAATTTCATTTTGGTCAACAGTTTTTGAAATATTATTTTATTATAAAATAAATTATTGTTATTAAATTTTAGCTTGTACGCGCCTCGAACCGGATGCGGAAACGAAAAAAGACACCTTCTTTCAGCGAAAGAACGGTGTCTTTGATCATGATTTTAGCGATGTTTGCTAGCGGCGATGATGTTATGCGTTTTGGTCAAATATTTCTTCACGTTTTTGTATTCCGCGCTTGCCACGCCGGCAAACAGAATGTCGATAATCGTCAGCATCGCGATGCGCGAGCCCATGGCGCCGCTGCGGATCGTCACTTCCGGCGTCGAAATGTTCAGCACGATGTTCGCTTTGTCCGCCAGCTCGCTTTTGTTGTATTTCGTAATCGCGATGATGGTGGCGCCGCTTTTTTTCGCGATTTCAAGCGAGTCCAATATTTCCGAGGTTTTGCCCGAATTGGAAATGAAAACGGCGACGTCTCCTTTGTCGAGCAGCGTCGCGGCCGTCAATTGGCTGTGGCCGTCGGTATACGTGTGGCACATTTTATTGATCCGCGAAAACTTCTGTTCCGCATCGATGCCGACAAGGCCCGAAGCGCCGATGCCGAAGAAAACGATGCGGTTGGACTTCCTCAGCACCTGCACGGCGCGGTCCACCTCGTTTTTGTCGATGACGCTGAGCGTATCTTCAATCGATTTGATGTTGTTCCTGGACGTATTGGAAATGATAACGGACAGGTCGTCCCCCGGCTGAATGTCGGTATACTGATCCTTCTGCTCTTCCATCGAACCGAGCGATGCCGATATGCTGACGATAAAACTGCGGTAGCCCGAATAACCCATCGTTTTGCAAAAACGGAGCACCGACGCGTCGCTCGTTTTGGTCAGCTGGGCCAAATTTTTGATGGAAAGATGGGGAATTTCCTCGACGTTTTGCAGAACGTATTCCGCCACCATTTTTTCGACCGGCGTCAAACTGTCTTTCATTTCGCGAATTTTAATCAAAATGTTATCGTGGATTGACATACGTATTCCCTACTCATCTTAGTGTAATAGAATCATGGCATTTCATTCGCTAGTGTACATAAAAACAAACCGCGAATCAAGATAATAGAAAAACTAGAAATATCATGTAAACGACGTGAAATAAAAATAAATTTCAAAATTTGCCTATCATCTTAAAATTTTAATTCTATTTTATATTACAAGCACGGAAAATGCAATCAATCTGACATGACGGGGAATGGTTCGTGTTCGGCCATCCACATTTGAACCGCCTAACCGCCATCCCTTTGGATGCCAAGGATTCCCGTTTCGCTTGCGGAGGGTATAGCTGCCGTTGCCGGTTCTCTTTTTCTTTCATATGATGTTTTGTCAACGGAAGGAGTGATAAAATGGACGCGTATTACAACTGTTTGAACTGCATGAACCGGAAAGTACGCATTCTAACGATAGACCGCAAAGTCTATGAAGGAAAAATCGTAAAGGTCGACAGAGAAAGAGTATATTTGGAAACCAGTGAAGGCGGGCCTGTCAGAACTTCGGCTTTTGGGCCATACCGCCGCTATGGCTTCGGATACCGCAATCAGATTTTGACTCTCAGTCTGTTCACGCTGCTTGCGATCGCATTGATTTGACCGGATTTGATCTCCTCGGCCGAGGAGATATTTTTTTGCACTGCGGTAAAAGGGCTGCTCTACGCCCCCGGTTCGTTTTGCCGCCTTATTACGAGGTCGTTTCAAAAAAACACGAAGCACCGGTGATAGCGCCTCGTGTTGTCTCTAAGCCTTTGATGATCAGCTAAAATATCAATCCCAGATTTCCTTTGCCGCCGCGACGACAAGCCCAAGCTTGTTCCATTGATCCTGCTCCGCAACGGCGTTGCCTTCCTCCGTCGAAGCGAACCCGCACTGCGGGCTTAAACAAAGCTGCTCAAGCGGCACGTATTCAGATGCCTCCCGAACGCGGCGCTTGATGTCTTCGACGTCTTCCATCTCGCCCGTTTTGGTGGTGACAAGCCCAAGCACGACGCGTTGGTTTTGGATATGGCGGAGCGGCTTGAAATCCCCTGCGCGGTCGCTGTCGTATTCCAGGAAAAAACCGTCCACGTTCACGCGGGAAAACAGCTCTTTGGCAATCGGCTCGTAACCGCCGTCGTACAGCCAGGAGGATTTGAAATTGCCGCGGCAAATATGAATCGTGACAGCCATATCTTCCGGCTTATCCGCTACGGCGTCGATCGTGATGTCGGCGAACGTTTTCATCAGCTCGTCCGGGTCATATCCCTTCGCTTTGATCTTTTCCCGGAACCCGTCGCTGAACAGCGCGCCCCAGCTCGTATCGTCCAGCTGCAAATAACGGCAGCCGGCTTCATAAAACGCGCGGATCGCGTCGCGGTACACCTGCACGATATCTTTCGCGGCTTCCTCAAGTGACGGGTACGCCGGATGATCGGCATATTTCTGGCTGTTGATGACGCCGGAGTAAAAAATCATGTTCGGGCCCGGAATCGTGAATTTCGCCACATGGTCTCCGGCCGCCTGCTTCAAAAACGCAAAATCCGCCAGAAACGGATGATCCGCCGGGAAGCCGAGCTTGGAAGCCACCGTATATCCTTTGGCTTTGTTCATCGCGCCATGGAACAATCCGGCCGCGTCGAGATCAAACACTTCGATTCCGTGTAGCGCTTCGATGAAATCCAGGTGCCACCACGTCCGCCGGAATTCGCCGTCGGTCACCGCCGTCAGCCCGGCGGCTTTCTGTTTTTCCACCAGTTTTACGATTTCAGCATCTTCGACCGCGCGGAGCTCCGCTTTCGAAATCTGTCCCGCCTGATGTTTGGCTCTGGCTTCTTTTAACGCTTGCGGACGCAGAAAGCTCCCTACCTGGTCGGCGCGGAACGGGGGTTTTTTATTCGTATCCGTTTTCAAAATCGTCGTCTCTCCTTTTCCTCTGTCAGCAAAACCATGATGTGCAAGTTTGCCGTAAACCTGATACTTTTGATTATCCTACTTCTCCGGACGGTATACAAGCTAAATTATCAAAAACAGCAGTCCGGTCTGTCCAGCCAACCGATACCCGTGGTTATCGCTCCCTATGAAAATCGGGATAAAAACAAGAAGCCGCAAGGATGCGGCTTCCAAGCGTATGGGCTTTTGTCGTCTTACATTAATGAAAACGATCAACGTCTGTTCAACGGTATCACACCGGGATGTCGACAGCGTGGATCAGGACTGTACGGCTCCATCGTGCCGCCCTTTGTGAGAGCCGTTGAGGATGTCGATGAGTCCGAATGGTGCACGGTCGTCGAAGCAGAAGAGCTCGTGGTTTTGGTGCGCCTCTGCGGCGGCTGCCTCACTGCGAGGGAATAGTGCCTCTTCGTAGGCGCTAAGTGCCTCTTCGATGTCGCCTTGGTGCGCAGCGATCGCCTTTCCAAGCTCGGCCCCGTCGAACATTGCCAGGTTCGCGCCCTCGCCGGCGAATGGCGACATCAGGTGCGCGGCATCACCGAGGAGCGTCACGCCGGGCACGCGGTCCCATCGGTGCCCGACCGGGAGTGCGTAGATCGGGCGCAGGATCGGTGCGGTATCGCCGTCGGTGATCAGCGACGTAAGCTCCGGTGCCCACCCGTCGAACTCGGCCGCGATTCGTGCCGTCGTCGCGGTGGGGTCGGTGAAGTCGATATCGGCGATCCACTCGGCAGTGCGGTTCAGCGCGACGTACGTGTGAAGGATGTCCCCCGCCTCGCGGTGCACGAGGATCCCCTTCCCCTGGACGAACGCATAGCACGAGCCGCCGCCGACCATTTTGGAAGCGGCGGGGTGCCGCTCATTGGCGTCGTACAGGTAGGTCTCGATGTACGTCGTGCCGACGTATTCAGGCTTCGCGCCGGAAACCAATGGGCGGATCTTCGACCAAGCGCCGTCCGCACCCACGAGGAGTTCCGTGCGCACGATGGAGCCGTCCGCGAAAGTCAGTTCATGCCGGCCGTCGCCGAGGGCGGCGGCGCCGACGAGTTTTTTTCCCCACTGGATCGTTTCGGGAGGCAACGAGTCGAGAAGGATGCGACGCAGGCCGCCGCGAAGTACCTCGGGGCGTCCGCCGTTGCCGTCGTCGGGCTTATCGAGGAGCACCTTCCCATGCGGGTCAAGCACCCGTGTCGCTTCGCCACCTTTGTGGACCAGGCCGAGGAACTCGTCGAACAGTCCTGCTGCCTGAAGGGCAAGTTGTCCGTTGTACTCGTGGATATCGAGCTGCCCCCCCTGCGCGCGGGCTTCTGCCGAGTGTTCCGCTTCGTAGATCGTTGCGGGGATGCCGTGAATGTGTAAGACGCGTGCGAGGGTCAGGCCGCCTAAACCGCCACCAACGATCGTAACGGGTTTCGTCATTTTTCCTGAACTATTTTTTTTAGTCATATTTCCCCTCCTTATTCTATTTACCTTCGTACATTCATGATTTAATTTAGGATTTTGCAAAAATACTGAATCAACAATTGCAACTCTGTCCTGACCGTCAATGTCCAATGAGCACGCTACGGAATGAACGGAGGCATGAATAGCAAATGATCTCAGCATCGTATATAAGTGCTGTCTTTTCCCGTTCATTGGTCGCAATTTATTTGCTGCTTAAGGCGACCTTCCCCTTTCGGCTTTTTAATAGTGAAGAACCTACTAAGCCGACAATCGCAAATATAATCACGCCAACGAAAGCATAATTAATTCCATACACCTGGGATTGGGCACCTTCGCTAAATCGTCCGGATTCGACAGCGTGACTCGATACTTCCGTATAGATGGCAATCAATAACGCAGTTCCCATCGATCCGCCAATTTGACGGAATGTATTCAACATGGCCGTTCCATGACTGATTAAATGATCCGGCAATGCATTTAATCCTTCTGTAGTCATTGGCATCATGATCATAGAAATACCGACAATCATGAGGGCGTAGAACAATCCGACCATCCAAAGAGCCGTTTCTGCATTCATGAGAATAAATGGAATGACGGAAGCGGCAATCAGAATATATCCGATTACACCCAAAAATTTCCCGCCGATCCGATCGTAGATTTTGCCGGCGACCATTGAAACAACGCCGTTTACGATCGCTCCGGGTAAAAGAATAAGCCCGGATTCAAGAGCCGTCATCCCCCGTATGTTTTGAATATAAATAGGCAGCATCGTTTGTGGAGCCATTAAACAAATAAATGAGATGACCACGGCAATGGTCGATAATACAAAGGCATAAGACTTGAACACCCTAAACTCAAGCATGGGTTTTTCCGACCTTAATCCCTTCAATATGAGCAAAGTTAACCCTGCTGCTCCAACAATGCACCATAACGTTGCGCTTAGAGCACGACCGGAACCGGCAATGCTGATTCCATACAATAAAGCGCCAAAACCAACCGTGGATAAAAGTACGGAAGGAATGTCCATCTTCTGCCGCTTGTTCACCTCGGTGACATTCTTCATGTAAATAAGCGTAAGAATCAACACCATGATGGCGACAGGAAGCACCATGAAAAAGATATATCTCCACGAAAATTGATTCATAATCAACCCGGAAAGCGTTGGACCGATCGCCGGCGCAAAAGCCACGACGAATCCAACCAACCCCATCGCCGCCCCCCGCTTCTCTTTAGGAAAGATGATGAAAAATACCGTTTGCATCAGCAGCATGGTTATGCTTGCTCCGCAGGCTTGGATGATACGTGCAATCAAAAGCAACGTGAAGTTCGGCGACACAGCCGCAATTGTTGTTCCGATAATAAACAACGACATGGCCGCGATCATTAATTGACGAGTCGTATACTTGCCTATGAAGAATGCCGTCACTGGAAGAAGAATCCCGTTAGCCATCAAGTAAGCCGTGGTTAGCCATTGTCCCGTACCTGCGCTGATTCCAAAATCGACCATGATCTCGGGTAAGGCTGTAAATAAGACCGTTTGATTTAAAATGGTTACAAACGTCCCGATTAAAAAAATAAAAGCAATTAACGTTCTGTTAAAGGTAAGTCTGCCTTGTACACTCATAACCTTGTTCTCCTTTAAGTTCATTCCAGCTCATTGCTGTCACCCATTCGGAATAAGGAAGAAAATCGCCGAAAACCATGTTTTCTCGTTCCTCCTTGGCTTATACTAATAGCGATATTGGTTTGACTCTCATCCGTATTTCGATTAGACTTATAGATGATGAGCCATGTTATAGTGAGGCGCCTCACTAATATAGAGTAAGCCTACTGCTGATTTTATTTTTTGTCAAGGGAGAATCATTATGGAATTTACAAAAGAAAACGGTGCATTAGCGGTTGAAGTCCTGGATCTGATGTTTCGGGCTACGCGCCATATCCAACATGAATATGAAATGAAACTGGAGTCGCTTTCTTTACCGTTCCAGCTTTCCGGACCCAGATTACGCCTATTGCTTATGGTTTGGCGTGCAGAAAAAATTCGGATGAATGAATTGGCAAGCAAATTAGGCGTGAAACCTAGAACCGTAACAGAATTGGTTGATGCATTGGAACGGGATGGTGTACTCCAGCGAACTCCTGATCCGGATGATCGCCGGGCAACCCTACTGCATTTAACAGAGGACGCGCTGAATCAGATCACTCGCGTTCGGATGGTGCAAATGCAAATTTCGGATGAAATACTGCAAAATTTCACCGCCGAAGAGCGCACCCGATTGCACGCATTATTAAGCAAGTTTTTTGAAGGAATGGAATTTGATTTTGTCTATTAACCTAAGAATGAGCGTCATAAGCATACTTTCCCACTCTTCCGTTTCTCTAATAGAAAGTCTTAAAAAAGGAGTTTCACTTAATTGCCCGTCTTTAATATTGTGATAATTTTCATTGAAGAGAGGGTATTTCCTCGTCCACCAATGCTTTATTGAGTTGGTCATCGCTTCTCCCGGTTTGCCGAGTTCGGCAAAATTGCCGCTGTTAAACGTGGCCGCCAAATCCGCGGCGTTGTAGACGGAAGATACGTTGGCGTTCAGGCGGACATATTTCGTGGTCGGAATCATCGTGTCCAGAGTTGAAACGATTTCGCTATCCGAACGGAAGTCGCCGATCACGTCGATGTGCAGCGCTTCGATTTTTTTCAGCTCGTCCGGCGTCAGGCCGACAAGCTGGCTTGATCTGTAAAGCTTGCCCCATTTCACGTGTCTGCCGTCGGATGTTTCATAACCGCCGAGATCGCGGAAGTTGTAAATTTTGCCGATATCAAGCAATCGGTCCGCGGCGGCCACTCCCGTATTTTGAACGCCTTCCACGTAGAAATAGATGCATTTGTCTTTCGCGGGATTGTCCACGATGACCGAACCGTTTTTGCTTTTGGCATAAACAAGGATGTTCCTCGTAATATTTATGTCTTTGGGCGAAGTGCTCCAATAAACGCGAACCGCGTCAAACGGATTATTGGCCGACCAGATGATCTGGCATCTGCCGTCCGTCAATTTATTGACCTTTACATCGCCGGGTTGATATTGGCTCCGACTTTTCTCCTAATTTTGGAGCAGCCTGTCGAAATTCTGTAGATCCACAAAATGCGCATCCACGGGGTTGCCGTCATTTTCCGATCGCAGCCGACAAACGGGTGGTTCCGTACCCGATTTGCCGAAAAAACGCGGATTTCGCATTCCAGCCCGCTGACAAAAAAAGACCGTTTTCGCCCGGGATGACGGGGAAACGGTCTTAAGGCCCATAAAATTCCGATGAGGAACAAAATAGGAACGGTTTCGATTGTCAGCCATTTGTTGGCGCGGCGGACATGATCAAAGCATCACCGCCTGCCCCGTTTTTGCGGATTCATTGGCAGCAAGCGTAACTGCAAGCGTTTTGAGCGCCGCGCTGTACGGGGCCAAAACCAGGCTGCGGTCCCCGGTGGCGACCGCCTGGATGAAGGCGTCATCCTGCGCCCGGTAGAAATCGCCCCTGCCCCGTATAATTTGGGTCCGGTCCGGCTCCGTGATGGTCAAGTCGCCGCCTTCCAATGTCAGCCTGAAGCCGCGGCCCAATATTTCCAGCGACGCCCGTCCGTCCGGCTGCGGGAAGAAACCGGTATCGATATGCCCGAGGGCCCCCGAAGCAAACACCATGTTGACCGACGCCGCATCGGGCGTGGTGATGCCGGGCACCTCGCGGCTGAGAAGAAGCGCCATGTCGGCGGATACCTTGCGGACGTCGCCCGCCAGATACAGCATCAGGTCCACGTTATGCGTCGTCTGCTCCACAAGCTGCCCCCCGGATTTGGCATGATCCACCCACCATGGATTCGGCGGCAATCCTCCGAAACGGTATGCCCGTACCATGGCGATTTCCTTGCCCTGAAGGTAGCTTTTGGCACGCTGGACGGAGTCCATGTACCGCATGCAGTATCCTGAACCCGTGATAACCCCCGACTTCTCCAATGCTTCCGCTTTTTTCTGAACCACGGCCATTTCAAGTCCTAACGGCTTTTCGACCAACAGGTGAATTCCGCGTTCCGCCGCTTTTTCCTCCATGTCCCCATGGGCAAATGGCGGCACGCATAGGAACAAGGCGTCCAGCTTTTCACGGTCCAGCATGTCGTCGAAATCGGTGTACGCCTTCCCCCCATACTGACGGACCGCGCGTTCCGCCGCCGCCGGCGCAACGTCGCAGACCGCAGCCAGCTCGGCGCCTTCATGTTGATGAATATGTTTCAAATGCTCTGCGGCAATGATTCCGGCCCCTACCACGCCGATTCTAATCATTCGATGGTTTCTCCCTTCGCGCTTTGGTTTAGTACGGATTTTTGCCCAAAATGACGTCCAAATGGCGGGACGTGTCAAAGATCAGCTGGTCCGGGAAGCTTGCATACGGCTCCAGCTCCGCCGTCAAGCTGTCGCGGTAGCCGATATCGCTTAAAGCCAAACGGACGTTCAGCCAATCCACATCCCCCGACAACAGCGGCACGAAACCGAGGTGATTGCCGACCTTCGTCCGGAAATCCTTGACGTGAATTTTGCGGATCCGGCTCCCAAGCGTACGGATCCAATGCTCCGGTCTTCCGAAGGCAAGCGTGTTGCCGACGTCGAAATAAGCGCCGACATGCTCCGATTCAAACTGGTCGATGTAGCGGACCATTTCGAGCGGGCTCCATAAAAATTGGTTCCAGACATTTTCGATGGCGATGCTTAACGGCGTTCCGGCGATATCGTCGACCAGCGGCTGCAGAGCCATCGTCGAGCGCTCCCATACGTCCTCGTACGTAACGTCCTCTTCGATTCGTCCAGGCACGACGAGGATCGTATCCACTTCAAGCTCCAGCGCCAGCTCGATCTGTTTGCGGATGGATTCCACCGCACGGCTCCTCGTGTCTTTATCGGGAGAGCTCAAAGGATACCGGCCAAGCATTTCGGTGGAGAGGCTGCCGACGGTCAATCCGTAGCTGCGGACCAGCCTTCCCAGCGCCTTTGCCTCTTCCGGCGTCGTGTCCATCGTCAAACCGATGCCGCCGGAAGCGTACAAGTTCAGCTCGATCGTATCAAACCCCGCCGCCGAACTGGTGCGGAGCACCTTGCTCAGCGGAGTTCCCGGCGGAAAGCACCATTGGTTGATTCCCTTTTTCATCTTCAGTCCTCCTCCAATCCCGCTTTCTGAATTCGATGAAACGGATAAGTGCAAAGCCCGTTAGGGGCTTTGCACCATCTGGTGTCACTTTAAGTTCGCCGACCATTTTTCCGCGCGCTGCTGCAGGTCGTCCAGAAACTTCTGGATGTCCGGGGCGTTGCCGGTCGCCGCTTTGCTGATGAAACCGTTGACCGCAGGCACAATATCGCTCATGTAGAACGGGTTGGCTTCGTCCATCAGCTCCGAGTGTCCCACTGCGGCAATTTCAAGCGCTTTTTTGACGTATTTGTCTTCCGGGGACACAAAATCCGCATTCTTGAGCGTTGGCGTCAGCGCAAAGTTGTCATACATGTATCGTTGCGTCATCGGACTCGTCAGAAACTTCAGCACTTCCCAGGAAGCTTTGACGTCCTTGGCGTTTTTCGCCATGATGAACGGGTCGACCGCCACCCAGCCTTCGCCCTTTGGCCCCATATTCATGACAGGCTCAAACCGGTCCAGCAGATCCTTGTTTTTATTGCTTATATATTCGTTCATGGTAGAGCCGCCCGTGGAATCCAGCGCAATCGCGATATTGTTGCGTTCCAGGCCGAAGTTTTCGGCGCCTTGTGCGTTTACGAATCCTGGCGGCGCCAGCTTTGCGGCTTCCTTCAGCCATTCCATGACCTTCGCCATTTCGGGCGTGTTCAGATGCCACTTGATGCTTTTCACGTCCTTCAACGTGCCTTCGGCTCCTTTCGCCCCGAACGCCAGCGTCAACGCGACGAAGGTCGATCCGTTTAACGAGTTGCCGCTCCAATAAAGCCCGTAGTTGTCTTCGCCGGTCTTCGGATTTTTGCCCGTCATTTTTTTGGCCTTTTCGAGAATTTCGGCCGGGTCCGCCTTCGCGGACAACGGTTCCACTCCCCAGTCCTCAAAAAGCTTTTTGTCATAGATCGTCATTCTGCGCCCGAGCGCGACCGGGATGCCGAATTGCTTCGTGCCGTCGGGCGACTTGGTGCTGTAAGAATTGTTCATGATGCCTTCCAGGTAAATGCCGGGGTCAAAACTTGCATCTTCCTTGATCAGGTCATCCAGGTCGCGAAGCAGCCCGTCCTGATACCACTGGGATGCAAACGCTCCGCCGGTGTACAGGACGTCCACATCGCCGGAAAGCAGCATGGCGGATTGTTTTGCTTTGACGTTTTCCCATGGAATTTGATACAGATCAAGCTTGATGTTCGGATACATTTTGTTGAAAGTTTGCTCAAGATAGTCGTTCAGCCCGATGGTTGGGTTGCCCGTCTGGGCGTTGATGCCGTTGTCCAGCTGCCATCCGGCCAAGGCGACCCTGACCGTCCCCTTCATGTCGGACACCTTTTTGATTTCCACTCCGCCCGTGACATCCGTGTCCGTTCCGCCTGAACAGGCCGCAAGCGACAGCGCCAGCACGCAGGACAAGACAAGCAGCAAAAGCTTTTTCATGAATCCGTTCCCCCTTTTTCATTCAACATGGAATTGGAGCCCCTTCAAAATCGCCCAGGTTGGTTCGGGCAAAACGCTGCTCACTGTTTGATCCCCGATAACGCGATGCTTTCGATAATGTAGCGCTGCAAAAACAAATATACGACGACGACCGGGATCAGGCTCACAGTCGTGGCAGCCATAATGATGGAGGGCTGTTTGTCGATGCCGTTATTGTAGGTGAACATCGCAAGACCGATCTGAATGGTATACTTGGTTGCTTTCTTAAGGATCAGGAGCGGCCACAACATATCGTTCCAAACGCCAAGAAAGAGCAAAATGACCATGGTTGCGATGATCGGCGTGCACAACGGCAGGTATACCCTGCCGAATACGGACACCTCCTTTGCCCCGTCCAAAATGGCGGCCTCCCGCAGCGTTGTCGGCAGCTGATCGAAAAAGGCTTTGGCCAAAAACGTCCCGAACGCGTAATTCAAGGCGGGCAGGTAAAACGCCAGATAATTGTCGACAAGCCCCAGCTTGCTGAACAATAAGTATTGGGGGATCATCGTCATTTCGAACGGGATCATCATCGTGCTCAAAGCGAGCAGCAGCACAATATTCGCGCCCTTAAAACGCAGCTTGGATAACGCATACCCCGACAGCAGCGCCGACAAGGCGCTGATGAGGATGACGCCGGCGCTGACCACGACGGAATTTGAAATGTAGCGGAACATTTTGATGCTGGTAAACGCCGCCTCGAAAGTTTTGACGGAGGGTTCCTCCGGCCACAGCCTGGGCGGGAAATTGATATGAAGCCGCGCGGCCCAGTCGAAGCTCGTGACAAGCATCCATAGAAACGGCACGATCATGACGAAGGAACCCAGCGTAAGGACGATCGTCAAAATCCATTGGTTCAGGGAAATTTTTTTGCGCCGGTGCATCAAATTGGCGTCCACGGTGTTCATTCGGTTGACCTCCTAACTCAGAATGGAACTGGATTGAAGCTCGATCTCGCTCGATCTCTTCCCGGATCAGTCGAAGCTGTCCTTGCGCCGGTTCAACAGCATCATGACGGCCGTAAGCAGGAAAATCATAATAAACAGCAGATACGAAGCTGCGGTCGCCACGCCCATCTGCGAAGAGAGAAAGGCATTGCGGTAAATGTACAGCACGACCGTCATCAAGCTGCCGCCCGGATTCCCCGCCGTGCCCCCGATCAGCCACACGTCCGTAAACCGCTTCATGCCGCCGATCGTGCCCATGATGAGCATAAAGACGAAAATCGGCCTTAAATACGGAATGGTGACATAAAACCATTTTCGGTACGTCCCCGCCCCGTCCACCTCGGCCGCTTCGTACAGGTCGCGCGGAACGCTTTGCAGCCCGGCCAAAAAAATGATCGTATTGTAGCCAAGCGCCCCCCACAAGCTCATCAAAACAATGCTGTATCTGGAAACCTGCGGGTTCGTAAACCAGCCGACCGGTTCAATGCCAAACAACCCGATGACAAAATTCAGCAGCCCTTCCTTGGAAGGATAAAACAGAAACGAAAACAGCAGCGTCGTCGCAACGCCAGACACGACGTTCGGCAGAAAAAATACGGCCTTGAAAAAGTTTTGTCCCATATGCCATTTCAGGTTGTTGATCAAGCTCGCCAAAATAAAAGACAGCGCGATGCCAAGCAGTACCGACCATATGCCGATAAATAGCGTATTTGTAAGCGCTTGCCAAAATAACGAATCCGACAACACGTAATCGTAATTGCTGAAACCCACCCATTTTCCGCCGACGGAAAGTCCCGAGGTTTGATGAAAGCTCATGATCAGCGCCGCGATCATCGGATAAACGGCAAATGCCAATACGCCGATGATCAACGGAGCGCTGAACAGGTACCCCATCCAGTCGTTCCGGGTGAACCGTTTTTTGCGCTTGAGTTGCGGTTCCATCGATGTATTCGTTTTCATTTTTGCTTGAATGGACAAGTCGGTTTCCTCCTTCCGGATTGTGTAATGCTCGTTCCATACGGGCGGCTTACATCTGATGAGCATTTTTTTAAATATGTATATGAGCCCGGAGGGTTTATGTTCTCTTTTTTTTCGAAGGAACGAAAAAAGGGAGCTTTCACAGCCCCCTTTTCCCGGTGTTTCTACTGCTTCGGTTTTTCATGGTTTACGGCAAGAGTGATAATCATGACGACAAGCGTCAGCAGCGCAATCAGCTGGTCGATGGTCATGGCCGTCCGCCTCCCCGCACTCAGGATGGCTCTTCCGGACGGTTCCTTGCTCCCATGAAATGCCTCTTTACGTTTCCCCACTTCATATCTATTCGCGGACCTTGCAGATTATTCGTCTTTGGATTGCAAAAATGCCTTCACTTTGCCGATGCAGGCCTCCTTCTCCGATAACGAAAACGTTTGGTAGAGTCTGCTGGCAACGACCGACGCATCGCCAAAAAAGAACCGTTCGTACAGCGTCTGCCGCCCGCCGAAACCGCTTGAGCTGAGATCCCAGGCCAGGCGGAAAAGCGCCGTTTTGGAGGTTGCGTCCACGCCGCTGCCGCGAAGGTAACGGTCCAGCGCCGGTTTCGATTCGCCCGCGAAATCCAGCTCCGACGGAATCATGATCACGCTGCTGCCTCCAAGCAGTTGAATCAATTCGATCATGCGCGGGTACATTTTCGGAAACAGAACATTGGCCGTCCAAATCGGCCGTCTGTCCGGGAGCATGCTGCCAAAGCGGTCGGGAGCGGCACCCGCCTCCGCTGCAACCAGCAGGGATTTCAACGTCTCGTAATGCGCGATGACTTCCGTCATTTTATCGATGGTCGCCGGAGACGATGCCCGATCCAACGTTTCCGCCATATAAAGAAGGATGCCCAGCGTAAACTCCGTTTTCGCGATGTACCTGCATAACACCTGATGTCCGCAGTGAACGTGAAACCCGCTTTCTTGAAATAAGCGCATGGACAAGCGATCGTCCCCAAGAATGAACACGCGCTCCCACGGCACAAGCACTTCGTCGAAAATAACCAAGGTGTCCATTTCGTCGAAGCGGGAGCTCAGCGGATAGTCATAAGCCGAATCGCCTAACGCCAGCGTTTCCCTGCATATCCAGCGGATGCCCGGGAGGTTGTTCGGAACGGCGAACGCGAAGGTTCTGGGGTTGTTTTCTTCGGGGATAAACGGTAATGCCGGCGGATACACCAAAATTTCATCCGTCGTCACGCCTTGGGTCGCCAGCAAAAATGCTCCGCTAACGACGATGCCGTCACGGTTTTGTTCGACGATTTGCGCCGCGCAGCTTTCGATGCTGCCATCCTCCAGCAGGTCGTCGAACCGGCTGGCATGGGGCTGCACAAAAGCATGGGAAAGGGATATATCCCGCTCGCGGCAATATTCGTAATATTTTCGCATGTTGTCCGCAAATTCGGGACGTTTCTCCCCCAGCAACTCCGCTGCCGCAGAAAAAGCCATCAATCCGGTATTCATGTAATCCGGGGAACGCCCCAGCAGGCCATGATGTTTTTCGCCCCACAGCATCGTCATTTCCCGGCGTCTTTGAAGATCCTCCTTCGTTTTGGGCTGCATAAACGACAAACCTACCGGATCTTTGCTCGATGGGGAGCTGTACGTCATGCGTTCCATATAATCGGGATGGTACTGCATGTCGTAAAGCTCTGCCTGGGTTAACATCAGACCACGAAAAGCCGGGTGATCCGAAAGCTTGCCGTCCAATTGTTCTCCGCGAATCCAAACCCGGGGGTTGGCATGGTCGATGCGGTCGATAAACTGCTTTCCGTTTTTTGCCGGCACAGGCGCAGCCTCCTTTGGCAATGATGTTTATCTCATCTTATTCGCGCCCGGGGCAATCAGGAAGGGCCGAAACCTAAAAGGCGCGGAATTTGCCCGTCAAACGCGAGCGAATCAAGTGCATTGTTGCCGCGAAATGTTGTACAATAGAAGTTATGGTTATGTATTTTCATGAAAAAATTGCCTAGAAGGATGGATCGCAAAATGTATGTAGCCCGTGATTGGCAAGATTACGAATTGATTGATACCGGATCAGGGGAAAAGCTGGAACGCTGGGGGGACGTCATCCTCCGCAGACCGGATCCGCAAATCATATGGCCTATTCAAAACGAAAGCGGAAAATGGCGCGAGGTTCACGGTCATTATCACCGCAGTTCATCGGGGGGCGGACAATGGGACATGAAAAAGAAACTCCCGGACCGCTGGACGATCTCCTACGACCAATTAAAATTCTATATCCGCCCGACCAATTTCAAGCATACCGGACTGTTCCCGGAACAAGCGGCCAACTGGCGCTGGATGATGGACAAGATCGCCGCCGCCAAACGCCCGATCAAAGTGCTCAACTTGTTCGCGTACACCGGCGGGGCGACGGTTGCCGCAGCCTATGCCGGAGCGGAAGTCGTCCACGTCGACGCGGCGAAGGGCATGGTGCAATGGGCTAAGGAAAACCTGCAGCTGACGGGGATCGGAAACCGTCCGGTCCGGTTTATCACCGATGACGTGTTCAAATTCGTGCAGCGCGAACATCGCAGAGGGAACCGGTATGACGGAATCATTATGGATCCTCCGTCTTACGGACGCGGCCCGGGCGGAGAGATGTGGAAGCTTGAGCAAAGCTTGTATCCGTTCGTGGAAAGCTGCATGGGCATCATGTCCGACAATCCGCTGTTTATGCTTATCAATTCTTATACGACGGGCATTTCGCCGACCGTGCTTCACAACATTCTTAAGATGACCGCGGGGCGCCGTTTCGGCGGAACGATCTCCTGCGGGGAACTGGGGCTTCCGATCACGGCATCCGGGCTCCATCTGCCGTGCGGCATACTCGGCCGCTGGGAGTCGTGATACGCGATGAACCAAGAACCTGTTTCCCAAATTCCGATTTTGTACGAGGACAACCATCTGCTCGGGATCGTGAAACCGGTCAACATTCCGACCCAGGCGGATGTTTCCGGCGATCCCGACCTGCTCACCTTGCTTAAGGAAGACATCAAGGTGCGCTACGGCAAGCCGGGGAACGTATATTTAGGGCTGGTGCACAGGCTGGATCGTCCCGTGGGCGGCGCGATGATCTTCGCGAAGACTTCAAAAGCCGCCTCGCGCCTGTCCGAGGCCGTCCGCAGCCGCAGCTTCCGCAAGGGCTACGCCGCCGTCGTTCACGGCCGTCTCCCCGCCCCCCGCGGCACGCTGCGGAACATGCTGCTGAAGGATCCGAAGACCAATACAGTTTCCGTGGTCAAATCCGGAACGCCGGGAGCCAAGGAAGCCGTGCTCGATTATGAAGTGCTTGGCACAAACGGGTCCTTCAGCCTCGTCCGGATCAAGCTGCATACCGGAAGATCGCACCAAATTCGCGTGCAGATGAATCACGCGGGTTGTCCGCTGTACGGAGACCAGAAATACGGAAGCCGCGTCAACAAACCCGGGCAGCAAATCGCGCTTTGGTCCGTCACGGTCGGCTTTCCGCATCCGGTCACCAAAGAGGAAGTCGTCCTTGCCTCCTTGCCGCCCGAAGAGCACCCATGGAACCTTTGGTCCGAAACGGTATTAAACGGGCTGCATGCGGAAGACTGACAAGTTTTATGCGGCTGACTTCCATTGAAACCATAAAAAACCGGAGCCTTCACAAGCTCCGGTTTTTTATGGTTTGTCGCTTCCGTTTAGCGCATCGGTTTTCCTGAGAATGCGCAACCCTTTCAGCAAATCGCCGTCAAATACAAGCCCACTCCAATGGTCTAGACCTCGTTGGGAGCGGCATCCTCAAACAAATCCCGCAACCGGATTTCGTCATACGAACGGACCTGAATATCCGCTTCCGCCAAATTTTGGTTCCCCGAGTTCGGGTTCAGGTAACCGATGCATCTCATGCCGGCTTTCTTGGCAGCGAGCATGCCGTTGCGGGAATCCTCAAGAACGACGCAATGCTGCGGGTCGACCCCCAGCTGCTTCGCCGTTTCGAGGTAAATATCGGGCGCAGGTTTTCCTTTCGGCACTTCTTCGCCGCTGACCGTCGTTTGGAAGAAATGGTTCAGCCCGAATTTGGCCAGAACGCCTTCAATAAAAATTCTTGGGGATGAAGAAGCGACCGCCATCGGAACGTTCATCTCGTCCAGCTGCTCCATAAGCTCCCGGATCCCCTCAATCGGCCCGATATCCAGATTTTTCAAAATGTTCATTTTCAGATCCAGTTGGTATTCAATCATTTCTTCAACCGAGTGAGGCAGGTTGCGCTCCCGCTTAAAAATGCCCAGCATTTCGGGATTGGTCATCCCGACGAACCGTTCCAGCTCCTCTTCCGTCGTTTCCACGCCGAAGTATCCGAGCGTCTTGATATCCACGTCAAAATGGATCGGCTCGCTGTCGATGATGACGCCGT
This sequence comes from Paenibacillus sp. USDA918EY, assembly GCF_009870825.1. Taxonomy (GTDB): domain Bacteria; phylum Bacillota; class Bacilli; order Paenibacillales; family Paenibacillaceae; genus Paenibacillus_AQ; species Paenibacillus_AQ albilobatus. Next base: position 411,712 of record NZ_WTWY01000004.1, on the reverse strand, counting down.
CCATATCGAAAATAAACGCGTGTTTCATGTCCATCCTCCATGATTGGGTTATAGAATCGTTCCGCCCGCGCGCAAAATGAGGACATGATCCGCCTGCCGCTGGAAATGATACGGAACGGCTTTCGTTTCGGCGCTCCATCCTTCGCCGCGGGCAAACGCAATCAGCTGCTCCACCTCGCCGGGCCGGCGTCCGCTTTGGTCGACCAGCGGAAAAATCCGGACCTCTCCGCGAGTCACCCTAAGTAGCTCGCGCAGCACGTCCCGGTGAAATTCGGCGTCCATCCGGTCGGCATATGTAAACAAAAAATGGGCCGACAACGTCAGGTCGAACTGTTCGTCACGGAAAGGCAGCGACGGCAGCGTCACGGGCACGTACCGTTCCGGATGAACCTTCATATCTTCCGCGCAGGTCCGTAACGCCCGCAGTCGCTCGGAACGCAGCGCTTCGCTATTCGGAAATTCCGTCCAGATATAACGGCTTTGTTCCGATTCCACATGCTCCATGGCGTGGCCGATATCCTGAAGCTCCTTCTCCAGAAGCCGGTCTGCCTCATGGTAATAAGCGATGTCCGCCGCCGTGACTTCGCATCCAAGCTCCCCGGCTTTGGCCGCAAAAGAGCATGCGCCTCCCGGGCAGTCCAATATTCGTTTACCTTCAAGATCGGATTCATCAAGCCCGAACATCCGCATGTACTCATCGTAAGTCCGGCCGATAAACACGATCCGCTCAAGCGTTTTTTCCGCAGGCCTTTCAGCTTGCCCGGCCGTCTCCGGCATTCCTCTTCTTTCCTCTGCTCCGCTCATCTCTGCTCCGCTCACCTTTCCAAAATAGGTTATGCGCGCAATCGAAGCCGCGCATGGAAATATTACCCTATTCGAAACGATAAGTCCAGAATCTTTCGGTGCTGAAACGGCTTTTGATTTGTTCATCCTCTTCGGTATAACTTCCGAGTATTTCTTTCCATCGGAACTGCGAGGCGTGCGCCCGGATCGACCCGAATTTGTTCGGAAGGAAATCCCTGACGTCGACGGCGACGTCCGGCTTGCCGATGATCTGCTCGCAGCCTTTGGCGAATGCGACGCAGTTCACGACCGGCCGCTGCTCCTTCGGCATGGCGGCAACCGTCCGGATGACCGCTTCGCCGGTGGCGTCATGGTCCGGATGAACGCTAAAGCCAGGGTAAAACGTAATGATCAGCGAAGGTTTCACTTCGTCGATCAGCTTGCGCAGCATGCCGTCCAGCAAATCCTGGTCTTCGAATTCGATCGTTTTATCATGAAGCCCCATCAGGCGCAAATCCTGGATGCCGATGGAGCGGCAGGACGCTTCCAGCTCCTTCCGCCGGTGCTCCGGCAGCGTGACGCGATTGGCCACGAGCGGTTTGCCCATGTTCCGCGCCATTTCGCCCAGCGTTAAGCAGGCGTACGTCACTTTGGCGCCTTCGCGGATACGTCTGGCCAACGTACCGGAAGTGCCGAAGGATTCATCATCCGGATGCGGGAATACGACCAATATATGATTTTCCATTGTTTATAATCACCCTTTCACTTGATGACGGCCGTTCCCGGACTCAAAACGGCTCCTTGCCCAGCTGCAGCGCAACGACAAGCTTGCCGTCGCTGTCATGGCCCGCCATAATCAGCCGCTCGGTTTCCGTTTCCTCAAAATGCGTCAAACCTTGCGAGTAGATCCAGCCCTGTTCCATTTTCAGTCCGACGCGGTAAGGGCCCGATCCCTGGATTTTACCGTGGGTATAGCGGACAACACCGTTTTTGATGAACGTGGACGCCGTAAACTTTGATTCGTCATTATGCGAAGCATAGGCCCCCGTCGTCATTTCGAGATGTATATAAAGATCCTGATCCTGCAGTTTGTCGATTAACTCCTGAACCATCTGCGGATTTATAAGCTGCAAACCAATCCCTCCGTTTCCAAGACGTCTGTCGGAACCGGTTGAACGTCCTTCCCGGGTGCACGGGCTTGTTCAATCGGTCCGGATTGCCGTTATTCAAAGGCTTCACACTTGACCGCCGCCGTTGACGAATGTCGTTCTCCGCCCGATTTCGTCCCCTTCGCTGCTATTGCTTTTTGCCGGGCATGAATCAACATATGAAGCCGTGATTAAACTGCAACTTTATTTATTATAATTCAAATCACTTCATTTTCACAAACTGCATTCGACTTATTTTGTATTTACATTTTCTACAAGAGATTTCGCCATGAAAAAAACCCCACGAAGAGTGTGGGGCGTTGGCTTCGAACCCGTTCAGGTACTTGGCGAAAGACCTGCCAAAAAGCAGGCCTCCGTCCAAACACGACAAAATCGTCCGTTTGTCAATCCGCCAACATCTTGCCCTTCGTTTCCTTGCCCAGGAACAGCACGCCGAGCGCGCCGATCAAGATGATGACGAAAAACATAATAAAAATTACGTTGATTTCCACATGCCGCTGCACCAGGTATCCGACCAGGAACGGCGCGATGACGCCGCCGATCCGTCCCACCGAGGTCGCCAGCCCGACGCCCGTCGAACGGACCGAGGTCGGGTACAGCTCCGGCGTGTAGGCGTAAAGGCCGCCCCAAGCGCCGAGATTAAAGAACGACAGACAGATGCCCGCCGCAATCAGCGAACCGGCCGTCTCGGCATTGCCAAACCAGGCGGCGCTTACGGCGGTAAGGACCAGATACGTAATCATAACGAACTTGCGGCCGAACTTTTCGATGAAATACGCCGCGGTAAAATAACCCGGAAGCTGGGCGATCGTCATGATCAGCACGTATTCGAAGCTTTTGATCATGCTAAAGCCCTTCAAGTGCATGACGGACGGGAGCCAAAGAAACATGCCGTAATAAGAAAACACGACGGTAAACCATAAAATCCACAGCATAATCGTGGAGCGGCTGTGTTCGCGGGTCCAAATGGAAGCCAGCTTGCCGGCAAACGACCTGGAAGCCGCCCGGGCCCGATTGCTCTCATACACAGGTGAATCGTCGATGGCCCGGCGCAAATACAGCGCATACAGGGCCGGCAGCGCCCCGATGACAAACGCGATTTGCCAGCCGTAAGCGGGAATCAAAAAATACGAAATGAGCGCCGCGGCCAGCCATCCGCCGGCCCAAAAGCTCTCCAGCAACACGACGGCCCGCCCCCGCTGGCTTACGTGAACGCTCTCGGATACCAGCGTCGAAGCGACCGGCAATTCGCCGCCAAGACCCACGCCCGTAATAAAGCGGAGCAAGCATAACACCCAGAAGCTGGACGCAAGCGCCGACAATCCGCTGGCCACGGAAAAAACGAGCAGCGTCCACAGCAGCACTTTTTTCCGGCCGAACTTATCCGCCAAATACCCCGCGCCCGCCGCGCCAAAAACCATCCCGATCGAGTTCACGCTCGTCAAAATGCCGACGTCCTGCGGGGAGAGCTTCCATTCCAGCGTTAATGCGGTCACAATGAAAGAAATGATGCCGACGTCCATGGCGTCGAAAAGCCAGCTGAGGCCGGCGCTGAAAATCAGTTTTCTTGTTTTTGGTTTCATAAGGGATGCTTCGTTCATCAGGTTGACGTCCTCTACGTTTATTCTTTAAAAGCCTTTTTACGGCGCTACCGTTAGCTTGCCCAATAGATAGATCAAAAGCTGCTGATTATGCGCGGAAATTCGCGACAAAACCCCCGCCAGAAACGCATCGCGGATCTGCAGTCCTCGTTCAACCTCGGCTCTTCCTTTATCCGAAATCGATACCCAAACGATCCGGCGGTCGTTGCCGTCGCGTTCGCGCCGAATCAAACCGTTTTTCTCCATCCGGTCGAGCAGCATCGTAACGGCCGCCGGGCTCGTCGCCAGCAGCGGCGTCAAGTCGGAAGGCTTCATCCGCTCGTTTTCGCCCAGCACCTCGAGAACGGCCAACTGAGCTTCGGTAAGCGCGGGAGCCAGTTCATTCTCCATATGCAATTTATAATCTTTGCTTAGTTTGGACCATATTTTCGCAAATTCGGAAGTATGCACGGGTTATACCTTCCTTTCGCAAGCAATGTTTTACAGGATTAACTTTCGCGCATTTCAGTCCAATTCCTTCCGCGTCCCCGAAAATTTTTTCAAAAAAAACGGCCCCGACACCGTTCCGCAAAAGCCGCGCCAGGCCTGGGATTCCGCCCAAAAAGGCATCGTTCGCTTTCGGGCGAAGATGCCTTTTTTCACGCCTTGACGCTAGCTTCGGACACGAAATGACGTCATGAAGTTTCCGCAAATGCCAACAGCGCCGTTATTTCATCCTTTTTCTCCAGGTGAACAAGCAATTTTCCTGTCGATTTGCGCTCGGCAATCGGTGCCTGCTCGGAGCTGAAGGCATAAGTTAAGCCGTCCCGTGTAATCGCGGTAATTTGCAGCGGCTCGCGGCAGTAAAACGCCCCGGCGATCCGGCTGCCGTTCGGTTTCACCCGCTTGCCTTCCTTGAATTCGAACGTCGCCAGCCCTTTGCCTCCCCGGCTTTGCGGCTGGTAATCCGCCAGGAGGGAACGTTTGCCGTAACCGAGGTCGGTCACAGTCAACACTTCCCCTTCATCCTCCTCAACCCATAAAGCGGCCACGACCTCGTCGCCGTCGCGTAGCTGGATGCCTTTGACGCCCGCCGAAACGCGGCCCATCGCATTGACCTCCTGCTCCTTAAAGCGGATGCTCATGCCTTCCATGCTCACAAGCAAAATGTCTTTGCTGCCGTCGCTCATCGTGACCGAGATGATCTCGTCCTCGGCGCCGACCTTGCAGGCCGCAACCGCGCTGGAGCGATTGGTCATATATTCCTTCAATTCCGTGCGTTTGACCTGCCCTTTTTTCGTGACGAACACGAGGGATCGGTTCGGTTCCTCAAAGTTGGCGACCGGGATCGCGTCGACGATCACGTCTTCCTTGGACAGCTGGATCACGTTGACGATCGCGGTCCCCGGATCCTTCCACTTGAATTCGGGAATCTGGTGGACCGGCAGCAGGAAATATTGGCCCTTTTGCGTGAAAATAAGCAAATTATCCAGCGTGTTGATTTCGAAGACCTTGGAGATATGGTCTCCTTCCTTCACGCCGGAGCTGCTGATCTCGCCGCCGGACCGGGTAAAGGAAAGCATGCTTGTCCGCTTGATATAGCCGTCTTTCGACAGCGTCACCAGCACGTCCTCGGAGCTGACCATAACTTCCAGGTTGACCTTGATTTCCTCGACTTCTTCCTGAATGGAGCATCTGCGGTCGATGCCGTATTTGTCGCGGATTTCCAGCAGTTCCTTGCGGATCAGGGCGATCAGCTTTTTGTCGCTTTCGAGGATGGCGCGATAGTTGTCGATTTTTTTCAGCAACTCATCAAGCTCTTTCTGCAGCGTCGTAATTTCCAGATTCGTCAAGCGGTACAGCTGCAAGGTCAATATCGCGTCCGCCTGACGCTCCGTAAATCCGAACATCCACTGCAGGTTGTTTTGCGCGTCCTGGCGGTTTTTCGAAGCTTTGATGGCCGCGATAACTTCATCCAGAATGTTCAGCGCTTTAACGAGGCCTTCCAGCACATGGGCGCGGTCTTCGGCTTTTTCCAGCTCGAAACGCGTGCGGTTCGACACCACTTCGCGCTGGTGTTCGATGTACGCTTCCAGCATCGCTTTCAGTCCAAGCTGCTGCGGCGCTTTGTTGACGATCGACACCATGTTGAAGTTATACGTGACCTGAAGATCCGTCTTTTTCAGCAGGTAAGCCAAAATGCCCTGGGCATCCGCTTCCTTTTTGATTTCGACGACGATGCGCAAGCCGTCCCGCCCGCTTTCGTCGCGAACCTCGGCGATGCCTTCGATTTTTTTCTCGAGGCGGATGTTTTCCATTTGGGTGACAAGACGAGATTTTACAACCTGGTACGGTATTTCCGTCACCACGATTTGCTGCTTGCCGCCGCGAAGAAATTCGATGTCGGCTTTGGACCGGAGATAAATCCGTCCTTTCCCCGTCCGGTAAGCTTCCTTGATGCCTTCTTCGCCCATGATCAAACCGCCGGTCGGAAAATCCGGGCCCTTGATGAAGGTCATGATTTCTTCCAATTCGATTTCCGGCTTCTGCATCACCGCCACGCAGGCGTCGATGACTTCGCGTAAATTATGCGGCGGAATTTCCGTCGCAAAACCGGCTGAAATTCCGCTGACGCCGTTGACGAGCAGGTTCGGATACCGCGACGGCAGTACGACGGGTTCTTTCGCCGAATTATCGAAGTTGTCCTTGAACTGGACCGTCCGCTTGTCGATGTCGCGCAGCATTTCCAGCGCGATCGGCGACAGGCGCGCTTCGGTATAACGCATCGCCGCCGGCGGGTCATCGTCGATCGAACCCCAGTTGCCGTGGCCGTCGACAAGGACATGCCCCATTTTCCACGGCTGAGCCATCCGGACCATGCCGTCGTAAATGGACGAGTCTCCGTGAGGGTGGTAGTTCCCCATCACGTCGCCGACGGTTTTGGCCGATTTGCGGTACGCTTTGTCGGGCGTATTGCCCGACTCGTACATGGCGTACAAAATGCGGCGCTGAACCGGCTTCAATCCGTCGCGGACGTCGGGAATGGCGCGGTCTTGAATGATATATTTGGAATACCGGCCGAAGCGGTCGCCGACGACCTCTTCGAGATAAGCCGGCAGAAACTGTTCTGATAAACTCATCGATTCACCTTCTATTCCTCGAACTCTCTAAAGTCGACATTTTCCACGATCCAGCGCTTGCGCGGGTCGATCTTGTCGCCCATCAGCGTGGATACGCGGCGCTCCGCTTTCGCCGCATCTTCGATCTGCACCTGCAGCAGGGTGCGCGTTTCCGGATTCATGGTCGTCTCCCACAGCTGTTCGGGATTCATCTCGCCGAGACCTTTGTAACGCTGCAGCTCGTAATTTTTGCCGAATTCCTTCAAGTAATTTTGCAGCTGCTCGTCGCTGTAGGCGTACCGTACCGTTTCAAGCTTGCCCGACTTGCGCGAAATTTTGTACAGCGGCGGCTGGGCGATGTACACCCGGCCTTCGTCGATCAGCGGCTTCATGTAGCGGTAGAAGAACGTCAATAACAGCACTTGAATGTGCGCGCCGTCGGTATCGGCGTCCGTCATAATAATAATTTTGGAGTAATTGCTGTCTTCGATTTCGAACTCGGTTCCGATGCCCGCTCCGATCGCGTTAATGATCGTGCGGTATTCCTCGTTTTTCATGATATCGGCAAGCTTGGCTTTTTCCGGGTTCAGCGGTTTGCCCTTCAGGGGAAGGATCGCCTGAATCTTCGAGTCGCGGCCCTGTTTGGCCGACCCGCCGGCGGAATTTCCTTCGACGACAAACAGCTCCGTACGGGTGAAGTCCTTGGATTGAGCCGGACTCAGCTTGCCCCCGAGGCTCGAGCCTTCGCTCCGCTTTTTCCCGCTGCGCATATCGTCGCGGGCTTTGCGCGCCGCCTCGCGCGCTTTGGACGCCTGGATCGCTTTTTTGATGAGCGTTTGGGCAACCTGCGGGTTTTCTTCGAGGAAAATCTGCATCTTTTCCGTCACGATCGCGTCCACGGTGCTGCGCGCCGAGGCGCTGCCCAATTGGTCTTTCGTTTGTCCCACGAATTCGACTTCGGCCATTTTGACGCTGATGACCGCCATCATGCCTTCGCGGAGATCATTGCCTTCCAGGTTTTTGTCCTTTTCTTTCAGCATGTGGTTTTTCCGGGCGTAATCGTTCATGATGCGCGTATAAGCGGTCTTGAACCCCGTTTCGTGCGTCCCTCCGCCGCGCGTCGGGATCGAGTTGACGAACGATGCGAGCGTTTCGGTGTAACCCGCGTTGTATTGGAGCGCCACCTCGACCTCCACGTCGTCCTTTTCCCCGTAAAAATGAATGACGTCATGCAGCACGTCTTTGCCTTCGTTCAAAAATTCGACGAATTGGCTGGCGCCGCCTTCGTAATAAAATTCGTCCATCCGGTCGGTGCGCTCATCCTTGATGACGATGCGGAGGCCCGAATTCAGGAAGGCGATTTCCTGCAGCCGTTCGGCAAGCGTATCGTAGTTGAACTGAATCCCGCCGTGGAACACCCGGATGTCCGGTTTAAAGGTCACCTTGGTGCCGGTTTTGTTCGTATTGCCGAGCACTTCGAGCCCGGTGACAGGTTCGCCGACATGCTCCTTGCCGTTTTTGTCCTGCCAATATTCGAAGCGCTGCCGATGGATTTTGCCGTCGCGGTAAATCTCCACCTCGAGCCATTCGGAAAGCGCATTGGTTACCGACGCCCCGACGCCGTGCAGGCCGCCCGATTTTTTATATCCGCCGCCGCCGAATTTTCCTCCGGCGTGCAGGATGGTATATACGACTTGCGGCGTCGGGATTCCCGTTTTATGCATTCCCGTCGGAATGCCGCGTCCGTTATCGACTACGGTGATGGAACCGTCTTTATGCAAAGTAAGATCAATTCTCGTGCAGTATTTGGCCAAATGCTCATCGACGGCATTATCCACGATTTCCCATACCAAATGATGAAGCCCCGATGAACTGGTGCTGCCAATATACATGCCTGGCCGTTTGCGTACCGCAACCAGGCCTTCGAGCACTTGAATGTCGTCTGCATCGTAACTGCCGCCGCTGGGCGCGCTGTTGTTATGGCCGTCTCCCGGCGGCTCTGCAAACATATCGATCTGCTCGACCATTCATGCTCCCCCTTTGTGCTTCTTTATGTAGGATATACCAAAATGCAAACAGATGTTTTGTTTTGTTATCCTTGTCCATTTTAATTCAAGATATCCCTTTTCGTAAAGACAAGGAATGAGATTATGATCGCGGCAACGGCCCATACGGACAACACCGCCAGCGAAAAAGCGAGGTTCATTCCCTCGATCGGGGCCGGCGTCCCGGACAGATAGTCCGTCAGCTCCAAATTGACCATAAACAGGTATTTCGCGCTTTTCCAGGCGGAGGCCATGTTGGTAAGGATCGTCCCGGCGATCAGCGCGGCCATCATGACCACGATGCTTGCCGCCGTGCTGCGGACGAGCACCGATACCATAAACGCGAGCGAAGCGACGACCAGGCTTACGAACCAGATCAGCCCGCCTTCCATCAGCAAATACATCCACTGGGGCACCGCGTGCACGGCCGACATATCGACGTCGGACCCTTGAATCCGAAATCCGGTGAACACCGGAAATTCAAATCCTTTATACCCGAAAACGGCCCCGGAAATGACGTACGTGATCACAAAAGCGGACACGATGATCAGCGAAGAAAACATGTACAACGTGATCAGTTTGCTCAGCAGCACCTTCCACCTTTTGACCGGCCTCGTCAATAGCATTTTGATGGTGCCGCTCGTTCGTTCCCCGGATACTATATCGGAAGCGATCGCCATAATGAGTAGAGGAATGAACAAAGTTATGGAATTCGCCATAAACTCGCGCGTGAACGTGACGCCGTTCGGCTCGTTCGGGTTCACGTCATGCTCCAGGTAATACTGCAGCTGCTGCACGAAAATTTTCCGGAATTTCTTCCATTCGTCCGGCACCCTGTCGCTGCCGAGGGAATTTTCATTATCCGTAATTTGCTGCTGCACTTCAAGCCGCCAGTCGCCTTTGAACTTTTCCCTCGTTTGTTCAGCCGACCGCATTTGGGCATAGGTGAACATCGGAACCAGCACGAGCAGAATCAGCAAAATGACATAAAAGCGCTTCTTTTTGATAATTTTGATCGTCTCGTTTTGAATCAGGGGCAGCACGCTAATCAATACTCTCACCCTCCGTCATTTTCAGGAACAGCTGCTCGAGCGTCGGGTTGATTTTATGGACGCCGTGGATCCGAATGCCCGAAGCGACCAGATGCGCGACCGTTCCGGCGATAAGTTCTTCGCCCATGACCGTTACGACCGATCCGGCGCCCATCCCGGCGATGATGGCGTCATCCAGCACCCGTTCAGCGTGTTCGATCACTTCGATTCCTTCGCGAAGCGCAAGCTCCCGCTTTCCCGCTTCGGCCGGTTCGAAATCCCAAATTACGTATTCCGCGTTGGCGGCCACAAGCTCGTTGACATCGCCCACCGCAAGCACCCGGCCGCGGCTGATGATAGCCACCCGGTCGCATAACAGCTGAATTTCGCTAAGCAGATGGCTGGATACAAACACGGCCAATCCCCCGTCCGCCAGCTCCCGGATAAATTGGCGCAGCTCCTTGATTCCCTTCGGATCGAGCCCGTTTGTCGGCTCATCGAGAATAAGCAGCTTCGGCCTTCCGAGCAGCGCTTGAGCGATGCCCAGCCGCTGACGCATCCCGAGGGAATAGGTTCTGACCTTGTCATGGATTCTCTGGTCCAGCCGGACGATATCCACCACTTCCTGTATCCGGCGGTTGTCGATGCCGGGCTGCATGCGCGCAAAATGCTCCAGATTCTCCCACCCGGTCAAATATGTGTATACTTCCGGGTTTTCCACGATCGAGCCGACGAAACGAAGCGCTTGCTCCTGCTCCCGGTTCACGTCATAGCCGCATACTTTGATGACCCCGGCGCTCGGCTTGATCAAGTCTACAAGCATGCGGATCGTCGTCGTTTTGCCTGCGCCGTTCGGCCCTAAAAAACCGAATATTTCGCCTTCGCGGACATCGAAGGTCACATCTTCGATGATCCATTTTTTGCCGATCCTTTTTTTGACGTGTTCAACCGATAACACGATGGGTTGCCGCAGGTCCGAACCGTCCGTCAATGACATTCTCTCCTTCTCCTTTCCTCCGTATGCCGTGTCAGCGGATTGCCTGTACGATCCGGACGGCGATTTGCTGGTATCCGTCGCCGTTCGGATGGAAGTGATCCGACGACAAATACCGGTCCAAATGATGCTGGAAAATGTCAAAGGTAGGCACCAGCGTCATATTGCCATATTTATTAATCGTGTCGAGCGCGGCTTGATTCCATTCCGCAACCGCCTCATTCCCGGGAATCTGAAGATCTTCGATGTCTCCGAACGGATTATACAGGCCGACGTAGACGATCAAGGCATTGGGATTGATCGCGCGGATCCGCTCCAAAATCGCTTTCAGCTGCGTCGATGCTTTGGGCAGTCCCTTTAACAGATCCTTCGGATCCAGTTCCTGCCCTTTGGCCGTCGAACTTGTACCGGCAATGCCCTTGGAGATGAGATCGGCCCCTTGGAAAAGATCGTTCCCTCCGATCGAAAGCAGAATCACATCGGCTTGTCCCAGCACGTATTTTGTTCCACGCTCCTCCAGTTTCGGCAGAAGGCCCGTCGTCGTAAGTCCGTTGATGCCCAGATTGTTCAGGAGGGTCGCCTTCCTGCCCCCTGCTGGCGACAGTTCCTTGATCGTCCGGCGCGCGAACCCCATGCCCGAATTGTCTCCCGTTCCTTTCGCCAAGGAATCGCCAAGGACCGCGAACTTCAGCTCTTTGGCTGTTTCGGGGTTCGAAGAGACCGTTCCCGTTTGCGGCTCGGCCGCCTTTGGACCCTGCTCTTTCGCAGCCTGGGGATTCTGAATGTCTTTGACCGCATAAACGAAGCCGGCGAGCAGAAGCAGCGTGGCGAGCACGGATAAGATGCCGACGCTGCGCCAAATCCATTTCGATGAATTCACAACCGATCCCTCCATCAAGACGTTCTGCGATTCGTCATTTTTCCGACAAATGACATATGTAAATAAACATAAAACTTCTAGGACGAATTTGCAAATTCGGCCGCAATTTCCTTTCGTGCTGAACGAATGGCGAAAACCAGCAAAGATTCCTGTTGTCAACTTTTTGTGAACGTCTGGATTTTCGAAAAAAAAAGGCGTAGTATAATGAGTATAGGATTGCGGGTTATTAGCTTAGCTGGCAGAGCAGCCGACTCTTAATCGGCAGGTCGCAGGTTCGAACCCTGCATAACCCATCATAACCATGGTGAATTAACCGGATGGAAGGCCATCCGGTTTTTTCTGCTCCCGGCAAAAAAAGCCCGTTTCCCGAAGGAAACGGACTCGGCCATTAAATGATAAGATCGGTATTAGTTCGCGATAAATTCTTGTACCCAGTATCCGTTGTAGTAAGCCACGCCGATCGTGGTGTAGTTGCTGTTCAGGATGTTGGCGCGGTGTCCTTCGCTGTTCATCCATGCGTTCATGACGTCTGCAGGCGTTTTTTGCCCTTTAGCGATGTTTTCGCCCGCATAGCTGAAGGAAATGCCGTATTTTTTCATCATATCGAACGGAGAACCGTACGTTGGCGAGTTGTGGTCGAAATAATTGTTGTTGCTCATGTCTTTCGCTTTATCCATCGCCATGTTGGACAGTTTGGCGTTTTCCGTCAAAGGTTTGAGGCCCGCTTTCGCACGCTCCTGGTTTACCAGTTTTACGACTTCGGCCGCATAAGCGGACTGGTTCGAGGTCGTTCCGGTCGACGGTTTGGAAGTCGAAGCATCCGGTTTCGAAGTCTCAGGCTTGGATGGCTTAGGTTTGGTTGTTACCGGCTTCGAAGGCGTCGGATTCGTTTGCGGCTTCGAAGGCGTTGAAGGCGTCGGATTCGACGGCTGCGGTACGGTTACTTGTTGTCCTGTTCCCGGATATTGGAATTGAAAGTCGAGTCCACTGTTTTGCAGCCACTCTTGCAAATAGCTTTGAAGGTTTTGCAGGTCTTGGATGTTTTTTGGTGCAGGTACGTAGTTTTGCTGGGCAGAAGCAGCCGATGCCGGACCTGCTCCAATCAGACCAACCGCCAAAACGCCGGCGCATGCCGTGCCGATCAAGGCTTTCATCACTTTATTGTTCTTCATGGATACATCTCCTTCTCATGGTGTCATTGGTAGTACGTGAATCTGTCCAGGTTACAAAGTTGTCATTTCTCACTCCCACATTGTAACATGGCTGTTTCTTTTGTGTAGTCCACAAATATTGGCAACGAATTTCCAGACGCCCGCGATTCAATGCAAAAAACCGCAGCCATGCGGCTGCGGCGGTTCCGTCCACCATTCAACTTATTTCTTGGCTGCGTATTTGCGCATATCAAACGCAACGGCGGCGACGATGATCAATCCCTTAAAAATCAGCTGCCAATAAGGGCTGATCCCGATAAACGTCAGACCGTAGTTTATGATCGAAAAAATCAGCACCCCAACCATCACTCCCGGCACCGTCCCGATGCCTCCCGTGGTGGACACGCCCCCGACAACGCAAGCTGCGATGGCGTCAAGCTCGTACATGTTGCCGTAGTTGTTTGTCGCGCCGCCGGTTCTGGACGCCTCGAGCACGCCTGCAAGGCCATACAATGCGCCGGCGATCATATAAATATAGATCAGGTTTTTGGCGACATGGATGCCGGAAACTTTGGCGGCCTGCACATTGCCGCCGATGGCGTACATGTTTTTGCCAAGCTTCGTTTTGTTGAAGATCACCCACACGATAAACGCCACGAAAATGGCGACCAGCACGATATACGGAACCGAAAAGGTGCCTGAACCGATCGATCCCGATCCGAAAGCGGTGAAATCTTGACGAAGTCCCCCGATCGGCTGCGAGTTGTTCGGGTCCATGTCGAAGTACATCGAGTTTATCCCGTACACCGCGACCATCGTTCCAAGCGTGGCGATAAACGGCGGCACATTCAGCTTCGCGACGACCAGTCCGTTGACCAAACCGCAGACCAAACCGACGACGATCGCCAGCAAAATAGGGACAAACACGTTCAGATGCGGCAAATCCGGGAAAAAGCGGTTGGCGTAGTTCTCGGTTTGAAGCATGGATGCGGAAACCACGGCGGTCAAACCGACGATCCGCCCTGCAGACAAGTCGGTGCCTGCGGTAATCAGAATAAACGCCACCCCAAGCGCGATGATGGCCCGCGTAGAGGATTGAATAAGGATATTCCGCAAGGAATCGATCGACAGAAACGACGGGTTGTAAATCGTGATTCCGATCACGAGCAGCACCAAAACGATATAAATCGCATATTGCGTCGTAAAGCTTTGAACGGCTTTTCCGCCGCCCACTTTTTTCATGCTCAGCATGGGTTCATCCTCCTTCGCGTCCTAGGCATGCCGGGCGGCCAGCCTCATGATTTCTTCCTCCGAGGCGCTGCTTCCATCCAAAATTCCGGTAAGCCGTCCCCCGGACATGACCATGATCCGGTCGGACATCCCGATCAGTTCGGGCATCTCGGAAGAAATCATGACGATGCTTTTTCCCTGCTTGGCAAGGTCTTTGATGATGGTGTAAATTTCGAACTTGGCTCCGACGTCGATGCCGCGCGTCGGCTCGTCGAGCAGCAGGATGTCAGGATCCGTAAGGAGCCATCTTGCCAAAAGCACCTTTTGCTGGTTTCCGCCGGACAGATTCATGATGAGCGTGCGGGTCGTCGGCGTTTTGGTGCGCAGCTTCTCGACCATCAGATCCGCTTCTTTCTTTTTTTTGCGCCCGTCAAGGAAAAAAAGCAGCCTGCGATACCGGTTCAGATTGGCGATCGATGCGTTTTCGTGCACCGGCAGCACCGGAAAAATCCCCGTGACGCGGCGTTCTTCGGTCAAAAGCGCCATCCCGTGCTTGATCGCGTCGCCCGGCGTATGGATCTTCACCTCTTTCCCCCGGATCAGTACCGTTCCGGATGCGATGCCCCGCAAACCGAAAAGGGCTTCGATCAGCTCGGTGCGCTGCGCCCCTACGAGACCCCCGATCCCCAAAATTTCGCCCTGCCGAAGCTGAAACGATATATCCTTAAAGGATGCGGGATGCGGTGAAGTGAGCCCGCGAACTTCCAGCAGCACTTCGCCGGGCGCATGATCGCGGTCGGGAAAACGCTGCGTCAGATCGCGGCCGACCATCTTCGAAATCATCAGGTCCGTGGTCAGCTCGCTTGCCGGCCAGGTGCCGATTTTTTGCCCGTCCCGCATGATCGTCACTTCATCGCAAATGCTCAAAATTTCTTCCATTTTGTGCGAAATATAGATGATGGCGACGCCCCGTTTTTTTAAATCCCGGATCATCCGGAACAAATGCTCGACTTCTACGCTTGTCAACGAGGAAGTCGGTTCGTCCATAATGATGATCTTCGACTGGTAGGAAACGGCTTTGGCGATTTCGATCGATTGGACTTTGGACACCGACAGCCTGCCGACGATCATATTCGGATCCACGTCCATATCCAGCTGCTTGAAAAGCTCTTTCGTATCTTTGTACATTTGCTTATGGTCAATGAACCGGAACGGGAAAAAGCCTTTGGTCGGAAACCGTCCCAGCCAAATATTTTCCATGACATTTCGGAACGGCACCGGATGAAGCTCCTGATGGATCATGGAAATGCCGTAACCGAGCGCATCTTTCGAACTTTGGATTTGCACCTTTTCTCCGTCCAGGACGATTTCGCCCGCATCCGGCGCGTAAATCCCGTAGAGGCATTTCATCAGCGTCGATTTTCCGGCGCCGTTTTCCCCCATCAGGGCATGCACCGAACCGGGCCGCACCTTAAACGTGACGTCATCAAGCGCCTTAACCCCGGGGAATTCCTTGGATATTCCGTTCATCTCGAGCACATATTCATGCCGTGCCATATTGCTTGCCCCCCGCTGCCCGACTGCGCCGGACGGCAGCGGCTCCGCCGCCGCCCGGCAAGCCGGTTTTTCGCATTTGCTTTAGCTGCAAAAACCGCGTTATTTCGCGTCGTTGATGTTGTCCTTCGTAATTTTTTTGTATGGAATCCACACGTATTGGTTATCCGTAATATCAAAGCCGATGTTGTCCTTTGAAGGCGTTTCGCCTTTGGCCAGCACCGTCGCCAGCGCCACGGCCGCCTTGCCCTGATTGTTTGCGTCGTTCAGCACCGTGCCCAGCAGCGTTCCTTCTTCCAATGCCTGAAGCGCGGGAGCCGTCGCGTCTACGCCGACGACCGGCATCGTTTTGCCGTCCTTGAAATAGCCGGCCGCTTTCAGCGCTTCGATCGCCCCCAGAGCCATGTCGTCGTTGTTCGCCAACACGGCTTCGATGCCGTCGCCGTGCGCTCCGAGGAAAGCCGCCATCTTCTCTTGGCCTTTGACGCGGTCCCACATCGCGGTGTCCTCTTCCACCTTTTGGACTTTGATGCCGGCTTTTTCGATCGCCTCAATGGAATATTTGGTGCGCAGCTCGGCATCCTGGTGGCCCGGTTCGCCTTTTAGCATGACGTACTGCAGCACGCCGTCCTTGTTTTTGTCCGCTTCCGGGTGGGCCTTCCAATAATCGGCGATCAGTTCGCCCGACATCGTGCCGGATTCTTCCGCTTTCGCGCCGACGTAATAAACCTTGTCCCATTTTTTCATGTCCTCGGGCAGCGGTTCGCGGTTCAGGAACACGACCGGCGTGTTCGCCGCTTTCGCCTTGTCGATAATGACGCCGGCCGCCGTGCGGTCTACCGGGTTAATCACCAGCGCATCCGTCTTTTTCGATATGAACAAGTCCACTTTGTCGTTTTGCGTCGGCTGGGAATTTTGGCTGTCTACGATATCCACCTTCGCTTTCCCTTCGGCGTTCGATTTGATCGCGTTGCGCACGCCCGTCATGAAGGTATCGTCAAATTTGTAGATCGCTACGCCGATGGACGGTTCTTTTCCGCCGCTTTCGCTTTTGCCGCCCTCCGCGGTTTTTTCGCCGCTCGAGCAGCCGGCCATGACGGTCCCCAGCAAAGCGCCCGCAAGCAGTACGGAAGTGATTTTTTTCATCGTGTTCGTGACCTCCTCTTATGTTTCGTTATGCTGCATCCCTTGGATACGTTTTCATTATGCCGAAGCCGCCTTCCGATTCGAATATAAAATTCTCATCAGTTCTATGAAAATTCTCATGCGTTAAGCGATACGCTTAACCGATATTCGTTTCACTTGACAAACGGAAACAAAAGCTTTTGATTTTCCGGCCACAGCATGTTGTCGAGATCGATCAGCTTCGAGCGGGTATCCACCCTTTCCGGAACCTCGATGCCTTCCAACGCTTGAACCGCCAGCTGGACGGCCAAATATCCGTTATTAAACGGGTTTTGGATGACGGTCCCTTGCACGACTCCTTCCTGCAGAAGCTCCATCACTTTTGCCGGGCTGTCGAACGTGACCAGTTTGATTTTTTCCCCGTACCCAAGCTTTTGAATTTCTTCGGCCGTCCCGATGGAAGCCACTTCGTTCAACGCGACGATGCCGCTTAGTTCGGGGTGTTTAGCAATTATTTTGCGGGTCAGCCGGCGGGCTTCCGCCTCGTCCGATTGGCAGTATTCGACGTCCACGATCTCGACTCCCGGAAAACGGGCAGCGTAGTCCATGAATCCTTCTTCCCGTTCGTCGGCGTTTTTCGCCCCTTGCACGAAGTTCATCACGCCGATCCGGGCGTTCTCTCCCGTCAGCTTGATCAGCCGTTCGGCCGCTTTTTGCCCCGCTTCGTAGTTGTTCGTCCCGACAAAAGATTTGACCCGCGCCGAAGCCACCTCCGAATCCATGGAAATGACCGGGATTTTGTAATAGGCCGCGCGATCCGTCACCTGGGCCAGCCTCATATAGTCGCTTGCGGATAAAATGATGGCATCGGCCTGGTTTTGGATCGATTCGTCCACCAGCCGGATTTGTTCATCGATATCGTTTTCGGAACGGGGCGCTTTAAACGTAATCGTCACGTTATATTCCTTGGCGGCGACCTCGGCGCCCATCTTGACCGTTTTCCAGAAGTCGCCGTGGTCCATTTTGACGATCATGTCCACGTTTCTCGGTTTATCCAGCGCATGGAGACCCGGTTCCTCCCCGGTGCATGCGGACAACGCCGCGGCCAGGCATATCAGCAGCACGCCAACGATTGTTTTTCTGTCCAACCTTGTCATGATATCCCCCTTTCCTGCAGCGTTTCTTCGCTTTGTTCCGCAGGCAGCGTTATGGTCACCGTCGTGCCTTCTTCAAGCTCGCTTTCGAAGCTGAGTCCGTAGGTTTTGCCGTAATACAGGCGGATCCGTTCGTTGACGTTTTTGACGCCGACGCCCGAGCCCCCGCTCCGTACGCCGCCGCTCAATAGCTGTTCCATGACCTGTTTCGTCATGCCCAGCCCGTTATCGGACACTTTCATCGTCAACCGATCGTCCGCGGCCGTGGCCGTAATGCGAATAAAACCCGCATCCTGCATCTTTTCGATCCCGTGAACGATCGCGTTTTCCGCGATGGGCTGGAGGATCAGCTTCAGCGTCTTGCAGCTCGCCGCCTTTTCGTCGCATTCGATGCTGAAATCGAATTTGTTTTTGAAGCGTATTTTTTGGATGATCAAATAATGCCGCACATGCTCAAGCTCTTCTTCGACCGTAATGATGTTTTTGCCCCTGCTCAGGCTGATCCGGAAAAATTTCGAAAGCGACGTGATCGTGGCGATGATCTCTTCTTTTTTTCCTCTTTCCGCCAAGCGGATGACCGAATTCAGCGTGTTGTACAAAAAGTGGGGGTTGATCTGGGACTGCAGCACGTCAAGCTCGCTTTTGCGTTTCGCTTCCTGTTCGTAAATGATTTGGTCCATCAGCTGGCGGATGCGGTGCAGCATAAAGTTGAACCGTTTCGACAGCTGCACGACTTCGTGGGCGCCGCTGACGTGGATCGGCGTGCTGAAATCGCCCTGCCCGGCGCTTTGCACCGATTTTTCCAGCTTAAGCAGCGGCTGCGATATTTTGGCGGATACAAAAAAGGCCAAAACGGCGACCGCGGCGCAAATGACCAGAAGAAACCAGAAAACGAAACGGTTCAAATCCCTTTGGGTCGTCACGATTTCATCCGGGTAAGCGACGCCGACGATTTTCCAGCGGATCGGGTCGACGGTCCGGACCGTAATATAGCGCAGTTCGCCGGTCGATTTATCCGTATAGCTGCCGTATGCATAATCAAAAACCGGCTCCAGGTTTTCGTATTTCAACCCCGCGTAAATGAGCTGCTGCTGAGGATGGTATACCAGGTTGCCGAGATCGTCGATGACGTAGGCATATCCTCTTTTGCCCAAACTGACTTTGCGGCTGAGCTCGTCGATCGTGCGGAAGTTGACGTCCGCCAGCAAAACGCCTTGTTTTGTCACGCCGTTTTCCTTGTACTTTACCATCCGGCTAAGCGAAACGACCCATTTGTATTGGCCCTTATACAGATTTTGAATATGGGGTGCGGAAAATGAGAGCTTTTGCGGCCGGGCGCGGGCCGATTCAAACCAGCTTTGCGTTTCCAAGAGCGTGTTGCGGCGCATGTCCAGATCGGGAACGTCCATGACCAAATTGCCTGTCGGGGTGAACAACCCCAGGGACACCAAATCCTCGCGGGTCCGGAGCAGCGTTGCCAGCTGTTCCCGCAATACGGGGCTTGATATGTCGGGGGTTTCGTTGATCTGGTCCTCGACGACCTCATAGATGTCCTGCATGCCTTTGACGTACAGCTCCAAATGGTAGCTCACCTGCTCAATGATCTGCCGGATGTTGAGATAAGCATTTTCTTCGGCCGTTTTGGAAAATTTGTTGTACAGCATAAAACTGACGGCGACGACGACAAAAATCGTCATGAGCGTAAACGTGACGGT
This sequence comes from Paenibacillus sp. USDA918EY, assembly GCF_009870825.1. Lineage (GTDB taxonomy): Bacteria > Bacillota > Bacilli > Paenibacillales > Paenibacillaceae > Paenibacillus_AQ > Paenibacillus_AQ albilobatus. The sequence continues at coordinate 392,182 of NZ_WTWY01000004.1, read as the reverse complement.
AATGATCGTTTGAATGCTTCGCAGCTTAAAGGAGAGGCCGATGCGGGGGAGGCGAAGCAGCTTCGGTTTGCTTTCGATTTTCAACGGATCTCGACACCTCCGTTCCCGTTCCGGTATTCCCTCGGCGACAGCCCGAATTGTTTGCGGAAACAGAAGCTGAAGTAATTCGGGTCCATAAAACCGACGGCCTCGGCGATCTCAAACGCCTTCATGTCCGTCGAACGCAGCATCTCTTTCGCCGCTTCCATGCGGATGTGCATCAAGTAATTGACGAAGGTCGTTTTCGTTTCTTTTTTGAAAATGCTGCTGAAATACCCGGTGCTGATGTGCAGATGGCTGCACACGGTACTGATCGACAGATCGCTGTCCCTGAAATGCCGCTGGATATACGCCTTGGCCGATTCGACCAGCAGGTTATACCCGGTCTGCCGACCTTGAACGATAAAGCCCATAAGCTTCCGGCAAATGCCTCCCATCCATCGTCTGACGTCCCCGATATGGTTGTATTTATAGATCTCCGCAAACGGGTACGCCCCCTCTCCGAACAGATGATCCGGCTCGACGCCGAATTCCTTCGCAACCTTCATCACGCAGGCGAGAATTTCCATCAAATACACCTGGCATTCCTGAACGGATAGCTGGCCGGCCTGGATACCGTTGAAAAAACCGTCCAAAAGCGCATCGAGTTCATCCGGGGTTCCCACTTTAAGGCAGCGGATAAAAGACTTTTCCTGAAGTTCGTCGAAATTGAGCGGGTCGGTGCGTTCCGTTTCGATATCGGCGATCCAGATCACCCGGTCGTTCCCGAGAATCAGCCTGTAGTCGAGCGCCTGCATCGCTTTGCGGTAGGATTGGTGAATCTCTCCGGGTTTTGCGCATACCGTACCGGCGCCGGCCGTGAGCGTCAGCTTCAAAAATTTGGATGCGCTGAGGCGAATTTCGTCAAGTACCGCCAGCGTTTGCTGCGCCGCCAGTCCAGCGTCCGGCTCGGGGGAAGCGGTCAGCAGCACGCAATCCTCCGCGTGAATGAACACGCTAAAACCGCCATGGCGGCTGACGATTTCTTCAGCAACGTTCAAAACGGCAAACAATTGAAGATAACGGTCCTCCGAATATTTGAGCGAGAAGGACGCTTCCGAATGGTCGTTTTTAACAGCCCCCTCGTCCTGGTGGACGTAATCCACCCGAAGCACGGAAGCCATAAAGCTGCGACCGGTCAATTCGACGCCGTAGCTGCCGCATTTTTCGCGAATTTCTTCGTCCGCCATGCTCCGCGTGACGAGCTGGGACAAAAAAAGCCCCTTCAGCACGGGAATGCTTTTGCGGTAATGTTCCTTCAGCACATGTACGTTTTCTTTTTCAGCTTGTTCCTCGTCCATTTGCCTGCGGACTTTGAGGAGCACCTCGACGAGTTCCTGCGATGAAAAAGGCTTAAGCACGTATTCGTCGATATGGAGCTTGATCGCTTTTTGCGCGTATTCGAATTCGTCATACCCCGTCAAAATGATGATTTTCGTCGACCGGTACCGTTCCTTGATCCACGCCGCCAGCTCCAGACCGTCCATAAACGGCATTTGGATGTCGGTCACCACCACGTCGGGGATCTGCCTCTCGAACAGTTCCGCCGCTTCCCTGCCGTTTTCGGCCGTGTCCACGACCTGGAAACCATGGCTTGCCCAATCGATTTCCCATGCCAATCCTTCCCTTACGTCTGCTTCGTCTTCCACCAGCAACAGCTTGTACATCATTTTCCATCCACCTTCGTTACAGGATTTAATACAGGCTAACATCGGGAATGCTTGTAAACGCTTCCCAGCGTTGTTCCCGTATTCTATCTCGGCGGGGAAAAATTGTAAATATTAACGGGCATAGATAACCCTAAAAACAAAAAAGCCCGTCCCGCAAGGGACGAGCGTATTCAAATGTATGGTGAATTAGTTCAGTTTTCTCACGAATTGGTATCCGATTTTTTCAAAACCGATATGTTCATAAAACGCATGGGCAGGCGCTCTTTCGACGCGGTTGCCGCTGACGAGGAAAAGCGTTTGGCAGCCTTGCTTTTTGCCCCATTCCTCCGCGCTGCGGATCAGCCTTTTGCCGATGCCTTGGCCGCGGTGCTCCTTCGCCACGATCAGAGCCGAAACCTGGGTGGCCGTCTCGTTTCTCGCAAAAGATTTCACTTGATTCAGCGCAACCATGCCGATCACTTTGCCGTCAAGCTCCGCAACCATCGTGCAAAGCTTCGGATTGTTCTCGGAAGCTTCGATACGCTCGCGCATTACGTTGATCGTCGTCGGATAATTCAGTTCCCGCATCAATGCCACGACCGCCTCGAGATCGCTGTCGCAGTTGGAATTGCGGATTTGCAGAGCAGGTGCCAGGACATTACTGTTCATGATCATATTCCTCCACTTTTAAAAGACTGGCGGCTTGTTTCGCCGTTTTCCGTGCTTTCTGAAGATCCCTATCGGCGCTTAAGGCGACAGCCATTCTTCGCCCGGCTCTCGTCTCCGGCTTGCCGAATACGCGCACTTGCGTCCGCGGCAGGCTGAGCGCTTCCTCTACGCCTCCAACAGCAAAATTCGTACTTGCGTCTTCCGCTTTCAAAGTTGCCGAAGCTCCCGGCGTCAACAATTCGACCGACGGGATCGGAAGCCCGAGAATCGCTCTGACGTGCAGGGCGAATTCCGACAAATCCTGGGTGACCATCGTCACCATCCCGGTATCATGCGGACGCGGCGAAACTTCGCTGAATATGATTCCATCTTTCGTCACAAACAGTTCGACTCCGAAAATGCCATACCCGCCAAGCTCGTCGGTGATGGCTTTCGCAATCAGCTCTGCTTCATTCAAATGTTCCGGACTTAATTCATGCGGCTGCCAGGATTCGACATAGTCGCCGTCTTTCTGAATATGTCCGATCGGTTTGCAAAACGTGGTTCCGCTTACAGAGCGTACGGTCAACAGCGTGATTTCACTTTCGAACAAAACGAAGGATTCGACGATCACGCGGCCGTTTTTGGCCCGCCCGCCTTCCATCGCGGCATTCCAGCACGCCTCCGCATCGTTTTCCGTGCGGCAGACGCTTTGCCCTTTGCCCGAAGAGCTCATGATCGGCTTGACCACGCATGGCGTTCCCAAAACGGCAACGGCTTCCTTCAGTTCCTCCAGGCTGTCGGCGAAACGGTAGTCCGCGACCTTCAGGCCAAGCTTCTCCGCCGCCAGGCGGCGTATGCCTTCGCGGTCCATCGTCAGCCGTGCGGCCCTAGCCGTTGGAACGACGCGGTAACCCTCTTCTTCAAGTTCCAGCAAAGCCTGCGTTGCTATGGCCTCAATTTCAGGTACGATCAGATCCGGTTTTTCCTGATGAATAATCTGCTTCAGGGAATCGGCATCGAGCATATCAATCACATGGGACCTATGCGCGACCTGCATCGCGGGCGCATGTTCGTATCGGTCCACGGCAATGGTTTCCACGCCCAGTCTCTGGGCTTCAAGTACTACTTCTTTCCCCAATTCGCCGCTGCCTAGCAGCAGCATCTTCTTGGCATGTGCAGAAAAAGGAGCACCCCACACCACTTCCCTATTCCCCCCTACTAGTGTATACCACATCTGTATACCTCAATAACTATTTTCAGGGTTTAGGTGAAAGATTGCAAGAGTGCTCCGACAATTTCCTGTAATGTTCACAAACTTTCCTCATTTTTAGGCCTATCGGCTGTCGAATCGGAGAAGAAGTTCATTGATTGTACAGAAGTTTGTTGTGAAATGTTCCAAAAAGCCGTTTCCGGGCATTATTAAATGAATTTAAACTGGGCTTCGATCAGGCCGTAATAGGTTCCCTGCTGGCGCATCAGTTCAGCGTGATTGCCCTCTTCCTTGATTTCGCCGTGATCGAGCACGACGATTTTGTCGGCATGGCGGATCGTCGACAGACGGTGCGCCACGATAAAGGAAGTCCGTCCCTTTAGCAGCACCTTCAGCGCATCCTGGATTTTCAGCTCGGTTTCCGTGTCGATGCTGGCGGTCGCTTCATCCAAAATCAAAATCCGCGGATCGGCCAGCAGCGCACGCGCGAAAGACAATAGCTGGCGCTGCCCCATCGAAAGCATGTTGCCCCGTTCTTCAACCTCCGTATCGTAACCGCCCGGAAGTTTTTCGATAAATTCATGGGCGTTCACCGCTTTCGCCACCGCTTCGATCTCCTCGTCCGTCGCATCCAAACGTCCGAACCGGATGTTGTCGCGAATCGTGCCGGAGAAAATGAAGGTGTCCTGCAGCACGATGCCGATTTGGCTGCGCAGCGTTTCCAGCTTCACGTCGCGGATGTCCAGGCCGTCAATCGTAAGTTTCCCGCCGGAAATATCGTAAAAACGGCTGAGCAAATTGATGATGGTGCTTTTGCCTGACCCGGTATGCCCGACGAGCGCGATCGTTTGGCCTGCTTTGACGTCCAGATTGATGCCCTTGAGCGCCTGCCGGCCTTTTTCGTATTCAAATACGACGTTCTCAAGCTTGATGTTGCCTTCGATCTTCGGCATCGGTACCGCATTCGGCTTGTCGTCGATGCTCGGCTTTTCGTCGATGAACTCGAAAATCCGTTCCGAGGAAGCCATGGCGACCAGCAGTTGATTGTACATTTGCCCAAGGCGGTTGATCGGTTCCCAAAAGCTGCCGACATAACTTGAGAAAGCGACCAGGAGACCGACCGTCAGCTGGTCATGCTGGATGAGATAAGCGCCGAGCCAGAACAGGATCAACGTCCCGATGCCGCCCGTAATTTCGATCAGCGGCCCGAAACCTTGGTTGAGCGCGGAAGCCCGGTCCCATGATTTTCTGCTGTCCATGTTCATTTTGTCGAAAAACTTGATGTTTTCCTGCTCCTGCGTAAACGCCTGAGTGACGCGAATCCCTTGGATCGCTTCGTTCAAGTGGGAGTTGATCCGCGAGTTTTTCATCCGCACGTCCTGCCAAGCCCGGCGGATTCGAATCCGCAGCTTGGTCGAAATGAAAAACATGATCGGCACGGTCATGATGACCGCGAGCCCAAGCTTCCAGTTGATCACGAGCAAAATGACGACGATGCCCATCAGCTGCACGCAGTCGATCATGAGGTTCACGACGCCGCTCGTAAAAAGCTCCTGCAGCGAGTTGACGTCGTTCGTGACGCGAACCAACACCGAACCCGCCGGACGTTTGTCGAAGAAGTTAAACGACAGCTTCTGGATATGTTTGAACAGATCGCTCCGCAGATCATATATGACCCGTTGTCCGATAATATTCGTGAATTTGATGCGGAACGTGCTCGCAAGCCATTGAATAATATAAAGAACAAGGACGAATGCCGTGATCGTATACAACAACGTCAGGCTTGCGGAACCTCCGTCCTTCGGCGCGATCGCTTTGTCGATCGCCATACTGGTCAAATACGGAACGGTCAGCTTCGTCACCGTACCGAGCACCATCATCAGAATGACCAGCGGCAGCAGCTGTTTGGTATAAGGTTTCATGTAAGAAAACAATCTCGTCAGCTGCGACCAGTTAAACGGTTTTTCGATGACTTCATCGTCCTGGTATACGAAACGCTCCCCGGTTTTGCCCGAGGCGCTTCCCTTCGGCCTGCCTTTTTCTTGTTGAGAGCGCTTCTCCGCGTTAAATGCCGTACTCATGAGTTCACCTGCTCTCCTGCATCCCCATTCATCCGGGCAATGTGGTCTGCATATTGTATATGGTAAACGTCCTGGTATGGTCCAGGCATCCGGATCAATTCGTCATGCTTGCCCCGCTGCACGACTTTCCCTTCGTCCAAGACGAGAATTTCGTCGGCATGCCGCAGCGAGGAAATCCGGTGCGCGATAATAAACGTCGTCCGCCCTTTCATGACTTCCTGGAATCCCGATTGAATTTCGTGTTCGGTTTCCATGTCGACGGCGCTCGTCGCATCGTCCAGAATCAGGATTTTCGGGTTTTTGAGCAGTGCCCGCGCGATCGCAATCCGCTGCTTCTGCCCGCCGGACAAGCCCATTCCCCGTTCCCCGACGATCGTATCGTAGCCGTCGGCCATTTCCATAATAAAGTCATGCGCCTTGGCCAGCTTCGCCGCCCGGATGATTTCGTCCATCGACACGTCTTTCATGCCGTACGCGATGTTGTTCCGGATGCTGGAGGAAAACAGGAACGTCTCCTGGAATACGGAGGCGATTTGGCTTCTCAGACTTTGCACTTTGATGTCGTTGATGTCGATGCCGTCCAGCTTGATGCGGCCGCTGTCTACGTTATAAGCGTGCATCAGCAGCTGGATGATGGTCGATTTGCCGGAGCCGGTTCCCCCGAGAAAGCCGATGACCGATCCCGGACGCGCGTCGAGGTTGATGTCTTTGACCGCGGGCAGCTTGTTCCCGTAAGCGAAGGTGACGTTTTCAAACGTGACATGCCCCTTGACGTCCTCCGTGCGCAGCTCTATCGCGCCTTCCTTGTCCTGCACGTCGATCGGCTGGTTCAACAGCTCCATGACCCGTTCCCCGGAAGCCTCCGACTGCGTGTAGTTGTTGATCAAATATCCGATGTTCCACATCGGCCCGATAATGTACCAGATCAAGCTGAAAAAGGCGACCAGACCGCCCAGCGTCAACGGCCCGCGGACGACCATCGTGCCGCCTGCCCCGAGAAGCACGACGACGCAGATGCAGGCGAGCAGCTCCATCAGCGGAAAATAGCGGCTCCAAAGGCCCGATGCAAAAATCTGGTTGGATTTATATCGTTCATTGCGAATCGAGAACTTATCCACTTCATAAGGTTCGCGAGCAAAGGATTTGACGGTTCTAACCCCCGTAATGTTTTCCTGGACCGACGTGGTCAATGCGCTGAGCGCAAGCCGCATTTCCTGGAAAGCCGGATGAATCCGGTTTTCGAACTTCAAAGCGACGATGACCAGGAACGGGATGCTGATCATGGTAATAAGCGTCAGCTGCCAGCTGATGTACAACATCACGACGGCGCCGAACACCACCATCAGAATCGTATTCAAAATTTGCGGAATGCCGAAGGCGATAAACTGGCGGATCGCTTCGAGATCCCCGGTCAGACGGGACATCAAGTCTCCGGTTCTGGCCTTGTCGTAGTAACGGAAAGACAAAACTTGCAGTTTCTCGTAACATCCGTTCCGCAAACGGTAAGCCAAATAGTTCCCCATTCTTCCGCCGAAGAAACCGCTTAAAAATTGCATCAGCGCTTTCAATGCGACGACCACGATGACGGTTAGTGCCAACGCGGGGACTTTTTCAAAATGCTGCGCCTGGATTGCATCGTCAATAAGCGTGCGCAGCAGGTTCGGGGTTACAAGCCCGAGTGCAGTAGCTATGGCGAGGCAGAGTATAGATAAATATAGAAAACTCCTCTTCTCCCAAAAAAAGCTCTGCATTTGCCTGAGAACATTCATGGTTCTCCTCCTTCGTGTCATCTGAAAACTTGATCGCTTCGCATGCGGGGCGGCGCTTACCGGACGAATAGGCCCCTTTCGGCAACGCTGCGCCGGAATGGAGCGTTATAGCGGCATCGGAATGCGTGCCTTAAAAATTCTTCCCGACCCCCAAAACCGCTCCTGCCGGATGTACGGCGATTACGGGCCGTTTTCCCCCGATTTTTGCGTGTTCCTCCCGGATGCGACGTCGAATATTTGAAAGTTTATCACCGTCTCTCCAAGGCGGCAAAGAGGATAACCGGGCATATTTTCGCGGCATTGGCAATCAATGGTCATTACCTCGGCTTAATCCTGATTTACTTATCAAATCATAGAAAATCCTCGCGTTCTCTGCCGAACCCAACAAGAAGATCATTTCAGCTGGCAAATGCTTACCAATAACCGAAACGCGAAGGTTAACCAGTGAGTCATCCGCTTGCGAAATCCGCTTATCGCTGTAACTTCATCGAAGGCAGACCGCCGTTAGCGCCAGCAAAAAAGCGCTGCATGTTCGGAGTTTGAACTCCGTCATGCAACGCTTCCTTTATATCGCGTTTATCGCGGCATTTCGGTCACGACATGATCTCATGTTCCATTTGCTCGAGCTGCGCCGCAAGCTTATCCCACACTTCAGGCTGCTCGCCGGAAGCCAGGGACGCGCTCGCCGCATCCATCGCTTCCTTCAGCTGCTCTTTGAGCTCTTCCTTTTGCCTCGATTGGGCGGCAGCCACGAGCCCGCCGTAGAATTCCACAAGCAGTTCCTGCTTTTTGGCGGCTTCCGCGCTTAACGCATCCTTGATCACCGGCTCGATCGCGTTTCTCAGCTTCTCCCGGCCGCCGCCCTCGAAGAAATGCTTCGGCGACTTAAACAAGGGCCAATAAGCGTTCCAGTCCACAAAATGCACCCGGCCCGCGTCTTCCCATTGCGGGGAAACCCAATCCTTTTCCTCCGGCGGCGTCAGCATCATCGCCGCGTCGTAATCCCGGATGTCTTTCGCCGCTTCTTCGGCAGCCGTCCGCAGCACCGCTTTGCCCTTGTTCTCCAGCCGGAGCGTCGTCGCCCACAGCTCCTGCTCCAGCTCGCGGACGATGGTCCGTTCGAGCTCGCGTCCGCAGCCTTCGAAGATCCGCTTCAGCTGCCCCGCGTCCTCCCGGAGCACCGACGGATGGAAAGCTTCGGCGAAAAACTCGCCGAGTCCGAAGCCGATCCGCTGCCTTACATGGTACAGCAGCTCCTGCGTCTCCTGTTCCATATCGCGGGCCAAATCCTGCGCGGCAAACGCATCGATCCGGTTCAAGGCAAGCTTGTTGACCTCCTCCAGCTGCCCGCGGCGCCGCTCCCTGGCTCCTGCATCCTGACGGGCGAGGGAGGCCCATTCGCCAGCCCGGCGGCGGACGGCGGCAATCTCCTGGACGCTGCCGGCCAGGGACAGCTTCGGCAGCTCCTCGCCGGCAAACGACCCGAGCGCGTTTTCAAAAGCTTCGAAAGCCGATTCGGCATACAGCTCTTTATCGCCGGCCATTTTGCCCTCCAGTGCCTTCATGCTGGATACCGGGTAAATGTGCGGAAGCCGGATGCCCCGCGCTTTTAAATTGCCCTCAACATGCTTGACGACCTGCTCCAGCTCCTCCTCCGAGGAAGCAAGGTCCGAGGCGTTGACGATAAAAAACATTTTATCGAGCGCAAAGCTGTCCTTGACGCGTCCGAGCTGGGCAAGAAACTGGCGGTCGCCTTTGGAAAAGGCGTGGTTGTAATAGGTCACGAACACGATCGCGTCCGCGTGTTTCATATATTGGAACGTGACGCCCGTATGGCGGGCATGAAGCGAATCAGCCCCCGGGGTATCGACCAGCACGATGCCTTGCTCCGTCAGCGGGCAGCTGTAATATAAATCGATCCGTTCGACGAAACATGAACGGGTTTCATCGGCGACGAAAGTTTTGTACCGTTCCAAATCGACGGTTTGCACCGTGCCGAGCAGTTCGCGGGTATCCTTCCAGCCTGCGGCCGCCGCTTTCAGGAATCCGTAATGCGGCAGCCCGGAAGGATGGATGCCTTCCGGCCGAAGCTCTTCGATCGCCTGCAGCCAGCCGTCCTCCGGCGGCGTTCCGAGCTGCAGCACGGAGAAGGAATACTCCAGGTCCTCCCGGAAGGCGGCCGGCGACTTCATCGTCACGCGGGCGGTGCCGTGCTCAAAGCCGTCCTGCGGCGCCAGAATGCGGTTGATCGCCGCCGTCGTCGGATGCGGCGATACGGGCAATACGCGTTCGCCGAGCAATGCGTTGGCGAACGACGATTTCCCGGCGCTGAACGCCCCGAACAGCGCCATCGTAAAGGAGCCGCCGGCCAGCGCCTCGGCCCGGCTCCGCAGCCCCCGCGCTGCGGAAGCCAGCGCGGGGTAGCGCGCGAGCAGCGCCGCCGCGTCCTGCAGGCGGGCTGCCGCGGCGTCCAGCCGCTGGCGGCGGCCGAAGGCCGCGCCGCCAAGCGGCTCCGCCCCGCGCAGCGGGGCGGCGGGCGCAACCGTCCGCGCGCCCGCATCCTTGCCCTGCGGCCGCGCAGCCGCAGGGGCAGGGGCGCTCACCTCCGGCAGGAAGCCGGGGGTGAGCGTGACGCGGGGCGGCAGCAGCTCCAGGGCTGCCGCCTCGCGCGCCGCGATGTCCCGCTCCAGCTCCTGATAGCGGGACATCGCGGCGGACCGTTCCAGCAGCGCGTTCAAGTCGCGGACGACGCGCTGCTGCTGCTCTTTGGCGGATGCGGCTACATCCGCCAGCAAATCCTCCGCCGCGTTCACCGCGGCGCGGCGGTACATGCCCTTGATGTCCGCCGACAGCATCCGGCAGTAGTTCAACACGTATTCGCCGGAAAGCACCATATCCGGCTTCACCGAGCTTTCCAGCATGCCCTCGGTGATTTCGGGCATCATTTCCTGCAGCTTCTGCTGGCGTTCTTCCGTCCACACGTCAAGCGATTTGCCCCACTTCTTCAGCAGCTCCAGCAAATGCCATTCGATCTGGGCGGATGCCTGCTCGCTGAGGGCAGCCGCAAATTTGCGGAGACGCTCCTGCTTCTCCTGCTCGGTTTTGGATCCGCTGAAAAAGAGCCCGACCTTGAACCCGTTTTTCCGGCTCTCCAAAAATGCGCCGGCCAGATCCCGCAGCTCCGCAGGCGTAATGTTGGCATTATCCAGCAGCGAGTCGACCAGTTTGCGGATCTGCTCGCGCTCCGTTTGCGGGAGTTCTTTCAGCCGCTCCAGCTCTTTGCGGTAGCCTGCGATTTCCGCTTCCAGCTTGGCGGCCGCCTCCGCTCCGCCCATCTCCTCCAACAGACGTTCCTTCGCATCTTCAAGCGAATCGGCGTATTTTTTCGCGTGCTGCTCGGCGATATGGCGTGCGGAACAATCCAGGCTGTAGTTTAAAATCGGCTCCCGTTTCTCGATCAGGCTTCCGACCAGTTCTTTGACTCGTTCCCATTGGTTTTGCGGATGATCCGTCTCTTTAAGCGATGTGAACAACAGGCTCGTATAGTCGACCTGCCACCGCTTGAAAGCGGCCTCCACTTCGGCCCTGTAGCTCTCGAAGGACAGCTCCCGTTCCCGGTGTTTATCGATCTGGTTCACAACGAGATACAACGGTTTGCCCCAGTCGGACAAGCTTTTCGCAAAAGCCAAGTTATTTTCCGACTGCACGTGATTGTAATCCATGACATACAACACCGTATCCGCCAAATGAAGAGCCGAATGGGTGGCTTTCTGGTGGCTGTCGTCCGTCGAATCCACTCCCGGCGTATCCATCAGCACGCCGCGTTCCCCGAGCAGCGGAATACGGTCCCATACCTCGACCGACGAATACGAGCCGCCATTGGTGCAGTATGCGTATAATTCGTCCAACGACACTTCCTGCGGCACGGATCCCCGGCCATCCGAATCGCCTTCGGTTGCCGGATAGATCAGCGCCCTCGGCTCGCCGTTTCGGATCGAAACGACGTTGGCGCTTGTTGGCACCGGGCTGGAAGGCAGCACCTTTTTGCCGCATAAGGAATTGATCAAACTGGACTTGCCCGCGGAAAAATGGCCGCAAAAAGCGATCGTCATTTCTCCCGCCGCGGCCTTTTGTAACAAATCGCTTACGAATTGGGCCGATTGGTGATCTCCCCAGCCCTCCAAATGTTCCTGCAAATGCTGCAAAGAAGCCGTGTTGAATTGAATGATCGGACTCGATGTCGTCATACTGCCTTTCTCCCCTTAGCTCTGTCAGTAACTGCGGAATTCGCGTTGAATCCTTTCCGGATTCCCCAAATAGTTACATTTTAACATTTCGGCAAAGGAATGAGAAACATTTTTCGCCGGGCGCCGGCCTGCTGCCCTTAAAAAAGCAAAAAAATAAAACCGAATGGTCTTCGGTTTTATGGTTGCTAAGGTAAATATCCGATTGAATTTATATCTAGGCGTTGGCGTTTTCGAGCTCCGGAACGAGAATTTCGAACACTTTGCCATGCTGCAAAATGGTGGTTCCGCGGGACTTGTCCTTCATAACGACAACCTCCGGCTTGACGGACATGCGGTCCAAATAATGCTCGGGCACTTCGCCGGAATTGCTGACGGTAATCCCTTCGAATTCCTTTTCTTCATTTTCGGCCAACGGGGTTTCCATCACTTGGTCCATAATATCCGAAAACAGTTCAAAGTTGTCTGTGTACACTGAGATGCATTTCATGTATAATCCCATCCTTCTCCATCTTTGTAGTTCCTATCCGTTCATGCTATTCCTTATCTTTTCTGATTTGGGATGTCTTCATACGTTTTTTTCCTTCGCGGCATACGTCAAGCAGCGGGCATACCTGGCATTTCGGATTTTGAGCTTTGCAGTGATAACGCCCGAAAAAAATGAGCCGGTGGTGCGTCAGCGTCCACTCGTCGCGCGGCACCTGCTTCATCAGCTTTTTTTCCACTTCCAGCACCGAATCCTTCCAATTGGCCAGTCCCAGCCGTTTGGAGACCCGTTCCACATGCGTGTCCACCGCGATCGCCGGCACGCCAAACGCGTTCGAAACCACGACGTTGGCGGTTTTGCGTCCCACTCCCGGAAGCTTGACAAGCTCATCATGCGAACTCGGCACTTCCCCGCCGTATTGTTCCATCAGCAGCATGCATAAATTCCGGATATGCTTGGCCTTGTTCCGGTACAGACCGATCCTGCGGATATCCTGTTCCAGCTCCTCAAGCGGAACGGCAACGTAATCTTCGGGGGACTTGTACTTTTGGAACAAATCCTTCGTGACCTTGTTTACCGTCTCGTCCGTGCATTGCGCCGACAGCAGCACGGCAATCGTCAGTTCGAACGCATTGCTGTGGTTTAATTCACAATGGGCGTCGGGAAACATCCCGCCGATGGTATCAAGTATATGTCGTACGGTTGCTGCCTTCATCGCTTTTGTACCTCCTGCAAAAAAAACGTCTTGATACGGGTAAGACTCCCCGTATCAAGACGGTGTATCTCATGACCATTCCCAAAGCATACTATTGTTTCTGTATTTCTACAATCGTTCCATTGCTTAAATACAAAACAATATTATCATTTTCTTTCAGGGATTGCACGGTCAAAGTCGTATCCCCCTGATGAATGTATGCGGCCGGAGAAAGCGCGAAATGGTTGGTATCATTGACATTTTGGCGTTTCACATATATTTCCTTCGCATAACTGTCATATTTCCAGAAGATTTGATTGGAGACGGACAGCACTTTTACGACCGAATTTCCGTCCGCGTCCTTGCGCACTTCGACGCGGTTGCCTGCTGCAACGTTGGTGATGCTGAGCGCGCTGCCGGCGTCGTTAACGATTTTGGAGGAACTGTCCAGCTTGAACGTTTCCGTCGAGCCGCCGTACGTTTTAACGGTAATGCTTGGAGACGCGGAGGAATTGACCGCCGTCACCTCGCCGTTCGTCAGCTTCACGAGCTGCGCGGATGCCGGGTCGATGCCGTTAAACGTCACGTTCAGCAGTTGACCTGCCCGCAGATCCTGCACCGTGATCGCCTGTCCGTTTTCGTCCGTCAGCACCGATTTGTCGACGTAGAATTGGCTGGTTACGCCGTCCTTTTTCACCGTCAAGCGGGAGTTGGAATAATCCACGCTCAGAAGCTCAAACTGCACGTTGGATTTCACCTGAATGGACTGGATCGCATCCTGGGTAACATTCAGCACGGCCGCGATGGCAGTGCCGACCTTCACGTCGGAGAGCGAACCGTTGCTTTTCCCGTAAACCGACACGGTCGGGTTGTTAAACGGCAGCGTCATGTTTTGTCCGTCCGCGCCGACCAGCGTCAGCTTCTTGTTCGTCAGGTCCAAGGAAGTCACTTTGCCTTCATATTGGAGAATGACCTCGATCGAAAGCGCGCGGTTGGTCAAATACGTAATGTTCACTTTGCGGCCGTTGGTCAGGTAAGGCGCGATGCCTTCCAGCGTCGGGCTTGCGGCATTGTACGACAACTTGGTTTTTTCGTCCAGCGTAACGACATACGGTTTTTTGTTCGCGTCAAGCAGCGTCAGCACTCGCGACTTCGGCTCGTATTGAACGACCGTCGCGCCTTTTTTCTGTTCCATTTGACGGTTGAGCACCTGGATTTTCGTCACCTGGTCCTGCGGATCGAGCGTAATCTCCACCTGGTCGCCGTTCGTTTGGTCCGCGTTCAAGTCGTTGAGCGTCGGGGCGGCGATCCCGCTGATCACGATTTCCGGTTTTTCGGCAAGCAGCTTTACTTCAAGCTGTCCGCCTTCGCGCTTGTACGTAATCGTGGCATTGTTCGTCCCGACTTCATACAGGGAGCCGCGGATCGTTCTTTCCACGCCCTGCGTCACTTCCACCGTTTCGAGCAGGTTATTTTTGACGGTGTATTTGATCACCGCGCCGTTTTTCAGTTCGGAAGGCGACAGCAGCTGATTTTGGTATTTTACGACCAGGCTGTCGTCCCACGTGTAGCTTTCGAGGTCGCCGGACGCATTTTTAATGACCAAAGATTTGGTCGCCGTATCCACGCTTTGCAGCGTACCGGTTCCGTTTTTGTTGACGACGCCGGATTTCACCTGCACGATGACGGGTTTCTTCTCGGAAGTGAACGTCTCCTGATGAACGACGATTTTGCTTCCGACGGCCAAGGTCGAAGGATCGATTTTCGCCCCGTTTTGATCCAGGAACGCCGTTCCCGCATCATACGTAAACTGTTTGAAAGTGCTGTTCGTTTCAACCCACAAAATATTGCCCGGGGATAGCTTCTGGAACGTGCCCTCCACGCTTTCCAGCTGCTCTTTGGCATCGGTCACTTCCACATAAGCGGCATTCGATCCGCTGCCGATGACCATCACTTTCGTGTATGGTTTCAAATCCGCGAAGCTGATTTTGCTTTCGGAGTCTTTGGTGAAGTACATGGTCGCGTTGTCCAATACGTATGTACGAATGCTTCCGTCCACGTACAGGTCCAGCTTGTTGCTGCTGAGCCCGGTGACGACGCCTTCGGCCGAATTTGCGTAACGCACGCTGCTATAAGCCTCTGCACGGCTGAAAAACGTTGCGAGCTGCGCGCGGGTGACGGAGCCCTGTGGATCAAATCGGTTGCCTTCTATCCCGTTCGTTAAGCCCAGCTCCAAAGCCGCATTGACGAAACCGCGTTTGCCTGCGGAAATTTTGCCGTTGTCCGCAAAGGACGTCGCTTTACTCGCCAGCGCCGACGCGTCGCTTTCCTTGCCGAGCGCACGGATCAAAATCTCGGTGATCCATTCGCGGCTCGCCTTGCGTTCGCCCCAAGTCTGTTTGGAATCGGACGCCGCGTTTTCGGAGGTTTTATCCAGCAAATTTTGCTGAATCGCAAGCGCAACGTATGGTTTGAAGTAATTGTTGACCTGCATGTTCGAAGGCAGCACGACCGAAGCGTTTGGATCGACCTTGCCTTCAAGCCCGGCAAAGCGGATCGCCATCGTTACGGCTTCCTGCTGGGTCACGTTGTCGTTGGGACGGAAAAGCCCGTTGTTGCCCAAGAGAATGCCTTGGGAAGCCAGCTTGTAAATATGTTTTTCGGCCCAGTATCCGCTTTTGACGTCTTTAAACAGCCCGTTCGCTGCAACCGTTTGGTTGGTTGCGCTGCTGGTATTGTTGGTCGTATTGCCGGCCGCGTTATCGGCGAACGCCGCCGTTCCGGAGCCCATGACCATCAAGCCCGCGATGACGGCCGAAACCACTTTTTTGGAATGAGATGATGAATTGATGCGCCGTGTAGCCATGATATTCTTTTTCCCCTTTCTTGAATGCGGATTAGCACCGCCGTAGGCGTAATCCCGAAAATAAACAGAAAGAACTAAAGAGATTACGCCCCCCCGCCCGGGCTGCCGCATCGGGAAACCCGCGCATGCAGGGGAGCGCAAACTTTAGTTCATTTCGTATAAGAGAACTGCGGCTGTTATCGCGTTGTCACGGAAGACGGCCGCATTGAGCGGATGTTTTTCTTGAGATCATGGAATCGCTTCGTTCGGTTGAGACCGGGTCGGATTCTATAATCGTCACAAAAAAATCACGACTCTATGCTATTCGACAAGAAGGACGCAAGCTCCTGCTTTTATCCTAATATTTTCAATGTCTTGTCATCGGATGCTCCAAATCGACATGGCCCATCAAGCTTTCCACCTTGGCGCCGTCCACCAGAAGCTCCACCGATTTGACTTCGTCAAACTGGAACATCGTTTTGGTGAGCGCATCCAGGGCGTATTGCTCGCCGCCGGCTCCAAGTCTCGCATCGTCCGGCATATGAACGTCCATGGTGATTTGGCCGTTTTTAAAATCGAGCTTTTTGAGCTCGATTTTTCCCCAAAGCGGAATCAGATCGGCATTGCCGCTGGATTGCAGGGCTTTGTACGCCTCCGCGTATTTGTCGGCATCGTCCTTGTAGCTGATTTCCTTTTGGGATTTTTTCAGTTCCAGCTCCTGCGGATCCGTGTAATAAACGTCGATCGTTTCCTTTTTGGCATTCGCCGTTTCGGGCGGTTTCTGCTCAGACTGGCCGCCGGAGGAGTTATTCCCTTGGGAAGTTCCGGTTCCTTGTCCTGCGCCTTCTGCACCGTTTCCGTTTGCATTGCCGTCCGCATTCGGGTCTTTTGCGGCTTCGCCGCCGCTGCCCGTCGTTTGCTGCTGCCCTTGGTCACCCGGTACGGTTTCCTGTTGTTGTCCGCTTTCCGGCGCGGATGTCGGCTTTTGGCCGCAGCCGGCCGCGGCGATCATCGCCAAAGCCAAAATGCCTGCACACCAAATTTTTTTGCTCATTTTGTACCGCCTCCTTTAAGGGGACTTTCGTTAATTAACGCCCAAATATTCTTTGATTCCGTCGGCAATGCCTTGGGCCACGCGCTGCTGGAAGCTCTCCGAAAAGAGGGCCGCCTCGTCGTTTTTGTTGCTCAAATATCCGACTTCAAGCAGCACCGCAGGCATTTTCGTTTCGCGGATGACGTGGAAGTTGCCGTAACGAACGCCGCGGTCCGGCAAGCCTGTCGTTTTCGCCAGATACTTGTTCAAAACGTTGGCCAGCGATTTGCTGGCGTCCCGCTGGTAGTAGGTTTCGCTGCCGCTTGCCGCCGAGGAGCCGGCGCTGTTCCCGTGAATCGATACGAACACGTCCGCTTTCAGGTCATTGGCGATCTTGGCGCGATCCTTCAGTTCAAGGAACGTATCGTCGCTGCGGGTCAAGACGACATCGATGTTAGGATCCTGCTGCAAAACTTTTCCGACTTTCAGCGCCATCGCCAGGTTAAAGTCCTTCTCCTTTTTGCCCGTTATGCCCGTCGTTCCGGGGTCATGCGCGCCATGGCCGGCGTCGATGACGACGACTTTCTTGCCGCTTGCGCCCGGCTTCGACGGCGTGCCGCTGTCTGATGTATTCAAGTCGACGATGTACAAGCCGTTGTCGTTGGTCAGCTTGTAGCTTTTGGCATCATTCAAATCGATGACGATGCGAACGGTTGAAGGATTATCGTTGAACAACGAGTATCTGACTTTCGAAACGTCGGGATAACCGCTGACATCCAAGGAGCCTGTCTTGTGCTGATCCAAGGACGAGCTGCCGAACGTATCCGAAAAATCCGCATTTTCGAAATCGATGACGATGCGGTCCGGCCCGCTCATTTTGAAGTCATTGACCTTCGGTTTACCGGTCACGGCCACCATCAGGCGGTTATCGCTGAAGCTGATCCCGTCGACTTTCGCCACTGAACCGCTATTGCTCCCGTTGTCTCCGGCACCGGGGTTCGTTCCGTTTCCTGCGCCGGTTCCCGCGTCGCCGTTTCCATTCCCGTTATTCTGGGTATACAAGTATACGATCTTCTTTTGGTTGTCCCAATTGACCGTCAGTCCCATTTGCTCGCTGACGAAACGGATCGGCACGATCACCGTATCCGTGCGCAAAATGGGCGCGACATTCATGGCGACTTTTTTGCCGTTTACGTCGGCTGTTTTTTGGCCTACGACCAGCTTGATAGCTGTAGAATCTTTTTGTATGGTTACCGTGCGCGTCTTTTGTTCCCATGCGACGTCAAACCCCAGATTCTCTCCGACTGCACGAAATGGAATCATAATATTGCCGTTTACATTTTCCACTTTTGCATTTCCTGACAGACTTATTTCTTTGTCGTCCAGAACAATTTTGGCACTTCCCGCCGCAGCCTGTCCATTGTGAGGAAACGCCAAAATGAAGACAAAGAGAAGCACTGCCATAAAACCAAATTTTTTCATCCTTCACCCTTCCCATTCTTAAATTTTTGTCGTTAGCTCTGACGTTTCGGCTTTGGCTTTCCTTCGACATCACCAGACATAAGTTAGACGTAGGAGGCTACGAAAAGTTGCGAATATATTCCTCTTTATGCAAAACTTTATCTATGGCTTTTGGTAGACAAAATGATATTATTGTGCGTTTTTTGCGCGAATCATTGAAGCAAAAAAGACCGCCGGTCGGGGTTTTCCCTGCCTGAGCGGTCTTTGTTCATATGAGCGTTGGACGCTTAATTTCCGTTTCTTTTGATCGGATGATCGAGATCCATGTGGCCCATCAAGCTTTCAAGCTGTTGGCCGTCGACCAAAAGTTCGATCGATTCCACTTCCTTGAATTGAAACATCGTTTTTGTCAGTGCATCCAGGGCAAACTGTTCTCCTCCGGCCCCAAGGCGCGCTTCGTCAGGCATGTGGATATCCAACGTCACCATTCCGTCTTTGAATTCCAGCGATTTCAGCTCCATCTTGCCCCAAAGCGGAATCAGCTTGGCGTCGCCGCTTACTTGAAGCGCCTTGAACGCGGCTTCATATTTGTCGCTTTCCTTGGCGAACTTGATTTCTTTCACGCTTTTTTTCAGTTCCAGCTCTTCCGGATCCGTATAATAAACCTCGATGGTTTGTTTCTGCTCGGAGGCATGCTCCGCGTTCTGTTCAGGTTTATTCGGCTTGCCGGGCTCGTCCGCCTTGCCTTCCTGATTCGGCTCCGCTTCTTTCCCTTCCTGTGTTTCCTGTGCGTCGGCATCCGTCTGATCGGGCTGGGCCGCATTGACGGACGAATCGTCAGGCTGCTGGGCAGCCTCTTGGTGCGCAGGCCCTACCGCCGGTTTCTGCCCGCAGCCCGCTCCGGCGACCATGACAAGGGCCAGAAGCGCCGCGCTTAATATCTTTTTGTTCACTTAACCGCCTCCTCTTCCTTGCGAAATCACTTTTACTGGATTCCGAGGTACTCCTTAATTCCGTTCACAATCGCCTGGGCGATGGCATTTTGCACGCTTTCGGTGAACAGGGCCGCTTCGTCCTTCGGATTGCTCAGATATCCTGCTTCAAGAAGCACCGCCGGCATTTTCGTTTCCCGAATGACGTGGAAATTTCCGTACCGCACTCCGCGGTCGGGAAGGCCGGTTGCCTGGACAAGATATTTATGCATCACATTGGCAAGCGATTTGCTGGCATCCCGCTGATAGTACGTTTCACTTCCGCTTGCCGCGCGCGAGTCCGCATAATTGGCATGGATCGAAACGAAAACGTCCGCATTGAGGTCATTGGCTATTTTCGCCCTTTCCGCAAGCTTCAGGTAGGTATCGTCACTACGGGTCAGCACAAAATCGATGTCGGGTTCGTTTGCGAGCAGCTGCCCGACTTTCAAAGCGACGGCAAGGTTGAAATCCTTTTCCTTGGTCTTCGAGTATCCCGTCGTGCCCGGATCCTGATCTCCGTGACCCGCGTCGATGACGACGACCTTTTTGCCGCTTCCGCCGACCGGAGGCGTTGCCGGCGTTTCCGTGCTGCCCGCCTTGTTCAAGTCCACGATCAGCAAACCTGAATCCAATCCTTCGTTTTCATTGTATACCGAATAATCCTTCGAATTGTTCATATCGATGACAACCCTTACCGTCGAAGGGCTGCTGCTGAACAAGGAGTAACGGACGGCGGCCACGTCCGGGTAACCGCTCACGTCCAGCTTGCCTTGATTGCCGACGCCTGCAGCCGTTCCCCCCAGAAAATCCGGTGAAAAGGAGGTATTGGGCAGGTCGACGACGATGCGTTCAGGGCCTGACATTTTGAATACCTTCGGCTTGACCGTTCCGCCCTGGAAAGCGACCATCAGCCGATTTTCGCTGAAGCTGATTCCGTTGACCACGGAATCGCCGACATTCGGCGTCGTTGCCGGATCCGTTACCTCGGAAGATTCGCCCGAAGACGCTCCCGGTTTGGCATCCGTTCCGGTTACCGGCGGAGGCACGGGCACGTCCCCGCCGCCGGCCCCGACCCCATTATCTTTCGCGGGCGGCGTTTCGGCCGTCGTAAGGTAGACCGCCTTGTCGGCGTTGTCCCAGCTCACGCGGAGCCCCATCTGTTCGCTGACGAACCGGACGGGAACGCTCACGATATTTTTTTCCAAAAGCGGAGGCGTGTCCAGCTTGACCTTTTTCCCGTTTACCGTGGCGTTTTTCTGGTTCACGACGAGCTCCATCGACGTATCGTCCTTGCTGATCAGCACCTTTTGCGCCTTCTGCTCCCATTTCACGTCAAAACCGAGATTTTCCCCGATAACGCGAAAAGGAACCATGATGCTTCCGTTCACGTTCGTTACTTTGGCATCCTTGGATACCTTCAGCGCGCTGCCGTCCAAAAAGATCTGCACACGCGCTTCGCTGGCCGCCGCCCTGTCCTGAAGGGGCGCCATGACGATGATAAACGCCAACAAAAACAGTAAAAATCCGATTTTCTTCATTGTCCACCTCTGCCAAACTGATTTTTTTGCCGTTGATCGGGCATGAAACTACAAATCTATTTAAAATTTTTCATAATCGCCGGAATAAAGGAAATATTCGCCATCCACCGCGCATTTTCCTTCTTTCTCTCTTCTTTTTTTTCGCCTTACTATTTTCCGTTTCCCAAGTTCCGCCAATTGCCGCGCAAGAGGAAATTTATGGAAAACAATGTTGATTTTTCGCGCTTTTCGCGACGCCTTTTTGCGACAAAATTTTCATTAAGGCAAAAAAAGACTCTCCGATTTCCCGAGGGAAAGGAGAGTCTTGGCGGGCGGCATATCGCCGGTGCCGTTATGCTAAGTCCGTCCGGTAACCTTAGGCAAACAGACGCGATGCATGCTTCTGCTCATATGCCGCGATTTCGTTTTCGTGCTGCAGCGTCAAGCCGATGTCGTCGAGCCCTTGAAGCAGGAACTGGCGGCGGTGTTCGTCCAGATCGAAATCGATGCGCAGTCCTTGGCTGTCGGTAATCGTTTTGTTCTCCAGGTCCACGTTCAGCTCATATCCGTCATTGGCCGCGGTGCGCTGGAAAAGCTCCTCCACCTGCTCTTCGGAAAGTTTGATCGGCAGAATCCCGTTTTTAAAGCAGTTGTTGTAGAAAATGTCCGCAAAGGACGGCGCGATGATGCATTTGAAGCCGTAGTCCATGATCGCCCAAGGCGCATGTTCGCGGGAAGATCCGCAGCCGAAGTTGGCTCTGGAAATCAGAACCGAAGCGCCTTTATAGCGCGGCTGGTTCAGCGAGAAGCTTGGAATGTCGTTCCCTTGCTCGTCGAATCTCCATTCGTAGAACAGAAACTGCCCGAAGCCGGTCCGTTCGATCCGTTTCAAAAATTGTTTGGGAATGATGGCGTCCGTATCGACGTTGACCCGGTCTACCGGCGCAACAAGTCCGGTCAATTTAGTAAATGCTTCCATGTTCGTTCTCCTCCTTAGCTAACCACTTCGGTTTTGAATTTCCAGTCGCGAACGTCCGTGAACCGCCCTTTGATCGCCGCGGCGGCAGCCATGGCAGGGGATACGAGATGCGTCCGTCCGCCGCGCCCTTGACGTCCTTCAAAGTTGCGGTTGGAGGTCGAAGCGCAGCGTTGTCCCGGCTGCAGAACGTCCGGGTTCATCGCAAGGCACATGCTGCATCCCGCATCGCGCCATTCGAAGCCGGCTTCCACGAAAATTTTGTCGAGCCCTTCCTTCTCCGCCTGCAGCTTCACGCGTCCCGATCCCGGCACGACGATCGCCGTTACCCGGTCCGAAACTTTGTAGCCTTTGGCCACCTGCGCCGCGGCGCGAAGGTCTTCGATCCGCCCGTTCGTGCAGGACCCGATGAAAACATAGTCGATTTCGATATCGGTCATTGGCGTGCCCGGCACGAGGCCCATATATTCGATCGCCTTTTCGGCGGCTTTCCGTTCGTTTTCGGTCGGCAGCTCGGCAGGTACAGGCACTTTCGCCGTGATATCGGTACCCATGCCCGGGCTGGTGCCCCAAGTCACCTGCGGAATCAGGGAGTCCATGTCGAACTCTACAACCGTGTCGTATGTCGCTCCTTCGTCGGTTACGAGCTGCTTCCATTCTTCCACGCGTTTTTCGAATTTTTCGCCTTCAGGCACATACTGGCGTCCGCGAAGGTATTCGAACGTCGTTTCGTCCGGCGCGATGAGGCCTGCGCGCGCACCGCCTTCGATGGACATGTTGCACACCGTCATGCGCTCTTCCATCGTCAGTTCCCGAATGGCTTCGCCCGTGTATTCGATGACGTAACCCGTCGCAAAATCGGTGCCGTATTTGGCGATCACGCCAAGGATCATGTCTTTCGCCGTAATGCCCGGCTTGCGTTTGCCGACGAAGCGGACTTCCATCGTTTTCGCTTTAGCCTGCTGCAGACATTGCGTTGCGAGCACGTGCTCGACTTCGCTGGTGCCGATGCCGAAGGCCAATGCGCCGAATGCGCCGTGCGTAGAAGTATGGCTGTCGCCGCAAACGATCGTTTTGCCCGGATGCGTCAGGCCGAGTTCAGGCCCCATGACGTGCACGACACCTTGGTCGATCGTGTCCAGGTCGAACAGCGTCACGCCGAAATCGCGGCAGTTTTGGGTCAGCGTATCGATTTGCTGTTTGGAGATCGGGTCTTTAATGTTGAAACGGTCTTTCGTCGGCACGTTGTGGTCCATGGTGGCGAAGGTCAGCTCCGGACGGCGGACCTTGCGGCCGCTGAGGCGAAGTCCTTCGAACGCCTGCGGGGAAGTCACTTCATGGACGAGATGCAAATCGATGTAGAGGATGCTTGGCTTGCCTTCTTCCTGATGAATCACGTGGTTATCCCAGATTTTTTCAAACATTGTTCTTTTGCTCATCTTTTTCACCTCATCATGGTTATTACGTCCTTGGTTAAACGCCGCCGCTCTAAAGCTGCGCGTCTTTGAATGAAATAAATATAGCATTGGTTTCTTCATAGTTCCAAGATATAATATCTATAAACGTAATAGGAATTAACTATCAGCTGACGTTAGGGACATCCTTATCACTTTCACGACGATTGGACCGGTGAACATGGAACTGAGACAACTTCAATATGCGCTGCAAATCGCGGCGGAACGGAACTTCTCGCGGGCGGCGGAAAAGCTGCACATCGCCCAGCCTTCCCTCAGCCAGCAGCTTTCCAAGCTGGAAAAGGAGCTCGGCGTGCTCCTTTTTCAGCGGAATACGAGCACCGTCGAGCTGACGCATGCGGGTTCGTTGTTTATGGAGCAAGCCCAAAAGATCATGGACGCGGTGGAGCTGCTGCGCCAGGAAATGTCGGACATTTCTCAGCTGCGCGGCGGCAAGGTCGTGGCGGGAAGCATGCCGATTACGGGGGCCCATTTGCTCCCTCATGTCCTCCCTTCCTTTAAGCGAAAATACCCGGAGATCGAAATTACGCTGCTTGAAGATTCGTCCATGAATCTCGAAAAGCTGACGGCCGGCGGCAAAACGGATTTGAGCCTGCTTGCGCTGCCTTTGCAGGAGCCTTCGCTTGCGTATGAGGTGATCGGCGAGGAACTCATCGACCTTGCGGTGCCCGAGGGCCATCCGCTCGCGGAACGGGCGAAAAACGGCAAGCCGGTTCCCGTCCGGATCGAGGAACTGAGCGAGGAATCTTTTATCGTGTTGAAAAAAGGCCAGGGCTTCCGGAAAATCACCTTGGACCTGTGCCAGGAGGCGGGATTCGAGCCGAAAGTGGTTTTCGAAAGCAGCAACATGGAAACGATCCAGTCGCTGGTCGCGACCGGCATGGGAATTACGCTGGTGCCGAGGTTCATTTCGCGCTCGTCCAGAAGCGAATTCGTCCCCGTTTACCTGCCGCTGGCGGAACCCGTCCCCAGCCGTACGCTCGTGATCGCCTACCGGCGCGGGCGTTATCTTTCGAAGGCTGCGGAAGCATTTATCGAAACTTTCAAGGAAACGATGCGGGAACGGGTGAAATAAATTAAAAAACGAGCCGATGAATCGATTCATCAGCTCGTTTTGCTTTTGCGTGACGGCAGGCCCTTATTTTTTGTCCGAATATACCTCCGGCCGCCGATCCGCGAATACCGGAATCCGTCCCCTGACTTCATCCACCAGCTCCGGCGATATTACGCCCGTCACGATCTCCTCCGTTTCGCCGCCTTCCGCGACGATTTCTCCCCACGGATCGATGATCAGGGAGTGGCCGAAAAAGTCGGTGCCCCGGCTGCTGCCGACCCGGTTGCAGGCAATGACGTACATTTGGTTTTCGATCGCCCTTGCCGTCAAAAGCGTCCGCCAATGGTGAAGGCGCGGATGCGGCCATTCCGCCGGCACGATCAGCATTTTGGCGCCGCCGAGCGCCAGGCTGCGGGCCAGCTCCGGGAAACGGATGTCGTAGCAGATCGAGGCGCCTGCGGCAAAGCCTTCAAGGTCCAGCTTCACCGGCTCATCGCCTGCGGTCAGATGCTTCTCCTCATCCATCAAGCGGAACAGGTGCAGCTTCGAATATTCTCCGATCTGCCGGCCGGACCGGTCAAACGCGTACATCGTGTTGAAAATGCGCCCTTTTTTCTTTACGGCTGCCGAGCCGCCCACGATCATGACGCCGTGCATCCGCGCAAAAGACGACAGGAATCTCCGGGTATCCTCCCCTTCCGGGTCGGCAATCTCATGGATTTGCTCCAGCGCGTATCCGGTATTCCACATCTCCGGCAAAACGAGCAGGTCCGGCTTCGGATTCCCCTGAACCGCCTGTTCCATCATTTCCGAGAGACGGGTTTTATTGGCCTTTGGGCTGCCGATTTCGATATCGGCTTGGATCAGCGCGACAGCCAGCTTTTTGTCCGTATGTCCCATGTTTCTCCTCCTTGCCGTTTGCTTCGAGCGATAGGCGGGTTAACGAGCCCGCCCGCGTTGTCTTCCATCATATATGCAGCGGGAGAAATCATCAAGGGCAGGCTATTCCCCCTATACAGCCCGGATAAATCATGATAGATTAAATCTATTCTATTTGATGCTGGAAACCGGAGTGATCAGACCGTGAAATCGACAGACCATCCGCATTACCCATCGGCTTTTCCTATCCAACCCGCGGACGTGATGACGCAGCTGCCGACGCAGTTTTTCGCGACGCTCGTGCAAAAAGTGAACCGGGAAATTTCCGCAGGCCACGACGTCATTAACCTCGGGCAGGGCAATCCGGACACGCCGACCCCGTCCCATATCGTCAAGGCATTGCAGGAAGCGGCGGCAAACCCGCTTTACCATAAATATTCGCCGTTTACGGGCTACGGCTTTTTAAAAGAGGCCATCGCGAAACGTTACTTCGAGGATTACGGCGTCGTTTTGGATCCGGAAACGGAGGTCGCCATTTTGTTCGGCGGCAAAACCGGCCTCGTGCAGCTCCCGCAAATTTTGCTTAACCCCGGGGATCTTTGCCTCGTTCCCGATCCGGGCTACCCGGACTATTGGTCCGGCGTCGCGCTTGCCAAAGCGGAAATGTCCTTTATGCCGCTCCGCAAAGACAACGCCTTCCTGCCGGATTACGCCGGCATCCCCGAATCCGTCCGCAAGCGGGCCAAGCTGATGTTCCTGAACTATCCGAACAATCCGACGTCCGCTACGGCGCCGTTGTCTTTTTATGAAGACACCGTCAAATTCGCCGCGGAAAACGGCATCGTCGTCGCCAGCGATTTCGCGTACGGCGCCATCGGCTTCGACGGCCGGCGGCCGGTCAGCTTCCTTCAGGCTCCGGGCGCCAAGGAAGTCGGCGTGGAGTTCTATACGCTTTCCAAAACGTACAATATGGCCGGATGGCGCGTCGGCTTTGCCCTCGGCAACCGCGAGGTCGTCTCGATGATCAACCTGCTTCAGGACCATATCTATGTCAGCCTCTTCGGGGGCATCCAAGCGGCGGCAGCCGAGGCGTTGACCGCTTCCCAAGCCTGCGTCGGCGAGCTCGTCGGGCGTTACGAATCCCGCAGGGACGCCTTCTTCGGCGGGTTGGCCGAAATCGGATGGGAAGCCGATAAACCGGGCGGTTCCTTCTTCAGCTGGCTGCCGGTGCCCAAAGGGCAAACGTCGGCTTCGTTCGCCGATCTTTTGCTGCAAAAAGCCAAGGTGGCGGTAGCGCCGGGCATCGGCTTCGGCGACCATGGCGAAGGTTACGTGCGCGTCGGCCTGCTGACATCCGAGGAAAGGCTGCGGGAAGCGGCCCGGCGCATCGGCGAGCTGGGCCTTTTCGGTTAAAATCTATTTTGCAAACCCGGCATTTCCGTGGTATTCTATGTGAAATAACGGGTTTTCCAATACCTATGAAACGTGACGACGGGACCAGTAAGAGGAACCATCCGCGCAAAAAGAGAGTAAATTCCGCCGGCTGAAAGAATTTACCCGGGTGCCCTCCGAAACCTACCCCTGAACGGCCCGCACGACCTGCGGGACAGTGCCTTCTGTTACAGGGCATAAAGCCGGACGGATCGATTCGATTCGTCAATAAAGGTGGTACCGCGGAAGATCAGACTTTCGTCCTTTACGATTAAGGATGAAAGTCTTTTTTTGCATTCCCGGAGCATCTCCCGTTATCGTTCCGTGCACGCCACTCCTGTCGCGGAACGTAACTTCTCATGTGTATGGCGTACCGTTTAAAGCGAAATTATTGAAATGGAAGTGATGAATGATGTCGACGCGCGTCGTCGTCAAAATAGGAAGCAGCTCGCTGACGTCCTCCGAAGGGGGGCTCAGCCGGGATGCCGTCGCGTTTTTCGCAAGCGAAATCGCAACCCTGAAAAAGGAAGGCGCCGAAGTTTTGCTGGTTACCTCCGGAGCGGTGGCTGCCGGATTCCGGGCGATCGGCTACAGCTTCCGCCCCAAACTACTGCACGAAAAACAAGCCGCGGCCGCCGTCGGGCAGGCGCTGCTTATGCAGGCATACCAGGAAGCTTTTGCCGCGCACGGCATCACGACCGCCCAAATTCTTTTGACCCGCACCGACTTCGGCAACCGGAAACGGATGAACAATGCGGGCATGACGATCGAGGAGCTGCTGAAGCAGGGCTCGATCCCCATTATCAACGAAAACGACACCGTTTCGGTGGATGAGCTGAAATTCGGCGATAACGACACGTTATCGGCCCTCGTCGCCAATCTGGTGAAGGCGCAAAACCTGGTGATCCTTACCGATATGGACGGCTTATATACCGGCGATCCGCGCAAACATCCGAATGCGGTAAGGTTCGACCATATCGAGGAAATTACCGACGAAATTTACGCGATCGCCGGGGGAGCCGGCTCTTCCGTCGGAACGGGCGGGATGCGCTCCAAAGTGGACGCGGCCAAAATCGCCACGCGCGGCGGCGTGCCCGTCTTCGTCGGCAAAGTGGACTCCCGCGGCGACTTGCGTCAGGCGGTTGCGGGCAGCGGAAAAGGAACGTATTTCGATACGCGGCTTCATTCCCTCCCGATGAAAAAGCAATGGCTTGGCTTCATGTCCACGCCGCATGGAACGCTCCGGGTCGACCCCGGGGCGGAGCAGGCGCTCGTAAACGGCGGGCACAGCCTTCTGCCGGTAGGCGTCAAGGTCGTGGAAGGACATTTTCAGGCAGGCGACGTCGTTGAAGTGCTGAGCCTTGACGGCGCCGTGCTCGGCCGGGGCATCGTCAATTACGACGACGAGCAGCTGCGGAGAATTCAAGGCATGAGCAGCGCCGAAGTCATTCAGACGCTCGATATGGTCCATCGTCTCGAAGTGGTCCATAGGGACGAATGGATAACGTTAAAATAACGCCCTGGGCTCGGCGCCTCAAAAAGTTTTGCTGCGAAATCCAGGAATCACGACATACTATCACCTGTAAACAAGGAGGAAGCTAATCATGAGCGAAGTCAAATCAAAAGCTGAAAAAGCGCGCGCTGCCGCAACGGCCTTGAACCGGATGACCACGGAGCAAAAAAACGAGGCGCTGCAGCTGATGGCGGACCATCTGCGCAAACATCAGGCGGACTTGATCGCAGCCAATCAGGAGGATCTGGAGCGCGGTAAAGCGCAAGGCATCTCCCCTTCCCTGCTCGACCGGCTGGCGCTGAATCCGCAGCGGATCGAATCCATTGCCGAAGGCCTGGAGCAAATCATTTCGCTTCCCGATCCGATCGGGGATGTGCTGGACGATTTTGAACGGCCGAACGGGCTGAAAATCAGCAAAATCCGCGTTCCGCTCGGAGTGATCGGCATCGTCTACGAAGCCCGCCCGAACGTAACCGTCGACGCTGCCGGGCTATGCCTGAAGGCGGGCAATACGGTCGTCCTGCGCGGGGGCTCGTCGGCATTATCGTCCAACCGCAAAATCGTGGAGGTGCTTCACGAGGCGTTGGAAGCATCCTCGCTGCCTGCGGACGCGATCCAGCTGATCGAAAGCGCGGACCGCTCTTCCGTGGACGAAATGCTCAAGCTGAACGGGCTGCTTGACGTCATCATTCCGCGCGGCGGCCAGGCATTGATCCGCAACGTCGTCGAAAACGCCACCGTGCCCGTCATCGAGACGGGAGCAGGCATCTGCCATACGTATATCGACGAAACGGCGGACGGCGCCATGGCCGAAGCGATCGCCGTCAATGCCAAAGTCCAGCGTCCTTCCGTGTGCAACTCCATGGAGACGCTGCTCGTGGACAGCCGCTTCGCGGCGGGTCATCTCGGATCCCTTGCGGACCGGCTGCGGCAGGAAAAGGTCGAAATCCGCGGCTGCGAGCGGACGCGGGAGCTCGTCCCTTGGGCCGTGCCGGTCACGGAGCAAGATTATGCCACCGAATATAACGACTATATTTTGAACGTGAAAATCGTCGATACGCTGGATGAAGCCCTCGATCACATATCCCGTTACGGCACCAAGCATTCCGAATGCATCGTGACGGAAAACGCCGGCCACGCCAAACGGTTTTTGCAGGAAGTCGACGCCGCGGCGGTATACCATAACGCGTCGACCCGTTTCACTGACGGCTTCGAATTCGGCTTCGGCGCGGAAATCGGCATCAGCACGCAGAAGCTGCATGCACGCGGTCCGATGGGACTTCCTGCGCTGACTTCAACGAAATACGTCATTCATGGCAGCGGGCAAATCCGCGGATAGTCCGCGGATGAATCCGGATGCCCAATCGATACACCGCAGGGAGGATGATATCACATGAGTCAACAACAAGCGATGATCTCTGAACCTATTACCTTTTACGGCGCCGGTTCGATGGCCGAAGCCATCGTCAAGGGGCTGATCCACAAATCCGTCGTCCATGCGGCGAACGTTACGATGCTGAACCGCAGCAACGCCCGGCGCCTGGATGAGCTGCGGCAAAAGTACGGCGTCAACGTCAGCAACGATGCCGAGGCGCTCCCCGGCATTTTGCGGAACTCGCCGATTATCGTGCTTGCGATGAAACCGAAGGACGCGGCGGAGGCGCTCAAAAACCTGGGCCCGCTGCTCTCCGAGGATACGCTGATCGTTTCGGTCATCGCCGGACTTACGATCCGCACCATGCAGGATCTTCTCGGCCGCAAGCAGCCGGTGGCCCGCACGATGCCGAATACGTCCAGCTCCATCGGCCTTGGCGCGACGGGCATCTCCTATTCGAAGGAAATCAGCGGCAAACAGCGGCAGATCGTGACGTCTTTGTTCGGCGCCGTCGGCACCGTCACGGTCGTCGAAGAAGAAAAGCTTGAGATTCTTACGGGCATTTCCGGCAGCGGTCCGGCCTACATCTACTATATGATGGAAGCGATGATGGCCGCAGGCATCCGCGGGGGACTCACGCCGCAGCAATGCCGCGAGCTGACGGTTCAGACCGTGCTCGGCGCCGCACGCATGGTGCAGCTGACCGGCGAAGAACCGGCCGCCCTGAGAGCCAAAGTCACCTCGCCGAACGGCTCGACGCAGGCCGCGCTGGAAACCCTGGACAAAGGGGATTTCTTCGAGACGGTGATCGCGGCGGTCGCCCGCTGCGCGGAGCGTTCCAAAGAGATGGGAGCAGCACTGAAGGAGGGAATTTCATGAGTTATTGCACAGCGACCTACCGTTTATATGACGATAAAGCCGATTTCCGCAAAAAAGCGGAATCGATCGCGGTCGGCATGACCGTCGGCAGCTGGACCGAGCTGCCGCAAGCCAAACGCGAATCGATGCAAAAACATCTCGGCCAGGTGCTGAACGTCGAGGTGCATGAGCCGGAAGGCGCGAAACCCGGCGAGCGGTACGCCGACGTGACGATCGCTTATCCGGACGTCAATTTCAGCAAAGACATCCCGGCGCTGCTCGTCACCGTTTTCGGCAAAATTTCGATGGATGGGCGGATCAAGCTGAACCGTCTCGGATTTTCGGACGAATATCTCTCCGCTTTCCCCGGTCCGAAATTCGGCGTCGCCGGCATCCGCGATCTGCTTGGCGTCTATGACCGGCCGCTGCTCATGAGCATTTTCAAATCGGTCATCGGACTCAACATGGACGAGCTGCGGGAGCAATTCGTGAAGCAGGCCCTTGGCGGCGTCGACCTGATCAAAGATGACGAAATCCTGTTCGAAAACGAGCTGACCCCGATCGAAAAACGCGTGGAGGTTTGCCTGAAGGCCGCGGAGGAAGCCGGCCGCGAAACCGGCAAAAAGCTGCTGTACGCCGCCAACTTGACCGGGCATACGTCCAACCTGAAAGCCCAGGCGCTTAAAGCGATCCACGCCGGCGCAAACGCCCTGCTGTTCAATGTCTTGTCCTACGGCTACGACGTGCTGCATGAGCTGAGCTCCGATCCGGAGATTACGGTGCCGATCGCCGCGCATCCGGCTTTGGCGGGCGCATTTTACCCGTCTCCGCATTACGGCATTTCCGCATCGGTGCTGCTCGGACAGCTGATGCGCCTGGCGGGCGCGGATCTGGTCCTGTTCCCTTCACCGTACGGATCGGTCACGATGCCGCGCGAAGAAAACATGGCTATCCGGGACGAGCTCGTTACGGGAGCCCTGCCGCTCAAAACGAGCATGCCTGTGCCTTCGGCCGGCATCCATCCGGGACTCGTGCCGCTTATTTTGCGTGATTTCGGCCAAGATGTCGTCGTCAACGCCGGCGGGGGCATTCACGGGCATCCGATGGGAACGGAAGCCGGCGGTCGCGCTTTCGTACAGGCGATCGAAGCCGCGCAGCGTTCCATTCGCCTGGCCGATTACGCCGAAGACGGCCATCCCGAGCTGAGAGCCGCCCTTGTGGCTTGGGGGGGAGAACGATGACAGCAGGCAAAAAGCCGGTCATTTTTTGCGATTTCGACGGCACGATCACCCTTTCGGACAATATCGTCGCGATCATGAAGGAGTTCAAGCCCGAAGGTTACGAGCCGATCATGCAGCGTACCGTCAATCAGGAGATTTCGCTGCGCGAAGGCGTCGGCGCCATGTTCGCCCTGCTCCCTGCGAGCAAAAAAGAAGAGATTGTCAACTTCGTGGTGAGCCGCGCAGGCATCCGCCAAGGTTTTCGCGAATTTCTCGATTACGTGAAGCAGGAGGGAATCGAGTTTTACGTGACCAGCGGCGGCATGGATTTTTTCATCGATCCGCTGCTGGCTCCGTTCGACATTCCAAGCGACCATATTTTTTGCAACAGCGCGGATTTTAGCGGGGACAACATCGAAATTCTGTGGCCTCACCCATGCCAGGATCCATGCCATAACGGCTGCGGGATGTGCAAAACGACGGTCATGCGCCGTTTTCCGGAGGAAAGGTACGAAAGGATTCTAATCGGCGACAGTCTGACGGATTTCGAAGGAGCCAAAATCGCCGATTTTGTCTATTCCCGGTCCATCCTGACCGACAAATGCGCCGAGCTGGGCGTCAAGCATGTGCCGTTCGGCGATTTTTTTGATATTATGAGCGATATGAAACAGAAACGACAACAAGGGGTGCGGTAAAATCATGACGTTTGCAAGCATCAGCCTGGAGCATAAACAGCAGGCGCTGGACGAGCTGCGGCAAATCAAGCAGCAGTTCGCGGCCAAAAACTGGTTTCCGGGAACCAGCGGCAATTTGTCCGTCCGCGTCGGCGATTTTGATCCCGAACATTTTTATTTTGCCATCACCGCCAGCGGCAAGGACAAATCGGCAAGCACGCCGGAGGATTTCCTGTTCGTCGACAAAAGCGGCCGGGCCGTGGAAACGACCAGCCTGAAACCCAGCGCGGAAACGCAGATCCACTGCGAAATTTACCGCCTGACCGGCTGCGGCGCCGTATTTCACGTCCATACGGTCTTCAACAATTTGATCAGCGAATGGTTCGGCGATCAAGGCGCGGTTCCGGCTCAAGGCATCGAACTGATCAAAGCGTTTAACATATGGGAGGAAAATGCCGCGATTTCCATCCCGGTGCTGCCCAACTTCGCCCACATCCCGTCGATCGCCGAACGTGTCGAGGGTGTGCTTGACCCGAACGTTCCCGGCATTCTCCTGCGCAACCACGGCATCTACGCCTGGGGAAAAAACGCGTTTGAAGCCAAAAAACATCTTGAAGCGTTTGAATTCATTTTCGAATATTTGTACCGCAGCATCCTGCTGAAAAACAGCGTGCCTTCCCTTAACGTCGACGGCCGCCGTTAACAGCATAAAAGAAAGCCGTTCCTCAGGGTCCGAAAGCCCGGGACGGCTTTTTTGATAAGCATAAGAAAAGAAAAAAGTCTCGAAGCGATGGCTTCCTTATAACTCAAGGAGAATTTCCGCAAAACGCAATCTGTCTTCTGTGAAAGTACGTCGATAGATGTTTTTATCGCTTTCCGATGATTTCATCCTCGATGGCCGCCATCATCTCAAACGCTCCCCCCGACTGATTGGAACAAACCACCAGCGTGACCGATTGCTCGGGGTAATAAGCGGAATGAAAGCAAACGCCGGGATCATAACCCATAACATGATATTTTTGCGCTTTTCCGTTTGTCCCTTTTTTGATCCAGACGCCGTAACCGTAATGATCATCCCCGCCCGCATGGGCGTGAGTCTCGAGCAGCAGCTTGGTGTAGGTTTCGCTAAGCAGGGCGTGATCCATTAGCGCGTTCCACAGCCGATCCATATCATGCACCGTGGCGAACGCGCCGCCGTCCGGCCCGCCTTTCGCAGGCAAAGAGTAAATGTTCGTTTTCCATGCCCCATCGCCAAGATCGATATAGCCGATCGCCGTATTGGCGGGAAGGGCGTCCATTTCAAAGTACCCGGACGATTCCATTCCAGCCTTTTGAAATATATTCTCTTGAACGTATGCGGCAAAATCCTGTCCGCTAATCTGTTGTACGATGCAGCCGAGCAATATGTATCCGGCATTGTTATAGTGGAATCTTTCCCCTACGTGCAATTTCATCGGTTTATCTTGAAACAGCGGCAAAAAATCTAGGGGGTTCCGCATCCGGTACATCGGGCGCTCGAACCACAATCGCTCATAACCCTCCATCTCTTCCTCGTCGAAATAGTCGGAAATGCCGGATATATGCGCCAGCAGATGGTGGATGGTGATCTTTTCGTCAAACCGCGGAAAATCAACATTCAGGCAATCTTTCACCTTGGAGTCAAACGAAAGCATTCCTTTCTCCACCATCTGACAAACGGCAATGGCGGTAAACAATTTGCATCCCGAAGCGATCCCGTACCGAGTATTTGAATTGTTCCCCAGTGAATCGGATCGGTTGGCATACCCGAAGCTTATTTCTGCCAAAACATGTTGCTTCGCTTTGACGAGCACCGTTCCCGAAAAACGGTTTTGGTTTTGCAGTTCCTCGATTCGTTTTGTAAGCTTTGCCTTCATATTGCCCTCCTATTTCATCGTCCGTGACGCACTACGTTTCAAACCTGTCCGCATGAATTTCCTTCAACAGCCGATCCGCCCGCTTTGCGCTGTCATACATCCAGGGAGGTGTTTTGGGATGACGAAGAATTTCTTCCGTCGTCATCCAGCTCACGGCTGCAACCTCACCCGGGCTTTTTCTAAAGGCGGTGCCTTGATCGTATTCGCAAAGAAAAACGAT
Organism: Paenibacillus sp. USDA918EY; assembly: GCF_009870825.1. Taxonomy (GTDB): domain Bacteria; phylum Bacillota; class Bacilli; order Paenibacillales; family Paenibacillaceae; genus Paenibacillus_AQ; species Paenibacillus_AQ albilobatus. Next base: position 357,919 of record NZ_WTWY01000004.1, on the reverse strand, counting down.
ATTGATAACCGGACGCCCCTCGTCCGTGACAAAAGAGGAGCTATGTACAAAATGCAGCTTTTCCTTAATGCGAACGCCGACTTCCTCGTCAATTTCCCTGCTTAAGGTCCGTTCCAAAATGTCTTGTGAAAATCCCTCCTGCTCCACCGTCCCGCCGACAAAAGACAACGTGCCGGCCGCATGCGTCTCCTCCGCCCCGCGTTCGATCACAAGCCATTTATCGTTCTGAAAAATTGCTCCTTCGACGTTAACGACGAACATTGTTTTCCTCCCGCCCGTTTATTATTTGAGGATTTTGCAAAAATCCAAAAAGCGGCTTCCCATGAGCAATATATAGAGCGAAACGGATGAATTCGATCGTTTCATCGCCTGCGCCGAATTGTTTCAAACCCGATCATTTCCGGCCGAAACGAAAATAACCGGCTGCTTGCCGGCTATATCCTACGTCGATCATCCATTGTAGTTTTTCCAAGGTTAGGCAACTTCAGTTTACCATCCTAAAGCCCGGTCGGGGCGGTAAACCTTTTTTTAAAAGCTCTTTACCGAAAACCCGAAGCTGTTTATTTTATAATCCTAAGAAATGGATTTTAAATGCCCGACGGAAGCGAAATCCACGATTCTATACGTACCGCCTTCATCCTGTAACGTCGTTATGGAACATTCCGGAATCAACTCGCTTTGTACCGCAATGAAATTCGGATGCCAAGCTTCCAGTTCGTTCCCGGGAAAGGCATGAACCAAAAAATCGGTGATTAACCCTCCGTGCGTCACCAAAACAACGCTGCCCGGAGCCGGATATTGGGCCGCCAGTTCGGTCAATAAGGAGGATAAACGTTCCCCGGCTTGTTTTGCCGAATCGCCTACGGGCGGCATATATTCGGGTTCACGCGTACAACGCTCCCACATGGCGACAAACTCGTCAAAGCTTTGTCCCGGCAGGTCCCCCCAATTCGCGCGTTCCCGCAAACGGCGATCCGCATAAACGGGCGATTTCGTTGCCAACGCAATATGTTCGGCGGTTTCCCGGGCTCTGCGCAGCGGGCTAGAGTATACGGCGTCGATGGGCAACCCGGAGAAACGTTTACCCGTCGCCTGCGCTTGCTTCACTCCCCTGAAGGTCAACGGAACATCTCCAACGGCTTTTTCTTTCAGTGCATGCCTTACAAGAAAAAAAGTCGTCATTTACAAGCCACCTATCCTTGTTTTAATAAACGTATGTGGGGAATGGCGCTTTTTTGCCGGGCTCGGGCAGGTTTAGGGATATTTTTGGTTATGGCAAAGGTTATTTGGCAAGCTCGAGACGCTGAACAGGTCATTCGCCCAAAATTTTGTTCAACGCTGCATCCTCGCCAACGCATGTTCGGTAAACAAGCGGTGCTTTTCGCGCATTTGCCGCTCGATGTCGGGCGGAAGCCCCCACTCGGACAAACCGGTAGCGGGCTTCAGCGCAGCGATCAGATCCCAAACAGGCAAAGCCGAATAATCCAAACCCGGATTTCGCGTTTGATACCGCTGCGTGAACCCGTCCATGGCATCGGTGCCGGAAGCCCATAACAGCTCGAGCCTGGCGTTCGCCAAATCAAATAACGGATCTCCGATCGCCGCATCCTCCCAATCGATCAATGACGCAATGCGGCCATCCTTCCAAATGACGTTTCCCGGCCAGAAGTCTCCATGCAGCAGCACGTCCCGGTTCGCTTGCGGCAAAGGCCAAACGGCCTCCAGCGCGTCCCGGATCCGCCCTTCGCTTAACGAGTCGTCCATCCGTTCCGGCCTTTTGTTCAGCTTCGCGTCACACCCATCGTTTAGTTTCGGAAGAAAATGAAGCGCATGCCGCTCCCATGCCACTTGATGGATATCCGACAACCGGTCCGCCAGCTGCAGCATGGCATCAGGCACATTTTCCATCGACCCGAGGACTTCGCCTTCCATGAACTCCGTGACCAGCAGCGGCGCACCTCCAAACCTATCCAAAGCGATATAAGGCGCAGGAACAGGCAGACCCGCCGCCTTTAAACGCTGCAGAAGCATAAATTCATGCTGCGCGATTTGAGGATTTCTGCTGCGGTCGGCTTCGCCATGCCGGCGTGCAAGCAGTTTTCGAACAGCGCCGTCAGGCATTTCAACGTCAAGCTTCGTCACCTGGGCCGAAACGCCGCCCTGAAGCGCGCGCGTCCCAAGCAGCTTTGCTCCCGGTTCGATTTGTTGAACGACCTGCTCCCATTGCTCGCGTATCATGCGATCTACGCCAACCTTTCCCTGATCTGCTGCAAAACCTGTTCCTTTAACTCTGCTGACCGTGCCGAAAGCTCCGTCCCCGTTTCCTGGAATGAAGTCCGTACGCCTTCATCCTTCATGCTGCCAAGATTGATCTCGACGGTCATCCATGCGGACTGAACCGCTGCGTCCAGCATCAAAAGCGCGATGCCAAGATCCGAAATGACGTTTTTATTGACCTGGACGGTTACCCCGGCTAATGCCGACATGATTTCCAGGCAGCGTTTCATCAGATGAAGCGGCACGGATGCCGCCTGTACCGCCGCTTGCTGCAGGGCGACGGAACGATGCCGTTTCTCCCCGTCCGTCCCTTTCGGGAGCGCGAGCGCGGCCATGTAGCCATTAAACGATTCCATATCCTTTTTCAAAAAAAGCTCCGCTTCGGCCATCGCGGCTTCCATCAGCTTTACGATGTCCGCCATTTTCTCCCGTACGGATTCGAACTTCGGTCCGCTCGTTATGTTGGCAACCATGGAGCCCATGGACGCGCCAAGCGCTGCAGCCAAAGCCGCCACGCTTCCCCCGCCCGGCGTCGGCGCGCTTGAAGCGGCCGCTTGCAAAAACTGCCGGACCGTTTGATCAAAAACCTGATTTTCTCCGCTCACGTCCTACACCTCTTTCGATTGCTCCTGCAGCCGGATGGCATGCAATAGATTTTCAAACAGCAGGACGGTCGTCAACGTCCCGACTCCGCCCGGAACCGGCGTCACCGCTTTGGCGGCATCCACGGCCTCGGGAACCGCATCGCCGACGATGCCGGTTGGCGTCTCGGAGATCCCGGCGTCGATGACGACCAGCTCCGGATGCAGCATGTCCGCCGTGATCAGCCCGGCGCACCCGGTGGCGGTCATCAAAATGTCCGCGCCTGCAATATGTTTGGCCAGATTTTGCGTATAGTAATGGCAGACGGTGACGGTCGCGTTTTCGCGAAGCAGCATCTGCATCAAAGGTCTGCCGACCGTTTCCCCGTGTCCGACCAGCACGACGTTTTTCCCTTGCAGCGAAAATCCGAAATGCTTCACGATCCGGATGCACGCCTGCGGCGTAGCCGGGTAAATGCCGGCGCCGCCCGTCATGCAGGCAAGTTTGTTCGCCGACGATATGCCGTCCACGTCTTTTTCCGGCCGGATGGCGTCGCAGCAAGTTTGCAGGCGGATATGCCTTGGAAGCGGCAGCTCCAGCATGATGCCGTGCACCGCCGAATCCCGGTTTAATTTTCCGATCTCGTCAAGCAGCCGCTGCTCCGTCACCTCCGGCCGAAACGTAATCAGGTCGAACGCGATGCCGAGCTGACGCGCTTTTTTCTCTTTCACTCTTGCATAATATGCCGACGCCGGATCTCCCTCAACCAAAATAACAGCCAGCCGCGGCCGAATCCCTTTCCCCTTGCAGCGGTTCACTTCCTCGATGATGGATTCGGATACTTCGCTCGCCAGCGGTTTTGTTTTTAACAGCATGCTCATTCCTGTCGCCTCCGATTTTGGTTTCAAACAAAAAAAAGCATTCGGAAGGATGACCCTCCAAATACTTTTGCCCAGGCGTGCGGCTGTTATGATCCATGTGCTCCCTCGTGGTTCCCCACGCTACGCCAGTTACACATGGCCGAAAAGTTATCATGATGATCTTTATTGTATCACAAAATTGCCGGTTATACGCTATCTATTTACCTATGTCCGTTCCGATAAAGTCCTCTTTCAAAATGCCGTAAATCTCCAGGTCAACGATCCCTTTGCCGGACCATAAAGACGCCTGCCTCAGTAGCCCCTCTTTTCTGAACCCGTTTTTCAGCAAAACCTTTTTGGACGCTTCATTCGGGGGCATCACTTCGGCCTGGATCCGGTTCACAAGGACTTCGTCGAACAAAAACCGGGTGAGCGCTCGCAGCGCTTCCGTAGCAATTCCTTTTCCGTAATGCCGTTCGGCCAAAAAATATCCCACCGTCACCGAATTCACCTTCCGGTTCCAATCGCACGCTTCGATGATGCCCAACAGCTTGTCGGGCTCCTGCACCGCAAAAATTCCCCATTTGATCCGGCTTTTTTTCAAAAAATCGCGTTCGAAATGCCCGATCATGTTTTTGACCGTCTCTTTGTTATGCTTCGGAATGATGCCGCAATACGTAAAAACCTTGTCATTGTCATAGATTTCGAATACTTCTTCCAGATGTTCCGCACCGATTTTGCCCAAGATGAGCCTGTCTGATTTAATGACCGGAAACCGGCCGAATGGCGCTTCTGTGTTCATCCCTAACTCCTCCATAAGCCAAGCGATGGCTTCGCCGTTTTTAACTGCTTTTCTTGATCGGGACGTATAAATCCACCCTGCATTTTCCCTCCGCATCCTGCGCAGGATCGTTCAGGCAAAATTCCAGGCACGGGCGGTCATCCGCTTCGTATCCGCTGTTCGGGAGCCAAAGGCCGAATACGTTTTGGTACGCAAGCACAAATTGATCGATGGTGTCGTAAAAAGGATATACCGCAAACATGCCGCCGGGCAGCGGCTTGAATCGAACCTCGGTTTCATCCTCCGCCATAAACCCTGCGGACAGCGTGATGCAAGCATCATACCGGCAGCTATATTCGTCCACCCGCCCCCCATCGTCCAGCGATATCCCGATAAATTGCTGATTTTGCGGCGTCAATCCCCGCTCTGCGGCCCAGCGGCCCAGCTTGTCCCATGCGCTTCCGGTATCGAGATAGCTCCCGACATGCCGGACGTATGCGACGTTCAAAGCCGGCAATTCTTTGATTTTTATCATTTGATTCCACGCCCTTTCAAGCAGCGAATGCTTACGATGTTGATTGTAAGCTTTCCCGGACGTCGTCTCTTCCTGTTTCTTGCTTGCTGCTTCCGAAAAATTGCTATGTTTCCCCTGATGCTTGCGCACGCCGGTTGGCGTCGTTCCGTAACGCTTTTTGAATAACGCATGATAAGCCGACAGCGATTCGAATCCGCATTCGTTTGCGATCGCGAGAACCGTCATGTTCGTTTCCGCCAGCAGCCGTACGGACTTTTCCAACCGTTTTCGGTTCAGGAAAGCCATCGGCGTCTCTCCCGTGACCGCGGCGAATATGCGGGAAAAATGATATTTGGAGAAATTCGCCGCATGCGCCAAATGTTCGAGCGACAATTTTTGTCCGGCGTTTTCTTCCATATATCGAATAACCGCATCGATCCTGTTTTTATATTCCTCGTTTGTCACTACTGGATTCTCAGCCCTTTGCAAATGGTTACCAAAATTATACACGAAAGAAGCGGCTTCGGGAGGAGCGATCCGGATGACGAAACATTTTTTGCGATCACCAATGGGAAAAAGACTTGTCACACGGAGGACTCCTACTTTATACCGTATATTCCGGTGCAGGACGTTCTCCAAGTGAACGACTTTGTCATGTTTTTTTGGACGCGCATCCGCTAACGTGATTTATAGAATGCCTCGCCAGCCGCTTACATCGCATTGGCCGTATTTATTGTCACCCGCAGCAACCACCGTGCCGTCCGATTGAAGGCCGATGGTATGCCAGGGACCCGCCGCTATCGTCTCTTTAGGCCACCGTTTCAAGTTTAACGCGGCTTCTTTCGGTGAAATGTAATCCATGTCTTCCCTCCTTGAATCAAGATCTATTTGAATGCCCCTTTTCCCATGAAGTTGACCTCCCCGATATTTCCACTTTCAATTTCGATCCTATAACATTCATGCAAGATTTCATTTGATTAGCCAAGAAACCTTATGGGGCGGCCATCATTTTAAAAATATTGCTGCTGTACTTTAAAGTTCGACTTTAAGGAAGGTTTTGCCTTTAAAAACGTATGCGTCCTTCCTCACTACAAGTTTACGCGTTTACAGCCAAAAAGTCCCTCCTTCCAGCTATTCCGCAAACATCAAAAAAAGGCCGCCGATGCTGTGCTCGGTAGCCTCACTTAAGTTTACGCTTAATCGTGTTTATGTCCTGAACCAAAGCCGATGATGTAGCCATCCAAATCCCGAACGGCAAAATCCTTCCATGCCCCCCAATCGTATTCCGTGATTACGGGTTCGGAAACGATGATCGCACCGTTAGTTTTGAGTTCATGATACAAGGCATCCAGTTCATCGTGGGTTTTTACGTAAGCGTATGTATTCCAGGTTCCTTTATTGGGCCGGACATCTTCGACGCTTTGCGCCTGGATCAGTTTAAAACCTAAACCAAAGTTGTCTCGGATGGCCCACTGTTCGTTCACTTCGCACCCCAACGCTTCCTCATAATACTTTCTGGACTTTTCAACATCCGAGACTAACAAGACGGTAAGTGAATTTTCAATTTTTGCTTTAACGATTTCGGCCATTGCGGAATCACGCTCCTGGAATATGGTAATTAACCCAGTAACTACTTTAGCGAATGTATGTTCGTTTGTAAAGAAAAATTTGAACGATTTCACTCCGCCCGGCTGCCGTGAGTACCGGAACCCCTGTTGTTATAACCATCTTGCCCCTGTTTGTGTAACTGCTGCGTCAGACAGTGGCGCGGCGGTCTCTGCAGATTCCGCATTCCATCGGGATTGTTCCAATCCTTAATATTCGTCGTGTAGGCGCCACCAAATATAGGGCGGCGTTTGCGGCCAGCCTTCAGGCGAATCCTCCCAATTTTCCTGGCGACCGAACGGCGTTAGATCAAGGAGATTGAAATCCATGCGGAGCCTGTCGACACCGCGGTCTGTCGTGTAATAGGTGCGAAAGACGTTATCGTCATGTCGGAGAAATACACTTAGGCCGAATCCGTTGCCCGCACCGCAATCAACGTTGAAGTCGTTGCCGTTCGAAGAAAACCAGGGGACAGTCCAGCCCATACGCGCTCTGTACGGTTCAATCTGCGACAGCGGTGCGGGAGAAACCAGAACAAAGGTCGTATCGCGGGCATGTAGATGGGCAAGATGGCCAATGTTGTCGACAAAAGACGAGCAACCTGGGCAAGGGCGGTCGGAACCCGGAGCCATCATGAAATGGTAGACGATAAGCTGGCGACGACCGTCAAAAAGATGAAGCAGGTTTCCCGTGCTGTCCGGCCCTTCGAAACGGTAATCTTTATCGATCCGCACCATCGGCATTCGGCGGCGCTCTGCGGCCAGCGCATCCAGCGCACGAGTAAGTTCCTTTTCTTTGACGAGCAGCTTTTCACGAGCTGCCAGCCACTCTTCTTCTGAAACGATTTGCGGAAGTGCCGTTTTATCGATTTCCATTTCCTTCCTCCTTAAAATGAATGACGAGTACTCCTTTATAACCTAACATAATTGGTTTTATACGATTTCTCATGGATTGCGCATTTTAGCATGATGAAAAAGCCCCTTTAAATGGGGCCTTCTCAACTTTTTTTGGTTTTTACAAAAGCTTCAACTTTCGCTGCTCCTCCTCGGTAAACACCCGGGAACGCGTCAAAAACCTTTTTCCTTCCGGCCCTTCCAGCGAAAACATGCCCCCACGTCCCGGAACGACGTCGATGATGAGCTGCGTAAACTTCCAATACTCGTATTGGGCTTTGCTCATATAAAAAGGGGCGCCGCCGATCTCTCCCATCAGCACATCGCTGTCTCCGACGAAAAATTCCCCCAACGGATAACACATCGGCGAGCTGCCGTCGCAGCATCCGCCCGATTGATGAAACATGACCGGCCCGTGCTTGGATCGCAGCAGCCCGATCAGTTCCAGTGCGGCATCGGTAGCAACGACCTTGCGAACCTCATTGTCCTCTGGCGCCATAGCCGGTTCCTCAGCTTAAAAGAAACCCAGCGCGTTCGGGCTGTAGCTGACCAGCAGGTTTTTCGTCTGCTGATAATGGGAAAGCATCATCAGATGGTTTTCGCGGCCGATACCCGACGATTTGTAACCACCAAACGCCGCATGCGCCGGATACGCGTGATAGCAGTTCGTCCATACTCGTCCCGCCTGGATTTGGCGGCCGATCCGGTAGGCGGTATTCACGTCGCGCGTCCATACGCCGGCGCCCAGGCCGTAAAGCGTATCGTTTGCGATGGCGAGCGCTTCTTCCTGATCCCGGAACGTCGTCACCGCCACGACCGGCCCAAAAATCTCCTCCTGGAAAATTCTCATGTTGTTTTGCCCTTTCAAAACCGTCGGCTGGATGTAATATCCGTCGGAAATTTCGCCGGGGATGGATGCTCGGCCTCCGCCGATCAAGCACTCCGCACCCTCCTGTCTGCCGATGTCGATATAGCTGAGGATTTTTTCCATTTGCTCGGTGGACACCTGCGCCCCGATCATCGTGGCCGGATCCAGCGGATTGCCCTGTTTAATGGCGGCAACTCTCTTTAATGCCCGTTCCATAAATTCGTCATAAACGGATTCCTGGATGAGTGCCCGGGACGGACAAGTGCACACTTCCCCCTGATTCAGCGCAAACAACGTGAAACCTTCGAGCGCTTTATCGAAAAACGCATCGTCTTTGGCCATGACGTCTTCAAAGAAAATGTTCGGCGATTTGCCGCCAAGCTCCAGCGTCACCGGAATGAGATTTTGCGAGGCATACTGCATAATGAGCCGTCCTGTCGTCGTTTCTCCCGTAAAAGCAACCTTGGCGATTCTGCTGCTGGAAGCAAGCGGTTTTCCCGCCTCAAGCCCAAACCCGTTAACGACGTTCACGACGCCGGGAGGAAGCAGGTCTTCAATCAGCTCGATGAACACCATGATGGAAGCCGGGGTTTGCTCCGCCGGTTTCAGCACCACGCAATTGCCTGCCGCCAGAGCCGGAGCGAGCTTCCAGGTCGCCATCAGCAGCGGGAAATTCCACGGGATGATTTGGCCGACAACCCCGAGCGGCTCGTGAAAATGGTACGCCACCGTATCATCGTCGATTTGGCTGAGCGTCCCTTCCTGCGCCCGGATACATCCGGCGAAATACCGGAAATGGTCGATGGCGAGCGGCAAATCCGCGGCCAGCGTCTCCCGGACCGGTTTGCCGTTGTCCCATGTTTCGGCTACGGCAAGCATCTCCAAATTGGTTTCGATCCGGTCCGCGATCCGGTTCAATATATTCGCCCGCTCCGCGACGGAAGTCCGGCCCCAGGCGGCTTTCGCTTCATGCGCGGCGTCGAGCGCCAGCTCGATGTCTTCGGCCGTCGAACGGGCCACCTCGCAAAATACCCTGTTATTCACAGGCGAAACATTTTCAAAGTATTGTCCTTGCACGGGAGGTACCCATCTGCCGCCAATGAAATTGTCGTAACGTTTTTTGAATGCTACCTTTGCTCCGTTTTGTCCCGGTTCAGCGTATACCATTTCCATAACAGCCTCCTCTAATCAAAATGTTGCTGCCATGCAGCCTGGATTCGTAGAAGATCGCCCGAGCATGTCCAACTTATATATATGGGCGGATCACGGAATCTAGTCCTCTTTTTAGAGAAAAGCTTACAAGGAATGTTCATGGCATGACATGCTCCGCATTGCCGGAAAAACAAAAGAATCCGCCCCTCCGATGCTCGCCTTCGCAGGCGAACCATGGAGGAAACGGATTCCTATTAGATGAAATGATCAGCTGAGCCGCACTTTCCGGAACGGGCTAAGACGGGAAAACATCAGCTTCGCGAAAACCCTTTGATTATCCGCGACGTAGCCGCTTCTCTTATGCCCGAAAGAATAAACGGCTCCTATTGCAAATCCCGCCATATAATCATTCCACTCCGAATAGCTTTCTTTCGCCAATCCGACGAACCGGTCGATGTGATCCCACTTATCCTGTTCGGTCATATAATTTATTTTGTGGGCGGCACAGCAAATAAATACGGCCCAGCTGTAGTCGTATGCCGCAATCCCCCCCGCAGGCAAACGCCCTAAATATTGAGCTATGACGGACAGCTTATGCTTTTGAATCGGATCGTCCGTTTCTTCGATATGCCGGGCGCGGTTTTCAACGGACAGTACGGACAACATCCCGCTCAGCTCTGCGAATTCCTTTCTTAGTCCATGAGACGTTAACCAAGCCAAAGCATCCTTTAAGTTCGTTTCGTTTTCTATTTCCCATAACTTTAGCGTTTTACGGATATTCGATCGTTTCGAATACGACCTTGACGGGTTTTGAATATGATAATCGGCATAACGCCCTCCAATGCAAAGCGCCGTCATCGCGTCGACATAAGGCTGCAAACGCAAGGCAGTCTCCTTGATTTGTTCCACGCTCGATCCCTCCTTGTAAACCTTAATTGAACCGCAAATAACGCCATACTCTCCGAACTTCGGCCAGTACCGATGCGTACAGTAAGGCAAGTATCACAAAATGGATATTAAACTTCCACGGGATCCTGACATGCTCCGAATGAGTTGGCACCTCAACCGTGTTCACGTATTTTTCGGGCACCTGATCCGCAAAGGGATGATACACCCCCTGCTCTTTCATTTTTTCAAGCTTTTTGATGACTTCGTCCGCTTCGTTCACTTCTACGGCTTCCGTCATTGAAGCTTCGACCTTCGGTTGTTGGCTTCTCCATTTTTTATATTCTCTTGCGATATCCGAGTCGACATCCTGAACCGTTCCCTTCAGTTCGATCCGATGGTTGTCGTAAATCTGTTTGGCCTGATCATAATCCGTGAGGACGATCAGCTGCTTCCCGTTCAGCTCTCCCACGCATAAATAACCTGTGATGGCCGATTCCAGCCCCTGCTTTTTGATCTCGCTCCCTTTAACGTACTTGATCTCCTCTTCATCGTCCTCCGTTACCTTTACTTGCACGATGCCCGTATATTCGGCTTGATCGAGTGCGATACTTACGCCGTCCACTTTCGCCGGCAGGCGAACCAATTCATCGATAGAAGACACGGTTCGTATTTCCGGGGCTTTATCGGCACCGACGAAATACCTGATTATGCTTTCACCCGTATAATTTTTGAACGAGGATGCCGTATAAATCTGAAAAAGAACGAGAACGATCAGGCTGAACCATTTGCCGGTGACCAGAAAAAAACCGCCCAGCTTGAGACGTTGGCCGATCGTTTTTTTCCCGAGCGCTTGCTTCAGCCGCTTCCGTTCCGCCCGGCCGCCATGAGCCTGTCCGGACTCCAGCGCGTTCAGCTTTTGCCTATTGATGTCCGCAACAGCCAATACCGCATCGATATCGTCGGGCTGAAGGTCCAGGATTCGTTTATACATTTCATACGCGTTGTCGTATTCTCCCAGCATCCTGTAACAGCGCCCCGCTAGGGACAACGCTGCAATGTAGGAAGGATGACGCTCCAACACCCGGTTCAGATCGTGAAGGCATGCGTTAAGGTCGCCACGCTCGTAAAACGCCCGCGCCCGGTACAGGTACCCGTCGATTCCGTCAGGCTGCAGCCGAACCAGCAGGTCGCTCGCCTGCAAAGCGTTGTCCGCATCTCCCGTTTGCGCATAACATTCCGCCAGCAGCCGAACGGCATCCGGGTCCTCCCCGAAAATTTCCGAGGCATCTTCCAGCAGCTGCTTGGCCGTTTCATAATCCCGCTCCAGCATGGCCAGCAGCCCTTTTTCCCGCATCCACAAAAAATCGTCAATGTCGGATTCCTCTGCCTGCAAAAGCGCCGTATAACCCAAATGCAGCAGTGGAGGCTTGGCCACCGCATACGCGTAAACGTTCGGAAATTCGTCCTTGAAATCCTTCGGATCTTCGCCGGCCGTTTCGCTCCAATGAAAGGTATTTTCAAGCAGCGTCCATACCGCTTCGGGTACAAAATGATGGTCCTCCATAAAATAAAGCAGCCTGACGGAAATATTGGACTGCATCCCCACGTTCCACATGGTGTCGGAATTTAGTTGTTCCACCCACCTGTCCGGATCAATCCGGGAAGGAAAATGATCGTACAACCGCTCAATCCGTTCCATAAATTGTTCCAGTGGATCGACCGGCTCAGGCGGCTGATTTTGCCCAAAATCAGTTATCCGGCGATGAACATATGTTGTTTCGTATTCGTCCTCGCCCCCGGTTTCAGTCTCCGTCTCCATCCCGAATGCATCCTGGCCGATCTCTGCCGATCCGACCTCCACATTATTCAAGCTACCAGTATGCCGCACATTTTCCGATTCCGCCAAAAGTGGCCGTGCATCCTCCTCTTGCCCTTCCGATTCCGCCCTGGACAGGCTCGCCGCTTTTTTGCGCCGCTCTTTGGCCAGCTTTAACGCATGATCATAGGCTTCTCTTAGCTTCTGATACCCTTCCGGATCGTCCTCGGGATGATGCTGCTTTAGCTTGGCCGCATAGGCCCTTTTAATTTTGGCTGCATCATCCGTCGCCTCCATCCCGAGAATGTTCCATATCTGCATTAATAATCACGCCACCTTTCGAGCTCCTCCAGCTGTTTCTTAAAAACCGCGGCCGCTTTTTTGACGTCCTGCTCGTTTTGCGAAGCCAGCGCCTGCTCGAATCTTTCCAACAAAAAGGCGATTTCCGATCGTCTTTCCCCGAGCGACTCTTCGTACAGCCGTTCGCCCTTGGCCAGAAGGAGACGGTTTTCCGTCCGTTCACGGGGATGGATTTTGATGTCTTTCAGCTCTTTCAACCGTTCTTCGATTTCCTTCGGGGTCAGCTTGCCAGGATTTTTCTCGATGATCGTTTTTTGTTTGACTCCAGTGCTCAGGACCGTAACCTCGACTTCAAGAATCCCGTTGATGTCGTACGTGAACCTCACATCAATGGACTGGTTGCCCGCTTCGTCGGCCGGGATTTGCACCTCCAGCTCGCCAAGGTAGATATTATTTTCCACTTTGCGGCTTTCGCCTTGGTAGATCGCGACCCGAATGATTTTTTGCTGATCGTGGATGGTGCTGTAGGATTCCACTTTGCTGACCGGGATCGGCGTGTTCCGTTCGATGATCGGGCTAAAATGGCCGCCGTCGTAACGGCCGCCTCCAAGCGGCTTTGTCGTTTCAATGCCAAGCGTATACGGGCATACGTCCGTCAGCACGACCTCTTTTAAAGCTTCGTCCCTTTGCTTGAGCGCCACCTGGATCGCCGCTCCCAAAGCAACCGCTTCATCCGGGTTGATCTGGTTAAAGGGCAGCCTGCCGAACATGCGGCTGACGACCGATTTGATGAGGGGCATGCGCGTCGCGCCGCCGATCAAAATGACGGCATCCAGATCATCCGGCGCAAGTTCCGCGTCGCGCAGCGCGCGTTCGATCGGGTGGCGGAGCCGAAGCATCAGCTGACCGGCGATTTTCTCGAATTCGTTCCTGTCGATGGTCGATTCGCATGTCTTTTCTCCCAACGTAAAGCTCATCTGCCCGTATGACCCGCTTCCGATCATGCGCTTGCAGACCTCGGCTTGTTTGAATAAAGCGGAACGCTCTTTGGCATCCAACGCCTGGATGTCGATAACGTGCTTTTCGGCAAACCAGGATACTAGCAGTTCCGTAAAATCCTCGCCGCCCAAATAATTGTCCCCGGCGATCGACTGCACTTCCATGACACCTTCGAAAAATTCCAAAATCGACACGTCGAACGTGCCGCCGCCCAAATCAAAGACGAGAAACTTCGTTTCCGACTGTCGTTGATGCAGCCCGTAAGCGATCGCCGCGGCCGTCGGCTCGCTGATCAGCCGCTCGACCTTGAGGCCGGCGATTTCCGCCGCCCGCTTCGTGGCCTTGCGCTGGGTATCGTTAAAATACGCCGGAACGCTGATGACCGCCTCCGTCACCTCATGGCCGAAGAAGGCTTCCGCATCCGCTTTTAAGGACTTGATGACAAACGAAGAAAGCTCTTCCGGCGAAAACGAATATGTGCCGAGACGGAAAATCTTTTCCGTCCCCATATATCTTTTGAACGCGGCGGCCGTCAGTTCCGGATGGGTGATCAGCCGCTCCTTGGCGATTTGTCCGACCAAAATTTCTCCGTTTTCGTCGACGCTGACGATGGAAGGGGTCAGCCGTTCCCCAAGCACATTCGGAATAATGGCCGGCCCCTCTTCCGTCCAATATGCGACAAGGCTGTTCGTAGTTCCTAAATCAATGCCAATCATTGTCACGACTCGATTACCTCATTCCAAGAAACGATTTTTTAGTGAAATAAATAAGAGATTCCAAAAGATGGGAACACAATCTTTATTATAACAAGCAATCCTCCCCCAAAAGTAGCTGCGAAAGTAATATAAAGCACGAAACACCGATGCTCTCTATCCTTCGCAATTGAGTATTTTAGGACGTTCAAACTATTTTTTATGGTCTGATTTTCCTAAAAACACAAAAAACCCGCTGCTTGTTTAGCGCGGGCATTCAAACTCGTATCTTCCTCTTATTTTCGTTTCAAAATCCCTAGATAGTCGCTCCAAGGCCCGACGTCCGCCCTGTACCTTTCAGCCATGACCCTTACGATTTGAGCCATGTGCGTAAAATCATGAACGACCCAGGTCGACAGCAGCTCGCGCAGCTTGACCACGCCGAATTCGGGATGCAGCCCGGCCAGTTCCAGATGCCGCGACGGATCGACAAGCTCCTTGAGCCTGTCCAAATTGCGCATTCTTTCGCTTTTAAACAGATGCAGCTTCTGCCCGATCGAGCCTTGCGGCTTGTCATGGATATGGGCAAAACGGTCAAACGGGGGAAACGGCTTTCCTTCGCCTTCCTTCAGGATGGATTCCAGCCGCGGCATCCAATTGCTTTTTTCCGCCTCGATCAGATGTTCAATCACTTCAGTGACGTTCCATGTTCCTGCGCCTTCATGGCCCGCAAGCCAACCTTCCGATAATCCCGCGCAAAAAACTTCGAGCGTTTGGGGCGTCCGCTCCAAAATCTCCACTGCTTCCTTCAGATTAAAATTCATCGGAATTTCCTCCCCTGGCAGAACGAACTCGTATAATGACCGAAAACCGTTATTCACGCAAATGGCGATTCGCAGCCTATTTTACCAAAGAACAGCTCTCCACTATTTTACATTTTCGAATTCCAAAATCAATCCGCAAGCGCGCGTCTAATATTGTTGATGGCTTCGTCCGCGATGGCCTCATCCCGATCGGTGACGGCCTGATGCAAGATCATCATCGGAATAAAAACGGCGATCAGCCGGGCAAGCAGCTTCGTCTCCCCATCGATCCCTCCATAAACCTGAAAAAAGGACGTTCTGGCGGCCGGAGGAAGGAAGCTGTAGGCGACATTGAGATCGCAGGCCGGATGTCCGATGTTGATGTCTCCCCAATCGATAATGCCCGAGATGCGTCCTTTTTCGTCCACCAGCATGTTTTTGAAATGAAGGTCGCCGTGAAGGAAAACCTCTTTGGGCTCAACGCGATCCGTCGTCAACTGCTGCAAATAGTCCGAAATAAGCCGATAATCCTCGCCACGGATATAGCCTTTCAGATCGGCCAGATGCCTGACCATTTTCTCTTTCCGGGAGGCCAGATCGGTGAGGTTCCGGTGGTCGCTCGGAGCGCCGTTTTCCCTGGCGGTAAGTACCGGGAACGCATGCAGCTCCTTTAAAAACTTCGCCAGCGTCCGGGCCGATGACAGCCGCTGCCCATCCGTCAATCCGATCGGATACGTTCCGGGCAAATAGTCATACCCGAGAAACGGCGGTGGATATTCGGAGGTTCCCGCCCCGTAAAACAACGGTTTCGAATACGGAATGGTGATCCGATCCGCAAGCATCGGCAATAGTTTGCCTTCCGTTTCAAGCAGCGGTACCGCGATGCTTCTTCTCGGAAAACGAAAAACGTAACGGTCTCCGACAAGATACACCGTGTTGTCCCAGCCATGGCCAAACAGCCGGACGGACTCTTGCGAAAGCTGCGGAAACTGGCTGTACACAAGATGCTTCGCCAGAACCTCGGATACTTCCCATTCCGCATCCCATGGGTTTGAACCCGACATGTTGCATGCCTCCTTGTTAAATATTGGGATTAATCCCGAAATATTTTGTTCGCTGATCTTTTTCCGTGTTAGAATGAGTTGACTCTATATTAACAATTGAGGTGTACATCGTGTGATGGCATGGATCGATTTAATCGTTTGCATCCTTTTGTTTGTTTTGCTTGCATATGTATTTTTTTCCGTTATGATCACCGCCCTGCACAAGGTTTACCTGACGTTTCATTTTTTCATGACGTTATGGCCCTTTTGCCAATTTGCCATCCGGGCGACGGACAATCCCAAGCTCCAGCTGTTATACGTGAAACTCGCGTTCGTGGATATGGCCCTCCTGGCTGTGGGCTGGCTGTTCTTCACCCTTCTGTTGACGAATCAATCGCTGTCCGTCCGCAAAAGAATGCCGGTCCTGCTTACCGCCCCCGCTCTGATCGCCGTCATCGCCGTCCTGTTGAATCCGGGCGGAACGTTTGTGCAGCCGCAACATGGCGAATACGTCGAACGAATCTACGGACCGCTGTTTTGGATCACGACGCCGGTGATGATCGGGTACGGAATCGTTTCGCTTTGCGTCATTGGGAAGGCATTATCAAACAACCGGGCGCCCCGGATCAAAAAACAGGTCAGTCAGGTGCTGCGCGGAATGATCGTCGTCATGGCGTTCATTTGCGCCGATATTTTGCTTAATGTCGTTTTTCCCGTCTCCCGCATGGTGATACCGGGTTTGACGTCGATAGGCATCCTGTTGTCCGCAATCTTTTTTATCGTTGCCATTCATCGGGACAAAGTGTTCGACCTTTTGAAAATCGCGCACCAAGACATTATCAATACGATCCAGCTTGGCATTCTTGTTCTGGACGACAACGAAACGATCGTGGAAACGAACCGCTCGCTGCCCCCTTTTCTGCACTTAAAAACGGGCGACCGGTTCGACATGGCGGCCATTCTTCCCCGTCGGGAAGCCATTGCCGCAAAGCAGTTCCTCGCAAAATACAAAAACGATCCGCTGGAAAGTTCAGAAATCGAAGTAGTATACGATCATGAAGGCAAGCAGCATATCCTTGTCCATGCGTCACCCATCGTCGTTGACGGTACACGTGTCGGACGCACCATCACGTTTCAGGACAGGAGCCGGCTTCGCGAGCTTGTCAACGAGACGTCGAGACAAAACACGATATTGCAGAAACAAAACCTAGCCTTGTACGATATGCAGCTGGAGCTGCATCTGACGAATCAAAAGCTTCAGCGAATGGCGACCACGGACGGCCTGACAGGCTGCTACAATCGAAATTACATAACACAGCAATTAGAGCAAGAAGTCATCAAACATATCGAAAATGAAAACCCCTTCGCCATCCTCTTGCTGGATATCGACTTTTTTAAACGGATCAATGATCAGTACGGGCATTTAACCGGGGATGAAGTGATCTGCGGCACGGTTGCCGCCATCCAGCGACAGCTGAAAGTAACGGATATTTTGGCCCGTTTTGGCGGCGAAGAGTTTATCGTTTATCTTCCCGGCATGGATTCTGGACAAGCGCTTGAGTTGGCCGAGCAGATCCGCGCGTCCGTCGAGTCGAATGAAATCGCCGTCCCGGGTCTCATCCAGCCGTTGTCCGTAACGGTGAGCATAGGGCTGTTATCCGTCGACCGGTTCCCGACCGATCCCGATTCAGGTTCCGCGACCCTGATCACCGATCTGTTCCAGGAGGTGGACCATGTATTATACCAAGCCAAGCGGAATGGGCGCAACCGGGTCATGTTCGCATTGAAGTAAGGTTTGGGGGCGACAAATTCAACCGCCGGTTGAGCGGGATAAAAATTCAATTTCGAAGTTATTGTCCGGCTTGAAGCGCTCCCGGTACAATGAGGTACGTAAAGGAGCGTGGACAGGTTGAAGGAAACATTGGCAAGAAATATCGGCAGATACCGGAAAGAACGGGGATTTACGCAGGAGGAGCTGGCGCAAAAGCTGGGCCTCTCCTTTCAAGCCGTTTCCAAGTGGGAAAATGCGCAATCGATGCCCGACATCGCATTGCTTCCGGCGTTGTCCCAAACGCTGCAGGTAAGCATCGAGAAACTTTTGGGATATCTTTCTTACGACAAGCCGGTGACCGTGTATGAAGAGAAATACCGGACGCCCGAGTACATTTGGGGCACGGAACCAAACGAAGCTTGTTTCCGGGTGCTGCAGCTGATGCCTCCCACCAGGCATGTGAAGCTGCTCGACATCGGCTGCGGCGAAGGAAAAGACGCGGTGTTTTTTGCAAGAAACGGATACGACGTCACCGCATTCGACATCACGGACGCAGGGATCGAAAAAACCAAAAGGCTTGCAGAGCAAGCCGGCGTCAACGTAAACGTGCTTAAAGCGGATGTTTTGGATTTCCGCCTGGATTCCCATTTTGACGTTTTATTTTCGAGCGGCGTGCTGCATTATATCAAACCGGAATTGCGCGATGAAATATTCGGGAACTACAAAAGATTTACCCGTCCGAACGGACTTCATGTTTTGAATGCGTTCGTCCATAAACCGTTTATCGCACCGCCGCCCGAAAACGAGACCAACGCGTATCTATGGCGTTCCGGCGAATTGCCCGGCCATTATGAAGACTGGTACCTGTATGAAAGCTCCGAGGTGGTGTTCGACTGCAATTCATCGGGAGTTCCTCACCAGCATGCGATGACGAAACTGATCGCGCGGAACATGGCCGTTTAGACCGGATGCTTGCGGGGAGAAAGCAAAGCTTGAAAAAAGGGGCTGCGGCCCCTTTTTTCGTTTCATACGCTCATCGAATGGTCTGTCCGGTTCTATTTTGACTAGTTGACTTTGACGCCGTTTATGATGAACATGGTCGCAATGACGAAAAGAATAAGCAGCGACATTAACACAACAGGCACCGCCGTTAAAGTGATCCCGGCGATGGCCATGCCTCTGCCGCTGATCGAACGTCTTGCCCGGATCCCCAGCACAAAACCTAAAAGATTAACAATAAAGGATACCATCATCGTAAACATCGCCATGGGCATAGGGTCGTAATAATAGTATGTAGAGACCAGCTGAAATTTTGATAACGAGTTCAAAAACAACAAAATACCGAAAATTCCGCAGATCAAGGAAACGACGGCTTGTCCAAGCCGGTTCACGGGCTGCTTTTTTTTGCTTTGCTTTGTGGCCGGTTTGCGGACCTGCGACGATTGGGACTGGCTGCGGTTGCCCGCTGCGGGAACACGGCCCGAATGAGAGTTTGTAGCACCGCTCGGCCTGACTTGGCCGGCACTTCTTCCCGCCTGCCTATCTGCCGGCGAAGACGCCGGTCTGGCGGGCGGTTTCATGGATGGTTGTTTGGATGGCTGCAATGCGATTTTCCCCCTCCGTTCTATTAGATTCATAGGTATGTAGAACTATGCGAAATATTTTCCATCATAGTCCAGCCGGAGGTTTTTGTCAAAATTTGTTTCTTCTGCCGCATAGCGACGGACTAAGAAAAAATGCCCGATTGGTTACTTTCGCCGGCTTTGAGCATAGGTTTGAACAAAGATCCCGTCTCCTTCCAGCCATTCGGCGATAAAAACGTCTTTGTAATCGGACACCCGCTGGGTTTGAAGCTGTTTTTTCAGCCATACCTCATTAAAACCCGCATCCTTGATTTCGTCCCATAATACGGTCCCGTCGCGAATAAGCGTTACGGGGACGTGCACTTTTTTTTCCGGCAGCTTCAAATCCCCCTGCGTCGTTTTCTTGTATTTGGATTTTTTCAAAATGCTGAGGGACCCATCGACCTCCAAGTAACAGTAGGCCACCTCGCGAATCGAGAAGGTTTCGCTTTGGCGAAGCAGGCTTTGCAGCTGATTGAGGTTCATCCGGTTTTTCTTCAGCTGCCGATAATCCACGACGCCGTTGTTGATCAGCGCGGACGGTTTTCCTTCGAACAGGCCGCGAAAAAACAAGGATTTTTGCCCGAGATATTCGACGATGATGAGCAGTAATCCCCATAAGGAAATGGAATAAAGAATATAACCGATACCGATGCCGGGTTCAAACAGCGCGTTGCCGAGCAGTTCCCCGAACATGATCGAGGCGATAAAGGTAAACGGCGTGATCTGCCGAATCATTTTTCTTCCGACGATTTTTACGATGACAAACAACAAAAAAAATCCGACGATCAGCTCGAAGGTTAAAGATAAAAAATGAATATCCCTCATTTCACAGACCCCAATACGATTCGATTTTGAGCGGTACATATTATGTATTCCCACTTTGCGCCCAATGTTTACCTTGAGCATGATGATTCCCGGTGGAGACATGGGCTGCACGAAAAATAGGCGAATTTAAAATCTGTCGGAAAATAAATACTGTTATTTATTGACATTTGTATTCGCTTTCATCTACAATATGGTTGGAACGCGAGCACGATAATATAAGGGCCATGCATTCCTTCACCGCACATCCGGTATGGAACAACCCCGGTATCTCAATAGGAGACGCCGGGGTTTTTTGTCGCCCTTTTTTTCCAGGAGGTGTTGCGAGGACAACGGACAAGTCTGGACTTCTCATCATTACATAGGAGGTATAATATGAAGAAATTTTTGAAAACGACAGCCGCTTTTGCCCTGGGGTTATCGCTCATCTTCGGGCTTTTCAGCCCTGCCCAGGCGGCGCCGGATACCTCGGTATCCAACAAGCAAAATTTCAGCACCGACGTCATCTATCAAATTTTCACCGACCGGTTCTCGGACGGAAATCCGGCCAACAATCCGACCGGCGCGGCGTTCGACGGGACCTGCACGAACCTTCGGTTGTATTGCGGGGGCGACTGGCAGGGAATCATCAACAAAATCAACGACGGCTACCTGACCGGGATGGGCATCACCGCCATCTGGATCTCGCAGCCGGTCGAGAACATCTACAGCATCATCAATTATTCCGGCGTGAACAATACCGCCTATCACGGCTACTGGGCCCGGGACTTCAAAAAGACGAATCCGGCCTACGGCACGATCGCGGACTTCCAGAATCTGATCGCCGCCGCGCATGCGAAAAACATCAAGGTCATTATCGACTTTGCCCCGAACCATACGTCGCCGGCTTCGTCCGATCAGCCTTCCTTCGCGGAGAACGGCCGGTTGTACAATAACGGCACGCTGCTCGGCGGTTATACGAACGATACGCAAAATTTGTTCCATCATAACGGCGGTACCGATTTTTCCACGATCGAAAACGGCATTTACAAAAACCTGTACGATCTCGCCGATCTGAACCACAACAACAGCACCGTGGACGTTTACTTGAAGGACGCGATCAAAATGTGGCTGGACCTTGGCATCGACGGCATCCGTATGGACGCGGTGAAACATATGCCGTTCGGCTGGCAGAAGAGCTTTATGGCTACCGTCAACAACTATAAGCCGGTTTTCACCTTCGGCGAGTGGTTCCTTGGCGTAAACGAAGTGAGCCCGGAAAACCACCAGTTCGCCAACGAATCGGGCATGAGCCTGCTCGATTTCCGTTTTGCCCAAAAGGTGCGGCAGGTGTTCCGGGACAACACCGACAATATGTACGGCCTGAAGGCGATGCTGGAGGGCTCCGCAGCCGATTACGCCCAGGTGGACGACCAGGTGACGTTCATCGACAACCATGACATGGAGCGCTTCCACGCAAGCAATGCGAACCGCCGGAAACTCGAGCAAGCTTTGGCGTTCACGCTGACCTCGCGCGGCGTGCCGGCCATTTATTACGGCACCGAGCAGTATATGTCGGGCGGGACCGATCCGGACAATCGAGCGCGGATCCCTTCCTTCTCCACGTCGACGACCGCCTATCAGGTCATTCAAAAGCTGGCGCCGCTGCGCAAGTCGAATCCGGCGATCGCCTACGGATCAACGCAGGAGCGCTGGATCAACAACGACGTGCTCATTTATGAGCGCAAGTTCGGCGGCAACGTTGCCGTGGTTGCCGTCAACCGCAATTTGAACACGCCCGCTTCCATCTCGGGGCTTGTGACTTCCCTGCCGCAAGGCAGCTACAATGACGTGCTTGGCGGTCTTCTGAACGGCAATGCGTTAACGGTCGGCACTGGCGGAGCCGCGTCGAACTTCACGCTTGCGGCCGGCGGCACGGCCGTGTGGCAATACACGACGGCAACGGCAACGCCGACCATCGGGCATGTCGGGCCGATGATGGCCAAGCCTGGCGTGACGATCACGATCGACGGCCGCGGCTTCGGCTCAACCAAAGGCACCGTCTACTTCGGTACGACGGCGGTCACCGGCGCAAACATCACGGCTTGGGAAGACACGGAAATTAAAGTGAAAATCCCTGCCGTCGCCGGCGGCATCTACAATATTAAAATCGCAAACGCCGCCGGTACGGAAAGCAATGTGTACGACAACTTCGAGGTACTGTCCGGAGATCAGGTCAGCGTCCGCTTCGTGGTGAACAACGCGACGACGGCGCTTGGGCAAAACGTTTACCTGACGGGCAGTGTCAGCGAGCTGGGGAACTGGGACCCGGCGAAAGCAATCGGGCCAATGTACAATCAGGTCGTTTACCAATATCCGAATTGGTATTATGATGTCAGCGTTCCGGCCGGCAAGACGATCGAGTTCAAGTTTTTGAAGAAACAAGGCTCCACCGTCACGTGGGAAGGCGGCAGCAACCACACCTTCACCGCGCCGGCCAGCGGCACCGCGACGATTAACGTAAATTGGCAGCCATAAGGCGTGAGGGATTGACAGCCCTAATCCATTGGAAATGAACGTCGTACTTCTGTTTCTGAAGAGGAGAGGCTCGTCTTCCGCTCAATCCGCCACAGGCTCATCTGAAGCAAAAAAGAGGGGACCACTCCCCTCTTTTTCTTTTATCCTCTCTCCTCCTTATGTTCGATGTCCTGTCCTTTACCCCAAAATACATCAAATCCCCCGTTCACCCGCGATGGCCAGAGCGCAAAACCGGCCGGGATGATCTTTACAAGCGCGGCGCGTGTTGTTCTCAGTATCAAAAAGTATCCTACCTTACAAAAATGATCGGATCATACAAAAAAGTGCGTACTACTCAAACAGAATAGAACCTGATAACCTACATACAGAACGATCGATCCAGATTTCGACAAGCGGCACGGTCGTTTAAAAAATGGTATGTGAGGTGCGAACATATGCAAGAATATCGACTGACTTTGAAAGATACGCAAATCGTATGGGGGAAGGCGATCGACATTGAGTCTCTCATTGGCAAATATCCTAGCGACTCCATCAGACAGGGCATGAACGAAACTTTGGATTGGAATTTGCCTGCAGGTGTATATCGGGCAAAAGAAATCGTGATGGAGCTGGACAAGATGCTTGAGGCGATGCTGGTTCAGCTTGGGGAACCGGTAAACGGCGATCCGACGGTACTCTTGGACAGTCTCCAGGCTAATTTGGCGATATCCGGACGTGTGTCCTCCCTGCCGCTGGGCCCCTTGGCGCTAGAAGATAAAGCTGGCGTCGAACTCACAGCCCAAGCGGTGCGAATCGGCGAGCAATTGGTAAGCTGGGCCCGGGAATATAATGCCGAAAAAAAGACGCTGGCTAAGTACGGGCCGGAAACGTTAGGAAAGATGGAATTTCGAAGCCATTGTTACGGTCATGCCCTGATCCCGCAGGCTATTGCTCAGGTTTGGGGACCCTTCGGCGGTCCAAGGATCATGCAGATTTATAATGAATACCTGCACCAATTCGTATTGCTCCGGGATGCCTTGCTACCGTTTGCCAATTGGGAGGAAGTTCCGTTTGAAGTCAAGGAATATACGGAGTTCAAAGGACTGCGTTTTCTGGAACCGGCCCGGGAGGTCTTCCTAACTCAATTGCTCGGGAAAAAGTTGACGCACAAATCGATTGTCCAGCACGCGCAAAATGTGGTCAGTTCGGGTTTGACCGCAGTGGGTTACGGCTTCCAATACCGCCTCGGAACCGTGCTGCCGGCTGGCTGGGGAGAGTCTGCCCGGACGGCGGCGCGGTACCTGCTCAAATGGCACCCGGTACAAACGATACAGACCGAAGGAACACATGATTTGGCCGGTGTCTCCTTCGATTATGAATATGACGATTATTATGCCGCGCCGCGTACCGAAGCAGGAAAAGGTACGCCTGTAAGCGAGGACACGCTTTCTGTTTTCGAAGAACGTGACGATAAACCGCTCATTGCCCGGTTGCTGCCTAATACGGGTGCCGATCGGACGACGCTGCGTCTCAGCCTGGAAATGCAGGGCCGCGAGTTTACGATAGATCTCGGACAGCTTTTTCGAGGGCATCGCTTTTTATATCGGCCGCAAGGCAGCGACAATGCCGGTGCCGTGAAGCGAACCTCCATCAGCTTGCACCATGCGACAGACATTCTCTCGCATTCCGGATTGGTGACGAATGCCGATGGAGTTCATTTTATCCCGACCGGCGGAAATGAACTTCTCGTTTGGGCCTTGCTAGGGAAGCTGTATCCCGAAAATGTGGTTTTATTGGACCATGGGGATCAGGAGGAACTGGAGGCGGCTTATGTTTCCGGCAAAGGGTTCGGAACGCAATTTTTAGTCCTGTAAGCATTTAGGCTTCAAGAATGGAATATTTGACGGCATAGCCATAGGATAATGGCTTTTGCCGTCAAATTCCGCAGCCCTACATTAAGCTTTTTCAAGTTTTACAAAATGAGATTCTGTCATCCGGTTAAGAGCAGGAAGGAGACTTTTCTTGACGAAGCAGCAAAAACTTTTGACTATAAATTTATTTTTATTGACCTTTGTATTGGGAACCAGTGAATTTGTAATGGTCGGATTATTAACCGAAGTAGCCGCGGACATGAAGATCGCCATATCGGTCGCAGGCTCCCTGGTGTCGGCTTTTGCTTTGTCTTTTGCCATAGGTACACCGATTTTCACGGCATTATTCAGCCGATTCTCCAAGCGTCCGCTCATCCTTGCTTTGATCGGCGTATTTATTGCCGGGAATATGATAACGGCTATATCGGGATCGTATGGATTGCTTCTGGCGTCCAGAGTGGTCACGGCCGTGGTTACAGGCGTCTTGATTGCACTTGCGATGGCGGTGGCCAGTGAAACGATGCCTCTCGAAAAAAGAGGGCCGGTGATCTCCATCATCTTTACGGGTTTTACCGTGGCCAGCGTTCTCGGCGTGCCCCTTGGCACTTATATCGGGCAATGGGGCGGATGGCATTTGTCCTATTGGTTTACCACGCTATTGGGAGTCGTATCTCTGATGGCAAGCTTGGCAACCATCCCCAGGGGACTACAAGGAGCGCGGAGTTCACTCAAAAAACAACTCCGATTATTCGCCTATCCCAGAATTGTGCTTGCTTTCTTTATTCCTGCGTTAAGCATTGGAGCAACTTATAGCGTCTATACGTATTTAGCTCCGTGCTCCAGGATGTGCTTTTGGTTCCGGCACCGTATATTAGCCTCGTCTTTTTGCTGTATGGCGTCGCGTCTATCTTTAGCACGTTAATTGGCGGAAAGCTGGCAGCCCGAAACGGGATGGGAAAAATTCGCTACGTATTCCTGGCTCAAGCCGTCATTCTCGCGTCGCTATTCGTTTCTTCCGGATCGCTTGTCGGGGGACTCATCAGCATCTCATGTATGGCTCTGGTCGTTTATCTCATGAACTCAACGATGCAGTTGTACTTCATTGATTGGGCCGATCGGCATGTACCGGAAGCCAGGGACTTGGCTTCGTCCTTAACCTCCGTATCCGTCAATGTTGGCATTGCGATCGGATCCGCTTTGGGAGGATTTGTCACGACAAATATGAAGCTCATTGATCTTTCCTGGTCCGGGGGGATCGTTGCCGTCTTGGCAGCCGTGCTGGCTATGATCAACTATCGTTTGGAGCGGGGTGCCCGCAGCAGAAGTGCATTTAAAGAGGAAATTGGACTTCGCGGCTAATGCGGAGCAAGCTTGTATAACAAAACATAAGGTAAGGGGCTGTCCCTTTCGAGTTACAGCCCCTTCTTATGATGCGAATCGGCTCAGTCTACTGTCTGCTCCGATCTCCACCCTCAAGCATATCGAGCAGCTGACTGGCGAGCGGAGCAGGGAATTGCGCGTTTTGTGCCGCCGCTAGGAAAAGGCCGACATCCTTCTGCGGAATTTTGCTTTGGGAGATGGTTGCCGTCTTCTCGGCAATCATTTTGCCATAGGATTGATAGATTGGGGCGGCAAACAGCGTGCTCGTAAGCATGTTGACCGCCGCCTGGGGATCGACCCCGCCGCGTTCGGCCATGCCTAGTGCTTCCTCCAGCGAGCGTGCGGCGGAGACGATGAGGAAGTTACCGATCAGTTTGACGAGCACGGCCGTACCGGCTTCTTCGCCGAAGTCAAAGATCCCTTTGGCTCCCATCGCCTCCAGCAGCGGCCGCACCCGCTCCTTCGCCTCCTGCGGACCCGCAACGGGAATCCACAACTGCTTTGCCGCGGCCGCCTCGGGTCGACCGAATACGGGCGCCTCGACATAGACGGAGCCGTGCCGCGCGTGCAAGTCCGCCAGCTTCCTGCCCGTATCCGGCGATACCGTGCTCATGGACACGTGAATGCCGCCCGGCCCGAGCCGCTCCAGGAAATCCTCGCTTCTGACGACGCCTTCCAATGCATCGTCGTCCCACACCAAGGTGACGACGATGCCCCCGGCCGTCACGACGTCGGCGGGACGGGTCGCCTGCAACGCGCCCTGGGCAACGAGCGGCTCCGCTTTGGCCGCGGTGCGGTTGTAAACGGTCAGCGCATACCCCGCCTGAAGCAGATTGGCTGCGACGGGCAGCCCGAGCAGGCCGAGGCCGATAAATCCAATGTTCTCTCTCATTAAGATCATTCCTCCTTCGAATTTCAAAACATGACGTTAACGTCATGTTTTGGGTAAAAAAATTTAGCTATGATCATTAGCCTCGAGCCACCGCTCGAAGCGTTCGATATGGGACTGCAGATCGGCGCGGAACTGCCCCAGTGCATCGAGCTTCTCGTCCGTGTCGGCCAGATGCCGGCGCAGCAGGCCGAGAACCTTCCGCTTCGCCTGCACCCCGCCAGGATCCGTGAAGTAAGACTCGATTACGTCCCGAATCTCCTCAAGGCTTAAGCCCAGCATCTTCAACTGATCGATCTTCCGCAGTCGGGCGACCGTTTCTTCCGTGTAGTAGTAATGGCCGTTGCCCTCGCGTTCGCCTGAAGGAAGCAGTCCGATGCTCTCGTAATAGCGAACCGTGCGCTGGGTAACCCCTGCTCTCTCTGCCAACTCGCCAATGCGCATGCGGTTCATCATCGATCACTCCCTTCACGATAGAAATATAACGTTAACGTCATGTTCGTATCATAGCACTTTGATTGGGTGATGTAAAGGGGAACAGGATAGCTCCATAACAAGCCTATATCCGATACCGGATGCTGATGCGAATGGATCTTCCGATCGCCAAGCTACATTCAGGACAGCCTTTTAAAGTTCTAATATCTTCAGCCGATCGATCAGGTATGGCGCGTACAGGTAAACGGACATCGAGCCGCGTTGAATCCCTTTTTTATCAGGCACGCGATACTTCATCGGGAAAACTTTCGATATAGGTGGTGCCAAAATCGCATAACATCAGGAGCATGGGAGCCAGTTGTTCGCCCAGTTCGGATAAACAGTATTCCACTTTTGGCGGTGATACCGGATAAACCTTGCGACTAATGAGTCCGTCGCTTTCAAGCATTCTTAGCTGCATCGTAAGCATGCGTTGCGTCGCGTCTGGAAGCAGCCGCCGCAGCTCATTATACCGGATGGGGCCCTTTGCCAATTCGTTTAAAATAGCTATTTTCCACTTCCCGCTAACTAAGCTGAGGACGATTTCGGAGGTGCACCGATAGGTCTTATCTCTAAACGTTATCATCTGTCCACACATCCCTTTCCGTAAAATGAAGAGAGACAATTTGTTGCTTGCTTCTGGTTTTTGCAAAATGCTCATTGATGAATTGTGAATCGGTCATTCCATATATTAATTTCAACTCCGCTTCCTTGTCAAGGACTTATGGATCGATTAGTATAAAATAATAAAGGAGGTCTTCTTATGCCACGAACGGGACGCCCGCGCGCATTTAACCGTGACGAAGCGGTTGCCGCCGCGATGGTGCTTTTTTGGGAACACGGCTTTGAATCCACTTCGCTTGCCCAGCTGCGCGCTGCGATGGGAAATATTTCGGCGGCGAGTTTTTACGCGGCATTCGATTCCAAGGAATCCTTGTTCCGCGAAGCGGTGGATAAATATATCTCTACATATGGACAAGTGTCGGAAAGTTTCAGGGATACGAGCTTAACATCAAAAGCAGCCATGGAGCAGGGATTGCGGCAATCGGCGCGGGTACAGACAGATCACTCCCATCCTTTGGGCTGTCTGTTGGTGTTGTCCGCTGTAAACTGTTCTCCTGAACAACATCACATTCAAGAGATTCTGGCCAAGGAACGGGAAAGGGTTCACGGTTGGCTGAATGATTGCATCAAACGGGCCGTTGCCAACGGGGAATTGCCCGCTTCAACGGATATTCCCATGCTGGTGACGTTATTTGAAACGTTTCTTCGAGGAATTTCGCTACAAGCCCGGGACGGTGTTCCGTACGAAACCATTGACGCTGCCATCACTCAACTGATGAACGTATGGGATACGATATCCGCCAAGCGGCACCGCGACGATTAACGTAAATTGGCAGCCATAGGGCGTGAGGGATCGTCGGTTGCATCCACTGGAAGAGAGCGTCTAATCCGCGTAGCGGGAGTCCGCCCAAACCGCTGGATTATCTGCAGCAGAAAAAGATGGGACCTTCCCCTCTTTTTCTGCTGTGCATGCATTTTTCGAATAGATCAGGTTTCGATCCAAAACCGTTTGACGATATTCCCGTCTTCTTCCGTAAAACTGGCGTCCGGCACCCCACCGTTTTTCAAAATCGTTTTTTCCGAAGCCCCATTCCAGTCGTCGCATGCGACAAGCGCTTTCGTAATGCCGAGCTCCTTTGCTTTTTCCAGAGCTAAAGAAAGCAATAGGGAGGCATAACCTTTTTGCCGTTCGGCCGGACGGATGCCATACCCGATATGGCCGCCGCTTTGCAGCAGTTTTTCGTTCAGGCGATGCCGGATGTTGACCGCCCCGATCACGCGTTTATTTTCGGCAACGAGCCAATAAGTGGAGCTCGGCACCCAATCTTCCGGGATTCCTTCCCCCTTTTCATTTTGCCGCAAAAACTGAAGCATGCCTTCAAAGTCGGACGGTTCCCTGCTAACCACCCAAGGCACGATGGACTCTCCGCTGGCTAACCATTCCTCGTAGAAATCTATGTATTCGTCCCTATACTCGAAACCCGGTTCCGCCAAAAACGCGTTATCCAAAACCGCTCCCCCGATCACTTGAGTTTTTTGCCGTTGTATTCGTGCTTGAGGACGCCCATTTGAATTAAATCATGCCAAGCGCCTTCCCTGAACAGAAACTCGCGCAAAATCCCTTCCTGCTTGAATCCGATTTTCCTGTACATGGATATGGCCTTTAGGTTAAAAGCAAACACCTGCAGCGACACCCGGTGCAGATTCATTTCGGAAAAGGCGTAATCCAGCAAAAGCGAAAGCGCCTCCGTGCCGTAGCCTTTCCCCCAGTATTCCTTGTCGCCAATATCGATGATGCACTCGGCGTTGCGATTTTTGCGGTCGATTTGAACCAGTGAAGTGATGCCGATGGGTGCCTGCGATTGTTTTTCGATGATCATGTAGCTTTTGGATGTGCCGGATCCCAATATGACTTGTTCCACGAACGCCTGGGTTTCCGCGAAGGTATACACATCCAGGTACGGACTGGTCGTCCGCATGACGTCCGGGTCGTTTCTCCATTGATGATATATGGGAATATCGTCTTCCATCATTTTTCGAAAATAAATTCTTGAAGATTCGAACAGCATCTTTTTCCTCCTCTTGTGGGTTGTTCCCGGTAATCTCCGATCGGACGGAGCATTTCTTCCAAGGTAAATAGCAGCGCATCCAGCCGCTCATTCACTTTGGCGCGACCAGGGCCAAGATGGGCCGTTTTTCAACGTTCCATTCGCTGCAAAAAAACGGCCGCTAGCCGAATTTATTTCAAAAGCTCCAGCAGTTCCAGTACCTCGGGCGCAAGGTCGGGATTGACGCGCATGATATCCTCAAACAAGGGTCTCGCCTGCTTCAACAAGAAATCGCTGTAATAGTAATAGCTGAAAAACGCCTCGGGGTCGTATCCGGCCGGTTCTCCTCTCTCCCATTCCAGTTCGTCTTCCTCTTCGTCCTCAGGCCAAAGATATTTCTCGTTCAACAGCTCGTTCATGCTTGTTACCGGATGTTCCAATTCCAAATCCTGATCGGATAGCGCGGAAGCGACATTCAAACACACCCTGATTTCACCCGAAGCAGCCTCCTTCGGACCCCGCAGCTCAAGACCGCGCAGCAGTTCAAGCAGCACCCATGGCGTAACCTGCCATAACGTGCCTTGATGCTCGGCCAGCTCGGCCAATGATTCAAATTGTCCCGTCTCGATCAGCCGCGGAATGTCCGTCCCTCTCCCGTAGGGGGTCGTTAACCGCTGCCAAGGAATGTTTGGATGGAGTTGCTCAAAAGCTTCCAAGACGATTTCTCCTTTCGCGATTCACGCTCGTTTTTGCCTTCGAATGCTGTTTTTCAAACATTCGCGGATTCATCCCACAATCTTTTAACCTCTATCAGTTCCTGACCGTCAAATTGCATCCGGTACACATCCGGCTTCGATAATTGGAGCAAAAATTCCAAACCGTATCGGCTGTCGTAATGCCCCATCATCAGCGTCATCACGGCCCCATGGGTGCCAATGGCTATCTTTTGTCCGCGGTAAACATCTAAAATTTCCTTTAAAACGCCGATCGCCCGCTGCCGGCAAGCCGCGTTGGATTCCCCTCCCGGCAAGGCATAATGCGGATCCGCAAACGACCGGTCCAGCAAAGGGGACAGCTCCCGATCGGAAATCCGATGTTCACCGGCGTCAAATTTCCGTTCTTTAAGATCCTCGTATACAATGATCTCCTTCCCGGCTTGGTCGGCTAACTCCCGAATGGTCATCACCGAGCGGGCGTACGGACTTGAAACAAATACGCCGATGCCTTCCTCCCGCAAAAGTTCGGTGACCCGGCGGGCGTCTAACCTCCCTTTTTCCGTGAGCCCTCGCGTGCTCTCCGTTCCCTCCGTTTTGGGCGATTCCCCATGTCTTACCATATATATGTACGTTTTCACCTGAACTCCTCCTTCAAGGTTGAACGCGAAGCCATTCGGACGGTTTTTTGCGGACAAAATGTTTTTCGATCAATTTTCAAAACCTCATCGTTGCCCGGCAGCGCGGCTGTTTCCGCGGCTTCTTCGAACGAAAGCCAGCGATATTCGCTGTGTTCGTCGTTTAAAACGACGTTCTGGCCGTCTGCGACGTACCCGACAAATACGGGGGCTTTGTAAATGTAGTTTCCTGCCGGCGAATAAAACTCGTCGAATGCATTGGAAACGTAAAGCGAAACCTCGTTAATCCCCGTTTCCTCGCGAATTTCCCTGAAGGCGGCTTCCCAGGCCTTTTCCCCTTCCTCGATGCTTCCGCCGATGTAACACCATGCGCCATGCAGCACGGAAGAAGAGCGTTTTAACAGCAGCACCTTGTATTCATCATCGATTTTTTTCAATAAGCCGGCAGCGATTCCGCTGCATATGACGGGAATGGCACGGGTGGATTCAACCATAGAGTTCAGCCCCCAGCAGTTCGGTTTCCGTCATGGCATCCCGGATGATGCCGTCCATTCGGCCGATCAGCGACTGAAGCGCATCCTGCACGCCCCCGCCTTCGAACCGATGCAGCGGCTCGGGCAGCTCGTTTTCGTCCAACACAAAATATTCCCCATCGGGCAGCACCAACAGATCGATGATCAAATCTTCGAAAATCACCGCCTCCTCCGTAACGGCCGTATTCCGGACAATGTTAAAATAAGATCCGATATATTGCCCTTTGCTGTCTCTCCAAAAATACAGATTATAAGGACGGTCTACCCAATAATAGGCAAACGTATAGCAGCCTGCAGGAATCGTGAGCTCGCGAACGCCGGCCTGCATGGTAAACGATTTGTCCACTTTATGCAGCAGCACGATCTTTGGCAGTTCCATTTTCAAAAGCTCGCAGTGATGGTCCACCGTCGTATTGTCATAACGGATTTTTCGCTCGATGATGTGTCGGCCCTTTTTTGGAATCGATGGCGTTGGCAAATGGAACCCTCCCTTTGAAACGATTTTCAAAAGATAGTAGAAAAGCAGCTGATGTTAATAATTGTATCAAAGGGCCCGCTGGATTTCTAATAGAGCACCCTTATCCCCAAAATTCCAGTATAATGATTCCAACGACTGCTTATATGAAAGGATGCCATCATGAAAATAATTACCTTATGCGGTTCGACCAAATTCAAGCGCCAATTCGAACAGGCCAACGCTTTTTTGACCCTTCAGGGAAATGTCGTGATGACCGTTGCTTTTTTTGAGCAAAGCGAAGGTTTTGAAATCACGCAGGAACAAGCTGAACGGATGGGGGAGATTCATCTGAGAAAAATCGATCTTTCCGACGAAATTTTCGTGATCGATGTGGACGGGTACATAGGCAGCAGCACCGGAAAAGAAATCGACTATGCCCGGTCGCAGGGAAAAGCAGTCCGTTACTACTCCGCCGGGGATATTCCTTCGCATTTTTCGATTGCGGGCTCCGATCAAACGATTCCAAAAACGGATCTGATGCAAGTTTACGGGCAGATGCGTGCGTGGGAACAGGTCCGGGAAACGGAGAAAAATATGCTGAGCGGCATGCTTGAATTTGATGCCCATCGATTGAACGTTTGCAGGCAAATTCAGCGACAAACCAATGATGCGCTTAAGCTGTACGGCATTGACGTTGAGCATCTGCTCACCAAAAGGCTGTCATACTTAAAAAAAGAGGCTTGGATATTTAATCATGGCATTAAGCCCAATAAAATCGAACACGGTGGTTACGAATACGAAGTATACGAGATTCCGATCAACGATGATACCGAACCGCTTAAAACCTTCCCTACCCTAAAAGAAGCAGTCGCTGAAATTTTAACCTATTACCCGGAAATCACTCTCCATAAAACGGTCGAACAAGTGATGGAGGAATTGGAGTTTAAATAACCCGTTCTTGCTGCTCACCAGCTCTATTTAAAATAAATGGCTCATCCCGCTAAATGCGGAATGAGCCTCTAGTTGTTCAGGCGGTCAGCCTTCCCGTAAACCAACGACAGGTCTTTACGCTCCCGCTGAAGGTCCCACGACGGTAAGCAGCGTAAAAGAGGTTTGGAACCTGCCGCTTTCGGGTACGATGGCCAACAGCTGCTGTCCTTCGGTAAGATGCCCCTCGTTCAGCAGTTCCTCCAGCATGATATAAATGGAAGCCGCGCCCGTATTCCCTTTCGTATACAAATTCGTAAACCATTTTTCGTCCGGAATATGCACGCCGCCAAGTTCCAACAATTTGAACAATTCGTCCTTAAAAAAATGCGATGAATAATGGCAGACCATCCAATCGATGTTTTCCGGATCAAATCGCCCTTCCTCCACAAGCTCCAGAAAACGGATGACGCCTACTTTGGATATTTCATTGACCAGTCTGACATCTTGCTTCATATTCAACGCTCCGCGGTCGGCCGCTTCATGAATCGACGGATAGTCGTGCCAGGATGAAATCCCGTCCTCTTTATTCATTCCGGAGTACATGCAGACTTCGTATTGATTCGCAAAGGACTTGTTATCGATCCATTCGATGCGCAGCGAGAGGCCTGCAGGATTGGGGGTGTTTTGCAACACGGCGGCACCCGCTCCATCCGATAACATAAACCGCAAAAAATCGGTATCGAACGGGATACGGCTATTGCTGTAGATTCCTTGCGCCTCAAACTTGGTATGTTTAAATTCGCGGCTGTAAAACTCGCTTCCGCAGGAGATTGCGGCTTGGTGCTCGCCGGATTTGATTTGTATGTATGCATTTTTAAGCGCCTGGGTTCCGCTTGCGCACAAGCCGGCGTGCGAGGCGATCTCCATGACGGGCAGGCCCGTTTCGCCGTGCACCATGCTTGCAAAGCCGGGCAGAAGCAGGTCGGGTCTTGTCGTTCCGGTCGCCAGGAAACCGATATCCCGTTCCGTTACGTTCCCGTTCCGCTCCAAGGCGTCGCGGATGGCAAGAGCGGCCATCTCCGCGTTAGAGTACAAACTTTTCTGTTCTTTGTCCATCGCGTAATACCGATAACGGATTTGGTTTCGCTCAAGAATGATCCGTTTGGTTTTGGAAGGTTTACCTCCGATTTTGCCAAGATAATCCTCCATTTCGTCATTGCCGACAGGATCGCCCGGCAGAAATTTGCCGATACTTGTAATATAAACCGGATTCATAGAACACCTCTCCATTCTAGTATATATCATCTATTATTATGGATAATTTATCGATTGTAAAGTAATGGAATATATTCTTGATACTCCCACTCAAAAAAGAGGTTTTCTCTCGAATAGCGTCAGATCAAGCCTTAAAAACAGCAAAAAAAAGACGCCTGGGACACGACGAACCCAAACGTCTTAAAATATATCTGTCGCTTTTTGCGGATCAACTCAAACTGACATGTTTTGCGAAAAACTCGCGCGATTCGGGAAATAACAGCTCCGGAATTCGTTCTCTCGCAAAAAATCGAATCTCGTCGATTTCGTCATCCTCCGGTGTCAAATCCGTCCCGTCTCCTCTGTACACCACATGAAACATCGTCGTTTCCTGACGTTCAAAACCAATCTTTTCACGGGTCGCCCGATCGAATAAAAAGAGAATTTTATCGTCATACCGCTTCATGATTTCGTAATTCGTCGAACCCGTCTCCTCCTTCAGTTCCCGAAACAAAGCTTGCTCCAAAGTGACATCCTGAGGTTCGATACCGCCTTTGGGGAAGTCCCACATCGCTTTTATTTTCCCTTGGGCTCCCTTCACTTTATGTACCAGCATAACCTTCCCGTCATGCTCCACAATGGCTCCAACTGCTTTACGGATCATCAAAAACACCCCTAGGCGATATTCCCGCTTATTTTCAATACTTCAACGTTGATGTTGTTTCATGCCAAATCGTGCGAACCAACCGAATCATTCCCATGCTTCCCTTCAATGCCAAAAGTACAGTCATCATCTTCAGCCAAAGGATGACGTCCGGCTGGTAGATTTCCGCGATATGCCACACTGGCACCACTTGAGTCATACTTAATATCAGGACGACAATCAGACCTGCAAAATCCACAACAATTCTGGATATAACTTTGACGGATATTTTAGAATGGCCGGAATAGTCAGGACTCCACGGTCCAAAGCAGCGCTTGGCTGTTCGGGCGAGCGCGTATAATAACCAAGCGGTTAGGATGAACATGAGTATATTTACAAGCATGTATTTCTGCGAAATGCTTAGACTCGATCCTCCAATCGGTCGTTCATTCAGGATGTTGACGACCCCGGAAGCGATATGGGTAGTCGTTATGATGTGCGATTTGAATAACGTCGAATCGATCGCATCAAGCACATTAGCGAATACGATGACTCCCAGCTGTTTTTCCGGAACTATATACGTTTGGGCTTGAAAACCGATCGAACCGCCCGGCTGACCGATCACCGGCAAACCGTTTATGCGATCTGTCATCCAACCCATGGCGTACGTTCCCGGAACAGGTTCGGTCTGCATAAGCCGAATCCCTTCCGAAGAGAGAACGGAATCATTTTCAAACCGGCCGCCGTTTATTTGGGCAATCAAATAATGGCTCATGTCCTCCGCGCTGGTATAGAGGTAGCCCGCCGGCGCATCCCCTGGAATAAAAATATAGGGGCCGTCGTAGGCAACGTTGTATCCGAATATTCGACGGTAGGGCGTAGCCAGTCCGTGCCCGGCTGCTTCATCGAGCGTAACGTAGCTGCTGTGCATAGACAGAGGGCTGAAAATATGCTCCTTCACATAGTCGCCATAAGACTGGCCGGATACTTGCTGCACGATATAGCCGAGCAGTACATAATTTGCGTTCGAATACCTGTAGGGATGTTCGGTTTGCTTGGTGTCCTTTAGAAACTTTTCCGCATAAGACAAGGCGTTTTTTTCCAGAGCATCTTGAGCCTGTTCGTTGGCGCTTGTCAACGTGTTGCTAAAAGTCGAAATTTGGGTGAACCCGCTTGTTTGGTTAAGCAATTGGCGTACCGTAATGAACTCTGCGCCTTTATGCTTGGTGGGGATATATCGTTGTATAGGCGCATCCAAGTCAATTTTTCCTTTTTCGGCAAGCTGCAGCACGGCCATAGCCGTAATCGACTTGCCGATCGAACCTAGGCCGAATGGTGTGTCCGGTGTTACGGGACGACCCGACGAATCGGCTTGACCGTATCCTTTGAGGTAAAGAATCCGATCCCCCTGTACAATCCCGAGAGCCAGGCCCGGAAGATGTTGCCGTTTCATTTCACGAGCAATGTACGCATCCACTTCGGATAGGACGGAGTCTTCTGACCGCTCTACTAGCATGTTTTGATCGCTTCCCGCTGAGCTGAATAAAGGGGAGATCCAAAGACCACACAATATAATAGATAAAATTCCCAAT
Source organism: Paenibacillus sp. USDA918EY (assembly GCF_009870825.1). Lineage (GTDB taxonomy): Bacteria > Bacillota > Bacilli > Paenibacillales > Paenibacillaceae > Paenibacillus_AQ > Paenibacillus_AQ albilobatus. Next base: position 321,146 of record NZ_WTWY01000004.1, on the reverse strand, counting down.
ATCTTTTTCATTTTCATTCCATCCCATCCAAGTTGGTTTTCTGTAAACTATCCGAAAATTATTCCTATTCGCTAGTGCATGTTCCTATGAATGAATATTTTTTAAATTCATTCATTCGAAGTTAAAAAAACTTTGAATCATTCATGATGATTTATAAACCTAAAATTACTGGCTTGGCATCTCAGGATTTTGCAAAATTCGATTCCTCCCGCTCCCGGACACAATAAATAGACGAACTAAACCGTTTCACTCTATATATTTCTGATTGAAAGTCGCTCCTTGGATTTTTCCAAAATCTTCATCTATAATTTCCTTTTAAAACAATATACCAGTTTATAGCTGCAATGGAAACAGGCCGGTTCAGCCGTTGCGGCGGGAGCGGACCCAAGTTAGCCCGGCGAGGATTATGCCGGCCAGCCCCACCAATATGGCTACGATAGCCCCGGCTCGCCCGTTGCCGGTACCGAAACCACCGCTGGAGTTGAGCAAATGCAGCACTGCGAGGAGGATGCCGATCAGCCCTGCCACCCCGCCAACGATGGCTCCTGCTCGCCCGTAGCCCGCACGGCGGGAGCGCACGAGAGACAACCCGCCGATGACCACGCTGGCCAGCCCCACTACTCCGGCCACGAGGGCCCTCAGCCGCATTGGGGTAAATATCCGTATTCAGCACTACCGTTGGTTACATCGGCAGAAAGAATTGTTGGTATAAATAGAAGCGTACTAATTATTACGAATGAAACAAACATCATTTTCATTTGTTGCTCACTCCCCTTTGTTGTTTGGCAAAATGTACTTGTTAATGCACAAACGAAGGATTCGGCTGGATCGATCCCTCCTTCCGCACTATCGCTCTCTTAATCGACATGCATACATTTCGGCCCTTTTTGCGGTGCCGGTAGTTCTCTTTGTTACGCAATCAGTTTAAACAATAAATGTCAAGAACTTATGCAGATCCTCCTCTTTTTGTATGTATTTCTTCAAGAACATGTTGAAACACGGTATAATTTTCGGCAAATGGTGGAATCTCGCACTGGTAGCAGACTAAACTGGAAAGGCGTGATGGAATGGAACCGAAATGGTTGCTTATGGAGGACGAACCGGCCAATCCTCGATATGTTCAGACGGTGTACGGTTTGGGTTCCGGGTTCGGTGAACGATGATGACGTTGACGGTACGACAAAAAATATTTGCCTGCATGGGACTGCTCGTTCTTATTGTCGGCGGCGCCCATGCCGTAACCAAACAGGTTTACATGGAGTCTTTGTTCGATCAATTCCGCAAGGAAGAAATCAGTGCAGCTTATGTGAACGCGCCGCCCGGGGAACAAATCGAGATCTTGAAGACTTATGTTTCCGGTAAGATGCAAACATTTTGGCTTGGAAATTGGGTGTTTTTTTTAGCACTCGGGCTGTTCTTCAGTTTATGGATTTCGGGGGTACTGACGATCCCGCTTCGAAAGCTCGTTGCCGCGATCGAACGCGTGGCGCACGGGGATCTGGACGTGAACGTTCCTGTACAATCAAAAGACGAATACGGTAAAGTAATCCATACATTCAACGACATGACGCTTCGCCTTCGGGAAGCTGAGGACGCCCGCAGGCGGTTGGTGGCCGATGTCGCTCATGAGCTTCGAACTCCGCTGTCCATCATGCAGCTAAAATTAGAAAACGCGCAACAGACCGGTCAATACGTCCCTCCAGAAATGATGCTCAGACTCCATGACGAAGTGATACGCCTAAGTTTGATCGTGGAAGATCTTCACGTCTTATCGTTGGCTGAGGCGGGCCGGTTGGTTTTGGATTGCAAACCGCTCGATCTGTCAGCAAAACTTGAACAAATCGTTGAAGATGTGAAAATGGAGGCTGAAGAGAACGGACTGGAAATACGCTTCTATTCGAACACGAGACCGGTAACGGTAATGGCCGACGCGAGACGGATTACGCAGGTGTTCATCAATTTATTGACGAATGCAATCCGCTACACGCCGGAAGGCGGAAGCATCTCGGTTGTCATTGAAGACGGGGTCATGGACGGGAATGCAGCCTTTACTTGTGCCTCCGTGATCGACACCGGCATCGGAATTCCAGCCGAGGAGCTGGCCCACCTATTCGACCGTTTTTATCGCGTGGAAAAAGCCCGTTCGCGGCATTCAGGCGGAACGGGGCTCGGATTAGCGATCGCTCATCATTTTGTCAGAGCCCATGGCGGGTTTATCCGCGTCGTGAGCGAGCCTGATCAAGGTACGGCATTTACCGTTTATTTGCCTGCGGCTAAATGATTTGCCGACACCGGTTCGCTGATCCGAGCGATCATAGGGGCGTATTTTTCCCATAAAAAAATATTGGCCGCCGGAGCCACCGGATCGTAAGGAAGTTACATGGTCAAAGGGTACTTTCCGCCATCCAACGGATTGTCCGCATGTGTTATCATTGAAAACAACTGTATTTTGAAGATGATCTTATAAGGAGGAAGAAAGAATGGAGTTGACACCCAAACAACGAACGGTGCTGCTAACACTAACCACTGAATGGCAGACCCCGATCCGGCTTGCTAACCAGCTTCCGGAAGCATCAGGGAATTTACCGGACGTACAAGAGGGACTTAAAGTCCTTTTGCAAGAAGGATTGGTTCAGATGAATCCAACGGTTGCGGGATTATATCGGCTAACCAAAGAAGGCAATACGTTGAAAGAAAGAGTTCGAATCGAAGACAACCGAATAAAGTGACGGAAACATTTGTCTAAGCACTCTCATCATTAGAACAAGTACCGTTTTAAAAGATCTGCAAGCGGCTACGATCCCCTTTAACTTTGTAGCAAAGGCAAAGAACGTTTGCCCCATCGGTTTTCTCATAATACAAATCAGTCCATCGAAAGAAATCGGCGGCCTGAACAATCAAAGACGGAGTGTAGCATACTTGGATTTAACACCGGACATGTTTGCGTTTGAAACCAAGCTGCCCTTTATCTACAGCCTTTTGAATGTTTGCGGAAGCGTGTATGAACTTGCTTTTGGTCTTGTCCCTGACTTCGACCGGACCTACTGCATTAGCGGTCTCAACGGCTTTATCATGGAGAGGCAAATAAGATACAGCAACTGTATACAAAAAATTGTTCATCGCGTATTTCGCTCGTTCGGGAGCATCGTGAATCGTTCGTTCCACCAGATCGAGCATGCCGGCAATTTTGTCTTCGGAGAATTCACCATCCGGACGGTTCCCCAACAGCCAGCAGTAACAGCTCCAGCCCGCCGACATTCTTAACTCCTCTCCGCTTGCAATCCATCGATCGGCAACCTTTTGTGCGATGTCTGCTTCCGCTAGAGTAACGGCAACCACATAATCGGACAGCATGTAAAAATAAGCCGCATCCATCCAACGGTCATAATCCGCTTCGGTCATCGCATTGGGGTCTGCAATGATGCCGGCAAAATACATAGCGTCGTAGTTCCCTGTCGCGTATAGCTGCTCGGCTAAAGGTTGGTTGATTTTCGTTTTCTTGAAGATCGGTTTCATCTCGCCGGTCGCCACGCCAAAAAGCGGTTCATGTGCGCCGTTGGATATGTACATCTTCTTGAGTCGTTCCTTGCCGAGAGCTTCAAGTTCTTGCATTACCATTTCAAAATTCATTGTTTAACACTCCTTTGGCGGATTGCTTGTTAAAATTATAACAATCCAATCCATTTATTTGGCATATAACATATCATAAAAATTTTGCCCGCAACACACAACATTCCATATAGACGTATGCAGGAACATAGGAAGATGGTTAGCATGAAGTTAGAGCCTCGATTAATTAGGCGGCGGCATATAGGACAATAGACGCACATCCCGGCTTCCCACTCATTTTTTAGGCGAGGTATTCCCGCAATGATTTAGTAGGATTCTCTACTCTTGACTGAATTTAAACGGGCCCTGTCATTTATGTCTGTAAGTTAAATTTATGGACTCTAGTTCTATTGGCATGGTAAAATAAACCTATCATTTCATTTACATAGAGGTATGAAACATGAAAATATCCCATAACTTACCGGCCTTTAGAATAAATAACACTTTACGAAAAAATTCCAAAGCGAGTTCGAATAGTCTAGAAAAACTTTCTTCGGGATTACGCATTAATAAAGCTTCCGATGATGCTGCAGGCTTGGCAATATCCGAAAAAATGAGGGCACAAATTAGAGGGTTAAATCAAGCTTCCCGAAATGTTCAGGATGGCGTTTCACTCATTCAAACCGCAGAGGGCGGTTTACAGGAGATAACTGATATTTTACACAGACAAAGGGAACTGATCATCCAGGGCTTGAATGATCCCCTTACCGATGAAGATCGGCGAAAGATTGATATGGAAATACATCAGCTTACGGATGAAATCGAGAGCCTTTCAAATAAAACTGAGTTTAATACGATGAACTTGTTAGCAAGAGATGATTATGGAATATTGGCTGATCGTTCAAGCAGCAACAGCGCTTTTTCGGTAAGTGACCCTCCATCAGTTACTTCAATAAACAAAAGTATCGTATACAAACCACGAGGAACACCTGAAGAAGCAAGGCATGTGATCAGCAGTTCCGATACATCTGAAACGACCCATACATACTCAAATTCGAACAATATTACACCCATTGTCTTACCAGATGGAACAGAAGGATATAACGAATATAATGTTGACACTACTACAACAACAAAAACAGACACAAATATGACTATTTATGAATCGTTGACAGCTATAAATGACCCTCAATTTTCCACGCCTGCCTACTGGCACTCTGTGGGTATGAATACAACCAGTTTCGGACCGAAAAATTTTGGTGATGCGTATGGTTCGATGATCGAAAATATCGAAGTTAACGGAAGCTCGAGGCCAATGGAATATACTTCTCGTAGCAGCTCGGGCAGTGATCCTGCTTGGGATCATATGTGGTTTCCCGGTACAAACCTATCGATTATAAGATACAGGACTGTATTAGCCGATAACTCGATGGAAATCAAATATGTAATCCGTAACGGAGATTCATTCGCTGCTGATATTAATCTAAGTAATATGATTAACCCCCCAACAAATTCAGCGATCACTGATAGCGGTGGAAATCCATTGGCTAATGGCCATATCATAATAAATCCGCCCTCGGGCAGTTCATTTAACATGACGGGGACAGAAGCCAACGCCGGCATTCAGTTTGATGATTCACTTGGATTTTTATCGCCAACAGAGCTCTCCATCAATAATCCGGCAGCAGGGCAGCCCCAAATAAATTTTGATTGGCAGCTAACCGTGCCTAGTGGTTCGAGTGTAACTTTAGGTTTCAAATATGGTCCGTTTTCATTAAATTTTGATGCGTTTGAACTGACGCATGAAGTTGTTGAAACTAAACATATTGAAACGACAGTGGATACAAACGTAACGGATATAGACTACATACCACCAAAACTTAACATTCAGGCAGGAGCTAACAAAGGCGAGACTATTGTTATTCCCCTGTTCAATGTAGGTACGCAGGGATTGGGAATTAAAAATATTGGCTTGTTGCCACCATCAATACCTGAGCAAGCATTAGCCAAATCAGATGGAGCAATTGAAAAAGTTTTGCACTATCGATCGGTGTATGGTGCATTACAAAACCGTATGGAACACACATTAAAGAACGTGGACAATTCTGCTGAAAACCTAATGACAGCCGAATCACGCATTCGTGATGCAGACATGGCCAAGGAAATTGTGAATTTGACAAAATCCAATATGTTAACGCAAGCTGCCCAAGCGATATTGACCCAAGCAAATCAGAATCCTCAAGCCGTGTTACAATTACTTAAACAATGACGCTACAGAAAACCTACCCCTTCAGGTAGGTTCTTTTGTCGTCTGCACTAGAAACCCTGTTCCCTCTACAGAGGACAGGGTTCTCGACAAACTAGACCGGTATGCATTTTTCAAACGGATACCCTATCTTATCCGGTGAATCATTCCGTTCATTTTTAAAGGCAAACGATTGGAAAATAGCATTTTCAGAATTCGTTTCAAATTTTCATTATTGCATTACCATGCGGATAAAGGGCAGTTCCTAATCAGCATCGTTTTATATGTTATTGGCTGTCCTTCTGCCGTTGTAGCTTGCATGTTTATCTTTCCTATCAATCACAAAGAAGTTATTTTAGGTATATAAACTCCATAATTTAAAAATAAAAAAGTATCGGATCCCAACGCTTTTAGGGCTTATGCGTTACCCCATACTTTGATCTTTTAGTCGGATGAGTACCTTCCCAAAACGTCCGCCTTGTCTTACTTCTATTTTTTTGCCAGCATAGGTTTTTCTTAAGTACTCTTCCGCCTTCAAAAGCGACTCCCTGTCCGTTGGCATCCCGCAAAATTCGAACCAGCCCAGCGTATTTTTTACCGCATCATCCAGAGACATCACTGCGACTTGCGTTTCACGGGTAATGAGCGTTTGAAAAGAATAACCATAAATGTTCAATAACTGCATGATATAAAACATATCCGATGTCTGTGCCTGCTCTTCTTCGACTCCCAACACGGGGCGCAGTTCCTGAATCAGATTATGTTCCTTCGGACCGGCAATCGTGCTGATATAGCAAAATTGACTTGCGCAAGACAAAGCTTTCTCCACCATCTCCCAGCCAAAAATGGCGGGGCACATGGACGCAAACACGAGGTCGAACTTTTCCTTCCAGCCCTTTTCGTCAACATTTACATTCTCAAACGGATCTTGGACGATGTTAATGCTTCCCTTCAAGGACGGCGGAACACTATTTTTCATCAGCTCCGTCAATGTCTTCGAAGGTTCTAGGGCGGTAACCCTTGCCCCTTGCTGCGCAAACGGAATGCTGAAACCGCCGGAAGCCGCTCCGATATCCAAGACCGAAATTTGATCAAAATGAACCCCTTGCGATTGGATCCATCCCATGATTCTGGCAGCTCTGTTTCTTCCTTCTTCACTGAATGCCTGATCATGGAAAGATTTTGCTGTTTTATAGCTATCAAAAGAATGCAGCGGGTTCATTCCCGCTCTTTTCATTCTGTTAACCCCTGCCTCTGGATCGTGTTTCCAAGCGTTTTTCCATATTTCCGGATCACTCAATAAATGGGTTGCCACTCTGCTCCCTCCTATGCAATTTACGGAACAAGATTGTTAGGAATGTTTGATGCTGCTATCCCACATGTTTGTTGCTTTCTTAGCAACATCGGAAATTTTCTGCTCTCTCAAAAAATTCTCGATCTTATTTTCCGCCTCAACCATAACCTGCTCAATCAAACATCCCGGCCCATGATTTAGATCACAATCAAATAACGAAGCTGTTCCCTCAATCGCCTGAATAATATCCAAAAAGGAAATATCCTCCCAGTTTCGCTTAAGACGATATCCCCCTTTCAAGCCGGAGGTTGATTCGATCATTCCAGCCTTTGCAAGCTTGGTCAATATTTTCGATAAATATGTTGGCGATACTTGCTGCTGCTCAGCCAGCTGCTGAACCCCTATGGGTTTGTCCAAAGGGACTTGACTGAGAAACAACATCGTATGAAGAGCGTAGTTTGTCGCTTTGGAATATTTCATCGTTACATCACTTCTCCATTTCTATATGTCTCCCTCCTATCTTACTCCGCTCCAGTTCTCCAATCAAGGAATGCAGCGCTGCCCGAGTTTAAAGACTTTGGATATCCCTAATGTATTCGATTATAATAAAAGGGAAATCATTTGACAAGAGAACCATCTAACATCCATCTCTGTATGATTTAGGTAAGTGGTTTTTCATTCGTATCCATAGAAGCAAAGATGCCAAATGGAAAAGGGCTTGTTCGCCCGGATAACAAACGCTCCTTTTTCGTATCATGGAATGAAACGCGATATGCATCTGAAGCTGCGCGAATTTCAACCTTTTCTTGTGGAGTATTATGAAGATAAGCAGGCGTGAGCTTAGCCACTCTTATAGTATAAAAAGCCAAGAAGAAATGCACTCGTTATAAAAAATTGAAAAACCCAAGCGGCCACGCGCTTGAGTTTTTTCAATTCAGGTTAATACCGCTATCTATATATCACTGCGTTCTCACCAATAGCGTACAGCACTCCACATGACTCGTCTGCGGGAACATGTCCACCGGCTGCACCCACTCGATCTTGTAACCGCCGCTGAGCAGCACCTGGCAGTCCTTCGCCAGGGTAGCCGGGTTGCAGGATACGTACACCATCCGCTTCGGTTTGGATTGGACGATGGCGTCCAGCAGCGGGCGCTCGCAGCCGGTTCGCGGCGGGTCGACGACAACGACGTCGGGACGGACGCCGCGCTGCACCCATTCGGGCAGCAGCTGTTCGGCCCGGCCTTCGTAGAAACGGGCGTTGTCCACGCCCGACGATTTGGCGTTGTCGCGGGCATCCAGCACCGCTTCGGGAATCAGCTCGATGCCCCGCACTTCATGCGCATGGGGCGCCAGCCAAAGCCCGATCGTGCCTGTCCCGCAATACGCATCGACGACAAGCTCGGAGCCCGTAAGTCCCGCCGCTTCCTGCACGGCATTGTACAGCTTTACGGTCTGCTCCGGATTCAGTTGGAAAAACGCGCGCGGGGACAACGCAAACCGTACGTCTCCAAGGGATTCCTCCAATTGCTCTTCCCCCCATAAAGTGACGGTTTTGTTGCCGAACACGAGCGGCGATTTCCCTTTATGGATATTTTGCGCGATCGTAATCACCATCGGCATCCGCTCGCGGATTTTTTCGACAAGACGCCTTGAATCCGGCAAACGGTCGGTTGCCGTAATGAACGTCAGCTGCACCTTGCCGCCGGTCTGGCCGACGCGGGCCACGATGGTCCGCACCGATCCTTGGCGCGTTCGTTCACTGTATTCGGGAATGTCGAGCTCCTCCATGATTTCCTTCACCTGCTCGATGACCCGGTTCACCACCGGATGCTGGATCGGGCAGCCGCTGATGTCGATCAGGCGATGCGTTCCCATCGCATACAGGCCGGCAATGACATCCTTTCCTTCCCGCCCCACTTGAAGCTGGGCTTTGTTCCGGTATCCCCACGGATTATCCATGCCGAGGATCGGGCGAATGAGAAGCGTCTCCAGCTTCGTATAACGCTGAAATGACTCCCTTATAATTTCTTCTTTCGCCTGCAGCTGGGCGTCGTAGTTCATATGCTGAATCTGGCAGCCTCCGCACTTGTAATAAATCGGGCACGGCGGCTCAATGCGCTGCGGCGATTTTTTTTCGATTTCGATGATTTCCCCTGTCAAATATCCCGGTTCGGTCCGGGTAACCATGGCCTTCACGACCTCATCCGGCAGTGCTCCGTGCACGAAAACCGCCTTTTTCCGGTAGTAGCCGACGCCTTCCCCGTTAATGCCGATCCGTTTGATCGTCACGACGATCCGGTCGCCGGCTTTAATCGATTCCGCGGAAGGTTGTCCAGCCTTATTGAAGGTGCCTTTCCGATCTTGCGCTTTAGGATGGGTTTTCGCAGCCGGTTTTGCATTTCGGCCCTTTTCTTTTGGCTGGGCAGGTTTATTTCGGGACAAAGGGGCGTCCGCCCGCTTTTGGGCAGCCTTTTTCCCGGCTGAAGGGGCACCCGCCGATTGAAATGCACGCCGTTCCGTTCCCCGGTCTGCAGCGAACCCCTTTGCCTTTTGTTGTTTATTCTCAGCCATCCTGCTAATCGCTCCGTTTCTGTGATGAATTCATTCTTATAATATACCACAGCGGCGCTTCTTTCCCTAACGCCTCTGCCTGCTTTTTAGGCAATCGGGGTTCCGTTCGGCACTTCCTCGTCCGGCTTTAAAAGCACAACATCCCCTTCGCCGGGAACGCCGCCAAGCACCAGCACCTCCGAATCAAAGCGTGCAATCCTCCGCGGCGGAAAGTTCACAACCGCAACCACCTGCCTGCCCACCAACCGGTCCGGAGAATACCTTAGCGTGATTTGCGCCGACGAGCGCTTGATCCCGAGCTCGCCAAAATCAATCTCCAGCTTGATCGCAGGTTTGCGCGCCTTCGCCAAAGGCTCCGCCATCATGATTGTCCCAGCCCTGATGTCCAGCTTCAAAAAGTCATCCATCGTCGCCATGTTTTTATACCTCACAGTCTCAAAAAATCATTTGTATTCCATCTTAGCGGAACGTTCCCAAGGCCTCAAACCCTCATATCTTTTAAAATGAAAAATACCGGCGATAGCATTCCCGCTCTAAATAATTTCCCTCCCGCAAACAAAAAAAGGAGCGGATCCGCTCCCTTCTTGTAACAAACGATTCAGCAGGGTTTGTAAACTGCTTATTTTCAAAGATCACTTCCCATGAAACTTCCGTTCCTTGTCCCTGCGGCCCTTATCCGAGCCGGCCATCAGCTTGATGCCGCCCGCAATGAGCAGGATCGACACGATAGCAGGCTTCAAATAACGCATTTTATAGTCGATAAACCATTCCGGGAACCAGCGGTCAAGGAACGGGACCAAGATCGTGGATCCGACATAATAAAGACCGAGCAGCATGAGACCGATGCCCAGCCAGCGCTGGTGGTCGGATATGCCTTCGACGATCGGGCGGTCCACAAGAGGCTCGCGTCCGTAGCGGCTCGTTTGCTGCAGCCCGTCAAAAAACGAGAAAAACCAGACAAGCGGAATCAAAAAGAGAAACAAGGACAAACGCAGCACATCCAGCACATACACGCTGCCGAGGAAAATAACCATTAGCTGCAGGCCTCTTTTTTGCAATCCCAAATACATATGCCCCGCACCGGGAAAAGCGGAAAGCAGCGTCGCGATCACTTTGCTTCGTTTCCCTTCCTCGCGTCCGGACTCCATGTCATCAAACAAGGAGCGGTCCTGAAGCATCTCCCCCGCCTGTCTGCGGTGAATGAGCTGAACGGCATCAAACATGCAGTACAGCCAAATGATCGGCAGCACGCCCAGGAACAGCAGGAAAATGGTGCGGCTTGTAATCCCGGTCAGGAAAAACATGATCGTGCCCAGCCCGAAAAAAGCGATCAAAAACGATAGTCCCCGCTGCATGAGTCCCATGTGCAGATGACCGAGCCCCGGCACAAAGGACAGCAAAATCGTATAAAACCGTTCGCTCTCCGGATTTTGTCCGGAGCTGGAATGAGGCGGGTGCGGGCGAAATGCAGAACCGGCGCCGCCCATGCCCATCTGACCGGGATACGGCTCCGGCCCGGCAGGCGGAATGCCCGGATTGGCATAAGGCTGGTAACCGTTCATATCATGTTCGTACGGTCGATAATCATTGGGCCGATATGCCGGCATTCGCAGCAAATACACCATCAAATCCAGCATGCAGATGAGCCATAAAAGCACGGCGCATACGGCCGTTAGTCCAAGAAAAAACTTCCCCTGGTAACCGGTGACGACCGCCAGCATGAACCCGAACAATATCCCACCGAAAAACAGAAACGGATAAACGAACCCTCTTCCTTTTCTCCCCATATAATAATGACCCAGTCCAGGGATGAAGTTCAGTATAAAGGCCGTCATTTTATTGCGGTAAGGTTCCAAATTCATCTTTCCTTTCGTCATATATGCTTGAAAATTCGAAAATTTCCGTTATCCCCCGAAAAATCCGCCTGGAATCGGCATTAAGGCTTCAACCGGTCGATCCATCCCGTCGTCACTTTGACCAGTTCTTCGCTGAAGGAAGCTTCCCCGGCATGTTTTTTTACGTGTTCCGGACCGGGTGAAAGCTTGTCGAACCACCCTGCCGAGAGGAAGATCAATGTCAAGCAGGCCGCTATGGCATAATGGAACAAACGGTGCTCGTACCAGCGGCGCCTGTCGTCCCTGGCCTCCATGTGTACCACTTTGGCTTCGGATTCGCCGATCCGCGTCATAACCATTTCCGTAAACCGCTCCGGTCGAGGCAACACGGGAAGCTCCGCCTCGACGAGCTCCAGTGCCTGCATGTACAGCTCCAGCGCCTGTTCATTTTCCAAAAGCAGGTCTTCCATGTATGCGGCCCGCTCCTGCACGGACGCGTCTCCGCGGATGTATGCCGCCCATTCTTCCACGGACGGAACGGCCTTCCGGTCGTCATTCATACCACTCTTCCTCCTTCCAGTGCTTCCGAATCCAGCTTCGGGCCCGGTAAAGCCTCGATTCTACCGTTTTCACCGCAATTTGTTGTTCCCTGGCGATCTGGTCATAACTTTTTTCCTCTATATAAAACTGAATCAAAATGTCCTTGTGCTGGGCGGGCAAACTGTCCATTTTCCTTTCCAGCAGCAGTTGTTTCTCTTTGCGGACCAGCCGCCTCAGCGCATCCTCTTCCGACGACGGCAAATGTTCGATAAGTTCGCCTTCGGCCATCTGGTCTTCCCGCCGCCTGCCCAGCTTTCGTTTCGCGTCGATCGCTTTATTTACGGCAATGCGCGTAATCCATGTTTTCAACCCTTGGGAACGGTAATCCGGGAGAGATTTATAGATTTGCAAAAAAACTTCCTGCGCGGCGTCTTCCGCCTCTTTGGCGTTCTTAAGCACCGAATAGGCGGTTTGGAACACATGCTGCCCGTACCGCTCGACAAGCATCCGGAATGCAGCCTGGTCTCCGCGCCTGATTTGATCGATCAATCGTGCTTCGTCAATTTTTCTCTCCCCCTTCCCCGTAACAATTGACGACAAGGATTTTGCCGCCCCTGCATTTTTTCAAAAAAATTTTTTGAACCATTTTTCACTTGAAGCTGCAAAAAAAAGCCCTTCCCGGCAAAGGAAAGGCTTGGGGCAGGTAACGGTGTTATCTTTCGGCAGACAGCTTGCCGATCAGCGCAGGCAGCCAGGCGCGCAGCGGCAGGAACTCGAATCCGAGACGCTCCGCTTTGCCGGTGTCCATCAGCCACGAATCCGGAACGCCAAACGGCGATTTGTCCTCATCTTGAGGCTGGTTGGTGAGCACCGCTTTTTTTCCGGTTTCTTTTTCGATCCAGCGGAGCAGTTCGGACAGCTTCACTTCGCCTTGCGAGCATGCGTTGATCGGACCTTCGACGCGCTGCTTTCTAAGCCAGTCAAGAAAAGACGCCGCTTCGCCGGAGGAGATAAAGCACATCTCCGCCTTCAGGTTCGGAATGCCCATCGGCCGCTCTTGTTTCACGTGATCGATATGAAATTCAAGGCGGCCGGTGTAATCATCCTCTCCAAGCACGATCGGGAAACGCACCGCCGCAACCGGGAAATCGGCATGCTGAAAAAACACCGCTTCGGCCAGCCGCTTCCCTTCCCCATAAGGAAAATCGTCTTTTACGCCAAGCGTCACCGGATAAATGTACGGATTCACGTCATTTTCCTTATGTTTGCGCGGAGCCGGCTCATACACGGACAACGTTGAAGTGAGTATATATCTCCTTACCTTTCCTTGGAACACTTCGCAGGCATCCAGCGCCGCTTGCGGGGAAAAGCAAATATTATCAAAAACGGTATCCCATTCCCGCCCCTCTGCGACGGCTTTCATTAGCGATGTTTTATTTTCACGGTCCAGCTGGATGCGTTCCACCCGATCGCCGAAATCATCCTTGGTTTTCCCGCGGGTGGCAATCGTCACCTTAAAACCTTCGTCCAGCAGCAGCTCAACAAGCCGTTTGCCGAAAAAGCGCGTTCCGCCCAAGACCAATATGTTCTTCATGGATTTCCTCCCACTATCGATATCAGATCCATCATTCCTTATGTATTTTACCACAAAAGCGTGCCTTCCGAATGCTTCGGAAAGGCACGCTTTGCGTGGTTTTATATTTCAAGAAAAATTCCCGTTAGCCATCTTATGTCAAAGTACGCCGATTCTTATTTTCATTTATGCGCGTCCGCCGTTGCGGAATTTTTGCGTATAGGCTTTGGCATCGCTGACCGTTTTGACGCGGTTGCGGCTCCATTCAAGCAAAATCCGGTCGATATACCGGAAATGAACCTTTCCGGCGAAAACCGCTTCCTTTAAGGCCATCCGGATCAATTCTTCCGGATACCGGTCGTCGTCGATCCAGCCGGAAATCGTTTCGCATTCCATCGGCGACAGCGGCCGCCCGAATTCCTTCTCGAATACGACGAACAGATTGCTGCCCGGCTCCTGCTCGGGCTCCGCCGCCGTTTTCCGGCGGGCAGGCTGTTCGGTATGCTGTTCGGACGGATTACGATGCTGCTCGGCCAGAAGCCGGCCCAGCTTCTCGTACAAGCCGGACAGGTTGTAACGTTCGTATTGAATGTTCCGCAATTCGTCCAACTCTTCGTCGATGCTGATCATCCCGGCCTTAAGCAGCTTCTGAAGGTTTTGCGCGATGGCTTGGGCCGAAATTCCCATCACTTCCTGAAGCTCTTCCAGTGTCGGAAAATCTTTTTGCTCCACCTGCTTAAACGAAATAAGGTGAATGAGCAGAAGCACCTCTTGATCGCTTAGCTTCAGCTTGCGGTAATGCCGAAGCAGCATGTGCGGAATGATCGCCATGCCCGCTCCCAAGCCGGCTGAAGCTCCATCGGCCCATGTTTTCCATCCTGCGCTGTCCATGATCGTCATCTCTCCCAATTAAGGATAGAGGCGATACAGCGTGCGAGGGAACGGAATCGTTTCACGGACGTGGTCCAGACCGCAAATCCAAGCTACCGTACGTTCCAGACCGAGGCCGAATCCGGAGTGCGGAACGGTGCCATACGTGCGCAGATCCATATACCACTGATACGTTTCCATCGACAGGTCATGTTCTTTAAAGCGTTGTTCCAACAGCTGAGGATCGTCGATCCGCTGCGAACCGCCGATGATTTCGCCGTAGCCTTCCGGCGCGATCATGTCCGCGCACAGCACGACCTCCGGACGGTTCGGGTCCGGTTTCATATAGAACGCCTTGATTCCGGCCGGATAATGCGTGATGAACACGGGCTTGTCGTATTTTTCGGCAATCGCCGTTTCATGCGGAGCGCCGAAGTCCTCGCCCCAAGGAATGTCGAAGCCTTCCCCTTGCAGGAACTTGATGGCATCGTCGTACGTGATGCGCGGGAACGGGGCTTTGATGTTTTCCAGCTTGGAAACATCGCGTCCGACCGTCTCAAGTTCCGTTTTGCAGTTTTTCACGACGGATTGAACGACATGCTCGATAAACCGCTCCTGGATCTGAAGGCTTTCCTCGTGATCGGTAAAAGCCATTTCCGGCTCGATCATCCAAAACTCGATCAGGTGGCGGCGGGTTTTGGATTTTTCGGCCCGGAACGTCGGTCCGAAGGAATATACTTTGCCGAGCGCCATCGCCGCGGCTTCCATGTACAGCTGACCGCTCTGCGTCAAATAGGCGTCCTCTTCGAAATATTTCGTGTGGAACAGGTTCGTCGTTCCTTCTGCGGATGTCGGAGTCAGAATCGGCGGATCGACCAGTGTGAATCCGTTTTGATCGAAAAATTCCTGAATGGCGCGGATAATTTCGCTGCGGATGACCAGAATGGCGCGCTGTTTCGGCGCGCGCAGCCACAGATGGCGATGGTCCATCAGGAAATCGACGCCGTGTTCTTTCGGGGTAATCGGATAATTTTCGGTCAGGTGGATAATCTCGATTCCCGTAACCGTCATCTCGTAGCCGGATTGGCTCCGGGGCTCTTCGCGGATGACGCCGGTCACGTAGACCGAGCTTTCCTGCGTCAAGCTTTTGGCGTCATTCCATACTTGCTCGGAAACCTCGTTTTTGACGACGACGCCTTGAATATATCCGCTGCCGTCACGCAGCTGCAAAAACTGGATTTTTCCGCTGGAACGTTTGTTATGAATCCAACTGCCGATCGTAACGGTTTCTCCTACGTGCTTATTCACGTCACGAATCACACTTTTGGTGGCCATGCCTAAATCTCTCCCTTTACAATAACTTGCTTAAATTCGAGCCGCCATATTCTACGACTTCAATCCCTTGACAAGGCGGTTTGTGTCCCGGGCAATGACAAGCTCTTCGTTGGTCGGAACCACCAGGACTTCCACCTTGGAATTGGCCGAAGAAATGCGGCGCGGTTCGCCGGAGCGGATTTCGTTTAGTTCCTTGTCCAGCTCGACGCCCAGATAAGTCAAATTTTCGCATACTTTCTCCCGCAAAACAACCGAATTCTCTCCGACGCCTGCCGTGAAGACGATCGTATCGACGCCGTTCATGACGGCCGCATACGAACCGATGTATTTGCGGAGGCGGTATTCGTACATGTCGAATGCCAGCTTCGAATTGGCGTCGCCGTTTTGCATCCCTTCGGTAATTTCCCGCATATCGCTGCTTATGCCCGAAATCGCCAAAAGTCCGCTATGTTTGTTCAGCATCGAATTGACCTCGTTGACCGTCAGCTCTTCTTTGTTCATGACAAAAGGTACGATCGCCGGATCCAGATCGCCGCTGCGCGTTCCCATCATCAAACCTTCAAGCGGCGTCATGCCCATCGAGGTATCGATGGAACGCCCGTTTTTGACGGCCGTGATGCTGGCTCCGTTGCCGATATGGCAGGTGATGATTTTCATATCCTCGATGTTGCGGCCCAGGAATTCCGCAGCCGCCAGGCTGACGTAATCATGCGACGTGCCGTGGGCGCCGTAACGTCTTACTTTATGTTTTTTGTAAAGCACTCTCGGAATGGCGTACAGATAAGCATGCTCCGGCATCGATTGATGGAAGGCGGTATCGAAAACGACCACCTGCGGGATGTTCGGCATGTTGGCTTCGGCAGCCTTGATGCCCATCATGGAAGCCGGATTATGAAGCGGAGCCAGGTCGAACAGCTGGCGGATTTTCGACTTCACGTCGCTGTCGACGATCGCCGACTCGCCAAAATATTCGCCGCCGTGGACAACACGGTGCCCGACCGCTTCGATCTGGTCGATCGAGCCGATCACGCCGTGCTCAGGGCTTGTCAGCAGGCCGAGCACCTTGCGGATCGCCGTCGTATGCTCCAAAATCTCGCTGACTTCCGTCACCTCGGCTTTGCCCGTAGGTTTGTGGGTCACGATGGAAGAATCCATCCCGATTCGCTCTACCAAACCTTTGGCAAGCACCGATTCGTCGGTCATGTCGTACAGCTGGTATTTGAGGGAAGAACTTCCCGCGTTGATTACTAGAATTTTCATGCCCGGTCACCATCCTTGTCATACTTGAAGAAGCCTTCGCCCGTTTTGACGCCCAAATGCCCCGCGCGCACCATCTTTTTAAGCACGATCGAAGGACGGTATTTCAGCTCGCCGAATTCGCGGAACATCCGCTCCAAAGCCGCAAGAACGGAATCGAGGCCGAAGCGGTCGGCCATCTCCAGCGGACCGTATTGGAATTGATACCCGATGCGCATCGCATCGTCGATGTCCTCGGGAGACGCAACGCCTTCCTGGAGAATGTGCAGCGCTTCGTTGATCATGAGGCAGATCATCCGGCTGGACACGAAACCTGGAGATTCGTATACCATGATGCCTTTTTTGTGAACGACTTCCTCGACAAAACGTTTCGTTTCCGTGAAGGTCGTGTCCGATGTTTTTAATCCGCGGATAATTTCCACCAGATCCACTTTGCTGACCGGATGAATGAAATGCATGCCGATGACGCGCTCCGGATACATGGTCGAGCTGGCCAGCTCGGTCAAGCTGAGCGAAGAAGTATTGCTGGCAAGAATAATATGGCTAGGGCATACCTGATCCAGCTGGGAGAACACGACGCGTTTTGCGTCCAGGTCTTCGGAAATCGTTTCGATGACCATGTCGCAAGTGCCGAGCTCCGCAAGATGCACCACTTTATGAATTCTGCCCAAAATCAATTTTTTTTCCGCTTGGGTAATCGCCCATTTTTCAAGCTGCTTATCCAGGCTGAGTTCGATCATGGAATAAGAGTAATCGAGCTTCTCCGGCGTTTTTTCCACGAGCAGCACATCGAGGCCGCGTGTCGCCAGCATCTCTGCGATGCCTTGACCCATCGTACCGCCGCCGATAACGCCAATCTTTTTAAAATACATGTTTCTCTTCCACCTTCCTATGGCCACTTATGCTTTTTCTATGTTGTACCCATATAACCTTTTGTATGTGAGGTACATGGTGACCCAAACTATAATAATAACTTAGCATAAAAAAAAAGTAAAAAAAAAGACCAGCATCATAGAATTATGCTGGTAATTGGGAATGTTCACGAAATAGTCGACGGAATTGGTCGCCGGACAGCGTTTCTTCCTTTAAAAGGATATCGAGCGACTGCTCGTAGATTGTACGGCGTTCTTCAAGCATCGTCCGTGTCCGTGTCATGAGATCTTCCAGGATGGCGGTATTTTCTTTCATCAGCTCTTCTTTCGTGACCATATCCAAATCCACGATGCCTAGCGAGGTCAATCCGGATTTCATCATGGTCTGCACGATGTTGAGCGCCTGCTCGAAGTCGTTGCTTGAACCCGTGCTTCGTCCGCCGTAGAAAATTTCTTCCGACGCAGCTCCTCCAAGCGCAATCATAATCTGCTCTTCCAGGAACGTCTTCGTATACAGATACTGCTCCTGCGTCGGATTATGACGCACATATCCAAGCGCTTTGCCGCGCGGGCTGAGCGCTACCTGGCTTACGCTGCCGGGCCGGACGAGCTCCGCCATGATGGCATGTCCGAGTTCGTGGATCGCGACGCGTTTTTTCTCTTCCAGCGTCGATTCACGGTCGGTGCGTTCGCCCATCATCACTTTGTCAATGGACATGGACAAATGTTTTTGTTCTATTTCTTTCAGCCCTTCACGCATCGCATAAATGGCTGCTTCATTCATGACGCTCTCCAGCTGGGCCCCGGAAAAGCCAAAGGATTCTTCGGCGATTTTTCCGAGATCGACATCGGTTTTCAGCGGTTTGTTTTTTGCATGGAGCCGGAGAATATGCTCGCGGCCTTTTTTGTCGGGCAGATCGACCTGGATATGCCGGTCGAAGCGGCCCGGACGGAGCAGCGCGCTGTCGAGCATTTCTTTGCGGTTCGTCGCCGCGATCAGCAAAATTCTCGGACTGTCGGACGAATAAATGCCGTCCATCTCGGTCAGCAGCTGGTTCAGCGTCTGGTCGTATTCGCGCTGCTGGCCGCCTTCGCGTTTGCCGCCGATGACGTCGATCTCATCGATGAAAATGATGGCGCTTTGCTTGTTTTCCTTCACGGCGCGGTTTCGCGCTTCGCGGAACAATTCACGCACACGTCCCGCACCGACGCCGACGTACATTTCGACGAATTCGCTGCCGGAAGAAGCCACGAATACGGAATCCGTGTAATGAGCCGCGGCTTTGGCCATCAGCGTCTTGCCTGTTCCGGGAGGGCCCGTGAGCAGAATCCCTTTTAACGGGCGGATGCCCAGCTTGCGGATCTCTTCATGTTTAATCAAAAAGTCCAGGGCTTCCATCAGCTCCTGCTTGGCATGATCCTGCCCGCCGATTTCTTCGAACGTCAGCTTCTTGGGGCCTCTCTTCTTGCGTTTGCGTTCCGTTCCGGCCCCTACGGCCAGCCCGCCGCGAACGCTCGCCATGAACAGCAGCCCGCCGACAAGCAGCGTCGCGATGATCAGCGGAATGATGTTGACGCCGATATATGCCAGAAATATGAGCAGCACCGGAACGAATCCGATGAGAATCTCTTTGGACCATCTAGGCATTATTCCCACACCCCAATCTTTCCGGGGTTCCGGGGCAATACGATAAATTTGCTGTGTTCGCCGTCGCTAAGGCCGATATACACGTTTTTGGCATCCATTTCCGTTTGGGTTTTAATGCCGGTATCTTTCGCAAGCTGATCCAGCTTGGCCGGAATTTCGGTATATTTCTTGTTATCCATCGCTTCCGCTACGGAAAACATGGCCGAGTCCCAAAAACGGTTCAGCTTATCGGATGAGTGGTCCACAAAGTCGAAATTCAGCTCGCGGTTCCCCACCACCGATTTGCCTTGCGTCGTAATTTGATTCACAAGACCGGAAAGGTTCGTGTCCGGCTTCAAATCCAGCTTCAGGTTGATCTGATTGCGGCTAATATCGAATTGGGCGTTGTTGACGCCTTTATAATTTTGAACGATTTTCTGCAGCGGACCCTGCATCGTCGTTTGGCGGTAAATGAACCAGCCTCCGAACAGCAGCGCCGCCGATATGACAACAGTAATCGCAATTGGTATTGGACGCAGTTTCAAAACGTATGTCCTCCTCTCATATTCTAAAACTATTTTCTATATATATCATACGAAAAATAGACAACCGCGGCAAAGAGCTTTAAGCATAAGCATCTCGTCACGGTCATTCAGGACTTTTCCGATTTGCATTTCAACACGACTGTCACACCAGATCGATAGAGTATATCGAATCACTACAATGAAGAGTATATCACATCGTATATACTAAATCGAAGGTAATGTGTGAAAGTATTTAAAATATTATCCTGCTCACGCCAAAGAACCCCATTTTCATGAGGTTCTTTTTCATTCTTGAACGGACAAATCTACATATGACGCCTATTTTTCATTACCGGTTCGGCAGCGTAAACGGACCTCCGATGCTTTGGCCGTCGCTAAACCGATAGAATTGGTAGTAATAATGATCCTTCGACCAGTAAAAAAGCTGCCAGGCATACTGGCCGTTATACATTCCAGGCACGATCTTCAGCTTTTTCACGTCGGGTATCTCCTTCAGCGCCTTCTCCCTGACCTGATTTTCCGAAATGCCGTTTGAAAGCAGCTCTTCGTGAACCGTGCCTTCGCCGGATTTGACTTTGCCGTCTTCGTCCATCGTTACCCATACCATCACCGGCCGGTTGTCTTTGTCCAAGCCTTCGATCGCCCAGCAGATCGTATCCCACACCGATTTTTGGGCTTCGGTCACCTTTACGAGGCTGGTCTCCTGCTTCGCCTTCAGAATCGCTGCCGTCTCCTGGGCCCGGATGTCCTGAGTTACGTATATGTAATAACGGTAAAGTCCGAAAACAAGCAGCAGCAAAACGACGATTCCGAGAAAAATCCATTTCTTCTTATTCTTCAGCATAAGCTCCCCTATCTGTTACCGTCCTATCGGGCCAAGAGACCTTCAAAAGCGGCTTGGGCTTCCCGGCGGATGCGCTCTTCGTCCATGGTCAGGCAGGCGCCGTGTTTCACGACCTGCTTGCCGTCCACCCATACGTGCTCAACGTCTTTGCCGCAAGCTGAATAAATGGCGTGGGAAATCAGATCGGTGTGCGGAATAAAATGGGCCTGGTCGGTGTTGAGCGCGATGAAATCGGCTTTCATTCCCGGAGCCAGCGTGCCGACGTCTTTCAGGAAAAGGGACTCCGCGCCGTAGATCGTTCCCATTTTCAGCGCTTCGTACGCCGGAATTGCCGTCGGATCGCCGGAAACCCCTTTATGGATCAATGCGGCGAGACGCATTTCTTCGAACATATCCAAATTGTTATTGCTTGCCGCTCCGTCGGTTCCAAGAGAGACCGTCACTCCGGCCTTGAGCAAGTCCGTCACGCGCGCCACGCCGCTTGCCAGCTTCAGGTTGCTTCCCGGGTTATGGGAAACGGCCACGTTGTTGCTCGCCAAAATGCCGATTTCTTCATCGGTCAAATGAACGGCATGCGCCACCAGAGACGGTCTCGAAAATACGCCGAGCTTTTCCAGGTGGGCAACCGGACGCAGACCGTATTCCTTGACGTTTTGCTCCACTTCGGCCATCGTTTCGGACATATGGGTATGCATCGGCAGATCCATATCATGCGCCGCCTGCACGAATTTTTCGATATAATCCGGAGGGCAAGTATACGGCGCATGCGGCGAAATCATGGTCGTGATCCGGCCGTTGGCCTTTCCGTTCCAGTCGCGCGCGAATTGGATCGCCTCGTTCAGCTTGTGGCGCTGAAGCTCCTCGGAACACAAACCGATGACGCCGCGCATCAGGGAGGCGCGTATTCCCGATTCTTCCGTCACTTTCGCCACTTGATCCATATGGTCGTACATGTCGAGGAAGGTTGTCGTGCCGCCTTTCAGCATTTCCAGTACGGATAAGGACGTACCCCAGTAGACATCGGATGAAGTGAATTTGGCTTCCATCGGCCACATTTTTTCCTGAAGCCAGATTTGCAGGGCCAGATCATCCCCGTATCCGCGCAGCAGCGACATCGCCGCATGTCCGTGCGTATTGACCAATCCGGGCATAAAAAACAGATGCGTCCCGTCGAATACGGGAACATCGCCTTCAAGTTCCGGTTTTTCTTCCCCGATATAAGCGATGCGGTCGTCCTCGATCACCATATATCCGCGGATTACCGGCTTGTCTTGATCAGGCACGGCAAAGCTGCCGTTCGCGATGATCCATTTATTCGTTGTCTTGTTCTCCGTCATCGGTGGAACCTTCCTTTCCGTTATCCAAATAATATGCCAAGCTCAGCAGGTCGGTCGTAAAGTCCGCCGCATGAATCCGGATGTTGGCCGGAGCCTTCAGGATCGTCGGCGCGAAGTTCAGAATCGCTTCGATTCCGGCCCCGATCAGTTGATCCGCCACGTTCTGGGCTTCGACGGCGGGCACGGTGATGATGCCGATCCGGATATTGTGTTTTTTGATCGTGTCCGTCATTTCCTCCATCGGCTGCACCGTAAGCGTATTGATCCGTTTTCCGATCTTTTTCGGATTTTCGTCGAACACCGCCACGATTTTAATGTTTTCGCGAAGGTAATAGTTGTAATTCGAAAGGGCCTGGCCCAAATTCCCGGCGCCTACCAGCACCGCGTTGATCTGCTGGTCCAGGTTCAGAATGTGGCGGATTTTTTCGATCAGGTACGAAACGTCATACCCGATCCCTTTCCGGCCGAAATCGCCGAAATAGGCAAGATCCTTGCGGATTTGCGCCGGATTCAGGTCGAGTTTCAAGCCAAGCTCCTGGGAGGAGACCGTCGCAACCTCCCGCTTGTTCAAATCATTCAAATAACGTAAATATACTGGCAGTCTGCGGACGACCGCTTCGGAAATTTTCTCCGATTTCATGCTTGTTCCCCCTATTTAACAGCTTAATTTCTATCGTTAACATCGTATGAAAAGGGTGCGTTAACCCTCTTGAAGCCATTCAGATATACGGGGAACCATTTTTTCCGTATTCATATGCTCCATCTTTGGCCCCGGCAAGGAGTAGAGAAAATATTTCCCGTAATAAGACTCGATCACCCGCGTATCGTAAACGATGACGATGCCGCGGTCATTCGCCGTACGAACCAAGCGGCCGAACCCCTGTTTAAAACGGATAACCGCTTGAGGCACGGAAAGCTTCATGAACGGATTTTTTTTCTGGCGCTGTAAAAGCTCCGCTTTCGCTTCGTACAGCGGATGGTTTGGCGGCTGGAACGGAAGCCTTACGATCGCAAGGCAGGTCAATGCCTCGCCGGGGATATCGACCCCTTCCCAGAAGCTGCTCGTACCGAGCAGCACCGAAGCGCTGCTGTCCTGGAAACGTCTGATGAGCTTGGTACGGCTGCCGCTGTCGACGCCTTGGCCGAGAACGGTGATGTCGCTGCCCGCAAGGGCGTTTTTCAACGGCTCATGCACCTGCCGCAGCATCCGGTACGAAGTGAACAGCACCAGCATCCGCCCGTGCGTCGCAACGGCTGCGTCCGCCAAGGAGCGCACCAGCGTATCGACGAACACGGCGTCGCCGACGCTTCCTTTGACGCTGGGGAAATCCCGCGGGATGACGAGAAGCGCCTGGTCCCGGTATTTGAACGGAGACGGAAGCTGCACGGTCACGAGGCGACCGCTTTCCTGGTCTTCCTCCAGGCCGAGATTGTCGATCATATATTGGAAGGATTTGTCTACCGACAACGTCGCCGACGTTAAAATAACGCTTTTCTTTTTGTCGAAAAACAATTCCTTCAGCTGTTTGCTGACATCCACCGGGACCGCGTACAACTGCAGCGATTTGCTGCGGAAATGGCTGCTGGCTTCCATCCAATAAACGACGGTTTCATCGTTCAAGTTCATGAAGGTCCGCAGGTCGTCGCGTTCGGCGGCAAGATCCTTGAACAGGCCGCTGAGGTCTGTAATCAGGCTGTCGGCGCTGTAATCGTCTTCGTTTTCTTTGTATTCCGCCAGCATTTTTTCGCCGCGGCGGACGATCTCGCTGATTTTGACGTGGATCTGGTTTTCCAGCCCCTTCAGCGCTTCCCACTCCTGCGGCCATTTCGACGGCTGCAGCCGGAGCACGAATTGCCCCGCTTCGCCCGGCGAAACGTCATTTCGTTCCGGCATCAGGCCGAAAAGGGATTCGCTGAGCTTATCCCACGTTTCCTTGACGTCCACCAAATCTTCGCTCATGCGGTCAATCGCGGCGATCCAGTCGCTTGCCCGATCCTGTCCGGACGGCTGCAGCTGCTGGCGAAGAGCGATAAGCTGTCCGCTGCGCGAATCTTTGTATAGGCGTGTCAGCGTGTGGACGACGCTAAAATACTTCATATTCAGGCCTAGATGCTTGCCGGCCACGTCCTCCAAATGATGGGCCTCGTCGATGACGAGACGTTCGTAAGACGGCAGCAGCTGATGTCCTGCTTTGACGTCGGTGAACAGCTTGGAGTGGTTCGTGATGACCACGTCCGCGATGCCCGCCTCATGTTTCGCCCGGTGGTAATAACATTTGCGGAACCATGGACAGCTTCGTCCCAGGCAGGAATCCGAATCGCTGCTTACCGTTTCCCAGAAATCGCCGCCCCTTCCGCCGAGATTCAGTTCTTCGTCATCCCCGTTTTCGGTCTGCGCCAGCCAAACGATCATTTGCGCCGCCGTAATCGTATCTTCCTTGGGATTAAAAAAGTCTCTTCTGTTTATTTTATGTTCAAATTTTCTCAAACACAAATAATGTTGTCTGCCCTTAAAGACGGCCGCCTTGAACGGAAACGGCACAACCTGCGTCAATAAAGGCACGTCCCGCTCGCGCAGCTGCTCCTGAAGGTTGATCGTATGCGTGCTGATCATCACTTTCTGCTGCTGCTTGACGCTTTGGTATATGGATGGAATGAGGTAACCAAGCGATTTGCCGGTCCCCGTTCCCGCTTCGATCAGCAAATGCTTGTCTTCATTCAGCGCGTTCATCACCTGGTCGAACATCATCGATTGCGGTTCGCGCTCCTCGTATTGGGGCATAATAAGTTTAAGCCGTTTTTGGATTTCGCCCAAATATTCGTTGAATTCCATCCCGGCGAGCGGATTGCCTTCCGCCTCGTCCCGCGGAGGTTTCATCTCGGTCCAGTCCTCGACGGCCAGGGCGAACTGACGGTAGAAATTGTGGCTGTTCAAGTCCTGGATCGGCTCCTGCTCTTTTTGCTGGCACAATCCGTCGAAAAACCACCCGAGGTCGCTGTCTTCATCCGCAAACAGCTCGCTGAGCCGCTGCAGCGTAATGAGCGGAAGGTCGTTTAATTCTTCCAGACATTTTAAAAATACATATGCCGTGGCCAACGCGTCGCTATCCGCCTGATGGGGACGGTCATGCTGGATGCCGAAATGCGACGTCACCTGTCCCAATTGGTAGGAGGTCAACGACGGAAAACATATTTTCAGAAAATCCAGCGTGTCGAGAATTCGCCCGGAGAACGGAAGATAACCGCTGCTGTCGAGCGCGTTCTGCAGGAAATTGAAGTCGAATGCGACGTTGTGCCCCACCAGAACGACATCGTCCAGCATCGGCACGAGCTCCATCAGCATCTCTTCCAACGGCGGCGCATCCGCCACATCCTCTTCCGTAATGCCGGTAAGCCCCGTAATGAACGGCGGTATTTCCACCGTCGGTTTGACATAGGAACCGTACACGCGGGATATGGTCAAATCTTCTTCTATGATGGCAAGTCCAACTTGAATGATTTCATCGGCGGACTGGTTGCCTGTCGTTTCAAAATCCAGTACGGCAAATTTCATGATTCTTTTAATCCTTTCATTCCAGTCTCAATTACCAGCATAACAGAAGATTTCACATTTGAAAATTAACGGACAGCAAAAAGGCGATGCGCTAGGCGCTTACCGAAAGCGCATATGCATCGGCCTCTTCGCATTTTCCTACATCATCGAAATCAGCTGGCTGCCGTATTGAAGCTGACCGCGGTTCTGCTGGCACACCTTCAAATTAATGAGCGGATCGGGCAGCGAGGGATCGCACTGCAACGCGACGGTAAAAAATTCCTGCGCCTTTCCCGTCGCTCCATGCTTCGCGGCGATGCAGCCCAAAGCATTGTAAATCATCGCCTTCAGCTTTTGGCTTTTGGCGAGCGGAAGAATCCATTGGAAGTTTTTTTGCGCTTCCTCCGTTTCGTCCATATGCAAGTGGGACATGGCCAAATACATCCTTGCCAAAAGACTGTCGGGATATTGACGGATGACTTGGGAAAACTGCTGCGCGGCCTGACGGTACATCAGCAGCCGGAAGTAACCTTGACCGCGCACGAATGCGCTTAATTCCATTTCGGGCGAGCTCTGATGAGAAAATAAGGCGGCGGGCACCTCGACATGTTGGCGGAATTCCCCCATCTTTTCCTCGAAGGACAACCATTCATCAATGATGCCGTCGCTCATCGTTTTCAGCATGTTCCATTTCTGGATCAGCTGATGTTTCTGGGGCTCTTCCGCCGTCGGGTAATGTTTCATGATTTCATCTAACATGTGGTTCATTTCCGCGAATACATGCTGGAACATCGCTGCATCCCACCCTTAAACTAAAAATGAAATCAGTGCGGTCACCTGCATTCATTTTTTGTTGAAGCGGCGGTTTTCATTCTCCGCGGAGCCTGCCATTCCTTGTCTTCGTTAGGTGCCGCCCTTAAATGATCGTCGCGTGGACTTCTTTGTTCATCGTCGTCAGCGGCCGGTTCTGTTCATTGACGAACACGACCGTCGGTTTAAAGGTTTGGGCTTCGTCATTGGACATCATCGCATAGGACATAATAATGACCGTATCCCCGGGCTGAACCAAACGCGCTGCCGCGCCGTTAAGGCAAATGACGCCGCTGCCCCGCGGTCCCGGAATGACATACGTTTCCAGCCGGGCGCCGTTGTTGTTGTCGACCACCTGTACTTTTTCGTTCTCGAGCAGGTCTGCCGCTTCCATCAGCTCTTCATCGATCGTAATGCTGCCTACGTAATTCAAATTCGCTTCGGTAACGGTAGCGCGATGTATTTTGGACTTCATCATCGTTCTAAACATGTCTCAATTCCCCTTTCGGATGAAGCAAACTATTGTCGATCAAACGGGTTCGTCCGAATTTGACGGCGAGCGCCATCAACACGGCTCCGTTTTGTTCAAGGACGTTTTCGCCCTCCGCAAGCGGCGTCAGCGCCGGAAATGCCGCAACTTCGACATAGTCGATGTCGGCCAGCGGGGATTCCATGATTTTTGCGGTCAAAAAGGCTTTGGCTTCGCCCGCGGTCCGAATTTGGCCGTTCTCCAGCGCTTCTTTCGCTTCGCGCAGCGAACGGGAGAGGACCAGCGCCTGCTTGCGTTCTTCAGGGCTCAGATACACGTTGCGGGAACTGAGCGCCAAACCGTCCTCTTCCCGGATAATCGGGCAAGGGACGATGTTAACGTTAAAATTGAGGTCGTAAACCATCTGCTGGATGACGGCGACCTGCTGCGCGTCCTTCATGCCGAAAAAAGCGGCGTCCGGCTGGACGATGTTAAACAGCTTGGCGACCACGGTCGTCACACCGTCGAAATGCCCTGGACGCGAAGCGCCGCACAAGCCCGAAGTCACCTCGGACACGGCAATTTTCGTTTTGGTCGCCTTCGGATACATCGTCTCCACGGACGGAAGAAACACCAGATCGGCGCCGGCTTTTTCCGCAGCGGCCAAATCTCTTTGTTCATCGCGCGGGTAGGTTTCAAAATCTTCCGCCGGTCCGAATTGGATCGGGTTGACGAAAATGCTGACCACGACGATATCCGTTTTTTCCTTCGCGGCTCGGATCAAACTGGCATGACCTTCATGGAGATATCCCATCGTCGGCACCAAACCGACCGTTTTTTTCTCGTTCGATGATTTTAAATTCTGTATTTCGTTTCTTAGTTCTGCGATTGTTCGAACGGCTTTCATGCGTTATTCACCTTTTCCCGGCCCCGGCCGTACAAATTTTCCACGACATGGTCGTCTGCTGTGAATACATGGCTCTCATCCGGGAAAGAACGTTCTTTCACTTCTTTGACGTATTGAGCCAAACCTTCGCGGATCATCGTTCCGGCATCGCCGAACGTTTTGACAAATTTTTTGGTGCGGTACGGGGAAGCGTATTGGAATATATCATGGAAAACGAGCACCTGGCCGTCAACGCCGCGTCCGGCGCCGATGCCGATCGTCGGGATGGACAGCTGCGACGTAATATAGGCCGCCACCTGTTCCGTTACAAGCTCCAGGACGACGCCGAAGGCGCCGGCTTTTTCGAGAGCTTTCGCGTCTTCCAAAAGGCGTTCAGCATCCTGCTCGTCTTTCCCCTGAATCCGGTATCCCCCGATTTGGTTCACCGACTGCGGAGTAAGGCCGATATGTCCCAGCACGGGAACGCCGGCCGCAACGATCGTCTCGACGGCGGCGCTGATTTCTTTCCCGCCTTCCATCTTGACGGCATGGGCATGGCCCTCCTGCATCAGTCTGCGCACGTTGCGCAACGTTTCGTCGATGCTCCCGTGATATGTCATAAAAGGCAAGTCCGCGACAACGAAGGTATTTCCCGCCCCCCGGACGACGGAACGCGTATGGTACACCATGTCGTCGATGGTGACCGGAAGCGTCGATTCGTACCCGAGCACGACGTTGCCAAGCGAATCGCCGACCAAAATCATATCGACGCCCGCTTCCTCCGCCAGCCGTGCCGTCGGGAAGTCATAGGCGGTTACCATGCTAAGCGCGGTGCCCTCCTGTTTCATCTTTTTCATTTTTACGATGTTAAGCGGATGTTTCACTGCCATAGTGTGCAGCCCCTTTCTTCGGATGATTGCAACAAAAACAAAAAAACCTTTTAGCAGATCACTAAAAAGGTTCCGAAAGGGCAAAAAAGAGTCACTTGCGATCGTCCCTTCTGTCTCGGTCCCTTCGGCTCAGAGCAGAATCCAACGTATGCTTGCTGTATGCTGTTGTGATTCGATGCACATGCAGAGTGCAGTTCGGTCCAAATGCCGATACCGCCTCTACATGTGAGTATACCAAATCCCGCGAAAAATTTCATCGTCTAAGTTCGACATCTCCGGAAAAAACAGGGAGTTCCCGCCCATCCTCCGTCACGATCGTCAGCGCTCCGCTGTGATCCAGCTTTTTCGCATGGCCTGTTACGGGCCCCGCCGCCGTATAAACGGTGACTTGCTTTCCTAGCGTGACGGACAGCGCCTCCCACAGCAAGGCGATCGGAGCAAACCCTTCTTGCCGGTACAAGTCGTACAAGGCTTCGAATTCCTCCATCACCGCCGCAATGAGCTGCACGCGGTCGATCGCCTCTCCCGCTTCGATTTTCAAAGACGTCGCTACCGGTTTCAGCTCATCCGGGTAATCTTCGGCGTCGAGATTGGCGCTGATGCCGATTCCGGCAATGCAGTAACGGACGTATTCGTCCTCCGCGGCCGATTCCAACAGGATTCCGCATATTTTTCGGCCGTCGACAAGCAGGTCGTTCGGCCATTTGAGTCCGGCCATTACGCCGGTTACTCTGCGGACGGCTCGGCATACCGCAACCCCGGTCAGCAGCGTCAGCTGGGGCATGTAATGCAGCGGCTGGGCGGGCTTCAGCACCAGACTCATCCAGATGCCTTTGCCTTTAGGGGAAAACCATTTGCGGCCCATTCGGCCTTTGCCGCCCGTTTGCTCCTCCGCAACGACCAGCGTCCCTTCCGGGGCTCCTGCTTCGGCCAGCTCCCTGGCTTCCTCTTGCGTCGATACGCTCGTCTCGAGCACATCCAGCTTTAGGCCAAAGGTTTTCGTCTTTAACGTCTTTTTTAACGCCGAAGGATCGATTCGTTCGGGTTGGTTGACGATCCGGTAGCCTTTGTTCGGAACGGCTTCGAATTCGTATCCAGCCTCCCTAAGCTTGTTGATTTGCTTCCAGACCGCCGTGCGGCTGACGGACAACCTGCGGCTGATTTCCTCGCCGGACAAAAATTTCTGCGGATTCGCCAGCAGCAAATCCAGCAGCGTTAACTTTTCACTCATCGGTTGATATCACCTGTTTCGCTTCTTCGATTAATCGGTTTTTATCGTTTGGGAGCGCCCGCGAGGCGACCCGCAACAGCAAGTCGTTCAAGATTTCGCCCATCCACGGCCCGCCCTTGCGTCCCGACGCGGCCAGCAGATCCTTGCCCGTTACCGCCAGCTCGGACATCCGGTACACGGCCATTTCCTCCGTCCACGTCCGCCCGTTTTGGATGACGCCGATCGGGTAATCGTTTGCGGCCCCTCCGGAGCTCAGCGTATCCGCCAGCTGCAGCCACGCCTCGGAGCTTTCCCGCCCGAACCGAAGCACGATCCGGATCCACCCCAACCGGAGCTCCAAGGTATCGCCGATCGCTTTTACAGCTTCCCCGACGTTTAAAATGCCGACAATTTGCTCCCTCATCGCATTGGGGAAGGTCCAGTCCCGGAGGTGAGCATTCGCTTCGTCCGCCGATAACCCGCAGGCCAAAAGAAGAAACGCCCAACGGACCGTGACCCGTCCCGGCGGAATTTCATCGATCAGGCCGATCCATCCCGGTTCGGATGCATGCGGAAAAGGAGCTTTGGCGTAAGCCGGCAGCTTGCTGCGATACAGCAGGCCAAGTCCTCTCGACGGCTTGCTGCCTGCCATCATCTTTTCCAGCTCCACCCGGAACCGCTCCATCGCCACATGGCGGATGTTTTCCCGTTCCTCAAAAAGTCCTCTCCATGTCCGGTACGCAATGCCGAATCCGAACACCGAAGCGAACCGGATGCAGCGAACCATCCGCAGCGCATCTTCTTGAAAGCGCGTTTTTGCATCTCCGACGCAGCGGATGACGCGGCGGTTCAGGTCCTCTTTTCCGTGAAAAGGGTCTACGACGTTTCCGTCCAAGTCTCTGGCGATCGCATTGATCGTAAAATCCCGCCGCTTTAAATCTTCCTTCAAATCGCGAACAAAAGCCACCTCGGCAGGCCTTCGATGCTTCTCGTAAGCTCCTTCGACGCGGTATGTGGTTACTTCGAACGCGTAATTCCCGCTAAGCACCGTGACGGTGCCATGCTGGATCCCTGTCGGTACGGTCCGTTCGAACACCGTCTGGACCTCTTCCGGCAATGCGGAGGTGGTGATGTCCATATCGTCGACCGGTCTGCCCATCAGCTCGTCCCTGACGCAGCCGCCGACCCAATAGGCCTCATACCCGTGCTCAAGCAGCCTTGAGACCACTTCTTCGCCCTGCCGCGCCATGGCGGCGTCGGCTTGTTTCCATCGCACCAACATCATTCCTCCTAGCGTAACCCCGAACCCGGGTCAGCCGCAGACCGAATCCAGCTCCGGAACCCCTCGTCCAAGGACGCGGTAATAAATTTGCTCATATTGCTTCGTGATCAGCCCGTCGCAAAATTTCTCGCATGCTCTTTTCAAGCAGGCCTCCCGGAACGTGGAAGCCAACGTTTCATTGGACAGAAGCTGTATCGCGTAATCCGCCATCCGTTTCGTCTCCCCGATCGGAGCCAAAAATCCCGTTTCGCCGTGAACGACAAGCTCCGGGATGCCGCCGGCAATCGAGCCGACCGTCGGCACGCCGCAAGCCATCGCCTCCAGCGCAACCAAGCCGAAGCTTTCTTTTTCCGACGGAAGCAGCAGCACATCCGCCAGCGAAATCACCTGCGCGATGTCGTCCTGCTTTCCAAGGAAAAGCACTTTTTCCTGAAGGCCGAGCTCTTGGATTTTGCACTGCACTTTCGGCAGCTCAGGCCCTTCTCCGACGAGCAGCAGCTTGGAAGGAATCTTTTCGTGAACCCTCGCGAAAATGTCGACAACATCCCCCACCCGCTTGACGGGCCGGAAATTGGAAATATGCATCAATATTTTTTCATGCGGCTCGGCGTAATCCCCCCGCAGCGAGGAGATGTCACGCGGATAATAAATCCGTTTGTCCACGAAATTGTACGTCAAATCGATGTCGCGGCTGATGTCGAGCACTTCCCGCGTCTCCTGAATCAAGTCCTGGGAAACGGCCGTCACCGCATCGCTTTCGTTGATGGCCAGCCGGATCAGGTCTTTTAACGACTCGTCCTGCGCCAACACGGTAATGTCGGTGCCGTGAAGCGTCGTCACGACCTTCAGCTGGTCTCCCACCATCTGTTTGGCAAGAAAGGCGCAGACCGCATGCGGCACGGCATAATGGACATGCAAAACGTCAAGCTGCTGCATTTTGGCAACCTGCGCCATTTTCGTCGCCAGCGACATTTCGTACGGCGGATAGCGGAACACGTAATAGTCGCTCACTTCCACCTCGTGATAAAAGATGTTTTTATGAAACGTTCCGCCGAGGCGGAACGGAATGCTGTTCGCGATAAAATGGACCTGATGCCCTTTTTCGGCCAAAAGCTTCCCAAGTTCGGTCGCCACGACGCCGGAACCGCCAAGGGAAGGGTAACACGTGATTCCTATTTTTAATGGTTGGCTCAATTCTTCCTGCCTCCCTTACGAAAAGATGTGTTTAAGATTTTTTGTCCTGAAAGCGAAAGAATATCGTCTATCGGCGTATCTCCACAGAAGACAGTCAGAACTGACCCTCGCGCAGCTGCCGAAGATCAGTCCTGACTTGTTGAAAGGATCTCTACATGAATTTGTCCACGAGAAACGGCGAACGCGCCGCGAAACCTTCCGCATACGGAATCAGCCGGCGCTGTCCCGTCAGCTTGTCCCGGGAACGGACGCGTTCGATATACCCTTGATTGAGCGGAGTCGAAACGGCATCCTCTTCGCCGAGGGCGCTCTCAAACTGGGAGCGGTAGCAGAGAAGCGCTTGTTCCTTTCTCGCCTGCTCGGCGGTAATGTCGACCATGACATCCGCCCGTCCCATATCATTAATGAAGTAAAAATAAAGCTGTTCCACAAGCACGGCAGGCATGTCCGGCATGTACCGGCGGAGCTTGGCGTTGAACACGGCTTCTTCCACCAGCTTGCTGCACGCGACATGATCCGGATGCCGATCCTCCCAATAAGGAGCGAACACGATGCGGGGAGCGTAACGCCGAATTTCTTCGGTGATCCGCTGTACATGCCCAGGGGTGATAAACAATCCCCGGTCGGGCAGACCAAGGTTGCTTCGCATCGCGAGCCCGAGTACCCCGGCCGCCGCTTCGGCTTCCTGCCGCCGCCGTTCCACCGTGCCGTTCGAAGACATCTCGGCATAGGTCAGATCGCAAATGCCAACGCGGTAACCTGCGTCCACATGCTTGATAATGGTGCCGCCCATGCCGATTTCAGCGTCATCCGCATGCGCGCCGAACACCAAAATATCCAGCCTTTCGCTCATTCCTCAACACCAGGCTTGTATTTATGTACGAGCTCGCGCCATGCGAAATCGCCGCGGTCCAATGCTTTCACCAAAATTTCCGCGGTTGCGATATTCGTTCCGAGCGGAATCCCCTGTACGTCGCAAAGCCGCAGCAGCGCGTTGATATCCGGTTCATGCGGCTGAGCCATCAGCGGGTCGCGCAGGAAGATGATCAGGTCCATCTCGTTTTGGGCAACAAGCGCCCCGATTTGCTGATCGCCGCCCAGCGGGCCGGACATGAAGCGGTGAATTTTCAAGCTCGTGTTTTCCATGATCCGTTTGCCGGTCGTTCCGGTCGAATACAGTTCATGGCCTTCAAACACATTTTCGTATGCCGTGACAAAATTGACCATTTCGTCTTTTTTGCGGTCGTGTGCGATAAACGCGATTTTCATCCTGTCCCACTCCTTCGGAAGCTACTCTATAAAATGATCGAATCCGTAAACCATGCCGGTGTAACCCATAACCTTTTCGATCGCCATTTTGACACCCGGCATATATCCTGCCCGTTCATAGGAATCGTGGCGTATTTTTAGCGTCTGCCCGAATCCGCCGAAGATGACTTCCTGCTGGGCGAAAACGCCCGGCAGACGGACGCTGTGAATGCGGAAGCCGTTGTAATAGCCGCCGCGCGCGCCTTCAATCGTCTCTTCTTCCTTCGGATTGCCCTGGCGAATTTCTTCGCGGTTCTGGGCGATCAGCTCGGCGGTTTTGACCGCGGTGCCGGAAGGAGCGTCCAGCTTCTGGTCCCCATGGTATTCGATGATCTCCAGATGAGGAAAATACTTGGCGGCTTGTGCCGCGAATTTCATCATCAAAATGGCGCCGATCGAAAAGTTCGGAGCGATCAAGCCGCCGATGCCTTTGCTTTGGCACTGCTTGTCCAACTCTTCGATTTGTTCCGGGGTAAACCCGGTGGTCCCGATGACGGGACGGACGCCGTGGGCAACCGCAAGCGCGGTGTTGGCATAAGCGAATTGCGGCGTCGTGAAATCGACGAGCACGTCCGGCTTCGTTTCGACCAAAGCAAGCTCCAGATCGCTTGTCACCTTGACGCCGCATGCCGGCAGACCGACGAGCGTTCCCGCATCCGTTCCTTCATGGGACCGGTTCACCGCAGCGGCCAGCTGCAAATCCGGATCCTCGAGAACCAGCTTGACAACCTCTTTCCCCATTCTTCCGGCCGCACCGGCCACCGCAACTTTGATTTGATTTGACATCAGCTTTTCCCCCCGCTTTTCTTCGCTACGTAGTTGAATCATGCAAATAGGCGCTCAACCGGTTTTTGAGCTGATCCAGCATGTCATGCAGTCCGTTATCCTGCGGCTGAAGGGCGATAGCTTCTTTTAATGATGCAATCGCCAGCGCGTGCTCGTTGAGCTGGGTGTATGCGACGGCAAGCCAAATGTAAGCCTCTCCGTACAGCGGGTCAAGCCGTACGGCTTCCTTCAGGCCGGAAACGGTTCGGTACAGCTCGCTGGCAGGCGCCATATCCCCGGAATCGAGCACCTTTTTTGCGTCCTGCACCAGCCGCATCGATTGCAGATGATGCAGATTCAGGGCATATTCCGATTTGTCCGGGTCCAGCTCGCAGGCCTTATGCGCATGCTCGAGCGCTTTTTCGAGCCTTCCGCTTCTCGCATAGGTCACGGAGCAGCGGTAACGGATTTCAGCGGAACCCGGATCCTCCGCGGCAGCCGCTTCAAACCACTGAAGCGCCCCTTCGAAATCATTTTGCAAAATGCAGCGGTATGCCTTTTGAACAAATTGTTCGGATTTCATCCTGCCGTACTCCCCCTGTCATTACGGGCTATTGTACAGCATATGTATGACGGGCTTATTCGGTGTCCTTTTTCGTCCACCGGTCGGCGTCACGCGTGTTGAATTTATGCATGACCTTGTCATGCGCCTCCGTCAGGTCGATCCCGAGGGAATTCGCGAAACAGATCGTAATGAACAAAATATCGCCGAGTTCAAGCTCGATCGAGTTTTCTTCCTCCGTGGCTTTTTTCGGTTTTTCTCCGAAGGAATGATTGACCTCGCGAGCCAGCTCGCCGACCTCTTCCGACATCCGCGCCAGCATGGACAAAGGACTGAAATATCCTTCTTTGAACTGGGAGATATACCGGTCGACTTCCCTCTGCATTTCAGCTAGTGTCTTTTCCATCTCGGATGGACCATCCCCCTTTAAATCTGCATGTTCTACCCCGTTAAGACAAGGTATCAGTTTACTCCATATGTTATCGCAAAGGCGAAATGAACACAAATCTTTTTTAAATCCCCCCGAAAAAGGTATACTATGATTGGAGCGAAGAGCTTGTTCTTCCTACTTCTGGTTAATGCGAGGGGTTTCATGACGTTATCAAAATGGATTTCACCTTTGAAAACGGTTTTGCCGATCATTCTCGGGGCCGCGGTTTACGCGTTCGGACTTTTGTATTTCATCATTCCCAACCAGCTTATGGAAGGCGGGGTCACCGGCGTCACCGTCCTGCTCAACTACGCGTTCGCCATACCGCCCGCGCTTTCGACGCTCATTTTGAACATTCCACTTTTCTTGCTTGGACTCAAAATCCTCGGCGGCAGGCAAATGATTTACACCGGCGTCGGCATCGGCGCGCTGACGTTCTTTTTGTGGCTGTTCGAAAAAGGGATCAACCGGGGCTGGATCACCCCTTTCAAAACCGAACACGATTATATTCTCGCCTCCCTTTATGCCGGCGTCACGCTTGGGGCGGGGCTCGGAATCGTGTTCCGGTTCGGCGGGACGACAGGCGGCTCGGATATCGTGGCTCGGATCTGCAACCGCAAATTCGGCTGGAGCATGGGCCAGATCATTTTGGGCATCGACATCGTCATTATCGGCGCTTCCCTATTTTTTATCCCGAGAGAAAGAATTCTATACACGCTTGTCGCCGTGTTCATCTCGTCCAAGGTCATCGATTTTATCCAGGAAGGCGCTTATGCGGCCAAAGCGTTTACGATCATCAGCGACCACGCCCCGGCGATCGCCGACAAAATCACGGCCGAAATGGACCGCGGCGTCACGCTGATTCCGGCCATCGGCGCGTATTCCAAACAAGCCAAGCATATGGCGTATTGCGTCGTCGCCAGACATGAAATCCGGAGATTGAACGAGATCGTCAAATCGATCGATCCCCGGGCGTTTGTCATCATCAACGACGTTCATGACGTGCTGGGGGAAGGGTTCAAGGAAACCTGATGGCGCCTGATGGCTTCCCCTTTTTCACTCGTGGGAACTCCATTCAAAAATGTTTTGGGCAAAAACTCGGGCATAAAACGTTGCGTACGCCAAAAAAAGCTCCTCCGAACCTTTCGTTCAGGGAGCTTTTTGAGCGTTACGTCCTTGGCGTCACTTTTTTAAAGCTGTTTTTTTCGCCTCTATATTTTCGGTAAGCGGTATAAGCAAGGATGACGGCGATAAAAGCCCCTCCCCAAAACAGCCACGGCCATGACCCGTCGACCTGTTCAAGCGGCGCCAGCGCCGGATAATCCTTTTTCTTGCCGAATAACCCGTTAAACATTTCTTCGCCCTGCCCGATCATGCTTTCGACCTCGGCCGGTTTGGGCGTCACCGCATTCACCAGTCCTCCCATGTAAGACATCCAGGAATCCGCCATCGTCACGTCCGAAGGGGTTCGTTGGATGATAACCGCCGGACGAATGACTTCATAATGCTCCTGAAGGCGGTCATACGCTTTTTTCACGCCCAGCATGTCTCCTTGATCGAGCCCTGCCCTCATCAGGTTGAGTTCCTCGCGGATCAGCTTGTAATATTGAAGCCAAATCGGCTGTTTGGGATTGTTTAAACTGTCGGCTGCCATCCTTAGTTTGGCGGACGCGGTAAACCATTGATCCTTATCGATCTGCACCCGCGCAATAGCTTCCTTCATTTCGATGATGCTCTCCGACAGGGCGTGCATGCCTTCGACGGTGGTCAGCTTTTGCAATG
This sequence comes from Paenibacillus sp. USDA918EY, assembly GCF_009870825.1. GTDB lineage: Bacteria > Bacillota > Bacilli > Paenibacillales > Paenibacillaceae > Paenibacillus_AQ > Paenibacillus_AQ albilobatus. Next base: position 283,730 of record NZ_WTWY01000004.1, on the reverse strand, counting down.
GGGAGGATTCGAAAATGACGTTGATCTCCTGCAGCTTGGCCTTCGTCTGATTGATGTCGCCCGCAAGGACGTGCTGGTAAAGCTCATCCGCCTTCCGGCTTAACGCTGCCGCCTGCTTGGCGGCATCTTCAGGCCTTTCGGTCATTAGACGGTCGGCCGCAAAAGCCTGCGGGGCCGCAGCCTGCATGGACAGGATCAAGGCTGCGAGCCATATGATAAACCATCGATATTTGCGATTGAACGGTAAACTCCGCAACATAGGACATCCCTCCTACCGTAAATGTATGGCAGAAGGGATGGACATAGAACAAGCTATGCGGAATTGCGTTTGCTCAACCGGAGCACAAGCCAGGCCAGCAGGACGCTGAACAGGGTGAGGCCCAGCGTGAAATTTTGCACGCCTTCAAGATCGTCGCGCAGCACGTCGGGAAGCCACGGGTATACGCCAAACGTGTAATCCACGAAGTCGTTGAGAAACGTCCACGCCGCAGCCGGAATCAGCATGATCGCCCCGAAGCGGAAAAAGCGCACAAACAGCAAAGCTTCGATCGCCATGACCAGATGCGATGCGACCAGCATCCAATCCTGCCATACCAAATGGTCGCCTTGCGCGGCTCCGGCAAAGATGATGCTCACCGCCCATACCCCGTATTTGACGGAGGTGACGACGGCCAGCGATTCCATCAACCGGCTGAATCCTTTGAAAAATGCCGACTGCGGCGGATATAAAAGAAACAACACGGCGATCGTAAAAAAGAGACTTGCCGTCGGGCTGTCCGGGACGAATATCACCTGCCAGACCGCGTTGTGCGCGAGCGTATATTCGATTTGGTCGCCGTACCACATATATCCGTAAACCGTTCCGATCAAATTGCACCAAAACAGGAGCCACAAAATAACCCGGTTGGTCAAAAATGCGCGGCTCCAGAAAAACGAAATGGACACCTGCCGTCCCTCCTGGCGGCATGCGATCATTGTAATCGCCGTGGGGTTACAAATGATCCCTTCCGCTAAAATAGTTTAGTATACAATGACTGAATAAAAGGACCTTTTTGTATGTTCAATCATGCCATTCATGAACGATACGCCGCCCTTTAAAAAAACCTGACCGCTTTCACGATCAGGTTTTTCGTAAGTATATTCGGCTTATTTAGCTTCGGCCTTTTGTTTGGAAAGCCAATCGGCCAAATTATCTATGTCTTTGTCCGTCAGGCCTGCCGCGATCGCATTGTCATACTGCGCCGGCATTCTTCCTTCGTAACCTTCTTTGATAATTTTCATGATCGCCGCTTTATCATGTTTGTCGCCTACACCACGAAGCGATGGTCCGCTGGCACCCTTCAAATCGGCAGCGTGGCAAGAGATACAGCCCGCTTTCTTGAAGGATTCCATCGCCGGGTTTTCTTTATCGACAATCGCAATTTCTTTCTGTTGGTTGCCGCTTGTCGTCGGAAGGCCTTTGGCTTTGTTCTCGGCAGCTTTTTCTTCGCGCTGAATGTTTTCAGGCACTTGGCCGGATTCAGCCATTTCCATTTTGTAATGATGCCATGCACTGTTCGTCAAATACACGCATGCAATCAAAGAAAGAATCATCAGCGACGAAGCGATCGGTCTCCGATAGAAGCGGCGCTCCTTGCCCGTATCAATGAACGGAGCGAGCAGCAGCGAACCGAAGGCAACGCCCGTTACGCCGATCGTACCAAGCACGATGTAATCACCGGATGCATAAGGCATCTTCAGGTACTGATACAGGAACAGGAAGTACCAGTCCGGCATCGGAATGATCGAAGCGCTCGGATTCGCCGGGAACCATAATGGTGCAGGTTCAGCGATGGTTAGCACCAAAAATCCTACGAGCACGACAACGCCGACCATCCATTCTTTCAACAGAAAGTTAGGGATGAACGCTTCCGATTTGCCTGGATACGCGGTGTAATCCGGAGGAGTGATAAACCCTGCGCCTTTTTTGACGCGGGAGTCTCCTACGTACACAACTTTTTCTTTTGAATTTTTCCCGTGTGCCATCGATATTCCTCCCTTCTTATTATAGTGGACCGGAAATGCCCTGTCTGCGGATCATAATGAAGTGTCCCACCATCAGTACGAGCAATACGGCCGGGAGGAAAAATACGTGCAGTGCAAAGAATCGTGTGAGCGTTTGCGCGCCGACGATCGTTCCGCCCTGCAGGAATTCCTTGATGATTGGCCCAAGCCAAGGAACGGAATTCGCGATTTCCAACGTAACCTTCGTTGCGAAGTAAGCTTTGTTATCCCAAGGGAGCAGGTAGCCTGTGAGGCCCAGACCCAACATAACAAAGAAGAGAAGCATACCAACGACCCAGTTCATTTCACGCGGCGCTTTGTAAGAGCCCGTGAAGAACACGCGCATAGTATGTAAGAACATCATGACGATGACAAGGCTTGCGCCCCAGTGGTGCATACCGCGCACGATTTGGCCGAACGCCACTTGCGTTTGCAGGTATTCAACGCTGTTGTATGCGTTAATGATGTCCGGTACGTAATACATCGTCAGGAACATCCCCGACAGAATCTGGATGACCGTGATAAAAAACGTCAATCCGCCAAAGCAGTACACGAAAGCGGAGAAATGATGCGCCGGGTTAACATGCTCAGGCACTTCGTGGTCAGCAACGTCTCTCCAAATCGGCGTGACATCAAGACGTTCGTCAATCCAGTTGTAGACATTCTTAAACATCCGAATCTACGCCTCCTATTTCACTTCAGTATTTGGCTCAACCTGTCCCAAATACACCCAACCGTCCTGCAATTTCAATTTGTACGTATCGAGCGGTTTAGGGGCTACAGCCAAGTTCTTGCCGAGTTTGTTGTAACGTGCGCCATGGCATGGGCAGTGATACTCGTCAGGGAAATTTTTATCATTGTTCCAGCCGACCGTACAGCCAAGGTGTTTACAGATCGGGGACAACGCATAGATTTTCCCTTTTTCATCCTTACGGATCCAAGCCGTCAATGTTGCCTTGCTCGCATACCATCCATCCTGCTGCTGGAGTTCAAAAGAGAATTCCTGAGGCTCGTCTGTAATTTTGCTTTCTTCCACGACCTTAATGAATTCGCCTTCACCTTTTTTATGCAGAATCGGATCAACTGCAAACCGCACCATCGGGAGCACAGGCCCCATAGCCATAAATGCGGTTGCACCACCTAAAGTATAAGCAAGAAATTGTCGACGGGACATTTCTTTACGCCCGGGTGGTTTCTCAGATGGTTCATGGTGGTCATTTTGGTTGCTCATAATGTCTTCAACCCCCTTTGTCAACCAATTCTTTAAGTGCTTTCAATGATTATCATCACACGACTTACTAGGACATAATAATAATATATTAGCCTTATAAGACCGTCAAGAATATCCAGATCTTTTTATTCTATAGTTGAAGAATTAACCAAATAAATTGTTGAATTTCTGTCACAATTACTTCTTAGGTTCCGGAGTTCCATAATTTATGAATTTCGCCCTGCACAATCCCAGCCAATTCCTTGCCATTCTCCGCTTGCATGGCCGGCCGCGCCAGGATCAAATCGGCATCCGGAAGATCCTTTTCGGGGAGGCTGCAGTCCGCCGACATTACAACCACATGCTTAAACCCGGCTTTTTTCACGTTTCGGCAAATTTCATTCAAAAGCGACAGTTCCTGCTGCAATCCGTATTGGAACGCAGGATATGTAATCATTCTCCCCTTAAACGGAATCTCGACCAGGTCCAAGAAATCCCGCAGCCGCTCCAGCGCCGCCGTGGCCTCGATCGGGTTTTCGTTTCCGGTTAATCCGGTGTAGGGAATGAGACAAGTGTCAAAATACGGCTGAAGCTCCTGCCATGACGACTCGTCCACTTCGCTGAATTTCATCGATTTCACCCTTCCATCATTTTTCTCCATTATATTTCATATTATGCCTCGACAGAAGAAAAAAAGAAATGCAGCCAGCTTATCCGCTGACTGCCTTCTATTTTCGCTTAATTCAGCAACCTCAGTTCATCCGTTAGATTGCGGAAAGCCGATTCGTCTCCGGTGGCAAGCGCGCGGTCGATTTCGCGGTAAAGCTCCTCGCTCCGGTGTTTGCGCAGCGCTTCGTCCCATACCATTTCGGCAGCCAGCCCCAACATGACTTCATACGTAGCTTTCATTTTATCCATAGGATGCACCTCCAAACATTGTCTAGAACATCCTATACTCCTTCCCCTTCTCCACGTAATTTTGGGTTGTGCGGTACATTCGCTGCAAATCCGCATCCGTCAATTCGCGGACTACTCTTGCGGGAGAACCCAGGGAAAGCGTATAGGGCGGGATTTTTTTGTTTTCAGTAACGATACTGCCTGCACCTATTAAAGCATATTCTCCAATTTCGGCTCCGTTCAGGACAATGGCCCCCATGCCGATTAATGTACCTTTACCTATCGTGCACCCGTGAATGATGGCGGAATGTCCAACGGATACGTCGTCAGCCACGATCAGCGGCTCATCCGTATTCACGTGCCCGACGGTTCCGTCTTGAATGTTGCACCGCTTACCAATCACGATTGGCGCCATGTCGCCCCGAAGCACGGCATTGTACCAAACGCTCGAGTCCGCTCCGATCTGAACGTTCCCGATAATTTTCGCCCCTTCGGCGACGTATACGGAAGGGTGAAGCTTCGGCATATGCTGACCGTAACGCAATAACATTTCTCATCACTCCTAACTTTGGGAGTGATTTTAACAACTTTTCTCAGCTCTTGTCAATGGACGAATGAAGTTTTCCTTCGCCCAAAACGGAGCTCTTGCCGGCGATCCGGAGCCCCCAGGCCGTCATTTGTACGACGGGGCCGTGCTCGCCGCTTTCTCCGATCCGCAGCAGCCCTAAATGGAGCATCATTTTCATGATGCGTTCATTGAGAATCGATTCCGCGGAGTCGTAGTAATAAGGTTTGATCAACCAGCCGATCGCCTGATGCAGCGATGACACGGTGACCCAATCCTTGGCGCATTCGCTCATCCAGTATACCAATGACGTCAGGTTAGGGATGGCTCGTTTATATAGCCTTAACCAGAAACGGAACATTTGCACCATGCTCTCTTTCATACCGCCTTCTATCATTTCCGTTCCTTTCGGAGTCAGGAAAAGCCGCCCCACGTCTTCGGCAATGTACTCGTTGTAGTATGCAAAATCGTACAGCAAAGCAAACCGGCTTGGGTAAGAGCTGAATGATCTGCCATATCCGAAACGCCATCCGCCTTTTGCGACCAGCGGCTCGTTGACATGCAGCATGTCCATCACTTGCTGCTGTTGGCGACGATACATCACGGACTCCTGATTAAGCTCGATGTCCTGATCGCGAACATACCGTAAAAACAGCAGCAGATCTTCTGCATACAGATGCTGCTCCTCCCGATAAACTTCCGGTTCCCCGGCTCGGAGCACCCGTTTGCGAAGCATGGCGCCGAGCTCTTGACGAAACCTATCCTTCAGGTCATTCGGCATTTGGAACAGAAATCTCGTGCTTTGGGTCATTCCGTTGAACAGCCATCCGCTCCGTTTATACCTTGCGATGGCTTCCCTGGGACTTTCCGCTTTATGCTTGTCCTCAACCTCCGCATCAAAAGCGGACTGCCCAATGATCGCTTGCAGCTCTTCCAGGCTGTAGGAACTCCGGCCGTCAAACAAGAGGGTGTTGAGAAAACGCAAATCTTTTGCCGAGCTGCTGCTGACCTGGTGCTCGATAAATTCCCTACGGTTTAGCATAACCAAAATGCTCTGGATCAGTTCATGTTTGGAATTCCGCTTGCACTCGCATTCGTAATGCTCCGCAATGGTCGTCAGCTGGCCGATGTCCGCATATGTCAGCATATCCGCTAAATTCATCTCTGATCGCCTCGCCGTTTTACTACCATTATGGGAATTATTACAATTTTTATTCGGCGGAAGCAAAAAAAATAACCCGAACCAAAGTCCGGATTATTTTTTGGCGTCAAGGAGATGACGCGTGCAATTATAAAGGAGAGGGACCCATTCCAGATCCTTTTTCTCCAAAATCGTCAATGACAGATTGCCGATCCGCTCCGTAAACCGGTCCTTGTAAAGCGCGCGGTATAACTGGGCAAGAAATCCGCCATGGGAGACAACCAGCATGTTTTTGCCGGGATACGTTTTCCCCATGTCCTCCATAAAAGCAAGGGCGCGCGCCGTGATCTCCTCATCCTTTTCCTGCCCAAGCTCCCTGCTGTTCCAGTCATGCCCCCACTTGCTTTCGCGCTCTTCCAAAGTCAGTCCCTCGACCTCTCCGTAGGACCGCTCGTTCAATCGGACGTCGGGTGCAAGCATCGGAATGTTCAGCCTGGACGCGATGATCCTGCCGGTTTCTTCCGCGCGGGACAGCTTGCTGCTGATCAAGAAATCCCAAGCGTACGGTTCTCTTAACAATCTTTCGGCAAGGAGATCCGCTTGTCTTCTCCCTTCGTCGTTTAGCGGGATGTCGCTTCGTCCTTGAATTTTGCCCAACATGTTCCAATCCGTCAGGCCATGCCTGATCAGACCGATCATCATGATTCATCCCGCCTTCCGCCGCCTTATTTCCTAAAGTGAAAAACGTTACTTGCGCATATGGCTGAGGCGCCGCAGCGAAAGCAAAGCCATCGCAACCCCAAGCACCGATAAAATCATCCAATACTGCGGGTGGGTCGGCCCCATACTCACGACAAACGGTTCGATGATGCCGCTGTTCGTTGCCGGGATGTTGTAACTGACATGGCTAAGTTCCGCGCTTCCGGCAATCCCCGTCGGCAATATGCCGGTCGCCGATTCGGCGCTTTCCTTCGCATCAGGTTTATCCATCAGCACGAAATAGAGAAAGCTGCACAGAAAAACCATCACGAAACCCGCAATCCATATCGACAAACGCTTCCTGGTCGACGCAGGCACGTCGAACGGCTTGCCCTGATCCGGAATGAGCCATGGGGATTCCCGGTAAATCCGGTCCATGACGTTCCGGTTGATCTCCTCCGCTTTTTCTTCCGAGGCTTCTTCCTGCAATTCCAAAATATAGCTTCGGCTTTCCATCCAAACATCGAACTCCGCCGCACAATCGCTGCAAGTCGTGATGTGCATTTCGAGTTCCCGCCATTGGGGGTCGTTTTCATTCAAATCCGATATCAGCCCGAATAACTCTTGAGCCTCATCGCAAGTCATCTGCTTTTCATCCCTTCGTATTGTTCATAATGATGCTCATAAAAATACGGTTCCAGCTGCACTTTCACGCTGGATCGGGCTCTGAACAGCAAGGATTTGACCGAACTGACGCTTTGTCCTAATATATCGGCTATTTCCTGGTAGTCGAGCTGGTCATATTCCCGAAGGATCAAGGCAGACCGCTGTTTCTCCGGCAAATTGTTGATGGCCTCGCGTACAAGCTCCACCTTCTCATTGCGCAAAATGGCTTGTTCCGGAGCAATCTCGGCCGGCGCAACGGGCGTCACCCCGCTTTCCTCCAAAGGAACATGGGCGCCTTTTTGTTTTCTCAGCTCGCTGAGCACGGTATTCCGTGCAATCGTGTACAACCAGGTAGAGAATGACGCATCCACTTCCCGGAAGGAGTGCAGGCTGCGAAAAGCCTTATAGAATGTCTCGGAGCATAAGTCCTCCGCCATGAGCTCCATGTGGGAGCTTTTCAGCATATGATAAACAAAAGCCAAAATTTTCCGTTGATAACGGCGCATTAATTCAGAAAAGAGCTCCACGTTGCCCTTCTTGATTTCCCTAATCATCTGGGAATCCGTCATTTTTATGTAACCTCCTCGCCCGTACAAAACCTCCCCGTTCGATTCAGTCGTATATAAGTACCGAACAGGATCTGAAAAGTTGCGGTCGATTATTTATGTTGGCAATCCGTGTCATCCAAACGTATGTATTGGCAAATTCCCCAACGATTCTACAAAACTATCTCTCTCATTGTAGCACATTCAAGTATAACCGTCAGTCGAGCCGTGCGCAAATCGCCCGTTTTTTCGCGCCAAAGCAAGAAAGCTGCCGAAAAAAAAACAGTCCATATTCTCTTAGACGGAACAAACTCTTAAAAGGTTACTAGAAAATTCATTTTTTTTCGAAACAAAATGCGTTCAGGCATCAACAAATTCTTTGCGGCGAAAAATCGCTTATTATAAATAACACGTCGGACAAGTTTTAAGTTACCGAAAAACAAAAAAAAGACCGCGAAATATTCGCGGTCCGTTGTTCACCTGGGAACAACAATTTATTTGGATAGGAGTGGAGAGAAACCATACTGTACTTTTATTATATGTATACGTTTTCATTTTGTCAACCCTTTATTCGGACTTGATTTTCAACAACGCGGATGGACAAAAAAACCGCGCCAAATCAGGCATCCGCGGTCGTTCACACCAGGGCAGGATAAAAAAAGAAAACACGAACTACAGCGATATGCTGTAGTCCATGTTATCCAGCAGTTCTTTGGCCCGCTCCAGATCCGTTTCCTGGCGGAAGGACAGCCTCATGATGCCGGGCACATCTTCCCTGCTCTCGATAATTTGGATGTTGCTGAGGTTGATGCGGTTTTCGCCGAGCACGGTCGTGATTTTGCCGATGATGCCCGGATGGTCGGGAACGTCGATATACAGGTCGAACGTCGAAGCGATCATGCCTTTGCGGCGCTCCGGAAGCTCGCTGCGGAAATCATTGGCTTTGGCGAAAGCCTGCATGATGCCTTCCCCGTCTTCCTCCTGCAGCATCCGGACGAACGTCGAAATCTCCTCGTTCCAATCCGTCAGCATTTGCAGCATGACGTCGCGGTTGTTCAGCAAAATATCCCGCCATATGATCGGATCGCTCGACGCGATCCGGGTAATGTCCCGGAATCCGCCGGCCGCCAATCTCCGGTACAAGGCGTTGTCCTGGTTGTAGTCGCATACCTGGTTGACAAGGGCAACCGCGATAATATGCGGCAGGTGGCTGATCGCCCCTACGATGCGGTCGTGCAGAGCAGGATCAACCTTCACGATTTGAGCGCGCGTATAGGCTAACAGCTGCACGAGGGAATGATAGGCCTCTTCAGGCAAGCCGGGCGGCGGCGTCAACACGTAATACGCGTTTTCGAACAAAAGCGGCGTTGCCGCTTCGACTCCGGAACGTTCCGATCCGGCCATCGGGTGACCGCCGATGAAATAGGCCTCCCCGAGCGACAGCTTGGCGGCCGTGGCGGCGATGCTGGCCTTCGTGCTGCCGACGTCGGTGATGATGCAGCCCTTTTTCAAAGGCAGCGTGCTGAGTTTCGTCAAATACTCGTCCAGTTTGCCGACGGGCACGCACAAAAAAATAAAGTCGGCATCCAGTGCCGCTTCCTCGATCGAAAGCGTGGCTTGGTCGACAACGCCACGACTGATATATTTGTCCACGGATGCGGGACGATGGGCATGACCCACGACGGTAATCCCCGGCTTGCCTTTAAAGCAAAGAGCCAGGGATCCGCCGATCAGTCCCACTCCGAAAATAGCGATTTTCGTCGTCATGGTACCTCACTTCATTGTTCGCATCCTATTGCACATGAGCCTTTTCTACGTTTAATACTTGCTCAAGGGCATGAATAAATGCTTTATTTTGATCCGGAGTACCTACGCTTACCCGAATATGGGTCGGGTATTTGCTGTGGCCGGCCCGGATGATGACGCCCTTGCGGAGCAGCGCTTCGAAGATTTCTCCCGCCGGCTTGCGCACATCCACCATAATGAAGTTCCCGTGCGCAGGGAAATATTCGAGGCCGAGACGGTCGAATTCGGCCTGCAGCTGTTCGATGCCTGCCCGGTTCGCCTCGCGGCATTTGGCGATGTATTCCTGGTCTTTCAGAGCGGCTTTCGCGGCAGCCTGCGCTACGCGGGTCGTGTTAAACGGTTCGCGCACCTGATTGATCAGACGGATCACCTCGGAATTAGCGATGCCGTAGCCGATCCGCAGCGATGCCAATCCGTAAATTTTGGAGAACGTCCGCAGGACGACGACGTTTGGATGTTTGTCGATATAGCGAATGCCGTTCGGATACGAAGGATCCGTAACGTATTCGCTATAAGCTTCGTCCAGTACCACCATGACGTGAGCGGGCACTTTATTCAGGAAAGCCGTCACTTCCTGCTCGGACAGGAGCGTGCCGGTCGGGTTGTTCGGGTTGCAGACCCAGATGATTTTCGTCCGTTCGTTGACTTTTGCGAGCATCGCATCCAAATCATGTTTTCCGTTAACGAGCGGCACTTCGATGCATACCGCCCCTTCGATGTCCGCATTGCTTTTATATACGGAGAAGGTCTGGTCGGCCATGATCGTCTCATCCCCCGGCACGAAAAACGCGCGGGCGATCAAAGCGATGATTTCGTCGGAACCGCAGCCGAAAATGATTTGGCCCGGGTTCACGCCGAGAAATTCCGCGAGATTGGAAGTCAATTCCACCGCGCCTCCGTCGGGATACAGGCTGATATGCTCAAGCTCGGCCACGATGGCTTCCTTCGCCTTCGGCGAAGAGCCGTACGGGTTTTCGTTGGAAGCCAGCTTGATGACCTCGTCCAGTCCGAGCTCCCGCTTTACGTCTTCGATCGGTTTTCCCGGCTGGTAGACGGGGAGGTTTCCAATTTGAGATTTAGGTCTCACAATAACCACTCACTTTCTGCAAGTTTTATGCTTTTAATTGTGACACAAACTTGCGTATTTGCAAGAGGCCATCTTGGCGGGTGTCCGCATTTTGCAGAAGCGGTATCGTGTCTTCGATGGTCCGGACGATCGCGCTGCCTACGACGACGCCGTCGCAGATTCGGGAAAACCTTTCGGCTTGCTCCCGGCTTGAAATCCCGAAACCGATCGCAACGGGAGTATCCGTATATTCTCTGACCTGGCCGATAAACTCTTCCACGCCTTCGTAAAAGCTGGAACGTTCGCCCGTCACGCCCAGCGAAGAAACGCAATAAACAAAACCTTTGGCATCCGCCACGATGCTCTTGATTCTTTCCTTCGAGGTTGGCGCCACAAGCGGAATGACATGAATTTCCGCGGCTTCCGCTTGCCGGATCAATTCCGCCGATTCCTCCACCGGCAGATCCGGAATGATCAGGCCGCTGATATCGTGCCTTTTCACTTCGTCAAAAAACCGGTCGAGGCCGAACTGCAGCACCGGATTATAATACGTAAACAGGATGAAAGGAAGCTTGACCCCGGCGGCACGCGCTTGGACGGCCGCGTCCATGCATGCGGCGATGTTCACCTGGTGCTTCAAGGCCCGCTGCGAAGCACGCTGGATGACAGGTCCGTCGGCGAGAGGATCGGAATACGGAACGCCCAACTCCACGATATCCGCGCCGGCCGCTTCCAATTCGGCGATGATCCGCACCGAAGTCTCCACATCGGGGTCCCCGATGGTCAAGAAGGGAATCAGGGCCGTTTGCCCTTGTTCCTTTAATCTGGAAAAGGTTTGGTCGATCAGGTTCATGCCCGCTTCCCTCCCGTGTATGCCATGATGGATTCCACGTCTTTATCCCCGCGTCCCGACAAACAAACGACGACGATGTCGTCGCTGCCGAGGTTTGGCGCCATCTTGACGACCTGCGCGATCGCATGCGCGGATTCCAGCGCCGGAATGATCCCTTCGGTCCGGCAGAGCAGCTGCAGCGCATCCAGCGCCTCCTGGTCCGTAACCGGCACGTATTGTGCCCGTTCGATTTCCTTCAGGTAGGAATGTTCCGGTCCGACGCCCGGATAATCAAGCCCTGCCGAGATCGAAAATGCCTCCTGCACCTGTCCGAACTCGTCCTGAAGCAAATAACTCATCGAACCTTGGAATACCCCTTTGGTTCCTTTGCTCATTGTCGCCGCGTGGAACGCCGTCTCCACGCCTTTGCCCGCCGCCTCGACGCCGATCAGGGCCACGTCCTTGTCTTCGATGAACGGATAAAACATGCCGATCGCATTGCTGCCGCCGCCGATAGCCGCGACGATATGATCCGGCAAACGTCCTTCGGCTTCCAAAATTTGGCGGCGCGTCTCGTCCCCGATGATCCGCTGGAAGTTGCGCACCATCATCGGATACGGGTGCGGGCCCACGGCCGAACCCAAAATGTAAAAGGTGTCGTCCACGTTGCTGACCCAATAGCGCAGCGCCTCGTTGCCCGCATCCTTCAACGTCCGCGAGCCCGACGTGACCGGGACGACCTCGGCCCCTAGCAGCTGCATCCGGAATACGTTTAACGCCTGGCGTTTGGTGTCTTCCTCGCCCATAAACACCTTGCATTCCATGCCGAGAAGCGCGGCGACGGTCGCCGTCGCGACCCCGTGCTGGCCCGCTCCGGTTTCGGCGATCACTTTATTTTTGCCCATTCGTTTTGCCAATACGCCCTGCGCCAGCGCGTTGTTGATTTTATGCGCCCCCGTATGGTTCAAATCCTCGCGTTTCAGATAGATTTTGGCTTTGCCCAGATGGTTGCTCAGGCGCTCCGCATAATAAAGAGGCGTCTCTCTTCCCGAGTACTGCTTCAACAAATAAGCCAGCTCCTCCTGAAAGGAAGGATCCTGCGAAAAACGCTTATACGATTCTTCTAGTTCGATCAGAGCGTTCATCAGCGTTTCCGGAACGAACCGGCCTCCGAATTCGCCAAAACGTCCATTTTGATCCGGCAATGATGTCATGCCTGCTTCACCCTTTCCACAAAAGCTGCGATTTTTTCGAGATCTTTCGTGCCGTTCGTTTCCACGCCGCTGGATACGTCCACGCCGTCCGGCGTGTAATCCCGGATTAAACCGGCGACGTTGGAAACGTTCAGCCCTCCCGCAACGAACAGCGGAATTCCCTGCTCCCGGGTCCACTCCCGGTACGCGGGGATTTTGTCCCAGGCAAACGTCGTGCCCGAGCCGCCGCCGTATTGGGGTTCAAACGTATCAAGCAGCAGGCCGTCGATCGCCCCTGCGTAATCTTCGAAGCGAACAGGGTCCCCGTCCGGGCGATGCTGCGTACCGACGGAAACGACTTTGAACAGTTCCGCTTGAAAACGTTCCTTGGCATCCCGGCAAAAACTTGGGCTCTCCTGGCCGTGAAGCTGAATGACGTCGAGCTTGACATGGGTCATGACTTCTTCAAGCTGTCCCATGTCCGGATTGACGAATACGCCGACGATGCGCGGGCTGGCGGAGCTCGCGCCGTTTCTGGCGGCGCCTGCCAGCGAGGCAGCCGCGATCGGGGAGACTTGCCGCCGGCTTTTGGCAAATACGAAACCGATATAATCTATCGGGAGATTATTTATAGATTTTAGCACTTCAACGCTTTGAAGTCCACAAATTTTTACTTTCGTTTTACCCATGACGATATGCGCCGCCTTCCTTTGCAATAGGCCCCATGAGATGGCGAACGGCCGACCTTATATCCTTTTGCCGCATGAAATATTCGCCGATCAGCACGCCCGCCGCCCCGGTTTTTCTTAAATAATCCATGTCCTCCACGCCGGAAATGCCGCTTTCGCTGATGACGGGCACGCCTGCGGGCACCAACTTGCTTAGCGTTTCGGTTGCGGACAAAGATGTTTCGAACGTATGCAGATTCCGGTTGTTGATGCCGATCAAAGCCCCTTCGGCCAGGTCCAGCTCCAGCACCCGCTGCATTTCGTCCAGGCTGTGCACCTCGATCAGCGAATCGAGCCCGATTGAAGCAGCCGTTTTCATGTAGGAAGCGATTTGCTCAGGAGTCAATATGGCTGCGATCAGCAGGATCGCGTCTGCTCCAAGCAGCCTCGCCTCATAAATTTGGCGTTCGTCGATAATAAAGTCCTTCCGGAGAAGGGGCAGATTTACGGCCTTGCGAACCGCCTGCAAATATTCTCCCTTCCCCTGAAAATACGTTTCGTCGGTCAGCACCGACAAGCAGTCCGCCCCCGCTTCCTCATAAGCGCGCGCGATTTCGACCGGATCGAAGTCGGGACGGATCAGCCCTTTGGACGGGGATGCTTTTTTGACTTCCGCGATCAGCCCCATATCCCGTTTCCGAGCCAAGGTCAGCGCCCGCGCAAAACCTTTGGTCGCAGGCATGTTTTCAATGGTTTCAAGCGCCTGATCTATCGAAAAACGTTCGGCCAGTTCGGCCGTCTCTTCCCGTTTCGTAACAACAATACGATCAAGATACATAACTCAGCTCTCCCGTCATTTGAATCAATTGCTGTAATTTGGCATAGGCGCTTCCGTTGTCGATCGCTTTGGCGGCGGCATGAACGCCCTCCGCCATGCTGCCTGCGAGCCCGGCCACATAGATGCACGCTCCCGCATTGGCCAACACGACGTCCCTGTACGGGCTTCGTTCGCCCTGCAGGACCGATTCCACGATTTTGGCGTTTTGGAGCGCGTCGCCCCCCAGGACGGACTCCAGCGGATGCACGTCGAGTCCGAGGTCGTGAGGATGGATATGGTAGGTCCGAACGACGCCGTCGCGCAGCTCCGACACCTGCGTCGGCGCCGAAATGCTGATTTCGTCCAGCCCGTCATGGCTGGTGACGACGAGCGCCCGTTTGGAGCCAAGCTCTCGCAGCACTTCCGCAATCGTTTGCGTCCGGTTCCGGTCATAGATGCCGAGCAGCTGCCGGTCTGCGCCCGCCGGATTCGTCAGCGGTCCCAGCATGTTGAACACGGTCCGCACGCCCAGCTCCTTGCGCGGTCCTGCCGCATGTTTCATCGACGGATGGTACAGCTGCGCGAACAAAAAGCAAATGCCGATTTCGTCGAGGCAGCGTTTGGCCTGCTCGCTGCTGAGATGAATGTTGACCCCGAGCGCCTCGAGAACGTCCGCGCTGCCGGCGCGGCCGGATGCCGAGCGGTTTCCGTGTTTGGCTACCCGCACGGAGGCCGCGGAAGAAATAATGGCCGAAGCCGTCGAAATGTTGAATTTATGAATGCCGGATCCGCCGGTTCCGCAGGTGTCAAGCAGTTTTTCGTTGTCCGCTTTGACCGTGCTGGCCACGTTCCGCATCGCTTCCGCGAAACCCGTAATCTCATCCACCGTTTCGCCTTTGATCCGCAGCGCCATCAATACCGCGCCGATCTGCGACTGCGTCACGCCGCCTTCCATGATGAACGTCATCAGCTGCCTGGCCTCTTCGCGCGTCAAATCACGCCCTTCGATCAACCGGTTTAAGCATGTGGGGATAAATCCGCCCGTACTCATACCTTTTCTCCTCCTTTTGGTCCTTTTATTTCGATCCGCGTCGTCGCCCGCTTCATGGTCGCCGCTTTTCATTCAGCTCAAAGCGAGCTGTAAAAATAGTCCTGGTTCAGCCGTTCCGTCTCCTGCTCCGCGGCCGGCGGAAACATCGCTTCGGCAATGCGGATCGATTTCAGCAGCGCTTTCGCTTTGTTGACCGTTTCCTCGTATTCCTTCTCCGGCACCGAATCCCAAACGATCCCCGCGCCTGCCTGTACGTATGCCTTTCCCTTCCGGAAAATGATCGTCCGGATCGTGATGCAGGAGTCCATGTTGGCATTAAATCCGAGGTATCCGATCGCGCCCGCATAGGCTCCTCTCGCTTCCCGCTCCAGCTCGGCAATGATCTCCATCGCCCGCAGCTTCGGCGCCCCGGATACGGTTCCGGCCGGCAGGCAAGACAGAAAGGCGTCAAAGAAGTCTTTATCGTCGCGCAGCGTGCCTGATACGTTCGAAACCATGTGCATGACATGCGAATACCGTTCGATCTCCATGAACATGTCGCATTTGACGGTGCCGAATTTGGAGACGCGCCCCAAGTCGTTGCGCCCCAAGTCGACAAGCATCAGATGTTCGGCGCGTTCCTTTTCGTCGGCCAGCAATTCCCTCGCCAGCCGCTCGTCTTCAAGCTCGTCGTCCCCTCTGGGACGCGTGCCTGCAATCGGCCTCGTCTCCACTCTGTCGCCGTCCACCTTGACCAAGGCTTCCGGCGAAGTTCCGACGATAATTTCCTCATGCATTTTCAGGTAATACATATACGGCGAAGGGTTCATCGTCCGCAGCACCCGGTACACATGGAGCGGAGAAACTTCCGTCTCGATATGAAAACGCTGCGACAGCACGACCTGAAAAATGTCTCCCGCCCGAATGTACTCCTGGGCGCGCTCCACGTTCGCCATGTACTGTTCCTTCGTCATGTTCGACTTGATGTCGCCAAGCCCGATATCTGCCGGGATCGGACGCCCGTTGACGTTTTCCCGCGGTCCCTGGCTTTGAAGCTGCTCCGCGATCCGGTCCAGCTTGAAATCGAGCTCCGCGTATTTGCGGCGGATATCTTCGTCCGTATCGTCTACGCCGACATGCACGTTGCCGACAAGCAAAATTTGCTGCTTGATATGGTCGAATACGATCACCGAATCGCAGAACATAAACCGGATATCGTCCATGCCGAGATCATCCACCGCATGCGCCGGCAGTTTCTCGTAATACTGCAGCAGGTCATATCCGAAAAATCCGATCGCCCCGCCCGTAAACGGCGGCAAATCCTCGTGTTTGGGGCTGCGGTACCGACGGAGCAGCAGCTTCAGCTCCTCCACCGGCTTCCCTTTGACCGCTTCTTTGCGGCCGTCGCGTTCCAGCACGACTTCGCCTTTTTTGCCGTAAATCATCATAAACGGATCGGTTCCGATAAACGAATACCGCGCCCATCTGCTGCCGCCCTCCACGCTTTCTAGCAAAAACGCGCATTCGCGGCCGGCGTACCTTTGAAAAATCCGGATCGGGGTTTCCATATCGGCGAGCAGCCGTTTCACGACCGGAATCAGATTGTACTCGCGGGAAAGCTTCAAGACCTGCTCAACGCCCGGGTTCATCATAAACTTGGTCCCTCCTTCTTTTTTCGGGAATTACGGTGATTGTTGCGATTCGAGCCTTTTGCTGCAAACAACAAAAAACCTCTACCGAAGTAGAGGTTTGACGTTCATTAAGTATAAGGAAAGAGTCGTCCGCCGCATTTGGGCTCCGCGCTTTGCGGCCTTGTCGTATCCTGCCTGCATGCATAAGATCAAAGCAGGGATCTATGACGAAGGTGCAAAACAAAACCCGCAAACGTAACGAATATCGCGGTTATTATATAACGTCTCGGCTCTTCTATACTCAACTCAGCTCATCTAAACTCTACTCGTCTCACGATTAACCGGAATCTCCATTCCGGTTCAATCTGGCAAAAATCGCATCCATGCGATTTCGGTTTGAACCTTGTAATAAACTATACAGGATGAACGTTGTCCTGACAAGCGCATTCCCAAAAAAAGTTAGGACTTGGGAGCCGCGAGGTCAGGGCGCAGCTTTTGGGCATCGTTCAAATATACATGCCTGATTTCCTTTTGGCTCTTTTCGGTATTGACCTGAACCATCAGGCGGATGCAGCGCGGAAGGCTTCCTTTGACCGGGACCTCCACGGAGCACATCAAGGGCACCATTTCCCAGCCTTCAAGCTCCCGAATCGCTTTTGCCGGGAAAGCGGCGTCCAAATCCTGGGTCAGCGTAATCCACACGCTGCAAATATCCTCCGGATCGATCTGATTCCGCTCGACGATTTCCCGCATCAGCACGACGGTCTCGTCGAGAATTTCGCGTTCGTCGTTGCGCTGGACGGTTGTTGCCCCTCTTATGCCTCTGTTATACATGGGTTTCTCCTCCTTTTCTAAGCTGCTTCAGAATATCTCTGACCAGTTGCTGCGGAATATCCTTTACGATGCTGACCGCGCCGATGGCATCCGGCACGATAAACACCATCGTGTTTTCCTTGAACTTTTTGTCATGCATCATCGCCGCCATCAAATCGTCCTCGCTCAGATGATCCGGCAAAACGACCGGCAGGTTCAACGCTTTCAGCATGGCCGTCGTTTCCTTATGTAATTCTCCGCCGCGTCCAAGCGCTTCGGCCAAAAGCGCCGAGCCGGCCATGCCGATCGAAATCGCCTCGCCGTGCAAAAATTCGCCGTAACCGGCAACCGCTTCGATGGCGTGGCCGATCGTATGTCCAAGGTTCAAAATCGCCCGCAGTCCGCCTTCGCGCTCGTCTTGGGATACCACGTCCGCCTTGATGGCGACCCCGCGTTCAAGACCGTAGCCAAGCGCGTCCAGATCCAATGCAAGCAAATCCGCCGCATGGTCTTTGCACCAATAGGCAAATGCCGCATCCCGAATGAGGCCGTGTTTCACCATTTCGGCCAAACCGGCGGAAACCTCGCGCGGAGGCAGCGTCATCAGCGTATTCAGGTCGTATAATACGAACTCAGGCTGATGGAACGCCCCGATCATGTTTTTCGCCAACGGATGGTTGACGGCCACTTTGCCGCCGACGCTGCTGTCATGCGCCAGAATTGTCGTCGGCATTTGAATGAAGGCGATGCCGCGCATATAGGTGGCGGCCACGAAGCCTGCCAAATCCCCGACAACGCCTCCGCCCAGGGCGATGACCGAAGAGTTGCGGTCGAGTCCGCCCTGGATGGCCGAAGTCATGACTTCTTCAAACACCTGCAGCGATTTCGAGCCTTCGCCGGATTTGACGACGGAAACGACCAGGCGGAACCCCGCTTCCTCAAGCGATGATTTCAGCACGTCAAGATGATGCGGGGCAACCTTGTCGTCGGTGACGATCAGGTGCGGGCTTTTTGCCGATAAGCCGTGTTTGATCAGATAAGCCCCCGCCTGCGGCAGCAGGCCGGAGCCGATATAAATCGGATACGAACGTTCTCCCAAATCCACATGTACCGTTCTCATATGCATAACACTCCACTTTTAAAATCGATTTTAAAATTGCGGGAAGACTTTTGAACATGACCGTAAGCGGGGGACGGCGAGTCCCCTACGTAAAGTAATGCTCACGAGTCCCCTTGTTACTTTTAAGCGGTAAACGGCTAAAACCCGATGATATCTTTGCCCATTATAATATTGATCGGTAGCCCCTGTCACGCGTTGATTCAAAAAAGGCTTCGTTCTAGCCCGCTCATATTTCGAAATACCGGTCGCTTTCCACCTTGCTTACCCGAAGGGCGAAGCTTTGGTACCAACCGGATTTGCCCCGCTCTTGCGCGGCCTGATGCCCGGCATTTTCCTTCCACCGCTGGATCGCCTCCAGTGAATCCCAGTAGGAAACCATAATACCGAGTCCCTCGTCATTAGCGTTTTCCATACCAAGAAAACCGTCCTGCCGGGATGCCAATTCAACCATTTTATCCGCCATCTTTCCATAACCCCGATCTTCTTCGGTCCGCTCCGAAGCAAAAATGACGGCATAATACGGGGGCGTCGGCGTTTTTGCGATTCTACCCATGTTCTGTTCCTCCTTACGCCATGACAATCCCTTTTAAAAAAAGATTTTATCATAAGCGAACTGTTTTTTTCGTAAAAAATCGAACCCGGATGAGATGGTCCGGGCGCTGCGGGCCGCCCGTTAATGGCGGCGGGAGATTCCCGAGAGATCCTTTGCGCCTGAAATAAAAAAAACACCGGCCCTTAAATAACAAGGGTCGGCTTTCATTCAGCCCTGCTGCTGTTTGCGGTGAGTCTGCCGACGGGCTTGGGTCCGTCCTCCAGGCTTTCCACGGAATCCCGCACCATCCGGCTAAGTCGGATATCTTCAATGCCCAGAATTTGCCCGCATTCTTGAATCGTGATAAAGCCGCGCCGGTACGCGGTAATAACCTGCCGTTTGTCCATGCTGAAACGAACCTCCGCTTGAGTGAGATCACTTTCATCCATAGTATCGTTTCATGCAGCCTTAATTATACCTGTCCGAGCGCGTTTTAATCCTTCTTCTGGTAAAAAAACGTTTCGGTCGGCTCCAGCCCGTATTGTCCCGGCGAAAAGATCTGTTCCGTGCTGCCGACGAACAAATACCCGCCCGGCCGGAGCGCCTCCGCAAATTTATGGTACAGTTTCGTTTTGGCCTCTTCCGTAAAATAGATCATGACATTCCGGCAAACGATCAGGTCATGCCCTTTTTCGAACGGGTCAAGGAGCAAGTTTTGCTTTCGGAATTCGATGCTTCCCTTCAGCTGCTCGCTGAACCTGAAAAGGGCTCCTTCCTGCGTAAAATAGCGGGCGGCAACGTCCTGCGGAACATCCTTGAGGGAACGTTCCATATACAGTCCCTGCTTCGCTTTCGCCAAAGCGCCTTCGTCGATGTCCGTCGCTACCAGCTTCGTTTCGGCCAAGAGGCCTTTGCCGTCAAGAATCATGGCGATCGTGTACGGCTCTTCCCCCGTGGAGCAGGCCGCGCTCCAAACGCGAAGCCCCCGTTTGTTTCCGCTTGCAAGCTCAGGGAGTATAATATCCCGCAAAACCTCCCAGCGGTTCGGATTGCGCCAAAATTCGGAAACGTTGATCGTCATCCGGTCCAAAAACTCATAAAATAAGGACTTGTCCTTCGAAATCGCCTCGAAGAAAGCGGCAAAACTCTGGTACCCGTTTTTCTGGCGGAGCGTGGTCAGGCGCCGTTTCATTTGAGCTTCTTTATATTCCGACAGATCGATGCCCGTGCTTCGCTTCACGTTTTCGATAAACGCCAAATAGTCCTGGTCCGGCAGGGACGTTCCGGCCGACTCCCCTCCGGATGGCGAAAATGTCTGCTTTATGTCCACGGCGAGATGGTCTTGTCGTATTTCACCAGTTCATGCGCTTCGAAAAAATTCGCGATTTCGCGCGCGCTGCTTTCCGGCGAATCCGAGCCGTGAATCAGATTATGCGGGGTATGCGAAGCGTAGTCGCCGCGGATGGTGCCGGGCTGCGCTTCCTTGACGTTTGTTTTTCCCATCAGGATGCGCGACAAGGCGATAATGTCATCGCCTTCCCATACCATGGCGAATACCGGGCCGGAAGTAATGAAACGCACCAGGTTGTCGTAAAAATCTTTGCCTTCATGCTCGGCGTAATGCCGTTTGGCCTGCTCCTCCGATACCTGCACCAGCTTGCCGGCAATCATTTTGAACCCTTTGTCTTCCAGTCTTGCGATGATTTTGCCGATTAAACCACGTTGCACTCCATCAGGCTTGACCATTAAAAAAGTTCGTTCCATAAACTCACTCTCCTATTTTGACTCAAGTCGTAAGGCTAATTATGGCAATCTTATAATATATAAAATCGGACGGATATTAATTTCGTCATATCGGCGCCGGAAGAGACGGGCTTGGCCGCGTCAATAAGAACGTTTAGTCACGAAGTGGGCGATGTCCTTCAAATTTTTCTTTGTCCGATTTTCCGGCAGGCGCTCGAGGGCATCAAGCGCTTTTTTTATGTAACGGTCCGCCAGCGCCTCGGCCCGGGATATGCCGCTGCTGGCTTTGATCAGTTGAATCGCTCCGGTCACGTCGCATTCCCCGTTGCGTTCGCGGATGTATCCGATTTCCCTGAGCAGCGGTTCCCGGATTTCTTCATCCTGAAGCGCATAAATAACCGGCAGCGTAATGTTTCCTTGTCTCATGTCGCTTCCCGGCGGTTTGCCGATTTGCTTTTCCGTCCCGCACAAATCGAGCAGGTCATCCTGGATTTGAAAAGCCATGCCGACATTGTAGCCGTAACGGTACAGCAAATTGGACGATTTGGCGTCCGCGTCGGAAGCAACGGCTCCGAGCTGGCAGCTGATCGCGATTAAAAGGGCTGTTTTGCGGCGAATACGCAAAAGATAGCGGCGTACGCTTTGGTCGGTGTTAAAGAAATCGCGGATTTGTTCCATTTCGCCAATGGACATTTCCACCATCGCTTTGGACAGGATTTGATGGATTTGCGGTTTTTCCAGCTTCGCTGCAATCATAAGGGCCCGGGCATAAATATAGTCGCCGGTGTACATCGCGATCCGGTTGTCCCATTTGGACTTGACCGTCAATTCCCCGCGGCGGGTATCCGCGTCGTCGATTACGTCGTCATGCACGAGGGAGGCCATATGGATCAGCTCGAGCGGAACCGCCACATTTTTGAGCTTTTCCAAATCGTAGTTGCCGAATTTGCCTCCCATCAGCACGAAAACGGGACGCAAGCGTTTGCCGCCCGCCTTGAGCAGATGCATCGATGTTTCGTTCAGGAGCTCATGCTCTCCTTCGATGCTGTGAAAAAGCTCTTTTTCAATATAGTTCATGTCTTTTTTCAGTAAGCCGAATATGTCTAATCTTTTCATTCTTTCACCCGTGTCAGCGTATTCTCAATCCGCATTTCCCTTTTTGCAGCAGCAGAATTCGAGTTTATGTTTTGGTACAGCAACAGTTTTAGTTCATCATAGCACAGATCAATCCCGGATGACACTCGGTCAGCGGCCATCTGTCTTTTTCGCCGCGGCTTGCCCGCCGTCCCAGCGGGTGAACAACCGGTGTTCGATCCGCAGGCTGTCCAATATTTTGCCTACCTGAAAGTCGACGAGGTCCCCGATCGTTTCGGGATGAAAATAAAAAGCCGGCATAGCCGGGATCATTTTCACTCCCAGCCGGGCAAGCTTCAGCATATTTTCAAGGTGGATCGCATGCAGCGGCGTTTCGCGCGGAACGAGCACGAGCGGCCGTCCTTCCTTCAGCATCACGTCCGCCGCTCTCGTCATCAAATTGTCGGATGCGCCGCTTGCCACCGAGGACAGCGTGCCCATGGAGCACGGAACAATGACCATTCCCTCCACCTGGTAAGAGCCGCTGGCAATGGTTGCGCCGATGTCCGCGATCGGATGATACGTCAGCTTCCCGGGCAGCCCGCCGAATTGATCCACCAGCGCCTGCTCCCGCCTTGCCGCGTTCCACCCGAGCTCTTCGCCGAGTACCCGCCAGCCGGCATTGGAAACGACCAGATGGACCGGATAACCTTGCTCCAAAAGCACTTCGGTCAAGCGCACGCCGTAAACGGAACCGCTCGCCCCCGTGATGCCGACAACCCAGCCTGTTTTTTCTCCTTTTGCGTCCATCAATGGAACTGCACCACCAAATCAATCAGCGTAAAGACAAAAACAACGATACTGAGCACGCTGTTCATGGTGAAAAAGGAGGTTTGCAGCTTGCTCATATCATTTGGCGACAAAATGTAATGTTCATAGAATAAGATCATATATGAAATTACCATGCCCGCAAAATACCACCAACTCAAATCCGTCACAAAGAAAAGGATGATAAAGCCTACGGCCGTCACCATATGAAAATATCTGGCGATCTTCAGCGACTTATGAAGCCCGAAGCGGGCGGGAATGGAAAACAGCCCTTCTTTCCGGTCGAATTCCATGTCCTGAATGGCGTAGATCACGTCAAAGCCCGCCGTCCAAAAAGCGACGGAAACGTAAAGCAGCAACGCCTTCCAATCGATGCTGTTCGTGACAGCCACCCAACCTCCAAGCGGAGCCAGGGCGATCGTAAATCCGAGTATCACGTGGCAAAGCCAGGTAAAGCGCTTCGTGTAAGAATAAAATACAAGGAAAAAGACCGCGATAGGAAGCAGCTTTACGGCAAGCGGAGACAATTCAATCGCCGCCCAGAACAACAAGAAAAAGCATACGATCGTGAAAACGATAACTTCCGCCGTCTTGAGAAGACCTGCCGGAATGGCCCGGCCTGCGGTGCGGGGATTTTTTTTGTCGATGACCTGGTCGATCATCCGGTTGAGGCCAAACGCCGCGCTTCTGGCGCCGAACATGGCCATCAGGATCCAGCCGATTTGCGCCCAGGAGGGCAGATGCCCGCTCACGACCACCGATCCCAATATGGCTCCCATAAAAGCAAACGGAAGCGCGAACAATGTATGTTCAATTTTGATCATTTCCAAAAAAACGCCGATTTTCTTAAACATGCCGATTCTCCTTAATCCCAATATGTAGTGCCGCGATGCCGCCAGTCAGGGGATAGGCCTTGACATGTTGTAAACCGACCTCCCGGAATATTGACGCCAGCTCCTCCCTTCCGGGAAACAGGGCAAGCGAGTCCGGCAGCCACTTGTACTGCTCGTATCTTTTGGCAAAAAGTTTGCCCAGGTTAGGCAATATTTGTTGAAAATAAAAATAATAAAGGCCTTTGAACGGCTGCCAGGTCGGCTTGGACAATTCCAGGCAAACGACCATGCCGCCGGGTTTGACGACGCGCTTCATCTCCTGAAGGACCTTCACCAGGTCAGGCACGTTGCGCAGCCCGAAGCCGATCGTCGCGTAATCAAACCGGTTATCCTCAAACGGCAAATCCATCGCATTCCCCTGAACCAATGTGATCTGGTTCTCCAAATGCTTGGCTTTGACCTTGCTCTCCCCAACCTTCAGCATGTTCGGACTGAAATCCAGCCCGATCACCTGTCCGGTTCCGCTTGCTTCAGCCATGCTGAGCGTCCAGTCGCAGGTTCCGCAGCACAGGTCGATCGCCGTGTCGCCCGGTTTCATCGCCATCTTCTTCATCGTAAATTTACGCCAGGCCTTATGCCTGCGGAAACTTAAAATGTCGTTCATGATGTCGTATTTTGGAGCGATGCTTTCGAATACGGACTGCACATGGTCGTATTGGTCGTTCGCATTCGTTTGGGGCTCTGAAGTATTGATATTCATTCAAGCAACCTACCCTTCTCCGACAGCCGATCCGGAAGTGTGAAGCTGACGCTGGAAAGGCTCCAGAACCTGTCCGACATCGCGGAAGCGGCCGTCGCTTTTGACGTTTTTCAAAATGGCCTGGACGCCGCCTACCGCTTGGCGCAGCTTTTCGGCCATATGTTCCGCCGCTTTATATTTCAGCATCAGCTTTTTCCAATCTTTGTTGTCGATATTACGTTCTTTCAGCGCCATTCGATCCTCATCGTTGGCGATATCGAGGATATGCCAGTACGAATAGCTGTAGAGGTATGGCTCCCCGCCGCTCCGTTCGATTTCCCGCGCGACGGTTTCGCATTCGCTGATCTTCCGCAAAAGCGAGTTCCACAAGTCGTGCAGGGACTCTTCCAGCAGGGGAGTAAAAGAAAGAAACAGCTGCATATTCAGCTGCACCGCATGCCGCAAATATTCTTCTGCCGACAATAACAGGCTCTTCATTTTTCCGTACAAGTTCATTTTCAGCACGTTCACGTCGCAAATGGCTTGGCTGAGCCGCGAAACTGCATCGATTTGCCCTTTTTGGGACAACAGATGATAAAACCGGCTGCTGAAATAATCCCCGGCGAGAACTTTCAGCTGGCGGGAGCGCATAAAACCTTCCACCGGTTTGTCCTTTTGCGTATCAATCGTTTCATGCGTATCTATACCTAATTGAACGAGGGAGGTTACCAGCGAAAAAAGCTCGCTGTGCATGCCAACGCTGCTGGTCCCCTGGTTCAGGAAAATGTATAACAGCTGAACGCGAGCGTCAGGAAAAGGCGGCAGCTCCGTATGTTTTTGGATCATGTCGTATTCGACATATTTCTTTGCTAGTTGGGGTACGCGGTACGGTTTCATCGTCAGCCTCCGAGCCTTTTTTATCTTTGAATCACTTACTAATCCGACGAACAAGATCATTTGTTCACAATCTTTTCTATTATATCACATGTTTTTTCGCCACGCACGGGTGAACCATCCCCATTTTAGGTTTGTCGGGCGAAAAATTCAATAATGATGAATTACCCTTGATGGGGGAAGTCGAACCGGTCTTTCCATAACAACGTTTCGATGACGTGCAATTTGCTTTTTATGTAATCGGGTAAAGGGGCTTCCCCCGTCAGCCGGAGCTCGCGGTACAGCGCCGAATCCCAGATATGCCGTTTCGCGTCCGCCGCCAGCAGCAAATGGCGCGTATCCAGCCACGGATCTTCGGCCATCAGCCTGAGCTTGACCTGCTGGACGTTGCTCGTTCCCGAAAAGCAAAAAGACAGGATCTCGGCGATGTTTTTGTACATTTCCGTCCGCGACGTATTCGGAGCCGGAACCGTCAAATCGATGGACATGGCGGGCGCATGCCATTCCACCCGGCGGATGGTCAGCGTCAGCGGAAGCGAATGCAGCATATCGACGATATTTTCGTCGCTCAGCTCCCATCCGGGTTCATGCAATACGACGGGCATCACCTGTTTGGGGCAAGCCGGCAGGATCGGTTGTTGATGGTTTGGCTGGCCATAAGACGGCGCCGTTCCCAAAGCAAAGAGAAGCGCGGCGCACGGCAGGATATAACGGGTCATCTGGTAGTCCTCCTCGCTTGTTGGTACCTATAGTTTAAGCTTCATCGCAGGACTCCATACCTACCCGGGCGCCAACGAAAAAAAGCAGGCATGGCCTGCAATTTAGCTGTCGCTTTCGATGATTCCGTGCTTCGTTTGCACCTCCGCTTTGCCGCGGATTTTCATGGCAGACGTATGGTCCGTAAACTGGGCGATCAGCACCTCGCCTTTATCGAGCTTTTCCGTATGATGAAATTTGGTATCGTGCCCGCGGGTCAATCCGATGACCTGCACTCCGTTTTCCTTCGCCTTCACGACGATGTAATCGTTGTTGTTCGCGTTTTCCATCATGTCGTTCCTCCTTCCATCATCATCTGATCCGGTCTCTTGGACGGTTACTTCCGGTCCCGTCGTGGGAATGCTAATAAGGCATATATTATATAAGGAGTGTGTTAACGATGAATTACGAACCGGCGCCTCTCGATGAAGAAGCGGTTTTGCAGCTTCGGGAATACGAGCGCCAGCTCAGCCAAGCTGCAGGTTATCCCGTCATTCTCATCGATTACGCCGATCAGGAGCAGCCGCCCGCCAAGTAACGGGAAAAAGCCCTGACCAAAGCCCCTTCCGATTATTCGAAAAATGCCAAATCTCCCGCCGGGAGAGAAAAGAAAAGGCCGTGAACGCCTGCGCGTCAAATCGGGTATACCGAAAGGCTTTGCAGGTCCCGCCGCCCGCTCCCGATCAAGATCGATGCAGGCTGGCAGGTTATCACGGTCTTTTTCTCACCAGCTTATTGGAAATATGTAGAAATCTTATTTGATTCCGTCTTTGAGCGCTTTGCCTGGTTTGAAAGCAGGAATTTTGCTCGAAGGGATTTCGATTTCTTCACCGGTTTGCGGGTTGCGTCCTTTACGGGCGGAACGCTCGCGAACTTCAAAGTTTCCAAATCCAACGAGTTGGACTTTGTCTCCGTTTTGCAGAGCTTGTGAAATAGCTTCGAATACCGCGTCAACGGCTTTCGTCGCATCCTTTTTGGACAATTCCGCAGTTTCGGCTACTTGGGAAATCAGCTCGGATTTATTCATTGTTATTCACCTCCCCAAAGGTCTGAATCGGTTGTTACTCACTCTTTCCGTTTTGCAGCAAAATATACGTTCATCTGCTTCTTTTACAGATAGAATCGCCGTAAAGCCAGTACAGCCGCAGGCGCGGACAAACTTATAGTAATACAGCGCCATTATAATTTCAAGAGTTTTAAGCTTTGGATCGGTTCAAAACGTAAAAAGTAACGGCCAGCGCGAGCACCAGCACCGTTCCTTTGATGATGTCGTGCGTAAAATATTGCATGTTCATCATCGTCAGGCCGTTGACGAGCACGCCGATCAGCACGGAGCCGATAAACGTTCCGATCACGTTCGGTTTTCCCGCCCCGAAGACGGAGAAGCCGACAAAAACGGCCGCAACCGACTCCATCAACAGCGGCGAACCCGCATCGATCTGGCCCGAGCCGACCCGGGAGGCGTACAAAATGCCGCCGATGGCCGCAAAAATGCCCGAAGCGACGTAGGCCAGCGTGCGTACCTTTTTCACCTTGATTCCGGACAGGCGCGCAGCCTCCTCGTTGCCGCCGGTGACGTACATTTGCCTGCCGTATTTTGTTCGCGTCAGAAAAATATGGACCGCGGCGACCGCGATGATGAGCAGAACGGCCGAGATCGGGATGCCAAACCATTTTCCCTGCCCCAGCTGCAAAAATGCGGCGCTCATTTCGCCGGGAGCCTTGGTGCCGTCGGGAAACTCCATATGGTTGTAAATGTTGTAGCCCTGCGCGTAGGTTTTGTGGATGCCGCCGACGATGTACATGACAGCCAGGGTCGCCAGCAGATCCGGAATACGCAGCTTGACGATGAGAAAGGCGTTCAACAGGCCGATAAGCGCCCCTGCAAGCAGCGACACGATAATGACGACATAAACCGGCTGCTGGTACCAAATCATCAGCGAAGCCGCCCCCACGGTCGTCAGGGACACGGTTGAGCCGACCGACAGGTCGAAGCCGTCGACGACAAGCGAAAGGGTAACGCCGATGGCGACAAACGTCACGATCGTGATCGAACCCAAAATATCGCTTAAGTTCCCGTACGTAAAGAAATAAGGGAGCCGGAACGAAAAAAACCCAATGACCCCGATAATGACGACAACCGCCCCGTACCGGAACGCGTAATGCAATAGTTTATCCTTCATCGTTTACCTCCAAGCCTCCGCTGGCGTAATACAGGAGCTGGGCCTGCGTCGCTTCCCCGCGCTTGAACACCTTGCTGACCGCGCCGTCCGCCATGACCGCGATCCGGTCGCCGATCCCGAGCCCTTCCGCCAATTCGCATGTAAAATAAATAATGCCTTTTCCCGCCGCCGCAAGATCGCCGATGATGCGGAAAATGTCGCTTTTCGCCCCGATATCCACGCCTTTGGTCGGCTCGTCGAAAATAAACACTTCGGCGCCGCTCTCCAGCCATTTTCCGATGGCCAGCTTCTGCTGGTTGCCGCCGCTTAAATGCAGGGCAAGCTGATCGCCCGAAGCGGCTTTAACGCCAAGCGACCGCGAGATTTCCGAGCTTAGCCGCTTTTCCTTTTTGCGTGAAATGAAGCCGAGGCGGCTTACCTGATCCAAAACCGGCAGCGTAAGGTTCAAGTCGACGGATTGGTGAATGAATATGCCCTGCTTGCGCCTTTCTTCCGGCACCAGCACGATGCCTTCCCGGATGGCGTCTGCAGGCTGCCGAAACGCAAGCTTTTTCCCGCGCAGCCCGATCGTTCCTTCCTCATGCTTGTCCGCGCCTCCCAAAATCCGGGCGAGCTCCGTTTTGCCCGCGCCGACAAGGCCGACCACCGCAAGGACCTCGCCGCTGCGAACCTCCAAATCCGCTCCTCGGACTTTATACCCTCTGCGGATCCCCTCCGCTTTGAGCAAAAGCCCGCCAATGTCGGTTTTACGCTTCGGAAACTCCTCGAACGTCTTGCCGAGCATATGGTTAATGATGCCTTCGCCGCTGATTTCGTCCGTCGGACCGGAGTGCACCTTCTTCCCGTCCCTCATGATCGTCACCCGGTCGGCATGTTCCAGCACCTCGGGCAGCCGATGCGTAATGAAGATGCACGCCACGCCGCTGTATTTCAGTTCATGCATGATTTTAAAAAGCGCCTTGCACTCGCTGTCGCTGAGCGGGGCCGTCGGTTCGTCGAATATGATCGCTTTCGCCTTCTGGGCAACGATCCGCGCCAACAGCACGATCTGCTTTTGCGCCAAGCTGAGCTCGGCCACCTTGCGGTTCACATCGATGTCCGCCCCAAGGCGGGACAGAACGCTTTTCGCCTGCTTTGCGCGCTCCCGCGTCCGGATCCAAAGGGATGAATCCTTGGAGGCAAGCGCGTCCAGCATCACGTTTTCCGCGACCGTCAGCTGCGGGACCAAGGCCGAGTCCACCTCCTGATAGACGCAGTGTATCCCGCTTTTTTTCGCGTCGGCGGGGGAGTTGATCCGGAGCGCCTCTCCATCCGCCTCGATTTGTCCTCCGTCCGCGCGATAAGCTCCGGAGAGGATTTTCATCAGCGTGCTTTTTCCCGCGCCGTTCGCGCCGAGAAGCGCATGGATTTCACCGCCCCTTACCGTAAAATCCACCGCCGACAAGGCAGGCACGCCGCCGAATCGCTTGGTGATCCCTTTCATTTCCAATTGGTATGAAGCTGTCATTAGCGGCCCCACCTTCGTAAAAGATTGAAAAGACCGTGCCTATCGCACGGCCTTTTAGGCATGATGCCGGGCTTACACCCGGGCATTACTTGCCGTATTCCTCCATCCAGTCCGCAAGGCCCTGTTTGCTTTCGCCCCAGCCCTTTACGTACTTGGAAAGCTCCGTCGTCGAAATTTGCTCTTTAGGCAGCGCGTCCCGGGAGACGTATACCGGCTGCAGCACCACGGCATCCTCCGTTTTGTCGCCGTGCAGCTTTTGGTAACCGTATCTCACCTGGATGCGTCCGATGTCTTTCGGATCGACCGCGGCCGAAGCCACCCAAGGATTTTTCGGATCCTGGATCATTTGCAGATCCTCGTCGCTCATATCGATGCCGTATACTTTGATTTCGTCGCGTCCGGCTTGTTGAATCGCCCGGGCCGCGCCTTTGGCGAACTCGTCCCATGCCGTCCACACGGCCGAAATCTGGCCTTTCGGATACTGTTTCAGGATGGCTTCCATTTGCGTTTGCGTATCAAGCGCCGGATTTTGGGCCGTTCCGAACGTCGCAATTTCCTTGATGTCCGGATTTTCTTTCATGAATTTGCCGTAGGCCACCTGACGGCGTTCCATCGGGGCAAAACCCGCAACCCAAACCTTCACGATATTGCCTTTGCCTCCGATGTCTTTTTTCATTTGTTCCAGCGTCAGCTCGGCCATTTTCTGGTCGTCCTGGGACAATGTCGTGGCGCCTGCCACATGCACGTCGGCATCGAATACGACCACGGGAATGTTTTGGGACACGGCCTTTTGAACGCCCGGCTGCAGAAGCTGGTCGCCGTGGTCCGTCAAAATCAAATCAAAGCGCTGGGTAATGGCGGAATCAAGCAAGGAAGCCATCTTGGCCTTGTCGTTATTCGCGACAAATTTCGTCAATTTTCCGCCGAATTTTTCGACTTCCTCGGTGACGCCCTGCACGTATTGCTGCGAAAACGTGCCGGTATTAAATTCCATGATCAACGCCACCCGCTTGCCCGCCAGCGGTTTGCCGCCGGAGCCTGCGGCGTCCGCTTCGCCGCCGACCGAAGACGCGTTTTTTTGTCCGCAGGCGCTTGTCAGCATCGCCAAAACCAAGAATAATGAGAGCAGCGCCGCTTTTCTTTTTTTACCGAATCGCATGGATTCTTCCCCCTTCAACTCTGTGCAATGTGAAAATGTTATACACTAATATAAGGCCTAATTCCAAGTATGTAAATAGGTTTTTAGTTATTTGCGTCATTTTTTTGCAAAATTCGACTTTATGCCGTTTTCTTTCCCAGGTGCAGCGCTAAAATCGATATTAACCAGACTCTGGCCGAAAGGTTGTCCAAGTTGCTTGCGTACGCCGAATAGAGATCGTGAAAAAGCTGCGCATAAAGTGTTTTCCATCGAAAAAAGCCCGCAGGCGGATCGTTCCGCCTGCAGGCTTTTTCGTTTTTTCGTATGCATCGTTATAGGATGATGGCAATCAGACCACCCGATCCTTCGTTGATGATTCTGCCGAGCGTTTCCTGCAGCTTGTATCTCGCATTGTCCGGCATCATGGCGATTTTGCCCTGGATGCCTTCCCGTACGATCGAGTGCAGGGAACGCCCGAAGATGTCGGAATCCCAAATTTTGATCGGATCGTTTTCGAAATCCTGAATGAGGTAGCGGACAAGCTCCTCGCTTTGCTTTTCGGTGCCGATGATCGGGGAGAATTCGGACTCGACGTCTACCCGGATCATGTGAATCGAAGGCGCCGTTGCCTTCAAGCGGACGCCGAACCTCGTTCCTTGGCGGATAAGCTCCGGCTCATCCAAGGACATTTCCGCGAGGGAAGGCGCAGCGATGCCGTAGCCGGTCGTCTTCACCATTTCAAGCGCTTCCGCAAAACGGTCGTATTCGCGTTTGGCATGGGAGAACTCCTGCATCAGCTGCAGCAGATGGTCCTTGCCGCGGATTTCGACGCCGACCACTTCCATCAGGATTTGGTCGTACAATTCGTCCGGCGCGAACAGGTCGATTTCCGCCACGCCCTGCCCCATGTTCATCCCGCTGAGCGCCGCCCGCTGGATGAACTCGTAATCCATGAACTGGGTCACGACGCGATCCACGTCGCGCAGACGGCGGATATCCTTGACCGTATCGCGGACGGAATTTTCGTAATTGCTCCGGAGCCAGTGTTTCTCGTTAAGCACCATCACCCAGCTCGGGAGGTTGACGTTGACCTCATGAACAGGGAATTCGTAAAGCACTTCGCGCATGACGCTCGTCACGTCGTCTTCCGTCATCGTTGCGGCGCTGAGGGCCATGACCGGAATGTCGTATTTTTCGGCCAGCTCGTTTCTGAGCAGAAGCGTTTCTTCGCTGCGCGGACGGGTCGAGTTGATGACAAGCACAAACGGCTTGCCTACCTCCTTCAGTTCGGCGATGACGCGTTCTTCGGCCTCCACGTAGGAACTGCGGGGGATTTCGGCAATGGTCCCGTCGGTCGTGACCACGACACCCAGCGTCGAATGCTCTTGAATGACTTTGCGCGTTCCGATCTCGGCGGCTTCCTGAAACGGAATCGGTTCCTCGAACCAAGGGGTGGAGATCATGCGCGGACCGTTTTCATCCTCGTATCCTTTCGCCCCTTCCACCGCGTATCCAACGCAGTCCACGAGACGGACATTAACCTCCAGACCCTCGGTTACCTTGATTTGTACCGCATTGTTGGGCACGAACTTCGGTTCGGTCGTCATGATCGTTTTGCCGGCCGCGCTTTGCGGCAGCTCATCCACGGCTCTGGCCCGGTCGGCTTCGCTTGCGATGTTCGGAAGCACGATGGTTTCCATGAACCGCTTGATGAACGTCGATTTTCCTGTCCGGACCGCGCCGACCACACCCAGGTAAATATCCCCGCCGGTGCGTTCGGCAATGTCTTTAAAAATGTCCACTTTTTCCAAAAGAGATCCCCTCCTCATTTACTCCGAAGGAAAAATGCTTAAGAGCATCCCGCTTCGTGTTCCATCTGAAGCCTCGAGCCATTGCAACGGAATGGAGCCTTACAATGTCGTCAGTAGTCCGCCGCCGGGGTCGGAATCGGATGGGAACGGCAAAGCGGCGATACTCGCTTTAGGCATTTGGACTAGTATCATATTATGTACCTATGAAAAACAATATGACGGGTATTTTGCAAAATCTCTCAACCTATAGAGAGGCTTCCGGAGCCCTTTTTAAGCCGGATGCGCCGCTCCTTTCGCCCATTCCATAGATCCAAAGCTTTGCCGGCCCCGCCATCCTTCTCAGTTATATGCGCCTTGTCGTCCGTCTATGTAATTTTTTTGCTAAAACGTACAGATGATCTCCTTTTAGCGTCTCTTAAAAACAAAAGCCGCCCTTTGCAAGCGGCATCGCTTGAAAGAACGGCTTATATGAATCTGTAGGGATTATTCGGCGGCAGATCCGGGCGCGACCGCCACCGGCGCGTCGCCGGACCACCGGTAAGGCAGCGATTTGACGGGCACGTATTCCGAGGCTTTCACCAGCTCTTCCCGCAAATCTTCCTCTTTCGACGGCTTCAAGCCCTGTTTATCGATCAGCTGCATGATATCGAAGGCATAGTCGGCGTATACCGTGCCTGCCTGATCCAGGAGGAAATTGACGTCCTGTCCCGAGTACACGCTTTTAAGGCCGATGTCCTTCATGCCTGCCAGCGCAGGGTCGACCGCATGAACCCCCGGGTATACTTCATCGCCGGCAGGGAGCTGCCCGTCATGGGCCATCTTGTATTGGTTGACGAGGCGCTGCACGTCGTTCACCTTTTGCACCGTGATCAAATCCATCACTTTGACCGTCGGTTTCGTTTCCTCGTCCTGGATGAGGAAGTAGGCGCTGCCGCCTTTCTCGAATGCCGTGGACGGAATTTCGTCGATGTAACCCTCTTTTTGCAGCTTATCGAGATCGATGCGGAATTTTTCGTATTTCGGCGTGTCTTGATCCGCGTTCAAGATCGGCAAAAGGCTTTTGTCCTTTTGGTAATCTTCAATGGCCGACTGGATTCGTTTCACGCTTTCGCGGTAAGATACCCTGTTTTCGTTTTTCTTCTCGTCCGGGTACAAACATCCGGACAAGCTGACCGCAAGCAGAACCGCCATCACGGCCGCCGCGGCTTTCCGGAGAGCTCCGGAACGTCTTGCGAAAAAAGCCTGAGTCACATACATCATCCTTTGTATCAAATAAATATGAAGTTCGGGCGGTCTTCACCAGAGGTCGTCCCGATCCTGCCGCCTGGCGGCCTCCAGCTGTTTCCGGATCGCGGCCTTAAGCTTATCTTCAGGTATCGTAACGGCAACCGTCCCTTCGATTTTCGATTGGCAGGCAAGCCGTACGCCTTGGTGGACAAGCGAACCCAGCTTCCGCTGTTCCTGCTCCGACGGAGGCGACAGCTGCGCCTTGGCCGCTTCGTCCACTTCGATCTTGCACATGAGACAGCCCATCTTGCCTCCGCAGCGCGTCGGAATGTGGACGCCGGCCCGGAAGGAGGCGGCGAGCACCGTCGTGCCGCGGCTTACCTCCGCTTTTTTGCCTGACGGCCGAAACGTGATTTCATGTTTCATCCCCGCCCTGCTCCTCTCGCTTGTTCCGAAACAGACGGTCTTCCCCGTTTAATCCAAGCAGGCCGTCGATGAAAGCCGCATGGGCTTCCGACAAACGGCATGTCTCGGATATGCGCTTCAGGAGCGGCACATGCTCCCCTAGATCCGTCCTCATCGCTGCCGCAATGGCCTCGTAACGGTCCGGCCTTTCCCTGAGCACGTTAAACACCAGTTCATGCCCAAGCGGCATCAAAGGGACACGAACGTCCCCAATCATAACCATTCTCGCTTCCTTGAGCAGAAGCTTGTCCACCAAAACCTCATACCGGCTCCCCATCGCGCGAACCTTAAAGCTGCCGACCAGTTCCATCACGTAACCGTCCAGCTTATAATGGCTGAGGGTGGAATGATATGTATCCGTTTCGCTTACTTCGGGCTCGTCTACGGCAAGATCTTTTATCAGGCCGTGCAGCGCATTCACATGGACATCGTCCGCATATACATCGACGTCGCGAGGCATGGCGCCAAGACGCACTCCCTGAAGCAGAAGCCCGCAGCTCCCGCCGACCAGCCAGCAATTCCCGGCTTGCCCAAGCCTGTCGCACACCCGCTGCAGCGCATGTTTTAGTTCGGATGAAATCTGCATGTCCCACACTCCTATCCAACCATCCGTCTAAAAATAGGTTTTGTTCCGCGCGACGATTTTTCCCTGCTCCTTCACGACCGCCTGGCATCCGAGCCGGAAGCCTTCGTCGAATTCTTCAGGGTCGAGACGGCGAAGCTCGGCTTCCGTCGGCTCTTCCAACAGCTCCGCGCCTTCAATGACTTGGCATCTGCAGCGTGCGCAAGTTCCGCGGCGGCACATGTGCTGCCAATCGATTTCATGATCTTTCGCGTGCTGCAAAATGGTTTTTCCGGGTTCGGGCACGACCGTTTTTTCGATCGTTCTTCCTTTCAGCAGCATGGTGGCTTCCCCGGGCGCGGACCGTTCCATCGTTTCAACGGCTTCGGCAGCCGGTTTTTTTTTGCCAAAAAGCTTACGGAACGGGTTCATCACATCAACGCCGCCATTCCCCCGAGAAATCCGACCACCATCACGATAAACGCCACAAAGGATAACGCGCCGCGAAGAACGCCCGTTGTTTTCGTGCGGGCGAACGTAATTAAAAACACGGACAACCCCATGACCAGGATGGCGATCAGGGAAACCCACATTTTTGTCATCGGATCCATAGGCTAAACTCTCCATTCTGTGTATATAGACGTATTATAGCATGAAACTTGTCCACTTTCCTGAGCGAAAAGGTTACGCAAAACCGACATCTGAAAAAAAGAGCATAAAGTCTTTGAAGCGCCAGGCTTCAAAGGCTTATAGCCCTTTGATTTTGGAAAAACCAAGTTATTTCTTCATCATCAATTTCATCAGCGATTCCATGTT
This sequence comes from Paenibacillus sp. USDA918EY, assembly GCF_009870825.1. Classification (GTDB taxonomy): domain Bacteria; phylum Bacillota; class Bacilli; order Paenibacillales; family Paenibacillaceae; genus Paenibacillus_AQ; species Paenibacillus_AQ albilobatus. The sequence goes on along the minus strand of NZ_WTWY01000004.1, from coordinate 247,880 downwards.
TTGCGGATTCATACCGCTTTTCTTGACCGCGCTCACGATATCCTGAATCGTTTCCTCGCTGACCGGAACGTTGGCCATGGCGGACACTTGCTTGATCAGTTGGCGGAGCTGGGTCTCGTTTTGCATCGTGGATGGTTTTACGGTACTGGCTAGTTTTTTGACTTGACTTTCCGAGATGCGTTTGCCGGATTTTTTGTTCACGACATTCAGCACATCTTTAGGAAAATTTTTGCTCATCTTCTCCCCTCCTCCGACAGTCCTCAACGTATATATATGAGGATTGGCCTTGAAAGGTGAAAAGATCAGCTATGCCACTGCTCCCAAGTTTCCAGCTTCATCGCTTCCATTTCCGTTTTCGGATCCCGTCCCATCAACGCTTCGACGGCTATGCGCGGATCCTTGTTTTCAAAAAGCACCTGGTACAGCTGTTCCGCGATCGGCATCTGCACGCCGTATTTCGCGGAAATCGTATGCGCCGCCTGGGTTGTGCGTATTCCTTCCACGACCATGCCCATGGAACCCAATACTTCGTCAACCTTTTTCCCTTGACCAAGCATCGAACCCGCGCGCCAGTTCCGGCTGTGCCGGCTCGTAGCGGTAACGACAAGGTCCCCGACGCCGGCAAGCCCTGAAAAAGTAAGCGGATTTGCGCCCATTTCGACGCCGATTCGGGTAATTTCCGCCAAGCCGCGGGTAAGCAGCGCCGCTTTGGCGTTATCGCCGTAACCTAACCCGTCGGACATGCCCGCGCCAAGCGCGATAATGTTTTTTAGCGCCCCGGCCAATTCGACCCCAAGCATATCCCTGTTCGTATAGACGCGGAAATCCGCGTTCATGAACAAATATTGCGCCGCCGCCGCGGCCTTTTGGTTAAGGGAGGCAACCACGACGGTTGTCGGGCAGCGGCGGACGACTTCCTCCGCGTGGCTTGGGCCGGAGAGGACGACGACGTCGCCTTCTTCGATGCCGAGCTCTTCGGCTATGACCGTCGACATCCGCTTCAAGGTTTCGGTTTCGAAACCTTTCGTCGCATGGATGCATAACATGTCCTTTTGCCAGTAGGCCTTCAAAGACCGCGCAACCTCGCGCATCGCTTTGGATGGGGCGACGATCAATACCGCGCCCGCGTCTTTTACGGCTTCTTCCATATCTGTCGTTGCTTTCAGATTGTCAGGCAAAACGGCATCCGGCAAATACCGGCTGTTCATATGCTTTTCATTGATTTCCCGTACCTGCTCGCTGCTTCGGCTCCAGATCACCACGTTCGGGTGATTGCACGCGAGGACGCTGGCCAGGGCGGTGCCCCAGCTTCCCGCCACAAGTACGGCCACCTTATTTGACAATTCCCTTTCCCCCTTTGGAGCCTCCGGAGCCGATTTTGTTTTCCCGTCCTTGGGCGATCTTGACGATATTGCTGCGGTGTCTCCAGAAGGCAAACAAGCAAATGACAAGACTGGACCAGAATATCGGCCAGTTGAAACCATAGATGAAACCAAAGATCAATAGAGAAATAGGTGTAAGCGCCACGAATACGAGCGAACCGAGGGAAACGTAACGCGTGACGACGATCAATAAAATCGCGATGATTCCGGCGCATAACGCCGGGAAGAAGCTGAGTGTGGCCATGACCCCGATCGTGGTGGCGATTCCTTTGCCTCCGCGGAAGTGAAAATATACCGGCCAGTTATGACCGACGATAGCACTGAGGCCGCACAGGGCAGGAATCCACTCATTGCCTCCCCCGATCCATCTGCCAAGCCATACGGCAGCGATTCCTTTCAATACGTCAAGCAGCAGCACGGCAATCGCCGGCCCTTTCCCCAAAATCCGCAGCGTATTGGTTGCGCCCGCATTTCCGCTCCCATGCTGACGGATATCGATCCCTTTCAGCAATTTGGCCAGCACGACGCTAAAACTGACGGAGCCGAGCAAATAACTCAGTACAATGGCTATGATCTGTAATGTCAATCTATTCTCCCCTAACTTTCATCCGATTTGCGCCGCGTAAAGATTCTGATCGGCGTTCCCTCGAAATCGAACGCGCTGCGAATTTTATTCTCCAAATACCGTTCATAGGAGAAGTGCATCAGTTCAGGATCATTTACGAATACAACCATGGTCGGCGGCTTGACGGCTACCTGGGTGACATAGTTAATGCGCAGACGCCTTCCTTTGTCTGTCGGAGGAGGATTGATCGCAACCGCGTCGGATACGACGTCGTTCAGCAAATGGGTTTGAACGCGAAGCGAATGCTGTTCCGCCACGTGCTGCACGACCGGAAGCAGCTTATGCAGGCGCGATTTCGTTTTTGCGGACAAAAACACGATCGGTGCATAGGTCATAAACAGAAAATGGTCGCGGATCTTTTTCTCGAATTGGTGCATCGTTTTGTCGTCCTTATCGACGACGTCCCATTTGTTGACGACAAAAATGGATGCTTTGCCCGCTTCATAGGCATAGCCGGCAATATGCTTGTCTTGATCGATGATGCCTTCGTCGCCGTTGATGACGACCAGGACGACGTCGGCGCGTTCGATGGCGCGCATCGCCCGCATGACGCTGTATTTTTCCGTCGTTTCATACACTTTGCCCCGTTTGCGCATCCCCGCCGTATCGATCAGGACGTAACGCTGCCCGTCCTTTTCGAACGGCGTATCGATGGCATCCCTTGTCGTGCCCGCAATATCGCTGACGATGACTCGCTCTTCGCCGAGGATGGCATTGACGAGAGAGGATTTGCCCACGTTCGGGCGTCCGATCAACGCCACACGGATCACATCTTCGTCGTAATCGTCGTCGCTGAGATCCGGCAAAATCTCAACGATCGCATCCAGCAAATCGCCGATGCCGGTCCCGTGGCTTCCGGAAATCGCAATCGGGTCGCCGAACCCGAGGCTGTAAAATTCGTAAATTTCGTCATGGCGGCTGAGGTTGTCCACCTTGTTCACGGCAAGCACGATCGGCTTCCCGGAACGGAACAGAATTTGGGCCACCTCTTCGTCGGATTGCGTGACGCCGCTTTTGGCGTCGCACATAAACACGATGACATCCGCTTCCTCGATCGCAAGCTCGGCCTGCATGCGGATGGATTTCAGCATGACGTCGTCGCCGTCGATTTCGATGCCCCCGGTATCGATGACGCTAAACGATTTGCTGTTCCATTCGGATACCCCATAAATCCGGTCGCGGGTAATCCCCGGTTTATCTTCCACGATGGCCAGCCGATCGCCGATCAATCGATTGAAAATGGTTGATTTACCAACGTTAGGCCTGCCAACGATAGCTACTACGGGTCTTGCCATATTCACTCCTCCTGTCAATACTTACGATAATCATCATAGCAAAAAACACTTATTTTGGCTAACGTTTCATGGGCGGATCCGTTTATTAATCCTATTTTCCCGTAGAAACGGGATTCCATGCGCCGCATGGCCGCCCCGGATCCGTTTTTGCGGCTTTGGGGAAAGAAAAAAAGCGAACCCGATGAGGGTTCGCCGTTTTTCATTTTCGAGACGAGACAATCACTTGAATTTGCTCAGTTTGTCTCCAAAACGTTCCCCAAGCGTAATGCTGAGGCCTTGGTTGCTCAGGGATACGTTAGGATTGTCTTTAAGCTCATCCTTGTGGTTGCCGCCGCCGCTTTTTGCAGGTCTGTCCGCTTTAGGCGCAGGAGCCGGAGCTTCTTCCGTTTCCTTGATGCTTAGGCTGACGCGTTTTTCAGCGGTATTGATGTCAAGAATTTTCACTTGAACTTCTTGTCCTTCTTTCAGAACTTCATGCGGAGTTCCGATGTGCTTATGAGAAATTTGGGAAATATGAACAAGTCCTTCGACTCCTGGAGCAAGCTCAACGAATGCACCGAAGGTCACCAGACGTTTGACTTCGCCCGTCACCACGTCGCCGATATGGAATTTTTCTGCTGCAGTATCCCATGGACCAGGCTGAGCGGCTTTCATGCTGAGGCTGATTTTTCCTTTTTCAGGATCTACTTTCAGAACTTTGACTCTTACTTTGTCTCCTTCGGACACAACGTCGGAAGGTTTGTCGACATGGTTCCATGCCATTTCGGATACGTGAACCAGTCCATCCACGCCGCCTACGTCAACGAATGCGCCGAATTGGGTCAAACGCTGTACCGTGCCCTCAAGCTCCTGTCCTTCTTGAAGTTCGGACATCACTTTGAGTTTGTTGGCTTCGAATTCTTCGTCCAGCACGTCTTTCTGGGAAAGAATGACCTTGTTGTTTTCGCGGTCGATTTCTTTCACTTTTACGCGCAGCGTGCGTCCTTTGTAATCGCTGAAGTCTTCAACGAAATGACGCTCCACCATGGAAGCCGGGATGAATCCGCGTGCGCCCACGTCGGCGACAAGGCCGCCTTTAACGACGTCGGCAACGGTCACTTCGAATGCGTCTTGCGCTTCAAAATGCTTCTCGAGCTCTTCCCATGCGTTTTCGCTGTCGATCGCGCGTTTGGAAAGAACGAGCTTTTCTTTTTCGTCGTCGATGCTGACCACTTTGCATTCTACCTCCTGCCCGATCTGAACCGCGTCCGATGCGTTGTCCAGATGAACGGAAGACAGTTCGCGAATAGGGATCACACCGTCGTATTTATATCCAATGCTTACATAAGCTTGGTTATCTTCCAGCTTGACGATCGAACCTTTTACGGTGTCCCCTTTTTTCAAGGAAACGATTTGGTCCATTTCCTCCTGGTTTACTTCAGTTTCTTGATTTTTAGTTTCTTCCGACATGTCAATACCCTCCTCAATTCAAAAAAACCATTTATTCAAACCTGCTGACGCAGAGTTCAAAACATTCCATGATAGATATGTTAAATATCTTTCCAATAAGTGCTTGCCTTCATTCACAGGCGCCTAATTCAGCGTCGGCTTCCCGGTTTTCTGCATTTCGCGGATGCGGGACATGATATTGTCCGTGACGGCTTCCACCGCTTCCCCGGATTCCATTTCCTTAAAACCGGACAAATCCAAAGGGACACCGTATATCACTTTCATTTTGCGTAAAAACTTGTAATTGCCGATAATGGCGACCGGCACGACCGCGGCTCCGCTTCGAAGGGCAAAAGTCGCTGCTCCTTTTTTGGCCGCCCCGCTGTCGGAGTTGCGCGTCCCTTCCGGAAAAATCCCCATCACTTCGCCGTTTCGCAAAATGGTAAGGGAGTTTTTGATCGATTCTTTGCTGACGCCTCCGCGTTTGACGGGAAAAGCGCCCAGCTTCGTAATGACCGGTCCGAGAACGGGCACTTTAAACAGCTCCGCTTTGGCCATGAATTTGATCCGGCGTTTGACTTTGATGCCTACCGTTATCGGATCCAGAACGGTGAGATGGTTTGAGCAGAGCAGCACTCCGCCCTCCTTCGGGATGTTTTCCTCCCCCACCGCCTCGAGGCGGTAAACCAAGGTGAACATCACGTTCAGAACTCCCCGGCAAAACTCGTAAAACATGCTTCCTTCTCCCCACTCTTAAGAGTTCGTATGCGTTTTGCAATAGGAAACGATCGTGTCGACAACCTGAGGGATGTCCATATGCGTCGTATCCAGCACGATGGCGTCATCCGCGCAACGCAGCGGCGAAATTTCGCGTCCCGCATCCAAACGATCGCGTTCGGAAATATCCTTCTCAAGCTGTTCCAGGGTCACGCCCTGCGCATCACCCAACTCTTTGAAGCGACGGAGGGCACGTTCCTTCACGCTGGCGGTCATGAAAATTTTCAATTCCGCGTTCGGCAGAACCGTCGTGCCGATGTCCCTGCCGTCCATGACGACCCCCTTGCGGGCAGCCATCTGCTGTTGCAGCGCTACCAAATGCTTGCGGAGCCCTTCGATTTGCGCATATTGCGACACCATGCCGCTAACCTCAAGAGAACGGATATACGGCGTCACATCCCGACCGTCCACCAGCACCTTTTGCCCGTCGGCGCCCGGAATCAGTTCAATCTCCATCGCTTGAGCGTGACGCAGCACTTCAGCGGCAGATTCCGGCTTGATGCCGGCTTTGAGCATATGCCAGGTCACCGCCCGGTACATGGCGCCGGTATCCACATATATGTAGGACAGCTCTTTGGCCACCAAACGAGCAATCGTGCTTTTTCCCGCCCCGGCAGGTCCATCAATCGCGATATTGATCTTCAAGTTGTTCTCCGTCCCCTGCCTACTCAAAGGGGCATTCCTCCTCAATACATAAGCATAAGAGATTGTGACTACCGCGAGGACGCCGTTTGCGAGCGGCGTTCTCCCGCGAACGGAAGCGGCTAAGGATAAAGCAAACGCTTCTTTCGATCACTTCAAGAAAAAAGCAGGCATTGCCTGCGCTGTGAAAATTATACCACACAACCTACATCGATGCAAAAAAGACCCATTGATTCACTCATGCCAATCCTTGACATTCCGTTCTTTGATCGGAATCCCGTCCAGCCGGTCCACCGGCGAAATCAACGGCCGGAGCGAATGGATATGCAAGGCTGCTTGAAAAAAGACCAGAGCGGCAATCAAAAAGACGAGCAAAATTTTCGTCCATTTTCCCGCTTGTTCGCTCAGCCGTTCGAAGAGCTGCACATATTGCTTAACCTGCTCTTTTTCGTTCATATGGAAGCACCCCCGGATTTTTCCTATTACGTTGTCCGGAAGTCCCTCCTTTTATGCGCCCTCGTCTGCGGTTCCGCTAAAATCCTTACCGCCTGAAATCAAGCTGGCGTTCAAAGCAATATTTGATCAGCTTCTGCCGCTCCATGTCCGCGATCGCCGTGAATTTGACCATGACGATTTTCCGGCCGTTCTCGAGCGCCTTGATCCTGACGATTTCCCCATCGAATGGCACGTGTTCCAGGCTGGCGTTTTTATAAGGTACGACGACCCAGCAGGACACTTTCTCCCCTTCCGCAACCTGGTGCTCCGCGTCGCAGTAAAAAGAAATCCCTCCCCCTCCGACATCGTCGGTCCGCGCCAGGAAACGCAATTGTTTGTCCGTTTTGACCGCGACCTCAAGCTCGCCGTTCACCCGCAAAAAGCTGCGCCGCTGGATTTTGCCGATCGAATCGGGATCGGGCTTCCGGATTCGCACCATACGGATGACGTCCTGCTTGAAACCGGTTACGTAAGAATTGAAGTAGTTTTTGACGCCGCCTTCCGTCATAAAATAAATGGAAAGTTCATCCCCGACGAACAGCTTTTTCAGCTGACCGCTGCCTTCCTGGATCGGGACCTCGATCAGCATCGAATCCTCATCGATATCGGCGATTCTCGATTTGTACTGAATCCCCGTTTCTTTTTCGTCCCCCGAATCTACGCTAATATACAATACGTCACTGATTTTCGGATACAAAAAGTTCACCGCCAGCTCCAAAATTAACCGCATAACCCGATTATACCATGTCTTTTGTCGCAGGTATGGCATAAATCATAAAAAAGGGAGCCTTTTTTCATAAAAGGCCCCCTTCGCAAGCTGGGTACAATGTCGTTTTTATCTGACGGCCGCCTGGCGGTCGGAAGATTTCAGCTCCTCCACCATTTTTTCCGAGCCGTCGTTTGCGTCCAGATACATGCGGTATCTGGATCCGTTGATGTTGCCGCCGATTTCGTAGCAAAGCGCTTCTTGGGCCGTATCGTCTTTAATGAGGGCCAGCCGGTTGTAGGTTTCCTTGAATTCCGGATTCAATTTTTTGCGGACCTGCTCGACGGTCATTTTCGGTTTCGGCAAATTCCGTTTGCCGTCTTTATGTTCATAGACGTAATCGCTTGCCTGAAATCCGGTCACCTCGCCGTTGTCCAATCCGACGCGAACCGTCAGTTTTTCCGGATAAATGAGCACGCCGTCTTGCTGGCTGACATAGGTCAGGTTGCCCATGTTCCCGTATTGGTCCGCAGCTACGGCGGCCATGTTTTTATACCCCTTTTTGTTCAGGAAGTGATCCGCATTCGCCTTGGCCTGTTCCATGGTGACTGCTTTATGTCCGATTTGACGGTTATCGTGATAGCTGATCAGCAGCCCGCCTTTTTTCGTGAAATCCATCGACACGACGGACGGATGGTTTTTCGATTTCACGGTGGCGGTATAGGATTCCCAATCCGTTCCCTTGCCGTTTTCCGTCACTTGGATGGAAGCGCCGGCGCCGGCGTCCGCGAATTGCGCGGCCTTGCGTTTGATGTCTTCCTTCGATACCGGCGTGCCGGAAAGCATTTTGACGGAGCGTTTGCTGTATATGCTGGATACGGCAGGGCCCCAGTTCAGTTCCGGATATTCGCCGACGCGCTTGTCGACGGTTTTGAAACCGTCAATGATCGTGTTGTCCATCTGCTTCTCTTCGGAGGCCATGGCGCTTTCCACGTCCATCCAGCGCAGCCGGTTTTGAATGACCTTGCTTTGCACGTTTTGAAGGTCTTTCGTGATGTCGCCGGAATTTTTGTAAAGCACCTTCAAGTGTTGAAGCTCCTCCTTGGAGAGCGGTTCCTTCTCGAGGTTCCGCATGGACGTCTGGTAGGAGAAATTGGAAATCCGGGACAGGAAGTCCTCGGTTTTATTAAACGGAAGCATCGTCAGCGGAAGCTGGTTGATCTCGTTTTGGGCTTCGCTGGTCAGCCTCCATACATTGATCAGCCCCTTGCGGTGCATCGCGTTGGAGGAAGAGCTGACCGCCAGCGTGTTCCCCAGCTCGCTGTGAAGCCGGTCCATGTGGTAGGACAAATTGTGGAACGCGCGCTGGTATTGGTTTTCGGCTTTGATCAAAATCGAGTTTTTTTCCTGGTTCTCCTGATACCCCCACACGAACGCCCCGATCATCAGCAGGGTTACGATGGGAAACAAAACAGCGCTTAACCGCTTGTACATTATTGCTCAAATCTCCTTTCTTCAGCTGAATCGATCAAACCAAGCTGATCCGCATTGAAAACGGCTGATTATGATCACTCTTCTGGTTGCTGCTGTTAGTTTGACAAGAAGAAAGGAGTCTTATGCATCAATTGGCAGCATGCCGAGCCATTTTTGGACGAAGGATTAGAACGGAAGTTCTTCGATGTCGAAATGGCTTTTATTGTTGCAAAGGCATTGCTTAAAACCCGTTTCGATCCGCCCGCGATCCCTTTTGCCCCGCAGAACGAAACGTTCCCCGCATTGTTTGCATACGATGGTCACTTTGACGCGCAAAAAAAGCACCCCCGATCCTGAATAAGATTTCCATGCGTTGGAATCTTTTAGGATCAAGTGTGCCCATTTTCGTTACGTATTAACCTCTTCCTCCCGCTTGAGAAAACGGAACGGAGAGCGGTTGTTCGCCCGCGTGACCTTTCCCATGCCTCCGTACCACAAAAAGGCCATAAGCGGAACGATGAACCAAATCCAGTATTGGGTCATGGTGGCGAGGATCAGGTCGTACACGCCGTGCCAGAACCACGGAATCACCATGGAGTACACGAGAAAACGTTTGGCTTTTGCACCCTGGGAAAAACGCGCCCGGCCGAGGTAATACCCCATCATCACGCCGAACATCGCATGCCCCGATACCGGCAGCAGCGCCCGCAGGAACATCGCTCCGATCGAAGCGTGGCTGTACCAAGCGTACATGACGTTTTCGACCGTGGCAAAACCGAGCGAGATCGCGACCGCGTATACAATGCCGTCGTACGGCTCGTCAAACTCGGTATGGTTATATATCATATGGTACAACACGAACCATTTCAGAAATTCCTCGACGAAAGACGATATGATAAACGATTCCACATACGGATTGCCGCCGAATCCGTTTGTCATTCCCCGCTGGATGATCATTACAGGGACAACGATCAGAAAACCGAGCACGAACACCTTGATCACCATCATAAGCGGCTCCTGCTCGTATCTGTCCTTCAGGTAGAAATACGTCAAAAGGGCGAGACCCGGCGCCAACGCCGAAGCAATAATCGAAAACCAAAGCACCGTCTTTCCCCCTTTTTGCTGTGTAAAATTCTGCTGCTTGAACCAAAAGCAATTCATCCCATGAAGCAGCAATGCTCATGGGATGACAAGCCGTTAATCCTGTCTTTTAAAATGTTCGCGGATCGTTGCGATCGCCTTCTCGGGCATGACCACCTTGCCGTATTCATCGAGAACCGCTTCGGTATAGGAAGCGGCTTCCCCGTATTCAGCCAAAACGGCGATGAGCGACGAATGTTTGCCGGAATCGATCTGCTCCGGATCCATAAACAAAACCCATTGATCTCTATAATGATAAAGACGGCCTTCCTCCGTAATTTGACCGCCGAGAACATGCGCAGCCTCGATCAGCACTTCAAAATCATCGAAAGCGTATACGATGGAGTCGCTTTGTTCCAAGGTGACTTCCATTTCGTAAACCTCTTCGGGAAGCTCATCTTCCCCTAAGTGGCTATAATGCTGATGGTCATATTTTCCACGGGTCACGATGACGACCATGCCTTGAGCGGGAAGGGCAAAAACTTCCACGGCGAGCGGTCCGGTTGCGTCAAAACCGAGTTCGTTATAGGCTTGATCCATCATTTCTGTGAACAGCTCATGGACTTTCGGAAGTTCCTTCCACATGTCTTCCTTCTGAATTCCTCGCTCACTCAAATCGTCGAACGTGAGGAAAATCCGTATCTTATCTGAGCTTAATCGTTCTATTTTCATGACAGGATCCTCCTCTGTAAGCAATGTTATAACAAATTATGATGTCCTTCATAATGGTGTGCTGAAAATAGTTCTATGTAAGTATGTTATCATTATATAACTCAAAATGCACGCTGTAAAATGGACAAAAAAAGAATCATTTTGAGCGTGTAGCGCCCCAAAAATGATTCTTATGAGTTTTCAGGCTGTTACATGCCCGGAATGACGGTATTTGTCTCCTTCAAAATCGCGTCGACTTCCCTTTTCACGTCGGGATTGCTGTTGATGAATGCGTTGATTTGCTTCATGCTTTCCCCTTTGGAATGGATGTCCGAATACTGGGATGCATGGTTGTTCCCGGCGATGGATCCGATCGAGCCGATGTCCATCATTTTGCCCGCATTATGGGCGATGGCGGAAGTAAGCGTTCCTTTTCCTCTGGATACGAGGGCAGTTGCCGCGGCGCCGATCAAAACGCCGCTGATAAATGACGAAGTATTCACAATTACAACCTCCTTATGTGATAAAATCAAGTCTAGTGTTCGCGAATGACGCCATGCTCATGCGGCAAAAAAACAGGAAAGCGAGATGAAATAATGGTAAGAAAAACGGCTGCGCTGCTTCTTTTGACCGCGCTTTTGCTCAGCGCATGCGGAGGGAATAAAGAAGCCGCCACCGAAAACGCGAAGCCCGCTGTACAGCAGCAGGAAGCCGGAAAACAGGCGCCGGCGGGCGATAAGGAAACAAACACGAACGAAAAAGAGACGACAACCGCCGAAACGGGGAATGATGGCGCGGGTAAATCCGACGCGAAAAACGCCGACCCTGCCGACGGATCCGGCAACGGTCAGGACCAGCCGGCCGCCAATGGAGATGCGGCTGAAGTTCCGATCAAATACCATATGAACAAAGCGTACAACATCGTTCCTAACGATGAAGGGACGGAAAAAAACGTCGTGCTGCTTACGTTCGATGACGGCCCCAAAAAAGCCGAATGGATCAACAGCCTGATCGATACGCTGGACAAGCATCATGCCAAAGCGATTTTTTTCGTAAACGGCTACCGGGTCAAGGAACATCCCGAGCTTCTCAAGCTGATCCACGACCGCGGCCAAATCATCGGCAACCACAGCTGGGACCACATTTCGCTGCGTAAAGAGCCCGAAGCGAAGGTACGGCAGCAAATCGAGGACGTGCAGGCCATCGTGAAGGACACGATCGGAGAGGCGCCCGTCTTTTTCCGGCCCCCATTTGGCGAAGGCGGCGACATCGGAAAAAAAATCGCAAAGGAAAACGGCCTGCTGTACATGACCTGGTCCAACGGATCGCTGGATTGGACGATGAAATCGAAAGGGAAAGACAATCCGCAAAAGGTCATTCAAAACGTCATGGATCAGCTTCACCCCGGCAGCAACATTTTGATGCATGAGCTGCCTTGGACGACCGAAGCGCTGGATCAGCTTTTGACGAGGCTGGAAAGCAAAGGATATTCCTTCGTGGATCCGCGCGGCATCGAACTTGAGATGAGATAAAACAAAAGGCGTTTCTGCCGATCCAATCGGTAAGAAACGCCTTTTTTAGCTTTCGGATGTATCCGGCTCCGCCGTTTTCAGCCGAATAAGATGCATTTCGGCCGGACAGCATAAACGCAGCGCCACCCTTCGGTTGCCGAACCCGCGGCTGATGAGCATCTGCGGCTTCCGGACGGCGGATCGCGGTTGATACCATGCAAACCAGCCGCAATCGTACTTACGGTAAAACCGGTTCAGGCGAAGCGCCCCGAAAAACGGGAAACGGATTTGCCCGCCATGCGTATGGCCTGCCAAAATGAGATCCGCGGGTTTCTCGGAAACATGCCGGATCCAGACGGGATCATGCACGACAAGAATCCTGCACAGATTAAGGGCTTCCGGCGGCAGGGCTGGCGGTTTTGGATATCCGTCGCGTTTTTGCAGCGGTTGATCGATGCCGGTCAGACATATCCGGGCCCCGTTTTTTTCCAACAGGACGTTGTCGTCACGAAGCAGCACGCCGCCCGCCTTTTTAAGGGCATCCGCCAAACCGGCCGGGTCCGCTTTCAGATCATGGTTGCCATAAACGGCGTACATCGGACCGATCCGCGAAAGAATGTCCAGATTCTCCCGAACCCGCTCCAGAGGGACATTCCTCTCCATAATGTCGCCGCCAAGGATCACCCAATCCGCTTTCCCCTGCATGTCCCGCAAAAACGACTTCGAAAGCTTGCGTTTATGAATGTCCGAAATAAAAAAAATCCGGCATCCGTCGAAAGCCTTCGGCAGCCTTTCCAGCGTCACCTCGGCGCGCGTCACCGCGTGAACCCTCGCTTCGTAAGACATCCTTGCGAAGACCAGTGCGCAGCATGCCGCAATGATGCCGGCGCACCATAAAAGCGCCGCCGTCACCATAATTCCTCCAGCGGGGGCGCGCCCTTGACTCCCCAATAGACCAAAAACGCCGTAAGTACAAGAAAAAGGATAAATAACGAGTTCGTAAAATATTTGCTGATCATAATTTTTCTCGACGCGTATCTTTCGGTTCGGCTTGGGGTCGAATCCTCTTCTTCGCCCGTTCTCTTCGACGTATGCTGTCCCGTTTTATATTTTTCCGTTCGGGACCGGAACGCTCCCGCAGGCTCGAAGGAAGCGCTCCGCGTCTCCTCCTCCGGCTTGGGAGCATGGTTTCGCTCGTCTTTCGCTTTCACCCTGCTTAAAGTCGCCGATCCGGATTTCCCGCGTCCCCTGCGCGGCTGGGCGGATACGGGCCGGCTTTCTTCAGAAGCGGGCGCAGGGGGCTTTTTTTTGCCGTTTTTTTTTCGATGATTATACGTTTTGACTCTGCTTAATTCAGTACTCATGATTCCCTCCGAAATCGGATCACCAAACCGGAAATGCAGTCGATGGCAAAATGGCATACGATCGGGGCCAGCAGCGTGCCGGACTGTATGTAGATATACCCAAGCCCGTAGCTGCTCAAAAACACCCAGCCGGTCGGAATCCAGTGCCTCAAATACCGGACATGAATGACCGCAAACAGGATGCTGGTCCAATAAGCGCCGAACGAATGCTGTATCGCCCCTCTGAACAGCAGTTCCTCGCATACCGCCACGACGGCGGCTATGAATACGATATGCCACACCGGGCGGTTTCGGAACAACAAATTGTTGATCCCGCCGTCATCCATGACTTCCTCCGGCGTGATTCGGGACACGGCAAAATCGATCAGGAACATGACGGCCGCAAGACCGAGGCCCCACGCCCAGAAATAAGAGCCCGAATGCGGAACAAATAATTCCAGCGGATTTCTCCTCTGAAATAATATCCATATGATTCCCGTTAGGAAGGTAAGCCCTTGGGTGAGGTAAAGGTTGATCAGGAGCAGACGGTCGGTCAGCTGATCGGGAGTGGCCTGTTTCAATTTAGGCGCACGGAATTTGAATTTTTTCATGTTTTGCCTGCCTGTCTATTGTTTTAGCGATGAAAAGGCTTGTCCCCTTCACTCTTTCTATCATATCGCATTTTTCCTTGAACGGGAAATGATGAGGCGATGTTTTTGCCGTTCTATGGATATAATCTATGAAAAAACGCCATGAAACGCCATCAAAATCATATCAGATTTCGCGCGAAAGTTTCAAGAAGCACGAAGAATCCCTATTGACAGCAGCTGCGGGGCTGTGATACATTATGAAAAAAATTAACGAATCAAAACCGATGAAGGAAAAAAGACCCTTGAAAGCCTTCAGAGAGCCGGTGGATGGTGCAAACCGGTGGCGGGCAAGACGTCTTCAGCGTTCCAGAGAAGCTGCATTGAACTTTTCAGTAGGTGCGGCCGGGTAATTTCCGTTATCAAATCGGCCAACGAATGGCCTCTGAGGCTGCCGTTTCAAAACCGGCGGTGAATTAGGGTGGTACCACGAACAACTCTCGTCCCTTGCTACGCAAGTAGTGTGCGGATTGAGAGTTTTTTTGTTGCTTCCGGCAGCATCCGGTAGTTTTCAAACTTCCGATGCGGGTTCATTTCGCGCCGCGCCGCACACCTGTTCTTTTACACAGTACCGCGTTGCCCTGGGAATACAACAATGGACAAAGAACTAGATTACGGATGCCAAGCTTGGATTTACATGCATCAGGTTTTACGGGATCGCATTTCAACCCGGAATGCTCCCTTTCATTTATATTTTATTTTTGCTTGCAAAGATCAAAGGAGGAAGAAACCATGTTTAAAGTGTTAGTATCGGATCCGATCAGCGATTTGGGCATTCAGCAGCTGATGGATGCGGCCGATGTCCAAGTAGAGAAAAAGACGGGCCTTGGCGAAGACGAGCTTGCAGCGATTATCGGAGAGTACGACGCCCTGCTTGTCCGCAGCCAAACGCGTGTCACGGAAAAAATTATGGAAGCGGGCTCCAAGCTGAAGGTTGTCGGCCGCGCCGGCGTCGGGGTAGACAACATCGATTTGGAAGCGGCGACGAAACGCGGCATCATCGTCATCAACGCACCGGACGGCAACACCATCACCACTTGCGAGCACACGTTCGCGATGATGATGGCGCTTGCCCGTCACATTCCGCAAGCTTACGCGAAAACAATCGGCGGCGTTTGGGACCGCAAATCGTTCCTGGGCGTCGAGCTTCGCAACAAAACGCTGGGCGTGCTCGGCATGGGCCGCATCGGCAGCGAAGTCGCCAAACGCGCCAAAGCGTTCGGCATGAACATTTTGGCGTTTGACCCGTTCCTGACCCAAGAGCGGGCGGAAAAAATGGAAGTCAAGCTCGCATCCGTCGACGATATCGTGCGCAACGCGGATTTTATGACGGTACACACGCCGTTGACGCCGGATACCCGCCACATGATTTCCCGTCCGCAGTTTGAAGTGATGAAAAAAGGCATGCGCATCGTCAACTGCGCCCGCGGCGGCATCATCGACGAGCTTGCCCTCGTGGAAGCGATCGACGAAGGCATCGTCGCCGGCGCCGCGTTCGACGTGTTTGAAAGCGAACCGCCGCAAAAGGACCATCCGTTCCTGAGCCATCCGAAAATCATCGTGACGCCTCATCTTGGAGCATCGACCGTGGAAGCTCAGGAAAACGTGGCGATCGACGTGTCCGAAGAAGTGCTCCACATTCTTCGCAACGAACCGTTTAAAAATGCGGTCAACATGCCGCCCGTCGCCGCCAGCGTCATGAGCCGCCTGCAGCCATATTTCGCGATCGGCGAAAAACTCGGAAGCTTCGCGGCCCAATCGGCGAACCAGGCCGTAAACGAAATTCATGTTGACTATGCCGGCGACCTGTCCGACGTCGACACGCTGCCGCTTACCCGCTATATCGTCAAAGGGGTGCTTGCCCATCATCTCGGCGACGAAAACGTCAATATCGTCAACGGCATGCATCTCGCCAAATCGCGCGACATCAACGTCGTCGTCACCCAAGCGTCGAAATCCAAAGGGTTCACCAACTTGCTTACGGTAACGCTGAAGACGCAAAACGACGAAGAAACGCTGGTGGCGGGCACGTTGTTGAACGGTTATGGCGAACGGATCGTGCAAATCAACAAATTCCCGGTCGACGTGGCGCCTGAAGGCCATCAGATCCTCATCTCCCATCACGACAAACCGGGCATGATCGGAAGCGTCGGCACCCTGCTCGGCCAAAACGACGTCAACATCGCATCGATGCAGGTCGGCCGCAAAATTATCGGCGGCGAAGCGATCATGATTCTGACCGTCGACAAAGCCGTGCAAAAAGACGTGCTGACGCAGCTGACGACACTGCCGGGCTTAAACAGCGCGATCGAAATTACGCTGTAACGACCGGAGTATGCCCGGCCAGGGCACTTTCGCACTTCTATGATGAAAATCAAACACGAAACGCAACAAAAGCGCATGCCTATGAGGCCATGCGCTTTTCCTATGTTCCACGTTGAACAAGATTTATCTTGCAACTTCAACAAAAAACACCTCGGTTTGAGGTGTTTCTTGCATTGTTGCTCAAGCTGTCTCGTTTTCGACAGGAAGCCTTATCGAGAATACGGTTCCTTCCCCGACCTGGCTCGAAACGCGGATCGTTCCGTCATGGGCGTCCACGATGCTTTTGACGATCGCCAGGCCAAGCCCCGTCCCGTTGGACGTTCCCCGGACCCTCGCTTTGTCTGCCTTATAGAAACGCTCGAAGACGTAAGGCAAATCCTCGCTCGGTATTCCCGCCCCTTCATCTTCGATTTTGATGATCAGCTCGGATGCAGGTCCCGTTTCCGCCCTGTCGGCAACGATCCGGATCTGTTTGCCCGTCGGCGTATGCCGGAACGCATTGTCGAGCAAATTCGTGAGCACCTGCTCGAGTTTGTCTTCATCGGCCGCTTCAAGCACCAGAGCGGGCGTTTTTCTATCGTAAATCAACTCGATTTCGTTCTCTTTGGCCCGGACGGAGAACTTCCGGTAGACACGTTCCAGCAGTTCGTTGACATCCACTCTTCTGCGCTCAATGTCGGTATGTCCCGCTTCCATTCTGGCCAGGTCGAGCAGGTCTTTCACCAGCCGGCCCATCCGCAGCGATTCGTCATGGATGACCTGAATCAGCTCCTGGCTTTCCTCCGGCGAGGCAGCCATTCCGTCGAGCAGCGCTTCGCTGTAGCCCTGCATCATCGAAAGCGGCGTCCGGATTTCATGGGATACGTTGGCGACGAAATCCTGCCTCATTTTTTCAAGTTTCACCTTTTCCGTAATGTCCCGCAAAACGGCCACCGCCCCGCGGATGTCGTTGTCCGCGTACAACGGCGCCATATGCACCGACCAAACTCCCTGCTTGACGTGCAAATCCGCGCTGACATCCGCGCTTTCCTTCAGCATACGCTCAAACAGGTCGAACAGCGGCTTCGGCACCTTTTCGTCCGAATCGCCTCCGAGTTCGTCGGCCTGCTCCATGTCCCAGTCGATGTCCCTCCATCTCGGGATGAGCTTTTGCGCCGGCGGATTCGTCAAAATGATGCGTCCCGACGTATCGATGGTGATCACGGCGTCGCTCATGCTGCGCAGGACGCTCGCCAAATGTTCTTTTTCCTGGTTCAGGTTGCGGATGTTGTCTTCCAGCTCCGCAGCCATATGGTTAAACGTGTTGGCCAGCTTGCCGATTTCGTCGCTGGTCACGATCGAGAGGCGGGTGCTGTATTCCCCCTTGCTGATCGCTTCCGTCGCGCTGATCAGCTTTTGCATCGGCTGCGTAATTTTCGTAAGCAAAAACAAAGCGAAAAACGTCGTCATCGAAAACCCGATGATCGCCGTATACGTAAACAGCCGTTTGATATCTCCGGAATTGTTTGAGAAATTCGTATCGATGTACGGGAGCAGAAACAAGGCTAAAATGATAAGTATGCAGGCAACGAGGCAAATGATCGTCGCCCATAATTTTCCGACCAGCGATGTCCAGAAGTTCACGTTACTTCGGCACCTCTAACTTGTAACCGACGCCCCATACGGTCGTAATCATCGCGGCGGATTCCGGGGATACCTTGTTCAGCTTTTCTCTCAACCGTTTCACATGCGTGTCCACCGTGCGCAAATCGCCGAAAAACTCGTAATTCCACACGTCCTTCAGCAGTTCTTCCCGCGAAAACACTTTATCGGGAGATACTGCGAGATAATGGAGCAGCTCGTATTCCTTCGGCGTCAGGCTTACCTCATGCCCGCTTGCCGTCACCCGATGCGCGTCATGCTCGATAACCAGGTGCGGAAATACGATGTTGTTGCTGGAATTGCTGTCTTTGGACAAATAAGCGGTCGCCGAAGCGCGTCTCAAAATCGCTTTAACGCGATAGATCACTTCTCTTGGGCTGAACGGTTTTACCACATAGTCGTCCGCGCCGACCTCGAAACCCTGTACGCGGTTGATCTCTTCCCCTTTGGCCGTCAGCATCAGAACAGGCGTCGATTTCAGCTGTCTTAAGCGGGAGCAGACCTCCATGCCGTCCATCCCCGGAAGCATCAAATCGAGCAAAATCAGCCCGTAATCCTGATTGGCGGCTTTCCGGAGCGCGGTTTCCCCGTCTTCAGCCTCCTCGACCTCGTAACCTTCTTTCTCCAAATACATCTTTAACAGACGGCGAATCCGCTCTTCATCGTCCACTACCAATATCCGGTTTCCATGCTCTGACATCAACAACAACCCCTTTAAGATAAGGATTTTGCAAAAATCCGAAAACGCGGCTTCCAATGCAGCCATATACGGATATACCATATCCAAGAGCGGCTGAAATCGAATTTTGCAGCATCCCAATTTATGCGAAAATACATACCCTCGTATAGACAATTATAGCGAAAATCCGCTTCGACATCCAACTTCAAATGAGGAAACGGATTTTCTTGAATTGCGGTATTTTAATGTAGCGTCTCAATCAACGCCCGCATAGGAGTGCAAGCCCGCTATGACGAGGTTGACGCCGACCAGGGTGAACATGACCACTAGGAAGCCGATGACCGACAGCCATGCCGACTTGCCGCCCTGCCAGCCGCGGGACAATCTCAGGTGCAAATATGCGCTGTAGAACAACCAGCAGATCAGCGCCCATACCTCTTTCGGGTCCCAGCTCCAGAACGTGCCCCAGGCGATTTCGGCCCAGATCATCGCAAAAATGAGCGCCCCCAGCGTAAAAATCGGGAAGCCGATGGCGATGGCCCGGTAGCTGATTTCGTCCAGATCGTCGGGATCGATTCCTTCCATCAACGGCGATGCGGCGCGGCCGAGAGGCTTGCGGGCGATCAGGCGCAATACGGCGTACAAAATGATGCCCGTGATGAAAGTCCAAATGATCGTATTGAATTTGCGTCCGGCGTTAACCCCGTTCATCCACGACGGTGCGTTAAAAAGCGGCTTGCTCATGCCGAGGAACGGTTCGTAGCTGACCACTTTGCTTTGGTACGGTCCCACGATCGGCGGAAGCTTGTACGACACCGTTTGCGTGACCGTTTGCTCCGCCCCGGGCTGCCCGGTTACCTTCGTTTGGGTAAACACGGATTCATAGCCGGCCGAGCGGAAAATGAACACGGTCGCAATAAAGGAAATAACGAGAATTACCGAAAAGAAAACGACCTCAACCCAGCGCTGCTGCCTTTTGGCCTTTTTCTCCGTGCCCTTGAAGTCGACGGTACGGATCAAATACATGAACCCCGCCGCAAAACCGATGGCGAAAAACGATTCGCCGGCCGCGGCCAGCGTTACGTGAATTTTCAGCCAGTAAGATTGCAGCGACGGAATGAGTGGCTGCACTTCCTGCGGGAAGACGGCCGCGTAAGCCATTATGATGATTGTAATCGGCACCGCAAACAGCCCGAGCAGCGTTTTCCGGTAGATCAGGTAAACGACGGTAAACGCCACCATAACCATCATGGACAAAAACGACATAAATTCGTACATGTTGCTGACCGGAATATGTTTGCCGCCGATCCAGCGCGTCACGAAAAAGATCAGATGGAAAATGAGACCAAGCGAAGATGCGGCAAAAGCGATTTTGCCCCATTTTTTCGAATGCGCTACCGGATCGCGGTTGCTCCACCTGCGGCCCATGAGAGCGACAGCGAACAATATGAATGACGCGCAATAGAGAAAAAATGCGACGACAAACATATTGCTGCTGAAAGAAAGTAAACCATTCATGCTTCTTTTCCTCCGTTATCCAGGGACTTTTCGTCCACGTCCAAATTCATTTTTTTCAAAATGGCCGAAATTTCGCGGCGAATGCCGAACCAGTTTTTGTTCGTATGCGCTCCCAGCGTCAGCATGCCGTTGTCGATGCGCAGCCAGATGCGGCGGTGCTGCCAATAAAAACCGAGCACGAGTCCGATCATCACGATGGCGGCCCCGATCCAAATAAACGGCATCACTTTATCCACCCGGACGTTCAAATACGTCGTCGACATGGAAAAATCGACGTTCTCCATCCCTTTCACATCCAGCATCAGCGGCGTATGGCCGCCGTTCATCTTGTCGTTGATGGCATCCTGCTGGAATCGCTCTTTATCGATTTGTTTCGGGAAATAGATATACTGCATGCCCGAAGCCGGCAAATTCGGACCTTTGATCAGAAAAAGGAACGCAGGCGCATTCGGATTCGGAGTTTTCGTTACGGGCCTTCCGTTTTCGTCCAGTCCGAAATCATTGTATTTTTCTTTCAGCTCGAGGGAGTAGTCCCCCACGGTGTATGTCCGCTGCGGATTTTTGATGTCCAGCTTGAATTTGCCTAATTCCTTGCCCGTTTTGGCATCAACCAGCGTCGGGTTGACCGAACGCAGGATCGGCGTCAAATCGTAATCGAATTGGTAAATTTTCAGGCCTTTGTAATCCATCGGATCGTTGACCTGAATGTTATGTTTGGCGACGACCTCAAGCTTCGGCTCTTTGGTCGGATCGTCGCAATTCGCCGTGCAGCGGTACAACGTCGCTTCCGTATTGAACAGCTTCGGAAGGACCTTCCCCTGATTGCGGAACTCCTTCGGCATGTCTTCTTCCGTATAGAACTCCACGGTAAACTTCTCGTTTTTAAGATAATAAGACGTGTCCGGGATCGGTTTGATCTCCCCCTCGGGGAAGGACAAATGTTGGTCCATTTTAAGTCCCGGCAAACCGCGGGCCAAAACGGCAAGAAGGAAGATGATCAATCCGATATGGATCACGTACGGACCCCAGCGGCTGAACCGGTGCTTTTCGGCCAAGAGAGCGTTTCCGTCCGTATGCACGCGATAGCCCTTTTTCTTCATCGGCGCGGCGACCTGCTTCACCCATGCCTCGGCATCGCCTTCTATTTTGCCTTGATAGACGACGCGCTGCCGGGTCAAAAATTGCATATGCTTAAGTATTTGCTGCTTGCTCAGCGCTCTGTACAGCGGAAGGACACGGTCCAGGCTGCAGATCACGAGCGAAGCGCCGATCATGACAAGCAGGAGGATAAACCACCAGGATTCATACGTATGCGTAAGTCCAAGCTTGTAATAGACCAGCCCCCACGTACCGTAGGTTTCTTTGTAATATGTCGATGGATCGATGTTCAGGAACGTGTTTTCCTGGGGAAAAATCGTTCCGAGCATCGACCCGAGCAGGGTGAGAATGATCATGTACACCGCGATCTTGACGGAAGCGAAAAAGTTCCAGATCCGGTCGATGAAATTCGGGTTGGCGCGCTGCGATCGGCGGGCCATCCCGTCATAGCGCATCTCCAGCACTTCCTTCGACTTCAGATCATCCTCGTCAAGGGGCCGGCCGCAAGATTCGCACAGCACGGTGCCGACCGGATTCTGGTGACCGCATTCGCATTTGGTGTTTTGAAAACCGACGACTTTCTGTAACATTTTACGATTTCACCAGCTCTTCAATTTGTTTGTCGAGGGTATCCAAATCCAGCTGTCCGAGATGGATTTTGTTTATTTTCCCGTTCTTGGACACAAAAAAAGTAGTAGGCAAAGGCGAAATGCCGTATTTGGCGATCGAAACCTTATCCGGGTCAAGCAGCACCGGAAAATCGACGTTTACGTTGTTCACGAAGTTTTCGACGGCCATCTTGTCTTCTCCCGCATTGATCCCGACGATAACGACGCCTTTGTCCTTCCACTTCTCCCATTGCGCCTGCAAAGCCGGCATTTCCTTTACGCAAGGCCCGCACCAAGTGCCCCAGAAATTCAATACAATGGCCTTCCCCTTATATTCTTCCAGCTTATGGGCTTTGCCGTCCAGACCCAACAAATCGAAATCGGGCGCTTTGCTGCCTTCGGTCGGCTTGCCTCCCGATCCCGACACCTGCGTAACAATGGCATAACCGCCCACGATCACGATCAAAAGCAGGATAATGATCTGCAGTAGCTTCTTTTTTGATTTACCCATGCCAAATGCTCCTTTACGATGACAAAAGTCATGTTTTCCTTCACAGGTTTGAACATCCTATGAACAATTATAGCGAAAACATGTCATATTTGTGGCGGACGGTTATGAATATTGTGTGTCCTTCCGAGCTATTTTTTGCTTTTCTTTCCGGATTTAGCCATATTTTTCAACGCCTCTACTTCGTTTTTCGTCAAGTGGCGGTACAGTCCGCGTTTCAGGTTTTGGAGCTGCAAATCGCCGAACGATACACGCTTCAGCCGAATCACTTTATGGGAAATCGCATCGAACATGCGGCGTACTTGGCGGTTTCTTCCCTCATGGATCGTGATCGTAATGACCGCTTCGTTTTTGTCGACATCGATGTCTTTATACTCGACTTCCGCAGGGGAAGTCATCCCGTCCTCGAGCTGAATGCCCGCGCGAAGCTTGTCCAGGTCGCTGCCGTGGGGAATCCCCTCGACGGTCGCGAGATACGTTTTGGGCACATGATGTTTCGGATGGGTCAGCATGTTTGCGAATTCGCCGTCGTTTGTCAGCAGAAGCAGCCCTTCCGTATCGTAATCGAGCCGTCCCACCGGATAGATCCGCTCCTTGATGCCTTTGACGTAGTCCGTAACGATTTTGCGTCCGGCCGGATCCTTTGCGCTTGTGATGACGCCTTTCGGTTTGTTCAGCATCACGTAAATTTTCGTTTCGTTTCTAATCGGCTTGCCTTCCACGGTGATGATATCCTGTTCGGGGTCCGCCTTGGTTCCCAGCACGGACACGGTCTCCCCGTTAACTTCCACCTTGCCGGCCAGAATCAGCTCCTCGCATTTGCGGCGGGAAGCGATGCCTGCCTGGGCCAAAATCTTCTGTAATCTTTCCATTGTATATTAGGTCACCTCAAACTAATGATACCCGTGCGTAGGGTAAATCACAAGTTCATTCCAAGGAAATTCTTTCCCGGGGCATTCCTCCGTATGCGGATATAGGAAAAGGGGGGAAATGGCGTATTGCCTGGAAAGCTTCAGGATCAGCTTGCTGGCGATAAAAAGCTGCTGCTTTTCGGCGGTGCCGAGCAAGGCGTAACTCCGGTTAAAGTCGCCTTCCAGGCAAATATGAATGTATGAGGGGTCTGTCAATAAAGGAGCCGAAGTGACGGAGCCGTCCGCTCCGATCCAGAAATCATACCCGGTCCCGTTGATGGAAGAGCAAGAGGAATGATGAATGATAAAACCTTCAAACGTCATGATTCCACCTCAATCCCTGTACGATATCATGCGTGTTTACAGTATATGAGGTGTCTATCGTTACGTTACGGCTCAAAAGCCAATAAAAAAGGCGAGTCATGCCATGGTTTTTTATCCGAAAAACAGCAGGCAGACGGCAATGGAAGCGACAAAGCCGATGACGTCCGAAAACAGGCCGACCTTCAAAGAATACCGGCCGTTGCGGATGCCGACGGCGCCCATGTACACCGTCAAAACATAAAGCGTCGTATCGGTGCTCCCTTGGATCGTCGACGCCATCCTTCCGATCATCGAATCGGGCCCGTGAACCGAGATAAGGTCGGTCGCAAACGCAAGCGAGCCCGTTCCGGTCAGCGGGCGGAGCAGCCCGAGCGGCAAAATTTCGCTTGGAACGCCAAGCCGGCTTAAAAACGGGCCTGTCCAGCCGACGAAAAAATCCAATGCGCCGGACGCGCGGAATACGCTGATGGCCACCATCATGCCGACGAGATTCGGAATGATCTGGATGGCGGTCTGAAAGCCGTCTTTCGCGCCGAGAACAAAGGATTCATATACGGGCACTTTTTTCGTAAAAGCAAACAGCGGGATAAAGGCGATCAACGCAGGGATCGCCCATGCCGATATGAGGTTGATGATCGAGGTCACGCGGCATCATCCTTTCGCATCCGATTTGGCCGCCGAAAGCGGCGGGCCCGTTGGGACGGGAGGTTTCGGCCCTCTTTTCAAAAACTTGCGCCGGTAATACCTGTCCGCCGCTACCGCGGCGAGCGTGGCCACCATTGTGGCGGCAAGCGTCGTGCCGACAATTTCGGTCGGGTTGGCCGACTGATAATTCATGCGTATGGCGATAAGGGTCGTTGGTATAATGGTAATGCTTGCCGTATTAAGCGCCAGCAGCGTGCACATGGCCGGGCTTGCGGCGGATTTGTCCGGATTCAGCGTCTGCAGCTCCTGCATCGCCTTGATGCCCATCGGTGTGGCGGCATTGCCGAGACCGAGCAGGTTGGCGCTCATATTGGACAATATGTAACCCATCGCCGGATGGTTTTTGGGCACGTCGGGAAACAGGAAACGCACGATGGGACTAAGCAGCTTCGCGATTTTTTGAAGCAATCCCGAGTCCTCGGCGAGCTTCATCATCCCGAGCCAAAACACGAGCACGCTGATCAAGCCGAAACATACCGTTACCCCTGTTTTGGCTCCGTCAAAGGCGGCCGACGTCACCGTTTCGATATTCCCCTGCACTGCCGCAAACACGAATCCGATCAGAATCAACGCAAGCCAAATGATATTGATCATAAGTTTATCTCTCCTCCCCCGCAGCGTTAATTTTGCTGTAGGAACAGCTGCTTGAACACCTTCGACAAAGCCCCGGCCAACGTCGAAGGATGGATCGGCGCGAGCGCGTCCTTCACCGGGTTCCGGGGATTCGGCTCGGGCAAATAGCTGCCTTTTTGATAGACCGGGACCGTTCCGATTTGCTTTCCGTCAAGAACCATCCGGATCTCCCCCCGCAATCCGAAGTTAACATCCTGCGCTTTTTCCCTGGCAGGCGAGAAAAGCACCAGCTTTTTCTCCA
Source organism: Paenibacillus sp. USDA918EY (assembly GCF_009870825.1). GTDB lineage: Bacteria > Bacillota > Bacilli > Paenibacillales > Paenibacillaceae > Paenibacillus_AQ > Paenibacillus_AQ albilobatus. The sequence goes on along the minus strand of NZ_WTWY01000004.1, from coordinate 222,574 downwards.
AACGTTCCTTTTCTCCGTCGGCAAACGGATATTTGAACGTGTTGGCCACCACGAGGTCGTAACCTTGCACGGATTCGCCCTTCTCCATCAGTTGGGACAGGGGAAAATATTTAAAGCCGTAATCCAGCATTTTGGCATGGTCGTTCCAATCGTCCCCGTCGTTCAGCGTTACCGCCACGAGCTGCTGGCCGTTGCGCGTTGCCGAACTGACCAAGCATCGGAAAGCTTTTTTCGTATAGCCGGTTTTAACGCCGTCGGCCCCTTCGTACAAGCGAAGCATTTTGTTTTTGTTATCCCAGCGGTAGTCCCAGGATTCGTTCGGGTTCGGGGCTTTTTTGACCTGCGTTTTGACGATGTCGTGAAACAGCGGGTTATGGAGCGCGTAAGCGGTCAGCTTGGCCATGTCGTTGGCAGAGGAATAGTGGCCGTTAGCGTCGAGCCCGCTGGGATTTGCAAAATGGGAATGCTGCAAGCCAAGCTCCTGGGCTTTTTCGTTCATCAAGTGCACGAAACCTTCTTCCGAGCCGCCCACATGCTCCGCAATGGCTGTCGCCGCATCGTTGCCCGAACGAAGCATCAAGCCGTAAAGCATGTTTTCGAGCGTCATCTCCTCGCCCAGTTTTAAGTAAATCGATGAGCCCTCTTTTCCAAAGGCGTTTTTGCTGACCTTTACCGGCCTGTTGAAATCGCCGTGCTCAATCGCCACGATTGCGGTCATAATTTTCGTGAGGCTCGCGATCCGCAGTTGGTCGTCACCGTGACTGGAATACAGCAGCCGCCCGGAGGTGACGTCCATCAGCGCCGCCGCTTGGGCGTGGGTGTGCAATTCGGGAATCTGCTGCCCGCTTTCGGCCGAGACCGGAACGCAGGAAGCCAGAAATATCGCGGCCGCCGCGATCCAGCGGGTGATTGATCGTATCTTCATCGTTTCTTCCTCCGGATTCTTGAAAATCTTGTACAAGTATATGCTTGTCTTGCTTATCGTATGCCAATCGGGATGGATGGGTAAAAACCGGCCGCTCCCAAAAAAATCCCCTTCGTTAGCGAAGGGGACGCAAGCTTTGTCAATAAAACGTCGGAGGTTCGTTGACCATTTGCTGCCGCGCATTCATGCCTGCGGTCGTGTTGCCGGTCTGGAACATCGACTGAAGCTTCTCCACCATCATCGGCGCGGAGTCGATCAGCTTCTCGAAAATATGGGTCTGGTTATCGAGCGGTACGATATTGACCCCTTCCTTCCCGACAACGAGGAACGCAATCGGACGGATGGATACGCCGCCGCCGCTGCCCCCGCCGAACGGCATCGAGGACTTGAGATCCGCAGCGCCGTGTTCGCCTACTTTGTCTGCGTATTCGCCGTTAAAATCGCTGCCCCCTGCGGCAAAACCAAATCCGACGCGGCTGATCGGAAGAATGACGCTGCCGTCCGGCGTTTGTACGGGATCGCCTACAATGGTGTTGACATCGACCATGCCTTTAATGTTCTCCATAGCGGTTTGCATAAGGCCTTGAATCGGATGATCGGACATTTGCTGTTTCCTCCTTCATGAAACTAAATAAGGTCATTTCAAACATTAGTTTGCCCATATTCATTTCGAGTATGTAGGGGCTTTAACAGGCTCGGGCAGGCTACACGCTTGGAACCTTCTGACTTTTTGCCTTCATTTGCCGGTACAAGCGGAACCATTTTTTCACGCCGCCCTCAACCTGCAAAATCCTAGACATCAAAACAAACGAAGCGTACATCGCGTAACCGAAGGAAAGCCGGGAAACGCAGAAGAATTCGGTTGAAAAAGACATCTCGTCGGTAAATTCGGGGATGACGTTCAGATGGGGATTCTTTTTCATTCGCACCTGATAGGACAACCAGCCGACAAGCGTCGTTTTGATGCTCCAAAGCACGCCGGTCGCCACGGCCGTCCATTCCGCTTCGCCCGCGGAAATACGGGTTGACCAGTTGAGGTCATGAACCCGGACGTGGGCAAACGTATGCTGCAGCCACTTTTTAAGGGAAACCGTCGATTTTAACAAAATCCTCACGTCCTGGGACCACAGTTCAATTTTGCGTTTATTGATCCGCGCGTGCATGGCGCCACCCGATTTCCGGCTTATGCTGTTTTGTTTTTCCAGTTTCAGAAGAAAGCCTTTTTTCATGTTCTCGAACTTTAGCTTCGGCATTTCGTAATGAAAACGCACGAAACCGAAGAGCATCCGTATATCGACTTCGGCCCGGTCGTCGCTGCCTTCTTTTTTGTACCGGACGGTACACGTGATGTTCGACATTGCTGCGGCAATGATCATGATGACGATGACGGCGATGACAACCAGCGCAATCCACACAGTAGAGCCCCCCAAATCTGAGCATCTTTTCTTCTGACATAGTATGGTCTGCACGGCTGGAAAAGATTCGGTTCGATGATCTTAAAGGGCCGTATCCTTTATCAAAAAGACGGCCAGATCGCCGATCTTATAGCTTTGCGAATCGTCGGTTAAGCCGCGGATGGTGAGACGAAGCGCTTTGGCGCCGCGGACGACCGGAAACGAGGCTTCGTAAACGGCACAGCCGCTTCCGTCATCGGAGTGCAGCCGGGCTTTGCGGCAATCCGCCACTTCAATCCACCCGTCCAAGCCGTTTGCGGAGACTTCCACCGCCCAATCCGCGATGATCTTTTCGCTGCCCGGGCCGACGGTTAAGCGTACCGCATTCAACGATTTCGGCTCCGCCCAATCCAAATAATAGGCGTGCGGCGTCGGGACGCTAGGCTTGCTTATGACGACCGTATCCGGGTTTCCGTCGTTCAGCGCGCAAATATGCGATTTTGCTTCATACAAATCTCCCCAAACGATATCGTTGCCGCTGCCGGCTACAGCCGCTTGAGCCAGATTTCCTCCTTCTTTAACCGTTTCCGCCGGCGTCAATTCAAGCGGCATCCCTTCCTTTTTATAGACCCGGAAATAATCCACTGCAAATTCCTTCGGATAGGGAACGGCGGGATCCAGTTCCCCGACCCAACCTCCGTCGGATTCGTTGATCTGCAGCAGCGTCACCATCGGATAGGACGGAGACTGGCGGGTTTGCCAAATTTTGTTGTTATCCAAATAAAAGGCCATGCCGTGTTCGTCCCATTCGAAGCCGTAAACGTGAAATTCCGCGGACAGATCGTCTTCCGACGGATAAGGCAGATGTTCGTACTTCAAGTCCGGATCGCGCAGCGCATGCAGAGTGGAGTTCATGACATGCGTGTCTTTTCCCAGCACTTCGAAAATATCGATTTCCGCGTTCTGGTTCAACTGGTTTTCAAAACCGATCATCCACCAGGCCGAATTGATTCCACTCCCTTTGGCGACCTTGGCCCGCAGCTCGAAATAGCCGTATTGCGTTACGAGATTCATAACCGGCCTCACGTGCCGGCGCAGCTCAAGCTTATCCCAGAATCGGTGCAGCCCGTCCCGCATGCCGGTGGCGACGGCCGATATTCTTTTTTCGGCGTCGGGCAGCTTCAGCACCAAACAACTATCCTTGATTTCATAAGCCGCAAGGTTTTCACCGGGTTCATACCAATGCGCAAGCCCGTACGGCAACAACTTGCCTTCATCCAGCGACGGACCCTCGAATTCTTCCTGAAATACGAGCCGCCATCCTTCCTTCTCGGGCGGGTTTGCCGGAAAACCCGGCGCGTTGGAAATGTTTTTCATTTGAATCTCCTCCTCATCCATAGGTTCGGGAATATAAAAGGTACAGCCGGTACGCGATCATGCCAATCAACGGGTGCATCGGCTTATATACTTTCGCGCAGGTATGCGTTTTCATTGTAATCCCCAAGAGAACCGGATGAAATGTTAAAATTATGACTTGTTTTTCGTTTTGTTTACTTATTCGGTCAAGCTTGGGAGATGCGCAACGGAAGCCGTACAAAAGATATGCAAAAAAACCGCCGGAACGATGTTCCGGCGGCTTCGCAAGCCATATTCATCGATTCAATTGTCCACATCGTCGATCGTCAGCTGCCTGCCGTCCAGCTTCTCAAACAGCAGCTGCGTCTCTTCCTCGAGGTCTTCCGTGCTTTCGAACAACTGCGGTTCAGGCAAATCCTGAAGGCTTGGCAGACCGAAATAATCGAGAAACGATTTCGTCGTGCCGTAAAGGATCGGCCTGCCGATCGCCTCGGCCCGCCCCGTTTCCTCGATCAGATCCTTGTTCACCAGCGTCTGGATGGCGCGTTCCGATTTGACCCCCCGAATCTCCTCGATTTCGACGCGCGTGATCGGCTGACGGTACGCAACGATGGCCAACGTCTCCAGCGCAGCTTGGGACAGGGATGAACGGGAAGGCGAATAAGCGAGCTTCTCGTAAAAAGAGGCATGCTCCGCGAGCGTTGTCAGCTGGAAGCTGCCCGCGATCTGCATGACTTGAATGCCCCGCTGCTGCCGCATCAAATCCTCCTTTAATTCCCTCAGCGCATCTTCGACCAGCTCCGGCCGGTGATCCACGACCTCGGCGATTTGTTTGACCGAAAGCCCTTCGTCTCCTGCGAGAAACAGCAGCCCCTCAATAATCGATTTCAATTTCGGAAAGTCCATGAAGCTGCTCTCCTCCTCTCCACTCCATTACGATATCATCGAACAGCTTTTCCTGGTAGCACAGGATCTGTTTCATTTTCATCAGCTCCAAAATAGCCAAAAACGTAACGACAATCTCATGCCTTACCATGTCCTCGTGCAAAAGCCGGGAAAACAGCACCTTTCCGCCGGGGCCCGACTGGGATAACACGCCCACGACTTGACGGATCCGGTCCTTGACCGATATTTCGTCGCGCTGAATCCGAGTGTAGCTTGTCCGCCGGACCGCTTTGCGCAGTGCTTTCTGAAACGCGGCGACCAGATCGGCGGCATGGAGTCCGCGAACCGGATTTTCCGTCACCTGCGGCACCCACGGCGTCAAATCTTCGGGTTCCTTGGCATACAGGAGGCTCCGCTCCCATTCCCGCTCCTGCAAATGTTTGGCGATGCCTTTATATTTTCGGTATTCGATCAGCTTCTGCACCAGCTCGGCGCGCGGGTCGACGTCCTCTTCCTCGTAAAAATCGAATTCGTCCATTTCAAACACCGGCGGTTTCGGCAGCAGCAGCTTGCTTTTGATGGACAGCAGCGTGGCGGCCATGACCAGGAACTCGCTTGTCACGTCCAGTTCCAACTCCTGCATGGTGTGCAAATATTCCATGTATTGATCGGTAATCTCGCTGACGGGGATATCCTGGATATTGATTTCCGCTTTGTCTATCAGGTGAAGGAGCAAATCGAGCGGACCCTCAAATGTCTCCAGTTTGTATAATACTGTGTTCACGGCTTATCCTCCGTCCATAAAATGAGCTTCAATCGGGCTCAAAACTGAAAATTAGTTCTCAGCAAGATGCAAAAGTGGCCGCTTGCGGTTGCGGATCGATTCCGCCCTTTCCGCCAATTTTGTTATAAAGCCAAGTTTCTTCCCTACTCATATATTAAAAAAATAGAGTGCCCCGTGTAAAGGCACTACATTTAAATAAGCATGATTTCACGGCATTCGTCAAGCCTCCCAGCGCTTCGTTCCCGCCTTCTCAAAGCTTCCGCCGCCATTTTGGATGTGATTTGCCGTTGATATACGACGTACGCCGCACATCCCGGTCAGGCAGAACATTGAGATCGAGGGACTGGCCGCAAACTCACGCCCCCGCCCAGAACAAAGGCATCCTTCATGCCGAAGGATGCCTGCCTGTTCCGTTTTATTTAAACTGCTTCGTCAAATTGGCCATTTCGATCGCCGACACCGCCGCTTCATAACCTTTGTTGCCGGCTTTGGTGCCTGCGCGTTCCACGGCCTGTTCGATGCTGTCCGTGGTCAGAACGCCGAAAATGACCGGCACGCCTGTCTTCAGGCTTGTTGCCGCCACGCCTTTGGCGACCTCGTTGCATACGACGTCATAATGGGAAGTCGCCCCGCGGATGACGGTGCCGAGCGTAATGACGGCGTCGTATTTGCCGCTTTCCGCCATTTTGCTTGCGATGAGCGGAATTTCAAACGCGCCGGGCACCCAGGCGACGTCCACTTCTTCGTCCAAGGCGCCGTGACGTTTCAACCCGTCCAGAGCGCCGCTCAGCAGCTTGCTTGTAATGAATTCGTTGAATCTGCCTACGACGATCCCGTATTTCAGCCCGCTGGAAACGAGATTTCCCTCAAAAATATGTGTCATGATTCATCAACCTTTCGTTATCATTTATGATTGCTGCGCTTATGTTGCATAGTCCCAAGCGTTTTTTTATAGATTCAGCATATGCCCGAGCTTCGCCCGCTTCGTTTGCAAATAACGGCTGTTGTCCTTTCCGGCTTCCATCTGGATCGGCACCCGTTCAACGACCTCCAGGCCGTGGCCCTCCAGGCCTTTGATTTTGCGCGGATTGTTGGTCAACAGGCGGATTTTCGAAATGCCCAAATCCTTTAAAATTTGCGCGCCGATGCCGTAATCCCGCAGGTCGGCCGGAAAACCCAGCTTCAGGTTGGCGTCGACCGTATCCAGCCCCTGTTCCTGCAGCTCGTAAGCTTTCAGCTTGTTGATCAATCCGATGCCCCGGCCTTCCTGTCTCATATACAGCAGCACGCCGGTGCCTTCCATTTCGATCTGCCGGAGCGCCGCGGCGAATTGCGGCCCGCAGTCGCAGCGCAGCGAATGGAAGACGTCTCCCGTTAAACATTCGGAGTGCACCCGGACGAGCACCGGCTCATCGCCGGAAATCGTCCCTTTGACAAGCGCGAGATGCTCCTTGTCGTCCACGTCATTGGTGTAAGCGACGGCCTTGAATTCGCCGAATTCGGTCGGCATCCGCACCTCCGCGGCCCGGTGTACCAGCTTCTCCCGCTGATTGCGGTATTTGATCAAGTCCTGGATCGAAATCAGCTTCAGCCCGTGTTTTTCGGCGATAACAGCCAGGTCCGGCAGTCTTGCCATCGTGCCGTCCTCTTTTATGATTTCACAGATGACACCCGCAGGAGCGGCTCCGCTGAGCATAGCCAGGTCCACCGCCGCTTCGGTATGACCCGCTCGCCGCAGGACACCTCCATCTTTGGCGATCAACGGAAACATATGGCCGGGTCGGCGGAAATCCCCGGGAACGGCGGCCGGGTCGATCAGCGCCTTGGCCGTCAACGAACGTTCCTGGGCCGAAATCCCCGTGGTCGTGTCTTTATGGTCGACCGATACCGTAAAAGCCGTGCCGTGGTGATCGGTGTTTTGAATCGTCATGGGCAGCAGCTCGAGCGCCTCCGCCCGTTCCCTGGCCAGCGGGACGCATACAAGCCCGCGCCCTTCGGTAATCATGAAATTGATCACTTCGGGGGTCGCTTTTTCCGCCAGGGCGACAAAATCCCCTTCGTTTTCCCGATCCTCGTCATCCACGACGATGACGACCTTACCTTCCCGCAAATCCCGAATCGCGTCCTCAATCGAGTCGAATCGAATTGGCTCCATGTTGTTTTGCCTCCTTTAAGATGCTGTCTTGCCGTAGATCCTTCGTTTACGCAAATCCGTTTGACGCCAGCATATCCAGCGTAATGCCCGAACGGTCCCTGCCCGCGCCGGATGCCGACTGCCCTAACAGGGCATGCACGTATTTGCCGATGATGTCGCATTCGATGTTAACGATGCTTCCTGCTTTTAAGCCGGACAAGCCCGTTTCCGCCAGCGTGTGGGGAATGACCGATACGGTGAAGCTTTCGCCGTCGGTACGGGCGATCGTCAGACTGACGCCATCCACCGTAACGGAGCCTTGCGGAATGATAAATTTGTTCAAGTCGGGTTTGTTCGGAGCGATATCGATCAGGACCGCGTTTTGCTCTTTTGACAACCGGCGGACCGTACCGGTCATATCGGCATGCCCCTGAACCAGATGGCCGCCGAAGCGCCCGTTTGCTTTCATCGCCCGCTCGAGATTGATGCGGTTTCCCGGCTTCATCAGCCCCAAATTGGAATGGCGGTACGTCTGGGGAGTGACGTCGACGGAAAAAGCGCCGTCGCCGATCTTCGTGGCGGTCAGGCAGACACCGTTCACCGCGATGCTGTCGCCGACCTTGACGTCGTCCATAATGGCGGATGCCTTGATCGTTAATACCATGGCTTCCCCTTGCCTTGCGATGCCGTCCAAAATTCCGACTTCTTCAACCAATCCGGTAAACATGTTCACCCCTCCCCTTCCTGTTCTTTAACGTCTACATGGTCAGGCCAAATCGGTTTTCCCGAGACGAAAATGTTGTCCCCGACCCGGTCCACCTCAAGGTCATCCAACGTGATCGCATCCGCCATGCGCCCGATGCCTTCCAAATCGAAAGAATGCGGAGCATGTTTGCCGCCGACGATTTTCGGAGCGAAATACAAAACGATTCGATCCACAAGTCGCGCCCGCAGCAGTTCACCGTTCAGCGCCCCGCCGCCTTCGACCAGGACGGAGCCGATTTCCCTGCGGCCAAGCTCTTCCAAAGCCGCCTTCAGATCTACGCGAGGACCTGCGCCGCAGACCAAAATCTCGGCCCCTAGTTCCTCCAGCAGCCTGCGCCGTTCAACCGGCGCCTGTTCCGTCGTCAGAATAACGATGGGCGAGGTTCCAACCTTCAACAGGTTGGCTTCCGGCGTCAAACGAAGCCTTGAATCGACGACGATGCGCACAGGCTGCAAGCCGTCCACGCCGTCGTGCCGCGTTGTCAGGCTCGGATCGTCCGCCAGCGCCGTTCCGATGCCGACCATGATCGCCTGGTGACGGTGGCGAAGCGCATGCGCCTGCAGCCGGGCTTCCTCGTTCGAAATCCATTTGCTGTCGCCCGTTTCGGTCGCGATTTTCCCGTCCAGCGTGCTTGCCGCCTTGATCGTTACGTAAGGCATCCGGGTCGTAATGTACTTCGCGAACTTGTCGTTCAATCGTACCGCCCGTTCCCGCAGCGTGCCGACCTGGACCTCGATTCCGTGCTGACGGAGACGTTTGATCCCTGAGCCTGCGACGACGGGATTCGGGTCTAAGCAGGCGACCACGACCCGTTTTACCTTCGCTTCGATGAGCAGGTCGCTGCAAGGCGGGGTTTTGCCGTGGTGGCTGCACGGCTCCAGCGTGACGTACACCGTGCCTCCTTCCGCCTGTTCGCCGGCCATACGGACGGCATGCACTTCCGCATGGGCGATTCCCCTTTTCAGATGCGTTCCGAGACCGACAAGCGCGCCGTCTTTCACGATCACACAGCCCACGACCGGATTGATTCCCGTTTGCCCCTGCGCACGTTCTGCCATATCCAGCGCCAGAGACATGTAAAATTCGTCATTCACCGGCAGTTCCATCGCCAACGGTTCCTCCTTTCCGTTCCCATTTTTTGAAGCAAACAACAAAAAAGCCCTCCGGATTTCATCCGGGGGCATCGTGAGAATAAGCTGAAGACACTCAAATAAAGCTTCCGCCATGGCAGTTGTAAAGGCGGTACCCCGTCATTTGGGAACGGCAAATAAAGTGCACGGTTCACACGCTTTCCGACCGGACGAAGGCATCATAGCAACGTTTCTGCCAGACCAGGGGTTCATAACGAACCCTTTTCCGATCGTCAAAAAACGGCCGTCCCGAGCGCACGTGAAAAAAGACACGTCTTGCCGCAGCTTTATTGGGTGTATCGCACGAGTATATGTACCCTGCGCTTTCGCTCCTTCTCCCATCCAGACTATACTGTCGGTCCCGGAATTGCACCGGGTCCACCGTACGCGGGCTGTCAAGCACGCGGCCGGGTCACGGACTAAGATTCATACGTTTTATGGCAAACCGCCATGCACGAAATGCATCATCACCGCCGGTAGGGAATTTCACCCTGCCCCGAAGGAAAACCCAAATTTTTAATGGTTCATGGTGTTTAAACCAGATCAAGCATCATGAACTAAACTGTATGTTACTACCGATTGTTTATAAATGCAAGAGGCAAGCCTGCGTTCAGGCCGTCGCCCACGAAGGCAAAAGATGCTCCGGATTGGCGCGCTGGTACCGACATTGCCAACGTAAGCGCTGTCGTTCCTAGCAGCCTCTATCGATTTCCCAATAGCATATTTTTAAAAAAATAGTCATTCAAATGTTCCTTGCCTTTCAACCTTTCATATTTTGTAACATCACGAAAGGAGTGGAATGCATGAAAATTTCCCAATCGCTTTGCAACCGTCTTGCTGCCATTTTGGGCGGCAAAGGTACGTCCGACGGCAAAAGCTGCACGATTATGGTTGAAAGAAAGCTGAATGCTAAAATTCTTGGAAGAAATTATGAAACCGAACATGAAATTACGATTCAATCGCTTAAAAACGGCACGACTTTGAACACCGGCGAAATTACGCTGCTGCAGTCCGAAGTGCAGCGCTTTATCAACGCGGTTCGCAGACGCAACCTCAAAATAACGGCGGTCCACAACCACTGGTTGTTTGAAAAACCCAGATTGATGTATCTTCATATTGAATCGGTTGAAAATCCCATTCAATTTGCCCGAAAGCTGAGAGCTGCGTTAGACGTTCTAAAAAAATAGATTCCTTGCGGCGTTTGGAAAGGTTCCGAACGCCGTTTTTCATTCCGTCCGGCTTTCCCGCTTCATAAAAAAATACATCTATCGACGCACTATCACAGAACAGACCCCGTATAGCGGAAACTTTTCTTGAGATATAAGGAAGCCATACATTGCTTTGAAACTCATACTATCTTCAAACGGAAATAAGCTGACGCCGGTAAAACACCGGCGTCAGCTTGCTGTGAGGAAATTGGCCAAGCCAAAATCGCTCCGAAGAGGTTAAGCCCTTCTTATTGTTCGTCCCAAACTTTTACTTCTTTCATTTTGTCGCCGGGTCTGATCGCATCGACATGTTCCATGCCGCTGGTCACTTTGCCGAAGACGGTGTGCACGCCGTCAAGGTGATGCTGCGGTTCGTACACGATAAAAAATTGGCTTCCGCCCGTGTTGCGTCCGGCATGCGCCATGGACAACACGCCTCTCGTATGTTTCGTCGTGTTCGTTGCCGTTTCGCAATCGATGGTGTATCCAGGTCCGCCGGTGCCGTTGCCGACCGGGCATCCGCCTTGCGCTACGAAACCTGGAATGACGCGGTGGAACGTCAGGCCGTTATAAAAGCCGGAATTCGCAAGCTTTTCAAAGTTTGCAACCGTGTTTGGCGCTTCTTCCGGCAGAAATTCTATTTCAACGACTCCGCCTTTTTCAAGTTCAATCGTACCTTTTTTCATCGGTATTCACTTCCTATCGGATATTTTTCGAATGCTGTTGCTTTTCCGATGACCCAAGCCGCAAAGGCCCGTCCATCGTTTTCGTCACCATTTGATTGTATCTTACTTTCCGCCACTTTTGCAATCATTTCGATGCCAGCTTCAAACGGAACGAAGGATGGGAAAGGCTTGAAGGCGCCGTCCACGCGAAAAAGATCATTTCCGCATTCCCCAATACAGAAATGATCTTCTTTCGCGTTTTGTTCTGCACCAATTCTTGCTTGTAAGTACGGCCGTTCCCGATTTCCGTCGGAACCGCTGTAATTCCGCTTATTTCAGGACAGCCTGCTTGTTGATCCGCTCAGGAATGACGTCGTTGCCGACGATGTCCTGCAGCGTTTCGCGGCGTACGACCAGGTCGCTTTCGCCTTGACGGACAAACACGACCGCCGGACGGCGAATGCGGTTATAGTTGCTGGCCATGGAATAGTTATAGGCTCCCGTGCAGGCAACAGCCAGCAAATCGCCGCTGTTTACTTTCGGCAGGTCCAAATCCCAAATCAGCATATCTCCGCTTTCGCAGCATTTGCCGGCAATGGACACCGTTTCTTCGATCGCATCATTTGCCCGGTTGGCAAGCAGCGCTTCGTATTTGGATTCATACAAAGCGGGACGCGGATTGTCCGTCATGCCGCCGTCCACGGCGACGTATTTGCGTACGCCCGGAATGTCCTTGCTCGTTCCGACGGTATAAAGCGTCGTGCCGGCATCGCCGACGATGCTGCGGCCCGGTTCCACCCAAATTTCGGGCAGCTCGGAAGACCAGCCGGAAAAATGCGCTTTGACCGCATCGGTGATCGCTTTGACGTATTGCGAAACTTCGAGCGGCGTGTCCCCTTCCACGTAACGGATGCCGAAACCTCCGCCCAGATTGACCACTTTGAACAGCACGCCGAGCTGCTGGAAGACGTTTTTCGCGAATTCCGCCACCCGCTGCACCGCCATTTCAAAGCCTTCGGTCTCGAAGATTTGGGAGCCGATATGGGAATGGACGCCGAGCAGTTCCAGATTCGACTGTTCGGACGCCAGCTTTACCGCTTCGAATGCCGAACCGTTGCCGATGTCGAATCCAAACTTGGAATCGGTTTGACCCGTCGAGATGTACTCATGGGTATGCGCTTCGACGCCCGGCGTGACGCGGAGCAAAATTTGCACGCGCACGTTTTTCTCGGCGGCCACCGCGTTCAGAAGCTGCAATTCCACCAAGTTGTCCACAACGAAGCAGCCGATTTCGGCGTCGATCGCCATTTCGATTTCCTCCAGCGTTTTGTTGTTGCCGTGAAAATGAATGCGTTTGGCCGGAAAACCCGCTTGCAGCGCGGTATAGAGTTCCCCGTCGGACACCACATCAAGCGACATGCCTTCTTCGTCGGCAACGCGGCACATGGCCATCGTGCAAAACGCCTTGCTCGCATATGCGACTTGGAACTTCAGGCCGGAAGCACGGAAAGCCGCGATATACTGCTGACAGCGCTGACGAACAAGCTCTTCGTCCACGATGTACAGCGGCGTTCCGTACGTTTCCTTAAGGTCCACCACGTCGCATCCGCCGATTTCCAGATGCCCTGCTGCATTTATTTGACTGGTACCATGTAAGAACATATTCAGCATCCCTTCGCTTTCTGTGGAAAATCAAATTCCATCTGAACTTTTACATCAGTATAACAGACAACGGAAGAGAATGAATGGATTTTTATGCAAAACATTTGTATTTTTTCTACGATTGATCCGTATTGTCCGGGTTTGGCGCCATTTTCGTGTTATCCCGCGTTTTATTGAAGGATGGCCTTTTCTTGGATTCAAGCAGCGGAAAACGGAATAAGACGCTGGCCATCGCCTTTGCATTAAAAGGTATAAACGGCCATAAATAAGAAGAATTGTACGAGCGGTGCAGCGTCAGCAGCAAAATGAGCAGCGTCGTGCCGATGACGAAGCCCTGCACCTTAAAGAGCGCGACGGCCACCAGCAGTACCAGCCTCACCAGCCGGTTGGCAAGCCCGAGCTCATAGCTTGGCGTCGCGAACATCCCGATGGCGGCGACGGCCATGTACAACACGACCTCGTTGATAAACAATCCGGTTTTGACGGCGATGTCGCCGACCAGGATGGCCGCGATCAGGCCCATGGCGGAAGCAAGCGGCGTCGGCGTATGGACGGCCGCAAGCCTCAGCAGGTCCACCCCGAATTCGACCATCAGAAACTGGGCGATTAACGGCACCTTGCCATGATCGTGAGGTCCGATAAACTGCAGAAACGCCGGTTTCAGCTCCGGATTCGCGACCAACAGCATCCATAGCGGCAGCAAAAACATCGATGCGAAAATCCCGAGAAACCGGACCCACCTGAGGTATGTGCCCATAAATGCCGTTTGCCGTTTTTCCTCCGCATGTTGGCACAGGTCGAAAAAAGTGGTCGGCATGACCATGACGCTCGGCGACGTGTCGACGAAAACGGCCACCCGCCCTTCCAAAATATGCGAAGCCACCACGTCGGGCCGCTCCGAATACCGGACCAGCGGATACGGATGCCAGCCTTTGTTGATGATGGCCTCTTCCAGCTGCTTATCCGCCAGCGGCAGCCCTTCGATATCCAGGCCTTTGATTTTTTCCCGGATCGAGTCGACCTGCACCTTATCCACGATATCATCAATATATGCAATACACACGTCCGTACGTGTACGTCTACCTACCTGAACCAATTCCGCTTTGAACCCGGGATCGCGGACGCGGCGGCGGACAAGGGCGATATTGCTGAGCAGCGTCTCGACAAAGCCGTCCCTGGCGCCCCGGACCACTCTTTCGATGCTGGGCTCTTCCGGGCTGCGTACCGGGAACGTGCGCGTATCCAGCACGATGGCCGCACGTTCGCCGTCGATGTACAGTGCGGACATGCCCATCAGCATTTTGTTGATCGTAGAACTCAGCTTTCGTTCCACTTCGACTTGAATATGCGGAATATAATATTCAAAAAAAGACTGCAGTGCGTCTGTAGACAGCTGGTCCGCGTTCAAATACGTCAGGCGCTTCAAAATTTCGACCATGATGTTGTCTTTGGCGAACCCGTTGACGAAAAGCAGCCCCGTCCGCCGCCCCGCAAGCGTCATCTCGCGGAATACGATATCGAACGAGGACCCGAGTCCGACCACTTCCTTCAGCGTTGCTTTCGTCTGGTCCAAGCTGTCCGAAATGTCGTCGCTTTTTTGCCAATAAATAACCGATTCTTCCACCGAGTCGGAATGCTCTTCTTCCCGCTTTTTCTCTTCGCCTTTGCCGCTGCCGGCCCCCGACCCTTTAAAAACCAGGGTACCGGCTCCGTTGCTGCCGTCATCTTGCGGGCCGCCAGAGGCTGAAGCCGGTCGATCGCCCTCTTTTCCTCCGGATTCTGTCCCGTTTCCGTAATTCATCCACACTTCCGGTTTTGACGGATCCCCCACACCTGTTCGCTCATTCTCATGTTCGTTCATGATCCATCACCCTTTCGCCTCTTACTTTCTATATACGAACCAGTCAAACAACGAACCCGCCACTTTCCCCGTCACCATCGCCATCAATAGGCCGAACAAGTACCCGATCATTTTTAGCCGCTTGGCCAAAATCGGCAGCACGTTCAGCACCTCGGTCAAGGCCGCCGCCAAAAGCCCGACAAAAATGCCGTTAAATAGGCCGACAACGAGGCCGGACCATGCCCCGAGCGACAGCTTCCAGTTCCAGAAATCAAACACGGTGCCTACCAGCGATCCCGCCACCATCGCCCCTTCGTACCAGTGCACCTGGTGGTAAGACCGCGTCAGCTGCGCCAGCCTCGGAATCATGTCCAGCACGATAAAAAGCGCGATCACGCCCCCGCCAACGGCGATGCCTCCGGCAATGCCGAGCAAAATCTGCACCAGCAGCCCAAGCACCGTACTCAATGCTTCTCCCCCTTGTTTTGCGACGATTTCATCCGTTTGTATTCCTGGGCGACGACGAACTGATCGATATTTTCCTGGTAGAGAAACATCTCCACTTCCAACGGAGTAGGCTCCTCATTCCATTTTTTCTTGAACAGATGGTTGAAAAAAACGACCATGCCGAAGCCGATGCCAAACGAATAAGCCGCCTGGAACAGGTAAGGATGTTCGTCCCTTTTGCCTGTCAGCATTTCCACCGTCCGGATTTGAACCTCCTGCATGTTGACGTCCGCGTGGAAGTTCATGATCGTCAGCGCCGAGCCGAAAAAAAGCAGCAGCCAAACGAGCAAAAACAAAAGAAAGGAAGGCTTCCGCGGTTTCTGAACGACTTCCACCAAAACGTGGTTTTGACCGATCGGTTCGATTTTCACCCCGGGGATGAGCTGCTGAACCTTCGGAATAATTTGCATCAGGTCGATAAGCAACAAATTGCCGTCCCATTTTTGCGGTTCGACCAGTTCAAGATTGCGAAGCGGCGCCTCCCACTCCGGGTCGCTTAATATCCTGGCGACATGCCCAAGCGTCACGACCCTTCCCTGCGTGATCGGCACGCGGCTTCGCAGCTGCAGATATACCGTAGGGACCGAATTCGAAGACATTGTGACCACTCCTTTGCTGCCTCAATGTCGTTAGTATAGGAAAATGCTCGGTTTTCTAGTCAAATGTTGCTATGGGAGCGTATTCTACCGTTTGCATTCCGGCGCAGACGAGCATTTGCAACGGCGCATCTTCATGGATTCCAAAAGACGGGGAGGCGGGGAAAACAAAAAACGGACCGGCCGAAGCAAAATGCCTCGAACCGGTCCGCCCTCACGTTACTGCGCGATCTGATCGCGAATAAGCTGCAATATTTTCTTTTCCAGGCGCGACACCTGAACCTGCGATATGCCAAGCCTCGCCGCTACCTCCGATTGCGTCTGATCGCGGTAATACCTTAGGTAGACGATCAGCTTCTCGCGTTCGGAAAGGCCGTCGATCGCCTCGTTCAGGGCCAGCTTGTCGAACCAGCGTTCCTGCGTGTCGTCCGCAATCTGGTCCATGAGCGTAATCGGGTCTCCGTCGTTTTCGAACACCGTTTCATGGATCGAGGTCGGCGGTTTATTCGCTTCCTGGGCGAACACCACTTCCTCCGGCGTCACCCCAAGCTCCTCGGCAACCTCTTTGACGGTCGGCAATCGATCCAGATGCTTCGACAGCTCGTCCTTCTTTTTCCGTACTTTATTCGCCATTTCCTTCAGCGAACGGCTTACCTTAAGGGTGCCGTCATCCCGGAGGAACCGCTGAATTTCGCCGATGATCATCGGCACGGCATAGGTCGAAAATTTAACGTCGTAGCTTAAATCGAATTTATCCACGGACTTCAGCAGACCGATACAGCCGATCTGAAACAAATCCTCCGGCTCATAGCCGCGGTTCATAAACCTTTGTACAACGGACCAGACGAGACGGATGTTGCAGTTTACCAGCGTATCGCGGGCCATGCTGTCTCCGGCCTGGCTCAAAGCGATCAGGCGTTTGACTTCCGCGTCTTCCAGATAGGTTTGCGAAGGTTTTTTCACATCAGCATCCATGCGCCCAACCCCTAATTATACAAAGCTTTCTTGGATTCTATCCTTTTCTTCATCCTGATCGACGTGCCGGAGCCGGGCTCGCTGGAAACTTCGAACTCGTCCATGAAGTTCTCCATGATCGTAAATCCCATTCCCGATCGCTCCAGTTCAGGTTTTGACGTGTACAGCGGCTGACGGGCCAGGTCCAAATCCTCGATGCCCTCTCCCCGATCCTCGACGGTAATCGTCACGGTATCGCCCACGATTTCCGCCGTGATGGTGACGATCCCTTCGGGATTGCCGTCATACCCGTGAATGATGCTGTTAGTGACCGCTTCGGAAATGACCGTTTTCAAATCGCTGAGCTCTTCCATGGTCGGATCCAGCTGGGAAATGAACGCCGCGACGGTGACCCGCGCAAAGGATTCGTTTTCCGATTTGGCCGAAAATTGGAGCGTCATGAAATTGCGTTGAACCCCATTTTTTTCCGTCATGACACGACCTCCAATCCCGAGAGCGCCTGGCCCTCGCTATCGTAAATAGGCATGATCTTAAACAGCCCGGACATGTCCAATAAGCGGTAGACCGCCGAATTGACGTCGCATACGGCCATTTTTCCGCCCTTGCTTTTGATCAGCTTGTACCTTCCCAAAATGACTCCCAATCCGGAACTGTCCATAAACTGCAAATTTTTAAAGCTGAGCACCAAATGCTCCGTTTGTCCTCTCTGGATTGCTTCGTCGAGCTGTAGACGGACATGGTCGGCGGTATGATGGTCCAGCTCGCCGGATAGGCGGACGATCAATGTTTTGCGGTGATGCTCCATTTCCACTTGCAGATTCACGCCTGCTCACTCTCCTTCCTGTCGCTTGACCAAGGATTTCTACGCCGCGAAAAGAGATTCCTGCACCCCGACAAAACTAGAAGAAAACCGCTATCAATCTACAAGGAACAACTTCGAGGCCGTCCGCTTGAACAGCTTCCACCATCCGGCCTTGCCGATTTGCTCCGGAGATTTCAGCTCGAATTCCTTGAGAACTTTGTCGCCTTGGTACACGACGAGCTTACCGAGTACCTGTCCCGCCTGTACGGGCGCTCTGACTTCCTTCGGAACCTGCAGCTCATGACGGATGCCTTCGGCATTGACCGTCTTTCTGAGCAGCACGCTGTAGGTTTGGCCCGCGGTCAGCGTCAATTCTTTCACGTCGCCTTTATTAACCTTGATCGTTCCGATCGTGTCGCCCGGCTTGAAGATGGTGTGCATGCTGTATTGCGAAAACATATAGTCGAACATTTTGGATACTTCTTCGTTCCGCGTCTTCGTGTTCGGTTCGCCAAGCACAACCGCCACGGCTCTCAATCCGTCTTTGACCGCCGTTGCCGACAGGCAAAATCTCGCTTCGGACGTATAACCCGTTTTCAGTCCGTCGGCCCCGGTATAAAAGCGGACCAGCTTGTTCGTGTTTACGAGCCAAAACGGCTTTTTCGAATCCTTGCGCAGATAATCCTGGTAGGTGCCGGTATATTTCGTAATATCCTTATGCTTCAAAAGCTCCCGGCTGATGACGGCGATATCATGTGCCGAGGAATAGTGGTTTTCCGCAGGCAGTCCGTTGCAGTTGGCAAAATGGGTGTCCTTCAGCCCAAGCTGCTTCGCTTTGTCGTTCATCATCTGCACGAAAGATTCCTCGGTGCCCGCGATTTTTTCCGCGATCGCCACCGAAGCGTCGTTGCCCGATGCCATCGCGATGCCTTTCAGCATTTCGTCGACGGTCATTTCTTCGCCGGGCTCCAGGAAAATTTGCGAGCCCCCCATCGATGCGGCATATTCGCTCGTGCGAACCTTGTCGGTCAGCTTCAGCTTGCCGGAGTCGATGGCTTCCATCGTGAGCAGCATCGTCATAATTTTGGTAATGCTTGCGGGCGGCAGTTTATCATGGCTGTTTTTCTCGTAAATAATAGTTCCCGTATCCGCATCCATGAGGATGGCGGACTTGGCGTTTGCGGCCAGATCCGCTTGCCCCGTCTGTTTGGCCTTTTCCTCGGCAAATCCCGGCTGCGGGAAAGCCGCGGCAAAAAAGCACACCGTCAGCGTCACTGCCAATAGCGTCTTTCTCAAAACTAGTCCCCTCCTGACCTTTGGTCAACTTTGGAATGAGAATTTTGCAAATCTTGAAAATTGCTATCCTACATGCCATGCTGAAGCTTTTTTTTTGCAAAATTCGAATACTGCTGTTTTTCATTGTCGTCAGGTTGGGAGGAAAATATTCCAATGGCCGCCAAGATTTATAGGAAAATTACGCATGAAAACATAAAAAATCCGCAGGGCGAAGGCCTGCGGACGTAGGTTTTGAAATCTTTGAAAACAATGGATGCAAAAATTACATTTTCGGAATGACCGCGAGCACCAGGTTTAAAAACTTGTCGCGGACAAGCTCGGTTGTTTCCATGACCTCGTCATGGGACAGAGGCTGGTCAAGAATGCCCGCCGCCATGTTGCTGATGCAGGAAATGCCAAGCACTTCGAGTCCCGCATGGCGCGCCACGATCGTTTCCGATACGGTCGACATGCCTACGGCGTCGGCGCCAAGCGTGCGGAGCATCCGAATTTCGGCCGGGGTTTCATACGTAGGTCCGAGCAAACCGGCATAAACGCCTTCCTGGAGTTCGATTCCTTTCGATTCGGCGACCGTTTTGAGCACGCCGCGCAAACGGCGGCTGTACGCTTCGGACATATCCAGGAAACGAACGCCCAATTCAGGGTCGTTTGGTCCGATCAGCGGGTTTCTGCCCGTGAAATTGAGGTGATCGGCAATCACCATCAGGTCGCCCGGTTTATAGGACTTGTTGACGCCGCCCGCGGCATTGGTCACAAGCAGGCTTTGAACGCCCAATTCTTTCATGACGCGAACCGGAAATGCCGTCACTTCGGGACCGTAGCCCTCATACATATGAAAGCGCCCTTTCATCATGACGACCGCGCGCCCTTCGATCGTGCCGATCAGAAGTTCGCCGTCATGCCCTTCCACGGTCGATACCGGAAAATGCGGAATGTCCTGGTAAGGAATCGAAATTCCGTCCTGAATCAAGTCGGCCAGAATGCCAAGCCCCGACCCGAGAATCAAACCGACCTCGGGTTTCGATCCGGTTTTGCCTTGGATGTAGGCAGCCGCTTCGCGAATCATTGTCTGGTTAATCGTTGTCATATCCGTTGTGCTCCTTTGGTTTGGTTGAATGCGCCCGTTCCCGCGGATGATGGCTTTGATAAACGTCCTTCATCGCTTTTTTGGTTAACAGGCTATAAATCGGGGCCGCAGACATGTCGCTGTGCCCCAGCATCTCCTGGACGGAACGGATGTCAGCCCCGTCCTCGAGCAGATGCGCCGCAAAGGAATGGCGCAGCGTATGCGGGGTAATGTCCCCGTCTATGCCTGCCTCCGCGGCGTATTTTTTTAGTATTTTCCAAAAACCTTGGCGGGTCAGCCTTGTCCCGAGATTGTTCAGGAAAAGCCCGTTTTCCCGGTCACCCCTGACCATATGGGGCCGTATTTGATTGATGTATGTACTTACGGCTTCGGCTGAAATGCTGCTGATCGGCAGCACCCGCTCCTTCCCCGAGCTGCTCGTGCAGTGGAGAAATTTCATGTCCGGATACACATCATCCACATTAAGCGCCATCAGCTCCGAGACTTTCATGCCCGTCGCGTACAGCAGCTCCAGCATCGCCTTGTCCCGAACGCCCGGCGGCGTCGACACGTCCGGCGCTGCCAGCAGATGCTCCACCTGCTCGACGCTTAATATTTGCGGAACTTTTTTTTCCGGTTTCGGCGACTCCAGGTACAGCGTGGGATCATGTTCCAGCAGCGACTCCTTGACCATGTAATGAAAAAAGGAACGGATCGAGACGAGTTTTCTCATCACCGTCGACGCAGCAAAGCGGCTTTTCTTCAATTCGTTCATGTACATGGCGATATGGGTTTTCCTGATCTCGTTCACCGATTGAAGCTCCCGCCGCAAGGCAAACTCGAAAAATTGCTGCAGGTCGCGTTCATAGGACTCTAGCGTGCTTTGAGACAACCCCTTCTCTTCGTCCAAATAACGGATGAAGGATTCTACATACTGTATCATAAGTCAAAAAAGCTCCTTCAGATAGATTTGCCGATCCGTTCATGGGATCAGGCAGACCCCCGGTTCGTCTTGTTGTTCCCCTTATTCCCCGTACCAATAAAAGAACCGCAGCCTGTCACCCATCATTTCGCCCGTATGTGCCCGGTCCGACGTTTGGAACGCCTTGACGGCATGTCCCTCCGGAATCCGGTAATGATCCACCGGCGTAATCCAGGCGCCGATCAGGCTGAATAGCTGGTACAGCGCATAGGTTAGCGCGGCAAAAACGAGCAAAAATTTGAATGTCGACAGACATTTTCGCACCGAAATAATCATTCGGATGCACCCCCTACCGGTCAAGCCTATGGTTTGCGCAAAGCGCTTCCCGTTACACAGCTTATGAAAGCCCGCCGAACGTTATGACAAGCCTTCCGCTTGACCAACCAAAAAAGCCCCCTCCGGCAAACATCGTGCCGGCGAGAGCTTGTCGTTCTTGGAGGATCGTGATCCGATCGATTACACTTTCGACTTGTTTGCTGCTTCGCTGCGTTCTTCTTCTTCCTTCGCTTTGCAGCGGTAACAGATCCCGTGAAAATCAAGCCGATGATCGGAAACCGTAAAATTAAACTCGCGTTCCAGCCGCTCTTCCAGCGGCCCCAGCCAGTCCTCGCGGATTTCGTCCATGCTGCCGCATTTCACGCAAATCAGATGATGGTGGTGGTGTTTTGCGGTATCCGTCCGCAAATCATACCTTGCAACACCGTCGCCGAAATTGATTTTTTCCACGACATGCAGTTCACTTAACAATTCAAGGGTACGGTACACGGTAGCCAGACCGATTTCAGGAGCTTTTTCTTTGACGAGCATGAATACGTCCTCCGCACTCAGGTGGTCTTCTTCATTCTCGAGCAAAACTCTGACGGTAGCTTCCCGCTGGGGTGTCAGCTTATAGCCCTGGGATTGCAGTTGTTGTTTGATTTTATCGATCCGCGCTTCCATTTTCTCCCTCCCCACAGGAAAATCACTGTACCTTTGCTATATCATATCTTTTATTATAGAGGGAGTGGCGCAGCAAAGTCAAACCATTTTGCTCATGTTCCGGGCACCGCGGCCGTCTCCACCAGCACCGGAGTCACCCATTTCATCATCGTCGGCGTCACCCAGGTTTCGAACGAAGAAACGCCGAGCATCAGCAGGCACATGACCAGCGTCAAACCGACATAACGCGCGAAAGGTCCCGTCACGTTGACACGATTATGCAGCATCACCCGGTTTTTGATCACGTGCAGCGAAAAGGCGATCGCGGAAACACTCGTAACGATAATCACCGGAATGATCAGCAAATTGGACGGGGCGACCGATACAAGCGAAAACAACAGGCCTTTCCAGGAAAATTCCCCGACCAGGTAACCGACCGAAAAACCGATAAGCACCCCTTTCAAAAAATCGAGAATGAGAATTCCCGGCAGCCCGATGACGGACAACCCCAAAAACCAGATCAGACCGACCCATTTCAAATGCAGCCCGGCGATGCTCCAGAAGGACTGCGCCCCCGCCGCATCCCCGCTTTGGTCTACCGTCATAAAAAAGTTTTGCAGATACCGCCCCAGATCCTGCTGCTGCTCGAGCGACAGCGCATTGACCATAAGCGCCCCGAAAATGACGCCGACAAGAAAAAGCACGGCTACGAAAACGTAAAGGATCGTCTGCTCTTTCAAGGTATGGCGGAAAGTTCGCATTCCGGATTTCCCCCTTCCTGTCACATACCTCTACTCTATGAAGACAAGCATCAATCTATGACTTGCCGATAGACAAATCCACCTTCCCGTACGTTCCTCCCCCGCCGGCCGACAGCGACAGCGTGCCGTTTCTCGCCATAACGATTTGCCGCGCCAATTTGTCGCCGACCGTTTCGGCAAGATCCCGTTCCTCCGCCCGGTGCAAAATCGACATTTCGGTGCCGAAACGCTCCAACAGCTTCGCCATCGTCGCTTTCCCCAGGCCCGGAATAAACTCCAACGGCACCTGATAATGATACTGCGGGCGGTTCTCGGGCACCATCGGTTTAGGCCGGTCGGCGATGTCCAGGATGCGGTCGAGCACGCCTTGCACTTTTTTCTCGCTCCCGCAATGCGGACAAGCTCCCGTCATCGCTTCCTTCGCGTCCAGAATGCGGCTGCAGCCGAGGCAATAGGTGCGATGGTATTTCCCGAGCCGGGGATTCAAGCCGAAATTGGCCGTGACGGCCCGCCCTTCCGCTTGCTCCAGCGCCAGCACGAATTCGTTAAAGCTCGGTTCCGCCAGTTTGATTCGGTTGTACTCCCTGCCGATTTTCCCCAAGGAGTGGGCGTCCGAGTTCGTTACGAACGTAAACCGGTCAAGCTCGGATATCAGGCCGGCCATTTCCGAATCGGCGCTCAGTCCAAGCTCCACGCCGCTGACCATGTCCAGGTCCAGCACGTCCGACATCAGCGGCGCCACGTTCCCGTAAATGCCTTTATGCGGAGTAAACACATGGGCAGGGATCATGATGCCGCCCCTCGCGTAAATTTCCTCCTGCAGTTTTCGGGCGGGCACGTAAATCCGCTGGGAGCTGAGGTTCACGTTTTTCATATGTTTTGCCATCCATGCAGTGAAATGGCTCATTACGGCAAGGTTCGGAAAATAGGCCAGAAGATGCGCGGCGCCTTTTCCTTCTTCATAGATTTCGATTTCGCTGCCCAGCAGAATCGTCGTACCGCGGTAAGCGATGCCCCCTCCCGCCAGCTCCGTCATTTCGCCGGATTCGAGGCAATCCATGATGTCCTTTTGCACTTCGGGCGAATGGCAATCGATGATCCCGATCAGTTCCATGCCTTTTCGCCCCGCCGCTTCTTTGGCGATATTCGCGAAAGTCAGGTCTTTGCTGCCGCTGATTTTGACGGCCTGACCGGAAGTCGATCGGCCGATATGGATATGCAGATCGGCATAATATCCTTTTAACAAGCCGGCATCTCTAGATGTCTTGAGCGATGGGGTCGTCATAGCTGAAACGCTCCCGTCAACCGCTTGAGCTTCCATGCGTAAACGGCCATGATCGTTTTGGCGTCGCTGATTTTTCCGGCCGCGATCGCTTCCTGCGCTTCATCCAGGGTCAACTCGCAAAGTTCAAGGAACTCATCCTCGTCCAAAGACGCCTCGCCGCTTTCCAGGTCTTCCGCTACATATAAATGGATGATTTCATCCGCAAACCCCGGCGATGTGTAAAACGAATGCAGCAGGCGGATATTGCCGCATGTATAGCCGGTTTCCTCCTGCAGCTCCCGCTTGGCGGCTTCGAGCGGATCCTCCCCTTTTTCGAGCTTTCCGGCAGGTATTTCCAGCTCGCGGCGGCCCATGGCCTGCCTGAATTGATCCACCAAAACCATTTTTCCTTCATGGATCGCCATCACCGCCACGGCTCCGGGATGTCTCACGATTTCCCTGGAAGCGGTGCTGCCGTCCGGCAGCTTGACCGTGTCGATCTGCAGCGAAATGATTTTCCCTTCGAATACGGGTTTTGTCGCGACCGTCACCTCGTCCAATCGGGCATTGGGATCTTCATATGGTTTCAATTCGTTTCTCTCCTTGATCCGGATTTGCAAATGTTCGTTTGTAGCGTTCTATGAAATTTGCAAGCCCCTCTATTTTAAAAACTAGCATGTTTGTACAGACTGACTCATATGGTTTTATTATAACAAAGTTCGCGAGAGAAAGAAGGAGAGCCCTATGAAAAGCTACTGTACGGGCACTTCGTTCCACATGGTGGGACGGGCCTGGCAAATTCGAATCATGCTGAAGCAATGGATGAAAGAAACCGACCCCCATGCCTCTTTGACGGCGATTCTCGAAAAAAAAGGCTCCCCGTCAAACCAAGGATTGCGCCCCGTGCCGACATCCAAAATGGAAAAAATATAAATAAATGTGAAAATCGTCATGGTTTTTTTGATTTTTCGCAACTTTTTTTACATGTCTCTATAACTATTCAGCATTTAAGTTGTTTTATATAGCGGAGGGTTCCGTATGAAGAAAGATCATGTGAAGTTCCCGCTTCAATCCGAACAAGCATCTTCTTCGCAGCAATACAAGTTAGCCGTATGGCATCGTTCGCGCGGAATGACGGGCGAAGCTCTTTTATGCTTCGAGAAGGCTCTTTCGTTGGCCAAATCAAACCCACCCTCCAAGAATTCGTCATTCGATGAATCGATGTGCTGGCTGGAGTACGGCAGACTGCTGCGGCAGCTCGGCCGCGATTACGAGGCCGGCATGGCTTTCCGGGAATGCCTGAAAACGAAGCGTTACATCACGGAAGCGCTTGTCGAAATCGGCATGTTCCTCGGCCTGTCGGGAATGGGCGACGCCGACATGCGCATCCAGTTGACCGCGATTGCCTCCGAATTCGCGGAAGACGCGGCGCTGCCCGTAGCGGAAGCTCTCTGGGCACTTGGCGCCTTTTCGGCTGCGGCGGAGCTATATGCATCCCTTGGCGCAACGGCAAGATCCATGGAAAGAAACCAAGCCCACTATATTTTATGCCTTATTTACATAAATCGATTTAAGGAAGCACTTTCCCTATTATCGCGAAAAGCCATGCACCATGACCGCGTGCTGCTGACGACGGCCAGGCATATGATCAGGGCCGCGGAGGCCGCGAATCTGTGCAAATGGTGCCTGCATGGCATAAACGGAGGAGGTATCGGAATGCCTGCTCTATCCCGCTACGAAGCTTTGGAAACAGCCAAAACCGCCATTGCGCTGGGCAAAGTCGATGAAGCTCTAGCTATTTTGTCCAGTCCGACCGAACATGAATACAACGAACTGATCTATACCTTGTACAAGCAGGGATACCGCGAGCTTGCCGCCTCACGGATTTCCGAGATGGAATGCCTGCCCCTGTACGACCGAAGCCAGATTTCGCTAGACCTTTGTTTTATCGCAGCTGAAATCGAATACGACAAAGGAAATTTCGAGCAAGCCGCCTCCATTTTCGAAGCGATCTACACGACGGACCCCAACCATTCGACCGCCAGATTCGGCGCCGCCTCCTGCTGCCTGCAGCAGACGAAGGCATCGCTGATGGCAAGGCTCGAAAACACAATCGTCGGCACCGACCTGTTCCATCAAATCGAACGGTATTTGGACAATATTTCCCGCGCACTGCATATTTTGAATATTACCGATTGGCACACCCGTTGGACGCCGGCCCAAATGCGAAACCACGGGGCGGCTTCGGCCGTCGTGCTTCATTAGACGAGATAGACCGTTTATCCCAAAATAACCCCGCAAAGTGGGTCCTCGGCTTTGACGAAGCGGATTCAGATCCTCTGCGGGAGGCCCGAAATTCATAAACGCTATAATGTTGAAAAAAGCTGTTTCCCCGGCATGGAATCACCGGCGGGAAACAGCTTTTTTCGTTCTTTATTTATTTCGTGGTCTCGCGGATGATGCTGATGACCATTTCGGCCGCTTTGACCATGTCGGCAGCCCGGATCCGCTCCTTGGTCGTATGGATATGTTCGTAACCCAGCGCCAGGTTGACGGTCGGAACCCCCATGCCGTTAAAAATGTTCGCGTCGCTGCCGCCGCCGGAATGGAACGTGCGGCTTGGCAGGCCGATATTGGCAATCGCCCGCTGGGCCAGCTTCACGACGTCGTCGTTTTCGTCAAAGTTGAAGGCCGGGTAGACGATTTCGCTGATGAATTCGCATGTTGCGCCGCATTCCTGGACGGCGCTTTCCAGCGCTTCACGCATATGCTCGATCTGGCGATCGACCTTATCCTGAACGATGCTGCGGGCTTCGGCATCGATTTCGACATAATCGCAAACGACGTTCGTGGCGCCGCCTCCGGCAAATTTGCCGATATTGGCCGTCGTTTCGTGATCCAGCCGGCCGAGCTTCATGCGGGAAATCGCTTTGGAAGCCACCTGGATCGCGCTGATGCCGTCTTCCGGATTGACGCCGGCATGGGCGGATTTGCCGAAGATTTTCATCTTCATTTTCGCCTGCGTCGGCGCGGCTACCGCAATCGCGCCGATTTCCCCGTTCGAGTCGATGGCGTAACCCAAATCGGCATCCAAATATTTCGGATCCATGCAGCGTGCCCCGAGCAAGCCCGACTCCTCGCCGACCGTAATGACGAACTGGATTTGCCCATGTTCGATTCCCTGCTCCTGCACGACTTTGATCGCTTCAAAGAGCACCGCCAGCCCCGCTTTATCGTCGGAGCCGAGAATCGTTGTTCCGTCGCTCGTAATCCAGCCGTCCGCACCCAGCGTCGGCTTGATGCCTTTGCCCGGTGCGACCGTGTCCATATGGCACGTGAAAAACAGCTTCGGCGCTTGGGCTCCGGGCGTTCCTTGCATGGTTACGATCAAATTGCCCGCCCCGTGGCCGGTTCTAGGCTTGGAATCGTCCTCGACCACGCTTAATCCGAGATCCGCAAATTTCTTTTTAAGAACTTCCGCAATCTCTTCCTCATGCCCCGTTTCGCTGTCCACCTGAACGAGCTCCATAAATTCTTCCACCAAACGGTCTTGTTTGATCATTGGACTTTCATCTCTCCTTGCGTTTAAGTTACAATAAACATGGCTGTCCCCATATCATGATCTAATGATTCCTAAACAATATACTTACGGAAAAGGAGTAGCTATGCAAAACAAAAAATGGTTTCGCGTATTCGTTTATTTAATGCTGATCGCCATGTTCGGCTCCGTCATCTTCGGTGTCGCCGAATCCCTGATCGCCCGCTGATTCAGCGGGCCGGACCCGGGATGGGGCCGGGCACGGCTTCAAACTTGAAGACTTCCGCGAAAAACGGCACGATTTCCTCCGCGACCTGCTCCACGCTGAACGTTCGGCCCGTGCAGTCTTCGAGCGACGTCACCCCATACTCCTGAATGCCGCATGGAATGATGCCGGCAAATCCCTGCTGCCCGATCCCCGCCTTGATGTTGAAAGCGAATCCGTGGCTGGTCACAAACGCCCGGCGGCTGCGGCATTTATTGAATTTGACCCCGATGGCGCACACCTTCACATCCCCGACCCAAACGCCCGTATATTCGGGTTTGCGGCCGGCCTCGATGCCGTAATGCTTCAAATAATTGATGATCACTTGTTCGAGGTTCCGCAAATAGGCATGCAAATCCAGCCCCTCCCCTTCAAGCACCAGCAAAGGGTATCCGACGAGCTGTCCGGGCCCGTGATATGTAATGTCCCCGCCCCGGTCGATTTCGAACAATCCGATGCCTTTCTCCTCCAACTCTTCCTTGCTGAGCAGAAGATGCTCCGGATGTCTTTGGGAACCGATGGTATAGGTTGGCGGATGCTGCAAAAGCAGCAGGGTATCCTGCTGCTCTCCAAGGTCAATGCTTTTTACGATCGATTTTTGCAAATCCCATGCTGCATCATAACCCATCATCGGCGTATAGGAAACATGAAGCGCTTTGGTCATAACGTAATCACGTCCTCTCCAGATGATGAAAGTACTGCCGTTTTAATAAACTTTCGTATCCAGCGTATAAGCTTCGATATTTTCCTTTACCCGCTGCAGGAACCGTCCGCAAATGACGCCGTCGAGAATCCGGTGGTCCAGCGACAAGCAGATGTTGGCCATCGAGCGGACCGCGATCATGTCGTTAATGACGACCGGACGTTTCACGATCGATTCGAACGTCAAAATGGCAGCCTGCGGATAGTTGATGATCGGGTAAGACAGGATGGAGCCAAACGATCCCGTGTTGTTGACGGTAAAGGTTCCTCCCTGCATATCCTCCAGCTTCAGCTTGCCTTGACGCGTTTTGGTCGCAAGCTCCTCGATTTCCCGCGCCAATCCCGCGATGTTTTTCTGATCCGCCCGCTGGATGACCGGCGTCATCACCGAATCTTCCGTGCCGACGGCCAGCGAAATGTTGATATCGCGTTTAACGATGATTTTATTGACGGCCCACACGGAGTTCATGATCGGGTAATCTTTGATCGCATTGACGACGGCCTTCAGGAAAAACGCCAGATATGTTAAATTATACCCCTCACGACGTTTAAATTCATCCTTCAGTTTGTTGCGCAGCAGCACGAGGTTGGTCACGTCCACTTCAACCATCGTCCACGCATGCGGAATTTCAGACACGCTTTGGCGCATGTTGGTCGCAATCGCGTTGCGGATCGGCGTCACGTCGATCAGCATTTCGCGTTCGCCCCTTTCCACCTCGATCGGCGGAATCTTCGGCGATTCCGACATATGCAGCCCGGAATTTCTTTCGGGCGCCGGCTGTACCGGAATATATTGTTCCGGCGTTACGGCAGGATTAGTATGCGGCAAATCTTTAAACGGCGACGGCGCTTCCGTCCGCGCCTGCGCAGAAGGTGCCTGCGGCTGTGCTGCAGCACCGCCTTTTTCGACGTAGGCGAGGACGTCCTTGCGCGTAATCCGTCCGCCCATACCCGTGCCTTGAATCCGGCTCAGGTCGACGCCATGCTGCGCGGCAAGCGTCTGCACCGCCGGGGAATAACGGCTTCTCATGGACTGGTCGGCGCCGTCTCCCGCGGAAACGGCAGGAGCTGCAGGCTGAACCTGCTGCGCCTCGCCGGTTGTCGGCGCCGCGCCCGCCACCGCCATCCGGCAAATGATTTCGCCGACGTTTACGGTCTGGCCTTCCTCCGCGATCCATTCCGCCATCACGCCTTCCTCGGTGGCAGGAATTTCGGCATTGACTTTGTCGGTAATGACCTCGCAAATCGGCTCATACTGCTCGACTTTGTCTCCCGGCCGCTTCAGCCATTTGGCAATCGTAGCCGATACCAGCGATTCGGCCAGCTGCGGCATCACCACATCGGTTAACTTTTGATTTTCTGACATGTTTTCACCCCTAAGCTTCCCTAGTAGATTGCCAATTCGCGCATGGCTTCTTTCACTTTATCTTTGCTCAGCATAAAAAACTTCTCCATCGGCGGACTGATCGGCATCGCCGGCACGTCCGGGCCGCAGCAGCGCATGATCGGCGCGTCCAGATCAAAAAGGCATTCCTCGGCAATGATCGCCGCCACCTCGGCGCCGACGCCTCCGGTTTTATTGTCCTCATGCACGATCAGCACTTTGCCCGTCTTCCGCACCGCTTCGATGATGCTGTCGCGGTCAAGCGGCTGCAGCGTGCGCAGGTCGAGGATATGGGCGGTGATGCCTTCTTTCTCCAATTCTTCCGCGGCCTGCATGCAGAAATGAAGCGGCATGCTGTACCCGATGACCGTAATGTCGTCTCCTTCGCGGAGCAGGTTCGCTTTGCCGAGCGGTACGGTGTAATCTTCCAAAGGCACATCGCCTTTAATCATTTTGTAGCATTTTTTATTTTCGAAGAACAGGACCGGATCGGGATCCTGGATGGCTGCCTTCAGCAGCCCTTTCGCGTCGTAGGCGGTGAACGGAGCGACGATTTTCAGGCCCGGCGTTCCGAAAAAGATCGATTCCGGACATTGGGAATGGTACAGCCCGCCGAATATGCCTCCGCCGATCGGCGCCCGAACCACGATAGGACAGCTCCAGTCGTTGTTGGAGCGGTAGCGGATTTTGGCCGCTTCGCTAATGATTTGGTTCGTGGCCGGCAGCATAAAGTCGGAATACTGCATCTCCGCGATCGGCTTCATGCCGACCATCGCAGCTCCGATCGCCACGCCGGCAATGGCGGATTCCGCGAGCGGCGTATCAAGCACCCGGTCCTCGCCGAACTGCTCCATCAATCCTTTGGTGGTCGTAAACACGCCGCCTTTTACGCCGACGTCCTCCCCAAGAACGAATACCGATTCGTCCTTCTCCATTTCCTCTTTCATGGCGAGGCGAATCGCATCGATATATTCCATTACTGCCATGCCTTCTCCCCCTCTTTCGCATCGTCCGCATAGACATGTAGCAGCGTATCTTCAGGCTTCGGAAACGGCGCGTTGTCCGCATATTCGGTCGCATCCTTGATTTCGAGCGCAATCTGCTGCAGCAGATCGGCTTCCTTCGCTTCGTCCCAAATGCCGCAGCCGATCAAATAGGCTTTAAACCGGGCGATCCCGTCTTTTTTCCAGTTCTCTTCGACTTCCTCTTTCGTGCGGTAAGCCAAGTCGTTGTCGGAGGTGGAGTGCGGGGACAGGCGGTACATCATCGCTTCGATCAGGGTCGGCCCTTCGCCGCGCACCGCGCGCTCGCGCGCTTCCTTGACCGCTTTGTATACCGCAAGCGCGTCGTTCCCGTCAACGCGGAAGCCCGGAAATCCGTAACCAAGCGCCCGGTCGCTCACTTTGCCGGCGAGCTGTTTGTGTTCGGGAATGGAAATCGCGTATTGGTTGTTTTCGCACATGATGACGACAGGGAGCTTGTGCACTCCCGCAAAATTGAGGCCTTCATGAAAATCCCCCTGGTTGCTGGATCCTTCGCCAAACGTAACGTAAGAAACGATATCCTGCTTTCTCATTTTGGCCGCAAGCGCCACGCCGACGGCATGGGGAACCTGGGTCGTGACCGGGCTGGAGCCCGTCACGATGCGCAGCCTCTTGCTGCCGAAGTGGCCGGGCATTTGGCGTCCGCCGCTGTTCGGATCTTCCGCTTTCGCAAAAGAAGACAGCAGCAGTTCGCGCATCGTCATGCCGGCGGCCAAAACGAAACCGTAGTCGCGGTAATACGGCAGGAAATAGTCTCTTTCCCTGTCCAGTGCAAACGCCGCCGCCACCTGCGCGGCCTCCTGGCCGATGCCCGACACGTGGAAATTGATTTTGCCTGCGCGCTGCAGCAGCAAAATACGCTCGTCGAATTTGCGTGCGAGCAGCATATATCTGTACATATCGATCACTTGTCCGTTGCTGAGTCCAAGCTGCTCATGTTCATGCCCTGTTCCAACAGTACCTTGTTCACTCATGGTAGGTACCTCCTTATTAATAAAGGCTCAGCCAAGTTCTTAACCTGATATTAAAACCTGGTACTAAGACTTGGGTTAACCCTATTATAATCCGAACGGCCCCAAAAAGGAAATATTGTTTTCTAACTTTTTCTTTACAGCGGGAGGGGGGGGGACGGCAACCCCCGTTACATCCCGATGGACAATCCGTCCACGGCCAGCATCCCTTCGCCGATAATTTCGGAAAGCGTCGGGTGCGGGTAAACCAGCTGCCCCACTTCCCACGGCGTTGCGTCCAGCAGTTGGGCCAAAGCCGCTTCGCTGATCAGATCCGTGACATGGGCGCCGATCATTTGCACGCCAAGGATGTCGTTGCTATTAGCATCAGCCACAACCTTGATAAAACCTTCTTTGCTGCCGTGCACCAAAGCTTTGCCGATGGCCTGGAACGGAAATTTGCCAACCTTGACTTCCAGCCCTTTCCCGCGCGCCTCTTTCTCCGTCAAACCGACGCTTGCGACTTCCGGACGCGTATAAACGCACCGCGGAATCATATGCGGCTGAAGCGGATGAACGGCTTCGCCCGCGAGATGATTTACCGCCGCGATGCCCTCATGGCTGGCCGCATGGGCGAGCTGCATGCCTCCGATGACGTCTCCGATCGCATAAATATGCGATTCCCCGGTTTGATAAAATTTGTTGACCTCAATAAAACCGCGCTCCACGCGCACGTCCGTATTTTCCAGTCCGATCTGTTCCACATTGGCCTGACGTCCGACGGAAACGAGCATACACGAAGCCGTCAACGTCTCGATTTGCTCTCCCGTGCGCATGTCGATGCTGACTTGCCCTTCTTTCGCTTGATATGTATCCGGCAGAACCGTGCTACCCGTATGGATCGCAACACCGCGTTTCGCCAAAAGCTTCTGCAGTTCGCGGGCGATGTCCCCGTCCTCGGCAGGCAATAGCTGATCGGCCGCTTCGACGATCGTGACGCGGACGCCGAAATCGCTGAGCATGGACGCCCATTCCACGCCAATGACACCGCCGCCGACAATGATGATGGATTCCGGAAGTTCTTCCAGGATCAGCGCGTCGTCGCTCGTCAGAATGAAACGGCCGTCCGGCTCAAGTCCAGGGATCGTCCGAGGACGGGAACCCGTCGCGATGATCAAGTTCGTCGGCACGACCGTTTCCATTTCGCCATCCGCAAGCTCCACGGCTACCGCGCCGCTTTTCGGCGAAAAAATCGACGGTCCGATGACGCGCCCTTTCCCATGGATCACTTGGATTTTATTTTTGCGCATCAGGTACTGCACGCCTTGGTGAAGCTGCTCCACGATGCCCGTTTTCCGTTCCTGCACTTTGGAAAAGACAAGCGTCGCGCCGGCCGTTTCAATGCCGTAGCTTGCGCTGTCGCGAATTTCGGCGTATACCTCCGCGCTCCGCAGCAGCGATTTGCTTGGGATGCAGCCGCGGTGCAAGCAGGTGCCTCCCAGCTTGTCCGCCTCAATAATTACGACCTGCTTCCCGAGCTGAGCCGCCCGGATGGCCGCCACGTACCCGCCGGTTCCTCCGCCGAGCACCGCTACATCGCATGAAATTGTCATGTCCATCCCCCACATTTATCCATAAATTTTTTCGTCTGACGTATTAACATATCGGTCCCAATACGGGACTACCATTTATCTTTTTATATTGTACTCTCTTTTTTCTCCATTACAAATAAACGTCCCGCGAAATGGACAGAAGTTAATGAAAACGGTATGATAAGGGTATGCAAAATCGAATGACAGAAAGGATATTCCGCATGAAAATGGTCATTTCCCGTTTCATTGCCATTCTGATCCTCGTGATTCCGGGACTGATGGCAGTGACAGGATTTTTATTTATGAAAGACGCCGTGTTCGCGTTTTATTCGGTCCATGGGGATGCAAGCGTTGCCCATCCGACGTTCGAATGGGGGCATTTCCTGCTCGGCCTGCTGTTGTTTGCCGTCGGCATGACCTTTCTCGGCGGATGGATCTTATATCGGGACCGCAAACGAAATTATGTCGGACCGCGATTTAAGGAAAAACGCAAACCCAAGCCGCCCGCCCAACCCACTTCATGATCAAAAACGACGAAACCCCGCGATGCCTGAGCCGCAGCGGGGTTTTTTATATGGTGCGAAAATGTATAGGGTTTAATGTATAGGGTTTAATGAACGCCAACCTTGCATCGCAAGAAAATTCGGCAAAAGGCGGTCTGTCTCTTCGAAAGTGCATCGATCAACATTTATCTTTTGTGTTTAGCTGTATTCAACAACATCGCCATCATCTGCGGATTGAATTCCGGCTCGCTTGCGATGTATTCCAGTGCAATCTCTTCTTCCTCTTCCCTTTGCTTGTTGCCTAGCACCGGAAATTCCGTGATCGGATTGCTGGTTAAAATCACCTTCAGCTCGTTGCTGCGGTTGTAAAGGACGGACTCGACCACGAAAAAACCGGAAAGCAGCCCCCCGATGACGGCGATCTGCTGGGGGCTTAATGCCGTTTGCGCGGAAGTTCGCAGAGGCTTTTTTTTCGTCGGTGCTTTGGATTTTCGCGGCGTATTTTTTTTCGAACGCCCCACTTCATCACCCCCGCCAGTGTCTGGTCTCCCTTTTACAGCATATAACGGCGGGAAGGATTTGGTGTATCGTTCCGAGTTACCGGGCACGGATTTGAATTGTTAGGCGGTTTCAGGCAAAACCGTAATTATTCGTATAATGCGTCCCGAAGCTTGCTCGACATTCGCGATTCCTTCGTGGAGCTTTTCAAAATCGTTTTTCGCAGCGCATGGTTTTGGCGAACGAGTTCGTTTAAATCCTGCAGCATTTCTTCTATCAGCCCGGCAGCTTCCGGAAGCTGCTCCAGCTCCTTCGACAACGCCGATACCCGCTCCCGATAGTCCTCCAACTTTTCTTTCATCTGGCATTCCTCCGCAATCGATTGATTTCAACCCTTACCTTACCACTTCCCGCGGTGAAAACGCCAGCCTTTGCAAATGTCTATAGCCACCCATAACCAATTATGGTACTCTATAAAAGTCGCTATTTTTCGTGATTTTTCATCCTAATCGATGAAATACCTGGTTTCAAGCGGGAAAGGAGCATAAAGGTGAGTAGAGGACGGATTACCGTAATCACGGGCCCCATGTTTAGCGAGAAGTCCGGCGAACTCATCCGCAGATGCCAAAAACTGGTTCAGTACGGACGGAAAAAGCTGGTTGCCTATAAACCGGCGGAGGATCAGCGTTACGCAAAGGACGAAATCGTCAGCCGGATCGGCTATAGACTGCCGGCCATCTCGATTCCAAGGCATTTGACGGACGAGCTTGTCGCCCGGATTTATAAAGAAACGGAAGACGCCGATGTGGTCGCGTTCGATGAAGTGCAGTTTTTCAACAAACCGATATTGGGACTTGTCGAAGAGCTGGCATACCGCGGAAAACATGTCATTGTGGACGGATTGAATATGGATTACAGAGGCAAGGAATTCGGTTATATCGGAGGATTGCTGGCCATGGCCGACGACATACAGCAGCTGACCGCGTTCTGCGCCGTTTGCGGCAGCCCCGAGGCTGTGTTCACCCAGCGGATCGTCAACGGCAAGCCGGCGCCGCTCGGTTCGATCATTCTGATCGGCGATTCCGACGATTACGAGCCGCGTTGTCGAAACTGCTTCGTGCCTCCTCATAAAGTGCAATGAAGCAGGAAAGCTCTTCGCTTTTGAGGAGCTTTTTTCTTGTTCCGCCCGTTTTTTCGCCCGGGACATTGGAACCGTTACAAGAAAGTGGGGATTGACAGTAGTTGAGGTTAGGCGTAAACTCGACATTTGTGAATGGTTAACCAACATTTTTCCAAAAAAAGGGGAGGATACAGACATGAAAAAAATCTTTTCTTTGATCGCCGTCGCGGCTCTTTCCGCAACGGTGCTGGCCGCATGCGGCAACAACAACGATTCCAGCTCCGGCAGCGCAAGCGATTCTTCGTCTTCGGCAAGCGGCGACGTGAAGGAAATTACCGTAAACGCCAAAAGCTTCGAATTTTCTCCGAACGAAATCAAAGTGAAAAAAGGCGACAAAGTAAAAATTACGTTGAAAAACACCGATGGCGCACACGGACTGGAAATTCCGGAATTTAAAGTGAATCTGCAAAAAGACGGTTCTGCCGAATTTACCGCAGACAAAGCGGGCACATTCGACTTCGACTGCTCCGTTATGTGCGGTGCCGGTCATGGCGATATGAAAGGCAAACTGATCGTTGAATAATGGTCTATACGAAAAAAACCACCTTTAGCGGTGGTTTTTTCTTTTTTAATTTTCCCAGACGTCGTCCATCAATGTTTTGATTTCCTTCGTGCGTTTTTTCGTTAAAGACGGATTGGGAATCCATTTGCCGCCGTTCCACTCCACCACGTCGCCGCGTTTGGCGGATGCATCCACTTTCAATTTGGACACGGCTTCCACGTTTCCGTCGATTTCTATTTTGCAAAATTCGCCTTCAAATCCTTCGATGATTCCGATCGTTCCTTTCATATGTCCCGCTACCTTTCCGTGGAAATATGAATCGTGGTGCCGTCGGACGCGACTTCGATCGTCCCCTGCTTGTCGTTTCGATAGATTTCGACACCCTGCTTCTGCAAACGGCTTAAAATCGCGCTTTTAGGATGGCCATAGGTATTGCCTTCTCCCACTTGAATGACGGCATATTTCGGGTTTACCTTTTTCAAAAAGTTCAACGTCGTCGAAGAGTTGGAGCCGTGATGGCCGACAAGCAGCACGTCCGCCCGCAAATCCGCTCCCGAAGCGATCATGTCCTTCTCGCTTTCTTTTTCGGCATCGCCGGTCAGAAGAAAGGAGTTGTGTCCGTAGGTGACCTTCACCACCGCGCTCATATTGTTCGAATCGTCGTAGCTGCGGGTCGGCGCCAGCATGTCCACGTGCACCTGTTCGTCGAGATCCCAGGATATGCCCGCTTTTGCCGTTTTGACCTTCAGCCCTTTCTTTTTGATGGATGTCAGCAGCGATTCGAACGTTTTCGTATTGGACTGGACTTTCGGCATGTAAATGGTTTCCACCGGGATCTGGTCGACCACTTTGTCGAGTCCGCCGATGTGGTCGGCATCCGGATGCGTTCCGATCACGACGTCCAGCTTGGAAATACGATACTTCTTCATATAATCCAGCATGACCTGTTCCTTGTCGTTGTTGCCCGCGTCAATCAGCATCGTTTTGCCTGAAGGCGTCACCAACAGCTGGGAAGCTCCTTGTCCGACATCCAAAAAATAAACCTTCAGCTTTTGCCCGTCCGTCGAAACCGAAGCGCCGGTGTCCGGCAAGCCGACGGAGCATCCCGCGGATACGAGCAAAAAAATGCCGGCCAACATGGAAATGATTGCGTATGTAATTCTGGATGTTTTCATATAATTCCTTTCATGCCTTTAGGAGCCGTATTCCGGGTACAGTTCGAAGCTTGCTTTGCCGACCTGGAGCGTGCCGTTTGTGAACCTATAGGTCATCGTCAGATCGCCCACGAACTCCGCAGGCGAGATTTGCACCGCAGCCGTGGCGGTTAACGAGCCGTTGTCCACCGCATACTGCATGAAACTCCCGATTTGCGGACGCTCATTCAAATGATCCCGATCCGACAGCAAAGATGTGTACGGCACATGGTAGCGCTGCCCTTGGACGTTCACGTCAAGCCCTTGAGCCGAAAAACTCCCGCCGAACTGCTTCGAAAACGCCGCATTGGCATCTTCAACCGGTATGATGTTACCTTCTGAATTATACACAACAACGTCAGACCGGTAAACTCCGGTACCGTAACCCGTGGTCAGAATGACGACGATTTCCTTCGTTCCATCCCCGTTTAGATCTGCCAGGATGATTTCGGGCGCATAGGTCGGATTCGTCACATTGTAACCGGGCATGCTGCGTTTAAACGCCGATGTTTCTATCATTAAATGGTCAAAAATACCTTCGTTCGTCTCGGTTCCTGTAATATGTACGGACTTATCGTCGGATTCGGCAATCATGTCTTCGGTGGAGGGATGAGCCGAAACGGTCCGTTTATGCCTGATGTCCGCGCTTTCACCGCCCGAAATATCGGCCGGATCCGGCATATGATTCACTCCCCCGCCCTCCGCGAGTACTGCCTGATCATTGGCCGTGAACGCCGCCGCGGCGCTTGAATCCTTTTTTATTGCATTGTCTTTCGCAAAGGCCAATATTGAAGTCGCAGAACATATGGCGAAAACTGCGGCTGCCGCAATGATCCATTTTTTGCTCGTCAACGTGAAGCTCCTCTCTTTGGTTGCACAGCTTCATTGCAATGCCAGCATCTTACTTTCATATTATGTCTTTTTGAGGAGCTTGACCAGCCAAAAATTTGTAACCTTTGAATCACCTAAGGCATGCGCACCTGTGAAAATAGTCTTATTGTTGTTCTTCGTTTGGCGCCAAACTGCTCCGGATGGCTTCGAAATCAACCGGCTTGTAATCCCAATGCTCCACGCAGGCGTTGAAGTAATGCTTGCCCTCGTATTTTTGGCCGTGAATATGGCCGTGAACGTTGACATAAGGCATATGTTTGTTCATGTACATCGGTTCATGCGACAGAAGATAAAACCCTCCGTAAATAATCGGATATTCGCTGACCTCTTCAAACCCGGCGTCAAGCCACCATGCCTTGCTGCGTCCGCGGTCATGGTTGCCCAAAATGAGAAACTTTTTGCCGTGAAGGCGCTGGACGATCGCTTTCGTTTTCTCTTTGTTGTAAAAAGAAAAATCGCCAAGATGAAATACCTTGTCTTCTTTTTCGACGATTTCATTCCATTGGTTGATCATATATTCATCCATTTCTTCCGCGGTAGCAAAAGGCCTCGATTCGAAATCGATAATGTTTTGATGGCCAAAATGATGGTCCGAAATGACAAAAACGCGGCTCATATTAACGGTGGCTCCCTTCGGATTCTTTTCTCCTGATAACATAGTTGTACCAGAAATATGCACAAACTGCCAATTAAACTAATGAAGCCGCCATGCTTTGGCGGCATCGTTTACGGATCGTGCGGCAGCAGTGGTTCGACATCATAAACGCCATCTCAAGTTAAGAACGCTCTGCCTAATAAGGTAGTTCTCAGACCGAGCGTTTTTTTTGTTTTGTCGCCGATTATTCAGTATTTATCTGCAATCGCCCCTAAAACCGCGGCACGGACGCAATTTTTGTCTTTTAAAGCCCGCAAGGATTCCGGACTGCCCGTTACAACAACGCCGATAGAATGCACATCGTCTTTTGCTGGCTCTTTTTTGCCGCCTCTTAACTGATTGAAAATTTGAGTATATTCCCAATCATAGTTTCCGTTCAGCTTTAATCCTTCTTTAACGTATTCGATAAATTTGCCTTCGTCATTTTCTCGAGTGTCCTCCGGATCGGCATAGGCCGCATAGCCATATACGTTAGGACTGATAAGAGGCAGGGCGGGCGGGCCGTTCATAAATTTGATGTATTCGGGCGTGTACGTATCTACCCAGAACCAACGGGCATGTACACCGGAAGGGAGCATATCGCGGATTTCGTTTGCCGTGTAGGCATGATCGAGCGAAAGAGCCATCTCCACTTTTTTCCCGGAATCGATCTGATCCAGCTTGTTCAGCTCGTTCAGCAAATCGGGATAATGCACTTCCGGGTGAAAAAACAACAGTTCTCTCTGTCCGTTCATCACGTTATAAGGTCTTGCCATATTCAGTTTCTCCATGTCCGGATCTTTAACGTTTAATGGAGAATATCCGCCGACAAATTGCCCATATTGGCCAAAAACATTGTAATGGACTTTCACCTCGGCCCATGGCAGCGGCACGCCTTCGATGACTTTATATGTCCGATAGATCGCCGTTCCACCCAACACGCTGTCAAGTGATTGGCTTTCGCCAAGAAGAACATTGGGAGACGAAATCAATTGATAATGGTAAAGATCCGAAAGTGCTTTATTCGCGCTGCGTGATAAAAGCATTTTGTCCGCAATGAGCAGCCCGACAATTACAACCATCGCACTCAAGACGGAAATGATAATATTTCGCAGCATCGACTTCCTTTTCGTTTTTTTCAAAAGATTTCGAAAATGCTGCTCACTATCCTGTTCCACAGCCTCAGAATAATCATTGCTCATCTTGTCGTTCTCCTTCATACATTTTTTTGAACATGTTTCGGGCCCGGTATAAGTCGGTTTTAACCCGCTCGGTTTTTACGTTCAACAATCTGCTGATTTCGTCGTAGCTCAAACCCAAATCGTACTTCAGGATAAGCATCTGTTTGTACTTTTGCGGAATCCGGTTCAGCAATTCCTTTACCCCCAGGCTTTTTTCCTTTTGCAAATAATGATCTTCCGGGGATGGCCCATTCATGAATGATAAAAGCTCGAACGATGCCGTTTTTCCTCGCCGGGTTTCCTTCCTGTACCGGTCATAATATTTATGCGTAGCGACTTTAAAAAGCCAGGACATGAACTTTGCCGGTTTGATGGAATCGATATGCGTTATGCCTTTGAGCAATGTGTCCTGCACGATTTCCTCCGCATCCGAAGGGTTTGCACCGATCCGAACCAAATAGTGTTTAATGACTTTGCCTCTGTGAAGCAGCTGTCTTATCAACTCGTCATCGATTATGATCCGCTCCTTTCCATTCTAATAACGATATGAAGCGGGGTTATGTATACAGGATCCTGAAAAATATAAAAGGATCGTATCCACTCGAACAGGATTACTCGATGTTGCCCGGGGCTTGAAAACAGTACTCAATGTTTGCTTTATCCGGTATTGATAACACTTTAATCTCAGTAGTGACCGGCACAGAGTCATCGTTGCTGGATCAGTACCCGTACGCTCTGATATTTTTACTAGATCCACCGACCGCTTCATGCTACAAAAAACACAAAAAGACGCCCTTCCAAGAAGTCAGGCGTCTCTTTTAAATCTAAAATATAAGATCTCCGTAAAAAAATGGTATCCGCTTCTTTAGGTATCCTTTCAGCTCACCTTATGCTCGATCCGCAGCTTATCGGCCACCATCGCGATGAATTCGCTGTTGGAAACCGTTTCCAGCGATAGTTTTTCGCTCAACGGTGCGGTAAGTTGGGCGCGAGCTATCCGTCATTCCCATAAATTTTCGCGACCTTTATCGGAACGATTAGCGAATCTTTATCGCTAAAGGAGGCGCGGATAAATTGCCGCAAAAACAACCGAAATTCGCATTCGTTTCAAAAGCACATCGCCCCGTAAAAATCGACTTAGAGAAACACATCACGAAATTTCTCGATTCCAAACGAATTGAGAAACGGTCGCCCAAAACGATTAGTGCTTACGCGCAGGTACTCGAACAGTTTAAAAAGTGGTACGTCGAAAGGGGCTCGAAAGAAATTACAACGGAAGTTCTCCGTGAATACATCGGGTATCTGACTTCCGAAAAAGTGCGCTGGGATGATCACCCCACATCCCCCACTAGCGGTGTAGGATTGTCCGCGAGAACAGTAAATAACGTTATTCGAAACATGCGTATTTTCTTCAATTATCTCGTAAGAGAGCGCATCATAACGCATTCACCGATGAATGCAGTTAATTACCAAACCGAGGAAAAGGATACATTTGAGGTATTCACGGACGATGAGGTAAAAAAATTACTAAGCGCACCAAATCTGCGTGTTTATACAGGCCGAAGGGATTATTGCATGATGCTCGTTCTTATCGACGGAGGGCTCCGTATCAAAGAGTTAACAAATCTCCGCGTATCTGACGTTGATTTTAAATTGCGACAAGTAACAATACGTGCGGAGATCGCAAAAACGAAGACTACGAGGGTCGTGCCGTTATCACAGCGCACTATCAAAGAGATCGAAAAACTAATCGCATACATGGACGTGGACGATGACGATTACCTTTGGTTGACGCAATTCGGCGAGCGATATTACGGGGATACATTCGCGAAGATGCTCAAGCTGTACGCAAAGCGCGTTGGCGTAGTTGGGCCACGTGTATCTCCGCATACATTCCGTCACTACTTTGCAGTTAAGTTCCTTCGTGGAGGCGGGGACCCGATGGCGTTAGCGCGCATTCTCGGACATACTTCTTTAAATATGACGCAAGTGTACGTGCGATATACCGGAACAGATTTGCGGGAGCAACACGACAAGGCTTCGCCTGTGACGAGTTTGATTGACGGAGGGAACGAAAGAAAACGGGGACGCCATTTATTTAGATAGTAGCTCTTAATTAATGTTGGGCGCTGATTTACGTGTTTTTCCGTTTCTCACGCCCAATATTATTTATATTTACGAGGCGATCTAAGTCGACTTCTGTTTATTAATGGTAGAATCTGTTATATACTAATAATAGCATCATTTCATTCAATAGTTTAGGAGATTTCTATGAACAAACCATTAATACCAAAAAGGGAACTAGATCCAGAAAGCTGTGATGCGATTTTAGACACTGCAAAGACGATATACAATGAAGAATACGATAGGTTTAAGCAAGTTGAAACAAAAACAGGGATTACCCTCGGTTTTGTGGGTGTGTTATTTGGTGTTTTCCTTACGTATGCAACAAGCATTAAGATTCCGACCGGCCAAATAGCTCACGCTATTTATTCCTACATTTTTCAAATTGTTATAGCGATTCTACTTACGCTGAGTGCTGTCAGATTCATCAATGCAATTAAAGTCGGTACTTTCGAGCAAGTAGACATCAATAACATTGTAGATTCAGATTTCGCCAAGGAAACTCCAGCGAGGGTCAAAATCGATCTAGCTGCTACTTACCAAGAGTCAATTAATTCAAATTCTGAGAGAGTTGATAGGAAGAATAAGAACTATAGCGCAGGACTCGGTTTAATGCTTTGGGGTTTCATTTTGTTTGTAATTTATATCATAATAGAGGAGATTATAAAGAATGTCTGACAAACAAATCCGTAGCACTTACTTTAACAATGGTGGAGCTAACAGTAAAAACGACACCTCCGACACACCTAGAAGTCGAGGCACTAGACCAGTAATTAGGGGAGCAGAGAATTACACACAAAAGCGAACCATTCCTACACCCCCACCAAAAAAGAAATAAAACGCAAAAAAGGGCGCTGCCACAACGGATCAACTCCACATGACTGCGCCCTTTTCGATCCATTATTCGTTTATATCGCTATCCTTAGCGTTAGCTGCGTCCGCAATTCCTTCCGCCAGCATATACGCAACACATGCGCCTACCGCCGAAATAATTCCCATAATTTGCAAGACGGTATTTTCACCGGCGCCCGCCGCCGTCAAAATCGACGTTGCCAACGCGGCCAGCAGCGCCCAAAACTTTCGCGAAGATAATTTTTTCTTCATTATATTACGCAACCTGCTTCGTATCGAAAAATCCGCGCCGATACATGACGGTAATCAACCGGTAGAAATCGTACGAACCGCCGGCCGTCGTATCCACCGCCCCCGCGCGTTTGGCCGCCACGCACGCATCGACTGCCCAAGTCGGGATATCCGCCATCTTTGCGGTTCCTTCCAGTATAGCGATCCGTTTAGCCTGCGCTTCAACCGTTTCCTGCAGCGCCTTGAATGCCGCCTTTATTTCCATCGTCATTTCGCAATCCCCTCCGTTTTTTAATCGATCCAACTCCGCAGCGACTGCCGGAATGAATCCCTTTAGGGCGGCCTACTATTGCCACTGGAAA
This sequence comes from Paenibacillus sp. USDA918EY, assembly GCF_009870825.1. GTDB lineage: Bacteria > Bacillota > Bacilli > Paenibacillales > Paenibacillaceae > Paenibacillus_AQ > Paenibacillus_AQ albilobatus. The sequence continues at coordinate 179,033 of NZ_WTWY01000004.1, read as the reverse complement.
ATAGTTGTCGTAGATAATATACACTTTAAAATTCTCAGTATTTGTTTGGATTGATATCGGTTTCCTATTTAACTCTTTTTGAACACGGTAGGGGATAAAGAGATCAAATTCTATTCTAAGAAAACTTGGTTGCGGGCTTATTCCGTTCGAACTACTGTATACAGAATCATTGCTATTTACCTCTAACTCATTATAGTACAACATATTTTGTTTATTTGATATTTTAAATATATTATTATCCGAAACAAAAATGTTATTTATACTGCTACATGTACCTAAAATTCTAGTTATCTCTTTAACATAATTTTTGTAAAGCTCTGAGATATCTGGAATCTCTTTAATACAGTTAAAATGAAAACTACCTATTCCAAAATATATGTCCCCCATAGATAACAATACCCCTTTAAGTATTTTCTAAGGATTTTCAAATGTAAAATTCAAAACACATTTCTTTATTTAATTTTAAGTCGTTAGAGCGACGAAAACGCTATTTCGTAAAGCGACTTTCTTCGAGATTACAGCCTAAATTTTAACATATAATGCGGTACACAAACAGATCAACTGTAACGGAATGTCTTATTTTCTCAACTTTTAATACGTTGCAAACCTAAATTCGTGTCAGTATTAATGAAAAGTACGCGTAAATTCAAAAAAAAAGAGCGTCGCGAAACCGCGGCGCTTTAGTTTTACATATTTTTAAAAAACAAGAACGTCGGACGCACGGAACCACTCTCCGTCAACCATAAAGCGGCGGCCTCCCGTATCAATGCGCTCGATCACGCCGATAACATGTGCGCCGTCATATTCGTCGTACATACGCAGGTTGATCGGTTCACGCGTTTTGTGGGCCTCGATGAGTAAGTGCAAAATATCTTCTGCTAATGTAGGCATCGCCTCGTTCGTTTTCATCCGTAGATCACCTCTCCGGATTTTACACAACGAACAAACGTTCTTATTCAACGGTTTCGACGCGGAATAATTCTTCGATTTGAATACCGAGAGCGCGCGATATCGCGAATAGGTGTGCGTCATCATGACGTGTATTCTTATCGAAACGCGAGATAGAACCTTGTGGGACGCCGGACATTTCCGAAAGCTGTGTTTGAGTTAGTTGGCGTTCTTTTAGGATCTCGCCGAGACGGGGCGTTATTTTAGACTCCATCCAGGACACCTCCATATCTTCTATCGATTATGCGATATAGAATATTGTTTGTCAAACCTATTGCAATCTGTCATTCGATATCGCATAACGAATATAGAAAGGAGGTCAAACAAATGAAAGATTGGGTCACACTGATTACGGCAATCATTCAATGTTATACAGCGTACCTAGTGTACAAGACAAGCCGTAACAAAGAAAAAGGAACCCCCTAAACGACGCATCCGACGCAGACGTTAGAAAGGTTCCTGAGAGGTTGGTCTCACACACCAACCTCTTTACTCCCAATCTTATCATAAACGTACAATAAAATAAACGGGAGGGATTCGAATGTTAAACGTAATCACTTGGATCGTTGTTCTCGTGGCTCTCGTATCCTCGGTGTTCGTTCTAATATCGGTGCTTCGTAATCGCCGGGGTTAACCGTTTCCAACACTTACCGCCTCATCATACGTTCAACTAGCGCTATAATCGGCGTAGAGGTGTTTACGATGTTTATTAGCCAGATGTTACTCGAAACGGCGGCGGCCCCGTTCTCAAACCCGCGCCATATCTACGAGCCGAAAATTGACGGCCACCGCCTTATCTTTTCGTAAGAATCCGGCACCGTCCGGCTATATACACGCCATAACAACGACTGTACGCGCCAGTACCCCGAAATAGCCGGCGTTTTGTTCCCGCATGATGTCGAACTGGACGGCGAAATAGCGTATTTTGATCCGGCGACTGGCACGGTCGATTTCGAATCGATAATGACGCGGTTCCAGGCGAAAAGGGCCGATCGCATCCGTCAGCTCGCCGGAACTATCCCGGCCACCTATATCGTGTTCGATATCTTGCGTTATCAGGGCGAGGATCTGCGCGGGCTGCCGATAATGAAACGGAAAGAGATACTCGCCGGCCTGGCGATGCCGAACGCTCACTTTGGCGTAGTCCCATACGTTGAAAACGAAGGCGAGTCGTTGTTTATACAAATAGAGCTGCGCGGATTAGATAGAAGGCGTTGTTGCCAAGCGAAAGGACAGCGTGTATGAAACGGGGCGCCGATCAGCCGAGTGACAAAAGATTATAAACTGGCGCTATGCTGACGTTTATATAACGCGTTACAAAAAGGCAGAGTTCGGATGGCTTTCGGCGGTCGAGAATAACGCAAAAATGCGGCCCGCCGGTATTATCGAGCTTGGCGCATCGCCGACGCATAAAAAGGCGTTCTATGGCGTTGTCAAACCGTTAATTACCGGTGAGGACCGCGATTTTGTTTACGTGGCACCGCGGATACGGGCGCGCGTGAAGATGCGGAACTGGACACGTGCGGGGATGCTGCGGACTCTGATGTTTACCGAGTTTATTGTTTAGATTCTAAACAACACTCACAAAAATTAGTACCGAATTGAGTAAAAACCCAAGAAGTTTTTTTGAGTCGGACAACTATATCATTGCCCGCGTGTTCCTTGATTTCTTCGATTGCCTCATTTTGGAAGTAGTCAATCAATGTATGTTTCATTAAAGGATCATACCGTCCTTCCTCTACAAATTGATGAATCTCATCAATAGTTAATAGGCCTAACCGAATTAGATTATCAATAGATGCAGTATATTGGTCGTAGTTGTTCTTGTTCAAGTTTGGGAAGGGGAAGAAGTGTCTTAATACAGTAACAGAGCCGTCTCTATCTTCACCAATTACCATACCGCTACCCACATTCCCTTTATTATCATTTAAATACTTTATTACTTGAGCATCCAAGGGGGAAAACTGCTTGATGACTTCGACGAATGATGGGTGGCTTTTATCTAACTCATTTTCATTCATTGAAGAAGCGATTAGTTTAGCAAACATCTCCCTAAGTTCTGCATATTCTATATAATATTTAGCTGCCTCTAATGCAGGACCGACAATGTTTATTCTGGGTTCTGTCAACTGATCTGCAGGAATTTTTGCGATTTCTCGTTCTATATCCTCCTTGAATAATTTTATTTCATGCTCTTTTCTTATTTTTGCTTTAAGAACAGGGGCAAAGGCTAGATAAAACAGGTTTCCTATACCCTCTCCAATTTGTTTTGAAGCTGGCTCTAAAGCATCTTTAGTTATATCAGTTGGTACTTTAATGGTTTTTATTAAGTCTTCTAGAAAAGCCAAAATTAACATCCCCTTTTTAACTAGCATATTTAAACGTACACACTTCGGGTATGTACCGCTGATCCCCTATTTTGACGCTGTTTTCCGTCACCTCCGCGATCCGTCCGGCGCCAACGAGTTCGTTCCCGATAAAGACGATGATCGGCAGCCGGTCTATCATCGCGGTATGTAAATGAATAGCGGAGGTTAACGGCTTCATATAACTATCCATTATCGACCTCCTTACGTATCAATACCGAAATTTTACCATATTACGACAAAGTTGTCCGCAAGAAAAAAACCGCCCCAAATTAGGACGGTCCAGCAACAAAGACGGCTAAATCAGCGGATCATATCCGAACTGTTCGGCGCGTTTAATGTCACTTTTTTCGTTCGTTCACTCCGAGATAATTCTTTAGCGCATCCTGCAGCACATGCGAATAGTTGACCTTGTGTTCCGCAGCCAAATCGTCGAGCCATTTCGGAATGGTCAGCGTCTTTTTAACGGCGCGATCGGCCATTTTATCGCGGAATGGCGGCATCCATACGTCGATTAATACGACTACTTTCTTTGGCATTTGCGGGATATCAGCGACTGGCGTTGGTTCTGGGATCTCGTCACCATCCTCTTCCATTCCGTAAAGGTGTAGTGCGAGACAATCTTTCGCCATGTAGAGCGCTTCTTCGTCGGTGTCGCCACAGGTAAGAGCGCCGGGGAGATCCGGAAACTCTACCGAGATGCCGTCGTCTGCGTAGTCGAATACTGCAGGGAATACGTAGCGATTCTTCTGTGTCTTGAAATTCATCTATAAATAAACCTCCTTTGCGGGAGGGGCTTCAGCTTAGCCCCGCCTGCCTGAGAATACTTGCTATGGTTTTCTTAGGTAGATCTTTGTTTGGATGAGGGATTGTTATTTTGCCGGGCTTGGTCGGATGTTTGAATTGGTAGTGGTCGCCTGTTGCTCTTATGTAGTACCATCCGTCAGCTTCTATTAGTTTAATCAGTTCCCTCGAAGAGTAGCCCTTCATTCATCGCATCACCTTCCTTATATTTTTATAATAATACGTATATTAGTACGTGTCAATCTAAATATACGTATAATTGCACGTATTAAATTCCAACACTTACAGCCTCATCATACGTTCAAGTAGCGCTATAATCGGCGTAGAGGTGTTTACGATGTTTATTAGCCCGATGTTACTCGAAACGGCGGCTGGTCCGTTCTCAGATCCGCGCCACATCTACGAACCAAAGATCGACGGCCACCGCCTTATCTTCTCGCAAGAGGACGGCAACGTCCGCCTAATATACGCGCCATAACAACGAATGTACGCGCCAGTATCCCGAGATCGCCGGCGCCTTGTTCCCTCATGACATTGAATTGGACGGCGAGATTGCATACTTCGATCCGGAAACCGGCACGGTTGATTTCGAATCGATAATGACGCGATTTCAGGCGAAAAGGGCCGATCGCATTCGTCAGCTTGCCGGAACTATCCCGGCAACCTATATCGTTTTTGATGTCTTGCGCTATAAGGGCGAGGATCTTCGCGGGCTGCCGTTAACGCAACGAAAAGAGATACTCGCCGGCCTGGCGATGCCGAACGCTCACTTCGGCGTAGTCCCTTACGTCGAGAATGAGGGCGAGGCGTTATTTAAACAGATCGAGCTGCGCGGATTGGAAGGCGTGGTCGCAAAGCGGAAGGATAGCGTATATGAAACGGGGCGCCGATCTGCAGCGTGGCAAAAGATTATTAACTGGCGCTATGCTGACGTTTATCTGACGGGGTACAAAAAGGCGGAATTCGGGTGGCTTGCGGCGGTCGAGGATAACGCAAAAATGCGGCCCGCCGGTATTATCGAGCTTGGCGCGACGCCAACGCACAAGAAGGCGTTTTATGGCGTTGTGCAGCCGTTGATTACCGGCGAGGACCGCAATTTTGTTTATGTTGAGCCGAGGATACGAGCGCGCGTGAAGATGCGTGGGTGGACTCGTGCGGGAATGCTGCGGACTCCTGTTTTTACGGAGTTTATTGTTTAACACGTTCCATTACTGTTTGACAAATTCTTGTTCACTGGGTGCTGCAAAAGTAACATAATCACCAGCTTCATTTGTGAATAGTCCCTTAGTGTTAAATATAGATTCTATTATAGTAGTTTTTGCTTCTGGATGGAATTTAATATGAATGTATAGATTAAGAAGCTGCGTACCTGTTAATAGACAGTGTTCTCTTGACTCACAGTATTTAAGCATTTGTGCTGGAAATGCTGCCTCCGATCGGTCAGTGAGAGGAACATCTTTGAATGCATTAACTATAAGTATTCCTTTTGGTGCGACTTCTTTAGACGCAAGGTACTCACTGACCCATTTTTCGAGTTGTGCAGCATGTTTTTCTGCGGCGCTTTTAGTTACACCTTTAATCTCAACTACAGCTACCTTTCCGTTGTAACTTAGTATCAGGTCGTCCCTACCGGGGATTCCCTCGCTAACTTCGAAGCCAAGTTCCTTGAATACTTTGGCTACCTGGACTTCTAAAGAACGCCCGGTGCCAGTGAATAGAAGTTTATACTCTTCAAGGGTTAGTAGTTTTTCTTTTTGTTTTGAAATCTTATGTTTCACTGCTTCTAAGTCAGCCTCTAGACTTAAAATTTCACTCTTACACTCTTCTTCGCCTGGGAGAATGTAATTTTGACTCCAACTAGGAAGAGTATAATCCCCACTGTTTTCTTTTAATTTTGTCGCTATTTCCTTCAGTGAGTCGATAAATCCAGCCTCAAGATCTTCGTCGTCATCGTCATTTATAAAATTAGGTATAAATACTAAGTTGCCATTTTCTATGGATATATGCGAAGCGATTACCTTATCTGTTCCTCTGATTTTTGCTATTGGGTTGCCGCACTCACTTGTAAAATAGGCGGAATACACCAACTCATTCATATGCTTTTTCCAAAAATCATCGAAGAAAGGGCTTCGTAAGGGCTCGATGCCTGATCCTTCTGCAGTAATTGTATTAATAGAACATGGAAGGAATTTTAGAATATCTAACTCATTGACTATGCGCGTGGTTCTTGTATTCTTTCCTGTGCCCGAATACTCCCGTTTCCCCGAGTCTACATATACTTTCTGCGCTACTGGGGTGTAAACAAAAACGGTTCTTCCAAGCCTCAATAAATCTAGGATTTCCTGTTTTCTTCTTTCTATGTCACTGACTATGAGCGGAGAGTCGTTATCACTAATTGATTTAAGCCCGCGATATGTACTATTCGAATAATTGGCGGTGTATTCATGTTGAATTATTGAGCAGTCAATAACTACTATATCATAGTCGAAAAAAGAAATTGTAGAACCAAAATCAGCATTGTCTGAGTTGACTCCCAAAAATCTTCCGATAGTTAGAACCTTCATATATCTTCTAATCTCCTTTTTATGTAGCGTATTTAAACGTACATACTTCCCGCATGTACCGTTCGCCCCCGATTTTCACGCTCTCTTCCGTGACCTCTGCGATTCTTCCGGCCCCAACGAGTTCATTCCCGATAAACACGGCGATCGGCGCGCGTTCAGTCATCGCGGTATAAAGGTGCAGCGAAGAGGTCAGCGGCTTCATGAAACGGCCCATTTCGATCACCACCTAAATTCTACCATAAGTGAACGCGAAATTCATACGTTTTGCGAGAATAATAGACGCCGGCTATCCGGACAAAATCCGGCGAGTACATTTCGAGGCGCCCGCCGTGTGCCACGACGTATTTATAGCCGGCTTCTTCGTCATCGAACGCGATGTAAACGTGGGCTTTCGATAGGGCCGCGGCAAACATTTCGATGTCCGTTTCGAGGATACGGTAACGTTGAACCAACGAATATCACACTCCGGGTACAAATTAAAAGGCCCTACGCGCAGTGAGCGAGTAAGAGCCTGTAACGGTGCTTCCGTATGTTTAAAACAAATATACCAATTCATTAAGTAATTGCATATATTTAACTTTTAACTTCGTGCCTCTCCTGGTATAATTCCCCTTGTTAAAAAGGGCGGGGGAAAATCACCATCTTCCTGATGAAAACTTTTATGGGGGAACTTATTTTGACTTCACGAGTTATAATTCGGGCAGGAATTACTGCAATCATAATAGTAATGGTATGCCTTCTTATCTACGCCATATTCTTTAAAACCAGAGAGCCGAACTATTTTGGTGAACTTTTGGAAAAACGTCAATCAGAAAAAGTTGAACGTTATGAAAAGGCATTGAGATTACTTAAAGAAAAAAACTATTCCGAAGCAGAAAAAACAGCGATATTAGACCTTCCTTTTCAATCATCGGGAGGGATTCGAACTGAAACTGACACTAAAGAGAAGGATGTATTTTATTTCGCCAATTTTATGGTAACAGAAAACGACAACCCAATTGATAAATACTCATCCTTAATGTTGGTAGAACCAATAGAAGGAGTGGTTACACAAATAGAACTTGATAAACTTAAGGCTGAATGGAAACAAAAATCAGACGAAGCGAATCGATACGTTGAGAAGCAAGTAAATGAAGCGCTCCAAGGACTGACGGAGGATGAAAAATCATTCGTTAGGCAGTATATGTTTGAATCTATAAATGGAAAGACACCTGATCCTGGTGTTGTAGCTTCACATTCTACTAGGAATCTGACTGCTACTGAAGCTACTGAGAAAGCTCGTGCGTGGATGGAAGATCCTCGAATTATTGAAGCGATGGAGAAATACAAAAATGTGTCTTATAAATATGATGCTGAAAGTAATAAGTGACAGTAATTTAACGTTGATGCTCGCTTAGACGCCATTAAAAAGGCGTCTTTTTTGCGTTAAATACTTATATTTTCTGCCGTTTTGTGACTACGGGATATGAAACCGCTGGATTCACGCATGATCCGGGTAAACTCCGGACAATCCTGCGCTATTTTAATCTAGCTGAGGGGATCGAATGGCTGAATATAAACGATTATCGGGCTCGGAGACGGGCGAGCTGTAATACGCGGCTGTCCTCGATTAAATCAATCGAGTAATATAGGAAGCTCAACGATAAGGGCGCCGCGTGTGTTGCTTGGAAAAAATAGGAGAATAAAATAAAATAAATATATAGTTGAGTTTGTTTAGACAATCCCAATGATTTATGTCTAGCCTCTGCGGACTTGGCTACATCACATCGACTACATATTACGAATAAACAGATGTGAGGTTTGAATCTCTAAACTCTATATAAAAAGGGGAAATTATGAAACAAATACAACGCGTTTCACTAAAAAGTAATCGTCCCTGGGAAGATCTACTCAATGAGTTTTTAATGGCTAAGCAGTTAAAGGGCATTAGCATTCTAACCTACAAAGACTATGTGAGAACAGTAAATCTATTATTTAAACGATTTCCTAATGCATGGGATTCTTACTTTAGCTTAAAAGAATCATTGATCGCTCACTTATCACAGGAAGGTATCGCTCCCGCGACATTTAATAGTCGCTTGACATACCTAAGAACATTTCTAAAATGGTGTGTTGAAAATGGATATTTAAAAGAGAATCCATTGAAGGGTCTAAAAAAACGGAAAGAAGGATCGCGTATCGTTGCAATCGATATTGAAACTTTAAAAAAGCTTCTGCAAATGCCCGATAAAAACACTTTTGTTGGGATGCGCGATTATACATTAATACTTCTAACACTTGATACAGGAATACGCCCTTCCGAAGCATTGTCTCTCCAACCCAACGATATAAACCTTATCTCGGGTTGGGTTCGCATTCCAGCTAGTGCAGCTAAGGCTCGTGCATCTCGAACATTAAACATATCCCCTGTAACAGTCAAAGCTCTAAAAACTTTTTTGAAAATGCGACCCCGTTCATGGGCAAACAAAGTAACCGTCTTTTGTACAGAGGGAGGAAACAAGTTAAATCGTCATGTTTGGGGAGATCGTTTAGAACGACATAGTCACAAAATCGGAGTTCATATTCGGCCCTACGACCTTCGTCATGCATTTGCCCTTGAATTTATAAGAAATGGTGCTACTGCTTTCAGCTTGCAGAAGACATTAGGACATGTTGATATATCAATGACAAAACGATATGTAGCACTAGCCGATGAGGATTTAAAGGCAGACCATAGAAAGGCAAGTCCATTGAATAAGATGTTTAAAGAAGAGTAATAAATTCGTTGTCCATCAACCTTTTCTCACGCAGCTACCGGGACTCTGTTCTTGCTTGCCTACAAACGAGTGGCGGGTGAGGCTATATTTGAAATCGATCGCAGATTGAAACACGTCAAGGAGAACGATTTGGCGCACGGAGATTGGGAACGATGGCTACAGACGGTGGACATCGCGAAAACAACCGCCTGGCAGTTCATCCAAGTTTACGAACAGATGGGTGAGAACGTTCGAACAAATAGGATTCGGGAAGTTGATTCAAATGCTCTCGCTACCTGCCGACATTGACCGCAGCGATTTCGTATCCCATCCCCACACTATCCCGTCAACCGGCGCAACAAAGACCGTTGATGAAACGACCGTCCGAGAGCTGCACGAAGTCAAGGCGGCGCTAAAGGCGGGACGAGAGGCGGCGGAGAGGCGCGCTGAACAGGCGGAAGAGGATTACGAATTCAACTGCGCTGGCTTCAGCCCGGGAAGATAAAAAGCGCCCTACTATCCCGAAATTACTTCGGTTTGTGGGCGCCAATTTGAAATTATTCGAAATTTTCGCTAAGATAAAATGCAGTTAATCGTCCGATGAATTCACGAAATTTAACAGATTAATTGCGGATAGTTTTTCGGAATAGCAACGGTATAGTTTATCGGAATCTCACGCACAACGACCGAAAAGTTTCCGAGAACAAGTGTTCTATCGATCGCTAAAACACCGCGTCACACCTACGTTCAGCTCACCTTATGCTCGATCCGCAGCTTATCGGCCACCATCGCGATGAATTCGCTGTTGGTCGGCTTGGACTTGCTGATGTTGATCGTGTAGCCAAACAGATGGCTGATGGAGTCGATGTTGCCGCGCGTCCAGGCAACCTCAATTGCATGGCGAATGGCGCGTTCCACGCGGGAAGGCGTCGTTTTGAACTTTTCGGCGATGGCCGGATAAAGCGTTTTGGTGATGGCGCCCAAAATTTCGATGTTGTTGTACACCATCGTGATGGCTTCGCGCAAATATTGATATCCTTTAATATGCGCAGGAACGCCGATTTCATGTATGATGGACGTAATATTGGCGTCCAAATTTTTGCCTTTGGCCATCGGAACGACATTGGATTTGATGGTCGATGCCATGCTTACGTTGCCTGCCGTTACGCTTTGTCCGCCGACAAGCTGACGAATGCGGCTCGCGAGCACCTCCATGTCAAACGGTTTCAGGATATAATACGATGCTCCAAGCTGCACGGCCCGCTGTGTGATGTTCTCTTGGCCGAAAGCAGTCAGCATAATGATCTTCGGCTGTGGAGACAAATTCATTTCACGCAAACGTTCTAGAACACCCAAGCCGTCCAGATGAGGCATGATAATATCCAATATGAGTACGTCCGGAATTTTTCGCGAATCACTGATCATATTCAGCACTTCCTCGCCATTATAGGCGATTCCAGTTACCATCATATCTTCTTGCTCCGTAATGTATTCCGCAAGCAAATTCGTGAATTCACGGTTGTCATCTGCCAACAAAACCTCGATTTTTTGCACTGGCTGCTTCCTCCTTAGAATCAATATCCAATTTTTTTTGTCTGAAATAGTTTTCGACATTGCTGATCAAATTCCTTCTGTCGAAAATTATTTTTGTTTATTTTTTTTTGGATTTGATTTATAATAAATATTTTTATTCAAAATCCACGCATTTTCTGCCAAAAACGACAAAAAATCTTAAGGCTAACTCGCCTTAAGATTCGTTGCATTCCTTTGAGGTATGACGCCGGAATCCTGCAGCATCCATTCGATGAAGCAGCCGTATCCCGACTTTGGATCATTGACGAACACGTGGGTTACCGCCCCGATCAGCTTTCCGTTCTGCACGATTGGGCTTCCGCTCATCCCCTGCACGATGCCGCCCGTTTTTTCGATAAGCCTCGGATCGGTGATGCGGATAACCAAACCTTTTGTGGCCGGCGTGTCCTGTTTGGCGACATGGACGATGTTCACCTTGAATTTTTCGACCTGCTGCCCGTCGACGACGGTTAAAATTTCGGCCGGCCCTTCTTTAACGTCCTGCGCAAATCCTACGGGTATACCTTCTTTATAAAGACTGTATTCGGGATTTTTGCTCATTTTTCCGAAAATGCCGAAATGCGTATTTCGTTCGATGCTCCCTAAAATTTTGCCATCCTTCAAAAAATGAGCTCTTTTTTCCCCCGGTTCCCCGTCTTGCGATTTGGAAATCGAGGTCACGCTGGACTGCAGGATTTGCCCGCTGCCAACCGTAATCGGCGTCTGCGTGTTCATATCAGTAATAACATGGCCCAATGCGCCGTAAACCCCTTGATCTGGAGCATAAAAAGTTAACGTGCCGACCCCCGCTGCGGAATCGCGGATATAAAGACCAAGTCTCCATTTCTGCTCGCTTTGGTCATACGCCGGGGTTAATTTCGTTTTCATGACCTTGTCCCCGCGCTTAAACGTAATCTCGAGAGGTTTTTTGCTGTTTCCCGCTTCCTCGACGACTTGGGCGACCTTGGAGATATCTTTGAGCGGTTCGCCGTTAAAATGCGTCATCAAATCGCCGAGCTGAATTCCGGCATTCTCGCCTGGGGATACTCTTGTTGTCGGATCCACGTGCACCAGATGATGCCCCACCACCAAAATGCCCGCCGACTTGACCTTTACGCCGATCGTTTGACCGCCGGGGATCACTTTGAGACCGGGTATGACGTGGACATTCACGGTTTTGAGCGGAATTTTGCCAAACAGCTTGAATGTTAATTTGGCGCTGCCGCTTTGTTGGGGCATCAGCTGAAGCGGATGCTGCGGAGAAACCTTAAGCGATGAAGAAGCGGATCCATTCAGGTGCAGCACTTCGGGACGATCCACCGTCGCTTGCGCCGCCACCGGCATCGCCAGTTGAATGGAGTTCGTGTCGCCGGCAAACATCCTAATCTCGCTGGGAATGGATGCAAAACTCTTGACAGGTGCGGTGGTGCTGAAAAAACACAGAAAGAAGACAATGAAAAGACCGAGCATTTTATTCCTGAGGCTGGAGTTCAATGGCTGTCACGCTCCCTTTTGCTTCTTTCGCTTGACGAAAAGGTGGTCGCCAATTGCGTACCTTTAAGATTGCCCTGCCTCAAGGCTTTTATTACTGTCAATCATTACGCTGGTGCGGTTTTGACGGCTTTCCGCTCCTCCGCCAGCTTCAACATTTCTTGGGCATGGTGGAGCGTTTTTTCGGTAATTTCGACGCCGCCGAGCATGCGCGCAAGCTCTTCCACCCGACCCTGATCGGAAAGCTCCTCGACCCGCGTCATCGTCCGTTCGCCTTCGATATGTTTTTCGATCAAATATTGATGATCCGCCATGCAGGCCACTTGCGGCAAATGCGTAATGGAAAATACCTGGCAGTTTTCTGCGAGCTTATCAAGTTTTTCGGCAATCGATTGGGCCGCCCTTCCGCTGACCCCCGTGTCCACTTCGTCAAAAATAAGCACCGGAATGCGGTCATGCCTGGCGAAAATGCTTTTCATGGCAAGCATCATCCGGGAAAGCTCGCCGCCGGAAGCGATTTTGCTCAACGGGCGCAGCGGCTCGCCGGGGTTCGGGGAAATCATGAATTCGGCGGTATCGATTCCTTGCCGGGTCAATTTGATTTTCCGTCCGTCCACTTCGGCTCCTTTCGGATCTTCGATCCGGTCAAAACGAACCTCCAGCGAAGTCCGCTCCATATGAAGATCCTTCAGCTCCTTTTCAACCTGGCCGGCCAAGTCTGCGGCGCACATTTTGCGTGCCTCGCTGAGCTCCTGTGCAGCTTCGAGCAAGTCGGCAAGCAATTCGTCGCGGCGAGTTTTCAGCTGCTCCAAACGTTCATCCTTGTTTTCGAGCGCATTGGTTTCCTGCAATATATTGTTGTAATACGCGAGAATTTCATCGACGCTTTCCCCGTACTTTCGGCGCAAGGAAGCGATCAGATCCAATCTTTCTTCGACCTCGTCGAGGCGTTCCGGATTGAATTCGATGTCATCCCGGTAATTTCTGAGCTGAAAAGCAACATCCTCCAGCTGGTAATACGCCGATTGAAGCTGCTCCAATATAGGTTTCAGTTCTTTTTCGTCATACTGTGCCACGTCTTCAAGACGGGTTACGGCCGTACTGATCGCTCCCAGTCCCTTTTCGCCGAAAACCAGGTCGTAAGCGCCCGAAACCGAATCCATCATTTTCTCGCTATGGGATAGCTTGACCCGTTCTTCCGTCAACCATTCATCCTCGCCGGACTTTAAGGAAGCGGCCGAAATTTCCTCCAGCTGAAAACGGTACAGATCCAGCATCTGGTACGTTTTCTGGCTGTTCAGCATCAGCTCTTTGTACTCCTTTTCGACGGCCGAAAAGGCGGCATACTGCTCCTGATACTTCCGCTTCACGGGACCGATGACGGCTTCGCCGTAAGTATCGAGAAGATGCAAGTGGCGATCGGACCGCATCAGGTTCTGATGCTCGTGCTGACCGTGGATATTAATCAGCTGCTCCCCGATTTCCCGAAGCATCGTCAAGTTGACAAGCTGTCCGTTGATCCGGGCGGTGCTTTTTCCCTGCTGGTTCACCTCCCGGCGAATGATCAAGTGTTCCTCGGGATCGGCCTGAACGCCCATCTGCGCAAGCGACTCCCATACGGGATGATTGGGCTGAAGCTCGAAGCTGGCTTCAATTTCGGCTTTGTCGCAGCCGTACCGGATCAGTTCGGCCGAGCCCCGGCCGCCCGCAATCAAGCCCAGCGCATCGATAACAATCGATTTCCCTGCGCCCGTCTCCCCTGAAAGAACATGAAAACCCGCATGAAAAGATACGTCGACCGCTTCGATGACGGCCAAATTCCGAATGCTTAATGTCAGCAGCATGGATTAAAACACCCCCAAAATATTCCCCGAATCGCCTTACGAAATATAGCTCATGATCAGCTCGACCAAGCTTTTGCTGTCCTCGTTGGTGCGGCAAATCATCAATATCGTGTCGTCGCCGCAAATGGTGCCCATGATCTGGTTCCATTCCATATTGTCGAGAAGGACTGCGATCGCATTCGCCGTGCCCGGCAAACATTTCATGACGACCAAATTGTTGGTGTAGTCGATATGGACGAAATTGTCCACGAGCGCCCGCTTCAGCTTTTGGATCGGATTGTAGCGCTGGTCCGTCGGGAGCGAATATTTGTATCTTCCGTCGTCCATCGGCACCTTGATCAAAAGCAGTTCCTTGATATCCCGCGATACCGTCGCCTGGGTCACTTGAAAACCGGCGGCCCGCAGCGCTTCGACCAGCTCGTCCTGGGTTTCGATGTCCTGTTGTGTAATGATTTCTCGGATCTTGATATGTCGTTGTCCTTTCATACATACCTCCTGGTAAATTGCTTCTATTTATTCATCATATCCATAAGCGTCCTCTTCATCCCAGTCAAAATGGATGCAGGCAACCTCGTCGTTGTCCACGTCTACGTACAACACGCCGCCGCAGCCCGGATAAAGCAGAAAATAAGGCAGCAGACGGTCCCGGATCGCACTTCCCGTCCAATCCATCGGCAGCCGGCTCCGGGCCACCTTGACCAGGTAAAGCACGTTCTCATCGTTTCTTGCGATAAAGTCGATAAACAATCGGCTGTGAAAATCTTCCCCGTCGACGTCAAACACCAACGGGATTTTGATCTTCCCGCCGAGCACCTCGTATCCCGCCTTCTCCAGGAGATCCAACGCCGGATGTTCGGGAATGTTTTCGTTTATGGGCATATCCGGCACGCGGACCGGCAGCGGCCTGAACAACCACGTTCTCAGACCGTATGCGATCCAAACCAAAAGCAGCAATCCGATAAGAAGCATGACGAGCCAGTCCGCCCGTTCCTCCATTTCGATCACCTCAATGGTTCTATTCGCGGCAACCGGATGCAATTCCTTTAAAACATGCGTGCGAACCGCATAAATAATCAATTTCAAGTCCATTATATACCAAACATACGTTCTTCTCAATTCGCTTTTTCATAAAAAATCCGGGAACGAAAAGAAACCCATCACTTGGATGAGTTTCCCGTAAACGTGTTCGCGGCTTGTCCGACGATGTCATGAACGAGGGGCTGAAGCTCTGCTTCAAACTCTTCGGCCGACCTTGATTCCGCAAGGGCTTCCCGATCCGGCAAATGCCAGTGAGCCAAAAATTCGATGTTCCCTTCTCCCCCCGTAATCGGGGAATAGGTCAGCCCCTTCAATTCGAAACCGAGCTCATGGGCAAAGGTTAAAATGTTCATCAGCACTTCGCGGTGAACGGCGGGCTCGCGGACGACGCCCGATTTGCCTACCTTCTCCCTCCCGGCTTCAAACTGGGGTTTGATAAGCGCCGCGACGTCGCCCGGACGCTTGAGCAGCGCTTTTAACGGCGGCAAAATGATGCGCAGCGATATAAAGGACACATCGATGCTCGCAAAATCCGGCGCCGGCCCCTTCAAATCATCCGGCGTCATGTAACGGAAATTCGTTTTTTCCATTACGCAGACGCGATCGTCGTTGCGCAGGGACCAGTCGAGCTGGTTCGAACCGACGTCAATCGCATAGACGTATGCCGCGCCGTGCTGAAGGGCGCAATCCGTAAACCCGCCGGTGGAAGAACCGATATCCAGCATCACCCGGCCCTCCATGTCGAGTCCGAACGTCCGAATGGCTTTTTCGAGCTTTAATCCTCCGCGGCTTACATAAGGATGAACAGCTCCTTTAACGCGGATGACCGTATCCCTTGGAACCTTCATGCCCGCTTTTTCGATGCGTTCCTCGTTGGCAAGCACCAAGCCGGCCATGATGGCGGCTTTGGCTTTTTCGCGGCTGTCGTAAAATCCCTGCTCCACCAGCAGGACGTCAATCCGTTCTTTTGGCGAATTCATGCTTTTCTCCTGACTGTCTTCCGTCTATGAAGTATACCCGGTTTTGCCCATGCCGAAGGAATGCAAAGCCATCAGCTTCTTGACCTCGGCGCATACGCCTTCGACGGTCAATCCGGTTTCCTGGCGTTGTTCTTTGACGCTTCCATGTTCGATGAAGCGGTCGGGGACTCCCATCAGGGATACCCTTGTGTCAAAAATATGCTTGGAAGCGTAAAATTCGAGAACGGCGCTGCCAAGGCTGCCCTTTTCGCTTGCTTCTTCCAGCACGATCATATTTGTATTGCTGTTGGCCAGCTCGATCAGCATATCTTCATCAAGCGGCTTAAGGAAACGCGCGTTGACGACACGAAGCTGAATTCCTTCCCGCTTCAGCTGCTCGGCAGCCTCCAAAGCGACTTGAACCATCGGACCTGAGGCCAGCACGGCGTAACCTTCGCCTTCCCGGACCGTTTCCCAGGTACCGATCGGAATCGGCACCAGCTTCTCGTCAAGCGGAACGCCGAGCCCGTTAATGCGCGGGTAGCGGTAAGCGATCGGACCGTCGTCGTAATCGAGCGCCGTTTTCATCATATGCCGGAGTTCGTTTTCATCTTTCGGCATCATCAGCACGATATTTGGAATATGCCGCAAAAACGCGACGTCGAACACGCCTTGATGCGTCTCGCCGTCCGCCCCGACGAATCCGGCCCGGTCGATGGCGAACATGACGTTGGCGTTTTGACGGCAAATGTCATGGACGATTTGGTCGTACGCGCGCTGCATGAACGTCGAATAAACGGCGAACACCGGCTTCATTCCTTCCATGGCGAGCGCGGCGCACATCGTAGCCGCATGCTGTTCGGCGATCCCGACGTCGATCATTCGGCTCGGGAATTTTTCGCTGAATTCGATCAGCCCGGACCCTTTCGGCATCGCCGGGGTTACCGCGACGATCCGAGGATCCTTTTCGCCCAGCTCGATCAGCGTTTTGCCGAAGACGTCGGTGTACATCGGGTGACCGACGGATTTCAGCTCTTTGCCGGATTCGATTTTGTACGGCGAAATGCCGTGCCATTTATGGGAATCGGCTTCGGCAGGCTGGTAACCTTTGCCCTTCGTCGTCAACACGTGCACAAACACCGGTCCGCGCACGTTGTCGGCTTGTTTGAACGTTTCGATCAGCTTCTGAAGATCGTGCCCGTCGACCGGCCCGAGGTACGTCAATCCCAGCTCTTCGAACAGAACGCCCGGCACCATCATGTATTTCAGGCTTTCTTTCAGGCGGGAGCCCGTTTTCGCCAGCATGCTGCCGATGGCCGGAATTTTTTTGAGCAGCATTTCAAGCTCGTCTTTTGCACGCAAATAATGGCGGTCGGAGCGGATTTTGCTCAAGTAATTGTGCATGGCTCCGACGTTCGGAGCGATGGACATCTCGTTGTCGTTCAGCACGACCATCAAATCCTTTTGCTCATGGCCAATATGGTTCAATGCCTCGAAAGCCATGCCGCCCGTCAAAGCCCCGTCCCCGATGACGGCGATAACCTTGTTCTTCTCGCCCTTAAAATCGCGGGCAAGCGCCATGCCCATCGCCGCGGACAACGAGGTGCTGCTGTGCCCGGCTTCCCATACGTCGTGCTCGCTTTCGTTGCGTTTTACGAATCCGCATAATCCTTTGTATTTGCGAAGCGTGTCAAACTGGTCCATTCGCCCGGTCAACATTTTATGGACGTAAGCCTGATGGCCGACGTCGAAAATGAATTTGTCACGTGGACTGTCGTAGCAGTAATGCAGGGCCAGCGTGAGCTCCACCACTCCCAGGTTTGAAGCCAGATGCCCTCCCGTTACCGACAGCTTTTCGATCAGAAATCGGCGGATTTCATCCGCAAGAAGGTCCAGTTCTTCAACCGATAGAGATTTGATTTGTTCTGGCTGATTAATATGTGGAAGCAGCACGCCAATCTCCCCGCTTTCCTCTATAGAATAAAATCAATTCTTCAAGTCCGGCTTCCATGCATAAAGCCTCTTTTCAATATATATGTTTAGCGCTTTCCTGGCGGAAGGCGATTCTTTTCGTCATTATATCACAAAACATGCTGCAATCCTAAAAGATTGCGGTTCAATGATCCCGGTTCATCAGATAGTCGGCGGCTTCCAGCAGGCGCGACGGATCGGGGAATCCGGCTCCGAGCACCGCCTCCTTCGCTTCGGCCGTAAGCCTTTTGACTTCGCTCCGGGAAGCGTCGAGTCCGATAAAATAGGGATATGTTACCTTTTCCTGCTTCATGTCGCTTTTCGTTTTTTTTCCGAGCTTTGCTTCGTCGCCGACGATATCGAGAATGTCGTCCTGGATTTGGAACGCCAGGCCAAGCTTTTGCCCAAACGCGCGCAACGCCTCCAGCTGGGCTTCTTCCGCCCCGGCAATCCGTCCTCCGGCAAGTAGCGAAAACGTAATCAAGTCGCTTGTTTTATGGAGATGGATATATTCAAGCTGGGACAATTCCGTCAATCCCTGCTCCCCTTCCATATCGGCCGCCTGGCCGCCGACCATGCCTTTCGGTCCCGCCATCTCCGACAAATCCATCGTCATTTGAACCACCCGTTCGGCCGGAACGCCGTGAAGGGGAGCCATGCGGCCCACCAAATAAAAGGCATGGGTAAGGAGCCCGTCGCCAGCCAAAATGGCCGTGGCTTCCCCGAATACCTTATGGTTCGTCAGTTTGCCCCGCCGGTAATCGTCATTGTCCATGGCAGGCAGGTCGTCATGGATCAAGGAGTAGGTATGTACCATCTCTACCGCGCACGCTGCATCAAGCGCCGCATCCGTATTGCCCTTCAGCGCTTCGCAGGCGGCGATCACAAGCAACGGCCGCATCCGTTTTCCGCCGGCCATCAATGAGTAAAGCATCGCCTCCCGGAGCGAGGACGGAATCCGCCACGCTGCCGGAAGGCTCTCCTCCAGTCTGTTCGTGACCCGCTCGATGATGTTTTGATGATATTCCCTGAAGGAGATGCGGTTACTCAAGCGCGTCACCGCCATCCGGATCAAGCGAACTGCCGAAAGGCTTTTTGCGCAATTCGCCGTTTTCTTCCACGATCATTTCGATTTTCCGTTCCACTTGCTCCAGCTTCTGGCTGCAAAGCTGCGATAGTTTCATTCCCTGCTGGAACAACTCGATCGCTTTTTCCAAAGGCACGTCCCCGTGCTCGAGCTCTCCGACGATGTCCTCGAGCTGAACCATGGCATCTTCGAATTTCAATTCATTTTCCTTTTCCGTCAATTTGCCCATCCTCCTTCATTCCCCATACCTGGCATGAAAGTTGACCGTCGCTTACTTTGATCTGGACCACATCCCCAGGCTGTACGTCGTTAATCGATTTGATGAGATGCTGCTCCCGCTCGTCGTATACGAGGCTGTAACCCCTTGCCATCACTTTGAGCGGGCTTAAAGCGTCAAGATGGCGAACCGACTCCCGAAGCTGCGATTGTTTGTTTTTCAGGACGGATTGCATGAGCGCCACCAGCTGCTTGCGGCCGATCTCGCTCCGCTGTTTGGCATAGGACAGCTGCTCTTGCGGATGGAACCGCATCAGGCCGTGATGGATACGCATCCTCTTTTCCTTGCTCTGATTCACCTTCGCGCGCATGCTTGCGTTCAAACGCATGTTCAGCATGTCGAGGCGTTCGGCATGCTGAAGCAAATACCTCCGGGGATGCATGAGCGCCGGCGATCGCTGCAGCGAAGCAAGCTGCTGACGGCTGCGCTTGACCCGGTCAAGCAGCAAACCTCTGAGCAGCCGTTCAAGCTGCCTCAAACGCTCGTTCAGCTCGGCGGCATGGGGAACCGCCAGCTCGGCGGCCGCGGTCGGCGTCGCCGCCCTCAGATCGGCCGCAAAGTCGGCGATCGTAAAATCCGTTTCATGGCCAACGGCGGAGATGACCGGAATGTTGGACTCGCGGATCGCCCGCGCCACCGGCTCCTCGTTAAACGCCCATAATTCCTCCAGCGAACCGCCGCCGCGGCCGACGATCAGCACGTCCGCCTCGTCCATGCCGTTCATGTCGCGGATGGCGCGCACGATCGAAGCAGCCGCACCTTTCCCCTGTACCAGGACCGGATACAGAACCACCCTTGCTTGAGGATAACGCCGGCCGAGCGTAATCATAATATCCCGTACGGCCGCGCCCGTCGGCGAAGTAATGACGCCGATCGTTTCCGGAAATTCGGGAATCGGCCGCTTGCGTTCGGCGGCAAACAAGCCTTCCTCCTCCAGCTTTTGTTTCAGCTGCTCAAACGCCAAATACAAGCTGCCGATGCCGTCCGGCTGCATATGCGTCGCGTAAAACTGGTATTGCCCGTCCCGTTCGTACACCGTTACGTTGCCTCGGGCAATAACCTTGGCGCCCTCCTTCGGCTTGAACGGCAGCCGCTGGTTGTGGGAAGCAAACATGATGGCGCGAATCCGGCTCCCCTCATCCTTCAAGGTGAAATACATGTGCCCGCTCGAATGATGCGTGAAGTTCGATATTTCGCCCCGAATCCATACATCCGACAACAGCCGGTCCGAATCGAGTTTCATCCGGATATACCGGTTCAAATCCTTGATCGATAAAATACGCTGCGGTTCCATCGCAGAACCCCTCTCTTACGAAAGCCCGTGATGACGTTTCGCCGCAATGAGCGTATTTTGCATCAGCATCGTAATGGTCATCGGTCCGACGCCTCCGGGCACGGGCGTAATCGGGCCGCACACTTCCTTCACGCTGTCAAAATCGACGTCCCCCGCCAGCTTGCCGTTCTCCAGCCGGTTCATGCCGACGTCGATCACGACTGCGCCGGGTTTGACGTAGCTCGCATCGATGAAATTCGCCCGGCCGATCGCGACGACAAGCACATCCGCCTGGCGGGCGATCTCGGCCATGTTTTCCGTGCGGGAATGGCACATCGTGACGGTTGCGTTTTCCCGCTGAAGGAGAAGGGATACCGGCTTGCCGACGATGTTGCTCCGGCCGATGACGACGGCATGTTTTCCGGACAACGAAATCCCCGCCCGTTTGATCAATTCAATGACCCCTGCCGGCGTGCATGGGAGCAGGCTGTCGTCGCCGATGACGAGGTTCCCGACATTGACCGGATGGAATCCGTCGACGTCTTTGCCGACGGCAATCGCGTTGATGACCGCCTTCTCGTCGATATGTCCCGGCAGTGGCAGCTGGACCAATATGCCGTCGATCGCTTCCTTGCGGTTCAGCTCATCGACCAAAGCAAGCAGCTGCGCTTGCGATGTTTCGGCAGGCAGGCGGTGAACCTCGGAGTAAAACCCTAAATCATGGCATGCTTTTTCCTTGTTGCGGACGTAAACCTGGGACGCCGGATCCTCCCCGACCAACACGACCGCAAGTCCCGGAACGACGCCTTTGGCCGCCAATCCCTTCACTTCGCCGGCAATCCGGCCGCGAATGTCTTCGGATACCTGTTTACCGCTAATAATGGTTGCCGTCATTCTACTCTCTCCCCCGTATTTGGATTATCTATGGACAAGTTGGCCAGCCTCCGACAAACAAAAAGCCGGGGCTTACGAAAGTCCGTTTTTCAGCTTGTCCACTTCGCGAATCATGTTCCCCAGAACGCCGTTAACGAATTTGCCCGATTCTTCGGTGCCGAAATGCTTGGACAGTTCGATCGCTTCGTTGACCGCAACCTTGGCCGGAACGTCGTCCGAGTAAAGCAGCTCGTAAGCGGCCAAACGCAAAATTTGGCGGTCGACCCGCGACAGGCGGCTGATCTGCCAGCCCTTCAAATAATTTTCCAGCAAGCCGTCGATGGCTTGTTTATGGCTCCAAATGCCGTTGACCAGATCCAGCACGTACGCTTTTAATTCGATCTCGTTGGTAATGACGCGTTCCGTATCGTTTTCCTCGGCGGCTTCGTCCAACAGCATGTTGACCGCTTCTTCGCTGCCCACCTCGTTCATTTCCATTTGGTACAGACTTTGCACGACGATTTCCCTTGCCAAACGTCTTTTCATTATGTTCCTCCTGAACCTGTCATGTGTAGCTCTTACATATATTATGGGTTACTGTATAAGGATTGTTGCAATTTGTTTTGCGCATAGGTTTTCTTCCGCAAAAAACCGCGATACCTTTCACCAGAAAATGGGCATTATGCAGCTGCAGCTCTTTTTTCCGGAGAAAGCATATCACGGTTCATTTAAAAGGACGCCAGCGCTCGGAAAGCCATTTCCTGATCTCGTCCCAGCGAAAAAAAGACTCTACATGCAAGTCTTTCCGCTTGCCGGCCGTATATCCTATAAACACAACCAATGCAAAGAACAACATATCCCAAAATCCCGCAATCAAGTAAATCAAACCAAAAAAGATGCCGCCGGCGATGCCGGTGATCCGTCCTCTGTGACTCTCCCATATTTCCTTCCAGAATGCCATGGAAGATCACCTCTATTCCACTCTGCTCTTCACGGTCGTCGACTGGGCGACGTTCGCGATATATACGGCCACGTTCGACACCGGAATGCCCGTCGTTTCCTGAAGATAGTCATGAACCTGCTTCTGAATGTCCGTCGTCATGGACGGAATCGAAACGTCGCCTTCCACGACCGCCCGGATCATGATCTCAAGCCCGGCCTCGGTTACGCGGATCCGCGCCTTCAAATCTTTGGCCCCGCGGATGCGGGCCGCCGCCTTAAGGCACAAATTTTCGATCGTTTCGACCGAAATTTGAATGTCGCCGTATTCGGTACGCTGGTCGATCGAAGGGATCTGCGAGCGATCGCGCCGGATCGAAATATAGAAAAAACGGACGCTCAGCAAAAACAAGACGGCCGCGATGATCAGCAGCGTTATTTGCAGCGTAGCCGCATCGAGATATTCTCCCAAGCCTGGCACCAAATCGCTTAACCGGAGGATGGCAAATACGCTTATGATTCCGATGCTCAAGCTGTAAATAAAGAGCAAAAATCTATCCAGTATTTTAGCCACGAACAGCGCAGCCTCCTTAAATTAGAGTAAACCCTCGACAATTGTCGGGGGTTACGTGCAGGGAATGAACCCGGGGCTCATTCTCCCCCGGCTCATTCCTTCGGTTCATTGTTATTTCACGCGCTGCTGCGTCAAATCGATGTC
Source organism: Paenibacillus sp. USDA918EY (assembly GCF_009870825.1). GTDB lineage: Bacteria > Bacillota > Bacilli > Paenibacillales > Paenibacillaceae > Paenibacillus_AQ > Paenibacillus_AQ albilobatus. The sequence continues at coordinate 155,574 of NZ_WTWY01000004.1, read as the reverse complement.
TTCCGTTCTTTCGGCGCTTTTGAAGTGAACGTCATGGATATGCACGTTGACTTCAACCACGTTCAGGCCGGTCATCATTTCGATCGATCTTTTGACGTTGCGCTGAATTTCGGTCGCCACTTGCGGAAGCCGGTTCCCGTATTCAATAATGACGGAGACGTCCACCGCCGCTTCGCGCTGGCCGACTTCAACCTTGACGCCTTTGGACAGGTTTTTGCGGCCAAGCAGTTCGGCGATGCCTCCGGCAAACCCGCCGCTCATGCCGGCCACGCCTTTGACCTCTACCGTCGCCAGGCCCGCGATCACTTCGATCACTTCGGGCGCGATCTGTATTTCGCCGATTTCCGTGCGTTCAAACTCATTCGGTTCCGTGCTCATTCTGGCTTAACACACCTTTCGGATAAGATGGATAAGAAGCACACCTTGGAGGACGCTGCACAATCACTCATAATATATCATTTACGGCGGATCGTGACAAACGTTCCGGGCGGCTTATATCTCGTTTTCCTCTAAAAATTTGATATCGAAATCGCCTTTGTTGAAGGTCGGATGTTCCAAAAGCTTCAGATGGAAAGGAATCGTCGTATGGATGCCTTCAACGGCAAACTCAGACAACGCCCGTTTCATCTTGGCAATCGCCTCTTCGCGCGTCGGAGCCCATACGATCAGCTTGGCGATCATCGAATCATAGAACGGAGGAATGGAATAACCCTGATAGGCGGCGCTGTCCACCCGTACGCCCGGACCTCCCGGAGGCAGGTAAAACTGGATTTTCCCCGGCGCAGGCATGAAGTTGCGATCCGGATCCTCGGCGTTGATGCGGCATTCGATGGAGCTGCCGCTGATGACGACGTCGTCTTGGGCGAACGAAAGCGGGTTGCCTTCGGCGACCGAAATCATTTCCTTGATCAAATCGATGCCCGTAACCATCTCCGTTACCGGATGCTCAACCTGAATGCGCGTATTCATTTCCATAAAGTAAAATTGCCCGTCCGGTCCGAGCAGGAATTCCAACGTGCCGGCCCCGGAATAGTTTACGGCTTTGGCTGCGCGCACCGCCGCTTGGCCCATGCGCTCCCGGACTTCCGGAGAAAGCACCGGGCACGGGGATTCTTCGACGAGCTTTTGTCTGCGGCGCTGCACGGAGCAGTCGCGTTCGCCCAGATGCACGGCATTGCCGTGGTTGTCGGCCATGATCTGGATTTCGACGTGCTTCATGCCGGTCAGAAATTTTTCGAGATAAACGCCAGCGTTGCCGAAAGCTTTTTGCGCTTCCTGCTGGGCTGCCGTAATTTGCTTGATCAATGCTTCTTCGTCTTCCGCGATGCGGATGCCTTTGCCTCCGCCTCCCGCGGTTGCCTTGATGATGAGCGGATAACCGATGTCTCTGCCGATCATGACGGCTTCTTCGATGTTTTCCACCAAACCGTCCGAGCCGGGAATGACCGGCACGCCGGCGGCTTTCATCGTCTGCTTCGCGACCGATTTGTCGCCCATCTTGTTGATGGCGTCCGCGGACGGACCGATAAACGTGATGTTGCAGGATTCGCAGATTTCGGCGAAGTCGGCGTTTTCGGCCAGAAAACCGTAGCCGGGATGAATCGCGTCGCATTCCGTGGACGTCGCGACGCTCATAATGTTCGTGATGTTCAAATAGCTGTCTTTGGACAACGTCGGCCCGATGCAATAAGCTTCGTCCGCCAAACGGACATGGAGCGCATCCTTGTCCGCTTCGGAATAGACCGCAACCGTCGAAATGCCCAGCTCCCGGCAAGCCCGGATGATACGGACGGCGATTTCGCCGCGGTTGGCAATCAGGATTTTATGGAATTTCATGCAGGTAACCTCCCTTTCGAAATGCGGCGTTATTCCGTTTTCACCAGAAACAGAGGTTGTCCGTATTCAACCAATTGTCCGTTTTCCACAAGGATTTCGACGATTTCGCCTTTCACTTCGGCTTCCAGCTCGTTCATCAGCTTCATCGCTTCAAGGATGCACACGGTCGTTTTTTCGTTCACCTTGTCGCCGACGTTAACGAACGGCCCTGCTTCCGGAGACGGGGATCTGTAGAAGGTGCCGACCATCGGGGACACGATCTTATGTAAGTTGGGATCGGCCGCTTTCGTTTCGGCGGCAGGCTGTTGTGCTGTTTCCGCAGCCGCCTGCAGGTTTTGGATTTGCGGAGCCGCTTGCTGGGGAACCTGAACGTATTGCGCTGGCACGGACGGCGCCGCAACAACCTCGGTTTTGTTCGCCTTGCGGATCGTCAGGTGGGTTCCTTCCAATTCGATATCCAGTTCATGTACGGAGGTCTGATCGACCAATTGTATCAACTCTTTAATCTCGCTTAACTTCAACATGTACAATTCACTCCTTCAAGGGAAGCTGCAAAGCGCTTCCGGACATACATACACATAACGATAAGTATTATATCATAAACAAGCAAAATGGAAAGAGTCCGAGGGAATCCCGGACTCTTTCGACATTTTCCGTGCCTGCCGCATCTTAAGGCGCCATATATTGAACGCTGACTTTATCCTGGGTTACGTTCAGCTCTTTCATGACGAGCTCTACGATGCTGACGGCCTGCTTGACGTCCGGTTTGTCGCTCAGGACAAGCACTTGGTATTTGTCGTTTTCTTCTTTAACGAAAGCGTTGGCGAAGGAGTATTTATGCTCCAGTTCTTCTTCGATGCCTGTGATTTTCGATTCTTTTGTATCCAGCGCCGTCAGTTCGTCATAGGCTTTTGCGGTTTCCGACGGCTTCTTGCTCATATCGTTCATGGCCGCCATCAGCTCGTTGTATTTCGTCTGGTTTTTTTGCTCCCGCTGCATTAAATAGGACTCGATTTGGCTTGCGCCGGAGCTTTTTTGCGCGGCCACTTCTTTCAGCACGTCGTCGTCGCTTTTTCCGGCTTTGGCGTTTTTCCCGCTGCCCGTATTGCCTGCCGCTGCCGTTTTATCCGAGGACGTATCTTTTGCAGCGGTATCCTTGCCGTCCGTTTTTGCGGCGGCTTCATCCGTTTTGTCTTTCGACGTATCCTTTGCCGTATCCTTGGACGTATCTTTCGCCGTGCCCTTGGAAGCGTCTTCGCCGCTTGCGCCGGTTTTAGGTGCGGCGGCGTTTTCGTTGACCTTACCGTCGGTAATCACTTCGGTGATGCCGACCCCGTTTTCCGTCGTCTTGGATGCGGTGTCCTTGGAAGACGTCTTGTCACTGTTGACCTGCTGGCTGTCGGCGACCGGCGTTTTCGGTGTTTTCGTCGAGCCCGAGTCCTCCGTAAACAGGTAGTAAGCGGATAATACGACCATCAGGCTCAGCATGGATACTAACCAAATCGTTTGTCTTTTACTGTTCATTCGTTAAATCCTCCTCAATTTGAACTCATTATTTAAAAATGCTGCCTACCCCTGTTTGCGCGGCACGACCGAGATCCGGTATTCCGGCACGTTCAGCCCCTTCTCGACCGCATCGACGATCAACTGCTTGACGACTTCGTTTTCGGCGCCTTTGGCGACGACCAGAACGCCGCGGATTTGCGGTTTTACCCTTTTCGTCACGATCGGGGCTTGGGTGCCCGACTGCTCGTATGTAACCACTTCCCCGTCCCGCGTATATTGCGTCGTGCGGCGCTTGCCACCGTTGGCGTCGTTTTCGTCCGACTGCTGCTGCGAGTCCTTCATGTTTTTCTGGTATACGACCTCATCGGTGGAGTCCACGTTCACCATCACGTCTACCGTGCCGACCCCGACGATTTTTTCGAGAATTTCCTTCATCTTGTTTTCGGCGTCTTCTTCGATGCTCGCGAAGGCGTTTCGATCCCCGCCGGAATCCTGCGCGGATTCTTTGACGGTCGCCTGTGTCGGAGGTTCCCGGCCGATGTTTTCGTTATCCAGCTTCTTGACGTTGACGAAGGAGTTGAAGAGGATGATGGCGACCCCGATCAGTCCGACGATGATCAGCCAACGGAAGGTGTTGATCCTGCCGCCGCTTCCCTGCCCGCCGCCACCGATCCACTGCTCCAGCTTCTTGAACCATTTCCCCACTTTTGTTCACCTCTTTTATCTCGTTTCATAGCTTCAGATTTTCGGACGCGCCGTCCCGGACGACCACGATATCCGGCTCGATCCCCCATTCGGCTCCGAGCATTTTCCTGATGGCTTCGGCTTTGTCCGCCCCGCTGCCGCTTGCTTTGGCGCCTGCGTTGTCCGGGTCTTCGTCAGCGTTCGGCTGTCCCTTAGCTGGACCACCGCCGACGTCGACTTGAACGGGCATTACCGGTTCGATCCTGATTTCGCCGGACGACAGCGGATTTTCGGCTTCTTGCTTAGGCGCCTCTTCCTTCGCCTTCAGCGTAACCGTCACGCCTTTAATGTAAGGCTGCTCCGACTTTGCATCCCCGCCCATGCCCTCGGGCATCGCCAGGACCACCGCCACTTCGGCCCGTTCGCCGCTCTCCTTGCGGATCTGGTCTTTCATTTGCGCGGCGACTTCGCGGGCAGCCCATTCGAGGGACTGCTTTTGCTGCCGGGTTTGCAGCTGTTTCGCTTCGTTCATGATTTGCTGCAGGCTGCCCTTCCCTCCGGCTTCGTACGTCTGGTCCATGGCGTTGAACGCTGCCGCGATTTTGACTTCGGCCGCATCCGTCAATATTTTGATCAGCGGCCCAAGCAGCGTGAGCAGAATCAACAGGCTCAATACCAGCTTCACGTAACGCTCCATGGAGCGGCTCGGAAGGATGAGATCCACGAAGGAGGCCAGCAGCACCACCATAATAACTTCCTTCAGCCAACTGCTCAGCCAGGCCATCTTACGCCTCCTTCCTTACCTCATCATGACGGTGACATTCCCCGCCGTAAGCATGATCGTGATCGCGAGGAAAAACATCAGCCCGACCACCGCCAGCGCGGCAAAAACGTACAGCATGCTTTTTCCGATCGTTTCGAGGCAGGTGGTGATCGGCGATTCTCCCAGCGGCTGCATGACGGCGGCGGAAACGTTGTAGATCAAAGCGAGCACCAATATTTTGATCGCCGGAAAGGCGCATAGGAACAGGATGATGATGACGCCGACCAGGCCGATGGAGTTTTTGATGAGCAGCGACGCCGAGATGACGGTGTCGGTGGCGTCGGCGAACATTTTCCCTACCACCGGGATGAAGCTGCCGGATACGTATTTGGCGGCGCGGATCGTGACTCCGTCCGTGACTGAGCTGGTGATGCCCTGAACCGAAATGACGCCCAAAAAGATCGTGAGCAGCACCCCCAAAAACCCCACGCTGATGTTGCGAAGCAGATTGGCCAGCTGCGTCAGCTTGTATTTGTCGGAAAGGGAGCTGACCAGGTGAAGCACCGCCGAAAAGAAAAGGAGCGGAAAGATAAGCGTGTGAATGAGCGTTCCGACGGTGTTGATCATAAAAATGATGAGCGGATGCGTGACCGAGACTGTAACGACGTTCCCCATCGATGCGAGAAGAGCGAACAGCAGCGGCACCATGGCCATCATAAAATCGATCATGCGGTCGATCGCTTCCTTGGCGTAACCGATCGCGACGTTGAAGCTGTTGATCGCCAGGACGATGATTACCATGTAGCACAAGGCGTAGGCCACCTTGCTGACCGTTTTTCGTTCGAATGCCGATTGCAGCGTCTCCAGAATCATGCTCATGATGCTTAACATGACGATGGATACGAGCAGCTTCCCGTTGTAAAGCACCTCATGCCACATGAAGGCGCCGAGCGCCGCCAAAACGCTTTTAACGCTGAAGCTTTCTCCTCCGGGAAGCAGTATATCCATAAAGGAAGGCACTTTCTGATCCGGGAAAAAACCGCCGTAATCCTTCATCAGGCTTTCCCAGTAAGATTCGACCTGGTCCTTCGGAAGCGATTCCGCCTGCTGCTTGACCCACTCGTCGGCCGGAGAAGCGGCGAAAACCCGGGTCGTGCCCACCAGCAAAAACAATATGAAAAAGATGATCAAATGCCGTTTATCCCGCCGCTGGTTTAAAAGCATGGGTATTCCCACTTTCTTCTACGAAGGCAGCAATTTCAGCACGGTTTCGATGATGATGCCGATGATCGGCACTGAAAGCACCATGATCAGCATTTTGCCTGCCAGTTCGATTTTTGAGGCGATATTCTCCTGCCCCGCGTCCCGTACGACCTGCGCCCCGAATTCGGCGATATAGGCGATGCCGATGATTTTCAGGATCGTTTTCAGATAGATCAGTTCCACGCCGGAGGATTTGGCCATCCGCTCCAGCTCCATGACGACGGTGCTGATTTTACCCATCAGGAACATGAAGATCAGCACGCCGGTCGCGGCGGCCAGCAGAAAAGCGAACATCGGCTTTTGCTCTTTAACGATCAGGATCAGAATTGTAGCTATGAGTCCAAGACCCACCACCTGTATGATTTCCATAAGCAACCCCTAATGGAACAGAAAAATGGTTTTGATCTCCTGCAGCAGGTTATCGAGCAGCCGGACGACCATGAACAGCACCACGACAAAGCCGATGACCGTCACCCAATGAGCCATATCCTCTTTTCCCATTTGCTTGAGCACCGTGTGAATCATCGCAATGATGATGCCGATTCCCGCAATCTGGAAAATTGCGTTCACTTCAAAGTTCATTCCCTGGCACCTCGCTAAAAGATCAAAATGACGATCAATGCTCCAATCAATAGCCCGAGACTTCTGCTGATCTTTTCGTATTTGGCCTGCTCGTCCCTTGCCAATGCTTCTTCATGCTTTAGCTGCTGGGCCGCCAAGGCAATGTGCTTGATTTGGTCCTGCCTGTCGCTTGTCCCTAGCGTAAAGCTGAGCTGATGGAGAATGTCCCGTTCCGGCGTTTTCATCGCGGTCCGCTTCCAGTTGTCGCTTATGGAGCGCTGGATGCTTTCCTGCGCCGTCATCCCGTTTCCCGACGCCATATGGTTCGCCGCGGTTTTGAAGATGCTCCGCAGCGGTTCCCCGAGCTGTTCGGCCAATCTGCGGAAGGCATCCGGAAGCGGCGTAAAACCGTAAGAGATTTCGGTTTCGAGCCTCTGCATCGCCAGGATGAGCTCGCGGATTTGCTTCGGCCTTGCCGCAAACCGTGCCGCCTGGTGGAAGCCGGCCAGCGTGCCGGAGAGCAGGATGAGCACCGCCCCGAAAAGCTTAAGCATGATGCGCTTCCCCCTTTGCGTGAAGCTGCAGGATGCGCATCTGGCGGTCCATGAGCCGGAAGGCGGTTTTGCCGCGGCTGCGGTGCAGCAAAACGTAGATTTCGAACATCCGGTTGTCCATGAGCCGCTTCATCGCCGGGCGGTTCTGAAGTTCCTCCGGGCCGCTGCCGTGGGCCGATGCGATGACGGATATGCCGGCATGCAGCGCCTCGGTCACAGCCTCCGCATCTTCTTCCCTGCCGATCTCGTCCACGATGAGAACATCCGGCGACATCGACCGGATCATCATCATCATGCCTTCGGCTTTCGGGCAAGCATCCATGACGTCCGTTCGCGGCCCGACGTCGAAACTTGGCACGCCGGCCAGGCTGCCGGCAATTTCCGAACGCTCGTCGATGATGCCTACCTTCATGCCCGTGGTTTTCACGGGGGGAGATCCGAAGCAGCCGGAGCTGATTTGCCTGGCCAAATCCCTAAGAAGCGTCGTTTTGCCGTGCTGCGGCGGGGAAAGGATCAGCGCATGTTTCATTCTTCGTTCCCTTTCATCGTACAGGTACGGCAGGACGGCGCTCGCAGCCCCGGGCACCTCCCGGGCGATCCGGACGTTGAATCCGCTGATGTCCCGGATATGCTCCACCTTTCCTCCGGATAACACGGTTCTGCCGGCAAGCCCGATGCGATGTCCACCCGGAACTGTAATGAATCCTTTCCTCAGCTCTTCTTCCAGGGTGTACAAGGAATGGTTGCTGATCAGATCGAGAAACCTGCGGCTGTCGTCGCGGCTGGGCCTGTACGCCTTGTCCTCGTCCAAGGTGAGCTGTCCTAACCCGGTGACGAAGCGGTGCCCTCCCGATTCATTCACTTCCAGCGGCCTGCCTTCACGGATGCGTATTTCTTCCAGCCTTCCGAGGAGTTCCCGGGGCAATTCAAGCAAAATGGACCTGATCCGGTCGGGAAACAGTTCTAGCCAGTTTGGATTCGTAATACGACCACCCCCCAAGCTGTCCTTCTCTTAAGTCGTCGGATTGTTTCGTTTATAGACTAGTAGATGTTTTTATACCACATGTTTATGCTTGTACTTCAAAATTATGCCGGCCGAATCTATCATTTTTTTAAAATTCCGATTAAGAGACAGGATACCCCGACGAAGACCCAGACGATCTTTCCCCACGAGAGCTTGTCGGCCATCCCGATCAACCCGATGGACGTCGTTAAAATAAGCACGGTCGGTCCTACGAGGGCCAGGAGCGAATTGACCGCCAGCGCTTTGTCGATTTGAGCGAGCCTCAGCATGACCAAGGCCGCGGCAATTTCGATGCCGCCGGAAATCATGCGCAGCGTAGCCATACTTAACACGAACTTGTCCAATCCAAAAAACCTCCTTCGATAGAAATGTTCATCTTTTATATGGATATGCCGCACTCTCTTTTTTTAGTTATCTTTTACGAGGAAACCGTTCGGAACATTTCCATGCCTCCTGCATATATTAGCTTTAAAGTTACAATTCTCTGCCGGATCCCCATGCTGATAGAGAATTGCGCACATAAAGTGAAGGGCTTAAGGAGGATTTTACCCATGCGGGTGGATGTGATTTCCAATGTGGACGATATCAGATCGGAGGATTTTATACAGAAAAGCGCCGCCGTCATCGACGTGCTGCGTGCGACGAGCACGATGATCACGGCGTTAGCCCAGGGCGCTTGCGGCCTGCTTCCCGTAGAAACCGTCCCCCAAGCCCAGAGTAAGCGAAGCGAACATACCTTTGTCGGCGGTGAACGCTACTACAAGAAAATTCCCGGTTTTCAAGCAGGAAACTCCCCCCATGATTACATGACGGATGAAATTGCGGGCAAGCTTGTCGTGCTGACGACCTCCAACGGAACAAGGGGGCTTCTCAAATCGCAGCGGGCTGCCAAGCTCCTTGCCGCTTCGTTTATGAACGGCACGGCGGTCGCCTCGGCGCTGGCGTCTTTTGAACGGGACGTCATTCTGTTATGCGCGGGCTGCCGGAACGAATTTTCGCTGGAAGACGGCCTATGCGCCGGCATGATCATCGATGCGATGGAATCCATGCTGGATCAGCCTTTGCGGCTGAACGATCTGGGATTTGCTATGAAGCTCGCCTACAGGCAATGCCGCGGCAATCTGTACAAGACCGTCATGGAGGGGGCGTCGGCCAAACAGCTGGTCAAGCTGGGGTACGCCCATGATGTGGAGTACTGTACCGGGATCGACACGGTGCCTGTTGTCCCCATCGCCAAACAGGATTTCATCCTGGTGCCGCTCTACTGACCCCTATGGCGTCCCGCCTGACCCGGGAAAACGAACCAAACATGCGAAAAGGCCTGAAGCGTAAGCTTCAGGCCTTTTCTTTACATTATTATAATATGCGGTGTAAAAATGCTAGCGTCTTACCTGCGGTCCCCCGACGAACACCTGCGCATCGGTATCGAGATTGTAAGCCGTATGAAGCGCGCGAACCACTTGCTCCAGATTGCCGTTTTCGATGACGCAGGACGTTTTGATTTCCGATGTGCTGACCATCTTGATGCTGACGCCTTGCTTCGATATGACGTCGAACATTTGCGCGGCAACGCCCGGATGGCTGATCATCCCGGCGCCGACGATCGATACTTTCACCAGGTCGCGTTCGGAAGTGACGTCGCGGTACGGCAGTTTCGATTTGAGGCCGTGAATGACGTCCAGCGCCAGATCGCATTCGGCGAGCGACGTCGTGAAGGAGAAATCCGCCTTGCCGTCCTGTACGCCGCTTTGAACGATAATGTCGACGTTGATCTGGGCTTCGGCAAGCGCGCCGAACACATGCGCCAGCACGCCCGGCACGTCCTCTACGCCGAGAATGCTGATTCTCACCACATTTTTGTCAAAAGCGATGCCGCTCACTACTACTCCCTGTTCCACGCTTGTTTCCTCCTTAACCACTGTGCCCTCGTTATAGTTAAAGCTGGATCTGACCACCAGCTGCACGTTGTGATGCTTAGCGTATTCCACCGCCCGCGGATGCAGGACAGCCGCCCCCAAATTGGCAAGCTCCAGCATTTCATCGTATGAAATCTCCGCAAGCTTGCGCGCGTTTTTCACCATCCGCGGATCCGTCGAATAAATGCCGTCGACATCCGTGTAGATTTCGCACACGTCGGCGTTGATCGCCGCCGCAAGCGCTACTGCTGTCGTATCGGATCCACCCCGGCCCAGCGTCGTAATTTCCCCGTCTACCGTCATTCCTTGAAAGCCGGCGACGATGACGATTTGATTGTCGCTGAGGGCGGACAAAACGCGTTCCGGCGAAATGTCGGTAATCCGTGCTTTGCCGTGCACGGGTTCGGTCCGGAAGCCGGCCTGCCATCCGGTCAGGGAAACGGCTTGACGTCCCAGCCCGTGAATGGCCATCGACAACAACGCGATGGAAATCTGCTCCCCGGTCGTCATCAGCATATCCATTTCGCGTGCCGGAGGGTTCGAATTCAGCAGCTTCGCCTGGTCGATGAGATCGTCCGTCGTATCCCCCATCGCCGAAACGACCACGACGCATTGATGCCCTTCATCCTGCTTTTCGACGATCCGTTTGGCTACGCGCTTCATGCGCTCCGTATCCCCTACGGAGCTGCCCCCGAATTTCATGACGTACAGTGACAACTTCGATTCACTCCCCACTTCGTATGAGGATTCTGCTTCCATCCGAACCTGGTCTTCCAAACATTCCGCGTCTTGGCGGCCGGAGTCGAATTTTGCAAAATCCCGAATTATGCAAATGTCTTTTTACGCTTTAACCTAGTATAATACGAAAGTCCACCGGGAGGTAGACTTTTTTTGCCCCGCCGCATATATAAAAATCCCCCTCACCGATCGTGAGGGGAATCCCGATAACAAACCGTTTCTCGTTTTTTGTCGAAAACTACGCGCGGGAAATGTACTTGCCTTCGCGGGTATCGATCAGAAGCACATCGCCTTCGTTGATGAAAAGCGGTACTTGCACGTTAAGACCCGTTTCAAGCTTGGCGTTCTTGGTCGCGCCGGTAGCCGTGTTGCCTTTGATGCCCGGCTCGGTTTCAACGACCTTGAGCTCAACGCTGGTCGGAAGGTTGATTCCGAGAATTTCGCCCTGGTAGCTGACGATGTTCACGTTCATGTTTTCTTTCAGGAAGTTCAGTTCCCATTCCAGCTGATCGCTGTTCAGGGTGAATTGGTCGTAAGTCTCGTTGTCCATGAACGTATGCTCTTGGCCGCTGGCATACAGGTAGGAAACGCCGCGGTTTTCGATGATGGCGCGCCCGATGGTTTCCCCTGCACGGAACGTGCGCTCAACCGTGTTGCCGTTGCGCAGGTTTTTAAGTTTGGAGCGAACGAACGCCGCGCCTTTGCCTGGTTTTACGTGTTGGAAATCAAGAACGGTAAAAATATCGCCATCCACTTCTACCGTAAGTCCTGTTTTAAAATCGTTTACTGAAATCACAAAAATGCCTCCTAAAATTAAGTATATATATTGCGTCAATCACACCGGTAACACGGTAAATTCTTTCGACGAATGCGTCAAGACAGCATTTCCCGTTTCCGTGATCACAATATCGTCTTCAATGCGCACGCCGCCAAGACCCGGAATATAGATGCCCGGCTCTACGGTAACAACCATGCCCGGCTTCAAAATATCGTCGCTCAGCTTGGACAAGCGCGGATTTTCATGTACTTCCATCCCGAGTCCGTGGCCCGTGCTGTGGCCGAATTGGTCGCCGTAGCCGTATTTCGCGATGATGTCGCGGGCCAGAGCGTCGGCTTCGCGTCCGGTCATGCCCGGTTTGATGTTCGCAACCGCATGCAGCTGGGCTTCCAGCACGATATCGTATATTTCCTTCAGCTTCGGATCCGGCTTGCCGATCGCGATCGTGCGGGTCAGGTCGGAACAATATCCGTCGAGCAGCGCCCCGAAATCGAACGTAATCAGCTCGTTGCCGGCGATCACGCGCTGGCTCGCCACGCCGTGCGGCATCGCGGAGCGTTCCCCCGAAGCGACGATCGTATCGAACGAAGAGCTTGTCGCGCCGTTTTTCCGCATGAAAAACTCCATCTCCAGATCGACTTCGCGTTCGGTCATGCCCGGTTTAACAAAACCCAGGATATGCTCGAACGTTGCGTCCGCAAGATCCGCGGCCCGCTGCATCACTTTCAGCTCTTCGGCGTCCTTGATGATGCGCAGCTGTTCGACCAGACCGGAGACCGGCACCAGTTCCGCTGGTTTGAGCTGCTCGGCATATGCGCTGTATGCGGCAAACGATACGTCGTCCTGTTCGAACGCAAGCTTGCTGACGTTTGCTGCGGCCAGCAGTTCCTTAACGGTATCCATCACCCGCTGCTTGTGCTCGACGACCTGAACATCCTTCGTTTGCTCGGCCGCCTGAGTCATGTAACGGAAGTCGGTCAGCAGGTAAGCATCGTTCATCGTAACCAAACAATAGCCTGAGGAGCCTGTAAATCCGGTCAAATAACGCCGGTTGATCGCACTCGTAACGAAAAGTGCCTCCACATTTTTTTGCTGCATCGCTTCGCGCAGCTTAAGCACGCGCTGATTGCTCATTCGTTCTCGTCTCCTCTCATTCACGAACTTCGTCTCCCGGCGGCGTCAGGCGCCGGCGGCGCCGTTTTCCAGGTGGCGAAGCAAGGCTATCAATCCAAGCTCGTAGCTGACAGCCCCGAATCCGGCAATTTGTCCGACAGCCACCGGCGCAATGACCGATGTATGGCGGAACGCCTCCCGCGCGTGGATGTTCGACAAATGAACTTCCACCGTCGGGATCCGGACGGAGCTGATGGCGTCACGGACTGCGTAGCTGTAATGGGTCAGCGCGCCCGGATTCAGGACGATTCCGTCGGCATGTCCCAAGGCGCCGTGGATCCGATCGATGATATCGCCTTCATGGTTCGATTGATAAAACGTCAACGCCACGCCGAGCGTTTCGGCTTTTTTAAGCAAGCCTTCCTCGATCGATTGCAGGCTCTGGGATCCGTATACGCCGGGCTCCCGAAGACCAAGCAGGTTCAGATTCGGTCCGTTGATCACCCAAATGGTTCTCAAAATGGTATTCCCACCCTTACTGTCAAATAACCATCTGCTATTTTAACATAGGGAATGTCTACTTGAGAAGTTTTTTTGATGGTTCAAGCCTTGGCCTGCTTTGGTTCCCGCTTGCGTTCATCCGTAAATTCGAAGGCGACCGTGTAGCCGATAAACAAACCCCAAAGCAAAAACAGACAAAATTCGCTTGTGATCGAATTCCAGCCGAGCCGATTGAGCGGAGTCACCATATTGAGCGCCGGTCCGGCCGCCGCAAAGATGACGCACCACCATACGATGCCGTAGACGATCCCCGGCCAAGGCCCCCTCAGTTTGCGGAACAACATCCCGTATATGACGGACGCGATCACCGAAAGGGCGATGAAAAAAAGCCACCCTGCGAGCTGCCCCGCTCCGCTTTTCAGAAACGTATCGTTAAAAAAAGGCCTGCCGAGAAATCCCGGAATCACTTTCGTAAAATGCAGCGTATGAAACAGCCAGTGGATCGCGCCCCATACAAATCCCGCGAAAAAGCCCAGCTCCACGGAAAATGCAAACGGGTTGGTCGGTCCCTTCTGCGGTTTCTGGCGAATCGCGGACGCGTCAAATGTCATCTTCTTCTCTCCTTTTGTTTTCCTTAGTATGGTTCAATTCCCTTAAGCCTAAACCAACTAGAAATCGAGCCGGAAATTCGATACAATGGTAGTATTCAAAACCCGACTTTCATGCGGATGGAACGCTTTCGAAGGTTGGAATCCGATTACGGGATGGCTTAAAAATCCTGAATCCATCAAAACCCAGGGAAGGTGAAATGGTTGTCGCAACAATCGAAACCCGTCAGCTACGGCGGCCAAGCTGTCATCGAAGGCGTGATGTTTGGCGGCAAATATGTCAATGTGACAGCCGTGCGTCGGAAAAATCAGGAAATCACTTTTTTGGAAGTGCCCAAGCAGGACAAGAGCTGGATCCGGAAAATGCGTAAAATTCCGCTCCTGCGCGGCATCGTAAGCATTATAGATTCGAGCGCCAAAGGGACGAAACATCTGAACTATTCCGCCGACGCTTTTGCGGACGATACGCTGGAGCCCGAAGAACGCGAAAAGCTGAAGAAGAAGGAAGAATCCAAATGGAGCCTCGGCATGATCATCGGCGTTTCGGCCGTCGGCATTCTCTCCTTTTTGGTCGGCAAACTGGTTCTCACCCTGCTCCCCGTTTTTTTAGAAAAATTTCTGTTCGGGGCGCTGTTCGAAAACTACATTTTGCATAATCTGATCGAAGGAGTCATCAAGCTGCTGCTCCTGCTGATTTACCTGTGGGGCATCTCGCAAACTCCCGTCATCAAGCGTTTGTTCCAATACCACGGCGCGGAGCATAAAGTAATTACCACCTATGAAGCCGGCGAGGAACTGACCGTGGAGAACGTGCAGAAGCACAGCCGTCTCCATTACCGGTGCGGAAGCAGCTTCATGATGCTCACCATCGTCCTGGGCGTGCTCATATACTCCCTTGTACCGTGGGATACTATGACCCAGCGCGTGCTGCAGCGGATTATTTTGCTCCCCGTCGTCATCGCCGTTTCCTTTGAATTTTTAAAATTGACCAATGCTTTAAGGGATGTGCCGGTGCTTCGTTATCTGGGTTATCCCGGCTTGTGGCTGCAGCTTTTGACCACCAAGGAGCCCAAGGATGACCAAGTGGAGGTCTCCATCGCCTCCTTCAAGCGGATGCTTGAGCTAGACGCACAGATGGAAAAAGCGCCTGAAACGAACCAGCCTGTCAGAACCGGAGTCTTGGATCCCCTGAAAGGATGAGGATAATATGAAAAGGCATGCTTTTATCTTTTGGATCGCCATCGCGCTCGCCGTACTTGGCATCGTGTGGGACATCATCGACCGTAATGCTGCCATGCTGCCCAGAATATTCATCCCACTGGGCGTGGTCGCCATCGTTTTTCTGCTTTACAAATTTCCGCCCGCCCGCTACCGCAAAAGGCCGAAGATCAAACCTTCCGCCCGGACGATGGAAAAGGTGGCCGCGGCGAAGCGATCGCAATCGACAGGCAAACGAAAGCATTATCCTTTTCAGGTCATCGAAGGCTCCAAAGGCAAAAACGATGATCAGCAGCCAAAATATCATTGATTCCCTCCCGCCTTGCCGGGACAGAAGCTCATGCGCGAAAAAGGCGTTTATCCTCCGTTAGGAAGATGAACGCCTTTTTATGATCTGGCCGGCCCGGCAAATTACCGAATCAGCCCTGCCAAAGGTATTTACTTTATGGTCCGGTTCATCCCTTAAACCTCGCAAAAAATTTCGTTCCCGCCTGGACTCCCGATTCGTACAGCTCCGCCGTTTTTTCCGGCGAGATGTGAAACTGCGTCGTTCCAACGCCAAGGGTCGGGATTTTGATCGTCCGAAACCGGTTTACCTGCTCGATGTATCGTTCGTCGTGCGCGGAAAGCATCGTCTCGAACATGGCCGTCAGCATGCTGATCGGACCGCGGATGACATGCGGGCGCCCCGTGCTCCGGCCCACCATTTGAAAACCGATCGTTTGGATCGGCGGCTGGCCGGAGCTATCCGCCGGGGTGTCGTCAAACAGCCAAAGCGGAAGATTGCTTAACAGCCCGCCGTCGACGACGTAGACGAACTGGTCTTTGAACGCTTTGCCCCTGGCGGCTTTTCCGCACATGCGCAAAATGACCGGATCAAAAAAATACGGGATGCTGGTGCTCATCCGGATCGCCTTCGATACCTCAAACGTCGCCGGGTTGATGCCGAGCTTCGCCAAATCGCCCGGAAGGACCAATATTTTGCCGTTCGTAATATCCGATGCGATAATCATCAGCTTTCCGGCCGGAAGATCCGAAAACGTGCGAATCCCTTTCGACCGCAAGATTTGATGTATCCAATATTCAAGCGCTTCGCCGCAATAAAGCCCTTTTTTCAGGAAAAGGCGCACCGCGGGCCCGATAATTTTGATGTTGAAAACGGGGGCTCGATGGAGGAACGATTCAAAGGGAGTCGTTTTGACGATTTCGCTCATTTCGTCAGCCGTAAAACCTGCAGCAAGAAGGGAAGCCACGATCGACCCCGACGAGGTGCCGGCAACCCGGTTAAACACCACGCCCGCTTGCTCCGCCGCTTTGACGGCGCCTGCCAGCGAAATGCCTTTCACGCCGCCGCCCTCGAATACCGCATTAATGAGCATAGGAAAACCCCCGTCCTCATCTATTTAACCTAATGTATGAGTTCGGGGGTTCAATTCATGACTTCATATGATGGTATTATTGCTGATAATAAGCGGTCAGCGCCGGAACAAGTCCGAGCGGGTTGCTCAGCAGGTTGCCGGCTCTAAAAAAGATGCTGCCTTTCACTTCGCCGTATTTCTCGTTATATTTCAGCTGGTTGATGATTTCCTGGGCGGTTTGCCAGCCGGCTTCCGACGTGCCCAGTTTATAGGCCGCATGACCGATGTAAAGATCTACCCCGGTACCTGCCACCTCTTGGGCCCACCAGTCGACCAGTTTGTCATATTGGGCGGCTTTGAATGACATGCTCCAATAAATTTGCGGTGCTACATAATCGATCCAACGGTTCTGAATCCATGTTCTGACGTCGGCGTAATAGGAATCGTACGCGGTAATGCCCGCATTCGTGTCCGAGCCGGTCGGATCCTTCGCTTTGTTGCGCCATACGCCAAACGGGCTGATCCCGAACGATACCGAAGGTTTGGCCGCGTGGATCGATTGTCCGAGCTGCTTGACGAACGCGTCGACGTTGTCGCGCCGCCAGTCGGCCTTCGGCAGCCCGGTTGCATTGTACGCATTGAAGGCGGCATCGTCGTCAAAGGTTCCGCTTGTCGGATAGAAATAATCATCCAGATGAACGCCGTCGATGTCGTATTTTTTGACGACCTCCATCACGACGTCGATAATATGCTGGCGCGCTTCCGGAATGCCTGGATTGATGATCAGCTGGTTGTTCGATTTCACAATCCAGTCCGGATGCTGGATCGCCACATGGTTTGCCGCCAGTTTGTTTGTCGCGGAATCCATGCTTGCACGGAACGGATTGAACCAGGCATGGAATTGCATCCCCCGTTTATGCGCTTCTTCAATCATGAAGCCAAGCGGGTCATAGCCGGGATCCGCGCCTTGCGTTCCGGTCAAATATTTGGACCATGGCACCAGATCCGACGGATAAAACGCGTCTCCTGCAGGGCGCACCTGGACGAACACGGCGTTGATGCCCGTCGATTGCAATTTGTCCAGCATCGCGGTAAACTCCTGCTTTTGCTGTTCCGCTTTTCCATAGGATTTCGCCGACGGCCAATCGAGATTGGTTACGGTCGAGATCCATGCCCCGCGCAAGCCTTGCGCCTGCTGCCCGCCGCCGTTGCCGGGCTCCGCCGGGTCAGGTATGTATGTGCCGGAAATCAAGGCGATGCTTTGAGCCGCTTGATTCCAAAGCACCTGCAGCCCCAGATTTTCGCCGATAAAACGCAGCGGCACCATGATTCTGCCGTTTTTGATTTCGACGGACGCGTCCAGCGCAACCGCCGCGCCGTTAACCGTGGCCGTTTTTTTGCCGTTTGTCAGCGACATGGACGAGCCGTTTTGAAGGATGGTGACCGTTTTCGTCGTTTGTTCCCAGTTGACGGACGCTCCCAAGCCTTCGCTGATCACGCCAAGCGGCACCATCGTCACATAAATTTTCGGAATGATGTAAGGATTGACGTCGCTGGCGACGGGATTGCCGTCCAGCGTAATCGTGATCGGCGGTGTCGAGGTTCTTGCTTGAACGTTGGTTACGGGTAACATCAAGATCAATATAAGCGCCAGAATCATCCATCGTTGAAACTTCCAAAACCTCATTCTACGAATCCTCCAAAAATAATAGATTTGCAGGCATGGGGCGCCGCGCCGCAACGGCCGGCGTCCGCCTTTTGCTTTCAGGGCTTTCCTCATAAAAACGAAGAGGCATCCGTCTCTTTTTAGAAGGGACAGATGCCTTGTTTACGAATCGCCCACTAATTCAGTGTGAATGTTCCGCAATTCCTGAAGACGCTGCTCATCCCGGCGGAAATATTCTACAAGCGTTTCGATATGGGTAATGGAATCCCAGCTCAAATGATGCTCGATCCCTTCCACATCCGTGTAAATATGCTCATCGGATACGCCGATCATCGTCAAAAACTCTTCCAGGAGTTTATGGCGGTCAACCAGCCGTTTTCCCATTTTTTTGCCTTTACTGGTAAGCACGAGTCCCCGGTACTTCTCGTAAATCAGATACTCGTCTTTATCCAGTTTCTGAATCATTTTGGTTACGGATGAAGGATGAACCTCCAGGCCTTCGGCAATGTCCGAAACGCGAGCATATCCTTTCTCGTCAATCAGCTTGTAGATGCGCTCCAAATAATCCTCCATGCTGGGCGTTGGCATCTTCTTCCCTCTTTTCTCTTTTTAAGCATGAAACTAAACACCTGCTCTTGTAATGATACATGTTTCCGAGAGCACTTGGCAAGTCCTGCCGGGAAACCTCTCTTTTCCAGGACAGCCTTGAAATCGCTTCCCCATTTTATGCAAAAAAAGGTAAAAGCAAAGGCAACCCGGTCCCCGATCCGGACGAACGCCAAAACGCCCTGCGAGTAATCCCCGCAAGGCGCATGTTCAACCATTTTCTTTCAGCTTTAGAGCGATCGATTCGCCTAGAATTTCATCCAGTCAGGCGTAATCGCCTGCAGCCAAATCGTAATTTTGGTCATTTGGTTCGTGAACAGCAGCACGCCCATCAGCAGCATCAAAGCGCCGCCGATTTTCATCATGATGCCGGAATATTTCACGATCCAGCGGGTGGACCCGATAAAAAACGCAAGCACGAAAAACGGGATCGCAAACCCGAGCGAATAAGCGGTAATAAGCGTAAACCACGAGCCTGGCTGAGACGCGGCAAGCCCTATAATTGCAGTTAAAATCGGCCCGACGCAAGGCGACCATCCGGCGGAAAACCCGATGCCGAAAATAAATGAACCTATGTATCCGGCAGGCTTGAATTTCAAATTCATTTTGTAGTCCTTCATCAGAAATTTCGGCTGAAAGATACCAATAAGGAAAAGTCCCATCAAAATAATTAAAATGGCCGAAAGCTGACGAATCAGATCACGATTGTTGTAAAAAAAGCTGCCCAAAAAACCTGCACTCACCCCAAGGGTGTAAAACACAACCGAAAAACCCAAAATAAATGCGAGCGTATGCGTCATGGTCCGGAACCGGACTTCCCTCTTGTTCTGCTCCGTTTTCAGCTGCTGCACCGACATGCCCGTAATATAGGACAAATACGACGGATACAGCGGCAAACAGCATGGAGAGATAAAGGAAGCCAGTCCCGCCAAAAACGCGATGCCGATGTTCAAGTTCGACAAGGCCGTACCCCCTAAACGATTTCTACACCGATAATCCTTTTTTGCCGGCCATGGTTAATACGAGAATCAGAATCAACAGGAGCACGATGGTGGCCCCAGGCGCCAAATTCCAAATGCCGGCGATGACGAGTCCGATAATGACGGCGATTTCGGAAATGACCACGGATAAGATGACGGAGGATTTGAAGCTGCGGGCGATCAGCAGGCTGATGGCCACCGGGATGGTCAGCAAAGCCGAGACGAGCAGCGCGCCCACGATTTTGATGGCCGTACTGATGACCAGCGCGGTCAAAACCGTGATCAGCATGTTCAAGAAACGCACGGGCAGGCCATTGACGCTTGCGGCGTCCTCCTCGAAGCTGAGCAGAAAAAACTCTTTGAAAAACAGGGCGACCACCGCGACGACAACGAGAGTAACAGCACCGACCACGTACAAATCCTGCGTATCCAGCGTATAGATGCTTCCGAACAAATAACTCATCACATCTGTATTGTAACCCATCCCGAGCGTAAAAAACAAAGAAGCCAGCGCGACGCCGCCGGACATGATGATGGCAATAGACAGCTCGGCATAGCTTTTATAGGCTTTTCGAAGCTTTTCGATCGCAAAAGACGCGACAACCGCAAAAACCAGACCCGCACCAAGCGGGTATACTTCGATCAAAAACCCGAGCGCCACTCCCGCAATCGTGACGTGCGCCAGCGTGTCGCCAATCATGGACAATCTGCGGAGCACCAAAAAGATGCCGATAAGCGGAGCGGTAATGCCGATCAGAATGCCGCCGACAAGCGCCCGCTGAAAAAAATCACTAAGCAAAATATCGATAACCAATAGAAACGACTCCTTCTCGCGAAATGCTTGCGGACCAAGGTCAGGACAGCGAATGCTGCAAATCCGGAACCTCGCAGTTTTGAACGTCATGGGAATGCCGGACGTAAAAATGGATGCTGCCGTTTTGCTGCTTCGGCTCTTTGCCAAGATAGTTTTCCACCATCCCCATATCATGCGAAACCATCAGGAACGTCATATGGTGATGCTGGTGCATGTGCGTGACCAGTTCAAAAAAATCGGCCTGGGTTTTGGCGTCGATGCCGACGGTCGGCTCATCCAAAATGAGCAGGTCCGGATGGTTGATCATCGCCCTTGCCAGAAATGCTCGCTGCTGCTGGCCCCCCGACAGCTCCCCGATCCTTTTGCCGGCGATCGACTCGATGCCCATGACCTCCATGGCGTCGTCGCATTTTTGCTGCTGGCTTTTGCTCACTCTGCGAAACAGCGTCTTGTTATTGTACAAGCCCGACAGGACGACCTCGCGCACCGTGGCCGGGAATAAAGGGTTAAACGCGTTTTTTTGCGGAACGTACCCGACCCGCTCCCAATCTTTAAATTTGCGGATCGGCTGGCCGAACAGCCGGATATCGCCTGCGCCCGCGGGCAAAAGCCCGACGATCATCCGGAGCAGCGTCGATTTGCCGGCCCCGTTGGAACCGATGATCCCGACGAAGTCCCTTTCCTTCACCGAAAAACTCAAGCCGGAGATGACCTGCTGCCCCCGGTAAGAAAAAGAGACGTTTTCGAGCTCGACCACCGGCTGGTGGCAGTCATCAAGGTTCGGCGTTATCATAGTGGGTCTCCACCTTTCTGTCATGGAATGGCTGCCGGATTTCGGATTTCTCCTATTCCTGCAGCGCCAAAATCAAATTCGTCAAATTATTGCGCATGAGCGAAAAATAATCGTCCCCATGCTTCAGCTGATCTTCAGTCAGCCCTTCGACCGGGTTCAGCACCAACACTTCCGCCCCCGTTTCCGAAGCGAGCGTTTTGGCGAGCCGGTCCGACACGAGCTCTTCAAAGAAAATATAATGGATGCCTTTTTCCTTCACGAGATTCGACAGCTCCAGCAAATCCCTGGAGCGCGGCTCGGCGTCGGGAGACAGGCCCATGATGGCATGCTGCGTCAATCCGTAATCCCGGGCCAAATAACCAAAAGCCTCGTGGGATACGACGATTTCCTTCCGCGGCATCTTGTCCAGCTTCCCGGTAAACTCGCGGTCCAGCTCTTCCAGTCGTTTTTTCAGATTCAGGTAACGTTCGTTATAAGCATCCTTATGGGCCGGATCGACTTCGATGTAACTGTTTTTCATATTTTCCGCCATGATCATCGCGGATTTCGGGCTGACCCACGTGTGCGGGTCGACATGATGCTGATGCCGCAGCCCTTCGCCTTCATGATGTTCATGCTCGTCCTCCCCGTCGGCTTCGATCAGCTTGATGCCTTGGCTGACCTCGTAAGCCTTCACCTTGCTGCTGCGGTTCAGGCCCTTCAGAAATTGCGGGACCCATCCCTCCAGCCCGGCGCCGTTATAAAAAAACAGCTGCGCTTTGGACGTATTGACGATATCCTGGCTGCGCGGCGTCCAATCATGCGGTTCGACGCCCGCCGGCAGCAAATTGATGACGTTGGCGTCATCGCCGCCGATCGCTTTCGCAAATTCGTATATCGGGTAAAAGGTCGTCACCACGTTGACCTTGCCTTCGACGATTTTTCCTTGGCTCTGCGGACCGCAGCCTGCCGCCAGCATGACGATCAGCAGGGTCATCAAAGCAGCCGCAGCGGTTTTGAGCCTCCATGTTCTTTTCACCTTTTTTAAACCTGCCTTAATCGTAATTTTTACTAACAAATTATAGAATGGGCTTTGAAAATTTGTCAACACCCTGACGGCTGCTATCTTTCAAATAAAAAGACGGATTCCCTTCAAACTTCGAAGGTATCCGTCTTAGTATTCCAACATTTTCCGATGTTCAGACCGATTGGGTCGTTTACTTGACGACTGCGCCGTTTGGCATGCTGTCAGGCACGGTAGCCAGCGTCAGCTGGTCGCCTTGGGAGGCCGCAAGGATCATCCCTTGGGACAGCTCTCCGCGCAGCTTGACCGGCTTCAGGTTCGTCACGCAGATCACTTTGCGTCCCAACAGCTCTTCAGGTTTGTAAAACTTCGCGATGCCGGAAACGACCTGGCGCTGCTCAAACCCGAGATCGAGCTGCAGCTTCAGCAGCTTGTCGGCTTTTTTTACCGGCTCGCACGCGATGACCTGCGCCACGCGCAGCTCGACCTTCGCGAAATCTTCGATGCCGATTTCTTCCTTCAGCTCCGGCGCTTCGGCAACGGCCGGCGCTTCCGTTTTCGCCGCTTCCGTTTCTTTGGCGGCAGGAGCTCCGCCGGTCATCGCTTCCTTGATGTAAGCAACCTCCTGCTCGACTTCAAGGCGCGGGAAAATCGGGTTGCCTTTGACGAGTTTCGTTCCGGCAGGAATGAGGCCAAACGTTTTGCCGCTGTCCCAAGCGGTCAGTTCGCCTTCGCTAATCCCCAGCTGCTCCCAGATTTTGCGCGGAGCCTGAGTCAGGAACGGTTGCAGCAGGATCGACGCGATCCGCAGGCTTTCCACCAGATGGGTCATGACGGACGCCAGCTCTTCGCGTTTGCTTTCGTCTTTTGCCAGCGCCCATGGCTGGGTTTCGTCGATGTATTTGTTGCTGCGGCTGATGAACTGGCTGATCGCCGTCAAAGCGACGGAAAATTCCATGTTTTCCATGGCGTCTTCCACTTTCTGATACACCGCTTTTGCAGCTTCTTCAAGTTCGCCGTCGAACGCGGTGACGCCGGACTTGTATTCCGGCACGACGCCGTCAAAGTATTTGTCCACCATCGCGACGGTGCGGTTCAGCAGGTTGCCGAGGTCGTTCGCCAAATCCGAATTGACGCGTTCCACGAAACTTTCCGGCGTAAACGTTCCGTCGGCGCCAAACGGCACCTCGCGAAGCAGGTAATAACGAAGCGTGTCGAGGCCGTAACGGTCGATCAGCGTCACCGGATCCACGACGTTGCCTTTGGATTTCGACATTTTGCCGTCCTTCATCAAAAGCCAGCCGTGCGCAAACACCTTTTTCGGGAGCGGCAGGTCAAGCGCCATCAAAATGATCGGCCAATAAATCGTATGGAAACGTACGATCTCTTTGCTCATCAGATGGACGTCGGCCGGCCAATATTTGTCGAACAGCGACGTGTCATCCGAACCGTAGCCAAGCGCGGTGATATAGTTCAGGAGCGCGTCGATCCACACGTAAACGACATGTTTCGGATCGCTTTTGACTTTGACGCCCCATTCGTACGTCGTCCGGGAAACGGCCAAATCTTCCAGCCCCGGCTTGATGAAATTGTTGATCATTTCGTTTTTGCGGGATACCGGCTGGATGAAATCCGGATGCTCTTCATAATATTGAAGCAGACGGTCCACGTATTTGCTCATGCGGAAGAAATAACTTTCCTCTTTGACGCGTTCCACCGGCCGTCCGCAGTCCGGACATTTGCCGTCCACGAGCTGCCGTTCCAGAAAGAAGGACTCGTCCGGCGTGCAGTACCAGCCTTCGTATTCGCCTTTGTAAATGTCGCCTTGCGCAAGCAGGCGCTCAAAAACTTCCTGCACGACTTTCGTGTGCCGGGGTTCGGTCGTCCGGATGAAATCGTCATTGGAAATGTCGAGCTTTTTCCACAGCTCCTTGATGCCCGCCACGATGTCGTCGACGAACTGCTGCGGCGTTTTGCCCGCTTCGGCCGCTTTGCGTTCGATTTTTTGGCCGTGCTCGTCGGTTCCCGTCAAATAACGCACGTCATAGCCGCGAAGCTTTTTGTAACGCACCATGGCGTCGCCCGCCACCGTGGTGTAAGCATGGCCGATATGCAGCTTGTCGCTCGGGTAATAGATCGGCGTCGTCAAATAAAACGTCTTTTTTTCAGACATAGGTTGTCATCCTCCACACTTTTGATATTGTTCTTGGATCAGGATTTCGCAAAATCCTCGTAAAAACAAAAAAATCCCGCCCCGCTATGGGACGAGAGTTCTCTCACGTGTTACCACCCAATTTCCCCGCTTCCTTCCGGAAAACGGGCTCCATCGGTTCCCGGCAGCCGCCGGTGACCGTCCATTAACGCTGGAACACGCCGCATCCTTACGCAGCGGATCATTGATCCGCTTCGCTCGAAAGCAGTTCCTCCGGGACCATCTTCGGAAAATCGCCTAGACCGGTTCGCAGCTGCCCCGGCTCTCTGAGCTAAGCAGACATTTTCTTACTCATCCGTTCGTCGGAAATGCCATATATTCCTTAATATACTGAACCCGGTTACCGAAAGTCAAGCGAGGCGGCTGCCTTTATTCCCCGATTGGCCGCCTTTCTCCTTGCGTGGAGGAACCGGATCGAGGCCTCCCGGGTGAAACGGCTGGCATTTGGCGATCCGTTTGGCGGCCAGCCACGAGCCTTTTAACGCCCCATGCACTTCAATGGCTTCCAAAGCGTACGCGGAGCATGTCGGATAGAACCGGCAGGTCGGCGGCTTGAGCGGCGAAATGAATTTGCGGTAAAACCGGATCGGTCCTTGAACCGCTTTGCGGGATATGCCCATCTTCATCGCCCCTCGGCGGGTTTGGAGGCCGCAGGGTTCGCCTCGTCCGGCATGGCGTGCCGGCAGTCCTTACAATATCCGAACACTTCGAATTTATGCGTCACGACCTGAAATTGCTCGGGGGCATCGGTAAATTGCACCGGACAGAAATGGATCGGATACGTTTTTTGACACTGCAGGCAGATCATGTGGTGGTGATGGTGCTCTTCGCTGCAGCTGGCCTTGAACTTGATGCCGTCTTCGAACACAACCTGCTCCAGCACGCCGAGCTCCTGCATGACCCTCAGATTCCGGTATACGGTATCAAAGCTTAAGCCGCTGTATTTTTTGCACATATACTCATAGACATCCTTGGCAGACAAATACCCCGAATGTTCGCCAAACAATCCGGCGAGCGTCTTCCGCTGGTCGGTAATGCGCAGTCCCTGTTCCGACATGGCGTGAATGATCTGATCCGTCGAAAGCATAACGCTCATCCTCCCGTTGACATCAACGCAAAAAATGCATTGGTTCGCACTTTCGCTGCTTCTCAAAACCAATCGAATGTGCAGTATGTTAATACCTTTAATAATGCCTCAAAACGGTATGACAGTCAATCGAAGCGCCCGGATGCTGTGGAGGAAACCGCGCTCTAATGCGGCAAAAGGTGGCGCCGGCAGAAAAAAAGCCATCCCGTGCAAGTTTTTGCTCCTGCAATCGGGACAGCCTCTTTGATCGTATAAAATTCGTATAAAAATGACGTGACTTTTTATTATTTAACGAAATAGGTTTTCAGCTGATCCAGCATCAGGTTTGCGGCAAGCACCCCGCCCGCCGTATTCCAGATGACGTCGTCGACCTTGTGGGCGTTGCCTTTTTTCACAACGTCGAGATTTTTCCACAGCTTGTCGTTTGTCCATTCCTTCTCCATTTCATTCCCTTTGCCGTTGCCGGTGTCATACGTGAAATAGAACATGATGTCTCCGTCCATTTCCGGAATGCGTTCTTTGCCTACATCGTCAAAAAATCCGTCGTTATCCTGGGATTTCGTGCGCGCAAAACCAAGCTCGCTCAAAATAAGGCCGGAGAACGTATCTTTATAATACATACGGGCTTTGCCCGCCATAAAACGGACCATGGACACTTTCATGTTCAGCTTGTCGCCCAGTTCGGCTTTCAAATCGGCTACGTGTTTGTCGTAAGCGGCAAGGACTTCGTCGCCTTTCGACTGCTGATTGACGGCGTTTGCCCACAGCTTGAAGTTGTCTTTCCACTCGCCGCGCAGCGTCTCGGAGAAGACGGTTGGAGCGATGGCGGATAATTGGTCGTATATTTTTTCCTGACGCATTTTCGTGCCCAAAATCAAATCCGGTTTCAGCGCGGCAATCGCTTCAACGTTCGGCTGGCTTTCTTCGCCGAGGTTTTCGACGCCCTGCATTTGATCCTTGATGTGAGGATACCATGGATCTCCCGTCCAGGATTTGACGGCGCCGACAGGTTTAACCCCAAGGGCAAGAAGGGCTTCCGTGCCTTCGTTGGTCAGGACGACGACGCGCTGCGGGTGGGCGGGCACTTCGACTTTCCCCATAATTGTATCGATCGTGCGGTTCGCATCGCCGGCGCTTTGCTCCGCCTCTTTATTTCCGGTTTCACTCGTGTTTGCGGTATTTCCGCTGTTGCTGCCGCATGCGGACAATACGAGCACGGCCGCCAGCAGCATAAGTATGATTCCGTTCCATTTTTTCATCAATCTATGTCTCCCCTTCGATTACTCTGATAATGATTATCAGTATCGAATCTATCCTAATCGAAGACGCTTCAGCTTGTCAACAAAAGAGAATAAAACAATCGGCAGGTTGTGACCGTCGCCCCTTGTGCCATGCCTTAATTGAGAATGATATTCATTGACAACTTTCACCCCTCCCCTTACACTTTTATATGTTGTTTATTTTGGCTGACAGGAATGAGGGATACGCCTTGCAGACAGTTTGGCTGCAAAAAACTACATATAAATGGATCGGCCTGGTCGCCGGGATCGTCATTCTTCTGCTCTGCGTCGCGGAAAGCATTTTGTTCGGGGTGCACGGCACGGGCTGGCGGCAGGTGCTGGAGGCGTTCACTTCGTATAACGGCAGCACCGAGCATATCATCGTCCGCGAAGTCCGGGTGCCGAGAGCATTGATTGCGGCGTTTGTCGGCGGAAGCCTCGGCATTTGCGGGGTTTTGCTGCAATCCTTGACCAAAAATCCGCTGGCCGATTCCGGCATATTCGGCATTAATGCGGGAGCTTCATTATTTGTGGTCGCTTCCTTCGTTTTATTTGGAGTAAGCTCGCTTGCTTCGTTTACATGGATCGCTTTTTTGGGTGCAGGCGTCAGCTGCCTGTTCGTTTTTGTTCTCGGATCTGCCGGCAGACAGGGGCTTACCCCGCTCAAAATTACGCTCGCCGGAGCCGCCATCACCGCGTTTTGCAGCTCCATGACCAACGGCATGCTTATCATTAGCGGACGCGCGATGGAAGAGGTGTTGTTCTGGATGTCGGGATCGGTGGAGGGCAGAAGCCTCGACATTTTGCTGAGCCTGCTACCCTACATGCTGGCGGCATGGATCGTCGCCATGTTGATCAGCTCTTCCGTCAACACGCTTATGTTAGGCGACGACGTCGCCAAAAGCCTGGGGCAGCGAACCGCGCTGCTGAAGCTTACGATGGGCGCGCTGATCGTCGTCCTGGCCGGAAGCTCCGTCGCCGTGGCCGGCCCGATCGGATTTCTCGGGCTTGTCATCCCGCATATCGCGCGAACGATCGTCGGCAGAGACATCCGCTGGCTGGTTCCTTACAGCGCGGCGATGGGGGGCATATTGCTTCTGCTCGCCGACATCGCGGCCCGATTCATCGCCATGCCGCGGGAAATTCCGATCGGCGTTATGACCGCCATCATCGGCGTTCCGTTCTTTATTCAGGCTGCCAGAAAGGGGCTGTTAAAAAAATGAGCCGTTCCGCCAAATCCAGAGAGCCGATCGCCATCCGGATGAAAGGGAATCGGGTTTCCTTTCTGACCAGCAGAAAGCAGATTTTCGTTTTGGCCGGGTTGGCCGTTCTATTGCTGCTTGCCCTCGTCGCAAGCATCGGCTTTGGCACGAAATACGTGAATCCGTGGGCCGTCGTGCAGGCCATATTCGGACAGGGCGATGCGCTGGACGTCGTCGTCGTCCAAAAGCTGCGCTTGCCGCGGGTGCTGGTCGGCGCCATGGTCGGCGCATGTTTGGCCATGTCGGGCGCGATTACGCAGGGACTGATCCGCAACCCGCTTGCTTCCCCCGATGTGATGGGGGTCACCAGCGGCGCTTCGCTTGCGGCAACGGCGATCATTACGCTGATTCCTTCGGCCAGCGTCTTTTGGCTGCCGCCGGCCGCTTTTGCCGGCGCCGCGCTCACGACCTTGCTGATCTATTTCCTGTCTTGGAAAAAAGGCGTCAATCCGCTGATGCTCGTCCTTGTCGGCGTCGGCATCGGCGCCGTCGCTTCGTCGCTGTCGACCATGCTTTTGGTGACCGGGCCTACCGACGTCGCGCAGAAAGCCTTTAACTGGCTGCTGGGCAGCGTATACGGCAGCTCGTGGAAACACGTCAACATGCTTCTGCCGTGGTTTATTGCGCTCGGATTTTTAAGCCTGGCGTTTTCGCGCCGCATCAACATGCTTCAGCTTGGCGACGACCTCGCGGCCGGAGCTGGAAGCAGCGTCGAAAAAGACCGGACGATGCTGATTTTCATTGCGGTAGGATTGGCGGGGGCAGGCATATCCGTCGGCGGGGCGATCGGTTTTGTTGCGCTGCTGGCGCCCCATATCGCCCGGAAGCTGATCGGTTCCTCTTATGGCTCACTGCTGCCGGCAAGCGCCTTATGCGGCGCCCTGATCGTTGTTCTCGCCGATCTGCTCGCCCGGAACCTTGTTCCCCCGCTTGATATTCCCGTCGGGGTGTTCACTTCGGCGGTAGGAGCCCCATTTTTCATTTATTTGTTGTGGCGAAGCAGAAGCTCTTAAAATAAAGCGACTTCCGAATTCAACGATCTGACTACAAGCTTGTTTAAAAAGCGAACTCTTTAAAACGAACGAAAGCCTTCCCGTTTCATTAAGCCGGGAAGGCTTTTTGTGTGGTCCGCAAAGAAAGGAGCCATGCGCTTTTATCTCTTTTCAGCGGTTTTCATGTTTATATCCGTTATTGAGCCATTCGAACATGTCCGGGGAAATCGCCCTTCTTTTTTCTTCGCCGCGGCTGATGACGATTTCGTTTTCCGCCGGCGTACAGGTTTTGATTCCGCTGCCGTCCGGATACGTAACCGAAACGCAATCATACGCCGGCTCGACCCTCATCCTTTGATGGCTTTCGGTCGTGAGCTCGGCAGCCATCGGATAACCGTGACGCCCATAATCCGTCTGGCCCGGGATTGGCTTGGCCTGTTCAAGCCATTCCGCCATTTTGGCGATGATCGGGTCGCCCTTCGTCCATGTCGTTCCCCGCATATCGTCCCCGGGTTTTCCGCCCACCAGCTTCACGGTTACGATCCCTTCTCCCCGGATCGCTTGGTTCCTTGGACCCGGTTCGTCGGCACGCACGGCAGCAGCCGTTAACAAAAAGGCGATGGCCAACACGCCGGACATGACAAACAACCGTTTCATATATATCCTCCCCCCGTTCCTTTCATTGATAGCCGCCACACCTTTTTTAAAACGATCCTGCTTAGGTTACGGGATACAAGATCCTCTTATTGCAAAAACTGCCTCTATATCATCGGATATAAAGGCAGTTTTCTATTCAATCTGAAATGATCGGATTTAGTGCGAAGGAACCCATCTCAACGCCTTAAGGCAGTTTGACTTCAGGCAGCGGTGTAAACAGCAGGTTGATCGGCAGGTTGCTGCCCGGCGCGGCAGTGTACCAAATTTCCACGTTTTCCTCGCCGTTGCCCGTGCGGTACAACACGCTCGCTTCATGCGGCGCATTGACGGATACGTTTTTGGCAACCTGAACCGGCTGGCCGTTGACCATCACGACGCCCGTGTACAAGCCGCCGCGCGGATTCAATGTAATCAAGGTATGCGGAGCGACGCGGCTAACCGTAATTTTATACAATACGCCGAAGTTGCCCGCGTTGGAAGTTTCCGTTCCGTAAATGCCGTCCAAACCTGTCAGATTCGGATCCTGGCTGTTGTCGCCAAGAACGAGGCGCGACGGCGTGTCGCCGACGAGATCGTCATAGCGGATCAAACGCGTGGAATCCGGATACGTTCCGCGGTTATGAACATCCCGCTCCAGGTTCGTCAAATACGGCAAGGTTTGCAGCGGATCTTTGCTTTCGTCGATCATGATGAAGCTGTATTGGATCGGAAGATCGCTAAACGCGTCGGCAAGCGCCGAAATCGTATCCCCCTGCTTCATTTTGACTTTGCTGATATCGGTCATGACGACTTTGCTTTCACCCGGAGCCAGGTTGATGACCTGACGGGCGGTTTGGTTCTGCATCGATTGGAAATAACGTTCCGTCGACACTTTACCGGTCAACGTCGGATACAGGTTCGGTCCGCCCATGCCAAAGTCCTGAATCGTAAGCTGAGCAGCCGTATCCGCGTTCGTATTCGTCGCGATGACGTACAGCTTCATGTTTTTTCCGGTCGAATTGACGTGGTGCACCATGAAGCGCGTGTTCCCGAGCCCCGTTTCGCGATACAAAAGCCCTTCCTGGTACACGGTTTCCGGGCTGTTGCTGCGGATCAGCGTGGACGGCTCGGAAGAAATCTGGTATTGCAGGTTTTTCCACGATGGAACTTGGGAACCGTCAAACGTAAATTTATCGCCTACATCCGTAAACAGCTTGTTGAATTGATCTTCGGTGTACAACGTTTCGTTTGTGATATTGATCGTCTTTTGGAATTCGCTGGTCGCACCGTGTTTGTCGGTGACGGTCAGGCGGATGGTCACCGGACCCGGCGTAAAAAACGCCTTGCGGTCGTTCAGCCATTCGCGGCTGACGATCGCGTTCTCGTCATCGGTGCTCAGATCGGTGATCGTCACCTTTTCGCCCATTTTGTACTCGTCTTTATCGGTCGTAAATTTCGCTACAGGCGGTTCATTAGGCTTCACCACGTTTACGGTGACGGTGTACGGATCGCTCCATTGTCCGCTGGAATCCTGGACATAATGCGTAATCGTGTGAGGGCCTGCCTCCTGGAACACGTCTTCTTTGCCTTCCCAGCGTTCGTCCACGATCTCCAGGCCGTTCGAAACCTTCGTTTGCGTGGTGTACGTCACCGTCGTTTCGCCGGCATAAATTTCCGAAGGCGAAACGGTAAACGCAGCCACCGGTTTGGTCGAAAGCGTCAGAATGACCCTTTTGTTGGCCTGGTCAACCGTATAAGGAATGTTCAGCGCTTGGGTGATCGAAGTAAGCGGCACCATGAACACGTTGTTTTGCTGATAAGCCGGGCCTTTCATTTTCGTAGAGACGCCGTCGACGCGGTACACGTTGCTGTTCGTTTTAAAACGAAGCTCCTTGCCGTCTTTCATAATGATCGTTTCTTTGGTTTTGTTGTCATATGTAAGCTTGAGTCCCGCATGCTCGACCATCGCCCGGATCGCTACGTAGGAAACGCCGTTTTTGACCGCCATGGGCTGGCCTGCAAGATAAAGCTTTCCGTTTTGGTACATTTTGTTGCTGTTCATCATCAGGATCAACTGATCGGAACCGGCTTGAAGCGGATCAACGGAGGTTACCGAAGTTCCTGCGGATTTTCCGTCTTTGCCCGGATCGGAAGCGTCGTTTTGCCCGTTCGTTTGGCCGTTCGGATTCACGTCTCCCGGTTGATCCTGCGTATTTTTGCTGCCGTCTTGCGACGTCGGATCCGTTTGGGAATTCCCGGATTGGACATCTCCCGTTTTGCCGGAGTCATTCTGGTTTATGTTCCCGTTGTTACCGTCTGTCGTTCCGGTGTTCGTTGTTGTTCCGGTGTTCGTTGTTCCCGTTGCTGTCTGGTCTTTCCCTGCAGCATTGTTTGATGGTTCCCCGTTTTTGGAATTGTCTGCAATTCCTGCTGCGTTAGCGGCGCCGTCCTGCTTCGCGTTTGATGCAGCGTCCGTATTCGCGGTGATGTTTTGAATCGTTTCCGTAGTTCCTGTGACCGCACCTTCCGCACCCGCGGCCGGAACGACCAACGCGGTCTGGGCTGCAGCTAACACAGCGATCATTGTCAGTTTCTTGAAATTCATGTACAGACTCCTTTACACTCCCATTTTTCTATCTCGCCCTCAAACAGACATAGTATTAGACGCAGTATCCGATAAAAAGTTGCTTACCGTTTTCAAGCAAAATAAGAAAAAAGTCGATCGGTGGAATTTTTGGGCATGACCGGCTGTTTTATACGGAATTTTCCCACGGTTTTAGCAAGCTTTTTCTCCCCGGAAAATCTTGATGTTCAGAAAAAAAAGCGGAGGATTCCCGCCGAAAAGGGATCTCCCGCTTTCAAACCTTGCGACGATTCAATTCAGTGCATGGTTAGACGGCGCCCAAGACGCTCAGGCTGACAGGCAGCTTGCCTTCGGCTTTGTTTTTCCCTGCCAGCACGGCCGCCAACGCTTCCATGAAATAAGGCGTATTTTCGTAGCAGCACAGATAAGCCGGAATGGATGGAATTTCGTTCAAATCGTACGGATTCCGGGTTGAAGCCGCCACCAGCTTGTCATGCTTTTGCTCCATCAGCCGCTCGGCCAGCACGCGCTGTCCTTCCGGCAGCGCGCTTCCCGCCGTATAAGTGACCAGGACGACCTGACTGAAGCCTGCGGCAACGGAGATCACCCGTTCGATTGCTTCCTCGTCCGGTTCGGCGCTGACCACGATTTCCTGAACCTGCTCCACATGGCCGGACAGCGCATCCCCAAGGGTGACAAACTCCGTCCACGGCTCGTCGACCTGCGTTTCGGAACGCAATTCGGGCCAGATGACCAACACGGGCGTTTCGGGTTGAAGCGGCAGCTGCCCCTGGTCCTTGACGAGCGTCACGCTCTTCAGGGAAACCTCCTTTAGCAGGCGATCCACCTCGGGTTTCTCATGCCTTTCGCGGAATACCGGCGGCTCGTCCGGGGTTTTCAGGTTCGCCAGCCGTTTGGATTTCAGCGCCAAAATGCGGGCAACGGCGTTGTCGATCGTTTTTTCGCTGATTCTTCCCGACAAGACGGCTTGTTTAACCGCTTCGATCGCTTCGATCTGATCGCTGAGCGTATGGCTGACCAGGACGACGTCCGCGCCGGCTTCCACCGCTTTGACCGCTCCTTCCCCGATGCCGAAAAACTTGGCGATCGCGTGCATTTCAAGGCAATCGGTCACGATGATGCCGTCGTAGGCCAAATCCTCGCGCAGCAGCCCGGTCAGCACCGATCTCGACAATGTGGCAGGGATCCGTTCCGGCTCGATGGCCGGGAAAATGACGTGGGCAGTCATGATGACGTCGACGCCGCCGCGGATCGCCTCGATGAACGGCTTCAGCTCAACCTGCTGCAGGCGGTCCAGGTTATGCTCGACGGTAGC
Organism: Paenibacillus sp. USDA918EY; assembly: GCF_009870825.1. GTDB lineage: Bacteria > Bacillota > Bacilli > Paenibacillales > Paenibacillaceae > Paenibacillus_AQ > Paenibacillus_AQ albilobatus. The sequence goes on along the minus strand of NZ_WTWY01000004.1, from coordinate 121,902 downwards.
CAAGCCCATATGGCTGTCCACGTTCGTATCGCCATGCCCCGGAAAATGTTTTGCGGCTGCGGACAGCCCCTTCTCCTGGAACGCCTTGATGACGGCCGCCCCATGTTCGGCGACCCGGTCGGCGTCTTCCCCGAACGACCGGACCCCGATCACCGGGTTATGCGGGTTGTTGTTGACGTCGAGGCATGGCGCGAAGTTCATGTTGATGCCGACCTGAAGCAGCTCCTCGGCGCTGATCTTCGACACCTCATAGCTGTATGCCGGATTGCCGGTAGCGCCCAGGGACATATTGCCCGGAATCCGGCTCATTTTTTTATGGTCGATCCGCGCCACCATGCCGCCTTCCTGATCGATGGCGATCCACAGCGGCAAATCCCCTTGATCCGCAGCCAGCTTTTGCAGCGAAGCCGAAAGTCCGGCCACTTGTTCGGGGTCGCCGATATTGCGGCGGAAATAAATGACGCCTCCCAGATGGTATTCCTGAATCAGTTTCTTGATCTGGTCGTCCGGCACCAATGAATGAAATCCGCAAATGAACATTTGGCCGATTTTTTGCTCCAGTGTCATGTTCGAAAGATCCATTTTTCTATGCACTTCCTTATCAACTTAAAAATAGGGCTTGCTTTTCCAACATTTCTATCATAACGGAAATCAGCTTACAGGGATACTTCTCGCTTGATCGCGGAATTCCGACGGGGTCATGCCGGTATGCCGCTGAAACACCTTCGTAAAATACCGCCGCTCGTGGTAACCGATGCCGACGCCGATTTGCGTGATGCTTTTATCGCTGTGGAGCAGCAAATATTTCGCGGCTTCGATGCGCTTCCCGGTGACGTATTCCACGAAGGTCATCCCCAGATGGTTTTTGAACAAAAGGCTGAAATAACTGCAGCTGATTCCCAGATGCCCGGCAAGCTCCTCGATGCCCAAATCCGTATCCAGCCTGCTCGCGATATAAGCAACGGCCTCCGCCATAAGCTGCTGCGGATTTTTTCTGGCGGTCTGCTGCCCTTCCGCCTCCCCGATGCGGGACACCGTTTGCTGAAAAGGATCCTTCAGCCGCTGATGGACGATTTGTTCCCCGACCGCGCGGATCGTGTTTTCGAGTTCCTTATAGTGGATCGGCTTGCAAATGTAATCGCGCACCTTGTATTTGATGCCCGCCCTGGCGTATTCAAACTCCTGGTAGCCTGTCAGCAAAATGATTTCCGCGTTCGAACCCCGTTCCCGAAGCTCCCCGATCAATGTCAGGCCGTCCATGACCGGCATGCGGATGTCGCACAAAATAATGTCCGGGTTATGAATGTCGAACAACTCCAAGGCTTCCTTGCCGCTCCGGGCGGTCAGCACCTGCATGTTCATGTCCTTCCACGGAATGATGCGTTTTAAATTGTTGAGGATCGGAGCCTCGTCATCGACAAGCATTACGTTAAGGATCATTTTTATCCCTCCATTCGGCATCAGGCAAAACACATTGAATGATCGTCCCCGTCAAAAGCGAAGAACAAATAAACAATCCGTAGTACTCCCCGTAATGGATCCGGATCCGGTCGGCCACGCTCCGCACGCCCAGCCCCCTCCGTTCCTCATTTATATGTCTGTCTTCCACTTTGTTGCGGCCGGATTCCTCTTCCTTGTCCGTCTTCATGTAGACGAATTTGCGAAGCTGCTCCGGACTCATGCCGATTCCGTTGTCCTGCACCTGCAAAATGAAGCGGCCCCGGTCCGTCCAGCACGACACATGGATATGCCCCTTGTAACCGATCCCTTCAAAGCCATGTTGGATACAGTTTTCGACGAGCGGCTGAAGGGTCAGCTTCAGCACGCTACGCCGGCCCAGCTCCGGCGGGATGTCCAGCTCGTAATCGAACAGGTCGTCGAACCGGAACTTCTGGATCTCCAAATAGCTGCGCAAATGCTCGATTTCCTGGTCAAGCGGAATTTCCTCCTTGTCCTGGATGCTGATCCGCAAAATATTGCCGAGCCTGTGCACCATCTCGCTCACTTTGACGCCTTCGTTCTGGATCGCCAGCACGTTGATCGACTCGAGCGTGTTAAACAGGAAATGCGGCTTGATCTGGGCCTGAAGCACGCGCAGCTCGGCTTCGGTTTTCTGCTTCTGCTCGGTTTTGATCTGCTTGAACAGGCTGTTGATCTGGCCGACCAGGTCGTTGAAGCCTTTGGCTAAAATATGCAGCTCGTCCTTGCCCCGGTCCTCCACCTGCACGTTAAAATCGCCGCCCTCCACCTTCCGCATGAAACGGACGATAACGCCGATGGAGCCGGTAATCCTTCTCATGAACACCATGTTGAACGTAATGGCCGCCAGCAGGCACAGCAGGGTGATCCCGATAAACCATTGGGCAAAAACGAGCGTTTCCTTGGACAGCGACGCCCAGGAGGTTACCGCGACCACGTTCCAGGAGTAATCCTCCATATGGTAAATCGAAACGATGCTTTTTTCGTTGTCGAAATCGGTTTTGAAGCTCTGGTACCCGGATCCGAAATGCACCGCCTTTTTCATGACGGAGGAAATCCGTTTGCCTTCCAGCGTTTTGTTCGGGTCGTACAAAATCAGGCCGTCGTCGTTGACGAGCATAAACTGGGTGGACTGCATGTTTTGCGTCGGGGACAAGTTGCGGAAAATCGATTCGATATCCCAGTTTTTGATTTGCACGACGAGGATGCCGATGTTTTTGAAATAGCTCAGCTCCTTGACCAGCCGGATTTGCGTGAATACCGGTTCGGTGCCCGTGAGCACGGGATATTCATGCGGGGCGATCCATTTCGGCACGCCGTTCAGATCCATGACTTCCTGGTACAGAGGCTGTTTTTTGAAATCCTCGAAAGGCATGGTCTTAAAGTTTTCTTTGGTGAACACCGATACGACCGCGCCGCGCAGGTTGTACAGAAAGGCGTAACTGATCGCCGGATGGTTATACAGCAAATTGCGAAAATTCCGCTGGCTGTTGTTCAGGCTGAGCTGCTCTTCGTTCAAATCCTGCTTGGACGGGTCCTTGGCGGCAAGCGCCATATGGAAAACGGAGGTGGCGATGCCGTTATCCGTCACGTTGTCCATCTGCCTCAGGACGGTCCCGATGCTGTAGCTGATCGATTTCAGCGAATATTCGGTCTGGCGGCTGTATTTTTCTTCGATCGAATGCGACGACACGATATACGTGACGACGCCCAAAATGCATACGGGCACGATGATGAGCACGACAAATGCCGTAAACAACTTGTTGCGCAAATTCATGGGCACTCTTCCATTCTCGACATTTTGCAAAATCCGTTATTAAGCGCATGGCCCTGCATGCAAAAACGCCTTGGCTTGCTAACCGTCCGCACAGCTCGTTATCTCCGGCAGCCTTCGCTGCTATTTGGCGGAATCGGCCGCCCTATTGGCTTCGTCCTGCACTTTCTGCAGCGCCTCGGCCATTTTTTCCGGCGTCGTCTGGCCGCTGATCAGCTTCTGGATTTGGACGTTGCTGATCTCCGACGTCACGTCCGCCTGAACCAGGGCATCGAAGGCCGGAAATTTCGTATCCGCTTTCTCGATCACGTCGACGATCTCCTTCATGAGGCCGTCGTTAATGCTCGAGGCGAGTACCGAGGCATCCAGCTTCATCGCCGGCAGCACGCCGTCTTCGACCAGTCCGCGGATCTGCATATCCTCGTTGAACATGTTTTTAATGAAGGATTTGACCGCCGCGATTTTGCGGGGATCCTTGGCGACCGCGGCCGAAAAGCCGTAACCGTTGTTGAAATTCAGCATCAGCGAGGTCTGGTCCCCGACGCCCCCCTCGACCGGCGGCATGTTAAAAAATCCTACTTTGCCGAACATGGAAGCACCGGATTCCCCCTGCTTGAACACGGATGATTTCCACGTGCCGTCGTACATCAGGATCGCTTTGCCGCTCGTAAACTGGGCCGTATATTCCGGATATTCCAACCCGAGCTCGCCTTCGGTAAAGTAGCCTTTGTCTTTCCATTCCTTATGCTTGGCGAAAGCCTTGACGACGTTCGGGTCGGTCCATGCGGCTTCGCCGGTGGCAAACTTGGCGGTAATGTCCGGGCCGGCGTAACGCGACCATAAATGGTTGGTGATCATGAGCGGAATCCAGCCGGCTTTCGAGGCCGCGGCAATCGGGACCTTGCCGTCGGCTTTGATTTCAGCCAGCATGTTCTCGAACTCCGCAAACGTCGCCGGCGGTTTCCAGCCTTTTTTCTCGAAATATTCCTTGTTGTAATAAAACCCTTCGCCCGAGCCGCCGATCGGCAGCCCGTACACTTTCCCCTCGTATGTAAATGCATCTAATGAAGAAAATTTGTCCTTGATGCCCAGTTCCTCGATGATCGGCGTCAAATCCAGCAGCTTCCCCTGCTTGGCGTACATGACGGAATCCGGGCTGCCGAACAGGTCGAAAATATCGGGAGGATTGCCCGCCGCCATCTCACCGCGGAGTTTTTCTTTGCGGTTTACGTCGGAATCGACGCCGTCCAATCTGAACGTCAGCCCGTCGACCTCGGCCTCCACCTTTTTGACTACGTCGTTCAGGATGGCAAACCGTTTCTCTTTATCTTTGCCGACCTGGGTGTGACGGAGCGTCAAATCGAAGGGTTCGGCCTTTTTCTCTGCGGCATTGGCCCCTTTTGCATTGGATGCGTTTTCATGGTTGGGCGCGCTTTGGTTCTCACAGGCTGTCAGCCATAATGAAGCAGCGAAGCACAGCGATATCAAAAGAATCAAGCTTCTCTTGACCTTCATCGTTGATCCCCCTTAAATCTCACATTCTCATTATAAGAATGAGTATACATCAACGTTAGTGCAACAATCTGCTATTTTGGGGATAAAAATCTCTACTATTTCGGAAATTTGCAAAAACGGCAGCCTCCCAAGGTTCCGCAGACAAACCAAGAGCCCTTTTCTTATGCAGAAAAGAGCTCTTCAGGCGATTCGCTTATGCGGATTCGGTTTGTTTGCGCCCGGCTTCTATCAAACGGTACGCGCGCTGCACCTCTTCTTCGGCAGGGCTCGGAACGCCTTCCAAAGGGTAGGTTTTGCCAAGCGCCTCCCATTTGTAGACGCCCATCTGGTGGTAGGGAAGAATTTCGAATTTTTCGACGCCCCGGAGCGTCCCGATGAACCGGCCGAGGTCGACCAGGTGTTCCTCGCGGTCATGGATGCCCGGCACGTACACGTGCCGGATCCACATTTTGCGCCCATGCTCCGACAGCCATTTCGCCGTCTGCAGCGTCCGTTCGTTGGATTTCCCCGTCAGCTTGATATGCTCGGCGTCGTCGATGTGCTTGATGTCCAGCAGCACCAGGTCCGTCGCGTCCAGCAGCCGATGAATCCGCTCCGCTTCGTTAAAGCCGTTGCTGTCGAGCGCCGTGTGCAGGTTCCAGCGTCTTTTCGCCTCCTCGAACAGCTCCGCCACAAAATGCGACTGCAACGTAGGCTCGCCGCCCGAAACGGTAAGGCCGCCCCCGGATGCCCGGTAATACGGCAAATAAGGTTCGATTTCGGCCAGCACTTCCTCGACCGTCATCTCTTTGCCGCCGTCCAGCGCCCAGGTATCCGGGTTATGGCAGTACCGGCATTTCAGCAGGCAGCCCTGCATGAAAAGGACAAAGCGGATGCCCGGCCCGTCGACGGTTCCGAAGGTTTCCATGGAGTGTACATGCCCTTTGATCATATGAAGTCATCCTTTCCGCATCCGCTTGATGTCCGGTTCGGCACGGGAGAACCCGTACCCCGGTTTACATGGAGCCGTGGAACGTACGGTTAATGACGTCGAGCTGCTGCTCGCGCGTCAGCTTCACGAAGTTGACGGCGTAACCCGATACGCGAATCGTCAGTTGCGGATAGTTCTCCGGATGCTCCATCGCGTCCATGAGCTGCTCGCGGTCGAATACGTTGACGTTCAGATGATGCGCTTTGCTGCCGAAATATCCGTCCAGCATCGATACCAGGTTCGACTTGCGGACCTCGGGCTCTTTGCCGAGCGCTTTCGGCACGATCGAAAACGTATTGGAGATGCCGTCGAGGCTGTCCTCATACGGGAGTTTGGCTACCGAGCTGAGGGAAGCGAGCGCCCCTTTCTTGTCGCGTCCGTGCATCGGATTGGCGCCCGGCGCAAACGGCTCGCCCGCCTTGCGTCCGTCCGGCGTCGTGCCCGTTTTTTTGCCGTACACGACGTTCGAGGTGATCGTCAGGACCGATTGGGTCGGCAGCGCGTTCCGGTACGCTTTATGCTTGCGGATCATGCCCATGAACGTTTCCACCAGCCAAACGGCGATGCCGTCCACCCGATCGTCGTTGTTGCCGTAGCATGGATATTCGCCTTCGATCTCGAAATCGACGGCAATGCCCCGTTCATTGCGGACCGGTCTCACTTTGGCGTGTTTGATCGCGCTCAGCGAATCGGCCGCTACGGACAGCCCGGCGATGCCGCAGGCCATCGTGCGAAGGATGTCGCGGTCATGCAGCGCCATCTCGATGCGTTCGTAGCAGTATTTGTCATGCATGTAATGGATGACGTTCAGCGAGTTCATGTACAGCTTCGCCAACCATTCCATCATCGGCTTCAGCCGTTTGACCACTTCGTCATACGACAGCACCTCGGACGTAATCGCCGGATATTCGGGTCCGACCTGCGCGCCGGATTTTTCGTCGATCCCGCCGTTAATGGCGTACAGCAAACATTTTGCCAGGTTTGCGCGGGCTCCGAAAAACTGCATTTGCTTGCCGATCCGCATCGCGGACACGCAGCAGGCGATCCCGTAGTCGTCGCCGTAAATCGGGCGCATCAAATCATCGTTTTCGTATTGGATCGAGCTCGTCTCGATCGATACCTTCGCGCAATATTTCTTGAAGGCCTCCGGAAGTTTTTCCGACCACAACACCGTCAGGTTCGGTTCCGGCGCCGGTCCCAAATTGTACAGCGTATGCAGGAAGCGGAAGCTGTTTTTCGTCACCCGGGTTTGCCCGTTTACCGACATCCCGCCGATCGACTCCGTCACCCAGGTCGGATCGCCGCTGAACAGCTCGTTGTAGTCCGGTGTCCGCAGAAACTTGACGATCCGAAGCTTCATGACAAAATGGTCGACAAGCTCCTGCGCCTCTGTTTCCGTCAGCGTGCCTTCTGCCAGATCGCGTTCGATGTAGATGTCGAGGAACGAGGAAACGCGTCCCAGCGACATCGCGGCGCCGTTTTGCTCTTTGATGGCCGCCAAATAACCGAAATATAGCCATTGGAAAGCTTCCTTGGCGTTTTGCGCCGGCTTGGAGATGTCGTAGCCGTGCATTCCGGCCATTTGCTTCAGTTCGCCGAGCGCGCGGATTTGCTCGGACAATTCCTCGCGCAGGCGAATGACGTCCTCCTCCATGGCATCGACTTCAAGCTCGAGCAGCTCCCGTTTTTTCTGCTGGATGAGGAAATCGACGCCGTACAAGGCGACGCGGCGATAGTCGCCGATAATCCGGCCGCGGCCGTAAGCATCGGGCAGGCCGGTAATGATTCCCGCTTTGCGCGCCGCGCGCATCTCCGTCGTGTAAGCGTCAAAGACGCCCTGGTTATGCGTTTTGCGGATATTCGTAAAGATGTCGATCAATTCTTGGGGAAGCTCGAAACCGTAAGCCTCGCATGCATCGACCATCATGCGGATGCCGCCGAACGGCTGGATGGACCGCTTGAACGGGGCGTCGGTTTGAACGCCGACGATCTGTTCCTTTTCTTTGTCCAAATATCCCGGCCCATGGGACAAAATCGTCGAAGGCGTATGAACGTCCACATCCAGCACGCCGCCGTTTTCCCTTTCCTTCTTGGTCAAATCGGATACGATTTTCCACAGCTCCGTCGTATTCTGCGTCGGCCCGGCCAAAAAATCTTCGTCTCCCAGGTAGGGGATGATATTACGCTCGATAAAGTCGTTGACGTTGACTTTGTTCATCCAATTTCCTTTTTTGAACCCGCGCCAGCCCGGCTGCATGGTTTGTACGTCTTGTTCCAGAACAGACATTGGAATCCCTCCGTTTTTCAGGATATGATCCGCCGCATCGATGCGTCGTGCTACTTGTGATTTCATTCACTTATATGGCGTGATCTTGCTAATTTTTGCTTTATGCTGCTGCTTATCATTGGCTCTTGCTGCGTTCTTGCTTGTGATCTTTCATCGATGCGGCGTTTTCCTTTACAAGTCCAGTTTAAGAAACTTCCGCCAAAACGGCTGTGACATAGATCACATTGTCGCAGCCGTCATGTACCGAATGCCTACTCCTCGAACCGACCGTAAAACGCGTTCCGGTAAATGTCCGCCAGCTCCGATACGAGCGGCAGCTTCGGATTCGCCGTCGTGCATTGATCCTCGAAAGCGCGGTCCGCCAAGTAATCGACTTTTGCTTCGAATTCTTTGGCGTCAAATCCGAGCTCCTGGAACGATTCCTCAATGCCAAGCGCCTTGTTCAATTTCCGTATGGCCAGAATCAGGCTGTTTACGCCTTCCTCCGTCGTGCGGGCAGGCAATCCCAAAATGCGCGCGATTTCCGCATACCGCTCGTCGGCGACGAAATGCGAATATTTCGGGAACGAAGCGAACTTGCTTGGCTTTTTCGCGTTGTAACGGATCACGTGCGGCATCAGGATCGCGTTGGTCCGGCCGTGCGCCGTATGGTATTCGCCGCCCCATTTATGCGCAAGGCTGTGGTTGATGCCAAGGAACGCATTGGCAAAGGCCATTCCGGCCAGCGTCGAAGCGTTATGCATCTTTTCGCGGGCAATTTTGTCCCCGGTCAGCGCCGACTTCTCCAAGTATTGGAACACGAGCTGGATCGCTTTGATCGCCAGTCCGTCCGTATAATCGCTGGCCATGACCGATACATAGGCTTCGATCGCATGCGTGAGCACGTCCATCCCCGTATCGGCCACCGCCCGTTTCGGCAGCGTGTAGACAAACTCCGGATCGACGATCGCGACGTCCGGCGTCAATTCATAATCCGCAAGCGGGTATTTCGTATTGCCTTGGTTTTTGTCCGTTATGACGGCAAACGAGGTGACTTCCGAGCCCGTGCCCGAGGTCGTCGGAATGGCAACGAATTTGGCTTTTTTCCCGAGGCGCGGATATTTGTAGATCCGTTTGCGGATGTCCATAAACTTCTGCTTCAGGTTCGAAAAGTCCGTATCCGGATATTCGTAGAACAGCCACATCGCTTTGGCCGCATCCATCGGCGAGCCCCCGCCAAGCGCAATGATGCAGTCCGGCTGGAACCGTCTCATCATGTCGGTGCCCCTGTCCACCGTGGTCGTCGAAGGGTCGGGCTCCACTTCCGAAAACACTTCGATGACGACCGGATTTTGGCGCTGGCGCAGGAAATATTCGACCCTTTCGACATACCCCAGCTTCACCATCATTTCGTCGGTCACGATCGCGATCCGGCTGATGTCCGGCATTTTGGCCAAATATTGCGTCGCTCCTTTTTCAAAATAAATCTTGTCGGGTACTTTGAACCATTGCATATTCACGGTACGGCGCGCCACCCTTTTGATGTTGATGAGATTGACCGCGGTTACGTTCGAAGACGTCGAATTCCGGCCGTACGAACCGCAGCCCAGCGTCAATGAAGGCAGGTTCGTGTTGTAAATGTCCCCGATCGCCCCGTGGGTCGACGGCGAATTGACGATGATCCGCCCGGTCTGCAGCCGGTCCGCGAACGCCGATATCACTTCCTCGTTATGCGAGTGAATGACCGACGAGTGTCCCATGCCGCCGAACCCGACGACCTCCGCCGCACGCTGGATGCCTTCGGCCGCGTTTTTTACTTTATAACAGGCCAGCACCGGACTGAGCTTTTCCGCGGACAGCGGATACTTCGGACCGACGCCTTCGATTTCGGCCACCAAAATTTTGGTTCCCGCCGGCACGCTGAAACCGCATATTTCCGCGATCTTCACCGCGGATTGGCCGACGATGGCCGGGTTGACCGCGCATTTTTCCAGGTTGATGGCGCCTGCCGTCAGCTTGGCGGTTTCTTCCTTATTGACGAAGTAGCAGCCGTTCGCCGTCATTTTCTTTTTGACCGCCTCGAAGATCGGCTCCTCGATGATGACCGCCTGCTCCGAAGCGCAAATCATCCCGTTGTCGAACGATTTGGACAAAATGAGGTCGGTCACCGCCTGATCGATGTCCGCCGATTTTTCGATGAAGCAAGGCACGTTGCCCGGACCGACGCCAAGAGCAGGTTTTCCGCAGCTGTAAGCGGCGCGCACCATGCCCGATCCTCCCGTCGCCAAAATGAGCGCCACGTCGGGGTGGTTCATCAGCGCATTCGTTTTTTCCATGTTCGGCTCTTCGATCCACTGGATGCAATCGGCCGGAGCCCCGTGCTTCACCGCCGCCTCCAGCATGATTTTGGCCGCCTCGCGGCTGCACTGCTGCGCCGATGGATGGAAGCCGAAAATGATCGGGTTGCGGGTTTTGATCGAAATCAACGCTTTGAACATCGTCGTGGACGTCGGGTTGGTCACCGGGGTGATCCCCATGATGATGCCGACGGGTTCGGCGATTTTTTGGTAGCTTTCGTACGGATTGTCTTCGATGACGCCTACCGTTTTTTCATATTTGATGCTGTGATAGATATATTCGGTGGAAAACATGTTTTTGGTGATTTTGTCTTCATATACGCCTCTGCCGGTCTCGTCGACGGCCATCCTGGCCAACCGCATATGCTGATCAAGCCCGGCCAGGGCCATCGCCTGAACGATCCCGTCCACCTGCTCCTGCGTCATGTCCATGAACTTCCTTTGCGCCTCGTTCGCTTTGTCGATCAAGTTCTGGATGTACGCTTCCGGCGACTGCTGTTTTTGTTCTGCAGCGGGTTCTTTTTTTACAGCCATGTCTCTCATCCTTCCAGTTTATTTTGAAATCCTATCTCTGGCCTGATCATAACAAAATTGGAACCGTCCGGAGATGATCTTTCTCACACAAAAGTGAAAATAATCACAAATTCGGAATTTCGACACTTTTTCGGTCTTCAAAGTCCCCAAAAACCATTTTTTTCAGGTTATAATTTACTTAAAATTTATTTTAAAAATTAAAGAGATAGAGGGGATAACGAGTATGAGCAACCAACTGAACGTAATCGAAACCCGCGGGAATACAAGCTGCTTCTCCGAACAAAACCTGGAGCGCCTGATGGCTATCATGCAAGACCGGACCGCGCCCGAAGGATCCCATTTGTTTTGGGAAGGCGACAGCTCCGACAAGTTGTTTTACGTTAAAAGCGGGCGCATCCAGCTGACCAAATCCACCGATGAGGGCAAAGAGCTGATTTTGTACATGTACCAAGCGGGTGACATCGTTGGCCATGCCGATCCCTTTTTCAGCCATAAGCAAAGTTATACCGCCGAAGTGATGGAAGAAAGCGTCGTCGGCGTCATCGACCATAAAGACCTCGAAGTGCTGATCTGCCAGCATTGCGATTTCGCGATCGATTTCATGAAATGGATGGGCGTCCATCACCGGCTGACCCAGACCAAGTTCCGCGACCTGATGTTGTACGGCAAGCCGGGTGCCCTCTGCTCGACGCTGATCCGGCTTAGCAATACGTACGGCGAGGAACACGGCGATGACATTTTGATCAACAAAAAAATTACCCACACGGATTTGTCCAACATGATCGGCTCGACGCGCGAAAGCGTAAACCGGCTGCTTGGCGATCTCCGCAAAAAGGGCGCCATCGAATACGAAAACGGCCTCATCGTCATTAAAAACCTTGAAATGCTGCAGGACGTTTGCCATTGCGAGATGTGTCCGAAAGAGATTTGCCGTATTTAAGCCGCCGGCCGGCTTCACCGATTCCCGTCGCCATAAAGCCATAAAGCCAAAAAAACCTCCAGGACCGCATATCGGCCAACGGAGGTTTTTTAGCATGCAATAAGACCTATGCCCCTGACAAATTTTGTAATCCACCCCTTATTTCCAATCCCATCATTCCAAAATACCTAAATATGTCATATTACGAAGCCAAAAAGACCTCTTTTGATTCTAAAGTCCTATAAAACTTTCGGAATAGAGAACCGATGAACATGATGTTGCGCATTTCTTTGGTCTTATTTTCATTGCGCAATTATTCCTAAAATATCATTCGATCATCGTTCACCGCCAGGCGGACACAGTCCCGGCAGCTGCCCGAAACAAGGACCGGCATCCGGCCCGCCCGTGTTGATCCATAAGACCAACAACCCATTTCGCCGCAAACGACAAGGGCATAATGGATCATGGATCGTATAGATCGTATAAGGAGTGCAGAGAATATGGCATCAAAATGGATTCAGCGCATATTGACGATTATCGCCTTTGTCGGCACCATGGTTTCCGGCACGGAGGAAGGAGCGGCTGCGCCCCAACCGGCACCGGCTCCCAAAACCGCCGCGGCCCCGCATGACCAAAAAGCCACGTGGCTGTGGAAAACCGAATGGATCCGGCGGGATCCGCAGGAGGTTCTGACGTTTCTGACCCGGCATGAGGTAAACCTTGTCTATTTGCAAATCAATGCCGACATCCCCGTGGCCTATTATAAAAGCTTTATTAAGCAGTCGGCGGCTCTGGGCATTGAGGTGGATGCGCTGAACGGCGCCCCAAGATGGGGTCTCACGTCGAATCGGCAAGAAATTGCCGGTTTTCTGAACTGGGTAAAAAGCTACCAGCAAGCGGCAGGCGAAAACGAAACGTTCCACGGCATTCACGTCGACATCGAACCCCATTTGCTCCCGGAGTGGAAAGAAGACCTGCCCGATGTCATACGCCAGTGGGAAAGCAACGTCCGCTACCTTCGAAACGAAGCCGATCGCATGGGGCTGCCGTTGTCGGCCGACATCCCGTTCTGGCTCGGCAATTATACCTCCTCCGACGGCAAAACGGCCCTTAACCGGTTTATGATCGGCCAATTCGATTCGGTTACGGTCATGTCTTACCGCAATACGGCCAAAGGGATCAACGACATCGCCCAAAGCACGCTGAAGGCTGCGGCAGACCTCGGCAAAGCCGCCATGGCCGCCGTAGAAACGAAGCCAAGCCTCGAAGGGGATTTCATTACCTTTTACCAGGAAGGGGCCGAGGTCATGTATAATCAAATGGCCGAGCTTCAGGACATGCTTAAAGACAATCCGGCCTACGCCGGCATCGCCATTCATGACTTTGACGGCTGGCGGGACTTGAAAAATTAATTAAAAATGAACCGTTCTTACGGATTGAGCTGCACCGAAGCCTGTTTCCCGCTAAGCTGGATTCCCGACGTCCGATGCCCTGCATGGCTCAAATCCTTTGCCAGCCGCTCAAGCAGTTCTTTGGCGGCGGTTCCTTCCTTGCCTTTGATTCGAACGACAAGCAAAACGGCGTCGCCGGACTGCAATATCTTCTCCGCCTGGCGCCGTTTCGTTTCATAATCATGCTCCTCGATTTGCGGCGTCAGCCGGATCTCTTTTACCTTCATGCCTCGTTCCGCCGCTTTCGCCTGCTGCTTTTCCCTTTTGGCGTCTCCCGCCCCGATGAGCCGGCACGGCGGGGGACTGCTCATCAGCGAGGTGCAAACCAGGTCAACCTTCAGCTTTTTGGCCAACGCCAACGCTTCCGCGGTCGGCATGACTCCGAGATCCTCTCCGTGTAGTCCCGTCAGTTCCACTTCCGACGCTTTGATTTTTTCGTTCATCAGCATTTTCCGTACGCTCCCGTTCGTATTGTCGTTTAAAGCCGCACGCCGGGCTTGGCGCCGGACATACCGTATCTATGATGCCGCGCTAAACCCGGTCCAGCCTGATTTCCACTTCGTCCAAAGGAGAAAGCCTCATGTCAAAACCGTCTTCGGTCAATTCCTTGCCGTTCACTTTAATTACCCATTTTTCCACCGCTTTGGAGACGTACCCTTTGACCGAATGAACCATGCGCTTGTTCAGCGTCAGTTCGATGAAATCCGTGCTTGTCAGCATGTCCCGCACGTTTTCGTTTTCGGCGTACGGCAGGATGTACGTATGCGAAATCGAGGGCATGATGGTCCCGCCGTTGATTTTAAGCACGGAATATTGGACCTCTTTCGTTTTGGGATCCGTCGGTTCAATAGAGATGCCGAGCTCGTCGTTTTCCTTCAGCACCGTATCCAGCTTGTCCTTTCCAAGCTTTTTATCGTTGAGCTCGATTCCCCAGGTGAAGGCGGGCGAAAGCGATACCTGGCTGATCGAATGGATGCTCCCGTCGTCCGCAAAGGTGACGATTCCGCTGTTTTTCAGGCCTTCCCGGATCGTAACTCCCTGCTCCAAATATTTTTCAAGATCGCGAATCGTGTCCTGAGAGAAAAAATCGTCTTTTTCCGAAATCAATATCGGCGAAAAACCTTCGCCGGATGCCACTGCGGCCGCATCCTTGGATTTGACGCCATCGCAGCCCGCCAGCAAAACCATGGCGGCAGCGATGAAAGCGATTGCTTTTTTGAAGCTGTTCCCCATTTTGGGCACCACCTTTTTTTATTCATTGCATGGTGCTTCAGCGGCTGCAGTCTCTATGAACCAAAAATAGAGTCCTCGCCTGAGAACTCTATTTTACCATAATGAAGCGATCGTTTTCGACAGGGATTAGACAGGTTTAGACCAAAAACTCAATGGATCAGCGCCTGCATGAACGTTCTTGTGCCGTCCGAGTTTTTCAAATATGGACCCAAACCGAGAAAATGGCCGCGGTCGACATAAACGCCCGTCACCCACGTCCCCTCCAGAACCTCTCCATCCAGATGGAGGAGCAGCGGCGGCGCGGAAATCAGTTCCTGGTAAACGGGCACGCGGGTATTGTGCTTTTTGAAAGGTTTGCCGGATTGCTCGAAAGGAAGGGAAGTGACATAGGTAGGCACGAAATAAGCCGAGATGGTTTCCATCTCTTCTTCATCGTAAAAAGGGGCGTCGCCGAGAACGGGATAAAACAGCGAAATTTCCTCGAATTGCGACCAGATGAACAGCTGCAGCATCATGCTTTGCAATCTGCCGTTATGGAAGACGTATTCGCGTCTGCCCGGATGCTCCTTTTCTTTCGCGGCGTCGACGGGCTCGACGTAATGGCGCTCGCAGCCTACGCATTTCCATCCGGACGGGCTTTGAATCCATTTTTGAAACACCGGACTGCTGTTTTCTCCGCATGGGGAAAGCGGTTCTTGAGCGGGCTTCGGGCAGGCCCAATACTTTCGTACAGATTCCGGTACATGCTGAGCCAGCATTGAGATCGTTTTGTCGTAAATCTTCCGCACTTTGATAGAAGCGCTTTCAAGTTCGTTAACATCCTCTTGGCCATACCTGATTTCTTGGGAAAGTACTATTTTTCTCATCTTCATCCGCCTCCTTAAGCGCCGAAAAGGCAGTTTATTTCCAATTATACTACAGAACCTGCGGCAAGGTGCAAGTCTGTGCCTAAAAATAGCAAAAACAACCAGTTTTATGCAGCATCATTCCACCCTCGCATGTTTTCGTATAACGCAAAAAACCTCCCTTGCGATCGAAGGAAGGTTTAACGTCACGGTTCGTTACCGGGGCTCATCAAGTTCCACCCAGTGCTCGGCCCATTGCTGGACTTGGTCCATCACCGGCTGAAGCGCTTTTCCTTTTTCAGTCAATTCGTATTCAATCCGAACCGGCGTCTCAGGATAGACATGGCGTTCCAAAATGCCCTCGGTTTCCAAATCTTTCATGCGTTCGGACAGCATTTTGTCGCTCATGGATGGTATGATATGCGATATATCCTTGAACCGTTTCGGCCCGTTCATCAACGAGTAAATAATAAGCCCGTTCCAACGCTTTCCCAATACGGAAAAGGCCGTTTCGAACCGAGGGCACATACCGTAATCCTGATCCTTCATGTTTTTCACCTCTTTACAGGATCCATGCAAACAGTTAATGTCTCATGAAAGCTTACATTAAGTTAGTTTGTTTCAATTTTACCACATTCGATAAAAAAAGAAAACTCACCGAAGCCGAATCCTGCCCTGTAAATCCTTCCGGAACGTATCCGAAATCCGCCCACGGCAAAGCAAAAAACGGCGGCATCCGCTGCCGCCGTTTCCTTTAGGACCGCCAAAAAGGCGCAATAACCAGGTTATACCGCAGATCCTTTTGCGAATTTCCTTACCGGCTGGGGAGCATGCCCAAACTGCAGCTTCTCGCCGGGAGCCGGGCAAGCCCATCTGACGCCGTTGGCGATCACTTTTAAAACCCCGGGATGGAAATAGGTCGGATGCGTCTCATGGCCGGGACGGAAGTAGAAAATTTTCCCGCGTCCGCGGCGGAAGGTGCACCCGCTTCTGAATACTTCCCCGCCTTCGAAATTGCTGATGAACACGATCTCATCCGGCGTCGGGATGTCGAAAAACTCCCCGTACATTTCTTCGTGATCCAGGATGATCTTTTCGCCGATGCCTTCGGCGATCGGATGGGACGGGTTGACGTTCCAGATGATTTCCTGCTCCTCCGCTTCGCGCCATTTCAAATCGCAGGACGTGCCCATCAAAGCTTTGAACGGTTTGGAAAAATGGCCGGAATGGAGCACGATCAATCCCATGCCGTCCAAAACGCGCTGCTTGACCCGCGCCACGACCTCGTCGCTTACCCGGTCATGGGCTACATGCCCCCACCAAATCAAAACGTCCGTTTGGTTCAGCGTTTCTTCGGTCAAGCCGTGTTCCGGCTCATCCAGCGTCGCGGTTCTGATATTAAAATCATCGTGCTGAATGCCTTGGGACAATGCCGTGTGGATGCCGTTCGGATAAACGGCTTTGACGGCTGCGTCCTTGTTCTCGTGTACGAATTCGTTCCATATCGTTACGTTAATCATGCCGATCCCCCTTATTTATACCCACCACATGTCGCCAAGCGACTCTTCGATCAGAACTTGCTGCAGGTTGGCCACCGCTTTCGAGAAGCCTTCCTCGATGGACATCAGGCCGTCCTCATGTTCGATGCTGACCACGTAGTCATAACCGACCAGGCGCAGCGCGCTGATGATGTCGGCCCATGTTTTTACGTCGTGGCCGTAGCCTACGCTGCGGAACTGCCATGCGCGCTCCAGCATGTTCGTGTACGGCTGCATATCCGTTAAACCGTAACGGTTGACGTTAATCGGATCGATCACGGTATCCTTCGCATGGAAATGGTGGATAGCTCCTGCACGGCCCAAAATATGAATCGCTTGAACCGGATCGATGCCCTGCCACCACATATGGCTCGGATCAAGGTTGGCGCCGATCGCCTCTCCGGCCGCTTCGCGCAGGCGGAGCAGCGTTGCCGGCGTGTGCACCGAGAAGCCCCCGTGCAGCTCCAAACCGATTTTCACGTGATGGTCGGCCGCAAATTTCGCTTGCTCCGTCCAATACGGAATTACTTTGTTTTCCCACTGCCATGCCAAAATTTCCTGGTAGTCGTTCGGCCACGGAGCGACCGGCCAGTTCGGGTATTTGGCGTTTTCATGATCGCCCGGACAGCCGGAGAACGTGTTGACGACCTCAACGCCGAGCTTTTCGGCGAGCTTCACGGAATTGACGAAATCCTCGTGGTCCGCCTGCGCCAAATGTTTCTGCGGGTGGAGCGGGTTGCCGTGGCAGCTGAGCGCGCTGATCGTCAGGCCGCGGGATTCCACCGCATGCTTGAATTCTTTCAGCTTCGCTTCGTTTTCAAGCAGCTCCGCCGGATTGCAATGCGCTTTGCCGGGGTTCCCTCCCGTTCCGATCTCAACCGCTTTCAGTCCTTTGGAAGCGACGTAATCGAGCGCATCCTCCAGCTTGCGTCCTCCGAACAATACCATAAATACGCCTAGTTTCAAGGTAAACTCCTCCTTGTGCTTTTTGGTTTTATTTTTAGCGAGGCTTGAAGCCTCTGTTTGAAAAGCTTTTCATCTCGCAGTAGAAGATGACCGAACCCCGCACAGAACATCTGTATGGGGACCGGGACACCAACATGCATGTATTAGGGATGGATTATTCAAAATAAACGGCTTTACCCGTTTTGGCGGATTCGTAGATCGCCTCCAAAATTTGCGTTACGACAAACGCCTGCTCCGGTTTCACGATCGGCTCCTTGTCTTCCAGGATCGCTTCGATCCACAGTCTTTGCTCCAGATCGGATTCGCTTTCCGCGGTTCCGGAGTAAAACGCGACGCCGCCCGCCTGCAAATCGATGTTCGTATCGTACAAACGGCCGAGCTTTTCCCCGTTGATGCGGAGTCCGTCCTTCATGTCGGCCCCGCCTTCGGTGCCTGCAAGAATCGTTTTCGCTTCGCCGGTTTCCACGACGTTCAGCGCCCAGCTGGATTCCAACATGATCGTTGCCCCGTTTTCCATCGTAATGAAACCGAAAGCGGAGTCTTCCACCTTGAATTGTTCCGGATCCCATGGCCCCCAGGCGTTAGCCGCGTCTTTGCGTTGCCCGAGCTTGTGGAACGAGGAGCCGAGCACGCTTTTCGGCTTGTAGTTGTCCATCATCCACAACGTCAAGTCAAGCGCATGCGTGCCGATATCGATGAGCGGTCCGCCGCCTTGTTTTTCCTCGTCCAAAAAGACGCCCCAAGTCGGAACCGCGCGGCGGCGGATCGCCAGAGCCTTGCCGAGATAGATGTCGCCAAGCTCGCCTGCTTCGCACAGCTGCTTCAAATACAAGCTGTCCGGACGGTAGCGGTTTTGGTAGCCGATCGTCAGCTTTTTGCCCGTACGGCGCGCGGCGTCCAGCATTTCTTGAGCCTGCGCGACGGTTTTGGCCATCGGCTTTTCGCACATGACGTGTTTGCCGGACTCAAGGGCGGCTACCGTAATTTCCGAATGGGAATCGTTAGGCGTACATACGTGAACGACGTCGATGCTTTGGTCTTTCAGCAGCTCGCGGTAATCCGTATACACCTTCGCGTCTTTGGCGCCGTATTCCTCCGCGGCTTTTTCGGCGCGTTCCTTCACGATATCGCAAAATGCCACCATTTGGGCTTGCTGCTGCTTGGCAAGGCTCGGCATATGCTTCCCGTTGGCGATTCCTCCGCAGCCGATGATAGCGATGTTCAAGGTTCGGGTCGATTTAGACATGTACTGGTCCTCCGTTTTTCGCATAATTTTTAATCCATTCCATACTTTGGGCGATGGCTTCCAGCGGCGGGTTCTGGCAGAAATCCTGCTCTACCACGATCCACTCCACCCCCGCTTTGTCGGCGGCTTCGGCTACGGCCTTCAAATCCACTTCTCCTTGGCCCAGCTCCACCGTCAGCGGGGAGCCGTCCTCTTGTCTGCGGACGTCCTTCCAATGCACGACCGGCAAACGGCCCGCGTAGGATTCGATGTATCGGGCGGGATCGTAACCCGCAAAGTGAGCCCAGCAGCTGTCCAGCTCGATCTGGAGCAAGGATGCGGGAACCGCTTCATACATGGCGTCGAACGCCGTTTTGTCCCCGATCTTTTCCGTAAACTCGAAATCATGGTTATGGTACAGCAGCGTGACCCCTTGTTCGGCGCAGCGCTTTCCGATGCGCTCCAGGTTCGCGAACACCTCGTCCCATTTGCGGTCTTCGGCTCCCAGATACGGGACGATCAGGCGGGTGTTGCCGATCTCTTTGTTGTAGGCAATCTCCTCGTCGAGGGCGCTCAGCATGCGGTCGTAGCCGGTGTGCGTCCCGAGGGCGACCAGGCCGTATTGATCCAGCAACGCTTTCACCTCGGCGGCAGGGCGTCCGAAAAAGGCATGGAACTCGACGCCTTGATAGCCGAGCTCTGCTACTTTCTTCAACGTACCCTCGAAATCCTGCTCCATTTGCTCGCGAACCGTATAAAGTTGCAAGCCCAGCTTTAACATATAAACCCACTCCCGTTGTTTGGATTGGCAAACGGTGCTTCAAGATAAAGTGCTTTCCAATACCACATGCTCGCCCTTTAAGGAAGAGGCTTGGAACGCATGCATCGCTTCAAGCACGTGGTAAGCGAGCTCCCCGCCCGCGCGGTGATTCCGGCCTTCCCGGATCGACTTCACCATATCGTTCACCCCGAGCCCGCGTTCGTTTCTGCCGCATTCGAACACCGGAGCCAACGTTTCGGCTTCGCTTGATCCGCTTCGGCGGAGCTTGACGTCCCCGTCGAAAAAATTCGGATCGGGCAGGATCAGCGTCCCTTCCGTGCCGTATATTTCGAGCCAAGGCAAATCGGCCCCGCCTTTAATGTCAAAGCTTGTGATGACGGTGGCGATGGCGCCCTGCTTGAAATCGATCGTCCCGGCCAGATGCGTCGGCGTAAGCACCGGTATTTGCGTGCCGGCTTTCGGTCCCGAACCGATCGTTCTCGTCTGGACCGGAGCCCCGGCCGAAGAACTGATCCGGTGCATCGGGCCGAGCAGCTCCGCAAGCGCCGTCAAATAATAC
Organism: Paenibacillus sp. USDA918EY; assembly: GCF_009870825.1. Classification (GTDB taxonomy): domain Bacteria; phylum Bacillota; class Bacilli; order Paenibacillales; family Paenibacillaceae; genus Paenibacillus_AQ; species Paenibacillus_AQ albilobatus. The sequence goes on along the minus strand of NZ_WTWY01000004.1, from coordinate 101,490 downwards.
GGTCCCATATCGAACATCGGCCCGCCGCCCGGGGCGTAAAAAAACTCCGGATCCGGATGCCAGCCCTCCGGCCCGCCGCTCATCATAAAGGCAACGGCCGCCACCGGCTTGCCGATCATGCCGCTTTCGATGGCGGCTTTGGCGGTTTGGACGCCCGATCCGAGGAACGTGTCCGGCGCGCTGCCGACGCGAAGGCCCTTGCTTTCCGCGACTTCAAGTATGCGCTTACCATCCGCAAGCGAGACCGCCAGCGGCTTCTCGGCATACACATGTTTGCCCGCTTCAAGCGCGGCGATGTCGATGTCGGCGTGGCTGCCCGGAATCGTCAAATTGATGACGAGTTCGATGGACGGGTCCGCCAGCAGGTCTGCCACCGTGTATACGTTTGCAATCCCGTATTCGGCCGCCCGCGATTCGGCGCGTTCGAGCACCACGTCCGCGCAGGCCACCACTTCGACCACCGCGCTTTTTTTCAAGTTTTCCAAATAGATGGCGCTAATGTTGCCGCAGCCGATGATGCCTGCCTTCATTTTGGTCTCCATGTCCCACTCTCCTTCATGATGTTGAAGGTTGAACCAACAATCTAGTACCCATGGTATTCCGAATTCATTTATATTAAAATGAATAATATGATTAAAACATGAACAATCTGGTCATTATTTTTTTCGTTCGAATAAATAATCCCGCTAAGCGGGGTCATTGGCTTCGAAGCGGATTCCGGTACTTTAACGGGACCTTGCAATCATTTGTTTTTATAGATCAGGACTTTGCAACATCCTCAGATAAAAAAACCGCCGGATGCTTTCGAATCCGCGGCCGGCACAGGAGTCGTTTTCATGTCAACGGATCAAACGGTTCACATCTATACGGCGGGGTTTTCGTTCCACCATAAACCCTTTTACATGAGCGAAATGAACGGAGTCAAAAATTACTTGATGCGGCTGCAGACGGACGGAAGATGCCGGGCCCGCGTCGGCGGGGAAATGGTGCCCGTCGAGGCGGGAGACCTGCTCCTTTTTTCGCCGGACGAGCCTTATGAGCTGAAAATCGACGAAGAGCTGAACGCCCAAAACGAGCTGGCGGTCGAAAGCGGCGATTACCATATTTTTTTCGGGGGCAGCTGGATCGAAGAATGGTGGGCCCGCCAAAAGCGGCCGACGAAAATCAGGGTCCCGCTTAACGAGACGATCATCGGCCTGTTTAGGCAGATCGTGCTGGAGCAGCGCAAAATCTCGAACCCTTACCCCGAAATTTCGGGGTATTATATGCGGATCTTGTGCCTGGAAACGGACCGCCTTCTCCGCGAGCATCCGTCCACGACGCCGAAAACGTATTTGGCTCACCGGATCAAGCATTACATCGAGGAAAACGCGTCGGCGTCGTTTAAGCTGGAGGACGTGGCCGCCCATGTCGGGATCAGCGTTTCGCGCGCGGTTCATCTGTTTAAGGAAGCGTTCGGCAAAAGCATCATGCAGTACACGCTTGACGTCAGGCTCGACATGGCGCGCGAAAGGATCATTTTCAGCCCGATGTCGCTGGAAAACATCGCCGAAACCTCCGGGTTCGCGAATTACACGTATTTTCACCGCGTATTCCGCTCCCGTTTCGGGAAATCGCCGAAGGAGTTCCGGATGGACAGCCGCGAGCAGATTTAAAGATCGTTTTAGAAAAAGAGGCCGCATCCACCTGGGATTCGGCCTCTTTGTCGTTCGGACTGCAAGCGCGATTAGCCGCTTTCGGTTAATACACTTTATAGGTCTGCCCGGTTTGCGCGCCCTCCACGCTTTTGCGGTACGCTTTCGCCGCCCTCGCCGCCGGCACCGGTTCAAAACCGGGAAAAAACGGGGCGTAGCTGTCCATCGATTCCTCCAGCACGTTCGGGCTTACGTCGTTGATCCGGATCCCGCGCGGAAGTTCGATGGCGGCGGCCTGCACGAACGCACGGACCGCGCCGCCGGCCATTGCCGATGAAATTCCGCCCAGGATCGGATCGTCCATAATGATGCCCGTGGTCAGCGTAAAGCTGCCCCGGTCGTTGACATAATCCTTCCCGATCAGCACCAGGTTGATCTGCCCTTTCAGCTTGCTTTGCACGGCGATTTCGTTATGTTCCGGCGTCAGCTCCTCCAGCCTGCCGAAATAAGCGTCGCCTGCGGCGCAGACGACGGCGTCGACGCTGCCGACTTTTTCGTACATGGCCTTGATGCTTTCAGGGGACATGATATCGACGGTAACGTCCCCCTTGCTGCGGCCGGCCGAAACGATGTCATGCCTTGGGGACAATTCGTCGCAGATGGCCTTTCCGAGCGTGCCGTGCGCACCCACCACAATGATTTTCATATTTATATTGCCTCCTTTATCGTTGCTGTCGCAAATCGCCGCCAGCACCGTCCATGGATCGCGGTCGCCGGCGTGCATTTATTTGCGTTTATCCCTGCCCGCAATCGCCTCGGACACGGCAAAAGCCAAATCCTCGTTGCCAAACAGCGACAAAACGCCAAGGACCGTCTCGTCCGGGATGGGCCCCGCCTCCTCCTTCGGCACCGTCAGCTCCAACACCCGCTTCAGCCTTTCGTTCCCCTGCTGCTGCGGATACGCCTGCATGTACAGCTCCTCCGGATCAAGGCCCTCATTGACGCACCACTGGGCAAACACAAGGATCATCATGTCCTCGTCCTGCCGGTAGCTTTCCACGATGTTTTCTTCGACCTGTTTGCGGTATTCATCCATTTTTGCATTTCTCCCCTTTATCTTACTTACGTATCCATGCGGCATTCGCCGAAGTTCCGCTTTCCTGCCCCATGACGTCAAAGCGGCGGGTCCCCTGCATACGTGCCTTTTCGGACGCCTGCCATGGAAACCCGCCGCTTGCGGATTTTTTTACTCATGCGTAACGTCCTTACTTGCATGTTCAGCCTAAAACAAGGATCGATACACATTATACCTTTTCAAGGGACGAAACTGAATATGATTGCCGCTTAGCCCATGCCAACCGCCCGGCTTTTGGCGGCCTTTTCTTTTTTCTTCTTCGTTCGGAGCCCCAGCGCCACGACGGCGGCGATCACGATCAGCTCAAAACCGTACTTCAGCACCGCATTCGCAAACAGCCCGTGGATCAACGGCTCTTCGACCAGCATCTTCGAGGCGGTCCAGGCAAGAATGGCCGCCCCGACCGTGATGATTACCGGGAAACGTTCCGTCAGCTTGACGATAAGCGTGCTTCCCCACACCATGATCGGCACCGAAACGGCAAGGCCGATGATGACGAGCAAAAAGTCTCCGTGGGCCGCGCCGGCTACCGCCAGCACGTTGTCCAGCCCCATCATCGCGTCGGCGATAATAATCGTGCGGATGGCCGCCCACACCTGGTTGCCTGCCGAGATGTCGTGCTTTTTCTCATCGATCAGAAGCTTATAGGCGATCCAGATGAGCGCAAGCCCCCCGACCAGGCGCAGCCCGGGGATCAAAAGCAGCTGCACGACAAGCAGCGTGGCGATCACCCGGATGACGATCGCGCCGATCGTCCCCCACAAAATAACTTTCTTCTGGTCTTCTTTTCTTACGTTTCGCGCGGCAAGACCGATGACGATGGCATTGTCTCCGGCCAGCACCAGGTCAATGATGACGATGGACAGCAGCGCCGTCCAAAAAGCCATGGTTAACAATTCCATTTTTTCTTCCACCCTTCTTTTTGAGGGAAAACGTCCCCCCAGGAATAAAATGATTGCTATGACTAGTCCGCCGCATGAAAAAAGCGCCCTTACCTTCATCAGGCAAACGGCGCTTTTTTTTTCCACCAAAAAAGACCTCTACCTAATGAAAATCAGGCAAAGGTCTCGCAAAACAACGTTATGTTGCCAATAAAGCCGGGGATCCCGATCCCGTAATGACGACTTTATTGCATGAGCTACTCCCCTTTGGGAACTATTCACTTGTTGTTATCATTATATCAGGCCGATTTAAACATTTCCATAGTTTGTTTTATTTTATCTGCCGGTATTTGGTATGATGGGTAGGATGAAAGAATCCCGCAAGCGAGGAAACCGATGAAAAAATGGCTTCTGGCCGCTCTGTACGCGGCAGTTCTTATCACCGCCTGGATATACCGAAACGACGTCGTGGATTACATGCGGGAGCACGGCTCCTTCCCTATCCTTGTCTGCCTTGCCGCCTTGGTCGCCATGTTCCCGATCATTCCCTACAAGCTGGTCATCGCCGCCCTCGGCTTTTCTTTCGGCACATTTTGGGCGGCCGCCGTCAGCTGGCTGGGGACGATGATCGCGGCGAGCGTCATCTATGCGCTTGCGAGGACCGTGCTTCGCGAGCAGGGGCGGGCTTATTTGAACCGGTTCCGCATGATGCAGTCGTTTACCGCCTGGGTGGAATCCCATCCTTTTATGAGCGTCGCTGCCGGCAGGCTCATCCCGATCATACCGCAGATGGCGGTGAACGTGTTCGCTGGCGTCGCCTCCGTTCCGTTTTGGACGTTTACGGCGGCATCCGGCATCGGCAAGCTGCCGGGAATTTTGGTCTATGCGTTTCTTGGCGGCCAAGGATCCAAGCACCCGCTGGCTGCAGTCCTCGTTTTTGCCGGTTACGTGCTGCTGCTCGGCATCATGCTGCTTTTTTACCGGAAACGGAAGAAACTCCCGCCAGCTTAGCTTGGTTTCTTGGTTTTCGGCCGGCACATCGATTATAATGATTCTATTAAGGCAAGGCATTCATGAAAAACCAGAACAGAAGAACAATTGGAACGGAGTGATATCATGAGCGATTTACAAGCGGTTCATCAGGAAAAAGCGACCTTTGCAGGCGGATGCTTTTGGTGCATGGTAGCCCCGTTTGAAGATCTGCCCGGCATCGTTGAGGTCGTATCGGGCTATACGGGCGGTCATAAAGAGAACCCTACCTACGAAGAGGTGTGCTCCGATACGACGGGACATGTCGAGGCGGTGCAAATTACGTACAACCCGGATATTTTCCCTTACGAAAAATTGCTGGAGCTGTATTGGCAGCAGATTGACCCTACCGATGCGGGCGGCCAGTTCCATGACCGCGGCCAATCCTACCAAACGGCTATTTTTTACCATACGGAAGAACAGCGCCGGCTCGCCGAAGAGTCCAAAGCCGCTTTGGAGGCCAGCGGACGGTTCGATAAGCCGATCGTAACGCCGATTTTGCCCGCCAAGCCTTTTTATCCGGCCGAGGAATACCACCAGAATTATCACAAAAAAAATCCGGGGCATTACAAGCGTTACCGCAAAGGCTCCGGACGGGAAGATTTTCTGGAAAAGACATGGGCGCCGAAAAAGGACGAAGCCGACTTGCAGCAGCGCCTGACGCCGCTCCAATATCAGGTGACGCAAAAGAATGCGACCGAACCGCCGTTCCAAAACGAGTTTTGGGACCATCACGGCGAAGGCATTTACGTCGACATCGTGTCCGGGGAGCCGCTCTTCAGTTCGCGCGACAAATACGACTCCGGCTGCGGCTGGCCAAGCTTCACGCGCCCGATCCGGGATTACAGCATTAAAGAGAAGCTGGATCTGAGCCATATGATGGTCCGCACCGAAGTCCGCAGCAAAAGCTCCGATTCGCATTTGGGCCACGTGTTCGACGACGGCCCGGGACCGGAAGGCTTGCGTTACTGCATCAACTCCGCAGCGCTGCGGTTTGTTCCGAAAGAGGAACTGGATGCGCAGGGTTACGGGGAATACAAAGTATTGTTTGAATAAATCGGCGAAAACGCGCTTACTGCCGAAACGCCGCAGATGGCGGGCAGCAAAACAACCCGGGGACGATCCCCGGGTTGTTTCTTTATCGGATTGCACTGTCTCTAGTTATACCGAAGTAGCCGTTGTCGTTTTCTCGTTCTGCGCCTGCTTCTGCGCCTCAGGCATCTTGTTGGATGTGCGCAGCGGGATTTCGCGCAGGAAAAACAGCAGAATGAGCGCCACGGCCACAAAAGCCGCGCCTGACAGAAAGACCGTCGTCAACGAAGCGCTGAGCGCATGTTTCAGCATGTCGATCATTTGCGTCAGCAGCGGCTGCACTTCCTTCGGCAGCGTTTCCTGCAGCTGATGGAGCTTCGGCTGGTCGAGCAGCATCTCCGGATTTTGGAAGGCGGCCAGCTTTTGGGCAACCTCCGGCTTGATCTGCTGCATGTTCACCCCATGGCCGGCAGCCATTTCGTCTTTCACGTGGGCGGTTAAGCTTGTCGTCATGATCGTGCCCATCACCGCGATGCCGATCGTGCCGCCCAAATTCCGGAACAGCTGCGAGGATGCGGTTGCGACCCCAAGCTGGTCGGGTCTGACGGCGTTTTGCACCGTCAAGGAAAAGACGGGCATGCCGATGCCAAGGCCGAGTCCAAATACGATCATGGCGACGACGGCGAGCCAAACGCTGTTCATGACGGCCATGATCAGCATGCCGACGATCATGATCGGAATTCCCGTCAGCGCAAACCGTTTGTATTTGCCCGTTTTCGTGATCATGCGGCCGATGACCGTGCTGACGATGACCATCGAAATCGACATCGGCATCGTTACATAACCCGAATACGTCGGCGAGATGCCTTCAACGCCCTGCACGAAAAACGGCAGGTAAATAAGCGCGCCCATCATGCCTGCGTTCATAATAAAGCCGATCACGTTCGAAATGGTCACGATATCGTTGCGGAACAGCGACAAAGGCAAAACAGGGCTTTTGACGACGCGTTCAACAAGTACGAAGATGACCAGGAACACGGCCGCGGCGCCGAACAAGCTCAAAATTTGCCACGACCCCCAATCGTATTTCGTGCCGGCCCAGGAAAAGCCGAGCAGCAGGGGGACGATGGTCAGCGTCAAAAACAGCGAGCCGAAATAATCGATTTTTTCCGATTTTTTGCGGGGAACCTTCGGAAACAGCATCACGATCATTACAAACGCCACAAGTCCAAGCGGCAGGAAAATCCAAAACAGCCATTTCCAAGCGAGATGATCGACGAGCCAGCCGCCAAGCGTCGGCCCGAGCACGCTGGAGAAGCCGAACACGGCCATCATGATGCCGGTCCATTTGCCCCTCTCCCGCGGCGAAAACAAATCCCCGACGGCGGTAAAAGCGGAGGCCATAATGATGCCCGCGCCGATCCCCTGAATCCCGCGGAACGTAATGAGCTGAAAAATGTCTTTCGAGAAACCGCTCAAAAACGCCCCGATGACAAAAAAGACGATCCCCGCCAATATGAACGGCTTGCGGCCGTAGATGTCCGACAGCTTGCCGACAAGAACCGTCGCAATCGTCGAAGTCAGCATATAGATCGTAATCACCCAGGTGTAATAGTCCATGCCGCCGAGAATGGCGATGATGCGCGGCATCGCCGTGCTGACGATCGTCTGGTTGATCGCCGAGAAAAACATGGCCGCGATAATCGCAATCATGATCGTGACTTTCCTCTTCTGCGATAAATCTTCCAAGTGTGCTCCACTCCTCGTTATTTATCCCTGAATTTCGATTTCACATGAAGTCATACCCGGGTGCTCTTGGATCTTTTGGCCGCTTCACCGGAAACAGCCGGACATGGCGTGCTTCATGCACCGAAGCCGCCGGTCAACTTTTCAACCAGTTCCGTCACCAGACGCCGTTCGTCCGGCGTTAGGCGCGCTAAATGCTCCTCGACGATCTCATCCCGTTTGCGGACGGCCCGGGCCAGCACTTCCTCCCCAAGCGGCGTGACTTCCACCAATATCGCCCTGCGGTCCGCAGGATCGTTGGCGCGAACGACGTAACCCGCTTTTTCCAACCGGTCCACCATCACGGTGACTGCGCTTGGCTTGACTTCCAGCATTTCCGCAACCTGCGTCAGCTTGCATTGCCGCTCCCGATGGATGTAATGCAGCATATACATTTGCGGTCCGGTCAAGGCGGAAGCCATTTCCTTGCATACTTCGCTTTCCAACCCCCGCCAGAAAGTCCGCACGGCAGCGTAAAACCGGTTGGCAAGCGCGTCCATGCGCATCCCCCTTTCTTTGTCCAATATGGTAAGGTTTGCTATTATTTCAATGGTTTAAATATTAGAAGTTTTAAGTTCCTATGTCAACCCTGTTATATGTAAAATTTTATTTATTTTCCTTTTATCCGATCAACCAGCCGATCCAATACGCGCAAGGCACGAGCAGCAATTGCGCCAGCAGCGTCCCGAGCAGCCGCGACACCATCAAGAGCCCGAATACCCGGTTGACTTTTTCAAGCCCGGTCTCCCCGCGCAACGCCTGATCGGACAGGAGCGCGATTCTCGGATCGATCAGCAGCGTCAGCAATATCGTCGCGACGCCGTTGATCAATCCGGACGAGGTCGACGCTGTCAGCCGGAAAGCGGGCCAAAGATAGGCGGCATATAACGCGGAAAGGACTCCTACGGTATAAATAGCGGTGATCGCTATATTCAGCGCCATCAATCTTCGCGGTAAGGGCCCTTCGAATAGGGAGCGCATCATCCGAAAGGTCGGCCGCTTGAAGTAAGTCAGCCCGTTTTTCCATTTCGCCCAAGACAGCAGATTCTTTGCCATTTTCGGAATGGATCCGGCTGCTTCCAAATGCACGACCATCCGCGAGCACAACCTCGCCGCGCTCGGAAACATCAGCATCGCGAGCAGCGTGCCGACGGTGGCGGCCGCAATGATGCCGTGAAGCCTTGGTTCGAGCCGGAAAGCGGCGGAATCGAGCGCATGATCCACCATGCTGCCGACCATCGGGCTTTGGGCGATATTCGAGGTGCGTGACACCAAGACCAGCAGCCCCGACAACGATAAAGCGAGCGTAATTCGGCGGCTCCGAAGCCCGCCCAAACGCAAAGCGTAAGATAAGCTGTCCACGGTATGGATGACAACGGTAAACATTAATATCATCATGAACTGAACCACCTTCATTTTCCCCCTCCCGATTATATTTTTACATTATAAACCAATGTCTTCAAATTTCTACCGTTTGATCCCCACAAAAAACCGCCCGATCCTTAATTCAGGACCGGACGGTTATCCGTTAATGAGCACTCCGCACCGCATGAACGGGCTTGGTGGCGTTTTTGGGTGAAATTGCCGGTTCGGGAACGGCGGTATCGACCGTTTTGCCCTTACGGAATGAGACCGTGAACGTGATCGTTTGCCCGGCGATGCCAACCGCCAAAATCGTAAACAGCGTTTCCTTCAGCGGCATATAAAACAGGGACAGCAGCAATACGGCGGCATCCAAAAGAATAAATACGGTACCTACCTTAAGTCCGCTCCAGCGGCTAATGAGCAGCGATAAAATATCATCTCCGCCGGTAGCTCCCCCAAATCGGAGAACCAGTCCTGTGGCAATCCCCGTGACCAGACCGGACAACAGAGCGGCCAGCAGCAGATTGTCGTGCAGGTCGATGACCAACACCGAATAACGTTCAATAAGTTCGTAAAAAATAGAAAACGATAACGTCGCAAGCAGCGTGTGCATAACGAACTTGCGGCCTTTCAAAAACATGGCGATCAAAATGACCGGGATGTCCAGCAGCAGCGTACTCAGCGCCGGATTGATCCCAAGCACGTACTTGCCCAGCAAGGACAAGCCTACGAACCCGCCCTCCGATAAATGATTTTGAAAATTGATGTGATAATACGCAAAAGCCAGCAAAAAAGTTCCGAAAAGCATCATTGCAATGGATGAAAACTTAGAAATCAAATGGTCTTTCTTTCTCATACAGGTTCCCTCTTATCGTCGTAGGTTAGTCAGGAGTCTGGCAAACCTCTGCGATAAGTACGGGACCTGCGGGACTTGGTCCTTCGCATGTGAAGTTCCTTCTTTCGCAGAGTTTGTCATTCGTCCTTGGTTGTCCAGGTGACTTTTCTCTACGAAAGGGAGCTACGTGTAAGAGAGATCATAACGTTTCCAAATCGTCCTTTGGGGATGGTTCCTTCGGGGACACATGGTATCCTGATCCTTTCTTTATGTTGTTGTGTTACATTTTTATTATAACACATTCCGGGCCGAAGCTAAACAGCAGGTTACCGAAAAAGGGCGATCCCTCCATATTTTGCACGTTGATTTTTTGTCTTTCTCCTGCCTTTCGTTGTTCACACATTGTCAATCTTTAATGTGACGAGAATCACAATTTGCCCTTAACGCCTTTTCTATACTTAAGAAGGAAGTACGAAACATATTTCAAGAAAAGAGGAATTCGTTATGTTGACGCAAGAAACCATCGACATCATTAAATCGACCGTTCCTGTATTGGAAGTACACGGAAAAGAAATCACGACCGTTTTTTACCAATTGCTGTTCGAAAACCATCCCGAACTGCTCAACATATTTAACCACGCGAACCAAAGAGAAGGAAAGCAGCAGACGGCGCTGGCCAATGCCGTGTATGCGGCCGCTGCGCATATCGACCATCTGGAGAACATCCTGCCTGCCGTGAAGCAGATCGCGCAAAAACACCGGGCTTTGAACGTCAAACCCGAGCATTACCCGATCGTCGGCGAAAATCTGCTTGAAGCCATCAAAACGGTGCTGGGCGACGCGGCCACCCCTGAAATCATAAACGCATGGGCCGAAGCATACGGCGTCATCGCCGACGCATTCATCGGCGTCGAAGCCGAAATGTACCGCGAGGCTGAAAACGCCCCGGGCGGCTGGGCCGGCTTCCGTCCGTTTGTCGTCGCACGCAAGGTGAAGGAAAGCGACGTCATTACGTCTTTCTATCTGAAACCGCGGGACGGCGGCGCCATTTCAAGCTATCTTCCGGGGCAGTACATTACGGTGCGCGTTAAGCCGGAAAATCAGCCTTACGCCCAAATCCGCCACTACAGCTTGTCCGCCGCTCCCGGAGGCGATTCGTACCGGATCTCGGTGAAACGCGAAAGCGGAGCGCCAGGCCAACCTGACGGCGTCGTATCCACCTACCTGCACGATCGTATCTATGAAGGAGACGTGATCGAAATCAGTGCGCCGGCAGGCAGCTTTACGCTGGATACGTCCAAATCGATTCCGCTCGTTTTGATCAGCGGCGGCGTCGGCTTGACTCCGATGGTCAGCATGCTGGAGACGGTTCTGAAAGAGCAGCCGGAACGCAAGGTAACGTTCATCCATGCAGCCATCAACGAAAGCTTCCATGCGATGAGAGAGCATGTCGAACAGTTGGATGCTTCCCACGACAACTTGAAATCCTACATTTGTTACGAGAAACCGCTCGGGCAAGTCGCCTGCCATAAAACCGGGTACATCGATCTGCCTTGGCTTCAGGAAATTACGTCCCAAGATTCTGACTTCTATTTCTGCGGTCCGGTTCCGTTCATGAGCGCAGTCAACAAGGCGCTGAAAGAATGGGGCGTGCCGGAAGAACGGATTCACTACGAATTTTTCGGCCCTGCCGGCACATTGTAAAAACCAGGATTTTTGCAAAATCCTCAATCAAAAGGGATATTGGCCTTTCGCCGGGCCGATATCCCTTTTTTCGTGTTTATCCTCCCCCACCCCATTTTAAAAACATGGCAACTTTGCAGCACGTATTCAGCTGCCCGGACCCAAGCGTGATGCCGATCCCGCTCGGGGAAAAATCGGTCTGGACCGCTTCCGAAACGCCGATGGACTTCATCAGCCGGTCGACCTCCTCTTTATTGCCCGCTTGGGCGGCCCTCATGACCTGAACCGCAAATGAATGTTCGGACAGCTTGTTCAAAACCTTGTATCCATCTTCCATCAGCTTGTAGGTGTTCTGCAGCGATTGATTCAGTACGTCCGTTTGCACCTGCGGATATTCGCGGGCCCAGGCATAAACTCGGCGGGGATAAGGATAAGGCGCGTACCAAACCCAATACGGGGGGTAACCCATGGGAGTTACCTCCTTTCTGTATATCCGGTTAACCCATTATATGTGCCCGCGCCGGCTTTTGTGAGGTCCGCCCCTGCGCTTCATCCTAGCAGGCGAGCTCTACTTTGATCCGGTCCGGATCTTCGAAAAAAACCGCGTAATGCTCCGGTCCGCCGGCATAAGGATATCTGTCCTCGTACAGCAGCGGAATCCCTTTTTGCTTCAGCATGCGGGCCATCTCGTCAATTTGGTCGCGGGACTCCGCGCGAAAGGCCAAATGATTGAGACCTGTCGCCTTCCGGTGGTACGGGAGCTCCAAAAAACGCTCCTCCGTCTGCACGAACACGAGGTAGGTTTTTCCGTGCTTGAAGCTGAACCCCTTGTCCCAATCCTGATACGGCGCATAACCGAGCTTTGCCAGAAACCATTCCCAAAATTCCCGGCTTCGCTCCAAATCGGATACGTTGATTTCCACGTGATGCAGCATCCCTTAATGCCCCCTTAACAAACGGTTGATCGTCTCCCGCCGAACCCCGATCAATTGCCCGATTTCCTCCTGCGTCAGCAGGTCGGTGAAATGCACGCCATGCGAGTAATCGTTCAGCCATTCCGTCAAAAGCTCCAGCCGCTCCGCCGGCGTTCCTACGGTCAAATGATCCAGCCTTTTTTGCATGAATCGGACCTTCTCCTGCAGCAGCAGCGCGATTTCCAGCGCCTTCTCCGGATGTTCGCGCAAATCGCGGTACCAATCCTCCGCCAGAATCCGGTCCACCTCGCTGTCCATAAGGGCAATGGCCGACCCGTGGGTTTCCTTCGGAGTGATGAGGGAATGATGCGGAACCGTTTCGCCGGGGTACAATATGTTGAAAAGCACCATGTTTCCGTTTTTGTGAAGGCGCGTCACTTTAAACAGCCCGCTTTTGATATGATACAAATATTTCCCGCTATCCCCCTGACGGAATAAAATCTCTCCTTTATGCAAAATCATAAGATGATATCCTCCCCGGTTTCTTTTGGTCCGTGATGCCAATACCTTATATTATACCAAAAAAGCTCCGGCTCCATTTCAAAGATTTGGCTCTTGCCGGAATGCATGTCCTTCGCTTAATATGAGTATAATCAGAACATATGTTCCCGTCCTTATTCATGAATGCAAGGAAGTGTTCGCATGAAAGCATCCGCTCTTCCCCCTGCCCCGGACGAAGAAGATTCGCAGCTGGTCAAAAGCTACATGCTCCATGTCGTTCTGCTCGATGTTCTGGAGCGGGACATCCGCACGCTTGGCACTCTTGCCCTGAAGCTGCCGGACGTGTATATCCGCGGCTTGTCGGGCGTTCAGCAAAAGGCGATGCGGCGGCTGACGGAAATCCGCCAAGAGATGCGGAGCCGCGGCATCCGGGTATACGAGGAAAACCGGAGCGCCAAAGGGATGGAGGCTCTTTATTTATGCCGGGGATACCAGCGGCGTTTTTTTATGCTGTGGTCCTACGTCAAAGCGGAAACGGCCTGCGAGCTATGCGCTTATTTGGGAATCGGCATTTAGCCGGAATCGGCTCCGGTATATCTTTTGAAAAACAGATGTATAAAAAAAAGCCCCTGCAACCGCAGGGGCTCTTGAGCGTAAATCGGGCGTTGACCACGCCCGTTGATCGACATGCTGCGCGAAAAACGAACACACCCAGCGCCGCGGAATCTTCCTCGCCGGAAACGCCGTTTTATTTAATGCTTGGCAGCCGGTTGTTTAACCTGTTTGCCCGCTTTCGCCTGGTACATTCGCCAGCCTGTCAAAACCGCGGCAACAAGACATATACTCGCTGAAGTAATGAATACGGTGTGCATTCCGCGGAGGAAAATGTCCGGATGCCCGGGAACAAGCCCGGTCACGCGATGCCCCGCCTTGACGCTCATGACATGGAACAATATCGTCGTAGCTACCGTAATGCCGACGACCATGCCCACGTTCCGAACCAGCGAGTTCACGCTCCCTGCAGAACCGAGCTGGGTACGCGGAACCTGGGACATGATCAGGGAATTGTTCGGCGATTGGAACAAGCCGCTGCCGACGCCCAGCATTGCAATCCAAACGCCGACAATGACAAGCGAGCTGCCTTCATGAAGCCAGGCAAGCCCGAACTGGGCAATGACCATCACGATCAACCCGGCAAAGGTCAGGAGCTCGGAGCCGATTTTGTCGGACAAGGCCCCGCTTAGCGGCGCTACAATGACCATGCATATCGGGAATAACATCATCATAAAACCTGCCGAAGAAGGCGATAAATTCAGCATGTTCTGCGTGTAAAACGGCGCGATAATGTTGAAACAGAAATTCGCCGTGAAGACAAGGAATCCGCATAAAATGCTGACGGAAAACAGCGGATTTTTAAACAACGACAGATCCACCAGCCCGTTCGGACGATTCAGCTCGGCCCGTATAAACCACACCAATGCGATCAGCGCGGCTGCAAGCAAAACGATGATCCACAAATTGCCGTACCCCGCCTGTTGCCCGAGCAAAAGGCCTGCAAACAGCGTTATAATAAACACGGCGAACAGCGAGCTGCCGGGTACGTCGATCTTCGCTTTTACCCGGATCAAATCGGCCGGAAGCACCTTCCACCCCATCACAATCGCGATCAGCCCGATCGGCACGTTCACCCAAAAAATATATTCCCAGCCTAAAGACGAAATGATGATTCCCCCGAGGCTTGGTCCTGCAATGCTTCCGAGCGATACGAAAGTACCGATAAGACCGAGCGCTCTGCCCCGCTCCTTCGCCGGAAAAATATCGGTTAATATGCCCTGGCTGTTCGCCATCGTCATGGAGGCGCCCAAAGCTTGAATAACCCGCGAAACAATCAGCAGCGGCAGCGTGTGACTGAGTCCGCAAAACAACGAGCCGACGATAAATATGATCGTCCCGATTTTAAAAATGCGAATCTTGCCGGCGATATCCCCCAGCTTGCCGAAAAAAAGGATGAAGCAGCAAATCGCCATCAGGTACCCCGTCGTTACCCATTCGATCTGGGCGATCGGCAGACCCATCTCCTTGGAAAGGACAGGCAGCGCAATGTTCACGATACTCCCGTCCAGCGTGGACATAAAAGTAAATAAATTAAGAACAATAAGGATGATCCAACGTTTCTTCTGGATGTTTGCATCCTCTTGATACGTACGGTCCAATGAACTCATATGCGCCCTCCTGGTCGTAATATAAACCATTAGTTGCGCGCGCAACTAATTGACAGTAACAGTGTACCTCATATTAGTTGCGTACGCAACAGGTTTTAGATAAAATATTTTCATGAATCCATTTCATCAGGAAGAGGTGCCGCTTATGAAAGAACCGATCGGCAAGCTAATTTCATACCTTTACCGGCAAAACCAGAAAAGGCTGGCCAAGGAACTGGCTCCGTACGGCATCGGCAGCGGCGGACAGCACAGCTTCCTTAAGTCGATTCTGCACGATCCGGGCATCACCCAGGATCAGCTGACCCATCAGCTGAAATTCGATAAAGCGACGACGGCCCGCTCCATTAAACAATTGGAGCAGTCCGGATATATTATGCGCCAGCCCGATCCCAAAGATCGGCGCTCCCAGCTTTTGTTCCCGACAGCCAAAGCGAAGGAACTGCTGCCTGTGCTTCAGTCCATATTGGATGAACACAACCGGAAGATGGCCAATCATCTGACTCCGGAAGAAGTAGATCAGCTCGTCTATCTCCTGCAAAAAATTAGCCGGGATCACCCGGACGAATAAACACAAATGCAAATAACCCCGATTATCACGGGGCTGCATCACGTTGACGATATGAAATGAACCCTGTAAGCACTCTGGATCAGGGTCATTTCCGAATTTAAAAAAAGCGCATCCTATGTCTCCATAGAATACGCTTTTTCCGGTTGTCCTGATGTCAGTTGCTCATGCTGCTCCTCTCCCGCTTCGGATCCGCCGCGGCTATCTTTTCGAGCCAGGCTTCGTAATGGTGGATGGCCAGCCCCGCAAAGGAAACATGGGCTTCGCTGAGCCGGTAGGCGTTTTCCATCTCTTTTTCCATGACCGCGACCGGCTTTCGGAAAAAGCTCACATGGTCTCCCTCGTCCGTTTCTCCCAGCTCCATGCCGATCCAAACGGATTTTCCGAGCCTGTCGGCCTCGTTCAGCATCCCGCGGGACAACTCCACCATTTGGGACCCGCTGTCGCGGTAGGACATGACCGCCAAAGCATCGAAATGCTCCAGCATCCAGCGGCTTAAGCTGCCGCCGTCATCCATTTTGGTTTTTCCGAGCCAAAACGGGACCGCGGCGCTCATGTAAAGCCCGCCTTCACGCCCCATGTCCGTCCATTTCCGCATGTTCCGGCTCCACTCGTTCACCACGCCGGCCTGGTCGCGTTCCCAGCGCTTGAGCTGATACGGTTCAACGTCAAGCTGAATGCCGGCAAACCGTTCTTCCGCCGGAGCGGCGCGGTTATAATCGAGAACCCATTCGATAAATCGATCGGCTTCCCTGCGCTGTTTTTCGTACGCCCATTGCGGCCTGCCGTCCAAAGCATGCACCGAAATGCCGTCGTGGCGGGCTGCGGCGATAAAACGGCCGTATTGTTCCGCCTCCACGTTTTTCTGGATCTGCAGAAAGATCACGCCGACGCCCTGCTCCCTGCAGAAGTCGAGGACCTGCTCCGGATGTTCGATCAGCGAGGCGTCCCACAGCCAGGTTGCTTTTTGTTCTTCCATCGAAGACGATTTAAACAGGAAGGGCAGGAGCAGCAGGAAGCAGACAACCAGGACGAGGCGAGGTTTCGCTTTCGCTTTGAGCCGCTCTCCCATCCTTCCCCTCCTTACGGCATTAACCGATCAAAGCCATATTCGGCTCTTCGACATGCTGAACGGAATGTCCGATTTTATAGATATGGGGTTCGCTGAAATTTTTGAACGCGTTACGCGTATCCACGATCGGCACGCCCAGGGAGGCGATGTCGCCGTAATTCAGGCCGCTGTGGTTCGTGATGAGCACGATGCAATCATAGCTTCTGAACTTCTCCAAATCGTACGCGACGCTGTGGACCGTCTCCCCGTGCTTGTCGCGGAAGCTGGTTGCAAACGGATCGTAATATTCGACGTTGGCTCCGTTTTCCTTGTACAGCTCGTACACCTCGAGTCCCGGAGATTCGCGCAGGTCGCTGATGTCCGGCTTGTAGGCCATGCCAAGCACCAAAATGTTCGATTTTTTGATCGATTTGGCGTATTCGTTCAGGATGGTCGACGTTTTGCTGATAACGTAATACGGCATGTTGTCGTTTGTGGACTGCGCCAGCTCGATGAATTTGCTGTAAAAGCGGAAGCCTTTGGCTTTCCAGGACAGGTACATCGGATCCAGCGGAATGCAGTGTCCGCCGATGCCCGGACCGGGATAAAACGGCATGAAGCCGAAAGGTTTGGTCGCCGCGGCGTCGATGACCTCCCAAATGTCGATGCCCATGCGGTCGCACATCATCGCCATTTCGTTGATAAACGCAATGTTGACGCTGCGGAACGTATTTTCGAGCAGCTTGGACATTTCCGCGACCTTTGGCGTCGAGACCGGCACGACTTGCTGCACGTATTTGGAATAAAGGGCGACGCCAAGCGCCAAGCAGGCTTCGGTCGTTCCGCCGATGACTTTCGGCGTATTGAACGTATTAAAGCGAGCATTGGACGGGTCGACGCGTTCCGGCGAGAAGCAGAGGAAGAAATCCTCGCCCACGCGGTAACCGAGCGCTTCGATCTCGTACTGGATCAGCTCTTCGGTCGTTCCCGGATAAGTGGTGCTTTCCAGCGTGATCAAAAGCCCTTTTTTCATATGCAGCTTGATCTGGTCGACCACGCTCGTAATGTAAGACGTATCCGGATCCTGGTTTTCGCTGAGCGGCGTCGGAACGCAGATGCTGAGCGCATCGATCACCGTGATCATGCTGTAGTCCGTCGTCGGTTTGAAGCGGCCGCTTGCGACGCATGCCTTCAAATCTTCCGAAGAGATATCGGTGATATAGGACTCCCCGTGGTAAATCTTTTCGATTTTGGACGGGTCCACGTCAATGCCGATAACCGTAAATCCCTGCTTGACCATTTCGACGGCCAGCGGGAGCCCGACATAACCCAAACCTACGACGCCAAGCACGGCCTTTTTATTTTCGATTGCGTTCAACAATTGCTGATACTCCTGATTCACTAGCAATCAACCTCCGTATGATGTAGTTTTCGTTATGCTTTGGGAAAGCGAACGTCTTTTCAGCATGATGCGAAAGTCAAACCTTCCTCATCTTGCTCCATTTATTGAAAACACCGGTGTATGCGGGCATCCAGCTCGACCGGAGAAAATGGCTTGGTAATGTAATCGTCGACCCCATGCTGGAAGCATTGGCTGATCGTCCGTTCCACCCGCTGCTCGGTCAACACGACGATTTTCGGCGTGTTTTCCATCGGCAGCTGCTGGATTTGATTGATAAAGGGCAGTCCGTCGATGCCGTACAGATTCAGCTCGGTCAGTACGAGATCGGGCTCCCACTTTTCGATCAGCTCCAGCGCCGACGTGCCGTCGAGCGCCTCGAGCGTTTCAAACCCCTGCATTTTGAGGCGGATCGTTAGAAACTCGCGGATGGTGTCGTCGTTATCGACGATCAAAATGCGGCCGGGCTCCGAAACGGCTTCATCTTTCGTGAAGATATGAATGTCGGACGATTCGCTGAGCCTCGTGGACTCGGCCATCTGCCTCAGCACGCCCGGCGTCGGCTCCACCTGTCCCGGAAATGCGGTCAGCGTGATTCTCGGATCGGCATCCGGCAGCGTTTCCTCCAAATGCCGCTTGAGCAGCAGCGCCTGATAATGGGCTTTATCAAGCGTCAACCCCGGCAGCAAAATCGCCAGCGTGGACGTGGAGGCATCTTTCAGCACCTCGATCTCGCTTCCCGTTTCCTGCCGCAAAGATTCGCGCACCTGGTTTTCCAGCTGCGGCGAGTCTGTGCCAAGGTACAGGAACATGACGCCGCACAGCTCCCGGGAAGTCTTTTTAAGACGTTCTTCGAGGTTGTGATACATGCCCTCATGCTGTTCTCGTTCTAGTGTTACGGACTCTGGCATTATCGATTACCACCTTTCAAAGAATGTGAGTAAACCTCTATCAACCTATCTTCACGGAAGGGCAGACCGCGCGATGAGCGGGTTTCTTCCGGCACTGCTTGAATCGAATCACGCCGGTTAGGCAGCTTTGCTTTCTTCCTTCCAGCTTTGGCGCGTCATCGTTCCCCAGGAGTTATTTTTCCGGAGATACTGGATATGGCCCTGAACCCGCCACAAAATGCCAAGCTGATGGTACCCCACAAATTTGAGGGCCGAAAAGAGGAGCATTTTCCACAAATCGGAAAACTTCTTGTAACGGCGGAACGCGATCTCCTCCAAAATGATGGCGCCCACGGCCAGCAAGTAGCCGCTCAGGAAGTTCAGAAGGGTGAACGCCAGCAATATGCGCCAATGCGTCATATCCAAAAGCGTATATCCTATCAGAGCCAACAGGCCCGTGATTCTGAAATAAGGATTTAAGGTTTCGAACAGTACGTTGTACGGCATCGTAATAAGGCCCATGATCTTGTATTTCGGGTTAAACAGCATGCCGCGGTTTTCGATCATGTTTTTCAGATTTCCCCGGCCCCAGCGCATCCGCTGGTTCGAAATGATTTTGTACGTATCCGGCGCCTGCGTCCAGCAGACCGCCTCGGGGCAAAACGCCACTTTGTACGGCAGCTTATGGCTCAGCATGTACCGGTGAAGCTTGATGATGATGTTCATGTCTTCTCCCGGATAGCCGCCCCTGTAGCCGCCGACGGCAATGACGTAATCCTTCCGGAACAGGCCGAACGCGCCGGAGACGATGATCAGTCCGTTCATCCGGCTCCAGCCGATCCGTCCGCCGAGGAATGCTTTCAAATATTCGATGGATTGGAACATCGGCCATATTTTCCGCGGCAGCGACACTTTTTTGACCGCCCCGTTTTCGATCAGGCAGCCGTTGGCGATGCGGACGTCGCCGCCGATGGCCACCATTTCTTCCGGATTTTCCATGTACATCCGCGCCATCCGGATCAATGCATCCTTCTCAAGCAGCGAATCCGCGTCGATGGAAGAAATAAGCGGGTAATGCGAGAAGTTGATGCCGGCGTTCAGCGAATCCGCCTTGCCCCCGTTCTCCTTATCTATAATAAAGAGATGGGGATAATCGGGATTATGGTAAATGCCTCTCACGTTTTGCGTCTCGATGGTCCCCCGGATCTCGGGATTATGCATCTTTTCCAGCTTGAATTCCCGGATCAGCACGGAGAGCGTTTCGTCGCCCGATCCGTCGTTGATGACGATGACTTCGTACGTCGGATAATTCAGCGTCATAAGGCAGTATACGTTTTCGATGATCGTCAGCTCTTCATTGTAGGCCGGAACGAGCAGCGATACCGGCGGCACCAGTTCGGAGCCGGAAAGCGTTTGGTAGCTTGAATATTTGGCCCTTCGGGAGATCGTCCCGATGCTTCGGTAGGATAATCCCATAATCGCAAAGTACAAAATCGTGACGAACATGACATAATAGATCGCTACCGTGCCGTAGAACAGTAAAATCTCTCTAAGCAGTGTAATCTCCTCCTACCGCGGCTACGCCTGTCATTCGCTTGACCGGCTGCTTCACGCCGAAATACCGGTCGTAAATAAGCCGCTTTTTGTTGTACGCCACCATCTGCTCGATCGCGCTGGGCTTTTGCTCCGCTTCCATCACCAGCCCGATCCGGTGCAATGCGGCCTCGCGCTGGATTCCCGCTCCGGAAAGCGCGGCCTGGCACAGCGCTTCGAACCCGGCTTCGCCAAGGGCTGCAAGGCTTTCGGCGCTGTTGTGCCGCACCTTCCAGCTGGCGTCCTGGAGCGCCTTGACCAGCAGCGGGATGCTGCCCGCGGCATGGAGCTGCCCGAGCGCCTTGGCCGCTTCCGCCCGGACCTCCCAATCACGGTCGCTCATCAGTTTGACGATGGTTTCATCCTTAAGCGCAGGGTTCGTGCTGAGATACAGCTTGACGGCTTCGGCGCGCACATCCTTTTCTTCCGAGCCGACCAGCCTTCCGAGAACCGGCATGACCTCGGGAACCGCCTGCCCCCACATCGCCACCAGTCCGACCTTTACAAGCGCCGGGTCGGAATCGTCGAGCAGCTTCAGGAGGATGCTGCCGGCATCAAGCCCCGTCTCCAGCATGATGTCGGCCGCCAAATGGTGAATCGGCTTGCCGTGCGACAGCAGGATCCGCAGCATTTGCAGCAGGTCCTCGGGCCGCTGCGCGCTTTTGGCGATCGAACGCGCGACGATGATCAATATCGAGTTGTATTTGCCTTTTTGCAGCATATTCATCAGCCCCGGCACCGCTTCTTCGGCGCGCATGCCCCCGAGGCGGTAGGCTGCGGCAAGCCGGCGGCCGTACCGCAAGCTGCCCAGCGCCTTCAGATCCTCTTCGACGAACCCGGCTTCCCTGCAAAGCCGGATGAGCCGGGCACGGTAATCGCCTTTGAACTGCTCGATCCATTCGATGAATTTGTCCTGAATGACTCTCCGTTCAAGCGGCTTCAGCTTGCCGGGAGGCAGCTTCAGTTCCGCGTCGTCCCCCAGATGGGCCTGGATATAGACGAAATAATCATGGTGTTTTTGCTCGTAAAATTCCCTTCGCTGCTGCTCCCGGTTATTCGAGATTTTCATCAGAACCAGAAGTATGATTCCGGAACCGATCAGCCCGAGGCATACGTAGATGAACACATATGCAACGATTAAATGTGAGAACATGTTTGCAAGTCCTCCTCTTTCAAATGATTTCTTCCCTATCCTGTTGCCGCGGACTCTAACCGCAAGGAAGTGCTCCATGCGGCCCGTCCTCTATAAAGCGGGCTCCTGCCGGACCGCTTCGTTCATTTTTCGCCGGACAGCTCGGCATACACTTTTTTCATCGCGTAATAGCTCTGTTTCAGCTGCTCGCTGTAATGCACCGTATCCCACGGCGCCCATGTGTATGGGGCGATCTCCTGAACGTTCAGCGTCTCCGCCGCGCCGCCGGGCCAACTGACCTTGCTTCCGCCTTGCTCGACGAGCCACGGAATGAGCCGGATGCCGTCCGTTTTGGCGGTGCTGAAGGCGCGTCTTTCCTTAAGCGGGCTGTAATCGATCACCTGCAGCGAGCTCGGGTCGGCGAAGCCGAGAAGCATCCACGGAATGCGCATCTCGATTTCATTGCCGCGGTACTGCCATGAAGTCAAGGAATCGAACTCGGGCTTGCTGCGGTCCGTCGTCCCTCTTTTCAACATGCCGATCGTTTTGTCGATAAATGGATGCGCAAACCGCGTATCCGGCGGATTCATCTGCAGGCTGATCGCCAGCTTCCACGGATGGAACGGCTTGTCCTCTCCGGATTTCGTCTCCGGCAGCATCCAGTAACCTTCCTTCCCGTAAAGCCGGGCGTGAAAATCGTAGTCGGCGGCGATTTCCACCTGCGACTCCGCGTCTTTCCCGATTTCGATCAGCGCCTCCGGCGCTCCTCCCACCAGCTTTTTGCCGGGAAGCTGTGCCGCGGAAGGCTGATTTCCGCCCGTGATCGTGTCGGCGCCGATATAAAGCTTGGTCGTTTTCGGGTCGAAGTTCTTGTCCAGCCGGACGCCAAGATAGAGGTATCCT
This sequence comes from Paenibacillus sp. USDA918EY, assembly GCF_009870825.1. GTDB lineage: Bacteria > Bacillota > Bacilli > Paenibacillales > Paenibacillaceae > Paenibacillus_AQ > Paenibacillus_AQ albilobatus. The sequence continues at coordinate 78,941 of NZ_WTWY01000004.1, read as the reverse complement.
TCATCATGCGTCATCATCATGTCCCGGATCCCTTGCACCTTGCCCTGCCAATGCTTCACTTCGCCTTGCGGCAGCGCGTCCCAGTCGCTAAGGCTGCCGTCGATCAAAATCTGCTTTTCCTTGCCGGGAAGCATTCCGAGCACGCCGAACATTTTTTCGTTCGTCAACACGTTGATCCAGTAAGCGCGGCGGTCTGCCGGAATTTCGAAAGGCATCGTATTCCAGGTTTTTTTGAACCACTCGTCCTGCCACATGAACAAAATGGCTCCGGCATAACCTTCGTCGTAAATGTCCCGGGTGAGCGAAGCGTCGATTTCTCCCTGCTTCTGCTCGTTATGCCCGCCCTGGTCTCTGCCCCCGGTGCCGAAGTGGGAAACCCCTACCGACGACGGCACCCCATACTCGGTAATCATGACCGGCATGTCCTTGAACTTGGCCTTCAGCTGGCGCAAATAAGCTTTGTACGTATTGAAATTTCCCTGCTTGTCCTTGATCGTTTGCAGCGTGGAATCGGTCCGGAAAAAATCCGGGTAGTACGGATAAGCATGGTATGCGGCGAAATAACCGCCTTTCCAACCGGTAGGCTGGACATGTCTCGCATCCACGCTGACCATGTCCTCTTCGAACAGCGGCTCCCCGGGATGGGTGAGCACGTCGGTCGTGACCCAGTTGGTGAAGGTTACCGGATGCTCCCACCCGTACTGCTTTTCCTGCTGCGCGGTGTAATCAAGCAGGTCGGCAAGCCAGTTTTCGAACGGAGTCGCGTCTTTCGTGCCGGAAAAATACTCGCCCTTGTAGACCGGAACGTCGCTGTGCTTCTCGTTGGTGTTTTTGACCATTCCCGGGTCCCATTCGGTTCCGACATGCCAAGCCATCAAATATTTGCCCGCGTTGGCCTTGTACTCTCCGCTGGCGGCTCCCTGTTTCGGCGCAACGGCTGCGTCGCCGTATACGGCGGCCACCGCTTTTTTGATTTCGGCCTTGAACTGCCCTTCTATATCGTCCGCATAGGCGTCCTGCCGTTCGATCAGCTCTTCTTCCGGGGACCAGATGCCCTGAATGAAGTATAAGGGATCGCCGCCCTTATCCTTGTTGTATTTCACAAGGGCCGAATAGAACACGGGCTGATGTACCGTGTATATGCGGATGACGTTGGCTCCCATGTCGTCGATCTCTTTGAACCACCGAAGATAATCATCCTCCGTGGCCGGAAGCTCTCCCGGAAAATGTCCCGGGACGGTAGCCCCCAAATTTACGCCCTTCACAAACATTTCCTTCCAGCTGCCATCTTTTTCATAGCGCATAAAACGGTCGCCTTCGGTTTTAAATGTGAATCTGGTTCCATCCTGATCCTTATATGCCGTGACCGGCTTGTTGTTTACCGCAAAACCGGCAACAATTCCCCCGGCAATGAGAACGGCGGCTGCTGTGATCCAGATGATTAGTGTTCTGCGTGTGATCATCGCCTAAAAGTTCTCACCTCGATTTCTTTGGCCTTTTTTCTGGCCCGGCATTCACAATTTTTGTCATAATTCAATTCTTAACGATGTTTTCGAATCTGTAAACTAGGCTGCTGGAAGGAATTTTCAGAACCTGGCGACCTATCCCGCAGCGATGCCCGAGCCAAATCATCGGCGGCTGCCGACCATGAACGCCGGCTTTGCCATAGATCGATAAATGGCCGTATGATTCCCGGCTTTAAGCGGCGAGTGGTTATGTATACGTCGAATAATTGCTAAAGTTGTGGCCGTTTTAACATCTTTATCCATAAAGATTACAAAATTGATACCTTAGACCGATAAAGCAGCGGCCGCAAACCCGCATCACGGCAATGTTCTTTGAAAATATGACAATTTTGAAAATAAGGAAAGAGTCCCGTATGGGACGGAGGGTCCTAATATACTTTTGAAATGGATAATATTGGATATAACTGGCATGACTATCCGGTTATTTTTGAAGGACGGAAGTCGCCGTTTCCGCTTCGTTTTGACTAGGAATAATTGAATAGTTAAGTCTGAAATGTAATGAAAACGGAGAAGGTTTTGCAAAATAATTCCGGTTGAAAAGCGCATATTTCTCCGTTATTCTTATAAAATAAGAACATATGTTCCTGTTTAGTTCCAATGGATAAGGAGCGAGTCCTATGGTCGAGTCGAAAAAACGCATCATTATGCTGGCCGACTGCCAGTCCTTTTATGCGAGCGTGGAAAAGGCGGCCCATCCCGAATACAAAGACGAGCCTTTGGTTGTATCCGGAGACCCGGCCCGCAGGTCCGGCATCATTTTGGCCGCATGCCCGCTTGCCAAGGAATACGGCGTCACGACGGCGGAGCGGCTCGGGGACGCGCTTCGGAAATGCCCGCATCTCGTCGTCGTCCGTCCGCGCATGGCGGAATATATCCGCGTATCCCTGCATATTACGGAAATTTATCAGTCTTTTACCGACCTGGTGGAGCCGTACAGCATCGATGAGCAGCACTTGGACGTGACCGGCAGCCTCCGGCTGTTCGGAACACCCGATCAAATTGCCCGGCGGATCCAAAACCGGGTGAAGCAGGAAACGGGGGTGTACGTACGGGTCGGCATCAGCGATTGCAAGGTGCTCAGCAAGATGGCTTGCGATATTTTCGCCAAAAAGAAACCGGGAGGCATCTTTACGCTGGAGCGAGAAAAATTGTCCGAGACGCTGTGGCCCAAACCGGTGCACGAAATGTTCATGGTCGGCTCGCGGATGACCCGTCATCTGTACAAAATGGGCATCCATACGATCGGAGACCTGGCCCAAACGCCCTTGCCCCGGCTGACGAAACGCTGGGGAGTCAACGGCGAAGTGCTGTGGCGCATTGCCCGCGGCATGGATTCTTCCCCCGTCACCCCCCACAGCCAGCTGCAGCAGCAAAAAGGCGTCGGTCATCAAATGACGCTTCCGCGCGACTATACGGATTGGAAGGAGCTTCGGGTCGTGCTTCTCGAGCTGTGCGAGGCGGTCGGCCGGCGCTGCCGGGAAAAAGGGCTGATGGGGTTCGTCGTCAGCGTGGGCTGCCAAGGGGCCGATTTTGACCATCCCACCGGTTTTTCGAGGCAAATGAAGCTCCCGGACCCGACGAACATTACCGATGAAATTTATGCTGCCGCCTGCCAGCTGTTCCAGCGTCATTGGAACGGCCTTCCGGTCCGGAAGGTCGGGATTGCTTTGTCCGATCTCCGTCCGGATTCCCTGGTCCAGCTGACGTTGTTCGGAAACCGCGACCGGAAGCGGGATTTGGAGCGGGCGACGGACGACATCAAAAGCAAATTCGGCGAAACCGCGATTCTCCGCGCATCCTCGCTTCAGGCATCCGGCCAGGCGCGGGATCGCTCGCTTCGGATTGGAGGACATTACAAATGAGCAAAAAGCTTCAAGGAAACGGATTATTCGAATCGTCCCGGATGATGCTGCCGGAACACCGGGAGGCGTACATCCGCCATCAACAGCGGCTCGTGCACCGCAAGCCCCCGCTAATCGACCCGCAGGCCGAAGAGGAAATGGCCGCGACGCTGACGGCGGCGTTATATGGCGGTTCGCCCGTAACGATTACATTGTTCGGCGATCCCGAAAATATCCGGCTTACGGGCACGGTGCTGCAGGTCGATCCCTTCCGCCGGCAGATTCGCCTGAAAGAAAATGAAGACGATCATCCCCAATGGATTCGTCTGGACCAAATCATCGGCGTAGTGGCGGAATCGGACATCTAGCGGTACACTAAAGGAAAGAAGGCCGGCAAGTCCTTCGTTGCCGCTAAGCTAACAAACTTCGAAGGATGCCGGCGATGAGGAGGAGAGATGCCGTATGTGCGGACGTTTTACGCTGATCGTATCGCTTGAAGAACTGCTGCTCCGGTATGAGCTCGATCCCGGATATGCCGTGCCCTACCACCGCCCGCAGTATAATATTGCGCCGACGCAAATGGTTTTATCCATCATCCATGACGGAGCCCGTCTCCGGCTTGGCGAGCTGAAATGGGGGCTCGTACCGTCCTGGGCCAAAGATCCCGGCATCGGAAACCGCATGATCAACGCCAGAAGCGAAACGCTGCAGGAGAAGCCGGCCTACCGGATCCCTTTTGAACGCAAGCGGTGCCTTATTCCGGCTGACGGCTTTTACGAGTGGAAAAAAACGGACGGCGGCAAACGTCCTTACCGGATCAAGCTGAAAAGCGGCGATTTGTTCAGCATGGCCGGCCTATACGACATTTGGGTGCAGGAAGACGGCACCAAACTCGCGACCTGCACGATTATCACGACAAGCCCCAACGAGCTGATGAAGCCGATTCACGACCGGATGCCGGTCATTTTGCGTCCGGAAGACGAACTGCGCTGGGTCAAACGCGGAGCCGGAAACCCGGAGGAGCTGCAGCAGCTTCTCATGCCGTATCCTGCCGACGAAATGGAGGCTTATCCCGTAAACGCCGCCGTGAACTCCGTCAAAAACGATTCGCCGCTATGCATAGAGAAAAGCTCGTAACATCCTTTTGGCGGCGCGGCAAACGGCATCATCCAAAAACAAAGACCGTCCCACAGCCTAAAACAAGTTGTGGACGGTCTTTTGTTGTAGAGCTTCCGCATCATTATTCTACGATAATTTTACCGACCATGTTGTCGTGGCCGGCACCGCACATAACGGAGCAATGGAACTCGTGTTCCCCGGGTTTATCGGCCGTAAATTCGGCGGACCCGTCCTTTTGCAGATTGACGTTAAAGTCGGAAATTTGAAGGCCGTGAGCGCCTTCTTTATTGACAAGCGTAATTTTGACCTTGTCGCCTTTTTTCACCCGGATTTCGGCAGGCTGGAACTGAAAGTTGGTAGCCGTAACCTTAATGTCCTGGGCACCGCCCGCTCCGCCGGTGGCCGTGCCGGTCGTGCCGCCGGTGTTTTTATTGGTTTTGCTGCCGCAGGCGCTGAGCGCAAACACGAGCAGGAGCGTGAGTCCTAAAGTCATCCACTTCTTCATGCCTATGACCTCCCGTTAAAATAATGATGAACTTTTAAAATCCTTAAAAACAGCTTCCTTTCACGTCATTATTTTTGACCGGGAGACGGACATCTATGCGGCAAAAAGACCTATGGGAAAATACCGGCATACGGCATCTCCCCGTAGGTCTTTTTCTTGACGCTTTTGGCCCATTAACGGAACATGCCCCAAAGCTTGATCAAATGGAAGGTATTATTCGGATCAATCCGCTGGGCCAGCACAAATTTCACGATTTGCTGTTCCTCCGCCGATGATAAGGGCTCTTTAAGTATTCCCGACGCCGATTTGACAAGACGCTGGACCTTTGCCGGATTTTGCAGATCGACCTTGCTGACGCCTTCAAGAATTCCTTTAATCCGTTCTTTGGTCGCCTGATTTTTCATTTTTTGCTTGACTCTTGTCACTAACGCAGGACTGATTCCATACTGCTGATAACCCAAAACCTTGGCACCTCCCGTCAAATTCCAATTCAACTAAGTATATGACGGGGTGCCTGTCCGATGTGCCTAATCTACCACATCTCCCTGAAAAATCTGTTCCTGCTGCAAATAGTCCCGAAGTCCGGCATATGCCGGGGAAGTCCAGAACTCGCTGTCGGCCACGAGCCGGGACGCGTCGTCCCGCGCTTTTTCAAGCACCGCAAAATCGCTGACCATATCGGCAAGCCGGAATTCCGGCAAACCGCTTTGCTTCGTTCCGAAGAAATCTCCCGGGCCTCTAAGATCCAAATCCCGGCGGGATACCTCAAATCCGTCATCCGTTTCGGTCATGACGCTCATGCGTTCCTGCCCGACCTCGGATTTGGGATCGGCAATCAGGATGCAGTAGGAAGCGTGCTGGCCGCGGCCGACGCGGCCGCGCAGCTGGTGAAGCTGGGACAAGCCGAAACGGTCGGCGTCCATGATGACCATCAGCGTCGCGTTCGGTACGTCAACCCCTACCTCCACGACGGTCGTGGATACCAGCAGCTGAACTTCGTTTGCATTAAAGGACCGCATCACTTCCTCTTTTTCGGCAGGCGTCATTCGGCCGTGGAGCAAACCAACCCGATAATTCGGGAACGCCTGCTGCATTTGAATATGCAGGTCGATCGCATTTTGCACATCGAGCTTTTCGGATTCTTCGATCAATGGGCAAATCAGGTACGCCTGCCGGCCCTGGTCTATTTCCTTGGAAATAAATTTGAGCACACGGTCCATCATGTCATGTTTAACCCAGTAGGTGGTGATCGGAATCCTTCCCTTGGGCCGCTCCGATAACGTCGAAACGTCCATGTCGCCGAAAGCGGTAATCGCCAGCGTTCGCGGAATCGGCGTGGCGGTCATCGTCAGCACGTCGGGGTTGTAGCCTTTCCGCCGCAAAATGCTGCGCTGGTTCACTCCGAACCGGTGCTGCTCATCGGTAACGACAAGTCCCAATTGGCGGAAAAACACATCCTCCTGTATCAATGCATGCGTGCCGACCACAATGTCGGTCATGCCCATCTGCAGCGATGCCAGCAAATCCTTCCGCTTGCGTCCGGTGACGCTGCCGGTCAAAAGCCCAACCGTAATGCCGAACGGCTCAAACAGCTTTTGCAGCGAGCGCATATGCTGCTCGGCCAAAATTTCCGTCGGCACCATCAGCGCTCCTTGGTATCCCGAACGGACGGCGCCGTACAAAGCGATGGCGGCAATCACCGTTTTGCCGGAGCCGACATCCCCCTGCAGCAGCCGGTTCATGCAGTAAGGGGAACGCATATCCTGCAAAATCTCCAGCTCCACTTTTTTTTGCGCGTCCGTCAGCTCAAAAGGCAGGCTCCGCACGAACTCGCGCATCGTTTTATTGTCGACGGTATGGACGACCCCGTCCATCCTGCGCCGGTTCAGCGCCCGGTAGGCATGCATTTTCAACTGGAACAGGAACAGCTCCTCATAGACCATCCGTTCCCGGCCCTGCTGACCTTCCCGCGAATCCTGCGGTTGATGAATCGTGGCGATCGCCCTTTTGCGCGGCATAAAATCATATTTTTGCATGATGGCCGGCGGCAAAATTTCCGGAATCATTTCCCCGTATTGGGTCAACGCTTGTCCGATCGTTTTGCGCATCCATGTTTGCGTAATTTTCCCGCCGACCGAATAGACCGGCTGCAGCGTCCCGCTGCGCCAAGCCCCCTGATCCGGAAACTCCGATTCCGACACGGTCAGCTGCATCCGCTTCTGATCCCATTTGCCGACAAGCACGATTTCCCTTCCGCCCGTCAGCTGATCCCGCAAAAAATGCCGGTTGAACCAAACAGCGGTAAACATCCACTGCTCCGCCATCATTTTGCACGTCAACCTGGATTTGCGCCCGTAACGCTGAAGCACCGGAACGCCCATGATTTTGGCTTGAACGGTGATTTTGTCGCCGTCCTTTGCTTCGCTGAGCGAACGCAGACGGTAATCCTCGTAACGGAACGGGTAATATTCCAGCAAATCTTTTACCGTAAAGATGCCAAAGGCGTGAAGCTCTCCTTCTTTGAGAGCACTCACGCCGCGCACCTGCCGGATTGAAATTTGATCCAAACTCAGATTCATTTCCATCCCTCATTTTTAATTCGGCCAGATAAACACGGCCAACGTTCCGGGACCGACATGGGTGCCGACCACCGGACCGATATTGGTAAGCACGACCTCGTTCAGGTTATAATGCCGGGACAGTTCCTCAAGCACCGGATCGGCCGAAGCCGGGTCCGCCGTATGGCCTACGGCCACGTTGATGTCCCGGGTCCCGCCCAAATCTTCCTGAAACCGCTCGATCATGCGGGATATCGCTTTTTTGCGGCCTCTGACCTTTTCCACCGCATAAATGATGCCTTCCTCGTCGATCGACAGGATCGGCTTGATGTTCAGCAGGTTGCCGATGACGGCAGCCGCTTTGCCGATGCGTCCGCCCTTCTGTAAATATTCGAGCGTATCGACAAGAAAATACAACTTGCGCTGCCTTCGAACCTGTTCTACCGACGCCAAAATTTCCTCTGCGGTTTTTCCTTCGGCAGCGAGCCGGGCCGCCTGGACCACAAGAAGCCCAAAGCCGTAGGAAGCCGATTTGGAATCCACGACATGTATGGACGGCGGGTCATCCAGCATCGATTTGGCGAGCAGCGCCGATTGATACGTTCCGCTAAGCCCGGACGAAATATGAAAAGAAAGAATCGGGCTGTCGGGGAAAACGTTCATCAAATTTTGGTAAACTTCAATATAATCGGCAGGAGAAGCCTGCGACGTCGTAGGCAGCTGCTCTGACTGAACAAGCCGTTTATAGAACACCTCAGCCGATATGTCCACGCCGTCCTCAAACGTTTCTTCTCCGAACATGAGGCGAAGCGGGACGACATGAATGTCGTATTTGCCGACCAGTTCCTCCGGTATGTCAGCGGTGCTGTCCGTCACAATTACCGCATGAGCCATGCGAGCGGCCTCCTTTAGAGGTTTTTTTAACTTTGCCTTGCTTCATGTCCGATCAGGATTCTACGGAAAAAATATAATAATACACCGGCTGTCCGCCTTGATGCACTTCGACCTCGGCATTCGGGTACCGGTCGCCGATCCAGTCCGCAAGTTCCGCCGTCAGGCCGGCATCCGTCTCCTCACCCGCAAGGACGGTCACGATTTCGTCGCCGCTGACAAGCATTTTGGACAAAAGGTCCTGACAGGAGGCCAAAAGGCTTTCGGCAGCCGTCACGATCTTCGAGTTTTCAATGCCGATGTATTGTCCGGCCTTAATATCGAGATTGTCGATCTGCGTGTCGCGCACCGCGTGGGTAACCTGGCCGGATTTCACCCGGGCAATGGCATCCATCATGCTGCTTGTGTTCGTATCCTCGATTTCCTCCTCGGAAAACGCAAACGCTGCGGAAATTCCCTGCGGAATGCTTTTGCTCGGGATCACCGTGACGCTGCGCTCGCCCTCCAGCAGCTCGCGCGCCTGCTCGGCGGCAAGCACGATATTGGAGTTGTTCGGCAAAATGTATACGTGCTGGGCGGAGATCGAACGGATCGCGTTGACGAAATCCTCCGTGCTCGGATTCATCGTTTGCCCGCCGGACAGCACGACGTCGACGCCCAGGCTTTTGAAAATGTCGGCAATGCCTTGGCCTGAAGCCACGGCGATAAACCCGTACGGAGCCATTTCGTCGGCCGGCGGCGTCGCCGGTGCCTGCTCGCGCGAATGATCAACCGGGTCTACCGGCATATCGGCGAAAAGTTCCGGCATCGGCGCGATGTCAAGCCCGGTCGTCAGCAGGTCCCGATGCTGCTCGCGCATATTCAAAATATGGATTTGGGTAATTTCGCCGAAACGGAGCGCCAAATTCAGCACGTCGCCCGGAGCCTTGGAATGGACATGCACTTTGATCAATTCATCGTCCGCAATAATAATGATGGAGTCCCCGTTTTTTGACAACGCTTTCCGGAATTCCTCCTCATCGAATACGGCCGCTTGCCCGCCGCCAAGCTGACGGTTGATGAAAAATTCCATATCGTACAAAAATTCAATGTCTTCGGTTTCGATTTTGGATTGGGCCAGCTCGGGCCGCTGCGCAACCGTAGAGCTTGGAACCGCCGGCCCCTCCGGACTAAGAACGGCCGGTGCTTGTCTTGCCGCCGGAGCTTCATGGTAATCGGCCTGGTCCTGGGCCCCTTTCAGGTAGCGCAGAAAACCTTCATAAATATAAACGAGGCCTTGTCCCCCGGAGTCCACGACGCCTACCTGCTTCAGTACAGGGAGCATCTCCGGTGTCTGGGACAACGTCTCCTGCGCTTTTAAAAGAACTTGTTCCATCAATTCAGTAATGTCGTTGGTCCGCCGCGCGTAGAAGACGGCATGTTTGGCAGCCTCCTTGGCCACCGTCAAAATGGTGCCTTCCACAGGTTTAACAACGGCTTTATACGCAGCATCCACGCCCGTTTGCAGAGCCGCGGCGAACTGCATCGCGTTCAGTTCATCGTAAGGCGCGGCATAGCGGCCAAAGCCCCGGAAAAGCTGGGATGTAATGACGCCGGAGTTTCCGCGCGCACCCATCAGCAGTCCTTTGGACAAAACCCCCGCACTGTGTCCGATCGAGTCGGAATGATTTCTTTTTAGCTCAGTCACACCTGCGCTCATCGTCAGATTCATGTTGGTTCCCGTGTCGCCATCAGGCACCGGAAAAACATTTAAAGAATTGACATGTTCTGCATGCTGCTGCAGTTGTTCCGCTCCGGCCAATACCATAGCGGTAAAATCTGTCCCATTCAAAGAACGCTTACTCAATGATAAATCCCCTTCCTAGCTTGATCCCTAGCTACTGGCGTCCTTATACATACGTCATTTTCACGTTTTCGTTTCGCCAATTTTATTCAGGATAATACATAATCCCCGATCATCCATATATAAATGAAGCATCCCATAATACACCAGTATGGGCTATTCATCATTGTACTATAAGAAACCTCAGAAATAAATGTTTTTGGCTGGCGGTTGACGAAGCAAATTTTGCTGTGATATGATATACAAGTATTGTTTTATGCAGGTGTTTGGAATAAGGAGGTGTAATCTATGTCTCGCAAATGTTATGTGACTGGCAAGAAGCCAGGAAGCGGCAACCATGTATCTCACGCTAACAACCGTAACCGTCGTTCTTGGGGCGTAAACGTGCAAAAAGTTCGTATTCTCGTTGACGGCAAACCTAAGCGCGTTTATGTGAGCACTCGTGCGCTCAAATCCGGTAAAGTTACCCGCGTATAATTCGTCGATTTGTTTATGCAAATGAAAAGTCCTCGCCCCGCGCGGGATTTTTTCTTCTGAATACGATTTGTATTCCGGAAAACGTCTGCCTACGGATGACGAACCGCTGATGAGGCGGATCTAGAAATAGACAAGCCTCTTGGACGTTTTACACTTTCTTAGACCTTAAGAATAGCATATAAGCAAAAAGCACCTTGTTTACAGCAGGTGCTTTTTTAATGCCTTTGGCCATATTCGGTATGTTTCATGCCGCCTCGCGTCAGAGGTTTTTTAGCATCAGCGGCATACCATAAGGAGTCTTCAGCTTTTATGGAATGTGTTTAAAAGAGCTTTTACGAATCCTCCCAAAAACTTTGGCAGCTTAAACGTATAAAATTTCATATTCCACCCTCCCCATATTCTCATGTCATCGCGTATGGTATGCCTTTAGTTCGTTCACTGCAGAAACGGACAAAAAAAAGGTTACATGAGAACCCTGCTCATGTAACCAATGTATGCGCAAACGGCATGACCTATGACAAAGGCTGACAAGTGAAACCGCCCATATTGGGTTTATGCCTTTTGGGCGCTGGTCCGGATGGCCCGGATCGCCGCTTCCCGGTCCGGTTTGCCGTAAACGGCGCTCCCTGCGACAAGCACGTCCGCTCCGGCCTCGGCAACCAGCGGCGCCGTTTCGCTCGTAATGCCGCCGTCGACCTCGATATGCACGTCAAAGCGCGAGGCTTCGTTCAGCCACTGGCGCACCTGGCGGATTTTATGAACCGTGCGCGGAATGAAGGCCTGTCCTCCAAAGCCCGGATTGACGGTCATGACGAGAACCAAATCCACGTCCTCGAGCACTTCCTGGATGGCCGCCGCCGGAGTCGCCGGATTGATCGCCACTCCCGCTTTGATCCCATGCTCCTTGATCATGTGAATGACCCGGTGCAGATGCGTACAGGCTTCGGCATGAACGGTAATCACGTCGGCGCCGGCTTGGACAAAATCAGCGATATAAGCTTCCGGACGCTCGATCATCAGGTGAACGTCGAGAGGCAGGCTCGTATGCGGCTTGATGGCGCTGACGATCGCCGGTCCCAGCGTAATGTTCGGAACAAAATGCCCGTCCATGACGTCCACGTGAATCCAGTCCGCTCCTCCCGCTTCCGCCGCTGCAACCTCCGGCCCCAGTTGGGCAAAATCCGCTGACAATATCGATGGCGCTATTTTAATCATTTCCGTTAATACCTCCGCTTTTTATCTTTCATTTCGTTTAAAAACTGCACGTAATGCTCGTAACGGCTCGCCGCGATCTTTCCCGCCTCGGCGGCCTCCCGGACTTTGCAGCCGGGCTCATGGGTATGGCTGCAGCCCCGGAACTTGCATGCCTCCGCATAGGAAGCAAATTCCCTGAAGCAGGTTGACAGCTCCTCGACGCCAAGCTCCAAAAAGTCCAGCTGGCTGAAGCCCGGCGTATCGGCCACGAAACCTCCGCCTGGAAGCTCGATCAGTTCCACATGGCGGGTCGTATGCTTGCCGCGCCCAAGCCTCATGCTGATGGCGCTCGTTTCGAGCTCAAGCCCAGGGACAAGCCGGTTCAGCAGCGATGACTTGCCTACACCCGATTGCCCCGAAAAAACGCTGATTTGACCCTTCAAACGTTCCGTCAGCAGTTCCGTTCCCAGCCCTAAGCGTGAGCTCGATACGATGACTTGATATCCGATATTTTCGTACAGCGATTGAACCAGGGCGACCGGATCTTCTCCGGCCCCTCCCTCCAGAAGGTCCTGCTTAGTCAGGCAGATGACCGTGTCCAAACCGGCATGCTCGATATGCACCAAAAACTTGTCCAGCAGCTGCAAATTCAAATCCGGCTCGCGCACCGAAAATACCAGAACAGCCAAATCGACGTTGGCGACCGGAGGACGGATCAACTCGGAGCGGCGCGGCAAAATTTCGTCCACCACGCCTTCCCCGTTTTCCGTATGGGAATAGAGGATATGGTCACCGACCAACGGGGTTACGCCCTTTTTCTTGAAAATGCCGCGCGCCCTGCATTGGATCGCGTCTCCGTCCCCCGAAGCCGCCATTCCGTTTTCGAGTGGTTTAACATAATAATATCCGCTTAACGCCTTCACGATTACTCCTTCAGGCATACATGAAAGGCCTCGCTTTCTCCGAAAGACCGCCCGTGGCGGGCGGCCCTAATGGTGATATTGATAAATGACGTTCTCGTTATCCTTGTTTTTTTTCTTGCCCTTCCCCTGTTTTTTTCCGGGAGGGTCAGGGATGCTCATCCTGGTCTTGCCCTTGATTCGGGTCCTGGATTTCGCCCGTTTGACCCGTATTCCCATCTCCGGCATCGCCTTGTGAGCCATCACCCCCAGCGTTGGACCGGATCTCGATATCCGGCACCGTTCCGTTTTTGACGTCCATGTAGTATACGGTATAGTTTTCAACCAACTGACCGTTTTTGTAGACCTTGACGGAAGCGTCCTTGTTCGGGCCGACGACCAGATCGACCGGGAAGATTTGCATCGTTTTAATATTTTTCGATCCCCATACCTTCATCTGGTCATTGGTCGTCGCATCCGAATATTCGATGCGGACCTTCGTGTTTTTGCCTTCCTCATCCGGAGCGACAGGCACGTTATACGTGTATTTTATCGCTTCGGCCGGATACCCCGAGCTCACCGTAATGGAAATGAGTCCGTCATTGGGATTGACCATAGTGTCCGGATCATGCGGCCACTGGGCGATAACCGTTCCTTTCGGCACCGTGTAGCTTGCCTCCTGCGTGATGTTCGGATCCAGCTTCAGCCCGGCCGCCGCCAGCATTTTGGCCGCTTTGTCCTGGGTTTCGCCGATCAGCTTCGGCATTCGTACCTGCTGCGGCCCTTTACTGATCGTCAACGTGACATGATCAGTATCAGGATCCACCTCGGCATTGGCCCCTGGTTCCTGAGAAATGACTTCATTTACAGGCTTGTCGCTGTTTTCCGGTTTGGATTCTATATTGTCTTCTTTAAAGCCTTGCTTCGTCAAGAATTTAACAGCGTCTTCATAGGACGAACCCTTTACGTCAGGCATCTGTTTCTTAGGCTTGGCGATTCCGACCGAAATCTGAACAAGCGATCCTTTTTTGGCTTCGGTTCCTTCGTCCCGGCTCTGGTCATAAACCACGCCTGCAGGGACATCCGGCTTATAAGCCCGAATGACGTTGGGATCGACTTCAAGCCCGCGATCATTAAGCATTTTACGGGCATTTTCTTCCGTTTGGCCGATGACTTTCGGCACGATGACGTTCGGTAAGACCAATTTATGATTCACGTAAAACACGACGGCTGCCATCGCAAGCAAAAGCAGAAGCGTCAAGCCGATCCAAAGAATCGGCTTCCCCGATTTTTTAGTTTTTTGGGCCGCGGGCGCAGGCTCGCGGCGTTCCTCCCGCTCTTCGGAAGGAAACGGCCTGGATCTTACCGGGCTCGGTCCGATATGCTGCGGCTTGATCGCCGGCATGACGCGGGTTCGATCCTCGTCGTCCACGTCCGAAAAGTCGATCTTCGGCTCGTTTCTGCGCTCCGGCGAAAGGCAGGTGTCCAGGTCATGCAGCATTTCCTTGGCGCTTTGGTACCGCTCCTGCGGATTTTTGCGCATCGATTTGAGGATGATGTTTTCCACGCTTTGCGGAATGAGAGGATTCACTTCGCGCGGCTCCTCGAATTCCTCCTGCAAATGTTTCAGCGCGACGCTGATCGGGCTTTCTCCCAAAAACGGAAGGCGTGCCGTCAGCATTTGGTAAAGCACGATACCCAAAGAATATAAGTCCGATTTTTCCCCGGTAGTCACGCCTTTGGCATGCTCCGGAGAAAAATAGTGCACGGAGCCGACGACGGAACCGGTTTGCGTAATCGTCGTCGAAGTCACCGCCCGGGCGATTCCGAAATCGGTCACCTTCACCCTGCCGTTTCGGCCGATCAAGATGTTATGCGGTTTGATGTCCCGGTGAATGATTTGATTCTGATGGGCATGATCCAGCGCGTCGCAAATTTGGGACGCGATCCGGACGGCCTCTTCCACCTGCAAAGGCGCGCGTTCCTTGATGATTTCGTTCAAGTTATGGCCTTCGACGTATTCCATGACGATGTAATGGATCTCGTTTTCCTGCCCCACGTCGTAAATGCTGACCACGTTCGGGTGAGACAGCGAAGCGGCCGACTGCGCCTCGCGGCGGAAACGGCGAATAAACTCCTCATCGTGCACAAACTGCTGGCGCAGCACCTTGACGGCAACGTTGCGGCCCAAAAGCAAATCATGGGCTTTGTAGACAAGGGCCATCCCGCCGCCGCCGATTCGTTCTATAATCTCATAACGGCCGCCCAATTCGTGTCCGATCATGAATCCCACTCCTTTATGTTATGCCCGGAGACTTCATCTTGAAGTTCAAACAGGGCGACGGTAATGTTGTCATCGCCTCCGGCAAGAAGTGCCAGCTGCAGAAGCCGGTCGGCCCGTTCTTCCAGCGGGACGTCCAGCATGCCGGAAATTTGGGCGATATGTTCGCCGCTGACCAGGCTGCTGAGTCCGTCGCTGCACAGAAGAAGCACCTCTCCGGCAGACAGCGTCACGGGATACAGATCGACAGATACCTCGGGGTCGGTCCCTAAAGCGCGCATAATGACGTTGCGGCGCGGATGGGTTTGCATTTCCTCGAGGCTGATCTGGCCGCTTTTGTAAAGCTCATTGACAAGCGTATGGTCCTCCGTAATTTGAACGGCTTGACCGTTTACGATTTTGTAAGCTCTGCTGTCGCCGATATGTCCGATGACGCCGGAACGATCCTGCAGCAGCAGCACCTCGACTGTCGTTCCCATGTTGTGATATTTTTCATTTTTGGACGCTTCACTGTAAATGACGTCGTTGGCATGCAGGATCGCGTCGCTGACGGCGGCGCCCAATCCTTCGTCGGACATGCCCTCTTCAAGAGAGGACAAGTCGTCCGCAATCGTATCGACGGCAAGACGGCTTGCCGTATCGCCGGCTTGATGCCCGCCCATTCCGTCGGCCACGATGCCGATGGTATATCCTTGCGCTAGGTGGCCAATCCAGACCGAGTCCTCGTTTACCGAGCGGACGCGGCCGATGTTACTGGCATGAACTGTTTTGATCAAGTTTCATTCACCTCAACTCCATATGCTTCGCACGCAGTTGTCCGCATGCTGCCGCGATATCGTGGCCTTGCTCCCGCCGAATGGTTACGTTGACTCCGCTCTCCGCGAGTACTTTTTGAAACTTGAAAATGTCGTTGCGCGAGGTACGGACGTACTTGCGTTCAGGCACATGGTTGACCGGAATCAGGTTGACGTGGCAAAGCATGTCCTTCAGCACGTCCGCCAGCTCCTGCGCGTGCTCCGGCTGGTCGTTCACCCCGCCGATCAAGGCGTATTCAAACGTAATGCGGCGGCCGGTTTTGGCAAGATAGTAACGAAGGGCCTCCATCACGTCCTCAAAAGGATAACGGCGGTTTACCGGCATCAGTTTGGAGCGCAGCATATCGTTCGGCGCGTGGATGGAAATCGCCAGATTGATCTGCGTATCCTCGTTTGCGAATTTGTAGATGTTCGGCACGATGCCGCTGGTCGAAACGGTAATATGGCGCTGCCCGATGTTCAGGCCTTTTTCGTGGATCATAATCCGGAGAAATTTCATCGTCGCTTCGTAGTTTTCGAACGGCTCGCCGGAGCCCATAATAACGATGCTGCTGACGCGCTCCCCTTTTTGATCCAAAATTTTTTGGGCTTGAACCACCTGTGCGACGATTTCGCCCGCCGTCAGGTTCCGCTTGAGCCCGCCGAGCGTCGAAGCGCAAAACGTGCAGCCGATGCGGCAGCCGACCTGGGTCGTCACGCAAATGCTGTTCCCGTAATTATGCTTCATGATGACGGTCTCGATCGCATGGTCGTCATGAAGGCCGAACAAAAACTTGACGGTCCCGTCTTTCGACTCCAGCTTCGTAATCTCCGTAAGGGTCACGAATTGGAACTGGTCCTCCAGCTTCGCGCGAAGCTCTTTGGACAGATTGGTCATTTCCTGAAAGTTATTCACCCTTTTCACGTACAGCCAATCAAAAATCTGGCTGGCGCGAAAGGCGGGTTCGCCGTTTTCTTTTGCCCATGCCTGAAGGTCGTCCAGGTTCAAATCATATATAAAAGGCTTCATTTCATCACACCTGTCTTTATCATTCATATGCATATTGTTTCTCATTCTTCCTATTTTAACACAAATAAAAGTAGCCGTAAAAGAGAAACCCCGCCGAAGCGATGGCCCGAGCGGGTTAGGGAACGCGTCTATCGACGCGCTTTCGAAGACGACAAACCGCATGGCGCGGGATCATCCTGTCCCGAGTGATCTCTTTTACGGCCCGGTAGTTTAAAAGAATCGCTGGATTCTGGCGATATAGAAGCCGTCACTGTGGTAATCCTGAGGCAAAATCTGCACGCCCGCTCCGTCTGCGCCCGCATGCAGCCGTCCCCATGTCCCGCCGGAATCCTCCGGCACTCCGAACCCCGGATGCGTCTTTAAAAAATGCTGCACCGTCCGCTCGTTCTCCTCCGGATCGATCGTACAGGTGCTGTACACCATCATGCCGCCGACGCGCAAAAGGGAAGACACGGAATCCAGCAGCTTCCGCTGAAGGCCGGTGATTTCGCCGATATCTTCCGGCGATTTGGTCCACTTCAGATCGGGCTTGCGCCGAATGACGCCAAGCCCCGAGCAGGGAGCATCAAGCAAAATCCGGTCGAAAGATCCGGCCGGATACCGGTCGGCCAGCTTCAGGGCGTCGCCCGTCACCGTATGGATGCTGCCGAGACCCAGCCTTTCGGCCTGGCCTTCGATCAGCTTGCGTTTATGCTCATGAAGATCGTTGGCGACGATTTCGCCCTGGTCCTTCATGAGCTCCGCCATATGCGCCGTTTTCCCGCCCGGGGCGGCGCAGCAATCGAGCACGCGCATGCCCGGGGCGGGACCGACGGCGCCGGCGACCAGCATCGAGCTTTCGTCCTGGATCGATATTTGGCCGTCGCGGTACCAATCGGTAAGCGCCATGTTGCCGCCGCCGTATACGAGAATCCCCTCCGGAGAAATCGGGGATGGAGCCGCTTGGACGCCCGCTTTCTCCATTTCGGCCAACATGCCTTCACGGCTGATCATCGTCGTGTTCACGCGCACGCTGACCGCCGGAGGTTCGTTGTTCGCGCGGCAAATCGCTTCGGCGGCGCTTTCGCCGTATGCGCGGATCCACCGCTCCACCATCCACTGCGGATGGGAGTGCTCAAGCGCAATGCGCTCGGCGGCGGGAAGCCCGTCAGGCAGCGCAAGCTCTTCCCGGTTGCGGAGCACGTTCCGCAGCACTCCGTTCACCATGCCGGATATTCCTTGATGTCCCCGGCGTTTGGCCAGATTCACCGCTTCGTTTACGGCGGCATGCGGCGGAATCCGGTCCAGATACATCAGCTGGTACAAGCTCAGCCGCAGCAAATTGCGGACCCACGGCTGCAGTTTGCGGATGCCCTTGGACACAAACCGGTCGAGAAAATAATCGAGCGTATTGAGCCGGGAGATCGTGCCGTACACGAGCTCCGTCGCCAAGCCCGCGTCCTCCCTCGACAAGGAAGCCCGCTGAAGGGCCGAATTCAGCTGCAAATTGCTGTACGCTTTGTTCTCTTCGACCCGTGTCAGCACGTCAAGGGCAAGCTCCCGCGCCGAAGTCCGCGTTTTGCTTTGGCGTTTGTCCGCGTTCACGCTAACACCGTCCCCGGCGCCATCGTGTTGCCGCGCACGAATTCAGCCGCTTCCATCTGCTTTTTGCCGCTCGGCTGCACCCGGGTCAGCCATAGGGAACCATCTCCCGTTTTGACCTCGATCCCCTGGTCCGTCAGCTGAAGCACCGTACCGGGAGCCGCGTCTTTGGACGCCTTGTCCGCCTTGCGGGCAGCCCATACCTTGAACACGTCCCCGTTCCACAAGGCAAACCCGCCGGAAAACGGGACAAGGCCGCGGATTTGATTGTATATGTCGCGCGTGGACGCATTCCAGTCGATTTTTTCGTCCTCGCGTTTCAGGTTCGGCGCATACGTCGCCTGCGCATCGTCCTGCTTCTCGGCTTCCACCCGGCCGCCCGCAAGCCGCGGCATCTGCTCTTTCAGCAGCTCCGCGCCTGCCAGGCTCAGCTTCTCGAACAGCGTGCCCGACGTATCTTCTTCGTCGATCGCTACTTTCACTTGGGCGATCATGTCGCCGGTATCGAGGCCCTCGGCCATATACATCAGCGTAATCCCCGTCTCGGTTTCGTCGTTGATGATGCAGCGCTGGATCGGCGCCCCGCCCCTGTATTTGGGCAGAAGCGATCCGTGGACGTTCACGCAGCCGTTGGCCGGCAGCTCAAGAACGCTCTTCGGGAGAATTTGCCCGTACGCGGCCGTCACGATCAGATCCGGCTTGTACGCCGCAAGCGCCGCTACAGCCTCGGGGCTGCGCATCCGCTGCGGCTGAAGCACGGGAATGCCGTGTTCCAGGGCAACCTCTTTGACGGGCGTCGGCGTCAGCACTTTTTTGCGTCCTTGGGGACGGTCCGGCTGGGTGACGACAGCTACGACGTTATACCCTTCGCTGAGCAGCATCCGCAAGCTGGGAACGGCAAACGCCGGCGTCCCCATGAATACGATATTCATGAAGCATTACTCCCTTCCGGAACGTTCAGGCACGTACTCGTACACTTTTTCGGCAATGTCCGTAAACAAAACGCCGTCCAGATGGTCGATCTCATGCTGGAAGCAGCGGGATAACAGCCCGGTTCCCGTAATCGTGAGCTCGTTGCCGTTTTCGTCCAGCCCTTTGACCGTCACCTTCTCGGCGCGGCGCACGTCGCCGTTATAGCCGGGGATGCTGAGGCAGCCTTCCGGACCGAACTGTTCGCCTTCCTTTTCAAGGATGACCGGATTGACCATCTTGATCAGGCCGTGCTCGTCTCCGACGTCCACGACGATGAGGCGTTTCAGAATGCCGACCTGCGGGGCGGCAAGGCCTACGCCTTCGGCGTCGTACATCGTTTCAGCCATGTCGTTCAACAATTTTTTGACGTTCGGGGTAATTTCCTTCACTTCTTTTGCCGTTTTATGCAGTACGGCATCGGGTTCTTTGACGATAATGCGGATTGCCATGATGACACCTTCCTTATGCTTATTCGTGTACGGATTTCATGATCCATATGGTTTTCATTTCATGTTTCAATGCATGGGACAAGGGCTACATCAGCATTTGCGGATCCACGTCAATGCTGATTTGCAGTTTCTGGTTATGGGCCGTCTCCTCCAGCTGCTCCGCCGACTCGCGGACGAGGCCGACAGCGTCGATATTCCCACGCCATTTTACCATACATTGAAATCTGTATCTATTTTTTATCCTCGGAATGGGCGAAGCGACCGGCCCAAGCACGTCAAACGCGTCGGCCGTCAGCCGATCCAGGCTGCCGAACCAGCCCCGCTGCCTTGCTTTGCCTTGAAGGACGGACACCATGTTTTCCGCCATGCGGACCAGAAGCGGCAGCTGCTCATGCGACAGCGTGATCAGAATCAGCCGGCAGTACGGCGGATAATGAAGGTTGCGGCGGTGTTTCAGCTCATCCCGAACGAAAGCGAGATAATCGTGTCCGCTCGCGTGAATGATGGAATAATGGTCCGGCGTATAGGACTGGATCAATACCTCCCCTTTCAGCTGGTGCCTTCCCGCCCGTCCGGCGACCTGCGTCAGCAGCTGGAAGGTTTTTTCCCCTGCCCGGAAGTCGGGAAGGTTGAGGGCGGAATCGGCGGTGATGACGCCGACGAGCGTCACGTCCGGGAAATCCAGTCCCTTTGCGACCATTTGGGTGCCCAGCAGGACATCCGCCTTTTTGTCGCGGAACTGCTTCAGCAGCTTTTCGTGCGAACCTTTTTCCGTCGTCGTGTCGACATCCATGCGGATGACCCGGATGCCGGGGAACAGCTTGGCGAGCTCCTCTTCGACCCGCTGCGTGCCTGTTCCGAAATACCGGATATGCTCGCTGCCGCATTCCGGGCAGACGGACGGCGCCGGTTCGGCGTATCCGCAATAATGGCAGCGGAGATTGTTCGACTTTTGATGATACGTCAGAGAAATATCGCATTCGGGGCAGCCCGCCACGTACCCGCAGCTGCGGCACATGACGAACGTGGAATAACCGCGGCGGTTGAGCAGCAGCACCGTCTGCTCCCCGCGCTCGAGCCGAATCCCGAGAGCCTGATGCAAGGATCGGCTGAACATGGAGCGATTGCCCTCTTTTAGTTCTTCCCGCATATCGACGATTTGTACCGTCGGCAGCTCGTTGCCAAGCGCCCGGCGTTTCATTTCCAGCAGCAAGGGCGCAAACTCGTCGTTCGCCCGGGAACGGGCCGCGTGATAGCTTTCGAGCGAAGGCGTCGCCGAACCCAACACGACCGCCGCACCGTGCTGGCGCGCCCTTCGGACCGCTACGTCCCGGGCGTGGTATTTAGGGCTTTCCTCCTGTTTATAAGAGGTTTCATGCTCTTCGTCCATAATGATGAGGCCGATCCGGTCAAAGGGCGCAAACACGGCGGAACGGGCCCCGATCGCCACTTTGACTTTGCCTTCGCGTATTTTCCGCCATTCGTCGTAACGCTCGCCGCCGGAAAGGCGGCTGTGCATGACCGCCACCTGGTCGCCGAACCGCCCTTTGAACCGCTCCACCATTTGCGGGGTTAACGAAATTTCGGGGACAAGCACGATCGCCTGCCGCCCCTGCCCGATGCAGTGCTGGATCGTCTGCAGATAAATTTCGGTTTTGCCGCTGCCCGTCACGCCGTGCAATAGGAATACGCCGTGCCTGCTCGCATCCAGCGTATCGCGGATGCTGTCGTACGCATGCTGCTGCTCATCGTTCAGCCGAAGCGGCTCCGACGGTTTGAAGCGGCGGCCGCGGTACGGATCGCGGAACACTTCCACGTCTTCGATCGCGATAAATCCCTTGTCCGCCAGCCCTTTGACGGTGGCCGCCGAAACTTGCAGCGTCGTCAAAACCTCTTTTAGCGGGAGGGGGAGCAGCTCTTTCATCTCCAAAATGAACTGAAGGACTTCCCGCTGCCGCTGGGCCTTGGCCGGAAAATCCGGCAGAGCGGCTTCCGCCTCATGCGCCTCGACGGCAAGATCGACCGCTTTGAGCGTTTTCTTTTGCAGCTTGTCCTTAATGGACTGGTTTTCCTGCAAAATCCCTTTTCGGAGCAGCGTTTTGATCGTTTCGGCGCTATCCGGGAAAAGGCGGCTGAGCTGCTGCGCGGGAACTTCTCCCTTTTGCGCCACGTAAGCCATGATCGTTTTTGCTTCTTTCGTCGGCTCGGCGACGACCCGCACCAGCGAATAATCGTCCTCTTCCTCCGTCCGGTCCGCGGGATCGCCAAGCGAAATATATCGTTCGGCCTTGCCCTTCAGCGCCGTCGGCACCATCACCTGAAGCGCCGTAATGAAGCGACAGGCGTACCTTTGGCTCATCCATTGCGCAAGCTCGACGAGTTCGGGGGAGAGCGGAGGAACGACGTCGAGCACCTCCTGTATGCTCTTCAGGCGCATCCCGCCGGGGGAGGGGTGATCCTGCAATCCGACCACGAACCCCTGAACCGTCCTGTGGCCGAAAGGAACGCCGACCCGGCTTCCGACTTCAAGCCATGCCCGCATCGATTCCGGAATCAAATAATCGAACGGACGGTCCGTATCTTTTACCGGCACATCGACGATGACTTTGGCCACTTGCGGCAGCATCATCGGTTCCCCGCTTCTTTCATGCGCCCGGCCGCAATCGCAAGCAGCCTCCGCGCGATGTCGTCTTTGGACATGACGGGCATCTGCTCCACAAGCCCCGCCTCGTCAAACACCTGCACGATGTTCGTGTCCGAACGGAAGCCTGCACCCTCCGCCGTCACGTCGTTGGCGACGATCAAGTCTGCGTTTTTCCGGCGCAGCTTGTCTTTCGCATACGTTTCGACGTCGTGGGTTTCCGCGGCAAACCCGATCAAAAACTGATGCGTTTTGCTTTTGCCGAGCTCCTCCAGGATGTCGACCGTTTTGACAAGCTCCAGCGTCATCGTGTCGCCTTTTTTCTTGATTTTGCTGCTTGCCGTTTCGGCCGGACGATAATCCGCCACCGCCGCGGCTTTAATGACCAGATCGCTGCTTTCCCAATGCTTCAGCACGGCCCGGTACATTTCTTCCGCCGATTGAACGGGCTCGGCGTCGACGCCGGCCGGAGGCGCCACGTCGGTGCGCCCGTAAATCAAACGCACGTCCGCCCCCATCTCGCGCGCCGCTTTCGCAATGGCAAACCCCATTTTTCCGGAGGAGTCGTTGGTGATATAACGGACCGGATCAATTCGCTCGATCGTCCCGCCGGAGGTGACGACGACTTTTTTCCCCTGCAGAAGACCGGGCTCCGCCTGCTCCTTGCGGGCAAAATATTGCTCGACCACGGCCACGATGGTCTCCGGCTCTTCCATCCGTCCTTTTCCGACATAACCGCAGGCCAGCAACCCTTCGCCGGGTTCGATCATCATGACGCCCCGCCGATCCAGCGTCTTCATGTTTTCCTGGACGGCAGGATGCCCGTACATATGGACGTTCATCGCGGGAGCGACCATCACCGGCGCGGTCGTCGCCAAAAGCGTCGTCGACAGCATGTCGTCCGCCAGTCCGTGGGCCATTTTGCCGATCATGTTGGCCGTCGCCGGGGCGATCAGCACCAGGTCGGCCGCATCGGCCAAACGGATATGGGATACGACGGCGGGATCCCTTTCGTCGAACGTGTCGCTGAACACCGCGTTTTTGGACAAGCTTTGCAGCGTCAGCTCCGTGATGAATTGTTTGGCCGAGGATGTCATGATGACATGGACGTCCGCCCCTTTTTGAACCAGCTTGCTGCACAGGCTTGCCGCCTTGAATGCCGCAATGCCGCCGGTCACGCCAAGCACGATCGTTTTTCCGTTTAACATAGTTATCCGCCCTCTTTCGCTTCGGAATAGAGAAAAAACACCCCCACAAAGCGGAAACGGCGCTCCGTTCCCGTTCCATTCCTTTGCGGGGTTCATACGATGGTCGATCTGATGTTATCTTAAAAAAAATACAACCTTGCGGTTGTATTCGTTCCTGACTCTATGGACACGAAGGCAGGAAAGCAAGCCCGCCTCCCCCTTCGGTTATAGATTGGTTCAGCAACCGCTGAAGGCCGTCTTCGTTTAAGCCGATCTTAAAGCGTCAAGGCTTCTTGATCTCGTCCCGTTCCCCTTCGGGCTGAGGCACGACACGGATCATGTCATTGTAGATTTCCTCAAGCGCCACGCCGACGAATTTATGGGAGCGCGGGTTTTTCAGTTCGGTTTTCTCTCCCTCGCGCAGCTGTCTGGCGCGTTTGGACGCAGCGACCACCAGCGAATACTTGCTGTCGACCTTGTTCATCATTTCATCAATCGAAGGATACAACACGTTACTGCCACCTCTTTTATCCAAAGTAAAATATTTACGCTGAGCTTTCCGATTACCGCTTCACCTTACAATGTTCGGCTACGATAATCGATTCTATTCTTTTGCACGCGCAATCGATCTCGTCGTTGACGACGGCATAGTCATAATGCTCCATCAGGCCGATTTCGTCAACCGCCACCGACATCCGGTGATCGATCGTCGCCTGGCTTTCCGTTCCGCGTCCCACGATCCGGTCTTTCAGCTCATCCAGCGACGGCGGCAGCAGGAAGATAAAGACGCCTTGCGGGAATTTTTCCTTTACCTGCAGCGCGCCTTGCACCTCGATTTCCAAAATGATGTCCTTGCCGCTTTCAAGCGTTTTTTCCACGAAATCGCGCGGCGTGCCGTAATAATTGCCGACGTATTCAGCATATTCCAGCAGCTCGTTGTTTTGCATCATTTCCAAAAACTGCTCGCGGGATTTAAAAAAATAATTCACGCCGTCTTCCTCGCCGAGCCGCGGACTCCGCGTCGTGGCCGAAACGGAATACACGAGCTCCGGAAGTTTGCCTCTCAGCGCGGTGCATACGGTTCCTTTCCCAACTCCGGACGGCCCGGACAAAACAAACAATAATCCTTTTGACATAGTACTCCCCAACTCGTTATTCGTCATGATCGTCGTCTTTGCTGGACAGACGGTGAGCCACCGTTTCCGGCTGTACCGCGGACAGGATGACGTGATCGCTGTCCGTAATGATGACGGCACGGGTCCGGCGTCCGTATGTCGCGTCGATCAACATATGACGGTCTCTTGCTTCCTGAATGATTCTTTTAATGGGTGCTGATTCAGGGCTTACAATGGAAATGATTCGGTTAGCCGACACAATATTCCCGAAGCCGATGTTAATGAGTTTGATTGCCATAATCAGGTTCTTCCCCCTATACACATTTGACTCTCGCCTGTTCTATGTCGAAAGCGCCTTTTATTCTATATTGGCCAATTGTTCGCGAATTTTTTCCAGCTCCGCCTTCATTTCGACAACACGGTTTACCAGAGTCAGATGATTGGCCTTCGATCCAATCGTATTGACTTCCCTGTTCATTTCCTGAATCAGAAAATCCAGTTTTCTTCCGACCGGTTCATCCGCACGAAGCAAACCCTTGCATTGCTCAAAATGGCTCTGCAGCCGTATCAGTTCTTCATCTATGTTGGAACGGTCTGCGAAAATTGCAATTTCCATGCCAAATTTATGTTCATCAAAGGCAAACGAACCGTCATGAAGATCAGACAGCCTTTGTTTGAGCTTATTGCGGTAATCCTCGACTACTGTTGGCGCCAACTGCAGCATTTCGGCATGCAGAGCTTGCAGCTTGCTTAACCGCTGCTCCACGTCCGCCGCCAAGTGCTTGCCCTCCATGCTTCGCATCGCCGTAAGGCCATCCAGGGCGGATCGCAGACCTTTTTCCAGCACAGGCCCCCATTCGTCCACGTCGGAGTCGTCCGCGAAAGCGCCGTGATCCGGCGTGATCCACACGTCGGGAAAGGACAACAAATCCTTCACGGTCAATTCGCCGTCGAGGCCGTACCGCTGCGAAATTTCCTGCGCCGCCTGCAGATACATCTTCACGGCATGGTCGTTAAGCAAGGCATGCGGAGCATGGTCGTCGCCTTCTTCTTTCGTGACGAACACATCGACGCGTCCGCGCTTGACGTACTGCTGCACCGTTCTCCGCAAAGCGTCCTCGAAGCAAGTCCACTCACGCGGCAGACGAAGCACGACTTCGCAGTATCGGTGATTGACGGACTTCACTTCAAATACCACTTTACGCCCTCCGTGCTGAAGGGCGGATCGACCGTATCCGGTCATGCTAAAAGACATCGGCACCACATCCATTACACTATTGTAATTGATTACGATCAACGAAACAAGGGGGACAATTGGCGGCCGGATTTGGCCCATACGTGTTCGATCAGCTGGGCGCTCATTTCATACAGCATGAACGGGGTCATCAAGTAAATCCCGTTAAAATGCTCCATTGCGACATCAAGCAGTTCCTTCGCGATCTGAACGCCCATCGCCCTGCCTTCTTCCCCCTCAAGGCCTGCCATCCGGCTGCGGACGTCGTCCGACAAATGGATGCCGGGCACTTCGTTGTGCAAATATTC
Organism: Paenibacillus sp. USDA918EY; assembly: GCF_009870825.1. Classification (GTDB taxonomy): domain Bacteria; phylum Bacillota; class Bacilli; order Paenibacillales; family Paenibacillaceae; genus Paenibacillus_AQ; species Paenibacillus_AQ albilobatus. The sequence continues at coordinate 52,496 of NZ_WTWY01000004.1, read as the reverse complement.
CGCGTTTCTGCCGCTGGCGAGCGGCATGATCCCCATAAAGATCGGCGTATCCAGGTGACGGGTCGCTTCGCTCACCGCCCGAATCAGCTCGGGATCGTACACCGGCTGGGTCATGATGTAATCCGCGCCGGCGGCGATTTTCCGTTCCAGGCGGGCCACCGCTTTATCCAAATGTTTCCCGTGCGGGTTAAAGGCGGCGCCTACCACGAATTTCGCTTTTTGCTTGAGCGGTTTCCCGGAGAAGGAAATGCCTTCGTTCAGCTGCTTGATCATCCGGATAATTTCGAACGACGTCAGGTCGTACACCGAACTCGAGCCCGGCAAATCCCCGAACCGGGCAGGATCGCCCGTCACGGCCAGCACGTGGTCGATCCCGAGGGCGTCGAAGCCCATCATGTGCGACTGCGTGCCGATCAGGTTGCGGTCGCGGCAGGCGATATGCACCAAAGGCCGCAGCCCGGTCTCGACCTGGACGAGATGGCCGAGCGCCATGTTGCTCATGCGCGTGACGGCCAGCGAGTTGTCGGCAAGCGTCAGCGCGTCGGCCCCGGCCTCTTTCAGCCGCTGCGCGCCCTGCATAAATTTCGAGATGTCCAGGTCGCGCGGCGGGTCCAGCTCCACGATGACCGTGTGCCGCTGCTTCGCCAAATCGACCAGGTTCGGTTCGCGGCTGCCCGTAACTTCTTCCGGGGCGGGTTCGAGGACGATTGCCGGCGCCGCGTGCTCGGGGATGGGCTCGTACACGGCCGGCTGCGGCACGTAATTCCCGAGCGCCCGGGAAATGGCTTCGATATGGGCAGGCGTCGTGCCGCAGCAGCCCCCGATGATGCGCGCGCCCGCGTCGGCAAATTGAACCGCCATTTGCCCGAAATATTCCGGACCCGCTCCATAGCGGTATTCCCCGTCCACGTAATCGGCCACGCCCGCATTCGGATAAACCGAAACCGGGGCCGGCAGATGGCCGTCAAGCGACTTGATCGCGCTCAAAATCCCGTTCGGGCCGGTGCGGCAGTTGAAGCCGATGATGTCGGCCCCTTCCTGCTGCACGATCCGGAAGGCGTCTTGCATCGTGTAGCCGTCCAGCGTCCTGGCGACGTCCTCGACCGCAAACTGGCAGATGACCGGAATGTCGGTCAACCGGCGCGTAATGGACAAAGCGAGCACCAGCTCCTCGACATTGTAAAAGGTTTCGAGCATGACGCCGTCCACGCCTTCCGACAATAACGCCTGCAGCTGCTGCTCGAAATACTTCTTCAGCTCGGCGTTCGAAATGTTCGTCCGTTTGCCGCCGCGGATGGAGCCGACGGCCCCGACGACGTAACCGGCTTCTCCCGCCGCTTCCCGCGCAATCCGCACGCCGGCCCGGTTGATCTCGGCGACTTTGGATTCCAGCCCGTATTTGGACAGTTTATCGAAATTGGCCGAAAACGTATTGGACTCCAGCACCTGCGCGCCCGCATCGACATAACGCCGGTGAACGTCCCGAATGACCTCCGGCGAAGTTAAGTTCAGCTCCTCGTACGAAATCCCCACAGGAAAACCCATTTGATATAAAAAAGTACCCATCGCGCCGTCCCCGACAAGCACCTTATTGTCCAACACCACTCGCAAATCCGGCTTCATCAGTTATTCCCCCAACCCGTAGTTTTCATCTAATGTATCACAAATGCCTCCAAATTCCCACTAGTTCGCAAGGAATTCAAAAAGCGAAAGGCTGCCCTGCCCGGACTGAATCGACGGTCTCCTCTGCGCCGGTGCGTAAGGACAAAAAAAGCCTGCCGGACCGCTCCCCTAAAGGAGCGTTCGGCAGGCTTTTCGTCGTTGCCCGTCATTTTGGCCATCAGGCCGCCGGATCGGTATGTCCCGCGAACACGAACGCGGCCGGCCCCGTCATATAGATCCGGTTGTCCGCCTCGTTCCACTTGATGAAGAGGCTGCCGCCTTTCAAACGCACCTCCGCCTCGCGGTCCGTTTTCCCGTTCAGCACCGAGGAGACCAGCGTCGCGCAAGCTCCCGTGCCGCATGCTAGCGTGGGGCCCGCTCCCCGTTCCCAGACGCGCATGTCGATCGTCTTCCGGTCCAACACGGTCGCAAACTCCACGTTCACTTTTTTCGGAAAAAGGGGGTGCGCTTCCAGCTTCGGCCCCCAGGCATGGAGATCGAAATGAACAGCGTCGTCGACGTAAATGACGCAGTGCGGATTGCCCATGGAAACGGCCGTAAACCGGAAGGTTTCACCATCGGCTTCCAGCGGAACGTCCACCACTTGCGCGGCATCGATCGTCGTCGGGATCCGAAGCCCGGAAAGCACCGGTTCTCCCATATCGACCGTCATCAACGCCGCCTTGCCGTTCTCCGCCTGAATGGCGATCTTTTGCACGCCGGCTCCGAGCGTTTCGATCGTGATCTCTTCCCTTTTAACGTAACCGTGGTCGTATACGTATTTGGCGACGCAGCGGATCGCGTTCCCGCATTGCTCCGCTTCGCTTCCGTCCGAATTGATGATTCTCATCCGGTAGTCCGCCCGCTCGGACGGCAGGATGTAAACGAGCCCGTCGGCCCCGATCCCGAAATAGCGGTCGCACCATTTGACGGCAAGCTCCGCCGCATTGCCCGGAAGAGCCTGCTCGCCGTATATCACAATAAAGTCATTGCCAAGACCATGCATTTTCGTAAATTCCATCGGCTGCTGCCACTCCTTAAGTTGCTTGTTTTTTCTGTTCCCTAGCATAACTTAAGGAATGGCTGAAATGTATAAACTTTATGCCGAAATGTTTGTACTTTTCGCCACGAAGCGTCTGCGCTTCTGGCGTCTGCCGCCCCAAACGCTGCCCGCGCCCATGAGGAATGTCGGAATGCCCGCGGCAACGATCGAAATCGCCCATTCGCGGAAACCGAGCGGCACCGTCTTGAAGATCGGCTGCAGCGACTCGATGTACATGACGCCTAGCATCAGGACGACCGAGGAGAGCACCGCCAGCACCAAATATTTGTTTTGCAGCGGATTGCGGTGGAAAATGGACCGCGAGCTTCTGCAGTCGAATACGTGGATGAGCTGCGCCAAAACGAGCGTGGCGAACGCGACCGATTGGGCCTTGGCGATTTGCCCCGCGTTGCCGGGATCGATCCGAAGCGTCAGCCAGAAGGCTCCCAGCGTGCAAAAGCCGATCAAAAAACCGCGGCTGATGATTTTCCAGCCGAGCCGCCGCGCGAAGATGTTTTCTTTCGCGCCGCGCGGTTTATGCTCCATCAAATCCTTCTCCGGCTGGTCGACGCCAAGCGCCATCGCCGGCAGGCCGTCGGTCACCAGGTTGACCCACAAAATCTGGATCGGCAGCAGCGGGAGCGGCAGCGCCAGCATCATCGCAAAAAACATCGTCAAAATTTCGCCCACGTTCGACGCCAGCAGGTAGCGGATAAACTTGCGGATATTTTCGTAAATGCTCCGGCCTTCCTCGATCGCCGCAACGATCGTGGAGAAGTTGTCGTCGCTGAGCACCAGCGCCGAAGCTTCCTTGGTAACGTCGGTTCCCGTGATCCCCATGGCGATGCCGATGTCGGCGGCTTTGATCGCCGGCGCGTCGTTCACGCCGTCTCCCGTCATCGCCACGACATGGCCTTTGCGCTGCAGCGACTTCACGATCCGCAGCTTATGCTCCGGCGAAACGCGGGAGTATACATAGATGTTGTCCACCTTCGAATCCAGCTCCGCATCGTCGATCCGGTTCAGCTCCTGGCCCGTCATCGCCAACCCGCCGCGGGGCATGATGCTGAGCTGCTGCGCGATCGCCTCCGCCGTGGTGCCGTGGTCCCCGGTAATCATGACCGTTTTGATGCCGGCGCGGCGGCAGGTGTTGATCGCGTCGCGGACCTCGCGCCGCGGCGGATCGATCATGCCGGCCAAGCCGACGAATACGAGCTGGCTTTCGGCATCCTTTTCGCTGCTCAACGAATCGTTTGCGCGTACGTCGCGGTACGCGGTCCCCAGCACCCGGAGCGCGTTCGAGGCCATCTGCTCGTTGGCCGCCAGCACTTTTTGCTTCAAGGTGGCGGTAAACGGCACGACGTTTCCTTCCCATAAAATATAAGCGCACTGGTTCAAAAGCACGTCCGGGGCGCCTTTCGTGCACAGCAGCCGGCCGCCTTGATGGCTGACCACAACGGACATCAGCTTGCGCTCGGAATCGAAGGGGAATTCCTGGTCGCGTTTGTACAATCCCGACAACGAATCCGGGGTCACGCCCATTTTGGAAGACAACGTGATCAGCGCGCCTTCGGTCGGATCTCCTTTAAGCCCCCATACGGAACCTGCCGGCTCTTCTTTCCCTTTGCGTTTGCCCTTCGGCTCCGTCTGCTGCACCTCGTAAATTTCGGCATTGTTGCACAGAGCCCCGATTTGCAGCAGGCGGCGCAGCGCTTGGTCGTTCCGGACATCGATGGCTTTGCCCTTTTCGAGAATTTGGCCCGTCGGGGCGTACCCGTCTCCCGTCACTTCCAGATCCCTGCCGCCGACCCATAGCCGCGTGACGGTCATTTTGTTTTGGGTCAAAGTGCCTGTCTTATCCGAGCAAATGACGGACGCGCAGCCGAGCGTTTCGACGGAAGGAAGCTTCCTGACGATCGCCTTCCGTTTAATCATCCGCTGCACGCCAAGCGCCAATGCGACGGTCACGATGGCCGGCAGCCCTTCCGGTATGGCGGCGACGGCAAGGCTGACGCCGGCGAGGAACATGCCGACCGCGGGCTGTCCATGCAGGATGCCCGCCACCACGACCATGACGGTCAGGCCGAGCGCGAGCATAATAAGCAGTTTGCCGAGCTGCTCCAACCGATGCTGCAGCGGGGTTTGCTGCGTGTCGGTATTTTGGATCAGGTCGGCGATTTTGCCCATCTCCGTATCCATGCCGGTCCGGACGACGATCCCTTTGGCGGTGCCGCGCGTCATCATCGTGCCCATGAAGCCGAGGTTTTTCTGATCCCCGAGAGGCACCTCGGATTCCGATATCGCCTGGCTGTGCTTCCCGACGGGAACCGATTCGCCCGTCAGCGCCGATTCCTCGATGTAACAGCTGCTTGTCTCCAGCCACCGCACGTCGGCCGGAACCCGATCGCCGCTCTCCAGCAGGACGACGTCTCCGGGAACGAGCATTTTCGCCGGAATCGAGACGACCCTGCCTTCCCTGAGCACTTTGGCGGACGGAGCCGACAGCTGCTTCAGCGCGCGCAGGGAACGCTCGGCCCGGAATTCCTGGATAAACCCCAGCACTCCGTTCAGCAAAATGATGGCAATAATCGTAACGGCATCCAGATATTCGCCCAGCAGGCCGGACACCAAGGTGGCCCCCATCAGCACCAGAGTCATAAAATCCTTGAACTGGTTCAAAAACAGTGCGAATAAAGAGATCTTTTTGCCTTCGGACAGCTCGTTGCTTCCATGCTGCTTTCTTCGCTCGTCAGCCTGTTCTTCGGTCAGGCCGCGCTGCAACTGCACGTTCAGAATCTGCTGCAGATCTTCGGCATTCATCTGATGCCATGCTTTTTGTTCCATGCTTCCCTTTCCCTCCCGCTCTTTATGCTGCTGCCGGCAAGGCGCCGGACAGCTTTTCCACCTGTTCTAACGTAAATGTATTCGGACAGGGCCTGAAATATCACAGCACGGGCCTCTTAAGTTTTTGGGCAAACTATGGCATCATAGAGAGGACTGGTTTTGAAGAGGGGATTTTGCAGAAATCCATAAATCGGCCGTACCGAATGACGCAAAATCCGAACAAGTCACCCGCAATCATCCAACTTATTACATATACGATAGATAGGAGATATAAAACATGTCATTGGACGGAATCGTAACGAGGGCGATCGTGCACGAGCTGGAGAAATGCCGCGGCGCCCGGATCAGCAAAATATACCAGCCCGGAGACCATGATCTGCTGCTTCACCTGCGCACGCGCGAAGGCAACGCCAAGCTGCTGTTGTCGGCAAACCCGACATACCCGCGCGTGCATTTTACGGACCGGAGTTTCATGAACCCGCAGGAAGCGCCGATGTTTTGCATGCTCATGCGCAAGCATTGCGAAGGCGGTATCATCGAGGACGTCGCCCAGGTCGGCATGGAACGCATCATCCATTTGACGGTTCGCCAGCGCGACGAGCTCGGGGACGTGTCGACCAAAAAAATCATCGTCGAGCTGATGGGGCGCCACAGCAACATCATCTTGACCGACCATGCGAGCGAAACCATTCTCGACGGCATTCACCATGTCACGCCGAGCATCAGCAGCTACCGGATCGTCATGCCGGGGTTTGCCTATACCGAGCCACCGCAGCAAAATAAGGTCGATCCGCTGGCGGCGGACCGGAAGGATTTTATCGTCAAATGCTCCGGCGCGCAGGATCCGGTTTCGTGGATCGTCGATACGTTCAGCGGGGTGAGCCCGCTGGTCGCCCAGGAAATCGCGCACCGTGCCGGCATCCAGGCGGTATCCGAACCACAATTAAACGAGGAGGAGACGTATGCGCGCTGCTCCGCATTATGGGAGGCTTTCGCCTCGGTGATGGAGCCCGTCCGAACGCATGATTACGCGCCGGTATCCGGAGCAAACGCCAAGGGCAAAATCGTTTTTTCCGCCGTCAACCTGACGCTGCTGCAGGACGAAATCAAGCATTACGATTCGATCAGCGCCTGCATGGAGGATTATTTCGGGGAAAAGGCCGAACGGGATACGGTCAAGCAAAAGGTGAGCGACCTGCTGCGTTTTTTGCAAAACGAACGCTCCAAAAACATTAAAAAACTCGATCACCTGCACAAAGATCTGGCCGAAGCGGATGATGCCGACAAGTATCGGATCTATGGTGAACTGCTGTTCGCTTCGCTGCATACGATCCAAAAAGGCGACAAGACGGCGGAGCTGGTCAATTTTTACGACGAGGAGCAAAAGACGGTCGCCATCCCGCTCGATCCGCTGCTGACGCCGTCGGACAACGCCCAGCGGTATTTCAAAAAATACAACAAATACAAAAACAGCCTCGTCGTCATTCAAGAGCAGCTGGAGAAAACAAAGGAAGAAATCCGCTACATGGACGAGCTGCTGCAGCAGCTGTCCTATGCGTCCATGAGCGACATCGACGAAATCCGCGAGGAGCTCATCCAGCAGGGATATCTCCGCGACCGCAGCAAAAAGACGAAGAAAAAGAAAAAAAACGACCGTCCTACGCTGCATGTGTTTACGTCGTCCGAGGGCATCGAAATCTATGTCGGCAAAAACAACCTGCAAAACGAATATTTGACCAACAAGCTGGCCAGCTCCGGAGATACGTGGCTGCATACCAAAGACATTCCCGGCTCGCACGTCGTCATCCGCGGCGGCGAATACGGCGACGCGACGCTTGAGGAAGCGGCGATGCTCGCCGCCTATTACAGTCAGGCCAAAGAGTCCAGCAGCGTACCCGTCGACTACACCTTGATCCGTCACGTGCACAAGCCGAACGGGGCAAAACCGGGTTTCGTCATCTATGATCATCAGAAAACGCTTGTGATTACGCCGGACGAGAAACGGATCAAAAGCCTTGCCAACGCGTTGAAATAAGGCGAATCAAACGATTCCGTCCCTGCGCTGCTTTTGCCGTTCCTCAGGCGATAGCCAGGCGACCGAGCCATATTTGTTCGCCAAAAACAAAAAAGCTGCCGCTTCTGCTCTTCAAGCAGAAACGCGCAGCTTTTTTTGTCCACTTCAGCATGATCCGCCGCCGGCGGACGCCCGCTTTAATTGCTCCAATACCGCGGCCGATACCGTCCGGCTGCCGATGTCGCCGTGGAACACGACGCCCTGCCTGGCCCCGTGGAAATCGGAGCCCGCCGTCACGATCAGCCCGTGGGCATCGGCCATCGCTTGATAACGTTTCTCGTCTTCCGGACGATGATCCGAATGAAACACCTCGATGCCGGCCGGCTTGGCTTTTTCCAAAATCCGCTCCACAAGCGCATCGTCGCCGTAAATTCCCGGATGCGCCAGCACCGGCGTCCCTCCGGCCTCGCGGATCCACAAACACGCTTCTTCCGGGGAAATCCGCGGCACGGACACGTACGCAGGGGCGTTTTCGCCCAAATATTTGTCAAACGCGTCACGCATATCGCGGGCATATCCTTTCCTTACCAGCACATCCGCCATATGCGGGCGTCCGACGGTCTCGTCGGGCCGCAGCTCCCTCCCGAGTCCGGCGATGACCTCTTCCATCGTTATATCCACGCCAAGCTCCTGCAGCTTCGCGATCATTTTTTCGTTGCGCCCTTCCCTTGTGTTCCGCAACCCGGCAAGCCTCTTCAGAAACGTTTCATTCCCGCAATCGACGTAATACCCGAGCACATGGATGTCCTTTCCGCCCGCGCGCGTGCTGATTTCCACGCCGGGGACGACGGCGACGCCGCAGCGCTCGCCTTCGTCCATCGCCTCCTTCACGCCCGCCACGGTATCGTGGTCGGTAATGGCGATGGCCGCCAGCCCTCTCTCCCGGGCAAGCCGCACGTTTTCCGCGGGGCTTTGCATGCCGTCCGACGCCAGCGAGTGCGTATGCAGGTCGCATCTTCCTGTTGCAGCAGCCATAAAGTTTTCCTCCTGATTCCATCGTTCTTTTTCCTTATTGTATAGGAAGCGGGACGCTTCCGCCAAATGAACCGGGGAGACGGGCTTCTGGCCGAAAAAAAAAAGAAACACAAAAAAGCATGGAACCCGCCTTCTCGGATCCCATGCCGGCCATGCAGCATCATCGTATGTAAAATAATAGGCTATCTGCGTTTGCGCGTATTTTTAATGAGCGTCATTCTTCGGGAATGGCGAAGCCAGGAGTAATAGGATTTCAAATCTCTCAGTTCGATCGTTTCGGACATCCGGCCCAAAAACGTAACCACGATCATTTTATGCAACGGATTGCCGGTGATATCATATTCCCCCTCAAGCTCGGTAAACTCGGCAACGACGACCAAATCCTCGTCGATCAAATAAACGTCCTGTTCATTTCGGTAATAAGGGAGCATCCGGCTTTGCTTCAGACATTCCCACATCCATGCCGCAATGTCGTCCGTCTGGTGATCCCCGCGCTCGATGCGATCGTTATATCTTGTTTTTGCATGATTGGTTATGACGATGTCAGCAACCTTCTTATCGCCCAGAACAACGTAGAATGGTTCATAGGTGCTCCATCTTTCCATTCCTTTGTCGCGCATGGAACATCACTCTCCACCACATAGGACTTTATATCTAGATATTTTTACCTATTATATTACATCACAACAACATGTTGCACAAGTAAAAAAGTCTTAAAATCGATAGATTTAGATGGCTCTCAGACTAAAAAGCGACAATCCGACAAAGCGGCGCCACGCCAAAACAGAACAAAGCTTCCCTGCTCCCCGCGACGCCCAAAGGCGGCTGTCCCCAACGGAAACGTTTCTGATGCTGGTCCATGCAAAAAAAAAAAAGCAGCCCTTAGGCTGCTTTTGCGAAAAGCTCATCGTTCTGTTTGGATGGGAATCCGCGTTCATCCGCGGCTACGAACGGCCCCGTTCCGTCATAGGCCATAAAATCTTGTTTTGTCGGGAACATCCTTCGAATATTCCGTTTTGATCTCGTTCCGGTAGGAGCGCTCAATTTTTCGCACATAGGAAAGCCTGCGAATGTTTTTGGCGGTCTCTTCGGCGCGATCCGCATTGACGTACATGACGACATAATGCATGCGTCTCGATATATAATGAACGGTCCCGTACTTCTCAAGGTTTCTGGCCGCTTTGATATCCGTGACCCATATAATATAACCTGTCCGTTCTGCAAACATCTTTTCCCACCTCGCTTTGTCCCCTGTCTCTTGCCCGGTTCAGCCGCCGCAGCCGCACTTGCCGCCACCGCCGCAGCCGCGTTTCGGAAGCGGATCGTTGCTCGGCACCTTGATGGTGTCCGAAACGGAATATGCGATCATTTCCGACATTTGGTGAAGCAGGTCGTCAAGAACCTTTTCCGCCTGCTTGAACCGCGCCACCTCTTCGAACTGATCCAGCTGTTGTTCGACGGCCGTCACCTCGTCCTTCGCGCTGTGGTAGTTCGGATGAAAATGCCCGAAGCGCTGGGTTTCATCGAAGAGTTCTTTCTTTTTTGCCAGCAGCCGGACCAGCTCCTGAATGGCAGGATTGCTGTCTACGCGCTGCTTCCAATATAAGTAATCAGACACCTCAACCGACTGATTGATCATATCGCCTAATTCATAGGCGTTCATCAGTACGGCAGCCATGTCCATCGTTTGCACTTCTGATACGCTCATGAAATTCAACCCGATTCTTTAAAAAGTTCCACCGTCATCCAGTGGACTCTTCTATCATATCATAACCCGTCTCCCTTAAGAAGAGGGATTTCGGCTCTTTTCCATCGCCTCAATCGAACTCGGGAACGATCAATTTCAGCTCCCTCAGTTCCCCGGCCGTCAGCTCGCGCCGCTCGTACGCTCCGGTTTCCAAGTCATGCAAAACGCCCTCTGCCCGCCACGGGCCCGAATGAACCGCCGTGGGAGCGAATTCAGCTTGTTTTCCTCCCAGGTTCAGCAAAATCCGGGTCTGCCAGCTTTGGGCCTGCTCGACGATCGTCTGCGCGGTGGAGCTGTGATAACTCCGGTAGTCCCGAAGCCATCTCGCCGGAATCCCTTCGTACCCGGGAAACAACGAAGCAGGCTCCGGGATGTCGGGATCCGGATCGAAAAAACGGACATGCCGGCCGCCGTAAACGACGCCCTGCCGCTCATGGAAGCTTTCGCACGGCATGGTGCCGCGGGCCTTCCCGTCCGGTTCTTCGCCGATCAGCGGATATGACGGATGCGCGCGTTCGCCGGTTCCGATCGTTTTTAGCGGAGCCAGCCCCATGGTTTCAAGAATTTTGCGTATTTTGGCCGTATCGGAGGTTTTGGCGATAAAATGTTTGGGGCCGATCCGCTCCAGAGCGCCTTCGATGCGCGAACGGGCCGCCGCAATCCGGTCCGCTTCGCTTTCGGTCAGGCATGACAAAAGCAGCGCCTCCTCGAACCGGGTGCGGCCGAGTTCCCTGCCCCACTGCTCGATGGCCGCGGCAACATGGCCCGGGATTTCCGCCGCGGCGCCTGCCGACAAAACCTGAACAATCTCCGCGGCGCCGATTCCCTTCTCCGCCGCCTTCGCAATCCCGGCCCGGGTCAGCTTGTATACCGAAACGCGGTCGCATTGAACCAACTCGGCAAAAGCAAGCAGCTTCCAGCGCAGCAGGAACGGAACGTCCGGAGGGCAAAGCACGTCAAAATCCGGCTGCACGAAAAAGCCTGATGCGGGAGCTTCAACCTCGGGTTCGTCTTCAAGCAGCAATCGCGCCGCATCAACGTTCCAGCGGAAGGCGCATCCTCCTTCGGCCGTTTCCGCGACATCCCCCCAACCGAATCCGGCAAGGGCGCAAAGCCACGCCTCGGCTTGTTCCGAGGCGGCTGCCGCGCGCAGCATGCCTTCGCCCTCCATCCACCGCAGCAGCGACGAAACATCGATCCATCGCCCCCCGGCATCCGGGAGGAAGCAAGTGAAATAACGAAAAAGCTGCAGGCCCGCGTCATTCGGGCCGTAACGCTCGATAACGGTGCGGAGCAGGATGCGGTTCATTTCGCGTTCCGTCAAGCTGAGCCATGACCGGAGCCGCTCCCCCTCGAGTACGAAAGCTCCGTTTCCGGGGAATAAAAGTCCCGTGCATAACAGCAGGTCCAGCAAAACGGCCGGCGCCGGCTCCCAAGCATCCTGGTGCGCGTATTGCAGCGCTAGGCGCTTCACGTGCTCATCGCTCAAAAAGACCGGCTCCATCAGCTTTTGCAGGCTTTTTTTATGGACCGTCCCTTTTACCGTCAAGGGAAGTCCCTGATCCGCGACAAAGGCCAGCGCGTGCAGCAGATCCAGCGGAAGGCCCGGCCCCGCCTCCTGGCGGAAAACCAGTCCGGCTTCGGCGGCGCCGTTATGCTCCGGGACATACAGGGCCGGCAGCAGCCGGACCAGCTTTTCCGTCGGGATATAATACAACCGCTCGCCCCAGGCTTTTTTGACGGCATGCACCCACCCGTATTTTCGGAGCCGGAGGAAGGACAGCTTCAGTTCTGCGCCCGTGCGGGCGATGCCGCCGATTCCTTCCCATGCCTGCTCGCCGAAAGGCTGTCCGGCGAACCGGCCGACCAGCCCTTTTAAAAGCTCCAGCTCGCAACCCGCGAGCTTGCCGAACGATTCCTCGAATCCGGCCGATTGGTCGACGCTCATGTTCCGGACCTAACCTCCCTTGCGGAATGGATCGTATATTCATACCCTTGCTCGATGAGGAACATTTGGCGTTTGACGGCAAATTCCTCCTCCTTGCTGCCTTCGGTCACGAGCGTGTAGAAAAAGGCGCGGTTGTCCCCGGATTTCGGGCGCAAAAGCCTGCCCAGCCGCTGCGCTTCCTCCTGCCTCGAACCGAAGCTCCCCGACACTTCAATGGCCACCGACGCATCGGGAAGATCCACGGCAAAATTGGCCACCTTCGATACGACAAGCACGGGGGTTTCCCCCTTTCTGAATGACGCGTATAAATCCGCCCGCTGCCGCTGGGGCATCCTGCCGGTGATGAGCGGCGCCCCGATTGCCGACGCAAGCGCCTGAAGCTGGTCCAAATATTGCCCGATCACCAAAACCCCCGCATGCGGATGCCGTTTCAGCAAATCCTTGACGATCGCCGTTTTGGCCGGGTTCTCCGCCGCCAGCCTGAATTTTTCTTTTCCCGCGGCAAAAGAATAGGTGTCGCGCAGCGCCGGTTCCATCGGAACGCGGATTTCGCTGCATTCGACGCGGGCGATCCAGCCTTTCGCTTCAAGCTCCTTCCAAGGCATCTCATACCGTTTGGGCCCGATCAGGGAAAACACGTCCTCCTCGCACCCGTCTTCCCTGACCAAGGTGGCGGTCAACCCGAGCCTGCGCGTCGCCTGGATATCCGCCGTGGCCCGGAAGACAGGGGCCGGCAGCAGATGCACTTCGTCGTAAATGATGAGTCCCCAGTTGCGTTCGTTAAACAGCCTCATATGCTCGAATTCGGCATCCTTGGAGCGCCGATGGGTCAAAATTTGATACGTGGCGACGGTGACCGGCTTCACTTCCTTCCGTTCGCCGGCATATTGGCCGACCTCCGCCGGATCCAGCGTCGTTTTCTCCGTCAATTCCCGGATCCACTGCTCGACCGAAGTGGTGTTCGACGTCAAAATCAAGCATTCGCACTGCTGCCTTTCCAGCGCGGCGATGCCGATGATCGTCTTGCCTGCCCCGCAAGGAAGGACGAGCACCCCGCTGCCGCCGCTTCCCGTAACGCCCTCGAACGCCGCCACGGCTTCCTCCTGATAGCTTCGAAGGGCGAACGGCTTCCCGCCGCCCGCCTGCCGCCATTCCAGCCGCAGCGCTTGCCCTGTATGATACCCCGCCAAATCCAGGACCGGGAATCCGGAGCGCATGAGCTCCTGTTTAAGGCGTCCCCTTGCTTCGGCCGAAATCCGGGCTTGGGTGGGAGAGATGCGCTCCAGCTTCATCCCCGACAGCGCCGGGACGGCCAACGCTTCATCCAAACAACGGCTGTCGGAAGCCGTTAAACAAAGCGTGCCTTCCCCGCCCTCCGTTTCCTTTTGCAGGCATAATTTGCCGTATCTCGACACGAGCCCGCGGATTTCCGGCAGCAGCCCGGCCGGCATTCCCCACCTCGAAACGGCTTCCAGGTCGCGGGCGATGTCGTCGGCGGTGAAGCCCATGGCGGCCGCATTCCATAAAGAAAGCGGCGTGATTCTATAGGTATGGAAAGCGGAAGGGCTTTTGACGAGCTCCGCAAACCGGGAAAGCTTCTCCCGCGCCGCCTCGAATCCGGGATGTCCGCATTCCAGCAGCACCGTGCGGTCGCGCTGGATGATGCAGGCTTTAAGATCGTTCATGTTCGGCTCCTTTCCATATGGAAAAAGTCCACTTCCCCACCTGGGAAGTGAACTTTCGTTTTTGTGGATACATATAAGTTTTCCCAACGATCGCCAGATCATTCCTGATCTCGCACCGGCGCCGAACGCCGGGCCCGCTAATCCTACTCCCAGCCCTGATAGGACTGCGTCATCGATACAAGCAGCTTGGCTGCCCCAAGCATCGCCGACTCGTCGAAATCGAACCGGGGGTGATGGTGCGGATAGACCGCCTGAAGGCTCTCGTTGCCCGCTCCGACGAACATGAAGCAGCCCGGAATCCGCTGCAAATAATACGAGAAGTCTTCGGCCGGCATGATTTTCGCGCATTCGCTCACTTGGCCGCCTCCAAAGACGGCCGGCGCCACGCGGAAGAAACGCCGGGTTTCCTCTTCGTCGTTAACAAGCGGCGGATAACCCATGACATACTCGATATCCGCTTTGGCTCCGTAGGCTTCTGCAGTCAAACGGGTGATATCTTCAATCCGCTTGCGGATCAGTGCCCGGGTTTCTTCGTCGAACGTGCGGACGGTCCCGGTAATGCGGCAGGATTCCGCGATGACGTTTTGCGCGCTGCCGCCTTGGATGGTGCCGATCGTAACGACGGCCGGCTTCAAGGGGTCCACCGTGCGGCTGACGATGCTTTGCAGCTGCATGACGACGGCCGCTCCCGCCACGACGCTGTCGACCGTCACATGCGGCATGCCCCCGTGCCCGCCTTTGCCCGTAATATCGATAAAAAATTCGTCGGCAGCGGCCATCAGCGGTCCGGGAGCGCTTGCCGCCGTCCCCGCCGCAAACGGCGTCCACAAATGGACCCCGTAAATGACGTCGACGCCCTCGAGCACGCCGGCATCGATCATGCCGCGGGCGCCTCCAGGGCACACTTCTTCCGCCGGTTGAAAGATAAAGCGGATCTCGCCTTCCACGTCCGCTTTCCGCCGGCTGAAATAGGCAGCGACGCCGAGCAGGGTCGACGTATGGCCGTCATGGCCGCAAGCGTGCATCACTCCTTCGACTTCGGAAGCGTATTCGCATGTTTTTTCGTCCCGGATCGGCAGTGCGTCCATATCGGCCCGAAGCGCCACCGTTTTGCCGGGTTTGCCGCCTTTTAAAACGCCGACGACGCCGTAACCTCCGCCCATCCCGGTCGTTACGCCAAGTCCAAGCTCCCCCAGCTTTTCGGCCACGAATTGCGCCGTTTTCCGTTCATGGTACGAAAGCTCGGGATGGCGGTGAAGAAAGCGCCTCCATTCCACCATTTGCGGCTGCAGCTCATCCAGTATCGCCTCTTCTCTCATGTCCACACGTCCTCTCGCCAAATTGAATGTCTACCGCATTGTTTTCCACTTTCTGGCCACAATGCCTTTTTTCCATTGTAGCAGAAACCCGGCGAATGGGGTATGTCCCGCGTGCGCCGGCAAAGCTTGCACAAGCGCTTGAAACATAATATCATGAGTAAAGAACTTTACAGGCAATTAAAGGGAGGATTTTGAAGGATGATTTTTGAAAATACGGGACTTGTCGGTCTGAAGAGCGACCTGGCATTTTTGGACGAAGTAGCTGAAAAAACGGGATTCGTGCGCTGGCAGTGGGAATACACCCGTGCTACATACGATTATAAAATCGAAGACAAAGACACGAACTCGGAATATTTCCTGCGCATGAACACGCGCGCCGTCGAAGGAAAGCTGGAAAAGCCGCATGCGGTGCTGGAAATCGAAGCCGTTTACATGGGAAGAGCGACATTCCCTCACGGGTTGGAATATGAGACGCCGATTCCTTCCAAAATTCTGAACGTCGCCAATCAAAAAATCCAGCAATTCAAAGCTGCACTGGAAGCTTAGGGCGGATCCCTCATGAGCCAGGAGAAACCCCAACCGAGGAAGAGAGGTACGCCGGATTTTCAGCTGCTAATCCTTACTTTTCTGTTGGTCGGTTTTGGGCTGGTCATGGTGTTCAGTGCCAGTTCAAGCCTCACCATTTCCAGCGAAAAATTTAAATTCGATCCGCTTTATTTCACGAAAAAGCAGTTTATGTGGGCCGTTCTCGGCACCGTAATCATGTTTGTCGCGATGAACATCCACTACAGCAAATATAAAAAGCTGTTTGTGCCGATGTTTTTCTTCACCGTGATCTTGCTTGTGGCGGTGCCTTTTACGAAAGGCATCAACGGCGCCCGAAGCTGGCTGCAGATCGCCGGGCTCGGGATCCAGCCGACGGAGCTTGCCAAAATCACCATCATCCTGTACCTTTCCGCTTTGATCGTCAAAAAGGGAGAGCGTTTCAGGGATTTGCGGACAGGTTATATTCCGGTCATGGTCATCGTCGGTTTCGTGGCCGGGCTCATCATGATGCAGCCGGACCTCGGCTCCACGCTGATCCTGGTGGCAACCAGCGCGCTGATCATCTATGCGGGAGGAGCCAGCCTGAAGCATATGCTCGGATCGTTCGCCTTGGTCGTATTGGGAGCGAGCCTCGTGCTCGGCGCCAATTACCTGATCAAATCGATCACGCACAGCGATGAGCCGCAGACGCAACGCGCCGACTACAAAATGGGACGGATCACCGCCTGGATCGATCCTTACGAGGATGAGGACGGATCGGGCTACAACCTGATCCAGTCATTGACCGCCATCGGAAACGGGCAGCTGACAGGCACGGGCTTCGGCAAAAGCATCCAAAAGCTGAATTACATCAAAAACCCGTACAATGACTTCATCTTTCCCGTCATGGCGGAAGAGTTCGGCTTTATCGGGACAAGCCTTTTCCTGCTCGTCTACTTGTATTTTCTATGGCGAGGCATCGTCATCGCGCTCAGGTGCCCCGATCCATTCGGAACGCTCGTCGGCATCGGCGTCATGGGCCTTTTCGCCATCCAAGCCTTCGTCAATATCGGCGGCGTGTCGCAAACCATCCCTTTGACCGGGGTTACCCTTCCATTCATCAGTTACGGAGGCAGTTCCCTGCTGATCATGATGTTTGCCATGGGGATCATGCTGAGCATTTCGCGGTCGGTCAACCAGCCGGCGAAACAGGAAGTCGTCAAATCCGTGCAAATCAAAAGAGACTACCGGAAATCCGTGTAGTCTCTTTTTTTCTGCCGGGCCATCCCGCAAAATTCGTCAACGCCGTCCGACATTGCGGGGATAAGCCCTATGTTCTCTGATCCGATCGCCTTATTTCGCGCGCGTAGGCACGTCCTCGATTTCGTCGTCCTTGAAGGCGACGCCTTCGACCTTTACGTTCACTTCGACGACGCGCAATCCCGTCATGCTTTCCACCGCCGTGCGCACGTTTTGCTGCAGCATGCGGCATACCTCGTGGATCGGCGTTTCATACAACACGATGATCCGGAGATCGATCGCGGCTTCCAGCTGCCCTACTTCCACGGTGACGCCTTTCTGCACGTTTTTGCCGCTCAGGCGTTTGGCCCAGCCTTCCGAAAGACCGCCCGACATAGCGGCAATGCCAGGGGTTTCCAGCGCTGCCAAACCGGCAATTTTCGATACGACATCATCTGCGATCCGGATCGTTCCGGACTCCAATTGAAGTTGTTCAGTCATTCCCCTTCCTCCTTCATCTCATTATCAATTATTGTAAATCACGACAGGGAGCAAAAGCAAATATTGGACCTGCGTTTTGTTTACAATTTAGCACGTTTTGGGTATATTGAGAAAGAATGTTGATCTTACATATCACGAGGTGTCGAAATTTGAAAAAATGGTTAAGCCCTTTGCTGCTGATCGTATTTTTCGTTCTTAGCGGCATCGCCCATTACGCCGGCTGGGATTCGACGATCCAGTTCATTCTCGCAGCCATTGCGGTCATCTTCGTCGCAGGGTTTCTGGGCAAAGCCACCGAGAGCGTCTCACACTATGCGGGGCAGCGGCTGGGCGGCTTCCTGAACGCCACGTTCGGAAACGCGGCCGAGCTGATCATCGCTATTTTTCTCGTTAAAGAAGGGCTGTTCGATATGGTGAAGGCGAGCCTGACCGGTTCCATCATCGGCAACCTGCTGTTGGTGCTCGGTTTGAGCATTTTTGCGGGCGGGCTCAAATTCAAAATCCAGAAATTCAACGTTTCGCTGGCAGGCATGAACGGCTCGCTGATGATCGTGGCGGTCATTTCCTTGTTCGTTCCGGCCGTATTCCTGAACACGCACGCCATCACGACCAGCGATTCCAAACTGCTCAGCCTTATCGTGGCAGGGATTCTGATCGTGGCTTACGTTTTCTGGCTCGTCTTCTCCATGATCACGCACAAAGATTACCTTGCCGACGTGACGGAGGATTCGGACGAGGAGCTGCCGCATGAGCATGAACCCGAGTGGTCCAAGGGCAGATCCGTTCTTTATCTCATCGTCGCCACGGTCATGGTTGCTTTTGTGAGCGAATGGCTTGTCGGCACGCTGGAGACGTTTACGAGCAAATTCGGCCTCAGCGAGCTGTTTGTCGGCGCCTTCCTCGTAGCCATCATCGGAAATGCCGCGGAACACAGCGCCGCCGTCATGCTGGCCATGAAAAACAAAATCGGGGCGGCCGTCGAAATCGCCGTCGGCAGCAGCTTGCAAATCGCCTTGTTTGTCGCTCCTGTCCTCGTGTTCGCAAGCTTTTTCTTCGGAAACACGATGAACCTCGTATTTACGGCCATCGAGCTGCTGGCGATCGGGGTGTCGGTGTTTATCGCCAAATCGATCATCCAGGACGGTAAAACCAACTGGTACGAAGGTTTGATGCTCATCGTCGTTTACGTCATTCTCGGCGTTTCTTTCTTTATGGTCTGACCCAACAAAAAAAGCATGGACTCCGTTATGGAAGTTCATGCTTTTTAACTTCGGACCCAAAAAAGGAACGGGCTTATTCCGCCTTCCTGTTGTTCAGCGCCTCGTAGAGGATCGCCAGATTGCGTTCAAGCTGGCTGACAAGCTGTTTGCCTGCAGTCTCGGGGAGCAGCCCCGCTCTGACCGCAAAGTCCACTTCTTTAGAAAAACCGTACATCTGGGTGTCCAGCACTTCCTCATAGAGAGGGCAATAGCGGGTTGCCAGATTCTCCATTTGTACTTCGATAAGCTTCTGTATTTTATCTGCATCTTCTTGCAGAAGACTGATTGCTTTCAGGTTCAACTGTTCCTGAAGTTCAGAAGAAGTCATGCATCTTCCCCCCTATGTCCAAAAGTCACACCCTTGTTCTCTCCTTTAATATTAGACGAAATCAGAGCCCAATACAAGAACCTCGTCATAAAAACGTCCGGCAGTCTGCCTTTCATAGAGTCCGGGCCGTTTTTAAGCGGGCATTTTCCCATGGATCCGCGGCTGAAATGATATGATGTTAGCCTTATGATCCCTAAAAAAAACGCCCCGCCTATTCAGGCAGGACGCTTTCTTTCGATCATTATTCTTCCACGACTTCGACTTTCAAGCCATGTTTCGCAAATACTTCCTTCATGGCCGCTTTTGCCTCGTCCGCATCCGGACCATGAACGTGAAGCTCATAGCCTTTATTGCTTACAAGGGTCGTAAACAAACCCAAAATGCTTTTGACGTCAATGTACTTGTTGTCGGCCTGAAGCACGATGGACGAAGTAAACTTGCCCGCCGTTTGGGCGATTTCCACTACAGCTGCGTTATTACTGGACATAGTGATCCCTCCGTAGCTTTTGGTATCAGGTATTATATTCATGCTGCAATTTCATGATACATTGAATCCGCTTTCCCGTGCAAGGGATTTCTGGCTTGTTTTCCCGATTACACCAACCGGTCGGGGTTCAAGCCCTTCAGCTCGTCGATGACGAACAGGCCGTCTTTGCGGATCAGCACGTCGTCGAAGTAAATTTCGCCGCCGCCGTAGTCCGGACGCTGGATCAAAACGATATCCCAGTGGATCGACGAACGGTTGCCGTTGTCGCAATCCTCATAAGCTTGACCCGGCGTAAAATGGATGCTGCCTGCGATTTTTTCGTCGAACAGGATATCCTTCATCGGATGCAAAATATACGGGTTGAAGCCGATGGCGAATTCGCCGATATAACGGGCGCCTTCGTCGGAGTCGAGGATTTGGTTCAAGCGCTCGGTGTCATTGCTTGTGGCTTCGACGATTTTGCCGTCCTTGAACGTAAATTTGATGTTTTCGAAGGTAATGCCTTGGTAAACCGTGCTTGTGTTGTAGCTGATCGTTCCGTTGACGGAATCGCGGACGGGAGCGCTGTATACTTCGCCGTCAGGGATGTTTTTCTCGCCTGCGCATTTGGTTGCGCCGATGCCTTTGATAGAAAACGTCAGGTCCGTTCCCGGTCCGACGATGCGGACTTTGTCCGTTTTTCTCATCAGCTCGGCAAGCGGGTCCTGGGCTTTGTCCATTTTGGCGTAGTCCAGGTTGCACACATTGAAGTAAAAGTCTTCGAACGCTTCCGTGCTTTGGTTGGACAGCTGCGCCATGCTGGCATTCGGATAACGGAGAACGACCCATTTCGTATGGTTGACGCGTTGTCCGCTATGGACGGGATGGTTATACAGCCGGTTAAACAACCGCATTTTATCGTCAGGCACGTCCGCAAGGTCGTTTACGTTTTCGCCGGAACGGATGCCGATATAGCAGTCCATCTTTTTCATGCGTTCCAAATCGTATTCGGCCCAGGTTTGGATCATTTCTTCGGTCGCGTTCATGAGCATCGCGCGCTGTACCGTCCGGTCCGTCAATTCAACGAACGGGTTGCCCCCGCGTTTATGTACCTCTTCGATCACGGCTTTGAGCAAATCCCGTTCGGGACCGATCATTTCGACGAGCACATTTTCGCCCGGCTGAACGTTGACCGAATAGCCGACCAGATTTTCGGCAAGTTTCTGAATTCTCGGATCACGCATCTGTTATTCCTCCTAAAAAATCCGCGCTGATTTCATGTTTTTTTGAACAAAGGTTAATTTATTCGTCTCCTATTGTAGCACTTTCTTCAGGCTTCAAACAGTGAAAATAACCCCGCCAAGCGAAGCCTTGGCTTTGAAGCCGGTTCGGCGGCCTGCGGGGCCTTTCGGAAATGACAATTTTTTATGGCTAAAAACGCTCAAGCCTGTTAGGGATGGAAAACGACGTTGTTAACCAATTGTTCATGCTCCTCCTGGCGATGCAGATTGAGGTAGCGGATATTGCTTTCGGAGGATAGCTTCACGGGAAAACCGGACCGCTTGTCGATCGTCAAATAATACACGATGCCGACTTCCGCTTGGTCCAGCATCTGCTTCATTTGGCCGTCGCCTTTGTTCCATGCGTCCGCCAGCTGCCTTTTTTCCTGGGCGGGGCGGCCCAAAGCGGCTTTCTCGGCCTGCATCCGGATCGCATCCATTTCGGTCTCCAGCTGCTCGGAAAGCCATGCTTTGGCCGCCGAAGGGGCAAGCTCGATCCGCAGCACCTTGGTCCCGCGCGCAGCGCCGGAGGCCTCCCTGACCTCTTTGGGCAGCTTGTTGATCGCGTCGAGCTGCGCCAGCGGATTAAAGCGGGCCAGGGACGTCCCCAGCGCCGTGCTGCCCTCGCTAAACAGATGGACCCAATGGCCGTCCTGGCGGCGGAAGCCGGATTCGGCCGCATGGTAATTGCTCATGCTGACCGTCTGCGTTGCCCCTTTGCCGGCCGCCTGCGCAGGCAGCATGCTCCGGATCGTCAGCTTGTCGTGCTCCGTCAAAATTCCTTCGTAGGCCATGCTTTCGCGAAAGCCTTTTTGCGATTGGGTTCGCACGGCCGCCTCCCCGCTAAACGTAAAGGAATCGATGCCGGCCAATCCGCCGGTCGTCTGTTTTAGCCATTGCTCGGGGCTTTTCGGATTCATGCTGCAGCCCGCCAAACACGCGCACAGGATCAGCAATGCGGCAAATCCGCGGCAGAGCTCCCTTTTGTTCATCAGACATCCCTCTTCTCGGACTTTTGGGCTTAGGCTTGCCTTTGCCGCAAACGATTATGCAGCGCTTGCCGGAAAATGCCCGTTCCGTCTAAACGAAGCCTGGCGCCGTGGCATCGCCAAACTACGGCAGGCTCTTCCGTCCGGGAATGCCGATAACGCAAAAAAGAGCGTCTGCAGACCGTACAGAATCGCTCTTCTCATTCGTTCATGTCCTCGATTTGAATCTGGTTGCGCCCGCTGTTTTTGGCGCGGTACAGCGCCATGTCGGCGCGGTAAAACAGGCTGTCCACGCTGATTTTCCCGTCGATGACGCACCATTCGGCAATCCCGCTCGAAACGGTCACGCCCGGGTCGGTTTCGCTTGCTACCCGCGTCCGGATCGTCTCCGCCACCTTCATCGCCTGATGGACGCCGAGCTGCGGCAAATAAACGGCGAGTTCTTCGCCTCCCCATCTTGCGGGAATGTCGACGGGCCGGATGGACGTTTTCAAAATTTCGCTGACCTGCTTCAAAATATTGTCGCCTTTTTGGTGGCCGTAGGTGTCATTCACCTGCTTGAACTGGTCGATGTCCACGACGATCAAGGAGCCGCAGAAATCTTTGGCCTGGGAATGCTGGATCGCTTCGTCGAGATAATGGCGGGCGTACATGTCGGTCAACATATCGCGGTTGGCCATGCGCCTCAGCTCGGCATGCAGCAAAGCGTTGCTCACCGAAAGCCCGATATGGCTGGCGAGCGTTTGCAGCAGGCGATAGTTGTCATAGGAGAAGAAGTGCGGGCTTCGGTGCGTAAGCAATATGGCCCCGATGACCTTGCCGTTGACGGTCAGCGGCGTCGCGATCAGCGATTGCGAGCCGGTCACTTCCATCAGCTTGGAGGATACTTTGGTGTTCAGATGGTAGTCCGATAAAATGATCGGCTCTTTTTTTTCGTATACCAGGCCGCCGAAGCCGTAATCCTTGCTGAAAAAGTCCTTCGAAAGCGAAGGTTCGTTGCATGACATGACCTCGAGCATGCTCCTCTCCTCATTGAACTGAAGGAAGCAGCAGAAGTCCGCGTTAAATATATTCAGAAGCTCCCCGGTCGCAAGCTTGTAAATGTCGGCAAGCTGCAGGCTTTGGTTAAGCCGCTGCGTCAGCTCGTTGATCAGCCGGAGCTCATGGATCAGCAAATTCGACTGCTCGTACAGCTTGGCGTTTTCAAAAGCGTTGCCGGCGGTATCGATCATCATCGTGATGAGCTGCAGATCGAGGTCTTCCTTGAGCTCCCGGGACATTTTGAGATGAAACACGCCGTAGATCCCTTGCTTGCCTCCAAGAGGGATGGCGATTTCGGCGCAATCCCCGCCCTCCGCGCAGTCTTGAACGGTCAATCTTCCATCCATGAAGGCGCGCACGCAAATGTCCTCGCCAAACGGATGGAATACGAGCGGTTTCACCTTCGGATTGCTGTGCTGATGGTCCTGGGACATCATGAGACTGAGCTCGACGGAAGGATATAACATCGCGATGCTGTCGAGCACTTCGGTCAGTACCGTATCGACGTCGATCTGGTCATGCATCCGTTGCATGATTTGGAACAGGAGCGATCGGCGGCTCGCTTCGCGTTCGGCGGTTCTTTGCACTTTCATGACGTCGGATACGAATATGTATTCATACCGCCTGTAAAAGCAGGATTGGTAATGGAGCGCGGTCGCGAGGACCGTATCCAGGCCGGCATCCTTCCGCCGGTCCGGCGGAAGCACACAGGCGAGCATGGCTACGAGCAGGCGGCCGTTCCGCGAAAGAACCGGCACCAGGCACAGCCTTTGCCCTGCATACGCGGAACGGCCGGCGTTTTCGACGACGCCGCAAACCATCTCGTGGGTCGATACGCACTTCCGCAAAAGATCCGGGCAATCCCCCGTTATCGCATCATGTACCGTTTTTTCGCCGCATACGTAAGCACCCTCGTGATCAAACACGGCCCAGCCGGATCGCTTCGAAAATGACAGCTCTCCCGTTTCCTTCATCCAATCCTCGAAGGATTGAAGAAGCACGTCGCGAACGTACGGCAGGTCGTGTACGGTGATGTCCATCTCCTTCAACCACGAATCGGAGGGTTCGCTCGGAGACGCCATTTCGATATTTGTCTGAAATAAGCTTTGATGTCTGGAAAAATCTTGTTGATGTTCTGACATAAACGGGCGCTCCTTTTTACCGTGTTAAAAGCTGTTCTGTACGGCACCAAACGGTCGAAATAACGATAAGATTGCTCGAATAACGATCATAATAATCTTATTCTACTCTCTTCAATCTGATTTTGCATCAAAATTTCAGAGATTTTGTCCTAGTTTTTTGGGACCATAGGCCTATCGACAAAATTAGACGTTTCTCGATATTTCTCAGGACTTGACTTTGCCATAACCGTTCGTATAAAATCTATTGTTGAACAAGACTGCATTGACAGTCTAATTTGGGCGTAACGTTGTGTCACCCTCTCGCGGTTTGTTGCTGATCGAACAGCGGCTGAACTTTTCAATCAGGTGCTGCTGCCAGTTAAGGCTAGCACAATCAACTAACCCGGCGCAAATAGAGCCCTATTTCACATTATTTGAAAATAAAGGAGTCTACTATAACATGGCACGTTACACAGGTCCAAAGTTTAAATTGAGCCGCCGTCTGGGCATCTCCCTGAGCGGTACAGGCAAAGAATTGAAGCGCCCTTTCCCTCCGGGACAACATGGTCCTAACCAACGGAGAAAAGTGAGCAACTACGGCATGCAGCTCGCTGAAAAGCAAAAACTGCGCCACATGTACGGTTTGGGTGAAAAGCAGTTCAGCACCCTTTTCAACAAAGCTCAAAAAATGCAAGGGATCGCCGGCGAAAACTTCATGTTCCTGCTGGAAAGCCGCCTGGACAACCTCGTTTACCGTCTTGGCTTCGCTAACTCCCGTGCAGGTGCGCGTCAGCTCGTTTCCCACGGCCACATCACCGTAAACGGCAAAAAAGTCAACGTTGCTTCCTATGCGGTAAGCATCGGCGACGTGATCGGCCTTCGCGAAAGAAGCCGCGGCCTTTCTTCCATCAAGGAAGCGTTGGAAAACCGCAGCCATCTTCCTGGCTACCTGGAATACAACGAAGCTGCTATGGAAGGCAAATACATCCGTTTGCCTGAACGCGCAGAGCTTTCCCAAGACATCGACGAAAAACAAATCGTCGAATTCTACAACCGTTAATCTTTGCCTTAAAGAAAGCCTGGAACCATGGGGTTCCGGGCTTTTTGCCGTTTATGGGACGGGCAAAACCCCGCATTCTTTGTACTGTTTGCCCTCTAAATATGTCAATTCTCACGAAAAAAAACCCTCATTCGCTCCCTGCATTCAAAATCAACAAATTATGCTATAATAGTTCCGTTAAAAGGAGGAACGCACGCGAATGGTTGAAAATAACAATAAAAAACCTGATAAACAGCCGGCCACGAAGCCAAGGCGGTCCTACGCCCGGGTCACGGGCCTGGTCATCCTTTGGCTGTTTGTCGTAGGCCTGATGGGAGCCCTGTTCGTCGGAGGGACCGCCGTGGGTTATGTCGCTCATATCGTCAAGGACGAACCCGTCCGTTCCAGGGAACTGATCGACCAGAAAATGAGCGAAAACGCCATCACCAGCTTCGCTTATTTCCGCGACCAGCAGACGCCGATCGGCCAGATCCGTACGGATGAGGACCGGCGCCCCGTGGAATACAAGCAAATTCCGAAGCTTGTCGTCGACGCGGTCATTTCCATAGAAGACAACCACTTTTTTGAACATAACGGCGTCGACATGAACGGCACGCTGCGTGCCGTCAGGCAAAAAGTGCTTCATGAATCCGTCCAGACGGGCGGCAGCACGCTGACGCAGCAGCTGGCGAGACGCGTTTTTCTGAGCCTCGACAAAACCGATGACCGAAAAATCAAGGAAATTTTGCTTGCGCTCCGCCTTGAGCGGTTCATGACAAAAGAAGAGATTTTAACCGCTTACCTGAACAAGGTTCCTTTCGGCAAAGGCTCCAGCGGATACAATTTGTATGGAATTAAAGCGGCTGCAAAAGGCATCTTCAATATTAATGATCTCAACCAGCTCAATGTGGCTGAAGCGGCCTATCTAGCGGGCTTGCCTCAGCTTCCGACGAGATATTCCGCTTTTAATTCCAAGGGCGATTTCAACGCCGACGCCTTCAAGCGCGCGCTGGACCGCCAGCACCTCGTGCTGCGCCGCATGCGGGAGGAAAACAAAATCACCGAAGCGCAATACAAGGAGGCCATGGCTTTCGATATCCGCAAAGCGCTGGCTCCGCGCGTCGAAAAGGCGTATTCGACCTATCCTTACCTGATGATGGAGACGGAACGCCAAGCTTCGGAAATTTTGATGGAGCTCAATTTGAAGGAAGCCGGCAAAGATCCGAACGATCCGTCCGCAAAAGACAGCGATCTGCTGGAGGCGGCGAATCAGCAGCTGAAAACCGGCGGATACCGGGTATACACGACCATCGACAAACGCGTATACAATTCCATGCATAAAATCGGCGAAAACGATAAAAACTTCGGTCCGGACAGCAAAACAAAAGGCCCTGAGCAAACCGCCGCCATGTTGATCGACAACAAGACGGGCGCTATTTTGGGCATGCTCGAAGGCCGTGACTTCAACAAAGAACAGATGAACTACGCGACGCAGATGGTTCGCCAGCCGGGTTCGGCCATGAAACCGATCGCCGCTTATCTGCCCGCCATCGAGTCCGGCGCCATCCAGCCTGCAAGCGTTGTGGACGACGCGCCGATCATTTTGAAGGACGGCCAGAAAGGCTTCCATATCCCGAAAAACTCGACTTCGGGTTACAGCGGATTGATGACAGCGCGCACGGCTTTGAACAAATCGGTTAATACGGTTGCATTGAAGCTGTACAACAACGTCGTTGGCATTGACGGAGCGTGGGCTTTTGCTAAAAAGTTGGGAATCACCACCATCCAGAAACAGGATTATTCGGCCCAAACCGGTGTTCTCGGCGGATTAAAGTACGGGGTAACCGTTGAGGAGCTGACCAACGCTTATTCCGCGATTGGCAATCAGGGTACGTTTAACGACGCCTACATGATTGAAAAAATCGTGGATTCGAACGGCAACATCGTGTACCAGCATGAAGCCAAACCGGTTCAGGCGTTTTCGAAGCAAACGGCCTATCTCATGACCGATATGCTCCGGACCGTCATTACGGAAGGCACGGGCGACGTCGTCCGCAAAAACTATAAACATTTCAAAACCGTGCCGGTCGTCGGAAAAACCGGTACGACGCAAAACTATGCCGACGTTTGGTTCGTCGGATTTTCTCCCGACGTCACGCTCGGGGTATGGGCGGGTTACAAGGAGCCGAAAAACGTGCTTGAGACCAAACCGGCCAGAAAACGCGCCCAATCGATCTGGACGTTGATCATGAATGAGGTGACGGAACAAGAGCCGGATTTGTTCAAAACCGCGAAATTCGATAAACCCGATGGCATCGTCTCCAAAACGGTGTCCGCATACAGCGGAAAGCTTCCGACTTCCTTAACCGATAAATTCGTGACGGATCTGTTTAACATTAAATACGTGCCGAAAGAAGGCGATGACGGCATCGCCAAAGTCAAATACATTACGTATAACGGGGTCAACTACATCCCTAGGGATGGAACGCCTGAGGATATGCTTTCGGAAAAAACGGTAGTCAAGCGCGAGAAGCCGATTCCGGATCTGATCAAAGAACTGGAGGCTGCTTTTGCCAAAATGCGCGGCGGACATCAGCCGTTATCGTATTATATTCCGCGGGATGCAGGCGAGGATATGCCGACCGAAATCGACCCGCGCGTAGATGACGGAGCCGCGCCGGATGCGCCGATCAACGTTCGAATGGCTCTAAACGGCGGCAAAGCGACCATTACCTTCAATCCTTCCGGTCAAGCCGACGTCGTCGGTTACCGGCTGTACCTTTCCAAAAACGGCGGTCCGTTCCAAAACACGGGAAAAGTGGTGCTGGCAGGCGCTTCGACCTCCTTCACCAGCCCTGCAGACGCCGGATCGGCATTTTATGTGACGGCCGTCGATGTCGCAGGCAAGGAGTCGGGACCAAGCGCGACGGTAAACAGTTTGGGCAGCGGCACCGTCGGGGGCCCTGAAGGGAATGGAACGGTCACGCCTCCGACCGATCCGGAGAATCCGGGCGATCCGGGCTCGAACGATCAGGACGTTCCGGGTCAGTCCAACACGGACTCAAACCCGCCGCAAGTGCCGGCACCGCCCGTAAGCCTGCAGATTTCGGCGCTGGACAACGGAATCCTGTTCCAATGGAATCCGTCAAATCCCGAAGAGAACGTTACGGAATACTACGTTTATTCCAGCGAGAAACCAACCGGGCCGTATGCCAAAATCGGCACAAGCCATGAACCGGGCTTCCAATATACATCCGCAGCTCCGGTTGCGGGGTATTTCCGGGTTACGGCCGTCAATAAGGCGGGAGAATCCGCCCCGTCTCCGGCGTCATATTTCGAGAAAAAATAACGCTCCGAAAAGCTTATCCTGCCTTGTGCAGGGTAAGCTTTTTTTGTGTCCGTTCCAAGCCTGCAACGGGAAATTGCGCTTTTTGAAGCGATGGCGGGAAGGCAAGCACGGCAGCTTTGCCCTTTGCCCCTTCCCCTTTTGCGCTTGGCCGGCACGAAAAAAAGAAGCACCGGGATACATTATCCGGTGCTTCCTGATCAATGGGTAGATATTGTATGATTAATCCTCAATCGTAGAAAGGTCGCCTGTCGGCAGGTTCAGCTCCCAAGCTTTGAGCACCCGGCGCATGATTTTGCCGGATCTCGTTTTCGGCAGCTTGTCGCGGAATTCGATTTCCCGCGGCGCCGCGTGAGCGGAGAGGCCTTCTTTTACGAATTTGTAGATTTCGTTTTTGAGTTCTTCGGATTCCTGATAACCCTCGCGCAGCGAAATGAACGCTTTGA
This sequence comes from Paenibacillus sp. USDA918EY, assembly GCF_009870825.1. GTDB lineage: Bacteria > Bacillota > Bacilli > Paenibacillales > Paenibacillaceae > Paenibacillus_AQ > Paenibacillus_AQ albilobatus. The sequence continues at coordinate 23,620 of NZ_WTWY01000004.1, read as the reverse complement.
TGATCTCGCCCCGCGTCGCATCGGGTTTGCCGATGACGCCGGCTTCGGCTACGGCCGGATGTTCGACGAGCTTGCTTTCGACTTCGAACGGTCCGATCCGTTCGCCGGAGGAGTTGATCACGTCGTCGACGCGGCCCTGGAACCAGAAGTAGCCTTCTTCGTCCATGAAGGCCGAGTCGCCGGAGACATACCAGCCGGGGATACGGAAGTACTCCTCGTATTTGGCGGGATTTTTCCAAATTTGATTCATCATGGACGGCCACGGCGTTTTGATGGCCAGGTTGCCCATCGTGTAAGGCGGCACCTCGTTGCCGTTGTCATCAAGTATCGCGGCTTCCACCCCTGGAATCGGTTTGCCCATCGAACCCGGTTTAATGGCCATGGATGGGTAGTTACAGATCAAATGCCCGCCGGTTTCCGTCATCCACCACGTATCGTGGATGCGCTGGCCGTAAACCTTTTGTCCCCAACGGACGACTTCCGGATTCAGCGGCTCCCCGACGGAAAGCACGTGGCGAAGGCTGCTCAGATCAAATTGGGAAATGACGTCCGATCCGGCGCCCATCAGCATACGGAACGCCGTCGGCGCGCTGTACCATACCGTCACTTTATTTTTGGCGATTGTGCCGTACCAGTCCTGCGGGCTGAAACGGCCGCCGCGGATGACGTTTGTTACGCCGTTCAGCCATGGGGCGAAGATTCCGTACGAGGTCCCCGTAACCCAGCCCGGATCGGCCGTACACCAGTAAATATCGTCTTCGCGCAGATCGAGCACCATTTTGCCCGTATAATAGTGCTGAACCATCGCGTTCTGCACATGATAGACACCTTTCGGCTTGCCGGTCGAACCGGACGTGTAATGCATGATCAAGCCGTCGTTGCGTTCAAGCCATTCGATTTGAAGCTCGGAAGAAGCCTCCTTCATTTCGCCGAAGAAATCGTGGATTTGGCCGTCATCCTCCACTTGATCGCCTACCACGAAAATATGCTTCAAATCAGGCAGTTCGTCGCGTTTCACGCGTCCAAGCAGCTGGCTGGTCGTAACGAGCGCAACCGCGCCGCTGTCCTCGAGCCGGTCCTTGACGGCCGTTTCCATAAACGCTTCAAACAGCGGACCGACAACCGCGCCTACTTTTAAAATGCCCATGAGAGAAACATAGAGTTCCGGACTGCGGGGCATGAAAATAAACACCCGATCTCCCTTGCCGATGCCGTATTTGCGGAGAACGCTGCCGAATTTATCGGATTGCTCCTTCAGGTCGGCGAAGGTATAGCTTTCATCACGCGAAGCGTCGCTGTAAAGCAGCGCTTTTTTGTCGCCGCGGCCTTCCTCGACATGGCGGTCGATCGCTTCGTACGCCATATTGACCTTGCCTGTCGTGTACCAGCTGAAGTGCTTCTCCACTTCCTCCCACTGGAACTTCGAGCGGGCTTGTTCATAATCGCCCAGGTTGGACGTTGTCGCGACGCTTGGCAGAATTTCGTTTTGATTTTGATCCATTTCTTTCATCCTCCCTCTGTTTCTCCCAAAAATTGATAGGGCAGCGCTTACAATCTGTATGAGTTCATGCCATAATGACAACATACACACGCAATCAGTCTTCAAAACAAAGCTTCGATGATTCCGTTAAGCGAAATACATGATACAGCAGGTCTGGCAGATGTTCAGATCAAAAATTGTGACTGTTTTATGTCAGAAATCATTATAACATAGGATGAAAATTCCTGCCATCGCTTTTCATTTAATTGTTTTTTTGCTATAAGTAGGTTAGAAGCTGAAAGGAGCGTCCAGATGGAACACCTTAAACTGTACCATGTCGAAACCGTGCCTCTTGGCGATCGCTGCCTGGTCGTTGAAGGACCCGTGCCGCCCGGAAGATTGTCCGAGTTGACCATGCATCCCGACCTTGACGCTTTCCGCCGTCCGAACGACCAGCACGAAGCGCTGGTGGAGATCGCCGGCCTGGAGGAAGGCAGAATCATCATCACCCGGGAAGAAAACGTCATCGTCGGCTACGTAACCTTCCATTACCCGGACGAGCAGGAACGCTGGTCCCAAGGCCATATGCAGGATTTGATCGAGCTCGGCGCGATCGAAGTGGCCAACGACTACCGTTCGCTCGGGCTTGGCCAGAAAATGATCAAAACCGCCTTCGAGGGTGGGCAAATGGAACAATATATCGTGTTCACGACCGAATATTATTGGCACTGGGACTTGAAAAGCAGCGGGCTCAGCGTATGGGATTACCGCAAGATGATGGAACGGCTGATGAAGGTCGTCGACATGGTCTGGTATGCGACCGACGATCCGGAAATTTGCTCGCATCCCGCGAACTGCCTGATGGTCAGAATCGGCCGGGACGTCCCGCTTTCGTCGAAGGAACAATTCGACCGCGTTCGTTTTCAGCATCGTTTCATGTATTAAAGTTCATTTTATTGATATATCCCAATTGTTTAAACACATTTAAGCACCAGAAACGTAGGCCGTCCCGCGTTCAAGCGCCATGGCTTGCAGGAGGCCTATTTGTTTGGCCGCAGCAATCAATACTAACAGCCTACCTCTTTTTCAAAAGCAAGAAGCCGCCCCCGGCCAATGTCGGCCGTCTCGGGCAGCTTCTTCTTTTTTAAAAGCTTATTTTGTTACATCAGAGTTTTGCAAAATCCTCACATATGTTCAAGCATGTAATCCAAAATCGCGTGCGAACGGCGCGAAGACGCCACGGTAAACTCGGCGAAGTTCGCATGCGCCGAACCGTCGGCTTTGTCCGACATCGAACGAATGACCACAAAAGGCACCCCGTTCATGTAACAAACCTGTGCGACCGACGCCCCTTCCATCTCCACGCAAGCTCCCTGCAAATGTTCATAGAACCACGCGACCTGCTCCACGCTGGCGATAAACTGGTCCCCGGAAAGCACGCGTCCGACGCGGCAGTTCACTTCGCCCAATTCCCTGCACGCTTGCTCGGCAAGCGCGATCAGTTCCTTGTCGGCTTGGAAAGCGGAAACCTCCTGATAAGGGATCACTCCCCGTTCGAAACCAAGCGCGGTAACGTCCATATCATGCTGAAGGCATTCGGAAGACACGACGATATCCCCAATATTCAGCTCCGGATGGACGGCACCCGCGACTCCCGTGAACAGCACCTTCGACACGCCGAAAAAATCGATCAAAATTTGCGTCGTCACCGCCGCGTTTACTTTCCCGACTCCCGATCTGCAAACGATGACGTTTTTGCCGCGGTATGTTCCTTTATGATAGCGGATTCCGGCCTTCTCGACCGTTTCCGAGCTGGTCATTCCGGCCAAAAGCAGTTCCACCTCTTCGTCCATTGCCCCGATGATTCCGATGGTTTCCTGCATCTTTCATTCCCCTTTGTTCTGAATTGATGTTTCAAGACCGGCATGTGAAAAAAGCTCCTGGCGGGAGCTTTTTTTCAGCGTATGTTAACCTTTTTCATATCGTTTCTATTTCTTATTCGTTCACGTGGCTTACGGATAAACGCAAAATCGTCTCATGCGGCAAAATCACCCGAGGGTTGTCCACATTTTCCTTCTTCATCAGCTTCGTCAAAAGCCGCATGGCAACCGCGCCGAGGTCATACATCGGCTGGGCTACCGTCGTCAGCAGCGGACGCACCATGGAAGCCATGCGCGTATTGTCGACGCTGATGACGGAGAAGTCGTCAGGCACTTTCAGGCCTTCGTCCTGAATGCTGTGGATGGCGCCAATCGCCATTTCGTCCGTGGCCGCAAAAACGGCCGTCGGCTTTTTCTTCAGCCCCAGGAAATATTTCATCGCTTCCACGCCGGACTCGTAGCGGTAATTGCCGATGCGGACCAGATCCTCTTGGTATTCGATGCCCGCATTCTCCAGCGCTTTTTTGTAGCCTTGGAAACGGGAATAGCCGTTGGCAGGATCCTGCAGCGTGCCGCTGATCATCGCAATTTCGCGGTGTCCGTGGCGGATGAGCGTATTAACGGCGTCAAACGCCGCCGCTTCGTGGTCGATATCGACGGAAGGATAGGTCCCCTGCTCGTCCCGCGTCGCGCAAAGCACGATCGGAACGGCCGAAGTCTGGAATGCCTGAATATGTTCTTCCGTTACGGTGCCGCCCATGAAAAGCAGGCCGTCGACTTGTTTCTCGAGCAGCGTGTTGATGACGCGGATTTCTTTTTCCTTCTTCTTGTCGGCGTTACACAAAATGATATTATAGTGGTACATGTTGGCGATGTCTTCAATGCCCCGGGCAATTTCCGCAAAAATAGAGTTCGAGATATCGGGAATGACCACCCCGACCGTCGTCGTCTTTTTGCTGGCAAGGCCTCTTGCCACCGCATTAGGGCGATATCCCAAACGTTCGATTGCTTCGTAAACTTTTTTCCGGGTCTGAGGCTTCACGTTGGGGTTGTTGTTTACAACCCGCGATACCGTTGCCATCGATACGCCTGCTTCACGTGCCACATCGTAAATGGTTACCGTCAAATTCCTTCTCTCCATTGCCAATAAATTTTCACTCGTCAACCCATTAAAATTATGATACGACAAATTGTCGCATTCTGCAATGATAACGCTTTACTATCCTTTCAGATGCCGTTTCAAAGCATCCTCAGTGATATTAGAATGAGATGTATGCCAGACGGGCGCCTGATTTTTGACCAAAATAACCTGCGGAGATTCATGCTGCACGCCAAGCAAATCGGCCGCTTCAAGCGAGACCGGGCGATCCTCGACAACGTGAATCAATGCGTATTCTACGTCTTCGTTCGGCTCGTCTTCCAAATATGACATCATCTGCCGATAGGCGCCTGTGCTGATCGGACAGCGGGTGCTGTGCTTGAACAGGAGCAGGGGCTTGTCAACCGAAGCTGCCAATGCGGACTTAAGCTCCTCGCTAGTAGTCAGTTTGGTCATCGTCGCCATTTGATATACATCTCCTTTTTTCGATTCATTCCTTCCTCTATCGTATCAAAAACTTCGTGAAAAATCCAACGAACTATGAAAATAATTCTGAAAATTTTGTGTTTTCATACATCGGCATGGAAGACATTCATTTCCGGCAGGATTACGGACAGCTGTGAGAGCCGCTGGCGAATGTCTGAAATCCAGCCATCGTCGTTCATGCTTTCGGCCAATCGATACATATCCAAAAGAAGGTTGATCCGCTCCTGTATTTCGTGCTCAATTTTGGCGTCCAGCCCTTCGTTGGGACATGCGGCATCGGCCAGCACACCGTAAATCACATCGGCCAGCTCGTGGTAATCCTTCATCGAAAAGGTCGTTTGTTTCGGCCGGGGGCCCAGCAATTCGACATATTTCTTTAAATCGGATCTCATCGTAGGTATAAGCTCGTACGTCAAACATTGATTGCAAACAAGCACCGGCACATGGCGGATCGTTACGCTCCGGGCGTATTTTACGGTCCGAAGCTCCAGCTTCAGGCTTTGTTCGCAGCTGCATTTCATTGACACAATACCCCACCTCAATCTTTTCTATCTATATAGATTGAATTAAAGCAAGTCACATTTTTGAAACGGATATTCCCCGTGGATCAAGGAAGGACGAGTAAAAACTTTAATTCTTTCTATCTATCTGCTCGAATGAGTGCTAATATTTCAGCTGCTGATGGTATTCGCCCCTGCCCTCCGCAATTCCTTCCTCCCGCGCGCCGCTGTTTTATTTACCAAAAAGCCCATCACTTTCTTATAGACCTCTGCTGCAAAAAAACCCCGGCACTCTGTTACGAGTACCGGGGTTTTGGGTCGCCTATCCGCCATAAACATGCTTCGGCGGATGTTCGCTTCACGAAACGTGGCTGTTTTTCCCTGAGTCTTTCAAGGTTTTTGATTTTCAAAACGGCTGGATTCGTTAAAATCCGTCAGAAGCTTGTCGATTTCAGCGCCGGTCGTCAGCTTGTAGCATTCCTCGGCGGCCGCGCGGGCATCTTCGGCGGACGTGTTCAGAATCCGGTGCTTCACCCGGAGCAGCGACTGGATCGACATGCTCAAGTCGTGCACGCCAAGCCCGATCCAGAGCGGTATGGACCGCTCGTCCCCCGCCATTTCCCCGCATACGCTGACGGGAATGCCCGCATGGCGGGCCGCTTCCACGATCGTGCGCAGCATGCGGATGATCGCCGGATGGTACGGATGGTACATATGGGCGATCTGTTCGTTCATCCGGTCCACGGCCAGTACGTACTGAACCAGGTCGTTCGTGCCGATGCTGAAAAAATCGCATTCCTTCGCCAGCAAATCGGCGATGGTGACCGCTGCCGGAATTTCAATCATCACGCCGACCGGAATTTCGGGATCATACGGTATGCCCCTCGCGTCCAGATCGGCCATGGCCCGGCGCAACACCTGGTTGGCTTGTCTCACTTCGTCCACCGAGGAAATCATCGGGTACATGATTTTGGTTTTGCCGTACGCGCTCGCGCGCAAAATGGCCGTCAGCTGCGTCTGGAACAGCTCCTGCCGTTCGAGGCTGATCCGGATCGCGCGGTAACCGAGAAACGGATTGTCCTCCTGCGGCAGCGGAAAATAATCGAGCTGCTTATCCCCGCCGATATCCAGCGTCCGGATGACCGTCTGGCGTCCTTCCATTTTCCGTACGACTTGACGGTAAACCTCAAACTGTTCCTCTTCGCTCGGGAAGCTGGCGCGGTCCATGTACAAAAACTCCGTCCGGAACAGACCGACGCCAAGCGCGCCGTATTTCACGGCCATATCCAGCTCTTTCACCGAGCTGATGTTAGCCGACAAACGCATCTCCGTGCCGTCTTTCGTGACGGCGTCGACCGAAGCGAGCAGCTCCAAGCGCTCTTTCCGTACCTGCTGTTCGGTCCGCGCGCATTCAAATTGATCGACCGTTTTTTTGTCCGGGTTGATGAACAGCCGTCCGGATTCGCCGTCCATAACGATCAGATCGCCCGTTTGAATCGGGTCCGGCAGCTTGCCTTCGATGCCCGCGACGAGCGGAATGCCCAGCGCCCGGGCCATAATGGAGGCATGCGACGTTTTGCCCCCCAGCATCGTAACGACGCCGAGCACATGGGCAGGGTTCAGGTGCGCCAGCTGGGAAGGCGACAATTCCTTTACCACAAGCACGTACGGCTGGGTATCCGCCGGAAGGGTAATCTCCGGCGCGCCAAGCAGATGCTTCAGCAGGCGGTTGCCGACATCCTTGATGTCCATCGCCCGTTCTTTCATATATTCGTCATCCAGCAGGTCAAACATCGTGACGAAATGGTCGATCGCTTCCTTGACCGCCACTTCGGCCGCCTTGTATTGGCGTTCGATCACGCCCTGGATTTCGTTCATGAACACCGGATCGTCCAAAATGGCCAGGTGGGCGTCGAAAATGCTGGACTCCTCTTCCCCGACGATATCCCGGAATTCGTTTTTGATATATTCGATTTCGTTTTTGGAGGTGCGTATCCCTTCATACAGCCGCTCAAACTCATTGGCCAGATCAACTGCGTCTATACCGGTTTCGGGCAAATCCCATTCCCAGTTCGGCAGAACGAATGCTTTTCCAATTGCGATGCCGGCAGATGCTCCGATGCCTTGTATCATGATTCCAAACCCCCAACATTTCTGTCGTGTAATACTACGGACATAACCGATGTCTGCCCTTTTTTGACCGCTTTGAACGGGGCGAAGCTCCACGATTTGACGCGGTCCGGATTCGTAATGACCATCGGCGTCGCGATCGAGGTGGCATGCGCCTTAATGTAAGCCAGGTCGAACTTGACAAGCAGCTGACCCGGTTCGACCGCGTCGCCTTCTTTAACGACCGCCGTAAAATGCCCTCCCTTAAGCTGGGAAGTATCGATGCCGATATGCAGCAGCACTTCGAGGCCATCCGGCGTGGAAATACCGATCGCATGCATCGTCGGATAGATGTGAACGATCGTGCCGTACACGGGCGAGACCAGTTCTCCCCGCTCCGGCATGAAGGCGACGCCGTCGCCGACGAGCTTGGCTGCGAAGATCTGATCCGGAACCTCCTCGATCGGAAGCATCCGGCCTTGCACCGGCGCGCTGAACAGCACCCGCGGCAAATCCCGCTGAAGCAGCTTGTTCACTTCCTCGCGGATCAGTTCGGAGTACGTGCCGAACACGACCTGAACGTTGCCTCCGCCAAGCTTGATCAATCCTGCCGAGCCGAGCAGCTTCAACGCGTTGCCGTCCACAAGCCTGTCGTTTTTGACGGTGAGCCTAAGCCGGGTGATGCAGGATTCGACCTGGACGATGTTGTCCTTGCCGCCGAGCGCCTCCAAAATAAGCGGAGCCTGATACGGAATGCTTCCCGCCCAATCCTCGAGCGTCGAACCTTCCTCGCGCCCCGGCGTCGGAATCTGGAATTTGCGGATCGCCCACCGGAACAAAAAATAATAGACGAAACCGTAGCCGATGCCGATCGGAATCAGCAGCCACGCATGATGGGACAAATGCAGGTTGAGAAAAAAATCGATGGCCCCCGCCGAATAGGAGAAGCCGTGATGAATGTCCAGTTCATAGGTAAGCCACATGGCGGCCCCGGAGAGCACCGCGTGCAAAATGAACAAATACGGCGCGGCGAACAAAAACGCAAACTCGATCTGCTCGGACACCCCTGTTAAAAAACATACGAGCGCCGCCGTCAAAAATGTCTTTTTTATCTTCGGTTTCAAGTCTTCGCGCGCTTCCTGTATAATGGCCAGCGCGATGGCCGGCAGCGCGAACATCATGATCGGGAACAGGCCGGCCATATAGCCGCCCGCAGTCGGGTCCCCGGCAAAAAAGCGCGGCAGGTCGCCCTGCACGATGTTCCCCGAAGGGGTTTGGTAGGAACCCGCCTGGAACCAGAAAATGTTGTTGAGCAGATGATGCAAACCGAATGCGGTCAGCACCCGGTACAAAATGCCATACAAAAACAAGCCGAAACCGCCCAAATGACTCATGAGCAGCGTCAGTTCATCCAGGCCTTTCTGCAAATACGGGGTGATGAAAAGCAGCACCCAAGAAAACAACGTTGAAAACAAGCCCATAAACAAAAGGACAAACCTCGACCCGCCAAAAAACTGCACCGCTTCGGGGAGTTTGATATGCTTATAACGGTTCGAGGCGACGCCGGACAAAATCCCGAACAGGACGCCGATCAGCGTCGTGGGCTGGATGCCGCCGCTGCCCAAATGCCGCGTGATTTGGTCGTAAATAAACATGCCCGCCAGCGCCGCAAGCCCCGCGGGTCCCGCCTGATTCGAAAGCCCCCAGGCCACGCCGACCGCAAACAAATACGGGAGGAAATAGAAAATGCCCTGTCCGGCCCACGTGCAAACCTCAGCGACGTGAGGAAGACCCCATGCGGCCCAGGGAAGACTGCCTACGCTCAGCAATATGGCGGCTGATGGAAGGACCATCGTGGGCAGTATAACCGCTCTTCCGAGCTGCTGCAGTGATCCGAGCCAATTCAAGAAAAGGCACTCTCCTTTCAAAAAACAGATCAGAATTTGCAAAATCCCAGCTTGCCTATCCTTGCAAAATCTGCGCATATTTCAAATGGTAAGCTTAGATCAACGTTTTGTCAAAAAGGATTTTGCATATTCCGATCTTAGCGTCCGCCCGTTTAGGCAGGCACAAAAACATCCCCGGGGAAGCTTCGCTCCCCGGAGATGTTTAGCCTGCCGGTTACCGGTGACCGGAACGGTCCGGCTGCGTAACCGCCTCTTCCACCTTGATGCAGCGGTCCATGATCACTCTCATGCCGTTTTCTTGAGCGATCGCCGCAGCCTCGTCGCTGACGATGCCGAGCTGAAGCCACAGCACGTTCGCATGAATTTCAGCGGCCTCCCTGGCCACGTCCGCGCAATATTTGCTCCGGCGGAACACGTTCACGATATCGACCGGCTCGGGGATCTCTTTCAGCGATGCGTAGCAGGTTTCGCCCAAAATATGCTTTCCCGCCGCATTCGGGTTGACCGGGATGATCCGGTAGCCGCGGTTTTGCATCGCCTCGGCGATCATATAGGAGGTCCGGTCCGGTTTGTCGGACAATCCTACGACCGCTATGTTCCCGGCCTGCTCCAAAATCACCTTGATTTCGTCGCGCGTCGGATTTTCGAATGCCATGTTCGATCCCTTCTTCCTTATTATATGAACTTCATGATATGAGCTTATGATAATCCGCTATTTTATTTTACCCATTCAACCTGCGCTCCAAGCGCCTTCATATGCTCAAAAAACTGCGGATAGGATTTGGCGACGTGATGCGCGTCCTTAATCGTGATCGGCTGTTTGGCGCGCAGCCCGACGATCGTCAGCGCCATAATGACGCGATGGTCGTAATGGGCGTTGATCTCCACGCCGCCTTCGACGCCTTCCGGACGCCCGTGGACGATAATTTCGGCTTGTCGCTCCTCCACGTTCGCCCCGGCTTTGCGAAGCTCCGCCAAATAATCGGTGATCCGGTCGCATTCCTTGTAACGAAGGTTCTCCACGTTATAGAAACGCGACGTTCCTTCCGCAAACACGGCGGCCGCCACCATCGCCAGCACCGCGTCGGTCGCAGCATCGCCGTCGAACTCGACCGCTTTCAGCTTCCCGTTGCCCTTGACGTGCACCTCGTCATGTTCATGCGTCAGCGGCGCTTCCATCATGCGCAGCACGTCTACGACGGCCCGCTCCCCTTGCTTGCTTTCCACCGGCAGGCGTTTGACGAGCACGTCGGATTCCGTCACCACGGCGGCGGCGAGAACGGCTGCCGAGCCCGGATAGTCGCCCTGGACCGTGTACGTTTTCGCCTGGTAGGATTGGCTGCCCGGGACGCGGAACCGCATGTAATCGTCGCTCGCATGAATGACGATGCCCGCCTGCTCCAGCACCTCCAGCGTCTGGCCGACAACGACCTTCGATTTCAGGTCGCCGGTCACTTCGATTTCGCTGTCTTCCGCAAGCAGCGGCGTCAAAAACAAAAGCGCGCTCAAATATTGCGAGCTGACCGAGCCGGAGACTTGAATGCGGCCGCCTTTCGGCCGTCCGCCGCGAATCCGGATCGGCAGGCGGCCGTCGTTATGCTCCACCTCAACCCCCATTTGCTCCAGCGCTACAATCAGGTCGTCGTGCGGACGTTTGCCGAGCGAATCCGGATATGTATTCACGAACGTCACGTCCGGGCAAAGCGAAGCGATGCCCATCAAAAATCGGAGAACGGCTCCCGCATTGCCGACGTTCAGTTCTTTCACGTCCCGCGGATGGCGGCCGAAGCCCGTAATGACCGCTTTTTCCTCGTCTTCGACAAGCACGGCTCCCAAATCCTGAATGCAGCGGCGCATCGCGTCGCTGTCCTCGCTATGAGCCGGAAAATATACCGTGCTGGTCCCTTCGGCCAAGGCCGCGACCAGCAAATAACGCGTCGTATAGTTTTTGGAGGAAAGCGCTCCGATTTCCCCCTGTAACCGCGGAGTCGGTTTAACGATCAAATCCATATGCCCCATGTCTCCTTCTCGAATAAGTTCACGCTTCAGCCGGAATGCAAGTGCGATTTGACAGCCCGTTTAAAGCTTGGTTATCATTAATATAATTACATAAGGGATCTTGCAAAAATCCGAAACAAGCGGCTTTCAAGCATGGGAGCATTCGAAGGAACGGACCGCATTTTGTCCGCATCTTGTTTCCCTTAACCGACTGAATCGGAAATTTTTGCGAAGTCCAAAATAACGACAACTGAAAAGAGGTTATTGCATATGACGTCCATTCGTGAAATAGAACCGTCCGAATTGAGACGGCGCCTTCTTGCCGGGGAAACGCTCCAGATGATCGACGTCCGCGAGGATGACGAAGTCGCGCAGGGCATGATCAGCGGAGCGAAACATATCCCGCTCGGGCAAATTCCGGACCGCCTGGATGAAATACCGAAGGAAGGCGAAGTCATCATGATTTGCCGCAGCGGCGGCCGCAGCATGAGAGCATGTCAATATCTGCAGCAGTTTGGCATCGAATGCGTCAACATGACGGGCGGCATGCTCCAATGGAACGAAGACGAAGCTTAATGACTTGACGAAAGCGGCAGGCCTGATAAGGGCTTGCCGTTTTTTTTAGATATAAGAAGCGAATTCCTTCCCTATATCTCAAGGAAAATCCCCGCAAAGTGCGGCCTGTCTTCTGTCAAAATACGCCGATAGACGTTTTCCTTATGTTTCCCGGTTTTCTTGCGAATGCCCGTCCCTTAAATCCTCTTTTATACTATCTTAACACAAAACGGCTTAGACGCGGTAATGCGTTAAAATTTTCAACGCCACTTCATCGGCGCCGAGACGGCTCGTGTCCACCGTGCAGTGGGCAAACCTGTAGGCGTCCTTGCGCTCTTTCAAAATCGTCCGGACCCGCTCCTCCGCGTCGCCGGCGAGCAGCGGCCGGTTGGCGTCGCCTTTTACCCGGTTTACGATTGCTTCCGCATCGGCCGTGAGGGCGACCACGAATCCGCCTTGCAGCATAAGGTCGCGGTTTTCTTCGCGCAAAACGCAGCCGCCGCCGGTGGCCACGACCTTGCTGCCGTCCTGCGCCAATATTTTGCGCAAAACGCCGGTTTCCGCCTTGCGGAAATAAGGCTCCCCGTGAAGCTCGAACATTTCGGGAATCGTCATGCCTTCTTCGGCCACGATGGCCGCATCCAAATCGACCAGCGAATATCCGAGCTTCTTCGCCAAAATGTCGCCGACCGTCGACTTCCCTGTCCCCATCATTCCGATCAATATGATGTTTCGTTTCGTCTGGCTCAATCCTGCACCCCATTTGCTTCCTGTCATTCTCAAGCTTTTTCATATCATAACACAGGCCAAAAAGTTTCGACAATCTCGCAAAACCATTCGGTCTTCCTTCGCCTGGTTATCCCGCATATGCCCGCTAATATACCCTGAATTGCCGCTGCTGCACGGATGGGAAGCCCGATCCATAGCTGGATCCATCGGCAGTCTATTTTTTGCCAGTCTAGCATATACATTCTATGGACTATAAATACGACGACTAGCGATGCGATTTTCAGGAAAAAATCGGAGTATCGTAAGGAGTGGAAGCATCCGTCATGCCAGAATCCCGTTCCCATTCGCCAGAAACGTTGTCAAGAATCAAAAAAATTGCCGACCCGCGCCATATCCTTTGCCGGGAGGATATGTTATGGGTTTTGCATTACGTGCAACAAAAAGTGGCTCAAGGAGAACCAGCGCTGCTGGAGCTCCCCAAGCCACGATTATTGCAAAATTTCCAGTTCTTCGGCGAAGCCGCGCTTTTGCTGCTGGACCGCTCCGCGGCAGGCCATGCGCAAGACGAGCGGATCCGGATCTGCCTTCGGGAGGCGATGCACGGGCTTGTCCCGCCGGCTTCCGGCGAACGGTCCTAACGGCTCACGCTCCTCTTATTCCTGGATCCAGTTGTGATGGAAGACGCCTTCCTTGTCGACGCGTTTGAACGTATGCGCGCCGAAGTAATCGCGCTGCGCCTGCAGCAGGTTCGCAGGAAGTCTTTCGGTGCGGTAGCTGTCGAAATAAGCCAGCGCGCTCGAGAAGCCCGGCACCGGAATGCCGCGGCCAACGGCAGCGGACACCGTTTGGCGCCATGCGTCTTGATAGTTCTCGATGATGTCTTTGAAGAACGGATCAAGAAGCAGATTTTTGAGCCCCGGATTTTTTTCGTAAGCGTCCGTGATGTTTTGCAGGAAGCGGGAACGGATGATGCAGCCTCCGCGCCAGATTCTTGCCAGGTCGCCGTATTTCAAATCCCAGCCGTATTCGTCGGAAGCGACGCGAAGTTGGGCGAACCCTTGGGCATAGGATACGATTTTGCTGGCGAACAGCGCCTTGCGCACGTTTTCGATGAATTCGGCTTTGTCGCCCTGGAACGGCGCCGCTTTTGGACCGCTCAGGATTTTGCTTGCTTCGACGCGTTCTTCCTTCATGGCGGACAGGAAGCGGGAGAATACCGATTCGGTAATCATGGACAGCGGAACCCCGAGATCCAAGGAGCTTTGGCTTGTCCATTTTCCGGTTCCTTTTTGGCCGGCGGCGTCAAGGATGACGTCGACCATCGGTTTGCCCGTGTCTTCATCTTTATGCGAGAAGATGTCGGCGGTAATTTCGATCAGGTAGCTGTCAAGCTCCCCTTTGTTCCACTCGCTGAAAATTTGGTGCAGCTCCTCCGCGCCGAGACCCAGCGCATCCTTCAGCAGATGGTAGGCTTCGCAGATCAGCTGCATGTCGCCATACTCGATGCCGTTATGCACCATTTTGACGTAATGGCCGGCGCCGTCCGGACCAATGTATGTACAGCAAGGCTCGCCGTTCACTTTGGCGGAAATCGATGTCAGGATCGGCTCGACCAGCTCATAAGCGCTTTTTGGTCCGCCAGGCATGATCGATGGTCCTTTAAGAGCCCCTTCTTCACCGCCGGAAACCCCTGCGCCGATAAAGCGGAAGCCTTTTTCTTCAAGCATTTTGCTGCGGCGCTGCGTATCCGGGAAATAAGCGTTGCCGCCGTCGATAATGATGTCGCCCTCGTCCAGAAGCGGAATCAATTGCTCGATGGTAGCGTCCGTCGCTTTGCCGGCTTGTACCATGATCAAAATTTTGCGCGGTTTCTCGAGCGACTCGACAAACTCTTCCATGGAGAAAGTGCCCGTCAGTTTTTTCCCTTTCGCTTCTTCGAGAAGGGCCTCGGTTTTTTCCGGGGAACGGTTGAATACGGAAACGGTAAAACCTCTGCTTTCAATGTTGAGAGCCAAGTTTTTGCCCATGACGGCAAGGCCAATAACACCGATTTGTTGCTTCGACATATGGTCCTCCATCCTTTACTTGTTTTTTTAGGGAAAAATTTAGAATAAGCCTATTTTAGCGTGTTTACGCGCCAAAGTGAACCCCACGATTTAAAACATCTCGTGACAAAACACCCCGCTTGCCGGCAGAGGTGCTTCCGTCACTTGCTTTTATTTTGCTTCATATCATCCCCGACCATCCGGAACATCGGATCCATCCCGACGAAAACGTCACCATTCAAGCATAAGCAGCTGTTTGGACATTTCGGCCAGCTTTTGGCGGCTAAGCTCCGCTTTTTCCTCATCCCCGTTTTGCAGCGCCTCATGAAGCCGTTCGAGCTCATCATCCACTTCCAGCCGCAGCAGAAGCAGGCGCATTTCGCCTTCCTTCGAGAAATAGAGCTTCGATATCTCTTGCTCTGTCATGAACGGCCCCTTTTGATACAGCACCCTTTGCTGGTATCCGGATATTTCAACCAAACGGATGACTTCGCCGAATAAAATGCTTTCCACCAGGATCTGGCGGTCCTTGAACCTTTTGACCACCGCATGGCCCCGCGTATCCTCGATCAGCTTCTCCATCCACTCCGCCAGTTTGGCGTCGCGGATGACGTAATCCCCAACCATTTTGTAGCCGTTTTTTGTCCGGTTAAACCGCAGCTTGACAAGTTTGCGCCCCGTTCTGACGGAAACGATGAACAACGATTCGTTTTCGCTCCAGTACAGGGAATATCCCTCCTGTATCAATTCCTTAATCAGGTCCTGAATATGCCGCCGGTTAAACCGAAGCTCCAGATTGCAATACTCCACTTCATAGCTCTTGTTCACGGCACTCCCTCCTTCAGTTTTGGACCGCCTTTGACGAACAACCTGCGACTTTAGGATTATGCATGACTTTGCGTTGCGGGAAAGGGTGAATGTTTTAACGTCCCGGGTACGTTGAAAAAAGGTTTTGTTCTATTTTATACTTTATCTTATGTAAGGGTAACTTGGTTTATTGACTATTTTTACCCGCCTCCCGCCTCTGCCAAACAGGCAGCTGAGCGTGCGCGGCCAGGTTAAAATAAACGTCACATCCATCGTACTAGAGGAGGCGCAACATGCCGTTTGAAGGATTCCGATCCAAGGATTTTGAAGTTTTTACCGTGCCCGGGCTCGAACCCCGGATGGAAGCTTTGATCGCAAACGTCAGACCGAAGCTCGAGGAGCTGGGGCGGGAAATGACTCCGTTCCTGTCGGCGCTGTGCGGCGAAGAAATGTTCCCCCATGTGGCCAAACACGCCCGCCGCACCATCAATCCGCCCAATGACACTTGGGTAGCCTGGGCGGCCAGCAAAAGGGGATACAAAGCGCTGCCCCATTTTCAGGTCGGGATGTTCGAATCCCATCTGTTCATCATTTTTGCCGTCATTTACGAAAGCCAAAACAAGGTGGTTTTCGCGAAGCATCTCGAAAAGAACCGCAGCAAAGTGAAAAAAAGCTTGCCGGACCATTTCTATTGGTCTATGGACCATATGGATCCGGGCTTCACGCCCCATGCGGAGATGAGCGCAAAAGACTTCTCGCAGATGGCGGAAAGGCTGGAAAAAGTAAAAAAAGCCGAAGTGCTTTGCGGCCTTCGCATCCCGAAAGGCGAAGCGGTGCTGGAAAACGGACCGGAGCTGGTCTCCCTGATCCAATCCACCTTCGAGACGCTGCTTCCCCTGTACAAAATGGCGTTTTAGCCGTTTAACTAACACGTGGTGCCTTGGCTTCGAAGCTGATTCAGGTACTTTGCGGGGAGCCCCGAAATTTGCAACGCTGCAATGTTAAAAAAGCTGCAGTCCGTTCGCGGCGAATCGCCGGAACGGATGCAGCTTTTGTTGTTTTCCAAGCATTGGCTACCTGGGTCATGGCGCGTTCAAGAGACTTGGAGTGCGGCCTTCATTCGCCGCGAGAGGATAAGGTGGATCACGAAAAGCAATGCCATCACGATCGCGCTGGCCAAAAATGGCGACGAATGCCCCAGCCTGTCCCACAGCTGGCCGGACACGATCGGCCCCACGACCATTCCCGACCCTTGCAGCGTAAGGAAAAATCCCCATACCGCCCCGCGCTCGCCTTTGGGAACCAGCTGCGACACGAAGGTGTTCCAGCCGGGGAGGATCATCGCGTAGCTGACGCCGACAATGCATACGAAAACAAAAATCAGCGGCAAGGAACGCACCATCGAAAAGACGCTGAGCGAACACGCGGCCAGCAGGAACCCCGTATTCAAAAACGGTCCCGTTCCGAACCGGTCGATGAGCTTGCCGCTCGGAATCAAGGCCAGTACCGTAATTCCTCCCCCGGCGATCAGCAGCAGGCTGTACATGTTCGGCGAAAGGCGGAGCTCGTTTTGCACGTATAACGTGATGACCGGACTTAAAAGCCCGATGACGAACGATTGAAGAAACAGCGCGGGATATACCATCCAGCTCACCTTCAGCGTCGTTCTGACTTCGTGCAGCGTCGCCTTGACGCTTCCGAACAGTTGGACGAGCTTGCCGCCGAAAACCGCCATAAAACCTCTCCCCGCTTCAGCCGCCGATGCGGCCGCCGCATGGAGCGGGATTTTCACTTTTGACGGCAGCATAAGCGCGACAAGCACCAAAATGATGCCGACGCCGATCAGGATCAAAAAAGCGGTATGATAATTTTTTTCTGTCCGGTCCATCAAAAAATTCATGACGATCGGCCCGGAGCCGGTGCCGGCGAGCGAAGCCATTTCCAGCGTCCCCATCGCCTGCCCGTTGCTGCCTCGCGGCCCCGATATTTCCGTCGTCCCCGTCATGGCGGTCGGCCACAGCGGCGACGTGCCCAGCCCGAGAATAAAGCAGGCCAACGATAGCCAAAGCGCCCCCGATAAAAACGCAATCATGCAAACGGCAATAACCGTCATGATTAACGCCCCTGCCATCGTTTTCCGGTACCCAAGCCTTTCCCCGATCCATCCGAACGGGCTCCGAAACAGGTTATCGCCGATATACTGAAGGGAAAACGCGATTCCGATCGTATGGGCCGACAGCCCGAGCGAGTTTTTCATATATACGGGCAATACGGCCACTAGCAGCGATCCTTTCATGAATTCGACCAAAAAGATGATGATAAGCAGTCCTATAAAAAAGGGGGACCGCAGCCGTTGCACGGCGGCAGCCGCTCCCGCTTTCGGCGGCATGTTCTCACTCCTTTATTCCTTGTTGGCGAAATTTCCATTCATAAATCCAGGCATGAAAATGAAGCATATTTATAATGTACCCCATAATCTTTCCATATTTTCACGAGGGAGCAAAATGCGTGCTTGCAATCGCCCCCCATTTTGCTATACTCATCCTTGTAATTTTAACAGATGAAAGGTTGTGACAGCATACGATGGACCATCGCCGTACGCCGCTATTTACCGCTCTGAAGGAGCATGCGGCAAAAAATCCCGTACAGTTTCATATTCCCGGACATAAAAAGGGCATGGGAACCGACGCCGAGTTCAGAGAGTTTATCGGCGACAACGCCCTATCCATAGATTTGATCAACATTGCGCCGCTGGATGACCTGCACCAGCCGACCGGCGTCATCGAAGAATCGCAAAAGCTTGCCGCCGACGCCTTCGGCGCGGATTATACTTATTTTAGCGTGCAGGGGACAAGCGGCGCCATCATGACGATGATCCTGTCCGTATGCTCGCCGGGAGAAAAAATCATCGTCCCCCGCAACATTCACAAATCGGTCATGTCCGCCATCATTTTTTCGGGCGCCAAACCGGTATTCGTCTCCCCGGCCCGCGACGAGAATCTGGGCATCGACCACGGCATCACGACCAAATCCGTACAGCGCGCCCTGGACCGCCATCCGGATGCGAAAGCGGTGCTCGTCATCAATCCGACGTACTTTGGCGTTTGCGCCAACCTGAAGGAAATCGTCGACCTGGCCCATAGCCGCCATGTGCCCGTCCTCGTGGACGAAGCTCACGGCGTGCTCATCCATTTCCATGAGGATTTGCCGATGTCGGCGATGGAAGCCGGCGCGGACATGGCCGCCACAAGCGTCCACAAGCTTGGGGGCTCCATGACGCAAAGCTCGGTGCTGAATCTGAACACGAAAAACGGTTACGTCAACCCGCAGCGCGTGCAGACGATCATCAGCATGCTGACGACCACCTCGACCTCGTACCTGCTGCTGGCATCGCTGGACACGTCCCGGCGCAATTTGGCGATCAACGGCCACGACATGGCGCAAAAAACGATTGAGCTCGCGCAAAAAGCCCGCCGCAGCATCAACGAAATCGACGGCTTGTACTGCTTCGGGGACGAAATCCTCGGAGGGGAAGCCACGTTCGATTACGATCCGACCAAGCTGACCATCCATGTCCGCCATTTGGGCATTACCGGTTACGAAACGGAAAACTGGCTGCGCGATCATTTCAACATCGAAGTCGAGCTGAGCGATATGTACAACATCCTTTGCCTGGTCACGCCGGGCGACAACGAGGAGACGGTTTCGATCCTGCTTGAAGCTCTCCGCAAGCTGTCGGAAACGTATTACAACGTCAACACGGCCAATGAACTGATCGTCAAAATTCCGGAAATTCCCCAGCTCTCCCTCATTCCAAGGGATGCTTTCTACGGGGACACGGAAGTGATTCCGTTCAAGGAATCCGCCGGCCGGATCATCGCCGAGTTCATTTATGTCTATCCTCCGGGAATTCCGATCCTGCTTCCGGGCGAAGTCATTTCCCAGGACAACATCGATTACATCGTGGATCATGTGGATGTCGGCCTTCCCGTCAAAGGACCTGAGGACCGCTATATCCAAAACGTCAAGGTCATCGTCGAAACCGATCCGATCTTCTAATCCGAAAAGGAAACAAAATAACCCGGTACCGCTTATCGCGGTGCCGGGTTTCTTTACGTTCGGGGCGCTTCGCGAAGAATCAGTCTTCCAGCTGGGCAACGAGCTCGTTGTAAGCCGCTTCCACAGCATTCCATTCTTCTTCGTCTTCAATATTGTAAAGCATCATCTCATCGTTTTCTTCTTCCACGCGCAGAATGATGCCGTCAGCTTCCGGATTTTCACGCTCGAGCAGCAATGCGTACAAATTCTCGCCAACGTCAAACGTTTCGACAAGAACCATCTCTACATCGTTTCCTTGCTCATCGGTCAGCGTCAAAACAAATTCTTCATGCTCATGATCGTGATCATGGTCATGGCCGCATGCATCGCCGTGCTCATGTGTGTGATCGCTCATTACAAAAACCTCGCTTTAGGTTATATAGTCATACCTTCGTATCGTATCACGCCGGAAGGCTCTGGTCAATTTATCCTATTCCAAAAAGGGGTTTTTAATTCAGAGCGGTGATCACTTTTTCGGCAACCAGTTCGTAATCGGCGTTTTTGGAAGCTTTTATGTAAAATCCAACCTTGTATTTGCCGGCCACCTTAAAGTCGTATGTAAAATCGTATGTGCGGAACCAAAAATTGTCCTTTTGGCCGCTGCCGAGATCCTGCGACTGGATGTCCTTCACGTTGCCCGACGGATCGGTGATGGCGACTTTGACGGAAGACACGTTCTCCGAAAGGCTGTCCACTTGGCAAAATACGTTGAATTTCAGCTTGCCTTTATTGACATTGCCGAACACCGTATCGCCTTTGAACAGGAAAATATGCACATTCGGCTTAATGAATTTCACCTGGTTGGAATCGCCGTCGTACGTGACCACACCGTTGAATTCCCTGATAGGGACATAGGTTTTGCCGTCGATGACGTAACCGCCGTCCTGCACTTCCTGGCCGTTGATCCAAACCCGGATCTTCTGGGACACCGAATCCGCGAACATGACGGAGCTGCCCATCAGGGAGAAGGCGAAGACGCATACCAATATCTTTTTCCAGTTTCTCATCCTTTAATTCCCTCCATTTCCTTCATGCTGTTGTATATATATACTAAAAGTAAGTACGCAAGTTGCGGTCCAACCATCCTTTTATCAGGTTAATTTTTCAACTCTGAAATTTCCTAAAAATTGAAATGCGCGTTCTTGGTATCGAAAAAACCTGCGCAATCGCGCAGGTTTGGGTTGTGTTCGTGCAAGGCGTTTATTTCACCTTGGTTAATATGCAAGGAACGCCTTTGCCGACGGCGCCGGGTTCCCTCATGCGTGCCGCATAGGCCATGCCGCGTTCGCAAGGCGTTTTGCAAGCTTCGCATACATCCGACGTGACGAGCCTCATGCCTTTATAAACCTTTTCCCCTTTGGCTTTCGCCGGTTTTTTGCCTTTAACCATGCCCTAAGCCCCCGCTTTCCTAAATGCCTTTGCTGCATTGTATGGAGATGAAAACAAAAGTGGAACTTATGGTATATAATGAATTCTAAACCAACGCGGGAGGTACATTGTTTTGAATTTGGAATTGCAAATGATCGGCACGGGCAGCGCCTTTGCCAAAAACTATTTCAACAACAACGCTTTGCTTCGGGACGGTGCGTTTACGCTTTTGATCGATTGCGGAGTGACCGCTCCGCTTGCGCTGCACCGGCTCGGCAAATCCTTCGAGGACGTGGACGCCGTGCTTATCACCCATATCCACGCGGATCATGTCGGCGGGCTCGAAGAGCTCGGGTTTAAAATGAAGTTCACCTACAAACGAAAAATCAAGTTGTACATTGCCGAGACGTTGACCGAAATCTTGTGGGAGCATACGTTAAAGGGGGGCCTGTATCAGGAAGGGGAAATCACCTGCTTGGAAGATCTGTTCGAGGTTTGCCCGCTTGCGCCGAACAAGCCTTATGACATTTCGGACCATATCCGGTTGGAGCTGATCCCGAACCGGCATATTCCGGGAAAAAACAGCTATTCCCTGTACATAAACGAAAAGCTGTTCTACAGCTCCGACATGGTCTTCGATCCCGAACTGCTGGAGCGATTGGTCGAGCAGCGCGGGTGCCGCATGATCATGCACGACTGCCAGCTTGAAGGTCCGGGCAACGTCCACACGACGCTGACCGAGCTAAGGAGCCTTCCGGAACGCATCCGCGGCATGACTTATTTGATGCATTACGGGGACAACAAAGATGATTTCGTTGGCAAAACGGCCGGCATGACCTTCATGGAGCAGGGGCGCATTTATACGGTTTGAGGCTTCGCAAAACAACCCCCGCAAAGCGCGTCTTCGGCTCCGAAGCGGGTTCGGATGCTTTTCGGGGAGCCCAAAAAAAATCCGGCGCAGGCATGGGGACATGCTTGCACCGGATTTTTGCGTTATCCTATTCAAAGCGGGGCAAATTATCCAAATTGTTTGATGGATCGCCATCCGCGTCGCCGCGGATATACATTTCCCCGTCCCTTCCTTTAAACACGTTCACGCCGGCGATCGCACCGGCCTTGACTTCCTGCATCGCTTCCTCGTAATTGAGGACACGCCCCGACGAGGTTTTGAACGCAGTCAAATCTCCGTCACCGTTTTTTTGCACGGCGATAAAATGTTCACGGCCTGGAGTTCCCATTGTGTCATCGCTCCTTTACAGGTGAGATGCCCAGCTTGCGGGCTTCATTTAGCATCCCCTGTCAAAAGAGCCGTTATTCGCCTTACAGCGATTTTTTCATGCGGACATGGGGAATGCCGGCGTCGTCGAAAGGTTCCTTGGAGATGGTCTCGTAGCCCTGTTTGGCGTAAAAGCCTTCGGCCTGGCACTGCGCATCCAAAATGGAGTAAGCCAGCCCCAGTTCGCGCGCGCGGTTCTCGAGCGCCATCAACAGAATGCGGCCGTACCCTCCTTGGCGATGCTCCTTAAGCACGGCAATCCGCTGCATTTTGGCGGTGTCGTTATTGTAGTAGATCAGCCGCCCGGTGGCGACGTACCCCCCGTCTTCGTTCTGCACCAAAATATGATGCGCGTCTTCGCTGATCGTATCGTGCTCGTCGATCTCAAGATCAAGGGGAACGAGCTGTTCCTCGACAAATACTTTCTTCCGGATGTCCAGAGCTTGCTGCAGCTGTTCCGGCGTCGTCACGGTGATGATTTCGGCAGCCATGATGAAACCTCTCCTTCGTCATTCATTGTTCCGTTTGCCGCTTCCATTTGCGAAAAAGCACGGTTCGATTATTATACAAAAAAATGAATTTCATGTATAGTTAAGCTATAATCACGGAGAGGAGCCGAAAGGGCGATATGGGGATGGGGTTCACGATCTTTCTTTGCGCGGTAATGTCTGCCGTATTGATCTATTCTTTTATTTACGTGACGAAAAAAGGATATTCCCGCAAATGGGATGAAGAATAAAGAGAGGCAGCGGCGGCTGCCTCTCTTGCACTTGGTCGCATGATCATGGTGGGGTGATTTCGCCTTTGGAGTACACGTCTGCCGGGACCGACCGGTTGTAGATATCTTTCATCACCGGGGAGCCGTCGCCGCTGTTCGCGCTGGACTGGCCCGCCGAACAGCCGGAAAGCCAAACGATCAGGCAGCAGCCCCAAATTTTGTACCGCCATGTTTTCGGCATGGTATGCCACTCCTTTAGCCGGTTTACTCACTTATACAACCTTTTTGCCCGTTTCGAAACGCCAACGGCCTGAAACAGGCTTTATCGCTCATTGTTCCCGGATCATGCGGCGAAGTATTCGTTCATTCCAAAAAAATAGTAGTCTAATATGCCTTCCGGATCGCCGGAAGGGTCGCTGTTTTATATTTTTCAAAAAAATGTTGACACTTAAATCGCAGCCTGATATTATATTAATTGTTCTCCGATACGATCTGCTAGCTCAGCTGGGAGAGCACCATCTTGACAGGGTGGGGGTCAGTGGTTCGAGCCCACTGCAGATCATCA
>NZ_WTWY01000076.1 GCF_009870825.1 Paenibacillus sp. USDA918EY | reverse complement strand
AAAGTGAAGCTTAGGCTTCGCGGTTCATTCCGAATACTTTTCGGGGGCCCGGGAACAAAAACCGGGAAATGCTACGGAAAATATTAAAACGCGAAACGTTTCGTATCTAGTTTTCAGGGAGTCAAAACGACTTTTCGAAGCCCAAGCGGTTTCGAAAGGCGAGAATGGCTTTCGGCATTTGGCGATGCCGTTTCCTGTACATATCGTATTGAAATTCGGTGATTTCACAAACGATTTTGAAGCTGCGAGTCCTTTCTAAGGTCTGATATTTTCTTGCAGTGATTTCGAGAAGCTTAGGCTTCGAAAA
>NZ_WTWY01000075.1 GCF_009870825.1 Paenibacillus sp. USDA918EY | reverse complement strand
AAGGAAATAAGATCGAAGGCGAGGTAAAGACTGAGGAGTCCGAAGGCTGGGTGGCAATGCCGAAGTGGTATATGGACGAGCTTAAACGCTATGAGCGGGAATGGAAAAAAGAAAAAATGTCCTGTAAAAAGTGGCTAGGTGAAGACAAGCAGTACATTTTTCACGGAGGGCGAGGCGTTATGTATTACCCATCCACTCCGACGCTGACATGGAGCCGGTTCCTTGAAAAGAACGGCCTACCGCATGTGAAGCTTCACGGCCTGCGTCATACCGCCGGCATGCTGCTACGGGAATCCGGAGCCGATCT
>NZ_WTWY01000038.1 GCF_009870825.1 Paenibacillus sp. USDA918EY | reverse complement strand
ACAACGCTTAAGCTATCCTGAACCATACGCATAGCGTATGGTTTTCTTTTTACAATAAAAAAACTTGCCGCTCAAGACGAGTCGGCAAGTTTTGAATCGGGAAGCCCGCATCGGTTAATTAACGGGAGAGATTCCGTATTGGATCATGGTGAACGCTTTTTGCATCCAATCGCTCGGATTTTCCGTTTCAGGTTTAAAAAGCATGCAGTAGAAGTAGGCACCGCTAATCAAATCGATGAGGGTATCCTCGTCGATGTCCTTGCGGATTTGCCCCTTTTGAATGCCTTTCTTTAAAATTTTTGCGTAGTCTTTGCGGCGCGGAGCTATGAAATTTTGCTTGTATTGTTCAAGCAGCTGCGGAGATTCGAGCATTCCGGCCACCAATTTATGGGGAGCGACCTCCGCCGAACCTAAAGAAAGCTCCATGGAAGCCAACATATTTTCCAGCAAAGCACGCAGATCCGCCAGCGCATCTCCCGTATCCGGAATGGCCGTTTGCTCGGCTGCCAGACCGAAAGCATCCGTGATCAGTTCGTCTTTGGAATTCCATCGAAGATATATCGTCGGTTTGCTCACGCCGGCACGTGCGGCAACGTCATCCATACTGAAATTGTTCATGCCGAATTCCAGCATCAATGCCCGAGTCGCTTGCAAAATCAAAAGATCGGTAGACGCGCTGCGGGGACGTCCCCGTTTTTTGCCGTTTTCGCCCATTCGGAAGATCACCTCGTCATTAATACTTAACTAAACCGTACTGTAAATTAATATAGTGATTTTGGCAAATTAACGCAATCGCACACGAGAAAATGAGAGATTCAATGAAGGACATTTGTCTGAATTCGACAAACATGATAGCATATCGACATATGAAGAGGATGTTGCGATATCAAGGTTTCGACGCATCCATCGGATCGATGAAACAATGTGAGGTTGTCATATGCCAAATACTATACTGATTGTGGAAGACGAACCTATTTTACGGGAAATCATGAAGGATTATTTTCTTGAAGGAGGATACGGGGTGCTTGAAGCCGCGGACGGAAAACAAGCGCTCGTGTTATTTGAAGAGCATGGGGCTGACTTGATCATATTGGACATCATGCTCCCGGAATTGGACGGCTGGTCGGTATGCAAACGCATCCGCAAGACGTCGAACGTCCCGATCATCATGCTGACGGCCCGTTCGGATGAAGACGACACGCTCCTTGGCTTCGAACTCGGCGCCGACGACTACGTGACCAAACCGTACAGCCCTCCCATACTCCTTGCGCGGGCGAAGCGGCTTCTGGAGAGCCGGCACGTTCGGGAACAGGAGAGCGACACGTTGTCCAGCAGCGGTATCATGATCGATTTTCCTTCCCGAACCGTCTCGGTCGACGGGGAAAGCTGCAGCTTAACGCATACGGAATTCGAAATTCTGGCGTACCTGATGAAAAACAAAGGGATTATCATAAACCGGGAACAGCTGATTACGAAAATTTGGGGTTACGATTTCGTGGGAGACGATCGCACGGTCAACAGCCATATCCGCAATTTGCGTTCCAAGCTGGGGGAACATGCCAAGCATATCGTTACGGTTGTGCGTTCGGGATATAAATTCGAGGACTCGCCATGAAAAAAGGCATCGTTCATAAACTGTTCCTGCTGACGGCGGGGTTGTGCCTGTTTCTGATCGCCGTTATTTTCGCCTTGCAAACCGTGTTTTTCAAACAATTTTATGCCCATCAAAAGGTAAAGGATGTTCAGTCTGCAATTCAGGCTTACGCACAAGGTTACGTGAAACATGCCGCGAACGCGCAGGAAACGGCGAAGCTGGAACAGGATTTTTACCAAAAGTATAACACCTGGATCACGGTATTGGACTCCCGCGGCAATTTGCAAAATACCGACGATTACTATATGGAGATCAAGCTGGACCGAGCGTACGATTACCCTGCTTATTCCGGTCGCACGATAAAGATTCCGCTCTACAGCTTTATTAACGTGGAAGATTTTTATAGCGATAACCTGTTTGTCACTCCTTGGATCAAGGAGGGCGAACCCGTCGCCTTTGAAGGTTTGATCATGAAAGAGCAGCTGGCTATCCAGCGTATGGCGAAATACAAATCGGGACTGCGGGAGGAAGGCCAGTTGGAAAATCGGCAGATGGTAAACAAGGAGTACGAAGTCGTCAACCGGTACCCGAGCCCCCCGACCCAGTATCACGAAACTTATCCCAGCATCCTGGCCACCGGGATGATTACAAAAGTAGAAATACCGGAAGGCGCAGGAGGCTCGCGTTACACGAACCATTTGTTTCTGAACCGCATCAAGGCTTTCCAGGCGGATTTGCTTTACGGGGATTTTGATCATACCGCGAATGCGAATCAAATGTTGAATTATGAAGAAAACCATGTGAACTACAAAATATTCGTGAATCCGATCAAAGACCGAAACGGAAATTCCGGATATCTGTTTGCGATGACGTCGCTGCAGCCCGTAAACGAAGCCGTAGGGATGATCAAAAACTACTACGTGTACATCATTATCGCCACCCTGCTGCTCGCGCTGCTCGTTTCGTTTTATTATTCGCGCCGGATCGCCCAGCCGCTGCTTCGCATCAACCGTACGGCCCGTCAAATGGCAGCGCTTGACTTTTCCGAAAAAATCAAGGTGACGACGCGCGATGAAATCGGCGATTTGTCGAACAGCATTAACGAACTCTCTGAGCGGCTGCATGCGCATATCCTCAGGCTGGAAGAGGACATCGAAAAGGAAAAGCAGCTGGAGCGTACGCGGAAGGAATTTATTTCCGGC
Organism: Paenibacillus sp. USDA918EY; assembly: GCF_009870825.1. Lineage (GTDB taxonomy): Bacteria > Bacillota > Bacilli > Paenibacillales > Paenibacillaceae > Paenibacillus_AQ > Paenibacillus_AQ albilobatus. Next base: position 712 of record NZ_WTWY01000038.1, on the reverse strand, counting down.
GTATCGCATGAGCTTAAGACGCCATTAAGCGTCATTCAAAGCTGCCTTTCCGTGTTGAAGGACGGGGTAGCGAGCCATAAGCGGGATCATTATTTTGCGGCGATGGAAAATGAAGTCAACCGGATGAATCTGCTGATCGTCGATATGCTGGAGCTGGCCAAATATGAATCCGGCACGTATAAAATGAACATGGATACGTTTGCGATCGACGCCGTCATCCGGCGGATTTGCGCCAAGCTGGCGGGGGAGATCGAGGACAAGCGCTTGCAGCTGCATGTTTCCCTCATCCCCGCAGAAGTGGTCGCCAATGAACTTCGGATCGAGCAAGTGATCGTCAATTTCCTTACCAACGCGATTCGCTATACGCCAGAGGAGGAATCCATATATATCACGATTGCAGAAGAGCCGGACTCCGTAAAAGTAAGTATCGAAAATAAAGGCGCCCATATCCCGGACGATCAGCTGGAGAAAATATGGGACCGTTTCTACCGCGGGGAACCCTCCCGCCATCGTTCGACCGGAGGCACCGGGCTCGGCCTCGCCATTTCCAAAAAAATTATGGAGATGCACGGCGTGCCTTACGGGGTAACCAACACGGAAGACGGGGTCATGTTCTATTTTTATTTGAATAAAAAAACGTGAGATTAAAGCGCGATCTGAAGTGCTCCCTGTCAAGTGGACAGTGTAAAAAAACAAAAATAGTTCATTTGGA
>NZ_WTWY01000074.1 GCF_009870825.1 Paenibacillus sp. USDA918EY | reverse complement strand
CAACCGGAGCAACGGGAGCAACAGGAGCGTCGGGATCTACAGGTGAAACGGGAGCCACAGGAGCAACGGGTGAAACGGGAGCAACAGGAGCCACGGGAGCGACAGGTGCAACCGGAGTCACAGGAGCAACGGGAGCAACAGGAGCGTCGGGATCTACAGGGTCAACAGGAGCCACAGGGTCAACAGGAGCGACGGGAGCCACAGGAGCAACGGGAGCGACAGGAGCAACAGGAACCACGGGAGCGACAGGAGCAACAGGGTCAACAGGAGCGACGGGAGCCACAGGAGCTACGGGAGCAACTGGTGCAACAGGAGC
>NZ_WTWY01000073.1 GCF_009870825.1 Paenibacillus sp. USDA918EY | reverse complement strand
AGCGCCGATGGTACTTGGACCGAAGGGTCCTGGGAGAGTAGGACGCCGCCAAGCGCAAGCCCTTATGGGTTTGATTGTAGAGAATATAATATGGGCCCTTAGCTCAGTTGGTTAGAGCGCACCCCTGATAAGGGTGAGGTCGGTGGTTCGAGTCCACTAGGGCCCACCATATAAATCCCATAACTAAACTTCATGCTTTATACGGAGTAACCGAAAAGTAATCGGAATCAACTTCGTAGCATGTGGTCGCTTTTTGGGGTAAAATATGGGGCCATAGCTCAGCTGGGAGAGCGCCTGCCTTGCAAGCAGGAGGTCAGCG
>NZ_WTWY01000037.1 GCF_009870825.1 Paenibacillus sp. USDA918EY | reverse complement strand
GAGCACCATCTTGACAGGGTGGGGGTCAGTGGTTCGAGCCCACTGCAGATCATCAACTAAAACCCTTGCGTAGCAAGGGTTTTCTTATTTTTCTGTCATTGAATTATCGACGTAGTTTAGGTCGTGATACGAATTTGATACGAATAGCGTTTTGATACGAAAAAAGCAGCGGACTATTAGCCGCTGCTTTCTTTTTGGAAAATATCGAAATTCGTACCTTCTAACCAATTCCGAAAAACCAATTTGCTGATGTATATTTCCCGGCCTGCCCGAGCAACGTGAAACGGTGGTGACGATAGGAATTCATATGTTTTCTTCTGACTCATTTTCATTATTTTTTCAATATGCTTCGGTCTCAGAGTCATGGGATATTCATCCCACTCAGTACGCATAGTTTCTTGCATTGGGTCGTCTACCTCCTTGTATTGCCTGTTTTATAATCTTTATGAGAAGGGGCTTGGTTAACTTGCCCCTTCTGTTCAATCAATCCGACGCTTTTTCCTTTTCCACCAGCAGATTCAAATCACAGGCCAGTTTATAAAACGCCCGCCATCGGATCTTGCTGTACTTCCCCTCGCTGATCGGGGGCTGGAAAACGTGGTTATATACGTGCTGGTCCGTTATATAATCATGCTCAGTTGTCATGTACCGTTCCTCAATCAAAAACCTTTCCATGCGTGGCATCCGTTTTACGACCCGTTCTATCCGCTCACAAAAGCTTTTCTGTTTGGCCGGGGTGTCCACGTTATATATTGCGATATTGGCGGTTTGATCGCTCGTCACGTTGGTCGGGCCGTGAAACCGTTCTGTCGGCGACGCTGTGATGCTCGCCTCGCGTTCTTCGAAAGTCAGGAATTTGTACATCCTGTACCGCTCAAAGATTCCCTCCACGGCCTCTTGGGTGCGTTTGCGGTCAATTTCCGGTAAAAAGCTCATTTGCCCCAATCATCATCACCTCAACTTGCTGGGGATTCCCCGGCCGGAGCCGGGGCTTGTCTATTCCGATCAAAACGGCAGCTCATCATCTCCTAGCATCGGCGGGCCGTCCTCCTCCTGCTCCGCAGCTGCCGCGGCCTGCTCAAGTGTCATTTGGTTCGGATCGTGTACATCTACCGTTCCGTCCGGGTTGATCGTCCCGCGGACGCCCTCACGCGGTTCGTTGAATTCCTCAATGCTCATCTGGCTTGGCGCCACGCCGAGCGTTACATTCCGGCCAGCGAATTTATACAACTGCTGGGCCTTGTCGTCCCGATCGCCTTTAATACCGAATTTCATGACCGTCTTTTTGCTATCACGCTGCATGGAGATGAATTCCGCGGAGATATCGCCGCACACGTCATCCCCGCCGACTTCCAGCGAGAGAACAACAATGCTGCCGGAAAGCTCAAACAGTTCCATTTCTTCGCCGGCATCCTCCGTGCCCTTGATTTCAAACTTCAAAACTTCCTTCTTGTCGTCCTTTTGCATCGATTTAAACAAAACGTTCATAGTGGTTTTCATGGATTATTTCCCCTCTCGGAATATTTTTGGAGTAAGACTTGTCCTAGTTGACAGCTTCATCAGCAATAAAGAAATTTCCCCATCCGTCACGCTTCAGTTTTCCGTCAGCAGCCGGACGCACTTTCAATTTCTGTCCGCAATTGTGGCATTCGACGGATGTTTCATTTTCGGCGATGTATTGATTCCCCTTGTTTTTGCAGTCAGGGTTTTTGCACCAATACCGGCAGCGATAATGCGGCACGCCCTCTTTGTACTTAACGCCCGTTTTGAAGTGATCCGGCTCAGAGTTCTCGGCCTCGACATTAACCGACGACGGCCATACCATCTCTGAAATCGGCGTATGCAACGTTCGTGTCGATCCGATCAGATCCGGCTTCACAAATTCGGCGGCTTTAGTTGGTCTTTCGGGCGCAGTCTCCGCTGGAGCAACCTGAGACGCGGGCGGATGCGTCTCATCTTTCTTGCGATCCGAAGGTGGTGTTCTATTTTCGTCAGCAGGTTGGAGCGCCGGAGACGCCCCGAAAATAACCATGAATTTATCGATAATGGATTGTTTATGATCAATGGTAGGTGCTTCAATTTCCAATTCTCCGGACCCCACATTAGTTTTCAGCACGACTTTCAACCAACTCATTGACGATTTCCCCTCTCAAATTTTTAGTTGTGACTCAACGTAATCACAGTCATGGCGAAGATTGCGGCGATGCAAATATACGAATAATTGCGCGATGCTTCTTTATTTGAATCCTGCTCTGCGATTGTGCCCGCGAACGATATGCCGGCGATAACACTCAGGAAGATGATCAATACTCCCCACCTCGCTTAAGATACTTGCCGCTGTACCCCTTCCGCGGCGCCGTGACTTCGTACTGCTGCGGGCTGGTCTTTTCCGGTGGCTTATCCGCGCCGATTTACTTCAAATGCGCATCAAGACGCTCCCGGGACCATGTTTCGACTTTAAGACCCTTGTCCAGCATGCGGCACCTCCCGTAACCAATCAATTTCCCGGCGCGCAACCGCCAATTCCTTTTTCAGCTCCTGAAACCTGCTACTCATTGCGTAGTAATCGAGCATCCACTCGACTCCTAACTCGTTTTGCCGGCGCAGCTGCTGCTTGAGGGATTCAATCTCGGCGTCCTTCTCCTTCAGTGCTCGATCCAGTTTCCCGAGCGCGCCGCCAATGATCCTTCCTTCCATGATGGGCACGTGCTGCAGGGCTTGTCTGGCCGCTGCGATCTCCTTATCCATGGGATGCCTCCTTTTCTTCGATCAATTCGCCTTTGATTTCAACAGTTGTCCATTCACCTGTTTCAAGCATCAGCCACGGATCATCTTTAATTGCCTTTATGTCATAATTCAATCGTTCCTGATCACTCGTGAAAGCTTGGTAGTAGCTTTCTGGTTTGACTTCATATTCCCATTCGACGGTCATGGTTATTTTTGCTTTCAGCTTCTATCTCTCCTTTAGGCCGTGTATTTTGGCTCTTTGAACCAGAGACTCAGCAGATATGCGCAGCCGGCTTCCTTGTGCTCGTGCGACGGATCAAAGCTTCGCAAAATAGCCGATATATGCTTAAGAGCTTTCCCCTTGTCGATCCCTTCCCTGGGCTCGCAGTCGAACGACTTCAGGCCCCGGAAGAACCAAGTTGATACGAGGCGACTCCATTCATTACTATCCCGCTGAAACTCTTCAGGAATCTCGCTCATTGGTGGGAGGAGTTTTTTCATATCCCCGCCGAAAGCAAGATCAAGGCCGGTTATGTCTTGTGGCGTGTATTTCATAGCTTTTTACCTCCATGCCGCTGCGGCCGCGTCGCGTTGTAGGCCATCTTTTCTTCGATCGCTTGCTCCAGATCGATACCATAGCGCCCGCAGGCATCGAATACGCGGATGCAGATGTCGGCCAGCTCGGACGGGATGCCGCAGGGTTTCCAATACCCTGGAATCTTTAGCTGTGGCAAGGCATTTGGATAATGGGTGATAGTAACATCGCCCAGTTCTTCCTCATACCAAACATCCGTCGGCTCGTGCCCATTTCGATGATCCTCCAGCGCTTCGGACACTTCCGAGTGGACCAGAACAAGGACCTCCCCGAGACTGCGCTCCTCGTCCCACCAGCCTTTGCTGACGGCGTTCTGATGCGCCGCTTGTACATATTCGTTAATGGATTTCATCCGTTCATCTCTCCCATTCATATATTCAAAATCGGCTGCACGACCGCCGTGCGCCGCTGTGCGATCTCTACATACTGCTCACCCATCTCGATGATGGTGCACTCCCGGTTATTCTCCAGCGCCACCTTTAGAGTCGTTCCGGATCCACCAAAGGGATCGAGGACCAAGCCTCCGACCGGCGCCCCCG
>NZ_WTWY01000036.1 GCF_009870825.1 Paenibacillus sp. USDA918EY | reverse complement strand
TCCTCTCGATTTCCCCATTCAGCCAATCCAGTGCCGCCGGTAGTACGTCCGGATCGCATTGACAACGCCCATTCAGCAACCGCCATCGCAGGCGTTTAAGTTCAAGCTTCCGCCAAATTAGATCAATCATCGTTCTAGTTCACCCCCTTTCAAGCAAGTTTGTTTCAATTATCCCAAAGAACTAAAACGGGATTCGCTCCGGCGAGATCAGACGACACATCCTCAACCGCTTCCCAGCTTTCTAGAACGCCGGTATACGAACCGTATTTCGAAAAAACAACTTCCCGATCCCCATGTCGTTCAATCGCATTAGTCAACGCTTGAATCAATTCCGTCGCTTTCACTTGGCAAGACATCCTTTCCGGCAATGATCGTTACGGCTCCAATCTTTTGCATCAAGCACTTTCCGGAACAAACCAGCTCATGGCCGATCTTTGTCACGGGCTGCCCTTCAAAAATCTCGGCGCCGCAGGCTTCGTTGGCACAGTAATCGATGATTTCGGGGACTAGCCCTTTCAGCACTTTATTCAATTCGTTCACCTTCCTTCCAGACCAGGATTGATTCGATGTGCTTATCCAGATCAATTTGCCGGAAATACAGCTGATTGCGTTGCCGGAAATAAGCTATTTCCCTATTTCGGACCATGCGTCGCAGTGTTGATCCGGAAACCTTGAGGTATTGGCAGGCCTCTTCAAGATTGAAAATGTTAGCCCGCAGCGCCTTCTTGATCTCGGGCTGTAGTTCGGACAGGATCTCGGCCGCAAGCTCGCGTTTCACGTCGGCTCTGAGCGCTTCGATGAAATCAGCGGTGGTCACGGCTTCTCATCTCTCAACGCTTCAAGTTTTGCCTTAAGCTTATCAACAACATAAAGAGCGTCTTTCGTACTTAAATTAAAGTAGTCGAACAGCTGGTCAGAAAGATCATTAATTATTTCAACTTCATCGAATTCTGTCGCTTTCTCTTCTACTTTGAAAGACAGAATTTCATTTATGACTTCGGAAGTCACCTCTGAACTATCGAACCAAGCCGTCCCTTTATCACCACTAATCGAGAAGAAAATCTGCTTCTCTCCAACATGCATGCCAAAACAGCGGTACATCCCTAATTCAAAATTTAAAACCGTGTTTCCGGCAGTAATTTCTATTGAATCTCCGCCACCTGCGCATTCAATATACTCAGCTGTTACCAATTCATTTGAAAAAGATATGAATGGATCTGACGCATCACCATGATGTAATTCCATCGAACAGCCAATACCGTGATCAAACAAGATTTTAAAAGCATGAAGAAATTTACTAACGGATACTTCTTTCAACTGAATATTAGACATGTTGTATCTCTCCTGTTCTTTGCCATACTACTTTGAATGATTTATCAAGCTGTAGGACAGGCGGGTATCCGAGCTCATCTAGTTTTTGTTCCAAACGAGAAATAACAGAATCGGCATACTTATCTGTCGTACCTTGCCAAGAACCTACAGACTCTACCACGGTAACAACTTCCGTTTCAGCAAAACCGACGTGCTTTATTAAAGCTGCTATGGCTTTGTTGTGAGGAATGCCCTTTTCGCTCATTGCACCAAGTCTTTTCGCAATCTCTTCACAAGTATGAAACTTCTGTTCTGCTTTCGGTGGCGGTAGAAGCTCCTGCCCTGTCAGTGTTTTTGTTCCCGCAGCGATCAAGCTTTGTACTGTTACATCGGGTAGACGATCACGGAAGCGATGAGTAACATCGAAGATGAGCTTTGCTTGTCTTGCTTGTGCGTTTTTGAGCATAGCTTCCGCTCGTTGCTTTTGAATTTCAAGCTTTGCGTCATTGAGAATTTTTGATTGTGATACGGAATACGAACCTGTTTTACGGATTGCCGGAATAACTTCGCGGGTAATCCAGCGTTTGAACTGCTTCGCTTCAGGCTTTCGGCTTCCAAGTATCAACGAATAAAGACCTGATTCATTAACAATATTGGTTTCACCTTGACGCCCTAAGTTCAACTTAGCCCGTTCATCTTGATCCAACGATTGGAGCGCCATCGTCGGGTTTGATAAACTCAATACTTCACAAACATCTTTTGCTACCCACCAAGGTTCTCCGTTTTGGATAACCACGCGCACTTCATTTCCCGAAAAACTGAATGCTTGTAATTGATTCATCTCAGCTCTCCTTCCTCGCTTACCATCCCGAGCATTTTTGCGATTAGCGGTTTTTGCTTCTCGCCTGGTCGCGTCCCTTTGAAAATTTCAGAAATGTACGTTACGGATACTCCGATTTCCTGTGCCACATCTTTCATTTTGATGTTCTTCTGAAGCATGATCATTCTCGCTTTAGCTCCGAATTCGGTGTAATGGGACATATTCGAAAACCTCCCTCCTAAAGATTGTAAAATTTACAGCTAAATTATTGACACTTGACTGAAAATAATCTAATATCAGTAAAGAAGGCATAACAAAATAAACGTCGTTGGGGAACGATTTTTAAAACAGGACATTGTGTCCTCTGGTTTTTTGTTGCCTTTTTTGCCATATGTTTAGCTGTTGACTTGATTATAGCGTTATATTTTCAGCAAGTCAACACTATTTACGTATTATTTTACACAATAAAAAAGGAGGGTATTTAAGACTTGTTAGAAAATATACAGAGACTGTGTAAGGCAAGAGGGATTGCAATATCTCAATTGGAACGGGATCTTGATTTTGGAAGGGGCGCTATTTATAAATGGGATAAAAGCTCTCCTTCGATTGATAAGGTGCAAAAAGTGGCTGAATATTTCAAAGAATCTGTCGACGTCGTATTGTATGGTTTTGAGCTCACACGATTTGAGGAGCTATTTAGGATCATCATGAACAGAAGAACCTGCGAACAATTCGCAAATGATACAGGGATTGATCTTGAAACAGTCGAAGACTATGCTTTTGGAGTAACTACCGAACAACCATCGTTAGATTTGGTTAAGAAACTAGCGAACAGTAATCCCCATAAATTCATTGTTGATGATGAGAGCTTATTTAAAGCGGCTGGTTATTCTATAAAACAAGCGTATGAGCCCGAAACCATTGCAGCACACCATGATGGAGAGGATTGGTCAGCAGAAGAATTAGAGGAGATCGAACGGTTCAAGGAATTTGTACGCTCAAAACGACAACAAAACCGTAAGGGGTAAGCATCTATGAACCAATACGAGAAACTTCTTCACGAAGCATTCAGTTTTAATGTCTCTGTGTATGAAATGCCTATGAGGAACAAGGGTCTTTACTCTGATGGGATTGTCTGGATAAATAAAGGTTTACCAACCAATGCTGAAAGAAATTGTATACTCGCCGAAGAACTGGGTCATTACCACACCTCATCCGGTAACATCCTTGATCAACGAGACATTAGAAACCGAAAGCAGGAGCTTCGGGCGAGGCAATGGGCTTATGAAAGGCTTGTACCACTTTCATCAATCGTACAAGCCCATAAGGCCAAAGTTAAAGGCAGGTTTGAGATAGCCGAATATTTGGGGGTTACAGAGGAATTTCTTCAGGCGTCAATAGATCGTTATCGTGATAAATACGGAATTCTAACATCAATTGATAATTACATAATCTTTCTCGATCCGCTTCGTGTAATCGAAGTGGTCGCTTAACCTTCGCGCTTTCCGGCCGCAAGGCCGTTTAAATATATCCATAAATAGAACATATGTTTGGAGTGATGAAAAAAATGGCATGGATCGAGCATGTAGGAGGCAACAAGTACAAATTGGTTGCTCGGGATCCGTCGAAGGTGTCCAGGCCGAAGCGATCGACTCGAGTAGAAGTGCCGGCCGACATTGCAAAATCGGCGCGTAAAACTGAGCAATGGCTCACTCTGGAGTTGGCGAAGTGGGCCGAAGCTGTCGAGTCCGGCGAAGCAACCGGCAAGACCCGAAGCGAGAAAATCAGCTTTAAGGATTTTATCCCGACCTGGAAAAAAGGATACGCGAAGCAAAACATGGGCGGAAAGACGATCCTCAACACAATGGAGATCATCGATTCAAGGCTCATACCTGAGTTTGGCGATTCCCGGATCGATCAAATCACCACTCTGCAGCTGGTCACCTGGTTTGCGGGGCTTACAAACAAAAAGACAGGTGCCCCGCTGGCGACCAATACGAAGCTGAACATTTATAAGGCAACCAAGTCGATTTTTGATTCCGCTGCCGCATGGGGTGTCATTAAAAGCAATCCCATGGACGGCGTGCAGCGCCC
>NZ_WTWY01000057.1:198-692 GCF_009870825.1 Paenibacillus sp. USDA918EY | reverse complement strand
CGCTCCGAATGCCGATACCGTGCGAATTACATTTACCGACGATGCTGCATGGAGAAACAACATTACCGGGGTGTATCTAAATGGCAACTCAGCCCCCATCCACAGCTCCAGGGTGAATAGATCTACCGCAGGAATGATTGAAATTAATCTTTCCGGCGCTTCGCTAAAACCAGGAACGCATCAATTTCTCATTAAAGCCGAAGGGTACGCGGATGCCGTGGTTACGATGGAAGTGCCCGTACCGTTAGCAGCGCCGACTTTGACGGCGACGGCTCCGAATGTCGATACCGTGCGAATTACATTTTCCGATGATGCTGCATGGAGAGACAACATTACGGGAGTTTATCAAAATGGCAACTCGGTTCCCATCCACAGCTCCAGGGTGAACAGATCTACCGCAGGAATAATTGAAATTAATCTTTCCGGCGCTTCGCTAAGACCAGGAACGCATCAATTTCTCATTAAAGCCGAAGGGTACGCGGATGCCGTGGTTA
>NZ_WTWY01000057.1:0-103 GCF_009870825.1 Paenibacillus sp. USDA918EY | reverse complement strand
GGTTACGATGGAAGTACCCGTACCGCCAGGAGCGCCGACTTTAACGGGGACCGCTCCGAATGCCGATACCGTGCGAATTACATTTACCGACGATGCTGCATGG
>NZ_WTWY01000003.1 GCF_009870825.1 Paenibacillus sp. USDA918EY | reverse complement strand
GGGTTTGTCACCCAACGAATACAGGCGAGTTGCATAAGGAAGATCCCTCAGTTCCGTTAAACAAACTGAGGGATCCAAATGAACTATTTTTGTTTTTTTACACTGTCCACTTGACAGGGAGCACTTCACGAAAAGATAGCCCGCTCTTTTTTGAACGAAAAAGAGAAAAAGGGCTTGACAAGCAGTTGGGAATGCGTGGCGAAGCCCTAAGGCTAAAGCTTGCGACGACATCACATCAATCTTTTTCATAACATGCGCGATCGCTCATTGGGCGAAAGTTCGTGTTTTGATGTTTAGCTAGGCTTTAGCGGGTCTGTAGGTTAGCAAGAGGGAACCAACCTTAAGTGTTTTGACGTCCACGAGATGGAATTCTTTCTGCTCATTAAGATTGTCAAACAAATGCTCCCCTACGTTGACCACAACCGGGTGCATAACGATCTGATATTCGTCAATAAGATTTGCGTTTGCAAGTGATCGCACAAGCGTTGGACTACCGAAAATAACAATGTCGCCACCGTCGCCATTTTTTAAGTTCTTAATTTGCTCTTCTATATTACTGCCGGTCAATGGTTTTGGGGCTTCAAATTCTCCCCATTTCAGCTTGCCCGGCGGGTGGGCGCTTGTTACAACGAGTTTGTGGGCGTCGTTTATCTTATCACCCAGGCTTGAACCCCGAGTATTCGGCCACTTTCTAGAGAGGTCTTCGTAGGTTCCGCGGCCAAGCAAAATGGTATCCGCCGTCTCAAAAATATTTAATAGATACTGAGAACCTTCCTCAATGCCAGCGCTATTTCTCCAGACCGCCCAGTTGGTTTTGTCCTCGCTTGGATCGCCGGTGACAACACCATTAATCGTACTGTGAATGAATAGAATGATTTTTCGCATGAACTATCGTCCTTTCTATCCTTGATCATCGTAATTTTGCTTCTCATTTATTTAGACGAAATTAGATTACGATATTCATCGGTGTATTTGTGCAGGAAGCCCAAATCGCGAAAATAATTTTGCATTAATGAAATTTTGGACGTGGTATATCTGCTTGTCCTTTATTTCAATCATGTGGATCCCCCAGGGTACCAAGTAGGAGTTTTCACCGCTTGGCACATACTGTGCGAAAGCAGGACACCCCCCATTCGCCGTAATCCGCAAAAACCGGGATCCTTCACAATGCCAGCGCGTAAGCGAAAAAAACTTGAACAAATCGTCTTTGCCGCGTACCCACATTGCGAAAGGCGGCATTGACAGACGGCCTTCCTCATGAAACAACGCTACCAGCGCATGGATATCAAATTGTTCGAAGGCTTCCACATACCGTGACAGCAGCTCACGATCAGGTTCGACATCCATCATGCTAAACTCTTCAGAATGAAGTTTCGCTCGGTCCATCGTTTCTCTGGCTCTTTGCAGGGCGCTGTTAACCGCTGCCGGCGATATGCCTAAAGTTTCTGCGATCTGTTTTGAGGACCATTCGAATACATCCTTCAAAATAAGAACCGCACGTTGACGGGGGGGCAAGGTCTGCAAGAGTGCAATAAAACAGAGTTCAAGGGTATCTTTGCGAATGAAAATATCTTCCGGACTTCCCGAGAAATCAGGGGCAGGCCAAATCCAAGCTGAGTCGGGAAACTTTTCGCGGAGTTCGGCGACAGGTACCGCCGGGTCGGATAGGTCAACCGGACGCGTGCGGCGTTTGGCTTGTCGTAGCTTGTCCAGGCATAAGTTTGATGCAATACGATAAACCCATGTTTTGAACGAGGAGTCCTGCCTGAATGAATGCCAATTTTGCCAAACGCGGATAAAGGTTTCCTGAACAGCATCGTCCGCGTCATCGATGGATCCTAGCATTCTGTAACAGAACGATGTTAACTCAGGCTTTAAGTTCTCAAATAATTGAAGCTCTAACGCTGTTTCGTTCATCTCGGCCTCCTTTCGACGGGCGAAAACACCTTTTTCACACACGACCACAGCGGTCGTCTCTATTTAATAAGCCGATTATTCGTCTTTAATGTCTAATGACACAATTGTGACCCCATTGTAGGATTTTGACACAAATGTGGCTACATTATGGAGGAAAGAACATAATCAACCCGAGCTTGATTAAGCTAACGGGCAGCATTCCTATAAAGCAGAAATATCAGGTTTGAGAATGAAAAAGACTCCTTGGTAAAATTGTTTTGGGATCCCGGTAGCTGGCCAGCGAACGGATTCTAAAACAAAACCAAGGAGAATACAACATGAATTCTACCCAAAACGAGCGAATAACTCAAATCACATCAACGACTCTCATCGTCGGGGTGGATATCGCCAAGTCTAAACACGTGGCTCGGGCCCAGGACTTCCGGGGAGTCGAAGTTGGAAAGCCGGTAACTTTCGACAACACGCTGTCAGGCTTCGAGCAGTTCACCTCGTGGTTTCAAAAGCTCATGGCTGAGCAAGGATATGAAGACGTCATCGTCGGGATGGAACCAACGGGCCATTACTGGCTGAATCTCGTTCATTATTTGAAACAACAAGATATCGCGTGCGGCGTGGTAAATCCACTGCACGTGAAGCGAACGAAAGAGCTGGACGACAATTCGCCGACGAAGAATGACGTCAAGGATGCACGCGTCATTGCCCAACTGGTCAAAGACGGCCGGTATGCTGTACCTAGCCTTCCGCAGGGCGTTTACGCCGAACTACGAGAGGCAACGAAGATTCGCGACCATCTGTCGACCGACCTGCGCGTGGTGCAAGGGCGGATGCATAACTGGCTGGACCGCTACTTTCCCGAGTTCCTACGTGGATCGCTTCTATCCATTCATTGCGGATTCGCTGACGATGGAACAGATAAGAGTGCTGCTGATCGAGTACACTGTCAGTTCGCTGTCGGCTGCCGCGATGGCGCTGATTCCTTTGTTATTCGGCATGCGCAAGCATTCGGTTACGGCCACGATGGTCTCCTCCATCCTGCTGGTGCTCATCGTATGTTCCGGCTTTAACGGACCGCTGGTATCCATTAACTCCAACTTGGCGATCCACCTGTTGCTTGGAGCCGTCGGCTTGTGGATTGCCTGGCTGTCGATGCTTCGCCTGGAGACGAAGGACGTGAGCTAGGCGGCGCGGAGATTCAGGTCGATTTCAATCTGCGAAAATGAAGTTAGGATAATAGCGAATCACTTAAGAAATTTTCGTAGAAGTCTGTGGACTGCTGCAGGAGTCCGTCCGAATGAAAAGTCGAGATCCGAGCGTTCCATCCGACTTTACATGTGGGCATTGTAGAGGAGGGCCATTTTACATGGGGAGAGATTGCAAGTCATTGGGGTTGATCAGTGAAAAAAGTTTGATTTTGAACGAACGATCGATTATAATCGGTTCATGAAAAACAAATCCGAAAACAAAATGGAACTTATCTATCAGACAACCATTGAACTTCTCAACGAAATAGGGCTATCCGATATATCCATGTCCAAAATTGCGAAGAGGGCAAGCATCTCTTCATCATCCATTTACTTTTATTTTGAAAGTAAAGAAGACTTGCTGATTAAACTATATTTTAACCTCAAGGATCAAATGCATCAGATGATGTTTAGAGGTGTAACGGCGGATATGTCAGTCAAGGATGGTTTTGAGAAGATCTTGCGTAATTATTCCAATTATATTGTGAATAATAAAGCTAACTTTTTGTTAATGGAACAGTTTCTTGACTCTCCGTTTATACGTAAAAGCTGTAAAGATCAAAACGGTGGTGTGTTCAAGCCGATGTATGCTCTATTCGAGAGGGGGATCAGAGAAGGACTATTCAAGGATTTGGAGACCAATCTTTTGGTTACCTACTCCTGTCTGCCATTTGTCCAAATGGGGAAAGAGTATATAAATGGCGAATATGAATTCAGTTCTGCTAATATCGATAAAATGATTCAAATGAGCTGGGATGCTATTAAAGCATAAGCAGCCCATTTTTTTGAAGTAATTTGATCGAACGTTCGATAAATTTTGGGATATACCGATCGAACAGTCGATATTTTTTTAAAGTAAATTGATCGATCGTTCGATTGAAAGGAGGTGAACATCGTATGCTTTCAAACAAAGGACAAGGGCATCCGGATGTGTAGGAAAACTTGTTGAGGAATTGTTTTTATTCATTTAGATTCAATATCCATTTTATATTAGGAAAACGGGGGAAATGAAGCATTTATGAAGGACTACAACATGAAGAGCTACAATTTGATTATTTATTTTCTTGCATTAGGAGCGACCGTGGTCGGTACGGCCGAATCGATTATTACTGGAATTCTTGACATGCTTGCCTCAGATATAAACGTATCCATAGGTCTTGCAGGACAATTAGTTACTGTGTATTCCATTGCCTACGCAGTGGGTACGCCGATTTTGATCGCAATTACATCAAAAATAGATCGAAAAGTGCTATTACTGGCAGCACTATGTACTTTCGTTATTGGCAATATCATTGCTGTTCTAAGTCCTAATTATGCATTGCTTATGGCTTCCCGGGCTGTCTTGGGAGTGAGCGCAGGTATTTTCGCCGTAGTTGCCTTGGGTGTAGCCGCACAAATAGCTCCGCCGGAGCGAAGAGGAAGTGCGATCGGTACTGTCTTAATGGGAACAAGTCTTTCACTCGTCATCGGACTTCCTTTAGGCACTTTGATCGGAGAGTATATGGGATGGAGATGGATCTTCGCCATACTTGGCGTAATTACCATAATAACGACTGTTCCCATCGCAAAAGCCGTTCCTAAGTTATCCGGTCAAGAAGCGATTTCGCTATCTAAACAACTGGCCGTACTCAAAGAATTCAAAGTCATAAGTGGCTTGTTAACTTCTTTATTCTTTATTACAGGTTATTCTGTTGTTTCTACGTATCTAGCGCCATTGCTGCGTGAAAACGCAGGTCTTAACTCCAACACAATCAGCCTTGTCTTGCTAGGTATGGGACTTATGGCTGTAGTAGGAGCACGTATAGGAGGATACGGAGCCGATAAATGGGGAATTGCTCGTACATTGATTGCAAGTCTGCTCCTCCATGTGATTGCCCTGTTCTTTCTCCCGGTTGCTGCCGTTACCTTTGCAGGCGCCTTGTTCATACTAGCTCTTTGGATGCTTGGAGCTTGGACAACGGCCCCAGCACAGCAGTTTAACCTGGTTACTATGGCTCCTCAATCAACCGATATTATTTTGAGTTTGAATTCCTCTGCATTCCATCTTGGTGTCGCCTTGGGAGCAGTTCTAGGTGGAGTGGTTGTGGAACAACTCTCTCTATCATCGGTTGGTTGGGTCGGAGGACTAATCGTATTGCTTGCAACCGTATTTGCAGTAATTTCGATTGCTTTGAAAAATAAACAGAATGTAGCCGAACAACTCAAAAGCGTATGAGAAAATGGGCAAAACATACCATATTGTGATTTCAACATTGAACATGAGGAGTGATTTTTTATGGAGAAAAGAGCGCTTGGGTCAAGCGGGCTGGAAGTATCTGCTCTGGGATTAGGCTGCATGACTATGTCCGATTTTTACGGCAGTGACCGGGATGAACAAGAATCCATACGGACGATTCATCGTTCATTAGAACTTGGTGTAGGCTTCTTGGATACATCAGATATGTACGGTGTCGGCGAAAATGAAAAACTGGTGGGAAAAGCGATCAAAGATCGACGTCATGAAGTCACTTTGGCTACCAAGTTCGGTGTAGTACGCGACAAAGGGCCGATGTGGGAATATAACGGAAGAGCGAAATATGTTAAGACTGCCGCCGAAGCAAGCTTGCGCAGATTAGGCGTTGACCACATTGACCTGTATTATCTGCATCGTATCGATCCCTATACACCAATCGAGGAGACTGTGGGGGCAATGGCTGATCTGGTGAAGGAAGGGAAGGTTCGTTATATCGGCCTTTCAGAAGCCTCGCCAGATATGATACGCAGAGCACATGCAGTTCACCCATTATCGGCAGTGCAAACGGAATATTCCTTATGGTCCCGAGACATTGAAGACGAAGTTCTCCCTACCCTCAGAGAGCTAGGCATCGGTTTTGTAGCCTACAGCCCGCTTGGACGTGGGTTCCTAACCGGTACAATTCAACGATACGAGGATTTGGGGTACGACGATATTAGACGTAATTTCCCCAGATTTCAAGGACAAAACTTACAGAAAAACCTTCAATTCGTCGCCCGTATTCAAGAGATGGCTGCTGAAAAAGAATGCACCGCCCCTCAACTGGCGTTGAAATGGATATTGATGCAAGGCAGCGATATCGTGCCTATTCCGGGAACGAAAAGAAGAAAATATTTAGAAGAGAATATTGGCGCCTTGCAGGTTGAGCTTACGGAATCGGATCTTAAACGTATCCATGAAGTAGCGCCAAAAAACGTTGCTGCAGGACATCGATAATATTTTTGCCTGCGATCTACAGCAGTTTTTACCATCAATTAGCAATTAACCCATTTAAGGTATTTGCAGCAGGAAATGAAGGAGGATCAACGATGGCTGAATTCACAGACAACTTTGAAATAGGCATCAATACTTTTCTAGAGAACTCACCGGATCCCGTAACGGGCAAGAGGATGAGCCATCCCGAGCGGATCCGGAACGGGATCGAAGAGATCGTTATTGCCGATCAAGTCGGCCTTGATGTGTTTGGAATCGGAGAGCATCAACGGTTTGATTATGCCTCTGAATCGCCAGCCGTAGTTCTTGCAGCGGCTGCAGCTTTAACCAAGCGAATTCGGCTCACGAGTGCCGTTACCGTTCTTTCCTCGGATGATCCGGTTCGCGTATACCAATCTTTTTCCACGTTGGATAGCATCAGTAACGGCAGGGCGGAGATTATGGTAGGTCGAGGATCCTTTATTGATTCGTTCCCATTGTTTGGCTATAGCTTGAATGACTACAGCGAATTGTTTGAAGAACACCTTGAGTTGCTTCTAAAGATTAGAGCTTCGGAAAAAGTCACATGGCGAGGTGGTCATCGACCAGCGATCCAAAATCTTGGCGTCTATCCGCGATCCGTCCAAGACCCGCTTCCGGTGTGGGTCGGAACCGGTGGGCGCCCTGAATCGGCCATTCGAGCCGGAGCGCTGGGGCTGCCCATCGTCTTCGCCATCATTGGCGGAATGCCGGAGAGATTTGCTCCGTTAGTCGAATTGTATAAACAAGCTGCCGCCGAGGCCGGTCACGATGCGAGTAAACTTAGAATTGCGACACACTCACACGGCTTCGTTGGAGAAACAACGAAGCAGGCTGCCGAGTTACACTATCCTTACACGTCGGTTCAAATGAATGAACTCGGCAAAGTGTTAGGATGGCCGCCATACAGCCGTACATCTTACGATGCTGCGCGTAGTATTGATGGAGCCCTTTATGTTGGCGATCCTGAATATGTCGCGGAGAAGATTCTTCTCGTTCGAAAGAATCTAGGAACGAACCGTTTCTTCTTACATCTAAATATCGGCACATTGCCGCATCGCGAAGTCTTGCGCGCCATCGAGTTGTTTGGCACCCGCGTCGCACCGATCGTTCGAAGAGAGATTGCTCGAGAGAGCAAGCAAACAACCATTTGAAATAGCCTTCCCAACAGAGGAGTCATGTATAAAGGAGTTTAGATGAGTATGAGACTAAGGTCAGCGATTGATAAACATGATGATACATCCAAGGAACCTGGAATCGCTTTGAAGTTAGATCATCATGTTGAACTTTCTCTTCCGCCTGTTAGAGCTGGATTTTCTGATGATGGTCGTCTTGCTTTGCGAGTAGGGTCTGATTTTCTGGTAGGCGATATGTTTCTTGCGGATATTCTGGAAACGATTATTGCAAATGAAAGTTTCGTATATATGTACTTGAACGAGGATGTGTTATCTCTTTGCAATTTGTTGTTGAAGTCAGAACTGATATTATTATCTGAACGACTTAAAGAACACTTTGGTAAAACGATCAACTATCCTGTTGACCCTTTCCAGCCTGAGGGGATTGTCAGACTATTGGGTCTTGACGCCGCTTCAATAAGCAATGAAGCTAATAAAGATCTTTTGCTTGAGAATTTAAATGATTTATTGACGAGACGATTCGGTATAATTTCCGATACAGGCAAGTATAGAGAGTCTTATGCCTTTAACAGGGCTTTAGAGATTGTTAATGAAGGAACTGCATACTCGACACTGAAAGTTACATTGAACAAGAATGAAGGTTCACTTATGTTCCTTGATTCTCATTTTAAAGCAGAAGTCGGTTCTATGTACGGAAACACGGCAGTAGGTGCATCCGAGACGGTTACAGCCATTGCCAAAACAATAACGGTATTTGAACGTATCATTCCTCAGCTAGGAATGTATTATGCTTTATCTCAAGCTCAGATCGCTTTGCTTCGTTTAGGGTGGGGATCAGAGGACTTGAAACTAAACGACAGCGCATTAAAAAACTGGATTAGCGATGTTACCGCAAAGCTGGTACCTACAAGGAGAATGCCCAGCGAAACCACGATTCTATATTTCATGAAGGCGACATTAGCGGATGGTTCCGAGGTTAATGGGATGTGGCCCAATACACTATCAGCGGATTTATTTTACAACCTCGAAAGCGGTCGTGTAGAAAGGTATGTTTCCGAGCATGAACATTACTTGGAACTGAAGGATGGCAAAAGATTTACCATTGCTAACACGGTGGATGGCGGTGTATCCGTCAGAGCCGTTTCGGACAATACTGCTGATACGCATCATATCCTTCATTTCTATAACGATACCGAAAGTTTGGATAAAGGTTTACTATTAGCAGGTGCAGACCGTACAGTTTCCTTACTTGGCAAATTAAGCGATACAGCAAGCCCTTTTAAAACCGTGCATTTGAGAGCTCCTCGGGGCAAGGAATTTAGATTTGTCATGTGGGGATCAAATGATTTTGATGTTTATTTAGTAGAAGAGGGACAAGGTGGGGTTTATACAATAAATGATACTTTGAGCTGTTAATTGCCTAAGTCAAAGAGAGATTGACAGTGGGGTATGAAAGTCCAGCAAAAACGAAAATAAGTTATTACAAGAATACGTCGATGAACGCCCCAGAAAATTGAATTATATAACCCACTGATCAAACTATGAAGTGCATCCCTTAGAATAGACATTGGAAAAAACCTTAGGTTATCCGATGGAATTCTAAGGGGTGCATTTTTCCTGGCATATAAAGGACAAAAATTCAAGCGGAGATATCTACAGCTTCTTTCCTTAATGGTTATTCGACGATCCTGGGTTTTTATAGGATTGCAACAACCTTCAAATTGGAACTTTGAAAAATAGTGCAAATTAAGTCGCTTACTCGGTCACAACCCTCTCAAGTAGCATTTTCAATGATTGCCTATTGAAAAGATGCTTAAATTTTTTATATATTCAATGCTGACAAAGTGATGGTAATCACGTCTTCAAGATCTTCACGGCTGGCCCCGTTCGCGGCCTGAATCGACATGCCATACACGAGAGTTGCGACATATCGGGAAAGAGCGACAGGATCGGTATGCTCGGGCAAATCCCCAACTTTCTTGGCTTGCTCCAACCGGGTACTGAGCGCTTTTTCAATTTCAACGCGTAGATTGGTTAACAATTGTTTGATCGGGTCAGATTCCTCACTGCACGCCAGGGCTCCTTTGACCGTTAAACAGCCCGGAGAATGATCGGGATCGACCACCGAATCCGCGGTTGCACGAAGAAGTTTCTCGATGACCGAGCGGGCTGTCGGTTCGTTTAAAGCAGCCAATGAAGCTTGAATCGGCCCTTCGTTCATATATAAATCAAACGCCATGTGAAACAGGTTCTCTTTGCTTCCGAAGGTCGCATAAAAGCTTGAACGGTTGATCTTCATGGCTTCGGTCAGGTCGGACAATGATGTCCCTTCATACCCCTTTTCCCTAAAAATCTCCAGGGCACATTCAAGTGCTTGTTTAATGTCAAAGGCCCGAGGACGTCCGACTGCCATAACCAATTCCCCTTTTCAATAGATAATTATTTATTTTACTACATGGTTTTAAATCTGTCATGGTTTCGGAAATATGAGAAAGATCCAAACTGCTAGGGAAGATCGGCGGCAGCCGACCTCCTGACAGATTGGATCTTTTATCTTGCATAAATCGTTCCTCTTTCACCAAGCCTTCATTGGGAAACTAACTTCTGTTAGACGCTTCCGCCTCCGTCAATATTCAGACTTGCCCCTGTAATATAGCCGGCCTCAGGTGAAGAGATATAAGCCACCATACTTGCAATTTCGGATGCCTTTCCGTATCTTCCTAACGGAATCATTTGTGCGCCTGAAGCATAGGGGCCATTTTCCGGATTCATATCCGTATCAATCATTCCCGGTTGAATATTGTTGACTGTAATACCTTGAGGTGCTAGATCGCGCGCCAACGCCCGTGTCAATCCGGCTACAGCGGCCTTGGTCGAGACATACAGGCTGTTTCCTGGGAACGGATTGAATTCGGCGGCAACACTGCCAATATTGATGACACGACCGCCTGGTTTCATTTGTGGAGCGGCCGCTTGAACGGCAACGAATACCGCCTTCAGGTTAACCGCAACTAGTTGATCGAATTCCTCCAAGGTAAATTGGTCGTAGGGCTTTAAACTTGTAATGCCTGCATTATTTACAAGAATATCAATACCGCCAAATGATTGGATCGTCTCTTCGACGGCGCCTTTCAATGCCTCAAAATCAGCGCTGTCCGCGCGAATCGCCAAAGCTTGGCCGCCTGCACTTTTAATTTCTTGTACCAATTCCTCTGCCTTACTTTGCGCACTCACATAAGTAAAAGCAACCGATGCACCGTCTCCTGCTAGCCGTTTAACGATTGCTGCGCCGATGCCTCGAGCTCCTCCGGTGACCAATGCCTTTCTGCCCGCTAAGGGTTTATTCATTGTGCTTGTCGTTTGCATAGTAAAACTCCTCTTCTTATATTATGAACCGATAAGTTCAAAATAATTATGAACCATTCGGTTCAGAAAGGTAAGAATTAATTTTAGGCTTTTGGCACTACGGCTGCGTTGACGGGCGGATTAACGTAAACTTTTGGTAACGTGTAAGTGCGGATACTTTTAAATAAACAGACACTTTGAGAGAGGTTTTATTAATGAGTGATTTAAACACTGTTTATATCGAGACAGAAAGGCTGGTCGTCAGATCTTTTGGCGAACAGGATTTTGAGCAATTTAAAAGGCTTTTGGATTTGTATGGAGGTTGGCAAAGGCAGAAGCCAAAAGCAAAAGAGTTTTTTGATTGGCACCTTTCTAATTATGAGAAGATGGATATTATAACAGGAACAATATGCTTAGGTGTTTTTGAAAAGGAAACAGGTGAAATTCTTGGTCAGGTTGCTGCACAAGAACATGATGACCTGCATGAACCTGAATTTGGCTATGGAATCCTCCCATACGCCAGAGAGAAAGGATATGCTAAGGAGGCTGCAAAAGGAACCCTTGGATGGATACAGGAAAAGTACGATATTCCATATATCATTGGAACAGCTGCGATCAACAATATTCCTTCTCAAAAGGTTCTTGAATACTGCGGGTTCCAGCTTGTTGATGAACAAAATTTGCTGATTCATATGATGAATGAGCGACATGATTTTAAGTATTATCGTTATTATTTCCATCCGCTTTGTTTGCTGTACGCTTTTTCCTTGCTGCACAAAAACAGACGGCATCCGCATGAAAAAGCACGGAATTTTCCGAGCCTCCGGCAAAGTGCCGGGGGCTGTTTTTTTCCAAATAAGATATATAATGATTAGGAACGACCGTACCTCATGATGAATTCGGTCTTATGTGAAAATGATTTTAAATAAACAGGGGAATGGGGGGAAGGAAGCCAATTTGGAGACAAAAGAAAGCCGCAAGCCGGATCCGATCCGGATCGTTGCCATTGTTACGGCATTAAGTTTGCTTGGCGATTCCATGCTGTACATTGCCTTGCCTATTTTTTGGAAGGAGGCCGGGCTTGCGTCGCTTTGGGAGGTCGGGTTTCTTTTATCCATCAACCGTTTCATCCGTTTGCCGGCCAATCCCGTGGTCGGTTGGTTATACCGGCGAATACCTTTAAGGACCGGGCTGATCGTCGCCATCATTTTGGGTGCGTTGACAACGGCCGGTTACGGCGTCGTTAAAGGTTTTGCCGGGTGGGTGCTGTTGCGGTGTTTGTGGGGGATTGCCTGGTCATTTTTTCGCATCGGAGGATTGGCGGCGGTCGTTCGTCATTCCTCTGAACACGGCCAAGGCAAAGCGATGGGGATTTACAACGGCTTGTATCGGACGGGGAGCTTGGCAGGCATGCTGCTTGGAGGCATTTTGGCTCCGGTATTCGGGCTGCAGGCCATTTCCGTTTTGTTCGGGGCAGCTAATTTAGTCGGAATCCCGCTGCTCATGCGCGCTTCAAACCACGGCATTCGCCAGTCTGGCGCCGAAGAACGGGATATAGCCGGAAAACGCCCGTCGGCCCTGCCGAAAAGCCGCATCTGGATGATCGTCATCAGCAGTTTTTTTGTCACGATGTTTATACAGGGCGTGTTCCCTTCAACCCTAAGCACGCTGATCCAATATCAATTCGGCAATCCGATCGGTTTGTTGGGCGTTCTTGTCAGCGTAACGGCCTTATCCGGTCTGCTGCAATCCGTCCGGTGGGTATGGGAGCCTTTTTTGGCGAGCCGGATCGGGCAATGGTCCGACGGCGGCAAAGGGAGAATTCCGCTGCTGATTTATTCGCTGCTGTCGGCTTTTGCGACGTATGCCTTTCTTTCCGTTCATTTTTCTTTTGCCGCTTGGATCATCATTGCGCTTGTATCCATGGCGGCCGCCACTTCTTTGACGACCCTGATGGACGCTTTGGCGGGCGATGTCGCGAAATCCGCCGAATCCATGACGTTCCTGACGTTTTATTCCATGGTTCAGGATATCGGCGCTGCCTTGGGCCCGACGCTCAGCTACTTTTTCATTGCCAAGGAGCATGGCTTCGAATATCTTTATTTCGGGGTATCGGGCATGTTTCTGCTGCTCGCGTTGTTATGGATTCCGGCCTATTTGAAGCAGCGGGCAGCGGCGATGCATTAATGAATTTATGCCGTTGTGTCATGCATCGGACAACGAGAAAAATAGAAAGAGTGTCTTTGTATTGGCATGACAAAAACACCGGATTTGATTTTTTTCCGGTGTTTTTGTTTTTGGTTATGCGCGCAAAACCAACCGAAGCCAGGTTATGCCGCTGCGACGGCCGCAACTACGATTCGATTTGCCGGGCGACTCTTTCGCCCAGTTCCTGTGATGCATGGCTTAGATGACTGAGGACGATGCGCTGCGTTTCAGGGGATATGCCCTTCAGATCGGCGGCAAGGTTATCCACCAGATGGTCCTGCTGCGTCTCCGAAAGGGCGCTGTAAAATTGGCCTGCTTGCGTAAAATCGTCCGGATTGGGCAGATCGGACCGCTCGAGACGTCCTTCCACCGATTTGCCGCTGCCGCTGGTCACCAAGGATGCGGGCGTCCAGTTTTTCTGGTGGTTGACCGGGATATTGCGGAATTCGGGCCCGAGCCGCATGCGCTGCGAATCCCAATAAATGTTGGCCCGCCCCTGCAGCAGCTTGTCGTCCGACAGCTCGGCTCCTTCCAAAAGATTGGATGGGGAAAAGGCTATTTTCTCCACCTGCTCCCTATAGTTATCCGGATTGCGGTCGAGTACCAGACGGCCGACCGGCTGCAAAGGAAATTGCCGCTCATCCCAGAGTTTGGTCGCATCCAGCGGATCGTAAGGAAGATTTGCCGCGTCGTCGGGATTCATCAGCTGCACGTATAGCCCGTAATCGACGTTTTGTCCCGCCGCGATGGATTCATAGAGTTCCTTGCCCGCAATATCGGGATCCTCGCCGGCCAGCCGGGCCGCTTCATGGCGATCGATGTACTTCTCGCCGGCAAAAGGGATCCAGTGGTATTTCACATAGGTGCGGGCGCCTTGCGCGTTTTTCCAGACGTAAGTATTTACGCTATGGCTTTTCATGTGACGGAAGTTTTTTAACGTGCCTATGTCGGAATAGAGCCAGACGAGAAAATGAGTGGCTTCCGGCGTCCCGGCGACGAAGTCCCAAAGTCGTTCGGGATCGGTCAGATTGCTTTTCGGCGAGGGCAGGAACGCTTCGATGAATTCCGGAAAGCGGATGGCATCCCGCACGGAAAATACGGGGATATGATTGCAGAGCAGATCGAACACGCCTTGTTCCGTATAAAATTTCGTGGAAAATCCGCGGACGTTGCGGGATGTGTCCGGGGTGCCTTTCGTGCTGACGGCAAAGGAAAGCCTCACGGTGACGGGAACCCGCTGGCCCGGATTTTGCAGAAAGCAAAGCTTGGTATACGCCGACATGGAATGGACCGTCTGGAAATATCCGAATGCGCCGTATCCTTTGACGTGTACGGGCCTTTCCGGAATTTTGGCATGTATAAAGGTTTCCAGCGTCTCGTGAAGCATGTTGTCCTGCTCCAAAACGGGCCCCCGGTCACCGACGGTCTGCGAATGCAATGATGCCGGCATGTCCTTTGACCAACCGTTATTTTCTTGCATCATTCGGCCTCCCATGTTCAAAGTTTTCGTCCGCTTTACGGCGGATCGGGTTCGATGCAATCATCGCTACACACAGTATATTGCGGTAAGCGGCGATAAAGTCCCCCAAAAACCTTTCCTTTCGTCATTGGCGCAAGGGCGCTGACGTTTGGGGAAACGGATGCGATCCCGTTTTAATATTTTCATTATTCCTTGACAGGAATATTCCTATCGTGGTATATTTTGATCATAGCAAGGGAATACGGATAGAAACGGGGGGCAGGACCGAAATCGGCAGGCGGATGAATTCCGTTGGGCCCATAAAGTAAAAAAGGAACATGAATCATGGAAATCAAGACATTTAGCGCATTAGCCGAACCCAATCGATTGAATATCGTTCAATTGCTGCAGGGCGGCCCTTTGACCGTAGGAGAAATTGCGGATCGTCTGCAGCTTCGCCAGCCGCAGGCCTCGAAGCATTTGCGCGTCCTTTTGGAAGCCGGGCTCGTCGAAGTCGAGGCTGTCGCCAACCGCCGGAACTACAGGCTTCGTCCGGAGCCGTTCCATGAGTTGGACGAGTGGCTGGACGACTACCGCCGAATGTGGGAGGAGCGGCTTGACCAACTGGATCTTTATTTGCAGAAATTAAAGTCCCAAGAGAAGAAATCGGATGGATAAACCCAAGGGAGGATGCAAGGATGTTGAGACAAATGACTTTTCAGGCGGAAGGCAACGTGCTTACTGTCGAGCGTGTTTTTGATGCCCCGCGCGAGCTGGTGTTCAAGGCGTTTTCGCAAGCGGAACATTTGAAGGCGTGGTGGGGACCGCACGGCTGGGACGTGACCGTATGCAACGTGGATTTTCGCGAGGGCGGCCGCTGGCATTATTGCATGAAATGCGTCGACAAAAACCAGGGCGATTTTTATGGATTCGAATCGTGGGGCAAAGCGGTTTACCAAGAGATCGTTGACGGCGAGAAAATCGTGTACATCGATTACTTCTCGGATGCGGAGGGCAATGAAGCGGAAGGAATGCCGGCACCTGTCATCACGTTGACCTTTGAAGAATTCGAAGGCAAGACGAAATTCGTGAACCGAGCCGTTTACGAATCCGCCGAGGCGCTTCAGAAGGTCATCGAGATGGGGATGGAGCAAGGTTTTACGGAGACGATGGACCGTTTGGACGAATATTTGCAGGCGAACCGATAATCGTCATTGGCACGCGGAAGTTCCTTATATTAATAAAGAGGGAGAGGCTGGAATACGCCTCGCCCTCTTTTTCGTTTGGAATATAACGCTGCGGACATAAATGCCCGCCTTTATGCCGTCTCTCTTGTTCTTCCGATCAAAAGCCAGTAAATGAGCAGCGCAGCAACCGTAATGACGGCAAGGACCGACAAGATCATCTTGAACGATACCGATTCGATCATGGCCGCCGAATACGTGATCCCGATCGAGGTGGCGACGTTTAACGTCAAGTTATAAAACCCGATCACGGTTCCCGATTGGCTCGATGGTAGAGCGCTTACACAAGTATCAAGCAACGGCGCGTACATAAAGGCAAAGGAGCCGGAAAAGAGCATCATCGAGATGACGTACACGATCACGGGCCCTCCGTACAGCATTGCCGGTAGAAATAAGCTGAGCGCGATCATAATCATCGCTGCCGATACCGCCTGCTTATTGGAGAGGTATTTGGATATGGTTCCGGCCGATGCGCCCACGAGGACCGCCGTCACGTATCCCGGAATCAACAGCAGCGATATCGTGTCCAGGTGGAGACCGTAAACCTTTTCAAGAAGGAACGGGAACAGGAAGATATAACCCAGCTGCACCGAATAAATAATGAAAGCGACGGCCAGCACCGACACGAATCGTTTGTTTTTGAAAAAGGTTATGTCGATGAAAGAGTTTTTGCTTTTGCTGATATATAAAAGGAACAAAACGACCGCGGCCGCCAGCATGACGATATACAACCCGTTGAAATCCGTGATATACAGCATGACCGAGGTGGCGATCAAAGCGATCAGAAGCAGCCCGATCACGTCGACGCGGCTTTTCTTCGTTTCTTCTTTCGGCAAATACTTCAGGATCAGCGGCAGCAAAATAAGCGACAGCAAAGGAATCAAAAACAATGCCGCCCAGTTCAGATAGGTCGAGACGAACCCGCCTGTAAGGGAGCCGATGACAAGAGACAACGAATAGCTGCTGGTGCTGTAACCAAGGAATCTTTTTTGCTCGTCTTTAGGCAAATGCTTGGCGACGTAAATGACGTAAAGCGTCTCCGCGGAAGCCAGCCCGGCGGTTTGGACGACCCTGGATACAAGCAGCATGGGGAACGAATGCTGAAACGCGAACCCCATGACGGATCCGGCGGTTATGAAGGCGATGCCCGCGGCAAGCAGCGAGCGGATGCTGACGGAGTCGGCCAAGGAGGCGTATACCACGGCGCCGATCCCGATCACGAGACCGGCCAACGTGGCCTGCCAGCTGACGGCCGTCGTCGAAATGCCCAAATCTTTTGCAATCGCGACGGAGACCAGTTTAAACGAATTGTCGATGATCAAGGAAAAAACAAAAAATATGAGCAGAATGGGAACCGCTTTCTTCGCGGAGGAAGCCTTGGTTTCGTGCAAATCCACGGTCGTATTCATCGGTCAACATCTCCTTTCCCGCAACATTTATGCCAGTTCGAGGGCGATTTCCATCATTTTCGTAAAAGAAGTCTGTCTTTCTTCGGCAGACAGGAACTCATGTCTAAAGATGTGGTCGCTTACGGTCAGTATGCAAAGGGCGTTGACGCCGGCGTAGGCGGCATTCAGGTAGAGGCCTGCCGATTCCATCTCGGCGCAGAGGATTCCCATCTTGCTCCATCTTTCCAGTGCGGTCGGATCGACGTTATAGAATATATCGCTTGAAAGAACATTTCCGACATGGACCTGCTGGCCTTTTGCGTCGGCGATCTTTTTGGCTTTTTCAAGCAAGTCGAAAGATGCCGTAATGGAATAATGCCCCGGAAGGTGAAATTGATGCATGTAATTGGAATCGGTTGCAGAACCCATGGCCAAAACGATGTCGTTCAGATGCAGATGATCTTGAATGGCTCCGGCGGATCCGATCCGGATCAGGTTTTTGACGCCAAACACGTGAATGAGTTCCCAGGAATACAAACTCATGCTGGGCGTACCCATTCCCGTCCCCATGACGGATATCCGTTTGCCGTTATACGTGCCCGTAAAACCAAGCATACCGCGGACCTCGTTGAACTGGACGACATCCTCAAGGTAGGTCTCGGCGATGAATTTGGCTCGCAAAGGATCGCCCGGGAGGAGAATCGTTTCGGCGATTTCGGCTCCGTTCGGCTTGATATGAGGGGTTTCGATAGGTGCTTGCGTGTTCATGGTCTCATTCTCCTTATAACAACTTTTTTAGTTGTATAGTATGTTGTCTAATTTGTACTTTGATAAAATACCACACAAACGACCTGGATAGCAACTAAAAATTACGGCGACGAAGCGCCGGTGCCGGAAGGAGAAGAACAAAAAACGGCATCAACCTGAAAGGAAGATGCCGTTACCGGAATGAATGCTTATTTGGTTGCGTTGATTTTCATGACGCTGGACTCTTCGGGAATATAGAACTTATTATAGAGGACCGGATGATGCTGGTCATTGACGTACAGGCTTTCCAGGATCAAGTCGCACTGGTCGGCTCCTCCGGCGATGATGTATTTTTGCGAAGGGGAATTGATCGCACTCGAACGCTTGATTTCAAGCGTAGCGGAGTGGGCCGTTTCGTACACTTTATTTTCGAGAAAATCCAGGAGCTGGTCGGTGTCCTGCAAATCCAAATTCAATTCCGAGACGGTCTCGATCGCCATGAACGTAAAGGCAAAAGCGACGGCGATGCCTTTGCTTTTGTACCATCGTTCGATGGCGACGACGGCGGCGGCCTTGCGGTTCAAAATTTCCTGCGTATATTCGCTCTCCAAATCCAGCCGGAAATCCAATTCGATCCGGTCGATGGGTTCGGACAGGCATTTATGGATCGGATTCCCGATTTTCTCCAAACCCGCCGTTTGGTTCGCTTGCCGATGTCTGGTGACGAAACTTCCTTTGCCATGAACGCTCTTGACCAATCCGTCATCCTGCAAAAGGGCCAAGGCCTGTCTCAGGGTCATCCTGCTTACTTTGAATGTTTTGGCCAGTTCCGTTTCCGTCGGCAGCTGGCTGTCGCAAGGATAGGTGCCGTTCATGATCTGTTTATATAATTCGTCGTAGACCTTGATATATAACGGTTTTTTTTCTTTGAATCCTGCCTGGTTGACTTCCATTTTTTCACACCCATAACGATTAATTGTGCTGCCATTCTCTGCAGGTGCATTCCCAGCCGATGATGGCGCCGTTTCAAGCTCGACCCAACCTTGCGATTATTATAACATGGCCGGGCCGAATTGAAATCGGTCGCCTTCCTCCGCTGCCGGTTCATTTTTCCGCAATCCCGCCGCTTTTAAATTTTTTTCCGGAAGGATGCCGGTGTTCGACCGTCGAATGAAGTGTAAATATTTTATTATTGGCCGATGGGAGTGGATGCAGATGGGGAAACCGCCGTGTGAATTCTTGGAGTATTCTTCCGCGGAACTGATCGAAATGTTGTCCGAGCAGCAGGGCATGACGTTTAAAGTCAAAAAAATAGATGGACGGTTCATACATACGTTTTGCAGCGGGCGGCTGTTATCCAAAATTGGCTTGACTCCTCAGGAGGTCACGGGAAAAGAGCTGAAGGACTTCTATCCCGCCGACATAGCCGCCCACAAAGAATCATTTTACCGGGATGCATGGCATGGGAAGGAAGGGATCATTTACGAAAGCGTGTTTCACGGCGTATTTTATCTGGTGTCTCTGCAGCCCGTCAAAAGATTCGGAAAGGTCGTCGAAGTGATCGCCTCCTGCGTCGACATTACGGAACTGAAGAGCCGCGAACAAGAGCTCCGGGAAACGAAAGAACTGCTGGAATCGTTATACGAAAGCTCCGTCGACGGCATTTGCATTATGGATACCGACGGCAAAGTCATTCGGATAAACCATGCTTTCGAGAAAATTTACGGCTGGTCGGAAGGCGAACTGCTCGGGAAGCAGGCGCCCATGTTTCCGGCCCATCTGGAGAACCGGTTCGAGGAAATTTTCAAGCATCTGCATAATGAGAAAGTGATCCATTTTGAAACCGTGAGGCCGCGAAAAGACGGCGAAACCATTCATGTTTTTTTGACGCTTTCCCCCATCAAAGACGCCAAGGACGACATCATCGCCATCACCGGCATTACCCGGGATATATCCGAACAAAAAAAATCGGAGGACTTTTACCGGAAAGCCGATAAATTGAATGCCGTCGGCCAATTGGCCGCGGGACTTGCGCACGAAATCCGGAACCCGCTGACCTCGCTGCGCGGATTTTTGCAAATCATGCAATCCGGGCGGGTGAACAAAGAGGAATATTTCGACATCATGCTGTCCGAAATCGACCGGATCAACAGCATCGTGAACGAATTTTTAGTAATAGCGAGACCGTACCAAACCAGCTTCCAAAAACAAAATCTCGTCCGTATTTTGCAAAGCGTCGTCACCTTGCTGGAGGCTCAGGCCGCGCTGAACAACATCGAGATCAGGATGGAGGTTGAAGCACGCATTCCCTTGGTCGAATGCTCGGAAATGGAAATCAAGCAGGTATTCGTAAACGTATTAAAAAACGCCATTGAGGCGATGCCGCACGGAGGCGTGATCCGCATTATTGCCCTCTTGCAGGAAAGCGGCGTCCTGATCCGATTTATCGATCAGGGCGTCGGCATTGGCGAAAACCAATTCCCGCGATTGGGCGAGCCGTTTTTCACCACCAAGGAAAAGGGGACGGGGCTTGGCCTGATGATGTGCTACAAAATCATCGGCGATCATAAAGGCGAAATCAACATCAACAGCGCCCTCCACGAAGGAACGACGTTCGACATCATTCTGCCTCTAACAGATGGTTCATGACGGTTTTGCCCGTCAGGCGCGCGTCATTGTCATGGCGCGGATTATTCAGTAAAATTGTTGTAATTTAATTGTATAAAGGAGAGCGGACTCGTGCTGGAACTTAGCTTTAACGATCCGGAAAGGCTGGTGAGCGTCACCCATGCCTTGTCGACCCGTTCCCGGATTGACATTCTGCAGCTGCTGCATACCAAAAAGCTCAACGTGATCGAAATCGCCGAAGCGCTGGACTTGCCCGTGTCGACCGTGGCGAATCACGTGAAGGTGCTGGAAGCGGCCAAGCTGATACATACGGAAATGCTGCCGGCTTCCCGCGGAGCCATGAAGGTCTGCAGCCGCAATTATGACGGCATTTTTATCGCTTTGAACCGCTTCAAATCGCTGTCCATGAGCGATATGAACAACTACGAGGTCGAAATGCCCATCGGCCATTACAGCGACTGCGAAGTGGCGCCGTCCTGCGGCATGGCCAGCGCCGAGAGCATGATTTTGAAGGAGGACGACCCGGCAAGCTTTTATCATCCGAAGCATATCGACGCACAGATCATTTGGTTTGCCAAAGGGTACGTGGAATACCTGCTGCCGATGGACATCCCCGAGGGCGCCTATATCGAGTCGCTGGAGCTGTCGATGGAGATGTGCTCCGAGGTTCCGAACTACAACGATGAATGGCCGTCCGATATTTCGGTTTGGGTCAACGGCGTCGAAATCGGGATGTGGACAAGCCCGGGCGATTTCGGCGACCGCCCCGGCAAGCTGAACCCGGAGTGGTGGTATGACTGGTCAACGAAGTACGGGCTTTTGAAAACCTGGCGGGTAGACAATGAGAAAACGACGCTGGATATGGAGAAGGTATCCGACGTCACGCTGCGGCAGTTGAATTTGTCGGAAAGCCCCAAGCTGCGGCTGCGCATCGGGATTCGTCCGGACGCGGCAAACCAGGGCGGCGTCAACCTGTTCGGCCGCGAATTCGGGGATCACGAGCAGCATATTCGGATGTACGTCAAATACGCGATGGCTTCAGGCCGGGAGGAAGAAAACTGAAGCCAAAGCAGCCAAGCAAAGCCATGCCTGAAAGGATTGCGGGAGATGGATATGAATGAGTTGCAGTTCATTGTCAGCATCGAGCGCTTCAAACCCCATATGTTTCATTTGGAGCAGGGAGAAGGCCTTTTTATGTCGCATGCGCATGCAAGCGATGAGTTGACGCTTGTTTTGGAAGGAGAGGGGTTCTACAGCTCGGCTGAACAGAATATCAAGGTAACCGCGGGAGACCTGATCCTGATTCCTCCCGGTCTGCATCACGGTTTCGTGAGCACCGAGCCTTGGCAGGGCATTTCCGTGCACTTTAACCATGACAAGCTGCCGGTGCACTGCCGGCATTTGTTTGCGGCCCGTGAAAGCAATCCGCATCGAATTCAGTGGGCCCATCTGAATGGAGACCGGCTTCGCTGGGCGGATATGTGCTTGTCGCAGCTGGAAATGGAATGGAAGTCAGGCGAGCCGGGAATGGATGCGTATAATTTGATGCGGCTCGCGCTCGAGACGACGCTGACGCTCTTTCAGCGAAGCCGGGCGGAAGAGCTGCCGGCACCAAACGGCGCAAACGACCGGAACATCATTCAGGAAGTGCTGAAGGAGATCCATTCCCGTTACTATACCGCGCTGACCGTCAGCGAGCTTGCCGCGCGGCATTACTTGTCCGAAAGCAATCTCCGCAAAAAATTTACCGAAGCCGTGGGCGTCTCGCCCAAGCAATACATCATCAATATGCGGCTGACGGAAGCGAAGCGGCTGCTGCGTCATACCGACAAAGCGATCGAGACCATTTCCTCCGAAGTCGGATTCACCTCCTCCAGCCGGTTTTACGATTCCTTCGTGAAGTCGGTCGGCGTGACGCCGCTCGAATGGCGAGTACAGGCGCGTTGAATAGACATGAACCAGAACCGTCCCGGGGCGGTTCTTTTTTTCGACCGTCGAAATCGATTCAAGGTGATTCTTTTTTTGCAGGAAATCAAATCGATATCGCAATTGATTGGCTTCGCGGCCACCCGGATAATAGAAATGGAAGGGGGGCATGATCCTGATCAAGAGATCCAAAGGCCTCGGCTTTAGCGATCAGCCTGAACATGGGACGAAGAGAAAGGAGAGATGGGGAAGCGATGACCGATTCCACGACATTCCGCAATCCGGTGGCGGCCGGGTCGGCCGATCCTTGGGTGTACAAGCATGCGGACGGATTTTATTATTTCATGTGCACTAGGGGAGACCGGTTGGAACTGAGCCGATCGGCCCGTCTGAGCGAAATCGCCAAGGGGGATCGAACGGTGATATGGATACCTGAGCCGGGAGGGGCATACAGCCATGAGCTATGGGCGCCGGAAATCCACTATCTGAACGAAAAATGGTACGTCTATTTCACGGCGAGCGGCGGAGGCGGCGACGCGACCCGGCGGATCTGTGTACTGGAAAACGAAAGCGCGAATCCCATGCAAGGACAGTGGGTGTGGCGCGGCGCGTTGCAGACGCCGGTTCCGGGACTGGACGGCACCGTGATGAAGCTGGGGGGAGAACTTTATTTTTTGTATGCCGGATACGGGCATTTTCCCGATTACGGCTCGGCCGTCTATATTATGCGCATGGCGGGTCCGACCGAGTTGACCGGCGGGCATGCGCTTCTGACGGCGCCGACACTGGCCTGGGAGAAGCAGGGGGGCATGGCCATTAACGAAGGTCCGGTCGTGCTTCGGCGCAATGGACGCCTGTTTTTGGTCTACTCGGCAAGCACGACCTGGTCCGAGGATTATGCGCTGGGCATGCTGACCATGGACGAAGGGGCCGATCCGATGCTTCCGTCTTCCTGGAGCAAATCGCCGGAGCCCGTTTTCCGCAAGAGCGTGGAGAATAAGGTGTATGCCACGGGGCATAACAGCTTCACGACATCCCCGGACGGCCGGGAGGACTGGATCGTCTATCATGCATTGTCCGCACCCGGGGAAGATACCGCTTTACGGGCGACGCGCATTCAAAAATTCGGGTGGAAACCGGACGGCACGCCGGATTTTGGGATACCCGCCAGCGATGAGCACGCTCTCCCGCTCCCTTCAGGCGAATAGGACAAGCGGAGGGGCGGGTTTTGCCAGGCCTATAGTTACAAGAAAATTGTAACAGTTAGACTTTTTTATATAGTTCTAAATGGGTGATCTGTGCATGTTTCATTAGCTTAAACAAACTCTTCTTTGCTAAATTGGCCTTATTCACCAAAGGTTTATCCATCTGGAATATGTTATCTCGTATATTTTTTATTCGAAGTGCATTTGAATTATCAAAATATTTTATTACAAAAAATCAAAATGAAAGCGTTGACAGTACATCGCGGCAAAATTATACTTTGTGTGAACATACAGGAAATGGAAAATGAGGCAATACGAGAGGTCGGGTATTATTCCAAAATCGATATGCGGGGGGATTTGCATGGGGAAAATCACGAAACGGCTTTTAAGTTTGCTGGTGGTGTCGTCGATCGTCATTTCGACCGCTGCTTGCAGCGGCAGCAAGGACGAATCGGCGGAAACGGCCACGCCGGAGACGGAGGTCGCCAACAAGGAGAAGGTGGAGTTCAAGGACATCAGCACGAACATCCGGGGCAACAAAACGCCGACGCAAGAGCAAAAAGACGAAGTCAATAACACCATGAACGATACGTATTTGGGAGATTTGTTCGAACAGAAGATTCCTCAAGACTACTCGGCTTATCCCTACAAAAAGGACGTTACTCTGAACGTCTGGATGCCCGCCGATCCTCAAATCCCGGACATGAACAATCATGCGGTGCAGAAGCAGGTCGAAAAGCTGACCGGCATCAAGGTCAATTTCATTACCCCGCCGGTCGGTCAGGAAGCGGACGCATTTACGCTCATGATTTCCTCCGGCGAGCTGCCGGACATCATCATCAATCCCGAACGTTATCCGGGCGGACTTGAAGCGGGCGTCAACGACGGCGCTTACTTGGATCTGACGGACAAAATGGAGAAATACGCTCCGAACTATACCGCATGGCGGAATTCGGACGAAACGAGAAGGAAAACGACGGTGACGGACAGCGGCAAGCTGCTTGGGTTTTACGGCATCGCCCCTTATTCGGAATGGACTTGGTTCGGGATGCTGATCAAGAAGGAAGCGCTCGAAAAGACGGGGATGGAAGTGCCGAACACGATCGAAGAATGGCATGCGTTTTTGAAAAAATGCAAGGAAGTCGGCTATAGCGAGCCGCTGAACTACGGATCGACGTACGGCCAAATCTTCACCGGCATCATCAACGGGGCGTTTGGCGTGTGGGATTGGACCTTCCTTGACGGCAACGGAAAGGTGGCGTGGGGACCGGCCCAGCCGAAGGCCAAGGAATATTTGGCCACCATGCAGCAATGGAACAAGGAAGGGCTCCTGAACCGCGATTGGGCAACCGCCGACTTCAACCAGCGCATGGCGAGCGCCATCTCGGGCAAAACCGCGGTCATGATGGACTCTCCCGATACGATGTGGAGCTACTGGAAGCAGCAAAACAACATCGATTTCGTAGGGGCGCTGAATCCGGTCTTGAATGCCGGGGATCAATCCGCGACCACGTATAAAAATTTCAAAAGAACCGGCCGCGCGGCCGCGATCACGACCAAGTGCAAGGACGTCGAGGCAGCCATGGCGTGGCTTGATTTCAACTACAGCAAAAAAGGCTGGGAGATCTTGAACTACGGCGAATACGGCACGATGCATTTGATCGACGAAAACGGCAAGCCGTATTTCCCGGAGGACAGCTATATTTACAAAGATCCGGACGGACAGCCCGTAGCGACGACGCTCCTCAAATACCGCATGCACAGCTGGCCGGATATCCGCGACGAGCATAACTCCAATCCGCTGATCGTCGCCAAAGGAAGTTATTCCGGCGAAATCCGGAAATATTGGACGGAGAACATGGACACGAGCATGGCCGTGCCGCCGATCACGTTTACGCAGGAGGAAGCTTCGCGCGAGGCGGAACTGGGCAATCAGCTGTCGACGCTGCGGGGCGAATATTTCGCCAAAATCATCATGGGCGAGCTGCCGGTTGACGCTTACGACAAGTTTTTGAGTGAAGCCAAAAAAATGGGCTTGGACGAGTTCCTGAGCATCCATCAGGCCGCTCTTGACCGCTATAACCAGAGATAGCGACGGGCAGGGAAGCCGGTGCATGCGTGCGCCGGTTTCTCTCAAGGCCGAGCCGTCTGCGGTCGCCGCGGATGGCTCGGACCTTCATCGCCGTCCAATCAGGGAATGGCCGTCCGCCGAAGGAAATCGCTTGTGCTGGAATCGGAGAAAGAGGAAGACGAAGAGATGCGAAGGAGGGGCAGAACGATGGTGGTTTTACGGAAAAACAGGGAACATGGCCGCGGCATGACGGCGCCCAGCCCCAAACGGAAGACCGGGCATGTGATCAAAAAGGACTTCAGAAAGAACTGGTTCGTCTACATGCTCGCCGTTCCCGTGGTCGCATGGTTTCTGGTCTTTTGCTATGGACCGATGTGGGGCATATTGATCGCCTTTAAGGATTACAAGCCGCTGCTCGGGTTCGCCGACAGTCCGTGGGTGGGTTTAAAGCATTTTATCGATTTTTTTGAAGGGCCATATTTTTGGAGGATCGTTAAAAACACGCTCCTGCTGAACGTGTGGGGGATCGCGTTCGGATTCACCGCTCCGATCATTCTGGCGCTGATGCTGAACGAGGCGCGGGACGGCAAGTTCAAAAAGACGGTGCAGACCATTACTTATATGCCTCACTTCATTTCGCTCGTGGTCGTTTGCGGCATGATTCATATCTTCACGGCGGACGAGGGCATCATCACCCAGATTTTGCAGTTTATCACGGGCAAGGATTACTCGTCGCTGCTCGGATATTCGTCCATGTTCAGGGCGATCTATACGTTTTCGGGCATCTGGCAGAGCATCGGCTGGGAAAGCATCATTTACCTGGCCGCGATGAGTTCGATCGATCCGGCCCTGTACGAAGCGGCCGAGATCGACGGCGTCGGAAGAATAAAGAAGATGTGGCATATCACGCTGCCTCAGATCAGTCCCGTGATCGTCATCTTGTTTATTTTTGCCATCGGCGGGCTCATGTCGTCCGGTTATGAAAAGATCATCCTTCTTTATAATCCGCTGACCTACGATACGGCGGACGTCATCGCATCGTATGTGTACCGCCGGGGCTTAAGGGAGGCCAGCCTGAGCTATTCCACGGCGGTAGGGCTGTTCAGCTCCGTGGTGAACTTTGCCCTGCTCTGGGCGACGAACCGGATCGCAAGGCGAAACTCCGAAGTCAGCTTGTGGTAGGAAGGAGACCAAAAAATGAGAAAGCGCAAAACGTTCGGGAACCGGGTATTCGACGTCGTCAACTACGTGCTGCTGACCATGCTGACGGTGGCTTGTCTATATCCGATCCTGCATATCATATTTGCGTCCTTTAGCGATCCGGCCAAGCTTGTCGCCCATAAAGGCCTGCTGCTGAAACCGCTTGGCTTTACGCTTGACGGCTACAAGCTGATTTTCAAGGACAACAGCCTGCTCGTCGGATATAGAAACACGATGATTTACGTCGGCTTGGGCACGCTCGTCAACATGGTGATGACCGTTCTGGGCGCGTATGTTTTATCCCGCCGCGATCTCTATTTCAAAAACATCATCATGATCGTCATCACGGTGACGATGTTTTTCGGCGGCGGCCTGATTCCGTGGTTCCTGCTCATGAAGGATATCGGCTTGTACAACAATTTATGGGCCATGATCCTGCCGACGGCGCTCAGCACCTGGAACATGATTATTCTGCGGACGGGATTCCAGGCGATTCCGCTGGAGCTGGAGGAGGCGGCGACGATCGACGGCGCGAGCCAGGCGCGGATTCTTTGGAACGTCATCCTGCCGCTGTCGAAGGCTACGCTGGCGGTCATCTTCCTTTATTATCTGGTCGGCAACTGGAATTCATGGTTTAACGCCATGGTGCTGCTGAAGGACCGGAACCTGTTCCCGCTGCAGCTGCTGATGAAGGAAATTTTGGTGGCGAACGATTCGACCGCAACGACGATGGGCAGCGCCGGCGGCGTGGTCATCGACAGCGCGGGCAGCTCCACCGCGTACCGGGAGCTCGTGAAGTACTGCATGATCGTGGTCTCGACGATCCCGATTCTGCTCGTGTACCCGTTCCTGCAAAAGTATTTCGTCAAAGGTGTATATGTAGGCTCAATAAAAGGCTAGGTGCGCGAAAAGAGCTTCAGAACAGAGGCGCAGGCCAAACGGCATGTTCCGAAAAACATGACCGTCTGGCCTATGTCTGCTGCTTCATGCGGATGCGGGACATGAATACCCTGTCCGTCGCTGCCGAATTACCTGCCGAACAGGCAGGCGCCGCCGGTAATCCGCTCATCCACCTCCGGCAGGAAACGGACGTGGATCATTTAGATAACTATTTAATTAATCAAATAATAATTTCGTTGACTATATATCACGTTTATTTTAATATCTACGTGAGAATTCAGTGACTCATTCTAAAATAATTAATTAACTTTCTAGTTAACCAAAGGAGCGAATGGCACATGGGGGAACAATGCAGCAAAGCGCCGCCGCGCCCGGAATATCCCAGACCGCAATTTATGCGGCAGGAATGGGTCAGTTTGAACGGAGCGTGGGCATTCGAGTTTGACGATGCAGTCGTCGGGGAGGACGAACGATGGTATTTGGAAAATAAAGCCGGTTCGTTTACGAA
This sequence comes from Paenibacillus sp. USDA918EY, assembly GCF_009870825.1. Lineage (GTDB taxonomy): Bacteria > Bacillota > Bacilli > Paenibacillales > Paenibacillaceae > Paenibacillus_AQ > Paenibacillus_AQ albilobatus. The sequence continues at coordinate 461,344 of NZ_WTWY01000003.1, read as the reverse complement.
GGAAATACAGGTCCCCTTTACATTTCAAAGCGAACTGAGCGGCATCGGCGACCCGTCATTCCATGATGTCGTCTGGTACCGGCGGGGCTTCGACGTTCCGGCGGACTGGAGGGGAAGGCGGATCATGCTCCATTTCGGCGCCGTGGATTATGCGGCGAAGGTGTGGGTGAACGGCCATCTGGTGGCCGTGCATGAGGGAGGCCATACGCCTTTCCAAGCGGATATTACGCCTGCGCTCGCCGATCATGGCAACATCCTCGTGGTCAAAGCGGAGGATTTCAGCCGGGACGTGACGCTGCCGAGGGGAAAGCAGTACTGGCAGGAGCAATCGGCAAGCATTTTTTACACGCGCACGACCGGCATCTGGCAAAGCGTATGGCTGGAGCCGCTGGCGCCGGCCCATCTGGACAAGATCAAGCTTACGCCGGACATCGACCGCAATGAAATCCGGTTATCCACCTTCGTGCAGGGCTGGAAGCCGTCCGGCGATTTAAGGCTGCAGGTGACCATAACTTTCCAAAGCGAGGCGGTGGCGGAGGATCAGTACTTCGTCAACCATGCGGAGGAGACGCGGTCGATCGGGCTGAACGATTTCATGGATCATGGGCAGGGGCGTTTATGGAGCCCGGAGAAGCCGAATTTATACGATATCCGGCTCCGCCTGATGCAGGGCGAAGAGGTGCTGGACGACGTGACGAGTTATTTCGGCATGCGGAAGGTGTCCATCCAGGACGGTATCCTGTGCCTGAATAACCGCCCATATTTTCAAAGGCTGGTGCTGGACCAAGGGTATTTTCCGGACGGAATCCTCACCGCGCCTTCCGACGAAGCGCTGCGGCGGGACGTCGAGCTCGCGAAATTGATGGGCTTCAACGGCGCAAGAAAACATCAGAAAACCGAAGATCCCCGGTTCCTTTATTGGTGCGACAAGCTCGGGCTGCTGCTGTGGAGCGAGGCGGCGAACGCTTACGATTATTCGGCAGCGTATGTGCGCCGCTTCACCCGGGAATGGCAGGAGATTATGGACCGCGATTACAACCATCCGTGCATCGTGGCCTGGGTTCCGCTGAACGAAAGCTGGGGCATTCCGAACGTTCTGGTCGATCGGCGCCAGCAGCAGCACGGTCTGGCAATGTACCATCTGACGAAGTCGCTCGACGACACGAGGCCGGTCATTTATAACGACGGCTGGGAGCATATGACCACGGATCTCGTCACGATCCATGATTACGAGAGCCGCCGGGAAGTGCTGGAGGAACGATATGCTTCGGCGGCCGCCGCGGTGGAAGCGATGCCGGCTCGACGGCGGATTTTCGTCGGCGGGGCGTCCTATCAGGGCCAGCCGATCCTGGTGTCCGAATTCGGCGGCATCGCCTACAAAAAAAGCGATTGGGATGGCTGGGGATATTCCGGCGCCGAAAATGAGGAGGATTTCCTGCAAAGGCTCCGGGCGGTTGTCGCTCCGATGTTCTCATCCCCGGTGATTCAGGGATACTGCTATACCCAGCTGACGGACGTGGAGCAGGAGATCAACGGCCTGCTCACCTACGACAGGCGGCCGAAGGCGCCGCTGGAGGAGATCCGCCGCATTATGGAAGGCAACGCTGACTTATAACATAAATCTATGCGAAAAGGAGTTTTTTCAATGGAATCCAACGTCATGATCCCCCGTCCCGAATACCCGCGTCCGCAATGGGTGCGCGACCGCTGGCTGAATTTGAACGGCGCCTGGCAATTTGAAATCGATCACGGCAAAAGCGGGAAGGAACGCGGCTATCATCGGCCGGAGCATGCGCTCAAAGGAACGATCACCGTCCCGTTTTGTCCGGAAAGCAAGCTGTCCGGCGTGGAGTATAAAGACTTCATGGCCGCGGTTTGGTACAAGCGGGAATTCACCTTGCCGAAGGATTGGATGACCGGCAGGATCCTGCTTCATTTCGGCGCGGTCGACTACGAAACCGAGGTGTGGGTGAACGGAACCTCCGTCGGAACGCATCGCGGCGGGTATTCCTCGTTCAGCTTCGATATTACCCCGCATGTCAAGGAAGGCGCCAACATCGTGACCGTCTGCGCGGAGGACGACGTCCGCTCGGGACGGCAGCCGCGCGGCAAGCAGAGCGGAAGCTTCCATTCGCAAGGCTGCGACTATACGCGCACGACGGGCATTTGGCAAACCGTATGGCTTGAGCAGGTGCCTGAAGCCTATCTGTCGGACATGAAAGCGGTGGCTGATCCGGCCAATGCCTGCGTGCATCTGGAAGTGAAGGTCAGCGGCAGCGCCTCCGGCGCGCAGCTTAAGGCTTCCGCCTTTTTTGACGGAAAAGCCGTCGGGAAAGCAGCGGCCGTGGTGCAAGGGCCATGCGTCAAGTTGACCTTGCCTTTATCGGAAGTTCATTTGTGGGAGGCGGGCAACGGCCGGCTGTACGACCTGAAGCTGACGCTCGGCCGGGAGGGCCTGACGGTCGACGCGGTCGATTCGTATTTTGGCCTGCGGACGGTGCGGCTGGACGGCATGGCGTTCCGGATCAATGAGAAGTCGGTGTTCCAGCGGCTTGTGCTGGATCAAGGCTTTTACCCGGACGGCGTCTATACCGCGCCGACGGACGAGGATTTGCGGAAGGATATCGAAATTTCGATGGGTCTCGGATTCAACGGCGCAAGACTCCATGAAAAAATGTTCGAGCCGCGCTTCTTGTATTGGGCCGACCGGCTCGGTTACCTCGTTTGGGGAGAGCATGCCAACTGGGGGCTGGATATTACCACGACCGCAAGCTTATCGCGGTTTTTGCCTGAATGGATGGAAGGCGTGGAGCGGGATTTCAATCACCCGGCGATCATCGGCTGGTGCCCGTTCAACGAGACTTGGGACCGGGACGGCGCCAAGCAGGACGACGAGGTGCTGCGCATCGTGTACGAGACGACGAAGCGGCTGGACCCGACGCGTCCGGTGATCGATACCAGCGGCAACTTCCATGTCGTGACGGATATTTTTGATCTCCATGATTACGATCAGAATCCGGAGACGTTCCGGGCCAGATACGAACCGATGAAAACCGGCGGAGAAGTGTATAACACGTTTCCGAACCGGCAGACCTACGGCGGGCAGCCTTATTTCATCAGCGAATACGGCGGCATTTGGTGGAACCCCGACCAAAAGGACGACAAGGCATGGGGTTACGGCGACCGGCCGACATCCATCGATGCGTTCCTCAAGCGGTACGAGGGATTGACGAGCGCCCTGCTCGATCACCCGATGATGTTCGGATTTTGTTATACCCAGCTGTATGACGTCGAGCAGGAAGTGAACGGGCTGTATACCTACGACAGACGCCAAAAGTTCGATCCGGAAGTGATCCGCCGCATCAATTCCCGCAAAGCGGCCATTGAAGACTAAGGCGAACGTCGCGGTTTGAGCTTACATCCCGAGAGGAGGATGCTTGAACATGAAGGCCGCTGTGCGCAATCCGCTGCTGCTGGCGTCATGCATGCTGCTGCTCGTTCCCATGGGGCAGGTCGCGGAGCCGGATTCCAGCCGGAATGATTTCTATAACGTCGTCATGCAGGACGGAGCGGATCCCTGGGTTTACAAACATACGGACGGTTTTTACTATTTCACGAAAACGACGGGCGGCAACGTCACGATCTGGAAATCGTCCCGGTTGACGACGATCGACGCGGCGCCAACGAGGGTCGTCAACACGGGCTGCTGCAATATATGGGCTCCCGAGCTTCATTATATCAACGGGGCTTGGTATATCTATTACGCCAAGGATGACGGCGACAACGCCAATCACCGCATGTACGTGATGGAAAATACGTCGGCGGACCCGACGCAGGGAACCTGGCAGGATAAGGGTCGGATCGCCGACCCTACGAATAAATGGTCCATTGACGGCACCGTGCTGCAGACAGGCGGCCAGCTCTATTTTATATGGTCGGGCTGGGAGGGGGATGTCAATGTTAGCCAAAACTTGTATATCGCCCATATGAGCAATCCGTGGACGATCGACTCGGACCGCGTTGAAATCGCCAGGCCGACTTACCCGTGGGAAACCAACCACACGCCTTATGTCAACGAAGGCCCGCAGGTTGCCGTACGCGGCGGCGTCATCAACCTGGTGTACTCGGCGAGCGGAAGCTGGACGAACGACTATTGCCTCGGGCTCATTACGGCCAACGTGTCAAGCGATTTGCTGGATCCGGCCTCTTGGACGAAACGCAGCCGGCCGATTTTCGCTTCGGGAGGCGGGCTTTACGGTCCGGGACATCATTCGTTTACCCAGTATCCCGACGGAACCGAGGACTGGATCGTGTACCATACGGCCAAATTCAGCGGCGCCGGCTGGAACCGGGAGATCCGGATGCAGAAATTCACATGGCATGCCGACCATACGCCGAATCTGGGCGTACCGGCCGATCCCAACGTTCCGATTCCGCTGCCTTCGGGCGAAGGGCCGCGTATCCGCATCGAAGCAGAACAAGGGACGTTCGGCGGAGCGGCATACGCTTTGCAAAGTCCGAACGGATCGGGCGGCATGAAGGCCGGGCATATCGATACGCCGGACAGCTACGTGGAATTTGCCGTTAACGTGCCGAAAGCGGGCGAATATATATTGATGGCGCGAACCGCCAATGGAACGGACGGAGGGGGATGGTCCCATTTTCGGCTGGCCGTCAATTCCGGCATTCCGAGCCCTTTGTCCATCGCGAATAAAGGCTGGGAGAACTGGGGGCTGTCCACGGCGCGCATCCAGCTCCTAGCGGGCAGCAACAGCATCCGTTTTTCCAAAGGCGCAGGTTACGGGGAAATCGACTTTTTCGACATCCAACCGGCCGACGAAATCAGTCGTACGAAAGAAAAGGATTAGGAATAGGCAGGAGGGAGGAATGAAAGAACATTTCGCCCGGCTGTCTTCTTTCGAGCCGATCATAGGTTCAACTTTATATGGCATATAGGCTGGGATGAGGCGAACATACTCAAAGGAGGATGCGGAATGCACGGATTTAACGGACTTGGCATGGGGCTTGGGAGTTTGCCGCAATTGTCGGATGCCCGGACAAGGTCGATCAGTCCCGAGAATTTTACCGGTGCCAAAGGCAAAGGGGGCATGGCGGCGGAAGGGACGGGAGCGGCTTGCGCGCGCGATTTGGGCGTCGGCTGGAAAGTGTCGCCGTCGGTCGAAATCGAGCCGGGGTCGACGTTGACGATGGCGGACATCGAGGGGCCGGGAGCGATCCAGCATATATGGCTGACCTGCTTTCCGACGTTTTGGCGCAACCTCATATTCCGCTTTTACTGGGATGATGAGGACCAGCCCTCCGTCGAGGTGCCGGTCGGCGATTTCTTTTGCAACGGTTGGCAGGAGCGGACGAACGTGAACTCGTTTCCCGTCGCCGTCAATCCCGCCGGCGGCATGAACAGCTATTGGATGATGCCGTTTCGGAAAGCCGCGAAAATCACGATGGAAAATGCCTCGGCGGAAAAAGCGGTGCTTTATTACCAAGTCAATTACACCTTGACCGAAGTGCCTGAGGATATGGCGTATTTCCATGCGCAGTGGAGAAGAAGCAACCCGGTGCCTTATCGGGAAGTGCATACCATTCTCGACGGCGTCAAAGGGAAGGGGCATTACGTCGGAACCTACCTGGCTTGGCAGGTCAACAATAACGGCTGGTGGGGAGAAGGGGAAATCAAGTTTTATATGGACGGAGACCGGGAGTTTCCGACCATTTGCGGAACGGGTACGGAGGATTATTTCGGCGGTGCCTGGAACTGGGAGCATCCGGCCGGACAATATTCCACGTATTCGACGGCGTTTCTCGGCATGCACCAGCTCATCAAGCCCGACGGCTTGTACCGCAGCCAGCAGCGCTTCGGCATGTACCGCTGGCACGTCATGGATCCGATCCGCTTCGAGCGGGATTTGAAGGTCACGATCCAAGATCTCGGCTGGCGTTCCGGGCACCGTTATTTGCCGCAGCAAAGCGACATTGCCTCCACGGCGTTCTGGTACCAATCCGAACCGCATCACGATTTTCCGCCGCTGCCGGACAATGACGGCCGGGAGGTTGTCTAAGGCGTGCGCTTCCCCGGCATAGATTCGATTTCTAGCAAAGGAAAACCCGGACTCCATGGAGCCGGGTTTTTTGTCCCCCCAATCCTCCCGCGTTCGGGAATAACGACGCCGCATGAACGCGGTTGAAAGGCCCGTTTCGTTCCGGCAACGGCATCCCGAAGCATGATGCTTCAAACGAACGAAATCATCTACATGCTCAGTGCAGTTCCTGAAGGCGGCAGCATCTCGTGGTTTGAATGAATGTCCCGCATCGAATTCGCAAGGTAATCAGCCAGCGCTTGCTGCAGGGTTCCTTTGGTCACGGCTTTGGCTTCAAAGGACAGGCCGTTTCGGATCATCATTTTGACGGTTTCCGGCCGGAGCCCCGTAATGATCGTTTTGCAGCCCATCATTTTAATGCCGTCGATCAGGTTGATCAGCCGATGGATCACCTCCGGTTCAATCCCGATGACGCCCGACAAATCAATGATGAGCATCTGAATGTTTTCCCTGCCGATTTGATCTATAACCTTTTCTTCCATAATATCGGAGCGGATGTTATCGATCGAGCCGATCAGCGGCAGAATTGAGATCGATTGGCTAAGCGGGATGAAAGGTACCGACAGCTCCATAACCATCTCCCTTTGGCTCCGGATCAAATTGTCCTTGAATTGGGAATAACTCATGAAGAAGTGGCTGAGAAAAAGATCCAGCAGCTCGTTGATCTGCTTTTCCAAACCGTAAAAATCTTCCTTGCTTGACGTTTTGCCGTTGATACGGTCATAGTTGTACAGAAAATCCCACATGACGCGGCGTACGGCCTGAATCCACTCCAGTTTGAAGGCGAGGGTCAGCGAATGTTTCGCCCAGGTGATGCCCTCCGCTTTAGCGAAAGAAATCACCTCGTATTCTTTGCCTTCGACGATGTACAACACCAGTTTATGGGCGTTGTCCAGAAGGTTGATATTTCCGATCTCGAGAATCTCGTTGATTTTATCCTTGACGGTGACCGCTTCGATCTGCAGCCGCTGTTCGAACATGTCCCGGTTATGCCGGAAAAAATCGGTTAGATTGACGCCCTTGAACGTATCCAGTTCCAAACGATTCACCTCTTTTTTACTTTTGGTGCTTGTCTCCTTCGGAAAAACGATGGTAAACCGGGTCCCGACACCTTCCTCGCTTTTTACAGACACCACCCCGTTGTGCTGATAGGCGACGGAAAATACGAGCGTGAGTCCCATGCCCGTGCCGTTTTCTTTCGTGGAAAAAAAGGGAGTGCCCAACATGTCCAGCTTTTCTTGGGGGATTCCGCTGCCGGTATCTTCTATGTACACGGATATTTCGTCTTCGGACGCATGATGGCCGATTTTAATGGTGCCTTGATCGGGAATCGCTTCAAACGCGTTTTTGATCAAATTGAAAAACATCTTCTTCAACTGATTCCGTCTGCCGGAAATAAAATTCCCCGGATCCCGGAGGTCCATTAATACTTCTACCCGATAAAACTGATCTTGAAACAGCTGAATGATCGATTCCAGCTCCACGGTCAAATCAATCGGTTCGGTGGACTCGTTCTCCAAATCGGGTTTGGATACTTGTAGTAAGTTTTGCAGGATTTCGATGGCATTTTCCAGTTCGGATTGCGCGATGTCGATGTAGCTTTCGTCGTTTTTCTCCTTCAGAAGTTGAAGGAAACCTTTGACGGCCGTCAGAGGATTTTTCACCTCGTGAGCGATGCCGGCCGCGATTTGTCCGACGGAAGCCAATTGTGTCAAATGCATGTCTTCTTTTTGCTGCGAATGGTATCGTTCCACCGTTTATCAGCCCTTTCTTGCCGAGTGTTCATGATATCATCTTAATATATCTTCAAAGTCAAAGGTACAAAATATAATTCAGGGCTTCGAGCCGCCTTCTTAGCGGCATGCATGAAAGGTTTGCGGCGTCCGCCGAGCCGGTGGACCCTGCGCAGGGCTTGCTTCCGTTGTGCCGTCCCGGATGATATGCTAGGGGGAAAGCGACTAATTTGAATGGATATAGGTGTGGATAAAAATGACGATCAAAGCTCTGTTCGTAGCCCCTTATGCGGCGATGGAGAATTTAATAGAAGAATGCGGGAAGCAGCAGCGGGACCTCGAGCTGACGGTTCGCACCGGCAATTTGCAGGAAGGCGTCAAGCTGGCGAAGCAGGCCGAAGCCGAAGGTTTCGATTGTATCATCAGCCGGGGCGGAACGGCGAAGCTGATCGGCGAAGCGGTGGATATCCCTGTCATCGACGTTCGCGTGTCCGGCTACGATATGCTCCGGGTGCTGACGCTCGCCAACGATTTTCCGCGGAAAAAGGCGATCGTGGGATTTCCGGCGATAACCGGAGGAGCCAAAGCCATCGTCGATCTGCTCGATATTTCGATCGATATGTTTACGATCCGGGACGAAAGCGAAACGGAAGCCCTTTTGCGGCAGTTGAAGGAAGACGGCTATCAGCTGATCATGGGCGACGTGGTCACGTTCGAGACGGCATCGCGGCTTGGCTTGCTCGGGATTTTGATTCAATCCGGAAGGGAGTCCATCTTTGACGCTTTTAAGGAAGCGGCGACGGTATCCAGATGGCTGTCGAAAAGCAGGCGGGAGATCGAGCGGTTAAAAGGCGTTTTGCAGGCTGCGGCGCAGGACCTGATGGTGCTGTCGGAGAGCGGGGATGTCGTGTATGAGCAGTGGAAGGCGTTCGGCGCCAGACCTGAAATCAACGTTCCGATCGAAAAAAGCCCGGATAACAATGGCGCAGGCCGGGAGGTCATCCATGCCGCCGATCCGGACGGGCAACCCGTCAAAATCGTCAGAACGCGAACCGTCATCGGCGAAACCGCGTACTGGCTTTGCGAATTTTACAGGCAGCCGCTTCATCTGGAGGCAGGGGACGCCATGCAGGTCCATACGGAGCCGGCACCGCTCATCATTCACCAAAGCGAAGCCATGAATGCATGTTTGACGATGCTCGGCCGCAGCTTAAAGTACGACCAGTTTGTTTTTATCGGCGGAAAAGGCACGGGGAAAAAGATGCTGGCGCGGTATTTGCATGATCAAAAAACGCAAGGAGACGGATATTTCGCTTCGGTGAGGGCGGCGGATTTGCCTGAGCTTGGCCCGGAGGAGATTGCCGCGGAGGTTCGTACTATTTACGTGTATGCCTTTGACCGCCTGGAGCGCGGCTGGCAGGAGGGCGAATGGCGAACAATCAGGGAGCTGAGGAAGCGGGGCGTGACCCTCGTTTTTGGCATGACTGAGGAAGAGGTTTCCGGGGAAAATAGGATTTACGAAGATGAAATCATCCATGTGCATGTCCCTGCCCTCGCCGAGCGGAAAGCGGATTTGAAGGAGCTTGTCACGGCGCTGCTGCTGCATTTCAGCCAAACGCTCGGCACCTCGGCGATCCGCATGTCGGAAAAAGCTTTGCGGCTGCTTGCGGATTACCGCTGGCCCGGCAACGTCTCCGAACTGAAAGCGCTGCTGCAGGAGGCGGTCATCCTTGAAAAAGGGTACGTGATCGATGAACCGCTGGTTGACCAACTGCTTAGCCGAAAAGGAGCAGAATCGGGAGCTTCCCCCGACCTGTTGAGCGGTACGCTTGACCAAATCGAGAAGAAAATCATCGAAAAGGTTCTGGAGGAAGAGGGCTTCAACCAGACGAAAGCCGCCAAGCGGCTGCAAATCAACCGCTCGACGCTTTGGCGCAAGTTGAAAAACTAAAATATTCCAAAAACATCTCTTTGATTGTTTAAAAATGCAACGTTTTTGATATGTTACAAATTAACATGTCGAAAACTGTTGCATTTTATTTTGTAAGCGATTAATATAATGAACGAAAACGCAATCATTTAAAGAAATTGTTGCAAAATAAAACATAGGAGATGAGACAGTTATGAAAATCAAGGCAGCCATTGACAAGATTCCCGGCGGGATGATGCTGATTCCGCTGTTGATCGGTGCCATCATCCGTACGTTTTTTCCCGGAATCTTCGACTTGCCTGAATTTAAAAGCTCCTTTACGGGCGGGCTCCTGACCGGAACCTCCGCACTGCTCGCAGCTTTTTATATCTGTTTGGGGTCGACCATCCGCTTTCAGGCAACCGGTTACATTTTGAAAAAAGGCGTCAGCCTGTGGATCGGCAAAATCGGCACCACGTTTATTATCGCGCTGCTGATTAAAGCCATCTTCCCGGACCAAAACAACCTGTTCCTCGGTTTGTCCGCCTTGGCCATCATCGCCGCTTTTTCCGACACGAACGGCGGGTTGTACATGGCGCTGATGGGCCAGCTCGGCAAAAAAGCCGAAGACGTCGCCGCGTACTCCATCATGTCGCTGGAATCCGGCCCGTTCTTCACGATGCTGATTCTCGGCGTCGCAGGTTTGGCCAGCTTTCCGATCATGGCTTTCGTTTTTGCGATTTTGCCGCTGCTTATCGGCATGATCTTGGGTAATCTGGACGAAAAAATGCGCGAGTTTTTAAGCAAAGGCCAAGACGTCATGATTCCTTTGTTCTCGCTGGCGATCGGCGCAAGCATCAACCTCGCCAACGTCGTGAAAGCGGGCGCATCCGGCATTATTTTGGGCCTCGGCGTCGTCGTGATCACGGGCGGCATGCTGTTCCTGATCGACCGACTGACGGGCGGGGACGGCGTCGCGGGGATTGCGGCATCGTCGACGGCAGGCAACGCGGCCGCCGTGCCGATGGCGGTAGCGGCCGTATATACCGGATACAGCGGCATCGCGGCAACGGCAACGCTTCAAGTGACCGCCGCCGTCATCGTAACGGCCATTTTGACGCCGCTACTGACGACGTGGTTCGCCAAACGGGCGCAGCGCCGAAAAGCACAAGTTTAAGGAGTCGTTTAGGATATGCAGCCATTTTACATCATTGCAGACGATTTGACGGGAGCAAACGATGCCGGCGTGCAGCTGTCGAAAATCGGGATCGCCTCTACCGTCTATCTCGATTTGAAAGAGGATTCCTGGACGGGGCAGGCTGGCGACGTGGCGATCATCGATACGGACAGCCGCGCGGCCGGCGAACGGGAAGCCTTTGAGCGGGTGGCAAAAGCAAGCGAAGTTCTTCGGGAGCGCGGGTATGTCCATGCCTACAAAAAGATGGACTCGACGCTGCGGGGAAACGTGGCCGCCGAGCTGGCGGCCGTCGTTTCGGTCCACCGGCCGGAAGTCGTCGTCATTGCCCCGGCCTATCCGAAGATGAAGCGCCAAACAATTGAAGGTACCCAATACGTAAACGGGCGGCCGGTCTCCGAAACGGAGTTTGGCAGAGACCCGAAAACGCCGGTAAAAGACAGCTATATTCCGAATTTGCTGGGCCGTTACGCGGATGCGGAACGGATTTGCCTTATCGGAGAGGAACTGCTGACAGGTCCGTTGGAGCGGCTGACGGATATGATCGTCCGGCATGCGGAGCAAGGGCAGACTTGGTTCGTATGCGACGCCAAAACCGACCATGACCTGAAAATCATCGCGGACGCATTCGCCAAGGCGAAGAAACATACGGTCTGGGCCGGATCGGCCGGATTGATCGAATTTTTGCCCGAGGCGCTGCAGCTGCAAAAAACGGAACGCACGGATCGGCGCCCGAACGTAAGCCGCACGCTGACCGTATCGGCAAGTTTGTCCCGCGTGACCAAAGAGCAGCTGGAGCAGGTGCGGCGGATGGAAGATACGCGTTTCGTGGAAGTCGATCCGACGGACCTTGTCCGCCAAACCTACGTTGCGAAGGATATTATCGATACGTTGGCGGAAGCGCCGGACAAAAAGCATTTCGTATTATTCGTGGACTCCTCGGAGAAAAATAGGGAGGCCACGACCCGGCTGGGAGAGGAGCTCTCATTAAGCAAGACGGAGATCAGCGAATCGATTTCCCGTGAACTCGGGAACATCGCCCGCGAAACCGTTCGCGCCTTCCCCGATATCCGGGGGTTGGTCCTGACCGGAGGCGACACGGCGAAAGCCGTGTGCAGCCGGTTGAACATGAACCGGATGCAGCTTTATACCGAGGTCGAGACCGGTCTCCCGCTGGGTATATTAAAAGATACGGCGGATACGGGCATGTATTGGACCGTAACCAAGGCCGGCGGCTTCGGGCACCGGCATTCTTTGGTCAACGCGCTGAAATATATGAGTGGAGAGGATGAGTAACATGAATCAAAAGAAACCTGTGATTGGCATTACGATGGGAGACGGAGCCGGGGTTGGACCGGAAATCATTTTGAAAAGCTTGAAAAACCGCGAGATTTACGATTTGTGCGATCCGCTCGTCATCGGCGACAGCAAAATTTTGGAACGCGCGAAATCTTACGTGAACAGCACCCTGCAGATCCGGACGGTGACGGAGGATCAGCTGGATCAGCTTGCGTATGAATTCGGAACGGTGTACTGCCTCGATCTAAACCTGCTGAAGGCCGATTTGCCGCTCGGACAAGTGTCCGCCGAAGCCGGCCATGCGGCGTTCGAATATTTGGCCAAAGCGATCGATTTGGCCAAAAAGCAGCAAATCGACGCGATTTGCACCGCTCCGCTGAACAAAGAAGCGCTGCATAAAGGCGGCCATCAATATCCGGGGCATACCGAAATTTTGGCCGATCTGACGAACACGAGCGAATTTTCGATGATGCTGTCCGCGCCTAACCTGAAGGTCATCCATGTCACGACGCATGTCGGTTTGATCGATGCGGTGAAAATGATCAATCCGGAGCGGGTATATCGCGTCATCCGGCTGGCCCATGACACGTTGACCAAATCGGGCATCCAAAATCCGCGCATCGCCGTCTGCGGCATCAATCCGCACGCGGGCGAAAACGGCCTGTTCGGATACGGCGAGGAAGAAGAGAAGGTCGTTCCCGGCGTGAAAAAGGCGCAGGAGGAAGGCATCAACGTCGTCGGCCCGCTGCCTGCGGATACGTTGTTCTTCCGCACCGTGCGCGGCGATTTCGACATCGTTGTGGCGATGTATCATGACCAGGGCCATGGTCCGGTGAAGGTGCTCGGCCTCGATGCGGGAGTCAATATTACGGTCGGCCTTCCGATCATCCGCACCAGCGTCGATCACGGCACCGCGTTCGATATCGCGGGCAAAGGCATCGTCGAAGAAAAAAGCATGATGGAGGCCATCCGTCAAGCCGTCGAGCTTGCGCCGAAAAGACAATAACACGCACGATCGACACATACATGGGGATGCCTGCGCCAAAGACGGGCAGCCGATCCTTGCAATCATCCGATGCCCAAAGCGCCGAAGCATGTTTTCGGCGCTTTTTTTATTTGGAAGTTTAACGTATACCGCAAATCTTAAGCATTTATAGGATCGGCTGCGTGATAAGATAAAAAGGGAATTACGAAGGCGTTATTTGGCTGCGAGGATGAAACGAACAGTTCGGAAAAGGAGCGTGTTCCCATGAACGGCGCCATGCTGATCGAAACGTACAAAACAGGTTTGGAGAGGTATTCGTTAATCCAGCTCAGGCATCAATCCGCGCCGGAGGTTTGGTCTCTCGGGCAAATGCTGGACCATTTGATCCTGGCTTCCCTCGATTATTTTGACAAAGTGGAGCTTTGCGCGGCCGAAGGCGAAGAACAATGGCTCGGAAAAACCGAAGCGGGCGAGCGGCTGTTCGAACTCGGCGGATTCCCGCCCGTTAAAATCAGATTGCCGGACGGCCCCGAAAACAACCCGAGCAATTCCGAAAGCAAGGAAGATCTTTTGCGCGGACTGGATCAAGTGCTGCAAAAAATGAAGGCATGGGAAGGCCGGATCGATTCGATCAACCCTCGCCGCAAAGTAAAACACGACGGTTTTGGCTGGCTGAACGCACGGGAGTGGTTTGAACTGAATGACATGCATTTGCGTCATCACCTGCGGCAGAAGAAAGAATTGGAACAAAAAGCGGGGTGCGCTAACCCGTAACAAAACATGGGATGGATCTTCTCTTCTGGAAGCATTGGAAATAAGATGGGTATGTATGGTAAAATGGCAGAAAAAGAACCTATGTTCGGGCTCGGGAGGCTCTGATGATTCAGCCAAAACCGGAAATCGACGAAGCTATTTTGTTTATCCATGCGCATCTTTGCGATCCCCTTTCGCTCAAGCAAATCGCCCGGCATGTCGGGTACAGCCCTTATCATTTCATCCGCTTGTTCAAAGCGCAAACCGGCCTGACGCCGCAATATTATATTTCGTCTGCCAGGCTGCAGAAAGCCAAGGAATTGCTGCTCCAGACGAATTTGACCGTGCGCGACGTCGCCCTGGAAATCGGGCAGCAAAGCATCGGGACGTTTACCACGCGTTTTGCCGACAAGGTCGGCGTGACTCCGGCCCATTTCCGCGATCAACACATCCTTGCCGAAACGGGTTTACAGTCGGTTCTGTCGGAAAGCCGCGAGCCATTTTCCACTGAAATCGGGCCGAATGGCGCAATCATTTCCGGCCGCGTTAATGCCGAATCCCCGATTCACGGCGTCATTTTTATCGGTTTATTTCTGAGGCCCATTCCGGATGCAATTCCCGCTTACGGCACGTTGTTGACGTCGCCGGGGCCCTTTCGGTTTTCGAACGTCAAGCCGGGAACGTATTATTTGATGGCAACGTCGGTATCGTCCGACATGCGGTCCACGGACATTTTGCTGCCGCATCGTACGCTGCGCACCCGGTTTCACGAGCCGATTGTCGTATCGTCCCATCATCAGCGGATCGATAAGGAGGTTGCGTTGTATCCGCCAAGCATGGGCGATCCCCCGATTTTAATATCGCTGCCGCTGTTGATGCAGCGGTTTATGGCGAGGCAGCGATTTTTTCTTGAAAAGAAATGCCCATAACCGGGTCAAAATAAATAGACCGCCGGTTCCGAAAAAACGGAAAAGGAGGTCTTTTTTTGTTCAACATGCTAATATTACGCTTTTCGAAAGAAACGTATACCCTGCTTGAAAGCATTCTTACGAAGCATCATCGGAAGTGATCATCCAGATCACGCCGTACGGGTCGACGAGTTCACCGTAATACAGGCCGTACGGCTGCCGCGCAAAAGGCTGCTTTATTTGCCCGCCGGGGGCGGACGACAGTTTGGCAAATGCGCTCTCGGCTTCGGATTTCGTTTTGTACGATACATCCAATAGGATGCCCGAGCCTTGCGTGAAAGGTTCTACGGCATCCGCCATAAAAATGGAGTTCCCTTCGGCCACCGTCAAGCATAAATGCATCACTTTGTCTTTAAGCTCGCCTTCCGCTCCCGCGGCTTGTCCGTACGTAATAACCGATAGAATTTCGCCGCCGAGCGATTCGGCGTAAAAAGCGGCTTGGCTTCTGGCATCCTCCGATTGAAGAAAGGGTCTGAGCGTCCCCAATGTACATCCATCCTTTCGGTATTTTTGAATGGTACAAGCTTTATTATACGACCGGACGGTTTACGGCGTTTCTTATCGATTGCTCACTTTCACGGGTTTTTCTTTTGGCGTGACGGCGGAAGTATAGTAGAATGAGCTTAAACAGGATGGGAGGAGGCCGCCATGAGGATCTATCTGCCACTGCAGCCGCCGATTCTGGAGCCTGTGCAGGACTCCTCTTACCGGTATCGCGAATTTTTGCCGTGCAAGGCGCTGGAGCCTTACGTGGCCTGCTATTGGACCGTAGAATTCGATGCGTCTTATGGCCGCAGGCTGCACCGCATTATACCGGACGGGTGCGTGGACATCATTTTTGACCTGAAAGCCCCGTCCTTTTCCAAAGGAGCCATGGTCGCCGGGTTCATGACTTCGTATGAAACGATCTATTTAACCGAGAGCCGCGCCTCTTTCGGCATCCGCTTTTTTGTCGAGCAGGCCCGCCGCTGGATCGGACATTCGATTTCGGAGTTGACCGGCCGCACTGTATTTCTGGAAGACGTATGGGGGGCCGAAGCAAGCTTGGCCGTGGAGCAAGTGCAAGAAGCGGGCAGCGTACAGGCGATCATCGGGTTGGTGGAATCCATGCTTTTGGAGAAGTTGCGGCACCACGAATACCCGGTTGATCCGCTCATCCGGTCGGGTCTGCAGCATCTGTATGCCGGCCGGGGGATGCTATCCGTCCGTACGCTGGCGGAAAAGCTCTGTTACAGCGAACGAAGCGTAAGGAGAAGATTCCAGAAGGAGCTGGGGATTTCCCCCAAGGAGCTTGCCAACATCGTTCAATTCCAGAGCCTTTTGCAGGAGCTGCGCAAGGGGACTTCGTCCGCTTTATCCGATCTGGCCGCCAAATACGGTTATTTCGACCAACCCCATTTCATCCATATGTTCAAACGATTTTACGGATTAACGCCTCATCGGATTTTGAAGCAGGATGTCCGTTTTTTACAATCCTAAAAAGATGAAATTCGGCGATGATATAAAGAGGTTATGATTTTACTACCAAAGAAGGAGGATGAAACATCCGATGAAACCTCGTATTTCTGTGCTTACGCTTGGCGTGGACGACTTGGAAAAAGCGGTCGCCTTTTACCGGGACGGGCTTGGATTGCCGACGGAAGGGATCGTTGGGAAAGAATTCGAGCATGGGGCGGTCGCGTTTTTCGATTTGCAGTCAGGGGTCAAGCTGGCTCTGTGGAGCCGGAAGGATCTCGCTCACGAAACCAAGATTCCGCTGTCTGCCCCAAGCTCGACGGAAATGACAATCGGCCATAATGTGGCGAGCAAGGAAGAAGTGGATCAAGTGATGGAGCAAGCCCGCAAGGCGGGGGCCAAAATCATTGATCCGCCGCATGAAGCCTTCTGGGGAGGGTACTCCGGGCATTTTATGGATCCGGACGGGCATCTGTGGGAAGTGGTCTGGAATCCGGCATGGGAGCTTGAGGAGTAGTCTTTGCCGGAAATAGCGGGAACCAGGAAGCGGAGCCTGCGAAATCAAGAGTTTCGCCCGGAAAGCCGCACGTGAATCGAAAAAACCCTTCAGGCAAACATCGATTGCCGAAGGGTTTTTTTCGTTTTTGCCGGGTTCGTGTCACATTCGTCGGTTTGGCAAACGTTATATAGGTGAAGTCGGACAAGAGGAGGTGATTCCATGGAACGGTTCAGCCCCGGGGCCGGAGGGCCGGACGATATCGAAGCCGTCGTGGAAAAAGTCAAATCTGGAGACAAGCAGTCCTATGCCGTTATCATACGCGCATTCGAACATCAGATGTACACGTACTGCTACTACATCCTGAAAAACCGCGAGGAAGCGGAGGATGCGCTGCAGGATATATTTATCAAAGTGTATCAGTCGATAACCAAATACAACAGGCAGGTCTCCTTTTCCTCTTGGCTGTATAAAGTGGCCTACTACCATTGTTTGGATCAGCTCCGAAAAAAAAGCCGCCGCAAGAAGCTTATCGATGACCAAAAAGAGATGCAGCCGCTTGACGATTACCGGCAAACGAACGCCGAACGCGCAGCGGAGGAACTGCTGATGAATCTGAAGCCGGAGGAACGGCATTTGATGCTGCTGAAGGTCGTGGAACAATACAGCTTCGAGGAAATCGCGGAGATTATGGACTCTAAGCCTGCAACTCTGCGCAAAAAATACGAGCGCATACGCAAAAAGCTCATTCAGCAAAAAAGAAAAGAAGGAGGGCTAACCCATGAGCGCATGGTTAGATCAAACTGAGGAAGAGCAAATGATGCAGATCCGGCGGACGGTCAAACAAACGAAAATGCCTGAGGTTAGCTACGCGGATCGAATTATGGGGAGGATGGAACAAATGGATAGACGAAGCAGAACAACGACTCATCGCAAAGGAAAATGGGCCAAAAAAGCGGCCATCAGCGTATCGGCGGCGGCCGTTCTCGGAGGCGTCGTGCTCGGAAGCGGTTTTGTGTCCCCGGTAATGGCGGACGCGCTGAAAAACGTTCCTTATATCGGCAGCGTGTTTCAATACAATTTTGACCCCAGTCTGAAACAGGCCAGCGTTTCGGGACTGACGACCGCGCCGAATCTGAGCGTGACCCGGGACGGGCTGACGATGAGCATCAAGGAAGTCATGTTTGACGGAACAAGGCTTGCGTTTATGATCGAACGCCAGGGCATGGATGACGATACCGTCCTGTCTCCTTACCTTCCGGAAGGAGCAACAAACGTATCCGGCGAAGCGCCGAAGAAAGTACCTGTGGAGCAGCAGAAAAAAGGGTATATGTTTATGCCGGAGGTGACGATCCAAGGGAAAACGGGATTTTTCGGCTCGTTCACGGACGCGGTCGGCAAAACGGAGGACGGCAAGCTGATCCGCAATATGGCCATGTACGAAATTACGAGCGGGTTATCGGAGAAACAACTTCCAAACGAGTTCAACATGACGGTAAAAATGAATGTGAGCGGTTTTAAGGAACCGTTCGAATTCCAAGTGCCCGTCAAAAACCTCGCTAAAGGAAACGTGGTGCTGCATCCAAACCAAACCCAGAGCAGCGGTTCGTTCAGCTACACCGTGAAAAGCATCGAGATCACGCCGGTGACGACGCGACTGATTTTGGACAGCAAAGGCAGCGTGCCGTCTACCCCGGAACAGTCGGGCGAATTCAGCGCCACCAAAATGTACTACGATATCGTGGACCAGGACGGAAAACCGCTGGATCAAAAAATGATCGGATACTTCCATCAAAATCCGAAGACCGAATACCATGAGGATGAAACCTACAGCCCGTTTGCCAAAAAACCGACCTCCATTACCATCAAACCTTATACGATGACAGTCAAAAAGGACTGGTCCGTCGTCGAGGATGAAAAAGGGAAACCGGTCAAAACGTACCACAAGGATCTTGAAATGACCATTCCGGTGCAATAAACGCGCGGCAGTCATGAACCCGTAGCTCTAACCTTTGTGAACCGATTTCTACCGTGGACGAGAAACAATTCAGGAAATTGGAGCGCAAGAGCGATGGGAGGAATGATTCGTATCCGCAGCGTCTCTTAACAGCAAAATGGGGCCGCCCTCAAGATCTAAGATCTTTTGGGACGGCCCCGTTATTTTTTGGCGCGCAGATGGCAGTCGGCCGGCAATCAGCCGCCGAAAGCCGAATCTCAAGCGCTCTAAGTTATCATGACCCCTTTTTCAAAAGATCGGCTATTGCGTCTCAGGGTAATATATCGTCATGCTTGCCCGCACCAAGGTATCCCCCGAATTACGGTAGGAATGGGATCGGTCCGCTTTGAATCGGATCGAATCGCCGCGCCTGATCGTAAACTTCGATTGATTGACTTCGATGGTCATTTCCCCGTCAAAAACGGTGACGTACTCTTCCGTACCTTCAATATGCGGATCGGCGTGATGATATCCGTCCTTTTCGATCTCGATAAAGTACAGCTCGAACCGCTGCTCCTCGTGATAAGGAAAGCAGGGGTAAACTCTATAGTTTCCGTTGTCTTCCGACAAAACGTTGATTTCATCCCGAAGCACGATTTTTGTATCCGGCTGCGGCTCGTGGATTAATGACGTAAAAGATACCTTCAAACCCGTCGCTATTTTCCAAATGGTCGTAATGGTAGGGCTTGATTCTCCCCTTTCGATTTGCCCGATCATCGTTTTGCTGACTCCCGTTAATTCCGCTACTTTATCCAGGCTTAGTTTTTTTCGCTCGCGGATGTCCTTTAAATTTCTGGCAATGACGAGATGAATTTCTTCTGCCATAGGAATACGCTCCTCAAGGGTTATTTTAAGAAAAGTATAACATACGATTCGGGAACAACCCTCCATTTACAAGATAACGTTCATCTTGTAATATTATAGTCGTTATGAAGCACAATTTGTATTATATAACGACTAAAAGGAAGATGAAGGAGGGAGAAAACATGCTGATCACTTCCATGCTGTTGTATGCGTTTATTTCCAGTTTCACGCCCGGTCCGAATAACATCATGGCCATGTATTTGGCCAAGAAGCATGGTTTTCGCCATGCGTTAACATTTTGTTTAGGCGTGGGGACCGGTTTTTACGTCATACTTTTGTTATGCTGTTATTTCAGTCTTTGGCTGCAAGATCTCATTCCCAAAATCGAGTTCTGGATGTCGATCATCGGTTCAGCGTACATGGTATATCTGGGGATAAAAATCATTCGGAGCAAAGAAGAAGGCGATCGAAAGAATGGGGAGGGGGAAAAGCGTTTTTTTACGGGCATGCTGATGCAGTTAGTTAACCCCAAAGTGATCTTATACGGCTTGTCTGTAGTCTCCGTGTTTGTCATTCCAAATTACAATTCGACCGCCGGCCTCTGGTTGCTTGCCGCTCTTCTCGGCTTGATCGGATTTGCGGGAACGGTTAGCTGGAGTATTTTTGGGGCGGTCTTTAACAAATGCCTGACGAAGCATAGGAAATCTTTTAACCTGTTGATGTTTTTGTTGTTGATATATTGCGCGTATACGATTCTTAAATATTAAAAAACTCCGGGATCATGTTGCTAACATTGTTGCCTGCTTTGCAACGGGCTGCATAAGGGAGTGACTGGCGTCATATGATGTTCGATCATAATTAAGCATGCTTTACGTTGGATGGCACAGCTTGCAACGGTTCAAAGCTTTGCAAGCTGTGCCCAGTGAAAAATAAAAGCATACCCAATATCACAAGGGGGGGGAACCCGTCTCTTGCATCGCTCAAGGGCTTTGCCCGTTCACGACCGTCAGCGATTGGTTTGTTCGCCGGCAAAGGCCGGATGTTTAATGGCCTCGATCAGGCTGGCGAAACCATCGGCGCCTCGGCCGTCGGCAACTCTGCGATCCGCCAAAGCCTGGACGGCCGCGAACATGCCGGCGTCAACGCCGGCGTCACGGCTGGCGCGGACAAGCAGGCCCAGGCCTGCCGCATTGAGTCCGAGCGACGAACCGGCTGTATCCGGGTACTATCCTGCGTCGATTTGTGCCGCCAGCTTATCGGAACGATCCGTCGCAACGACGTTTTTAAACCACGAATCTGCATAGGGCTGAAACGCCGCCGCCTCGACACCCGCCGTACCGATCAATGCAAACGCGCGAAGCCAGCCTGCCGATGTCGACCAAAGCAGCGCGAGCATCGCCAGGTCGTATAACGTGGGAACGCCCGTATCCTCGTTGAGAAAAGGACCGTTGGCGGCCAAAGCGTGCCCCATCGAACCAAGGCCGATGACAGACACCGGCGTGCGGGGATTCATGGTCTCGCTAGCTTCTCCCGAAGCTGCCTCAATGATTGTTGGTTCTGATGCATGTTGATCTTGATTTTTCACTCGAATGGCCTCCTCAAATTTGGATTCGAAGCCGATTCTAAAGTATGACACTGTGTCAATGTCAATCTAAGTGGAGGCAGCTGGGCGGAAGAAGCCAGAGGCTGCGGCGCTACGTGCCGTCGTCGGAGCCATCCGACGTTTTCCATCGACGACCTTGGTTTCCGTCTTGCCCGTTCGCGTTGACGGACGAAATCCAAGCTGCTTCCTTTCCGGGGCGGGATCCCAGCCCTGCTCCGGCAGCGCGAATTCGCGAATTGCGATGCCGGGAAGGTTTCAGTATAATGGACGTTAATTGATTCATCACTCAGACTTGGAAAGGCGGAAACATGATGTCCAAAAATGAAGCGCCATCGGTCAATCGGAAGGAAGAAATCATTTCGGCGGCGATCGCAACTTTCGCGGAGATCGGATATTATCGCGCTACGACGGCGCAGGTGGCGGAAAGAGCAAGCATTTCGCAGCCTTACATTTTTAAATTTTTCCCGACCAAAGAAGCATTGTTGGTTGCGGCTCTGGAGGCTTCCTGGGGGAGGATCGTCCAATCGTTTAAGCGCGTTGTGGAATCCGTGCCGCCGTCGGAGCTGGAGCCCGCGCTGATCGAAGCTTACGAGAACATTCTGGCCGACCGCGCGAATGAAATGCTGCTTCAAATGCAGGCTCAAACCATTTCCTCGGAAGTCGTTCGGGAAGAGATGCGGAAAGGGTTCCGGACGGTTCGGCTTATCGTTTTGGAAGCCTTCCGCAACGCCGGAATTCCGCATCCGGAGGAGCGCACGCTCCTATTTTTGGCCAGAGGGATGTTATGCAACATTTCCATGGCGCTTGGTATGCCGGAATTGATGGAACAATAGGCGGGATCGAGAAACCGCCAGTTTCAAAATTGGTTATTGACTAATCACTAACTTCGTAATATGATGATCGCAAGCAGTGATTGACCAATCACTAACTAAAAACGTAATGGAGATGACTTATTTATGAAAAAGACGATCGTTTTAGGGGCAACCGGAGGCACGGGCGCGGCCATCACGGCAGAACTTGTCCATCGAGGAGTGGAAACCGTCGCATTCGGGAGATCCCGGGCGAAACTGGAGCAGCTGGCCCGGCAGCTTGGAAACCCGAAGCATTTGCGGCTGTCCACCGGCGATGCTTTCCGGCCCGGAGACATTGCGGCGGCGGCCGGCGGAGCGGAGGTGTTGTTCCATTGCGCGAACGTCCCCTACAACGAGATGGCCCAAAAGCTGGTTCCGCTGGGAGAATCGGTGATGGAAGCGGCCAAGGGGCTCAACCTGAAGGTGGTCGCCGTTGACGGCATTTATCCATACGGAAGAAGGCAGATGAAGGAAGTGACCGAAGAGCATCCGAAGCAGCCGCATACCAGGAAGGGGAAAACGAGGCTTGCTTTCGAACGGATGTTATTCGAGGAGCGCTGGGACAGCGTGCGGAAAATGATCGTCCGGCTGCCGGATTATTACGGTCCCACGGCCAATGATGCCTCCTATCTGGGATCGACGCTTGCCGCGATCGCGGCGGGCAAAACCGCCTTTTTCATCGGCAACATGCGGGTTCCGCGGGAGTATGTGTATTTGCCTGACGCGGCCAAGATGATCGTTGAACTTGCGGGCCGGGACGATGCTTACGGGGAAAATTGGAACATCCCGGGCGCAGGGATCATATCGGGCAAGGAAATCGTTCGTTTTGCGCAAAAAGCAAGCGGCGTCGCGAAGCCCGTCATTCCGCTTGGCCGGGCAGGTCTATCCCTTCTTGGGCTGTTCCAACCGGTGATGAAGGAAATTGTTGAAATGCTGTATTTGACGGAGGAGCCTTTGAAGCTTAGCGGCGAAAAATACAGAAGACGGATCGGCCCGATCCCGGCAACCGGTTTTGAGCAGGGGATCTCCGAAACGATGCGTGCCTGGATGAACCGAAAATCATAAACGAAGGCTTCGTGGTTATTGATCAATCACTTGCCGCTTGCTTTTTTAGCCGATATCAAAATGTTTGGAACGAAGGAGCGCGCTTGGAACGACGCTCAGCTTATTTGCGACCTGCTTGCAGGGCTCCTTCCGGTCAAGCGGCGGTCCCGTCCTCTGAACACCGTTTTCCACAGGTAGACGCTTCCTGCCGACATGGCAATCGAAACGATGCAGACCGCGGCAAAATGGAGGAGGCTGTTCCGGACCAGCCACGCCTCCCAATGAACCGCTTTGGCGGCGCCGCGCACCAGCACGATGGCCAACGGATGCAAAATGTACAGCCATGTCCGCCATTCCCGGTAACGTTTATTCGAGGTTCCTTTCCATGACAATGCCCACCGGAACAAGCAATAAGCGGCAGGGAGCGCAAATACGTACATGCTGTCATGGCGCGGAATTCCCGCCGAACGCAAAAGCAGCCCTTCCGCGAACATCGCTCCAAGCGACACCGCAAACAAGCTTGCATGGAGCACAGGGCTTGTCCCCCGCCCTTGTCCTTTAGCCGCCGCGGCGCCCAGCGCGAGATAAACGGGAGCAAAAAACAAGCCGTTGCGCGTATAGTCGAACAGGTGAAACATCGCCCCATACGATGCGCTTAGCCATGGTACGCCTTTGATGAAGCCGTAATAGCTGTCTCCGAGCAGCCCGATCACATACAGCGTGATGGAGACGGGAAGCATCCAGGTCGGCGTTTTGCGATAAAGGAAAGCGGTCAAGGTGATGCCGATCATCAGTGCGGGCAAATACCATAAATGATAAAACGTGCCGTTAAACACCAGGTCTTTCAGCAAGGAGCCGACCGTAAAGCCGTCGGAAAAATATCCCGTGTAAAGATTCAGCGGAATGTACAGCAGGATGGCGGCGCCGTATAAGGCCCCGACTTTTCGCAAATAACCGGATAGGACTTTGTTATCGCGGAGGGGATCGCCGGTCAGCTTGCGGAAGAAGAAAAATCCGGCCGTCATAAAAAAGATCGGGACGGCAATGCGGGTCAGGATGCCGCTCAGCAAAAAATCGGCGGTGCCGTTGTACGTCGAAAGCGGGCTGGTGTGATTGGCGATGACCAATAGGGCGGCCGCAAATTTCAGCCAGTCCAGTCCACCGTATTGAGGTTTGGATGTCATGATTTCGTTCTCCTTGATTCAAGTTTGCCGGATTCGGGTGGATGCTTCCGATCCGTTTCTTTCTTGAACCAAGCATACCCGCAATCAATTAAAAAGATTGAAAATATTGTTTAAGCAAATCTAAAGATTTCTAAACGCGGCGATGGTTTTTAAGCCATGATGGCGGAGGACCAAGGACTGTCGCAAATTCGAAACGAATCGGGCAGGTTAAAAGAAAAACGGCTCCTCTCCTTGGGAGCAAGCCGTTTTTTGCGCTCGAAACCGATGGATTGACAATGGAATATGCCGAACTTAGCCCTTTAGCGTCCGGAGCACGCCGTAAATCCCGTTCACTGCGCCTTGGGGGACAAATTTGACGGAAACGGAATCCCGCTCCGACGTCAGATCGGCCGGAAGATCGTAGCTTTTTTCGTAAAAGGCGCGCTGCGGCCGCTCCGCAAACGGCTCGGAGACCAGCAGACGCCCATTCACCCATATGTCCAAGGCGCCGCCGTGATGGAGCTTGCAGAACGTCACATGCAGCGCATTTTTTTCGCCCGGCAGCACGTTCATTTCATAGCTGAACCATCCGCCGGCGTCGGCCCTTCTTCCGTTCAGCCCTTCCCAGGTACCTGCGTGCGTCCGCTCTCCCTGAACATGATGCTTCAGCTCATATTGGTCGTTCCCGACCTGCACGCTGTCGACGGTCGCTTCTTTGATAAGCCGTTCCTGACGGCTTTTTTCCAGATGATCCCCGAGTTCCTGCGAATCGGCTTCAAGGATGCTCCAGTAGATGCCGTATCGTTCCCGATGCTGCTTGTAATGGGGCGTGAAAACCAAACGTTCATCCTCATCGGTGTTCTTGAGCGTGAAGGCGAGTTCATCCCGTTGGCGGACCAAATGTTCGTTTAACCGCTCAAGCCAATCCGTGGCGCTCATGTCTTTCGGTATCAAGTAATCCTTGACCGGCATCCGTTTGGTCGGGACGCTGACGATGACGCCGGTCCGCGATTCCGTCATGTCTTCGGTGCCGAGGGCGGCGCTGAGCACGACGGGGCCGTATTGGAAGGCGACGACATGCGGCGCATCGGGCAGGGCGGAGTAAGCTATTTTCATCGGAATGCGCACCCGGATCGTATCGTTGTCGTTCCACTTGCGCGAAACAAGCGCATAACCGTCTTGAACCTGGGCAGCCGCGGTTTCGCCGTTAATGAATATGTCCATGCCGCCGGCGGCCCAATAAGGCACGCGCAGACCGATCTCCGCTAGGGTCTGCCTTCCTCCGGTTTCCACCCGCAGCTCGGCCCACTCGGACTTCGGAAATCCGGACGTCTGGACGATTCGGATGTTCCGGTCCGCCCAGTTCAGCTCGGAGCTGACATATTGATTGACGACAAGGCGGTCGCCGCGGTGGAAATAGATGCTGTCGTTCAATTTCGTGAAATTTTCCATGCCCGTGCCGGTACAACACCAAAAATGCTCGAACGGCGAGCTGTACACCTTGAAATAACCGGTCGCCATCGGCTGAAAATACATCGTCATGCCCGTCTCCGGGTGTTGGGAGGAAAGAATGGCATTGATATGGCTTCTTTCATAAAAGTCGGCGTATTTCACGTCGCCTGTGAGCTTGAACAGCTCCCGGGTCAGCTTCAGCATGTTGTAGCTGTTGCAGGTTTCGCACGTAATATCGGAGCGTTTGGCGTTCAGCACGTCCGGCTCCCCGAAATGCTCGGATTCGCTGTTGCCGCCCGTCACGTAGCTGTGGCGGTACACGACGAAGTCCCAAAATTTAACGGCGGCTTCGAGATATGCGGACTCGCTTTCGCCCAGCGTCAAATACCGGTTCAGCGCCCCGATGAATTTCGGGATCGTCGTATTGGCATGTTTGCCCTGCAGAACGTCTTTGCCTTCCCGGATGGCCTCGAACAGCCCGATTTCGTCAAAGCTGTGGGCCGCCTCCAAATGCAACGGGTTTCCCGTTAATTTATACAGGTCATACAGGCAGTCGTTCATGCCGCCGTATTCGACCCGGAGTACGGTGGCTTGGATTTCGGGCGTCCATTTGGAAGTCCGGCCCGCGACCCAATCCCCCAGCTTGTTCACGACGTCATAAGCCTTTTGCAGGCCGGTGGCTTCATGCACCGCAACCAGCCCCGCGATGATTTTATGCATCGTATACCAAGGAACCCATGCCGGTTTTTTGTTTTCCACGTTGTCGAACAGCACGTCGGGAAATGCGGAGACATATCCGTTTTGGCGCTGGCATTCCGCAAGCTCCGCCACGATATATTCCAGACGGGCGTGCAGTTCCCTGTCTTTGCTGTAGGCAAAAGCTTGGGAGCATGCGGTCAAGTAGTGGCCCATCGTATGCCCGCGGATTTCCGTATCCTCCCACCCCGGGTATTTGGCGGCCTTTGGCGCAAGCCCGGCGGTTTCGCGGAAACCGGCTAGCAGGCGGTCGGCTTCGAATTTTTTCAAATAATCGATTTCTTTTTCGAACGCGTTAACGTAATCGCCGTTTCTTAAGACCACTTGGTCGAGCGAAAAATCCTTCAGCGGTTTGTTTCCGAGCAGCGTGTTCATCATATTTGCACACCCATCCTTTCGTATAAGACGACTACGACAAGCTTAGTTCAAGCGCGGTTTCGGCGTAAATGGCGGAAGGTTCGAATTGGTGGTAAAAGATCAGTTGTTTGATGGGAAAGGAAAAAGACGGAAAGAACATGCTGGAAAAATCCATAGTTTAAAAGGGGTTATTTTGATATTCTATTTTTGTTAAGGTGTTAAAAAGTTTGAAAGGTACGGGGAGTTTGATGAAATATTATCAGTTTAGGGTGGATGCGCCGCTGACGCTGAACATGACCGGCAAATTCGTCGCTCCGTCTCCGGAATGGATGCATATGCAGCGGACGTTAATGGATTTCGAGCTGTTTATTCAAACCCGTGGAAGCCTGTATATCGCCGCCGACGGGGAGCGTTACGAACTGAAGGAAGGGGATTTCCTGCTGATGCCTCCCGGTGTGCGGCAATATGGATACGAGAAGTCCGACTGCAGCTTTTATTGGCTTCATTTTACGGCGCCGGGCGGATGGGAGCTTTTGCAGGACCTGGAGGAGTACGGCTATGAGCAGGGAAGGATCGTCGTTCCCGCAACCGGCGCGCTGCGCAGCCCCGATAAGCTTATCGTGCTCATGAAACAGCTGCAGGATTCGGTTCGGAGCTACAGGGAACTGACGCTGGGCAGCTATATGGCCACGACGATCCTGTGCGAGTTGTTCAACCAGCTGTTTTACGTCCGCAACCAGGCCGGCCGGAAGCTGAAGCAGCGGCAGCTATACAACGACCTCGTCGATTATATTAAATGGCACCGGCAC
The DNA here is from genome assembly GCF_009870825.1 of Paenibacillus sp. USDA918EY. GTDB lineage: Bacteria > Bacillota > Bacilli > Paenibacillales > Paenibacillaceae > Paenibacillus_AQ > Paenibacillus_AQ albilobatus. The sequence goes on along the minus strand of NZ_WTWY01000003.1, from coordinate 433,600 downwards.
GAAAACCTGAAAGTCGCCCGGCTTGCGGAGGATTTCGGTTACAATGCGAAATATTTGTCCACGTTGTTTTCCGGCATCGCGGGCATTTCCTTGAAGCAATACATGCTGCAGGAAAAAATGGAGGCGGCCAAATCGCTTTTGACCGACACGAACCAAAACGTCAGCGAGATCGCGGCCCAGCTCGGATACCCGGACGGCCAGCAGTTTATGAAAAGCTTCAAAAAAATGACCGGCTTGACGCCGACGGATTACCGCAACGCGTATGCCAACCGGTTGCTGTTTTACGAATAAGGGAGCGTTACGGCCGTTTTTTGTAGCCGCTGGGCGTCTCCCCGACGAATTTTTTGAACTGCCGCATGAAATGGGTGTCGTTTTCGTAACCGCATATTTTGGCGATGGCGCCGACGGAAAGGGAGCTGTTGTCGAGCAAATATTTAGCTTGCTCCAGCCGTCCGTTGATCATGTCGGCCGATACGGAACATCCGAACAGCTCCTTGTAGACATGCTGAAAATAGGATTTGCTGAGGTTGACTTTGGCGGCCAGTTGATCTACCGAATACGCCGTATGCGGGGAGCTGTACAATTCGTTGCGGATTTCCAGCAGCTGCCGGTAATGCCTTTCGGTTTTTTCGGGCAAGGGGGGCAGCCGCTGCCAGTTGCTGAGCTTCAGGAGCAGGCTGCGCAAATCCAGATCCACGATGTCGTCGCGGAGCGGGCCGCCGAGCCGGTTCACGTGCTGCAGCTCCATGATGCTCCTTGTCAGGGAAGCGGGGAAAGCCGCTTTCACGGGTTCGTCGCAGGCGAAACCAAGCTGGTTTAAAAGCGCTTCCATTTCGGAGCCTTCGCAGTGGAACCAGTCGTTGACAAACGGCTTCTCCACGTGGCGGTATGCATGCGGGGTGAAGGGCCGAAACAGAACATAGGAGTTTTTGGCCGCGGACAGGCGCCTGCCGTGAACGACGATCTCCGCATGGCTCCGGAAAAAAACGAAAGCGTAATTGCCCGCTCCGGACGGGCGTTCGATCATAATGCCTTCCTGATGGATGTAATTGTGACCGCAACCGATGACGCGGATCATGTTCTTTCCCTCCTCCCGATAAAGCACGATAGGTCAGTTAATGGGCAGTTTAATTCATTGTTCCGGGGAAATCAAGCTCCTATACTTTGAGTGAATCCATTCAATGACGAAACGGGAGGAGAATACGATGACTCAAAACGGCGTATTAAACGCGGACATCGTCAAAGGGCAGATCAACAAAAATATTTACGGGCATTTTTCCGAGCATCTGGGCAGATGCATTTATGAAGGCATTTGGGTTGGCGAAGACTCGCCCATCGCGAACACAAACGGCATCCGGAACGACGTGGTTGAAGCATTAAAACGGATCCGCATTCCCGTCCTCCGCTGGCCGGGGGGATGTTTTGCCGACGAATACCATTGGAAAGACGGCATCGGGAAGCGGGAAAACCGCAAGCGGATGATCAACACCCACTGGGGCGGCGTCGTGGAAAACAACCATTTCGGCACGCATGAATTCATGGAATTATGCGCCCAACTGGGCTGCGAGCCTTACATCAACGGCAATGTTGGAAGCGGTACCGTACAGGAAATGTCGGAATGGGTGGAATACCTGACCTTCGGCGGGGAGTCCCCGATGTCGGCGCTGCGAGCGGAAAATGGCCGTAACGAGCCTTGGTCGGTCACCTATTTCGGCGTCGGCAACGAAAACTGGGGCTGCGGCGGCAACATGCGGCCGGAATATTACGCCGACCTGTACCGTCGTTATCAGACGTATGTCCGCAATTATGGGGACAACCGGATCCATCGGATCGCCTGCGGCCCGAACGCCGGCGACTACAACTGGATGGACGTGGTGATGCGCCAGGCCGCCCGGTACATGGATTCCATCACGCTGCATTATTATACGGTTCCTTGGGATTGGGCGCATAAAGGGTCGGCTACAGGCTTCAACGAGCAGGACTGGTTCGTGACGATGGAAAAAGCGCTGCGCATGGAGGAGCTGATTGCGAGGCACAGCGCCATCATGGACAAATACGATCCCGAAAAACGGGTCGGTTTGATCGTGGACGAATGGGGAACCTGGTTCGACGTGGAGCCTGGAACGAACCCGGGATTTTTATATCAGCAAAACTCGCTGCGGGATGCGCTTGTCGCCGGGCTTACGCTGAACATTTTCAATCTGCATTGCGACCGGGTGCGCATGGCGAACATCGCCCAAACCGTCAACGTGCTGCAAGCCGTCATTTTGACGGAAGGCGAAAAAATGGTGCTGACGCCTACCTATCACGTATTCGATATGTACAAGGTGCATCAGGATGCGGAGCTGCTGGACCTGAACCTGTCGTCCGGCACCTACAGCGCTTTTGGCCGGGAAATTCCGGAAGTATCGGCTTCCGCTTCCCGGGATGCGAACGGACGCATACATATCAGTTTGTGCAACCTGAACCATGCGTCTTCGTCGTCCGTAAGCATAGACCTCCGCGGCTTAGGAACATCCGCGCCCGCAATTACGGGCTCGACGCTCACCTCCGACAACTTGGATGCGCATAACACGTTCGATCAGCCGGAGCGGATCGCGCCGCAGCCGTTCCATGCCTATAAGCTGGAGGGGTCGCGCCTTGAGCTGGAGCTGCCGTCGAAATCCGTTACGGTCATCGAGCTGGCGTAGAGGAGAAACGGAAAGAGACCGGTCTTTCTCCGATAAGGATGAATGCAAAATGACCGCACAAAAGTTGCAAAAATAATGATATACTTCCTCTACGAACCATTTCGGTTTTTGGTTGAGAGGGGGAATATCATGGACGTACAAGCGTACTTGCGACGGATCGGCATCGAAGGCGAGTCGTCTCCTAACCTGGATTTCCTGACCCGGCTGCAGCAACGGCACATGTTCACCGTTCCTTTTGAAAACTTGGACGTGATGAACAAAACGGAAATTACGCTTGATCCGGATTCGATGTTTGCCAAAATCGTCCATAACCGCCGGGGAGGCTTCTGTTATGAGCTGAACGGATTGTTTTATCGGCTCCTTCAGGAGCTTGGTTATGAAGCGGAGCTGCTCTCCGGTCGGGTCGCTGCCGATGACCATACATACGGGCCCGAATTTGATCATATGTTGATCCTTGTCCGTTTGGATCAGGATTACGTCGTAGATGTCGGATTCGGCGACTCTGTCCGATCGCCCCTGCCGATGTCTGGGGAAGAAGTCAGCGATGTCAGCGGCACGTATCGGATCCGGAAGAATCCGGATGAATCGGACGGTTTTTTCTTTCAAAAATTTTTGGGGAATCAATGGGTAAGCGAGTTTGCATTTACAAACCTTCCGCGTCGGTTGAGCGATTTCCATGAGATGTGCAAATATCAGCAGCAGTCGCCGAAATCGCATTTTACGAAAAAAGCGATCGTTTCTTTGGCTGCGGAAGACGGAAGGATCACTTTATCCGGCGAAAAGCTGATCATTACCGAGAAAGGCCGGAAAAATGAAGCTCTCCTGACATCACCAGATGAGATCAAACACGTGCTCAAAGATTGCTTCGGCATTATCATTTCAATTTAAGCGGTTGTGCAAGGGCCCTTGGTATCAAGGGCTTTTTGCGTTACCCGAAAAAAGTTGTTTTTCTTGTCACGTTTCGGCCCCCCTCCCCGTCATACGGGTAACCAAACGGAAAGGGAGGATTTTCGGATGAAAAAAGCGGACGTGGCGATTGTAGGTGGAGGTATTGCGGGTTTGACGGCTGCAGTCTATGCGGCCAAAGCCGGCAAACAAACGGTGCTCATCGAGAAGCAGGTGCGGATGGGGGGCCGGGCGATCACCAACCAAAAAAACGGAGTGTATTTCAATATGGGCGGGCATGCCTTGTATTTCGGTGATGCGTGGGAGACGTTTCGAGGGTTTGGATTAAGTTTGCAGGGCAACAAACCGTCGATCGATGCTTACGGGATATGGAAAGGAACATTAAAGACGCTGCCGACGAACGTCCGGTCGTTGTTGGCCACCCCGCTGGTGTCCTGGAAAGGGAAAATGGAATTTGCCGCCTGGCTGACAAAATTAGGAAAGTTGGATACCCGTCTTTATGATCGGGTCAGCCTCCGCGAATGGATCGAAGGCCAGATTAAAGACCCGATGGTCCGGCATATTTTTTATTCCCTGCTGCGCACGGCAAGCTATGTGGTCGCCCCCGATCTGCAAGCCGCGGGTCCGGCGCTCGGGCAGCTCAAAAACGCTTTGAAAGGCGTGCTCTATTTGGATCGGGGCTGGGGCGAAACCGTAGAGGAATTAAGGCAATTGGCCTCCCGCTTGGGCGTTGCTTGTCTGACGGACAACAAAGCGGTTTCGATCGGCCATGACCAAGGCAAGGTGAACCATGTTTTATGCGATAACGGACTGAAAATCATCGCTGGCAGCATCATTGTCGCGGCTCCGCTTGAAGAGGCGTACCGCCTGGTTCCCCGGGCCGAGAGCACCGCGCTCCATACGTGGAAGGAACAAGCGATTCCGGTTACGGCCGCCTGTCTGGACGTGGCTTTGCGGCGCCTGCCCAAACCGAAGCAGCAATTTGTGTACGGCATCGATCAAACCGTCTTTTTATCCAACCAATCGCGCGCGGCTTACTTAAGCGAAGACGGGTCCCAAGTGATTTCGCTGCTGAAGTACCAGGGAGAGGAAACGAATGCAAGACAGGATTTGCTCGAGCTTGAACAGACGCTCGACTTGGTGCAGCCGGGCTGGCGGAACGAACTGGCGGCCAAACAATATCTTCCGAAGATCACGGTGTTCCATGATTTTATGCATATCAAGCGCAAGGAAAACCCGGGTCCTGCCGTGCCCGAAATTGAGGGGTTGTACGTGGCAGGAGATTGGGCGTCGCACGGCGAACTGCTGGTGGACGCCGCGACGGCAAGCGCCAAACGGGCCGTTCGGCATATTTTGGCCCGCACAGAAACGGAGGGAATCCCTGAAGATGAGTACGGAGGCGCTGTATCGAATTTATAAAAGCGAGCTTTTTTCATTGGCTTACCGGATGCTGGGGAGCGTCATGGATGCGGAGGATATCGTGCAGGAAGCTTTTCTTGCGTACGATCAGCTGCCCGATCCCGGCTCCATTCGCAATGAAAGGGCGTTTTTATACAAAATCGTCACGAACCGTTGTTTGGACCTGCTGCGTTCATCGGCCAAAAAACGGGAGCTTTACGTCGGCCAGTGGCTTCCGGAACCATTGATCGGCCGGGCGGGGGCGGAAGAGGAACCTTCCGCCGCCTATTTGCAGCGGGAATCGATTTCGATGGCGTATCTTTTGCTGCTGCAGCAGCTGAACGCGGTGGAAAGGGCTGTTTTCCTGCTGCGGGAAATTTTCCATTATTCGTATGACGAAATCGCCGATATGGTCGGCAAAAGCGTCGCAAACTGCCGTCAAATATACCGCCGGGCTAAAGCCGGCATTCATTTCGATCCCGAATCGGTTCCTGCGGTTCACGTGGCGGAGGAGCGGATCAAAGCGTTCGTAAACTCCTTGATGCAGGGGAATACAGGCAAATTGCTGGAGCTGCTCAGCGAAAACGTCGTCCTTTATTCCGACGGCGGAGGAAAAGTAACGGCCGCGCGCATTCCGGTCGTTGGATTCGAGCGGGTCACCGGGTTTTTCCGTAATCTGCTTGCCATGTATGAAGGGAAATACGATCTTTCCTTTCTGAACGTCAATGGATTGCCGGGGGTCCGGGTACGAATGGAGGACGGGGTGCAGTATATTTATTCGTTCGCTTTTAAACAAGGCCGGATCGAAACCATTTACAACATGTGCAATCCGGATAAATTGCGGCATGTGTAGGAAAGAACAAATTTAAATATCTTTTACCCGATCTGCGGTCATAGGTCGAAATATAATAAAAACAATAACGAAAAGGGAGGAAATAATCATGAAAAAAACGACGGTTGCAGTGATCCCGGCATACAAGGGCGGAACTGTCGCTTAACGCCTAAACGGCAACCCCCCCTTGCATGCGCGTCCAAAAACCGTATAAAGGGGTAAAATATGCGTTTTCCAATCAAAAAGTTTTTATCTTATTACAAGCCGTATAAAGGGCAGTTTATGTCCGTACTGGCCTGCGCGCTGCTCGTATCCGCCATCACCCTGATCTTTCCGCTGCTTGTTCGTTATATCACCAAGCAGGTGCTGGAAGGAGATTTATCCGCGGCTCTTGGAAAGGTGTATTGGGTCGGCGGGCTGATGCTTGTGTTGGCGGCCCTTCAGAACCTCGGGAGCTATTTCGTCGATTACAAGGGACATGAGGTCGGGGCCCGCATGGAAAGCGACTTGCGCAGCGAGTTGTTCGCCCATATGCAAAAGCTGTCCTTCGATTTTTACGACAAGGAGAAAACGGGCAGGCTGATGTCCCGGATCACGAACGACCTGCTGCTGCTTTCCGAGCTTTATCATCACGGGCCCGAGGATTACGTCCGTTCGCTTTCCCGTTTTTTCGGAGCGCTTGCCATTTTGTTTTTTATCCATCCGCCATTAACGATTGCGGTGTTGTGCTTTTTTCCGGTGCTCGTCTTTTTTGCCCTCTACTTCAACAAAATGCTGAACAAGGCGTTAATGAAAAACAAAGAACGGATTTCGGACGTCAACGCCCAGGTAGAGGACAGTTTGTCGGGGATCCGCGTCGTTCAGTCGTTCACCGGCGAGCGGATGGAAATCGAAAAATTCGAACGCGAAAACGCCCGGTTTCTTGGCAGCCGGAAGGGGACGTATAAAGCGGAGGCGATTTTTTACAACAGTTTTGAGATGTTGCTCCAGCTAATCACGATTACGGTCGTTATATTGGGGAGCGCTCACATCGTCCGCCATACGCTTGATTTATCGGACTTGATCACGTTTTTGCTCTATATCGGTTACATGATCGAACCGATCCAGCGGATGACGCATATGAGCACGCAGCTGCAGGAAGGAGTCACGGGATTTCAGCGGTTTATGGAAATCATCAATTTGAAGCCGTCCATCGCAAGCAAACCGGATGCCGCCCCGCTCGCGAGCGTGGAAGGAGAGATCGAGTTCAGGCAGGTTTCGTTCCATTACGAAGGACATACCCAGCGGGTGTTGAAACATTTGTCTCTGCGCATCCATCCCGGAGAATACGTTGCCCTGGTGGGGCCTTCCGGCGCGGGAAAAACGACGTTTTGTTCGCTGATCCCCCGTTTTTACGATGTCACCGAAGGCGAAGTGAGGGTGGACGGAATCGACGTCCGCGATCTCGATCTGGAATCGCTCCGGAAAAACGTCGGCGTCGTTCAGCAGGACGTTTATCTGTTTGCCGGAACGGTCATGGACAACATCCGGTACGGAAATCCGGAGGCCGCGGATGAGGACGTTGTCGCGGCAGCGGTCAAAGCGAATGCGCACGGGTTTATCATGGGCTTGCCCCATGGATATCATTCCGAGATCGGGCAGCGCGGGGTCAAGCTTTCGGGCGGGCAAAAGCAGAGGCTGAGCATCGCCCGCGTGTTTTTGAAAAATCCGCCGATCGTCATTATGGACGAAGCGACAAGCGCGCTGGACAACGAAAGCGAAAGCGTCGTAAAACAATCGCTCGAATCACTGGCTCAAGGGCGTACGACGATCGTGATCGCCCACCGGCTTTCCACCATCCGCGAAGCGCAGCGAATCGTCGTCTTGACGGAGGACGGCATCGCGGAACAGGGGACCCATGACGAGCTGATGTCCTTTGACGGCATGTATGCGAAGTTGTACGCCAAGCAGTTCTAGAATATCGGGGGTTGTCCGGCAGCCGTTGGAAGCGGCATGCATGAAGGGACAGCTCTCTTTTTTTTTGCAAAATCTAAAATTTTCGGGGTAACACCTTTAGTTTGCGCAGTCGTTTCGGAGGGCTTTTTTTTTATAATTGGAAATGGAAGCGTTTTTTCTCCCGGTCCGGGTGGCGCCCCGATTTATCGCTTGCGCTGGCCGGAATCGATAGATCCACCATCAAGAGTACGGCCTGCAGTTGATCTGCGGCCCCGATTCATCCGGTCAAATCAAGGTCTATAAAGACAACGTCTAGTTGTGTAAATGAAAGGTTTGCGGCAGCTTCGGCAGAAACGGGGCTGCCTGCGCTGCATTCGCTCGGTATTTTCAGGACTGCGGCAAGTTTGGTAGCATAAAGATTAAGACGCTTTCATGCATGCGTAATTTTGAAAATCCACGAAAAAAGCACGTCCGGGGAGTGAATTGGTGAAATGATGAATGTGCTGTTGGTCGACGACGAACCGTGGGTTCTGGAAGGGCTGCGCACGATGGTCAATTGGGGAAACTTCGGGTTTCAAGTATGCGCGGAGGCGCACAGCGGCATCGAAGCGCTGAACATCATCCAGCGGCTTCAGCCCGAGCTGGTGGTCACGGATATTCACATGCCCGCGTTAAGCGGGTTGGAGCTTGTGGAGCAGTCCAGGAAGACGATGAAACGTCCTCCGAAATTCGTCATCTTGAGCGGTTACGATCATTTTGACTATGCTCTGACCGCGATGAAGCACAAGGTGGCGGAATATTTGCTGAAGCCGATCGACGAGGAGGAGTTCGAAACGATTCTGGAACGGGTCGGCGCATCGATCCGGGCCGAGTCCGCAGAGCGGCTGGCGGAACGCCGGATGCGCTCCTTTTTTTTGAACAATCTTGTCAACAGGCTGATCCAGGGCGAACGCGGCGAAGGGCTTGAGCGGCAGGCCGCGGAAGCGATGAACTTGAAAGGCGATGCCGAACTCCGATGCTTGCTGGTGGAAACGGACATCGGCTCGGCAAATTTGCGGGAGCGGATCCAAGCTTATTTTCCGGACGTCACGGATCGGTCTTTTCAGGACAGTGCGGGGCGAGTCGGCGTTTTCGTGCCGACGGATGAATGTTCTTCGGATCGTCTTGAGGAGATCGGGCTTGCGATGCACCGGGATTTGTCCGGAAGCCTGATCCGGCCCGTGATCATCGCGTTAAGCGATCCGCTTCGCGGCATGGGTTCCATCCGTCCCCTTTATCTGCAGTCGCTGGAGGTGAGCAAGTCCAAACGCTGCCAGGGCAAGGAGGGGCTGTTTTTTTACAGCTGGTGCAAAAAAACGCCGGATCACCGCGCGGACGCCGACCAAAAAATCAAGCGGCTTATCGACAGCGTTTGCGCCGGTCATTCGGGGGCGATCGATTGTCAGGTCGAGGAACTGATGGCCTCATTGGCCTCGGGGATGCCGGATATCGAGCTCGCCAAAGCCCGCATCGCGGACCTGGAGCTGACGTTTTGCCGGCGGGTTGCGGAGATGAACGGGGATCCCGGCGCATGGATGGCACGCATCCGGGAACGTCACGGGAGCCTTGGCGAAATCAAGCAATATTCGGCTTTGCAATCGTACGTTCGCGGCCTTTGCCTGGAGGCTTTGGCCGATCTTTCCCTTCTTGCCAAACAAAACGAAAATAATACGATTTTTCACGTCATCCAATTTGTGGACCGGGAATTCCACACGAAGCTGCAGCTGCGGGATTTGTCTAGGCAATTCCACATGAACGCGACGTATTTGGGACAATTGTTCAAGAAAACGACAGGCAAGCCGTTTAACGAATACGTGAACGAAAGAAGGATCGAGGAAGCGAAAAAGCTGCTGAAGCGCACGCAGATCAAAATCTCCGAGGTGGCGCTGAAGGTCGGATACCCGAAAACGGATTATTTTATCAGCAAGTTCAAAAGCCATACGGGAATGCTGCCCTCGGTTTACAAGCATCAATGGGAAAACCGGCCGGCGGAAGAATAGCAGGATGGTGCACGCATGCGAACAAAAACATTCAGACTCCGAAAAATCGTCAACGACATTCCGATCAATTTCAAGTTCATTTTGATTTATTTGCTTGGCGTTCTTTTGCCCATCGCCGTGATTCATCTGATTTTCATGGACCGGATGTCCGAACTGATCAAGCAGCGGGAGGAGCAGAACCTGGAGGTGTCGCTGGAGCGGGCCCGAAAGGACATCCACGATTTCGTGGACGGAGGCGTGGCGGTCAGCCATGCCCTGAAAACGGACAAAGCGCTTTACGAGATGCTGGACCGAACGTACGCCAATCCGCTTGATTTTTACGAAACGTTTGACGAGCAGCTCCGCAACCGGGTAAGCAGCTACATTCCGGTAAACAACCAAATTTTGCGGATCGGCATATATACGGATAATCCGACCATCGTGTCGGGAGGAAACTACCGAATCATCAATGACCAGGTGAAAAACAGCGAATGGTACAAGCTGTGGGAACATTCGAACGAACCGGTCCTCGTTGCTGCCTACCGCGCGGCCGATGAGACAAATCCGTCCGTGATCGCCCCTTATTTGAGCGTGATCGAAAAAATGGATTATTACAATTATTACGACCGGTTCGAAAAGCTGCTGCGCATCGATATCGACCTTCGGAAAATTTATGACGTGATCATCCGGGAACGGGATTATTTGAACCTGTATCTGGTGAACGAAAAAAACGAAATCATCATGTCGGCGGACAGCGGCTATCAAAATGAGGACAGCGGCGCTTACGCCGTGTTTAACCTTTCGGGCATCGAAAAAAACAAGGATGCTCATGTCGTTTCGATCGGCACGGCCAAGTACGTCAAAGGCTGGAAGCTGGTCGGCATGACCCGGGGAACGCGGGTGAGCCAGGCGATGCGCGACATGCAGTGGTCCGTCGGGCTTTTGGCGGCGGTGATTACGTTATTTACGTCCGTTTTCATCTACATCATGCTTCGTTCTTACAATTATCGCGTGAAAAGGCTGTCCCGGCATATGCACAAAGTAACGAATGAAAAATTCGAGCTGATCCGCATGGATGAAGGCAAGGACGAGATCGGGGAATTGATCCGCAATTTCAACATGATGACATCACGCATCAATTCGCTCATCAATAATGTGTACAAGCTTGAAATCCAGAAAAAAAGCCTGGAGATGGAACAGGTGCGGGCCGAACTTAATTTTCTCCAGAGCCAGATGAATCCCCATTTCCTGTTTAACACGCTGAACGCAATCCTCGTCGTCTGTACCAAATACGAATATTCCGAGGTGACGGACATTATCAAAAGCCTGTCCAAGCTGCTGCGCAGGCTGCTCGGCTGGAAGGAGGATCTGGTGACGCTGGAGGAGGAAATTCGGTTTACGGAGATGTATCTCAAAATCGAGAAGTTTAGATTCAGAGACAAATTCGAGTACGTTTTTGACGTCGATGAACAGGTTTTAGGCTACAAAATTCCGAAAATGAGCATCCAGCCGCTCGTTGAAAATGCCTGCAAACACGGGATTCAGGCCGTCGACGGGCAAGGGCTCATCACGGTGAGCGCCCGGATCGAGGAAGAGCGTCTGTGCGTGTCCGTTTCGGATAACGGCAAAGGCATCACGGCAGAAAAGCGCAATGAAATCATGAAGGCCGTCCAGATCGAAAACGTTTCAGGCAACAGCATCGGCATCCGCAACGTTTACCGGCGGCTGGAGCTCTACTACAACGACTTGGTGCGCTTCGATATCCAAAGCAAATGGCAGGAAGGAACGCTGGTTTTATTCGAAATTCCCATGAAACTGCTGAACAGACAAAACGAACACGCCGAGGGGGAATGAACATGCGTTACAAAGTGCTGCTGATCGATGACGAACCCGGCGCCTTGGAGGGCATGCAGCTGTGGATCGATTGGGATCGGCTCGGCTTCGACGTTTGCGGAACCTCCGGCAACGGGGCCGACGGATTGAACAAAATCCGGGAGCTGAAGCCGGATCTGGTCGTAACCGACATTCACATGCCGCTGCTCGACGGACTTGAAATGATCGACGCATGGCAAAAAGAAGGGGATCGAAACGTGATGTTCGCCATCGTCAGCGGGTACAGCGAATTTGAATATGCCCGCCGGGCGATGCGGCACGGAATCACCCATTTTTTGCTGAAGCCGGTGGACCAGGAGGAGGCCGAAAAAGAGCTGGAAGCCGCCTACCGGGAGCTGTGCCGCGAACGCGAAAAACAGCGCATCACCCGAATCGCCGCGCGTGAAGAAACGGTGACCTTGGTCAAAAAGGCGGCGCTGAACGAGCCTTTGTCTTCAGACGAGCTGGACGTGCTCGGCCGCTTGTCCGCAGCAAAGGAGGCATGGAACTTTTGCCTGGTGCAGTGCGATCCGCCGGTCTATGCGCGGATGCGCGAGATCGCGGCAGCCGTGCTGCGGGACCGGGAAGCGATGTATCTCGTCGACATCGGCACGCACAGCTTCGGCATCGTGTACGGGGTCACGCCTTCGAAAGGGGCGGAAAATGAATCGCTGCAGGTCCTTGAGCAGCTGTCGGAAGCGTACTCTCCGTATCGGGTTTTTATGTCTGCGGGCTTGGAAGCCCGTTCGCTGACTCAACTGGAGAGATGCCTTCAAACCGCCAAGGAAGCGATTCGCTACAATTTTTACGATTCCGGCTACGGCCGTATCCGGAAGTATGAATCGGTGCAGGCCCGGTCCTGTCAGTACCATTACGACCAGGTTCGGCTGATCGATCGCATGACGGGGGCGTTAAACGTCCTGGATGCCGCAGGTTTTTGCGAAGCCGTGGCGTCTGCGGCCGAAAGCTTTCGCCAAGCGATGGTTGAGCCGGAAACCGTGAAAAATACCGTCATTCATCTGATGTATCAAATGATGGATCACTTGAGCGAACTGGGCGATGAACGGAGCAAACGGGTTTTGGATGAGTACCACCCGTTTTTGTTCGGGCTGTCGGAGGCCGTCATCCATCTCGGCGACCTGATGGACTGCCTGCTGGTTTGCGGCAACGACGCCATCGAGCTTTTATCCCGCGAGCAGGCGCTCAAATCGCAAGGCATCATTCAGGAGATCAACGAATACATCCGCGCCCATTTTCGCGAGCCGCTGACGATCCGCAAGCTGGCCGAATTGTTTTATTTGCATCCGGTCTATTTGGGCCAGCTGCTGATTCGAAAGAACGGGATCGGCTTTAACGAGCTTGTCCACAACTTTCGCATTGAAGAAGCCGCAGTCCTCCTGAAGGAGGGCAGGCTGAAGAACAGCGAGATCGCCGAAAGCGTCGGCTACGCCAATTACGGGCAATTTTTGAAGCATTTCGAAAAACGAATGGGCATGAGCCCCAACGAATTCAAAGCCAAAAACTAAACTTTTTGGGGGTAATGCTTTAATTGCGATATAGTTCGGCTTTGAAAGCGATTTTACAATAAGGATAAGTTACCTGTAAGGGCTTCCAATCCCTTAGGTGACAAATTTTAACGGAGGTGCTATACATGGGGGGCAAGTCAAAATCAGTGCTCCGGCTCGGCATGGTTATGCTGCTGTCGTTCAGCTTCATTCTGGCGGGATGCGGGGGAAGCGACAAGACGGCCACATCCGGAGACGCGAAGGCCGGAAGCGAGGCCGCATCGGGAGGCAATGCCGAAGGGAAAGTCGAACCGTTTGAAATTACGGCGTTCATCGGCGAAGCCGGCCAGCAGCCGACGCCGGACAACAAAATTTACAAAAAGATTAAAGACGAGCTTGGCGCGACCTTTAAATTCGAGTTTCTGGCCGGCGACCTCAATCAGAAGCTTGGCGTCATGATCGCAGGTTCCGATTACCCGGACATTATGACCGGAAATACAAAATTGACGGCGGCAGGCGCATACATTCCGCTGGAAGACCTCATCGAAAAATACGCTCCGAATTTGAAAAAACATTACGAGAAGTACTGGAACATGATGAAGGACCCGAATGACGGACATATTTACATTTTGCCGAACTACGGGGCCTACAACGGGGAAGTGAGCTCCACATGGTATTCCGGGCCGGCGTTCTGGATTCAAAAGGCGGTGCTCGAGGAAGCCGGATATCCGAAGGTCAAGACGCTTGACGAATACTTCGACCTGATCGCCAAGTATAAAGAAAAACATCCGAACATCGACGGCAAGCCGACGATCGGATTCGAAATTTTGAACTACGACTGGAAAAACTGGGGGTTGTTCAACGCGCCGCAGCATTTGATCGGCCATCCGAACGACGGCAGCGTGGTCGTGAACGACGGCAAGGCTGAAATTTTCGCGGACAAGGACTATGCGAAACGTTACTATCAAAAGCTGAACGAAATTAACGCCAAAGGGCTGATCGACAAAGAAACGTTTACGCAAAACTTCGATCAGTACCTTGCCAAAATTTCCAGCGGAACGGTGTTGGGCATGTTCGACCAGCATTGGAATTTCCAAAACGCCGAAAACGCCCTGATCACGCAGAAAAAGCACGAAAGAACCTATGTAGGGCTGCCGCTCGTGTACGACGAGAGCACGAGGGATTATTATTTGGACCGCCCGGCGCTGAACCTGAACAACGGCTTCGGCATCAGCGTGAACGCCAAGGATCCGGTGAAAATACTCAAGCTGTGGGATCGCCTGATCCAGGAAGATTGGCAGAAGATCCTCTCCTGGGGGATCGAAGGCGAGGACTACATCGTGAACGAAAAAGGCCGTTTCATGAAAACGCAGGAGCAGCGCGACAAATTCACGGACGCTACTTGGAAGCTGGCGAACAAAGCGGACACGCTGTACAGCTTCAGCCCGAAAATGCAAGGTTTCTTCAGCGACGGCAACGCGACGGATGGCGCGGCGCAGCCGGAAGAGTACCAGGCAGGTCTCGAAGAATACGACAAAAAGTTCCTGAAGGCCTACGGCTTCAAGAGCTATGTCGATTTCTTCAGCCCGGCGCCGGAGAATCCGATCTATTATCCGGCATGGAGCGTCGATCTGGTGGAAGGTTCCGAAGCCAAAATCGTCAATACGAAGCAAAACGACTTGTCGACCAAATTTTTGCCGAAGGCGATCTTGGCGAACCCGTCCGATTTTGACAGCGTATGGACCGAATATACGAACGAGATCCACAAGCTGAACATTAAAGCTTACGAGGATCGGATCAACGAAGTTCTTCAATGGCGGATCGAGAACTGGTCGGTGAAGTAAGGCATCAGAAGCTAGCGGGAGGCGGGAGGCGCCAATGCGGCCTTCCGCTTTCTTAAATCCAAGGCTCGGTGGGGAGAAAAAATGATGGAAGAGACCTTAACGAAAAAGCCTTTCGTCCGCAAGCCGAAAAAAGGGAGAAGGCAGCCGGTGACCTGGTCCTTGATCAAAAACCAGCGGCAGTTGATCTGGATGTCGGTCCCTTTGCTGGCGTATATCATCTTGTTTTCTTACGTGCCGATCTGGGGCTGGACGATGGCTTTCCAGGATTACAAGCCGGCCCTCGATTTTGCGGATCAAAAATGGGTGGGATTCAAGCATTTCAAGTTTTTGTTTCTGGACGACAATTTTTTGCGCGTATTGCGCAATACGCTCGCCATGAGCGTCATCAATCTGGTATTGGGGTTTGTGACGGCGATTGTTTTGGCGCTTTTGCTGAACGAAATCAAAAAAGTATTTTGGAAACGGGCGGTACAGACCATTTCCTATTTGCCGCATTTTCTGTCCTGGGTCATCGTCACCGGCATCGTGGCGACAACCTTGGCTTCGGACGGCATCGTCAACGACATTTTGATGAAGCTTCATTTGATTAAGGAGCCGATCCTGTGGCTTAGCGAAGGCCATTATTTTTGGGGCGTCGTCGGCGCTTCCCACGTCTGGAAGGAAGTCGGCTGGAACACGATCATTTATTTGGCCGCCATGTCCTCCATCGATCCGGCGCTGTACGAAGCCGCCGAAATCGACGGGGCCAGCCGGTACAAGAAAATGTTCCACGTCACGCTTCCGGGCATCAAGCCGACCATCGTCATTTTATTGATCATGTCGATCGGCCACATCCTGGAAGCGGGTTTTGAGGTGCAGTATTTGCTGGGCAACGGGCTTGTCGTCGATTGGGCGGAAACGATCGACATCTTTGTGCTGAAATACGGGATTGCCCAAGGCAACTATTCGTTGGCGACGGCCGGCGGCATATTCAAAACCGTCGTCAGCGTCACGATGCTGCTGTTCGCCAACTGGATTGCCAAACGACTAGGGGAAGAGAGGCTGTTATAGACATGGGAAACCAAACCATCACCCCGGGGGCGGCGCCGGCTGCTGCAATCTATAAACGGAACGGAAAAAGCCGGACCGAGCCGATCCTTTTTCATACATTCAATGCGCTGTTCATGATTGCGCTTGTCGTGGTGACGCTGTATCCTTTCCTGAACACGATCGTCGTTTCGTTTAATGCGGGGAACGATACGATTCGCGGCGGACTTTACTTGTGGCCGCGGCAGTTTACGCTGCAAAACTACAAGGCGGTTTTCGCCTCGGGAACGATTTACGACGCTTTCCTGATCTCGGTGGCGAGGACGGTGCTTTCCACCGTGCTGAACATCTTCTTGACGACGATGCTCGCCTATACGCTCAGCCGAAGGGAATATGTATTCCGCAAGCCGATCACGCTCATTTTTGTGCTGACGATGTATTTTAACGCCGGTTTGATTCCGGGATATTTCCTGATGAAGGACCTGCATCTGATCAACACGTTCTGGGTCTACGTCGTTCCGTCGATGATCAGCGCGTTTAATATGATCGTTATCCGGACGTATATCGGCACGATCCCGGAAAGCTTGGTGGAGTCGGCGAAAATCGACGGGGCGGGGGAATTCAAAATTTTTTGGCGGATTATTTTTCCGCTTTGCAAGCCGGTGCTCGCCACCATCGCGCTGTTTGTCGCCGTAGGCGCGTGGAACTCCTGGTTTGACGCCTTCCTGTTCACGTCGTCGCGGCAAGAGCTCAGCACGCTGCAATACGAGCTGATGAAGCTGCTGTCTTCCAGCATGAACGCCAACAGCAACCCGGCGGTGGCCAACGGCGCAGGCATGACGCAGGAAGCGGCCGTTTCGATGGTGACGCCGCTGTCGATCCGCGCCGCGGTTACGATCGTGGCTTCCGTGCCGATATTGCTCGTCTATCCGTTTATGCAAAAATATTTCGTCGTCGGACTGAATGTGGGAAGCGTGAAAGAATAAGCGATGGGTGTAAGGGGGGAAAGTTCATGAATCAACCAAAGACGGCCGAGGCTGCGTTAAAAGACGTGTTTGCGGACGGCTTCAAGATCGGCGCGGCGGTCAGCTCCGGCACGATTCGGACGCAAGAGAACCTGCTGACGCGGCATTTTAACAGCTTGACGGCCGAAAACGAGATGAAATTCGAGAATATTCATCCGTCGGAGGACGTTTACGCCTTTGGCGAGTCCGACACAATCGTCGATTTTGCGCGCCGGCACGGCATGGCTGTGCGGGGACATACGCTGGTGTGGCATAACCAAACCAGCGACTGGCTGTTTCAGGAGGCGGACGGACGCCCCGTCGGCAAGGGGGTGCTGCTGGAGCGGCTTCGCTCCCATATTGAAACCGTTGTCGGACGGTACAAGGATGATATTTATGCCTGGGATGTCGTGAATGAAGCGGTCGCCGACGAGGGCGACGAACTGCTCCGGCCGTCGAAGTGGCTGGAGATCGCGGGTCCCGACTTTATCGCCAAGGCGTTCGAATTTGCGCATGAAGCAGATCCAACCGCCCGGTTGTTCTACAACGACTATAATGAATCCCATCCGCATAAACGCGACAAAATCTACGCCTTGGTCAAGTCGCTGCTGGATCAGGGCGTTCCGATCCACGGCATCGGCCTGCAGGCGCACTGGAACATTTTCGACCCGTCGCTTGACGATATCCGCGCGGCGATCGAGAAGTATGCTTCCTTGGGGCTGGAGCTGCAGCTGACGGAGCTGGACGTCTCGGTTTTCCGTTTTGACGACCGGCGGACGGACCTGCTCGAACCCGAACCCGGCATGCTGGAAAGGCAGGCCGAGGTGTACGAAGCGGTGTTCCGGCTGCTCAAGGAATACCGCGGGACGGTCAGTTCCGTGACGTTCTGGGGCGCGGCGGACGACTATACGTGGCTGGACGATTTTCCGGTGCGCGGCAGGAAAAATTGGCCGTTCCTATTCGATGAACGGCATCTTCCGAAATCGGCCTATTACCGCGTGGCGCAACTTGCGGAAATGTAAATTCCAGCGCTTCGCCACTGAAATTGGCCGGTGGTCCCGGCGGCAGCAGGGGAGGGCCCGAAGGGATGATAAAAAGCAGATGGGAGAAGCGCTCTTTCGTGGAGCGCTTTTTCCATTGGTTTGGGATGGCCGTTCGAAGCAGAACGCCCTGCAAGCCAAATGCCGGTTGTCCGGGAGCGCATATAGCGGTGCCGCTTCGCCGCGCGGCCCGGGATCACGGACTCGTCATCCGGCGCATTTTTGGTGTACAATGCAGGCAGACACGGGATCTTCAAGGGGGAGAAGTCAGTTGTTGATTCATTTGGGGAAAAGGAACACGCTGCGCAACCAAATCTTTCTTGGATTCATGCTGGTCATGTGCATCATTTTGGCGCTTGTCGGATTTTTTATGTTCGATCGGGTTTCGGTGCTGCTGCGCAACAACGCCCAGAAGCATATTCAGCAGACCGCGGTGCAGGCCGCCGGGCAGCTGGACGCGCTGCTGCAGCAGATCGACATGCTGACGACGCAGGTGGCGACCGATGCGACGATCCAGTCGCTGCTGGGCAGGGAGGTGCTCGGGGAGCGGGTCAGCTTCGCCATGCGCCAATCGCTGCAGCAGGAGGTGCGCAAATACGAGGCTTACACGACGGGCATCCGGTCCCTGGAGCTCTATACGACGGACTATCGGAGCCTTGTGCCTTTGTACGATCTTGAATTGACCGACCGCGTATCGGGCACGTGGATTCAAAGGGTGAACCAAAACGGGGGCAAGCTGGTCTGGCTCGGCCTCGATCCGCTGGATCCCGATACGGTTGTCGCCATCCGGCAGGTCAGGCTGATGGACCAGTCTTTCGCCCATGGCGGATATGTGCTTGTCCGGATCGACAAAAGTTATTTTGCGCTTTCGGATATCCGCTCCGCCACGGAAACCCAGGAGACGATGGGGTTGTTCGACGAAGCAGGCAGAAAAATATTTTCAAGCTTCGGACCGGCCATCCTTTCCAAGCAGGTGCTCCATCATGACGGGGAGACGATTGAACTGGGGGGCAAAGCCTATATCGCCGTCGAAAGGCAGTCCAAAAAGACCGGCTGGGACCTCGTCATTTTGACGCCCGTCAATTATACGACCGAAGGCATTTCGGTGCTGCGCACGGTCATTATCGTGTCCGGCCTTGCCGGGGCGATGCTTTTCCTGATTTTAAGCTTCACGCTGTCGACGATGATTACCCGGCCGATTCTGAATCTGATCAAGGCGATGCGGGGGTCGAGGTTCGGCAATTTGAAGCGCAATACGATCGCCTCCTCCACGATGGAGCTGCAGGAGCTGAACAATACGTATAACCAGATGGTGGATTCCCTCAACGAGCTGATCGAGGTCGTGTACCAGAAAGAAATTATTCAAAGCCGGACGGAATTGAAAGCGCTGCAGGCGCAAATCAATCCCCATTTTTTGTTCAATACGTTGGAAGCGTTCTATTGGGCGCTGGAGGAGCAAGGCGAGGAAGAGCTGGCCCAAATCGTCGTAGCCATGTCCGGCTTGTTCCGGTATGTCATTAACCGGTCCGACGACGAGGAATGGGTGACGATCGGGGATGAGCTCGATCATGCGGGCAGGTATTTGACGATCATGAAAATGCGCATGCTTGACCGGCTATCTTGGCGCATTGAAGCCGATGAGGACTGCCGCTACGTTCCGCTGCCGAAGCTGCTCATTCAGCCGCTCGTCGAAAACGCCATTCTGCACGGCGTGGAACAGCGCACCGGTCCGGGCATGGTCGTGCTGCAGGTACAGCCGTCGGAGCGGGCTGGGTACACGCGGATCACCGTAACGGATGACGGCCCGGGTATGTCCCCCGAGAAAATATCCTCGATTTACGAAGCGATGCGCGAAGGCTACATGAGTTCCTCCAAAGGGAAAGGCGTCGGCATCGTTAACGTGGAGCGGCGCCTCCGGCTGTATTATGCGGATAAAGCGGAAGGACTTGTCATTTGCAGCCAGGAAGGGAAAGGCACGGTCGTTTCCTTGGAAATACCTGATGACGGAAAGGGGAGATCCCAATGAAAAACATTCTTGTTGTAGACGATGAGCCGCGGACAAGGGAAGGCATACGCAAAACGTTGGAGATGTGGTCTTCGGGTCGTTACCGGATCGAAATCGCCGCGAGCGGCGGGGAGGCGCTGTCTTGGCTGGAGAGCCATGAAGCGAGCCTGCTGGTGACCGATATCCGGATGCCGGAGATCAACGGGCTTGAACTGGTGGAACGGATCGGCCGCATGCCCCATCCTCCGGTCGTCATTATTATTTCGGGCCATTCCGACTTTGAATACGCGCGCACGGCGCTAAAATTCGGGGTCGTCGATTATTTGCTGAAGCCGCTGGACAAAACGAAGCTGGTACAGGCGGTGGAAACGGCGCTGCAGCGGGAGCAGTTGAACGATAAGATCGAACGGATGCAGAAGCTGGTGGATCCGAAGCTGCTGGAAACGGTTCGGGAAGAGAAGGTTTATAGCCCTCAGGTTCAAAAAGCGCTGCTCTATATCGACGAGCATTTGGCGGAGTCGGTATCCCTGCGCGAAACGGCCGAACATCTGCACATGAATGCCAGTTATTTCAGCGTTCATTTCAAGGAGCAGACGGGCCTTACGTTCAGCGACTACGTCACGAGAAGGAGAGTGCAGCGGGCGAAGGAGCTGCTGACCGGCACGCGGCTTTCCATCGCCGAAGTGGCGGAGCATGCCGGATATCAGACGCCCAAATATTTCGTGAAGGTATTCCGGGACCTGGAAGGCGTGAGCCCGGGGCAATATCGTCAGCAGTGGCTGGATCAGGACGCGAAAATCCAATAAAAGTGGTATGAGTCCCAATCTCTCTGACCTTACGGCTTAGCCGACACGCTGATACACTTTAGGTAAGCGGTTGCAACCCGATGCAGATAATGAGAAAAGGGGCTGTGAAAGATGTTCGGTAAAAAATGGGGCGTTCTGCTGTTGACGCTGTGCGTGGCGTTGTTTGCGGCCGGCTGCGGCCAAAAGGATGGAGGTTCAAGCGCATCCCCGTCCGAAGGCGGCGACAAAGCCGGCGAAAAAGTAACGATCAAGTTTATGCATTTATGGCCTGAAGGCGTATCCGCCGGGCAAAACAAAATCGTGAACCAAATTATTGGCGACTATCAAAAAGAGCATCCGAACGTCACGATCAAGCAGGAAGTTCTCGACAACGAGCAGTACAAAAACAAGCTGAAGGTGCTGTCCGCTTCCAACGAGCTGCCGGACGTCGGCGTCACCTGGGCGGCCGGTTTCCTGAAGCCATACGTGGAAGGCAACCTGTTTGCTCCGCTGGACGACCTACTGGGCGGCGAGCTGAAGGATAAATTCGTGGCCGGCACGACCGAAGCTTACGCCATCGACGGAAAAACGTACGCGCTTCCGCTCGAGTTCAACATTGCGCCGATTTATTACAACAAAGCGATTTTCAAGAAATACAACCTCGAAGTCCCGCAAACCTACGAACAATTTAAGGCGCTATCGAAAACGCTTTCCGACAACGGCATCGCTCCGATCGCCCTCGGCAACAAAGACCGCTGGACCGGTTCGCTCTGGTACATGTACCTGGCCGACCGCATCGCCGGACAAAAAACGCTTGCGGACGCGATCGCAGGTTCCGGCTCGTTCAAGGATCCCGGCCTGGTGCAGGCCGCGAAAGAAGTGCAGTCGCTGGTGGACAGCAACGCGTTTATCAAGGGCTTTAACGGATTGTCCAACGAGGAAGGCAAATCCGAATTTTTGAACGGCAAAGCGGCCATGTACTTGATGGGCACGTGGGAGCTGCCGAACTATACGACCAATGAAGACATTCCGAAAGAATTCCGCGACAACGTCGGCTTCTTCAAATTCCCGACGGTGGAAGGCGGCAAAGGCAATATCGACAGCTGGGTAGGCGGACCGGGCGTTGGTTTGTTCGTGTCCCAAAATTCCGAAGTGAAAGAGGAAGCAAAAGCGTTCGTCGAGTATTTCGTGAAAAAATGGGGCGAGCAATCGGTCACCGGCGCGGGCGTCATTCCGGCGACCAAGGTGGATACGTCTTCCCTCGATTTGCCGCAATTGTACATTGACCTCTTTAACGAAATGAACAAAGCGAGCAGCATCACCCTGTTTGCCGATGTACAGATGCCGGCGAACGCGGCCGAGACGCATCTGAACAATATTCAGGCGCTGTTCGGCAAAGCCGTCTCCCCTGAACAATTCTCGGAAGAGCATGACAAGGCGATTGCGAAGGGCAACTGACGAGATCTGAAAAGACGGGAAAACGCAGAAATGCACTTTATCCGGCCGCCAGGCCGGATAAGTTTTTCCCGGAAGCCTTGATCATGAAAGGAGTGGGAGACGATGGACAAAGTGATGTCCAACAAAAAAATGATTGCCCTGTACGTTCTGCCTGCGCTGCTGCTTATTCTGGCTATCGTTTATAT
Source organism: Paenibacillus sp. USDA918EY (assembly GCF_009870825.1). Classification (GTDB taxonomy): domain Bacteria; phylum Bacillota; class Bacilli; order Paenibacillales; family Paenibacillaceae; genus Paenibacillus_AQ; species Paenibacillus_AQ albilobatus. Next base: position 411,097 of record NZ_WTWY01000003.1, on the reverse strand, counting down.
TCCGATCGTGCTGACCGCTTATTATGGATTAAACCAGTGGAACGGGATCGGCAAGATGAAGTTTATCGGGCTCGATAATTACGCGGCTTTGCTTTCGGACCGGACCTTCTGGAACAGCGCCTGGCATTCCCTGCTGCTTGCCGTTTTTTCCTGCGCAAGCTTGCTCATTTACCTGGCGATTGCGATGGTGCTTGCAACCCGGATCAAAGGCGCGAATCTGTTCCGGAAAATTTATTTGATTCCGATGCTGCTGTCCTCGGTCGCCATTGCCCAGCTGTGGCTGCGGATTTACCACCCGTCGAACGGCATCGTGAACAGCGTGCTGGAATCGCTTGGTTTCGCCAATCCCCCTGCATGGCTGTCGGAGCCGAAGCTGGTGTTGTTCGCCCTCTTCGTTCCGATTTTGTGGCAGTATGCGGGTTTCTATATTTTGATCTATTACGCCGCGCTCAAAAACATCCCGTCCTCGCTCGAGGAAGCGGCGAAAATCGACGGGGCGAACTCCTGGCAGATTGCCTGGAGAATCAAGCTGCCGCTTGCGATGGAAGTCATCAAGGTGACGATCGTGCTGGCGGCGGTCGGTTCCTTGAAATATTTCGACCTGATCTACGTCATGACCGACGGCGGGCCAAACGGCTCCAGCGAAGTGATGGCGTCCTACATGTATCATACGGCGTTCCGGGCTTACGATTTCGGTTACGGCAGCGCGATCGGCTTTTTCCTGCTGGTGATCTGCCTCATCGTGACCTGGGTCATCCGAAAGCTCACCGCCACAAAAGATACGATCCAATATTCTTAAGGAGGGCCGCTATATGACGTCCGAAGCTTTGTTGCCGCCTGCCCGGCAGATGTCGCCGAAGTCCAAGACGGGCAAAAAAATCGGTAACGGCGTCCTGTACATCGTTTTGACGGCCGTTGCCGCCCTGCAGCTGCTGCCGCTCGTCTGGCTGTTTTTTTTCTCATTGAAAAACAACCAGGAAGTGTTCAACCTGCCGCCGCTTTCGCTCCCGACCCATTTCCGCTGGGAGAACTACGAAAAGGTATGGAGCGCGGGCAACATCAGCGTATATTTTCTGAACAGCGTCTGGATCACGATCGCCGCGTCGGCGCTGACGATCATGCTGGGAAGCCTGGCGACGTTCGCCATGACGAGGATGAGATGGAAGGGAAGCTCCCTTGTGCTCGGCCTGTTTATGGTGGCGATGATGATTCCCGTCCATTCGACGCTGATCCCGCTGTTCAGCATGTTCAACAAGGCCGGGCTGACGAACAATCCGCTGTCGCTGATTTTGTCCTATGTGGCGTTTAACATGCCGATCACGATCATGATTATGCTCGGCTTTTATTACGCGCTGCCGAGGGAGGTGGAGGAGGCGGGGGTGATGGACGGCTGCTCCGTCAACCGCTTGTTTTTCCGGATCGTGCTGCCGATGACCAGCTCGGTTATCGCCACAACGGGCATTATCAACATGATTTACAATTGGAATGAATTTATTTTCGTCAATACGTTTATCAGCTCGGATTCGTACAAGACGCTGACGGTCGGGGTGCAAAACTTTATCGGCCAGTACACGACCGACTGGGGTTCGATCGGGGCGACGCTGATGATCAGCATTTTGCCGATCCTGGTCATGTTCCTGTTCCTGAGCGATCGGATCGTGGAAGGCATCGCCGCCGGTTCGGTGAAAGGTTAAAAAGAAACAAAAGCTTGCCGCGAAGATTGGTTATAGTCTTCGGGCAAGCTTTTATGCTGCCGGCAGGCGGCTTGCATAAAAAGTCCCTTCCAATAACACGTGGAAGGGACTTTATTGTATATAACGGAGGACTGGCGGTAAAGGGGGACCGAGGATCTGCCAAGCAAAAACGATCTGCCTGGGCAGACCGTCTTCGATGAACCAGTTGGGGCTTCCTTACCGCGTGATATAGCTGAAATAATCGAAATCGGCGTGTTGGCGCCGTCCGGACGTGTCCTGGCATTGCATCCCGACGAACGCGCCCGTGAAGAACCCGCCGCCCTGGATGTAGTCATCCGACAGCTTGTAGGAGTCGAACGTCACCGGAATAGCCGACCAAGTTTTACCGTCAAACGAATAGGAATAACGATAATCGCCGTAATCGACGTCGACGCGTAAATATACGTATTCCACCTCGTCCGGAACCGGTATTTCCCGGCCCTTCAAAGGTTGGTCGAAGACAAAATTATCGCAGGAAACGAGCTCCAAAATGCGGCCCTTTTCTTCGTTCCAGGTGATCTGGCAGGACGTCCAGTTTTGGGTGTTGTAATAATTGACGAGCCCTGCGGATTGCTGGAAGGTTTGCGGCTGAAAGGCCACCTTCGTTTCGGCCGTAAATTTGAAATGCTGCCAGCGCCGCGCCACGTAAGCCTGCGTGAATTTGGACGTCAGCGATTCCCGGCCGTACAGGCGCAGATGTCCGGGGCGGTCGGTGAGCGACACCGTATCCGGTCCTAACGGAATGCGCAGATTTTGAAAATGCAGGTTCAGCACGTCGTCGTTGAAGTCGTCTTTTTCCGGAATGTCCGGTTCCCACGGCGCTTCCGGAATGTTCGGGCCTTCGATTTCCAGCGCGGGGGAGTTTCCGCCTACGACGTAAGGCCAATCGCCCCGCCATTCCAGACGCTGGATCGCCGTCTCCCGGCCGAGCGGGCAAAACCCGCGCGGATCGAGCAGCGGCTGGCCTTCCCGCGGCAGCGGCCGGCCCGTCAGATGAACGAGGAACCATTCATCGGTATGGGTCTGCACAATCGAGGCATGTCCGGCTTTTTGCAGCGGATTGCGCGGCGTGGACCAGGAGGAAATCAGCGGATTTTCCGGGTGCACCTCGTAAGGGCCGCGAAGTTGTCTGGAGCGTGCGATCGTCGCCTGATGGTCGTAACGGGTGCCGCCTTCGGCGGTAAGCAGGTAGTAGTAGCCATTGATTTTATACAGATGCGGCGCTTCGGTCAGCTTGATGTCGGTGCCTTTGAAAATGATTTCCGGTTTTCCGACGAGCTTTTGCGCCTCGGCGTCGTATTCCTGCAGCACGATGCCGTAAAACGGATGATGGCCGACGCGCTGGTCCCACATCATGTTGATGAAATATTTTTTGCCGTCCTCGTCATGGAACAGGGACGGGTCGAACCCGGAGCTGTTCATATGGACCGGCTCGGACCATTCGCCGTCGATCGTGTCGCAGGTGACGAGATAGTTATGGCAGTCCTTCCATTGTCCTTCCGTCACTTTGACGTCGGTGTAAATGAGCCAGAACCGTTCGTCAGCATAAGACAATTGGGGTGCCCAAATGCCGCCCGAATCCGGATTGCCCGTCATGTTGAGCTGGCTGAGCCGGTTGAGAGGTCTGGATACGAGACGCCAATGCTTCAAGTCTTTCGAATGGTAAATCCCGACGCCGGGGAACCACTCGAACGTCGACACGGCAATATAATAATCTTCGCCGGCCCGGCAAATGCAAGGATCGGGGTTAAACCCCGTCAGGATCGGATTTTGAATGATGGTCATCGTAACACTCCTCGCGGTATGAAATTACCCATTCTTCTCAAAAAGAGAACGGATTGGAGTTTATGCTATAATGACTACATCTTATCAATGATTTTCGGGCGATCCCATGCCCAAGGCTTGCATGTTTTTACCCATTTCAATCACATTTTTGATCACCTATGGAATCAAGCGAAGGAGCTGGTGGCAAGTGGAATTTGCGATGGACCGCATACGCAAGGAAGTGATGCTTCCCGACATCGATTCGACCTTTCGCGTGTTTGCCGCCCATTGGCGAACGGTCGCCGGGGATTGGAGCTATCCGATTCACAGGCATCCGCTGTTCGAAGTGAATCTCGTGCTGGAGGGAACGCAGGAGATGTGCGTGAACGGCAAACGTTATATCCAAAAGCCGGGCGACCTGATGCTGCTCAATCCTGGCGATCCGCATGAAAGCCGGGTGATCGGCGAGGAGGACATGACGTATTATTGCCTTCATTTCGACGTGGACGAACCGTCGTTTCGCGAGCTGCTTTGCTGGAACCACGCCTGTTTCCATAAAGCCGGCAGTCCGCTGTCGGAAGCGGTACGTCCCGCGCTGGACCGGCTGCTTGCGTTGACCTCGGACGAAACCGCCGCGCGCGTGGACTCGCGGATGAGAATTTTGTCCGCTTTGTTCGAGCTGTTCGCAGGCATTAGCGGGACGCTTTCCGGGCAGGAGACGGACGCTTCGCATTCTCGATACTCCCAGATCGCTTCCCGGGCGGCGTCGCTTCTGGAACGGGAGGTCGAGGAGACGCGGGAGGGCGGCGCCCGGGACTCCGGCGACACGATCGCGTCCGCCGCCGCGGCGGTCGGCTACAGCCCGTCGGCGCTCAACCGGATTTTCGCCCAAGTCTACGGGATGTCGCCCCGGCAGTATTTATCGGCGCTGATGCTGAAAAAATCGAAGCTGATGCTAATGGATCCGGAGCTGTCGGTCGAAGCGATTTCGGCCCGGCTCGGCTATAAAAACATCGCGCATTTCAGCAGGCAGTTCAAGCGTTGGACCGGAGAGTCCCCGAGCCGGTTTCGCAGCCGGTATTACAAATAGGCGCGAGGCCGGCAAGGATAAGGAATAGTTGACATGAACATCCGATTTCACTATACTTTTGATAATCTTATATACGGCATGCGTTGAAAGAGCCCAGTAGCAAGCTTGGTCCCTGTTCCAGAAAGCCGGGGGTGGTGGAACCCGGTACATACGAAGCTTAGCGAATTACACTCTGGAGCATCCCGGGTAATGCCGGGCGGAATCGCGAACGATATTTCGCGAAAAAGAGCGGCATGAATGGCGCGCGGCAGCGCGAAAGCCATTGATGCAATGTGGGTGGTAACACGGTTATTCAATCGTCCCTATGTCTAGAATTAGACAAGGGACGATTTTTGTTTTTCAACGCGAAATAAATGGTTCGTTATAAGGGCATTACGAAATTAAAGGGAGTGTTTTGCATTGAATATTATCGACGAACTTGAATGGCGCGACGCCATCAATCAGCAGACGGACGCCGAAGGGCTCCGGGAATTGACAAATCAAAAATCGATCTCGTTATACTGCGGGGTGGACCCGACCGGGGACAGCATGCATATCGGCCACTTGATCCCTTTCATGGTGCTGAAGCGGTTCCAGCTTGCCGGCCATCGTCCGGTCATTTTGATCGGCGGAGCCACCGGAACGATCGGCGATCCGAGCGGGCGCACAACCGAGCGTTCGCTGCAATCGCTGGAACAAGTCCAGGCCAACGTGGACGCGCTGACAGCGCAGCTGAAAAAATTGTTTATGACCGAAGGCGACAATCAAATCCGGTTCGTCAACAACTACGACTGGACGCATAAAATCAACGTCATCGAATTTTTGCGCGACTACGGCAAAAACTTCAGCATCAACGCGATGCTGGCCAAAGACGTCGTAGCGAGCCGACTCGAGAGCGGCATTTCCTTCACGGAATTTTCCTACCAAATCCTGCAGTCGCTGGATTTCCTCCATTTGTACCAGCATGAGGACGTGCAGCTGCAAATCGGCGGTTCCGACCAATGGGGCAACATTACGAGCGGCCTGGACCTGATCCGTAAAAAGGAAGGATCGGAAGCGAAAGCGTTCGGTCTGACGATTCCGCTCATGCTCAAAGCCGACGGAACGAAGTTCGGCAAAACCGCGGGAGGCGCTATCTGGCTGGACCCGAACAAAACGACGCCGTTCGAATTCTACCAGTTCTGGGCGAATACCGACGACCGCGACGTCGTGAAATACTTGAAATACTTTACGTTCCTGTCCCAAGAGGAAATCGGGGAGCTTGCGCGCAAGGTGGAAACCGAGCCGCATAAACGCGAAGCGCAAAAAACGCTCGCCGAAGAAATGACCCGATTCGTGCACGGCGAAGAAATGCTGGAGCAAGCCAAACGCATCACGGCCGCTTTGTTCAGCGGCGACATCAAATCGCTGACGGCCGATGAGATCGAGCAGGGCTTCAAAGAAATGCCGACGTTCGAAGCGACGAAGGAATCGAAAAACATCGTCGACTGGCTGGTGGACCTGGGCATCGAACCTTCCAAACGCCAGGCGCGCGAAGATATTAACAACGGCGCGATTTCGATGAACGGCGAACGCGTGACGGATTTGGCGCTGGAAGTGACCGCGGAGCACGCGATCGGCGGGCGCTTCATCATTATCCGCAAAGGCAAGAAAAACTACAGCCTGGTCAAAATATCGTAAAAAAAGCTTCCGCCGTTTCCCAAAGCCTTCCTTGATTTTTTCAAGGGAGGCTTTTTGCTGATCTAGTACGGCAGCATTCTTTGAACGGTTTTGCATAAAAAGCCGTTTTGGTCGCAAACTTAAAAAAAGACCTAACGGTAAAGTGGTGACCATGTTGGATCGGAACATACATAAATATGCCTTTTCCATGATGGCGTTATGTCTTGCGCTTTTCTGGACCGGCCATACGGCAGCCGCATTTGCCGAGCCGTCGCTGCCCATCGTCGCCGACGAAGGGGAATACGCCATTGAGGTTTATCCGGTCAAACACCGGCTTGTCGTCAAGAAAAAAGGCCAAATCATCAAAAAATATGCCGTTGCGGTCGGAAACCCGTCCACACCCACCCCGATCGGGGAGTATAAAGTGGTATACAAAGGGAAAAATTGGGGACCCGCTTTCGGCCCCAGATGGCTTGGCTTAAACGTTCCTTGGGGCATTTACGGCATTCATGGCACCAACAGGTCTTATTCCATCGGACAGCATGCAAGCCATGGCTGCATCCGCATGAACAACGCCAACGTTTTGGAATTGTACGATATGATTCCGCTCGGCACCAAGGTCACGATTTACGGGCACGTATTGGGAGAACCACAGCAAAATCCGAGGGATCTTGCCGAAGGGGATATCGGCGGAGACGTGCAGCTGATCCAGTCCCGCCTGAAAAGCGCCGGATTTTTTGAAGGCCCATGCGACGGGAGATTCGGTCCGGGTACGTCCGCGGCCGTCAGAAAATTCCAACGAGATCATCAGATGCGGCAGGACGGCGTCGTTTCGCGGAAAATCTATGAAGAGTTCGGATTGTGGGAGTAAACTGGATGGTCCGATCCGCCGAAGAAATGGATGGTGCCAATCGGCGGGCGTTTTATTATAATGAGACATGTTAAGGAAGGACCCATGGCAGGAGGGGAAACATGTTCTGGTTATTGGTAATCGCCGTGGCCGTGATGATCGGTGGATTTATCGCCACCATGATGATCGGGCAATCCAAAAGCAACAAAGACAGCGACCCGAATTATTTCAAGCAAACGGGCAAAAAGTGGGGGCGTCTCAGCGGGATTTACGTCGCCTGCATCGTCGTGCTGGCCGTCATTATGATCATGATCGGGACCGGCAAATAAAATAGAACGAAACGGACAACGGCCGCGCAGCTCGAATAGCGCGGCCGTTGTCCGTTTCGTGTTCGTGTACCAAACATCCGGGCCATTAACGGATCAACGCCCGCAGGGCCTCGGCGAATTTGGCGATGCCCGTCCCGATGTTCTCGGCTTTTGCCCGTCCGAACGTAAACCGCACGTACCCGGAATCCGAGCCGTACACACTCCCGGGCACAAACACGACGCCCTTTTTGATCGCTTCTTCCAGCAGCTTGGCATCGTTCACCTCGGGCACGAGTTGGCACCACAAATGGATTCCGCCTTGCGGAACGTGAAAACGGATAAGCTTCGGAAGCGCTTGATGCAGCGCATCGATCAGCAGGTCCCGCTTCAGGCGCAGCTGCATGCGCAAGCGCTCCAAATGCGGCTCAAAATAAGGCGATTCCAAAAACCGGGCCGCCACCTGCTGCGGTATGACGCTCAGGCCGAAGTCCATCTGCTGTCTTGCATCCGCAAGCCGTTCCACGATCGAATGCGGGGCAACCATCCATCCGACGCGCAGGCCGGATGCCGCGATTTTGGACAAGGAGCCGATATACAGGACGGAACCGACGCGATCCATGGACTTTAGCGAAGGACGGTCCAAACCATCGTAATCCGTCAGGCTGTAAGGGTCATCCTCCACGATCGGCAGGCCCAGCTCGCTTGCGATTTCCAGCAATTTGCCGCGCCTGTCGTCGGGCAGAAGCGCTCCCGTCGGATTTTGAAAATTCGGGTTGACGAAGATCATTTTGATGCGGTGTTTTTTAACCAAGGAACGAATCTCCTCGGGCCGGATGCCGCCTTCGTCGGCAGGCAGGCCGAAAATCCGCAGCCCCGCGGACTGAAACATCGGCAGCGAATAATGATAAGACGGGTCTTCGATCGCCACCGCGTCTCCGGGGGACAACAGGCACTGCGTGATCAAATACAGCGACTGCTGGGATCCCGAAGTAATCAATACGGACGATTCCGTCGTCTGGACCCCGCGATACCGGTCCAGGTATGAGGCAACGGCTTGTCTTAAAGGCATGTACCCTTGCGGGTGGTCATACCCCAAATAAGAAGGGGAGGGCTGCGCTCCCATCAGTTCGGTAATTTCCCCGAGCGGCGACAAGTCCGCGGACAGCTCCCCGCTGGCGAAATCGATGAGATCCGGGTTTTGCTGCAGCGCTTCGCGAATCCGGCGCAGAAACGGCAGGTTCGGCAAAAAGCTCCCGCCTTCGGCATACCGCTTCCAATTGGGGGTATGTTTCGGCACGGCTCCCCATTTGTATTTGCTCACGTGCGTGCCGCTGCCGGGACGGCTCTCGATGATTCCCATCGACCGCAGCTCTCCGAAAGCCAAAATGACCGTGCTCCGGTTGACCCCGAGCTGCTCGGCCAGCTTTCTTTCGGACGGCAGCAGGCTGCCGGGCGGAAATTCGCCGTAGGATATCCGCTGCTCCAGATGATCGGCGATTTGTTCATAGAGCGGTTTTTTGCTGTGACGGTCGGGCTTCCACATTATGTATTCACTTCCCAGGACAAAATTCATCTGTCATTTTATCATACCATTCGTCGAACCCGATAAGAGAACCGTTTTTATCGTTATGTTGACAATCGCATTGCGTTCGACCCCCGAATTCGCGGCGGAAACGTATCCGTTCGCGGGATGGGTCGTTCCAAGCGCTTCCCGAAAAGATGGGAGCCGGCGCTTCAAAAAGGTAAACATTTTTCACGTTTTTCGTCTTTCGCAAATCGTTTGGGGAAATGTATAATGTACACGAAGATCGGTTCGGCGTTTCGGGAGGTTTTGCGGCCGAGCGGATGTCCCTCCAGAACCGTGGCTTTAGGAGCGTACGGCGGTTCTTCCGCTCCCGGCTTTGGAAAGCAGAAATCGAGGCGAACCTGGGAATTCCCGATCCGGGCAGAATCCCAGGCTGTCCGCCAAATCATTTGATAGCGCTTACATACGGGCGGCGTGATCATCTTCTTTTCTGTACTGTCGCATTCGTCCCCGGATTTCGGCCGCCTCCGATCAACATGAAGCAACAGGCAGGGACCATGGTTTTGAAAGCAGTACGCGTCGGAACAGCATGAGCATTTGTTTTCAAAAAACACGTGGACGGGGTGAGCAGGGTGAAAAAGTTAAGTTTACTTGCAGCAACCAGCATGGTTTTATCCATGGTTTTACCGGGGGGATACGGTCCGCCGATTCCGGAGGCAACAGCTGAAACGGCCAACCTGATGGACAACGGCGGCTTCGAGCAGACGGCGTCCGCGCCGGACGCCAGCTGGAACGGCATCGCCAGTCCGGCTCCGGCGGATTGGGCCGTATGGATTCCGTCGGGAAGCGGAAAGGATCCCGGCAAGACCGTAAACGTATTTCTCGATTCGGCCGTACATCATGAAGGGAAACAGTCCATGGCGTTTGATGCTCTCCAAACGAGCAGGGTGTCGGTCAACCAAAAGGCGACCAAAATTGCCGCTGGCAAGTCCTATAAACTGAGCATGTGGGTGAAGACCGAAAACGTGGCCGGTACCGGGGCGTATTTCCGAACGCAATATTACAACTCCAGCAAGGTCGGGGACGGGCCGGCTTCGAACAAGCTGCTCGGGACGAACGATTGGACTTTGCAGCAGGTCTACATGACCATCCCCTCGGGGGTGACCAAGCTGGTCATTGAGCCTTTTCTCGAAACGGGGACGGGGAAGGCGTGGTTTGACGACGTGAGACTGGAGGAGTATGGAAGGATTACGGGCCTTGCGCTCGATCAAACGGCCGTCTCGCTGGGAGTCGGGGAAACTTTGGCGCTGGGACTGACGATCACGCCGGCCAATGCGGCGGATCAAACGGTCATTTGGAGCTCGAGCCGGCCCGACGTCGTCGCGGTGGATTCGAACGGGGTGCTGACGGCGGCCGGGGCCGGCACGGCAACAATTGCGGCGGCAACGCCCGACGGGATCAAAGCCGAATGTCTGGTGAACGTGGAATCGGCCGAAACGGCCGAAGCGTACCGCAATCTCCGCCTGAAATGGACGGAGAAATTGACGGGAGGCAGCCGCTCCACGTCTGACGACCCGGATATCCGGGCGGCGGTTGGCCGGACGGATAACAGCGTGTCCAACGATGCGGGCAGCGGATATTTGGACCTTTTGAACAAAACGGAAGGCCGGACGTACCTATGGAACGATTTGCAAAGCGCGACCGATTCCGCCCAAATTTCAAGCGCTTACGGCAGAATCCGGACGATGGCCGTCGCCTATGCCACCGAAGGCTCCCGGTTTTACCGTAACCCGGAGCTGCGCGACGCCATTATCGGCGCATTGGACTGGATGTACGCAAACCGGTACAACGAGAAAAAAAGCGCCTACGGCAACTGGTGGGATTGGGAGATCGGCGCCCCGCAAATTTTGAACGATGCCGTCGTGCTGATGTACGATCAGCTGACGCCCGCGCAGATCGGCAACTACATGAAAGCCGTGGATGCGTTTGATCCCGACCCGGCCAAAGGGACGGTGCTTGGCGTCAAAGGCACCAAAATGACGGGGGCCAATCTGCTGGATAAAGCGCTGGTCGTTACCGTGCGCGGGGTGATCGGCAAAAACAGCGCCAAAATTACGCTCGGACGCGACGCGATCGGCCCCGAGTTCGTTTATGCCACCCATGGGGATGGCGTATACGAAGACGGCTCGCTCGTACAGCATTCGAACATCGCCTATACGGCAGGCTACGGCGCCGTTTGGCTCAGCCGCGCCGCGGACATGACGTATCTATTGAACGGATCTCCATGGCCGGTGACCGATCCGAACGTAAACAATGTGTACCGCTGGGTCACGGACACGTTTGAACCCGTCATTTATAAAGGCTTGTATATGGATATGGTAAACGGGCGGGGGATTTCCCGGGAAGGGTCGGGAAGCGCCCGGGGTACGATCGTTACGCTGCTTCGCCTGGCCGAAGGGGCGCCGGCCGACGTCGCCGCCTCCATCCAAAGCATGTCCAAGGAATGGATCGGCAAAGACACCACCTATGACGACTATTACGCCGGTTTGTCCATTTACGATCTGATCCTTGTGAAGCGGTTAATGAACGACGCCTCGATCCAGCCCCGCGGCGAATGGGTTCATAGCCAGGTTTTTGCCGGCATGGACCGGGTCGTTCATTTGCGGGAGGGCTACGGATTCGGACTCAGCATGTTTTCGAACCGGATTTCCGCGTTTGAAAAAGGGAATAACGAAAATTTGAAGGGTTGGTACACGGGGATCGGCATGACCTATCTGTATAACCAGGACCTCCTTCAGTATCGGAACGGCTTTTGGCCGACCGTCAATGCGTTCCGGCTTCCCGGAACGACCACGGACGGTTCGGGGGAAGGCATGACGCCGGGCGAATGGAAAAGCTACATGAACACCAAAACATGGGTCGGCGGCACCTCCGTCGACGGGCTTTACAGCACGGCCGGCATGGATTTCTCCCTCTCGCAGGTCACGGGCAGCAGCCTGGCGGGGAAAAAATCGTGGTTTATGTTCGATGACGAAATCGTGGCGCTTGGCGCAGGGATCACCAAAACGGCTGCAGGGCCCAAACCGGTCGAAACGATCGTCGATAACCGCAAAATAAACGATGCGGGCGACAACGCCCTGACGGTCAACGGCATCAAGCAGCCCGGCGCGGTCGGCTGGTCGGAAACGTTGAAGGGCGTCAAATGGGCACATCTTGCCGGCAACGTGCCCGGCTCGGACATCGGTTATTATTTTCCGGAGGCGTCCGATCTCTATGCTTTGCGCGAATCCAGAACCGGTTCCTGGAGCGAAATCAACAGCGGCGAGTCGAAAACGCCATTGACCCGCAATTACGTAAGTTTGGCGTTCGAGCACGGTGCGACTCCGAACAATGCGGCGTATTCGTATGTTCTGCTGCCCGGCAAAGACGCGGCGGCAACGGCAAGTTACGGCGGCAATCCTCAAGTGGAGATTCTCAGCAATACGGCGGCGCTGCAGGCCGTCAAGCACAAACGCCTCGGCATCACGGCCGCGAACTTCTGGAGTTCGGGCACGATCGGCGCCATGACCGCCAAAAATCCGGCGGCGGTTATGGTGAAGGAAACAAGCGGGGAACTTCTGCTGGCGGTATCGGATCCGACCCAACAACAGAGTGTGGTCACGGTCGAGCTTCGTCAGCCGGGATTATCCGTTGCTCAGAAAGACGATTCGGTCCAGGTTTCGCAAAGCGGCGGCGTCACGACGATTCAGGTGAACGTCCAGGGTTCCATCGGTAGGACGCATACGGTGAAATTCAAAACGGTTTCGCCTTAAGCGGCATTGAAACCATCCTTTGCCGCCGTGCCTGATTTTGCCGTAGTCGAATATCACGCTTCCCGGCTGCATGCATATCCTGTAGCAGCACAGGGTAAGGAGTGATCGCTTGACGAAGTTATCTTTGGAGACGGCAAAAAAACTAATCGCCGTGGCGGAGCAAAAATCGCGGCAGATGGGGCTTGCAAGCAATATCGCCATCGTGGACGACGGCGGCCATTTGATTGCGTTTCAACGGATGGACCGTGCCCGGATCGCCGGGATTGAGATTTCGAAAGACAAAGCCTGGACGAGTGTCGCCATGCAGATGCCGACGGCCAATTTGACGCAGGCGGCGCAGCCGGGCGGGCCTTCTTTCGGGATCAACACGACCAATCGCGGCAGGGTCGTCATTCTCGGGGGCGGCATTCCGCTACAAATCGGCGAGCAAATCGTCGGCGGAATCGGCGTCAGCGGGGGAACCAGCGTCCAGGATGCCGAAGTCGCCGCAGCGGCGGTGCAGGCATTCCAGTCGATGCAGGGCAACGCCAACCCGAACGTCAATGCCCGTATCGGCAGCGTCCAATTTCAGGAAAGTTCCGGTTGGTGATCCGGACTGCTCGAAACGGACAATTTTCAACGTACGGTCCCTTCCTGGACGGGACTGTACGTTTTTTTTGCATGGCTTGGAAACAAGCTCCCACGGCGGCGGTTCCCCGATTCAAAAGCCATTTCCTATCGCCCGCTTTAAGGTTCGTTTAATATTCAAACGGTATACTTGCGCGTAATTGCAAACGAAGGAGGAGTTTTCATGGGCAAACCGCGCATTGAGGAATGGACGCAGCTGAGGGGACTGGCTTTTTTCGCCATTGTCATGCAGCATTCGATCGCTGAGTACATTTACAGGGCCGATATTGAACCAGCGGACTCCACGATGCTGACGATGATGTACCATCTGACCCGTTTCGGAACGCCGACCTTTGTTTTTTTGTCCGCCGTTCTGATGTTTTACAACTACAGCGGGCGGCTTCATTATTTCGCGTTCATCCGCAAAAGGCTTGAAACCGTCTACGTTCCTTTTCTTTGCTGGACGTTTATTTATTGGCTGTATGTCCGCGTGTTCACGCCGTCGTTTTGGCAAAAAGGCGGACAAGATTGGAGGAGCCTGCTCCGCGAGCTGGTTACGCCGCAAACCGGTTACCAATTATGGTTTATTATCATGATCATTCAGTTTTATCTGTTTTTTCCGCTGTTGGCCGCCCTTTATAGACAAGCCCGCAGCGGTTTCGAGCTTCTGGAAGGACGGACGCGGACAAGAGGAGTCTTTGCCCTGCTCGCCGTTACCGGCGCATGTTACATCGCGCTGCTGTATGTTTCGTATTACCGGATGGGCTCATGGGCTGCGAACCTCGGCGGACCGTGGGCCGCTTTGCTGGAATACCGCAGCTATTCGTTTCTGATGTACGGGTTTTATTTCGTGCTTGGCGCGGTATGCGCCGCAAGCATCGCGAACTGGCGGTCATGGTGCACGAAGCTGCTTCCTTGGAGCGGGCTTGTTTTTCTCGGGATGTATATCCGGCTCGGTTATGACGTGCTCCGGGGATCGGGGGAAACCGTCAACCTGAACATTTCCACGTACCTTAAACCTTCGACGTTTATCATCATCGTGGCGCAAATGCTGTTGTTGTACGGGCTGCTGATCCTCCTGCGGGAGCGGAACAAAGCCTGTTTGCGTTTGCTTTCATGGATCGGCACCTATTCGTTCGGCGGATATCTCGTGCATGCTTTGGTCATTTATGTGATCGCCTATTTTACCCGTCCCCTGTACCTTGCGGGGAGCCATCTATCGGTTACGCTGCTGACGTTTGTGCTGACGGTTGTGGCTTCGCTCGGCATCAGCTATACGCTGTCGCATATGCCGGGAGGCCGCTGGATCGTAGGGGCCGGACGGAACAGGCTGCGGCGGGGAGGCGCCAAAAACGGCGATGTCCGCGCCGACTCCCGCGCTTATCTCAGCGCGAACAACAGGTAGTGCAATCTTGCAGGGCGAAGCTGTCGCCGATGTTATCGGCGCTGCTGCCGCATTTTGAAACATGCATCGGCTTAGGCTTATTCAGCGCCTTCCGGGAACAGCCATCGGCATACCTATTCAGATTCGTGCCGCTGCTGTTCCGGTGGCGCTTTTTGTCGCGAAAAACAGGGAAAACCGGCGTCCCGATCTGGCGGCGAAAGCCCGGCGAAAAGCACCCGCGTATGGGAAAACGCCTTCGGTTAGCGATATTTCCCCGTCGTTTAGAGGAATGTATCCCCTTACAAAATTTGCAACTAATGTATGATAAGAACAGGCAGCAAAAGCCAAACAGCGCATAGGTTCAACATCGTAACTAGGACTTGAAGAGCAGCAGGGGGAGCGAAGGGGACAAGGGTTCCGAAGCAGCTGCCATCTCCGAATTTTCCATAAGGAGGAAAAATCCAATCGAAATTTGGAGAGCGCATGTTCGAAAGACGACCTGACCAAAGCATCCAACTTGCGTTGCATCAAGAACCGATTTATGGGGCCTGTGCGAAACATGAAACTATTTTTTAAGGGGGATTTGGCAAGTGAAAAGGTCTTCATTGATTCTTTTGAGCATGATGGTCGTCTTCGCGATGTTCCTGGCCGCATGCGGCAAAGCCGAGGAAAAGAACACGGCGTCCGAACAGCCGAAAACGGGATCGGAAAAACCGAAGGAAGAAGCGCCGAAAAAAGACGTGAAGCTCCGCGTATTCTCGACGTTCGGCGGCACCGACGCGGCGCGCGAGGCTTTCCAGGCCGCAATCGACGATTTCGTATCGAAAAATCCGAACGTGAAAGTTGAAAACGATACCATGTCCGCCAACGACGACGGTTTCAGAACGAAAGTCAACACGGACATGAACTCCGGCAATGAACCGGACTTGCTTTTCTACTTCGTTGGTGCCGACGCGCAAGGCTTTGTGGACGCAGGCAAAGTGGTTTCGATGAACGACATTTTGGATGCGAATCCGGAATGGAAGGCGGGTTTCAACCCGACGGCTCTCGAAAATACAAGAATGCAGGACGGCAACATTTACGCCATTCCGTTAACGGGCTACTATGAAGGCTTGTTCGTAAATAAAAAGATTTTTGCCGATAACAACCTGGAGCTTCCGACGGACTGGGATAAGCTGAAAACAGCCGTTTCGACCCTTTCCAAAAAAGGAATCATCCCGCTTGCGGCTCCGTTTGACCAATCGCACTATGTCATCGAACATTTTATTCTCTCGGCCGCAGGTGCGAAGGGGCATGACAGCGGTCTGGCCAACGGCATCGATCCGAACTGGGAGAAAGGCTATGCCGCAATGAAAGAACTGTACGATCTGGGCGCTTTCCCTAAAGATGCGGCCACCATTGATCTCAGCATGGCTTCCAACTATTACGCTGAAGGCAAAGCCGCAATGATCATTGAAGGTTCGTGGGCGTCGGGAGCATGGAAAGAACCTGCCGTTATTGATAATACGACAATCCTTCCATTCCCGGCCATGCCAGGCGGAGTCGGCACGGGCAAAGAAATTATCGGCGGTTACGGAAGCGGATTCTATCTTTCCAAAGCAACATACGATAATGCGGACAAGAAAGACGCGGCGATCGAATTGCTGAAACACATGACTTCTAAAGATGTTATCGAAAAAATCTCTCTTGCCAACGGCGGTCTCCCGGCTGCTGCAGGCGTAGAGACCAAGGGCGCAACCCAAGTAGCCAATGACGGTTTTGCTTTGGCTGCCGGCGCACCTTCGGTAAGCAGACCGATCGACAACGTAGTTGCACCTGAGACGTTCTCGACGTTGCGTGCCGGCGTTCAAGCCGTCGTAACGGGCAAAAAATCCCCGGCCGAAGTGCTGAAGGAAGCGAAAGAAATTGAGGATGCGAATAAAAAGTAAGAGCTTAGCCTAACAAGCAGCTTGAACCAAACGTTTGACCCAAAAGCTTGATCCGGATACGCCGTCCTCCTCGGAGGCGGCGTCATCTTTTAGGTTTACAGCTGGACGGCTTCTTCGAAAATTAAAACTCAAGTGGTGATAAAGATGAAGGGCGATCGAAAGTATATCTGGATCTTTTTGTTCCCGATGGCTGCGTTTTTGACCGTATTTTTGTATTATCCGTTTTTCAAAAGCTTGTACTTCAGCTTTTACCGGACCAAAGGTTTTTTCGACAAAAAGTTTATCGGCTGGGATAACTACGAACGTTTATTCTCCGACAAGCTGCTGGGCGCTGCAACGCTGCACACGCTTGAAATTATGCTTTACGTCCTTGTTTTCCAAGTGGGGATCGCCTTGCTGCTGGCGGTTATGGTAGACAACATTACGAAGCTGAAAGGTTTTTTCCGATCCGTCTTCTTTTTTCCCGTCGTCATTTCCGGCACAGCCATTTCGCTGTTGTTCGTTTTGTTCTATAACTACAATTTCGGGCTGCTCAACAACGTATTGGCCGGTTTGGGCTTCGAGAAAGTGCTGTGGCTCAGCGAGAACAACGCGCTGAAAGCAATCGCGATTCCGACCGTGTGGCATTACGTCGGCTTTTATTTCGTCCTGTTCGTGACGGCGATGTCCAAAATTCCCGAGGATTATTACGACGCCGGCAAAATCGAAGGCATTACCGGCTTCAAAAAAATGGTCAGGCTCACCATTCCGCTCATTTTGAGCGACATCAAGGTCGTCATTACGCTCGCGATCACCGGCACCTTGAAAGTATTCGATTTCGTGTGGGTCATTTCCAGAGCGCAAAACGGCACCGACGTGTTAGGGACCTACATGTACAAAAAGGCGATGGTCGACCAGAATTTCGGTTACGGCTCTACGGTCGCCATTTACATGGTCGTGCTTGGGGTCGTGATCGCTTTGGTAGCCAATCGTTTGTTAAAAAGCGAGGAAATCACATATTAAGCTGTTATTAGGGGTGTAATCGTTATGCAGCCAGCTATGAAGAGCAAAAATCGTTTCAAACTCGGCACGGCGCTGATGTACATCGTACTTTCGGCCTGGGCGATGACGACGATTTATCCGCTGTTCTGGATCGTCAACAACTCGTTTAAAGAATCCCGGGACGTGATGAACAAATCCTTTTCGCTCGCCCTGGAACCCGTGTTCATAAACTATACGACCGCATTTGATCGGATCAACATCGGCAGAAGCTACGTGAACAGCCTGATCATGTCCGGAGGCACGGTGCTGTGCGTGCTTCTGTTCGGGGGATTGGCCGCCTACGTGTTATCCAGATTTACGTTTCGGGGCAAACGGTTCATCAATTCCATTTTGTATGCGACGTTGCTGGTGCCCGCCTTTGCGACGGTCGTACCGGTATATGAATTTTTGATCAAGACCAGCCTGGTCAATACATACTGGGGACTCATTTTGCCGCAAACGGCCGGCAATCTGACCTTTGCGACGCTTGTCATTGCCGGGTATATGTCAACGATCGCCAAGGAACTCGAAGAAGCGGCATTTATGGACGGCTGCAACCGGTGGCAGATGTTCACGAAAATTTTCATGCCGGTTTCAAGGCCGGCGTTTGCATCGGTTAGCATTTTCGTATTTTTATGGTCGTACAACGACTTGTTCTCCGCGCTTATTTTCGTAAGCAAGGAGAAGGTGCGTCCAATCGTCGCGCTGCTCAGCGAGATCAGCTCGCAATACGGAACCGACTTCGGCCTGATGGCAACCGCAGTTACGCTGACGGTCATGCCGATCCTGCTCATTTATTTGTTCATTTCCAAGTTTATCGAAAAAGGGTTGACCGAAGGCGCAGTCAAAGGTTAAACATGGCGTGTTAAAAACGAATATGCATTTGCAAAGGATCAACTATAAAACGGCAGAAATGTCGTTTTTTTCTTCGCGTCTAATTGCATGTCGACCAAGTTTTACCTGAACGGGGCGGGGCTGCAGGCAGCGGTTTTACGGGAGGATTTTGCATGGAATGACAATCCGCCATACATCGTTTGACAAGGTTTTCACCCGACATTTGAAAAAATAAAATTTATTTTCATAGATTCTCATTTTGTTATTGACCAGCGTATAAAATCCAACATAATATTATCTGTATACAGATAATATCCTAAAATATGTATTTTTCTTCCAACGGAGGAATCGCTGGCAAACGGCAGTTACTGACGAAAATTTACAGCCCGATGCAGAAGGACTGCTGCTTCATACATAGCTTTTTGCCGCCTGATGTCAGGGGGAGGGAAATACCGCCCGAATAAGAGTTGGACCAGTGAAGAGAATAGATGAGCCGAGCATGCTGAAGCATTGGTGAACAGATCAAGTTGAGCCAAATTTTAGGGAGGTAAACCAATTCATGAATAGCACGGAATCCACGCAAAATTCCATCGAGGAGGCCAGGCAGAGGTTATATCGGATGGTAAACCGGTACGGCGACGTATGGAACCCCAAAGTGATCAGGCAGTCCATGGTGCTCGACGAGCTGATCAACTGCTACAACAGGGCTATCAAGGATAAACGAGCGGAAAAACAGCCTATAGCGTAACGAGCGTTTTTACGGTTCTTTTTCGGGCAGGATGGTTTTTCTTCGCTGCAATGAAGCAATTATGCGTTAAATAAAATGCTTGCCACCCGGTGCAGGTTGTAATACAATGCATGTAATTTAATCATTTGCGACTTACAGGCTATGAAGGAAAGAGTAAGCGGAGAACGTGTTGACAGGGACGGCGTGCCGGTAGACTGAAAGCACCCGAATCACCGCACCCGCCGAAGTTCATTCCGGAGCCGGTATCTGAACGTCTGTTTTCCCGCAGGCAAGTAGGCTTACCCGTACACCTTGCGTTAAAAGGCCAGAAGTGAGACGTGCCGCTAAGCTGAGGGTATGTCTAATAAGGGTGGTACCACGACTCCTCGTCCCTTGACGGACAGGGGTCTTTTTGTTTTTCAAGATCATAAGGGATAAAGGAGAGGACATGGGATGAGTCAAGGAAGATTGGAGCAATTGCGCACGAAATTGGATGAAGTCAACCTGCAGCTGCTTGCGCTTCTGTCGGAGCGCGCCACAATCGCCCAGGAGCTGGGCGTCGAAAAAGAGAAGCAGGGCGTTCCCAAATTCGATCCGGTGCGTGAAAAGGAAATGCTGGAGAAGCTGGTGGCACACAATGAAGGGCCGTTTGATCACGAGACGGTGCGGCATCTCTTCAAACAAATTTTTCAAGCCTCGTTGTCGCTGCAGCAGGTAGATCATAAAAAACATCTGCTCGTCAGCCGGAAAAAGAAGCAGGAGGACACGCTGATCCAACTGGGCGAGGTGACGATCGGCGGCGGCAAGCCGGTGATGATCGCGGGTCCATGTTCGGTCGAAAGCTACGAGCAGGTGCGCACGGTCGCCAAGGCGCTGAAAGAGGCGGGGATTACCGTAATGCGCGGAGGCGCGTTCAAGCCGAGAACCTCCCCGTACGATTTCCAGGGGTTAGGCGTGGAAGGCTTGAAGATTTTGAAAGAGGTCGCGGCCGAATTCGGCCTGAAAACGATCAGCGAAATCGTGGACCCGGCGCATATCGAACTGGCATGCGACTATATCGACGTGATCCAGATCGGAGCCAGAAACATGCAAAACTTTGAGCTGCTCAAGGCGGCCGGCGATGTTCAAACGCCGATTCTCCTGAAACGGGGACTGGCGGCAACGCTTGATGAATTCGTCCATGCGGCCGAATATATCGTGTCCCGCGGCAACAGTCAGGTGATGCTGATCGAACGCGGCATCCGGACCTACGAAAAGGCGACCCGCAATACGCTCGATATTTCGGCGGTGCCCATTTTGAAGCAGGAAACCCATTTGCCGGTTTTGGTCGACGTGACGCATTCGACGGGGCGTAAAGACATCTTGGCGCCTTGCGCCAAAGCGGCGCTGGCCGCCGGAGCGGACGGCGTCATGGTCGAGGTGCATCCGGATCCGGCGACGGCATTGTCGGATGCGGCGCAGCAGCTCAACATTCCTCAGTTCGAGGCGTTTTACGCGGAAGTTCTAAAGTCCGGCCTGCTGTAATTTTTAACCGCATAAATGCGGTCCCTGACGGCATATATTTGTAGCTGGTTCAGCCTTTTGCGGCCATCCGTTCAGAGCGCCGAACGCTAAACGGATGCATGCAAAAGGCCCGGCTGAATATGAGGGTGAAGGGGGCTTTCGCATGAGCGGCGAGGCGTTGTTTGAACACAGGTTTTGGCTGCAAATTTTAGGGGATCATGCACGGTTTATTTTTAACGGGCTGTCGTCCAAGGAAGCGGAGGACGTTCAAAAGGCGAACCGGTTTATTCAATGGTTCGACGGGCTGCTTGCGCAGTCGCGGAGTTTGGGACCCGATCAGGATTTAAGGCAGCTGAACGAACAGGCTTACCAAGCTACGGTCGAGCTGCGCGCATTCAAGCTCAGCCTCCTGGACCGTGCGCTGCTCGGCCAAATCGTCATCGGGCTGTCTCCGACCTTCATCAACCATATGCTCAACGAGCTGGAAGAATACGAAAGGATTTTGAAGGAGCTGCTTGCCGGCAAACCGGTGCCGCGTTATCATCCGCTGCACCATGACCTGCTGTGGCTGCCGGATGCGGTCTTCCACTCCGCGTCGATCGCGTCCGACCTGGACGGGGTCGAAAGAAGATTGATCCGCAGGAGCAAGGAGTTCGAACAGCATTTTAACGAATTTTATTTGAAGGCGTTGGAATTGGTCGGCTATCTGCGGACGTTAAAAACGACGTATCCTTCGATCAAGAAGTTTCACGGCGACGTTGATGTGGAAATGTCCGCATTTATGGCGTTTCTGCTGGAGGTGGAGGAGCTGGATATCAGCGCCGAGCTGTTAAGCCGCCTGAATAAGCTCGTGCCGGACCATATGTACCGGGAAGAATGTTATTATTTGGGGAAGCTTGCCCAGTCCGGGGAAGTGCCCCAGCCGAAGTGCGATCCGGCAAAGCCGAGGATCGAGTAGGCAGGGCCGCTGTTTGAAGCAGAGGTTAAGTCGTAGCGAACATAAGAAAGCCCCGTGATGCAGAAGCTCATGCTGCTCTTCACGGGGCTGTTGTTTTGTGGAATCCAAACGATTGAACACATTTATCTTTTTTCGATAATCAGAGGCACTACCTGGCCGGCGTTGACGTCGATGAGGCCGCGGTCGGTGATTTTTAAATACGGGCTGACGGGCAGCGAATGGGTGGCGATGGACATGATCGGGTTGTAGTGCTTGTAGCCGAGCGCCTGCATCGCCTCGCGCAGCCGCTTGACCGATTCGGCGGCCGATTCGAGCGGCTCCTCTGTCAGAATGCCTCCGACGGGCAGATGCATGTTGGCCGTCACTTCGCCGTCCGAAACGACGCAGAAGCCGCCCTGCTGCCGGATGACGGTGTTTGCGGCGAGAAGCATGTCCTTGACGTTATGCCCTACAACAAGCAGGTTGTGGTTGTCATGGGAATACGTCGTGGCGACCGCACCCTTTTGGATCGTGTCGCCGCCGATCAAGCCGAAGGCTTTGCCGCCATGCTTGCCGTAACGCTCGAACGTGGCGATCATGCCCAGGCCGCTGCCTTCCCACTGCAGGCATCCGTCCGCCGCCTGCAATTCGACGCGGCTTTCCTGGGTAAACGTCGAGCCATCCTGAACGGTCATTACCCGGCAGAGATAGGTGCCGTCTTCCACGCCAACCTTAGCGGCGAAATCCGCTTCGCTTAGCTCGTGAAGCTGCACGCTCCGGTAAAAATGATCCGGAAACCGGTATCCGGCCGTCTTCGGTTGCGATGGAGCGGCCGCCGTATAGGCCTCCTTGCCGTTTTTGTACACCGCTTCGAGCTTCAGGTCTGAGAGGCTGGAAATCAGCTGGAAGTCTGCGGTTTTCCCCGGCGCGATCGTTCCCCGGTCATACAGCCGCATGCGGCGGGAAGGGGAGGAGGTGGCCGCATAGATGGCCTTTTCCGGCGCCATGCCCATGCCGATCGCTTTGCGGACGATGTGGTTCAAATGCCCCCGTGCCTCGAAAGAATCGGCCATGACGTCATCGGTTACGAAGCAGAAGTGTTCGGACACGTCATGCTTGACGAGATAGTCCATAATTTCCGGCGTCATCGATTTCTCCTGGATTTCGATGAACATGCCTGCGCCGATCCTTGCCTTGAGTCCTTCGACGGTTTGATGCGTGTGGTCGGAATCGACGCCGGCGAAGATGACGCGCTGCAGATCGAGGTCAAGCAGCTTCGGCACATGCCCTTCGATGACGAGCTCCGGATGATGTTCTTTCATATGCTTCAAGATCCGGTTCGTTTTGCAGTCCGGATCGGTAATGATATCCACGTAGTTCATGATTTCGCCCAAGCAGATGACGTCGCCGGTCGCAAGCAATGCTTCCATGTCTTCGATTTCGATCGAGCCGCCCGAGGTTTCCAGCGAGGTCGCCGGCACGGAGCTTGGAATCGCGTAGAACATGTCCACTTCGCAATCCCGGCTGGCGTTGATCATTTCCAGAACCCCGTCGAGGCCAAAGACGTTGGCCATTTCATGGGGCTCCGGCACGATCGTCGTGACGCCGTTTCGGAGCAGCCCTTGCGAGAAGGAGCCGGGCGTCACCATCGTGCTCTCGATGTGAAGATGGATGTCGATAAAGCCTGGCACCATGTACAGGCCGCTTGCGTCGATCACCCGTCCAGCCTGGAACGACTCTTCTCCGCGCGGGCCGATATACATAAATTTTCCGTCTTTGACGGCGACGTTGGTTTCCGTCCATTGCTTGAAATAACTGTTGTACACTTTCGGTTTGAGCAGAAGCAGATCTGGCTGCATGATCAATTCCCCCTATTGTTATTCGACAAGAACAAGCTTCTCCGATGGAAACAACAGGCGGATTTCCTGCCCATTGGCATAGGGCTGCTGCATTTCCTTGTTTACCGTAAATTCGCCAAGCGGAGTGACGACGACATATTGGTAGCTGCGGCCGAGATAGGTGCTGACTTTCACCTTGCCCGTCAGCACGTTGTCGCCGGGCTGAATTTCCGCCGGCGTTCCCGCAATGAGGTCGTCCGGGCGGATCGCCCCTTTCATCGTCACGGGCATCCCGGGAGCCTTCGCGGCATGGAAATGGTATTCCCCGCTGCGCAGGCTGTAGAAGGAGCCTTCGTCTTCGCGTTCATCAAAGGCGATAAAATTGTTGAAGCCGATAAACCGGGCCACGAATTCCGTTTTGGGATATTGGAATATGACCGAAGGCTGATCGAGCTGCTCGATAATCCCTTTATTCATGACGGCCACCCGGTCGGAAATGGAGAAGCATTCCTCCTGGTCATGCGACACGTACACGGCGGTGATGCCAAGTTCCTGCTGGATGCGGCGGATTTCCACGCGCATGTTGATCCGGAGGTTGGCGTCCAGATTGGACAGCGGCTCGTCGAACAACAGCAGATCCGGTTCGATCACCAGCGCGCGGGCGATCGCGACCCGCTGTTTTTGCCCGCCGGAAAGCGCCTGCGGGAAACGGTTCTCGAAGCCGCCCAGGCTGACGATTTCGAGCATTCGCATGACCCGTTTTTTGATTTCGTCTTCTTTCACCTTGCGCAGCCGCAATCCGAACGCGACGTTATCGAAGACGGACATGTGCGGGAACAGCGCGTAGCTCTGGAACACGAACCCGAAATTCCGTTTGTTGATCGGAACGCGGGTATAATCCGAGCCCCCGAACGTAAACCGGCCGTCCGAAGCGTCGAGAAAACCGGCGATCAGCCGGAGCGTGGTCGTTTTACCGCAGCCGCTGGGACCCAGCAGCGAAATCAGGTGGCCTTTTTCGACGGAGAGGTTGAAGTCCTTCAAAATGTATTGCTGGTCATAAGCGACCGATACGTTATCCAATTGCAGTAAAGACATCGTCTTATGCCTCCATTTATTGTTTGGTGAAATAGGTGAGTCCAAGCAGCCTTTCGATCAGGAACATGAATCCCGCGGTAATCAGCATCAGCAGCACCGAAATCGCCGCGATGGTCGGATCGAAATAGTTCTCCACGTAAGTCAGCATTTGAATCGGCAGCGTGCTGACGCCCGGTCCGGTCATGAACAGCGAAATATCGACGTTGTTGAACGATTCCAGAAACGCAAGCAGCACCGATGCGATGATGCCGGATTTGATGTTCGGCAGGACGACTTTGAAAAAGGTGGCCAGCCGGCTTGAACCGAGGCTCAGCGCGGCTTCCTCGACCGCAAAATCGAATCCTGCAAGGCTCGAGCCGATGACCCGGATAATAAACGGCAGCATGATGACCGTATGCCCGATCAGCAGCGCCGCATAAATCGGAATGTGAAAGGCGATGACGACATATTTCAGCAGCGTAAACCCGAGCACGATGCCGGGAATGAGGAGCGGGGACAGAAATACCGCGTTCAGCGTCTCCTTGCCCCGGAACGTCGCGCGGTTCAGCGCATATGCGGCCGGGATCCCGAGAAGAATGGCAAGCACGTTGCCCAAAAGGGAGACCAGGATCGACGTCTTGAACGTGCTCATAAACATTTCGACATCAAAAATGTTCTGGTACCACTTCAGCGAAAATCCGGTCGGCGGAAACTTCAGGACCGTCCCCGGTTCAAAGGAGGTGACGGCGATGATGACGAGCGGCCCGAGCAGAAACAAATAGACGATAAAGGTAAAGAGGGCAAGCCCCGGGTTTTTGTTTTTCATCCGTATCTACTCCTTCGGTTTGAATTTAGCCGCCGCTTTGTTCATCAGCCCGATGACGATAAACGTGATGATCATCATGATGGTAGCGATGGCCGACGCCGCCTGCCAATCGTTCAGCGTGATCGCATTCTGGTACAGAAACGTCGCGACGACGCGTTTTTTACCGCCCAGCAGGGCAGGCGTGGTATAAGCGGTCAGGCTGCCGACAAACACGAGAATGCTGCCGACGATCAGCCCCGGAATGCTGAGCGGGACGACGATTTTGCGGAAGGCCGTCAGCTTGGAAGCTCCGAGGCTTTGGGCCGCCCGCACCAAATCGTGGTCGATCGATTCCATGACGCCGACGAGCGTAATGAGAATAAGCGGCAGGAACAGGTGGACAAGCCCGATGATCATCGCGACCGGCGTGTACAGAATGCTAAGCGGTTCATGGATGATGCCGAGGGCCGTCATAAGATTGTTTACCAGGCCGTTTTTGCCGAGGATGATCATCCAGCTGAAGGAGCGGACGACCGAACTTGTCAATAACGGAAAAATCGCCAGCGCCAGCATGATGCCTTTTTTGCGCGGCGGAAGCTTGGAAAAATAGTAAGCGACCGGAAAACCGATCAAGACGCACAGCAAGGTGGTCATGACGCTAACAAGCAAAGTCGTGCCCAAAATATCAAGGAAATAAGCGTCTTTAAAAAATTGCGTGTAAATCCCGGCGGTAAAGCCGCCGTCTTGGAACAAGGTCGAGCCGACCGTCAGGACGAGCGGAACGATCATGAACAACGTCAAAAATACCAAGCCGGGTGCCAATAGCACGTACAAGTATCGCTTTTTCATGAATGCAATCTCCTGTTTTATAAAATCAGCCGCGGAGAACGTCGATAAAGCGGCTTATGAATTCATCCGAATCGGCCTCCAGGCAAACGTCAACATTGGGCTCCCGCTGCAGACGGTTTTGAAAATCGCATACCGTCTGACCGTCGCACAGCTCGCTTTTCGTCTCCACGTCGACATAATGCCGGGCGGAACGAACCATTTCGGGCCAGATGGCGGCCCCGACGGCCAGCGGGTCATGCATGGCGCATGCCTGGACGCCGTTTCGCTCACAATAGCGTTTCATGTAATCCGCTGTGCTGGCGCGGACATAATCGGCTATTGCGGAAGTTCCCATGGCGTCGATATGTTCGCGGGTCAGCAGGGCTGTCCGGGTCACGTCCAGACCGACCATGAGCAGGCGCGGAAACCCTGCCTGGAAGACGAGTTTGGCCGCCTCCGGATCGACATGCATGTTGTATTCCGCCACGGGCGTGATATTGCCGTACGTTTGAACCGCGCCGCCCATCACGACGATTTCCTTCAGTTCATGGACAAGCGGCGGATATTTGGCCAATGCCAGCGCGACGTTGGTCAGCGGCGCGGTAGCGATCAGCGTCACCTCACCCGGAAAACGCCGGACCTGCTCGATGATAAAATCGGGACCGAAAAGGCTCCGGTCGACGCGATCGGCAGGGCGCATTTCGGCCAAAGCGCCGCCCAGCCCGTCCTGCCCGTGAACCCGGTGTTCGAACAGACTGCCGCGCATGAGCGGACGGGATGCCCCGGGGTATACGGAGATGGAGGGCGCGGCGTCGATCAGCTCCAAAATTTTGCATGTATTGTTTGTCGCCGTCTCCAGCGACACGTTGCCGTTCACCGTTGTAATGCCCAGCACGTCAAGCTCGCCGCTCCGGATCGCAAGCATGATGCCAAGCGCGTCGTCGATGCCGGTATCGACGTCCAATATCGTTTTTTTCACATGGATTCCCCTTTCTGGACCGGGTAAACTTATGGCTCCCTTATATCTTCAAAAAGGCAGGGGCAAGCAGCCCCTGCCGGTATATGCTGCCCGTAATTGAACCGCTTGCCGCTTAGCGGGTAACCTCGCGGTTAAAACGGTCGGTCCATGCTTTGAGATGGCTGTTGACGAACGCCATATCAAGCTTTTGCAGCTTCTCGACGACATCCGCCCCGTAGGTTACGCCTACGGCTTCTTTCGTCGACAGTTTGACGTTTTTGTTGGCAGGGGAGTCGACTTTGGCTTTTGCCGCTTTTTCCTGTACCTCTTGGCTGAGCTGCCAGTCGATGAATTCTTCCGCCAGTTCCTTGTTTTTGCTTCCTTTGACGACGTTCAGCGTATTGATGATGGCATAAGCGCCTTCTTTCGGCGTCACGAATTCGATGCCCGGCACGGCTTTTTGCAGGTCGCCCACATACATCTGCATGATCGGGCCGGCGGACGCCTCGCCTTGCGTGAACATGTTGACGAATTCGGAAGTTTTGCTGTAGTACTTCACGACGCCCGGATTCAGTGCGGTCAACCGTTCGAACGCTTGATCTTCGTTAAATTCCGCGGCGCCCGCCACCTTCGATGCGGCGTCGACCATCATCGGACCGCTGGTGGACGTAATGCTCGGCATCGTCAGTTTGCCTTTCAGCTCGGGCTTCCACAGGTCGCTCCAGGCCTCGATTTTCGTTCCGGCGGCTTTGGGATCGTAAGCGATTCCCAGCTGGCCGATCGTGTAGGCAGGGCCGTAGTCTTCGCCGTTTGGCGCTTTGGCGATGTCATACACGTTGTCCAGGTTTTTTAAGCGGCTGCGGTCGATTTTTTCGAAGGCGCCTGCTTCGATGCCCTGCTGCGCATAATAATCCGAGAGGTAAATCACGTCGACGTCGGAGCTTCCCTGAAGGATTTTGCTTAGGCGGTCGGCGTTATTGCCTGTTTCCAGCACGATTTTCACGTTGTGCGCTTTTTCGAACGGCTCATAAACTTCCTTATTATAGAAGTCTTCCGCGAAACCCCAAGTCGAAATGACGAGTTTTTGCTGCTTGGCGCCGGACGAATCTCCTTCAGCCCCGTTTTTGCCGTTGCTTCCGCATCCGGCCAGCACGAGCGCGGACAGGCTGCAAGCGAGAAAACCTTTGATCCATGTTTTTTTCACAATGATTCACTCCCATGTGTTTTTAAAAAAGCGTTATGATAAAAAAGAAAAGCGCCCTAGGTAGAAAAAATCTCTAACTAGAGCGCTTTTTCATTGTAAACAAAGAAAGAGCGGCATCCGTTTCGTTTCCAGGCAACGGGCAGTCCTTAAGATAAATCAAAAGGAAAGCGCCGCGGTTATGAATCGGTCTGTAAAAGTATGTTCGTGACTGCCCACTGCGTGGCGGGATCGTAATCCCGAAGCAAAACTTCGATACGCAATCCCAGCTCGTCTTCCAAGCGGGTTTTCAGCTTTTTCTTGTAAATCATCGACATGTAAAAGTCGACTTCGTATTTCAAAGCCGGAACCTCGCCCTCAAGCACAGTGGAACGGGGGGAGCGACGATGCCGGGCATATAACGTGATCGCCTCGGGTTGAACGCTTGTCTTCAATAAAGAAGTTCCGAAGCCAAACAATTCCTTTGAGACTTCATTATATACCTGGCTCAGCTTCTGTTTGAATTCATTGGAATCGGAATGAACCATCGGTCACCTTCAAACTTTGAATTATTTTTGGTGATAAGGAGTTCACGAGATTTATAATACAAAAAAAACGAGGATTTATCAAGGTATTGTTCGGATTTTATGTATTATGTCACTTGTTTTCGGCAAATAGCACCCTTTAAATGTTCCAATTACGAACTTTCCATGCAATGGAAGCTATTTATGCCGATATGAATGCCATCGGATAGATAGCGAGAGTCTCAGATTTATTTTGGCGAACGGCTTCTTAAAACATGGGACATGCGCATCTATCAAAGGAATATCGATCCTGGACAACGAGCGAATAGAGCGGCATTCAAAAAAACACCAATGGTTAAAATCTCCCTCAAACCTTGAAATAACGGGGAATTCCTGCAATCTTCTGGCCCACCGCCCAAACCCGCGAAAATATTGCGAACCCGATCAAAAAATGTTGCTTGCCTTCGTTTGAAAAGGCCAATTATGATGAATCCAGCGGAAGGCGGGCCCGCTTTCATCCGCGAGACTTTGGGAAAGGGAAAGGGGAAGGTCATGAAAGCCGTCCGACAACCAGGCAAGCGTATGTCGTTCCGATGGCGCGACAATATGCAGCTGTACTTGATAATGCTTCCCGTTCTGATCCATATTTTTATATTCAGCTACATTCCGATGTACGGAGTGATCATCGCTTTTCAAAATTATTACCCGGGAAAACCTTTTTTCTCGCTGCATGAAACCGATTGGGTGGGCTTTCAGCATTTCATCGATTTTTTTAACGGCCCGTATTTCGGCAGACTGATGCGGAACACGTTTTTGCTCAGCTTTTATTTCCTCGTGTTCGGTTTCTGGGTGCCGATTCTGTTCGCCCTGCTGCTGAACGAATTGAAGAGCGGCGTATTCAAAAAATACGTGCAGACGGCCAGTTATTTGCCCCACTTCATTTCGAACGTCGTCGTGGCGGGCATGGTGCTGTCCTTCATCAATACGGACGGGATCGTCAATGCCATCGTCAAGCTGTTTGGCGGGACGCCGGTGGCGCTGAATACGGAACCGGGATATTTTCCGGCCATTTATACGATCACAAGCATTTGGAAGTCGTTCGGATGGAGCAGCATTTTGTATTTGGCGGCCATGTCCTCCGTCGATCCTCATTTATATGAAGCGGCCAAAATGGACGGCGCAAACCGTTTCAAGCAAATGCTCCATATTACGCTGCCGTCCATCCGGCCGACGATTTTTATTTTGCTTATCTTCGCGATCGGCAATCTGCTTTCGGCAAACAGCGAGTTCATCCTGCTTATCTACAACCCGATGGTATACGAGACGGCGGATGTCATCGGCACATATCTGTACCGCGACGGCCTGCTGGGCGGAAATTTCAGCTCGGGTACCGCAGTCGGTCTGTTTATTTCGCTCATTAACTTCACGCTGCTGTACATCGCCAATTCGCTCAGCCGCAAATATTCCGATTACGCCTTATGGTAAGGGGGAGTACGATGGCCGCCTCGGTCAGAAGAAATCCGAACAAGATCAAGCAGGGCTCTGTTGCCGTCGACATTATTTTGTATGCGCTTGCGCTCGTCATTTGCATCATTACGCTGTATCCTTTTTATCTCGTCATCATCATGTCCATCAGTTCGCCGAAGGAAGTGGCGGCCATGAACGTGTTTTGGTACCCGAAAGGATTTTTTCTCGATTCCTATAAACTGATCGTCAGCGATACGAAAATGTGGTGGGCATACTCGAATACGCTCATCTACGTTGCCGCAGGGACGTTGTTGAACTGCCTTACGGCTGTATTAGGCGCATATCCGCTAACGGTGCGCACGCTGAAAGGGCGGAAATGGCTGGTCGCCTTTCTGCTCATCCCGATGTATTTCGGAGGCGGGTTGATTCCTTCCTATCTGCTTGTCAACAAGCTTGGAATGTACAATACGATGTTTGCGGTGATCATCCCCGGCATGGTCAGCATTTGGAACATCATTCTCGTCAGAACCTTTTTCACGACCATTCCGGATGGACTCAAGGAATCGGCTTTTATCGACGGCGCTTCCCATTTGCAGCTGCTATTCCGCGTAATTCTGCCCATTTCCAAACCGATTTTGGCGGTGATCGCCATTTATTCGGTCGTCGGCATTTGGAACAGCTGGTTTGACGCGCTTGTGTATTTGCCGAACGAAAAGCTGCATCCGCTGCAAATGTATTTGTACCGCGTCGTCGTGCAGCAATCGGTGGATTTGAAAATGTTATCCTTGGAGGATACGAAACATGCGGTGGCCAACATGCTCTCCAACATCCAGTTGAAATACGCCATCATCGTGTTCACCACGCTGCCCGTCATTTTCACATATCCGTTCTTCCAGAAGTATTTCATCAAAGGAGCGCTTCTTGGCTCGTTGAAAGAGTAGGCTGAGACCATTCAAAGGGGGAAAACGCATTGAAAAAGTGGAAAAAACCATTCGTATCCGCTCTGATGGCGGTTGTTTTAATCACATCTGCAACCGCTTGCAATGGCGGCGGCAGTAACGGCAGCGGCGCAGACGGCAAAAAGGAGGAAGCCGGCGGCAACGCCGAAACCGGGCAGAAAACCGGCAAGCTTCGACTGCTCGGGCCAGCCGGATCGAACAAATATATCAAATTCGAGGACAGGGAGAAGTATCCGGTATGGAAAGAAGTCGACAAGATGCTCGCCGATGCCGGTTTGCAATTGGATTACGAGCTGGTTCCGGCAGAGCAATACAAAGTGACCATCCAAACCCGGATGGCTTCCGGCTCCTCTCTTCCCGACATCGTGAATATCTCGGCTCTGGATAACACGACGGTGCTGAATTTGGCAAAGCAGGGCGTATTGCTTGATCTGAATCCGCTCATCGAGAAGTACAGCAACGGCAACATCAAAAAAATGTACAACGAGGAAATGCCGTTCGCCAAAAAATCGACGACATCGCCTGACGGCAAAATGTACTGGTTTAGCAATCTTCACAAAAAAACATACCAGGGAAATACACCGGCTCCCGTTTCTTTGACCATGCTGCTCCGCAAAGACTGGCTGGATAAGTTGAATCTCCCGGTTCCTGCAACTGCCGCGGAATATTTGCAAACCTTAAAAGCATTCCGGGATAAGGATGCCAACGGAGACGGCAAGCCGGACGAAGTTCTCGTTTACGATCCAAGCGCGTTTAACGGCGCTATCGCTCAATGGTTCGGGCTTGGCACGGATATTACGGCGGTGGACGTCGAAAACAAAAAAGTGGTATCCCCATGGTATCAAGACGGCATTAAGGATTACTTCCGCTACCTGCAGCAGTTAGTAAAAGAAGGCGTTCTCGATACGAGCCTGATCGGGGCGACAGGGGAGCAAAAACAGCAAAAGATGACGGAAAACCAGGTCGCTTCCTTAACCGACTACAATTTGGAAACGTATCAGGAGCCGACGATCAATGGCGGCGGCGAATTCCTGCCGCTCATGCCGCTCCAAGCCGTTGACAACATCACACCAGCGGCACAATTGGAACCGCCGTTCCTCGTATGGCAGAAATATGCGATTACGAAAGACTGCAAGGATGTGGAAGCCGCGATCAAGTTTTTCGACACGATCTACTCGGACAAATACGCAGATCTTCTGTATTGGGGAATTGAAGGTCAAACGTACAAAAAGGACGGCAACGGGGCAAAAGTATATATCAACAATGTATCGGAAGAAGAGCTGGCCAAAATGGGGCAGGCCACAGGCCGTCAGCTGTTTGGGGACACCGTTTTCCCCCGCGTCCAATTCGCCAACCTCGAGTTTGAGCTGATCGACAAACCTCAGTACAAAACGGAAAACGAGTTAAACATACTGAACTATAAGCCGTATTTCGTCAACATGAACGACATGTATTTGGCCATCCCGGACGATCAGCAGCTCGAAAAGAAAACGAAAATTTTGACCAACTTGACAACGTACTCGCAGGAGCTTGCGACCAAGCTTGCTCTTGGTCAAAAATCGCTCGACAATTGGGATCAATATATTTCCGAGCTGAAGAAGCTCGGGCTGGATGATTTGATTGAAATCAACCAGCAGCTGCTTGACAGATACAACAGCATCCAGTAACGTTTTCGGCAACATCCAACGGGGAAAATGGCGGTTTTTCGCAAAAACGCGAAAAGTTCGGCCGTTTTCCTGCTTTTGCTTTTTGCGTTCGCGTCATACCAACCGGAGGAGGGGTTGTTTTGCGCTATAAAGGTTTCGGAAGCGGAACGTTCCGCAACATCTTTTTGTCGTATACCGCGATCCTGATCATTCCCATCATCGTGTTCAGCGCGCTCAACGTGCAGCGGAACATGATGGAGGAAAAGCAACAGCAGCACCAAAAACATGCGGCCGACGCCAAACGGATTGCGGATCTGGTCGACAGTAAGCTGAACGAGCTGAAAAACATGGGCAAGATGCTGGGCAACGAAGCCTGGGTCAAAAAGCTGATGCAAAATACGAACGTATACGATCAGGAATTCGACATGCTCAAGATGCTGGAGATTCGCAAAAGCTTGGATAACGGCTTCAATTCGCTTGGCATCCTCTCCTTCGGCATGGTCGTTTTCCCGGAGAAACGGCAGGTCTTGACGCAATGGGGCGTCTATCCGGAAGAAGACTTTTTTAAGGGCGTCGCCGTTTTCGACGGAGATACCAAGCAAAAACTTCAGCATGTTTTGTCGCAGCAGCAGTATTTCAAGATCATGCCGCCTGCGGACATGAAATTATGGGGCAACGGCAAGCGGGTCATTCCCGTACTGCAAAGCCTGGAGGTCGTCAACCATCCCCGCGCCGTTTTGGTCCTTTTTATTGATAGCGCTTACTTCTCGGACTATATGCATCGTTTCGGAGGGATCGAATCGAAGGCCATCGCCATTTCGTCGCAAGGCTCTCTGCTTTACCGTCAGACGCGGAATGACTCCGCCGGCCATCCGGAACGTTCGCGCAGTTATGAGCTGGTTTTGCCTTCCAGGGCAAGCGATTTGCGGTATGCGATCACTTACGCGGATACCGGCGTGATCGGCATCAACAATCTATTCGGTTCGCTGCTTGCCATTGCCATTTCCGCCGGTCTTGGGGCTTTGGCGGCCTTTTTGCTGGCCAAGGTCAGTTACCGTCCGCTCGGCGCCCTGCTGAACAAGCTTTCCGCGGCGGTCCGGTTTGAAGAGGGCAAAAACGGCGGTTCAATTTCCGGATCGGAATACAGCTATATCGAAAAATCGTTTGACCGGCTGCTGCTCGAAAACAAAAACCTTCAGCAAACGATGCAGGACTACGAAAGCGCCGCGAGGTCGAACCTGTTTCTTCGCCTGCTGAAAGGGTACTTTGCGGACGATCAGCAGATGAACGGATTGAAAAAATTCGGCATCGGGTATACCGACGACATGCATTATTGCACGATGCTGGTCAGCTTTTACGCCATCCGCGATGTTTCCGACATGGAAAAAATCCGCAAAATCGAAATGATCACGATCGTGATCGTTGAACAGGCGATGAAGCGTCATCGTGTGGATTACGAGCTGTTTGAGGTGACCAATGCGGATAAAGCGCTGATTCTTTCCTCCGTAAACCCGTTCGGGGACGATCGTCTGCTGGAACGGATCGCGTCCGAAATCTCGGGGGAGATCGAGCAGGCTTGCGGTTTTCGGCCGGATGTCTTCTGCGGAACGGTGGAGAAGGGGGTGGTCGGCATCAGCAAATCGTATTATGCGGCCAATGAAAGATTGCAGTATACGATTTTTTCGCGGGAGCACCTTCCGGTGCAGCAGGAGGAGGCGGTTCAAGCGGGTGTCGATTACTATTACCCGACGGATTGGGAAGTCCAGCTGGTCAATAACCTGAAGATCGGAAACCTGGATACCACGATGCAAATTTTGCATGAAATCGCTGCGGAAAACAAAAAACGGGAGCTGCCCGAATCAAGCGAGGTCAAACTGGTCTCGTTATTGATGGAAACGCTGCTGAGGGTCCTTCATGAGCTGAATCTGGATACATGCATTTACGCCAAACAATTCGCAAGCAGGGCGGGAGCGGGAGAAATGGAGGAGATGTGGAGCTGCGTGTTGGAGGTCGGCACGTTGATCTGCGAGCGGAAGCGGTATGCCAATACGTCCCCGTCGCTTGCCGTCGGCAGCGAGCTTCTGCAATTCGTAAACCAAAACTACACGAGCCCCGATCTTTCGCTGAAGATGCTGGCGGAAATGTGCGGCATGTCGGTTTCGAACGTCTCCAAAATATTCAAGGAGGTGTCCGGCATCAACTTTTACGATTATGTGTGCCGGCTTCGGATGGAAACGGCCAAGGAGCTGCTGCGGGAGAAAAAATTCGGCATGGACGTCATCGCCCGCCGGGTAGGCTACGAAAACGTCTATTCGTTCAAACGCGCCTTCGCGCGGTATGAAGGGATCAAGCCGGATGAATACGTGGATTCGGCGATGTAAACGGGCGATAAGAAAGGAAGGCTGGAGCTAGCAAAAAAAAACGACGCAAAGCCGCTCCCTTTTGGGGGAGGGCCTTGCGTTGTTTTTATTTTCCCCCCTAACCGCCTAACCGCTCACCTCGTCCATCCGCCGACAACGATATTGGGCCGGCGTCATGCCGGTCGCTTTTTTGAAGGCGGTAAAAAAATGGCTTTTCGTCTGAAACCCGGCTTGCTGCGCGATTTCGGCAACGCTCATGTCGGTCTTCGTGAGCAATTCCTTTACCTTTTCGATCCGCATATTCAAAATATAATTGGATAGCGACATCCCGTAATGGTCGAGAAACAACTGACGAGAGTATTTGGCGGACAACTCGATGTGATCGGCGATGCTTTCGACGGATAGTCTTGGATCGTGAATGTGGTATCGAATATACTCGATCATTTCCTCCACGACTTTTCCTTTGCGGTTCAAGCTTTTCTGGTCGCCGAGCAGGGAAATGATGCGGGAAATTTCGGTTTTCATCCATAGATGGATGTCTTCGAGCGTCGCGAATTTTTTGAGATGATTTTCTATGCCCTTGACGTTATGTACGGTAGTGAGTTTGCTAAAGGATTTGACGAAGGAAAAAAACATCAATTTCAATTGGAATTGACATTCGGAATATTTCATCGTCTGCAAACGAGCAAACCACTGCTCCAGCAGTTGGAAGGATGATTCCTCCTTGCCGGAGCGAATCGACTGAATGAGGAGGTCCAGCAAGGTGTCGTCCGGCTGATAAGGCAAATCCGCGTAGCGCTCATATTCTTGTTCGGTGTAGATTTTGTCGTCGCCGCTTAAGAATTTAAGCAACGTCAATTCGCATAAATCGTCGTAAACGGTGCGCAGGTCATCGCGGACATGCCTGACGGAACTGCATGCAATGGTAATTTTGAGCTGAATAAACCTGTTTACCATCCGGCTCAGTTGGCCCAAATCATCCATGAAGTCAGCTGCTTGATCGGCCATGCCCACAAGGAGAAGCAGGTGATCGTCGCCGAAATCGACCACCTCGATCGCGCGGTCCTTAGCGCTTAACACTTCTTCCGCAATGTTGCCGATGGCGTATTTCAAAAGCCTCTGGGAGGCAAAATCGTAACGCTCCGTCGTTTCGTAAAAAGCATCGATTTTGACGACGGCCATCCGGATCCATTCGAATTCGAGGATGTCGGATTCGCGGGAAAGGGTCTCCCATGCACTGTTGCCCAGCCTGCCCTGCAGAATCCATCGCCGCAAATATTCGCTCTTGATCAGCGGGGAATGATCCCGCAATAAAACGACGCTTTGCCGGATCGCGTCCATATCGCTTTTGGCCTGAACGCCGTGCTTGCCATGGATTTGAGCGGCCAGAGTCCGGAAAGGTTTGAAAAAAACATGCGAATTCCAAAGCACGGCGAGCAGCAGCACGATCAGGAGGAGGATCGATCCCAACACGATCGTCTCTTGAAAGCGGGTTACTTGCTGGCGGAATTGTTCCATCCCGGACAAGGAGTACAGCGTCCAATCTTGGGAATCCAAATCGGCATAGTTCACGTATAACGTCTGTCCGTCCGCTTTCAGCTCGTATGAGCCCTTTTTGGCCCCCGTTCGCGCATCTCTAACGCTTTCCATTACGTTTTCATCCGTCTGCCCCAGAACGGCCTGCCCGGAACGGTCGATGAGCGTCACCCGATAATCCGTGTCGCTTTCCTCCGAACCTTCCCCTGATAGGAGATAGTTCTGCAATACTTGAGCGTTCAACAGCACGACCAAATATCCGTAATGCTCCTTCTTGACGTATGATGGCGGGATCACCAATGATATGTACGATTTTCCTCCCGATTCGTAATGAAAGTAGCGAAGCAGGAAAGGATCCTGCCGTTTAACCCGCTCCAATATGACCTGATCGGAAAACTCGCTGAACGGAAGAAGGCCGACTTTGAAATCCATCACTTTTTCCCGGCGCATATTAAAAAGGTAAGCGCCTTCAAAAAAAGATTCCTTCGATAAATACTTCGACAAAGTTTGAAGGGCTGCGGCATCGAGCAGTGGATCGTCGCCCTTGGAATAAATCCAGTTTTGGATGGTCTGATCTTCGTACATGTTCAAGCCGTACCATTTCAGTTTCGCCAGGATGAATTCCGTCCGGTCCAACGTTTCTTCGATTCTGTCCCGGTTGATATATCCGATCTGCGAGGAGGCATAATCCGAAAATCGCTGAACGAGGAACAACGAGAACGGGATGATAATGACGGTAATCAAGATGCAGCTCCATAAAAAAATGCGCACATACGTCGATTTGAACAGCGGTCTCATGTCGCGATTGTCGCCTCCCTTCCCACTTCGCCAAGAAAAGTTGCATTCGGTTTGAGTTTTATCATAGCTTAGTCCTGAGTTTCTGCCTAGTTCTCGTTTGCCTGTTTTAGTTCTCGTTTGACCGATCCACGGGAGCATGTAAGGGAGGGAATCCC
Source organism: Paenibacillus sp. USDA918EY (assembly GCF_009870825.1). Classification (GTDB taxonomy): domain Bacteria; phylum Bacillota; class Bacilli; order Paenibacillales; family Paenibacillaceae; genus Paenibacillus_AQ; species Paenibacillus_AQ albilobatus. The sequence goes on along the minus strand of NZ_WTWY01000003.1, from coordinate 373,310 downwards.
ATAAAAGCCGCCGACACCAGGAAGAACGCGCGGTTCTTCGGCTGGTGCCGGCGGCTTGGTTGGCGACGTTCGGCAGCAAGAAGAGGTGCCGGTCATGCGGATCATCCCCGCATCTTCTATGGAGGGTTCCATTTGTGTATGGTTGGAAAATCAGCAACTACTTTTTGGCCGCCAGGAAAGCATCGATTTGTTTCTGCAATTCCTGTTGGATGCGTTTTAAGGAAGGGCCGGCTTCGGCTTCGAATTTCTTCAATGTTTCCTCCGGATCAAGAACGCCATTGACGAGTGCAGGATAATATTTGGCCTCGACCGTATTGTATTGGCTTAGATCGTTCTGAACCGCGGAAGAATCGAATTCGAATCCGGTCAAAATATCTTTCGTAAAGCTGTCGGCATCGCGGAGCACGGCGTCGAAGTCCGCATACGTCTTGTCTCCATCCGCATCCGAGCGCTCGTCGACGGGATTCCATACCCACACATACCCAAACTGCGAATATCCCTTCGTATCGAGTATTTTATATTCCTTATCGCCAACCGGCTCCCAATGCTTGCCTGGAATTCCGTAGGACAGCAGATCATAGTTCTCCTTCTCATTGGCCCAGTTCAGGAACATGACCGCACGTTCCTTGTTTTTGCTGACTTTCGGCACCGCAAGGAAATTCCACTGCTTGAAGTTCGAAATATTGGCCCCTTTCGCCGGATTGAAGAACGTAACGGTTTCCAGATCGCCGTTTGGAACATTGCTCTTGAACTGTTGGTCAAAGGAAAGCCCCGTGCCAAACGAACCTTTCGTAACGATGGCCGCTTTCCCGCTCATAAAAGGCTGGATGAAGTCTTTTGCGGCCAGGATGTCCTTATATACCAGCCCGTCCTTGTATAACTGTCTGGCATCCTTCATCCATGACAAAACCGGCTCCTGATCCTCGAACAGGTTGTAAACCTTGCCATCGTTATTTTTGTAGTATAAGGCCAGGCTGCTTCCTAGCGCATGCGTGAAGCGCACATGGGTATCATAATCGTTCAGGCTTCGCAGACCCACGATGGAATACGTCTGTTGTCCCGTCGTTCCCGCTGCCATAAACGGCGCAATGCCGGGTTCCTTTTCCTTTACCTTGTAAGCAAAATCGATTAAATCCTTGTAGGTTTTGATCGGCGGTATGCCTAACTTCTCACGAATGTCTTTCCGTATGATATAGGCGTTGCCTTCCATATAAGAGAGCCCGAGCGGAACAGCCATAATTTTACCGCTGTATTTGTTTGCCTCCCACATTTGCTGCGGACGTTTGTCCAGTACATTTTTCCCATATTGTTTGAGCAGGTCGTCGAGAGGTTCGTAGTAACCGTCGGCAATCATTTGATTAATGTGCAGCCACGGCGCATCAAAGATCAGATCGATATTTTCCCCGGAAGCCAGCGTTACCTGCGTCTTCTGCGCCAAGTCGGCCCATGGCACAAATACGATATCCAGCTTGACATTGATCGTGTCTTTCATCCGTTTTTCGGCTTCTGCAATGACAAGATCCATATCAGGCGGACGGTCGCCCGGGATCATGATTTTGAGCGTAACCGGTTCCAATTTTGTGCTTGCAGGTTCAGTTCCTTTTGTGTTGTCCGTGCCGGATGTTTCATTTGTCCCTTTCGAGCAGCCCATGATCAGAGATAAGGACAACAGCAGCACGAATGAAAGCGAAAGCCAACGTTTCAACCGCATTTTTCGGGTCCCCCTACATGATTATTCTGGCCTAACCTTTAACCGATCCCAGCGTCATGCCTTTAATGAAATACTTCTGCACGAACGGGTAGACGAATACGATCGGACCAATCGTAATACATACAATGGCAAGCTGCATGCCGTACGTCGGAACGATAATGTTATATTCCGTCCGGCTGCCGCCGACGTAAGACATCGCATTCAAGTTGGACATCAGCTGCCTGATCATCATTTGCAACGGGTGCAGCTTGTAGTTATCGATAAATAAAAGCGACAGGTACCAGTCATTCCAGTATTGCAGCGCATAAAACAATGCGACCGTGGCGATCACGGGCAACGAAATCGGCCAGATCACGCGAAAGAAAATACGAATATCATTCGCTCCGTCCACGGTAGCCGCTTCATTGAGTTCATAGGGCAAGGAACGGAAATAAGATACGAGAATGAACGCATAAAAAGGATTCAGCAAATACGGAAGGACAAGCGCCCACAACGAATCCTTCAGGCTTAACCAATTGGCGATGAGTATGTAAAAACCAACGATTCCTGCGCCAAACAACATCGTGAAAAAGGTTAAAAAGGAAAGGATATGCCGATATTTCACCTTCGGGTGGCTGAGAACATACGCATAGGACGCCGTAATAATAACGCCAAGCACCGTTCCCGTCAACGTAACGAACAAGGTAACGCCATAACTTCGGAATACCTGATCTCCCGACAAGAGCATCTTGTAGGCATTCAAGCTGAATGAAGTCGGAAACAGCTGATATCCGGAGGTTTGAATGAACGTTTCATTGGCAAAGGAGTTCACCAATACGATCCAAAACGGGATGAAACAAATCAGGGCAAACCCGCTTAACAGCACATACACAAAACCTAGAAACAATCGTTCTCGCATTTCTATCACACCTTAAAACAATCTAGAGTCCGGGTCGATCTTACGCGCCAGCCAATTGAAGAGCGTAACGGCGATGAGCCCCATAAACGACTGGTAAAGAACAATGGCGGAGGACATGCTGAAGTTGCCCATCTGCCGTAGTGCGCGGTATGCATACGTATCGATCACATCGGTAGTCGGGAACAAGACGCCGACATCGCCGATCAGGGCATAGATCATGCCGAAGTCTCCATAAAATATCCGTCCGATCCCAAGAAGCAGCATAATGATGATAATGGGGCGCAAAAGTGGAAGCGTGATGTATAGGATTTGTTGAAAGCGGCTTGCCCCTTCCAGCTTGGCGCTTTCATAATACTCGGAAGAAATGCCCGTGATCGAAGCAAGAAAGATGATCGAATTGTAGCCGGCTATTTTCCACACGTAAACGAACGTCAAAATATAGGGCCATACCCCCGGAGTCAGATACCAATCCACCCCTTTAAATCCGAGAGCGGCCAGTGCCTGATTCACCATCCCTTCGGATGAGCTGAACATCGTTTGCACCATCATGCTAACGACCAGCCAAGAGATGAAGTATGGCAAAAATACGAAAGACTGTGCCGTTTTTTTGAACCATTTGACCGTGACTTCATTCAGCAGCACCGCGAGCACGACGGCCGTCCCCAAACCGAACACCAGAAACAGCCCGTTCAAAAATACGGTGTTCCATGTGACGCGCAGCCAGTCATTGGTTGAAAAGAAAAACTCGAAGTTTCTCCATCCCACCCATCGACTTCCCAATAGACCGTCTGAAAGCCGGTAATTCTGAAAGGCAAGCAAATGTCCCAGCATCGGCGTATACGCAAAGACAAGCAGGAACAGCATGCCTGGAAGCGCAAGCAGATACAGATAACGGTTCTTTACGACTTCATGAATAAATCCGTGCTGCCCTCTTTGATAGTGTTTCAATCATTCACCTCCCCGCGATCCATTTGGATGAACATGCCCTTTGACACCATTATCGTAGCAGCGGTTCAACAGCCTTGAATAGTTCTGATTGGTACGAAGGAGTTCTCATATGGCTGATGGGGAGGTATTCATTTTTCCCGCCAAGTTCTGTATCGATCTCGGAAGAGCGCTTGGTTATAACAAAGAGGAACGAATTATAAACCAAGCAAACAGAAGCTATCGGTTGTAAATGAATGATTACGCAGGATTAGCGGTCGGAAACCAGCGAAACCTATAAAAAAGGCCATGAATTCTATTGTAACCAACCTTTACAGTTCGCCGGCTCAGGCGTATATTCAATTCATTATGTAATATCTTTGATTCATGGATGAATTACGCTGAATTTTCAATCACGAAAAGCGGGGGAACCATATCGGCATCGGCATGCAATCCTTTATGAAGGGATGAAGCCGGATGCTTGGGGTGAATCGGATGGAAAGATTCCAATCCGTAGGGCAACTCTCACAGCCCGAATCCGACAGCTAACCTCGTAAGCGTCGCTATGAGAGAGGAGTGAAACTGTGAGTTGTCAACGAACACAGGGTACCTGCTCTGTGTTTTTCTGTGCGTAAAATCGAATTGAACGTCATTTGATTCGCTGAATTTCCGTTTCGGCGGAAAACGGGGGAACCGGCCGTGATGATCAGCCATTCGTCACATGGGGTGAATCTCGAAATCGCATTCGAGTAGGGCTACTCTTGGGTCCGAATCCGACAGCTAACCTCGTAAGCGTTAGAAGAGAGGCTGCTTTTATACATGCGCAGCAAGGTCTATTTGCCTTGCCTGAAGAAGCATGGAAAGAGGGTTCCTCTTTTCCATGCTTTTTTGTTTTGCCGATTATTAACGAGATTTCGTTTGGAATAGAGAAGGATATCGTCAGACAACGGATCGCGGAGAGGAGAAGAAAGTTGCCTAACATACAAGTGAACGGAACATCGCTTTATTACGAGACGCATGGCAGCGGCGTGCCGATCGTTTTTATCCACGGTCATCTTTCATCCCATCATATGTTCGAACCGCAGGTGGAATATTTCAGCAAAAGAGCGAAAGTGATCGTGCTTGATTTGAGGGGCTACGGCAATTCGGGCAAATTAGATGTTGAAGTCGAGGACATCGTGGACACCCAATGCAGGGATTTGAAGGAGCTGCTGGATAAGTTGAATCTTCCGAAAGTGACGCTTGTCGGGTGTTCCAGCGGGAGCCTGCTTGTGCAAAAGTTTGCGGAAGCCTACCCGGACAGCGTCAACGCGCTGGTGCTTGTCGACAGTTATTTTTACGGCCCTTGCGGACCCTTCGGCACAAAAAACGGCATCTGGAAGCTGCTGGAGGCCTGCAGTTGGATTTCCTACTATCTACCGGCCGAATTTTTTCTCCGGTCGCTGCGCGTAACGTATCACCGGTGGGTTCCGGCCTACAGCATATTGAGGAACGAGCTGTTTCATAAACGGCCGACCGAGTCGGTTAAACAGCGGATGGCTTTGCTTCGGACCGATTTCAACTCCGGGTTGTCCCGGCTGCGGATGCCGGTTTTATGCGTGGCCGGCAGGCAAAGCGAATGGTTCGTCAACCAGATGAACAAAGCGGTGGAATGGTTCGCGTGCGCCCAGAAAGCGGTCATTGAGGACGCGATTTATCCGAGCCATTTGTGCCAGCCGTTGGAGTTTAACCGCATTTTGCTTAATTTTTTGATCGACCAGCAGCTTTTCCGGTTGGAACAGCAGCATTCGGGCTGAAAGCCGCCTTGGGCGGCAACAATGAAAAGGTACGCATGATCGGCGGTAAGGGTGATGATATGAATAAAGAATATATGCAGCTGAAATCGCTGCTGAAGCTGCTGGACCGGGAGGAGCGGTGGTTTACGTTCGCCGAGGTGGAAAGCGTGCTGGGCGTATCCGGCAAATCCGTCCGGAAAATCGTCGAAGAGGCCGTTTCCCTGCTGCCTCCGTCCATGCGGATCGAGGTATCCAGAGGAAAAGGCATCATGTTCCGCCGGGACCGGCACGGCACGAGCATTCAGGAAGTTTTGGAACCGCTGCTTCGGGAAACGCCTTATTTTCGATTGATGCAGCTGTTGTTCGAGCATGACGGCAAAACCTCCGCGGAGGAGGTCGCGGAAGAGCTTTTTATGAGCTTTTCTTCCTTCAAAAAATGGATCGTCCATCTGAACCGGGAGGAGCTGCGCCCGTTTCAGCTTCGGATGACGTATTCCGCGCCGGCGCTGAAAGGAAACGAAATCCACGTGCGGTATTTTTTATGGAAACTGTTTACCGAGGCTTGTCCTTACACCGGATGGCCTTTTTCAAATGCCGATTTTGAACGGCTCGACGGCTGGGTCTCGGCATTCGAGCGGGAAAACGGCATGATTTATTTTTTGAATGCCAAACGCAGCCTGTCTTTCCTGATCGCGATCGTGCTCGAAAGGGTCAAGCAGGGGCACCGGGTCGCGCTGCAAAGCGGCGGTTATGCGTGGGAACGGCATCCGTTTTTTCATCCGGTTTTGAAGCTGTCGGAAAAGCTTGAGGAGACGTACGGCGTCGCTATCCCCCGCGAAGAGGTTTATTTTTTACAGTCGATGTTCAGTTTGAGCCAGTATCATGGCAAAGACGGCTTTGCTCATCTGGACGAAGAATCTGGTGGAACCGAAAGCGGAGACGATGAAGAGAGCCGCATGTCCGGCCTGCTAATTCCGATTTTGGCTGAAACTTTCCCGGCGCTGAACATCGGACCCCGTTTCTTGGCCGAAATCCGGGAATTCATGGAGAAGCTGCGCATCGACAACGCCATTCCCGAGCTGATGGCCGTCTCGCACAGCCACCTGACCGCGTATATCCGGGAGAACGAGCAGCCCATTTTCGCGGCGGTAACGGCATGCATGCGCGAGTGGCAGCTGCTTTTTCCCGGGCTGGCGTACAATGACTATCATTTGACCAAGCTGACGTTTATGATCAGTTCAAGCCTCCGGTATAAAAGCAAAAAGGCATTTCTCATTATCGGCGAGGAATTTTCGGTGCGGCATTACGTCGCAAACTTGATCAAACGGGAAATCGGCGACGACCTGACGATCGAAACCTCGATTTTGCACGGGCTGACCGATGACATTATCAGGCAGCAGCAAATCGATTTCGTGATCAGCACGATGCCCGTTTCGTTGACGAGCGTGCCGGTCGTGCTCATTTCCACGATACCGACGAAAAGGGACCTGGAAAATATCCGCCAGGAGCTGATGGCGTAAAACGGCTGGTCCTTTTTCTTCCGTTTCCAACGGCAGCAATTGGACTAGTTTCGGCGCCTGAATCCCTTTATGATGACTACTGTAAGCGATAACAGAAATCGCTCGCCAGTTTAATCAAGGGGGAAATACAGCATGAGTATTCATCTGGGAGCCAAAGCCGGAGACGTCGCGGAACGGGTTCTGCTGCCGGGCGATCCGCTCCGCGCCAAATTCGTGGCGGAACATTTTCTGGAGGACGTTCGGTGTTACAACGAGGTTAGGGGAATGTACGGCTTTACCGGGTTGTATAAAGGAGTGCCGGTTTCGGTGCAGGGGACGGGCATGGGAAATCCGTCGATAAGCATTTACGTCACGGAGTTGATTCAAGATTACGGGGCGAAAAAGCTGATCCGGATCGGCACATGCGGCGCGATGCAGAAGGAGCTGCAAATCCGGGACATCGTGCTTGCGCAGGCGGTTTCTTCGGACAGCAACATGACCGAGAAAATTTTCCTCGGCTGCAATTATGCGCCGTCCGCCGATTTCGGCCTCCTGCTGAAGGCGTATCAGGAGTCCGTTCGCCGCAGCGCAAACGTGCATGTAGGGAACGTGTACAATTCCGACGAGTTTTACAGGGAGACGCTGGCAAGGCTCCATAAGTTTATGGAGTTCGGCGTTCTGGCGGTGGAGATGGAAAGCACGGCGCTGTATACGCTGGCCGCAAAATACGGAGTTCGGGCATTGTCCATCCTGACGGTGGGAAGCCAGCTGCTGACGAACGAGCGTTCCGCGCATAAAGACAGCGAGCAGTCGTTTAATCAAATGGCGAAAATCGCGCTCGAGACCATCATCGCGGATGAGTAAGGTTTTGAATCCGAAAATATTGTGAATCATTTCACGTAAAATGGGGGAGACATCATGAAATATGTGATCGCTCTGATTGGACTTGTCGTCGTCCTTGCGCTTGCCTGGCTCGTCAGCTCGGATAAAAAGAACATCAAATTCCGGCCGATCATCATCATGATTGCGCTGCAGATCGTGCTGGGGCTTATTTTGCTGAAGACAAGCATCGGGGAGTTTCTGGTCAGAGGTTTTGCCGACGGCTTTGCGAAAATTTTGAACTTCGCCAATGAGGGCACCGATTTTGTTTTTGGCGGGATCGTCAACGAAGGCATCCATTCGTTTTTCTTCCACGTGCTGATGCCGATCGTGTTTATGTCGGTGCTTATCGGGATTTTGCAGCATTATAAAATACTGCCGTTTATTATTAAGTATATCGGGCTTGCGCTCAGCAAGATCAATGGAATGGGCAAGCTGGAATCGTATAACGCGGTCGCTTCGGCCATTCTCGGACAAAACGAAGTGTTCATTTCCTTTAAAAAGCAAATCGGCCTGCTGCCGCGGCAGCGGCTGTATACGCTGTGCGCGTCCGCCATGTCGACCGTGTCGATGTCGATCGTCGGCTCGTACATGACGATGCTCAAGCCGGAATACGTCGTGGCTGCGCTTGTCTTGAACCTGTTCGGCGGGTTCATCATTTCCTCGATTGTAAACCCTTACAAGGTGGAGCCTGAAGAGGATATTCTCGAAGTGCAGGAAGAAAGGAAACAAACGTTTTTCGAGATGCTTGGCGAATACATTATGGACGGCTTTAAGGTGGTCGTCATCGTCGGCGTGATGCTGGTCGGCTTCGTCGCCCTGATCTCCATGATCAACGGCATTTTCAGCGGCGTGTTCGGCATTTCGTTCCAAAACATTCTCGGCTACGCGCTCGCTCCGTTTGCGTTTCTTATGGGCGTGCCGTGGCATGAAGCAATCAAGGCCGGAAGCATTATGGCGACGAAAATCGTGGCCAACGAGTTTGTGGCGATGCTCGATTTCGTGAAAATCCAAGGGGATTTCAGCGAACGCACCAAAGCGATCGTGTCCGTCTTCCTGATTTCCTTTGCGAACTTCGGCTCGATCGGCACGATCGTCGGCGCCGTAAAAGGCCTGAACGAAAAGCAGGGCAATGTGGTGGCCGGCTTCGGCCTGAAGCTGTTGTATGGGGCGGCGTTGGTGAGCTTTTTGTCGGCGACGATTATTAGTATCGTGTTTTAAGGTGGGCCCGATATGATTTAGTTTCAATAAAAATTTGGTTCAACCGCTATGGTTACGGTTTCTCCCGATCGCTGTTGTCTCCAGATTTTTTTGAATCTATTTTCAAATGGTAAAATCCGGAGACAGCTATGCTTCGAAGCCATTCCGCTTCCCTCCGCTAACTCACTTCACTTTTTTGAACTAAATATATATAGAAGCAAGCATTTCAAAACCCTGGCAGCAAAGCTCCTCGTCGCTGCCGGGGTTTTGTGTGTATAGGGGGGAAAGCCGCCTAAGCAAGCAAAAAAACCAGATCTGCCGGCAAAAGCAGTCTGGTTTTATATGTAATATTCGACATATTTCGTACGCCTATTTTTGGACCCACGATAAAAATATAATACTACAGCGGAAAGAATAAGTCTATATTTTTTTTCGTTTTTCCCTATACTTAAATTCATTCTTAAGATGAGGAGAGGCGATACCGATGTTATACGAAAGCGAAGCGGCGGAACGGGAACATTTGCAGGACATTGTCAAAAAGCTGCGAACCGCGCTGCAGGCCATGGAGGACAAAGTGTCGGATTCGTACCGGGACATCATCGAAGCCAAAAAATATCTCTGGGTGAATATGGCCCAGCTGGACCCGGCGGAACGCGCGGCAAACCGGGTGGACATCTCGTTATCGATCGATGCGGGGGAAAAAGCCGCCGCCAAGCGGCAGCGGATCGGCAAGCTGGTCAGCTCGCCTTATTTCGGCCGGGTGGACTTCAAGGCTTGGGATCGGCCGGAAGCCGACGCCTGTTACATCGGCGTGCACGCGTTCAGCGAAGAGGAAAGCCAGCGCAACCTGATTTACGACTGGCGTTCGCCGATTGCGAGCCTGTTTTATGATTTTCAAGTCGGCAAAGCCCACTATGAAGCCCCGATGGGCAAAGTGAAAGGCGAAATGACGGCGAAAAGACAGTATAAAATCAAAGACGGCGTCATGGACTACATGATCGAAAGCTCGATGAACATTAACGACGACGTGCTGCAAAAAGAGCTCAGCGGCAGCTCGGACGAAAAAATGAAAAACATCGTGGCAACGATCCAGCAGGAGCAAAACCGGATCATCCGCAACGAAACGGCAGGCGAGATGATTATTCAAGGGGTGGCGGGCTCCGGCAAAACGTCGGTCGCCTTGCACTCTGTCGCCTATCTTTTGTACCGGTTTAAAGATACGCTGACGTCCAGCAATGTGCTGATCATTTCGCCCAATAAGGCGTTTTCCGATTATATTTCGAACGTGCTGCCCGAACTCGGGGAAGAAATGATTCTCGAAGCGAGCATGGAGGAATTCGCTGCACAGGAGCTTGGGAACCTCTGCCGATTTCAGACGTTTTATGAACAGTCGGCGGCTTTGCTGGAGGAGCGGGACGAGGCATTTGCCGAGCGGATCCGGTTCAAAGCGCGGTTGGATTTGATTGGAGAGCTGGAAACGTATTTAAAACATGCGGAGACGCATTTTTTCGAGGCGGAGGATATTGTTTTGGAGCGAACGGTTATCCCCAAAGAAGCTGTTTTGGACAGCTACCAAGCCGCGACGGGAATGCCTCTTCAGCAGCGGCTGGCCAAAGCGGCGGCAATCATCGGCGGGCAAAGCCGGACCGAGGACGGGGAGCGACTGGCACCGGATGCGGTCAGACGAATCAAAGCGGCCGTCAAAAAAATGTTCAAAATCCCCAACCTGCTAAACCTGTACAAGGAATTTTACAATCATATCGGCAGACCGGAGATGTACAAGCCGCTTGGGAAAAAATGGATCGAGTTTGCGGATGTTTTTCCGCTCATTTATTTGAAGCTGCTGGTGGAGGGGGCGGAACCGGTGCAGCTCGTAAAGCATCTCTTGGTGGATGAAATGCAGGATTACACCCCTGTACAGTACGCCGTGCTGGCCCAACGTTTTCCGTGCAAAAAGACGATTCTCGGCGACGCCACCCAATCGGTGAACCCGTATTCGTCGACATCGCTTGCCGACATCAAAGCGGTGTTTCCCCGGGCGGAAACGATGGAACTGTTAAAAAGCTACCGCTCCACGCTGGAAATCACGAATTTTGCGCTGCGGATCAAGCCGAATCGCCGGCTGCTTCCCATCGAGCGGCATGGGGAACGGCCGGAGGTGTTAAGGTATGAAAACATGGAGGAAGAAATCGGCGGGATCCGCGAATTATGCCGGCAATTTTTGAATTCGAAGCTTCATTCCCTCGGGATCGTGTGCAAAACCAAAGCGCAGGCGGAACAGATCGCTCAGGCGATCGCAGACCTGCAAACGGACGTGCATTTGCTGGACTTCAGCAGCGCCGCTTTTCATGAAGGCATCACGGTGACTTTTGCCCATATGGCCAAGGGACTCGAGTTCGACCAGGTCATCGTCCCGTTCGCGGACCGTGAAAACTATCGATCGGAAATGGACCGGAGTCTGCTGTACGTGGCCTGCACGAGGGCGATGCACCGGCTGCGCCTGACGTACACGGGGGAGATCGCTCCTTTTTTGGAGCAAGCAGGCGAATAACGGCATAAAACAGAAAGATGCCGCATGTCCCCGGAATCACCGGCGGGCATGCGGTTTTTACATCCACGGAAAAGCATCATTACGGAGCCGATAAAGTACAGGGTTCAGCGTTCGAAAAATGACGGCAGGTTCGGAATGAAAAGCATGGAAGACCGTCTTGAATGAAAGCGCTTCACGACCTATAATGGATTGGAATCCAAATATAACCAAATAATGTCTGGGGGGAGTCCTGCATGAAGCTTTTGGCCGCAGTGACCGTTCCGAGCGTGAAACGGCGCAAAAAACGCTGGCCGCGCGCGGTCGGAATCGTCGCTCTCGCGATCGTGCTTTTGATTGCCTGCGCAGGGGGATACGCCTATTGGCTCATGAACAAAAGTTTGCCCGTCATCAAAGGTGAACTCCAAATTTCCGGATTGGAAAAGCCGGTGACCGTATGGAGGGACGAATCGGGCGTGCCGCATATCGAGGCGGACAACGAACATGATCTTTACGTCGCCCAAGGGTTTGTGACCGCGCAGGATCGCATGTTTCAGATGGACTTGAGCCGAAGGCAGGCTTCCGGACAGTTAAGCGAAGTCATCGGGGAGAAAGCGCTGGACCGGGATAAATTTTTCCGGACCTTCGGGCTGTGGCGTGCGGCGGAGGTTTCGCTCGATGCCTATTCGGAAGAATCGAAAAAAGTTCTGGAATGGTACGCGGATGGCGTGAACCAATACATAAAACAAGCGAAACAATCCCATTCGCTGCCGGTCGAATTTACGATTTTGGGTTATGAACCCGCGGAATGGCAGCCTGTCGATTCCTTGACGATCGGAAAATATATGGCCTATGATCTTGCAGGCAGTTGGGAAGGGCAGGCGTTCCGGTACGCGATGGCGCAGCAGCTCTCTCCCGCAAAATTCGAGTCGTTGATGCCGACGTACCCGAAAGACGGGGCGACCATTATCCAGGCATTAAAGGATCATCCGGTGGATTTGACGGCACTCGCTGCGGCGGCGGTTACGCCCGATCCGTTTAACGGCAGCAACAATTGGGTCGTATCCGGCGACAAGTCGGCATCCGGCAAACCGATGCTGGCCAATGACCCGCATTTGGGCCTGGCAACGCCTGCGATTTGGTATGAAACTCACCTCAAAGCGCCGGCTCTTAATGTGAGCGGGGTCATTTTTGCGGGCGTGCCGGGGATCATTCTCGGACATAACGAGCATATCGCATGGGGTGTGACCAATTTGGGTCCGGATGTGCAGGACCTGTACATCGAAAAGCGAAACCCTGACAACCCGCAGCAATTCGAATACCAAGGAAAATGGGAAGACGCCAAAATATATCAGGAAGAAATTAAAGTCAAAGGCGAAGCGGCGGTGCCTTATGAGGTCGTCGTCACCCGGCACGGACCGGTCATTTCCGAGTTCGCCGAAGATCAGCAGCAGGACACGGCGCTGGCGATGCGCTGGACTGCGCTGGAGGCGACGACGGAGCTCGAAGCCATTCAGATGTTCGCCAAAGCGGCGACTTGGGACGAATTCAAAAAAGCGTTGGAGCACTTCGACGCGCCTGCGCAAAATTTCGTGTTTGCGTCTGAAGACGGGACGATCGCGTACCGGGCCAACGGGCGGATTCCGATCCGCAAAAACGGAGACGGTTCCGTTCCGGTGCCGGGGTGGACGGACGAATACGAATGGGAAGGGTATATTCCATGGGATGAACTTCCGACAACGGTAAATCCCTCGGAAGGGTTTATTGCGACGGCAAACAATAAAGTCATCGGCAACGGTTATCCCCACCATATTACCGATACGTGGGCTCAGCCTTACCGGGAAAAGCGCATCCAGCAGGTGCTGGCCGCCAAAGATAAGCTGACCGTGGAGGATTTGCAGAAGCTGCAGTTCGACCGCCACAATCTTCAAGCGGAAGAGTTTCTGGACGGACTGACCGGGGTTGTGAAAAACGCCGCCGATTTGCGTCCGATGGACAAGGAAGCGTTGGCGCTGCTGGAGTCTTGGAACAAAGTGAACGACCCGGATCAAGCCGCGCCCCTCATTTACGAGCTGTGGATCCAGAAATTCGACGACGTGGTATTCAAGCCCGAGATCGGCGACGACCTGATGAAGCTTTTTAACAACAAATCCACCGTCAAGGATGAAATGCTGCGAAAAACGCTGCACGGCGAACAGGAACCGTGGATCGACGAAAAAGGAGGCATCGGCAAGACGGCGCTGCAGGCGTTCCAGCTGGCAGTGGATCAGGCGGTCTCCCTTCAGGGCAAAAATCCGGCGAAGTGGCGGTGGGGCAAGTTCCATCAAGTCGATTTTGCCCATCCCCTTGGAGCGGTAAAGCCGCTGAATCTCATTTTTAACGCAAAACCCGTTGCCATGGGCGGGGGCCGCGTTACCGTCGGGGCGGCCGGCTGGAATTCCGCAACCGGGGAAGTGGATCATGGCGCTGCCTGGCGGACGGTCATCGACCTTTCCGACCCGATGCAGTCGGTTAACGTGGTCGGACCGGGACAATCGGGGCATCTGCTAAGCAAGTGGTACCATAATCAGATAGGCGATTGGACCACCGGGAATTATCACGTCACCAGCATCGATCCGGCGGTTTACCGCCAAGCCGGAAACGAGCTGAAACTCATTCCGGAGTGAACTATATAGGTCATTGTAAGCAGCCCGGAAGGGCTGCTTTTTGGGCGTCTTAATAAAAGCGGGGATACGAAAAAAGAAAACCGAATCATCGTAGTTTGCAACGATTCCATATCATCTTCAACGCTTCCGACAAGAAACAATGGCGAAACGACAATTTCCCCGGAAATAATTCGAAGCATTCGATCCTTTTTTTGTTGAAACATAAGAAATGTCCATCGACGTACATTGAAAGTAGGCAGAACGAGGTTAGCAGATATTTTTCTTGAGTTATAAAGAAGGGAGGCTCCGAAATTTATAGTTTCTTATATCATAAAGAAAGAGGGTTCCTTTAGGCCGATTTACCTACGGAGAAACCCTCTTTTCCGTTACCATATGTGTAAATATCTTACTTCTATTATGTGAACACTTTCACGTTATACCTCTAAATCGCCGACTCGATCCAAACCTACGCAATACCGATGAAAGCTCGAGAGCGAGTCGGAACACGCAATCGCGTCAGCCACGAGTTTCGCGATTTGACGCGCCCCTTCCTCCGAAAAATGGGTATCGTCCGCGACTCCTTCGGGGTAGTTGGGATGCTGATTGGCGGGCAGGTGCAAAAACAAAGTTGTGGATGCTTCCGGTCCCAAATCGCGGTATAAAAGCTGGGACGCGGCAAAAATGTCAAGCAGCGGCGTCCCGGTTGCCGCCGCAACTTCCCTCATCGCAGCCGGATAGGGACCGACCGCGAGCGGATCGGGAAGGCCATCGGCGGTAAAACGCCGACGGCTGACGGAGGTAAGCAAAACCGGCGTCGCTCCCCGGTCCCGGGTAGATTCGATGAAATGTCGCAAATTGCTGCGGTATTCCGTATCGGGATCGGTATAGCGTAAAGGGTCTTCCTTTTTTTCGTCGTTATGGCCGAACTGGATCAGCACGGCATCGCCCGCCCGAAGATCCTGCTCGATGGCCGCCCAGCGGCCTTCGTCAAGAAAAGATTTGGTGCTGCGGCCGTTGACGGCGCGGTTGTCGATCACGAGCGGCGGCTTCAAGAAACGGCCAAGGTATTCCCCCCAGCCGGCCATCGGCTTTTGGGAGGGATCCTTGGCCGCCGCCGTTGAATCGCCGGCGATAAACAGTTTAGGCGCCATTCGGCTCATCTCCCTTAACAAAATGATGCCGCTGCAGCCACTTTTGGCAGCATTCGACCCACTGGCGGCAATGGGGATGATCCTCCGCCAGCCCGAGACCGTGGCGTCCGTCCTCGAACACATGCAGTTCAAAAGGAACGCCGGCTTTGGACAAAGCCGCGGCAAAACGCAGGCTGTTCTCCACCGGCACGGCCGCGTCATTCGCCGTCGTCCATAGGAAGGTTGGCGGCGTATCGGCGGTTACCCGGGTGTCGGAGGAGTTTCTTTGAACCGTTTCGGGGGCAGGATCGGCTCCCAAAAACCGCTGGCGGCTTCCCTGATGCGTGTACGGCTCCTCGAACGTGATGACCGGGTACGACAGGATCAGAAGATCCGGTTTGGACGAAGCGGTCGTAGCCGTGATCGAAGCCAAATGTCCTCCTGCGGAAAAACCGATCATGCCGATTTTATCCGGGGTTACACGAAATGGTTTGGCCGTGTTCCGGGCCCAGTCGATCGCCTCAGCGACGTCCCGTATTAATGAAGCCGGATTAATCGGCTCCAGCTGATAGTGAAGCACACCGGCATGCATGCCAAGAGCGTTGAACCACTTCGCGATCGTTTCGCCTTCGTGCTGGGCCAGATGCTGGTAGCCGCCGCCAGGGAGGACGAGCATAAACGGAAGCTCAAGGCCGGATGCTTCTTCAACCGGATAGAGCCAAAGAGAGGAGCCCGGAGACGTTTGGGTCTCCGCTGCTCCTTCGAGATGATGGCGAATGTGCAGCATGGCTGAATCCTCCTTATTCGGCGGCCACTGCGGCCGGGAATCCGAAATACGCCGCGGCATTATGATAGGCGATATCTTCGACCATCTGCCCAAGCAGCGCCATGTCGTCCGGCGCCTCGCCGCGCTCCGTCCACTCGCCGATCAGCTCGCACAATACCCGGCGGAAATATTCGTGGCGCGTATACGACAGGAAGCTGCGGGAATCCGTCAGCATGCCGACGAAACGGGAAAGCAGGCTGTTGTCGGCAAACATCGTCAGCTGATGGCGCATGCCGCTGCGCGTATCGTTGTACCACCAACCGGAGCCGAGCTGCATTTTGCCCGGCGTATCTTTTTGGTAGCAGCCCATCAGCGCGAGCAGGGACGGATAATCGTTCGGATTGAGCGAATACAGGATCGTTTTCGGCAGCCCCTGTGCGCTTTCGGCCCGGTCGAGAAGGCGGGACAGCGATTCGGTGAGCGGCAGATCGTTTAAGCCGTCGTATCCGGTGTCCGGCCCGAGACGCTTGAACATGAGTGTGTTGTTGTTGCGATACGCGTGAATATGCAGCTGCATCGTCCAATTTTTTTCATGATACATGCCGATCAATGCCGACAGGAGCTCGGTCCGGTACACGGTTATTTCGGCTTGGCTAAGCTCCGATCCGGCCAGCCGCTTGGCGAAAATGCTTTCCACGGCCGCAGCGTCGCCGGCTTCGTAGCGCAGCACGTCAAGCGCATGGTCGGAAAGGCGGCAGCCTTGCTCATGGAAAAAGTCCACGCGCTGCTTCAGCGCTTCCACAAGCGCACCATAAGACCGAACCTGCACGCCCGCCGCCTGCTCCAAACGCTGAAGCCAGTCGATAAAGCCGGGCGCGTCGATGTTCAGCGCCTTATCCGGTCGGAATGCAGGCAGCACCTGGAAGTCCTGTTCCTCTTTTTTCAGCAGTTGGTGATATTCCAGGGAATCGGCCGGGTCGTCTGTCGTACATACGATTTTGACGTTCGAATTTTTGATGATGCTGCGGCGCTTAAACGCCGGGGTAGCCAGCTGACGGTTCACTTCCTCCCAAATCCGCGGCGCCGATTCTTCGTTCAGCAGCTCATCGATGCCGAAAAAGCGGCGAAGCTCCAGATGGGTCCAGCTGTACAGCGGGTTGCCCACCGTTTTGGGCACGGTGACGGCCCAGGCCATAAACTTGTCGTAATCCGGGGCATCCCCCGTAATATGCGATTCGGGAATGCCGTTGGCGCGCATCAGCCGCCATTTGTAGTGGTCGCCGGAAAGCCAGGCTTCGGTCAGGTTGCGGAACGGCTTGTTTTCGTAAATTTCCTTCGGGTCGAGGTGGCAGTGGTAATCGATGATCGGCATCGATTTGGCATGTTGATGGAACAGCGTGCGTGCGGTTTCGGTCGTCAGCAAAAAGTTATCGTTTAAAAACATGATAGCGCATCTCCTTTATGTAGATGTGATGGAAACATCGGAATTCCCCCCGAAGCATCGGCTTCACTTTGTGGGGTGTCTTTGTTTTTCCGGGGTCCCCGCAAAGTAATCGGAATAAGCTTCGAAGCATCGGCTTCACTTTGTGGGGTGTCTTTGTTTTTCCGGGGTCCCCGTAAAGTAATCGGAATAAGCTTCGAAGCATTAACTTCACTTTACGGGGTGTCTTATAGCGTGACGCCGGTTTTGAAAATAGCCAGCTCGCGCACGTCGTTTTGCTCGTTTCGGGTTTTGCGGCCGCTGGCGACATCAATGACATATGCGATAAATTCCTCCAATATGTCGGCCATCGGGACGTTCAGCAGCGGCCCGGCGTTAAAGTCCATCCAATGGCCTTTTTTGGCGAACAGCTCGTTGTTGGTGGCGATTTTCACGGTCGGCACAAAGCTGCCGAACGGCGTGCCGCGCCCGGTCGTAAACAGCACGAGATGGCAGTCCGAAGCCGCCAGTGCCGAGGAGGCGACAAGGTCGTTGCCCGGCGCCTGCAGCAGGCTCAAGCCTTTCTTCCTGAGCTTTTCGCCGTATTGCAGCACGTCGGCGACGGGCGCCGTCCCGGCCTTTTGCGTGCAGCCCAGCGATTTATCCTCGAGCGTGCTGATGCCTCCCGCTTTGTTGCCGGGGGAAGGGTTTTCGTATACGGGTTCTCCGTACGACAAAAAATACTGTTTGAAATTTTGGATGAGTTCGACGATGGATCGATAAACCTCTTCGTTTTGCGCACGGGCCATCAGCATTTTTTCGGCGCCGAACATTTCGGGCACCTCGGTCAATACCGTCGATCCGCCTTGGGAGATCAGAAAATCGGAAAAAGCTCCGAGCAGCGGGTTGGCCGTAATGCCCGAAAAGCCGTCGGAGCCCCCGCATTTCAAGCCTACGTTCAATTCGCCGATCGGCACCGGCACGCGGCGGTCCGTTTTTGCGGCCTCGTACAGCTCTTCCAGCAGCTCAAGCCCGGCTTCGACCTCGTCGCCGACCTCCTGCGCCACCAGAAATTTGACGCGTTCCCCGTCATAATCGCCGAGCAGGCTGCGGAATTCGGCCACGATGTTGTTTTCGCATCCCAGTCCGAACACGAGGACGCCTCCGGCGTTCGGATGTTTGACCGCGTCCAGCAAAATGCTGCGGGTTTGCCGGTGGTCGTCGCCAAGCTGGGAGCAGCCGTAGGGATGCTTGAGGATGGTGACGTTGTCGAACGGACCCAAATCGGGATGCATCGCCTTGAACTCCTGCAGCATCTGCTCGGCGATGCCGTTTACGCAGCCGACCGTCGGAACGATAAACAGATCGTTACGGATGCCGACGCTGCCGTTTTTGCGGCGATATCCCTGAAAGGTCAGCCCGCGCTGCGGAAAGGTGACCGGGTTCAGATCCGGCACGTATTCGTATTCCTCCTCGGCGGTCAGATTCGTCGCGATGTTATGGGTATGGACCCATTCGCCGGGTTCGATGGCAGCGGTGGCATGGCCGATCGGATAACCGTATTTCGTAATCATCGCTCCCGGTTCGAAACGGTCCAGGGCGATTTTATGGCCTTGGGGAATGTCCGAAAAGGCGGTCAGCGGCCGGTCCAAGCCGATGATCGGTTCGCCGGCGGCAATCGGGCGGAGGGCGACGGCAACCGTGTCCCGCGGGTTCAATTTTAGCCATTGTTTCATAGGGATCCTCCTATACCAGTTGTTGTAACGCTGCACGGCTGCCGGCACGCTCCAATTCGCGGATAAGCTCCGTTATGGCCGGAACGAGGTCCGGGATGCGCGTCAAATCTTCTCCCCATAAGCTTTTGTTCTTCAAGATGTTTTCGGCAAAGGCTTCAGGCCGGCTCCACGCCTCGTCAAAAGCGGCCGCGACCTCCGGCAGGTCCTGGCGCGGTATGCGGTCGTCCCGGTAACTCAGCAAGAGTGCGGCAAAAGAAAGCGTCAAAAGCGGAGGAAGCGTTCCGTTCTTATGCCGGTACTTGCTCAGGATCGGCAGCAGGCGCGTTTTGAACTTGGCGATGCTGTTGAGCGATATGGACGCCAGTTCATGCCGGATAAACGGATTGCGGAACCGCTCCCGGATATCTTCGCCGTAGGCTAACACTTCGGGAAGCGGCAGGTCGAGCATGGGGGAGATTTCGCGTTCCATCAGCTCCCGCACGAACCGGGAAAAACATTCGTCCCGCATGACTTCTTCAACCGTTTCCAGTCCGGCAAGCCGCCCCAGCGGCACCATCGCCGTATGCGGACCGTTCAGCAGATGGACCTTGCGCTCGCGGTAAGGCGTCATGTCGCCGGTAAAGACGACGTTCAGCCCCGCTCGGTCAAGCGGCAGCTTATTGACTAACCAATCCGGGCCTTCGATGACCCACAGCAGATAAGGTTCGGAGGTAACCATAAGTTCGTCCTTGTAGCCGAGCTCATTCCCGAGTTCTTCCGCTTTGCTGCGCGGATACCCGGGAACGATGCGGTCCACCAGGCTGCAGCAAAAGGTATTTTCCTCTTCCAGCCACTTCATGAAACCGTCGCCGAGCCGCCACTCCCGCGCATACCGCTGCACGATCCGCTTCAGCTGCTCGCCGTTGCGGTCGACAAGCTCGCAAGGGATGATGACGAATCCTGTTTTGCCAAGCGTATAACGCCTAAACAGCAAGGCCGCCAATTTCCCCGGAAAGCTGAGGGGCGGCGCGTCCCCGGCCCGGTCCGCGGCGTCATAGGCGATTCCGGCTTCGGTCGTATTCGAGGTGATGAATTCCAAGGCGTCGTTTTCGGCCAAAGCGAGGAAATCTTCAAATTGCGTATACGGATTGACGACGCGGCTGACGCTAGCGACGATCTCCCGGGAATCGACGGTTTGCCCTTGGTAAATGCCGTTTTGCAGCACGGTAAAAAGCCCGTCCTGCTTGTTGATTGCTTCGGCTTGCCCGTTTCGGGTCGGCTGCACGACGATTGCGCTGCCTTGAAAAAGGCCCTGGCGGTTCATCTGCTGCAGCTGCCAGTCGACAAAAGCGCGCATGAAATTGCCTGCGCCAAACTGAATGACGCGTTCGGGATATGCCGGCAGATCCGGAAAAAGCCTTCTGGAAAGCTGTTCCGCCATGAAAATCATCTCCTGGTTCATGATGTTTTGTTTATGCACACGTTAACATTTTGGTTAAAAAAGAATGGCTTCTGATGAAGATGTTATACAGAAGCCACGCTTTGACGCACCACCAGCGACGTTTTGACGAAAATCCGCTCGGGTTCGGCGCCGGGATGATCCATCAGTTCGATCAGTTTCGTCGTGCCGAGCTTGCTGATTTCGGCAACGGGCCGGTGGATCGTCGTCAGCGCCGGGTTCGTGTAGCGGGAGAAGACGATGTTGTCGAAGCCGATGAGCGACATTCGCTCCGGAACCGGAATTCCGTTGGCGTAACAAGCGTTCATCGCCCCGATCGCCATGTCGTCGTTGGCGCAAAAAACGATGGAAGGGGGATCCGGAAGGGAGAGCAGCAAAGCCATCGCCTCATACCCGCTTTCGATGCCGTAGTCGCCCGACGCGAAATACTCGGGGACTAATGGCAGCCGGTTGGCAATCAGGCTGTCGATGAATCCCTGTTTGCGTTCCGCCGCGGATTTGAAGCCCGCTTTTCCCTCGATGATCGCAAATTTCCGGTGCCCCTGCGCCGCGGCGTAATCGATCGCTTCCTTGACGCCTTCGCGGTCGCCCGCAACGACGTTCATAATGCTGGGGTCCTCCAGCTGCCGGTTCAGCACGACAAGCGGGATGCCCATTTTTTTGACGTGATAAATGAAGGCGTTGTCCGCATCGCTTTGGCTCATGACGAGGATGCCGTCGAAGCGCTGCGGCAAAATGGCGTCAAAATGTTTGATGCCGTCGATGCCGTGCACGGTCAGATTGTAGTTCTCGTCCAGGACATGGTGGATGCCTTTCATGGCGTCGACGAGAAAGCTGGCGGATGTTCCCTGTTCGATGCTCGAAAAAAACAATCCGATCGTGTACGACTTTTTCATCACGAGGCTTTTGGCGCTGTAGTTGGGTATGTAGTTCATTTCGGCGGCGATTTTTTCGATTTTGTCGCGGGTTTCCTTTTTAATGAGGGAACTTCCGTTCAGCGCCCTGGAAACGGTGGTGTGGGAAACGCCCGCGACACGCGCAATATCTTTTATCGTTATCATTGGAACCTCATGTCATTTCTATTGTTCACGCTTTCAGTTTAAGTTCTACAAATTGGGAAGTCAAGGGAAATCCAAGAAATTGCACACGTGAAAAATCGTTTGTCAATATCATGATGTAAACGCTATAATTGGAACTAAAGACGCAGGTAAAGGAGCATTTCGATGAAAAAAGGCCGCATGTTTTACAAAACCTTCATACCGATTCTGGTGCTTGGCGTCGGGCTTGTCGTCAGCTTCGGAGCCTATATATACGTAAATACGACGCATTCGGTCGTGGACAGGGTCTCGAGCAGCAAGCAAAGCTTCATCTCCCAAACGAAAAATTCCTTGGAGCAAAAAATCCAAACGATCGAATACGCCTTTAATACATACAGCACGACCAGCTCATTCGAATCCGTCGTCAAAAACCCGATCACGGAAAAGGATTTCGAGGCGTACCGGAACGTCAACACGCAGCTGAACTATATTGCCACGATGGGGCTGGACGGCACCGAATATTCGCTGATCAGCCTGGTGCAGAATTGGAAAATTTCCAACGGCAAACTGACCTCTTTAACGGAGAAGGACCGCAAGGCGCTCTACGACGCTTACATTAACGGCAAGGACCGGGGACTCTTTTGGATGAAGACGGATAACGGCATCCGCTTCGTCAATACGCTGCCCGCCTTTTCGACCAAAAAGCAGGCGATCGCTTTGTCCGACATTTCGCTCGCCACCTTGGACAATACGCTGAAAACCGAAGAGAACACGCCGATCATCATTCTGAACAAGCAGGGCGAGCTGATGTATGAGACAGGTCCCGAAGACAAGCGGCTGACGAAGGAGCAGCTTGCGGACATCGTGGAATCCGTCGGCACGGAGCACCGCACCGGGATCGTTACGGTACCGAACGCGAGCACCGGACCCGTCAAAGCGATATACGCCCGATCGACGTACAACAACTGGATTTACGTAACGCTGCTCGACCAGAAGGAAATTTCCACGGCGCTGAAGACGACCAAGTTCGGCCTGATCATGATGGGCCTGGTCATTACCGTATTTATCGTTATCATCGCATACATGATCGCCGTGTATTTCAACAAGCCGCTGCAGCAAATCCAGCGGAGCCTGCCCAAACCTCCGCATTCGTCCTTCAAAAACGAAGTCGAATGGATTTTGCATTCCATCAACCGGATCGTTACCGAAAAAGAAAATCTGGAAAACCTGATCGAAGCCGAAATGCCGCAGCTGGAGACGCAGCTGATCCTCAACCTGTTCCGCAACAGGGTTACGCCGGAAGAGCTGGAGCGGATCATGCCTCGTTTCGGATACGAACCGATCGAAGATCCGCGCTACGTCACGATGCTGATCCAACTGGACAGCTACGGAGGCCGGGAAGCGGCGGACAAAGATTTGCTGCTGCTGGCCATCAACAAAATGGTCGAAGAAATCGTGCCGAAGGAATCGAGGCTTTTGCCGATCATGTTGAACGACAAAACGCAAGCGACGATTCTGGCGTTTAACGGAACCGGCGAGCAGGAGATCCGGAAGCAGGTGCTGGATTACGCCAAAACGATCATGAAAGCGGTCCGCGAATATTTGAAGGTGTCGGTCAGCTTCGGCATCAGCCAAACGTACGGGCGGCTGTGGGAAAGCAAGGAAGCGTGCGAGATGAGCAAGCAGGCGCTGCATCATCGCCTCAACCTCGGCAAGGAATCGATCATTTTCTACGAAGACATGGCCATGCTTGTGTCGGGACCGGCGCTGCTTCATTATCCGTCGGAGCTGGAATCCCAATTGTTCGACGCGATCCGGCTGGGCGACGAAGAGCAGGTTCCCCGTTACCTGTATCCGCTGCTGGCGGAAATGATGAAAAAAAACAAACAATCGATGAACTTCGAAGTGGCGCTCGTGCGATTCGTGAACAACCTGATCCAGCTGGAGCAGCTGCTGGGCGTCGAGGTGCTGATGACGCAGGACAATCACGCGCTGTACCACCGCCTGCTCGACATTCGGAATCCGGAAGAAATCGAACGCATTTTGGTGCAGGAAGTCATTTTGCCGATGGTCAAAAGCATGAAGGAAAAAACGAACCGGCAGTTCCGTTCCTTGTCCGAAAAAATCGCCGCCATCGTCCGGGCCGAATACGACCAGGAATTGTCCCTCGAGTGGATCGCCGACCGGCTTCATTACAACCCGAACTATCTGAGCAGCATTTTCAAAAAGGAATTCGGCATGACGTTCAGCGAATATTTGATGAATTACCGGCTCGAAATGGCCAAAAAATGGCTGGTGGAGACGGACATGACGATCAAGGACATCGCCGAGCGGCTGCAGTACCACAATTCCCAAAACTTCATCCGTTCGTTCCGCAAAAAAGAACATGTCACCCCCGGGTCGTACCGCAAGCTGAAGCAGGCGCAATAATTCGGGCGTAAGCGAAGAAGTCTTGTTTTCACGCATCTCCAACGCTGCGGGGAAAGCAAGACTTCGTTTTTAAGACGGGGTTATCCTTTGACCGAGCCGAGCAGCGCGCCTTTGACGAAATGTTTTTGCACGAACGGATAAGCGATCAGCATCGGCACCGTCGCGATCACGATGACGGCCATTTTGATCGTCTGCGCGGGAGGAATGACGTCGACGGACGTGCTTTCCGCCTGCATGCCGCTTGAAACGATGACGATCTGCCGCAGCAGCACCTGGATCGGCCATTTGACGGAATCGGTAATGTACAGGATGGCGTTCATGTACGTATTCCAGTATGCCACGCCGTAAAAGAGCGAAATGGTGGCGATGGAGGGCAGCGCCAGCGGAAGCATGATTTTAAAGAACACCCCGAAGTCGTTGCAGCCGTCCATTTTGGCCGATTCCTCCAGGCTGTCCGGCAGCGCCTGAAAGAAGTTCCGCATGATGATCAGGTTGAAGGCGTTGATTGCGACCGGCAGAATGAGCGACCAGTAGGAATCGATCAGCCCAAGGCTTTTGACGACGAGGAACGTCGGAATCATGCCCCCGCTGAACAGCATCGAAAACACGACGATAAAGTTGATCGCATTTCTTCCATATAAATATTTGCGTGACAGGCCGTACGCCATCAGCGCGGTCAGGGCCATGCTCACCAGCGTGCCGACGAGGGTCACGCCGATCGATACGGCCAAGCTTTTAAAAATGGTCGGCGTCGACAGGATGTAACGGTAGGCATCCAAAGAGAACGTGGTCGGGAACAAAATGAACTTTTTGGCCACCACTTCCTGCGTCGATGCAAACGAACTGGCGATCACGTTCACGAAAGGCAGCAGGCAGGCAAGCGCGATCAAAATCAATAACGTGCTGTTTACAACCGTAAATGCGATGCTGCCTGCGGATTCTTTTTTTCTAAGGGATCGTGCCATAAGTTTGTCCTCCTTGTAGTCGGTTTCATGGACACTGTACCAAGACGGAAGAGTTACGTATATAATCAAATGCTAAGATGCTGATGCGGGCGTCAAACCGCGGGCAAATTCGGCCGGACGGGCCGTATAATCATTATGTTGCATCGTGATCATCAGATGAGATGGAGCGGCGGGAAAAGGCGTCGTTACGCGGTTTTGCAACCGCTGTCATGAAATGATTATGTACGGAATGCCGAAAAGATCCTAAGCTGAACAACGTAGACGTCAACACGCTGACAAGGAGGTCGACTCGGTGAAGGATTCAAGTACCGCCGCAGTGAACATGAACATGGCAACCGCAAAAAAGGAGCGGCCCGCGCGAATGCGCCTGGAAAGCCTGAAACGCAACAAACTGCTGTACCTTATGATTTTGCCCGGCGTGCTTTACTTCATTATTTTCAAATATTTGCCGATGGGCGGTCTGGTGATCGCGTTCCAGGACTATCAGCCCTACCAAGGCATCGCGGGCAGCCCGTGGGTCGGATGGAAGCATTTTATCCGTTTGTTTACGGAGCCGACGTTTTTCATGCTGCTGAGCAACACGCTGATTTTGTTTGCGCTGAACATCCTCATCTTTTTTCCGCTGCCGATCCTTTTGGCGCTCATGCTGAACGAAGTCCGGCACAAGCTGTTCAAAAACGCGGTTCAAACGATCATTTACATTCCGCATTTTATGTCGTGGGTCATCATCGTCTCCATTACGTATGTGTTCCTCACGGTAGACGGAGGAGTGTTCAACGAAATGCTCGCCGCGCTCGGGCTGCCGAAAATCAGCTTCCTGACCTCTCCCGAATGGCTGCGGACCGTATACATCGGACAAGTCATTTGGAAGGAGCTCGGCTGGTCCACCATCATTTATTTGGCCGCAATCACCGTCGTGGACACCCAACTGTACGAGGCCGCTGAAATGGACGGCGCGGGCAGGCTGCGCAAAACATGGCATGTGACGCTGCCGGCCATCCGTCCGGTCATCATTACGCTTCTGATTTTAAAAATCGGCAGCACGCTCGATCTGGGCTTTGAACATATGTACTTGCTGCTTAATTCCCTCAACCGCGAGGTCGCCGAAATTTTCGACACCTACATTTACACCGCCGGTCTGAAAAACGGCCAGCTCAGCTTCAGCACCACCGTAGGCCTTTTCAAAGGGCTCGTAGGGCTGATCCTGGTGATGCTGTCCAACCGGCTCGCCAAAAAATTCGGGGAAGACGGCGTCTATTAAGCAAGCGGATGAGATCCACTCTATCTTTTTACAAAGGGGAAATGAAGATGAGAAAGATGGTCAAAACCATGGCTGCGCTTGCGATTTGCTCCACGCTGGTGCTGACGGCATGCGGCGAAAAGACGAAAACGGGGGGAACGACGACCGGCAGCGGCGCCGACCCGAACGCAAAAACCACCATTACCTGGCTCAACATACTGCATACGGCGTCGCCTCCGACGGATACGATCATCAAGAAGATCGAAGAAAAAACGAACGCGGAGGTCAAGTTCTCCTGGATTCCGGACGCTTCCAAGGAAGAGCGCATCAATACGTCGCTTGCTTCGGACTCTTTGGCGGATATCGTTACCCTGACCATTCTTGACAACTCTTCCGTCCGCAATGCGCTCAAATCGGGCGTGTTCTGGGAGGTGGAGCCGTATCTCAACGAGTTCCCGAACCTGGCCAAAATTTCGGAGGATACGCGCAGATCCGCTTCCATCGCCGGCAAATTGTACGGCATCCCGTTCCAGAAGGACTTGGCCCGCAACGGCGTCGTCATTCGCAAGGATTGGCTGGACAAGGTCGGCCTGCCCGTGCCGAAAACGATGGATGAGCTGATGGAGGTCGCCAAAGCGTTTACCGAAAAAGATCCGGACGGCAACGGCAAAAAAGACACGACCGGCTTTATGGACCGCAGCGATCTTGTTTACGGCGCCTTCAAAACGCTGGGCTCCTACATGGGCGTCCCGAACTATTGGAAAGTAAGCGAAGACGGCAAAATGACGCCGGAGTTCGATACCGAGGAATACGTCAAAACGATGGATTACATGAAAAAGCTGTACGATAACGGCTACATCAACCAGGACTTTGCCGTGACGGCGAAAACCGACCAGCAGCAAAAATTCGCGCAGGGCAAAGCCGGCATTTACGTGGGAGCCCTCTTCGACAGCAAAAACCTGAAAAACATGGCCAAAGGCGTTCAGGACAACATGGAGCTCGTGCTGGTCAACAACATTACGCCGACCGGCAGCGAATCCGAGCGCCATATTTGGGCCGGAAACAACGGCATCGGCGGCCTGCTGGCCTTCCCGAAATCCGAAGTGAAGGACGAAGCGGAGCTGAAGCGGGTGCTGAAATTCGTCAACGATTTGATGGATGACGATACGTACGCGCTGATGACGTACGGCATCAAGGACGTTCACTACAAAGTGGACGAAAACGATGCGGCCACGATCATCAACCAGGATTTGTGGCAGCAGGAAGTGCAGCCATTCGCGTCTTCCCGTCCGAACGAAACCGGTTATAAAATCCACGATTCCGATCCGCTGAAGGCCGAATCCGACAAGCTGATCAAGGAAAACGCGAACTACGCGGTGCTGAACCCTGCTTATTCGCTGGAATCGGAAACCTTCTCCACGCAGGGCTCCGAGCTGCAGAAAATCATTACCGACGCGACTTACAAATACATTCTTGGCAAAATCGACCTGAACGGCTTTAAGGACGCGGTCGAGAACTGGAAAAAATCCGGCGGCAGCAAAATCATTTCCGAATACGAAGCCGCTTACCAAGAAGCGAAAAAATAATGGCTAACGGTTTTCAATCCTTAACGATCCGTAACCGTAGCGGCTGCTTGGCATTCATCGTCTAATTTCAGTATGGAGCAATATAACCCATATCAAAAATAAGGCCCTATCCGCCTAACCCGGGGTTAGGGCCTGTTTATTCCGCAGGAGGTCATCATGGAACAGGCAAACTGGGCCGGGCGAACGGCCGAATCCATCATGGAGCGCACCCCGAAACTGTATGAGGACAAAGGATATCACGGCAAATGGTCTTATGATTACGGCGTGGTGCTGAAAGGCTTCGAGCTGCTCTGGCGGCAAACCGGAGAACGCGCGTACTTTCAGTACATTCGGGACAACATGGACGCATTTATTCAGGAAGACGGCATGATCCGGGGGTACCGCCTCGACGAATATAACATCGATCATATCAATAACGGGAAGCTGCTGTTCGTGCTGTATGCCGAAACGAAGCAGGATAAATACAAAAAAGCGGCGGAGCTGCTCGGAACGCAGCTGCAGACGCATCCGCGCACATCCGAGGGAGCGTTCTGGCACAAGCAAATTTATCCTTATCAAATCTGGCTCGACGGTTTGTACATGGGCTCCCCGTTTTATCTCGAATATTTGCTCACGTTTGAGGACGGGAAAGGCATCGGCGACGTCACGAAGCAGTTTATCCTGTGCGAGCGGCATACGAAGGATGACAAGACGGGGCTTTTGTTCCATGCATGGGACGAAAAAAGGGAGCAGCCTTGGTGCGATCCCGAAACCGGGCTGTCCGCCAACTTCTGGGGCCGTTCCCTCGGCTGGTTTGTGATGGCGCTGGTTGATGTGCTGGCCATTTTGCCCAAGCAGCATGCCGATTACGACGAGATTGTCCGCATCCTGAACGATACGTTGGCGGCCATCCGCCAATTCCAGGACGCCGAAAGCGGCGTCTGGTATCAGGTGGTGGATCAGGGAGCCCGGAAGGGCAATTATTTGGAGGCTTCCGCTTCCAGCATGTTCACCTATGCGATGGCCAAAGGAATCCGTCTGGGCGCGCTGGACGAAAGCTGGCGGGGAACGCTCGATCAAGCGTATCGCGGGCTGATTTCCGAATTCGTGCTGGAAACGAAGGAAGGCTGGGTCAATCTGAACAAAAACTGCCAGGTTGCCGGACTCGGCGGCGCCGACAAACGGGACGGCACGTACGCCTATTACATCAGCGAGCCGATCGTAACGAACGATCAAAAAGGGCTGGGCGCTTTTTTGCAGGCGTGCGCCGAATATGAAGCGCTGCCCCGCCCATAAGGAATTGCGGGCGTCGGCCCCGATGATTATGGTTGGCCGGAGTTCAACTTAACGGAGAGGAGCTGGCATCCCAGTGCATAACATTATCGATTACGGCGCGCGCCGCAACAGTCCCGAACCTTCCACGGAAGCGATCCATGCCGCCATCGCGGCGGCAAGCGAAGCCGGCGGCGGCACCGTATACGTCCCGGCGGGAACCTTTCGGACGGGAGCGATTTTTTTAAAGGACCATATCGAGCTGCGGCTGAGCCCGGGGGCGGTGCTTTCCTTTACGACGGATCCCGGCGATTATCCTGCCGTGGAATCCCGCTGGGAAGGCGTTCAGCGTCCGGTTCACGCCTCCTGCATTTTCGGCAAAGACGTCGTCAACGTGTCGATTACCGGCAGCGGGACGCTTGAGGGCAACGGCCAGGCGTGGTGGGATTTGTTTCGCAACCGGAGGCAAGAACTGAAGTATCCGCGGCCTAAGCTGATCAGCCTCGACGGCTGCTCCCGGGTCACCGTCAAGGACGTGACGCTGCGGAATTCCCCGAGCTGGACGATCAACCCGATCCGCTGCAACGACGTGACGATCGACAACGTCTCGATCTGGAACCCGGCCGATTCGCCGAACACCGACGGCATCGACCCGGAATCCTGCAGCAACGTGCGCATCAGCAACTGCCATATCGACGTCGGGGACGACTGCATCGCCATCAAGTCCGGAACCGAGGACACGAAAGAACGCGTTCCGTGCGAAAACATTGCGATCACCAATTGCACGATGATCCACGGCCATGGTGGCGTGGTGATGGGAAGCGAAATGAGCGGGGACATTCGGAACGTGACCATCGCGAACTGCATCTTCAAGCAAACCGACCGCGGCATCCGGCTCAAGTCGAGACGGGGCCGCGGAGGAACCGTGGAAGATGTACGGGTCAGCAATATCGTGATGGAGGACGTGATTTGCCCGTTTATTATGAACCTGTATTATTTTTGCGGCCCGCGCGGCAAAGACAAATACGTATGGGATAAACGCCCGTACCCGGTAACGGAGGAGACGCCGACGTTCCGGCGGATTCATTTTGCCAACGTTACGGCCCGGAACGTCCATGCGGCGGCCGGCTTTTTGTACGGACTCGCCGAGCGGTACGTTGCCGAGGTGACGTTTGCGGACATCGACATTTCGATGGCCGAACGGGCCGTTCCGGGTAAACCGGCGATGATGGCCGGGATCGAGGACATGAATAACCGGGGGTTTTACCTCGGTAACGTGCGGGACGTACGGTTCCGCCACGTCACGATCGAAAATCACGAGGGACCTGCGTTTTATATCGAAAACGGGGAAGACGTCGAGGTGGTGGACTGCCGCTCGCGAAACACGCGCAAGCCGGAAAAGCTGGTGGAGCAGGTTACGGCGGCTCCGCCGGTGGAAGAGCTTAGCGAGACGGAAGCGTAGAACCTTAAGGGGGGTTGCCGAAGGGTTGGATATCGACGGCTGAATTCGATTGAAGAGGGCGAAGAAAGGACGGCCATGCATGCTGGTTGGAAAGGAAAGCTTTTGCGACTATCATACGATCGGGGAAGCGGCGGACGCCCTGGAACGGCTGCCCAATGAGCAGCCGGAAACGCTGTACATCATGTCCGGCGTTTATGAAGAGGCCGTTCGCATCTACCGCTCGAATTTGCGCATCGTCGGCATCGGGCGCGTGGAGATCACGAGAAGCCGTTACGCGAAACAAAAGGACGAGAAGGGGGAGGAAATCGGAACCTTTGCGACGCCGACCTTGTTTTTGGGAGGCAGGCGGCTGATGCTGGAAAACCTCACCGTGACCAATGCGGCGGGGCAGGGGGACGACATCGGGCAGGCGGTTGCGGTATCCGCGTATTGCGACGAAGCGGTTTTTCGCTGCTGCACCTTCAAGGGTCATCAGGACACGCTTTTTACCGGTCCGCTGCCCCCGGCGACCAAGCAGGGAGGTTCGTTTGGCGGAATCCCGGTTCGGGAGCATCATGACCGCTGCCGCCAGCTGTACCGGTACTGCCGGATCGAAGGCACCGTCGATTTTATTTTCGGCGGAGCGACCGCTTATTTCGAGCAGTGCGAGATTCGCAGCTTGCGGCATGCGAAGCGGGGGAGCGGGTATGTGACGGCGGCTTCGACGCCGCCGGGAGCGGAACACGGTTACGTGTTCCGGGATTGCCTGTTGACGGCGGAGCAGGGCGTTTCGGACGTTTATTTGGGCCGTCCCTGGCGGGAACATGCCAAAACGGATTTCGTCGGCTGCAAGCTGGGCGGGCATATCGTTCCCGCAGGTTGGCATAACTGGGACAATCCCGCCAACGAAACGAAGGTCCGTTACCGGGAATTCGGCGTTTCCGGCGCCCTAGCGCTGCGGGAGCGGCGGGTTCCATGGGCGCTTTGCACCGATTCGCTTGATGCGGCTCCGGCTAAACAAGACGTGTTCCAAGGCACGGATTTCTGGATTCAGGGAGGAGAGAACGGAACATGGCAGCGACGACGGAAAGAGGCGTGATCCAAAACCCGATTTTGAAAGGATTTAATCCGGACCCGTGCATATTGCGCGTGGAGGACATGTATTACATCGTGGTGTCTTCGTTCGAATGGCTTCCGGGGCTAAGGGTGTACCGGTCCCGGGATTTGGCCTCCTGGGAGCATTTCACCGATCTGCTGACGGACCAGGTCGATTTGCGGGGCAACCCGAAAAACTGCAGCATATGGGCGCCGCAGCTCAGCTATTGCGACGGTCTTTTTTACCTGGTGTACACCGACGTCAAAAGCACGAAACGCCCGTTTAAGGATGCGCATAATTATTTGATCACCGCGGAGTCCCTTGAAGGGCCGTGGTCCGAACCGGTGTATCTGAACAGCAGCGGCTTCGACCCGTCTTTGTTCCATGACGAGGACGGGCGCAAATGGCTGCTGAACGCCTTGTGGGATTACCGCATTCCGGAAGGCAACAAATCGAGCGGCATCGTCATTCAGGAATACGATCCGGCAAAGGGAAGGCTCGTCGGAAAGCCGCATAAGCTGTTCGATTGCACGTGGCTGAAAAAGACGGAGGCTCCCCATATTTACAAACGGGGCGGATATTATTACCTGATAACGGCCGAAGGCGGAACGGGCTCCGGTCATGCGGTGACGGTGGCGCGCTCGAAGGAGCTGCTCGGCGCCTACGAAGTCGATCCGCGCAATCCGATGCTGACCTCGCGCGGGCGGCCGGAGCTTGCGCTCCAATGCGCGGGACATGGCAGCCTGGTGCAAACGCCGCAAGGCGAATGGTACATGGCCCATCTTTGCACGCGTCCGGTTGAGGGCCAATACGCCATTTTGGGGCGGGAAACGGCGCTGCAGAGCGTGTATTGGGATGACGAAGGCTGGCTGCGCCTGACCGGCGGCGGCAGCGACCCGCGCACGGAGGTGCCTGCGCCGCTCGGCATGGAGAGGGCAAAGCAGGCGAAACGGCATATTTTCGAAGACGCATTCGACGGCGAGCGGCTGGACAAAACGTGGAACACGCTGCGGATTTTGGCGGATGAAAGCTGGTGCTCCCTGCGCGAGCGCCCCGGTTTCCTGCGGATCCGCGCCGGCGAGTCGCCGCAAAGCCTGTTTCGCCAGCATATGGTGGCGATCCGGCAGACGGACGTCCGTTTCCTTGCCGAAACCGCGTTTGAGTTTGCGCCTGAAAGTTATTTACAAATGGCGGGGCTGCTGCTGTACCTGAACGAAGACAATTATTTGTACGCTTATGCCACCCACGAAGAAGGACAGGGCAAGGTGCTGCGGATGATGCGCTGCGCGGCGGACGAATTTACGCTGCTTCCGGTCGTCGTTCCGGCAGGGAACGGGGAACCGGTCCATCTGTCCGTCGCTGTGGACGGTACAACAGCGCGGTTCTATTACCGCGCCGGAAACGGGGAGGAGTGGCGGCCGCTGCATGAGACGATCGACATCGGCTTTTTGAGCGGAGGTTTTACCGGCAATTTTATAGCCGTCGCCGTTCACGACATGCAGCGGTTTGAGGGCATCCATGCCGATTTTGCCTGCTTCCGCTACGAAGGAAAAGACGAATAAAACCGCGCTAACCGCCACTTGCGGACATGCGCCATGGAAACGGCGTTTGCGATCGCGTATCGCGCGCCGTTTTTTTGTATATTCAAGGGGTTCCCGCCACTAATGTCTCAATAGATGCGCTGCTTTATTGGTTACAACTTTGAAGGATATTTAATTTCAAATCCTTATTATTCCTTATAAACCATTTTTAAGGATTAAAAAGGACAAAAGACCTATATTTAACCATAATTTGGAGAGTTTTATTGTGAAATATTGACCATGTCTCCTCACCCGAGCTTTGACATAATGGGGGACAGCACAAGAAATACGCTGCCTGAGGCAGAATTATATCCTAAATGTTACAAAGATGTAATTTTTCAAGGAGGAAACAACATGATCAACATCAAGAAAAGTATACTCGGCTTTCTTGCGGCATCGGCGGCGCTATCGGCAGCCTTCATTCTTCCGTCCCCGTCCCATGCGGCTGCGGCGACGGCTTCGGTTCAATCGGCAGCAAAGCTTCAGACAGGCTTGATTCAAGCCTCGGTCCGATTAAGGGACAAGCCCTCCCTGTCCAGCCAGGTGCTCGGTTACTTGAAGCGCGGGGAGCAGGTAACGATTTTGGCCCAGAGCACGCCTTATTACTACAAAGTGAAAACGTCGTCCGGCAAGGTCGGATACATCAGCGCCTCCAGCCAATACATCAAAGAGAGCGCGGGATCGGCAGGATCGTCGAAGCCATCCCAAAACGAGCCTGCGCCGAAGCCATCCCAAAACGCGTCCACAGCGATCGAAAAGGTCATCCAAACGGGCATGAAATACTTGGGTACGCCGTATGAATTCGGCTCCGACCGGAATACGACGACGACCTTCGATTGCTCGGATTTTATCCGCCAAATTTTCAAGGAAGGAGCCGGTTTGGTGCTTCCGGCCGATTCCCGCAAGCAGGGAACCTGGATTCAAGACAACAGCACGCCGGTCTATGACGTGAGCGGACTGAAGCGCGGCGATATCCTCTTTTTCATGAGCTACAAGGGTTCCAGCAGCGCCGCGTACCAAGGCATCAACAAATCCAAAGAGCGGATCACGCATGTCGCGTTGTACCTGGGGGACGGCAAACTCCTTCATACCTATTCGCAAAAAGCGGGAGGCGTCGTCGTGACGGATTTTACAAATTCGTGGAAATACCGCTTTTTATACGGCGGCAGCGCATTGAAATAAAAAACAAGCCCGAACCGACACGCCGGAAACGGCGTGTTTTTTGCTTCGGGACAAGCGATTGTCGCTGCCGCGTCAATGAAATACCCGACATCTCGTTGTAAGCGTATACATGGCGTTTTTGATGTCAGCTTTAAACAAGGCGCCGCAGGGGTTGTCCGCCGATTGTCATTTTTGCGGTGCGGGCGTTAAATAGGCGACAATCGCAGCAAAAATGACATATTTGCGATTGGCCGTACATGTTTTGGCATGGTTTTCATTCAGGATTGTAGCCGCTTTCAGGCGTCTGCAAAAATGGCATATTTACGGTTTCCCCGCGGTCGGATATCTTTTGGGTTGTAAGCGCTGTCAGCGTGCCGGTGGCCAAACCCGGGCGCTGCGGCCGGCAAGAACGTTCAGTGGATGAGGGAGTGGTTCTATGCAGGATACGAAAACCGCCATTCCGCTAGGATCGGCGCCGAAACCGAAAAAAACCGGCAAAGGCGTCTGGAAAAGGGTAGTTCAGAACTGGGAGCTTTACATCTTTATAGCGCCGGCGTTTCTGTACTTTCTCATTTTCTCCTACGGACCGATGTATGGCATTCAAATCGCGTTCAAAAACTTCATTCCTACCAAAGGAATCACGGGCAGCCCGTGGGTCGGCTTCGACCATTTCACTCGCTTTTTTCATTCTTATTATTTCTGGGACTTGTTATGGAACACGCTGAGCATCAGCTTGTACGAACTCGCCGTCGGATTTCCGATCCCGATCATTCTGGCGCTGGCGTTTAACGAAGTCCGGAACGGCTTCTTTAAAAAGCTTGCCCAGACGGTCACGTATGCGCCTCACTTCATTTCCGTCGTGGTCATGGCCGGGATGATCATTTCGTTCCTGTCCCCGTCGACTGGGATCGTGACGCACATCATCGAAGGGTTCGGGTTCAAATCGCCGGACTTTTTGACGGATCCGAGATGGTTCAAAACGATGTACGTGCTATCCGGCGTATGGCAAAGCGCGGGCTGGGGGACGATCATTTACCTCGCGGCGCTTTCGGGCGTGGATCCGGGACTTCACGAAGCGGCGATCATCGACGGAGCCTCGCGGTTCCAGCGCATTCGCCACATTAATATTCCGACGCTGGTGCCGACGATGACGATCCTGCTGATTCTCAATATGGGAAGTTTGCTCGGGGTCGGCTTCGAAAAAATATTGCTGCTGCAAAACCCGTTAAATATGAGTTCTTCCGACGTCATTTCAACGTTCGTCTACCGCTCGGGGCTCGTGGATGCCCAGTACAGCTTTTCGACGGCGATCGGTTTGTTCAATTCCGTGATCAACTGCGTGCTGCTGATCGTCGTGAATCAAATCGTACGGCGGACGAGCGAAAACAGCTTGTGGTAAAAGGAGGCTGCACGGATGCTTTCAGGCGTAAGCGAAACCAAACGCGACAAGGCGTTTCTCGTCTTCAACTATCTTTACGTTTTCCTGGCTTTTCTGATCGTGTTTTATCCGCTCGTCTACATGATCAGCGCATCGATCAGCGATCCGAAGTTCGTGGGCTCCGGGGAAATGTGGCTGTGGCCGAAAGGGTTCACCTTGGAGGGTTACAAGCGGGTGTTTGAAAATTCGAACATTTGGACCGGATACGCGAACACCATTTTATATACGGCGGTAGGGACCGCCATCAACCTCGTGGTAACGCTGCCCGCGGCATATGCGCTGAGCCGCAGGGATTTCGTCGGACGCAACTTCTTTATGGGCATGTTCATGGTGACGATGTTTTTTGGCGGCGGGCTGGTGCCGACCTACCTGCTGGTGAAACAGCTCGGCATGATCAATACGATGTGGGCGATCGTCATACCGTCGGCCGCTTCAATCTGGAACATCATCGTTTCCCGCACGTTCTTCCAAAGCTCGATTCCGAAGGAGCTCCAGGAAGCGGCCCAAATCGACGGTTGCACCAATATGCGGCTGTTCGTCAAAATCATCCTGCCCCTGTCGATGCCGATCATTGCGGTCATGGCCTTGTTTTACGGCGTGGGCAACTGGAACAGCTATTTCTCGGCGCTTATCTATTTGAATGATTCCGCCAAATATCCGCTGCAGCTGGTGCTGCGCCAAATTCTCGTTTTGCAGGAGATGGCGGCGCAAGGCGGCGGGGCGATCGACGCGTCGACGGCGGCGGCGATGAACAGCAAAGCGGAAATCGCGGCGCTGGTCAAATACGCGGTCATCATCGTGGCAACCGTGCCGGTCATCGTCATTTATCCTTTCCTTCAGCGTTACTTTGTGCAAGGTGTCATGATCGGTTCCGTCAAGGGCTGATCTTGCCATAAATTCAATAACTTACATTCAAAAGGGAGTTGTTGTCATGAACAAGATTCGCAAGGCTTCATCCATTTTGCTCTGCCTCGCGGTGTCCGCCAGCTTGTTGGCGGCATGCGGATCGTCCAAGGATGGGGAGGGCAGCAAAGGATCGTCGGCTTCTTCAACGACGGAAGGGGTAAAGAAAGATGGCTTTCCGATCGTCGACAAGCCGTTGACGCTGAAAGTGATGTCGCAGGATGCGGGGAAAGCGGACTGGAATACGATGCCTGTCCTCAAAGAGATGGAGAAACTGACCGGCATTCACCTGGAACCCCAGCTTTCGCCGATCGACAGCTTCGCCACGAAGAAAAACCTGATGTTCGCGAGCGGCGACTTGCCGGATATGCTGTACGCAGCCGACCTGAAGCCTGCGGAGCAGGTGACTTACGGTACGCAGGGCATTTTGCTGCCGCTTGAAAAATACATCGACGAAGGTTACGCGCCAAACCTCAAAAAAATTCTCGACGAGCATCCGGATGTCCGCAAATCCTTTACGACGCCTGACGGACATATGTATGCGCTCCCGTTCATCGATACCGGCGCCGTCTGGTACCGCAGCCCGATGTGGTACAACGGCAAGTTCCTGAAGGCGCTTCACGTCACGCAGCTGCCGAAAACGACCGACGAATTGTATACGTTCCTGAAACGCGTCAAAGAAGAAGATCCGAACGGCAACGGCAAAAAGGACGAAATCCCGCTGACTTCCGTCAAACTGGATGATCTGCGGATGTACTTCTTCGGCTTCTGGGGCATGTACGACGAAAAAATTTACGCCGACAAAGACGGCAAGGTGCATTACTCCCCTCAGGAGGAAGGTTACAAAGGATACTTGACGTTCATGAACAAGCTGTGGAAGGAAGACCTGCTGGATCACGAAACGTTCTCGCAAACGCCGGACCAGAAAAAAGCGAAAGGGCAGGACAACCGGATCGCGTTGTTCAACGACTATTATCCGTATTTCACGCTCGGCGGCGAACCAAGCGGGGACAACCCGCTCATGACGCCGGTGCAAAGCGAAATTCCGGGAACGCCGGTGTACGGCAAACATCCGGGGATGTCCGCCAACGGCACGTTCGCGATCACGAACAAAAACCCTAACCCGGAAGCGACGATGCGTTGGATCGATTACCTGTACGGCTATGAAGGTTCCACTTTGTTCAACCAGGGACCTGAAGGCACGCTGTGGAAATACAAAGACAAGGCTAACCACGTGAAGGAATGGCTGCCGGTGCCGGGCGGCGGCGACCGCGAGGAATACCGCGGAACGATCACGCCTAACTTCGGCATCTTGACGCCGGGCATCGGCGATCCTGAAGTATCGAAAGGGCTGCGGACCGACTTCGACGATTGGATCGACAAAGAAAACAAAGAAAAATTGGTGCCGATCGGCAAAACGCCTTTCCCTAACGTCTATCTGACAAACGAAGAGCAAACCGAAGCATCCGCTTTGTTCTCCGACCTGGATACGTACGTGCAGCAGATGGAAGCCAAATTCGTGACCGGGCAAGTGCCGCTGTCCGATTGGGACAACTACATCGCCCAGCTCAAGAAAATGGGATCCGACCGCATCGTCGAGTTGTACCAAGGAGCATACGACCGCTGGAACACCGGAAAATAACCTGACGTTCCAAGCCGCAATAGCCAACATCTCCGGCGTTTTCGCCGGGGGTTGGCTATTGCCTTTATAATTTCATGGAAACATTGCATGACAGGAAAAAGCGGGGGATGGAGGAGGAACGCAGCCAATGAGTTACAAAGACGCATCATTAAGCATCGAAGCAAGAACGGAGCATCTGCTGCGGCTGATGACGCTGGAAGAAAAAGTCGGGCAGCTTGTGCAGCTGTTCGGCTGGAAGGTGTACGAGCGAAACGGAAGCGAAATCAGGTTAGCCGAAGCGTTCAAGGAGGAAGCGGCCCGAGGAAGGGTCGGTTCGCTTTACGGCGTTTTGCGCGCCGATCCTTGGACGGAGGTCACCCTTGAGACGGGACTCTCTCCGCGGGAGGGAGCCGAAACGATAAACGCCATCCAGCGTTACGCAATGGAGCATTCGCGGCTCGGCATTCCGATTTTGTTCGGGGAGGAATGCTCGCATGGCCATATGGCGATCGGGGCGACCGTCTTCCCGGTGCCTTTGTCGCTGGCCAGCATGTGGAACCGGGAGCTGTACGAGCAGGTATGCCGGGCTATCGCGCTGGAGACGCGCAGCCAAGGCGGGGCCGCGACGTATTCCCCGGTGCTGGATGTCGTCCGCGATCCCCGCTGGGGACGCACCGAGGAAACGTACGGCGAGGATCCGTACCTGGCCTCGGCCATGGCGGAAGCGGCCGTCCGCGGC
Source organism: Paenibacillus sp. USDA918EY (assembly GCF_009870825.1). Lineage (GTDB taxonomy): Bacteria > Bacillota > Bacilli > Paenibacillales > Paenibacillaceae > Paenibacillus_AQ > Paenibacillus_AQ albilobatus. The sequence continues at coordinate 334,274 of NZ_WTWY01000003.1, read as the reverse complement.
CTGCAGGGTAGCCGGCTGGACGCCGATGACAGCGTCATCGCCACGCTGAAGCATTTTGCGGGATACGGCAGCTCCGAAGGCGGGCGCAACAGCGCGCCGGTCCATATGGGGCTGCGCGAGCTGCACGAGGTGGATTTGAAGCCGTTCCGTGCGGCCGTCCGGGCCGGGGCGAAATCGGTGATGACCGCGTACAACGAAATCGACGGCGTTCCGTGCACCTCCGATCCGTATTTGCTGACGGATGTGCTTCGGAAGCAGTGGGGTTTCGACGGCTTTGTCATTACCGATTGCGGGGCGATCAACATGCTGGTGTGGGGGCATGATACGGCCTCAAATCCGGAGGAAGCGGCCGCGGCTTCGCTGAACGCCGGCGTGGATATGGAAATGTCCGGCGACATGTTCCGGGCCCATCTGGAGCATGCAGTGTTGAACGGGCGAGTAGGCATGGAGACGCTGGACGAAGCGGTATCCCGCATTTTGCGCATCAAATTCGAGCTCGGATTGTTCGAGCGGCCTTACGCCGATCCCGAACGCGCGGCCCGGGTCATCGGAAGCCGCGAGCATATCGCTTTGGCCCGGCAGGCCGCGCTTGAAGGCATCGTGCTGTTGAAAAATAAGGACCGTACGCTGCCTTTAAGCAAACATGGCGCCGGTAAAATCGCCGTCATCGGCCCGAACGCGGACAACATTTACAACCAGCTTGGGGATTATACGTCGCCGCAGCCCCGCCGGAGCGTCGTGACCGTGCTCGACGGCATCCGAAACCAATTGTCGCATGCCCCGGAAAGGGTTCTTTACGCCCCGGGGTGCAGAATCAAGGATGACAGCCGGGAAGGCTTCGAAACGGCGGTCGAGACGGCGGGGAAAGCCGACGTCATCGTGCTGGTGCTGGGCGGTTCGAGCGCACGCGATTTCGGCGAAGGGACGATCGACCTCCGTACCGGCGCATCGGTCGTCACGGACAGCCCGCACAGCGACATGGACTGCGGGGAAGGAATCGACCGTTCCACGCTCGGGCTGTCGGGCGTGCAGAGGGAGCTTGCCGAAGAGCTCGCGAAGCTTGGCAAACCGCTGGTCGTCGTTTATATCAACGGGCGGCCGGTGGCGGAGCCGTGGATCGACGAGCATGCCGACGCCGTATTGGAGGCGTGGTATCCCGGACAGGAGGGCGGAAACGCCGTGGCCGACATGTTGTTTGGCGACGCCAATCCTTCGGGACGGCTGACCGTATCGATCCCTAAATCCGTCGGTCAGCTGCCGGTTCGTTACAATGGCAAAAGAACGGTCGGCAAACGTTACCTCGAAACCGATATGCAGCCCGCCTATCCGTTCGGGTACGGCCTCAGCTATACCGAATTCGAATACGGGGCGCTTTCCCTCTCGGCTCCTGAAATGACGTCCGACGGGAGCGTCTCCGCAACGGTGAGCGTCACGAATAAGGGCGAACGGGCCGGCGCCGAAACCGTGCAGCTTTATATCGGGGACAAAGTCAGCTCCATCACCCGTCCGGCCAAGGAACTTAAGGGATTCTCGAAGATTTTCCTGGAGCCGGGAGAAACCCGGGAGGTGACGTTCGACATCGATGCGGAGCAGCTGTCCTTTGTCGGCAGGGACTTGGAAGAGACCGTTGAAGAAGGCGATTTCGACATCATGGTCGGCCCCCATTCGGCGGATGTTCAAAGCGTAATATTACGCGTAAGAGGAGTATAAGCAAGCGCCGAACCGCGATTTACGGCCGGCCGGAATCATCCGTTGCGGTTTCATTAGAAATTCGTTATGAAAAGGGAGTGCCGCATTATGAAATACAGCATGAAAAAGCCTAATGTCGTCTTCATCATTGCGGATGACCATCGATATGAGGCGATCCGTTCCTCGGGCAACGCCGTCGTTCGCACGCCGACGCTGGACGCGCTCTCGGCGGAGGGCACGGCGCTGGAAGGGATGCACATCTTCGGAGGGCTGACGGGGGCGGTCTGCGCCCCCAGCCGGGCATGCGTGAACACGGGCCGGCCCATCTTCGAGTCGATGATCGGCAGCGACGTCAGCGTTTGGGAGCATTCCGTGAACATTCGTCCCGACGTTCCGCTCATGCCGCAAACGTTCCGAGACGGCGGCTACCATACATACGCCGTAGGCAAGTGGCATAATGACAAGGGGAGTTTCGCCCGGAGCTTTGCAGGCGGCGACAAGCTGTTTTTCTACGGGATGAGCGACCATGACCGCGTTCCGGTGCAGCCGTTTGATCCCGAAGGCCGTTATCCCCAGGAACGCGAGCGGATCAGCGAAGCTTTCTCGACGGAGCTGTTTACCGACGCTGCCGTCGACTTTATCCGGAATCATGATCGGGAACGGCCGTTTTATTTGTATGTGGCTTATACCGCGCCGCATGATCCCCGCACCGCACCGGAGCCGTATGCGGGGATGTATGATCCGGAGGCGATTCCGTTACCTTCCAATTTCATGGAGCGCCATCCGTTCGACACCGGGGACATGGAGGTCCGGGACGAAAAGCTGGCGCGGCTTCCCCGGAGCGAAGCGGAAATCCGCCGCCATATAGCCGACTACTACGCGATGATTACCCATATGGACGCCCAAATCGGACGCGTGGTCTCCGCGTTGAAGGATCAAGGGATATACGAAGAGACCATCATCGTTTATACGGCGGATCACGGCATAGCGATCGGCCAGCACGGATTGATGGGCAAGCAGAACGTGTATGATCACAGCATACGGATTCCGTTTATCATGCGGGGACCGGGCGTTCCGCAAGGGCTCCGGATTTCGGCGCCCGCAAGCAACATCGACATGTTCCCGACGCTCGCCGAGCTGTGCGGACTCCGGATGCCTTCCGGCGCGGGAGGAATCAGCTTCGTTCCGCTCCTCGAAGGACGGGAGCGGCTTCGCCCTGTCGTATGCACCGCTTACCGGGACGTGCAGCGGATGGTTAAAGACGGCAGATGGAAGCTGATCCGTTATTACCATTCGCCCGTGACCGATACGGGAACGGATCGGATCCAGCTGTTCGATCTGGAAGCCGATCCATGGGAAACGCGCGACGTGTCGGACGATCCGGCAAACGAACCTCACATCAGGCGTTTGGCGGGAGAACTGCAGCGCTGGATGGAGGAGGGCGGCGACATTATGAAGGAAGTGCCCGTTTTGCCGGCATAGACAGGGATAACGTTCGGAAGTTTTGTCCTCTGCATCCATCTTTGGGTACCGTACCCGGGAGGTGTAGGGGACATTTTTTTATCAGCGGCATTGACATCTAGAATTTTCTGGCATAATATAATGACTGTCAGTACTCACTGACATACTTTCGCAAGGAGATGAGCCGTAGTGGAGCAATCATTATGCAACCGGGATAAAATGCTGCTGTCCGCGATCGATTTGATCTCCGAGAAGGGGTATAAGGGAGTCACCACCCAAGAAATCGCCGCGGCTGCCGGCGTCAGCGAAAAGACGCTGTTCCGCCATTTCGGCAGCAAGCGGAAGCTGATCGACGAGGCTTTCGAACGTTTCCATTACACCGGGGAAATGGCGAATCTTTTTCAAGAACAGATCACATGGGATTTGCATGCCGATCTGCTGCTGATCGCGCGGAAATACCACGAGACGATGAACCGCAACCGGAAAATGATTCTGATCAGCATCAAGGACGAGGCGCATCTTCCCGGCATTCGGCAGCAAACGCAGCAGCATCCGCTGCGGCTGATGGAGTTTTTGACGCAGTATTTCGTGGCGATGGCCGAGAAGGGGAAAATGGCCCGGACAAATCCGGAAATCCAGGCGTTGTCCTTTTTGATGATGCATTTCGGCGCGTTTTTGAATGAACTGGAGAAAGACGAAAACTTCCCCGGCGTGACCTTGGACGCGTTTATCGAAGAAAGCGTCCGGATTTTTGCGAAAGCGCTGGCCCCTTGATTCCGGTCGGCAAGCATTCCGGTAATTTATGCAAGATTAATGTTAGGCAGCAAGGCAGTATAAGAATACGTCAATAAGACGTTTTTCTTTTGCATTAAATGTCAGTCAGTACTGACGTTCATTCGAGGAGGATGGTGGATATGCAAGATGAAGCGCAGCAAGCCCAGGCCATGAAACTGATTCGCCTATTGGCCTGCACCCTGATTATATCCGTCATGAGCGCAGGGATGTTCAACGTCGTGCTTCCGCAAATCCGGGAGCAGTTCCATTTGACCCTTTCGCAGGTCAGCTGGATGACGTCCGTATATACGCTCATTTATGCCATCGGGACGGTGATTTACGGCAAGCTGGCGGATAAATACAGGCTGAAGCAGCTGCTGACCGTCGGCCTGTTCATTTTTGCCGCCGGTTCCGTGCTCGGGCTCTGCTCGACGACATTCGGCATGGTTATCTTCGGCAGGGCGCTTCAGGCGGCTGGTGCTGCGGTTATCCCGGCAACGGCGACGTTAATCCCCGTCCGTTACTTTCCGGTGGAGAAAAGGGGAACCGCCCTCGGGATGTCGGCCGTAGGGCTGGCCATCGGCAACGCGCTCAGTCCCGTCGTTTCGGCGCTCGTATCAAGCGTGGCGGATTGGCGCTGGTTGTTTTGCATCCCGCTGCTGACGCTGCTGTTGCTGCCCTGGTACCGCAAATTTTTGAACGACGAGCCGGGAGCGGCGGGGCAGGTCGATTGGCCGGGAGCCGTTTTGCTGGGCGCGGGAGTAGGCATGCTGCTGTTCGGATTATCGGAAGATTCGTGGCTGATTATGGCCGGAGGCGCTGCTGCGTTTATCCTGTTCGGCCTCCGGATCGGATTGGCCAAAGAACCTTTCATTCAGCCGAAGCTTTTGAAGAATAAAAGCTATATGGTTTACTTGGCGGCCACATTCCTGATCACGGGCATATCGTATTCGCTGATCTTTTTAAGCCCGCTGCTGCTGGCGGGAGAACAGCGGCTGTCGTCCGGCTGGATCGGGCTCGCCCTTGTTCCGGCAGCTTTATGTTCGGCGCTGCTTGGGAAAAAAGGAGGCACGCTCGCCGATACGAAAGGCGTTTCGTTTGTATTTCATATCGCCTCCGTCATGCTGCTGTCCTGCTTTGCCTTGATGTCGGTCTTCACGGGGGCATCGCCGGTCGCCATCGCCTTTATATTGGTGCTGGGAAACGTCGGTCAATCCTTCATGAACATCGTGCTCGCCAGCTCGGCGTCCAAAACGCTTCCGAAGTCGCAAACGGGCGTCGGTATGGGCATGTTTTCCATGATGAATTTCATCTCGGGGAGCGTCGCCGTAGCCATTAACGGCAAAATCATCGACATGGGCGCGAGCGGCGCCTGGAACCCGCTGAACTTCAGCACCGGCGGCGCTTATGTTTATTCGAATATATTCCTGGTGCTTGCGGCCGTTCATGTCGTGCTGCTGATCGCGGGACATTGGTATTTGAAAAAAGGAAGCCTTCCCGGCATCAAGCCGGCCGGCGCGGCGGCGCAGCCGCAGGGAAAAGCCTGAAACGGTTTCGATAAGGCGATTCGCCTATTTATTCATAAGCATCATCCAATACAAACGAGGAGGAGAAAACATATGTTGAATATTGCCATTATCATTGGAAGCACGCGCCCGGGGCGCAACGGGAAGGCCGTGGCGGAATGGGTGTACGAGATCGCGAAGCGGCGGGAGGACGCCAGATTCGAAATCGTCGACATCGCGGATTACAACCTGCCGCTGCTGGATGAGCCGATGGGGGCCGCATCGGGCCAATACACGAAACCCCATACGATCGCCTGGTCGGAGAAAATCAAATCCTTTGACGGGTACGTGTTTCTGACGCCGGAATACAACCATGCAATCTCGGGCGCGCTCAAAAACGCGATCGATTACTTATATTACGAATGGAACAATAAGGCCGCGGGAATCGTAGGATACGGCGGAGGAGGCGGGGTGCGCGCCGCCGAAAACCTTCGCCTGATCGCCGGCGAGCTGATGCTGGCCGTCGTCCGCGCCCAGGTCGGCTTGACCTTTAACGGGGATTTTGAAAACTACACCGTCTTTAAACCTGCGCCTTATCAGGAAGGCGTCCTGAATACCATGCTGGACCAGGTGATAGCCTGGAGCGGCGCACTCGGAACGCTTCGCCGATAAATGCAGAAAAAAGCGAAAACACGCCGGCAGCGGCGTGTTTTCGCTTTTTTAGGATATCGGGAAGCGACCAGCCTTCTTCAAAATGACATTGACGGTGTTTTGTCAATGATTGGCGCCGGCTATTTTTCCGCTACAGAATTCCAAAGGAGATTGCGCTCCTGTAGGAAGGTTTCATTTCATGCGCCGTACATTTCAATGCGTATGCCGTTCTTTCATCATCTCGACAAAATGCTGGGCCGTCGCGGACAGATGATGCCCTTTAAGCCATATCAAACCCGACGCCGCGGACAGCCGGGGATCCGTTATTTTGCTTGCGCGGATATTCCGGCCTTCAAGCTGGCGGGCGACCGTTTCGGGCACGATCGCCGTGCCGAAACCCGAAGATACCAGCTTGAGCAGCAGCGGAATGTCGGAGCATTCGGCGACGATGTTCGGTTTGATTTGCCGGGCGGTAAACGCCATATGGATGGTGTAGTGGACGCCCAGCCCTTCCGTGCTCGGAAGCATCAGCGGCTCCTCCCGCAGGTCGGAGAGGTCGATTTCCGGGCCGATTCCCGGCTTCTCCATTGAAGCGAGAAAATAAAACGGCTCCGTAGCCAGGTGGATGACCGAAAAAGCGTCCAGCTCCAAGGGCAGGCGGATGATCGCAAGCTCCAGCACCCGGCTTTTGACCAGTTCGCACAGGCGGGACGATTCGTTTTGCTGGATTTTATAGGTTACATGCGGGTGACGGGCCTGGAATCGGTGCAGCAGTTCGGGCAATTCAACGGATGACAACGTGTTGATCCCGATGTTCAGGCTGCCTTTGGCGCCCCTGCCGACCTCCTTGACCTCCGACACGGCCTCGTCCATCAGCTGCGTCATTTGCAGGGCGTATTGGTAGAGCGCTTTTCCGGAGGCGGTCAACTCCAGCGTTTTTCCGCTTCTTTCTACGAGGCGCGTTCCCAGTTCGTCTTCCATCGCCTTCAGCTGCTGGCTCAGCGGCGGTTGGGACATATGCAATCTTTGGGCGGCTGCGGATATTTTCCTCTCTTCCACAATGGCGATAAAATATTTCAACTGCCTGATGTCCATCCCTTTCCCCTCCATGCTTCGCATCCATTCTGCTAAAAATATATATGAAAAAAGTTAATCATCGCAATTTAATAAATATTTTTCATATAGTTACCCCCCATGTTAGCATAGTTTATACGCAATCCGATAGTTTTAACGGATCCAAACTTCCTTAGAAGAGAATGGAGGATACACCGATGCGAAGCGACCATTTTTGGCTGTCCCACGTCCGTCTTGAAACCGGCTTTCAAATGGAAAACGGAGCGGTAACCGGGACGGAAACCGGCATCTACCACATCAGGGTCGAGAAGGGAACCATAGCGCAAATTGAACAAGAAACGTTCGTTTTCGAAGACGACCTGCCCAAAATGCATATGAACGGCAAGCTGATGCTTCCTTCGTTCCGGGACATGCACATCCATTTGGACAAAACCTACTACGGCGGGCCGTGGAAGGCCCCGAGCATCGCGAGGAACGGCATTTTTACGCGGTTCGAAGAGGAAAGGGCGCTGCTCCCAAGGCAGCTTCCGGTGGCCCGGGAACGCGCAGGCAAGCTGATCGAGCTGCTGCTGCAAGCCGGAACGACGCGGATCCGCAGCCACTGCAACGTCGACCCTTCCATCGGGCTGAAAAACCTGGAAGCGACGCTTCAAGCCGCGGAAGACTTCATCGGAAAAGCGGAGATTGAAATCGTGGCGTTCCCGCAGCACGGGCTGCTCCTCAGCCAATCGGTTTCCCTCATGAGGGAAGCGCTCAGAAACGGCGCGTCGCTGGTTGGCGGCGTCGATCCGGCCACCGTGGACGGCGACGTCGAAAAATCGCTGCAAACCACGATGGAGCTGGCGGTGGAGGCGAATGCGGACATCGATCTGCATATTCATGACGGCGGGCATCTGGGCCTCTTTACATTCCAGCGACTGGCCGATTTGACGGAAGAAGCCGGCTGGCAGGGGAGAGTGACCATCAGCCATGCGCTCGCGCTGGCCGATATCCCCCGGGAAAAAGCCGCGGCCCACGCCGAACGGTTGGCCGGCTTGGGAATTTCGATCGCTTCTTCCGTACCGCTGGGGCGGACGATCCCGATTCCGCTGCTCCACGAGCGGGGCGTGAAGGTATGGCTTGGGGACGACAGCATTACGGACCATTGGTCCCCGTTCGGCAGGGGAGACGTGCTGGAAAAGGCGGGAAATTTGGCGGAACGTTTTCATTTCGTGGACGAAGTGGAACTCGGACAAACGCTGGGCTGCATTACCGGTGGCGTCACGCCGCTGAACCGGGGCGGAGAGCAAACGTGGCCGCGCGTCGGGGATGAAGCAAGCGTCGTGTTCGTGGATGCAAGCTGCTCGGCGGAAGCGGTGGCCAGAAGGGCGCAGCGGGTAGCGGTCTTTTTTAAAGGCCGTCTGGCTGCCGGGGCGATCCCCGCTGCTCGTTAAACCCATTTTATTTATGGAGCCCTGCGGCTCACGGAAAGGATGATCGACAATGGAACAACGTTATTGGCTTATCAATGTCCGCCTGGAGTGCGGCTATCGGGTTGAGGATAACGCCGTCGCAGGCACGAAGACGGAAGTGGGGCATCTTCTGATCGAAGACGGAAAAATAACGAAAATCGCTTCCGCGGACGACCCGATCGAGGATCGGCTGCCGCAGCTGGACGCAGGCTTCCGTCTGGCGCTGCCTTCTTTCATTGAAAAACACTGCCACCTGGACAAAACGCTGCTTGGCGGCCGATGGAGGGCGGTGACCCCGGTGAAGTCGATTATCGGGCGGCTGGACGAGGAGAAAAGCTTTGACCCATCGCGTACGATCGCGATCCGGGAAAGCGCGGCGAATTATTTGGAGGTTTCGCTCCGCTCGGGCGCAACGCATATCCGCACGCATGTGGACATTTTTCCGGAGGTCGGGCTTTCGCATTTGGAGGAGATTCAGCACGCATTGGGCTTGTACAAGGACAAGCTGTCCTGCGAGATCGTGGCTTTTCCGCAGCAGGGACTGCTTCGTTCCGGCGCCGAGAAGCTGGTCAGGGAAGCGGTGCGGAACGGAGCCGCGTTTGTCGGCGGCGTCGACCCGGCGACGGTGGACGGGGACTTGGAACAATCGCTCCAGGCAATGGTGACGATCGCCGCCGAGGAACATGCGGGCATCGACCTGCATCTGCATGACCCGGACCGCCTGGGCATCTTTACGATCAAACGTCTGGCGGAGCTTACCGTTGAAGCCGGACTTCAAGGAAAGGTCGCCGTCAGCCATGCATTCAGCTTGGGGGATATTCCCGCCTCTCAGGCGGCCGAAATGGCGGATATGCTGGCGGAAGCGGGGATTTCGATCATCACGAGCGTACCGATGGGCCGAAAGTTTCCGCCCGTGCGCCTGCTGCATGACCACGGCGTTTCGGTTGCCGTCGGCTGCGATAACGTATTCGACATATGGTCGCCCTTCGGAAACGGGGACATCATGGAACGGGCTGGCCGCTTGGCCGAAATCTCGGGCTGGTCGGACGAGCGTTCGCTCGGGCAGGCGTTGGGGTACATTACGGGAGGCTTGACGCCGCTGGACGAAACCGGGGTCCAGGCATGGCCGAAAGCAGGGGATGAAGCGAGCCTCGTCCTGGTGGAGGCCTCTTGCTCCGCCGAAGCCATCGCCAGAAGGTCCAAAAGGGCGGCAACGCTGTACAAAGGGACTATCGTGGCCGGTTCATTGGAACGGGATCGATAAAATCTTCATGTTTCTCATATAAAGGCAAAAGAAGTCAGAAGCCGCAAAACACGTCCTGTGTTTGCGGCTTTTTGGTCTTTTGTTTACTCTTCGCCGTCGGGACCCAGGGTGATTTTGTTAAGTAGCTTACGAGCCGGAATCCGCATCGCTGTCCTGATCGGATGGCGGACGACGGGCAGCTTTCGGCCTAGCGAAACGTTTTCGGAGAAAAATCCTTATCGGCTTTGGAAATTCCGACTAAAAGGGTATACAATAAAAGGAATGAAAGCAGCAGAGGGGAGAATGCCGCATGAATTCCTTGTCATCGGATCCGTTTGTAAGAAATGAGCGCGAAGAAAAAATCGCCGAAAGGTCTGACCGGCTCGCGGCGGTCTTTGCGGGACGGGCCGCAGTCCATGACCGCGACGGCTCGTTTCCCTTTGAAAACTTTGACGATTTGCGGGAAGCGGGATATTTGGCGCTGACGCTGCCGGAGGAGTTCGGCGGGGAAGAAGCGTCATTATATGAAATGCTGCTGGCGCAGGAGCGGCTGGCAAAAGGGGACGGGTCGACGGCGCTGGCCGTCGGCTGGCATGTCAGCCAAGTGCTGCAGATGAGAATCAAGCAGTCGTGGCCGCCGAAGCTGTACGAGGATTTTTGCCGAAGCGTCGCGGAAAAGGGCGCGATGATCAACCAGTTCGCAAGCGAACCAACCACGGGCAGCCCGAGCCGGGGCGGCCGCCCGCAAACGGCGGCGACAAAAACCGAAGGCGGTTACGTATTAACCGGCCGCAAAACGTTCTGCTCGCTCATTCCGGTGCTGGATCAGTTTACGGTCACCGCTTTCGTCGAGGATGAGGAAAGGATCGGCACGTTTTTCGCCCGCAAAGGTCCCGGCGTCGGCATCGACGAAACGTGGGATACGCTTGGCATGAGGGGAACCGGAAGCCATGACCTGCTTCTGGACGGGGTGTTCGTGCCGGAGGAGGCACGGATCGACTCGTGCGAAGGAGTCCCGAACGGTGGGGCGGAAACGTCCGATCATGGCGGCGCACTGCTGCACATCCCCGCCTGTTATTTGGGCATTGCTTGGTCGGCGCGCGACTTTGCGGTGAAATTTGCCGCGGACTACCGGCCGAGCAGCCTGCCCGGACCGATAGCGGAGCTGCCGCATATCCGGCAGAAAATCGGGGAGATGGAGCGGGAGCGGATCACCGCCCGTACGCTGCTGTACAGCGTCGCCGACCGCTGGGACCGCTTGCCCGGGGAGCGCGCTTCCATGAAGCCGGAGCTCGGCCTCGCGAAGACAGTGGCGACGAATGCAGCGATCCGCATCGTCGATTTGGCCATGCGGATCGTGGGCGGTTCGAGTTTATCGCGCAGCCTGCCGCTCGAGCGGATGTACCGCGACGTCCGCGCCGGCCTGCATAACCCGCCGATGGACGACTCCGTCATGGCCATGCTCGCCCATCGCGCCATTCAGGATGCGGAAAACCGCTCCTAAGCGCGGAATCATACACCCTAAAGCCGCCGGCACAATGCCGGGGCTTTTTTCCTTGGCTTGTGGTACAGTCTAGAGCGGATATCCGGACGATGCGGTTTGATCCGAATCGGCTATACACAGATCGGGAATTGCGTGATAGGATATAGGTTACATGATTTTTGACACTATGACAGAAAGAGGATTGTTGCCCGCATGCTTACTGCAATCATTCATGGATTTCTGCTGGCTTTGGGGCTCATACTTCCGCTTGGGGCGCAAAATGTGTTTGTGTTTAATCAAGGCGCATCGCAGCCGAAACTAAGGGGAACCATACCGGTCATCGTTACGGCCGCATGCTGCGACACGCTGCTTATCCTGCTTGCCGTCCTCGGCGTGTCCGTCGTCGTGTTTACGATTCCCGTGCTGCAAACGGCCATCTTCATCGTCGGGCTCGCTTTTTTGCTATACATGGGGTGGTCGATCTGGAAAAGCAAACCTGCCGGCCTGGATCGGCGTGAAGCGGCGATGTCGCCCAAAAAGCAAATGATGTTTGCGATGTCGGTATCCCTTCTGAACCCTCATGCCATCCTCGACACGGTCGGCGTGATCGGGACGAGCTCGCTCGGTTATGCAGGCTTGGACAAACTGCTGTTTACCGTCTCCACGATAGCGGTATCCTGGATCTGGTTTTTCGCTTTGGCGATCGCGGGAAAAATGGTCGGAAAGGTGGATTCCGGCGGCCGGTTGTTAATCGTTATCAACAAGCTGTCGGCCCTGGTCATTTGGGGCGTCGCCGTTTACATTGCTTTGAAGCTGTTTAAGCTGGTTTAACACTGAAAAGATTTTGTGCAACCATGCCCAAAAGCCATCCCGAAATCATTTGAATTTCGCGGGTGGCTTTTTTAGCCGATGGCTGGAAGCTATCCCCTTGACTTAAATACTTACTTTTATTAAGCTAGTGACACAAAATAAGCAATATTTGGTCAGTGAAAATATACATAGAGGAGTCATTGACATGAGCCAATTCCAAGATTTGGTGCAGGCCAGAAGGTCAGCCAATACGTTCCATCCGGATATCCGGATCAGCGAGCAGGAGCTTCAAGACATGTTTAATCTCGTCAAATTTGCGCCTTCCGCTTTTAATTTGCAGCATACGCATTATTTGGCGGTTACCGATCCCGGGATCAAAAACAACGTCATTTACGAGGCTGCAAACAAGCAGCACAAGGTGCTGACAAGTTCCGCCGCCATCGTCGTGCTGGGGGATCTCGAAGCTTACCGCAATGTCGGGCAGATCAACGAAGGATTGTTGAACCTGGGTGTCATCGACCAATTCGAATTCGACGCCGCGGTTGCGGACGTTACCCGCATGTACGAGGAGGGCGGCGACACGTTCAAACGGGATGAGGCGATCCGCAACGCGAGCCTGTCCGCCATGCTGTTCATGTTGATCGCCAAGGACAAAGGCTGGGATACGTGCCCGATGATCGGTTTTGATCCCGAACGGCTGCGGCAGGGTCTGAACATTCCGGACCGTTACGTCCCCGTTATGATGATTACGATCGGAAAAGAAAACACGGAAAAGCAAAGGCCGCGCGGATACCGCAAGCCGATTGGCGAATTCGTGACGTATAACGAAATATGAGGGGACCGGAAGACATGCGAACCGGCTTCTAAAGGCATGTTGAACGAAAGGAACATTTTTGAAGACGATGAATAGCCCTTCGACGGGCGCCGATTTTACAAAATGATGAACATGCCGTCCTTGGAGATCGGTAAGTGCGGTTATCGTTTGACATCCATCCTGAGTTTTGTTTTAACTAAAATAAACGTATTTTCGCACGACCAGTCATAAGCTGGAACAAACTCTCATGGAGATTGGAGTCATACCATTGTATCGGAATTTGGAAGAATGCATCGTTGACCTTGAAAAACACGGACATTTGGTCCGGATCAAAGAAGAAATCGATCCTTATTTGGAGATGGCCGCCGTTCATTTGAAGGTATACGAGGAGGGCGGCCCCGCTTTATTGTTCGAAAACGTCAAAGGCTCGGCATTTAAGGCGGTTTCCAACCTGTTCGGCGATATTGCGCGCAGCAAGTTCATGTTCCGGAGCACCTGGGATCGCACCCAAAAGATCATTGCCCTGCGCGACGACCCGATGAAGGCGCTGAAGCATCCCTTTCAAAATATCGGGAACGGCATCGGAGCGTTGAAGGCTTTGCCGATGAAAAAAGGAAGCGGCGTCCCCGCCGGCTTTCGGGAAATCCGGATTTCGGACCTGCCTCAGATCCGGCACTGGCCGATGGACGGGGGCGCTTTTGTGACCTTGCCGCAGGTGTATTCCGAAGACCCGGACAAGCCGGGGCTCATGAACTCCAATTTGGGCATGTACCGGATTCAGCTCAGCGGCAACGACTACGAACCGGATCACGAAATCGGCCTGCATTACCAGATCCATCGCGGCATCGGCGTTCATCAGGCAAAGGCAAGCAAAAAGGGAGAGCCTTTAAAAGTGAGCATCTTTGTCGGCGGTCCTCCGGCCCATACGCTTTCGGCGGTCATGCCTTTGCCGGAAGGCTTGAGCGAAATGCTGTTTGCGGGTCTTTTGTCCGGGCGCCGTTTCCGGTACAGCTACGTCGACGGCTATTGCATCAGCCATGACGCCGATTTTGTCATTACCGGCGACATTTACCCGGACGACACGAAACCGGAAGGGCCGTTCGGCGACCATTTGGGCTATTACAGCCTGACGCACCCGTTTCCGGTGATGAAGGTCCATAAAGTGTACGCGAAGCAAAACGCGATTTGGCCGTTCACCGTCGTCGGGCGTCCGCCCCAGGAGGATACGGCGTTCGGGGAGCTTATTCACGAGCTGACGGGCGACGCGATCAAGCAGGAAATTCCGGGGGTCAAGGAAGTGCATGCCGTCGACGCGGCCGGGGTTCACCCGCTTTTGTTGGCCATCGGCAGCGAGCGGTATACGCCTTTCCAGCGCGTGAAGCAGCCGACGGAGATGCTGACGCTGGCGAACCGGATTTTGGGAACGGGACAGTTGAGCCTCGCCAAATACCTGTTTATTACCGCCGAAGAAAAGCGCCCGCTCGATACCCATGATATCGTCGGATTTATGACTTATATTTTGGAGCGGATCGATCTGCGCCGGGACATTCATTTTTATACGAATACGACGATCGACACGCTCGATTATTCGGGAACCGGCTTAAACACGGGCAGCAAGGCGGTTTTGGCGGCATACGGGGATGCCAAGCGGGAATTATGCCGCGAAGCGCCCGATGGGCTAAAAGGTTTGCGCGGCTATGAAAATCCGCGTCTGGTCATGCCGGGCGTCGTTGCGATTCAAGGCCCTGCTTTCGAGAGTTACGACAAGGCGGAGCGGGAAATGAAAGCTTTGAGCGAAGCGTTGGCGGCCCAAGGCCCGCTTGAAGGCTGCCCGATGATCGTGTTGTGCGACGACAGTACGTTCGTTTCCGACACGTTGTCCAATTTCCTGTGGGTGACGTTTACGCGCAGCAACCCGTCGCACGACATGCACGGCGTAAACAGCGGCTTCGAGCACAAGCATTGGGGCTGCGACAACATGATCATCGACGCCCGCATCAAACCGCATCAGGCGCCGCCGCTTGTGCCCGACCCGGGCGTGGAAAAAAACATCGAGCGTTTTTTTGCGAAGGGCGCAAGCTTGGAAAACGTGAAACTGAAATGACATCGACTTAAAAAATGACTTGGAGATAAGATCCCATGGCGATGCAAAGCCGTGGGATCTTTTTTTTGTTTCGGCGGTTTCTTACGTTGCCCGAACAAAAATCGCCCTTCCCGTTAACAGGAATACGGAACGGATTTAACATTCGGTCCTTAAGCTTAAGGAGGAATAAGCGACAAGGAGGCTGGGACAACAAGAGAAGACGTTCCAAGATGAAATTGGTATCGATACCAATGTTCGAACCCAACGTTTTGCCGGATGCATCCGCCCGGCCGTTCGTTCATTGCACGATGCCGGAATCGCCGCCAGACGGCGAAAAGGGTAAAGCGAAACATGCGGATTATGTTTGTTCAAATTGGTATCGATACCAATTTGAAAATTGTTGGAGGTGATCGTTCTTGAGCTGGTACTTTAAAAAACTGGGCCGAAGGAAAATGCTGGAATTCATCATATTCGCCCTGTTCATATTCTTTTTTCTGGGGCCGCTGATCAATCTGGCGCTGCTCGCTTTCTCGGGGCAATGGCAGTTTCCGGCGGCGCTCCCCCAAAGCTGGTCGTTGACCTGGTGGAAATACGTGCTCTCTCAGCCGGAAATTTTGAAATCGATCGGTCTGTCGTTTCTCATTGCGAGCGTGGTTACCGCGTTGTCCATCGTCATCTGCGTGCCGGCCGCTTACGCTTTTGCGCGCATCCGGTTTCCGCTCAGCCGCTGGTTTTTGTTTTCGTTTCTGCTGACCAACGCGTTTCCGAAGATGGGCCTGTACGTCGCCATCGCGGTGCTTTTTTTCAAGGTCGGCCTCATGAACACGTTCGCGGGCGTCGTGCTGATCCATATCGTCAATACGCTGATGTACATGACCTGGATTCCGTCCGCTTCCTTTAAAAGCGTGCATCAAGCGCAGGAGGAGGCCGCGCGGGATGCGGGAGCGGGTCCGCTGCGCGTGTTCCGGAGCGTAACGCTGCCGATGGCCATGCCGGGAATCATCGTCGCGTCGATCTTCACGTTTCTGTCTTCGCTGGATGAAGCGCAAGGAACGTTTATGGTCGGCATGCCCGATTACAAAACGATGCCGCTGATTATGTACGGAGCCGTTCAGGACTATCCGGCCACCGCAGGTGCCGTTTTTTCGATCCTGCTCACGCTGCCGACGATCATTCTGTTGTTTGTCTCGCGGCGCTTTGTCAGCGCGGACGTCATGTCCAGCGGCTTCACCATGAAATAGCAGGGAGGGATGGAAGTGACTGCACCGATTCAATTATCGATCCAAAATTTAACGAAACGTTATAAAACCGGCGACGGCGTAAGCGGGATTTCGCTCGAAATCGCCCGCGGGGAGCTTGTGACGCTGCTCGGACCTTCCGGCTGCGGCAAAACGACGGTGCTCCGTTCCGTCGGGGGATTTCTCGAGCCGGACTCCGGGGACATTCAAATCGCAGGCAAAAGCGTGCTGCACCTCCCGCCGGAAAAACGCCCGACGGCGATGGTGTTCCAGAGCTACAATCTGTGGCCGCATATGACCGTCTATGAAAATTTGGCCTTCGGTTTGAAGATCAGGAAACAAAGCGAAGAGCAAATCCGGGAAGCAGTAGACCGCGCGCTGCGCCTCGTCCGGCTTCCGGGAACGGAGAAGAAACGGCCAGGCGAGCTTTCGGGCGGCCAACAGCAGCGGGTGGCCGTCGCCCGCGCCCTGCTGCTCGAGCCTGCGGTGCTGCTGCTCGACGAACCTTTTTCCGCGCTGGATGCGAAGCTGCGAAGCGAGCTGCGCGAGGAACTGCGCGAAATCCAATCGATTGCCAAGCTGACGATGATGTTCGTCACGCATGACCAGGAGGAGGCGTTGTCGCTGTCCGACCGGATCATCGTCATGAATCGCGGAAACATCGAACAATCCGCGTCCCCGCAGCATATTTACGATGCGCCGGCGACGTTGTTCGTCGCCAATTTCATCGGCCGCATGAACATGCTGGACGGCATGGCGGACGAGGAAGGCATCCGGCTGAACCGGTACCGCCTCGCCAATCCGGACGGATTGCGGGGAGAGGTTGTCGTTGCGGTCCGTCCCGAAGACGTCAAGTGGGACGATCCTTCCCGTCCCGGTCTGGCCGCTGCGGTCAAGCAGGTGATGATTCTGGGACATTACGCGGAAATTACGCTCCTGACGGAGTCCGGCATGCTGAGGATGTTCCTGCCCCGCGAGGAAGCGGGACGGCTGACCGGCGGACAAGCGGTATCCTTGACATTCGGCAAATGCAAGGCATTTGCAAAAACATTCCATTAAACGAGCTGACTAGGAGGAACTTTAACGATGAGTATGAACCGTGGAATCAAACGTAAAGGGAAAGCAATGCTTCTTGCAACTTTGGCGGCCGTGACGCTACTTGCCGGCTGTTCTTCCGGAGCAGGCAAAAACGGCGCGGACGCCTCCGCAGCGGAGGGCGCTTCGGGCGGCGGCTCCGGCAGCCCGACGGAAATTTCGTTTTATTTCAGCGGTTCGCAAAACGTGCAGGAGCTGTGGGAACATTTGAAGGACATGTACGAACAAAAGCAGGATAAGGTGAAGGTCAAGCTGGTGTACATTCCTTCCGGTCAAGGCGAGCAGGCGACGATGAACCGCATCGTTGCCGCCAAACGCGCGGGGAAAGACAGCGTCGACGTCGATTTGTACGAAGCCAACGGGGGATCCGACATGGCCGCCGACAAAAAAGACGGGGTGTTCGAAAGCCTGAGCGAGCAGCAGATTCCGAACCTCGGCTTGATGAACCCGGCGAACATGAAGGATTTGAACTATAAAGCCGTTCCTTACCGCTCCTCCTCGGTCCTGCTGGCCTATAACAGCGAGAAGGTGCCTTCCCCGCCGAAAACGCTCGACGATTTGTACGCGTGGATCCATGAGCATCCGGGGCGGTTTGCCTACAATGATCCGGCAACGGGAGGCTCCGGCGAATCGTTCGTGCTGACGACGCTGTACAAGTCCCTGCCGGAAGACGCGATCCACAATCAGGATCCCAACATCATGAAGGAATGGGACAAAGGATTCGAACAGCTGAAGGCGCTTGGCAAAGACATGTATCAGAAGGGCGTTTATCCGAAGAAAAACCAGGGAACGCTCGACCTGCTTGCGAACGGGGAAGTCGACATGATCCCGGCCTGGTCCGATATGGCGCTTGAGCAGATCAACAAAAAGCTGCTGCCGGAGACGACCAAGCTGGCCCAGATCGAACCTGCCTTTACGGGCGGACCGGGGCTTTTGACCGTGCCAAGCATGTCCAAGCATAAAGAAGCGGCTTACGATTTCATCGATTTCGTGTTAAGTCCGGAAGCCCAAGCGGAAGTGGTGAACGAAATTTACGGCTTCCCGGGCATCGAATGGTCCCATATGCCAAGCGAGCTGCAGGAAAAATTCAAGGGCGTTTCCGTCAGTTACCGTTCCTTTAACCTCGGCGAGCTGGAGTCCGAAGCGATGAAACGCTGGCAAAGGGAAGTCGCCGGACAATGAGCGGGCAAGGACTGAACATGCCTCTCGAAACGGGAAAACCGCTGAAAACGGCGTGGAACGGCCGCGGAGCCAAGCGCTCCGCGCTGGGCCTCGCCATGGTGATTCCTTCGTTTCTCCTGCTGCTTTTTATGATCGTGGTGCCGATCGCGACCTCGATTCGGGAGAGCCTGACCGGAAGCGACGGCGCGTTTACGTGGAACAATTACAAATATTTGTTTACCGATCCGGGCATGAAAGCCAATATTCTGTATACCTTGAATTTGACCGTGGTCTCGTCGGTGATCGTGCTCGTCATTGCGTACATGCTGGCCGTGTTTTTAAGATTTTCGACGGGCAGGCTCGCGGGATGGATCGAAAAGCTGTACTACATCCCGATGTTTATCCCTTCCGTCATCGCCACGTACGGGATGATCAATATGTATGGGAATCACGGCTGGCTGGCGCGCATCCTGCTGCTTTTCACGGACGCGCCTTTTATGAAAATACTGTACGACTACAAAGGGCTGCTGCTGGCGAATTTATGGTTTAACATCCCGTTTGCGACGATGATGCTGAGCTCGGCTTTGTCCGGCGTGCCGAATTCGGTCATCGAAAGCGCCAAGGATATCGGAGCGGGAAAAATGCAAATTTTTTTCCGGATTATTTTCCCGATGACGTTCAAATCGATGCTTGTGGCCGCGACCTTTGTCGTGATGGGCGTCATCGGCAGCTTCACTGCGCCATTCCTCATCGGGCCGAATGCGCCGCAGGTGCTTGGCGTGGCGATGCAGCAGCAGTTTTCGGTTTATTATGAAACGGGCATTGCCAGCGCCTGCGCCGTGTTTATGTTCGCGATTTGTTCCTTGGTCGGATATTTTTATATCCGCAATATGATGAAGGAAGAAAGGTAGAAAGGTGGAAAGCAAGCATGAGAGAGTTGCTGGCGGTTGAAGGGGCTTTGACTCCTCTCAGTTCCAAAACGCACATCACGTACCAGCTGTATATTCCCGAAGGAATCGACAATCTGGAAATTGATTTCGCGTATGACCCGAAAACAATGGATGACAAGGAAACCTCCAAACCGCTGATCGAGGAAGCGATCCGGAAATACGTCGCTCCGGCGCTTCAAGAAATCTATTTGCCGCAGTGGGAAAAATTCCATCCGCTGCAAAACCTGTTGACGCTTTCCGTCGACGATCCGGACGGATTCCGGGGATCGGCGCACCGTCATCCGAACCACCAGCGCCACGTGTTGTCGCCGCAAACCGCTTCGCCCGGTTTTTTCGCCGGAAAGGTAGCGGAGGGCGTGTGGAAGGTGACGATCAGCGTTCACTGCGTCGTAACGCCGGAATGCCGGTATCGGCTCCGGATCTGGGAAGGGGGAGAGAACCATGAAATGGCTTCCGTTTGAGCTGCATACCCATACGCCACACAGCGATGGCACGCATACGCTGCTCGAAATGTGCACAAAAGCCCGGGAGCTCGGCCTAAGCGGCATTGCGCTGACGGACCATAACACCACGTCGGGCATGGCCGATGCGGCTGCGGTCACGGCAGAAACGGGCGTCGCCGTGATTCCCGGGCTCGAGTGGACGACCTTTTACGGCCATATGCTGACGCTTGGCGTTCCTTATTCCGAATGGCGCGATTTGGGACCGACCGATATTCATAAAGGAATCGACAGGGTGCATCGGCAGGGAGGCATTGTGGGCATTGCGCATCCGTTCAGCCTGGGGAGCCCGATCTGCACCGGCTGCCATTGGGAGTATGCCGTGCAGGATTGGAGCCGGATCGATTATATGGAGGTATGGCACGAAACGCTGCCTCCGATGCGGAACCATAACGCGCCTGCGTTCGACATGTGGACCCGGCTGCTCAACGAAGGGTACCGGATATCGGGGACGGCGGGGCGGGATTGGCACCGTTCGTCCGATGAGGATGATCCGCCGGCATTTACCTTCCTCGGACTAGTCCGTGAAGCCGGGCTGCCCGGCACGGAGGACGTGGTGGACGCGATTCGCTCCGGCCGGATTTGCGTGAGCATGGGGCCGCTGCTTGAGCTGCAGATGACGTGCGGCGAAGGCAGTTACGGAATCGGTGACGTCGTCGACGCGGAAAACGCCGGGGCGGATGCAAGCTGCGAGCTGACGGTGCGGGTGACCCCAGCGGCGCATCCGGGCCGCCGGTTGGGCACGGATGAGCAAGGACGAGTCATCATCGTCGAAACGGATGCCGGGGAAATGCTGCGGCTGCCGGTCAAGGAAGAAGCGGACGAAATTCGATGTTCCTTCGGCGCCAAAGGCTTGAAGTGGATGCGGATCCGTCTTTCCGGCATGCTGAACGGAGCCTTGGCGACCATTGCTTTTACAAATCCCGTTTATTTTAAATAAGTACCTGAATCATCGTCAGCGCAAAAGCCCCGCTTTGCGGGGATGTAAAGGAGGCTGTTTCATGAATGTGCCGCTGATTATCGCGCATACCGGGTGCGAAGGCACGCCGGACAATACGCTGGAATCCTGCCTTGCCGGATGGGATGCCGGTGCCGACGTGCTGGAGGTCGACGTTCAAGCGACGAAAGACGGCGTATGCGTGTTGCATCATGACGATCATCCCGCATTTGCGTCCTGCACTTATGAAGAGTTGGTGGAGGAAAATCCGCTTCGGCTAGAGGCGGGAAAACGTCTTGTGAAACTGGAGGATGTGCTCGTCCGCTTTAAAAGGACGACCGCATCGTTTAACCTGGACATCAAAAATGACGCGGCCGCCCTGCCTGCGGTAAAGCTGCTTGAGACCTTGGACATGCGGGAGCAGATTTATTTTACCGGCGCGACGGACCGGATTGTGAAGACGCCTTTTCATGCCCGGGTGATGCGGAATACGCCCGAAAGCTTAAGCGAGCTGGGTTCTGCCGTCTATGAGGCGGCCGCCGAAGAGATATGCACCCGGGCGAAACAGGTCGGATGCGCCGGGATCAACGCGGATTTCCCTTCCTGCCGCGATTCTCTTGTGCGGATTGCCCATGAGTACGGCCTCCGGGTGTGGATTTATACGCTGCAGGACGTCGGGAGTATGAAGGCTTTTGCGGACATGGGCGTGGATGCGGTGTCCGTGCTTGACGTATCGGGTGCCTCTGCGCTAAGAAGGCAGTGGGCTCCCGATCGGGAATTACGATGATGAACAATTGGAGAAGTTGATATGGCTGTAAAAATCAAAGACGTGGCGCGCGCGGCGGGCGTTTCCGTCACCAGCGTCTCCCGCGTGCTGAACAACGGCGAACACGTCAGCGAAAAGCTGGAGAAGAAAGTGCGCCGGGCGATCGAAGAGCTGAACTATTCGCCGAGCCTGATCGCCAAAAGCTTGAAGCGGAACAAAACCAATCTGATCGGCGTCATCATACCGGATATAACGTCCAATTTTCAGGCAATGATTTTGAGCCGGATCGAAGAGATAGCCGGCCGACGGGGTTACAACCTGCTCGTGTCCAACATCGTCGAGGACACCGGCAAGGTCGTGAAATATTTGAACATTTATCAGGAGATGCGCGTGGACGGCATGGTCCTCATGCATGAAAAACTGAACGGGGACATCGAAAATTTTTTGAACAAAACGGATATCCCGCTCGTGGTTCACGCCGATTTGGGCATGAATCTGCCGACCGTCATCATCGATGATTTTCAGGCGGGATACGATGCAGCCTCTTATTTGATTGCCCAGGGACACCGAAAAATCGCGATGATCGCAGGCGATCCGAGAGATGTGTGCGCAGGGTTGAGGCGGATGGAGGGATATACGGCCGCGTGCAGGGATCACGGAATCGGGTCGAAGGAAACCTTGATCCGCCATGGCGATTACAAGCTGGACACCGGCTACCGGTTAATGGCCGAACTGCTTGGGGAAGCGCGCGGCGAATTCACCGCCGTCTTGGCGGCAAGCGACGACATGGCGGCAGGGGCCGTGAACTGCATCCGGGACCATGGGCTTCATGTCCCCGGCGACATCTCCGTCATCGGCTTTGACGGCAGCCAAATCGCCGATATCGTGAGGCCGAGGCTGACGACGATCCGCCAGCCCGTGGAGCAAATCAGTGAGCGTACCGTCGAATTGCTGCTGGAGATGATCGAGGATGAAGGGGAGTCATGGAGAAAGGACCGGATGAAGACGGTCGTCCTCGGCCATGAGCTGGTGGAGCGGGGCAGCTGCCGCCGCATCGAAGCGTGAGAAGCGCCAAAAATTCGTGCAGGACAAGAAACAAAAGGCGGGCGGTATGAAAAAACAACAAGAACAAACGTTGACGTTATGGGGACTCACCTGGCCCATCTTTTTGGAACAGTTTTTGCAAGCTATCATTTTGAATATCGATACGCTGATGCTGGGCAACTATTCGGACGAAGCGGTGGCCGCGGTCGGCGTCGCCAATCAGATCATCGCCGCGGCGAATTTGCTGTTCGGGTTCGTGACGCTTGGCCTTGGCATCCTGATTTCCCAACTGCTGGGGGCGGGCAAGGAGCGGGAGGCGTCCACACTTGCATCGTTATCGATCGGCCTGAACCTGGGGCTCGGAATCGCCGTCAGCGTCGCCCTGCCCGTTTTTGCGAAACCGCTCCTGCAGCTGCTGAAGCTGCCGTCCGAGCTGATGGCCGACGGCGCCGCGTTTCTGACGCTGACGGGCATGTGCTCCTTCGCCCCCGCGTTGATCCTCACGGCGGATACGATTTTGCGGATGCACGGTTACGTAAAACAAATGCTGCTGCTGACCTTCACGGTCATTTTCTTGAATATCGCCGGGAATTATTTATTTTTGTACGGTCCGCTCGGCATACCGGTGCTTGGGGTCCACGGCGTGGCCATCGCCACGGACGCCAGCCGGTTGATCGGGGTCGCCATCGCGGCCATCATGCTGGTCAAAATGCTGCGGCATCCGCTTTCGTTCCGTGCCGCCCTCCGGATGCCCCGGAGCGTGATCAAGGATTTGCTTCGCATCGGGATCCCGTCGGCAGGGGAAAACATTTCGTATCAGGTTTCGCAAATTTTCATCACGTATTTCGTATCGATGCTCGGCGCATCCGCACTTACAACGAAAATATACACGCAGAATATGACGACATTCGTGTTTCTGTTTTCGGCTTCCATCGGACAGGCGACATCGATCCTGATCGGACGGCTGATCGGCGGGAACAGGCAGGATGATGCATATCGCGTCTGTTACCGCCATTTGCGGACCGGGCTGCTGATTGCGTTCGGAGCCGGCAGCTTGCTCGTCATCTTTTCCAAGCCGCTCCTGGGCTTGTTTACGGCCGATCCGGAGGTGATCCGCCTCGGCCGAACCCTGCTGCTGCTGTCGCTGGTTCTCGAGGCGGCACGCGCCTGCAACGTCATCGTGATCAGTGCGCTCAACGCCGCAGGCGACGTCAAATTCCCGGTGTACGCCGGGCTTGTCTCCATGTGGGGCATCAGCATCCCGCTTGCTTACCTGTTTGGGATCGTCTGCCGTCTGGGCATTCCGGGCATTTGGCTGGCATTTATCGCCGACGAATGGCTGCGCGGCGCGGCGATGGTGCTGCGCTGGCGTTCGCAGAAATGGCGGCGCATCCGGCATGCCGTGGTGAGCGGAGAGGTTTCGCTGTAACTGCCGGCAGCCTGCTGCGGACTCCGCGAAACGAACGCAAAAACATCGCCGCTTCGAAGGCGGCGATGTTTTAGTTGCGCCAATGCCATGGAATGCCGATCGTCTTAAATGTTGCATCAGCAGAAGCAAAGGGTGGCCGCGCTGGAACATGCCGGTCAGACGGTTATTTAACGACGGGCCATTTTTCCTTGCGCAGCGCATCAAGCAGCTCGGGGCCGGCATGCAGGTTTTCGCCGACAAGCTCCTTTGGCGTCAGCGCCATCCACTGGTTCAGGGACACATCTTCGAACCGGTCGCTTCGGAACATCTCCAGAAACCACAGGCTTTCGGTGCCGGTATTCTGGATGTAGTGCCCGAAGGCGAAAGGAACGTAGCCCACGTCACCCGCCCTGTAATTGAAGGTTCTTGCCGCGCCGTTGCCGGCAAATACGGTCATCCTTCCTTGCCCGGTCAAATAATACTGCCATTCATCCTGGTTGGGATGCCAGTGAAGCTCGCGCATGCAGCCGGGTTTGATTTCGACCAAGGCGGACGCGATCGTTTTGGATACCGGGAAATTCGAGGAATCGACGATCCGCACGCTTCCTCCCGGAGTCACGATCGGCGGTTGGGCGAGCAGCCGGTGCTTAAAGCTGAGCGGCACCGTTCCGTATGGGGATTCGACGCGTTGGCTTTCCAGGGATCCCGGGACAGGGGCTTGGAACATGTAAACCTGTTCGTCCGGAAGCCGGTTAAAGGCATGTTCGGGCACGCCGAAATTGGCGGAAAGCACGTCTTTGGGCGTATGGGCCATCCAATCCGAAATGGAGAGCGTGTTCAATTCGGAGAAGCTGCCGTCATCGAACACAAGCAGAAATTCGCAGCCTTTCTCAAGCCCTTGAATGGAGTGCGGCAGGCCGGCCGGAAAATACCATAAATCGCCCGGGCCGATATCGGCGATGAAATTCCGGCCGTTCTGGTCGACGGCCGTCACCCGGGCGCTGCCCAGGATCATGTAAGCCCATTCGGCCTGCTGGTGCCAGTGCATTTCGCGGACGCCGCCCGGCGTAAGATACATGTTGACGCCGGCAAGCGTTTTGGCGACGGGCAGATCCCGCTCGGTCACTTCCCGCGACCAGCCGCCTTGATCCAGCTTCATATGGGTATCGGAAAAGGAAAACTTAAGGTTCGGCAGAAGCCCTTCATCGGTGGCCGGGGGGACGAACATATCGGGATTTTCCATATCCCTTAACACATCTCGGGGTCCCCAGTCCGGTCCGCCCGCGCCATCGCTTCGAATGGGCTGGGGGATTTGTCCGTTATTGCCGGCCGGATGTTCCGGGTTGTCTCTCATCGGTCCATTCCTCCTGAGGAAGTACATGGTTTCGCTATGCCTGGATGTGAGATGTGTATGACGAAGGCCCGGCCATTATGAGACTGAACAAGCGTGCACGCTCCTTAAAACCTTTGCAAAAGTTGCCGAGGAGTGGCATCATATTCGGTAAATATACGCTCATTTTCATAAAGGATGTGCAGAACATGTTTCCGATGCTTGAAACGGAGAGGTTGGTTTTAAGGGAAATCACGATAGAGGATACGGAAAGCATCTTCGCGTGTTTCTCGGACAGGGAAGCGATGCGTTATTATGGTCAGGAAGCTTTTGAACAACGCGAACAAGCGGAGCGGCTTATCGGTTTTTTCGCCGACAGCTACCGCGAAAAACGCGGCATCCGGTGGGGGATCGAGCGAAAAGACGCTCCGGGCTTGATCGGCACGGTTGGTTTTAATGCTTGGTCGCCCAAGCACCGGCGCGCGGAAATCGGGTATGAGATCCACCCGGATCATTGGCGTAAGGGGTACGCTTCGGAGGCTGTGGCATGCATCCTTGCCTATGGGTTCGAAGCTTTGAACCTGGCGCGCATCGGTGCCGTTGTATATACGGAAAACGCGGCCTCAAGCCGGATGCTGATCAAGCTTGGTTTTCGGGAAGAAGGCCTCCTTCGGCATTACATGTTCCAATCAGGCGTATCGCATGATACGTATGCGTATTCTCTCCTGCCGGGAGACCGGGGGTTGGCATGACGAAGCTGGATTACATACTGTCCGTTTTATGGCTGCTTCGGACA
Source organism: Paenibacillus sp. USDA918EY (assembly GCF_009870825.1). Taxonomy (GTDB): domain Bacteria; phylum Bacillota; class Bacilli; order Paenibacillales; family Paenibacillaceae; genus Paenibacillus_AQ; species Paenibacillus_AQ albilobatus. The sequence continues at coordinate 308,011 of NZ_WTWY01000003.1, read as the reverse complement.
AAGGGAAAATTGACCGCGGAACAAATCGCCGCGGAGCTTGAGGTCAGCGTGCGGACGGTTTACCGTTACATGGACGTGCTGGGCCTGAGCGGAGTGCCTCTAATATCCGAGGCGGGGCACGGTGGAGGCTTCAGCCTGCCGGATTCGTTTTTGGCCATGCCGCTGTTTTTCGACCTGTCGGAGCTGAAGGCGATGGCGCATGGGGTCGAGCTGGCCCGCCAGGCGGGAGATCCCTATGCGGATGCCTTGGAGCGGGCGCTCGGCAAAGTCAAGCAGCGCTTGAACGAATACCAGCAGGAGGATTTGCGGCGCCATACGTCGGGATTTGCGGCTCAGCATGCCGAGCCCTCCCCCGAACTGCAGAAGATGCTGCGGACGTTGGAACAAGCCGTTGCGGACAACCGGACGCTGACCCTGTTGTATGTCAAGCAAAGCAGCGATTCCGGCGAAGAACGGCGGATAGACCCTTACGGGCTTTTTTACCGTCCGAACCGATGGTATCTGGCCGCGTATTGCCATGCAAGGCAGGCGATCCGTATTTTTCGCGCCGACCGGATCAAAGCGGCGGCCGAAACCGGGCAGCGCTTTGCGAAACCGGAAAGCTTCTCCATCCGGCAATACATCGAAGAAGCTGCGATGCGGGCCCGGCCCGAAGAACGGGAGGCCGCCGTCCGGTTGCGCGGCGAAAGCGACGTGCTGGACTCCATTGCCGGCCTGTGGTTTTTAAAGGGGTGCCGCATCGGGCGGGAACATCATTTTCTCGACATGGCGATGCCCGAAGCTTTGATGCTTGAGTGGCTCCCGCATGTGCTGCTGTCCTACGGCAGGCAGGTTCAGGTCATGGAACCGCTCCGTCTCAAGCAGGCTATGGCGGAGCTCGCGGCAGACTTGTCCCGATATTACGGATCATCCTAAACATCCCTGACAGCCTTGTTGTCAGGGATGTTTGTGTAATATTAGAGCAAGGCTGAATCCCAGCATCCCAGGTGTTTGCCGCGGCATATGGCATCGGGAAATGCCGGCTTATTATATTCAGAAGGAGATGCATGTTATGAGTACGAAGGTAGATTACAAAAAAGATTATAAGGAGCTCTATCTGCCAAAAACGGTGCCGGAAATTGTAGTCGTACCGAAGATGCCGTTTTTTATGGTCAGCGGATCCGGGGATCCGAACGGCGAAGAATTCGCGAAGGCGACAGAAGCTTTGTACAGCATGAGTTATGCCGTGCGAATGTCTTACAAAAGCGGAGATGTACCCGCCGGATATTATGAATATACGGTTTTTCCGCTTGAAGGCGAATGGGACTTGCTCGATCGGTCCAAACCCTCAACGGACAAAAACAATTTGAAGTATACGATCATGATACGCCAACCCGATTTTTTGACGGAAGAAATGTTCGAGCGATTTTTGGAACAGACAAAAAGGAAAAAACCAAATCCGTTCCTTGACAAAGTCCGGTTCGAGCATGTGGAAGATGGATTGAGCTGTCAGATGATGCATATGGGAAGCTTTGACGATGAGCCGGAAAGTTTTTCGCGGATGGAAGCCTTTTGTACCGAACATGGATTTATCCGTTCAAGCAAAATGCATCGGGAAATTTATTTGTCGGATCCCCGCAAGACTGAACGTTCAAAGATGAAAACGGTGTTAAGATTCCCTGTAAACAAAGCCTGAGATCCGGAATTTTGAATTCGACAGCGTGTTTCTGCTTACGGAAGATTTATGTGAATAAACCGCCTTACAAGGTGGTTTTTCTTTTGCCTAAAAATCAACATCAGGGCATTTCCGCACCAGTCCGGGGAACTTTAATAACCGTTGCAAGGACGTTGACAAGGTTCCAAAGGGTTCGTATACTGGCTTTAGTTAAACGTTTACGGACAACGTACGTCGACAGACGTTTTTATTGCATAACGGGATTTTGACAAAGGAGGTTATAAAAACATGGTGAATCCTCCAACGATCAAAGACGTAGCCAAGGCGGCGGGCGTGTCGGTCGCGACCGTGTCCCGGGTGCTGCACAATCTTGCCGGCTACTCGGACAAAACGAAACAAAAGGTGCTGGCGGCCGTGGAAGAACTCGGTTATCAACCGAATGCCATTGCCAGGGGGCTGGTCAACAAACGCACCCAGACGATCGGGGTTTTGTTCCCGGACGTGTCCAGCAGCTTCTCGTCGGATTTGCTGCGCGGCATTGAAGATGTGGCGAACGATAAAGGGTTCAGCGTCATCGTCTGCAATACGGCCGAAGACGGGAAGCGAACGATGAAATATCTTCAGGTGCTTCGCGAGAAGCAGGTCGACGGAATCGTATTTACGAGCGAATTTCTGAAGGAAGAGTATTACGAGGCGATCAAGGCGATGGGAGTTCCCGTCGTGCTCGTCAGTACGCAGTCGCAGAAGCACGTAATCCCGTTCGTTAAGGTGGACGACCGCCAGGCAGCCTATCAGGCCACGGATTACCTCATTCAGAAGGGACATCGCCAAATCGCGATGATTGGCGGAACCAAGACGGACAAAATTGCCGGGATTCCCCGCCTGGAGGGGTACCGGCAGGCATTGGAAGACAACGGCATCGGCTTTGCGGAGTCGAGGGTCGCCTACGGCGATTTCGCCTTGGACAGCGGACGCCGGGCGATGGAGAAGCTGCTTGCCGAAGCGCCGCCGTTTACGGCGGTGTTTGCGGCCAGCGACGAAATGGCCATCGGGGCGATGGGACTTGCCCTTGAACGGGGAATCCGGGTTCCCGAGGACATATCGGTCATCGGTTACGACGATTTGAGCATCGCGAGGATGATTTTTCCGCCGCTCACAACGATTCATCAGCCATTGACGGAGATGGGGCGCCTTGCCTCCGACATGCTGATTTCGTTGATCGAAGGAGCGGGACAAGTGTCCAGCCGCATTGTCAGCCATCGCCTTGTCGAAAGGCAAACCGTTCGGAATTGGCCTTAAACGAGGCCGATTTTTTCAATGGCTTAGTAAACGTTTACGCAAATTGAAATAATGCATGACGAATCAATACAATTTCGATTGGCGAGTTGCCAACGTTTTGTTTCAAAAATCGAATTCCATAAAGGAGGTGATTGCCGGAAACGAAACGGCAGTTGCTTTTGGATGGGTAGTAAACGTTTACGTTACGTTTTGCTGCAGCTTCATATTCGGAACAATATGATAGGAAAAAGGAGAGAATCAACATGAAAAAAACTTGGTGGAAAGAAAGCGTCGTTTATCAAATTTACCCTCGGAGCTTTCAGGACAGCAACGGCGACGGCGTCGGCGACATTCCGGGCATCATCTCCCGCCTGGATTATTTGGAACAGCTGGGCGTGGACGTCATCTGGCTGTGTCCTGTTTATGAATCGCCGAACGACGACAACGGATATGATATCAGCAATTATCAAGCGATCATGAACGAATTCGGAACGATCGGGGACTGGGAACGGCTTCTCCAGGAACTGCACGGCCGGGGGATGAAGCTGATCATGGATTTGGTCGTCAACCATACTTCCGATGAGCATCCTTGGTTCGTCGAATCCCGCAAATCCAAGGACAACGCTTATCGCGACTATTATATTTGGCGGGACGGCAAAGACGGGAAAGAGCCGAACAACTGGGCGTCTTTTTTCAGCGGATCGGCATGGAAGCGGGATGAAGCGACTGGGCAGTATTTCCTGCATCTTTTTTCTTCGAAGCAGCCCGACTTGAATTGGGAAAACGAGAAGGTTCGCCGCGAAGTTTACGATTTGATGACGTGGTGGCTGGAAAAAGGCGTCGACGGCTTCCGCATGGACGTCATCAACCTGATCAGCAAGGTGGAGGGACTGCCGGACGCGGAAGGCGACGGCAAATACAACTTCGGCGGCGAATTTTTTATGAACGGCCCGCGCATCCATGAGTTTTTGCAGGAAATGAACCGGGAAGTGCTGTCCAAATACGACATCATGACCGTCGGGGAAACGCCGGGCGTTTCGCCTGGGGAGGCGTCCTTGTATGTGGGCGAGGATCGGGGCGAGCTGAACATGGTGTTCCAGTTTGAATTGATGGACATCGATGCCGGGCCGGGAGGCAAGTGGAACGTCACGCCTTGGAAGCTCGTCGACTTCAAGCGGATCATGGGCAAATGGCAGGTCGAGCTGGACGGCAAAGGCTGGAACAGCCTGTACCTGAACAACCACGACCAACCGCGCATGGTTTCCCGTTTTGGCGACGACGGCGAATACCGCAAGGAATCGGCCAAAATGCTCGCGACGCTGCTGCATACGCTTCAGGGAACGCCTTATATTTACCAGGGCGAGGAACTCGGGATGACCAACGTGAAGTTCGCGGGCATCGACGAGTACCGCGACATCGAAACGATCAACATGTACAAGGAGTATCTTGAAGCCGGGCGTGCGGAAAAAGACGTCATGGCTTCGATTTACAGCAAAGGCCGGGACAACGCGCGTACGCCGATGCAGTGGGATGCCTCTTTGCACGGCGGTTTTACGACAGGGACGCCATGGCTGAAGATCAATCCGAATTATAAGGAAATTAACGCGGAAGAAGCGCTTCGCGATCCGGATTCCGTCTTTCATTATTACCGGCAGCTCATCGAGCTGCGCAAGCGGCACGAGGTGATCGTATACGGCCGGTATGACGTCCTTCTGGAGGAAGACGAGCGCATTTATGCGTATACACGGACCTTGGGAGAAGAGCGGCTGCTGATCGTCCTTAACTTTTTTGCCGATCCGGTCACGTTCGAACTCCCGGAGGCCGTTGCTTTTGACTCGTATGAAAGATTGATCGGGAACTATGCATGGCCGGAAGAAGCGGATCCAAGACGTTTGCAGCTGCGGCCGTTTGAAGCCCAGGTGTTGAAATTGAATTAACGATTCAATAGGGGGATCGGAAAACATTAAATTTGGTTTTTAATCGAAGGAAAAGCCAAGGGACACAGGCTGTCCGCACCGAAAAGAATGAATGCTTTCATTCCGCAGGCTGCGAAGTTGCCTTGCCGCTTGGCTTTATTTATCTATAACAATGCATAATTTCCGGAGGGCCCCGCGAAGTACCAGGATCGGCTTTGAAGCCGAGGCCAACCTAACGGGTTAATTTGCTTCCCATGAATCCATCAGCATGTTACTTGTTGTTTTGCGCTCTCCATTCGTCCAGCTGCTTCTGGCACTCGGCGATGATTTTGTCGATGCCTTGCGCTTTCAGCTTTTCGATCGCTTTCGGAAGCACCTTGTTCGGATCGACGGAACCGGTGTTCAGGGACGGACCGTATTCGTCCACGGCGTTTTTGACGTTGGCGATTTCGGTCAGCACGTTCGTCGGATCGAACTGGAAGCCGAGCAGCGGCGCGTTGGTTGCGGACGAATTGAATTTTTCGTACTGCTCCCATTTATCCTTCGGATCTTCCTTCAGCTTATAAAGCAGGAACATGTTGCCGAGGGTGAAGGAAGGCATGGAATAACCGGAATCCGGGATCGGCTCGTACGTGTCTTCGGACAGCTTTTTGTAATGAACGCCTTCCAGGCCGTAGTTGATCAGGTTGCGCAGGTATGCGTCGGTGTTCAGCAGGTTCAGGAACTCCATCGCCTTTTCCGGATGTTTGGATTTGGCGGAAATGGCCTGCATCGAACCGGTGACGGACCAGTTGAAGACCATCGGCTCGTGAATCGGCGACGAAACGATCGGATAACCAAGGGAATCGGACCACAAAATGTCGGCGAAAGGCACGGTATGTTGTTTATCGACCAGCCATTTGCCGGTTTTTTCATGCTCGTTGCCCTGTTTGGTTGCGGCGTCCGGCGGCAGGTAGCCTGCTTGGTAATATTTGTGCATCGTATCGAATACCTGCTTCGCTTCCGGCGTATCCCATACGTTGACGACCTTAAAATCCTTTGCGTCGATCGACACGCCGACCGGCAGGCCTTCGAGCGCGAAGTCATACGGCAGGTAAGGCCCGATGTTGGAAGGGATCGGGTATACGTCCGGCTCGTTGTCTTTTACCGTTTTCAGCATCGGCTCCAGGCTTTCGAGCGTGTTCGCTTTCGAAACGTCGAGCTTGTATTTGTCGACGAGCACTTTGTTGAAGCGCCATACGGCCTGAGCCGGCAGCTCCTTGTTCGTCGGAATGGCGTAGTTGTGTCCATTGACTTTCGAACCTTCCAGGAAAGCGGGGTTCAGCGCTTTGGTGATGCCTTGGCCGTATTTCGCCAGCAGATCGTCGAGCTCGTAAAAATAACCTTTTCTTGCGCTTTCTACGTAATTGAACGCCCAGGAGGAGGTAAAGGCGATGTCGAACGGTTCGCCGGAAGCGGCGATGACCTGCATTTTCTGGGAGTAGTCGCCCCAATCGATCAGGCGCAGGTCGATTTCGGCATTGATTTTTTCGCCGACGTATTTGTTGACTTCGGCCATGACTTTGTCCTGATCCTTTTGCGGTCCGCTGATGGTGTACCAGATCAGCTTGACGGGTTTTTCTTTTTCGGTGCTTTTCGTTTCGCCGCCGGTTTCGGTTTTGGTGCCTGCCGTCCCGGAGCCGCCGTTATCCTTGCCGCCGCAGCCGGCGAGGGCCATGGAGGTCAGAAGAAACAGGCTGAGCAGCAGCGTCAATCCTCTTCTTTTTTTCATTTCTTTTTCATCCCCTTGTTTCGATAGTGTTTTTAAAAAGTGGATCTATGTGATGACTATTCCTTCACAGAGCCAATCGTCAGCCCTTGCACGAAATAGCGCTGGAAGAACGGATACGCGAAAATGATCGGCAGCGTCGCAAGCACGACCATGGCCATGCGGGTCGTTTCCGCCGGCATGCTTTGGGCGATGGCCGAACGGTCCGTGCCGCTGCCGATCGCGGAATTTTGCAAAATAAACTGGATGTTGGTTTCGATTTTCATGAGCAGCGACTGCAGCGGCAGCAGCTTGGCGTTATCGATGTAGAGCAGCGCGTTGAACCAGTCGTTCCAATATCCGAGCGCCGCAAACAGGCCGATCGTGGCGAGTCCGGGCAGGGAAATCGGCAGGACCAGATGCAAGAATACGCGAAACTCGCCTGCCCCGTCGATCTTACCGGATTCGATGATCGCGTCGGGAACCATCGTTTTGAAAAACGTCCTCATGATCAGGATCGAAAACGCGCTGACGCTCATCGGCAAAATCAAGGCCCAGATCGTATCCTTCAGGTGCAGCACCTGGGAAACGACGATGTAGGAAGGGACGAGGCCGCCTCCGAACAGCATCGTGAAAAACGCGATAAACGAAAAGATGCCGCGGAATTTAAAGTATGTCCTCGATATGGCGTAAGCGTAAAGCGAGACGATCGCCACCGTTATCAGCGTGCCGACGATCGTGATAAAAATCGTAACTCCGTAAGAGCGGAGCAGCTGGTCGCCCGTTTTGAAAATATAATGGTACGCGTCAAACGACCATTTTTCCGGGAAAATGCTGTACCCGTTCAGCGCCAGCGTTTTTTCGTCCGTCAGCGAGATGACGACCACGAACAGAAACGGATACACGCAGGCGAGGGAGAACAGCCCGATGACCAGATGCGCCACCGCGTTCCAAAACGGCGAGAGCCGGTGGAAATCCCGGGTTTTTTTGAAGCGGTTGGCCGGCTTGCTTGCAGGCTGCCGGGAGATTACGCTGTTTTCCATGCGGCATGCCTCCTTTTAGAACAAAGCCTGTTCTTTGTTGATTTTTCGAACGATAAAATTCGTGGCGATGACGAGCACGAAGCCGACGACCGATTGGTACAAACCTGCGGCGGTGCTCATCCCGATGTTGCCGGTCACCTTCAAACCGCGGTAAACGAAAGTATCGATGACGTTCGTGACCGGATACAAGGCGCCGGTATCCCGCGGAACCTGGTAGAACAGCCCGAAGTCCGCCCGGAATATGCCGCCGATGGCGAGGATGAACATAATGACGATAATCGGCGTGATCATCGGGATCATGATTTTGCGGATTTGCTGCCATTTGCTCGCGCCGTCGATCATGGCGGCTTCAAAATAGGATTTGTCGATGCCGACGATGGCGGCCAAATAAACGACGCTTCCGTACCCGACGCCTTTCCACAGGTTGACGATGACGAGAATGTACGGCCAGTATTTCGTTTCGGAGTACCAGAATACCGGGTCGGCGCCGAAAAATTTGAGCAGTTGGTTCAGTACGCCTTTGTCCACGCTTAAAAAGCTGAACACGAAATAGCTCACGATAACCCACGAAAGGAAGTGGGGGAGGAACATGCCCGTCTGATAGATCTTCGCCATTTTTTTGCTGGCGATCTCGTTGACCAATATGGCCACCAGCACCGAGAGAACCGTCCCGAGCACGATAAAGACGGCGTTGTAAAGCAAAGTGTTCCGAACGATGATGAAGGCGTCTTCCGTTTTGAACAAATATTCAAAATTTTTGAACCCGACCCAGTCGCTGTGCAGTATGCTCGCCAAAAAACCGTCGGTGTCGTACTGGTAGTCCTTGAAAGCGATGACCGCGCCAGGCATGGGCAGGTAGCAGAAGAGAATGAACCATACCGTTCCCGGAAGCACCATGAGCAGCAGCGCTTTGTTGCGGCTGAGCGTCCTGAGCCAGCGCATCGGCCCCTTTTCCATGAGAGCTCCTCCTGTCTTTGATGTGAGTTGGTTGATAACCCTAATCTACCGCAGGTGTAAGCGCTCCCTAAAGTGAAAAAAACAAACATATGATGCACAAAGCAAAGATTAGTTCGGTGGGCATGAGCCGATCGCGACCAAGTTATGGTAAGTTAATAGATGAAGCGAAACGGGAACCATCGCCTTGTTGAAAGCGCATTCAATAAAACGGACACTTCAAGGAAAAGGATGTTTTCGGCATGAAGAAGCTGGTGGATTTTTATAAAATACATTTCAGGAAAAAACTGTTCAACAAAATCGTGTTTATCTACTCGATCATCACCGTGATGTCGCTGGCCAGCTTGTCCGGCTTCGTCTACATGTACCAGCTGAAGGTGCAGGCGACCAAGGAGCTGGAATTCAACAACCGCATATTGTCGAACATCAGCAAATACCTGGACATGCGGTACGCCACCTCGCAGCAGATCGTGCAGCAAATCTACCGGGATGAATCGGGAACGCTGCTGGAGGACGTTTATTCGTTCCTGCGGAGCGATTTTGCCGAGTATTTGGACGACCGGCTCGAAAAATACGGCGAAACCGGTGTCCGGAGGCGGGACATCATGTCCTATTTGCGGCTGCAGCTGAACAACTACCCGGATATCCGCATGGTCGCGCTGTACAGCGAAAACCAAAAATTCATTTTGCTCCTGACCCGGGATACCCAAAACTATTACTACGTGAACGGAGACCTGCAGTCGGCGCTGAAGCAGTACGTCATTTCCGACAAAAGCTTCACGACCGTCAGCAACATCAACAGCCTCACCCAGCAGGAGAGCATCGGCAACCTGATCATCGATTATGATCTGAGCGGCATGTACGGCGAATACGTGACGGATTGGGGCGGCTTGAAAGGATACGTTGCGGTGGTCACGCCCGGGGGAGAAGTCCTGTTTGATTCGTCCAGCCGTTATTACGGTCAAAAATATCCCTATCTGTCCAGGCTTTCTTCTTCGTCCGACGTTCAGAACTTTGAAGAGCCTTCCTATACGAACGTTCAGGTGTCGAACCGTTTCGGCTATTACGTGATCGGGGTCATTCCCAAAGCCGAAATCGCGAAAAGCCTGAGAGGGCTTCGGAATACGCTGTTTTTGGTGACGGGCATATGCATCGTCGGGGCGATGGTGCTCACCCGGTTTACGATCGTCAACTTTTCCCGGCGGACGAGATCGATTATGAAGGCGCTTGAAAAGGCGAGAAACGGGGACTTGTCGGTGCGGATTCCGGTGGAAAAGGAAGATGAGCTGTATGAAATTTCCGACCGTTTCAACCAGATGTGCGCGGATCTGACGAAATACATCGACCGGGTATACGTGTCCGAGATCAAGCAGAAGCAGGCCGAGCTCGTGGCGTTCCAGGCGCAGATCAAGCCGCATTTCCTGTACAATACGCTGGAAGCCATCCGCATGCGCGCCCTTTCGAAAAAAGCGGATGACGTCGGCGAGATGATTTATATTTTATCCACGCTGTTCCGGTATTCGGTCAAAAGCGATACGGTCGTTACGCTGGCCGATGAGCTCGAATACTGCAGCCTGTATCTGGATCTGTTCCGCATCCGGTACGTGAACAATTTTGCGTACGAAATCGATGCGGAGCCCGAACTGATGAATATGCCGGTCCTGAAGCTGTCCATCCAGCCGCTTATTGAAAACTATATCGTCCACGGTTTGGTCATGTCGCGATCGGATAACCGGATTTCGATCCAGGCCGAGCTTCGGGAAGGCGATCTGGTCATTACCTTACAGGATAACGGCAGAGGCATCCCGCCGGAGAAACGGGAGGAGATCAGGCGGCGTCTGCAAGGGGCGCCGGCCGAGCCTTCGGCCTCGATCGGGCTGATCAATACGCATGAACGGATCAAAATCTGCTTTGGTGACCGTTATGGGCTGGAGCTTTCGGAGGAAAACCGGCAGGGAACGGTCATCACCATGAAACTGCCATCTAGGGTGCAAGGAGGACGATTGTATGCGTAGCGTGTTTATTGTGGACGATGAGCCGTTTATACTCGAAGGCTTAAACAACGCAGTCGAATGGGAGGAGCTGGGGACGACGCTGTGCGGCAAGGCGTACGACGGCAAGGAGGCTTACGAGCAGCTTCGGGAAACCGGGTGCGACATACTGATTACCGACATCATGATGCGCGAAATGGACGGCCTGGAGCTGATCCGGAAGTTGAAACCGCTTTACCCGGGCATGAAATTTATCGTGCTGAGCGGATACAACGAGTTTAATTACGTCAAGGAAGGGATGAAGCTCGGCATCGAAAATTACCTGCTGAAGCCGGTCAACATGAAGGAGCTTGCGGAGACGATACAAAGCACCGTCCAAAAAATAAACAACGCCGAGCGCTCGGCTTGTTTGAACGCGGAAGAGCTCGACATTTTGCGGGACAACGTCATGAACCGCTGGGCAGCGGGACGGATCGATCCGGCCGAGCTGAAAAACCGGCTGGATTTCCTCGACATACCGTCGGATTTGTCCTGCTACGCAGCCGCCGTCGTCAGGGAGATCGCCGAAATGGAGGAACCTGCCGGCGAGTCCCCGTGGTACAAAGCGCGCCAAAATAACCGCGAGGTGTACGCCTTGTGCAGGGAGCTGACGGAAAGCGCGGGAAACGGCAGGCCGGGCATTTGTTTTTGCGATTTGGAGGGGGATGTGATCATCGTTTATTCCGGATCTGATCCAAAGACGCTGCAGGCCGGGATTTTGGAGCAGCTGGAACAAATGCGTTCCGCCCTGAAGGAGCGGGGGACCCGCGTCATGATAACGCTCGGCGGCATGGAATCCGGTTATCAGGGATTGCCGCAAAGCTACGCCCTGGCCAAACGGCTGCAGGAATTTTTCCTGACGGACGAGGAAGGCGAAATCATTACCGCAAGCCGCATGGCCCCGCCGGACGACGCCATGGCTTGCACGGCGCCGGATACGCTCGAATACGAAAAAAGGCTGCTTGCTAGAAACAAAGCGGCCGTCGACGAATATATCGATCATTTGTTTGCCGTGAGACAATCAAACCGGGTATCCCCGGTCCATATCCGTAACTTGGCCGTCGAGCTGGTGCTTTGCACCAAGCAGGTCGTCAAGGAAAACAAGCTGAATTACGATTTGGCGACGAGCGGATACAAGCAGCTGTTCACGGCGCTGTTCAAAGCCCAGACGCTCGGCAGGCTGGCGCAGCACGTCAAATTCATCGCCCATGCGGCCATCGATTATTTGTCGGTCGAGGAGGACGAATTCAGTCCGGTCATCAAGCAGGTGCTGCATCAGATCCGCACGAAATATGCGGAGGAAATGTCGCTCAAGACGCTTGCGCATGAATTTAACGTGCATCCGTTTTATTTGGGGCAGCTGTTTCAGAAGGAGACGGGAGTCAGCTTCAGCGACTATCTGAACTCGCACCGCGTCAAGCAGGCGAAGGCGCTGCTGACCGACACCCTGCTGAAAACGAGCGAAATTTCGCGGCGCGTCGGTTATTTGGAGCCGGGGTATTTTTACAGGCAATTCAAAAAATATGCCGGCATGTCGCCGACCGAATTCCGCAATATGGTGAAAATGTCGGCGTGCCGCGACGAGCAGGCCTAACGGCGGAACAGCATCAGAAGCAGCGAGCCGACGACGCTGATGATGAGGCAGGTGACGATCGGGAAATAAACTTTGACGTTGTCTTTTTCGTAGACGATGTCCCCGGGCAGACGTCCGAGCGGGAGCCAGCGTCCGACCAGCCACCAGATCAAGCCGGCCGCAATCAGGACGAGGCCGAGGATAATCAGGATTTTGGATGCATTGGGCATGACGGGATTCACCTCACAGACGTACATTTTGGTATAATATTTGCTTAAGATCATAATTTGTTTTTCATGAGTACAAAGTGGCCGCTGCAGTTACGGATCGTTCTTCCGATCGCTGCCCGCCTCCAAATTTCCATGATCATAGTTTTTTTGTATGTAGAAATTCGGAGACAGATTATGCTTCCGATGCTAGCTTTCCTTCGGCAAGCTCTTAGGCGACCGCTGCATATGCTTCCGAAGTAGCTTTTTTTCAAAAAGCTTTTAGCTTCGTAAGAATCGATTCCGTCCCCTCCGCTACTTTTGCTTTTTGTAAATTACTATTATGATCTTAAGCCAAAACCAAGCAAAAATTTCGCTATGCATTTTTACCCTTATAGTATATCAGGAAAGGGATTATAATCCATGACACTGCAGCAGTTGAAATACGTCATCGAGGTCGCGAACCGGGGTTCCATGAACGAAGCCGCCAAACGGCTGTTCATCTCCCAGCCCAGCCTGTCCAATGCGATCAAGGAGCTGGAAACGGAGCTTCGGATCACCATTTTCGAGCGGACCAACAAAGGGATTACGCTGTCGAAGGAAGGGGCCGAATTTCTCGGTTACGCCCGCCAGGTCATCGAGCAGGCCGAGCTTTTGGAGGGCAGATATTTGAATGCCAAACCGGCGCCGCAGCATTTTTCCGTCTCCACGCAGCATTATGCGTTTGCGGTGAACGCGTTCGTGAACCTGGTCCGGGAATACGGGCAGGAGGAATACGAGCTGGCGCTTAGGGAAACGAAAACCCACGAAATCATTCAAGACGTCAAAACCCAACGCAGCGAAATCGGCATCTTGTATTTAAACGAATTCAACAGCAAGGTCATCAATCGTCTTTTGAAAGACGCGAGCTTGAAATTTACGAGCCTGTTCACGGCAAAACCGCATATTTTCATCAGCATCCACAACCCGCTCGCCAAACAATCGATCGTCACGATCGATCAATTGGAGGAATACCCGTATTTGTCGTTCGAGCAGGGGGAATACAACTCGTTCCATTTTTCGGAGGAAATTTTGAGCACCCTGTCGCATCCGAAAAGCATCCGCGTCAACGACCGGGCGACCTTGTTCAATTTGTTGATCGGGCTGAACGGCTACACGATTTCAACCGGCGTCTTGAGCGCGGATTTAAACGGCAACGAAATCATCCCGGTCCCGCTGGACTGCGAGGAATCGATCAACGTGGGCTGGATCTGCCACCAGAACGCCGCTCTCTCCAAGCTGGCTTTGGCGTACATCGACGCCCTTCACGAAGCCATCGGGGATAATCATCAAGATTAGAAAATTACGTCTTCAGCCGCATATCCCGCCTTCAGCCTCCCGGGCTGAAGGCTTTTTTGCTTCCATTGTCGATCGTCTTTTGTTATATTTACATTGTGACCATAAATTCATGAAATAGACACACAATGATGTGTGGAAAAAACGAAGTTTGAGAAAATAAACAGGTACATATCGCTTCATGGACGATTGCGCGTATTTTGAAGAAAACGTGATAAGGGGGATGCGAAATGGAGAAATGGGATGCAAGTTACGATGTCGTGGTTGTCGGTTCCGGGGCGGGCGGTTTGACGGCCGCGTTGACGGCACGATTGAAAGGGCTTACATCGCTTGTGGTCGAAAAAACGAATAAGTTCGGCGGGTCCAGTTCTTTGTCCGGCGGAGCGATCTGGGTTCCGAACAACGTATATCTCGAACAGGCCGGGTTGAAGGATACGATGGAAAAGGCGGAAGCCTACATTGATGCGACCGTCGGCGACCGGGTGCCGGCAGCGAGAAAACGCGCCTATTTGACCCGCGGGCCCGAAATGGTGAAATATTTGCATGAGCATACAAACCATGTCCGCTTTAAATACATTCCGGGTTATTCGGATTATTATCCCGAAGCGCCCGGCGGTTTTCCGCAAGGAAGGTCGGTGGAGCCGATCGTGTTTGACCTGAAGAAGCTCGGGGAAGAGCGTAACAACATGCGCCGCGCAAATCTTCCGACCTACGGCATGGTCATGAACGCGTACGAATTCCATAAAGTCAACATGATCACCCGAACCTGGATCGGCAAAAAAACGTCGTTGAAAATCGGGATGCGGCTCATGCGCTCGATTTTTACGGGATACCGTCCCGCCGCTTTGGGAGAGGCCTTGATCGGAAGGTTGAGGCTGTCGCTGATGGAGGCAAAAGGCGACGTATGGCTGTCGACCGCATTTTCGGAGTACGTCACCGAAGGGGGACGCGTCACCGGCATGCTTGCGGTACGAAACGGAAAAACGGTCAGGATCGAAGCCAAGCGGGGCGTGATCCTGGCTGCGGGCGGATTTTCGCACAGCCAGCCGCTCCGGGAACGGTATTTGCCCCATCCGACCTCGGCGGAGTGGACGTCGGCGGCCGAAGGCCAAACCGGCGACATTCTTGCCGCATCGCTTCGATTGGGAGCGGGCATCGATTTGATGGATCGCGTTTGGGGAGCCCCTTCGGCGGTTCCGCCCGGGGAAAAGCCGTTTTTCCTCGTGGCCGACCGCGGCATTCCGAACATGATGGTCGTAAACGGAGCCGGAGAGCGGTACGTCAACGAAGCGGTGCCTTATCATGAATTCGTCGATACGATGTATGCCAAAAACAAGCCGGAGGCCCCAACTACTCCATCGTGGATGATTTTGGACCAGCGGGCGAAAAATCGCTACATCTTCCTCGGCTTGTTCCCGGGCCAGCCGTTTCCGAAACGGTGGCTGGACAACGGATTCGTGAAAAAAGGCGGCACCCCGGCCGAGCTTGCAGGGCAAATCGGCATGGATCCCGCCAAGCTGACGGCGACGTTCGAGCGGTTTAACCGGATGGCCGAAAGAGGGGTGGACGAAGATTTCCGGCGCGGACAAAGCGCTTACGACCGGTATTACGGCGACCCGACGCTGCTTAATCCGAGCCTGGCGCCGATCGCCAAGGCACCGTTTTATGCCGTTCCCGTCGTACCGGGCGACATCGGAACCAAAGGCGGGCTCGTGACCGACGAATATGCGCGCGTGCTCAAAGAGGACGGCACGCCGATCGGAGGGCTGTTCGCGACAGGCAACTGCTCGGCCGCCGTCATGGGCGAAACGTATCCCGGCCCGGGCGCAACGCTTGGACCGGCCATGACGTTTGGGTATGTTGCAGCTTCGTACCTTGCCGAACAAAAGCCATAAACAGGCGGGCATTCGGCCCTTTTAGCCTTGATCCTCGATGTAGGATCAGGTTTTTTTTACGGTTACCGTCCAATTCCGGCATTTTTTCATTTGACTCTTACCTTGGAGGAGGCCTCATGATGGAGTCCTAAGATCCGGCAAGGGAGGAGTCGAACCTGTGTTATCTTCATTGAAGTTGTTTCGTCATCGCTTTATCCGCACCATCCTGATTTCCAACGTTTTTTCACAGCTGGGCATCTGGGTGCGGAATTTTGCGATCCTGCTTTACGTAATGGACAAGACGGAGGGAAATGCGCTTTACGTATCGCTTGTTTCGGTTGCCGAATACGCGCCGATGTTCATTTTTGCGTTGATCGGCGGCGTGTTTGCCGACCGGTGGAAGCCCCGGAAAACGCTCGTCGGCTGCGATTTGCTGAGCGCGGCATCGGCGGGCGCCGTTTGGCTTGCGCTCCTTAGCGGCATCTGGGAGGCGGTGTTCCTCGCGACGCTTGTGTCCTCCGTCCTTTCCCAGTTTTCGCAGCCGTCGGGGATGAAATGGTTTAAAATCCACGTCGCCGACGAGTTGGCCCAGCCGGCGATGTCTCTTTTGCAGGCGCTGTTCGCCGTCTTTATGGTGATGGGGCCGGTCGTTGGCACGGCGGTATATCAGACGTTTGGGATCCACGCGGCGATCGGGGTCACGGGCATATCATTCCTGCTGTCGGCCGCGGTGCTGCTGCGGATTCCGCCGGACAGCCCCGATGATGCGCAGGCAAACGCCGCTGCGGGGTCATGGATTCAGGACCTGAAAGCAGGCATTCGGTATGTCGCCGGTCGTAAAACGCTCCTGATGCTCAGCGTTTGTTTCCTGTTGGTCGGATTGGGCGTAGGTTTGATTACGCCGCTTGGCATTTTTGTCGTCACGGAGAAACTGGCCCTTCCGGCATCGAATTTGAAATGGCTGTCCATTCCTTACGGCATCGGCGAGATCGTCGGCGGAATCGC
The DNA here is from genome assembly GCF_009870825.1 of Paenibacillus sp. USDA918EY. Classification (GTDB taxonomy): domain Bacteria; phylum Bacillota; class Bacilli; order Paenibacillales; family Paenibacillaceae; genus Paenibacillus_AQ; species Paenibacillus_AQ albilobatus. The sequence goes on along the minus strand of NZ_WTWY01000003.1, from coordinate 291,396 downwards.
CACTTTTGCCGTGGCGAGCCGGATTGCGCCGAGCAAGCTGCTGATGCTGGGACTGCTGGTCGACGCCGCAGGCATTGTCCTGACCGGTCTATCCGGCATGTTATGGGTCACCATGCTCGCCCAATTCATCATCGCGCTGCTTCAGCCGGCGATTTTTATCGGCAATCAGACGCTGGTGATGCAGCAGACCGAAGCCGAATACATCGGCCGGGTCACGGGCATCCGCACGCCGCTCATGTCGGGAGCGATGCTTGTTATGACGGGATTGTCGGGCGTTTTCAAAAACATGTTCCCGCTTGAATCGGTATACGGGTTCGCGGGCTTACTCCTGGCGGCCGGTTGTTTGGCTGTACTTCCGCTTTATCGTGTCGGCAGGGATGCGAATAGCACCGAGGAGGACCGATGAGGCGGTATATAATCCTTCGCTCAAAACGCAAGTTCGCTCCCGGACGGGATTACAGCGGATTTTTGCGAATCAGCTCCACCAGATGACGGGCCGCTGCGTTTAGCGGCTCGTTTTTGCGCGTGCAGATCGCGATGACGTTTTTCAGCTCGATGCCTTCGACATAGACGCGGCACAATTCGCCTCGCGCGACATGCTCGCGAACGACCAAGGAAGATACGAAGTTGGCTCCGTATCCGGCAATGACGGCCGTAATCGCTTCATGCAGCCCGTTGAACTGCAGGGCGATTTTGGGCGCGGGCGCGCTGTACGTCCGGCATAATGCCAGCAGCCTTTCCCGGGTGGAGCTTCCTTCCTCGCGCATCACGAAAGGCTCCCTCATCATTTCATGAAGCGAGACACGGCGGCCGGCATATTTATGGCTCGGCGACACGACGAACCACAGCTCGTCCTCGAACAATTCCTCGGTGTGCACCGAATCCGGATAATCTTCCGGCAGCCCGCCGTAAATCGCCAAATCCACATCGACGCTCAGCAGCTGCTTCAGCGCTCCGCTGGAATTGGTCGTCGTAATGGACATCTCGACATGCTCGTATTGCTGCTTGAATTTGGCGAGCCAGGACGGAAGCAGGAATTGTGCCGGGAGGTAGGTCGCCGCCAAACGGATTTGCCCATACGTTCCCTGGCCGTAATCTTTGGCAAACTGCTCGATTTGCTGCTCGACGGCAAACAGGCGCTTGGCCAGAACGGCGACCTGTTCCCCCGCATCGGTCAACGCGATGCCGCGGCCCTGCGGCACCAGAAGCGTTAAAGCCAGCTCTTTTTCGAATTTTTTGATCTGGGCCGTAATCGCCGGCTGGCTGATGTTCAGCAGCTCGGAGGCGCGGGTGACGCTGCCGGTTTTGGCAATCTCATGGAACAAACGCAAGGCATGCAAATTCATCGTATTTCCACCTCGAATGATTCATAACTTAAATATATGAGAACGGTAGAAAGATATATTATTCATATCATTATATTCCCGATACAATAAAATCAAAAGCGATTCCTCACGGCAATCTTGCGGTGAAGAGGAGGGGCTTTTTCTAATAATCGATACCCGAGGAGGAGTTAGGACATGAAACAAACCTGGGAGCAAGTGGATGAGTATATGACGGATTTGCTGTGCCCGAACGATCATGTGCTGGATGACGTGCTTGTCGCAAACCGAAATGCGGATTTGCCGGAGATCGACGTCACGGGAACCCAAGGGAAGCTGCTGCAGCTTCTCGTGCAAATGAAGGGAGCGAAGCGCATTTTGGAGATCGGGACGCTTGGCGCATACAGCACCATTTGGATGGCGAGAGGATTGCCTGACGACGGAAAAATCGTCACATTGGAGCTGGAGCCCCGTCATGCCGAGGTGGCAAAAGCCAATATTAAACGTGCGGGGTTGGAGCAAACCATCGAGGTCCGGACGGGAAACGCTTTGGATTCGTTGGAAAAAATGGCGCAAGCGGGCGAAGAGCCTTTCGACTTCATTTTTATCGATGCGGATAAGCCGAGCAACCCCCAATATTTGAAGTGGGCGCTGCATTTCTCCCGTCCCGGAACCGTCATCTTCGGGGACAACGTCGTCCGGGACGGGGAAGTTGCGAACCGCCACAGCACCGATCCCCGGGTGAAAGGGGTAAGAACGTTTTTCGATATGATCGCCGGGGACCCGCGCATATCGGCGACCGCGATTCAGACGGTGGGCAGCAAAGGGTATGACGGTTTTATGATCGGGATTGTGCAGCAAACCGGTCAATCGCCTCAAAAGGCAAATGATCGGTAATGAGACTGCCGTAGTAGGCGACCTGAACGATCCCTTGTTCATCGATCAGAAATTCGGCCGGAATCCGGTTGAAGTTGGAGCCTTCCTCCGGAATCAGTTTGAATCCGGCTGCTTCAACCCGGGCCGTAATTTCGTGAATGTCCGGCTGCGCTAACGTTGCCTTCATTTTCGCTTCCGAAGACTCGACGCCATACCGCGCGTAGATTTCCGCTTGAGGATCGGCAATAAGCGGGAAAGGGGCATTTTGTTGCCCCACGTATTTGTGGAGGTTTGCCTCCGGAGATTCGAAAAAGGCGACGATCTTCATCCCTTGGCGCTTCCATGTTTCATATCGCCGGATAAATTGCTGTACCCGTAAATTGCATAAAGCGCAAGCGGAGTTGCGGAAAAAGGCAAGCAAAATTTTGCGGCCCGAATAGGTGCCCGGCGTGATGGGATTGCCGTTCTGATCCGCTGCTTCAAACCATGGGGCGGCGTCTCCTGGACGGAGCTGATTGTTCATCGTGAATTCCTCCTTGATGATCGGTTGTAGGCGTTTGGCCCGTGCACTAAAATTATCAAAGAAGTTGCCGCTCCTTCTGTGACTTAGTCACAAAGATGATGGTCGAGCTTGTTTCTCTGTATGATTTTCACCCAGCCCCGTCCGGTTTCGATCCAGCCGCTGCGTGCAAACTTTAGCAGGGTTCGGGACACGACTTCGCGCGCCGAACCGATTTCATCGGCCAACTCCTGATGCGTCGCGGCTACGAGCGGCTCCTGATCCGTGGTAACGCGCAACAGCGCTCTGGCGAGCCGCTTTTCTACGGGGATTCGCTCCTTTACCCCCATCATGTCGATCATCCGGAGCGTACCTTCGAGCAAACCTCCGAAAACGGTGCTGCGGAACGGTTCGTGGAACTGTACCCAGTGCAAGAAACGGCTTCGAAGTACGAACAGCGCGTCCACGTCCGTTTCGGCAATCAAAGAGCCGGGATAATCCCGCCCGCTCAGACCGCTAAGCACAAGCAGCGAACAGATTTCTCCCGCAGAAAGCCTGTTTAGTACCGATTCGTCCCCGTTTTCGTGAATCACCGTAATCCGGGCCGTTCCGCTGAGCAGAAACATGCCGTACACCGCCGCATCCTCCCGCTGGAATATTTTCGATTTCGCTGGGAACCGTTTTGCGAACGGCTGCGCTTTTGTCCATTCCTCCTGAGAAAGACCGCCAAGGCAGGGGAAAACCTCCAGCAGGTTCGTATCTTTTATTATCTCTATGCTCATCTTTTCCCACCTTTTCGATTGTTTGGATGATCCGGGATGGCGCCGGTAAACTTTGCTTCTATCATATCATGACGTGCAGGACGAACTTGATGATTATTTTTGTCTGCAGACAAATGTGTGGGTTGGCCCAAGTCAATTTTGACGCGGCTCAGCCCTTTTTTATTTTCCCGGTTGACAAAAGGATGGTTTTGGCATACATCGAGCTGCCGTCAGCGCTTTTGCGGCAGGGAAACAGATCATACAACGGGAGTCGATCGGCGGGCTGGCGTCGGTGTCCGTGCTGGGAAATGTAAGCGCGGCGGAGCGGCGGCAGGCGGAAGCGCAAGGCATTGAACTGGTCTCCGTATCGCTGCAGCAGCTTATTGTTCATTTGACGAACGGCAAAACGAATGGAAAGGTGGCTGAACTGGGATGAACCGGATGGCAGGGGTTATGAAAAAATGCATTGGAAGGACAAATGGAGTTGGATTTATATCCCGTGGGTCATTTTATTGTTCAGCTTTGTGGTCAACCTGTTCATAGGCGTATTAACCCATGGTGAAGAAAATATCACTTCGGGCAGGATCTCTTCGATATATATTTATATTTTTGTGTGCAGTTTGATCGTTCAGGGGCAGAGCTTTCCGTTTGCTTTGGGACTCAACGTACGGAGAACGGATTTTTTTGCGGGCACGAGCCTGATGGGGCTGCTTGTCAGCGCGGCTTCGGCCACGGTGTGGCCTATCCCATGCATAATTTCGGGATAAAAAGCGAAATTTATAGGACGGTAACTCGATCCAGAAATTGCAAAGGAGAATAAACGATGCCTTTAGGTTCACACGAAGCCCATGAGCTCAACGAGCTGCTTCTCAGCTGCACGAATTCCATCCAAAGCATGGCGCTTTTCATCGATCAGGCGACGGATCCCGTGTTAAGGAACATGATTACCCGCCACTATGCCGTGCATGTCCAGGACTATAACATGAAGGTCGAATACGCAAACCGCTTCAGTTCGCCGGATCGGCTCAACGTTCCGTCCATGCCGATGAATCCGCCGATGCCGACGATGAATCCGCAGCCGTATCCGCCGCTGCAGCCGCAGGTCAAGCTTCATCAGCTGGACGACCGCGCGATCGCGACTTCGTACCTGCTGACGTTAAAACGCGCCGGCCGTGAATATGCCTGGTCCGCCTTCGAATGCTCCACGCCGCAGCTCCGCTCGTTTTTGGAAAGCGCGTTCCAAATGTGCTCGCATCAAGCCTTCGAAGTATGGCAGTACATGGCTTCCAGAGGTTACTATGCGACCGCTCCCGCTTCGCAGGATGTGCTGCAGCCGATGCAGCAAATGTACAAATCGGTGCCGGAACATCAGCCGGGCCGGCTGTATAGCTGAAGCATTTGCGCAGCGTGTTTTCACGGCGGTCATGCCAAGGTCCCATATACGGGGCCTTTTTTGCGTTTGAGGGAAGAGGACTCCCGATTGTTGTAAGCGCTTTAAAAAATGTGTTGCCAATGATAAAATCCCTTGCTATAATCGCCTTGAAAAGGTTTTCTTGTAAAGGAAGTTTTGACGATGAAGCCAACAATTAGAGATGTTGCCAAAATGGCGGCGGTATCCATCAGCACCGTCTCCCGGGTGATGAATGCGCCTGAGTCGGTCAACGAGAGCAAAAGGATCCGCGTTTTGGAGGCGATTGAGAAACTTCAATATCAGCCGAACTCGTTTGCGCGCGGACTGATTTACAACAAATCCTTTACTTTCGGCCTGCTGATTCCGGATATCGAAAACGTATTCTACACCGGCATCATCCGGGGCATGCAGGATGCATGCATTAAGCTGGGGTACAGCCTGATGATCTGCAACACGGACAGGGACCGGCATCGGCTGCTGTCGTACATCGACGCTTTTCACGAAAAGCAGGTGGACGGAATCGTGTTCGCAAGCGACATGATGTTTCCGGAGTATTACGCAAAACTTGTCCGCTGCAAAATTCCGTTCGTGCTGCTGTCGACCCATTCCGATGAATTCGAGGTGCCCTGCGTGGAGATTGACGACGAGAAGGCGGCTTACGACGCGGCGAAATTTCTCGTCGAGCTTGGCCACCGGGAAATCGGAATGATCGGCTTCGACCACGAAAATTCCATTTCCGGCCCGCCCCGATTCCAGGGATTCGCCAGAGCGATGATGGAAGCCGGACTGGACGGGAACGTGAAAAAGGTGAAGGGAGCCGCTCACAGGTTCGAACAGGCCTATCAGGCGGCGCATGAACTGTTTACGGAATACCCCGGGCTGACAGCCGTATTTTGCGTGGCCGACGAATTTGCGATGGGCGTCATTTCGTATTTGAAAGACCGCAACATATTGGTTCCCGGACAGGTATCGGTGGTCGGCTTCGACAACCTGCGGTTTGCGAACATGTTCGTTCCGAAGCTGACGACGATCGCGCAGCCGATGTACGACATGGGATACCGCGCGGCCGAGAAGCTTCACGAATTGGTGACGACGGGCAAGGTCGAGGTTCTAAGGGAAAAGATGGAGCATAAATTGATTGTCAGAGAGTCCTCGCGGGAAAAATGAGGTTTTTGCGGCGCAGGTTTGAAAAGCTTTTCAAAGCGAAGTTTGTTTTCGCTTCCGCCGCAGCCGGGTAATAAACATAGTTCGCATAACAATGAATTCAAGAACATGTATCATTTTGTTCCTTTTATGTTCCTCGTCTTTATGAAAACGCTGTATTTTGAAAATATCCTTGATTCTGCAAGGAGGTGATCCGCGCATCCGCTGCATTGGTTCATGATAGTTGCGGGGTTGGGGGCCGCCGTTACCGGCCGATTTTCGCGAAAAATTTCAACTGCGCACGGGCAAATTTCAACCGATGTTTTTCAGCCTAATATAAAAAGGGGATGTTTGAGTATGACAAAAGCAAAAAAAGCCAAAACCTCGCTGCTGCTTTCGCTTTGCCTATCCTTTACGATGATGCTGAGCGCTTGCGGCGGTTCGGGAGATGCGGGGCCGACGAAAGAGCCTGCAGCCTCCGGGGGAGACAATAAAGAAACGACCGAGACCACCACACCGCCTGAAACCGGCAAAGACGGATCGCCGCTGGAGCTGGCGATGCAGGGCAAGTATAAGGGCACGAAGGTGACGATGTTCGGACCGTTCGTCGACGTCGACCAGAAGAAATTCGAAGAAAGCATCAAGGATTTCGAGGAAAAAACGGGCATCGACATCCAGTATGAAGGCTCCAAGGAGTTCGAAGCGACGATCAACGTCCGCGTCGACGGCGGAAACGCGCCGGATATCGCCGACTTCCCGCAGCCGGGCCTGCTCGCCTCGATCGCGAAAACCGGCAAAGTCGTCGATCTGACGAACATTCTCGACCAGGAAAAGCTGAAGAAAAATTACAATCAAAGCTGGCTGGACATGGGGACCATGGACGGCAAAGACGGCAAGATCATGGCCGGCATCTGGAACCGCAGCAACGTAAAAAGCCTTGTCTGGTATCCGAAAAAGCAGTTTGACGAAGCGGGATACAAAGTGCCGGAGACTTGGGATGAGATGATGGCCCTGACCGAGCAAATCGCCAAGGACGGAGATCCTGCATGGGCGATCGGCATCGAAAGCGGCGCGGCCACCGGCTGGCCGGGAACCGACTGGATCGAAAACATCATGCTGCGCACGACCTCGCCGGAAAACTACGACAAATGGGTCAAGGGCGAGCTGCCGTTCACTTCGCCTGAGGTCAAAAACGCTTTCGAAATCATGTCCAAAATCTGGTTGAACAAGGATTACGTGTACGGCGGCACCAAATCGATCGTGACGACGGCCTTTGGCGATGCGCCGAAGCCGATGTTCGAAAATCCGCCGAAAGCCTGGTTTAACCTGACGGGCAACTTCATTACCAGCTTCTTCCCTGAAACCGCGAAAGTGGACCAGGACTACGACTGGTTCTATCTGCCGCCGATCGACGAGAAATACGGCAAACCGGTGCTCGTGGCGGGCGACATTTACGCGATGTTTAACGACCGTCCGGAAGTGCGCGCCGTCATGGAGTTTTTCACGACGGGCGAGTCCATCAAAACTTGGGTGCAATCCGGCGGCGTCATCGCTCCGATGAACGACGCATCGCTCGACTGGTACAACTCCGAATCCGACAGACGGATGGCGAAACTCGTCCAGGACGCAACAACGCTCCGCTTCGACGGCTCCGACCTGATGCCGGGCAAAGTCGGCGCAGGCTCCTTCTGGAAAGGCATGACCGACTACGTTAGCGGAACGGTCAACCTTGACGAAGCATTGAAGCAGATTCAAAAGGGCTGGGACAGCAAATAACGGCAATTTATTGTGATTTAATCGACGGGAAGGGGCGGTAGTCGGCCGACGGCCGCCCCTTTTTTTGAAAGAATTCTAGTCCGATCATTCCCTCAAGGGCTTAACCCGTTCCGCCAGGCTTGCCAACGCTGAAAGGGATGTCGGATATCGAAGGGCAGGAATGACTTATGAATACGCAAGCCAAAACCAAATTCAGCCTGATAGCCGTACTGCTCTTTGTCGCGGTGCTGCTGCTTAATCTTCTCGTTCATGGCGTCATCTTTTGGTTTTTCCGGGATTCGACGCTGAATCCGCTGCTGACGGCGCTGTTTGCGGTTCTATGGGGAGTCGCGGGCGTTTATTTGCTGTATCTTTCGTTCAGTTGGGCGGCGGAGCAGTTTCCGGAGCACATCAGCCGTCGGATTTTGCCGTTTGTTTTTATCGGGCCGGCGGTGCTTCTGCTGGGCTGGCTGCTGGTGCTGCCGGCGCTGCGGACGCTGTATTTAAGCTTTTTTAATGCATCTTCTGATAAGTTCGTCGGTCTGGGCAACTACCTGGCGATTTTCAGCGACCGGCTGCTCGCGACTGCTTTGCGCAACAACCTGCTGTGGGTATTCGTCGGCACGCTGGCCTGCGTGGCTTTCGGGCTGCTCATCGCCATTCTTGCGGACCGGAGCAGTTATGAGCGGATCGCAAAATCGATTATTTTCATGCCGATGGCCATTTCCTTTGTGGCTGCGGGCGTCATTTGGAAGTTCGTCTATTATTACCAGCCCGGCACCGAGCAGATCGGCCTCTTGAACGCGATCGTCATCGCTTTCGGGGGCGAGCCGCAGGCCTGGGTGACCATGCTTCAGCCATGGAACAACTTTTTCCTGATCATCATCCTCATTTGGATGCAGACAGGCTTTGCGATGGTTATTTTTTCGGCGGCGATCAAAGGCGTTCCCGACGATATCCTGGAAGCGGCCCGCGTGGACGGGGCGGGGGAGATCCGCATCTTTTTCCGCATCATCATTCCGTATATCTCGACCACGCTGCTGACGGTCACGACGACGATTATCGTGTTCACGCTGAAAATATTCGACGTCGTCATGGTCATGACGGGCGGCCAATACGACACCGAAGTGGTGGCGACGCAGTTCTACCGGCAGTTTTTCATGTACCGCAACTTCGGGTACGGTTCGACGCTGGCGATTGTGCTCCTGATCGCGGTGCTGCCTGTGATCTACTTCAACCTTCGCCAAATCCGCAAGCAGGGGGGATTCTAAATGGCCGGAAGAAAAAAGAAAAAGGGCAAAAAGTGGCTCGTCAACCTCGTCCTCGGCATCATTTGCTTCATTTGGCTCATTCCGACCGTGGGCCTGCTGATTTCTTCCTTCAGACCCGCCGCGGATATTCTTCAGACCGGCTGGTGGAAGGTATTCCCGCATCAGGAATGGAAAACGACGGATACGATCAAGCTGTCCAAGGACGTGGACCTGCGCCAGCCGATCGAGGTGAACGGCAAAACCTACTCCGACGACCAGCTGAAAGCGGGCGTGAAGTCGGGTGACGAGCGCCTCATCTGGGAAAACCGCAGAAGCCGCGAAATCAGCGTGCAGAAGCCGGGCTGGGTGGCCAGCACCACGCTGACGCTCGACAACTACAAAAACGTCATTTCCGGCAAAGAATATACGCTGAAAGGACCGGACGGCAGCGAAACGAAGGAAAAAGGAACGGGGCTTTCGCAAGCGTTCTGGAACACGCTGACAATCGCCATTCCGGCTACGGTCATTCCGATCCTGATCGCTTCGTTTGCCGCTTACGCCTTCGCCTGGCTGCGTTTTCCCGGCCGGAAAACGATATTTGCGGTCATCATCGCAATGCTGGTCGTGCCGCTGCAGGTGGCGCTCATTCCCGTGCTGAAGGATTTTACCGCGCTGGGCCTGAACGGCAGCTACCTCGGCATTTGGCTGGCGCATTCGGCTTTCGGACTGCCGCTTGTCACCTATTTTATGTATAACTTTATCAGCCAGCTGCCGAAGGATTTGTTCGAATCCGCGTTTATCGACGGGGCAAGCCATTTTACCATTTTCAGCAGGCTGATTTTGCCTTTGTCCGTGCCTGCGCTTGCTTCGATCGGCATTTTCCAGTTCCTCTGGGTATGGAACGATTATTTGGTGTCGCTCATTTTTATCGGCAACCAGCCGGCCGTGCAGGTGATGTCGATGAAGATCGCCGACCTGGTCGGCTCGCGCGGAAACGACTGGCATCTGCTGACCTCGGCCGCCTTCATCTCGATGCTGATGCCGCTGGCGATTTTCTTCCTGCTGCAAAAATATTTCGTCAGAGGTTTGATGGGCGGTTCGGTAAAAGGGTAAACGGGTAAAAGGGGACGAAGTTCCCGCCAAACCGTAAATCGGAAATGATAGTGCACTTGCGTTTTGTATCATATGATCAGAAACACGGGCATGTCCGGAACGCCGCCGGAACGGGCGCTTTGCGGATATGCCTGTTTTTATTAGAGAGGGATGGAGCATTTACGAAGGGCAAGGTTGGCTTTTTGTATTCTCAAAAACTTTTTTTGACGAAAAATGCTTGACGCTGATAGGCTTGTCATGGTATGATCTATCTTGTCGCCGCGAAAGAACACTTTCGACGAAGACGATGACCGATATGCGGTCGTGGCGGAATTGGCAGACGCGCACGGTTCAGGTCCGTGTGGGCTAACCCCCCGTGGAGGTTCGAGTCCTCTCGACCGCATCACAGCAACAAAGAAAAGCTCTTGAATTCATCCTTGCGATGATTCAGGAGCTTTTTTGAATATATGGAATCTGCCAAGTGACCACGTATGACCTAAAAAAATTTATAATACCCAATCGGCAAAAACGTGAAATATACAAATCCATCTTGAACGCATGATGCAAGGCTTGGGAACTGTTCAAGATTTCGGATCCGCAACTCTTCGATATCACGAATGTTGACGCCGGGAATGGGTTGATGAAGGGAGGCAGTTCCTGTGTACCGTATACCGACAAGTCCCGCGGAACACGAAACTGCATAGTTCGACGACAACCAAACCCGGCGAGTAATAACAAAACAGCAGTAAGCGGCTGTTTACTACTATGATCATCCGCTTACTGGTTTTGATTAAAAAAATGGTCAAACCGTCTGTTCTTCCTTCGATGATAATAAACGACGGGTTGCGATTACGGCGACTCCAACAAAAACAGCCGTTATGCCGATCAACAAGGAAGTACCGCCTGCGGGATACAGGACGCTGCCGATCATCGGCGCTGCCGCCATGCCGAGATAACGGATAAAGTTATAAACTCCCATAGCGGTCGCCCGCTCTTGAACGAATTCCGCCGACAGCAAGGTAGGCATTGCAGGCATCGCCAGTCCACTCACGAACCCGGTCAGCATCAAAGCGACGAGCAATAAAACAAGAGAAAGCTGGGCAGCAAATATGAAAATGACAAGACTGACTATAACAAGCGAACCGGCCCCAAACAGCGCTTTTACAGACCCGATCTTGGCTTGAAGCTTCCCGCTCAGTTTACTCCCGGCAAGATTGAAGGCCATTAGCGCGAGCGAAAAAAGGCCGATTTTTGCAGCACCCAAGCCGTATTGGGATTCCAATATTATAGGGAGGAATACAATGAACGTGTAAAAGACGTCATACAGAACAAAACCGCTAATTAAGACGACCCTGCCGGTTTTGCTTTTAAAAATTCGGCTAAACGCCTTTAGCCCTGGCCGCGTTCCTTTGCCTGATGAATTTGCCGGTTTGGTTTCCGGTAACATGAAGATGGCAAAAATCATAATGAGAACAGCACTGGCCGCCGCAAAGCCAAAAGCCCCAGTGTATCCGGCAACCGACCCGATCAAGCCGCCGATCAGCGGACCAACAGCAGGGGAGATCCCCAGAATCATTTGATACGTGGCCATGCTTTCGGCCCGCTCCTTACCTTCAAATACATCTCCGATCATCGTTGCGGCAACCAAGGGTACAGCGGCTGCGCCGATCCCCTGAAGCACACGAAAGATAAGCAACATGTCAATCGAAAACGAAAACATACATCCTACTGTAGCTAATACATAAATAATCATCCCGGGGATCAGAATTTTCCTGCGACCGTTACGGTCGACGACAGGTCCAAGCACAACCTGCATGACGGCCATCGCGACCGTGAATAAAGTAACGGTGAGGTTGACCAAAGACAACGAAGTTTGAAGATCCCGCTGCAGGTCCGGGAGCAAAGGGACGTATAAGCTTTGTGCAAGAGACACGATGGCGGCAGAGAGGCCAAGCACAAATAAAATCGTTCTTTTGTTCATTGGGAAGTTCTCCTTATCATTTTGTTTGACTGACTGTCAGTCATTTTTTTGTAAAATAAGTTTATATCCTGGACTGACTATCAGTCAATTAAAAAATTTTAAAAAACGAACAGGAGTGATCCGAATAGTAGATCTTCACATGCCGAATATTTCAAAAAAACGGTCGGAACACTAACGAGGTTATTCATGTCCGCTGTACAAAGACGATCTGTAGTTTAAAAATCAGCCGGGAGGAGATGAGCCGAATTCGGGCTTGATAAGAAGCGTGGATTTGGCAACTCACCTCGGTCTCCCGCTCTTATAAAGACATGGCTCTTTTGTTCAGTGCACCCGCGTGAGTCTAATACCTTTTTTAATTTTGAAAATTCGAGTATTGACTGATGGTCAGTCAAATAATATAATGATTGCATCTTGTCGACTGACAGTCAGTCAATGAGTATGTTTTAATCAAGAACAGGAGTGAATGAAAAGGAGTCGTTACGATGCCGCGAATCACGAAAAATCCGAAGGAACGTAGGAATGAAATTTTGAACGCAGCGATGGAATTGTTTAATACTAAAGGTTTTGAACAGACGTCGGTCAGCGATATCGTCAAAAAAATTGGAGTCGCCCAAGGAACGTTCTACTACTATTTTCAATCCAAAGAATAGGTAATCAATGCGGCCTGTGAACGCACGTTAGCTTCGCGGCTCGAGCAAGTGCAACGTTTGGTTGACAGTACGGATTTGAATGCTTCCGCGAAGTTGTTATACCTTTTCACCGAGGCTTTGGCAAATGAGCAGGACGAGGCAGTATTTGAATACGTGCACACTGAAAGCAACGCCAGTCTGCATCAGAAATGGATGGTTGCCGAAATCCGGAGCCTGCTGCCCTTTTGTTAGACAAATCGTGCGGCAAGGCGTGGAAAAAGGGGAGTTCAGTACTCAGCAACCGGAGCTGGCTGCGGAATTTTTGCTAGTGGGCGTTTCTTTTTGGCTTGACCGCGGCATTTTTACCTGGACGGAAGAGGAATATGCCAAGAAAAAACAAGCTCATGCCGATATTATTCATCGGCTGCTTGGCGGTGCTGTCATTGCGCCTGATAATGTGGTTTGACAAAATAAAAAAACATTGCCCAAGGCTGACGGAATTCAATTCCGTTTATGCTCTTGAGCGAAGCGAAAGGAATGGGAATATCGATGAAAATTGGAGTTTTAGGATCAGGTAAGGTGGGACAAACGATTGCAGGCAAGCTTGCAGCGATTGGTCAACAAGTTATGATTGGCACAAGGGATCCGCAAAAGCTGACAGAATGGCAGCAAAAGGCAGGTGAAAATGCCTGGATCGGTTCGTTCAAGGAAGCCGCGGCGTTCGGGGAAATCGTGTTTAATGCAACGAGCGGGTCAGGCTCGATCGAGGCACTGCAGCTGGCAGGAAGCGAACAGCTTGAGAAAAAAATTTTGATCGACCTTTCCAATCCGCTTGATTTTTCGCAAGGAATGCCTCCAATATTGTTTGTTAGCAATACGGATTCTTTGGGGGAGCAGATCCAAAGGACTTTCCCTGATGTAAAGGTTGTAAAAGGCTTGAATACCCTGCCTGCGCCTTTGATGGTCAATCCGACTCAGCTTGCCGATGGCGACCATAATCTGTTTATCTGTGGAAACGACAATGATGCAAAAAACGAGGTAAAGGAACGGCTGCAACAATGGTTTGGTTGGAAATCCGGCGCCATCCTCGATATGGGCGATATTAAAGCAGCGCGGGGAACGGAGGCTATTTTACCCTTTAGCATGAGCTTATGGGGGGTTTTGGGAACGCCTGTATATAACCTTAAGGTTGTTCATCAATCATTGAGTAAATAAAAGAATCGTAACAGCTTAAGAAGTATTTTGCAGAGCAAATTAGGTCGAGGTTGCTTTTAAGGGCAAAGTCTCCCAATGCCCGAAGACGTGCCAGTAGCCGGATTCGGGCCCGATACTTATCCATTGCCAGTTGGGAATCCACACCCAATATTCATGACTGTTGGCTTGGCGTTTGCCATTTCACCAACCAACCGCATCATTTCATCCATGAAAGGTTTCTGATCTGCTTTTTCCGGCAGGGCAGGAACCTTTTTTGTTGTTTAATATTCTTAAGTAAACGGCAAAGCTGTCGAAAGGCAGTGCACGCAAAGCCCGCGGATCTTCTCACTGCTTAAGTGATGACCGCCGGTTTACTAACCTGCCAAGCACGGCCTATGGGGTCGTGTTTTTATTATTTGTTTGTCTAGAAAACTGAGGAGAATACGATGATATTCGAAGCAGATTTGCAGTGTGTACGAGGGCAAAGTCTGCATCGTGATGAATCCTTCGGAGTTCAAGAAGCTGAGAAAGGGGGCTATTCGTTTCCACTTATAGCGCGCCGATCTGGACATCTTTATTTAAGATTGCAGGTGCCCTGTTACGAAAATTGGGAGCGCAACCTCCCATGCGGCGATTGCAGCAATAGAATATAGTATTCCAGCTGTCGTCGCCATTGAGAACGTCACAAATACATTGAAAGTGGAGAGCGGATTCCCGTCGATGGTACGAATGGCATTATTACATGGTTAACATAAGTATGTTACCACAGTTACGCGGAGCGAAGGGCACGAAAAGGAGAAATAAATGAATTGCCGCAGCAGGATGAGTCGAAACTGATTGTAATTTTTAACGAACAATGTACTTGACGAACGGTGTTCGTGGTGGTATAACTGAGATGTTCCTATTGGAGTTCATGAAATGGTTCTTCTAAATTAAACAGAAAGAAGCGTGAAACATGCAGTCAACAAATAATTCAGGGAGTACGCAAGCCGCATTTTCATTGAAACAAATATTGCCGGTGTTGCTTGCTGTGGCTTCTGGGATGTTTCTTGTCATCTTGGATAGCACCATTATGAATGTCGCAGTTCCGAAATTGGTAAGCGCCTTTCATACGAATCTTAGCACCATTCAATGGGTAATTACTGCCTACACGTTGTCATTGTCAGCCGTCATTCCGCTCGCAGGTTGGTTCTCGGACCGTTTCTCACCGAAACGGATGTTTATGACGAGCATCGTGCTGTTCGTTGTCGCTTCTGTGTTATGTGCGCTGGCTCAGACGCCTGAGCAACTGATCCTATTCCGAATCATCCAAGGACTCGGAGGTGGCATGGTTGCTCCAATCGGGATTGCAACAACCTTCTCCATTTCTCCTCCTGACAAGCGAGGTTCAGTAATGGGAATTCTCGGCATTCCGATGCTGCTCGCTCCGATTCTTGGTCCCATTCTGTCGGGCTGGCTCATTGAGTATATGAATTGGCATTGGATATTTCTCATCAATGTGCCTGTTGGTCTAATCGCGCTCTTGATGGCTTGGAGGTATCTGCCTACAGCGAAGCCGCGGCATAACAGTAAGCTAGATGTAGTGGGCGCACTCTTGGCTCCGGTTTCCTTTGCATCGCTTGTGTTCGCAGTTCATCAAGGAGGTGAGAAGGGATGGTCTGATATATGGACGCTTGTTTCGCTTGTATGCGGAATTCTCCTGCTGGCTATATTTATCTGGCATGAACTGCGGCAAAAATATCCGCTTCTGGAGCTTAGGGTGTTCCGCTCTCCTGCATTCGTTCATGGGATTATCGTTGCTTGGCTCAATCAGATCGCATCGTTCGGTAGCATTCTATTATTCCCGCTGTTTTTGCAGCAGGCAAAGGGACTTTCGCCGCTTGAGGCGGGGCTGTATGTCATCCCGCAGGCAATCCTGTCGACGATCGGGATCAACGTCGGTGGTAAGTTGTTTGACCGTTTCGGAGTTCGCCCGATTGCCTTGATTGGTATTCTGTCCTTATCCGGATCGTTACTTGCCTTGACACAAATTACTGCCCATACCAGTCCGTTGTACATCATGTGCAGCTTTGCCTTCGCAGGGCTTGGCCAGGGCTTAACGTTGATGCAGATCAATACCCATGTGCTCAAGTCGGCTCCGAAGGAACTAGTCAGCCGCGTGACACCGATAACGACTTCTGCCCAGCAAATTATGTCATCTTTCGGTGTAACGATTACGATGGCTTTTCTTTCTGGACAGATTAGAAAACTTCCAGTCGATCACACACTCGATCAGTTAGGGCATGCTTTTGGTTCTACGTTCTGGATTACGTTTGGATTTGCGGTAGCTGCACTTGTGCTCAGTTTATTTTTCGCAAAACGTACCGATGCTACAACTGCGCGATCCCAGTCACCTCAATCGAAGTAGCTTTTACTAACGTAAAGATACGCAAAAGCCCATCTACTGCCTTAAACGAACGGTGTTCCTTAAGAACGTTGTTCGTATAAAATCCAATGATTAAGCTAAGGAGAGATTAAAATGACAACTACTACGAAAAATCAAAAGCATATCGCCATTATCGGAGGCGGCCCAGGTGGACTCACACTTGCACTTATTCTTCAACAACATGGCATTCCAACGGTTATTTATGAACGTGAGATGGCAGACAAGAGCCACGAGCGCGGGGGTTCTCTTGACATACATGAGGACTCCGGGCAGCAAGCGCTAAAGGAAGCAGGACTTTATGAGGCTTTTCAAAAAGTGGCACGATACGAAGGCGAGGACTTTCGGTTATTCGATAAGACTGGAAAATGCTACATTGATGAAGTGGCCGATGAGGATGCTCCAGGAGGCCGGCCAGAGATCGATCGCGGCGTGCTTTGCGATTTACTTTTAAGCAAGTTGGACCCAGCGATCATCCGGTACGGATATAAACTGAACAAGGCCGTTTCACTCGCCAACGGCATGACCGAGCTTCATTTCGAGAACGGCTTCGTAGATACCGCGCATCTCGTAGTTGGAGCGGACGGCGCCTTCTCCCGTGTTCGTCCGCTGCTTTCGGATACGGATGTCAGTTATTCGGGACTAACCATGTTCGAGCTTAATGTCGTGGACGCTGCTAATCGTCATCCTGATTTAGCAGCATTTAACCGTCGTGGTAAAGTGTTTGCATTGGACGATCACAAAGGCATTTTGGGGCAGTTGAATGGCGACGGGCGCATTAAGGTGTATGCGAGTCTGAAGGTTGATCGGGAATGGCTTGATACAATCGGTATTGGGTCTGAAAATCCGCAGGATGCGAAAGCAAAACTGCTAGAGCTCTTCCAAGATTGGGATGAATCGCTAAAGAATTATATCCGCTATGCGGCAGAAGCTGTTCTTCCAAGACGGATCTACATGTTACCGATCGGGTTTAAGTGGAACAGAAATCCCGGCGTTACGCTTATCGGTGACGCGGCTCATGTCATGTCACCTTTCGCCGGCGAAGGAGTCAATTTGGCGATGCAGGACGCAATGGAACTAGCTCTTGCGATTATTCGGCATGATGATCAAGCTAAGGCAATTGAGGAATACGAGGAGAAAATGTACGAATACGCTTCGGAAAAAGCTCGAGAGTCCAATGATAATCTCACCCTGTGCTTTTCAGATGATGCAGCGCCGAATCTTACTGAATTGATGAATTCATACCACGAGCAGTATAACGAAGCTTAATCTTACCTTGAAGTGAAATAATGAAATCATCTGACAACGAACTACAAAATTCTTGATACGTATTTAATTTTAATAAATACACACATGGAGGCTAAATTTAATATGACAAAGGTGATTATTGAACCAATCACTTTAAACATCGATGTGCCGGCTTTTCCAGGGGGGAAATGGCCGCTTCATCCTACCCTGATTACAAGTGAAAATGCTGTAATACTTGTAGACACAGGTTTGCCAGATAGCGCAAAAATGATCGCTGCGGAATTAGAAAAATGTGATTTATCCATCGGCCAATTAACAGCGATCATTTTGACACACCAAGATATCGATCATGTTGGAAGTCTGGCCAAACTGCTTGAAGTTAATCCAAACATTGAAGTATTTGCACATGAGTTAGAAAGTCCATATATTGAAGGTGATCGACCTCTTGTTAAAGGAGTACCTTCACCATTAGATGCCCAATTTAGTGAGGGTTACGTAGCTCCGACAACACCATTTATAAAGCGCACATTAGAAGGTGGCGAAGAACTAGATATTGCTGACGGCCTCATCACTATTCATACGCCAGGTCATACTGAGGGTCACATAAGCTTATACCATCCTGATTCAAAAACATTAATTGCTGGCGATGCACTGGTCATTCGCGGACCTAAATTACAAGGTCCAAACCCGATGCAGACACCTGATTTAGACAAAGCGTATCAATCAATAGCGAAGTTCGCTGCTTATGATATTAAACGTGTGATCTGCTACCACGGCGGGTTGTACGAATCTGAAACATTGAATGAAGAAATCGCACAAATTGCTGCAACTGGCCCGGCGAAGTAACGAGTAACACGAGTACTGACATAAATTTACCACCACCAAAGACATGATATCATTTGTAGACAGGTCCAATGGACCAATGCTAGACCAACTTTTATCTTGGAGCAATGTATCAAAAATAATTCGAAAAGCGCATACTGCATAAAGGTTCGAATTTCAAATGTTGAGCGTGGCCTGATTTGCAACTGAGTTTTGCGTGTCTCTCTAGATCGCAGATCTTGATCTTACAGAGATCTGACAGCCCCTTGAATTGAATCAGAAAGAAGGGGGGAATTTATATGCCGCTAAAAGATAATGTAGGCATAAGTAAATCTAACAGAGGATTTACTATTTGCTTCCGGCATGATATAAGGAAAGTATGATGAAACCAAATCGAGAAATTATCAGTCGCCGGGCTCGTCCGGCCAAAGAACCGCTAAGTCATGAGATCATTGTGAAGACTGCCTATGAACTGCTGAAAGAGGAAGGCACCTCTGGCATGAGCATGAGGAAGGTAGCCAAAGCGCTGGATACCGGGCCATCGTCGCTCTATGTATACGTGAAAAATTTACAGGAGCTGAGCTCCTATGTGCTGGATCATGGTCTTGGCCAGCTCGTCCTGCCGGAACTTACGGATGGTGATTGGAAGGAGCAGCTGTTCCGGGCGCTGGATGCGTATGTCATGCTACTGATGGAGCAGCCCGGCCTTGCCGAGCTATCGCTTCAGGCGATTCCGATCGGAACCCATGCATTCCGGTTGAACGAATACTTGCTTGCGGTCTTGCAGAAGGGCGGGATCACGTCCACCTCCGCGGCATGGGGGATGGATCTGTTATTGCTTTACGTTTCCTCCGTCGCCTTCGAGCAGGCGGCTAGATCCAAGCACGGAGAAGAACATATGGCGGCCATCCAGCATTCCTACCAGGCTACGGATCCCGTTCGCTTCCCTCTCATTCACAGTATGAAGGAGGAGTTGTTCTCAGGGGACACCGTTTCGAAGGAACGGTTCTATTGGGGAATAGAAGTGATCTTGAACGGCATTGTGCATGCAAATGGTTTAAATAGGAACTCTATAAGCAGCCGTAAGTAAAGGTCAACCCCACATACCAAGTAAAAAGCAGCCATTCACCGAGATGGTTGCTTTTTGCACTTATTTAAGGGAACTTTGCATGGACGACGTTTGGAAAAAAGTGTTTCGAGCGCTTACCGCGAGAAATGCCGTAAATCTCGATGACACCCGCAGCGCGCATTCCTTCCGAAATTGCGATATAAGTCAAATTTTAATGCTAGTCCGTTCAATCTGGGATTCTAATACATCATATAGAGCAAGTTTATAGTTTATTTTATCCAAGTTAAAATATAGCTCCCTTATGCTTTTCTCAATTTCTTTTTTATGATGGAGCATCATCATTTTTCGTTCCGAAATCGTCGAGTCCCCTTCTTTATACAAGTATACATACTTCTGGATTTGAGCAATCGGCATTCCTGTGGCTCGAAGCGCAGTAACAAAGTGTATCCAGCTTAAATCTTCTTCGTCATATAACCGCTTCCCATTTTCATTTCTCTTCACATGTGGAAGCAGCCCTTCCTTTTCGTAATATCGAAGTGTGGGAGCCGCTATTCCTGTCATTTCAGTAACTTCTCTTATCGTCAACATAAATAAACCTCCTCGTCTTCCGTTAAAGTATACTTTAAATAAATATTCTACTTTTTTAATCGAATTACCCAAATTTTATAATATTAAAGATGATAAAGCATGATTAAACCCAAGAATTTCTCTGTTCGATTATACACTCTTTAGCTTATCAAAAAAACAATTGACTTAAAGTGAACTTTATACTCTATGATAACAAAGCAATTAAAAAATGATCTCTGAGAGGATGAAGTTACAATGAACAATATCTCAATCGTCACTGGCGGAAGCCGCGGACTGGGTCGCAATACTGCCATCAGTATTGCGCGTCATGGCGGCGATGTCATCTTGACCTATCGCAGCAAAGCAGAAGAAGCAAAATCTGTCGTAGCGGAGATCGAAGCGCTGGGGCGTAAAGCGGTTGCTCTACAACTCGATGTTGAAAACATTTCCGGCTTTGCGGCCTTTGCTGAGACGGTCCGTTCGACCCTGCAGTCTACTTGGGGGAGCGAGACCTTCAATCATCTGGTGAACAATGCCGGCCACGGAGAAATGGCCGATTATGTCGAAACTACAGAAGCTCAGTTCGACAGCCTGTTCAATGTGCATGTCAAAGGCGTATTTTTCTTGACTCAGGCCCTTCTGCCGCTTCTTGCAGACGGTGGTCGTATTGTGAACTTCTCAACGGGTCTCACTCGCGTCTCTTTTCCCGGATTCTCCGCCTATTCTGCCGCAAAGGGGGCGGTCGAGATTCTAACCATCTATATGGCCAAAGAACTCGGTCACCGCGGTATCACCGCTAATACCATTGCACCCGGAGCAATCGAAACCGATTTTCTAGGCGGTTCTGTACGCGACGTACCTGCTTACAATGACACGTTTGCCGCGATGACTGTCCTTGGTCGAGTCGGCCTACCCGACGACATTGGTCCCGCTGTCGCCAGCTTACTCGGTTCCGACAATCGCTGGGTTAATGGGCAGAGAATCGAGGTCTCGGGTGGTCAGAACATCTGATCGCTAGTAATGGCCGCAAAAGTACCTTCCTTCTAGTTGTCAGAGGCCGCTGAGTGGAAATGCGGCGGCCTCATAATATGTCTAAGGAAAGGAAAATACAATGCCAATGATTATAGTTCACGCACCTGAAGCTGCGTTCGATGTGAAGGCACGGCGATCCATTGTCGGAGAACTTACAGATTTTGCGCTTGAATGCGAAACCTTGCCAAAGTCACCCTTCGTCAAAAGTACGGTTTGGACCTATTTTAATCTTTACGATCAGGATACCGTCTTTATGGGAGAAGCAGAAGCGACAACGAATGTTGTCAGCGTGCAGATCTTCGTCATTGAGGGCGGTTTAGACAGCGACGCCAACATGAGGCTGATCGAAGGAGCTACCACAATTTTCGGACGGCTGGTCTGCACCTCTGATCTCATCCCAGTCTATATCATCATTCACGAAGTTCCCGAGGAAAATTGGGGGATCTTTGGCCGGAAGGCGGATTTAGCAGCTTTCCGAGCTTCACCAATTGACGCAGCTGCTCTGTAATTATCCGAGCGGCAATAACAACTTCAATTGCGACCCCGCGAACAATGCACTAGGCCGATGAGCCTTGCTGCATTCATCCGGTTATGCCCGGCGAGCATCTCGAAGTCGCAGCCGTTCTCATCCGTCTCGATTCTACGAATAACGACCATGAGGTCGATGTTGCTTGAAAATGTGGCACATGCTTATGGACGGTTTGTCCGGCTGCTTGATACCGAAGCATAAGGCTAGATTGCCTTGCGGATCGAAATCAATCAGCAACACTTCTCCGAGTTCTCGCAAATGTCCAAATTTGGCCGCTTTTTAATGACTTTCCGGGAAGCCTTGCGGCGCTTGGAAAAGACGGCAAAACCCGCGAAAATCCTTGATTCTACAAGGTCTTCGCGGGTTTTAAGTTTCCTCATCCTTAACTTGTTCTTCGCTTGGTTCCCAATATGCCGGGTCTTTTTTATTTCAATAGCTCAAAAGGGTGGTTTTACTGTTTTTCACCGAGTTGTCAGAAAGAGTTGATCCTTCTTTGAACATTTCGGGGCGAAGACGTGACCAGGGTTGAATTGCTAAAAGGCAAAGATATAATAATTTTAAATATCGGGTTTTGTAAGGCTCTGACGACGTTGTTAATGCGGATTGCGTTCCTCTGCGTTTATTTGCCAGATGATTGACAACGGCATCATGCATAACCGGTTCATTGGGAATGATACCGAAAACGGATGCTTCAAGTTCCATTTCGCCAACCTCAATACCTTCCATATTAAAAATCGTGACATTCAACAATATACTCTCCTCCAGATCCGAACTTCTACGAAATGGATATCCGCATCACCGTAAAAGCTTTATTCCATATAAAAAATTGTTGAAGCGGTGTTTTTCGTATATTTACAATAGCATCCATCATGAAAACCTCCCGTTTGTCCTGCAACATTTTAGAAGAACCTATAGTTATTAAGGTAACAGACAGAAATCCCGTAAACTATACACAACATGGTTCTGTAGCGTTTGGTATCACCTTTTAAGATCAACCTAAAAAAAGCCACCGCAGCCCCAGGGTTGGGCATGTCGATGGCAAAAGCGCACATATGCAATTTTTATTTGGCGTAAATGATTTTTCGGATGGCATAAACCGAAAGGCAGTAAGATTCAGCGAGTTCTTGGATCGAAGCGCCGGAAGCATAAGCTTGCATGATGTCACGATTTCGCCGATCGATTTCTTCCCGGAAACCGGACAATTCACCCCAAGGTTTATGTTGATCTTTGATTGCCGGAATATAGAGGTATTCGCCTTGTACAAAATTTTGCAGTTTTTCGACCAATTCCTTGGGGAGAATTGCGTTCGCGTTAATATATCTCATGAAGACTCACTCCTTGAATCCATATCATATCTCAAGCAGCAAAGCCAGCATGATTGGTGATGTTGTTATTCCATGCAAATATCACCAAATATCTGTCTTTGCATGGAATTGAACATGGGTGATTGCAACGTTGTGATGAGACATCATTCATTCTCCTTGACCGATAAGTTTTCATGTTAACTCATTGACTATTGTGACCGTATAGCTGACCGCATGCCGCATCAATGTCCGTTCCGAATTGTGTTCGCACAGTGACTTTGATTCCCTTTGACTTTAAAACGCCGGCAAACCTTCGAACCCGTTCTTTGTCCGATTGGCGAAAGCTTTCGGGCGTCACGTCGGTTGAATTGTAGGGGATCAAATTGACGTGATATAAATGTTCCCAAGGACCTCTGTCCTTTAGCAAAGCAGCCATGGCTTCCGCATGTTCGTTTGAATCGTTTTGTCCTCGAAGCAAGATATAGGCAATATATACTTTTCTGCCTGTATCCCGAATATGCTGATCCAACTTGTTCAACACATCATGAAGCGGAAAGCGGTTGTTAATGGGCATGAGCTCGCTCCGCTGTTCGTCGAACGGAGAGTGCAGCGAAAAGGTCAGGTTCACCTGCGGAAATTCCTTTGTCAGACGATCGATCCCGGGCAAAATTCCAATGGTTGAAACGGTAATTCGTCGATGCCCCAAGCCGAAGGTCCGTGGATCGGTTAGAATCTTAAGCGCGTCGAAGATATAAGGATTGGCCAGCGCCTCACCCATGCCCATAAACGAGACGCTATCCAGGGCTTCACCATTGAGATGAAAATATAACAGTTGATCGGTAATTTCATCGGCGGTTAGATTTCGTTTCAGTCCGATTGTGCCTGTAGCACAGAAGCGGCAACCGTATCCGCATCCGCACTGACTGGAAATGCAGTATGATTTCCAGCCGCGCTCATAGCTTAGTTGAACCGTCTCTATGCGTTCGCCGCCTTCAATGGAAAAAAGCACTTTATTCACTTGTCTGGACGTCTTTTGCAAGACAGGGGTTAAGTTCAAAACGTGTTCGCCAAGGTGCTTGATTAATTCGTTTCTTATACCCTTGGGCAGGATGGTCATTCCGTCATATTCACCGATTTTTTGCTTGAAGATCGCATCCGCAATTTGTTGAAACCGATAGGCGGGTTGTTTCAAGTCGGTTAATATCTGTTGAATCATTTCGTATTTTGAAGTTGATTTCATGCTTTTTTCTCCTCTTGGGCCGGAGAAAATGCCGTAAGCACCAATAAAAGATGCTCCACATTTACATTAACCAACTATATGAAAAACCATGATGCATGCGGCTTCAGTCGCTACGTGCATCGATCGATAGATGGATAACGCTCCGGCATCCGTTTCGTTTGATTGTGAACCGCACCAACGGACAATGAACGATTCACATGAATATTTACAACCTCCAACATGTATTTCAGCCTCCTCAAAAAATAAGAAATAAGGTTTACATTACGGTTTCGCCGATTTTGACGGCGATCTTTTTGCAAATTAGAAACAATCCTCTAAAAACACAAAGAGCTGCAAGAAAGTTACCTTTCTTGCAGCTCAAATAAACAAACACTAAAATCTAATCCCGTTGAATGGATTAGAGAACGTTATTGATTTGAGTGAAGAGAATAAGTAACTTTCTTGCTTAACAAAAATAAAACAGATTTTGTTTTATCATCGTAAAATAAGCAAGAAAAATTACATTATTCCCATCGCCTCCCGAAATGAAATTACCAGCATTGTAGCACAACCCATTTCGCTTTTCAACTTTGGAATCCACCCACATTTTAAAAACGACTTGACTCGCGATGAAATCCAATATAAGATTCTAATCAGTAATTTAGTAAATCAGTAATATTAGTAAACTAGTAAATCGAAAAGGTGGAAGAGATGAAAATACCTGCAACGTTAAAACACAAACCTGTTGTCGTGTCGGAAAATTATGAGAAGGTTGATGGCCGATTGGCCATCAACACGGATGCCAAAGGTCTTTCGCTCGGATTGGCCCAATGGAAAACTGAAGGGAAGGTCGATATTTCGGCCAAAGTTTGGAGATACACGGGAGAACAATGGTCAAGGCAATCGGAGGAACTGCCTCTCCATCGCGTTCTTGATATGTCTATTCTGATCTGCCGGTCCTTGGAGCATTTTCAAGAAGCCTACAGATATGAGCATTTGCATGATCCGCAGCAGCCGATCATCGACCGGGTTGCCCTGCAAGGGGACGCCATGACCGTAGCGGTATGCACGGACAACGAAAAGATTAATGAAGATATCAAGGTGCTCAGCCAAACGCTGAGCGACAACGGCGAGATGATCAGCGAACGCCTGCGTGCGTTATCAAAAATATTAAACGATATGGGGTATTAACCACGGGCCCGGCATCATGACGGCAATGGAGGAGAGAAAGTCAATGCAAGTACATGAAGAATATTATTTGTCGCCTGAAAGACCCTTGAGCGATGCAGAAAAAAAGCTGGTTTGGCAAAAGCCGGCATCCCATAAGACCAGCGAGGAAGAACGTCGTATTAGCAAAGAAGTAAAACGGAACTGGCATCGCGGGGAAATGAAAATCGCCAACATTCTGTTGGAAGGCGATGCGGGTTCCGGCAAAACCCAATTAGCGAAAGCATTATCGGCTAATTTCGGGTTGCCTTATACGAAAGTGACCTGTTTTGCGGATATGGACAAATCGGATATTATCGGCGCGATTTTGCCGGTGATCCCTTCCGAGCAATTAGAGAAGGTGGAACCGGTAGAGCAGAGCGTTTTGAAAGCACTATATGATAGCGATGGTTTTCAAAGCGCGACTTCGATTTTAATGGAAACATTGGGGGTTACCCAGGAACAAGCAGCCTTAAAAATGAAGCAATTGATGAAGCTTGCCGAGAGACACACGGACGGCGAAGCCGTGGAGTATCGTTTTTACCCCTCGGAGATCGTCAGGGCTTATCAAAACGGGTATCTTCTGGAAATTCAAGAACCCAACGTCATTCGCGATGCCGCCGTCCTCATGGCGTTGAACTCCGCACTGGAACTGGATGGGAGCATTAATCTCCCGACCGAAATCATACGCAGACATCCGGATTTCATCGCGGTTACTACGACCAATCGCAGTTATGCAGGAGCGAGGCCGCTTAATGAAGCGCTGCGCGACAGGGTTCAACACTCGGAGAAGATGGATTTGCCCGGCAAAGAAGTCATGATCGAACGCGCAATGGCGAAAACCGGTTATCAAGACGAAGAGGTATTGAGCGTGTTGGCCGATGCGATCATGATTTTGGATGCGGCTGCCCGGGCCAATGCCATCAAGGGCGTAGCCGGAATGCGTTCCTTTTTCTACTGGACGGATGCGGTTGCGGGAGGAGCCTCGGCCAAAGAATCTCTTTATTATAAGGTCCTCTACAAAATAACCACCGATTCAGAGGAAATCAGAATTTTGGAAGAAGCCCTCGAAAAACACGGTCTGCTGACACGTTTAGAGGCTGTTGCGGGCGGGGTAAAAAAAAACGAAAATCCAACGATGACGCCATCGAAATCAAGACAGGGGGAGATATAGGCGTCACTGCTGTTGATCATGACAAAATGGAGGATGAAAAGGCGGTCGCGCTAAAAAAGTCTGCCGACAGCGAAAAAAGCTCTTTCCGCGGTTCCGACGAATCCACCGACATGAGAAGCACGGATACCGGAGAAACCGGTACTCCGCAATATCACCAGGCCAATCCCGAACCTATGTCGGAGAATGCGAAACAAAAGGAACGCGATTTCCGTAAGAAGCTCAATCAAGCCGCAAGAAAGACGGTGTCCGATTCCATTCATGAAAAAGTGAAGCTCATTGTCCATCGTCCGGATTACGACCAGGAAGCCCAAACGGAATATGTCGCTCTAAGCAAGGAACTCATGCCGATCGTACAGGAAATTGCCAGAAAGACGCTACCGCTCCTGGAACATGAAACGTCTTCCGATTTTGAAAGGAATCGTTACTATGGCAGCAAGTTTCAAGCAGACGGTATCGCCTACAGGGATTTTAGGTATTTTGCCAAAAAACGTCCTCCATCGGAATCCCCTTCTCTGGTGGTGGGGCTGAGGGTCGATGAGTCGGCATCGATGTCGGCTTTTGGGAGACTGGAAGCAGCCAAACGAGCAGTCATTGCGGTATATGAATTTTGTCAAATCTGTAATATTCCTATATTGATCTATGGGGATACCGCGGATGTTTCCAAAATGGAGCAAATGTCGATCTTTGCCTACGCCGATTTCGATAAACCGGATGCCAATGATCGATTCAGGCTGATGCGAATTCGGGGAAGAAGCAATAATCGTGACGGAATGGCCCTTCGTATCATGGGGGAACGGTTAGCCGTTTCACCGCGGCAGACGAAGCTGTTGATTAGCATCAGCGATGGACAGCCGAAAGCGATGGACGATTATACCGGGGATTACGCCATTGCAGATATGCAGCAGACCATAGAGGAATATGAACGGAAAGGCATTGCATTTCTCGCCGCGGCCATCGGTCAAGATAAGGAGGTCATTAGTGACATTTATGGTCATGAGAGATTTTTGGACATTACGAATTTGCGTGAGTTCCCGGCAAAGTTGGTTCGGATTATCGCTCGGTATTTGTAGTTTTCATGAATTTTTAATCGCTAGGATGAGGAGAGAGCAAATGACATGGATATGAATAAGCGGAGGAAGCTGCTTGCGGAATTCCAACAGATCAAGACTTATATGGGCGTCGCCCAAATCAAAAACAACATCAACGGCAAAATCTACATCGACAGCTATCCCAACTTGAAAAATAAGTGGTTTACTCTTCGGATGCAGCTGGATCAAGGGAGATTCGCAAATGCGGAGCTTCAAAAGGATTGGAAGGAATTTGGAGCGGATGCATTCACGTATGAGGTGCTGGAGCAGAAGGAAGCCGATAAGATAACGGATATGCGCTGGGAGCAAAAACAAATCTTGAAGCCTTGGCTCAAGAAGCTGCAGCCCTATGGAGACAAAGGATATAATAAGCCGCCAAGGGATGAAAATCCGCAAATAAAATAAGGCTCGCAGCCCGTCATTGAATAAATTGAGGGGGATTCTCATTCATTGGATCTCATCAAAACGGATTTGACTCGCGGTAAAATTCAAGATAAGATGAAACCGTCGTTTAGTAAATTAGTAAATTTGGGAATCGGAATGAGGGAATGAAGGATGAAAATACCTACAACGTTAAAACATAAACCTGTGGTCGTGTCGGAAAATTATGAAAAGATTGATGGACGAATGGCCGGGAACACGGACGCGAAAGGTCTTTCCCTGGGGTTGGCCCAGTGGAACGATCGAGGCAAGGTCGATATTTCGGCCAAGGTGTGGAGATACACGGGCGAAAAATGGTCAAGACAATCGGAAGAACTGCCTCTCCATCGTGTTCTTGATTTGTCCATTCTCATTTGCCGGACGCTGGAACATTTTCGCGAAGCTTACCGTTATGAAAATTTATACGATCCGCAACGGCCCGTTATCGATCGGGTTGGTTTGCAAGGGGATGCCATGACCTTGGCCGTATGCACGGACAATGAGAGAATTAATGAAGATATTAAGCTGTTCAGCCAAGCACTGAGCGATGATGATGAACTGATTGGCGAACGTTTGCGCACACTATCCAAAATATTAAAGGATATGGGGTATTAATAATTTTTCCGGTTTAGCGGTTCTGCCTGCAACGGAGGAAACCTCGCAACCAATGACGTGCATGTTTCGGTTCCGTGGCTCTAATCCGACCGTGGAGATTCGGATTCCTCTCGACCGCATCACAGCAGAAAAAGCTCGCAGATTGCTTTCATAGCAGTTTGCGGGCTTTTTTGCACTTTTGATGGTCTAATTTTTGAGCGCTTTTTAAAGCGCGTAGATATAAACGCTTTGTTAACAAGTAAACGAAGTAAAGAAAATGAATGGTGGAACCTGTTATGAAAAATAAGAATGTAACCAACGCGAAAGAGCAACAACAAACTCAGGAGCCCAAGAAGTTTTTGCCGAAGGTTTTACCAAAATAAAATAATTATTGACACTACTAGAAATTTGATATATTATATATTCTGTTGCTGCAAAACTAAGCATCAATAAATTATGCGGTCGTGGCGGAATTGGCAGACGCGCACGGTTCAGGTCCGTGTGGGCTAACCCCCCGTGGAGGTTCGAGTCCTCTCGACCGCATCAACTAAAAAAGCTCTTGAATTCGTTCTAGGACGATTCAGGAGCTTTTTTGCGTCATGGGGATCGGCACGTTCCAAACTGCAATATTGCATTTCTTTATTAACGTACCCATTAAATAATTGATGTCCGCATTCTTCCTACTGCCTTTGCAAGGTCAATGTCTCAATGACTAAAACGGAGGGGATGGAGCCAATTTGGAAAATTTATTCTTTTCCCGTTGACACGTCATATTATTAATATTAATATTATGACTATGAAAAACAACATGATAAAAAAGTCGCCTGTCGCATTAGCCATCCTTTGTTTTCTTATTGAGGAGCCCATGCATCCTTACCGTATGCAGCAGCTCATTAAAGAGAGGGGGAAAGAGGAAGTCATTAACGTTCGCCACCGAACGAGCATTTACCAAACGATTGACCGGCTGCATCGGGACAACGCCATTGCGATCCAAGGAAAGAAAAAGAATGAAGGGAAGCCGGATTTAGTTGTTTACGAAATCACGGATTTAGGCCGGAATGCCGCCTATGCATGGATTCGGGAAATGATCTCCACACCGGCGCAGGAATTTTTGGAGTTCCCCGCTGCGGTTTCTTTTCTGGCTTTGCTAACGCCTGAAGAGGTCGTATCGCTGTTCAAAAAAAGAGTAAGCGCACTTGAAAACACATTCGCCCGGCTCGAGGATCAGTACCAAACAGAATCATCGATGGGTCTGCCGCGCTTGTTTTTGCTTGAGTCGGAATATCAACAAGCGCTGTTTTCGGCTGAAATCGCATGGCTTCAATCCGTTATCGCGGATATCCAAACCGGAAAGCTGAAATGGAGCATGGAAGAACTCCGCGAGATCGCCCGGCGTTTTGATCACGGTTTTGAATGAAACCAATTTTATCCGAAAGGACGGATCTTGGATGAATAAAGGCTCGAATAACTTATCAGCCGTTGATGAAACGGTCCCTGTCCTCGTTGTCGGAGGAAGCCTGGTGGGGCTTTCCTTCTCCCTTTTTTTGGCACGCCAAGGAATAAAGCCGTTAGTGGTCGAGCGCCATCCGGGAACGGCCATCCACCCGCGCGTTTCGAGCCTGACGGCCCGAACGATGGAAATATTCCGCTCGGCCGGAATCGAGGAAGAAATTCGCCGCGAAGAGCCCCCGTTTCCCCGGGATTTCGGCGTCATGTTCGTAGAGAGTTTGGCCGGACAAATGTTTGACAATCTCATGGAGGATATGAGTGCATACTTTACGGATCTGAGCCCCGTTGAAGGCAACGGCATTGCGCAGGATCTGCTTGAGCCGGTTCTCCGGGAACAGGCCGAGCAAGCCGGCGCCCGTCTGCGATACAACACGGAGCTGATCGGGTTTGAAACCGACGGGGAAGGCGTCACGGCCGTTATTTGCGATCGAATCAGCGGCGAAAAGCGCACCGTTCGGGCCAAGTATATGGTTGGAGCCGATGGAAGCAAGAGCGGGATCCGCGCGAAATTAGGCATCGGCCAGCATGGGGAAGGGACGCTCTGCCATTTGGTCAGCATGGTTTTCGATGCGGATATTCAAGAATTGTTTGCAAGCCAAAACGCGCATATGTGTTTTTTCGCCAACGATACGACAAGCGGAAGCCTTGTGTTATATCCCGGTACTTTCAGGAGACCTGACATCTACAGAGTGGACGTTATCTATGATCCGGAGGAAGAAACGATGGAAGATTATCCGGAGGAGCGCTGTGTGGAGCTGATTCGGGCAGCCATCGGAATTCCGGACATTCCCGTTACGATCAAAAAGGTATTGACTTGGGAAATGGCCGCCCGGGTCGCCGATCGTTTTCAAGATGGCCGGGTGTTTTTGGTCGGTGATTCGGCGCGGGTTCAACCACCAAGCGGCGGGTTGGGAGGCAATACCGGCATCGCCGAAGCCCAAAACCTCGCCTGGAAGCTGGCCGCCGTCTTGCGCGGGGAAGCCGGACCGGATCTGCTTGCCACTTACGATGCCGAGCGGCGTCCCGTCGCGGATTACACGACAGAGCAGGTCGTCAGGCTGTCCCAGCAGCGCCAGCATGAGGGCTCGGAGGGGATTACGGTAAATACCCTGCATGTCAATATGGGTTATCGTTACCCGGAGGGCGCAATCGTACCGGAGGCAGACGGGCAAAACCTCCCTTATGCCCAGTCGCCGGAGTTGTGGACGGGACAGCCGGGGACCCGGGCGGCGCACATCGTTCTGGAAAGGGACGGTCATACCGTTTCCTCCTTGGATTTATTTGCTTCCCGGTTCGTTCTGCTCGTCGGTCCTGACGGACAAAACTGGCTGGAGGCCGCTCAAGTTGCCCAAGATGCGCTCCGTCTGCCGATGGATATCTATCGGATCGGCGGTCAGGAAGGCGATATTGGCAATCCCGGGAACGATTTTCTTGACGCTTACGGAATCACCCCGACGGGGGCTGTCCTCGTGCGGCCGGATGGCTACATCGGATGGCGGAGCAAGGCCGCCGAAGCGGACCAAGAAGAAATGGAACGAGCGTTAACGGGTGCCTTATCGACAATCCTCTTTCGCTAAACCCAATACTATTAAAGGAAAGGAAGATGGTTATGCTTACATTTGAGCATGTTGAGACCTACGACGATCCTGCATCCAGCGTTTTTTCGCGTCTCATGGACTTGAAGGGGCGGGATTCCTGGATTAAAGGCATTCTGGAGACTCGCGTGACGCCTGAAGGACCGGCGCAGCTTGGCACCCGATATTTTGAGAGCGGAAAATATTCTGGCTTTAAAAGCGAAAAAAACATGGTCGTAACCGAGCTTGTTCAGGATCAGCTGCTGACCTTGGAGACGGCACCCGATGAAAAACAATCCTTTCGCGAAAGCTACCGCATTGAACCGGTCTCGGAAAAATCCTGCCGCGTTCATTTCACCATTCAAGTTGGCAACGTTCCGAAGGTAGCCGAATTTTTTATGCGTCAATCGATGAAAAAAGAGCTGCCGCAAACCGCCGCCGGCTTGAGAGCAGTCCTGAAGGGCTGACAAAAAGCCGCGTTTACGGAAGCGTTTTGCATGGTTTACGGGCGACCCGCCGAACTGGCTTGCAGATTGCTATTTTAGCAGTTTGCGAGCCTTTTTTCGCTGCCCGATAAACCGTGGATGATTCGATGGCCGGCGCTCGAAAGCGGCTAACGGATATCGCATGCCTTGTATCGGAGAATTTGAACAACAGCAGTTTTATTAGCTGCCGGCATTCGGTCCAGCCATTTCGCATCCCAAGCACGAGTTGACAAGAAAAAAAAGAAAACTTAAAATAAAATTGTTTCATATGAATAAATATTTTTGGGTTATAGATATTATTCCCGTAATCAAAGCTATTTATATTTATTCCCGAGAAACAATAATAAATGATTAAGGAGGTTATAAATGGCCTGAAAAACTGAATTAACCGTTTCATTCAAGGCTAAAATCCTTTCGTTTTGCTCATATTGTTTCCAATGAAACTAATTTTGGATATAATGAGAAAAAATGAGTCGAGGAGCTTGCCGAAACATGAATACGAACCAGATGACCAAAATCGCGATCCATGACAATTTCATTCGATTCCTTGAGAATAAGGAACAATATGAGAACCGTGTAACCAGCGTTTTTCTTGAAGAACTCCTGAAAATGATCGAAGTGGAATCCACCCTAAACATGACGGAGCTGCACACCATCGCATGCATTGGGGAGCAGGAACCGATTAATGTCACTTCGATCGCCGAAAAGATGAATCTAAGCAAAGGGAACACCTCAAAAATTACCAATAAGTTATTGAACGCAGGCTGGGTACGCAAGACACAGCTCAACGATAACAAAAAAGAAGTGTATTTCCGGCTAACGACGGCAGGGAAAAAACTTTTTGCCCTTCATGATGAACTTCATCACAAGGAACAGCAGAGGATGTACGAGTTTTTGAATAAATACAGCGAATCCGAACTTGATTTTATAAAGCGGCTGTTTGGAGATCTGTCGGACTTCTATCGTTAAGGACAGCGATGGAGACGCCGATGGATCCATCCATGGCCTGACGAGGCCATCTTTTGTCGCTTTCATCTCCCGAGTTCGGGTTAAGGGAAAGAGGTCATTTCTATGGATTATGATGTGATACTGATCGGCGGAGGGCCCGTTGGCATGATGCTGGCAGGAGAGCTGGCTTTAGCCGGCGTCCATGTCTGCATTCTGGAACGATTAAAAAGCACAACGCCGTTTTCGCGCGCGCTTACCGTTCATCCGCGAACGCTTGAAATCATGGATATGCGCGGCTTGAAATCGAAATTGCTGGATAGAGGGCGCCGTTTGCCTAGGGGACATTTTGCCTCGTTGGATACGCCCTTGGACTTTTCGGTTTTGGATTCGTCCTCCAATTACACCCTATTTTTGCCGCAAAGCGAAACGGAAGAAGTGCTGGAACAATGGGCGCTGGACTTGGGCGTAGAAATACGGAGGGAAACGGAAGCTATATCCGTGCATCAGGATGAGGAAGGCGTTGCAGTGCGCATGTCGGGCCCCCAGGGGGAGGGTACGCTCAGATCCGCGTACGTCGTCGGCACGGACGGGGCCAAAAGTTTGGTCCGAAAACAAGCGGGCATTCCGTTCGAGGGCCACGACGCGACGTTCATGGCTATTTTGGCCGATGCCGCCCTTCCCGGCCTGCCTCCGATGAGCGTTGTCTCCCGTATGGGGGAAAAGGGAATCGTATCGATTTTGCCGATCGATTCGACGACTTATCGAATATTGATTCTGGATCCGGAAAGATCGTTCGTATCCAAACACGAGCCGGTTACGATGGAAGAATTGCGATCGTCGCTTATTCGGACGGCGGGAAGCGATTTTGGGCTGGCCGAAGCGAAGTGGATGTCGCGTTTCGGGAATGCCACGCGGCAAGCGAGCCGCTATCGGGAAAATCGACTGTTTCTCGCCGGAGATGCGGCACATATTCATTTTCCCGCGGGAGGGCAGGGGATGAATATCGGTCTTCAAGAAGCGGTGAACCTGGGATGGAAACTCGCCGGAGCGGTTAAAGGCTGGGCGCCGGAGTGGCTGCTCGACAGCTATCACGCCGAGCGTTTTCCTTGGAGCACGGCGATGCTGGGCAATACGGAAGCGCAGTTTACGCTGATTGACACAAGTCCCGGCGTCATGGAACTCCGGAGCATCATGTCCAAACTTCTTCTTCATCCGGAAGTGAACCATCAGATGGCGGAACAAATTTCCGCTCTAAATGTCCACTACACGTCCGATGACCGGGCGCCGTACCATGTTTTAAACGGAAAGCGTTCGGCAGAATTAATTTTGCGGCTGAAAAACGGCGATTTGGCCAGCTCTTATCAACTGCTCCGGTCAGGCAAGTTTCTTTTGCTGCATCTGTCTTCGGACGCGAAAAACAGCGGGGAGTGGAATCGTTATGGGCATCTTCAGGTGATCGAAGCTTCGTTGGCGGCGAAAGCGGCCCATTGGGACGATGTTCACACCGCGTTGATTCGTCCGGACGGCCATATCGCCTGGGCGGTGCCTGTGTCGGACCCGGATCCGGCAAGCACGATAAGAGACGGCGTTGTTCGTTGGGCAGGGGAATTGAGGAGCTTGACGGGCGATTCGGGCGAACAAAAGCCGGGGGTAAAATAAAATGGATTTCAGGAAGACGATCCGGGAGCGCAGAAGCATCCGCAGGTTTCATCCTTCCCCCGTGGACCAGGAGCTGGTGTTCACATTGCTCCGCGAAGCGCGGCAGCTGTATTCGTCCGGGGAAACCGCAGCTTTTCGTTGCGTGTATGCGGGAACGGCGGATTCCAGGGAACGTCTGGCCGCCTGCATGCTGGAGCCTTTGATAAAGAACAGGCTGGTCAAATGGCTTCCGGAGAAAGTGAGGGATTTCGTTCGGAAAAGGGTCACCGATATACCGGGCCATCTTGCCGTCATTGCCGCCACAGGTCCGGACAGGAGGGAAAGCGACATGAATTATGCGGCGGTTTGCGGGATCATGCAAAATTTTCAGCTTCTTTCCTGGCAGCGGCGGCTTGGAGCGCTGTGGGACACGGAACCGATGATGCAGAGCAAGGAATTGTTCCATCTGCTCAAAATGAGCCCCGAAGAAAGGCTTGTCGGCATTTTTCACCTCGGATACTTCGACAAAATTCCGAAAGCCAGGGCAAGGACGCGAGCGGAAAAGAAATGGACCGTTTTATCGGGAGGAGAGGGACCTGTTGAATGATGCCAAGAGCGGTTCCAAGGGGGGCCGTTTACTAAGCTACAGCGATGAACCCGTTTCCGAAAGTTATGTGCTGGACTTATTGAATGTTGCCGTATGGGCTCCAAACGACGGCATGCGGGAGCCTTGGCGGTTCATATACATCGGTTCCGGCAGCGCAGGCCTCATGTCCGGGTTGCAGGATCAGGCTCCGGCCTATCTGGTATTGGTCATCAAAGAAGATCCTGACCTTCATAAAAGGGAAGAAGATTTTGGGGCGGCCAGCTGCCTTATGCAAAATTTTCGCCTGCTTGCGCGGGAGGGCGGCCTTCATGTCCGGATGACGATGAATGACTGGATTTACGACGGAGCTTATGCGGGGCGTTTGGGTGTTCAAAAAGACGAGAGGATCGTTTCTGTGCTGGAACTGGGCTATATTGAACCAACGTTTGAACCTGTGGCGGCGGGTATACCGGACTTTACCTTTGAGTTGTTGTAAGATTGCTATCGGGGTTCGGAGTTCGAGTCCTGTTGGCCGCTTCGATCGAAATAAGGCTCGCAAGCGGCTGTTGTAGCTGTTTACGAGCCTTTTGGCATGTTCCGTTTGAGACTTCCGGTCAACTTAGGTTAAAATCCGTCTTTACTTTTTCCCGGCGAATGGTATATATTGTTAGTAAGTTAGTTGGATGACTAACTATAGAAAAAGGAGAGCATATACATGGCTAAACCGAATGTCGTTTCCAAGCAGGAACTGATCGAAGCGGCCAAACAATGCATCGTGGAACAGGGCTTGGAGAAATTGACCTTAAAAATGGTGGCGGAACGCATCGGCGTCACGCAAGGAACGGTGTATTACCATTTCCAGACCAAAGACCGGCTGATGCTGGACGTCGTCAAAGATGTTTGCGAACGCTCATGGAATGAGTTCTCTGCTTTGCAGACCAAGGAGTTTGCCGTGTCGGAGGCGCTGGGAGCGGCAAAAGAACGGGGAGGGCCCGATTCCTTTTTTCACCGCTTGTTTCTATCGCTTGTCGTGTTCAGCCTGAAACATGAAGAAACGAGAAAGGAGCTGGGCGCCCTGATTTCGTTCGAAAACGGGGTGCTTGCGGATCGGCTGCGGCACCTTGCGGGCGCGGAAAATCCGCCGCCTTCAAGCGAAACTTCCGGAAGCGGGGACCGGCCGAAAACGGATCCGCCGAACGGCGAAACTACGCGCCGCGGACGTCAGGAAGCCGAATCCGGAACAGACGATGCGGATGATCGTCTTATGGGCATGTCGTTCGAGGTGTGGGCCGTCGTCATTAACGCCATCTTTGACGGCTTGGCCGTGCAAAGCCTGGTTTCTCCCGCGCTGGACCGGGATAAAGTGTTTACCGAACTCGGCCGATTTTTTGAGCGTTTGCTGCGGGAGGCAAAACCCGAATAGTTTTGGACAATTCCGTGTGGAAAGGAGCTTTTGGCATGTTTTCTGAAAAGATGGGGCTGACGCTGCTGTTTTCGCTGCTGGTTTGGCTGGGGGCGACGCTGTTTTTCGTCTTTTTCGGACCGCTGGTGCTGGTCAGCCCGTACCGGCAACACTTTTTGCCGCCGTTTCTTTTGCTGGAGGTCGCGACGGGCGTCGTGCTGTACGTCGTATTTGTCCTTTTTCGCCGACTCGATCCGAGTCCCTACGCGGCCGTAAGGCTTGGCGTGGTGGGCAGCGCCGTCGGTTTAATCCTGGACACGTTTGTGATATGGAACAAGGGCGTCTTTTTTGCGGGGTTGTCCGATGAACAGCTGCTGGCCTTCGTCATTTGGATGGCGTTTGCTTACGGGCTGTATTTGCTGCTGCCGATGCTGACGGGCAAAAAGGGAACGTCGATTTGAGAGGAGCCAGGACGCATGCTGCGGAGCAGGGACGATATTTTGCGGGATATAACGGAATTAATTTTGCTTCATCAACAGGGGAAGCTTGGCGGCGAGAAAATGCCCGAGGACGAACACCCGCCCCTGGAGCCGTCTTCGGCGGCAAGCTATCATTATTTTACGCTGCCGATGGCGCTGAATTACCAGCGGAATTCGTACGCGCTTTGGGAGAGCGCTCACCGGACGTTTAACGATCCGGACACGATGGACGTGTTTGATCCGGCGGCGGCCGCTGCCATGGACGCGGAGAAGCTGCGGGAAAAGCTGCTGAAACATAAGGTCGCGCTTCAACCGAACAAGCAGCCCGCCGTCTGGCGGACGCTGTGCGTCACGATCATGGATCAGCTGGACGGGGACTTGCGGAACCTTTTCCGCCGAAACGGGAATTCCGTCCGCCGGATCAAGCAGCATATGATGCAGCATAAAAAAAGCTTCCCCTATCTGGGCGGCGACAAAATCATGAACTACTGGTTGTACGTGATGGAACAGTACACGGATGCTGACTTTCCGGATCGGGAATGCATTACGGTGGCGCCCGACACCCATGTCCTTCAATCCAGCGCCAAACTCGGCATCCTGACCGAGGAGGAAGCTGCCGGCCCGAAGGCAAGGGAGCTTGCGGCTTCCAGATGGGAAGACCTGCTGCAGGGCAGCGGGTTGTGCCCGATCGACATTCATACGCCGATGTGGCTGTGGAGCCGGAGCAAATTTGCGGCGCAAGTTTAGAAATATCGGCATCACGTTTCGAATCGAAGTATGGATGCTTAAGCCCATCGCGAGATTTACGATGAAAAAATACACGCAAGGCTAAGTTGAAAAAGTTAACGGTCATCTCCTCGCGGGGGCTGTGTTTCTTCAATATAAAAAGGGGCGTCTCTCATGATCCAAAAGATCCGGGGGAGATGCCCCTTTATCAGTTTTCGGCCTGTTCCCGCACGTATTGGATAAACCTTTCGCAAACGGGCGAAGCCGGCTGATCGGCATGGTACGCAAGCACGCCGGTCACGGTTGGATCGGCCTGTCCGGGCAGCGGCAGCGAACGGAGCGCACCGGACGCAAGCTCCTCCCGGATACCGGAAAGCGGGAACAGGCTGATGAATCCGCCGGACCGTACCATGTTTTTCACGATTTCCGGCGAATCGGCCGCCGTCCGCTCCCAAAGATGGATACCGGAATCGGCCGCATACGCGCGCGCGAAGTCCGTCATAAACGCCCCGTCGCCGTGCTGCGCGAAAAACTGCTGGGCGATGAGCTGCTGCGTCACCGATTTGAGTCCGGCAAACGCATGTGTTCCGGCAAAAATAAGCTCGATGCGGTCTTGAAAGATCTTTTCTTCTTTTACCGACTTCGACCCGTCCAAAGAACCTGCGGCTTCGGCATAATAAAACGCCAAATCGGTTTCCTGGTTCAGCAGCCGCTCTTTTGCCCGACGGGTGGGTGTGACGTTCAATTCGATCTGGACGCCCGGAAACCGGCTGCAAAAGCCGCCGACCAGCGGCGGCAGAACGTAAGCGCCCATCATGCTGTCCGCTCCGATTTTCAAATGCCCTTTATTAAGATCCGCATAATCTTGCACCGCTTTGCGGGCCTCTTGGGCCATCGCCGTCATTTTCACCGCATATGGATAAAGCGCCTTGCCGGCCTCCGTTAACAAAATCCGTCCCCTTTTGGCCTCGAACAAGGAAACGCCCAGATCCTCCTCCAGGCTTTTCATATGAAACGTCACGGTGGGCTGCTTCATGCCCATTTCCCTTGCCACATCCGTCACTTTTTTCAGCTTTTCGATCAGAACGAGGATTTGCAATTTTAACAGATTCATCGATATCCCCCTGATGTCATCAAATTCTTCACTATCATTATAGATTTATTCTATTTAATGATAAATAGATTATACATTTTTTTATCTTTCCGTTTACAAAACGCATCATTTTACAAAATGATAGAAAGCTACAATGAATTTGTCGGCAGCGAAGAAAAACTGCCTGGATCATACAAATACAGGGGGAAACAAACGATGATCAAAATGAAAAAACCGTTACTCATGCTTTGCACGCTGGCGCTGGTGATCATGCTGGCCGCTTGCGGAAGCAAAAATACCGAAGACACAAACAGCGCTTCCGGTGCTGCAACTAACGATAAATCCCCGGCTGCGGAACTGAGCGGTTCCGTGCTTGCCGTCGGCTCCACGGCGCTTCAACCGCTTGTTGAACAAGCGGCGCAAAAATTCATGGCCGAGTCCCAGTATTCCAAAATTCAAGTGCAAGTGCAAGGCGGCGGCAGCGGTACGGGCTTGACGCAAGTCGCAGGCGGGCAAGCCGATATCGGCAACTCCGACGTATTTGCGGAAGAAAAGCTGAAAGACGAAGCAAAAGACTTGAAAGACCATCAAGTGGCCGTCGTCGCCATGGCTGCGGTAACCAATCCGGATGTCGGCGTAGACAACCTGACGAAACAGCAGCTGGTTGATATTTTCACAGGCAAAGTGACCAACTGGAAAGAGGTTGGCGGCAAAGACGAAAAAATCGTCATCGTAAACCGTCCGGCAAGCTCCGGTACCCGCAAAACGTTTGAAAAATACGCACTGGGCACAACAACCGAAGATTTGAAAGGTTCCATCCAGGAAGAATCCTCCGGTACGGTCAAGAAAATCGTGGCCGAGAGCCCTGGAGCCATCGGTTACCTCGCACTTTCTTACCTTGACGACAAAGTGAAAGTGCTCAAATACGAAGGTGTGGAAGCTACGGTCGAAAACGTAACTACAGGCAAATATCCGGTGTGGGCTTACGAGCATATGTACACCAAAGGCGACCCTAAGCCTGAAGTCAAAGCATTCCTTGATTACATCGCTTCGGATGCCATTCAAAACGGCGACGTCGTAGAGCTTGGATACATTCCGGTCAGCAAGATGGAAGTGAAGCGCGACGCGGACGGCAACGTGACGAAGTAAGCCCTGAACGAAAGCAAAACCTCACGCAAGAAAGAGGCGAAAGGGAATTTCGCCTCTATTTTCACATTAGAAAGAAGGACAACGATGAAAGCTATCGATGAAAGGCCTGTTCAAATTCAACAGCCAGCACGCCGCGCCCGCTGGAAAAAACATCACGCCGAAGATTTTGCGGGCCGGAGCTATACGTTTATTTGCGCAGCTTTGCTCATTGTCATCATATTATCCATCGTCTATTTCGTCGCGTCCAAAGGACTTGCGACGTTCTTTCGCGACGGCGTCAGCCTGAGCGATTTTCTGTTTGGCACGACCTGGGACCCGGAAGGCAATAACGGCGAGCCGAAGTACGGCGTGCTGCCGTTTATATTCGGGTCATTCGCCACATCGCTGTTGGCTGCGCTCATCGCCAGCCCGCTCAGCATCTGCGCGTCGCTGTTTATGACGGAAATCGTTCCCGGCTGGGGCAAAAAGCTGCTGCAGCCCGTCATTGAGCTGCTCGCCGGCATTCCTTCCGTCGTATACGGCTTTATCGGATTGACCGTCGTCGTGCCGTTTTTGCGGAATGTGTTCCCGGGACAAGGGATCGGGATCGCGGCAGGGGCGATCGTCCTGTCCGTCATGATCCTGCCGACGATTACGAGCGTGGCGTCCGATGCGCTGGCGTCGCTGCCGCGCGGTTTGAAGGAATCTTCGTTTGCGCTTGGCGCTACCCGCTGGCAGACGATCTCCAGAGTTATTTTGCCAACCGTGTTGCCTTCTATTCTGACCGGCGTCGTGCTCGGGATGGCGCGCGCCTTCGGCGAAGCGCTGGCCGTGCAGATGGTCATCGGGAACGCGCCGCATATTCCGCGGTCTTTGTTCGAGTCGGCATCCACGCTTACGAGCGTCATCACGCTTGACATGGGCAACACCGTGATGGGATCGGCACACAGCAACGCATTGTGGAGCATGGCGCTTGCGCTTATGTTCATGACCTTCGTATTCGTCATGATCGTCCGTCTTTTGGAAAGGAGACAATAGGATTTGAGAGCGAAACTGACCGACAAAATTGCAACCTTCTTTATCGTGGTGTTTTCCTTGTTGATCGTCGCGGTGCTCGTGGGACTGATCGGCTTTATTCTGGTACGGGGACTCAGCCATATCGACTGGCATTTCCTGACCTCGGTTCCGCAAACGATCCGCGCCGGAGGCGGCATCGGGCCGCAGCTGTTCAACTCCTTGTTTTTGCTTGTTCTGACGTTGATCATTACGATTCCGCTCGGACTCGGGGCGGGGATTTACATGGCCGAATACGCCAAACCGGGGAAAATCACCGGTACGATCCGGCTTGTCGTCGAAGTGTTGTCTTCGTTTCCGTCGATCGTGGTCGGCTTGTTCGGCCTGTTGCTGATCGTCAATACGTTCGGATTCGGCTTCTCCCTGTTTTCCGGCGCCTTGGTGCTGACCATCTTTAACCTGCCCTTGATGGTGCGGATTACGGAGCAGGCGTTCCGGAGCGTGCCGAAAGAGCAGAAGGAAGCCGGGCTTGCGCTCGGGCTGTCCAAATGGAAAATCATTTCCTCCGTCCTGTTTCCGGTGGCTCTTCCCAGCATCGTGACCGGTACGGTTTTGGCCGCAGGCAGAGTATTCGGGGAAGCGGCGGCGCTGCTCTTTACGGCAGGGATGTCCACGCCGCGCCTGGATTTTACCAATTGGAACCCGCTCAGCCCGACGTCGCCGATCAATCCGTTCCGTCCGGCCGAAACGCTGGCGGTGCACATTTGGAAAATCAACAGCGAAGGCCTGGCGCCGGATGCCGCGCAAATCGCCGCGGGCGCATCGGCCGTGCTCG
This sequence comes from Paenibacillus sp. USDA918EY, assembly GCF_009870825.1. GTDB lineage: Bacteria > Bacillota > Bacilli > Paenibacillales > Paenibacillaceae > Paenibacillus_AQ > Paenibacillus_AQ albilobatus. The sequence continues at coordinate 249,372 of NZ_WTWY01000003.1, read as the reverse complement.
TCATTCTCGTGCTGCTGTTCAATCTGTTCGCCAGATGGCTTGGCGGCGCGCTGTACAAGGCGATGACCGCTTCCAAGCGCATGGGATAGGAGGAACTTATAATGAATGCGACATCGTTTCGAACAGAGCATCTCAGCGTCTTTTACGGACAATACGAAGCGGTTAAAAATATTAGCCTGGACTTTCCGGAAAAAACCGTCACCGCCCTGATCGGGCCGTCCGGCTGCGGCAAATCGACGTTTCTGCGCTCCCTGAACCGGATGAACGACGAAATTTCGCAGGCGAAAATCAAAGGCCGCATCTGGATCGACGGGGTGGATATCAATGACCCGGATACCGACGTCATCCAGCTCCGCCAAAAAATCGGCATGGTGTGGCAGAAGCCGAACCCGTTTTATAAATCGATCTATGAAAACATCGCCTTCGGACCGAAATACCACGGCATCAAGGATAAAAAACAGCTCGACGAAATCGTGGAGACAAGCCTGCGCAAAGCGGCGCTTTGGGACGAGGTTAAGGACCGCCTGAAGCAGTCCGGCCTATCCTTGTCCGGCGGCCAACAGCAGCGCCTCTGCATCGCCAGGGCGTTGTCCGTCAAACCGCGCATCCTGCTGCTGGATGAGCCGGCTTCGGCGCTGGACCCGGTGTCGACCGCCAAGGTCGAAGAGCTCATCACGGAGCTGAAAAAGGAACTGAGCATCGTCATCGTAACGCATAACATGCAGCAGGCGGCGCGCATCTCGGATTACACCGCGTATTTTTATTTGGGCAGCCTGATGGAGCATGACAAGACGGAAAAGATATTTACGAATCCCGAGCAGCCGATGACGCAGGAATACATTTCGGGCCGATTCGGTTAACATGCGGTTTCAAATTCCAAGTTCCAACACTGCTTTTGCGGTCAAAAAAAGGGTACCTCTAAGGTTGCAAAAACCTTTAGGGGTACCCTGTTTGGCATGCCTTGAAACGTTATCTGACGATCATGACCGGACAGTGGGCATGCTGCACGACGCTGTGGCTGACGCTGCCGATGAGAAGCTCCGACATGAGGCCGATGCCTCGGCTGCCCATAATGATGAGATCGGCGTGCTGCTCTTCGGCCGTCTTGCAAATGACGGAAGCGGGATCGCCGGTTTTCGTGTACGTTTCGAAATCGATCCCCAGCTTGGCGAGGGATGCCGTGGCCGGGGCCAAAATTTTCTCGCCTTCCTCCCGGATGTGTTCCTCCAGATCGACGCCTACAGGCGGCTCGTTGATGGAGATGGAGGGGTTCACGTGAAGCACCGCGAGATTGGGCATGTTTTTCAGGTTATGGATCAGGTTCGCAGCCGTCTCAAGGGCGCGCCGGGAATGATCCGAGCCGTCTACCGGCACGAGAATTCGGTTATACATACGATGACCTCCTTAATGGCCTTCCGCCTTATCCACATGCTGCAGATGCCGGCGGCTGGCAAGCAAGACGATGACACCAATAAATACCATCAAACCGCCGAAATAAAACGGGGTTTCCGCCCGGTACCATTCCGAAAGCTTGCCGGCGAGCCATGGCGACACGGCGCCGCCAAGGAAGCGGACGAAGCTGTACGCCGCGGATGCGACGGAACGCTCTACCGGCGCGGCCTGCATGACGGCCGTCGTGATCAGCGTATTGTTGATGCCGAGGAAAATGCCGGCAACGATAACGCAGACGATGACGGTGTTCGGCGAGTGGTTGTAGGTGCCGACCCCCATAATGATCAAAACGATCGTAAACAAGGTGAGCACCGTACAAATCGATTTGACGACGCTGAACCGCTTTTGCAGCTTCGGCGCGACGAAGACGGACGTAATGGCCAGCAAAATGCCCCAGCCGAAAAAGACGTAGCCGAGACCGTGCTCATCCAGCTCCATGACGTACGGGGAGTATGCCATCAGCGTGAAAAAGCCGAAGTTGTACAGGAACGCCGTAATTCCAAGCGTCAGCAGGGCCGGATAGGACAGCGCCTTGAACGGGTCGGCCAGCGTGCTGGCTTTTTTCGGTTTCGGAATGGACGGAAGCATAAAGATGATAAAGATGAATCCGACAAGCATAAGTCCCGCCACGCCGAAGAAAGGTCCGCGCCAGCTGATGGAGCCGAGTTCGCCGCCGAGCAAAGGCCCGACCGATATGCCGAGCCCGAGCGCAGCTTCATACAGGATGATGGCTTTGGCCGTTCCGGATGTGGACAACCCGACGATGGCGGACAAGGCGGTGGCGATAAACAGGGCGTTGCCCAGTCCCCAGCCGCCGCGGAACCCGACGATTTGCGAAATCGTGTTCGAGAAGCCTCCGAGCGCGGAGAAAACGACGATCAGCAAAATGCCGGTAAGCAATGTTTTTTTGATGCCGATCCGGCTGGAAATGACGCCCGTGATAAGCATCGCCACGCCGGTGACCAGGTTATAGCTGGTGAAGAGGAGGGATACCTGGCTTTTGCTGGCGTGCAGCTGCGCGGCGATGGCCGGCAGGATCGGGTCGACGAGTCCGAGACCCATAAAGGAGATGACGCAGGCAAAGGCGATCGCCCATACCGCTTTGGGCTGGGAAAGAAGCCCGTTTTTCCTCTGTTCGAGTTCCAGAGGTTCCGTTGCATTGGATTTCATGGAAATTCATTACCTCTCTTTTTAGTGGTGTACTTATCGATTTGCTTTATGAGTACTTACCGCAAGAAAACGGCGGCTATTGAAGGCTTCGCGGAAGAAAAAAAGGACCCTTTGGCTCCTAGTTCCGCTGCTTGGGGGCGGATGCCTTTCCTCCCTTGCATCATTTGCTTTTTGACATCCATCATTTTAATCCTATCTAACGTTAACGTCAACGTTAACTTTTGTGCGCAATTTCATTTTTGCGTTATCAAACCCAAAGAACCAAGCGTGCGTTCTCCTCTAAAACTCAACCTATTTTGCCCAAAATAAAACAGCTCTATAAGCCGGAATCAATGCCGGATCATAGAGCTGTCTGCCAAGCGCTTGGCTGGATAAAGCGGCCATATTCGTTTTTGGTTTAAGATTCGTTTAGAACACAATCCGCAAACAGGATGGATTTCGGGATGCGGAAAAACAGCTCGGCCCGATCCTGAAAACTCGGGGACGGCAGCGTTCCCTGATGAAGCCATTTGCGGAACGTGCCCGGATGAATGTGCATCCATTCGCTTACGTCGCTGACGGAGAGGTCGTGAACCATGCACAGTCCGGTCAAAATTTTGTTGTCCACAGGCGAACGGGTTAGCGTTCTCCGCATAAATCTGGACGAAGAAGGCTGGCAAATAATCGGGCTGTTTGACGTCACGGTGCGGTTAAACAAAATATGATGCGGATACCCGAGAAACTCGCACACTTTGTCCAGGTTTTTTTTGCCGGGGATCCGGCCCTCGTACACCCAAGCGCTGACGCTTCGCGAAGATACGCCAAGCTCCTCGGCAAGCTGGGACAGCTTGATATCGTTTGCCATCAAAACCGCAAGCAACACCCGGTTGCGGACTTGGCAGCGGGAAGGCTTGCGAAAGCGTTTGACGCGGATGCCTTTTCCCAAATATTTGCGGTTGATCAGAGACCACGCCTGAATTGAATGCTGTTCTTGTTGTGTAGGCATATTTCCTCCGAATATTTTTCTTCAAATTCTACATTTTTAAACGCTTCTTTTCAATAGTAACTATCGCCCATTTTTATGGCTTTCTTCCTAGTTCGATATGCTTTTTTCATAGTTTGCGGGAAAGTAGTCATAAATTCAATTGCACAAATCTCCTCCAATTCCTTATATTTCCGAAAAGATGACAGAAATGGTTACTGAAATGAAATTGAAACGTCCGGCATAGTCAGGTACAATGCAGAAGAACTAGATTGCTAGATTCGAAGTTTAGATGCGGGGAAATTCGTTTAATAGATTCCTTGAGACGACAAATCTATGCAAAATACGCGTAAAAAGGTTGGTAGAGAGAAGTGAAAAAGGTTTTGCAATGCTCCAAATGGATGTTGTCCCTGATCCTGATCTTCGGCTGTGTGTTTTCCGCCGGCAAAGGAAACGCGATCGCTGCGGGAAGTTCGGCGGGAAGCGCGGCATCTTCCGTATTCGTTGCGGTCAACGACACGCTGGTTACATATCCGATGTCCCCGGTCATACATAGTGGCACTTTATACGTTCCTGTGGTTCAAACCGCGTCAGCCATGAATCTGTCGGTGCAGTACGCGCAAGGGAAAATAACGCTGACCCATCGCGGCGGCGCTTCGGCGACCCTTCCGGCGGACGGCAAAAACACGTTCGTCAAAAACGGAAGAACGATGATCTCGTTTCGGATCCTGAGCGAAAAATTCGGGTTTTCGCTGTCGTATTTGCCGAAGCAAAACCTGTACCGCGCGTTCAACGGCGGAGCGGCCTTGACGGATGCGCAGCTGGCGGACAAATATAACGGTTATATCCAGCAGCATAAAACCCAGGCGCAGACGCCGGGTTCGAAACCTGCGGCAAATGCCAGAACGATTTACATTACCTTTGACGACGGTCCATCCCCGTATACGCCGCAGCTGCTCAATGTATTGAGCCAGTACAAGGTAAAAGCGACGTTCTTCATGCTCGGCAACCAAATCGCCAATCATCCGCAATCCGTGGCACGCATCGTCAAGGAAGGCCATGGGGTCGGATTGCACGGCATGACGCATCAGAAAAACAAGTTCTACGCTTCGCCGTATTCGGCGCTGAACGAAATGAACATGGACAATGCCAAGCTGCATGAGGCGGCCAACGTATACACGAAGCTGATCCGGGTTCCTTACGGAAGCAAGCCTTATTTTACGAAGGCATACCGCGACCAGACGGCCGCAAGCGGCTATCATTTGTGGGATTGGAACATCGATTCGAATGACTGGAGATACCAGAGCAACCCGCAAAAGATTTACGACAACGTCATCCGGGACGTGAAAAACATGAAGGGCAAAGGGATCACCCCGGTTGTCCTGTTCCATGACCAGCATGCGACGGTGACGATTTTGCCGCAGCTGATCAAGGCCATTCAGGCCGAAGGCTATACGTTCAAGCCGCTGACCAGCGACATGAAGCCGCTCAATTTCTGGAACGACGAACGTTAACAATCGAATAGATCATTTGTGATCAACCACAGCAGATCCGCACGACGACTCCAAATCTATCAAATGGGCACGCCGACGGGCAATTCGTCTTCGCAGGCTGCGCCCTCCCTTCATAGGATATAGAAGAGGATAGAAGGGAGGCGCAGTTTATGAATACATTTGCCGTCAACAGCATCAGCGCGCTCGCCGGCAGCTTGATCGCCTACGCATTCGGGAGTTGGGACACGCTGCTGTGGTTTTTTTTGTTTACCATCGCCGTCGACTACGTCACGGGAATACTCGCCTCGCTCAAGGAAGGAACCGGCCTGAAAAGCGATGTCGGGTTTTGGGGCCTGGCCCGGAAGGCACTCATGCTGGTGGTCATTATTATGGCCCATCAGATGGACATGCTTCTCAGCGGCGGATCCGATGTCATCAAAACGGGAGCCATCTATTTCTATTTGTCGAATGAGCTTATTTCGATCACGGAAAACTATGGACGGCTCGGACTGCCTATGCCGGGCAAACTGCGGAGAATGATTGCGGTGCTTAGAGATAAAGATAACGAAAACGACACGCCGAAACGGTAACCTTTGAAAGAGGCTTCTCTTTTCCAAAGCGGGAGGATATGGTATATTTTCTTTGTAACCTTACGACCCTTGCGAGGAGAATAGAGATGATCAAACATATCGTTTTCATTAAATTGCAAGATAGATCTTCGGAAAGCGTTGACAAGACGGCAGCCATCCTGCGCGACATGGAAGGGAAAATCCCGCAGCTGCGCGCGATCGAGGTCGGCGTGGACATCGTTCATTCGGAACGTTCGTTTGATATCGCCCTTGTGACCGAATTTTCTTCCTTGGACGATTTGCAGGCTTATCAGGTGCATCCCGTCCATCAGGAAGTCCTTCGTCATTTGAACGAAACGAAAGAATTGTCCCTTTGCGTCGATTACGAAATCTAGCAGATAGGAAGTACGAATTATGAGCGATTTGGAATATCCGATGGAAACATTGTTTCTGCTATTCGTGTTTGTCGCAGCGATTTTCGTCATGTTTTTCTGGCTGAAGCGCCGCGGCAAAAAAGGCAAATAACATTCGCAGCTTGGAGGTACAAACCGTGTATTATGTAAATGAGGAGCAGATCCAGCTTCGTCTGGACGCGATTCCGGAAATTGCCGAAGCGCTGAACAAAGCGGCCGAATCCTGGGATGGCGGCGTGATGCTCGGCATGGTTCAGGAACGTGCGCTGCATTTGGCGATCGAGGTCGTGACCGATGTCGGAAGTTATCTGATCGACGGCTTTATTATGCGGGATGCCAGCAGCTATGAAGATATTATGGAAATCAACCATGAAGAAAAGGTTTTTGACGACGAAATTTACGGAGCGCTCCGCGAATTGGTCGGTCTCCGCAAGCCTTTGGTACAGGAGTATTACTCCTGGAAACGGGACGAGCTTCATCCGCTGACGCCGGTGCTGCCGGACATCTTGAACGGATTTGCCGTTCAGGTGCGGGAATACGTCCGCCGGGAGCTAGGCCATTGATTCGTTATCTGAAAAGACTGCATTGACTGGTAAGCCCATCCAGAAGACCGGATCGGGCTTGTTGTTTTTCATGGGCCGATTTTTTTTCAAAAACCCGCCTTGTCTTTTGTGTCAGGACAATCTCCCCGCGCTTATAATATCCTAACAAATGGGCATTAGCCCGTAAGGGTGAAGGGAGTGACACACCATGTCGGAATGGGGCGCCGTGTTTTTTGCCTTTGGGTTCGCGTTATTCGCCGTCGTCGCGCTGATCCTTTTGCATGCCATCCGCAGAGTGCTGCTTCGAACCGAGGACGTCCTTGGAAAAGCGGAGCAGGAAATTTCACAGCTTGCCGCCGAATCCAAGGAGCTGTTGGCGCAGACATCGGCGACGTTAACGCAGCTGCAGTCCAGGGTGGAGGAAGTAAGGCCGTTCTGCGAATCGCTGAAAATGGCGGGCGAAAGCTTGACGAATACGGTGCAGCGGGCCGATGCCATTGCGCAGCTCGTTACCGACACGGCGATGGAACGCCTGGAAAAGGCGCATCGGGAAAATGAGCTCCGCCTGGCGGAGGCATTCCGGTGGCTGGATGTGGGTCTATCCGTCTGGCAATCCGTCAAACGGCAGTCCGAACCCCTTGCGGATGATCATGCCTGAGCGCAAAGGAGAGATCAGAACGATGAAGGAAAAAAACAAAAGCTTGTTGTGGGGCGCATTGATCGGCAGCGTGGTAGGTTCGGTTACCGCACTTCTGCTCGCGCCGAAATCAGGCAAGGAGCTTCGTCAAGATATCGCTGAAGGCGCCAGAACGATCGGCAGCAAAACGCAGGAATTTGCGGAAAAGGTTAGCGAGCAGGGCGCCAATCTGCTCGGCAAAGTGAAGGATACGGCCGGCAACGTCATTTCGGATATCCGCGGCTGGCGCAACCCGGAGGTGGAAGAAGAGCCTGAAATGGCCCAAATCTCGTCGGTTCAAGATTACGGCAAGCAGGACAGCGTCTCGGGCAAAAACTTGGAAGAGGATGCCGGAGATCTGTAAAGAAACGCGTGTTGCGGGCGGGTCCGTGTCCCTAACGGGGGAGAAGCGGGCCTGCTTTTGCTGCGTCTTATCGTGTCGCGAATCAGCCGCCGGACCCTGCAATAATTGGCGTAAAAGACTAAGGTACGTTTAGCGTTCAGCATTCATATGTTAGCCATTGAAAGAGTATAAATCGACAAGAAGGAAGCGGTGTGTTCGTGCAGCAAGCAATCGCAATATTAGACTCGGGCGTAGGGGGGCTAACGGTCGTCAAGGAAATCATGAGACAGCTCCCACGGGAAAAAATCATTTATTTCGGAGACACTGCCCGCACGCCATACGGACCCCGTTCGTCCGAAGAAGTAAGGAAATTTACGGAACAAATCGTGGATTTCCTATGCCAGTTCAATCCCAAAGCCATCGTCATCGCCTGCAATACGGCAACGGCAGCAGCGCTGGACTATATTTCGGAAAAGGTGTCCATCCCGGTGATCGGAGTGATTCACCCGGGGGCCAGGGCCGCCATCAGCGCCACGAAAACCGGGCTTATCGGCGTCATCGGCACCATCGGTACGATCGGCAGCGGCGCATACACGACAGCCTTGAAGCAGCTTTCTCCATACGTGCATGTGGTAAGCGAAGCTTGTCCCGCGCTCGTTCCGCTTGTGGAACAAGGACAGTTCCGGTCGAAAGAAACAACCTCCGTCGTCGAAGCGTCGCTTCGAAACATGCGGAGTTCTTCGATCGACTGCCTGATTTTGGGCTGCACGCATTATCCGTTTTTGAAAGATACGATCCAAGAGGTTATGGGAGAGCAGGTGAAGCTGATCAGCTCGGCGGACGAGACGGCCCGGGAGCTCAGCACGATCCTGTACGACAAAGGGCAGCTTGCCAGCGGCGATGAAAGCCCCGTGCATCAATTTTTTTGCAGCGGGGACCCGGAGATGTTCCAGAAAATCGCCAAAACTTGGCTGGGTGAGCAAATCCGGCGAACGCCCGTCGTATGGCAGGTTTCCAAATTCGTCGAGGTATAAGAAGGGAAGGGGTTCCGGGACGCCGGGCCCCTTTTCTTTTTTTCAGGGGATTTGTAAAGGAACTGAATCGGCCTGAACGCCGGGCTGTATTTTTGAAGGGGTGTTTTTAGCATGGTCCAAGGCATCGCCGTCATAAAATCAGAAAAACACCATAGAAAAGCGGCCGTTTACCGGCTGCAGGAAAGGAAGTCGCCATGGAGCAGTATACCGTATGCAAAGGAGACACCCTGGATCGTATTGCCGCAAGCCGAGGGTTATCCCGCACCCATATCATCAACGCGAACCCTTGGGTAGGGGAACAGCCTTATTTGGTGCCGGGCCAAATTATTTTTTTGCCGTCTTCCCCAAGGAGAAGATATGTCATACAACCTGGAGACAGTCCGGAAAGGGTATCGGAGGCTTTTCATGTCCGGGAAGCTGCGCTGCTTGAAATGAATCCGGGACTCTCCCGGGACTTTTTTCCGGAAGGACGCGTATTGGTGCTGCCGCATGCCGAAATCGGCCGGATCGTGCATCTTGAGGGGGAATACGGCTACAGGCATCTGTGCCACGATGTCAGCAGGCTGTCCCAATCGTACCCGCATATATCGTCCGGAACGATCGGCGAAAGCGTGCTGGGCAAGCCGATCCCTTACGTAAAAATTGGGGAAGGGCCAAAAACCATTCATGTGAACGCTTCCATCCATGCAAATGAATGGATAACGACCCCGTGCATTATGCACTTTATAGAAGAGTACGCTTTAGCTCTGAAGTCGTGCAGCCGCTGGAACGGTTACGACCCGCGCCAGTGGTTTGAGCAATGCACGTTGTGGGTCGTCCCGATGGTCAATCCGGATGGCGTGGAGCTGGTGCAGGAGGGCGTTCAGCCGAGCAATCCGTATTACGAGCTGCTGACGGCTTGGAACGGGGGGCGAAGCGATTATCGTCATTGGAAAGCCAACATCAACGGGGTGGACTTGGGCGACCAGTTCCCTGCCCATTGGGAAGAAGAGGTCCAGCGGCGCGGGAAAAGATCGCCGGGGCCAAGGGACTACGCGGGAACGTCGCCGCTCAGCGAGCCGGAAGCGGAGGCGCTGGCGGCATTTACCGTCAAAACGTCGCCGGACGCGGCCGTATCGCTGCACAGCCAGGGACAGGAAATTTATTGGAATTATCGCAATTACGAACCGAAGGAAAGCCGGGAGTGGTCGCGAAGGCTCGGCCAGGCAAGCGGGTACCGCCCCGTCAAACTTGAAGGCAGCGACGCCGGTTACAAGGACTGGTTCATCCAGGAATTCCGGCGCCCGGGATTTACCGTGGAAATCGGCCTCGGCAAAAATCCGCTTCCGCTCGAGGACTTCGACAATGTTGCGCTGGAAACGGGCCTGGTGATCGCCGAATTGATGTCGATATGAAAAGGAGCTTGAAACATTTTCTGTAAAAATACGTATACTACTTGTGAGGGGGCCGGCCGTCGCCGTATCGATGGAGCGGTGGTCTCCTCTTTTGATCGTAAAGTTTTGATCGTAAAGGTTACTCGAAGGTCAGTTGAAGGGAGCGGGTGAGCATGAAATGGAGAAAACTGATGTCCCTCAGACGTCTGTCCCATATGCCCGGCCAATGTTGGATGTATCTTTCCTCCCCGCAAGTATCTCTGGTGGACAAGCTTCTTTTTGTGGTGCCTGTAGTATTGTATTGGGTTTTGCCGGATGTGATGCCGTTTGTACCGATCGACGATATCGGCGTGACGCTGATTGTCATGGGATGGTACGTTACCCGAATGGAACGGAAATACCCGTCCATCAAGATGCCGCCTTCGGGAGGCAAACGCTAACGCGCCCTTGCAGGCGGTTATGGATTCTTTTAAGATATAAGGAAAACGAACATGCACACGCGCGGGAGGTTTGCGCCGATCCACGTGTTCCTTTTCGTCATGCTTTTATCCTCAGAAACGGGAGATGTCGATAAACGATGAATTGCAAAATTACGCGCAATGCGGCCAAAGTGCTGCAAAAAGAACTGGAGAAAGAAGAAAACCGGGATCTGAAGCTTCGCGTGCTCGTGACGCATGCACATGGAGACCATGCCCACTATGGCCTGGATTTGGACAAACCCGGCGAAAATGACGAGATCGTCAGCACCGACAAAAACATCGACGTGCTCTTGGACCGCAGCGAGCCGCTGCTTGACGGGGTGAAAATCGACTATTTGTATTTTCCGCAGGAAGGTTTCGTCATTACCAACCCGTCCAAAGGAAACCACGGAGACCATTAACCGTCAGCGGGCAAAAGGACACGGGGCCGTGTGTCATGCATACTTCTTCACCGGAAGCTCCATCCTATAGGGTGGATAGCAACTTTTCGAATGAAGGAGAGAGCAGCCCATGGCATCCCGATACGATTCCAGCCTGCAATCGCAAAATCCGATTTCCCAAGCGCAGAATTCCGTGGAGAAGCTGCATTACGCGGTTTCCCAGGCGATGTCCCATCCGAACGACCGGATGATCGAGCAGGCCCAAAACCGTCTCGTCCATACCGAACAGGCGGTGCGCCAAGCCGGCAACAGCTTGAACGGACAAGCCGTGGAGATGGCCGAGGAAATGCTGGCCGAGGAAAAAAGCCGTCTGGCTTCCATCGCTTCCCGCCAGCAAGGAGAACAAACGAAATAAGTTGCCTGTCTAAAGTCCCGCGAAGATGAAGCTTTGCGGGACTTTTTTTGGACTCCGATCATGTCGGGAAGGGCGTTTTGGGGGAAGCCGTGGAGGCATGGTATAATGAAACTGATATTTGATGCAAATTATCATCCTAAGGGAAGGAGCGAAGCAGCTTGAAACATATAACGGATAACACGACGCTGAACAATGGAATCGCCATGCCGTGGTTTGGGTTCGGTACATATCAGGCAAAAGGCAATGAGGTGTATGAGGCCGTCAAGGTTGCTCTGGAAACGGGATATCGGAGCATAGATACCGCCGCCGTCTACGGGAACGAAGAGGAGGTCGGCAAAGCGATCGCCGACAGCGGCGTCGAGAGAGACGAGATTTTCGTAACGACGAAGGTCTGGAACGACGACCAGGGATACGACTCCACGCTCCGTGCTTTCGAAGCAAGCCGGAAACGGCTGGGTCTAAACGTTGTCGATCTGTATTTGATCCATTGGCCGGGCAAGGACAAGTTTAAGGATACTTGGAAAGCGATGGAGCGCCTTTATGAGGAAGGGGCCGTCCGCGCCATCGGCGTCAGCAATTTCCACGTTCACCATTTGGAAGAGCTTCTGAAAGACAGCCGCGTCGTTCCGGCCGTGAACCAGGTTGAGCTTCACCCGCGCCTGAGCCAGCGGCCGCTCCGGGATTTTTGCAGCGCGCACGGCATCCAGATCGAAGCCTGGAGCCCGCTTATGAAAGGAAGGCTCGGGGATAACGAGACGCTGCTGGAGATTGCCCGGAAATACGGCAAAACCCCGGCGCAGGTCATTTTGCGCTGGAACCTGCAAAGCCGGATCGTGACGATCCCGAAATCCGTTACGCCGGAGCGCATTCGGGAAAACGCGGCCATTTTCGATTTCGAGCTGACGCCATCCGAATTGGAACGGATCGATGCGCTGAATGAAGATCAGCGGGTCGGAACGAACCCGGACGAGCTTTTTTTCTAAGCTTTTGCGCAGGAAGGTTTCATGCGGACTGGCTGCTTGAACGCGTCTTTCATTAAAAAACCGGACTCCCCATCTGGGGAATCCGGTTTTTGCATATCTTCCATAGGAAATCTTTTGTTACCGCCTTGCGATTATCAATGTTTCCGCGGCGGAAGCGGACCGAAATACTGGTAGTACTGGCATTCGATCCGTCCGTTGTACAGCTTGCGTCTTTTATCGGCTTTCCGTCCGAAATAATGCTCAAACTGCTTGGTCGGGCTGATGGCGAAAAAGGACCAGGTCGGCAGCTGGGCGGAGGTAAAACCGAGCTGGCGGATCAGCTTCTCGACTTCGGCTTTTTCGCTCAGCCGTTCGCCGTATGGCGGGTTGGTGATCAGGCAGCCGTATTCGCCTTCGGGTTTGATTTTCGAAGCAGGCAGGACATGGAATGCGATGTCGCGCGCAAAGCCGGCGCTTTTTGCGGCCGCCTTGGCGATTTCGATCGCCTTCGGGTCGTTGTCGCTGCCGGTAAGCTGCAGCGGCTCGTCGTCCCGAACGGCGTCAAACGCTTCCTCCCGGGCTTCGCTCCAAAGCTGCTCGGGGATGATGCGCCAATGCTCGGAAGGAAACGAGCGGCGCAGCCCCGGCGCGATGTTCCAGCCCATCATCGCCGCTTCGATCAGGATGGTGCCGGAGCCGCAGAACGGGTCGTACAGCGGACGGGAGACGTTCCAACGGCTCAGCTGCAGCATGGCCGCGGCCATCGTTTCCTTGATCGGCGCTTCGGTGACGAGTTTCCGGTACCCGCGTTTATGGAGCGCAGGTCCCGTCGTGTCCAGCGTCAGGAGCGCGACGTCTTTGTGCAGGTTCACTTCGATGACGTAACGCGCCCCGTTTTCCTGGAACCAATCGGTACGGTAGCTTTGCTTCAGCTTTTCGACGATCGCCTTTTTGACGATTCCTTGGCAGGCGGGAACGCTGCTCAGCTGGGAATGATGCGAGCGTCCTTCGACGGGGAATTCCCCGTCGGCCGGAATCCATTGCTCCCAAGGGAGCGCTTTGGTTCCTTCGAACAGCTCGTCAAACGTTTTGGCCGGGAACTCTCCCATTTTCACGAGAATCCGGTCCGACGTGCGCAGCCACAAGTTGCAGCGGCAGATGTCCTTCAGGTCGCCGGTAAAGGTGACGCGGCCGTTTTCGACCTCCATGTCTGCATAACCCAATTCTTTAAGTTCACGCGCGACGATCGACTCGAGGCCCATCGGCGCGGTAGCAATCAATTGCAAGCGGGGCATAAGCGATGTTCAACTCCATTTTCTCAGATGCGATTCGTATGTATTCCAATGTCAGCCTCGGCTGACGGAACGGATTGAATCCCTCCAATTTCATTCTATAATAGTATAGGGTAATGCAGAGGGAGAAACAAACCTTTCCCATGCGATTTTTTGAATGAAAATGCGAGGAGAGACAATCCATGAATCCTGAAGAATACGCGGACCATTTTCTGGAACATGACGGGCTGCTGGCCCGCGTAAAACAAAATATCGCCGACAAAGGTATGCCGGCCATTTCCATTGCGCCGGGATACGGACGTCTTTTGACGATGCTGGTAGCGGCGACAAAAGCCGAGCAGGTGCTGGAAATCGGGGCTTTGGGCGGCTACAGCGGGATCTGCCTGGCCAGAGGCCTGGCGCCGCAGGGACGGTTGACGTCGCTTGAGCTCAAGCAGGAATATGCCGATCTGGCTTTGGCGCACCTGACGGAAGCCGGTTTCGGCGACCAGGTGGAATTTAAGGTCGGACTGGCTGTGGACAGCCTCGAAACCTTAAAGCAGGAAGGCCGGAAATTCGATTTCTTTTTTATCGATGCCGATAAGGAGAATTACCCGGCATACCTCGAATATGCCATTGAACTGGCGAATCCCGGGGCAATCATTGCCGGGGACAACACGTTTTTGCGCGGAAGAACGCTGAACCCCGACAAAAACGGACCTTCGGTGCAAGCGATCCGCCGTTTCAACGAGTCGATGGCGACCGATGAACGCCTGATCGGCACGATTTTGCCGGCATACGACGGATTGGCCGTGGCGATGGTGAAACCGCAGCAGCGATAAGTCCAGGGCAGCAAAAAAAGGTGGGCAGGATCAATCCTGCGCCACCTTTTTTCATTATAGGGTTTATAATTCGGGGCTCCCCGCAAAGTATCTGCATCAGCTGCGAAGCCGAGGCGCGCGTTCCCCACATCCTTGACCATACATCCGTTCGCTACCGGAATTGCGGAGCATTGCCCTTTTTATAAAGCTTGAGGCGCACCCATACCATATTGAGCAGCAGCAGGCATCCGGAGATGATAAATAACCCTTCGATGCCGATAAAGCCGGACAAAAATCCGCCGACCAAAGCGCCCAGCATGTTCCCGAGCGCCAGCGTGCTCGTATTGAAGCCGAAGGCCCGGCTTTCCATGCCGTCCGGCGTATAAGAGCGGATCAGCGCATTGACGCTCGGCAGCAGGCCGCCCATAAAAACGCCCATCAGGAACCGGACGATAATGAGCTGCCATACCGATTGGACGAAAGCCTGCGGAATGAGCATCACCCCGGCGCCGATCAAGGCGAAGGTCAAAATCCGGTGCGCACCGACTTTGTCGCTCAGCTTGCCGAGAATCGGCGAGGTGATCATGTTGGACAACCCGGTTACGGCGCTCACCATGCCGGCCCAGAACGCCAGGTTGACCTCGGAGGCATGCAGCTTTTCAACATACAGCGGCAGCAGCGACATCGGACTCATCATCGCGAACTGCAGCAAAAAAGTTACGGCGAACAATGCCGGAAGCTGCGGGATTTTCGTCAGCTCCTTGAATCCGGCAAGCACGGAGGCTTGCGGCTGTTTTGCGGCTTCTTCGCGGTTGAAGTTTTCTTTGACGAGAAAAAGCGCCAGCAGCGACGCCACGAAAATAAGAATCCCGATAATGTAAAAAATAGGGCGGAACCCGAACAAATCGGCGAGGCCTCCTCCGATCAGCGGTCCGAGAATCGTTCCGGCCACGGAGCCGGACTGCATGATCCCCATCGCAAAGCCCATCCGTTCTTTCGGGGTCGTGCCGGACACGAGCGAAATCGAAGCAGGGTTGAAGCCGGAGATCGTGCCGTTCAGCAGACGCAGCAGCAGCAGCTCCCAAGGATTGCGGGCAAAGCCCATCAGCGTAATGACGATCGCCATGCCGAAGCCGGAGCGAAGCAGCATGATTTTGCGTCCGTACCGGTCGGCCAGTTTGCCCCAAAGGGGCTGGAAAATGAACGAAGTCATGAAGTTGGCCGCAAAAATCAAACCTGCCCACAAGCCGATTTCATGCTCGCCCCGCACTCCCAGATCTTTCGCCAGATACAGGGACAGGAACGGGGTGATCATCGTCATTCCGGAGTTGACCAGAAACTGGCCGATCCAAAGCACAATCAAATTAACTTTCCACGGTTTCAATGTGCTTTTCACTTCCTTTCTTTGTGACTGAAATCGCGGGATGAAAAACACAGGTTATTCCAGTATAGCATATTTGCGCAAAGGACCCATGTCACAGTTGTCATACTATTGTCACCCGAATTTGCGGACATCCGGTTGTTACTTACTTTTAAAAAGGGCATAATATAGATTAGAGAAATTCTAAAAAACATTGGAGGCCCCTTCATGACCTATAACGACACGCTCATACGCGCCAGCTACAAACAGGACATCGGCCATGTACCTGTCTGGTATATGAGACAAGCGGGCAGATACGACCCTGAATACCGCAAAATAAAAGAAAAATATACGCTGCTTGAAATATGCCGGCAGCCGGAGCTTGCGGCCGAAATCACGATGATGCCCGTACGGAAACTGGGCGTAGACGCGGCCATTTTGTATTCGGACATCATGAATCCGGTCGCTTCCCTCGGCGTCGATTTCGATATTGTTAAAAATATCGGACCGGTGATCGACAACCCGATCCGAAGCAAAGCGGACGTGGAGAAGCTGCGCCCGATCGACGTGGAAAAGGACTTATCCCATATTATGGAGACCATTCGCATCCTCGACCGCGAGCTTCAGGTTCCGCTGATCACGTTTGCCGGAGCGCCGTTTACGATTGCGAGCTACTTGATCGAAGGCCGTCCGTCCAAAAGCTATATTTTAACGAAAACGCTGATGTACAGCGAGCCGGAAGTATGGCAGTTGCTGATGGACAAGCTTGGAGACATGGTCATTACCTATGTGCGGTCCCATATCCAAAACGGAGGCAAGGCGTTCCAGCTGTTCGACAGCTGGGTGGGGGCGCTTGCGCCGAAAGATTTTCAAATCTATGTGCTGCCTACCATTACCCGTATCTTTGCCGAACTTTCGGATTTGAATGTACCAAAAATTTATTTCCCGGGCGTAAGCTCCGGCGAGCTGCTGCCGACGCTGAACAAGCTTCAGGCGGACGTCATCGGGCTGGATTGGCGGGTGTCGATCGCGGAAGGTCGGAAACGGACGGGAGGCAAATTCGCGATGCAGGGCAACCTCGATCCTTATGTTTTGACCGCGCCTATGGAGACGATCAAACGGTATGCCAAAGAAATCATCGATGAAGGGATCGCGGAGCCCGGGTTTATTTTTAATTTGGGACACGGCCTGTTCCCGGAAGCGTCGCTGGATAAACTCAAGGAATTGACGGAATATATTCATGAGTACTCGGCATCGGCTTTGAAACAAGGCAAATGATAAATCAAGTTCAATATTTAGTAGAGGTGATTGCTTCGTGAAAACCAAAATCGGCGTTTTAGTCATGTCCTACGGCACTCCGGAAAGCATGGAAGGCATTGAAGCGTATTACACGCACATCCGCCGCGGACATGCGCCTTCCCCCGAGCAGCTCGAAGAGCTGACGGACCGTTATAAAGCGATCGTGGGCGGCGTGTTCCCGCTTCGCGAAAATACGAACCATCAAGTAGAAAACCTGCAGGAGGCGCTCGACACCGAGAGCCGGTTGCTGGACGTCGAATACGTCTGCTATCAGGGGCTTAAGCATGCCAGCCCGTTCATTGAAGACGGCATCGAGCGGATGGCGAAGGACGGCATCAAAAAAGCGGTTGGGATCGTTCTTGCCCCGCATTATTCCACGATGAGCGTGGAGAGCTATGTCAAACGCGCCCAAGCCAAAGCGGACGAAGTCGGGGTGGAATTCACGTTCGTCAAAAGCTATCATCTGCATCCGCAGCTGATCGAAGCGTTCAGCCGCCGCGTCAAAGCGAAGCTGGACCTCTTCAAGGAAGCGGGAGCGGAGCCAAGCGAAGTCCGCGTGCTGTTCAGCGCGCACAGCCTGCCGGAAAGAATCTTGAAGGCCGGCGATCCGTATCCGGAGCAGCTGCTTGAGACTTCGCGCGCGATTGCCGAAAAAACCGGCATCACGTCTTGGCAGTTTGCTTGGCAAAGCGCGGGACGCACCGCGGAACCATGGCTCGGACCGGACATTCTCGACACGCTCCGCAGCCTGAGCAAAGAGCAGGTCAAAAACGTGCTGGTCGCTCCGATCGGCTTCGTATCCGACCATCTCGAAGTGCTGTACGACTTGGATATCGAAGCCCAGGAAGTCGCCAAAGAGCTGGACATGCGCCTCATGCGCATCGACATGCTGAACAGCGACCCGCTGTATATGGAGACGCTGCGCGACGCAATCGTCGAACAGCTTCAAAAATCGAAATTGGCCTAAAACGGGACATCGTTAAAGGAACCCTCCGCTTGCGGGGGGTTCTATTTGCTTCTGAGGGCCTGATATAATAGTATGGATTCTGGAGGAAATCTACTAAAAATTAGGATTTTCAAAGATTCCAAACTGTTTATTTTAAGGAGGAGCGATGTATCCGCCGAGGTCACAAAAAAAACGAACCGGTTCCAAGAACCGGAAAAAGAAGCAGAGACGGCTGTGGCTCACCCTCAACGCTTGTTTGCTTCTGATGATTGTCATTTTGCTTGCTACTTATTTTCTTGCCGAAAATCGTGGCGCGGCAGGAGTCCCGCAGCAGCAGCCGTCATCCGCGAATACGGAACGGAACGAAACCGCGGCCAAGGATAACGGCACGGCGCCGGACTCCGATGCGGGCTCCAAGAAAGATGAGCCTGAAGCCGAGGCTGCCGATCCGGCGAAGGAGGAGCCTGCAGAGAAGCCGGATAAGCCGGGAAAGGCGCAATCGCAAACGCAGCAGACGGGAGAAACACAGGAGAACGATGGGCAAAAACAGCCGCCGCAGCAGAACAAGGACAATCCGCCGGCAGATGCCGCCGATCAAGGAGACGGCGGGAAAGACGCCGGTGCCGAGGACTCTGAAGCGGCAAAGGAACATAGTATAATGAAGGATGACGGGAAATCCGTCACGATCCATTTTGTCGGGGACATGATTTTTTCGGGCAAAGTGGAAACGCTGCTTGAAAAAAACGGTTACTCATACCCGTTTCATTATTTGGGAGACATGTTCAAAAAAGACGATCTTACGCTCGGCAATCTGGAGACGCCTGTCACGACGGGCGGAGTAAGCGCCCAAAACAAACAATTCGTGTTCAAGTCCTCGCCGCAAGCGCTGGAAGCGCTGCGGGCCGCGGGGATGGATGTGGTCAATCTCGGCAACAACCATATTCTCGACCAAGGCGAGGTCGGTTTGCTGGATACGATCAACTATTTGGATCAAAGCGGCATCCAGTACGTCGGCGCAGGGAAAGACGCGGATCGCGCTTATCAACCGGTGTATTTCGAGCGCGGAGGCATGAAGATCGCCGTCATCGGCGCGAGCCGGGTTTACCCGGAGACGAACTGGGCGGCCGGAACGAACAAGCCCGGCGTGGCCAGCGCTTACGATAAGGCATCGCGCGTCATCGCCACGATCGGCGAAGCCCGCAAAAAAGCCGATCTCGTCATCGTCATGGTGCACTGGGGGATCGAACGCGCCCTTACGCCGAACGATATTCAAAAAAAGCTGGGGCATGATTTTATCGATGCGGGGGCCGACCTGATTATTGGCGGGCATCCCCATGTTCTGCAAGGCTTGGAGCAGTATAAGGGAAAATGGATTGCTTACAGTACAGGCAACTTTATTTTCACGAAATCGGGCACGCCGTCGACGTGGAAAACGGCCGTATTTCAAGCGACATGCAAAAAGTCGGGCTGCAGCATGAAGCTGGTGCCGTTCCATGCGGAG
Source organism: Paenibacillus sp. USDA918EY (assembly GCF_009870825.1). Lineage (GTDB taxonomy): Bacteria > Bacillota > Bacilli > Paenibacillales > Paenibacillaceae > Paenibacillus_AQ > Paenibacillus_AQ albilobatus. The sequence goes on along the minus strand of NZ_WTWY01000003.1, from coordinate 229,912 downwards.
CTTGGCCAGCCCGTACCGATGAATGCGCAGGAGGGAAGCCAGCTCATGAAAGAGCTGCAAAATCTATCGATCGGCGGCGTCAAAATTTCCGGGGACGGCGTCGTAACGCCGGGATCTTAAGCAGGCTAACTTTGAAACCTTACGTTTGGGGGGAGAAGGATGAACAATCTGTGCGTGGCTCATCGCGGTTTTTCGGGTATAGCGCCGGAGAACACGATGGCTGCTTTTCGAATGGCTATAGCCGAACCCTTTGTTCAGTGGATCGAAATCGATACCCAGCTTACGATCGACGGGATTCCCGTGGTCATCCATGATTTTACCCTGGACCGGACGACGACCGGCACGGGCAAAGTAAAGGATTATACGTGGCAGCAGCTTCTCCGGTTCGACGCAGGAAGCTGGAAAAGCAGGGATTATCACGGAGAGCGGATTCCTTCTCTCACCGAGGTGCTTCATCTTTGCTGCGGCCGGGTCCGGCTTAACATCGAGCTTAAAACGTCGGGAAACATGTACCCGGGATTGGAGCAGGCGGTGATCGACCGGGTCGCTTCGTATCATATGGAGCAGGACGTCGTGCTGACTTCCTTTGACGCCGGGGCGCTCCGTAAAGTGAAGGAAATCAATCCGGATATTCAAACCGGTCTGATCATCGATGCCAAACCAAAGGACCTTGTCGAGCGGCTTCAGGCGTTGGGATGCTCCTTCTTGTCGATCGGCCATCCGAATTTGGACCCGGAGCTGTTTCAAAGACTGAAAGCGGCAGGCATCGAGGTGATGGCCTGGACCGTCGACGACGCCAGAAGGATGAGACGGATCGCGGATATTTCCCCGGAAATCTTGATCTGCACCAACCGGCCGGATGTGTGGAAAAAAACGTTTATGGGCTAGACGGGAACATCTACATTTTTTACTAGCAAAGGATGGGAATAGGATGATTCAAAACGTGTATTGTGTCGGTCGCAACTACAGGCTGCATGCCGCCGAGCTTGGAAACGACGTGCCGGATGAGCCGATGATTTTTTTGAAGCCGTCCCATGCGGTCGCCCGCTTGGCGGGTCAGACGCTCGAGCTGCCCCAAAACAAAGGGGAGGTTCATTACGAGGGAGAACTTGTTCTTCGCGTGCGCCGCTCCTATGAGCCGGGCATCAAGGTGGATGACCTGATAGGCCAAATGGCGCTTGGCATCGATTTTACGCTGCGGGATGTGCAGACGGGCATCAAGAAAAAAGGACATCCATGGACGGCCGCCAAAGGCTTTAAAAACGCCGCGCCGATTTCCGAATTCATCGATTTTCCCGGAGCGGAGGCGGCAGAGGGCGAAGACTTCACGGTACGCCGAAACGGCAAGGAAGTGCAGCGCGGAAATATTAAGGATATGATTTTCCCTTTGCAGGAGATTGTCGATTATATCGGCGCGAATTACGGACTTGGCGAAGGGGATGTCATTTTTACGGGCACGCCCGCCGGGGTGGGTCCTTGCGCTGCCGGCGATACGTTTGAGCTGTATTGGGGAGAACGTCTTCTCGGAAGCTGCGTGATCGGTTGACATGTTCTGGCTGATCGGCGCGTTTTGCGCCTTTGTCGTCGCCGGAGGAGCTTACTGGAAAAAGTCGCTTACCGTCTCGGGGGCGGCTGCCGCGTTTGTCATGGGCACGGTTTATTTTGGCGCGGGTAATTTGTTATGGTTCGGCACGCTGCTTGTGTTTTTTGTCAGCTCTTCGCTGCTGTCGAAGTTCAAACAAGCAAATAAAGATGAACTCGAAAAATCCTATGCCAAAACCGGCAGGCGGGACGCCGGTCAAGTATTTGCCAACGGCGGCGCGGGCATGCTGCTGTGCATATTTCATGCCGTATGGCCTCACCCGGGTTGGATTTACGCCTTTATCGGCGTCATGGCGGCCGTGACGGCCGACACCTGGGCGACCGAATGGGGAGGGCTCAGCCGCAGGCCGCCGCGTTCCGTGCTGACGGGAAAAATCGTTCCTCCCGGCACGTCGGGGGGCGTCACGTTGATGGGCAGCGCAGCCGCCGCGGTCGGCGGGCTTGCCATTGCGTTGTTCGCCTGGTTGTTCGCCTTGTGGACCCGGACGGACGCCGCCTGGTTGGGCTTATGGCTTGCAGGGCTTGCCGGCGGGCTCGCCGGCGCGTTTGCCGATTCCTTTCTGGGGGCGACCGTGCAGGTCATGTACCGATGCCCTGTATGCGGCAAAGACGTGGAAGTGCTTGAGCATTGCGGACGGCCGACCCGCCGGATTCGCGGATGGCGCTGGATGAACAACGACGCGGTCAATTTTATTTCTTCCTGCGTCGGCGGTCTGGCGGCGTGGCTGCTGGCCTTGGCGCTCTGATCGGATCGAATTTCATAAAACCGTCCGGATTCGGACGGTTTTATTGCTTCCATGGGCGGGCGACGGACGGCTCACCTGTTCCTATCGGACCTAACCGTATGCTAAAATAGCATTATGCTTTTTAATTCAAGAGATAAGTAGGGAAAAACGATATGAACATCATGACCGTTGAACATATATCCAAAAGCTACGGCGAAAAGATCCTGTTTCAGGATGCTTCCTTCGGCATGGAGGATCAGGACAAAATCGGCATCGTCGGCGTGAACGGAACGGGCAAGTCGACGTTTTTGCGCGTCATTGCCGGGCTGGAACAGCCGGATGACGGGAGCATTTCCGTCGGAAACCAGGTCAGGGTGCGTTACCTGGCGCAAAATCCGGATTTTAATCCGGACAATACGGTGCTGCAGCAGGTGTTTGAGGGGAATGATCCGAAGCTCAAGGTCGTTCGGGATTACACCGAAACGATGGAACGGCTGGAACGGAATCCCGCGGATTCGGCGCTGCAGGAAAAGCTGCTGAAGCTGAACCAGCAGATGGACGCGCTTCAGGCATGGCAAATGGAAAGCGAAGCGAAAACCATTTTGTCCAAGCTTGGCATCGTCCGGTTCGATGCGCCTATGGGCACGTTGTCGGGGGGACAGCGCAAGCGGGTCGCCTTGGCGCAGGCGCTGATCGAACCGTGCGAGCTGCTCATTTTGGACGAACCGACGAACCATATCGACAACGATTCCGTTATATGGCTTGAGCAGTATTTGCAGAAGCGCCGCGGCGCGCTGTTGATGATTACGCATGACCGCTATTTTTTGGACCGGGTCGCGAACGTGATGCTGGAGCTGGACCAAGGCAGATTGTTCCGGTACGAAGCCAATTACTCCAAGTTTCTTGAGCTGAAAGCGGAGAGGGAGGAACGGGAGGAAGCTTCCGAACAAAAAAGGCAGAACCTGCTGCGGAATGAGCTGGCCTGGATCCGGCGCGGAGCCAAAGCAAGATCGACCAAGCAAAAGGCCCGGATCGATCGCTTCGAAGCGCTCAAGGAGCAGCAGGGGCCGACGCGGAGCGGCACGGTGGAAATGTCGGCAGCCTCGACGCGATTGGGACGCAAAATCATCGAGCTCGAGCATGTGGGCAAAAAAGCCGGCGACAAGCTATTGATCCATGATCTGAATTATATTTGCGTACCCGGCGACCGGATCGGCATCGTGGGGCCGAACGGAAGCGGGAAATCGACGCTGCTGAACATGATTGCCGGAAGACTGCAGCCGGATGAGGGAGAGATCGTCGCCGGTCCGACCGTTAAAGTCGGCTATTTCACCCAGGAGCATCAGGATATGGACGGCAGCATGCGCGTGATTGAATATATTAAGGAAGAAGCGGAAGTCATCCGGTCCGAGGACGGCGGCAGCATTACCGCTTCCCAGATGCTGGAGCGCTTTTTGTTCCCGCCTGCCATGCAGTGGACTCCGATTTCCCGGCTGTCGGGCGGCGAGAAACGGCGCCTGTATTTGCTGCGGGTACTGATGTCCGCGCCGAACGTGCTGCTTCTCGACGAGCCGACCAACGACCTGGACATCCAAACGCTTGCCGTGCTCGAGGATTATTTGGACGATTTTCCGGGCGTCGTGTTTGTCGTATCCCATGACCGGTACTTTCTGGACCGGACCGTGGATAAAATGCTGGCCTTCGAGGGTGAGGGACGGGTACGGGTCCATGTGGGCAATTTTACCGAATACAGCGAATGGATGGCTAAAAACGCCGAACCTGCCGCCGCGGAACGCAAGGCGGAAAAGCCGGCTTCTGCATCGAAAAACGACCCGGCGGCCGCTCCGCGCGAAAAGCTGAAATTCAGCTACAAGGAGCAGCGTGAATACGAGCAAATCGATGGCCTGATCGAGGCTTGCGAAAACAAACTGGCCGGCATCCGGAAAAAGATGGAGGAAGCGTACAGCGACTCCGCCCTTCTGCAGGAGCTGCTGCAGCAGCAGGAGGAAGCCGAGCGGGAGCTGGAGCACCTGATGGACCGCTGGACGTATTTAAACGAGCTGGCGGAAAAAATCGAAGCAAGCAAAAACAGTTAATTGGCGACGGGCGGTGACCTATGGGCATTTTTCAAAAGTGGTTTAAAGGGCGGAAAAAGGAGCCGCGACGTTCCCAAGGCGGTTATCCGGGGACCGCTTTTTCCGGATTGGCGCCTGAAGGGCCGGATTTTCGGCCGCATGCATTCCTGATCCCGATCCAAACCCGGTTCGACGAGGTGTTTCGGAAACACGGGGAATATTGGGATCACGTGAGATCCCGGTTCCTCGCCGGGCATCCGGATGTATCGGACTCGATGTATTCGTGGCTGCTGCTGGAATTCAAGCGTTTTCTGGCTATGAACATGTTTATGAAAAGCGTCGGAATGTACAGCGCAATGGTCGATGAAATCTGGCATGCCGCCCTGCTTTTTTCCCGGGAATACCAGGAGTTTTGCCATGACCTGTTCGGGGAAATGATTCATCATTCGCCCCATACGGGCAAATCCGCAAAACCGGGAGAAGCGGAAAGGGCCTGGTTTGAGCTCGTTTATTCCGTTTTATTCGAGATCCACACCGAAAGCACGATTCTGCTGGGCGGCTTCGGGCGCAAAAAGCTGGAACCCGTATTTGTGGAACATGTTTTGACGGGCGACGTCGGTTTTTTGCATGAACATTATTTCAAAAACAATCCGTCCCATGTTTTTGCCGCGTCCGTGCAAGAGTTTGTAAAGCATCTCGCAAACGTTGTTCAAAGCAGGGCGGAGCTGCAAAAAAGGCTGCCGACAACGCCGCCCAATCGTTCAAAGGCGGGGCAGGCAAGCGGAACGGGGGCCAAATCTCATTCCCGGGAAGCCTTCTCTTCCAAAGCGGATTCGTACACGTATTCCGGCAGCGACGTAAATACGTTGATTTTGTTTGATATCATCGATGGAGACGGGAGCTACGGCGATGTGTCATGCGGCAGCGATTCGGATCGCCAGGGGGAATCGGATTGGAGCGATCCTTCATGCAACGGAGATTCGTCTTGCAGCAGCGATTCTTCATGCAGCAGCGATTCGTCATGCAGTTCTTCGTCCTGCAGCAGTTCCTCGTGCAGCAGCTCTTCTTGCAGCAGTTCATCCGATTGAGGACTAACGGAAATATAGAGAAATAGATAGAATTAAGAACGCGCCCATCATCGATGGAGCGCTTTTTTTTCGGCGCAGGTTCGGGCAAATGGGCGAAGTTGGGATTGACTTCCGAGATTACATGTGTAATATTATGAAAAGAGATTACACGTGTAATCCATGGAGGGAGGAAATCCGTTTGCATAAACTGCCCGTCATTTCGGAGGCGGAATGGGAAGTCATGAAGGTGTTGTGGCAGAACTCGCCGCTCACGGCCAATGAGGTCATTGACGCCCTTGCCGCCTATATGGACTGGAGTCCGAAGACCGTTCGGACGCTCTTGAACCGGCTGGTGGCCAAAGAAGCCGTTGCTTTTCACCCGGACAGCAGGCCGTACTCCTATTATCCGCTCATAACCGAAGAAGAGTGTCAGAAAGCCGAAACCAAAAGCTTTTTGCAGCGGATTTACCGCGGTTCGTTGAAACCGCTGCTGGTTAACTTTTTGAAAGAGGAAGAGCTGAGTCCCGCCGAGATCGAGGAGCTGAAGCGGCTGCTCGATGAGAAGTCGGAATCGAAAAGGAGGGGATAGGCCGTGCAATGGCTGGATAACCCCTGGTTGAGCGCTTTTTTGGATTGGGTATTCAAAACGACGCTGCTGGCAAGCGTCATGACCGTTCTTATACTTATCATCAAGGGCGTCTTGAGGGATCGGGTAAAACCCGGGTGGCATTACGCGTTATGGCTGCTTTTGATGCTGAGGCTGCTGATTCCGTCGGGCCCGCACAGCGAGTTCAGCATGGACAATATTTTTGCGTGGACGGGGGCCGGTTTGTCAAACGAAGCGGATGCGGCCCTGCCTTCGACCGGGGACGAAACGGAGCCGTCTTTGGCAACCCCGGAGATCCCTGTGGCTGGTCAGCCCGAGTTTTCGGGAGACGCCGCGGCGGATGGTCCGCATCAAGCCGCCGGAACATGGAGCTTGAAGCACGCGTTGATGGGGATATGGCTCTTGGGATCTGCGGTGATGCTCCTGCGGCTGGTGGCCGTGAACATCCATTTTTCGTCGAAGCTGCGCAAATTTTCGGAACCGGCTGCTGCGGCCGATGTTCAGGCGTTGGAGCGGGCGAAGCAAACGATGGGGATGAGGCGCCGTATTCGCCTCAGCTATTCGGCCGTGGTGGCCACGCCGACGCTTTTCGGCTTGTTCCGGCCCCGTTTGATTATGCCGGCCGGCGGCAGGGGGCTGCATGAGAAACAGCTCCATCACATTTATTTGCATGAACTATCGCATGTGAAACGCGCCGATATTTTCATAAACTGGCTGATGCATTTGCTTCTGGCGATCCACTGGTTCAACCCGGTGTTGTGGTACGCCTTGTACAAAATGAGAGAGGATCAGGAGCTTTCGGCGGACGCCTTGGCCCTGTCGCGGATCGACCCGCAGCAGGTGCCCGAATACGGGCATACTATTATCACCTTGCTTGAGAGAAGCCGGCTGCGCGCGCAAATTCCGGGAGCGGCGGGATTGTCGGGCTCGAAGCAGCAGCTGAAAAGGAGGATACTGATGATTAAAAACTTCAAAAGAAAATCGCTCGGTTGGACGATGGCCGGGCTTGCCTTGATGGTTGCCCTGAGCGGATGCGCGCTCACCAACGGAAAAACCGCCGCCGATGAAAACGCGGCGAAAACCCGGACGGGGGCGACGACTCCCGCCGAAGCGACGAACCCAGCCGGGAACGATTCCGGGCAAGATACAAACGGCAACGCCGCAGTGGGGGATGCCGCCCAAAACGGCTCGGCTTCGAACGCGTCGAATACAGCCTCAACCCCCGGCGGAAGCTTCCAGTCCGCGAAAGGCAGCGCTTCTTCGGGAGGCGCAAAAGCGGCAGGCTCGAAACAACCGTCGCAGGCAACCGATACGAAGGGGCATGAACAGCTGATTAAAGATATCGTGGCGTTGGCGAAAAAAGGGAAAGTGAAAGGTGCGGACTTTGTTTCGGGAAAAACTACGATCGATGAGGTTCACTCCGCCTGGGGCGAACCTGACCGTCCCTGGCAGCCGACCGACCGCTACGCTTACGACAGCTATTCGCCCGGAGCGGGCCGGGGGACGTATGCCTTCGGCATCGGACGCGGCGAAGTTGTATACGATATCCGCTATTTCGGTTCCCCGATGGACGAAAGCCAAGCGTTGAATCAAATCGCTTTTTCGGAAATTAAGCGAACGCTGGGCAAACCAAGCGCCATCAAAACGAGCGGCAGCGACGATATTCTGGTTTACAAGCTCGGGGATTACGAGCTGAAATTCGTCGGTCCGCATCAAACGCAGCGGCTGGATCATATCTCCGTATATTCCCCAAGAGCTGCGGCGCCTATGGGCGGTTCCGCAAAATAAGGGGAATGAAGGAGCAGCGCCTTCGCGCACCGCAAAAGGGGATTTTCGACCAAAAAAGCTATTCGATCAGAGGGATCGAATAGCTTTTTTTTTCGGTATGATAGATCACCGTGAAAATGGATGGAAACCGGTCCGTCGGTCCGGCGCTTGCCCGGAAAACATTTGCTTTACATCAAGCTTTCACGTATGCCGCAAGCAGCTTGGACGTATTAAACACGGCCGTTTTATGCGTCCGTTCCATCGCGTGGGAAGCATGCACGCCCGGCCCGATCAACGCGGCGCGGATATTGTTGCCGGCCGACAACGCGGCGGAAGCGTCGGAGCCGTAATGCGGGTACACGTCGACCGCAAACGGGATGCCTTCGGCTTTGGCCAGCTCGATCAGCTTGCTTGTCATGTCATAATCGTACGGGCCGGAAGAATCCTTGGCGCAAATGGAAACGTCGGTCTCCTTGCAGCTGAGATCATCGCCGATGCAGCCCATGTCGACGGCGATCAGTTCGTCGATGTCGGAAGGGATAAAGGCGGCGCCGTGTCCCACTTCCTCGTAATTGGAAATGAGCAGCTTCAAATGATGTTTCGGCTTCCAGTTTTCGCGTTTCATCGATTCGAGCAGGCCGAACAGCGCGGCGACGCTGGCTTTGTCGTCGATATGGCGGGATTTGACGAAACCGCTGTCCGTAATGACCGCGCGGGAATCAAAGGATACGAAGTCGCCGACGCCGATGCCGAGCTTAAGCACGTCTTCCTTGGATTCGACGAGCTCGTCGATGCGGACTTCCATGTTTTCTTCCTCGCGTTTGAATTCGCGGGCATCGCTGTATACATGCACGGAAGGATGCGTGCTCAAAATCGTGCCCGTATACGTTTTGCCGCTGCGCGTATGGATGACGCAGTATTCGTTTTCGATGCTTTGCAGCATAAAACCCCCGACGCGGGTCAAGCGGAGTCTGCCGTCGGATTTGACGGCACGCACCATGGCCCCCAGCGTGTCCACATGCGCGCTGAGCCCGATCGTGCGGGAGCCGTCCTCGCCCTCGACTTCGAGAATCGCGCCTCCCTTTTGGTTCCAGGACAGCTTGACGCCGAGGGAGGACGCTTCCTGCTCGACAAGCTTCAAGGCGTGGGCGGTAAAACCGGTGGGGCTTGGCGTGTCCAGCAGTTTTTTCAAAAACGTAAGTATGTATTCTTCATTCGGTTGGATGGACATGGGGAGTTCCTCCTCTTTCATTAAGTTGTAGGCAATTCCTCTTGTTCTTTGGAAACGCCGTTTTTCAGTTCTTCCGGTGAAGGAGGCGTATAACCCGTCTCGTTTTGGATAAACGCGAGCTGGGCGTTCAACAGCTTGATTTCCTTCTGCAGCTTGTACTGCCTGAAGATTCCGTAAGAACCGACGATGATGCCGCCGATCAGCGTGCAGCCGACGATGAGCAGGATCAGCGGGATGTCGACTTTGCTGAACATGAAATTAACCCGAACCGGATCCACGTTAATGACGGCGAACACGGCCGTAATCAGCGCAAAAACCAATCCGGCGATAAGCGACCACTGGATTTTCATGCGGACACCTCCTTCTTAAGGACAGTATAAAATCCCTTGGCCTGCAAGGACAAGGGATTTTCGTGCCTAGAATGCATTATTTCGTCATTTGCTCCAACTGCTCGATCACATTTTCAAAAACGCTCATCGCTTCGCGGATCGGCTGCGGCGAGGACATGTCGACGCCGGCTTTTTTCAGGATGTTGATCGAGAAGTCGCTGCCGCCGCTTTTCAGGAAGCCGAGGTAGCGGTCCACGGCAGGCTGGCCTTCCTCCAAAATTTGCTTGGAGAAGCTGGTCGCCGCGGAGAAGCCGGTCGCGTACTTGTACACGTAGAAGCTGTTATAGAAATGAGGGATGCGGGCCCATTCCATTTCGATGTCCTTGTCGACGGCCATGCCTTTGCCGTGGTATTTCACGTTCAAATCGTAATAAATTTCCGACAGCGCCTGCGGCGTCAACGCCTCGCCCGATTCGGCGCGCTCATGGATGAGCTTTTCGAATTCGGCGAACATCGTTTGGCGGAACACCGTGGTGCGGAACTGGTCCGCATAATAGGTCAGCAGGTACATTTTTTCCTTCGGATCCGTCGATTTTTTGAGCAGGTAATCCATCAGGAGCGCTTCGTTGGTCGTGGAAGCCACTTCGGCCAGGAAGATCGTGTACTGCGCGTCGCGGTAAGGCAGCGTGTTGTCCGAATAATAGGAATGCAGCGCATGGCCCATTTCGTGCGCGAGCGTAAACATGCTGTTCAAATTGTCTTTATGGTTCAGCAGCACGTAAGGGTGCGTGCCGTAGGCTCCCCAGCTGTAAGCGCCGGTGCGTTTGTTTTCATTTTCGTAAACGTCGATCCATTTGTTGTCGTAGCCTTCCTGCAGCGATTTCAAATAGTCTTCGCCCAGCGGCTTGAGGCCTTCCTTGACGGTCTGTTTCGCTTCATCGTAGGTGATGTCCATTTTGTATTCTTCCACGAGCGGCGCAAACAGGTCGTACATATGAAGCTCGTCGACGCCCAGCAGCTTTTTGCGCAGGTTCATGTATCTGTGCAGCAGCGGCAGGCTTTCATGGATCGTGTCGATCAGGTTGGTATACACTTCCTTCGGAATGTTGTCGCCGTACAACGACATTTCCAGAACGGAAGGATATTTGCGCACGTTCGCGTAAAACATGTTTTTGTTGACGTTGGCGTTCAGCGCGGCGGCGATGGTGTTTTTATTTTTCGCATACGTATCGTATACGGCCTTAAACGCGCGCTCGCGCACCTCGCGGTTCGGGTTCTCCAGGAACTGGATGTAGTTGCCGTGCGTCAGCTCGACTTCCTTGCCGTCTTCGTTTTTGATTTTCGGAAACTTCAAATCCGCGTTGTTCAGCATGCCGAAAATCGTCTGCGGCGCCTGGGACAGGTTGCCGACCTGCGCGAGCAGCGCTTCCTCCGTCTTGGAAAGCACATGCGCTTTTTCGCGCTTCATTTCGGTCAGGGTGAACTTGTATGGAGCGAGAACGGGATCCGCGATAAACGCGTCCAGCGTTTCGTCCGGAAGCGACAAAATTTCCGGCGTAATGAAGGAAAGCGCCTCGCCGACCTGCACGTTCAATTTTTTCGCTTTTTGGGACAATGCCTGGTATGTAGGGTTTGCTGTATCTTCGTCATGGTGCAGATGGGCATAGACGTAAAGACGTTCGGTTTTAAGGGAAATATCGTCTTCAAGCGCGAAGCAGTCTTTCACCGATTTGGCGTTGTCGAGCTTGCCTTGGAATTCGGCGACCTTTTTCAGCTCCTGCTGAAGTTCGGCGTAGGTTTGATCCCAGGCTTTTTGGCCGTCAAACAAATCCTCCACATTCCATTTATGCTCTTCGGGTACTTCTGAACGCTTCAATAGCTTTTCCATGGGAATCCTCCTTAATTGTTGGGATGAATGAATATGGGTTCCACTTGACGAAACCGCAGGAGGAAAAAGGGGAACTGCGCCCGCGGCAACCGCAAGCAGCACGGCGATCCTGATCGTCTTGCTGAAGTTCACAAGCAGGGAGCCTCCTTGTCTAGGAAATATACCCCTTAGTATGAACCTTTCCCCTCAATAATATGAAACTTTCCTTCAAGGGCTGGAACCCATGGTGAACAGACTGTATACAATAAGTATAAAGGCAATGAGGATCATGACGGCCGCCGTGCCCGCCAGACCCCGTTTCAGCTTCTGCGGGACCGAGTTTTTCATCATGATCAGCACGGCCCCGAGGCAGAAAGCGGAAATGATGAAGATAAGGGTGCTGTTATACTCCATTTCGTAGGGCTAGACTCCTTTGAAGGCGGCCATGATCGAACGCCATTCTTCCATATTGTCTTCGTATTCCTCTTTGGGAAAACGGGCTTCGGCCCACTGCATGAGAGCCGGGCGGCTCATGAAGGTGTGGGTTTCCTCGCCCCATTGATCGGAGATCTCCCGAAGAATGATGTAACGGCCCTGCACTTCGACGGTCATCATGTTCCATTTGTCTTTTTTGTATATTTCATGTTTTTTGATCATATGCATTCTCCGTTTGGTCTTTTGGTAAAATGATACCTTAGAGGAAGCTCCAAAAGCAAATGAAAAAGTTCAAATTCGCAAAAGATCGATTGCATTGTCAAGATGCATGAAGTATAATGTACTTATTCGCCACATATGGCGGTATTTTTAGGAGGTTGTTCATTTGAAAGGTACAGTTAAATGGTTTAACGCAGAAAAAGGCTATGGCTTTATCCAAGTTGAAGGCGGCGAAGACGTATTCGTGCATTTCTCCGCAATTCAAGGCGATGGCTTCAAAACTTTGGACGAAGGTCAAGAAGTTGAATTCGAAATTACTGAAGGCAACCGTGGCCCTCAAGCTGCAAACGTAACTAAATTATAAGAATCAACTCCGTTTTATGGATTTCTGAAGATTATGAATTTCCGGCATTGCCGACAAGTTTATAATTGAGCGGAAAACTTCGGAAGTAGCGTCGACAGACGTTTTCTTATAGCTTTGGTTAAAAAAAAGCCTATAAAGCACAGTTCCCTGAAAAGGGAGCTGTGCTTTTTTTGGTTGCGTCAGGTAAGAAATCGAACCGGAGCATCGCTGCCGTTCTGTATGCCGCCCGATGCCCGGAGTCTGTGCCGTATGCTGCCGGCGATCAAAAATTGCGCGGTGTAATACGTTCCCATCACCAGAACGCCGGAATACGCGATGTCCGAAACAAACATGTTCCAGGAGAGGATGGAGTCGCTCGCGATAAACAGCAGCGCCCCTGCGGCGCATCGCCAGTTTCCCGTCATGACGGCGAAGAACCCCATCAGCGTAATGACGGCCACGTATAAAAATACCGGAACGATCAGGTTATCATGTCCTCCGGCGGTCAAACCGCCATGCAGCTTCCAGCCCATAAATGCGGCGAAGCCGGCAAGGGGGAGCGCCGCGCAAAGCCGAAGGGGCGAAAATCTCCACCGCATCAAAAAAGCGGACAAGTAGAACAGGTGGCCGATGAGAAAAGCCGACAATCCGACGACGAAAAAACGGAGCAAGCCGTCGCCCAGCATGCAGAAAAAGAGTCCTGCGAGCGTAAGAAAAGCGTGCCTTTTGTTGGCGGAAGAGCATTGAAGATAAGCGTAAACGAGGATCAGCGCCATAGGAATCAGCTTGAACAGTAAATGGTGCAGCAAAAAAATGTGGAGCAGCCCCATCGTCAGGATGAGGTAAGGCAGCAGCTTTTTTACCATGTTTTGGGCCTCCTTGATGGAAATGATCGATAAGCGTCTTTTTAAGCGTTTTCATAGGTAATGAGCGCAAAGAACGTGATCTAGTTTATTTGTACTATTCCAAGGTCCATATTATAATAAGAAACATTAGGATAGATACAAGTAGACAACAATGTGGAGGCACCGTCTTGAATGAACAAAGGCAAAGTCAATATCAAGTTCCCCGGAACCCTATAAGCTTGATGGGACGAGTGTATAAGCATGTTCTGCCTGAAGTGCGGAAGGAACTGGACGGATGGCGGAGCCTGGCGAACCGAATTCCCGATCCGGAGCTTCGGAAACAAGCGCTTGCCAGCATCGAGACCAAGCAATTCCATTGCGAGGGAGGCGGCGTTTATGCCGCGGTTCCGCTGCCCGACAGGCTGATCCTGACGAAGCTTATCGTCGCCTATCAGACGATCAGCGATTATCTGGATAATTTATGCGACCGCAGCACCTCCATGGATCCGGAGGATTTCAGGCTGCTCCATCAGTCCATGCTGGACGCGACCGATCCGGAGGCGGAGCCGGTGAATTATTACGCGCTGCGACTGGAGCAAAACGACGGCGGTTATCTGCGCAGCCTGGTAACGACCTGCCAGGCTTGCATCCGCCAGCTTCCCGGTTATGCGTCTGCCATGCCTTACATCCGGGACTTAGCCGGCTTGTACACCGACCTGCAGGTTTATAAGCATATCAAGCCCGAATTAAGGGAGCAGGCCTTGCTGGAATGGTGGGAGCTTCACCGTGAACGGACCCCCCATCTGCAGTGGAACGAATTCGCCGCAGCTACGGGTTCAACGCTGGGCGTATTTATGCTTTTTCTTGCCGCGAGTGACCGGCACTTGAGCGATGCGGCTGCGGCCTCCATTCATGCGTCATACTTTCCACATGTTTGCTGTCTGCACATTATGCTGGATTACCTGATTGATCAGGAAGAGGATCGGCTTGGCGGGGATCTGAACTTTTGCAATTACTATGATTCTCCCGATATCATGCTGGACCGGATCGCCCTGATTGTCGGATCGGCCCGCAAGGATGTATTATCCATTCCCGTTCCGCCGTTTCACCGGATGATCATTGAGGGATTGCTGGCCATTTATTTGTCCGATCCGAAAGTCAGCGAGCAGCAGGATGTTCGCTCCGTGTCCAAGCGCTTGATGAAAGGCAGCCCGCTGACCAGGCTCTTCTTCTTTGTCAACAGCCGCTGGATCCGCAAACATTTGTATGAGTGATTACGAGGAGGAATTTTTCATGACAGTGAAAAAGATTGCAGTTCTAACCAGTGGCGGGGACTCCCAAGGGATGAACGCGGCCGTTCGCGCGGTGGTACGCAGCGGACTTTATTTCGGGCTTGAAGTGTACGGCATTCAACGCGGTTATCAGGGATTGCTGAACGACGACATTTTTTCGATGGATCTGCGCAGCGTCGGGGACATCATCCACCGCGGCGGGACCATCCTGCAATCTGCGCGCTGCAAGGAATTCATGACGCCCGAAGGACAGCAAAAGGGTGCCGACATCCTGAGAAAACGGGGAATCGACGGCCTTGTCGTTATCGGCGGGGACGGTTCTTACCACGGAGCCAACAAGCTGAGCAAACTGGGCATCAAAACGATGGCCCTGCCAGGCACGATCGATAACGACATTTCGTTTACGGACTTTACGATCGGCTTTGACACCGCGGTAAGCATCGTCGTGGACGCCGTCAACAAGCTTCGCGACACGATGTCCTCCCATGAGCGTTCCTCGATCGTCGAGGTTATGGGCAGACATTGCGGGGACATCGCCTTGTACGCGGGCCTTGCTTCCGGCGCCGAAACGATTCTCGTGCCGGAGGTTCCGCATGACATGGACGAAATTTCTGCACGGATGGAGCAAAGCTTTGCCCTCGGCAAACGCCACAGCATCGTGATCGTGGCGGAAGGGGTCGGAAGCGGCGAAGACGTGGCGAAGGCGCTCACCGACCGCTGCCCTACGCTCGAACCTCGCGTCACATGCCTTGGCCATATCCAGCGCGGCGGCACGCCTACGCCGGCCGACCGCAACCTGGCCAGCCGCCTGGGCGACTTTGCCGTACGCAAGCTGATCGAAGGCGAATCCGGCAAAGCCTGCGGCATTATCAAAGGCGAGCTTGTTCTCACTGACATCGACAAGGTGGTCAACACGAAAAAAGAATTCAACATGGAGTTGTACGAGCTGGCTTCCCGTCTTTCGCAGTAACGATTGCATTTCGGCAGACGAACGAAAGGAGCCTCCCCGGCAGGTCGATCGACCCGGGGAGGCTCCTTTTTGCGTGGAAATTTCAATTTTTCAGACTCGAACTCGTCTTTCGGTCCGCGCCGTCAAGCGGCGATAGCCGCGCTCTTCCGGGTGGCGCGCTGTACTTTCACCAGACGCCACAGCAGCAGGGTAGCGCCAACGGCAAGTCCCGTTATAAGCCCGATCCAGAAGCCGAAAGCGCCAAGCGACGTGAAGGAAGCGAGCAGGTAGCCGACGGGGAGCCCGATCACCCAATACGAAACAAAAGTAATGATAAAGGCGGGGTTCACATCCTTGTAACCGCGCAGCGCGCCCTGCACCGGCGTCGCGATCGCATCGGAAATTTGGAAGAAAATCGCGTAGATCAGAAAATGCTGCGTCAACGCGATGACTTTGCTTTCCTCCGAATACAAACCGGCGACGTATTGGCCTGCGACAAGCAGCACGACGGCCGTCACAAGCGACAGGGCCACCGCCGAGCCGATGCCGAGAATGCTGTACTGCCTTGCGTCTTTCAATCGTCCGGCTCCTTTCTCGAAGCCGACAAGAATCGTTAGCGCCATGCTGATGCTGAGCGGGATCATGTATAACGTCGTCGCGAAATTCATCGCGGCCTGATGCGCCGCAATCGTGATGGTGTTAAAGCGGCTCATCAGCAGCGTAACGGCTGCAAATACCGCGGTTTCGAAAAAAATCGAAAAGCCGATCGGCACCCCGATTTTCAACAGCTCCTTCCACACGCGGAAAGACACGCCGTGAAATTGGCGGAACATGCCGTAGGAAACGAAAGGCTTCAGCCGGATGACGAACAGGACGGCCACCGCAAAAACGCACCAGTACGTAATCGCGGAGGCGATGCCTGCTCCGGCGCCGCCAAGACGCGGAAACCCCCAGTTGCCGAAAATGAGCAGGTAATTCAGAAAAATGTTGATCGGCAGGGAAATCAGCGTAATCGTCATCGAAATCCGCGTCTGACCCAGCGCATCGATGAAACTGCGAAGCACCGTATAACCGAACATCGGAATGATGCCGATCGACAGGAAACTCAAGAAGCGGAAGGCGACGGAGCGAACTTCGTTTTCAAGGTTCATGCCGTCCAAAATGACCGGGAGCAGCATGCTTCCGACGGCCAAAACCGCGACGGCGAGCAAAATGGCGAGCCATAATCCCTGCATCACATGGTACGAGACCTTTTTCGCCTGGCCTCCGCCGATGAGATGGGATACGATCGGGGTCATCCCCATGAGGATCCCGCTCAGGCCCGTTTGCAGCGGCACCCACAGGCTCGAGCCGATGGCCACGCCGGCCAAATCGGTGGAACCGGCGTGGCCGGACATGTTCGTATCAAAAAACGTAATGGCGGATAAGGCGATTTGCGTTACCAGAATCGGCAGCAGAATGACTATAAATTGTTTAAACTTTTGGCTCATCGTTACCGTTGTTTTCATGTTAAGCCTCACAGTACAGTAAATTCGCGTATGTTAACCGACAGAAATCCATTTTAAAGCATTCGCTTTCCTTTGAACAGGAAAATCCGGCAAAAATACGTCGAAACCGGTGAAAAAGACTGTAACGAAGCAGCCTTTCCCATGCTCGCCAATCATCTGCGATGCCGTTCCTTGAAACACCGAACCCGGCCATGGCGGCCGGGTTCGGGCAACGGATCATATAACCGCAGGTTGCGTTTTATTTGTACTGCACGCCTTGGGAGTAGCGGTTGGTTGCATTCCAAAGCAAATATTCGTCGATATGCATGTCCTTCAATGCCCGAATTTGCTCTTCAACCTGCGTTTTGCCGTATTTGATATAATGTCCGCTGCCGAGCCAGCTGGCGGTAAAATCCTGTATCCATGGCCGAACGATCGGCTTTTGGTCTGCGAGCGGAGCGAGTTTTTTGAAGGTATCGGTCATCGAACCTTTGATCGTGCGGTACGGCTCCTTATCCGGGTCCTTGGCGCCGAACCAGCCCTGGGTGTAATGGCTTGGATATACCATCGGGCTGATCACGTCGACGTTCGCGGAAATTTTGTTGAAGTCCTGCCCGATGCCTTCGGCGGCAGGAACGGATGCGGCATAACCGAAAATGTCGACCGATACGCGGACGCCCATCGGTGCCAGCTGTTTGCGGGCATACTGCACGAAATCGGCGACCGTTTCGACGCGGGTTTTGCCGTTTTTGACGTATTTCAGCGAATCGGCCCGTTTTTCGAATCCCTCGGGAAAGCGGACGTAATCGAATTGGATTTCCTTAAATCCGAGCTTGGCCGCTTCTTTGGCGATTTCGACGTTGTAATCCCACACTTCCTTGCTGAACGGATTGACAAAGCTGTCGCCTTTGCCGTTTTTCCATACGGTTCCATCTTGATTGACAAAAGAAAGATCAGGACGTTTTTTGGCGAGAACCGTATCTTTGAACACTACGACGCGGGCGATCGGGTACACATCATGCTGCTTCAGACGGTCCATCAACCCATGGATGTCGCGGATAAACGGCTGGGGATTCCCCTTTTTGATCAGTTCGGGGTTGTCCGTCTTGTAAGTTATGTACCCGGCGTCATCCTTAATGTCGATCACCATGGCGTTCAGGTCCGTTTGATCCACGAGATCGAGCAGCTGGCTCATCCGGGAGCCTCCGGCGCTGTAGGCCGTCACATAGACGCCTCTGACTTTGGGAGCATCCGTTTGGGGATCGCTTTTGGCGGTTCGGCCGTTCGCGCTCGCGGCGACGTCTTCGTGCTGGGAGTTGGCGATGGCCGAATGAATGGCGGAATTCAAAAAATTGGCGGCTTGATCGCTGCCGTTTTGCGGATGATGAGCTGCGCTGCCGCCCAAAAACAGCAGCAGTGCCAAGATGATGTTCATAATATTCTCTCCCTTGTTCGCGTTCACAATACGATTATATTAGAACGGCTGTGCTCAAAAACAACAGGTTTGTAACAATTTGACGATTATTTTGGGGTGAAAGTTTCGCGGTTTCGGCAGCAAATTCGTCCAAGGGCGAATCATGTATATGGAGTAGCTTTGCCTGCAGGCATCATAAATACATACGGAGCAGGGGATTGGCAGCATTTTAGCAATGATGGAAATAAACGAAACCGGGCGGCGTGCATTCATGCATAAATCGACATCTTCTTGCGAAATCAATACCCCTAAAGTATACTTAACTCAATTTGTAGGGAGTGATAACAGTGACGGGCATGGAAAAATCGGATAAAATGCCGATGTATCAATATATTATGAAGGACATTAAACGCCGGATCGAAGCCGGGGAGTTCAAGGCGCATGATCCGCTTCCGACGCAAATCGAACTCGCCAGGCAATACAACACCAGCGAGATTACGTCGCGGAGAGCGCTGTCCGATCTGGTGCAGGAAGGGTACGTCTACAGGATTCGTGGAAAAGGCAGCTTCGTGAACGAAGCCGGCGCCCCGCAGCGGAAACCGATGCGGACCGTTTATTTGGCCTATAAAAACGAGGCGGTCGCGGCGTTCAACCATCCGTTTTTTACGGAAATGTTCCAGGGGATTCGCGACGTTTGCGAAGAAAACGGCATTCGTTTTTTTCTGTGGGGATTAAACGAGGAGTACAAGCTGCCGGACGATCCGGATGCGGGCATCATTTTGCTTACGACCAACCATGTGTTCGACATTCAGCGTTTGACGGGGTGGAAAGAGGAAAAACGCCGGATGGTGACCGTTCATTTTTTTTATCCCCATCTGGGCATTCCGTACGTGATCGTCGACAATTTGACGGGGGGGTATTTGGCGACGCAGCATTTGATCTCTTTGGGGCACCGGGATATCGGACTGATTTTGCCAGGGGAGTCGATGGTGGACGTAAACCAGGAGTTTTCCCTCCGCCTGCAAGGCTACCGGCTCGCCTTGTCCCAGCACCAGATTCCTTTCAACCAGGAGCGGATCACCGTTTTTCCGGGCGAAGATTTCGCGGAAACGGGCTATCGGGGGTTTAAGTCGCTGATGTCCACGGAACATCCCCCGACCGCCGTTTTTGCCTCGAGCGACTTAAAGGCGATCGGGGCGATGAACGCGGCCAGGGAAATGGGGATCCGGATCCCGGAGGATGTCAGCTTGATGGGGTATGACGATTTGGCGATGAGCGCATTCGCAAATCCGGCTTTGTCGACCGTTAATCAGAATACGCGCAAGTTAGGCGAACGGGCCGCCGAAATCCTCCTCTTCGAGCTCAGGGACGAAGAAAACGGCCAAATCCGGGAGGAAATCGTCCCGACGGTGATCGTACGGGACTCGACGGCGCCGCTCGCCACGGATGCGGATGCTCAGCGGTAGCCGGTAGCATCGGCCGGTTTGCCCTGATCCTGCACCTCTTCGATATATCTCCAGGCGTCCGGCTGCGAACCGTCCAGATCATATAAATGGTATACTTTAGCCAGTTCGCCGCTTGATACCGAGCAGCCGTTCCAGCGGGCTACCTCCGGATCCCCGGCAAGTGCCGCAACCGCGCGCCCGACGAACCGGGGCGTCTCCGAAATGATGAAATGCGGCTCTTTTTCGAGCGCATCCCGCCAGTTTTCTTCCCGGACGCCGAAGTGTTCAAGCATGATTTCGGAGCGCATCCAGCCTGGCGTTACGGCAACGGCTGTGCATCGATGAGGCTGCAGTTCGTGGGCGAGCGATTTGGCCATCCGGATGACGGAGTTTTTCGCCAAATCGTAAAACAGCGACAACCTGTAATTCCGGTCGTTATACGCCGCCGTGCCGTCGGTCATTTCCACGACCAGCCCATTCCCGGTCCGGATCAGCAGCGGCAGCGCAAAATGGTTTGTTATGATATGGGTATCGATCGCCAGCCTCAGCATGCGGAATCCCGCCTCCAGCGAATGCTCCCATACGGGCACGTTCCACTGTATCAGGTTTTCTCCTCCCCAAATGTCATTGACGAGTATGTCCAACCGCCCTTGCTCCTTCTCAATGCGGTCCACCAAAGCTTGAACCTGCAGCGGATCCAGATGGTCAACCTGTACGGGGATGCCTTTCCCTCCGGCAGAAGAAACAAGTTCCGCCGTCTCTTCGATCGTTTCGGGACGACGATACTCGGAAGGCATCGTTCGCGTCGTCCGCCCGGTTACATAAACGGTCGCTCCGGCCGCTCCCAGTTCAACGGCGATTCCTCTGCCCGCTCCACGCGTAGCGCCTGCGACCAATGCCACTTTTCCTTTTAAAGAATGCAATTCCATCCACCTCTTTCAAATGTTTTACGAATCGATCATAACGTTTAATTATGACAATACATGTCGTAGATAAGATAAAACGATTTTGTTTCTGCAAAGTATACGTCATTGACGAATTAAAAGGTTATTACCGTTTAGTATTTTCAATATCACCCAAAAAATGATTGATTCGCTGCGATTCATACAATATACTAATTCATAAAAAGTATACAAAACATATGTCGGCGGGTATATTCAGCATACGGCTTGGCATTTTCAGGGGGAGGAATCCGCATATAACAGGTCGTTAACGACAGCCGACGAGCTTGGCAATCGATGTTCCGTCTGGCAAAAAATCCTTTGCGGGAGTCATGCGTATGAACAATTATTTGGCCGTCGATATCGGCGCTTCCAGCGGAAGAGTGGTATGGGGGACGCTCCGGGATGGAGCGCTCCGCTTGCGGGAAATCCACCGGTTCAGCAATGGATTTCATGAAAAAGACGGGAAGTTTTGCTGGGATATCGAGTATTTGTTTGAACAGATCCTTCTGGGGCTGCGGAAGGCAAAAGCGCTCGGCATCGAAACCTGCACGCTCGGCATCGATACCTGGGCGGTGGATTACGTTCTGATGGACCGGGAGGGGGAGCGGATCGGAGAAGTTTACGCGTACCGCGACCCCCGGACGAATGGCGCTCCGGAGCTTCTGCATCGGCATATTCCTTTTCAGGAAATCTACGCGAAAACGGGTATTCAGCAGTTATCCTTCAACACGTTATACCAGCTGTACGTGCACGACCGGGAAGAACTGAAAGCGGCGGAGCATATATTGCTTGTTCCCGATTACCTGCACTTCCGGCTGTGCGGGGTTTTGAAAAGCGAAGCGACCAATGCCTCGACGACGCAGCTGCTGAACCTGCATACGCAGGATTACGATGCCGAGCTGCTCGCGCTGCTGGGGCTTCAAAGAAGCCGGTTTCCCGAACTTGTCCGGCCTGGCGCGCGGCTGGGTTTTATCCGGGAGGAGCTTGTCCGGGCGCATGGCCTTCCCCGGTGTGAGGTCATCTGTGCGGCAACCCACGATACGGCTTCGGCCGTGCTTGGGGTTCCGGCGCAGGGGACGTCATGGGGTTATCTCAGCAGCGGCACCTGGTCGCTTATCGGAGTGGAGCGGGAGCGGCCGCTGACAAGCCGATTGGCGATGGAATACAATTATACGAACGAATGGGGGGCCTTCGGCACATACCGTTTCCTGAAAAATATGATGGGGATGTGGCTGATCCAGCAGGTCCGCAAAGAACTTGGCAACGCTTATTCGTTTGCGGAGCTTGCTGAACTGGCCGCTACCGCCGAGCCTTTCCGCTCGCTTATTCCGTGCAGCGACGACCGGTTCATGAACCCGCCGAACATGACGGAAGCGATCCGGAGCTTCTGCAGACAGTCCGGCCAGCCGGTGCCGGCGTCCCCCGGGGAACTGGCCCGGTGCATTTTTGACAGCATGGCGCTTTCCTATGACGTTTATGTCCGCGAGCTTGAGCATGTGACCGGAGAGCCGCTCAAGCAGCTTCACATCGTCGGCGGGGGCTCGAACAACGCATTTTTATGCCAACTCGGCGCCGACTTGCTTGGCATGGAGATTTATGCCGGACCGACCGAAGCCACGGTGCTCGGCAACCTTGCCGTGCAGATGATCGCGGACGGGGCCATTCGGGATCTTGGGGAGGCGAGGGAAATGATCCGTCACTCTTTCGAAATCCGGAAGTACGAGCCGCGTCCAGAAGACCCTGCACGGCTGAAGGAGCTTCGGGACCGGTATCGGTCGCTTGGCTGAACCGAAGATGAGGTGCGAACACAATGACGAACATTCCGGAGGGGAAACAGATGGAGGCTGCGATTCAAAACAGCTTTAACGAAGCCAAAAAATTGTACGAAAAGCACGGCATCGACGTGGACGATGTCCTCGAACAGCTTTCCCGCATCAAAATTTCGCTTCATTGCTGGCAGGGGGACGACGTGAGGGGATTTCTGAACAAAGGGCGGGAGCTGGGCGGCGGCATCGCCGTCACTGGCAGTTATCCCGGGCGCGCGAGCACGCCGGAACAGCTTCGGGACGATATCGACAAAGCGTTCGAACTCATTCCGGGGCGCCATAAGGTTAATCTGCACGCCATTTACGCGGATACGGACGAGCGGGTCGACCTGGACGAACTGGCGCCAAAGCATTTTGAAAATTGGGTGAAATGGGCTAAACAAAAGGGTTACGGTTTGGATTTTAATCCGACCTGCTTTTCGCATGAAAAAGCAAGCGACGGTTTTACGCTCAGCCATCCCGACGCAGAAGTCCGGCAATTTTGGATCGATCACTGCAAAGCCTCGCGCAAAATCGGCGAATATTTCGGTCGGGAGCTGGGCCAGCCTTGCGTCACAAACATTTGGATTCCGGACGGGTACAAGGACGCCCCGATCGACCGCCTGTCGCCGCGCGTCCGGCTGATGGAAGCGCTGGACGAAATTTTCAGCGATCCGATCGACGAAGCCTTCAATATCGATGCTGTGGAAAGCAAGCTGTTTGGCATCGGTTCCGAAAGCTACGTGGTCGGCTCCCATGAATTTTATATGGGCTACGCCCTCAGCCGCAGGAAAACGGTTTGCTTTGATTCGGGGCACTTCCATCCGACGGAAACGATCTCGAATAAGCTGTCCTCCTGGCTGCTGTTCGGAGAACGCCTTCTGCTTCACGTCAGCCGTCCGGTCCGCTGGGACAGCGATCACGTGGTCACGATGGACGACGAGCTGCTCGACATCGCCCGCGAGCTTGTCCGCGGCAAGCTGCTGGAGAAAACCCATATCGGCCTGGATTTCTTCGACGGCAGCATCAACCATGTGGCCGCATGGGTGATCGGTACAAGAAACACGCTGAAGGCTCTGCTGCGGGCGATGCTTGAGCCGGTGGACCGGCTGAAGGAAATCGAGCTGCAGGGGGATTATACGTCCAGACTGGCGCTTGTGGAGGAATTCAAATCTTACCCGTTCGGGGCGATCTGGGATTACTACTGCCGGAATGCGGGCACGCCGGTGAGGGAGGAATGGCTGGCCGAGGTGAAACGGCATGAACGGGAGGTTTTGTGCAAAAGATCCCAAGGGGAAGGATCGGTAGTGTAGTTGAAACGCAGAAAACCGGAGCCCAGATGTTCCATGAGCTTCCGGTTTTTGCGTGTTTCGGGGTGCCGTCGCCCGAGAAACCGGGCATTTGGGCCGTTATATCATGATCGGAATAAAATGCCGCCTGTTTCCAGTATGGTTCAGGGACTGATCACGGGCGGCACGGATATTTCTACACATTTCCACATCTTCATTATTGAAGAGGCGCAGAACTTTGGTGCTCACAGATGCTGTACTGGATGATTTCCATTGCATCTTCCTGTTCCAGGATTCCAAGTCCGTCCCGCAGCACAATGAGCGAATTCAGTTCATTTTGCTTCAAGAACGGCATCATATCGGGGAACCATTTCATGACGATTTGGGACAATTTCACCGTTTCCATTTCCACAAAAATCACCCTTTCCTCTCGGATTCTTTACAGCCCTAATTCTTTAAAGCCAAGGAATCGGAAAAGCGTTTAAGTGCCTGGAAAACCCTTGTCAAACCTAATCTCATGGAACTCATGCAGGAACCGCGCACCATTAATATACCACAAATCGCACCCTTTTTACACAAGGACCGCCAAATTCAGCTTCTGCGGAAGGAACCCATTACTCCGACGGTCTCGACGATATTGACGAAGGCCTTCGGATCGGTCTGCTTGATGATGCGTTTCAGCTCTTGAAGCTCGTAGCGGGTCGTTACAGTCATCAGCATATCTTTGGACTCGTGGGAAAACGCCCCTTCGGTTTTGATTTTGGTCACGCCGCGCGGACGTTCGAGCAGCTTCTGCAGCAGCGCTTCCGTCTCGTTGGTGATGATATAAACGGTGACTTTGAAATGGCTGACATGGATGAAGTCCACCATTTTGCCGGTCACGAAGATCGAAATCATCGAGGCAAGGGCGAGGTTCCAGTCGTTTTGAAAATATCCGGCGGCAAGAATGACCAGGCCGTTCATTGCGACGAGCACGTTGCCCACGGGGAAATCCCGGTAACGCGTCACGATGGAACCGATAATGTCAAAACCGCCCGAGGAGCCGCCGGCCCGAAAAGATATGCCCGTCCCTACGCCGACCAGAACCCCTCCGAACACCGACGCCAACAGCGTATCCGACGCAAGCAGGTTGACCGGAACTACTGCGATGAAAAACGTCGTGGCCACGACCGACAAAATGCTGAGCACGATGAACCGTTTCCCGAGCTGAAACCAGCCCGCGACGAGGATCGGTACGTTAAAGACGAAATACAAAACGCTGAGATTTACCGGCGTAAAATAATTGACGAGCATCGATAGACCCGATACGCCGCCGCTGAGCAGCTTGTGCGGGACCAAAAACAGGTTGAATCCGCAAGCGATAAGCGCCGCGCCGATGATCACGACGACGTATTTCCAGACATTGCTGAGTTTCACAGGTTCACCCCCGTTTCCATAAGTACATAAATTTTCATAAAAATTTTCAGTCATTGTTTCAAGGCGCTGGTGTTTGCAATTTGGTTTGTGATATAATGGATTGGATATTCTTGAGTAGGCTTGTACAATAGTATTATTTTGACATTGTTTCAGGAGAAAAATTACCGTTTTTCATAAAAAGGGATTATGCGATGAACGGCGTACGTTCGAAAGAAGAGGGGCTCTGCAGGTGCCGTTCCCTATATTGTGCCGGAAGCGGCATGAATTTCGCAAATGCCTTTTAGGGGTGTTTTTACCCTGAATAAACGCTATAGAGAATATAAGCCATGCAAAAAATGATGTAGGAATGGCTAACCTATATATGTTTACCGCTACTTAAGAATACAGACAAGATTGTGGAATGTCCACTTTATAGAAGGAGTATGAATATTTTGAAAAATTTTGCAGATTTAGGCCTTGAACCGAAAGTTCTTCGCGCTATTACTGAGCTTGGATTCGAGGAAGCGACACCTATTCAGGCACAATCCATCCCGATCGCGATGACAGGACGCGACTTGATCGGGCAGGCACAGACCGGTACGGGTAAAACCGCGGCATTCGGCATCCCGCTGATCAACAAAATTTCCAAGGACACGGACAAAATCGTGGCTCTCGTTATGACTCCGACCCGCGAGCTTGCGATCCAGGTCGCGGAAGAAATCGGAAAACTGACCCGTTTCAAAGGCATCGGCTCCCTGCCGATCTACGGCGGTCAAGACATCGGACGCCAAATCCGCGCCTTGAAGAAAAAACCGCAAATCATTATCGGTACTCCAGGCCGTTTGCTCGACCACATTAACCGTAAAACGATTCGTCTCGACGACGTCGAAACCGTCATTTTGGACGAAGCCGACGAAATGCTGGACATGGGCTTTATGGATGACATCCAATCGATCCTGAAGCTGGTTCCGGAAAATCGCCAAACGATGCTTTTCTCCGCAACAATGCCGCCGAACATCCAAAGACTTGCCCAGCAATTTTTGAAAGACCCTGAACATGTATCGGTCGTTCCGAAACAGGTTAGCGCGCCGCTGATCGACCAGGCTTACATCGAAGTTCCTGAACGTCAGAAATTCGAAGCGCTTTGCCGCTTGATCGACATGGAATCCCCTGAGCTTGCCATCGTGTTCGGACGCACCAAGCGCCGCGTCGACGAGCTTTCGGAAGCATTGCAAAAACGCGGATATTCCGCCGACGGGCTTCATGGCGACTTGTCCCAGAACCAGCGCGATACCGTTATGCGCAAGTTCCGCGACGGAAGCATCGACGTGCTCGTGGCGACGGACGTTGCGGCCCGCGGCCTTGACGTGTCCGGCGTAACCCATGTCGTGAACTTTGACCTGCCGCAGGATCCGGAAAGTTACGTTCACCGTATCGGCCGTACGGGCCGCGCGGGCAAAGAAGGCACCGCCTGGTCCTTCGTAACGCCTCGCGAAATCGACCACCTGCACTTGATCGAACGCGTAACGCGCCACCGCATTGCCCGCAAGCCGCTGCCTACGCTGGCCGAAGCGATCGAAGGCAAACAGCGCATCATCGCGGAGCGCCTGCTGGAGACGGTCGATAAAGGCGAGCTGAACGAATACAAAGGTTTGGCGATCCAGCTGCTTGAGCAGTACGATTCCGTGCAGCTTTTGTCCGCGGCAATGAAAATGCTGACGGGCGAAAAACGCGATTCCGATATCCAGCTTACGCCGGAAGAGCCGATCCGCGTGAAACGCCGTTACAACAGCGGCAAGCCGGATCTTCGCAACGGACGCAGACCGTCCGGCAACTACGGCGGCTTCCGCAGCAACAACGGAGGCAGAGGCGGATATAACCGCGACCGCGACAACCGCGGCGGCTACAACCGCAGCGGAGGACGCAACGACTCCTATCGCGACGGAGACCGCAAGCCTCGCACGAGCGGCAGCGACGGCAGACGCTCGTCCAAACGCGACGAATCCTACAACAGCTAATCCGGGGACCGTTAACGTCCTCCGGTTCCAAACGCAAAGAGACGAAGAGCAGCAGCTGCCCCTCGTCTCTTTTTTTGTTTGCAAATCGTTCGCCCAAATTAATAAATGAATGCGCGAGTGATGATAACAAGCAGGATGAAGAGAACAAGAATCGCACCTGTGGAACCCCACAAACCACCAAATCCAGGGCCATAACCGTATCCAGCTACATGGGACATGAAGAATTACCTCCTTAAAAGTTTGATTCCTTTGGGTTACTGTGTATCTTATGTGGGTTAACGGCTCAAGGTATAGACCATGACCCATTCCCCGAAAAATTAGGCTCTGGCAATGTAGGGCCAAAATGCGGTAAAATATGAGTATGTACAAGCATAGATAGTGGGGGAGGAGACTTTTTCTTGGAATTTAAAGGCGCAATGGGCGGTATTTACCGAATTACGGAATGGATCACCCGCTTTGCATACAGCAACATCCTGTGGCTGATCTGTTCGTCTCCGTTTTTCTTTTTCCTGGTGACCAGGCTTCTGGTGACCGGCGCAAACGAATCGCTTCAAATGAACTGGGCCATGGGTATTGTGGCACCGTTTACATTGTTTCCGGCTACGGCTGCGCTGTTTGCGGTCGTGCGCAAATGGGTCATGGGCGACACCGATGTGAAAATATTCAGCTTGTTTTTCAGATCGTACAAGGAAAACTACAAGCAAAGCATGATCGGGGGCATTTTTTACGTTTTGCTGCTTGTCATCATGATGGTGGACTACACCGTGTACATGACGCAGTTCAAAAACATGCAGATCATCGGCATCGTCATGCTGATCCTGCTGATCGTACTTTTCATTTCCTTGTTCAATTTCTTTTCCATGATCGTCCATTACCATATGAGCATCCGGCAAATTTTGAAAAATGCGGTGCTGATTACGATTATCCGCCCGTTCCGCGTGATTGCGACGGTTCTCGGAAGCGCGGTCGTACTGTTCATTGGCTCCAAATATCCGGCACTCATCTTCTTCTTCGGCGGAAGCTTGATCGCGTACTGGGCATTTTTCAACTTTTATGCCACGTTCACGAAAATGCAGGAACAGGCCGAGCGGATTAAGCAAAAGGAACTGGAGGAACAAGAAGCGGCCGAATCCGAAAACGGGGAAGAGGCATCTGCTGGCGCTGCGGATTTCGAACCTGGCGACGGGGATGCACGCGAAAAGGAACCGGCAAAAAAAGACTGACAAATACCCGCTTCTTTCCGTAATATTCGGCGGCAACATTTACTTTTTGATAATAAAGGTCTATAATATAAGTACATCCTGCGATGTTCGCCACGGTTAATCGTTGTTTTGAACCAATGATGATGTCTAGGGAGATTTTTACGATGTGCGGCTGAAAAGCCCTGTCTATACGACAAGGGGACTTCAAAAACGCATCCGCGATCACCCACCTGCCAAAGCAGGTTCAGAAGACAATTTAACCGGACGGCATAGGCGGGTTTTCCTTTGAAGAAATGGCAGACACTTCGTGCTGCGGAAACGTTCCGCATGCCGGAGTGTCTTTTTGCTTTTTCGGACAACTTTTGCATGTCTCGTAAGGGTGCGCCAAAATCGGCTGCAAACGCTTCATGCCCTGATGCATAATGGCTTTTCGGCGATTTTTTACCCTACTTTCTCTTTTGTTCTGTCCTGAACAATGGTACACTGTAAAGTATTGATGATGCTTACTACAAAGGGGGAAAGGTCTTGTCGCTGAAAAGGGTTCTAGTGGGAGTCTTTCGCAGTCAGGAAGGTACGAGCGACCGCGCGAAGGATCCGAAGATGAAGACGCGCTACTACAATTTATCGAAAGACAAGGCATGGGAGGAAATATCCTCGACATTAAAGAAGATCCCGGGGTATAAGGTCTTGCATGAGGTTCCTTCCGTCGGAGAAATCACGCTGGAAAAAAGGACGTCATTCGGAAGAACGGTGGACATCACGGTATCGGTGCTTTCGGTAGGCCCGGTACGCAGCGCGGTGGACATGTATTCCGCTTCCAGAGGGTCCTTGGGGGATTTGGGGGCCAACTACCGCATTATTCTCAATTTGTTTTCGGCACTCGACAAGAAACTAAGCAAATATAAGGTCTCCTAACGATAGGCATGAAAAAGCGAGAGAAAGACGCAAGCTTTCTCCCGCTTTTTTTCAGGTGTCGGCATACGCGAAAACAAACGCGCAAACCGGCTCGATGGATTATGGGACATGAAAAAACGGTCTGTCTTCATCGAAAGAACGACGATAGGCTTTTTCTTGTGCCCTGATAAGCATATACTTAAGGTAGCGCTTTTTACAGCAGCTCTTTTACGGCGGCCACCGCTTGTTCGTAATTCGGATGCTCGGCCATTTCCTTCAAGTATTCCACGTACGTGATTTTGTCGTTTTGATCGACGACGAAAATGGAGCGCATGTCCAGACGGAATTCTTTGATATGAACCCCGTAGGCTTCGCCGAAGGACATGTCTTTGTGATCGGAAAGCGTCACGACGCGGTCAACGCCGGCTGCTCCGCACCAGCGCTCTTGGGCGAACGGAAGGTCCGCGCTAATGGTCAAGACGACCACGTTGTCGCCAAGGGCGGATGCCTCTTCGTTGAAGCGGCGGGTCTGGGCGTCGCATACGCCGGTATCGAGGGAAGGAACCACGCTGATCAACTTGATTTTTCCTGCGAAATCTTTGAGGGTAGCTTGTTCAAGCAGATTTTTGCTGACCGTAAAATCCGGAGCCTGATCGCCCGCCTTCAGTTCGGGACCGATAAGCGTAATCGGATTGCCTTTAAAAGTTGCAGCACCTGTGCGTTCTTGTGCCATGGTTCATTCTCCTTTCGGATATGGGAATTGGTGATTCGTGCCAAGTTTCATTATAATCTTTTTAAAAAGGCATTGTCCAATGGGATGGATGGATACGGCTTAAAGTTGCCGTCGATAAAATGGGTGCTTGCCCGGAGTCCGGCCTTGTCCCGGTACAGCTATAGCAAAGGATGTGCGGCATGTTATTTGTTCGTTATGAAAATTGGAAAAGTTATTTAAAATATTATCCGATTACGACGATATTATTTGTGGCGAATATCATTATGTATTTGATCGTCGTGTTTAACGGAGGCGCCTCGGACAAAAATACGATCCTGAAATTCGGCGCCCTGACCAATGTGGAGGGATATAACGAATGGTGGAGATACCTAACGTCCCTGTTTCTGCATGGAGGTTTTTCGCATCTGTTGTTCAACGATTTTGCGATTCTCGTCTTTTGTCCGCCGCTTGAGCGGCTGCTCGGGGCTTGGCGGTATGCGCTGCTATATCTGCTCAGCGGCGTGATCGGCAATATTTTGTCGGTTGCGCATTATAACCGCCTGGGCGATGTCCTCATTACACTCGGCGCCTCAGGCGCAGTGTACGGCGTGTACGGGGCGTATCTCTACATCGCCCTGCTGCAGCGGAACCTGATGGACGATTCCTCGCGCAAAACGATTTACGCCCTGCTGTTCATTGGTATCTTTTTCTCCTTTGCAATGGGGACGGATCAAATTAAAATCAATTGGATGGCGCATTTGGGCGGAGTGGTCGGCGGATTTTTCATTTACGGCTTAATGGCAAGGATATTGAAGAAACGGTATAGAAGGTCATAAGAGGACCCGCGTAAAAAGCAGAATGGAGCGAGTAACAGGTGGAATTAAGACAGTTGCAGTATTTTTTGAAGGTAGCGCAGAAAGAGCATGTCACCCAGGCTTCGGAGGAGCTTCACGTGGCCCAGTCTGCGGTCAGCCGTCAGATTCATCAGCTGGAGGAAGAGCTGGGCGTTCAATTGTTTATGCAAAAGGGAAGAAACCTGCAGCTGACGCCGGTAGGCCAGCTGTTTTGCAAACGGGTGGACAGCATCCTCAAAGATCTCGACAGAGCGGTAGCCGAGGTTCATGAATTTTTGGACCCGGAGCAAGGCGAAATCCGGATCGGTTTTCCGCACAGTCTGGGGATCCATCTTATTCCGTCTGTCGTGGCCGAATTCAAGCGCCGGTATCCGAATGTGAAGTTCAGATTCAAGCAGGGCATGTTCCCGTCCTTGATCCGCGACGTCATTTCGGCCGAGGTGGATCTGGCCTTCATTTCGCCTTTTCCGGAAAAGCATGAACAGGTCGAAGGGGAAGTCATGCTGACGGAGGAGCTGTTTGCGATTCTGCCTCCGAACCATCCGCTTGCGAAGGAAGAAAACATCAAGCTCAACCAGCTCAAGGACGATAAATTCGTCCTGTTCAGCAAAGGTTATTCCCTGAGGCCGATCGTATGGCATGCCTGCCTGGAAGCGGGATTTACGCCAAAGATCGCGTTTGAAGGCGAAGAAACGGATACGATTCGCGGACTGGTCGCCGCCGGCATGGGGGTCAGCATCCTGCCGGAAATGGCGCTTTTCCAGACCAATCCGCTGCAGCCCGCCCGGGTACGGATATCGGAGCCGAAGGTGACGCGCACCATCGGGCTCATCCATCGTTCGGACGACAAGCTGCCGCGGGTGGCGCAGGCCTTCCGCTCCTTTCTGATCAGCTACTTCGGACTGCAGCAGCAAACCGGGACTTCAAAAAACGGAAAACATCATAACGGCAACAATAAAAACACCCCGGTCGGTTCGTAACCGACCAGGGTGTTTTTTTTTGCGTTTCGCGTTAGTCGCGGTTGTTATTAACGAAAATCAAAATGTAGCGGAGAAGCTCCAGCACGGAAATCAGCGCGGCAGCCACATAGGTCAGGGCCGCGGCATTCAGCACTTTGGCGACGCCTCTTTCTTCCTCGTTCGTAATATAACCTTCGGCTACCATAATGTCGCGTGCGCGGTTGCTTGCGTTAAATTCGACCGGCAGCGTAATCAGCTGGAAGGCGACGGCAACGGAGAAGAAAATGATCCCGATCCCGAGCAGTCCCATCCACTGGAACAAAAAGCCGGCGATAATGAGCAGCGGAGCGATCCCCGAAGCGAAATTGACGATAGGGAAAATCCGGTGTCTAAGCACCAGCATCGGGTAATGCTGCTTGTGCTGAATGGCGTGTCCGACCTCGTGGCAGGCGACGGATATCGCCGAAATCGAATTCTCGTAATAGACCGGTTCGGATAAGCGGACAACGCGATGAATCGGGTCATAGTGATCGGATAAAGCGCCTCGGACCGGCTCGATCGGAATATCGTGCAGCCCGTTGCTGTCGAGCATGTGCCGGGCCGCATCATAGCCGGTCATGCCGCTATACGCCGGTACGTCGGACCATTTTCTGAACGTTCCCTGGACTCTGAACTGCGCCCATAGGGAAAATCCGAAAGCAATGATAATAAGGATATACATTCCCATTTTACAACCTCCTGCATGTGTCGATACCTGTGGGAAAACGTTGGTACCCGCCTTAAAGGGTAGGCCCCTGCTCAAGGAAGAGCCGGATCGCTTCGATGCATGCCGCTCCCTGGGGCAGCAAATTCAGCAGCAGGCGCCGGGCCTGCCCGGGTTTCATCTTTTCCAGAATCGGGCTGAGCTCCTTGACCTCGCGTTCAAGCTGCTGCATGTGCAGCTCCAAATAAGAAAGCCTGTCGGAAACGTGATCGAGCTCCGGGGCGGCTTCCCATTTGGCAAGCGTCTGGCGGATCTCTTCCAGAGTATATTTCTCTTGTTTCAATTCATTAATACGTTTGAGCCGGAGCAAGGTTTCATGGCTGTACAAACGATAATTTTTAAGAGTGCGCTTCTCGGGAGAGATCAGTCCCAGCTTGGTATAATAATCGATCGTGCGCTCGCTGACGCCCCCGGCTTTTGCCAATTCACCGATCCGGTAAAGTTTCATATCCCCATCTAAAACCACCTCACCGAAATATAATTTATGGACTTTGCGGCAGATCCGTTAGGGATCCTAGTAGCACATTCAAGTCAGCCACCCCAGGCGCAGGCGCATATGCTGAACTTCCCGTCCGACTCCGCAGCATCCTGAGCTCAATAGAATGAACCA
Source organism: Paenibacillus sp. USDA918EY (assembly GCF_009870825.1). Classification (GTDB taxonomy): domain Bacteria; phylum Bacillota; class Bacilli; order Paenibacillales; family Paenibacillaceae; genus Paenibacillus_AQ; species Paenibacillus_AQ albilobatus. Next base: position 196,768 of record NZ_WTWY01000003.1, on the reverse strand, counting down.
GGCTTTTCGCCTTATTTACAAATGAATGAATCATTATAAAACGTTCAATCTATGTAACTCATTTTAATAACTTATTGATGAAAATATGATACATGATAATGAACCATACAGTCAAACGTTACGCTTTTATAATATTACAATTAATGTTATGTATTATTACATTTGTGGATTTTTTAATATTTTTATTGTCATTTTCTTTATGATCTGTTTATAATGTGATTAATAATTTCGTTATATGTTATAAAACCTTACACAAACAAGGAGTGGGGAAGATGAAAAGAAAGTGGTTTGGCGGTGTTTTGGCATTTCTTGCATTCATGGCTCTTCCGGCAACGGTATTTGCCGACGACGGGGCTACCAACGTACAGCTGCAAGCAGGGTTAAACACGTTTTTTGTGTTTGTCGCGGCGATGCTCGTCTTTTTTATGCAAGCGGGATTCGCCCTGCTGGAAGCCGGCTCGGTGCGGATGAAAAACGCGGGCCATATCGCCGGCAAAACCGTGCTGACGCTGGGAATCGCCATCATCGTGTTTTGGGCTTTCGGCTTCGGGCTCGGTTTCGGCAACGGCAACAGCATTTTCGGAACGACGGGCTTTTTCATGACAGGCGATTCGATGGCCAAGTCGTTTGACGCCTTGGCGGCATCGGACGTCTCGCTCTCGGTCAAGTTTTTGTTCCAGCTTTCCTTTGCGGCCGTTTCGCTGGCGATTGCCTGCGGCGGCATGGCTGAACGCGCGAAGCTGAGCGTCTATATCGTATTCGGCGCGTTGTTCATGATCGTCGTTTATCCGGTCGTGGCCCACTGGGTTTGGGGCGGCGGCTGGCTCGGGCAGCTCGGCATGCAGGATTTCGCCGGATCGACGGTCGTCCATTTGACGGGCGCAACGGCGGCCTTGGTCATAACCTACATGCTCAAACCACGCCTAGGAAAATACAATAAAGACGGCAAGCCGAACAGCATTCCGGGCCACAATCAAGTGCTCTCCGTCCTTGGGGTGTTTATTCTGTGGATCGGTTGGTTCGGCTTTAACCCGGGCAGCACCCTTTCGGCCATGATGGACGGTTTTTTCGGATACGTGGCGCTGACGACCAACATCGCGGTTGCCGCAGGCGCGATCGCGGCGCTGTTGATTTCGTGGGCGGTGTTCGGCAAGGCCGACATTCCGAGCATGCTGAACGGCGTTTTGGCCGCCCTTGTCGCCATTACGGGCTCCTGCGCCTTCGTCGACGCCTGGGCAGCCGTCGTCATCGGTGCCGTGGCGGGAATCGTTACGTTTTTTACGGCGCAGTGGTTTGAAAGAGCGGGGATCGACGATCCGATTTACGCCTTTTCCGTTCACGGCATCGCCGGCATTTGGGGCGCCGTTTCCACGGGGTTGTTCGCGACGCCGAAGCTGGTGGAAACGACGGGAGTCGGCAAACCGGGATTGTTCTACGGCGGCGGCCTTGAGCAGCTTGGGGTACAGCTGCTTGGGGTGCTCGGGGCATTCGTTTTCGTTTTCGTCATTTCGTTTGTCATTGTCGGCATCATGAAGGCGACGATGGGCATCCGCGTATCGGAGGAAGAAGAAATGATGGGACTGGATATGAGCGAACACGGCGCTTACGGTTATCCGGAGCAAATGAAGCTGATCGCCGGCGCCGAAGCCGCAAAGCCGGCAAACGAGATGTCCGGCGTCAAACCGTCGGTCGGAACCGGCGAAGCCTTCTAGGACCGCCATACTTTGACATGATCTTTCATCTTTAGTTTTCACGCTTGGCTTGACAGGGAGGTGCGGGGATGGAGCCGATGAAAAACGCGGAACGGGAGCCGGATTTGAGCATGATCCGATTTGCGGCGACACGCGAGCAGCTGCGGGATGGCAGGCTGGCCTGCCAATCGTGGATCGAGCATGCGTACCCGGAAATGCCGATTGACGTCTGGACGGCACTCGTAAATGACATGCACGACGAAGTGGCCGCAAGGGCTGCCGCGGTTTGCGAAGCGGAGCTGGAAAGGGCGGGTTACGGCCCGCCCCCGGTCCCCTACGCTTTGGTCGTATTCGGAAGCTCCGGCCGAAGGGAATCGACGCCTTGGAGCGACCAGGACAACGGGCTGATCGTCAGCGACGAAGCCCATGGGCAGAAGGATCGGTATTTTGCGGCTTTCGGGCGGCGTTTGTCCGATTTGCTGGAATATTTGGGTTATGAAAAATGCAAAGGGAAAGTGATGTGCTCCGAGCCGGCCTGGAACAAAACGCTGGAGGAATGGAAGCGGCAGCTGGCAAGCTGGCACCGGGATTATAGCTGGGAAAACGTGCGCTGCCTGATGATCGCTTCGGATATGCGCCGGATTGCCGGGGACCCGTCCCTGACGGAAGCCTGGAAGCAGTTTTTCGCCGTCCGGATGAACGATTCGCCGGAAATGACGACCGCCTTTTTGCGAAATACGGTCAGGCACAAAGCGACGCTGAACATTCTCGGGCAGGTGGTGACCGAACGTTTCGGCGACCACGCCGGCGATTTTGACGTCAAATACGGGGTATATATCCCGCTCGTCAACAGCATCCGCTACATGGCGTTGCAGGAAGGGGTCAACGAGACCTCAACGCTCAAACGGCTGGAAAGGTTGACGTTGCTTGACGGCGGCAATCTGCTGCTGGAAAACTGCCAGCGCGCGTTTCTGACCGCGTTGACGTTGCGCGCTTCGGCTTCCTACACGATCCGGGACGGCGTTTATGCCAGCAGCGGTTATTTGCCGCAATCGGAGCTGAAGAAAAAAACGCTTTTGTATAAGCTGAGGGAAAGTTTGACGACCGTAAGGCGCATGCACCGTGCATTAAACCGAAGGCTGCGGTTTGCGGAGAGGGGAAGGCCATGAAAACCCCGGAACGAGGAAACGGCGGATTTTGGAGTTTGCTGCGCCAAGGCGGTGTGCCGTCGGCGGTTGCATCCGTCATGGGAGGAACGTCGGCCCAGCAGATGGCTTTCATCCGCTCCCTCATGCGGGAGCAGCGCCGCCCGGAAATGCTTCGCACGCCGCTCCATAAGCTGAAGACCGTCGTGTTCGACCTTGAGACGACCGGATTCAACGTTCAGCAGGGGGATGAAATATTGTCGATCGGGGCGCTGAAGGCCGACGGCGAACAGATCGTGAAGGAAGAGCAGTTCTATACGCTGGTCAAAGCCAAGCGGCCGGTGCCGCCGAAAATTACCGAGCTGACAGGCATTACGCAGCCGATGATCGACGAAGCTCCGCCGCTGATCGAAGGGCTTCACGACTTTATGCATTTTGTCGGCGACCGGGTGCTAGTCGCCCATGCCAGCGGGCATGACAAAGCTTTTCTGAACGCCGCTCTATGGAAAACGTCCAAGGTCAATCTCAGCCACCGCGTGATCGACACGATGATGATCGCCCGCTGGCTGAAGCCGAGTCTTTCAAGTTATTCGCTGGACGCTTTGCTGACGGAAAAAGGCATCCCGGTTAAAGGCAGGCATCATGCGCTTGAGGACGCCAAAATGACCGCAAAGCTATGGGTTTCATATTTGAGCGACATTGCGGAAGGCTGCAAGGCCGAGACGCTGGGCGATTTGTACGCCTGTCTCAGCCATGCCTGACCGCCGCGGGCAGCAGATGATACCGATCACCCGCATCTTTATCGATGAAATAACCGTTTAGGGCCGTTTCACTTCCCGCGCCGCCGGGGCTTCCGATAAGATATACCCGGAACATGCCGGCGAACAAGGGAAGCTGCCGCAAATCTTCGCCGGAAGGAACGGGCGGCGAAGACGGATGGGAATGGAACAGGCCGATCAGGCCTTCTCCCCGCAAGCATTCCCTGATCCACTCAGCCGGGTTCAGGACGAAATGATGCAGCGGGTCAGGCGCTACGTTGCGGATCGGGGCAAACGCGTCGATTCGCATGCCGCCCGCTGCAGCTTTACCCCGCAACACGCCGCAGGTTTCATACGGCAATCCGGAAACGAGGTGTTCGGCGATCTGCCTTCCGCACAAGGCGCTGATCCGGATTTCCCTCCGGATGGTATGAAGATCTGCCAACCGTAGTTCTCCCCTCTCGATGGCCTCTGCTTCAGGAAGCAGAGGCATTTTTTTATCGGCATTGAAGATACTTTTTTAATTCTTGGAAAATCTTCGCAAACAATTTGTAAGTTGCGTAGAAAAGAGGGTACAATACAGGATAGTTAGAAATTTCTATATGAAAAGGAACGAAGACATCCATGAAGCGTAATCTATATATTCTTCTTGGGGTCATCGTCTTAATCGGCATCGCGGTTTACCAAAATGCGGGACCCGGCATTCAAGCGGCGTTCCGGCATGAAGAGCCGATGCCGACCGAGACGGGGCCCAAGGCCGGCCTGCTCGCTCCGGCGTTCACCGCCCAAGGGCTGGATGGGAAGGAATATCAAGTCGGAGGCGCCCAGGATAAAGCGATTTTGCTGAATTTTTGGGCATCCTGGTGCGACCCTTGCCAGCAGGAAGCGCCCGAGCTGAACGCGATTGCCGAGAAATACAAGGACAGCCTGGACGTGTACGGAGTCAACGTGACCAAATACGACAATAAAAAGAACGCCCAAACTTTTGTCGATAAATATAAGGTTAAATTCCCGGTCATGCTGGATCTGAAAGCCGACATTTACGAAAAGCAGTACAAAGGGGTCGTTTTCCCGACCAACGTGCTGATCGATAAACGCGGGGTCGTACAGGAAGTCGTGCTCGGCATTTTGTCGCAAAAGGATTTGGAGAAAAAAGTGAAACATTTGATCAAATCCTGATGCTCAGACGACGTCTGCTGCCCGCAGACGATAAAAAACCTCGGCGTCCGGCGGGACGCCCGAGGTTTTTTATGTTTTCGCGAACTTAATGGTTGACGAGCCCCCGCTGTTCGTTGGAGGGCGTTTCCTCCGCGTCGCGTTCATTCAAAATTTGCCCGAGGAGGGCATAACGCATACTGTCGACCAAAGCCTCCCAGCTCGCTTCGATGACGTTGCCGGATACGCCGACGGTATTCCACGAATTGCTGATGTCCCGCGATTCGATCAGTACGCGGACCTTGGCCGCCGTCGCGTCCTTTTCGTCCAATACGCGGACTTTATAGTCGGACAAATGCATTTCCTTGATGGCCGGGAAATATTGAACGAGCGCCTTCCGCAGCGCGTTGTCGAGAGCGTTGACGGGACCGTTGCCCTCGGCTGCGGTATACACGTTGTTGCCCGCCACGTTCAGCTTCACGAAAGCTTCGGAAACAACCGGCTGCCCGGCCGTTTTTTCGACGAGCATTTTAAAGGATTCGAAGGTGAACAGTTCCTTCATTTCCCCGCCGGCTTCCCGCAGCAGCAGCTCCAGGGAGGCGTCGGCCGCTTCGAAGGTGTATCCTTGATGCTCCAAATCCTTGATTTTGTCGATCACCTTGCGGGACTGCTCGTTCGACGGGTCGAAGTCGAGCCCCATATCCTGCGCTTTTGAAACGATATTGCTTTGTCCGGCCAGATCCGACACGAGCACGCGCTGCTTGTTGCCGACCCATTCGGGCACGATGTGCTCGTACGTTCTGGAATCCCGCAAAATCGCGGATACGTGGATGCCGCCTTTATGGGCGAAGGCCGCATTGCCGACGTACGGCTGGTTGACCGGCATGTTGACGTTGGCGATTTCGCTGACGTAACGGGCGGTGTTCGTCAATTGCTTCAATCGCTCTTCCCCGATGCATTCGTACCCAAGCTTGAGCTGCAGGTTCGGAATGATGGAGCACAGGTTGGCGTTGCCGCAGCGCTCGCCGTAGCCGTTGATCGTTCCCTGCACCTGGCGGGCTCCCGCCTGAACGGCGCTGAGCGTGTTCGCCACCGCAAGCTCGCAGTCGTTATGGGTATGGATGCCGAGGTTTGCGTCAGGCACGCTCGCATGGAAAGCGGAAACGATGCCGCCGATTTCGTGGGGGAGGGTTCCGCCGTTGGTATCGCACATGACAAGCCAGTCCGCTCCGGCTTCTTTCGCTTTTTTGAGCACGGCGACGGCGTATTCGGGATTGTTTTTGTAACCGTCGAAAAAATGCTCGGCGTCGAAAATGACCTCAAGCCCTTGCCGCTTCAAATAAGCGATCGAATCGTAAATCATCGCAAGGTTTTCTTCCAGCGTCGTCTGCAGCGCGGTGTGCACATGAAAATCCCATGATTTGCCGACAAGCGTCGCCGCTTGGGCGCCGGATTCGATGATGCGGTTCAGGTTCGCGTCCTGTTCGGCTTGGCTGTCTTTGCGCCGCGTGCTGCCGAAAGCGGTAATTTTCGCGGCGAGGCCAAGCTGCTGCACGCGTTTGAAAAATTCGATGTCCTTGCTGTTGCTTCCCGGAATCCCGCCTTCAATATATTGAACACCAAGTTCGTCGAGCTTTTTGGCAATTTTGAGTTTGTCGTCCGCCGACAGGCTGATTCCTTCTCCTTGAGTGCCGTCGCGCAGGGTCGTGTCGAAGATGGAAATGGACTTAGACATGGAAGCGTCCTCCTTTGGAAGTTCTTATGAATTCATTGATTCGTTTTTAGCGGGATTCTGACGACCCACATATATAGTAAATTATTATAGCATTTTTACGCGGGAATGTAACAAAGAATTCGCGTTTTTCGTCCATTCCTCTTTCTTGACCTCCCGCATGGGGGGCGTTATGCTGAACGTAACGAAAATCGCGAAGGTGAGAAGGACTCATGAAGAGTGACGTAGACGCTTATTATCCAACCAATGGAAGGGTCATTTTGCATGTGGATATGAACGCTTTTTACTGCTCGGTCCATGAGGCGGAGGAACCGGAGAAATACCGCGGCAAGCCGACGGCGGTGGCCGGCAGCATCGAGCTGCGCAAGGGCATTATCGTCACCTGCTCTTACGCGGCCAGGAAGAAGGGGATTTCGACCGGGATGCAGGTAGGCCGCGCGCTGAAGCAGTGTCCCGATCTGATCATTATTAAACCCGATTTCCATCTGTACCGCAAATATTCGAAAGCGTTCATGAAAATCGCATACTCCTATACGCCGCTCATGCAGGCGACTTCCATCGATGAATGTTACCTCGACATTACCGGCTCGAAACAATTCGGCACGCCGCAGCATATCGCGGAGGAAATCCAGCGGCGGATCGACGAGGAGCTCGGATTGCCGTGTTCGGTCGGGATCGCTCCCAACAAGCTGCTTGCCAAAATGGCCTCCGACATGAAAAAGCCGCGCGGCATTTCCGTGCTGCGCATTCGGGACGTGCCGCGCCTGCTCTGGAACAAACCATGCGGCGAATTGTTCGGCATCGGCGGCAAAACGGCCGAAAAACTGCGCAAAATCGGGATCCATACGATCGGCCAGCTCGCGAATACCGACGAAGAGGCGCTAGTCCGTTCGTTTGGCGTGATGGGCGCTTGGATGAAGCAGGCCGCGAACGGCATCGACCATTCGCCCGTAGTGGAGGAACGCGAGCCTAACAAATCGATCGGCCATACGACGACGCTGCCGGCCGATATTCAGGCGCGGGAGGATGTCCATCGGGTGCTGCTTAACATCAGCGATCAGGTTGCGCGCCGGATGAGACGCCAGGGACTTGTCGCGGGGGGAGTTCAGATTACGATCCGGACGCCGGACATGAAAACGATCACGCGCAGCCGCATGCTGAAGACGCCGACGGAGGACGCGGGCGACATCTACGACGAAGCCCGGAGGCTGTACGCCGATCATTGGAGCTGGGATAAGCCTGTAAGGCTGCTCGGAATCACGCTCCAGCATTTGACGCCGAGGGACGAAGCCGCGATCCAGCTGGACCTTTTCGAATATGAAAAACAACCGAAAAAAGAAACGCTGACGAAAACGATGGACATGCTCCGCAACAAATTCGGCGAAAACGCGATCGTTACCGCGGGCATGCTCGGCGACGACCCGTCGGCGCTGCTGCGCGACCATAAAGCCAGAGGGACGTCGCTCCAAATGGATTTCGTGGGCAAAGACGGAATGGATCTTCCGTGACGCCTGCGCGAATGTTCCGGCTTGAACGTGACATCGATCATTGGCATTTGGCCGAAGTTGCATTATGATTAGGTTTGCCGGCCGGATCGGGCCAGCTTGAAATGCTTGCGTTTGATGGGAGGCATGAGAGAAACATGGCGAAATACTGCTGGGTTGACAAGGATACTTGCATTTCCTGCGGGGCTTGCGGGGCGACTGCGCCGGATATATTCGATTATGACGAGGAAGGGCTGGCGGAAGTCGCCTTCGGCGGAGACGGCAATCAGGGCGTTACCGAAATTCCGGAGGAAATGTTTGAGGATATGCAGGATGCGGCGGACGGGTGTCCGACCGATTCCATTAAGGTGGCGGACAGTCCGTTCCGCGACCTGCTTGAGAAATAAATGCAGCCGCAGCACCCTCGTCCGGTTTGATCCGGAAGGAGGGTGTTTTTTTTGCCGCCCCGACCCGATATATATAGTAAAGACGTTTTTTTGATGGAGGAACCTGTGAGGAATTCATATTTGAAAAAATACGTGCAGATGCACCCGGATAATAAGATGGGCTGGTATTTGCTCGGCAAGGAATATGAAAAAGAAGGGCAGCTTGGCAAAGCGAACTACTGTTTCAACCGTTCCGGAGGCATTTATGAAGCGTTCGAGACAAGCAAAATGCCCTCCGACATTTGGCAGGAATACGAGCTCAAGCTGCTGCAGCAGGCGGAAGAGAAGGAACGCCGGACCGCCCGGCTGCGCCGCGCGTTCGTCGCGCTGATGATTTTGCTGCTGGCCCTTGTCCCGTCCGTGGATGCGCCGCGGCAGCATCAAAAAGCAAAAGAAGCGGCGGCCGTTCAGCATCCGGACCCGGGCGTCGAAGAAGACAAAAATCAAGCTTCCCCCCATAAAGACAACCGTTCCGTTCCGCCGGCTGAAGACGCTGTCATGTTTACGGCCGTCCGGGAGGGCGGGTTGGAAAAGGGCGTGACGCCGATTGCGCCGGGACCGCTTGCCCATCCCGGGCTGCTGGGGAGCAGGCTGGCCGTCCTGGAAATGAAAAAGCAAGGAAAATGGCTGTTGTGGAAACGCCGGCTGCCCGTGGGATATACGCTGGAAAACAAAGGGGGCGGAGCCGTTGCCTATCAATCTTATGATCCGAAAACATGCAGCTGCCGTCCGGAGGATGGAGAAAAGCTGGCCAAAGCGGCCTTTGCCTGGACGGGGGAGCAGGAGGAGCTCGCGCTGCTTGGCAGCGCAATTCGCGCCTATAAAAACCATGCCGGCCGATATCCCGAACAGCTTGCGGATTTGGCCCGCCCGTTTCCGGACAACTGGATTTCCGGGACGACGGAAAGCATGAAGGAAGCGTTTCAGCCATTGCTGGCGCAGGCTAAGGCGGAGGCGGCAGGGCAGGAGGTTCCGCATGCGGCTGACGGGGAAAATGCCCAAAAAGGGGAAGGTCCGCTCGCGGATACGTGGGGAGGCCGACCTTATTTTGCGCAGCCGCTAACCATTATCGTCGACAAAAGCAGCCACCGTCTGGCCGTCGTCAGCGGCGGGGTGATGCTGCGGAATTACAAGGTCGGACTCGGGGCGGAACGGACGCCTGAAGGCAAATTCGCCATCACGGATAAGGTGATGAATCCGAACGGGCGTGCCGACGGCGAATTCGGCAGCCGGGGGATGCAGCTATCCGGCACGAATTACGCCATCCACGGGACGGACGAGCCGGACAGCATCGGAAAGGACGAGTCGCTGGGCTGCATCCGGATGAGCAAAGCGGACGTAGAGGAATTGTTCGACCTCGTCCCGATGGGAACGCCGGTTATGATCGGCAAAGGGGGCTTGCCTGACGAACCGCTCGCTTCGCAGGAAAGATTCCGCACGAAGCGGGAGCAGGATCAGACAAACCCCCAAAAAACGTACCACTGGCTGTAAAATCAGGTGTTCCAAAGAATCAGCACTACGATCAGCAGAATGAGAAGCAATAAACTGAGGCCTGACCAAAATATCGCCTTTCTGTTCACTTCTTCTTTTTTTTGCCGAAGTGTCGGAGGCTTGCGTTTGGTTGCCATACCGTTCAACCCTCTTTCTATCGATTTTCAGTGGATATCCCAATTGTAATGGGTTTGTCCATAAAAAACCAGCTGGACATGGGGGAGGGCCCGGCAAAGCAACCAAGGCAAAAAACTTTTCTTTTACCGCGGAAAAGGATAAACTGAAAAGTAGAGAACAAACATGCGGATGGAGAGGAAGAGTAGCAGGTGCTGTACCGAAACGTGGCAAAACCGATTTTTTTTAAGATGGACCCGGAAAAAGCGCATCATTTGGTGATCGGAGGATTACATACGGCCGGATCCTTCCCCGGAGGTCCTGCCCTTTTGCGGAGCATGTACGGCGTGGACGAAACGCCCGATCTGGCTGTTGATCTATTCGGACTTCATTTTCCCACCCCGGTAGGACTGGCGGCGGGACTGGATAAAAACGCGGCGGCGGTGGAAGGTTTTTCTTCCATCGGCTTCGGCTTTATGGAGGTGGGGACGGTCACGCCGAAAGGACAACCCGGCAACGACCGGCCCCGCTTGTTCCGTCTGCCCCCGGACGAAGCGCTCCTGAACCGCATGGGGTTCAACAACGAAGGGGCCGAGGCGATGGCGGAGAAGCTGTCCCGGTTGAAAAACCGGCCCGTTCCGGTGGCGGTCAACATCGGCAAAAACAAGGTGACTCCGAACGAGGAAGCCTATAAGGATTACCAGGCGTGCCTTCGCACGCTGTATCCGTACGGCGATTTTTTCGTCGTGAACATCAGTTCGCCGAATACGCCTGACTTGCGGAATTTGCAGTACGGCAGCGAGCTTTCTTCGCTGATTGCGCATATTATGGAAGAGATGCGTCTGCAGGCTCAAAAGCACGGCAAAACAAAACCGATTCTCGTCAAAATCGCTCCCGACGTCACCAACGAGGAGCTTGAGATGATGGTGGACGCCCTTTCGGCGAGCGGAATTTCCGGCATTATCGCCACGAACACGACGATCGGCAGGGACGGGCTGACCCACCCGAACAAAAAGGAAACCGGAGGAATCAGCGGCAAACCGCTGCGCGCCCGTTCCACGGAAGTGGTTTCCCGCGTTTACAGGCAGACCGAGGGCAAGCTGCCCATTATCGGCTCGGGAGGCATATTCAGCGCGGAGGATGCTTACGGGAAGATACGGGCCGGGGCAAGTCTGGTCGAAATTTATACAGCTCTTATATATGAAGGGCCCGAAGTGAACCGACGGCTGCACGCCGGACTCAGGGAGCTTCTGCGCCGTGACGGATTTTCGCATATTTCCGAAGCCGTGGGAGCGGACCATCGCTGAGGGTGACAGACAGGAGGCATGTGCATGGACGGCAGGGATTGGGGATTATTTTTACTACCGTATGAGCAAGCCGTTGAAGAACTCAAAGTGAAATTCAAAACGATGCGCGCGGAACTCAAAAAACGCGAAGAATATGCGCCGATCGAATTTGTGACGGGCCGCGTCAAGCGGATTTCGAGCATTTTGGAGAAGGCGAAGCGGCTGAACGTCCCGATGGACCAGTTGGAAACCGGAATCGAGGATATCGCCGGAATCCGCATCATGTGCCAGTTCGTGGAGGATATCCGGCGCGTGGCCGAATATATCCGCAACCGGAAAGACCTGAAGCTTTTATACGAAAAAGATTACATCACGAATTACAAGGAAAGCGGCTACCGCAGTTTCCATATGATCGTGGAATACCCCGTGCAGACGGCGCTGGGGCAGAAAAAGGTGCTTGCCGAAATCCAAATCCGGACGCTGGCGATGAATTTCTGGGCGACGATCGAGCATTCTTTAAGTTATAAGTACCGCGAAATGCTGCCGGAAGACGTGCGCAAACGGCTGCAGAAAACCGCGGAAGCGGCGGCCATTTTGGATAATGAAATGTCGGGCATCCGCGAGGAAATATTGGAAGCCCAGAAGAAGTTCGAGGACGATTCCAACGTAATTTCGCAGGTGCTGACCTTGATTCATCAGCTATATTTCTATCACCTCGTCAATGAGGCCATGGAATTCCAAGAACGGTTCAACCGGATTTGGTCCAGCCAGGACGGCCGGCCCGATATGGATGAGATGAAGGGGCTGCTTGAGGACGTCCAACGGGTGATGGCCGGATGCCGGAAGGAAAACTCGCAGGAGGAATAACGCCGCGGCCGCCTTTCGGACGATAAATTCATGAACGTGATCAACCTGCTGTCCTGGGAACAGCGGGTTGTTGTTTTTAAACGCGTAGATAGGCGTTAATCTGATGATACATGACAACAAAGATGACGGACGGTAAAACGAATCGAGTTTAACACGACAGAACAGGATGATGAATGAATGGGATTGCAGCTGCCTGCAGCCTTTAAGGAGCGGATGAAATCGCTGCTCCGGGAAAGCTACGAAGATTTTATCGCTTCCTATGGCCATGACCCGCACGGAGGGATCAGGGTAAACACATTAAAAATTTCCGTGGACGACATGCTGGAGCTGAGCCCGTGGCAGCTGAAGCCGATTCCGTGGTGCGGCACAGGCTTTTATACGGGTCCGGGCGACCGGCCGGGCAAACATCCGTATTACCATGCCGGACTGTATTATATCCAGGAACCGAGCGCGATGGCCCCCGTTGAACTGCTTGGGGTGAAGCCGGGAGACAAAGTGCTGGATCTTTGCGCGGCCCCGGGCGGCAAATCGACCCAAATCGCGGCCAAGCTTCAAGGGGAAGGCCTGCTGGTTTCCAACGACCTGAACCAGGAACGGACGAAAGCGTTGGCCAAAAATTTGGAGCTTTACGGGGTCCGAAACGGCGTGGTGCTGCAGGAGCATCCGGAGCGGATCGCCGCTAGCTTTCCCGCCTTTTTCGATAAAATCCTCGTAGACGCCCCGTGCTCGGGCGAGGGGATGTTCCGCAAGGACGAGGACATGGTCCGCCAGTGGACGTCCGATTCGCCGGACAAATACGCCGCCATGCAGCGGGACATTCTAAAATCGGCAGCCGGCATGCTGAAGCCGGGCGGCCGGATCGTTTATTCCACCTGCACGTTTTCGCCGGAGGAAAACGAAGCGATCATTGCCGAATTTTTGATGGAACATGCGCATTTCCGCGTTGAACCTCCTGCGGCAAGCGGGATGTTTGCCCCCGGAGAAACCGGCTGGATTCGCGAGCATATGGCGGAGCCCGATAAGATCCCGGACGAGGTTTTGGAGCAGGCGAAACATACCGCGCGTTTGTGGCCCCATTTGATCGAAGGGGAAGGCCATTTCGTGGCCGTCCTGCAGCATGACGGATCGGAAACGGACGAGCCCGGGGTGCTTCGCGCCGCAATCGGCGGCCGGCCCGCCGAAGGGGAACGCCTAAACGGAAAAGGCAAACATAAACCTGAACGGAATGCCGGCGCTTTGAAAAAAGGAAAAGCGGCCAAAAAATCCGCAGCGACCGATCAAACGGCCGCCCCGCTTGAAGCGTACGGACAATTCCTCCGCGACCATCTCGCTTTTACCCCTGACGGATTTACGATCGTGTTCGGCCAGCATGTTTATCAATCGCCGCTTCCGCCCGGGGCTTTGGACGGACTTAAAGTGGTCCGCCCGGGCTGGTACATGGGCGACGCCAAAAACGGGCGCTTTGTCCCGGCGCATCCGCTTGCGACCGCCCTGCATCCGCGGGAGTTTTGCCGCGTGCTCCAGCTGTCGTCCGAATCGGGCGAGGCGGTTCGTTATTTGAAAGGCGAAACGCTGGATATCGATGTTGAGCGCATTCGGCGCCGGGAGGGCGTCGCGCCCAAAGGATACGTGCTGTTATGCATTGACGGCTATTCGGCCGGCTTTGGCAAATGGCAGGACGGGATGTTGAAAAACGAATACCCGGCAGGATGGAGGTGGACCTCGGCATGAGCGGAAAAGGAAGAACGACTTTGAGATTGGACAAGGCGCTGACCCATTTGGGTTACGGCAGCCGAAGCGACATCAAAAAATACGTCAAGCAGGGCCTGATCACGGTAAACGGCCTCAAGGCCAAAGACAGCGGGATGCATGTTCATCCGGATACGGATGTGATCCTGCTTGACGGGGAGCAGATCCGTTACAGGGAGTTTATATACGTGATGCTGCACAAGCCTCCCGGCGTCGTATCGGCAACGGAAGACAACCGCGACCGGACCGTTCTGGATTTGCTTTCGCCCGAATATTTGGCGTTTGAGCCCTTTCCGGTGGGACGTCTGGACAAGGATACGGAAGGGCTGCTGCTTTTGACCAACGACGGCAAGCTGGCGCATGAGCTGCTGTCCCCGAGACGCCATGTGCCGAAAACCTATACGGCGCTGGTGCTTGGAGAGGTAGACGATGACGACGTCAAGCGGTTTGCCGAAGGGGTCACGCTGGATGACGGTTACGTGACGCTGCCCGGCGAACTTGCCGTTTTGGAGCGGAAGCGGGAAGGGGAGGAGATCGTTTCCCGGATCGAGCTGACGATTCACGAAGGCAAATTCCACCAAGTCAAGCGAATGTTCCAGTCGGTCGGCAAAAAGGTCATTTATTTGAAACGGATCCGTATGGGACGGCTGAATTTGGACCCTTCGCTGAAGCTGGGGGAATACCGGGAATTGACGGAGGAGGAGCTTGCATTGTTAACCGGAGCGCAAGATTAAAAAGGCGTGCCGGAATGGGGCTTGCACTCCGATAACATTCCTGCGTTACAATGGAAGTGCGGAATTTTGAATAAATAGAAGGGATTGAAGCACAATCCCGAGACGAAAAACTTCAAAAGGATGGGTGGAGACATGAAATACAAGCTGATTGCGCTTGACGTTGACGGAACGCTGCTGAACGACAACCATGAGCTGACCGAACAAACGAAAAAGACGATTCAGGAGGTATCCCGTACCGGGGCCGAAATCGTGCTGTGCACCGGGAGAGGGCCGCAAAACTCGATTCCGTTCATGGAAGAGATCGGCTTGAAAGGTTACGTCATCAGCCATAACGGTGCAGCGACGGTGGACGTCGTCACGAAGGAAGTGGTGCATCAGTTCGCCATGGATACGAAAGCGATCGGGCCTTACATGGATTATTTCCGCGAGAAAAAGGTCCATTTTGACGTCAATACCGCATTTCGCATGTACGTGGACAACGTGGACGGAATGGTTGTCGAAGTACGCAGCATGTATGAAAACTTCCTGATGCTTCCGGCTAATTTGCCGCCGATGCAGGAATTGGGCGAACCTGTCGTCAAAGTGACGGCATTCGATTACGCCGACGTGCTGGACAAAGTGCATGAGGAGATCGGCAAATGGACGCCGGAATTCAACATTTTGCGCAGCGGCGAATATTTCCTCGACCTGATGCATCCGGACGCTTCAAAAGGCAACGCGCTCAAGCAGCTGGCTAAGCGGCGCGGCGTCCGTCCCGAGGAGGTGCTGGCGATCGGCAATTATTACAACGACATCACGATGCTGACCTTTGCGGGCCTCGGCATCGCCATGGACAACTCCCCGCTGGAAGTGAAAGCGGCCGCCGACGAAGTGACCGCCTCGAACAACGAGGACGGGGTGCACGCGGCTTTGCTTAAATATTGCTTGTCCTAAACGGGCTGGGCATAAAAAATAAGGTACCCTTAGGTCTTCCGTGAGACCAAGGGTACCTTTTGCTTTAAATACGGGGCGATCGGCGCATTAAAATTGGCGCAGCCCTTTCGGATAATGATTTTTGAGCTGCCCTCCGCTGGCTTTGCCCCATCCGAGCGGAAGGCCGTCCACCGTGACGAGCGTCCAGCCGCGGAGATCGGCCGGAACGGGCAGCGTTTCGCCGCGCAGATAGGCCGCCGCCTCCGGCCCGTCCGCTTCAAGGCGGATCTGCTGCCTGGCCTGCCCCGAAGTAAGCGCCATCGCCAGCGCATGGGCCGGCTCGATGCGGTTTTTCTTCAAATGGGCGAGGTGAAGGCCGGCCCTCGGGATTTTGAGCCCGTCGATCGCCAGCGTTTCCGCCGCGGGAAGCAGATACAGGGATTCGCCGAACAGGATCGGGGTTCCTGATGGCAGGCGGTACCCGGGGAGCTCGTCCGCAGCCCAGGAGGCAAAATCGCGCAAGGCGGCTTGGGCAGGGCGGTTTTTCCCTTTGTCCTGGGGTTTGCGGGCTTTTTTACTCTCTCCGTTCCGTTCCCCGGTTTCCGTTTTGCGCAGTACGGCCACGAAATGCCCTTCCCCGGCCTCCTCATGGGGCCATAGCCGTTTCATAAGGACGATCCCCATATCGGGGTATGCGGCCGTGAAATGCGCTATCGTCTCTTCGTTTTCGCTCCGGTTAAACGTGCAGGTCGAATAGGCCAACGTGCCCCCGGGTTTGAGCATCGCATAAGCATGGTCCAAAATGTCGCGCTGCCGGGCGGCGCACATGTCCACTAAGGAGGGCGACCATTCCTCGAGCGCGTTCGGATCTTTTCGGAACATGCCTTCGCCGGAACAAGGCGCATCCAGCATAATCCGGTCGAAGGCTTCGGGAAACCGGCGGGACAGCTCGTCCGGCGCGGCGCACGTCACCAAGGCGTTCGCAATCCCCATCCGCTCCACGTTTTCCGCCAGGATTTTGGCGCGTTCGGGATGAATTTCGTTGGAAACGAGCAATCCCTCCCCGTTCATTTTGGATGCGATATGGGTGGTTTTGCCTCCGGGGGCCGCGGCCAGGTCCAGGATCGTTTCGCCCGGCTGCGGGTCAAGCAGCTCCACCGCCGACATGGCCGAAGGCTCCTGGATGTAGTAGAGCCCGGCCTGGTGGTAGGGATGTTTCCCGGGACGGGCGTTCTCGCCGTAATAATAACCGGCCGGGCACCAGGGAACGGGTTTCAGGTCAAACATGCGCACCACGTTTTCCTGCAGTTCCGGCGCGGTCTTCAACCCGTTAAAGCGCAGCCCGTGCGTGCGGGGAAGATCATAGGAGCGCAAAAAAGCGGGGAGATCCCCGCCCAAAATCGGTTTCATTTGTTCAACGTACGCGGAAGGCAGCGATTCTTTGCCCATCGTTCAAGCTCCTTTTGTTATTGGTATTATATGAGGATTTTGCAAAATCCTGAAGTATGCGATGCGGTCACGCGCCGGCTTCCTCCGCTTCTTTTTTCGAGGAAGGCATGCGGTACGGCGAAACTTTGTTTTTGCCCGTCGTTTTGGAGCGGTACATCGCTTGGTCGGCTTGTTTGACCAGTTCCTCGCCCGTCATGCTTTTGCGCAGCGTACTGTAGCCGATGCTTAAGGTAACGATCGTTTCATCGGCGACCCTTGCGCGGATCCGCTCCGCGATTTGGGCGACCTTGGCCCGCTTGTCCACGACCAGGGCAACGAGCTCCTCTCCGCCAAACCGCCCGCTCAGACCGACTTCGGACACCTCTTCGTCGATGATCGAAGCCACCTGCTTAAGCACCTGATCGGCGCGCTGATGTCCCTCGGTGTCGTTCAGTTTTTTGAAATTGTCGATATCGCAAAATATCATCGAAACCTTGACGCCCTGCTCGACGTATTTGTTCAGCTGTTTCGTGAAAAACCGGCGGTTATAAAGGTTCGTGAGGCCGTCGGTAATGGAGGAGCGGTAGATCGACTGCATCAGCTCGACGATTCTCTCGAACAGGATAAGAAACACGATCGTGTAATACGCAAGCGGGAGCCATACCAAGGCCCCGTCGATCCAGGCGCCGTGCTGCCCGGCATACCGCGAAAGCATTCCGAGAGCCATGTAGACGAAGTAAACGCTGATGCCGGCAAAATATTTGCCCCGCTGGCCAATCCGCGGCGATATGAAAGAAATGCCCACATATAGAATGCCCAATTGATAGACATCCAAGTAAAGCTTTTGCCAGCCGGTCCCCCCGAAAGGAATGACGTAGGAGACCAACGGTACGAAAAAGAGAATCGCAAGGACCGCAAAAAGGACGTAAGAGGCTCTGCCCATCCGGCGGTACAGCTGTAATACCGACAGGTTCAGCAGCAAAAACGAAAAAATTTGCAGATCGGCGATCCAGGAATAACTCCCGCTCCGTCCCGGGGCCGGCCAAAAGGCGAAATGGATGTTCAGACCTTCGTATGTCATAATAAAAAGAAAGGCGATGATCATCGACAAATAGGCCTTTTTTCGCTGTTTGCTGTACATAATGAGGCACATGATCGACATGATGAGTATGATGTACAGACAGCATGCTGAAGCGATGCCCGCCGAAACGGCGTAGGGTGATCCGGACATGTAAGGCGTCATCATCTATCGGCTCCCGAAATGGTTTTCCTTTACTGAAACATATGTTCCAATATATCATAAATTCAAGGATCCTGAAACGAGTGTACAACATAAAAAAGATAGAAAAGAGATTACTGGAAAGGGGCGGTTACCCCGTGAGATTGCTGCAAGCACTCTTTTTCCCGCCGGAACAGCCCGGCGGCGTATCTTCGATGATTCCGTACATGCAGGAGCGTTTTCAATCCTCAAGATGGGATATGGAAATGTTCTGGCTGCCGAAACGGATCCGAAACAAGGGACATGAAGACATTCGGTTCGAGACCTTCGACTGGACGGAATACGGAGACAGCCCTACCGTCCAGAAATATATTCAAACGTACCGGGATTATTTATGGTGGACGAAACTTCGGATCCAAAAGCCTTACGACCTGATCCACGCGCATCATCCGATCGCCGGCCTCGCCATGAAGCAGGTGTTCCCGGAGGTGCCCCTTATTCAGACCATCCACTCCAGCTACGAAAAAGAGCTGATTTTGAACGGGAAAATCAAGGCGGACGGTCCCGAGCACCGGTTTCTGGGTTCCCTCTACCGGGAGCTTGAGCTGAAAAGCGAACGAATGCTGACCGTGTCGCGCTCTTTCGCGGATTATCTGGGAGCTTACGTCGACCATCCGGAACGGATCGCGGTGACGCCGAACGGGTTCGACGAAAAGCGGTTTAAGCCGGTTCCCCATGAAAACGACGTCCCGCAGCTGATTACCGTCTGCCGGCTAGTTCCGGCCAAAGGACTCGACATCCTGCTGAAAGCGTGCGCGGAGCTGAAAAAGAAAGGGTTCGACTATGTGCTGCATATTATCGGCGACGGTCCTTACCGGACGGAGCTGGAAACGCTGGCCAAACAGCTTGGCATTTATAACGAAACGATATTTTACGGCTACACGCTTCATCCCGAGGAATTTATGCCATTCTTTGATATATTCGTTCTCCCGTCCCGGGCGGAAGCCTTCGGCTCCGTGTTCGCCGAGGCGGCGCTCAGCTGCCTGGCGCTTGTCGGAACGGACGTCGGCGGGATCGCCGAGCAAATCGAAGACGGCGTCAACGGCCTGCTCGTGCCGCCCGAGGATTACATGGCGCTCGGCGAAGCTTTGGAGAAGGTCATTACCGACCCGCTGTACCGCTACGAACTGGCCCGTTCGGCCTGGGACAAGGCGAAAAGCCATTATTCGCTGACCCATGCGGTCAACGAATTGAAGAAATTATACTTACAATACTCCCCCGTGAAAGAGTGATGGAATGGTTCCGTTTACTTTCATTCATGCCGCGGACCTTCATCTGGACAGCCAGTTTAAGGGCGTCAGCGGACTTTCGGACGGGATACGCGCTTTTTTGCGCGAATCCACCTTTGCTTCCTTCGAGCGGCTGACGGAGCTGGCGATCCGGGAGCAGGTCGATTTTATCGTGATTTGCGGCGACGTATACGATGCCAAGGATTCGTCGCTGCAGGCGCAGCTCCGCTTTCAGGAGGCGCTGGACCGGCTCGGAGAGCACGGCGTCGGCGTCTACGTCATCCATGGCAATCACGACCCGCTCGACGGCCCGCGCATGATCGTTTCCCAAAAAGAGCATGTGCACGTGTTTGGTCCCGAATTCGAACGGGTTACCGCATGCCGCAGGCAGGACGGGCGGCCGGTGGCCGTCATCGGCGGCATTTCGTACCCGACGGCGAAGGTTACCGAAAATACGTCGCTTCATTTTCAGAGGAACAGGGATTCATCCCTGTTCCATATTGCGCTTTTGCACGCCAACGTGGACGGCGATCCGGCGCATGAAACGTATTCCCCCTGCACCCGGCGCGACTTAACCGCCGCAGGCTACGATTATTGGGCGCTTGGCCATATTCATAAAAGGCAGGTATTGCAGGAAAACTCCCACATCGTTTATCCGGGCAATATTCAAGGACGCAGCATCCGGGAAACCGGGGCGAAGGGCTGCTACGTCGTTCGGGTGGATGAGGCGGGAAACATCGGATTGCAGTTCCATGAGCTGGATACGGTCCGGTGGTACCATGAAACGCTCGCCATCGACGGCATGGAAGGCGAGGAGGCGTTTTATGCGATGGTGGAGGATCGAATGGAGGCCATCCGCAGCGAACGTCCCGGTCAGATGAGCGTCGTCAGGTTCGCCGTCGCCGGCAGAAGCCGTCTGCACCAAAGGCTCGAGGAAGGGATGGCGGAGGAGATTTTGCACGAGCTTCACCGGAAGGCCGTCCGCGCGGCAGCGGAACCCGGCGGATTTGAAGGGCTGGTCTGGATCGAAAGCTTTGATATCCGGTCCGGTCCGTGGATCGACAGGGAAGCGCTGCTGGAGGAGGAAAGCTTCCTCGGCGAGCTGCTCCGTTACGGCCGCAAGGCGGGCCCGGACGGGGAAATCCGCTCCGACCTGTTCGGCAGCGCCCTGCAGCCGCTCGCGGCAAACGGGGAACTGCGCAAGCTTCTGGCCGAAGTCGGCGAAGAGGAACGGACGGGCTGGCTGCGCCGGGCCGAGGAAATGGCGGTTATGCTGCTGGCGGAGCATGGCCGGGAACGGGAAGGGGGCGGCGAACCGGATGAACATTGAGCGTCTGCAAATCCATGGCTTTGGAAGGATCCGCGACCGCGACATCCGGCTGCATTCCCCGATCACGGTGTTGGCCGGTCCGAATGAAGCCGGCAAAAGCACGATTCTGCATTTTGTCCGGGCGATGCTGTACGGCATACCGGGCCGCTCATACCCGACGGAACGATTCGAACCTCCGGGGGGCGGAGTTCATGGCGGGGTGCTGACGGCGAAAGCGGAGGACGGATCGACTTGGACCGTTTCCAGATTCGCCTCCCGCGATGGAGGCGCCGCTTCCGGCCGGGGAGAGCGGCTGTCCATCGTAAAAACGACAGCCCAGGGAACGGCCGTACATATGACGCAGGGCGATCTGGAAAGGGAACTTCTTGGCGGCTTGTCCCGGGACATGTTCAAGCAGCTGTTTGCCGTCACGTTGACGGAGCTCCAGGAAATACGCACGCTGCAGTCCGAGGAATTGGGCAGCTACCTGTTCCATGCCGGGTTCGGCGGCGGCGCCGACATCGTCCGGGCCGAGCGGAGGCTGCTTCAGGAGATGGAAAAGCTGCACAAGCCGCGGGGGCGGGTCCAGGAAAGCGCCAAAGTGCTGCAGGCCATCGAGCGGCTGGAGCGGGAAATCGCGGAAAGCCGCTCCTATTTGGCCAAATATTTGGAGGCGGAGTCCAAGCTCGGAGACACGAACCAATCCATTGCGGAGGCCGACCGGAAACGGAACGAGGCTTCGGAACGGTTGGCGCTCCTTCGGAAAGCGCAGGAGATCCGGCCGCAATGGCTGGAGTGGAAGGAGGCGTCGCTTGAGCTTGCCGGGATGCCTGAAACGGCGGCGTTTCCGGAAGAAGGCGTGCAGCGGTGGCATCGGCTTCAAGCGGAGCTGGACAGGCTCAGGATCCGGCAGCAGGAGCTTGATCGGACGTCCGGCGCTTTAAACGATCGGCTCGGCAGGCTGCAGCCGGATGAAGGCCTGATCCGGCAGGGCCCGCTTATTGAGCGTTTGGCGGCAAGGCGGGAAACGATCGGAATGCGGATGAAGGAGCTGCAGGAGTCTGCCGGAGAGGAAGCCGTCTTGCAGGAGCAGCTGCACAGGGTGCTGCGCCAAATGGATCCGGGCTGGGGCGTTTCCGAGCTGCGGGCTTTTTCGGGCAGCGTGTCCGAACGCGAGGCGGTGCGGCGGTATGCCGCCGGTTTTGCGGGATACGACCGCCGGATGGAGTCGCTCGCGATGGAGCGGGAGCAAAAGTCCAGGCAATGGGAAGCGGCCGAAGATGAGCTCGGGCGGGTGGAAGCGGCTTTGCGCGAGAACATGGAGGAAGGGCGGAACCGTTTTGCGATGTTCCTCCCGAAGTCGAAAGCCGAGCTGCTGCCGTTATGGAACGATATCCAGTCGGGGGCGGAGCGCTGGCGCGAAACCCGGCTGGAGCGGCTTTCCCGACAGGAAAAGGAAGAACGCGAGGCGTTTGTTGCCGAGCGGATGAAGGTTTTTTACCGGAAGCTGCTTTGGGGCAGCGTACTGATGACGCTGCTGCTCCCGGGCTTGCTCTTGCTGCTGCGATCCCCGCTGGGGGCGGCGGCAGCCTTTGTGCTGTTGGTTGCAGCCGATATTTTCTTTTGGCGGGAAAGCAGGGGAGAATCGCCAAAGGCCGGGCGGGCGAAAAGACGGAATGAACGGGCGCTGCATGACCCTGATCGTGAAGCCTCCCGATTGTCTTCGCTTATCGCCTCTCTGGTGTCCGACCCGCTTACCGCGTCGGGCCTGTCGGGAGACAAATTCGAAGGAAGGCATCTTTCATTGTTTTCCGAGCAGGATATGGAAACGGCTTTGCGCGAGCTGCGCAAACAGGTGGACGCGTGGCTGCTGTGGCAGGACGAGCTGGAAAAAAGCAAAGCGGCTGCGCTCGCGGCACGCCAGCGGGCGGAGACGCAGCGGCAGGAATTGTCGGCGCTCAGCCGCAAAATGGACAAGGAGCAGCGCATCTTCGCGGAGCTCGAGGGACAATGGCAGGAGTGGTTGTCTGAACGGGCGCTCGGGCCGACAAATTCGCCAGAAACGGTGATGGATCTGTTCGGTTTTGCCGAACAGGGGCTGGAGCTGGTGCGGCGTTTGGAGGCGCTCGGCCGGAAAAAACGGGCGCTGGAGCAGGAAATCCGGGCGTATGAGGAGGAATGCCTGCAGGTTCTTCCTGAAGGCGCAGCCTCCGACTCGTCTCCGCTTCTACGGCTTGAAGCGGTCAATCGGGCATGGGATGAGCAGAAAAAACTGATGCGCGAAAGGGAAATCATAAGCTCCAAGCTGGAGCCGGTGAAGGAGGAATATTTTCGGATCCGCATGGAGATCGATGCCGTCATGCAGTCTCAGGAGGCATTGCTTGCCGAGGCGCAGACGGAGGATGGGGAACGGTTTTTGCGCCAGGGTGCCTTATGGGAGCGGCGCAAAGAGCTTGAACGGAGCGTCCGCCAGCTTGCGGTCGGCATGTTCAGCGGCTGGCCTTCAGACCGTGAACATACGCTGCGGGACATGCTTGACCGCCATGATGCCGCCTCGCTGGAGGCAGCATGCCGGACGGCGGCGGATGAGCTTGACCAGGCGGAACGGCAGCACGGCGAGCTGCAGCAGCTCCGCGGCAGGCTGCTGCAGGAGCGGGACGGGCTGGTGAAGTTATGCGCCCACGATACGGCGCTGCAGCAGCTGGAGGAGCAGAAGGCGCTGCTCAAGGACATTGCCGCGGAATACGCGGTGCGTTCCCTTTGCGCGGAATTGATCGCGAGAACGCGCGGCATTTACGAGCGGGAGAAGCAGCCCCGGCTGCTGCAGCTGGCGTCGGCTTATTTCGGCGAGCTCACGCGGGGAAGCTACAGCAGGGTCGTGATGAAGCTGGGCGAAAAAAGGCTGCTGGCCGAGCATCGCGAGGCCGGCCTTGTCGACAGCACGCTGCTGAGCCGGGGAACGGCGGAACAGCTGTACCTGGCGATGCGTTTCGCTTTGGCCGGAAGCATGGAAGGCCATTTCGCCGTGCCACTGCTGCTTGACGATCTGTTCGTCAATTTCGACGAAGAGCGGATGTGTTCCGCGCTTGGTTTGGCAGGCAAGCTGGCCGAGGAACGGCAGATCATCATGCTCACCTGCCATCGATATATACTGGATCACATAAGAGAGAGGCTGCCTCAAGCGGACATCATCAGGATTTGAACATCAGCTTGACCACCCAGAAAACCGCCAGGCACCCGAACAATGGATAAAGCACGGACAGAAGCGAACTGAACCCGATTTGGCTGAGCAGGAAGCAAATGAACAGAACGGAAGCCGAAATGAGCTTCGGGGAAACGGCCATATGCTGCTGCAATTGGAGCGTTACCCCGTAAATGTCGGCGACGAACGTGCTAAAAATTTCGAGGAAGATCAGCATGACGTAAATGATTTGAACGGCCGTCCCCAAGTGTGAGGCGATGCTTCCCATGGGGATTTCGTACTGCCGGATGCCGGGCATATGCGCCGATATGGCGATATGCGCCGAAAGCAGCATCAGCCCGACGCCGATCCCGCCCGCAATGCCTCCCCATTTGACGGCCGTTTCGCTTTCCGTTTTGCTCCCCAGCGGAACGAGCACGGCTTGGGCCAATACCAGGTTAAACGCGGTGTAAATGATCGGCGAGAGCCAGACCAAGGCCGGATGCGAATCGGTGGACAGGGTAAGGAAGCGGTCGGCCGTCGGAAGCTTGACCGTGTTCAGAATGATGATGACCGACAAGGTAAGCATTAAAGGAACGACGATGCTGTTGATCTGCAAAATGGCATGAATTCCGTGCTTCAGCAAAAAGTACGTGCCGACGATCGTAAGGAGCAGGCCGGTTTGGTAATGCATGTTGAAATGCTCCATAAACACGGAGCCGGCCCCGGCAAGCATGACGCTGTTCACCCCGATCAGAATAAGCAGCATGATGATGCTGATGACGCCCCCGGCTTTCGGGCCGAATAGATATTTGTTCAAATCTTCGTAGGAACGGGCCGAAATCCGCCGCGACATTAGCATGATTTTTGTCCCGAGCCATATGAACAGAGCGGTTGCGAGCAGGATCGTAAGGGCGCCCCATTTGCCGTATTGGGTGAAAAATTGGATGATTTCCTGCCCGGTTGCGAATCCCGCCCCGACGATCGTTCCGATGTATGTAAATGCGATTTGAAAGATGCGTATCCCGGTTTTCATTTGGTTCCTCCCTGCTTTGTAAGCGGCGCTATTGTGTGATTCGCTTAGTACAGGTTATGATGGGGATGTGGTGGACATGACTCGGGCGTGTCCCAAAAAACGGTTAGATCCCGAAGGAATGTCGTTCAGCCGGCACAGCATGAGTA
Source organism: Paenibacillus sp. USDA918EY (assembly GCF_009870825.1). Classification (GTDB taxonomy): domain Bacteria; phylum Bacillota; class Bacilli; order Paenibacillales; family Paenibacillaceae; genus Paenibacillus_AQ; species Paenibacillus_AQ albilobatus. The sequence continues at coordinate 171,596 of NZ_WTWY01000003.1, read as the reverse complement.
AAGAGAGGTATATATAACGCTTTGACGGAAATTATGGTTTACCTGACACAATACGGCTATATCGCGTTATTCGTTTTGCTTGCTTTAGGGATTGTGGGGATTCCCGTACCGGATGAAACGCTGATCGCCACCTTCGGGGGCATGGTCGCGCGCGGGCATTTTCATTTTACCGTCGCGTTGGCCGTCACCTTTATGGGCAGCATGACGGGGATGATGATCAGTTATACGCTCGGAAGAGTGGTGGGCAAGCCGCTGTTGGAGCGGTACGGCAAATGGATCCGGCTGACGCCGGAACGTTTGAAGTCCGCGGAAGCCTGGTTTAAGCGGCACGGCACGTTCAGCATCGTCATCGGCTACTTCATCCCCGGGCTGCGGCACTTGTCTTCTTATATGGCGGGGATATCCAAGCTTCCTTTGGGGCGTTATGCAGCTTACGCGTCCCTTGGCGCGCTGCTGTTTTGCACGACGTTTTTACTGATCGGGCATTCGGTGGGATACCATTGGAACGAAATTGCGGTCATGATGGAGCGCTCGTCGATTAGAATAGGGATTCTGGTCACCGTGCTGCTCGCATTGACGCTTGCGGTGGCAGGCCTCATCTGGCGCCGGAAACGGTAAGCGGCTGAAATTGGTCGCTTATCGAGAAAATGGACGGAATTTCAATGTTCGGCAAGATCAGAAGCAATGTTGTAACCGGGAAAAATGCCGTTGAAGGCGGTAGGTCTTTTTTAACAGTACGATGATATACGTTTTTCTTATTCGGCTTGGGGGTTATTGGAATGGAAAAATTGAAGCAAAGAATTTTGGAAGAAAGCACGGTCATGTCGGAGCAGGTGCTCAATTTGGACGGCATATTAAACCATCAGGTGGATCCCGGATTGACGATGGAAATGGGCCGGGAGTTTGCCGCCCGCTTTAAGGATGCCGGAGTCACGCGCGTCATTACGGTCGAATCCTCGGGTATTTCCGTAGCTTTTGCGACGGCGCTGGAGCTGGGCGTTCCTCTCGTGTTCGCACGGCGCAAAAAGACGCTTTTGGCTGATCCCGACGCACTATGCGAGCGCGTTCCTTCGTTTACGAAAGGGATCGTCACCGATATCATGCTCTCGCGCAAATATATCCGGGAGCAGGACAAGGTGCTTTTCATCGACGACATTATCGCCAACGGCGACGCCGCCAGAGGACTCGTCAAAATTATCGGGCGCTCGGGAGCGGAATTGGTCGGCCTTGGCGTCGTTGTGGAAAAATGCTTCCAAGCCGGCGCGCGCACCATTCGCGAACAAGGGATCCGTTTGGAGTCTCTCGTCAAAATCGAATCGCTCGACAACGGAACCATCACTTTCACGGACTAATCGTCCATTTATAAACAATGCCTTTCAAGCGGCGTTCTTTTCGCTTATAATATATTTAAGATCACGAGAGGGGAGGCAGCGAAAATGGGGAAAGAACCGGTAAGCGAGCAGTATTTTGTCGATAAGCTGGCTGCGGCCAAGGATCATTTCGAACGCGCGTTGGATTGCAAGCATACGGAGTTCGATGATCTGTATCCCTACATGATGGAGCATCCTCAATTTTTCTGGTATAAACGTTACGTCGCTTGGTCAGAACTGTTGACCATCGTACGTATGTGTGATGAGCTTGACTTTTCCTGGAAGGATTTGTTCGCCCCTCATCAGGTGGAGTATGTTGAAAAACGGGTGATGTCTTCAACCGTGTTGGATTATTGGTTTGAGAAAAACGACAGCAAAGAGCATGCGCAACGCTAGCCTAACCGCATCAATGGGGGATTCAGCCGGCAAGCCGCTGCAAAAGATAGGACCTAAATGAATCCATTTAGGTCTTTTTTTGAAGATTTAATTATAAGGTTCAGAGCGATTGCTTCCTTATATCTTCAAGGAAAATTTCCGCTAAGCGCGGTCTGTCTTCCGGGAAAGTACGTCGAGAGACGTTTTCTTCATCTCAGAAAATTGACCTATAAATGCGATCCGACTTTTTTTCGTAGCCAAAACTACGCTTTGTCGGGTTGTTTTGTGAAATTGCAAGAGGAAAGGAGGCGCAAGCGATGATTACCGACGAACAGCTTAACCACTACCGCCTTTCCGGAGAAATGGTCAGGGTAGTCCGCGACGGGATCGAAGACAATGACGTCAAAGGCATCGTGGTCGCTTGGGATGACGAGCACGTGCTGATCCGCCGCCGCAACCGGAAGGTGGTCAAGCTCGACCGGAACTATATTTACCAGCCGGTGGACGAGCCACGCATCCATCCCGAATCATGATTCATGCCAGGATGGATATAACATGTATGTATGGCCGCTTGAACGATCGGGAACGTTCTGTCTGAACGGACAGTGCGATTCCCGCGTTGGAAGCGGCTTTTTTTGGGTAATTCGGGAAGCTGCTCCAAAGGAGCCCCTTACAGTGCGGAAACGGGCGATGAGGGAAGGGGATCTGGCGAAAAGCCGTTGGCGTCGGTCTCCGGGCGAAGCCCTAAATAAGCCTTCATTCGGGCCATCATTTCGCTGCGGAAGGCCGGCCATAGGATGTTCATTTCGCCCGTATACCCCCTGCAGACGTATTGGGCGCCGATGCCGCGCTCGTCCTGGCTTATTTCATAGACGCGGATTCGGCGGCTTTTGAATTCCCTTTTGACGCCCGATAGCAGCATCATGGCCTGACGATCGCCCCCGGCCACAACTTCCATGTACAGCTCCGGAGTTTTGAATACGCCGCTTTCTTCCATAATGCGAAGGTCCCGTTCAAACACTTTATGGATGAATTGCAGCAGAAGGTAGCTTTTGATCAGCGACAGCTCGTCGCGCGTTATGCCTGGTACAGACATTTTGGATCACCGCCTTTATGCGAACTGATGTTCTTATTTTATCCCGTTTGCTTCATTTTTATCAATACTTTTTGCGCTGGCAGTTGCTTCCGTTTCCCTCTTCCAAATAAATATAAAAAGGTGTTGACTATAATTTTGATCCATGGTATGATCTATCTTGTCGCCGCGAAAGAGTCGGAAACGATGAAAACAGCCAAGCGATAAATACATATGCGGTCGTGGCGGAATTGGCAGACGCGCACGGTTCAGGTCCGTGTGGGCTAACCCCCCGTGGAGGTTCGAGTCCTCTCGACCGCATCGATTAGAAACAGATCCGTAAATTCATTTACGGATCTGTTTCTTTATATCAACGACAACCTTATTAAAGCACAAGCTCAAATAAATTCTTAATAAGGGTTTTTAATCAGAATAAGAAAAGTCCCGAGAGGCTGTTCTAGAGACCGAAGAAAACGGTTAATTTAAAGCACTAAGCGGTCCGCTTTGTAAAACCTTATCCACTTCCTCGTATCCAGGCGGGTAGGCGAAATTGTAGCGTGCAGGAATTGCAAAAACATATTTATCGTTATGACCCAATTCGCTCGGTTTGAGAGCTGCTGCACCAATAAAAAATTCTTCCCGTAGAAGAGAGTCCCACTGACGGATTGTAAATACCATAATGGGTATATCCTGCCTTGGCGTTTTTGCGGTCCATCGAGGATCTCGAATCGAAAGGATTGTCCCCGTTTCCATAGACTTTTCACTTATGTTTTTGTTCATTACGTTGCCTTCCCAATGACTCTCTACAATGGAATAACCTTTCCAGCTTTCGGGTAAAGAAAACTGAAAACCGTATTGTTTATTCGTATACACGATAGAGTTTGAATCCGTGGATGAAGGGGGTGGATTCGGGCTTTGAGTTGGCGTTTTTGTTGGTTGATTTGCGGCTTGTGTTGGTTGGGATTGGAAATTTCCATTGTCTTTATTCGTGCAACCTGCTAATAAAATAATGGTGATAAGAACTAGAACAGGCAACTTAATCAAAAACCGTCACCATCCTTATGGGATCAAAATTTCTAAAAATTACAGACGATAACGAAGGTGGACTTTCTCCGGCCCCCTTTTCTTGGTTGTTCTCTTCTTTGTGATCTGAAAAAAGCCTAAAATCGTTATGACGAGACCACGCTTCTTTGTATTGTTATTCTTTTGCCCATGAATGTAACCAAATAGAAAATATAGTGTTTATAGTTTTGATGACATGAAGATTAGGAGGTTCATGATGCTTAAAAAGTGGACTGCATGCTTACTTGCCTCGGCGTTATTGGCAATGCCTATGACATCCGTGACGAGCTTTGCCGCGAAAAATGTAATAAAGGATGTGACCGTTTTTAACGGTCAGATTCATAACGGCCGCGTGCTCGTTCCGCTACGCGTGGTCTCTGAAAACCTGGGGGCCGAAGTGGAATGGTTTCAGCAAGCCAAGGAGCTTAAAGTTGTGAATGGCAATACGATCATTCGGCTGGGTGCCAATTTCGACATTGCCATTGTTGAAACGCCGCCACCCGCCGATGATCCAGCCGCTCCGCCTCGAAAATATATCGAGTTAGGTACGGCTATGCAAATTATAAAAGGGACAACTTATGTACCGTTAGCATTTGTCGGCCAGTCGCTTGGGGCGAATGTTACCTGGAACAATGACTCGAAACAAGCGACAGTGACACTGAATGGAAAGCAGCTTTTTATTCATATGGAACAACCGGCCGTAAACATCCCCGAACAGCAAAAAATCCCGGAAGCGCGTTTGAAGGCATTGTCTGATAAATTAAACGAAGCAGCGACGCTAACGGCGAGCAGAAACGCGAAAACACACTTTAAACCTTACTTCACGGAAAAACTGATCCAATCCATGATTCAAAAAAAGGGATTGGGCACAGCAAACACTTATGCAACACCTATCACTTTGCCGGAATATATCAGTCCGACGAAAGCTGTCCTTTCCCAGTCTGTCGTTTTGGCAAACGGCTTAACGGGCGAAGATCAGTATATCGAGGACCGGACGATCGCCCTTGTGTATACGAAGGGAGTATGGAAAGTCGACAATGTTAGCACCAACGGTAGGGTAGTGACGGCAGGGTTTGCAAAAGATCCGATTTGATAAAACATCGTCTTATTGAGCCATTCCCAAAGCCGGACCCATGTGGAACGCCGGCGGGGCTATCGGTGCGCGGCTGCTTATTTTAACATGAAGAGAAAGACCATCATTTCATCGTTTGAATGGTGGTCTTTCTGTCTTTGTAGCTATTATGGCTTCTAACCCATTAAGCTTTCTTCCAAGAGATGAAAAGGACTTTGCTAATGCTTACGGCTGCCCAGGCTGCCCCGGCTGCCCCGGTACGCGCCAGTCGCTGGATTGCCTGAACATCGGCTCAAACGGCAGCAAAATTTTGACGGGCAGCGGATAGGGGGAATGGATGCACTGCAGCATCGTTTTTGCCGCAACAACCCCGATCTCGAAGGTCGGGATGTGGATGGTCGACAGCGGCGGCACCGTGTAACGGGACGGCTCGTTGTCGTCAAAGCCTATAATCGCGAAGTCCTGCGGGATTCGGTAGCCTTTTTCCGAAATGGCTCGCATCGCCGCCATGGCCATAATGTCGCTGGCCGCAAAAACGGCGGTCGGAAGCCGTCCCGGAGGCTGGTCCAAAAATTTCAGCATCAGCCGGTAGGCGTTGTCCGGCTCCCACTCGGCGTTAAGCACATGCTGCGGATGGACGGCAAGGCCGGCTTGCTCCAGCGCGATCTTGTAGCCCCGGTACCGCTTTTCCCGTTCATAATCGCCGGAGAGGCCGGTTCCGCCGATAAAAACGATATCGCGATGGCCTTGGTCGATCAGATGCGCAACGGCCAGACGTGCGGCCTCGACCCGGTCGTACGAAATCGTCGGGATGCTCGGGTCGGATACGTCGATCCCGACGATTTGCTTGACATGCTTTTTTACGTAGTCATACAGCTTTTTGTCAATGCCTTCAATCAGAATGATTCCTTCGATTTGCGGATCCTCCGTAATTTCCCTCAAAATTTCCGGCCGCTTCAAATCTTCCTGCGTATGGGTGAACGCAAGCTTATAGCCGTTTCTCGTCAATTCCTTTTCGATGCCGTCGAAAATAACCGAAAAGTACGGATGGTAGCGGCGATCCTGCATCGTCGATACGATGCAGCCGATCCCTTTGACGGCCGGAGACGGTTCCTGCGCCGCCGGCTTGACGGGATAACCAAGATCCCGGGCGGCATCCCAAATTTTTTGCTTCGTTTGGCTGTTGACCGAACGGTTGGACTCATTGGCCAATACGCGGGATACGGTGGAGATGGAAACACCGACGCGTTCGGCTATATCTTTTAATGTGGGCATATTGGATAACCTGCCTTTTTCACGATGTCAGTCATGTTTATTTCCTGATTTTTGCGGCAAAACCCCACATCCTATGTTAAGTAAAAAGAGAAGCAAGGTCAACTGCGTTTTGCGCAAAACAGAAGAAAAATAAGCAAAAATTTGCGGCAAAAATTGAAATTTAACAATTGACGTGTTCCAATGAATGCGCTATATTTTTTCATGTGGACAGGAAAGGATTAGGATTGGAGTTGAAATAGGGGACGAAAGGAGGAGGGATCATGCGTTTTGCAAGGGTTGCGGCAATTTGTCTATCTTTTTGCATAACGTTTGCAATTTCAGGGTGTTCATTGGGAGGCAATCCGGATTCAAACACCGACGACGGCAAAGTAAAGCTGGTATTCTGGGCCCATCAGGAAGACGCTTTTGTCGAAGCTTATCATAAGCAGATCGAAGCCTACCAAAACGAGCACCCCAACGTCGAAATCAAATTTCAAACTTTTCCTTATGAAATTTACAACCAGAAATTAAAAGCCTCCTTCTCGGCGAGGACCCCGCCCGACATTGCGGAAATGTTCGGCACATGGGTGCCGGAATATTCGCGGAACGGGGCGCTTGCCGAGCTTCCGAACGGGGAAGCGCTCAGCAAGGAGTACTATCCGGCTCCGGTCGGAGGCTACATGCTGGACGGCAAACTGTACGGCTTGCCGATGGAGTACAACATCGAAAACGGCGGGATGCTCATTCACCCGCAGATGCTGAAGGAGAAGGGAATCGAAAGCCTGCCCTCCACATGGGACGAGCTCGTTGACGACGCGAAGAAGCTGACTGTGCGAGACGGCAAAGGCATGAAAGTGAAAGGCTTCGATTTCGTATCCACCGATAACATCACCTTTACGTTTCTTTCGCTCATTTTGCAGCAAAAAGGCCATTTTTGGGGCGAAAACGATCATGTCGATTTTCAAACCCCGGAAGCCGTCAAGGCGATGACGGCGCTTAAAGCGCTCGTCGCCGACGACAAAGTGGCGGATTTAACGACCTTTGGCGGCCAGCTGGATACCTCGGATTATTTTTTTCAGGGCAATTCCGCCATGACTTACCGCGGACCGTGGACGATTGCGGCGGGGCTCGACAACTACCAGGTGAAGGATTTCGACTATGTGCCCGTACCGTCGTTTACCTCGGAAAAACCGTTTTTTGCGGCGGAATCCGGCTGGGGGACGGTTGTCGCCCAGAAAAGCAAGGTGAAAGCGGAAGCGCTCGATTTCATTCAATTCATGGCGCAGAAGGATCGTCTTAAAGCATGGAATCTCGGCACCTTCACGGTTCCGGCCAAGAAGGAAGTGGCTGTCGACCCGGAATTCGTCAAGGAAAACCCGTATATGAAAACTTCGCTCGCCATCCTTCAGTACGGTCAATGGATCGGTCCGATCGCGGATCGCGATTATTTCTTCAAGCAGGTGAACGACCATTTCCAGTTGATCGTGATGGGGAAAGAGAGCGTGGAAGACGGCCTCAAAACGATGGAGAGAGCGATAAACGATAGTCAGGACAACCATAAATGATCGGAGTGTCTGGATAATGAATGAAGCGACCGTAATAAGCGATGACAAGCGGGCGGGATTGCCGAAGAAGCCTGTCCGTTACCGCAACGAACGGCGGTTTGTATTCGCTTTCTTAACACCTGTGCTGCTGTTGTTCGGCGTATTTGCTTTCCTTCCCATCGGGTGGAGTCTCATTTTGTCCTTATTTCAATACAACCCGATGAGCGATCATGCCCGTTATGTCGGCGCAGCGAATTATTTGCGCATGCTTACGGACGGGGTGGTCCTGAAATCGCTTTGGATCACGTTCAAATTCGTCTTTATTACCGTAATTTCCAATCTTGTCATTACGCTTTTGATTGCGATGGCCATTCAGCGGGTGCGGGTACGCTGGCTCAAGGATTTATTCCGCACCGTATTTTTCCTTCCGACCATCGCTCCGCTTGCCGGGACGGCGATCGTCTGGAGCACGATGTTCAGCTATCAAAACGGTTTGTTCAACATGATCCTCGGAGAGCTTCACATCGCCCCGGTGCAATGGCTGAGCGATCCGCATTATGCGCTGCTGTCGGTCATTATGATGACGCTTTGGGCGGATATCGGATACAATATCGTCCTTTTCATGGCGGGTCTTGATTCGATCCCGGAAATGTACTATGAAGCCGCCATTCTCGACGGTGCGAATCCTTGGCATCTGTTCCGCCACGTGACGCTGCCGTTGTTGAGCAGATCGACGCTGTTCGTCACCATTACCACCGTCATTTCGTATTTTCAGGCGTTTCCGCAGTTCCAGATCATGACCAAGGGCGAGCCCTTTAATGAAACGAGGGTACTTGCGCTGCAAATTTACGATCAAGCCTTTTCCAATTCGAATATGGGCTATGCGTCTGCTTTGGCCACCTTGTTCCTCGTGATTATATTGATCGTCACTGTGCTGCAGTTGAAATTGGGCCGCACGCAGTGGGAATATTGACAGGAGGCTGAAAACATATGCGTCGTAAAAATGTGTGGGTCGATACCGTCGTCACGGCCGTGCTTGTGATAGCGGCATGTATCATGCTGGTCCCATATCTGTGGATGGTGCTTTCGTCGTTCAAAGGCAACATGGACATCATTTCGGGCTCAGGCGGCTTTTGGCCGAAGCATCCCAGCCTGGACGGCTACCGTACGGTGTTTGCGGACGCTCCCTTCGGCGTCTGGCTCTTGAACAGCGCCTTCACTTCGGTCATCATCACGGCCGCCACGCTGTTCACCAGCGCGCTTGCCGGATATGTATTCGCCAAACATCAGTTTCGCGGCAAACGGATTTGGTTTCTCCTGATCCTGGCTACGATGATGATTCCGTTCCAAGTCATCATGATTCCGACGTATTTAATTACGGCCAAGCTTGGGCTCGTCAACAATCTGGCCGCGATCGTTTTGCCGAATCTCGTCAGCTCTTACGGCGTGTTTCTGGCGAAGCAGTTTATCGAGGAGATTCCGAACGACTTGCTCGAGGCTGCGAGAATGGATGGGGCGGGCGAACTGAAGTTAATGGTCCGCATCATCGCGCCGCTTATTTTTCCGATGTTGTCCGCGCTTGGCATCTTCACGTTTATGAATGCGTGGAACAACTACCTGTGGCCGCTGATCGTGCTGAACGATACCGAAAAAATGACGGTTCCGCTCGCGCTGGTCTATTTTAACGGGACCCATGTCGTCAATTACAATGTCGTGATGTCGGCGGCCGTCTTAATTACGATTCCCGTCATCGTCGTGTTCCTGATTTTCCAAAAGCAGTTCGTCAAAGGTTTGACGATGACCGGCATGAAATAAAAAATGGAGAGAGAACTTATGACAAAAATAACGATTATCGGCGCAGGCAGCGCCTTTACACAAGAAATTGCCGTGGATATTTTGAACATTGAAGGCGTGGAGGGCGGTACGATCGCGCTTGTCGACATCGATGCCGACCGGCTGGAAATCGCCCGGAAGCTCGTCCTCAAAATCATCGAAATGACCGGGAAACGATGGAACGTCATCGCCTCCGTCGACCGCAGAGAGGTGCTCTCCGGATCCCAATTTGTCATCAACCAGATCGAAGTAGGCGGACTGCAAACCGTTCGGTACGAATACGAGATTCCGCTTAAATACGGCGTGAATCAATGTATCGGCGATACGCTGGGCCCCGGCGGTTTGTTCAAAACGCTGCGAACGCTTCCGAGCTGGATGGACATCGTGCGGGATATCGAGGATTTGTGCCCAGACAGCATCATTTTGAACTATACGAATCCGATGTCGGCCGTGACGCTGCTCACGTCCAGGATTACCGAAATCCCTGTCGTCGGCTTGTGCCACTCGATCCAAAACACATCCAGCCAGCTTGCCAAATACGCCGGCGTTCCTTACGAGGAGCTGCAGTGGAGAGCCGGGGGCATCAACCATATGTCCTGGTTCGTGGAGTTGACGCATCAAGGCAAAGATTTATATCCGGTGCTTCGCGAAAAAATCAAGGACCCCGATTTGCTGAAAAAAGATCCCGTGCGTTTTGACGCGATGAAATACTTGGGAGCATTCGTCTCGGAATCGAGCGGACATTTCTCCGAATATATTCCGTATTACCGCAAACGGCAGGATTTGATCGACCAGCATTGCAGTTCCGGCTATAATGGAGCGACCGGCTTCTATGCCAATAACTGGCCGATCTGGCGCAAAGAAAACGACGAGGAGATCTTGCAGAAGCTTGAAGGAAAACTCCCGATCAGCCTGGAGTCCAGCAATGAATATGCCGCGATAATTATCGAAGCGATGCTGAAGAACGAACCGAAAGTGATTTACGGCAACGTGCCGAATGAGGGGTTGATCCATAATTTGCCGCAAAACGGGGTCGTTGAGGTGGCATGCATGATCGACCGGAACGGCGTAAACCCTTGCCGGTTCGGCGAGCTGCCGGAGCATTTGGCCGCGCTCTGCCGCTCCAATATGGCATTTTTCGAACTGGCCGTCGGCGCCGTGCTCGAAAACGACAAGGACATGGCGCGGCAGGCGCTTATGGTGGATCCATTGTCCGCCGCCGTATGTTCCCTTAAAGAAATCAGCGACATGTTCGAGGAACTCTACGAAGCGGAGCGGGATTTCATCCCGGATTTGCGATGAGCGGAGCGGGAAATGGGGGGACAGCCCCTACTGTCGTCATCGTCGGTGAATTGAACGTGGATGTCATCGTTACGGGCAGCGACGTTATACCGGAATGGAACCGGGAGAAAATCGTCGACGGCTTTCGGGTCGTCCTCGGTTCTTCCTCGGCCATCACCGCCTGCGCTCTTGCCAGCCTCGGGGCGGACGTCAGGTTCGTCAGCGTCGTTGGCGACGACGATTTCGGGACGTTCTGCGTTTCGGAATTAAAGCGGATGGGAGTGGATACGGAACATATCATCTCCTTGCCCGGCGTGCAGACAGGCGTGACGATGTCCTTCTCCACGCCGTCCGACCGCGGTTTGCTGACTTATCCGGGAAGCATTCCGCTCGTCGGACCGGAGCATGTCCCGGAAACGCTGCTGATGGAAGCAAACCATCTTCACTTCGGCTCCTATTATTTGCAGGACGGAATGAGGCCGCATTGGCCGCAGGTTTTCAAGCGTGCACAGAGCCGCGGCGTCAGCACTTCGTTCGACACGGGATGGGACGTAAGGAATGTATGGGACCGGGAAGGAATATGCGCGTTATTGGCCCATACCGATTTGTTTATTCCGAGCGAGGAGGAGATTCTGCATATTTTCGAGTCGGCGTCCCTTGGCCAAGCGTTTGCCAAAATCCCTCCGACCGCAGGCCGCATTGCCGTCAAGCAAGGGTCCAAAGGGGCTTCGCTGCGTGAACCGGACGGCACGGTTATTTTGGCTGAGCCTTACCGCGTCACGCCTGTCGATACGACGGGAGCGGGGGATTGCTTTAATGCCGGCATCATCTATGGGTATTTGCATGGAAAAACGGCTAAACCGCTGCTCCGCTACGCCAATGCATGCGGCGCGTTGTCGACGCTTGGCGTTGGCGGCACCGGCAGCTTGCCGACGGTAGAGGGCGTTGCCCGCTTGCAAGAGGGATAGCCCGCAACAAAGCGGGCAGCCAAACGCTGTTTTGGTTGCCTGCATTCAATCAAACTATATAAGTTGTACAAAAGAAAGTGATAAGGAACAGGCAAAAGGGTTTTGTGAGCGGATTTCAACTATAGATTTACTAAAATCATAGAAATCTGTGAGCAAGAGCGATCGGAAGAACATTTCACCCGGCTGTCTTCAACCTTAAGGTTATTTTGTTCAACTTATATAGTTCTAAAAACTTATATTGAAGGAGATGACAAAAAAGATGTTGAAATTCGGTATGGTTATTGGTTTGAGTATTGCCCTCTTAGGGGCATCCTTTGGGGATGCCGCCCCGACGAAGGCGTTGGCGGAAGGGGCCGAATATTATGTATCTCCAAGCGGTAGCGATTCGAACGCCGGGACGCTCGCCTCTCCTTGGAAAACGCTGCAGCACGCAGCCGACGTTGCCACGCCCGGCAGTAAGGTTTACGTCCGCGGGGGAGTCTACAACCAGAAGCTGAAAATCACCCGTTCCGGGTCTGCGGCGCAAGGAGCGATCACGTTTTCGAATTATGCCTCTGAAGTGCCTGTTATCGATGGCACCGGGCTTACGGTATCCGGCTCGGAAGGAATCGTCGATCTGACGGATGCCAGCTACGTCACGATTAACGGCTTTGAAATCCGAAATTATACAACGACAAAATCCGGCGTCATGCCGATGGGCATCTATGTGCATGGTGCGGGCAGCAACATTACCTTATCGAACAATAAGGTCCATGACATTAAAAATACGGCTACCCCGAAGGGAATGTCGGGCAGGGACGCGCATGGGATCGCTGTCTATGGCACAAAAGCGCCGGATTCCATCAAAAACATTACGATCGACGGCAACGAGCTTTACAACCTTGTGCTTGGCTCCAGCGAATCGCTGGTCGTGAACGGGAATGTCGACACATTCAACATCACGAACAACGTGATCCACGACAACGACAACATCGGGATCGATGTGATCGGCTTTGAAGGAAAGTCTCCGAACGCCGCTTACGATCAGGCACGAAACGGACTTATAAAAGGGAACAAGGTTTACAATATCACATCCAGCAAAAATCCGTCCTACGAGAAAGGCAGCACGGAAGCAGGCGGCATATACGTCGATGGCGGCAAAGACAGCATCATCGAACAAAACTACAGCTACAACAACGACATCGGCATCGAAATCGCATCCGAACATGCCGGCAAGTCGACCAGCAACATCACCGTTCGCAGCAATTTGATTTACAAAAATTCCTTGACAGGCATTGCCATGGGCGGATATGACACGGAACGCGGCTCAACGGTCAATTGCAAAATCGTCAACAATACGCTTTATAAAAACGATTCCTTGGGCGGTGGAAACGGCCAACTATACGTACAGTACGATACACAAAATAACGTTATCAAAAACAACATCATGGTGGCGGACTCCTCCGATGTCCTCATTTATAATGAGTACACCAAAAATACGGGGAATATCGTCGATTACAACCTGTACTTTGCGCCCGGTGGAAACGCCAACGCATCATGGACATGGAAAAGCAAAGAGTACACCGGTTTCTCCGCGTACAAAACGGGAACAGGCAATGATGCGCACTCCATGTTTGCCGATCCGAAGTTCGTTAACGTTTCGCTGAACGATTATCACCTTCAGTCGACGTCGCCGGCGATTGATGCCGGCTCGACGGACACCGCGATCATTGGGGAATATGATCTTGACGGCAATGCCAGAGTGCAGGGTGCAGCCGTGAATATCGGGGCATACGAATAAATATGAAATGTCCATTTGAATAGGGTTCAATGCTTTGCCAAGACATCGCCTTCTAAGGAGGGCGATGTTTTTTACACGAAAACCCCTAGTTCGATCGACTAGGGGTTCAGGAAATCGCGGGGTTATGAGCACGCCTCTCTTAATCAAGGGAGAAGGAGCCGCTGCCGCTGTGCCTGCTTTCAGGCATCATTTCGCGATATTGGAAGCCGGTTGTTTTTCCGCAGAAGCTTTCGAAGCGTCCTGATTCGCCTTAAAGTCGATCGGCGTCATGCCTTCCGCTTGCCACACCGTACCTCTTTTCTCGTATTGGAATAACGTTTCTACTTCGTTCGCGATTTGCGGCCCTAACTCACGATCAACCAAATACAAGGCCACATCAAGTCCCGAAGTCACGCCTCCACCGCTCACGAGTCGCGGATTGTCTTCGACGACTCGGGCGTTTACCGGAATGGCGCCGGCCGCAGCTAACGTATCCATGCCTAGTTGATTGGTGACGGCATGTTTGTCTTTCAGCAATCCGTCCATGGCAAGCAGCAATGAACCTCCGCATACGGTTGCCACGGTGACGTCTTTATTGTCAAAAGCTTGTTTTATCTTCTTCGTTAAGCCGGTTTGTTTGGCTTGCCACAATATATTCGGAATGGAATCCTTCGAATTCCCCGCCGGCTTGCCCGATGCCCCCGGCACCAAAATAATTCCCGGACGATTTGGGTCCAACGCGGCCTCCGCCTCGAGAGCAGGTCCGTTCAAGCCGCTCGGGACGGAGCGTTTGCCTTCCAAGGATACCAATTCCACGGTAAGAGCCCCTCCCGAATACATTCCTGCGGCAGCAAATGTTTCATATGGCGCCAGTACATCCAACAAATCGAAACCATCGAACAATACGATTTGCACATGGACTTTTTTGTTTTTGGACGCACTTTTGTTTTCAGCCGCATCCGCGCTTGCCACAGGAGCAACAAGCGTTAGAACTAAAGCCAATGACATGATCAATCCCCAAATTTTTTTCATCCTTATATCCAATCCTTTCGCTTCCGCTCATTTCAAAACCGGAAATGCCACCCGCCGGCCTGAAGCGTTTTTTGTTCTTCGCTGATAAAAGCCGACAATCATTCGGATTAAGAAATCCGCGTGCCTGTTAATTTGGAAGCCGGGAGCATGCCGGCCTTGGCGATTCCTGTCATGTGATCTCCATCGGCGGCAACCTCGAATTTCAAATTTAAGCGCATAGGTTTCGTGATCTTGAGCGACCAGGCGAGCTTGTTGTCCTGCAGGACAGGGTTCAAAAATTCGACCGTCTCATTCCCTTGGGTTGCCTTGCCTTGTATAATCCCATGGGCTGTGGATATGGAGAGCTGGACCTGCAGTTTTCCAACCGGTGTCGCGATGGTCGCATCCCAATCCCCGTCGAAGGTCGATGCCGGTATGTGTTCGTTTCCCGGCGTTTCAGAAGTTATAGGGGACTTATCCGCCGTGGTGTTCGGATCGTCGCCGGTCCTTATAAGATTGCCGGGCTCCATTCCCGCCGCTCTCCACACCGTCCCCCTCCGTTCGAATTCAAACAACCGTTCCACTTCGATTGCGATCCGCGGTCCAAGCTCGCGTTCCACCAGATACAGCGCCACATCAAGTCCCGAAGTTACGCCGCCCCCGCTAACCAGGTTGCCGTCGTCCACAACGCGTGCGGGGATAGGAACCGCCCCGGTTGCTCCGAGCATATCCATGCCCAGATGGTTCGTTACCGCCGGTCTGCCCTCGAGCAGCCCCCCCATGGCCAGCAACAGGGAACCGCCGCATACCGTGGCGACGATGACGTCTTTTTGCCCGAGCGCCTGTTCCATCAAACCGGTCAAATCCGTGTTCATTGCCCGGCCCAGAAGAGCAGGGACCGAATCGGGGCTATCGCCGTCGACGGGGCCCGCCGCGCCAGGCACGACAATGATACCCGCTTGTTCCGGAATCAGTCTGCCGCTTGCGTCCATCTTTAACCCGTTGACGCCGCTGGTCACGGATCTCGGCCCTTCGGCGGTAACGAATTCTACGCTTAACGCGTTGTCGGCAGCCATTGATGCGGCGCTAAAAACCTCGTAAGGCCCAATGGCGTCCATGAGGTCGAAGCCATCAAAAAGCACGATTTGAACCTTTAACATACACCAATCCTCCTTGTTTATTTTGGACGGGTCATTTTTGCGATGTTGCCGTCCGTGTCCGCAAGTAGAATCATAGCAAAGGAATATCTCGAACGACGTTGGTTAAGGGTCACAAAACCATAAACATCCCATCACAAATCAGACGGTTTATTGAACCACAAATAAACAATGGTGCGCGTAAGCCGCATATGCCAATGTTTCTTCGCCGAAGCTTGACAAGAAATTGAAAACGTGGTCGAATATGAATCAATCATCATAACAATGGTATGTAGGCTATATCATCCTGCGATCCAAAGGAGGGTACCCGATGGAGTATATGGGAAACCAAAAGTATTGGGATGACAAATTTGCAAAGAGAGGAGATCGACGGCTGCATCCTGAAAAAAGTCTGGTAGACCATCTGCCATACTTTAAAAAAGGATCCGTCCTTGATCTTGCTTGCGGAGATGGGAGGAACACTTTATTTCTTCTCGAGCATCATTTTAACGTCACCGGAGTGGATTTTAGCAGGGAGGCGCTAAATCGTTTGGAAAAGTTTGCTCATGCCAACCATTACCGTGTGCATACGCAGCAGATCGATTTAGGCGATCCCGATTCGTTAAAAGATATCGGCGTTTTTGATAATATCGTCATTAATCATTATCGGCTAAACAAAGCCCAGCTGGCGGCCATTGACGAGCATTTATCGGCAGGCGGTATTTTATTTGTCTGTGGTTTCGGACATAAGCACAAAGAGGAGGATTCCGTACGACAAGAGGATTTGATTCAACCAACTGATTTTGATGGACTGCAGAAATCAATGACATTGTTAACCTATACGGAAACGGAAGATGAGAACGGTTTTTTGGTGACGTATCTTTTTTCGAAAAATTGAAGCCGGTGGTTCCGGGAGAAGGGGAGGGTTCCACATTTTCGTCATGCATCCTATGTAGAACCCTTTATGGTCGGCTTACCTCATTCCTTGTCTGCTTCTAACGTTTGGTTTTCTTACCAATGCCATGATTCCGGCTATAACAAAGAACATGGCAGGAATGAATCCGAACACGGAAATCATACAAGCCGCTACCGAAACAATAATTAGCAGCCATCCTGCGATCTTCTGGCTGCCTTTACCTTTCAGCAAAATCATGGCCATAACACCTAACACGACGCCGATCATACCGGGCAGAACCCACAATGTACCCGCTTGGTTCATCTGATCAAGCGCAGCAGCTGCTTGGCTATCGCTCCAGTTGGCATGCAGATCGTTCAAATAATTTGCATCATCTTTGCGGTACAAGAACACGATGCCGACTACAATCATGACGAGACTTGATACGGCTCCAATCATACTTAATACGATTTCCCCTGTTCTTTTCATGTTCAACCTCCATTTAATGATTGATATCATTGCGCTTTAAGAGCATTTTTGATTTATTTCCCGTCCGGATTGATGGACGAATGAAGGCCTATAAGATTTCAATTGAATCACCTCCTTTTATACCCCCGCATATTGCCTGGCGTTTCCTTGCAACGAGAACATTGCATTGGCATGAGCGTTCCGCAAATATGAATGAATATTTTTAAATTCATTCATATTCAGGCAAAAAAAGAATGCCCGTACGCATCCTATTTTTGAAAATCCGTCAAACCTTTCATGATAAACTCCGCCAAATACTGTACCACTTGCGGAAAATGCTGAATCCCGATTTCCTCCTTGTGTGAATCGATATAAGCCAATGATTCAAAAAACGTAGGCAAAAGTTCATCGTCAATATCGGTTCTAATTTTTCCTTCGGCCCTCCATTTTTTAAATAACCCGGTATACAAGCTGCGGATGGAATCATCTTCTTCTCCGACCTCTTCATAATAGTGTTCCAGTTCCCGGAAGAGATCCCGGTTATACCATTCTTTCAGTATTTTATTCGAATTCATGGCACGGATGTTTTGCTCCACCAATGTCCTCACGAGCGCGACGGGATCCTGACTCATGTCAAGGGATTCGACGATGCGCTTTTTTAATGTTTCGTTTTCTTTCCGGTAGATTTCAAAGAACAATTTCTCTTTCGAGGGATAGTAGTTATAAAAAGTGCCAACGGCTATTCCCGCCATTTTTGCAATATCTGAAATATTCGTGTCTTTGAATCCTTTGGAGCGGAATAATTCAGAACCACAATGAAAGATGATCGTTTTTTTATCCATGGGTTAACCAACCTCTAGTGAATGAATATTTTTTAAATTCATTCATATTGAAACATGTTTGCATTTCTTTGTCAAGATGTTGCACAAACGTTAGAGGTGAGCCGGTAGAAGAACGATGCATCCGACATCGAGCGGGCTTGCATCTTGATGGACAGAGGCCGAACGCAAAAGCCTTCGGCCTCTTGCCGCATCAACCGTCATATATTGGGGTTGAACACCTGCGCCACCCCAAATGGCTTATACCAGATGGCAGGCGACGTCATGTCCCGGCTTCGCTTCCCGAAGCGCGGGCTTGCGTTCGGCGCAAACCGCGGCGGCATGCGGGCATCGCGTTCGGAAGGGGCAGCCGCTCGGCGGATTCAGCGGGCTGGGCAGCTCGCCGCTCAGCACGATGCGCTCCTTGCCGGCCTCGATGTCGGGATCGGGGACGGGGATGGCGGACATAAGCGCGCGCGTATACGGGTGAAGCGGCTCCGCATACAACGTCCCGCTGTCGGCCAGCTCCACGATTTGGCCCAAGTACATGACGGCAACCCGATCGCTGATATGCTTGACCATCGACAGGTCATGCGCGATGAACAGGTAGGTCAGACCCAGACGTTTCTGCAGATCTTTCAGCAGATTTACGACCTGGGCCTGGATCGATACGTCGAGCGCCGAGATCGGTTCGTCGCAAATGATGAATTTCGGATCGACCGCCAGGGCGCGGGCGATTCCGATGCGCTGGCGCTGGCCGCCCGAAAACTCGTGCGGGTAGCGGGTCGCATGATCCGGGTTGAGCCCGACCATGTGAAGCAGCTCCCCGACCCGATGCCTGCGCGCCGAACGGCTGTCGGCGAGACGGTGAATGTCCAGCGCCTCCCCGATGATGTCCATGATGGTCATGCGCGGATTCAGCGACGCGTAAGGGTCCTGGAAAATCATCTGCATCTCGCGGCGGAACGCCTTTAACTGCCGGGGCTTAAGCCGATAAATATTCGTCCCCCCGTACCAGGCTTCCCCGTCCGTCGGCTCATACAAGCGGAGGATCGTCCGTCCGGCCGTCGATTTGCCGCAGCCGGATTCGCCCACCATTCCGAGCGTCTCTCCTTGGCGGACGGTAAAGCTGACGTCATGGACCGCCTTCAGCGTTTGGCCCCGTCCAAGGTGAAAATGCTTGCTGAGCCGGTTAATCCGAAGCAATGGCTCTCCGTTCATTTAGCCACCTCCCGTGCCATCGGATGCAGCAGCCAGCAGCTGGCGCTGTGCGTTCCGCTGACGGCGGTCGATTCCGGCTGCAGCTGCTGGCAGATGTGCATCGAATCGCTGCAGCGGGCCCAGAACGGGCAGCCTGCCGGCGGTTTGGCCAGATCGGGCGGCGTGCCGTATATCGGCACGAGCGGCTCATCCTTGCTTCGATCAATGCGCGGCAGGGAGCGCAGCAAACCTCGGGTATACGGATGCTGCGGGTGTTTGAATATTTCCCGCTTGGTGCCGGTCTCGACGATTTGGCCGGCATACATGACAAGGACGCGGTCGCACAGGTCCGCGACGATGCCAAGATCATGCGTAATCAAAATGATCGAGGTCCCGAATTCGCGCTGCAATGATTTTAGCACGCGCAGAATCTGGGCCTGGATCGTCACGTCGAGCGCCGTCGTCGGTTCGTCCGCGATGAGCAGCGCCGGACGGCAGGCCAAAGCCATGGCGATCATGGCCCGCTGCCGCATGCCGCCGGAGAATTCATGCGGATATTGCGAGAACCGCGAGGCCGGATGGGGGATTCCGACCATCTCCAACATTTCGATCGCCCGCCGCTTGGCTTCGCTTGCCGACATGTGTTGATGTTTGTTCAGCACCTCGGTAATCTGGCGGCCGATCGTCATCGTCGGATTCAGCGATGTCATCGGATCCTGGAAGATCATTCCGATATCCTTGCCGCGAATGGACTGCATTTCCCGCTCTTTCAAGCGCAGCAGGTCTTTTCCCTGAAACCGGATCGTTCCTTGATGGATTCGGGCCGGAGGCTGCGGCAGAAGACGCATGATCGCTTGGGCCGTCACGCTTTTGCCGCAGCCGGATTCGCCGACGATGGCGACGGCTTCGCCGGGCTGGACGTGAAATTCGATGCCGCGCACGGCTTGAACCTCTCCGCCGCGGACATGGAAGGAGACGCGGAGATCTTGGATTTCCAGCAACGGTTGCATGGGAGAACCCTCCTTGTCCTTATTTTTTCATCTTCGGATCAAGCGCGTCGCGCAGTCCGTCTCCGAACAGATTGAAGCACAGCATCATCAGGCTGATGAACAGCGCAGGGAAGGCCATACGCCAAGGATAAATAATCATCGTCTTCAGTGCGTCGTTGATCATCGTCCCCCAGGATGCGGCCGGCGATTGCACCCCAAGCCCCAGGAAGCTCAGCACCGCTTCGCTGAAAATAGCCGTCGGCACCGCCAAGGTTAAGGTGACGATAATCGGTCCCATCGCATTCGGAAGGAGATGCCGGAACAGAATGCGGATGCCCGAAGAACCGAGGGATCGGGAGGCGAGGGCATATTCCTGATTTTTGAGCTGCATCATCTGCCCGCGAACGATCCAGGACATATTGATCCAGCCGGTCACGCACAACGCCAAAATAATCGTGCCCAGGCTCGGTTCGAAGACGACGACGAGCAGAATCGCCACCAACAGGTCGGGAATGGAATAGATGATTTCGGAGATTTTGTTCATCGCATCGTCAAGGCGTCCGCCGACATAACCCATGATGCCGCCGTAAATCACACCGATCACGAGGTTGATGGCCGCGGCGGAGAAGCCGACGGTCAGCGAGATGCGGGCGCCCATCCACGTGCGGGCGAACATGTCGCGGCCGAGATCGTCCGTACCGAACCAATGCTCGGCGGAAGGCGGTTGGTTCGTCTTATCCAGATTGTTGGAGTGGTAGTCGTAGGACGTCAGCATCGGGCCGATGATAGCCATAATGATGATCAGCAGCAGGAAGACGAGCCCCGTCATGGCAACCCGATTGCCGAGCAGGCGTTGCCAGGCTTCGCGCCATGCGGAGACGCTTTTCTGTTCGATCGCTTCCGCCGCATGTTCGCTGACGTCCGCCTTCCGGAAGTCTTCCGGGACCAAAGCGCGTTTTTCGGCTGGGGAGGAACGGGACATGGTCATGCGGCCTTCTCCTTTCTTGAAACGAGCGTGATGCGGGGATCGATGAGTCCGTAAGCGATGTCCGTAATGAAACGGGCGCACATCAGAATCAGCCCATAGAATAGGGTGATGCCCATAATGAGTGAGTAATCGCGGTTGCTGATGCTTGTGACGAATATTTTGCCGAGCCCCCCGATCCCGAAAATTTGCTCGATAATGAAGGAGCCGGTCACGACATTGGCCGTGAGCGGCCCGAGATAGGTAACGACGGGCAGGATGCCGTTGCGCAGCACATGCCGGCGGATGATGGCGCCGCGGGACAGGCCTTTGGCCTTGGCGGTTTTAATATAATCGGCCGTCAACACTTCAAGCATGCTCGATCGCGTCAGGCGTGCGATAAAGGCGATCGGCAGGGCGGAGAGCGCCAGGGTGGGCATGATGTAATCCAACGGGCCGTTCAAGCCGACGACGTGCAGCCATTTCAGCTTGACGCCAAAAATATATTGGAAAAAAGAAGCCAGCACGAAACTGGGAACCGATACGCCCAAAACGGCGATAACCATCGAGGCGGAGTCGAGCAGCTTTCGATGCCGCAGCGCGGCGATCATGCCCAGGCCGATGCCGACAATAACCGAGACGATAATCGAGACGACGCCGAGCTTCAGGGAGAAGGGAAAGGCATCGCGAATGGTCTGACCGACTTCCCGGTCCAGCATTTTCATCGAAATGCCCAAATCGCCTTTCGCCAGGTTGGAAATATAGACGAAATATTGCTCGTACAGCGGTTTGTCCAATCCGTATTGAGCCATTAAGCGGGCGCGGATTTCCGGGGGAACCGCCTTTTCCGACATGAACGGATCTCCCGGAATGGCCTTCATGAGCAAAAACGTGACGGAAGCCAGTACCCACAGCGAAAGTACGAGATAGAACAGCTTGGTCAAGGAGTACCGTATCATGGAGTATCCTCCTTCTAGTCAGGTTCATTCCTTCCTCACGGGGATGAAGAAGCGGGGCGCGCCTGCGATGAACAAGCGCAAGCCCACACGAACTTCATACCGGGCAGCGCGATAACCGCCCGTTATTCGAAGTAACCCCGGTTGTAGATGATGTTTCCTTGATAGTCGATAAACACGTTTTTGAGATTCGGTTTTTTGAGCGCAACGTTGGTATAGTAGTACAGCGGAAGGATGGCCTGATCCTGCTCGATCAGCATACGTTCGGCCTTCAGCATCAATTCCATCCGTTCCTTGTTATCCAGCGACTCCTTCGCCTCGCGTACGAGCTTGTCGTACTCCGGATTGCTGTATCCGATATCGTTGTTGCCGCTTCCGGTCATGTACAGATCGATGAAGGACATCGGATCGTTGTAGTCGGTCGTCCATCCGGCCCGGGCCATCTGATAATTGAGCGCGGTGCGGTTCTTCAGGAAGACGCCCCATTCCTGGTTTTCGATTTTTACCTTGATGCCGAGATTTTTGCTCCACATGTCGGCGACGGCTTCGGCTACCTTTTTGTGGCTTTCATCGGTATTGTAGGTGAGCGTGAATTCAGGCATAGCGGACAGACCCAGCTCGCTAAGCCCCTTTTGCAGCAGCGCTTTCGCTTCCTCAACGTTTTCCTTGAAATAATCGTCCTTGTGCTCGGAACGGAATTCGCCGTTTTCACCCGCGATTCCCGGAGGAACGATGCCAAATGCAGGAAGTTGTCCGCCGAGCGTCACCTTGTCGACGATCTGCTGGCGGTCGATCGCCATCGCCAGCGCTTTGCGGATATTCACGTTATTAAAAGGTTTCTGTTTATTGTTGAACAAATAGAAGTAGGTGGAGGCGATGCCCTTAATTTCCAGTTCGTTCGGTTTCGTCTGCTTCAAGACCGGAATTTGCTCGTTCGGAATGCGTCCGGTCGGCATGCCGGCGAAATCGAGCTGGTCGGTTTCGTACATGTTCAGCTCCGAGCCGGAATCGTCTACCATGGTCATCTGCACTTTGGTGAATTTGATGTCGTCCTTCGCATAGTAATTATCATTCTTCACCAGCACAAGCGAGCTTTGCTGCTTCCATTCGCTGATTTTAAACGGGCCGTTCGAGATGATGGTGCTTGCGTCGGAGGCCCACTTCGGATTGGTTTTCGCCGAGGCATGCACCGGGAAATAAGTCTGGAACGAAAGAAGGCTTAGAAAATACGGCGTAGAGTGCTCCAATTCGACCTCAAGCGTATTGGGATCGACGGCTTTGACGGAAACCGAATTCGGATCGGCGTTTTTTCCGGTGTTATAGGCTTCCGCACCTTTGATGTAGTACAGCTGATAGGCATACGGCGGCGCCGGTTCGGTCTTCGGATCGAGCACCCGTTTCCACGCAAACTCGTAGTCAGCCGCAGTCACCGGATCTCCGTTCGACCATTTTGCATCCGCTCGCAAATGGAAGGTATATTTGGTTCCATCCGGCGAAACATCCCATTTCTCGGCGGTACCCGGGAGGACCTCGCCGTTTTCGTTGCTTCGTGTCAGCCCCTCGTACAATCCATTAAGAACGGCGAACGACACGTTGTCTTGCGCCTGACCGGGATCAAGCGTTGGAGGATTCGAATGCAAATTAAAGCGGAAAACCTGCTCCTTCGGCGTTTCGGTCTTGTTCCCGGGCGCGGGATCGGTGGGCTTTTCATCGGTTGTTTTCGGAGGCGAGGAAGATTTGGTCTCTTGGCCGCTGCTTCCGCAAGCGCTCATAAAAACGCTTACGGCGATGATGAGCAGCAGGGCCAGCATAGATTTGCGTTTCGTTCGCATAGCGTACCCCTCTCTTGATATGAAGTGGTTCACCTGGCCGGGACGTAACGATGAAGCGGAAACGATACGGCCATTGTGTATACCCTGTTATTTTATAAACATGCCGACTCGTCTCCATTTATTCCCATTCGGTATAAATTTCGTGGGTAATACGGCTTGAAGAGGGGGTTATTCAAAAAAAATCATCTACAAGCAACATGTTTGGAAGACATAATATGCGCTTGTACTCTTTGTTCCAATGAACGATTCCTGGAGAAACAAGAACCTATCGGATCAAGAAAGGAGCTTTTCCCATGACTGGCCCTATTCAATTCTGGATCGGGCCGCCCGAAAATTTTGAGCAGTCGGAGGCTTTATACGGAGCTTTAGGATGGAATTCCTTGAGTGATCGGTCGATGATTTGAAGAGAATGTGCAATCAGAGCTGGTACGCGGTGTATGCGTTTGATCATAATAAATTGATTGGAATGGCAAGAACCCGTACATAAGCCTGCGGACAGCAGGATATATAATTGAGGATGTTCGATTTGTAAAACAAAAAAATTTCCCGCTTTGATCGTAAAGTCTGCCAGGATCAGGGCAAGTCCGACGCCGGTATACGTTTTTCGCGGCGAATACATATTTCCTCCTGCTTTCTCAAACAATGAGGTAAGAACCCATGCTGCAATGAGAAGGAGGAAGAACGCTCTTGAAAACATCAAATTGGCGCAAACGCGTAATGGCCGCCGGGCTGGTTTTGCTTCTTGCCGCGGCTCCCGCGTTCGACGCATCGGCGCACGGTTCGGCCGGCCTGCAGGGTCCGGATTCAGGAATCCCCCCAGAGAACAAGGAGGGGCGGAAGGCGGCGAAACAGTCTGCAAACAAGGAAAAGAAGGTTGCCGTCATCATCGATGATTTCGGCAACGGCCAGGGTGGAACGGAAGAGATGCTGTCCATGCCGATCAAGCTGACCGTAGCGATCATGCCGTTTCTTCCGACGACGAAAAGCGATGCGGAGCAGGCGCATAAAAAAGGTTTTGACGTCCTCGTCCATATGCCGATGGAGCCGAAACATGGAAACCCGAAATGGCTTGGACCGGGGGCGATCACGTCCGATATGACCGACGAGGAGGTGCGGCAAAAAGTGGAGGAGGCGATTGACGACGTTCCTCATGCGATCGGCATGAACAACCATATGGGGTCGAAAATAACGGGAGACGAAAGGATCATGTCCATCGTGCTGAAGGTATGCCAGGAGCGGGGACTGTTTTTTGTCGACAGCAAAACGAATTATCACTCCATCGTAGGCAAGCTCGCCGTCAATATGGGCATGCCTCCCGTCGCCAACCATATTTTTCTCGATGACCGGCATACGATCAGCCATATCACCGGACAAATGAAAGCCGTCGAGGCGCGCGCCCGGGAGTACGGCAATTGCGTCACAATCGGACATGTCGGAACGCAAGGCCAAAAAACGGCCGCGGCGATAAAAAGCAGTGCGGCGGAAATGCAAGGTCGCGTCACCTTCGTAGGCATCAGCGACCTGGTCCGGGATATTTGGGGCTGGCATCCGGCACCTATATTACCGTCAAATAATAATTGATCCCGTTTGCGATCGCCTTGGCGATTTTTAATTGGCCTCTACGGTCTGTCAGCATGGCGCGGTCCCCGGCATTGCTCAGAAAGCCGGTTTCAACGATGACGGCCGGATCGGCAATTTGATTCAGCAAATAAAAGGGGCGGCCATGCTGGATATTTCCTTTAAATCCGTAGAGTTGATCCAGCTGGTCCTGAATGGCCGAAGCGAGCAACACGCTGCGGCCTTCGTTTTGAAAGAGAACCAGGCCCCCGCGTTTTGACGTGTTGCGTCCCCAGTTGACGTGCAGGCTGACGACGACCAGCGTCGGGATTTGCTGGCTCAGTTCTTTTCGCTGCGCCAAATCCCGCAGATGCCTGGATTTCGTGCCGAGCCAGTGGTTTTCGTCGCTTAACGCATAATCGCCCGTCCGATTGAGGACAGCGTGATACCCCTTGCTGCGGAGCAGCATGAATACCTTTTGGGCGATGGCAAGGTTGATGTCTTTTTCCAAAATGTTTTGAAACGACGTTCCTCCGTCGATCCCGCCATGACCCGCATCGATGATAATGACGTCGCGGGTAAATGCCGGATGCTCTTTGACTTCCTCCGGACGCTTTTGCGACTTGGCCTGGGCGGAAGAGGGGAAAGCGAGAGCGAACGCCATGAGTGCAAAAAAGACCGGCTTCAAAAGCTTGTTCATACGATCTGGCCATCCTTTCGACCTAAACTGGTTGCAGCATCATGCCCCAATCAACTATGCTGTACAGCCTTAGAATGCGCAATTAACGGAAAAAAATGCATTTGCAGGACGATGATTTCTTGGTTTGGCTCAAACTGCCATGTTCCAACCGGCAAAACGCCGTTTAAAAACATGCCGATTTGCGAAAGCTATTCCTATCACATCTGCGAAAGGGGATGCGCGCAAGTGGCTAGCGGAGAAGAGCTTGTCAAGTACATTACGGAACGCGTCGTGACGTTTATGGAAACTCCTAAAGAGGAACGGCGGCGCAAAACCAAGCCGAAAGAGCCTTGGTCGGAAAAATGGTTCGGGATGATTCCGCTCGGCATTATGCTGATGAAGCGGCCGTCCGAACGCAAAAAGCAAAAGCAATAAAAAAGCAAAACGAAAGACGCCTCAGCGAAATTCCGCCTATGGCGTCTTTATTTTTTGGAACTATTTTTGAAAAGCATCAAATGCGAAGCATTCACAGACGGGATGCGTTCAGGGAACGGAATTCGCCATGGGCCAGCAGCTCGGCAGCGGGCAAATAACGGCTTCCGTCCGGACCGGAGGCAGCGAACAGCACTTCTTTTTCCGTCCCGTCCGCCTTCCATGCATGAAGCCCGGTCACGACAAACGGAGCGCCGTAATCGGCGTTATGACCGGGCGACGTAAACACGAGGCCGCTTGAACCGGCTTTGACCGCCTGGATCAGATCCTGATCGCCCCGAAAGGAAAGCTTCGGAGATTGAAGCCAAAGCAGATTTTCATACGGATCGCTTGTCCCGGTCCGCTTTGGCTGCGTGGCCCCTACAAGCTTCAGCCGGCCGATCGAGGAGAGGCCGTCAAGGGGAGCTTTCTCCATGCCGGAGGGCTGCATCGGAAGTTCTTCGCCCGTCATGCCGTGAAGATAAATGGCTTTTTTGCCGGGCGGCGTAATTTTCCATACCGGAAGCAGGGCGGAGTAGCGGGCTTCGATGCTTGTCCCGCCGGAAAGCTTCGATCCGGCCTGCAGAAGTCCGAGCTGCTGCAACCGTTGATACAGCGCTTGCGAGTTGTACGGCATCGATTCGCCGCGCCCGTATTCGCTTAGCATATATTGGCCGTCATCCGTCGAAGTCAAAATCAAATAACCGACCGCTTTGCCGTTTCGGCTGACGGTAGCCAGCCAGCCATGCGTCCCCGGTCCAAGCGGATCGTAGGAAATACCGGCGCGCTTCCAGTCTTGAAACGAATCCTGATTCGACAGCTCGTCGACGACCTGTTCCGTAAAGCTCCGGAGCGATGCCGGAACGGCTTTTTGCTGGCCGAAAACGACGGACCTGGCGAGCAGGGCCGAATTTATCGTTACGTTTGGTGTAGCGGTACCGCCGTTTCCCGCCGCCAGCACGGCTTCATCGCCCGCCGGGGCGAGGGACACGGCCAGCAGGACGACGGCTGCCGTTTTTTTCGTAAAAGAGAGAATGTTCGCAGGGTTCATCGATATCACCCTTTCCTGATTTCCGCGTTTTTTCTTAATTGTATGGGACAAGCCGTAAAAAGGCTGTTGCAAGCTGTCACGCGGACGGAGGCGACTCCGGTTCTATTTTTGCCTTCTTTTAGCGAGGAAGGTCTAAATGAATCTACCCTTTTGACCGGAGATGAAACAGGCCGCAGGTTATGGCGGACAGATGCACTTTGGGCTCGTATTGCCATGTCGTTTCGCTGCGTCTGTTGGCGAATTGCTCGCGGATCGCGGCCAGCTTCCCCTCATCGGGCTCCTTCAGCAAATCTTCGTAATAGACATCGATCACCGCCAGCTCCTCCTTCAGCCGTTCCCGGGCCTGCTCCGCCCAAGCGAAGTCCATCTCCGCCAGCTTCCGCGTCATATACGATTCAAGCAGGCCTGCCGCATCTTCAAGCGAAACCGCCGCCGGCTGAATGTGAATGTTTTCCGGCAGGCGCGGACTCAAGGCGAGGCCTGTAAGCCGTTCCGGAAAAGGGGAGGCGATCCGCCCGGTGACAAGCGATATGCCGATGAAATGAAGTTCTTCCTTCTTCATGTCGCACGCCATTTCGGCCTTGAAGCAGACGCCCAGCCACGGCTCGTAGGGGGCGGAGAACAGCGTTTCGCGCTGAAGGGCAGGCGGCTGCTCAAACAGATACAGGCAGGAGCCTTCCTGTCGGGCGGCATTCCATATTTGCTGGAGCCTTGCGCTGCCGTAGGTTACGTCCTCGCGCTGGATCCGTCCCGGTCCGAGCTGGGGCAGGAGGGGGGCCGCGCCGTAATATCGCGACAGGAGAGGGTCCTGCTGCGCGGCGGCGTTTTTTTCCCGCTCGCTGTTGTCGTATTTTTCCGGGTCAAACACGAACGTAAAGGATAACGTCTCCGGCTCGGCGCCGGTCCGGTCGACGAATCCCCAATAATACGGCCTGCCTGTCAGCTGCCTGTCCGCCTGCGGGGATAGCTTGACCGTCACATGGTAAGGCGATTTTTCGATGATTTGGCATTCCGTGCATTCGAGATAAGTCATGATATGTTCCTGCACCTGCTGCGGAGACATGCTCATGTCAGGCTTCCTCCTCCCTCATCGTGTCCGATTCGTAAACGACTTGGTGCTTGATTTGGTCGAAGGTTTGGCCCAGGGAATTCACTTTTTGCCGGATTTCCTCGTTCGAATCGGATTCCAGAAACATTTTGTACAATCTTTTTTCCAGCGACTCCTGTTTTTCGAACCGTTCAAGGATGGCGTCCAAGCCGCCGATGACCATTTCGAACATGTTGATTTTTTCGTGAAGCAGATGCAAAATATGCTCCTCGATCGTTCCCGAGGTGGACAAGTTATAGATTTTTACGTCGTTTTGCTGTCCGAGGCGATGGACGCGGCCAATCCGCTGCTCGACCCGCATCGGATTCCACGGAAGGTCGAAGTTGATCATATGGTGGCAGAACTGCAGGTTAATTCCCTCGCCGCCGGCCTCGGTGGCGATCATCACCTGGGCGCGTCCACGGAACAGGTCCATCATCCAGTCTTTTTTGCCGCGGTTCATGCCGCCCCGGTAGGGCACGCAGCTCAAACCGTGCTTTTGGAAATATTGGAGCAAATATTCCTGGGTAGCCCGGTATTCGGTAAACACGATGACCTTTTCGTTCATCTGACGGATCAGCTCGATCGTTTTTTCGGCTTTCGTATTGGCTTTGATCGCGCGAATGGCATTTACGAGCTCCCACACTTTGGACGTGAGGGGGGAGTCGTCCGGGATCTTTTTGGAAAGGTTCACCAGCGTCAGAAAAACGGCGTCGCGGCTGCTGCAAACCTCCCGCTGCAAAGTGACAAGCGACAGCATGCTGCTCAAATTCCCCCCGGAAGCCCGGTATTCGTCCCTGACAAAAGCCGTCACCCCGTCATACAATGCCTGCTCCTCTGGAGACAGCTGCAGGCTGACGTTGGTGACATGCCGTTTCGTGAACTGGACGGGTCCTTCGCCCCGGCGGTTGCGGATCATGACTTTGGCGAGTTCGTCTTTGAGCTGCTCCTGGTTTTTCGGCTGCCGTTTGCCGACGACGAAATTGGTCGCAAAATCGCCCTGGCGGCCAAGCTGTCCGGGCTTCAGCAGCGTGATCAGGTTAAACAGTTCCGTCATGTCGTTTTGTACCGGCGTGGCGGTGAGCAGCAGGCAGTATTTTTTGCGCAGCTTTTGAATGAATTGGTAGTTCGTCGTTTTTTTGTTTTTCAGCTTATGGGCTTCGTCGATGATCAGCATGTCGTATTCCTGCTCCAGCAAAAAATCCTTATGCGGATCGCGTTTAGCCGTATCGATCGAAGCGACGACGATGTCGGAATGCCACGTATAGGCTTTTTTTTGGGCGACGGCGGGAATGCCGAATTTCCCGTTCAGTTCGCGCACCCACTGCAGCACTAGGGAAGCGGGCACGAGGATCAGCACTTTCGAGACGAGGCCGCGGATCATGTATTCCTTCAAAATCATGCCGGCTTCGATCGTTTTGCCCAGACCGACTTCATCGGCCAATATGGCCCTGCCGGACATTTCGAACAGCACCTTGCGGGTGGTGTCGAGCTGATGGGGGAGCGGGGAAAGGCCTTGCAAATGCTTTAAGCATTGCAGTTCGTCAAAGCTGGTGACCAGCCGCGCTTCCTCTCCGCGGATCGCCAGCTGGGCCAGCCGCCAGTCCCCCCAGGGCCCCCCTTTTTCAAGGCGGTTGTTCAGCTGCTCCAGCCAGCTGCGGTCGATGTGGAGGGGAACCGGAAGGGTTGGCTGGTTCTCGCTCGTTTTGGAAGTGTTCATGCCCCTACCTCCTTCGATGGTTTCGTATACTAGAGGATTCAGCCCGAATCCATGCGTAGCTTCTAGTATGCACGTAAACGAAAGAGTTCATAACAGCCCGGACAAGGAGGCAGGGACGGGGGAAGGAAATGGGGGTTAGTATCGGATTTGCACTTCGATGTCCTGTTCATAGTTGCCGAAATGTCTGCCGAAAAGGCTGACGCCTCCGGGGTATCTCGTATCCTCGGGCGAACTGATCCGGAACCGGATCTCTTTGGCGGGGGGGATGGGGATATCCTGGATGCCGATCCTGGACAGCCGGACGCCGTCCATGAAGGTGCCTTCGGTATTGATCCACAGCGTTTTGAGCAGCCCATGCTGGGTGCTGCCGAGTTCCCACCAAAGGGGGGTGAGCTTCCCGCGGACGCTGCCGAAATCTCCCGGGGACGTCCATTTGCAAACATCGACTCCGTTAATCGAAAAGACGATATCCGAAGGCCAATTTTCGTCGTAGCCCGGGGCCTCGGAACAGATTTCGAGCGATATCCGAATGTCGGTCAACAGCTTGCTTTCCACCATGTAATTCGGAATTTGGTATTCGACGTAACCGCCGGCAAACCAGAGATGCTGCGCTTTGACATGCTCCGGCTCGGCAAAATAGCGGGGGTCGTCCCGCATGCCGATCAGCTTCGTTTCCGATGCCAGCCCGCACGTCGGTTTTACCCTGTAGGACGTATAATGCCCGACCGGAATCGATACCGAGTAACCGTTCTGGTCCGGATGGATGAATTCGTCCACGCTGCCCGGCGGCTTGAAGACGAGCGTGACCCGGTCGAGCAGCAGGATGCATTTTTTCTGCATGCCCCGCTTTCCCGACGACATCTCCGTATCGATGATGCCGGCTTCCTTCAGCTGCTGGACGTGTTTGGTAACGATCGCCGAAGAGATGCCGAGCCTTTGGGCCATTTCCTTGATGTTGAGCGGTTCCCGGCGCAGCATTTCTATCATTTTGATCCTCGTGTCGGATGCCAGGGCCGCAAATAAGGCAAGGCTGTTAGTATCCACGTTTAATTCCATCGACAATCCACCTTTTTATGTATTCGCCATGCTGTGCGATGAATATATGTTCATGCTCTATATGGTTTGAATTATATAAGCAAAAAGTTAATCAAACAAGCATGAAAGAAAGCGAACGTTCCACCGCGTTCATCCGGAAGCTAAAGATGTCATGGAACGAGGAAAGGAAAAGGATAAACTGGTTGTTTGAATAAAAATTTCCTCCGTGAGCAAAGCTTTGAATAACCAAAATGGGGTTTCTATGGCGGTTCGACATTACATCAAGGGCAGGAACAGCTATGTCTATGCGTTTTAGGCTGAAACAGAAGGGGAAAAAAAGCGGAGGCGGCGAGGCGAAGCTCCCGCCGGAATTGCTTCCCGAAAACCGCTGCGGCAAGGCGGCGGCATCCATCGACGAACAATTGGACTGGTTTCGAAGCGAGCTCTCCCATTGCTCCGATCTGGTGATCCATACGTTTTACGCGTGTCCGGACCAGAAGTGCGCGTTGGTATTTTTTCATGCCATGATCGACAAAAACACGGTGCAGGAAGAACTGCTGCGCGACCTGCTGTCGCTTGAGCGGCACGACGCGTTGAAATTTCGCGAACAAATTTTCGATTTCAAAAGGCTGCCCGTCGCCGATCTGAAAGTTGTCTGCGAATTGCCGGAAGGTCTCTCGGCGATTTTGAACGGCCACGTTCTGCTGCTTGTTGACGGCGACAAGCGCATGATCGAGGTTCTCTGCTCCTCTTTTGAGAAAAGGTCGATTGAAGAAGCGCCGAACGAATCCGTGATCCGCGGGCCGCGCGAGTCCTTTATCGAGGATATGGACGTCAATCTCACTTTGCTGCGGAGAAGGCTGAAGACTTCCTTTTTTAAGACGGAATCGATGGAGATCGGCATGCAAACGAAGACCAAAGTGGTGGTTTGCTACATGCAGGGCATCTGCAAACAAGAGCTTCTGGATGAAGTCAAAAGAAGGTTGTCGGGGATTCAAATCGACAGCGTGCAGGGAAGCAGTTATTTGGAGGAATTTATTAAAGACAGCCCTTTTTCGCCCTTTCCTCAAATTCAATATACCGAACGTCCCGACGTGGTTTCGGCTTCGTTATTGGAAGGCAGGGTGGCGATTATCGTTGACGGCACGCCGATCGTTTTGCTTGCCCCGGTGACGATTTTCATGCTGATGCAGGCGGCGGAGGACTATTATCAGCATTATGTCGCCGCCACCTGGATCCGGTGGATCCGTTACGTCTTTATTGTGGCCTCTTTAGTGCTGCCCTCCACGTACATTGCCATCACGTCATTCCATCCGGAAATCATTCCTTCAAGACTGCTTATTTCCATCGCGGCTTCCAGGGAAATCGTTCCTTTTCCCGCGCTTGTCGAAGCCTTTATCATGGAAATCGCATTCGAGGCGCTCCGGGAAGCGACCGTTCGCATTCCCAAGGCGATCGGACAATCCGTATCCATCATCGGGGCATTAATCATCGGGCAGGCTGCGGTTCAAGCGGGGATCGTATCGTCGTTTATGGTCATCATCGTTTCGTTGACCGGGATTGCTTCCTTCATCAGCCCCCACTTTGATTTGGGATTGGCATTTCGGCTGCTGAGGTTCCCGATCATGATTTTATCGGGAATCTTCGGTTTGTTCGGCATGGCCTGCGGGTTGCTTTTCATCTATATCCATTTGATCAATTTGCGTTCTTTCGGCACGCCGTATTTATCTCCGCTCACGCCGCTGAAAATCAGCGATCTGAAAGATATTTTCATCCGGGTGCCATGGCCGTTCATGAATAAACGACCGGCTTTTTCGGGGGCAAACCGCATCAGGCAACCACTCGCCGCCAAGGAGGATGAAGGGGATTGAAATACTCGCAATGGGGACGCAAAGCGTTCGTTTTGACGATCTCATTATTTTCACTCTTCATGCTTGGCGGATGCTGGTCATCGTTGGAGCTGAACGAGCGAATTTTCGTAAGACTGATGGTTGTGGATAAATCGGAAGAGGGCGTGCAGCTCACGCTCGGTTTTCCCCTCTCCAACCGGATGATTCCGGGGATGGCGGAAAGTTCGGGACAAGCCGGGGGAAAGGCCTATTCCTATGTTACCAAGTCCGGCGCGGACATCGGCCAAGCCTTTCGCAAAATCCAGATCAACCTTTCCCGCAAAATCAACTTTGGGCAAACGCGCGTCATCGTGGTCGGAAGGGAGCTCGCGGAGGAAGGGATCGAACCGGTTTTGGAGTTCGCTGCCCGCCATCCGTCTCTTTATATCAATTCCAATTTATACGTCACGACCGGAGAAGCAAAAGATGTAAGCACGATTGCCACCGTAAGCGAAAGATTTCCGAGCGACATCCTGACGGCCTTCGCCAGGCTGCATTCGGTGATTGACACGACCTGCAAGGATTTTATGGCTGCCAACTATAACGGAGGGGATATTGCCGTCTCCTTGCTGCGCCTTAAAACGCAAAGAATAGAAACGGAAAAGGAAAAGGAGCAGATCTGGGTCGAACCCGTCGGCGCGGCGATTTTCAAGCAAGGTAAAATGGTGGGGACGCTGAATATAAAGGAGATGCGGGGAGGGTTATGGATCCTGAACAAATTGAGGGATGCGGAAATTACGATCCATTCCCCGACAGACGGCAAAGACGTCAGCTTTATGATCCGCCGCATGAAAACACATATCAAACCCCTGGTCGGCCGAAATCGCGTTTTGATTCGGATCTACTCCAAAGGGGAAGCGGAGGTCATCTCCTCGGATTCCGGGATTGATCTGAGCAACCCGCAGGAATTGAGAAGGATCGAGCACAGCTTGTCGGCGGAGGTGACGAAAAGGATCGGCAAAGCCATCGGCAAGTCGATTGACCTTCAATCGGATGCATTTCATTTCGGCAGTTACATCGATTGGAAGTACCCCCGGGAATGGAAGCGGATCAAGCCCCGCTGGCGGGACATTTACGGGAACAGCCTCGATTTCGCCGCCCGGGTGGACGTTAAAATCAAACGCCTCGGCACCATCAAGGAACCGGTCGGGAAAACGCTCGGACCGAAAACGAAGGAGGAGTCATGATCTTCATCGGGATTGCTTTTATGTGCATCATCGGATACGAATGGCGGTACATGACTAAAAAAAACAGAAAAAAACGCACTTTTTTTCTCGTGATCGGTTCCGCCGTTTTTATGTGTATATGCGTGGAAGCTTTATATTTCTTTAAGGAACAATGGACGATCGCCATGCTGATAGAAGGGATTTTCGGACCTGCCGTAAAGATCCTGAATGCAGGGGAATGAAAGGAAGTCGGATGCCGGTGGAAAAAGTATCGCAATCCCAGGTTTATATGCTGTATTCCCAGTATTTGTACACGACCACGCTCGGATTCATCATGCCTTTGCTCATCAAAATCGCTCAGTACATGGCATGGTTTACGCTGATCCCGGGCGCAGCCGTTGGCTTGCTTGTCACCTACGGCGCATATCGTTTGGGCATCAAAAGGCCGGGAAGGACGTTTGCCAGCTACGGCGGAGAAGTGCTCGGAAAATGGCTGCATTATCCGCTCATGTTTTTCATGTTGTTTTCGAGCTTGTTTGTTGCCGCGTTTATTTTGCGGGAGCTGCTGGATCTCATCATCACGATTTATTTGGAGGACACGCCGGACTGGGCGATCGCCATGCTGTTCGGATGCGCCTTTGTATACGTCGTCCGCTCCGGGGTCGGATCGATTTTTCGGGTCGCGCAGGGCTTTTTCTTTATCAGCGTCATTTGGATTTTCATGGTTCCCCCGTTTGTCTCCCATGAGCTGAACTTCAACATGGCGGTTGCGCTCGTGAACCACATCAATTTGAAAGGGATCTGGAACGGTTCGTACATCATGGCGACCCAATACGCGGAAATGGCGTTTATTATTTTTCTGTTTCCCTATTTCACCCGGCAGGAAAAAACGATGAAGTCGCTTGTTTGGGCTACCGTAACCTCGATCGTGATCGTGCTGACCGGCCTGATTTCGACCTTGTTGTTGTTCGGACCCGCCCTGGCCAGCAATTTAGCCTATCCTGAGCTGGAGCTGATTCGCTACATCCCGCCGGGAGGATTTTTTGAAAATTTGGATCCATTGATCATCGCAATCTGGTTGTCCAGCTTATTCGTTAAAATCAGCCTGCTGCTGTTTATCTCCGTGATCGGTTTGACGCATGCCTTCGGGCTTAAAGACCAAAAGCCCTTTTCGCTTTCCATGACGGCCATGATGATAGGATTGGCCTTGTTTATGGTCCGGACGGGGCCGGAGCTCGATTATTTGGTCACCCATGGATTCGTTCCTTTTCTTCTCGTGTCCGAGTTGATTCCGCTTTTGTATTTGGCCGCGGACGGCATCGGATCCTTGCGTTCCAAACGAAAGGCCCGCAGCAAGGCGATGTAGAGGCGGGAAGGGCGCGGAATATCGGATCAAACGCTTTTCGGCATACGCCGGAGGCGTTTTTGTATTTTTTAGGGGGCCGTATGAAAAAAAACGCAGTTAACACTGAAACAAAAGCCAGCGTTTTAACGTTAATTCATAAAAAAGTCCAAGGGAGCATGGAGATGAGAAAATTGCTTTTTCTGGTTCTGGCGGCGTGCATGATCGGAGGCTGTTCCGGTACCAAAGCGGAAAAAAGCGATCAGGGTGCCGGTTCGGCGAAGGACGGAATTTCCGGGGAAGCGGTCAACGGCGGCAGCAAACCTGAAGCGGGGGGAGCCTCCGGCAAAGGCCCCGGAGAAACGGATTCCGAAAACGGGAAGGACGCGGAAACGGCGCAAAGGGACAACGAAAGCGGGAGCAAGCCGTATTTGGATACGACCCAACTGCAAAACACCTACGGTTTCGCCGACAACACCGGGAAGTACATTCTTTCCTACGAAAATACGGAAAACGCCGATTTGAACAAAGCCATCGGGAAAAACGGCCAGGTGCTGAGCGTGAAATTCGTTAAAAAACAAGCGCGGGGCAGCCAGGATGACGGAAGGCAGACCGCAAACAACTTTCATCAGGTGCCTGGCCTGCTGTTTGAAGTCGAAGGCGGCAAAGCACAGCCGAATGAAACGTATTATTTGGTAAGCGGCGATGCGTTTAACGTCGAATCCCTATTAATGGTGAAGGAAGTGGCCGCCGAAGGCGCGGACGATGGTTTAAAACGGAACATCGAGGAAACGAAGGCCCAAAAGATCGAAAAAATTTGGAAAATCGCCGACATCGAGCCGGAGCAAGCCGTCTATTTGGTGCAGTTCAAAAAGCAAGGGCGGAAAGTGACCGCATCGCTTGTGCTTGTACAGGGCGACCGGATCGCGGCCAAGGATTTTACGGCCGATTACGATCCGATTTCGACCTGGCGCGTGGACGATGGCGGCGAGGTCGTTCCGGAGATGTTTTCATTCCTGTTTGCCGCTTCAAGCCGGGAAGGAACCGTTTTGGCCGTTGCTTGGGCCGGGGCCGAAGGTGAAAATGAACACATATACAAACAACAAGGAACAGAACTGGTCGATCTGGATTTGTCGTCTGGCAGGTATATGGTGCCCTGATTGCGCCGGGAATGCCGGTAGGTCCAAACACAGGGCCAATGGTCGAAAAAGCAAACAATCGTGAAAAAGACTTTATTTCCGATCAAGGAAATGGGTCTTTTTTTGCTTTTACGAATGATTTTGCGTCACTCCGTGCTTATCCGCAAAAAAATCTATATGCCCATTTACAAAAAAAGTTTTGCCTTCCCGTCCAAGTCCCCTTATATTAAGAGTACAATAAACGTTTAATGTTCGTTTTTGAACGTGAATGTTGTTGGAATATTTCGTTTGGGAAAGGTGACTCTGCATTGAAAAAATCCATCTTTCAATTCAACACGAGAACGGTGGTGACCATAGGCATCGGCGCGGCTCTGTATGGAGCCACCAGCTTTATCGGCATCCCCGTGGGGCCAGACACCTCGCTGCGGCCGGCCATCGCGCTGCTCGCGATTTTCGGCGCGTTGTTCGGGCCTGTCGTCGGATTCATTGCCGGACTCATCGGCCACGTATTGAACGACCTGCTGACCAGCGGTACGGTATGGTGGGGCTGGGCGCTGGGGTCGGGCATTACGGCTGCGTTTATGGGACTCATTTATTTGGCCAAGGGATTTGATCCGCAAAACGGAAGCTTTAAAGGAAAACATATCGGTTTGTTTATTGTTTACGGCATCGTCGGGATCGTTTTGT
This sequence comes from Paenibacillus sp. USDA918EY, assembly GCF_009870825.1. Classification (GTDB taxonomy): domain Bacteria; phylum Bacillota; class Bacilli; order Paenibacillales; family Paenibacillaceae; genus Paenibacillus_AQ; species Paenibacillus_AQ albilobatus. Next base: position 133,914 of record NZ_WTWY01000003.1, on the reverse strand, counting down.
CGCTGCTGTTCTCCGGCTGGTTCGACATCGCGTTTATGGGCGAGCCTTCCGACAAGCTGGTCGTGCAGGTAACGGCCGCTTCGATTTCCAACATCATCGTCTTTTTGGTGCTTGGCGTGCCGGCCGTCATCGGCTTTGCGAAAAGAAACGCCAAAACGAGCCATTTGAGCGTCAACGAGTAGGCGCGCGGGAAGCGCCCCGAAGGAATAGGAGTTTTTGAAGGTTATGCAGCCAATCATCTCGTTTCAACAATACGGATTCAAGTATAAAAACCAGTCGGAGCCTACGCTGAAAGAGATTACGCTGGATATTTATCCCGGCGAAAAAATCTGGATCGCCGGTCCCAGCGGCTCCGGCAAATCGACATTGGCCCATTGCATCAATGGGCTTATTCCTTTTACGTACGGCGGCGAAACCAGCGGCAGCCTGAAGATCGCCGGTCAAAACCCGGCGGAGTTAAGCATCTTTAAGCTGAGCCGCACCGTCGGGACCATTTTGCAGGATCAGGATTCCCAGTTCGTGGGGCTGACGGTGGCGGAAGATACCGCCTTTGTCATGGAAAACAAGGCGATGCCGCGCCCGGAAATGAAGCGGGAGGTGGCGGCCGCGCTGAATAGGGTCGGGATGCTGGAATATACCGAGCATAGCCCGTACGAGCTGTCGGGCGGGCAAAAGCAAAGCGTGTCCCTGGCCGGCGTCTTGTCGACGGATGCGGACGTGCTGCTGTTCGACGAGCCGCTGGCGAATTTGGACCCGGCAAGCGGACGGAAGGCGATGCAGCTGATCGACGACATCCACCGCGAGAGCGGCAAAACGGTCATCATCATCGAGCATCGCGTCGAGGACGTTTTGCAGCAGCCGGTGGACCGGATCGTGCTGATGAATGACGGGCGGATCGCGGCCATCGGGACGCCGGACGAAATTTTGTCCTCCGGAGCCCTTCACGGCTACGGTTTGCGGCCGCCGCTGTATGTCGATGCGCTCCGCCATGCCGGAGTTCCGCTGGAAGGCGTCAGCGGTTTGCGGCTGCCGCAGCGCCTAGATATCCCGGGGCTTCAAGAGAAGCTCGATCATTGGAGCGAAGCGGCCGGGGCCGCTTCGGACCGGCCTTCTCCCGCCGCGCTGCTGGAGGTCGAGGGGCTGAATTTCGGCTACGAGCCGGAGCATCCGGTCATCAAGGACGTGTCCCTGCGGATCGGCGCAGGGGAAATCGTGGCGCTGCTCGGCAACAACGGGGCGGGAAAATCGACGTTGTCCCAGCTTATTACGGGCATTTTGAAGCCGCAATCGGGCTCGCTGCATTATGACGGGCAGGATATCGTCTCTTGGTCGATCCGCCGCCGGGGCGAAGCGATCGGGTACGTCATGCAAAATCCGAACCGGATGATCACGCAACATATGATTGCGGAAGAGGCAGGCTTAGGATTGAAAGCAAGAGGCGTGCCGGCGGCCGAGATCAAGGTGCGGGTGGAGGAGGCGCTGAAGGTGTGCGGGCTGTTCCCGTTCCGCAATTGGCCGGTGTCCGCGCTTAGCTACGGACAGAAAAAACGGCTCAGCATCGCTTCCATTTTGGTGCTTGAACCGAAATTGATCCTGTTGGACGAGCCGACGGCAGGGCAGGATTACCGCCACTACAAGGAGTTCATGGATTTTATCGCTTCATTGGCCGGGCAAGGCATCGGCTTTTTGCTGATCACCCACGACATGTACCTTGCGCTCGAGTATGCCGCCCGCGCGATCGTCCTGAGCGCCGGTCGCGTCATCGCCGAAGATTCGGTGGCGGCGGTGCTGAGCAATCCGGAAATTACGGAGGCCGCCCATCTGAAGGAAACGTCGCTGTCCCGGTTTGCGAAAGCCAACGGGTTAGCGTCGCCTGAGAGGTTCGTTCAGGCATTTATCAACGCAGAGAAAAAGGGGAAAGGCCATGAATAGAACGGGAAGCCTGTACGTTACGGGGAACTCGCTGTTTCACCGGCTGGACGGCGCGGTCAAGCTGGTGCTTTTTATGGCCTGGACGGTCATGACATACATGTTTTTGGATTTGCGCGTATTCGTGCCGATGCTGATCGTCGGCATCGTGTTGCTTGTCACCGCGGGCATTCCGTTTAAACGGATGGCGTTTTTGTTTTGGCTGATGATCATTTTTACGGTGCTGAACAGCATTTTTATCGTACTGATTACGCCGACGTTTGCGACGAGGCTTACGGGAACGGATACGCCCGTCATTCCGCTTGGCTACAACACGATCAATAGCGAAACGCTTTTTTACGTGCTGACGCTGTCGGCCAAATATTTGACGCTGCTGCCGATGACGATCCTGTGCATTTTCACGACGCAGCCGAGCGCATTTGCAGCAAGCCTGAACCGGATCGGCGTTCCGTACAAAATCGCTTACGCCGTCAGCATCGCCCTCCGGTACATCCCGGACCTGACCGAGGAATTCCGCGGCACGCTGAATTCGATGCAGGCCCGCGGGATGGGGATTTCCAAGGAGGACGGAAGCATCCTGCAGCGCATTCGCAATTTGGCGGCCGTGGTGGTGCCCGTGCTTCAATCCGCATTGCACCGGATCGATTCCGTCACAAACGCGATGGAGCTGCGCGGCTTTGGCACGCAAAAACGCCGCACCTGGTACAGCGGCAAGGATATGGAACCTCTGGATTGGACGTTTGTTGTCCTTGGCGTCGTTCTTTTGGCCGCGGGAATCTGGCTGAAGGTCAAGATGCTGCGCGGCTTCTGGTATCCTTTTTCATAACATCCCATCCCTGTTGAGGCCCCAAAATGAAGGGAACCCGGAGAAGACGGTCATCCGCTCCGGGTTCTTTTTTTGCGTTGAGATAGGATGAATTAAAGTTTTTACTTGTCATTCCTTGATCCACGGGGAAATCCAGTGTCTCTTTAATACAATCTGCTTAGATGACAAAAATGTAAGGCAAATGTAAGGGATAACGATGGAATGACCCTATTCGCAATGGTACAGTGTTATGGGAATATATCCCATGATTTATGGGTTCCGGATGTTTGGCGTAAGCCGGCATGAAGAAAGATCAGGATCGGGAGGGCGAAAATGAAAGGGAGTGGACGTTTAGCTTTGGCCGCTGCCGCGGCGGCTTTTGTCGCATTGACGATGCTGCAGCCTGCGCGGGCGGAAACGGTGGTCCAAGGTTATATTGTGGAATCAAGCACCACCCAGGTAAAGCTGACATTAGAGCAGGCAACCAAATGGGCGCAAGAAAACAGCCTTTTGCTCAAGACGGCCAATCAAACCGTGGAACGGAACGCGATCATGCTTCAAAGCGCCGCGGATGAAATGAAGCAGGTTACCAGGCGGGACAACCATGAAGGGGAGGATACCGACGGGCCGGATGATGCGGAAGCGCTGCGCGCGGCGTACAAACGATACGCAGCCGCTGCAAGCATGTACGAAGATGCACAGAAGCAAATTCCCCTGGTCATGGATCAGTTGGAACTCCAAACGATGAAAGCCTACTATGAGGCGATAACGGCTGCCAATAATGAGGCAACGGACAAAGAAACATTGGACGTTGCGCTTCAGGAGGAGAACATCGCGATCGCCAAGGCTGCCCGCGGCAAAATATCGGAGAACGACAAAGCGAAGGCGGTTCAGGCGAAAAAGGAAGCCGAGAAAAAACTCGCGGAAAGCAAAGCCGCTTCGCAGAAAGCCAAGGATGCCCTGAGCAAACTGATGGGGAGAAAGCAGGGGACGACATACGAACTGGTGGACATACCGACCTACAGCAAGCCCAAGGCGCTTGACATCGATTTACATATTCAGGAAATGACATCTTCCGGCAGCCCGGCGTTGTACAAGCAGGAAAATGCCGTGAAACAAGCGATGGCGGAAGCGTCTTATTACAATGGGACCGCGGTGGGCGAATATCGGCTGAAAGCGCTGGACGTGGAAGCGGCCAAGATGGAGCTTTCCCAAGCCAAGGAGCAATTGGCGGAATCGCTAAAAACCGCTTATTTGAGCATCCAGCAGTACCAATCGCAGTACGAAGAGCTGCTGCGCAATCTTCAGAATGCCCGGGATGAACTATCGCTTGCCGAAAATAAATGGAAAAGAGGGCTCATACCCGGCATGGAAATCAAAACGAACGAGATCAAGGTGAAGCAGTGGGAAAGAAAGGCGACGGAGCTCGCGATCCAGCAAAAGCAAGCGGAATTTACGCTGTATAAACCGTGGCTTTTGTAAGAGTCAACGAGTTCTACCTTTGTGAAAGGCTATATTCAAGAAATTTGGAGGCGGGCAGCGACCGGAAGAACGATCCGTAACCGCAGCGGTCACCTCGCACAATGTAAAAAAACAAATTTCAGTATTGAGCCAGAACATGTAATGATGAATGTGGAGGAAAACGGCGTGCTTGAAATCGAAAATCACCAGACATTAACCTCTCTGAGGCGGAAGCGCAGAAAACGTTGGATTTGGATTGCGGCTGTGATCGTCATATTATGCGGTGCCGGCATCTTTATTTATTTTAAAACAACCCCAAAACCTGTCGTGGCGCCCCCGAATGAAACCGTCAAGGTTGAGCAGGGAGACGTAACGGATACGCTTAGCTTGGCGGGGATCGTACAGGCGACCAAAGAAGCGAACTTGAACTTTACAAGCGCAGGGACAAGCAAGCTGATCAAGGTGAACGTCAAAGCCGGAGACAGCGTGAAAGCCGGACAAGTCCTGGCGCAGCTTGACGATTCGGAAGCGAAAATGCAGATCAAAAGCGCGGAATCCAATTTGGCGATTGTCAAAGCAAAGCTGGACGAGGTGAAAAAAGGCGCCAAGCCAAACGAAATCGAGGCGCAAAAAGAGAATGTCGTCAAAGCGAAAATGGCATTGGATTCGGTGAATGATCCATTTGCCCTGAAGGAAGCCGAAAACCAGAAGGCGGCGGCCAAAGCAAATCTGGAAAAAGCCAAGCAGGCCGTCCTGGAGCAGGGCGAAAACGCCGCATTAAAGGAAGCGGAGCAGCAAATTGCAGCGGCGAAAGCCAATTTGGATAAAAGCCAGAAGGAGTATGACGACCAGTCCTATTTATTCGGGCTTGGGGCCGTTTCCTTGAATGAAGCGACGGAGGCCGAACGGAACCTGGAAAAAGCCAAAAATGATTATGAGAACGCCAAACTTCAGTATGCCAAAGCGCAAACGGCTTTGCAGGATGCGCTGGATAAAGCGCAAAAAGAATATGAAAACGCGGAGCTGCAATATGAGAGAACGGTGACAAAAGGCAAGCAGGCGGAGGAGGAGGCCAAACTTTCCTACCAATCCGCTTTGGCGGGCTTAAAAGCCGCCGAAGCGCCGCCGGAGCCTTCCGCGGTAATGTCGGCCGAAGCCGCCGTGCTGCAGGCGGAAGCGGATTTGAAACAAAAGGAAAGCGAGTTGTCCAAACTGCAGATCACCGCTCCGTGGGACGGATTGATTTTGAAGGTGAACGGGGATGTCGGAACAATCCCGACCGCTCCATTTATCGTCATGAACAATTCGAACTCCAACCAATTGAAAGTGCAGGCTAAAGTGGACGAAACCGACATTGCGAAAATGAAAATGGGGCTTCAAGCGATCATGCGGACGGATTCTTACCCTGACAAGCAATACGAAGGCAAAATCAGCTTCGTTTCGCCGCAAGCCGTGACCGATGCCGGGATCACGAGTTACACCGTGGAGCTTTCGATTCAGGATCCGGAAGGAACGCTCAAGACGGGGATGAATATGCAGATATCGATCCAATTGACTACGCATAACAATGTTTTGTATATACCTTTGGCTGCGCTGCAGTCGGAAGGCGGCCAAGACGGCGTGTATTTGGCGTCCGACCCGGCTCACCCTGAAACGTACACGTTCCAGCCCGTTGAAATCGGCATTTACACATCCGACCGGGTAGAAATTATATCAGGCGTGAACAAAGGAGCCACCGTCGTCATCCCGGCCGAACCTCCAGCGGAAAACAGCCCCGAGAACGCCGGCTTTGGCGGTTAAACAGAAACACGCATAAGGGGGGAGCATGAGCATATGAAAACGGTAATCCAAATCGAAGACATGAAAAAGGTATATCATGTGGGAGATCAGAAAATAGAAGCCCTCCGCGGCGTAAACCTGACCATTGGCGAAGGGGAGTTTGTGGCGATTATGGGTCCCTCCGGATCGGGGAAGTCGACGATGATGAACATGATCGGCTGCCTGGATCGGCCCACTTCCGGAAAATACGATCTCGACGGCTATTCGATTTTGGAGGCGAAGGAACATGAGCTGGCGATCATTCGAAATCGAAAAATCGGGTTCGTATTTCAAAAGTTTAATCTTCTTCCGCGGGCGACGGCGCTCGCCAATGTGGAATTGCCGATGATGTACGCGGGAGTTCCCGCCAAGGAACGCCGTAAAAGAGCGATTGAAGCTTTGGTTCAGGTAGGGCTGGGGGACCGGCTGCTAAACAAGCCAAGCGAGCTGTCAGGGGGACAGCAGCAGCGGGTGACCATCGCGCGGGCGCTCGTGAACCATCCGGTCATTTTGCTGGCGGATGAACCTACGGGCGCCCTTGACAGCCGGACAAGCATGGAGATTATGGAGATCTTCCAAAGGCTGAATGACCGGGGAGCCACCATATTGCTTGTCACGCATGAAATGGAAACGGCCGAATATGCCAAACGGCTGGTCGATTTCCGGGGCGGAGCGATTGTAGGGTCAAGGGCCATCATGAACCGCAGAATGGCGGCGGAGGAATCGGGCAGATGAATGTAATGGAAATCGTACGCGTGTCGCTTGCGAGCCTGACGGCCAATAAGCTTCGTTCCCTGCTGACCATGCTGGGGATCATCATCGGGGTCGGGGCGGTCATCGCGATCGTAGCCATCGGCAAAGGCTCAACGGCCAGCATTGAAAAAGAAATTAAGAGTATGGGCAATAACGTGATCTTTGTTTATTCTTATGCTCCGGATTATTCCGAAAACGGAAGAAATTCCTATGAGGCCAACCGGATGACACTGGATGACGTTCAAAGGATTGAAAAGCTGGACACCGTAGCCGGCGTGGCGCCTAAAGGAGCTTCAGCCAGCGCGAAGGTGGCAAGAGGACCTCAGCATTACGATATTCAAGTCGAAGGAACCTTAAAGCGGTTTGACCGGGTATTCGGATTTAAATTCGCGCAGGGCAGAAATTTTACCCAATATGAAATGCAGCACGGCATGAATGTGGTCATTCTGGAAAGCGAAGCCGCGAAACGGCTGTTTTCCGGGGATAAAGGGAATTTAATCGGCCAGACGATCCAGATCAACCGGATTCCGTATGCGGTTATCGGCGTGCTTGAAAAATTGGAAGGTTTCACGACCCAAAACGATCAGGCATACATTCCGATTACCACGATGAAAAACCGCTTTGGCGCGAAAAGAATCGACACGATGGTCATCTCGGCGAAAACCCCGGAACTGATCGACAAAGCGAGCGCGGATATCGGAGAGTCGCTCCGGGTTCAGCATAATTTGAAGCCAAGCGACGCCAGAAATTTCAGAATCGAAACCCAGAAGGAATATTTGGAGTCGGCGCAGGGCGTCAATCGGATCATGACCAACCTGCTTCAGGGGGTCGCCGCGATATCGCTGTTCATCGGGGGCGTCGGCATTATGAACATCATGATCGTATCCGTGACGGAAAGGACGCGCGAAATCGGGATACGCAAGGCGATTGGGGCGGGGCGCGGACATATTATGACGCAGTTTCTGGCCGAAGCGGTGATCCTCAGCATGCTGGGCGGGGTGATCGGCATATTGTTTGGCATCGGAGCGGCGGTCCTGCTCGAAAAATTCGCCTCTTTGCCGATCGTCATCTCGCTTCCGCCCATCCTGCTGTCCTTCCTTAGCGCGGTAGGGATCGGCATCCTGTTTGGCGTTTATCCGGCTTATAAGGCTTCGCGATTGAAACCGATCGATGCGTTAAGTTACGAATAAATGCAGGGAATATCAATCTCATAATGGATTAAATCAAGGGTTTGAACCTATCTGGCGTTGGCGGCGGCAGCCTATTTGAATCAGGACAGACGGCCGAAGCCATCCGAGCAAGCGCCCGGGAAGAGGTGAAATAGCCTGGTTTATTGAAAAGCAGCGGTACTTTCTACTCGAAACGAGTGAGGGGGTACCGCTGCCGGTTCTTTTCAGACCAGGTTTTAGATTCCTGGCATTATTGTTGCAAACTTATACAATCAACAATCTATGTCAAGCTTGTGGATTCCGGCTTGAGAACGATGCTACCCCCCCCTATTAGTAACGTTTGGCAACTTCCTTGGCATGTGCGATGGCTTTTTCTTTAATAGCCGGAGCCTTCTCGGATGATGCGGTTCCTTCAAGCTCGATATGGAATCGCAACAAAAAAGCAAGCAGGCTAACCGTTTTTTAGAACAGACGATACCCCCGAAGTAAATAGCATATCTATCAAACTGAATAATTGATCTGGGGGCAAATCTTTCTGCCTGCGCTGCCAAAGACGAAGCAGTGAAAACGAAGTAGAAGTATATCCCGTGGATTTATATCCGTTTGATCTGTGTTTTTCAATTTCTCCCGGATAAAATCGAATATATCGTTTTCGACGAAGCTAAGCAGATCGTAAACATCGGTAAAATACTGATAAAAGGTACTTCGGTTATATCCAGACTTGTTTGCAATTTCCTGTATCGTGATTTTCTCTATCGGTATTGGCAATAAAGTTCACAAAAAACGCTGATTAATGATTGCCTTGTTTTTCCGTTATTTCAGGCTGCTTTTTCATCCCTTGCCCCTAGCAAAATATCATCCGACAAGTCCGGTAGGCGATAGGCGGCTGTGCCTCCTCGGCCGGATCGCATGTTCGGCGAAAGGATTCGCGGTGCTACGGGACGCCATCGACGATTACCGCCGCGAGGCTCCTCGTAAGGTGAGCGTCAACTGCCAACCAATTATTTACTTTACTTAAGCGAGGATTGAGGCGTATAATCCGTTCAGACATCGGAGAGAGAAGAGGGGAATTCCTTATGAACAATGGGTTGGTCAACGCTATCATCGCGTATATCATGTGGGGGGTTCTCCCGCTTTATTGGAAGTTGTTTGACGATGTGCCGGCAGGCGAAATTCTGTCACATCGGGTTGTCTGGTCGTTCGTCTTCATGGGTATTCTCGTCGCCGTCCAGCGCCGCTGGGGTGACATGAAGCGGATTGCGGCTAGCCGTTCGCTCCTGCTATCGCTCGCCGCCAGCGGACTGCTGATCGCCGCTAATTGGCTCATCTTCATCTGGGCAGTCAACAACGGCCATGTCGTCGAGACCAGTCTCGGCTATTATTTGAACCCGTTGTTGAACGTGCTGCTAGCGGTCATCTTCCTTCGTGAGAAGCCAAACCGCGGCCAATGGCTCGCGATTGCCATCGCAGGCGCCGCGGTGCTCATCATCGCCATCGACTACGGGCGGTTCCCGTGGGTCGCGATCTCGCTGGCCGCGTCGTTTGGCTTGTACGGCCTCGCGAAGAAGAAGATCGTGCAAGACGCTTCCGTAGGCTTGTTGTCGGAGACGGCCGTAGTTCTGCCCGTCGCGCTCGGCTACTGGATCTATTTGGCCGCCGTGGGAAAGACCACGGCTTGGACGCTGCCTGCGTCCCAGTTCGTCGAACTGCTCCTTTCCGGCGTGGTAACGGCGCTGCCGCTGCTCTTCTTTGCGCGGGCGGCCGCCCGGATGTCGCTGTCCACGCTCGGCTTCGTACAATACATCGGGCCGACGATCATGCTGTTACTGAGCGTATTCGTGTTCAAGGAATCGGTCTCGCCGGTTCTGCTCATCGGCTTCGCGCTCATCTGGACGGCGCTCTTTGTATACGCTGCGGCATCGATTCGCAGCACGAAACCCGCGAAGACGAGCTGACGGCAAAAGGCGCCCCGGTACCGTCATAACGGCTATTTCCGTCTGCTGGGGCGGAAATGGCCGTTTTCCGTTTGTGGTGTATCTGCTTATCTCAAGAACCTCCGCTCCGATAAGTCTTCTTGAGGTGGAGTCCATTTTCAAAAAATCCTTGAGCTAAAAAAACAAGTAAATTGAGCTTTTTAGCAAAGTTAGCTTTCGGTTTCCGGGTTATCCTATATGTAGCGGGAAAGGAACAGAACCGAAAGGATGTAAAACAGATGGGAGTACGTGCAAATACCGAGGGATCAATGAAGCCCATAAGAACCAGTAAATTGATCAGGGTACCTCAAGAGCTGAAAACCGCGTCTGACAAAAAAGGGAACCTAAAGTTGGAAGGGCTATCCGTCATTGAATTCTATTTGCGCACGCAAGGTAGAGCGGGAACATACTTTCCGAAAGATCATCTTCTATTGTTCGTTAAGTCGGGTATATATACCGTTCGTTTCGGAGACCGGGAATATACGCTTCGGAAGACGAAAAATAATAGCCATACTGATGGGTGTGAAATTGACATTGGAAGCCGGATTTATGGTACATTAATACCAAGTTCGAAAGATCGGGAGTTGGACAAGTTGCTCTATAAATTCGGTTTTTCCCAGTATGAAAGCAAAGTTTATGAAACGTTGGCGCAGACGATGCAGCCGATGGACGCGACGATGATCGTCAAATATTCGGGCGTGCCCAAAGCAAAAATATACGAGGTCATTTCCCGGATGGTGGAGAAGGGGATGGTGCTGGAGTCGATTTCGGAAAAGAAAAAGCTGTATACGGCGCTGCCGATTCCGCTTGTCGTCGAAAAGCTGACCGCCGAGTTTCAAGCGGATATCCAGGAGCTTGAGCGGCAGAAGGCGAAAAAGGAGATCGTGGACGACCGCGTCTGGAGTTTGAAGGCCGACGCCTCGATCCACGCCCAGATCAAGCAAATGCTGCTGGAAGCGAAAAATTCGATCCGGTATTCGTCGTGGAAGGACGATTTTACAGCGGTTTTGCCGATCCTCGAGGAAAAAGAGCGCGAAGGCGTTGCCGTCGAGGCGCTTTCCGTCGGGGAAGTCCGCAGCGAATTGAAAAATATGGCCGTGATGGAGCCGAACGAGCAGCATGTGACGCTGGAGCGTTTCAGGCTGCTGATCGTGGACGATGCGGAAGCCATCTTTGCGGGCATGGAAGACGGCTCCTGGCAGGCGATCAAAACAAGATCCCAGCCGTTTGTGCGCGTTTTTACGGATTATTTCCACCACGACGTGCTGCTTACCAAAATTACGACCAAATATAACGATGTTTTGATGAACGACAAGGAAATCATGGCGCAGCTCCTGCAGCTGCGGTACTGATCCACGTCGGACGTTACAGGATGTCCAATCCAGCGGATGGAGCTTATGCTCCGTCCGCTTTTTATGTTTTTTAAATCCATGGTTCGGTAAGCCGGCCGGGGTAAAAAAAGAGATTTGACCAAAAGCGTCCGGCTGCTGGCCATGCGGTAGGTTCATTTTTTACGGAAAAAAATGTGCTTGCTGCCGATTTTGATATGAGTTACTATTACGGTAGTAACCATAGAACGACAACCAGAGAGAAGGGAGCAACAACGTGAACTACAAGATATACATTTTGGCGATCGCCTGTTTCGTGACGGGTATGGTCGAACTGATCGTCGGCGGCATTTTGGATCTGATCTCCAAGGATCTTCACATTTCCTTAAGCGCCGCCGGGCAGCTCATCACGCTGTATTCGATCGTGTTTGCGCTTTCCGGACCGCTGCTGCTGACGGCGACGGCACGCATGGAGCGTAAGCGGTTGTACCAGTCTGCGCTTCTCGTTTTTATCGTCGGGAACGTCCTGTCGATGGTGAGCCCTAATTTTATGACGATGGTCATCGCCCGGGTTCTGTCGGCCGCCAGCAGCGCGCTCATTACCGTATTGTCGATTACGATGGCTTCGAGGATGGCGAGTGAGGAATATAAAGCGAGAGCCATCGGCGTCATCTTTATGGGCGTCAGCGGTTCGCTCGTGCTTGGTGTGCCGCTGGGCATGATGCTCGGCAATGCGTTCGGGTGGCGTGCGCCGTTTGTGATGATTACGGTCCTGTCCGTCATTTCGCTCATCGCGATCCAGCTTTTTATCCCGAAAACCGCGCCGGAGGCGGCCATTCCGCTGCGCCGTCAGCTCGCCTCCCTGAAGAGCGGCAAAATCATTTTCGGCCAGCTGATATCGGTGTTGATGCTGACGGGACATTTGACGCTTTACGCGTATTTGACGCCGTTTTTGCAGGAAACGCTGCATTTGAGCCCTTCGGTGCTCAGCCTGTTTTATCTTCTGTTCGGCATCGCGGCCGTGCTCGGCGGCGGTTTCGGAGGATGGGTGACGGATAAGTTCGGGGCGGAAAAAAGCATTTTGGCGATCGTGGGCGTGTTTGCCGTCGTGATGTTCCTGATGCCGCTGTCCACCGTTTCGATGTATGTATGCCTGGTCGTCATGCTTGTATGGAGCGCGCTGAGCTGGTCGATTTCTCCGTCGATGCAAAGCTACCTGATCAAATCCGCTCCGGAATCGTCCAACATTCAGCAAAGCCTGAACAGCTCGGCGAGTCATGTCGGAATCGCGGTCGGTTCCGCCGTCGGCGGGATCGTGATCGAAAGCTCTTCGGTATATTACAATGCTTGGGTCGGGGTTGTTTTCGTCATCCTGGCGCTCGCAAGCGCCGTGACGTCGATCAAGTGGAAGCCTTCGCGGAAGGCGGCCTCCGAGGCGGCCGCGGCTGCCCGCACGCTGCATTAAACCTGGATGGGGGGGATGCCGTTACAGGATCGTGACGGCGGCAACATGAATGGATCCTATTGGTTTGAATCGGTGAAATGCATGGCGTTAACGCTGCAGCTGATCCAGGGGGCCCCGATGGGGGATGCGGCGGCTCTAACGGACTCGAAAAGTTCGATGGGACGCGAGCAGACCCAACCATCGTTCAAAAAGGGATTGGCAGGAGAGAAAGGGGCTTTCACCCGTTTCACAGGCATCGGTCATGGGGAGGTCAGCCGGAAGTCATTGCTGGATTTTTACGATCAATTGGCCATGCTGCGAAGCCATCCGTTCATCAACGAGCTGTTGACGGAAGGGAAATTCAGGCTGGCCGCGCCCGAGCATGCGCATGTGTTTGCTTATGAACGCAGCCATTCGGGCAGGAGGTTGTTGACCGTTTCGAATTGGAGCAAAGAACCGCTTGATTTCGCCTTGGAACGCGATTTCGTCGAGGGCGAAGTGCAGGTGTCCGTTTATCCGGAAATCGTTTTGACGGAAAACATGCGGCTTCGGCCTTACGAGGCGTTTGCGGTGCTGGTGCAGACCGATATGCAAACGAGATTATAAGTTATGCGGGGCGAACGATTCCGGTTATAGGTGGTTCTTTGGATTCGCTGCTATAAAAAAGCTTGGCATTACGCCAAGCATCAGATTGCCGAGAAACCCTGTCCTTTTACAGAGGAACAGGGTTTCTTTTATTTCTCGGAGTTTCGAAAAAAATGGAGCTAAGCGTGCCTTTGTTCCGTCGATGAATAAGCGCTGCCATCATTACTGTCTTTGGAATGCAACCTTTAGGCCAAGTCCGATATAGATTGCTCCGACGTTGATGGAAGTGATACCAGTGTGTCCCGGCCTCTTTTACGACAAAACGATAAGTATGCGACTCGCCAGGCATAACCTTCAATAGCGAGTAGATCACTGACAAGTCATCGACAGAAAACCATATATTCCGATTTTAGAGCACTATGTTATATTGAATGACTTTCAACCAAATTTTCCGAAGAGCCAGAAAATAAAAGCGCGTGAGGAATAAACAAAGGGGCCGACCTTTTTAGCTCGCCCCCCAACCTATTAATGATATGCTATCCTTCAGCCTTTCAATTTCAATCCCGCTCAAGCCCTTGTCCATCCGCGCGATGGCTCTCGATTAACTGCATAACCCACGTTTCATCACATCGAAGCTTTTCCAACCGATGCCGGAAAAAGATCTGAATATATTTCTGCTCCCCGCCGGGAATCCGTTCGTCTTTGCTAGCATATTCCAACCGTTCTTCCTCGTGACGGATTTCATAACGCAGGTAATCTTTGTATTGATGCAAAATTAAAAACTGCAATTCTTTGCTGATCAGTTCAAAATTTTTCAGTTTCGTATAAAAATGCAGCTCGTAATCCGGCGAATATGGAATCGGTTCTTCCATCAACCGAAAAAAACGTATTCTGCCTTCGTCCGTAAGTTTATATGTCTTTATTTTTTTTCCTCTTCCTTGTTTGGAACCCTCCGGTTGCTCATCGGGAACCTGTTCGATCAGCCCGTCCGCAAGCATGCCGTGGATCAGCGGATAAATCGCCCCCCAGCTGACTTTTCGCGTAGGACCAACGATCCCGTTCAAAATCTGATGCAGCAAATAGCCGTGCATCGGGTTATTCATCAATTCGCCGAGTATGAACAATTCGTACAAACGAAAGGCCCCCCCTTGTAGGTTTTACTGCTTTTAAGCAAACAACAGTATAACATACGGCTGCCTGAAAAAACAGAAAAGCCGCAGGTCGCGGCTTTTCCTGGCCGCATCCGTTTGCGGCCGGTTCCGGTATTTCGCTTTGTCACCCTGCCGTTAAGCCGAATGCTGCTGCGCCATCACTTGGCGGTGCTTCGGCAGGAACAATACGGCGAGCAGGTTCGCAATCGCTATCCCCGACATGAGCAGAAAAACGGCATGCATTCCGGCAGTCAGCTCCGTTTTGGAGCCGATGATGGTTACATACTGGTTGTAAATCGTGCCGAATACCGCTATGCCGACCGTTTGGCCCAGCGCACGGGCCAGCATGCTGGAAGCGTTGGCGACGCCGCGTTTTTCCCAGCCGACGACCGATTGCACGACAACGGTGGAGGGCGTCGCAACGAACCCCATTCCCAGTCCGATTAGCACGAGGATACCGATCCAAAATACGTAGGGCGAGTTCATCTGAAGCGCAATCAGCCAGAGGGAGCCTGCCATGACGAGCGATGAGCCGAATACGATCGATGCCTTCACCCCAACCCGGTACATGAGCCGGCCGGCGATGTTGGAGGCGAGCGGCCAGGCCAGCGACATCGGCATAACGATCAGGCCCGAGCTTGTCGCGGAATTGCCGAGCACGGATTGAATCCAGATCGGCGAGTACACCGTCAACCCCGTCGTAATGCTGAACGCCAGAAAACCGCTGATATTGGTGACGTTCAATACGCGGATGCGGAAAATCGATAACGGGATCATCGGTTCCTCCGCCCGTTTTTCAATCCAGAGGAACAACATAAAACATACAGCCGATGCCGCGAACAGCCCCGCGATCACCGGGGAATCCCAGGAATGCCGAGACCCGCCGCTCAGCAGCGCATACAACAGCGCGGAGAAAGTAATGGTAAACATAATCGCGCCGAGGTAATCGATTTTTTTCGCCTGACGTTCGATCGGCTGGTGCAAAAATACGACGACCAGCAGCAGGGCGATGATGCCGATCGGCACGTTGATGTAGAAAATCCATCGCCAGGAAACTTGATCGACGAAGTAACCTCCGATTAGCGGGCCGAGAAGGCCAGCCACGGACCAAACGGACGAAAAGATACCCATCATTTTGCCGCGCTGCTTGCCCGAGAACAAATCGCCGATGACGGTAAAGCACACGGGCGCAAGCGCCCCGGCACCAAATCCTTGCAAAGCCCGGAACCAAATGAGTCCCGTCATCGATTGCGCGGCTCCGCACAAGATGGAACCGAGCACGAATAAACCGATGCCCGCGGCGAACACGGGTTTGCGCCCGAATAAATCGGCGAGCTTGCCGAAAATGGGGGTCGCCACGCAGGTGGTCAACGTATAAACCGCAAACACCCAACTGAACAGCGTCTCGCCGTGCAAATCCTTGATCATATGCGGGGTAGCGGTGGCGACGACGGTCGCATCCAACGCGCCGATAAACATCGCTGCCAGCAGACCGGCGACAACCATGTTGACCTTGGTTTTCGAGGCCATGCGAAAAACGCCTCCTTACATTTTCTTTATGCCGCCCTTTGGCTTAACGATTGCAAACCAAGTAAAGGGTATTGCCTTCAGGATCGTTGAAATGCACGACATTAGCCGCCTTGCCTTCCACGGAATCGTGGAATTGAACGCCGCGGGTTTTCAGCGTTTCGATGGCTGACTCCATGTCTTCCACCTCAAACCCTATGGTCATGCTGCCCGATTTTTCCGGAAGGGCACCTTGTTCTCCCGCAAGATGCAGGAGACCGATCGTCAATCCAGGTGCCGCGATTTGCGCAAAATGCCCGTCACCGTGCTGCAGCTCCAATCCCAAGGTTTCCGCGTAAAATTTTACCGCCTTTTTCATATCCGCTACCATTACAGTCACATTGCCGCTTTTGAACATCTTATATTTCCTCCTTTTTCGTTTGATCGATTTTATTATATCAAAATAATATAATAAGTAAACATATCTTAATGATATATTTTTATGAAAAAAATGGTGAGGAGCTACGTAAAAAAGAGAACGCCCCCAAAGGCGCTCTGTCTATCCGGGCAGCCTTGCGTCGCCCTCGATCCTGCCGCACGTGATGTGCCTTTCTCAATGATGGGAGAAGTATGCCAGACTAAAAAAGCCTTAGCCCGATGGAAGCTCGAGCTAAGGCGGCTTAGACATTTTGTTTTATTCCACCGGCTACTTGACGATATCACTAAAGGGCGGCCTTCAATCTTGACGTTATTGCATCATTACTGTCTTTGGAATGCAACCTTTAGGCCAAGTCCGATATAGATTGCTCCGACGAATTTGCCGCTCAGGCGGCTTAAACGGCTTATCCACGTCGTCCGTTTAACCATTTTTCCAAGCGCAGAAATGCCTAATACAATCAAGGTTGTATACAATGCACTTAAGACGACAAAGACGACACCAAGCATCAAAAACTGCGTGGCGGCTTGACCTCGTTCAGGATGAACAAATTGAGGCAAAAAGGCCAGAAAAAACAGAGCCGTCTTTGGATTAAGGACTTCTGCAACCGTTGCCAAAAAGAATGACTTTAAAGCTCCCGCCGTTTTAACCTTTGGAAGTTGCGGTTCCGATGGCTTGCTCATCATTTCGCGAACTCCTAAATACAGTAAGTATGCCGCTCCTGCATATTTAACAACATTGAAAGCGATAGCCGAGGTCATCAGTACAGTGGAAAGCCCGACAGTAGCAAACAAGGTGTGAAGAAAATCCCCGGTTGCGATGCCAAGCCCTGCCATAATGCCTCCTTTGCGCCCATTTTGAACTGTACGGGTAATGGTAAGAAGAACGGCCGGTCCTGGAATTAAAAACAGTAAAACGACAACGATAACATACGCCAATAAAGTTGAAAAATCCGGCATCTGGTTTCCCCCTTCAAAATCAAGATGATATATTGTTGCGGTTTTGCACCCATTGTTCGAATTCGGCGGGCGTCGGTGTTATGTTAGGCCTTGCCATAGTGATCGACAGCGAACCCAAACAACACTTTCAGCGTAAATAATTGGCAAATGATCAACATATACGGCTGGATATGGGGCAGCAAGGGAACGCAACTCAAGCCGATGGACAGAAGCAAACTTGCGACAAACAGTTGGGACTGCCTTCCGATAAGCGAGTTCACGATAAATGCTCCAGCTATTGTATAAGCCCATACCGCTATTGAATATCCGATCGCTGCGTTTAATAAAACCGAAATGATTACGATATGAATATGGATGGAAATGAACACAATGCGATTCTTTTTCCTTGCCGCATAAAAGTTGCTTGTTGAAGGCGTAAAATTAGCTATACAGCCTGCGAAAATATCGAAAATGAGCAATAGAGCCAAGGTGCTTCGCCACACGGGCAAATTAATGGTCATCTCGGGATACATTAAATACAACACAGCAGTCAGCAACCCGCCAAACAACAGGATCGCAAGAATGAGCAAAATAGGTTGTTTTTCGCCAAAAACATCATGCAAGACTGATGGAACTCGTACTTGTTTCATATTTCTTTTCCCCTCCTTCTCGCCTTAATAAGCAGCCCCTACGATAAGCATGCATCGGCTCCTCGGTCGGAAAACAAAGTACGGCTAAAGCGGCAGATGTTTTTTTACCCAAGTTATTTCCAGGTTTTGTTAGTCATGATATTACTAATAATAGTAATCTTATGTCAAGAAGGCACCACGCAGTTGCAATTATTTAAATATCATCGTTTTTCGTATATTTTTGTCGACAACATCCCGGCCATTAAAGATTATTTTTATAAATAAATGTATATAAAGTCGGAATGGACGGCGGCGAAATGCTTGCTTAGGAAGACGGTCGCTCATCACCTTGATTCGGGATAGAGGTGCGAACGATGGGGATCACCTTGTGTATAAATAAATGCCCTCCTTTATTTGGGACGCTACTCATGCGAATTCAAATAAAGGAGATGTTTCCGAATGAATCGATCCATGGTGATGATTTCGATTTTCATCGCCACGTTTCTGGCCGCTGCAGAATCATCGATTGTGACGACGGCCATGCCCAAAATTGTCGGCTCCCTTCAGGGCATCGAGCTGATGAACGGAGTATTTACGGTTTATTTGCTGGCTTCTACCGTTACTGTATTGATTTTCGGTAAGCTATCCGATTTGTACGGCAGAAAGCTGATTTTCACTGTCGGGGCCGTGTTTTTTTGATCGGATCGGCTTTATGCGGGATGGCCCAGACGATGGAGCAGTTGATTGCCTTTCGGCTTATTCAAGGAATCGGCGCGGGAGCGATATTGCCGGTTACACAGACGATTATCGCCGACATGTATCCCTCTGAGGAAATTGTATTTCTGGGGCTGGCTGTCGTTTGCGTATTGGCTACTTTATTATTGCCTAGATCAAAGCAGAACGCGGCCAAGGAATCAGCCTAGCTTCTTTTGAGTCTCATATCGAACAAGGGTAATCGGCATTTCCGGTTGCCCTTGTTTTGGGCAGAAATGAAGTATTGCAAAAAGGGTATAGGGAAGCCGAGAAGCAAGCTTTAAAATTAGCAGCTAAATAGGAAAATACGTTTTGTTTAATGAAGCAGCAAGAACCCGTCGAATGGAGTCACCTCGCAGGTTCTTGCAGCAAGCGACACGTGGAAATGAAGCAGTAATTAGCAAAACAAGCGGCCGAGCGAGCGACGGCTTTAATGGCGTGATGAAACAATTATTTTCCTTTCGATCATCAGGATAACGGGGGGACGTTCAACCGATTGATATTGTGCATAATTGCACGGTAAAGAAAATCTGCCAAATCCTCCGTACCATATTGATTAAAGTAGCTTTTGAATCGAGCATCGGATTTGTAGGTATTGGCAATGCAAGCCAGTAACTCTTCGTCACAAGGCATGAATTGCATTAATATTTGTTTCCACTCTTCGATGAATTGCTGAACTTCATCGGAGGAAGGATTCTGATGGATACAAGACGCCACTTTTTTGAATATTTCCTCCATGGCTGAAAAACGTTCCTCTTTTTCATCCGGTGAACATTTTTCCATCGTTTCATTAAACGCCTGATACGCCTCTGTTTCACCGTAAACGAATCTCGCCTCATTTGCATATTGTTCTTTCAATGGCAAAGCGGAAGTACTGTTGAAGATTTGCAAATGACTGATATCATTTCCCGAAACGTATTCTTCGAGAGCAACCATGATGGTTTCCAGTCGTTGTTTTTTCGATAATAAGGTTTGCCTCTGCTTCTTTAATATTTGTTTCTGTTCTTGCTTAGTCAGCCTTAAAATGTCCGCAATTTCTTTCAAGGAAAAATCCAATTCCTTTAAGAACAAAATCGTTTGAAGTTTTTCCAAGCTGCTTCGATCATATAGGCGATACCCTTTTTCCGTCAGATGCGTCGGTTTAAATAAATGAATTCTATCGTAATAATGCAGGGTCCGGCCTGTAATGCCTGTAATCTGAACAATATCTTTAACCGTTAATAATGGTTTCTTCATCCCAAAATCCTTTTGCTTCGTCCAGTATTTGTGCAGCAGGCGTTATTGTTGCCTCAAAAATCGTTTTTCCTGTTTTTCTTAAATAATATCGGATTAAATGATACCCGCAAGCGTATCCAGCGCTATAAGGCATGTTGACCGGTTTAAAGTTTTGAAGTTTTGCGATCTCGTCGCCGTAAAGATACGGAGCAATTTGATCAAACCCGGTTACTTGCAATTGCTCTCTAAGCACTGGCTTTATGCGTTTGTTAAGCGTGTCTGCGTTTGTTTTCGTTACCCAAGGGCCGAGGAATTTTTCGCCAAACATGAACGTAGCATAGTTTTCGGCTAATCCTTCACTTACAATGAGCTCGCCCAAATGAACGGTGTGATCCCATTGAATAAACTGATATCGCACATTATGGTTGCATTCATGCGCCAGCGCAGCCTTCATTCGAGGAATCGTGTACTCATTTGGCAAGAGCGTACCCCAGATAAACCCGGGAATGCCCCCAAAGCCGCTATATCCTTCGTTTATGGTTAAGGCACGGTTTTCCGGATTCCCTAGTTGAATGGTAAACAAATATTCGGATACGGGGAGGTTGATTTCATGCTCTACAAATAGATGTAGGCTTTTCTTCACAGCCTGCTCACACTCTAACCAAAAGGATTCGGACGAAATCAGCTCGATCTCTGCCGAAATCTGCTCGGTAATCTGATCAGGGGATCGATGCATCATGCTATTAAACGTAATAACGTCAAACCCATGCGGCTCTTCAGCTTTAAAAGGAATCTGTTGAATTTGCCATTGCTTCATAAAGGGGGCCATCATTTCGTTTCTGAATAATTCAAGTTTTTCTTCGGGCGAAGCTTGGGCAACTTTTTGGTAAATCTGATCTGAACGCAGTGTTTTTATATCCATAACTCTCACTCCAAGTCGTTTTATAGTGAGAATTATGCGCTATGACCTAACGTCATAGTCAAGTATCTTGGATCAAAATTCTAAACGGATTTGTTTTTTAACAGTTACGATCAAGCTTTTTGGAGCCGCTTATTCCTTTCACTGCTGCAAAATGCCGCTCATTTTGACCTGCTCGATCATATGCCCGATATTGCCTTCGCCCGCGTACAAGGTCATGTCGAAAAAGTTTTGGCCGAGGTCGGACCAATACAGCTCGTTTTCGTCTCCCGCGGCGATGACGCTGCTTTTCAGCCTGCCGGCATATACTTCGACGTAACATTGCTGCAGGTAGTATGTAAAATCCATGACGTGATGGAGCGTCACATCCTTTTTGGATATCCCGGTTTCCTCCAAAAGCTCCCGGTACGCGGCATCCATCCCGTGTTCGCCAGGTTCGATTTTTCCGCCCACCAGATTGCTTAATCCTTTGTAAGGCTCCTTCCGCCGCTTGCACATGAGCAGCCGGTCCATATCTTTATTGTATATCATGATGACGTTGTATCCTTGCATGATCCGATCTCCTTATAACGAATTGTATATTCGATCATGACGATAGCATAAAAGAGGGGGGCGGACAATGCAAAAGGCGTGCCGTCGGGAAAGCCCGAATGCACGCCTTGTTTCGGTTTTATCTTGCCATCCAGCCGCCGTCCACGCAAAGGACATGCCCGTTCACGTAATCCGACGCGGAGGAAGCGAGGAAAATCGCCGCGCCTTGAAGGTCTTCCGGCGTACCCCAGCGTCCGGCCGGAATCCGTTCGGTGATGGAAGCTTTGCGTTTTTCGTCGGCCAAAATTTGCGCCGTATTGTCCGTGACCATATACCCCGGCGCAATGCCGTTGACCTGAACGCCGCCGGCCGCCCATTCGTTGGCAAACGCTTTGGTCAAGCCGGCGACGCCGTGTTTGCTTGCCGTATACCCCGGCACGTTGATGCCGCCTTGGTACGACAGCATGGAGCAAATGTTGATGATTTTGCCGCTGCCGCGCGCGATCATATGCCGGCCGGCGATTTGCGACAGCAGGAACACGGAGTTCAGGTTGAGGTCGATGACGTCGAACCAGTCTTTTTCGCTGTGGTCTTTGGCCGGCGTCCGGCGGATGGTGCCTGCATTGTTGACGAGAACGTCGATGCTGCCCGTTAGCCGCAAAGCTTCGTCGAACACCGCCTGAAGCCCTGCCGCGTCGCTCAAATCGGCTTTGATCGCCGCGGCTTTGCGCCCGCTGGCTTTTGCTTTTTCGACGGCCGCCTCGGATGAACCGCGGGCCACGCACACCACGTTCGCGCCGGCTTCGGCGAGACCGGTCGCGATGGCCTGCCCCAGGCCGCCGGAGGTTCCGGTAACCAGCGCTGTTTTGCCTTCCAAATTAAACAGATTCATGCTTTCATCCGCTCCTTGACTAGACTAGTAATTCAGCGGTCTTCCGCGAGCTCGATCGGAACGCCGGCTTTTTGGTATTCCGCCAGCACCGCTTCCGGCAGTCCGTCGTCCGTAATCAGGCCGTGCAGCTCCTCCAGCCGGGCGAAGGTCCGGAGCGCGGTTTGCCCGAATTTATGATGATCCGCCACCGCGATGGTTTCGCGGGCGGTATCGACGAGCGCCCGCTTGAAGGCGATCAATTCGCCGGTGTAGACGGACAGGCCATGCTCCAAATGGACGCCGGTCGCGGAAATAAACGCTTTTTGTATGTTCAGCTCTTTGACATACGCCACGGCTTCGGGGCCGGTGAGTATGTTACGCACCCGGTACCCTCCGGGAACCACGAGATGGATATGGTCTTTCCTGGAAAGCTCGCTGATGATATACACGTCATTCGTAATGACCGTATACGGCTGGTTGGGCAGAAGGCGGGCGATCTCCAGCGTCGTGCTGCCGCCGTCAAGGGCGATGATATCGCCTTGCCGAACATGGTTTAAGGCGGCCTGCGCGATGCTTTTTTTCATTTCCAAATGTTTGGATATCGGCTCTTTGGACGGCAGGATGCCGAACTGGTCCGCCTGGGCCAAAACGGCGCCGCCGTGAACGCGGCGGATCAGACCTTGCTCTTCAAGCCTGGTTAGGTCCTCGCGGATCGTTTTGCCCGTCACCTTCAATATGTCGCTTAACTCCGCCACCGTGACCTCTTTGTTCGTCAGCAGCGCTTCCATAATCTTCTCGTGCCGCAGTATCGGGTTCATGAACAAGCCTCATTTCGAATCAGGGATAAACTTGGTTTTTACGAGAATATTGCAAAAATTCCAAATAGCGACCTTCAATCGGCAATATAGAGAGCGAAACGGTTTCGTACGTCTATATTTTGGACCAGGAAGCAGCCGGTATCGAATTTTGCAAAATTCTGCTATAAGTCCTATTTTAATTCCTTCATGTCCACCGGGTCCATATCGGAATAAATTTTGTTGTCCCCGGCCATGCCCCAAATGAACGTATAATTGCTCGTGCCGACGCCGCTGTGGATCGACCAGCTCGGGGAGATGACGGCTTGCTCGTTCCGCATGACGATATGGCGCGTTTCGTTCGGCTCGCCCATCAAATGGAACACGACGGCGTCCTCCGGCAGGTCGAAATACATATACGCCTCCATCCGGCGCGGATGCACGTGGGCCGGCATCGTATTCCACATGTTGCCCGTTTTCAAGAGCGTCATGCCCATTACCAGCTGGGAGCTTTGAATGCCGCTCTGATGGATGAAACGGTAAATGGTCCGTTCGTTGGAATTTTCGATCGAGCCAAGATCGGCCGATTCCGCCTCGACGAGCGTCGCTTTTTGCGTTGGGTAGGTTTGATGCGCAGGCGCGGAATTCAGGTAAAACTTCGCAGGTTTGGCGGCATCTTCGCTTTTGAAAACGACTTCCTTGTTGCCCATGCCGACAAACAGGCATTCCTTGTGGTCAAGCTCGTAAGACTCGCCTTCGACGACGACGACGCCTTTGCCGCCGACATTAATGATGCCGATTTCCCTGCGTTCCAAAAAGTAACCGACTCCAAGCTCCTTCAAATCCACGTCGAGGCGGACCGATTCGTTTACCGGATACGCGCCGCCGATAATCATGCGGTCTTCGTGCGTCAGCACAAGCTCAAGACGGTCCGGAGTGAACAGCACCGGAATGTGGAATTCCCCGCGCAAACGCGCCGTATCAAATTGCTTGACTTCCCGTGGATGCGATGCATATCTTCTTTCCAAAAGAAACACTCCCTTTTCGTTCATTTATGTTCATATCGTTCATATACGTTCACTTTATTCCTTTTCCGTACGTTTTGCAACCGATTTTTTGGTATATGCTCGCGGGATGCGTCCGGCGCAACGGACGGGGTCAAAAAATATTTTGGAAACGATGTCCTTGGTGGATGTACAAATCAGAAAAAAGGTGCTACATTGAATATAGTTAATCGCTTGTATATAAAGGATTCTTAATGATATTAACGTCCGCCATTGGAGGACATATGTATATTTGGGAGGGATTCGCATGCCGAGTCATTCACTGGATCGGTTTTTAACGGAAAACATCGAGGATTTGAAAAGCAAAGGTTTGTACAACGTCATCGACCCGCTTCAAGGACCCAACGGACCGACCATTCTCATCGGAGGGAAAACGCTGATCAACTTGTCCTCGAACAATTACTTGGGACTCGCGACGGACGAAAGATTGGTAAGCGCATCCATCGAGGCGACAAAAACGTACGGCGCCGGGGCCGGAGCGGTCCGGACGATCAACGGCACTTTGGAATTGCACCTGGAGCTGGAACGCAAGCTGGCCGAATTCAAGCATACGGAAGCGGTCATCGCGTACCAGTCCGGCTTCAACTGCAACATGGCGGCCATTTCCGCGGTCATGGACAAAAACGACGCCATCCTGTCGGATGAGCTGAACCATGCTTCCATCATCGACGGGTGCCGCTTGTCGAAGGCGAAAATCATCCGCTTCAAGCACTCGGACATGGAAGATTTGAGAGCGCAGGCCAAAGCCGCAAAGGAATCCGGCTTGTACAACAAAATCATGGTCATCACGGACGGGGTGTTTTCGATGGACGGCGACATCGCGAAGCTGCCGGAGATCGTGCAAATCGCCGAAGAATTCGACCTGATCACGTACGTGGATGACGCGCACGGTTCCGGAGTATTGGGCGAAGGAGCCGGCACGGTGAAGCATTTCGGCTTGTCGGACCGGATCGATTTCCAAATCGGCACCCTTTCGAAAGCGATCGGCGTCGTCGGCGGTTACGTGGCCGGTTCGAAAAAACTGATCGAATGGCTGAAGCTGAGAAGCCGCCCGTTCCTGTTTTCGACAGCTTTGCCGCCTGCGCCCGTGGCTGCGTGCATCGCGTCGGTGGACATTTTGATGAACGACAAAACGCTGATCAAGAAGCTGTGGGAGAACGGGGATTATTTGAAACACGGCTTGAAAAAGCTCGGCTTCGACATCGGAAACAGCGAAACGCCGATTACGCCCTGCATTATCGGGGATGAAGTGAAAACCCAAGAGTTCAGCAAACGGTTGTACGAGGAAGGCGTTTACGCCAAAGCGATCGTGTTCCCGACGGTGCCGAAAGGAACCGGACGGATCCGGAACATGCCTACGGCCGCCCACAGCAAGGAGATGCTGGACCAGGTTCTGGGCGTTTACGAAAAAGTCGGCAAGGAGCTCGGGATCATTTAACCTTGAGTCGTCCAAAATGCGAATTCCGGTTGCGGGGAAGCAATAGGGAGGAATAACGATGAAAAACATATTGGTGACGGGAGCGCTGGGACAAATCGGATCCGAATTGGTCGCCAAATTGAGACATATCTACGGCGCCGACCGCGTCGTTGCGACCGATATCCGGATGTCCGGACACGAGGTCACGCGCTCCGGCCCTTTTGAGACGTTGGATGTGACCGACGGCAAAGCGATGCTCGAAATTGCCAAGCGGCATCAGGTGGACACGATCATTCATCTGGCGGCGCTGCTTTCCGCCACGGCGGAGGAAAAGCCGCTGCTGGCCTGGAACCTGAACATGGGCGGGCTGGTCAATGCCCTCGAAGTGGCGAGGGAACTCGGATGCCAGTTTTTCACGCCAAGCTCGATCGGGGCCTTCGGGCCTTCGACGCCGAAAAGCCATACGCCGCAGGACACCATTCAGCGCCCGACGACGATGTACGGCGTAAACAAAGTGTCGGGCGAATTGCTGTGCGACTACTATTTTCATAAATACGGCCTGGATACGAGGGGACTGCGGTTTCCGGGCCTCATCTCGTACGTAACCCCTCCCGGCGGAGGCACGACCGATTATGCGGTCGAAATCTATTATGATGCCGTCAGCAAAGGGCGGTATACGTCGTTTATCGGTCAAGGCACCTACATGGACATGATGTACATGCCGGATGCGCTGGATGCGATCGTGCAGCTGATGGAAGCGGACGGCTCGAAGCTGAAGCACCGGAACGCGTTTAACGTGACGGCGATGAGCGTCGATCCGGAGGCGATCGCCGCCTCCATCCGGAAGGTGCTGCCGTCCTTCGTGCTGGAATACGACGTCGATCCGAAGAGACAGGCTATCGCCGAGAGCTGGCCGGACGGCATCGACGCAACCGCCGCTGCCGAAGAATGGGGCTTCCGGGCAAAATACGGCCTCGATGCGATGACGGCGGATATGCTGAGCCAACTCGGCGCCAAGGAACGGATGGCCCGGAACGCCTGAGATGTTCAGGATGGAATAATGGAATAAAGCAGCATGCAGCAGCTCAAAACACGCAGCCTGCCTTGCCCTTCGATGGGCGAAGGCAGGCTGTTTTTTAGGGTGAAAACAAGATGGTCGCCGGCTTTCTTGAAGTGGTCATACCGGCCGCGGATGGTCTATAATATGAAGCAAGCCCCGGTTTGACCGGAGGTCAATTTTCAGGGAGACAGGAGCTGTATTATCCATGATTTCATTTCCGAAGCCTGATGTGGAGCAGTTTTTCCAGACGTACCTTATTCGGTCGTTTGGGGTAAGCAAGGATGAATCGCGGCTGGTGTTCAGCAGCACATTAAACGGCAAGTTCAATTTGTGGGCGATGGATTTGAACAGGGAAACTTCGTATCCGTATCCGCTGACCTACAACGACCAGATGTGCAATTTTATTAAGCTGGACCCGCAGGGCCGGCATTTATTGACCGGTTTTGACCGAGACGGGAACGAAAATTACCAGCTGCACGCCCTTCGCTGGAACGGCGGCGAACCGATGCCGCTTTTCGAGAACGTCTCTCCGGACGATAAGCATGAATTCGTGCATTTGTCCGAGGACGGCAAACGCCTTTATTACACGACCTCCAAAGATAATCCGAACTTCCTCAATTCCCGCGTCTACGATTTGGAAACGAAGCAGGATCGGCTGATTTTGGAGGGCCGGGATACGGTCACCGAGATTTCCGCCGTCAGCCCGGATGAGAAGACGTTTGCTTACACGAAAATTTACGCCAACACCCACTACGTAAGTTATGTTTTGCTTGAAGGCGGCAAAGAGATTTGCCTCACGCCTTCTCCGGAGCAGCCCCATATGTCCGCCAACGTGCAGTTCCTGGACAACGACAACGTCGTGTTTGCCACGGATTTTGACTCGGATTTTACATACATGGCGCATTACAACATCAAGGAAGGGACCTTTAAACGGCTGTGCGAGATCGATCGGGAATCGATCAGTGCGCTACGCTTGCATAAGGAGGCGCAAACCGTTTACGTCGTGACGGAAAAAGGCGTCGAGGACCGGCTGTACGCATACTCCCTGAAATCCGGAGAGCTTGCCCCCATTCCGCTTCCGGTGGATATTGTCGAGCAGATTGCCGTCGCGGCTTCCGGCAGCCTGTATATGTTGGGACGCGGCGCGGTCAAACCGCTGAACATCTACCGTTATGACGGCAGCGGGTGGACGATGCTCACGAAAAACGTGCTGACCGGGCTCACGGAAGAGGATCTTGTGGCGCCGGAAACGGTGACCTACAAATCATTTGACGGGATGGAGATCGAAGCGCTTTTGTTCCGCGCGAAAGCGGAAACCGCAAACGGCTGCACGGTTTTTTGGCCGCACGGCGGGCCGCAGGCGGCGGAGCGCAAGCAGTTCCGCGCGATGTTCCAATACATCCTTGCCCATGGATACAACATTTTCTGCCCGAATTTCCGCGGAAGCACCGGCTACGGCAGCTCGTTCACGAAGCTGGTCGAGCAGGATTGGGGCGAAGGCCCGCGCAAGGATTGCCTGGCGGGGATGGATTGGCTGTTCGATCAGGGCATTTCGAGCCCGGAGCGGCTGTTTGTGGTCGGCGGCAGCTACGGCGGTTATATGACGCTGCTGCTTGCCGGACGGAATCCGGAATATTTCAAAGCGGCCATCGACATTTTCGGCGTCAGCAACCTGTTTTCGTTCCATGGTTCGGTGCCGGGTCATTGGAAGCCGATCATGGAGCAGTGGCTGGGCGATCCGGAACGGGATCGCGAACGTTTCGTCAAGGACTCTCCGATTACGTACCTCGACCAAATGGTAAATCCGATGCTCATTATTCAAGGGGCCAACGACCCGCGCGTGGTCAAAGCCGAATCGGATCAAATCGTGGAGGCGCTGCGGGCTAAAGGGCGCGACGTGGAATATATCGTCTTTGACGACGAAGGCCACGGCATCACGAAAAAAGCGAACGAAAAAATCGCTTATGCGCGGATGGTCGAGTTCCTGAACCGTTTTCAATTCGCAGTGAGCAAACCTTGAACGGGAAGTTCCCATGAGTTTCGGTTTTGATCCGATGGATCGAATCGAATAAGACATGCTGCGGCGGCCTGCACCGGCGATATTTTGCCGGCTTGGGCCGCCTTATTTCGAAGCATTATAAACGCGGCAATGCCTTTGCCGCAGCCTACATAGAAACATAGATTCAAATTTGGTATATGGTTTGCATAATTTAAGCTGAATTTGATATAATCAACCGAGGCAATAGCATGTGAATAAAAGGACAGACTGGAAGTGAGTGGGATGCAGTCAAGCCAAAAACCGCTGTACTTGATCATCATGGAAGACTTGAAGGAAAAAATCCTATCCGGTCACTATAAAGAAGACGAGCAGCTTCCGACCGAAGTGGAGCTGGCCGAGTTGTCCGGCGTCAGCCGGATCACGTCCAAGAGAGCTTTGATCGAGCTGGAGCGCGAAGGCCTGATCTACCGCAAACGCGGCAGCGGGAGCTACGTGAAAAGGCAGGAGCCGAAGGGCGCGTTCGAAGGCGCGGCATCCGCGGCGGCACCGATCATTTCCATGGTTCTGCCTTATATGGCGACAAGCGAGCTGGATTTCATTAAAGGCGCGACGGACTACCTGGATGCGAAAGGCTATTATTTGAGCATCCACAACAGCAACTGGAGCAGCGAACGCGAGCGCGAATTTTTGCTTCGGATGCCGAAAAGCGGCTCCGCAGGCATCATCCTGTACCCGATCAGCACGAACAGCAACAACGATCTGCTGAACATGCTGTATTGGAACGATTATCCGTTCGTGATGATCGACCAGTATGCGGACAGCCTGCCGGTAACGAGCGTCGTTTCCGATAACGTCAAGGGCGGGTATATGACCGCCGAACATTTGCTGGGGCTAGGGCATGAACGGATCGCGTTCGTTTCCAGCATCAGCATCGAGTTCCGCAGCTCGGTCCGCGACCGGTACCAGGGCTACTGCAAAGCGCTGCGGGACCAGGGGATCCCGATCGATCCCGAGCTCGTCATCACCGATTTTTACCGCGAAGCCGACAAGGACGAGAGCAATACCTTTTACCGGAGGCTCGTCGGCCAAGTGATGGAGCTTGGAGCAACGGCAATCCAGGCCGAACATGACCATTTGGCCGTCGAACTGCTGCGCAGCGCTATAAGCCTCGGCATCGACGTGCCCGGACAGCTGTCCATCGCCGGGTTCGATAACCATATGATATCGAGCCTGGTCGAAGTGCCGCTGACCACCGTCGCCCAAGACTACAGCGAAATCGGCCGCAAAGCGGCGGAATGGATCGTCGGCCGGATCGAAGACCGGGAGAAATCCGGCGGGCGGACGCTCGTTCCGGTGCGGCTCATCGAAAGGGCGTCTACGTCCGTAGCCGCGAACGCCAATCCTTTATAAAACAAGCAGTTCAGAAAACTAAAATGGTTTCCGAATAACGCAGGCTCCGGAATGTTTCCGGGGCCTGAATTTTGCTTTTTGGCGAGGAAGGATGCGGTCCGGATCGCTTTGTAAATATAAAAAAGCGCAAGTTACGGAACTCATGTTTCCATATATCGTAAGAAAAACTGCTTTTAGATATAATTAATATTATAAAAATGGAATATAAGATATATTCACTATTTACAAAAACTAGGCGGCAGATTATAATAACTCGTGTAAGCGGTATAAAGGATATATCTAATATGATATATAACGCAGTTTCGTTCTGATTTTTTACGGCTTCAGAATGCATGTGCATATCGCTTATTTTTTTGTGCAATTCATGTAAGCGCATTCTTTTTTTGCGGGTTCCGCAAGCTGAAAAAGGGGGGATCGGTTTTATTGCTTCGGTTTCATTGGTCTTTTCTGTATTGGCGATTCAACAATTCTAATCCGAAACGGAAAAAATGGGGGATGAACGCGTGAAGAAGATGAAAGGACTCTCCATGCTGCTCGCAGCGATGCTGTTTGTATTCGTGATTGCAGGCTGCTCGGGCGGCGGCAACGGGGAAAGCGGTTCCAATGAGAGCAATAAAGCCGCGCAGCAGGAGCCTGCGCAAGAGACGGCCAAGGAGCCCGAAAAGCAGGAGCCGGCTGCGGAAGAGAAAAAAATCGACCTCGGCGGGGACACGATCAAAATCGGCGTATGGTATGACGATGCCGATCCACGACTGCTCAAAGAAAAAGGTCCTGCGGACGAAGAGCAGATCAAACTCATTGATGAAGTGGAAAAGAAATACAACACTAAAATCGAATTCGTCAAATTCGGCGATTACAACAAATACGTCGAGAACTTCACCACGACCTCCCTATCGGGCGAGCCGTTTGCCGACATCGTGCTGCTTGAACTGTTCTGGGCTTTCCCGACGCTTGCGAACAAGGATTTTATCCAGCCGATCGACGACAAGCTTGATTTGAACGATCCGAAATACATCGACTGGATGAAAAAAGGCGGCAGCTTCAAAGGCAAGCAATACGGCATGACCGACTCCGCCCCTTCGCCATACGGCCTGTTTTACAACAAAACGCTCGTGAAAAAGCTGGGTCTCGAAGATCCGTACGAACTGCAGCAAAAAGGCGAATGGACCTGGGATAAATTCCGCGACTTCGCCAAAAAGGCGACAAAAGACACAAACGGCGACGGCAAAACGGATATTTTCGGCATCGCCGGCGCTTACGGCAAAACCAACTATTTCACGGAACAGATGGTCTACTCGAACAAAGGCTCCGTCGACAAGGATGCCGAAGGCAACATCAAATTCTCCTTGGACGGCGAAAACGCGATCGAAGCCTTGCAGTTCGTGTCCGATCTGTACAACAAGGATAAATCCATCATGCAGCCCGTTCCGGAAGACGCAAGCAAGGAATTTGTCGCTGGCAAAGGGGTTATGTACGGCGGTTTCAGCTGGGAGCTCGGCGGACTGCTCGACAACATGAAAAACCAGGAGCTTGGTTACGTCTTTTTCCCGAAAGGGCCAAAATCGGATAAATACGTTTCCTACACGCCGTTCGGCAACATGTTCATGGTCGCGAAATATTCCAAGCACGCCGACGTGGCCGCAAAAATCATGGACGAAATCAGCCTGCACGATACGGGCCGGAAGCTGGCTCAGCAGTCGTGGGAAAGCTCCTATCCGAACAAGGAATCGCTCGACACGCGCAAGCAAATGTCAGAGAGCATCGATTATATTTCGTATTACGCCATTCCGGACGGCGGAAAGCTGTTCGAAAACGTCGTTAAAGACATCACGACAGGCAAAATCTCTCCTTCTACCGCAGTCGACAAGGTGAAACCGCAGTTCGAAGCCAACATCAACAAGCTGCTTCAGGACAGCAAATAACCGCCGGCAGCGGAATAACTCTTAGACGCATGCCCCTGTTTCCTTTGCAAGAAGAAAATAGGGGCATTGCTGAAGAGAAAGGGGGAGCCCATGCACAGACCGATATTTAAGACAGCATCCATTCTGCTGGTGGCGGCGCTGTCAGCAGGCATCATAACCGCCGCGCAGGGACCGTCTTCCCGCGAGGTTTCGGCCTCGGCCGTGCAAACACCGGAAAAGCTGGACCTAAGCGGCATCAAGCAATCCATGAAGGCGGGCGGATACGAAGCGTACCTGTCCAATCATCAGCAAGCGGCGCCCTCAACGGAAGACGTCGTCATCGAAGGGGCCTCCTTCAGCAAGGCTGACGGGATGCAGGCTTCCGTCCTGCAGGACTACCAAGGCGAGCAGGGCAAGTCGATTCTTACGGCGGATTCCGGCAGCGTGACATGGGAATTCGACGTGAAGCAGGCCGGGCTGTACAACATCCGGCTGAAAATGTTCACGGAGCCGGGGAAAGATTCCGACATCGAACGGGAGCTGGCCATCGACGGGGACGTGCCTTTTTCAGAAGCGAAAAGCCTGGTGTTCAACCGGGTGTGGAAAAACGAAAAAACTTCGTTCGATCGGGACGAATCCGGCAACGATCTGACGCCGGGGCAAGTGGAGGAGCATATATGGCAGGAAGTGACTTTGAAGGACAGCACCGGCGCTTACGAAGATCCGTTCATGTTTTATTTTTCCGCAGGCAAGCACAGCATGTCGCTATCTTCCATCAAAGAACCGATGGTCATCCGCCAAATTACGCTGTCCGCGCCTTCCGGTTTGCCATCGTACGAAGAAGCGGCATCCGGATATGAGCGGCAAGGGCTGAAGCCGGCAACCGGCGTTTTTATGAAAGTGCAGGCGGAAGAGGCGCTGTATAAATCTTCGCCAAGCCTGCTACCGTACAACGACAGGTCCAATCCGGCGGTGGAACCGTTCCATGTTTCGAAGCTGCGCAACAACGCCATGGGCGGATACGGCTGGAGGCTTCCGGGACAATGGATCGAGTGGGAAGTCGACGTGCCGCAGGACGGATTGTACCAGATCGCCATTAAAAATCGGCAAAACTATCTGCGGGGCCTTTCCGTGCTTCGTTCGATTTACATAGACGGCAAGCTGCCGTTCAAGGAAATGCAAACCGTGCCATTCCCTTACGGCAGCGCCTGGCAGATGAAGGTGGTCGGCCCCGGCGGCGGCGAGCCGTACCTGTTTCATCTGACCCCGGGAAAACACCGGATCCGGATGGAGGTTACCCTCGGGGATATCGCTCCGATCCTGCGTTCCGTGGAATCGAATATTTTGGAATTAAACGCGATGTACCGCAAAATCATCAGCTACACGGGCACCGTTCCCGATGCGTTCCGCGACTATAACCTGGAACAACGCATTCCGGAGATGACCAAGGTGTTCCGCGACTCCAGCGAGCAGCTGGAAGCGATCGCCAAAGCGATCGAAGGCCCGTCAGGCCAAAGCGACGATCGGACCTCGATCATCCATACGGTCGCTTACCAGCTGAAAGACATGGCGGATAAGCCGGAAACGGTGCCGTCCCGCGTCGAAACGTTCAAAACCAACGTCGGCGCGCTCAGCTCATGGATGCTGACGGTGAACGAGCAGCCGCTTGCGCTCGACTATTTGATCGTCAGTTCGCCGGGGAGCAAGCTGCCTGCGGCCCAGGCCGGAACCTGGAAAAAGCTGACCGCGGGCGTGGACGCCTTTTTTGCTTCCTTTTATGAAAACTACGACGACATTTCAAGCGATGGCGATACGGGCGGCAAAAACAGCGTCTCCGTATGGGTAACGTCCGCCCGGGACCAGGCGCAGGTGATCAAACGGCTCGTCGAGGATCAATTTACGCCGCAGACGGGGATTCAGGTCAATCTGAAGCTGGTGGCGTCGGATGTGATTTTGCCTTCGACCGTCGCGGGCAAGGGACCGGACATCGCCCTGCAGATCGGAAACGATCTTCCGGTCAATTATGCCAGCCGCAGCGCGCTGCAGGATTTGTCGGCTTTTCCGGACTTCGGGGAAGTCAAGGAACGGTTTCAGGCAAGCGCTCTCGTGCCTTATGAATACAACGGGTCGTATTATGCGCTGCCGGAGCAGCAAACGTTCCCGATGCTTTTTTACCGGAAGGATATTCTTGAGGACGAGCTGCATCTGAAGGTGCCGCAAACATGGGACGACGTATACGAGATGCTGCCCGTGCTGCAAAAGCATAATCTGCAGTTCGGCCTGCCGCAGAAGCCGCTTGATTCCCTGGGCAACGAGGTGTCGAACGCCAATATCGCCACGATGCCGCCGAACCCGGCGTTTGCGATGTTTTTGTACCAAAACCAGGGACGGTTTTACAAGGACGGCGGCAAAGCCGTCGACCTCGATTCCGAAACCGGCATCAAGGAATTCAAGCAGTGGACGGATTTTTACGTCAATTATAAAATTCCGATTTCGGTCGATTTCGCCAACCGGTTCCGTACCGGGGAAATGCCGATCGGGATCGTCGATTACACGATGTACAACAAGCTGAGCGTGTTTGCGCCCGAAATCAAAGGGTTGTGGTCCTTTGCGCCGGTACCGGGAACGCCCGGCACGGACGGCAAGCTTCACCGCGAGGTGGGCAGCAGCGGATCGGCGACCGTCATGTTCAAAGGGGCGGCAAATAAAGACGCCGCCTGGGAGTTCATGAAATGGTGGACCAGCAAAGAAACGCAAATTGCCTACGGGCGGCAAATGGAAATCCGCATGGGCGCTTCCGCCCGTTATCCGACTGCCAATACGGAAGCGCTTGCCCAGCTCCCGTGGCCGACGCAGGATTTGCGCAAGCTGCAGGACCAGATGCAGTGGGTTCAAGGCATCCCGGAAGTTCCCGGCGGTTATTTGACCGGACGAAACATCGACAATGCGTTCCGCCGCGTCGTCGTGCAGGGGGAAGACCCGCGCGAGACGATGGACAATTACGTCAGGGCGATGAATGAAGAAATCACGCTTAAGCGAAAAGAATTTAATCTCCCTACCATAGAAACGAGGGACCTTCCATGAAACAACAAATCGCCGAACGTCCCGTCATGGCGGGGGCGAAGTTACCTAACCGGGGCGCGCCGGGGCGCATGCTCCGCAGCAAGGCCGCGCGGGTATGGACGGAAATGAAAAAAAACAAGCACGCCTACGTGCTGATGGCGCCTTATTTCCTTATTTTTTGCACCTTCACCGTCATCCCGGTGCTGCTATCCCTTGCTTTGAGCTTCACCAATTTTAATCTGTTGGAGCGGCCGCAGTGGATCGGTTGGCAAAATTACGCGAGATTGTTCGTGCAGGACGACATTTTTTTGATCGCTTTGAAAAACACGCTCCTGTTTGCCGCCATCACCGGACCGATCAGCTATATGGCCTGCTTTATTTTCGCCTGGCTGATCAACGAGCTGCCCCCCAAGCTGCGGGCCCTGCTCACGCTGGTGCTGTACGCGCCTTCCATCTCGGGCAACACCTATTTGATCTGGACGCTGCTGTTCGCCGGCGATTCCTACGGATATGCCAACTCGTTTCTGATGAAATGGGGTTTCATCATGGAGCCGATCCAGTGGCTGCAGGACACGAGGTACGTGCTGATGATTCTCATTCTGGTGCAGCTGTGGCTCAGCTTGGGAACTTCCTTTCTCGCTTTTATCGCCGGGCTGCAAAACGTCGACCGGACGATGTACGAGGCGGGCAGCATCGACGGCATCCGCAACCGCTGGCAGGAGCTGTGGTTCATCACCCTTCCCGCGATGCGGCCGCAGCTCATGTTCGGCGCGGTCATTCAGATCGCTTCGGCGTTTTCCGTCGCGGAAATTTCGATCTATCTGCTCGGCTTCCCGAGCGTGGATTATGCCGCGCATACGATCGTCACCCATTTGGTCGATTACGGCACGATCCGGTTCGAAATGGGGTACGCCTCGGCCATCGCGACCGTCCTGTTCACGATCATGCTGACCGTGAACCTGATGACCCAGAAGCTTCTAGGAAAAGTGGGTGAGTAAGCGTGAAAATGGTTTTGAAAATGCCAAAACGATTGAACAGGTCCTGGGGCGTCGACATTTTGCTGTTCGTGCTGCTGGGCGGCGTTGCGTGTTTCATGGCGCTTCCGCTCGTGTTTACGATCAGCAACGCGTTTAAGCCGATCGACGAAATTTTTACGTTTCCGCCCAAATTGTTCGTGCGCCATCCGACATTCAAAAACTTTACGGACCTGGCGGGAATTTTCAGCGATTCCTGGGTGCCGTTTTCAAGATACGTGTTTAATACGTTTTTTATCGCGATCGTCGGTACGGCGGGGCATGTCATTTTGGCTTCGGCGGCGGCCTATCCGCTGGCGAAGATCCGTTTTCCGGGCAGAAGGCTCCTCTTCAGCGTCGTCGTGCTTTCGCTGATGTTTACGGCTTACGTGACCCAGGTTCCGAACTACATGATCATTTCGTACCTGGGGATGATCAATACGTATTGGGCCATATTGCTGCCGGCGTTCGGCATGACGCTTGGGCTGTATTTAATGAAGCAGTTCATGGAGCAGATTCCGGACGCGCTGCTCGAAGCGGGAAAAATCGACGGGGCGAGCGAATACCGCATTTATTGGCAGATCGTCATGCCGATCGTGCGGCCCGCATGGCTCACGCTGATCATTTTTTCGCTGCAAAGCCTTTGGACGAACGGTTCGGTCACGAGCCACAAATATATTTACAGCGAACAGCTGAAGACGGTGGACTATGTGTTCGGGCAAATCGCAAGCGGCGGTTTGGTCCGGACGGGACCGGTGGCGGCCGTGACGCTGCTGATGATGATCGTGCCGATCACGGTGTTTATCGTCACCCAAAGCAGCATCATTCAAACGATGTCCACGTCGGGCTTGAAGGAATAACAGGGGGGCTGACAGATGAAGAGATGGTTCGCTGCAATCATGATCGCGCTGCTTCTGGCCTCCGGCACCGAGGCGGCCCCGGCGTCGGCAAACGAAACTTACAATTATTCGTATTGGGGAACGCCGGTCCCGGCTCCCGATCCTTATGCCCTGGAGCAGGTGATTTACGGAAGCGACTGGAGCGCGGGACCGTTGTCCGCTCCCCAGGATCTGTACGCCGGTCCCGGCGGCAAGTTGTACATCGCCGATACCGGCAACAACCGGATTGTGATTTTGGATCGTGATTTGAAGCTTGCGGGAGTTGTCGGCGGTTTCGACCATGACGGGAAAAAAGACGCCTTAAGCGGGCCGCAGGGCGTTTTTGCGGATCGGGACGGGAACATGTATGTCGCCGATACGGATAACCGCCGCATTGTCGAGTTTGACAACGGCGGAAAGCTGAAAAGGATCATCCCGGAGCCGGAATCGACGCTCCTTCGGAAGGGCTTCCAGTATACGCCGACCAAGCTTGCGGTCGATAAAGCGGGAAGGCTGTACGTCATCAGCCAGGGGAGTTATGAAGGCATCATGGAATTCGAGTCGGACGGGGCCTTCAGCGGCTTTATCGGCACCAACCGCGTCAAGTTCAGCCCGGTGGACCTGTTCTGGAAACGGATTTCCACGAAGGCGCAACGCGAGCAGATGCAGCAGTTTATCCCGATCGAATTCAACAATTTGGACGTGGACGAAAACGGATTTATCTATACCTCCACGTCCGAGGAAAATTCGGATCAGCCGTTGAAGCGGCTCAACCCTTCCGGCACGGACATTTTGCGCAGCAAAGGTTATTTCCCGCCCAAAGGGGATGTCGGGAATCTCGAGGGCGCAAGCGTCACCGGCAGCTCGATCTTTGTTGACGTAATAGCGGATCGGGCCGGGATGTACAGCGCGCTGGATGCGAAGCGCGGCCGGGTGTTCACCTACGACAAGGACGGCAACCTGCTGTACGAATTCGGCGGCCTCGGGAGCCAGCAGGGCAATTTCCGCACGCCGGCGGCGATCGGCATGCTGGGCGACCGGATCGCCGTGCTGGATAAGGATAACAGCCGTTTGTCGGTGTTTGCGCCGACGACCTACGGCAGCCTGATCCGAAGCGCCGTGCTTGCGCTCGGCGAAGGCAAAACGGATGAGTCCACCGCGGACTGGAAGCGGGTGCTCCAGCTGAACGCGAATTTCGACGTCGCTTACATCGGCATCGGCAAATCGCTGCTCAAGCAGGGGGATAACCGCGAGGCGATGAGCTACTTCAAGCTCGGGAACAGCCGCGAGTATTATTCCGAAGCGTTCAAACGCTATCGCAAGGAAGTCGTATTCGAGCATTTCGGCACGATCGTCCTCGTCATCGCGCTGGCGATCGCCGTCGTGATCGCGGCCGTGAAGCTGGCGGGCCGTAAAGCGAAGGGGCAGTTCTACCGGGAATTCGGCATCATCCGGAATCCGTTCTACACGCTGCTTCATCCGTTTAACGGGTTTTGGGAAATGAAATACGAGCGGAAGGGAAGGCTCGGCGTGGCTTTTTCCATCGTGGCGCTGCTCGTTGTAGCCATGATCGTGAAACGCCAGTGGGGCGGCTTTGTCGTCAATTTCAACAACCCGGACCAATTGAGCACACTGAATGAGCTGAAGTTCATCCTCCTTCCGTTTTTTCTATGGTGCATCGCCAACTGGTCGCTGACGACGCTCATGGACGGGGAAGGGAAGTTCACCGAAATCATGATCGCGACGGCGTATTCCCTGCTGCCGCTGGTGCTGACTTATTTTCCGCAGGTGCTTTACAGCAACGCGATTACGGCGGATGAAAGCTCGTTTTATTATTTGCTGGATACGATCGCGATGATTTGGTTCGTTTGGCTGCTGTTTACCGGCACGATGACCGTGCACCAATATTCCGCCGGGAAAACGATAGTTACGATGCTGCTGACCCTGGTCGTGATGGGGATCATCATCTTCCTTGGCGTGCTTTTCTTCAGCATGCTGCAGCAAATGATCAATTTCGCAAGCTCCATCTACAGGGAAATCACGTTCAGGATGTAGCGCCAGAAGGAGGGATGGAACGTGGGCATTCGCAAAAAACAAGCGGCAGCCATCCTGTGCGCGCTGCTTTTGACGGCGGGCGCCGCAGGGGCTGCGGCCGTCATGCCGCAAGGGAAAGCGGCGGCCGAAACGGAAGCTTCGAAACAAGGCGGGGCGGCAACAGCTTCGGCAGGACAGAGCTTTTCCGTGAACCTCACGCAGCATAAGCAGGCGTCTCCGAACACGCCGGAAGAGCTTAAGGCGCTGGAAACGATGGAAGTGGCGGCGGAAAACGATCGGCTGAAGCTGTTCGTGAACCGGGAGACGGCGGAAATCGCCGTGCAGGAGAAGGAAAACGGGTACGTATGGTTCACCAATCCGCCGCAGCGAAACGAAGATCCGAAAGCGTCTCCGCTGTACAAATCCGAGCTGTCGGCGCAGGTGCTGCTTACTTACTATAACGATAAAGGGCAAATAAACGCTTTTAACAGCTTTGACGACAGCGTGGCCAAACAGCAGTTCAAAATGACACCCGCCGATAACGGGATCCGCGTGGATTACCGGATGGGCAACGTGAAGCAGTCCTTCCCGAATATCCCGAAAGTGATCGGCAAGGACCGGTTCGAACAGGGGATTCTTGCCAAAATCAAAGATCCGGAAAAGCGGGACGACATCAAATACAAGTTCCGCTTTGACGAAAAAAAGCAGGTATATGAAGCAAGGAAGCTTCAGGATTACGTAGCGGAGGAGATGTCCGCGGTGCTGGAGGAAGCCGGTTACACCGCCGAGGATGCCGCGCAGGACAACAAAGCGAACGGGGCCGGCGAAGAGGCCGCATCCGAGGAAGCGGAATTTACCGTCCCGGTGGTGTATGCGCTGGACGGGGACAGCCTCGTCGTATCGGTTCCCGCGAAGGAGCTGAAAGCAAGCAAGTCGTTTCCGATCGCCTCGCTGCAGCTGTTGAAATTTTTCGGCGCGGCGGATGCCGGAAAACAAGGATATATTTTTGTGCCCGACGGCTCCGGGGCGCTCATTCGCCTGAACAACCAAAAGCTGAACGCCGAAGGGTACGATCTGCCGATCTACGGCAATGACGGGGCTTTCGACGTGAAAGAGAAAATCCAGACGAACGAAGCATCCCGCCTGCCGGTGTTCGGGCTGAAGCAAAACGACCATGCGCTCGTCGGCATCATCGAGGACGGGGAAGCGGGCGCCAGCGTGGCGGCGGATATAAGCGGGCGCAACGATTCCTACAATACGGTCAGCGGCAAATTCCAGGTTACGGCGATGGATTATTACACGCTGTCTTCCGGCACGAAAACGAGTGCGGTGCCGATGTTTCAGACAGGCAAATATCAAGGAAACCTGCAGGTCCGGTATGCGTTTTTGTCCGGCGATGCCGCAAATTATACCGGAATGGCGGCGGCTTACCGCAGCTATTTGGCGG
Organism: Paenibacillus sp. USDA918EY; assembly: GCF_009870825.1. Taxonomy (GTDB): domain Bacteria; phylum Bacillota; class Bacilli; order Paenibacillales; family Paenibacillaceae; genus Paenibacillus_AQ; species Paenibacillus_AQ albilobatus. The sequence continues at coordinate 93,620 of NZ_WTWY01000003.1, read as the reverse complement.
GCAAATACGATTTAAAGCCTTTGAAGGCTTCCGCCGATAGCCCGTTTATGCTCGAACTTGAAGGGGCGTTCCAAAAACAAAAATCGCTGCTCGGCATTCCTTACCGGTCGACGGAGCCGTTGACGACCTTCGCGGAGGCGGAAACGATCGTCGGCAAGCTGAAAACCGCCGGCGTCCAAAACATCGACCTGCGGTTCGTCGGCTGGTTTAACGGCGGGATCCGCCACACATCCCCGGGCGACGTTTCAGCGGCCGGAGCTTTGGGCGGCAAGAAGGGCTTGTTGAAGCTGGCGGATTTCATGAAACGAAACGGATTCGGGTTTTACCCGGACGCCGCGTTTTTGGAAAAATACAAAGGTGCGAAAGGCGCGGCAACGCTTCTTGACCGCAGCAAGGCGGAGGTATTCGCTTATAATCCGGTGACGCATGCGAAGGATACGGGCAAGTTTTCCCACTACCTCCTTTCGCCGCGGCAGCTGCCTAAGCAGGTGGACGGATTTTTGGCCGACTACGCCAAGCTGGGCGTTCCAGGGCTGTCGCTGCGGGATTTGGGGCGCGAGGTCCATTCCGATTTCGATCCTAGCCATCCCGTCAGCAGGCAGGATTCGCAGGCGGCTTCGGTAAAGGCGATGGAGCTTCTCCGAACGAAAACCGGTTCGCTTATGGTTGAAGGCGGCAACGCGTACAGCCTGCCGTACGCCGATTGGATCGTTAACGCGCCGGAACGCAGCAGCAGGCTCAATATTACCGACGAAGAGATTCCGTTTTTCCAAATCGCGCTTCACGGCTATTTCAATATCGCCGGGGCTCCGTACAACATGGGCGAGCTGCAGAATCCGCGCCTGGCCATGCTGAAATCGCTGGAAACCGGCTCGGCCGTATATTACCAATGGTTCGCCAGCGACGCTTCCACGGTAAAGGATACGGATTATAACGGCTTGTATGCGCTGAACTATAAGGATTGGATCGACGAGGCGGCCAGGCTGTACGGCGAGTCGAACCCGGTGCTGGCGAAGGTGAGGAACCAAGTCATTACGGCCCACGTCCGCCTGGCTCCGGGCGTCGTCCGAACGACATACGAAAACGGGATAACCGTGACGGTCAATTACAACCGGGCGGCGGTGGCCGTGGACGGCCTGCAGCTTCAGCCGCAGAGCTATCACGTAGGCGGTGAATAACATGTTCAGAAAATCGTTAACCTTGTCCCAAAAAAAGCAGCTCTACGGCGTTTTGTTCGCCACGCCGCTCATATTGGGGCTTATCATCCTGTTTCTGCTGCCGCTGATCCAGTCCTTCCGGTTCAGCCTCAGCACGATCCGGCTCGTTGAAGGCGGTTTTGCCGTCGATTACAAAGGCTGGTCCAACTATTCGGGCCTGTTTACGACCAACCCGGATTATCCGCGCAAGCTGACCGAATCGGTCACGAACATGGTCGTCAACGTGCCGATCATCATCATTTTCAGCTTGTTCGCCGCCGTGCTGCTCAACCAGAAATTCCGGGGAAGGGCGCTGGCGAGAGCGATCTTTTTCCTGCCGGTCATTTTGGCATCCGCAGCGATCGCCAATCTGGACATCAGCAGCTTTGTCGGCGGCTCGACCTTGTCGGGAAGCAGCGGGGGCAGCGGCGGCGGAATGCTGCAAAGCTTCGAGCTGAAAAAAATGCTGACGGACTCGGGACTTGCGCCGGTGTTCGTCAACTACATTACGGGCGCCGTAGACCGGATATACGAAATCATCAGCTCGTCCGGGGTGCAGATTCTCATTTTTCTGGCGGGGCTGCAATCGATTTCCCCGTCTTTGTACGAAGCGTCGCGGATCGAAGGGGCAACGGGTTACGAAATTTTTTGGAAGGTGACGTTTCCGATGATGACGCCGCTTATCCTGACGAATACGGTGTATTCGATCATCGATTCCTTCAGCCGTAATTCGATCAACTCCCTTATATCCGAAACGGCGTTCAAATCGTTCGAATTCGGCCAAAGCGCGGCGATGTCCTGGGTTTATTTTGCGGTGGTGACGGCGATCCTGGGCATTTCGACGGCCATCATTTCCAGAAAGGTATTCTACTATGACTGATAGGAGGAAAAGGCTATGAAATCGCCTGCCGCTTACGCGGATATCATCCAGTACCGGTTTAACCCTCTGGAAAAATCCAAACTTTGGCTGTGGATAGTCGTGCGCACCGTCATGATCGTAGGCTTTTGCTTCATCATTTTGTTCCCGCTGTTTTTGCGGCTGTCGGTGGCTTTCCGCAGCAAAGTCGACATCTACGATCCGACCGTGCTTTGGATTCCGCGGCATTTTACGCTGGACAACATCAAAATCGCCATAGAGGCGACCCGATATTTCCCCGCCCTGCTGAATACGTTTTTGATCTCGGCGGGAACGACGATCATTCAGTTGGCCTCCTGCGCGCTTGCGGCTTATGCCTTTGCGAGGCTGAAGTTCCGGGGCAGCGGCCTGCTGTTCGGCCTCGTCATTTTCACGATCGTGGTGCCGCCGCAGACCATCATGATTCCGCTGTATTTAACGTACCGGTATTTCGACTTATTCGGTTTGATCAAGCTTGTTACGGGCAAATCCAGCCTGAACCTGATCGACACCTTCTGGCCGTTCCTCATTTCCTCGGCGACCGCGATGGGGCTGAAAAACGGCTTGTACATCTATATTTTCCGCCAGTTTTTCCGCGGGATTCCGAAGGAGATCGAAGAGTCGGCGTTCGTGGACGGCGCGGGCGTGCTGAGAACCTTTTGCCGGATCATGCTGCCGAACGCGGTGCCCGCCATCGTTACCGTCGTCCTGTTTTCGTTCGTGTGGCAGTGGAATGACAGCTATTACGTCTCGCTTTTCCTGAGCAAGGTGAAGGTGCTTTCCACGCAGCTGATGGATATGGGATCGGCGCTCGGCAAAGAACCGGATTTGGTGTACCAGTCGATGCTCCTCAACACCGGGGTGCTGCTCCTGACCGCACCGCTCATCATTTTGTACCTGTTTGTGCAGCGGTATTTCGTGGAAAGCGTGGAACGGACGGGCATCGTCGGTTAAACGTCTAAGACAAGCGGCCCGCAACATGCGGCACGAAACGCGGATGGCGGGCCACTGGCTTTTGCTCTAGAAAAAACCACAGAATGGAGAGCGGAATATTGGCACAATCCAAAACAGTACATATCGTTTCACACACGCATTGGGACCGGGAATGGTATCTGCCCTATGAAAAACACCATGTGCGGCTGATTAAGCTGATGGACGAGCTGCTGGCCATCCTGGAAAAGGATCCGGATTTCAAAAGCTTTCATCTCGACGGGCAAACGATCATGCTGGACGATTACTTGCAGATTCGCCCGGAAAAGCGGGAGCAGGTTGAAAAATATGTCCGGGAAGGCCGCATCCATGTCGGCCCTTGGTATATTTTGCAGGACGAGTTTCTGACCAGCAGCGAGGCCAACGTGCGTAATCTGCTGTACGGGCACCGGGACGCGGCCCGCTACGGAGCGGTAAGCAAAATCGGTTATTTTCCCGATTCGTTCGGCAATATGGGGCAGGCGCCGCAGCTGCTGCGGCAGGCCGGCATCGGCAACGCGTTTTTCGGCCGGGGCGTCAAGCCGACGGGCTTCAACAACGAGGTGAGCGAGACGGCGGCGTACGAATCCCCTTATTCCGAAATGATCTGGGAAGCCCCCGACGGTTCGCGGGTGCTTGGCATTTTGTTCGCCAACTGGTACAGCAACGGCAACGAAATGCCGACGGAACCGGGGGAAGCGCGCGCCTACTGGGAGCAAAAGCTGAAGGATGCGGAAAGGTACGCCTCCACGCCGCATGTGTTGATGATGAACGGATGCGATCACCAGCCGGTCCAGTCGGATGCGGCAGAAGCGATCCGAACGGCGCAACGTTTGTTCCCGGCGCATCGTTTCGTCCATTCCAATCTGGCGGATTACGCTCTCGCGGTGTCCGGAACCGTGCCGGAGCATCTGTCCGTCGTACGGGGCGAGCTTCGCAGCCAGCATACGGACGGTTGGTCGACGTTGGTCAATACGGCATCCTCCCGCATCTACCTGAAGCAGATGAACAACCGGGGACAGGCGTTGCTGGAAAAGGCAGCCGAGCCGCTGGCCGTTTTCGCCCATTTGACGGGGAAAGCGCCGTACCCGCATCATTTGCTCGAATATGCCTGGAAAACGCTAATGCAAAACCATCCCCATGACAGCATTTGCGGCTGCAGCGTGGACGAGGTGCATGACGAAATGGTGGCGCGGTTTGCGAAAAGCAGGCATGTGGGCGAGGCGATCGTCAGCGACAGCCTGGACGTGCTTGCAGGCGACATCGATACGAGCCCGTTTCGCAATGTTCTTCGGGAGGGAGAAACGGCGTATCCGCTGGCGGTGTGGAATACGACCGGCTGGGAGCGTTCCGGCGTCGCAACGGCGGAGCTTGCGCTGGAGCGGATCTATTTCCGGAGCGGGATCGGTTTTGCCGAAATGAAAAAAACGCTGCGCACGCTGCCGATCGGGCCTCTGCGGCTGGTCGATCCGGATGGAAACGAAATTCCGTTTGATGATGAGGATCTGGGAATCGCGTTTGGTTACGATTTGCCGGAGGACCGCTTCCGCCAGCCTTATTTTGAAAGAAAAATCCGGGTACGGTTCGAAGCCGGACGGGTACCCGCGCTGGGGCATAAAGCTTTCGCCGTCATCCATGGGAATCAAGCGGCGACCGGTTCCGCTCATCATGCGGATTCCTTCGAATCGGCTAACGGATTGGCTCCAATCGCCTCCGAGCGCCGTTCGCTGGTGACCGGACGAAACCGCATGGAGAACGGGCATTTGGCGGTGACGATCGAAAAAAACGGCTCCCTGACCGTTTTGGATAAAGCGTCCGGCCGGATTTTGCGCGATTTGTGCATCTACGAGGACACCGGCGACATCGGGAACGAATATATGTACAAGCAGCCGGACGGCGATTTGCCGATTACGACGAGGGATCTTGCTGCAAGCGTCACACTGGCCGAAGACGAGCCGTTTCGGGCTTCCTTCGACATTGCGCACACGCTGCGAATTCCTGTCTCCGCGGACGAGACGCTCCGCAAGGAGCAGCGGGAGCTGGTATGGTTTACGGGGCGGAGCGCGGGCCGGTCTTCCGTCATGACGGAATTCCGCATTCATACCCGGGTGACGCTGGAACGCGAAGGCAAGGGCATTCTTGTCGAGTCCGCGTTCGATAACCAAGCGGAAGATCATCGGCTCCGGATGTTGTTCAAGCCGGGCATCGCCGCGGAAACGCATCAGGCGGATTCCATCTTTGAAGTGGCGGAAAGAAACAATGTCCCGGCGGCGGAATGGAGAAATCCGAGCAACTGTCATCATCAGCAGGCTTTTGTTTCGCTACATGATGAAACGCAAGGCCTCCTGATCGCCAACCAGGGGCTGCCGGAATATGAAATCATGCAGGAGGATTCGGCGGTGATTGCCGTAACGCTGCTGAGAGCGGTTGGCGAGATGGGCGACTGGGGTCATTTTCCGACGCCCGGGGCGCAGTGCAAAGGGAAACATGCGGCACGCCTCATGATCATCCCGTTTGCCCCGGCTGAATCTGGCCGCACGGAAGCACGTTTGGATGAAGAAGGGGCCATGATTTTGGCGCATCAATTCCAGGTGCCGTGGCTGACGCTGCAGACCGGCGTTCATGAGGGCAGCCTCCCGGTTGTTCATTCTTACCTGTCCTGGGAAGGGAAAGGCTTGATGCTTTCCGCGCTGAAAATGTCCACAGGCGGCGCTGTCGTGGCGCGCTGGTTTAATGCGGCGAAAGAGGAGCGGCTGCTGACGGCCAAGCCCGCCTTCCCGGTAGAAGAAGCGAGACACAGCAACATTATGGAGGAGCCGCTGGATCAAGCCGACCTCGGCGCGATCGCCGCGGGACCGGCGGAGATCAAAACGGTTTTGTTTCAATTGCCGTCATAGAAACGAATCCACATTTACAGCAGTGATCGTCAGCAACGGGCTTTGAGCAAAAGGAAGAAGCAAATTTGTCAAAATTGTTCACCCACTGGCCCTGATTCTGGCTTATAATAAGCCGGACAGGGCTATTGGCAGGAAAGGCCAAAAAAAGGCACAGAGAGGGAGAGATCAAGCTCAATGGCAGAGTTTAAGGTTCAAGGGAATGATTTTGTTTATGAAGGCACGCCTCTTCGCATTTTTTCCGGTTCCATCCATTATTTCCGCGTTGTGCCTGAATATTGGCGCGACAGGCTGCTGAAGCTGAAAGCGTGCGGATTCAATACCGTCGAAACGTACGTGGCATGGAATATTCACGAACCGGAAGAAGGAAAATTCGTCTTTGACGGACTGGCGGACATCGAAGCGTTTATCCGGTTAGCCGGTGAATTGGGGCTTCACGTTATCGTGCGTCCGAGCCCGTACATATGCGCCGAATGGGAATTCGGCGGACTTCCTGCCTGGCTGCTCGCGGATTCCTCCATGCGGCTTCGCTGCTTCGACCGCGCGTTCCTCGATAAAGTGGACCGCTATTTCGACGAGCTGCTGCCAAGATTGAAACCGCTTCAATGCACAAACGGCGGGCCGATCATCGCGATGCAGATCGAAAACGAATACGGCAGCTACGGCAATGACAAGCAGTATTTGAATTACTTGAAAGAAGGCATGATCAGCCGCGGCATCGACGTGCTGCTGTTCACCTCCGACGGTCCGGAAGACCATATGCTTCAAGGCGGCATGGTGGAAGGCGTGCTGGAGACGGTCAACTTCGGTTCCAGGGCGAAGGAGGCGTTCGCGAAGCTGCGCGAATACCAGCCGGAAGGTCCGCTGATGTGCATGGAGTTTTGGAACGGCTGGTTTGACCATTGGACGGAGGAGCATCACACACGGCCTGCGGAAGATGTGGCGAAAGCGCTCGAGGAGATGCTTGAGGAAGGCGCTTCGGTGAACTTTTACATGTTCCATGGCGGGACCAATTTCGGCTTTTATAACGGAGCCAACCACGGCCAGCAGTTCGAGCCGACGGTTACGAGCTACGATTACGATACGCTGCTCAGCGAGTGGGGAGATCCGACGCCGAAGTTTTATGCCGTACGCGAGGTGCTTTCCCGTTACACGGACCTGCCGGAGCTTGAATTGCCTGAGCCGATCCGCAAAAAGGCGTACGGCACCGTGCAGATGACGGAACAGGCCGAATTGTTCGGCCAGCTGGATCAGCTGTCGCAGCCGGTCCGCAGCGCGTGTCCGGAGCCGATGGAAAAAGTGGGCCAAAATTACGGCTTCATCCTTTATTCCACGCGGATCAGCGGTCCGCGGCACGGCTTTGAGTTGGTGCTGCAGGATGTGCGCGACCGCGCGCTCATTTTCGCGAACGGCGAGTACGTCGGCACGGTGGAACGCTGGAATCCGGCAGGCATTCCGCTCGAAATCCCGGCCGAAGGGCTGCAGCTTGACGTGCTCGTGGAAAACATGGGCCGCGTGAATTACGGGCCGCTGATGAGGGACCCGAAAGGCGTTACGGAAGGCATTCGTCTCGGCAACCAATTCCTGTACGATTGGACGATCCGTCCGCTGCCGCTCAGCGACTTGTCGGCATTGTCCTTTGCGCCGCTGAAGGAAGGCGAGACGGCAGCGAAGTCGGCAGCGCCGGCGTTTTATAAAGGCCTGTTCGAAGTCAGCGAAAAAGCGGATACCTTTATCCGTCTGGACGGTTGGACGAAAGGCGTCGTTTATATCAACGGCTTCAACCTCGGACGTTACTGGGAAGCCGGGCCGCAAAAAGCGTTGTACATTCCGGCTCCGCTGCTGAAAACGGGCAGCAACGAGCTTGTCATTTTCGAGCTTCACGGAACGGACCGTACCGAAGTCAGCCTGACGGATGTGCCGGATCTCGGATAATAAACAGGGACTGCCCCAACCATGGGCAGTCCCTTTCTTCATTCCTCTTCTCCGTCCGCGTACCACGGATTCAAGTGGACCATAACATCCCCGACATGCCTCATCCGCCTCATGATGCTTTGCTTCACTTCGCGGCTCACGTCATGTCCTTCTTTGACGGTCAATTGGTTCGGAACGCTTACCTTTACGTCCACGATAATCGCGTTGCCCAGTTCCCTGGCGCGGATGCTGTCCACTCGTTTCACGTTCGGAACCGAATAAATGATCGAGGTCAGCTGCTGCAGCTGCTCGTTCGTCACGTTTTTGTCCATCAAAATATCGATGGCCTCCCGGCCCATTTTATAGCCAAGCCGGATGACGAGATAGGAGACGATGATCCCCGCGGCGGAATCTCCGTATTCCGTATACGCGATATGGTATTTGTCGCCGATCAGCGAAACGGCGATCCCGATCACGGCGGCGGCCGACGCGTAGACGTCGGCAATATGGTCGTAGGCGGTTGCGATCAGGCTGCGGCTGTTTTCCGCTTTCCCGATCCGGATGCAGTACATATACAGCGCCTGTTTCCATATCAAAGAGATCAGGGCGGCGATCAGCGAAATCCAGCTGGCCGCGGCAGGGGGAGAGAAGAAAGATTCGATGGACTTGTAGACCATAAGCAGCGCCGCCATGATCAAAATGATGGACACCAGGCCGGATGCGATGGCTTCGGCTTTGCCATGGCCGTAGGGATGGTCTTCATCGGCCGGTTTTCTGGCGACAAGGGCGGAAGTCAAGGCGGCGATGGTCGCCACGACGTCTCCCGCGTTATGGATCCCGTCCGCGACGAGAACTTTACTATTAAAAATAAGACCCGTGACGATTTTGAGCGCCGTCAGCACCACGTTGCTGATCAGGCTGATCCAAACGGCAAAAATCGATTTTTTAGCCACCCGCTCTTCTCCTTAAATGCAGAATATGATGAATCAAAGCCGGCCTATTACAATATGTACCATTTGTGGCACGCACCTTCAAGTTAAAAGTATCTGCATTGGAAATGATTATATGCATCGAACAAGCATAGGGCGCCACGTTTTGGGCGGAACCCAAAAAACTCTCCAAACGCCGCGCATGTCTCCTGGAATGCAGAGTACACGCGCAGTGCTGAAGAGTTCATTTGGACGTATTTTGGCCACGTGAGCCCGTTTTCGGTTGATCCGTTTGTTCCGATCCTTCGCCGTGAGGCCTTCGCTTCCGTTGCCCCCACGTGCGGGATGGATGGTCCATCGGACCGGCGGACGAATCCCGCTTAAGCTATCGGAAGCTTAAAAGATTTTTTGAGAATGGGGTACAGCCACTTCACGCCGCTTGGCGTAAGCGTATCGGCAACCAAATGCGAAAGGTAACCTGCGGTTGCCACCAGCATGATGCCTTCGACCCGAAGCTGTTCCTCAAGGCCGGAACCTATGTATGCCCATAATGCGAGCGCCCATACGGTATGCGTTAAACCCCGGTGTTTAAGCCATGGGGCGACCGCCACGAACAATCCGAACCCGATCAACCACGGCATCTGGCGGGACAGGCCGACGTAAGCCAGCGCCACGCCGATGGCGCAGACAAAAATGTTGCGGAAAAGACCGTCTTTAATAATGAGTCCGAGCAGAAACAGGCTGAGCGCTGCCAACGAATACTCCATCACAAAAAAATGCTTGGCGAAATACAGCCAGGCAAGGATAACGATCAAGAGCAGACCCGACCAATACAGCATTTCCCGCAGCCATTTGGAAAACTGCCCGATCTTTGCGCTGAGCATGCTGGGTCCGTCAAGATCGGGGCTAAGCGCCGATAGCGCGGAAACCGCAACATAAATCGCGGCATGCTCCAGCGTGAACGGATAGTGGGCAGCCGCGGCCGCTCCGATGGCGACGCCGATCGCCAAATGCGTAGAACCTTTCATGATGCCTCCTCTGACTGACGATGTCGAAATAGGCAAACATATGTTTGCTAATCCATTATACATGTTGGGCGTCCGGCGCGCAAAGCTTATTGCATCGATTTTTTTGGATTTAGCGTTCAGGGTGTATAGCAGGCCCGGGTACCGCCTGCGCCGTTTGGATTGCTTTTGTCGGGAGCTCTGCACCAGCAAAGCCCTTTTCGCGTTAAATTTTTGGACCAAGCCTATGTATCGGGATTGTAGCTTCGCTCGTTTTCAAGGCTCCAGAACATTCAGTTCCGATTCTGCGGAAGCATCGGCCATCTCCCTCCTTCCCAACAAATAGTCGATCGAAACCTGGAACAGGTCCGCCAGCCGATTTAACGTTTCATAATCCGGCTTTCTCCGGTTTTTCTCATAATGAGACAGCGCAGCTCTGCTGATGCCGATCGAAGCGGATAACTGCTCTTGAGTCCAACCTCTCCGTTCCCGCAACTCTGCAATCCGGTGACCACTCTTCATTCGTTCCCACCCTCCGTATACGATGCCAAGCGCAGAGAAATAACTGCTTGACATGATACAAAATGTATCGTAAATTAACAGTGTCGTCAATAGCGAATGTTTATTTTGAAACCATATACCTAAGAAATCAGGTTCCTAAATCCCTTGATAACACACATGGTTTGCCTCTTGGCGCAAGGATTTCGCATCATCCGTCTTTTCGCCAAAGCTCCCCTGATTTCAGTCGGAATCAACAAAAGATGCTGTCGATTCGCCTTATAATGATACATATTGTTACAAAAGTTATGGAAACAGGTGTTGATACGATGATTGATACCCACTGTCACATCCTTCCCGGCGTGGACGATGGTCCAAGTTCGATGGAAGGCGCGATCCGGATGGCCAAAGCCGCCGTTGGCGAAGGCATTCAAACCGTGATCGCCACACCGCATCATGCCACCAAAAGATATGCCAATGCCGCCGGCAAAATCCGGCGCCGCGTGGCCGCTTTGAACCTTAGGCTGAAAAAAAGCGGCATTCCGCTGAACGTGCTGCCGGGGCAGGAATTCCGGTTAACCGATTCGTTCCGGGCGGAACATCGGGCGGGAAGGCTTCAGACCTTGGCCGGAAGCCGCTATCTGCTGGTCGAGCTTCCGGCCCGCGGCGTGCCGGGTTGTTTCAACGATTTTGTCTCCTATATGAAAAAGCACGGCATTCATCCCGTGATCGCGCATCCCGAGCGGAACCTTGGCATCATCCGGAATCCGGATCAAGTGCGGCGCTGGATCGAGGAAGACGGCGTCAGGCTCCAGGCGACGACCCAGTCGCTGGCCGGCCTTTTCGGCAAAGAGGTTCAGCAGACGGCGTTCTATTTATGCGGCAAACGGTGGATCCATTTGATCGGGAGCGACGCGCACAATCTGCAGCGGCGGAATTTTTTTACGAAGGAAGGACACGAGGCGATCGAAAGGCTGTGCGGTTCATCGTACCTGGATACGCTGCGGCAGCATGCAGTCCAATTGATCCTTGGAGGAAACATCGGCAATGCGCATATTTGAATCCGGGAAAAAATGCCGCCCGGTGAAATCGGACAAAAGTTGGGGGAGTTTGTCATGGAATTGAAATTAATGATGCAGATGCTGAGAAAAAGACTGTGGTTTTTGATCGTCTTCGTAGCGGTTTGCACCGCCGGCGCCGGATTGTACAGCAAATTCATGATGACGCCGGAATATGAGGCCCAAAGCACGCTGATCGTCAACAAAATGAGCGCGGACCGGAACGGCGCGCAGTCTCTGGATATTAACGAAATCAATTCGAATATCATGCTGATCAATTCCTATAAGGTCATTATTTCGTCGGCGTCCATCATGGACAAAGTTGTAAGCAGGTTCCCTGAAATAAAAGAGACCTCCGCCGATTTAAGCGAACGAATAAAAGTCGTTACCACCCAAAATTCTCAAGTGATCACTCTCAAAATACGCGATGTTTCCTATAGTCACGCCATGCAGATCGTAAACGCCGTATCGCAAGTGTTTAAAGAAGAAATTCCGCAAATCATGAAAATCGATAACATCACCATTTTGGATAAGGCAAAACCGGAGCCCGATCCCGTACCGGTCAGCCCGAACGTCAAGCTAAACGTCGTCATCACATTCATAGCTTCGCTGATGATCGCCATCGGTATTGCATTTTTGCTGGATTACTTGGATGACACGGTAAAAACAGAACAGGATGTTGAAAAATATTTGGACCTAACGACGCTAGGAGCGATCCGAAAAATGAGAAGAAAAGATCTTAAAACACGTTCCTCCGCAAAAATTAAAAAACAGGTAGGTGAAAACTATGCGCAGCTCAGCCAATAAAACCAAACTTATTATGAATATCAATCGCAGGTCGAATATATCGGAGAGCTATCGCAATCTGCGCACAAACATCCAGTTCCTGGGATGGAACCATAAAATTCAAATTTTAGCGGTGACTTCAACCCAGGCCGCGGAAGGGAAAACAACGACAATAAGCAATTTGGCGGTGGCATTTGCCCAGGAAGGAAAAAGGGTACTGTTGGTCGATGCCGATTTGAGAAGGCCTTCCCTGCAGGGGATTTTCAATGTTTCGAATAAGACCGGTTTATCGAACATTCTGGCGAATCAAAGCATTTGCGAAGAAATCATACATCACTCAGGCGTCGATAACCTGCAGCTTATTACCTCAGGCCCGGTGCCGCCAAATCCAACGGAACTGCTCTCGTCCGGAAAGTTGAAAGAAATCATGGAGAGCTGGAGGGACGACTACGATGTGATCCTGATTGACACTCCGCCGGTGATGGCAGTGGCAGACGGCCTGATTGTAGCTTCGGTCAGTGACGGCGTTGTCATCGTCGTGCAGGCAGGCAAGGTAAAAAGGGAACATGTCCAAAAAACCAAAGAAAAACTGGAGCTCGCCAAGGCCAACATTCTCGGCGTGGTCTTAAACAATAAAAGGACCGGCAAAGCGGAATCCCATTATTATTACGGCAGTTAATTCCCGGTCCATTAGTAACGAAGATGAGGTTATGTCTACTGAACCTTTATCACAAGTAGGCACTCGGTCATGCTGTGGGTATGCCAATACCTTAGACGTTTATCGTCAGTGGTGTGATGTGAGGACGGGTTAGATGCCCACCGATTTTATTGGAATTTTTTTCGAATCGAAACATGAGCTATGTCGGAGGATGGGGCTATAGCATATGCTTCGATTTTATTTGAAGAGCGGCCTGTCCCTGTGAGCGCAACAGCATGGGCCGTTGAGTTCAATACATAAAAAAAAGACCGCACAAGAGGGGGAGAGTCGTCATGAAGAAAGTTAAAAAAGCCATTATACCGGCAGCCGGACTCGGAACGAGGTTTTTGCCCGCGACCAAGGCGATGCCCAAAGAAATGCTTCCGATTGTAGATAAGCCAACCATTCAATATATCGTCGAAGAAGCGATCACAGCCGGCATCGAAGAGATTATTATTGTGACCGGCAAGGGCAAGCGCTCCATCGAAGATCATTTCGATTATTCGCATGAGCTTGAACATCATTTGCTTGAAAAAGGGAAACTGGAAGTTCTGGAGGAAGTACGCCGCTCATCCGAAGTAGAAATCCACTACATCCGCCAAAAGGAAGCGAAAGGGCTCGGCCATGCCATCTGGTGCGCAAGAAATTTTATCGGGCAAGAGCCGTTTGCCGTTCTTCTTGGCGATGATATCGTCAGGTCGGAAATCCCTTGTATCGGCCAGTTGGTTCAACAATATGAAGTATTCGGCACTTCGGTCGTCGGCGTAAAAACCGTTCCCAGGGAACAAACGCACAGGTATGGCGTAATCGATCCCTGGGGTCAACTGGACGCCGATGGAAGGACCCACAGACTGCGCAGTGTCGTTGAGAAACCGGAGCCGGCATTGGCACCTTCGAATCTGGCTATTATCGGAAGATACGTTTTGAAGCCGGAGATATTCCCCTTGTTAGAAAGGCAGAAAGCCGGGTATGGAGGCGAAATCCAGCTTACCGATGCGATCGAGCAGTTAATTCTACGGCAGGGATGCATTGGCTACGAATTTGAAGGCGAGCGATTTGATGTAGGGGAGAAATTGGGATACATCCTTACTACCATTCAATTTGCTCTTCAACAAAGTGATCTGAAGCTTCCGCTTATGCATGAGATTGAGCAAATTTTAAGCCGGGAGAAGCAAAAAATCGAAATTTTTTAAGAGGTGGATAAACCTTGAACGGAACAGTTCACAAAGTTTGCGTCGTAGGCCTCGGTTACATCGGCCTTCCTACAGCCAGTCTGCTGGCTATTAAGGGATTTCAAGTTCACGGAGTCGACACCAATCCAAACGTCGTGAAGTTGATCAATGACGGCGGGGTTCATATATTTGAACCCGATCTCGACATCATGGTCAAAGCCGCCGTGCAAAGCGGAAAACTCCGTGCCTCAATGGAACCGGAAGAGGCCGATGTTTTTATTCTGGCCGTGCCTACGCCTTTTACGGAACACCATAAACCGGATATAACCTATGTGCGGCAAGCAACGCAGACGATCATCTCTCTGCTTAAACCGGGCAATATTGTCATTCTCGAATCTACCAGCCCGGTTGGAACCACCGAGAAAATCGCGGACTGGATCCTGGAAGCAAGAAATGACTTAAGCTTGTCCGACGCGCCGCAGTCGGTGTGCAATCGAATTTTTATCGCGCATTGCCCCGAAAGAGTCATGCCTGGACAAATCCTGCGCGAACTGGTAGAAAACGATCGGGTCATCGGCGGCATCGATCATGCATCAACCCAGCGTACAACGGAATTCTATAAGTCCTTTATTAACGGTAAAGTTCTCGAGACGAATGCAAGAACAGCTGAAATGACGAAGCTGACGGAAAACTCGTTCCGGGATGTAAACATAGCATTTGCCAATGAGCTGTCCGTCATTTGCGACCATCTGAAGATTAATGTGTGGGAGCTGATCAGGCTGGCTAATCATCATCCCCGCGTCAGCATTTTGCAGCCGGGTCCTGGAGTGGGGGGACATTGCATAGCGGTGGATCCATGGTTTTTAATCGACGCCGCGCCCGAACAATCGAAATTGATACAAACGGCAAGAACCGTAAACAACTTTAAACCTGGTTACATCGTCGACCGTGTCATTGAAAAGGCTGAACGTTTTAAAGAACCGGTGATTGCATGTTTGGGGTTATCGTTTAAGGCTGACATTGAGGATTTGCGGGAAAGTCCTGCCGTTGAGATCGTCAAGAATCTTTCTGCCCGTCAAATCGGAAAACTTAATATCGTTGAACCCTATGTGAATCAACTGCCGGAATTTCTGCAGCTGGAGCATACGGTATTGATGGGCAAGGAAGAAGCCATCCGGGAGTCCGATATCGTGTTATTGCTGGTCAATCATCATGCGTTTTCAGACATCGACCGGAACCTCTTGAAGGAGAAGATTCTTATCGACACCCGCGGATTCTTTAATTAATTTGACAAAACATGATGGAGAGTGAAGGATGCCGACGGCTTCGTTTTTGGCTAAAGTAAAAAAACTCGGGGACATGCCGGCAGATGTTGCATTAAAAAAGATTTGGCGAAAAGGGTTCGACCGGCTGTATTTTTTCTTTAGAAAATATCGGTTGCTTGTTTTTCCGACAAAGGCTGTTTCGATTCAATTGGAAGGTTTTCATACTCGGAGCCGATATCTCTTCAATCCCCAACAACAAGCTGAATATGTTGAAATGATGCGGACATTAAACTGCGAGCAGGACATCATTGAACAAGCGGAGCTTATTTGTTCGCACTACTTTAATTTGTTAGGGTCGAGTTTAACCTATCTGGGAGAGCGCCTCCCATGGAATGAAGACTTCAAAACAAATCACCGTTGGGAGAACCGATTTTATAAAGAGATTTCGATCATCGATTTAAGTAATGCTGCAGACGTGAAGGTTCCTTGGGAGCTTTCCCGTTTCCAGCATTTTTTTACGTTGGGGAAAGCCTATTGGCTTACGGGCAATGAAAAATATGCGTTGGAATTTAAGGCGCAGGTCGAAGATTGGATCATACAGAATCCGGTCGAAATGTCCGTAAACTGGACTTGTGCGATGGACGTGGCCATCCGGGCCGTGAACTGGATCGCCGCATACCATTTTTTTTCGGAAAGCCCGTCTCTGCACGAAGCTTTTTGGAGAAGGTTTAACCAGACTCTGTTTATGCACGGAAAATATATCATCCGAAATTTGGAGAACGGCGGCGACCATACGGGGAATCATTACTTATCGAACCTCGCGGGTCTCATCAGTTTAGGTTTATTTTTCAGGGATGGTCCAAAGGGTCGACACGCATGGGGCAAAGATGCCGAGGTTTGGCTGACCTACGGAACCCGGGAAATCGAACGGGAAATGTTCGTTCAGATGCATGAGGACGGGAGCAACTATGAGGCTTCGACGTCCTATCATCGGCTGGTTACGGAATGCTTTTTGGTGGTGACCCTATTATGCCAGCGCAATGATCTGTTGTTCTCCGATCGCTATATGCACCGGTTGGAGAAAATGTGCGAATGTATTATGCACACCATGAAACCGGATGGCCGGACCCCGCTCATCGGGGATGCCGATGACGGGCGGTTGCTTATCGTATCCCGATATGGGAAATGGATTAAAAACGATTTTCGGCACATCTTGTCCGTTGCGGGAGAATTATTTGACAGGGACGATTTTCGGGTGATCGGGCGTGACTTTTCCGAAGAAGCGCTTTGGATGACGGGAAAACCACCGAAGCAAACTTTGCCGAAGTCCATCCCGTTAACATCGTGCTCCTATCCGGACGGCGGATATTTCATACTCCGCAACGAAGAGGCCTATTGTTTGGTCCGGTGCGGAGAGTTGTCGTTCCATGGCCAAGGAACCCACAGCCATAATGATCAGCTGAGCTTCGAACTCCAAGTCAATCGGGAAGATATTTTTATCGATCCGGGTTGTTACGTCTATACCGCCGATTACCGGATGCGCAATTATTTTCGCGGCACGAAATCCCATAATACGATTCAAATTAACGGCAAGGAGCAAAATGATTTTGAGGAGCTTCAACTTTTCGAAATGAGGGAAGAAACCTTCAGTCAATGCGTTGCTTTCCAAGAAAACTATTTTAAAGGAATGCACCATGGGTATGTGAACAAATGCGGTTTGGTCCATTGCCGTGAGTTGACGCTAAGGCCAGGCGAATTCGAGATTCAGGATCGTTTGGAGCCGGCCCCATCTTCCGTGCAGCAAGCAGCGGACGTAAATTATTGTTCAACATACATTCTGCCGCCGTCTATGAACATTCTGGAGCGGACTGACAAGTGCATCATCTATAACGAAAACATATCCGTGGAGCTGGTCTGGGACGAATTCAGCCAAGCCCAAATCGATGAATGCTGGGTTTCGGAAAGTTACGGCGTTCGCGTTCCGAGCAAGGCCATCCGGATATTTTCTTCACAATTCCAAATGAAGACATGGATACGCTGGCATGTTGTTTAGAAAACTTAAACGTTGTGGAGTTGAAAGAATATGAGTTTAACGAAAGAGATTGCCAAGGAGATTTTGTCATATTTGCCCTACCGCTATGTGAACTTGGACAAAGAATTCTACGTTTGGCTTGAAAAATTCGAACAAATGAAAGAAATGACGCAGGAACAAATTGCCGAAGAACAGTTCAAGTCCTTTTCCGCGGTCGTAAAGATGGCTTACGACGAAAGCCCGTTCTACCGTGAGCTGTACGACAAATACGGATTCCATCCAAGGCAATTGAACGATATGTCCGATATCCGACGAATCCCGGTGATTCAAAAAGCGATGGTCAAGGAATGCGGTCGCGACATTATTCCGCACAGGCATCGATCAAAGAGGGTCTTCCTTAGTTCAACCAGCGGAAGCACGGGAGCTTCACTAACGTTATATTCCAATCGAAAGGTTGAGCAGCGGGAATGGGCCGCCGTCTGTTTCTTTTGGTCTCAAGTCGGTTATACGCCGGGGGATGGCAGGATTGAATTCAGAGGTTTTTTCCCGGGCAACGAAGAGTACAAAGTGGACCGGTATCAGCGGGTTCTTCGGATCAATGTCTCCAAGCTAACCCATCAGAACATCGAAAAAATCATAGGGCTGATCGAGCAAACCGGATACCGGTATTTTCACGGTTATCCGTCATCGCTCAGCCTGCTTTCCAAGCTTGTGCTTGAAAAAAAACTTGCGCATCGGCTTCAGCCTAAAGCGCTTCTGATCGCTTCGGAAACGCTTCATGAGTATCAGATGCATTCGATGAAGAAAGCCTTTCCGGATGCCGAACTGTATTCTTTTTACGGCCAATCGGAAAAAACCGTTATCGCAGGCTGGACAAACTCCACCACGTCATACAGTTTCAACCCGTTATACGGATATGTGGAATTCAAGCCGGGAACCAATGCGATTATCGGGACTTCGTTTATTAACGACGTGATGCCGTTGATCAGATATGAACTGATGGATATCGCTTCCACTCCGGTCATTTCCAATCCGGATGCGCATTATTTGTTCCCGACGATTCATTCGATTGAGGGAAGGGTGGGAGAAATCATGTATAAACCGAATGGCGACATGGTTTCTTCCTCGCTGGTTGCCATTGCCCTTCGCGGAACAAAATCGGTTACGGCCTGCAAACTCATACAGCATCAATATGATGATATTGAAATTTTGCTGGAAACTTTTCAGCCTATGGAACGGATTATCGAGGAGTTTAGGCCGGTCATTCAAAAGCTGTATTCGATATTCACGGCAAACATGAAATTCAGAATGAGAGTCGTAGACCATATTCCGCGCGAAGCGTCCGGGAAATTCAAGAGCATAGAGGTTATGGTAAAACGGGATGGGATTCAAATATGAAGATTGTGATCATCGGCCCGGCGCCTCCTCCGAACGGAGGAATCTCCATTCACATCAAACGGATCGTGCACGGCTTGAAGAACCGTGGAATGGATTACACGTTATACAATGAGAGCCCAACCTCAATCCAGGATAAGCACATCGTTTCGCTCAAAAGCTACAAAACGTTTTTTCTCAAGTTTCCCTTTATTCGCGGAGATGTGTTTCATTTTCATTCGATAAACAAACATCTTAGAATGCTGCTCGGAGTTTATGCGTTATTAGGGAAAAAAATTATACTGACGGTACATGGCGAAAGTTTAATCCAGCAACTTCAAAGCGCAGGCCCGTGGACAAGATTTTTATTGATCCAAAGCCTCCGCCGAATCGATGGCATCATTTGCGTCAATGCCGTCCATACTAACGAACTGGTCAAATGGGGGTTGCATGAAGAGAACATTCAGACGATACCTTCATATCTCGAACCCGTGGAAAGCCCTGAGGATGCGGCAAGGATTCCGGAATCCGTTTATCAATGGATGGAATCCGCTCCGTTTCTGATCAGTGCCAACGGGTCCGTCCGTTTATTGGACGGCAAGGATTTGTATGGAATAGATCAACTCATTGAACTAATGCGTCGTTTGACGGACTCCGGATTTGATGCATGCCTGCTGTTCACCGTTTTGGGGGTATCGGCTCTAAATGAAGGGGAGCGCCGTTATTATCATGAATTAAAGCAGAAGATCGTACGGAATGGCTTGGAAAACCGGTTTTGGTTCTATGAAGCCGAAGATACCGAATTTTATCCGATTCTTCAAAAAAGCAAGCTGTTTATCCGTCCAACCCTTCAGGACGGGTATGGCGTATCTATAGCCGAAGCTCTTCATTACGGGGTTCCGTCTATAGCAAGCGATGTTTGCGTACGTCCCGAAGGAACCATCGGTTACCGTGCCGGAGACGTCAGCGATCTCCTGGATAAAGTAAAGGAGACCGTGCAGAACTACGTTCAAGTGAAGCAGCGAATACAGCGGACTAGGCCGACCGGTTACTTTGACGAACTGTTAGCTGCATATGAAAGGATATCCGGATCGAGAACATTTGTTGGCAAAGGTAAAGTGATCTCCGATGAATATTATAAATAAAAAAATGTTCTCTGGCGGCATCGTCTATTTATTTTCATCGATACTGACGCAGGGCATGAACTTGATATTGATTCCGATGTATACCAGGAACTTAAGCCAGGAGCAGTATGGACATTACGATTTGATCATCACGATTCAGCAGCTGCTGGCGATTATTATCACACTCGGAGTTTACTCGGGAATGATTCGGTTTTATAACGAATTCGAGAACAAAATCGAGCTTAAAAACACGGCCATGACCTTTTCGATATTGTGGGGCGTTTTTTGCGCGGGTGCCGCCTTCTTGCTGACTCCGGCTCTGTATCCGCTGCTCTTTCCGCATGTTCAGGGAGGTTTTTGGATCATTCCTCTATTGGTCATGAGTTCGGTTCTGGTCTGCTTGAACATGATCTATTCGAGCTATTTCGCCATGGGTTTCAAGGCTTTGAAATCAGGCTTGATCCAGGTCTCCACGATGTTTTTAATGATGCTCTTCGCTTTTTATTATTTTATCCATTTGAAGCTCGGCATCACGGGGATTCTTATGGCGCAGCTGTCCGGCAATCTTGCCGTGTTCCTGTTCTTATTTGCATTTGATCTGAGAACATACAGGCCCGTCCTGGTCATTCACAAGCTCCGAAAAATGTTACGCTACGGCACCGGATTGCTGATGGGAGATATTTCGGGATGGGTACTGACGCTAAGCGACCGTTTCCTGATTAAAGGGTATATGAATCTGTCGTCGGTGGCCGTGTATTCCATCGGATATAAAATCGGGATGCTGATCAATCCGGTGTTCGTGAACCCGTTTACGTCCGTCTTTACCCCTTTCAAATACAAGGTATACCAAGAGGAGGAGGGGAGCAGGCAAATTGAACGGATGTTCCGCATCTATAATTTTCTGGGATGGTTCTGCGTTTTGGGATTGTCGCTGTTCGCCCATCTGGCCGTTCGTTTGGTGGCAACGGATCAGTACAGCCAAGCTGACCTGCTTGTGCCGCTTATTTCGCTGTCCTATTTTTTATCCGGGGCCATCTCGTTTTATTCCTTAGGGCTTCATATCGCCAATAAAATGAAAACCAATTCGTTGATCATCATTTTAGCCTCCGTCATTAACATCGTCGCCAATGTGATTTTGATTCCGTGGTTAGGCATCTATGGCTCGGCGCTTGCCACGGTCATCTCTTATGCGGTTGCCAATCTCGTGTTTTACCATTACGGCTCCAAATATTACCCGCTTGGCCTCGGGTGGCTGTACCCATATAAGTACCTTGTCATC
The DNA here is from genome assembly GCF_009870825.1 of Paenibacillus sp. USDA918EY. GTDB lineage: Bacteria > Bacillota > Bacilli > Paenibacillales > Paenibacillaceae > Paenibacillus_AQ > Paenibacillus_AQ albilobatus. The sequence continues at coordinate 72,534 of NZ_WTWY01000003.1, read as the reverse complement.
TTTACCCCGTTATACGGGGTTTATTTTGTTTGCAGAAGTTTGTTTCAGAACATGTTCTTTGAGATCATGCTGAATGGAACATTATGCCTGTTTTTTATTTTGCTCAGCTTGAAATTCAAGTTTATTGCCAAAGAAGAACTGATTGGCGTGTTTACCCGACTCCGTCTCAAAAAGTTGGAAAAAAAGCAGGTAAAAGGGGTAGCAGACATATGAGTTGCAAAATCGTTACCGATCTAGAAGGTTTTAAAAACCTCGAGGAGGACTGGAGAAAGCTTGAATGCAGAATGGCGGATTTAAGCTACTACAGCACCTTTCGCTTCAATTATTTTTGGTGGGAAACCTACGCAGTCCTTCATAACCATAAGCTGTTCATCATTTGCTCGTATCGGGATAATCAGCTGACGGGGATCGCCCCGTTAATGATCCGGACATCCAAAAGAAAATGGCTGAACTGCCAAACCCTGTGCTTTATCGGAAAGGGCGATTATTTTAACTTTATCGTCGATTCCAGCCGGCACTCCCCTTTATCGATCATTAAAGAGATGTTTGGAGTCATCGAGGATCATGCCGATCAGTGGACAAAAGTAGAGCTTTCGCATATTGCCATGGACACGGAGTTAATACACTTTCTGTTGAGGCATGACCGCTACAATCATCATGTTTCTTATTTAACGTCCTGTCCAAGAATCGATTTAAGTTTGTATACTTGCCTTTCGCATTTCGAGAGAGCGGCGATGAGCTCCAGGATCAAACGCAAGCTTGAAAAGCTGAAGAAAGAGCATCATTACCGTTTTAAAGTGGCGGCAGGCATGGAAAAAGGCGATTTATACGACCTCTTCTCCGGCATTCACCGGTTGGAAAAGCAATATTTGCAGGAACAAAAGGGGAGGATGGACAGAAAAAGCATTTTTGATGATAAAAACAACGAGGCTTTTTTCAGAACGCTGTTCCATAATAATCCCCATGTCGTAGCCATGTATATGGAAACGGATAACCATGAAATTATTGCCTATCAATTATGTTATTTTTTCAACAATACCTTTTATGGCTGGAACACCGGATATTCGCCTGAATTTGTAAAATTTGGCGTGTTCGATGTCCTCATGCTCGAAACGATGAATTATTTGTTTGAGCATCATCCGACATCGTTATTCGATTTAGGAGCGGGCAGCTATTCCTGGAAATACCGTTGGACGAGCGATTTTATGGTGAACTATTCCTTTAAAATGTGGAATTCGGCCATCAAGAAGGCACGAATCTTCAAGCTGGCCGAAAAAGCGAGGCGGTTTATACAGATCTTTCAGAAAAAGAGCCATTCGTTCACATCCTAATTCATCTATACCAATTCCTTAAAGCGTAGAAAGGTTAAAGAAAAACGATGGATATTAAAATATGCAAGTGGTTTAATGACGCGGATTCCCCCGTCATGTTTATGATCGATGATTTGGCCAACACGTGGGTCGACATGAATCGGAACGGACAGGTGGAACCGGGCGAGGACTGGGGATATTTCAAAGATCACGAACATTCTTCCTTCCGTTATTTGGAGCGGCAGCTATTGTCGCCCTTTCCGGACGTGAAGGTGACGTTTTTCGTACCGGTCGGCGTCCGTTCCGGCATCATTAAGCAGCCTTTGTTTAAGCAAATATCCAAACCGATCAATGCAGATGAGGAAAGCAGACGGTTTTTCAGTTTTATTCACTCCCATCCTCGATTTGAACTGGCGTACCATGGCACGACGCATGGCCAAGCGGGAGAGAAGGCAGAAGATTTCATCCAGGAATGGGATTCCTTTTCGAATGTGGAGGACGCGGTGCAAAGGACTGAACAAGGCATTGAAACTTTCAAGGATGCCGTGGGCGTTAGGCCTCAAGGCGGCAAGTACTGCGGCTATGTCAGCAACCGTTATTCGGATGACAGCATCGATGCAACCGGTTTTTTATGGTGGTGCAGATATTGGAATCGGGGGGTATTGGAAAGAAACAGCGGGGACATTAGCGGCAGGGATTTCGATAAGCGCTCTAACTTCGACGTTAAAAGATTCGGAAAAAACGACGTCGTCGACATTCCTTCCACGGTCAACGGCGAAATGTTGAACAGTTTGTATCGCCCGGGCAAAACGTTTAAAGGGCTCGTAAAACGAATACTTAAAGAACCGCTGATCCGGATGAAGCTTCGGGAAATCGATTTTTTGCTCAAACATAAATTGGTCATCAGCATTCAAGAGCATATCGCCCCGGCAAGGGATGACGGCAAAAGGCAGAACCCCAATATTTTTGACGACCGGCAGAGCTTGACGCATATTTTTCGTTACTTGCAGAAAAAAAAGGTTTGGTATTGTACGGGGACCGAGCTTGCGGTTTATGTCAATACGCGGGATAAGGTGAACATCGTGGTTCAGGATGGCCGGACCTTTAGATTGGAATATGATCCTTGCCCGCATCATCAGATGATCACATTGAGATTTAAACAAAAACGCGGAAGCGTTTTGCTGCCGGATCAAACGAGCGTAAATATTACGAATGGAATCGCGAATTTGAAAGTGATGGACGGAAACTACATGGTCATCGAATCTGCAACGAAAACGTGAGCGAGGGGATGTGCGGATGGGGAAGATGAGGCAAACGCTTGAACAACGGTCTTCCAAACTTACCGGGATGATCGTATTGGTATGGATATCCGTCTATTTTTTTACGGAAAACATTCGCAGCATCGGCGTGAATGAACAGTTCGGCTATTACAATGTGTTATTTATGGTCATTGGCGGCATATTGCTTATTCTTTTCATGAAAAAACAGAATGTAAACTTTGCTATTGCATATGTTGTTCTGGCCTTTTCGGTCATATGGTGTTCATACAGCTTCCTGTTTTTGCATTATTCCTTTATGCGGTTATTGCAGACCGCCATCAGTCTTTGCTTGCCGTTGTTTTTCGTTGGCGTGAAATTGAAGCAGGATGTCATTATGCCGGCATTTCGCATTTTTCTCATCCTTTTTAACTGGCTAATTGTTCTGTTGCTTATTGTAGGCGCAGCCGATTTTTTATCCGGCGGGTCTATTCAGCTATATATGGCCGGAACGCTTTACAACGGGCTCGAAATGGGGCAGCTGATCCGATTGGAGCATTCGTTCGGCGTATACCGCTTTTATTCTTTTATGGGGCACCCGTTGACCAACGCCCAATATTTCCTGACGTTTTTTATCCTCAATCACGTATACGCGCGCCGGAATCACTTTCTTATCAACAAGTACCTGATCACATGCGTGACGCTATTGGGGCTGTTGTTAAGCAGCAGCAAGACGGCGCTGGTTTTAGGCGTTTTTCTTGTTCTTTTTTGCAGCAGCGTGAAGAAAAACAGGATCTTGTATTACATGGGGATTTTCATCATTCTCATTGTCATCCTGAATACTCCGTTGTTCCAAAACAATTTGATGCAGCGTTACATCAGCGGCCTGGAAAGCGGCGACATTACGAGTGGAAGAAACGGGCTGCTGGAGGTATGGGTGAACAGCCGCGTGGAGAGCCTGGGCATGATATTCGGCGGGGGGGTCGGCCACTCCAGAGAAGTCGCGGAAAGTCTGAACGGAAATATATTTAATTTCGAATATCCTCTGATTATGCTTGCTTACGATTACGGAATCATGGGGACGGCCGTTATTTATTTGGTGATTTTGCTTTATCCGGCTTATCTACTGATCAAAGATAGAAGTTACTATGAATTCGTTCTTTTTCTTGTCATTACCGCCATGGCGAATTCCAATAACGGACTCGCAAATTTGGGAAGCGATGCCGTTGCCCAGCTGTGCTTGCTCTTTTTTATCATCAGAAATACCGCGCTTAGGGAGAGGGAGCAACCTGTCCCGGCAAAAGCGGCAAACGAAAACTACCTATTGGCTTAGGAGGCGTATTTCTTGTATTCGAATGATATCGAGGTCAGCGTGATCATCCCGTATTATAATAGCGAAATGACAATCGAGCGCGCATTAATGTCGGTTTATCGCCAAACGTTCCGGCAGCCTATAGAAATCATATTGATCAATGACGGATCAACCGACCGCAGCCCATCGATCGTGGAATCGTTCATCCGGCAGCATCCGGAGATGAAGATCAAGCATTTGGAGCAGGAGAACTCGGGACCTTCGCGCGCAAGAAACAAAGGGCTGGATACAGCGGAAGGAAAGTACGTCGCGTTTTTGGATTCCGATGATACTTGGAGCCCGGAAAAGCTAGAGGTTCAGGCGGAATTTATGAACAACCATCCTGAAGTGGCCATATCGGGAACCAATTACTTCATCAACTCGGATGAAACGACAAAATACGGCCAGGAAGAAAATTGGATTCAAGCCGATTTCAAAAGGATGTTATTTAAGGTGTTCTTTTGCATGTCGACGGTCATGGTAAGGCGCAGCGTGATGGAGAAGAACCGTTTCCGTTTTCTGGAGGGCAAACACTACGGCGAGGATCTGTTATTTTTTCTGCAAATCGTAAGACGGTATCCGGGAGCCCGACTCTCGAAGCCTTTGGCCAAACAATACAAGTTTTTGTACGGTCAAGGAGGACTCACCCAAAATCTGCGGAAGCTGTTGGTTCACGATTTGGATAACGTTCGGATTTTGTACCGGCAAAACGGGGGCAATCCTGTCAAGATCGGGTTCTTATTACATAAGTGTCTGTTTGTCTACAGCTTCTTAAAGCATGTCGTGCGGCTGTATAAAAGCCGTAAGTACAGAAAACCCGTCAAGGGGGTATGAATGCAATATGAAAATAGGATTGGTCGGTTCAAGCGGAGGGCACCTGACTCATTTGCTGTTGCTGGAGGAATGGTGGAAAGAGGAGGAACGGTTTTGGGTTACGTTTCAAAAAGAAGATTCGGAATCGGCGCTCGAAAACGAAAAGGTTTATTGGTGTTTTCATCCTACGAACCGAAACATTTACAATTTAATCCGAAACACGATACTCGCTTGGAAGCTGCTGAGAAAAGAAAAACCGGATGTTTTGATTTCGTCGGGTGCTGCGGTCGCAGTGCCTTTTTTTTATCTTGGGAAATTGCTTAGGATCAAGCTGGTATACCTTGAAGTCTATGACAGAATCACGACACCCACTTTAACGGGCAAGCTTGTTTATCCTATTGCGGATGTATTTTTGGTTCAATGGGAGGAGCAAAAAAAGTTTTACTCCAAAGGCCATTATATGGGGGGATTATTTTGATTTTCGTCACCGTAGGCACCCATGAGCAGCAGTTCAACCGGCTGTTGTCGGAGGTGGACCGTCTGAAGCAGGAAGGCGTGATTCGAACGAACGTCGTCATGCAAAGCGGCTATTCCGATTATGTGCCCGCAGCCTGCGAACATTATCGGATGATGACTCCAAAACAAATGGAACAGCATATGAAGGCCGCCGACATCGTCATCACCCACGGAGGACCCGGAAGCATTTTCGGAGCGCTCAAGGAATTCAAAATTCCCATTGTCGTTCCCCGCAGAGTTGATTTCAAGGAACATGTTGATATGCACCAGGTTGAATTTACGAAGCATTTACACCTCAAAGGCCAAATTCTCCCCGTTTACGAGATTCATGAACTGGAAAATAACATATTGCGGTACGAGGATCGAATCCGGGAGCTGAAAAGCGGTTTCCAGGGGAGAGAGAACCGGAAGGCTTTTGTGCAAGAACTGAAAAGCATCGTGGATCGGTTGCTGGAAGTTTGACAAAGAACCGGGAGGACGGACACCGTGAAAAAAGTTGTTTTTGCCGATTTTGTGGAATATAACGATCCAAACAGCAAATTGGGCAACTATCATTATTGCAATGCGTTTATTCGGGATGGATACGAAGCTCTTTGGGTGTCCAATTCCTACAACGGTTTGATTTATTTGAAAAATAAACAGGATTACAAATTCAAAAAAAGCATTTCGACGGCTCAAAGGCATGAACTCGCTCCAAGAATATACGGGTTTTCCGCGTTTGCGTCCCGGTTGTACGGGAACTATCTATTTTCGAGAAATCCGCACATTGCGCTGCATCAGGAGCGTTATATCAGACCGAACGTTCGCGAAACCTTGCGGCAGCTTCACTTTGACAAGGCGGATATTTTATGGATTTCGAACCCCAAGCTGTACTGGCTTACGAATGTCGTGGATTACGGAAAGCTTGTTTACAGAGTTGCGGACGATTACTCCAAATTCAAAGAATTTCCGAATATCGAAGTCGTGGAAAATCACTTGCTGTCGAAAGCGGATCTGATCCTCGCAACCTCACAGAAGCTGGTCGATAAAGTTACGCAAAAAGGATACAGGGCATTTTTGGTGAATAATGGCGTAGAGTATGAACACTTCGCTCCGGAAACGACGCCCGAACCTGCCGAATACGCTGCCAGCCGGCGGATGAGAGTCATTTATGTCGGCGCGATTAAATATTGGTTTGACGTGGATGCGATCGAAACGTTGGCCAAAGAAACGGATGCGGATATTTACCTCGTCGGAAAGGTGGAAACGGATTTAAGCAAGCTTAAGCCCCTGGAAAACGTTCATATTCTCGGCGGGAGACCTTATGCCTCCATACCAGGATATTTAAAACACGCGGATGTGGCGGTGATTCCGTTTAAAAAAATGGAAGCGACGGATGCGGTAAGCCCGATCAAACTGTATGAGTATTGTTCCGCAGGAACGGCCGTGGTGACGACGGATATGGAAGAGGTAAGGCGCATGAACGCTCCCGTTTACATCGCCAAAGACCAAGAGGATTTTGTTCGGGGGGTAAAGGCTTATTTACGCGACGGCTATGACAGAACGCCTCTCACCGATTTCGGCAAAAATAACTCTTGGTACAAACGATACCAGTCGATTCAGCAGCTTTTGGCCGAAAAGGCGCTTGTGCATAAGTAATTTGACCAGACGGAACGTCCCCGTCTTTCCCTTGTCATTGAACCGCCCGGGAGTCCGATATTTTTCAAGTTGAATCCTCTTTTTGACGGCTTATAGGATAAATGACCGAACACTAATCAAAGGATTGAATATCTTGAATATGATATTGGACATCCCAACGGGTGATGTGACAAGGAGGTTGCAAACATGAAACGGCTTGTTGATCGTTTAACGAATGTATTGAAAGATACGATTAGGCGGTTTGGATCACAACAGCAGGCGCACACAAGGGGGACGGGGGGAACAGGTCCCATCACTACGTCCTTATTGGCCGACAAAGCAGTCACGAATCCCAAAATTGCCGATAATGCGGTAAATACCCGAACATTAGCCAGCTTATCCGTTACAAACGATAAAATCGCCGATCAGTCTATTCTTCTCAGCAAATTAAACGTGCCCTGGCTGAGTGTAGCCGGCAATAACAACTTCAAGGATGCATTAAATAAAGTCACGTCAGCCGGAGGCGGAGTTTTGGTGTTGCCGAAGGGCAATTACAGCATCAGCGACAATGTGACCGTAAACGAAAACGTCACCCTCCACTTCATGAACGGGGCGGTGCTCGTGATCGATTCGGGAAAGACGCTGACGATTAGTGGGAGCATCGAAGCCGGACTGTACCAAATTTTCGACGGGGCGGGCGCCGTGAACGGCAATATGAAGGTCGGACAGGTATATGCCCAATGGTTCGGAGCCAAAGCGGACGGCGTGAATGACGATACCAACGCCGTTGAAAAAGCGCTTCAGTTTCTGGATCGAAGAAAAGGAGGTTTGTTGTTCCTTTCCGCCGGAACGTATCTATTGCGGAATCTTTACCTTAGGTCTTTGGTGACGGTGCTGGGGACCGGCAACGGTACGATATTAAAGCTGAAGAACGGCACAAACGGAAATTTGGTCAGCCTGAAAGATAATTCCGTGATGCAGTTTCGGATCAGCAACCTGTTGATCGACGGAAACAAAAGCAATAACGTTTCTGGAAGCGGGATATATATAAACAAAACATCTTATGTTTATTCCGATGTTGTGAAGCAAGGGAACTACAGCGACATGAATTCCAGCATTGAGGATGTTTTCATTTTCGAATGCGCCGATCACGGGATTTATATTGACCGAACGGATACCAGCGATAATTTCATCAATATCCGGGGCATTTATTGCAACAATGTCCAGGTGATCAGCTGCGGTAAAACAGGAATCAAGCTGAATCAAAACACGGATGGACGGTTTTGCAATATCATCAGCACGGGAAACGGTTACAGCGGTTTTGAAATCCAAGGATGCGCCAACAATTATTATTTGAACTGCAAAACCTTTTACAACGGGTTTAACTCCCCGACGAACAACTACGGAGGTTTTGTCATTACCAACAGCGGCCGGAGCTCCTTTGTGGGATGCGAAGCGCAGGAGGAATACAAATACGGTTTTTATGTAAGCGGCGGTAACATGCTTGTTTTCTCGGCTTGCTACGGCGACTCGAACGGGCAGCAGAATTCAACCTACTCGGGATTTTATTTCAAAAATAATCAGCTTTCCAATTTGATCGGATGCACAGGCACTTCGTTTCATACGCCCAGTTGGCAGTATACCGGGTTCACTTTTGAAGACTGCAGCGCCATAACGGCCATTCTTTCCGTCAATAATCAGCTGAGCAGATCCAACTATATTTTGAAAGGAACAAATACGAAGATGAAATTAACGGTCAACGGCGAGGTCGTTCTTTAACAAATTCAATAGAAAATTGAATACCGATTGGAACTTCGGTCAAATCTTCCCGGATAAGAACGAAGTTTTTTTGTTGTGAGATTCTATGAAAACGGGGGCTTAAAATGAATGCCGTCAATTTGGAAGCAAGCACGAAAAAAGGCGATTTACCTGCTCTGACGGGTGTACGTGCGTTCGCTGCATTATGGGTGGTGCTTTTTCATTTCTCGGATCTGATCGTTTCGCTGGTCCCCGGACTACAATGGCTCATGCCATTTTTCGAAAAGGGGTGGCTCGGAGTCAACGTGTTTTTCGTCTTAAGCGGTTTTATTATTACGTATAACTACCAAGCCTATTTCTCCAAGTTTGACATTCACAAATACAAAAGGTTTCTCGGCTTGCGTTTGGCCAGAATATATCCCGTGTATATATTTTCCTTGCTGTTAATGGTTTTGATGTTCGCCGCGGCGTCGGTTTTGCACGTGGAGCTCAACAAGCAGGGCGATTACTCGCTTGCAGGTTTTATCGCATACATATTCATGGTTCAGGGATGGGCGGACTCCGGATGGTATCCATGGAACGGGCCGGCATGGTCCGTCAGCGCGGAATGGTTTGCATACATGGGGTTTCCATTGGTCCTACTTTTGGTCAATAAAATGAAAACCATCACGCAAGTGATTGCGGCTATGGGCGTCGTTTTTATCATCGGATTCGGTCTGTCGGAAACACGGGTTTTGCAAGTGTTGACGTCTTATGATTTCGAAAATATTGTAAATGTAATCACTTGTTTTGCCGCAGGTTCGTTGGCCTATGCCATATTTCAGAACGACGGGTGGAGAAGGGGGAAGTGGAATGTAATCTGCCCGATTCTTTTGGTGTTTTTCGTGGGTACGGCCGTGTTCTTTTCGTCGTTAACCTCTTTTTCAACGTTGTTTGTTCCCTTTTTGATTCTTGGTCTGGCTTATGGAAAAAATATCATCAGCAAATGTCTTGCTTCTCCGGTCATCGTATACCTCGGAAAAATTTCCTATTCCGTATACCTTTTGCACATGATCGTAAAATTCTTTGTCCTTGGCGCCGTAATGAAGTATTTTTCGCATGGATCATTGCCGATCCGAATGCTGCTTTTATTCTTAACCTTTGCTTTAGTGATTGTTTCCGCATCCATTACCTATCATGTTGTAGAGGAACCATTGCGCAAGAAAATGCGAGATTTGCTTCATCGCAAGACAGGCAAAAAAATGCGTGACGTTGCTGTGGGTTCTTCAGTGCCTTCCAAATATGTTGATTTGTTTGATAAAAAAAATTGAATATAAGGGGTTATTATCCATGCCAAAAACAATGACCGGCCTCGTGAAAGAGCGCAGCGCTCCAGGGGCCGTATATAAAAACATTCCCGTTCCCGCCATCGGTCCGGACGAGGTGCTCGTGAAGGTCAAGGCGAGCTCGATTTGCGGCACGGATGTACATATTTACAATTGGGATGCGTGGGCGCAAAAGTCGGTTGTCACCGGAAACGTATTCGGCCATGAATTTGCCGGCATCGTCGTCGAAACAGGCGGGCAGGTAAAAGATGCGAGGATCGGAGACCATGTGTCCGCCGAAGGCCATATGGTTTGCGGAACATGCAAGGCATGCCGCACCGGCCGCGCGCATGTGTGCCGCCATACCCGCAGCTTCGGCATTACCGCGCCGGGATGTTTTGCGGAGTATGCGGTCGTCAAAGCGGACAGCATCATTCATAATGATCCGGAGATGCCCTTTGAGCTGGCTTGTTTGCAGGACCCTTTGGGCAATGCGGTACACGCGGTGCTCGCCGGCGAAATCGTCGGAAAATCGGTGCTGGTCGTCGGGGCGGGATTGATCGGGCTCATGGCCATTTCCGTCGCAAAAGCCTGCGGGGCCGGACGGATCATAGCGGCCGACGTGCATCCTTACCGCCTGCAAAAAGCACGGGAGATGGGGGCGGACGTCGTCGTCGACAGCGCCGGTTCCGATTTGGCCGAAATGGTGAACAAAGCAACGGGCGGGGAAGGCGCGGAGGTCGTGCTGGAGATGTCGGGGCATCCGCAGGGCATTCGGGACGGATTCGAGGCGGCGGCCCGTGCGGCACGCGTGTCGATGCTCGGCATTCCAAGCAGCGAGGCGGCGATGGATTGGGGGCAAGTCATTTTTAAGGGGCTCCGCGTCGAAGGGATTACCGGACGGCGCATGCACGAAACGTGGTACCAGATGAAGGGACTTTTGCAAAGCGGCAAGCTCGGGTTGGAGAAGCTGGTGACCCATACCTGCTCGCTTGACCGATATGAGGAAGCATTTACGCTGATGAACAGCGGTTTTTGCGGAAAAATCGTCTTTTTGAACGAACGGGCCAACCACTTTGAAGTGGTGGAGCATGCGGGCCCGCCGGTGCTTCTTCATACCCTATGACGCAGCAATAAAGACAGGGGCAGCCGTCACGAAAGGCCCTATGCTTCCGCCGTCCTGCCTCCTGTCTCTGCAACACTAATATACCCGGTGAATGATCTCCTCGAAATCGGGTTCCTCCATATGAATATCCGCAACCTCGCCCCAGCCGCCGACCGTCCGCAAAATGTCCATGGCTTTGACCTGCTGCCGGTTTGCTTCGATCAGCACTTCGCTGCCGCTTGCTTCGACGATCCGATACGAACCTTCCGTATCCAGGTTCAGCTGTATCGGCAGCCCGGAGCTGTCAGAGGCAGGCAGCCGGTAGGACCCGCGGAACACGATGCGGATGACCGTCGGAAGCCCGATTTTTTCCCGCAGATGTTCGATGGTCCCTTCGTAGCTGAGCTCCCCGTGATTGATGACCATCACCCGTTCGCAGAGCTGTTCGATGTCGTCCATATCATGGGTGGTCAGCAAAATCGTTTTGCCGAACTCGCTGTTCAGCGTTTTTAAAAATCCGCGGATGCTGCGTTTGGCCGTGACGTCCAGGCCGATGGTCGGCTCATCCAGAAAAAGCACGTCGGGATCATGCAGCATGGAGGCGGCGATATCGGCGCGCATGCGCTGTCCGAGCGACAGCTTGCGGACCGGCGTTTCCCAAAATTCACGCAGATCAAGCAGTTCCCCCAACTCGTCCAGCCGCTTTTCTTTTTCGGATGCGGACACTTTGTACATATGGGCCAAAATGTCGTACGAATCTTTGACGGGCAGGTCCCACCACAGCTGGCTGCGCTGCCCGAACACGACGCCAAGCTTTTTGGCGACCTGCCGCCTGTGCTTATGGGGATCGACTCCATTGATTTTGACCTCACCCGAAGAAGGATGGAGGATGCCTGTCAGCATTTTGATCGTCGTCGATTTGCCGGCTCCGTTCGGACCGATGTACCCGACGAAATCCCCTTTTTCGATCGTAAAGTTGATATCCTTCACCGCCTCCTTGAGACGGTATTCCTTCGTAAACAACGTGCGGAATCCGGCGAAACGGCCTTCTTTGACGACCGGCGTCCGGAATTGCTTGTGCAGACCGCATGCTTCTATCATGGCTCCCATGACCAGCTCTCCTTTTCTTTTAGAGGTCGTTCAACGATCTTCCCGGCGCTGAAAACCGACCTTTCTGAACATGCATTTTTAGCTTCCCGTGCTTTGATATCGCGAAAGTCCAAACTTCCAAAATTTCATGGCGAGGCCCAGGACGAGGGCGGCCAGCAGCGCGATGGCGCAAATCAGCCACGGGCCGTATTCCCCCCGCAAAATGAACAAGGAAGGGACAAAATTGACGAAACCGACGGGAATGGCGACAAGCAGCAGGGAGCGGAGCCAGGCAGGGTACAGCACAAGCGGGTAGCGGGCCGCCGTCTGCGAAGCGTCCTCCGTCAACGTCTGCAGCTCCTCGATCCGCGTCGTCCAAAAGCCCGCCGTCGCGGTCGCGAGCCCGATGGAGAACAGGATCACGGCGCCGATGGCGATGACAACCAAGGTATACGGAAGAGCCGTCCATGCGATCTGGCCGCTTGCGATCAAGCCGTGCATCGACCAGTACAAAATGCCGCCTCCCTGCAGCAGTTCGCCCGGCATCAAACGGACGTTTTGGCTCATCAGGGCAAGCAGAATCGGAACCGGCCGCGTCAGCAGCTGATCGAGCTCCCCTGTCGTCAAATACCTCTCCAGGTGGTGGACGTCGCTGGCGAAGGTGCGGTACAGCGTTTTGGATAACGTCATGACGGCAAACAGATACCCTACCTCATACAGCGACCAGCCTTTGACGGCGCCGAATTTGTTCAGAATGATGGCGATCATCAAAAATTCCGCGATTTGGATGATCGCGGCAAGAAGAGTGCCAAGCGCAAAATTGAACCTGTATTGCATCCGGCTTCGGATGCTTGAACGGATAAGTACGGCATAGAGTTCCAGCCAATATTTCATTGTCATCCCCCTTGCACCTCCACTTTCCGTCTGACCAGGGCCGTGACGAGCAGGCAGAGCAGCGTAAGAAGCACGCACCATGCAAACGAGCCGGCCAGGACTCCGGCATGTTCATACCCCATGTACATTCTTGTCGGGACGTACATCAGATAAGGATACGGGGACAACCAGCTGACCGTCTGCAGCCAAGACGGCAGCCATTCTACGGGGATGAGGAACCCCGCAAGCAAATTGATAAGCGCGTGGTTCACCCAGGTCAACCAGCTTGATTCCGTAGTCCAGAGGGATGTTGCGCCAATGATGTAATTGATGCAGATGGACATGTATCCGGCAGCCGCGAGGGCGATCACCGCAAACAGCAGCGCCGCCGGATGCGAGGGCAGCGAAAGTTTGAACACAAGCATGTACAGCAGGTAAATGGGGAGGGATTTATAAACGAATTGATACGCGATCTGTCCCCATTCCCTGCACATGCACATGACAAACAAATGGACAGGCCGCATTAAATCGAGCGAGATTTGGCCTGTCCTGACCGCTTGCGGTATCCCGAGTCCGTTCGTCATAAAGCCTGACACCCACAGCGATGCCTGATTAAAAGCAATGTAGCCGACCATGCCGTGCACGCCGTATTCGCCAAGCGGGTGGTCCTGTCCGATTCCGATCCAGATGCAGGCATACAGGTAGCCGAAAAGAGCGCTTGCAACGTTGTGCAGCATGTGCGCTCCGCGGTAGTGCAAATTGCGGGCGTACGCTTTGGAAGCCAAAGTGAAATAGAGCATTGAACACCTCCGATAAGTTTCGTGGCGACGTAATCCGTCAACTTCAGTCAAGGCGTAATGAGTGAGAAGGATTCCATCATACCAAAATCTGGCTGTAGGCGCAATCAAAATTTCGGAGGCCGCTTATTTCACCGGGCGGCGGGTTTACGACACGGAAGCAAGCTGGGATTTGGCGTTTTGCAGGATGCCGCCGATCTGGTTTTCAAGCGATAGAATTTTTTGTTTTTGGGCTTGGACTTGCCGAAGCTGCGACACAAGGGTATTCAGTGTATTGTAAATTTGTTTTCCGTTTCCGCCTTTGACGGATTGGGTGACGTTTCGCCACATCGGGCTGACGTTTTTGTTCAGGCTGCTGGCCGTGCTTTTTTCGGCTTTGATCCGGATGCGGAGCGGATCGGCTGCGGCCATGATCCCCCGGATTTTTTTCTGCGCGGCGGTCCGCTTCGTTTTGGCGGCGGCCAGCGCCTGCTCCTTGTTTTTTATGTCCGCTTTGGCGATTTGCACCGCGATTTTCATCGTGTCGGCCTGGGCTTTGAGCGCGGAGGAAAGCTGCTTGTTTTTGAGCTTGCTTGCGGTTTGGATCTGCTGGTTGAGCGACGTGTACATCGAAAACAAAGGTTTGTATTTGTCTTTCGCCTGCTTGGCGGCAGCTTCGAGTTTGGCGATTTTGTCCGCGTCGATCAACTTGATTTGCTTCGTCAGGTTCGATTTGATTTCTTCGTTTTTGTAATGCAGCGCATTGATCTCCTGATCGGCCTTGCGCAGCTGTTCCTGCAGGTCCGTGAACGTGCGGTACAGCGTAGACAGTTGGGCGCGGAGTCCGGCGTCCGAGGCGACGGCGCGATCAACGGCGTTTTGCTGGGACGAAGACCACTGCATCGAAGCTGCGGCTTCAGCGCTGCGGGGGTCAAATAGACACAACGAGATCGCGAGCGACAGGGCGGTAAGGGCCAATTTTACAAAGGGTTTCATCAACATTCTCCTTTACGGTAGAAGATGGGACGAGCGGCTGCGGAATGTAGGTCGTAAAATGCAAAAAAGCACCCGCAAAAAAAGGCATGGCAGCCTTTTTCTTACGAGTGCTTCAACGTAAGCCGATCATCGATAAATTTTATAATAATATAAATCGAATTCCTGAAAATGTCAATATAAACAGGGTAAAAAGACGTATAACGATTATAATCAGACATAAAAAATACAAAACCAAAGATAAATAAACATTATTATGTTTGTTTGTGTTGACTTCATGGAACCTCGAAGCGTACGATGAAGGTGAACCATACAGATCATATCAAAGGAGAGGCTTACTGTGAGCACGACAATCATAACGTCGGACCGCTGCTTTTCAATGGCGGGAATC
The DNA here is from genome assembly GCF_009870825.1 of Paenibacillus sp. USDA918EY. Classification (GTDB taxonomy): domain Bacteria; phylum Bacillota; class Bacilli; order Paenibacillales; family Paenibacillaceae; genus Paenibacillus_AQ; species Paenibacillus_AQ albilobatus. The sequence continues at coordinate 57,382 of NZ_WTWY01000003.1, read as the reverse complement.
CCGGCCGTTCGCGAAATGGCGGAGATCGCATACCAAATGTGGACACTCGGGTGGGACGAGCGCAATGGCGGGAATATCAGCCGGATTTTGGAGGAAGAAGAGATCGCCCCTTATGTAAACCTTCGCGGAACGGGCCGGACCATCGCCTTATCGTTCCCGGTGCCGGAGCTTGCCGGCAAACTGTTTCTGGTCACCGGATCGGGGAAATATTTCCGCAATATGATTTCCGATCCTGCCGCCAACCTGGGCGTGATTCGCGTAACGACCGACGGCGGGCATGTCGAAGTATTATGGGGGTTTGAAGGAAATGCGCAACCCACCAGCGAATTGGCTTCGCATTTCATGAGCCATATCGAGCGGCTGAACGCCGATCCCGGCCACCGCGTCGTCATGCATACGCATGCCACGCATGTAATCGCCATGACCTTTGTCCATGACTTGGATGAGAAAAAATTCACAAAAACGCTGTGGCAAATGTGCACCGAATGTATCGTCGTGTTTCCCGAAGGCGTCGGCATGCTGCCTTGGATGGTTCCGGGCGGAGCGGAAATCGGACGGAAAACGGCCGGCAAAATGAGGGGCCAACGCGTCGTCGTATGGCCGCATCACGGCATTTTTGCAACCGGATCGACGATCGACGAAACGTTCGGCCTGATCGAAACGGTGGAAAAGGCCGCCCGGATCTACATGCTTGCCGCCGGACACGGCATCAAACAGGCGATCGCAGACCGGGAGCTGTCGGAACTTGCCGAAGCATTCGGCGTGACGCCGGCTCCGGGGATACTTCAAGCGTGACGGGACCAAGCCGCGCAGGAAGAAGGGCCTCATTTGAGGAATTTTGAGTCCGGCTTGAGGCTTTGTTCCGCAGCGATCCATGACCTTAAAATATAACGTTTTCGGAGCGGCATTTCCACGTGAACTCGCACAAATATTTTTGTGATTTGAGGCCGTCCGTCCATATTGACTCGATTCCCTTTGCGAGTAGAATGATGATCAAAGAGAAGAAAAAACGGCCTTCGCCCCCTGCCGTTCATGCCCGAAGTTAACAAACTGGAGCCTCGAAGGAGAGTACACCATGATTTCATTTAGAACGAGACGGCAGTACCCGCGCAGGACATCGGTCCAGCGCAAAAACCTGAGGATTGCCACGATGGAAGGCGTGCCCGCGGTGATGTTCCAGACGCTGCTCGGCGGCCAATTCCTGACAGGGTATTTGCTGTATCTCGGAGCGAACTCCAGTCAACTGGGCTTCGTGCTTGCGATCACGACGTTCGTAAATATCGCCCAGCTGTTCGCGGCGTTTCTGATCCAACGGCTGCGGAGCCGGAAATGGACTTTGGTCCTGTTCGTAGCCATCCACCGGCTGTTGTGGGGAGCCACGGGATTGATCCCGTTCCTTTTTCCCAAGCCGTTATGGGTCACGGCATTTATCATTTTGTATACGCTTGCTTTTACGTTTAACACCGTCGGCGGGATTCTATGGAACTCGCTGATCAGCGATATCGTTCCGGCGCGCGTCAGGGGAAGGTATTTCGGCATCCGCAACACGATGCTGAACGCCCTCGGGACCCTTGTCATGTACGGCGGAGGAATGATCCTGGACCATGAACCCGGGGGCAGAGGGTATCTGATCCTGTACGTCATCGTCTGGATTTGCATCGCCGCCAACATCGCGATGTTTTTCTTTTATCCCGATATGCCGTTCGAGCATTCCTCGGAGCGCCGCTTTGTCCCGATGCTGAAAAAACCGCTTCAGGACGGGGCATTCATGAAAGCCACCCTTTTTTTGGGCGGGTTTCTGTTTTTGCAAAACCTGGTGGTTCCGCTGTATTCCTTCGTCATGCTCGTGCTGCTGCACATCAATCATCAAACGTTGTCGCTTTTGAACGTTGCCCAGACCGTTTTTATGATGGGAAGCTTTTACGTCTGGGGCAGCCTGAATACGCGGTACGGCAACAGGCGCCTGCTTTTTTGGACGCTGCCGGTCATCGCCCTGTCTTGTTTGCTGTGGGGGCTCTTGTCCGTGCTGCCGATGCTTGCCGTCCTGTTTGCCGCGCATATCGTCTTTGGGGTCGGAGTTGGCGGCTTTAACCAGCTGGCCTTCAATTTCATGATCGGCGATACGCCCAAAAGCGAACGTCCGATGTACATGGCGATGTACGCTGCGATTACGGGCGTGTCCGCTTTTTTCGGTCCGCTGCTCGGCGGCAACATCTCCGAAGCGATCCAGCATGGGCCCGAATGGATCCGGATTTACGGCATGCAGCTGATCGTTGGGCTCGCCATGATTGGCGTTACGATGACGTTCGGGCGGAAAATATTGCGGGCCGGCTGAGGCTGCAGAATTGAACATGATCGTTTCAGGAAAACCATCCGATCCGGGAGATAGGATGGTTTTTTTGGCGTTTTTATCCATTTTCCGGATCCGCATTGACGGCAAGACCCATAAAAGGGGTATATTTAATATGTAAGAAAGTATACATTTCAAGAACACGAGGGGGATTCATCCCAAAGAACTTCTGCCATATGCAGTCTATTTTGGGGGATGCCGATAGACGTGTTTTTAATAGGGGAACGTGATGCGTCAATCAACCCTTAAAGGGTGACACGCACGCAAAGAAAGGAGAGGCAAACGGATGTATATCCAGAAGATGTATATAAACGGTCAATGGAAAAGCTGCAAGGAGGAGATGGAGGTCCGGAATCCGGCCAACCTCGAAGTCATCGGCACGATTCCGAGAGGCGGCGCCGAAGAAGCGTCCCAAGCCGTCGATGCGGCTTTCGCCGCGCTCGGTGCCTGGTCGGCGCTGACGGCGGGCGAGCGTGCGCAACTGCTGATGAAATGGCATGCCCTGATCGAAACGCACACGCAGGAGCTCGCCGAAATCATGACGACGGAGCAGGGCAAACCGCTCAAGGAAGCGGCGGGTGAAATCGCGTATGCGAACAGCTTCGTCTCCTGGTACGCCGAGGAAGGCAAGCGGGTGTATGGACAGACCATTCCGGCGTCCGCTCCGAATAAACGGATTTGGGTGCAAAAACAGCCGGTCGGCGTTATCGCGGCGATTACGCCATGGAACTTTCCGGCGTCGATGATTACGCGCAAAGTGGCGCCGGCTTTAGCCGCGGGCTGCACGGTGGTCTTGAAGCCTTCGGAGAAAACGCCGTTTACCGCCTTGAAGCTGGCCCAGCTTGCCGAACAAGCCGGCATTCCCGCGGGCGTGCTGAACGTCGTGACCGGGGATGCGGCCCCGATAGCCGAAGCATGGCAGCGGGACGAACGCGTCCGGAAAATTTCGTTTACCGGATCGACGGCGGTCGGAAAAACGCTGATGCGCGGCGCGGCCGACACGGTGAAGAAAATTTCCTTGGAACTCGGCGGCCACGCGCCGTTTATCGTCACGGCGAATGCGGATCTGGACAAGGCGGTGAACGGATTTATCGCCTCCAAATTCCGCAACGGGGGTCAAACCTGCGTATGCACAAACCGGGTATACGTGGAGGAAGGAATCGCAGAGGAATTTGCCGCAAAGGCCGCGGAGCGCACGTCCGCCCTTAAAGTCGGCAACGGTATGGTGGAGGGCGTGGACGTCGGTCCCTTGATCAATGCGAAAGCCGTCGACAAAGTGAAACGCCAGATCGCGGACGCGAAAGCCAAAGGCGGCCGGGTCCTGGCGGGCGGGGACGCCCCGGAGGATGCGAGCGGCTATTTCATGATGCCAACGGTCATCATGGATGCCACCGACGAGATGGAGTGCATGAACGAGGAGACGTTCGGACCGCTGGCACCGATTGCGACCTTCCGCACGCTGGAGGAGGCGGTTCAACGCGCCAACCGCAGCCCTTACGGGCTGGCGGCATACGTCTTCACCGAACGGATCCGGGAAGCGATCTATGCCGCGGAAGCGCTGGAATACGGCATCGTCGGCGTCAATGACCCGCTGCCTTCGACGGCGCAGGCTCCGTTCGGCGGCTTCAAGCAAAGCGGACTCGGCCGGGAGGGCGGCCATTTCGGCATCGAGGAATATTTGGAGATCAAATATATATCGCTCGGACTTTAAACAATGGAAATTGGGCTTCGTGACGCAAGCAAATTCATGATTTCTACACATTTTAAGGATATACTGGGCGGGTAGACATGCATGATGATCCGGCAGCCTGAATCTGCCGCGAACGCGGTGCTGCCGTGACATGCCAAGAGGGAGCAAGGGATCGCAATGAATAGATGGAACCGGATCGACTTCAAGCTTGGCGCCGTCATGCTCGGCCTGTTTATCGTCGTGCTGCTGCTTCTGGGCGTCGTCTTTAACGGCCTGTTTACGAAATTCACGACGAAGCAGAGCCATAACGAAGCCGAGGAGCTGGCGGCCCACGTCGTCGGCATGCTGAAAAAACAACCGTCCGCATCCGCCAATCTCATCGGCACGATGTCCGAATTTTCGAACGTGGATATTTTTATGCTGCGCGAGGACGGCACCTTTTCCGAAAGGGATATGAGACTCATCCGCGAGCGCGGCTACCCGGACGGGATTTGGGACAAGCCGAGCTTGCTCGCGTCCCGTCAGGTGGAGACGGAATTTGCGGTAAACGGAAAATGGCTGCTGCTTCACGGCAAACCCATGCAGGATTCAGGGGGGCGGTTCAGCGGCGGCATATATGTCATCAGTTCGCTGGAGGCGATGAAGCATTCGATCCGGACGATCCGGATGATGATTATGATGACGGGGGCGGGAGCGCTGATCGTTACGCTCGGACTCGTGTTCGTGCTTTCAAGGAAGCTGTCGCGTCCCCTGCTGCAGATCGAAAAAGCGGCGCGGCGGATCGCAAAAGGGGAGTTCGAAACCCGGATGCCCGTCGCGCGGAAAGACGAAATCGGGTCGCTGATCGGGGCGATCAACGATTTGGCCGGCGAGCTGCAGCGGTACAGGGATACGCGGAACGAGTTTTTTGCCAACATCTCGCATGAGCTGCGGACGCCGGTCACGTACCTGGAAGGGTATGCCGACGTGCTTGCGAAGGGACTGATCCGGGACGAGGAGGAGCAACAGGAAACCTTGGGCATCATCGCCCGGGAAGCGCGCCGCCTCATGGTCCTGATCCGCGAGCTTTTCGACCTGGCGAAAATGGAGGAAGGCCGGATCGATCTCTGTCCCGAATGGGTGGACGTAAACGAACTTTTTGATAAAAGCGCGCTGAAAGTGAAGCTTCGGGCGGAGGACAAAGGCGTCGCCGTTCGCGTAAGCCATCCGGAGAAGGAGCTGCATCTTTGGGCCGACGTCAACCGGATGGAGCAAATTTTAATGAACCTGCTGGACAATGCCGTTACCTTTACGTCCGAAGGAGAAATCGTACTCGCCGCAACGCGGGAAAAGGACCGCATAAGGATTGAAGTCCGGGATTCCGGGCCCGGCATACCGGCCGAAGAGCTGCCGTACGTATTCGAGCGTTTTTACCGGGTGGAAAAATCCCGCTCGCGGCAATACGGGGGCAGCGGTCTCGGTCTTTCCATCGTGAAAAAACTGGCGGAGCTTCAGGGCGCGGCGGTGGAGGTCCGCAGCAGGCTTGGCGAAGGAACCTCCTTTGCCGTCGTGTTTCCGGCCGGGGCTTGCGCCGAAGAGAAAGGAATCGGAAATGAGCCAGGATCAAGTATTGATCGTCGATGATGAATGGAATATGCGCAACTTGCTGCGCATTTATTTGATGCAGGCCGGGTTTGGCGTCAGGGAAGCCGCAAGCGGCAGGGAAGCGCTGGACCTGCTCCGGGCGAACGCTTTTGATGCCGTCATTCTCGACATCATGATGCCCGATATGGACGGATGGCAGGTATGCGGGGAGCTTCGCGCCTTTTCGGCGGCGCCCGTATTGATGCTGAGCGCCCGCTCCGATACGAAAGACATCGTCAAAGGGTTGAAAATCGGCGCCGACGATTATTTGCCGAAGCCGTTCCAGCCCGAAGAGCTGACCGAAAGGATCCGCGCCCTGATCCGCCGATCGAGGCAATCCCGGATCCAGGCCGGGCATGTCCGGAAGCTTGAGCTGCCCGGAATGACGATTTACCCGGAAGGCAGGGAAGTGCTCGTGCATGATACGCCGGTGGATCTGACGCAAAAGGAATTCGACATTTTGCTGCTGCTGGCGGAAAACGAACACCGGGTGTATTCGCGGGACATGCTGATCGAAAGCCTGTGGGGGAACGATTATGCCGGAGATTACCGGGTCGTGGATACCCATGTCAAAAACATCCGCGAAAAGGTCCAGCGGGCGGGACTTTCCTATACCCCGATTCAAACGGTGTGGGGAATCGGATACAGATGGCAACGGGAGTGACGTCGCCGTAAGGCAAAAAACCGGAATGCTTATATCTCAACGCAAAAAGGATACGCCGCCTGGCGTATCCTTTTTGATGTACCGATTATTTGCTTTCCTCTTTGCTGGAAGCTGCCGCTTTTTCCAGGCTGTTCGTAATTTTCGCTTTGGCTTTGATGTCGGCAAGCCAAGTCGGCGCTTTCTGCATGAGCTGCTGGAAGATCAGCTGCTCTTTGATGTCCGCTTTTTTCTCGTCCAACGTGGCGGTATGAGCCGCTTTGTAGCCCGTTTTCTTAATGATATGGTAACCGGCTTGCGTCTTGACGACGCCGCTCAGTTCGCCGTCCTTCAGCTTAAACGCGGCATCCTCGAACTCTTTGTACATTTTGCCGCGCGGGAAGTACCCGAGATCGCCGCCTTGGTCCTTGGAGCCCGGATCCGTCGATTTTTCCTTGGCCAGCTTCGCGAAATCGGCGCCGTTTTTCAGCTGCTTCAGAATGTCTTCGGCTTCTTCCTTGGTGGCTACAAGGATATGGGAAGCTTTCACTTCTTCAGGCGTATCGAAGGAAGCTTTGTTTTCCTCGAAATATTTTTTCACGTCGTCGTCGGTGACCTTCACTTCAGGCTCGAGCAGCTTGCGCAGCTTTGCCTGCATCTCCATCTGATCGTTGAAGTCTTCTTCGCTCATGCCGCTTTGGGCAAGCGCGGATTGGAAGGTTTCTTCGTCGCCGTATTGCTTTTTGATGAACGCTTTTTCTTTATCGATGTCGGCTTGGGTAACCTTGAGGCCTTTTTTGGAAAGCTCCTGGTTCAGAAGCGTTTCGGAAATCAGGGTGTCCAGCGTTTGCGTGCCGCCGACCTTCACCAAAGCGCCGTACAGCTTGTCCTTCGTAATTTTTTCGCCGTTGACCGTTGCGACCGCTTCGCTGCTTACGCCTTTGGCGAATGGTGGTTTGATCAGCACGACGACCAAAACGATCGCCAGCACTAAGGAAACGACCATCCACAATTTGCTGCCGGAGGCAGGAGACGGTGTCGGCGGCACGGAGCCGGCTTTTGGCGCTGCAGGCGATTTGGCGGAAGCCGGAGCTGCCTTTTCTGTCTTTACAGGAGCCGGTTTTTCCGCGGCAGGCTTGTCCGAAGGCTGCGCGTCCTGCCCTTGGTTTACCCCCGATTGCTCTTCAGGTTTGAGGTTTTCTTCATTCAATGTGTCTTTTTCTTTTTCTGACATTAAATCTAACTCCTCCTTTGATATAACAATAACACTTATGCGTATCACTTTACCAGATTCGGGACCATTTATCCTTAAGAAGAAATAAATTGTGAAGAAAAAATTTTAATGCAGTTTTAAGAAACCGCAAAAAACATGGCCGTTTTTCGCCAAAAGCGGCGGAAACAGCCATGTTTTCCAGACGTTTATTTCTCCCGCTCGATGGACACCGCGTGGGCGATGCAAGGGATCGATTCGTTCTGCTGATAGGTCAGCGGGGACAGGAGTGCTCCGGTGGCGACGACCAAAATGCGGTTCAATTCGCCGCGGCGCATCCGGTTCAGCAAATGGCCGTAGGTTACGACCGCGGAGCAGGCGCAGCCGCTCGCACCCGCCTGCACGTTTTGCTTTTCGTAATCGTAGATCATCATGCCGCAGTCCGAGTACGTGGTCTGCTGCATGGGAATGTTATGTTTTTTGAACAGATCGGAGGCGATTTGATATCCGACCTTCGAGAGGTCTCCGGTCACGATCAGATCGTAATACCCGGGTTCGATCTGCAAATCGCGGAAATGGGCTTCGATCGTATCGACCGCCGCCGGCGCCATGGCCGCTCCCATATTAAAGGGATCGGTGATCCCCATGTCGACGACCCGGCCGATCGTCGCGGAGGTGACGTACGGGCCGCTCCCGTCCTGCCCGACTACGGCGGCCCCGGCCCCGGTGACGGTAAATTGGGCCGTAGGCGGCTTTTGCGACCCGTATTCGGTCGGATACCTGAACTGTTTTTCGACGCTGGCGTTATGGCTGCAGGTGGCGGCAAGCGCATGTTTCGCGCCGCCGGAATTGACGACGTACGCGGCGAGCGCAAGGGTTTCCATCGAGGTGGAGCACGCCCCGAACATGCCGACGTATGGAATGGCCAGCGTTCTTGCGGCGAAGCTGCTCGACACGATCTGGTTCATGAGGTCGCCGCCGAAATGGAACTGAATTTGCCCTTCGGTCAATCCGGCATGCTGGATCGCCATTTTGGCCGCTTCCTCGAGGAAAGCCCGCTCGGCTTTCTCCCAGCTGTCTTGTCCGAGATAAAGCTCGCCGTGTACGATATCGAAGTCTTCCGCCAGCGGTCCTTGTCCCTCGAACGGGCCGACCGTCGTTGCGGTGGAAAGGATGGAAGGCTTGTTTTCAAACAGCCAGCTTTGATGGCCTTTCAGCATAACGGTTCAACCTCCTACTATATTGGGATCGAATATGACGTAGGCGATGCCGACGGCAAACGCCGCAAGGGTGCCGAAAACGATGACCGGCCCGGCTACCTTGAAAATGCTGCCGCCCAGCCCGATCACGACGCCATCCCGGCGGTATTCGATCGCGGCCGATGCCATGGCGTTGGCAAAGCCGGTGACCGGCACGGCGGTGCCCGCTCCCGCCCATTGGGCGATTTTGTCGTATACGCCGAGGCTTGTCAGGATGACGGAGATCAGAACCAGCACGCCAGCCGTAGGGCTGCCGGCTTCCTTTATGGTGAAACCGCCGAAACGGACAAACAGCTGCTGAATGCATTGCCCCAGCAGGCAAATGATACCGCCGACGAGAAATGCCCTGCACAGTTTGTTGAAGGCGAATTTGCTCGGCTCGCGTTTTTTGGCAAGCGCCTGGTATTCCTGCATGACAGGGGTAAGCTTTTTTTTCTTTTTGCTGACCATATCAATGTCCTCCTAACGCGTTAATAACGGCTTGACGTCGTCGATCACCTGCTCGAGCCGGGTGGCGCATTGCCCATATAGCGTTTTGGCGTCCAGCCTGTCCGTGGACAATCCGAACATTTCAAGATCCGCCTGGCATTTTTTCAATTCGGCGAACAACATCGCTTTTTGCTGCGGCTGGGGTACTTTGATCTGGTCGTCGTACAAATCGACGTACAACTGCCCGTAAGCGTCGACTTGCCCTAAAAATACGTTGTCCAGGGAAACCCCCAGTTTTTCCAGCTCCGCATGGATCCATCTCCGGTTGAGTCCCCGCGTAGCCAGCGGCTCATCCATGATCTTCCCGTCGAGGATGACGGCTTGCGGCTCGGATTCGGGACCGACCTTGATGCCCAGATGCGTCGGCGTAAGAGGCTGGTTTTCTTTTTTGAGCAGGACGTTGATTTCACCGTTGGGCTCCATGACGGCAAATTCCACTTCGGCCGCTTTGAAGGCATTTTTGCTACGCAGCAGCTGCATAAGCTCCTCGTTGGTCAGACGCTCTTTTTTCAGGTTGTCGTCCATGACCTTGCCGTCCTTGATCAGGACGGTGCTTTTGCTGTCGAGGAAATCGCGGGCTTTTTTGCTTTTCAGCTGCAAAAACTCGATGCCCAGCGATACAAGCACCCATACGGTCAAAGAGATGACCCCCAAATACCAGGCTTCCTTGACATTAAGCGAAATCGCCGCCGCCAGATCCCCGATCGTAATCCCGGTTATATATTCGAAGAAGGAGAGCTGGGAAATTTGTCTTTTGCCAAGGAGCTTGGTCAAACCAAACAATACAACGATGGATGCCAGGGTGCGGATAATGACCTCGACCCATTCCGGCATAGCATAACCCCCATTTCAGTCTGAATAACCAAATTATTTGCATCGCTCCCCCATTTTATGAATTTTTTCAATCCATGCAGGTTAGATTATGATTCGTACTCATTCTGCAAAGGAGGTGAGACCGACATGACAGTTTCTTCCCAAGTGAAAACGACTCTCGCTTCTCTGAAAAGCGCGCAAGCCAGCTTGGAGACGTTTGCGCTCAGCACGCAAAACCAGGAAGCCAAAAACCTGTTCACCAATGCCGCTCAGCAAACCCAGCAAATCGTGCAGCAGGTGGAAAGCAGAGTGCAGCAGCTGGAAAACGAAGAACCGCAATACAAAGGATTCTAATCCTTCCTGCAGGGGGTCTCGTTACATACCGAACTTGACCCGTAGACGCGAGCAGCGGCAAACAGCCGCTGCTCGTTTTCTATCTTTCGGGCATCCCAAGCATCGGGAAAAACAACAGGAACACGTGACGTCCTGCCGAGCGCGTGACAAAAGCATCGGGTTTATGGATAATAGGGAAAGACTGTAGAGGCTTATCCAAAAGTTGGGAGGATGTTCTGTCATGGAATCGCGCCGCGGACCGATTAAAATAGCGCTTATCGCCGGCCTTGTTTTCGGCGTTTTATTTATTGCCGTAACGATCCTGATCGTCACCGGCCGCATCGCGCCGTTTGACGACGCCGTCATTGCCGCCGTGCAGGGGATGGAGAACGACCGTCTGACTTCCGTCATGAAATTTTTCACCTTTTTGGGTTCTTCGTTCATGGCGGTTATTCTTTCCGTGGCGGCTTTTTTGTTCCTGATGATTGTGCTCAAGCACCGGCGGGAACTGCTGATGTTCGTGGTTGCCGTAGGCGGCTCCGAATTGTGGAACGTGCTGCTGAAAAATCTCGTTCAGCGCGCCAGGCCGAATATGCACCGGCTGATCGAAATCTCCGGGTACAGCTTTCCGAGCGGGCATTCGATGGGGGCGTTTTCGCTTTACGGCGCCTTCGCCTTTTTGTTGTGGAGGCATATCCACGCATTTGCCGGAAAAATCGCGATGATCGTAGTCGGGGTCGCGCTTACGCTGATGATCGGGGTAAGCCGGATTTATTTGGGGGTTCATTACCCGAGCGACGTGCTTGGAGGGTATTTGGCGAGCGCGTCCTGGCTCATGTTTTCCATCGCTTTGTTCGAAAAGCATTGGCGGCGCGCGTAAAACTTGCATGGCAAGCCGGGCCTCGCGTAATATGGTGACATAGAGCATTTTTATAAAAAGACATGGAGAGAAACTCTGTAGATTAAAGGAGACTGATTGCAAAGCAATGACGTCATTCAAAGAAGTGTTGCAGCTTCCCGCCGTCAAAAGAGGCGTGGTACTCGTTTTGCTCATCGTGTTTCTGTATCTGTTCAGGAGCATGATGAACCTCATCCTGATTACCTTTATTCTGACGTATCTCGTCAACCGGGTGCATTCTTCCATCACCCGCAGGCTGACGAACCGGATGGGAATCAGCAAAAAAATCGCGCTTATTCTGATCTACGTGCTGTTTGTGGCCGCACTGTCGATCGGAGCCTACCTGTACGCGCCCAAGCTCATTTCGGAGCTGAACGGCCTCATTAACCAGGTCATTTATTTTTACAGCAACCCTTTGGTGTTAACCAACAACATGGTGATGGACTACATTTTGGATTACATCCACAAAATCGATTTTGCCGCTTATATCAAGCAAGGGTTTGACATCGTCTCCAGCACGATCTCGAACGTCGGGAAATTCAGCTTGAATTTGGCGCTCGCCATCATTATGAGCCTGTTTTTTATGCTGGAAAAAGAGAAAGTGACGAATTTCACGGGAAAATTCAGAACGAGCAAGTTATCCTATGTTTACGAGGAGCTGGCTTATTTCGGCAAAAAGTTTACGGATTCGTTCGGCAAAGTCATCGAAGTGCAATTCCTCATCTCCGTGATCAATGCGGTATTTTCGACGCTGTTTTTATGGATCATGGGCTTTCCGAACCTGTTCGCGCTGGCCATCATGATTTTCCTGCTCGGGTTGATCCCGGTCATGGGGGTGATCGTATCGCTGATTCCGCTATGCGCGATTGCCTTCAGCCTTGGAGGCATCCCGAAGGTCATTTACGTGCTGCTGATGGTGGCCGTTTTACATGCGTTCGAAGCCTATGTGATGAATCCGAAGTTTATGTCCGACAAAACGCATCTTCCGATTTTTTACACGTTTGCGGTACTGATCGTTTCCGAGCATTTCTTCGGGGTATGGGGATTGATTCTCGGCGTGCCCGTGTTTATGTTTTTGCTGGATCTTCTCGATGTGCCCGTCACGAATTCGCATAAAGACCCGCCGACGGAACGGCCGAAAAGCAAGGGACCGACGAACGGGGGTTAAAAAACAAAAAATCCTAACGAAAACGTTAGGATTTTATTGTGCGGCAAAACGACTATATGGCGGAATGGGCGGCAGGCAATCTCCGGTCCTGGCCCGGTTGGTATTTATGCTCCGTGAAGCGTTTCAGCATTCCCGGCAGCTTTTTCTTGAGCTGCTGCGCCTGCTGGTCCGTCATTTTTCCGGCTTTGACCGCTTGGTCGATTTTCGCGCTTTGAACGTCCGTCAGCTTTTGCACAAACACTTCGGCATCCCAGTTCTTTTTCTCCTTGGCGATTTGCTGAAGCGTTTTGCCCTGCTTCCATTCTTTTTTCAGGTCCGTTTCGGTCATGTCAAGCAGGGTGGCGGCGTCTTTGAACAATACGAATTTGCGGCCGTGGTGGCCGGGGCGTTTGTGACGCTGCCCGTCATGCTGTTCGGGTTCGGCCGGCGGTTTTACTTCGGATGGGCTCGTCGGTGTATTGTCCGCCGCAGCGATATGCCCAAAGGAGAAACCTACTCCGGCAAGAATGCAGGATAGGACCCCTGCCAATAATGTTTTTCTGAAATGGTTCATCAGGTCACCTCTTTGATGTTATGGTTAAACTTTCATAATGTGTATTATCGGCCTTTTTGGAAAAAACATACTTTCTTTTTGGAAAACGGGGCCGGGGATCCGGTCTGCATCATAACAAAGGACAACGGGTAACATTTCGTATAGAGGAAAATTGAAGCAAAGCCCCGCCTGAAATCGTATATATCATTCAAATGGGATTAGAATTAGGAGGAGATGAAGCCGTGACATTCGGAGCGCGAATGTTAAAGACGGGAATCGCCGTCACGCTCGCATTGTATATCAGCATGTGGCTGCATTTATCCTCGCCGGTCATCGCGGCTGTAGCCGCCATTTTTGCGATGCAGCCTTCCATCTACCGTTCCTGGCGTTATTTTCTGGACCAGCTCCAGACGAACACGCTTGGCGCCGTGCTGGCATTGATTGCCGGTCTGGTATTTTCCAACGAACCGATCGCGGTAGGACTCGTATGCATTATCGTTATCATGATTTGCTTGAAATTGAAAATGGGAGACACGATCGGATTGACCCTCGTCACCGTCATCGTCGTCATGGAGGCGTCGGGCCAATGGCAGTTTGCGTTGACGCGTTTTTCGCTCAGTTTGATCGGAATCGTGTCGGCGTTTTTGATCAACATTTTGCTGTTTCCGCCCAAACCCAAAGTGCAGTTTACGGCATCGATCCAGACGACGTTCGACCAGATGTCGCTGCTGATGCGGACGGCGATATCCGACGAAATCAAGGAAAACATTTTCCGCGACAAAAAACGGGCGCTTGAGGATTCCATCAAATCGCTTTCGGACAAATACAAGCTGCTGGAAGAAGAGCAGAAGAAGATGAAGCGGGCTTCGTTCAGCCAAAACCGGCATCTTGTGGTGTACAAGCAAATGCTGAACACGCTCCGCAAAGGGCGCGAGGTGCTCGACGCGGTGGAAGAGCATTATTTTCAGTCCGAACGAACGGAGGAAACGGACAGGATGTTCGACCATCAGCTGGAGAAGCTGATCAAGCTGCACGAGCATGTGCTGCTCAAGTTCGAGGATAATTTGAAGCCCAACAGCGTGGAAACATGCCAATTGCTGCAGGAGAGCGAGGAATTCGTGAAAGATGTGCTCCGGTATTCCGCGGAACAGCCGGAAAGCCGGCTGCGCCTGTCGATCGTCGCTTCGACCATGTACGATTACGGCTACCAGCTGGAACGGCTGAACCGGCTTGTAGAGCATTACCACAAATCGGATGACGATGAGGCGCTGTGGTTGTCCTGGCTCAAAAAATAAGCGGGCGTTTGCCGTAAGAATCGTTCGCGTAAGGAAAAGAGGCTGTCAACGGAGAGGGGGTTCTCCAAGACAAGCCTCTTTTTAAATGAAGCCGTTTATTGGGATTGAAGCGGAAGCCGGACGATAAACTCGGTCTGCTGCGGATTGCTGAGCGCCAGAATGGTTCCTTCGTGGAGTTCGACAATGCTTTTGACGATGGCGAGCCCGAGACCCGCGCCCCCCGTATCCAGCGAACGGGATTTTTCCACGCGGTAAAACCGGTCGAAAATGTACGGCAGTTCCATGGAGGGAATCGGGGGACCGAAATTAATGACCTTTACGGCGGCGTGGTTATTTTCTTTCGATGCATGAATTTCGATTTTTTTGCCATCCTTGCCGTAGCGGATCGCGTTCGTAATGAGGTTCTCGAAAGCCTGCATCAGTTTGTCTCCATCTCCAAGGACAAGCAGCTTCTCCTGCGGAGGATGCCATTCGATTTCCATCTTGTGGTTTCGGACCTGCAGCGTGAATTCGGCCGTCAGCTGGCCGACCAGCTGCACGAGATCGATGGAAGTCCGGTTTAGTGCGATTTGGCCGAAACCCATGCGGGTATAATCGAACAGGTCGCTCACGAGCCGGTTCATGCGTTTGGATTTTTCGTAGGCGATGTTGACGTAATACCGGAGCTCGACCTCGTCCTTATATTTATCCTCTTCAATAAGCCGCAAATAACCGATGATGGAAGTCAGCGGCGTCCGCAAATCATGGGATACGTTGGTGATCAGCTCGTTTTTCGCCTGCGTCGCCATCCGCTCCTCCGTCAGGGACAGCTGAAGCTGCTCGGCCATCGCGTTGATCTGGTCCGCAAGCATGTCGATTTCGTCGCTCGAGCGCACCGGAATCCGCTCATCCAAATGGCCCTCGGCCATTTTTTTCACCCCGCGGATAATCCGGGTCAATTTCCGCGTCGTTCCCCAGCTCAGCAGCATGACGTAAAAAATGAAAAGGAAGATAACGACAACCGATTGCCACAGCGAAAAACCGACGTAGCGATTCACGCTGATAATCCGGAGCACAAGCGGGTACAGCTGGGGTCTATATCGATGGTATATGATATCCAGAACCTGAACCATCACATATAGCGTGGCAAACGTCAAGGCAAGGCTGAAAAAAAACAGCAGGATGATTTTCCATTGCAGTTTGTTCGAAAAACTACGCATCGATTTTATAACCTACTCCCCACACGGTTTGAATCAGCTTATAGCCAAGCTCCTTTTCCAGCTTGTCCCGCAAGTTGCTGATATGAACCATGACCGTATTGTTGGATACATAATATTTTTCCTTCCATACCCGCTGAAAAATTTCCTCGGCGCTGAATACCCGTCCCGGGTGGGAAGCGAGCAGGCTCAAAATGTCGAATTCCCTCCCGGTCAGCTGGATGTCCTTGCCGTCCGCGACGACGCGGTGCGTGCTCCGGTTGATTTCGACGTCCTGAATGCGCAGCACCCCGTCATCCTGGCTTCTGGTTTCCGAGTTGTACTGGAAGGTGCGGCGCAGGAGCGTCTTCACCCGCACCGTCAATTCCAGCGGATTAAAAGGCTTGATCATGTAATCGTCCGCGCCCGTCATCAGGCCGAGAATTTTGTCCATGTCTTCCGTTTTGGCGCTGAGCATCAGGATCGGAACGACGGAGGCGGTGTTCCGGACCTGCCGGCATACCTCCAG
This sequence comes from Paenibacillus sp. USDA918EY, assembly GCF_009870825.1. Classification (GTDB taxonomy): domain Bacteria; phylum Bacillota; class Bacilli; order Paenibacillales; family Paenibacillaceae; genus Paenibacillus_AQ; species Paenibacillus_AQ albilobatus. Next base: position 41,378 of record NZ_WTWY01000003.1, on the reverse strand, counting down.
TCCGTCGATTTTCGGCATCATGATGTCGAGCACGATCAGGTCAAACGACTGCTCCGGATCGTTCAGCAGCTTCAGCGCTTCTTCGCCGTCATGGGCGCAGCGGATGTGAAAACCTTCGTTTTTCAAATAGATGGAAATCAGATTGGCGATTTCTTTGTCGTCGTCCACGACCAATATGTTTCTCATGAAAAGTCCTCCAAGCAATCGTTCACGGATCGTTATTCTTTTAAAGCAAACCATCTTGCGACGGCGGGAACGCCGCTATCCTTAAAGGCGTAGTTGAACATTTTGGCGGCGTCCTCAAACCGCGTGCGGGCATCCGGCGCCCCCATCACGACGGCGATAAAACGACGGCCGTCCCTTTGGGCGGTCCCCGTAAAGCAGTAGCCGGCTCTTTGGGTAAAGCCTGTTTTAAAGCCGTCGTTCCCGCTGTACCCAAAAGCCTCGCCGGGCAGCATGGCGTTGGTCGTATGCAGCGTCAGCCGTTTTTCGGGGATGCGCAGCTCCGTTTTGGCGGTCACGTCCAAAATTTCCGGGTATGCATGGATGAGATACCGGGTCAGCAACGCCAAATCCTTGGCTGTCATGACTGTTTCCCGATCCGACGAAGCCGATTTGAAAGGCTGCAAATCATGCGACGACAAACCGGTCGCATTGGCAAACACGGTTTGCCGGGATAACCCGATCTCCCGCGCCATGTCATTCATTTGCTTCACGAATTCCCGCTCGCTTCCGCCGATGTGCTCGGCAAGCGCAATGGCGGCGTCGTTGGCGGAATGAATGGCCATCGCCTCGAACATCGTCCGCAGCGTCAGCGTTTCGCCGGGACGAAGCCCGATTTCGGAACCGGTCACATTTGCGGCATACTTGCTGGCCGTTACCGGCTCATCCCAGGAATAACGCCCCTCTTTGACGTTTTTCAGCACAAGCAGCTCCGTCATCATTTTGGACATGCTGGCCGGCGGCAGCGCCGACGATGCGTTATGTTCATAATATACCTTTCCGGTCTTGACATCCATAAGCATCGCTGCGGAGGCGTCGATTTTGAACGTCGGAAACCGGATAGACAATGTGGAAACCGCGAGCGCCGCCAAAAAAAGCAGCGCCAGCGCCACCAGATGCCGTTTTCTTTTTTTCCTTCGGATAACCTTCATTTCTCCCTACCTCGTTTATGCATTTTTTCATACACATCATTATTTCCATCTTAGCCGCGACTGTTTAAGCCCCGACTAAGAAAATCTTAAGATTTTTAAAGAATTGATTTTTGTTTTCGGGGAGATGTATGATGATTAGAACTGTAGTAGGGATATAGCAGAGGTTTTGGGAAAGAGAAATGGAGGGTTTACATGAACACGACAGCATGGGGAAGACAACCTTTCGCGGAATGCGTGCCGGAACTGGTGGCGGCGGCCCGCGGCGATTTGAAGGCAAGCCTGGTCATCCGAAACGTCCGACTGGTGAACGTCATCTCGGGAGAGATTTTGCCGGGCATGTCGATTGCGGCAAGAGGCGCCCGGATCGTTTACGTGGGCCGGGACGTAAGCCATACGATCGGCGAGGAAACAAAAATCATCGACGCGGGAGGGAAATATGCCGCGCCGGGTTTGCTTGACGGCCACTGCCATATCGAAAGCACGCAGATGACGGCGACGGAATTTGCCCGGGCGGTGCTGCCGCTCGGAACGACCGGCGGATTTTTCGACGCGCATGAAATATCGAACGTGCTCGGACTGGACGGGCTGCGTTTTATGCTGGAAGAGGCGAGGTCGACTCCGCTGGCGGCGTATATGCAGGTTGCGTCCTGCGTCCCTTCGACGCACCCTGGCCTCGAAACGACCGGCGCCTTCATCGGACCGGAAGAGGTTGCCGAGGCGTTGAGCTGGGGAGACGACATGATCGGGCTCGGCGAAGTGATGAATTTTCCGGGCGTTGTGTACGGCGACGATAAAATGATCGGGGAAATCCAGGCGACGCTTGCCGCGGGGAAAATGGCCGACGGGCATTTCACATGGAAATCCGACGATTGGCGGCTGCCGGTATACGCGGCCAGCGGGGTGAACGGCGATCACGAATGCGTCACCGCCGAGGATGTGATCGAACGGGTACGCCTCGGCATGTATGCGAAAATGCGCCAAGGATCGGCCTGGCATGACGTAGCGGCCACGATCAAAGCGCATACCGAAGGCGGATTGGACACGCGCCGGATGATGCTGGTCACCGACGACCGCAGCTCGGAATCGCTGAAAAACGAGGGGCACATGAATTTTGTCGTCCGCCATGCGATTGCCCAGGGCGTGAAGCCGGTGACGGCCTTCCAGATGGCGACGATCAACACGGCGGAACGGTTCGGCTTGTCCCGGGACATCGGAGCGATCATCCCCGGCGCTTACGCCGACATCATCCTGCTGGACGGGAATTTGGCGGACGTAAACGTCACGATGACGATCGCCGCCGGGCAGGTTGTCGCCGAAAACGGCCGGATGGCCATCGATTGGGAGCGATATGAGCTGCCGGCGTCCGCATTCAACACGGTCAAGCTGAACCGGGAACTGACCGCTGACGATTTTGCCATTGCAGCGCCAGTTGCCGAAGGCAAGGCCGCGGCCCGCGCGATCGAAGTCGTTGAAAATCATGTGGAAACCATTGAGCGCCATGTGCAGGTAAACGTGAAAAACGGCATCGCGCTGCCGGATCCAGGCGAGGATCTTTGCAAAATGGCCGTATTTGAACGGCATGGCAAAGGCGGCGGGCATGCCCTCGGCCTCGTAAAAGGCATCGGATTTGCGAAACGGGCCGCCATTGCAATGACCGTCGCGCATGACAGCCATAACCTGACGGTGATCGGCAACGACGATAAACTGATGGCTCAAGCGGGCAACCGGGTGGCGGAAATGCAGGGCGGCGTCGTGATGCTGACCGAAGACGGCATGACGGAGTTCCCTTTGGCAGTCGGCGGCATCATGTCGGATGAGCCGTTCGAAACGGTGGCAAGCCGGTCCGAAGCGATCAGCCAGGCGCTGTTGCAGGCGGGATGTCCGCTGAACAACGCCTTTATGACCTTGTCTTTGCTCGCTTTGGTGGTCATTCCGGAAATCCGGCTGTCGGACAAAGGTTTGGTGCGGATTTCCGCGGAAGGCATCGATATCGTGCCGTTGTTTGTTTAAGATTGCCTTCAGGAATGGTTTAAACCGATTGAACGCAAGGAAAACGTCTATCGATGTACGTTCACAAAACGGACCGCGCTTAGAAGAAATTTTCCTTGGGATATAAGGAAGCCGTCCCTTCGAAACCTATGCTTTTAAATCATAAAAAGGGGAGCCTGACGGCTCCCCTTAAACGTTTGATTTTCGGTATCGATCTTGATAAAATAGAGCATACGACCCTTAATAGGGTATACGCAAAAAGATTCTCTAAATATTATAACATATTAGAAAGAGAATGTCAAATGTAAAAGGGGATGAAGACGGGCATGGATTTGAACGATCAGGATTGGCAGGACGAACAGCGGCGGGTAGACATGGTAACCGGCAAAGTCGCCGTCCGCAAAAAAGCGCTTGAAGCGGACGTGGGCGTCGTTCGGGGCGATGTCGTCGAGCTCAGGAAAGATTTCTGGGATGAAGTCAGGGTCAACTTCAGCAGCTCCGACGATCTGGGCGAAACGTCCACCAGCCTGCGCCAGCAATCCCAAGTGTTATCCGAACGTGAACGCGCGCATTTGCAGGCATCGGAGACGCTGAAGAAGCTGAAGCTTCTCGTCGACTCTCCTTATTTCGGACGCATCGATTTTACTGAAGAAGGGCAGCCGCGGACGGAACAAATCTATCTCGGCATCGCTTCGTTCCTCGACGACGATCAGGAGACGTTTCTCGTTTATGACTGGCGCGCTCCGGTTTCGAGCCTGTATTACGACGGCGCTCCGGGCCCGGCATCCTACGAAACGCCCGGCGGCGAAATCAGCGGCCGAATGGAGCTGAAGCGCCAGTTCGTCATTCGCGACGGCCGCATCAAGGTCATGTTCGATACCGGCGTCACGATCGGCGACGAGCTGCTCCAGCAGGTGCTCAGCCACTCCTCGGACAGCCAAATGAAAAGCATCGTGGCAACGATTCAAAAGGAACAAAACGCCGTGATCCGCAACGACAAAAGCCGGATGCTTGTCGTGCAGGGGGCTGCCGGCAGCGGGAAAACCTCGGCGGCGCTCCAAAGGGTGGCCTATCTGTTGTACAAATACAGGGAGACGCTAAAAGCGGATCAGGTTCTTCTGTTTTCCCCGAACCCGATGTTCAACAGCTATGTCTCGACCGTGCTGCCCGAACTCGGGGAGGAAAATATGCTGCAGACGACATTCCAGGCATATCTGGAGCATCGGCTTGGCAGGGAATTCGACCTGGAGGACGTATTTTCGCAGATGGAGGCGATCTTGAAAGCCGAGGAAGGGCCGTGGCTGCAAGCAAAGCGGGCTTCGATCGCATATAAATCCTCCCCGCATTTTCTCGAAACAATCCAGCGGTACAAGGAACGGTTGGAGCATCGCGGGATGAAATTCAAACCGGTCCGGTTCAAAGGCCGCCTGATCGTTTCCGAGCAGGCGATGGAGGAGAAGTTTTACGGTTTTGACCAAGGCGTTCGCCTTGCCAACCGGGTTGAGCTGCTCAAGGATTGGCTGCTGAAGGAGCTGGCGCAATTCGCCAAGCAGGAACGGAAAGAGCCTTGGGTGGACGAACAAATTCAGCTGCTTGATCCGGATGAATACCAGAAGGCTTATACGCGCATGCGGCGGAAGCAAGGAGCCAAAAACGCAACCTTTGACGACTTCGAGCTCGAGCGCAGCCTGTTGGCCAAAATGGTGGTCAACGAATGGCTGAAGCCGGTGCGTAAATGGATCAAAAGAACGCGGTTTGTGGACGTGAAGGCGATGTACGAGGAGCTGTTCCTGAACGAAGAACTGTTCTTGGAAGTCAGCGAAGGCAAGCTGCCGGACGAATGGGACGAGATCGGGAAACAAACGGTTTTAACGATCCGCGAAGGCAAGCTTTCTTATGAAGATGTGACGCCTTATCTGTATTTGCAGGATCTTTTGAAAGGCTTCCAGGTGAACAACGTCATTCGCCACGTTTTCATCGACGAAGTGCAGGATTACTCCCCGTTTCAGCTTGAATACGTTAAGCGGATTTTTCCGCGCGCACGCATGACGGCGCTCGGGGATTTGAACCAAGGGATATACGCCCACACGGACGTGCTTGGCGGCAGTCTTGAATCTTTGAAAAAGCTGTACGGGGAAGAACATACCGAGGTCATCTCCCTCACGCGCAGCTACCGCTCGACGCATGAAATCGTGGATTTCACGCGCAGCATGATGCCGGGTGGCGAATCGATCGTGCCGTTCAACCGCCATGGGGAAAAACCCGTGCTGCGGAAGGTCAACGGCCGGGAGGAGCTCCATCAACATATCGTGCAAAAAATCAAGGAATTAAAAAACGAGGGTTATGAGCATACGGCGATCATTTGCAAAACGGCCGAAGAATCCGAATTCGTATACGAATCTTTAAAAGAAGAGCTTCCGCTCAAAAAAATAGCCAAAACGACGCCTTCGTTCGTTACAGGCACCTTGGTCATTCCCTCTTACCTGGCCAAAGGCGTCGAGTTTGACGCAGTGGTCATCTACGACGCATCTTCGGACGCATACGACAGGGAATCGGAACGCAAGCTGTTTTATACGGCCTGCACACGCGCGATGCACCAGCTTTGCATGTTCAGCTTGGGCGAGCCAAGCCGGTTTATCCGGGACATCGATCCGGCAAAATATACATTGGAAACATAGGAGAAGGGCAGAATTTCGGCCGCCGTCTTCAGCGTAATCGCTGGGGGAGGCGGCTTTTTTCAAGATGTGTCGGGAGCAAGCGAAGCGCTTTAAGTTCCTGCTGCATAGTTCCGGACAAAAGAAACCACAATAAAACAAGTTGTTAACGAACATAAAGGTGGTTCTGCCATGGAAGACAAAAAGTGGGATTTGGCGGCGCTGGCATCCATTCCTTTGATCATGACGCTCGGCAATTCCATGCTGATTCCCATTTTGCCGCAAATATCGGCGCAGCTGCATGTCGGTCCGTTCCAGGTCAGCATGCTCATTACCGTATACGCCATCGTTGCGATTCTTTTGATCCCGATCGCCGGTTATTTGTCGGACCGGTACGGGCGGAAAGCCGTCATTATTCCCAGTTTGATCATTGCCGCCGTAGGCGGTGCCGTATCCGGGGTTGCGGCGTGGATGACCGGAGGCATCACCGCATACTGGATCATTCTTGCCGGCCGTTTTTTGCAGGGGATCGGTGCCGCCGGGGCGTTCCCGATCGTTCTGCCGCTCGTCGGGGACATGTTCAAGGAAGAGGATGACGTCAGCAAAAGCCTGGGGATCATCGAAACCTCCAATACGTTCGGCAAGGTGCTGAGCCCCATTCTCGGAGCTTTATTGGCAAGCGTCATTTGGTATTTGCCGTTTCTGAGCATTCCGGTTTTATGCGTCATTTCGTTGTTGATGGTCGCGTTTTTCGTCAAACCTCCAAAGAAGACGGAGGATAGCGACCATTCGATCAGCCGGTTCCTGCGCGACACGAAAACCATTTTGCGGCAAAAAGGAAGATGGCTGTACGCCATTTTTGCCGTCGGCGGAATCAGCATGTTCATTTTGTTCGGCGTTCTTTTTTATTTGTCCGAAACGCTCGAAAGCCAATACGGTCTGCACGGCGTCGTTAAGGGTCTGGTGCTGGCGATTCCGCTGGCGCTGCTCTGCCTAGCTTCTTTCGTGGCCGGGAAGGTGATCGGCAAACACAAAAAACGGATGAAATGGACCGGGTTTTGCGGCATGGCGGTGTTGACCGTTTGTCTCGTCATTACCGGTTTCAGCAGCCAAATCATATTCGTCGTCGCTTTTTTTTCGCTTTGCGGCGCCGGCATCGGGACCGCTTTGCCCTGCATGGATGCACTCATTACCGAAGGCATCGAACAAAAGCAGCGCGGAACGATTACCTCCCTCTACAGCAGCATGCGATTTATCGGCGTTTCGTTGGGACCGCCGGCGGTTTCTCTTCTGATGAAGACGAATCATTGGGTGTTGTTTGGCGTTATGGCCGTCGTGGGGGCGGTTGGCGGATTGCTGACCTTGTTTGCGGTCAAACCGGAGCAGAACAAGACGGATGAGCCGGAGGAACGGAAAACCGAGCCCTCGCGCGGAACGTTCATGAAGCGGGCCAAGGCAAGATAGCTTTCGAAAACGCGAAAAGTTTGTCATGTCTTCGGGCGCTGCCTTATACAATATAGTGATGTCCCTGTCCCTTGCGCCATAGTTTCGCGGAGCTCATTCGAACCGTGAAACGCCGCCCGAATCTCCTTGGCCGGGAGCCGCCCGGAACGAACATGTCGGCGAGATCCGGCTGCCTTTGGAAACGGAAGTGCAGCGTAGGAACGGATGCCAAACGGACGGTTTTTCATCGCACCAGCGGATGCTGCCGGCAGCCGACAGGATGCGAAAGGCTCCCGTTGCTCCAAGGGGGGAGGGACATCCGAATTTACGGCATGGCCCCAAAACGAGTTTGGGGCTTTTTTTCTGATATAAGCGTTTTGGCCCCCGCTTTACACGGGGGTTTTTTGCGCATCAAATTCTCGGGACGACCTTTCTTGCCGCCAGAAACACCCAGGCGCACAGCACGAAAGGGAAGGTAAAAGCAGGCAGGCCGTAAGGCAGCAGCCAGCTGTCGATGCTCGCCGTCACCGGCACGGATACGATGGCCGCAATGATTCCCGTTACCTGCGCCATGCGGCTGCCCGCATCGAACACAACCCCGACCGCCAGAATCGTCAGCACCGCGTTGTAACCGTAAAGCCCCGCATTCAGCAGCGTAATCTCCCCGCTTAAACCGTAAACGGTCAGGCAGGCGATGGCCGACCCGATGACCGTAAACAGCCCGATTTTGCGGCCGCCCCACACGACCCCTGCCAGAATAATGACCCCTGACCAAAATCCGCCTTGAAAATAGACTTGTCCAATTCCCCGCACAAGCCCGCTGATCCAGTTGAACGTCCCTTCCTGATGCAGCTTCCAATTCGAAAGATCCTGCGGAACGAGCGTCGGATTCAGCCGAATCGAACCGAGCCGGTATGAAGCCAGCAGCACGAACCAGCTCACGACGATGTACGGAAACGTAAACACGGGGATGCCCGCATTGCGCATGAAATGCATCATGGCTGCAGTGACGAAAGCGGTGATGACCGCTCCGGCCAGGGCGATCGGCCAGCGGTATCCGCCCGTCAAATTGATGGCAATGGCGATGCCGGCCAAGGCGGGGTTGAAGCCCATCAAACCTTGCCGGACGATCGTTTTGTCCATTCCTCCAAACCATCCGATGCATGCGCCGATCAAAGACGACAACAACGCGATGATGCCGACGGGAACCGAAGCCAGAAAAATGGCGATCAAAACCAAAAGCCCCGTCACCGCATTTTCAATAAAAATGACTTGGGAAATCCCTTTCAACGTCGCGCTCCCTAAAGTGAACAACAAGTTCCCGTTTGATTCATTCGGAGCATGTTCCTCCATCAATCTTCCCTTCCTTCCGGTAGTATGTAAAAAAATTCGCCGGGTTCGCCTCCTTCCAGATCGGAATGGAAAGCCAAGAATAATAATTCTTGGAATTTACATATATAGAAAGATATATATGTATCTAACTTACATATATAACTTGTTATATATGTAACAATTATGATATATTAAGACGCGTAGAGGATCAATCTCAAATTTGCGAAAGGAGATGAGGCCCGCAAACATAGGGAGTTTTTTCAAAAATTCATGCCTATTGAAAGGAGGGCTTGTTCATGCAATTATTGCCTCGTGAAATTGATAAGCTGCTGATCGTGGTCGCCGCGGATCTGGCCCGGCGCAGAAAGGAAAGAGGGCTTAAGCTGAATCATCCCGAATCGGTTGCTTATATTACGTATGAGGTGCTGGAAGGGGCACGGGACGGGAAAACGGTTGCGGAGCTGATGGAATTCGGAGCCACCATTTTGACCCGGAATGACGTCATGGAAGGCGTGCCGGAAATGATCCATGATATTCAAGTCGAAGCGACGTTTCCGGACGGAACGAAACTGGTGACGGTACATAACCCGATCCGATAGAGAATGCCGATGGAGGGACAATCGATGATACCAGGGCAAATCATTTTGAAAAACGAAGATATCGTTTGCAACGCCGGAAAAACCGCATCAAAGGTAACCGTCAGAAACACGGGGGACCGTCCCGTGCAGGTCGGGTCTCATTTTCATTTTTATGAAGTCAATGAAGCGCTTGTTTTTCAGCGGGAGGCAGGTTTCGGGAAACGACTGAACATTCCGGCCGGAGCCGCGGTTCGTTTTGAGCCGGGGGATGAAAAAGAAGTTGAACTGATCGACTATGCCGGCGAACGCCGGGTGTATGGATTTAACAACAAAACGGACGGATCCGTAGAAAGCGGGGATCGCAAATGAGTTTTAGCATGCCACGAAGCCAATATTCCCAAATGTACGGCCCGACGACCGGGGACTCGATCCGCCTCGCCGATACCGACATTTTCATCCGAATTGAAAAGGATTACACCTCGTACGGCGACGAGGTCGTGTTCGGCGGAGGCAAAGTGATCCGCGACGGCATGGGCCAGCATCCGCTTGTGACCCGCGGGGACGGCATTCCGGACGTGGTCATTACGAACGCGGTCATTTTGGACTATACGGGCATTTATAAGGCAGACATCGGAATCCGCGACGGAAAAATTTCCGGCATCGGCAAAGCGGGCAATCCGCTCATTATGGACCATGTCGATATCGTGATCGGCGCCTCCACGGAAATTATCGCCGGGGAAGGCATGATCGTGACGGCCGGCGGGATCGATACGCATGTTCACTTCATTAATCCGGGCCAGATCGAAACGGCGCTTTCTTCCGGCTTGACGACGATGATCGGCGGGGGGACCGGTCCTGCCGCGGGTTCGAAGGCGACGACCGTCACCCCTGGCGAATGGAATATTCACCGCATGCTGCAGGCGGCCGAAGGCTTGCCGATCAACGTCGGCTTTACCGGAAAAGGCCAGGCCGCAACCGAGGAACCTCTCGCCGAGCAGGTGCGGGCAGGCGCGATCGGGCTGAAGGTCCATGAGGACTGGGGGGCGACCGCTTCCGCGCTGGATCATGCACTGAGCGTAGCGGACAAATACGACGTGCAGGTTGCGGTCCATGCCGATACGCTGAACGAGGGCGGTTTCATGGAAAACACGATGGCTGCCATCAAAGGCCGCGTCATCCATATGTACCATACCGAAGGCGCGGGCGGCGGACATGCCCCGGATTTGATCAAATCCGCGAGCTACATGAACGTGCTTCCTTCATCCACCAACCCGACGCTGCCGTATACGGTGAACACGATCGACGAGCATTTGGACATGCTGATGGTTTGCCACCATTTGAATCCGTCCATCCCGGAAGACCTGGCGTTTGCCGATTCCCGGATCCGGCGCGAAACGATCGCGGCCGAGGACATTTTGCAGGACATGGGCGTGTTCAGCATGGTCAGCTCGGATGCGCAGGCGATGGGCCGGATCGGCGAAGTGATTTTGCGGACGTGGCAGACGGCCGACAAGATGAAAAAACAACGGGGTTCGCTGTCCGGAGACGGCGAATACGCCGACAACAACCGCGCCAAACGTTATGTGGCCAAATATACGATCAATCCGGCGATTACGCACGGCATTTCGGAATACGTCGGTTCGGTCGAAGTGGGCAAAATGGCGGATCTCGTGCTGTGGTCGCCGGCATTTTTCGGCGTCAAGCCTGAAATGATTTTGAAGAACGGCATGGTTGTGCAAAGCCTGATGGGCGACGCGAACGCATCGATTCCGACGCCGCAGCCGGTCATTTACCGCCCGATGTTCGCCCAATACGGCAAAGCCCTTGCCAAGAGCTCGGCAACCTTCATTTCCCAGCACGCGTTTGACCATAAGGTGCACGAGCAGCTGGGGCTGGAAAAAATGATTCTTCCCGTCCGCGGCATTCGCGGGTTGACGAAAAAGGACATGAAGCTGAACGGCGAGACGCCGGAAATTACGGTCGATCCGCAAACCTACGAGGTTCGGGTCAACGGGGAATGGATCACCTGCGATCCGGTCGACTACGTGCCGATGGGGCAACGTTATTTCTTATTCTAGAGGTGAAATCATTGATTATTGAAAAGGTCATTGCGAATATCGAACAAATGGACCGGGATGAGATCGGAAAACGCCATATCGAAAAAGTGTATTTGGAAAGCGGGGATCTCGTCAAACGGATTCAGCGGGTAACGACCGACCACGGCAACGAGCTCGGCATCCGGCTCGCGGAACCGCGTGATCTTGTGGCCGGGGACGTGTTGTACATGGATGACAAAAACATGATCGTGGTGGACGTCCATTCCGACGATTTGCTGGTCATCCGCCCCCGCACCCTGATGGAAATGGGAAATATCGCGCACCAGCTCGGCAACCGGCACCTGCCGGCCCAATTCGAAGGGGACGAAATGCTTGTGCAGTACGACTACCTGGTAGAGGAACTGCTGACGCAGCTGGGTATTCCGTACGCGAGGGAAAAACGGAAAGTGAAGCAGGCATTCCGCCATATCGGCCATAGCCATGGATAATCGGAACCTTGCTTTGTTCCAGCTGTGCGATTCCAACTTCCCGACCGGAGCGTTCAGCCATTCCTACGGATTGGAGAGCTACATTCAGGAAGACCGGGTGCGCGATCAGGCGACGTTCGCCGAATGGCTGCATACGTTCGTCCACGGCCAACTCGTTTATGCGGACGGATTGGCCGTGCGTCTGGCGCATGAAGCGTTGCAGAACGGAAATCTGGATGACATATGGAAGCTGGACCGGATGCTGCATGCGCAAAACTTGCCCCGGGAAACGAGGGAAGGGACGCAAAAAATGGGTGAACGGATGCTCGGACTGGTTGGGACGTTGTATCCGGAGCCGGCGTTATCCGCATACCGCAAACGGATCGCCGCCAAACAGAGCTTCGGCCATCCGGCCCTTGTTTTTGCGATGGCGGGTTATCATTTGGAAGCGTCCGGCCCGGCGACGGTTTTGTATTATCTCTATTCGGTCGTTTCAAGCCTTGTACAAAATGCGGTGCGCGCCATTCCTTTGGGACAGACGGCCGGACAGAAGGTCCTTCGCCATTTTCAGGAGGAGATCGCCGTCGCCGCGGAAAAGGTCGGGCGCATGGACCGGGACGATTTCGGCATCGTGTCGCCGGGGCTTGAACGGTCGCAAATGGAACATGAGCGGATTCATGTTCGGATCTTTATGTCTTGACATCAATACCTTTTAGAAAGAAGTGTGGAATATGGGACCTATCAAGATTGGAATCGGTGGACCTGTCGGTGCAGGAAAAACGATGCTGGTGGAAAAGCTGACCCGCCATCTCGACGGCGAGATCAGCATGGCGGTCGTAACCAATGACATTTATACGAAAGAGGACGCCAAGTTTTTGATGGCCAACGGCGTTTTGCCCGCCGACCGGATCATCGGCGTGGAAACCGGCGGTTGTCCCCACACGGCCATCCGCGAGGACGCTTCGATGAACTTTGCCGCAATCGACGAGCTTTTGGAGCGGCATCCGGACGTCGAGCTTGTTTTCGTGGAAAGCGGCGGAGACAATCTGGCGGCGACGTTCAGCCCTGAGCTGGTTGATTTTTCGATTTACATCATCGACGTGGCGCAGGGCGAGAAAATTCCGCGGAAAGCCGGGCAAGGCATGATCAAATCGGATTTGTTCATCATCAACAAAACCGACTTGGCGCCGTATGTCGGCGCCAGCCTGGAAGTGATGGAGTCGGATACGAAGGTGTTCCGCGGGAACAAGCCGTTTGTGTTCACCAACCTGAAGGACAACCAGGGCCTGGACAAGGTCATCGACTGGATCAAGCAAAACGCGTTCTTAAAGGGTTTGGAATAGAATGGGCGATTGGACGGGCATTCTTCGGCTCGACGCAGAGGAGAGAAGCGGAAAAACGGTTGCCGGAAACGTCTATTTTCAAGGAGCGTTCAAGGTCATGCGGCCGGTGTACCACGATCATTCCGGGCAGGCCTGCTACTATATTTTGAATCCGGGCGGCGGCTATTTGGACGGGGACCGCTACCAAATGAAAATTTCATTGCGGGAAGGCGCCCGTTTGACGCTGACGACGCAATCGGCCACGAAAATATACAAAACGCCGAACCGTCCGGCTTATCAGGAAACCGAAATCATCCTGAAAAAGGGAAGCTACCTTGAATATATCGCGGATCCGTTGATCGGGTACAAAAACGCGCGCTACAAGCAAAAAACGGCGATCCGAATGGAAAAAGGAGCGTCGCTGCTATATTCGGAAATCGTCACCCCCGGCTGGTCTCCGGACGGGGAACAATTCAGCTACGATTGCCTTCAGTTCGTCAATGAAATTTATGTGGACGAGGAATTGGCGGTATACGACCATATCAAATTGAACCCGGCGGAGCAGCCGATGCATGCGATCGGCGTCATGGAGGGCTGCACGCATATGGGGTCGATGATGGTGGTCCATGACCGCATCGATCAGGATTTTCTCGATCGGCTGTATAACGAGTTGCAGCAGGCGCCGGGCCCGGTCCGCTTCGGCATGTCCCTGCTGCCGATTCCGGGCCTGATGCTCCGCGTGCTGGGCCGCTCGACCCAATCCATCGAATCCATGCACTCGGCATGCCACCGGTGGATCGGCGGGGAATTGTTCGGCACGACTCCAAGCTTTTTGCGCAAATATTAATGTATAAGACCCGGCACGGCTTTTTCGGAATGCCGGGTTTCTTTTCCCGCAAGCGATAAAAACTTTTGTGCTTTATGAACGACAGCTGGTACAATAAGTAGGAAAATCGGACCATATGTAGGTCTTGACACCACTTATACAGATGTAGGGAATGAAGAAGAGATGAACACGCTGGAATACGCTATTCTTAGCGCGCTTGGCAGGAAACCGTGCTCCGGGTACGAGTTGGCGGCCTATTTGGAACTGTTGTGGCCGGCCAAACACAGCCAGATTTATCCGCATTTGACCAAATTGGAGCAAAAGGGATTATTGGTTTACGAACATGTGGAACAATTGGGCAAACCGGACAAAAAAGTATATTCCATCACGGACGAAGGAAAAGAAGCATTAAAGGCTTGGATCGTCGAACAGCCGGCGGAACCGGCGCTTAGGGACGAGTTTTTGATCAAAATCAACGCGATGTGGCTGGCGGACGAAGACGGCGCCAAAAAGCTGCTCTATGACCGGATATCGGCTCTCGGAAAAAAAGTGGAGCAGCGCGAGAAAAAAATCGCGAAAGTGGAGAAGGAGCATAAGGAAACCGGCCCTGCCGCAGGCTCGAAGCACTTCGGGCGGTACATCCTGCTCAACCGGCGAAATATGCTCGACCGCGAAGAAATATCCTGGTGCCAATGGGTGTTGGGATTGTTTGGGGATTCCAAACTTGTAAAGCTTATGCTTGGCGTCGTCGGGGCGGAAGCGCTGGTCGGCATGTTTCAAGGAATGGAATTTTTTGGATGATTTCAGATTTCAGGGGTAAACCGTTTACGAGGGCGAGGTGGAAGGCGAAGCGATTGCTGACTTGATCAAGAAACCGGACGAAGGGGAGAAGCATGAGATTTATTTTAAACCGTTATTTGTTTATCGTTCTTATCATCCACGTGCTTGGCATCGCGGCTTTGTTTACCGTCGTGCCGGCACACCCGTCTTTTATCGGGATGGGGATCGCGGCGTACGTTTTCGGCCTGCGCCACGCTTTCGATATCGACCATATCGCCGCGGTGGACAATACCATCCGCAAGCTGGTCGCGCAAAAGAAGGATTCCAGGGGCGTCGGCTTTTATTTTTCGCTCGGCCATTCGACGGTTGTCTTTCTGCTGGCCGTATTGACCGCGGTGTCCGTCAAGTTCGTGGCCAAATACATGTCCGGCATGCAGGAAATCGGCGGAATGATCGGCGTGACGGTTTCGGGCGTCTTTCTCGTGTTTTTGGCTGTGCTCAACCTTGTTTTGTTCATCCAGCTTTGGAACGCGTTCCGCAAAATAAAGGAAGAAAAGATAAGGGAATCCGAGCTGGAAAGCATGTTTGAGGCGAAGGGCTTTTTCACCCGTTACTTGGGTTCCTTATTCAAGCTGGTAACGAAAAGCTGGCATATCTACCCGATCGGTTTTTTGTTCGGACTCGGGTTCGACACGGCTACGGAAATATCGCTGCTGACGATGTCGGCGGGCGCGGCGAACAACAATCTTCCGGTGCTGGGCATCATCGCCCTCCCGCTGTTGTTTGCGGCCGGCATGAGCCTGTTTGATACGCTGGACGGCATCATGATGACCAAGAGTTACGCGTGGGCGAACGACCGTCCGGTGCGCAAAGTGTACTATAACCTGATCGTAACGGCGATTTCCGTCGTGGCCGCGCTGGCGGTCGGCATCGTGGAGCTGGCGCAAATGACAACCGAAAAGCTTCATTTAACCGGTGGCGTATGGAATGCGGTCGCCGCCATCGATTTCGGCAATTTGGGCTATTTCCTGGTAGCGATGTTTTTGGTGATCTGGGGGCTCGCGGTTTTTATCTGGAAATATTTCAAGATCGAAGAACGTTATACCGTGAAATAAGGACCATGTCATTTTGCTCGCGGATCGAATTTCGTGATCTCCGCTAAACGCGTGATCAACATGATTCATATGATTGAAAAGAGGCGTGACCGGCACTGCTGCCGGTTCCGTCTTTTTTTGTTATTGACGGTTTAAAAATAATCAGACATAAAACGAAGAAAATGGGTGTAAAATCAAAAACGTTCTGTTATAATCAAATCAATTCAAATGGAAACAAACAAAAACAAAACCATTTAATATAGGAGGCATCATTCATGGTTCAAAGTCTTTGGAATAACGAAGAAGCATCCAAATCGAAAGCGGGCGTGGAAGAACTCGTCTACCGCTCCAACCTGATCGGCAGCGACCGGAGCGTCTGCAACTGGGGCGGCGGAAACACCTCGCTGAAAACGACCGAAAAGGATTTCCGCGGCCGCGACGTGGAAGTGATGTGGGTAAAGGGGAGCGGCTCCGACCTGGCGACGATGAAAGCCGGGCATTTTACGGGACTGCGCCTGGAGGATATCCGTCCGCTCATCGAACGCGATGAAATGCCGGACGAGGAGATGGTCGCTTACTTGTCGCACTGCATGATCGACAGCAAACATCCGCGGGCTTCGATCGAAACGCTTCTGCACGCATTCCTGCCTTATCCGCACGTGGACCATACGCATCCGGATGCCATAATCAGCCTGTGCTGCGCGGATAACGGCAAAGAAATCGCAAAAGAGATTTACGGGGACACCTTCGTATGGGTGCCTTATATCCGTCCGGGCTTCACGTTATCCAAAATGATCGCCGAAGGCGTCAAAAACAACCCGAACGCCCAGCTCGTCCTGATGGAAAAACACGGCCTGGTCACTTGGGGCGAAACGTCGGAAGCGTGCTACAACCAAACGATCGCCATGATCCAAAAAGCTGAGCGCTACATCAACGAACGCATTCAGGAGGATCAAGTCTTCGGCGGACGCCAGGCGGAAACATTGCCGGAAGAGAAGCGCAAAGCGATCCTGGCGGAAGTGATGCCGGTCATTCGCGGCGCGGTCAGCGACGGCAAAAAAATGATCTGCTCGTACGATGACGGGGACGACGTGCTCCAGTTCGTCAACAGCAAAAACGCCAAGGAGCTTTCCCAGGTCGGCGCGGCTTGCCCGGATCACCTGGTGCATACGAAACGCGTTCCGTTGTTCGTGGAATGGTCGCCTTCCGACGGGGCAGCCGGACTGAAGGAAGCGGTGCGCAAAGGCATCGAAGAATACAAGGAGGAATACAAAGCTTATTTCGAACGGAACAAGCATGAAGGAGACGTCATGTTCGAAGCGGCTCCGCGCGTCATCCTCATTCCGGGAATCGGCATGGTCAACACCGGAAAAAGCCTGGCGATGGCCGGCGTCAGCGGCGCGCTGTACCACCGCGCGATTGCCGTCATGAAAGGCGCGACGGCCCTCGGCGAATTCGTGTCGCTGAACGAAAACGAATCCTACAACGTGGAATATTGGCCGCTTGAGCTGTATAAGCTGACGCTGGCGCCCGCCGAAGCAGAGTTTTCGCGCAAGGTCGCGTTTATTACCGGCGGCGCGGGCGGCATCGGCAGCGAAACGGCCCGGCGCCTCGCCTCCGAAGGGGCCCATGTCGTGTTGGCGGACCTCAATCTTGAAGGCGCCGAGAAGGTAGCGGCCGAAATCAATGCGCAGTATGGCGAAGGACGGGCCAAAGCGGTTAAAATGGACGTGACCAGCGAAGAAATGGTCATCGCGGCGCTTGGCGAAACGGCGCTCGCTTACGGCGGCGTCGATATTATCGTCAACAACGCCGGTCTTGCGACCTCCAGCCCGTTCGACGAGACATCGCTCAAGGAATGGAACCTGAACATGAACGTGCTGGGCACGGGCTACTTCCTCGTGGCACGCGAAGCATTCAAGCAGATGAAGGAGCAGGGACTCGGCGGCAGCATGATTTTCGTCGGATCGAAAAACTCCGTCTATGCAGGCAAAAACGTGACGGCCTACAGTTCCGTCAAAGCGCTTGAAGCGCATCTGGCACGCTGCATCGCGGCTGAAGGCGGGGAACACGGCATCCGCGTCAACACGATTTTGCCTGACGCGATTTTGCAGGGTTCCGCGATTTGGAATTCCAACTGGCGCAATGAACGCGCCGCGGCTTACGGCATCGAACCGGATCAGCTGGAAGAGCATTACCGGAAAAGAACGACGCTTCTCGTCAATATTTATCCGAAGGACGTGGCGGAAGGCATCGCCTTCTTCGCATCGTCGAAAGCCGAAAAAACGACCGGCTGCATGCTGACGATCGACGGCGGGGTGCCTGCGGCGTTTACGCGGTAATTCCTGCCCGCTCCCGTTTGCCGTCATCTTGATGTCATAAATACCCCAATCCCCGTCATGCCTGAACAAGCGCAAAGCGAGAAGCGCCCCGGGCATGTGGGGATTGATTTTCTATCCGGGCGTCGGCCCGAATCGATTTTTACTTGAGGATTTTGCAAAATCCTGACCTGTGAGCAAAGGAGGAGAAGCCGGGATGAAAGTATCGCTTTTTATTACATGCATCAGCGATGCGCTGTTTCCGCCGATCGGCGAAGCGATGGCGCAGCTGTTGGCCCGATACGGGGTAAGGCTGGATTTTCCGAAGGTACAGACCTGCTGCGGCCAGCCGGCCTTTAACAGCGGCTATTGGGATGAAGCCCGGGCGTCGGCCAAAACGATTTTGGAAGCGTTTGACGACTGCGATTTTGTCATTGCGCCTTCGGGTTCGTGTACGGGCATGGTCCATCATTATTATCCGAAGCTGTTCGAAAACGACCCTGTGCTGCTTGAAAAAAGCAACCGTCTGAAAGAAAAAACGTACGAGTTCACCCAATTTCTCGTGCAGGTGCTGGGCGTTACGGATGTCGGGGCGTATTTTCCGCATAAAGTGACTTACCATCCTTCCTGTCACGGCTCGCGGCTATTGGGGATCAAGGACGAGCCGATGGAGCTGATGAGCCATGTCGAAGGCATGGAATACGTCCCGCTGCCTTATGCCGAAGACTGCTGCGGTTTTGGCGGCACGTTCGCCATCAAGATGAGCGAAATATCCGGGGCGATGGTCGCGGAAAAAAGCCAGCATGTGCTGGAGACGGAAGCCGAAGTGCTCGTCGGACTGGACATGGGCTGCTTGCTGAACATCGGCGGGAATCTGAAATTCCAGGGCAAGCCGGTCCGCGTGATGCATCTGGCCGAGCTGCTGTACGAAGGGGTGAGGAACCGTGAGCAAACCGCAGGGGTCTAACGTCAAGGAGCGGGCCAAAGCCGCCCTTCAGGACGAGTTCCTGATCGACGCCGTCAAGTTTACGACCGAAAGGCTGAAAAACGGGAAAAAGGCGGCGACGGCCGAACACGGCAACTGGGAGGAGTGGCGGGAGCGCGGACGGCAAATCCGGGCCCACACGGTCGCGCACCTCGATCATTATTTGAGCCGGTTTATCGACAATGCCCGCGCGCAAGGCGTTCACGTCCATTTTGCGCCGGAAGGGAAGGATGCGGCCCGAATCGCCCTGGACATCGCGAAACACCGGGGAGCGAAATCCGTGGTGAAATCCAAATCGATGGTCTCCGAGGAGGTCCATATCAACGAAGCTTTCGAACAAATCGGGATCGAATCGATCGAAAGCGATCTGGGCGAATACATCATCCAGTTGGCCAACGAACCGCCGTCCCATATCATTATTCCGGCCATTCACAAAAACCGCCGCCAAATCGCCGAGCTGCTGTCGAAGGAGGCCGGAGAAACGCTGCCGCCGGAAACGAAGGTGCTCGCCGGTTTTGCGAGACGCAAGCTGCGCGACAAGTTTCTTGAAGCGGACATCGGGCTGACGGGCTGCAATTTCGGCATCGCCGAAACCGGCACCGTCGTCATTTTCGAAAACGAAGGCAACGCCCGCATGGTCAGCACGGTGCCCAAAATCCAGATTACGCTCATGGGAATGGAACGGCTCATTCCGACTTGGGACGATCTCGAAGTGATGGCCACGCTGCTGCCCAGATCGGCGACCGGGCAAAAGATGACGATGTACATGTCCGGCATCACAGGCCCAAGGCGGACGGAAGACGGGGACGGCCCCGAAGAAATGCATATCATCATCGTGGATAACGGGCGGTCGCTGCAGCTCGGGGACCCGGATTTTCAGGAGCTGCTCAATTGCATCCGCTGCGGCGCCTGCCTGAATGCCTGCCCGGTGTACCGGCATATCGGCGGACATTCCTATCCCGGAACGTACAGCGGCCCGATCGGGGCGGTGCTGACCCCGGCGCTCAACAAAAACGCGGAGGAGTGGCGCGACATCGCCAATGCGTCCAGCCTTTGCGGCGCCTGTTACGAAGCTTGTCCCGTCAAAATCCCGCTGCATGACATGCTCGTTTATTTGCGCAACCGGAAGGTGGAACGAGGGGTGACCGCCCCCGGCGAAAAAATGGCGATGAAAGGCTTCAAAATGCTGATGGGAAATCACGCCTGGTTCGAGCGTGCGGTCAAGGCGGGGCAGTTGGGGCAAAAGCTGCTGGTACGGGGCGGGGTCATCAAATCGCGCATCGGACCGCTCGGCGGCTGGACGGCATACCGCCATATTCCGGCGCTGCCTGAAAAGTCGTTCCGGGAGCAATGGGCGAAGCTGGCTTCGGAAGCGGAGCATTCGTTCAAACCGATGACGGACGAGATGAAGTCGCGCATGGAAAAAATCGTTCAGGACCGGGAGAAGGGAGGAAGGCAACCATGACCAAATCCGATCCGGAATTTTTAGCCGGATTATACCGCGAATCGCTTGAGGCGGAAAAGCGGTTTATCGGCAACATCGCAAGCAGGCTGGGGCGATCGACGGTTAGCCCGGCCCCGGTGCATCCGTTCCGGGGGGCGCCGGATTTCTGGACCTCCTACGAGCTGGGGGCCGAAGACAAAATCACGCGGTTCATGGACAATTGGAAGGCAGCCGGCGGATATCCCGAACGAATCGCTTCGATGTCCGAACTGCCGCAGGTCATCGCCCGCATCGCCAGAGAGCAGCAGGCGAAGTCCACCGTCCGGCAAAACTTGCCTGAGCTCGGGGGGCTTGCGCTGGAGAGCGTCATGCCTGAGCTTTCGCATCATGCCTGGAACGGCCTCGATCCCGAAGGATCCGGTTCCATCTGCGAGCATGCGGATGTCGGAATCGTGCTCGTCGATCATGCGGTTGCTTACACCGGCACCGTTGTCGTGACATCCTCCAAGGACAAAGGCCGCTCGGTATCGCTGCTGCCGAACGTGCTCATCGCCGTCATTCCGGCGGAGCGCATGCTAACGCGGCTTGGCGAAGCGATGAGAGAGATCGCGAGCGTCCCCGGGGACCGTTTCCCGGCAGGCGTGCATTTTATCTCCGGGCCCAGCCGATCCTCGGACATCGAAAACGACCTCACGATCGGCGTCCATGGCCCGGGCGTGGCCTATGCGTTGATTGTCGGATAGGCCGCTTCAAGAACATGCGCCTGCTCCCGGAGTTTTGGTATAATAGGTTTTGATTTTGCGAAATTCCAAGGTGAATCCGGCTGGCGGGAAGGCCGGCGATGAAAGAGGGTAGCTATGTTAGTTGCGGAAAGATACGATAAAATCGTAAGCCTCGTCAACGAAAGGGGCAGCATCCGGGTATCCGAGCTGAGCGAGCTGTGCGGGGTCACGGAAGAAACGATCCGACGCGATCTGGACCGTCTGGAGCAGCAGGGCAAGCTTCGGCGCAGCCACGGCGGGGCGGTCAGCGTCAAAGAGACGCAGGCCGAAACGCCGTATTTCGAACGGGAAGTGATGCACCAGGAGGAAAAGAAACGCATCGCCAAAGCGGCTGTCGCCCTGATCGAGCCGCATGACCGGATCGCGCTGGACGCCAGCTCGACGGCGTGGTACATGGCGTCGATCCTGCCGGATATTCCGCTTACGGTGTTGACGAATTCCATCAAGGTGGCGCTGGAGCTGTCGTCGAAGGAAAAAATCGAGGTCATCTCGACCGGCGGCATTTTGGCGGCAAGATCCCTTTCGTACGTCGGTCCGATGGCCGAGCGCAGCCTGGAAGCCTACTATGTCGAAAAAGCGTTCGTTTCATGCAAAGGGGTTCACCCGGAGCGGGGCATCAGCGAATCGAACGAGCTGCAGGCGATGGTCAAACATAAGCTGATCAAACAGGCCGCAAACGTGTATTTATTGGCCGATGCCAGCAAGATCGGCGTGCAGGCGTTTACGCATGTGGCCGGCTGGGAAGAGATCGACACGGTCATTACGGACAGCCACATCGCAGGCACGGATGCCAGGCTGCTGCGGGAAAAAGGGATCGAGCTCATCGTCGCGGAGTGAATGATAAAAAACACACAAGCTTCCATGGAGAGGATGCTTGTGTGTTTTTTTGCGCTTTTCGATAACGGCCGTAATTATTCCCGCTTCGGCAGCAGTTTGACGTATTCGTCCGACAGCTTCATTTGCGACAGGTTGTATTCGTAATCCGGTTTGTATTTGGCGAAATCGGCGACAGGTTCGAGCGTGTCGAGGTTGACCGCGCTGCCGTCCTCAAACGTTTTGCCCGGAACGTACAAAATGTCGTCGTTAAAGAAGGAACCCGTCGGCAAGTAATAACGGCTGCCGACAATGTTATGGTCGATGTTCAGCAAATCATGGCCAAATGCGGTGAAGTTTTCTTCTTTCAGCGATATCCCGAGCAGGTTGGCGAGCGTCGGCATGATGTCCACCTGCCCGCCGACCTGCTTCACTTCCTGTCCCGGCAAGCCGGGCACGTGGATCAGAAGCGGAATGTTGAAACGCGTGACGCTCGGATCGTATTTGATGCCCAGCGCCTGGCTGACCATCGCGGGATCGTTATCCTGCGGCTGCAGGCCGAAGTGGTCGCCGTAGATGACAAGCACGGTGTCGTCCCACATGCCGTTTTGCTTCAATTGGTCGATCAAGGTTCCGATCGCATAATCCGTGTAATTGACGGCAGCCAAATAATTGCCGAGCTGCGTTCCTTTCAAGGCATCCGGGATGCTGATCTTCATCCGGTCTTCCGGCACGTTGAACGGAAAATGGCTGGATACCGTCACGAACTGCGCGTAAAAAGGTTTTTTCTCCTGGTGGAGCTTGGACAGCGTTTGGACGCCGAATTTGTACAATTCTTCGTCCGACGCGCCAAACTCGTTAAAGTGGTCGTTTTTATAGTTCGGTTTGTCGTAGTAATGGGTAAAATTCAAGGCCGGGTACAGCTTGTCCCGATCCCAAAACTTGACGTCGTTCACGTGAAACGTGTCTGCTTCGTAATTTCTTTTCTCGAGCAGCCGCGGCATGCTTGGAAGCTCGCGGTCGCCGAAGCCCGTCGACATGGCGATGGTCGCCGTCGGATAAATCGAGGTGTTGCTCATGAATTCCGCGTCGGAGGTGTTGCCTTGCCCGATCTGCTGGAATACGCGCGAGAAGTAAAAGCTGTCTTTGGCCAGGCTGTTCAGCACCGGGGTCAATTCCTGGTTATCCAGACTCAAATGGATCGGGAAGTTCTGGAACGCCTCCATTTGGATGACGATGACGTTTTTGCCTTTGGCCGCCCCAAAAAACTTCGGCTGCGCTTCCGGATGATCCTGATATGTGAACGACGCTTCCTTCGACTCGATTTTCTGCACCGTTTCCTCGATATTGCCGGAAGCGACGATGGCGGCTTCCTCTTTGGCTTTGAGCCCCGCGGCTACCTGATAATTAAAGAAGCCGAGGTGTTCGGCTTGGAGCACTTCGTTCGTGATGCCCCGGTCATTGGCGATAAAAAATACCGTGGCGGCAAGGGCGGCAACGCCGACGACCGCCGGCCATCTTTTGCGAAGCGGAGCGGACATGCCCGGTCTCCGTCCCATCAGCCTGCCGACGACCCAAACCAATGTGATCACGACGATATCGGCAAAAAAGAGATAATTCGCCGTTTCGATGGTCGACTGCACGCTGTCCTTGATGCCTCCCACCTGCTTCAGCTCGGAGAGGGCGGTGTAGGTCGGAACGGTGTTGAAATGCTGAAAGTACACCGCCGACGCAAAAAACATAAACGAGCACAGCAAGTTGAGCAGCCAGTACACGATACCCTTCGCTTTGTTGGGGATGACGAGCTCCAGCAGGGACAGAAGCACCAGCAGCGAGGCGGCGTCCGCCGCGATCCGGCTCCACATGATCTCATGAAAGAAAAAATATCGCAAAAGCAACAGCTTAAGCAGCAACAGAATGAAGATGGCGACTACAGGCGTTTTTGGCTTTGATGAACGTAAGGAAAAGTCTATCATTCCGGCTCCTTTCTAAACAACATGGTTTGATGAATGTCGGGGTCGTTCATCATTTTCGGATTCGGTCGGCGACCCCGATGATCATTGCTAACCATTACTATATTCGTTTTTTTACACGATGAAAACATAAAATTAACATAGATTTTACAATTGTTGAATCATTTTTGGGATTTGGGCCCACAAATGCCATAAAAAAATACATGCACCATTTCCTCGATGAGTTTGTCCCGATCTTCGCCGTATTGCGTCGATGCGAGCATGCGCACGGACGAATCGTAAAGCATGTTCAAATACATAATGACCGTTTCGACCGATATGCCGTCCGAAATTTCCCCGTTTGCCTTTGCTTTGCCGACCAGTTCCGCCACGAGCGGCAAACTTTTCTCCTCGTAATTTCGGCGGACGATCTCCCGGATTTCCGGATTCTCCTGCATCAATTCCGCGAGGACGGAAGGATGGAAGGTGTGGGAGTTTTTTTTCTTTTGCAAAATGATGTATTCGATCTTTTCTTTTAACGTGGAGTTCCCGCGGACGACGGATTCGAATTCATCTATGGCGCCTTGGACGTAGTCCCGGAATACTTCCCGGATCAGGGCTTCCTTGCTGCCGAAATAATTATAGATCGTCACTTGGGAAACGCCGGCTTCCCCAGCGATGTCCGCGATGCGGATTTGCTTAGTGCTGCAAGAGGCGAGCATCTTTAACGTCGTCTCTTTAATGCGGTTTTTGATCTGCTGTGCTCTACGTTCAAAGCCGTTCACTCGTGTATCAGCTCCATTTTCCGGCATTCGCCGCCTAATGATGAAATTATAACACATAAATATTTCATAACTCTATTGACGGGGAGAATCCTCCGGCGTATGATCTGGTCATGAAATATTCGATAGGTTATATTTCATAATTTTATTCCCAAGCGGGAGGCGCTGGCTATGCTAACGGTGTCGCATGTAACGAAGGTGTTTCCAGGGGGCAAAGGGATATTCGACGTCTCTTTTACCGTGGAAAAAGGGGAGGTATTCGGCTTTCTCGGTCCGAACGGGGCCGGCAAATCCACGACGATCCGGCATATTATGGGCTTCATGAAGCCCGAAAAAGGATATGTCCGGATTCAGGATTGCGATACGTGGAAAGACCAAGGGAAATTTCAGAAGCTGGTCGGATATTTGCCCGGAGAGATCGCTTTTATGGAAGGCATGACCGGGAAATCCTTTCTTGATTTTATGTCCCGGATGCAGGGAGGCGTCGATCCGAAGCGCAGGGAGGAGCTCGTCCGGCGGTTGCAGTTCGACGAACGGACGCCGATCCGGAAGATGTCCAAGGGCATGAAGCAAAAGGTCGGCATCGTGGCCGCGTTTATGCACGAACCCCGGGTGATCATTTTGGATGAGCCGACGTCGGGGCTCGATCCGCTGATGCAAAAGGTGTTCATCGAGTTAGTTTTGGAGGAAAAGGCGAAAGGCACGACGTTTTTGATGTCTTCGCACAGCTTTCCGGAAATCGAGCGGACCTGCGACCGGGCAGCGATCATCAAGGACGGGAAAATCATTGCCGTCAAAAACGTCCATGAGCTGCAGGCCGTGCAGCGGAAACTGTTCGAGGTGACCTTCGAGCTTGCGGAAGACCGGGATGCATTTCTTTGCAGCGGCATGAAAATCGACTCTTGCCAAGACAACAAGGTGCGCGTCGCGGTGCAGGGAGACTACAATCGTTTCGTGCAGGAAACGGCCAAGTACAGAATCCGCAGCATCGACGTGTTTTCGCAAAACCTGGAGGATGTCTTTATGGATTATTACGACCGGACGGGAGGCCAATGACATGAACATGGCGTTGTACGGGCAAATGCTCAAAAATCATCTGCGGACGATGGCGAGTTACGCGTTCGGTTCCGCTTTTTACATCCTGCTCATGTTCTGGATCTATCCGAGCATGGCCACGCAGTCGGAAAACTTGAATGCGATCATTGCGTCGATGCCGGAAGGAGTCAGCAAGGCGTTCAGCCTGGAAAACGGGTTCGGCAGCGTCGAGTCGTTTATTTCCGGGGAATATTACGGGCTTTTGTTCGTGCTCATTTTATCCATCTTCAGCATCATGACGGCCACCCAGCTGATGGCGCGCCTCGTCGATCAAGGTTCGATGGCGTACCTGCTTGCCGCCCCGACGACCCGGGTCAAGGTGGCGCTTACGCAGGCGGCTGTCCTGCTTACGGGGTTGTTCCTCATTTCGCTCGTCACGACGCTTGCCGGATACGGAGGATACGCCTGGTTCATCGGCGATGTCGGCGAGCTTGATTCCGGCAGCTTTTTGCTGCTGAATCTGGGCGCGTTTTTGCTCTTTTTTGCCGTTTGCGGCATCAGCTTTTTTATTTCTGCGGTTTCGGGCGACGAAAAACGGGCGCTAGGCCTTTCCGGCTTCGTCGTATTTGGTTTTTTCAGCCTGAATTTGGTGGGCAAAATCAGCGAGAAGCTGTCCTGGATGCAGCATATTTCCTTGTTTTCGCTGTTCAATACCGCGGATATCGTCAAGGGGGAGGTCCGTTGGACGCCGGTCGTCCTGATTTTGCTGGCGGTCGGCATTGCCGGATTTGCGGCAGGAATCCTCTTGTTCCGGAAAAAAAGCTTGCTGCTGTAATTCATTATATAGGGGGGAAGCCGCGATCGGCAGCGGTTTTGGATGAAGCGGCTTTCGCGACGTTCGCCGGTCGTATTTTCGTTGTTGCAGCTTGGCGGCTTCCCGTTTTCCCAGTGGTTTTTTATCAAGCGGGGCCAAACAAATGTTCTTGTCGGGAAATCCGTTGAATGGTATGATCAGGAAAGGAAACCCATTCGAATCATGCCAAGGAGGAGTTTCGAAATGAATACGAAGCAGGAAAAATTGGCGGCTTTCGCCGAACTGGCCGGATTTGCCGAATCGCTGGAACGTTTGACCGAGGAGGCGTGGGCCGGGCCGATCGCGGAAGGAAAATGGTCGCCGCGCGACATTATCAGCCATATGATGCTGTGGGACAAATACTTTTTGGAAAATGCGGTTCTGCCCATGGCGGAGCATCGCCCAATGACGCTGAAGCCGCTCGATTTCGACGAGTTCAATCGCGACGCCGCGGCTTACGGGCGAACCCGGAGCAAGCAGGATTTGATCCGCCAAACCGTGGAAGCGCGCAAGCGGCTCATCGAGGTCATTGAAAGCATCCCGGAATCGGAATTCGGGCATAAGTATGAAGACAAGCTGTCGGTCGACGAATATTTGCTGGATTTTTACGAGCATGACCGCCATCATATGGCGCAAATCAATACATATCTTTCGGAGCGGGCATGATTCGGATTCGCGAAGGGGAGCTTTCGGTTCGATCATTGACGGAGGAAGACGCTCCGCTGCTGGCAGCGTGGCTCAGCGACCCGCGCGTGCTTGAATTTTACGAAGGCCGGGACCGGCCGCATGACCTGGCGCAGGTGTACGCGCATTTTTACCGGAAGGACAGCGATTCGGTCCGGAACATCGTGATGTACGGGGACCGGCCCGTAGGATACGTTCAATATTATGAAATCGACGAGGAGGAACGGGAGCTGTACGGGTATGCAGGCACGCGGGAGCGGATCTTCGGCATGGACCAGTTTATCGGCGAGACGGACTGCTGGAACCGCGGAATCGGTACGCGGCTGGTTCAGGCGGTGGCGAAATATTTGCTGTCGGAGCTGCAGGCGGACCGGATCGTTATGGATCCGCAGGCATGGAATGCCCGCGCGCTCCACGTCTACGAAAAATGCGGGTTCGTGAAGAAAAAGCTGCTGCCGCGGCATGAATGGCATGAAGGGGCCTACCGGGACTGCTGGCTGATCGAGCTGGACGGACGAACCTGACGAACATAAAGTTGAAAAGCAAGGGCTGTACCCGAGGTCTGTTAAAGACCGGGGTACAGCCCTTTTTATTAGTGTAATGATAATCCACTGCTTCCTGGCATTGCAAGAAAAACGACCTTGCCTGATTAGTGGCATGAAAACGGACAATGGGGTCGTAAGCTAAAGAGGAGGTCTTTTTAGGCGGAAGGGAGCGATCGGCGTGGACAAAAAGGAGCGGCTGAAAGAACTGCATCATCTCGACCTTGGGGAGGGTTTTTGCTTGCGCAGGGCCGAGGCTGCGGAATGGGAGACGTATGCCGGCGTCTATTATCATCAGGCGACGGTCGGCTTTTACCGGAACGGGAACGGCGCCGGAGGCCTTCTTCCTGCGGGGGATGAGCCCTTTTGGCTTCAAAGGGATGAGGCCGTTCAAGGCGGACTTGCCTTGTCGGCCGGGGCGTTCCGGCATCTTTTTGCGCTTCCGCCTTTTCGGACCGATGCGGAGCTGATCAGGCGGATCGCGCAAGCGCTGCGTCGGGTCGGCGGGCCGGGGCAGCCGCTTCGGGCATGGGATGTCCCGGACGACTGCGCGGAGGCGTACATCCGGGCAGGATTCCGGCCGGACCCGGGCAGATTCCGCTGGATGCAGCGCCCAGCCGCGGAATTTGCGGATATGCTTCCCGATCCGCTGGCATGGCGCCCGGTAGAAGTCCTGCGGGATTCGGCCGGGGCAAGGATGGCGTTGGAACGCGAAGCCGGGCTTTTGCTATTCAAGCATGCGCCGGAAGCGGGACGACCGGAGCTGACGCCACCCTCATTCGCGCAGACGCTGCACCGGCTTCGCGAATGGGCAGCCCGCAGCTCGAAGGCCGGGCTTGACGCATCCAGTCTCGTTTACGACGGCGCCACGCGCGCTTTGATCGGCGTATGCCTGATCGGATACGCGGAAGGATGCCCGACAATCGACGGGCTGGCCGTATTGCCTGCGTTCCGGGGCAGGGGAGTGGCGACGCGTATGCTGGGAAGGACCATGACCGTTTTGGCCCGCAACGGGGAGCGGCTTGTCCGCATTCGGATCATGCACGGCCATCCGATCGAGTCGTTGTGTTACCGACTCGGCTTTATGCCCGGCCCGCTGTTTATGCCGGAGATGACGCTTGTCCGTTCCTGAACCCGGCCGGTCAGAGGGCGCAGCTTTTTTCATAATAACAGAAAGCATAAACTACAGAGCCGTTGCTTCCTGATATTGCAAGAAAAACTTCCTTTAGTACGTCGATAGACGTTTTTGTTATTATCGGGGTGTGACAATATATATAGTGTTGGTTCGAATGGTTGAGTACTATATATGGTGTCGGATGGGCGGCCCATCCCATTATCGCCGTAAGGAGGAAGTTGTAATGATGACATACGAACAGGATCGGACCGGACATCTTTGGCGTTCCTTTCATGATATGCTGCAAGCCGGCAGCCCGGATGTGCTTCGGGAAAACGCAAACGTGGACGGGAAATCGCCGATGGGGCTCATGAGCAAGTTTGCCAGCGAAAGCGCCAAAATGTACACGGTCGAGCATTTATTGGCGCCGGAAGTGCGGGAAGCGATGGAACAAAATTTGATCTATCCCCATGACCTCGATTTTTATGCCGCAGGGACGACCACCTGCTGCCAAATTCCGCTCGGCAAGCTGCTGCGGGGAGGGTTTAACACCGGCCATGGCCATATGCGCGAGCCGCAGGACATCAAAAGCGCCATGGCGCTTGCTTCGATCATTTTGCAGGCCAACCAGAACCAGCAGCACGGGGGACAAGCTTTTCCGATGTTTGATGCCGATTTGGCGCCGTATGTGCGGAAAACGTACGAAAGAAAGCTTCGCATGCTGCGGGAGCTGCCGCTGCGGGACGATTTCGACCTGGAGCGGGAAGCTTGGAGCATGACGGAGCGGGACGTTTATCAGGCCTGCGAAGCATTCATTCATAACGCGAATTCGATGCACTCCCGCGGGGGCGGACAAGTGCCCTTCATATCGGTCAACTATGGGACGGACACGTCCGATTGCGGCCGGATGCTGACAAGGCAGCTGCTGCTTGCGACCCAGCGCGGACTCGGGCGCGGCGAAACGCCGATTTTTCCGATTCAAATTTTCAAAGTGAAATCCGGGGTGAATTTCCGGCCGGAGGACCCGAACTACGATTTGTATAAGCTTGCGCTTGAAACGACCGCCCGCAGGCTGTTCCCGAATTTTGCCTTTCTCGATTCGCCGTTCAATAAAGCCTACGACCGGGGAACGCGGGAAAGCGAGGTTTGCTACATGGGCTGCCGGACGCGCGTGATGGGAAACGTGAACGGGGAGGAAACCGCCGTCGGCCGCGGGAACCTGTCGTTTACGTCGGTTAACCTTGTCAAGCTTGCGCTGTTGTCCGCCGGTCCGGAGGAGTTTGACCGCAGACTCGAAAAAGCGATGGACGTGGCGGTTCGCCAGCTTCATGACCGTTTCCGCTACCAGGCAGGCCGGCAGGCCGGGAACTTCCGTTTTTTGTATTCCCAAGGCGTATGGCGGGGCGGGGAACGTTTGCGGCCCGATGACCGGCTGGGCGACGTGCTTAAGCAGGGGACGCTGAGCGTCGGCTTCATCGGGCTGGCCGAAGCCTTGACGGCGCTCTACGGCCGCCATCACGGCCAGGACGAGGAGATGCAGCGGCAAGGGCTTCGGATCATCCGCCGCATGCGCGAACGGATGGACCGCGAGACGCGGGACAGCGGGCTGAATTTTACGCTGATCGCAACCCCTGCGGAAGGACTGGCGGGAAAATTCGTGAACAAGGACCGGGAGCTGTTTGGGACCATCCCGGGCATCACGGACCGCGACTATTACACGAATTCGTTCCACATCCCCGTTTATTTCCCGATCAAGGCGGCGGATAAAATCCGTTTGGAGGCGCCGTACCATGAGCTTTGCAACGCCGGACACATCACCTACGTCGAAGTGGACGGATCGGTTATTCACAACGTGGCGGCGCTGGACCGGATCGTGCGCTGCATGGCCGAGAACCGGATCGGCTACGGTTCGATCAATCACCCGGTCGACCGCTGCAAAACATGCGGCCACGGCGGGATTATCGACGACCGCTGCCCGGGATGCGGCGGTGCGGAGATCGAGCGGATTCGGCGGATCACCGGGTATTTAGTCGGCGATATGGACAAATGGAATTCGGCCAAACGCGCGGAGGAAGCCGACCGTCTGAAACATGGCAGATAAGGAGCGAGAAGGCATATGGGTACGGAAACGGAGTTTGTTCCGGCATTTTCCCGTGAAGGGGAGGCAACGGTATGGATTATGGATATCGTACATGACAGCGTCGTGGACGGCGAAGGGCTTCGTACCGTCATTTTTTGCGCGGGCTGTCCGCACCGGTGCGCCGGCTGCCACAACCCGGAATCGTGGAAGCTGCGCAGCGGCAGGCGCTTGAGCATCGCCGAAGTCGTCCGGGAAGCGGGGAGCAACCCGCTGACGGACATAACGCTTTCGGGTGGCGACCCTTTCCTGCAGGCGCGGGGCATGAGCCTGGCGGCAAGGGAGCTGAAAGGGCGGGGGAAGCATATTTGGGCGTATACCGGCTACACGCTCGAGGAGCTGCTTGCAAGCGGCGACCGCCACAAACAGGAGCTTCTCGACTGCTGCGGCGTGCTGGTGGACGGCCGCTTCCAGCTTGAGCAGCGGGACTTGTCCATTCCGTTCCGGGGAAGCCGGAACCAGCGGATATGGGCACGGAGGGACGGAGGCTGGGAAGAAATCTATCCGCTTGACCCGTCCGGCAGGACATCCTTTATTCTGGTAACGTAACTCATTGACGCCCCCGGAAGAATGTTTTAATATTCAATCTTGAAGGCAACGAGATACGCAACATAAACTATGACGCAGCACCTGTCTTAAACTCCGATTCGTTCGCGAGTGGCGAAATTTTAACGATGGCTCGGCCATCGGTTTCGTTCGCCCCCTGTCTATTCCGACGGGGGGTTTTTGGTTGTTGCGCGGCTTGCATCAAAGGGGGAATCATACATGAACAAACTTAAATATTCGCTGCTCATTTTGATCGGGGCGATCAGCTACGGCTTGCTGTCTTCGATCATGAAGGTCGGCATGAAGGAAGGTTTTACCGTCAGCCAAATGCTGGGCGGGCAATACGTATTCGGCTGGACATTTTTGCTCATCTTAATGCTCCTTTTTTCGCGCAAAAAGCTGTCCCCGAAGCAGTGGCTGTCTCTGCTGGCCGTCGGGATCACGATGAGCGGCACTTCGGTATTTTACGGAAAAGCCGTTGAGCTACTGCCCGCATCGATCGCCGTCGTCCTTTTATTCCAGTTCACCTGGATCGGCGTGCTGCTGGAGGCGGTAGCGGACCGGCGTTTCCCGAATAAGAGCAAAATCGCTTCCATCATTGTGCTGTTGGCGGGAACGCTGCTCGCCGGAGGCGTCATCGGTCAACAAAGCGGAGCGCTGGACATGAAAGGCGTCATCTTCGGGCTGCTCTCCGCCTTTACGTTTGCGCTGTACATGTTTGTCAGCGGGCGTGTAGGAACGGAAGTGCCTGCTTTCAATAAAAGCTTTTTCATGACGACGGGCTCCGGCGTGATCGTGTTGTCGGTGTTTTCTCCAACGTTTTTATGGGATGGGGCCCTTGGCGCCGGTTTATGGAAATATGGCATCACGCTGGGTTTTCTCGGCATTTTGATCCCCGTCGTTTTCTTTGCGATCGGCATGCCGAAGGTCGGATCGGGAACCGGAGCGATCCTTGGCGCCGCCGAGCTGCCCGCTGCGGTGGTCGCGTCGGTGCTTCTCGTGCATGAACACGTCAGCGGCCTGCAATGGATGGGCATCGTGCTGATTTTTATCGGGATCGCCATTCCGCAAATCCGGTTTTCCAGACAGAAAAAGCCGCCGCTTTACGAGACCCAAAAGTCTGCGGCGAATCTCTGACCTTTTCGTGGCGGATTGCGGGTTAACGACCGCTGCGCAGGGTAATGTATGAATGTAGACTTCTCTTCATTATTTTTTGGCCTCGGCTTGTTCAGCCGCAGGCTCTTTTTTTTGTATCAGGATTTTGCAAAATTCGATTCCGGCCGTTCCCGGGTCCAATATTTAGACGGACGAAACATTTTCGCTTCATATATGATTGAAAGTCGCTCTTTGGATTTTTGCAATATCCTCGTATAATAGGATCAAAAAGGAGGGTGTACGGTTATTCCAAAAAGACGCATCGCATTTCCAAATTCAACTATGGCAAAAGGGAGGGATTCTAACACACATATTGGAGGAAACAAACGATGATCATTAGAACGATGCAGCTTCATGAATCCGGCTTGATCCGGCAAATCGACAGATCGGAGACGATCGGAAGCATTTATAAAATAAACGATGGCGTGCTTGAAGCCGTCCCCGCAGGGCATGAATGCCCGACCTGGGATGAAAGGCATGCGCAGGAAATGATGGAACGTTTCGAATATGAGCTGAAGCGCGGCGGAACGGCCTACGGGGCTTTCGACGGGGATACGCTCGCCGGTTTCGGCGTGCTCGGGCACCGTTTCCGCGGCGAAAATCAAGACCGGCTGCAGGTCGATCTGATGTACGTCAGCCGCCCGTACCGCAGGCAGGGCATCGGAACGCGAATCATGGAGGAGCTTTCCAAGGCGGCGAAAGAACGCGGAGCGTCCTATTTGTACATCTCTTCCACGGAAACGGAGTCGGCGGTTCATTTTTACATGGCCAACGGCGGCAAAGTGACCGACCAGGTGGATGAAGAGTTGTTCCAAATGGAGCCCGAAGACATCCACATGCTGAAAAAGCTTTAGCATGATGCCTAGACGGATGGCGGCACGCCGAAACGAATGGAATGGATGAAGGTGAAGACTTGTTAGTTTATGTCGGATATGTGATAGGAATTTTGATCCTTGCGGCGGCAGGTTACCTCGCATGGCGAAATTCGAGAATCATTGCGGAGCAGAAGGACAAAAAAGGCGACGTTCCCGCCGTTTCTTCGTACACGGTGCAGGTCGAACGCCAGGCCGAAACAGGCGAAGGCGCAAACGCGACTCCGCTGCTTGAGGCGGTGTACCGCGAAGCCGAGGGAACGGTGCAAGTTCGTTTAAGCCGGGTGAACGGCACGATCGGCGAGCTGCAGCTGGAGCATGCGGTGCAGATTATGGAGCATACCTGCTCCGGATTGGCGTCCAAGGGCGAGACGGTCCGCATCGCAGCCTTCGATGGGGCGATTTTGAACGAGGAAGAAAAACAAGCCGTCGTCCGGCTTGAGCGGAGACTGCGGCGTTAGCGCACAGGCAACCGCTACATATGATAACTTCCGCTCGGTTCGTGCAGCACCCATTCCAGCATGCTGATCATGTCTTCGAGCCGAAGAAGCTGGGCGTTCAGCGAGGCATGCGCCGGCGTGTCCGGTTCTGCCGAATCGATGCGGGCCATAAGGGATTTCTTTTGCAGCGTAAGTTCATTGATTTTGGATTTGATCTGATTTTCGGTTCTCATGTTCGATACCTCCAAAGACTGTCATCTTATGTCTGATTATATCAGGTCATGGGCAAGATCCCTAATGAACCGAAATATCGAATGAATCATGATTGAGGAGCGTGGAGAGTATGAACATGAAACAGCTGGCCGCGGAAAAAGCGGTGGAATACGTCAAGGACGGCATGCGCGTCGGGCTGGGAACGGGTTCGACGGCTTATTGGGCCATCCGCAAAATCGGCGAGCGCGTTCGGGCGGGACTGAACATTCGGGCGGTCGCGACGTCCAAGGCTTCGGAAAAGCTCGCGGAGGAGGAAGGCATCCCTTTGATTCCTTTTGACCGCATCGACGGGCTGGATTTGACGATCGACGGCGCCGACGAGCTCGACCGCGAGCTTCACCTGATCAAAGGCGGCGGCGGTGCGCTGCTGCGCGAGAAAATCGTGGCGTACCACAGCAAGGAATTGATCGTCATCGCCGATGAAAGCAAGTTCGTGGACAAGCTCGGCAGCTTCCCGCTGCCGGTGGAAATCGTTCCTTTTGCCAATGAATGGACGATGGCCGCGCTGGAAAAACTCGGGGCCAAACCGATGCTGAGAACGGACGGCGAGCGCATCTACGTGACGGATAACGGCAACTACATTGCCGACTGCCGGTTCGGCGTCATCGAGAACCCCGCAGAGCTTCACCGGACGCTGCTGGCGCTGCCGGGCGTCGTGGACAACGGCCTGTTTATCGGAATGGCTTCCCGGGCCGTCATCGGGCGTCAGGACGGTACTGTAACCGTCATGAATCCGCCGGACGTAAACGGACGTTGACATTTTGGCGGCTTTCCACTATCTTTATATTAAGATAGTAGTTTTGGAGGTTTCTCGTATGGCAGACAAAATGAACAATGACGAATTGTCCCTGGAGCTCTTTATCGTGCTCGCGCGCGCGTACAATTCGGTCGTAGCCCATTCCTCGCGCGATATTCAAAGCCACGGGCTGAATACCACCGAGTTTGGCGTGCTTGATCTTCTGTACCACAAAGGGCCGCAGCCTTTGCAAAAAATCGGCGAGAAGGTGCTTATTTCCAGCGGAAACATTACTTACGTGGCCGATAAGCTGCAGAAAAAAAATCTGCTCGTGCGCAAAGCCTCGCCGGACGACCGCCGCGTCATTTTTGCGGACCTGACGGATGAAGGGCGCGATTTCTTCGGGAAGATTTTCCCGAACCATCAGCAGGTGCTTGTTCATGCGGTCGAAGGACTGAACGAGGACGAGAAAAAACAGGCCGTCGAGCTTTTGAAAAAGCTTGGACTTTCTGCCGAAGAGAGCTTTAAAGCAGGCCGCTAAAAGCGATAAAAATGCATATCGATGACAGCAAAACAGCCGCGTCGCCGCGCTTGAACAAGCGGAGGGACGGGCTGTTTTTCGTTTGCCAAAATCCGCGGTTATAGCTTAAACCGCTCCACATGGTCCCAAAGCTTCTCCTCGATCAAAATTTCCTTCTGCTTCGGGCCGATCAAGTCAAAATGCGGAAACGGATTCCGGTTATGGATATGCCGGGAGGGCAAACCGTGCGTCTCGCACCATGATTTGAGCCGTTGCAGGTCCGAGCAGCCCACTTTGGTTACGGTCGTCATTCCCGGAAATCGCGGATCAAGCCAGAAATGGGTCAAAAACGCGATTTCGCCCCGGTTGACCGCCTGCTTCCAAGCTTCAAGTTCTTTCCGGTTTATACCAAAAGCCATGATTTTATCCTCCCCGAACGTTCATTTCATCCGCCGATGTTTT
The DNA here is from genome assembly GCF_009870825.1 of Paenibacillus sp. USDA918EY. GTDB lineage: Bacteria > Bacillota > Bacilli > Paenibacillales > Paenibacillaceae > Paenibacillus_AQ > Paenibacillus_AQ albilobatus. The sequence continues at coordinate 5,237 of NZ_WTWY01000003.1, read as the reverse complement.
CATCAGCCGTTTGAGCTTGGCTTCCGTCGAGGAGCCGGCGGCAGGCGTGTATACGCTGCAGCGGAGATCGGCCCCGCCCTGGACTTGGAGCGAAGTCAGGTCAAAGAGCATTTTTCCCATTTTGGCATGCCGGAATTCGATGACGACCTCCGGTGCGCTGCTGACCTGACTGTGCTTCCATAAAGGGAGAAATTCCGGATCGACCTGCTCCATTTCCTGCAAAAACTGCTCGTACCAGGCATCTTCCACGTATTGCCCGTAATAGGAACGGAAAATCGAAAGAAAACCCATCACAAAATGCTCCCAATTGACCGCGAGCCGCCGGAATTCCTTGCGGGTGAACAGCAGGCGGATCATGTTCCGCTGCTTCGGCGGAATCCGTTCAAAGGCCAGAAACACGTGGGAGGCCGCACGGTTCCAGCCTACGATCTGACAATGGCGGTCGGAAATGATCGTCGGGCAGTAGTGGAGCTCGTCCACCATTTTTTGCAGCGACGGGCTGATCTTGGGCTCCTCCTGCTGCGTCAAAATGGAGCTCGCCGGCGTTTCCATGGCCAGGGCAAACAAATATTTCCGCTCGTCGGGCGTCAGGCGCAGGGCGGAAGCGATACAGTCGAGCACCGACGAGGAAACGTTGATGTCCCGGCCTTGCTCAAGCCACGTATACCAGGTGCTGCTGACGCCGGCCAGCTGGGCGACCTCTTCTCTGCGCAGCCCGGGCGTACGGCGGCGTCCCCCTGAAGGCAAACCGACCGTTTCGGGCTGGATTTTGGCGCGCTGCTCGGTCAGGAAGGCCGACAGCGCCTTGAGACGGGTGTCGCGGTTCATCGTATTTCTCCCTTCGAATGAAATCGTTTCAGCTCCCAAAATATCAGCATAGTATTCATTATACTAGGATAAAGAACAACTTGTAATAGGATAACACCTGTGAAAAGATAATGCCATAAAGGATTCTACAGGAGGAATTTGCGTATGGAAAGAGTTGTCATCACTGGAGCGGGTTTGGTCTCGCCGCTGGGTAACGACGTTTCGGCATTTTGGAATGCGCTGCTGCAAGGAAAGTCGGGAATTTCACGGATCGACGATTGGGACACTTCCGGCATGAAAACGTCGCTGGCGGGCGTGGTGCGCGATTTTGACGGCGATGCCCGTTTCGGCAAAAAGGAAGCCCGGCGCATGGACCGTTTCTGCCAGTTTGCGCTGGCGGCCGCAGAAGATGCGATTCGGGACGCGAACCTATCGCTAGAGCAGGTGAACAAGGAGCGGATGGGCGTCTATGTCGGCTCCGGCATCGGCGGCATATCCACCTTGATGGAGCAGACGGAGGTTCTTCGTTCGCGCGGTCCGTCCCGCGTCAGCCCGCTGCTGGTGCCGATGATGATCTCCAACATGGCTGCCGCGATGATCAGCATTCGGACGGGAGCGCAGGGCCCGACCCTTTCCCCCGTAACGGCATGCTCGATCGGCAACACGGGGATCGGCGAAGCATTCCGGCTGATCCGCGCAGGCGGTGCGGACGTTATTCTGGCCGGAGGCGCCGAAGCTGCGATCTCGGAAATATCGATGGCCGGATTCGGCAACTCGACCTCGCTTTCAGGCTGGGACGGCGATCCCGCCCGGGCAAGCCGGCCGTTTGATGCCGGGCGGGACGGATTCGTCATGGCGGAGGGAGCAGGCATCCTGGTATTGGAAAGCTTGTCCCATGCACAAAAACGCGGTGCTCAGATCTACGCGGAAGTGACCGGGTACGGCGCGACGTCCGACGCATACCACATCGTTGCTTCCCATCCGGAAGGAAAAGGGGCCTATCTGGCCATGAAGCTGGCGCTGCAAGAGGCGGCCATAGAGCCCGAAAACGTGGACGTGATCAGCGCCCATGCGACGAGCACGGAGGTTGGGGACCGGTCCGAGGTTGCGGCCATTAAGCGGATGTTCGGGGAAGCGGCCCACCGGATTCCGGTAACGGCCAACAAATCGATGATCGGCCACATGTTTGGCGCCGCCGGCGGCGTGGAAGCGATCGCGCTGGTGCAGATGATCCGCGAAGGCAAAATCCCGCCGACGATCAACCAGGAGACGGCCGATCCGGAATGCGACCTGGATTTTGTGCCGAACGAAGCCCGGGAGAAAAACGTTCGCGTCGGCATATCCAATTCCTTCGGTTTCGGGGGACATAATGCGGTCATCGTGCTGGAAAAGTTCGAGCCATAAGCCGATCGTAAGTTTCGCCGTTTATATGCAATCACCCGCTGTTGGTCGGTTAGGCGACTGGATTTACATTTTTTGTTATACTGAAGAAAACCGATAGGGTATGCAAAGGGTGAGTGGGTTGCCTGTAAAAATTTGTCACGAATGCGGCGCATCGAACGATGAAAAAGCCGGTTCCTGCATCGTTTGCGGCGCTTCGCTTGAGCAGGTCAAAGCCGTGCGCCCCTTAAAAACGGGCAAAAAATTCGATACTTTCGAAGAAGAAGATCCATATGTTCCTTCCCGAAGCCGGGGGCTTCGGTTGGATCTATCCGGCAACGGCTGGCTGATGGCCATGCTGGTGGTTGCGACGGTCATCTATCCGATTTTGGGCATGATCGTCGGCGGTCTGGTGGCCCTCCTGGGCGATCACGAGGAAAAACGCAATACCGGGAAATTTTTGCTGCTGCTGGGCCTGATCATCTGGCTCGTCCGGGTCTTGTTCGTACAGCTGCTGATGCGATAGTTCGCCATTTCAAGATTTCAGGCTAAAAAGGCCGGGCAGAGCGGTTTACGCTCATAAGCCCGGCTTTTGTAGTTTAAAGGGTGTGCTGGTCATGCGGCTGCATGGCGCCGTTGAAGCTTGGCAAGCAGCGTGGACAGCAGCAGCGCGGCAGCCAGGAAGCCGGCGATCATGCCGACCACGCCGCGCCAGCCGTACGCCCCCCAGAAGGTGCCGCCCAGCGTGCCGCCGACGCTCGAACCACCGTAATAAAAAAACAAATAAAGCGAGGATGCCTGCGCTTTTTCATGTTTGGCCCGAATGCCGATCCAGGAGCTGGCGATGGAATGGGAGCCAAAAAATCCGAAGGTGAAAATGATGATGCCGGCGATTTTGACCGCCAGCACCGGGCTCAGCGTAAGCAGCGCGCCGCTCAGAAAAATGGCGAGTCCGATCCGCAGCATAAGCGGCCTGCCGTGCGCATCGGCCATTTTTCCCATCCAGGTTGAGCTGAAGGTTCCGGCGATATACACGATAAAAATGAATCCGACCAGCGTCTGGCTGAGAGAATAAGGCGGCGCGATCAGCTGGTAACCGATGTAGTTGTACAGCGAAACGAAACTGCCCATCAGCAAAAAGCCAAGCGCGTACAAAATAAGCAGGCCGGGATCCCGGAACTGGCTGCCAAGCGAACGCAGCAGCGGCTTGAACCGCAGCGGCCGGGCTTCGAAATGCCGGGACGGCGGCAGCAGGGCCAGGAAGACGAAGCTGAAGATCAGGCCGAGAAGTCCGATCGCGGCGACGGCGATCCGCCAATTCCACAAATCCGTCAGCGCTCCGGTGATCACGCGGCCGCCCATGCCGCCGATGGAATTGCCGCTGATGTACAGCCCCATCACCGCCCCCAGGCTGCTTGGGGCGATTTCTTCGCCCAGATAAGCCATCGCGATGGCCGGAAGGCCGGCCAAGACGGCGCCCAGGATGATCCGGAAGATCAGCAGCATGTGAAAATTCGGAACCCACGCGGTCGCAAGCGTCAGAACGGATGCGGCAATCATGGCGACGGTCATGACCGGCTTGCGTCCCCAGGATTCGCTGAGGGAGCCCACGATGATCATGCTGAACGCCAGCACCAGCGTCGTCAGCGACAGCGAAAGGCTGGCGGTCACCGGGGAAATGCCAAACTCCTTGGAGAACTCGGGCATCAGCGGCTGGGTATAATAAAGGATGGCAAACGTATTAAACCCCCCTGCAAAAAGGGCCAAGCTCGTTTTGCGAAATGCGGAGGTACCGTGTTGGATATAACCCATGATGCAAGACTCCTTAAAAATCCTTGATATACAAGGGAATAAATTTGTGGGGAAGTGCATTTCCCCACATTTTCCCCACATTGGGTAGCATGATTAGATGCTTCGCATTAATTCGCCAAACTTCTGCGAAGCTTCTTTTTTCTTTTCTTTTGTTACATGCAAATATACATTTCGAGTGGTGTTGTCATCTTTATGGCCGAGTCGTTCCATGATCTCCTGCAGGCCTACGCTGGCTTCGGCCAATAGTGATGTATGAGTGTGGCGTAATGAGTGGGGGGTCAAACTTTCATTCAGGCCCGCCAGTTTCAGGAGCCTCCGCATATGGTTTTCAATCGTTCTGATGTATATTGGATATCCTACGTTCAAAGGATCAGTTCTCGTGAACACGAAATCGCCTTTGTAATAAGTTTTCCGGTATTTCATCATCAGTTCTTTTTGCCATGTGCGATGTTGCTTCAATGCCTCGATTACAATGGGCTCTACGTCAATTTTCCGTTTTGATCGTTTGGTTTTTGGCGTTAAAAGGTAGAATTCCTGTGCCCGGTTTGACGGATTATAATACGTCTTGGTAATGCTGATGGTATGCTCGTCCATATCGAGGTCGGACCAACGGAGCGCGCAAAGTTCACCGGCGCGCATTCCGGAGTAGGCCAGAATGAGAAATATCGGATAGTCCTGCTGGAAGCCTTGCTCTTGGGCTGTCTTCAGCAATAAAGCGAGTTCGCCTTTTTCGAGGTACTTCACAACTTCTTCCTCTTGCTCAAGCTCTTCGACCGTCGTTAACTTCCGCGGCAGCTTTGCGAATTGAGTAGGATCAGCTTTAATCACCTTCAGTTCAACCGCTTTACTGAATATCATTTTTCCGGTTGAATGAACGCCAGAAATTGTGTTATGAGATAAGCGGCCGTTGGTTTTCAGATCGTTTATCGCATCCTGGTACATCTTATGGGTGATGTCCTTCATTTTCATGTTTTCAAAATACTTTGTAAGACGGCCTGATTCATGTTCCCGCACGCGGATCGTGCTCATTTTAACTCCTGATTTTTTGTACGTTTCAAGCCACGTCTTTACAAAATCCCCAAAGGTGACGTTCTTCTCTTGAACAAAAGTTCCTTCTTCGACTTCTGTGATCAACGCTGCTGCAGCCTTCTCAGCTTCCCGCTTTGTCTTAAATCCACTGAGTTCCTTTTGTTTTCGCTTGTTGGTGACGGGATCGCGGCCAATATCAACAGTCACCG
>NZ_WTWY01000072.1 GCF_009870825.1 Paenibacillus sp. USDA918EY | reverse complement strand
ATCGCTCCTGGATCGTTTTAAGATCGGCTCCGGATTCCCGTAGCAGCATGCCGGCAGTATGACGCAGGCCGTGCAGCTTCACGAGCGGAAGATCGTTCTTTTCCAAAAAGCGGCGCCATGTCAGCGTTGGAGTGGATGGATAATACATAACGCCTTTTCCGGCATGGAATATATATTCCTTATCGCCCCCAAGCCACTTTTTGCAGTTGAGCTTTTCTTTGGCCCACTCTTTTCGGTATGCCTTAAGCTCATCCATATACCACTTAGGCATAGCCACCCAGCCTTCGGACTCCTCAGTCTTTACCTCGCCTTCGATCTTATTTCCTT
>NZ_WTWY01000035.1 GCF_009870825.1 Paenibacillus sp. USDA918EY | reverse complement strand
CTGGTTCACCAATGAAAAATTATGCTGAATTCGCTGACGGTGGTCATGTAACAAGCCCTACAATGGCTTTGATTGGTGAGGGCGGGGACGACGAGTTCGTTATTCCGATCAACAATTCCAAGCGGTCCAGGGGCCTGTATGCGGCAGCCGGCGAAGCATTGGGGATGGAATCAGGCGGCGGCACCTGGGCACCTGTCTTTAATATGCCTATCACAATTCATGGAAATGCTGATGCTAAAGTGGTTGCGGGTGCCGTCAAGGATGCTCAGAGGGAATGGGAAAGTCACTTGAGGACGTACGAGCGAACGCAGCGGCGGAGAAGTCTTAGTAAGTATTAGATCATAGAATTAATTTGACCAGTTAAATGCCCTACTGATTTTTAGTAGGGTTTTTGTTTAGTTTGTTCGTTCTAACTTAAGTTAACTATTATGTACATTTTGTTAACAAAAAACACATTTATGTATACAAAAAACCGGGTTTGTGCAATACTAAAGCCAGTTAGTGTAGGAAGGGGACAGAACTATGCGTCCAACCATTCAGGATGTTGCTAACTTCTTTTTGTATCGTTTTCAGTTTGACGAAGGAAGCTCCATCACTCATTTAAAACTCCAGAAATTATGCTATTACGCGCAGGCCTGGCATCTTGCCTTCGAAAAAGAGCCGTTAGTTGACGCTGACTTTCAAGCATGGGTTCACGGGCCAGTAAACCCTTGGTTATACAGTCAGTACAGAGATCGTCAATGGCAATCAATTGAACCTATTCCCCAGTTTGGCAAAGAGAATTTTACGGAAGATCAGGTAGATCTTCTGGAGGAAGTTTGGAAAACCTACGGGAAATACGATGGACGTTATCTCGAGGAACTTACTCATCAAGAAGAGCCATGGTTGGAAGCTAGGGAAGGTTATTCGCCTTCTCAACGTTGCGAAGTTGTTATCTCCAATGAAACCATGGAAAGATTTTATTCGGAGTTCCTTAAGAGCTAAAGATGGCTAAAAGTAAATACCAGCAGGCTATGAACAAACATAGCAAAAGCGGTGAGAAGGGCCATGGACTTATTCCCAGTGCGGTCACCGAACTTAAACGGAGTACTGAAGACCAGACTCCGTTGTTTTCTTTTGAGCACTTATGCGAAAATAACTTCTACTTGCACAACTTGGGGAAGCAAGAATTGAAGGAATTACACAATTTTTTGAAAAAGTCGTCCAAAATGACATGGAAACAAATCAGAATGTCTGACGGTATCAAGTACAAAACAATACCACGAAGCAGTTTAACTGCTAGAGTGCCAAGTTCGGTGCCTGATGATGCAAGCATTGATGAGATGAGGGTAACTCAGGAACATCGAATATTCGGATTTAAAGTGAATGGGATTTTCAACGTGATTTGGTTCGATCCTACTCACGATGTATGCCCTGAAGGAAAAAAGAGAAGATAATAAAAATTTAAACTATGGTGCGCCACTGGATTAAAACAGAGGCGCTCCATTTTTTTTGAGCACTTATAAACTTGACGGTTGGAAAGCAGTAACTGATACTGGAGAAAAGATGAAATTTTACTGTTTAGGAGGGGAAGTATGGAAGAAGAGTTGGTAAAAGCAGGTATTGAGCTAGGAAGCAGCATTGCTAAAAGCAGCGTACAGTCGATTATGGCCAAAATAAAGACAGCAAAGGCATCAGGTGATAAAGACAAGACCATTAGTAACCTTGAGGAAATCATAAACGAGCTGATATCCGACAGAAATCGGCTTGTTCAACTAGCGCAATCTTATGAAGAAGAATTGATAACGCAAAGGATTTCAGACAAAGATATTGATTATATTACAATGAATATTATTCCACTAATTGAAAGTTTAGCGGAGCAAAATGTTGGGGATGATGCTCAAAAAACAAAAGAAGCCATAAATCTCTTTAAGCCTATTTTATCCAAAGAATTATTTAATATTGCTCAGCTTTTAGGATTTAATTTTAAGCAGGCAATAGGAGAACCACTAACTAAGTTGGTGAACTCAGCCATACAGTCCAAAATGCCCATTCCTGATGGGCTAAATGCTACACTACAATTAACCGTCATGCAAAGAGACGTAGAGTTTTTTAAAATCATGCAAGATGAAGAGGCTTATCAACGTTATTTAATTGCAACCGGTAAAGCTGAATAATTACTTAGAAAAAGCACCATCCATGGGTGCTTTTTTATTTATGGATTAGATTCACTTAAGATCGCTAAAAGTAAGTACCAGCAGGGTAAACGGTTGTTGTTGGACGAATGTTAAATGAGACGACGTTGTCCCTTTTCGGAATAGTTCCCAGAATAAAAGCCGGTATAGAGGGGTGGGGGAAAGATCGGGTATCACGGGGGAAATATCCCATCGACCCCTACGTTTAGCGCAGTAAATCGATCATGCCGGCGATCCACTGCCACGATAACGCCAGGCCAACACTGAGCAAAAAGATTCGGCCAAACCTTCGTGCAGCCATGGCGCCGAGCGGATCCCCTCCGTTTTTGCAGCGTGCCTCGATCATAGCCGTGACAATATAAGTGCTTACGATAATCCCATATGTGGCCATCATTAACACCCTCCTTGCCGAATGTTCCGTCGATTGTTCGGCGGTATGTTAAAGAGAATACGTTAGCCTGTTTGTACAATATTACAAGTATCGATAAAGATTAGGTTTTGAAAATTGCTAGACTCGTCCATACTGTCTTATGTGGAGGTGTGGAAAATGTCTGGATTGGGAAAAAAACGTTCCCCTTTCGGGGAGTTTTTAGACAAACATAAGATAAAACAAGAAGAGGTCGTTAAACTGACGAATCTGAGTCGGAATACAATTTCGGATATATGCAGCGATCCTAATTATAAGGTGCGGAGAAGCACTGTAACCTTGCTGTTGATGGCGGCTAAGCAATTAACGGGAAAAGATGTTTCGAAAAATGACTTTTGGGGATGAACTATCATCGAACTATTAAACAAATCAATAAATTATGACGAAGAATATAAAGAGGGGGGATTCGAAAAAATGGCTAATATTCATGAATTAGTAAGTAAGTATCGTTATGATAAAAAACTAAGAAAATACAGTGACCGGCATGAAGCTGATTCCTTCTTTTTTTCGAGTATAAACGATAAGAAGGATATCCAGTTGGCCGAGGCAAATGTGAGAGGCCGATTAAACACTTATTCCAAGATATATCCATTGGTCAATGATGACATTGAAGATCTCGGAAAGGCTATGGCGAGATATGAGACAGCCGTAAGGAAAGCTATTCAGTGTTACGATTTATCAGATGGAAGGTTTGCTTATAGTACTGAGGAACTTCAGGGGCTAATCAATAGTGTGTTTGAATATCAAGAAAAAGTTGAGCAGGTCATGTGGAGAAAAGCAGTTCAGGATTAGGCAATACATTAGTACCACGGGGGTTTAATAAAATGAATCAAATATGGGATTCAACGGGTCCGATATTAATTGGGGCTATCACGGTAATCATTTTAGGGATTCTGCTCTTTATCATTATTAGATATTCACCTGATGAAGTTGGTGGAACCATTAAGCGTGTAGCTCCATATTTAATTATAATTGCTTTTATAGCTTCGATTTATGTCGCTAGTGGCCAATGGTCATGGAGATAAGTACCCTGAAAGGGTGCTTTTTTTATATTCGGGGGTGTTAATGCAACAGGTAGGGCGGTTTGATATTGGATAACCGAGAAGGTTTTAACTCCCTGACCTCGAATAATGGCGACACACGAATTCAGCGTTGGGGGTTAATTCATGAATATTGGTTTTGATTTAGGTGGTTTCTTTGGTAGCTTTGTAGGTGTACTAGGAGCTTACCGTGTAGCTATGTGGCAAATTCGCAAACAACGAGAGGCGGAAAAGCCGGCAAAGGATCGGAAGGCTTACGTCCTTGCGACCGTTTTGAGACAAGAGTTAAATTCAGCATGGGATTATTTCGATGCAGAGAATTTTCAAATTGGGGAACTATTTCGAAGTGTTATCCAAATGATCCATAAATTGCAGGAGCACTTACCTGAAGCAATTGAATCAGATAAAAGGCTATTTTCACTTATAACTGAGACTTGTGATGGTTTAACAGCAATTAGTGAAAAGTACTCAAGGGAAAAACGAACACATGAAAATTTCATGGCGTATGAAACTGAACTCCTTACTTACGCTGAATTTATGCGCAGTAAATGTGACGACCTGATTAAGGAGATAAAGGAACGCAATAAGAAAGACTTTTGATTGCACTACCAAACGACGTAAAGGCACCATAGGATGTGGGCAAACTAACACTAAGGAGGGATATATCCATGGGAATTTTAGTGTTTATGGCTTGCGCAACCTGGGCTCTGTTCTTCTTTCTTGTGGGGTTCAGCGATCATACAGGGTTCTGGACAATAGAGTTTGGTTTTTCAGGGCTTAGTTATACATCTAAGCATCTGAATTGGGCTGGCTGGTTATGGATCTTCATAAGCCTAGTAGCCGGGATAATCAGAGCAGTCAGGGGTGTTCGTGACAAAAGAAGATGAACGAGGTCACGGGTCCTTCTGGCGGTCGAGGTTGCATGCGGGTGCGGACGACCCCGAAATC
>NZ_WTWY01000034.1 GCF_009870825.1 Paenibacillus sp. USDA918EY | reverse complement strand
GTCTTCCTTATTATAGGGAGGGCATGGCGAGAAGGTTTTTTGCTTTGGCGGAAAATGTGAATAATTTGTTCTGGCGCATAATTTGGTATCTAAATCTCAATAAGCACAACAGGTATTCATGACTTGAATCGAATCTCTGTTACTTCAGCTTTCACTGAGCCTTCTTTCCAATCCTTCGAAACATCCTTCGCCTGATAATACGTTCCGCTGTCCATTTTCCAAGAATAATTTGCCTTTAGTGGTTTATTGTCGAAAATATCTGCAGGGTTGATAGGAGTCAATGATGCCTCGGAAATCGTCTTGCCGTCCTTATCCATAAAGTAGAGCGTTACCGTTAGGTATTCAACATCCTTATTCCCCTTATTTTTGAGGCTGTAAGTGTAACCGGCAACCTTATTTCCATACAGACTATCGGTGTACCATTTAGCTTTCAGATCAACCACTTCAATGAAATTCTTTGCATACTCCTGTTCGACTGGATCAGATATAGCGGCGCTGGTGGTCGGTTCCGATCCCTTGTTTGTCTGCTCGTGGTATAAGGCCAATTGCTCGGTTAAAGTCTTATTTTCCTTTTCTAAAGATGCCACTTTATCCTTCGATTCCTTGACCTCATCGTTCAAACTCGTAACTTCTGTTTTGAGCTTTTCAAGCTCTGTCTTAGCCGTAGCAAGCTCGTCGGCCTGGCCGGAATTACAGCCCCCCAAAAGTGCAGATATGAGCACGGCTACTGCCGGGATCACAAACGTCTTTTTCAAATCTACTACACTCCTTCTTTTTGACTATATTATCAGGGGCTATTGTACCATGGATGGAAGAGTGTGGAAACGATTAGTAAGACCATCAATTGAAAACCAAATCTCTGATTTATCAGCTTTTGTTTATAAAGAAAGCAGAGAATAGATGCGAAATTTGGTTAAAACGGATAAAAAGGGTTATTTTTACTATCAAGTGTACAACAAAATATTTGAGCGCCATATCCGAGAGTCCACTTATTACAGGTACAAGTGGTAGACGTTTTATAAGCCCGTTAGAGATGGATGAACTTTCGTTAGTTTTAGAAGTATGTGCAAAGGTTTTTAAAAACTGGAAAAAACCAGGCGCATGATTTGTGTTATTCTGGTCAGTTACATGCAGTGAAGGTTGGACGGTCAATTAAAAGTCTTCGCCAGATGGTTTAATGGAAATTATGATGGGAAGCAGGGTTAATAAGCCTACTCCCTTAATTAAATTAATTTGTACTACAGTTATTGTTTTAGGAGATTACAATAATACACAAATTATGATAAAGTTTGAATTAAAAAGTTTATTTATAAGGAGCTGTCCTGATGAGCATTATTCATGTAACACAAATAAAAAACTATCTTCTGAGAGCTTATAAAGGTCTTATAGACTTATCCGATTGTAATCCTAATGAAAATGAGAATTTTTTTCTAACTAGGGCACTAACAGCATATGCCATTCAAAATTTAGCTCAAGTTGATCCTGCTACCGCGAGCAAGTATGTAGTTGACGGCTCCAATGATAACGGGATAGATGGTATATATTTTGATGATAAAATGAAAGTGCTGTATATTGTTCAGTCTAAATGGATTGGTAATGGTACCGGTGAACCAGAAAATGGAGATATTAAGAAGTTTATCGCAGGAACTAAGGACTTGGTGAACTTTGAATTCAATATATTCAATAACAAAGTGAAGGCTCTATCTGATATAGTAATGAATGCTATTAATGACTTCAATATAAAAATTCAAATTGTACTTGCTTATACTGGAATAAACTTATCAGAAATGTCTAAACGAGATTTTGCTAATTTTGAAAATGATATGAATGATGCTAACGATATCTTGTCAACAACCATTCTTAACCAAACTCGACTACACGACTCATTAAAGACAGGTGTTTCAGGGGAACCTATACATTTAGAGATAGGTATCAAAGAATGGGGTAAGAAGGATGCACCGTTAAAAGCTTATTATGGACAAGTCAACGGCAATGAGATAGCAGATTGGTGGAATAAATATGACAATAGGCTTTTTACGAAAAATCTACGAGAATTAATTGGTGATACTGAAATTAATAGAGATATTAGATTAACAATAGAGAAGGATCCGGACAATTTTTGGTATTTTAATAACGGAATAACCATTATATGTAAATCAATTTCAAAATCTGCTTTAGGTGGTGGAGACAATTCATTTGGCCAATTTAAATGTGAAGATGTAAGTATTGTCAATGGAGCGCAAACAGTTGGAACAATAGGAAAGTACTCTGTATTAAAAGATAATAAGGAGAAATTAGAGAAGATATTTGTTCATGTCCGAATAATTTCACTTGAAAATACTGATGAGGAATTTGGAAAGAATATAACCAAAAACAATAATAGACAGAATAAAATCGAAAATCGTGATTTTGTTGCTTTAGATCCAGAGCAAAGTCGTATTCAGACTGAACTAGCAATTGAAAAAATCAACTATTATATTATGCGAACAGAGACTCAAAATAAGAAAGAGAATTCTTTTGATTTGGTAGATAGCACTACAGCTCTCGCTTGTGCTTTTAATAGACCAAGTATAGCAGTTCAATTGAAGAGGGAAATAGGAAAGCTGTGGGAGAACATTGAAAAATATCCCTACACTGCTTTGTTTAATCCTGGGGTTTCAGGGATCTATGTGTGGCGTTGTGTTAAAATACAAAGGGGAATTGATGAAGCTATCCATAAGTTGTCTTTAAATAAACTAAACAGAGACTACAGTATGGCTATCCATGGGAATAGGATAATTGCTCATTTAATATTTCAAGAATTACCCCTGAGTGAAATCGGAAATCCAAATTATAATTTTGATATATTTCTTCAAAACTTCAATTTTGATGTCAGGGTCACTTTAAATTACGATTTATTGAACCAGTGTGTGAATGATCTATTTGGAAACACTGCGGTAGTACCCACATTGTTCAAGAACGTTAAAAAATGTGAGTCTCTTGTTGAAGAAATTATTAAAATTAAAAAATATAGTGATCTGTAAACGTTGAAAGATATACATTATCCTTCGGAGAGTAGCCACCATTTGAGCTAAGATTGATACCTTAAAATAAACCTAATCAAGTTGCTTAGTGATTCAAAGAGATACTTGAAGATTCATTACTTTTACCATTGGCAGGGGAACGATCATAAAAGCAAATTTTTATTGACACACCGTGAACGTGAAGTGTTCGAACTGCTTGTTCAGGATAAAACGACCCGTGACATCGCCGGTCAACTGTTTATCAGTGAGAAAACGGTGCGGAACCATATCTTGAACGTTATGCAAAAACTCAATGTGAAAGACCGTTCTCAGGCCGTCGTCGAGCTGATCGAGCCCTCAAATGCTTTAGCCTTCTGTACTGTGTCTTCCTTATTATAGGGAGGGCATGGCGAGAAGGTTTTTTGCTTTGGCTGAACGTGTTGTTTTAATTAAATGTAATTTCTAATGCTTCAAAATTCGCTTTGCATTTCGCTTTTATCATAAAATCAATCCCAAGAATCCCGTCAAAGCCGTATGGCTCCTGTATAGATCCAAGTTGGACAGGAATATCGTTCAAAGCAACGTGTCCAATTTGAAGCTCAGGGATCATCGCGGGTTCGTTAAAGCATACGATCTGGCCAAGTCTCGGGATTACAAAGATTATGTCCGACTGGCTACTGCTGAGCACGCGCCTGCCTCGCTCCTGGAAGGCCCGGTCGGAATGATGCTCACGATTTACCGATCGATGCCCAAGAGTTTCAGCAAACGAAAGGCGACTGCTGCAGAAGCTGGGGAACTGCGGCCGACCACAAAGCCGGATGTCGATAATTACCTGAAGGGCGTAAAGGATGCCTTGAAGGGCGTCATTTGGAAGGATGACAGCCAGGTAGTTGAGGTATTTGTTCAAAAGAGATATAGCAGCCGTCCGCGCATTGAAGTCAAAATCAAGGACTTATCATAATTTTTTTGAGGGGAAAGTGATCGATATGGAACAAAATTTTGCGAAGATTACGGGAAAAATTACAAAGGGAATCAAAATTAGGGAATCGTCCATTGAGGTTAAATTGATTTTCCCGCTTAAAGCAGCATTGCCTCATTTGGTGTTTCTGAGCAACAACCAGAGCGAGGAAGTCAATGTCATCCTGCCGACTCACAAATGTCCTTTGATTTTGAAAAAGAAGACATGTACAAGCTTTACGTCGGCGGCCGGCAGGTGACGGCAGATGCTTCCGAGGTTGTAACTTCGGTCCAGCAGCCCGAAGCTCAGGAGAAGGACGAAAATCAAGCAGAATTATTCGCTGTAGATGGAACTGTACCGGGTGCCAACGGCGGAGGGGATGACGAATAGAAAGGGGAGGACCCAGCGGAGCCAGTCGGTGTCAATTTTCCTGAACGAGATGAGCTCGACGATTTCGAAAAGGAAATCATGGATGAAGGCGGCAATGATCTAGGTAACAGCGGTTCTGATCTCCCAAAATGGATGCGGGGGGCAAATGATGAGGTCGACGGCGCCGGATCTGGAGAGATGGACTTCGAAAGCGAAGGGTCGGGCGGTTCTGATCACCAGGAAAATGACAATGATCAAGACGCAGCTACAGATAACAATACGTCAACCGTAGCGGCCGCGATTGATCCGAAGAAACTGGTAAGCTTCATTTTGGAGCAGCAGCCGACCTTTGAAGACATTCCTTATAACTTTCCTGAGCTTTTGAGACAACGCAAGGAAGAAGGAAAAACGTGGTTGGAACTTGCGCGCGAAATTGGCGTGCCAAGCACACAGATCAGCTCGAAATATTCGGTTTATAAAAAACGTGTAGCCAAGATGATGCAAGATGAGGGAGTGGCGTAAGCCACCCCTTCTCTTTGTACCGTAGGAACTTAGTATCATGTTTAGGTTTTTGTATGTTTATTAAGGATATTCTGGCGCCTATTAACTGAAATATTGTTATTTTCTAACTGTACCGAGGAAAGAAAAAACAATGGAATTAATGCTTCATTACCTTTATTTCGATATTAACATACAAAGGGGAATGAGGGGAATGGCGATGGCATGGGGACAAGGTGAGCTTTTTCCAATAGCTAATGAAAGGAGATCCAGCGGACAAAATTTCTGCTCGGTAAATATACAAAGATGATTGCTTTGATGCAGGATTTCGAAAAATTCGAAGCGGATCTCAAACAAGTCGCAATTGACGGAGAATCTGCTCGTCGGATAGACCAGGACGAGCTGCACGCAGATAAAACTGCCAATGCCACGAGTCCTGATCGAAAAGCAGCGTTGGGTGTATCAGCAGTACAAATATTATACTCGACAGCTTTGGAGAGCCTGGGCGCTCATTCAGGACGAAGATGAGAAGAAAGCAATCGGCTACAGGTACATTCAGGGGTACTCGTACAAAGAAACTCTTGTTCTTCCGCCGCAGTTTGAGCGACAGTACAATTCAACGGAAAATATCTGACGGCACCGAGAGTATGGCTAACACGTTGAAGTTGATGGGGTTCTTTGAGCAGGATAATGCGGAGTTTTAAGAAGATAAGGTAAAAATAAAAAATGCAATGCGGCTTACAAAGTAGGCCGCATTTTTAATTTGTAAAAAGAAAACCATACGCTATGCGTATGGTTCAGGATAGCTTAAGCGTTG
>NZ_WTWY01000071.1 GCF_009870825.1 Paenibacillus sp. USDA918EY | reverse complement strand
ATAGGGTTCGTCGGAGCATAAGCTTCGTCAGTACCCGCTTCGCAGTCAGCCCGGAAGGGCTGTATCCCGATCTGGATGGGGAGCCACTCTTGGGAGGAGAGTATGCTTTTATAAAGAAGATGAGCCCCTATACCTTGAGGTATATTTCTCCATATGCTAAGATAACAATAAGTAAGGAGCAGCCGGCCCGGGCTGCCCCTTGTACAAAACATCTTGAGTGGGATTCCCCTCCGAGATCATGTGAATGATACGTGCAGTAACCCACTTAGGCGCTAACCTTAGGAGTGGGTTACTTTCGTTTATCGATGTAAGTCAGCAAAGCCAACAGGAATAACCC
>NZ_WTWY01000033.1 GCF_009870825.1 Paenibacillus sp. USDA918EY | reverse complement strand
GATTTCGGGGTCGTCCGCACCCGCATGCAACCTCGACCGCCAGAAGGACCCGTGAGGACGAAAATTCCGGCTCTCTCAGCTCTTTTATTCTCCGTTGCATACATTTACTAGTCTTTGAGCGAAAACGCCTGTAAGGGCCGTTTCTGTTCGTCTGGTGGTGGGCTCATTATAAAACTGCTGATTTTCGCTTCCCGACGAAGGTATTCCCAACTTGGAAACCCCTTTGCAATGAGCTAACTGCTTTACGGCAACGAGCCATCATTTTTACCGATCGTCGTAAATAGTGACCCCGTGGACGGCGGAGTCATCTTCATCGTTACTTCCCAGTTCAGGCTGATAAAGCATGTACAGGTTTGTGAGCCTTGAACCATTCTTCTCGGTCCCAATATATTTCTGGATCAAGCCCCTCTCCTCAAGTTTTTGAATGGATTTAATGGCGGTTCGACGACTTACGCCTAAATCTTTCGATATATCAGAATAACTTGCTTCAGCAAGTCCATCATGATTCATGCCGTGAAATAGATACAGATAGATGGACAATTCGCTGCCTTTCAGTCCCATTCTTTCGACGCCGGGTGGAAGCTCCGGTAAGCCCCCGCGATGTACTTCATCAGTAATATCACGCCTGTGCGATCCACGTTCCTCCATCTCCTTTCTAAGCAATCGGTCCAGCGCGCTGCCGCCCCCCTTTGAACCAGTCTCTGCTACTTGGAGCAATCCTTCCGGATCTACCACCTCGTAATCCTCATACCGTTTTTGGTTTAAATAGGTGGAAGGATGCGGGATGTGCTTTTTGTCCGTTTTAAGCAGCTTATGAGTCTCAGCGAAATTCGCTGTATTTTGAATGACGATAACTGGATCGAATGTTTTATCCTTGCACAGCTTTTCCCATACCTTCTTCGCATAGGCTTTTGCTATCTTGCGAGGATAGATTTCGTAGAATTGTTCAAACATCGATATATTATCTTTAATAAATATCTTTAAAAGATATATATCTTTATATGGGGTTCGGATCTGATACCCCAAAACTCCATCTTGAGGGTTCAAATCTGATACCTCGGGGGGATCAAATCTGATACCCCCTTCCCCTTCTTGAGGGGGGATCAAATCTGAACCCCCACCAAGTGAAAACAGGTCATGTTCGTCGCTCACAAAATCACCACTTTTCGGGATGTCCCATTCATCATAATTTTTGTTGAATGCCAGTTTCCGAGGCGTGTTGCTCGTCTCCCTTTGAGTCACCACCAGCACCTTTGCTTTGATTAAAGCGGACGTTTCACGCTTGATGGTGCTCTCCGGGAGCTGTGTCATTTGCTGCAGGAACTTGAGTGCAAAGTCATGATCCTTCCGCTGGAATCCATACGTGTAGCGCCAGATGATCATGATGATTCGGAACTGGGTGGCATTTAATTTCCGTGTTGCAATCTCCTCTAAGATTCGATGCGCGACCCGTGTGAATCCATCCTCAAGTTGCGGGTTTGCCATATCCCCTCACCAACGTTCAGGATGATGTTTGAAGCAAATCGATAATGCCGTCAAGCTGATCCAAGGCAAGATTGACGATCTTCAGGAGCAAGCATCCTGGTAACCCAATGCAAGGATCAGTGAGGCTGACCAAACAGCAATTTGAGGTTTTTCCAGCTAAGTATCTGCTTCCTCCCTTCGGTTTGGCCAAAGAGATACCGTTGCGCGCGCTGCGCAGCGACCGAAGGCCGGTCGAATCGGACCGAAATCCGCAAGGATTTGAGGGCAGATTCGTAAGGCAGGATAAGAAGCGTGGAACGCCTAATCCACACGTAACAGGCAAAGCCTGTTAGATACTGTTTAAGTTAGAGCCACTCTTTTGTCCACATCTAGGTAATAAACCTCCATGTGCAATCCACATTGTTCATGTAATAATAGGCCTCATTGGAGTGTTTGTAATCCTCTTTGATCGGGGTTGTTGAATTAATGCAAAGTGTCGTATTTATTCCCTCTTGATCGATGAGAACTCAAACTATTTAATGCAGTAAATACTTCATCACATTCTCGGCCACATAATTAACATCGTTAATTCAATTTATAAAGGGCTAAAATTCGGAATCAATTCCGATTCTCACCATTCATTTCAAGTCATCAAATGTCATCACTTCCATTTTCAAATCACCGCTCATATCGTTTATTCGTCCCTTTCTGTACTCTGAAGTGGTCACGAACAGCACAGTTGGGAAATTCCCATACCGCGCCTGCCACCGTCCAGAATCGCGCAGCTCCTTGTATGCCGTGATCTTTCTCTCATTAGCCGCCATTGTCTGCGTCAAATCAACCTCAACGAACGTATACTCCTTTCCAGTTCGAAACAGCGCATCACAGACGATCTCTTTACCATCCCATTTAACCGCGTACTCTGGCCGCCATAGTTCCGGCCGCCTGGCGATATAGACTTCATTCCGCATGATGATGTGCCGGGTCGCCTGGTTTCGCTTGCGGATCGTCTCGCTGCCGATCGTTCTCCGTCCGGCCGCGTTGAGATACCAGACAGTTTCGCCCTCGCGGTAACTATGGAGGTACTCTTTCATGTCGGTCAGGATCCGGAGTGCATTCCGGACTCCGCCGAGATTGTGCAGGCGCTGAACCTGGGACGTAGTCAGAAAGCCGAAACTGTCAAAGCTCGAGAGAATTTCCGTCCAACGGTTCAGCTTGATCTGTGTGAGATTCATAACGAATGACCTCCTCGCGTTGTGGTAAACCGGCAATAATCTTCTTGGCATCCTCAGCAGTCAGGAACGGCGCCTGCAGCGTCTCGTCATGCGCTGTCTGGAATATCAGGCGTCCGGGAATGTCCGGTAAATCTGCTGCCCCGTTATGGTCCAGCACGATGCGGCTCTGCGTATCATCGCGCGTGCGAAAGCAAATGGATGCGGCGATATTCGTCTTTATGAGGCCGTCAACGACGTCCGCGCTCGGCCGCTGCGTCGCCAGTACAAGGATGACGCCGGCCGCGCGCCCTTTTGCACTTAAGTTCGTAAGTTTCGTCTTGATCGCAGCCTTTATGACTCGATCCGGATCCCCAGGGCGTACCTTGAAATCCGCGAGTTCATCGACTACAAGCACCGCCTTATCCCCGGCCCATGACTGCGACCCGTTCGCAGCCATGATGCTATATCGGCGCTTCATCTCCGTTTCGATCTCCGTAGCCACCTTCAGAACCTCGCCGAGCTCCGTGGCGAAGCCCTTGACGCATTCCAGGCTGCGGAAACGTTTGTCCAAAATTACGGTTTTTACAAAAGATTCGCGTATTAATTTTGATAGAGTTGTCCATGCTGATAGAAAACGGGAGGTGGCTACGGATGGGGTTAGGTAAGCGAAGGTCCCCTTACGGGGCATTCCTGGATAAGCATCGGATAAAACAAGAGGAGATTGTTAAGATTTCGGGGCTGAGCCGGGAAACAGTTTCGGGGGTGTGCGGAGATCCGGAGTATAAGGTGCGTAGGAGCACAATGGTGTTGCTTTTAATGGCGGCCAAGCAATTAACCGGTAAGGATGTTTCGAAGGATGACTTTTGGGGGTAGAGCATCTTGGACAGTGTCAGGTTCTACGAAATTTTCGGGTAGGCATCATTTTGATGGGAACCTTGTTCTTTGCTTTCGCCAGTTGATGGGACGGTGTGTTTCTGTTCAATGAAATCTTTGCGGTCAATGGATTCGGGGAGTGAGAGCATTTCGAATATCTTTCCTGTCGGCAAATCGTACGACGTCGTACGATTACCAAACTGCTCGTAAGCCTGAATCATTCGGGTAGTGATAGGAGTTCAAAGATTTTGCTTGTTTCTAAAAGCGACGACGTCGTCGTATTTGAAAATTGGTCGATGTCGACGAATTTCCAAACTGGTCAAATGCTTTTATCATGTTCCAGGCTGTTCTTGGAGTTGCGACGTCGCAACCGAAGACGGAAACCACAAGATACCTTGCCACATGGCAAGATTTGGACCGTCGAGCTCGTTAAATACTGCAAACACGAATTCAAGTTCGGATTTTTGTCCGGATTATGGACAGAAATAAAAAAATAATGCGCCGGCGGTGTGAACTCGACGGCGCATTCTGAATTACCACTTACTAAGACTTCTTCGCTGCTGCGTACGCTCGTAAGCCCTCAAATGATTTTCCCATTCCTTCTGAGCATCATTCACGACAGCCTTAACAACTTTAGCATCAGCATTTCCTTGAATCGTAATATTTGTAGTAAACACCGGCGCCCATGTTCCCCCTGGACTCAATCCCAGCGCCTCGCCCGCAGCTGCGTACAGTCCACGCGAACGCCTCGAGTTATTAACTGGGATGACGAACTCATCATCTCCGCCCTCACCAATCAAAGCCATTGTAGGACTTGTTACATGACCACCGTCAGCGAATTCAGCATAATTTTTCATTGGTGAACCAGTTGGATATTTTATCACTGTTTGCGGTTTTCCGATTTCCCGATAAATGACATCAAGATCAATCTTCATGTTTTTAGGAAGCATGTCCAAATTATCGTTCAATTCGATAACCTTCTGGATTTCCTCGTCGAATCGCTTTTTCTGTTCTGCAGACATGTTTTTATATTGCTTTGCTTGCTCTTCAAAAGTGCCTTCTAGCCCAGACTGTATTTCGATATAGTGTTTAGCCTGATCATAAAGGGTTTGGTAACTCTTTTCGGCCTTTCCGAGTTCTTCGTTGCTGGTCCGTAGATTTTCAAGATTGCTCCGATACACGTCTTGCATTTCCTTCGCCATGTTTGCCAGATCAGCGTCCCGATTCCTCAAATCATCATTGCCATTCCTATATTTCTGTACATCGTCAAATAGTGCTGTTCGCTGCTCATTCCGTTCAGATAAGGACAAGGAGCGGTTTTGATTAATGGATTGCAAGCGTGCATTAAATTCTTGGTAGGCAGCCTGATCTTTCCGAGCCTGATCTTTTTTCCCTTCAAGTTCTGGAACAGCCTCACGAAGTTTACCGAGGTTCTCTTCCAATTCGGGAAGTTTAGTCATCCCGTCGAAAATGGTTTTCTCCAGATCGAGCTTGTTAAGCTCTTTCTGTGCATCCCTGATCTGCTGAGCATAACCCGCTTGTTCACGGAATCTCCCTGTCCTGGCATCTTCAGCACTTAAAATGTCCGGATTCATATCAATCAGTTCTTGCTCAACATTCTTTTGTTTCCGCCGGGCCTCAGCCAGCTCTTCTGCCGGTGTCGTTGAATCCTTGATCTTATCACTTAGACGATCATATTCTTTAATTAACTCCCTGGTTTTCCGACTTTGCTCATCGATCGCGCTGTAACTGGAATACGCCTCATCGAGCGATTCTCCCATGTTCAGAAGCGCCTGCCGAGCCTCTTCCTGGTGCTTTTTATAGGCAATAACCCCGGTCGTGATCACCCCGAGAGCGCCGACGGCGATCCCCACAGGATTCGTCATAAACGTGAGCGCCCGACCGAACTTGCTTACCCCGTTGGTCGTGTCAAATAACGATTTCCCAACCTTCGCAAAATCCTTGGACATGGATACGGCGTTTTTTGTTAGCATAGCAGCCGGAACGCCAAGGGCCAGCGTCTTGACCAGATCCTTATTATCGGACGCCCAATGGCTCAAATCCTGCAACATGGGCATTAAATCTTCTCCGATCGGGATGACGACGTTTGTCATCAGCTCCCGGCCGACCTTTTGGATATCCTTGGTGAGGCTGCTGTATTTGACCCCCTCAATTTGCTGCATGGTGTCGAGCGTTTTGTCGTATTCCCCGTTGACGTCCTTAAGAGCATCGACCGCAGCGCCTTTCAGGTCCTCATACTGCGTGCCGAACAAATCTACGGATAGCTGGTTCCGATAATTTATATCATCAATCTTATCCAGCTTCCCGATGATCTCGTTCAGAGCATCTTTCGCCTGCATCGATCCGTTGGCAAGCCCTTCGAAAATCCTTCCGCTATCACTCATTGTCTCCATGATAGCTTCGGCTGCTTTCTGAGACTTTTTGGCTGTACCATTCAGGTCCTTGATCATTTCCTTGGCCGTATCTTTGCCGACACGCTTTGCGAGTACCTGGAATTCCTTGACCTTGGCTCCGCCTTTTTTGAGCGCATCAATAAAATTCTCGATCCCTTCGGGAGCAAACAAGGCGGCCATGGTGTCATATATATTGTCGTCGCCACTCCGGATCCGGATATTGAACTCTTTGAGGAGGTCCCCCATTTTGTCCAAATTCCAGGTCCCGCTCTTGCTTCCGGATTCAAGGATGCTGAACATCTGCTCGGCGTTGTATCCGGCATCTTTGAAATGGACGGAATATTCATTGATCGTATCGAGAAAATCGTCATACCGATTCAGGCCGCGCTGCGTACCCTGTGCGATCAGGTTAAATGCCTGGTCGGCGGTAAGGCCCATGTTTCGCATCAGGGCGTCCACAGTCCGGACAGATTCGTTTATGTCGTAACCGAAAGTATCCCGCAGGATAATCGCTTTTTTGGTGGCTTCCTCAAGAGCATCGCCGGTCAGTCCGGTCACCTGTTTGACGTTTACAAGCGAATCGGCAATGTCGCGGAAACCTTCGCCGTAATTGCCATTATAAATTTCTTGAATGATGTCTTTAAACTGGGCCATTTCCTGCGCGGTTGCCCCGGTCGCCGCGCCCATTTGGTGTACAGAGTCATCAAGGGCGCCGACCTCGCCAATCATGTTCGAAAACATGTCCCCGACCGTCGTAATGATCTTATGGGCGCCGGTGAATTGAAGCGTCTTATCGAACACCTCTTTGAACTCCCGTGTCTGCTCGCGCAGATCATGAAAGGCTTCGGTCGCATCTTCTGCGTCAGCCGTTACTTTATCCAACCCCCGCGTGCGCCGGAGGCTGTTAAAATCCGTCTTGAGCGCCGTTACCTCATGGGAGAGCGTGTCGAACGTCCTTAAGAGTCGGGGGTCTATATCGCCATTAAGCTCGAATGTCATTTCAAACTTTTTGGGCATGGTTTAAACCTCCTTTGTGCCAATTTTGATTAATGATTTCATTGGGGTGTTCCACCTTGGTTTCGAAAACGCGTCATTGACGCATTGAGCACCTCAACAGCGACTTCCTCAACCGTTCGGCCCGTCTATAATTGCTTGTGCCACAATGCCGGCTGCACCTGGAGACTTAGCAAATTTATTTAGGGCGATGACGCGTTCGCGCTCAGCCTGCTTAACCTCTTCTATTACTTGGTTGTATAGATCCGGATATTTGCTTTGGAGCTCTTCTAATGTCATGTTTTTCATCCTTCCATATTTGATTGATTTGGCGCATTACTCTCCATTGGGGAGTATTTGGCCAAAGATGACAGCGCGCTCTCGATCTCTCGCCGAACAACAGCCTCAACGACATTAGCCGGCTCGTTTTCACATTCCGTAGCGATCCGGTTTGGGACGGCCAGTAGACGGGATTTTGTCGTCAGGATCAGGTCCGACAGCAGGATTTCCACGTCCGCAGCGGCATGGAGATTCCCCTTCATCTGCTCGAGCTCAAGCGCAGCCTTTTCAGCCTTTGCCTTCTCATGCTCGGTTTTGTAATCAATGAGCCGAGGCTTCTTGTCTTCCTCTTTGCCCCCTGATATGTGCTCACAGTATGCTTGGACAGATTCGGCCAGCAGGTATTTCCCCCTCCCTACCTGTTTCAGAACGCCGTCCCGGGTCAATTGACGTATCCATTGGGGAGTTTTCCCCACGATCGCAGCCAATTCTGAGGTGATTACCTCTCGATCCTGCTGGCTCTCCACTTTCGCTTTTTGATTTCCCATTTCTCATCACCTCACTTTCCCTTTTGCGTTG
This sequence comes from Paenibacillus sp. USDA918EY, assembly GCF_009870825.1. GTDB lineage: Bacteria > Bacillota > Bacilli > Paenibacillales > Paenibacillaceae > Paenibacillus_AQ > Paenibacillus_AQ albilobatus. The sequence goes on along the minus strand of NZ_WTWY01000033.1, from coordinate 125 downwards.
GTCTGGCTGTTTTGAATATTTCATACATTATTCGAAGCGAAAAATTGAAAAGTTCCCTTTCAGACGACCCGCATCCGAAAGGGAAAGTGATTTTTAAAATTAAAATCTAGCGGGATTTCGGGGTC
>NZ_WTWY01000032.1 GCF_009870825.1 Paenibacillus sp. USDA918EY | reverse complement strand
ACACCAAGACCATATGCGCGGTGAACATTTCCGGCGTAGGTTCCAGTCCGAGGCAGCCGATCCATTCCGGAACAGTGATAGGCGGCAGACCAGGCATTGGCGTATAAGTAACTTCTGGCCAATAGCTTGTCGGCAGTCCATAATCACGAAGCCCCCAATATGGCGGGGATGTCACACATGTATGAAATGATTCAGCCTCGAGCTGAGGCATGATTTCGATGTTGTTCCCTTGAAGGATCATTTGTCCTTATCCCCTCCTAAACATTGTCCGGATCCCCCATAATCTCATGTTCGTATAGCTGATCTTTGATTAGGTGATATGCGTCCGTGCGATCGTACAAAGGTGCATATCTATACCGTTTATCATCATTTGTTCCACGTCCGGCCAATGCGATATGTCTAAAAGCAGATGGCAGTTCTCGGCCACTCTCAAGGATCGGCACGCCCAGTTCTTTGCAGCGCGTCTTAGTCAAGAGCACCGCGAACGGATATGGCTCATGCGTCCAGCGCTTCGAATTAGAGTTGTAACTTGGCAGCCCAGTTTCTAAAACTTCCTCTTTCGTATACCATCCTTTTTTATTGGGCATGCAATGATTCCTCCTTCATCCAATTCCCAAGACGTTGACCAAACTCCTGAATGCCGCCATCGATCTCTTCCGGATCCAAACCACGAAATTCAGACTCGATTTCTTGCCGTGTCGGAATGTGGCCGGTAGCCAACGTTCGGGATTTTAAATATTCGAAAACGGTCCATCTATTCATCAAGAAAACCTCCGTTCTCGGTTAACTCGTTTTTTCAAAATTTCTTACTCCATCGCCTAGGCGGAAGCTTAATATCTTGGCCTCCTGCGCATCCACCTTGGTCATGTCTATATCTTCGATAAACCGTGCCCAGAACGGAACATAGCGAAATTGACTTTTTTCAGCAGCGTTATAAACATAAGCTGCGGGGCTCTCCCTGTATTGCACCGGGCATCCGACCTGTTTGCAGCGTGTGTATGGCAGCAGAATATCCGCAATCGGAGCAGGCCTTGTCCATCTTCCATCCCACACCCATTCACCATTGATTTCGACTTGAAAGGGTATCAAGCAAGGCTTTCCGCTATCTTGTGCTTGAACCTTGTTAAGCCAGAGCTTACGCATGACTTCTCCCACCCTTGCTGGTGCTCATTTCCTTAGCCATACGCATCATCTCTTCGAATTCGGCATCTGATACCTCAGGCCCCGATGACGGATGATCCGCTATTGAAATTAATGGCTTTTTACTCGTTCCGATTGGTACGACTTTTGATGATTTCGTTTTCTTCTTCATCGCCAGTACAAGCCTTGGAAACTGCTTGCGGAATTTCTCAGCGCTCAGAACATTGCTTTTCCAAAAGTCATCGTTCACAACCCAATCCATAACTGATCGGATTAAATCCTTGTCAGACTGCTTGTCCAGCTCTACCAGTTTTCTGAAATCATCAGCCCAGGTTTGAAGGTTCGTCTTCCCGGTTAAATGATGTAACCCCTCTCTGGCTGCCATTTCGTCAATTTTGCTTTTGAAATACACAGCCATTTTGTAATACGTGTTTTCTGGACCATACTTATCCTTGTTATCCTTTTGAGGGGGATGATTGTCCTGAACTGCTGTAGGCGGTTCGGGACATATCTTTTTTTCTTTTTTATTTCTTTTACTTTCCTTTCCTTTACTTTCCTTTCCTTGCATTGCATTTGCATTGCTATCGTCATGCATTTGCATAGAATGTGCATTTTCATTATCATCACCAGATTCCGACTTTTCCTTGTCCCATCTAGCTTTTGCAGCTGCTGACCTCTTAGCCCTTACTTCCTCCCTTTGGGCCATCCGACGAAGTAAAGAATTGCTCCAAAAGAACTTCCCATCCGATTCAAAAAGGTGAAATTCGTTAATGCAATCTTCAATAAACTCTTCAATCTTCGAGCAATCCGCCTGCAACTGTAATGCAAATGCATTAAATGCGTATTTGGATTGCATGTCCAATCTATATCCTTCTGAATCCCGCATCATTTCAATTATCATCCAATACCATCCATAACCTTCTGCCCCATATACACCGCGCATTGCAGATATCTTGGGATCATGGCGGGCATTAGAGTCGTGCGAAAAATAATAAGCTTCCTTCATCTTGCCAGCTCACCACCTTTTTTGCCCCGTTTGTGGTATAATGAAAAAAATATTGAGTAAAATTGTTGATCACGCTGGCAGGCGTGGTCTCTTTTTTTTGGGACCCAGCTCGAAAGATTCAACAACTTCGCCTGGATCGCATTTCAACAATTGAGTTCTTAGCGACTTAATTTCATTAGTAATCGCTGTGGCAGCTCCGTCACCATCAATCAACATGGAATACAAACGACAAAGCCTCTTACGCAAGCTGCGGCGCTCCATATCACGCTGTGCGAACACATCTTTCTTCATGTGTGTTCAGACCTCCCCGAATCGCATTTGCATGGCCTGAAACGCCAAGCGTTTGTTATTTGAATCAAGAAAGTCCATGTCCGATAAATTTACTTTATGCCGTTCGTTGAACAAGTGCAGGGCCAGCTGAAGCATGAACTTCTCGGAATGACTCCATGGCTGCGCCTGGCGCTTCAGTGCATCGACTTTTATGATCCGGTTGTTAACGTCAATGTACTTTGTGGTGCAGACACTTTTGAGCCTTGGCTGATTCAAAAACAAATGCAACGTGCCCCGCCAGTAACGGTCTTTCATTAGATCTGCTGGGATTGTGCTCACCTGTATGCCTCCTTTATGTAAATATGATGCGTTTAGCCGCATCTTCCGACGCCAGACAGGAGTAAGGTTATGATACTGTCCGACGCCGGAAGACAGGGCTAAAAGCCCGTGTCACCGTTTCATCTTATATTGCGCACCTCTTTTATGAGCAGCCAGCCGAACATGTAACCGATCAGATAAGCTATAAATCCTTCTGCTGGTGTTGCATTGTATAAACCGAGTGCAATTACTTGCATCAAAATTCCGGCGCCTATCCCTCCTAGCGAGAGGGGCAAACCCTTCATGCCGTCCCCTCCTTGCGCTTCTGGCGGCCATCAGTTAAAATAGATGACAAGAGATTCATGAAAAATGCTTTAACCAAGAGCGCTCGGCCTGCACGCCGGGCGTTTTTCATTTCCTTTCCGGCCAAATCGATCATCATATTCAAATAGGCTGCTGCATTTTGAGTATTGCCGCCGATCATCTTTTCTGGATGCTTCTGGATCAGCTTTAGGTTATGCTTCGCGTTTCTGCCAGCTTCGATTGCTTGCTTTACCAAATCCTCTCTAGGCATTCAAATCCCTCATTTCAGATATTTTTTGGACTTAAGGTACGCCCGGTGCTCCTTCCAAACTCCCATCCACGAAAAACAATATTCCTTACAGAGAATTGCGACGTAATGTGTTAATGCGGTAATTGCCTCGACACTTTCCTTAATGGCTGACCGGATTTGTTTCAGATCGTCCTGATCCATCTGATCCTTCGTCTTCGTGATCGGGGCCTTCATCAATGCATCCAGGGCCTCGCGGATTTCTTCCATTGTTTTCAGGTGGACGCTTGCCCTATGTAAGTCCACATTGTTCAGCCAGGGTACCGACGCACCTTGCGTTACCTCCCCAGCTGCAGCAATGTAGAGCTGTCCGTCATCGTAATGCTTGGTCGTCGATGCCATGACTTCCTTAGTGGGCTTCCTTGTCCCCTTTACAATCTTTCCGATCAATGAGGCGTCGACGTGAGCAGCGGCGCCGGCCGCCCCTCGTGTCTCCCCTTTTCTTTTGAGCACTTCTTCGAGTGCTGAGCCAAATTGTCCAATTGCCATCTAAAATTTCATCTCCTTTGTCCGTTTTACGGGATGAAGTCGGACAAGGGATTGTTGTACTATTTAGTTGTGAGCAACGCATTCCCCAAACATCATCCCCACCACCGCCTGCAGCTGGTACCGCTCTGGCGGTTTTTTCATTAGAATTTTAAGCTTGGATAAGACTCTCTTGTTCGGACTGTGCCATCCAGTCCAAAAGGGTTTCTTCCCGAAAAAAAATGCGGTTGCGTACGCGGATAGCAGGGATCTCCTTGCGGCGCACCATGTCATAAATGAGCCAAGCTGATACGCCTAAAAAATCAGCAGCTTCTTGCACGTTTAATGTTTGTCGTTTCATCTCTTGTTCTCCTTTCGCTCGTTCTAACCAATATTTTTTTGTTTAGAACTTTCAAAATGTTCCTTTGAGTAACATTTATCATTAAAAAATTTTTCCCAAGGGAAGCCCAAAACTAATGCGATAGATTTTGCTGCTTTTACTGATGGTGTTTTAGTTCCATTTTCTATATTGGTGTAGTAACTACGAGATATTGAAGCCTTATCTGCTACTTGCTCGTGAGTCATACGTACTTTTTCACGATCTTTCTTCAACCAATCTCTCAACAGTTTCACCTCCGTTTTGTTCCTTTAAGTAACTCTTGATTCAATAATATGTTACTAAAAGAAACATGTCAATAGAATTTTGTGTCTTTTAGGAACATTTATTTAAAGTTTCCATCAGGAACATTATAATTGACTTATCCTACAAAGGTTGGGTGTATAAATAATGGATAATATATTTGGCAAGCGTTTGAAAGCTGAGAGGGAAGCTAATAAACGAAAGGACGCCAAATGGACTCAGGAATTTGTTGCCGATTATATCGGTGTCGCACGTCCAACGTATACGGCATATGAGAACGGGACAAAGTTCCCTCCAATGGAGACGCTAAATAAGATAGCCGACCTTTTTAAGGTTGATACAGACTACTTGCTTGGAAGGACTCCTATCAAAAAAAGACCAGAAACAAGTCAATATGTTCCTGGAAAGATAGAAAATCAAAATAGCGAGGATGCTACTGGTAGTGTTGTAAGTATGTTAGATAAATTAGATGAAAAAACGAAAAAGAAGATGGATTTTTTTAAAAAGCTCGAAAACGACCTCGGTTTAGACCTCACCGATCTTGAGGTCCAAAAAAAGCTCAAAAGAGCTGCTAAAATCATCTTCTCCGAGGAAGATTAATTTTACCTCTTGAGCAAAATTTATCAAATCATATTCTGTCAGATCCCCCAACACATTTTGTAATCGATCAGTAAATCCTGCATCCATGAATGTCACCTTCCGAGATGGAATTATTATCAATCTTAACACGGGAACAAATGTTCGTAAACAAATAATATTAAGGAGAGCAACGCGATGCGGTACGAACCGGATCGTTGTCGCCTCCAGCAGCTGTATAAGGAAACCGGGATCAACCAACGCATGCTGCATATCATCACCGGTATTCCCGAAAGTCAACTTTCCGATTATGCGAACAATCGAACAACAATGGGATATGCTACCGCAGTCACCATAAGCAAGGCCATGAAATTACCCAACTGCGAATTGTTGTACACCTGGAAAATTGTTGATGCTGACTGAGGCGCGGAGGACTTTCCTCCCGATCCGGATTGGACTTCAAGATTTCTTGAAGTCCCTGCCGCCGCTCTCTGGTATTTTCTATTATACAGCTAGACTGACAAATAATTTGTCGTTTGATGTCGTTTGTTGGATGCAACTTAGGGGGGTTGAAATGCAGAGTTTCCTTATCTGAAGCGGCTTCTCCCGGATATTTCAATTTCAGAATTATCGACAAAATGAACTTTTACGACTCCATTCGCGCTCCGAAGGTGTTTCACCCGGTTCTTATTTACTATCGTAGACTTATCGAAATACTCGAACCCATATCGTTTTAGGGCCGCGGAAATATCCCTAAGAGTCAACAATGGGGCATACGACCCGGCGGACGTATGATACAAGGGCAGCAGATCCGCCGACTTTCTGGGTCGGAATACCGTTATATAGTTGACTTCGAATAATGAAAAAACTTGAAAATCTGTATCTTCGCCGGTCCGATCGGTTGCTTTTACTCCAATAATCTTCATGCTATCTCCTCATACCTGATGTTTATGTAATTATCCTAGAGGTAGTTAGATAAAAAATCATGTTGTAAAAAATGACATTCTAAGAACGGAGGTTTTTTCTATGGCAAGCATACGTAAGAGAGGACAAAATTCATGGCTACTGATCGTGGAACTCGGATATGATGCCAACGGAAAAAGAATCCAACGAACAAAGACGGTTCGAGTCGAAGACCAAGCGCTGCTCCGAGCTCCCAAGCGTCTTCAAGAGTACCTTAATACAGAATTAACCAAATTTCAGATTAAAGTAGAGTCAGGGGTATATATCAATCCCGGAAAAATGACGTTTGAAGCATTCGTTGAGGAATGGAAGAAGAATTTTGTCTACACGGAGCTTGAAGAAAAGACCATCGACAGTTATGTATTCCATACCGAAAAGCGAATAGTACCCTATTTTGGACATATGTTTATGGACCAAATTAAAACAATGCATATTCTCTCTTTTTTGGACACGCTTAGAAAGCCTGATGCACGATTGGACGGGAAAGGCCCCCTTAAATCAGCAACTATCGTCTATAATTTTCGCGTACTAAAGAGTATTTTTACGAAGGCAGCCGAATGGAAAGTGATTACGGATAACCCCATGGCCGGAGTAAAAAAACCCAAAGAAGACGATGTGAAAGAAATGGAGGTATACGATGAGAGCGAAATAAAGCAGCTTTTTAGAGCTCTTGAGTATGAACCTATCCAAACCAGGGTCATGGTCACTCTGGCCGTTACAACGGGAATGAGACGCGGAGAAATGGCAGGATTGGAATGGAGTAGGATAGACTTTGACTCAGGTCATATTTATGTGTCTCAATCATTGCCGAAATTAAAAGATGGACAACCCGTTCTAAAGGCTCCCAAGAACAAAAAACCACGAAGGATCGCAATGCCTGAAACCCTCAAAACAGAACTTGAACTTTTATATCAAGCCCGTGAGTCCGAATTATCTGAAATCGATGATCAATGGGCCGACGGGAAATATTCGTTTGTGTTTTGTCATCCCGACGGAAGACCGTATGAACCTGGTTGGTTCACAAAGAAATGGATCGACTTCCATCGGAGATATAATTTAAAGCCTATTCGTCTTCATGACTTGCGGCATACCTCGGTTTCCTGGATGATATACAAAAAGGTTCATTCTGAGGTCATAGCAAAGCGCGTGGGCCATTCAAACATCAAAATGTTGGAAATATACGGCCACATATTCGACTCGGTAGATCAGGCAGCTGCGTCCGTCTTCGACGATATTAAGAAATAGTTGTCTACGGGATTTGTCCACCGATTGTCCACCAAATCCGCAAATGTCCACCATTTTTGTCCACACCAGACCGTATAAATAACTGAAAGAACCCAATAATATCAAGGGATTCCTATCCAAACCCTAGCCATTCTTTCTCCTCTCCCATGAAAGGGCGTCCCGAAAGGGGCGCCCGATTTTATTGTCCAAAAACACCTTATAACTCAAGAATGAATCTCGACCTCCCTGTTCACATACCGCTGCGGATCGGCTAGTCTACTTTGATCAATTTCCCACCGATTCCTTAACCGGCCGTTAATTCAAAGAGAAAAAAATGACGGCCTTGGGCGGCTCGTCATTGTCAATGTCAAGTGAATTTTTGCACTATCATATGGACTTAAACGGGGTCGTTCGCACCAGTACCCATTCCGAGGCCTTTAAGGAACCGCGCAGACAGAATAGGCCCGGTTGTCCTCCCGCCAACTCAGTCTTATGACTGCAAACATATCTAATAACAAAGGAAAGCCATCTGCCGGGAAAGAACCGCATCCGGAGCGGCCTCCCGTTTGCGGACTATGCTGCGGCTCGACTACAATAAACGTAGGTTTTGTTTCCTCATGCGGTAAAAAGAAATCATACATATTGAAATCGAGGTGAACAATCAAGATGCAATTTCTTGACGGCGACAACAGGTGGACTCCGGAATTTTTGGATTACCTCGAAAAAACCGCCAAACCGTCGGTGAGGCTGAAGCTTTCGAAAGAAACCGTGCGGTTGACCGACAGCAAAGTGGGAGGAACGCCTTGGCTTCCGCCCCAATCTCCATGGCCCCGGGATGAAGACGGAAACGACTATCTGTTCATCGCCCAAATCAATTGGGCCCAATTGCCGCGCCTTGAAGGTTTCCCCGCCCGCGGATTGACGAGTTTTTTCGTGAAGCAGGACGATACGTTCGGTCTGTTTGACCAATCCTATCGCATCCTTCATGTTGAAGAAGCGGCCGAACTGGAAGATATCGATCCTTACCGCCCGGAAGATCCCGACTTGTACAGTCCCGTTTTGGGAGGGCCTTACAAGCTGACCGGAAACCTTGAGAAGCAGTACATCCCGCCAGTGGACCGGGGTTCCGGAACGTTGGATCTGCCCGTGTTCGACCGGGATAAAACCGCCTACTCGAAATATTGGGATTTGGCGGATTCCAGCGGGTCGCGCATCGGAGGGTACCCATACTTTGCGCAGGAGGACCCAAGACCGGAAGGGGACTGGGAACTTCTTCTTCAGTTGGACATCGAAGGCGACGACAAGCAGTATTATGTCTCTTGGGGGGATTCCGGCGTCGGCAATTTTTTTATCCGCCGGGAGGATTTGAAACGCTTGGATTTTTCGAACGTGTTCTATACCTGGGACTGCCTATAGTCTTTCGTGTACTGCGCTCGAAATCGGAACAAGCGACAATTAAGAAGAAGCAAACGAAAAAGGCAGCTGATCTCCATGATGATTCATTTGACATACCGCTCCGGCGAATATCAGGTAAAGGGCTATCTCTCCCTTCCGTATGGATACAAGGTCGAACCGGAAATGCTGGAAGCGCATGTCCGCAAAATATACGGCGGGGAACGGCTTCCCATGACCGTCATAGCGAACAACGTGGAGCGGGAGCGGCTGGATATCCATGAACGGAAGTGGCCCGTTCTCATTTATTGCCGCGGCGGCATCGGCAGGGTCGGGCAGGTGAAAACCGAGTGGCTCGAGCGATTTTCGCGGAGCGGGTTTATCGTTTTTGCCCCCGTATACCGGGGAACGCAAGGCGGAGAAGGGCGGGACGAATTCGGCGGCGCGGATATGGAGGACGTTCCGGCAGCGTGCAGGCTGCTTGCGAGCCTCCCTTTCGTCGACCGGAACCGCATCGCGGCGATGGGCTTCTCCCGCGGCTCCATCAATGCGGCATATGCGGCGGCGGAAACGGGATACATCTCGCAGCTTGTCCTGTGGGGCGGCGTTTCGGATCTGGCCAAAACCTATGAGGAGCGGGTGGATCTGCGCCGGATGCTGAAGCGGGTCGTGGGCAATCCGAATAAATCCCCCTTGGCATACGAAACACGCTCCCCGATAAACATGGCAAAACGCATCCGCTGTCCGGTGCTGATCATCCACGGAAGCGAAGATGAGCAGGTCCATCCCGGCCATGGCCTTCGGATGTATGAACGGCTTAAGGAACTGGGCAAAGATGCCGAGCTGCACTGGTACGAGGGCTACGGCCACCATTTGCCCTATGAAACGCATATGATCGCCATTAAACGGATGTTCGATTGGATCCGGAAACATCAGGCCTTCACTTAAAACGGCAGGGCCGGCGTAAAAAACGCCGCGCGCCTGCCGTTTCTCTACAACGTCTTGCTTTAAATAAACTCAAAGGGTTCGTTAAAAATCCCCCGACCGTTCCAATTCCTTACCGGCCCTGAGCAACCGTTTGCAAGCTTAACAGTCACAATGGACGAACAGCTGTTGTCCCCGAGCAAGATGGATTCTGATCCTGCGGTTGAACTCCTGGCAGCCGACAGTGAAAACTCTCGCGCTGCCTGCGCACGTAACTACGACGAATTCGCCCGGGCGCAAGGTGATCCGTCGGGTGACGATCCCTATGCCGCATACCAGCCGGATGGTTTGGCCTCTGCGAAGACGGATTACGCGATTTTGTGCAACACGTCTATTTTTCATCTATGAATTCCCTCCTTTTCTATCAATAAATGAAAGAGGTAAAAGAATTGTAACGGCAGTTGTCTAAATTGTCATAATTGGTTTATCTATTCCATTCTCATGTGTGTTCTGATAGACTTCATTTGTATCATGCTTTTGGGAAAGGGGGATGACGTTGCAGCCCAGATCGCCTTTAAAGGTTATATGCATGATGATCGCGGCGTGCTTTCTGCTGGCCTCCTGCTCGCGAAATTCCGACCCGGCCAAAGTCAATGTTGCGCAGAAAAAGGATGTCTGGTCCAATGCCGAAGTGACCCGCGAAAGCGTCAGGCTTGTTCTTGAACAAGCTGGAGGCGCCGGTGTCATCGCAGCGTCGCAAATCAAAGACATCCAGGTTCAAGGAGCCAACAACAAAACGATTACGGTCGATCTCAAGCATGAGTCCCCGGATCCGGATCAATTGATGAAAGATGCGGCGGCGACGCTCATCGCGTACAGCGGCATTTTGCTCGAGAACAAAGGCATCGGCACGGTGGAGGTTTGCTTGTACGGCAACCCGGAACCGGGAAACGCCAAACATGCAGCCAAGGAAACGGTCTCTGTAGCGGTCAGCCGCGAGGATTTGCAAAAGGCGCGGGACGTCTTTCAAGCTCCGGTGGACGATTATGCCATGCTTTTTAAACATGCAAGCTGGTACAAGATCCACCCTCATCTATATAAGTCGCTTCATTATAAGGATCAGTTAAAAACGCGAGCTTACCTAAAATAACGATGAAAAAAGAAACGGATATGCCACTGCGGCATATCCGTTTCTTCAGTGAGGGAAGGCTTTTCCGGCCGGCCACCTCAAAAAAAAGCGGCCCCGGCGTTATCGCATCGCCGGAGCCAAATCCGAACTATATATCAAAGGGGGGTTATACATATTAATATACAGAAAACGTTCCGGTGAAACATGAAAACAACCTTATATGCGGATTAAAGTTAAATAAAAAATCGTTTTACGGCAAACCGCGGATCCATCGGGAACGATTCGAGCGGGTACGCCACATTTTGCCGAGCTGTCATGACTTTAGTTACATATTTTGTAATGTTCGCTTTTTTGCTGCATATGATTTTTACGTGCCCTCGTGTTGGCATCGATTTTAAACGGAGGTGTGTGTGGATGAAGCTAAGAAGCGTCGATAATACCATTGTCGCCCTCATCGGGATCTGGTTTATCATTGCGCCGTGGATTGCAGGTTACTCCGATGACAAAGGGGCGTTATGGACGAGTGTCATTGTCGGGGCCGTTCAATTGATCGCATCCTTGTGGGCTTTTTCCGGGTCCGGATGGGGCTCCTGGCAAAACTGGATTTCGCTGCTTGCCGGCGTCTGGTTCATTGTTTTTCCGTTTGTTTACACCGTCGAATCCAACGTCATGTGGAGCAGCATCATTTTGGGTGCGGTGACCGTACTTCTCAATTTGATTACCTTGTCCGCCAAGGATTGACGGCCGGGCGAACCGGCCAAGGGCAAGGCAGGTTGTTGTAAGGCCAACAGGGGCGTCCAATCACCTGTGTTTCCCGCTTAAGTTTTACAGCCATCGCATGCGCAGATCCCGCTTCATTCGGGACTGCGCTATTTTTTCGTATGCAGCCCGGACGGATTCCAATGCGGCATGTATGTAAAATCGCCTGCAAGGCAGGCCTCGCTGAAGCCATGACAGGCGATCTCTTTCGGAAATCAACGGTCTTGCCGGAAGTACGAACCGATTACAGCCAGAAAGAACGCGTAATAATAACCAGCAAAATAAAGAGAACCAAAATGGCACCTGTAGAAGCGAAAGGATTGTAACAACCTACTCCGCCAACAACTCCGCTCATTCCATTCCCTCCTTCCATGTAGCATACTCTACAGTATGTGGGACACTGGACGTTTGGCATAGACTCCTCCCCAAATCGGGACGGAAAAACGCCTATTTTCAAGGACAAGCGCCGTTTTACACGTCTTTTTTGCCGACCACCGACGCCGTATACTTGGCCAAAATCGCTCCGAGCGTGCCGATATCCAGCGGATCCTCCGCTTTCCAATCCGCGCTGATCCCCGCATGGTCGATAAGCCACTGCCTTCCGGCTTCCTTCCATTGCGGCACGCTTCCTTTGGAACCGGGATCCGGCGTATCGTATGCATTCAAGAGCTCCGCCTCGCTTCCTTTATATTCGTTTAAATCCACGTTTCCGTTGATTCCAGGCACGCTTCCTTTATTCGTATATTGAAGAAACTCCCATGAGACCCAGCCGCCTTTATTTGCGGGGACTCTGCTGCTGTAATAGGCGTACCATAGCGGGACGTTCCCCAGCGTGCCGTCTAACGACGTATCGATAAAGTCCGGATACGTGTATATCATCAGCGTTCTTCCCGTTTGCTGCTTGTATTGCTTCACCCACTCCTGCGCGATGGCCGTAATGTTCTCCCGCGTCCCGCCTTCTTTCGTTTCGATGTCAACGGCAAGAGGCAGCTTGAATGCTCCTAATCCCCCGGCGCTGTCGACGGTCTGCACGAAATGCTCCAGCTCAGCCTTGACTTCCGCCGCGTTCCGAGCCCGCGTAAAATGATAAGCGCCTGTCAAAAGTCCGGCTGCCCGCGCCCCCTGCGCGTTGATTCTGAACCGGTCGTCGACCAGCTTCGGTCCTTCCGTCGCTTTCAGAAACGCGAAAGAGTAACCTGCGTTTTTAACCTGCTTCCAATCGATGACGCCCTGCCAATGCGAGACGTCGATTCCCTTGGCATGGTTGCCGCTTCGGCTTTGCACAGCATCACCTCCACTTAGGTCTGCAGACCATGGATCTGCACGTACCTATATGTATGTATACTGTTATCCCCCCGTGTAGACGCTTCCTCCCCCGCCCGGGTAAAATGTGCGGCCGCCTTCGCTTTTAGAAAACGTTACGGGCACAGAAAAAGAAGCCCTTGAATAAAGGCCTCTTTTTCCAAGAAGTACATGTTCATTTGTTTTAATAATGGAACGTTCCTTTGGAGCGCCCCCGTTGGTCTATTAATCCGGAATCCCCTTGCTCTCGGTATTTTCGCATCCATACCTTCAAACGGCCGATGTCGGCAATTCCCAACGCTTCGGCGACCTCTTTTTTGGTCATTCCTTGGAGACGCATGTTCACGGCCTTCTTCTTGGTATCCAAACTGTAAGAACAGAACGTCTGTCCCTTTTTGGCCATCCGTATCACCTCAACTACTTTATCGGCGGATGGCCTGCTGCATTTCATTGTATTCAAACAAATAGTTCTAAAGGCCCTTGTTTAAAATGGAAATCAAATACATTTTCCTTGTTTCGGGCGAAAAATAGTCTCCCGGACTTGCGCCTTCGGTTTCAAGGCAGCAGGTAGCCCTTATCGACGGCATCCCGAATGAGTCCGGTTACGAGCGCATGCAGATCCGGCAGCTCCTGCTTCAAGAAGCGGATCCGCTCCAGCACGCGGTCCGAGGTCACTTGATGCTCGCGCCAGGCCTTGCCTTCCGTATAATAATTGTGAAGCAGCGGCTGAATCCGGTCCATCGCTGCCGCATAACGGGCTTCGGCCGTTTCCCTGCGCTCGAATTCAAGCCAAAGCTCCATCATGTCGGCAGACTGGTCCGGCGGCAAAAGACCGAAAATCCGCCTTGCTGCCTGCTGCTCCCGTTCGAATTTGTCTTCATGCCCCTGAACGTCGTAGGCAAACGTATCGCCCGCATCGATTTCAACCACATCGTGGATCAGCAGCATTTTTATGACCCGCGGCAAGTCGATTTTTTTCCCATCGAGATGCTCCTCCAGCAGGCAAGCCATGAGCGTGATATGCCAGCTGTGCTCCGCATCGTTTTCACGCCGGGACGCGTCCAGCAAATACGTTTGCCGAAAAATCGTCTTCAGCTTGTCGACCTCGCGGATAAAAGCGAGCTGGCGGCTTAATCTTTCGTTCAACGGGTCTCCCTCCATTCGTCCCCTATGATTAACACGATCCCGTTTAGTATATATCGCAGCCGGTCCGAAAGACAGACCCAGCTTTTTTTCAGCAGCAAATAACTGCGGCAGGCTGTGGCCGCACCGGACGGTTTAAACTCTTTCGGCAGCGTGTCACCGGACCATTTTTTCCCGCGAACATGTAGAATATTCTGGTAAAACAGGCTATTATTCTATGTGGAGCCAATCCAGACCGGAATCGATTGGATAGACAGGTTTGCTTGCATGGAAGACACAACCGCACCGGAACACTCCGGAGCAATCAAAAAACAAAGCTTCGGATCAAAGGCAACAGAGGGATCGTGAATCGAATCTCGGCGCTAACGGCGTGGGACACAGGCTCCCGGCTGTCAATCAAGGGCATTATCGAATGCGATGGAGGTTTTATATGGGTAAAATTTTAGGTTTCATGCTGTTATGGAGGCTGCTGGGGAACCCGTTCCTGGCCGTTCTCGTCCTGCTTGTCATCGTCTATTTGCTCGACCGGCGTTTCGTCGGCATCTTTCCGAGCTTGACCAAACCTTTTAAACGGATGGGCCGAATTTCCAAGCTGCGCACCCAAATCGGCATGAATCCAAGCGACGTCTCGTCGAAACACGAGCTGGCAAGGCTTTTGATCGAGCGAAAAAAAGACGACGAGGCGTTGAAGCTGCTTCTGTCGATCCAGCCGCAATCGGAAGACTCGGCCGAATTTTGGGATGATCTTGGCACCGTTTATTTGCGGCAGGGAAACATCGGCGAAGGCGAAGCCTGCATCCTCAAAGCGCTTGAGATGAATCCCCGCGTCAAATACGGCCAGCCGTATCTGCGTTTGGCCGAAGTATACAAAAACAGCGACCGCGCCAAGGCGGTCGAATACGTGCACCGCTTTCAGGAAATCCACTCTTCCTCTTGCGAAGGTTACTATCTGCTTGGCATGATGTACAAGTCGCTCGACCGCAAGGAGGAAGCCAAGGCCGCTTTTCAAGAATCGATCGACATCTACCGTTCCCTTCCGAAGTACAAAAAACGCCAGGAGCGGAAATGGGCGGTGCTCAGCATGATCAAAAAATGAAAAACGCCGAAAAAACAGACCCCGACGGGTCTGTTTCGTTTTCCGGCAGGCCGAGTCAAGCGAGCGGATAATATCCCAGCCGGTTCAGATGCTCGGCAATGACCTTATACCCCTTGCCGTTCGGATGCAGATGGTCGAATGACAACAGCTCCCTTTCCCGGCCGTAAAAGGAGGAAAATATGTTGGCCGCAGCATATCCGCTGCCCCAATGTCCGCCCATGTAACCGTTGAACTGCTGCACCCACTGCGTGGCGGCGGCCACTTGCGGATAAGGGTTATAGAGACCGACGGCCCGAACGATATACGGCGTTCTGCTGCCGGATTTCAGCTGGCTGATCGTCTGCATGATCCCTGAAAAATTGGATTGGCATTGCGTGAGCGCCTTATTGAAATGCTGGGATATGTTTTGGGAAGGCGCGCTTTTCGCAGCCCGGATCAAATCGTTGCCGCCGATCGAAATCGTAATGATCTGCGCGTCCCTTAACGAAGCGCGCAGCCGCGGATGATGCCTGACATTGTCGTACAATTCCGAAGAGGTCAGCCCGTTGACCCCCCAGTTCTCGTAAGCCACCTGTTCCCCGATTCTCCGCTGCGCCAAGCTCCGGTAGGCCGGCACGAAGCCGTTGCCGGGCATCGCCCCGAATCCTACCGTCAGCGAGTCGCCGACAGCCGTGTATGGAATCGCCACAACCTTCGCCTCCTTCGCTTTTCCTGGATTCATCTATAGCATTGTATGAATCGGCCGGGAAAGTTGAAAGGGACAATACTCGTGGCTGTTCAAAGATGGGCGAAAATGGGCGTAGGATGCGGATTCGTCCTATGAGGGCAAAGAGTTTCGCCCTATGCAAAAAAACCGGCCCCCTTCGGGAACCGGCGCTGCTTGCCGCATTGGATCGAGTTATTCCTCTTCCGCCTCATCGACCTCGTAGACGCAGCGGAAGCGCTCCGTTCCGGGATACCGCTCGCCGAGGCTCTGCACGATGAAACCGATGTTCCGGTAAAAGTCGACGGCCTCTTCGTCCGTTTCCGCGATCACCCGCTTCGGTTTTTCCTTCGTCATCGCTTCCAGAATCATTCCTCTGCCGTATCCCAGCCCCCGATTTTCGGGGATGACGGAAATATGATGCACGATCAGGTCATCCCCCGATTTCTCGTAACCGATCATGCCGACGAGCAGTTCCCCGTCTTCATAGCCGTACAGCTGCCAGGCGTCGTTCGATTCATAGGCTTGAACGGCTTGTTCGATCGACTTGTCATCCGGGAACACCGCGTAAGAAAACAATTCGGCGACCTGGGCTTTGCGTATGTATGATTTAATGTTTAACAGCATGTTTATGACCTCCACTTGATCCACTTCTTTGATTTCGTTTGCTGCCGTTACTTTACCCCGCTTCGCGAAAAATTTCAACTTTTTGCGTGAAATGAACAAGCTTGCTCCGCCAAAACCATAAGCTTTAGGCATGAATGCGATGCTATAGCGATATTGAAACCGGCTTGCAAACAGGCGTACACTTGTTAAGAAAGAAAATGCTTCGTTTTCATTAATTTTCACAGAAAGAGGCTTTGCATCATGAGTTATATTATAATTCGCAGTTTTTCGTTTCCGTCCAGTTTCAAAAAGTCCGTAAAATCAAGGTTTTTCGTCTTTTGATTCCATTGAATTTTGTCGAGTAAAAATGCCTATGTGGGGAAATGTGTGGGGAATGTGGGGAGCTATTTCAAGTCACTGAACGTTATTATTTCTGCCTTTAATTCTCCTGCAATCCCCTTTAGTTTATTTCTTCTATAATCACTTGTGGTCACGAATAGC
>NZ_WTWY01000056.1 GCF_009870825.1 Paenibacillus sp. USDA918EY | reverse complement strand
TTTAATTCGAAGCAACGCGAAGAACCTTACCAGGTCTTGACATCCCTCTGACCGGTCTAGAGATAGACCTTTCCTTCGGGACAGAGGAGACAGGTGGTGCATGGTTGTCGTCAGCTCGTGTCGTGAGATGTTGGGTTAAGTCCCGCAACGAGCGCAACCCTTGATTTTAGTTGCCAGCACTTCGGGTGGGCACTCTAAAATGACTGCCGGTGACAAACCGGAGGAAGGCGGGGATGACGTCAAATCATCATGCCCCTTATGACCTGGGCTACACACGTACTACAATGGCCAGTACAACGGGAAGCGAAGCCGCGAGGCGGAGCCAATCCTATCAAAGCTGGTCTCAGTTCGGATTGCAGGCTGCAACTCGCCTGCATGAAGTCGGAATTGCTAGTAATCGCGGATCAGCATGCCGCGGTGAATACGTTCCCGGGTCTTGTACACACCGCCCGTCACACCACGAGAGTTTACAACACCCGAAGTCGGTGGGGTAACCGCAAGGAGCCAGCCGCCGAAGGTGGGGTAGATGATTGGGGTGAAGTCGTAACAAGGTAGCCGTATCGGAAGGTGCGGCTGGATCACCTCCTTTCTATGGAGTACCTCGCTTCTGAGTGAAGCGGTACAAATAAGCAACGGAAGTTGCGAAATCTCACTCGTTGTCAGTTTTGAAAGAGCAAACCTCTTTCGAAATGCGTTTGGTGGCGATGGCGGAGGGGTTCCACGCGTACCCATCCCGAACACGACCGT
>NZ_WTWY01000031.1 GCF_009870825.1 Paenibacillus sp. USDA918EY | reverse complement strand
ATGCGCAACCATCGGTTGTTCATCCTCGGTAAAGAGCAAACGGCCGCGCACGCTACGATTGCCTTCCGGGTGACAATAACTCTCCGTATTTGTAAATCCAAAGCTTGTTTGCGCCCGTTAGCCCCTGATTGTTGAATATTTCTGTATCTAAAAACCAAAAAGAAGACACACAGGGGCATCCTGTTGTCTTCTTTTTTTATGTAGGCGTACATTCGGTAAATCTTATATCGAAATTACCTTTACCATCCATTTTTGCCGATACAAGAACGATGTCAAAACACGCATTCCGTTGCGATCGACGGACGCTTAAGCAGTTCCCAACCGGTTTTGGCGGATATAAACGAGGCCAGCTCCGAGCCCATGCGGTAATGCGTCTGATAGCCGGGATGGTAACGGCCGCCCCATCCTTCGACCTCCGGATGAATCAATCCCAAATCAACCACGAATACCTTGGCGTTTCCGTTTTGATTATAATGGGACACGACCTGTTTCACGCTGGCAAGATAGTTGTTATTCATGGTTCCGACACAGCAAAAGACATACGGGTCGTTATATGTTTCCAGGATAACCTGGATGAATTCGATGTAGGCGGCAATATACTCCTCATCATCAATCGGCGTCGAATAATCGTTCTGGCCCAGATTAATGACGACTCCATCAGGAATATACCGGGAAAAGTCCCATGGCGCCGTCCCTTTGCCGAGCGTCCCGGAAAAATGTTCCGGCAATCCTTGCCTGCCCCCTATCGCATCCTGCCAAACGCCGATTCCGCAGATGGCCATCGTATGATATTCCGCATTCAACATTCTGGCGCTGATTCCGACGTAGGACATGTAGCCGTCATCCAGTTCCGGAGCTTCTGCGAGCTCATGCGGATGGCCGATCCCCGCTCCATCGGTGATGGAATCGCCGAAGTATTCCAGCCGGACGGGTTTTGCCGCGGGCGGGGCAAGGAAGCGTCCGCCGTCAGGCAGAGAAAATTGATGAAACGTTATACTGCCGGTCAGAATCCCCGTACGCTTGTGGATCTCCAACGTATGTTCACCATCCGGCAGCCCCTGTTGGATGATGTATTCATGGACGCCCTTCTTCAGGTTGATCCAATTACGGGCGACGCCGTCCACTACAATTTCAACGTAATCCTGGCCGCTGAATCCCTCGGCCGTCATCGAAATGGCCGTACCTCGGAAGGCAACAAAAACGGCGCTGTTTACCCATCCGCATGTCGGCTTCTCTTTCTCGGCGAGATCGAATCTCCCCATCAGCCTGGCATATTTCGTAAAGCTAAATTCCAAAGCTGCTCCTCCCCTCAGCATCTGCATCGAAGTAGACTTTCTGAACAATCCTATTCCCATAAAATAAAGTATACTTTATTATATGATAATCATATATTTATACTATCATTCTGGTTATGTTAGGTCAATGAAAAACCTAATTTACGAGTTCAATATATACATATATAATAGTAATAGAAACGTTATATTGAATTTAATATATAATTAAAGTATACTTTTATATAATTTGAATAACGTCAGATAGAATTCTGGAGACTGTAAAAAAGGAGAGTTTTTGTGAACGAGCCGAAGTACGAGACGGTAAAACAAGCGCTGCTGCATCAGATTGAAGCCGGCGAGCTTCGACCCGGCGATCGATTGCCTAGTGAAGAAGACCTGATGAAACAATTTCAAGTCAGCGGCATCACGATCCGAAAAGCGATGACGGAACTGGCCAACGAGGGCGTGATCACGAGAATCAAAAGAAAGGGCTCTTTTGTCAACGGAGCTCAAGCCGCGGACCATTCGAGCCGTTTGATCGCATTCATTTTATCGGCAGAAGACAATTACGATGTCTCTTATATGAAGATCATCAAGGGCGCGCAACAAGCGGCGGCCGAATTCGGTTACTCCTTGATCGTGGAATGGAGCAACGAAAATTTGGCCGTTGAACGAGCATCCATTCAGAAAATGCTGGACCGGAAAGTCGACGGCTTCCTGATTTATCCGTTCGATCCGAAGCAAAGCAAGGATAACTACCTGTTCATCGAACAAAACAACATCCCCTACCTATTGGTAGACCGGTACAACGTGGATCATCCCAGCTATTTTTCCGGATGCAACAACTACGACGGGGCGATCCTCGCCACCCGGGAGCTGATCCGCCTGAAGCATACGAAAATAAAATTCGCGAGCTACCACTTCTTCCTTCATTCCGAGCAGGAGCGGTTCGCAGGTTATTGCAGCGCCATGCGCCAAGCCGGGCTTCCGGTAACCGACGATCATTTGTTGACCCGCATGGATTATGACGCCTTAGCCGACAGCGTGATGAAGCGGGACGTTACCGCTTTGTTTTGCTCCAATGACAAGCTCGCCGTTGAAACCATCGAACAATTGACCGGCCGCGGCGTCAACGTCCCGCAGGATGTTTCCGTTATGGGATTCGACGATTGGGACCATGCCGGCAACCTGTCGATCGGACTGTCCACCGTTCGGCAAGACTTCGAAGAAATCGGCAGAAATGCCGCGAACTTGCTGAACCAGGTTATCCAGGGCCAAACCCATGGAGGCAGCACGAAAATATTGTCGGGCGTTTCGTTGGTGCTCCGGGAGTCTACATGCGAGAATCCTTACGCATAAATCCTTTACTCAAGTAGATCTATGAAAGGAAGGTATGTTATGAAATTCGACTTTTTGAATTCAAGTCTGAGACACGGGCTCTTCCGTCAAGAGCAGGACGGAATCTCCTGCTTTCTTCCCGGCAGCGCGATAACCGTACGCTTTCAAGGGCGGGAAATTACCGCCGAAATCGAGGACGTCAACAGGGAAGGGAAAAGCTGGGTTAACGTCTATATCGACGATCTTCCGGTACGGGTGATGAGAATCGATCCGGATAACCGGCTGTACCAGCTGGCGGATGACCTGGAGGACGTCCCCCATACGTTAACGCTGCAAAAACGTACGGAAGCGGCATTCGGCAGCATTAAATTTACCGATCTAACGGCGGAGAACGGGACCTTCCTAAGCCCGCCGTCCCCTCTGCCCCACCGGCTGCTCATCATCGGCGATTCGATCACGTGCGGCTTCGGCAACGAGGCGCAGATTCCATGCGACTGCGATGCTTCGCGCGAAAATATCGCGCTTGCTTACAGCTCGCTGACCGGTCAGCTTTTGAGAGCCGAAACGTTGATCGTCGGCGCGTCCGGCACCGGCTGCTTTCAGAATTTCGGCGGTGCCAAGGAAGGCCGCATGTCGGATTATTTTATGGATACCTTCTGTCCTGTTCTCGATCAAGAAGCCATGGATCCGTTTCATCCTGACATGATCGTCGTTAATCTGGGGACCAATGATTGGTCCGCGCCCATCCGGCCTTCGGATTACATCGAACAATACCGCAAATTGACGGGCTTTATCCGCGGAAGATATCCGTCCGCCCCATTGTTCTGCGCCATCGGTCCGATGACGCTTGATCCCGCTCCCCATTTGAAGGCTCTCGTCCAGCGTCTCCGCGAAGAAGGCGACGACAACGTTCATTTTGTGGAATTTCCGCTCATCAAGCGGCCGGAAGACGGAATGGGAGGCTGCGGACACCCCTCCGTCAAGAAACATCGGCAAATGGCCGAACAATTGGCCGGGACGATCCGTCAAGTTTGTTCCGTTCCAGCCCCGTTTACCGGCAGCCGTTAGAACATAACGACCCGCAAAAAGGACCGCTTCCGACACGAAGCTGTCCGAACTTATCAAGGGCGATTTCGTCAAAATATCCAAACATGCCTCGTAATAACTTTCGTAATATGTTGCGACTTGATGCAGAAAGAAACGGACTAGCGTAAACTCAGACGCTAGTCCGTTTCTATTTGCTCATGAGTCGCCATTTTGAGCTGCTTTCGCTCGACATGGGCCGCTCCCCATTGATGCAAGGTTCAGCTTTGCTGAAATTTATATCATCCAAAAAAGCCTGCTGAAGTTTTTCAGCAGGCTTGGCCTTTTCCTATAGGAAGCGGTCCTTTTTTTGCGGGTGGTCGTTTCGACGAACGGCCACTTCTATTTTGCCAAGTAGGCGTCGACCTGTTTCTGCAGCTCAGTCTGGATCTTCTTAAGCACCGCTTCGCCTTCCGATTTGAACTTGGCGAAATACTGGTCCGGATCAAGCGCGCCGTTAAATAATCCGCTGTAATATTTGGCCTGAATGGTCGAGAACTGGGCCACTTCGTTCTTCACCGGCGTCGGATCGAACGTGAATCCGGTGAGGATGTCCTTCGTGAAGTTGTCGGCCTTCGTAATGAACTGACTGTACTTCCGAGTCTCTTCGTCCGTACCGGCCCACTCCCGCTCTAACGTAGGATTGAGCATGAGCTGGAACGAGACGATGCCGCCATCGTTGTTCAGCGTTTCGTATTGATGCTCGCCGGCCGGTTTCCAGTTTACGCCTTCGATGCCGTGCTCCAGCAAATCATAATTCTCCTGCTTGTTCGCCCAGTCGAGGAACATCATCGCGCGGTCTTTATGCTTGCTCGTCTTCACGATGCAGATAAAGTTATCCATCTTGAAATTGGACAGGTTCTTCCCTGGGGTGAGGTCAAACAGGCGCACGGCTTCCAGCTCGCCGCCCGGTACGACCTGTTTCAGCTGGTCGTTGAACGATTGGGGAATTCCGAAGGCCATTTGGGGCGTAGCCGCTACTTTATTCTGAAGCTGCATTTCCGCCGGGCTGCTTTTATTCGTCAAGACGTCCTGCGACATGACCTTGTCCACGAACAGCTTGCGGACATCCTGGATGCCTGACCAAATCTTAGGTTCCTTGGTTTCAAAGAAGTTGTAGACCTTCCCGTCGTTGCCCTTGTAATACAGCATCAGGCTGGCTCCGGCAAAATTCGTCGGACGGATGTTGACGCTGGTATCGTCCCGGATCAGCCAGTTGACCCAGCTGTAGGTCACGTCGTCCGCGCCTGCGAGAAGCGGCGTAATACCGGATTTACCGTCACGGACGGCGTAGAGATAAGCTTTCAAATCTTCATACGTCTTTACGGGCGGCAGGTTTAACTGCTCCCTCAGATCCTTCCGGATGAAGATGGATCTCTGTTGGGTATAGGCGCTTCCCAAGGGAACGCCGTAGATGCTGCCGTTAATTTTGTTCGCGTCCCACATTTGTTGCGGCCGCGTCTTTTTCACATTGGGGCCGTATTGGTCCAGAAGTCCGCTTAGTTCTTCGTAATAGCCCTGGGAAGCCATCGTGTCCAAATGCAGCCACGGAGCGTCGAACATCAAATCCACGCTCTCTCCTGAAGCCAGCATAACGTTGGTCTTCTGATTCAGGTCGGCAAAATCGACGAATGTAAATTTAACCTGCGTATTGATGTCGGCTTTTAATCTCTTGTTAACTTCTGCCAGCACCTCGTCATAGTTAGCCCCCTTTGCCCCTGGAATGACAACCTCCAAGGTGACCGGATCAAGGGATGAAGCGCCGGAAGCGCCGGATTCCCCGGAACCGGCGGGTGCGGCGGCGTCCCCGCCGGCGCCGGAGCACCCGGATAAAGCGACGGCTAGTCCGAGCAGCACCGGCATCAAGAACTTGCGTTTTGATTTGGCCATGTCAATGAACTCCCTTCAATATATTCATCTTTTATAGAAAGCGGCTGGGCCGGTCCAGATCGACATGCTCAGCCATTGCGTATCAAGCCGCTAACCTTTCACCGAGCCGAGGGTCAAGCCCTTGACAAAATACTTCTGCACCATCGGATAGACGAGTATGATCGGACCGATCGTCAAGCATACCGTCGCCAGTTTGACCCCTTCCGCAGGCGGCAGCGTCAGCACGTTGCCGTGATTGAGCGACGTGAGCTGCATCTGCGACATGAGCTGCCGGAGAAGCATCTGGAGCGGGTACATATCGCTGTTATCGATAAACAGAAGCGACAGCCACCAATCGTTCCAGTATTGCAGCGCGTAGAACAAGCTGATCGTCGCGATCACCGGCGTCGAGATCGGCCGGATAATTTTGAAGAAGATCGTCCACTCCCCTGCGCCGTCCATGTTAGCCGATTCGTTCAACTCGTAAGGCAGCGAGCGATAGAACGAGACCAAGATAAACGCAAAGAACGGATTCATGACGTAAGGGAGCACAAGCGCCCACAGCGTATCTTTCAGATGCAGCCACTGGACAACCAGAAGATAGAAGCCGACGAGCCCCGAGCCGAAGACCATCGGCACGTAAGTCATAAACGAAAGGAAGCCGCCGTATCGGTTCTTCGGATGGGCCAGCACGTAAGCAAACAACATGGTGACGACGAGGCCGAGCACGGTTCCGATGGCCGTTACCGCAATGGTGATGCCATAGCTGGTAAACATTTGCTTGCCCTGAAGGAGGAATCGATAGGACTCCAACGTAAACTCATCCGGCCATATGGAGTATCCGTTCACCGCCAAGCTTCGGGTGCTGGAGAACGAATTGATAACCATCAGCCAAAAAGGAAGCAAGCAAACCAGCGCAAACAGGATCAGGAACAGTCCGAACAACCACACCGCCATTTTATCGGATAACCCGCCCTTCCGCCGGACTCGCGCGGGCGGGGTCAGAGCAACCGGACGATTCATATGGGATTCACCTCCCTTTGCTTTTCGCGAAATTTGAACAACCTTTTAAAATAATCTGGAGTCTTTATCGATTTTCCGAACCAACGCATTAAACGAAACGACGGCGATCAGCCCCATGATCGACTGATAGAACACGATAGCCGACGACATGCTAAAATTGCCGAGCTGCCTTAACGCCCGATAGGAATATGTATCGATGACGTCGGTCGTCGGGAACAGAATCCCGTTGTCCCCGATAATTCCGTAAATCATGCCGAAATCCCCGTAGAAGATCCTACCGACTCCCAGGAGGACCAGAATAATGATTTGCGGCTTCAGCAAGGGCAGCGTGATGTATTTCATTTGCTGCAGCCGCGTGGCCCCGTCCAGGCGGGCGCTTTCATAATAATCGGAGGAAAAACCGGTAATGGCCGCAAGCAAAATAATCGAATAGTAACCGGCGCTCTTCCAGATTCGCGTTAACGTGAGGATGATCGGCCATACCCAGGGGGTCTGGTACCAATCGACGGATTGAAGCCCGGTCATGCTCAGCACGCGGTTAATCAGGCCGTCCGTATTGTTGAATAAAATGAATGCCATATACCCGACGACGACCCAGGAAATGAAATAAGGAAGGAAGACGACGGATTGGATCGTGCGTTTAAACCATTTCAAGCGAATCTCATTCAAGAAAAGAGCGATGAGAAGCGCAAAAACCATCTCGAAAATAATGAACAGCGCATTTAAATAAACCGTATTGACCGTCACTTGAATCCAATCCCGATTGGAGAAAAAGAAGCGAAAGTTGTCGAGCCCCACCCAATCACTGCCCCATATGCCTTTGCTGATCTGGAAGTCCTTGAACGCCAGCAGATGTCCGGACAGAGGAATGTAGGAGAAGACAACGAGAAAGACGATTCCCGGTATCGCCATTGAATACAAGCCCCGGTTCTTTGCAAGATCTCTTAACACTCTCAATGTATAGTATCCCTCCATTCGATTTGGTCTGTCCGATGTGGCCATATCCTGACAGTGTTTATTATGTACGGTAGGATGGCTTCGGGAATAGTCCTCATTGTGTCACAAGAAGTACTGAAATGCGGAAAGGATGCGCGCATTCGGCTTCCGGCGCCGTCTTGATTTCTACTTTGTCAAAATGAGGACTTCACATGAACGTCAGGATATGATTGAGTAAGGAGGTCAATCCATCAGCAAGGGGTGCTGGAATTTATATGAGGATCAAGCCTATTTTGCAGAAGACCTATTTTCGTACCTTTTTATTGCTAACCACCGTTCTGATCTGTTCCATCCTTCCTTTCGTCTATTTACTGTCTGCGGAATTCTCAAAATATACCATGCTGGAGGTGCGCAGCAATTCGCAGAACGAAGTCAACAACCTGGCATCGAAGACCGAAATGATTCTCGGTAAATTGAAGGCTTACGGGCTCAGCATGTACGCCGATCAGAGCATTCAGAACTGGTTTTTCGATGCAAGCAATGACCCGCTCATCGATCACGCCGCACTCGTCGCCCAGTCCAATTTCATGTCGACCGAACCGCTCATCCAGCGATCCTATCTGATCAATCTCAAGCACGGTCTTGTCGTCGATTCCAAAGCCGGCATCGTCCGTTTTGAATCGTTTGCCGACCAGAGCATGCTGAAGCGGGTGAAATCATTCCACCGCGAATATTTGCACTTTTTTAATCATTCGGCGGACGGTTCCGACTGCCTGGCTCTCATCCTGCCTGCGACTCCCGAGAAGCCGTCTGACTTCTATCTCGTGCTGCTTGTCGATAAACCGCTGCTGTCGAAGCTTTTGTTAGGCCAAACGACCTCCACGGAGCAGGACATTCGGATTCTCGACGAGGACGGGCAGCTTCTATTAGGCTCGTCCGATCCCGCGCTGAGCGAACAGCTTTATCAAGCGGGCCGGGAACAGCAGCGCAGCGTTTTTCAGGTTAGGCTTCCGCATCAGAGATGGTTCGTCAATACAGCCAAGCTGAGTACCGAAAATTGGACCGTATACTACTCGAACGAGTATCATACTTTGACTCGCCACATATCCTCCTTCCAGCATAAATTGATAACGTATACATTATTGCTGCTGGGCATCGTCTCGGCGTTGTTCTTCTGGAGTTCGCGCCGTTCCTTGCGCTCCATCACCTTTTTGTCGGAGAAGCTGAAAGGAAAGGTTGGATTCGCAAACTCCGCGTCCGATGCCATACCGGATATCCAATGGATCAACGACGGCATCGATCTGCTGCTGAACAACGTGGAGCAGCTTCATACTTCCATGCGAAACCAATCCGAACTCGTTCGAACGGAGTTTCTCGCCCAGTGGATGCTGCACGGGACGCCGGGCACCAAGAGCTACGAATATATCCGGAGCCAGACCAAGCTGGCTTCCTGCGACGTTCTGTTTTTGGCCGTCCTTCGGATCGAAACGTATACGGCCTTTTGCGAACGCTATGACTTCCCCTCCCGGAAATTGATCAAGTATGCCATACGCAATATTAGCGAAGAAGTGATTGGCACAGGCTCTTATGCGGCCGAAGGCTTGGATATGGGGGGCGACCATCTGATCCTGGTCATCGGGAGCCATGAATCGGGAGAGCTTCAGCTGCGACGTCTTCTGGAGGAGTCGCACCATCAGGTGGCGCGCATATTAAACGTCGAAACAACCGTTGCCGTCAGCAACGCCTTTGACTTCGGCACGAATATCCGGAACGTATATGATCATATCTACGAATTGACGATGCTGCGATTCCTTAAGGGAGAAAAGCAAATTTTCCTGGAGAGCGATTATGAAGAGTTTATGGCAGGATATCCTTCCGCATCCGAAGCGCTGGAGACGACCGAAATCATCAAGGCCATCCGTCGCGGCCGCCCGGAGACCGCCGTCCATTTGCTGCGCGAGCAAATGAAGCATGTCCATGAGCTGCCTTATCGCGACTATAAGCTCAACCTGACCTATTTTACCTACGATCTGCTCAAAAACTTCAACAAATCCAGCGTCCTGCACGAGATGAGCAGCATCCACCAACTGCTCGAGCGGTACGGCACGCTGTCCGAGTTTCAAGCGTGGCTGGAGGGCATCGTCACGACGCTCGCGTCCGAGACCGAGGCCCCGAAATCCCCAAACCGCAAAGAAGAGATCGTGCTGGAGATCAAAGAATACGTGGACAGCCACCTGCAGGATGCGCAATTATCGATCGAGCAGGTGGCCGACAATTTCTCCTTCTCCGTGAGCTATATCCGGCAGCTGTTCAAGGAAATCATGAACATGTCATTGTCCGAGTACATTCTCCAGGAGCGAATCGAAAGAGTAAAGGAGAAACTGGTATCCAGCCAGCTTTCGGTGCTCGAGATCGCGGATCAATGCGGCTTCCTGTCCAAAGGCCATTTCTTCTCCGCGTTCAAGAAGTTCACGAATCTGACCCCGAAGCAGTATCGGGAAAACCACCGGGACTTCTCCAGGTAAAAATATCGCCGTTCCCGCTTCACATGAAGAAGCCGCAGGCAAGGATAATACGCAGGAACAAGCTATAGAACGAAAAAGACCTTTCCGGTAAAGCCCCGCAGCGCTTTCGGAAAGGTCCTTATTTCGATGATTTCAAAAATGGTTCGGCGCCCTATTGACCTGCCGTTCCTTGAACCGGCTCAAGCCCCAGCTTAGGATCCGCCAAGTCGAGTTTATACATGACTTGGTTGTAGTTATACCGCGGCGTCGGGACATGATTCGTGAACGTATTCGTATAAGTCCCCTCGAAGTAGATGACCCGGCCGCCGGCCTTGTTGAAGGTTTTGTGCTGGGCCACGTTGTAAAACGTATAATTGTTATGCGTGACGATCTTTTTGGCACGGGTCCAAGGACCTTGAGGCGCAGGAGCTTCCGCGTACCAGATTTCCCCGAGCACCGACGACTTGCCTTGCGTCTGCTGCCCGATCATCACGTAACGCTGCCGGTAGTCGTTCCATTCGACCGAGCTTGAGGCGATTTCAACCGCCTCGCCGGTATCGGCATCTTTCAATTGATAATAATGCGGGTCGTCCGCTTGGATCAGGCCCAGCTGGATCAATTCCTTCTCCTGATTTTGGTTCAGCGGCGGGGTGTTCTTTTTCCAGCCCCATACGAGCTTGCCGTCTGCGCCGCGTTCCAGCGACGTTTGGGCCCCGTTATATGTCGTTCCCGGCGTCAGGCAGGTAAACGACTCGTATTGGGTATAGTCGATGATGGCGTCGTAGCTGGCGGGAACGCGCAAATTCGGCATCCGGTGCTCGGTAAAAAGCCAGTAGCCCTTGCCGTTCTCCTCATAATAGGTCGCCTGGCCGCCCGGATGGCGCCAGTCGTCTTTGGAAGGGAACTGAACGACTTGCTCGAACTCCTTCGTATCGTCGTTGAAGGCAAGAATGCCGAAGGCGCTCAGATCGGGATTATGCGTGCTGTAGCCGGCGAGCAGGCGCTCCCGTCCGGTGCCGTCCTTGGCGGTCATCAAACCGAATACCCAGGCGATTCCGGCGCCGTCGGGCAGTGGCGGCACCAAACTTTTGACGAAACCGTCCTCTTTCGTAAAATAGTTCAGGTTGACGCCGACGTCCGGATCCAATCCCCCCTTGCTCGGAAGCTTGGAAGTCGCACCCGTCACGCGGAAGTTCCCCAGCGGATAGGCCGGTCTGTCCGTATCGCCCCAGAACCAGTACAGCTTATCGTTGTACTCGATCGTCTGCACGGAATCCTGTCCCATGACCAGACCGTTGATCAACGGCTCCTGAATCGGCGCCTGCAAACCAAGCAGCACGCTGTCGCGATAAATGCCTTGGCCCGTCACCCGATACAGCCGTTCGGCGACATTGACCCGGTTCATCTTGATCGTCATCGTGCCCCCGGGTGATATCTGTACGGCCTGCCCGCGGTTGCCGAACATGTCGGCAGGGATATCGTATCCGTCGCTCGACAGATGGAAGAAGACCGTCTGATCCATCAGGCCCGGCTCGTTGAAGGCCACGACCCCCGCACTGTCCGTGTAATACAAGACGTTGTTCGTCGTCTTCAGCTCGACAAGAGGAATGCCCCGGCCCGTCTCGGCATCCACGATCTTGATCATGAACGGCTCCTGTACCTTTTTCTTCGCGCTGCTCGCATTCAGCTCGGCGCTGCTTCCCTCTCCCTGCGCCGCCATCGCGGCGCCCGGCGCCGTCATGACCATCAGCAGCGCGCAAGTCCATATTCCCGCTCTTTTCCACGATTTCATTTTCACTGCACTTCCCTCCCGGTTTTTGTCGTTTGGTTGGAATACAATCGATGAGCTGCCTCATACACCCCCTGTTCGAATCTTTTTTTCGCTTGAGACGACTCTTCGTTTCACAAGACGACTCTCCATTTCATAACAAAAAGCAATAGCAACGGCCGGTCGTTTCACCCGGACACGAACTCCCCTAACCACCTCCTTTCAAAGCATGGTTGCGATACGATAGGAAGATGAATCGAATGTAAGCGGATACAATATTTTTTGTACGGAATACCCGCTCTGGCGAATAAGGCAGGTCCGCTTCGGCGCGAACCTCGAAAGAAATTCGCGCCGAGCTCGGCCTGCATAGGGCGTATAGCAGGATCAGTTGCTGGAACGCATCCGTGACCAATCGAAGCCGAGCGCCTCCAGCAGCGCGCTCGCAATCAACAAATGGCCGGTCAAATTCGGATGCACCCGGTCGGGAGCCAGCAGCGTCGGATGTACGTAGTCGAAACGGCTGGCGAAAGCCGCCTGCGTATCCACAAACGATGCGCCTACCCGCTCCGCAACCCTCTTGGCCGCGCCTCCGAACTCATCCATCCGGCTGCGCATGCGGTCCAAAGCATTCGGCTCCAGATAGAACGGCGTCATGACCACGAGTCCTTGCAGGCCCGGGAGCGCCGACCGTACCAGCTCTTCCAGGGTCTGCTCGTATTCTTCGCGACTCACATGCGACTCGGGGATCGCGGGTTGGTCGAACTGCCGCCATACATCGTTGATGCCGATCATGACCGTCAGCCAATCCGGCTTCAGATCCAGCACGTCCGTCTGCCATCTGGCCTTCAAATCCCGGACCGTATTGCCGCCGATGCCCATATTCGTCACGCGAATGGAGAGCTCCGGATATGCCGCCTGCAGCATCCCGTCGACAAGCGCGGCATATCCTTTGCCGACGCCCTGGAACAGTCCTTCCCCGAACGGATATTTACGTTCGCAGTCCGTGATCGAGTCGCCGATCATGACCAAGCGTTGTCCTCTTTCCAGCTTCATCCTTTATTCCTCCCGTTCACTTGGAGACGGACCGTCTTCACCTCGAACGGACGGAACTCAAGCCGTACATGTTCGCCTTCGTGCGGCAATTCCGCCACGTTCTCCTCCAGCATATTCGTATCATAAACCGCCTTAAGGGACAGCCCGAAATGAAGCTCGCACGCCACGGAAGCTCCCTTGCTCTCGTACAGACGAACGATCCAACCGCCCGATTCGTCTTCGGCCAGCTTGACCGTCTCCGCGATCACATTCGCTTGATCGATGGAGAGCAAAGATTGCATCTCTTGGCTTCCTCCCGGCACGAGGTTGACAGGATAGTTAAGCTCGTAGGCTTCCCGTACGACAGGACTGTCCAAGAACGCGCCGTTCCAGAACGTAAATCCGTAAGTAAAATGGTGCACCCCTTGGTCGGACGTTTCATCCGGCCACGTCGGAGCCCGAAGCAGCGTCAAGCTCATCGTGTTATCGTTGACGGATATGCCGTATTTGCAGTCGTTCAGCAGCGCGAAGCCGCGGTTCGCCTCTGCAAGCGCAGACCACTTATGCTGAACCACTTCGTAACGATCCGCATCATGCGGGCGCGAAGCATGGTTCGGCCTCCTCACGTAACCGAACTGAATTTCCTGCAGCGACTCGTTCGTATGAACGCGGACAGGGAAGTCGACTTTCAGCAGCTTGTTCTTCTCGTACCAGTGAATCGTCGTGTGGAATTCCACCCGGCGGCTGCCGGCACGCAGCCGGATATCCTGAACCATGGTCGACTGGTTCAATTCGCGCTCGACCCGAATCGTCGCGAAGATCGGACCGTTCGCGGTGACGGTTACCTTGGCGCTTGCATTGAGCTCGACAGGCGCCAAGCGGTAGCGCCGGTCGATTTCCCAAGCATCGAAATCCGAATTTTGATCCCGATACATCCGCATGACGTTGCAGCGGTCCGCCGCCCATTCCGTGCCGGTCTCTTTGTCGAAAATACGGGCAATCTCTCCCTTTTCGTTCACTTCGAGCGCGATCCATTCGTTCTCCATATGCGATTCCGTTGCCATCACGGCGGGCACGGCAGGGTTATCGGCCGCTTCCGGCACCGCCTTATACGTCGACCAGCCCATGGAAGGAGCCTCCACCTCGGCATAGCGGACGCCTTCGTGCAGCTGCACCGGCAGAACCTCTCCGTTTGCTATCCCATGGACGCCGGCTGGCAACGCAACCAGTTCCTTTCTTGGCCAGGAGAGCGAGTTAAAAACGGTAACGCGGGAAACATCGCCGTCCGTAAGCGCCTCTCTTGCGACGAAAGCCATGCCATACACCTTCTGATTCAGTTCCTTCAGCTCAATCTGCGCCTCCTCATGGACGCGATGGATGGATGAGCCCGGCAGGATATCGTGGAATTGGTGCAGCAGCAGATTCTTCCATAGACGGTCCAGCTCTGCGTGCGGGTAGGTTCGGCTATGAAGCAGCGCCGCCGCCGCTCCCCAAAGCTCCGCTTCGCGGAACCCGATCTCCGCCTTCCGGTTCAGCTTTTTAATGATGGCTTGCGTCGTATACGTTCCGCGGTGAGCGGGATAATAGAGCTCTCCTGTGTATTTTTTATCAGGTATGCCCTTTTCGATCTGATCCTCGAAATATTCGATCGGCGAGCCATGCTTCGTCTTGGGAACCCCCTCCAAGTTACCGAGCCTGCGCATAAACTCGAGATCATCCCGATTGGAACCTCCGCCACCGTCCCCATGCCCGAACTGGGTAAGGCGCGTAGAAATGCCTTCAAGCTGAACGCGATCGTTCCACTGATGGATTAAGAACGACGGATTGATCCGAATCGGGTAGTAATCGCCGTAGTTCATCAGATGCGTCAAAATTTGCGAGCCGTCAATCCCTTCCCACATGAACGTGTTATGCGGGAACGGATCCGCTATATTGTCATAAGTACCGAACAATTTTGTAGATGCGAAATACTTGATCCCGCAGCCCTTCATGATTTGCGGCAGGTTTCCGGCATAGCCGAATACGTCGGGCAGCCACAGCATTTCGTTGTCCACGCCGAATTCTTCCTTGAAGAACCGCTTGCCGTGCAGCGCCTGGCGGATCAGGCTCTCGCCGCTTGGCAGATTCGTGTCGGGCTCTACCCACATGGAGCCTTCGGGAACGATTCTCCCTTCCTTCACCGCCTGTTTGATGCGCTCATACAGCTCCGGATACAGCGTCTTGACCAACTGGAACAGATACGGCTGGCTCTGGGTGTACGTGTATTCCGGATATTCGTCCATGAGCGCCAGCTGATTGGACATGGTCCGCGCAATCTTCCGCTTCGTTTCCGCGAGCGGCCACAGCCAGGCGACATCCAGGTGGGACTGTCCCATCAGGTACAGCGTCGGCGCCGTTGAACCGTTCACGCAGGAGAGGAGCGGCTCCATGATCTTTCGGCACTCTTTTACATTCTCTCCCAACCTTTCCTGACGCAAGGTCAGGTCAAGCGTCGCAAAAACCTGGGTCAGGCAACGGTCAATCTCCGCAACGCGGAGGGATTTGGCATCGAGATGGTTGCGGAGATCGTACAAGCATTCCAAATCGATGAAAAATTGGTACACTTCCTCTTCAAAAACGCAGAGCTGCGACTCTCCGAACGTCGGTCTGGAATCCGAATGGCCGGCGTACGCTTCCGCGACAATTTCAAATGGCTCGCCGGCTTTCGCCGAACGGGTTAAAGTGACGTAATGATGGTTAAGGTCTTTGGCGCCGCTTACGA
The DNA here is from genome assembly GCF_009870825.1 of Paenibacillus sp. USDA918EY. GTDB lineage: Bacteria > Bacillota > Bacilli > Paenibacillales > Paenibacillaceae > Paenibacillus_AQ > Paenibacillus_AQ albilobatus. Next base: position 9,447 of record NZ_WTWY01000031.1, on the reverse strand, counting down.
TACCGTTAATGTATACGGTCGCTTCGGATCCAAAATCAAGCATGGCCACAAGCCGTTTGCCTTCGGCCTCCTCGGGAACGACGATGGTCGCGCGGAACCAGCCGTATCCCCATTGTTCTCCCCACCGTTGACCTGGAGCGATGCTTTGGAACGGTTGTCCGTTCATTTCATGAATGAACAGTTGTTCCATCGTCGTAAAACCGGAAAAATCGATGGGGGAAACCTTCGTTATCATATATTGATCTCTTTTATTCAGCAGCTTTTCGGCATGGAATAAAATCTCTTTTTTTTCACTCATGGTTCTGTTCACATCCTATGGTTTCGTAATCTACGATCCTATCGCTCTTGATATACCTCCCGCTGCAGCCGGCAGCGGGAGGACTTGTCTCTATTCATTAGCCGTGGCTCTTTGCGCGGCATCGTTATAGATTTTCAGCACCTCATCAATGTTGCCCATTTTCTTGACCTTATCTATGAATGCCTGCCAGTTATCGAAGCTGTTCTTGCCTGCCACGAATTTGGCCTGTTCTTCCGTAACGAACGTCTTCACCGGGTTCATAATTTCCGATATCCGCTGGCTTTCATTCCCCGTAAGCTGAATCAACGGTTCGCTGAGCCAGGAAGGAACATAGTCATTCTTGGGCATCGGCAGACTCGTCAGGAATTGCGACTTCTCGATCGGCACCTCTTCGTATTTGCCGTTAAATACCGTATAGTCTGTCGCGGCAAAATCCACGAACGCTCTTGCGTCGCTCACCATTTGCAGGCCGGGGTTATAGTTTCGGCTTGCGCGCATGCCGTATTTATCGCCTTCAAGCCATGGATCTTTGGCCGTTTTGAGCGAGTCGACAAAGGTCGGAAAGCCGTCTTTCCCGACCGTATAGGTCGTGCCCTCGATTCCCCAAGTGATGAGCCGGATCATTTCATCCGAATATTGATAATCGATGAATTTGATCAATTCTTCAGGGTTTTTCACTTTGGAGCTTACGCCGTACGCTCCCCAGCCCAAGTCAGGGGTGTTGCCGTTTACAACTTCCTGCCACGCCTTTCCGTACTTCGGATTGTCGGGATACAGCGAAACCGCGAAAATTTTGCCGTCGTCGGCCGTTCTCGTGTACTCGGCCGGCGTCGTGAACCACTGCGTCAGCCACATCAGGTTGTCGCCGTTCAGCGCTTTTCTTTTCAGCGTATCGTCCGTATCAATCGTGTACTCCGGATCCAGCAGCTTCTCCGCATACAGCTTATTCGCAAATTGGAGCGCATCTTTATATCCTTCTTCCAAAACGCCGTATACGTATTTCTCTCCGTCCCAGAAAATATCGTCCCGGATGTGATTCGCGGAGAACAGCGATCTCAGGCTGTTAAATTTCGTTGCGACGGGATATTTGTTCGGATAGAGCTCTTTAAGTTTTTTGGCGGCTTCATAAAATTCATCGAGCGTTTCCGGAATTTTGATGTTATTGGCCTTGAACACGTCATAGCGGTAAGACGACGTATTCTGAATGAGCATGCCGCGATCCTCAGGGAACCTGGGCGTAGAGGTTTCTTTGAAGGTGTACATCTTGCCGTCGGCATCCGTTACCCGCTTCATTCCGTTCTTGACCTTGCTAATGTAGTTCATATAGTTCGGCATTAAATCTTTATATTGGGTTAACTCGAGAAGCTGGCCCTGCTCGGCCATTTCGCTCGTATCATAGAATAATGGCGTCACGAAGAAGTCTGTCAGATCGTCGCTGGCAATCATGAGCTTGACCTTTTCGTCATACTCGGAAGATGGAATATAGTTATATTTAATTTCTACCTTCTTGCCCATGTAAGCTTCCATGCGTTTTTGCCATTCCTTGCCTACCAGGCTATTCGGATTATCCACGCCGTTTGAAGGCAGCGTCACCGAGAAGCGCATCACGTCTTGATTGTCTTCGTCGGCAACGGAATTCCCGGACTTATTCGAACATGCGGAAAAAACCATCAGCACGGCCAGCCCAAGGACAAACATTTTTGCAAGTTTGCTCATTCGATTCCCCCCTAATTTGCACAATAAACCGCTTCTAACGAATCCGTTACTCATGACTTGTCATGAACCGTCTACGCAATCACCTCCTTACTTCGCCGCATCCGCTGTTTTAGCCTTTGATGGATCCGACGAATATGCCTTTGGTGAAATGCTTCTGGAAGATCGGATAGATGCACATGATCGGAAACATGGTAATAATGATGACGCTCATTCGTACCGCCTTCGGATCAAGCGTTTCGCCCGGGGCATTAATGGCAACCAAGCCGCTTCCGACCCGCCCTTGAATCGCCGTCGTGTCCAAGGTGAACAGGTAATTCCGGAGCACCATCTGCAAAGGATACATGTCCTGGTTTCGCAGATAAATCAAAGCTTCAAACCAACTGTTCCAGCTTCCGACCAGACCGAACAGGGCAAAGGTTGCAAAAAGCGCCTTCGACAACGGCAGGATGATCTTGAATAGAACCACCAAATCGTTCGCGCCGTCGATCGCGGCGGAGTCCTTGAGTTCTGAAGGAATATTCAGAAAGAAGGTTCGAAACAGGAACACATTGTAAGCGCTGATCGCGCCGGGGAGAATCATGACCCATACCGTATCCAATAAATGCAGACTGCGCATAAGCAGATAGGTCGGGATGAGGCCCCCGCCGAAAAACATCGTAATCATAAGGAAAATGGTAAGAAATTTCTTGCCCGCAAATCCCGGAACCGTGAGCGGATACGCCATCAGCGCCGTGAACAGCAGCATGATGCCCGTAGAGCCGGCCGCATAGATGATGGAGTTCAAATACCCTTTAAAAATGTATGGATCGCGGAACACCGTCGTATACGCATCCAGATTAAACCCCTTAGGCCAAATGGTTACGCTTCCGGAGGAGATGTAACGCGTGCCGCTTAGCGACGTCGCGATAATGTTTAGAATCGGATACAGCACGACAATCAGGATGAATAGCATGATAACAACATTGATCACATCGAAAGCTCTGGAACCGATGCTAGCCTTTTTCAACATCCCACCACCTAGAACAAACTCGTTTCTGAAACTCTCCGGCTGATCCAATTGGTCAAGAAAAGAATTATGAAGGATATGGCCGACATGAATAATCCAATCGCCGTCGTATACTCGTATTGCGCGCCTAGTATACCTTGACGATACACATAGGACCCGATGACATCCGCTACCTCGTAAGTCTCAGGCGAATAAAGCAGAATGATCTTTTGGAAATCGCTTCCGAGGATGCCCCCCACGGCAAAAATCAGCAAAATGATCGTGGTCGGTTTGAGCGACGGCCATGTGATGTGCACGACCTTCTTCCATCGGCTGGCGCCGTCCACCTCGGCCACGTCATACAGCGTAGGGTCAATTCCGCTTAATGCGGCAAGGTAGATGATCGTCCCGAACCCGACGCCCTGCCATATGCCGGAAGAGATGAAGATCGTCCGGAAATAACCCGGCTCGAGAAGAAACATGATAGGGTCCCCGCCAAAAAAGGCGACAATTTGGTTGAACAAACCGTCTCTTGCCGTAAATTCCTTCAGCATGCCCGCAACGATGACGACGGAAATAAAATGCGGGAAATAAGAAACCGTCTGTACAAGCTTCTTAAAGCCCTTGTTTCTCAGCTCATTAAACAGCAGAGCCAATATAATCGGCGCCGGGAATGACCATAACAAAGTATACAAACCGAGAAGCAACGTGTTCTTTAAAACCCTGAAGGCCATGGGATCGTTGAAAAAGGAAGCGAAGTACTTGAACCCCACCCATTCGCTCCCCCATATCCCCTTGGAAGCATTAAAATCTTTGAATGCGATTAAAATTCCGTACATCGGAAAATAGTGAAAGACTAACAGCGTCAAAAAGCCGGGAAGCACCATAAGGTATAAGTAGCGGTGCCTGACGATCCTGGCGACGAGCCTGTTATTGGTTTTCAAGGAAACACCTCCTGACGGTTAACATGTCGCGGCTGGATACGGATGACACGATGGCTCGCAGATCCACGAGCTTGGCCGTTGGGTTCGCTTTTTATGTAAACGCATTCATTTTCACCTCCAGACTTGCATCGAAAACGTATAGCTTCCAGCTACCGTCCTACACAGATCGTTCCCCCATGACGTTTTTCGAAGTTATTATGATAGGTTAAAAAATAACACATACTATTTACTCCGTCAATATATAAAATCACCTGAAATTTCTTTGATTATCAGTATACTATCTGTTAATTATGCCGAACTGGCGATATCGATGGGGCGTTAGGTTATGCTTCCGCTTGAACAGGTCATAAAAGTAGCTGATGTTATCGAGTCCGATCTCCAGGCTGATATCCACGATTTCCATATCGGTGTTTAGCAGCAAATTCTCGGCGTATGACATTCTCAGCTCGTTAATGTATTGGGTCGGGGACATGCCCAGATGCTTTCTGAACATTCTGCATACGTAAGCGTGCGATTTGCCCGACAACCCGACAAGGGCCGCCGTTCCCCGCGTGAAGTGCTCTTTCTTTTTGGCTTCTCTGCATAGGGCCTTGAACCATTCCGGCTGTCCGGTTCGTTCGATCGGATCCGCTTCGGCCTTGATGTACCGGGAGAACAGGTCGGTCAAGATGGCTCTAACCTCCGCTTTGACGGCCGGCTTCTTCTCCTGCGGGATCAGACTCAGCTGGTCCAGCCGGTACCGCACGTATTCTTTCTCCGTTTTGGACAGCAGGGTCGACGGCGGCATGGCCGGCTCAAGCAGCCTTTCGCTCGGGAACCCTTCTCCCAGGAAAGAAATCAGGTCGTCCAGGACCTCCCGATTGAACGACAAATTGATGAACTGGCAATCGCCGCCCGTCGTCTGCTCATAGCAGTGAACGTCCCGGTCGCGTATGAACACGAGCGCGTTCTCTTCCAACAGCTGACGGCTGCCGTTAATGACATGCACGACGCTTCCCTTCAGAATAAGAAACAATTCAAAGAAGTCATGCGTATGCATGCCGATCGTATCGCGCACCGAAGAGATCAAACGATAGTGGGCCTGAATTTCCGAATCAATGCCGTCTGCCGCAAAAAGCTTCATCATTACTTTCCCCTCCTTGTTTGTATGAAGGCAAGCTCCTCCAAGGTCAAAACACCATAATGCATTCCAAAATGGAGCAAGATTTGGCGCAAAATGTTCGGTTAGGATGGATGTGAACTAAATAGGATGAATGCGTTTATTGAAGTCTGAAAGGAGATTTGCCACGAATGAACTTACTCAACCTGCGTCAGCAATTCGAAGAAAACAAACGCATCTATGAAAGCGCCAAGCTTGTCTTCCGCGGAGTCGAAGGCTTCGATGTCTACAATCCCTCGATTCCGTTCGAATGGAACGGCAAGCGTTACATTTATGGGCGCGTAGAAAGACGGCAAGAGTGGGCAAGATCTTGGGTGCGCCTGTTCGAGCAGAGCGGTCCGGACGAATGGACCGTCGTGCCGAATACGATGATTTATCAGCTGGAAGACCCTTATATCAGCGTGATCGACAAACAGCTCGTACTCGGCGGTACGCATGTTCGTTACAATCTGGGACGGCTCGATACCTTCTACGGTTATTTCTATAAAGGCCGCGATCTTCATGATCTCTTCTACTTCACGACCGGCCCGGATGATATGAAGGACATTCGGCTCGTCGAGCTCCAAGGCGGCAAGATCGGCGTCTTCTCAAGACCGCGCGGCGAAGAGGTACGCAAGGAATTCGGAAGCGAATCCTTGGTCGGATTCACGGTCATCGATAGCCTGGGCGACCTGTCCCGGGAAGTCATCGAGAACGCCCCGTATATCCGCGGACTGTTCGGCAAGGATGAGTGGGGCGGCTGCAACCAGGCATACTTGCTCGAAAGCGGCAAGATCGGCGTCATCGGCCATATCTGTTACGCTCAAGGAAACCAATCGACCTATATGAATATGGCCTTCGTATTGGACCCGCAGACGAATCAATTCTCGGATTTGAAAATCATCGGCACCCGTCCTTGTTATCCGGACGGCCCCGCCAAGAAGGCGCATCTGACCGACTGCGCGTTCACCGCCGGCATCGAAATGCGTCCCGACGGCAAGGTTAATCTGTACAGCGGGATCGGCGATACCGAAGCGGCGCGCATCGTCATCGACTACCCGTTCGAAAAGGAAGGCGCCATCGTCACCTTCTAATTGAAAATGCAAGCATCGAGCTGCCGGATTCCCCGGCGGCTCTTTTTCATATTCCGATCAGGAGCGTGGTATCTTACCCTTCATTTTGCAAATGGTTATTCGTCCGAGGTTATTATAATAACTTTATAAAAACGCATACGTTATTTAACCCCATCCTAATACAGACCATCACGAAATTCAAACGTATTCTATAAATTTCGCTCCTTTTCTGCTTCATTATCTGAACATGAATCGGTTATTCGACAAAGCCCTTTTACAAGATAACCGGAATTACGTATACTTTTTAAAGAGATATGCGTTATAATTGAGGAAATGTTGATACGAGGTGAACCTGCTTTGAGCAATAAGGACCTGGCTCAGCCAAAGTACCAGATGGTAAAAGACTATGTCTTATCCCAGATCGAGAATCAGGAATTTACGAAGGACGACCGGATTCCGAGCGAGTCGGAATTTTCCAAGCTGTTGGACGTCAGTTCCATCACGGTGCGTAAGGCGCTGTCAGAGCTGGTCAACGAGGGCGTGATCTACCGCGTTAGGGGTAAGGGGAGTTTTGTCGCCAGCCAACCCGCCATCTCCGAAAAGACTTCGAATCTGGTCGCCTTCGTCATCTCCGGCGTCGACCTGTACGATAGTTCGTATATGCAGATTATGAGGGGCATACAGTCCTTTCTGGGCAAGCATGGTTGCAAGCTGATCGTCGAATTCGTGGAGAACGACTTCGAACAGGAACGCGAGCTCGTCCTGGGACTGATTCAAACGGAACTGCGGGGGTTGCTTATCTATTCTTCCGATCCCGAAGCAGCGAAGGGTTATCTCGGGGAAATTCGCAAAAAGTCGATTCCGTTCGTGATGCTGGATCGTTCCCCTTCCGGCTACCCGGTCAACGTCGTCACCTGCAACAACCACGACGGTGCTTACGAAGCCGTAGAATATTTGATACAGCAAGGTCATCGGCGAATCGGATTTGCGGCTTACGATTACCATTTAAGCCCGGAGGTCGAGAGATATAACGGTTACTGCAATGCCATGTCGAATGCGGCCATTCCGGTCCCCGATTCGCTTTTGTTCCTTGATAAGGAACTGGACTACGCCGAGCTTGCGCGCCTGATCCAAAGCGGGGAGCTGACTGCTCTGTTCTGCGCCAACGACAAGCGGGCCCTGGAGGTCATCGAGGAGCTCACCGCCCTTGACATTCGTATCCCCGAACAAATATCCCTCATGGGTTTTGACGATTTCGAGAGCTCCAAATTCGCCAAGGTCGCCTTGAGCACCGTGAAGCAATATTTCGACGTCCTCGGGTATGAGAGCGCGAAACTGCTGCTCGAGCTTACCGAAGGCTCGTCTTACGGCAGCAAGAAAGTCATGCTTCCTACAAGCTTGGTCTTACGTGACACGATCAAGCCAATCCAAGGCTAAAGCCATGCGAATAGCTGATTTAATCATGACCACCCGTTGGGCGGGTGGTTTGCACTTGGGGTATAACCCCCCTGTCGCCAAACTGCGCCTAAAGGCGCTAGCCTGACAATGAAATTGTTCACCGCACGCTATCGCGTGCTCAACTGATTAAAGTCGTAAACTAAAAAGAAGACACACAGGAGTAAACTGTTGTCTTCTTTTCTTTTAGACTTAAACCAGGAAATCGACGGGTCTGGCATGATCCAGCGCGGGCACGCTTGCCTGACAGGATTCGGAACAAATCGCCGTCCCTGGCATCTACGACATCGTTTCAATTATCACCATAACGGGCTTGCATGTCCAATTGTTGCATGGTCCTTCACTAACACTGCAAGCCGATATGCTGACTATGGCGTCCATTTCTGCTTTTAATGTAATTTTGTCTCCGGGGTTTGATAACGGCGGGGCAATCACGACATTTTTCTCTGGCGTAATGCTTGTATTCATAAAAATGTTCATCGGCTGCAACGTTTTAAAAGGAGAAATTCCAAATTCATGCAGGCTTTGATTGATATTGTCAAAGCAATTGCTATGCCCTTCTCCATTTTGGAACCAATGATTGTAAGTTTCTGTTCTGCAGCAAGGAAACATCAAGTCATGTACTCCCACATCATCGTGTACAATCGTAAACATAGGCCGATACAGATTCGTATACAAAGTGTCCCCTTTCGTAACAAGCAAAGAATCCTTGCATTCGACAGTGACCCCCGCTGAAAAAAACTCATTATAATCCAACGTATGGACCGCAAAAAAATCGGCAACCTGCTTTCCTTCGATATCGATTATAGTAATGGTTTCCCCTGTTTTTATTTGGAATGCTCTCCCCGTTTGTTTTTCAATCATATATTCTCTCATTAAAAGCACTCCTCTTCTGTTTATTAAGTTCAATTCCTTTTTGCATTATCACGAACCGAATCCATTTCAAAATCTCTCCTTTTACCCATAAGATATTCATCCCACTCCAATTTTCTTAACTCCGATACTTTTCTTGAGTGCAACAACGACCAGATTGCAAATACCAGCGCTATGACGGTAGTATATCAGTAAATGGAATGTTTACACATCCAACATCATAGTTCCAAACAGTCCATAATTAATTTTATATGGTTGGAACCTCTATTTGATGTGTGCACGATAATGAAAGTAATTCATAATGATAAGAGACCGTTCTGGCAGCAATTGCTTGGTCAAGCGATTCATACTATTACAAGCGGAATCTGGGCCTCAGGACGCGCTCGTCATGGAGATCGTGAGGGCGTTGCGCATCAGCTTGTCTCCCGCCGTCTGCGTCTTTGCTGAATAATACCGCTTTGTTACCTCCTTAAGACATCAACAATCCTGCCTGCTAGCTTCATAGCTGCAGAAAACCGATTAACATTCATAGATCATCGAACCGGCCATTTCTTGTCCATTCCTGCGGCTAAATATCCCGAAGCAGCGAAGTATTCAGCTCCGCCCTTCCCAGGTAACCGCTGCAGATGACAGGGCGGTTAATGATTTCGTAGAGTTTTTTAAGACCCGTAATGTACTCCTGGCTCCAAGATTCAAACAAATCGAATTCCTCTTTAGAAATTTGGTGGTACTCCGGGGTGTCGGCGATGCCCGTTAAGACCTCATACGCATAGATATCGTCGCCAAACTTTCCTACAGATTGGTATCTGCCTGTTTTCAAGCGGATGTAATCGGTGTATCTCAAGGTCATCACTCCATATGGATCATGAATATCGTACACTGATCATAATATGCCCTTCAGTACAACACAAACGCAAAAAACTCCATCCCCTAAGGGACGGAGTTGCTCCGCATTCCTTATTTAA
>NZ_WTWY01000030.1 GCF_009870825.1 Paenibacillus sp. USDA918EY | reverse complement strand
ACCCCCGACCGACGGCTTAGAAGGCCGTTGCTCTATCCTGCTGAGCTACTGGGACTTAGTATGTAATAAAAACGGCGCGTTTATTATTATAGCGCATTTTTCAAAAAATTCAAAGGGAAATTTTCGAATATGAATCATCGGCTAGCGGGCGGGGTAATATGATAACAGCAAACCCAAGGCAAAGGAGTGATGGCAATGCGTCAACTGCTGTCGGCATTATCGTATTTCAGCATCTTTTTCGCGCCGTTTATCCTTCCCGTCATCATCTGGATCCTATGCAGGGAAGATGCGTATGTCGCCATGCACTCAAAACGGGCGCTTCTCTCGCATATCCTCCCTTTCGTCGCAGCGCTACCCTTGCTCGTTCTTACCTTTGGCGCGGATAATCCGGGATCTGTGCTTGGATATATCATTTTGTTCATCATTATTTATTTCGGAACGGTTATCTACAATATCGTCAAGGGCGTTCAAGTGCTGCGCGAATACGCCTAGACCCAAGAAAATTCCTTCCATTATATGTAACATCATCCAGGTGAAAAACCTCCGGTTGTCCGGAGGTTTTTCGCTTTAGGGGTTACTTATTGCCAAAACGTCTTGGGTTTTGCGGAACAGCCAAATTTCTGTCGTTTTTACTCAGGACCTCATCGGCAAATTCAGTCTGGTGGGCATACTTGTTGCCTTTCGTCTTTTTGTACGTCAATGCCACTTTCGCTCACCCCCCTAAGCATAGTATGGGATGTGAGCGGGGCAGCTATGACCTTCAATATCTGGCTCGTCATGCAAGCCTGCGCAGAGGTCTAAAAATGCCGAAGTGCAGCGTTATTCATGACATCATCCCTCTTCTTGTGACAAGTTATTCAGGGCGATTGCCGCCCGGACAGACATTTTATGCCCTTGTTCGGCATATATCTGTATCACTTTCAGAAAAGGGATTTTTCGCAAAAGAAAGGATGATCCGTCATGTGCGGAATAACCGGTTTTATTGAGTGGAGCGGCGATTTGACGCAACATTCGCAGACTCTCGTAAAAATGACGGAAACCTTGACACCAAGGGGACCGGACGCCTCTGGAACCTGGATCTCGGGCCCCTGCGCCTTCGGGCACCGGAGGCTCAGCGTCATCGATCCGGAAAACGGGGCACAGCCCATGCTTGTATACGATGATGAGGATTTATACACCATAGTATATAACGGGGAATTGTACAACGCGGCCGAACTGAAGCGGGAGCTGCGAAAAAGAGGGCATCGCTTCCGGACGAATTGCGATACGGAAGTTCTTTTGGTCTCCTACATCGAATGGGGGCCTGCTTGCGTCGACAAGTTTAACGGCATTTTTGCTTTTGCCATCTGGGACAGCGTGCGGGAACAGGTCTTTATGGCCCGCGACCGGCTGGGCGTCAAACCCTTTTTCTACAGCCTGATCGACGGTACCTTTGTCTTCGGCTCCGAACCCAAGGCGCTGCTTCAGCATCCGAAAATCGAGCCCGTCGTCGGCGCCGAGGGGCTGGCGGAAATCTTCATCATCGGACCGGCGCGCACGCCGGGTCATGGCGTATACCGCGACATCCAAGAGCTGCGCGCGGGGCATGCGATGATATTCAGCCGCCAAGGATTAAGCATTCATCAATACTGGAAACTCGACAGCTACCAGCATGAGGAAGATACCGAAACGACCGCCGCGCAGCTTCGCGACCTGCTTCAGGATACGCTGGAACGCCAGCTTGTCTCCGACGTGCCGGTATGCACGCTGCTTTCCGGGGGACTCGATTCCAGCGCGCTTACGGCGCTTGCGGTGCAGTATTACAACCGGACGGGGCAAGGGCAAATGGACACCTATTCGGTGGACTACGTCGGCAACGACAAAAACTTTAAATCCCATGCGTTTCAGCCGGGTGCCGACGCCCCGTGGATTCAGCGCATGGTCGAGGAGCTTGGCACGAGGCATCACTACATCGAGTTCGACACGCCGGAGCTGATCGATTCGCTGAACAACTCCACCCTGACACGGGATTTGCCCGGCATGGCCGATGTGGACGGTTCCCTTTACCTGTTTTGCCGGGAAATCAAAAAAGGCGCTACCGTAGCCGTATCCGGGGAAGCCGCGGACGAAATTTTCGGCGGTTATCCCTGGTTTCACCGTGAAGAGATGCTGAATTCGGGCACGTTCCCGTGGGCGGTGGCTGCGGATATGCGCGCCAGCCTGCTTTCTCCCGAAATCCGCGCATGGACGCGGCCGCTCGAATACCTGGGGGACCGCTATGCCGAAGCCGTCCGGGAGGTGCCGAAGCTGCGCGGGGAAACCGGCAAGCAGGCGCAGATGCGCGTCATGTCCTATTTGAACATTACCCGCTTCATGCCGACGCTTCTTGACCGGAAAGACCGGATGAGCATGGGGGTCGGCCTGGAGGTCCGCGTTCCTTATTGCGATCACCGGCTGGTTCAATACGTGTGGAATATCCCATGGGAAATGAAAATGACGGGCGGACGCGAAAAAGGCATTTTACGCAAAGCGCTGGAAGGCGTTCTGCCGGAAGACGTGCTGTACCGCAAAAAAAGCCCCTACCCAAAAACCCACAACCCCGATTTCCTCACCGCCGTCAAACAGCAAATGCTCGACATTCTGGACGATTCCTCTTCGCCGATCCTGCCGCTTATCGATCGGGCAAAAATCCGTGAAATCGCCGCTTCCCCCGAAGCGTCCACGAATTTGCCCTGGTTCGGCCAGCTGATGTCCGGGCCGCAGTTGTTCGCGTATCTTGCGCAGGTGAACAACTGGCTGAAAACCTATGAAGTTTCGATAAAATAGAAGCAGCTTTAGCTTCAGGTTCGCTTCATCGAAAAAGCCCGTTCCAACGGAACGGGCCATCTTGTTTTATGCGGCGTTTCTTAGATGTGAAAGTGACTTGCCAGCCAAAAAGAAAAGCTTAACCGATAACGCCTTTGGACAAAATCAGGTTGCCGTAAAGCGCCTTTTCTCCCGTGGCCACCACGGCATAGGCTTTTTTCGCCCGTTCGTAAAATTCGAAACGTTCGATTTCCGCAAATTCGATGCCTTGTTCGGCCCGGTTCACCAAATCGCGGTATACGTCCCACACGGGGGTTTGCACCGGATCGCCCGGAGTCACCTGCATCAGCATGACCGGGTGGGTTAAATAGCGGTTCAGAGGAAAAAGCTCAAGCGTTGCCGCAAGCAGCTCCGGAATGCCGTGCCCGTCGGCACGGATCAGCCGGTTGGCCGTCGATACGGCGGGAAAATTCGCGTCCGCAAACACAATTTCGTCCCCGTGCCCCATTTCGCACAAAATTTTCAGCAGCTCCGGCGACAACAGGGGGGAAATCCCTTTCAGCATGATAAAGCCTCCTTTGCGTCTTTCACATCGCATTCCCCTATTATTACGACGCCGATCGGGACAATCCTTCCTGTTAAAAGAATATTCGCCATCGCCTGTGCAGGCTGTAAGATGTCGGATACGGGGACTGAAAGCATTTCCGAATCGCCACGGAACATCCCGGCGCTTGAGCCGATACGCTTCAGCTTCCCCTTCTCCAACAAACGAAGGAGCTGCCCCAGGTAAAGTACCTTCAGGACAGCTCCGCCAATCTCCCGTTTACCATTTGATATCCGCCACGACCGGATAATGGTCCGACGGCATCTTGCCCTGATGGTGATCCGCAACCGATCCGTAGGTCAGGACTTGAACCTTACCTGCAACGAAAATGAAATCGATCGGGCTTTCGAATTCGATCCCATGGTTGTCCTGCGGCTCCAGAAATGCAGGGAACGTCCGCGCGGCCACTTCCCTGGAATCGAAGCCCTGGAACGTGAACGCGGGTCCAAAATGGCGGTAAGCCGCCTCCCTGCTTGCATCCCGCAGCAATGCCGCCCCTGTCTCTCCCTGACCGGTGAGAACGCGGTAAGGCACCGAATCGGCTGTCACGTTAAAATCTCCCGTCAATACGGCCGGGCGATCGATCGCCAACTTCTTGATCCGCTCCAAGATCAAATGGGCGCTTTGTTCGACGGCAACCTTGCCGATATGATCAAAGTGCGTATTAAAATGCAAAAACGTCTTGCCCGTGTAAAGATCCTGAAACTCGCCCCATGTCACGATCCTTCTGCAAGCGGCATCCCAGCCAAGCGAACCCGGCTCTTCCGGATGCTCCGACAGCCAGAAAGTGTTCTGGCGCAGCGGCTTGAGCCTTTGTGTACGATAAAAAATGCACGAAAACTCGCCGTCTTTATCCCCGTCTTCCCTGCCTACGCCGATCCAACCGTATTCGGGCAAAAGCGCTTGCAAGTCTTCGAGCTGACTGTACAGCACTTCCTGCATGCCCACCAGGTCCGGCCGGTGGAAACGGATGATTCCCGCCACCAGCTCCTTGCGGCTGCTCCATACGTTGTCGCCTTCCTTGTCATACGCGTTTTTGATGTTATAGGACATGCATCGCAGGTCAAGTTCCAGGTTCGCTTTCTCTGCAGACATTTCCCTCACTCCCATCGGTGTCGTTTATAATCCAATCCTTCCCATCATAGAGACATTAACTTTTGACGTCAACCAATCGAAAACGTTCGCACACGAGCGGAATGTCGTCCGAAAACTCCCTGCCTAGCCGGTTTAGCTCTTTCGTAAAAAACGTTTCGTGAACCTGCCGCCAATACCGGTAAGTCCGATCCCCCTCGCCTTCCGCGACGGCAAAATCCTCCGGTACTTCATTCATCGGTACGACGGTCACTTCAACCGTTTGAATGATGGCGACGGGTTCGTCCCTGCCGTCCAAAATGATGCTGTAATCGCCGACGGAAGGCAGCGGCTCCTGCTCGGCCTCATAGCTGAAAAGCGCGGAACAGGTTGCGGTTTTCACGCCTTCTATGACCAGCCGTGCCAGCTGATCCGGATCGGCTCCGAAAGGCCAGGCGCTTACCGATGCCGGTTTTTCCCGGCCCTGCCTCTCCCAATATTCGTTCCAATACGTCCGCGCTGCTTGATTCATACGCCATCGCCTCCCATGGTATGTAAAACCTTCGATTCATATCATATCATGTTCAAGTAAAGTTCAGCGCCAAAAAAACGGCGGCCGCAAATCCGGACCGCCGTCGATTTTCGTTTACTTATGACGCCAATGTCAAACGTTAGATTCCTGCTCCTGCAGCATGCCGATCAATGTCCGCAAGGCGGCTCCCCGATGGCTGATCGCCTGTTTTTCCTCCACGGAAAGCTCTGCCATCGTTTTTTCATACTCCGGCAGGTAAAAAAGCGGGTCGTAACCGAACCCCCCGCATCCGGCGGGCTCGTCCGTGATCCAGCCGTCGACTTCCCCGCTTGCCTCCATGTGTGATCCGGTTGCCGGATCGTACAGGACAAGCGTGCAAACGAAACGCGCCGTGCTGAGAAGCGGCTGCTGCGTGTCGTCGCCCATTTTTTTCTCCTCCAACAAACGCAGCAGCTTGTCGTTGTTTTCCTGGTCCGACGCATGCTCTCCGGCAAAACGCGCCGAATAGACGCCGGGGCGCCCATCCAGCTCGTCCACGCACAAACCGGAATCATCCGCGAGCACCGGCAAGCCGAGCGCATCGCCGACCGTTTTCGCTTTTTTCAGCGCGTTTTCGGCAAAGGTTTCGCCGTCTTCAACGACCTCCGGCAGCTGCGGATAATCAAACATGCTTTTGACTTGCTTGCCGAGCTGGGCGAAAGCATGCTCGAACTCCTTCACCTTTCCCTGGTTTCGGGTGGCGACGATAATCAGGTTTTGATCCAGCAGCATGCCCTTAAACCCCTCTTCCCGTTTGGCCCGAGCCAATCATGAGGGCGATCGGTCCGAGCGCTTCCTTTTGCTTCTCGATGAGCCGGGCAATGCCCTGCTCCCCAAGCTCCAGCAGCTGGTTCAGCTCCTGGCGGGAGAACGGGCTTTCCTCGCCGGTCCCCTGCAGCTCGACAAAAGCGCCGCCGCCGGTCATCACCAGGTTCATGTCCACTTTGGCCGTCGAATCTTCTTCATAGTTCAAATCCAGCATCGGTTCTCCATTGACGACGCCGACGCTGACCGATGCCAAATAATCCGTGATCGGAAACGCGGGCAGCTTGTGTTGTTCCGCGATTTTGCTGATGGCGATCGCAAGCGCGACAAAAGAGCCGGTGATGGAAGTCGTGCGGGTGCCGCCGTCGGCTTGGATCACGTCGCAGTCGAGCGTAATGGTCCGCTCGCCCAGCGCGCGAAGATCAACGACGGAGCGAAGCGCCCTGCCGATCAGCCGCTGGATTTCCATCGTGCGGCCGGTGAGCTTGCCGCGCGCGCTCTCCCGCTGGTTGCGGGACTGCGTCGCCCGCGGAAGCATCGAATATTCCGCCGTTACCCAGCCTTTGCCTTGTCCCTTCAAAAACGGCGGAACTTTTTCTTCAACCGTCGCCGTGCATAATACTTTCGTATCTCCCATTTCAATGAACACGGAGCCTTCCGCATATTTGTTCACGTTTACTGACAATTTCATCGGCCTCAGCTGGTCGCTGCCGCGTCCGTTAGATCTCATCTTTTCTGCCTCCTACATTTACGCATCCTGTAAATATGGATGGGGCAGGATTTTGTCCCGGTTCAGCCCCATCCATATATAGCAAGTTTTATTTTATCAAAGTGTCGGCGCAAAAGCACCCCGCAAAGGCAATTACAGCGGAATCTCATTGATGTATTCGGGTTTGGACACCGGTTTGCTGTAATCGCGGTTGTCGGTGATGCCCGTAATGCTGGTCTGCCCGTTCATGTCGATTTTGACCTTGGCGTTGTTTGTATTTTCGGACACGGTCAGAACGACGGATTGAAGCAGTTCATCCGGAATCGGGTCGTTTTTTTCGAACATGTCGTCCTTCAGCGACACGGTCACCGTGCCGTCCTTTTCGGTTTTGACCGACTCGACGGAAGTGCCGTCCGTCATGACCATTTCAAGGCCGTCGTTTTGCTGCGGACCGGCGATCAGCTCTGAAAGCGCCGCGTTCACCTTGTTTTGTCCGGGCTGCACGAGCCGCGTGACGGGAACGTAATACGAATAGGCCCCGTCAGGCGTCACCGTCGAAAAATAAACCGTGACCGGAGTTGAATTCGTCAAGCTGGCGCCGCCGGATTTCTCCAGATTAATGCCCAGGCTGCGCGTGAGCGGCTGGTTTAGCGGCGTCCCGTTTTGCGGCATTTCCGTCAGGCGCTGGCCGTCGACCCAAAGCTCGACCTTTTGCACGCCAGGGAACCCGGTGGCCGTCCAGACGACCGCCTCCAATATTTTGCGCTCATCCTGAGGATTATATTGGTTAAACGCGCCGTTAAATTCAACGACCGCTTTCTTTTGTTCCTGGTCCATCGTCACCTGCACTTCGGTCCCTTTCGGCAGCACGCCCGCAAAACCTTTAGGCACATATTTGGAATACGCGCCTCCCGATACAAGCGCCGAAAGCGCCTGCTTCAGGCCGTCCTGGTCTTTCGCCTCGGGGATGCCGAGAGACACGGGAGCGAGCAGCCCTTTGTCGTTGGCCAGGTATACCGTCGTTTTAGGACCGGTTTGCTCCCCGCCGCTATTCGTTGAGACCGGGCCGTTCATCATATTCAGCATCTGCTGCTCGATGTCCGCCGGGGGTTTGTCGATATCCATGGAAGATTGCGAACCGAAAAGGCTGCAGCCGGACAGCAATACGGGCACGGCCAACAATCCGGCAGCCGAAAGGTTTCGAATTTTTTTCGCCTTCGTCATATTCATGGTTCCTCCTAATCATTTTGTACAGTTTGTACTACCATGTATACGAGCCCCTGCCGCAAAAAATAACAGCCGGTCCAAATTAAATCGCCTCGCAAAGCGCGGCCTGCTTTTTGATGCCATTCAAACCTTTTGCAGGGGCCAAAATTAAAGAAAACAGAGGAATAACAAACACATAATTGGTTAAAACTGGACAAACTGTAGGAAGGAACTTAAAATCTTACTATGACGACGAGCATATAGCGGGGGGATAAAATGAACGATCCGAAAAACGAAAAAATACCGTACAGCCTGAACAGCCGGAAGGTCGCGAGCGCGACCCGCGAATGGCTGCATAAAAGGGGCGTCAAGCTGGAAGAAATCGCCGAGCTCGTCATGCTCCTGCAGAACAAATATTATCCGGATCTGACGATGCAGGAATGCTTGGACAACGTGGAAAAGGTGCTCGCCAAACGCGAGGTGCAAAACGCGGTGCTGACCGGCATCCAGCTGGACGTGCTCGCCGAAGAAGGCAAGCTGATTTCGCCGCTGCAGGAAATGCTGGTCAATGACGAAGGTTTGTACGGGGTGGATGAAATTTTGGCTTTCTCCATCGTCAACGTATACGGCAGCATCGGCTTCACCAATTACGGGTACATCGACAAGCTGAAGCCCGGCATACTTGAACGGCTGAACGACAAAAGCACCGGCGAAACCAACACGTTTCTCGATGATATCGTCGGCGCGATCGCCGCAGCGGCGAGCAGCCGGATCGCGCATCGGAAGCAGGCTGAACGCGAGCATCAGCACGAAGGAACCGAACCGGAGCTTCCCGAGGATTAATTCAACCCAGGTACTGCCGGAACATAACGACAAGAGCCGTCCCGAAAGGTCATGAATTCGGAGCGGCTCTTTCTTTTTGAAACGTATCAGGATACGGGCCGGAAACGCGTCACGCCGTCTTCGTCCGGCGACGTTTCGATCCGCCCGCTGCGCTCAAGCTCTCTGGCATGCGCGAGCGTCTCGCACATGGCAAAACGCATCTGGTGGATGCCGAGTTTTGTCCCAAACAGTGACACGCATAGCTCAAATCCCGTCGCCGGGGATTCTTCAAGCAGCCGCTCGACTTTCGCCAGCCTCTCTTCATGATGCAGCAGGAGCACATCAAGCCGCTCACCGAAATGCTGAAACGGGTTGCGGTGCCCGGGGTAGGCCGTGCTTACCTCCAAGTTTTTCAGCTTCATTAGCCCCTGCAAAAACGATTGAAGCGGCTCCGGATCGCTGCCCGGCATCAGGCTGACGTTCGGGGATATTTGCGGCAGCACCGCATCCCCGCAAAGGATGGCGCCGCTCTCCGGATCGTAAAAAGACAAGTGTCCCGGCGCATGCCCCGCCGTTTCGATCGGCAGCCACCGACGGCCGCCCATCGCAAACGATTCGACTCCGGGGATAAACGTTACATCCGGCATCGGGGCAACCTGTGGGAAAAAACTTTTCATATGGTCTTCGAGCTGGCCTGTCCACTCCTCCGGCATGCCGTGGAGGCGAAACAGCGCTGGCAAATCGCGGTTCATGGTGGAACCGGGGCCCCACATCAGCTGAGCTTCCCGATAGGAGCGCTCCGACATCCATACGCGGCAGCCGGACTGCTGCTGCAGCCATCCCGAACAGCCCAAATGATCGGGATGATGATGCGTCAGCACGATCTGCCGGATATCGCCAGGCTGTATGGCCAACTCGGCAAACGCCTTTTGCCATTCCTTCTCGTTCCCTGGCGTCCTCGGCCCCGGGTCGACGATCGTCAGCCCTTCCGGCCCCTGCAATATGTAGCTGTTTACCCAGCGGAGAGGGAAGGACATCGTTATTTTTACTTGAATGATTCCGTTAAAATGGTCCGTAATTTCCGGCATGTTCACTTTTGATTGAACCTCTTTTCACGCTTGCTTGGAGCTATGCGGACGATGCCCGACGAATATCATCCGTTCGGACTTTTGTTCCTCGTAACCTTCGTCCTCGTCGTATCCGCCATGGACCTCGTCCACGGCCAGCCCGGCATCCGCAAGCATTTGCCTCATCTGCTCCAGCGTATACAGCTTTACACGTTCGTGATACTGGCGTTTAACGCCATCCCCTTCCAGGGGAGCAATCGTAATGTCTTTGATGACGAAATCCCGTTCGATTTTGCGATTTTCCACGATCCGCTGCCCTTCCGCCTCGCGTTTCGATTCCGGCACCAGATGGGCGCGAACGTGCGGGGAATTCATAAAATCGATGATAAAACGGCCCCCGGGCTTCAGCATCCGGTAAATTTCCCGCAGCACTTTCAGCTGCTCCCCGTCCTCGCGGAAATAACCGAAGGAAGTAAACAGATTAAGCACCGCGTCAAAGCCGCCGTCAAGCGGAAGGTTGCGCATATCGGCCTGATGCCACTCGACGCGCCGGCCTTCATCGGATTTTTTGGCTTCGCGGAGCAGCACGTCCGACAGGTCGACGCCGCTCACGCGGTAGCCGCTGTCTGCCAAAGCTAGCGCATGGCGGCCGGTTCCGCAGCATAAATCCAGCACCCGGGCGCCTTGAGGCAGGTCAAGCCAGGAGATCATTTTTTTGACCTCCCGGGCCGCCCCATCCGCATCCCGGTGTTTATAAACGAGCAGGTAGTCTTCCCCGAAACTTTTTTCATACCAATCCTTGATCATCACGGCCTCCTGAGACGATAGCGATTTATGTATTACTTAACCGCGGTTGATCCTACTGTACCCAGGCGGCCGGCTCTTCAAAAAATATCATGTTTCCCCGTATTCTTGAACCAGAATGGAATAAAGATGCGAGTCGACGTACCCTCCTTTGTTGGAAAGAAGATGCTCGCGCAAATGCCCCTCCTTACGCATGCCCAGCTTCTGCATCACGCGTTCGGAGCCCCCGTTTTCCGGCCGGCAGGTCGCGTAAATCCGGTGAAGCCCCAGCTGCCCGAAGCCCAGCTCAAGCATCGCCCGAGCGCTTTCGCAAGCGTAACCTTGCCCCCAGAAGCCAGGGTGGAAGCAGTAACCGATCTCCCCGTTGGAGCCTTCCAGATGAAGTCCGACGCCCCCGATCAGCTCTCCGGTCTCTTTCAGCGTCACTGCGAACTCAAATCCCGTTCTTGGCACCCGGCTTTGCATCGCAAGCATGGACGCGATATGCGCTTTGGTTTCTTGGAGCGTATTCGGCCCCCACAGCATATGCCGCGTTACGTTCGGATCGGAGGCATACCGGTGCACGCTTTCCCAATCGTCCTCGCCATATTCGCGGATGATCAGCCTTTCCGTTTCCAAAATCATTTCAGGTCCACCCCAGCCTTCTGCGTATCGTTGTTTTCAGCTTAATGCATCTTCCCGATCTTGCCAAGGTGAAAACTGCTCTGGCCGTTCAGGCGTAACCTCGGGCGAAAAAAACGTTATAGATAAATATCGATGAAAAATGCGGAGGGATTTTTATTCTAACGAAAAGATGTTGGCTGCCCCTTCTTTTTTGCGTGTTTCTATTGGGCGGATGCGCCGACCGTAACACGATGAACGGACCGCTTTACGAAGGAAAACCCTTAACCATCGGCGTCATCGGGGAGCCGCCTGAAGTGAGGGAAACGAACATATCTTTCGTTGCTTTAGGGCTGGAGGAACTGGCAAAAAATCCGGAGAAGCTGTCATCGCGGTTCGACGCTGTCTTTATAACGAAGGATTATTTTCGCGAGGCCTCGGAGCCGGAATATAAAAAAGCGTTCAAAGAGGCGAACATCCCGTATATCTTCATCAAACTGGATAAATTGATCGTTGCATATACCGTTGAGGAATTAACCTATGATGACGTTCCGGATGCTTTTAATCACCAATTTGCCTTCGGCATTGATCATCCGCCTGGTGGGGAAGAAACTCATTGGGGATTCGGATTGTACAATGACACCGAAAACGAAGCCAACGTCAAAACCACGTACTCAACCATATTCCGGACGATCGAGTCCAAAAGCATTAATGAATAATACTCCCTATACAAAAGGGGCCGTCTTTTGGGACGGCCCCTGTTTGCCATGAAAAAAAGTACTGGTTCTTATTGATATGTTTACCCTTGCGTGCCGGCCGTCTCCAGCTTCTGCTTGCGCAGGCTCGACATTTTTCTGCCCCAGGTTAAAGACAACACGAGGCTCAGAATCAAAATGACGGCGCCGAAGGAATACGGCAGATTCATATGAACGTCAAACAGGATGCCCGCAAGCGCAGGACCGAAAATATTGCCAAGGCTCATATAGGCGTTGTTCATCCCCATAACGAAACCCTGCTCCTCAGGCCCGGCCATTTTGGACAAGGCGGTGTTGATCGCCGGTCTCATGATCGACGTAAACGTGAAGAAAATCAGGATCAGCAGCATGTTGTACCAGAAGTTGCCCGACAGCAGCATCAGTACCATCATGATGGCCGAAATCAGGAAGGAAACGTTGATCAGCTTGTTTTCGCCGAAACGAAGCAGCAGCTTGTTGATCACCGCGCCTTGAATGACGACGCCTACGAGCGATCCGACCGTGATGATGACGGAAATTTCCTTCGTAGTATAGGCATATTTGTTGTCGACATACAAGCTGAAGACCGCCTCAAAGTTGACGAGACCGAAGGTCAGCGTAAATACGAGAATCAAATAGATAAAATACGGCGCCTTCACGGAAGCGACCAGCTGTTTCAAGATGCTTTCGCGTTTTTGTTCCGACGCTTTGGCAGCCTGGCGGCGTTCCGCCGACAGCGTTTCTTTCAGCATGAAAAAAGACAGGACGGTGGCAATCGCCGCAACGAGAGCCGAAATGTAAAACGGCGCGCGCAGTCCGAGATCCGCCAAAAAACCGCCGATGCCCGGCCCGATCACGAAACCGAGCGACATGGCCGCGCCAAGCAGCCCCAAACCTTTGCCGCGCGTTTCCTCCGTCGTGCTGTCCGCGACGTAAGCCATCATGGCCGGAATCATCATCGCGGCGCCGATGCCGCCCAAAAAGCGGGAAGCGTACAGCATCCACATGACGTTAGCGACGGCGAACAAAAATTGGGAGAGCGTAAACAGCCCCAGCCCCAAAACGATCATCACCTTGCGGCCGTATTTGTCCGCCCATTCGCCGGCCAGCGGCGAAAACAGAAATTGCGTCAGCCCCGAGGCGGCAATCAAATATCCCGCGGCCGTTCCCCCGGCGTGAAAATCCTCCAGCAGTTTGGGCAAAATCGGAATGACCAGCCCGATGCCCAGCATGGCAATAAACATATTAATCATCAGTACGTACAACGACCTGTTAATTTTTGAACCGGCTGACATGAAGTATAGTTCTCCTTTTCCTATTGACGGATATTCTTTCTAATCCTCATTCTAAATAACGTTTGATGCCCGGCAGCGCGGCCAAACGGCCGGCAAGCTCCGTTAACGGCTGAACCTGAAGCAGGTTATGCAGCATCCCCTGTACGATAATGCGCCGCGGCGAGGCGCTTTTCAGCTCATGGTCGAGCATCAGGATCGAATTCCGGATATCCTGCTCCTTTTTCCCGGATTCCCCCAGCGCGTCGGCTTTGCGGTACATCCGGCAAATCAGGTTCTCCACATCGTCCGTTTCGGGCTCCGGCATTTCGCATCGTAAATATTCGGGATAGTTATGCTCGCCAAGAATCGGTTTTGCGCCATCGTCCCCCATCAGCCCTTCCGCCATATATCCCAGCAGCCTTAATATATAGCGGGAAAGCTCGGTAATATCGATCGCCACGTTTTCCAAAATGATCAACACGCTGAACTGCTCCAGCATCGCAAACATCGAAAAGACCATTTCCACCGCATACGGCTCGATCTTCGGCCCGTACACCTTTTTGAACATCCGCTCGAAATGCCGGATCATCCGCGCCCGCATGGCGCCCGACGCTTTCACGATGTCTTCGGTGTAGGCATTCGGGTTTTCGGTGATCAGCATCCGGATCAAGTCGCGGTTCGCCAAAGATTCGCGAAGCTGCAGCTCGATCTGGCGTCTCAGATTATCCTGGGAATCGTCCCCGTGATCCATGCTGGCCTGAAGCTTGACGTAGAGCCTGTCGTTAATCATATGGAAAATGGACAGCAGCAGCTGGTCCTTCGATTTGTAGTGCTGATACAGCGTCGCTTTGGACATGCCGCAACCCTCGGCGATATCCTGCATGGTCGAACCGTTAAACCCCTTTCGGGCGAAAATATGGATGGCAGTATCCATAATCTCCCGTTTACGGTCAATGGACATGGCTTCCTTCACTTCCTCTTGGAAAATCGCTACCCTCAAAAAAACTATACGGTTTTGCAACTAAACGATATAGTTTTATCAGATTTTAACCGCAGCATCCCCACACGTCAAGAGATAATTTTCTTTTTCGACAAAAATGCTTCCGTGCCCGTTTTATGGCATAACTTGACGGAAAATAATGCGGTTTCGGCTTCATCTTCCGACACACGTTTTGATAGCCGAATGGTATATTGGAACTGCACTTATAAATAAGTGTTAACAAATGGAGGGATTAAACAATGGAAAATTTCGAAAATGAATTGCTGCTGTCCGACGAAGAGGTAGAATCTCAAATCGACGACATCGAGGAAGACGACGAGGAAGAAGAAGAATCCGACATCGAAATCGAGTCCGACGGCGACGAGGATGATTCCGAAGAAGATTCCGAAGAAGAATCGGAAGAAGATTCGGAGGAAGACGAAGACCAGTAACGCAAAACCAATCCCTTCAACTAGAATGACAGACTCATAAAACCGGCCTGTTCAGTCATGAACAGGTTTTTTTCATGATCTAAGTATCGATGCATCCGCTGCCTTTATCGCAGTAAAAACTGGCGCTAACCGCGGTTTGTTCTCCATAAAATTACGCCCGGCCGTTTTTCTTATGAGCAAAAAAGCGCCCGCCCCGGATGGGACAAGCGCTATATTGCGGCTTCCGAACTTATTTGCTGAGCGTTTCGGTCAATACCGGCACGATTTGCGATTTGCGGGACACGACGCCTTTCAGCACGGCCGTGTTGTTTTCCAGCTTCACGTTGTATGCCGTCTCGACGGCGGAAGCGGCTTTGCCGAGCGCCAGGGCCACAGAATCGTTGTTCAGGATGTCGGTAACGACAAAGACGAACAGATCGAGGCCTTTTTGGTCGATGATGCCGTTCAGGGCGTTTTCCAGCTCTGCCTGGCGGCCCAACACATCGTTCGTATCCACGACGTTCACCTGAGCGATCTCCACCTTGCGGCTGCCCATTTGGAATTCTTTCGCATCGAGGGAGATGAGTTCGGCAATCGTTTTGCTGCTCATGTCCGCTCCGGCTTTCAGCATGTCAAGGCCGTATTCCTCCAGCTTCACGCCGGCAATGTCGGCAAGCTCGCGGGCTGCGGCCACGTCTTCGTCCGTGCAGGTCGGCGATTTAAGCAGCAACGTGTCCGACACGATCGCCGATACCATCAGGCCGGCGATTTCCTTAGGAATCGCGACGTTTTTTTCCTTGAACAGCTTGTTCAGGATGGTCGCGGTGCAGCCGACCGGCTCCGCGCGGTAATACAGCGGATGGCTTGTCTCGAAATTCGCGATGCGGTGATGGTCGATAACCTCCGTCACGCGCACCTGATCGATGTCGTCGGCGCTTTGTTGGCGTTCGTTGTGGTCGACGAGGATGACTTCGCTCGCCTCGCCCGCAACCTTTTCCACAAGGCGTGGAGCTTCAACCTTAAACGTATCCAAAGCGTACTGGGTTTCGCCGTTCACGTTGCCCAGGCGCACGGCTTCCGTGTCGAATCCGAGCTGGTTTTTCAAATAGGAATAAACAATCGCTGACGTAATCGTGTCCGTATCCGGATTTTTATGTCCGAAAATCAAAGTTTTGGCCATGGGTTTCATTGCTCCTTGTGAATGTAATAAAGTGCAGACATTCCAGAAATGCCTTGCTTCTTACATTCGATTATAGCGGTAATCAATTAATATTCCAATTCCTTTACAGAGATTAATTTCAAACAGGTAATATCAGGCTTCGGGAACCGTCTTTCTCGGAATTCCGCTTAAAGGCATCCCCTCTTTATAATAAAGCGAATGCTGCAGCAGAACAAAGAAGATGTGCACGCGGTCAAAGCCTTGGCGCTTCAAGTGTCCATCGATCATTTTGGCGATGGCGTCATGTTTTTCCTGCTCCCTCGGGAACATATAAATTTCAACCGACTGCGGGCTGTTTGTGATTTTTTCCACATGCAAAAGCTCGATTTTAACGATTTCCTGCGGAATGTTGGCGATGGCTGCCATTTCTTCCACGATGGCCGGCGCGACCGCCTCCACCACGTTTTTTTCGAACCCCGTAAATCTGACAAAAGGCACTGCATTTCCCTTCTTTCCTGAAGTTGGTGTTTTACGTGTATTCGGCACTATATACCGTAACACAAAAACACCGGAAGAGTCACCTCCTTGCGGGTGACCCCTCCGTTCATTCCTTTATTCCATAATTTTGGACGGGTTGGCCACCACGTCGATTTTTTCCTGCACACGTTCCTGGTCGCCGAGAAAACGGCGGTGCAGCGGCTTCAGATCGTCATCGAGCTCATACAGGATCGGCACGGCGGTCGGTATGTTCAAATCGACGATATCTTCGTCGCTGATATTTTCCAGCACTTTCATGAGCGCCCGCAGGCTGTTGCCGTGGGCTACGACCAGCACGTGTTCGCCGGCTTTGATGTGCGGGACGATTTCGGCCTCCCAATACGGCACAACCCTGGCGATCGTATCTTTGAGGCTTTCTCCAAGCGGAATCTCCTGTTCGGTCAAGAGGCCGTATCGGCGGTCGTTTTTGGGATACCGCTCGTCTTCCGCCGTAATCGGGAGCGGGGGCACGTCATAACTTCTGCGCCACAGCTTTACCTGCTCCTCTCCGTATTTTTCGGCCGTTTCCTGTTTGTTCAGCCCCTGGAGCGCGCCGTAGTGCCTCTCGTTAAGCTTCCAGCTTTTACGGACCGGAACCCAGAGAAGATCGTTCTCCGCAAGAATATAATCCAGTGTTTTGATGGCTCTTTTAAGAACGGACGTAAACGCAATATCGATTTCGTACGGGAGCGATTTGAGCACTTCCCCGGCTTTGATCGCTTCATGGACGCCTTTTTCCGTCAAATCGACATCCGTCCAGCCCGTAAAGCGGTTTTCCTGATTCCATACGCTCTCTCCATGTCTGACAAGCACAACCTTGTACATCCTGAAACATGCCTCCCTTACTGCAGCGGCTTTGGCGCTGCCTGGCCCGTCTTAGGACCTATTTCTTTTTTTAACCGTTATTCCGTTCTTTGATTCATGCGGGCGACATAATTGTCCGAGGCGAGAAAATGGATTTTGCGCGCCTTTTCATCGTATTCGAAAACGAGAATCGTCCCGTGGTTACCCGAGTCCGGATTGCTGTCGATCACGGCGAAACGGTTGCCGCCCAAGGATACGATCTGCTCTCCCGGCACGTTCGTTTTGATATTCATCTCGTTGGGAAAGCTTGGGGTAACGATACCATGGTTGTAAGTGTCTATGCTCCCCGTCAAATGGGATGTGTCCGTCTGCGGCCTGATGATCATAATGACCAGGCAGATGACCACGATCATCATGATGCCGCTTAATACCAGCATAAATACGTTGTTTTTTTGCTCCAATCGGCTTCTTCCTTCCTATCCAAAATCCGCATGTTTACCAAAAATCCGTATATCCTCTTATATGGCGCATGTTGCTCCACCCGCTTACCTACTGTAAAATTGAATGGAGATTACATATCGTAAGGAGGAAAATGACATGAGAGACGCTTACTTATTCGGACTGATGCTAAAAAACCGCAATACGGTGATCAGCAAGGTTGAAAATCTCCCGGCAGACAAACGTATCGTCGTTCCGCAAGGTTTTAACAACAATATTCATTGGCAGCTCGGGCATTTGCTGACCGTAACGAGTGCCATTTTGTTCCGTTTTTCCGGAAGAGACTCCGTCGTTCCCGACGATTATCAGGCCTTTTTCGGCAACGGCACGAAACCGGCCGACTGGAACGGAGAGCCTCCGGCTTGGGATACGCTGATCCAAGGGCTGACCGAGCAATGCAAGCTGATCGAGGACACCTTCACGGGCAAGCTCGGGGAGCCGCTGGCGATCAAAGACAATTTTGCCAAGGCCGAAACCGTCGGGGAAGCGTTCGCCGTGAACCTCGGACACGAAAATTACCATCTTGGCATGATCAACGCCATGCTCAGAGTGCTGGGATAAGGATGACGCACATGTCGGCTGACTCGCCGTGGCAACGTCTAACACCTGGTGCGGGGCGATACATGAGAAGGTCCCGCGACATGTCTAAGCAGCTGTCGTGGCGAGAACCGCAAAAGGCGCCGTTTTCTGCAAATTCGAGCCGGGCACGTCAAAGCTTCGCGTCCTGATTTATAAAAGACTAAAATACCCTCGCTTTCCAAAAAGCGGGGTATTTTTGGTATCCATATTATTACATAGCGCGCCAATATAGTAAACTATTTTTCCTTTATTTTCCTGTTTTCTTTTCATCTTACTTTAGAGCGCCTTCGCCCAAAAGATGGTAAACTATTCTTGATCGCGCATGAACGAATGTGCGTTGAAGGGAGTGGACCGAAATGATCGTCGGGATGATTTTTTTAATTCTGATCGGCATGGGAATCCTCGGGTTCGGCGTGCTGATGATGCGTAAGCCTTCATTCGGATGGAGGGCGAACGAGGGATGGAAGGTCGAAGGCGATTCGGAGCCAAGCGATGCCTATCTGGTTACCACGCAAATCCGCGGGCTCGTGATGACCGTCTTGGGTGCATTTCTGGTTTTGATGGGGATTTTGAAAATTGCACTGGCATAAAATGCCGGTTTACCGTTTTCCGCCAAAGCAAAAAACCTTCTCGCCATGCCCTCCCTATAATAAGGAAGACACAGCATTCATGATATAATATAACAAAGAAAACCAAATCGAGGTGACGCTGATGAAATGGGGAGAAATTACCGAACTGCATCCAGCTCGTTTTGTATTGGTTGAGGCGATAAAAGCAAGCTCCAATAACCATGTGCGTCAGCTGGAGGATATGGCGGTTATACAGGATTACGACAATCCTCAAGATGCATGGAGCGGATACAAGCATTTTTACAAATTGCATCCGACACGCGAGCTGTACGTATTCCATACGAGCCGAAGGGATGTCGAGGTGGTTGAAGAGTTCTTTTCAGGCGTGCGGCAACGCCCATGAAGATACATCTCCGGCATGGCTTGCCAATCGTATCTTTAATTTTAACTCGTAACCATCAATCGATTATTTTGCCGAACGTCCTATCGATACCGGCTGTGCCGCAACAGTATTTGATACCGATGTGCTTGCACAAATTGGCATTTACATTGATTTCATAAATGGCAAAGCAAAGCGAATGTACGGAGTTGGAGGAACTAGTGAAATTTGCTATGAGCAGATCCCGCAGTCCTTTTTATTCCCCAGAAGGACCCGTGACCGAAAATTTCACCTCTCTCAGCCCTTTCAATGACCTTGACGTGCGTTAGTTTCATTTCATCAAAACGCCTACAATGTGTCCTTCTGCCCGTCTGGTAACGTGCTCACACGAGGCGTAGAAGGGTGCACTTCCGTCAATATTGCATCAACCGCCTTGTTGTCCCCTACGATGAACTCCAATTCAATCATTGGGGCATGACCACTTCCTCACAATTCACACCAATATTGCGAAGGTCGCTTGTTGCAACAATTCCGCCAGGAGCCCATGCTTTATTCTTGTCGTCCATGTCGTCTCTCCTTCCGATTCATGGTGCTGGCTTGGCAGCATTCTTTGTTTTCCTGATCAACCACCGAATCAGCTTCTTTACTCCTCCTCGAGGTCACAAATCGAAAACGAAACAAAAAAGAGACCCCCATCTTGGATGCCTCTTTGGTTCGTATATTAAATTATTAAGACTCGGGTTGATACACTATGAATTGAAATTTATACTGCTCTGTGGCTACAAATTTATTCGCATTGATTCTAAAATAAACTGTTCCACCATCGGGTACGTAGAGATTCATCATTTTAGAAGCTCCGGAAGTTTGCCCCGCGATAGCAGGCTCTGCATACAACATTGTAGTTTCACGTTTTTGGTTGTATTGAACAATTGATGCAAGTTGGTGTGAGTTCTCATTTCCTTGATTCCAAACAGCTCCGTAGATATATCGACCTGTCCCGGTATTATTCGTCCACTTGTACCAATCAACATCTTGTGCCTTGTCAATATACAAGCTGTACTCCTGATTAGGTATAAGTGTAATAGCAGTCTCACGAGTATCCCCGAGTCCAGACACATATGGCGTGATGGTACCTGAAGGTTGTGCCGTAGCAGGTTCAGCCGAATCAGCAAAAGCAGATGGCGAGATAGCTAAAAGGCTCGATGATATAAGAAGAATAGAGAGCATTTTTTTCAATTTCCATTAGTAACTCCGCCTTTCTCGACTTTTTTTAGGATCGGCCGATTCCTAACTCAATTCTATCATTTTACTTATTATCACAAAATAGTACTTTCGATTCTATATTTACCACATAAAGGAATGTTATTTTGTAGTTTGAAGTTGGTTGATATCATTTATTATCTCTTGCTGTCGATAACAGGTTAAAAACTCAAGGCTGTACCCCTTTGCTTACTTACCTGATGAGCTACCGGGTCAGATTCGTGTTCCTCACCCTTTCCCCAAAATAAAAAGCCGCTGTATCATCAGCGACTCTTCTTTGTCTTAGTCAAGCTCATATATGGTCCAACTTTCTATAGGGCTGTCTTTTTCCGGCCTTTCTGGCTTTATGCAATGATGTTGGATTAAATAACCAGCAGGGTACCCTCTACCTCTCAAGTAAGCCGCGCACTTTCGTCTCATTTCCTGTAGTCCATTTTTGTGGTTATCTTTAACTGGCTTGAAAATAACCTCTGTGTCGCTTTCGAGCTCAATTAGCCTCCCAGAATAGAACCCACTCTCTTGGTCACCTTCTGTCACAAGGATATGGGGTAATTTATATCGTCGATCCATAATTTTTCTTACCTCCAGAATATTGGTTTGTAAGAACATTATAGCAACTATAAACCCGCATTCACGGAAGGTTTCAAAATGTTTATCCTACATTAAACCGCGAGGAGCAGCATGCAAGTACGCTATGATATTCCCATTGTTGCTCTTCGGTAGTCGAAGGGATTCCTCACCTCAGCCTCTCCATTCGTCTAGTGTTTTCCACTTCCGAACCTTTTTGTCCGGAACAGAAAGAGCGGCGGAGATATTCCTTAAGCTTCATCGTTCCGCCGCTCTCCAGCCACATCTGTTTTGCCTTGTCTCGGTCGGGACTACGTTCTCTTGCCATGCTACACCATCACCTCCAAAATTAAAAGCTGCTCTTAAAGCAGCTAAATTTGCTATAATTCTTCAATTTTAAGAGGAGGATGTTCTTTGTTATACTGAATTGCAGTTACTCCAAATCTAATATCAAACCCTTCCCGAATTGGACCGTCGTAGTCCTCCCATTGACTTGGGTCATCGGGTACTCTCATTTCAATCGTCCAGTTCTCAGGAAATGACATTGAGTTTTCACCCCAATCAAAAATACCGTCACCTTTAATATCAGTATCGGTGTGCTTTAGTTGCATAACTCTTGTTGCCATAAAAACTAATCGTTCAACAACCACTGAATGTCCTCGTGCTTGAACGACTTGTGGAGAACTAAATTTCACTTCCTTTTCATACGGCCCCTCAATCTCTAGATTAGGCATTGAATCTAAATGATGCTGGAACCATTCCAATAAATTCTGTCCATTTATAAACATATCATTAATGGTAGTTTCCGGATCCCAGTTAGCAGAACCAGTACCAAACATTCTAACTTTAAAGTTTCTCCAATCGTAACACTTCATATATACGTGATACATTATTTTCACTTTTGTACTCAGGGTATCGTTCTGAAGAAGAGACTTTACACCTATATCATTCTCTACACACTTTTCAATTGCTCTACTGGTAAAACCGGAATTAGAAAAGATCATCCCGAAGTTCGCGTTGATATCTCTCATCTTGGTGATAAAAGCATCAACGACGGGAAGGTCGACTTTTGCTTTCCAATCCTTACATTCAATCACCCCAAGGAGTTTTCGGCCACCTAACTCCCCTCTAATAACAACATCAAACTGACGTGGATGGCCATATTTATCAATTATTTTTTCGTCATGACTGACAATGGAATTGGGATCAATTAATTTTTGAATATCCATCACAGCAATCTCAAATGGAGTTCCACTTTTTCTTTTCCTCATCAATGAACAACCCCCTATTATACCGTAAATCATCATCTTCCAGTATCAGACAATGTATAAGGTTGGTCAAGGATGAAATCGCAACAATCCCCTTGCTTACTCCATTCGCCTATTTGTGTTGAGTCAGTTTCCCATATACAGGAAAAAAGGAGAATCACAGAATTTTTTGAAAACAGCTAATTTATCCAGGCTTTTATCAAATAAATTAAACTCGAAGTCCTCACTCAATAAAAAAGAAACTTCTAAAGGGTATATAGAACTTTCGAAGCTCCGTAAAAGTGAATCTCTTTTTTTAGGGGATAAGTTTTCGATATATGACGGGTTAAAAATACATTCTCTGTATAATTAATTATTAAAAAATTTAAGTACCTTAGTAGGCTCTCCTCGCTAAGGTTTTTCAATTTGGTCAAAATAGTCCTTATAAGCTCCTCCAAATGCTGAATGGTACGATAAAATAATATTAGTTCCGCCATTGGTTGGATAATATTTACATAAATAGACGGCATATGCTCATAACCAACACTATAAATATTATTGATCAAGTTACCTTTTAAATCATGTTCAATTGCAAAAGAAGAGCAAACTGCGAATCCCACTTCATAATCTAATTTCCGGTATATAGTTCTCAAGTCTTTAAATTTGTTTTCTTTGTAATCATTCCGAAAAAGAGCATAGTCGGATTCACAATCCCTAACATCGAATTGAGCAACTCTACACATATAGACACTTTCTATATTTAGCATGTGACTAGGAGATTCTTTAAAAATATTTTTTATTGAAATTAGTTTTCTAAGTTTTCTATGGTGCTCAATTGAATGTGCTCGAAATGCAAATAAAAAATTCTGAATAGGCTCTTCATTATATTCTTTTATCTCGATAGGTCTAAATAATTCAGTGTCGTGAAGATCACAAAAACCAAAAAACGTACTTGCTTTATTTTTACTTATTTTAGCAAGTGTAGAAGTTACACCCTCTTTAGTTCCTGTAGATTTAATTGTATATATGTGCCCACTTCCACTTATCCTATTTAGAATTCTATTATTTTGGATGGAATGTGCGCCTTTAATCTGCCCATTACATCCTTCATTATCGAATGCAAAACACGTTTTAAAGTCAGTACTTTGCCAGTGCTGGTTAAGTAAATAATTTATACGAGCATCCGTATAGTTTTATCAATTAAATTTTTGGGTTTATGAGCTTTTGCCTCTTTATAACAACAAAATTTGAACTTAGCACCTGAATTACAAGGGCATAGTTCATATGGTTCTATCTTGACATCGCTAATTCTGCTCTTTGTTAGTAACATAGTAAAATTCTCCTCGTTTAAATGTTAAAATTGGGAATTAGGAATAAACCTCCTAATTCACACATTTCTATTTGCGAAAGATAGTGTCTAAAGTGATTATCGATTATTGGTTAATAGTTATTAAATTTTTTGGTGCTTTTTTTCGCTTAAAAATATTGAATTTGTTTACAACAAAAAAAGACCCAAGACTTATGCCGATACCAAGTGATATTTTGTTATCCATTATCCCATTACCAGATATCAACTCCACTAGATAAAGCACTCCAATTGTAAAAAGACTTAATATTATTAAAGAAATAATCCAAATAAGAAGGTTAATAATTCTAGCTTTTTTTAATGTAGTTTGAATTATCGGATACGTGGTCAAGCCTCTGTTTCGAATTCTATCCTTCATTCCTTTTATACTTCCTGAAAACTTAGGGTAAACTTCCTCTCCAGTATGTAAGATTTCAATTACAGCTCCATCCTTAGGATCTAAGAAATCAAAATTAAAATAAAAACTATTTAGATACATCTCATCTTTTTTTACAACACATTTATTAATCTCTCTCGAGGGTAAAACTATATTGCAACTTAACACTTCACTAGAATCAAAAGAAAATTTTAACTGGTCATCGATAACTATCTCATTACCATCAATGGTTTTTTGACCAGAATTCCATATAACTATTTGAGTTTTTATTAGCCGAGTTATAGGTTTATCAAAATAATTCACTGTCATACCAAGTGCAAGATTATTATGATCGAGTATTTTCAGTTCAGCCATTTGATAGTCCAATCGTGCGCCTATTTTATCTTTACGATAGAAATAGATCGACACCAGAATGCCAACAATTCCAATTAAAGTCCCAAACCATCCACTATTGAAAACTGACATGATAAAATCCCCCATCGAATGTTATATCTCACCATTCGACAATTGGGGCTTTATTCCTGCAAAAAATAGAAAAAGCGAGAAGAGTTACGCCCCGGTCATCCGCTGCCTTTGTAGTCGTGCGTGTCATTCGCGCCTTTTTCTATGCTCCTATATTATCATGGGAAAACGGTCATATGGTGTTCAACTTAGGAACATATATAGGTCAATTAACGCTCAATTTATAGTCACATTTTAATACAGTTCTTAATGCTTCTATTAGAAGGATTTTCAATCTTACTCCAGAATTAATTTTTAAAAAGTACATAATAGGGGGTTCACACATGACAAAAATTACTCTGGAAATGAGCAAAGGTGCTTATGAAATAGCAAAAAAGGTATATTCTAACCAAATGACAAGAACTGCAGGGAGTGTTGAAATTAATAGAGTTACTGGTATGAATCAAAGCTCTGCTCATGCCTTTATTACCATATTCCTGGCTATGATGAATAGTGAAGTATATAAAAGAGCATTTAATAATCAAACTAATAAATTTTTACTTCAAAGTATCAGACAAGACTTTGGTGAAGAAGCTTGGAGAAATGCACTAAATGCAGTACAGATGCACATAGATTATTATTCTACGCTAGGAAGAGGAAATCTAACTGGTACAACAAATCGTGAACCACTCAGGCAATAAATAGGGGCAAGATTCATATTTGAGTTGAGACGGTTTCCTATATAAGTTCATGCAAAATAGAGCCGCACAGCTAATCTGCGGCCCTCTGCTGAATGTTTCTCTTCATCCGCTTACATTCTTCAGACGTGTAGAAGGAAAAGGGCTGAAATAGCCTCTTATTTCGTTTTATGAGCATAAGAAAAAGCACCCGAAGGTGCTATCCTGCATTCGTTCCCCCACTGTGATATTCATTAGCTGCCTCATGAATAATCCTCCTTAGCAAATTTCTGCTCGGTATGTTTATACCATTGTTTAGAAGGAAATCCTCTACTTCCTCAGTAGAAAACGCTTTTTTCTCAAATACTCCTGATTCCTTTATTAATTCCTTAATATATCTTCTTTCTTTTGAAGTCCGAATCTCATTACTGTTTATATTTGGCTGATAACATAAAGTTTGTTAATTTCTCTTCTAAGTTATCTAATTTACTAATTAAATACTTCTCCGCTTCGGGAACTTCAACACTTTGAATGATACTTTCTGCTTTAATTGCGCGGTACACAGGATTGTCTGGTTTGGTATCTGTCATTGCTTCACTAACCATTTTTCTGAATGACTCACTTAGCTCCAATACCCCCTTCATATCATTTGTGTAAAAGATCGTCCTTTGCTCACTGATATCGAACGGTAACGTTGTGCCCTTTTTCACATATTTGGACAACTGGTTTTCTTACCGAGTTTCTTATAGCCAATTCGTACAAAACATTCGGATTTAGCCCAGTCAGGTTAGCTACAACCATTTTCTCAAAACCCATCTCGTTAAGAATGGGTTCGATTACTGCATCAATAACACCATCCGCTTGTCTTCTTATTGACAAGTCATCAGGTCCAATTGGTGTTATTACGAAACATTTTCTATCAGTCATTTTCAATCCCCCCTGAGTCTTATTATTCGACATTAGGAGGGATTTCCCTTCTTCACACATTGTTGGGTGCAGAATTGTTTAACCCCTGTCCATCCACCCAATAAAGCGCCCTTGCATTTTCCAGGCTGCAAGTTTGGCAGGAGCTGCTGCGACCGTGCCTGCCGACACAAAAAATCTGCGCCAGAAAAATCCAACAAATTTATGAAAACAATTATTTTCCGACAACTAAACCTTAATAACACTAAAATTTTTCTTTCAAAAAATTAAATATATTGACAATATCCTGGATGGAACGTCATATACTGATAGAGAGTAAAAATACTTTTTGGAGGGCTCTTATGATAAAAATTGAAGCAATCAAAAAATCAGAGCATTATGTTGAACTGTATCCTGGTGAAGAGAATGTCGAATGGCTCTTCGAAGTTCTCTTTAATAAACTCGAATATTCTGTTCCAGAAAGGTTGTTGAAAGGAACCGACAGTGAAGAAACAGGGTACCAAGGCTATCTTAAAGTTCAACTTAAAAACGGTGAAACATTTGAAGAGTTCATTAAAACCTTGAAACAGGGACTACCGGTTATCCCTGATATAGAGCAATCAATGGATGGCTACACTCTATATCTGACCAAGCCTTTCTTGAAATAATTTGAAAAAGGCGAGAAGAGTTACGCCCCGGTCATCCGCTGCAATTGCAGCCGTGCGTGTCATTCTCGCCTTTTTCTATGCTTCCATACTATCACGGAAAAACCGTCATGTGGTATTCAACATCGCGTCAGATTACGCTCAAGTAACGTTCATTTTATGGTCATTTCTCGTGTCCTTTATTTCCTTCTTGTATGAAAATGATCTTTCTATAACCAACACTTGATAATTTCGTGCTAACATTCAAATAAATTAAACAGGGGGCTTAAAAATGAGTGAGATGGATACTATTTACGACGAATTTATTGCTGAGGAAAAATTGAAACAAGGAACAAAATACGAAAAAATGGCAGCAGTTGTGTTTAAAGTGTTAAATCAGAATAATGTTGTTGTCCATGATTTAACTCTTCGCGGGGATGGAAAAAAAACTGGCCATCAAATTGATGTTACAGTTCAAAACCCAGGATTAAACGTTTCAAAAAGAATTCTAATTGAATGTAAGGACTATGATTCAAAGGTCGGTATAAGCATTGTAAGAGATTTCTTTGGCGCTGTTTCACAAATTAAACCTGATGAAGCTTTTGTTGTTACCACTGTAGGATATACAAGGGGAGCTAGGGATTTTGCGGAAGATGAGGGAATAAAATTAGCCATACTTAGAGGATTCAAAGAAGAAGACTGGGAGGGGCGAATAAAAACAATACATATACAAGCAACGGTGATATTTAGGAACACACCAAAATTATCTTGGATAGCAGCTAATGAGCAGGAAATAGAAAAATTTCATGCTCAAGCTAATCCTGAAGAGGTTAATAAAACTCAAGATACGAGGACAAGAAGCACTTATTTTTATGATCAAGCAGGTAACCCCCTGGAGGATCTTCAGTCTGCTTTACAGCCAATATTCGATAGACTCCCCAGAAACCCAGATGCTCCTACTACTGGTCGACATGAGTTTGGCGAAGTTAAATATGTTAAAATGGCGGGAGTTTTAGTGGGAATCAAAGGATTTGAATATGAATATACAAGCAGTCAAAGCACAATCGAAACTGTCATTGACCAAGGAAATAAAGTAGCATTACTAATATTTAAAGTTCTTGATGATGAGTTTGACAAAATTATTTTTGATCAAGATTTGGACAAATGGACTTTCAACGACGATGGTGAAGTCACGCCAAAAAAATCAAAACCACCCGTGTGAACGGGTGGTTTGCTCTGCGGCTGAAAGCCTTTGT
>NZ_WTWY01000002.1 GCF_009870825.1 Paenibacillus sp. USDA918EY | reverse complement strand
AACCGGTATGGGGACAGTGTCAGGTGGGCAGTTTGACTGGGGCGGTCGCCTCCTAAAGAGTAACGGAGGCGCCCCAAGGTTCCCTCAGAATGGTTGGAAATCATTCGAAGAGTGCAAAGGCAGAAGGGAGCTTGACTGCGAGACCTACAAGTCGAGCAGGGACGAAAGTCGGGCTTAGTGATCCGGTGGTACCGCATGGAAGGGCCATCGCTCAACGGATAAAAGCTACCCTGGGGATAACAGGCTTATCTCCCCCAAGAGTCCACATCGACGGGGAGGTTTGGCACCTCGATGTCGGCTCATCGCATCCTGGGGCTGAAGTAGGTCCCAAGGGTTGGGCTGTTCGCCCATTAAAGCGGTACGCGAGCTGGGTTCAGAACGTCGTGAGACAGTTCGGTCCCTATCTGTCGTGGGCGTAGGAAATTTGAGAGGAGCTGTCCTTAGTACGAGAGGACCGGGATGGACGTACCGCTGGTGCACCAGTTGTTCCGCCAGGAGCATGGCTGGGTAGCTACGTACGGACGGGATAAGCGCTGAAAGCATCTAAGCGTGAAGCCCCCCTCAAGATGAGATTTCCCAGTATGTAAGACCCCTTGAAGACGACGAGGTAGATAGGTTGGAGGTGGAAGTGCAGCAATGCATGGAGCTGACCAATACTAATCGGTCGAGGGCTTATCCTAAAACAACCCCAAAAAGTGAAGCTTAGGCTTCGCGGTTCATTCCGAATACTTTTCGGGGGCCCGGATTTAAAACCGGGAAATGCTACGGAAAATATTAAAACGCAAAACGTTTCGTATCTAGTTTTCAGGTGATCAAACATCTGACTTGAATATCCTTTTGTATATACAGCGAAATACTTGGAGAGATACCCAAGTGGCTATAAGGGGACCCTCTGCTAAGGGGTTAGACTGCGTAAGCGGTGCGAGGGTTCGAATCCCTCTCTCTCCGCCATTGTATATTACAGAAGCGATATGATAAATATGGCGGCGTAGCTCAGCTGGCTAGAGCGTACGGTTCATACCCGTGAGGTCGGGGGTTCGATCCCCTCCGCCGCTACCATACATATTTGGAGACTTAGCTCAGCTGGGAGAGCATCTGCCTTACAAGCAGAGGGTCGGGGGTTCGATCCCCTCAGTCTCCACCATGTATGCCGGTGTAGCTCAATTGGTAGAGCAACTGACTTGTAATCAGTAGGTTGGGGGTTCAAGTCCTCTCGCCGGCACCATCTGAATAATGCGGAACCGTGGTGTAGAGGCCTAACATGCCTGCCTGTCACGCAGGAGATCGCGGGTTCGAATCCCGTCGGTTCCGCCATTCAATTTCATACGGATTTCCACAAAGGAAAGTGGGAAGATGAATATCAACCACTTTATTTTGTTTGTAAGGCTCGGTAGCTCAGTCGGTAGAGCAGAGGACTGAAAATCCTCGTGTCGGCGGTTCGATTCCGTCCCGAGCCACCTTATATGGAGGCTTAGCGAAGTGGCCAAACGCAGCAGACTGTAAATCTGTTCTCGTACGAGTTCGGTGGTTCGAATCCATCAGCCTCCACCAGTTTTATGAGCCATTAGCTCAGTTGGTAGAGCACCTGACTTTTAATCAGGGTGTCGAAGGTTCGAGTCCTTCATGGCTCATCCAAAGACCATTAACCGTTTCGGTTGGTGGTCTTTTTGTTTTTCGCGAATGTTTTTTAGAAAAAAACGCTAGCCGATCAGCTCTGTGTTGAAATCTCCAAAAGCTATTCCTTTCAAACGAACCCGTTTTTCGGAATTTGCTCCGCAATATGATAAAATAAGAAACAAAAATGGCAAAGTGGTGGAGACATCGATGGTGGAGATGGAAACATTACGTACCAAGTTGGAGCAAATCGTCGGGGCGCCTTTGCGCATCAAGCAGTTGACCAAGCAGCAATCAGAGATCGTATTCGATCAAACCGAACATCAGGATCAGGGTACAACATCCAAGGGACATGCAACAAGCAACGGACGAAAGCGCAAGCTGAGGGATTCCGTCGTCGTGGATGAAAGCGTTTGGTATCCTCTTTATGCAAAAAACGGACATATTCATGTACTTGAGGCTCCCATGCACGAAATTAGCCGCGAAGCAATGCAGCTCATTGAGCTGCTTGTATCCCAAGTCAGACCGCAAAACGATGAACCCACCGCGGTTCAAGCCGAAGAAGAACGGGAGGTTCTTCGATTCAGCGCATGGCTGATGGAACAGCTGGATCAGGAACGCGGCGATAGCGATATTCCGGATGACTTGGAAATCAAACGCCGTTTGAGCGGCGAAATGATCCCGTTTCTCCTGACATCAGAAAGCGTTCATGCCGTCGAGGTTCATCGGATCCAGCTGAAGAAGCTGCTGAAAAGCTATTTTGACGGGGAAGTGGTGCTTGTGCCTCTTCGCGGCCATGAATGGCTGATTTTGGCGAAAAAGGAGCTGGTCATTGGCGCCGGAGAGGATAAAGACGAAGAAAACGCCGAATCCGAGACGGACATGCTTTCGGCTTTTTGCCTGGGGCTGTACGAATTGATCGCAAACGAATGGGTCGGGACCTTCCATTTGTCCGTG
Source organism: Paenibacillus sp. USDA918EY (assembly GCF_009870825.1). Lineage (GTDB taxonomy): Bacteria > Bacillota > Bacilli > Paenibacillales > Paenibacillaceae > Paenibacillus_AQ > Paenibacillus_AQ albilobatus. The sequence goes on along the minus strand of NZ_WTWY01000002.1, from coordinate 788,686 downwards.
ACGCCTTCCTTTATGCCGGCCAAGACTTTGCCTTCTACGGTGAGTCTTCTCAGGGAGACGATATTTTTAGGGCGGACGTTCCATGTCGCGAAGCATGTCCATTTCCCGTGGGAGCTGCTGCTGGAGAGGCTTATATACAGCATCCCTCTGGATCAACGCAGGCTGTTTTTGGAGCAGGCGGGGGATTACGGGGTGTTGTTTTCCGACAATGAAACGTTATCGACGCTCGAAACCTTTTTTCAGCTCGATTGCAACGTCAGCGAGACGGCCAAACGGTTATATATTCACCGGAATACGCTTTTATACCGTCTGGATAAAATCAAACAAGAGACCGGACTGGACGTCAGAAGCTTCGGAGACGCGGTATTGGTGAAGCTGACGATGTTATTGTATAAAGTAACGAAAAGAAAATAGGTTTTTTGTGCAGTTTGTGTATAGCCAGTCTGTAGGGGTTAGGTTATTATAATACTATAAAAATGTATTCGATTTCATAATATACACTTAAGGGGGCAAATCTCATGGCAGGTGTACGTTTAGAGCATATTTTCAAAAAATATCCGGGTTCCGACAAAGCGACGGTTAAGGATATCAGCCTTGATATTCAGGACAAGGAGTTTTTGGTACTGGTAGGACCTTCCGGTTGCGGTAAATCCACTACCCTTCGTATGATCGCCGGTTTGGAAGAGATTTCGGAAGGAAAGCTTTACATCGGCGACCGCGTCGTGAACGACGTCGCTCCTAAAGACCGCGATATCGCGATGGTATTCCAATCTTACGCTTTGTATCCTCACATGAACGTATATCAAAACATGGCATTTGGCCTGAAGCTGCGTAAAGTGAAGAAAGACGAAATTGACAAACGTGTACGTGAAGCAGCAAAAATCCTCGACATCGAGCATTTGCTTGATCGCAAACCGAAGGCTCTCTCCGGCGGTCAGCGTCAACGTGTTGCCTTGGGCCGCGCGATCGTGCGTGATCCGCAAGTCTTCCTTATGGACGAACCGCTTTCCAACTTGGACGCTAAACTTCGCGGTCAGATGCGCGCGGAAATCACGAAACTGGTTAAACGTCTTGAAACCACATGTATCTACGTAACGCACGACCAAACAGAAGCCATGACCATGGGTGACCGTATCGTCGTTATGCAAGACGGCATCATTCAACAGGCTGCTTCTCCGGAAGTACTGTACAATAGCCCTCAAAACCTGTTCGTTGCCGGATTCATCGGTTCCCCTACGATGAACTTCATCAACGGTACACTGAGCGAATCCAATGGAGCCGTACGTTTCCGCGCCGAAGGTCTGGACGTTGAAGTTCCGGGCGGAAAAGCTCAGCTTCTGAAAAGCAAAGGTTATATCGGTAAAGAGGTTGTTATGGGCGTTCGTCCGGAAGATATCCACGAAGAGCCTGTATTCATGGAAGCTTCTCCAAACACGATCTTTACTTCCCATGTAGATGTTACGGAAAACCTGGGTCACGAAATGCTCCTCTACCTGAGCGGCGTTGGCAGCGACACGGTAATCGCCCGCGTCGACGGACGTTCCAACACTCGCGAAGGAAGCAGCGTTCGTCTTGCCGTAGATATGAACAAAATTCATATCTTCGACAAAGAAACTGAATTGAACGTATTGTTGACGGACTAATCCAGGCGGTATGCCTGAAACCGAAAGGCCGCCCATATGGGCGGCCTTTTTATATTGGTTAAAACGGTAAAAGACACGTTGGCTCACCGGCAGCGGCTGCCCGGTTCCGCTCCAGTTGGCCGGCATTGCATTCATTGGAAATTTCCGATACGATGAGTACATTAGATTCGTTGGAATCGCCCAAGAACAGCAAAGGGGCTGAATTCTGAGCCAATCGGACAGAAAGGAAGATCTGACATGGCCAAAAAAGTGAAAGTAGCAGAATTGGTACAGCAATTTCAGCTGGAAGTGATATCCGGTGAGCAAGGATTAAAACGGGTCATAACAACCGATGACTTGAATCGTCCGGGCCTGGAAATGGCCGGTTATTTTGAGTATCATCCGCAAGAACGGGTTCAGCTGCTCGGAAGAACGGAGCTGGCCTTTTTTAGCATGCTTAAGCCGGAAGAACGGAAAGATCGCATGGAGCGCCTGTGCGGCGAAGTCACTCCCTGCATCGTGGTTACGAGGGGACTCGACGTGCCGGAAGAGCTTGTGCAGATGAGCCAGGAAAAACATGTTCCCGTACTGCGAAGCAGCATGGCGACGACGATTTTATCCAGCCGCATTACGGGATTTTTGGAAAGAAGGCTTGCGCCGACGACGACCATTCATGGCGTATTGTGCGACGTGTACGGCGTGGGGATGCTGATCACGGGCAGCAGCGGCATCGGAAAAAGCGAAACGGCACTGGAGCTTGTCAAAAGGGGCCACCGGCTGATCGCCGACGATGCGGTCGAAATCCGCCAAACGTCCGACAGCCAATTGCACGGCACGGCTCCTGAGCTCATCCGTCACCTGCTGGAAATCCGCGGCGTCGGCATCATCAATGTCATGACGCTGTTTGGCGCCGGAGCCATCCGCAACAATAAACGCATTACGCTGGTCGTGAAACTGGAAGCTTGGCAGCAGGATAAGCAGTACGACCGCCTTGGCCTGGATGAAGAAACGACGCGGATTCTGGATACCGATATTCCGCTCGTGACGATTCCGGTTCGCCCTGGCCGAAACCTGGCCGTCATCATCGAGGTCGCGGCGATGAACTATCGCCTGAAGCAGATGGGTCTGAACGCGGCCCTGCAATTTACGAACAAGCTGACCGCAACGATTGCGGAAGACATGGAAGATATGGATTAGGAGAGTGAAAACATGGCCACATTGCTGCTCAATCCAATCGCTTTTTCGATTGGTTCCTTGTCCGTCCACTGGTACGGCCTAATATTAGGCTTCGGTGCGCTGGCAGGGCTTCTGATTGCCATCCGCGAAGGCAAAAGGTTCGGCATTCAGCCGGAATTTTTTATGGATTTGCTGCTGCTTGGCGTGCCTTCCGCCATTATCGGCGCGCGGATTTATTTTGTCGCGTTTAAATGGGATGATTATAAGGATCATCTGGTCGATGTCTTCAAAATATGGAACGGCGGGATCGCCATTTACGGTGCCCTGATCGGCGCCATCATTTGCGCGGTCATCTATTTCCGGTACAGAGGTTATAATTTCTGGCGGATTGCGGACATTTGCGCTCCCGCGTTATTGACGGGGCAAATGATCGGGCGTTGGGGCAACTACGTCAACCAGGAAGCCTACGGCGGACCGGTCGAGGAATCGTTTCTGCGGGATCGGCTCCACCTTCCGAACTTTATCGTGGACCAAATGAATGTGCAGGGCGTATACCATCACCCGACATTTTTGTATGAATCGTTATGGAGCCTCGTGGGCATTATTATTTTATTCGTTCTCCGCCGCCAAAGATTTTTGCGGGCTGCCGAGCTGTTTTTGAGTTATTTCATCTGGTATTCGATCGGACGCTTTTTTATCGAGGGGCTTCGTACCGACTCGCTGGCCTTTATCGGGCCGAATTGGCTGGCGTCGTTTGTAAACGGGCTGTGGAAGCCGATGGAATGGTTCGGTTTCGAGCATGGAGCGCTGGATCCTGCTTACGGCAACGTAAGGATCTCGCAGCTGCTGGCCATTTTCATCGTTGTTGCGGCCGTTATCATTATTATCGTGCGTCGTGCAACGGGCAAAGCGGAGGTTCGTTACCTGGATCCGATTTATTCCACCAAAGCAGCTCATGACCATGTTCCTGATGCAGCGGGTGAGGAAACCGGCGCAGAACGCGACGAACCGCCTGCAGAAGCCGTAAAAGACAATCAATCGGCAGAGAACACGGAGGACAAAAAGGAGTAATTGCAGCATGATAGACACCGTATTGTTCGATTTGGACGGAACGATCGTGGACACGAACGAATTGATTATCAGCTCATTTATGCATGTGTTGGAAAAGCACGGGCTTGCGCCGCTGACGCGGGAAGAAATGATCCCGAAAATGGGGGCGACGCTGGAACAGCAGCTTCGGCATTTTTCCGGCCTCGGGGATATTACGGCGCTCCACAAGACGTACCGGAGCTACAACGATGAGCATCATGACGCGATGGTAGAGCTTTTTCCCCATGTGGAGGAAGTCGTGCGTGAGCTTCATGGGAAAGGAATACGCCTGGGCGTTGTAACGACGAAAAATAAACCCGGAACGATCCGGGTCTTGGACATGTTCGGCCTGCAAAAATATATGGACGCGGTAATTACGCTGAACGACGTCGAGCATCCGAAACCGCATCCCGAGCCTGTGCTGAAGGCGGTTCAGCTGCTGGGTTCGGATCCTGCCCGCACGCTGATGGTCGGAGACAGTCCGATGGACATCCAGTCGGCTAAAGCCGCGGGCGTATTGGCGGCGGGAGTGGCGTGGTCCTTAAAAGGCGAAAAAACGCTGTTGGAGTATAAGCCGGATTACATACTGAAGGACATGCATGATCTATTTTCGCTGGTAGAACAGGAGTAGAGCATTGTGAGAAAAGTGACGCGGTATCCGGTGGAAGGGCCAAACGCGCTTTGGCAAATCTACAAGACCGTCAGCCCCTGGAAAGGGGTCAAAAATTTCATCTGCATTCAGGCGGCGCGGTACTGCCCGATCCTTCCGCTCAAAAACTGGATTTATCGGCATCTGATCGGCATGCAGGTCGGCGAGCACACGGCGTTTGGGCTGATGGTGATGGTCGACGTGTTTTTTCCGGAAAAGATCCGTATCGGCAAAAACTCGATTATCGGCTATAACTCTACCATTTTGGCGCATGAATATTTGATAGACGAATATCGGCTCGGAGAAGTTGTGATCGGGGATCATGTCCTCATCGGGGCGAACACCACCATTCTTCCGGGCGTGACGATCGGGGACAGGGCGGTCGTTGCGGCCGGGGCCGTCGTCCATAAGGACGTGGCTCCGGGGGCGTTCGTCGGCGGCAATCCGCTTCGGGATTTAAAACGCAGCAGCGACATCGACGCAAAGGACGAGCCGGTGGCGGTGGGATCGCGGTGGCCGGACGGATAAGCGTGCACCTTGATTCATGGTAAAGACTCAAAACATCCAAAGCAAGCTAGAGCATCCTCAGCAGCTTTGGGTGTTTTTTGTGATATAAAAAGTTTCATGAAAGTACGTCAGAAGACGTTTTTCTTCTCGTTATATGCTGCCGTGGTTCTATTAAAAGGCATGATAGATGACGGTTTTTAGATATCCGGGCTTTTTACGCAATGGTTACAGTATCGTCGTATTTTCTTTTTTTCTGGCGCATTTGGTAGAAAGTATAGTATTTTTAGATAGAGAGGATTTTTTTGGGGAGTTCGCTAGAGACAACTAGACCGTAACGCGCAGGGGAAATCAATGAATACGGGAGAGTTTGCATGTTAAAGAAAAAAGAACGTATTATGGAGCTGGACATTTTCCGCTCTTTTGCCATCATGGCCGTATTGTTTATTCATGCTACATCCACGACGCTGGTGACGACGAAAGGAACCTCGTCCTATTATCCGTTTTTGTTCATCAATACTTTCAGCAAATTCGCCGTGCCTGTCTTTATCTTTTTGAGCGGGTTCGTGTTATTTTACAATTATTTGGACAAGCCGCTGAATAAATCGATGCTGAAAACTTTTTATACCAAACGATTGCTATACATATTAGTCCCGTATATTTTAGTCTCATTTTGCTATTTTATTCTGAATACGTACGCCAAGGGAAAGCTTGGCCTTCCACTTACGCAGCTCGGGCATGATTTTGGCCTCCAGTTGTTAAAAGGGACCGCCCACACCCATCTGTATTATGTGATCATTATGCTGCAGCTGTACATTATGTTTCCGCTTTTTTTATGGTGGTTTCAAAAACAGCGCTCGATTTTGCCATGGGTGGCTTTGATCGGTTTCGCCATTCAATGGCTGTATACCTATCTGAATAAATACGGTTTTCATATGCCTCAAGCCGGAGTCTATGGGCAAGGCATCAAACTGCCGCTTCCCAAAGGAAGTATCGCGTTTTCCTATATGTCCTTCTATTTATTCGGCGCGTTGATCGCAGCCTACTATTCGCAGCTGAAAGAATGGCTGATAATGACCTGGGAGGGCTTCAAAAGCGGAAAAGGCATCGTCTGGATTGTGATCTGGGCGGCCTGGCTTGCCGTGGGAATCCTGAATGTGAATCTCTATTATCTAGGCATCAAAATCAACACTTTATGGTATGAGCTCGTGTGGGACGTGCATTGCTTGTTGTCTTGCATCGTGCTGATGCAGGTCTCCTATTTGATTTATCGGCATGGCTGGAGATGGCTCAGCGGGGCGCTGACGTCTATGGGAGCCTGCTCATTCGGCATTTTCCTGCTGCATCCGGCGCTGTTGTTTTTGTACCGCAAAATTCCTGCCCATGGAGGCACGCTGGAATATGCCGCGCGGATTGCGGGAGGATGGATCATCGCCCTGGGCGTGTCGTGGCTGGTCGTCTATATTGCCTTCCGTTACGTAAGCTGGTCCTGGATTTTCTTCGGAACGGCGCCGCAACGTCCGCAAAAACAAATGGAAGACCAAACCGTCAAACTCAATATGTAATGATGTAATGATGAAGCCGTCCGGTTATGCCGGGCGGTTTTTAAATGCCTGACAAGCGGGGTAATCGATTGGTAAAATGTCGGTAACAGCAAGGGGAATCTAAAAAGGTTTGTAAACCGGGAATATCCGGTCGGGCATCGTTGACGGAAACGACATTTCATGTTAATATATCCATTATTCTTTAATTTGGTAGTATGGTAGCACTTTAACGTAATGAAGAAATTAAACATAAATAACCTGAAATCATTGAGGTGAACCTTCGTGACGAAACCAAAAGGTTTTGAAAAACCGGTCGGTGTTCGCGACTACTTGCCGTATGCCGTGGATAAGCTGCGCACGATCGAGCGCAATGTGCTCGACTGCATGAGCCGCTGGGGATATCGGCAGATCATGACGCCGACGATGGAATTTTACGATACCGTGGGGGTGGCCAGCTCGACGTCCGACCAGAAGCTGTTCAAGCTGCTGAACAACCGCGGCACGACGCTGGTGCTCCGTTCGGATATGACTTCTCCCATTGCGCGGGTGGTTTCTTCCCTGCTGAAAGAAGAGCCGCTGCCGATCCGCCTGTCGTATCATGCCAACGTGTTTCGGGCGTTTGAGGAGGAGGCGGGACGCGAAGCCGAGTTTTTCCAAACCGGGGTGGAGCTGGTCGGAGACGATTCGCCGGAGGCGGATGCCGAAGTGGTGGCGCTGGCGATCGAATCGCTCAAAGCGGCGGGCGTCTCTACCTTTAGGATCGCCATGGGCCACGTCGGCTTTCTGAATGGGCTGTTCGAGGAGGTGCTGGCCGGCGAAGATCAGGCGCAGCAGACGCTTAAGCAGCATTTGCTTGACCGCAATTACGTCGGCTTCCGTCAAGCGATCCGGGAGTTGTCCATGTCCGATTCGCAGCGGGAAAAGCTCGAGGCCATCCTGCGCCTGCGCGGCGGAAAGGAAATTTGCGATGAGGCGTTGGCGCTGAGTGAGCATGAGCTTGCGCGGACCTCGATCAGCCATCTGTGCAAGGTGTGGGAGGTATTGGAGGCCTACGGCGTATCCGAGCATGTTCTGATCGATCTGACGATGATCGGCGATTTTTCTTATTATACGGGCATGACGTTTGAAGGTTATGCGGCCGAAATCGGTTTTCCGGTGTGCAGCGGAGGAAGGTACGACAATTTGCTGCGCCAGTTCGGAAGGGATGTGCCGGCAACCGGCTTTGCGCTCAAGACCAACCGGATACTCGACGGCGTACACGGCAGCGTGGAAGAAGCGCAGCAGCCCGTACTTATCAGGTATACAGCGGCAAATCGCCATCGGGGTCTCGCGCGTGCGGGAGAGCTCAGAAAGCAGAGCCGGGCGGTTGTGACGCAGCTGATCCAGGACGGGAACGAAAATCGGACGGAAAACGAAAAGCTTTATGCCGCAGTGGAGACCTTCTCATAAAGAGAAACGAATATGAACCGAACGGTGAAAACAACCAAAAAGGAGGGAGAATGTTGGCTGAGACATTAAAGGTAGCGATGCCGAAAGGACGGATATACAAAAAAGCGGCGGAGCTGTTCCGCGCAGCCGGTTTGCCGATCGAGGCGGAGGTGGATGAAACCCGGAAGCTGGTCATCGATTTGCCGGAGCTCGGCATGGAATTCATTTTGGCCAAACCGGTGGATGTGCCGACATACGTGGAATACGGCGCGGCGGATATCGGCATCGTCGGCAAGGACGTCCTGATGGAAGAAAACAGGGACGTATACGAGCTGCTGGATTTAGGCATCGCCAAATGCCGCATGTCGGTCATCGGACTGCCGAACTGGCAGCCGGGGATACAGCAGCGGGTAGCAACGAAATATCCGAACGTGGCATCCCAATATTTTCGCGAGCAGGGGCAGCAAGTCGAAGTCATCAAGCTGAACGGTTCCATCGAACTTGCGCCGCTGATCGGTCTTGCCGACCGCATCGTGGATATGGTGGAGACCGGGCAGACGCTGAAAGAAAACGGGCTGGTCGAAATGAACCGGATTTTTGACATCACCAGCCGCCTGATCGCCAACCGGGTAAGCTACCGGATGAAAAATGCGCAAATTCAATCGTTATGCGACCGTCTGCAAAAGGCGATTGCCTCTGAAGCATAAAGCTGCCTCCAGGCAGGACTACACGGATGACGAGAGCGAGGAGAGATGAGAAATGAAAGTGGTGTCTGTTGAACAATTCGATCTGCGCAGGGAAGTCGATTACGGAACGCCGGAGCAAAACGAAACCGTAAAGAAGATCGTTCATGACGTCAAAACCGGAGGGGACGCAGCGCTGCTTCGTTATACGAAAGAGCTGGATCATGCGGAGCTTACCGCGGGCATGCTGCGGGTGACTCAAGCCGAGCTGGATGCGGCGTACGAACAGGTCGATGATTCTTTTGTTCAAGCCATCTCGGCTGCCGCCCGAAACATCCGTGAATTCCATATGCGGGAGAAACGCAATTCGTGGATGGATCTTCAGCCCGACGGCAGCATTTTGGGGCAAATCATCCGGCCGCTGAAGCGCGTCGGCGTCTACGTTCCGGGTGGGAAGGCGGCGTACCCGTCTTCGGTGCTGATGAATGTCATCCCGGCGCAGGTTGCGGGCGTTCCCGAAATCGTGATGGTCACGCCGCCTTCGACCGGCGGAGAAGAAGGGATTAATCCGTACATTCTGGTGGCGGCCGCGGAAGCGGGCGTTCACGAAATCTACCGCGTCGGCGGGGCGCAGGCCATCGCGGCACTCGCTTACGGCACGGAAACGATCGCCCCGGTCGATAAAATATGCGGCCCGGGCAACATCTACGTAGCGCTGGCGAAACGAGAGGTATACGGCGCCGTCGATATCGACAGCATCGCCGGTCCGAGCGAGATCGTCGTGCTTGCCGACGAGTCGGCGGATCCCGAGTTTGTGGCGGCCGACCTGCTATCGCAGGCGGAGCACGACGAGATGGCGTCGGCCATTCTCGTGACGCCGTCCCGCAAGCTGGCCGACCTCGTTGCCGCCGAAGTCGGGCGCCAGCTCGAGCTGCTGCCGAGACGGGCCATTGCGGCGGCATCGGTGGAACAATACGGGGCGATCATCGTGACCAGGTCGCTGCAGGAGGGAATATCGGTCGTAAACCGTTTGGCGCCGGAGCATTTGGAGTTGATGGTCGCGGATCCGATGGCGCATGTGGGCCTGATCGAAAATGCAGGGGCCATTTTCCTCGGCGCTTACAGCTCGGAGCCTGTCGGGGATTACTTCGCGGGTCCGAACCACATCATTCCGACGAACGGCACCGCGAGATTTTCCTCGCCGGTGGACGTGGACGATTTTATCAAGAAATCGAGCATGATTTACTACAGCAAGGAAGCCCTGCTTGCGAACGGGGCGGCGATTATGGAGCTGGCGCGCGGCGAAGGGCTGGAAGCGCATGCCCGGGCTATCGAGGTCCGGTTGAAACGGGAAGGAAAGGCAGGAGAAAACCATGGAATTTAATCAGGCAAACGGCGAAAGAAGCGCAAGCATCAGCCGCAAAACGAACGAAACGGACATCAAGCTGGCATTTTCCGTCGACGGCACGGGCGTATCGGAGCTGGAAACGGATGTGCCGTTTTTGAACCATATGCTGGACCTGTTCGCCAAGCACGGACAATTCGACTTGAAAGTGCAGGCGCGCGGGGACATTGAGATCGACGATCATCATACGGTAGAGGACATCGGCATTTGCCTCGGCCAGACACTTCGTGAGGCGCTCGGCGACAAAAAAGGCATCAAGCGTTATGCCAGCGTCTTCGTGCCGATGGACGAAGCGCTTGCCCAGGTCGTGATCGACATCAGCAACCGGCCGCATTTCGAATACCGTGCGGAATATCCTTCTTCGCAGGTCGGCAGCTTTTCGACGGAACTTGTGCATGAGTTTTTGTGGAAGCTGGCGCTGGAAGCGCGTATAACGCTCCATGTGATCGTGCATTACGGGCAAAACACGCACCACATGATCGAAGCGGTGTTTAAGGCGCTTGGCCGCGCGTTGGATGAAGCCACGGGCATTGATCCGCGCGTGACAGGGGTTCCATCCACGAAAGGAGTGCTGTAAGTGGCGATTGCGATCGTGGATTACGGCATGGGCAATCTGCACAGCGTGAGCAAAGCCGTGGAACGTCTCGGCGCCGAGGCGCTTGTGACCGGCGACCGCGCAGCCATCATGGATGCGGACGGCATCATTTTGCCCGGCGTGGGCGCGTTCGGCGACGCGATGGAGCATTTGCGGGATAGCGGACTTGACGGCGTCATGAAGGAGGCGGCTGCCGCAGGCAAACCGCTGCTCGGGATTTGCCTCGGCATGCAGCTGCTGTTCAGCAGCAGCGAAGAGCATGGCAGCCATGAAGGACTCGGCCTTTTGCCAGGCCGGGTCATCCGTTTTGCGGAAGGGAATTACAAAGTGCCGCATATGGGATGGAACCGGCTGGAGTTTCTCCAGAAGGATAACCCGCTGCTTGCGGGGCTTGCGGAAGGGCATGTCTATTTCGTGCATTCGTATCATGTTCTTCCGGAGGTAAAGACGGATCTGTTGGCGGTGACGGATTACGGACAGCCGGTAACGGCCATCGTCGGCCGCGGCAGCGTGTACGGCATGCAGTTCCATCCGGAAAAAAGCGGGGAGCTCGGCATGGAGCTGCTGGGACGTTTCCTTTCGCTTTGCGGCGCGGGCGTTCGGAACTAAGGTGGCGCGCAGCACGGGTGGCGTGCCGTTTCGTCGGCATCGATTGCGGGGGAGAACGGCAGGTTTGATGCCCGGATCTTGACCAAAACCCTATATCATGGGTGATTCAGGCGTTTCACGAAAAAGGGAAAGCGGGGAGTTATTCGATGTCATTCATCATCTATCCGGCCATTGATATCCGCGGAGGCAAATGCGTCCGCCTGATTCAAGGGGATTACAATCAAGAAACCGTTTATAACGACAGTCCGCTGGCTGCGGCCAAAGCATGGGAAGCGCAAGGCGGTGCTTACATTCATCTGGTGGATCTGGACGGAGCGAAAGCCGGGCACCCGGTCAACGACGAGGTGATCGGCCAAATCGCGGCGGGCGTAAACGTGCCGGTTCAGGTCGGAGGCGGGCTCAGGACGGTGAGCGACGTCAAACGCTTGCTTTCCCTCGGCGTGAGCCGCGTCATTATCGGCACCGCTGCGATCGAAGACCGGGCGTTTACGGAAGAGGTGCTCGGGACCTACGGCGACAAGGTGGCGATCGGGATCGATGCCCGGAACGGCTACGTGGCGACCCGCGGCTGGCTGGAAACGTCGGAGGTCAAAGCGGAGGAGCTCGCGAAGGAGCTGGCTGCCAAAGGCGCCGAAACGTTCATTTTTACCGACATTTCCAGGGACGGCATGATGCAGGGGCCAAACGTGGACGCCATCGTATCGTTGGCGAAAAGCAGCGGTCGGACCGTCATCGCCTCCGGCGGCGTCAGCGTCCTTGACGATTTGGTGCGCCTGAACGAACACGCCCGCAACGGCGTGGGCGGCGCCATCGTCGGCAAAGCCTTGTATACGGGCAGCATTGACCTTGCGGAAGCGGTGAAGGCATTAAAATAGAAGCGTACGAACGTGACGTCAAAGGTTACGCATTTGATCGCGGCGATTGACGAGAGGGGGACAAATCCATGCTGGCAAAACGCATCATTCCATGTCTGGACGTAAAAGACGGTCGGGTGGTTAAAGGGGTCAATTTCGAAAATTTGCGCGATGCGGGCGATCCGGTCGAACTTGCGGCATTATATGACCGCGAGGGCGCCGACGAGCTCGTATTCCTGGATATTTCGGCCTCCGTGGAAGGAAGGCAGACGATGGTGGAGGTCGTTCGCCAAACGGCCGGCGAAATCGCCATTCCGTTTACGGTCGGCGGGGGGATTTCGAGTGTCGAGGATATGACCCGCATCCTGCGGGCAGGCGCCGACAAAATCGGCATCAACACGGCGGCGGTGACGAATCCGCAGCTGATCGCGGACGGTGCGCGGCGTTTCGGCTCGCAGTGCATCGTCGTGGCCGTCGATGCCAAATACAACGAGGCCTGGGGCGAATGGGAAGTTTACACGCACGGCGGCCGCAAAGCCTCGGGAATTCGGGCCCTTGAGTGGGTGAAACAAGCGGAGAAGCTGGGCGCAGGCGAAATTTTGCTGACCAGCATGGATGCCGACGGCACGAAGGACGGCTTCGACCTTCCCCTGACGGCCGCCGTCGCGGACGCGGTCCGGATTCCCGTCATCGCTTCGGGCGGAGCGGGCACGAAGGACGACTTCGTCGACGTGTTTACGAAAGGAAAAGCGGATGCGGGGCTTGCAGCCACCATCTTTCACTATAAGGAAATTTCGATACCGGAGCTAAAGCAGGATTTGAAGCAAAAAGGAGTTGAGATCAGATGACGAATGAGCTGCAAGCGCAATCCTGGGAGCTGGTGAAGGAGCAAATCAAATTTGATAAGGACGGGCTTGTCCCGGCCATCGTTCAGGATGCCGCAACCAAAGACGTGCTGATGATGGCTTACATGAACGGGGAATCGCTGCAACGCTCGATGGAAAGCGGGGAAACCTGGTTTTGGAGCCGGTCGCGCGGAGAGCTGTGGCATAAGGGCGGAACCTCGGGCAACACGCAAAAAATCGTCTCCGCGCGTTATGATTGCGACGGCGATACCCTGTTGTTTCTGGTAAAACCCGCGGGACCGGCGTGCCATACCGGCGAGACGACCTGCTTCTACCGCGGGTTTGCGTCTCCTGCACCCGCTTCGGCGGAGTCGGGAACTGACGCGGCTCCCAGCGGATCTCGTTTTGCGGTTCTGGAGGAGCTGGAGCAAATCATCGCCGAGCGGGAAAAGGAGCGGCCGGAAGGCGCTTATACGACGTATCTTTTTGACAAAGGCATCGACAAAATCCTGAAAAAGGTCGGCGAGGAGACGGCGGAAACGATTATCGCCGCCAAAAACAAGGATAATGCCGAGCTGCGCCTTGAAGTCAGCGATTTGATCTATCACCTGCTTGTTCTGCTTCAGGAACGCAAGCTGCCGCTTGACGACATTATGGCCGAGCTGGAACGCCGCCACGAACGTCCGCGCAGGGACTAGAAAGGGAGTGGGAGGCATGTTGATCGATTACCATACGCACCATGTCCGCTGCGGCCATGCGGTCGGTGAACTGGAAGACTACGTGCGCCGCGGCATCGAAATCGGGCTGGACCACATCGGGCTGTCCGATCATATGCCGCTGCTTCATGTGAATCCTGCCGAATATTACCCGGAAATGGCGATGGCGATGGAAGAACTTCCACGTTACGTAGAGGAGTGTCTAAGCTTGAAGGAGAAGTATAAAGGACAGATTGATATACGAGTGGGTCTGGAAGGCGATTATATCGAAGGCTGGGAAGAGGCGATCGGGAAGATCGTCCAAGCTTATCCATGGGACTATGTCATCGGCTCCGTCCATTTCCTCGGCGAATGGGACATTACCGATCATCGGCAGATCCACGGCTGGGAAGGCCGCGACAAGCTTGAAGTCTACCGAACCTATTACGAAGCGGTACAAAAGGCTGCCGCAACCGGCTTTTACGATATTATGGGCCATTTGGACGTCATCAAACGGTTCGGCTTCCAACCGGGACCGGAAGCGGCCGCGGAAGTCGAGGCGCTGGAAAACGCCGCTCTCGCCGCCGTGGCTGCCTGCGGGGTTGCGATGGAGCTGAACGCGTCGGGCTTGTCCAAGCCTTGCGCGGACATGTTTCCGTCCGAGAGGATGCTGCAGGAAGCATACCGGCTGGGAATTCCGATGACGCTGGGATCCGATGCCCATGATCCGAAGAAGCTCGGGGAGAATTTGGACCGCGCAAGGCTGGCGCTTCATCAAGCGGGCTTCCGCCAGTTGGCGGTGTTCGAAAAGCGGCGGAGAACCATGGTTCCATTGGAAATCTAATTACGGTATCAGGAGGCGCAAATGCAGCACAGGGTGCGTATTTTTTCCGGATCGTCGAATCCGTTGTTGGCGGAAAGCATCTGCGAGATGCTTGGGGCAGAACTGGGCAGCGTTACGTTATCCCGTTTTAAAAGCGGCGAGATCTATGTGAATTACGAGGAAAGCATCCGCAACTGCGACGTGTTTATCGTGCAGTCGCTTTCGCATCCGATTAACGAGCTGTTCGTGGAGCTCCTGGTCATGATCGATGCGGCGAAACGGGCTCCGGCGCGGACGATCAACATCGTGATGCCTTATTACGGCTATGCCCGGCAGGAACGGAAATCGGCGCCACGTGAACCCATCTCCGCCAAAATGGTAGCGGATGTGTTGACGACAGCCGGAGCCAGCCGCGTCATCACGATTGATTTGCATGCGCCTGCGATCCAGGGATTTTTTAATATTCCCGTGGATCATCTGACTGCGCTCGACCTGATCAGCGAACATTTGAAGACGCTTAACCTGCCCAATCCCGTTATCGTGTCGCCCGACGCGGGAAGGGCTAAAACGGCGGAGAAGCTGGCGAACCATCTTGATTACCCGTTTGCCATCATGTTCAAAAAACGTCCGGCCCATAACGAATCGGTCATCACGCACGTGATCGGCGATGTGCATGGGAGGACCCCGATTATTATCGAGGATATCATCGATTCGGGGAACACGATCGTCAATGTCGTCGAAAGTCTGAAGGAGCGCGGGGCGTCCCCGGCCATCATATGCGCCACGCACGGGTTGTT
The DNA here is from genome assembly GCF_009870825.1 of Paenibacillus sp. USDA918EY. Classification (GTDB taxonomy): domain Bacteria; phylum Bacillota; class Bacilli; order Paenibacillales; family Paenibacillaceae; genus Paenibacillus_AQ; species Paenibacillus_AQ albilobatus. The sequence goes on along the minus strand of NZ_WTWY01000002.1, from coordinate 773,368 downwards.
TTCCGGTGACGGGCTGAAGCGGATGGCCCATCCCCATATCCAAAACGTGGTTGTCACCAATTCCATAGCGATCCAGGATCCTCCGCCGGAATGGCTGAAGGTATTGTCCGTTGCGCCGATCCTTTCCACCGCCGTACGGATCATCCTGGAAGGCGGCTCGCTCGCCAACCTGTTTAGAGACGCTGGAGTATAGCTCCAGCTTTTTTTCATTTCCGGGGCCCCTGCAGAGTACCCGAATCGGCTTCGAAGACACAGGCCCCTTTTGGGGCTTTTTTGTTTATTCGATCTCCAATTTCATGCTCGCTTCATGCCGATAAAATAAGGGTCGGCGAGGACGAAAGTACAATTTTCTTTTAATAGATATTGGCTGCGCTCGCGTCTTTAAAGTTATGGTATACTGTTCTGGATAGATGAATCTAGCATTTTTGCGCGGGTAAACGGATATACGCAACTTAAGGGAGGTGCCTTGCTTACATGGAGGATCATCATCTACGGGCGGAGGACCTACAACATAAAGTCATACCCATTCATATGGATGCCAACTTCTTTTTTGAACGTGCTGTCCGTTCGCTGGACCGCCTTCATTACGAGAAGGCATTGAAATATTTTCGCAAAGCTGTTGAATATGAGCCGGAAAATCCGGTGAATCATTGCAATGTAGCGGGTATATTATCAGAGATGGGCGATTTTGAAGGTTCAAACGCCGTCCTTTCCGATATATTGGAGCATGTCGATGCTTCCATGACGGAATGTTATTTCTATATGGCCAACAACTACGCCAATATGGAGCAATTTGAAGAGGCCGAACGCGCGCTGCTTCAATATTTGGAGCAAGACCCGGCGGGGCAGTTTCTTGAAGAAGCCGAAGAAATGATGGAGCTTTTCCAGTATGAGCTGGGGCGGCCGGTGAAGCCGGCCCGGATCCGCAGCCGCGAAGGCGTGGTGGAGCACGAAGAGGCGCGGGCGCTGATGGAAGAAGGGAAGTTTGCCCAAGCCGCCGAGGTGCTGGAAGGGATCGTTCAGGAGCAGCCGGACTTTCTTGCCGCAAGAAACAATCTGGCTTTGGCGTATTATTACATGGGCTTGTTCCGCAAGGCCAAAGCGACCATTTTTGAGGTGTTGGAGCAGGAGCGGGGCAATATTCACGGTTTGTGCAACCTGGCAATATTTTACCAGCATGAAGGGAATACTGCTTCATTGACCCCTCTTCTTGAAACATTGTCGGTGATGGTTCCGTTCCATCAGGAGCATGTGTTTAAACTGGCGACGACGATGGGCATTTTGGGAAGGCATGATTCCGCGTACGGCCATTTCCGCCGGCTTTTGAAGGACGGAGAGCTTCTCGGGGACCCGAGCCTCTATCATTACGCGGCGGTTGCCGCGTTTAACAGCGGGTTGTACGGGGAAGCGCGCCGGCACTGGCAGCAAGCGCAAAAGCTTGACCCCGCCTCGGATATTCCGCGGTTTTACCTGGATCAAATGGAGGAGCTGCGTCCGGCTGACGGGCAGCGGTACGAGCTCAGCTATCATTACCATCTGCCGTTCGAGGAACAGTTGAAACGATGGGAGCAGAATGAAAGCGAGCTTTGCGAGGAAGTCAAAAGCAATCCGCTGATCCGGTCCTCGTTTTTCTGGGCGCTCCGGTACGGCGATCATGGAACCAAACTTCAGGTGATCCGCGCGCTGGGATGGATCGCCGACGCAGAGGTCCGGGAAACGTTGACGGCTTTTCTGAAAGAGCCGGATGAATCGCCGGAGCTTAAAAAGGAGGCCCTGCAGGTGCTGGCCGAGATGGGGCCGCAGGATACCGCGCAGGCTATTCTCGAGGCCGGCGCCGCTTCGGAGCCGCAGGTTGCGGAAATTGAAGCATCCTACGATTTCGACGGGACCGGCGATACGCTGCAAGCCGTGGTCGACCAAGCTTGGCGGCACATGGACGAAGGAACCGACCGCGAGAAACGGCGGCATTTGCAAAACTTATGGTTTCAATTCCTGGGCAAGCTGTACCCCGACAAGCCGCTGATCCGCCATACGGAAGGATGGTCGGCCGCGCTCGAGTATTTGACCGCGAAACAGCGCGGCAGCTCGCTGACCTATCAGGAAGTGGCGCAGCGGTACGGCGTTTCCGTGTCGACGGTAAGCCGGTACGCGAAACGCATCGACAGCGTCTGCTCGCCCCAGGATGAAAAGGATGATGTTTTCCGTCCTTTTACAGAAAATGTATAGATGCGCTTGCCGAAACATACCTTACATGATTTGAGTCGCTGATTCTTTCTTAAAGGAGGCTATCGGAATGTACAAATCAATCATCATCGGAACCGGGCCTGCCGGACTGACGGCAGCCATTTACTTGGCCCGCGCCAATTTGAAGCCGCTTGTGATCGAAGGCATGCAGCCGGGGGGCCAGCTGACGACAACGACGGAAGTCGAAAACTTCCCGGGTTTCCCGGACGGAATTATGGGTCCGGAGCTGATGGACAATATGCGCAAGCAGGCCGAACGTTTCGGGGCCGAATTCAAAACCGGGTGGGTCAACAAGGTGGACTTCTCGAAACGCCCGTTTAAGCTTTTCGTCGAGGGGATGGGCGAGATCGAGACCGAAACCGTCATTATTTCCACGGGCGCTTCGGCCAAATACCTCGGGATTCCCGGCGAGCAGGAAAACGTCGGGCGCGGCGTCAGCACATGCGCGACCTGCGACGGGTTCTTCTTCCGCGGCAAAAAGATCCTCGTGGTCGGCGGCGGAGACTCCGCCATGGAGGAAGCGAACTTCCTGAGCCGTTTCGGTTCCAGCGTGACGCTCGTGCACCGCAGGGAAGAACTGCGCGCATCGAAAATCATGCAGGACCGCGCCCGCGCCAACGAAAAAATCCAATGGGCGCTGAATCGGGTGCCGCTTGAAATCGTTGCCGGCGATAATGGGGTAAAAGGGCTGAAGGTACTCAACAACGAAACCGGGCAGGAGGAACTGATCGAGGCGGACGGCGTCTTCGTGGCGATCGGACATACGCCGAACACGAAGTTCCTGGAGAACCAGATCGATACGGACGAGATCGGTTACATTCGGGTCAAGCCGGGCACGACGGAAACGAATGTCCCGGGCGTGTTCGCCTGCGGCGACGTTCAGGACGTGCGCTACCGCCAAGCCGTCTCCGCAGCCGGAACCGGCTGCATGGCGGCGATGGACTGCGAGAAGTTCCTCGAAGGCAGCATGGTTCATGACTGGAGCGGCACGTTGTAACATGCAGTGCATGATGAAGGGGTATCCCTTAAGCCGAATGCGGCTGAGGGATACCCCTTGTTTTTTTGAAATCATGGAATTTATTCCGGGTTAGATCCATCCGTTTCCTTCCGCCAGACTGATCGCTTCGATCCGGTTTTTGACGTCCAGCTTGTTCAGGATTTCCGATATGTAATTGCGTACGGTGCCGTGGGAAAGATGGAGGGAGCGGGCGATTTCGCTTGCGGTTTTGCCGGCGGCGATCAGCTGCAGAATTTCGCATTCCCTTGCGGTCAGCGGATTTTTCCGGGCCGCGGAGTCGAAAATCAACTCGGGCGAAATTTCGCGGTGTCCCTGCATCACCCGCCGGATCGATTCGGCCAGCCGATCGCTTGGCTCGTCTTTGAGCAAATAACCGCTCACCCCCGCCTTGACCGCCCGCTCAAAATAACCCGGCCGCGCAAAGGTCGTCAGCATAATGACCCGGCAGGGCGAGCCCTCCAGCTTCAGCCGTTCCGCCACTTCAATGCCGGATTGAACCGGCATCTCGATGTCGAGCAGGCAGACGTCGGGTTTCATCTTCAAAATCATGGACAACGCCTCCTGCCCGTCCCCTGCCTGGCCAACGACCTCCAGGTCGTCCTCCAGGTCAAGCAAAGAGGCAAGAGCGCCGCGCAAAAGCCTCTGGTCTTCGGCGATCAAGATTCGGATCATACGTCTTCACTCCTTGCCTTTTCTTCGTATTCAGGTACACCGTTAGATCCATGCAGCGGTTTTTGCTGGGATAGGGAAGAGGGCTTGGAAAAGCTATGCGCCGTCCGCCGCCTGCGGAACCCCGTCGCCGGATGTTTTTCGGACCACCACCGGCACGCGGATCAGGACCGTCAACCCGTCCGATGAACGCAGCTCAAGCGATCCGTCGATCAGGGCCAGCCGTTCCTTCATCCCTTTCAAACCGTTGCCGTCGGATCGAAGCCCGCTTTTCCGGCCTTCCAAACCGACGCCGTTATCGCTGATAACGAGCCGGATGTCGCTGTCGGTACGTTTAATGGCGATGGTACATCGATCCGCCCGGCTATGTTTCACGATATTGGTGATGGCTTCTTTCAGGCACATGCCGAGAATGTTTTGCACCAGCCCGGAAATCTCTTTGTTGCCGAAATCGCCTTCAGCTTCAAGCCGTATCCCTGCGCTCTCCAGCATCCGCCTGGACGCTTGAAGTTCCTCCGTCAATGTCAACGTACGCATTCCGCTTACAAGCTCCCGTACTTGACGCAGGGCGGCTCTGGACGTCTGTTCGATTTCCCGCGCTTCCAGCAGCGCTTTGCCCGGGTCCCGGTCGATCAATCGCGTTACAAGCTGGCTTTTTAGCGTAATAAGCGACAGCGTGTGGCCGAGCGTATCATGCAGATCCCTCGAAATGCGGAGCCGCTCTTCCCGTTTCACCAATTCGGCGATCCGTTCGTTCGCTTCGTTCAGATCCGTCTCCAGCTGACGCTGCCTGTACATGGAACGCATCCCGAACGGGGACATCATCATAACGACAAGAAAGGGCAGCACGACATAAAGGTCTTGCGCGGCAAGACCGGGAAGATAAAACAAAAGCGGCAGGATCAGCACGGCGTAGAAGCAAAACAAAGCGGCGTAAAACTTTCGCCAATCCTTGTAGTAGGGGATAAAGCTGGAGATGTAGAATCCCATAAACAGCATATAGGGGCTGTACGCCAATGACAGCGTAAATAACAGCAGCATCTGCAGACCATGCCAAAACACAAACGACTTTCGGGCGAAAAAAAGCTGGCGGTAGGTTAGCACGAACGAAGCAATGAGCAGATAACCCGCCGCCATTCGAAGCCAATGCTCATGGCTGATGTAATAAATAGGAATGGCAACGTAAACCAGCCACACATAAGGGAAGAAGCCCATATCGCTCGGAAAAAGCTCAAATCGGGAACGCTTCAACGTCTACACCGCTTCCTGTTTTTTTCGGATATATATGGATAGTACCATAAACAGGAATAAATATCCGGCAAGAATGAATATCGCCTTCGGTTCAGGCGCCTCTCCTGCGGCAATGGCCCAGACGCCGCTGCCGTAGTTGTAAGAAGGAAGCCATTTGCCGATCGCCTGCAGCATGGAAGGAAGGGTGTCCATCGGAAACCACATGCCGCCCAGAATGGCCATGAGCATGTATACGACGTTGCTTACGCCGCTCGCCGTATCCACCCTTTTCATCGAACCGAACATGGTGCCGAGCGCAAGAAAAGGGATGGAGGCGACCAGGATCCACAAGCCGCAGCCTGCCCATTGGGCAAAGGACATTCGCACTCCGTTGATGACAAAACCGGCAGTAAAAATGACGATGATCGAAAACAGGTGCATGACTGTTTGGCCGAACATTTTGGACAGAAAATAAATGCTTCCGGGCAGCGGAGTGATCCGCATATACACCGACCATCCGTGCGTCTGCTCCTGAACCATGCGGATGCCGACGGTCATGATCGCCGATCCCATCACGCTGAAGGTGGTCATCGACATCAAATAATGCGCCTGCCAGGCTTTGGCATTGTCGACGCCGGTGTTCACGATTTTGGTGAAAATAAAATAAAACACGATGGGCATCAGCAGCGACCAGAACACGTAATAAGGGTTGCGGACAATCCGCAGCATTTCAACCTTGCACTGCATGAATAACATGTTGATCATGAGACCGCCTCCTCGTTTCCGTCTTCGGACAACATCAGTTCAAAAGCGTCGTCGAGCCTTCCCTGGCCGGTACGGATATCTCTCGCAGGGATTTCGTACCTGAATATAGCCGCGAGCACCGTGTCCGTATTTTCGGCCGTGACGACCCATCTTCCGTCCTGCTCTTTGCATTCCTTGACGCCGGGTACGGAAAGAAGCTGAATAACCATGTCCGAAGCGGCGACGTTTCCTCCCAAGTCCGCGAGAAAAGAAACGGAGCGGCTGGTCAGCCTGGAAACGATCTCGCCAGGGGTGCCGTCCGCCGCGATTTTTCCTTTATTAAACAGCAGAATCCGGTCCGCCGCGTCTTCAGCCTCCTGCAAATAATGCGTGGAGAACAATATCGTTTTTCCTTTCCGGGCCAGTGCCTGCGTCTGCTGCCAAAATGCCCGCCGCGACGTGGAGTCGAGGCCGACCGTCGGCTCATCGAAAAACAGCAGGTCCGGGTTCCCGGCCATTGCGAGCGCAAATCCGAGCCTGCGCTTCTGCCCGCCGGACAGCTTGCTGGCCCGCTGGTTCATCTCTTCCGGCGAGAATCCGGCAATGTCTGCCATCTCCGACAGCGAGAGAGGTTCAGGGTAGTAGGTTCGGATCATGGCCATAACCTCCCGGACCTTCAGCCCGTCAATGACGCTTACCTCCTGCAGCATCGCGCCGATGCGCCTTTTGACCTGCACGTCTTTGGGAGATCGGCCGAATAGCTCGACAGTGCCCCGGCTGGGCTCGCGCAGCCCGAGCATCATCGAAAGGACCGTCGTTTTGCCGGCCCCGTTGGGACCGAGAACCGCGGTCACCGAGCCGCGTGGAATATCGAAGGAGACGTCGTCGACGGCGGTTTTGCCTCCGTATGTTTTCGTAACGCGTTTGAGTCCGGCTATATTTTCCATCATACCCTCCATTTTGCTTTGTTCCTTTCGGACCCAATTTCCTCTTGCTTCCATTCTATCGTCACAAGGCCGGGCCGGTTAGTGTATGCTGTCATCAAAAGCATGTGACAGATGTCATGTCGAAGGAGGGGCAACATAGGGCAGAGGGACGGTTCGAATGGCCGACTTTGCCCGAAAAACGGGCACTCCGGGCTGTTTGTGACAGTTCTCACATCTCTTGACCGATAGGTAGGCTTCAATTATAGTGGGTACAGTAGGAGCAAACTATTATTCAAGGAAAAAAGGTGGCTTGTAACATGTCTGAGCAAATCTACGTTGGTGTCGATTTAGGAGGAACCGCCATTAAGGTCGGCATCTGCAATCAATCAGGACAGCTAATTCAAACGTATGAAGGACCTACAGAAACGGAAAAAGGCGTAGATGTTGTCATCGGTAATATCGAGAAATATGTGCGTCATATTGTTGACCAGTCCCCATACAGCTGGGACCAGCTTGCGGGTGTAGGCGCGGGGGTTGCCGGCTTTACCAATGTCCGTGAAGGGATCATCATCTTTGCACCAAACGTAGGTTTCCGCGATGTGCCGATTCGTGCTATTCTGGAAGAAAAAATCGGCAAGCCTATCAAAATAGACAACGACGCCAACGTTGCCGCGCTCGGGGAAGCGTGGAGCGGCGCGGGACGGGGAGTCGACAACTGCGTGTGCTATACGCTCGGTACCGGCGTAGGCGGCGGCATCATTATCAACGGTAAAATCTATCAGGGCTTTTCCGGTCTGGCCGGCGAGCTGGGTCACATTTCCGTCGTTCCGGACCTGGAAGCCATTCAATGCGGCTGCGGCAAGATGGGATGCCTGGAGACCGTATCTTCGGCGACGGGCATTATCCGCATGGCCAAGGATGCCGTCGAACGCGGGGACCGCACGTCCTTGGCGCTGGAGACGAAAATCGCAGCGAAGGAAGTATTCGATGCGGCCAAAGCCGGAGACGAGGTGGCGCTGCGCATCGTGAAGCGTGCAGCCTTCTATCTGGGCAAAGCGATGGCGGCCGTTGCGGCTACGCTCAATCCGGAAGTGTTCATCGTAGGCGGCGGCGTATCGAAAGCGGGAGATATTCTGTTCAACGAAGTGCGCGAGGTATTCGCCAAATTGACGCCTGAACCGCTGCAGAAGGGCGTATCGATCATCCCTGCGCAGCTTGGCAATGATGCGGGCGTCGTAGGTGCGGCCGGGCTGCTGCTCCGCTCGTAGGATCACGGACCGATTTCGAAAGGAAGCGCAAGGAAAGCGGGTATTGAACCCGAGGCAGGGTCTGCGTGGAGACAGCCCGTTTCCCGCTGTCCGCAAGTACCAAACCAAGGGAGGGAAAGCTGATGCTCGAGGGTGAAAATAACGCAACTGGCATGGCCACCCTGATCATTGTCACGGGCATGTCGGGCGCCGGAAAGACGCTGGCGGTACGCAGCATGGAGGATCTCGGATTTTTTTGCGTCGACAATCTGCCTCCCGTGCTGATCCCGAAATTCGCCGAATTGATCGAACAATCCAAAGGAAAAATCGCCAAGGTGGCGCTGGTCATCGACCTGCGCGGGCGCGAATTTTTTACGGCATTATCCGAATCCTTGAATTATATCAAGGACCATTTTACGATCCATTGCGAAATATTGTTTCTCGAAGCGACCGACTCGGTGCTTGTGCAGCGCTATAAGGAAAGCCGGCGCCGGCATCCGCTTGCCCCGGAAGGTATGCCGCTCGACGGCATCCGTCTGGAACGCAAGATGCTGGAGGAGCTGAAAAGCTCGGCCACCGTCGTGCTTGATACCAGCACCATGAAGCCGGGCCAGCTGAAGGAAAAAATCATTTCGCGATTTTCCCATCTGGAGGGCAACACGCTTTCCGTGAACATCACTTCGTTCGGCTTCAAATACGGCATTCCGATCGACGCCGATTTGGTGTTCGACGTCCGCTTCCTCCCGAATCCCCACTACGTGGAAAATTTGCGGCCGCGGACCGGGCAGGACAGCGAAGTATATGATTACGTGATGAAATGGCCTGAGACCCAGGCGTTTCTGACGAAGCTTTTGGATATGCTCCATTTTTTGATCCCGCAGTACCGGAAGGAAGGCAAAAGCCAGGTGATTATCGGCATCGGATGCACCGGCGGGAAACACCGTTCGGTAGCTATTGCCGAGTATTTGGGCAAAATGCTGGGGACCAGCGAAACGGAGTCGGTTTCGGTCAGCCACCGGGATTCTGAACGTGACCGGAATTAATGAGAGTGGAAGTGATGAGCGTGGCTGTACAAAAAAGAGAGCGTCCGCGGATCGTCGTCATGGGCGGGGGAACCGGCTTGTCCGTCATGCTGCGGGGCTTGAAGGAAATGCCGCTGGACATCACGGCCATCGTCACCGTGGCGGATGACGGGGGCAGTTCCGGCATTCTCCGCAGCGAGCTGCAGATGCCGCCGCCGGGAGATATCCGCAACGTATTGACGGCGCTGGCCGATGTCGAGCCGCTCATGTCGGAAATGATGAGATACCGGTTTAGCAGCGGCTCGGGACTTGCCGGGCACAGCCTCGGCAACCTGATTCTGGCGGCGATGACGGACATCAGCGGAGACTTTGTCACGGCAGTGCGGGAACTGAGCCGCGTATTTGCCGTGCGCGGGCGCGTGCTGCCTGCAGCGGATGAAGCGGTGGTGCTGTCGGCGGAAATGGAAGACGGCATAATCGTCACGGGGGAATCGAAGATTCCCGAAGCGGGGGGACGGATCAAGCGGGTGTTTCTTGAACCTTCGGAGGTCGAACCGCTGCCGGAGGCGGTAGCGGCGATCGAAGAGGCGGATGCCATTTTGATCGGTCCGGGCAGCTTGTACACCAGCATTCTGCCGAATCTGTTGGTTCCCAAGCTGGCGGAGGCCGTGATGGCGTCGGAAGCCATCAAAATTTTCGTGTGCAACGTCATGACCCAGCCCGGAGAAACGGACGGCTATACCGTCAGCGACCATCTTCAGGCGATTTACGATCATGTTGGCAAGCACTTATTCGATTATGTTATTGTTAATAGCGGAGACATTCCTCCGCAGGTTCAGGATAAATACGCCGAAAAGGGCGCCAAGCCGGTCGAACTGGACTACGACGAGGTCACAAGCCTCGGGTACAAGGTCATTGCCGATACGCTGGTGCTGTTCCGGACGTATCTTCGGCATGACGCCGACAAGCTGAGCCGGCATATTTACCAGCTGGTACAGGACTGGATTTTACGAAAGAGGTGAGACCCGTGTCGTTTGCGGCGCTGACGAAAAAAGAATTGACCATGATCGAAGCAGACGCCTGCTGCGAAAAGGCCGAGTTGTCGGCACTAATCCGCATGAACGGGGCTGTTCAGCTTTCGAACAAGAAGGTCATTCTGGATATTTCGACGGAAAATGCGGCGATTGCCAGACGGATCTACACGCTGATCAAAAAGCATTTTCAGGCCCATACCGAGCTGCTTGTCCGCAAAAAAATGCGCTTGAAAAAAAATAATGTGTACATTGTCCGTATTCCGGCCCGCGTTCAGGAAATACTGAAAGAGCTGAGGATTGTTTCGGAGGGCTTTTTGTTCCGCACGGACATCGACCCCGATCTGGTCAAAAAGAACTGCTGCAAGCGCGCGTATCTGCGCGGAGCGTTTATGGCCGGGGGTTCGGTGAACAATCCGGAGGGCTCCTCCTACCACCTGGAGATTTCCTCTATGTACGAAGAGCATTGCGGGGCGCTGGTGGATCTGGCGAATGAATTTCAGCTGAATGCCCGTTTCATCGAACGCAAGAAAGGATTCGTCCTGTACATTAAGGAAGGCGAAAAAATCATCGAATTTTTAAGCCTGATCGGGGCGCATCAAGCGCTGTTCAAATTTGAGGACGTCCGGATCATGCGCGACATGCGCAATTCGGTCAACCGGATCGTCAACTGCGAAACGGCTAATTTGAACAAAACGATCGGGGCCGCCGTCCGGCAAATCGACAACATTAAGCTTCTGCAGAAGGAAGTGGGCCTTGAAAACCTGCCCGACAAGCTGCGGGAGGTGGCCGAAATCCGCCTCGCGCATCCGGACATGAACCTGAAGGAAGTCGGGGAGCTGCTGAAGGGAACGGTCAGCAAATCGGGGGTCAACCACCGGCTGCGGAAGATCGACGAGATGGCTGAGAAGATTCGGAACGGCTAGTTTTTTTCTTCTAGTGTCGTTCATGTTATAATGTTATAATGTTACCAAATATGTTATGAGAACTATGCAGATTTCTAAAGGGGGTAAGGTTTCCATGACAAAGCATCCGGTAGTCGTCCGCCTGAAAACGGGTCTACATGCAAGGCCGGCAGCATTGTTCGTCCAAGAAGCGAATAAATACTCGTCCGAAATTTTCGTGGAAAAAGATGATAAAAAAGTGAATGCCAAGAGTATCATGGGAATTATGAGCCTTGCAATCAGTTCGGGTACGGAAATTATCATCAGTGCCGAAGGCGCGGACGCAGATCAGGCTGTAAACGCTTTAGTCAGCCTTGTCGGCAAAGAAGAACTCGAAAACCAATAAAACGATTGATTCATAACGGTTAGGGAGGATCCGTCTGCGGATGTTTCCCTAAAAGCACAGCCCTTTCTTCAGTTTTGAAGAGAAGGCTGTTTTGCATTTTCAGAAAAAATTCACATTTTCCAATTTCCCTTACAAATAGTGACATCCCAGCCGATATCATACTATAGCTGCACTTTCAGGGTGAAGCTCGCTCTTTTGGCAAATATCGAGATAAAGGAGTCACCGAAGGTATGGGGAAATGGAGAAATCAACAAGGGCTAACCGGTTCAGGAGAGGGCCCGGACTTAACCAAAGCCAAATCGTTCGAAGAAAAAGACATTCATGACAGGAACCGCGTTTTGCTGGTGGCGGCTGCGATCTCGGCTTTTTTTGCGTTCACGACGATGGATGGAAGCCGCATATTCAGCTGGCCGAATCTGGGATTATTGATCAATATCCTGTCGCTCGTCGCTTTTGCTTATTTTCATTTTCGAAAAAAACACATTCGCCACATCGCCTATCTAAGCGTACTCGGCATGGCCGTGAACATCGCCATTCAGACGTTTGTATTGCCTACGCTCGCAACCCTTTTCGCTGCGTATTACCTGATCATTCTCGCGCTCATCACGCTTCGGCTCGTCATCACTTCAATTTCCATCCTATTTTCGCTAATCGTTACGATCTATTTGGTAACTGCCGACACCGGCATCGAAATGCCGACCCGGGACGGTCAATCCGCGATTATGATGATGGCCATCGTATCGGTTATGGTCATTCTTTTGCTGCGACTGAACAATACACTGGTGAAAAAAACAAGGGATGCGCGGGAGCAAAGCGAACGCTTGCTGGGCGAGCAGAAGGAACAAAGGGAGCGGCTGATGGAGCATGTGACGCTGGTTACGGGCAACATGGCCGAAATTACGCATGGCGTGGAAGACAATATGGCTTCTTTCGAAGAGATGAACGTTGCATTCCAGGAAATTTCAAGCGGCGCTTCGGGACAGGCCGACTCGACTTATGCCATCAACGAATCGGTGAAGCAGATGGACATGATGGTCAAGCAAATGACCGACTCCACCGAAACGCTGCTTGCGCAAACGGACGAAACGAACCGGCTGTCGGAGTTCGGCAAAGACAAGGTCGAGCTGCTTCATGAGGCGATCATGGACTTCAAGCAGCAGATCGACGCCATGTCCGCCGACATTCAAAGCTTGACGGAACGGGTACACCGGACATCGGAATTCAGCCATACCATTTCGGAAATCGCAAATCAAACGAACCTGCTGTCCTTGAACGCCAGCATCGAAGCCGCCCGGGCGGGCGAGCACGGGGCCGGTTTTGCCGTGGTGGCTAAAGAGATCCGCAAGCTGGCCGAAGTGGCATCGGGCTCGGCGGAGAAAATCCAGTCGGAAATGGGCGGCTTCTCCGTTCTGATGGCCGAAACGATCGGTCGCATGGGACAGGTCGCGGAGCGGATGCAAAAAAGCAGCATTCTGACGGAAGAGACGCTGGAAGCCTTCCGGTCCATCGAGCAGTCGGTGGCGGGACTCCTGAAGGTTTCGAACGGCTACCGCGGAAACATCCGCGAAATTGCCGCATTTTCCGGTTCGATCGACGAGTCCACGACGCATTTGGCCTCCGTAAACGAACAGACCTCCGCAGCTATGGAAGAACTGACGGCGACGCTTCAATCGCTGCTCAGCAACAATGAAAACAGCCTGGAAAACATCAAGAAAGCGCAGGGCAGCCTGAAGGAGCTTGTTTAAGGCCTTTTTTGCCGGGCCGCAGTTTGCTGGGAAAAGCGTTTTTAAAATCCGCAAAAATCTAAAAAAAAAGTGATTGACTACCTGCAACATTTTCCACCCCTTCGCTCGTCTAGAAGACAAATCAGGTGAACGGAAACATCGGGCGTCGCCTGGGAATACTGTTCGATTATGACGAGGAGGTCAACGAAAATGAAAAAATGGATCAAACCTGTAGGTTCGGTGCTGATTGCAGGAGCTTTGCTCGTAGGAGGGGCCGGCGTGACCGGCATCACGGGAGTTTCCACCGCTTATGCGGATCAGGATGTGCAGCGCAACGTCGTCAACGTTGTCGGTAAAGGCGAAATTTCGGTTAAGCCGGATATCGCGTATTTATCGATTGGCGTAGACACCCAGGCGGAAACGGCCCAAAGCGCGCAAAAGGCGAACGCCGAAAAAATCCAGAAAATTACCGACCTGCTGAAAAACACGTGGAAAATCGCGGACAAGGACATTCAAAGCGTGTCTTTCTACGTGCAGCCGAATTACGTTTACAATGATAAGGATGGCCAGAAAGTAAAAGGATACACGGCGCATCATACGCTTCAAGTTTCTTACCGCGATCTGTCCAAGGTGGGCAAGCTGCTGGACGATGCTTCGAACGCCGGAGCGAACAGCATCGATAATGTCACTTTCTCGGTCGAAAACCGTGACCAATTTGAAGAGCAGGTCATTCAAAAAGCGATGGCCAACGCTGACCTGAAAGCCGGCGCCATTGCCAAAGCAGCCAAACGTCAGCTCGGCATGGTGCTCGTTGTCAGCCAAGGGGATGTAGGCAATCCGGTCGTCTTCACGAATGCCAAAATGGACTCCCTTGCGACAGCTGATGCAGGCAACTCCACGTCGGTCTCCCCAGGCGAAGTGAAGGTGTCGACGCAGCTCAGCGTGCAATACGAACTGAAATAAAAGCGGCTTTCCAGAAACCAGCCGCCCGATTCCGAAGGAGCCCGAACGGCTCGCCCGGAGTCGGGCGGTTTTTGCGTGAAATGCACATATGTAGCTTTTTCCTGTCGAATCCTATAGAAAAGTGTTGTACCCAAGAGGAAAAAACGGTATAGTGAATATGCGAATTTCTGTACTTCGCAGGGTACTGCCGGAAGATCCGGCAAACTCCTTGATATGAATCGTTTAAGCCTGGTAAGCCATACCCATGGATATGGCTTTTTTTTCTTAGTGTGTATTGTTTTCGTTATTTTTGCAAAAAAGCCGGATTCCAGGAATCCTGAAGCATAAGATAGGGGGTAATGCACTTTGATTGACCTTGTCCAGATTGAAAAGCATTTTGACGGACAAATCGTTGTGCATCCGCTGTCACTGAAGATCGAGGAGGGAGAGTTCCTGACTCTGCTCGGTCCCAGCGGCTGCGGCAAGACGACCATTCTTCGCATGATTGCGGGTTTCGAGCAACCGACCCATGGCGACGTCGTTTTGGCAGGCCAGAATGTAACCAATCTTCCGCCGAACCAGCGGGATTTGAATCTTGTATTCCAGCACTACGCGCTGTTTCCGCACATGACGGTTGAAGAGAATATTGCTTTCGGACTGAAAATGAAAAAAATACCGAAAGACGAACAGAAGAAACGGATTCAGGAAGCGGTGGCGATGACGCAGCTGACGGCGCTGACTTCGCGTTATCCGCACCAGCTTTCGGGCGGACAGCAGCAGCGGGTCGCCATCGCGCGCGCCATCGCCAACAAGCCGAAGGTGCTGCTGCTGGACGAGCCGCTTGGAGCGCTTGACCTGCAGCTTCGCAAAAACCTGCAGTCCGAGCTGAAACATTTGCAGCGTTCGCTGGGCATCACGTTTGTCTATGTGACGCATGACCAAGAGGAAGCGATGATGCTGTCCGACCGGATCGTCATCATGAACGGCGGACGGGTCGAGCAGGTCGGAACGCCAAGAGAAATTTACGCAACGCCAAAAACGTTGTTTGCCGCAACCTTTGTAGGGGAAAATAACATCTTTTCTTCGAGTGAAGGGCTTTTTGCCGTGCGTCCCGAGAAGCTCCGCCCCGTACGGGAGACGGAAGGCGCGCGCGTGACGGGCGTCATTCAGGATGTCCTGTACCTCGGCAACGTGCATAAGCTGACGGTTCATCTGGACCAGGAGCCGATGACGGTGACGATCGCGCTTGATTTTACCGATGAAAGGCCGTGGCAGATCGGCGACCGGATCGGGGTGAACTGGAGTCCGAAGGACGAGGTGATCATCGGGGCATGAACAAATCGAAATTTTTGATGATACCCGTACTGCTTTGGGTAGCGTTGTTTTTGCTGGTTCCGATGCTGATCGTGGTGGTCGTTTCGTTTTTAAGCCGCGACACGCTGGGCAATGTTGTCTTTCAATTCAGCCTGACGGGATACAAAACCTTTTTCGACTCGCTGTATCTCGGGATTTATTGGGACACGCTCGTCCTGTCCGTCGTAACGACGGTCATCTGCCTGCTGGTCAGCTATCCGCTGGCTTATTACATTGCGAATGCAACGCCTAAAATTCAAACGTGGGGACTTGTCCTGATCACGATACCGTTTTGGATCAATTTCCTGATCCGCACCTACGCATGGGTGCTCCTGCTGCGGACGCAGGGCATCGTCAATTCGCTGCTGCTGCATTTCGGCTGGATCGACGAGCCGCTGCAGATGCTGTACACCAAAGGAGCGGTGCTGCTCGGCATGGTGTACAACTTCATTCCGTTTATGGTACTGCCGATTTACGTGGCGCTCGAGCAGATGGACAAGCGGCTGCTGGACGCCGCCAGCGACCTCGGGGCGACGCGCTGGAGGGCGTTCCGCCATATTACGCTGCCCCAAAGCAAATCGGGCATCATGACGGGCTGCGTGCTCGTATTCGTCTCTACGTCGGGGATGTTCGTCGTAACGGACATTTTGGGCGGCGCCAAATCGATGATGATCAGCAACATCATCCAGTCGCAGTATTTAGGGGCGCGGAACTGGCCGTTCGGTTCGGCCTTGTCCATTATTTTCGTGATCACGTCGCTGATTTTGATCCTGTTGTTTAACCGGGCCATGCAGTCCAGGGCGGATCGCGCAAAGGAGGGGACCGCATGAAAAAGAAAAGCCATCCCCTCTTGGGGCTTCATTCGCTGCTGCTGCTGATTTTTATTTATGTGCCGATTCTGCTCATCATCGTGTATTCCTTTAACAATACGAGATTGAGCGGGGACTGGAAAGGATTTACCTTTGAGTGGTATACCTCGCTGCTGGAGAACCGGCATGTCATGGAGGCGCTCACGAACAGCTTGACGGTTGCCGTCATTTCGACGATCGCGGCGACGCTGCTCGGGACGCTGGCGGCTCTGTCGCTCCGGAACGTGGGCAAACGCTGGAAAGGCGGCATGAACGGCCTGATGTACCTGCCCGTCGTCATTCCCGACATTATCATGGGCTTGTCGCTTCTGGTGCTGTTCAGCCAAATGCATATACCGCTCGGCAAGGCGACGGTCATCATTGCCCATATTACGTTCAGCATGTCCTACGTGTACGTGGTCGTGACCGCGCGGCTCGCAGGCATGGGCCGCCAGCTTGAGGAAGCTGCCGCCGACCTTGGAGCGACCGGCTGGAAGACCTTCCGTTACGTGACACTGCCGCAAATGATGCCGGGCATCATATCGGGCGCACTGATCGCCTTTACGATGTCCCTTGACGATTTTATGGTCAGCTTTTTCGTGGCGGGTCCGAGTTCAACCACGCTGCCGATCTATATTTACGGCCAGGTCAAGCGGGGGATCTCGCCTGAGATCAACGCGCTGTGTACGCTGCTGATTTTGGTCAGCGTCGTGCTGATCCTGCTCGCGCAGTTTATTTTGAACCGCGGCAAAGGGCAGAAAAAGCACAAAATGCTGCCGATTTAAGCGGGTACGGCGGAGACCGCCATCGATATGGAAACGTATATTGCATTGATAAGAAAAACGCCCATCGGCGCACTTTCTCAATAGACAGACCGCATCTAGCAGAAAACATTACCAACGGGATAAGGATGCTTCGTCATCGGAGAATTTCTTTGTCATTTCAACAAAAAACGGAGTAACGGAAAGAGAGGAGATATGTAACTGTGAAAAGAAAGGGTATCGCCGGCTTGCTGCTGGCAGGGGCTATTGCTGCATTGTCACTAACGGCTTTGGGGGGCTGCACCTCCAAGGAGACGCTTCATATTTACAGCTGGGCGGACAATTTCGACGAGGATGTGCTGAAGGATTTCGAAAACAAGTACAACGTCGATATTACGTACGACACGTATGCAAACAATGAGGACCTGCTGGCCAAAATCAAGGCAGGCGGAGGCGGCTACGACTTGATCCAGCCATCCGATTACATGGTGGCCACGATGATCAAAAGCCAGCTGCTTGAGCCGCTCGACATGAAAAACATCCCGAACTTCGCCAACATCCAGGAATCCCTGAAAAATCCGGTGTTTGACCCGGGCAACAAATATTCGATCGTCTATATGTCCGGCGTAACCGGCATTGCTTACAACAAGAAATACGTAAAGGACAAAATCGACAGCTGGGAAGACCTGTGGAACCCTGCTTACAAAGGCAAGGTGCTGCTGCTGGACGACAACCGCGAGGTAATCGGCATGGCGCTGAAAAAACAGGGTCATTCCAACAGCTCCACGAATGAAGGCGAGATCAAGTCCGCGGTGGACGATCTGAAGACGCTGCTGCCGAACGTGCTGGCGTTCGATACGGATACGATCAAGCAAAAGATGATTCAGGAGGAAGGTTGGATCGGTACGGTATGGTCCGGCGACGCGGCTTTTATCGTGAAGGATAATCCGGATATCGAATATGTTGTTCCGAAGGAAGGAGCAACCATTTTCGCCGACAACTACGCAATCCCGAAAGGCGCCAAAAACAAGGAGCTGGCCGAAAAGTTCATCAACTACATGCTTGATCCGCAGGTCAGCGCCAAAAACTACGAGTCGATCGGGTACAGCGATCCGAATGCCAAGGCGATGCCTTACCACAGTGAAAAATACCGCAACAACCATATGATCAATCTGACCGAAGACGAGCTGAAACGTACCGAGTGGCTCGGCGACGTTGGCTCAATTCTTCAAGTGTACGACCGTTATTGGACCGAACTGAAAAGCGGGCGGGAGTAACGCTTCAACTTGCGAGGCATTAAAATGTGCCCCCTTTCCATCATGGAAAGGGGGTTTTTGTGTGCATGAACAAAAGAAGGATTTGAAAAAATATAGACGGTATTATAAAATGTCTAATATATAAATAAGTATTTTGAGGGGTTGTTTGTTAATGGAAAGCGTTTCGGATGAATTGCTGAATGCCGGTATTCATGATCTCAAACGTGGATACACGGAGGATGCTCTGCTTGATACGTATCGATGCCTTGTCTGTGGACATCAAACGGAAAAAGGAATTGTCTATCAGGAGGGCGGCGTGTTTTATGAAGCGGAGAAATCGATGCGCAGGCATATTCAGCATGAACATCATTCCATGCTCGATTACTTGCTCAGCCTGGATAAAAAAATGACCGGACTTACCGATTTGCAGCGCAAGCTGATCGGTTTTTTCCACCAGGGGTTGAGCGATCACGACATCATTGCCGAGCTGGACGGAGGAAGCACTTCCACGATCCGCAATCACCGCTTTATGCTCCGCGAGAAGATGAAGCAGGCCAAGTTGTTTTTGACCGTCATGGAGCTGATGGAAGAAGGCGGGAAACATGCAGGCCGCTCTTCCGCGGCAGCCGCAGCGAAGCAGGCCGAACCTCCATTACCGGGAAAGCTGGGCGAGCGGCTCAACATTTCGGAAGAAGAACATGAGCAGATTGTACGCAAATATTTTGCAGAGGGGCCGGGGGGCGGACTGTCTTCTTTGCCGAAGCAGGAGAAACGCAGGGTGGCCGTTTTGCGCCACATTGCAGGGGACTTTGAAGAGGACCGCACGTATACCGAAAAGGAAATAAACGAGCTGCTGGAGGCACGATATGGGGATTATGTCACCTTGCGGCGTTATTTGATCGAATACGGCTTTTTGGACCGCGTGCCGGACGGGAGCGAGTATTGGGCAAAACAACCGGAAACGAAAGGAAAGGGGACAAAAAACATGAAAAATCAGCGAAGAAAAGAATTGGTCGAACAATACATGAACACGCCGCGCCCGATGGGGGTGTTTCAAATCAGAAACAAGCAAAACGGCAAAATCTACGTGACCAGCAGCACGAATATGCCGGGAGCGATGAACGGCCAAAAGGCGAAGCTTGCATCCGATTACCATGTCAGCCCCGAGCTGCAAAAGGATTGGAAAGAACTCGGCGAAGACGCTTTTGCCTTCGAAATACTGGAGGAGCTTCGCCCGGATCCGCAGGCTCCCAATGATTTGCAGCAGCAGAAGGTGTACAAGGATAAGGTCGAGAAGATGGAAAAAGAATGGCTGGAGAAGCTTCAACCTTACGATGAGAAGGGCTACAACAGACGTCCGCGGGCGAGATAACAACCCGGGCAGGCTGATGCTGCTCCATTTATTGCCCGGCTCTCTCCCTAAAGGGTACAGAAATGAATAAATTTAAACCCTTTTCCTCGGGTATGCGACAATACTGTAACCGTGTTTGTCATCAATTGGCATGCCGGGTTTTATATAATAATCGCATGGGTAAAATACAGTAAACTTTCATATGACTAGCATATGCAGCAATGTTTGGAGAGAGGGGATTTCAGGGATGAATAAAGGAATGAAGTGGGGAGCGGCCGTGCTTGCAGCCGGCGTATTGTTTGGAGGGGCTAGCGTAACGGTGGGCACGAGCGTCCATGCGGCGGCCAAAACGGCGGTGAAGCAGGAAACGCAGCCCGCGGTTGTGTTGAAAGCAAACGGCAAGACATTAACGCAGCAGGGGAAAATCGTCAACGGGAACACGATGATTCCGATTACCGTTCTCCGCGACGCATTGGGACTGCCGCTTAATTATAATCCGGGAACAAAAACGTACAGCATCGGCAGCGGGATCATGAAGCTGAATCTGGAATTGTCCGATTACGGCGTCGTCTCGAACCTGAACGGCTATTACGTTTATGATAGCAGCAACAGCGATCAGTATGAAGCCAAAAACCTGAACGGACATTTATACGTGCCATTCAAGCTGCTGAATGACTATATGGGCATTAAAGGGGTGTGGAACCCTTCCTTGAAGTCGCTTGAGCTTGGCAAGCAGGCCATGAACGATATTAGCATTTCAAGCGAAACGATGACGAAAACGAATAAAAATGCCGGCATCGTCATCCATTATCCGAAGGTGAGCGGCCTTGCCGAGGGCGTGCAGCAGAAGATCAATGCCGTATTCAAGGAAAAAGCCGAGCAATTTGCGAAAGACAGCGAAGAGAAGGCAAGCCACCGGGACGGCAAAATCGAAAACGTGTACGATTTCGTGCAAAGTTTCGTCGTGACGTATAACCGCGATGGCGTGCTGAGCGTCGTCATCGACCAATACGGCTACACGGGCGGAGCCCATGGCGGCACGGTGCGCGAAGGCTTGACCTTCTCCCTGAAGGACGGCAAACAGCTCAGCCTCGGCGACGTGCTGAAGGCGGCACCGGATTACAAGCAGAAGCTCGACAACATGCTGAAGCAAAAAACGAAGGAAGTCAAATTCAACGACGTGACGGCAGGGCTGAACGAAAAGCCGGATTTCTATCTGAAAGAAGGCGGTTTTGCGATCTTCTACCAGCAGTACGAAATCGCGCCTTACGCGGCGGGCATTCCGACGTATGACTTCAGCTTCGGCGAGGTGCTTCCAAAAGGAACCGACCCGTTTGCGGCGTTCCAATAACGGCTTAGAGTCTCGGGAAAAGGCGGCATAGGGAAATATCCCTTGCCGCTTTTTTGAGCGGCCGCCGTGGAAATGAATTTTTATAGATTAAAACAGCCCGCCATGCATAGCATGGCGGGCTTTCGTTATTGGAATTATACGTTAAAAATGAAGTCCTCATCCGACAGCGGCTCGATGTTGATCGCACGAACGTAGCCGTTGCCTTTTTTCGAGAAAAAGTCGTGCTGCTTCGTATGGGTGCTGATGCCGTTGAACACGATCGGGTTGATCGGCTCTTCCGGAAAATGAGGCTCGAAGCCGAGGTTCATCAGCGCTTTATTGGCGTTGTAACGGACATAGGTTTTGACCTCTTCCTGCAAACCGATCGGAGCGTACAAGGCGTCCGTATAGACGACCTCGTTCTGATACAGCGTCTCCAGCAGCTCATACAGCTCTTTTTGCAGCTGAGCTTGTTCTTCAGGGGTGAACGTCTGGAACAGCTCTTGAGCGAGCAAGCCGACGTACAGGCCGTGGATGCTCTCGTCCCGGATAATGAGATCGATGATTTCGCCGCTGCTTGTCATTTTGCCTTGGCCTGCGAGGTAAAGCGGGTAGAAGAATCCACTGTAGAACAAGTAGCTCTCCAGGAATACCGAGGCGGCCATCGCCCGGTACAGGTCCTGAGCGGAGTTGATGTTTTTGTACCAAGACTCGATTTGTTTGGCTTTGAACTGCAGCTGCTCGTTTTCTTCAACCCAGCGGAAAATCGCGTCGATTTCCTCCGTCGAAGCGAGCGTCGTGAAGATGCTGCTGTAAGATTTGGCGTGGATCTGTTCCATCATCGACATGAAGCCGAGCACAGCCTTGCGCTGCAGCCCTTCCACATGCTCCAGGATCTTCGGCATGCCTACGCCGCCCTGCAGCGTGTCAAGCAGCGTCAAGCCGCCGAGGACATGTTTGTAGACCGTGCGCTCGTCGTCCGTCATTTTGATCCAGTCCATTTTGTCGTCGGACAGGGGGATTTCGTCGTCGGTCCAGAACTGCATAATGTTTTGCTGCCAGAACATCAACGTAAAATCGTCGTCCGGCCGGTTCCAGTTTACTGCTTTCATTAGGCGATAGCTCCTTTATATTAAGAAGGCAACGAGGGACCCGAGGTCCCTGCGATTGCCTTGCCGTATGATCAATTTTTAGACAGCGCAGCTTGTGCACTCTTCGATGGACAGCTTTTTCGTCCGGGTGTAATAAAGCGATTTGAGGCCCTTCTGGGCGGCGTATACGTAAAAACGGGACAGCTCGCGGGTCGACACGGTGCTGTTGACATGCAGGACGGTGGAAATGCCTTGGTCCACGTGCTGCTGAATCGCGGCGATCATGTCGATCAGGCGGAACTGGTCGATGTTGTAGGCGGATTTGTAATACCACTGCGTTTCCGCGCTCAAGAACGGCATCGGATAATACGTCGTCGAGTTTGCGTATGTACGCGTTTCGATGTGCTCGACGATCGGCATGACGCTGGAGGTTGCGTTCTGGATGTACGAAATGCTTTGCGTCGGCGCGATCGCCAAACGGTAGGCATGGTACAAGCCGTATTTCTGCACTTGCTCCTTCAGGCGGGCCCAATCCTCCGGCGTCGGGATTTCGATGCCTTCAAACAGCTGCTGAACCCGTTCAGACGTCGGACGGAAGTCCGTCTCGAGGTACTTATCGAAATAAGTGCCTTTAGCGTATTCGGATTTTTCGAAATCTTTGAATGTCTCGCCGCGGTCGCGGGCGATTTCCATGCTTTTTTCGATGGAGTAGAAGTTCATCATCATGAAAAACGTGCTGGCGAACTCTCTCGCTTCGGCGCTTTCGTAGGCGATTTTGTTTTTCGCCAAGTAACCGTTCAGATTCATGGCCCCAAGTCCGACGGAGTGCAGCTCGCGGTTGGCGCGTTGTACGCCCGGGGCGTTTTCGATTTTGGACAAGTCGCTGACCACGGTCAATGCTTCGATGCCGACATGGACGGAATCCTTCACTTTTCCCTGCTCCATGACGTTGACGATGTTCAGCGAAGCCAGGTTGCAGCTGATATCGCGGCGGATGACGTCTTCGATGCCGTAGTCGTTGATTTCCGACGTCTCCTGCAGCTGGAAGATTTCCGTGCACAGGTTCGACATTTTGATCTGGCCGATATCTTTCAGCGCATGCGCCCGGTTGGCGTTCGTTTTGTTCACGATGTAAGGATAACCGGATTCAAGCTGGGTGGAAGCGATCTTCGTCAGCATGTCGCGCGCGCTCATGACCGTCTTTTTAGTGATCTGGTCATTGGCGAGGAGCTCGTCGTACATCGTGTCCATATCAAGGTCGTCCAGGTGTTTGCCGTAGGCCTTGTAAACGGAATAAGGCCCGAATACGACAAGCGGCTTGTTTTGAGCGGCAAGCTCGTAAAATTTGTTCGGAATGATGAGTCCGATGGACAACGTTTTGATTCTCAATTTTTCGTCGGCGTTGATTTTTTTCGAATCCAGGAATTCAATGACGTCCCAGCCGAAAATGTTGTAGTATCCCGCGCCGGATCCTTTGCGCTGACCCATTTGGTCGGCATAAGAAAAGGCATCCTCCATGAGTTTGAGCACGGGCATGATGCCTTTGGCCGCTCCGGCTACCCCTTTGATCGGCTCTCCGCGTCCGCGAAGCTTCGACAGGTTCACCGCCACGCCGCCGCCGATTTTGGACAGCTGCATGCAGGTTCCAAGCACGTAGTTGATCGAGTTGAGGGAGTCGTCCATTTCCAGAAGGAAACAGGATACCAGCTCTCCGCGGCGGCTCTTGCCCGCGTTCAGGAAAGTCGGCGTCGCCGGCTGCAGGCGCTGGTCGATCATCGCTTCGGCGATCCGGAGCGCTTTCCCGCTGTCCCCGTCCCCAAGGTGCAGGGCGACGATGGCGACCCGGTCCGGATACTGCTCGAGATATTTCGTTTTGTCGTTCGTCTTCATCGCGTAGTCCTTGTAGAACTTTGAAATCGCCATGTAGGACTGGAACTGGAAGTCGCTGCTTGCCGTGAGGTTGAACACGGCCTCGACTTCTTCGTAGGTGTATTTTTCAAACACGTTTTCGTAGTAGTCGTTGTCGATCAGGTAATCGAGCTTTTCCCGGAGGGAACCGAACTTCATCGTGTCCTTTTCGACTTCCTCCATAAAGGCTGCGACCGCTTCCTTGTCTTTGGAAAGCTGGAAGTAACCGTCAGCCCCCCGCTGCATCAATTCGTTGTTCAATTCAATATGCTTCAATGCTCCGCACCCTTTCAACAAAAGTTTCTATATCCTGCGTTGTTCCCGACAGCTCGAATTTCGTGAGGACCGGAACATCGTACATCTCGGAGATCGTGTCCGCGCTTTTGGCAAAACGGGGACCCCAGTTGCGGTTGCCGCTTGCCGATACGCCGCGCAGCATGTTGCTGTTGCGGGTCAGGAAGGACTTCACCTTCTCGGGAACCTGGCCGAACCCGGTCGTATAGGTCACGAGCACGTAAGGCTCGTTGATCTCTTCCTTCTCCGCGATCGAAACACTCCGCATATTCAGCTTGTTTATGAAACGTCTGACGTTCCCCGTTTTGGAATCGTAGACAACCAGCATACTCTATCACTCCTACCGATTCTTTGCAAAAAAAACGACGCTGCAACCTTAATGAATGCAAGTCGTAATAGGCTATTTATGATGTTTTGGATCAATATGTAGTTGATAAATTGAATTTTACATCAATATCTTGGGTTCGTCAATGGACAAATGAGGATTTGCCTATGAGAAAGGTTGTGCTAGAGTACGTAGAATCGGCGGCGTGACGCGGCAAAAAGGGGCTCCCGAAAGATCCAAAAAAAGATCTTTTAGGAGCCCCTGAAGCTGCTATATCTAGATATGGTGGTTAGACGCCTTGAACCGGAGGATGCTCGAGCACTTTATCGATAATGCCATATTCAGCTGCATCCTGCGCGCTCATGAAGTAGTCGCGGTCGGTATCCCGTTCGATGCGTTCCAGCGGCTGTCCCGTGCGTTCGGCAAGAATGCGGTTCAGCGTGTCGCGCATTTTCAGGATGCGGCGGGCGCGGATTTCAATATCCGTTGCTTGTCCTTGAGCACCGCCGAGAGGCTGGTGAATCATAATTTCGCTGTTCGGCAGCGCGTAGCGTTTGCCTTTCGCGCCGGCGTTCAGCAGGAACGCGCCCATGGAAGCGGCGAGACCCACGCAGATGGTGGACACATCCGGCTTAATGTATTGCATCGTATCAAAAATCGCCATGCCGGCCGTAATGGAGCCGCCGGGGCTGTTGATGTAGAGGTGGATGTCCTTATCGGGATCTTCCGCAGCCAGGAAGAGCAGCTGGGCAATGATCGAATTGGCTACGACGTCGTTGACATCGGATCCCAGAAAAATAATGCGGTCTTTCAAGAGTCTGGAATAAATGTCGTAGGCGCGTTCGCCGCGGTTGCTTTGTTCAACGACCATAGGTATATAACTCACGTGGAAAACCTCCCTATTTAATGGATTAATTGCAACTATTCTATACTTACTGTTACCGTAATAACCCCATGATAAACAATTTCAAACAAAAAGTCAAAGAAAGTCAAACTCGAGGGTAAAAAAAATAGCCGATGATTGGCTTTGGTCTTAAAGGTTAAACATATGGTAGATGCTTCATTAATAATATGGCGCGCCCGCGAGGAATTGAACCTCGATCTCAGGCTCCGGAGGCCTGCGTCATATCCATTGGACCACGGGCGCATATGTCAAACATGCTTCAGTCGGACTGCGGAGGGTTATCCCTCGTACATTCCGTACAGCAAGAGTTATTATACGATAAGCCGCGCAGAAATGCAAGAGGCATTTTGAAACGTCGGATAGCCGCCTGCCGCCGCCGTATAAGCCGTATAAGAGGAAAGAATAATGTGAAGGATAGACGGTGGACTACTTGCAACAAGGGGTGAAATTGAGTAGAATATAAGTGGGACTTAAATCGTTACCGTGGGACGTTTTAAGGCCAGGGAGCAGGAGAGAAGGAAGTTGAAGTTGCGGGAGTGGAGAGCAAATGCGGAGAATATTAGAGATACAAAAGCAGCTTCTGCCTGATCTCATGGACGTGCTCAAGACAAGGTACACCATCCTCCATCAGATCATGCTCTCGGAGCTGATTGGCCGGCGAACGCTGGCGGCCTCGCTGCATATGACCGAGCGGGTGCTGCGCGCGGAGACGGATCTATTGAAAGCCCAAGGGCTTATCGAAATTGAAAGCTCCGGCATGAAGATCAGCGAAGCCGGGCGAAAGCTGCTGGACGAGATGGGCCCGATGGCCGAGGAACTGTTCGGACTGAATGAGCTGAGCGAGAAAATCCGCCGTACATACGGCCTGAGAAAGGTTGTCGTCGTGCCGGGGGATTGCGAGGCATCGCCGCTGACGAAGCGCGATCTCGGGCGCGAAGGGGCGAAGGCGCTGCTCGGCGTCATGAATCAGGAGGACACGGTTGCCGTCACGGGAGGTTCCACGTTGGCCGCGGTAGCGGAAGAGCTCAATCCGCATGCTTCCGCGTCGATGAAGAACAGCTGGTTCGTTCCGGCCAGGGGCGGACTTGGCGAAAGCTTGGAATTCCAGGCGAACACGATCGCTTCTACGATGGCCAAACGCGTAGGCGCCCAATACCGGCTGCTGCATGTCCCCGATCTGCTTAGCGATGACGCTTATCAATCGCTGGTGCAGGACCGCAATATTCAGGAAATCGTGGACGTCATCCGGCGGTGCCGCATCATTGTGCACGGCATCGGCGACGCGATGGAGATGACCCGGCGCAGGAGGCTGGATCCGGCCGCGGCGCAGGAGATTCAGCGCGAAGGCGCGGTAGCGGAGTCTTTCGGCTATTATTTTAACGAGCAGGGCGAAGTCGTTCACCGCATGATTACGCTGGGCCTTCGGCTGGAAGACATCATCCGGACGGAGATCGTGATCGGGATTGCCGGCGGGAAAGACAAGGCGACCGCCATCCATTCCGTGCTGAAGTTCGGGCATGAGGATATTCTCGTGACGGACGAAGCGGCGGCCGTCGAGATCTGCAGGCAGATCGATGAGCAATCGTAAGCTCGGCATTGTTTCGTTATCAACACAGGCGCAAGCCCGCCTGTTTTGAATAAATAATGAATGTTTCGGACGGCTGCGGCCGACCTGCAAACATTCACAAAATAAGAACTTTGGGAGGACTATTCAATGAGTGTAAAAGTAGGCATTAACGGTTTTGGACGTATCGGACGACTCGCTTTCCGCCGCATTCAAAATGTGGAAGGCATCGAAGTTGTGGCAATCAACGACTTGACTGATGCTAAAATGTTGGCTCATTTGCTTAAATATGATACGACGCAAGGCAAATTCGACGGGGACATCGAAGTTCATGACGGCTTCTTCAAAGTAAACGGCAAAGAAGTTAAAGTTCTCGCGAACCGCAACCCTGAAGAGCTTCCTTGGGGCGAGCTTGGCGTTGACATCGTTCTGGAGTGCACAGGCTTCTTCACGACGAAAGAAAAAGCTGAGCTTCACCTGAAGGGCGGAGCGAAAAAAGTCGTGATCTCCGCTCCTGCTACAGGCGACATGAAAACGATCGTTTACAACGTCAACCATGAAACACTGGACGGATCCGAAACCGTCATCTCCGGCGCTTCCTGCACAACGAACTGCCTGGCCCCAATGGCTAAAACGCTCAACGACAAGTTCGGCATCGCATCCGGTCTGATGACTACGATCCATGCTTACACCGGCGACCAAAACACCCTGGACGCTCCGCATCCAAAAGGCGACTTCCGCCGTGCGCGCGCCGCTGCCGAGAACATCATTCCAAACTCCACTGGCGCTGCAAAAGCAATCGGTCTGGTTCTTCCGGAACTGCAAGGCAAACTGGACGGCGCCGCTCAACGCGTGCCTGTACCAACAGGTTCCCTGACCGAGCTCGTTACCGTTCTGAACAAAAAAGTAACGGCTGACGAAGTCAACGCAGCTATGAAAGAAGCGTCCGACCCAGAAACTTTCGGTTACACCGAAGACGAAATCGTATCTTCCGATATCAAAGGCATCACGTTCGGTTCGCTCTTCGACGCAACTCAAACCAAAGTGCTGACAGTAGGCGACCAACAACTGGTGAAAACCGTTGCTTGGTACGACAACGAAATGTCCTACACGGCTCAATTGGTTCGCACATTGGCATACTTCGCAAAACTGGCTAAGTAAGATCGACGCCGGTCAAGCGGAATATATGGAGCGGAAACAGAACCTTTGTTTCCGCTCTTTGTAAATTGCATGCGGCAAATCCGGAAGGAAGCCGACTTTCGGATTTTCGCGTCATGCCAATACAACGAAGTAAAACGATTTGGATAGAGACAACGGAGAGTTTGGATAGATAAAAACAAGAGGATTGAAAAAATCCCGAAACGAACGAGCTTGTCCCCTGTAATTCCTGAATACAGACGAGGATTTGCAAAAATCCGGAAAGATTCAATCGGCAATATATAGAGCGAAACGGTTCAGTTTGTCTATATATACCCAGGAGCGGCCGTAATCGAATTTTGCAAAATCCCGAAATAAAAAATGGGTACGGAGGAACGAACCATGAACAAAAAATCTGTACGTGATGTGGAAGTAACCGGCAAACGCGTATTCGTGCGCGTGGATTTCAATGTGCCTTTGGAAGACGGAAAAATTACGGACGACACGCGGATCCGCGAAACGCTTCCAACGATCAAATATTTGATCGAGCGCGGCGCGAAGGTCATCCTGGCGAGCCATCTGGGCCGTCCGAAAGGAGAGTTCGTCGATTCCCTGCGTTTGACGCCGGCGGCAGAGCGTTTGTCGGAGCTTCTCGGCAAACCGGTCGTTAAAGCGGACGAGGCCGTGGGCGAAGCGGTTAAAGCCGAAATCGCCAAAATGAACGACGGAGACGTGCTGCTGCTCGAAAACGTGCGTTTCTACCCTGGGGAAGAGAAAAACGATCCGGAACTGGCGAAGCAATTCGCCGAGCTTGCGGACCTGTACGTCAACGACGCGTTTGGCGCCGCTCACCGGGCCCATGCTTCCACAGAAGGCATCGCGCATTACCTGCCGGCCGTATCCGGCCTGCTTATGGAGAAAGAATTGAACGTTCTCGGCAAGGCTTTGTCCAACCCTGAGCGTCCTTTCACGGCCATCATCGGCGGATCGAAGGTCAAAGACAAAATCGACGTCATCAACAACCTGCTGAACATCGCGGACAACGTGCTGATCGGCGGAGGCCTGTCCTATACCTTCATGAAAGCGCAAGGGTATGAAATCGGCATGTCTTTGTGCGATAATGAGAAACTGGATGTGGCGCTCGGATTTATCCAAAAAGCGAAGGATCTCGGCAAAAACTTCCTGCTTCCGGTCGATATCGTCATCGCGGACGATTTCAGCGCAAACGCGAACGTGAATATCGTGGAAGTGGGCAACATCCCTGAAAAATGGGAAGGCGTGGACATCGGACCGAAAACGCGCGCCAAATACGCCGAAATCATTAAAAACTCCAAGCTTGTCGTATGGAACGGACCGATGGGCGTATTCGAAATCGACCCATTTTCGGGCGGTACGCGTGAAGTGGCCGAAGCTTGCGCCCAAACCGAAGGTTACACGATCATCGGCGGCGGCGATTCCGCGGCAGCGGCGGAGAAATTCCATCTGGCGGACAAAATGGACCACATCTCCACAGGCGGCGGCGCTTCGCTGGAATTCATGGAAGGCAAGGCGCTCCCAGGCGTCGTGGCTCTGAACGATAAATAATCCGGGCGGGTACAGCCGTAAGGATTTCCGAAGAAGGAGTTGAAGCAAGTGAGAACACCAATCATTGCGGGCAACTGGAAAATGTTCAAAACCGTTCCGGAAGCCAAAGCATTCATCGAAGAAGTGAAGGGCAAAGCGGAAGTGGAAGGCGTGGAAAGCGTCATCTGCGCTCCGTTCACCAACCTTCCGGCATTGGTTGAAGCCGCTAAAGGCACGTCCATCAAAATCGGCGCCCAAAACCTGCATTTTGAAGACAACGGCGCATTTACCGGCGAAATCAGCGGCGAAATGCTGAAGGAGCTTGGCGTGGATTATGTCATCATCGGCCACTCCGAACGCCGCGCTTATTTTGCGGAAACCGACGAGACCGTCAACAAAAAAATGCACGCGGCATTCCGCCACGGCTTGACGCCGATCGTTTGCGTGGGCGAAAAGCTCGAAGAGCGCGAAGCCGGCCAAACGAAGGATGTCTGCAAGGTGCAAACCGAAGCGGCATTCGAAGGACTGTCCGCCGACCAAGCGGCTCAAGCCGTGATTGCATATGAACCGATCTGGGCGATCGGAACAGGAAAATCTTCGACTGCGCAGGATGCAAACGAAGTTATCTCCTATATCCGCGACCTGGTCAAAGGTTTGTACGGAGAAGACGTTGCGAGCAAAGTCCGCATTCAATACGGCGGCAGCGTGAAACCTGAAAACGTGGCCGAGTACATGGGACAAAGCGACATCGACGGCGCGCTCGTCGGCGGCGCCAGCTTGCAGCCGGCTTCCTATATCCAGCTCGTTCAGGGGGCGAAGTAAGATGACCGCACCTAGACCTGTAGCATTGATTATTATGGACGGATTCGGTCTGCGCAGCACGAACGAAGGCAACGCGGTGGCTCAGGCCAAGAAACCGAACTACGACCGCCTGATGGCCAAATACCCGCATACGACGCTGACCGCTTCCGGCGAAGCGGTAGGTCTGCCGGAAGGACAAATGGGCAACTCCGAAGTGGGCCATTTGAACATCGGCGCAGGACGCATCGTGTACCAGGATTTGACCCGCATTTCGAAATCGATCCGCGAAGGCGAATTTTTCGATAACCCGACGTTGGTCGAAGCGGTTCGCGCGGCAAAAAATAACGGCAAAAAGCTGCATTTATACGGCTTGCTGTCGGATGGGGGCGTACATAGCCACATTGAGCATATGTTCGCCATGTTGGACCTTGCGAAAAAAGAGGATATGCATGAAGTTTACATCCATGCTTTCCTGGACGGCCGCGACGTCGCTCCGGACTCCGGCAAGAAGTTCATTCAGGATTTGCAAGCAAAAATCAAAGAAGTGGGCATCGGCAAAATCGCGACCGTTCAAGGCCGCTATTATGCGATGGACCGCGACAAGCGCTGGGAACGCGTAGAGAAATCCTACCGCGCGATCGTATACGGGGACGGACCGAAATACACCGATCCGCTTGAAGCCGTAACGGAATCCTACAACAAATCGGTATTCGA
This sequence comes from Paenibacillus sp. USDA918EY, assembly GCF_009870825.1. Lineage (GTDB taxonomy): Bacteria > Bacillota > Bacilli > Paenibacillales > Paenibacillaceae > Paenibacillus_AQ > Paenibacillus_AQ albilobatus. The sequence continues at coordinate 742,081 of NZ_WTWY01000002.1, read as the reverse complement.
CGAGTTCGTCGAGCCTACGGTGATCGTGGGCGAAAACGGCCAGCCGGTATCGCTCGTGGAAAGCGGCGATTCCGTCGTGTTCCTGAACTTCCGTCCGGACCGCGCCATTCAGCTGTCCCAGGTATTCACGAACAAGGACTTCCGCGGATTCGACCGCGGGCCGAAGTTCCCTGAAAACCTCCATTTCGTCTGCCTGACGCTCTTCAGCGAAACGGTCGGAGGATATGTGGCTTACGAACCGAAAAACCTGGACAATACGCTGGGCGAGGTGCTGGTGCAGCATAACAAAAAGCAGCTCCGCATCGCCGAAACGGAAAAATACCCGCACGTGACGTTTTTCTTCAGCGGCGGCCGCGACGTAGAGCTTCCAGGGGAAACCCGGATTCTCATCAACTCGCCGAAGGTTGCCACGTATGACCTGAAGCCTGAGATGAGCGCCTACGAAGTGGCGGATGCTTGCGTGAAAGAAATCGAAGCCGAAAAACACGATGCCATTATCCTCAACTTCGCCAACCCGGACATGGTCGGACACTCCGGCATGCTGGAGCCGACGATCAAAGCGGTTGAAGTGACGGATGAGTGCATGGGCAAAGTCGTTGACGCCGTCATCGCCAAAGGCGGGGTAGCGATCATCATCGCCGACCACGGAAACGCCGACATGGTGTTTGACGAGCAGGGAAGACCGTTTACCGCGCATACGACGAACCCGGTTCCGTTTATTTTGACATCCGAGGACGTGACGCTGCGTGACGGCGGCATTTTGGCCGATGTGGCTCCAACGATTCTCGACCTGATGCAGCTGCCTAAGCCGGCTGAAATGACCGGAGAATCGATGATTGCAAGCCGCAAATAAACGGTATAATGATAGAGATGGTATCTATTCTGGATTAAATACACCGCAAAGGAGAACAAGTACAATGACTATTATTTCTGACGTGTACGCTCGCGAAGTCCTCGACTCCCGCGGCAACCCGACTGTTGAAGTTGAAGTTTACCTCGAATCCGGCGCTATGGGCCGCGCCATCGTTCCATCCGGCGCTTCCACCGGCGCTCACGAAGCCGTTGAGCTTCGCGACGGCGACAAAGACCGCTATCTCGGCAAAGGCGTTTTGAACGCCGTGAAAAACGTAAACGAAATTATCGCTCCTGAAGTGATCGGCATGGACGCGCTCGACCAGCTCGGCATCGACAAGCTGATGATCAAACTGGACGGCACGCCTAACAAAGGCAAGCTGGGCGCAAACGCCATCCTGGCCGTTTCCATGGCTACGGCACGCGCGGCAGCCGACGCTTTGGACCTGCCTCTGTATGTATACCTTGGCGGATTCAACGCAAAACAACTGCCTGTACCGATGATGAACATCGTAAACGGCGGCGCTCATGCCGACAACAACGTCGACGTGCAAGAGTTCATGATCCTGCCTGTAGGCGCTCCTTCCTTCAAGGAAGCCCTTCGCACAGGCGCTGAAATCTTCCACAGCCTGAAATCCGTATTGAAAGGCAAAGGCCTGAACACGGCGGTAGGCGACGAAGGCGGCTTTGCTCCTAACTTCACTTCCAACGAAGACGCATTGTCCTCCATCATGGAAGCTATCGAAAAAGCCGGCTACAAACCGGGCGTAGACGTATTCCTCGGCATGGACGTTGCTTCCACGGAGTTCTTTAAAGACGGCAAATACCATCTCGAAGGCGAAGGCAAATCCTTCACATCCGCAGAATTCGTTGATTTGCTCGCTTCTTGGGTTGACAAATATCCGATCATCACGATCGAAGACGGCTGCTCCGAAGACGACTGGGAAGGTTGGAAACTCCTTACCGAGAAACTCGGCGACAAGATCCAACTCGTTGGCGACGACTTGTTCGTAACCAATACCGAACGTCTTGAAAAAGGCATCAAAGAAGGCATCGGCAACTCGATCCTGATCAAAGTGAACCAAATCGGTACGCTGACGGAAACCTTCGACGCCATCGAAATGGCAAAACGCGCAGGATACACTGCGGTTGTTTCCCACCGTTCCGGCGAGTCCGAAGACAGCACGATCGCGGATATCGCGGTTGCAACGAATGCCGGCCAGATCAAAACGGGCGCACCTTCCCGTACCGACCGGATCGCGAAGTACAACCAATTGCTCCGCATCGAGGACGAACTGAGCGAAATGGCTCAATACAACGGACTGAAGTCCTTCTACAACCTGAATAGATAAGAAGCAGCCTTTCCAGCTGCACAAAAACCGTCCCGGCATCCTGCCGGGGCGGTTTTTTTAATACAAAGGTCAAGGGAACCCGTGTGTCAATTCAAATAAAAATCTAACCGAAGACGGATGGAACACTCATTAAAAAATCTAACTTTTTAGACATGCCCCTAACCCCGAGGGGGCGGCGGTCGACGAGCATTCATCCTACGGCTGAGTTATGCATTCTTCCGTTGCGTTCCCCGGCATACAAAAGGTACCCATAGCCCGCACCTTTTAAAGTGTTCAGACTGTGGGTACCCGTTCATACGAGGCGGCCTTTTATCAGTTGTTGCCAGAGTTGCTTCAATGAAAAAATTAAATCATCTTGTGAAGGCTGCCAGCGTTCGTTACTTGAGCGAAGGTGCCTTGCAATGATGCCATAAAAGTATCATGGACGGTTTTTGCAGAAATCACCGTATCGTTCCATACCAAATCCCTGGTGGTACACGCATCGTCGAGCAATATGACTTCATAACCCAAGCGGTGCGCAGTTCGCACAGTCGAATCGATACATATGTGGCTCATCATCCCGCAAATGACAAGTCGCGATACTTTAATAGATTCAAAATGCTGATGCAATTCAGTTTGAAAAAAGCTATCCGGAGTATGTTTAACGATAACTTTTTCGTCAGATTGGGGTTTTACCCGTTCATGAATTATAATCCCTTCCGTATCGGGAAGAAAAAACGTTGCGTTTTTTTCCAAAAGAGTGCACTGAATATGAACGATAGGCAACCTTTTTTCCCGGAACAGTGCCAATGCTTCTTGAGCATGGATTGCCGCTTGTTCGGTATCGACTAATTCATTTCTGCCTCCCTGGAAATAATCTTTTTGAATGTCTACCAATAGTAACGCTGTATTCATGATACACGGCTCCTTTTACATGCAGTTAATGAGTTTCTAAAAGTATTGTAGTCTCGATGCAATGGCGCCGTGAATTACCCACTTTTTTGTGGGTATGGGTGCATTGAACTCAAATCTTGTATCTGATGCCTTTTCGGTCAAGAAGTTCAGTTTGACCCCATTCCACCATGTATTCGATGCCTATCTCTTGCATGATCAGTACCGCGTCTAACAGCTTTCTCCCACGTTCAGTAAGAAAGTATTCTACATGCAGCGGATAACCTTCCGTTTTGACTTTATCCACGATACCGCAAGATTGTAGTTCTCTTAAATGCTGTAACAACATCTTCTGGGTGATCTGGTCGATATCCCGCTCCAGTTGAGCTAAGGACGTATTCCCATCTTTCAATTGAAAGATAATCATTGTTTTCCATTTGCCTTTTATAATGTCATGAACAACCTCTAATGGGCAGGTACACTGCTCCCGAATGATCATAGAACTCACCTCGATGCGATCATTTCAAACCATGCGTTCCTTGGACGGAAATGGTTCCAGGCAGCTTGGAACTCATACGGACTCCTCCGTATAGGGCTCTTATTCCCAACCTAATACCGTCGGTCTTGAGGCCGGCAGCAACACGCAGCTAAACTCGTTTTGCACGAGCGTTTTGTATCGAAGTTCACCTCAAAATGATTTCGAGGGGCGACGCCGAATTCACAACCTACGGAATTCAGTCCCCTCATTTTGGGTTGTTATCTCGACAATAACCATTTCCATTTGAGTCCCTGAATTCCCTTTCTTTTTGTCCGATTTTTCACGGGAAACGAATTAAATTAGTCAGGGTTAGGATAATGAACTTGAAGCGCACCAGACATGCACACAATCTTTATTCCTGAAGCACCTCGTCGTAGGTTCCGCGGTCACCTGAAAGCGGCCTCCAGGGCACCTGTATCTTCAAAGCCCCGGAAATACTTAATCTTGCCGTCTTCCACTTCGCAAACCACCGCCCAGTAACTTTCGAACATGTTACCGGTAGGCCGAATCCGATGCTTAAATCTTCCCCAAGCGAAAGCTTTTGTTTCATCGGCAAGTATATTACAGATCTCGAATTCTTGGGTTTCGAGATCTTTCTGGAACTTGGTCAATAGCGTCCTTACGCCCTCTATCCCGTAATAAGTCCCGTAAAAGTGGTGCCTGTCAGACTCCTTCTCGAATGCCGCGATAAATTTGGCATCTCTGTGTACATGACCGAGGGCCTTATCCATATCCCCTAAACTGTGAAAGTATTGAAGCAGCACTTGATCCGGTTTCATATAGCATCGATCTCCTATCCACTATAATTGCATGGTTTTATGCTGGCTCGTAAAGATACCAAGGTGTATGGCTTCGTGCATCAAAGCGAAGTTGAATAGCTCGCCGGAGGTAACGAACCCGAACGGGCCCATGATAAACGGCGAATGCAAATTCATGTTCAACATTTCGGGCGTCAGCTCGGACATACGGGAAAGCTGCGTCATTAACAGTTCGGTCAGTTCTGCCTTTGAAGGCGGAGCAATCGTCCATTCCGACGGTTTCGTTCCGGTGCCGAACAACGTTTCGTATACAGGCGGAATTGCGGTCGGGAGTCCGAAAGATAACGTGGAGTATCGATCCATCCAGTACACGATATGACCGACATTCCAGCGAATCGTGTTATTGAAGCCATTCGCTTGAATATCGAATTGATCCTCCGAAATTCCCTGGAGCTGCCCGATCACGATCTGATGCAAAACTTTTCCGGTTGTAATAATCGAATTAGCCATGGTTGAAACGCCTCCTAATAAGTGTTGAACCCTTACATCCAAAGTGTACCTTTCGCTCCGCGAACCAACAATCACGAGATTCCGATTCAATTGATCGCTTTCAGTAATGATTGTTTGGCGGTTGAGGATCAACCGGATTACCCAAGATGGAGAGACATTATTATCACGATGATGGAAAGAGGAATTCCAAGCTTGTGTCCAGAGTGAGGGCTTGAAATTGTACCTACTAGTATGTATAATCAAAAAAAGGAGGAATGATTCATGACCGCAAAGGAACGCCTGTTATCGGCTGCCAAGGATTTGCTGTGGGACTATGGGTATGAGAAGATGAGTCCGAAAGATATTCAGAAGAAAGCCGACGTTGGGCAAGGGAGCTTTTATCACCATTTTGAAAGTAAAGAAAGCTTGGCAGCTCAAGCAGTACGCGAAATATCAGACGACATGCAAAATACGCTGAGTGCCGTGTTTGAGACAAGTAAGCCCCCGCTCGAACGCGTTAAGGATTATTTAAAGCAGCCGAGAGAAGCGCTTCGCGGTTGCCGAATCGGTAAACTCGTGCAAGAGGTATCGGTAACTCATAATTCTTTGTTGCCTCCTATCTCCGAATACTTCGCCCGTTTACAACAAGAACTGGCCTTGCTGCTGCAATGTGCTCAGCAGGAAGGAGCGTTTCCGCTTGAGGCGGATGCAACACAACTGGCAGCAGCGATTTCGGCTGCTGTACAAGGAGGATACGTTCTTTCCAGGGCACTGAATGATCCTAAACAGATGGAGATGGCCACAAGTGGAATACTGTCAATGATTGAGTTCATGGAACGGAGGTTATAACCATGTCTGCTTTCCATATTGAGTCTTTAGATTCTATCGTGTTTGCCGGAAGCCGAAACCGGCTAGATGAAGGAAACATTCCTTCGATAGAAGGCGCTAAGGCGGTACTGGAGACATTTTACCATGCGTTTAATACTCGTAATCTAAGTTTGTTTACCCAAGTGTGGCTTGACCATCCTTTGATTCAGCTTAATAATCCGTTAGGCGGTATAATGAGGGGGGCAGGAGATATAGAAGAGTTGTATAGAAAAGTCTTCCAAGGCAATGTGTTTGTGGAGGTCGAGTTTCACGACATCGTTCTATATTCGTCCTTCGAGTATGCCGTATTTGCCGGTCGCGAAAGGGGGACCTACCGGATCGGTACAAATATATATCCGCTGAATATTCGTACTACCCGTTGTTTTCAATATATCGACTCCAAGGGCGGTTGGAGGCAAGTTCATCACCATGGATCCATTGATGATAGCCGGCTTCTTCATAACTATCAAAAAGCCATCAGAGGGGATATGATTTAGAATGAGTGTCATTCTTCCTTCATTTTGTACAGGGCATCATCATACCAAATGTCATCGTGAATTCATGGAACATTATTTGTTTTGTGTAACATTGAACTCGGGAAATAATACGCGCAACAAATGAAAAAAAATCCGCCGGTAAGCAGAGGGTGTCGAGCGCTCGCTAGACAATCTGAATCGCGGCTACGGCCTCTTGGTACTTGTGCCGCGGCTCCCTTGTCAAGTTTCGCTTTCGGCTGCCGTACAAGGCCATTGAGCTGCTGCAACACGTACTTGGGGTTAAACGAAGTGACGCTGACAAATTCATCAATGATCATTGACTTTTCCTCGCGTTTCTTCGCTTTGCGGTACCGTTGCTGCATAGCTTGCATGGTTCTTTACGGCTTTGTAATGACATTCTCACTACACATCCCCTCAGTTCTTTGATTCCACTACCCTTTAAGTTAGATTATAGCTGATTTAATACGAGTCCTTGTTTTAGGAAATGGGCTATGGTACAATAAAAATGCTGTTTTATGAACGATAATTAATGTTTGAGAAGCAAATTTGCAGCACCCTATATAGAATGGTGTTTATGATGTTTAGCTCACTGGGAGGTGGATCGAATGGAAACTTTGTTGAAGGTACTGCTCGTCATTTTCTCGATCGCTTTGATCGCAATCGTTCTTTTGCAAAAAGGGAAAAGCGCAGGACTGGCCGGTGCCATCTCCGGTGGCGCAGAGCATCTTTTCGGAAAAACGAAAGCCCGCGGCATGGACTTGATCCTGCAGCGCGTGACGGTCGTCGTGGCGGCGTGCTTCATGATTTTGGCCATTCTTGTGGCGATATTCGCGAAATGATATAGCCGGACTTTGGAAACCCTTCGCTCTTTCAGAAGAAGAGCGGGGGTTTTTTAATATCCCCGAACCATGGGAATGTTTTCCGGAACCAAAGTTTCCCCAGGCTTGATTCGCGCGTATATATCATGGCCGCCCAGGGATGCAAACGATTAATTCCGTGTATACTAGGGTATGTGTATATAAATACGGAAAATGATTTGAAATGATTACATACAGAGGCTTGCGGAAGGAACGCCTTCCTGCAGGCGAACCGAGGAGATAATCGATGATAACGGAACAAACGATATTGGAATTGATGCAGGACCCTGACTATAAACCGATGACCTATCAGGAGCTGGAAAAGCATTTTGGCATTACGGACAGCGCCGAATTCAGGGAATTCCTCAAGATGCTGAACAAGCTGGAACAGGAAGGCCGAATTATGATGACGCGTTCGGAGCGCTACGGCCTGCCGGAACGGCTGGATTTTCTGCGCGGACGGCTTCAAGTACACGCCAAAGGCTTTGCGTTCCTGATTCCTGAGGATAAAGAACATCCTGATGTTTACATCGGGGCGCATGACCTTTCAAGCGGCATGAATGGCGATACGGTGCTGGTACGCATCACGACCCGCGGCCCGGCCGGAGGCAAGCTCGAAGGCGAGGTCGTCAAAATCGTCAACCGCGCGGTGAATCAGGTCGTGGGCGTGTTCCAGGGCCATGAAGCGTACGGATTCGTGCTGCCGGATGATAAGCGGATCGTCCGGGATATTTTCATCCCGAAGGAAGCGATGAAAGGCGCGGTTGACGGCGACAAGGTTGTCGTGAGCATCGTAAGCTACCCCGAGGGCCGTACCGCCGCCGAAGGCGAAGTCATCGAGGTGCTTGGACATAAAGACGATCCGGGTGTGGACATTTTGTCCATCATCCGCAAGCATCAGCTGCCGGAGGCTTTTCCGGAGGAGGTCATGGCCGAAGCGGAGAACGCCCCGGATTCGATCACCGAAGAAGAGATTCTGAAGCAGGGGCGGCGCGATTTGCGCGGCAAAAACATCGTCACCATCGACGGCGAGGACGCCAAAGACCTTGACGATGCCGTCAACGTGGAGCGTTTGGAAAACGGGCATTACCGCTTGGGCGTCCACATCGCGGATGTCGGATATTATGTGCGGGAGAAGTCCGAGTTGGACAAGGAAGCCTATAACAGAGGCTGCAGCGTTTATCTCGTGGACCGCGTCATTCCGATGCTGCCGCACCGTCTTTCGAACGGGATTTGCAGCTTGAATCCGAAGGTGGACCGTCTGACGCTGTCTTGCGAAATGGAATTCGACGAGCATATGAAGGTCGTCAAACATGACGTGTTCACCAGCGTCATTAAGACGAAAGAACGGATGACCTACAACAATGTGCGCAAAATCCTCGAGGAAGAGGATCCCGAGCTGATGGAACGCTACAAGGATCTTGTAGACGATTTCCGGTTGATGAAGGAGCTGGCCTTAAAGCTTCGTTCGCGACGGATGAACCGCGGCGCGGTTGATTTCGATTTTGTGGAATCCAAGGTCATCGTGGACGAAAACGGCAAGCCGGTCGATATCGTGAAACGGGAACGCTCGATCGCCGAACAAATTATCGAGGAGTTTATGCTGGCGGCCAACGAAACGGTGGCGGAGCATTTCCACTGGCTGAAGGTGCCTTTCATTTACCGGGTGCACGATAATCCGGATCCGGAAAAAATGCAAAACTTCCTTGCGTTTGCCGAAAATCTCGGGTACCACGTGAAAGGCAGAGGCAACTCCGTTCATCCGCGGGCGCTGCAGACGCTCCTGGAGGAAATCAAGGATACGAAAGAGCAAACCGTCATCAGCACGATGATGCTGCGGTCGATGAAGCAGGCGAAATACGATGCCGACATGTCGGGCCATTTTGGCCTCGCGGCGGAGTTCTATACGCATTTCACGTCGCCGATCCGCCGTTATCCGGACCTTGTCATCCACCGGGTCATTCGCGAAGTGATCGAAAACAACAACATTCTGCCGGAGAAGCGGCAGGAGTATCTGGCGTCGCGGATGCCGGACATCGCCCAGCATTCGTCCGAGCGGGAGCGCGTTGCCGTTGAAGCGGAGCGCGATACCGACCAGCTGAAGAAAGCCGAATACATGCTGGATAAGGTCGGCGAAGAGTTCGAAGGCATCATCAGCAGCGTGACCGGCTTCGGCATGTTCATCGAGCTGCCGAATACGGTGGAAGGGCTCGTCCGACTGGCCGGGCTGACGGACGATTATTACCACTTCGACGAGGCTTCGATGTCGCTGATCGGCGAGCGGACCTCCAAAGTGTTCCGCATCGGCGATGAAGTGAAAATCCGTGTGGCACGGGTGAACATGGACGATCACACCATCGATTTTGAGATGGTGGACATGAAGCCGCGCCGCGAGCGCAGCTTCGGCGGCGGTTTTGGCGCCCGCGGCGGCGAGCGCGGCGGGCGCGGGATAAAGGCCGGGGGCGGCAAAGCCGCCCGGCCGGGCAAGCGCGAGCGCGGGGCAGCCGCAGCCGGGGAGGCTGCGGGGGCAGGGAAGCGCAAGCGCGGCGCAGGCGCCGCCGGCGGTAGCGGGCCGGCGGCGGGCGAGAGCGTCGAGGCCAACCGGCCGAAGACGTTCGGCTTCGGCTCCGGCAAAGGCGGCTACAGCTCAGCGCCGGCACAAGGCGAGCAAGCAGGAGACGGACGCCGGAAGAAAACGTCGGGCAGCGGCATTTTTATCGGCGAAGGCGCCGGTTCAGGGGAAGGCAAACGCAAAGGCGGCGGCTCCGAGCAAGGCAATGGCGAAGCTTTTTGGCAATTCCGCAAAGGCAAGAAGAAAAAGGGAGCCGGCAAAAACGGCACGGCGGCTTTTGTGCGGAAGAAGAAAAAGTAAGTTCGGTACGCCAGTGAGGACCGTTTGAATGAGCTTCAACCGATGTTGAGCTTTTTCAGGAATTTGTGTAAGATCGTTCGATGAGTGCTTGTTTGGGGCACTGGGGATTTATCGACGGCGGTTTCGGCAGGATAAGGACAAGCCCCGTCTTTGCCTTGATTTTGCCGAAATCAGTTGATACAATGGACTTCTGGTACGTTCGTCATGATGAGTGGCGTTTGTCGCCGGAAGTCCGCTATTTTGTAATGGGTGAGGAGTGAATGACATGGGTGGTAAGAAGAGTGACGGGAAGGTACTGGCCCAGAACAAGAAAGCTTCCCATGATTATTTCATCGAGGATACGTACGAAGCCGGCATCGTGCTGACCGGGACCGAGATCAAGTCGATCCGGAACGGGAAAGCGAACATCGGCGATGCGTTTGCGACGATCCGCAATGGGGAAATTCATATTCACAACATGCACATCAGCCCGTTCGAGCAGGGCAACCGGTACAATCCGACCGATCCGACGCGGGCGCGCAAGCTGCTGCTGCATAAGGAACAGATCCACAAGCTGCTGGGTCAGACGAAACAGGAAGGCTACACGATCGTTCCGCTCAAAATCTACATTCGCAATGGCTACGCCAAGCTGCTGTTAGGCCTCGGCCGCGGTAAGAAGCAATACGACAAACGCGAATCCGCAGCCAAACGCGATGCGCAGCGCGATATCCAGCGTGCTTTGCGCGAAAAGCAGAAAATTGCGCGTTAATGGCCTGTTACGCGAAATCTTAGCAAGTTTCACCTGCGTTTCCTTGCATCATCTGTGTCATTTTGGCCGGATGGTGTGATATAATAAATGATGTAAGAGATACGCAAGCAGCGATCTTTTACATGATAATGAATTTGCTTCTGATCGTCCTTTCTTTATGGAGGGAAAGGATGCGGAATTAGATTGCTTCTTGTGCTGCAGAGCAGCTCATCTAATCCGAAGAAGCCCTTTATAACAAGGGGGCGTTTTTGGATTCGACGGGGACAGTTCGAGCATGAGTAGCGGGTAGTGGGGACGCGTCCGCTTCATCAACGCTAACGCCAATAATAACTGGCAAACAACAAAACAACTACGCTCTCGCAGCTTAATAACCTGCAGACGTGCTCTCGCTCTGCATCGCCCATGTGCCGGGATGAGGGCTCACTCTTAGTGGGATACGCTGTCTAGTCTCCGCCTGCGGCTAGCTGAAGAAGACAAACAGGCTGACCCGAAGGGAATCCGGTGACGGGGAGTCTCTAGGGTGACATCAAAACTGTCACTACACCCGTAGAAGCTTATGTGGCGTTGTCTTCGGACAGGGGTTCGACTCCCCTCGCCTCCATACATAAACCCACAACCGCATGAGGTTGTGGTGTGCTTTAAAGAAAATGCTTGCCTTTACGGCAAGTATTTTCTTTAATGTTAGCGAAGTGTTACTCAAAAAAGTCCCCGTAGGGACTTTTTTTTGGATATATTAGAGAGTTTATCGAATGCATATGGTAGAGTTATCCTATTAAGCTAACGGGCAGTTTAACGCAGTAATGCACTCGCCGCCGTTTGTTGAATGTATTTTTCAGCGAACAAAGGCTTGGAGAGTTAAAGAACGTAATGAGGCTTCAAAACTGCAGAATCCGATATCTGGGGTATATTGTTTAGAACAAAATTGAGCTGAGACGGAACGAATCAAGCTTTCAGAAGCTAATATTGCTTCCCTAGGCGGATATAAATGTGTTGTGAATCTTAATTCAATTCCTTTTAGGAGTAATCTCTCCAACAAATTCTCATATTTTTCAACTGATAAGGGTTTCACTATTTGACGAGAGATGTAGTAGCCAGCTGTTTTATCAAAAAGCTCAAAACCCTCATCGTCAAAGCAATATCTAAATATGATTTGCTTTGATATCCTCGTATACCAGTCACTTTCTACTGTAACTATGGTATTGGCAATTGAATTATTAAAGAAGAGTTGTACATGTTGGTCTGTTGTCGCTGCCCTTAATTCTTCCCGATCATCAAAAGGTATTGTTGCATCACGCATAGGCGATACGCCGGTTCAACCCTCATCCTGTACTCATACCCTAATTGAAAACAGGGGAGGAAAAGAAGTTGCCGAGCAGCAGATCGCTTTGTGGGCAGTTCTCAAGGATTATCGGGGGGCAGCCCGGCTTTGCCGGTGGTAAATGCGTCTCAACGATCAATCTAAATCAAATCAAAGCTACAATTTTGGGGGAAAGATTCCGCGTCACGTCTTCGTTCTCGTTCGAATCCTTCAATAAAAGAACAGGCAGAGCCCTTTGTTTAGGTAGAGCGGCATTCTTAGAAAAAGAAGTCAATCTATTCATCGCAGCGATTCGCAATCAAGGCATAAAAGTGACGTCCGTTCGTAACGAATGGCTATTTGAGCGGCCCCGTTTGATTTATATCAATATTGAAGCAGTCGATAGACCGCTTGCGTTCGCAAGGAAAGTCCGGCGGGCATTAGATGCAATTCACTAAGAAAAGGCTCTGGTTAGCAGAAGTACGGGTAGAGAGAGCCTTACGGCCAAGCTATAATAAGACAGGATCTGACCTAACTGAGTCAGATCCTTTTTTGAATCTCCAGATGCTAGGTCACATTGGATGGATATTTTCCGCTATAAAGATTAAATAAGAACTCTTGTCCCAATATCTCCGCTCTTTCTTTTGTATCCAGGAAACCAGCCCATTGCATTAGGATTATCAAGACTAAAAGTGAATTTGCTTGACAACGTACTACGGAATGTAGTAACTTTAATTTACTACGCTATGTAGTAAAAGAATTTGTTATGGACGCATAACAATGTAAAGAGGTGTACAACCGTGAAACATGTTCAAAAATTGTCTGATACGGAATTGGAACTAATGGAAGTCATTTGGGGTTGCGAGCAACCGGTAACTTCAACCGAATTATTGCAAACTTTCGCTGGCAAGGGTAAAGAATGGAAAGCTCAGACGATCTCTACGTTTTTATCCAGGCTTGTAGAAAAAGGGGCTTTACTTGCTACGCGACATGGCCGGACCAATTCCTATGCTCCCTGCCTTTCACGAGCAGACTACAAGCTATGGGAAACACAGAACGTATTAAACGGGCTATACCAGGGTTCAGTTAAAAATTTAATTTCTGCGCTGTACGACGGTGACAAGCTGTCGGACGAAGACATAGCTGAATTGAAGCAATGGTTTTCGGAAAAGTAGGTGCAGATGATGAATAAACTTCTTGAACTACTTGTCTCGCTTTCCTTTGCAGGAAGCACCGTTGTGATCTTCATTTTCCTGTTGCAGTGTCTTTTGCCTGAGGTCTTCCCTACAAAATGGCGTTACGGGCTCAGTAAAATGGCAGCAGCGTTTTATCTGATCCCCATCGTTCTTGGCATACAGTTGATTTCGCCGCTTTTTACATTCCATACAACAACAACGGTCCCAAATGTAAACGAGGTGCCTTCAACTGTACAACCTGCGCTGCCCGGATCATTTCCAGAGTCCCATCCGGAACCGTTCACGCCGGAAGTGTTCATGCCGGAACCGACCCTTTCGACAACTGTAGCCCTTTCCTTCATCTGCCTATGGGCGATCGGGGTTATCGTTTTTGCCTCATGGCAAACGTATTGTTATCGCAGATTTTTAAAGAATCTAGAACACACACGTACCACTGTTTCGTTGAACAGCGAAGCAGCTACACAGCTCCTCTCCATCAAGGAAGCTCTTGACCTTAAAAGCAACGTCCGGCTTGCCTATAGCTCCGCAATTCGGAGTCCGGTTCTTGTCGGTCTATGGAAACCTACCATTTATCTCCCTCAGGAGAATATCGCGAACGTGGATATGGGCATGGTGATCCGTCATGAGTTGATCCATCTAAAACGGAAGGATTTATGGGTGAAGGCATTCCTGCTCGGAGCCAGTGCCATTCATTGGTTTAATCCCCTGGTTCATATGCTTCGCAAGGACATACATACATGGAGCGAGCTGTCTTGTGATGCAGAAGTCGTAAAAGAAATGTCCTATGCCGAGCGAAAACGCTATGGGGAAACGATCCTGAACGTTATGGCTGGATCAAGGAACTTACCCGTGCAATTTTGCGTGTCCTTATCCGGTGACGGTAAACAATTAAAAAGGAGATTAACGTTCATGCTTAACTCGAAAAAACTAAAAAAGAAAACACTGTATCTAACGATAGCTGCGATATCTTTGATTGCCGTCGTTAGCACATCAGCCGCGGCGTGGGCTTCCAATAATACTCCCAAAATAGCTGCAAATGAAAAAAGTCATTCTGCATCTCAAGGTAATCATGAGGTAAAACTTACGGTTGAAAAAGAACCAGAGCAATCTAAGCTTCTCAGCTCTTCTGAAAATGGAAAAGTTAAGCTTTATGAAACAAATGATGGAGTCATTGTGGACATTAACGGCGACCAAAAAGAATTCGGTTGGAAAGTACTAGATGGTGTATCTAAGCCATGGGTGTACAATGTTGATCTGACAGGTGATGGTAAAGAAGAAGCGTTTATCATTCTTGTTACCGGACATGGCACTGAATTAGATACGAATGAAGCCCACATTGTAAACGGGGACGACCTTTCGGAAATAAAGATCCAAAGTGTGGAGGAGATTCTTGCGGATTTAGATACCGAAGTTAGCCAAAAGGGCGATGATCTGCTAATTAAGGCTAAGGCTCAAGGGAAAGAATACAAATTCAGTAAAAAAGTCAGCGAGTTAGCGTTAATGCATAATTCAGATGGTCAATATGAAAATAAACTTACCTTTGGCAATGTAATTTTAAATTATGTAAAGGATCAGAAACTGACAGTTGATATAGTCGGGAATGTCATACCCGTTCATGGCGTGCTTCCTGATCCCGTATGCACTGTCCATGTAACGTATAAGTATGATCAAACCCAAAACGAATTTGTTGCAGATCAAATACAAATTACACCTGAATAAATAAACATTGATGATCTCTCGATCACAAACCTAGTATACTGAAGATTTTTGGGAGGTTTTTTATGTTTAAAAAATGGACTGTATCTTTACTTGCTTCGGCGGTGTTGATGGTGCCTACTTTTGCAGCTTCCAGCTTTGCAGATGGCGCGCCTGTTCAATTAGATAGTGGAAAATTGCAAAACAATCGGATGCTGATTCCATTACGTTCTGTTTCGGAGCATATGGGCGCGAAAGTTGATTGGAATCAACAAACCAAGCAAATCACAATTACCAAGGATAGTACGACCATAAAACTCACCATTAATTCCCCGAAAGTGTCGGTCAACCAATCGCAGGTGACGCTGGATGTTCCGGCAAAATTATATGGCGGGGGAATGACGTACGTTCCACTGCGTTTTGTTAGCCAAACGCTTGGGGCAGAGGTTGGATGGGATCAGCAGGCCAAGCAAGCAACGATTAAAACGGCAGATCAACAAATTGTTGTAAGTCTTGATCAAAAAGTTGAGGTTCCGTCTGCTAAACGAATTACCGATCAACGCCTGAAAGTATTGGTTGGTAAATTAAATGAAGCAACTGATATTTCTTCCATTAAACAAGTTCGCGCTTACTTCAGTCCTTATTTTACAGATCGTTTTATTAACTCCATTATCCTGAACAAGGGACTTGAAAATAAGAATAAGTTTGAAGTCATTTTCCAGTCAGGAACTACGTATAAAGATAGTAGTACTGCAACTGTTATTCAATCTTCCGGAACGAATTCAAATAACCAGACCCTTTATCGACGTGCTACTCTAGTTTATACGGATAAAGGTTGGAAGGTGGATGGTGTTTCTTTTCAAATGGTAGACGAAATAGTAAATCCTTAACATCCCCGCAGCCCGTTCTAAAAGAACGGGCTGCTTATTTATGTGAAATTATTGTAAAACAACAGTCGGATTAAGTGTAATTTGTGCCAAAGAACCCGGAGTCAAGAACAATTTTTGACCATTTACTTTCTACCATGAAGTTTTTTTTAGTACCTAGTAGTAATTCTTTAGGTTTTCTTACATTTTGAATAAACTTCCCTTCAGTGCCGGCTTGTGACAACCCACACGAATTGGTTTATTTACTGATTATTCTCTCCGTGCTGAAGAGACATTCAAACAAAAGTTAATGGGGTCCCGTCTGGAAGTTCATCTGAGCCAGGCCGATCCCTAGTCTTAAGTCTAGGTTCAGATCCCCCCCCTAAGACGGTTATGTCATCCCAATAAGGCGGTTATAATGAATTTATATAACTCGCTGATACGTGATATATGAAGCCAAAAGGGGTGTTTGAATTTGAACGCAGAAGTGACGAACACGGCACGGGCAGGTAAGGTGAAATGGGTGCTTTTTAATCCAAAAACCTACGCAACGATCCTCTATTTATTGCTATCCCTCCCGTTAGGGATTATTTATTTTACAGTAGCGATAACAGGACTAGTATTATCCATCGGTTTAACTCCATTATTTATCGGAATACCGCTATTCTTTGGCGTAGCGAAGCTGTTGAATGGGATTGTGCTTTTTGAACAAAGCATGATTAGACAAATTTTGGGGTTGCCTGCTCCATCCGTTTCGTATTCCTACAATCAACAGCCTGAAGCTGGGCAGAACTGGTTTATGCGAATGGTGAGAGGTTTTGAGGGCGGACTATTCATTCGAAATCTGCTGCTCGTATTCCTGAGATTTGTAACAGGTATCGTATTCTTTGTTATTATGGTTACCGTGATTTCACTGGGACTCGGATTGATTGCTCTTCCCGTCGTGCATATCATACTGATGAATGAAATACAGCTTGATATTTTAGAAAATAGCTTGTTTAGTTATTTTCATATCGATTGGACTTATAATCAGCAATATCTGCTGTACGTTGGCGTTGGCCTTGTCCTGTTCTGGGTCGCGCTGCGCGTTGTGAATGGGCTCATGCAAATTCAGCGCAGAATCATGTATGTGGATGAGCCATATCAGCAGCCGTCAGTACCGCCAATGGAAGAACAAATACATGCATCCGTTCAGTCGCGATATTATGAGTACCAAGAGGATCACCCCACTCAAGGGATGATGCAGCCAGCCCATAGAGAGCTTTAGAAGCTCTCTTTTTTATGACTGCTACTTGGCGAACCGCAACCTAATCGATACACTCCGGCGAATTGTGGATTGACCAAGCCACTGTTCGCCTTTAAGTATCACACAGGAGAGTTTATGCGGTGTCGTACTGCAGGATAAGATAAGGTGCAATTAAATGGAAACAAAAGCAAAACAAACTTGTAAATCAACTCCAGTTGTGTTATAGTTAGTTTATTAGAATTTGAACCTGAGATCACATATTGTAGAGGGTTAGATTTTGATTATGTAGCCTTGTACAATATGTGATTTTTTTTAAATTCGAAGATCATGTAAAAATAAAAATATGGAGGTAATTGACCATGACAAAAGGAACAGTAAAGTGGTTTAATGCAGACAAAGGCTTTGGTTTTATCGAGGTTGAAGGCGGAGACGACGTATTTGTGCACTTCAGTGCAATCGTTGGCGACGGCTTCAAATCTTTGGACGAAGGTCAAAGAGTCGAATTTAATGTCGTACAAGGCAATCGAGGCCCACAGGCTGAGAATGTTGTTAAACTGTAAAGCTGTAGTTAGAAGGCCCCGCACATAGTGTTGGGGCTTTTTTTCGCTCATGATTCCAGAAGAGAAGAGGGATGCTGCTTGTACCATTCACGGAAAAGACCGATGATGGATCTTCCAGAGGAAATGACAACGATATGGTCATGCACCAATGAAAAGTGCAACGGATGGATGAGGGATAACTTTGTTTTTTTGGTTCAACCGATCTGTGTCCAATGCCATGCCTTCATGGAGAAGAGCGAGAAAATGCTGCCTATTTTAGAAAATACAAGTCCTAATCAGACGAAGCGCTAAAAAAAGCGAGGACCGATGACACCACAATGGTCACGATCTAACCCGTAGAAATCTATGTGGCGTTGTCTTCGGAAAGGGCTGGACTCCCTTCGCCTTCATTAAAGCACGTAAGGACCATCAACCAGATTGCCCTGGTTGGTGGTTTTTCATTTTATGTTATAATGGGGATAATTTTAAAAACTGGAGGGGGACTCAGGATGTTTGCAAATCGAGAACAACTCCAATTTTGAAAAAAGCAAATCCATATGCACGTGAGAAAGCGAAAGAGTCAGGTGCATCTATTTACTATGTAAAGAATAACAAACGATTCGTGAAGAGCAGAAGGTAAGAAGCCTATGTGGCGTTATTCTCGGACAGGGGTTGGACTCCCCTCCATTTAAAAAGCATAAAACAGAATAAAAGGGCAGTCAGGAATTTATCTTGGCTGACCTTTTATTTTTTTAGGTTAGCATCATAAAGGAGTTGTAGGTTATGAAATCTGACCGTATAAAATTGCCGCCGGGATTTTGGGCGGGATTACAACAATTGGGAATTGCGCCGCACGACATAGCGAGCAAAGCGCGGCTGCCGCTGACGAATATTACAGAATCGGCTGCAGTGACCTCCGCCCAATATTTCAGGATCTGGCAAGCCTACGCTGATCTTGTTGAGGACACTGCCATTGGAATCATCAAGCTTGCAACCGTCTTTGAAACGGCACAGTACCCGCCGCCTGTCTTGGCGACCTATCATGCGCATGATTATCGCGACGCCCTGAACCGAATGGCCCTGTACAAACAACTGTGCCCTCCGGAAAGCTTGCGTATAACCGAAGAGGGCGAGGCCTGTACGATCGAATTGGAATGGACGCACAGAGAGCAACAGCAACCCGTACCGCCCGTGCTGGTTGGAGCTACACTGGCCTTTCTTCTGGAGCTTGGGCGACGGGGCACAGGTTTGCCTTTAACTGCACGGTCCGTAGAATTTTCTCACTCGATGGGGGATGTAAAGGCCCTCGAAGATTACTTCGGGTGTCCTATCCGGACGGGTACAACGGCTAACCGATTGACGCTGTATCGAAGAGACCTGGATCGCCCTTTTATATCGCATAATAAAGAGTTGCTGGAGATCTTGACTCCTGTATTGGACCGATCATTGGAGGAAGAGCGCAACCGTTCAATCTCTGAGATCGTCAAACGGATCTTGAAGCGCAGCTTAATCGAAGGGGGTCTTGACATTCGGGCTGTGGCGAACGAGCTTTGCATGAGCGATCGTACCTTGCAGCGCCGTCTTACTGGCGAAGGTACAACTTTCAAGCAGTTGCTGACACAGGCCCGGCATGAACAGGCACGAAAATACTTGGCAGACCCCAAGTTCAATATAAAAGAAGTTGCTTTTTTAACTGGATATGAAGATGAAAACTCGTTTTATCGCGCGTTTCGCCTTTGGGAGGGCGATACTCCTTCAAATTGGCGTTCCGAATATTTAAGGGCAAACCCAACGTCATAGAATCCCGGCCTAATTCGTCTTACAGGGCTAGCATTTTCCGGGTTTCATTATATTTGGCGGGTCAAACAAGAAATTTGGCGTTGCACGCTAGTTACCGAACGGTCCAGACAAAGTAACATAATCCCTATCCGGAGCAGAAGGATGTTCCAAGAATAATTTCTAATCAGCTTGCTGTGAATGACAACAAAGGAGACATCTAAGTTATGGATATGGGATTAAAGAACAAAACGGCTTTGGTAACCGGATCGACGAAAGGTATAGGGAAAGCCATTGCCATTGAACTTGCCAGAGAAGGCGTCAATGTCCTCGTTAACGGACGGAAGCATGAAGAGGTAGAACGAACCGTAAATGAATTGAAGTCGGAGTTTCCGGATACTTCTCCCCAGAATGCTGCAGCCGATATTGTGGATTTGCAGCAAAGAGAAGCGTTGCTCGAGAAATATCCCCACGTCGATATTCTGGTTAACAATATGGGGATTTATGAAATCATGCAATATGAGGACGTTGACGATGAAATATGGGAAAAATACTTCCGAACGAATGTCCTTGCCGCGAATGGATTATCTAAATTTTATTTGCCTAAAATGTTGAATAACAATGACGGGCGAATCATCTTTATTGCAAGTGAAGAAGCCGTTATGCCATCAGGGCAAATGCCCCAGTATTGTATGACCAAATCCATGTTATTATCGCTGTCAAAAAGCTTGTCTAAACTAACGGCAGGAACGGAAGTCACATCCAATACGATCATGCCGGGACCAACGCTTTCCGAAAACGTATATCAAATCATTGAAAGTATGTTTCCTGATGATATGGCCTTTCCGGAAAAAGAGAAAAAATTTATGGCTGCAAACCTGCCCCAATCCGAAATACAGCGATTTATCAAGCCTTTTGAAATAGGAAGACTGGTTGCCTTCGTCTGCAGCCCCTATGCATCCGCATTTAAAGGTTCTCCGATCCGCATGGACGGAGGGATGGTGCCTACGATTTTTTAACATAATATGTTGTCTTTAAGAAAGGCTGCTTTCCGAATCAATCGGAGGGCAGCCTTTTTTCTATATTCAAGGAAACGTTATGATATGGTTTCGTTGTTTCAGAAGACATCTTTGGTAGTTATTTTCCTTTTATTAGGTATATAATAAACAGGAAGGGATTGGGTATTTGGTAATAAAAAACAAAATTTGAAAATATAGGGGTAGGTGCAATTACAAGCCTTTGAGCGGTCACGAGGAGACTTAACCTCTAGCATACTTGCAGTAGTGGGTGCCTTTGGCAACCGACTTTAATTCGTTTTTAACAGAATGACGCGCATAATCCCAACGAGCAAGAGATTGTCATTACTCGCGAGTTTGTTGATCGGGTGGAACTCCGTGAAAATATATCGCAAATAAAATTAAACTCAATGAAACCGATGAAAGAACCGAGAAATCTGAAAGGGAGCGTTTTGTTTGAAAGGGTCAAAATTATTAGTTATCATGTCGTTGTTATTGTTATTTATTACAGGTTGTACTTCTGAAAAAACATCTTCCGATAAATTAACCCAACTTTCAACATTAAATGGTGAAAGCGAGCATTGGCAACTGCAAGGATATAAATTGAAAATTGAAGGGGATACGCTTTTTGCTGGAGATGGTGAATTACATTATAAATTGGATGAAAAAATAACTGATTATATTTCGTTTAAGATGGTTGCAGTAATTGATGATAAAGAAAGTGTTCTACAAGAAATGAAAATCGTAAGTTCGGGAAGAAATTTCAATAAGCAAGATACAGGTAAAGCGGAATTAAAAGTGCCAATGAATAACGAAGGCGAAAAAATTACCTTTATAAATAAAGATAAACTATACGCGGAAATAGAATGGATATCACGCGAAGGAAAACGGGTGGAAGAAACTATAAAGTTTAGCGAATAAAATGAATATTTGCTTCACTAATAGGAAACGACAGTTCGAAACCGAGCAAAACCCGCAACGTACGGTAGATTTGTTTTCACTTTAGAAAAGAGCCTATTTATTTTAAAGCGCCTTGGGAATGGAAGGTTTTGGTTTTGCGGATCCGGTGGCGGCAAACGCCGGGTAGCTAGCTCCTGTTGCCAACATAAAAACACCTTCAAGGTTGTCTCCATATCTTACGATATGGTTGCATTCTCTTGAAGGTGTTTATTTTTTCTCACGCTAGGAGTGCAGCGTTATAATAAAATTCATTTATGTTGTCCATGAGGTAACAGCAATGGAAGATGGTTTTGGCTTCAGGAAAGTCGCTCCGCCTAAGTACTTGTCATTAAGTATGCCTTTTTCGTAAACCTCGCAAAACGTGGAGTTGTATATTGGATACCCAACAGCTATTCCAGTTTTTCCACCTTGTATATCCATAGGTACCATAACAGATGTAGATACACCTATTGATTGACCAAGTGAGTAACCAAACTCGGCAGCAACAACCTCCTGAACGCCAATGCTGAGAGATGTTTGCACCTCTACTGAGACGCTTTCATTTGCTGATACTGTAATCTCAATTCCTTTACACTGCTGAGTAGAAGGCTTGTTACAAAAATATTTCGCACGTGCAATTTCGGTCCATCCATCAATACTTTGAGTTGGCCCTTTTACAATCCTATATCCAAAGATTGCCTGCGGATTAATAGATTTGCTCTCTTCCTTTGGTAATTCTATTGAATCATCTTCATTGTTTACAATTTGGATTGAAACCAGTTTTGCGTCTGGAGATGGTTTTTCAAGGCCATACTTCTCCACAAGTTCTTCTTGGTTTTCTTCATTTGCATAAATAACAGTATTTTCTTTAATCGGAGCTCCATTAAGGTATACATAGCCATCAGGATTATTTCCTCCACTTGCTGGCAGTACTTCTTTTTCGGATGCGCTAGCAAAAGAGTAAAATGAAAGAGATGCAACCAAAACGGAAGCTAGCACAAAGGACAGTTTTTTCCTCATATATTATTCCTCCTTTAGTATTATATTCCAATTATATTATCAATGAATAGTATTTCCAACCTTAATTTGTAAATTAATAGAATAGTTTGGTTATTCATAAAATAAAATAGATCTTAGGGAATCCCGTTATAGGGAGTCTCTAAGGGAAAGAAACTCATCTTGCTGAAAGAATTGAGCTAAGGTTGTGACCTTCATTAAAAACAGAGAGGAAGGACATGAAGGTATAAAAGATCTAGCCGAGCGCTAGGTCCTTTTTTGTATATAAGGAAACCATCATAGCTAACTGAAATCATGGATTGGATTAAAGATACCGAATGTATTACCGCCCTTCCGCCCTATAGTCCTTAAGAAAAAACTTTTCCAATTTCACTTATCCATCCATTGACTTCATCATCCCTCTGATGTTATATTGTGCATACACGATATACACAATTTGATGAGGAGGAACTTTATGCTGGCATTAGACGTTAGGCATTTAAATAAAACTTATCCGAATTTTCAGTTAAAGGATGTATCGTTTCAGCTGGAGCAGGGGTATATTATGGGGTTTATCGGTGCCAATGGCGCAGGGAAAACAACCACAATCAAATCGATTTTGAATATGATTCATTTGGATCGCGGCGAGGTACACATTTTGGGCAAAAACGTTGCCGAACACGAAACCGAATTGAAACAGGAGATCGGATATACATTCGGCGGCATTGATTTTTACACGCGGAGCAAAATAAAAACGCTGACCGATGTGGTTAAGAAGTTCTATACGAATTGGGATGACGAAACGTATCACAACTATTTGAGAAGATTCAAATTGGAGGAAAACAAAAAAATCGTTGAATTATCGACGGGTATGAGAGTAAAGTACAGCTTGGCGCTTGCCTTATCCCATGGCGCGAAGCTTCTCATTCTCGATGAACCGACAAGCGGGCTTGATCCGGTTGCCAGAGAGGATTTGCTCGATATTTTTCAAACGCTCGTCGCGGATGGCGAAATCAGCATTCTTTTCTCGACTCATATTACGTCCGACTTGGAAAAGTGCGCGGATTACATTACCTATATCCATAACGGGCAAATCATCAACAGTGCGGAGAAAGAGGACTTTATTGAATCCTATCGTTTGCTCAATGGATCGGCAAGCCAGCTAAATCAGGTGAAAGATCGGATGATATCTTACAAAACCAATTCCTTCGGCTTTACGGGATTGATCCACTCCGAAGACTTCGACCCCTCTTTAGAGGTGAAAGCGACCAGACCGAATCTCGAGGAAATCATGGTTTATTTCGCGAAAAAGGAGGATATGTATGTATAATTTGGTGATGAAGGATTTAAAACTGGGAATAAACCCTTTATTTTTTATCATGCCGGTTGTTTTAGGGGCCTTAATGCTCGTTCCCGGTTGGTTATATTTTATTGTCATTTTATATTTTTGCTGGATCACGGTACCTAATATGTTCGGCCAATTCAGATCTCAGAACGATTTGATGTTTACCACGATGATGCCCGTGACCAAAAATGACATGGTGAAAGCAAGGGTGCTCGTTATTGTCATCCTGGAATTATTGCATATGGTAGCGGCCATGATCTTTGGCGCGATTCATCTCCGCTTATATCCGGACCCGACTTACTATTTCTTCGGACCGTATTTGGGTTTTTGGGGACTGTGTTTTGTCATGCTGGCGATTTTCAACGTGATCTTTATCCCCATGTATTACAAGACGGCGTATAAATATGGCGGAGCGACGTTTGCCGGAGTTGCGGGAGCAATGCTTTTTGCCGGAATCGCGCAATGGATCGGAATCCAGAGTTCTTTCGTATCCGACGTTTTTAATGGCAGCGGCGCCCACAATATGGCGCTTCAAACATCCATCCTGATCGCAGGAATCGTTATCTTTATTGCACTCACGATGATTGCCTATCGAATGGCGGTAAAAAGATTTCTGAAAGTGGAGATCCAATGAATATCGCTATTTCGAACACATCCGAAAAACCGATCTATCAGCAGCTGTTCGAACAAATCAGCGCCCAAATTCTAAAAGGGGAACTGGAAAGCGGCTATATTTTGCCGCCGATCCGGCAAGCAGCCCAGGAGCTGCGCGTGAGCATCATCACCGTCAAGAAAGCTTGGGAAGAACTCGAACGATGCGGTTTGATCAATACGGTAACGGGCAAAGGGTGTTTTGTCGCCGACTTTTCACCCGATGAGAAGCTGCGATTACGCAACGAAATGATCCTGAAGCAAATGGTTAACGACGCTTCGTATTACAAATCTTTTGGCCTCACCATCGATGAAGTGATTGAGCTGTTGAAGAAGATTTATTAACAACCAAGTGCGCCAAAATTAATAGAAACAGCGTAACCGGCTTAGGCCCGGCAGTATCGTCTGCCGGGCCGTTTTTTATGGGAGTATAGGCTGTCCGGTCCTTTTTTTGTTCCAGCCTTATCCGGCTTTCGCCTGATTGGGAACTTGTTTCACGCCTTTCTTTCCGAGCAGATTGGTACCTATGACACCGGCAATGATAAGCGCAGAACCGACAATATGGTACAAGCTGACATCCTCTCCAAGCAAAAACGCTCCGGCTGCGATAGACACAATCGTCGATAGATTGGAGAATACGCTCACTTTGGATGCTTCGATTTTGGACAGGGCGTAGTTTGAACTAAGCGCCGTAACCAGCGTGGACAAGATGCCAAGATAGAGGACGGCCATGATAAACGTGCCGCTGGCAAGCGGAGAGAACAGTTGATCGAGCGTTCCCGCGGCTGTATGCCCGGTGAGCGACACGGCTGAAAAGAAAAGAAAGGCGATACCCAGCATCACATACGTTATCTCTGCAGGACTGAACGATTTAAGCAGCCGCTTCGCGAGTACGCTGTACCCTGCCATGACCAGGCATGAAAGGAACAAGAGAACAATCCCCGTCATGTTGGACCAATCGATGCGGCTGCCCTTCATTATAAAGATAAACAGGACTCCGCCGACCGACAGACAGATGGATAGCTTTTGCAAGAGCGTGGTCGTTTCTTTCAAAAACAGGAACGCCAGCAGCACCGTTAAAATCGGCGTGAAAGCAAACAGAATCCCCCCTTCGCTGGATGTGGCATGCTGCAGGCCGTAGGATTGGAGCGTAAAAAACGACAGCGGATACAGGGTGGCCAAAAGCAGCAGCTTGTAAAACTTCTTCCCGCGGTAGTTCAAACGGACCCGGCCCAGCAGGACGGGAATGGACATGACGGCGAAGGATGCGGCGAACCGGAATGTGAGGAGATCCAGGGGTGTGCCGAATTCGAGCGCAATTTTAGTGAATAAAAATGAAAATCCTATAATGATAGCATTGATCACCGCGCATAAATAAGCAAATTTCAATCCGGGTGGAGATGGATTCATCGATTAAGCGCCCCCTTAACTTTGAGTGTTCATCATAGATTCATGATCGCGAACGTGGAACTGATACATGAAATGGTAAAACGAAATGCAAATGCCAACAATAACGAATTTTCAGAACTGTATCAGTACAGTTATGCATATCGCGTATAATGAGAGTGGGGAAGAGAAGGGGTAGCGTGAAAAGAGACTTATACAATACTGAATAAGATCGGTTATCCGGGTGATGTGTGGAAGCAGCTTGGCGGCAAATCCAAGCATGCGGCAAACCGGATATTGACCCATATAATTGTATTGAACAGGAGAGTCAGCTTATACTTCAGTTCTCTGATTCCACATTACAGGGCATGGGCAGATTCACATCTAAAGGAACCTATGGACCAAGCCTTCAAGTTGAAGGTAAGTCACAGTGAGTCTATCGTGAAGTCTAGGTAACATAAGCGGTGGCAATGGTGATTTTGTATAGCCACGGTTCGCTCCTTAGTAACCCTAACCGTGATCAGGTCGTTTTTTAGCTTTATTTTCCGTATTAATATTGTTAAAATGTAAGTATGTTATAACGTTATTACAGTTATAAGGTATAACATATTATGTTTCGATCATACTATAGGAGGAAAATAAACATGGATGGTGTGATCAAGTTGGCAAATAATAAACCCGAGGGGACCCGTTATTCCCGAAAAATTGGCCGAATGGGTAACAGTCTAGGTGTAAGCCTACCTAAACAACTGGCTGAACGGTTAGGTGTTTCGCAAGGAGACGAGGTTGAATTCATCGAAAACGACCGTGGCGAAGTGATCCTTAAAAAAGTTCAGCAAGCAAAACTTCCTGATCATGTCCGCCCGGAAGTGTTGGAGGCGTTTTTTGACGTATTCAATGAAGATCGAGGGATACTCGATGATCTAAAGGATCGATAATATGGCCGTCATCTTTATAACCAAGGAAGAAGTTATTGCCGCGCATTATTTTATAATGACAAGAATGAACGATGCAGATCAAGCAGGCGTCAAAGACCATGGTCTGCTTGAATCTGCGGTACATAGACCGCAACAAAGCCTGTTTGGGGAAGATGCATACCCAACCTTATTTGACAAAGCAGCTGCATTATTGGAATCTTTGGTCAAAAATCATTGTTTTCACAATGGAAATAAACGGACAGCTTATCTTGTGACAAAATCATTTTTATTGTTAAACGGCTTCCATTTGAAAATGGAACGTCATGAGGCGGTAGAGTTTATCGTTGATATCGCACAAGGGAACTACGAACTCGAATCGATTGCTCAAATGCTTGAAAAACATTCAAATGCTAGGTAATGTGGCAATGGAAGAAATCAAAGTTTTTAAACAAGCCGCTTCACCTTTTGAACCTATAAGGGAATTCAATTTAAAATGACATTCAAGCGAAGAGGGCATATTAAGCAAGGAGATGAGTGGTCGTAGAGCGGCCTTAAATTGGCTTAAAGAACGTGAGATCAATCAGTTAGGGTATAAAAAGGCAAAAGATCTATAAATCAAAGGAAGTCAGGGCATTGCTGCGACGGTTGGCTTTTAATGGATAAAGTCACCTTGTAGATGGTGCCTTTTTTGTTATATTAATGAGGCGAAACATGGTGAGATATGGGTAGTGGTGAGCGCCCGATCGAAATGTAATGAGGCGATGCAAGGAGCGATTACCATTCATGGACGGGGAAACATGCAGGAATGAAGGATAATGTGGCCGATACGAAGTATCCGGCATGATGAGGTATTTGATTCATATCCAATTGACGGATTTTTAAAGACAAAGCGGTCATCCACGGGGTGACCTTTTTTTGTTCAAAATGAACCGGCCATCCTCATCTTGCGATTTCCTTGACAATTTCCTTGCAAAACCTAACGTTTGTTGACTACTTTATCATGTTTGTTATCTGGATGAAAGCGCTCTATTTCCTTTAAAATTGACTTACAACAAGCAATATAGGATGACGGAAGAGGTGACAGACATGAGCACTAAGACGAAAGGTAAGCGCTTACGAACGCGATGGCGCAAGCAAGATGCCGAGCTGACGCTTTTGGCGCTGCCGACGACCATATGGTACATTCTTTTCTGCTTCTTACCCATGTTCGGCATCATTATCGCCTTTAAGAACTTTAGAATAAGCGGCGGATTTCTAAGCAACGTCATTAACAGTCCATGGGCGGGGTTGAAGAACTTCGAATTTTTGTTCAAATCGAACGATGCCTGGATCATTATTCGAAATACGCTGGGATACAATATCATTTTTATCGTCCTCGGCATTGTCATCCCCGTTGCTTTAGCCCTGATGGTCGGCATGCTGCACAATCGGAGAGCGGGCAAAGTGTATCAGACCATGATGTTTTTGCCCTATTTTCTGTCCTGGGTCGTCGTTTCGGCAGTAGGCTGGGCATTTTTGAGCTTTGACAAAGGGATTGTCAATCAAATGCTGGTGAATATGGGCGGCGAGCCGATCAACTGGTATATGGAGTCGAAATACTGGCCTTACCTTTTGATCTTCATGCATGTTTGGAAAAGCGTAGGTTACGGTATGGTCGTTTACTTGGCGACAATCACCGGCATTGATAAAACCTACTATGAGGCGGCCGTTATTGATGGCGCTTCCATCTGGCAGCAGACACGATTCATTACCCTGCCGTTGATGAAACTGGTTATCGTCATGATGTTTATCTTGGCCGTGGGCCGCATCTTCTACACGGATTTCGGATTGTTCTTCCAAGTACCGCGGGATTCGAACTCCTTGTTTAACGTGACCACCACCATTGATGTATTGGTTTATAAGCAACTCAAAACGGCAACCGTCGGCATGGCTTCCGCGGCCGCATTCGTGCAATCCGTGCTGGGTTGTATCACGATTCTAACGGCAAACTGGATCGTTCGCAGAATAGATCCGGATAGCGCGATGATGTAGGGGGTGCGTTTATGGCAGCAAGAACGGTTTATGAAAGCGGGTTGGATAAATTCAACCGCCCGAGCAAAGGCGTCAACATCGTGTTCAATCTCATATTTATTTTGCTCGCGTTAGTGTGCGTGGTGCCGATGCTGGTCGTGCTTTCCATATCCTTATCCAGCGAGGACTCCATCCGACAGACGGGATATCACATCATTCCAACCGCGCTTTCCGGCGATGCTTACAGTTATATAGCACAGCAAGGGACGATGATTCTGCGTGCGCTCGGCATATCGGCATTGGTCACGATTGTGGGCACGGTACTGGGCGTGCTGCTGACCGCTTCTATGGGTTACGTCATCTCCCGGCCGAATTACAAGCTCAAGGGGCTGCTGACCTGGATCGTATTTATTCCGATGATCTTTAATGGAGGTTTGGTTTCCAGCTATTACATCAACGCCAATTTGCTTGGACTTAAGGATACGGTTTGGGCGCTGATTTTACCGCTGGCGGTTTCGTCCTTCAACGTCATTATTTGCAAAACGTTCTTTAAGAGCACGATACCGGACGGCCTGATCGAATCCGCGGAAATCGACGGCGCGGGCCAGCTGCGTATTTTCTTCTCGATCGTTTTGCCGATTTCCTTGCCGGTTATCGCAACCATCGGACTGTTCCTGTGCTTTGCTTACTGGAATGACTGGTTCCAATCGATGCTGTACATCAACAACCAGGATCTGTATTCCTTGCAGGCGCTGCTGAATAACTTGATGAGCAACGTGGATGCTCTTGCGAAAAATGCCGCCAGCATGGGCGTCAGCTACGCGATGCTTGCGGCAACGATGCCGAAAGAATCCGCGCGGATGGCGGTGGCGATCATTATCGTGCTCCCTGTAGCCTTTGCTTACCCGTTCTTCCAGCGGTATTTCATTTCCGGCCTGACGATCGGCGCCGTCAAGGGATAAGGCGTCCCCGAAGGCCAAGCATTGGGGAAAAGGTTCCGCTAAAAGCGGTCTGTCCACTTAGAGAATCCGTCGAAAGACGTTTTCTTTTATACATCGCCGTTCTGATCATCGCCAACTTGTATACAAAAATTTCAAAACGGCGCAAGAACAACACTTATAAGGGGGAAATACTTATGAAAAAGCCTTTGAAGCTCCTTTCTACCGCTTGCGTTCTGACGCTTCTGATGTCAGCGCTTGCAGCTTGCGGCTCGAAGTCGGATACATCCGCTTCCGATCCGAAGGCTTCCGATGCTTCCAAAACTTCTTCATCTTCCACTGATGTGCCTACGTTGGTATGGTGGACGATCGGCGGCCAGGTTCCGAACAACTTTGACAAGGCTGTCGCAGCGATGAATGAATACACAGCCGAGAAAATCGGCGTCAAAGTGGATATCAAAGTGGCCAGCTGGGGCGAATGGGATACGAAGATCAACACGATCGTAAATACGGGCGAACCTTTCGATATCATGTTCACGAACGGTTCCAAGTACAATCAGCAAGTTGCCATGGGCGCCTTTGCCGATCTCACGGATCTCGTGCAAAGCGAAACGCCGGATCTGTATAAGCTTATTCCCGAGAAGGTATGGGATGGCTCAAAAGTCGGCGGCAAAATTTATTCCGTACCTACGTACAAGGACTCGTCCCTAACCCAGTATTGGGTATTCGATCATAAGTATGTTGAGAAATACGGCATTGACGTGCCAAACATGAAAACGCTGAAGGATCTCGATAAGCCTTTCCATGACATGAAAGCAGGAGAAGGAAAAAGCTTCTATCCGCTTCCGATGACGCAAAGCGAAGGCTTGAACGGATTCTTTAACGAATACGACGATATGGCCCTTGGACTCGCTCCTATCGGCGTAAAGGCGGACGATGCTTCGCGTAAGGTCGTATCTGTTCTGGAGCAGCCGGACGTGATGGAGAATTTGAAAATGCTGCATCAATGGTATCAAGACGGCATTATCAATCCGGACGCGCCAACCAAGCCTGAACCGGATAAAGGCAAACCATTCATGAGCGCTCAAGGATTCCCTGGTGCAGAAGTGGGCTGGCAAGTCAACAATGGCGTTGAAAAGTACGATATGGTGCAGAATTACGGACCGATCTACACGACGACGACGATCCAAGGTTCTTTGAATGCAATTTCCGCCAACTCGAAATATAAAAAAGAAGCTCTGAAATACCTGGAACTGGTCAATACCGATCCGAAGCTGCGCAACATGCTCGCTTTTGGCGAAGAGGGTGTGGATTACAAGAAAGTGGATGGCGAGAAGGTTGTTGAGCGCACGACAGATACATGGCCGCTCGCTGCCTACACGCAAGGCACATTCTTTGACATGGCAACACAGAAGGATGCCCCTGCAGATCAGTGGGAACAAGTTAAAAAGCTGAATGAACAAGCGTTTGCGTCTTCGCTGCTGGGCTTCTCCATGGATATTTCCAATCTCTCTACAGAGGTGGCGAATACCAAGGCGGTGTGGGACAAATACCGTTATGAATTGCTCACGGGCGCATCCGATCCGGAGAAAATGGTTCCGAAGATCGTGTCCGAACTCAAAGCGGCAGGCATGGATACCCTCATGAAAGCCGCCCAAGAGCAGATTGATGCTTTCTTTAAGTGAGTCATAAAAGCCAACGCCCGACTTGGAAGCCCGAACGGAAGGATCACTTGCCCGTTCGGGCTTTCTTATAATATAAACGCGGTCTGTCTACTGAAGAAGTACGTCGATTGACGTTTTTCCTGTATGAGGACTTTGCCAAAATCCCAATGTCGATCCGGATCGAATTTTGCATCCTCCTGATAGAGGAAAACAAGATATAATGAAATTGCTTCCATGAAGTGGAATGCTCATCGTTCTGGATTTTGCAAAATCCTCCGTTAACAACCTGATGCAAAGGAGGCGTCGCATGGGTTCTTTTCTGCAGATTAAGATATACCGCGGCAAATTCATTGCGTATACGGTATTTGTGGTGACTTTAGGGTTGGCGCTTGGCATTCTGACTTGTGCGATACTGCTGTATCAATGGATCGAAAACGCCCGAACCGAGGCTGTCAGCGCCTTTGCCCGCATCGAAAACGAGCTTCAGTATGATGCGGATCGCATCGAGGCATACATGCAGCGAATATACTCCAACAATCGGCTGATGACCGATGCCAGGTACTTTTTGGGCAATAGCGCGGAGGGGTATCTGACGAACAGGCTGAAAAACAGCCAATTTAACGAACCGCTCGTCTCCTTTCCCGACGATATGAAAGCTTTTTTGTACAGCTCAGGGCAGGGAGACATTACGCAAATCAGCCTTCATACCGCGTCGCGGGGCAATGCGGTTCGCTTTGACAGCAGCGGCAATGACAGCTTCGCGTTCCGCCTGCCGAACACGGATGAAACCTTTCGCGAGACGATCCAAAAGGGATTCGTATACCGCAAAAAGTTATCCGACCCGAACCAGATTTCCCGCCAGATCGGGGAGTTCCGTTTCTTGATCAGCAGCGAGCAGCTGTTCAAAAAAATAAACAGCTACAAATTGGACACGGCTGCAGCCGTAAGCGCTTCCGGCGAGGTGTACATGATCTTAGGCGGGAACCGCCATGCCGGGAAGCTGGTACTTCAAGCGGCGGATGACGGACGAACCAGCGGCTATCTTTCATTAGGCGGGTTGAAAAGCACGTATTTTATGACCTTTTCTTCCACCAAGTTCGATTTCCGCTTCGTCGTTCTTGTCGATCTGCCGATGCTTATGCGTCAAAATACCGGCATTATTGCGGCGGTGTTATTCATTATATTGATGGCGATGATCAGCGTATTGCTCATCATTGTGTACAATCTGCGTGACGACGCGCGATTCCTTCAGCGCATTATCTATTCCATCAAACGCGTGAAAACCGCGGACTTTACGTCGAATTCTCCGGCCCGTTACAGGCGGAACGAATACGGCATGATTGCCCGGGAGTTGGATGACATGGTTCTTCAGCTCGACAAACACATTCGCACGGAATATTTGCTGAAGCTGAAGCAGCAGGAAACGGAAATGCAGGCGCTTCAACATCAGATTAATCCCCACTTCCTGTACAACACGTTAGAAGCCATTCGCTCTACCGCTTTGGTGAACCGCGACGTCGACACCGCCGATGCCATTGCGACCTTAGGCGCTTTATATCGGGATATCGTGAAGAAAGAAAATATTATATCCATCGGCAGCGAGCTGGAACTTTTGCAAAAATATTTGAAAATCATGGAGTTGAAATACCCGGGGCGGTTTTATTATCAGCTGAATGTGGATGAGGCGCTTTGGAACGTATTTACCGTGAAATTTTGGATGCAGCCTCTGGCGGAGAATTTTTTCGTTCATGGCTTCGATCCGGGCAACGAATTTAATTTGCTGGTCGTCAACGGCTGGGAAACGGATCAGCGCTTCGTGCTCGAATTTGTCGACAACGGAAAAGGAATCTCCAGGGAGCGTTTGGACGAAGTGAAGCGGAATCTTTCAAGACGTGACGATGCTCCTGTCAAGAGCATTGGCCTGCGCAACGTGTATACCCGGCTGCATTTTTTCTATGGAGAGGGCTTTTCCATGGGGGTCGATAACAACGAGGAGGCAGGCGTCAAGATTACCGTAACGATCGCAAAGGAGTGATCAGGCATGTACAAACTTCTTATCGTGGATGATGAACCGCAGATTCTGGAGGGCATGAAACGGAGTTTGGATTGGGCAAGCTACGGTTTTCAGCGGATCGAGACGAGCGAAACCGGAGAGGGCGCATTGTCCAAGGCGGTAGAGCTGCTGCCGGATATCGCCATTTTCGATGTGTGCATAGGGACGGAGCGCGGCTATGAAATCATCGGCAAGCTTAAAGAGATGCGCCTTCCCACCCAATATATTATCATGAGCGGCTATAGCGAATTCGAATACGCCCGGGAGGCGATCCGCTGCGGAGTGAAGGATTATTTGCTTAAGCCCGTCGAACGTTCCAAGCTGCAGCAGGTGATCGAAAAAATCATCGTGGAAGATTTGCACGGCACCCTGGGCGGCGCAGGCGGCGAAGATCCGAACACCGATCCGATTTTGGGAATTCCGTACGATCAATTATCCAAGTTGACCAACCGCATTTTGATGATGGTGAAGGCGGAATATGCCCAGAACATCACTCTGAAATCGGTGGCGGAGCGTTTTCGGATGAACAGTACGTACCTTGGACAGCTGTTTCTGAAGGAAGCGCAGATGAAGTTTTCGGAATATTTGATGGCCTATCGAATGCTTCACGCGCGGGAACTCATTTTAACGACCAGCGAAAAAATTTCCAGCATTGCGCTTTCCGTGGGATACCCCAATCTGAATTATTTTTACACCCATTTTCAAAGCTATTTCGGCAAGTCGCCATCGGAAATGAGAAAAAAGAGCCAGGTTTAACGTGACAAAGGAGGCCTTTGTATGCAGCAACCCTCTTTTTGGGGTCGTATCATCCTATATGTTGCATTAACCGTCATGTTAGCGCTGTCGGGGACGGGGTGTTCCTCGTCTTCCGGCGAAGATGAGGGGAAGCCCGGCGGCGCCACGGTGAATCTCATCTACTACACGATCGGCGAGCCGGACAAGGATCTGAAGCTGGTGAACGACAAAATCAATGAGATCCTGGCCAAAAAGATCGGCGTTACCATCACCTACGTCAAGGTAGGCTGGCAAGAGTATGAAGACCGGTTGAACACGATGATCTCGGCGGGAACCCCTTTTGATGTCGCTTTTGCCCAGGACTTCACGGGTTATGCCAAACGTGGCGCATGGCTGCGGCTGGATGACTATCTGTCTACCGTAGGCAAGGACATGTATGAGGTCATCGATCCCGTTTTTTGGCAGGGGGTGCGTATGGACGACGGCGGCATTTACGGCATCCCTACCAATAAAGAACTCGCGGTGCGTCAACAGTGGACGTATCCGGATGAACTGGTGAAGAAGTACGATATCGATATTACAAAATACAACACGTTGGAATCGCTTGAACCCTTGCTGCGGATGATCAAACAAAAGGAGCCGGATTATTTGCCCATGGAGCTGGACAAGGACTCGCAGAACTTCTTTGCCTTGGACGGCTACGAATACGTCATAGACAAGAAGCTGCCTTTGATGGTGAAGTCCTTAGATCCAAACGCCCCCGTGGTGAATATATTCGAAACGAAAGAAGCAAGGCAAGTGCTGAATACGCTGCGGCGCTATTATAAGGCGGGCTACATCAACGAAGATGCCGCTTTACGGGAGAATCAAAAGCTGAAGATAGGTTCGAAGTTGTTCTGGAAAGCCTCCGACGGCGGCCCACTTGCGGTAAACAGCTGGAGCAAGGACCGAGGCTACAAGGTGGTGGCGAACGCCGTCACGCCCGAGCTCGTCACGACGGAATCTTTGCGGGGCGGCATCATGGCGGTCAGCGCAGAAACCAAGCACCCCGTAGAGTCCATTAAATTTTTGAATTTGCTCAATACGGACCCCGAAGTCCGCAATTTGTTCAATTATGGGATAGAGGGCGTGCATTACAGCTTGGACGAGAATGGCCAAGTCGTGCCTATTCCTCCGAAAGACGCCAGCGGGAATCCCATCCCGGATGAAACGCCCGGTTACACGGGGGTCACGTATACTCAGGGCAACTGGTTCATTTTGAAGACAATGGGCGGCGAGTTTCCGGACCCTCTGAATAAATGGGATCAGTTCCGTTCTTCCAACGCAAGAGTCGTTAAATCCAGCATGCTGGGTTTTACGCCCGATCTATCCATGATGCCGATCCAGATGCAGAACATCGAGATGGTATGGCAAAAATATTACCCGAGCCTGATGACGGGCAGCGTGGATATCGATACCGAACTGCCGAAATTCAACCAAGAGCTGAAGCAGGCCGGTCTAAACGAGGTTCGTGCCGAAGTGCAAAAGCAGCTCGACGCTTGGCGTATGGCGCACAAATAGCGGATCTGACCATCCGACCGGATCCATGAAATTGGTACAGTCCTACGCACTTCCATTCGTAACCCAAACGGGTGCTAAACCGTCTCTTAGATGAAGACTTTCCATTAGGAGCTTATCAATCAGGGTAGTTCATTTTTAGTCATGACGATGCGGGGAGTCATTTCATCTAAAAATAGGAAAAAGAGGTGCGATGGTGGTGCTCAAACGTTTGGTTCTATCCATGCTGTTATCGTCCGTGTTATGGTCGGCTTGTTCTGCGTATGCATCGGCTGAGGGGGCCGTGCCTCGGGCGAATGTCGCTGGAATCTCCATTTATCCGTATGAAAAAGGAGTCGATGCCGAATTTTATATCCGCTATGGTGATTCGGGCCAAGAGTCCATCGGCAAAGATTTTGTAGGATTATTTATCAACGGCTCCATTATCAAAAATGCGAATGTGGTGACGGAAAATAACAGAACGCTGCTGCCGGTTCGAATTGTGGCCGAACATTTGGGGGCCCAAATCAAGTGGGATTCCAAAGCCCAAAAAGTCACGATTGCCGATGGCGGCCAAACGGTCGAGTTATTCATGCACTCCACGCATGCCAAGGTAAACGGCAAAAAAGTCGAAATGACTGTCGCGCCAAAAATCATACACCGTAGCACCTACGTGCCTGCGAGATTTGTGGCCGAAGCTTTGCGCGCCAAAGTGGATTATTTTAATGGAAAAGACCTCTCGCAGCCGCATATGGTTCCCAGACTGCCGCATGTAATGATCAGCCGGTATCCAAGCAATGCCAAGATCCTTTCCAAAGAGGCTGCCATCGACAAAGCCAAAAAGGAATTCGTTACCGCGTATGAATCAAAATTCGGCCCATTGGTTCCGCTTGCCGCGAACGAGAAACCGGGTAGGGAAGATGACAAGGCCATTTTGAGGGATGTCATTACACATTTGAAAGTCGAATCGGAGAACGACAGGTATTACGTCATCCCTGTGATGTATGATTTTTGGGTCGATAAGTATACGGGAGATGTGTATACCTTTTATAACGGATTGACGATGTCGATTAACAAATTTGATCCGTATGCCGAAAATGCGTTGTCTTTTCCGGGGTGATGGCGTATGAAGGCCCCTTCGCCAGCGGACCAAACTGGCGAACAGTCTGGCAACAAGCTGCCTAACACGGCAACGAACGTTTACAACCTAGGGTTCCTCGGAATAATCATTCTGTTCACAGGATTGATCATTTGGATAAAACGTAAGGTATAAAGAAGTATCTTTTAAGAAGAAAACACTTTTCTGCGCGAAAGGTGTTTTCTTCTATATGAATGCAGTTCACGAAGGTTGTGGTTTTTTTGTGCTTGCTCCATTTTGCCGAGCCTGTGTCTTTCGTGAAAACAGGATAGAGGAGATGTTTACATGCAAACACTGGAGCAGAAAAATGCGGCTCTCGTCAGCGAATTCATTGAATCCTTTTGGAATCGGAGCGACATGGAAAGCGTGGACCGGTTTTTGTCGGACGATTATCGTGAACTCAGCTACCAATCCAGGGAGGGATTGAAGCAGTTTGCGATGAAAATCCTTGGTGCTTTCCCGGATAAACGCTACATGGTGGAGGAAATGGTCGCCCAAGGCGACAAGGTCCTCGTTCGAATGACCGTAAAAGGCACGGATGAGAGTATGTTTTTTGGCACAGCGCCGACAGGCCGTCAGATCGATGTGACGTTGTACCGTCAGTATCGCGTGTCGGATGGGCGGATTGCCGAACATCGCGGCTGTATCGATATGGTTACGATGTGGAGTCAGATCCGCGGCACCGCAGCCCAAGGATAATGCTGCCCACGGATCAATGAAAAAGCCCTCACGCAGACAGGCAATGCCGCTTCATCCGTCTGCTTGAGGGTGCTTCCTAACCCATTTTAATGTCCATTTGAACAATGAGCCTACAGACGACAGATTTAAAATACTCTCCTGTTGTCTATCTCCTCTGCTCCGAATCCGTCCCCGATTCATGGATCATCGCGTGCTCTTCATGCCACCACAGCGCTTCTTCCGGTTCCTTCAGCAGCTCCTTGATTTCATGTTTCTCCTCGACGGCCGGCGGGGAGCCGCGCAGCGCTTTGCCCGAGGTGTCGGTAAACCAAAACGTGACGACAACCAAACCAATGATGGACGTCGCCATCAAAAAATAGGCCGGGACGAGATTGTTTTTGGTCAAATTAATGAGCCAAGCCATAACGAGAGGCGTCGTACCGCCGAACAAGGAGGCCGAGATATTGTACGTGACCGCAAGTAAGCCATACCTGACATCGGTAAAAAACAGGGCGGGCAGCACGGAAGGCATCGTCCCTTCAAAGCAGGTCAGGAATACCGCCAGAATGAGCAGTCCCAAAAATACGAGCCCGAGTTTCCCGCTGCTGATCCACAGAAAAGCCGGGAGAGACAGGATGAGCAACCCGGCCAGGCCTATCTGCATAATGCGTTTGTTGCCGATCCGGTCGCTGAAATAACCCATGGCCAGCACGATCGGAATCATGATGAACATGACGATCAGAATCAGGAGCAGCCCTTCGGCCTCCCCGTAGCCGAGTACGGCGGTCAGGTGCGACGGCATATAGGACAGGACCATGTAATCGACGACGTTAAAGAAAAAGACGAGCACGGTACAGATCAGAATGACTTTCAAATGCCTCGAGAACAGTTCCCGGAGCGGCGTTTTCGGCTTATCCTCATCCTTGGCTTGCTCCATCGCTTCAAAAGCAGGCGTTTCCTCCAAATGGCCGCGAAGATACAGCCCGACCAAACCGATCGGAGCCGCGATGAAAAAAGGAACCCTCCAGCCCCAAGCAAGCATCTGCTCGGAACCGAGAAGATACGTCAGCAGCGTGACCAAACCGGACCCGGCAATATAACCGACCAAGGTTCCTACTTCAAGTCCGCTGGATAAAAAGCCCCTTTTTTTATCGGGCGTCGATTCGGCGATAAAGGTCATCGCTCCCGAATACTCCCCGCCCGTGGAAAAACCCTGGACCAATCGGGCAAGCAAGAGCAGAACCGAAGCCGTCGTTCCGATGGAGGCGTAACTCGGGATGAGTCCGATGCACAGCGTAGAAATCGCCATCATCAACAGGGTGATGGTCAGCACTTTTTTTCGGCCCCAGCGGTCTCCGAGACGACCGAAAAACAATCCGCCAAAAGGCCTCACGATAAACGCGATGGAAAATGTGGCGAACGTATAAATCAGCTGCACCGAACCGGCCATTTCCGGAAAAAACACTTTCCCGATCACGACCGCAAGATAAGAATAAATCCCGAAATCGAACCATTCCATCGCGTTCCCGAGAGCCGTTGCGATGACGGCTTTTTTCGCCATTTTTGCATCGACGATCGTGATATCGTCTTTATGCAGCTTGGGCTTCGAACGTTTGCCGATCAGCGGCCATTTATGCTTTTCATGACTGTTCATCGTTTTCTGATCTCCTAACGACAAAATTGATCATTTCGCCGTTAGTATTCGCTGGAAACGGGAGGATGATGCGTGATGGCCGGATTTGCATGCAGGAACAGGGCCGGAAGGAAATAACTCCTCAATTGGCCCTTTTCGTGGATTATTCATCCTGGTACATGGTACCGGGTTCAGCGCTCAATCTGTTTGGGCGGAGACTTAATGTTGAAAATATCGGCTAAAACTTTTTCGAAATCTCCAGGCTTTATCACTTCTTTCGCTTTCCGGTTCTCCATCACCATCGTCAAAGAATGATCATTAAGCGTGATGCGCCCCGCTTCGGTTAGGATCATTGCGACCGGCATCTTGTTGAATTTGGACTGTTCGCCGTATTGGGTCATCATAAATACATCGTAAAAATCTTTCAACTGCTTCGTTTCGGCCGGATCGAATTTATATAAGGTATCCCAGTCCGATCCTTCCCGTCTCTCAAGGACAAGCTTCCCCTCCCGGTCACCCCAAGGACGAATCCGGTAGGAGCCGCCGTCCGCATCATGCACCTCTTTGCCGGTTAACGGAACGGGCTGTCTTGGAGTTCTCCCCCCGAAACCGACGTCGACCAAATAATCGGAGCCGTCGACCCGTACCATGTTGATGGCATGGGAGCCCGTCAAAAACCATCCATCCTCTGTTTTGACGGTAGCCGCAGTCAGCGATACGGAAAAACCAAGCTTGCGCAGCAGCTCGTGAAACAAGCCGTTTAATTCGTAACAGACGCCGCCCCTTTCGCGCGAGACGATTTTGTCGTACTGATTTTCGGCGTTTAGGGATAGGGGGATACCGCCTACGATATCCAAATTTTCAAACGGGATGCGGGTGACGTGACCGTTCTGGAGAAGCCGGAGGAAATCCAGCGACGCCTGTCTTTGTTCCTTTATGCCTAATCGTGTCAAATATCCATTAACATTCATGGATCACTGCCTCCTTCTTCTCGGCCTGCCCGTCATGACGAATCAACAGGACTCGGCGAAATCTTATATTTCTAAGGTATGTGAAAACGAAGCGACCAACAATGCCGTTTTGAAGCAACTGTATCGATACAGTTTGCAGGTCAGGTATAATATGGATCAAAAGAGTACGCCATTTGAAAATGGAAGGGAGAACCGTTCGTGAAAAAATATGCTGCCATTTTGTCGGACATGGAACAGAAAATCCGGCAGGGAAAGTTTGCTCCAGGCCAAAAGCTTCCTTCCGTTCGCGATGCAGCTGGGCATTACCGGTGCAGCGTCAGTACGGTCACCCGCGCTTATGCTGAACTCGAAAGACGGCATGCCATTTATGCGATTCCCCAAAGCGGTTATTATGTCGTAGACAAACCGATGGACGAAGGGGACGGACAGGAGAACGGGGTCATTGATTTTGCTTCGGCATTGCCGGATATCAATCTGTTTCCGTATCTCGATTTTCAGCACTGCCTGAACAAGGCGATCGACACCTACAAACATCACCTCTTTACCTACGGCGGCAATCAGGGAATGGAGAGTCTGCGCCATACGCTCGTCTCCCATTTGGCCGGTGACCAGGTGTTCGCCAAAAGCGAACAGATTTTCATCACATCGGGCGCGCAGCAGATGCTTGAAATGCTGGCAAAAATGCCGTTTCCGAACGGAAATGAGGTTATTTTGGTCGAACAGCCCAGTTATGACATCTATTTGCGTTTTTTAGAAACGGAAAACCTGCCGGTCAAAGGAATTGTTCGCACTGCGGACGGCATCGATCTTGCGGAGCTGGAGGAAACGTTTCGAAGCGGCGGGATCAAATTTTTTTATACAATGACGCGTTACCACAATCCGCTGGGTACCTCGTATACGGTTCAGGAGCGTAAAGCGATTGCCAGGCTGGCGGACAAATATGGCGTGTACGTCGTTGAGGACGACTATATGGCGGATCTGGGGAATGAGCGCGGTTTTGATCCGATTTTTGCATACAGCAGGAAAGAACATGTCATTTACGTAAAAAGCTTTTCGAAAATCATTTTCCCCGGACTGCGTTTGGGGGCTGCCGTTATGCCCGGGCATCTTGTGGAGA
This sequence comes from Paenibacillus sp. USDA918EY, assembly GCF_009870825.1. Lineage (GTDB taxonomy): Bacteria > Bacillota > Bacilli > Paenibacillales > Paenibacillaceae > Paenibacillus_AQ > Paenibacillus_AQ albilobatus. The sequence continues at coordinate 701,043 of NZ_WTWY01000002.1, read as the reverse complement.
CGTTTCGCCATTACAAAAGGTACCCGGACACTTCGCTCCTCTCCCAGGCCGCGCTTGAGATCTATATCAAAAACGGCATGTATGAGCGCCATAAGCATGCCATTTGCAATCAATACGCCGCCCGCATCCGGGCAGCAAACGATGCCATTCAAAGGCATAATAAGGATGGGGTGATTGAGGCTGCGCACGTCGCCTCGGGCATCTACATCCAGCTGAAGGTGCCGCGTACGGTAAACTTGGAGCGTCTTGTGGCACGGCTTGAAGATCGGGGCATTAAAGTCATCTCCGGAAAAAAACATTATCTATCGCATTTCCGAACGCGGGAAAAGTTTATCCGGATCAGTATTTCCCGGGCCCGGCTGGAGCAAATCGATGAAGGCATACGAGGAATTGTCGAGGAGATAAAGCGAAATGACAGTTGGTAGCGTTAAATACCACCCAGTTATCCTTAAAAGGAGGTTCGTATGGGATACTTGCTGAAATTGAACGGGATGAGCCTGCTGTATGCGTTTGTTCTTTTCGTTCATATTGAACTCACGATGAATATGTACCGAATCGAACGGCTCACCGGATGGGCGGATACCGGCAAGCTGATCGATGCGGCGCAGGTGCTGATTTTCATCGGGTTCACGGTTCTTCTATTCACCATTAACAAGCGTTGGACGGGCAAGCAAAAATGGCGGTATGTCACGACAATCCTTTGGCTTCCTTATTTATATGTACTGATCTACAGCTTTGCGGCGCTGTACCCGATCACGGACCCGCAGGAGGTGCCGCTGCCCGCCGTCGGGTTGATCGCGCTTGGCGAAATGCTGGTTTTTCCGCTTTATGTCGCGGCGATTCAACTTTTTTCGAGGGATTTTGCAGCTTCATTCAACACAAAAGGTTAATCTCAAGCCGCTAAAGCGACCTAAAATTAACCTTTGTGAACCGCCGACATGAAGTCTCCTATGCTGTCCGGATCGAGCGCGATTAATATAGACGTTCTTCGCCGGTAACCGGATTTTTAAATGCGGAACGGAATTCGCTGCCGGGTTCTTCGGCAAATTCCGTGTCTTCGGCTTCAGGGCCCTGGCTGCGGTTTATTTTCGTGGTTCGATCCAGCCATTCGGCCTGTTCAGCTTTGTTTTGTTCCTTATCCATTCGGCTAAGTTACCTCCTGTGTTTTAGATCCGTACCGCCTTAGGATGCAATTTCCATCGCACCTCTATGCATTGGATAGCCAAATGAAATGTGGATCGTGCAAAGCCAACATGTTTGGATGCCGGAGCGGGCTCAAAATTTGATTTTAAGGCTGTCGCCTTCGACGTACACGCCTTCCGAAAGGTTGATGGGCAGCTTCTGTTCGGCGCTGAAGCCGATCGTTTCCCCGTCTCTTAACGTGACGTTTTGTTCCACGATATAACTGGAGATGTCGATCAAAAAATCGCGAAGCTCGGAAGGGGAGACCTCACTGTCCAGCACTTCGATTTCGTCCTTGCCGAAGGATTTCAATCCCAAGGTGTAGCCGCTGATGCCGTTCTCCGAACGGACGAGGCCAAAATGAACCAGGTTCAGCAGCGGGAAAAAGTCGTCATCCGTTTTCATCAGTTCCGCGAATTCCACGAAAATTTCGGGCTGAAAGACGGTGCCGGAGGAATACAAACCGACCGCGTTCGGAAGCTTCAAGCAGCTGGCTGCCATCTTGGCGTATAATTTGCCGCTGTCCAGCGGGGAACCGGAGCGGGTAAATACGGCCAGGATGATTTGAGCCACATGGGTTTTCGTTTTTTCCACGGCGTCTTTCCAGAGGTAGTTCCACTTAGCGTTGCGTTCGGCTTCTTCATCCGGGACGGGAGCATTGACAAAGCTTAACGCCACGGTGAAGCCTTCCGTTTCGAAGACGAGAATGCCTTCTTTTTCTTCCTTGGAATGTTCCTCGCTTTCTTGCGGGCAGGAGATATTCCAATCCTCCCATAGATTCTTTTTGATTTGCTCCATGTCGCATTCCGGCGAATCCAGCAGCACGAACCCGTTAAACAGACCCCCATTGTCATTTTGAGTTGCTTCCTGAGGTTCTTCGTTTTGCTCCGCCTCGAGCGCCGCCGCCTGCTTCATCCAGAACTCGCGGATCATTTCTACCATGACGATGGCCTCCTGTTGGGCCGTGGCAGGATCATAGGGCTCCATTTCGCTGAAAACATGGCCGCAATGTTCGGTATCCAAGTCATGTTCATAGCCGCCGCACACGCCGAGCAGCCATTTTCCGAGCAGGGTCTTTTTATACTTGAATATGTAATAGCGCATACCGTGCAAATCAAATTCTCCCGCAAGTTCGATTTTGCTAGGCTCCCGTCCTAGTTCGCGTTCATCCGCCAGCCAGTCGATCATGGACTGCATGGCTGCTTGCCGTTGGGTCGTCATTATTTCCGCTCCTTTATCGAAATATAGTCTTTAAAGGTACATTCTACCAACCGCAGGAGCTGAATTCAAATTCATGGATTGCGGCGTGAAAGCTTGATCAAGCGCGTGTTTTCTCCAACATATTGTGATGTATGTCATAGGAAGCGGGAAATTGGATTTTGAATAATAAGGAGAGCCGCTTTGCAAAATTTGAAGCAAAGTGAAGCATGGCAGAGGAGGGGAGTCAATGTCAGTCGGCTGTGAGCAGGATTATATGATCGAGCGCGTAAGGGAGGCTTTTGAGTGCAGGGTGTTGTGGTGCGAAGGGCGCCCATGTTTGGAGTACGGCAGCAGAGAGGAGCTGGACCGCATATCCGCTTACGTCAAAACCGAGTTCGGTAAAGAACTGCTCGACGTGTTTTTTACTGCCGTTGAAAGCCTTCCGCCGGGATCTTGAACTACTGGTTTGATAACCCTGAGCCGTAAGAGAGACGTTTAGTGTAAGAAAAAACTCATCATGCTGTCGGAATGACTCAGAGAGGAATAGATAGAACCGGCCCAGTTGGCTGGTTCTTTTGACTTTAGGGCGTTTTTTCACGTTCGCCTTCCGCATGGTACCTCGAGCAGGATTACAGTTATATTTTACAACTAGTTTTTTGTGAAAATTAGTATATATTTATTCTGCTATCGTCGAACGGACAAAATATCTTCCAAATGGCTGGGAAAGACCGGTTACTGATGCCAAGGAGTGATTATGATGAAATTCCACTATTATCGCAATCTAAATAAAAATGAGAGATACGCTACTACTAGACGGCATCTCAGATCTGTATTCACCGATTTTGAAGCCATAAATTTCCTCTTTGGATTGAGAAGGAATTTTGAGTTCGATAGTAGAGCTTCTACTATGCCCAGTATCAAAGGTACTGTCGTTACGTCTGTTTCTTATCACAGGGATCGGAGTACTAATTTTTCGCTTTTTCCGCTATCAATAATACATTATTCTGATCAAGCTGCTGATGATTTTAACAGCCAAATACTATTTAATATCAAACAGTGGATTCAAGCACAAATGAACAAACCGGATACTTCCATTTTAGGCGTTGAACAACTTATTGTAGAGTGGAATGGCAAAGAACATTTGGTCCATAAGGTAAGGTTCTTATAGAATCGTTTCTAAAAGGAACAATATTTTCGAGAAGAGCGATAATATTAAAAAGTGAGTGTATGAAATTATATGAAAATTACGCAAACAAGAACTGGATTAAGAGTAAGAAGTCTTCCGGGTGTTCATCCTGAGGTTAGAAGAGCATGCTTAGAGTTTGCAAGCTGGATTAGGGGCAATATGGAATTTCCAATTAGAGTTGTTGTCTATCTACGAAAAGACTACTATATAATGACTATGCTAAAAGAGAAAGTTTCAGCATCATTCTTTGCGCCGTATAATAAAAATGATGAACCATATATACGCATTGCAACTGGAGACTTTGAGGAATTAGATTCAGAAGTCGGTAGGGATGATGCCTTAGCTGCTTATCTTCATTCATTTGCCCATGAGTTAACCCACTACCAACAATGGATTCATGATAAACCATTTCTTGAAGATGAAGCTGAAGAAACAGCACGCTTAATTGTAGAACAATATGCAGAAACAAGGGAACATCCTTGAGCACAAAAGAAGCCCCAGACCCAAGGTCAGGAGCTTCCCCGAATATTATGCCATCGGCTGTTTCATGATTTCGATCAAACTTGTGAAGCTGTCGGCAGCATGCCCTTTTTCCATGCCCTGACGGAAGAGGCCCAGTACGGCCGCCGGCAAGGAAGGATCGAGCCCCGCGTCTTCGAATGTGTGCACGACGTGTTCTACGCTTGCGGTCCCCATGGCCAGCCGGTCCACGTCCCCGGGATGTTCTCCGGCATCCAGCCGCGGCGTATAGAATTCAATGAAGTTAGGCAAAGACAATATATTCTCTTTGGCGTAAGCCAAGTACTGCTCCGCGGTGATTCCATGCGCATTGGCGAGGGCAAGAGCCTGCAGATAGCTGAGCATCGACGTCCAAAAGATGACCATCTGCATTTGGTAATACAGCATGGCAAGTCCCGGGTCTTCGCCGCGGTAATCGGTACTTGTCAGCACGTTTAACGTTTCTTTATGAGCCTCGAACACGCTTATTGGGCCGCTGTAGAAGGTAGATGAGCCCGGGGTGCCGATTCCGGAAGGCGGAACCTGAACGCCACCGGCGAGGAGCACGGCCCCATAACCCGCCAGCCATGCTGCCGTTTGTCTTGCTTTTGCCGGGGTGTCCGAGCTTAAGTTCACGATGACTTTGCCGTTTAAGCTCCCTTGCGCCGACTCCCGGATGGCATACATGGCGTCGTAATCGGTCAGGCTGAGGATGGCCAGCGGGTTCGCGGCCAACGCCTCCTCGGCCGTAGTTGCCTTGAGCGCGCCTTGGGCCGCCAATTTATCCGCTTTGCTTAAGGTTCGGTTCCACACGGTCACCTCGTAGCCTTGCTTAAGAAACGCGCCCGCCATCGCTTGGCCCATCGGCCCCAGTCCGATGACGGTCACCCCTTTGCGATGTCTGGTTTCCAACGTCAAAACCCCTTTCGAAATGAATTCACATCCATCGTAAAGGATGACGCTAGTGGTAATGTCAACGCCCAAAATAGCAAAAAGACGCCTTCGGAGCGAAATCATGATCCTTGGACGTCCTGAATAGGTTGTTTTTTTCGGCGCACCGTATTCGCGATCTGTTTTTCCAAAAGCCCCTTCAATTGCTGCAGAGCTTCGATTTGACCGTTTACGTTGCTGAGCTTCTCGTGATAGGTCGCCAACATTTCCTCGCAATATTCATATTCGTCGGGATCGGCTACCTCCGTCTTAAACAATGTCCCGATCTCATCGGTCGTGAGTCCTAAACGCAAGTATAGCCGAATGGCTTTGACCCGTTCTACGGCCGATTCGCTGAAATCCCTGTAGTCGTTTTCCAGCCTGTCGGCCTTTAGCAGGCCTTTATTTTCATAATGCCGAATCGACCGTATGCTGACCTGGCTCAAGCTGGCAAGTTCGCTGATTTTCAAGGCGGGTGACCTCCTTATGGGAAGACGATATCATTTCTCGATAATAAGAGGTTATCTGAAAATCGCCAAAAATGAAAGCATCGCGCATCGGAGTCCGAAAATATATTTTCGGCGTCTTTTCATATAGCAGGGGGCCAAAAGTACGGCACAACTTTGGTAGGAACCGCTGCGGCGGCCATTGCGGCAAAACGCTAGGCGAAAAGAATCGTTTTTCCGGGACATTCCGCGAAATGGGTTGTGCGCCGGGCGATGTTTATATACGATCAGGCCAAGTCTTTTTTCGTTAAAACGACTGAGCATAAGAACATACGGAAAACGGAGGGAAAACATGAAATTGTCAAAGGCCATGATGGCAGCGGTGATGTTGGGAGGCATTTGTTTGTTGGGCACCGGTTTTTCGAACCAGGAATCGGACAAAGCTGTGACGCTGGGGCAATCCGAGCAGAACGGCAGCGAAATCCGTATACCGCACAATGAGCATCTGCTTCTGTCGACCGACCAGAAATGGATCAAGAAGGAGGGGCATCTGTCCGACCTGATCCGTTTGCAATGGACGGCGGATCGAGCCAAGCCCGCGATCGTATGGGCCGATGAGAAGGGCATGGACAAGACCGCGATCATCTCCCACGACAAAGCGAACAATCCGGAGCAGCATGATCATAAGCATATGTCGTTCGAGACGACAATGTCGCCTACGGGACAATATGCGAATCAGCTGTTCACCCGGTTGGAAATCCCCTACGACACCGACGTCAGCGAAATCCGCACCCATTCGTCCAACTTCAATGTGATGAACGGCATTTTGAGGGTGGCAGGGGAAACCGGGTCGAACCGTGACCTTCAGTTCAGCGTAGCCGGCCAAGATAATGAAACGACGCCACGATGGGCCGTCCGCGCGGACAGCTCGAAAGAAGCGGGAGATAATACGGGAGCCAATTTGCAGTTCGTCCGTTATGACGACAAAGGCAACGCGGTTGATCCCGCACTCACCATGCAGCGGAGCGACGGAAATATCGGGATCGGCACGGACGAGCCCGACACCAAACTTGACGTGAACGGGGACAAGCTCCGCATCCGCGAAAAGCATACGCCTGCTTCTTCCAAAGAACCTTGCAGTCAGGGGCAAATGGCTTGGGACGATCAATACGTTTATGTTTGCGTTGCCAAAGACAGCTGGAAAAGGACGGAGCTTTCGTCCTGGTAACTTCGTGTGATGGAATCAGAACATTCCTTTTGGATGAACAAATGCAGCAATCAGACCTGAACTTTCGCCAATGACTGACTCGCTGCATTTATGGTGTTATCCCACATTTCGATAAGCGGTTATTAGAGCAGACTATGAAAATAGAGCCAATGGTGCAACTTCGCTATTGGCTCTATTTTTGGCAGTTGTCTCATTCTATCAATATATCTTATGACCTCGTAATTATGCCTAAATTCCCAGTTATTTCATGATATAATAGACAAAGGACTTAAAGCGGTGGAGCGGCCACGGCGTAGCACACTCCGGAAGGAGGTGTTGCCATGGCCGCGCTTGTGACGCTACTTGATATCCTAAAATGGATCGCTTCCCTACTAAGCCTGATGTTTAGTATTCGGAAGCTCTATCGATGGATCAAACGGAAGCTAAACAAGCGAAAAACCCACCGCTAAAGGTTGAGCGCCTTCGGTGGGTTCTTCGTTAAGTTAGTTTAACTTAGCACGCCGTGGGGTTCCACAGCCTTTCTGTCCTTTGAGTCTTTGCCGTTCCCGCGGCAAAGACTCTTTTTAGTGTATGCCGACAATTTGTTTCTTTATACTTAAATTCTATCACTTGTCCGCTGCTGAATCAATCGATTTGAAGTGGATTGTTGCTTCCTCCTCTAACACCGAGGAGCGTAAACGTATCCATTGCCCATACCATTCCGAGATTTTTGGAGGGAGCGCGAGCTCCAGCTCCTTCATTCTTGTTGCAAGGAGCCAATATTGTTCTTCCACGCCGCTTTTGTCGCCCAAGGCGTCGTAGAGCTTCATCAGGGTCAGATAGGTTTCCTCGCGGTCGGGGATCTGTCGTTGAATGCGCCGATTGACATCGATCGCCGCTTTCGTGTTGCCGTGATGCATGTAAAACCGGGCCAGATTTTCCGCGTGCTGCTGCCATAAGAGCCGAATTCGCTCCCGTTCGTATTCGGCCCACAGATATTCATACTCTCCGAGATAGTTTCCTGCGAACTGCTCCATGACCTGTTCGTGCTCACCTACGGTTGTGATGTCTATAGCCCCTAATCGTTTAAGCCGCTGCTCCCATTCCTCGGTATCCACCTGAGCTCCCCCGATGGTCAAGCGGTATCCGGTTTCAAGCTCTCCTTTGATGATGCGGACCGTGGTCAAACCCGCCTTGGCCAAGGTTTGGCGGATGTGATAGATGGTCGTATACAGCTGTTGCGTTGCCCGGGACACTTCAAAGTCGGGCCACAGGAGCTCGATTAACGTGTCGCGATCGACCGTTCGCTCCCGGTGATGAAGCAAATAAGCGAACAGTTCCTGCGCTTTGCTGGTGCGCCATTTTAACGTCTGCGGCTCCATGCCGGGAAGCTGGAACCGGAGTTGATTAAAGCATAGGAATAACGGGGTTTTTGCTGTTTCCGAATGATCCGGACCTTCCTGGAATTTATCACGCAATCGCTGCACCGTTAAGCGCAGGCGGTCCATCCGTACGGGTTTCAAGATGTAGTCCAGCGCATAAAGCTCGAAGGCGCGCACGGCATACTGGTCATGACCGGTGATAAATACGATTTCAATGCGCGGCACCGCCGCCTGCAGCTGCTCTCCAAGCTCGAGGCCGTTCATCTCCGGCATATGGATGTCGAGAAACACGACGTCCGGCCGCTCTTTTACCGCTGTTTCGACCACATCATACGGGTTGGAACATAAACCTACGATGTTCACGCCGCCAATATCGTATTCGAGTTTCTTTTTAAGATATTCCAGAGCTAACGGCTCGTCGTCGACTAGTAAAGCCCTCATCCTGATTCCACCTTTATTCGTATTGCCTTCCTTCCGGATTGAAGGAAAAAGAAAAAACCTCCGTCAAGCAGCATGGCATGCTGAATAAGACGGAGATTTCCGTCGCATTCGGCAGCTGGCTGGCATGGACATTTGCTTCAATGGCAAATCCTTTAGCCCCTATAGCTTTGCGTCCCCGTTTTTCAAGCGGGTTTGCCATGATCGTGCGAGCATATATTTGAGGAAGAAGTGAGTAACAAGAGACAGTATATAGGAAGCATCTGAATATTTTCTGAACTTGATCCGATCGTTCGGACTACGACGAAAATCTCCGCCGCCTCTTGCAATAAAGATCAGGTAATAAGAGTTGGCATAAGTACATCCTTGCCGCCAGCAGTACTGAAAAAACTTCAAAAGCTCTTGATTTCCGAATGTGATTTTCATATACTCATATACATAGCATTACGATACATCGTAAATCTATGTATTGAGGAGACTGCCATGACAATCAATAAAGAGCTGCTGAAAGGCAGCACGGCTATTTTAGTGCTCACGGTGTTGAACAAGAAAGAGATGTACGGCTATGAGCTGATCAAAGAGATCGAACGAAGTTCGGAAGGGGTATTTTCCATGAAGGAAGGAACGTTATACCCTATCCTGCATACGTTGGAGGCCGAAGGCTGGTTGGATGCCTATTGGAGCACGCATGAGGGGCGCAAGCGCAAGTATTACCGGATTACGGATCAGGGCCGGAGTCAATTAAAAGAAAAAACGCAAGAGTGGGTACAATTCCGGACCGCGGTGGACCGGGTCATAGGGGAGGGAACATCGTGCGTCAGCCTGAAGAACATGCGGTTATTGCCGCTTTTTTGAACCAAGTATGCAAACACGTTCGCGCCAAGGAACTGCATGCGGCTATCCGCGAGGAGCTTTCGTCCCATGTAGCTGACCGAATGGAGATTCTGCTTGAGAAAGGAATGCCGGAAGAAGAAGCTGCCGCGGAGGCGGTCCGCCAGATGGGGGACCCGAATGAGATTGGACGCAACTTGCACCGGGCGCACAAGCCGGCAGTAGAATGGAAGATCCTTGTTATTATAGCGGTTATGGCGCTCATAGGCATCTTCGGAGTATTTACCGTCCAGCAATCGGGAATGTACCCTCAATTCGGCGGTGCGCTTTTCGAGAGAAAAGTGCTGTTTACCCTTATGGGCATGGTTTGCCTGATGGCCTTTTATTTTGTCGATTACCGAAAAATACAAAAACACTCCGCAACGCTGTTTTACGGGATGTTGCTTCTGATGTTGTTTACTTTATATGAAGGAATCGAACTTAATGGAAGGAAAGTATTTCTTGCGTTCGGTAATTTTGGCGTCAATATGATGGCGATCTCGCTTCCGATTCTTATCTTGGCGCTGGCGGGGATGAAGCAGGCCAAAGAGTGGCGCGGAGTGGAACATCTTTTTCAGCTGATCGGCAGGGGAGTGATTCCCGTCTTATTGTTCTGCCAAGGGGCTTCCTGGTTTTATGGGTGCATCTATCTGGCGTCCTTTTTCGTGCTGACTTGGATGACCAAAAGGAACGGTGTCCAGTTTTTATTGCTGGCCCTTCCGCTGTTGTCCTTATACATATTTGCCCTTACCCAAGTCGGGCAATTATATCATCGTCTTCACGCCTACCTATATCCGGTGGGGGAAGACAGCTATCAATTGATACAAACCAAAGCGGCGATTCATTCCGCAGGCTGGTTCGGACATGGTTTTGCCGCGCGGCTTGACACGCTCCCTTATGCGTACGGCGACTCCTTGTTCCCGTATCTGATTTATTGCTTCGGCTGGGGATTCGGCATACTCATCGCGGGACTGGTCGTTTGGTTTATCGCCCGGTTCTGGAAAATGAACGCCCTCATCCAAGACGAATATGCGAAGAGAATTCTGGTCGGGTTCACGAGCCTTTTCGCCATCCGGATGTTGTGGCCGATCCTCATGTCCTTTGGCATCGTCCCTATTGTCGGTGAAGTGCTGCCCTTTATGGGATACAGCAATATGATGCAAGTCTTTGATTTTGCAGCCGTTGGGCTGCTGCTGTCGGTCTTCCGGCGGAAAAATATGATCCCGAGGGCGGCCGAAGAAGCGTTGCCAAGGCACTGACACGGGGTGCTTTTGAACATAGACAAGCCCTCCCGATTTCCTTTACCGGAAGCGGGAGGGCTTGTTGTGTGTAATTTGACGGCTACGCGGAGCTGGCGCAATGCCGCCTCCTTGAGCCGTGAGATCGGACTGCTCGCAAATCCTTTATTTCACGTTATCCGTAAGGGTTTTTTTCCAAATCTCCGCGCCATGCTCGTCACGGACGGATTCATGGGATACGGTCGCTTCCTGCACATCCCCGAAGCCCCAGAAGCTTTGGCTTACGTCAGGGAATACCGGATCAAGGCCTGTGAGCGGTCCGCGATACAATGCTTTGTTGATCAAGGTTACGGCTTCTGCCCGCGTAATCTTTTGGTTCGGCCGGAACGTGCCGTCCGGGTAACCGGAGAGCAAATTGTTCCGGTACAGCGCTTCGATGGACGAAGCGGCCCAGCTGCCGTCAAGATCCGAGAAGTGGCGGTTGACGGCAGCCGCTTGGTCAAGCTTCAGTAAACGCGCCAGCACGGAAGCAAGTTCGCCGCGCGTCACAGGGGCATCCGGCCGGAACGTGTTGTCCGCGTACCCTTTGAAGTAGCCTTGGGATACGGCAATCTGAATGTAGTTTGTCGCCCAGTGTCCTTTTCGGATATCCTTGAACGTTGCCGGGCTGCCTGTCGTTTGATCCGACAGCCGGGCGACGATCGCTGCAAGCTCCGCTCTGCTCAGGGAGCCGGCAGGATGGAATTTGCCGTCCGGATAACCGAGAATGTAGCGTTGATGCTTCAGCTGCCCGAACCGGTCCGAAAACACTTGGACTTGAGCTGAAGCTTTTTTGCTGTTGCCGCCGAACACGAGCTGGCCGGCAATTTCATATTGCGCCTGCTCGGAGCTGATCGTTCCCCATTTAACTGCAATTTTGAAGCTTCCCTTGCCGCCGGCCGGTAAGCTGGCAAGGTTCCAGGTTACGGTTTTGCCGTCAACCTTTCCGCCGCCCGCGTCGACAAGCTCGGCTCCCTCGGGAATAGTCACCTGAATGACCGCCCCGTTAACGGCAGATGCCGTCGAGTTGTTATAGTCAACGGTAATGGTCGATTGGCCGCCTTCTTTAACCTGTTGTTGGTCAACGGACAAGTTCAGGGATACTTCGCCCTGCGAAGGGCTTGGGTTTTGCGTGCTTGTACCCGAACCGGAACCCGATCCCGATCCGGAGTTTGTTCCGGTTGAAGGCAGCGGCTGCATGGCAAAATCGAAAGCGACGATGCTTTGGCCTACGTAAATAATGCCGTCCTGAATGTAGCTGTCCGATCCGTTCGCAGGCACGTTAGGTTTGGCCTGTCTGGAATCGTACGTGTAGTAGCCCGGTTTTTTTGCAACGATGTAATAATCGCCTTCCGGATATACCATCCAGGCATATTGGCCTGCGCTGTCGGTAGACTGCGGGTTGGCGTTTTGGTTCGGGGTTAATCCCGCCAATGCCGGAAGGGATACAGGCGTATTCGGCACCCGCCCCTTACGTTGATTGGCAGGCGTATCCGCCCAGTACAACTGTACCTCCACGCCGCCCAGCACTTTGCCTGTCGAGGCATCGGTAACGACGCCGTACGGGTCGATCAGGGAGTACACGATGCCTGTTTGCCCTTCTTTGGTCATATCCACGTTCACAATGGCGGAAGGACCGGCGAGTATGGTGCCGTCCGCAAGCTTCAGCTGATAGGACACTTCGTATTTGCCCGGCCCCACATGGTTCAGAGAGAATGTTCCGTCTTCGTTGATGCGGACTTTTTGCTCGTTACCGCTGCCGTCCAAGCTTTTCACGATCGCGTAGCCTTCGCCGTCTCCGAGAAGAGTGCCAAGGGTCGGAGCCGAAGAGGCGTTGGCTGCCTGAGCGACAAACAGCTGTCCGTTCAGCGCGTTGTCCGGCTTAACGATTTGCCCCGGCTGAATCGGGCCCACATCAACCGTTTTTGTCTGAGTCAACGCGACTTGCTGGTTACCAACCTGAACCGGCGTTTTGATCTCCAGCGTATACGGATAATTTCCGCGCGGTACGGCAATTTGGTACCATCCATCGTCGTCCGTCTTCGCTTCGGTCACAAAATCGATCACGCCGTCTTGGTTGAAATCGGCTTTGACGACGATCGTCGCCCCTGCTATCGGTTTGCCGGTTACCTGATCGGTAATGAACCCGTCAATCGCGGCAGGGAAATAATCGATGCCTGCGCTTTTTTGAATATCTTTGCCGTTATCCGAAATTTTCGCAGTGATCGTGTCGTGTTTAGGCGTAGTACCGGTTAATGGACCCGGAGTATACTTCCAAACGGCAATGCCTTCGTCGTTCGTTATCACTGTATCGGTTTTTCCGGATTCAAGGGTAATTTCAACCGGCACATTGGCGGCAGGCTTGCCCTCGGAATCCGTCACTTTGGCCGACACGGTCACGGATGTTTTCCCGTCTGCCAGCACATGGTCCGGAGACACGCCGAGATCCAGCGTATAAGCCGGTTTTTCGTTTTGAACATAGACGGTTTCGGTGACGCTTTTACCGTCATAGGTTGCCGTGATGACAGCCGTTCCAGGTGCGACCGCCGTAACGACGCCGTTTGCGTCGACGGTTGCAACCTTCTCGTCGGAAGAAACGTAGATCGCTTTTCCGGTGACATCGTGAATGCTTTCGTCGCTCGAGGCAATCGCCGTTACTTTTGGCGTGTGTTTATCTCCGGGTTGCAGGATGACGATTGCCGGATCGATCAGCAGGTCGCGCAGACCCGAAGCCAACGTGTTGACGGTTACGGGATTCGACGGGGCGGATTCGATTCCGTTGCTGACCGCTTTAACGGTATAAGATTGCGTCGTTCCCGGCTGCAATCCCGTCAAAGCGTGATGGTTGCCTTTAATGTCCTTGGCTACAAGTTTGCCGCTGTCGTCATAGATATTGTAGCATTGTGCGCCCGGAACCTCATTCCAGATGAGCTCGGCGCCCGTGGAAGTGACGTTTTCGGCTTTCATGACCGGGGCGTCGATCATGACGTTGATGACGGCTTGCACGGTTTTGTCCTTATACGTGGCTTCGATGACCGTTGTTCCTGCACCGACGGCCGTGATCTTGCCTTCGTTATCAACGGACGCTATGGAAGAATCCTTGATTTTAAAAGTCGTTCCGTCCAACGTCACGTCCAATGTACCGCCCGAATACACCGAGGTGACTACCGTCTGCTGCTGGTAATTCGGTTTGGCGGGATTGGTGTTCAGCTCATAATTTTTTTGATCCAAATACAGGCCGATGACGACCGGATTGGACGGAAGGGTTTCGGTATATTGTCCATTGCTGTTCTGGAAAACGGCGGAAACCGTATAGGTGGATTTATCGTCCAAATCCGTACCGGTCAGGGTGTAGGTTGGAGCTTTGATGTTTGAACTGAGCAGGATGCCGTCTTTATACACGTTGTAGTAGGTGGCGCCCGTGACGGTGTTCCATGTTAAGGTCGTAGCCGTATCCGGAGATTTTCCTGCTTCCAGAACAGGAGGTTTCGGAATGGAGGCATAAGCTCCTCCGACCGTGGTGACCTTGATTTCCCCGCCTGGAACGGCGGTGCCGAAGTCCAAAATCGTCCTGCCTTGTCCGGACGCGTCGGTCGACTGGGAAGGCGAGGCCAGAACGCCCTCTTCGGAATAGAATTGCATCGGAGCTCCTTCGACCGGATCGCCGTTGACGTCGAGCGCTGTTCCGATGACCACATATTTTCCGGGATCGCCTGTAGGGATCAACTGAATTTTGACGTCCGTAGGCGCCTGCTTGTACACATAATCGGTATTTCCTACGTCGACCGGGTCGAGCGAGTTGGTGAAATACCAGGAAATGATATCATGGGTTTCCATGGATCCGCCCGTCGCCGACGTGAATCCGGCATATACGCCGGGGTATCCCTTGAAAATGTCATCGAGGTCAATATCATGCGTCTCGAGGACAGGAGTCGAAGGCCGCGTTTCTCCTTGGCTGAGGTAGACCTTGACGACCTTGTTCGCGCCGTCGTAGTCGATCCAGGAATACAAATCCTGACCGCCCGAGAGTTTGATGTTGTTCAGCTGGGTTGTATACCATTTGGGGTTGGTGTTGTTCACGCTGCCGTTTACGGCAAGGCCGATGTAGTTGTCGGAAGGATCGTAAGTTGGTTTGCCGCCATTTTGGTAGGTGTCGTATTTGATGGCGAAGCTTGGCTCAATTCCACCGTAACCGATGCCTTGGCCGACTGCGCCTGCTTTGTTCGATTGGGCTTGAACCGTAAACGTAATGCCGTCTGCCGGTGAAGTTTTGTGATCGTCTCCGTTTAAGCGGAACTTGAAGAACGTGCTGAAGGAATAATGATTGCCTGCCGCAATGAGGTTTTTGTTGAAGGCGGTGCCGAATTGGTTGCTTTTAGCCTCAGTTAGGCGAAGTATTTGCCGGTTTTTCGAGTCTTTCGTAATTTGCGCTTTCCCGTTCAATTCAAATAAACCGACCTGTTTTGCATTGCCGAAATCGTCGAACTTATAGGTGACCCATTTGTCGACGGGGCTGGCGTGAACCGCCGCCGTCATCGGCTGCAGCGTCGCAACCAGCATGCAGATGACGAGAAAAAGCGGCCTTATTTTGACTGCCTGAAACATGGTGTTCTCTTTCCTCCTTATGATTTTTTTTTGTGCCTTCGGGTCCGGTCATTGCGGCACAGTCTTTTTCGGTCTCTGGCGGGTTATTGGAATTATCATTCTATGAACGCAATGATCCTTTTTCTCGAAGATTTATTGCATAACCCTAAATGTAAATGATGCTTCTGAATGTTTTCTGAATATTTCGTAATCCCGCTTAAGCAAACGACCTCAACCTCGACGGTAAGTATTTTCGGAGCTGACTTCCCCCGACGTTAACCGTATCGCAGGAGCGCAAGGTGGATATTCGATGCCCGATGTACTCTTTTGACTTTAATCTTGAGGATATCAAGGATTTAACTGATGGACGCGATTCCCGAGGGACGAAAACGAACGGCGAAGCGACGAATCAATATGCCAGGGGCATTTCCGGCTGAAAAAAGTGGGCAAAACGTTTACAAAAATAATCCGCCGTCTATCCGAATCCAGCTTGAAGATGTTACGATTTACTATAACGAAAAAGATCCGCAGCAGACGAAAAGGTTGTTCGAGTCGCTGCAGCAACCCGGTCAATAAACAACGAGGGTGGAGGGGGAAATTCTCATGGACATTCGGCATATTTCGATTCAAGGCGTGGGGGAGTGGAACGAAGACGCCGTCATTTTTCGTCAAGACTTGCAAATATACGGGGTTGTCGACGGGGCGACGTCGCTCATTCCTTACCGGGGCGCAAACGGCGAAACCGGCGGCAGGCTTGCCTCGCAGCTGATCAAGAAGTATTTTGATCAACTGGGGGTAGGAGATGGCCATGACCTCGAGACTCATGCGAAAAAGGCGAACGCCAAGCTGGGCGAGGAAATGCGGGAATGCGGCATCCGGACGGACCGCAAAAGCGAGCTGTGGACCGCCGCGCTGGCGGCGATCCGTATTCAGGAGCATCATATCGAATACGTTCAGGCGGGAGACTGCATGGTGATCGCCATGTACCGGGACGGCGCCGTCCGGACCCTTACGCGGGACCAGGTTGCCTATATCGGAGAGGAATCGCTGGCGATTTGGAAGCAAGGGATCGAGCAGGGCATACATACGAAGGAGGAGCTTTGGGAGACGGTCAAATCCCGGCTGCTTCAAAACAAGGAGAAAATGAACACCCCCGAGGGATATTCCGTGATTAACGGTTTACCGGATGCGGATAACTATTTGGAATACGGCAAAATCAACCGGATTGGACTTGCGGGTCTGCTGCTTGCGACGGACGGATTGTTTTATCCGCAGCCGTGGCCGGTACAGGAGGACGAGACCGGAAGTCCGGAAGAAAGGTTGCTGCGGCGCGTCGTTGCGGAAGGCTTGGAGGGTTATGCAAAGTGGCTGCTGGATTTGGAACAAGACGATCCGGAGTGCATCCGTTACCCTCGTTTTAAGCGATCGGACGATAAAACGGGGATCTGGATCAGGTTTTAACGGTTCTACTCTTCGGCTGCCCCAAAAATATAAATACCAATTCCCCAATGAATTATTTTCCTTTTTTGATGAAATGGGCTATTCCGGATTTTCTCCCATCGATATAATAAAAACAAAATAAGATCGGAACTGCGGAGGAAATCATGGAGCGAAAAACGCGTCAAATGGTGACGGATGATGGTGGACGCTTTGTAGGAAGGGCGGAGGAGCTGTCGCGGTTGTCGTTATGGCTTCAGGATGAAGCGGCGGCGACCCGGATGTTTTCCATAACGGGCATGGGAGGGATCGGGAAATCCTCCTTAATGTCCCGGTTATCCGGGCTCGGCAAGGATGCAGGTTGTACATGCCTGTGGTTGGATGGCCGCTCGTTTACGCCTACGCCGGCGTCTTTTTTGGAAAATTTGTCGGCCGCCGTCTCGCTGGAACAGCTGGAGCCGGCCGGTTCCAACCCTCTGCAAATATTGTCGAAATCCGGAGTCCTCAGCCGGGTTATGTTGTTTATAGACAACTTCGAGGAGCTTTCGCTGCTGGAAGGCTGGCTGCTGGAGGCTTTTTTGCCCAAACTGCCTTCGGCGGGCGTGGCGGTTCTGCTCGCGTCGCGGCCGCGCTTGCCTTTGTCATGGATTACCCATCCCGTATGGGGGCCGAGACTGACGGAGTTCCGGCTTTCGCATTTTACGAACGAGGAAATGATCGACTATATCCAATCTTTCGGGACTTTTCCGGATGAAGCCATCGGGAGGCTGGCAAGGATTAGCGACGGCCATCCGCTGGCTTTGGCTTTGTCCGTGGAAGCGGCCATCAAAGATCATGCCTTCGGTCCCGAGAAGCAAATCATATCGCAGTCCATCAGCGCCCGCGTGCTTCGCGAGCTGGCTTCGGAGAAGCTGCAGCCGATGGTGGACGTCCTAACGGTTCTGCCCGAAGCCAACCAGGAAATGCTGTCCCGTTTGACGGGCAGGGAAGTTACTTTGCAGCAGTTCCGCGAGCTCGCGGGGTTATCCTTCATCCGTTCCGGGACAGGGGGACTCGGGCTGCACGATGTGGCGAGAATGCATCTGCTAAGGGATTTTCGCCAACGTGAACCGGAGCGGCTGCGGGAGCTGCAATGCTCCGCGGCGCAGCTGCTGC
The DNA here is from genome assembly GCF_009870825.1 of Paenibacillus sp. USDA918EY. GTDB lineage: Bacteria > Bacillota > Bacilli > Paenibacillales > Paenibacillaceae > Paenibacillus_AQ > Paenibacillus_AQ albilobatus. The sequence continues at coordinate 683,251 of NZ_WTWY01000002.1, read as the reverse complement.
ATCGGAGGCTTCAGCAGGCGGACCGCAAGCAGCGCCGCGGCATTGCGTCGCAAATGCTTCTGCTGAGCAAAGATTTGTTGTCGCCCGATAGGGGGTACGCCGATTTTTCGGGCGATTCGATCCCCCCTCTTGAGCAGCCTGCGGCCTCCGACCTGCCTGATCTCCACAAGATGCTGGAAGAATGGTGCGCCTACAGCATCGATCCGCCGATGCACAGAACCTATCACGAGTTTTTGGACGAGCTGGCCGTCCGTTTTCCCGAGAGCATCGCGATCGTGCGCGACGACCGGGGAAAGCCTGCGGGCATGTTTATCATCATGCTCGTTTATGATGAAACGGGGACGCTTCTCCAGCGTTATTTTCCCCACGAATTGTCGGAATGCTTTCCGGAAGAGGAATGGAACTGCGAGCCTGACAAAGCGGATACGTATTACCCTGTGCTGGCGGCTGCCACGAATGCCGTACCGGGGTATTCTCGGGAAGAGATTATCGGGCTTCTTATGCTCGGCCATTTGTCCCTGCTTGGCGACGGCAGCCGCGCCGTTCTTATAGCCACCAACGATGTTCTGAAACAGCAGCTGCGCGGCATCGGGTTCCGCATGCGGCCGACGGCAACCCGGAATTGCGACGTTTCCTGGGCGGAGGCGCATATATTGGAGCTTGACTTTCGCGCGGATAATTTCGGGAATTGGGTGCTTTCGTTTTTTAAAGGGAGCGCGGAAAGAGAGCCCCTTTTTGCGGAAGTATTTCACGCATTAAACCCGGAGGACCAAGAAAGGCAATTGCGAAAAATCCTTCTGTCGCTTCATGATCCGGTCGAACTGGAGAATTATATCGGCATGTTTCCCGGCGTGGATAGCGGAGTCGAGCTCCAGCGATGGATGCTCCGGTTCTTGAAAACGCCCGACGAATACGGGCCGACCAAGGAGTACGTCTTCCTTTTGTACGCCGCTTATTGGCAGCATGCCGGCAATCCGGAAGCCGCGGCGTTCGAATGCAGCATGAGCCGGGCCACCTTTTACCGCCATCTGAAAAAAGCCGTTGCCAATTTTGCGCGCGTGCTGGCGGCACAGCTTCGGAACGGAGGTCCGGAGCCGGGGTAAGATGCGCAAAAAGGCAAAACTTGTCGTTTGAAAAAAATGAGACGGATTTGAGACGGGGACGAAAGAAGTCCATGCTACAATGAACGAGTCGATGCTGGTTTTTATGCCCGAATTTCGATACCCGGAAGTTAGACTCGCTTTGAGTGCCGAATCAATGAACGCGAAGGGGGCCTGAAAAAATATTTTTTGAAAGTGCACATCCAAGTAATTGACAACGTAATTTCGTTAGGTATATATTGGTCAATAGTTCTAATATACTAACTTTTGGCAAATCCAAGGACATGGGCGCCGTTCGTTATGTATATCTGCAATGACGACAATTTTATATCTTTGGCACACTAATCGAAAGATTAGGTCGCAAAGCCTTGGAGTCTAACAGTCCACGTGACTTATGATCGTCCGGTTGCATTTCACATTCGTTGATGCAGCCGGGCTTTTTCGTGTTCCGGGGAACCAATCCAAATAGAGCCAAGGAGGAGAAAATGAAGCGGGGCTTAAAACTCGTAGTATCGTGGCTGTGCATATTGTCGATGTTCCTGGGATTCCTGCCGGGCAATCTATTCCTGAACTCCACATACGCAGCAGCGAACGATCTCATATGGCCCAACCCCGGAGCAGTCAATTTGACTAAGAAGGCTGATCCAGCAGGGCAAGGTCAGTGGGACATTACGCTGACCGTCGAAGGGAAGAACATCAAAACGACTTCGGATGTCGTGCTGGTCATCGACCGTTCCGGAAGTATGGATCAATCAAAGCGGATGACCAATGCAAAGACTGCGGCGAACAAGTTCGTCGACAATCTGCTGATTAAAGATTCGACGACGAGAATCGCGGTTGTGACTTTCGATAAGACGGCCAGCGAGAAATCCTCTTTCGCAGGATATGGCCAGAAAGACAGCTTAAAGAAAGTGATCGATGCAATCACAGTCAGCAATGAAGGCACCAACATCCAGGCGGGTTTAAATAAAGCGCGCGGGATGTTGGCCGGAAGTCAGGCGCAAAACAAAGTCATCGTGTTGTTGAGCGACGGCGCTCCGACTTACAGCTATAAGGCATCGCATGCCGCAGCATACAATTGGCCGGAAAAGAAGTACAACTTTACTTTGTATGATTTCAACTATAACGGTAAGGTGCTTGGAAGCGGGTCGAGCTATGACTTAGGATGGACTCAGGCTTATACCGTCGACGGCAAGAAAGTGGAAGACAACGGCATCGCCGCTTTATCCGAAGCAAAACTCGCTTGGGACGGCGGCATCGGCATTTATTCGATCGGCCTTGAAGTCGGGAATGATCCAGATGCCAAATACGTGCTGAATAATGTTCAAAATAAAGGCTATTATTCATCCAACAGCGCGGATTTGGGCAAGGTGTTCTCCGAGCTGTCCGGACAGATCGCTTACGCTGCCCAGAAAGCAATCGTTACCGACCCTATGGGCGACATGTTCGACTTGGTCGGCAAACCGACGGTTTCGCAAGGAACCATTACATGGGACGACAAGACCGAAACCTTTAAATGGGACGCCGGAAACATCATTGAAGGCTCTCCGGCTACGCTGACCTACAGGGTCAAAATGGATCAATCGAAACATCCAGATCCAAATGCACTGTATCCAACGAATGGAACAACAACGATTGACTATACCGACATCCATGGGAACAACGTGAAGAAGAACTTCGCGGTTCCCCAAGTAAGCTACGGCAAGGGCTCGATCACCGTCAAAGGTTACCGGGTAAATGCGGACGGTCAGCCGGTTAATGCCGAGGGCGCGGTGGTCGAAAGACCGGAGCTTGCACAGCAGCTTTATAGCGGTGCTTTTGCGCAGGATGGCAAAGAAGCGCTGGACATCGGCAATACGTATTCTGTGGATGCACCGACTATTGAAGGTTACCAGCTCGAAGCAGGTGACAACCCTACCAGCGTGAAACTGACCATGAAAGAGCCCACCCCGACGGTATGGTTCGGATTCATGGAGGCGGTAGCGCAGCACGTAACGGTCAAGTATTTGGACAAAGAGACGAATAAAGCGCTGGCTGAGCCAACCGACGTGACGGGACTCAAAGGCAAGCAGATTGAGCTTGAAGCGAAGAAAGTGCTTGGGTATACCCCTGAAAAGGCAAGCGACAAGTATACCTTTACGGGCAAAGAAGGCCAAGAGTACACATTCTATTACACGGCCGATAAGCAGACGGTAACCGTCAAATATCTGGAAAGAGGCACGGACAAGGAACTTAAAGCTCCCGCAACCGAGGAAGGCGCGACCGACAAAACCATCACGATCGTTGCTCCTGCCATTCCGGGTTATGCCCCGGAACAGCCAAGCCGGACGTACAAATTTACGGCTGAGAAAAACCAGGAAGTCGTCCTTCACTATAATGCCACCGAACAACAGGTCACGGTGCAGCATTTGGTAGAAGGCACGAACAATGAATTGGTTCAGCCAACGATCAAAGGCGGCCCTACTGGCGAGGAAGTCAACGTTGCTCTGGAGATTCCAGGCTACACGCCGGTCAAAGGAACCGAGACGTATACGTTCAACGGGGATGAAAAGCAATCCCATACCGTGTACTATACGCCGGATAAACAAACGGTAACGATCCGCTATGTAGACCAAGATACGAATCAGGAAATTTCAGAGCCAACAAAGCAGGAAGGCGTGACGGATCAGTCTATCACGATCGAAGCGCCTGCTATCACGGGCTATACGCCAGTAGATCCGGAAGTCGAGTACAAATTTACTGCTGACGAAAAACAAGTAGTCACCATCTACTATAAAGCAATTGAGCAGCAGGTAACGGTGAAACATCTGGTACAAGGCACGGAGAAAGAACTCGCAGACCCGACAACTCACAAAGGCCATCAAGGCGAAAAAGTCAACGTGGCTAAAGAGATTGAAGGCTACACGCCAGTAGAAGGAACCGAAACGTATACCTTCACGGCGGATAAAGACCAATCGCACACCGTGTACTACACGGCCGATAAGCAGACGGTAACCATCCGTTACGTAGACCAGGATACGAACAAGGATATTAAAGATGCAACAACGCAAGAAGGCGTGACGGATCAGGAAATTACGCTGACATCGCCTTCGATCACAGGCTATACGCCAGTGAAACCGGAAGTTGCGTACAAATTCACTGCTGACGAAAAACAAGAAGTGGTCATCTACTACACAGCAGACAAACCGGCACCTGAAATGCGCACGATTACCGTGAAATACCTTGAAGAAGGAACGAATCGGCAGCTGCAGGAACCTGCCACTTTGCAAGGCGAGGTAGGCAAGGAAGTGCTGCTTAAAGCTCCGAACATCGAGGGTTACGTAACGGAAAAACCTGAGGTTTCATATCCGGTGTCGTCCCAGAACAACCAGGAATATGTGTTCTATTACAAGAAACAAGTTTCTGAACCCGAGGAACGCACCGTATCTATCCACCATGTCGATCAAGAGACGAACGATCGGATCGCAGAAACAACGACGCTGACCGGCAAAGTTGGAGAAACGCTGCGGTGGAGCGAAGAACCGATCACTGTTGTCGACGCCGTATATTCGCCTTTGGAAATCAACCATGAGTATCTCATTACCGACGCTCCGGAGCAGGAATATACCGTATATTACAAAAAGGGCCAAGACGAGACGATTGTGCAGCTTCTGGTCAGATTCCTGAACAAGTTAACGAATGAGGAATTGGGGCAAAAGACGTATTCAGGAAAACCTGATGAAGCCATCACGATCAAACCGGATCCGATCACTGTCAGCGGAGCGGTTTACAAACCGGAGCAAGCCGAGTATCCGTACCGATTCACCGGAGAAGCGCTCCAGGAATTGATCGTTTATTTCATCCCGGATACCGCTCCGGTTGAAAAAGACCAAGCGGTCACCGTGAAGTATCTGGAACAAGGAACAGGCGCCGAACTGGCAGCTTCGACCGTTCTGAAAGGAAAAGCCGGCAGCACCGTAACATTGACGGCTGTCCCTGTATCCGGTTATACGCCAGTGCAGTCTTCCGTCGTATATCAGTTTGAAGATAAAGACGGCCAGGAATTCGTTTTCTACTATACGAAAAACAGTCCGGTAACGCCGCCTGTCGATCCGAGCCCGAGCAATCCGGGATCGTCCTCGGGCAATTCCGGCAGCGTAACGCCGCTGCCACCGGCACCGCCTGTTGTGCCGCCATTGCCGCCTGCGCCTCCGAAGCTGGATACGGCCAACCATTTCAACTACATCAACGGGTATCCCGACGGCATGGTTAAACCGGAAAACAACATTAGCCGCGAAGAGGTTGCGGCCATCTTCTACCGATTGATGGATGACGCAACGCGCAGCGATTACATGAAGAGCACCAGCTCTTACAAAGATGTGGCTGCTACGCGTTGGTCCAGCAAAAACATCGCAACGATGGAAAATGCGGGCATCATCACCGGCTATCCGGACGGAACCTTCAAACCGGGCCGTTCGATCACTAGAGCGGAGTTTGCGGCGATTGCTTCCAGATTTGACGATTTGGATCAGCAGGAAAATGCGACGTTCTCGGATATTAAAGGCCATTGGGCTGAAAAGTACATCGTATCTGCCGCCAACAAAGGCTGGATCAAAGGTTACCCGGACGGCACGTTTAAACCGGATCAATACATCACTCGTGCGGAAGCGATGGCTTTCATCAACAGTGTATTGAACCGCAAGGTCAAAGCCGAAGGCATTCATAAGGCTGCAAAAGCGTGGCCGGATAATACGCCGAACAAGTGGTATTACGCGGACGTGCTCGAAGCGACCAACAATCATGATTACAGCAGAAATGCCGATGGTGCTGAAACTTGGGAACAAGTCAAGCCGGATCGCGTTTATCCTTAAGCTATATTCATCAGAAAGACCCCTCGCCTGAGGGGTCTTTTGCTTTATTGATTAAACAGCTTGTCCAAATATTGATAGGTTAACGGCGCGTTTGCTTTCAGCTCGCTGCGCATGGTTTCGTTATATACATACATGCTGGCCGCTTCCGCAAAGTATTCTTCGGAATAAGCCGAAAAGTAGCCGTCGTTGCCGTATTCGGCAGCGGCTTCTTGATTAAAGATATTTTTAAATTCCTGGCTTTGGCTGGCGTTGCCAAAAACGAAACGGTCCACGGCATGCATCGTTTCATGGATTTCGAGATTAAACGAGTTATGTCCTTCGCCTTTTTTGCTGTAACCGATCCGGACGACGACGTTTTTCTCGCTGACGCCAGGCACGTCATCCCAGGTTAACCCCGTTCCTTCCCAGCCTCTTGGGGTTTTCCCTTTCAAATAGCTGAGCTCGGGTACGTTCGTGATGGCGTCGTTCGTCAGAATGATTTTGACCCCTTTATCGTTTAATGCTTTGAGAACGGATGCGGGAATTCTCTCCAGACGGCCCATCATGGCCTTGGCTTCTTTCGAATTATAATTGCCCGTCGGAAGGACGACCAGCTGGTTTACGACCGATTCTTGCGCATAGGCGGCCTCGGTTTTTAGGAACGCGCCCGCCAATGTGAAAATAATAAGCAGAGCGAGTATTTGCTTTGTCCATTTCATCCCGAACATTCCTCCATAGCCTGCGATCCGCGAGGATACGAGGCTAGATATTGGTAGCTGGCTAGCATGGCGACGGTAAATCGCGTTAGCTCCTAAAGCTTTGCGCCCCCATTTTTCAATGGGTTTGCCTTTTTTCAATACGGAGTTGAACATATGTATCTGCCTGGGCGTCATCAAGCGCCAAAAAGCCCTTCTTACCGAAATAAGAAGGGCTGAGTGCACCGTAAATGACGCTGTCTTATGTCGGTAACTGGCTGGCATGGCGAAGAATCGCGTTAGCCCCTGTAGCTTTGCGTCCCCATTTTTCAATGGGTTTGCCTTTATCATTTTTTTTGGATGGTTCATAAATCTATAATCTACCAATATATTAAATCCGCCTGATTTAATAGTCAAGAAAAAAGTCTAATTCGCTAGAACTATGGATCATAAGAGCGATTAGCCCCTTTTTCCCAGGCTTGCGTGGCGAAATATGGCGGCTTAGCGCTTATTATGGAGCATCGGGAGGTTGTGTGAACATTCTTCTTCGCTTCGTGTTGCCGGGGTCATCCCTTTTTCATTTCAGGATTTGCACAATTCGATTCCGGCCGCTCTCGGGTACAATTTATAGACGAATTAAACCGTTTCGCTCTATATATTGCTGATTGATAGTCGTCCTTGGATTTTTGCAAAATCCTCATTTAAGAAAAGTCAAAATCGGAGCGAATCTGATCAAAATACCGTCAAAGTGAAGGGCGGTGTTTTTTTATACTTAATGTACAAGGAAAAAGTTGAATCTATCAGGAATGCGAGGTGTAAAGCATTGGATCAAACGAGGGAAATGCTTGCGGACCCAAGGCCTCTTCCCGTCCGGGGACGCAAATTCCGCACGCTGCGGCGCAGTGAAACGATTTCCGGTTTTTTATTCGTCAGCCCGATGCTGATCGGCGTCACCGTTATGGTGCTGATCCCGATCATCGCGACGTTGGTCCTCGGATTTGCCGATTGGAATTTCGTGCAGGGCTGGGACGGGATTCGGTGGGTTGGTCTGGATAATTTCAAAAGCCTGCTGCAGGACGATATGTTCAAAAAGTCGGTGCTGAACAACGTCGTTTTTCTGCTGACGGTGCCCGTTTATATGCTGATTTCCATGGTTTTGGCCATACTCATCGACCGCTACGTGTATTTTAAGGGATATTTTAAGGTTGCTTATTTTGTTCCCTACATTTCGATGACCGTTGCGGTCGCAGTCGTATGGCAGGTGCTGTTCCAGCCTTCCTACGGGCCGATCAATGAGCTGCTGAAATCGATCGGCATCGCGAATCCGCCCCAGTGGATCGCCGACCCGAACTACGCCCTCATTTCGATCATGATGATTTCGGTGTGGATTTCGATCGGATTTAACATGATCATTTACATCGCCGGGCTGCAGTCGATCCCGAAGGATTTGTACGAAGCCGCGGATATCGACGGCGCGAACGGCTGGACGAAGTTCCGTAGGATCACGTTTCCGCTCCTTTCTTCGACCTCGTTTTTTTTGCTGGTGACGGGCATCATCTCGACGTTCAAAGTGTTCGACATTATCGCGGTGATGACGCAAGGCGGTCCGATCGGGTCGACGACGATGATGGTGTGGTATTTGTACGACACGGCTTTTATTAATTTGAAGGTCGGCTATGCCTCATCCATCGCCGGCGTGTTGTTCGCTTTCGTGCTGCTGATTACGCTCGGCCAATGGGCCGTCCAGAAAAAATGGGTCAATTACTAGGGAAGGAGAAAGGTTATGCCAACATCTCGCGAGTTTTCGTGGAGCCGAGCCGTCGTCACCGTGCTTATGTTTGCGGGAAGCATCCTGTTTCTTCTGCCTTTCGTCTGGATGCTTGTCACTTCCTTCAAAATGGAGACGGACGTTTTCACTTATCCGATCCAGTGGTTTCCGAGGCAATGGAATGCCGTCGCCAATTACAAGGAGGTCTGGTTCGGCGATTATCCGTTTTACCTGTATTACTGGAATTCCATCAAAATCAGCGTGCTCACCACGCTCACCTCATGTACGGTCTCAGCATTGGCCGCTTACGGTTTTTCCAAAATCCAATTTGCGGCAAGCTCCTGGTTGTTTATGATCGTGCTTGTGACCTACATGATCCCGGGTCAGGCGATTCTCATTCCGCAGTTTATTTTGTACCGCAATATCGGGCTGTTCGACAGCCATATCGGGATGATCATCCTCGGCAGCTTCAGCGTGCTCGGCACTTTTATGCTGCGGCAGTTTTTTATGGGACTGCATCAGGACTACATCGAGTCGGCCAAAATGGACGGCGCCGGGCATGCGCGCATTTTCCGGTCGATCGCCCTTCCGCTCGTGAAGCCGGCAGTGGCGACCTACGCGATCTTGCGGTTCATCTGGACGTGGAACGACTATCAGAATCCGCTTATTTTCCTCCGGACCGACAAGCTGTTCACTTTGCCGCTGGCGATGCAAAAATTTACGTCCTTGAGCGGAGAATTTTACTCCTTGATCATGGCGGCGGCCGTTTCGGCGATTTTGCCTTTGCTGATCGTGTTTATCATCGGCCAGAAAAACGTCATTGCGGGCATCGCTCTGGGCGGGGTCAAAGGATAGGGCCAAAAAGTCAAAATAGTTGAAAAACCGGTCAATATAGTTCCATTGCCGGAAAAAAGCCGAATTTATAATAAAGGTATATGAAAGCGCTGCACCAAAGGGTTTGCAAAAACTCACGAAGCGGCTTGGGGCAAGATCACAGCGGATCCGAGTCGGTTGAGACCGAGTTTGATTGCACCCCGGGACGACCAGGTGGAGTTTTGCAACATCCTGACCATAAAGGAGGGTTATCTGGCATGAGAAAAAAAGTGTGGGCCGGAGCCGTTTCCGGCATGCTGCTGCTTGGACTGCTTGCAGGCTGCGGGGGAGGCGGTTCGAACACGGCGGAAACCGGGACCGAACCGGATCAAAAGGCGGCGGGAGAGAAGACGGAAGGGACCGACAAGGTGAATCTCCGTCTCTATACGTACGGCACGGAAGAAGCGTATAACTGGAACAAAACGCTGCAGGCTTACGAAGAAAAGAACCCGGGCGTGAAGATCGAGTTGGTGCAGCTGAGCGAAAAAGGCGATACGCAGGAGGCGATGAAAAAGCTGGATCTGGAAGCCGCCTCTTCGGCCCAGATGGACATCCTCATGTTCAGCGACGCGGCCGGTTACGCCCAGCGCGTCGCCCTCGGCATGGCGGAACCGCTCGACGACTACATTGCCAAAGACGGATTCAAGGTGGAAGAGGACTATAAGGTCGACACTCACTTGGGCGACAAAGTATACGCTTTGCCCGGTAAATTCAACCCATGGTACGTCATCCTGAACAAAGACCATTTGGATGAAGCCGGACTTGCCGTTCCGACCGATTGGACTTGGGACGATTTTGCGGACTACGCCAAAAAGCTGACCAAAGGCGAAGGGGCCCAAAAACGTTACGGCACTTACTTCCACGGCCCTCAGGGCGGAGGCTGGATGGAATTTTTGAAGCTGAAAATGGAGAACCAGCCGCAAAACTCCGAATTTTTGAAGGCCGACGGCACCTCCAATTTGGACGATCCCAACTTCAAGGCAACGCTGGAGCTGCGCATGAAAATGGAAAAAGAAGACCAGTCCTCGGTGCCTTACACCGACATGATTTCGCAGAAGCTGGCTTACCGGACGCAGTTTTTTAATCAATCGGCAAGCATGCTGCTGATCGGCAGCTGGATGAACACGGAGCTTGGCGGCACCGAAAAGGTACCGCTCAACTTCAACGTCACCGTGGCGCCTTTTCCGAAAAACAACCCCGGGGACGAAAAGGGTCTGACACCCGTGACGACGGACTATGTTGCGGTGGCGGCCAAATCGAAGCATAAAGAGGAAGCCTACAAATTCGTCCGCTGGTATACGACGGACGGACAAGTCGTGCAGGGGAAAAACATTCCGGCATGGAGCAAGGTGACCAATGACCAAGTGGCGGGCATCATCGACACGATTCTGTCCGGCACGAAAAATCCGGAGAAGGTCGACAAAAAAGCACTGGTAGATACGCTGATCGCGTCCAAAGCTTCGGCCATCATTCCTCCGGCAACCTATCAAAGCGAAGTGTACAAGGCGATCAACGAAGAATACGAAAAGCTGATCCTCGGCAAGCAGGACATCGACGCGACCGTGAAAAGCGCGCAGGAACGGGTCCAAAAAATCATCGACTCCAACAAAAAATAAGATATAATAACCCGAAAAGGGGGCGCTTTCCCGCCCCCGCTTTTGCATATTTGGGGGGAGCGCCTTGATGAAACTCATCCGGGGACTGGCGCCGGTGTCGATCCGCCGCAAGCTGATATTGGCGATGGTCGTTTGCGTCCTCGTTCCGGCATCGCTGACGCTTTTGATCTACAACTCGCTGACGCAGCAAGCCGTCAAAAAGCAGGCCATCGCCAACGTGGAGGATTCGCTGATGCTGGTACACGGCTCCGTGAGCAACCGCCTGAAGAGCATGCTGAACATCGCCAACTACATTCAAATCAATTCCGGGCTCAAATCGTATTTCAAGCTGGTCGCTTCCGGAAACGACGAAGGCACCGAATACGAGAAGTTTACGGAATGGAACCGGGTGCTGGAACAGCTCGACAGCTTGACGGCTGCCGGGGAAAAAAGCTATGTGACGGTCCTTCTGTCGAACGGGTCCTATTTCATGAATTATTCCGTAAGCGATTACAATCCCTTGAACATATTAAAAGCGCCCTGGTTTGAGCGCTTGAAGGAACTGAACGGCGTGGAATCCTATTGGATCGGCCCGGAGCCAACCGCGTACAACTACGACAAATTCGACCATCCGTACCAAATTTCCGTGGCCCGGACGCTGCGCCTTGACGGCACGGAGATTTACGGATACGTCGTGGTGACGATGATGGAAGACCAGCTGCATCAAATCTATGGCGACTTGTCCGCCGATCAGAGAGTGCTGCTTCTGGATGGGAATGGCGTCATTATCTCCAGCACCGATCCCAAACAGGTGGGAACCGTGTTCCCGTATGCCGATGGGGACGGCAGCCGGAAATCGACGTCGATCCGGACGATCGGCGGGCAAAAGCATCTTGTCTCCCAGCGGAACGTGCTGTTTACGGGCTGGAGGCTGGTGCTTGTTCAGCCTTATCAGGACGCCATCGTCGACATTAGTTCGATTTTTAACAGAGTATTTCTCTTTCAGTTGATTTCATTTGTGGCATTCACATTGCTGTTCGTTGCGCTGATCCGGGCGTTTACGAAACCGCTCGTCCGGCTCGGGAAGGTGACCTCGGCGGTACAGCGGGGCAATCTGCTCGTGCGTTCCGGCGTGCGCGGCAATGACGAAATCGGGCGCCTTGGGCTTCTGTTCGACCAAATGCTGGACCGCGTCAAGGACATGATCAACGAAATATCGGAGACGCAGGCACGAAAAAGAAAGGCCGAGCTAAAAATGCTCCAAGCCCAAATCAATCCGCATTTTCTGTTTAACGTGCTTAATTCGATCCGGATGAACGTCATGCGGCGCGGCGACCCGGAAAGCGCCAAAATGATCGGATCGTTGTCCATCCTGCTGCGGATGACGATCAGCCGCCATGAGGACGAAATCTCCCTGCATGAAGAAATCGATCTCGTCTCTCATTATGTGGCACTAATGAACATGAGGCAAAAGGCGGAAGTCAAGCTTGTGACGGACATGGACCCCGAAGCTTTTCTAATCAAAGTCCCGCGTTTCGTGCTGCAGCCGATCGTGGAAAATGCGATCATTCACGGGCTGATGCAGAAAAACGGAGAAATTGCCGTCCGGGCCAAGGCCGAAGCGGGATTCGTCAAGCTGTCGATCGAGGATAACGGCCAAGGCATGACGGAAGCCGAGCGCATCCGCCTCCAGGGCAAGCTGCGGAACCGGGAGACGGCGCCGGATCGGGAAACCAGCGGCAATTTTTCCGGGATCGGCCTCGAAAACGTGGCGGAACGGATGCGGCTGCTTTTCGGGGAAGCTTTTCGGGCCGACGTGTTCAGCAGCCTTGGCAGAGGCACGGTCATAGAAATGCATATACCGTTTAGGGAGGGATTCCGGGATGTATCAAGCGATGCTGGTGGATGACGATTACCCCGTCATCGAGCTGCTGTCCGAGACGATTGATTGGGATGGACACGGTTTTACGCTGTCGGGAGCCTATGAGAACGGGGAAGAGGCATGGGAGGTAGCGCGGAAGCAGCCTCCGGACGTGCTGATTACCGACATCGGCATGCCCCGCATGAACGGACTGGAGCTCATCGCCAGAATCAAGGAAATCAAACCGGAACTGAAGGTCGTCATTTTGTCCTGCCACAGCGAGTTCCAATATGCGCAGCAAGCGGTGCGCCTGAACGTGCAGGATTATTTGATCAAAGACGTATTGGATCCGCAGGAGCTAAACCGGCTGATGAACCGCTTCAAGCAGATGATGGACGGCGAACGCCGGGCGGGCTGGGAGCATTCGCGGCTGAAGCATCTCATGGACGAAACCCGGGAACTGCGCAAGGAGCGATGTTTCAAAAATCTCATTCATCAGCCGCTGCTTGCTCCGGAAAAATGGCGGCGGGAAACGGAGGAATACGGCTTGTTCAAGCAAGGGGAGTCGTGTTTGCCCGTCATCGGCTTCGTGGAGGATTACCGTCAGGTGAAATACCGGTTTGCCTCGGACCAGACGCTGCAATTTGCGATCGGCAACGTCATGAACGAAATGCTGCGGGACGGTCCGCTTTCCGGCCTGCATGTAAGCTATGACGTGCGCACTTCGCTGCTGCTGTTTTCGTACCGGCCTGGTTTGAAGGTGAATATTCATGATGAAGCTGCGGCTTGCCTGCGGATGATTCGGGAGACTGTCATGCGCGTCTTGAAGATTTCGATGTCTTTTATTTGCGGCGGCTGCAGCCCCGGTCCCGCAGAACTGAAGCAGGAGCTGAACGAACTGCTGGAAGGCCGGGAACAGCGTTTTTACCTGGAACGGGGCGAAATCGCGAAGAAAGCCCGGACAGCGGAGAAACCCCATGACAACCATTTGTTCGCTTATTATGATGAGGCCTGTTCCGGGTTTCGGGACGCGCTTTTGCGAAAAAATTCGGAGCAGTTCCGCAAGCTGGTCGACGGGTGGATGGAACGGATCCGCCGGGAGAAATATCCTGCCGAGACCGTCAAAGACTGGACGCTGAAGCTCCTGCTCGACGTGAAGCTGAAGCTGCATGCGATTCCCCATCTGACGCCGTCCAACACCGCGGACATGCTGCATAAAGAAGCAGCCGACCTTGATTCCCTTCATGATCTTCGCGGCTGGTTGATCGGGCATTTGGAATCCCTTGCCGGTGCCCAGGCCGGATCCGTACGGCCGGAAGTGACCGAGGCCTGCAAATACGTGGCGCTGAGGCTCGGCAGCAGGATCACCTTGGATGAAGTGGCGGAGCATCTGCACCTGAATCCGAGCTATTTCAGCCGGTTGTTCAAGAAAGAAACCGGGCTTACGTTTATCGAATACGTAACGAAACAAAAGATGGAACGGGCGAAAGAGCTGCTGGACGGAACCCGTTTCACCGTCGGCGATATCTGCGAGCAGCTGGGGTATGACAATCAAAGCTATTTTATCAAAACGTTCAAATTGCATACGGGGCAGACGCCGATCGGATACCGCGGATGAATAAGGGGGCACGAAAGTGACGGATTTACGGGGAATCGTAGAAAACATGGCGCCTGTCGATGAGCGGCTGTACGTCCAAATTCCGAACGCCGCCGATGTGCGGAGTTATCTTTCCGGAGCGAATTGGCTGCGGGAACAATGGGATGAGATCGAGGCGGAAGGGGTGCGTCTGCTGCAGGCCCGAACGCCGGAGCTGACCTATGCGCTGTTCGATTTGTACGCGAAGACGGGCTCGCGGCTGGAGTATGAGCGGGCTTATTTCGAACGGCGCCGGAGGCTGAACACGTTCGCGCTTCTGTCACTCCGGTCCCCGGAGACATATGTAGCCCCCCTCTTGGATATTCTGTGGGCCATATGCGATGAGTACACCTGGTGTATTCCGGCTCACCTGCCCGGCCGTCTGGCAGACAACGACATCGACCTGTTTGCGGCGGAAACCGGGTTTGCGCTATCCGAAATTTTCGTTCTATTGCGACAGCAGCTACCGCAGCTCGTGCAGGATCGAATCCGGCGCGAGGTGGAGGGGCGGGTGCTGACGCCTTTTCTCGAGCACGGTCCGTACGCTTGGGAAACGGCCACCCATAACTGGTCGGCGGTCTGCGCCGGTTCGGTAGGGGCGGCTGCGCTACTGCTGGAGGAGGATGCCCGAAGGCTCGCGGATATTTTGGCCCGGACGGAGCAAAGCATGGAGCATTATTTGTCCGGCTTTGGCGAGGACGGGGCATGCCTGGAAGGGATCGGGTATTGGAAATACGGATTTGGTTATTTCGTGTATTATGCGGATTTGCTGCTGACAAGAAGCCGTGGAAGGATGAACTGGTTCTCCCTCGAGAAGGTGGAGCGAATCGCCGAGTTCCAGCAAAAATGCTTCCTGTGCGGAGACCGGGTCGCGAACTTTTCCGATTCCCATGCGCAAAGCTACGTACATATGGGGCTGTCGCACAAACTGGCGGAGCGGTTTCCCGGCGTGACGCCGCCGCCGGCGAAGCTCCGTGCGCCGTATACGGAAGACCACTGCAGCCGCTTGGCTCCGGCGCTGCGCAATCTGCTGTGGACACGGGGCGGGATCGGCGCAGGCGATTGGGAGGGCGGCAGCTTCTTTTTGCCTGATGCGAAGTGGCTTGTGGCGAGGCATCGGAGCGGCAGCGGCGCCTTCGGCTTTGCCGCCAAAGGCGGGAGCAACGACGAACCGCATAATCATAACGATCTCGGGCATTTTATGCTGGTCGCGGAGGAGACGGCCTTTTTATGCGATCTTGGCGCAGGGGAATACCGCAAGGGTTATTTCGGGGATGAGCGATATACGTATGATTGCAACGGTTCGCAGGGGCACTCGGTTCCCATTGTTAACGGAAGCTACCAGGCGCCGGGCGCGGAAAGAGTTGCGGTTGTTCTGGAAGCAGCGGCGAACCCGGATCAGGACCGGCTGTGTATGGACATTTCCCGGGCTTACCCGGATCAGGGCCTTGCGTCGCTCGAACGCCATTTGGCGTGGGATAAAGGAGATCTGCCCTGCTTGAAGCTGGTGGACGAATTCCGTTTTACGGTTCCGCCGGAATCGATTACGGAACGCTTCGTGACGCAGATCAAGCCGCACGTTCACGAGGACGGCAGCGTGACGCTGAAGGGAGCGGGCAAGCGCTCGTTAAGGATCGGCTTTGATCACGGTTTATACCGGGTGGAGGTCGCCGAGCGCAGCTTCGCAAACCATTTTGGGGGATATGAGACGTGGTACGGCATCGATTTTCATGTGCTGCAGCCGGAACGGAACCAGCGGCTTGCGTTTGTTTTTCAGTTTAGATGAGTTTTTGGGGGCGTCATTCTGTAAAACCAAAACGGATTGGGGGATGAACATGGGAGTGGAGAAAACGCCGGATTGGCTGGAGGAAGCGTGGGCGAAGGCGCTGGACAAAACCCGGTTGAACGCAGGCCGGATCGGGGCGGCATTTCCGCATGCAAGCCATCGCGGCCAATATACCCGGGAGCAGCCCTATTGGTGGACGGCCGGCTTCTGGCCGGGGCTGCTTTGGCTCCTGTACAACGGCGGCGGAGACGATCAATTCAAGGAGATTGCCGAAGCATGCGAGGATCGGCTTGACGAAGTGCTGGACGGATTCACGCGGCTGGACCACGACCTCGGCTTTATGTGGACGCTGACCAGCGTCGCTTCGCATAAGCTGACGGGCAAGGACGTCTCCAAAATCCGTGCGCTGAAAGCGGCGAACTACCTGGCGGCGCGCTTCAACCTGAAAGGCCGCTTCATTCGGGCATGGAATCCGTGGTTTGAAGGCGAGGATAACCGCGGATATGCGATCATCGACTGCGCGATGAACGTGCCGCTGCTGTTCTGGGCTTCCAACGCGACGGGAGACCCGCGTTACCGCCATATCGCTGAAGCGCATATGGACACGGTGCTGGAGCATTTTATCCGCCCGGACGGTTCCATTTACCATATCGTGCGGTTCGATCCGGATACGGGCGCGTTTATAGAGGGGATCGGCGGGCAGGGATACGATGCCAATTCAGCCTGGTCCCGCGGCAACGCCTGGGCGATTTACGGTTTGGCGCTTGCTTACCATCATACCGGCAAAGCGGCTTACCTGCACGCGGCACAGAAGGCCGCGCAGTTTTTTCTTGCCAGGCTGCCGGAGGACGGCGTGCCGCATTGGGATTTCCGCGCTCCTGCGGGCGAGGATGTGCCGAGGGATTCTTCCGCCGGTGCCTGCGCGGCCAGCGGAATGCTGCTGCTGGCTGATCTGTCGGGCGGAACGGAGGCGCCTGTGTACCGAAAGCCGGCCGTCCGGATGTTGGAGTCCCTCTTCCGGAACTACGGAACGTGGGATGACCCGGAGGAAGAAGGAATGATTTTACACGGCACGGGCAACCTGCCGCAGGGACAGAACGTCGGCGTGCCGCTGATCTACGGCGATTATTTTTACGTGGAGGGGCTGGCGCGCCTTAGAAACAAAGGGCCTTTTTATTGGGAGAAATAAGCTTACGGGAGCGGGTGATTCGAGCCGGCTCCCTTTCTTTATATTTCTTAAGCTTTCCTTTACCAACGTTTATTTTTCGTTTCGAAACGCTTAATTTCGTCCCCCTACAATAAAAACATCATAAACGGGCGAAGGGCGTACGGCCTGATGTCCAGGATGAATGAACGGGGGAGAACATGATGCAATTGACGCAGAAAACGACGGTCGCGGTGCTGTTTGGCGGCTGTTCCACGGAATACGGCGTATCGCTGCAGTCTGCGGCTTCGGTGATCGATCATTTGGACAAGGATCAATACGATTTGGTTTTGGTAGGAATAACGAGAGAAGGGGCTTGGTTCCGCTATGGCGGCGGCACGGACGGCATCCGTGAGGATCGCTGGCAGGAGCATCCCAGCTGCCTTCCGGCATTTCTGCCGCCGAGCCGGGACCTTGCCGGGCTGGTGGAGCTGGTCGGCACGGAATACCGCGTGACGCCGGTCGATGTCGTGTTTCCGGTGCTGCATGGCAAAAACGGCGAAGACGGCACGGTACAGGGGCTGCTTGAACTGTCCGGCATTCCGTTTGTCGGCTGCGATGCGTTGTCCTCCGCGGTATGTATGGACAAGTCGATCGCAAGCAAGCTCGTGAGGATGGCGGGGGTGAATACGGCCCCATCGATCGTCGTCTACGCCGAAGATGATCTATACAGCGCGGTTAAGGAAGCCGAGGAGCTCGGATTTCCGCTATACGTAAAGCCTGCACGTTCCGGCTCGTCCTTCGGCATCGTCAAAGCTTACGACAAGCTGGAGCTGATGGAAGGCATCCGGTCAGCCTTTTTGCATGACAACAAGGTCGTCGTCGAACAAAACGTTTCCGGTTTCGAGGTCGGCTGCGCCGTTCTCGGGAACACGGATCCGATGATTGCCGAAATCGACGAAATCGAGCTTCAGGGCGAGTTTTTCGATTATGACGAAAAATATTCCCTCGCCACCTCCACGATCCATCTCCCTGCGAGAATTTCAGGGGATACGGCGGCAAGAATCAGGGAGGCGGCCAAGCTCATTTACCGCACATTGGGCTGTACAGGACTGGCCCGGGTGGACATGTTTGTCTGCCCCGACGGCCGCATCGTGTTTAACGAGGTCAACACCATGCCGGGATTTACGGCGGCCAGCCGATACCCGAATATGATGCGCGCAAGCCATATCGCATATCCGGAGCTGATGGACCGGCTGATTCAGCTTGCGTTATCCAAGGAGGCAAGAGCATGATGGTGAAGCAATTGATTCGTCTGCAACCGAAAATGGTCCGCCGCGGGCCTTTGGCGCTGGTAAACAGGGAGCATCCGCTGCGGCAGCCGATCCATTCCGGTTATTTGGAGCCGGTTCAGGATATACCGCTGGCCAGCACGGAAGAAAAGCAGATGCGGCTCGAACGGACATGCCTGCGGCAGCTGGATGCCTTGCTCGCGGCATGCGGAGGCAAAGAGCGGATCGGCATCGTCAGCGGTTATCGGACGCGCATGGAGCAGCAGCGCATTTATGACCGGTCTTACGTCGAAAACGGGCCGATTTTCACGGCCAGTTATGTTGCGCGGCCGGGGGAAAGCGAACATCAGACGGGTCTGGCTGTCGATGTCGGAGAGCTGAACGCGGGAGTGGACTACATCTGTCCGTCGTTTCCGGACCACGGCGTCTATAAGGAGTTCCGCCGGAGGGCGGCGGAGCATGGCTTCATCCAGCGCTACCAGGAAGGAAAAGAACACTTGACCCACATCGCCTGCGAGCCTTGGCATTTCCGTTATGTCGGCGTACCGCATGCGGTCATCATGGAGCAATACGGCATGTGCCTTGAGGAGTATACCGAATACATGCGGCAGTTTACGCCCGAAGGGCCGCATTTGTTCAAGAAATACAAAAATCATCTGATCGAAATGTATGTTGTGGAGATCGGGGAGGAAGAAAAAGAGATCGCCATCCGCACGGAGCCGGGCGTCCGGGTGGAGATCTCAGGCAACAACGTCAACGGATGCGTCGTCACGATTTATCATGGATGCCAGGGTTCAAGCGGCGCATCCGAAGCGGGACATGAAACAAGCCTCGTTTCCGGGATGGAGCAGGCCATCCGATGAAGACCTCGGCTTACATGGACCGGTTGCTCATGCTGCTCTTGCCGATGGCGAGAAAAAAGGAAGCTGCAAGGTTAGGGGATCGGGCTTGGGCGGAGGTTAATCTGTCCAATCTAAGTCATAACGCGGCTGAATTGCAGCGGGTGCTTCCCTCCAAATCCCGGATCATGGCCGTCGTCAAGGCAAATGCTTACGGCCACGGAAGCATTGAATCCGCGCGGGAGCTGAGCGGGGCAGGCGTTGCCCATTTTGCCGTCGCCGAGATCGGGGAGGGGATCGCCTTGCGCAAGCACGGGATACGCGGCGACATTCTCATTTTGGGTTATACGTCTCCGGAGCGCGCCCCCGAGCTTGCCCGCTACCGCCTGACCCAAACCGTGGTCAGCAGGGAATACGGCGAGGCGCTGAATGCGTATGGAGCAAAGCTGAACGTGCACGTCAAAATCGATACCGGCATGAACCGTTTGGGCGTGCCTTTTCCGGAGCTGGATTCGATGATGGCATGTTACCGGTTTTCGCACCTGCACGTAACGGGCACGTTCAGCCATTTATCCATGTCGGACAGCTTGGGGCAGGCCGAGACCCGTTTTACGCAGCAGCAGCTGAGCCGCTTTGAACTGGTGATCGGACAGCTGAGGGAGGCGGGAATCGATCCGGGTCTTGTGCATATCCAGAGCAGCTACGGCATCTTGAATTACCCGGAGGTGTGCTGCGATCTGGTTCGTCCCGGCATCGCGTTGTACGGACTGCTAAGCCGCGAGGGGGACGAGGTGCGGACGAAGGCCGATTTGCGGCCCGTCCTTTCCTTGAAAGCCGTCGTAACGCAGGTGAAAGAGGTGAAAGCCGGCGATCCTGTCGGATACGGGCGGAACTTCATCCCTTCCCAGGACATCCGGATCGCCACCGTGTCCATCGGCTACGCCGACGGGATTCCGAGATCGCTCTCCGAACATGGCGGTTATGTGCTTATACGAGGGCAGCGGGCGCGCATCGTCGGCAGCATTTGCATGGACCAGCTGACGGTGAACGTCACCTCCATCGAGGGGGTCCGGCAAGGGGATGCGGTCACGCTGATCGGACAAGACGGGGCGGAGAAGATCACGGCCGGCCAAATCGCCGCGCGGTGCGGCACGGTGGCGAACGAGATTTTAAGCCGCCTGGGCAGCAGAATCGAAAGGGTATATAGATACGATTGAATGCACCAAATATTGATTCATTTAGGGTTCGCTATGAACAAAACGGATCTTTCCTTGCCGCATGCGGCTTGGGGAAAGGTCCGTTTTGTTTGCATGTCTGTATATTTTCCGGCTATGGATTAAGGTGTTAACGAATCCACGTCTGTGGCATGGATTTTTTTAATCGCTTTTGCCGGGTTGCCGCCGACGACCGTGTTGTCCGGAACATCTTTCGTGACCACGGCTCCGGAAGCCACGACGACGTTATTGCCGATCGTTACGCCCGGATTAATGACGGCTCTTCCGCCGATCCATACATTGTTTCCAATCGTGACCGGTTTGCCGTACTCGGGCCCTTTGATTCTTTCATAAGGATCCACCGGATGCGTAGCGGTATAGACGTGAACGCCGGGTCCGAACATGCAATTGTCCCCGATGCGCACCTCGCATACATCCAGGATGGTACAGTCAAAGTTTGCATAGAAGTTTTCTCCGACATGAATATTGTACCCGTAGTCAAATCGGATGTTCGGTTCCATGCTCAGGTTTTCCCCCGTCGATCCGAGCAGCTCCTTAAGGATTTGTACTCGCCGTTCCGTTTCCGTTTCCGTCGTCTGGTTATACAATCGTGCCATTTTTCTGGCATATTCCCGGTCGCGCGTCAATTCGGGGTCTGCAGCGATGTACAGTTCGCCGTCCAACATCTTTTGTTTTTCCGTCTTCATGTTATCCATCCATTCCTCTCTTGTCATGATGCGAAATATTTGGCCACGGCTCCGACTCCGCCCTACCTCCGTTTCTCCACCAGCTTTAACGAATAGGAGAGGCTTTCCAACGTCATGGTGATTAACCCATACATGTAGTCTTCGTCCGGATGCTCCAGCAGCGTCAGCTGAGGCATATGCATTTCCGGGATATATTTCAAACATTCCTGCCGGATCGGCTCCAAATCGGCGGGCTGTACCAGGCTCCCCGTTAAAGCTACCGTCGCCGGGTTCATCACTGCGACCAGACTCGAAACGGTATGTGCTGCCAGCGGATGAAATGTCTTGCGGTCGTGCAGCCGCCGCAGCTGCTCCTCGCGGGTGAAGCCAAACGGCAAAAAGGAGATCTCCCCCGCGAACCGGGTGTTCCCCCGGTGAATTTGCCCGTCCACCATCAAGCCGGCCCCCGGAAAATAACCTTCGATAAAAGTGGCAACGGCAACGGACTTTTCTTCATCGTATTCCTGCTTTTGATAAAATCCGTACATGGTTGAATTCATGTCGTTCTCGACGATGACCTCGACCCCATGTTTCTCGCGAATGAGGGCCTCCAGCGGGACCTGAACGAGCTCCGGAATATCGCCGAGATTGATGACTCCCTTATGTACGGCACCCGGTACGCCGATGCCAACCGCCCGGATGTGCGGATATTTAGAGATGAGCTGATCAATCAGCCGTTCGATCACTGCAGCGTCCACCCGTCTGGATTCGCGGTATCCTTCTTCCACGGGTTCCCCGGCCAGGTTGGCGACCGTAAACGTAAGCGAGTGCGTGTTTACTCCGGCTTTGATGATGATGCAGGCAATATAAGAGAAGTTCATATTATACCGGTATACCCTGGCCGGACGGCCGCCGCTTGATTCCTCCATATCCAGCTCCAGCAGTTCCCCGGCGTCCAAAAGCTCATTCAGAATGCTGCCGCAGGTGGCGACGCTTAAACCCGTAGCCTGTGCCACCATGGCTTTCGTGCCCCGTTTCATCGTTTTAAGAGCCTGGCGTACCAGCTCCCGGTTCATTTTTTTGACTCGCGTCGTATTGTTGGGAATAGGACTCATGAGTTAGAGAAATCACCCCGATCCGACTTTTTATAATATTTTTAATAAGTATTAACTTAATTGTTTTCAACCCTTTTGTCTACCTTTATTTCCAATGACAGGAGCATTGGATTCGATCAGGTTAGAAACGTTGCTCTGCGAAAGGGGACGAATGATTGGTTAGAGGTTTTGCTGAACCAAAGATCGAAGTAATGAACATAACTTGAATACAAGCGGCCACCTCATTCCACTTTCAGGAAATAAAAATTTTAGTGAAGTAAACGACCTAAGAAAGGGGAGAGTTTAAGATTTTTAAGATCGGTACATTTTCTAAATTAAGCCGGGTTTCTGTCAAAACATTACGATATTACGATCAGCGGGGCTTGTTAACACCGGACACGATCGATGAAGATTCCGGCTATCGATATTATTCAGCGGAACAACTGTTAGTCATACAACGAATCATCGATCTAAAGAACCGGGGTTTTACTCTGGAAGAGATTAAGTCGTTATTGGTTGAAGATGTATCGCCGGCCGAAGTAAAAAAATCTTTGATTGCCAAGAAGCTGGAACTGCAGCAATTCATCGAGGAAGCACAAAGCCGGTTGAAGGAGATCAATTTGGGGCTAGAGCGTATGAAAGACTTAGACGAACAACCATCAACAGTCCCGATCGTCATTCGAAACGTAAAATCCCAGCTTGTCGCATCCATTCGTGATACGATTCCGCGCTCGCACTTATGTCTCCTATTGGATGAAATTAAACAATATGTGCGTGAGCATCGGGAGGATGACAACCGCTCTTTAACCGTTCAATGGCACAGCAACGATTTCGAAGAGGATTTGATCGATGTAGAGGTCGCTTTACCCGTTGCAAAGCATATTCCGGGCAGTGACAGAGTGAACGTCCACTTTTGGCCGGAATTAAAACAAGCTGCCTCGCTGGTTCACTGGTGTGACCCGTATCATTCTTCCTGCTCGGGTTTAACTGAACTTGCAACATGGATATCGTCAAACGGATATCGGCCAAACGAAGCCGAACCGATCCGGGAAATTTATTTGACGGCAGATCAAGATCTGTATGGGAAGCTCCGGAGGGCTGAATTGCTCATTCCGATTGAAAAAATATAAAAAGCCGAGTCTTTCATTGTTCCGTGCGAAAGGAATGATGGAAGATTTTTTTTGGACGTGTTGACTCTCCCCTATGGTGGAGGGTATAGAGTGTCATTAATCAAACTATAAGGAGTGGTACAAATGAATCGTTTGGAAGGAAAAGTGGCATTGGTAACCGGAGGAAGTCGGGGCATTGGCCGGGGAATCGCGCTGCGGCTGGCAGAAGAAGGGGCTTTGGTTGCGGTCCATTACGGCAATCGTTTTGCTGCGGCGGAGGAAGTGGTTAGCGCCATTGAAGCAAACGGGGGGCAAGCATTTGCTCTGGGCGCAAACCTGAACTCCGTGGCAGGTGTTGAAGAATTGCTTCAATCGTTAGACGGTCAGCTTGTAGAGCGAACCGGCAGCCATCATTTTGATATTTTGGTCAACAATGCCGGAATCGGTACCTCAAAAAATCTTGAAGAAACAACAGAAGAATCTTTTGACGAAGTATTTGCCGTTAACGTCAAAGCCCCGTTTTTTCTCGTGCAGAAATCGTTGTCCCGTCTGCGTGATGAAGGACGGATCATTAATATATCCTCTGGAGTGACTAAAATTGCCATGCCGGAATTGATGGCTTATAACCTTACCAAAGGAGCGATCAATACGTTCACCTTTCAACTTGCAAAGCAGCTTGGTCCGCGAGGCATAACAGTAAATGCGGTTCTTCCCGGTATCGTCGATACGGATGTTAACGCATCCTGGCTGTATACTCCCGAAGGACAACGGTATGCTACGGAAATATCCGCACTGGGTCGAATTGGGGAACCGTCGGATATTGCCGACATCGTTGCGTTCCTCGCGTCTTTCGACGGGCGATGGGTTACGGGGCAGATGATCGATGCTACGGGCGGATCCCATTTATGATCCAGCGTTTTTTCCGGAGCCCATAATCCCTATAAGTAAAACAAAAATCCGATTCATTCGTTGACTTAACGCGGAATCGGATTTTGCTTTTTCGTTGGACGCTTCTTTGGAAGGCAGCTTTGCATCGCTTGATGTCGGCATGAACGGGCAGTGAAGGCCCCGCTATATGAGTTCCATACCTCGAACAGCAGGCTTTATGTTCAGTCCGCGATGACAAGATTCGTCCCCGTTTTTTTGAATTTGGTCAGGAAGCTGCGGTCTACATGGGCATCCGTCACGATCGTGTCGATCCGCTCCAGGGGCGCGATGGCAACCGTGACGTCTTTGCCGAATTTGGTGCTGTCGGCCGCGACGATGACCTCTTTGGAGAGCTCGATCATTTTTTTGCGCGTGACGGCTTCCTCCAGATTATAATCCGAAATCCCTCTTTCGACCGTGATGCCGCTGCAGCAGATAAAAGCTTTCCGGACGTTCAGCTCGTGAAAATTGAAAATATAATCGAACGCAACGACGGACTGCTCTTCCTTCCGGATTTTGCCCCCGATGATAATCAGCTCGGCATCGGTGTCCATCAGCTCCTGGATGACCGGAACGGAGCACGTGATCACGGTCAGGTTCTTTTTATCCTTGATGTATTTGGCAATCTGGTAAGTCGTCGACCCGCTGTCGATATAGATGCAGTCGCCGTCCTGGATCCATTCGCTGCATTTGCGGGCGATCCGCTCCTTTTCCTCCAAATGGTTGACCATCCGCTCGTCCATCGAGGATTCCCCGAACCGGTCCGCGAGCTTGATGCCCCCGTAGATTTTTTCGATTTTCCCCGCGCTGGCGAGCAGGTTAATGTCCCGGCGGAGCGTATCGACGGAAATGCCGAGTTCCTCGGTCAGCTCCGTTATTTTAAGCACTTTTTTGACGGTTAATAGGTCGAGAATTTTCTTTTGCCTCTCCAGTGGCAGCATCGCTTTCACCCGCTAATATATGACGTTGACGTTTCGAACCGAAACAATTCCAGTGTACTTTCAGCCTTCCGGGGATTCAATAGATTTTACATAGATCGTTATGTTTTACCGTTCGATCACGGATTAAGTTAGTCAAAAGTTATGAAGAAGTTATGCATAATTTACGCAAAATTTACACACTCGCGTATTCGGGTTGACATACGGTTTTTATACTGGGGTTGTGTGTAAGGAGGTGGGCGGCTTGCTGAAGCTGCAGCATATTGGCAAACAATTCGACGGTAAAACCGTCCTGGACGACATCAGCTTCGAGATCGGCACGGGGGAAATTATGTCGCTCCTCGGTCCGAGCGGAAGCGGGAAGACGACGCTGCTTCACCTGATTTTGGGCTTGACCGGGGCCGACCGCGGAAGCATCGTTTTCGGCGATGAAGACCTGACCCGCGTCCCGATGAAAAAGCGCGGCTTCAACATCGTGTTTCAGGATTTCGCCCTGTTTCCGAACCTGAACGCCTACGAGAACGTCGTATATGGGCTGCGAAATAAAAAAGGTCTGGTGAGCCCCAAGGAGGTTCAGGAATATATCGATTTTTTGGAGCTGACTCCGCATTTGAACAAAAAAATCGGCGAGCTGTCCGGCGGACAAAAGCAGCGGGTGGCGCTGGCGAGAACGCTCGTCGCGAAACCGAAGCTGCTGTTGCTCGACGAGCCGCTCAGCGCGCTCGACGGGGTCATCAAGGAGTCGATCAAGCAGCGGATTCAATCGATCGCGAGGGAATTCAAGTTGACGACGCTGATCGTAACGCATGATCCCGAGGAGGCCTTAACGATGTCCGACAAAATCCTGATCATCAATCAGGGCCGGATCGCCCAGTTCGGCGCACCGCAGGACATCATCGGCAGACCGGCCAACGAATTCGTCGAGCAGTTCATCATTAAGCAGCTGAGGATCAAACGGCAAAACATTTTTAACCTGTTCGGTGAGATGTATGCATAAAGTCAAAACCGAAATGCGTGTCGCATTCGCTCTGCTGCTGCTCTTTTTCGCCGGGTTTTTGTTCTTGCCTCTGCTCGTTCTGCTGATCCGTTCCTTTGAAACGGGCGAGGGTTTTTCGCTTGCAAACTATGCGGCGGTGTGGAAAGGGCGGGACATGGTCGGAGCGGCCCTGAACAGCGTCAAAGTATCGGCGGTTTCGGCTGTGATCGCAACGACGCTTGCATTCATTTTGGCTTATGCCATTCACTGTACCCGGATCTTCCGCCCGATCAAAGGCGTTCTCAAAACCGCCATCCTCGTGCCGATGCTGCTGCCGACGATCACTTACGGGTTTGCCATCATGTATTCGTTTGGAAATCAAGGGCTGATCACGAAGCTGATCGGGCGCAATCTGTTTGAAATATACGGCTTTAACGGCCTATTGACGGGATACATCATTTACACGCTGCCGCCTGCTTTTCTGCTGATCCATAATGCTTTCGGCTATGTCGACAAAAAATTCATCATCGTGTCCAAGCTGATGGGCGACGGGATGGCAAGGAGCTTTTTTAATACGGTTTTGCGGCCGCTCGTGGGCGCGTTGGGCGGAGCATTCGTGCTCGCTTTTATCCTCAGCTTCACCGATTTCGGCATCCCCGCTTCGGTAGGCGGAACGTATCCGGTCATTGCGGCCCAGCTTTACCAGGTGATGCTTGGTTCCATTCCGGATTTCAACCAGGGGGCGGTCATCGCGGTCGTGATGCTGATTCCGGCCGCGTTCGGGATTTGGCTGCTGCGGTACTTGGACAAGCTGAATTTCCATTATGACAAAATCGATGCCATCGAGCTGCCGAAACATCGGGTTCGTGATGCGGGATTGGGCATTCTTTCGTCCGCCATCGTGGTCGGTATACTTTCTGTTTTTGCGGTGATGTTCGTGGCGCCGTTCATGAACGGCTTCCCTTACGATACAGCTTTTACGTTCAAACATTTTTCCGATGTATTCGCATCCGGCGATTTGACGGGCGTGTACAAAAATTCGCTCTGGGTCGCGCTGCTGACTGCGCTGCTGGGGACACTGGCCGCATACGGAGCCGCGCTGCTAAACGTGCGCACCCGGCTTAAAGCGAAAGCCGCCACCGACATCGTGTCGATGGTCACCAATACGGTGCCGGGAATGGTGCTCGGGATTTCGTACCTGCTTTTGTTTAACGGGAGCAGCCTGAAGGGCACGTTCACCATCCTGGTGCTGTGCAACATCGTGCACCTGTTTACGACGCCGTACATGATGGCCAAAAACGCTCTCTCCAAGATGAATCCGTCCTGGGAGACGACGGGCGAACTGCTCGGGGACAGCTGGTTCAAGACGGTGTACCGGGTGGTGCTGCCGAACTCGGCGTCCGCGGTCATCGAAATGTTCGGTTATTACTTCGTCAATTCGATGGTGACGATCAGCGGGATCATTTTCCTGGTGTCGGCGCAAACCTCGGTTGTGGCGAGCAAAATCAAGGAGCTGCAGCATTTCGCCAAGTTCAACGAAATTTTCGTGCTGTCGCTGCTGATCTTTTTCACCAATCTGGTGGTTAAGGTCGCGTGCGATTGGATGCAGAGGAGGAGGGCGGTGCGCTAATACTTTTCCGCACATGCGGAAAGACCAGCGGAGGGGACGGAATCGATCTGAAGAAGCGTCAGCGGTCGCCTAAAAGCTTTCTGAAAGAAAGCTAGCATCGGAAGCATACGCTTTGTCGTTGGATTTTACCAATAAAGTTCCAGTCAGGAAAAATCCAAAGGCAACAGCGATCGGAAGAACGATCCGTACCCGCAGCGGCCACTTCGCAAAAAGTCAGCAAACTAATTTAGTCCAAAATCGGGCAGCGATCGAGAGCGCGATCCATACCCGCAGCGGTCTTTCCCGCAACTATTCCACCATTAAAAGCGAGGGATTTACGATGTCCAAAACGATCAAAAGTATGCTGCTTACGCTATTCGCCATCGGCTTCGTGCTTGCCATGACAGCCTGCGGCAGCGGAAAAGCGGAAGAATCGAAAAAAGTGGTCATTTACACGAACGCGGACGAAGAGGCCGTCGCCTCCATGGAAGCCGCGCTCAAAAACGCCGGATATGACGGCAAATACGTGCTGCAATCGCTGGGCACCTCGGAGCTCGGCGGCAAGCTGATGGCCGAAGGCGGCAAGATCGAAGCCGATCTCATCACGATGAGCTCTTATTTTATCGAAAGCTCGCAAAGCCAGTATTCCATGTACAAGGACCTGTCGTTTACAACGGATGCGCTGGAATCCTACCCGTCCTATTCTACGCCGATTTTGGCCAACACCGGTTCGATTTTCGTCAATACCGAAGTGCTGAAGCAAAAAGGCCTGCCGATGCCGACGTCGATCAAGGACCTGACCAAACCCGAATTCAAAGGCCTGGTTTCAATCCCGAACATTATGGATTCCTCGACAGGCTGGCTGCTCGTCCAAGCCATCATTAGCCAATACGGCCAGGAAGAAGGGAAAACGGTTCTTCATGACCTGATCGCCAACGTCGGCCCGCATCTGGAAAGCTCCGGCTCCGGCCCGATCAAAAAGGTGCAGGCGGGCGAGGTCGCGGCAGGCTTCGGTTTGCGCCATCAGGCCGTCAAAGCGAAAGCGTCCGGCGCGCCGATCGACTACGTGGACCCTGCTGAAGGCAACTTTTCGCTCACCGAATCCGTGGCGGTAGTGGACAAGAAAAATGCCGTGACCGACCTGGCGATGAAAATGGCGGAAACGATCATCAAAGACGCGCGGAAGGATCTGATCACCAATTATCCGGTGGCGCTGTACAAAGGCGAGACGGTGGAAAACGCCAATCAGCCTGCGCATCCGATGAAATTCGTCGAACCGTTGACCGTCGAATTGTTGAAGAAACACCAGGAATTTTTCAAAGCAGCCCAATAACGATTTTGCCGAAGAAATAAACCAGAACAAGGGAGCCAAGAAAAATGAACGACTACAAGCTGTTAACCCCGGGACCTCTTACCACGACCGCCGCGGTGAAGGAAGAAATGCTGTTTGACCGGTGCACGTGGGACGACGACTATAAATCGATTACGCAAAAAATCCGATCGCAGCTGCTGGCGCTTGCCGGCGCCGGTTCGGATGAATATACCGCCGTGCTGATGCAGGGCAGCGGAACGTTTGCGGTGGAATCGGTAATGACCTCGGCCGTTTCGGATGACGACAAGATATTGATCGTAACGAACGGGGCTTACGGCCAACGAATCGTCCGGATGGCGGAATATATCGGCTTGAACCATGTAGAATACCGGGTGAGTTACAACGAGCAGCCGGAGGAAGCGGAGCTTAAAGCCTTCCTGGCGGCCGATCCGGAAATTACGCATATCGCGATGGTTCACTGCGAGACGACGACAGGCATTTTGAATCCGCTGGAGATGGTAGCGAGGCTGTCCAGGGAATACGGGAAAACCCTCATCATCGACGCGATGAGCAGCTTCGGCGGCATCGGCATCGACGTGGCGGGACTGGGCATCGACTATCTGATCAGCAGCGCCAACAAATGCATTCAGGGCGTTCCGGGTTTCGGATTCGTAATCGCCAAGCTGGAAAAACTGAACACCCGCCAAGGCGTCGCCCGCAGCTTGTCCCTGGATTTGTACGACCAGTGGAAGGGGATGGACAAGGACGGCAAATGGCGGTTCACTTCTCCGACCCACGTCGTGGCGGCTTTTGCGAAAGCGTTGGATGAGCTGTTCGAGGAGGGCGGGGTACCTGCACGGCATGCGCGTTATCGCGAAAATAACCGCCTGCTCCGCCAGAAGCTTGCGGAGATCGGCATTCATGCCTATATTTCGGAAGAGAAGCAGTCGCCGATCATCACGACCTTTTTGTTCCCGAACGAAAACTTTGACTTTGGAGACTTTTATGGTTTCGTAAAAGAACGGGGATACGTCATTTACCCGGGCAAACTGACGGACGTCGATACGTTCCGGATCGGAAATATCGGCGAGATTTATCCGGAAGACATCGAGCGCTTATGCGGCATCATTCAAGAATACATGGGGGGAACGGGACGATGAGCAACATCGAAGGCGTTATTTTGGACTGGGCCGGAACGGCGGTGGATTTCGGCTGTTTCGCGCCGGTGAACGTATTCGTGGACATTTTTAAGCATGCAGGCATTGAAGTAACGATGGAAGAAGCACGGGGACCGATGGGGATGCTGAAAATCGACCACATCCGCGCCATGCTGTCCATGCCGAGAGTATCGGCGCTGTGGAAAGAAGCTTACGGCAGAGCTTTTAACGAGGAAGACGTCCAGCGTCTGTACGCCGAATTCGAACCGGCACTGATGGTTTCCTTATCCGAATACACGAATCCGATCCCGGGCGTCATCGACACGGTGGAGGCGCTGCGTTCCCAAGGCTTGAAAATCGGTTCGACGACCGGCTACACAAGCTCCATGATGGAGGTGGTCGTAGCGGGCGCCAAGGAAAAAGGATACGCTCCGGATCATGTCGTGACGCCTGACGATACCGGGTCGTACGGAAGACCCTACCCTTACATGATCTACCGCAATATGGAACATCTCAAATTGTCCGCGGCTTGGAAAGTCGTCAAGGTAGGCGACACCACTTCGGATATAAAGGAGGGCGTGCAAGCCGGCGTATGGTCGGTAGGCGTCGCGGTCGGAAGTTCCGAAATGGGACTGGGCGAAGAGGAGTTCCATGGCTTGTCCGCGTCGGAAAAAGAAGCGGCGATCGCCCGAACGAAGCAGGTATTTATGGAGCACGGAGCCGATTTTACGATCAGCACGATGGCCGAGCTTCCGGCATTGATCGAACGCATTAACGGGCTTCTTGCGGAAGGGAAAAGACCAGGCTTTGTCCGGTAAGCCGACTGCATGTAATTCGGCAGGATCGGATCCAGGGTCTAATAACGTTGAAAAAAATGAGGGTATCCCTAAGGCCTTTGGCTTGGGATACCCATTTTTTCATTTTGTCATCGACGGCCGAAGTAGGGAACCGGCAGCTGAAGTGTATAACCCCCTTACGAAGGTCTATAATTTTACACATAAGGCTGAACGAGAAAGGGTGTCATCATGTCCATTCAAATCAAACGCGTCTACGAACCTCCCGGCAAGTCCGACGGCAAACGAATCTTGGTCGACCGGATTTGGCCGAGGGGACTTACGAAGGAACAGGCATCGATCTTCATTTGGATGAAAGAGATCGCGCCCAGCCATGAGCTGCGCAAATGGTTCGCCCATAAGCCCGAGAATTATGAAACATTCAAACAAAATTATTTACAAGAGCTTCAGCACGCAGAAGCCCGGAAGCTCCTGGACCAAATCAAGGAATGGTCCGAAACCGATGCCGTAACGCTGGTGTACGGCGCAAAGGATGAAAAGATGAACCAGGCCGTCATTCTTAAGGAAGTGATTGAGGGGATGTAAACGGATCGAGCCGGTTTGGTTCCGAGATGCGTGACGGCCGGGCTGGTTCAGCGGCGGGCGAACCCGGCGGATGCCCGAATCGTCCGTTTCATCCGGCCCATACGAATAATCCACAACCGGGTGCGGTTGTGGATTGTCGCGTATGCCTGCCGATAGGTCAGTTCGACGGTTTCGTATACAGTCCTAAATGTTTGCCCAGATCGATTTTATGTTTGGGCTTCAAATTCAAATTGGAATACAGGGCGTCCATCGCCTGCGTCAACTCTTCCTTGTTCCAATACACGAACGGACTTTTCCAGTCGCCCTCCACGGTCAGCATGTTGGTCGCGTCGGGCTTCATTTGTTTGAAATTGAGCAGCCAGCGTTTTAGCTGGTCCTCCGGAATATCCGTTTTAACGTTGTCGCCGATAATGTCCAGCATGTCTCCCCATTGGCCGATGCCGTTCAGGGAAGTGAGCTTGTCGAGCATTTGGCTCAGCACCTGCTGTTGGCGTTTGTTGCGGTCGAAATCGGAAGACGGTCCGGTTCCGTCGTTCGATTTGCGGTACCTGACGAAGTCGAGCGTTTGTTTGCCGTCGAGATGCTGCGGTCCTTTGTTCAGGTTAATATGGGTCCCGTCCGCCGTATCGTTGTACCGCATGTCCATGTCGACATCGATGTCGAGTCCGCCTACGGCGTCTACCGCCTGGCGGAAGCCGTCAAAATTGATGAGAACCATGTAATCGATCGGGATGTGAAACAAGTCCCCGAACAATTGCTTGGTTTCGGCCATTGCCGTCGCCTTGTTTTGGATGTAGTTATGCGCATAGAAATAATTTGCCTTATGGCTTGATTGGCCGGCCGGCGTAATTTTAAGATCGCGGGGAATGGACAGCAAGCTTGCCGATTTGGTCTTCGGGTTCAGCGTCGCGATCATCATGACGTCGGTATTCATCGTTCCGCCGCTTCCCTCGCGGTTATCGACGCCGGCAAACAAAAACGTCACCGGCTTTAAATCTTTTTCGCTGATGTTTTCGATTTCGAACTCTTCTTTGGGCACCTGATGTTCCGTTTCCTGCCGCTGCGGGGCCTGGTATTCGGCGGCCGAAATTTTATGTAGGGCTGACATGGCTTTTTGATGTAAATATCCGGCGTAGGATCCTGCGATCAAAAGACAGACTCCGATGACGCCGATCAGGCTAAGCACGATTTTACGGTAAACGCTTTTTTGTTTCTTGGGACGGGCCATAATTCCTCCAGTTCATGTTCATTAATTTTCGCCTTGAAATCGGCATAAAGTCGCAAATTCTACCGAAATAAACGAGATTCAACACTTTAAAATATACTATCAAATATGCAATCGATCAAATCTACGAGCTTATGTTAGAAGAAGCGGCGGCACGTTAAGCAGCCTCAGCCCCTTTCCCGAAGGAAGAAAGCTGAGGCTTGAGCCGTTGCAAAATATCGTCGCCTGCACATGCCGTGAGCATGTACCGCTTACGTCGTTCCCATTGGGCATTCCGGCTCTACGAGGGCTACGCGTGTTACGCTTCCCTGCACGCTTTTTTTTCGGGCATGAAATACTTTTACCCCTTTCCTTCGAATGAGTTGTTTTCCCGATAAAAAACAGTTGCAATATACAGTCGAACTATATATAGTGTAACTATACAGTTATACGATATAAAGAGGAACTGAATAAAAGGGGGACTTTTGTTGAGCAGAGACAAACATTTGCCGCTGACGGAAACGGTTTATTATATATTGCTCGCTTTGCGCGAACCGGCACACGGGTATTTGATCATGCAAAAGGTGGAGGAGATGAGCGCCGGTCAGGTGCGGATGGCTGCCGGAACGTTGTACGGGGCGGTGGAAAACCTGCTGAAGCAGAAATGGATCCAGCCGGTCCAAAGCGAGGACAGCCGCCGCAAGGTATACGCCATTACCGACCAGGGGCTTGCCATTTTGCGCCAGGACTTTGAACGGATGAAACATATGATTGAAGTGACAAACGCGATCATGGGATCGTAAGAAAGGAGGAACCGCCATGAAAAAGATGAAATTTTTTACGAATTTCGACCGTGAGGAACAGTGGTTAAACGAGATGGCCCGTCAGGGATACCGATTGGTCAATAAATCGATGACTTATGAATTTGAGACTGCAAAACCGGAGGAGGCCAATTACCGCATCGATTACCGGACCTTTAAAACCCGTCGGGATTTTGAGGACTACAAGGCATTGTTCGAGGACTGCGGCTGGACCCACGTTGCCGGGACGAAAAAATCCGGAGCCCAATATTTTAAGCAAACGGGCGACTGGGGAGACGAAGACATTTTTTCCGACGTCAATTCGAAAGCGGCGAGGTACAAACGCATCTCGGATATGTGGCTGTCGCTGGCTTGCAGCTTCATTCCGCTTTTTGCGGTTTTGATTTCGACGGGCGCGATTCAAGTGACCGCTATTGTGAAGCCCAAGCTGCTGTACTATACACCGGGGTTATGGGAGATGAGCGGGTCGCAATTTTGGAGGTCCTTCCTGTTTGAAACGCCGTTCGCCGTTATGAGAGGGTTTAGCTGGGCGGTCATTCCGATCATGATTCTCGTGTATGCCGCTTTTGCGTATAAAGCGAAAAAGGAGTATACGAAATCGCAGCAAGAGTAGAAAGAACGGGGTTACCCATAGATCAAAAGCTTCCAGAAAGTCGGCGGCGGCCGGTTCTTTCGGAAGCTTTTTTTGATCTGTAAGAATGTATAATGTTTCCGCGGTCCCGAAAGCGTATCTCAATCTGCCTTCGAAGCCAAAGCCCCACCTTGCGGAGTGATGTTGCGGCATGTTTTGTTAATCGAAAAACGGCAAACACAGACAGAACGCAATGACCCACAGCAGGGTCAGATTCGCCGTCGCATAAGCCCGTTTGAAGGCAAAACGATGGTAAAAAAACCAGCATATAAACGAAAGCAGAGGGCCCAGCGGATAACTCAACAGGATCGCAACGTAAGTGTAGACAAACCCATTGTGGGCCCCGGCGGGGTCGTCGAACGAAAAGGCGACGATGATCAGCATGAAGGGGTAAAGCAGCAGCGTGAGTCCGTATAAAATATTTAAAATAAGCAAAATCGTAAATGCGGTCCGGTTCTTCAAACAGGGTCCCCCTTTTCGAATCCAACTTGCGATCCAAATGAATACTTACGCTATTATATGGGAATTCCCCGAAAATACCAATTGCCCGAAAGATGCAAAAAAGGATGGCGAAATGCCGATAAAATGCCGGAAGAAAAAAACTTGGCGCCGATTGACGGGTAAGCGTTTTCATAATAAGATGAAATCAGTTTTGATTTCAAGCATCAGGGTTTGACATACAAAATGAATAAAGGAGGTTTATTTGCGTTTGTGCAAACGTTTGCTCAATGAATGAAGCAGATTTTGATCATCATTTTTATCAAGGAGGCCTTATATGAGCTATCGCAGAAAAAAACCAATCCGCGCGCTGTCTTTGCTATTGGCGGTCATGATGACAATCGAACTGATGGCCGGCGTTTTCCGCCCGGTTTTGGCCGAGGCGGCGGAGGCGGGGCCGAAAAGCACGTACGCGGAGGAAGGAAAAATTTATTTCCGGCTGCCGCAAACGCTGATTCAGGTCACGGCTTCAGGCGCATCCGCAGGATGGAATGAGACGGCGGAATTAACCGATCCGGACAACGACGGTACATACACGGCTGAAGTCCCCGGGCTGCAAGCCGGAGAGCAATACGCCTACGCGATTGCCGTCAACGGCGTGCAGCAAAGCGGTTCGCCCCTGACGGCTACCTCCGATGATCAAGGCATTTTGCGCCTGTCTTATACCCCTGTGTTGAAGGCGACGGGAAGCTTTGACGCTTCCGGGGGAGCGGACCAACACCCGCTTGCGCTCGAAAGCGGCACGTATCGCTATGCGACGGAGACGCTTCCGGTTGGGGAATATACGTATGCGTTTGTCGCTTCTTCCGAAGGGACGGGAGACATCCGCTTTTCCGACCCGGGCAACCCTCCGGCGGACGGCCCTGACAGCAAAATAACGGTAGAGGCCGCAGCTTCGGCACAGCCGTCCGCAGAACCTGCGGCGAAGGCCGGTCTCTCCGGGCTGACGCCCGACCCGCTGGTTGATCAACCGGGAGGCGCGTCCAAATGGGTGATCGCCGGCAGCTTCCAGGGCTGGAACAACAGCTCCGAAGAGACGCGAATGAAGCATTTGACGGGGGATTTTTATCAATATTCGACGGTCCTCGATGCGGGCCACCATGAGTTCAAAATCGTCAAAAGCGGCACTTGGGACGGGTTTTCGAACAATGGCAACAATTTTGCGTTCGATTTGGATGCGCCCGCAAAGGTGAATATTTACGTCAACGAAAAGCTTGGCCGGGCGCGCATCAATCTGCCGAACGTGCAGGGCCTGCCGCAATATGCGCCCAAGCTGACCGAAGCCGAATGGCCGAGGCTGGTGGGCAATATCCAAAAGCTGTTCGGCGAAAACGAGTGGGCTCCGGGCGAAGCGAAGCAGATGTTCGTCGATACCCGGTTTGACGGTTCGGTGTATGAACTGCAGCGCCCGGTGCCTGCAGGCAAATACGAGATGAAGGTGGTGCTGGGGGACCGGTGGGATGGAACCCCGAATTACGGGGACGACAACGGCAACAATTTCCTTTTGAACGTTCTGGATCCGTCCGACGTCATATTTTCCATTGATCTCAGCCAGCCGAAACCGGTGCTGACGACCAACTACATGCCTTCCGACGCCGCCTACGACGGCAAAATCAACAAGGGCAAGCTGTATTTCGATTCGCGTCAGATGACTTATAAAAAGCCTTTCGGAGCCGTCAAGGAGCAAACGGAAGACGTTACGCTGCGGATCGCCGCCGAGGCGGGGGACGTCCAGGTCGCGCGCGTGGAGCTGACGAATCCCGAGGGGATGTCTTCCGCTTACGATATGCATGTGGCGACTTCTTTTGGCGGGCTGGACTATTGGGAGGCCACGATTCCGAAAACGGCTTTTCAAGGCATCGGCGTATGGAATTATAAATTCATTCTCGTCGACGGGATGGCCAAAGTGGAGTACGGGGACGACAACAACCGCGGCGGAGCAGGCACGGCGGCTGACGACGGGGTGCTTCCGTACGAGCTGACCGTGTACAAAAAGGATTTTAAAACGCCGGACTGGATGAAAAACGCGGTCGTGTATCAGATTTTCCCGGACCGGTTCCTCGACGGCAACCCGGACAACAACCGGGCGAAAATCGTGGACGGTTACCGCGGCGGCGCCATGCCGGGCGAAACGATGACGGCGAAAAACGGGCATAAGCTCCAATTTTTCGATGGCGGCGTCCCGGGCGACCCCGTGCCGGAGGATGTTGCAGGCTCGTGGAGCGACGTGCCGGAAAACCCGGACCGCGTGCTCCCGCAAAACAAGCCTTATTTCCCGGATGCCAAGTCCGACGGCGTGTGGACGAACGAATTTTACGGCGGGGATATCCAAGGCGTGGCGAAAAAGCTGGATTATTTGAAATCGCTTGGCGTTACCGTCATTTATTTCAATCCGGTCGCTTGGGCGGCTTCCAACCATAAGTACGACGCCACCGACTACAAGCATCTGGATCCGATGTTCGGCGAGCCGGTGTATAACAAGCCGGGCGACCCGACTTCCGGTTTGAACTATGAAGCGACGAGGACCGCATCCGACCGCGTCTTTGCCGAGTTTGCCAAACAGGCTCGCGCCAAAGGCATCCGGCTGATCGTGGACGGCGTGTTTAACCATGTCGGCGACGATTCCATTTATTTTGACCGTTATGAGAAATATCCGGAGATCGGGGCTTACGAATTTTGGTCGAAGGTTTACGACAAAATGAATGCGGATTCAAGCCTGACGTTGGAGAAGGCCAAGCAGCAGGTGGTTGATTCGTTTACGTCCCAAATCAATCCGGCGACGGGCAAGCATTACGCCTATCCGGAAGACTTTGACTTTACGACGTGGTTCAAGGTATCGAACGAAAAGGTCGACGGCCATTACAAATACGAAGGCTGGTGGGGTTTCGACTCCCTGCCCGTCATTGACGCGCCCGAACCGGCTGCCGGCGATGCGGACGGTCTGTCCGGCAACCACGAATGGAACGTTCAAGGGTACCGGGATCAGGTGATCGGCCATGACTTGACGGGCCTATCGGATGACCAGGCGGCGCAGCGGATGCAGGAGGCCAACTCCCAGCGCTGGGAATGGCTCGGCGCCCGCGGCTGGCGGCTGGATGTTGCGCCTGACGTGTCCTCGGGCACGTGGCAGCAGTTCCGCAAAGCCGTCAAATCGACGGAGGGACGGACCGACGCCAACGGCGAGCCCATCGACGACCCGATCATTTTGGGCGAAGAGTGGGGCGTGGCGACGAGGTTTTTGCTTGGCGACCAGTTCGATTCGGTGATGAACTACCGCTTCCGCAGCGCTTTGCAAACGTTTGTCCTCAACGGGAACGCCGCCCAGTTCCATGAATCGCTGGAATCGATCCGCGAGGATTATCCGCAAGAGGCGTGGGAAGTCATGCTGAATTTGGTGGATTCGCACGACACCATCCGCTCGATCACCAAATACGACAAACCGTCCTGGGAAGAAGAGCATTTGCAGATCGCTCCAAGCCCGTCGGACCGGGCGCTTGGCATGCAGGCGCTGACGGCCGTTTTCCAGATGGGCTACCCGGGAGCGCCCACGATCTACTATGGGGATGAGGTAGGCTTGGAAGGCACAAAAGATCCGGACTCCCGCCGGACGTTCCCGTGGGAACGGGTAAGCGAAACCGGGGGAGGTTATGCGGGAACGGGGAAATACGCGGATCTGCTGGCCACCTACCAAAAGGCGGCTGAAATCCGAAACGACAACGAGGTATTCCGTACGGGCGATCTGAAGGTGGCCTATGACGAAGGCGACGTCATCGCTTATGCGCGCAAAACCGATGCCCAGGCGGGTCTCGTCATCGTCAACCGCGGCGGCAGCGACGCGACGATCAGCCTCGACACCGCCGGTTTTCTGCCATCCGATATCAGCCTCACCGACCGGCTGGGAAGCGGCACGACGGTTCAATTCAAGGACGGAAAAGCCGGTTTGACAGTCAAGGCGATGAGCGGCATGATGATGACTTCGGATGCAAGCCTGAAGGCCGTGCCTAAAGTGAGCGGACTGCAGGCCATCGGAGGCAACGGCTCCGTCGCGCTGTCGTGGAATGCCGTTCCGGAAGCGGCGTCTTACCGCATTTACCGCGCGCCGATCGAGGGCGGGGCGCTCGAGCAAGCCGCAACGGTGAACGGAACGGACTGGACGGATACGAACGTACTGAACGGAACGAAATATTATTATGCCGTGACGGCGGTCACGCCGGATGGGGAGAGCGGTTTGAGCGATTACGCATCCGCTACGCCTTTTTATCCGGTGCAATCGGTGGAAATCACAGGCACCTCGACGCCCGTGACCTTGGGGGCGGGGCATACGACTTCGCAAATCCAAGTCACGATCCACATTCCGGGATTATCGGATCATCCTGCTTACGCCGGAAAGGAAATGCCGGGGGCTGCCGCCAAGCTGGCTTTTTACAAGGAAGGCGATAACAAGGAGGATGCGGGCGAAACCAAGCTGCGTTATTTGGAAGATACGCCGGACGGGCGGAAGGTGTACTGGGCTGCGTTTGAACCGACGGAAGCCGGGACTTTCCATTATTTCGCCAAGGTGTCCACCGACAACGGACAGACATATTCGGAATCTGCCCCCGCAAATGTCGATGTCTATGCCGACCCGGTGAATACGACGCCGCCGGAAGCACCGGTCCTGGCTTCGATTGGCACCGAATCGAGCCGCGCGCAGTTGGCGTGGACCCACGCGGGCGGCGCGTTCAAATTCGAGGTTTACCGCAAGCAGGACGGGGGGAATTTCAAAAAGCTGGCCGTTCTCGATGCTTCGGCGCAGGGCTACACGGATTTTACGGTAACCAACGACACGACGTACACGTACCGGGTCGCAGCGATCGATGCGTTTTATAATCGGGCTTTCTCGAATGAGCAGACGGTGACGCCGAAGCTCGTCATGGTCGACGTCAAGCTCCGCTTGCATTTGCCGAGCTACACGCCGGTAGAGGATGATATTTACATCGCGGGGACGATCAACGGCTGGAACCAGGCCGGAGGGAAGCTGAACGTGCCAAGCGGGGCGACCACCCGGGACATCGTGGAATACGATTTCAAAATGATGGCAGGAAAACAGATCGAATACAAATATACGCGGGGAACCTGGGATACCGAAGCGCTGACCTCCCATTCCCGCGTGGCCGACGATCCTTCCGACATGAGCAACTATGCGTATTCCTCCGAAAATACGAACATGAAGCTGACCGTCAAAAACGAGGGCGGCAACAAGATGACCGTCAACGATTACGTCCTGCGCTGGGTGGATATGCCGATGATCGTTATGCTTCCGCGGACTTCCTACGGGGAGGCGATCGCCTACGAAACGACCGAGGACCGCTTTACGTTAAAAGCCAACGTTCCATACGGTTCGGCCGTGACCATCAACGGGCAGCCGATTCCGGCGGATGCGCTGGATGCCAAAGGGAACGTGGAGGTCCGGGACATTCCGTTGCTTCCGGGCATGAACCGCTTCTCCGTCCATACCGAGCCAAGCGCGGAAACGTTGAACTTGCCGTGGTACGAGGATAAAGGGCGGGCCGCAAAGGCAACCAAAACGATTGAGCTCGCCATTACGCGCAAAGAGAAGGAAGGCGAACCGAATCCGGTTCGCGTGACCGGCGTGACGATTGCTCCGAACGAGCTGCATTTGACGGAAGGCGGCTCCGTCGGAACGTTGACCGCCCGCGTTCAACCGGAGGATGCGGCCGACAAGGCGGTGTCGTTCGCTTCGAGCGACGAAACGGTCGCCAAAGTCGATGCCGACGGCACCGTAACGCCGCTGAAAGCAGGTACCGCAACGATAACCGTCACGACCCGCGACGGCGGTTATCAGGCACAAAGCACCGTCACCGTGTCCAACAAAGGCGGGGACGGCGGCAACGGCGGCCAAGAAGGCGGAGGTTCGGGCGGAGCAGGCGGCAGTGCGCCGGCCAGCTCTTCCGGCACTCCGTCAAGCGCGGGCGGCAGCCCTAGCGAAAAGGATGCTAAAACCGCCGTGTTCACCGTCGAACAGATCAAAGCGGCAGCGAGCCACCACGGCAATGGCAGCACTGCCGGAATTGATGCGGGAAGCGCCGATCGCGTGCTGCTCCCGGTTCAAACGGGAAGCCTGCTGCAAGGCGTGGCGCTCCAAGTGAATCGCGGTGCCGATACGGTAACCGTTCCGGCCGCCGTTTTGGAGCAGCTTGGGGCCGCTGCCGACGGTGCAGCGCCAGGCTGGCAAATTTGTCTGCAGCTTGCAGCCGTCGACGCTTCGGCGGTGCAGCAGCTTCTGTCGAAGGCGGGCGCGAAGTCCGGGGCGCAGCTCGCGAAGCAATCGGAGTGGTATGATCTGAAGCTGCTGCTGATCGATGGAAGCGGAAAAACGATGAAGGAGCTGTCGTCGTTTCATCCGGCTTTGCGCCTGAGCCTCAAAACTCAAGACCAGGCAAAACGGAACATGACGGCGATGTATCGGGTGTCGGACGACGGCGCCGTTGAATGGGTCGGCGACGCTTCGAACGCCGGGGGAGCCCTAACGGCAGACATTCGGAAGCCTGGCACGTATGCGGCTTTGGAATGGAGGAAGGGATTTGCCGATCTGCCTGCAGGCCACTGGGCGTCTGACGCCGTTTCCTACCTCGCTTTGCGCCAAATCGCAACGGGAACAAGCTCAGACCGGTTCGAGCCGCAGCGCAGCGTGACGCGTGCGGAATTCGCCGCCCTGATCGCGCGCGCTTTGGGGCTTGAAGCGAAGCAGGCGGCGGCATTTGCCGACGTGCCTGAAGATGCTTGGTATGCGGCGTCCGTTGCCGCCGTGCATGAAGCGGGCATCGTGCAAGGACGTTCCGAAGCCGTCTTTGAACCAAACGCGGTGATCACCCGCGAGGAAATGGCCGTGATGCTTGTCAGAGCATACCATGCGAAGCACCCGGCAAATTCCGGCGTGACCGGCGTAGATGCCGTATTTATGGACGCCGACCGGATCAGCCCATGGGCGCGCGAAGCCGTGCAAACGGCAGTCAAGCTGGGATTGTTGACAGGCAGCGGAAACGGTCTGCTCCTTCCGCAAGGAACGACAACCCGCGCAGAAAGCGCCCAGGTCATTTACCGTTTGTTAACAGGAAAATAAGCATGTATAAAGACCCCTGACTTGACTTGTCAGGGGTCTTCTTGGGTTTCGATTCGGGATCAAACCATTTCAGCCTCCCTGAGAAAATGTTTGATAATCCGAATCTGGTAAGATTTGCGGACATGAAATGGAAGGCTCCAGCACGTTTCGACGGTAACGGTTTTGGCATGAATCAGGCGGGCCGCCGCCGTTCGGGACGAGCCCGACAACGGATGCAGGCGCAGGTGGAATTGATGGGAAGGGGATTGCAGGGCAGAGTTCACCCGTTGGATGACACGCCGGGCGGCGGGGACGACCGGATTGACGGCGTCGGTGACGAGCGTCTGCCCAAGCACCTTGGCGTCGTGCTTCGACAGCCCGTTGGCTTCATGGAGGTCCAAATACCAGGAAGGTTTGTAGGTTTTCATTAGCTGAACGATCGCTTGGGACATCGGATGGGTGGCCGGACGTTTCGGCCCTTTCGGAAAAGTCCGGTTCAGGTCGGGAACGCCGCGGATTCGTTTGCGGTAGGCTTGGGGATTGGCGATGGGCACGATGATCAGCTTGCCTCGGGCAATGCGGAGCCGCCGATTCCGAAGCTGTCCCACCAGCTGGCGCGCGGAATGGATGCTTGCCGTTTCATTGCCGTGGATTCCCGCAACAATCATCATGACGGGACCGTTTCGCCCTCCCGGAACGATGTAATAAGGTGTGGCATGGGAAGTGCCCGCGGCCAACGTATGGTTCTGGACGGTCATGGCCTTCATCTCCCTTCTGGATTAAGGTATGCGTCCGGAAGGCCGAAGGTACAGGCATTTGCCAAATCATAAGTTACTCCAGCGACAATGACATATAAATGAATGCAATATAGGCAGCGACCGGCAGGCTTAGTCCGATGAACAGCGACACGTAAAACCACGGGGAGCGCAGCGCATGCCCGATGCTTGGTTCGCCATTCGCTTCGTTGCGGACCTGCCGGTTGCCGTCGGCTTCGGCTTTTCGAATCTGCTTCGAGAAGCTGTCCACCAAACGTTCCGCTTGATCCTCCCGGAGCGCCGACAATGCCTGCCATAGCTCCGCATGTTTTTTCCGCAGCTCCTCCAGCCGCTTGTTTTCCTTAACTTCCTCCGTCATGAGTCACCCCGTCCTTTTCCCTCTTGGCTCAGGGATTCGTTTATTGTATATAACATAAAATAGGTCTCCAAAGTTACGACCGAAATCGACGGAGCTGCGGCCTGATTCCGATCCGTTTTCGATGGTTTCCTTTTATTCGCAATGATGTATTTGAAACTTTTTTGGTGTTTCCCCAGTCAAACGGGCATAAGCGGCACTCAAAGACCCGGGCCCGGGATGAGAACCGCGGGGCGAAACGCGCCTTTGAAGTCGTCAGGGGGTGAATCAACTGAACAGCAAAAAGGGAGCAATCACGGAGCGGCAGTTTGGCGAGCGGATCGAAGCCTGCAAGGAAAAGCTCTACCGCTTTGCGTACTGCTACGTGAAAAACGAACAGGAGGCTTTGGAAATCGTCTCCGAAGCAACGTACAAAGCATATCTATCGTTCGGGAAATTGAAAAACCCGGAATATTTTGAAACCTGGATCAGCCGGATCGTCATCCACTGCGCGCTCGACCATATGAAAAGAAAGAAAAAATATACGTATACGGAAGACGGCACGGCGGAATTTGCGGCGAAAGAAGACCCGGTTTCGTTGGAGGAGAAATGGGATCTGTATGACGCGCTGGATCAGCTGAAGCCGGAAGACAAGGCTTTTATCATATTGAAATATTTTGAGGATAAACGGTTCAAGGATATGGCGGAAGTGCTGTCCCTGCCGGAAAACACCGTCAAAACGAAGCTGTACCGGATTTTGGGCAAACTCAAAAAACATTTGATCAAGGAAGAGGTGGATGTACAATGACGGGGAAAGAACGCTATGACGACATCGAGATCCCATCCCGTCTTTCCGGGGTCATTCAGGACGCCATGAAGCGGGGACGCGCCCATAATCGGAACATGGCATGGATCCGCGGCTCGTCCGCTCTCGTGGCGGCCTGCGCCGCTTTCATCATCACGGTGAACGTGCCCGGCGTGGCCATGGCGTTGTCGGATGTCCCGGTCATCGGGTCGATCGTCAAAGTGCTGCAGGTGGGAAGCGGCGGCGAACGCACCGACGGGGTGTCCGTGACCACGACGGCGGAGGAAAATTCGCTGAACATCCATTTCACGATCGATGGCGAACGGACGGCGAGCGCGCCGGCTTATACGGTCGAACGCAAGGAAGCGCCAAACCGCCTGATATTTACCTTTAACGGCGTCCGGAACCTGGATATGGAAAAGCTGGAGCGGGAC
This sequence comes from Paenibacillus sp. USDA918EY, assembly GCF_009870825.1. Classification (GTDB taxonomy): domain Bacteria; phylum Bacillota; class Bacilli; order Paenibacillales; family Paenibacillaceae; genus Paenibacillus_AQ; species Paenibacillus_AQ albilobatus. Next base: position 638,827 of record NZ_WTWY01000002.1, on the reverse strand, counting down.
ATTCGCGGGCTCTCCAATGTAAAGGACGTTTACAGCAACGTGATTTTGGACGACTCCGCGGTCCGGTTTGTCGTCGAGCTGGGCGACAACATCGATTATTCCGTGTCGGAATACCGGCAGCCGGGCTATATTCAGCTGAAGCTGTTTGGCGCAGCGAAACAGGAAAAAGCGCATGAGGTTTATTTTGTCCGCAGCCAGGAACTGGAGCAGGGAGAAGCGCTGGCGATCCTTGAGGAGCAGTATGCCGGAGACGGCAGCAGCGTCATCAAAACAAAAAACGGCAAATTTGCCGTTGTCATGGGCGGTTTTGCTTCCCGCGGCGAAGCCGAGGAGCTGCTCCGCAAATTATCCGCCAGAGAGGATTACGCTGAGCCGCTTCACGTCGATCAATGGATGAGCAATGAACATCCGGATTAAGGCATGAAGCGGGGGGACGGCCTGCGGTTACGGACCGTTGTTCGGTTCCGGGCCAATGCCGATGGCCGCGCTTGCTTCACGCGATGATAGCCAGTCCCGAAATGTAAAAAGGACAGCGGCGTGCTGTCCTTTTCAAGTTTCGAAGGTTGCCGGCAGGAAGGCTCTCTTTTTGCGGAGCTTCCTTTGCCGGCATTTCTTTTATTCATCTACACTTTTATTCATCTACATTAGGAGTCGTCTCTTTGTCGGGCCCGGGCTTCCCCGCCTTTGCGGCCCGCTTCCTCGCGGCTCATTTTGCCATCGCCGCCTCCGTCGTTATCGCTTCTCGCTTCGCCGCCCTTGCGGCCGATTTCCTGGTAGAAATCGCGGTCATGGGAATCCGACGTCGCTTCGCCGCCCTTACGGCCGATTTTCTGATAAAAATCACGGTCATGGGAATCCGACGTCGCTTCGCCGCCCTTACGGCCGATTTCCTGATAAAAGTCACGATCATGGGAATCCGCTGTCGCCTCGCCGCCTTTGCGGCCGATTTCCTGATAGAATTCACGGCCATGGGATTCCGACGTTGCCTCTCCGCCTTTACGGCCGATTTCCTGATAAAAATCACGGTCATGCGTTTTGGCGGTTGTCTCGCCACCCTTGCGTCCGGCTTCTTCGAGTGTCATCTTACGGTCATCCTTATTGTTTGCCATTTCGAATCACTCCTTTTAGGGTATTGAGTATTGCGTGTGCACTCTTTACTTACCCGTGCATCGGGATCTGAAACATCCGATTTGCGCTGGAGAAGGGTGGCCCGATTCCTGCTAAGCCAGCTTCGCCCCAAGCGCCTCCGCCTTTTCCAGCCAGTGTTTGCGCTTTTCGGCGGACAACATTTTCACCTTGTTGATTTCGGTAATCCGCACCGGCCGAATGCCGCTGAACTGCAAAATGCCGCGTTTCATGATGACATGCCCCGCCCGCCTGAGCGCGAGGCGGTAATACCAGGATGGGGAGTCCATCGTGACGAGCAGCCGGGCCGTTTTTCCTTTGAGGAGCTTGTTGACCGCCAGCGAATCCGGAGCGGACGCAAACGCAAATCCCGGCAGGAATACGCGGTCGATAAAACCTTTCAGGAGAGCAGGCATCGTCCCCCACCAGGTCGGGTAAACCCACACCAGATGGTCCGCCTGCAAAATGGCCTCCCGCGCCTGAATAAGGTCGGGTTCGAGCTCCGTCCGCTTCCGATAGCCGTATTGCAGAATCGGATCGAACCTCATGGCGGCGAGGTCCAGGAGCTTCACGTCAGCGCCGGCAGCCTTCGCCCCCCTGATGTAGGCTTGCGCAAGGGCGTGGCAGTAGCTTTCGGGATCGGGATGGCCGACGATGACCGTCATATTTTTGTGCATAGTTTGTTCCCCCTTATCGAAACGGCGTCGTGTAAAATAGAACTGAACCCATCATAACGGGAACCAAGTGGCAAGCGACATGAGGAAACGCGCGAAAAACTTGATCATTTGCGCTGGTTGGGAGGAAACGGATTGAAGACAATGGATGTACCGGTCACGCTGCTGTGGCCGATCCGCAAATCGATGGCCGCGAAAGGGCTCGACTGGGAAGCGTTTTGCGCTTATGCCGGTATCGACGTCGGGCTGCCGGGACGCACCGACGCGAGAATCGAAACGGAAGAACTCGAACGGATCATGCAGTCAGCGGCCGATTATACGAAAGACCCGGCGTTCGGCCTTCACCAAGGACAAGCCATGCACCTGACCGATCTCGGGGTGCTTGGATACGCGATGCTGCATTCCAAGACGATCGGCGATGCATTGGCGGCTTATCAAAAATACAATGACGTCGTCTGCGGCCAATATAACGCCGAGATTGAAATTGCGGGGGATGAGGCGGTTGTCCGTATGGTCCCTCGGCAGTCCGGGCGCGGTTTCAGCCGGCACTGCATCGAAGACATGGCGGCTTCCCTTGTCCAAATCATCCTTCAGCTGAGCGGCAAACCGGTTAATCTTACCGAAGCAAGCTTCTCGCATGCCCGCCAGGCGCCTGCCGAGGCTTATGCCGCAGCGTTTGGCGGTGTAATCCCTCTTTTTGGGCAGGAACATAACGCGCTTGCATTCCGCAAGGAAGTGCTGGACTACCCCGTATTAGGCGCGGATTCCCGGCTGTTTGCGGTTTTTGAGGGCGTGGTGGAGGACGTGCGGAAGACGCTGGTCCAAGGTTTGGTGCTGTCATCGCGTTTGCGGGAATGGATTTTGTCGTCTATGCCATTCTTTTTCCCGACTCTCCAGGACGCAGCCAAGGAAATGCGGATGAGCGCAAGAACGCTCCAGGCCCGGCTGAAGGAGGAAGGGACGACGTATAACCGGCTCGCAAACGAAGTGCGAAGGGAATTGGCGATCCGCTATTTGGCGCGGCCGGAACACACGGTAACGGAAATTGCCTATTTGCTGCATTTTTCCGAACCGAGTTCGTTTCACGCGGCTTTCAAAAAATGGACGGGAAAAGCGCCGGGAGAATATCGGGCGGAGAACGGACACATCGCATCGCCCCAAGCGGCATTTGGGATGGCATCTGATTAACCAGCCGGCGCGGACTCTTCCAGGAAATAGAAGGTTTTGTTAAGATAGGAGAGGTTGGGCTTCGAGGATGGTTAGGCGCAAAACCGCAAAAAGGGTGCCGCCAACTAGTCGGGAGTTTAATTTTTACGGCGTAAACGGTTAAGGGATGGACGAACCGTCGCTGACAGGAGGGGGAACGTTTTTGGCTTATTTTACGATATTTGCATCCCGAAACGATATTAAGGATATCGGCGGGCTGGTTCATGAGGTTTTTGCCGACGGCTTTAAAGTAACGGGCGGGGCTCCGGGAGAAAAGGAGATGACGGTTCATCCGAAAGGCTGGTTTAAAAACAACAAAATAACGATTCGCGTCGCCTCGGAAGATACCGATCCGGATTATTTCGCGAACAATATTCCAGGGATGACGGGGTTTTACGACCGCATTCCGTTTGCTGACGAGGATTTAAAACGCCGCGTCATGATACAGATTTCCGTGATCAATACGATGCTGGCGATCGAAACGGAAAAAGAATACGGCAAAGACGACTTGGAACGCTTTATCAAGCTTGCCGCAAAAGTGGACGGCATCGGGTTTATTCCCGACGGCACGCTGCTGGACCGGGATGGGCGGGTCATCGTGTATCCCGACGGAAGCTCCGATGCTGCCGATTTCAGTCCGCGGGCATGCACGAGAAAAATCCGGGGCGAGGACCGTACGACGCCGGAGGGCGCGGAGCGAAAGCAAAGAAGTTTGGCCTATCTGAAGGAAAAGCAAGTTCCGTACGTGGAGCACCTGCCTGAACTGCCTCCGCTTAGCGAGCTGAAGGTCAGATCAAGAGAGGAGATCGCCCGCCGGGCCGCGGCGCTGCTGATCGTCATCCAATACGCGTGCGACGTCGCGCAGGAGGGGGATTTGGCGGAATCGAAAGCTTTTGTGACCGGTCTGCTCGATCGATTCGGGGTCAAGGATGCATTGACCGAAGCCGAAAAAGATTTGCTGGAGCAGGCGGAGCCCGAATATCAGGATGCGGTCAATCTGGTCTGGCAATACGAGGCTTATTGGGCGCTGCTCTGGGCGCTTGGGGTGGTGGATTCGCTTGATTTTCCGGATCATCCATGCGACTCCAAAGCGGCGATTGAGGCGGTATCGAGCTGCAGCGGTTTCGACGAGTTTTTGGAGCGGACGGCGCTTCGGCGCGCGGAAGACATGTTGGACGAAGCGGACAAAATCTACCGCTTGCATTGGGCCTGCGTCAATGACCGGATTCGTGGCAGGGAGCCTGCGGCCGGCCTGAACGAAAGCGTCGTGATGGAGCGCCGCCGGGCGCTGTTCTGGATGATCGGTTACCGGGACGAAGCATGGGACGATATTAGCATGGATACATAGTGGAAAGCCCAAAACGTAAGGGGGATGCTTCAAGGTCGGCCGACCTTGGAAACATCCCCCTTGTTTTGTGTACGGCTCCGGCAGGCCGATGGGCCGCCCCAACGATTTTCCGGCTTACTGGCTGCTCATCTTTTTATGATACGCTTCCGTCATTTCATCCGCCACCTGCTTCAAGGTCGGGTCGTTGCGCAGCTGCTCGATGAATTTGTCGTAGTTTTCGATGGTGTCTTTGCCGATGATGACCTTGGTGCGCATGTCGCTCACTTTTTTCGAAATTTCCGGATAGTATTTGTTGTAAGCCTCGGAGTACAGCTCGCTGCCGGGGTTCGGCGTTTTGATCTTTTTGCGTTCATTAACGATCTCGACGTTCCGGTTGTACACATCGTCCGGCATGCCGACCGCGCCGATGGACATGTCGTCGCTGATCAGGTGGATCAGGTTGTTCATGTTGCCGTCGCCCAGATGGTCTTTTTCGCTTTGCGGCGTCGGAATTTTCCGGCCGTTCTGCACCGTGTAATGCACGCCTTCGATGCCGTAGGTCGCCAGCTCGTTGCCTTCTTTGCCGTAAGCATAGTCGAAAAACCCGAGAATTTTTTTCACTTTCGCTTCAGGCACCTTTTTCGGAATCAGGTACACCCCGTAATACGGCGTGCCGGACGGCGTATATTTGTCCCCGCCGGCGTTTTCCAGGTATGTGATCGGCATATAGTCGGCCGTCGGCACGACTTCGCGGATTTTGGAGCCCGTCACCCACGCATGGTTCATCGATTGGGAAGTGCCCCCTGCATTGCCGCCGCGGATCAGGTCCACCGTCTGGGAATATTTCATGATGGCAAAATCTTTCGGGAACAGACCCGCATCAAAGGCCTTTTTCAGCCACAGCACGGCATCGCGGGAGGCGTCCTCGGTGATGACGGGAACGAGTTTGTCGTCTTTCAGCTTCCATTGCCCTTGCGTTCCGTTGAACACGCCGTACACGAAGCCCATCGTGTCCGGGTTCGCCGCATACGGCACTTCGTCCGCCTGTCCGTTGCCGTTCGGATCCTTTTCCTTGAATGCCTTCAGCACCTCGAACAACTGGTCCATGTTCGTCGGCGTTTGCAGCCCGAGCTTATCCATCCAGTCCTTGCGAAGAATCGGGAAGGCACCCCCGCCATAGCTCGGGTAGTAGCGCGGAATGACGTAGTTTTTGCCGTCCACCTTGGATGCGGTCCACATCTCGGCTAGGTTGGAAGCGCTCAGGTTCGGATAATCCTTGATGTAAGGCGTCAAATCCCAGAAGACCCCTTGCTTGATCATTTTCTGCAGCTGCGGGTTGATCAGCGACTCTACGAACGTCACCTCGGGCAGGTCGCCGGAGGCGAGCATGACGTTGATTTTTTCCTCCGACGTGGACGGGGACAGCCAGGTGATGTCGAGCTTGGTGCTGGTGCGCTTCTCGAACTCCTTCCAGATCGGGTTGGTATTGTCGATAAATTCGGTGGCGTAATTCAGCGTTTGCATTTGGATCGGCGTCGGGCCGTCCCCTTCTTTCGATGCCCCTTTGGAGCCGCCGCAGGCCGTCAGCAGCACGCTCGCTCCCAGGACGACCAGCATGGATTTCATCAGCATCTTTTTCTGTACCTTTGTTCCGGATGGACTCATTACATAACCTCCTTCGATTTGGCAAACCTGTATGGCTCATTCCTTCACGGAGCCGACCATGGCCCCTGTCGCAAAATGCTTCTGAAGGAACGGATACACGAGCATGATGGGGATGGTGGCGATGACGACCGCAGCCATTTTGAGCGTTTCCGTCGGCAGCTGCCGGTTCATCTGCAGGGAGACGTTTTGTTCGCCGCCGCCCATGGTGGTCGGGTCGACGAGCATGTTTTGCAGCAGCACCTGCAGCGGCCATTTCGCCTGCTGGTTGATGAACATGATGCCGTTAAAATACGTGTTCCAATAGCCGACGGCGAAAAACAGGCCGAAAGCGACGATCGCGGGCAGCGACAGCGGGATGATGATCCGCCAAAAGACGCTGATTTCGGTGCAGCCGTCGATCCGGGCGGCTTCGTCCAGACTGTCCGGGATGCCGTCGAAAAAGCCCTTCATGAGCAGCACGTACCATCCGCTGGTAAGCGAAGGCAAAATCAAGGACCAGACGCTGTCGATCAAGCCCAGATTCCGTACGATCAAGTAGACCGGGACAAGCCCGGGCGTGAACAAAAAGGTCAGCAGGATCATAAACATCATCGTTTTGCGGAACCGCAGCCGCCGGCAGGAGATGGCGTAAGCGAGTCCTCCCGTCACAATCAGGCTTAAAGCGGTGCCGACCGTGGCCAGAAACACGCTGACCATCAAGGAATTGACGAACAAGCCGTTGCCGAGCAAATATTTGTAGGCGTCCAGCGACCATTGATGCGGCCACAGGATCAAATCCCGGGTGTAATACTCCGTCGAATCGGTAAAGGATAGCACGATCGTGTAATAGATCGGGAAAACCATGGCCAGGCTGAACAAAACCAGGAGGCCGCCGTTGGCGTACGTAAACAGCCGGTCTTTCCAGGACGTATTGACTTCCATAATCATCGGGTGTCTCTCCTTTCGGTGGGGGCTTTTGCGTTAATACAGGCTTTCCTGGCCGAAACGTTTGGCGGCCCTGTTCGCGCCGACGACCAGAATGACGCCCACGATCGATTTGAAGAGGCCGATGGCGGTGCTGTAGCTGAATTCCCCTTGCCGGATGCCGACGCGGTAAACGTACGTATCGAACACTTCGGCGACCTCGGTCACGGCGGCGTTCATCATCAGGTAGACCTGCTCGAAGCCCGTGTCCATGATCGTTCCGAGCCGCAAAATGAGCAGAATCATGATGACGTTCCGCATCGCGGGCAGCGTGATATGCCACATCCGCCGGAAACGACCGGCTCCGTCGATGACGGCCGCTTCGTATTGCTGCGGATCGACGCCGGCGATGGCGGCGAGGAAGATGATCGTGCCCCAGCCGACTTCTTTCCAGATGGACTGCGCCGTCAGCATGCCCCAAAACAGCTTCGGGTTCGATAAAATGTCGACCGTATTTTTGTCCAGCGCCGTCAGCAGCTTGTTGAACAACCCTTCGGATTGGGAGAACATCAGGTAGGTCAAGCCGTAAATGAGCACCCACGACAAAAAGTGGGGGATATAAATCAGCGATTGTACGGTGCGTTTCATCAGCTGATGGCGGACTTCGTTGAGCATCAAGGCGAGGATGATCGGCGCCGGGAAAAAGAAAACCAGATTCATCAAGCTGATCCCGAGCGTGTTGCGCAGCAGCATCCAGAAGTCGGGGTTCGAGAAAAACCGGGCAAAATGCTCAAATCCGACCCATGGGCTTCCGGCAATCCCCAAATAAGGGGAGTAGTCCTGAAAACCGATGACCAGGTTGGTGATCGGAATATATTTGAAAATAATGAAAAACAAAATGCCCGGCAGCGCCAGCACGTACAAATACCGATCCCGTTTCAGATCGGGCCACAGCGGCCTTTTGGATTCCCGCAGCCTTGCGGCACCGGATTGGGATGATCGTTTCCGCATCTGTTTACCTCGCTTTCTTTTGTCTATGGAAAATTTCGTTTCACAAACATGGATCTTCACTCTCAAACCTTTAGCCCGCGACCTTGGCATCGCGCTTGTCATAACCCAATGTAGTGGCTCGCGGCATTTCCGGCAATTTGATTTTATTTTCGGCGGTACACGGCATATCTTTTTTGCCCTGAAAATTTGGCGTTTGAGCCATTGCTTTGAGCCTGCAAACGTGGCGCCGCCAATAACCTTGTGCTAGGTGGCCGCTGCGGTTACGGATCGTTCTTCCGATCGCTGTTGTCTCCAAATTTCTTTTATTTTGTTTTCCAAAAAGGAAGAAATTCGGAGCCAAAGGCGAACGCTTCGCTTCTTCAGATCGATTCCGTCCCCTCCGCTGCTGTTGCTTGTAGTCCAATACTAATTATCATCTTGGGTCAGTTTGGAGTAGCCATTCCTCACGATGGCCGAAAAGGGAAAATCCGCTTTGTTTTGGCGGGGCTTTTCCTGATGCTTATTTCACGGCATTGCACTTTTTTTACTCAAAGGGATTTGCGGCCGTTTCCCAATAAAATGGGATGATTTTTCGCATTGAAAGCCTTTTCATATGGGGTTCGTTTCGTTATGATGAATGGTACAACACCAACGCACGGGTGAAGATCGATTCGAACAGATACCGTCAGGAGTGAGGGATTTGGGTAAGGAATGGACGAGGAAATTGGCTTCAAAAGGAATCATGTACTGGAAAACCATCGCGCTGGTCATCATGCTCACATGCGTTCCCATTTCGATCGTGAGTTTTATCAACTGGCATGTCGGCAATCAGTACCTGATCCGGCAGTACCAACAGAATAACGAGCAGCTGCTGAAGGATACGGCAAGGCGAGTCGATGAGCAGTTTTCCCAGCTTGTCCAGTATGCCTCGCACATGATGTCCAACCCGGTCCTGAAGCCCTCCCTGGCGGACACCAATTTTGTGGACCAATTCGAGAAAACGCAGGAATTAAGCGATACGCTTTATTTTATCGAAAACGGGGATCCGCTGGTCGACCAGGCCTACCTGTATGTGGCCAAGCAGAACAAAATCATGCAGCCCATGCTCGGCTTGCGGACCTTGGATGATCCGGCGGATGCCGCCGCCTGGAGCAAGATCATGTCGTCCGACCAAAGCATCTTCTGGACGAACGGGCTGCCCCGCCCTTTCAATAAGGGGAAGTCGACCCATGCCATCGTCATGAAGCTGCCATTCAACAGCCAGCAATCTTACGGGGCGCTGGTGCTGTACGTCAATCCGGCCAAGGTGAACCTGAGCGCCAATTCCGAGCAGGTGGCCTTTGTGCTGGACGGGGAAGACACGCTGGTCGGCCAATCCGACGCGAGCAAACAATATCCGGAGGTCATGCCCTCCATTTTGGAGAAGCTTACGGAAACCACGCGTTCTTACGATACACAGCTTCATTTCCAGCTGCCGCTGAAAAACGACAAGCTGCTGGTCAGCGCGTTATCCTTCGAGAAAATGGGCGGCATTTGGACCTTTGTCTCGGGGACGCCGTCGTCGGCCATTACGGCGCCTACGGGACCGTACCGGCATGTCGTGATCGTTTACTGGATCGGTTCCCTGTGCGTGGCGCTGGCCCTCAGCTGGTTCGCCTCCAACCGGATGTACCGGCCGATCCGCAAAATCGTCGATTTGTTCAAGGAAGGCAAACCGGAGCCGGCTCCCGAAAACAACGAGCTGAAATATATCGAGGAGAAATGGAAGCAGTACCGGTCCGTCAACGAGACGCTGCAAAGCAGCTTGAACCAGTCCATCCCGAAGGTGCGGGAAGCGCTCATCAACCAGTTCGTGACGGGGCAGGCGGCCCATTTGACGGAAGCCGAAATCATCGAAAAGCTGCAGGCGCTGCAGCTCGATTTGGCGGAGCATCGGTTTTTTATCGTGGTATGCCGCCTTCATTCCCTGACGCTGAACCGCGGACAGCTTACGGCCAAAGACGTGCAGCTGCTCACTTACGCCGCCGTCAATTTGCTGCATGAAATGTCCGAGCGGATCGGCTCCTACGTGCACACCATCGATTTTATGGACGGCTCGTTTGCCGTCATCGTGTGCGTGCCTGCCGCTTCCGCGGCGTCCGGGGATAACCTGAAACGGCCGCTGATGCAGCTGGGCGGCGACATGCTGAACACCTTGCGGGACGTGCTGGGCATGCCGGCCACGATTGCCGTGAGCGGCCCCGCCGGGGCTTGGCGCGATGTTCCTTATTTGCTGGAGCAGGCCAAAAGATCGTTAAGCTACCGGTCCTTTACGTCCGACAGCCAGCTGCTTGAAGCCGAAGCGGTGATGGAAAAAGCGAAGGTCGAGGTGGAATTTCCTTTCGAGCTGGAGCAGGAATTTACGCATACGCTCAACCTGGGGCTGGAAAAAGAAGCCGAGGATATTTTAATCCGGTTCGTTGAAGCGCTGCAGAAGGACGGGGCGCCGGAGTGGGTCGTGCATCAAGGCTTGATGCGGCTTAAAAACAGCCTGTTCCGTTCCATGCTTCAATCGAACCATAACCCTTACGCCATCTATGACGGGATCAAGCTGCAGGAGGAGCTGGAGGCGCTCCGGGACGCCAATGCGTGCATCCAGTGGTTCCGCGCGAACGTGATCCGGCCGTACATCGAGGTGCTGAACCGGAGCTACCATCCGTCGATGAAAGGCATCGTGGATCAAATTATGGAGACGATCCATGAAAATTACATGGCCGACCTTTCGCTGGAGACGTTCGCCATGGAAGCCGGGGTCAGCGTGTCCCAACTGAGCAAGGCATTCCGGCAAATGACCGGATCGAACTACATCGATTATTTGACCACGATCAAAATGAGCCACTGCAAAAAGCTGCTCGTTTCGACCGACATGAAAATCAGCGATGTTGCCCGGGCGGTCGGGTACCAGCCTCCATACTTCAACCGGATGTTCAAGAAACTGGAGGGAATGACGCCGGGACAATACCGGGACCAGTTTAATCCAACGCTTCAGGATCAGAAAAAGGCGTAAAAACAATTTTGGAGGTGTCCTATGCGGGTTGGCATCATCGGAGGCGGTTTTGGTTTAAGGGTTCAAGCGCCGTTGATTCGGCTTCATCCGGAGATGGAGGTTCGATCGAGGATGGGCACCGGAACCAAGCCGTGCTTGATCGAATTTCAGGTTCGTAACCCGATTCACCGATTCAGTTTATCCCTTTGCGTTCCTTTGTTATAATAAAATGAATGAAAAACGCAAACAGTTTTTGCTAGCGGGAGGAGTTTTACGTTGAAAAGGGTTACGATGCAGCAGATTGCCGATCATCTGGGCGTATCGAAGTTTGTGGTATCCAAGGCGCTCTCGGGGAAGGGCGGCGTCAATGAACATACGAAATCACGGGTCATTCAGGCCGCTTCCCAGCTCGGATATTTTGCCCAGAAGAATGCCTATATCAAAAATAACGAAGGGGAGCCAAACGTCGTCGGTACGTCCGGCATGCAATCTGTCATCGTTTTGATGCCTAACATCCGCTTTCAGACCAAGGACTCTCTGTATTGGGGCAAAATTATGGAGGGCATTTCGCGGGAGCTGGAACAAAAAGGGCTCGGCATGGTCATTGTCACGGAATCCCGGGTCGATTCGTTTGTCCATGTGCTGAATCCGAGCGGGATTTTCGGCATGATCGGGGTCGGCCAAATCGATTCCGAGCTGCTGCTGGAGACGCACCGCCTGGGGATTCCCATGGTCCTGGTGGATCATGAAGACGACCTTATTCCGACGGATACGGTTTTCGTGAACAATACGGACGCGATCGCCCGGCTTTGCAACCATTTGATCGGTCTGGGCCATACGCGTCTTCAATTTGTCGGAGACGTTCGTTTTTCCCGAAGCTTTCAGGACCGGTGGATCGGTTTTCGCAAAGCGCTGGAACAGAACGGCCTGGAGGCGCTGAAGCCCATCGATCCGATGATCACGCTGGATGGGGTGGACAGCGGCGAGTTTGCCGGTGAATTCGAAAAATGGCTCGCAAAAATGAAAGAAAAAGGGCAGCTGCCGACGGCGCTCGTTTGCGCCAACGATTCGATCGCGTTCGGGGTTATGTCCACGCTGCAAAAACACGGCATTCGGGTTCCGGAAGATATCTCCGTTACCGGCTTTGACAACATCGATGACGCCGATCGGTCCCAGCCTGCATTGACGACCGTCCATGTGCCGAAGGAGGCCATGGGCGAGCGCTCGGTCAAGAAGCTGCTTGAAAGGATCCAGCATCCGGAGCTTACCGTCGAGAAAATCCTTGTCTCTGCGGACATCGTGTACCGGGACTCTACGTCAGGGCCAAGGAAACAGTAGAGGAGCCGAGCGGCGAAAACGAACCGGGGGGCGGCCGCTCGCCGAAGACCGCTGCCGTTCCTGCCGACAGCCACAACCTGCACTATAGCAAAAAAGGGGAGCGATCAGCCGGTTTACGGCAGACGGTCCCCTTTTGATATTTCAGGATTTTGCCAAATCCTTATTTAAATGCGTGCCTTATGCAATTCCAGATTGCGGTCAATCAGCTGAATCCGTTGTTCTACGCAGGCGTAGGAGCGCAAGCCGTCTTCCGGCGTGTGCAGCACGTAATCCAGCAGTTGGTCTACCGTGGTGGTGGCAACATGCACCCGGGTATCGGAGGAGGCGTAATAAATATATACGTTTCCGTCGTCGGTGGCGATGACCCCGTTGCAGAACACGACATTGGATACGTCGCCCACCCGTTCTTCGCCCTCCGGCGCGATAAAATGCCCTCCTGGACGATGCGTAACCCGATCGGGACGGTCCAGGTCGGAAAGGAAAGCATACAGGACGTACCTTAAACCGGCAGCCGTATTGCGGACGCCGTGCGCGATGTGGAGCCAGCCGCGGTCCGTTTTGATCGGCGCGGGCCCCTGCCCGTTCTTGACTTCTTTGATGGTGTGGTAATGGCGTTCGTCGATGACGATTTCCCGATCGATGACGGCATGTTCGATGGAGTCGGACAATCCCCATCCGATCCCTCCGCCGGAACCGGCATCAATGAACCCGTCCTGCGGGCGGGTGTAGAAGGCATATTTGCCGTCGACGAATTCAGGGTGCAATACGACGTTCCGCTGCTGCGGCGACCCCGTTTTCAGGTCATCAAGCCGCTCCCAAGCCACAAGGTCTTTGGTGCGGGCGATTCCGCATTGAGCGATCGCGCTCGACAAATCGCCTAGGGGAGCGTTCGGATCCTTCCTCTCGGTGCAGAACAAGCCGTAAATCCAGCCGTCCTCATGCTGCACCAGCCGCATGTCATAGACGTTTGTATCCGGAACATCGGTTTCGGGCATGACGATTGGATGATCCCAAAAGCGGAAGCCGTCGATCCCGTTGTCGCTTTCGGCGACCGCGAAAAAAGACTTGCGGTCTACGCCTTCGACGCGGGCGACCAAATAAAATTTGCCGTTCAAATGAATGGCTCCGGGATTAAAAACGCCGTTCACGCCAAGCCGTTCCGAAAAATAAGGATTCGTCTCGGGATTAAAATCGTACCTCCAGATGAGAGGCGCATGGTCCGCCGTCAGCACCGGATAGCGGTAGCGGTCGTAAACGCCGTTGCCCGGCGGCATTTTTTCGTTTTTTCGGTGGATCAGCGATTCGTAATTTTCCGTCAACTGCCGTTTTCGTTGTTCAAACAAGCTCATTGTTTCCCCTCCGATCATAGTGAATCGACTTCTTGCAGGTTCGTTTCTTTTTGAAGACGGGACAGCATTTCCAGGCAAGCCCTGCCGTTATGGTACGGGCATTTCCATGCGCTGATTTTCGTGCCGCCAGGCAGCGGCGAACCGTTCGGATCGACTCCCCAATGCCACTCCCCATGCTCGCGGTCTACGATGTACGTTTGAATGAACTTCCAGGAGTGAATGGCGGCAGCCCTGAATTTGGATTCCCCGGTGAGTTCGTAAGCATTGTAAAAGCCGACCATGGCTTCGGCCTGCGGCCACCAGTCCTTATTAGCATCGGTGACTCCGTCAGGGTCCGCTTCGTTCCAGATCCCGCCGTCATGGTCAACCCCTTTAGCGAGAACGGCTTCCGCCATCCGGATGGCAACGGCTCTCACGCGTTCCAGCAGCGTTTGATCCTGAAGAACTTCGGCGGCTTCCATCAGCAGCCAGCTGCCTTCAATATCGTGCCCGTAGGAAATATGCGAGCCTTTGGCGTTCCATTCCTCGTCGAAAAACAACCGGAAATGCCCGGTGGCCCGGTCAACGATCTTTTCAAGCGTCACCTCGATTAATCGGGTCAGACTTGAAGCCAGCGTCGGCGACTTCCATGCCCGGTACAGGTTCGTATAAGCCTCCAGCACGTGAAGATGGGTGTTCATCGATTTTTTCTCATTCAGGTCCTTGTTGCTGAGGCTGAAGCTGCTCGTATACGTCCAATCGCGTCCCAGAGCTTCGATATACCCTCGATGGATCGGATCGTGGCTATGCCGCTCAATCAGCTGGTACAGCTCGATGGAGGCATCCAAGGCTTCCTGCCGCCCATCGGCAAGGTAAAATTCGGACAAAGCGTAAATCGCAAAGGCTTGTCCGTAGATTTGCTTCTTATCCTGGGAAGGATGGCCGTCGGCATCCACCATCCAATACAATCCTCCGTGATCCCTATCGAGAAAGTGTCCGATCAGGTAGTCGTAGGCTCTGCCGGCGATCTCCAGGTATTGTTCGTCCTTGTAATGGCGATAGGCAGCGGAAAACGTCCACAAGATGCGGGCATTCAGCACCAGCCCTTTGTCGGCGCGTTCATTCACGCGCAGCTGCCCATCGATCTCCCCGTAAAAGCCGCCGCGCGCGGTATCCACGCTTTTTTCGGCCCAAAATCGCAAAATATTGTTTTTCAGCTCTTCATCCAGCTCCCGCATCCATGGCAAGGCATCCAGCATGTCAGCATCCTCCTTGACGGGCGATCGCCTCGTTTTTCAAACGATCGGCATAATGCTCGCGAATGACGGCTTCGGCCTCTTTGCCGTACACGCAATAACCGTCATCCGCGGACGCTTCGTCCCGGCGGTACAGCTCGGCCGGCCAGTCCCACAACATAAACCCTTGCACCCAGTCCCGGCCGCTGCACTTGCCGAACATGGTACGGTAAAAATCGGCCTGTTCGGTTTCATTGACTGCGCCTTGAAGCGTCCAATCATTGGGGATCGACGCCGAGCCCGTTCGGCTCGGACAACCGGCCTCCATAAAAATAAACGGCTTGTCGAACTTCCGGACGACGGCTTCAATACGGTCCAATTGGTTGTCCCAATCGTGAATCGGATAGTATCCGCTGGAACTGATCACGTCCAGGCCGTCCCACCAGGCCACGTTATCCTCTTGATATTTATCGCAATTATATGTGACGATTCCGCTGTAAACGCCTCTGACCTGCGAGATCAGCTCGCGCCATTCCCGTTCCCGGCGATCGGTTTGGACCATTTCGCAGCCGATGCAGAACATCTCGCACCCGGTTTCCTCGGCGATTTTCGCAAAATGCAAAATATAGCGGTTATAGGAAGCAAACCAGTCGCTCCACTTCGGTTCGCACGGCACGTCTTTGTCGAAAAAGTTGATGTGGGCCCGCCACGTCCCGTCCGTGCAGTTCACGATCGGCTTCAGGCACACCTTGAGCCCCAACGACTTGGCTTTGGCAATGGCCCATTTTACTTCGGCATCCGTTACCGTCGGATCTTCCCAATAAGGGATGTCCGTCGAGAAGGGAGTCGCTTGATACGCCGAAAAGGCGATGGCGGTCCAATTGATGCCGGTCGTTTCGGACATGGCTTCCATCGAGGCGGAGGCGTTTTCGGTAGCCCACGTTCCCCTGACCCCCATGAATCCCCATGTCATTCCTGCGATAAATGGTTCTGTTAGTTTCACTTTATTCACCTCATGTCGTATAAATAACAGACTTGATCGTTCGAATCATATGTTTTGTTATCATTTGTTATCAAAAATAATAACAAAATAAATACCACATGCTAAATATATACCGGAACCGCTGCCAATACAATACCTAATAAGCAAAAGAGCGCGACGGAAATATGAGAAAAACGCGAATATAGTTGTTTTGCGAAAACAAAAAGCCGCTTATTCAAGAGGCTTGGCTCTCGGATAAGCGGCATTCCGCAGTATTACAACATTTTTTTATATTCATTGGGCGTTACGCCGACCATTTTTTTGAACAATTTATTGAAATAGGCGGGATCCGGATAGCCCACCTCGGCTCCGATTTGGTGCACCTTCATGCGCGGTTCGGTTCGAAGGAGCCGTTTGGCGTTTTTCAGCCTGATCTCGGCAATGTACTCCGTCAGCGTAAGACCCGTCTCATGTTTGAATAACTTGCTTAAATAACTCGGGGTCAGGAAAACCAGATTGGCCAGCGTATTCAGCTCGACATGCCGGCTGTAGTTTTCGGCTATCCAACGCTTGACCGTCTCGACGGCTTTGCTGCCCATTTCCTTGCGGGCCTCCTGCAATTCCGACAATGCGCCCATGAAACAAGACAAAAACAGCTGCTTCATTTCCGAAAAGGACAGGCAGGCAAGCAGCCGCTCCTTCCGCCCGGCGTAGGCCGGCGATTCGAAGATGCCCTTCAGCTCGCGAATTTCCGCAGCGGCCGCCTCTTCGATCAGGGTGCAAGTCTCCGCGATGGCTTCGGGGGAGGCCGCTTCCGACCTGAGCCGCTCAAAACGCCGCTGAATCCATTCCTGAAGGGGTGCCAAGTGAAGGAGGTGGAGCTGCTCGGTAACAAACTCCCATTCCGCGGCGGTAATTTCCTGCACTTGCGGCGGCGATGTTCGGTCGCCGATTGCGCCGTAGGGTGCGTAATAGCGGAGAGCATGCCCATAAATGCCCGAATCACAGGCGAGCTTGGCCTCCAGATAAGCTGCCTTGAGTTTTTTGGCGTCATTGTAGACGTTGCTGGAACCCGCAAGTACCCGGCCATCGGTCCCGCCATGGAACGCATCGCCCGTCAGAAGCTTGCCGATCCGATGGACGGCTTCCGCTCCGGGAGCTTCGGCGAAATAAAAAATAAAGACCTGCAGCCGGTGTTGAACGGCAAGCCGATCGAATAACCATTCCGGGTCAAAGTTGTCCAAACTTCGGCCGCATTCCTGCGTGTGCTCCGATTCCTCCGTGCCAGCTCTCTGGACGAACGCCACAAAATAAGGCCGGGGAAGCGAGAGCTCCTCCCACACATATTCCGCGACGGCTTCGCTATGAAGACAGGTGTGGATCAGCCTTTGACGGTGAAGCGCCTCTTTTTCCCTGGACGTTTCCTGTTCGTCGTGCAGCCGGTAAAGCAGTTCAAACAGCTGCTCCTTGTTGATCGGCTTGAGCAGATAATCGACGGCGGAGACCCGAATGGCTTCCCGGGCATATTCGAATTCCGTAAATCCGCTCATCAGGATGGAACGAATATGGGGATGGGTCGCCCGCAAGCTTTTGATCAGCTCAAGGCCGTCAATGACAGGCATCCGGATGTCCGTAATGACCACATCGACCTCGAGTTCCGGAAGATGCCGAAGCGCATCTTCTCCGTCCGGGAATTGGCCGACCACCCGAAAGCAAGGACTTTCCTTGCCGATGATTTTGGCCAGGCCTTCGCGAATGAGCATTTCATCGTCCACGATCATGATGTTAAGCAAGCGGCTTCGCCCTCCTTTCTTCTCGAAAACGGTTGATCATTCCCTGTCATCGGGCAGGTTTTCCTTGATCCTGATCAAGACGCTGGTTCCGGACCCCGGTTCGCTGTAAACCTGCAGGCCGCATCCGTGGCCGTAATGCAGCCGGATTCGCTCGTTGACGTTATGGATGCCGATTCCGAACGTCCCGCCGCCATCCGTCTCTCTCAAGCTGGCATTCAGCGCCAGCAATTTTTGTCCGTCCATTCCGACGCCGTCGTCCTGGACCCGGAATATGACGTGCTCGTGTTCCTTCCATGCGTCAATGGCGACCGTGCCCGTCCCCGGCTTGCGCTCCAGCCCGTGGAACACGGCGTTTTCGACGATGGGCTGAAAGATCAGCTTCAATACCGGAAGACCGCGAAACGCTTCGGGAACATCGATCGTAAGCTTGAATTTGCCCGGGAACCGAATGGCCAGCAGGTCGAAATAATGTTGGACATGCTCAAGCTCCTGGGCTATGGTCACCGTTTCTTCGCTCCGGACGATGCTGTAACGCAGCTGGATGCCGAGCAGATAAGTAAGCTTGGCCACCTGCGGATCATCGTTGATTTCCGCCAGCATGCGGATCGACTCCAACGTATTGTAAATGAAATGAGGGTTGATCTGGCTTTGCAGCGCCCGCATGTCGGCCAGTTGCTTCCGTTTTTCCGTGGCTTTGATTTCGTTCAGCAATTCTTTGACCCGCACAATCATCCGGTTAAAATGGCTTCCGAGCATGCCGATCTCGTCCTCGTACCGGGTGGTGATCCAAACGTTCAAATTCCCGTGCTGCACCTGTCTCATATAACGGACCATCGATTTTAGCGGCTTGGTCAGCGCATGCGAGAAAAAGGTGGCGGCAATCAGGGCGATGCAAAGCAGCAGCAGCGTGGTGACGATCAGCGTGGTGCTGTTTTGCTTGACCTTGTACAAAATTTTGGCCAGGGGAATCGAAACCGAAGTGGTCCATCCCGTCTGTTCCGACACCACAAAAACGGTCAAATAGCGCTTTCCATCGATCTCCGATTCGAAATATCCGGTGTGCCGTCCTTTCCTCAGCGACATCAGATC
This sequence comes from Paenibacillus sp. USDA918EY, assembly GCF_009870825.1. Lineage (GTDB taxonomy): Bacteria > Bacillota > Bacilli > Paenibacillales > Paenibacillaceae > Paenibacillus_AQ > Paenibacillus_AQ albilobatus. Next base: position 620,147 of record NZ_WTWY01000002.1, on the reverse strand, counting down.
CGATTGCCGCGCGCTGACGGTCCCGGGATCTCCGCTGGCATACACCAGCTTTCCCTGATCGTCGAGGATTAAGGAGGAGCCTTGGGTGACCCGGTCCATCGGCTCCGCGATGTCTTTGAAGAGCTCGATGTCGATGTCGAACACGATGATCCCGATGTCCTGAAGCGTGCTCGCCGATTTGACCGTGCGCAGCACGCTGAATACGGCCTTTTGCTTGTTGCCGTTCACCTGGATCGAATGTCTTCCCATGAGAATGGGATGCGCCCCCGACTGTTGGCCGACGAGCCTTTTCCAAGTGCCCAGCTGATCCGTCGTGGACAGTTCCGTGATATCCGGCCTTTTGTCGAAAAAGATATGATCATACCGGTCGACCAGATAGACGGCGGCGATCTCTTTTTTGGTGTGGCTCAAATAGCTGAGGAACATCCCCATGGCGACGTTTTTTCCCCAATCGGTCGTCTCCTGCTCCAAATAATATTGGACGTCCGAATTGTAGAGGGGAAGGGCGGTCGAACGCTTCAGGTCGGCCACGTACCTGTCGGTCGTGTTCGACGCGTTGCCGGCCATCTGGATCGCGTTGTTCGTGGCGTTTTGCAGAACCGAATCGAAGGTGGAACGCGCCGAAAGATAGCTCACGTAGGTGATGGGCAGCGACAGCAGAAAAACGAAAATAAGAATCAGTTTTTTCTCCAAAGAAAGATTGGCAAGAAAAACCCATCCCTTGCGCATCGTCCGGCCGATCCAACGTGTCATGCGAGTTCTCCCCCTGATGTTTTGGTTTATTTCACCGCGCCGCTGGTGACTCCTTCAAAGATATACCGCTGAAGGAAAATGTACAATATGACCGTCGGCAGCAAAATAAGCAAAATGGCTGCGCAGATCAAGTTCCAGTCCGCCGTGTTGACCCCCTGAAACCGCATCAGGACGGTCGTTACGACGCCCAAGCTTTGCTTCGGCATGTAGAGATACGGAATGTACATATCGTTATAGATGCTGATCGTTTTCAGAATGACCAGCGTGGCGGTTGCCGGCGTCAGGAGCGGAAAAATGATGGACCGATAGATTTTGAACAGGGAGGCTCCTTCCACCATGGCGCTTTCGTCCAAATCGTACGGGATGTTTCGGATAAACTGCAGGTACAAAATGATCTGGATCACGTCTGCTCCGATGTACAGCACAATGGGCGCGGCCAGCGTATTGTACAGTCCCAGGCCTTTGATGATGCCGAAGGTGGCGACCTGGGTCGTAATGCTCGGTATGATGGTAGCGATCAGGTAGGCGCCGAACACGACGGGCTTCAGCTTGAAGGAGAAGCGGCCGAGTGCGTAGGCGACCATGGTGCCGAACAAAATATTCAGGGCAAGGGAAACGATGATGATCAATAGGATGTTGCCGAAGCCGCTGAGCAGTCCGCCGCGTTCAAACACGATGTTGAAATTTTCGAAATTGAAAAAGCTGTGGGGCAGGGAGATGGAACTGCTGGCGTTGAACTCATCCTTCGATTTGAATGCATTCACGATGACGACATACGGCGGAAATAACACGACAAAAACGCCGATGAGAAGCGTGACGTATTTGAACAGGTTCTGCAAGCGAAATGGGGAACGCTTCATGACTTATTGCCTCCTCTGCTGAGAACAAACTGCTGTACCGCTAGCACGACCACCACAAACCCAAGCAGGATGATGCTCATGGCCGATGCAAGCCCGTAATTGTTGTAGGCGAAGGCCGTATCGACGACCCGCTGCACGTAGGTTTGGCTGGCGCCGGCCGGACCGCCTTTGGTGAGCACGAACGGAAGGTCGAACACTTCCAGCGCCCCCGTGACGGTAAGGAACAAATTCAGCTGGATCACGGGTTTCATGTTCGGGAGCGTAATTTTCCAGAGCGTCTGCCAGGAGTTGGCCCCGTCGATTTTCGCCGCCTCGTACAGATCCTTCGGGATGGCCTGCAGCGAAGCGATATAGATGACCATGTTATAACCCATAAAACGCCATAGTCCCGTCGAAGCCAGCGCGTAGTTGACCAGCCCTTCGGTGCCGAGCCAGCTCGTCTCCCCGAGACGGTTCAGCCCGAGGCCGTTCAGGAACAGGTTCAGCGAACCGTTGGTCGTGTCGAACACGTAACCGAACATAAAGGCGACGGCAACGCCGTTCATGATATAAGGCAGGAACAGGAGGATCCGGAACAGGTTGCGCCCGCGGAGCTTGCTGTTCAAGATCACGGCAAAATAAATGGCGATAACGTTTTGCACGATCCCCATGGCAAAATAAGCGAAATTATGTTCAAAAACTTTGAAAATATCGGGATTGGAAAATACCTCTTTATAATTGTCCAGTCCGACCCAAGGTTTTTCCGGGCTGTAGCCGTCCCAATTGGTGAAGCTGTAGTAAATGAGCTTGATTGCCGGATAATACGTGAACGTCGCCAGGAGGATCAACGGGATCAGCAGAAAAGAGACGATCACGATCGTTTTTTGTTTGTTGTACGAAAGCGATGAAAACATCTTGCATACCTTCTTTCCGCAAAAGCTTTTGCTGTACGCCGGCCGCGCCGGAATGACGGGAAACAAAATGGATTATCGCCGTGACGGATAATCCATTTTGCTTCGAACCGTTATTTAAAGCGGGCAGGGTTGATATTGGCGAATGCTTATTTGCCGAGGTCTTTTTTGGCTTTGGCCCATGCTTTGTTCCATTTGTCGAGCACGCTTTGCGGATCTTTGGCAAGCACGAATTCCTGGGCGATGGCCGGCAAATCGATTTGGGCCTTGTTTGAAATGTTGGCGACGTCCATGTCGTCCGGAGTGCCTTCTTGAAGCTCGACGCCGGTCGCCTTAAATTCTTTCAATTGGGCGAGCTTGGATTCCTTATCCTTCAGCGGCGGAATAAAACCGGCAAAATCCTCGTATCCGGACTCTTCAATCATCCATTTTACGAAAGCTTTGGCCGCTTCCGGGGACTTGCTGTTTTTGGAGACCGCATAGAAGAAGTCCGGGCTCAGAGCGGCTCTTACCGTTCCGGAATTATCGTAAGGGAGAGGGAAAAACCCGACGTTGTCGGAGGTCGTTCCCGCTCCGATCACCTGATTGATGACCCAGTTACCGAGGAAATACATCGCGAACTTGCCTGAAGCGATATCTTTCTTGGACTGTTCCCAGTTGGTGGAGTTGATGTCTTTCTCAAGATAACCTTTTTCATTCAGCTCCCGGATCAAGCTGAGCGCTTTGCCGTAACCGTTGTCCATCGTAAACGGCGTATCGGTGTTCAGCTTTTCGTTCGGGAAATCCGGATTGTTTTCGATGACGCGAGGCAGGTCGTAGACCCAGTTGTTCAAAGGCCATTTGTCTTTAAAGTTCGAAGCGAGCGGCACGATGCCTTTTTGCTTCAGCTTCTCGCAAGCGGCCAGGAATTCGTCCCAAGTATTTGGAATTTCGGTGATCCCCGCATCGGCAAAAGCCTTTTTGTTGTACACGATTCCCGAAGTGGAGTTTCCGCTGGAGAGGCCGTACACCTTTCCTTCGAACGCTTTGAAGTCCTTAAACGTCATGTTGTCGTTCAAACCCAAGTCGTCGAGCGGCAAAAAATATTTCGGCAGATCGGAATTCGGAATGTTAGGGATAAACATCACATCGGGCAGCTCATCGCCGGCCATGCGGACTTTGGCTTGTTGATTGTAGTCCGTCTGGGAGGCTTCAAATTCGACTTTGATGTTCGGATATTTTTCGTTGAAGCGTTTCAAATACTCGTCATACTCTTTGCCGATCATGTCGGTACGGTTGGTCAGGAAAGTGATTTTTCCGCTGATATCGGCTCCGGTTCCGGCGTTTGTCCCCTCACCCGTTTTAGCTCCTTCTGTAGAGGAGGAGGCTCCGTTTCCGTTTTCGGCTGTCTTGCTGTCGCCGCTTGAACCGCAGGCCGATAGAATCGTCGATAGGACAATAACAAAAGCTAACAAAAAATAAGACCGTTTCTTCATCCTTTTCTCCCCGTTTCAATATTTGATAGCGTTTACAAGCCTATTTTAACGTTTGTTCACTGGATTTGAAATGTACTCGTTTGTTATTTATTGTCTGTTTTTATGCAAAATGAAATAACTGTAAAGCAATTTTAACTAACAAAATGATAACAGATTACAACTAAATCAGTTGCGCCCGTTCGCGGCCTTGGCCCGTCCAGGTGCGCCGGAAGAAACGTGGGGCGAAGTGGTTGGCCTCAGCCTGCTTAAGGGCAGCGGATGATTAGATTGAGATGATATCAACTCACGCAAACAGCCCCCGGCGCGTTCAGGAAGCGCACGGGGGCTGTTGTCGCTCACAAGTCTATGGGAACTTGCAGACATTGGTTCAATAATCGGACCAATCCCTGTCACCCGACAGGAATTTTTCCGTCAGGATCGATAGAAGCTGGATCCCGACTTCGTTTTGCCCGCCTTCGGGGATGATCAGGTCGGCGTATTTTTTGGAAGGCTCGATAAAGGCCTCGTGCATCGGCTTCACCGTTGTCAGGTACTGCTGGTGAACCGACTGGATGGAGCGGCCGCGCTCCTCGATGTCGCGCACGACGCGGCGCAAAATGCGGACGTCCGGATCGGTATCGACGAACACCTTGATATCCAGCATTTCGCGAAGCTTTTCGTCGGACAACACATGAAGACCTTCGATGATGACGATGTTGTTCGGTTTGAGTTCCATCGTTTCCGTCTCCGAGCGGGCGTGGACGGTGAAGTCGTATACCGGGGCATACGCCGTCTGGCTGTCGCGGAGAAGGGCAAGATGTTCTATCAAAAGCTCGTTGTCGAAGGCGAACGGGTGGTCATAATTGATATGCGCCCGTTCCTCGAGCGTGAGATGCTTGTGGTCTTTATAATAATTATCCTGGGATATGAACGTGACTTTGCCCGAACCCAGACGGTCAATGACGGAGCGGGCTACCGTCGTTTTGCCGGACCCTGTTCCGCCGGCGATACCTATAATGAGCATGGCTTGAATATAAACCCCCCTGATCGATTTGCCAGCCAGTATTGTAGCATAGCCCGGCCCATTTTTCACCCCAAAGCCTTACTCGTTTCGTTCCGTTCCGAAAAATGTCGGATTTGCTCCACGAACTTTTCGAACGCGCTGGTCCGGAACAGATCGCGCCGGAACACGAATTTGACCACGGAGCGCCGATATTTTTCCGGAATGGAGAAGACGCGGATTTTGCCGGCCTCTTCCCAGGTTTTTACGGAGGAGCGGGTGACCAGCGATACGCCGAGCCCGGCCGATACGCCCCCCAAAATCGCCTCCAGCGTGCCGAATTCCATGCTGTTCAGCGTCTGCTGATGCTCCTCCAGCCAGTGTTCCAATTTTTTGCGGTGAAAGCAGCCTTTGCCGATAAACAGCTGCGGTTTCGTCAGCGCCGTCTGCAGCGAAGCCTCGCCCGGCTCCGCGATCAGAACCATTTCTTCCTCGAACGAAAACAGCTCCTCCAAATCGGGGTGATTCTGGGGCCCGTTGACGAAAGCAGCGTCAAGCTCGTAATCAAGCACCTTTCTGACGAGATCCGACGTATGGCCGGTAGACAACGACAGTTTCACTTCGGGGTAGCTCCGGTGATATTCCAGCATCATGCCGGGAAGCTGGACCGCTGCCGTCGTTTCAAGGGAGCCGATGCGCAGCGAGCCGCTTGGCGTTTCCGAGTTCCGGGTGGACTTGAACGCCTCATCCAGCAGATAAACGATTTTGTCGGCATACTTCAGCAAATTTTCTCCGGCCGGCGTCAGGGAGACGCCCCGGCTTTGCCGATGCAGCAGTGAAGTGTTCAGCTCCGCTTCAAGCTGCCTGATGCGGGCCGTAACGTTGGACTGCACGTACCCGAGCCGCAACGCGGCTTTGGTGATGCTGCCTTCCCTTGCAACCGCTTGGAATATTTTCAAATCCCCGCTTTCCATGAGGCCTCTTCCTTTCTTCGGACTGTTTTTTTGCGGCATGGACGTATAAATATCATGAAATCATTTTTTCTGATGTTTTATATCTTTTTTAATCATTTTACATGATACCATGACTGCCATACACTGTACATAATCCTTAAGAAAAGAAGGTGTTGTACGGATGCGAAATCCGCGCATCATGTTGCTTACGCTGTTTACGATGCTGGTTTCCGGCCTTAATTTTCCGATAGGCAAAATGGCTTTGGAGTTCGGTTCTCCTTTTTTGTTGCTATCGATCCGGTTCATTGCCGCCGGTCTGCTGATGCTGCCCTTCATTTTGAAGCGTCCGCATCCCCGTAAAGCCGCCGAGTGGGCCAAAATCGCCGTCACCGGCTTGCTGCAGTCGGCTCTTGTGATGGCCGGCGTCTATTTGAGCATGAAGACCATCCCCTCGGGCAGCTCCTCGATTTTATCTTCCACGAATCCGATTTGGTTTATTATATTCAGCTTCCTGTTGTACCGCGTCCGGTATCGGATCGTTCAATGGGCAGGCGTGCTGATCGGTTTCTTCGGCGTGGCCGTGGCGCAGGGCTTTCACGTTCAGCTGGAAAGCGGCTTCTGGTACGCGATCGGGGCCGGCATGGCTTGGGGATTGGCGACGCTGCTTATTTCCCGCTGGGGTAAGGCTTACGACACCTGGGTAATGGCCGCTTACCAGATGCTGATTGGTGGCGTGTTTTTGCTGGCAACCAGTCCGTTCGTGGAGCAGCCGCATTTCCTATGGGATCCGGATCATCTTGGCAAAGAACTGTTCGTTTTCGGATGGATGATTCTGATGAGCTCGATCGCCCAGTTCATTTCCTGGTATTACGTGCTGATGAACAGCGACCCCGGGAAAGCGAATGTATATCTGTTTCTGATTCCGCTGTTCGGATTATCGTCCGGATGGATCATTCTCGGCGAACCCCTTCATGCGTATGTACTGGCCGGGGCATTGTGCACGGGAATCGGCATTTATCTGGTCAATAAGCCGGGGCCGGTCTCGTCAGGTCGGGCCGCGGCTTCGGAAGGCCTCTCCGATCCCGGAAAACGCAAGTGTCCGGCAGGATAAATTCCTTGATCCCGCCCGGAAAGTTGCTCTTTTGATGCCCGTAAGCTATCGTTGAGATACAAACGACATTTCAGGTACGGAAGGGATGGAATTCGCATGAAAAATAAAGTGATTTTTCTGACGACCGACAGCCTTGGAAACGGGGAAAAAGAGCTTGGCACGCAAATTTTGGAGACTTTCTTCACGCTGCTAAAGCAGCGGGAGCAGCTGCCGGCTGCGATCTTTTGCGCAAACCGGGGCGTGCTTGCCTTAACCGATCAGTCGCTGGTTTCCGTTCATTTGAAGGAACTGGCGGACCGGGGGGTCCGGGTGCTTGCCTGCGCGACATGCGTCGATTATTACGGCGTGCGGGAGCGTCTGGCGGCAGGGGAGATCTCGAGCATGGGGCATTTTATGGAGCTGGCGGAAACCTACGAAGTGATGACATTGGCTTGAGCAAGCAAAAGCTCTGCACCTTGGCGTGCAGAGCTTGTTTTTTGTGCGCGGATGGAACGTTCTGAGGGCAACCGGGGAATGATATCTGCGTGATGTAACCGCTGCCAATCGCCGCTGCAATGGTCGAGGCGCTACAGCCACTTTTCCGCCCACTTTTCCACCGCCTGCAGCGCTCTCCCGAGCTCGGTTCCTTTTCTCGTCAAGGAATATTCGATTCGCACGGGCCGGTCCGATATAACGTTGCGAATGACGATCCCGTTATCCTCCAGCTCCTTGATTCGTTCGTTAAGCATGCGTTTGCTGAGGTCCGGAATATAGGCGTGAATTTCGCTGAAACGCTTGGGCTCTTCCATTAACGTATGAACAATAAGATTAACCCACTTTTTCCCCGTAATTTGGTGTGCCATTTCGATTTTTTGGCATAAAGTTTCGTATTTTTCATCGTTCATTTGTCCGCTCACTCCTTCACCCCTTAGATCCACACATGGTTACTAAACATTATCAGGTTACACATTTCACAGTGCTGTGACAAATCGTACAGACAGCCGAAAACATGGTGGCGACTTGACAATTAACACCATCATATCACGGAAAGCGCTGTCATTAAAGGGGGAAGAGGGCCGTTCATAATTTGGACAAAAAAAGTTTGACAGTTCGACAAAATAGGTTTAATATGGGCCATGTTAAGTAAACGGGTTATTAAAAGTAACCATACTGTACTGTGCACGGAGAAAATTAGAGAGAGCTGCTGGTAGCAAAGATTTGGGTGGAATGGAGGAATCGAATATGGACAACATGACATTTGTCTTGTTTGGCGGGACGGGAGATTTGGCGAAGCGCAAAATCTATCCGGCCTTATTTAATTTGTATATAGATAAAAAAATGCCTGAAACGTTCTCGATTATCGCCTTGGGAAGAAAAGAGACATCCCATGCGGAGTTTCAGCAAGTCGTAGCCAAATCGCTGGAAACTTTTTCGAGAAGAAAGGCGAACGATCAAGCGGTTCTGAACGCTTTTCTTGAAACGATCCGTTACGCGGCGCTGGATGCCGGCAATCTGGAGGATTTCAACAAACTGCGGACGCTGGTGGAGCAGCGCGAACAGGAACTGAACATTCCGGACAACCGTTTGTTCTACCTTTCGGTAGCACCGGAATTTTTCGAAACGATCGCATTCAACATTAAAGACAGCGGCCTGGGCTCCACGCAAGGCTGGAAGCGCCTGGTCATCGAGAAACCGTTCGGACGGGACCTGCAATCGGCGCGCCATTTGAACGAGCAGCTCGGCAAAGCTTTCGACGAAAGCGAAATTTACCGCATCGACCACTACCTCGGCAAACCGATGGTACAAAATCTTGAAATCCTCGAATCTTCAAACCCGATTTTGAAGGCACTTTGGTCCAACCACCATATCGCAAACGTCCAGATCACCGCGAGCGAAACGGTCGGCGTTGAAGAAAGAGCGGGTTATTACGATCATTCCGGTGCCATCCGCGACATGGTTCAAAACCATATGCTTCAGCTCCTGATGATGATTAGTATGCGTCTTCCGCGCAAAGGGGATGCAAGCGAAGTCCGCATGAAAAAGAGAAACGTCATGGAATCGCTGCGTCCGCTTCAAATGGACACCATCGCCCAAAACGTCGTGCGCGGCCAATACGCTGCAGGCGAAATGAACGGAAAACGGGTTCCGGCATATATCGACGAGCCCGGCGTTCCGGCCGGATCGAAAAACGATACGTTCATCGCGCTTCGCCTGTGGATCGACAACTACTTCTGGAGCGAAGTGCCGTTCTACATCCGTACCGGCAAACGCATGAAGGAAAAATCTACGCGCATCGTCATTGAATTTAAAGAGCCGTTAAAAGGACAAAATACCAACAATGATCCTAATCTGCTGGTCATCGAAATTAATCCGAACGAAGGCATCTTTATTCAATTGAACAAAAAAGATCCGCTGAACAATGAAAAGCTGGAACCGATGCGGATCAACTTCTACGAATGCGGCACCGATTTGCCGGAAGCTTACGAAAACTTGATTCACGATGCGGTTCGCGGGGATTCCACATTCTTTGCGCATTGGGACGAGGTTGAGCTTTCCTGGCAGTATGTGCAGCCGATTTTGGACGCATTCGAACAAGATTTGATTCCTCTGTCCTATTACCCTGCCGGTTCCAACGGACCGGAAGCATCCGATCAGCTGGTTGCGGCGGACGGCTTCAAATGGTGGCTGGATAAACCGGTCGAAGGCGAAAAAGCCGAAGAGAAGGAAAAAGAACTGGCGATTCAGCGCTAATTTTTCAGAAATCATACTGTAAAGATTCAAAAACAAATGGCTCAAGAATGGGCTGGTTTCATCATGAGCTCAAACAAATAGACAAAACTTGGTGTGGAGGGAATACAAAATGAAAGTCGGATTAATCGGATTAGGAAAAATGGGTTTGAACTTGGGACAAAACTTGATGGATCACAATCACAGCGTCGTGGCTTTCGACTTGAATACCGCTGCGGTTAAAGATTTGGAAAGCAAAGGCGCAAAAGGCGCGTCCAGCCTGAAAGAGCTTGTTGAAGCTCTGGAAACGCCAAGAATTCTGTGGATCATGGTGCCGCACTCCGTCGTGGATTCCGTCATCGACGAACTGACTCCGTTGCTGGCTAAAGGCGACATCGTGATCGAAGCAGGAAACTCCCATTATAAAGAATCGATCGCAAGATACAACAAGCTCAAGGAATTCGGCGTGAGCTTCCTTGATGTGGGCACTTCCGGCGGTATGGAAGGCGCACGCAACGGCGCTTGCTACATGATCGGCGGCGACGAAGAAGCTTGGAACCATGTTGAACCGATCTTCAAAGACACGGCTGTTGAAAATGGATACCTGTATGCAGGCAAAGCCGGCAGCGGCCACTTCCTGAAAATGGTCCACAACGGCGTGGAATACGGCTTTATGGCTGCCATCGGGGAAGGTTTCGAAGTGCTTGAGAAGAGCGATTTCGATTTTGACTACGAAAAAGTAGCCCGCGTATGGAACAACGGTTCCGTTATCCGTTCCTGGCTGATGGAATTGACGGAAAAAGCATTCGCTAAAGACGCAAAATTGGATGAAATTAAAGGAATTATGCAATCTTCCGGCGAAGGTAAATGGACGGTGGAAACAGCTCTGGATCTGCAGGCTGCTACTCCGGTCATCGCGATGTCCTTGCTGATGCGTTACCGTTCCCTGGAGAACGACACGTTTACGGGTAAAGTCGTTGCTGCCCTGCGTAACGAATTCGGCGGCCATGCTGTTGTGAAGAACTAATCCAATTTGGGCAAAAAACAACAATATATGGAGGTTATGCATCATGAAATTTTTTATCGATACTGCCAATCTTGAGGACATCAAAAAAGCTTACAAAATCGGCGTTCTTTCCGGTGTAACGACCAACCCTTCCCTGGTAGCCAAAGAAGGCGTGAAGTTCGAAGACCGCATCGAAGAAATTTTGAAGGCCGTTCCTGAAGTGGAATCCGTATCGGCGGAAGTAACGCCGGATGCGGAAACTGCGGAAGACATGATCGCCCAAGCCGAAGAGCTGATCAAGATCAACGGCGGAGACAAAAATATCACGATCAAGCTTCCAATGACGCTGGCCGGTCTTGAAGCTTGCCGTTACCTGACCAAAAAGGGCGTGAAAACGAACGTTACGCTGATCTTCACCGTGAACCAAGCCCTTCTTGCTGCACGTGCAGGCGCGACTTACGTTTCGCCGTTCTTGGGCCGCCTCGACGACATCTCCGAAGACGGCGTGCTGCTCGTAACGAAAATCGCCGAGCTGTTCCGCATTCACAACCTGGATTCTCAAATCATCGCCGCATCGGTTCGCCATCCGGACCATGTAACCCGCGTAGCGATGGCCGGTGCGCATATCGCGACCGTTCCATTCAGCGTAATCGCACAGCTTGCGAAGCACCCTCTGACGGACCAAGGCATCGAGAAGTTTGCCGCCGACTGGAAAAACGCAACGAAATAAGCTGGCTATATTATAAGTAAGGATTTCGCGAATCCTAAAATAAAAGGCTTCCCTCGAGTCGAATGGCATCGGCTTGAGGGAGGCTTTTTTTTTGGGCTTTTGGCCGGCTGCCTAAATAATTTTCGTTTAAAGCAAATTTTCCCTTTCTTGGAATCGGCAAAGAGTGTATCATATTTCGTACCTAAAACAAATGAAATCCACATTAATCCAAAAAAACGGAGGACAAATGGAAAAGCTTCCAGATGAAATCGGAAAGGTTCTGCAGCGGCATGATGTCGATCCGGACAGCGTGCTGTGCTGGATGCTGTGCGACCGAACGCTTGACGGAGGATTTTCGGATACGTATGTGCTGCTTACCCGTGAGCATGTATTGGTGCTGACCAGCTTGGAAGAACCTTTACAGGAAAAGACGTACGGCGGTTATGCCGCGGGTACGCGAGCGAAACGGCCTCCAGCCTCGCGGGAGCGAAGGTGGGGGTTCGAACAAGTGCCGATCGGGGAGGCGGAGTCGTTAACGGTCGTCAATCTGGTCGCATCCGGGATGGTGGTCATAAAGTCGCCGGAAGAGCGGGCAATCGCCGCTTTTACGAACGGCCACATGAAAGGGGCCGCCCGGCTCGCGGGGATGTTCGCCAAGCTGAAGAACCACGAGGAACCGGAAGAGCAGGAGCCGGACGACGGCGACGAGCGCGCCGCTTGCCCGAAATGCGGCATGATTTACCCCGAGGAAGGGCGCAAGGTATGCCCCAAATGCATGAAAAAGCATGCGGTATTCGGAAGGCTGCTGTCTTTTGCGGGCAGATACAAGGCCTCCATGTTCTGGATCGTGTTTTTTATGCTGCTCGGTTCCGGCACGGGGCTCGTCATTCCTTATTTGCAGGGGACGCTGCTGTTTGACCAGGCGCTCGGCGGAGAAGGGCCTTTTGCAGGCAAAATCGGGCTCGTCATTTTACTGATCGTCGTTTTTCGGACGTTGTCGCTGCTGTTCGGGGTGCTTTACGGGGTCATTAACGCGAAGATGGCCGCGAACATCGCCTTTGACCTGAAATCGAGCGTGTTTCAAGCGATGCAACGGCTTTCCTTGAGCTTTTTCGAGAAAAAACAGACCGGGCAGCTCATGACGCGGGTCAACAATGACGCGACCGAACTGCAATATTTTTTCGTGGACGGCATATCCTATTTCGTCGTGAATGCGATGAACATCGTGGGCATCGTGACGGTGCTGCTCGTCATGGATTGGAAGCTGACGGTGCTGTGCCTGCTTCCGCTTCCGCTTGTGTTTTGGCTTGTTCGGAAAGCGTTTCCCAAGCTGTGGCGCCTCTCCATACGAAGACATAAGCGGGTCGCTGCGATGAACGCCATCATCAGCGATACGGTCCGCGGAACGCGCGTCGTCAAGGCATTCGGAAAGGAACAGATGGAGAATGCCCGTTTCGGGCGGGCGAGCGGCGCTTTTTCCGAAGCGGAACAGTCGTTCAACAAAATGGGCGTCACGTTGTTTCCGGTATTAAACATATTAACCCAGGTCGGCGGCATCATGATTTGGGCCTTTGGCGGCTGGAAGGTGATGCAGGGCGAGTTTACGTTCGGCAAAGTGATGACCTTTATCAACTACATGCTGCTTTTATACGGTCCGATCCAGTTTATGAACAACATCGTCAACTGGTGGTCGTATTGCATGTCGGCCGCGCAGCGGATATTTGAAATCCACGACGCGGTTCCCGATGTCGCCGAAAAGCCGGATGCCATCCAGCTTGCGGAGATGAGGGGCGAAATCGAGATCAAAAACGTCACCTTCGGTTATGAGCCGAACAAGGCGATTTTGAAGGGAGTGTCCCTGCATGCGCGTCCAGGCCAAATGATCGGTGTCGTCGGGCATTCGGGGGCGGGCAAATCGACGCTCGTCAACCTGATTCCAAGGCTTTACGACGTGAATGAAGGCGAAATCCGGATCGACGGCATCCGCATCAAGGATCTGTCGATGTCTTCGCTGCGCAAGCATATCGGAATCGTATCCCAGGATGTGTACGTCATGTCGGGAAGCATCGCCGAAAACATCGCTTACGCCGATCCGGACTGTACGCTGGAGGACTTGATCCATGCCGCCAAAATCGCCGGAGCGCATGATTTCATCGAAAAGCTTCCGGAAGGCTACGACACGATCGTCGGCACGGGCGGGCACAACCTGTCGGGCGGCGAAAAGCAGCGGCTCAGCATTGCGCGGGCGATTTTGCATAATCCGAAAATTTTGATCCTGGATGAAGCGACCGCTTCCCTGGATACGAAAACGGAGCTGCAAATCCAGGAGGCGCTGGACACCCTCATTCAGGGCCGGACGACGATTGCGATCGCGCACCGCCTGTCGACGCTGCGAAACGCCGATTATTTGGTCGTGCTTGAGCAGGGGAGCATCGTGGAGGAAGGAACCCATGAGCAGCTGATGCAGAAAGAAGGGGCGTATTACGGACTGGTGCAAAAACATGACGAAGCGCTGAAAATGAAAGAGGTGATTACGGCATGACCCGAAATGATACGGGAGCGGTGCTGAATCGGGAAAAAAGCGGCGCCGGACTGGCCGATGCGGCCCAAATCCGCTACCTGTCCCCGGCAGACGCAGCGTTTACCCGGACGGAAGGCCATATGCTGAACGTCAACATAGGGGGCCAGGTGCACAGCGGGGTATACATTCAATGCTCTTTTCCCCATACGAACAAACGGATCTACTTATCGGTCCGGACCGCAGAAAATGAAGAGATCGGCATGATCCGCTCGCTGGACGAATTTCCGGACGAAACGCAAAAACTGCTGGAGGAACAGATTCAGCTGCGGTATTTCGCCCCGGAAATCACGAAGGTGCTGTCGGTGAAGGAGGAATTCGGCTATTCCTATTGGGAGACGGAAACCACGTCGGGACTATGCCGGTTTACGGTCCGGGGAGGCGGGGGAAACATCAAGCTGATGACGCCAAACCGGCTGCTGGTCGTCGACGTGGACGGCAACCGGTTTATCGTCCCCGAGCTGGACCGTTTGAGCGATAAGGAATACCGGATGATCGAAGTGTGCATGTAGGCCTGGAAGGCCCGGCACAACCGACAAGAGGACGGAGGTATCCATGAATCTTAATTTTACGCTGCCCGAGCAGGAGCTGTTTGCCGCAAAGCAGGCCGTCGGGGAGTCCATCCTTTATTGCGTCCCCGCCGATCTGACGTTTGGCGGAAGGCGGACGGAAAATTACTTTGTCATTGGCGAACACCGGTGGGCGCTGCTGGAAAACGGGGTTGTCGTCGAAAGCCGGGCGATATCCGACGCCGAAGAGTATAAGGTGGTTCCGCTGATCGGCAGCGCCGTTTTGGAAGGGGACGAGGCGGGAACCAAGTTTATCCTGACCCGGCTGTCGATGAAACATGCGGCCAGATACGGATATATCGCGCAAATTTTGAATGACATGTCCCGCAAACGCAAAGTCCGGATATACAACGACGAGGAAGAGCCGGTCTGCGCCACCTGCGGCGGGTCGCTTGTTCCCGGGACGAGGGTGTGCCCGAAATGCATGAACAAAACCGCCGCCCTCAAACGGCTGCTGTCGGTTTCGCTGGCCCATTCCAAAACGTTCGCGATCGGGCTGGCGGTCATTGTCGCGGCTTCGGCGATATCGATGGCCGGGCCTTATTTTCAAAAGCTGCTGGTCAATTCTGCGCTGCAGCCGCCGGCGGGTCAGTCGCCCAGCGTTCCGATGTTCCTTCTGGGCATCGCGGGACTTTTGCTCGTGCTGGTCGGCGGCGAAGGGCTCGGCATCATCAAAGGCCGGATCATGGCGCGGGTCAGCTCGGAAATCGCTGCGGATCTGCGCAAGCTGGTGTACGAGCGGATTCAAAGCTTGTCGCTCGGGTTTTTGACGTCGCAGCGGGCCGGGGATATTATGAACCGGATTACGTCGGATACGGAACGGATCCGCAATCTCGTTCAGGAGCTGGCGACGACGGCGATATTTCAGCTGATCATCCTCGTCTCCGCCAGCGTGCTGCTGTTTTCCGCCGATTGGCGGCTTGCTTTTGTGGTGCTGCTGCCGGCACCGCTTGTCGCTTATTTGCAGCGGTACATATGGAAGGGCGTGCTGTGGAAGCTGTTCCGCAAGCAGTGGCGGGTGTACGATAAGGCCAACTCCTTCCTGCATGATGTGCTGAGCGGCATCCGCGTCGTGAAGGCTTTCGGCAAGGAAGAGCGGGAGGTCAAACGGTTCAGGGAGTACAACGGCGAGTTTGCCGCGGCGACGGTCCAGAGCGAGAAGGTGTTCAGCATTCTGGCGCCGATCTCGAACTACTTGATCCAGATGGGGCAGTATCTCGTGCTCCTCATCGGCTGCGGCATGATTTTGAACAAAGACATGACGCTGGGCGAGCTTGTGCAGTTCAGCGGTTATGCCGCCATGATATACGGCCCGATCTCGTGGCTCATGTTTATGCCGAGATGGGTATCGAACGCCATCATTTCCATTGACCGGATTTTTTCGGTCATCGACGAACAGCCGGAGGTGATCGATTCGGAGAGCTCCGTCAAACATTCGATCCGGGGGACGATTACGTTCCGCGGCGTTTATTTCGGGTACAAATCGTATGAGCCGGTATTGAAGGACGTGAACTTCGAGGTGAAACCCGGGGAAATGATCGGCCTTGTCGGGCATTCGGGTTCGGGCAAATCGACGCTGATCAACCTGGTCTCCCGTTTTTACGACGTGAACGAAGGGGAAATTCTGATCGACGGCGTGAACATCCGCCGGATCGAGCAAGTCCACCTGCGTTCGCAAATCGGCGTCGTTTTGCAGGAGACGTTCCTGTTCGGCGGCACGATTCTGGATAATATCCGTTATTCCAAGCCGGACGCCACGTACGAAGAGGTGCTGGAGGCGGCGAAAATCGCCAATGCGCATGATTTTATCCTTCGTTTGCCGGATGGATACGATACGCGGCTGGAGGAGAACGGCAGCAACCTCTCCGGCGGCGAACGGCAGCGTCTGGCCATCGCCCGGGCGGTGCTGAACGATCCGCGGATTCTCATTTTGGACGAAGCGACCGCTTCGCTCGACATCGATACGGAGACGGCGATCCAGGAAGCCTTGCAGCGCGTAACCCGCAACCGGACCACGTTGGCGATTGCGCACCGGCTGTCGACCTTGCGCCACGCCGACAGGCTCATCGTGCTCGACAAAGGCAAAATCGCCGAAATCGGCACCCATACCGAGCTTATGGAGCGGAAAGGAATTTATTATAATCTGATCACCGCGCAGCGCAATATGGCAAAGCCGAAAACGGGAATTCCCGTGGAGTCGGTGGTGTAGATGCGATGACCTTTTGGCTCAACGGCATAATTAGTGCACAAGAAATGGGAGCTAAGGCTTTTAAGCCGATTCCATGGTTGCTACGCTTGACTTAGGTGAGAGCAGAAATAGGGGGTGTCCCAAAAGTCTAAAGAGACTTGGAACACCCCCATGTTTTTATAGGATAGCCCATTTTAAAATTCAATCAGAGCAAACGTGTAAGGTCAGCTCTTCTTCTCTTGATTCTCTTTGTGCTCTTTATTCTTTTTATCCCGCTCCATTGCCTCAGCTACGTAATCACGTGGTGGGCGCGGGGGGATCTTATTGTTAATATTAATAAGCAGTATTATGGCAATGATCAATAAAAATATGATTAGAATTAGCAATAATCATTCATCTCCCTGGTGTCAATATTGCCAAGAAATTCCGGTCTGTATTGCTGGGTCTTGTTTGACGTTTGCAGTGATTGAAAAACTTCCTGTTCCCTTTGCATCTACACCAAGAGAACCAGAATATTTTGTTTCAGTGTGAATGTAGTGTCCTGATAAATCACCGTAAGTAAATGTGCTATTATTTCTTATAGCTCTATATAATACCGAACCTCTATGATTTTCTTCTTTGTATTGCTTGCCGGTGGAGTTTACCATTCCAGTATCTTCTCTAAGCTGAAGCTCAAAACCGATTCCGCCTGTTTTATCGTTTGCACTCCAAAGAGAACTGGATGTAACACGTTCAAAATTCCAAGGACCTACACCTTGAATAGGATTTCTTGAGTAATCCAACTTTTTCAAGAGATCTTGATTACTCACTGTGTGGTTTTTCCCATCTTCAGCGACTGCCACTGCGGAACCAGTAAAGCAAAGAAGTAACGCGATAAGAAATGAACGGACTCTTTTCTAATTTTATTCCTCCCTATTTTGGATTATTATTACATCAAAATGTATAACAACTAAAAAGGGAAAAAGTTTGTTTTTTAGGAAACCGTCGAGGTTTAGCTTGGAAGTACAAAAAATCAGCTACTTTAGATATTATGCAAATTCAATCTGTCCGATCCGATCAAGTGTGAGGGGGTTGTCCCCCCCTTGTTGTTCAGACGCCCATAGATGAAAGTCATTGAAGTCGATCATCAAGCAGCAGGTGCAAGGTATTTCTTCCGAGTGCCTACAGCACAAAATACGAAAGTCAGATCGGGTTTCTTTTTGAGGTAGAATAGCGTTCCTTATAGCCTTTGGATTAAGCGAGACCATGGTTCTTTTATCTGGAAAAAGAAGGGGGAGCAGGACAATAACCACGTACAGACAGTCTTTTTCAAATTAGGGCTTGAATGTCCTCTGCCATCGGGTAAACTGAAAGTCATTAGAGCGCGGATTTTGCATGGTTCCCCTAAGAGACTCCAACAACCTGATCTGCAAAATCCTAGAAATTTAAGGGAGGAAGGATTGTATGACGCAAAAGTTTGAAACCCGGATTCTCCATTCTTTAGAAAAAGTATTTCCCGACGAGGAGCTGCAGGCTGCACCCGGCAAAGCCAAAGGCGCTGCGCTCCTGAACGAAGTGTTTTCGTATCAGGTAGCCTATCGCTCGCAACATCTGATCCCTGCCGTGAAGGTCAAGGCCGAATCGGAGCTTGGAGATCTGGTAACCCTCCGGAGCGTCGGCTTGGTGCCATCCGAGCTGCCTATCTACTCCGACCACGATGACGATGTGCTGCGCTCGACGCCGGGCTTATATCCCGATCCTTTGTTACCGCTTACAGACGGCGAGCTGAGAGCTTATCCCGGGCAATGGCGTTCCGTGTGGGTTACGGTCGATCCGAAAGGCATGGCCAAACCGGGCGTATATCCGATCACGGTTCGTTTTGCAACGGAAACGGGAGAGACGCTGGGGGAAGAACGCTTCGAGCTGGAGATTATCGGGGCCGAGCTGCCGAAGCAACAGCTTTTGCATACGCAGTGGTTCCATGCCGATTGCTTGGCGACCCAATATGGCGTGGAAGTATTCAGCGAAAGGCATTGGGAACTGCTGGAGCAGTACATACAAACCGCGGCCGATCACGGCATCAACATGCTGCTGACCCCGATTTTTACCCCGCCGCTCGATACCGAGGTGGGAGGGGAGCGCCCGACGGTGCAGCTGGTGGACGTCGAGGTGACGGGCGAAGGCCAATACCGCTTCGGTTTTGACCGGCTGAAACGCTGGGTGGATCTGTGCCAAAAATGCGGCATCGAATACTTCGAATTTTCGCATCTGTTCACGCAATGGGGGGCCAAACATGCCCCGAAAATCATGGCTGTCGTGAACGGTGAGTTGAAACGCATTTTCGGCTGGGAAACCGATGCTTCCGGCGAAGAGTACCATACGTTCCTGAAGCAGCTGCTGCCGCAGCTGAAAGACTGGATCCACGAAAACGGCATTGAAAACCGCAGCTATTTCCATATTTCCGACGAGCCGAGCTTGGAGCATATCGAATATTATGCCAGCGCCAAACAGATGGTCAACGAGCTGCTGTCGGGTTTCCCGGTGATCGATGCGCTGTCGGACTATGATTTTTACGAAAAAGGTTTGGTGCAGACGCCGATCCCGGCCAGCAACCATATCGAACCTTTCCTTGAAAATAACGTTACCCCGCTATGGACATACTATTGTTGTTCGCAGTACAAAAACGTGGCCAACCGGTTTTTCTGCATGCCTTCGGCGCGCAACCGGATCCTTGGCTACCAATTGTACAAATTTGACAACGCCGGATTTTTGCAGTGGGGATATAATTTCTGGTACACGCAATATTCCAAAAAAGTCATCGACCCGTTCCGCGTAACCGATGCCGGCGGCGGCTTCCCTTCGGGCGATGCTTTCCTCGTATATCCGGGTGAGCAAGGGCCGATCGAGTCCATCCGCATGGAGGTCATGCAGGAAGCGCTGCAGGACCTGCGCCTGCTGCGCCAGCTGGAGGAATGGCTGGGCCGCGATGCCGTTCTTGCCGCGCTGGAAGAGGGCCTGGAGGAACCGATGACCTTCAGCAGCTATCCGAAGGACGCCGAATGGATTTTGTCCAAGCGCGAGTGGATGAATGAAAAGGTGAAGGAGCATATCGGCAACCGCGCGGTCATTTCTTAATGCGCAGCATGGGAACTTCCGATTAAAAAATCGCAGCCTGATTCAGGTTTTGGAAAAGAACGCACCGCTTTAAGCCGATTATTGGGGCTTAAGCGGTGCTTTTCGCGTTTGTTGCGCAGCCTTCAACTCGCGGTAACGTTTTTGGCGGCCGGATTTACCGCATCGGGATTTAGGGTTAAGCCGCGCAAGTTCCTGTATCCGTCATTGGGTTTGAAGCTCGTAAGCAAGGCAAGGGTCGGCCGCTTCCCCGCCGGCCATGTCCGCGACGGCCCGGTATAAATGCGGCGGATATTCGGCGATCCGGTGACAGAGGTACAAAAACCACTCTTGTCCATAGGTGATGTAGATGCGCACGGGGAAGCCGGCCGCCCTCAGCTTCGCGGCCAGACCCGGGCGGAAGCCGTAAAGCATATCGAATTCGGCGTTTCCGGCGTCGAGCCATCCACGGCGGATCGCCTCGTTGATGATTTGCTCGTCATGCGTCGCAATGGATACGTGATGGCCTTGTCGGATCGCGTCGTGAACCAGCTCCAGATAACGATCGTTCAGTGCAGCCGAGCGGGGCAGAGCTTGTCCTTCCGGCTCCCGGAAGGCCCCCTTGACGATCCGTATGCGGCGAGGCGAATGGCTTAGGTCCGCCAAGTCCTGCCGGGTGCGGTGCAAATGCGCTTGCAGCGTGATGCCGATGTTCGGGTAGCGGGAGGCGGCCTGCCGGTAGACGTCCAAAATGCGATCCGTTTTGGCAGACTCCTCCATGCTGATCAACAGCTCCGCCTCGACCCTCATGGCTTCTTCGGCCAATTCGGTCAACAGACGATAAGCCAGATCCGTATCCACCGACAGACCGATATGGGACAGGTCGAAGCAAACCCGATCGCCCGCTCCGTTCAACTCCCGGATGATCGTTTTCAACTCTTCGGCAGCCGCCTGGCATACCGCCCGATCCATCGTATTTTCGCCGATGTATTCCAGGGAAGTCCTGTACCCCATGTCCGCAAGTTTGCCGGCGGCATCCAGGCCGTCCCGGCGTTCCTCGCCGGCGACGTACTGCCTCGCTGCGCGCCGCAGAAGCTGATAGAGCCAAGGCGTTTGCTCCACAAATGATTTCACGTCCGAGCGTCTTGCCACCGATTTTAAGGCGTCCGCCAGACGCCGCTCCCAGTCGGGTTCATGGTTCATATCGCAAGCCTCCTTTTCTTTATGCCTTTAAAGTATACAAAGGCTCGGGAGGCTCGTATTGTAAATTATTGCTCTATGGCATCCGGGTGGAGACGTACCGCTGGGGCGTCACGCCGACGATTTTGAAAAAAGCCTTCGAAAAATGGCTCTGGTCGTAATACCCGGTCTCAGCAGCAATATCCGCGATCGGCCGCCTTTTCAAAAGTTCGGCCTTCGCATGGTTGATCCTCAGCAGGTTTTGGTAGGCGTGAGGCGGCATGTGCGTGCCTTTCTTGAAAAGGCGTATGAGATGGAATTTGCTGACCCCCACCGCTTCCTCCAGCCTTTGGAGCGTAATCCGCTCATGATAATGGGCATGAAGGTATTCCTGAATTCGGCGGATGTGCGGCTGTTCGTACCCGGATCCTGATGGATGCTCCAGATCGAACGTATTTCGGCTGGAGAGCGCATAAATCAGTTCAACGGCAGCGGATTCGGCGGCCAACGGTTCGTCCGTCCCGGCGAGAGCGTCGACCACTCGGTTGATCAAGCGCCGGCAGTATTGATTTTTGCGTCCTTCCAATAAAAACGGGATGCGTAGCGGTTCCGCCATGGCCGGCTCCAGTTGGTCCAGCCATTCCGGCTTAATGAACAACATTTTATATTTCCATGACTCGAGGGAGGCGGGGCGGCAGGCATGCAGCATGCCTGGCGGAAAACTGATCGCTCTGCCTGTCTCTACCCGATACGCGTGTCCGTCGCACCAGGCTTCCGTTTCGCCTTCGTCGATCAAGCCGATCGAATACTCTTCATGAAAATGCTTCTGATAGGCCAGATCGCTTCGCGCGCATCGTTTGGCCTCCAGGAAGGGCAAATGTTCGTTTCTATAAAAGGTTACGTTCGTCATAGGTTTCTCTCCATCTGGTGTCCGACCAAAGATATGACAAGCGAGAAGATCCTTGAGCGTAAGGAGAGTTGGTCCATCATTCGCGCAGGATGTAATGCCTCAGCTTGTGCTTTTTCCTGTGTAGTATTGCTCCAGGATCTGTTCAATGTAGTCCATGGCCTCTCTGTTCATGCCGTAGATTTTCGCGGATCCACCAGGTTCCGGTTTGATGAAATCCCAATATTTTAGAAGCAAATCATCATCGTCTTTAAATAATTGTTCGGCGTATGCCGCTATACGGGCGGCTAACCGTTGGGAGCGCTCGGAAGCGGGAGAATCGTTTCGTTGTGCCTGTACCTCGTTAAGTATATCGGCCCATTCCATGATCAACGGATTGGCAGGGTCATCGGACGGCAGCCTGTCTATCTCCTCTTCCGTAAAGACGAGCCTGCGAAATTGCCGCTTTCTGTCCGGCTGGCTTTCGATTTCGCGGATAAAACCGAGCATCTCTTCAATCCGGACTTCCTTTGTCGCCCTCATGGCATAAAGCGATGATTGGAGCAGTTTCTCGACTTTTTGCATGTCCTCCTTTTCTCTTTGAAGTTCCGCAATCTGGCGCTCTATCACGCGGACCCATATTTCGTAATCGTCTTTCGCAAGCCGCTCCAAATATTGATCAAAAAAATCCTTGATCTCGCGAAGTCGAAACCGCATTCGCTTAAGAAGCGTAATTTGCTGCAAACGTAGGACGTCCCCCGGTCCGTAAAGCCGATACTGATTGTCCGGGGAACGTTGCGGCTTCAAAAGATTCAGCTTCTCATAATAATGGAGCGTCCGAATGGAAATCCCGGTTTTTTTGGACAGTTGCCCGACTGTATACAAGTTTCGTTCACTCCTTAAAATCAGGATGCTGCAAGATGTCATTCATGTTGCCTTATAGGAGTTTCACGCCGATCGTTTGGTTTATATTTTATCGTTGAAACTCCGCTTGTCAAAGAAGGCGCAGCCGGCTGCGCTTGTTCGCACGAAATCGGCGTACGGTAAGCAGGCATGCAAGGATTATGGCAGCAACAACGATCGTCATAAAAAATAGTACGAACAATTCACCTGTGCCGGGAATTGGTTCATGATACGTAAATAATCTTTGTTCCCTCTGCAGCACGGCGAACCTCGAAATTTCAAGATAAGCAAGATGGAATCCGATGGGGGCCCAAAGGCTGCGCGTAACGTTTCTTAGAAGCTGCAGCGTTGTTCCGAAACATAACAGGAGTATGACATATTCGGCGTTTATCAGGTTGCCCGTTTCTAAGCCGCTAAGCAGCTGCAGGCACGCTACCGAAATTGGAACGAGCAGGAACATTCCCAGTTGGCACAGGAAAGCCAAGGCGGCGTGGAGTTTTGATTTTAGCGTACCGTACACAAATCCTCTTAACACGGTTTCCTCCGGCAGCGCCTCGTAAAAAAATGCAAAAATGATATTGGCCGCAAGGTTTCCTGTGAATTGGGGAGAGACATGCCATTGCGTTATGCTGATCCAGCCTTGCCAACACGCAATGATAAATCCGAAGCTCGCAAGACCGATGGCAAGACCCGCTCCGGTTAAAAAATGGATGATTCCTTTTCGCAGGGAATTGGCAAAGATATCCCTCCAAGTTCCTCGAAGCAGCTTTGTTTGAATGCAGTAGACGGCTGCAAGACTAATGGAGCTTATGATTCCCCCTTTACATAATTGGACGACGGTTTCATGAGTGCCTGCTGCCTCAAGCAGGCGGCCAGCCGCCGTTGCCGCATATAAGCCGACTGTCAGGGCCAGCCATCCCAGGATGACTGCCGCCATCCATGTTTTTGATCTTATGCCGGTATTTGATTTTTTTAATGATCTCATACGAAATTCCCTCCTTGGTGCCATTCTAAACCCTCTACTATAGGTTAGGGTCAAGGTTAGTTTTGTAGCGCCCCCTCAATATCCGATGTTTTGCTGTCAAAAGGCGTTCTTGCTTTTGGAGAAGTTGAATATGTCGTCGCAACACTATTGTGAAAAAATGAACAAATTATGAACTTCATGCCCTTACCTATTGATTTGTGAAAAAAAATCACAGTATACTGTAAATGTGAAATAAATCACAAAAAAACAAGGATGATCATCCAAAGGTTGAAATGAAAGTATCCCTTAACGTGAACAACTTCTTTAAATCTTTAAACCATTTGGTTTTTCCCGAATACATTCCAAGGAGGAATATACGATGAGAATTGCAGTGATTGGATGTACCCATGCCGGAACGGCCGCGGTGGTTAACGCCGCCAAGCTTTACCCCGATGCCAGAATTACCGTTTATGAACGCAACGACAACATCTCGTTTTTATCTTGCGGCATCGCGTTGTATGTAGGCGGCGTCGTGAAGGAACCGGAAGGCCTCTTTTATTCGTCGCCGCAGCAGCTGGCCGATTTGGGCGTCGTGACCCGCATGCGCCATGAGGTTCTGTCGGTCGATACCGACGCGAAAACGATGCAGGTGCGCAACCTGCTGACCGGAGAGGAATTCAAGGATTGCTATGATAAATTGATTGTTACGACAGGTTCTTGGCCGGTCGTTCCGAAGCTTCCGGGCATGGAGCTGGGCAACATTCTGCTATGCAAAAACTATGAGCATTCGAACACGATTATCGAAAAAGCCAAACAGGCGAACCATATCACGGTCGTCGGCGCGGGCTACATCGGCGTAGAGCTTGTAGAGGCGTTTGAGCAAAGCGGGAAACGCGTGACGCTCATTGACAGCGCGGACCGGATTTTGAACCGGTATTTGGATGCCGAGTTCAGCGGACAGATCGAGGCGGCGTTCCGCGGCAAAGGCATCGAACTGGCGCTCGGACAGACGGTGAAGGCTTTTGAAGGCAAGGAGGGAGCCGTCACCCGCGTCATCACCGACAAGGGCGAAATCGAAACCGACCTGGTTATTCTTTGCATCGGATTCCGCCCGAACACCGGACTGCTTAAAGGCCAGGTGGATATGCTGCCGAATGGCGCGATCATCGTGGATCAATATATGCAAACAAGCAAAAAGGACGTGTTTGCGGCCGGCGACAGCTGCGCGGTTCGCTACAATCCGACCGGCAAGGCGGCTTACATTCCGCTTGCTACCAATGCGGTGCGGATGGGGTTGCTGGTCGCGCGCAACCTGATGCGCCAAACGACGAAATATATGGGCACGCAGGGAACGTCGGGCCTCAAAATCTATGACCTCAACCTGGCTTCGACGGGACTAACCGAGGGAGCGGCTGCCGACGAGAAAATGAATGCAGAGGCGGTTGCGGTCACCGACGCTTATCGTCCGGAGTTCATGCCTACGGCCGAAACGGTCATGCTGAAGGTCGTATTTGACAAAGAAACCCGCCGCTTGCTGGGTGCGCAAATTATGTCCAAGGTCGATCTCACCCAAGCGATGAACACCTTGTCGGTATGCATTCAGAACGGGATGACGATCGACGAGCTGGCCTTTGTCGATTTCTTCTTCCAGCCTCATTTCAACAAGCCTTGGAACTTTTTGAATACGGCAGGCATCGCCGCGCTTCCCAAGGTCACAGTAGAGGAGCTGCAGCACGCCTGACGCGGGTTATGCCGAAAAAAGGTCATCGGGTCATCTTCAGGGATGACGCCGGTGACCTTTTTTGCTTCCTTAATTGAGCATCGGGGCGGCAAACCGTGTTAGGCGGGAGGGAAGCAGCGGATTCGGCTTTTACTCCTCGGCCTTTTTCTTCTCTTTGCCTCCGAGCTGGAATCCGACCTGGCCGTCATGGCTGCCGACGTTGCCGCCGACATTGAAGCTGACGCCTTGACCGCCGCCTACTTGGGCGCCGGCATGAGCGCCAAGGCCATGATCGCCGCCGATTTGCGCTCCCGTGCTGAAGGCGGCGCCTTGGCCGCCGCCGAGCTGGCCTTTCACATGGGCGCCGATGCCGTGATCGCCCAAAACTTGAGCTTCGGTGTTCAGCCCAATGCCTTGCTGCAGCCCCGCATGGCCTTCGGCATGCACCTGGATGCCGTATTTGCCGCCGAGCTTGCTTTCGGTTTCAAACTGGAACCCTTTTGTTTTGCCGTCGAGGCTAGCGCCGCCCTGCACGTTCAAGCCGTATTGCTCCGCGCCGACATGGCTGGCAACCTGGTTGCTTACTCCGTGTTTGTCTACCTGTGTCTCTGCCTGAAAACCGGCGCCGTGTTTGCCTCCAACCTCGATGGCGGTGTTCATTTTCACGCCCGGCTGGCTTTTTTCGGCTTTGACGTTCTCGGCTTTGACGTTCTCGGCTTTGACGTTTTCAACCTTGATGTTTTCGACATTGACGCTCTCGGCATGGACGTGATCGAATTTCTTTTCCTGCGTCGGCTGGAGCTTAATTTGAAAGCCTTTGGGCGTCGGTTCGACCCGGGTGGGGTCCATCGCCGAATAAGGCGCGTCATAAGCGATGCCGGGGTATGGAGCTGCCGGGAACGGCGCGTAAGCCGGATAGGCTGGATACTCCGAATACCCCGGATACCCCGGATACCCGGGGAATCCACCCGTATAAGGAACTACCCGTTCCGGCAGCGGCCAGAAATAAGGCGAAGGCGCATAGGGGCCGCGGAATGTATAGGCCATCGGATAATAGGGGAAAGGAACCGGATATATATGCTGGAAGCCGGGCCCGAAGGGATAGCTGCTAGTCGTCATGTAACAGAACCTCCAGATCTAATTTGATGATATAGCCTATTCATTCGGGCGAGAAATGACAC
The DNA here is from genome assembly GCF_009870825.1 of Paenibacillus sp. USDA918EY. Classification (GTDB taxonomy): domain Bacteria; phylum Bacillota; class Bacilli; order Paenibacillales; family Paenibacillaceae; genus Paenibacillus_AQ; species Paenibacillus_AQ albilobatus. The sequence continues at coordinate 593,447 of NZ_WTWY01000002.1, read as the reverse complement.
ATCTATTATGCTTTTGCTTGCGGAAGAAACGCCTTCCATAAAAAATAGGGGTCGATGAATACCGACGCAATCGTCGGCGCTGGAAAAAAAGGGTTGTCAACGAGAGCCGGAATCTGCTTAAATCAAGTAAAAAAGGGTGATGACGAATGCCGCTAGTGGATATGCCCCTATCGGAGCTGAAAAAGTATCAAGGAATCAATCCCAAACCGCATGACTTCGATGCTTATTGGGAAAAAGCGCTCGAGGAGATGCGCTCCGTAGACCCGCAGGTCGAGCTGGTCCCGGCTGAATTCCAGCTTCCGTTCGCGGAATGCTTCCATTTGTATTTCACGGGTGTAAGCGGTGCCAGAGTGCACGCGAAATATGTAAGACCCAAAGGAACTGCCGAACCTCATCCGGCCGTGCTGCATTTTCACGGGTACACCGGACATAGCGGCGATTGGATGGACAAAATGGTCTATCCTGCGCTCGGGTTCTCGATCGCGTCGCTGGATGTTCGCGGGCAAGGAGGCCTCTCCGAGGATACCGGCGGTGTGTCCGGAAACACGCATCACGGCCACATTATCCGCGGGCTGGACAACGAGGACCCGCATCGGTTGCTGTTCCGGGACGTCTTCCTGGATACGGCGCAGCTGGCTTCGATCGTCATGAACATGCCGGAGGTCGATGCGGATCGCGTGGGCGCTACGGGCTGGTCCCAGGGCGGGGCGCTTACAATCGCTTGCGCGGCGCTTGAACCGCGGATCAAAAAAGCGGCGCCGGTTTATCCGTTCCTGAGCGACTACCGCAGAACCTGGGAAATGGACTTGTGCAAACACGCTTATGAAGAGCTGGGGAAATATTTCCGCATGTTCGATCCGCAGCATCAGCGCGAGGACGAAATTTTTACGAAGCTGGGATATATCGATATCCAAAACCTGGCTCCGCGCATCAAGGCCGATTGCCTCGTCGGTGTTGGGCTGATGGATACCATTTGCCCGCCTTCCACGCAGTTTGCCGCCATCAACAAAATAACCGGGCCCGTTCAACTGGAGATTTTTCCGGACTTTGGACATGAGGGGCTGCCGGGGCTGAATGATAAGATCATTCAATTCATGAAAGACCTCTAAGATTCAATAAGGACGGAACCCTGGAATCATCCTCTTTTAGTAAACAAGAGAACTAAGACACCGTTAAAATCGGCTTAACCTCGTTGAACGAAGAGGATTTTTCATATCCCGGCGCTTAGAACAATCCTATATGACCGCGTACTTTGACAAGTGCCTCCACAAAATAATAATCCCCACAGATCATTGGGACTTTCACATGTTTGTTCGCTGGGTAAGATCAGGTCCCTTTGGTCATTTTCAGGAAAAATACTTCGGGCGCAACTAAACTGTTCAGTTAAAGCTAATAAAGATTCGGAGGGAAAATATATTTTGGAATACGTAAATATATTTGCTGAGATAGTTTCTATTATGCATCAGGATTATGCAGGATATGAGGAGAAAAAAGGCTGGGATCATCCTGATTATTTTACCCAAAAAATAGAGTACCTTGAAACCAATGAATTAATGACGCCGCAACTGTTTACTGAAATTGTGAATGAATATCTTATTAGTTTCCAAGATCGCCATTTGTATTTTCACTTACATCATTCAGAAAAGGTAGAAGCTAAAACTTGTGGTTTTTCCGTAAGGAATTACGAAGACACCTTATACGTAACAGAGGTTTCTGAAGAGAACAGATTTGGAAAAGGGGCAAAAATTGTTTCCATCGACGGACAATCCATTTCTTCGATAAGAACACTGCACCGTGAAATGCTTAGAGAATCTCATCCTGAGAGAGAAGAATGGGATGAAATCCTAAGCAAAGCTACGTCTTTTGAGCTTATGAACGAGAATGAGGATTTGGTAAAACTGGACTTGAGGTTATACAGACGAACTCCTAAAAAGTCAACTTATGCTATTGATTTTATCAATGAAAACACTTTATTATTAACCTTTTCTGATTTTGGAGATACCAATAGCATAGTGAATTTAATTGAAAAACATAAGGATGACCTGCTTGAAAGTAAAAATGTAATTGTTGATGTCCGGCGTAATAACGGAGGGAACTCTCATGCTTTTTCTTCATTAATGAGATATATCTTTAAAAAAGGAGAAAAACCAAGTTCTGAACCTAAAGTACGAGAATTTAATTGTTCCGACCGTAATGTGGAACTATTTTTAGAACAGGCTGAGAAAGTTCGAAGTTCAACAGATCATGAAGAAACGCTTAAAATGGTGGAGTTTGCTGAACATCAATTTAAAAACTATCGAAATCAAGGGTTTGTGGCTTTTGACTTTTCGGAATTTATTTCAGAATTAGAAAACAATTTTGAGGGAGAAAACAACCCGGAGAATGTAATTATATTATCTGACTGTTATTGTGCAAGTGCCGGAGAGGAATTTGTGGAGATGAGCAAGGAATCATCCAAAGTAACAATAGTAGGACGTGCCACCATGGGAATAAATGATTATAGCGACATCGTTTGTCTCAATTGGGACAACCGATTTTCTCTATGTTATCCAATGTCAAGACTTGAACAGAAAACGGAAATAGACCCGATACACGGAAAAGGAATTCAGCCCCATATATATATAAAATGGACGCCTAAACATATTGAAGAAGATATAGATTTACAGCAAGCATTGAAATTAATTACAAGCTAAGGGCTATTGATGACTACATTCACTTTTACAATTACGAAAGGCTGCAGGGAAAATTAAAAGGCCTTAGTCCAATGAAAATCAGGACAAAGGCCGTTTCACAGCTTTTAAATTGTCTACTTGACGTGGTGCAGTTCACATCTGTTGGATGATTTCGGGACAGCCCCTTCTTGTTATTTCGCCTGAGCAATCAAATCCCGCATCGGCCCCAAATCGCGCGTCGCATCGTACGGATAACGATTCAGCACCTGCAGCAGCAGTTTATGCAGCTTTCCGTTGTTGTCCGTTTTCGGCAAAAGTTCTTCCATCTGCGCAATCAGCTGTTTATACTCCTGAATACGATCGGGGCCGTACACCTCGAATTCAAAGAAGGAGTTGCCGAATACGGTGGCGCGCTTGATGCCCTGGAATTTCACGTACTTTGCCTGCCGGGGACCGAAGGTAATCGTATCCAGCGTGCCCTTGGAAGTGATCGTTCCGTCACCGCCGGACACATGGGTCCAGTTCGTTTTGTCCGTGGATACGAGCAGCTGGTATTTCTCCGCATAGGCGCCTTGCCATTTGATGATCACTTTGCTGATATCTTTGGTGTCTCCAAGATCGACCAAAAACCAAGCGTCATCAACATATGCGCTGGACCATCTGGAGAGTGGAGACGTATCCCCGTCAACCGCTTTGTCGGAAGAGTAATATGGAAATTCGGTTTCGGACGACTCCGTGGCTTGATGAAGCGCCAAATTTTCGCCGCTCATCAGCTCGATCGGCGTGTTGTAGATCATGACGTTATCCAGTACGCCCTTAAACGCATTTGTTTCGCTTCCGATCCGGAGCGTCGGCAGGACGAGGGTGTTTAGTTTCGGCGCTTGTTCCTCCAGCCTTTCCACGTATTCGTCCAAATTCACGAATAATGTCACGCCTTTTTTGTCGCCCTTCAGCGTGATATGCGTCCACTTGCCTTCCGGAACCGCGTAGTTAAACGTGCTGTCGTAATGCTCTTTCGTGAATCCAAGCTTGCCGCTGCTGCCCTGCTTCAATTTCAGCGTTCCGGCCGGAGACTCCATCAATACAGCGTTATCGGGGTTGTCTTTGTCGGGTTTGATCCACATTGAAACCGTCCAGCCGAAACCTAAGGACTCAATCGGCGTTTGGATGTAGCTTTTCCCGCCGTTCAGCCGCACGCCTTTGCCGTATTTTCCGTCGGTCATATCGACGTTGACGCCTTTGCCGTCAAAGCGGTTGCCGGATTCGTCCTTGAATTTGTTTTCGAAAAGATACGAAATGACTTTGTTCTCATCGTTGCTTACGGTGATTTTATGGGACATGTCGGCGTTTGGCGCATCGGCTATCGCCTTCGCCCGCTGCTCGAATTTTTGGAAGGAGCGGTCGTCCCGCGTTCCGGTCCACATTTTTTCCGAGACCGCTTGAATGCCCGGAAGCAAACGTTCATGCGAATCGTCCATCGACAGGCCGTTGGCCTCGGACACGTCGTTCCATAAGCAGAACATGCCGCCTTTGACGCGCGGATGGCCGTAAGGAAGCGTCGTCGTTTCCCACTTGATCGGCTCCCACTCATTGTAGATGAACTGGGAATTCAAATAGTCGCCGTATAGGGTAGGGACGATATACATGTATACGTTTTGGGCGTTGATAACGTCGTAGCCGAGATCCACCGCCTGCTGCGGAGAACCGTACGGTTCATGCCATATAGTCATGGTGGCGTCGGTGCTGATCGGCGTCGTGCCGTTATGTTGCGTAAGTTCCCCCCATAATTGCGGATGTTTGCCTTTGCTGTTGATATGCTTGATCAGCGTATCCATATATCCGCGGAACACTTCGGTATTCCCGCCGTATTCGTCCGTGCCGATGTTGACGTCCGGACCGATAAACGTCCGGTCATTCCCGTCCAAATATTCATCCCATAAAGATTTAACGAACTGAACGGTTTCCGGTTTGGTAATATCGAGTCCCCGGTCATTTCCAAGCGCCGGATTATAGGAAGTGAATGCTCGGGAATGTCCCGGCGTATCGATCTCCGGAATGACGTTGACGCCGTATTCCATGCCCAGCAGCTGCAGATCCTTGAATTCCTGCTTCGTATAATGGCCGTTTGGACTCGCCAGCCCCGGATAAGTAGTGCTTTCGAGCCGGAAAGCGGCCGTCGTGCCGTCCGCGAACGGCGTGCCGACATCATCGTTCAGATGGATTTGGAACGTGTTCATTTTGTACCAGGACAACAATTTTACGTAACTGCGGAGAAAATCGATCGTATAAAACTTGCGCGCGACGTCGATCATCAGTCCGCGCTGCGCGTACTTCGGATAATCCATGGCTTCGCCTTTCGGAATCGTCCGGTCAGGATGCTGCTTGATAATTTGCAGCGCGGTTCTTGTGCCGTAAAACGTTCCTTTGGCGGACATGGAAGCGATCGAGACGTAATCTCCGACCTTAAACCGATTGCCTTCTTCGCCGAGCCGCGTCAGGGATGGATCGATGGACAAATACAAATCGCCGGCCTTCGGTTTGCCGGTCACGACTTTGAGATCGTATCCGGTCACATCGAGCAAATCCTCGCGGGTCAGCTCGGCGGCATTCCGCAAAGCGGATTCATCCTGCGGATTCACGACGATACGCGAAGACTTCTTTAGCGTAAACCGTCCGGTGTCCCCGTACCATTCCTGCAGGGACGGAATGACGTCCGGTTCGGCGTTCCGGTCCGGAGTCTGCTTATGCAGTCCCGGCACAACAACCGGAATGCTCCCCGACAGCAGGCTCCGGTTCGGATCTTTCTCATCTTCCACCTGTACGATGAGATTGACTTTGGCATCCACCAGCGGCGTGCGGATTTGGCCGTCCAGGTCGATGACAGGTTGGCGGTCGCTTCCATACAGACTGACTTGATAACCCTTGGGCACACCCGCCGCCGACCAGTCGAGCTTCGTTTGTCCGGGCTGGACCGTTAATGCCGCAGAGACATTGTCGATAATCGTTTGCAAATCATGTAATTGGTAAACCTCGAACTCATAAAAGGAATATCCGTACAGCGTGCCTTCGACGGGAGCCCGCTTGACCCCTTGGAACTTCACGTACCTGGCTTGGCGTACAGAGAAGTCGATCGTTTCGACACCGCCTTTGCATGTGATGATACCGTCATTTTCCTTGACGTTCTCCCAGCTTTCGCCGTCGACCGATACGAGGATTTTATAAGAGTCGGCAGGGGTTTGCCAACGGATCACGACGCGGTCGATTTCCTGGGGTTCGCCGAGATCGACGTAAAACCATTGATCATCCTGTAAGGCGGATGACCATCTGGTGTTTCCTTTTCCGTCCACGGCCAGCTCCGGATTCAGATAATCGACTTCGTTGCCGGAAGCGAAAACGGGTTTGTGAAGCGCCAAATTGGTTCCGCTGAATGCGGATGCCGCGTTGAGGCCGGCTTCATCATCCAGTGGTCCGTTTGGGGGCGCTCCTGAATCCTGGCCATACACGGCATCGGTGACGCTTGGAGGCTTTTGGCCATTTTCTTCCCCGGCTTGGGACGGGAGGTCCTTTGACCCCATAGCGGAAATCATCATCATGTTCTGAGCTTCGGGCTTCGCGAGCGCGGCTGCCGGTTGAACGGCAGGCACCAGCAGGACGGCGGCGGCCAGCAGCGTTGAAAGGGCTTTCATTTTGGTTTTCTTCATTTGTCCCTCCATAATGGTTTTGTTTGATGGAAAAGCCATACACAGCAAAACTTGCAGGGAATGATTTTTCATGATGAAAAAACTGGATGATAAATCCACTTTTATGATATAACGCGGTTGATTTAACCAGCAATATACAGTTGATGACATTCGCCCATTTTTTTCGTTTTTATGAAAATTTGATAAGGAGATTCCGTTTTGCTCCGGAATGCATGACACCAAGCCTTGTGGCACATAAAGAGTTTTAAGCAAGGGAGGTAAAATCCCCCAGCCGTTGAATAAGATAAAACAAGTTATTTTACGGTATGGGGGGAGTCGCGCATGCAGCGCAAATGGGTCAATTCGCCGTACACCTTTGCCCTCGGCATGTTCGCCATGATGGTGCCTAGCCAGGCGTTCAGCTCGTATTACAGCTTTTTTTATGTGGAGAAGCTTGGTCTCGGCATCGGACTGGCAACGCTGGCCCGCACCATTTTTCTCGTTTGGGATGCCGTCAACAACCCGCTGTTCGGGCATTGGTCGGACCGCACCCATACCCGGCTCGGCAGGCGGCGTCCATGGATCTTCGGCGCCATGCCGCTGTTCATGCTGACGTTTATTATGGTGTTTTCTCCGCCGGGAGGGCTGTCGCAGAACGGCTTGTTTACCTGGTTTTTGACGGCCCTGGTCCTGTTTGAAGCGGTTTCGACGGTGCTGTGGGTCAATTACGGGGCGCTGTTCCCCGAGCTGTATCACGGCGACCGTTTGCGCGCCAAAGCTTCCGCCATCCAGCAAAGCTATCAGGTCGTTGCGCTGCTGATCGGCTCGGCGCTGACGCCAACCATCTTTAACGCGCTCAATTTTTCCAATATGTCGATCATCTACGCCTTTGTGTTCGGCATCGCCATGCTGATTTGCATGCTGGGAATTAAAGAGCGCGAGGATTACAGCGCCGGCGAACCGCTAAAGCTGGTGGCGGCGTTTCGTGAGACGCTCGGCAACAAAAAGTTTTGGCTTTTTAACATCTCGAACTCGTTTGCCCAGACGGTCAACGGCTTGATCAGCTCGATCATTCCGTTTTACGCAAAATATGTCCTGAAAATCGGCGACGAACAAGTGACGCTCCTGATGGCTGCCGTGTTCGTATCCGTCGTTCCGCTCGTATTCGTATGGTACTGGATTTGCCGCAAACTGGACGGGGTGAAGGTGTGGAGGTTATCGCTGGCCGTATATGCCGTTTCCGTACTGCCGCTTTGGTTCGGGTTCAACCTGATCAGCGGGGTGTTAGCGGGCATTGCCGTCGGTTTCGGTCTGGCGGGCTTTTTGGTCACGCCTGCCATGGTTACCGGGCGGATCATCGACGAAGACGCGGCAAAAACGGGGCTGCGCAGGGAAGGGATTTACACCGCCGTTGCCGGGTTTATTACCCGGTCCAGCGGATTGATCTCGGCGCTGGCATTTTTGGTCGTGGGACTGTTTTTCGGCTATGAAAGCGGCGATAAACCGGGGCCGAATCCGGAAATGACGTTCCGCGTGCTGATCAGCGCGGTGCCGTTTTGCCTGCTGCTGATCTCGATTTTGATATCGCTGCTGACCCGGTTTGAATTTACGACGCATCGGAGAGGGGATGTAACGCATGGGGAAAAAACTCATCCTCAACTGTGACGATTTCGGGCAAAGCCCTGCCCTGAACCGGGCGATTATGGCCTTGCTCGAAGAGAAGAAGGTGTCTTCCGCGACGATCATGACGGTCGCTCCCGGCTTTGAAGAAGCGGCTGCCTGGACCGCCAAGCGGCGTCAGTCCAACGTGGGGCTGCACCTGACGATGACAAGCGAATTCGAGGCGCTGCGCTGGCGCAGCCTGACGGGCGACCCGTCGCTGCATGACGACAGCGGATACCAATACCGCACCGTGAAGGAGTTCGAGCAGGGCGCGGCCACGAGGGCGGTCATGAAAGAAATCGACGCGCAGTACGAGCTGGCGCGGAAGGCCGGCATTGTGGTCAGCCATGCCGACAATCACATGGGGAGCCTGTACGGCATGGAGACCGGCCGCAGCCTGCTCCCGCAGACATTGTGGAAGGTATCGCGCTGGAAGCTGCCGATGCGTTTTTTTCGCCATATCGACAAGGAAGACCCGCTGCTCGGTTCCCTGAAAGACATCGAACGGCCGGTAGCTCAGGTCGTCGCCTTGGCCGACACTTTTGGCGTGCCGATTCCCGACTACTTGCTGTCGCATCCTTTCGGAGTCGAGGACGGTGAAACGTACGACAGCTTTAAGCAATCGATGATCGCCAAGCTGTACCGGCTGCCGGAAGGCGTGTGCGAAACGTACATTCACCCCGGCGTTCCCGATCCCTGGATGCAGGAACATATTCCGAATTACGAAAAAAGAGTGTGGGAATACCGCCTGCCTTTCGACGACGACTTTGCTTATGCCCTGCGCGATGCCGATGTCGAGTTAACCGATTACCGGTACGTTCAGGAGCATTTGAAACGCCCGCGCCTCCGTTCCGGGTTGAAGCTTGTAAGGCTGCTGCGATGAAGCGGGCGGGCGATACTGGTTTGTCCTATATGGAATCCATTTTGTGTCGTGGTTGTTATTCGGGATTTTGGCCGATTGGGTCATGGCACGATGCACGATATAAGGCGAAATGACAGCCCGCCGCTGAGGCGGGTTTCTTTGGGTGCAAAAACAAAGGAGGATGCCGGCGCATCCTCCTTCCAGCTACAAAGCGCCCGGAAACCGCAGCGAAATCACCGCGCCGCCCCTGCGGGCGTTGTCCGCCCGGATCAGGCCGCCGCACCGCTCGACGATCGCGCGGGAGATGGCAAGGCCCAGGCCGGATTCGCCGTCTTTGCCTTTCACGAAACGATGAAACAGATAGGGCAGCAGGTCTTCCGGGATGCCCGGCCCGTCATCGCTGACGCGGATCACGATTTGTCCCTCGCGTGTCTCGGCATGAATATTAATATTCTGCCGCGCATAACGCGCCGCATTGGAGACGACGTTCAGCATGGCCTGCAGCAGCTTGTCGCGGTCTGCCCGTAATGCTGTGATTTTCAGCTCCCCATACTCCATATGCAGGGTGACGCCCTTTTTGACAAGCAGCGGGTTCATCCGCTCCACCGTCTCCGTCAGCAGCTCCCGTACGCAAATTTCCTCTTCTTTGAACACATCCTCTTCGCTGTCCAGCTTGGCCAGCAGCGTCATTTCGGTCACGAGCTTTTTGAGTCGGGCGCTTTCATTCAAAATAATATCCAGCCCTTTGCGCACGTTTTCCCCTTCAAACACGCCGTCGCGGATACCCTCGGCATAACCGGAAATAGACATCAGCGGCGTTTTTAATTCATGGGAAGCGTTTTGGAAAAACTGCTTCTGCACTTGGTTAAAACGGTTCAGCTCCTTGGCCATGTCGCAGACCGATTTGGCGACCGAGCCGATCTCCCCTCCGGCCTTGATGAAGGTCACGTCCGCGAAGCGGCGTTCCTTGACCTTGGCCAGCTCATCGCGAAGCCGGATCAGCGGCTTGATGAACTTTTTCGTAATAAAGAGGCTGAAGATAAGCATGGCGAGCCCCGCCGCGCCAAAAATGATCAGCAGCCGCTTGAGCAGCGCCTGTTCGATCGTGCGGATTTTGCTCATCGGCGTATACAGCGTCAGTTTGCCTTGGGGCGTCAGTTGATCCACCGTAATGTAGTTTTTGTCGCTGCCGTCGCTGATTTTCTGCACGCTGACAGCTTCCGCGTTCGTCACCGCCGCCGCCAGCGGTTTCATGTTTTTGATGTCATCGGAGGAAGGAGACATCGCGATGATGCTGCCCGTATCGTCTGTAAGGATGGCGCTGATGCCTGCTGTTGAAGCCGAAATCGGCAAGGCGGCGGATATGTTTTTGGTCATAGGGATCGCTTCCTGCCTCAAAGTATCGGTCATTTCCACGCTCATCGCCTGCAAATCATCCTTTTGCGCGCCGATCAGATGGTCCAGCAGCACATAATGAAGGACGAATCCGGCAACGGTAAGCACCAGCGCCAGCGCGATGCCGAAAGCAAGATTGATTTGGTGAACGAGTTTCATTGGGATGGATCGCCTCCTTCATATCTCATTCGGTAGCCGTGGCCCCACACCGCTTCGATGGGAAGTCGGCCGATTTTTTTGCGCACCCGCTTGATCAAATGGTCTACGGCGCGGTCGCTGCCGAAATAATCCTCGCCCCATACAAAGTTGAGCAAATCGTCTCTCGTAAAGGCGCGGTTCGGGTTTTCGGCGAAAACCTGCAGCATGGCAAACTCTTTGCTGGTCAGATCCACTTCTTCGCCAGCCCAAAAAGCGCGTCGCTCCTCCGGCAGCAGCTGCAAGTTTCCCAGCTCGATCCGGACGGGAGAAGATGACGGCTGCCCTTCCGGACCGTTCAGCTTGTACCAGCGCTGCAGCTGTCTTTTGATGCGGGCGACCAGTTCGCGCGGGCTGAACGGCTTGACCATATAGTCGTCGCTGCCGAGCTCGAGGCCCAGAATTTTATCGACTTCATTGTCCCTTGCGGAAATCATGATGATCGGCACTTCCGCTTCACTGCGGATGCGTCTGCAAAACTCATATCCGTCCATGCCCGGCAGCATGATATCGAGCACCCACAGATCGGGCGGACTGCTCTGCCACAGCTCCCATGCCTCTTCGGCGCTGCCCAGCCCGACGGTGCGGTAGTTTTCCTTTTGCAAAAAAGCCTCCACCAAAAGGCGTATATTCGTATCGTCATCCACGACGGCGATGGTATATTGGTTATTCATGTTCAGATCCTCCCGTTTCTCTTCATCCAGTATACCAACGCGCAGACCTCCGATGGAAAATGCCATCGTTTTTCCACAAATCCACCAACGGCTTGACACACGCGCCTTTTACACTGGGATCTGCAAGCATCCGTGGGCATGAAAGACAAGCGGAAGATCGGTCTCAAGCGAAGGAGGAAACACGGTGGCAAAAGATGCATGGAATCCGGATCGGAAAATAGGTGCGGCTCTCAAAAAGACATGCCGGATGACCGGTCTGATGCTGCTGTGCTGGTGCGTGTTTTTCGCCTGCTCGGAAGCCGCGATGCTGGCCTATGACGTGATATGGAAGCGGCTTGGTGAGTAGCCCGTGATCGCGTTTCGTCTCAAAAGATTCGGCTTGCCGGATATTCCGCAACTGCCCGGGACCTTGCAAACCAATATGAGGGAGAGAATGAACGATGAAAATGCAAAACATACTTAAGAAAACGACCATGTCCGCCGTTATGTTGTCCGCGGTTGCCGCACCGGCGATCACCCATGCGGACAGCGCGCCGAAAACGGAAACGCCCGCCATAAAAGTTCAAGCCGCAGCGGTTACGTTAGACGGCGGTGTCCAATCGCAAAAAATCGCCATTTCCAAAATGACCGATCCGTTAGAGCTTGCCAAGCAATATGCGCCCGAAACGGTGGAAGACTGGAAAAAGACGCTGGAGCAGCTCCAACAAGCCCTTGTTCCGGCAGACATCCAAGCAATCAAAATCGAAAAGCTGTCCGCAGCGGATGAATCCGGGGAAACGGCAGGGGAATTCGAACCGGGCAAGCCGGTGATAAAAGCGATTGAAGTATTCAAAAAGGAAGGCGCGGGAGAAAAGCCGGCTTCGCTTCAAGCGGCGGTTCCAATGGAAAAGCTCACCATCGCCATCAAAGAGGTTGAAGGTGGAAATGTCGCTTTTGGGGCGGTCATTCCTACCGTCAAGCTGAACGAATCGTCAGTAGATCCGAAGGCAGTTTCAAAGGAAAATGCGGAGTTCGGCACCCTGGCCGTTACGATGGTAGCCGCGGAGGCCAAAGAAGCCGCCCCCGCTTTCCCGAAAGCCTGGGACGCTTTGGCCAAAGCCGAGGAATCCAAAGATGCCGACGCCATCCGGGCAGCGCTTGCCGACCTGCTGAAGCAGTTCAAGCAGGCGATCGCGGAGCAGGAAGCGGCGGCGAAGTAAGACTCTGTGAAATAATAGATAATACATGTTGTAACATAATCAAGGAGATCGCAAAAAAACCCCTGGCTGGGCCTTCACGGCGCAGCAGGGGTTTTTGCGCTTTTATCCGGCTGTCATAAATTTGGTTTTTCATAACGATGCGGATCGAGTATGCTAAAAGAACGAGGTTGATCCAAGGAGGAAAAATAAATGAGCGGCAGCAAAACACTGACTGAAGCATTCGAGAAGGCGGCCTACCCGCTGGGTGGCCACGGACCGCGCGATGTTGAGGTGCTCCGGCAAGCTTTTGAAGAAGTTCCGGGCTCCATGAGCAGCGATATGTATGGCAAGGGGAAAGCGATTGAGGATTTTCAGAGCAAGATGGCGTCCTATCTGGGCAAGGAGGCTGCGGTATTTTTTCCGAGCGGGACGATGGCCCAGCAAATCGCGCTCCGCATATGGTGCGACGGGAAAGGGCTGAAGCGCGTGGCCTACCATCCGCTATGCCATTTGGAAATCCATGAACAGGACGGGATGAAGGAGCTTCATCATATTGAAGCGGTTCTGCTCGCGGACAAAGAACGGTTGATTACGCTGGACGACGTGCGGCAGCTGGAAGGTGAAATTTCCTGCCTGCTTCTGGAGCTGCCGCAGCGCGAAATCGGCGGCCAACTGCCGCCGTACGAGGAACTGGAGGCGATCTCGGCCTATTGCCGGGAAAAGGGGATCAGACTGCATTTGGACGGTGCAAGACTGTTCGAGATTACGCCGTATTACAACAAATCGGCCGCGGAAATTTGTGGGTTGTTCGACAGCGTGTACGTTTCCTTTTATAAAGGGATCGGCGGCATCGCGGGAGCGGTTTTGGCGGGTGACGCCTCGTTTACGGAGCAATCGAAAATTTGGAAAAGACGCCACGGCGGCGATCTGATCAGCTTGTATCCGTATATCGTCAGCTCGGAATATTATTTCGACCGGCGGATCGGCAGCATGAAGCGGTATTACGAGGAAGCGAAGGAGCTTGCCGCCCTGTACAATGCTTGTGGGGGCGTGTCTACCCGGCCGGAAGTGCCGGTGTCGAATATGTTCCATGTGCATTTCAAGCTGCCGGAGGAAAAGGCTGCCTCGATTCTCGCACATGTTGCCGAGACTACGGGTGTCGGGTTATCCGCCTGGCTGCGTGAAACGGAAGAAGGAGCGTGTTTCTTTGAGATCAGCATCGGGGATCGGTATGCGAACGTGCCGAAGGAAAAAATCGAGGAAGCCTTCCGGTTGTTGGGAGAGCTGATGGAAGAAGCGATGAAATAACAGACTTTCAACTTTGTGCTGCCTTGGCCATTGATGGCCGGGGTTGCTCACCTAACGGGTATATAGCGCTCCAATCGTCTGGAGGTGAATGGAATGAAACTCACATACAGGACGCTCCGGCGTTATGCTCCGCACATCGTTATGTTGACGGTGATTGTCATCCTGTCCATTTTCGCCATCACGCAGTACAAGGCCAAGTCCATGTATGAACAACATATTTCCGCCGAGTTACAGTCGGATACGCAGTTGCTTGCGACGACGATTCAAGGCGATGACGCATTGTACCGGGAGTTTTTAAAAAATGGAACGATGACGAGAGACCAGGTCCGCGCTCTTTTGGCAAATCATGAAAAAATAAACCAGATTATCCGGGATTGCCGGGAACTCGCGGTCCGTTTTAAATTTAGGCATGAAGACTACACGAATGACAAAAGCTCATTAACCGCCATTCAAATTGCGCATCTGTTTTATGATTGGGATCTTGAAGACACTCCGCTGGGTTCAGAAAATAAACCGATTATCGAGCAGCTGCAAGCGCTGAATGCGGTATGGCTTTCCGCGGCTCCCTCCAAGGGAGCATCCTTTCGTCTTTCCGATCCATCCTGGCTGACAACGCTTGACCGGATCGAAACGGGCACACTTGATTTTCTGAAGCAGCACAACCTGGATGCAATGGAAGACATTTGGCTTCACCGAACGGAAGTAAAATAGCGGAAACCCCGTCCTTTGGACGCGGGTTTCTTTGCATTTTCCAAGGTGCCATTTCTTGATAGCGTTTACATGTTGTCGAATGTCAAGTAATATATCAAACAAATGTCGAAATATTCCATCCTCTTTTTCGATGAAAATTAAAACGCTTAAAGCGGGGTGATCCTGTGAAACAATGGCTGGGGAAATCGCTGAAACATAAGCTTTCGCTGCTGATCATCATGACGACGCTCGTTCCGCTGCTGTTTCTCGGTTTGTTTTCGTACAAGACGGCGGAAGGGTTAACCGAGGAAAAAGCCAAGAGCTCGGGGATGAACACGCTCCGGCAGGTGGAAGTATACCTCAGCACGATGGTGAAGGACGTGGAAAACATGTCGTTGTTCCTGATCGGCCATAACGGAGTGCAAAACTACTTAAAAACGCCGGAAAGCGATTTGCTGCAGCAAACCACGATTATCAATTTTCTTACGAATTTGGCTTTCTCCAAAGATTACGTTGCGAATATCATCATCGAGCCGCTGGGAACCAAACCCCCGATTTCCCACAAATCGATCGCAGGTTCGGACTTTACGGACATTACGGCGACGATCCCCGATTATTACGAGCAGCATCCGAAGTGGTGGTCCGGCGTCCACCGGCAGTGGACGTTTGAAGGGGCGCGCAAAGTGATCACGCTCGCAAGGCCGATTCGCAGCACGGATAAATACAAGCTGATCGGCAAGGTCCAGATCAATTTGGATCAGGGGGTCATAACCCGGCAGATCAGGCAGGCGGCGCTGGAAGAGGGCGGGTTCGTCCTGCTGCTGGATGACAAGAACCGGATTATCGCTGGCCCGGATGAGATGGAGACGAATGTACCGCTGTCCGTCTACTACCCGAATATGGGCGCTTTCCAAGGAGAAAGCGGCTTTTTGGATTACGGGTCGGGCGCCGGGAAGAAGACGGTGCTTTATAACACCTTGTCCAGCGTAAACTGGAAACTGGTCGGCATCATCCCGACGGAGGCCTACCGGTCGCAGAACCATTACTTCCTGATTTTAACGGCCGTTGCCGTCAGCGTCGCGATGTTGTTTGTCATCTTTTTTGTCGTGTTTTTGATCCAAAAGATTACGAAGCCGCTGTCCGCGCTGACCGCCTTTTTGAAAAGTGCCAGCCCGGAGGAGCCCCTGCCTGCCATCCCCGTGAAATCAATCGATGAGGTGGGGCAGCTGATCGTCAGCTACAACAGGCTCAGCTCCCGGATCGTAAAGCTGACCGATGAGGTCAAACGCAATGAATCGCTGAAAAAGGAAGCGGATATGCAGGCGCTGCAGCTGCAGATCAATCCGCATTTCCTCTACAATACGCTTTCTTCCATCCACTGGCTCGCCTTGATGAACGGGGACGCCAAAATCGCCGACATGGTCGGTTCGCTCAGCGATTTTCTCCGGTTCAGCCTGAACAACGGCCAGGAATACTGTCAGGTCGGGCAGGAAATGATGCATGTCCGCCATTACGCCAACATCCAGTCCATCCGTTACCCGGAGAAATTCGTTTTTTATGCCCATGTGGACGGACAGGTCCAGGAAAAGCTGATCCTGAAGCTCCTGCTGCAGCCGCTCGTCGAAAACGCAATGCTGCACGGCATTTTGAAGCGGGAAGGCCCGGGGGAAATATCCGTTCGCATCGTAAACGGGCCGCAGGGCATGCATTTTTCCGTATCGGATAACGGGCTGGGCATTCCGCCCGAAAGGCTGGAGCAGCTGCGCCGTCAGCTAATGGAAGCGCCCGGGGAGAACCCGCAGCCTGTCCGCAAAGGAGGCTACGGGCTTCGCAACGTTCAACACCGGCTGGTGCTGCATTACGGGAAGGAGGCGGGGCTGCATATTGAAAGCCTCGAAGGCGCCGGCACGACGATAACGTTCGCCATTCCGTACGTGGAAGATTCAATTTGCTTGGAGCCTGCAAGTTTTACGGTGAAGCCAGATTCACATGACGGAAAGGGGAGAAGCGCATGAAAGTGCTCATCGTAGACGATGAAGTTATTATCCGCACGGGTCTTTGCAGGGTGATCGATTGGGAGCAAAACGGCTTTACCATTTTGGAACCGGCGTCATCGGCCGAGGAAGCGATGCGGCGAATCCCGGCGGAGCGCCCGGAGATTGTCTTCACGGATATCCGCATGACCGGCAAAAGCGGTCTGGATCTGATCCGCGAAACCAAAACCGATTGCCCGGATACCGAATGGATCGTCATTTCCGGTTATGATGAGTTTTCCTACGCCCAGCAGGCGATCCGGGAAGGGGTCAGCGAATATTTGCTGAAAACGAGCCGGCCGGACGAAATCGTACGGGCAGCGCTGCGGGCGAAGGAGAGGCTTGCGGAACGGAGGAAAAGGGAAGAGCTTGGCAGGGAAACGGACCGCCTTTTGAACCGGAGCTTTCTGGGGCGGGTGCTTGCGGCATCCTCCGGGCCGGATGAAGGGGAGGTCCGCGAGCTGTACGAACGATACCCGCGGCTGCGGCCTGCCGACGTTCAACGGCTGCAAATATGGCTGGTTTCGGCTGCGGACGGCGTCCCCGGTTCCGGGAATCCCCATCCCCGGGATGCGCTGTACGCTGCGCTGGGCGATTGGCTCATGCAAAAGCTGCCTTGCGAATGGCTGCCTTGGAACAGCTCTTTGCTGCTGCTCGTTCTTATTCGGGTTGATTCTCCAGGCAAAAGGCCGATGGAGGCGCTGCTGCGAAATGCGGAAACCGAACTCGGCTGCACGTTGTTTGCCGCCTGCGGACAGGCGGTAGGCGGCGCGCATTTTCTGCGGGAAGCGCTGGAAACGGCGGAAACGGCCCGATCCTATGCCTGGCTGCTTCAAGACCGGCGGATCATCCGGCATGAGGACATTCATGCCCGCAAAGGCTGCCGCGGCATTTGCACCCAAGGGGAGGAAGCGGAGCTTGCATCGTTGCTGAAATCCGGGGACGAGTCTGCCTTAAACGACTGGATCATGCAGCGGATGGAGGAGCTTCGGCGCAACGGGGAGGCCACGCCCGCCACGGCGGCGGCGTATCTGCAATCCCTGCTTCTTGCGGGGCATCGCTGGCTGGAGCGGGCCGCGGCTTCGATCGGGTACGCCGGCCAGTTGACCGACATGGAAGGCAGCAGCCGAATGACGCTTGCCGCCGATCCGCAGCCGGAGCTGTTCCGCCGCTTGAAATCGATCATGGATGAGTACAGGCTGCTTGTTTCGGATACGACTCCCGCAGAACGTGCGGCGACGTATATCCGGGAGCATTTGGAAGAAAACCTCTCTTTGGCGCAGGTCGCCAGGCATGTGCATATGAATCCGAATTATTTCAGCGAAGTGTTCAAACGGGAAACGGGGCGAAATTACATCGAATTCGTGACGGAGGCAAGGCTGCAAAAGGCGATGGAGCTCCTTCGGGAAACCCCTGCCAAAATCAGCGAGGTGGCCAAGCGGATCGGGTACGAGGACATTAAATATTTCAACCGTTTGTTTAAGCGGTTTACGGGCCAGACGCCTTCGGAATATCGGGACAACAGCTGAAAATATTCCCCGTATCGGCTGAATTCTGTCCCCTGTGTCCGGTCATGCCTTCCTCTTATACTGATGGTAATCGACGCTGCGGCAAAGGTTCGGGGCTCCGTCTAGTCCGCCTTATGCCGCAAACCAAAGGAGGATCGACCGATGAAACCAGTACGGAAATTAAGCATTGTTTTGCTGCTGATGACATTGATGTTGGCGGCATGCGGAGAAAGCGGCGGCCAGAAGGCAAGCCCGTCCGAAGGCGGCAAAGGCTCGGGCGAGAAGGTCAAGCTCAGCATCTGGCATAATTTTTCCGGCGACGACCTTCGCGCCAAAACGGTCCGAGGCATCATCGACCAGTTTGCCAAGGACAACCCGAACGTGGAGCTGGATGCCCAGGCCATCCCGCCGGACGGCTACCGCCAGCGTCTGAGCACCGTGGCCGCCGGCAACGAGCTGCCGGACATCTTTTTCGTTTATGCCGGAAGCCAATCGGCGGAGCTGTTCAGAGCCGGACTTTTGCAACCGATTACAGAAATCGCGGACCAGCATAAGGACTGGAAGGAAAAGTTTCTGCCCGGCGCTTTTGAACCCTACCAATTCGAGCCGAACCAGATTTACAGCGCCCCGATCGGCATGTCCGCGACTTCGATTTTGTACTATAACACCACTCTCTTTCAAAAATACAACGTGAAGGTGCCGGAAACCTGGGACGAGCTGATGACGGCGGTGAAAGTGTTCAACGAAAACAAGATCACCCCGATCGCGCTGGGCAATAAAGCCCCATGGGTCGCGCAGTCGACGATTTTGGGCACTTTGGCGGACCATGTGACCGGCACGGAATGGTTCAAAAACGCGGCCGCCCAAAAAGGCGCCAAGTTTACCGATCCGGAGTTCGTGAAGGCCCTCGGCTACTTCAAGCAGCTGGTCGACAGCAAAGCTTTCCAGGATGGAGCGAACAGCATTGACAATACGCAAGCGGAGCAATATTTCGTCCAGGGCAATGCAGCGATGATGATCAGCGGTGCCTGGACGCTCACCAATCTTGCGGCCTCCGCCAGCGAAGAGCAGCTGAAGGCCATTGACGTGACCGTCATGCCGGCGATTCCGGGCGGAAAAGGCGAAGCGAAGACCATCTCTGGCGGTGCGGGCGGCGGCATGGCGTTAAGCAAACGGACGGAAGGGGCGGCCAAAGAGGCGGCACTCAAGCTCATTTACGCCATCAGCGGTCCGGAAGCCCAAAAAGCCATCGCGGAGAGCAACTCCATGGTCATGTACGACACGGATATCGACCAGTCCAAGGTCAGCTCCCTGTATTACAAAGCGTTTAACCTGGTGAAAAAAACGGCGATCACGCCGGTATATGACGCGTATTTATCGGCGGATGCCGCCGAGGTCATCAACAACGGGCTGCAGGAAATCATGACGGGCGCTTCGCCGGAAAACATCGCCAAAAAGCTGCAGGAGGCGCAGGCCAGATCGGTGACCCCGTAAAGGGAGGACGGACCGAAGCACAAGGAGGGAGAACGCCATGTCAACCGCGCTTCGAAGCAAAGGTTTTATCGCCCTTGCCCTGCTGCCTGCCCTGATCTTGTTTTTGATCTTCGTCATCGTTCCGATTTTCTGGTCGGCTTATTACGGATTTTTCGAATGGAAAGGGCTCGGATCGGCCAAATTCATCGGGTTTGGCAATTACAACGAAATCATTCACGACCGGATTTTCTGGAACGCGCTGCTGAACAACCTGCTGCTGGTCGCGTCGGCGATCGTCGGGCAAATTCCGGTTGCGCTGCTGCTGGCGCTCGTGCTGCGCCGCAACACATTATTTTCGAAGTTTATCCGTTCCGCGGTGTTTATGCCGATGGTGCTCTCCACCGTCGTTGTCGGCCTCATTTGGGGTTATATCTATCACCCGCAGTTCGGCCTGGCCAACTTTGTCCTGAAGGCGGTCGGGCTCGAGTCCTGGACCCGGGCCTGGCTGTCCGAGCCGCATATCAACATGCTGGCGATCACGGTGCCGATCAACTGGAGCAACATCGGGCCGTATATGGTCATCTATATCGCCGCGCTGCAAAATATCCCTTCCGAAATCGGCGACGCGGCCGCCATCGACGGGGCCCAAGGCTGGCGCAAGCTCATTTCGGTGACCTTGCCCATGATCTGGAGCACGGTCGTCGTTACGCTCGTCTTGTGCATTTCCGGCAGCCTGAAAGCCTTCGACCATGTCATCGTCATGACCAACGGCGGGCCTGCGCATTCGACGGAGCTGCTCGCGACGTACATGTACAACAATACCTTTCACGTCTACAGGTACGGGTACGGTTCGGCCGTATCCACGGTCATTATGCTGGTCAGCGCCATACTCATTGCCGTCAATTATGGCGTGACAAGACGCAGAAATGGATAGGGAAAGGAGTGGGGGACATGGAGATGGCAGCCGGAGAGCGCCGGAAAACAGGGGGACGCGGATGGGCGAGGAAAGGCTTGTCAGGGTTCGGCAGGCTGATTTTGACCGCATACGCGGCGCTCACCCTGTACCCTTTGTATTGGTTGTTTATTAGCGCATTCAAGACAAACGAGGATTTTTTCAGGCATCCTTACGCTTTGCCTCACGTGTGGATGAAGGAGAACATGGTCCGGGCGTGGGAGCTGGGGAAGATGGGACGGGCGATGATGAATTCGGGGCTCGTGACCGTCAGTGCCGTCATCTTGACCCTTTTGCTCGGCATACTGGCGGGGTATGTGCTGTCCCGGTTCGAATTCCGGCTCAAGAAGCCGGTGATGGGGTTATTCCTGATCGGGATGCTTATCCCGATTCACAGCACGCTCGTCCCGCTTTTTCTCATGATGAAAAACATCGGCCTGCTGGATACCTACGGCGCCTTGATTCTGCCGTATACGGCGTTCGAGCTGCCGATTACGGTGTTTTTGGCGATCGGGTTCATGGCATCCATACCTCGCGAGATTGAGGAAGCCGCCATGATCGACGGAAGCGGCTGGTGGCGGATTTTCGGGCGGATCATTTTCCCGCTGTGCACGCCGATCGTCGCCACGATCTCCATCCTCGCCTTTTTAAGGTTTTGGAACGATTTTTCCTTCGCGCTCGTATTTATCAATTCGCAGTCGCTCAAAACGCTGCCGCTCAGCCTGTCCCTGTTCTCCGACGGCTTCGGCACGGATTACGGCCTGACGATGGGCGCGATGGCGATCGCGGTCATTCCGACCATCGTGATCTATTTAATGATGCAGGAGCGGATCATGAAAGGCATGGTAGCGGGTTCGATCAAGGGTTGACCGGGTTTGGAGATTCGGCACGAGTGGTATATAGTGATACCTAATGAAAGGCTAAAAGAGCCCGGGAGGTATCTGCAATGAACGAAATTCACACCGAAACCGCCACGCTTGCCATGGGCTGCTTCTGGGGACCGGAAGCGCTTTTCGGCTCCTTGCCGGGCGTCGTCCGGACAAGGACGGGTTATGCCGGGGGAACGTCAAGCGAGCCTACCTATCGCCGAATGGGCGACCATACCGAGACCGTCGAGGTTGATTTCGACCCGGCGGTTTTGTCGTACGAAGACCTATTAAACGTATTTTGGGATCATCACCGCCCGGAAAATATCAACGGCTATAAAGGAAGGCAATACCAGTCGATGCTGCTGTACCGGAGCCTGGAACAAAAGGAAATGATCGGCCGTGTGCTCCAAAAGCGGGGCGCTGCAGGCAAAGGGGAGCCGGCGACGGAAATCCATCGGTTTGCCGTTTTTTATGCAGCGGAAGAGAGGCACCAGAAATATTATTTGAAACGGCATTCGCATGCCGTGGAACGATTGCTGACGCTGTATCCCTCCATCGCCGAGATGGACCGCTCCACGCTGGCGGCAAGGCTGAACGGCCTGGCCAAGGGATATGCCAACCGGTCGGGCGTGCTGGAGGAAATAAACCGCTGGCCATTGCCGGAGGAGGAACGGGAACGCATCATGGCATGCGTCCGAAGCATTCGCTGGTAGCCGCTTTTTACAGCACTTCCTGCAGCAACATCTTTAATCCCCGCACGATGTCTTCTTCCGCCAAGCCGGCAAAACCGAGCAGAAGCTGAACGCAGCCATCGTTTTTAGGCGTTTCATAGAACATGGAAGCTTTGTACACTTTCAAGCGGCGAAGGGCCGCTTTTTTGATGAGTTCGTCTTCCGTTTGGTCGGTTTGGATCGTCAGAATGACATGCAGCCCCATGGTCATGTCGTTGACTTGAACGAAAGGGGGAGCGTACTTGCGCACCGTCTCCTTGATTGCCGCCATTTTGTTTTTATAAATGCTGCGCATCTTTTTGATATGGGCTCCGAAATATCCTTCTTCCATAAAATAATGCAGCGTCCGCTGATGAATCCCCGAGGCGCAGGGCTCGAACAGCGGCTTTTTGTTCTCGTAGCGGGGCAGCAGGGCGTGCGGCAAAATCAGATATCCGATGCGTACCGACGGCAAAAGCGCTTTGGAGAACGTCCCCACGTAAATGACCCGTTCGTTGTTGTTCAAGCTGAACATGGCCGGAACCGGCTTTTGTTTATAGCGGAACTCGCTGTCGTAATCGTCCTCGATAATATAACCGTCATGTTCTTCCGCCCAATTCAGAAGGGCCAACCGATGTTGAATGGGCATGATCATTCCGAGCGGAAACTGGTGGGAAGGCGTGACGTACAAAAGCCTGCTCTTGATCTGCCGGAGGCTGGGGAGATGCATACCGTTCGGGTCGACGGGAACCGGCTCGATGTGGTAGGAAAGCTCGCGGAAAACGTCCTTGGCCCCCGCGTACCCCGGTTCTTCAAAGCCGACCGAATCAAATTCCCCGCCCAAAATCGCCCCGAGCAAATACATCAGCTGCTGCGTGCTGCTGCCCACGATCATTTGCGCCGACGTCGCCTGAACGCCCCGGGATTGGAACAAATAGTCTGCGATGGATTGTCTCAACAGCGGATCCCCCTGGCGATCCCCGTAGGTATAAATCGAAGGATCTTTGAGCGCGCGGTTGGACAAAAGACGCCATTTTTCGATCGGAAAATGCTCCGGGTCGACGGCCCCCAGACGAAAATCGATCAAGTCGGCCGGAGCTTCCTCCTCCGCCTGGGCACGAACTTGATGAAGGTTGGGCGGCAGGGTTTGGTTTAGCGGCAGCGGCTCTACGTAGTAGCCCTTTTTGTTTACGCTGCGGATAAAACCTTCGGCCAGCAATTGCTCGTAGGCGAGCTGCGCCGTGTTCCGGCTCAGATCGAGCGATGCGGCCAAATTCCGGATGGACGGCAGCTTGGCGTCGGGAAGAAGCCTGCCCTGCATGATTTCGTTTTTCAGATGCCGGTACACTTGCACATATCGGGGTACCGGACTTTCGGGATCAATATGAAACAGCAGTTCTCGCATGAAGGATGACACCCCATCTGTCATTTTTGAAAAGTATAAACTATACCTTCTGAAAATGACAAATTTCCGATAGGGTATGGGTATACATGAAAACATAAGCGAGGGGTGTATGGAACTGTTGTGGTTAAGTAGCATCATTTTGGGGCTGTCGGTAGCGATTCCGGTAGGGCCCATCACGGTTGAAATGATACGTCAAGGTTTAAAAAGAGGTTTTTTGCATGGCTGGAGCGTGGGTCTCGGAGGGATGACGGTCGACGTGCTTCTGATGGCCCTACTTTATTTCGGCGCTTCGGCGTTTATGATGACCCCGGTCGTTCAGCAAGCGATGTGGATCGTCGGAGCGGCCTTTTTATTTTATGTAGGAATCGTCAGCATCAAGGAAGCGTCGGCCAATCACGCTGTCGAGGAAGGAGCGGTCCCTGAAACGTGGCTTTCATCCTACGCAAACGGTTTTATGGTCGCCGTGTCGCCGGGGAATATCGTGTTTTGGCTGAGCGTTTTCGGCACGCTGCTGGCGGACAAGCTGGAAGGCCCGGAAAAGAACCGCTTTCTCGTTATGGCTGCCGGCGTCATTTGCGGCATTTTGATTCATGATATCGTCTTGATGCTGCTGGTGACGTACATGAGAAAGCTAATGAACGGAAGGTGGATGAAGCGGATTTCGGTATGCGCGGGTCTGGCGTTGATATATTTCGGGGGCATGTTTGTTTGGCGGTTTGTGCAGTCTTTGTAGACATGCCGCGCTTGCAAAAAAAGAGGTCCTGATCGCGGTTGGCGAAAGGACCCTTTTGGTTGGCCTTAAGTATAGAGCAGCGTTATCGCCAGCAATTCATAAAGGACAAGCGGCAAAATGACGTTGTTGTAGTAGAGGCCCCTAGCCTGGCCCTGTTGCCCGGAAGGATAAGGGATGCTGATGTACAGCATTCCTTTCTCGCAATGCGTCAGAACGCCTTCATAGACCTGGCCGTCCAGCGTTTGGACCCGGACCGCCTGGTTCCGGTAATGCCTGCATATTTGACTCACCCGGTCGCGGATGGATTTGACCGTTTGCGCAACATGAGGTTCGGCCTGATAGAGCACGGGCTGCGCCGGCATGCCGGATGAATACGGGGAAAGGCTCATGAACATAACCTCCGTCTTTCGTAATTAGCGTAGTGTATGCGATCGCCCAACTGAAGGTGATACAATTCAACGAAATATGATACATATCTCGGATACCGATTTTCAGATGCGAGTCGGAGTGTTATGATGAATATGTAACTTT
Source organism: Paenibacillus sp. USDA918EY (assembly GCF_009870825.1). GTDB lineage: Bacteria > Bacillota > Bacilli > Paenibacillales > Paenibacillaceae > Paenibacillus_AQ > Paenibacillus_AQ albilobatus. Next base: position 568,917 of record NZ_WTWY01000002.1, on the reverse strand, counting down.
TTTATCCATAAATTGTAAATTCCCTCCAGAGCCGATCGGCTCGACGATACTGTTTTTGCTCCTGATCCGGCATGTCTGCTTGCAAAATATCCACACCCACTTTCGTTATCTGTACGGCACCCGCAGCGATGATGTTCCCCGGTTTGTTGAAAGCGCTATCAGTAGCGTGAGACAAGCTATCTCTATCTCTTCCCGGGCTTTCGAGTCATCGCGTTCGACATCCGCAATATTCCGCTGGGTTACCCGCTTTGGGCCACGCTCGTTTCGTTTCATTTCACTTTCCAGTCTGTTTGTCATGCCCAATACAGCTACTTACAGCAATTCCACATAAAATTTCAAAATTTAAGTAAAGGGAGGTGGCGCGGCGGGATCAAGCCGGTCAAACAGAAGCATGGGCAATGAAAAAAATGAAGGAGGAGATATCGATGGGAAAAGCTTTTTCTCCAAAAAGCAAGCTGATTCGGAAATTTCTGCCGCTATTCATCATCGTTGTGCTTATGGTGGGATTGGTGCCCTCGATGGCCGCTGCGGCAGACCGCGGAGCATGGGCTCCGAATGTCGCATATGCCGTCAATGATACGGTAACGTACGGCGGAAGCACGTACAAAGCGATTCAACCGCATACTTCCCAGGTCGGATGGGAGCCGCCGAACGTGCCGGCGCTGTGGCAGCTTGTCACTGGAGGCGGCGGCGGCACCGATACGCAGGCGCCGACGATGCCGACGAATCTCACCGTCACCGGCGTGACGTCCTCAAGCGTGTCCTTATCTTGGACGGCTTCGACCGACAATGTCGGCGTGACGGGTTACAACGTCTATCAGGGAACGACGCTGGCCATGACGGTGACGGGAACGACGGCGACGGTTGCCGGATTGTCCGCAAGCACGGCCTACACGTTCAAGGTCGCGGCGAAAGACGCCGCCGGGAACGTATCTCCGCAAAGCGCGGCCGTAACGGCCACAACGCAAAGCAGCGGCGGCGGAGGAGGCGGTGGCGGCGGCCAGCTTCCGAAGCATGTGCTGACGGGCTATTGGCATAACTTCATCAACGGCTCCGCCAATTTGAAGCTGAGCGATGTGCCGGACCAATACGATATCATCGCGCTGGCTTTTGCCGATATGGATCCTTCGAAGCCCGGCGGCGTGACGTTTAACGTCGATTCCTCGCTGTCGAACGCCCTCGGGGGATATACCAACGCGAACCTGATCAGCGACATTCAAGCCAAACATGCGAAAGGCAAAAAAGTCATCCTCTCGATCGGCGGGGAAAAGGGGAACGTGAACCTTGGCAGCGCGTCGCCGAACGTCGCCAACTTTGTCGACAGCATGTACAACATTATGACGACGTATGGCCTTGACGGCATCGATATCGACCTCGAGAACGGCATGAACGTGGCGAACCTGACTACAGCCGTCAAGCAGCTGCAGCAGCGGGTCGGCTCCGGTTTCATTTTGACGATGGCCCCGCAAACGATCGATATGCAGAGCGCAAGCACGACCTACATGCAGCTGTACAACAACCTGAAAGACATCACGACCGTCATTAACGTTCAATATTACAACTCGGGCTGCATGCTGGGCCGCGACGGCAAATGCTATTCGCAAGGCACCGTCGATTTCCTGACGGCATTGTCCGATCTGTCCCTGCAGTGGGTGTCGCCGTCGCAGCTGGGCATCGGCGTGCCTGCCGTTCCGGCAGCCGCAGGAGGCGGGTACGTATCGCCGAGCGTCGTAAACAACGCTTTAAGCTGTCTTGCCAACGGCACCGGCTGCGGAAGCTACAAGCCTGTCGCGAAATATCCCGATATCCGCGGCGCCATGACTTGGTCCATCAACTGGGATAAAACGAGCAACTACAACTTTGCGGGCACGGTGAAGCCTTTTCTGGCCACATTGCCATAAAATCATCCGTTCTCAGCCTCCGGCTTTGTGCGCCGGGGGCTGTTTTACGGGAAAAAGATACAAATCAACGAAATAAGATACTTATCTTAAAACCGATTTCCGCGCGGAAAAAGGGGTGATATGATGGAAGCTGCAGCCGGCGTTGCCCGCCGGCGCCTCATGGAACAGCTTAACGTTAACGATCGGATTATCGCCCTTCAACGGCTTGACCCGAGAACCCTTTCTCCGAAACGGATCATTTTCCCGACATGGCATGGATCCGAATGCAAGATACCTCATGATTAAGCTTCTTCATCCTGACTGCATGTCGCAGACATCCATCTTTTTCATTCGTCCGATTGACCGAATCATGAGCTATTAAGTCCGGCTTTTTACGGCCGGGTTTAATAACAACCATGCGCATAGGCCGCATCCGGGGCAAAGGGAGGTGAAATCGCCGCTGCCGAAGGATGATGGGCGCATGGCCAAAAAATCTCCGGATAGAGGTGTAATATGAAAGCGCTTCACAAAAGGAAGGGATGGAAGTGGTTTATTTGCTTCGTTTGCGCAGCCATCGTCGTATCATCATACGCTTTTGCGGGACGGGCTTTGGCAGGCTCCTCCGATCTTCAAGGGCATTGGGCGGAGGAGCTTCTCGCCGGTTGGGAAAATCAAGGCCTGCTTAAAGGATACCCCGACGGTTCCATGAAACCGGACCGGGCGCTGACCCGGATCGAGCTGATGGCCATGATCAACAGGTATTTTCAATTTACCGACGAAAAGGCGGCCGCCTTCCCCGATCTGAAAATCGGGCAGTGGCAATATGCGGAAGCCGCCAAAGCGATGCAGGCGGGTTACGTTACAGGTTACGCCGACGGCTCCATCCATCCGGATCAGCCCGTAACCCGCGAAGAAGCCGCCGTGATGCTGGCCAAGGTCCTGAAAGCGGGAACGGACAACGACCCGGGCGTGCTCAAGGCGTTCAAGGACTATGCGGACGTATCTTCCTGGAGCCGGCAGGCGCTTGCGTTTCTGGTTCACGAAGGCAAACTGGGCGGATATCAGGATGGCACCCTTCGCCCCAAATCCAAGCTGACCCGGGCCGAGGGAACGGTTATGATCAGCCGCCTTCCCGTCAACGCGTCGCCCGGGACGCTCCAGGTTTATGACAAAGCCGGAACCTACGGACCTGCGGCGGGAACCGAAACCGTTAGCGGGGACGCTGCTATAACGGCTTCCGGCGTGATCCTGCAGAACGTGACCATCCGCGGAGATCTGATCGTCGAAAAGGCGATCCGTTCCGGCAGCGTGACGTTGAAAAACGTGAAAGTGGAAGGGAAACTGATCGTTCGCGCTTCGGGCGCGGAGCTTATGATCCAAGGAAGCCAGCTTGGTTCCGTCGTCATTGACGGACAGGGCAATACGCTGCAGCTCGGCAGCGATGCCGGCATCTCCCATTTGGTGCTGAATGCGGCGACGAAGGTCGTTGGCACCGGAAAAATCCAAAAGGCCACCATCAATGACGGAGCAAAAGGCTCCTCGTTCCAAACCGCTCCGCTTAGCGTCGACGGACCGCAAGCCGGATCGGTTTCGGCAGGGGCATCCGGCAGCGGCAGCACCGGCTCAGGCAGCAGCTCCGGAGGAGGTTCCGGAGGTTCCGGCGGAGGTTCGGGCTCCGGCGGCAGCGGAGGCGGGGACGGCGATTCGACCGTTCCGCAGGCGCCGACCGTAACGGGGGTCGCCGAAGGCGCGGTGTATGCTTCCGGCGTGCTTCCGAACTGGAGCGATGCCGCCGACACGACCAGCAGCGCCACGTTGAACGGGGCCGCTTACGTGAAAGGCAGCGGCATTATCGAGGCCGGCCAATATACGCTTGTCGTCACCGCCGTCCATAAAAAAAGCGGCAAAACGGCAAGCACGACGGTCCATTTCGCCATGAAGCCGGAGACCAAGCTGATCGGCTATGTGGCAGGCTGGAAGGACTGGTCCGCCGAGCGCCCGGTGGATGCGGCCAAGCTGACCCATATCAATTATGCCTTCACGCATATCCAGGACAATAAAATCGTTCCGATCAAAAATCAGAACGATGACGCGAATTATGCTTACCTGCAAAGCCTGAAAGCCCAAAACCCGAACCTGAAAATTTTGAATTCGGTCGGCGGCTGGGCCGCGGACGGATTTTCGGATGCGGCGCTGACCGAAGCTTCGCGGAAAGCTTTTGCGGACAGCATTATCGATTACGTGAAAAAGTACGATCTGGACGGCATCGACCTCGATTGGGAATACCCGACCCAGGATGCCGGCGGAATCGTGAAAGCAAGACCGGAAGACAAAGAAAACTTCACCTTGGTGCTGAAGCTCATTCGCGAGAAGCTAAACGCCCTTGGGCTGGAGAAAAACAAATATTATGAGCTGACCATTGCGGCCGGAGCCGGCGGGGGATATTTGAACGGCGTGGAAATCGATAAGATCACTCCGCTTCTGGATAACATCAACATCATGACGTATGATTTCGCCGGAGGCTGGGTCCCGAATACAGCTCATCATACGCATCTGTACGGCAAAAACATCAGCGGGGATTTAAGCGTCGACGTCCTGCTGAAAAACGGCGTTCCCGCCCATAAAATCGTCCTTGGCGCAGGCTTCTACAGCCATAAATGGACGGATGTGACCGGCGAAGGACCGATCGTGGGACGCAGCGCCAAAGGCAGCGGCGACACGCCGTCCTACAGCGCGACGATCGCAACCTACAACGAAGAAACCGGCTTTACCCGTTACTGGGACGAGGACGCCAAAGCGCCGTACCTGTTCGACGGCAGCACGTTCCTGTCCTACGACGATCCGGAATCCCTCGCGGAAAAAGCGAAATATGTGCTGGACCGCGGGCTTAGGGGAGCGATGTTCTGGGAATACAGCCAGGATACGACCGGCGTTCTGCTTGCGGCGCTGGCGGACGGACTGAAAGGCAAACCTTTTGAAAAGGATACGTCCTCCGTTCCAAATGCGCCGGTTATCGGCCAGGTAGCGGAAGGCGGCGAATACGATCCGGGAATCGCGCCGAGTTGGACCGATGAGCCCGAAACGGCCAGCGCGGCGTTCCTGAACGGGAACGTCTATGAACAAGGCACCCCGATTACGGGGGCGGGAAGCTACACGCTGACGGTCATCGCAGCCCATGGCAAAAGCTTAAAAACGGCGAAGACGACGGTTCATTTTACCGTCAAGAACAAAGAGATGCCGCCTGCCGGACCGAAGGTGATCGCTTACGTGCCGGGCTGGGTAGCCTGGTCCGGGGCCAAGCCAATCGATGCGGGCAAGCTTACGCATATCAATTACGCTTTCACACATATCCAGGACAATAAAATCGTTCCGATGGAAGGTCAAGGCGATGACGCGAATTACGCTTACCTGCAAAGCTTGAAAGCTCAAAACCCGAATCTGAAAATTTTGAACTCGGTCGGCGGCTGGGGGGCGGACGGCTTTTCGGATGCCGTATTGACGGAAGAAAGCCGCGAGACCTTCGCTTCCAGCATCATCGACTATATGAAGCGGTACGACCTGGACGGCATCGACCTTGACTGGGAATATCCGACCCAAAGCGCGGACGGCGTGATGAAAGCCAGGCCTGAGGATAAACAAAACTTCACGCTGATGCTCAAGCTGCTGCGGGAAAAGCTGGACCGGCTGGGTGCCGAAACCGGAAAATATTATGAACTGACGATTGCCGCAGGGGCGTTCCAGTCCTACTTAAACGGCGTCGAAATCGGGGAAGTCGTCAAATACGTCGACAACATTAACGTGATGACGTTCGACTTCGCCGGAGGCTGGAGCGGTACGACGGAGCATCATACGAACCTGTACGGCGGAAACTTCAGCGTAGACGCGTCCATCCGGCTGTACTTGAACAGCGGCGTGCCCGCAGAGAAGCTGGTGATCGCGGCCGCATTTTACGGCCATTTGTGGACGGACGTGGAAAACGCCGACAACGGCGGCCTGGGGCAAAAGGCGAAGGGTTCTTCCGATACGCCGACCTATACGGATATTTTGGCGAATGACACGGAGGAAAACGGATATGTCCGTTATTGGGATGATCCGGCTCAAGCGCCCTACTTGTTTAACGGCAGCACCTTTATTTCCTATGACGATCCCCGATCGGTAGCGGCCAAAGCGAAATACGTTCTTGATCACGGGCTGGCGGGAGTGATGTTCTGGGAATACAGCCAGGATGAGTCGGGAAGCCTGCTCGCGGCCCTTTCGAATGGCCTCAAAGGCATTCCTGTCGAGTAGGGTCGCATCCATGCGGCAAACCTGACATTTTTGCAAGCGATATAGATTGAACTAAAGTTTGCATCGAACTTCCTGTTAAAAGGGCCCGATGCGGCCCTATAACCTTCGTTTCTTTAGTTCATTCTATATAAAAAAGAACTTATTGAAGATTCCCCCGTGAGGCGTCTCAAGTGGGCGTAGCAAAACGTCCGCTTCGCGGGGGTTTTTTATATTTCATTGCCGGATGGAAACTGCCGCTGATTCTATATTCCATACACGGCCAGGTCGATCCGGCCGCCGATACCGATTTCAACCCCTTCATCCTCCAGCAGGGACTGCTGCAGGAAACGGGATTCGTCATCGTGAAGGGCGATTTCGCCTTTGGCGTTGACGACCCTGTGCCAAGGAAGCTCGTATTTGGCGCTCATGGAATGCAGGATGCGGACGACCTGCCGCGCGGCGCGCGGGCTACCGGCTGCGGCGGCGACTCCGCCGTATGTCATGACTTTTCCGGGAGGTATGGATTTGATTTGTTCGATCACGGCTCGGGTAAATGGCTGCATCGTTTCTCCTTTCGGCCGGCCTGGCCGGCGCGTTTTGTTCCCGTTTTATTAATTTTATTATTTGCTTCCAAATGCCAAAAACGGATAGTGAAGGAATCCTATTTGAATGGTATGATAAGGGGAGACCCAGACAATTCTTACTATATAAAATGCTGCGCTTCCAAGCGCATGAAACGTTAGGTAAAGTATATAACAAAAATGAGGTGTGCTGCATGGGCGAACCCTTGTATAAATTGAATGATGCACACGCCATCGAGGTGTCCAAACAGTATTGCAGACAAACGGGGATTGATCCGGATGAGCCTCCGAGGTTTAATCAGAAATATTGCCCTGCGGAACTTGCGGCCAAGCTGGTGAAGTACGGGGAGTATATCGAAGTCATTCATTTTTTCATCGGCAAATTTTTGTCCTCCATTTCAGGCAGTCCCATCACGATTACGGTAACCGACGACCAGGGGTATATGCTGGAGTTTGCCGGCGATCCGACGATCATCAAGACGGTGAAACAATTAGGGATCGAAGAAGGCGTTCGGTTCAACAAGGATGCGGGCACCAACTCCATCGACCTGTGCCTGACCTACGGCCGGCCGTTTCAGCTTATAGGAACGGAACATTACCACACCATTTTGCACCGGCTGGCATGTTATTCGACCTGCTTCCGCAGCGAAGACGGCCGCGTCATGGGCACGATCTCACTCATGACGGAACTGGATTTTGCCCACCCGCATTTGCTTGCGCTTCTCTGCACGATGGCCGACTCCGTGGAGCGCGAGCTGCTGCTGCGAAGGCAAAACACCCAGCTTCAAATGTTGAACCAATTTTTGCTGGACACGAATTTTTACGGGGTTGTCATCACGAACGGCTTGGGCAATATCCTTGAAATGAACGAACGCTGCCGCTCGATGCTGCATTTGGACGGTCAAACCGATTATGCGGGGACGTCGGTCTTCAACATCGACTTGATCGGCTCGTATTTTAAACGGGCCATCAAACGGCATGAGGAAAGCATCGGCGTGGAGCTCAATCTGGCCGTGAAGGACGAGGAGCACTGTTATATGCTGGACGTGCTTCCGGTTTACGATAACGACCGCTCGATCGTGCGCGTGGTCGGCACCATCCGGGACATTACCGAAATGAAAAAGACGGAGGAAATCCTCCGCAACACCGAGAAGCTTGTGTTCGCCGGGCAGCTCGCGGTCGGCATCGCCCATGAAATCCGCAATCCGTTGACCACGGTCAAAGGCATGCTTCAGCTTCTCGGCAAAGACAACTGCCTGCGCCATTATAACCTGATCATGTCGGAGCTGGAGCGGATGAACATGATCGTGGGCGAGTTTTTGATTCTGGGCAAACCGCAGGCGGTGCAGTTCCGGGAGGAACGCTGTTTCCCGATTCTTCAGGAAGTGCTGAACCTGTTTGAAATTCAGGCGGCGTTGAACTTCATCAACATCAATTGCGACGTCGATGCGGATCTTCCCGTCCGATGCGACCGGAACCAGATTAAACAAGTGTTTATGAATATCGTCAAAAACGCGATCGAAGCTTTGCCCCATGCCGGAAATATCCGTATTCTGCTCGAAGCCCGGGGGACTTTCCAGCTCATTCGCATTGCAGATGACGGCGTCGGCATGAACGAACAGGTGCTGCAGCGGATCGGCGAGCCTTTCCATACGACCAAACCGGAAGGAAACGGCCTTGGCATGATGATCGTCAAAAAAATTATCGACGCCCATCACGGCCGGTTGGAAATCGCCAGCGAACCGGGAAGAGGGACGACCGTGGATATTTATTTGCCGGCGTCTAACCCATAAATCGGCGGGTGGCAGGCAGCGCAAAAAAACGGAAGGCTGTTCTGGCGGCGTATACCGCCTGGGAGGACAGTCTTTTTCCAATGATGAGAAAAGGAACTCGGATCTTCAAAAACGGGTTAGAATGGAAGATATGGCATCGGCCTACTAAAAACGATAAAAGGATGTGCGGGCATTGATACGTGAAGTACAAGTCCGGCGCTACAGCCTCGTCAGTTGGATCGCTTTAGCGCTCGGAGTCATCTGTTTCAGCAGCGTGTTCGGCGAATGGATGCATGTTTTTCGCGGAACCTTTTACGGTGGCCTCATTCTAGGGATCTCCTCTTTGGCCGGGTTTATCTTATCTGCAGCCGGATTGTTTCGGCGGTCGGAAAAGAAGGCCCTGCTTTGGCTGGCGCTTGTATTATCGTTTACTCCGTTTCTTTACAAGCTGGCGATTTTCATCGGCTTTATGACGGGCTGGATTCCGTTTGCTCCATAATGCAGAACAAGATGCGCAGGTGGAGTGGCATGACCGATTTGCAGAATAGGCTGCGGCAGGCGCAGCTCAGGACCAACAAGGGTTACTTTTCTTCTAACCATCTTCGGTATTCATCGGGCGTATAGCCGACGACGGCTTTAAAATCCTTAATAAAATGAGGCTGGTCGTGGTATCCGAGCTCGGCGGCGAGCCGGGATAAATCGACGGGAAGGCGGCGGTCCATCGTCTCGGCGGCGTTTTGCAGGCGATAGAGGCGGATGACCCACTTCGGGCTGATGCCGACGTATTGGTCGAACAGCCGCTGCAGCTTGCGGATATGCATCTGGAAATGCTCGCACACCTGATCGACCTTGGAGACTTCCCGTTTGCCTGCGATAAAGTCAATGATGCGGTTGACTCGCAGCACCTCTTCGTCCTGTGGGGGAAGCTTGGACAGCAGCAGCTTTTCCATGGCTTGGACCATGTCTTGTTCGACGTTCAGGGTAAGGATCGTTTTTTCGAGTTCGGACCCGTCCACATCCAGAAGGCCGCTTACCTCAAGCGGATGATCCAGCAGGCTGGACACAGGCCGCCGCAGAAACGGATAAAAACCGCCGGGTTTGAATTTGACGCCGAAAACCATACCTTTTCCGTAAATCGGATAGGAGAACTTCCCGGGAGAAGGTGCATAAACCAGCGTTTTTCCAGGCTCGACGACCAGATTGACGCAAGGATTCGGGACGACGTGCTGCATATACGGCTCTTCCTCCCGGCAATCCCAGCGTATGATCCAGTAATGCTTAACGAAGAAGCTCAGCGCTTCCGAAGCGTCGTGGCGGGAAAGCGCGAACCTTTTTTCGCCGCCCTTCAGGTTCAGAATCCCCATGCTTGGTTTGGTTGCACCGGCGGACATTTCGATCAGCTCCTCATCCATCTAAAAATTTTTTAACGGAACAGGCGTTCCTGTCGCGTTTTTACAATACATCGCAATCCATCAAAAGGTATCATGAGTTTAGCATACAATTTCCGATAGGGGAATTTTGCGGCAACCGACCAAACCATAGGAATCCAAAGGGAGCGTGAACATATGAACAGCCTGAAATATGAATTCTACATCGGGGCCGAGCCGGAAAAAGTATGGAGTCTGCTCGTGGCGCCGGAAGGCACGAAAAAAACCTTTTTCAACTGCGTGCTTCAGTCGAGCTTCATAGCCGGAGAACCGTTCGCTTACGTCGGGCCGGGCAATGACGGGCCTGAAACGGTGCATGTGTATGGAAATATTTTGGCTTATGAACCGAACAAAACGCTGAGTTATATCGAGCATCCGGGGCCGTCTTATCATGCTAATCATGAGGAATTGACCTCCCGGGTGACGTTTACGCTGGATACGGTAGGCCAATGCACCAAGCTGACGCTGGTGAACGACCAGTGGTCGGACAACCATCCATCCTATCAAAACGCCGAAGGCCATTGGTGGATGATTCTGAGCAACATCAAGACGGTGGCGGAAACCGGAAACACGCTCGACTTCGGCTGGTAAAAACGAATACGCCAGGACAAGGGTGGCTGCGGATGGCAGCCGCCTTTTTTTATTTATAAGCATGAAATCGCCGGGAGTCCCCCGTAAAGCACCTGATCCGGTCTCGAAGCCAAGACCCCGTTTTTGACGGGGTTATTTTGCATTTTTATGCATGATAAGTAGGACCTTTACCTTATTAGGTGTAGAGAAAGCTCTAAACATTTTAGTAAAACAATCCAAAAAAATGGGTACAAACCTAAAAAACTTGCAAGTTGAAGCAAAAGCGTGCATAAAATAGCAGAACTAAGGACGCCTTCTGATATGTCACCCAACTTTCACTTGTCGTTATCACAAATCGGCTTCTCATTACATATTAGAAAGGTATATGGGGGAATCCAATCATGCATTGGACTGATTTCGCAGTGATCATAGCGTCAGGTTCATTCGGCGGTCTTTTGTCTAGTTTGTATATCCACGACGGATCCCTTATACTGCCCAAAATTATTGAACTGGAACTTAGCGACGGATCCAGAAGGAAAAATTATCACATCGGCTTTCTTTCGGATATCATTTTGGGGGCTGGCGCAGGCCTGATTTCCGCACTACCGCTTGGACTTGAGTTCCCGAAATATATTTACGTGGCGATGATCGCAGGCTTCGGCGGCGGCAGCTTTATCGCCAAACAAGCCAAATTGACGGCGGAAGAAAAAATATCCTCTCAGGATAAGCTGCCGACGATCATTGCGTCCAGTGCTCCTGATACGGATAGTCCCGATGAGGTGACGTTTGAACTTGCTATCCCAGACCGTAAAGGAGAGAAGCTTACATGACCCTTGGTAAGATCACGTTAACGAACGACGAAATCAACGAATACAACAGGCTGAAGCAAAAAATTAGAGATGCCAGAACAAGGCTGGAAGTGTCGCTTTATACGAAGCAGGCAGAACAGATCCTTGAAAAAGGCCGTCTTCGTTACGTCAGCAAGCTCGAGCAAAATAAACCGGAAATCAAAGGCATCCAGGAAAAAAGCAAGATGCAGGACAAGAAAGTGAAGCTTTCCGCATACACGGCGGCAAACCAGAGCTACGCGCTGCCGCAATCCATTAAACGCTCCGCGTTTATGGGGAAATTAGCGAAATCGAATTCGGGCCGGTAAGGCTCTTTTTATTTGAAGATTTTGCAAAAACCCAAAAAGCGACTTTCAATCAGCAATAGATAGAGCGTAACGGTTCAGTCCGTCTATGTATTGTACACGGGAAAGGCAGGAACCGAATTTTGCAAAATCGTGATTTTGGCAAAAAGTATGGCGACAGCCGGACTACAATCGCGTTTCCCGGTACTGCCGCGGGGAGGACCCGGTGACCTTCTTGAACATTTTGGAAAACAAAAACGGATCGATATACCCGACGGAACGCGACACGTCGCTGACGGACAATTCGGGATTGCGCAGCAGGTCGGCTGCCCGGTTCATCCGGTATTCCAGCAGGAAGGACTGCAGCGACATGCCGTACTGCTCCTTGAACAGGCCGGACAGGTACGTGCGGTCGAGGCCGACCGAACGGGCGATGTCCAGCACGGATATTTTTTGGCTGTAGCCGCTTTCGATATATTCGATCGCTTTGCGGATGTAGCCTTCGCGGGAATGCCGCGGCTTCTGCCCGTCGGCCGGTTCGGGAGAGCAGCGGATCAGATCGGCGAACACCCGGTACAGGATGCTGTGGCTGATGATGTCGCTGTCCCGCTGGCCTTCCGCCGCCTTCAAGTCGCGATAGAAGCTGCCGAGGCCATTTTCGGAAAGCTCGGTAAATACCGGATTCCCGGCGTGAATTTGGGCTCTCTGCAGGAGCGATTTTGCGTTCATTCCCGTGAAGCCGATCCAGGAGTAGGTCCACGGATCCGTTTCGTCCGCGCTGTAATGGACAAGCGTTTCCGGGAAAATGACGAACCCCTGTCCAGACTGCAGCTCGTATGTCTTCTCGGCCGTGCGGAAGACGCCGCAGCCGCAGTGGACGTAATGCAAAATATACGAATCGCGGAGCCCCGGACCCCATGTATGCCCAGGCAAACATTCCTCCAAGCCGAAAAATTGCATGTTCAAGTCCATCTGCCCTTGGATCGCGGGGACGGTACAGTTGTCGTTAATACGGGCCATGACGCGGCAACTCCTTTTTCATAAGGCATTGGTTTACTTTACATTATAACAGGTTAATCATCGTATTTTTCTGTTGTAAACGGATACAGAAATGGGATCATGACATGTTTTGCTTCGTTTGCTCCATGTTCCTTCCGCAGGCGGAAGGGTATAGTTAGAACCAAGCAGAAGCGAATGCAAAAGGGAGGAATCATTCATGTCCAAAATTACGTTCATCGGTGCGGGAAGCACCGTTTTCGTCAAAAACGTGCTCGGCGACGTCATGACGACGCCTGCGCTGCAGGGGTTCGAGCTCGCCTTGTTCGACATCGATCCGGAACGTCTGCAGGACTCCGAGCGTCTGTTGAACAGCATCAAAACCACGCTTGGCAGCACCTGCGTCATTAAAGCCTACTCCGACCGCAAAGAAGCGCTTAAGGGCGCCAAATACGTCATCAACGCCATCCAAGTCGGCGGGTATGACCCTTGCACGATCACGGATTTTGAAATTCCGAAAAAATACGGTTTGCGCCAAACGATTGCCGACACGGTCGGGATCGGCGGCATTTTCCGTAACCTGCGCACGATTCCGGTCATGCTCGATTTTGCGAAGGACATGCAGGAAGTGTGCCCGGACGCGCTGTTCCTGAACTATACGAACCCGATGGCGGTGCTCACCAACGTCATGAACACGATCGGCGGCATCCAAACCGTCGGCCTCTGCCACAGCGTGCAGGTGTGCGTGCCTCATTTGTTCGAATCGCTTGGCATGGACCCGGCCGGGGTGAAAGCGAAAATCGCCGGCATCAACCATATGGCTTGGCTGCTCGAAGTGTCCAAGGACGGGGTTGATCTGTATCCTGAAATCAAACGCCGCGCCGCCGAGAAGCAAAAGGAAAAACACCACGACATGGTGCGCTTCGAACTCATGAACCGTTTCGGCTATTACGTGACGGAATCCTCCGAGCATAACGCCGAATACCATCCGTATTTCATCAAGAAGACATACCCTGAGTTGATCGAAAAATACAACATTCCGCTCGACGAATACCCGCGCCGCTGCGTCAACCAGATCAACGGCTGGAAAGAGATGCGCGAGAAAATTTTCGCCAGCGAAAACATCGAGCACAAACGTTCAGGGGAGTACGCATCCTACATCATGGAAGCGATCGAAACCGACGTGCCGTTCAAAATCGGCGGCAACGTCATGAACACCGGGCTCATCACGAACCTGCCGAAGGAAGCCTGCGTCGAGGTGCCGTGCCTTGTCGACCGTTCCGGCATCACTCCGACGTACGTCGGCGATTTGCCGCCGCAGCTGGCCGCGCTGAACCGTACCAACATCAATACGCAGCTGCTCACGATCGAAGCGGCCAAAACCGGAAAAAAAGAGCATATCTACCATGCCGCGATGCTTGATCCGCATACCTCCGCCGAGCTGTCGCTGGACGATATCGTGGCGTTGTGCGACGATTTGATCGAAGCTCACGGCAGCTGGCTGCCGGAGTTTAAATAAGGAACGGCCGACCATTCGCGAGGCCGGTCGATCGTGCCCACATGTTTTGCCCCTTGATTTCAAGGGGCTTTTTTATTTGGCGAAAAAGCAGGGGACTTCGAAACCATCATTACCGATGCCGGGCGTGCAGCGTTTTACGGCTGCAAACGTTTCTCGGGTTTATGTTTATTTCACCTATGGGCATGACAAATTATTCTTTAAGAAAATAGAGTATGTGCCGCAATTCGGAGATTATTTTGTTACCTATGAGAACAAGCTCGGAGAAAACTATTCATTTATCGTCTCGCCCCGTTTTTGTCCTGTGCTTATAAAGTATGATCCGATCAAACAAGAAGCAGTTGAGTATGAAAGCATTCAAAACGGTAAGCTTGAATAACATAATGCAAGGTTAAGCGGGGGGCTTATATCGCTTGGCTTGAATACATATTCGAATAGCCCGGCAAGGTGCCGGGCTAATTTGCGTTTCATAAAAAAACACAAGCCGTACGCAACCCTCGCCATGGAGGAGAGGTGCTGCCGGTAGTAGCATGGAGGAAAGACGGATCGCGGGAAAGGGGAGGATGTATTTTGAAAGCGCTCTTAGTGGGGATGGGCGAAGCCGGAAGCGGCTGGTATCGCAGAGTTCGGAGCATGCACAGCGAACTGGAGCTGGCCGTTTCGGACCCGGACGAAAGCAGGCGGGAGCGGCTGCTGGCGGACGGGGTTCCTTTTTATACGGATGCCAAGGAAGCGATCGAACGGGAGAAACCTGATTTTGTCATCAACGTGACGCCGCGCCGTGTGCATACGGCCATCAACCATTTGGCTTTCGATTATAAGCTGCCGGTGCTGTGCGAAAAGCCGATTGCCGAAAACTACGAAAAAGCCCTCGAAATCGTAAAAAGAGCGGAGGAGGAACGGATTCCGTTCATGATCGCGGAAAATTACCGCACCTTCGCGCCCTTGCGCAAGCTGAAGCAGCTCATCGAGGCAGGCGCGGTCGGGGAGCTGCAATCGCTGGAATGCGAGTTTTTCCGGAAGCGCCAAAAGGTGGCGCTCGAGCCGAACGACGAGCTGGAGGAAGTGATCATCCACCATTTTGATCTGCTGCGCCATTTGTCGGGGCGGGAGGTCGGCAAGCTGTTTGCGGTCAAACGCCATGTGTTTCATATCGTGATGGATTTGCAGGCAGGCATTCAGGCATCCTTCCGTTGTTCGCTGCACAGCGCGGGACGCGAAACGCAGTGGCCGGGCGATTGGCGGATCGAAGGGGCGAAAGGCAGCCTGACCTTTAAGGACGGCGAGATTGAACTGACGACGCCGGAGGGCATGCAGCGCTGGACCGAATTCGGCGATGTCCCGGCCCCGACCGCCCTGCAGGAATTTCTGGCGGCGCTGGCGGAAAACCGGCGCGGCGAAACCGATGCGAAGGAATATTTGAAAAACCAGGCGCTTGCCCACTACACCCGCTTGTCTCTTCAGCAGGGGCGGCAGGTGGATACGTCGGCAAGCTGGGGATACGGTCCGGCGGACATCCGCAATTTTTTGCGGGCCGAGCGGAAGCCGTCCCAAAGCCATGGAGGCATCGGGATGGTGGAAGGCGTAAGGCTGTTCGGTCAAGGGGACTTCGAGACGCCGCTCAAATTTTTGTATTATTCGGTGCTGCCTCCGGGCACATCGATCGGGTATCATGGCCATCGCGAGGATGAGGAGATTTATATCCTGTTGGAAGGCGCCGGTCTCATGACGATTAACGGCGTCGAAACCCGGGTAGGTCCGGGGGATATCGTCGTCAACAAGCCTTGGTGGAAGCACGGCCTGCTCAATGACGGCAGCGAGCCGATCCGGGCGATCGTGTTCGAAGTCGGCAAAGCCTGATCATTGAAGCCGCGTCGGTGCTTAAGCAGAAGAAGGGGGATTCAAGAGGTGAGCTGGACAAACGAACGGGATTGGAAGGGGCGGCAAGCGGCGGCAAGGGAGGAAGGCCGGGCGGAGCTTGCCGGAGGCAGCGGAGCAAAAGGCGGAGCCGGGCGGCACGGCCGCCCGCTCCGGCTGTGGTATGCCGCGCCGGCGGCCCGATGGGAAGAAGCGCTGCCGATCGGCAACGGACGGCTCGGCGCGATGGTGTACGGCTCGACGGGTCTGGACACGATCCGCTTAAATGAGGATTCGCTGTGGTACGGCGGGCCCGGGCGGGCGGTTAACCCGGATGCCCGGCCGTATCTGAACGAAATCCGCGGCCTGCTGCGGGACGGCAGGCAGGCGGAGGCGGAGCATCTCGCCCGCATGGCGATGACCGCCTCTCCCAAATACGAGCAGCCTTATCAGCCGCTTGGCGATCTGATGCTGAAGCCCTTGAATGGCGCCGCTCAGGTTGAAGACTATGAGCGGGAACTGGATCTGGAGCGTGCCGTCGTCAACGTAACCTATCATGCGGACGGCGTCAATTACCGCCGGCAGTATTTCGTCAGCGAACCGGACGGGGTACTGGTCATCCGTCTGACCGCCGACCGTCCCGGCGCGCTGACCTTTGCCGTGAATTTGATGCGCCGCCCCTTCGACGGCGGCTGCCGGGCGCTCCCAGACGGCACGGTCGTCATGAGCGGGGAATGCGGGGCGGACGGCGTTCGTTTCAGCGCCGCATTTCGCGCTGTCCATGAAGGGGGGACGGTGCGGAACATCGGAGATTTTTTATCCGTGGAAGGCGCGTCCTCGGTGACGCTGCTGCTGGCCGCGCAGACGTCCTTCCGCGTGGACGATCCGGAGGCAGTCTGCCTTGAGCAGCTTCAGCGGGCGTCGGAACGTCCTTTCGACGAGCTGTTCCAGCGCCATGTAACGGAATACCGGCAAAGGTTCGACCGGTTGGAGCTGTCGCTGACGCCGGGCGGCGATCCTATGGAACGGCTCCCGACCGATCAGCGGCTGCTTCGGCTGAAAGAGGCGGAGAAGGCCTCCGGCAGCGAGCCGCCGGAACAAGCGAAAGCATCCGCCGATCCCGGCCTCATGGCCCTCTACGTGCAGTACGGCCGTTACCTGCTGTTATCCTGCTCGCGCCCGGGTTCTTTGGCCGCAAACTTGCAGGGCATTTGGAACGACAGCTTTACTCCGCCCTGGGAGTCGAAATATACGATCAACATCAATACACAGATGAATTATTGGCCCGCCGAAAGCTTAAACCTTGAGGAATGCCATGAGCCGCTGTTCGACCTGCTTGAGCGGATGCTGCCCAACGGGAAAGCCACGGCCCGCGACATGTACGGGTGCCGCGGGTTCGTCGCCCATCACAACACCAACCTGTGGGCGGAAACCCGGCCCGAGGGCATTCTCATGTCCTGCACCGTTTGGCCGATGGGCGCCGCTTGGCTCAGCCTCCATCTGTGGGAGCATTACCGCTACGGGATGGACGTATCGTTCCTGAAAAAGCGCGCCTTTCCCATCATGAAGGAGGCGGCTCTTTTCTTGCTCGATTACATGACGGAAGACGAGGAGGGCATGCTCGTGACCGGCCCGTCGGTATCGCCGGAGAACCGCTTCTTGCTTCCGAACGGTCAAAGCGGCAGCCTGTGCATGGGGCCGTCCATGGATTCGCAAATCGCGCTGACCTTGTTTGAAGCTTGCCGGGAGGCGGCGGACATCATCGGCCAGACCGATCAGCCGTCTTCCGATGCAGGGATGCGGGTCAGCGGCAAGACGGAAGGGGAAGCCGATTTCCTCGCGGAACTGGAGCGGGCCATCAAGCGAATGCCGAAACCGTCAGTCGGGCGTTACGGGCAGATTATGGAGTGGCGGACCGATTACGAAGAGGCCGATCCCGGGCACCGCCATATCTCGCAGCTGTTTGCGCTTCATCCGGGCAAGCTGATCGATGCATTGGAAACACCGGAGCTGGCGGAAGCGGCCCGGGCGACGCTGGCCCGCAGGCTGGCGTCCGGAGGCGGGCATACGGGCTGGAGCCGCGCCTGGATCGTCAACTTTTATGCGCGGCTGATGATGGGCGGCGAAGCGCACGGCCATTTGGAGAAGCTGCTGTCGCATTCCACGTACCCCAACATGCTGGACTGCCATCCGCCGTTTCAAATTGACGGCAATTTCGGCGGCGCTGCCGGGGTGGCCGAAATGCTGCTGCAATCCCATACCGGGGAGCTGCGGCTGCTGCCGGCGCTGCCGCCGCAGTGGCCCGCGGGACATGTGCGCGGATTGCGTGCCAGAGGCGGCTGGAGCGTCGACCTGAACTGGAGGGATGGAGCGCTCGTGGAGGCCATCCTCCATCCGCAGCGCGGCGGAACCTGCCGGGTCTGGTCCTCCGTGCCGCTCCATGTGCAGGACCCGCATACCGAATGGCGCGAAGAGAGCGGCGATGGAGAAACGCCGGGATACCGCTATCTCCTTGCGGCTGCCGAAGGAAAAAGCGTCATCCTCGTCTCCAAGCAGAACCGGCGGTAAATTCATGCAGCGGCCGAAAGAAAATAATAAAACACAAGCCAGCCGACAAATCCCCATTCCGGCGCAAGGACCGCGAACGTTAAGATAATCACGAAGGCAAGGGGCCGTTCTCAATATGGGCCGGCCCGACCGAACCGATCGAACGGGAGAGCAGGCAAGTTTCGGCCGATCGGTTTGGATAACGCTTTCTTTTCCAGAACAAATCCGTGAACCGGCCACACTTAAGCGGGCAACCCGGCTTTCCTAACCGGTTCAAAAGCGAAAAAGGAGCGATGGACATGTCAGGACAGGCGCCAACAGCCAGCCGGGCGGGCATCAAAACACGCAGCCGGTTCGCCAGGCAAATGAGCAATTTCCGCAAATACAAAGCGCTCTATTTGATAACGATTCCGGGCATTCTTTATTTTATCGTGTTTAAATATTTGCCGCTGATGGGCTCGGTCATGGCTTTTCAAAATTACAACATATTCAAAGGGTTTACCGGCAGCCCGTGGGTCGGGCTGGATCAGTTCAAGCGGATGTTCACCTACACGGAATTTCTGCGCATTTTGGAAAATACGGTGCTGATCGGCTTGTACGACATCATATTTGCGTTTCCGGTGCCGATCATTCTTGCGCTGCTGCTTAACGAGCTGCGAAAGGTGCTGTACAAGCGCATTTTGCAGACGGTCGTTTATTTGCCCCATTTCCTGTCCTGGGTCATCATCGGCGGGATTATGATCGGGATTTTGTCGCCGACGACGGGGATCGTAAATCAGGTGCTGAACTTTTTCGGCTTTCAGTCGGTTTATTTTCTCGGGGAGGATTCCTATATCCGCAGCATTCTGGTCGGCACGGGGATTTGGAAGGACAGCGGCTGGGGAACGATCGTATATTTGGCTGCGCTTGCCAGCGTGAACCCCGAGCTGTACGAGGCGGCGCGGATGGACGGGGCGAACCGCTGGAGGCAGACGTTGTCCATCACCATCCCGGCGATTTTGCCGACGGTGACGATCATGTTCCTGCTGCATATCGGCAACTTCCTGGATTTCGGCTTCGAACGGGTTTTCGTTTTCGTCAATTCGCTGAACGAGCAAAAGGGCGACATTCTCGATACGTACATTTACCGGGTCGGCCTGATCGACCAGCAGTACAGCTACACGACGGCGATCGGCCTGTTCAAGTCCGTGGTCGGCCTGATGCTGATCATGATCGGCAACGCCCTCAGCAGGAAAGCAAGCGGAGAAGGACTTTACTAGGGAAAGGAGCATGGCGACAATGAACATCAAAGGACGCTGGTTCGACTGGTTCAACTCGATATTTTTGGCGCTCGTCGGCTGCCTCATGGTTTTTCCGCTGCTTCATGTGCTTGCCAAGTCGTTCAGCAGCAGCAAAGCGATCAACGCCGGCCTCGTAAAGCTGTTTCCGGTGGATTGGACTTTGGTCAACTATCAGGTCATCTTGTCCGACAGCTCGATCTGGAGGGCGTTTCTGGTCAGCGTCATCATTACGGTAGGGGGCACGGCCATCAACCTGATCCTGACGGCATCGCTGGCTTACCCGCTTTCCCGTCCGGAGTACACGATGCGAAAAGTGGTGCTGATCTTCATCCTGATCACGATGATTTTCCAGGCCCCGCTGATCCCGAACTATTTGATCATCAAAAATTTGCATTTGCTGAACACGTTATGGGCGCTTATTATTCCTTCGGCGATCAGCGCGTACAACCTGTTTATTATGAGATCCTTTTTCGTGGGGCTCCCGCCCGAGCTGATCGACAGCGCCAGAATCGACGGAGCCGGCGAGCTGCGGACGATGTGGAGCGTCATTTTGCCCCTGTCCAAGCCGGTGATGGCGACGATGGGATTGTTTTACGCCGTATCGCACTGGAACTCGTATTCCACGGCCCTGTATTACATCAACAACCGCGCCTTGTATCCGCTGCAGATGCGGCTGCGCGAAATCGTGCTGAGCAACGACCTCGGCCAGGCCGGCAGCCTGCTGGAAGGCTTCAACGAGGTGTCGCCCGCGGGCGTGCAAATGGCGGTCATCATCGTTTCGGTGCTGCCGATCGTCATCGTCTACCCGTTCCTGCAAAAGTACTTCATTAAAGGGATGCTGATCGGGTCGATCAAAACCTAGGATTTCAAGGCCGAATGCGGCGTGATTTACCTTGAGGACCGTCATTGGAGGCCTATGCTTATAAAGCGGGGCGAGGAATCCTTGTCAGCCGCGCAAGTCTCCCTACTTTTCTTGTGAATGAATGCGATTTCATATATACGAAATATGATAATATAGAGGTGCTCTACACCAACGCGAAAATCGACATCACGTCCTGTAGCGATACTCCGGATGAGAAAGAGGGGGAGGCCATGAAAAAATGGTTGTATTTGATCCTGACCATGATCGTGACGCTTGCAGGCTGTTCTTTTCCGGGAATGACCCATTCTCCGGGCACCTCCGGATCCTCCCCTGGGCAGGCGGCCGGCAGCGGCGCGTCTCCGGGGGCTTTATCGTTTTCCATCGTTCTTTCCACCGGGTCTAATCCTTATGCGGCCCAATCGCCCGACATTCAGCAGGATAAATGGGTCAAACAATTGGAAGCGCTGACAAACACCGATCTCCGCATGACCATGATTCCGTTGAAGGACGTCGACAAACGCCTGCCGGTGCTGCTGACCGGCGACGATTTTCCGGATGTCGTCCAGACCGTCGGAGGAGCAAGCTCCGCGGCCATGGCCGGAACCGTCGAGGCCGGCTTGTTTATGCCTTTGGACGATTTGCTCCGTGAGTACGCGCCACGCCTGCTCGCCCGGATTCCGAAGGAAGCGTGGCAGGAAACGAGCTACCAGGGAAAAATCTACGGCATTCCGGCCTGGCTCGACAATCCGTCGAGGCGAGGCACGTACATCCGTACCGACTTGCTGAAAAAAACGGGGCTTCCGGCGCCGAAAACGGTGGACGAGTTTCTGAACGTGCTGCGCGCCTTCAAAAAGCTGGGCGTGGACAATCCGTACCAAATGCGGGAGAACTTCAAGTACGCGGATGTCATTTTCGGCGCGTATGACGTGCTGGGATACCAGTTCGAGCTTAAAAACGGCGAGGTCGTGCCGAAGTTTTTCGACGAAAAACGCATGATGCAGGCGCTCTCCGTTTATAAGACGATGCTTGACGAAGGCCTGATTGCGAAAAATTTCGCTACCGTCAGCATCAGCGAATACAGCCGCAACATCCATAGCGGCCAAGCGGGGGTCTGGACGGCGAATGCCGCAGGACTGCTCGAGTTCCGGACGAAAGTAAAGGAATCGGTGCCAGAGGCCGAAGTGGACATCATTCCTTCTCCCGAGGGTCCCGGCGGCTCAAAAGGCTACGGGCTTTACAGCTCGGTCATCAACTCCTATTACATCAATAAAAATGTATCGAAGGAAAAGGCCATCGGCATCGTGCGGTTTTTCGACTGGATGCTGAGCGACGAGGCCGAGCGCTTTTTTTCCTTCGGCATTCCCGGCGACACGTACACCATCGAAAACGGCAGCATCAAATACCGGTTTCCGCAAAACCGGGATGAGCAGGATGAGCAAGGCTTCCGCGAACTGCTGTGGCTGACCCATGATTTGACGATCAACCGCCAGCGGACCAAGCTGCTTCCCGGGGGCGGCGACGTGCTTCAAGCGATCGATCGTACGCTTACGGACGAAGGGCTTGGCAATATCGTTTTTGTGCCCGACCTGGAAGCGTTCAGCGTCTATCCCGAGCTGGCGCCGAACAATCCGAACCAGCCGCCGCCGCTGATCGTCGACCATATGGTGCGGATGATTTACGGCAAAGAGCCGATATCCGATTGGCCCAAGGTGATTCGGGAGTACAGGGATCGCGGCGGGGACGCGATTATCCGCGAGGCGACGCAGCGCTATAAAGCGCATGAGGGCGTCTTGGTGCTGCCCACCCGCTAAAGGTCGTTTTAACGGACAGGCGCATAGCGCCGCAGCTTACTTTTCAAATCCGGCAAAGAAAAGGGGTTTTGGATCCATGCGTGTGCTGATTGTGGAAGATGAACCTGTCATTCAGAAAGGGCTTGTTAAAATGGTGCAGCGGTATCCCGCGTCGTTTTCGGCGATTTATACGGCAGACGACGGGGCGTCCGCCCTGGAAATGATCCAAAGCGTGGAGCCCCATCTGGTGCTGACCGATCTGAGGATGAAGCGGATGGACGGCCTGGAGCTGTGCGAGCGGATTCACCGGGAATATGCGCATGTGCAGGTCGCGGTCATTTCCGGCTACAACGATTTCGGGTACGCCCAGCGGGCGATCGAATACGGCGTCAAACGGTATCTGCTCAAGCCGGTGACCCAGCAGGACGTGCACAACGCGCTGCGCGAAATCATCGCCGGCATGAACGAAAACATCGTTCCGCTGCAAAAGTACGTGGAGTGGTCGGAAAAGCTGGAGCAAAGCATTTGGATGCTGCAAAAAGGCGACATGGACCGGCTGCTCGCGGAAAGCGGGCAGGAAGGTTTGTTTGCCGGACTGCATGCGCTCGGCATGAAATCGGTGCTGGAAGACTGCCTGCGCATGATCGCGGCAAAGCTGTCCCAGCGGGGCTGGAAGCCGCAAATCGGCTTGGACATAAAAGGCACGGACATCAGCAAAAAGGAAGCGTTCGAAGCTTTCGGAGCGGCGCTTGACCAAATGTATACCCAGCTGCAACTGACGCGCAAAGGAAAGTTCAAAGATCCGATCGAGGAGGCGAAGGCGTTTATCGACCTGCATCTGTCGGAGGAGGTGACGCTGGAGGAAGTCGCCAAGCGGGTTGGATTGACCCGGACCTATTTCAGCGCGCTTTTTAAAAAAATGACCGGCGAAACCTTCGTGCATTACCGCATCAAGAAACGGATCGAGGAAGCGCGCAAGCTGCTAGCCGTCCCGACGCTGACCATCACGGACATCGCGGTTCAGGTCGGTTACGAGGATTATCCCCATTTTACGAAGACGTTCAAAAATTTCGTCGGCATGTCGCCTTCGGAATACCGGTCGTCTTTTGGCATTGAGTGATGCGCATGATGAAAATTCGCTTGCGAGTCAGGCTGCTGATCGGTTTTTTGGTCGTCATTTTGCTGTCGCTTTCGACCGTTGGCATTGCCTTCTATACGATATCGGCGAGGCAGCTGTCCCAAAGCGCGGAAAATCAGATGACGCAAATCGTCAACAACGCCGTCCATCATACCAACCTGTATTTGTCTTCCTACCAGCGCTCGATGGTAGCCCTGCTTTCCAACGTGAGCGTCAAAAAATATATCGATTTGCCCTCGGACCGCGAGGAATACGAAAATTACCGCTACCTGACCGACATCCGCGATTCCATCGTGGATCCGGTCTGGATCCGCAACCCGGAAATCAGCGCGCTGTATATCATCGGGTACAACGGCAATGCGCTGTATTATTTCAACGGCGGCACGGAACCGTCCCTCGGGCCCGAAGAAACGGCAAAGCAAATCGATTTTTTCAAAAAGCATACGGACCCTTCCGGGCGGCTGACGATCCTCAATCACAGCATTCAGGGCGAGGGGGCGCCGATGCTGACGTTGGTCCGCCGCATCCGCGGGCTCCGCTCCCCCGAGATGAAAGGGTTCGTCGGCATCGAGGTCAAGTCCGAAGAGCTGTCGACGCTTTGGAAAGGGATCGACCTCGGGACGGACAGTTATTTTTTTATCGTCGATAACGGGGGCCGGATTCAATACCATGCCGATCCGAAGAAAACCGGAAAGGCGCTTCCCGCAGGTTTGCAGGACCAAATCTCCCAAGCGGGGGTTGCGATGTTCCACAGCTCGGCGGAAGGCGAGAAGCGGGCTTATATCAGCCGCAAGGCCGATTATTCCGACTGGAATCTGGTCGTGTCCATCCCCGACAGTCAACTGGTAAAACCGCTCGAAACGACGCGTACGCTCATCTTCATCGTGGCGGGAATCACGTTCCTGTGCGCGCTGTTTTTGGCGAATCGCTTTGGAGCGTCGATCACGAATCCGATCCGCCGGCTGATGAAAGGGATGAGCCAAACCGAAAAAGGGAATTGGGAATTCATTCCCCTTCCGAAAAGGCATGACGAAATTACGGAGCTGATCATCCGGTACAATCTGATGGTCAACCGGCTGTCGGAGCTGGTGGACATCGTGTATCAGTCCGAGCTGAAAAACAAGGAGATGCAGGCCGAACGGCAAAAGGCGGAATTCCAGTCGCTGCAGCTGCAGATCAATCCGCATTTTTTGTACAACACGCTGGAAACGGTCGTCTGTTACGCCGTCATTCAGGACTCGGAGGAAATTTCCGAAATCGTCGGGGCGCTTTCCTATATGCTGCATTATTCGGTAAGGACCCATCTGGAGGAAATTACGGTCGCCAACGAGCTGAAGCACGTTATGTTTTTTATGGTGATCATCAACCACCGCATCGGGCGGGCGTTCGAAATCGACTTGCGGGTCGCGCCCGATCTTTTGCTGAGGAAAATGGTCCGTTTAACGCTGCAGCCGCTGGTCGAAAACGTGTTTCAGCATGCGTTCCGCGGCGGGATCGAAGACCATCATACGATTGCGATCGATGCGGGCGAGGAGGAGGACTGCTTTTGGGTCAGCGTCGAGGACAACGGCTGCGGCATGGCGCCGGAACGTCTTGAGGAGCTGCGCGCCAAGCTGCGCGAAAACCGGCTGGCCGACGGCGGCGGGGAAGGGCAAATCCACGGCAACATCGGCGTTGCCAACGTGCACCGGCGCATCCAGCTTGTATTCGGCGAGGAATACGGGTTGAGCGTGGAAAGCAGCCTGGGGCGCGGCACGAAGATGATCATGCGCATGCCGCGTACGGCGGCGGCCGCCCAGGAAAGGGACGCTGCTGCCGGAGAGGAAGCTTTGCTGCCTCCAAACCGGTCTGATGGGAACGCATGGCGGGTGGGATGATGGAATGAACGAAAGAAATGGACAGCCGGGAGACCGGCTGTTTTTTTGCATGGAAATGTTCAATGCTTCGCCGGTCACACTCACCCTAAAAAAACACACCACCAGCATAATCCGCCCCATGGGTGCGCCCCTGCTTTCGTTTTATCATGGGATAAGCAAGGAAAAGAATGCATGTCTCTACAGTAACGGAAAGGGGAAAAGTCTAATGAAGAAATGGATCAGCCTGGTTTTGGCATCGGCGCTTCTGACGGTTGGCGTCGCAGGTTGCGGCAAAAATAGCGGCTCGAACGCCGCAGACGCTTCCGACGAGTCCAAGCCGCTCAAATTTTCGATCTCCCTGACAACAAGTGGAAACAGTTATGCAGAAAGCTCAAAGGATATCAACAACGACAAATGGGTTAAGGAATTTGAAAAGAGGGCCAACATCGACGTAGACATCCAGATGATCCCGCTCAAGGATTTCGACTCGAAGATGTCGATCATGTTTGCGGGCGGAGATATCCCTGACGTGGTGCAAAACGTCGGCGGCGCGACGGACAAATCGATGTCCGGTTCCATTGAAGCCGGGGTGTTTATGCCTCTCGACGATCTGCTGAAGGAATACGCGCCGAATATTATGAAAGCGGTTCCGAAGGAAGCTTGGGACGAGGTCAGCTATAAAGGAAAAATCTACGGGGTACCGACGTGGCTGAGCAACCCTTCCCGCCGCGCGACGTTTATTCGGACCGACCTGCTCGAAAAGACGGGGCTTCCGGTTCCCAAAACGATGGATGATCTTTTGAACGTTCTGCGCGCATTCAAAAAACTGGGCGTGCCTGCGCCGTATCAAGCCCGCGAGAACTTTAAATACGCGGATATCGGCTTCGGAGCTTACGACGCGCTTGGTTACCAGTTCATGGAGAAGGACGGCGAGGTCGTTCCGAAGTTCTTTAATGCCGAGAACATGGAAAAAGCGCTCAACTTTTATAAAACGATGTATGACGAAGGCTTGATCCAGAAAGATTTTGCCACGATTCAGCCGCCGCAGTACACCGAGAACATCCAGGCGGGAAATGCGGGCATTTGGACGGCGAATGCGGCCGGATTGCTCGATTTCAGAACCAAAATCCAGGAGGTTGTTCCGGACGCGAAGGTCGATATCATCCCGTCTCCTGAAGGAGACAACGGCTTGAAAGGCTACGGCCTGTACAGCTCGGTCAACACCTCCCTGTATATCAACAGCAAGGTCAGCAAGGAAAAAGCGATCCGCATCATCAAGCTGTTCGACTGGATGCAGACGCCGGAGGCCGTGAAATTTTTCAGCTTCGGCATCGAGGGGGAAAACTACACCGAAAAAGACGGCAAGATCGATTATAAGATGCCGACGGATAAACAAGGCAATGACGAACAAGGCTTCCGTTCCATGCTCAGATGGGTAGGCGACGGAACGATTAACCGCGAGCGCACCGAGCTGCTTCCGGGCGGAACGGACGTGCTGAAGGCGCTGGACGAAACGCTGGCCCACGAAGGCATCGGCGGCATCGGCTTCGTTCCGGACCTGGAAACCTTCAGCCAATATCCGGATTTGGCGTCCAAACGCCCCGACCAGGCGCCGAAGCTGATCATCGACCACATGGTGAAAATGATTTACGGCAAGGAGCCGATCTCCGATTGGCCGAAGGTCATCGAGGAATATAAGCAAAAAGGCGGCAATGAAATCATTAAGGAAGCGACCGAACGCTTCAAAAACAATGACGGCATTTTGAATCAAGCCAGCCGCAACCAATAACAAACGCGGCAAGCGGGGAAAGAGGTGTGCAGCATGGATAGGGGTTCCGCGGAAGCATGGAGGTTGAAGCTCCTTACCCCGTCTTCCTGGTGGGGGGCGAAATGGCGAGAAGCGCTTCCGGCCGGAAACGGCCGTCTCGGCGCGGCGGTATACGGAGGCGTTCATCAAGAGACCATCATGCTGACGCATGGCGACTTATGGTGGCAGAGCCGCACGCCGGAGCTGCCCGACGTCAGCGGCAGGCTTGCGGAAATGCGCCGGCTGATGCTGGCGGGCCGGGAGGCGGAGGCCGAGCCGATGCTGATTGAGGAGCTTCAAGACCTGGGATACGATCCGGTGATGGCCGTTCCGCTTCCGCTGGGGGATCTGACGGTCCGTTATGAAGTCGGCGAAGGGTTCAAACATTATTCCCGCGAGCTGGATATGCAGACCGGCGAAATCACCGTTCGCTGGCAGGACAGGGGGGCCGCTTTCGAGCGGGCCCTGTTCGTATCCCGCTCCGATGACATGGTCGTGATGGAGCTGCGGGCGGAAGAGCCTTCGGCCGTAAAGGTCGGCTTATCGCTCGGACTGCATGATCCAGCCGATGTTAAACGTCCGCCGGGCCGGCCCGAAGCGCCGCTGCCGGCGGACGCGGAGTCGGGGGCGGACGGCGCTTATGTATGGTACGCGGCCCGCAGCGATGACGGCAGCGATTTCGGGGCCGTGGCCCGCATCGTTCCGGCGGCCGGCGGCTTGGCTGCCGGCCGGGCGGAAGCGGTGGTCGATGGCGCCGGGAAGGTGCTTGTTTTGCTGCGCATGTTCGTTTCCGGCAGCCGGGAGGCGGAATGGGCAAGGCTGAAAGCTGAGCTAGCGGCGGAGCAAAGAGGCTACCGGGAGCTGCTGGCCGCGCATGTCCGCGAACATCGCGAGCTGTTCGGCCGGATGACGCTTGATTTGCATGCGGCAGGCCGAGATCGTTCCAATGAAGAACTGCTGCTTGAAGCCTATCAAGGCGAAGCGCCTTTGGCTTTGCTGGAAAAAATGTGGGCTTACGGCAGGTACCTGCTCATTTCGAGCTCCCGCGAAGGCGGCAGCCCTTGCCATCTCTACGGCTTGTGGTGCGGCGAGTACCGGGGCTTTTGGGCGTTCAACATGGCCAATGAAAATTTGCAGATGATGTATTGGCAGGCGCTGAGCGGCCGGATGCCGGAGCTGCTGCTGCCGGTGTTCGATTACATGGAGCGGCTGCTGGACGACTTCCGTTTGAACGCTCAACGTCTCTTTGGCTGCAGGGGGATTTTTATCCCGGCGCCGACGGCCCCGGATTCGGGGCTCATCAAAACGCTCGCGCCGCATATCGTTCATTGGACGGGTGCGGCGGGCTGGGTCGCCCAGCATTATTACGATTATTATCTTTATACGGGGGATCGGGAGTTTCTTAGAAATCGGGCGCTGCCGTTTTTAAGGGAAGTCGCTTTGTTTTATGAAGACTTTTTTGTGGTCGGGGAGGACGGCAGGCTGCTAAGCTGCCCGTCCAATTCGCCGGAGAACAAACCCGGCAACGGGGCCGGCGGTCCGAAAGGGACGACGGTGAACGCAACGATGGATTTTGCCATCGCCAAAGAGGTGCTGGGCCGTTTGGTGGCCGGGGCCGAAAGCGAAGGGCTGTACCCGGGGGAAATTGCGGCGTGGAAAGAACTGCTGCGGCGGATTCCGGATTACCAGGTGAATGAAGACGGCGCGATCCGGGAATGGATGCATCCTGCATACGACGACGAATACCATCACCGCCATCAGTCGCATCTTTACCCGGTGTTTCCGGGCAAGGAGGTTACGAAGGAGAACGCCCCCGCTTTGTTTGAGGCGTTTTGGACGGCTGTCCGGAAAAGGCTGGTCGTCGGGATCAAAGAGCAGACCGGCTGGTCGCTTGCCCATATGGCGAATTTGTACGCCCGTTTGGGCGAGGGGGATTTGGCGCTGGAATGCCTGAATTTGCTGAGCCGCTCGTCGGTGATCAACAACTTTTTCACGCTTCATAACGACTGGCGGCATATGGGGATCGGGCTCTCCATGGATTGGGCTCCGGTGCAGCTGGACGCCAATATGGGCTGGACGGCGGCGGTGCAGGAAATGCTGCTGTATTCCGAGCCCGGGCGGCTGAAGGTTCTTCCGGCGCTGCCTTCAAAATGGCGAAAGGGACGCGTGCAGGGGCTGCTGGCCTGCGGAGGAATTGAGGTCGATATCGATTGGGACCTGGAGCGAAAGATGCTGGTGGTAAAGCTGCTATCGGCAAAGGACGATCAACACGTGACGATAGATTTGCCCGAGGGAAGTGAGGCAGCGGAGGACGATACGATACGGCAGGAATCGGTGAAAATGGAGGCTCCTTCGGGCCCGAAGCAGAAACCGGAGGTTCGGTCGCTGCTTAAAGCCGGCAAGGCGGTAATCCTTACAGCCGCATTTAGGACGCCTGTCGGTTGAAACGGGCCGAATTGCATTCATTTGCCGGTCTAAGGCAAGGGCGTCGCGGGTGCCGGACGGAGTGCGCCACCGGTAGCGGCCGCGGCTGCCGCAATCCATCGTGGAAGGACGTTAAGGACGAAAAGATAAAGCAAGCAGGCAACCAAAGGAGGGTTCCGGATGAAAGAGGCATCTTTGCTGGACGACATCATGGCGATGGGCGTCATCGATACGCATACCCATCTGGTGGGAGACCGTTTATGCGCGGAGGATTTTTGGGAAATCGCCGACTATTTCTGGCTGAACCGCGAGCTTCAGACCGCAGGTTATCCGCCCGGGGCGGGAGCTTTGCCGGAGGGAAAGCGGATTGAGGCTTTCCTGAAGGCCTACCATGCTTCGCGCAACACGCTGATGAACATCGCGTTCACCACGATTTTGAAGGACTTGTACGAGGTGGAGCTGACGGGCGAGGCATCGGTCCGGGAAGCGGATGCGCGGATCAAGGCAAACCGTAAAGGTCCCGGCTGGGCGCAAAACGTGGCGGATCGGCTGCATGTGCGCCGTTTTGCCGTCAATCATCCGCAGCATGCCTCCTTTGAAGGAATGGAGCAGGATGCGCTGCTGTTTCCGCGGATCGACGGCTGGCTGCCAAAGCGGGTCGGACAAATATTGCAGTCGGATCGGCGGGAAGAAGCGTTTGAGCTGGCGAAGGAACAGGTTCGCAAACAGTTGGGCGAATATCAGGAGATGGGCTGTCCCGGCATCATGACCACGCTCCCGGAATTTGAGGCGGCGGCGCATGAATCGTACCGAATCAGCGAAGACAGCCGGTCCGACGAGGTGCTGTTTATGCTTTTGCACGAAATGTGCGCAGAGCTTGAGCGCCGCGGCATGTTTTTGCAGCTGTTTCTCGGCGTGGAGCGCAGATGGGGCAGCACTTCCGCGGCTCCGGTCAATGATCCGCTCCGCGTCGTCCGGTTGTACGGATTTTTTGAAAAATACTCCATACCGTTTGAACTGGTCACCGCCGCGGAGCTGAGCAACCTGGACGTCGTGCAGGCGGCATGGAATTTCCCGAATGTTCACGTCGGCGGGATGTGGTGGTACAACTTTCGGGCAAGCACTTATACGCAAAGCATGCAGTATCGGCTCGAAGCGCTGGCTCCCGCCAAAAGCTCGCTGATCGTATCCGATGCCCGCTGCATCGAATGGACGTACGGAAAGATTCATGCCGTGAAGCGGCTGCTGGCGGGATTTTTGGATGAACAGGTAGCCAAGGGATGGATGGACCGCGAATTTGCGCTTTACTGCGCGGCGGAATGGTTGTATGGGAGCGCGGCCAGGCGTTACGGACTGAAGGGGCGGGAGGGAGCATGATGGATTTTTCGCTGATGGATCGGATGCTTCCCGCGCCGCTTAACGGCGGCTTTCGGATGGACGGCTGGTGGGTATGGTGCGGATCGGTCGTACGCGGCGAGGACGGGCGCTATCATATGTTTGCTTCCCGATGGCCCGGCTGGCTGCCGATGCATCCGGGCTGGCTGCTCCGCTCGGAGGTCGTCAGAGCCGTATCGGATACGCCGGAGGGACCTTATCTTTATGCCGAAACGGTGCTTCCCGCCAGGGGCGCGGAGTATTGGGACGGGCGCAGCACGCATAATCCTCATATCATCCGGCATGGCGGCAAGTATTTCCTCTACTACATGGGGTCCACGCATCCGTTTGCGGAAGTGACGCCCGAAGAACCGGTTGGACTGGACGACTGCCGCGCGATCGCGGCGAGAGCGAACAAACGGGTGGGCCTGGCCGTATCGGACAGCGTGTTCGGACCTTGGAAACGGCTCGACGCTCCGATTTTGCCTGTGCGCCCCGGCAAGTTCGACAGCTACCTGACTTCGAATCCGGCTCCTTGCATCAGAGAGGACGGATCGGTGCTCCTGATTTATAAAGCGCGGAAATACGAAGGGCATACGTACGGCAATATGACGCTTGGCGCGGCGGTGGCGGATGGGCCGGAGGGACCTTACCGCGTCATCCGCGAGGAGCCGTTGTTTCCGCCTGAAGTGCATGTGGAAGACCCGTTCGCGTGGCGGACCGAAAGCGGGTATGCCATGATCGCCAAAGACATGGAGGGCCATCTTTGCGGCGAAAAGCACGGCGGCATTTTGGCCGTGTCGGACAACGGGACGGATTGGCGGCTAGCCGATGCTCCTAAAGCTTATTCGCGGGAAATCTTATGGGATGACGGACGGAAGCGGGTGATGGGCAGCTTCGAGCGGCCGTTCCTGCTCTTTCAGGACGGCAGGCCGACGCATTTGTTTGCGGCGACCGCCGACGGGCCGGGAGGTTTCCGTCATGCGCGGCAGACATGGAATATGGTGATACCGCTTGCGGCAGATCCGCCGGGCGGTCTGTAGGAGGGACAGCTGATGCAGCATACGGAATGGATTCAGGCGGCGCCGGGCGTATGGAAGACGACCATCGGCAGTCCGGAGGGACTGACGCCGCTCACCTGCATGAACCGGAAGCCGAAAACGGAAGCGATGACCGAGATGCCGGATGTTCCGCTTCCGCTAGATTGGGAGGAAATCGCATTCACCGGGCTGAAAGCAGGCGGGAGCCTGCTGTCGTTTCCGCTCGACCGGAACGAGGAGCTGTACGGCGCCGGCCTGCAGTTCATGCGGATGAATCAGCGCGGCCGTACCCGGTACCTGCGGGTGAACAGCGATCCCCGGCAGGATACGGGGGAGACGCATGCGCCCGTTCCTTTCCTGGTGAGCGGGCGGGGGTACGGCGTGCTGGTGGACACCGCGCGCGCCGTCACCTTGTATTGCGGGTCGACGCTGCGGCAGCGCGAAAGCGCCGCGTCCGAAGCCCGCGACCGCAATACGGATCGCGGCTGGAAAGCGACGCCGGTATCGGACCGGCTGGAAATCCGGCTCCCGCCGGAAGGGGCGGCGGTATATCTGTTTGCCGGTCCCGGCATGATGGATGCGGTGCGGCGCTACAACCTGTTCTGCGGCGGCGGCGTGCTGCCCCCGCGCTGGGGGCTGGGCTTCTGGCACCGCGTCCCGACGTTGTACCGGGATGAAGAGGTCGAGCGGGAGGCGATGGAATTTCGCGCAAGGGACATTCCTTGCGACGTCATCGGGCTGGAGCCGGGCTGGCATTCGGCAAGCTACCCGGTCACGTATGAATGGGATGCGGGCCGTTTTCCCGACCCGGCCGGATTCGTTTCCCGCATGCGGCAGGCCGGGTTCCGGCTCAATCTGTGGGAGCATCCCTACGTATCGCCGCGATCGGGATTGTACGGCTGGCTGAAGGCGCTGTCCGGCGATTATTCCGTCTGGGGCGGCCTCGCCCCAGACTATACGCTGGAAAAGGCGCGGGAGCTGTACGCCGCCCAGCATGAACGGGAGCATGTCAGCCTCGGCATATCCGGCTACAAGCTGGACGAATGCGACGGCAGCGAACTGACCCGCAATTCATGGATGTTTCCGGCGCATGCCGCCTTTCCGTCCGGACATGACGGGGAGCAGATGCGGCAGCTGTACGGGTTGCTGCTGCAGGACATGACAAGCGGCATTTTCCGCAGAAATAACCGGCGCACCTACGGGCTGGCGCGGGCCTCCAACGCGGGCGCGTCCCCGCTTCCGTACGTGCTGTATTCGGATTTGTACGATCACAGGCAGTTCGTCAGAGCGCTGTGCAATGCATCGTTTTGCGGGCTGCTATGGAGTCCGGAGGTGCGCCGAACCGAAAGCACCGAAGATTGGGTGCGGCGGATGCAGACGGTTTGTTTCTCGCCTTTGGCGATGCTGAACGCCTGGGGAGACGGCGTGAAGCCGTGGAGCGATCCCGAGGCGGAGGCGACGATCCGCCATTATATCCGTTTGCGGATGCGCCTGCTGCCCTATCTATACACCGTGTTTGCCGAATACGAGGCGAAGGGAATCCCGCCGTTTCCGGCCATGCCGCTCGTATTGGACGAAGAAAAGCGAACGAAGAAGGGCGCGGCATCCGCCGCCGGAAAAAGGACGGACGTTGCAGCCGCAAACGACGGCTCCCCGAAAGGATCAAGCCGGGCTTTCGGTGTGCTCGACACTTCGGAGGGAGCCTACGGAACCCGGCTTGGGCGCGAATGGGATGACCAGTTTTGCATCGGGCGCGATCTGCTTGTCGCGCCGATGTTTGCGGGCGAAACCGGAAGGGATGTGCTGCTGCCGGAGGGCGTTTGGTATGAAGCCGAAACCGGCGTGCGCCGCGAAGGCGGGCGCGTCATTCGCGTGGAGTGCCCGCTGGAACGCCTGCCGCTTTTTGTGCGCGAGGGTGCGGTCATTCCGATGATGCCTGCCCTGGACCATGTGCCTGAAGGGGACATTCCGGTAGAGCTGATCCATTTTGGATCCGCACCGGGCGAAAGCCTGCTGTACGACGATGACGGAGAAACCTTTGATTACGAACGGACCGGCGGATGCTGGCGGAAGGTGACGGTGGCCAAAGCCGCGGACGGGAGCTTTTCCGGTACCGTGGAATCGGGAGGGCAGGGATGCCGTTACCGTATAACGGGCTGGCGGTTCGGGCAGACCTGCCTGCCGCCGGAATCAACCGAGCCTTCAATTTGAGGAGGAGTACACGATGAGTGAACAGACTTTACAGAAGAACGCTGCAAATTCGCATCAACCTGCGGAAATTCCCGCTTCCGTCCACGCCTGGGCGGACGGCGTGTGGGAACGGATTCGGGAAAAAATAGGTCGGACCAGCCGCCGCATCGGCGTCAGCTGCCCGCATGCCTCCGTAAACGGCGTATACGACGATATGCGCGTATCCTGGTGGACGGCCGGCTTCTGGCCGGGCATTTTATGGCAGCTGTCCGCGGACGGCGGACAACCGGAATTCAGAGACATCGCGGAGCGGTGCGAGGAACGTCTGGACGAACCGCTGCACGCGCTGGCGGTGCACCATGATTCAGGGTTTATCTGGCTGCTGTCCGCCGTGGCCGATTACCGCATCACGGGGAACGAACGCTCCCGGCAGCGCGGGCTGATGGCGGCATCGCAGCTGGCGAGCCGCTTTAACCTGAAGGGCCGGTATATCCGGGCTTGGCATGACGCGGAAAACGTCAACCGCGCAGGCTGGTCGATCATCGACACGATGATGAACCTGCCGCTATTGTACTGGGCGTCGGAAACGACGGGCGATCCGCGCTTTCGCCATATCGCCGCCGCGCATGCGGAAACGGTCCTCGAGCATTTCATGCGCCCGGACGGATCGAGCTATCACATTTTGCGCTTCGACGCCGAAACCGGGGAGCTGCTGGGCGCGGATGCCGGGCAGGGATATGCCGCGGACTCGGCCTGGGCGAGAGGCAGCGCCTGGACGGTATACGGGATGGCGCTTTCTTATAAGTACACCGGCAACGAGGCGTTTCTGACCGGCGCCAAGCGGGCCGCGCATTTCTTTTTGGCCCAATTGCCGGAGGATTACGTCCCGCATTGGGACTTCCGGGCGCCCCGAAACGACGACACCCCGCGTGACACCTCGGCCGGCGCCTGCGCCGCCTGCGGGCTGATCGAGCTCGCGGCGCATGTCCCCGCCGGGGAAGGCCAGACGTATTTGGACGCCGCCGGACGGCTTGTCCGTGCTTTGGATGAGCATTACGGCGCTTGGGATCGTGAGGACGAGGAAGGTTTGATTTTGTCGGGCACCTCCAACCTGCCGGGCGGGGTGCATATCGATACGCCGCTTATTTACGGGGATTATTTCTTCGTGGAGGCCGTATCCAGGCTGCGCGGTTCCAAGCTCGGTTTTTGGTAACGGTTGTCCGAATCGGCTATTGAATACACGGGACATGGAAAGGGGATCTGGAGAACCATGGGGAATCAGACGGACATCAACAAAACGGGACACGAGGATCCATCGGCCGTCCGCGAGGAAAATCTTCTGGATGATCCTCTGCAGGCCGTGAACGACGGCGCGGACACCGGGGACGAGGCCCATGAGCGAAGAATCGCTTGGTGGCGCGAAGCCAGGCTCGGCCTGTTCATTCATTGGGGGCCTTATGCGCTGCCTGCCGGGGAGTGGAACGGAGAAGAAGTCCAGGCTTCTTACAGCGAGCATATTATGCTGCGCGCCCGCATTCCGGTGCGGGCCTACGAGGAAATGGCGGAGCAATTTAATCCGACCGCTTTCGATGCGGGAAGATGGGTGCGAACCGCCAAGCAGGCCGGGCTTAAATATATCATTTTTACCGCCAAACATCATGACGGATTTGCGATGTACGACTCGAAAATCTCCGACTACTCCATCGTGAGGCATACCCCGTTCGGGCGGGACCCGCTGGGGGAATTGGCCGAAGCGTGCCGCGAGGAAGGGCTGGTTCTCGGCATTTATTATTCGCATGCCATGGATTGGCATGACCCGGACTCGCAGGGGAACACCTGGGATTATCCCGGCAACATCGGCGCCTACGACGAGGTGGAGAGCTGGATTCACGATGAAGACAAACGTTCCCGGTTCGACCAATATCTTCACCGCAAATCGCTGCCGCAGGTGCGCGAGCTGCTGACCGAATACGGCAAGGTCGGGCTGATGTGGTTCGACTGCGGCGGCAAACTGACTCGGGAGCAGGGGGAATTGTTCCTAACCACCGTTCACGCCCTGCAGCAGGACTGCCTGGTGAACAGCCGCGTCTGGAAAAGCCCGCTCGGGGATTACGCCAACACCTCCGACAATCAGCTCGAAACGCGGACGATCCGCCGCGACTGGGAAAACATCATCACGCTGAACGATTCCTGGGGATATAAAAAATCCGACTCCAATTGGAAGCGGCCGGATGTTATCATTCGCCAGATTGTCGATGTGGTCAGCAAAAACGGCAACCTCGTCATCAACGTCGGACCAACGGCCACGGGCGAGTGGGACCCGGTCTCCGAGTCCATCCTGCTGGAGGTGGGACAGTGGCTGCGGGTGAACGGGGATGGCATTTACGGTGCGGGCGCGTCTCCGACCGCCAAACCGTCTTGGGGAAGATGCACCTTAAAAGGCCAAACGTTGTACCTGCACATATACGATTGGCCGGCGGACGGGCAGCTGGTGGTGCCCGGGCTGCTCAGCCAAGTTGAACGGATCTATCCCCTCGCAGGAGGGGCGGATTTGGCTTTCCGGCGCCAGGGCGCACAGGATATTGTCGTATTTCTGGACGATAAGCCGCAGATTGCGGACGGAAAGCCGACCGTGCTGGCCGCCCTATGCGCGGAGGAGGTTCAGGGGAACCCCATCCGATTGCTGGCGGATGGCGCCGGAGCGCCGCGGTTGTATGAGCTGGGGGTTTTTGAAAGCGAAATATCCGGCGCCAAGCTCCGTTACGACACAGGCAAAAAAAACCGCGATAACTTGCTGGATTGGTCCGACCCGGCGGATTTTGCGTTCTGGAGCATACGCACTTCCGGTCCCTGCGCGTTTACGGCAAGTCTCGTTTACGGATGCGGCGGGGATGGAGGGGGTTCTTTCCGGCTAGAGGTTTCCCCTTCCGGTCAAACGCTCCGCCAAGAGGTCAGGCCGACCGGAGATCCGTATGATTTCCGCGAATACGAGGTTGGAACCCTTCATTTTCCGGAAGCGGGCGAATACCGGATCGGGCTGCATGCCGAGCGAATCGAAGGCGCGTATTTGATGCAGCCGCGTCAACTGAAGTTAACGCCGGCGGCCAAATCCTTGATATAAGAAGAACAGCCCGCTGCCGGCTTTCCGGTCCGGGTTGCTTCTTTTTTTTTCGAGTTGACAGGCTGTGTCTTCGTGAGTAGTATTTATAAATAATACTATGAAATCCAAGAAAGGAGATCAGTCCATGATCGAGGAACTGCGAAGCATCGGCTTGTCCGATTTGGAGGCGAGAATTTATTTGGCCTTGCTGGAAGAGCCGGAGATTTCCGGATATGAAGTCGCTAAACGGGTATCCGTATCCCGTACCAACGTTTATGCCGCTTTGCGCGCGCTTACGGACAAGGGGGTATGCCGCACGATTGAGGCCGAGCCCGTTTTGTACGATGCCGTTCCGATCGCCCAGCTGATCCGCACGATGAAGACGCGTTTCGACCAAACCTCCAGGCTGCTGCTGCAGGAGCTGGATGCGCCTCCGAAAAAAGCGGCGTCCTTTTATTCCTGGAAGGGAGAGCAAGCGCTGCGGCAGGCTATGGAGAGGATGATCGCCAACAGCGAGCGCAGCATGATCGTGGATGTGTGGTCCGAAGATTTTCAAGCGATGGAAGAAGCGCTGCTGGATGCCGAAGGGCGGGGCGTTCGCGTGATCGTCATTACGATCGGCGAGGTTCAAACCCCTCTGAAGGAAGTCATCACTCATCTGCGGAGTGCGGATTGGGAAGAGCATATATCGAGAAAATTTTCCATTTTAGCCGACGGCAAGGCAGCGCTGATCGGCAGCTTCGGCAAAACCGTCAAATTGTCCGCGCTGGAGACGGACCATCCGGCGATCATCGAGCTTTTGAAAAACGGATTTTACCATGATTTGATCGGCGAACGGATCGAACGGGACTTTGGCGCTGCATTGAAGGAAAACTACGGCAAGGATTACGAAAAGATCATTGCCTCTTACCGGGAGCTGCTCACCTAGGGTCGGCTCCGCCTTTTTTGCGGATTTTATAGTAGTATTTACAAATACCATTAAAAATGAAGGAGATGCATTTTGATGATCCAAGTGAATGTCGAGGAAATTCGTGACGTTTTAACCCGCACCGGGCAGCTTCTTTTGCAAAAATACAACCGCGAGCAGCCGCCGCAAACCCGGGAGCTTCTGATCGCACGTTTCGTGGAAGCGAACGGCTGGGCCGAACGGGAGATTCGAAAGGCTTTGGAGTCCCGTTATCCCGGCGTGCGCTGGTCGGAAGCCGAGCTGGATGCCGGCAAACAGGCCGATCCCGAATTCGGCGGGGCCTATTGGGTGCTCGATCCGATCGACGGCGCGGTGCATCTGCACCAAGGATTTGCGTTCTGGTCGACCTCTTTATGTCTGATCGAAGACGGCGCTCCCGTCTTTGCCGCTGTATATGATGCGAACCAGGACGAGTTTTTTCATGCGCTGCGGGGCCAAGGGGCTTTCCTGAACGGAGAGCGGATCGGGGTGGCGCGGAAAACGAACCTGTCGGATGCGCTGCTGCTGACGGCTCCGCCGAACAAAGTCGACATCGAACCGGAAAACGTCCGCTTCACCTCCTGGAGCCTCGGCAAGCTGCTTCCCGAATCGACGGCCGTGCGCATGCTGGGGTCCGTCGCGCTCCAAATGGCATATGTCGCCTGCGGCCGGATGGATGCTTATTGGGAATTCGGGCGTGAAATTTACGACTGGATGGCCGGTGCCTTGCTGATCGAGGAGGCTGGCGGAAGCGTGTCGGACGTGGACGGCAAGCCGTTTACATGGGGAACCTCGGGCATCATCGCCGGGCATGAACCGCTGCGGCTTGGCATTCAACAGGTGCTGGTGGAGTAACAAAGCATCAAGGCTTTTTTCCAGCGGGCAGAACCCGCAGGGGGCGTGAGCAGCGACGGTGGATGAAGAAGCGTTTTTTCGCATGAGGGCAGAGGACCGGGGCGTTAGCCCCGGGTTTTTTTATGGGAGATCATAGAATTTATAAGTTTTCAGCGAAGTTGACCAATTTTATGATCGTAATTTATGATCCCAAGAATAACCTCCGCTAAACGCGGTCTGTCTTCCGCGAAAGCATGTCGATAGATGATTTTCTTAGTTTTAAGTTATACGTTTTGGCGGTTCGAGATCATCGCTTAGGAGCTTCTATCTTTGGGAAAAGAAAAGAGAAACATGTCGAATCAGGACTTTCGATTCAATCTATTTGGAACTATTTACAAATATTAGCATGGAATCTAAAATGGAAACAGGCGCTAAAATTAAAGCGCTTTAATTTAAAGGAGGTGTTTGCACAGGCTTTTTTGTTTTAACCGTTATTACTTTCCAACAAGATGCTGCCTGATGTCCGGCATAAAGGTTATGTCACGGATCCCAAAATCGACTTTAAAGGAGAGTAAGGAAAATGAGAAAAAACGGAAAGTTTTCGCTTCGCGGCAAAGCTGTTATGATGAGTTGTCTCGCTTTTCTCTTGATCCCCGCAAGTTTCGCTTTCGCATCTCCTAACAAGCCGTTTCCGCAGCATACGACATATACATCCGGTACGATCAAACCGAGCAACGTCACACAAAGCGCGATGGACAGCGCCGTCAAATCGAAGTGGGACAGCTGGAAAGCCGCTTATTTGAAGCCGGCCGGAACCGGAAAATATTACGTGAAATACGAATCGAACGGGGATACGGTGTCCGAAGCCCATGGCTACGGCATGCTGGCAACCGTGTTGATGGCCGGCTACGACAGCAATGCGCAGACCTATTTTGACGGACTGTATAAATATTACAAGGAACATCCGAGCGACAACAATCCGTATCTGATGGCTTGGAAACAAAACAGCAGCTTCCAGAACATCGAAGGCGCAGATTCGGCCACCGACGGCGACATGGATATCGCTTATTCGCTGCTGCTGGCGGACAAGCAGTGGGGAAGCAGCGGCAGCATCAACTATCTCCAGGCAGCCAAAGACATCATCAACGCCATCATGCAAAGCGACGTCAACCAAACCCAATGGACCTTGCGTCTCGGCGATTGGGCGACGGACAGCAAATATAAAGACGCGACGCGCCCTTCGGATTTCATGCTGAACCATATGAAGGCTTTCCAGGCCGCAACCGGGGATTCGAGATGGAGCAACGTCATCGATAAAACCTACACGATCATCAATTCGATTTACAACAACTACAGCTCGTCGACGGGCCTGCTCCCGGATTTCGTGGTGTTGTCCGGAGGAGCGTACAAGCCGGCCCCGGCCGACTTCCTGGAAGGCGCCAATGACGGGAACTATGAATACAACTCCTGCCGCACGCCATGGCGGATTACGACCGACTACCTGATGTCGGGGGATAACCGCGCGCTGAATCAGCTGAACCAAATGAACACCTGGATCAAAGGCAAAGTGAGCAGCAATCCAAGCAGCATCAAAGACGGTTATAAGCTGAACGGCAGCGTCGTCGGCTCCTACAACAGCGGCGCGTTTTACGCTCCTTTCGGCGTCGGCGCCATGACGTCCTCGGCCAACCAAAGCTGGCTGAACTCCGTATGGTCCAAAACGGCCGGAAGTTCGAACGAAGGCTACTACGAAGATAGCATCAAGCTGTTTTCGATGATCGTGATGTCCGGCAACTGGTGGACGTATTAAGAATCTATCGAAGAGGAAACGATAGTTTAAAGGCCCGATCAGCTGTTGAAGCTCATCGGGCCTTTCTTCGCGTGGAGACTCGTGTTTATTTCAAAGCCATCTTTTCCCGTGCACGCAGATTTTGCCTTAATGCATGAGGTATTTCCAGATCAGCCAGCAGACCAGCACCGATATCCACGAAATGAAACCGAAGATCATGACGATTTTGTTTTCGCTCCATCCGTATTTCAGGCTGAAATGGAAGTGGATCGGGGTCATCCGGAACAGCCGCAGCTTCGTCCGTTTATAGTACCACACCTGCAAAATGACCGACAGCTGTTCCGCCAAATAGACGGAAAACAAAATCGGGATCAAAATTTCGACCTTCTCGATGACGGCCAGTACGGAGAGGGAACCGCCGATCGCCATCGACCCCGTATCGCCCATAAACGCCCTTGCAGGATAAATGTTGTAAAGAAAAAGTCCGAGCAGACAGCCGATCATGACGAGCGAAAAGGTCTGTACTTCAGGTTTGTCCGAAATCATGAAAAAGAAAAAATACGTCGGAACGGACACGTTGATCAGCAGCCCATCCAGCCCGTCCGTAAAATTGATGGCATTCGCGGAACCGACCACAAACAGCAGTATGACCGCCACATACACGTATACCGGCAGGTGAAGCTCGTACCCTTGAAATAACGCGATGTCGCTCGTCAAGCCGAACGAATGGAGCAGCACATACAAAACGACTCCCGTAAAAAGGAATTGAAGCACCAGCTTCGTCCGGCCGGAAATGCCGGAAGGGTCCTGCCAGAAGGCCTTTTTGAAATCATCCAGAAAACCGACCGAGCTGAACAGCAAAAACGTCACGCACAGCAGCAGCATCAGCGGCACCGGGTGGAACTGCAGCGAAGTCGCTACCCCGATGAGCAGGATAAGCCCGGCCATCAGCGGCGTGCCGCGTTTGGCCTGATGGTCGGCGGGAAGCTCGGCGCGGATCGGCTGCGTCAGCCGCAGTCTGCGCAGCGCCCAGATCAACAGCGGCATCAGCGCCGCCACCAGCAGAAAGGACAGGCCGGAAACAGCCATAATTCCGTACATTGGACAAACTCCTTATTTGAAAAATATGGTGCCCCTATCATATAAATAATTCGGGCATGAAGACAAACATTCCTTTTATTAGGGAATTCTTGAAAAATCCCTTGCGAACCGGTCGGCCCCCTCATATCAGACCCGTTTCTCTCCGTTTTTTCGCTGTACCTTTATTAAGCGCCGTTTATCCATCTGTAGATGGATAAACGGCGTAATTTGAATCAATCCCTTTATGGACGCGGGAGTCTTCCTGCAAGCGGTATGATTAAAACATACCTAATAAACCAGGAGGCAACCTATGACAACAAGTCTTTGGATTTCCACAATCGCTATGTTCGGCGTGCTTGTGATCAGCTCGTTCGGACGGAAACCGTTCAACTGGATCCGCGCGCTGCTGCCCGTTGCAATTCTCGGCTACTTTGCTGCCACTTATTTGAAAGATGTGCCAACAGGCGGCAACAACGGCTTGCTGCTCGCGGCTTCGATCATACTCGGCGCCCTGATCGGGTTAGTTCTGGTCCTTCTGTCCCGTGCCGAATATGATCAAACAAATGGAAAAACCTATGTTTACACTAACCCTGCAAGTATTGCAATATTGGCCTTTGTATTTATCTTTCGCATCGTTTTAATTGAATTCGTTACGCATCATGGGAAAGAGGCCTACCGTTTCTCGATGCAGCACCACTTTGACCTAGAAGTGCTTGGACCCATTTTCATTCTTATGGCTGGTGCAATGATTATTGTTCGCGTGGCCGGCATTTTCGCCAAAGTCAATCGCAACCCGTCCAACGTGTCGAAAATGGACTCCTAAGCCAAAACGCCCCCAGAGCTATCTAACTGTTGCGAGTAATAGCTCTAGGGGCTTCGGTGTTTTGTTCCTTTGGCTGCTACGATCTGTTTCTCGGCCTCACTTGCTGCTCAATTCCTCCATTGTCTTCTGCAGCTTGCTGAATCATGCCTATCCCTATAGGATAGTAAACAAGCTGGCGATTCCTTTTTTAACGTAATCGGGATGGTCAAGCGGCTGTTGGACCACAGGCTGCCAAATCTTCGGTGAGTCGGTGAGGGAGGACAGTTTTTTGCCGTACCAATGTTCAAGGTCGCTCCGTTTGGCCGTATACGTCCGGTCGTCGAATTTGAAGCGGATTTCGCTCAGATTGCCGATCAAGGCAAAGGCTGCGGTAGCGTTGTAAATCAGGGAACGATCAAGGCGTTCCTGATTGATTTCAGCCGTTTTCGCATGATAGACGATATCCGCCGTCAGCGTATCCGGGTGCAGCTCAAACGTGCTTCGAACTTCGTTTAAGGGAAGCGAGTGCATCAAATTGGACAGGTTGCTGGCGTTTCCCATA
This sequence comes from Paenibacillus sp. USDA918EY, assembly GCF_009870825.1. Taxonomy (GTDB): domain Bacteria; phylum Bacillota; class Bacilli; order Paenibacillales; family Paenibacillaceae; genus Paenibacillus_AQ; species Paenibacillus_AQ albilobatus. The sequence continues at coordinate 525,499 of NZ_WTWY01000002.1, read as the reverse complement.
TATTTGTTTTCATATTTTGCGATGCTTTGCAGATCATGGGTCTGCGGGTTTTGCTGAGCGGCTTCGTAAGCCTGCCGATCCCGCTCCCATTTCGGCAGGATGACGCCTTGAACCGTGCCGAACAGCAGGATGCCTGCTGCAGCTAGCAGAAGGATCGTTTTGTTTTTAGTCCACATATCCGGCACCTGCCCCGTGTTTATATTTAAGCCGGACCGAAGCGTTAAAGAGCAGCGGAACGATCACCGTGACCAAAGGCCAGACGTAATTTGCCGCAAGAACGCCAAACTGGTACGGGCCCGAAATATGCAGCGGTCTGCCGAACCAAATATTGCTTCCCATATGAAGCGCGGTCGTGGACGCCGTCATAGCCAGAACAAAAATGCCCCATACGATCCAAGCCAGCTTCCGGCTGCGCTCTGCCGCTGCTTGATCCCATGTCTCGTTCCGGCGGTTTTCTCCCGTAGCGGATCCGCGGACGATCAAGTAGATGATGCCCAATAGGAGCGCGATCAGCGGCAGCAGCAAACTGAGCTGACCGGCGACGCCGACGAGGCGCATCGGGATGGTGACGATCCATGCGATCAGGCAGTACAGCAGCGCCGTCTGCATCAGTTCTTCCCGATATTTTGCCGCATCGTAATGCATTTGTCCTTCGATCAATCCGTCGACGCTGGCCATGCCTGCTTTGGCTGCTTTTACGGCCTCGCCGTATTCCATTCCTTCCGCCGTCAAATCGGCGACCTTGGCTTCCAAATTGCCCAAAATTTCTTCCTTTAATTCGCGCACCTGGCGAGTCTGCTTATACCCTGCAAATAACTTCTCTACATGCTCGCGTAAAGGATTCATTCGTCTCCCTCCCCGGATCCGATCAGTTGATCGATCAACTTTTTGCCCATTTTCCATGCGTTTACGTTGTGGTGATACGTCTTTCGCCCCTGCGGCGTCACCGTGTAGTATTTCCGGCGCCCACCCTGGCTTTCATCGCCCCAATAAGAAGCGATATTCCCTTGGGACTCCAGCCGCTTCAGGCTGGTGTAGAGCGACGGTTCTTTAAGTTCATATTGCCCTTGGCTGTATTTAGATATGGACTTGATGATTTCGTAACCGTAATTGTCGCCTTCGCATAAGACCCGAAGAATGATCGTATCGATGTTGCCGCGAATCAGATCGCTGCTGATGCTGCTTTCTCCCATTTACGTTCACCTCATATTTGCAATGTATCACATATTACTATGTGTGACAATGTAATTTAAGATCAAATGCCGATACGCCCCGAAAAACCCCGATTTACATCTCGCTCAATTTAAGCTAAGTTGAACTGTAAATAAGTCATCTGGTGTCGAAATATGCAAAATCTCCATATGTATGCGGGAGGAGGGTCATAGCGGTGAATATTTTAATCATCGAAGACGATGCCAGCATCCAGATGCTGCTGAAGCTGAGTCTGGAGGTGGAGGGGTATCGGCCGGCCATTGCCGGCAGCGTCGCCGAAGGCTTGGATGTTCTTGCGCAGGGGCGGACGGATCTCGTTTTGCTCGATTTGATGCTGCCGGACCGGTCGGGATTTGAATTGCTCCAGCTGCTTCAGCAGCAGTACCGCAGCATTCCCGTCATCGTGCTGACGGCCAAAAACGAAATGAACGATAAAATCCTCGGGTTCCAGCTGGGCGCCGACGATTATTTGACGAAGCCGTTCGAAACGCGCGAGCTGGTGGAGCGGATCAAAGCCGTCATGCGCCGCATGCGGGCGTCGCAGCCCCCGTCCGAGACGGTCGCGATCGGCTGCATCGAAATCGACCGGAGGGAGCGCTCCTGCCGGGTCGCGGGCAAGCCGTTGAAAACGACAAGCAAGGAGTTCGATTTCCTCTGGCTGCTGTGCACGAATCCGAAAAAGGTATTTACGCGGGAGGAACTGCTCGATCGCGTGTGGGGCTACGAATATTACGGCCATACCCGTTCCGTCGACATGATGGTCAATCGCCTCAGGGAAAAAATGAAACCGCATGACCATCTGGTGGCAACCGTCCACGGCACGGGCTACAAGCTGGAGGTATAGGGATGGGGCTGCGGAACAAAATGTTTCTTCAACATGCCGTCACGATCGTGATGCTGCTGGCGGCGATGTATTTTGTCGTCAATTACACGCTGAACAAAAGCATGATTGAGCGCGATACGCAAACCTTGAGCCAATATTTCGCCCTGCACCGGATCGAGGCGCTCAAAATCGTCAGCGACAAAAAAATAAGCATGGACCAGCTGTTTTCCGGCACCTATGCGCCTTTTATCGCTTCGCATCTCGCCGCCAACAGCAATTTTCAGGTGCAGCTGTTTGCGCCGGACGAGACGATCGTCGGGAGCAGCAGCGACAAGGACAACCTGCTTAAGCGGGGCGATATCGCGGCAGCGCTGCAGGGTCAAAGCGCGACGGTCATTACGGAAAAGGAAGGGATGCAGACGCTTGTGTATTCCGCTCCATTTTGGTATGAAGGCAAAATCGTGGGCGGCTTCCGTTATTTGCTCGATTTAAGCCAAAACGTCGAGACGCTGCGGCAGATGCGCATCTGGTTTATCGGAGCAGCGGCCGGCTGCCTCGTGCTCTCGCTGCTTGCAAGCTATTCCTTCGCTTCGTTCCTCATGAAACCTTTGCATGCGCTGCAACGGGCCTTAAGACGCGTTTCGGTCGGGGATTTCAGCAGCAAAATCGAGGCGAACACCCGCGACGAGGTCGGCGAGCTGGCTGCAAGCTTTAACGAAATGTCGCATGCGCTTCAGCATCATATCGAGCTGCTGCATTACGAGCAGGGGAAGCAGAAGGCTTTTTACGACAACATTACGCATGAATTCAAAACGCCGCTCACCTCGGTGATCGGATTCTCCGAACTGATCTCCAAAATGCGGCGGATGGAGGACATTCAGGAATGCAACCAGTACATCCGCAAGGAAAGCACCAAGCTGCTGAACATGGTGGAGGAGCTGTTGCAAACGTCGCTGAAGGGCGACGAAGCATGGCGCATCCGGCCGGAAAAAGCGGACCTCGGCGCCCTGATCGCGGATAGCCTCCGTATTTTGAAGCCGACGCTGGAAAAATCGATGATTTCGACGACGGTGAAGGGTTCGCATTTCGAGGTGTTCCTGGACCCGAAACGGACGCAGCAGGTGCTGTTCAACATTATCGACAACGCCATCCGGCACAGCGAATGCAAACATCTGCATATCGAGCTGAAAGAGCAGGGAGACCGCGGATTCGTCAGCATCATCGACAACGGCAAAGGGATATCCGAGCAGGATCAGGAGGCGCTTTTTCTTCCTCCGGAGGAAAAACGGGACCGCGTGGTTTCCAGGGACTCGCATGGGCTTGGTTTGCCGCTGTGCAAGCAGCTGATGGAGCTTCAGGGCGGGGAAATGGCGCTGAAGAGCCGCCTGGGCAAAGGAACGGAGGTGCAGCTCGCATTCAGCAAACGGATGCCCGGTATGACGCTGTTACAAAACTGATACAAAGTTTCAATTTTTCTGAGAAAAAAGGAGGTTAAAGTGAATGCCAGAGGAAAAGAAAGGGCTTTCATGGTTCCGCCTCATTCTGGTGCAAGCCGTCATCGGCTGCATCCTGATCGGCATTTGCTCCTATACCTTCCGGATTCCGCTGGACGAGGTCCGCACGCTTTCGCCCCAGCAGGAACAATCGGAGCGTTTTGCGGGCATCCCGATGCGGATCGACTTGAACTATCCGGGCCTCGGCAAGGTCGTTTTGGACGATCCGAAGGAACTGCTGTCTCTGAAGTCCGCGTTTTCGGCTTTGTTGACCGCCGGCCGCGAGGAACGCACCGTCAAGGATGCGCGCCTGCTGCTTAGCGGCAGCATCGTTTACCTGGATCAGGAGGATGTTCCGTTTCAGGTGCAGACGAGCGCGTTCCGGTTCGGGGACGTATCCGTCAATTCGCTGAATGTAAGCGCAAACATCCGCAAGCTGCAAAGCATGCTGATCGACAAGGTATTTACGCCGTCCACGATCGGCATGGCGGTCGAAAATCCGGCCAATGAAGTCTACGCCCTGAAAAACGGCGACATGCTGCGGCTGTCCGAAGCGGACCGCACGGCGCTGACGGTGCAGATCCGCACCGCCGCCCGCGTCATCGACTTCAGCCGTTTCGAGGAACTGACGAGGCAGCCGGACAGGCATTTCGTCATCTCGCTGCAGGCTTCCGGGCAGGGGAAAAAGCATTGGCTTCACATCGACCGCTTTAACAGCGCTTACATGGTGGTATACGATTTGCTGGATGAGACGAACCAAAGAGCCTATTTCAAACTTAACGTTGCCTCAGGAACATAGTGAAGGGATGGTTTGAAGTATGGCGTCCAGAAGGAAAAGCAATAGCTCGCTTATTATCGTGATGGCGGCGATCGTCATTTTGGTCGGGGGATTTTTCTTATACAAAGCAGGGGTGTTCGGCGGCAAAAGCAAAGAGAAAATTACCGTCTACTCCATCTTCCAGGAGGAAGAAGCGCGAAAGATTTTGGATAAGTTCAAGGAAGAAACGGGCATCGATTACGACATTTTGCGACTTCCAAGCGGCGAAGCGGTTTCCCGCGTGCAGAACGAAATGCTGAACCCGCAGGCGGATTTTCTGATGGGCGGACCTGCCGACTCGCATGAGGTGCTGCGAAAGGCCGGAGCGCTGGAGGCTTACGTTTCGCCGAACGCCTCCGACGTGCCGGACAACATGAAAGACAAGGACGGCTACTGGACCGGGTTCTATCTGAATCCCGTCGCGATCGGCATCAACGAGGAACGCTGGAAAGAGAAATACGGCAGCGACCCGTATCCGGAAACGTTCAAGGATCTGCTCGATCCGAAATTCAAAGGCGAAATCGGCATGTCCGACCCGGCCACCTCCGGCACGGCGTATACGGCGGTCGCATCGCTTGCGCAGGTGTGGGGAGAAGACGAAATGCTGAACTACATGCGAGATCTTCTGCCGAATCTGAAGGAAAGACCGAAATCCGGCATCGAGCCGATCCAGAAGGCAGCCAAAGGAGAGTACACGATCGGCGTTACTTTCCTGGGCGACCAGCTCAAAATCAAAAACCAGGGCAACCCGATCCACAGCATCGTTCCGGAAGCCGCCGGATACGAGGTAGGCGGCCTGTCGATCGTGAAAGGCGGACCGAATACGAAAGCCGCGAAAAAGCTGATGGACTTCATGCTCACGAACGAGCCGGGCGAGTTGTACACCCAGTCCGCGTACGCCGTCTCCGTGAAACCTTCCGTGCCTATTCCTCAGGGCGGCATCGACATCAAAACGACCAAGTACAATACGGCATACGATCTTTGGAAAGCGGCCGAGCAGCGCAAAGATCTGCAAAACGCCTTAAAAAGCTTGAGATAATCGAACAGCCGCCGGGGGCATGCACCACCTTCATGGGTGATTGCTGCCCCTTCATGGATAGACAGAAGAAAGGTGGGAGCCCTACCCCATGAAAGAGAAAAAAGGCACCCGGGAGTCGCTCAGCCGGCTGCTGAGGGATCCGTCCTCCCTGGTTTTGGTGTTGACCAGTTTTATCGTATTGATTCTGTTCGTCATTTATCCGCTGATCGTCGTCGTGTTCACCTCGGGTTTCGACAACTGGGGCGCGTTTTTCAGCAAACCCCGCTACGGCCGGGCGCTGCTGAATACCGTCGTCAGTTCTACGCTGTCCGCGGTGACGGCGACGGTGATCGGCTTTATTTACGCGTATGCCATTCATTACAGCAACATCGCGGGCAAAAAGTTTTTCCGCATCATCGCGTTTATTCCGCTGTTGGCGCCGTCGGTCATGAGCGGTCTGGCGTTTCTGCTGCTGTTCGGCCGCGGGGGCATGATATCGCAATGGATGAACTCCGTATTCCATGTGGAGCTTGATTTATACGGCCTGCCGGGGCTGTGGATCGTGCAGACGATTTCCTATTTCCCGCTGGCATACATGACGATTACGGGCGTGCTGCGCTCCATCTCGCCGAATCTCGAAATTGCCGCCCAAAACCTGGGCGCGAGAGGTTTCCGGCTGTTCCGGACCATTACGTTCAAGCTGGCGCTGCCGGGCGTCATCAACGCTTTTTTGCTGGTGGCGATCAACTGCTTCGCCGACTTCGGGAACCCGAAGCTGATCGGCGGCAACTATTCGCTGCTTGCGGTCGAGATTTACGGGGAGATCATCAACAATGAGCCGGGCCTGGCTTCGGTGATGGGGATCATTCTCGTCGTTCCGGCGCTGCTCGTGTTTTGGCTGCAAAACAAAGTGCTGTCCAAGGGTTCCTATTCGACCGTGACCGGCAAGCCGGTTTCCGGGCTGAAGCGGATCACGACCTCCCGGAGCACCGACGTGCTGCTGTTTATTTTTAACGCTTTGATTTCGGTTTTCATCATTTCGATGTTCGCCATTACGGTGTTGTTTGCTTTCACGAAAAACTTCGGGCGCGACAATACGTTTACGCTGGACCATTTGATGAAGGTCGTGTTCAGCTCCTCCAGTCCGGCGGTCATGAACAGCTTGGTGCTTTCGCTCGTGAGCGCGATTTTGGCGGTAGCGTTTGCGCTTGTTCTCGCTTATATCGTCGTCCGCAAGCCCTTTCCGGGCAAAAAGCTGCTCGATTTCAGCGCGGTGCTGCCGATCGCGCTTCCGGGCACGTTCGTCGGCCTGGCCCTCATCGTCACCTTCAGCAAAGGCCCGATCGTACTGCAGGGTTCTGCCGTCCTGATCGTCATGGCGATGCTGCTGAAGCAAATGCCCGTCGGCTACCGCGGATTGACCGCTTCCTTCAAGCAGGTGGACAAATCGATCGAGGAGGCGGCGACCAATCTCGGGGCGAACAGCCGCAAGACGCTGACAACGATCATTTTCCCGATGCTGCAAAAAACGATCGTGGCCAACTTCGTGTACGCGTTCATGAAAAACATGAATACGCTCAGCACGATCATTTTCCTGATTACCCCCAAATGGGTGGTTGCGGCCGTGTCGATCTTCAACTATGCGGAGACGGGAACCTACTACTGGGCGGCGGCCGTTGCGGTCGGACTTATGGGCGCGACACTTGGCACGCTGGGCATCATCAAGCTGATTTTCCGCTTGAAGGTGAAAATATTCGATTTCTAAGCTGCATGAGCCCCGCGGCAAAACTGGAAAAACAGGGAGTGGACAAAAGTGGAACCACAGGTACTGCTTGATTTGAAAGACGTCAACAAGGTATTCGGGCAAAATCACGTCCTTAAGCATATCAATCTGCAAATCGAACGCGGCAAATTCATTACCTTTCTCGGCCCGAGCGGCTGCGGCAAAACGACGCTTTTGCGTTCGATCGCCGGATTTTACACCGTTGACCAGGGGGAAGTATGGATCGACGGCAACATGGTGAACGACTTGCCCCCATACAAAAGGGGAACGCCGATGGTGTTTCAGGAATACGCCCTGTTCCCGCATATGACCGTTTTCGACAACGTCGCGTATGGGCTGGACATGCAAAAACGCCCGGAGGCGGAGGTGCAGCAGCGGGTGCAGGCGGCTTTGGCCCAGGTGAAGCTGACGGGTCTGGAGCAGCGTTATCCGCATGAAATGTCGGGCGGCCAGCAGCAGCGCGTGGCGATGGCGCGGGCGCTCGTCATGAATTCGCCGATCATCCTGCTCGACGAGCCGCTGAGCAACCTCGATGCCAAGCTGCGCGAGGAGGTTCGCGTCGAGCTGCGCAATATTCAGCAGGAGCTTGGCTTGACCGTCATTTACGTGACGCATGACCAGCTTGAGGCGTTGTCGATGTCCGATTACATCGTCGTGTTTAACAAAGGAAAAATCGATCAATACGGCACGCCGCATGAAATATACTACAAGCCGCGTACCCGGTACGTCGCGGATTTTATCGGCACCACCAATTTCATCGAAGCGACGATCGAACGTCAGGAAGGGGATCAAGCCGCCGTCGTTTACGGCAAAGGGCGCCGGGCGCTATTGAAGACGGACGAATCGTGGACTGCGAACCAAAAGGCGGTTCTCAGCATCCGGCCGGAGTCTTTGCGGCTGAATCCGCCCGAAGGGTATCCGTTTCAGATGAAAGGCAAGGTGAAATCCTCCATGTTCCTGGGCGAGAAGGAACGGTATTTCATTTTGGATGACGAAGGCAAAGAGTGGATCGTCGACGCCTACGACGTTGGGCAAACGACCTACGACGGCGAAGTTGCTTTTGGGGCGGCGGCCGACAAAATTCATATCATTCCTGACGATGGGGATCAAGCTTAGCCTGCACCCCATGCAGATTCGATCCGTTTCGATCTTGCCATGGATAAAAAAGGAAAAGGAAAACAATGTCGTTTTCCTTTTTAGCATCGAATTTTTAATTTCCGGGGTCCCCGCAAAGTACCTGAATCGGCTTCGAAGCCAAAGCACCACTTTGTGGGGCTATTTCACGTTTCAAGTTGTTTTAGGCGTAAGGCAAGAGGGGAGAGTCGAGGGATGAAAAAAGGGAGCATGTTTTTGGTTCTGGCCGCCATCATCGTATTGGCCGCGGGATGGATGTATAAGGGGTACCCGGGAAAAACGGCCAAACCGCCCCTGAAGGTGTACGTCATTTTCCAGGAGGACGAAGGGCGCATGCTGCTCGAAAAATTCAAAAAGGAAACGGGCCAAGCCTACGAAGTGATCCGGATGTCCAGCGGCGAAGCCAGCTATCATCTGCTGACGATGAACAAAACCGGGATCGACGTGGTGCTTGGCGGACCGGCCGATTTGCACGAGCAGCTGAAAAGCAGCGGCAAGCTGCTGCGGTATGCGCCGCGCATGAGCGACAAGATCCCGGACGCCTACAAAGACAAGGAAGGTTATTGGACCGGCATGTACATGGGGGCGCTCGCCATCGGCGTCAATGAACGGGTATGGAAGGAAGACCCCGGGCTAGCGCCGCTGCCTTTTCCCGAGCGTTACGAAGATTTGCTTCGTCCGGAGCTGAAGGGGAAAATCGAAATCCCGGATCCGGAGACGTCCGGTACCGGCTACACGCTTCTCGCTTCGCTCGCGCAGCAGCGGGGGACGGATGAGGCGGTTGCGCTGATGCATGCGCTGAAGTCGCAGAGCTCCTCGACCACCTTTTCGGGCATTTCTTCGGCGCAGCGTTTGGCTGTCGGAGACGTCGCGGCCGGCGTCAGCTTTTTGGGCGACCAGCTGCGTTTCGTCAGCTCCGGGTATGCAATCCATTCCGCGATTCCGCCGCAGGCGGGGTGGGAGATCGGGGCGGTATCGATCCTCAAAAGCGGGGACAACAAAGCCGCGGCGAAAAAACTCGCCGATTTCGTGCTTTCCAAAAGCGCGCAAACGGCATACATGAATGCGGCGTACTCCCTCCCGGTGATCCCGGCCATCAAGCCCAACACGCTGCTGGCCGGCGTCAAAGCCGAAGAACTGCTGACCAGTTACCGGTTTGACGTCGCAGCAATGGCCCGGTCCGAGCTGCTGGCACGATGGAAGGAGACGGGGAAAAACGCCCGGTAATGCGTTTGAACCTGCGCTGAAAGAGAGGCGTTTGGAAGGAACGGCTGCGCTTGTTCGAGTATGCCACGGTCCGGTCCGAGGCTAAAGTCCCGGGCGTTTCCGCTGGAGGGGGCAGGACATAACCCTTTTCCTAAGGGGGAACGGATGAAATGGGACTTTCGCTTGCCCGAAAAATAGGGACCGCTTCACTTCTGCAGGCCGAAATAACGGCTTATGATAAGAAGGGGTGTTCTGCCCTGCCGCCATCCGCAGCAGCATTATGTCGGGGCGGACGGAATAAATATCATTTAGCCATTATGAAAAGCAGGAGGTGCAGCTTATGTCGCTGCTTCGAAAACTTGTTGCCGTCATGACTGCGGTCATCATTGCCGGCGCGTCGCTGCTTGGTGCGCAGCCCGGCCAAGCATCCGCCGCTTCGGATCCGTTTCCGGACTATCACAAGGTGTTCAAGAAGGGACCGAAAATCCCGAATCTCGATACGTATTACGTGCCGCAGGGCATGACCTATTATCCGGCCAAAAACTGGATCCTCATTTCGTATTATTACCATAAGAAAAACAGCAGCGCCGTGAAGGACAGCCTGATCGCCGTCGTCGACGCAAGCACCGGGAAATTCGTCAAAAACGTATACCTGACCGACGAGAAAAAATCCGGTAGCATATACCACAGCGGCCATGTGGGCGGCATGGGCGTATCCAAAACGTATCTTTGGGTCGCTTCCTCCACGGATGCCAAAGATTCGAAATACAACATGCTGCGCTACAAACTGAGCGATCTTGCAGCCGCCAAAAACAACGGCCATCTGAAGCTGAACAAAGGCTTCAAGCTGAAGGCATCCTCCTACGCGACCGTAGCGGACGGAGACTTGTACGTCGGCAAATTCGACGAGAAAAACAACTCCTCCCTGTACAGGTACGATCTGAACGGTTCGGAGAATCCGTCGTCGAGCCCGATTGTAACCTACAAAACGCCGGCCAAGGTGCAGGGCGTTGCCGTGACGGGCAGCCATTTGATTTTCTCGACATCGTACGGCCGGAACAACCCGGGATACCTTCGCATTTACACGAAGGCGTCCTCGCCCAAGCTGAAGAAAACGATGAAAATCCCGAACATGTCCGAGGATTTGGCCATCATCAAGGGCAATTTGTACATCAACTTCGAGTCGGGCGCGAAGTATTACAGCGATTCGAGTTATATTAAAAAGACGCTATCCTATGCAAAGCTGAGCTCGGTGATTTAAGGAGCGAGGTTATTTGCCTCATCAGCTAGATAGCGCCTCTGATATTTCAGGTCCATAACGCTTCTAAGAGCCTTTGCCGCTTTGCGGTGAAGGCTCTTTTGCAATTCTCCATCTATCCCCAGATGATTTGTCAGCTTCATGATCGTTCGCCGAAGCGGTATCCAAAACCGTACACGGTCTGAATATACCGGGGGTTGGCCGCGTCGTCTTCCAGCTTTCGGCGGAGGTTTCGGATATGTGAATCCATCGTCCGTTCATATCCCGCATATTCGTCCTCCAGTGCGGCCCTTAACAATTGCAGGCGGCTAAAAACGATACCGGGACGCGCGGCAAGCGTGTACAAAATTTTGAATTCGGTCGGTGTCAATTGGATTTCTTGACCGTCTTTGAATACCTGACATTTGGCCTCGGATATGGTCAGGTTGTCCCTTTCCATAAACGTTGGCCTTTCTTCGGGTCCACGCATGCGGCGAAGCAACGCGCGGATGCGCGAAGCAAGCTCCCGCAAGCTGAACGGCTTCGTCAAATAATCGTCCGCGCCGATTTCCAGGCCGACGATTTTATCCGATTCATCCGATCGGGCCGTGACCATAATGATGCCGCAATCCGACGTTAGCCTTAATTCGCGGCATACGTCAATGCCGCTTTTTTCGGGGAGCATCCAATCCAGCACGACAAGGGCAGGCCGTTCGGCTCGGGCCATCGCGAGCGCTTCCTTGCCGGTGCGGGCGGTCAATACCCGAAACCCCTCATTCTGCAGATAGGTTTGCATCTCCTCCAGCAAGCCCGTCTCGTCTTCCACAAGCAGCAACTTCGGTTCCATCCCATCACATCTTTCCGTTTTAGTTGGCTTCCATCAACGAAAATATAACGCTTGCCGAAATTATACCGCGATTGAACGGGATCTTGAAGAAGTCCATGCAAAAAGAGGAAGATCTGCACAAGTTCTCAATAATTGTTTTGTACACTGGCTGTGGAAAGAGAGCAGCCCCGGAGAATGAGAAGAACATTTAAAAAACAAGAAACACCATCTTATTTTATCGAAAGCGAGGATTCAAAGATGAGTAACTTATCCTTAAACAGCGACAAACCTAAAGGCGGGGATCCCAAGGCGGAAATATCCAATCTCTCCCCGCTCGCAATCGGAATGCGTCTGGCCTATAAGGCAATGGTATGGTTATTTGCGATTGGGATTATGATTCAAATATTTCTTGCCGGTCTTGCGTTGTTTTGGAATTCGGCTCAATGGGCCAGTCATATCGGCTTTTCCAGGGTGCTGATCATTTTGCCGGTCCTGATCTTCGCGGTTTCTTTAATCGCCAAGCTGCCGCGTTCTCTTTGTCTGCATAGTGCTGGTTTGATTGCTCTTGTCGTTTTGATAGCGGTTTGTGCTAAATTACCGTCCGGAGTTGGATATTTATCCGCCCTGCACCCCGTCCTTGCCATCATGTTGTTTGGCCAAACCATGAACATCGCAAGGAAGGCTCAAGCCCTCACGAAAGCAAAATAGGGAGGCCGTGATCAAGCCTTCGGCATCGAATCGGGCAGTCTTCAATCGGAATGGAGGAAAAGATGTTTCCTACACTATTCGATTACATGTTGTTCTTTTTATTCCTGGTTATTTCCGGCGTATCGCTTCACTTCGTTGCAAAAGCGTGTATAAAAGGGTCGCAAAGGTTTCGAACAAAAGTCATTACCCTTTATGGGTTAACGTGCATTGTTGTCCTCTTCATTTTTGTTCAACGAATGTAAACGACGCGCGTTAAAACAAAATATCCCGATCTGGCACGGAAAAAGTAAACCCGGGGTTTGAAAATAAATAAAAAGTGCCGGGAAAGTTTTATCGGCTTTCCCGGCACTTTATTTTTGAAGCACATTGGACCTTCTGCACAGCACAGCGATCCGCTATCTTTCTATGTCGCCTCCACTAGGCTCCCATCCGCTTCAGCAGCTTCGGAAGCTTCGCCCTGCCACAGCAGCTGCATTTCGGAGCAGGTGGCCAGCAGCTCGGACAAGGTGCCCTCCGCCTCGATGCGGCCGTCCTTCATGACGATGATATGGTCGGCTTCCGCAAGCGCCGCTTTGCGGTGGGAAACGGCGATGCAGGTCGCGTCCTCTTCCTTGAAAAGCCGTTCCCACAGCTGTTTTTCCGTCTCGACGTCAAGCGCGCTGGACAAGTCGTCGAAGATGAGCAGGTCGGAATCCGTCATCATCATCCGCGCGGTGGCGGCGCGCTGGATTTGGCCGCCGGAAAGCATGACGCCGCGCGGGCCGACGAAGGTATCGAGGCCTTTTTCCAGGTCGCCGATATCCTTTTCCATGACTGCCAGCCGAACCGATTGCGCGAGGCGATCCTCGCCCCCGGGACTGCCCTGGATGATGTTTTCGCGAAGCGAATCGCTGAACAGTCGCGGTACTTGCGGCGTATAAGCCGCCCTTGGCGGAATGAGAAACTTCGGCGGGTCGACTTCCTTGCCGTTCCAAAGCACGGATCCTTCGGACTTGGGAAGCAGGCCGAGCAAAGCGCGCACCAGCGTGGATTTGCCCGAACCGATGCGGCCGGTAATGACCACGAATTTTCCGCGTTCCACTGCGAAGCTGATGTCGCGGATGCCGTTTTCCGAACCCGGATACGTGTACGATAAGCCTTTGACTTCCAGATGCTGCAGCCGTTCGTTCGGATCTTTGCGGATGGCGGGCAGCTCAGGCGGGTCTTCGTACAGATAGGTTTTGCTGAACTCCATAAGGCGCTCTTGTTCCCCGGGGCGGAAAAGGACGCTCATGCGGTCCAAAGACACTTTCAGCCGCTTATGCTGAAACACCATATACCCGAACAACGAGATGCTGAAGGCGATGTTCGACAGGTACGACGTAAACAGCGCAAAATCCCCTACGGTAAATCTTCCCGCTTTCATAGCCGATGCGCACATCAGCAGAATGATGCCCGTGCTGATGCTAAGCACATGCTGATTCAGCGAACGCATCCATTCCTTGAACAAATTATCTTTCAGCGCCGCTTGCCGGCGGGATTCGTTCAGCTGGACGAAGCGCCGGTGCACATGTTCTTCCGCCTGCCCCAGCTTCAGCGCTTGCACCGCTCCGAAGGATTCGGCGATGAAGCTCGTAATGCGTCCGGTCGCTTCCCGGTTCAATTGGCCGTAACGTCTCGCCCGGTTGCCCGAAAGATTGTTCAGCAGCGTAACCGCGAGCAGAGGCAGCAGGGCGACGAGCGTAATCTGCCAGTTGATCCGGGCCATAATGACGAGGGATATGACCGCGAAAGCCAGCCTTCCCCAGAAGTCGACCCACGATTCGACGTATTCGACGACCTCATCGACGTCCTCCCGGAACCGGCTGACCGCTTCCCCCGGGGATGCCGGAAGGTTGCGGCCGGGCCAGCGCATAATGCCTTTGAGCATGTTGGTGCGCAAAATCGCCTGGATGTCGTAAATGTAGGTCACCCATTTCCAGAACGCCCAGAAAAAGACGCCTACCCGCGAAAACCTGACGAGCGCGATAAAAACGAGCGGGACGGCGAGCCACAAATAATTATGCGACTGGCTGGTCGCCCGGTCGAAAAACCACTGCATGCCGAGGCCGATCAATATCGGGATGGAGTGGAACAATCCCCAAAGCAGCCCGTTGACGATAAAAAGCGAGATGTTATAGGTAAACAAACGTTGGATAAAACGGGTTACGGTCATGCCAAATCCTCCTCTCGGCCCGTAATCAGGAGCTGAGCGTAATGGGAGGCGGGGTCTTTGGCGAGCTTCTCCCTTTCGCCGAATTCAAGAATGCGCCCATCCCCCAGCACCATAATATGATCTACCTGCTCCAGCGTGGAGAGCCGATGCGCGATGACGATGCCCGTGCAGTGCGTCATGAGCTGGTCCACCGCGGTTTGCAGCATCGCCTCGGTCGCCGCGTCGAGGCGCGAGGACGGCTCATCCAGAATGACGAGGCTCGGCTGGGTCAGGAATACCCGCGTCAGCGCGAGCAGCTGCGCTTCTCCGGCCGACAAGGATGAACCGCCGGCTTTCAGATGCGTGTCGAGCCCTTCCGGCTGCGAATCGATCCACTGCTTGAGCCCGAGGCGTTCCGTCGTCTCCAGGATGTAGCTGTCCGAAATGCTGCCGTCAAACAGCGTCAGGTTGTCGCGGAGCGAGCCGTCAAACAGCTGGACGTCCTGCGTTACCATTCCTACGCGGCGGTACAGCGCCGAAAGGCTCAGTTCACGGATATCCACGCCCCCGACCCGGATGGCGCCGCTGCCGATGTTGTACAGGCGAAGAAGCACGCGGCTGAGGCTTGACTTGCCGCTGCCTGTGCGGCCGATGATGCCGAGGCGTTCGCCGGGACGGACCGTAAACGTAATGTCGTGCAGGACCGGCTTATCCGGGGTGTAACTGAAATGGACATGCTCGAATTCCAATCCAAGCGGGCCTTCAGGCAGCGCCGTTCGGGTTCCTTCCGCGATTTCGCTGCGGCTTCCCAGCAGCTCCTGGGAGCGCATGATGCCGGATTTGGCCTTCTGGAATTCCTGCACCTGATCGCCAAGCTGCTCGATCGGATCGTTCAGCATCTGGGTGTACTGGTAAATAAGAAAAAGCGTGCCGAGCGATATTTTTTCGTTCAAATAATAATGGACGCCAAGCAGCAGGACGGCGGTCACGGCGACGGCAAACAGAACCACCGTCGTGTTCCAGGGAACGACGCGCAGCATCCACGCTTTTCGCCCTTTCAGAAAGACGTTTCGCATCGCGCGGTAAAACCGGTTCATAACGTACGGCACGTTGCCGTTCGCCTGCACGTCTTCGATCCCCGCGATTCTTTCCTCGATAAAACCGAACAGCGCCGCGCTCGCTCCGCGTTCGTCCTTGGACGATTTGACGCCCATGTCGCGGATGAACACCATGGCGCCGATGGAAGCGAACGTGAAGAGCGTCATGACCGCCGCGATCGGCCAATTGATCGTAAACATAAAGCCGAGAATGCCGGCAAGCAGCACGAAGCTGCCGATGACCTTGATGATAAACATGGAAAAAAAGTTCGACATGTGAGTGACGTCTCCGTCGATGCGCTCGATCATCTCTCCCGGCGTTTTCACGTTGTGAAAACGCATGTCGAGCCGAAGGCAATGCTTCAGCAAATCGCCGCGCAGCAGGTTGGTCGAACGCCAGGATACGTCATTGCCCAAATAGCTCACGGCCACCGTCAAGAGCTGATTCAGGGCGGCCAGGATGAGGTACGTGCCGGCCAGCGTCAGCAGGCTTGAAACGACGCCGCTCCCCGCCGCCGTATCGATGAAGCGCTGCACGATCTGCGGATTGACCAGCTGCACGCCGGTCGAAGCGAGCAAGAGCAGGAGCAGGATCCCAAGCCGCCCTGAAACCGGGCGCAGATACCGGAGCAGCCATGCCATGGATTGCTGTTTAGATTGCAACATATGAAAAACCCCCAATTCCAAAAGAAGAAACCGTATGTATTTGAGCTTATCGATGCCTGAAGCGGCTAACGACCAGGCGCAAATAATATCCATCATACAATAATTTGGAAGCGATTCAAGATAAAGTTTGATTAAAATGAAATCTTTCCCGCACCCCCGTTTCCTTAATGAAAGGACGCCAAAATTCCCGGTTCGTATTAAGTTCAAGCTCAGTTCATATTGAGTTCATGAAACGGGGTTATTCTTAATACCGTCGCAAGGCCGATCGTACGCTTGTTCCTGATTACACCGCTGTTCTGCCTTGTCGGCGGGTTGCTGGGTATTTTCTTCATCGGGTTTGTCCATGACAGTAAGACGGCGGATATCGGCTCCATGCTGCTCGTGATGCCGCAAATGTTCCTGTCCGGCGCCATGATTCCGATTTCGCATTCCTCGTATTTGCATTGTCGGGACTTTGATGTTTACGAAATCCGAGCGGAATCGTTAAAATGCAGGTAGATGAAATGCAGCAAGTGAACGTTCTGATATATAGAAAGGAGTGGAGGCTGCAATGGCCCATATTCTCGTTGTCGATGACGATCCCCATATCCGGGAGCTGGTGAGTCATCTGCTCAAAAAAGAAGGCTTTACGGTGACGGAAGCTGCGAACGGGCTTGAGGCGCTCAGCGCGATGGAGTCGTTTAGGGCCGATCTGGTCATCCTCGACATCATGATGCCCGGCATGGACGGCTGGGAGCTGTGCCGGGAGCTGGACAAGGATTACGACATTCCGCTCCTCATGCTTACCGCCAAAGGAGAAACATCGCAGAAGGTGAAAGGTTTTGAGCTTGGGACGGACGACTATCTCGTCAAACCGTTTGATCCGCTGGAGCTCATCGTCCGGGTCAAAGCGCTGCTGAAGCGGTACCGGATATCGGCTTCCCAGGAAATTCAGTTCGGCGATTTACGGCTGAACCGGAAAACGTATGAATGTTATCTTGGACCGGTTGCCCTCACCTTGCCATTGAAGGAATTTGAGCTGTTGTTCCTGCTCGGCAGCTACCCGGGCAAAACGTTTTCCCGCGACCAAATTATCGAGCATATTTGGGGGTATGATTACGAAGGCGACGAACGTACCGTCGACGTGCATATCAAACGGCTGCGGGAACGGTTTGCGGAACAGCAGGACCAATTTTACATCCGCACGATCCGGGGGCTCGGGTATCGGCTGGAGGTGCCTTCATGAGCAGCCGGGATCGGAGGCAGGGGCGGCGTGAGCTGCTGGAGCGGGATCGCGAGCAGAACAAGGCTTGGCGGCGGATGAAGCGGCAGGAAATCGCGGCGGCACGGCTCGAAAAGGCGGAAAAGAAACGGAAAGCGCGCCAGGAGCGGTGGTGGCAGATGGACGGTAAAAAGGACGACCCTGCTTTCAGCTTTTGGCTTCGCGTCAGAATCGTATTTTTTATGCTGCTCATTTTGTGTTCACTTGTCATATGCTGGATTGCAGCATACTATATTTCCCATTCCTTAAGATGGAACATGAAGCCGCTCGTCGGGCAGCTCGTGAACTCGGTGCTCGGATTTGTTATTTTCGGCATGATCATTTCGATTGTTTCCAGGTTCGGAAAGGGGAGGCAGAAGGAGTATTGGCGGATGATCATCGATGCGCTGAAACGGATATCGAAAGGGGATTTTAAAGTCAGCCTGCCTGTGCATGGCAGGGATGACGACCCCTGGAGAGAAGTCGTCCAGAGCATTAACAACATGGCCTCCGATCTGGACAAAATGGAGCATATGCGTCAGGAATTCATTTCGAACGTGTCCCATGAAATTCAGTCCCCGCTCACGTCGATCGGCGGCTTTGCGAGAGTCCTCCGCGAAGAGAATTTAAGCTCGAACCAGCGGGACCATTATTTAAACATCATCGAACAGGAGAGCGAGCGATTGTCGCGTTTGTCCGAAAACATGCTTAAGCTTGCGTCGCTTGATTCGGATAAACATCCGTTCCATGCGGCTCCCCTAAGGCTGGACAAACAGCTCCAGACGCTCATTCTCGCCTGCGAACCGCAGTGGCAGGGGAAAAACCTGGAGATGTCGGTGGATCTGAAGCCGGTTACCATCGAAGCGGATGAGGATCTGCTGAGTCAGGTATGGGTAAACCTGCTCCACAACGCGATCAAATTTACGCCGGAAGACGGTTCGATTCAGGTATCGCTTGAAGCGGATGAACGCGGGGCGACCGTGTCCATCGAGGACACCGGCATCGGCATTTCCGAGGAGGACCAGGCGCATGTTTTCGAAAGGTTCTTCAAAGCGGACAAATCCAGAACCCGCTCCGGCGGCGGCAGCGGGCTCGGCTTGTCCATCATCCAAAAAATCGTGCAGATGCACGGCGGCAGCGTGTCGGTAAGAAGCGCGCTGGGCGAAGGGACGTGCATGACCGTGAGCCTTCCTTTGGCAGCGGCCCGTACTGCGGGTCAAAAGTCTGCGCCCGAGCCCGGGAAGTCCCCGTCTTAGCTGGAAACTACTTTTGACTTTCCCTTGACGCTCTCCGTGCAGCGCGGTTTCCAAAAAAAAACGGCCGATGTAGGTGATCTACAGCGGCCGTTTTTGTCGTTTTAAGGCAGATGGATGGATTTGATATGGTCGCAATGAAGGAAGACGGTTTTCCCGCCGGCTTCGATCAGTTCGACGATCCGGTTGTCCACCTTTTTCAGCAGTCCCGCCTTTAACGGGGATTCTCCCAAATCAAAGATGACGAGCTCGTTTTGAAATTTCTCCAACTGCTGGTCTAATGTACGGGAGAGAGGCATGGCCGGCTGTTGGAGCTGGAAAGGATGCTGGTTGAGATAGAATGGGGTCATGCTTGGCGGCAGCGGGCAGATATATTTTACATGCTGAAGCGAAATATAGATCGAATGGTAGAGGGGAGAATAAAAGATAAAGTAATCGTTCATGATGCTGGTCACATAACCGTATACGGGATGGGAGCCTCCCAAGCCGATTTCCGTAAAGATGCCTCTGGAATTCATCAGCATTTTCCGATAGGAAATATGCTGATGGTCAACGAGCGGTTCCCGGTCTGCGGGCGTGAAATCCTCACCGTCGTCGGACAGCTTCATATGCTGCAAATGGTGGACCGGTGCGTATACATATCGGGTGTCCGAAAAAACGACGATGATATCGCTGCCAAGATCGATGAGTTCGCCCGTAATGGGAACTTTGCATCCGGATAGTTTGAGTTCGACATTTTTGCCGAGGAGAGAACGGATAGACTCCATAGTCTACCTCCTTTCAAGCGCAATCAAGGGGCAATAAAGCAAACGGACAAGCTGTATCCCGGCTTATCGCCAGGATCAGAATCGATACAGCCTGCATATACTCCTTTAAGCGACAAGCATTGCGGCAGGGCGATAAAAATAAGGGACGGTCCCTGCGGCTCACGAATCGGCGTTTCTTTTGCCTTGCATCCGATTCAAGGTTCCGCAGGGAGCGTCTATATTTTTTTGCGGTCCGGCGATGCGGATTAGGTTACGCGGGGACAAGTGTGGTTGATCCGATTACCGGCGGCCGCCGCTGCGACCACCGCTGCGACCGCCGTTACGTCCGCCGCTGCGGTATCCGGCGGTGCGCCGACCGCCGCTCCGCCGGCCGCTGCTGTTGCGTTTGCTCCGATTTTTGCTGCGGTTGCCCCAGGATTGGCTTCCCCAGTCATAGCTGCCGCCGCTGCGATTGCCGCCAGTGCGGTTTTCTCCTGAACGGTTGCCTCCCGACTGTTTGCCTCCTGATTTGTTTCCTCCCGATTGGTTGTTTCCTTTACTTCCATTGGAACTATTGCCTTTGGAGCCGTTATTATTGCTGGAGCTGCCGACCACCGTTACCGATTTGATGTGGAAGATTGGAATGCGCACGACCTCTTCTCCCTTAACGGCCAGCATCAGATAGTTTTGATTGGTGTTGATAATGACACCTTCAAGCTTTTCCGGGCCGCCGCGGTTGATTTGCACGTGACGGTATTGCAGGGATTGAAGAAGACCGGCGAAGCTGTAGGCATGGATCGGGCGGCCCATATACGATGCACCTCCCGAGCGCGAGCCTTTCGAGCCGGATTGGGCACCTCCGGACCGGGAGCCTTGGGAGCCCTGCGATGCAGTGATGCTTTTGATGTGCTGCGTGCTGATATACACAATCTTTTTGTCTTTGGACCATACGGCAAGGTAGCTGTTTTGCGCGCTGAGCAGCACACCTTCCACCGAATCGGGCCCGCCGCGATTGACTTTTACGGTCTGGCCGACCAAGCCCATGAATTCGAGACCGGATAAAGACATTTCACATTCCCCTTCCTTAGATGTTTAGGTAGACGAGAAGAGCGTCGATTCGTCCTTCAAGTCTATCTATGCTCTATTTATATGTGTCCTCGTGTTGGAAGGGACTAGCCGAATAAACTAGATTCGCAAAATTGAGTGAATATCCCTCTTCCCGTTTGCTAGAAACCGGGCGGCTCGAAAGCGCAATAATCCTAAACGACCGAGACATTCGCCCTGACGGCATTCGCCGATCCGGCATAGAATGGTGAAAAGCCCTTAAAATAGGCTATCCTTCGTGTTGGAAAGGCGGTTGCAGTATGGGTCTGCCCGTATACCGGATCGTAATCAAGGATAAGGATCTGAAGCAGATGGAGAATAACATATGGTCCGACCGTTTTTTTCCGGCGACGTTGTCGAGCGGAAACGGATCGTCGCAACCCATCCAAATTCGGTACCGCGGGGGCCACACGCGCGAATATCCCAAAAAATCCTATGAAATCCGCACGTCGCGCGCAACATACCATTTTAATGCGGAATATGACGACCCCTCCTTGATCCGTAATGCGCTTTCCTTTCATTTTTTTAATATGATCGGCGTTCCCAGTCCGACCACGCTGCATTGCGTCCTGCAGTTGAACGGAGCGAACCAAGGCGTGTATTTGAGGATCGAAGCGGTAAACCGGACCTTCTTTCGAATGCGCAAAATCCCGGTCCGGAGCATCATTTACGCCGTTAACGACAATGCCACCTTCGATTTGAACAACGTGAGCACGAATACGCCGAAAACTTCCCTGTTCTCCGGATACCGGTTAATCAAAGGAACGGGAGGGGACCGATTGCGGCTGACGCGCTTTATTCGAAGCATCCATGCCAAACGGGGCAAAGCGCTGGAAAAATATTTGAACGGCCGTCTGCATATGGACAATTATTTGAGATGGCTGAGCGGCGCGGTACTTACAGGCAATTACGACGGGTTTCGGCACAACTATACGATTTTCGAATACCAAAAACGCAAAGCGTACGGTTTTCTGCCATGGGACTACGAGGGCACGTGGGGGCGCAACTGTTACGGGAAGGAAGTGGCCTCGAATTTGGTGAGCATTAAAGGCCATAACAAGCTGACGGGGAAGGTGCTGGCCTACAGCGCGAATCGACAGCAATACAAAAGGATTCTCGAGGAGATTCTCGCGGGCTCGTTTACCGCTCAGCGATTGATGCCGGTGGTCCGGAAAATGTTCCATCAGATCGAAGAAGACGTCTACCGGGATCCGAAATACAAATGGCCTCTCGGCATGTTCCTGTACGAACCCGACGTCATCCATGCATACATTGAAAACCGGCGCAGGGACATCCGGCGCGAGCTTCAAAATCTATGAAGAATTTATTTGTAGAATGAAAAAAAGGCATCTGCAGCCGACGTTCGGAAGACGGGCAGATGTCTTTTTTGCTAGCAAGGTTTACATGATTTTTTGGTTTAAATGGCTTAAATAACGCCAGCGAGTAATAAAGAAGTAGACGACCTGAATCCCAAAGAACGTTGCGTAGACGGCCAGCGTATGGGAGACGACGGAAAACTCGACGAGCCCTTGAAGCGCGACGAATGCGACGCCGCTGTGAACGAAAGCGACCAGAAGCGGCAGGAAAAACATGAGGACAAGCTGGCGCGTGACGGTTTTTGCCAGCTCTTTGCGGCTCAGCCCCACTTTTGAAATCATCCGGTACTGCTCCTCGTCTCTCGATAAATCGGCATAAAGCCTGAAATAGACGAAGCTTGCGGCAAACGTGAAAAAGACGATTCCAACCAGCCCGCTGACGATGAGCAGCAAGCCGTTTAACTGCTTCGAATGCATCCAATCCAGTACAAGCGCAGAAAAGTTATAGGCGTATTGTTGCTCGTTTGTTAAATCCGCATCTAGGGCTTTCCTTATTTCTTCGGCAACCGCACGCGTATGATGCCACTCCGGGACGACGAACACGACAACTCGGGTCTTATATTCATCGCCCTTCGCCAACCGCTCGTAATCCGAATCTGTAATAATCCAAACACTGCCGTAATCCGGAATGACAATATGGGGCAGCGCCTTGACGATGGGCAGTGTCATGGTATGTTCGCCTTTTGTGATCGTAAGCCGATCCGTTTGAAGGCCTTCGAGCCTGTTCTTGTCATTTTGCGTAACCGACGACGGAGACGCCAGCGTTTCCCCGCTGCGGAGCGTTTCCCGGGGATAGCCGAGAACTGCGGCAAGCCCGTTATAGTCGCTTAGCCGGATCAATGTTTTCCCGTCATCCGAGAATGCTGGAATGTACGAGGCCTTGCGGTAGGCAAAACCTCCTTTTTTCAGCGCTTGCTCGATCAAATGGATATGCTTCTGCTCAAATGAAAGGTCATCACCAGGTTCCGGAAAGGAGATGTGCGTAAAAGCGTACGGGTTTTTCATCGCCGCCAGACCCGGATCGCCGATGGCAAGAGCCGTCCCGATGCCGGTAAAGGCCGTTGCCGAAATGACCGCCACCATAAAAAACATGACCGCATTATCTTTCATCCGGTAAACCAGCTCGGAAACCGTCAGCAGATTCGTTCGCTTGAACACGAAACGGGGTCTGTTTTTTAAGGCCCGGATGACGTACACGCTGAGCTGGGTGAAGAGAAAATAGGTGCCGATCACGACCAAAACCACGCCGCCAAACAACAGGCTGAACGAATAGATCCGGCGCAGCGCGAACAAAAATACACAGGCATAGCCCAGACCGATCAGCAGCACGGCCAGTATGGACAGCGGCACGGATGCTTTAGGTTCGGGTTTCGGTTTGTCTTCGGACTTGATGAGCTCCGCCAGCGTACCTTTTTTGGTCATGAGCGAGGTGAACGCCGCCACAATGATAAACAGCGCCAAATAGCCGCCTGCGGTCAGCGCAACCGCTTTTGCCGGCAAATAAAACGGGAGCCCGCGCTCAACCGCCAGCATGGAAGCGCAGATCAGCAGGATCAGCTTGGAAAACACGACGCCGACGACAATGCCTGTGATAATAGCTGCAACACCGATCGCGATATTTTCAATAAAAAGCATCCGGTTCAGCTGCTTGCGCGACATGCCGAGCAGAAGCAGGATGCCGAATTCCTTTTTGCGGAGTTTGACAAATGAGCTGACGGAATAAAGCAGGAACAAGAATGAAAACACGAAAACGACGATTTGCGAAATATGCATCCCCATCGTTCCGAGCGTACTTAGCGTGGTGCTGTCGGCCATGATTTGACCTTTGAGATCGGGATGAAACGCCAGCATGGCGTACGTGAAAAATATCATGACCGAAAACGAGCTGCTGAGGAAATGGGCGACATAGGTCCGCTTGTTCCGGAAGACGTTGTTAAATGCGAACTGGCGGAAATTCATGTCCGTTCCCTCCCAGCAGCGACAACACGTTGATGATCTTTTGGTAGAAGGCCGTCCGGCTTTCGCCGCAATAGATTTCGTTATAGAGCTGTCCATCCTTGATGAAAATGACCCGGCTGCAGTAGCTTGCAGCCACCGCGTCATGCGTAACGAGCAGCATCGTTACCTGATCCTCGCGGTTTCGCTTCTCCAAAATCTCCATCACTTCGCGCGCCGATTTGGAATCCAGGTTGCCTGTCGGCTCATCGGCAAGCAGCAGCTTGGGATCATGGATCAGAGCCCGGGCAATGGCTGTGCGCTGCGCTTGCCCCCCGGAGATTTCATACGTCCGTTTGTCCAGGATGTCCGTAATGCCGAGTTTCTCCGCCAGGGCTGCCACCTTTTCGTTCATCTCCCCCAAGGGGGCTCCATCCAGCGTCAGTGGCAGCAGGATATTTTCTTTGATGGTGAGCGTATTCAGCAGGTTAAAAGACTGGAACACAAACCCGAGCTCCCGTCTTCGAAACATGGCCAGCTTGTCTTGCGACAAACCGTAAGGATCTTCGCCGCCGATCCTAATTTCGCCTGAAGTCGGCTTGTCGATCGTAGAGATCATGTTGAGCAGCGTCGTTTTGCCGCTGCCGGAAGGTCCCATAATGCCGACGAATTCCCCTTGGTTGATCGATAGGTCGATGTTGGAGAGCGCTTCATACGAAACCATGCCTTTGTATATTTTGCCGAGGTTTCGGACGGATAAAATTTCCATGGCCGTAACTGCTCCTTTCTTTATCCGGACTTCTTGCCGCGTCCTTCGGTTTTCGTACCCCCAGTATACGCCTAGGCCGGGAGTTCTCCTATCGACGCAGCTTTCACGCAGCTTACAACGCTGTAAGAAACGGCGTCCGTCAAGGAGGCGATTCGCGTGGCGTGACTCAGCGGAAACGGATGCGCACCAAGGTGCCCTGTCCCTCGGCCGATTCCAGCTCGATGCCGTGCTGCAGCTTATCGATCACTTCCTTGACGATGTACAGCCCCATACCCGTGGATTCCTTGAAACGCCGGCCGTTTTCGCCGGTATAAAAGGGACGGAACACCCGGGGAAGATCCGCCTTCGGAATGCCGACGCCGCGGTCCTTGATTTCCAAAACGACGTCCCGCTGCTCTTTTTTGGCGGTAATGGTCACCTTTTGCCCGCTGCCCGCGGAATATTTGATGGCGTTGTTCAGCAGCTGCTCCAGAATAAACCGCATCCACTTGGCGTCCGTCCGCACGGAAATACCCTCGTCGATCCGAACTTCCGGATACACATGGCTGCGGATGAAATAACGTCTGTATTCATGCACCGCTTCGCTGACAAGCCGTTTCAGGTCGGCGTCATCCACGCTGAAGTCCTGCTCGAAGGTGCCCAGCCTCGCCGCGTACAGCGCCATTTCGAGCCCTCTCCTCAAGCGGTCGGCCTCCTCCGAAATGCTGCTCATCCGCTCATCCCCTGCATCCTGCGTGATCATTTCGATCACGGACAGCGGGGTTTTCATTTGGTGGATCCATTGATTCAGGAAGGTTATGTACTGCTCGTTTTTCCGTTCCCAGCTTTGCAGCATGTTTTGGTACTGCCGATATTGGTTTTCCAAGAGCTCGCTCAAGGCGGCGGGAAGCGGAGCGGGTTCATGCCTGTGAACGGACTCCGCGAGGGAAGCGACAGGGCGGGAGAGCCGTGCGTAAAAGCCGCGATGCGTCGCGTAACGAAGCCCGAGGTAACCCGCAAAAACAAACAGTCCCAAAAACAAGGCGTACATGGCGGTAAGCGGATGATCGTAGCCGTCGAACCAAAATACCGCGAGCACGGCCAGCAGCTGCACGAGGGTGAAAAAAAGCAAAGGGAGGTGCTCCCTGATAAACAGCTTCATTTAGCTTGGCCCCTTTTCGTTCATGTTCAGCCTGTATCCGAGTCCCCGCACCGTTTCGAGCGTTTCCTCCAAACCAAGCTCGGCCAGCCTTTTCCGCACGCGGGTTATATTGACGCTGAGCGTGTTGTCGTCCACAAAGGCGTCGTCCCACAGCTTTTCCAAAATGACCTCGCGGCTGACCACCCGGGGGCTGCGCTCCATCAGCGTTTCCATCAAAATCGTTTCTTTTTTGCTGAGCGCTACGCTTCGTTTGCCGAAATGCAGCTCCATGCGCTCCGGATATAAAACGAGGCCGCCTTGTTCGACCGTGCGCTCCTCGCCTTTGACGGCATAGTCGCCGTACACCCGGCGGAGCTGGCTGCGGATTTTGGCCATGACGATTTCGTAATAAAAGGGTTTGGTAATAAAGTCGTCGGCGCCGTTTTCGAGCGCCATCACCTGGTCCATTTTGCCGTCGCGCGCCGATATGAAAATGATCGGGCAAGTCGACACTTGCCGGATCTGGCGGCACCAATAATACCCGTCAAAGCTCGGGAGGTTTATATCCAGCAGCACGATGTGCGGGGCATGCAGTTGAAATTGTTCCAGGACCCGGTCGAATTCATGAATAACGATGGCCGTATCCCCGTATTTTTCAATATGGGACTTCAGCAGATCCGCAATTTTCGGGTCGTCCTCAACGATCAGTATTTTATACATAGAGACAGCTCCTTCATCCGTTCGCGGCCCGCGATTGGAAAGTATCTTCCTCAATATTATACACGCTGCCGGGGCTTCACTATAGACGCCGGAATACGATCGCGGCATATCGAGGAGCGGACCTGCATAATATTAATTTAGAATAATTTTAATTTAATATTGATTTTCATTATCATTGAAGGTACAATAAATGACGTCGAGTTGCTTATTTAGAATTATTCTAATTTAAAATAAATCAAGGAGGTTATGCCAACATGGCCAAACTTACGACAAATCAGGGTGTACCTATCGGTGATAATCAAAACTCCAGAACGGCGGGGCAAAATGGACCTACACTGCTGGAGGATTATCAGCTTCTGGAGAAGCTGGCGCATTTCGACCGGGAGCGCATTCCGGAACGCGTCGTTCATGCCCGCGGGGCGGGAGCGCACGGAGTCTTTAAGGTCGTCAACAGCATGAAGCGGTACACGAAAGCCGCGTTCTTGCAAAAAGAAGGACAGGAAACGCCGGTGTTCGCCCGTTTTTCCACCGTGATCCACGGTTTGCATTCCCCGGAAACGCTGCGCGACCCGCGCGGGTTCGCGGTCAAATTTTACACGGAGGAAGGCAATTATGATTTTGTCGGCAACAACCTGCCGATCTTCTTTATCCGCGATGCGATGAAGTTCCCGGACATGGTGCATGCGTTGAAACCCGACCCTCGCACGAACATTCAAGAAGAGGATCGTTATTGGGACTTTATGTCGCTGACGCCCGAGTCGACGAATATGCTGGTCCATCTGTTCACGGACGAGGGGATTCCGGCCAATTACCGCCAGATGCGCGGCTCGAGCGTGCATGCCTTCAAGTGGATCAACGAATACGGCAACACGGTTTACGTGAAGCTGCGCTGGGTTCCGAAGCAGGGCGTGAAAAACCTGAGCCGCGAGGAAGCGGCGCAAATTCAGGGCAAAGATTTCAACCATGCCACCCGCGATTTGTATGAAGCGATCGAGCGCGGCGACTATCCGGAATGGGATTTGTACGTGCAGGTGCTCGATCCGGCGGATTTGGACAGCTTTGATTTTAACCCTTTGGATTCCACGAAGGACTGGTTCGAGGAGGACGTTCCATACCAGCTGGTAGGGACGATGACGCTGAACCGGAACCCGGAAAACGTGTTTGCGGAAACGGAGTCGGTCGGCTTTAACCCTGGCGTGCTCGTGCCGGGCATCGAACCTTCGGAGGATAAGATGCTGCAGGGGCGGCTGTTCTCTTATTCGGATACCCAGCGCTACCGGATCGGCCCGAACTATCTCCAGCTTCCGATCAACTGCCCGTTTGCGAAGGTAAGCAACAATCAGCGCGACGGGGCGATGCCGTTCAAACAGCAATCGGACCGCATTAATTACGAGCCGAACCGCTACCAGCATACGCCGAAGGAAGATCCGGCTTACCAAGACGCGCCGCAGCCTTTGCAGGGTACCGTATCCCGCCAAAAAATCGACAAGCCGAACGATTTCGGCCAGGCGGGCCAAGTGTTCCGCAAATATTCCCCGGAAGTTCAGGAACAGCTGATCGGCAATTTGGCGGCCGACCTTGCGCCTGTAGCGGAACAGACCAAGCTGCTTGCCATCTGCAACTTCTACCGCGCCGACGAAGAGCTGGGCAAACGCCTCGCGGCCGCGCTGAACGTTGATTTGACGCCGTTTTTGTCCCGTATGTCGTAAGTGAATACAAGGGTTGTCCCCAAAGCCGCGCGGCTTTGGGGCGGCCTTTTTTTGTTTGGAGCCGGCAAAAGCAAAAGAAAGAAACCGTTCAGGTGCGGCACGGGCCGGAAAGGAACGGTTTTTCTTCCGCATATAAAAAGGGATGTCATGGGTTGGCCGTTTCTTTTGCGGGTTCGGCTACTGCTTTTATCCCCAATTTGTTTTCCAGATACACCTTGTTCTGAATGACGGAAGGATGGTCGGGCCGATAATGCCTGGCAGCTTCGTTGTGATGATAGGCGATTTGGTGCATGCCAAGCCGGTCGTAGCAAACGCAGAGCTGCAAATGGGGAAGCCAGGTGGAACAGTTTAGGTTTTGCATGCCCCAGCTGTTGGCGGGAGCCGGATTCTCGATGGCCTGCTTATACCAATACACCGCCGCCGAATAATCTCCCGTCTGCAGGAAATGGTAACCCATGCGGCAGCAAAATTCCGGACGGGGCGCTCCGTATTCGAAGGATTTCAGCGTATAAGCCAAAGCCTTGCCCGTATCGCCCAGCTCGAGATAACAATCCGCCAGCTTGCCGCAGGCCGCGATATTGTCCTCGACCCAGCCTTTGCCTTCCTCGAGGAATTTTCGGTAATAGACGGCGGCCAGTTCGAAAAGCCGGTGGTCTTTAAGCTCGTTGGCGAAATAATAGACGTCCCGCGGCGAAAACGCCTCGCCGTTTGCTTGCCTTTTCATATAAATATTCAGGTTTCGGTCGCGGTCCCGGTCGTCGCCGCAATGCGTGACGGCAATGTCGCTGTCGATAATCCGCCCGGCTACTTCGAGATATTCATGAACGGATCCGACCCAGCGGAAGTTGCTGCTTCTTTTGACAAGCCGGTTGCGCCGCAGGCTGGATGTCACATTCCCGTGTTCGTCGAATGCGAGGTTGTATTTCATGGTGACGGAATCGATGTCGGAACTTAACGTTTTTTTCAGCTCAAGCAGTTTTTCAAGGTCTTCTTCCTTAAAAACGTCGTCCGCGTCCAGCCATAGAATATAATCCATCTCCGCTTTGCTGAACGCAAAGTTGCGGGCTGCGGCAAAATCGTCGACCCATTCGAAATCGAAAACGCAGCGGGTGAATTTGCGGGCGATTTGTTTGGTACGGTCGGTCGAACCGGTGTCGACGATGATCATCTGGTCAACCGCCTTTTGAACGGAAGAAAGGCAGCGTTCCAGCGTTTTCTCCTCGTTTTTGACGATCATACACAAGCTGATGCCGATCATGTTTCCACTCCTTTGTATGCGAAGTTTTCAGGATGCTGCACATTTCGCCAGTAGGGCAGGACAACGCGAGACTTGGCAAATGGCACAAAACTATCGAATATATTTCAGTTCCGGGGCTGCGGAAAAAACCTTCAAACCGGTTCAGTCATATGTATGACGGAACGTCGGAAAGCAGACCGCTCATAGGCATGCTTGCGCTTGAGGTCATGGGATCGACCCGCAATCAAAAGGGGGATTTTTTGCCGGCGGCGTTCAAGTCATACCATCAACTACCGATGGCTGAAGTCAAAAAACGGCGTTATGCAAAGCATGAAGTGGGTTGGAATTTAATACATTTGAACGAGGGGGGTTACAATTTATAAGTCAGGAGAGTAGATATGCACCGTTTCTGGGAAAAGGTCATCAAACCGGTCATGATCGCGGCGCGGCCCGCGCATATCGTCGAAATCGGGTCGCTAACGGGGCTGAATACGTTCAAAATTTTGGACTATTGCCATCATATGGGGAGCAGATGCACGGTCATAGACCCCGCTCCGCAGTTCGACGTGGAGCTGCTATCGGCATATTACGGGGAAGCCTTCCGGATGATTCATGAGCTCAGTTTGAAGTCGATGCCGGACCTTGAGCCGTACGACATGATTTTAATCGACGGGGATCACAACTGGTACACGGTGTACCATGAATTAAAGCAGGTGGAACGCATGGCCCTGTCGGCAGGGGCCTTTCCCGTCGTGATGCTGCATGACATCGATTGGCCGTACGGGCGGCGGGACATGTACTATTTTCCCGAAAGCATACCGCAGGAATACCGCCAGCCTCACGCAATGCAAGGTTTGGAGCCGGGCAATCCCCTGCTCGTGCCGGGAGGCTTTAATCATATGGTCCACAACGCCGTCCTTGAGCATGGCGAGCGAAACGGGGTGTTGACGGCCGTCGAGGATTTCTTGAAGGAAACGACGTTTGATTTGTCCTGGCATTCCCTCAGGTCGAACAACGGCCTCGGCATCCTCCTGCCCACCGATTCGCCGTTTGGCCGCACGATCCCGTTCATTTTGAATACATCGGGGTTGTAAGCATTGATTATTTTTAAAAAAACAGGGGGTGCCTATGCCGCTTACTTCGATCGTCATGCTGACCCGCAACGGCCTGAACCTGACGCGCAGGTGCGTCGACAGCCTAAAATGCCATACCGAAGGACCGCTCGAATGGATTGCCGTGGATAACGGCTCCGATGACGGCACGCTGGAATTCTGGCATTCAATGGATAACGTTAAGCTGATTGCGAACGAGGACAACCGGGGCTTTGCCGCCGGAACCAACCAAGGCATGATGGAAGCTTCGGGGGACTACATCCTGCTGTTGAACAACGATACCGTCGTTACGCCGCATTGGCTTTCCAGCTTGTACGCCGCGCTTTTTCGTGATCCGAACATCGGCATCGTAGGACCTGTCTCCAATCATGTGGCTCCGATCCAGAGGGTTCCCTTCGAGGAGTGGCCGGCCCCGGAGAACCTTGAAGCTTATGCAGCGAAACGGCAAAAGGAATGGGCAGGATCCGGTTTTTACGCGCATAAACTGATCGGATTTTGCATGCTTTTCCACCGCAGTTTGCTGGACCGGATCGGCGGTTTTGACGAACGTTTTTTTCCGGGCAATTACGAAGACGACGATTTTTCAATCCGGACCCGGATAAGCGGGAAAAGGCTGTGGGTTGCGCAGGATGTATTTATCCATCACGAAGGGCAGGGAACGTTCGCCTCGAACCGGCTCGATTATAAGCGCTTTTCTTTGGCGAATGCCGAAAAATTCCGGGACAAGTGGAGCACCGGATTGTCCGCGCCCGAAATGGACTGCTTGGGCTACAATCCGTCCGATATCGTGGCGAGGGAGCCGTTTTTCATTCCTGAAAAACACTTCGTTCCCCTTGGCGGAAGTACCGCTTTCAAAACTAAAATAACCGATCCGACAGAATCGTAGAGCCGGCGCGGTTCCCGATAAGGGAAAGCCGGTTTTTTTGCGTTTCCGAGGCGCATTTTCCAGAAAACTGGCGAAGATTTCATGTTAATGAACCAATAGACAATATATACCATGTGGGTTATATTGAAACATATATTATGTTCTGCGCATGACGGGAGGCCATATGCTTTGGAGAAAAAAGTCACGGTTCTGATCAGCTTTATCATCGGATTTATGCTTATGCAGCTGTCATCGGAGGAGCCCTTGTCCCTTTTCAAATCCATTTTCGGGTCTGTGACCAAAATCGAGCCCTATCTCATTTACCTGCTGCAATTTGTCGGATTGATTCTGGTCATCTGGTCGATCCTTTTGACTTTCAACGAGCTGGTCAAGCTGCGTAAAAACAAGTCGTAAAAGCAAAAAGCCCTGCCCTGGCGCAGGGCTTTTCTACTTTATTATCAATATCGGGGCTCCCCGCAGAGTACCTGTACCAGCTTCGAAGCCGAGGCCCCACTTTGTGGGGTTATGTTACTGTTTTCTTCCGGGCAAGAGGATCGGACAGCCACACCGAAATTTTTTTCGGCGATGGAAAACATTTCAACCCGTTTTTCCGTCAAATAAGTGTAGCCGTTTTTTACACAAAACCAAGAGGAGGAGAACCGTGAAAAAGCTTTGGGTTATGCTCGTCGCTGTGCTGATGGTCGTTTCTCTGTCCCTGCCGACTGCACAGGTGCAGGCGGCGGCCAAACCGATCAGCGTATACGTCGACGGGGTGAAATTGAATCCGCTGCAGCCGCCCATGATGATCAAGGGCCGAACGATGCTGCCGATGCGGGCCATTTTCGAGGCGTTTGACGCCAAAATTTTATGGAATCAAAAAACAAGCACGGTCACGGCTTTACGTGACGACATCACGATTGTGCTGAAAATCGGCGCGAAAACAGCTACGGTGAATCAGCAAACCGTGGCACTGGACGTACCTGCGCAAAACTTGAAGGGAACGACCATGGTGCCGGTCCGTTTCGTCAGCGAGACGCTTGGCGCGGAGGTGCTCTGGAATCAGCAGACGCAAACCGTCAACATCATCACATCCGAAACGGCGGTGAACCCCGTTTCCTACGTGACTGCGCGCACGGTCGGCAAAAACGGGGACGGACGCGACTTGGAAGTGAGCTTCCCGAAAGTGCAGCGCGAGACGAACGTCAGCGAATACCGCGTCTTCATCGTCAAATCCTCCAACGCATACGGGTTTACGCTCTCCCAGGCGCTTTCCAACGGGTATTACTCGTCGGTGCGGCCGAACGGAAGCGATCAGGCGATCACGTTGTCCGCGCAATCGCGCGACGTCAACGGCGAGCTGCTGCGGGCCAACCAGCCTTACACCGCCTATGTGCTCACGGTAGCCAAAAAAGGCGCCAGCGCCTTGTCCGGCGTATCCCCTTCCGTAACCTTGTCGACGGCTTCGCCCGTAAATGCGGTTTCCGGCGTCAAAGCGTCGGATGTCAGCGATTACGGCGACGGACGGGATATCTCGGTGAGCTTTAGCCAACCGTCAAATACCGGCAACATTCAGAATTACCGAATCATGGTCGTAAAGACCAAGGATGCAAGCAGCTTCAGCCTGAATGCCGCGAATAACGTGGCAAGCGCAAATTACACGACGGTCAGCAAAACAAGTGCCGCCACGATTACGACGACTTTAAGTTCGGGCTCCAGGGATACTTCCGGCGAGTACATTAAAAATGGCGTTTCCTATACCGTTTTCGTGCTTTCCGTAGCAAACGGCAGCAATGCAACGAACCAGCTGTCCGCAGGTTCCGCGTCGTTCACGTTGGCCGCAAGCCCGATCTCGGCGCCGGTCATCACCAGCGTGGAAGACGTCAGCAATTACGGTGACGGCCGCGATTTGATGGTTCGGTTCAACCGTTCTTCCGATGAAGCGCGGGTCGGCAGTTATCGGATTTTTGTCGTAAAAGACAGCAAAGCCGGAAACTTCTCGCTGTCCGACGCAAAAAATCTGTCGAGCTCCTATTATACGGAAGTCGGCAAAACAGGTTATAACATCAGCAAGACCTTGTCCTATGGTGCAAGAGATGTAGACGGATCGTTGATCACCTCCGGCGTTGCCTACCGCGTGTTTGTGATGGCGGTGGGAACCGGCAGCTATTACGGCAACTACGCGCTTTCGTCGCCTTCGTATGCCGTCGTGCTGTACGGCAATAACGGCGGCGGTTCCGACGTCTACGCGCCATCGAACGTCAGCGTCAGCGACGTTTCCGATTACGGCGACGGCCGCGATTTGCGCGTATCGTTTACGCGGGCTTCGGATGAAAGCAGCATTTACGGCTACCGGATCATGGTCGTCAAAGCTGCCGATGCTTATTATTTCGGGTTGTCGGACGCGAATAAAGTCTCCAGCTCCAACTACACGTCCGTAAACAAAACGGGCTACAACATTACGAAGACCCTCGATTCAAATGCCAGAGACGTGGATGGGCAGTTGATCCGCAACGGCGTCAATTACCGCGTATTCGTGCTCTCGGTAGGGGCTTACGGAACGAATGCATTATCTTCGTATTCTCCGGCCATTACACTGGCGGGGAATTCGAGCGTGTCTCCGGCGACGAATGTATCCGTCAACGACGTGGCCGACTACGGCGACGGCCGCGATCTGCAGGTTTCGTTTACGCGGGCTGCGGACGAAGGCAACTTGAACGGTTACCGGATCCTGGTTGTGAAGTCTTCGGACGCCAATAATTTCAATTTGTCCAAAGCGAACTCCGTTTCCGGCTCGAATTACACGTCCGTCAACAGAACCGGATATAACATTACCCAAACGCTTCCTGCGGGGGCCAGGGACGTGGACGGACATACGATCCGCACCGGCGTCAGCTACCGCGTGTTTGTGCTCTCGGTAGGGGCCTACGGAACGAATGCGCTGTCCGCTTATTCCCCGGCCATCACCTTGACGGGGAACGCGAGCGTAACGCCGGCGACCAACGTAACGGTCAGCGACGTGGCCGATTACGGCGATGGCCGCGATCTGCAGGTTTCATTTACGCGGGCGAATGAAGAACAAAACATCAGGGAATACCGGATCCTGGTCGTAAAAGAATCGGATGCCGCCTACTTCAACCTGACGGATGCCTTGGCCGTATCCGGTCCAAATTATACGTCCGTCAACAAAACCGGCGGCAATATCACCCGAACGCTCGCCGCGGACTCGAAAGACGTCAACGGCCGGTTGATTCAGAGCGGCACCAAGTACAAAGTGTTTGTCCTGTCCGTAGGGTCGGCGGATGCCAATCATGCATTGTCCGCTCCTTCCCAGGCGATCAGCTTGTCGCAAACCTTTACCGTGGGACCGGCCAAAAACGTGGCCGCAAAAGATATCGGGGACGCGGGCAACGGCCGCGATTTGCAGGTGACCTTTACCCGGCCGGATAACGACAATGACGTGGCCCAGTACCGGATCATTGCCGTGAAATTCACGCAGACGGGCAGCTTTAACGAAAAAATCGCAGCAAATCTGAGCTATTTCAAAGCTGTCGAAAACAGCAATAAAGGAAGTTACGAGGTCGCCTTGGACGACAATGCCAGGGATTCCGACGGCGATTTGATCCGTAACGGAATCTCCTACAGAATTTATGTCCTTTCCGTCGGAAATCACAACAGCTACGCGCTGTCGACCGCTTCCGAAGCGGTCACGCTCGATACGCAGCTTCCGGCTTCACCGGTAAAAGACCTGAGAGCGAACGACGCCGGAGACGAGCATAACGGAAAAGATATGAAAATCTCGTTTACCCGTGCCGATAACGAAGCGAATATCAAAGAGTACCGGATTTTCATCGTACCCGGGTCGAAAGACCTCAACCTTGAAAGCGCGTTGGCGTCGGATCAATTTACAAGAGCTCAGGTGGGAAGTGATTTTAACAAGGCGATGAGCGGCTCGACGAAAGATACGGACAATAATGCTTTGGCCGAAGAAACTCCTTACAAGGTATACGTCCTGTCCGTGGCCAAATCAGGGAACAGCGTCTTGTCGGAACCTGCGGCGGTCGTGCTGAGGGATACAACGTCCGTTCCGGCGAATATTACGGCCGTCTGGAACAATGGCTCGATTGACGTGACTTTTAAGAAGCCGGCCGATGACAGTCAGGTTCAAAAATACGCCGTCATGCTTGTGCCGGCAGCGTCAAAAGGTTTTGACCTGAAAACCGCTGCAAACAAGAGCGGCTCCGATTCGAACGTTAAGATCGTAAACCTCGACGAGGCTTACGCAGTCACCTTTAAGGCGGAAGACAACGATATTGCGGGAAACAAAATCAGCGACAAAACTTCCTACAATATCTACATTCTTAGCATAGGAGAAAAGAAGAATGTGTTGTCTGACCCGATTCCGGTCACGACCGCGAAAACCGATTCAAAAGCTGCGACGCAAGGGAAAAAACAGCTCAAGCCTTAAGCAGGCATAAAGACGCCGGATCCATCGGATCCGGCGTCTTTATTTTTTGATGAGACGACATAGACCATCCCTAGTAAATTGTCTGTTATGCTGTCTGCTCGGTCGGGATGGTTAACGTAGTTCCGCGGCCGTATTTAATTTTTGGGTTCTTTTTTGGGAGGCGGATGAGCTACAATAGAATGACGTTAACATGGGAGTGAGGGCGCTTCGTCTTCCGCATTACGGAGAAAGCGCCGGCCACCGTCCTATGCTGTATCAGGGGTAAAGGGGGAAACCGTAACATCTTATGAGTAAATCATTATCAACGATCCCGGGCCAAGACGGTCATGGAGAATCGCAGCCTGCCCGTCCGGGCGCAAGCAGGCTTTGGATGATAATCGTTCTGGGGGCGTTATCCGCTTTTGGACCGTTTTCGCTGGACATGTATTTGCCTTCGCTGCCGCTTTTGGCCGATACGATGCATACCACGACATCGCTGACGCAGCTCAGCTTGACGTCGTGCCTGATCGGGCTGTCGGTCGGGCAGCTGTTCGCCGGGCCGCTGAGCGACGTGCGCGGGCGGCGGCTGCCGCTGTTGATCGGGATGGTCGTGTACGGCTTGTCCTCCTTGTTATGCGCGTTCAGCACGTCCATCGAGATGCTGATTGCACTGCGTTTTATTCAGGGGATCGCCGGGTCGGCGGGAATCGTCATTTCGCGGGCGATCGTGAGGGACATGTATTCCGGCTCCGAATTAACGAAGTTTTTCTCCATGCTGATGCTGGTGAACGGCGCGGCGCCGATTTTGTCCCCGATCGTGGGAGGCCAGCTGCTTCAGGTTACTTCCTGGCGCGGCGTATTTATCGTGCTGGCGGCGATCGGCATCGTCATGCTGCTCGCGGTATTATTCGGGCTGCCGGAGACGCTTGCCGCTAGCAGACGGTCCAAAGGCGGCACCGTCAATACGCTTAAAACCTTTGGCGTGCTGCTGAAGGACCGCAAATTTATGGGGCTTGCATTAAGCTCCGGTTTTATTTCGGCCGCCATGTTTGCCTATATCTCCGGATCGCCGTTTGTGCTTCAAAATATTTACGGGGTCAGCCCGCAGGTTTTCAGCCTCATTTTTGCCATGAACGGCGTCGGCATCATTATCGCCGGGCAAATTACGGGAAGATTGGCCGGAAAGATCAGCGAGAAAAAGCTGCTGGTGACCGGGATTACCCTGGCCACCATCGGAGGGATGACCCTGTTGATGATGCTGGCCGTCAAAGCCCCGATCGCCGCGGTTTTGCCGCCGCTATTTATCGTCGTTTCATGCGTCGGCATTGTGGGCACGGCCGGATCGTCGCTGGCTTTGCAGGATTACGGCCACGCGGCGGGCAGCGCCTCGGCGCTGTTAGGGCTTCTGTCGTACATTTTCGGAGGGGTCGTCAGCCCCTTGGTCGGTCTGGGCGGCAGCGCGTCGGCTCTGCCGATGGGCTTCGTCATCGCCGGGGCGGATGTGTGTTCCGTCTTGTGTTACCTGCTGCTTGTCCGCGGCTCGATTCAGCGGACGAAAGCAGCAGAGGTTTCGAACATGCATAACAAGGGGATGTAATCAAAAAGAGACTGCCGCGGCAGTCTCTTTTTGTTGCTCCGGATGGAAGAATGGACCGATCTTTTAACTCCGGAGGTGCTCATGCAATCAGATATTTAGATGTTTAAACAGGAGCCTCCGAGGCTTTGAAAAACTGCGGCAAATATTCCTTGTTCGCTTCCAGCATTTCGTCCAGCATCTTGATGGCGACTTCCACCGAAGGCACCAGCGGATGATGGGCCAGCGCCTGGATGGCCAAGCCGCGGTCGCCCGTTACGGCCGCGTCGATGGCCAGGCGTTCGTACGTTTTGACCGCATGGATCAAACCGACGGCCATCGGCGGGATTTTGGTCAACGGCAGCGGCAGCGGGCCGTTTTTGGTAACGACGCAGTTTACTTCGATGCTGGCATCGTCCGGCAGGAAGCCGATGATGCCTTGATTGGCGACGTTCAGCGTTTGGATGTCGTTTTTGCCGTTGTATAACGAGCACATCAGGTTGACGGCCGCTTCGGAATAAAACGCCCCGCCGCGCTGTTCCAGCTGCTTCGGCTTCTCTTTCAGCTCCGGATCGTTGTAAAGCTCGAACAGCTCTTCTTCGACGCGTTTTACGACCTCGGCACGATTTTCGCCTTTTTGAAGGGATTCCAGCTGCTCTTCAAGCATGGCGTCGGTCATGTAGAAATATTTCAAGTAATAGGAAGGCAGGGCGCGCAAAGATTGCAGGAATTCGGGATTCCATTCCCTCGCGGGAACGTTATTGGCGCTGTAGCCGGCCGTATCGGCCAGCAGCTCATCGAGCTTGTCTTCGCCGTTCACGTCGACGCGCGAAACCCAGTGAAGATGATTCAGACCGACGAATTCGGCATAAACCCGATCCGTTGCGACGCCGTATTTGGCTGCGGTCCGCTTGATCAGCCCGATCGGCGCATTGCACAAACCGACGCTGCGCACGTTCGTGTATTTCAGGATGGCTTCCGTCACCATGCCGGCCGGGTTCGTAAAGTTCAGCAGCCAGGCATTCGGAGCCAGCTCCTCGATGTCGCGGCATATGTCGAGCAGGACCGGAATCGTCCGCAGCGCCTTCATCATGCCTCCGGGACCGGTCGTTTCCTGGCCGATCACTCCGTATTTGAGCGGGATGGACTCGTCGCGGCCGCGCGCCTCGAGCATGCCCACGCGCATTTGGGTGCTGACGAAGTCCGCTCCGGAAATCGCCTCGCGGCGGTCCAACGTCAAGTGCACTTCGATCGGAAGGCCGGATTTCTCGACCATGCGTTTCGCCAGGTTGCCGACGATGTTCAGCTTCCGCTGTCCCGGCTCGATATCCACGAGCCATAATTCGCGTACGGGAAGCTCGTCGTAGTGCTGGATGAAACCTTCGACAAGCTCCGGGGTATAAGAAGATCCGCCGCCGATGACGGCAATTTTCAGTCCTTGTTCAGTGGCCATATCTGCACGCTCCTTTTTATGAATGAAATAAATGCCGATTTGAATTCGCAGTTCGGCACAAAATGAACGCCAAATCTATAGTTTTGCCCGGGTCTGGTTATCCGACGATCTTGTCGTTAACGGGATATGCTCAAAATCGCGAAAGGTCCGCATTTGTTCATAAGCTTCCCGGTTAACCGCCAGTCCGTCCGCCTCCATGGCCGACCATACCGCTCCGACGACAGGCTCCGTGGACAACGTGACGACCGTCGCGTTCGGAGCGGCGGCGGCTACGGCCTGCTCGATTTTGCCTCTTATCCAGCCGCGGTCACCCCTTGTTAGCAGACTTCCGGCCAGAACGACGTCAAACACGTCGTTTTCCATTCCCAGTCTGCGGATCACCGCCGCGGCGGATTTGCCGAGCTCAATCCCTTGACGGGACAAAATCTCCAAGGCCACGGCGTCGTTGTCCGCCGCGGCTTCGAACAGCAGCTTGGCTGCATGGACCGGCACGTGTTTCCCGTGATCCTGAAAATCATCGAACATATCGCCGACGCTGTCATATCCCAGGAAGCCCAGCAGCAGCGGGGTCAATTTCGTCGGCTGCTCGCGGCCGTCCCAAGCACGGATCACCGAACGGAACACTTCGATGTTCAGCGAGCCGCCGCCGCCGAAATCGCCGTACATATAGTCGAAGCCTCCGACTTGGACATGCTCGCCCGCCGGGTTTCGCCCCGCGGCATTGGTTCCGGTGCCGCAGATCAGCGCAACGCCGTAAGGGCGGTTGGTGCCGGCCCGGAGGCCGATCATCGTATCGCAATTAATGGAATAGTTCCGGGTAAAGCCGATTTCCTGAACCAGCGGGTGCAAAATCCGGTAATCCGGTTCGCGGTCCGCCCCTGCAAGCCCGAAGTAGGCGTGAGCCAGCTGCCGCACCTCCAGGCCGGCTTCGCCGAGCGCGCTTTCGGCGGCTTCGCGGATGCTCTGCGCGGCAAGGCCGCGGTCAATCTGATGATTGCCGTTGCCGCCGACGCCTTTGCCCAGCACGTTGCCGCGGTCATCGGTCAGCAGGGCGTATGTTTTGGTGCCTCCCCCATCGATTCCCAAGTAGTAAGCCAATGGTCGTCACTCCTATTGATTTGTCGTTGCGGCGGTTGATTCCCTGATAATGAGTTCGGGATTGATTTTGACGCTCGACCCGCGTTTCATCGTGCCGTCCATCCGCTTGAGCAGCATATCCGCGGCGGCCAGGCCGATCCGGTCGGCAGGCTGGCGGACGGTCGTTAAATGCGGATGAAGCTGCGAGGAGATTTGCTGGTCGTCATAACCGACGACGGCCACCTGGTCGGGCACGCGGATGCCTTCCTCCATCAAGGCGTTGACGACGCCCAGCGCAATATTGTCGTCGCCGGCAAAAACGGCGGAAGGAAGCGTTCCTTCGCGGATCCATCTGCGGCACGTCTCGTAACCAAAAGCGATTTCGAATTCGCCCGTTACCATCTCGAACGGGGCGAGCCCTTTCTCTTCAAGCGCCTGCAGGAAACCGCTCCGGCGTTCTTTCGTACTGCGGAACATCTCTTGTCCGCTAAGATGGGCGATCCGGGTATGCCCGAGATCGATCAGATGTTTGGCAGCGTCGTATCCGCCTTTATAGTTGTCGATCGTTACGGAAAACGCATCGTTTTCGGGCTTTTGGTTGTCGATCAGCACGTAAGGAATGTTGCGGCGCTTCAGCTCCACGATGTAGTTGTCCTCTTCCATCGGCGACAGCAGGATCAGGCCGTCGACGCGGTCCTCCTGAATCAGATAATGATGTTCGTCGGAGTCGATTCCCGTTGAGACCGACACCGCAAGGAAATAACCGTGCAGCGCAAGCACCTCGTTCAGCTCCTTGACGACGGCGTCGAAGAAGGAGTCCTGGAGCGTGGTGACGATCAGGCCGACGATGCCCGTTTTGCCGCGGGCAAGGCTGCGCGCTGCGGCGTTCGGGCGATAGTCAAGCTCCTTGATCGCGTCAAGCACCTTTTGCCTGTTTTTCTCGCGCACCGATTCGGCGCCGTTTAATACCCTGGATACCGTCACAACCGACAATCCTGATTTTTTGGCAACATCAAATATACTAACCTTCATCGTTTTTATTCTCCTTGCGGCAGATTTTCCGTACATTTTATATCAGCTTAACATTAGTATACATGGACGAAAGGCCGCCGCGAAGCGAAATTAACAGATGCACCGTCCCGGTTTCGGGACGGCACGCCTTATTTATTTGCGTTTGATGATTTCCGTCACTTTTTTCTGTACCGTCGGCATGACTTCTTCCACGGTTTTGTGCCCGGTGTCGAGCGGCTGCATCTCGTTGATGAACATGTCGTTGATTTGCGAATAGTTGGTGATCAGATGGTTGTAGGATTCAAAGCCGTATTTCACCGCGCCTTCGTACACCTTTTTCACGTCTGCCGGGTCGACGCCGTCAAAATGCTTGTAATACGTTTCGGCCGCTTTCGTATTGACCGGCGGGTTGCCTCCGCTGAGGTCGATGGATTTTTCCTGGACTTCGTCGCTGACCAAATATTTGATCCATTCAAAAGCTTCCTTCGGATGTTTGGACCCTTTCAGAATAAACAACGGATCGACGAACAGGACGCTGCGCACTTTGTCGTTGCCGCCCGCCGGCACGGCCGCTACGCCGACCTTGAACGGGAAGTCGTTTGCGCCTGCCAGGTTCCACGAACCGCCGATGCTCATTCCAAGCTTGCCGGTGACGAACGCATCGCCGTTTTGGCCGGCTACGCTTTTGC
The DNA here is from genome assembly GCF_009870825.1 of Paenibacillus sp. USDA918EY. Lineage (GTDB taxonomy): Bacteria > Bacillota > Bacilli > Paenibacillales > Paenibacillaceae > Paenibacillus_AQ > Paenibacillus_AQ albilobatus. Next base: position 483,873 of record NZ_WTWY01000002.1, on the reverse strand, counting down.
TCCATTCGGTTGTCGGGGAAACCTTGTCTTTGAAAATCAAATCGTACAGCTTTTTGTAAGCCGCGATGACATCCGGAGAGTCAAAGCGGGTTTCGGACGGCACGCCGCCGTTGGTCCAGGTATCCTGGGAGTAAGGCTCCACGCCGAAATACAGCGGGCGCATGTCGCGTTCGGACCAGGTGAAGTCGACGCCGTATTGCGTTTTGGCGATATCGTCGGAGACGTGGGTCAATTTTTTCGCGTCTTCGACCATTTTGTCGAACGTCCAGCTTTTGTCTTCGTAATCGCTTGGCGGATAAGGCAGATTGGCTGCATCGAACATATCCTTGTTGTACAGCATCAGCGTGACGTACATGTTGACCGGAATGCCGTACACGTGGTCCTTAATGGTATAAATTTTCATGAGGTCTTCCGGAATGCTGTAGTCCGATGCTTTGAACCCGTCTTCTTTGATGATGTCGTTCAGGTCGAGCAGCATGTCTTTGTTGTAATATTCCGCGAAGCCGCCGTAGCCGTAATGGCTCGTCACGTCGGGCGATTTGCCGCCGGCGATCATCGTCTGCAGCTTGCTGTCGAACTGCTCGTAAGGGGCCTTTTCCACTCTGACCTTGATGTTCGGATGTTTGGCTTCAAAGTCCGGAATGAGCTTTTCGATAAATGTACGGTCTTCCGAATCGATGGTGTAATGCGTAATGGTCACCTGCTCGCCGGAAGAAGCGTTTTTGCCGGTATCCCCATCGCCCGCGGGAGCGACGTCGACCGCCGATTTGCCGCCGCCGCATCCGGACAACATGAGTGCGAGAAGCGTGGTGCTCGCCAGCAGCAGCGTAAACGTCTTTTTAATCCTTTTCCTTTTCATGAACGGTATCCCCCATCTTATTCAAGAGTCGTTGCCGCCTCCTGGCGGCGGGGCCTTTACTTGATGCCTGTGAGCACGATTCCTTCGACGAACCGCTTTTGGGCTACCGCAAACAGGGTGACGATCGGCAGCATGGCCAGCACGGAGGCGACCATCAGCAGATGCCAAGGCGGAATGCGGAAACGGGACGAGGTAAAGGAAGACATGCCGACCGGAAGCGTGAATTTATCCGATGAGCTTAAGTAGAGCACGGGCGTCAAAAGGTCGTTCCAGCTGTAAATGAAGGCAAAAATGGCGACGGTCGCAAGCGCCGGTCCCGAAAGCGGAAGGGCGATTTGCCGCCACATGCGCAGCTCGCCGCAGCCGTCGATGCGCCCCGCGTCGAACAGCTCCTCCGGCAGCGTCGAAAAAAACTGCCTCAGCAAAAAGATGTTGTACGCCGATCCGAAAAACGCGGGCACGACGAGCGGCAAAAACGTATCCAGCCAGTTCAGCTTGGAAAAGAGAATGAATTGCGGGATCATGATCGCCGGATAAGGGAGCATCATCGTGCTGAGCATCAGCATGAACCACAGGTTTTTGCCTTTGCCCCGGTATCTCGAAAAACCGTACGCCGCCAGAGCCGACGAAAGCAGCGTGCCGAAGACGGTCAAAACGCCGATGATCAAGCTGTTCATGTACATCTGGCCGAAGTTCAGCGTTTCGAAAATTTCCTTATAGTTGCTCCACTGCCACGACTCCGGCAAAAAGGACGGAGGAAACTTCAGCAGCTCCTTTTTCGATTTGAGCGAGGTGGAGACCATAAAGAACAGCGGCAACAACATCAGAAAGGTGGTGACGAGCAGGGCGATAAAGCTGGCGATGCGGACCCCGTCGATTTTGCGCCGGGTTCGGGTCCGGGATGACGCCCTTTGCGGGCCTGCAGCCGGGATCGTACTCATTCTAGCGTCCGCCTCCTTCATAGTGGACATATCGGTTCGAAAATTTCATGATCAGGGCCGTAAACACCATGACGACGACCAGCAGCACCCATGCCAGCGCGGAAGAGTATCCGGCCCGGTATTCCTTGAAGGCGCTGGTGTACAGGTTATACACATAGAACCAGGTCGAATAGTTCGGTCCCCCTTGGGTCATGACATACGCTTGGGTAAACACCTGGAAGGAGTCGATGATCCCCATGATGAGCTGGAACAGAAGCACCGGCGAAATCATCGGAAGCGTCACGTTCAGGAAAATCCGGAAGCGTCCCGCGCCGTCAAGCTTGGCGGCTTCGACCAGGCTTGCGGGCACGCCCTGCAGTCCTGCGAGGAACAAAATCATGCCGGAGCCCGCCGTCCAGAAGGACATGATCATCAGCGCGTACAGCGCGTAGTCCGGACTCATGAGCCACGCCGGGCCCTTGATGCCGAACCAGGACAGCACGTAGTTGAACAGCCCGATCGAAGGATTGAAAATCCAGTACCACAGGAGCGACATCGCCACGCCGGAAACCATGCTCGGAAAATACATGGCGGTGCGGAAAAAGCCGCGGAACGGTATTTTCTGGTTGAGCAGGAGCGCAAAGCCGAGCGCCAAAAGCAGCTGGATCGGCACGCTGATGAACGTATACCGCACCGTCACCACAACCGACTTCCAAAACAGGTCGTTATGCAGCATCTCGGCGTAATTGGCGAGTCCGACAAATTTCGGCGGGTGAATGATGTCATAGTCCGTGAAGCTGTAATAAAGCGATGACAAAATCGGATACAAGGCGAATACCAGAAATCCGATCAGCCATGGAGAGATGAAAAGGTACATGTACAAGGTCTGCCGCCGGCTTTCGCGGTGAGTCACGGAAACACCAACCTTTCTTTTATTCTTAAAATTATAACGCTTTAACTTTCGGGATAAAATTCACTATATTATGTTTGTTTTTAGAGGGTTATGACATCCAAAAGTTAAAGTGCTTTAATTTTTGAGTCCGGCCTGATGACATAATCATAGAGGATGATTTTCCAATTATCAACACTTTTTTTGCCGCCTTTGTAAGCGCTGCCGTTGGCGTCTGCGGCCAAGCCTTGCCCGACCATGCGGAAAAGGCCGATGCGGCGCGGGTTTTCATGATTTTTCCAGGCAACCGTTTTCTTAAAAATTGTTAAAATGAAATTTACATGAAAGGAATGTAATCTTATGAAAAGTGTGCTAACATACCATTGTTTTAATTTATTTTACTATTAGGAAGCAAGGTGATTTCTGACTCATGACCGCGCATTCGAAGGAATTATCAGAAGCGTCAGAATCCAAACGTCTCAGCCTTGTGCGTTTAACCTGGCCCATCTTTTTGGAATTGTTTCTGTTTATGCTGATGGGCACCGTGGATACGTTTATGCTCAGTTCGGTGTCGGACGACGCCGTATCCGGGGTAGGGGCCGCCAACCAAATCATGTCGATCGCCATTCTCGTCCTCGAAGTCATCGGAACCGGGGCCTCCATCGTCGTCGCCCAATATTTGGGGTCGAGGAAAAAGCTTGAAGCCGCCCAGGTTACCGGTAACGCGCTGACGTTGAACCTCGCTGTCGGGCTTATCCTGAGCGTCGTGTTTATTGCGTTCGGGGGGGTCATGCTGAAGCTGCTCCACGTTCAAGGGGATATTTTTGAATATGCGCACTCGTATATGAAAATCGTCGGGGGCGGGATATTCCTGCAGGCGCTCATCAACGCGCTCGCCGCTACGATTCGTACGCACGGTTTTACGAAAGAAACGATGGTCGTTTCGTTTTTGATGAACCTTATCCATGTCGGAGGAAACTACGTGCTGATTTTCGGACATTTCGGTTTTCCCGCGTTGGGCGTGGAAGGTGCCGCCATATCGACGGTTTTCAGCCGGTTCATTTGTTTCGGCATGTTTTTGTGGCTGCTGTACCGGATTATGGAGGTGCGGGTCGAGTGGAGATTTTACGTTCGTTTATCCAAGGACTACGTCCGCAAAATTCTCGGCATCGGCATTCCGTCTGCGTTTGAAAGCATTGTTTATCAGAGCTGCCAGCTCGTGTTTACGATGTATGCGACTTATCTGGGCGCCGAAGCGATGGCCACGCGCCAGTACGCCAACAATATTTCGATGTATATTTATTTGTTCAGCATGGCGATCGGCATGGGGACGGCGATCATCGTCGGCCATTACGTCGGCTCGCGCCGCAACCAGGACGCCTATACACGGGTGTTTCAAAGCGTGAAATGGGCTCTGGCCGCGACCGTCGTCATCGACCTGATCGTCATTGCGTTCCGTACTCCGCTCATGGGCCTGTTTACCGACAACCTGGCGATTATTCGCATGGGAGCGCAGGTCATTCTGCTCAGCATCTTGCTGGAAACGGGGCGGACGGTGAACATCGTCATCATCAACTCGCTACGCGCCTCCGGCGATGCCCGTTTCCCGGTGTACATGGGGCTTATTTCCATGGTCTGCATGTCGCTGCCGCTCGGGTATTTCCTGGTGTTCCGCCTTCATCTCGGTTTGGCCGGCGTATGGCTGGCGATCGCGGCGGATGAATGGACGCGCGCCGTCATCATGTATTTCCGCTGGAAAAGCCGGGCTTGGGAGCGGCATGCGCTTGTTGCGCCTACGGAGCCGGAACCGGTGCCTGAAGCGGCGGCGACAACCGGTTAACAGGCCGCGATATAAGTGGCGTCATAAATTGCGATATAAGAAAAGAAGGCGCTGTCTGGTGGGCAGTTCCCAAGTTGCATAAACCGGTCGGCCATTATATAATGTAAATACAATAGTTACAGTTAGTCGGCGGGGAAATCCGCCTTTCTTTTTGGGTTGTACTGTGCATAAAAAAGTATCAGTTATATAGAATGAATTAAAGTTTTTACTTGTCATTTCTTGATCCACAGGGAATATCCGTTTCAAAGATGTGACTTACTTTAATTCAATCTATATAGTCAAATCTAAGTTTACCATTTCGAGGAGGATGACGACATGAAAGTTGAAGTATGGTCCGATTTTGCGTGCCCGTTCTGCTATATCGGGAAACGGCGTTTCGAAGCGGCATTGGAAGGTTTTGAGCATAAAGACGAAGTGGAAGTGGTGTTCCGCAGCTTCGAGCTTGACCCTAACGCGCCGCGTGTTAACGATAAAGACATGCACGCGATTTTGGCGTCGAAGTACGGCATGAGTTATGAACGCGCCAAAGAGATGAACGACAATATGACCGAGCAGGCGAAAACGGTAGGGCTGACGTACCGCTTCGATACGATGAAGCCGACGAATATGCTGGACGCGCACCGCTTGACGCATTGGGCAGGCGAATTCGGCAAACGTTACGAGATGACGGAGCGCCTGTTTAAAGCCTATTTCACGGATTCGGAACTTTTGGGCGACCGTGCGGTTCTGGCGCGCCTGGCCGGGGAAATCGGGCTCGATGCGAAGGCCGCGGCCGACGTGCTCGAAAGCGACGCCTATCAAGCCGATGTCCGCGAGGATGAAGGCCAGGCGTCGAAGCTTGGCATCTCCGGCGTGCCGTTTTTCGTCGTGAACCAAAAATACGGCATTTCCGGCGCCCAGCCGGAGGAAGTGTTCACGAACGCGCTGAACGAAATTTGGAAAGAAGACCACCCGCTGAAAATGGTAGGCGGTTCGGACGATCTGGCGTGCAAGGACGGTTCCTGCGCGCTGCCGGCGGACAAAAAGTAATACCGACTTGAACGGCAAAAAGGAAGCTTCCTTCCTGGCGCTTCATCGCGAAGCGGCAGGAAGGGCTTCCTTTTTTGTATGCAAACGACAAAACAGACTTTTAATCAATCGTCTTGGTCATCACCTTGAGCAGCTCGAAGCCGATGTCTTCGACATGGCTTTTTTGGGGGCGGAGAATGGAAAAAGGCCTGAGCGCAAAGCTGCCGTTGTTCGCCAGAACGATCACCGCCATATTTTTCTCCTTGTGAAAACCGATAAAGCCGCTCGATCCGAAGGTCCCGCCGTTGTGCCAGTGCACCTTGTCGTGATAGACGCCGGTCCGGATCATCCATCCCATGCCCGCTTCGTCGCTGCGGCGGAGACGATGTCTGGGCCGATGGGTTTCCTTCATGGCGGCGGTGACGGGTGCGGCCCCCATGCCGACGTTGGCCTTGGCGAACTGCAGCAAATCCCGGGCCGTGGTCCGCAGCCCGCCGGCTCCCTCCAGCACGCCGTGGTCCCAATGGGGGACGGGCTTGCCGTTGGCCGTATAAACGGGCAGGAATCTCTGCTGCTGGTCGGGACGCAGACGGAACGCGGTATCCTCCATAAACAGAGGGCCGCAGATTTCCTCGCGTACAAGCTCCTCCAGGCTCCGGCCCGTACAGCGGGCCAAAATGTACCCGAGAAGCCCGGCGCCCAGATTGGAATATTCGAAATGCCCCGGCGCCTGCGGTTTGCAGGTCAGCAAATCCTTTAGCAGATGCTCTTCGTCGTAATGCTGGTAAGGGTTCAGTTTGTCCGTCTTTACGTACTTTAAGCCCGCGGGCAGCCGGGGGAGCCCGGAAGTGTGTGTTCCCAGCTGTTCAAGGGTAATCCGGCAGACCTCGGGGTTCGGCTCGCATTCAGGTATGTATTTTCCGACGGTGTCCGTTAATTTTAGCTTGCCTTGCCGTTCGAGAATAAACAGCAGCGTGTTCGTAAAAGCCTTGGTAATGGATGCGGCCTCGTATATGGCGGAAGCATAATCGAAGCCATGGGGCCCCCCTTGCCCAAAGCAATATTGGTTTCCATGTTCCAGAATGCCGATCGTGACGGTTAACGGGGATTTTCGGCCGAAATGTTTTCGGACCAGCTCCTCGGCCAGACTCGCGATTGGATGGTCGGTTGTGATCATCGGTTGGCACCTCCATATGAATATAGACGCTGATTTTGCCGGATAGTTGCCAGCAAAATGGACATTTGACGCTTGAAAATCTTGCAAACACAAAAGGTGAAAATCCGACAAATTCCTCCCATATTCTGAAAAAAACCGAAAAACATTCAAAAAACCTAACATTCGACGCCCGCGCGGCCGATATGTGAGGTATGATGTGCTTATATCAAAACGGAATTGGAGGGAATTAACATTGCAGAAGAAGCTTCAAAAGATGCTTGCCATGCTGCTTGTGCTCGTATTGTGCATGGCATATTCAGGGGTCAGCATGGCTGCGAACACGGTGGCCGATTTGACCAAGCTGGTTCTATCGAAATCCCAGGTTACGCTGGAGATCGGCGATTCGGCTTCTGTGACGGCGACGGGCGTTTATAAGGACAATTCAACCGAAAATGTGACGATAAAAGCAAATTGGAGCAGTAAAAACAACGCGGTGGCCACCGTTTATAACGGCACGATTACCGCGGTAGGGGAAGGCACCTCGACGATTTCGGTCGTTTACGGCAATGAAACCGAATCGGTGCAGGTCAACGTGACGAAAAAGGTCAAGGCGCTCACGAAAGACGTGCAGAAGCTTGATCTGAAAATGGGCGACAGCCCGACGATCCATCTGACCGCAACTTATACGGACAACTCTGAGGACAAGGACGCTTCGAACAAAGCGGACTGGACCGTGGACGACGGCAGCGTGGTTTCGGTCGTGAACGGCAAGGTGACGCCGATCGGTCCGGGCACGGCGACCATTACGGCCACTTACGGCAGACAATCGGCGACCATTCCGGTCAGCGTCGAAGTGGTCAAACGCTTGGACCCAAGCACAACGCAGGTATCGATGCTGCTGAGCGAAAACAAACCGGTTCAAATCAAGCTGAAAGCTACATATCCCGATGGCAACGTGAAGAACGACGTGTCGGCGCAAGCCGAGTGGTCCACCAGCAACGCGGAAGTAGCGGACGTCATTAAAGGCGAAATCACCGCTTACGGCCCGGGTACGGCGACCATTACGGCAAAATACGGCACGCAGACCGCGACCATCCAAGTGGACGTTGACAAGGCGATCCGTTTGCAGGCCAGCGAGCAGAACATCTTCCTGCACGCCAAGGACTCGCTTCCGAATCCGATTAAGCTGGAGGCCGTGTATCCGGACAAAGGCGCGGTAGACGTGACAAAAGATGCAACGTGGACTTCCAGCAACGAGCAAGTGGTATTCGTGAAACAGGGCGCGGTGACGGCCAATTCGCCGGGTACGGCGGTCATTACGGCCAAATACGGCGATAAAAGCGTGACGATCAACGTCGACGTCGACGTTCCACGCCATCTCGACATGGTGGAGGACGTTGCTTTGAGTTTGAACGGGAAAAAAACGTATCAGATTGAGCTGAATGCAACATACGCCAACGGCGAGACCAAACCGGTGCATGACAAAGCGCAGTGGAAATCCAGCAAGGAAGATGTCGTTTATGTCTCGAACGGGTATTTGACGGCCTATAAAAAAGGCGAAGCGGACATCACGGCGACTTATGGCGGCGTGAGCGTGAAAACCCATGTTGCGGTGGACATGCCTTTGAAAACCGAGCTTTCCTCGAAAAAGGTTTCCTTGAAGGTAAACGGAACGTACCAGGCAAGCATCGTGCTGGATTACGGCGCAGGCCAACCGGCGGAACAGGTAACGGATAAAGCCGAATGGAGCTCCAGCAAGGAAGACATCGCCAAGGTGGACGAAAACGGCGTCGTGACGGGCGTTGGCACGGGCACGGCGACGATTACCGCCAAATACGAAGGAAAAACGTATACGCTGACCGTTGAGGTAGGACTCGTCAGCGAATTGACCTCTCCGCAAAGCCTGATCATTATGTCGACCGGCGACAAGAAGAAAATCGACCTGACGGCGGTGGACGATCCGGAATCGCCGGACGGTCTGAACAAAAGGGCAACCTGGAAATCGGGCAATCCTTCGGTAGCCAGCGTTGACGGCGAAGGCGTCGTAACGGGCATGAAGAGCGGCAAAACGACGATTACCGCCGAATACGGCGGCAAAAAAGTCACCGTGCAGGTCGAAGTCGACGTCATTTCGAAGATCGACGCCAACGTAGATTTCGTGTTATTGAAAACGGCCGGCAGCGCGAAGGACAAAACCGCAAACGCGACCGTTACGGTAACGTTCAGCGACGGCTCTACGAAAGACGTGAGCGATAAAGCCGAATGGAAAAGCTCCAATTACAAGGTGGCTTCCGTCGTAAACGGCAAAATCACGGCGATGGACAGCGGCAAAACGACGATTACGGCCAAATACGCCAACAAAACCGTCCGCATTCCGGTGGAAGTGGACGTCCTGAAATATTTGCAAACGAACGAAGTCAACCTGAACATGAGCGTCGGCCAAACCTTCAATCTGATCGCGACGGCCACGTACAACGACGGAAGCGAGACAGACGTGTCGAAGCCGGCGCTGTGGAAATCCTCCCGCATCCTGACCGCAACGGTCAAGGACGGCGTGGTGAAGGCGACGGGCAAGGGCAAGGCGACGATTACCGTTTCGTTTGGCGGCAAGTCGACGAAGGTGGTCGTAAACGTTAAATAAACGGCAATAAAAGAACGGGCGGCGCAAGAAATCATCTTGCGCCGCCCGTTCTTTTATTCTACCCGTTCCACATCCAACACCGGTACGTTGATCGGCTGCGCGAGCGGATCTCCGCCGGGAACGACGTCTTCGAATCGACTGAACTTTCCGACAACGGTTATGCTCGCCCCCTCGTTAAACATGTAATCGCCATGCAGCTTCATGTAAGTCGTCCCTACCTGCGCCAGCGCGTCGCCTTCACCGCCGTATACGATGTAGCAGGCGAAACGCACCTTTTCGTTCGGATGGGCAAGCAGATCGGCCCCATCGATATCGGCGTAATCCTTTTGGAAGCCGGAGAATTGGTAGCCGTCCCCCTGCCGGACGTAGATGGCGTTTGGGGTTGCGGCCCCGCCTCCGTCTTCGCTTGCTCCGGCCGGGTTCGTCACCAGCAGCGACCGGTCCGGCTGCACCGTGTAACCGTCGGCTTCGAAGAAGAACAGCGGAGTCATCCGGCGGTCATGCACCTCATAAGCGGCATAGAGCGCTTTGCGCGAGGCGGATTCCCCTTCGACGAGAATGACCGGCGCCGACTTCGTGCTGAGCGATTCCTCGATAGACACGCTGCGGATGGCGACGTCCCCGGGAAATTCGGTCGTGCTGGCCGCCTGTACCGACTCGTCGGCATTCATGACCGCAAAGTAGATCGCGTTGGCCTCATCCGAGCCGATCGCATAAGCGCTGCCGCCAAACCGGCTGCCGCCGCCGCTGACATGGCTGTAGTTGGCCGTTTGCCCGATAAGCTGCAGCAGCCGGACCGGGTCATGGGCGGTCCAGGCCAATTTCGCCTTTTTCACTTCCTCGGACGTGTCCTGGTAGGCGGACAGCGCTTCGTAGAGAGCGATGGCTCCTTCGTAATCGTTGCTTTTGATTTTCCGCTGGGCGGATGCAAGCCATTTCCGGATTTGCCGGTCAATGTCTTTCAGGAGACCGGACTTGATCCCGGCGCTTTTGGCATAGGACTCGTAGGTTTTGGCATGGAGCGCGTAATTGGCCGGTTGATCCCCTTCGATATCCTTTTTTAGAATGGTTCGCGCCAGTTCCTCCGTTTTGCTTTTGACCCATGGCGCTTTGAGTTTCCGGCCTTCGTACTGGTCCATCAGCGATTGCGAGATATCCAGCAGCTGGGCGAATTTGCCCGCGCCGGCGAGCCGGGACATCAGCCTTTCGTCAAAGTCCTTGAACTTCGCGCCGAGCTGCTTGGTTTTCTCGTCCGCTCCGCCGTAAAAGGCATCCGGAATCGCCTGCAAATTCCACTTTGCCCCGGCTTCGTCCCCGTTCCCTTGATTCAGCTGCTGCTCCAGCTGGCCGTAAAACAAGCTTTTGAACTGCTGGAAATAACGCGTAATATCGTCCGATATGCCGTAGCCCGCCGAAATTTTCGGATAAACGGCCGCAAACCGCGCTTCCGCATGCATGAACTTGTTCCGCGCGTCCTGGAATTCGCCGTAGGCCTGAAGGAAGCCGTTAAAATCCTGGCGCGAACCGGCCGTCTCCACGCGTTCATCAAGGCGGGACAACGCCGTTTTCATTTCCGTGATCGGCGAAAGTTCGTTCAGGCGCTTTTGGATCAGCGATTCCTTATAACGAATGGATTGGTTTTTGGCCGCTTTTTGGTACCATTCCTCCGCCTGAATGAGGTTGTTTTGCCGGTAGTACCGCTCCGCCTCGTCGACCCATGCCATTTTGCGTTTCATGTCCATTCCTTTGAACGCGATCAGAACCAGCATGGTTAAACAAAACAAAATGAGCGCATGCCGCAAGGTCAGCACTTGTTTTATTTTCATCATATGGACGGTCCTCCAAGCTCCCTCTAAAATTATCCGAAACATATTCCGATATAAATAGAATGTAGCATTTTTCGAATGTACGTCAAATGGCAAGCATTTCGACAGGTTAATTTGATATCGAGGAGATATGTATCATGAACGGCAAACCGAACCCGAATATGAAAACTAGAGGCTGGCTGAAAAATCTTTTGACCGCCCGCTCTGAAACCGCATCCGAGACTGCGGCGGCCGAAATTCAGGCAATAACCGAAAACGAGGCTGAACCTGCCGTCCCGGCTTCGTCCGACGTGGAACTTTCGCTGCTGGATCAGGACAAAGCGGCTTTGGACCTCATCGTTGCCGTCGAAAACATGCTGAATGACCGCCAGCTGACCGCGTTCAGATTAAAAGACCACGAAGAGCAGCTGCAGAACGCTTACGATACCATCAATCGTCTGAAAAACGAGCTGGGCAAAAAGGAACACGCGATCCTCGAAAAGGAAAAAGAATTCCGGAGTCTCGAGGACAAGCTGACGCAAAAGCAAATGAGCTACGACCAGCTGCTTGAAGACTATAAAGAATATCAGAATTCCGCAAGCTCCGGCATGGAAAATTTGAAGTACCAGCTGGAAAAGGAACGGAACAAATACGCCAAACTCAACGAGGAGTTCAGCCAATATCAGCATGATAGCGTGAGAAAAACGAAAGAGCTTGACGAAAAAATCCGGGATCTGGAAAGCGAAAACCAAAAGGTGGAAAGCCAATACCAAAAGGTGCTGGAAGAGAAAAACCATCTGCTGCAGACCATTTCCGATTTTACCGCACGCATGAATTTCTCGCTGACCCCTCCAACGGAATAACGGCAACGGGAGGTTTACCATGCAGCAACCCTATTTGACGAAGTGGCTTGAGATCCGGTCCATTGAAGAGCTGGAGTCCGGGGATTTTTTCATGCAGGTGGATTTCGTTTGCGGTCAAACGACCGCGATGGTCTGGAAAGTGGACTCGTTTACGGGACAGCAAATTCGCCGGGCGCTGACGGAAACCGAGGACTCCGACATAAAATTCAGGCTGTCTTTTGCGAGCGAGCGCAGTTCTCTGGATCAACAACGGTACGGCCAAATTACCAGGTACGGCAGAAACGCCGTGCGGAAAGTCAAATTCGCTTGTTCAGAGACGTTTGCGGAACAGCTTGCCGTGCTGAAGCGGATCGGCGATGCCGGCGAATTGGAGGGAGCGTCTTTCATCGCTCCACGTCTTGACGGGAGCCATAGCGGCGGAATCGAACCCGAACCCGAGCCCAAGCCCGATCCGAAACCTGCCAAGGCTGCAGCGAATGCCAAAAAAATGGCAAGTGTGGGCGCCGCTTTGCTGGTCCTTATTCTTTTATTTTATTTCTCTTTTTCCAAATCTTCACTCATGGATGAAAAGGCGCTGGCCAATACAGACGGGGCGGCCCTGGCGGAAGGCGTTGCCGCGGAGGGCAAATCCGCGCAGGGGGAACGTTTGACCGCTCAAACCGAAAGGGAATCCTGGGTAAAAACGGCTGCCGCCGCCGTTCCTGCGGCGTCCGGGCCGCCCGTCCCCCTCAAGCCGGAATTTCGGGCGCCGGCAGCGGTCAGCTTGGATAAGCCGGTCAATTTCGGCATTTCGAAGGAGTCCGTCGCGATCACCTTTGATGACGGGCCTTCCAAATACACCAAAGAGATCGTCGATATTTTGCAGCATTACCATGTCGGGGGGACGTTTTTTTTCGTCGGAACCCAGGTCAAAAGGTTTCCCGAGGCGGTGAAATACGTCTCCGACCAAGGATTGGCGATCGGCAACCATTCCATGACGCATTCCAATTTGCAGAAGCTGACTGCGGAGCGGCAGCAGGCCGAAATTTTGCAGACAAACAAGCTCATAAAGGACATTACCTCCAAGCCTGTCGTGCTGTTCAGGCCTCCCTACGGCTCCATGAACGGACATACCCGAAAAGCGGCGGAAGGCGCCGACATGAAAATCGTGTTGTGGAACCGCGATCCGGAAGATTGGAAAAGCAAAAACAGCCCGCAGCACGTGCTCAATTACATCGAGCATGCCCAGGCGGGGGGATCGGTCATCCTTCTGCATGAATCCGAAAAAACGGTCAGTCTGCTCCCGCAACTGATAGAATATTTGCAAAAGCAGCAGATTCCGATCGTAAATCTGGAATAGTCCCGACTCCCCAAACTGCTTGGTTCATCCCGTAAATATTTTATATACATAAGGATTTTGCAAAATCCTGACAGAAGCATCGAACTAGAAAAGGCCTGCTCCATTTGTGAGCAGGCCTTTTCAAAATTTATGCCGGGTTATATGTTTCACGCATATCGCCCGGCTTTATTTTCGCGAAGGTGGAATCTCCGCCAGTCCAGGCCGGCGAAGCCGCATATGCTTTCCGTTTCTTTATTTTTTACGGCGTTTTGCGGACAAATCCGAAATTTGCGCAGGGTTCGGGGCGGTTTTATCGTCATATATTAACGGCCCCTCTAATAGAATTTGGACACATGCCTTATTCCCAGTTTTGAAATTCGGGGTCCCAGCGGTATTTTTCGTTGTAGAGAGCCGATACTTCGTTGCGCAGTCCGTTCCATGGTTGGTCGGGATGGCGGCGCACCAGCCGGTACAAACGAAGGAAGCGGTCTTTGGGCATCTGGCGGACGTAGCGGAGAATGAAATCCGGATATGCATCCACGTACGTTTTCATCCGGACGGCCGCGCCGGCCACAAGCGCCAGGATCCGGGAGCCGTTTTTCATTTCGAGAATTTCCCGTTCATACCGCAGGACGTAACGGATGGCTTGATGTTTGATCAGCTCGCGTTTGATTTTGGCCAGCTCGCCGATGTATTCGGCCAAGGCCGGCTCAAAATCCTCGATCATCAGCGGCTCGAGCGTCAGATCCATGTCTTTGCGGAGCGCAAACGACTGCAGAAGCATGATCTGCTGCAAGCGGATCCGGTCATTACGTACAATCGTCGCCATTTCCCGCAAAATTTCGTAGCCGAGCTGCTCATCGTCTTTGATGGCGGCCGAAGCGGTGGTCAGGTTCATATAAATGCCTTCGATAATGCGCCTTTCGCTGCTGCGCAGCAGCTTATCCAGCTGCCTTCGGGTTTCGGGCTCGACCGTTTTTCGTTGAACCCACCAGAGCAGCCCCGTCAACAGGAACCCGCCCGCAAGACTGAGGATGATCTGCAGGAAAGTTTGGCTGAACAGCACGGCCGCAAGGGTCATGAGCAGGGCGATCAGCCGCTCGTTTTGCATGGAATGTTTGGCTTGAATACGGGCCTGCTGCATGACCGGAATCAAAGCCTGTCTGCCGCAATTCGCGCATTTGTCTTCCCACAGCACCGTAAAAAATCGGCAATGTTTGCAAATTCTTAACTTTTCGTAGGCATAACTCGTCTTATGATAAGGGCGTAGGATCAGCGGCTTTTTCTTGGTCATCATGCACGATCCCCCCGCGGGTTGGCGATTTCAAGGAGCGTTTCATCGAGATCCTCGGGCGAAGGCGCCTTCTTTTGTCGATGGAAGTACACGGCGATTTTTATGGCGATAAAAAGAAACAAAATGCCGAGGCATCCGTATGCAATCATAATCCGCACTCCTTTCGGGGTTCAAAACGATGAGTTTTCGTTGGTGGGACTTATGCCCTATGTACAGCGCGACGGCCGCTCACATTGAACTTTACCGGCTTTAATTATATCATAATATAAAAGTATTGGGAGTTTTTAGTCGTCTTACGGCGGTCCTGTTGCTAGATTTGCAAATCTTTCAAATTGGTTATTTACGCAATTTTATCGTTTCTTAAGCATTTTTTAAGACTTTTTTCCTAAAGTAGAATGAAGGCTTAGGAAATCTGACAATTCACTAGAGAAGGAGTATCGAAAGTCTATGCTTCATAAAAATAAAATAGCACTTTGTCTCCTGCTGGTATGTTTGCTGATCTTGCCGGTTATAAGTCCCGGGGTTTCGGCTGCGGCTGCGCAGCCTTCCTCCCATATCGACGCCGTGCTCGTTCTCGATGCAAGCAACTCCATGAAAGCAAGCGACCCGAAAAGAATCAGCAGCGAAGCGATGAAAATGTTCATCGACATGCTTCAGGCGCGAGGGGACAAGGTAGGGATCGTCTCCTATACCGACAAAATCCAGCGGGAAAAGGCGCTGCTGACGATCCAGTCGAACTCGGACAAAAACGATCTGAAGCAATTCATCGACCAAATCGACCGCGGGGCTTACACGGACATTTCCGTCGGCTTGAAGGAAGCGGTCAAGGTGCTGAAACAGGGCGCGGAACCGGGCCATGAGCCGATGATCGTCGTGCTGGCGGACGGCAACAATGAGCTCGATCCAAAATCGGGCCGGACCGCTGCCGAATCCAATCAGGAGCTCAGCCAATCGGTACAGGAAGCAAAAGCCGGGGGCATTCCGATTTATACGATCGGGCTCAATGCGGACGGCAAGCTGAACAAGGACGCGCTTTCCAAGCTTTCGGACCAGACCGGGGGCAAATCTTTTTCGACCAGTTCGGCGGATGAGCTGCCGCAAATTTTGAGCGAAATTTTCGCCAGCCACCAGAAGCTGAAAATCGTACCGATCAGCTCGATTACCGCAAACGGAAGCTATCAGGAAGTCACCGTCAACGTGCCGAACGCAAACGTGCTGGAAGCCAACATTTCGCTGATGTCCGGCAAGCCGGTGGACGTGAAGCTGACCGATCCGTCGGGCAAAAACGTGCCGGTTCCGTCGGCCAACGTGCAGCGCTCCACGTCGAAAACCTATTCCCTGATCAAGCTCCTGAAGCCGGAGCAGGGCGATTGGAAGCTGCAGGTCAAAGGTGTTTCCAAAGATAAAATCGATATCAATCTCATTTTCAACTATGATCTCGAGCTGGCCATGGAGCCGCTAAAATCGACCGCCGTCAAAAAAGGCGACACGGTCGACATCAACGCTTATCTCGTCAGTAACGGCCAGAAGCTCCAGAACAACGGCCTTTACAATGACATGAGCGCCAAACTTCTCGTCAAGGATCTCGACACCGGGGAACCGAAGGAAGTGGAGCTTGCCAATAAAGGAGACCATTTCGAAGGCTCTTACAAGGTCGAGGAGAAACATCAATACGAACTGAAGGTTCGGGCCGAAGACAAAAGTTTTTACCGGGAATCGAAGCCGGTGACGATCAGCGCCAAAGCTGCCGGCGCAGGAAGCGGAGGGGCCCCGGCGGCGGACAAGGAAGACAAGAAACCATTTCATGTGTGGCCCGTAGTGATAAGCATTGTCGTCCTGGCCGCTCTGGCGGCTGCCGCCTACTTTGTCATGGGTGCGGTCCGCAAAGCGAATAAAGGATTTGTCGGGCAGATCGTCGTGGAAATCCGCGACGAGAACACCGGCGAAAAAACGTATCCGCAATATAAAAAGCTGACCGCCTTCAAGGGCAAATTCAATCTGCATCAGCTGCTCCAGCTTGCGCCGGAGCTGAAGGAAACGGATAAAGTCATGTTTATGCCGGGCAAAAACGACCGGCTTGTGCTGAAAAACAACTCCGCTTGCACCGTCGAGAAATCGGGGCGCGCGGTGAACGCCGCCCAGGGGGCCGAGCTGAAAAGCGGCGACCGCCTCAGCATCTCGCTGCCGCAGGTGGATAAGACGATTTTGATCGAATATTTGGTGTGATGTTGAAAGATTCAAACGTGGTAAATATACGAACCTTGAGAAGCACTCAGGAGGGGAAACGATGAAACCGGTAGTAAGAGAACACATCCAGCAGCTTGACGTATCGCTTGGCGGAGGGATCGTCAGCGAGAAAATCCGGGTCGATACGATCGACAATCCGATTCTCATCATCGGCCTTGGAGGCACGGGGATTGACGCGCTTTTGCGCCTGAAATACCAAATCAACCGCCGTTTCAAGCTGCCGGAGGATCCGCTGTCCAAGAAAAAAATGGAGAAACCGGCCAACGTGGAGTTTTTGGCGTTTGAAACCAACGAACAGGACCGGAATAAACGCTATAAGGGCGTGGGGCTGGATTCGATCAACGAATTCGTCCTGCTCTCCAACGCCGAAATCGGCGGGCTGCTGCAGAACCGCAGCATTTTGGAGCCTTACATCACGGATTGGCTGTCTCCCGAGCTCAGCATCACCGACGGCATGAACGGCGCGGCCGGGGTGCGCCAAGCGGGACGCCTGCTGTTGTTCACGAAAATCAATCAGGTCGTTCAAGCCATCGACAAAAAGATCAAAACGCTCTCCGTCGGCACCAACAAAAAGCTGATGGTGTTTCTGCTGACGGGCCTCTCCGGCGGCACGGGCAGCGGCTGCTTCCTGGACATCGCCTATATCGTGCGCGGCATCATCGAACGCGATTACGGCTCCGCGGGAATCGACCGCGTCAACACGCTCGGCTACCTGTTTACGCCGGACGTGAATTTGTCGAACAAAAGCCTGAGCGAACATACGCGCGAATACATCAAGAAAAACGGCTATGCCGCCCTGAAGGAGCTCGACTACTGGATGAACGTCGACGCCCGCGGCGAGCGTTTCAAGCAGCAGTACGGCAACATTTTGACGGTCAATTCGCCGCTGCCGCCGTTTAACCTGTGCCATCTTATTTCCGCGACGAATACGGAAGGCAAACTGCTGGAAAGCGCGTACGACTATTGCATGAACGTCACGGCCGAGAATATTACGAACTTTATGGCCAGCGAGGATAAGCAATCCGGCGAAGAATTCGCCATACATGACTACATCAGCAACATCCGCACGAACATCGCGCAGATGAACAAGATGTATCCGGCCAACTACGATTACAACATCATCGGCGCATCGTCCGCGGTGCTCCCGATTGAAGAGATGACGACCTTCCTGGCGTACCGTCTGTTCGGCAAAATGGAAACGATGTTCGAAAAGGCGCCAAGCCAGGAGGACGTGGAGAAATTCGCGCGCAAGCTCGGCATCGACCTCGACACGATGGTCAAAACGTTCGAATCCCGCGTGCCCGAGCCGCTGCCGGGTTACCAGAACAGCGAACGCCTGAGCTATACGAACGTCGTGAAAAACCAGGTCGTGAACATGGACACGGAGCTGGAGCAGACGTTTCTGGCGCGTGCCCGTGAAGAATACATCAAGGCGAAAAAGCAGCTGCCCGGCGAAATCGTGGAGCAGTTCAGCGACCAGGTGCGCCGCATCTTCCTGCATCCGCAGCAGGGTCCGTTTTACGTATCCCGTCTGCTGTACACGGAAAAGGGCTTCTGCCTCCTGAAAATGCTGCTGTCCTACATCGAGACGCTGCGGGAGAATTTGACCCGCATTCCGCGCGACATCGAAGCGGCAAGGGAGCAGGCGAACGAGCGTCTGGGCGACGCGAAAAGCGCTTTTGTCTCGAAGGAGAAAAAGAAAAACGTCTACATCGAAGCGAAAATCAACGAATATTGGCTGATGGCGGACGTGGAGCGCACGGAGCAGATGATCGAGTTTTACGAAGATCTGTACGATCTTTTGAATCAGGAAAACAACCGCATTTATAACGTATATACCGAAATTTTGAACGCTTTGAACGCCATCTTCGCCAAAAACGGGGACATCCTCCTGAACGGCGAGGAGCAGCAGGACCATAAAGGCAACAAAACGTACTACTGGAACATCGTCAGCGTGCCGGACATTTCCAAGGTCATCAACCGGATGATGGAGCAGAAGGACGTGGAGGATCTCATTCGCGACTTTACTCAAGAGCTCCTGCTCCATTCCGACCAATGGATCAAGGAACAGGAGATCGACATCGTCAGCTCCATTTCGGACTTCCTGACCGAGAAATTCGGCGACCTGATCACGAAATCGATGGAGGATTTCCTCGTGATGAAGTTCGGGCAGGAGGAGTCGATCGAGAAATTCGTCGAACGGAAAATCGCCAGCAAGCTGGACGAGGAAGCCGTGCCGGTCTTCCATTTGAGCAACAGCGCGGGCAATCTCTATTTCCCTTCCTGGGGTTTCGTGTCCGTGCCGGTGCAGGCGCCGAGCATCCTGAAAGGGATACGGAACTACCAGAACAATTCGATCGGCAAATCGAACTTTACGGTTAAGGAAAGCGAAGTGAAAAACCGGATTTTCTGGCTGAACACCAAAAACGGCGTGCCGCTGTTTGTGTATACGCCGCTGAAGGTGTACGAGGAAAGTTACGAACGCACCATTCTCGACAAAGAGGGCATCGGACGCCATTTGGTGCAGACCGACCGCGCCAACTGGACGTACCTGCCGTCGCCGATTCCGGAAAAATCATGGGGTGAAACCTACGTCAACCCGCGGGTTCAAAGCTACAACGCCCGCGTTCGGGCCGAATTCGACCAGGCCTTGGCGTACAAGGTCATCGTGGAAAAAGACATCGATCAGAATACGAGCAACCGTTACGCGGTGATGTATACGAAGCCGTTCGACCTGAATGATTGGCTCCGCGCTTACGATATGCAGCTTGAGGCAGCCAAGCCGAATCTCGGCGAAGTGAAACGGGCCGTCACCGAATTGAAGCGCCTGCTTGAAGGCGGTCTGGAACGAACGGGCAGCAAGGACATTTTCGGCAGCATCAATGAAGAGATGGCCAAAGAAAACCTGATCCGCTCGCCGGAGCAAATTGCGTCCATGCGCGCCGAGCTGGCGAAATACCGGGCGATCGACTCCAAGCTGAAGGAGCTGGAGGAGGTCATCAGCCGGAACCAGGACGAAGAAAAGTGGATCGACCAGTTTATCGAAGCGATGTACACGGGCACGATCTGCAAAAAAGGCGCGTTGTACGTCTACGACCGCGATCCGGAGGAAGAGGCGTGGGAACCGTTCGCGAACCTGATGAAAAGCGTCCGTTATGTGGAGTACGAGGTCTACAAGCATTTCCGCGGTCTGGACGAGCGAAGCCGGAGCACGCTGATGCGCAAATCATCCCGCCGCGATCAAGAGCTGACGGCATCCGAGGATATTTCGGCGCTGCTTGCCAAGCTGGATGAGCTGGCCGGGGCGTTCCTCGACGCGCGGGAGACGCTGGAATACGAAAAGGTGGAGTTGGCCGACGGGGAAGAACGCCACCAGTTCTACAAGCAGGTGTCCTCCAAATTAAACGATATCCGCAGAAGGTTGAAATCATGATGGAGCGGGTATTGGAGCGGTTCGCCGCAGGTTATGCCGCCGATCAGGATAAGCTGTCGGGCAAAGGGGATGACCAGAGTAGCATCCACTACCCGGCCGTGTTTCTATTCATTGGAGATAAGTCGGCCGAGGCGATCGAGCCGATGATGCGAATCAACCATAAAAAATGGGATAACAGCGCCGGCGTCATGTATTTTCATGTCGGAACCGGGAGCGCGCCCGGGGGAACGACCCCCGGGCCGGCCAATCGGCAAGCCGGGAAGCCGGTTTCCGCGCAGGGGGGGATCCGGGAACCGGGGGCGGACGAAGCTTCCGGCAGCGCGTTGCTGCGGGTCAGCCGATTTACGATCGACGCCGGACCGGCAGGGAATGATCCCAAGACGTTCCGCAAAGCGCTGTACCATTCTTTTTACCGGAACGAAGAGCAGCTGTACGGCCTGAACCGGGCATTGCGGCAGCTCAGTTACAACATAGCGGACTACGGACGGCTCTATTCGTCATTCGACCGCATTCATCTTTCTGTCATTACGCGGGTCGACGACCCGCTTAATGTGTTCATACCGGAAATTTCGCTGCTGGCGCAGTCGATCTTCGCCCAGTCCTTCAAATCGGTGCAGATGGATTTGTACGCCCTGATCAGCGAGCGGGACCAGATGGAGTCGTTCGGATACGGCAGCTCGGCGGGCGTCGCTTTTCTCCGGGAGCTGGAAGTGATGCAGGGTTCGGACTACCGTTTTTCGGCCAAATTGCATGTCACGGAGGACGGGTTGTCCATCCCGGTCACGCACCAGCCTGCCCCGCTGTTTGATCTTGTGTACGTGCTTTCCGACAAAAACGAGCGCGGCATTACGGCCGCCCACGGCATGCAGGATAATTACGAAATCATTTGCCATGTCAGCCTGCTCAAAAACCGGAAGCAGAAGGAAGGACATTACGACCTGAATGCCGGAGGATATAACAACACCTCCTTCAAAAATAACGTCATGACCGAATCCGGCCGGCAAGGATACGTTTCGGCAGGTTTTTCCCGCGTCAAGCGGCCGAACGAGTCGATCGCCCTTGCGGTGTTGTACCATTTTTACGGCGGTTTGCTCAGTCGGATGAAAAACGTGCCGGAGTGGGGACTCAAAGAAAAAATGTCCTTTTTCGGCCTCGATCCGGCGGCCATATCCGGGCAAGCGGAACGAATGGTTCCGGACGGCGACAAAATCGCCGAGATGACCGGCATGATGACGCATCCGGTCAGCTACGGCTCGTTAAAGCGCATGACGCTGCGCGACGCGGAGGAGGCATTGTTCGGCGGCGGCTGCGAGGCGTATTTTCAAAGCAATTACGTGCAGGAAACCGAGCAGCGCCTGAAAGAGCAGCAGACCGGCGAAGGGCTGCGGGAACGCATCCGCCGCCGTTTGCGCGAGCAGTCCGCCGTGGGGATGTTCGGGATCGCGTTATGGACCGACGAGAAAAACGGTGGCAGCGTGCTGGAGGCGGTACGGAGCCGGATCCGCGATTTGGCGGGGCATCTGGAAGCCGAAAAAGCGGAGCTTGCAAGTTATTATGATGAGCGCGTCGAAAACCAGCCGTTCCCGAAACGGCCGCTGATGGAGAAGCATAACGTGCGCAGCTTCATCCGTTTTTTCTTCGAAACGGTGTACCGGCGAAAGCTGGAGCTGCTATTACTTGAAACCGAACTGAAGCTGTATCGGCGTTACGAGGCGGAATTGGCGCAAATTCACGCGGAATATAAGCAAAAGGCGCTGGAGCTTTCCGGGCTTCAGGAAATGCTGCTGCATGCGGCCCGCGCAAGCATCCGGGAGGCCGACGACTACATCGGCCAGAACATCATGGAGTATTACGGCGTGGTTACGGAAGAACTGATGCGCGAGCTGGAAGCGCGGCGCGGCGATGGCGTCTTTTTCGGGGAACGGTACATGGGAAGTTTGGCGGAGCTTTTGGATGAAGGCAGGGAGCGGCTGCTTCTGCGGCTGATCGAAGTGTGCAGGCAAGAGCTGCTGGAATCGGAAGCGTTCGACCAGACCTTCGAAGAGGAGCTTTTGAACCGGGCGAATGTCACGACGGAATACGGCAATCGCCAGGTGCTGTCGAAGGAAGAACTGTTCAAAAAGCTGTACCGGACGCTGGAAGAGCATGCGGTCATCAACTTGCGTCTCCTGGAATACACGCAGGAGCACCGCTACGAGGAGAAGTATTTTTTCGGGGATGCGGAAAGCGAGTTTATCCGCTATGCGGCCGGGGCCGACGAAACCTCCCGCATCTACAAGCTTGGCGTCGTGCACGAGAAACGCAGCAGCGGCGTGGAAAAATTGAACCTGATGGGCGGTTTTCATCTGGAGGATCTGATGTATTACCGCAACGGCAAAATGTATTACGAAACCTACGTTCAAAACGGCTACGAATTCCACGGAATCGAAGCCGAGCGGCTGCCGGAGCTCAAATAGCCCCGTTTTCAATCGGTCGCCGAACTTTTCGTTTGGCTTTATAGGAAAGGAAGATGGATATGCAGCGAAAATTGAATCTGCTCCTGCTGCTTTTCAGCCTGCTTGGCGGCGCCGTCGGCTACATTATCGCGGAGATCATGCTGAATACGTGGGGAGCAAACTGGCCGCGGATCGTGGTGATCGGTCTCTATTTCGGATTGCTTGCCTTATTTATCGGGCTTGGCTGCCTGATCGCCGAGGTCATGTCGCCGCGGCTGAACGGCCCCTCTTGGAGACAGCGTTATGCGGGGACGTCGTGGAAGCTGCTGGTGCCGGCTACGCTTGTGATGATATTCGTTCTGGCGCTGGCGCTTGAGTTCGTCTACGAGATCAATGGCGGCGGAATGAAGCCGGTGAAGGATATCGCGCTGGTCATCGACAACTCGGGCAGCATGACGCAGACGGACCCGGATAATGATCGTTATACGGCCGCCAAAAACATGATCGACCGGATGGACGGCAGCAACAGGGTAGCGGTACTGGTGTTTAACGACCAGACGACGCTGCTGCAGCCTTTTACGAAATTGAAGAACCAGGCTGCCAAAGACCAAGTCACCGGCGAAATCGACGCGCTGGAAGCGACGGACGGCGGCACGGATATCGGCCTGGCGTTGTCCGATGCGATGGAGCATATCGAAGATCAAGGCAATGCGGGCCGCGGGACGATGGTCGTCCTGCTTTCCGACGGTGCAAGCAATGTCGACCTGAATGCGGCGCTCGCTCCTTATAAGCAAAAGCAAGTTCAAGTGAACACGATCGGGCTGAGACTGATGGATCCGCAAGGATCGAATCTGCTGAAAGCGATCGCGCAGGAAACGGGCGGACAATATTACGACGTGCAAAATGCCGGCGATTTGTCGCCGGTGTTCCAAAAAATTTACCGGGACGCAGGCGAGCGCACCCTTGTTACCGAGCGAACCGGACCGCAGGCAAACAGCGTCCTCTATCTGATCGCTCGCGTGGTTTTCCTCGCTTTGATCGGCGCCGGCATCGGCCTCGCGCTGGGACTTATTTTTGACAACCGTTATCTTGCGCGCAGCTTTGGCGCCGGAGGCGCGGTTTCCGGGCTGCTGGCCGGATTGCTGCTGGAGTTCGGCCTGACGGGCGAAGATTGGAAGGACAGCATCATCCGGCTTTTGGCCTGCCTGGTGCTTGCCGGCGTGCTGGCGGTCTTTACGGCGATCGTGCCGGTCAAAGAAAACGGGAAGCTCGAAGCGGGCCTGCAGCGTCCGGGTTTGGCCGGGCGTTCGCGGGGCGGATTTGCGGACCGGAACAAAAACAGCGGCAGCAGAGGATTTTAAACGGGAGGAGAAAACAGGATGAGGTTCATCGATGCGGATATCAGCTCCATGCTCATTCGCGGCGTGACCCATCAGCTGGATGGAGACCGCTGCACGCTCCGCTGGCGTTGGCCGGAGGACATCAAGGCGGTCTATATCGAGCGCTGCTTGGCGGGTGAGGAGCCGATGCAGGATACCCGCCGGCCGAACATGAGCAGGCTGAAGCTGTACACCCGGAACGAATATAAGGCCGCGAACGGTTACCACGACCGGATCGACGGCGTCGGCAAGGTCGTATACACGATTTATGCCGCCACGGAAACGGAGGAGGGCCCGGCGCTGATCCGCCAGCATGACGGCCAGAACCGGCAGGAATTCAGCACGGGCAAAGCTAAGGTGTGGTTTTCCATCCGCCACAAAGGCGGCTGGCTGCAAAAATACAAGTCGGTGCAAATCAAGGTAACGACCGAAATTCCGATCCCGAAAGAGGCGCTTTGCTACGTCAAAAAAACGGGCGGCTACCCGGCGAATAAGGACGACGGCACGCTGTATCCGTTTGTGGCGGATTTTGAGGCCGGCGTAAACGTGCTGCCGGTGATCGAGGTCGGCAAAAACGATTATGTGCGGCTGTTTTTTACCGATGGGAAGAGGTATGGGCAGATGTATGAGTTGGTGCCGGAATCGTAAATTTCCATCTGCCTCTGTTGAAATCGTGTTATCTGGGGTAGTGGCACCACTCCGCATGCGGATCATTCTTCCGATCGCTGTTGCCCCCGGATTCCTTTTGGAATGTATGTTATGGTTGGAATCCGGGGACAAAGGCGACCGCTAACGCTTCTTCAGAATGATTCCGCCTGCTCCGTTGAAGCTAGGATATAACACGATTTCAAAGGAGGCACGTAAACTCTTCGGGCAATTTACATTCCGCTTGTGTTTGGAGAGGGAAGTGTAAGTTAAAATCGTGTTATTGATGGAATGGGCATCACTTCACATGCGGATCATTCTTCCGATCACTGTTGCCCCCGGATTCCTGTGGAATGTATGTTATGGTTGGAATCCGGGGACAAAGGCGATCGCTAACGCTTCTTCAGAATGATTCCGCCTGCTCCGTTGAAGCTAGGACATAACACGATTTCAAAGGAGGCACGGAGACTCTCTAGAAAATTTACATTCCGCTTGGGTGCTTAGGGAGGAAGTAAGCTGAAATCGTGTTATTGAGGGAAGGCATCACTCCACATGCGGATATTCCTCCGATCGCTGGACGCTCCATGTAAATTCCCGATTCGAAGGAGTATAAGGTCAGAAACATTGCTAGAATAGGATTTTACGGAGCCCCCACACCCCAAACGAGAAGTTTCTTGCTTTAGGAAGTATAATGTAGTAGGAAGATGGATACGAGGCAAGGGCAGCGAAAGGGCACGAATCGTATCTGAGCCCAAGATCGGAAGAACGTTCCTTCATCGCAGCGGCGCCTTGCACCGTGCTTAGCATAAGCCTTACTTATAGCGTGAAGTTTTAATAACATAAATGAAACATTCCATTAAAAGCTTCATACTGAACTTTTAATATGATTTTTGATATGATGATCCATACGCAAGGGCAGCTTGAAGGCCGCCAACGTTGCAACCCACCAGGCAAAGGGGGAGAAAGAAAACCAATGGGCATTTTCAATATGTTCAAAAAGAAACCGATCGCCGAGCCAAAGCCGCTTTTTTACGATATTGTGTGTCCGTACTGCTTCAGCAAGTTCGCGCCGGACGATGTCGTCTTCCGCGCGGCCCACAGCCGGGACGATGACGAGGATTATGCGCTGCAGGAGGATGAGGTGCTGAACCGGTACCGGGAGCGCTTCGGCCTTGATTCGGTGTATGATATGGAAGCCATTTTGCGGCCAGGCGATATTCCTGTGGAACGTCACATTTATTCCGACCATGTCCTTGTCGGGCTGAATGACCGCTATGGGGTGGTTACGCGCCACCGGCTGTGCCCGAAATGCCATAACGAGCTTCCGGTCACGTCCGGCAAGGTGCCGAGCAACATCATTTCGATCATCGGCGCTTCCCAGGTCGGGAAATCCGTGTATATGACGTCGCTGATCCATACGCTTCAGCATTCGACGGCCGATCATTTCAATGCGGCATGCATGCCGCTGAACGCGGAAATCAGCCGAAAATTCCGGACGATGTACGAGGAGCCGCTGTTTGAACGCGGTGACCTGCTTGCCTCGACGCAGAAGGAAAAGATGCAGGAGCCTTTTATTTTCCAATTCGTGTTTAAGGACGAGAGCAAACCGCCGCTGACGCTGGTGTTTTTCGACGTGGCGGGGGAAGGAATGGTCGACGAGGATTATCTCGGCCTGCACGGCCAGCATATCAAAAATTCGGCGGGCATCCTGTTTATGGTCGATCCGCTGCAAATCCGCTCCATCCGCGATAAAATCCGCATCCAGATGGGCGACGAGCCGGGGGAATGGGTATCGCAGTACGACGAGCCGCGCGACGTGGTGCTGACGCTGTTCGGCGATTTTATCGCTTACGAGGATAAGGGCAAAACCGATATTCCGACCGCCGTGGTGCTGACCAAAAGCGATATGCTCCATTCCTTGAAGGACGAGGAAGGCGAGTACATCAAATCGAACAGCAACGTGTTCCACAACATGGTGCACCGCAAGGCGCTCAATTTGACCGAATTCGAAAATATCGACGGCGAGATCCGCCGCTTCATCGAAAAGGTGGACCGTCCGTTCAAAGGAACGATGGATGTGTATTTTTCCAATACGGCGTATTTTGCGGTATCGGCGCTTGGCAGCAACCCGGTCAACCAAAAAATGCAGTCCGTCGTCAGCCCGATCCGCGTGGATGAGCCGTTTATCTGGCTGATGTATAAGCTGAATTACATAGAGGGGAGAGAAGACGCATGATGTTACCCCCGAATGTAGTGCAGCAGCAGATGTATACGCGCGAGCGGCGGGGCATTTTCCGTGATAACGAAGGGTTTGACACCATCGCCCGTTCCACGGGACTGGATCATGCTTATATCAAAAAAGTGCTTCATCCGTACTGCCAATACGATGCTCCGGCGGAGCTTACGGCACGGGCGGAAAAGGAAGGGCAGGAATATCCGGACTCCCTGCATGTCATCCATACCGAGTCCGGCGAAACGATCGTCGGGCGGAGTGTATACCAGCCGGCGGATTTTACGGGTCTGCGCAGCGCCTTTTTTACGCATAACTACGTCATTCCCGCAGATTTCAAAGATTCGCCGGAAACGGATTACCGTACCTGGCTGAACGCTTCGTTTGCCGAACGGTACGATATCGAGCAGGGAATGGACCTTCCGGAACTGCCCGCGATCCCGGCCATGGAGCATGGCGGTCACCCGACCAGGGATGAGGGGCTTGGGCTGCTCCAGGAGCTTAAAATCGACGAGCAGGTGTTCAAGCAGCTGCTGTTTGCCGCGATGGCTTCGGTGGCCGGCAAGAAGAAGGTCTATGTCGTGCTGGATGTGGAGATCGAGCAGCTGTCCGAAAAAGCGAAGCGGCTGCTCATGCTGCTGTTCGCCAGTTTGCCTTACGGCGTCCGCCGCCATCTCGGGTTTCAGACTTACGCCCGGGAGCCGCAGAGCAAAAAAGGCATCCAGATCATGTTCGTGGAAAAGGGAAGCCTGCGCTTGAACGACCGCAGCATCGAAAAGGATTTTCTGTTCGAGCTGGCGGCGGGACGCGTGTTAAACACGGATTTGGACTGGGATGACCAGCCTTATTTGGATTTTGCATGGGCGAATCTTGGCAATGCGGAGCGTGCGGAACGCTTTTACGATTTTGCCGCCCGGATGCTTAAAGACATGGAACCGATCCGCCAAATCGCGATCGCAAGCTATCATGAGCTTGCCGTGCTTTTCCAGATGGAGGAAGGCAACCTGGAGCTGTACGAGCCGAACAGGCTGAGCGTGCTCCGGGCTATGCTGGATTATTTGACGCCGGCGGACGCCCTGCCTGCAAAAATGCGGCTTAACGACCTGTTCCTCGCCAGCTTCGATCTGGAATTCGACCGGGTGAAGCAAGGGGAGCTCCCCGAGCTTGAAGTTCTGGAATGCATCAAGGATTATTACCGGGTCGACAAAAAGCACAGCGAACGGAAGATCATAGAGTATTTTATCCGCACGTTGAACAACGCCATTACGCTCGGGCGCAAGGATGTGTTGTCCCCGATCTACGGGCTGATCGAAAGCGACCCGGACCTGTTCGCGGCCTTTTTCGGCCGGGTGCTCGCCAGTCCGGGCCTGCCGAAGCTGCTGTTTAATCCATATATTGAAAACCGGCTGAAAAAAGCGCAGAAAGCGCGGGACGTCGCGGACCTGCTGCATCATTGGGTGACGTCGCATCCGGTTGTCCTGCACAGCGACTTTTTCGTTCAAACCGCCGAAAACCAGCTGGTGGACAAGCTTCGCAAGGAAGCGGAACCGGTTAAAGCCGTGAACCAGGTGCTGGATCAGCTGGATGAGCTGGACCAAGACCCGCAGCATGGTTTTTCGTTGGTGGAAGGGGGTTCGTTTTTCGTCGACAGGCTGATGTACGCGGCGAACCTGTTCCTTCTGAAAGACGTTCAGCTCGACAAGATTACGAAAGAGCAGCTGCTGCAAATCGGATTTTTGAACAATCCGAAGGAATTCCGCTCATGGGTATCCCGGTTTGATTCCCGCACCCGTTCGAAAGCGGAGGTCATGCTGGCGGCGCACCAGTGGTTTTCGAGTCCTTATCCGGAGGCCTCCCTTTTTAGAGGATTGTCTCCGGAGGAGCGGGACGAAGTTCAGCGGATCGCCCAGAGCTGGCTGCGGAAAGAAGTGGGACCATCCCGTTTCGGCAGCATCACCCTTGCTTTCTGCTATGACGTCGCTACAGGGGCTGTGGATTATAACGGGCTGATGGAATTTTTGCATAAACATGCCCCGCAACCGGAGACGGTCTACGAGTTTATCGAATGGTCCGCGAAGGAGTCTGCGTTCGTCCGCCCGCGGGGATTAGTACCGGCTTATGCGACGGCAATTATGGGATATTTTCAGAAATACGATACGGACGCATTCAAAAACAAAGAAAACGTGCGGAAATATTTCGATACGGCCGCTCCGGAGCTGAAACCGGTCTACGACAAAATTAAATATGAACTGGCGTCGCCGCTCGTCAAGTTTTTCCGCGGCAACCCCCGGGTGTTCAGGCTGAGCGCCGTGCTGATGCTGATGATCGTCGTGATCGGCGGCATGCTGATCGTCATGCAGGCCAACGGAGGATTCAAGAAAGAACCGGATAAGCCGGCTAATGCCGAGACGAAAACGCCCGCAACGGGAACCGCACAGCAGGATAAGCCGGAGACGCCGCCGGAAACGCCAAAGATCGAGAAGGAAGTGCCTGTCTTAACGACCAAAACGATCAAAAACGCGGACAAAACCCGCGTGACCCAGCTTGTATTCCATTTCAAGCAGCCGGCGTCCTGCCGCGACTTCGCGGCGAATGAAGTGACGGTGATGGGGAAAGACGGAAGCATCATTTTGGAGGTTCCGACGCCGAAGCTGGTTCATGCCTGCGCAGAACAACCGGCATCGGATCAGGGGGCGGGCTCGGCCTCCGGAACGGGAACCGGCGCCGGGCAAACCGGAACCGACGGGACGGCGAAGGGTTCGGACGTCGCGTCCGGCACGGACGGCACAGCAACCCGGACCGGAAATTCGGACGGCTCCGCCGCATTGGATGGAACCGCAACCGATCAGAAAGGCGCGGGTGCATCCGGCACTTCCGGAAACTCCGGAAACGGAACGGATAACGCCGTTGGCAGCGGGGATGCCGGGACGACGGAGACCGACGGCCCCGAAGCTTATACGAGCACGGTAACGCTCAAGCTCATCAAAAAGCTTGACCTGAACAAAGTCGATCAAGTGCTGGTCGACAACGTGCCTTACGCCATCATACCGGAAGACCAGCTCGGCAAAACGGCGGTTTCCGGGGACGGCGCGCAAAATTCGGACGACCAAAATGCCGCGGGAAGCAGCGGCACGGAGGACGGTTCGCAAACCGGCACGCAAGATACGGGAAATTGATCGATCGACGTGACATCAACGAAAAGAGTGTCCTGATCCGCATGACGGACGGACACTCTTTATTTTTTTATCCTTAAGCTTTCATCTGCTGCGAATCCGGGTGCATTTCCATGAATTCGATCCGATTGCCGTCAGGATCCCGCGCCCAGCACTGCCAGTTCAGATCTTTTCCCTGCTGCGGCTCCACGTCGAGGGCGACGCCGTTCTTTTTCAGATGGGCCGCGATTTCTTCGATGCTGTCGACTTCGAGGCATAAATGAGAAAAGCCGATGGGCCGCTCCGGCCGTTCAGGCTTCTGCTGCCCGCCGTAAAACAGTTCGATAAACTGGCCGTCAGCCACTTTAATGTACTCGATCCAGGGGTTCCCTTGGTCGTCTTCGATAGAAAAAGCCTTTTGAAAGCCGAGAACGCCGCAGTAAAAATGCAGGGACTTTTCCATATCCGCCACGTCAAAAGCCAGATGCCCGATCCGTTTGATCATTTGGATGACCTCCTCACATTACGTTGGGATGAATAAAACCCGGTGCCGAATTATATGGAAGCGGATACATCATAACCCCGTTTGCCGTCTTTTTCAATAGCGTGAAAAATGCATGGAATGCGGGGAAAGAAAGGAATCGGTCTTGTTCCTTGCCTAATGTTCGGATTTTATCGAATTTTCATGCCGAATAGATTTTTTTATGGACTACAATACCGTTAAACACGAACTATGTTCTAATAAATCATTGACACATTCGTTTTTGTCCGGTAAACTTAACAATGTTGTTGCTCATAGATAGAGATCGTTCGTATATCCTCATTGATATGGTTTGAGGGTTTCTACAAGAGACCGTAAATCTCTGGCTACGAACAGGCTTGCTTTTTGGCATACCTGTTCCTCGGCCGGGGATTTTTTTTGCGCTTATGGAAATTTGTCGGGACGCCGCCGGGCACCCCGTTGATGGGTCAAGGAACGCGAAGAGTCCTGCGGAGGCCAAATCCGACTACTCATACTTTCAGGAGGTTCACGATGAACAAATATGACGTGATTGTTGTTGGGGCCGGTCCGGCCGGCATTTTCGCCTGTTATGAATTTGTGCTGAAAGCTCCGCATTTGAAGGTGCTGCTGGTGGATAAAGGACATGATATTTACCGCCGCAGTTGTCCGATATTGGAAGACAAAATCAAGTTATGTCCGCCTGCAGGAGGCCGGAAGGAATTTGCCGGCTGCGTGCCCGCTTGCTCGATCACCGCAGGTTTCGGGGGCGCAGGCGCATACAGCGACGGGAAGTTCAACATCACGACCGAATTTGGCGGCTGGCTGACGGATTATTTGTCTCCCTCCAAGGTCATGGAGCTGATCCGCTATGTGGACGCGCTCAATTTGGAGCACGGAGCGACGACGAACATCACCGATCCGACGACCGACGTCATCCGGAGCATCGAGCAGCGCGGTTATGCCGCCGGACTGAAGCTGCTGCGGGCGCAGGTGCGGCATCTCGGAACCGAGCAGAACCTGGAGATCCTGAAATCGATATACGAGTTTTTGAAAACGCGCATCGATATGATGTTTAAAGCCGAAGTCGAGGACATCGTCACGAGCAAAGACGGGGGCACGCATACGGTGCACGGCATCGTGCTCAAAAACGGGGAGACGTACGAAGCTGACCGCGTCATGATCGCGCCTGGGCGGGACGGTTCGGTCTGGCTGACCTCGATCCTGAAAAAACGCCGGTTGAAAATGTACAACAACCAGGTTGACGTCGGCGTCCGCGTGGAAACGTCGGATGTCGTCATGCGGGAGATCAACGAACATTTATATGAAGGGAAGTTTATTTTCAACACGTCGGTAGGAACAAGGGTCCGAACGTTTTGCAGCAATCCTTCGGGCCATGTCGTGGTGGAAAACCATACCGGAGCGATGGCGGCCAACGGCCATTCCTTCAAAGACCCTGCGCTCGGATCGAACAATACGAACTTCGCCCTGCTTGTCTCGCACAAGTTTACGGAGCCGTTCGACAAGCCGAACGAATATGCGCGTGAAATTTGCAAGCGGGCCAATGACCTGTCGGGCGGCGGCATCATCGTTCAGAAATACGGGGACATTCTGCGCGGCAGACGTTCTACGGAGGCACGGATCCGCGAAGGATTCCTGGAGCCGACGCTGAAGGAAGCGGTGCCGGGCGATTTGGGACTTGTCCTTCCTTACAATACGATGAAAAGCTTGATCGAAATGATGCAGGCGCTGGATCAGGTGACGCCGGGGATTGCTTCGGAACATACGCTGTTTTACGGCGTGGAGGCGAAGTTTTATTCGGCCCGGCCGAAGCTGTCGGAGACGCTGGAAACGGAAATCAGCGGATTGTATTGCGGCGGCGACGGGGCAGGCATTACCCGCGGTTTGGCCCAAGCCGGCGCGGCCGGCGTTTGGATTGCGCGCAGCATCGTGGATTCACTCTAAAAATTTGATATGAAAAGGCGCTCTGTAACATGGCGGAAAAGCCGCGGAACGGTGCTCCAAAATGATTATCACCAGAGGCTTGTCTAAGGTACGTCTCTTCCGATTTTCGGGAGGGCGTACCTTTTTTTATCCGAATTTGCAAAACATACGTGTGAAAACAAGTTATGACGGGAAGGATTGGGATAACATTTTTTTAAAAATAAAATACCGGCCTCTATATTGATAAATAACAAACAATACAATATAATGTCTAAGTGAATTTCAAACCGATGAATTATTTGTCTAATAAAAGGAGATGTTGTCATATGAGTTCCTCACAGCAGGCCGCGGGGCACGCGGATGAGATCCGAAGGCCCGAAGGCGCGTCCCCAATGAATGCTCAACCGCAGTCCGGCGTGTACCGCGCCATGATTGCTTTTCTGATTCCGCTCATTTTGAGCAACGCGCTGCAATCCGTCGGCCAGTTGGTCGGCACGATCGTTGTCGGTCGCTGGATCGGGGTGGATGCGCTCGCGGCCATTTCGGCCTTTTTCCCGCTCTTTTTCCTGCTCGTTTCGTTTGTGATCGGGATCGGTTCAGGCAGTGCCATTCTGATCGGTCAGGCCTATGGCGCGGGGAATATGGAGAAGCTGAAGACAATCGTCGGCACGACGATGACCTTTACGTTCCTGCTCGGCATCGTGCTTGCCATCGTCGGCGGCATCTTTACGGAAGATATTTTGCGTCTCGTCGGCACGCCGGCCAACATTATGGATGTCACGGTCCACTATGCGCGCATTATGTTCTGGAGCTTGCCGGTCATGTTCCTGTATATGGTTTATACGACGTTTATGCGCGGAACCGGCGATTCCAAAACGCCGTTTTATTCCTTGATCGTCAGCACCGCGCTGAACCTGGCTTTCCTGCCGGTCCTGATCTTCGGATGGCTTGGCCTGCCGAAACTCGGGATTTACGGCGCGGCGTACGCAAACGTGATTTCGACCGTCATTACGTTCGTGCTGCTGCTTTGGTACACGTATTGGAAAAAAAGCCCGCTTCGTCTGGACGCTTCCGTCCGCAGACATTTGGGCATGAACAAAGAGATGCTGAAGCTGCTGCTTCGTTTGGGCATCCCGTCCAGCGTCAGCATGATTCTCGTGTCTCTGTCCGAAATCGCGGTCATCGTGTTCGTCAACCGGTTTGGCTCTAATGCCACCGCGGCCTACGGATCGGTGAACCAGGTCGTGAGCTACGTCCAGATGCCGGCGATCAGCCTCGGGATGACGGTGTCGGTTCTGGCGGCGCAATCCATCGGGGCGAAACAACACGGGCGTTTGAAAGAGGTTATCCGCGCGGGGATCGTGCTGAATTATATTATCGGCATAGCGCTGATGATTCCGATTTATATTTTCTCGAAAAATATTTTGTCCTGGTTCATCACCAGTCCGGAAACCCTGAATATCGCCCATGAGCTGCTCGTCATTACGTTGTGGAGTTATCTCATTTTCGGGCATGTGCAAATTATTGCGGCAACCATGCGCGCCAGCGGCGTCGTGTTGTGGCCGATGATTTTCAGCGTCATCTCCATCTGGTGCGTCGAGGTGCCTGTCGCTTACGTGCTTTCGTACCATACGAGCCTTGGCATCCGGGGCATCTGGCTGGGGTATCCGGCGGCGTTTATCGTCAGCATGATTTTGGTCTATTCGTATTATTGGTTGTCATGGAAAAAGAAACAGATCACCAGTCTTGTGCAGTAAGGCTACCCCTAGCCAAAGGGCGGCTCCCGTCTGCCAAGCAAACACTCGAACGACAAAAGCAGCCTGCGCAAAAATGGCCTCAAAGGGGCAAAAGCGCAGCTGCTTTTTCTTTGTTGGGTCAGGCATGATGTTTGGCGCAGCAAAATGAAACATCGGCGGCGCTCCGAATTGCTGCGCGTTCCCCTTGTAGCATGTAAATATTTGCAATATACTCGAATGGAACAATCGTTCAAAACTACGAGACCGAAAAGCAAGAAGGGTTTATTCCATGAACAAACGACATTATAACAGCGAAGAGACGCGGCAGATCATTGCCTCGAAAGCGGCGCAGCTATTTGCCCAAAAAGGCTTCGCAGGCACGTCCATCGCGGACATTTCGCGGGAAGCCGGCTTCAGCAAAGGCCATATTTATTACCATTTCGAAAATAAAGAGAAGCTGTTCGTCCATTTGTCCCAGGAAACGATGCGGAATTGGGGCGAAAAATGGAAAGCGGTAGCCGGTTCGTATCCGACGGCCGTCGAAAAGCTGTACGGGATGGCTTATTTCGTCATGAACAACTACAAGACGCCGCTGCTGCCGGTCGGCCAGGAACTGGCGATGAATCCGAACACCTCTCCCGAGACGCTGCAGGCGCTGCAAGGGCTGGCGGCAACCCCAATGGCCGCATACGCGGAGATTTTCCGTGAAGGACTGGAAAGCGGCGAATTTGCGATCGAGAACCTCGAAGAGACGACGCTGCTGTTCGGGAGCTGGATGGGGACGTTATGCCAGTTTACGCTGACGATGGAAGGAGAGCCGCTGCGGCGGCTGTTCCAGCAGGCAGTGACCATATTTGTGGGAGGCATCCGGAAAAGGGAAGACACCTGATTCCGGCATGCCTTTTTTTGTTCGGCTTCCAACGAACGAACGGCGCAGTGAAACGGATGTCAAAACGGTTTGTTGACGGCCCCAATCGCGTTTTCTGCGATTTCAATGGTAACTCCCCCTTCATTCCAAACGTTCTAATATTTAAGAATGATTCAAGGGTGGAGGTCGACGCAGCATGCTGTACTGGCTTTTCGAAAGGATGGACGTCTTTCTTCCCGTATTTGTCATCTGCCCGCTCCTTGCCGCATTGATCGGAGTGTTCTGCCGATTGCTTCGCGTCCATATCGCCGTCGGCAGCGGAATCGCTTTGCTGCTTCCGCTGCTGTTTATTGCAAATGACCTGCCTACGATGATGATGAATCTGGATGCATGGGCAATGTACGGGGCGATTTACGGTTTGATTGCTTTTGCGGTCTACAAGGTTTCCCCGAAAAGGGTCAAGCCCTGAAGCATGCCGGGAATGGCTGCATGACCGGTTCGAAGCGCGAAAAAGCGGAAAACAGGCTTTCCGCCGACCGGATCCCGCTTCTGAAATTTTGGAGCGATAACAGGGAGTGTCTTCGAAACAGAGTTATTTCAAATGCTTCTTTTACGCTATCCTTGCGTCGGGAAGAGGTTTGGGAGGCTCTTTTTTTGCTTTGAAGGACGGATGATTGGGAAGAGGGCTGTTCAATTTTGGATTTTTACGGTGTACAATGTTGGTCAATGGATTGGAAGCGTTTACGATCGGTGAATGCATCCGCATCGGCCAAACCGGACGCTGTTATTATTCGGTCGGGGGTCTAGATTCGGCAATCGAAAAAAACGTTATGTTGGGGAGTTGGCGAAATGGCGAAGCGGAACAAGCTTTGGTACAAACAGCCTGCAAAAAAATGGGAGGAAGCGCTCCCGCTCGGCAACGGCCGGATGGGGGCGATGATATTCGGCGGC
Source organism: Paenibacillus sp. USDA918EY (assembly GCF_009870825.1). Taxonomy (GTDB): domain Bacteria; phylum Bacillota; class Bacilli; order Paenibacillales; family Paenibacillaceae; genus Paenibacillus_AQ; species Paenibacillus_AQ albilobatus. The sequence goes on along the minus strand of NZ_WTWY01000002.1, from coordinate 447,761 downwards.
GTGCGGCGCGAAAGGCTGCAGCTGAACGAAGATACGCTCTGGGCCGGATATCCGGTCCAAGAGGATAACCCGGCGGCAGCGGCATCGCTGCCGGAAGCCCGCCTCCTGTTGGCGGAAGGGCGTTATGCGGAAGCGCAGCAGCTGGTCGAGCGCAGCATGCTCGGCTCGCCCGGACAAGGCGTGCAGCCGTACCAGCCGCTTGGCGATTTGTTTTTGGATTTTGCGGGGGAGCCGGATGAACGGGACTACGTCCGGTCGCTGGATTTGAACACGGCCGCGGCTTGCATCGAATTCGGCGCGGGCGAGCGCAGGCAGCGCCGCACGGCGTTTATTTCGGCAGCCGATCAGGTGATGCTCGTCCGTATCGAAAGCGCCGATCCCGCAGGCTTGGAGGTGGCGGTATCCATCGGGTCGGAGCTGAGGCATGGCGTGCAGGCCGCGTCGGACGGCACGCTGCTGCTGACGGGCGAATGTCCTCTGCGGGTGCAAAATCATAACAACGGGCAGGAACCCGCCGTTATATACGACGAAGAGCGACCGGGCAGGCCGATGCGTTTCGCGGCGCTCGTCCGCGTGTTTCATGAAGGGGGCGTGCTTCATGCCGAGGATGGACGGCTGACCGTCTCGGGAGCAAAGGAGATCACGCTCCTGTATACGTCGGCGACAAGCTTTGACGGCCCGGGCCGGGCGCCGGGGTTAAGCGGCCGCGATCCGGAGGCCGTTTGCCGCAGCGTCATGCGCGGAGCGGAAGGCAAAAGCTTCGACGAGCTGCTTGCTGCGCATGCGCGCGATTACCAGGCTTTGTTCGAGCGCGTAGAGCTCCGGTTGGGCGCCCCGCAGCGTGCGGATAACGCCAACCTGCCGACGGACGAGCGGCTCCGCCGGATCATGGACGGCGCCCAGGATCCGGACATGCTCAGCCTGATTTTTCAATACGGCCGTTACTTGCTCATATCGAGTTCGAGACCCGGAACGCAGGCTGCGAACCTGCAGGGAATATGGAACGACAAGGTGCAGCCGCCTTGGAACTGCGACTACCATTTCAACATCAACCTGCAAATGAACTATTGGCTTGCCGAAACCTGCCATTTGTCCGAATGCCATGAGCCGCTTTTTGACCTGATCGGGCAGCAGGCCGTGACCGGGGCGGAGACGGCCCGGATTCAATACGGCTGCCGAGGCTGGACCGCGCACACGATGTCCGATCTATGGCGCACGAACAACGTCGGTCCGAGCGGAGATGCGCAGTGGGCCTATTGGCCGATGGCCGGGGCATGGCTGTGCCGTCATTTATGGGAGCATTATTTGTTTGCCAAAGACATCGATTTTCTGAAGCAGCGGGCTTGGCCGCTGATTCGCGAAGCCGCCCGGTTTTTGCTCGACTGGCTTGTGGCCGATGAAGCGGGCCGGCTGATCACCAGCCCGTCCACTTCGCCGGAAAACAGCTTTATCGTGCCGGGCGCCGACCGATACAGCTCGGTCTCGCGGGCTACCGCCATGGACATCACGTTATGCCGGGAACTGTTTGGCATTGTCATCGAAGCCAGCGGGGAGCTGGGGGCGGAGGAAGCGTTCGCCGAAACATGCCGGGAAGCGCGGAGCAAGCTGCCTCCGCTGCAAATCGGCGCGAAAGGCCAACTGATGGAGTGGGATCGGGATGTTGCCGATGCGGATCCGAAACACCGCCACCTTTCCCATTTGTACGGGTTGTATCCCGGCAGCGAGCTGACGGTGACGGGGACGCCCGAATACACACAGGCGGCACGGCGATCCCTCGAAATTCGCGGCAACGAAGGCACGGGATGGAGCATGGGCTGGAAAGTGGCGTTGTGGGCGCGCTTAGGCGACGGGGAACAGGCGGTGCAGGTGCTGAACAATTTTCTGAGCATCGTGGACGGCGAAGGCTTCGATTACCATCGGGGCGGCATGTATCCGAATCTGCTGTGCGCGCATCCCCCGTTTCAGATCGACGGCAATTTCGGGTCTGCGGCAGGCATCGCGGAAATGCTGCTGCAAAGCCATGAGCAGGATATTCATCTGCTCCCGGCTCTGCCTGCGGAGTGGGCTGAAGGACGCGTCAGCGGACTGCGGGCCAGAGGAGGTTATACCGTGAGCATCGTCTGGGCGGGCGGAAGGCTGACCGAAGCTTCCGTGACGGCCGATTTTGCCGGGAAGCGCAAGGTGCGCTGCCGCGGGCATATGCTGGACATCGATTTTTCCGCAGGCGTCCCGGTTGCGATCTTGGCGTCGGCAGAAGGAAACCTGAAAATCCGTCATGGCGAATGAATGTTGGGCAATGACATAAAACCAACCCGCTCCGTTGACTAGCCTTATAGCCGAAATGATATAATGAATGTTATATTGCTACGGCATGATCGTGCGAGGAATAAATGTCACTGGGGGTTAGCAGATGAGTCAGGAACGGGAACCGCTGTATATCCAGATCCAAAACCATTTCAAGCAATTGATCTCATCCAGGCAGCTGGTGGAGGACGACCGGATTCCGACCGAAAAGGAATTGATCGAGCAGTTTCAGGTCAGCCGCATTACGGTGGCCAACGCGCTGGCCGATCTGGCGAATGAAGGCTGGATCTACCGTATCCCCGGCCGGGGCAGTTACGTCAAGGGCATACCGGAGAGCTACATCGAGAACGCCGGGAACAGGACGTACGAAGGGCAGCAGGCGACAACGCCCAAAATCGGGCTTATTTTTCCGTCCATCGAGGACTTTTTTGCGATCCAGATGGTGCGCGGCATCCGTAAGGCGCTGAAGGACAGCAAATATTCGCTGATCATCATGTTTACATACAACTCCAAGGAACTCGAGAAAGACGCGATCCGCGAGCTCCGCTCCAAGGTGGACGGTTTGCTGATCTTCCCGGTGGACGCCGAGGTGTACAACGAGGAGATCATCGCGCTGAAAATGCAAAACTATCCGTTCGTGCTGCTGGACCGGCACCTGCCTGGCGTCGAAACGAACGTCGTGCTGTCCGACCCGCTGCAGGGTTCGATCCTTGCGGTGGAGCATCTATGGAACGAAGGGCACCGCAACATTGCGATTTGCTCCGATACGCCGATGCCGACCGTCACCGTCGAGGAGCGGATCCAGGGATACAACGAGGCGCTGAAGCGGCAGGGGGCGCTCATTAATCCGGCGCTGATCCTGACCGATTTCAGCATTCAGGACGAGCCGTTTCAAGAGGACTACCCGCTGTACCGTTTTATCAAAAATAAAATGGCTACCGCCTATGTCGCCCTGAACTGCAAGCTCGGCGTGCATATTTGGTCCTTGGCCCGCGCGGCCGGCCTGCGGGTGCCGGAGGACGTCTCGGTCATCACCTTCGACAACCCAAGCCCGATGTTCGAGGAGTTCAGCATATTTACGTTTATCAACCAGAAGGAAGAGCAAATGGGGTACGAGGCGGCCAAGGTGCTGCTGCGCCTGCTCGAAAATGAAAATTCCGGGCATACGCCGAAGTACAGCAAAATCATTTTGCAGCCGGAGCTGGTCGCTCTCCGCACCACCGGGCCGGCGCCTTTCTGACCTGCACATGATGCAACCGGTTTTTCCGCTTAGGAAAAGCCGGTTTTTTTGTTATTTCGCCGCTTCCTTTCCCATAAAAATGGTCAAGTAAACGTTTTTTAATGATATTTTTAGATATAAATGATATATTGTATATATTAAAGGTGATTCGAACCGGAGAAGGGAGCAGAAAACATATGAGATTTGTTCTTCAAAAACTGGAGAACCGCATTCGCGAATTGGCTGGACTCCGATACCGGGAGGGCCGGACTTTGGATCGGGTGCACATCGTACCTGACGTGAAGGAATTGAAAGAGGCGCGGGAGCAGGCTGCATCAGGTCCCGTGGTACGCGTTGGCGACCGATGGGGCGGCCGGGACCGTTATGCATGGTTTATTACCGAAGTCGAATTCCCCGAAAGCTGGAAAGGCCGGGATGTCATTGGTTTGATCAAGCTGGGAGAAACGGGCGGCGGGAACTGCTCGGGTTACGAAGCCCAAGTATATCTGAACAGGGAGCCGCTGCAGGCGCTGGACCGCAACCATGCGGAGCTGTTTTTCCCGGAAACGGTAGTAGCCGCGGGCCGCGCGGAGCTTGCGGTTTACGCCTGGAGCGGGCTGACCGCCCATGACGGGCGTTCGCCGTTCGACCACCGCATCGACTCGCTTAGCGTAGCGATTTTGGACGAAAACGTGGACGATCTGTATTACACCTCCTTGCATATGCTGCAAACCGTGAAGCAGCTGGATGAACGCCAGGTGGAACGCCATGAGCTCACCGCCGCTTTGGAAGAAGCTTTCCGCGAGCTGGATTGGAGCCGTCCGGGTTCCGACGCTTTTTACGCTTCGGCCGTAAAGGCGCGGCAAACGTTGAGGGCACGGCTTGAAGCGATTACGCGGGGGCCCCGCCCGCAAATTACCGCCGTCGGGCACTGCCATATCGACGTGGCTTGGCTGTGGCGCCTGCAGCATACGCGCGAAAAGTCGGGGCGTTCGTTCTCGACGGTGCTGACGCTGATGGATCGGTTCCCGGAATACGTATTCCTCCAATCGCAGCCGCAGCTGTACGCGTATTTGAAAAAAGACTTCCCGACGTTGTACGAGAAGATCAAGGATCGCGTCCAACAGGGCAACTGGGAAGCGACCGGCGCCATGTGGCTTGAGTCGGACTGCAACATTCCTTCGGGAGAGTCGCTCGTCCGTCAGCTTCTGACGGGCAAACGCTTTTTCAAGCAAGAGTTCGGCGTCGACAACCGCGTGCTGTGGCTGCCCGACGTGTTCGGCTACAGCTGGGCGCTTCCGCAAATTTTGAAGAAAAGCGGCATCGATTATTTCATGACGACCAAAATCAGCTGGAGCCAGTACAACCGCTTCCCTTACGACACGTTTACCTGGAGAGGGATCGACGGCACGGAAATTTTGACGCATTACATTACGACGCCGGATAACGACGGCAGCTGGTTTTACACCTATAACGGCAATGTGACCGGGTCGTCGGTGCAGGGCTTGTGGAACAACTACCGCCAGAAGGACATCAACGACCAACTGCTGCTTGCGTACGGCTGGGGCGACGGAGGCGGCGGCCCGACCCGCGATATGCTCGAGGCGGTACGGCGTTACGGGGACATGCCGGGCGCGCCGCAGGTAAAAGCCGGTGGAGCGGAGGATTTCTTCGTCCAGCTGGAGGAGAAGGTGCAGGATAACCCGCTGCTTCATTTGTGGGACGGCGAGCTGTATCTCGAATACCACCGCGGAACCTATACATCCCAAGCGTACAACAAGCGGATGAACCGCCGGATGGAGCTGCTGCTGCACCAGGCCGAATTTTTGAACTCGCTGGCGCTTGCGCTCAACCCGGGTCATGCCTACCCGTCGGAAAAGCTGGCCGAAAGCTGGGAAATCGTGCTGCGCAACCAGTTCCATGACATCATCCCGGGCTCTTCCATCCATGAAGTGTACGAGGACAGCAAGCTGGAATATGAGGAATCCGAAAAGCTTGCGCTGGCGGCGATCGAAACGGGCCTTGCCGGCTTGAACGGTCACGAGGCATCGGCAGCCGTTGGCGCGGAAAAAGGGCTGCCGGTCCGCATCTTTAATGCCCTCGGTTGGACGCGTTCCTTCCTGGCCGAGGTCGATGTGGACGACGCGGCGGAATATGCCTGGTATGCGGCCGACGGGGTGCGGCTGGATGCTCAGGCGCCATCGGCGGGATCCTGGGATCAAGGCAAGGTGCTGGTGGCGGTTCGGAATGTTCCGGCTTACGGGTACACGACCATTTACGGACGTCGCGAGACGGACCAAGCCCAAGGCGGCGTTGGAGCGAACGGGACCGGCAGCGCTGCTTCCGAATGGGTCATCGAAAAAGATCGCTTGGAAACCCCTTATTACAGCATCCGCTTGAACGAAAACGGCCAGATCGTTTCGCTTTTCGACAAGCAGGCGGGACGCGAGGTGCTGAAGCCGGGACAGCCGGCCAACGTGCTGCAGGTGTTCGAGGATAAGCCGATGGCCCATGATGCATGGGATATCGATATCTACTACCAAGAGAAAATGACCGTCGTGGACGGCTTGAAAGAGCTGACGGTACTCGAGGCCGGTCCGCTGCGCGGCGTGCTGAAGTTGGTGTACGGTTACCATGGCTCGACGATCGAGCAGCATTTGACCGTTTACCGCAATCATCCGCGGATCGACTTCAAGACCCGCGTCGACTGGCATGAGCGCCAGCAGCTGCTCAAAGCGGCCTTCCCGGTGGAGATCCGTTCGACCAAAGCGACGTATGAAATCCAGTTCGGCAACGTGGAACGGCCGACGCACTGGAATACGAGCTGGGATTACGCGCGGTTCGAGTCGGTGGCCCAGCGCTGGGTGGACCTGTCCGAGGGCGGATACGGCGTCAGCCTGCTGAACGATTGCAAATACGGGCATGACATTCGGAACCACGTCATTCGCCTGAGCTTGCTCAAATCCGCCGTCTATCCGGACGGCAGCGCGGACCAGGGGCTGCATGAATTTACGTATTCGCTCTATCCGCACAGCGGCGGCTGGTATGAGGCGGGAACGCATCAGGCGGCCTGCGAGCTGAACGCGCCGCTGATGGCTGCCGGTGCTGCCGGACAAACCGGGCTTCCCGAATCGCTTGGCATGCTGGGCATAAATGCCCGCAACGTGATGATCGATACCGTCAAAAAAGCGGAAGACGGCAACTCGCTGATCGTACGTCTGTACGAATTCGGCGGCATTCGGACGAAAGCGTCGATCGAGATCGATCCGTATTTCGGTGCGATTCGCTCGGCGGCGGAAACGGACCTGATGGAGGAACATCCGGCTCCGCTTTCGGTCGACGGACAGAAGATCGAGATCGCTTTGGCTCCGTATGAAATCAAAACGTTGAATATTGTAGTTTCCTAAACGGGAAGAGGGCGCCTTGTGGGTTGTGGGCGTCCTCTTTCGTTTAGAAGATAACATCGGGGATTCGCTGGCTTGCCGGGGCATTTCACGCGCTTTGGGCGGCACGCCGTTTTCCAAGCGCAAAGCGGAAGACGGCAGTCCCAAGCCCGAGCGCGACGACGATTCCCGCAAGCCACGGATTATACAATACGGTGGATGTTCGTTCGATCAGCATGCCGCCTGAACCGGCCCCGGCCGCGAGGCCCAAATGGATCATCGACGTGTTCAGGCTGAGAACGAGGCTGGAGGACCCGGGAGCCTGTTTGATAAAGTGGGTTTGCAGGGCGGGCCCGCCCATAAACATCGAAAACATGATGAGTCCGATCAGGACGATTTCTACGGCAAGCATGCCTGTAAACAAGGGGAGCAGAAGAAGCGCCGCCACATGCACGGTTAAGGTGGCGATCAGGATGCGCTTGGCTCCGATACGGTCGGCACCGGAGCCGCCCAGGCGGGCCGCGACGGCGCCGACCAGTCCCAGGCCGAGCATCAGCAGGCCGATCGTGCTTGCGTTCAAATAGAGCAAATCGTTCATGAACGTCGTCAAATACGTCAGCAGGACCGAATTCCCGGATTCGCGGAAGAAGCTGAGCAGCAGCAGGCTGGCGATAACGCCGGAGCCCAGCACCTTAAACTGCTGCCTGAACGAAGCGGGTTCGTCGCCGGAGATACGGGGAAGAAACCGGAGGATGATAAGTCCCATAACCAAGCTGAGAATGCCAAGAATGGCGAAAATGGACTGCCAGTTCAGCCATTTGGTGATGGCGATCCCGATCGGAACGCCCAAAATCATTGCAGAGCTGAACCCGAGCACAATGGTGCCGATAGCGGCGCCGACTTTATCGGGAGGGGATAATTTGGCCGCGGCCGCAAAAGCGGTGACCAGATAAACGCCCGAGCCGATGCCGAGCAGCACCCGGGAGGCCAAAACGACGCCGAAATGAGGAACGATGGAAGCAACGCTTCCCAGCATAAAAAGGGCTAGCGAAAGGAGCAGCACGTTTTTGCGTTCCCAGCGGGACGTTAAAAAGACGATGACGGGCGTTAGGGCGGCAAAAGCAAGCGAATATGCGGTAACCAGCTGGCCCGCGAGCGCAATCGAAATGCGGAGATCGGAAGCGATGACATACAAAATTCCCGACACGACAAGTTCGGAGGTGGCGGTGAGAAACACGCCGAGCGTCAGCATATATATAAACAGACGGTTCATCAAAATCATTCCTTTCACGGGTGTAAGAGAGCTCTCGATTGCATTATAATGACAATACATTCTTTTCGTAAGAAGGCAAAACATTTGGATATTATCCAATTCTTTGGACTAACTTACAAAAGGTAAGGGAGGGTTCGCGCATGGAACGGAATAACCCCGGTGACGCGGGCGATTTTTCGAATATTTGCTCGGTGCTGCAGATTTTGGGGGCGAAGTGGGCTTTCCTGGTGATCGCGGAGTTGTCCAAGGGGCCGAAAAGGTTCAACCAGCTCAGCCGGGATTTGGCCATCGTCAAAACGCAGTCGTTGTCGAATGCGCTTCGTCATTTGGAGCAAAGCGGAATCGTCTCGCGCAAGGTGTTTCCGACGGTGCCCGTGACCGTGGAATATTCGCTGACGGAAAAGGGCATGGACTTCAAAACGGCGCTGCAGGAAATGGAGCGTTGGGCCGCAAGGTGGAATGTTCAGGAGCAAACGGAAGAGCCGAACAGGAAGCAGGCCTAAACTCTCGGAAAATAGAGGATGCATGACGCATCTTCTTTTTTTTTTGCGAAAAACGCGGGGGCAAGCCTCATATATATCTGAATATGCACTTCTGCAGATTCATCTTCCATTTTGCGGCTGACGCCAAAGGTGTGGGCAAAGCGGAACAACGGAGGATTGGCAGCCGGGGTGCCGGTTTTTAGAATGGGGATGAAAGTCCATGGTGCACTCACCGAATAAGGAGGTCGCAATGACGAAAAAGATGAGGTTTGCCATTGTCGGCGCGGGCGTCATTTCCCCGCTCCATGCGCGTGCGATTATCAATCATCCGGAGGCCGAGCTGACGGCCATCGTGGATGAAGTGCAGGAAAAAGCCGAAGCGTTAGCGAAGGAATTCGGATCGCCGCCGACATTCAGAAACATGGAGCAGCTGCTGCAGGGAGGGGAGGTTGACGCGGTCTGCGTATGCGTGCCGAGCGGGCTGCACCGCGACATCACCGTGGCGGCGGCACGTGCAGGTAAGCATGTGTTTTGCGAAAAGCCGCTGGGCATTACGGCGAAGGATATGGATGAGATGATCGAAGCTTGCCGCACGAACGGGGTCAAGCTCGCAACCGTGTTCCAGAAACGGACGACGCAGGAGGCGCTCCTGACGAAAAAGGCGATTGAAGAAGGCAAACTGGGCAAACTCGTGCTGGGGGACGCCTACCTGAAATATTTCCGCAGCCGGGAATATTACAAAAGCGCAGGCTGGCGCGGAACATGGGCGCTGGACGGAGGAGGGGCGCTGATGAACCAGGGCGTTCACGGCGTGGACATTATCCGGTGGATGATGGGCGACGTGGAAAGCGTGTTTGCTTACGCTTCGCCGCTGATTCATGACATCGAGGTGGAAGATACCGCCGTGGCCGTGCTGAAATATGCAAACGGAGCCTATGGAGTTATCCAAGGAGCCACAACCGTTAATCCGGGCCAGGAAGCCCGGTTTGAAATTCACGGGGAACACGGCTCGATCGTGTACGGGGACAGCGGCTTCAAAGTGTGGAAAACGGTGGATGGCGAGGCGGCGCCGATCGGCACGCAAAAAGGAACGGCCGACGGCACCGACGACCCGCGCGCGATTTCGGCCGACGGGCATTATATTTTGATCGACGATTTGATCAAGGCGGTGAAGGAGAACCGGGAGCCGCTCATATCCGGGGAAGAGGCGCGGAAATCGGTCGACTTGATTTTGGCCATTTACGAATCCGCCCGAACCGGCAGGGAAGTGAGACTACAGCCTGGAGGGGTATAAGCATGGATTCAAAGGTTTTGAACATCGGCATGATTGGCCTGGATACCTCTCATGCCCCTTTATTTGCGGAAATGCTCAATGATCCTGCGCATCCCTACCATGTTCCGGGAGCGCGGGCAACCGTCGCTTTTCCGGGAGGATCGCCCGATTTTCCGCTAAGCATCGATCGGGTGGCGGGTTTTACCGCCAAAATCGAGGACGATTTTGGCGTGCGCACGGTCGGCAGCATTAAGGAGGTTGCCGAAGAAGCGGATGCGATCCTGCTGCTGACCGTCGATGGGCGGATTCACGCGGAACAGTTCGCGGCGGTGGCCCCGTACGGGAAGCCGGTCTTTATCGACAAACCTTTTGCCGTTAACAGTGGGGATGCGCGCGCTATGGCGGATCTTGCCCGCAAGCATCGGGTGCCGCTCATGAGCTGCTCTTCCGTCCGTTGGGCGGAAAATTTGGATGCGGCCGTTCGCGCAGGCGATCAAGGCGGAATCATCGGCGCGGATTGCTGCGGGCCGATGGAGCTGCAGCCCACCCAGCCGGGCTTTTTCTGGTACGGCATTCATATGGCGGATATGCTGTACCGCTGCATGGGCCCGGGATGTACAGAGGTGCGGGTGACAGCGAATGAAGATCATGACCTGGCGGTCGGCGTCTGGGCCGACGGCCGGATCGGCACGATCCGCGGCAATCGGAAAGGGAATCGGCGCTTCGGAGCGCTGCTCCACCGCGAGCAGGGGACCGAATACGTCGATATTTATGCCCAGGAGAAGCCTTATTTCGCCAGCATGCTGGAGGAGGTCATCCGCATGTTCCGCACGAAAACGCCGCCGCTTGATATCGAAGAAACGATCGAGGTGATCGCCTTTCTGGAAGCGGCAAACGAAAGCCGGGCGACGGGCGCTCCGGTTCGGCTGCGCGGCTCGTTCGCGTCACGGGAAAAATAGAATCGAACGCATGTAAATACGCGGGCGGTGACGACCTGCCCGGCCGATTATATCTTGAAAAAGGCGGGCGTTGATAGGAAGGCGGGCCCGCGGAAAAAGAAAGGGGGCGATGAATGATGGCGAAATTCAGGCTCGGAGTGATTACGGATGAAATTTCGCAGACAATCGAGGATGCGATTCGCGTGGCGAAGCGGTACGGTTTGGACGGATTGGAACTGCGCTCGGTCGACGGCAAGCAGCTGCACCGGATCGGCGATCGGAGGCTGGAGGAGATCGCCGCCAAGATCCGCGATGCAGGCTTAAGTGTGTGCGGCTTGTCCACGCCGGTATTTAAATGCAATTTGCATAACAAGGAGGAGGTTGCCGCGCATCACCGCATGCTCCGCCGATACGCGGAACTGGCGCGGAAGTTCGATACGGGGATTCTCCGGGGATTCTCCTTCTGGGCGAACCGGGACGATTTTGGCACGGCGTTTCCGGGCATCGTGCGGGAGCTCCGGCAGACCGTCCCGGTGATGGAGGAATTCGGGGTTCAGTTTGCCTTGGAAGCCGATCCTTCCGTGTATGCGACAAACGGAGCCAAGGTGGCGGCCCTTGTACGCGAGGTGTCGTCCCCTTGGATTCGGGCGTTGTACGATCCGGGCAACGATTTGTGGGACCCGGATGGCGAAACGCCTTATCCGGACGGATACGAAGCGCTGCAGGACCATATTTGTCACATCCATCTCAAGGATGCCGTGCGGGAGAACGGCAAAACCGAAGCCGTTGCCATCGGCAGGGGCGAGGTCGGGTATGACCGGCTGCTAGCCAGGCTGGCGGAAGACGAATACGACGGCTGGCTGGTCGTCGAAACGCATTACAGGCTTACTTCCGAGCTGAGCGAAGAGCAGCTGAAGCGCCCTTCGGGGTACGCTTTCTCCGCCGGCGGAGAAGAAGCGACGGCGGAATGTTTGGAAAGTTTCCTCGGCTTGCTGCGGCAGCCAGGGCAGAGCGTAATTTAATGCCGGACTGCCTGCCACGGAAAGCGACGATGAAGAGAGGAGGGATGCACGATGAGTACCACTCCGTTGGCTGAAAGAGCATGGACGGCGGATCGTTTGCGCGTGCGGCAGTACGCCGGCCGGGACGATATGGGCAAAGCCGCCGCCGCGGAAGCGGCCGAGGCGATCCGCCAAAAGCTGAATACGCAGGGAACCGTGCGGATCGTGTTCGCGGCCGCGCCTTCCCAGAACGAGTTTCTTGAGGCGCTCGCAGCGGCGGAAGGCATCGACTGGGCGCGGGTAACAGCCTTTCATATGGATGAATACATCGGGCTGTCTACGGATGCGCCGCAGCGGTTCAGCCATTTCCTGACGACAAAGCTGTTTAGCCGGGTTCGTCCGGGAAAGGTTCATCTGCTCGACAGCACCGCCGAACCTGCGCAGGAATGCGCCAGATATGCTGCGCTGCTGCGGGAAGCGCCTCTGGATATCGTCTGCCTCGGCATCGGCGAAAACGGCCATATTGCTTTCAACGACCCGCCGGTGGCCGATTTTAACGATCCCGAGCTTGTAAAACGGGTCAAACTCGATGATCTGTGCCGGGAGCAGCAGGTTCACGACGGGTGTTTTGCTAAATTCGAGGACGTGCCGGAGTACGCGATGACGTTAACCGTTCCGGCGCTGATGTCGGCCGGCCAGCTGTTTTGCATCGTGCCCGGAGCCGCCAAACGCCGCGCGGTACGGGGCACGCTGGAAGGGCCGATCACGACGGCTTGTCCGGCTTCGATCCTGAGAACGCATGCCGATTGCCGGATGTACCTCGACCGGGATTCCTCTCCGGACGAATAGAGAACCGCGGTTTTTGTGCGAAGGACGGAAAGAAAGCTGTGTTGCCAAAAACGACAGGGACTTATTCTATCATTTCCTCAAGATTCATGAAGCAAGGAGACGGTGCATGGATGGACAGATCAAACAGGGAGGCGTCCGGTTTCGAACTGCTGGGAAGGCATTACCGTACAGGGGAGCCGATAGCAGTTCGCGTTCAGGAAGGGGTTATCGCGGAATGCAGAAGCATTGACGCAGCGGATCGCGAGTTAAACGGAGTCAACCTGCCGGATGCCGAAACGCTTTCATGGATCGCCCCGGGGCTTGTCGATCTGCAGATCAACGGCTACGGCGGATTGGACATGAATGCGCCCGACCTGACGGAGGAGACGGTGACCGCACTGATCGACCGGTTATGGGCGGAAGGCGTCACCTCGTTTTATCCGACGGTCATAACGGGCTCCGACGAGTCGATGGAACGGGCGCTTGCCGTTATTCATCGGGTCTGCTCCCGCCTTGAGCAGGAGGGCGGCCCGGGCGGAATGCACAGCATTGCGGGCATTCATCTGGAAGGCCCGTTTATCTCGCCCGAAGACGGCCCGCGCGGCGCCCATAACCGGGCCTTCGTCAAGGCGCCCGACCTGAAGCGGCTCGAAGCGTGGCAGCAGGCGGCGGGCGGGCGCATCCGGATCGTCACGCTGTCGCCGGAATGGCCGGAAGCCGAAGCTTTTATCGCCCGCTGCGCGGAGCTAGGCATCGTGGCGGCGATCGGGCATACCGCCGCCTCCGCCGATCAAATCGGGCGTGCTGCCGCGGCGGGGGCCGGCTTGTCCACGCACCTCGGCAACGGCGCCCATCCGGTACTGCCGCGCCATCCCAACTACATTTGGGATCAGTTGGCGGATGAACGGCTGTGGGCCAGCGTCATCGCCGACGGCTTCCACCTTCCGGCCGCCTTCTTGAAGGTCGCCCGCAAGGTAAAAGGAGACCGGCTGATTCTCGTCAGCGACGCCGTCAGCCTTGGCGGCATGCCGCCCGGGAACTACGATACCCCCGTCGGCGGTCATGTCACGCTAACCGAACAGGGGCGGCTGCATCTTGCCGGCCAGCCGGCGCTGCTGGCCGGATCGGCGCTGCCGCTGACGGCCGGCATCGCGCATATGCAATCCTGCGGCATATGCAGCCTCGGGGAGGCTTGGGACATGGCCTCGACCGCGCCTTCCAAGCTGATGAAGCTTGAGGCAGACGCCGGGCTTCAGCCGGGAGCTCCGGCGGATCTGGCCGTGTTTACGCTGGAAGCAGGACAAATCCGGATTCAAGAGACATATAAGCAAGGGAAGCGGATGTTTCGGCGCGCATGCGAGGCGGAGTGATATGGAAACGGCCCATAGGCCGTACCGACGGGAGACCGTAACTATTTTCAATCCAATACGACGGAATTGAACGCAAAATAGCGGCCAAGACGCTTGTTCTTGGCCGCTATTTCTTTTCTGGATTCTTCGCGACAGCATATCGCGCACCTAGCCAAAAGACGCAGCGGCGCAAGCTGCCGCCCGTCTTCCCGGACTTACGCAAATTCAAGTACATGGTTTAATCCGGTGGTGGCCCGGACCTGAACGAAACATGCTCATTAAGAGGCATATTTCTTCCGGAATTCCCCCGGCGTCATGCCGGCATGCCGTTTGAACATGCGGATAAACGAATTGACGTTGTGGTAGCCGACCCGGGCGGCGACGTCCTGGATGCGCAAATCGAGGTTTTGCAGCATGTCCTTGGCCGCGCGGATGCGTTGATCGTTCAAATAATCGCTGAAATTGAGCCCGGTTTTTTCCTTGAAATAAGTGGACAGGTAGCCGGAAGTAATGTTCAGCTTGTCGGCCATCATATCCAGGTTGATGTCCTCGTCCAGATGCTCATTGATATAGGTCATGACGAAGGACGTAATCGGGTCGTGGTTTTCCGTTTTGCGCCGGATCAATTCCAGCGCCGGGCTGAGCAGGCTGCCGAACCAGGCTTCATATTGTCCCGGGCTGTAGAAATGCAGCGTCGATTCCAGCATTGGCACCGCCGCCGCCTCAAATTCCGCATGCAGGTTCAAGCTGCGCAGCAGCTTGTCGAGCTCATCGGCCACGTCTTTGGCGAATCGCCGGTATTCGATGGCCGCCGCCTGTTTTTTCTCGAGCACGCCCAGGCTTTTCGCGATCCACTCCCGCATGCTGTCCTCGCTGCCGCTCAGCAGCCGGTTGTGGAGCTCCTGCTCCCACGTCGCTTTGAAGCAGCGGGTTTCCTTGACGGGTGCGGCGTGACCCGGCCGAATCCACTGGGTCTGATCCAGCAGCTTCCGCTGTTTCAGCATGCCGGTCACGCAGGCGAGCGCGTCCGTAAAAGAAGCCCCCGCAGGCTGCACCGGGCTTTCCGCCATCGTGACGAGGTAGGAGCTCCGATCCCGGTCGAATACCTGCTGCAGATGCCGAAGCTGCGCCGAGGTTTCCGCGTTTTCATCGGGAAGGAAAACGATGGACAAAATCTGGCAGGGTTCGGTTTGGAGCGTGACGGAGTCCGGATACACCTGCCGCCAAATCTGGTCGACGTATTCCCGCATGTAATAGGCCCCTTTTTCCTGCACCAAAGGATATTCGGCGCTGGCTTCCTTAAAAATGATCTGATACGCGACCATGACATACGGCATGCTGACATCCGCCAGTTCTTTCAGTTCGCTAAGGTTCATGTGGATGTTTTTCAGGCGGTTGGTATAGGCGTAATGGCGGAGCAGCGAATTTTTTCGGGCCAAGTCGCTGGAAATCCGCTGATGGGTGGAGCGCAAATGCTGGACTCTCCTGCTGATCAGCTCAATTTCCCTGACCGGTCCCTGCACCGGTTCCGGTTCGTCGGCGCGAAGGGTGTCCGCCATGATGCGGATCGGACGATGCACCTTGCGGCTGAACGCATAAGTAAGAATGATCAGCACGCCGACAATGGCGAGAAGCGAAAGCAGCACGAGATTCAGGTTCAGCAGCTGGGCGGAGATGCTTTGAACGGGCACGCGGCTGACGTACATAAATCCCGTGTCCGCTCCCTTCTGATAAAAATAATAAGCGTCTTTCAACTGCACGAATGACCGTTGTCCGTCGAACGAATGAAGCGCAGGCAGCGTGCCTGCGTCGGGTCCGGTTTCAGGCGAATAAAGCGGGCGCCCTTCCGAATCCAAAATATAAAAGCTGCCGCTCATGGTGGATTGCAGATTTTGGGCAAGCCGTTCCGCGTCCAGCATGGCGATCAAATACATATCCTTGTAAGGCATCATTTTAATGACGACGGGCATGAGTTTGCCTTTGGAGCGAACCGATCCGGCCGTGTTTTCCGTAAACGGCGCCGCGGGAAATACGCGGAACGCGTAACGCTGGCCGAACTGTCCATCCCAAAAAGCCGGCGGATACGCCGGGCTGGCGTAATACGTGCCGAACATCGCTTTTGCGCTGCTCGTCCCGTCCTTTTCGACGACATAGGCGTCCTTCTGAAAATAAATGATCAAATTGTCCATCCCCAAAAAGGGATTCGCGTACAGCCGCTTCATTTCCCCGATCACGTCGTTCACGTAGCCGTATGCCTGATTGCGCTTGACCTGGCGCAGCTGGTTCACGTACGTCATCCATTGCGGATTTTGGCTCAGGCCCAGCACCATCTCCCGGGTCAAACGAAACTGGTTTTCGTAGCCGAGCGCCGCATGGTTCATGGCCAGTTCATTATATTTCACGATCTCTTTGTGGATTTGCCCTTTCAAATAAAAAAAGGAAACGAGATTGAAGGCGGTGAGCAGCAGAATGACCGCAAGAAAACCGGACAGCAGCTTGGTGAACAAGGTGGAAAAGCCAAACCTTCTTTTCATCAGAACAAACGACATCAGGTCGACACCTCCATGCAAGTGTAGGCTCGGCTCGAAGGGTGAATGAAACTTATCGGCCTACAGTGACTTTATCATAAGGTTTATTTTCGCGTTCACACAATATTCACCTTTTCAGGATTCTCTACAACCTTTCCACTCACCCGAAAAAAAGGGGATGGCGCCGCAAACTTGCCGATTTATTTTCCGAAGGGGAATCCGTTATGCTGTCGGTACAGGAAGGCAAAAAGAAAAACGACTTGGCGAAAAGGGGGTGCGGAAGGGACATGAAAACAGCGGAAACGAATTTGCCGGGAACCGGTGCAGCGTTAAAAGGACGTTCCCGCGCCCACCCGGAAAGGGGGCGAATCGCGAGGGCATTCCGGCGGAGCAAATATTTATGGCTGCTGTTTTTGCCCTGCCTGATCTATTACTTAATATTCAAATACGCTCCGATGTTCGGGCTGGTCATCACGTTCAAAAACTATAATGTTTTTAAGGGCATCTGGGCGAGCGATTGGGTCGGCTTGAAGTATTACCGCATGTTTTTCGGCAACCCGGACTTTTGGGTTTTGATGAAGAACACGTTTTTGCTGGGACTTTACAAACTGATTTTCGGTTTTCCGGCGCCGATCATTCTCGCGCTGCTGATGAACGAGGTCCGCAACGCCATATTCAAACGATGGGTGCAGACGTTCAGCTATTTGCCGCATTTTATTTCCAACGTCATCGTAGCCAGCATGGTCATCATGTTCCTGTCGCCGACGGGAGGCATCGTCAATCATGCCATTACCGCGCTTGGCGGGACGCCGATCAATTTCATGATGGAGCCGGGGCTGTTCCGGCCGATTTACGTCCTGTCGGAGATTTGGCAGCATATCGGCTGGGAGACGATTATTTTTCTGGCGGCGCTGACGGCGGTGGACCCGCAGCTGTACGAGGCGGCCGGCATCGACGGCGCGGGCAGGTGGAGAAAACTTTGGCATGTAACCCTGCCGGGGATCGCGCCGACAATTATGATCATTTTGATCCTGGACATCGGCAAGGTGCTGGAAATCGGGTTCGAAAAGGTGTTCCTGATGTACAATCCCGCCGTCTACAGCACAGCCGACATTATCAGCACCTATGTGTACCGGGTCGGCATGGAGCAGGGCAATTTCAGCTACGCCTCGGCGATTGATTTGTTTATGGGCGTTATCAGCTTTGTTTTTATCTTTTCGGCCAATTACATCAGCCGGCGGTTGGGGGGAACGAGCTTATGGTAACTTTAGGGAGCGGCCGGCGCCGCATCAGCGTCTTCACGGTCGTCAATACGCTCATCATGCTGCTGGTTGCCGCCGTGATGCTGTATCCTTTTGTGTATATGCTTGCGGTATCGCTGAGCGAAGACGTATACGTGATGAAAGGCGAAATCACGCTCTGGCCCAAAGGCCTGAATTTTAAGATGTATGAGCTGGTCCTTGGCGATCCGAAAATTTGGACGTCGTACCGGAATACGATTCTTTATACGGTGCTCGGCACGGCGATTGCCATGCTGGTGACTTCGATGGGGGCGTACGCCCTGTCGCGCAAGGACATGACGTTTCATAAAGGTTTTACGGTTTTAATCGTGTTTACGATGTTTTTCGGCGGCGGCATGATTCCGACGTTTCTGGTCGTGCGTTCGCTGGGATTGGTGGACACCATCTGGGGTATGGTGTTGCCCGGCGCGGTCAGCACCTGGAATTTGATCCTGATGCGGACGTTTTTCAGCGGCATTCCGAAAGAGCTGGAAGAATCGGGGCGGATGGACGGACTGAACGACATCGGGATCTTTTTCCGGATCATCGTGCCGCTGTCCAAACCGGTGTTTGCCACCATTTCGCTGTTTTACGCCGTTGGCATCTGGAATAACTTTTTGTACCCGCTGCTTTACTTGCGGAGCCAGGAGCTGTTTCCGCTTCAGGTTCTGCTGCGCAATCTCGTCCTTGCCGGCAGCGTCAGCTCCGGGCAGGTCACGCAGATCGGCGGGGATAATCTGGTGGTCGAGGATTCGCTCAAATACGCCACGATCATGGTATCGACGCTGCCGATTTTGATCCTGTATCCTTTTGTCCAGAAATATTTTGTAAAGGGTTCCATGATCGGCGCGGTGAAAGGCTGACATCATTGATTTTGCTTTCAACATAAAATCAAGGGGGATGTACATGGGTAAAAAACGGACGTATGCGATTTTGGCGGCACTGCTTGTATTGATGCTCGCGGCGGCAGGCTGCTCTTCAGGCACGGGAAAAGAAGCTCCGGCCGCGGAACCGAAAGGCGGGACCGAACCTGCGGCGACGCCGAAAAGCGAGGTCACGCTCTCGGCGCTTCTGGATAACAACGCAACCTTTCCGTACAGCAAGGATTGGCCGATTTGGAAGTGGATCAAGGAAAAGACGGGCGTGACGTTAAACGTCGAAACGCCGTCAGGCAAGCTGAGCGATACGCTCAACCTGGTGATGGCTTCGGGCAACCTGCCGGACCTGATGTATATGTCGAGCCGCCGCGACTCCAACAAATATGGCGATCAGGGGGCCCTAGAGAACATTTTGGACCATGTCGACCAGATGCCCAACCTGAAAAAATGGATGGAGCAATATCCGGAAGAAGCGAAAGCGGCGCTGTCCGCCGACGGCAAAATGTATATGTTCCCGAACCAAGGCTTCGGGGAAACGAACCGGATGATTTGGCTGTACCGCGAAGATATTTTCAAAAAGAATAACCTGTCCGTTCCCACAACGTATGAGGAGCTGCATCAAGTCCTCAAAAAGCTGAAGGAGCTTTATCCGAAGAGCTATCCGCTTTCCATGCGTTTCGGTCAAATCCCGGATGAAATGATGGCGAATTTGACGACCAACTTCGGCAGCGGCACGGACGTTTATTACAATTTTGACGAGGAAAAATGGAAGTTCGGCCCGACGGAGGACAATTACAAGGCGATGGTCGACATGTGGCATACCTTCTACAAGGAAGGGCTGATTCCGCCGGATTTCCTCTCGATCCAGACGAAGCAGTGGCAGGACGTCATGTCTACCGGCCAGTCGTTTATAACGATCGACTATATCAGCCGCGTCGACTTTTTCAACAACGCCATGCGCAAGGACAATCCGGAATACAGCCTGCAATTTATGGCGCCGCCGGCCGGGCTGCCGGGCCAAAAACCGCAAAACCCTTATTTCCACTACCTGGAGGGCGGATTGACGGTTGCTTCCACCTCCAAGCATAAAGACGACATTATGAAATACATGGACTTTTTCTACAGCGAAGAAGGGCGGACGTTAAGCAGCTGGGGCAAGGAAGGCGAAACGTATACGGAAGAAAGCGGGCAGAAAAAATTCAAACCCGAGTTTACCGACGTCACGGAAATGCGCAAGCAGACCGGGCTGCAAACGAGCGGCACGTACACATGGATCGACTTTAACGCCCATCTGTCTTTATTCTCGCCGGACTTGAAAAAAGCTTACGAGGAAGCCGTCAAATACGATCCGCCTGCGATGCAGCCGAAACCGGCGTTTACGGACGAGGAAAACGAGGTGCTTTCGGTTACCGGGCAGGCCGTGAAAAAGTACAGGGAGGAAAATTTCTCGAAATTCGTCCTCGGCACAAGAAACTTAAGCGAATGGGATCAATACGTGAAGGAAATTAACGGGCTCGGCGTGCAAAAGCTGATCGATACGTACGATGCGGCGCTGAAGAGAGTCGAGCAGGCGAAGCTGGAAAATAAATAGGGAAGGCGTGAATTGACGCCAATCCCATGAGGCACCTGGCCAAAAGCCGGGTGTCTTTTTTTATAAAAAACTTTTTTTGAAAAAATTTTTGCTTCCGTGTCGATTTCGCCGATATGCATTCGTCGTATTCATGTAAGGACAAAAAACAGGCGAAAGGTTGTTGAAAATAATGGGAGCACAAATGAACGCTTATCTGATGTCGAAGGATGCAAAAAGCCAGGCGAATTTTTACATCGAATCTCTCGGCGGGGAAATTCAGTTTATGAACACATACGGGGATGCATCCGGAGCCCCCGAGGCGATGAAGGATAAAGTGATGCACTTGGCGTTGACCGTGGCGGGAACGAATTCGCTCATGCTGTCCGATGCGTTTGAACCGGTTTTGTATAACCGCAGCGTCAGTCTTTCTTTAACCTATAACGATGAATCGGAAGCCAGAGCGGCATATGCCAAGCTGGGCGAAGGCGGGGAAAGCAAGTATCCTTTTGCCCTTCAGCCTTGGGGTGCTTATTATGGAGAAGTCATCGATCCATTCGGTGTGACGTGGATGATTACGAAAATATAGTTCTTGTCCAAGCCGAAAGTTCATACCGGGATAAAATACAGCCAGGTCCTTGATGGGCCTGGCTTTGTTGGTATGGCCAAAAGGCCGGTTTGCACTGAAACGCCGACATCAGGAATATTCATTTGAATTGCTTCAGCGCAGGCTGCACGAACGTCATCCTATCTCGATTCCGGTGTTAGTTCGGCGTACTGCCGATGCATGGCCTCCAACCGGCGTGTTATCCACTCCCGGGCTTCGGGAGGCTCCAAGATCACCGCGTCCGGCCCCAGAATCCAGACTGAACAGGAGCGTGTTCGCTCCTTCCGGGAGTATGTGGGTGTCACTTCCCATCTGCTTGCCATTGCAAAGGCATAGGGCATAAGAAAAACGTCTTTCGACGTATTTTCACAGAAGACAGACCGCGCCTAGCGGAAATTTTTCTTGAGATATAAAGAAGCAATCGCTTCGAAACTTATGCTTACTTATATCATGAAAAAGGGCAAGGCCGGAGAAAAGCGCGAAAGGATGCTCTTGGTCTTGCCCTTCATTGTTTTGCTGCCGCACTATGTTATTCGTCTGTCCGGCTGGACGCGGAGTGCTCATCAAACTGCCGATCGATCAGCACTTTGCAGGCGTTCAGAAAATAGTCCGGATGATAATAACCTTTATCCATGTAGGCGCTCATCATGGCACCGTCCTTCAGCAGCTGGAGCTGGTTGGTGAGCTGGACCGGATCGCGGGCGCCGGACTGGCGGGCAATATCCTCAACGTTTTTCCATAACGTGGAGCGGAATGTCATGGCTGCCTGGTGCCCGGGGTGGTCTTCATCCGGAAACTCGACAATGGCGTTCATAAAAGGGCAGCCGCGGAATCGGGAGCTCTTCATCCGTTCGACCAATTCCTCCAGGAGGGCGTAGAGCTGTTCCTTGGGCGAACCGGGGAACTGTCGCTTTACTTCTTCAATGGCTTCCATCCTGATCTTGGAGCGCTGCTCCAAATAGGCCACGACCAGATGGTCCTTGGTCGGAAAGTTGCGGTAAAAGCTGGCCTTGGCGACCCCCGATTCTTCAATGATCCGGTCGATCCCTACGGCGCGCACGCCTTCGCTATAAAATAAATCGGACGCCACCTTCAATATCCGTTCTTTGGCGGATTCCCTCTTGGTCATTCTAATCACCTGTTCCTAAATAAGGTAAGTTTGTTGTTGACATGAGACAGATCTGTCTGTATCATACGATTATCAAACGAGACAGATCTGTCTCATTTATTTTAATGGGTGATTCCGGCTGCTGTCAAATATTCGGGATTCGCCAGAGGAGGATGAAACACAAGCGATGAACCAACCGGTCAATTCCATTTCCGCGCCTCTTGCGCAGGCGGCGGCTGAGCCGCGCCAGAGGCCGCGTTTAATGCTGGCGGTGATGCTGCTGTCGGTTTTTATGGCCGTAGCGAACATTTTTATCATCAATGTGGCGACCCCTTCCATTCAACGGGGGCTTCACGCCGATTTCTACGGCGTTCAGTTCGTCGTCTCGGCCTACACCTTGTCCTATGCCGTGGCGTTGATTATCGGCGGAAGGCTGGGCGACCGGTACGGACGGCGGAAGATGCTCCTGGTGGGCGTCGCCGGCTTTACTTTGACATCCTTGTTATGCGGCATTTCCGACAGTGTCGGAATGCTCACAGCGATTCGTGTGCTTCAGGGCTTTAGTGCGGCACTCATATCGCCGCAGGTGTTGTCCCTCATTCAGGCGCAGTACCCGCCGGAGAAGAGGGGCATGATCTTCGGGCTGTATGGCGCAGCCCAGGGATTGGCCGCCTCCACAGGCCAGCTGATCGGCGGTTTGCTGCTCGGCTGGAACCCGTGGCATCTCGACTGGCGGCTGGTGTTTTTCTTCAGCGTTCCGATCGGATTGATCATCCTGTTCATGGCTCCGTTTGTGCCGGAATCGAGGGATGCGGACCGCTCACGGATGGACTGGTTTGGTGCGGCCGTTGCTGCTGCAGGCCTGTTGCTCCTCGTATATCCGCTGGTTCAAGGGCAGAAGGAAGGGTGGCCGGCGCTGCTCGTCATCAGCCTGATTCTATCCGTCCCTGTCCTTGCCGCGTTTGTATGGACTCAGCGCAGGCTGATTGCCAAAGGGCGCCGGCCGTTTATGAACGTGAAGCTGTTTGGCCAGAAGGCATTCAGCCTGGGGCTGGCCGTCATCTTCCTCATGATGACCGCTCAGGCCGCCTTTTTCCTGATTACGGCCTATTTGCTGCAGATGGGGCATGGGTTCAGCGCCCTGAAATCCGGTTTGATCATCCTGCCCATGGGCATCGGATATTTCCTGGCTTCGCTGTTGTCACCGAAGCTGGCGGGCAAAATCGGAGCCCACGTCCTTACGGTCGGTTCGGTGCTGACCTCCGTCGGCTATTTCGCGGTCGCGCTGACGATCTGGGCCACCGGGTGGTCGCCGAACGTATGGTTCTGGCTGCCGGCTCTGGTCCTGCTGGGCATAGGCCAAGGCTTTATCGCCGCGCCGCTGACCAATGTGGTGCTGTCCAAGGTAGAGAAGCAGGATATCGGGTCGGGCTCCGGCATTTTGACGACGGGGATGCAGCTCGCCTCCGCCATCGGTATCGGCCTTATCGGAATCGTCTGGATGAGCTCGCTCGGTCATTATGCCCATCAGGCGGAGGCGCGGACCGAGCTTGAGCTGCGGCAGCATCTGGCATCCTACGCCTTGTCGGGGGAGCAGGGGGAGACGGCGCTGGCCAGGCTGCGCGATTGCTTCCCGGCATCGGCCGGTAAGTCACAGGCGGCTCCCGATGCCTGCAAGGTTACCGCTTCCGCTGCCGGGGGTGCCGAGAGGCTGGTGGCGGACGGCGTTTCACAGGCGAATGCACGCAGCTACACGAGCGCCTTTATCCTCAGCATGACGGTGCTCGGATTCTACACCATGCTGATCATTCCGATGACGGTCGCTCTTGCCGGTAGGAAGCGGAAGAGCTGAGGGAGCACCGGACGAACCGGCATCGGCCGTAAGTTCACCTAATGCCAACCGAACTTTAGCGAACGTTCCGCCCGTGCGTCCGGTGGTCTTGTCTGCATACGGTCTTTCATCTTCAGTCCGGGCCAGAAAAAACCCGGCCGATTCATCAGAAGAATCGGCCGGGTTTCGGCGCGTTTAGGCAAGTTTTTAGATACAAGAAGGTATACGCTAGAGACTCGGCATCCTTATATCGCAAGTAATTCTTCCGCTAAACGCGGTCTGGCTGCTTTGAATATACGTCGATAGACGTTTTTCTTATTTAGGCTGTACCGCATCTTTATCGGACGTGACGATCACCACTTCGGCGTTTGTGATGCCGGGAATCGACTTCGTCATGATCGGCGAATGATAGGCGATGATTTTGGTGCCCGCGCGAAGCGCCGTTTCGCCGCCCAGTGTCGGAATGATCGTCGTATCCTTCGAGATGTTCAGAATGACGTCGTTGTCGATGGAATCATCGGAACCTACATTCACATAGACTTGATCGGCCGATGTGCGATCCGATGCTTTGACGGTGCCTTCGATCTTGACCGTTTCCGCTTTTTTCACCACGATTTTGCCGGCATGCGTTTGGGCGGGATAAATCATCAGCATGATGTCGCTGTAGTAAGCGTCTACTCGGGTATCCGCCTTCAGGGCATCCTTGGTCAGCGCCTTCCCGTCTTCGTCGACGATTTGGGTTTTGTCATCGATGGAGAGAACGACGTAGTTGACGCCGCCCTTCTCATGAGCCTTGCCGATGACGGTCACTTTGCCGTCCGCCGTATTGGTGATGATGCCGTCCGTACCGGCTTTCAGTTCTTGATCCTCATTTCCGGTTTCACCGCTCCCGGTGTCTTCGGTGTTCACGATCACGTAATTCGTTCCGGATTGCGGCGGAAGGCTCATCGCGACGGCAGGGCCGTAAAATGCTCTCACGCTCATGCCTTCTTTGATGTCTCCGGCGGCAATCGTTTTGCGGTTTTGATCGATGATCGTCGCTTTATCCGCGAAATGCAGCCAAATTTCCTCGTCGTGTTTGTTGTAAACATCGGTGCCTTTTACCAAAATGCTGCCGTCTCTAACCTCGGTTACCTTACCGTCGATAGCCGAGAAGCTTTGGTCCTGAACGACCAGCGTCAGCGCGGTTCCGCGGGCTGGAATGCTTTTTGTGATGTTCGGGCTGTAGAAAGCTTTGACGGTTTTGTGCCCGTCGATGATTTTTTGCAGAGGAACGGTTTTTCCTTTCGCGTCGATGAATTTCGTTTTTGGCGTAATGGCCAGGATGATTTCGTCCTGATCGGTCGGCGCAAGTCCGCGTCCGGTCACGGTAATGAATTTATCCGATTTGTCGTGCACGAAATTCGTGATTTGTCCCCAGGTTGCCGGAACGTTTTTGACGTCGGTTTGCTTGTTGGCGTTTCCTTTTTGCACCGCTTGGGCGGGGAGCTGCTGCGCGTTTGCCGCCACGGGCATGGCTGCCAGAGCCAAAATGGATGCGGTCGCGAGCACTTTGTACATTTTATTCATCTGTCATTCCTCCTATAGGCGTGAGCTTGTACGAACGTTTGGGTTACCAGTCGGCTGCTTATTTCCGCAATATTTTTACCAAACCTTTCATTGGAAAATGATGCATGCCTTTCACCGTTTCAGACGGGACGTTAACGCAAAATGTTGCATAAACGGTTGTTTTCAAAAAACACGGCTCCTGGCCTTTTTTAGTTCAAGATGGCTTGCGTGGTGAATTACAATTTGTTTACTCTCTGTTAAAAGAACTGACTAGAAATAGCAGATATCCTAATTTTCGCGTTTATACAAATCACAATCACGAAAATTAAGGTTCTAAGAACCATATATTTCATTACATATTGTAACTTTTTGTAACTATTTATATAATTCTGATTAAAAATAGATTCAAAGAACTACGCAGAAAGCGCTAAACCAGGTGCTTGAACAAAGGCAAACCCGTACGAAAGTCGGGGACGCAAAGCCACGGGTCTTACTCCATGAAGCCTATTCATGGACTGACAGCCGGGTTGCTCATGGTGCTTGGTTTTTTGCTGTCTCAAGGAGGAAAAACATGAGGGGTAGCACTAAAAAATGGATAGCAGCTCTGCTTGCGGCAGGACTGCTGGGGGGAGTCATTCCGGAGGTACAGCGGGTCTCAGCGGAAACCGTGTTCACCTACCAGGACGAAACGTCCCCGTTATCGATTAGCGGCGCCAACATCCGGATTTCGGGCGAACATGCGGTGTGGCGCGGAAACAGCGCCAAGCTGAAAGGGCAAATTTTTTACGGGAATACGAAAACCGGACAAAGCCAAGCGATCACGACCCATGGAAAATTGACCGATTCTCCTTCCGTCGGGATCAACGGCAAAGGCGAAGCGGTCGTCGTTTGGATCGATAAGCGGAATGACGGCGGCACCGACGACAATTTGAACTGGGACGTATACGGCTACAATGTCAGCACGAAAACCGAAACCAAGCTGAACAAAAATACGGGCCAAAACAGCACGCCGCTGGCGGACGGCGATTTTGTGGTCTGGCAGACGTTTCCTTCCTACACGATGACCTTGTATAACTTGGCAACCGGAGAGTTAACGGATTTGGGCCGTGGCCGGGATCCTGTGATAAAAAACGGACGCGTTGTCTACAAAGGCGGCGAAGACGGAGATTTATACGAATATAACGTCGCCACGGGCAAACATAATAAAATCGTCGACCTGCCATATACCGAATATGTGGAGCGTTTTGTATTTAACGGCGAAGAAATTTTGTGGAAACAAAAAGATTTGGACGGAAACGGGAAGTACGTCTACATAGATATAAGCAGCAGCAGCCCGCAGCCGGTCGATCTGACGAAGCCGGCCAAGGAAGGGCAACGCGAGTATAAAGAAATGAGCGTTTCCCGCGGAACGGCCGTTTGGCTGGAAGCTTCCGGCGATGCGGCGATCATGAGGGCGGCCGATCTGAAAAGCGGGCAAATCTTCAGTTTGGGGCTAACGAAACCTACCGCTTTCATCGGCTTTAACGGGGAGAAGTTGACATTCGTCAACAACGGAACGTTGGTTAGCCGTGATATTATCCGGACCGAAAAAACGGAAGCCCCGCCGACAAGCGGCAGCGGAACCGGAAGCATACCGGCTGAAGGCATCGTTATCGGTCCAAAAGGAGGCGTGGCGGCGAAGGGGCAAGCGTTCCAGCTTGAATTCGGCCAGGGAGCGTTCGCTTCCGATACCCGGATTACGCTTGAAAAAATCGGCAGCCTTCCGTCCGACCGTCTCGCGAGCGGCATGACCTGGACCGGCGTGGCGTGGAAGTGGACCGCAGACACGAAACCTTTGAAACCTGCTGCGCTAACCTTCCAGCTGGATGAGCCGCTCAAAAATGCCGATGCGGCAAACCGCGCAGGCATTTACCGCTTTGACGAAAGCGCGGGGCGCTGGGCATACAGCGGGGGAACGGTCGACGCGTTGTGGAAAACGGTGCGCGCGAAGGTTCAGGAACCGGGCTTATACGGCATTTTCCTGTATGCGCCTTCCTTTAAGGACATGAACGGCCATTGGGCGAAAGCGGAAGTGGAAGTGCTGGCCTCCCGGTGGATCGTGAACGGCATGGAAAACGGAGCGTTTGCGCCCGGACAGCCGGTGACGCGTGCCCAATTCGCCAAGATGCTCGTTCAGGCCGCCGGGCTGGATGCGCAGCAGTCTGCGGATCGCCACTCCTTCCGTGACGTCCCTGAGGGGCATTGGGCGGCCGAATCGGTCGAGCAGGCGGCGGCAGCGGGATGGATCAAAGGGTATGAAGGCGGCTTATTCAAGCCGAACGCTCCGATTACCCGGGCGGAAATGATGGTCATGCTGGCAAATGCCGCAGGCCTTCGTAAGGATGAACAAAGCGATCTCCTCACCGGATACAAGGACGCCGGATCGGTTCGGGATTGGGCCAAGCCGTCCGTACAGGCCGCGATTCAAAGCGGGTTGATCAAGGGCGACGGGGATCGTCTGAATCCGGGAGCGACATCGACACGGGCCGAGGCGGCAATGGTCATTTACCGCTGGCTGGCGATAAAGGGAGAGTTGTTCCATGATTAATCGGCTGAAACCCCGGGCGCTAAAGGGCTGCTTCGACAAGCTTGGGGCCGTCGGCAAAACGCTGCTGGCGTTCATCATTTTGATCGCAGGGTTTCCTTTGTTCCCGTCCCAGCATTTGCCGAAAGCCTTTGCGGAAACGTCGCTGCAAATCGACCCGTATTCTTTCAGTTCCGTGTACGGAGGACAGACGGAGGTCAGTTTCAGCTTCGACAATCCCGACCCGAACGATACGACGCAGCAGTCGCATGAAACGGTCATCAGTCTGGAACAAAACGGTTCTACCGTTGCCGTACTGCACGAAGGAACCTATCCGACCCTGAATAAAAACAAGTACGTATGGGACGGAAAAGTCAACGGAAAGCCGGCGGCGGAAGGCAAATACGAGATTAAAGTAACGCCGAAACGCTTCCCGAAAAACGGAAAAGCGGGCGAAGTCCAAATTTCGAACGCCAATCCGCCGGCGCCGAAGGGCATGGAAATCGTGCCCGATCCGGCAAGCGAGGAGCATGTCATCCGCGGAATCGCGGAACTCGGCACCAAAGTGGAACTAAAGATGAAACGGATCCGCCGGGTGGGCAACGACACGACCGTAGACGACGGCAAAGCGGACACGCTCGCTTCGGGAATTCCGGTTCGTCCGCTCGCCTCGGATTGGGCGAAAAAAATCGCGGTAGACAAAACCTATTTTACCGATTTTCCCGAAAGAGCCGACAACAAGCCGCAGAAATACGTGGGCGAATGGGAGATCAAGGTCAAACTCCCGGCATACGAAATTGCCGAAATTCAGGCGTTTGCGACGAGGGATCTGGACAAAAAGCGTTCGAATGCGTCGGACACGCTCAGCGTGCTGCGCTATAAAACACCTTCATGGGGCGTCAATTGGGCGGTCGTCGCCAGCTATTATTATAATGTCATCGAAAAGGACGCCATCGTTCAGAAGATCGCCGACATCGTCGAGTTTAACGGCTTCCCCGTGCAGGATTGCAGCGGCCAGGTTTGCTACGGGACCCTCGAAAAGGACATCAACCTGCTGATTCTGAATCCGCGGCAAGCCGGCGAAATCGGCAAGGATGACGACGAGAGAATCCAGGAAGAATTCGCGAACCGCAACGGATTTCCGCTTGCCGCCGCGTTTGACCCGATCAACCTTGCAACAGGGGATTTCACTTTTTATCAAACGAATATCGACGTCCCGGCGTTGATGCCGCTCGACATGACCCTCACCTACCACAGCCGCGACAGATACGACGGGGATTTCGGGGTCGGATGGCATCATACGTACGAACGGAAGCTGGAATTCCGCGAAGGCGGAATCCTGTACGCCGTGTCCCCGGAAGGCGCAAGCTTCCGCTTCGAGCCGCTCGGCGGCGGACGTTATCAAGGCATGGACGGCCAGTACGATACGCTCGTTCAACAACCGGACGGCACCTTCACGCAGGAGACGCCGCAGAAGTGGAAATACACTTATCGGAAAGACGGCAAGCTGCTGCGGATCGCCGATGCCAACGGGAATACCGTTCAGCTGTCGTATGCTGGCAGCCTGCTGACGGAGGTTTCGACGGAAGGCGCGAAGCTGACGCTCACCTACGGGGACGGCGGCAAAGTGGTCCGGGTTACGGATCAATCGGGCCGGTATGCGGCTTACGAATACGATGCCGTGAACCATGACCTGAAGGCGATGATTTTGCCGGACGGCGCGCGGATCACTTACAAGTACGATGAAAAGCACCGAATGACGGAGATCGGCAATCCGAACCAGACGATGTCCCTCGTCAATGAATATGACGATCAGGACCGGGTCGTGCGCCAGCGAGATTTTTCCGGAGCTTGGGGGGATATCGAATACTTCCCGAACGAGAAGAAGACAGTGACTACCGATGCGCTGGGACGCAAAACCGTCCATTTCTACGACGATCGGTACCGTCAAACGGCGATCACGTACCCGGATGGAACGACGGAACGTTTCCTTTACGACGCGAACGACAATGTCATTCAAAAAACGGACCGCAACGGAAATACATGGGAGTATACGTACGACGGCAGCGGCAACCTGATCCGGGCGAAGGACCCTGAAGGATACCAAACTGAAATCCGGTACACTGCCTTCAATCTTCCGGAGGAAGTGGTCGACCCGCTCGGGAATAAAACGGTGTTTGGTTACGACGGAAAAGGCAACCTGACAAGCATGACCGATCCGCTTGGCGGCGTCTCCAAAATCGTCGTCAACGACCGCGGCATCGCCGAAGCGGTGGTAAACCCTAACGGCGAAACGACGACGATCGAAAATGACTCGTCCGGTTTTGCCCGTTCCTTGAAGGACCCGCTCGGCAACCGGGTGGAAATGGTCCGGGATCCTCTGCACCGGGTCACCGACATCATCGATGCACTTGGACAGCGGACAAGCTTCGAATACGATCCACGCGACCGGGTGACGAAACGAATCGACGCTTTGGGGCAGGCGGAACGGTTCGAATATGACAAGGACAGCAACCTGACCGCTTATACGGATACGGCAGGCTCCAAGACGAAATACGAATATGACAGCTATGCGCGGTTAGCCAAAGAAACGGACGCTTTGGGGGGCGTCACCCGTTACGAATATGACGGGGTGGGCAATCTCGTCAAAATAACGGACCCGAAAGGGGGCGAGACGGTTTATGCGTATGACGACAATAACCGGATCGCAGCGGCGACCGATCCCGAAGGCAACGTCACCCGTTATGAATATGACGGCAACGGGAACCTGACCCTCCAGGCGGAAGCCAGCGGCGCGGAAACCCGGATCGCTTATGACCGGCGCA
This sequence comes from Paenibacillus sp. USDA918EY, assembly GCF_009870825.1. Taxonomy (GTDB): domain Bacteria; phylum Bacillota; class Bacilli; order Paenibacillales; family Paenibacillaceae; genus Paenibacillus_AQ; species Paenibacillus_AQ albilobatus. Next base: position 416,976 of record NZ_WTWY01000002.1, on the reverse strand, counting down.
ACCTTCCGGTAGAGATCAGGGATGCGGAAGGCGGCGCGACCCGCTTCAGCTATGACGGCGCCGGACGTTTGACGCAGGAAACCGATCCGCTGGGCCATGCGGTTGTTTATGCGTATGATGCCTTGGGCCGGCTGACTTCGCAGACGGATGCTCTGGGGCAGGTAACCGCCTATGCCTATGACGGTTCGGGCCGCCTTACTCGGATCACCGGTCCGAACGGCGCGGAATGGAAGATGGAATACGACGCACGCGGTCTGCTCGTGAAGACGATCGATCCGCTTGGCGGAGAGTCGACGGTAACCCGGGATGCGCTCGGGCGCGTCGTTCAGTCTGCCGACGAAGCAGGAAAGACGACGACCTACGCCTATGACCCGCTGAACCGGGTTACCCGAATGGTCGATCCGTTGGGCCAAGCCACCCAGTTTGCCTACAATGCCCATGACCTGGTGACCGGTTTGACGGATGCCAAGGGGCAGACGACAGCCTATGCGTACGACGCGCTTGGACGGCTTACGCAGGTCACGAACGCTTTGGGCAACAAGACGGCCTATGCCTACGATGCTTTAGGCAACATCGTCTCCAAGACGGACGCGCTCGGCCGCGCGACAGGGTATCAGTATAACCGCCGCGGCGACTTGATCCGGGAGATCGCTCCGGATCAGCGGATTACCGAGTTTGCTTATGACAGCGTCGGCAATGTGACGGGCATGACCGCTCCGGACGGCACCGAAACCAGCTACGCTTACGATTTGCTGAGCCGCTTGACCGGCATCCGGTACCCGGACGGCAAACATGTCGGTTACCAATATGACGCCGCCGGTCGCAGAACACAGATGACGGACAGCCTGGGCACGACGACGTACGCTTATGACGCGCTGAACCGGCTTATATCGGTCAAGGATCCGAATGCGCGCACGATTCGTTACGAATGGACGCCTACCGGCCAGCGTAGCCGCGTGGAATACCCGGATGGAACATCCGTCAGCTACCAATACGATCTGTTGGACCGCATGACGTCGGTGACCGACGCGGCGGGCCGAACCACTTCCTATGATTATGATGCCAGAGGGTTGCTTGTATCCAAGCATCTTCCGACGCTTGGGGAAAGCACGTATCGCTATGACGATGCCGGACAGCTCGTCGGCTTGACCCATCGGAATCAATTCGGCAAGGTCCTGGAGAAGTTGTCGTATGCTTACGACCCGGCAGGAAACCTGGTCCGGACGGAGCGTATGTCGGACGGTAACGACGAAGACGATGCCGACGCAAACGACAAAGAGAAGCGTATGATTACCGATTACGCCTACGACGCGTTGAACCAACTCATTCAGGTGCAAAGACAGAACGCGGAAGCGGGACTGCCGTCCATCACGACCTACCAATATGACGCCGTCGGTAACCGGACGGCCAAGAGCAGCCATTGGGGCGACCTGGCCGATACGGAAAGTTACACGTACGACGCAGCGGATCGGTTGCTTCAAATGACTAGCGGCACGGAAATCAACGATTACCGATATGATCCGCGGGGCAATTTGCTGGAGGTCATTCGGCAGCAGCTGAAGCTTCCGGAAACATTCTCGGTGACCGGGGTTACCTACGCAGATCCAAGCGTTACAACGGACGTATACGACCCGGCGACAATGGATCCTGCCGATCCTGCAGCAGTGGATCCTACAGCAGTGGATCCTGCAGCAGGGCTTCCGGCTCCTGGGCCGGACGCGCCTTTAAATCTGCCGGGTTCCGTCGGAAAATGGTCCGCTCCGGAGATCGTTCAGCAATATGTTTGGGACGGAGCGAACCGCCTGATCAAGCAGACGAACGAGCGTGGAGACGTCACGAAATATGCTTATGACGGCGACGGCAACCGGATGAAGATGACGATTGATTATGCCCATGGCGGCAGAGGCAACGGCAACGGTAACGGTAATGGTAACGGCAATAATGGAAACGGTAATGGTAACGGCAATAACGGAAACGGAAATGGAAATGGCAACGGCAACGGTCACGGGAACGGCAATGGAAACGGAAATGGCAAGGGCAACTGCCATGTAGTACCGCCGGGCTTCATTCCGCCGGGACTAGCCAAAAAATGCGGCCAATACGACGAAGAATACCCGGATATGCATCCAGGCGGCCCACGAGACGGCTGGGAGAAGCAGTACAAGAAAAGGCACTGGGAGCTGAACTTTACCAATGACGTCAGCTTGGAGCTTCCGGAGCCGCTGCAGGCCGCTGAAACGGACGACAGCAAGTGGAAACAATCTTACGTATACGGAGCAGGCGGAGAACGGTTGAGCATGACTTACCTGCCTGCCTATGACCCGAACAACGGCTGGGAGCCGGTTCCGGGTGACGGCGGAGCCAAGCCGGGAACGCAGCCGAAGACGCTTTGGTATATGGAGGATGCGCTCGGCAGCGCCCTGGGCCTCGTAGAAAAAGACGGCCGCGTGTCGGCGCGCTACCACTACGACGAATTCGGCATCCCGCTGGACGGCAAGAAGTTCGACCTGAACTGGCCGGGACCGGACAATTTGTTTGGATACACCGGATTGGGGTATGGTTATACTGACGGTTTGACATACGCCCGTGCTCGTTATTACCAGCCGGAAATTGGACGGTTTATTAGCGAGGATACGTATAAAGGGACATTAGGAAATCCACTTAGTCAGAATTTGTATGCGTATGTGGAGAATAATCCGTTGATTTATGTTGATCCGAGCGGGCATATGTCGGTCGAAAATCTCAATTATATTGCCGGAGAGTATATTAGTGGGAGGACGAGCCGAACAGGAGCAGTAGTAAAAATTCTCATGTATAATGGTTTAGCCCAACCAGGGGGAATTCGAAGCGGTAATAGTACTGTATTTCATGAGATAGCTCAAGTTATTGCTTCAAAGGAAATAAAGAAGTCCTATGGAGGCAAGAAGAATCCTAAATTAGAGGAGAGATCCACAGCAGGGGAAATTGATATTGTTCATAACAAGATGATCTGGGAAGTAAAACCTTTTGGTGGCAGTGCAGAAGAGCAACTTGTAAAGTATACTGAGGCAACGGGATATACTAGAGGAAGCGGTAAAATAATACAACCTATAAAAGACATCGAAGTGTTTGGAGATCTGAAAATGAGCGTGTACTTTACTGCCCCTGGAGTAGTGAATTACTCGTTATATCTGAAAAAAGACGGTAAGACCAAAAACTTCAGCGTAAATCAAGCACGAGACTATGTAAATGAGCAGTATGCAGCTATTCTTCCATCCGGAGATAAGTTATTTGTTGAAGGTATATTAACTGGTGCTTCTGCTGTTGGAAGTGCCATTGCTAAGGGAGTAACTAGTGGCCTAAAGACGATTGGGGCGTTATTGAAACCAATATTTTAGTAATTATTTTATCTTTAGTATTTAATTTTTATCTTGAAAGTGGGCATGGATTAGGCACTATGGAATCTTTGGTGATTATTACAACGCATGCCTGAAGAGATTTCTTGTTAAATTTTTACTGACTTTTTACCACATAGTCCAGTGTGGGGTTGTATGATCTCATATTTATAAGATTATCGTTATTATAGTTGAGAGATAATACCTGAAAAAGAGGTGTAATATGGACTACTTCCCGTTTAACGAAGGCGAACAATGGGGATATATTGGTCGGGAGTGGAATGTTCTGATTCCTCCGATCTTTGAGGAAGCCGATTATTTTTCTGATGGAGTAGCAGCTGTATTAAAAAATGGTTTGTGGGGTTATATCGATATGGATGGGAACGTGATTATAGACTATCAGTTTCAATCCGCCGAGAAGTTTCTTGAGGGAAAAGCCTGGGTCATGGCAGAAGAGAGATTCACATTACTAAATAAAAAAGGGGACGCGCTCAACCAGCTTCCAAAAGGTATTGCGGATCATATCGACGGTCTTTCCTCAAACTTGTATAGATTTAGCAGAGAAGATAGGTTTGGTTTTCTTGGCTCTGACGGAGAATTGTGTCTCGATGCTGTGTATGACGAAGCAAGTTCATTCATTGATGGGATGGCGCTTGTATCAAGAGCAGGCAAATCCTATTTTATCAATACCGAGGGCTCAGTCATACTTGAAAACCCGAAGTATACACCTGTTGAAGGGTTCTCTGAAGGCTTGGCTCAGGTTCTTTTTGAAAATAGGCAGTATGGATATATCAATATGGATGGGGAAGTCGCTATACCTCCAAGCTTGAGAATTGGCAGCAGATTTTCAGAAGGAAGGGCATTCTTTTTTGATCCCCAGACGATGAAATATGGATACATGAACACAACGGGGGATACGCTTATTGAGGCAAAGTATGATGCTGCTCTTCCCTTTATCAGTGGGCTTGCTTTGGTTAAAAAGGGGAAACAGGTGGAACTGATTAATGACCGGGGAGAAATGGTGTACCCTTTGCCAAAGGAGTCCAACGTAGATGTTGAGTCTTATCTTCAAGGGGCAAGATATTTCATGGTGAATGTAAATGGGGAGGAGAAGCTCTTTAATCGAGAACTGGGTGAAATGAGATAATAAGTAGTAACATAAAAATAAGGGCGCTGGTGGCGTCCTTATTTTTATGATTTGACAATGCCCACGGGGCAGAGGAAACAGCAACGGCTAAGGCAATGGAAGCGACAAGGGCAACTGCCACGTAGTACCGCCGGGCTTCATTCAGCCGGGACTAGCCCAAAATGCAGCCAATACGACGAGGAATCCGGATATGCATCTAGGCGGCCCACGGGACGGCTGGGAGAAGCAGAACAACAAGAAAAAGCACTGTGAGCTGAACTTCGCAAATGATGTCTGTCTGGAGTTTCCGGAGCCTGAAACAGAGACAGCAAGTGAGGAGCAGAGGAATGATTCATTCCAGGAGAAGAAGTCAAATTCGATAAAACGCTTGAAGGTTATGTGGATAGGTTTGGTAGCATATAGAAAAAGGAGCCTTACCATGGTGACCCAAATAAGGATTTTGAATGGGATGCAGTTGTCTAAACAAGGAATGAAGAGATGGGGAAGTTTTAAAGAATGGGAAGAATTACATTAGTGTAGTTCCAGATTGAACTATTTCGCATTAAAGAAAGGAGGTTCAAATGTTTCAACTTAGCTTGTTTACAGAATGTAATACTAATACTGAAGCATTAAGTGTGCTAAATGAAGTAATACGCAGATTGAGTGATGAAGTAACATCATTTAATCTGATTGAAAATGAACCTTATTGGAAGGTGGATGGTTGGTTCAAAACTACATGTAATTTTGAGTCGATAGGCCCGTTCGATTATCACAGGGCAGAAAAAATATTAAGATTAATTTCGGATAAGTGGTTGTGGGATAAGGGGAAAACATCCGCCCATTCCAGTGTTAAAGAAATGTCAGCTGTTTTTTGTGATCCTATGATACAATTTTCAACTTGTTGGTTCGAGGATTTTGAGTAACCTTTTCAGGGGATTGTTTTAAAACTCATTAAGAACCAAAAGAAGCCGTTTAGAGACTAAACACTCTTAACTGAAAAGTTCAGTCTAAGTTTGTCAGACGCTGAATTACAATTGATATTTATAATGAGGCCTTGAGGGTGCAATCCTCAAGGTTCTTTTTTTATACTACGGAATTTATTTCAAAGGAATAGTCATGCACGGCTCTTTCTAAAAGATTTAGGCTCAGGAAAAGAAACCTATATTCCTGTCGATGTTCAGACAAAACTAAATTATAGGACTTGGGGTAAAAAAGGTTAATCACTGGGTCATGCTTGAACCAACAGACACTGCATCTCAGTATATTCTGTATACCACAAATGAACTTGGCATCCCTGAAGAGAAATTCAAAATTGACATCTTATCAGGAACATCGAGTAGAGTTAATTACATGTAATTAGCCACAATACGACTAATCCCCGTATTGTGGTTTTTCTTTGTTGGGGCGGCTAAAATGAATATTTTGTTTTTGTCCTCATCAGAACTGAACATATTGTTCCGTGACTTGCTCGACTCGAAAGTCATTAATTGGGTGGTCTAATGTAAGAAATTCCAAAGCCATCGATTTCTTGTAATACAATGTATCTATAAAAATTTTCGAAAAAAATATGAGGGGATGCTACATGTCGATTACAAAAGGGATTAAAACTTATGTTGTACTTGTAAATACCTTTCCAGGTGGGCTGGGATTCGAGGAGTGATAGTATGTTTAAGATTATTTTAGAATTAGCTAGTGGTGAACAGTTAGGGAAGGTGTATGAAGTTAGTAATGTAGAATATTTACAGCAAGATGAGGATGAATTTGAACTGTTGGGTGAGCTATCTACCTGTAGTTATGATGTTTTTTCAAGTAAAGACATGGATAAATTATTAAATGAACTTGAAAGATTGAAGGATAAGTTAGTTGAATCTAATGCAATAAAGCACATAGAAGAAATTAAATCATTAGCCCAAAAGTGCAAGGTGATCACTGACAGCAGGTTAATTATCACACCTTTTTGATTTTATTAATCTGTTATATGACACTGATAAGCAAACAGGGTCTCACTTTTTTGGCGAGACTACCCAGTGCAGAATGAGTCCAATATTAAACTAATAACACATCTAACCCATCTAATAATACATTTATTTTATAACCTAAATAACGTTATTACGGTACTCAAACAGGTCGATTATGGTCAGATCCACCATGATTGACCTGTTTTTTTAGATAATGCCGCCGCTTTTACAACCAGAAATTGGACGGTTTATTAGTGAGGATACGTATGAAGGACAGATTCATGAGCCTTTAAGTTTGAACCGATATACGTATGTGTATAATAACCCATTGATTTATATCGACCCAAGCGGGCATATTCCAACTGTGATGGAAGCGGCAAAAATGGCGGAAGATATTATCTTACCAATTCAACATAAGTGAACTACATGGGAATTCTTTGTAAAAGGAGCTGATGCGATCGTGAATAAGCGTATTGAAAATCATTCAACGGAATCAGTAATTAATGCCCTTAAGGAAAAAGGGTATTCATGAAAAAAATATTAATTATTGCAACAAGTTGGCTATGCTTCTCGGCGCTAGTGACACTTGTTATTTTTAGTTGGCCTTGGTTGCTTTTGTATGTTGGACTTAATTCACAACCGAATCCACCACAACCATCGATCACATACAGTGAATTTCCATTTAAATTAGTTTATGAAATAAACGGAAAGAAAAAGATTGTTCAAGATACGGTTGTATGTGAATATGATGGTGTTGGTATGGATGAAGGACAAGGAAAATTTAGAAAATGGAAACAACGATTAACGAGTGGTAATGTGAGTGGGGATTTTGTTATCTTAGAGAAACTAAATAATGAAGTTGAGAACATTGCCTTTTATCCAGGTAGTGCGGATTACTATATGAATGATTCAAAAAGGTATAATGAAAATAACTCGAGTTTTCCTAATGCATGGCTTGTTAAGAATGAGAAGGGTAATGTAAGCGGAGAAGATTATCTTGAAGAAGATCAGTTATATGAGAAGTATCATATTAAACTCATTAGTTGGGAACCAAGCCCTCCTATTAAGAACACATTTATAGAAAATAAAAAATGATTCTAGTTTTATGACCTTGATTGGCTATGCCTTTCAGGGTTTCTTTATATAAGAGAATATAGTTTATACCAAAGATTCAAATGGTAATATAAATGTTATTGAAGTATGTCATAAAGATGAGGTGTATCAATGACTATCAAGCATTTACTTTTAGAATTATACTGCTCTCAAAATTCCATTGAAGATGAAGGGAGTGGAGAGAAGCCGCCTTATTGTAAACATGGGTTCGGTGAGCCGGGATATCATTGTTTTGAGAATAATTGTAAGCACATTGGCTTTACTTATGCGCCTAATGAGGTGGCATTTTCGGCTGAGTTTGGCGAAGTACCTGATTCGGATGCTTGGATTGGGTTTGGTGGTGAGATGGTCCCATACGATGCAGACGAAGCCAAAATTTCGGAATTGAAAAAAATATGGGAAGACATATGTCGTAAAAAAATTCATGAAGCCTATGATGAGTATTTTAAGAAAACAGGAATAGAAAAATAGGCATGCATCCTTGAATGTAACTCCTGCAAGGTTTTTTTATGAAGAATACTGTTATACCATGTAGTACCGCCGGGCTTCATCCCACCGGGACTATCCATAAATGCAGCCAAGAGTATAACGACTTTATGAATACAGGTTGATCCACGCGGGAGCACTTGAGTATGTGGTGCTACAGTAAATCCATAAGTATTGTTAAATCAAAAAAATAATAGGAGTGATTCATTTTGTCAAATAATTGGGCATTTAAGGACTTGCCTAATACAATGGCTTTGACAACCAAGGATGTTTTAACAATGAAAAAGCCTATATTATTTACACGAAAGAATCCAGAAAGTTCGTTGCATGGTATCGAGGGGTAAAGGTTCCATCGAATATCCATGCAAGCAATCCTACAGCGATCAACGATCACTTTAATGAAAAATGGATCTTTGATGATGACAAATAATCGGATGTTTTTTATGACCCTTGGAGGAGAAGAAAAAAGGACGCCGCAAGCGCCCTTTTTTCATCAACAAAAACTTCTCATTTACTCTCCAACCGGATACGTCTCCCGCAAAAACTTCACCGACTGGCGAATCAGCTCCTTCAGAATCTCTACGTCGATGTCCGCCACCTTGTTGATGTAGACGCAGCCTTTGCCTGACGTATGTTTTCCAAAATCCTTGAGCAGCGCCTCGCGCTGATCGTCTCCCGGGGCAAAATACAGGCTGATTTTCGCTTTTCGCGGGGAAAACGAGACGAGAGGCGCATCGCCCTCATGGCCCGAAGCGTATTTGTAATGGTACGAACCAAAGCCGATGATGCCGGGTCCCCACATTTTGGCCGGATCACCCGTCGTTTCCGTAAAAATATCCAGCAGCTTGTACGCATCCTCGCGTTTGCCGGGGTGGTCGATTTGCTCGATGAATTCGATGACGCTGTTTTCGGTTTCCTTCGTTTTCAGCTCATACATGAACCGGCACTCCTTTGCGGGGCATTCGCTTGTTTGCCAATCATCATACCTTATTTCGGACGGGATTTCACCTTGTCGCTGTTCCGGGGTTATCCGTTACTTTACGAAGTAAATTCCATCTTTGTAGACCAGCTTATAGATCATGCCCTCATCCGTCAGGAAGCCGTCGCGAATGCGGTCGTTCACCAATCGGACGTTGCCGCCTTTGGCATCGACCTTGTACAATCCGGGTTCATACCCGTTCGATACATAATACAGCCCTGTTTTGCCTGCGTAAAATGATGTGACCGTTTTATCGCTTCGTTTGAATTCTTTTCCCGCCGACGGGTCGTATTGATACAAGTCCCCTGGGATGGTATCCTTACCTGCCTCATTTGAGGTGTAATAAAAGCTTCCGTTTGCAAATTGGACGTTCAGCATTTTTCTTGGCACAACGATTTCGGGGGTTGCACCGTTCAGGTTGGTTTTGCTCAGGTAACCCGATTCGGCGTCGATATAATAAACTTCGCTGCCGATCATCCAAAAGCGGCTGGCCGGAGGCGTCAGTTTCGTTTGGGTCGAATCTGTCGGATTGATTTTGTACACCGCGCTTTGGTCGTTCGGATCGGCCTCTTTATAACCTAACGTATACAGGTAGCCGTCTTTTACGTACATGGTGTTGTTACTTGAATAGCCTACTCCGCCATCCGGGCTAAGCATCCGGTTAACCCCGTAAGCAAACTCCGGCTGGCCGACCGGCTTTTGTTCCCCCGTTTTCAGGTTGACGCGAGCCAAATTGCCTGACATGTCGGTCATGAAATTAAAGTCGGCCTTGTACAGATAATCCCCTGACTTCACGTATCCGGCAAAACTTTTGGCACCGGCTACCGGTTTTAACGCGCCTTTTTCGACTTTGTACAAGTCCACCCGGCCCAAAGTGAGTTCTCCGTTATTCAATGTGACAAACAAATCGTTATCGATCGATTCGACGCTTCCCAAAAAAAGCCCTTGATCCGGTCCCATCGGCTTCAGCGAACTAACTTTTTCCGATTTCTGGGTTTTTAAATCCAGTGCATGCAGTTCGGCCTGGTTGTTGATGTATGTCGCATAATAAAGCTTGCCGTTAAGGACTTGAAGCGATGTTATCTGCGGTTTCCCGGGCAGCTGGATCTGAACGTCTTTTTGCCCGTCCGTTTTTTTGAATACTTGCTCGATGGTATCGTTTTTTGTATAAGTTCGTTTGATATAGTAAGTTGTATTTCCATACCGGGTTAACGGCCAGATGTCCGCCGATATTTCCAAAGGCTTCCGCGGATCGGACAGCTGCGTTTTGATGCGGTCCTTGATTGCTGCCGACTGCGCATCCTTCAAATCGACGGGAGTGCTGCCCATGAGGAGGAGGCCGTCGGACCATTGAATACTTTTCCCGAGCGCTTCGGCCGTGCTTTTTAAAGGAAGCATGATCTGGCCGTCTATTTTTTGCGGCGCGGCGTCCATCTCGCGGGGTTCGTTGTTGATCTTCATCGTGGTGCTGTTCACTTTCAGCTTGATGGTCTTTTTTAACTCGTAGTTCACCAGCATGACGTCGTCGGGACTTTTCGGCTGCCAGATGGCCTGCCAAGTTCCTTGGCCCTTGTCCAGCTCACTGGCGAGCGTGCTCATCAAGCGAATCGGGACGTACACGCGTCCTTCGCGCTGAACGATCCGGTAATCGCTGAAGTAGTTGGCCATTTGCCCGTTAATATAGGCTTTTCCCTGAAAGTTTTGCGGGATGATCACGATGTGGTCGAACGCCTTGCTTAAAGGCTCCGGGGTGGTGCTTTCAGCCGCGTAAGCGGAAACGCTGCCGAATGCGAGCCAGGCAGACAACAACAGGGCGATGCTTTTGAATTTGTTCATTTGTTCCTCTCCTTGTGAATGGTTTGTTGGAAAACGGAAGTTGAAATAGCAGGTCTAGGGATGAGATGCACACGGAAGATGTTTAAAAGTATAGACGCAAAAAGGAGGGGAGAGGTTGCCGTCTGATTTTTCAACGCAAAAAGCAAAGCCCTTCCGCACCCGGAAGGGCTTTAACGACAAATCAGCTGCGGACCGTCTTTAACGCCGTTGCCCAACGAACCACCTGGTCCAGCATGTCGTTGACATGGGATACATGCAAATCGGCGGGCTTAAACACCGTATAGTTTTCGAAATCCGTGAACAAATTCAGCGCCGGATGCGTGCGAACGTCGGCCACCTGCAGCTCCGCGAGGATTCCGCGCAAATGTTCGGCGGCGCGCGTTCCGCCGGAGGATCCGTAGCTGACGATGCCGGCTGCCTTGTTGTACCATTCGGTGCGCGCGCAGTCCAGCGCGTTTTTTAACGCGCCCGTGATGCTGTGGTTGTATTCCGCCGTCATGAATATGAACGCGTCCAAAGCGGATATTTTGTTCGCCCAAGCGGCTATTTGTTGTTCGCCGGCAGGATCGCCCAAAAACGGCAGACGGTAATCCGCCAAATCGACGATTTCGTAAACGGCGTCGCCGCGCCGAGAGTCAATGTCCAAAATCCATGTTCCCACCTGGGGGCTGACTCTCCCCGGACGCGTGCTTCCAAGGATAATTCCAATGTTCAAAAGATCGGTTGCCATTGTTTGTTGCCTCCTTAACATAAATGATTGTTAGTTAGTTGTAACTAACATGCCATTCAAAAAAAATTCGTCTTAAGATGACAGCTCGATGTTTCTTCTTAGCTCCTCCTTTCCTCGTAGTAAGGTTCTTCTGACAAAAACGGCGAAAATGAGCAATGAAAGAAGTCCGGACACCGCGCATGCGGCAAACAAGAAAGGGTAGCCCAAGTACTGGGATATCAGGCCGAGAACCATCGACCCCAAGCCGATCCCCAAATCCATGGCGGTGAAAAAGGAAGCGTTGGCCAAGCCTTTTTTCGTTGGAGCGACGAGGTTAACGGTTGCCGTCTGCAGCGTGGGCTGCGCCGATCCGAAGCCGATTCCGTACAACACCGCGGAGCACATCACGCCCACGTAACCGGTGGATATGCTTAACACCGCCAGCGCAATGACCGCTATGATCACGGCCGGGATAATGACCGCCCCTTCGTGGTACCGATCCGCCAGTTTTCCGGCAAAAGGACGGGTAATGGTCAGAACGATGGCGTAAACCAAAAAGAACGTGCCTGCATTGACTTGAATGGATTCGGCGAACAAGGGGAGGAAGGTGGTGATCCCGCCGTACGTCAGCGCCAGAAAAAATATCGATGCCGAAATAGGCAGCACGGATTTGTCGAAAAACGCCATTTTGTTTTTGCGGTCCGACCGGAAGGCGGGGACTTTGGTGAACACAGCGATCAGGATGGCGACGGCAGACAGGCAGGAAGCAAGCAAAATGGTGCGGTCAAAGGCGTAATGGCCGATCATCCACACCCCGACGATGGGGCCGATGGCCATCGAAACCGTCATGGACAGTCCATACCATCCCATGCCTTCGCCCCGGCGCTCCGCCGGAATGACGTCGGTGATCGACGTTCCGATCGACGTGGTGGAAAGGGCCCAGCCGAAGCCGTGCAAAATCCGCAGCAGCAACAACAGGATCAGTCCGCTAGCCCAGTTGTACAAAAACATCGAGACGGCAAACAAAATAAGTCCCGCCAGGATAAACGGACGTCGGCCATATCGGTCCAGAAGTCCGCCGACGATGGGTCGGGCGACCACCGCGGACAACGTAAACCCGCCGATGATGAGTCCCACCTGCGCTTCGTCGGCGCCAAGGTCTTTGATGTGCAGCGGCAGCGTCGGAAGCAGGATATAAAAACCGAAACATAAGAAAAACAACATCGCCATCAATCCGATAAACGTTTTGGTCCACAATCGGTCCATAAAGCAGCCTCCTCTATGAGCATTTTAATTATATGTTAGTTACTAGTAACTAACATATAATCTAAAAAAAATTACGTCTTTAACCCTCTGGCCAAAATGGATATCGATTCTTCGATGTGGTCTTCCCGTACTTCGGGGACGATTCCTTCCAGCATCGTGCTTGCGATGAACTTCCCGTAATTGAACTTCATAACCGTCATAGCCTGGATTTCAGGGTCGCCTTGGACGACTTTGCCCTTTTCCTGCATGGTTTTGAGATATTCGGTGACGATGCTCAAGAACCTCACGGCATTGCTATGAACGCCCCGATGGATTTCAGGCATCGTTTTTCGTTCCATGACGGAAATCAAATAGATTTTTTTATCTCTTTTTAGTACGTCATGGTACAGTTTGCTGATCATCAATAAATCGGCCTCGAGCTCATACGTGATGTTCTGTCTAATGATCTGCTCGATCGGGGTGGAGAACATGTAATTCTGCAAAATAGCTTCCAAAATGGCCTTTTTCGAGCCAAACGTCCGAAAAACGGTCATCTCGCTGACGGATGCGGCGGCGGCGATTTCCTTGATCGTAACGGCTTTATAGCCTTTCTCGGACATGAGTTCGACAGTGGCTGCCAATATTCGGTCGGCCGTGTTTTCGGTTTTGGTACTCAGACGGAATCACCTCGCTGCTTCGTTAGTTAGCGACAACTAACATTTTTGTTTTGATCATACAATTCCAGTCTTTGGATGTCAAGCGGTTGCTTCAGAAATAGGTGAAAAAGAATAGCAAAACACGCTTAGAGGATGCGGGCCGTTGTCTCTGCAGATTTCCCGTTTTAAAAGAGAATAGGTCTCTCCCAAAAAAGGAGGAGCCCAACCGTTAATATCGGGGCTCCTGCTTCTTTTACAACTTAAAACGCCCAATTGCCGTTCCGGAACACCGGCTCGATGGCGCCGTCGGCGGTGATGCCGTCAATGTCCATGTCGGCCGAGCCGATCATGAAATCGACGTGGATCAGGCTGTGGTTCAGCCCGGCTTGGTCCAGCTCTTCGCTGGACATCGACAATCCGCCTTCGACGCAGGTCGGGAACGCTTCGCCCAAAGCCAGGTGATTGGAGGCATTTTCGTCGTACAAGGTGTTGAAGAAAATCAAATTCGATTCGGAAATCGGGGAATGATGCGGCACTAGCGCCACTTCGCCCAAATAACGGCCGGCTTCGTCGATGCCGAGCATCGTTTTTAACGATTCATAACCCGTTTCCGCGGAAAAATCGACGACCTTGCCGTTTTCGAACGTCAGGCTGAAATTTTCGATCAGATTGCCCTGGTAACTGAGCGGTTTGGTGCTGCGCACGACGCCGTGGGTTCCTTCCTTGCGCGGCGACGTAAACACCTCTTCGGTGGGCACGTTCGGGTTAAACGGATTTTGCTGCGCATTTACCGCCGTGCCCCCGTTCCAAATATGGCGATCCGGAAGCTCGACCGTCAGATCGGTGCCCGGGGCGCGGTAATGAAGCTTTTTGTATTGCTTGCGGTTGAGGTACGCCCTTTTGTCATGAAGGGTTTCGTTATGTTCATGCCAAGCCTGCACCGGCTGCTCCCGGTCGACGCGGGACGCCTTGAAAATCGCCTCCCACAGCGCCTGGATCGCTGCGTCCTTGTCGAGGTCCGGGAATACGAGCTTCGCCCAGCCTTCCGACGGCACGCCGATGATCGACCACGTGAATCTGCTGGCGGACATGTCCGCCCTCCATTTGGCCAGCGCCGTTCCGGCGGCTTTGGAGCTGGCCGCAATCCTCTTCGGATCGATGCCTTTCAGAAGTTCCGGATTACTGGATTCGAGGAACAAAAAAGCTCCGCCTTCTTCGGCAAACTGCTCCACCGCTTGGACTCTCCATGCCGGATACGTCTCGAAAGCTTCGTCCGGCGCGAGACGGTATTTGATCTGCGTGCTGATCTCATCCTGCCATTCGATATGGACGAGTTTGGCACCAGCCTTATAAGCCTGCTCCGTCACCAGGCGGACAAATTCCGGCTGCTGAATCGGCGCGTTAATCCAAAGCGATTGGCCCGGCTGAATGTTCACCGCGATTTTGACGGCCAGCTCGGCGTATTTTTGTAAACGGTCTTGGAAATTTATCATGATTTCCTCCTTCGGAATCGGGATCAGGATATATCATTTCGTCCCGGGCGGCGGGATTCCCTTTTTTTGGAGACGGGCAGGCCGGCGGCAACATAAAAAAAGATGCAGCTGCCGTTCCTTTTAAAGCAAACAGGCTGCATCTTTCTTGATTAAAGCGGAGTACGAGGGCGTAAGTTCCGGTAAAATCCCCGTTGTTAGGCCGTTTTGGCTTCGAGCCGCCGGGCTATGATCGACAAGGTATAATTGACGGCAAAATACAAGACGGCTGCCAAAATCAAGGACGGGATGACGTAGTTCGGGCTGTGCCCCTGCAAGATTTGTATGTTATGCATCATTTCGGGGAGCAAAATAATGACGCAAAGCGAGGTGTCCTTAAGCAGGGAAATAAACTGGCTGACGATCGGCGGCACCATGCGGCGCAGCGCGAGCGGGAGAATGATAAAGCGCATCGTCTGAAGGTAGCTGAGCCCGGAGGAACGGGCCGCTTCGATCTGTCCGCGATCCACCGAATTGAGGCCGCCGCGGACGATTTCGGAAATCATCGCGCCTTCGAAGATGGTTAAGGCTGAGATGGCCGCCCATAAGAGTGGGAGCTTGACCCCGACCAACGGAAGAACGATATAAATGAAATAGATGATCAGCAGCAAAGGCAGATTTCGGATCAGATCAATGATGACAGCCAAAATTCGATACAAGATCGGAATTCGGGCGTAACGAATGGCGCCGAGCAACGTGCCGAGCACAAAGCTGAACAAAATCGACAGGGCGGCGACGAGAAGCGTTACGCCAAATCCCTGCAAAATAAAGGAAAGGTTCGGCCAGGAATAGGCTCCTGCAAAATCCATGCCTCAAGCCTCCTCTCGCAAAAGTGATGCCTGGCTCAGTCAACGGTCCGCCGCTCGAAATTTCTGTTCCATATAGTGGACCGCCATGCTGAGGGGCAGGGTCAGGACGAGGTAAAATAATGCGACAATCGTGTAGACGGTTAGCGGCAGGAAGGTGTCGGCATTGATCAGGTCGGCGTAATACATCAGGTCGAAGCCGGAGACGACGGCGAGGATGGACGAGTTTTTCACCAGGTTAATAAATTGGTTGCTGATTGAAGGCAAAACGATTTTAAACGCTTGCGGCAGGATGATATGCAGCATCGTTTGCATATAGGTGAGCCCGGTGGCCCGCGCCGCTTCGCTTTGACCGGTGGGGACGGTCTGAATCCCGGCACGGATGGCTTCGGCAATAAAGGATGCGGTGTATACCATCAGGCCGAGGGTTCCGGATGTGAAACCGTCCAGCGGAACGCCAAGCGTCGGCAGCCCGAGGAAAAAGACGAATACGACGAGCAAAAGCGGAATGTTGCGGATAAATTCCACGTAAGCGGTACCGATCCAATTCAGCGGCTTTACCGGCGCGATGCGCATGACGGCGATGATCGTCCCGAGAATGAAGCTGCCGACAAGGGCAAGGGCGCTGGAACCGATCGTATGCAGAAAACCTGCGGAAAACCGATCCCAATGGTCAAAAAGGATGTGGATGTCAAACTTCCCTTCCATGCGTTGACTCTCCTTTCCCTAAAGATT
This sequence comes from Paenibacillus sp. USDA918EY, assembly GCF_009870825.1. Taxonomy (GTDB): domain Bacteria; phylum Bacillota; class Bacilli; order Paenibacillales; family Paenibacillaceae; genus Paenibacillus_AQ; species Paenibacillus_AQ albilobatus. The sequence goes on along the minus strand of NZ_WTWY01000002.1, from coordinate 400,424 downwards.
GGCCCGAAGGAAGACGGGAGGGAGGCCGAGGCCTCCGATGGATGCCGCAGTCTCCCGTTACTCCGGCTTGACGCCCATCCATTGCTCGTATAACTTGTCGTATTCGCCGTTTTCCTTCATTTCCTTCAGCAGATCGTTGACGGTTTTGACGAATTCCGCATCCCCTTTTTTGATGGCGATGCCGTAAGGTTCGTCGGTAAAATTGCCGCCGACCAGCTCATAATTCGGGTCCTGCTTTTGCATGCCGAGCAAAATGGCGTTGTCGGTCGTCAGGGCATCCCCTTGGCCGGCTTTCAGCGCGGTGAACGCATCCTGGTAATTTTCGAATTCCAATACGGTGGCATCCGGCGCTTTTTCGCGGATGTTTTGCGCCGAAGTAGAACCTTTCACGGCCAGCACTTTGATCCCTTTCTTCAAATCCTCCAAGCCTTTGATGGGGCTGCCTTTTTTCACGAGAAGGGATTGGCCCGCCTTAAAATAAACATCGCTGAAGTCGACCTGCTTCTTGCGGTCTTCGGTGATGGTCATCGTGGCGATGATCAGGTCGATGTCGCCGTTTTGCAGCAGCGGAATCCGGGTTTTGGAGGTAACTTCCTTCAGCTCGACCTTGTTTTCGTCGCCAAGGATTTTTTTGGCGAGCGCTTTGGCGATATCGATGTCGAAGCCTTCGACTTTGCCCGTCGCGGGGTCCTTCAGCCCGAACAGCTTCGTATCGTATTTCACGCCGGCGATGATTTTGCCGCGCGCCTTGATCGCCTCAAGCGTTCCTCCTTTGGCCTCTTTTTTGCCGCCGCAGCCGGCAAGCGCCAGGCAGGCGGCCAGCAGGATCAGCAGCAGGCTTGCATAGGATCTTTTTTTCATTCGTTTTACCCCTTTCTTTGCTTATTTCCCGAGAGAATATGTAGGCATGCGTTTTTAATGCCGGATCAAACGGCTTAGGAAGAGCCGGGCGCGCTCCTCGCGCGGTTCCCGGAAAAAGTCGGCGGCCGTGGCTTCTTCGAGAATCTGTCCGTTGTCCATAAACACGATCCGATCCGCGGCTTCGCGGGCAAAACCCATCTCGTGCGTGACGATTACCATGGTCATGCCCTCATGGGCCAGGTCCCGCATGACATCCAGCACCTCGCCGATCATTTCCGGATCCAGGGCGGAGGTGGGTTCATCGAACAGCATGATTTTCGGCTTCATGGCGAGCCCCCGGGCAATCGCCACCCGCTGCTGCTGGCCGCCGGAGAGCTGGGAAGGATAGCTGTCCGCTTTGTCGGCGATGCCGACACGCTTCAAATAGGAGAGGGCTCTTTCCTTCGCTTCCGTTTTGCTCAGGCCCAGCACCTTGACCGGAGCGAGCGTAATATTGTCGATCACTTTTTTGTGGGGGTACAGGTTAAAATGCTGGAACACGATGCCGATATCGCGACGGAACCGGTTAATGTCGATCTTTTTGTCATGCAGCGGCGTGCCGCCGACGATGAGCTCGCCCGACGATATCGTTTCCAGGCGATTGATGCAGCGGAGCAGCGTGCTCTTTCCGGAGCCGGAGGGACCGATGATGACGACAACCTCGCCTTCTTCGATCCGCAGATTGATATTTTGCAGAACTTGAAAGCTTCCGTATGCTTTGTTAACCTCGCGAAACTCGATCATATCGATGACCTCCCTTCGTATATGGTTGCGTCCGGCTTCCAATTTGGACGCCATACATCTTTACAATATATGGCCGGGCTACGGGCATCATGCTAGCTATTATGGACTGCTTGTCCGCATGGGGTGGACATAAAAAAGCCCGCGCCTATAGCAGGCACGGGCTGAATCGGCTGCGAAGCCAAGCCCACGCTTTGCGGGGGCTGCTTCTTGGGTATTGTAAGAAGAACTGCCTATCATGCGGTCCGGCTTCTTCGGGAGTGCGTCGATAGACGTTTTTCTTACCGGTGACATTAACGCTTTTTCTTGGCGAAAGCCGCAACAAGAGAAATGACGGACAACACGAGCGCGGCAATGGAGACGACAAGCGTTGCGGTTTGTACGCCGTTTGCGGACGAGTTGTCGGATGCAGGGGCCGGATCGGGAGTCGCTGTTTCGGTTTTGCCGGCGTCTCCTTGCTGGCTTTGTTGATCCCCGGCCGCAGCGTCATGGCCATGGTCGGCAGGTTCTGTTGCCTCCCCGGAAGCCGTCGTGATTTTCGTGATCGAATGCGGGGATTCGGAACCTTCGTCGCCGGTCCATTCCACGATGCTGCCGTCCTTATAGTATTGGAACGCGTCCCAAGCTACGTTCGTTTCTTTGTCGGGATTATGCGCCACGAAATTAAACTGCTGGAATTCGCCGGCTTGGATGCCGGCTCCGGTCGCCTCCCAGGTGATGCTGGTGATTTTGCCGGAGCCGTCCTTCTGGGGAGTGACTTTCCAATCCGGGACCGGCTGGTAGGACATCAGTTCAACGCCTTCAGGCGCCTTTAGAGTGACTTTGGTCGTCGGGATCTCTTTTTCAGTCGGGATTTTAATCGTGTAAGTTTCCCAGGCATCGGGCTGGGAGACGGCGGGTTTCACCGTCACATGCGCGCTGGCGATGCCGGAGAACAGCAGGAATCCCGCCGCAACGGTCGCCATAAACGGAAGTCGTTTGAACAATTTCATGAAAGTTTCTCTCCTTTATTTTTGGTTCAGAATTTTTGCATAATCTTCGGTTAACGACCTTAATGATTACCGACATGAATGACGATATCGGTGTCCCAAGTATCCAGCTTGTCGGTTAAGACATGCACGCGGACGTTCCATTTGCCGGCCATGGTGATCAGGTCTTTGGCCTTGAACCCCTCAGCTTTGCCGCCCGGCATGACGATTTCGTATTTGCCCATATCCATGTCGAGGTGGGTCAGGGTCAGCTTCACCTGCTGAATGCCTTGCACCGGCTGCCCTTTGCCGTCCTGGATCCGAACCTCAAAGTCGTTGACGCCCGTGACGTTCGGGGTAATGTGCAGCGCAACGACCGTTTTGTTCTCCAGCGTCTGCTTCACATCAAGCGGGCCTGGCGAAGACATGGCGGTTGGCATGTTGGTCAAGGCCGCAGCAAGAGCCAGGGCGGCAACGCCGGCCGCCAGCTCCAGCCAGACGCCGGGTCCCAAGGTCTTTTTGGCTTCTTTGCCGGTCAAAAAATTCCAGAGCGCGCAGGCCAGCATAATAAGGAGCAGCGCACATTTGCCGTACAAAACCGTTCCGTAAGGCGTGTGGAAAAGCGAATACCATGTCGGCACGTTTTGCAGGCTGCCGTAAATCCCGCTGATCAGGATCAGGACGACAAAGACCGTGCCCCATAAGCTGAAGCGGCGGATGACGGCGAAATACCCTTTTCTGCGTTCTTCCGTCTCCGCCTTCAGGGACGCTTCTTTCGGGAGCAGCGCCGCAAATGCAAGCAGGCTGCCCAGCCAAAGGGAAGCGGCTCCCAGATGGAGAAAGTCCATCGTGATGCCAAGCGCCTTTTGCGAAGAAGCGGCCGGATGTCCGATAAAGGCTTTGGCCAAAAGCAGAACCATCACGAGCAGGAAGGAGACGGTGCCGGCCATGTAGGCATGGTCCTTGTCTTTGATTTTCGGCAGGGCATAGGCCAAGGCAACAAGGATGGCCAGCAGCAGAAGCTGCACAAGCCACACCTCGCCGAAGCTCGTGATCCGCAGCATTTTAAGCAGCAGGGAAGGATCGGACGCTACGCCGCTCCAGCCGACGCCGGCATCGATCCCGGTCTGCAGCGGCAGACTGGCGAGAAAGCTGAGCGCAAATACCGCGATGCCGATCCACATAAGACGCAAGCTGCGTGCCGACCAAGACGGACGGCTTCCGGCTCCGGCCGGCAGCAGGTACAGCTGATAAAAATAAATGCCTGCCAGAAAAGCCAGGCTGACGTAAATGAGCCAGCGGGTGACGATCAGATCGGCGCCGGGCCAACCGGCAGACACGACCGTTTCGGACCCGGACGCACCGCTGCCGCCGCCTTCGCCGATTTGGAACGAATACGTCCCCTCGATGGGATGGCCGTCGGCCGACACCGCCTTCCACTGCACGGCATAAACGCCATTCGGGAGATCGGGCTGCAGATCGGCTTCCAGCACGGAGTTTTCTCCATCAGGAAAGCGGCTTTCACTCGTATTAACCGTTTTTCCGGTAGAGTCCGTCACTTTGATCGCATGAAAGGCTTTTTGCAGAGGTTCGTTGAAACGGATGTCGATCTTGGCCGGAGATTTTTGCAGCGTCCCGTTTTCGGCCGGGTTCGATTCGACGATATACGCATGGGCTGAAGCCAATCCGGGAAAGAGAAAGAGGACGGCAAGCATCACCGTCATGAATCCCGAAAGCAGCCGTTTGTTCTTGTTCAATGGATCACCTTCGATCTGGGGGTTTGCAAAAGAGCTTTATGCTTCAAAAGACCGTTTGCAAACCGCCGGATTGTTGTTCTTCTTGCTGAGGATGTTGCGTTTTTCGCGAAAGATATGCTCCATACATGCCATGAATCGGGCAGAGTCGTCTTTCCGGCGACGTTCCTTAAGCCCAGAAATTATTGTATAGCCGCATCCCGCAGAAAAAAATGGCCCGTGTGGGCTATTCGCCCCCTGCCGGTCCACGCCATAGAGAAGAAGGAGCCGGAAACCCGCGGCAGCTCAAGAGTAAAGAGGATGTGACAAAGTTCCGAAAAAGTGCAGGAAATCACAGCATTTCATGGCAGGGAAGCGTTGGGCTTTCCAGGTTAAAGGTTTTCTGCTGTTTTGGCGCAAGGCGGATGGTTGGCTTCAAAGAACATACCTGCCCGTATCGGCAAATTTTGAAGGCTCATCGGCCCCTATCGGGGGGCATCAGGGAGGAATCGGGAGCATCTTTCCGGCTGGCACCGCTTATCGGGACCTCCTGCAAGCTCAGCTGTCTCAGGGAAGCCTCTGCTATTTTCTGAACGTTTTCATCTTTTTTCATATCGTTTTATAATGAAATAAAGAACTTCCCGCCAGGGGAAAACCAAATCAGGAGTGATGAAATCTTATGAGTCAAGCCGTATTGGAGCGTCGTAGCGAAATGCTGAAGAAACACATTCAACAGCTGCTGATCCGGGATAACCAGCATGGCATCAGCCGGCAGCAAAATATGTTTCTGCAGCAAATGATCAAAGAACTTCATCAGACCTCGCATGAATTGAACGGCAGCCGATAAGACTCTCCGGCAGCTCAAGCCAGTACCCGAAAAGACGTGGCAGCAGGCTCGGAATAAGAAAAGGCCGTCCCTTGGCATGAAGCCGTTAGGGACGGCCTTTTTGAATGGGGCCGCTTAGTTCGGCAGCTCCTTGCCGCCGGTTCCAAGACCGCTTTTTCCTTCGATGTATTCGATGAACAGGCCGGCCAGCTCCGGATCGAACTGGGTTCCCGAGCAGCGGCGGAGCTCCATGACGGCTTCCTGGACGGATTTGGTGGACTGGTAGGGCCGTTCCGAGGTCATCGCGTCAAAGGAATCGATAATGGTAAGCATCCGGCACAGCACCGGAATTTCAGCCCCTTTATAACCATGGGGATAACCCGTCCCGTCAAATCGTTCATGATGCAGTTCGATGTACGGAGCGAGCTCCTTGAACTTGTCGTTCGTGATCGCCATTTCCTTGCCCCAGTTGACGTGTTTCCGGACCGCTTCCCATTCGTTCGGGGTCAGCTTGTCTTGTTTGTTCAATATTTCCCACGGGATTTCGAGTTTGCCGATGTCATGGATGAGCGCGCCGAGCACGAACTGTTTCCGCGTATGCGGATCAAGCTTCAGGAGCAGGCTTATGTCCATCGCGTAGCGGAATACGCGCTTGGAATGCTTAAACGTATTGATGTCTTTATATAAAAACAGATTAAGCAGCTGCTCGATGTCCCGCACATCTTGTGCGATTTCGATTTCCTGCTCGAGCGGAAAGGAGCTGCCGTAGATATAAGCCACGTTTTTGCCCTGCTTTTTGGCGTCGTACAGCGCCTGGTCCGCCTGCAGCACGAGCATGGATTTGTCGTGGATGTCGATATGGTACCCGGAAATGCCCGCCGAGAAGGAAAGGCAAGCATGAGGCAATATTTCCACGCCGGCAAAGGGAGTATCATTCACCTTTTTGCGCAGCCGGTTGACGAAAACAAGCGCCTCCTGCTCGGTATATCCGGGCATGAGCAGCGTAAATTCCTCGCCGCCGTACCGGGAAGCGGTTACGCCCGCCTGTTTGGCCTCCTCTTTTAAAATCGCACCGACCAATCCCAACAGCTTGTCCCCTTCCAAATGGCCGAAATGGTCGTTAAAACGTTTGAAATCGTCGATATCGATCATGGCCAGAGAGAGGGGAGTGCCCGCAGAACGGGCAAGCCGGATTTCATGTTCGAGGAGATTTTCGAAATAGCTGTGGTTATACAGCCCCGTGCGCTGGTCCCGGATGGCCCGTTCCTGCAGCTGCAGGTACATATCGAAAAGCTTTTTGAACAGATGGGACAAAAAAATGCTGATCCCGAGAAATAATATGAGCCCCGTCACTCCATTGTTTTCGATCAGAATGGTTAGGACGAGCGACAGGATGAGGATGCACGTATACACAAGCGCCGACTCCTGCAGCAGCCCCCTCAGCATGACGGCGATGCGGCTCCGGTCCGCCATGTAATAATAGATTGCGATGCAGAGGACATTCAAGGCGAAATAGACGATCAAGGCGCCGACGTAAGACAACAGATGCTTGTTTTGAAGCTGTCCGAGCTGCCCGCCCAGTCCGCTAAAAACGGCCCCCGCCCCGCAGATCATGATCGCGTAGATCGAAAAGTTGGTCAGATGCTTCCACCACGACACCTTTCGTTCGATGAGGGCGAACAGCAGCGAGCTGAGAAAAAGCAGGCCAAGCGCCGCCGAAGTTCCGAAAATGAACAGACATGCCAAATAAACGGCCGAGTCCATCGACTGCTTGCTGCCCTCCGGAGGAATCTGAAAGGTATAGAAATAGAGGACAAGCGACGCGGCAAACATCGATCCCAGCAGCACCCACTGTCCCGAACGATATTCAAAAGACAGGCTAGGTACATAAAATGAAAACAAGACGATGCCAAGGATACAGAACAAAAGGGCGTTCATGTTTTTCGTGATCCAGGACTGCAGGAATGGGTGTTTTTTTAACATGGATATTTCCCCTGTTCGTTCAGATTGTTCTGAAGATGTAGCATGTGCGTAGTATATATAGCATAAGAGGATTTTGCAAAGATGCAAGAAACCGGGTCAAATCCTTGAAAGACATCCTGCGCCTCCGGCGCCTACAAATGCGCATAAAACCGGGTTTGCCAGACCAATATAAGGGAATCGAACAAGGCTTGCAAACCTCTTCGGCATATTCGGACTGATATTGGCTGCCATTCATTGAAATTTCGATATTTTCCAAGAAAATCCTTTATGTAAGCCAAACTTCACAAATGTCACTTGAATACCCAGGGAGGGTATAGTATAATGATGGCGAAGGCTTCGATAAAAGGAGGTGGAATGAGATGATTGCCCAGGCTGAACAAAAGGCAAAAATCTCCCCCGGGGAGGAAAATGCCGAATTTCTGGACGATGCTTGCGCGGGAGGCTGCAGCGAACGGCACAGCCACCATTCCAGGCAAACGAAAAACAATCTGATCACCCGCCTGAACCGCATCGAAGGTCAGATTCGCGGCGTCAAGGGGTTGATCGAAAAGGACACCTATTGCGACGACGTCCTGAATCAGATCGCTGCGATCCAGGCCGCTCTCAATGGGGTCGGCAAGCTGCTGCTGGAAGATCACATGAGAAGCTGCGTGGTGGAACGGATCGAATCCGGAGACCACGAGGTAATTGACGAACTGCTCGTAACGGTCAAGAAACTGATGAAATAACATCCCTTAAAGCAGGGATTATCCCAAAATCCAAGGAGGAATAACCCATGAAAAGCGTAACGTTGAACGTTCAAGGAATGTCTTGCAGCCACTGCGTCCATGCCGTCGAAGGCGCGATGAAGGAAATCGGAGCCAAAGGCAAGGTGGATCTGGCGGACAATAAGGTTACGGTGGATTTCGACGAAAGCAAAATCAGCCTCGACCAAATCAAAGAGGCGATCGAAGAGCAGGGGTATGACGTCGTATAATCTCCAACCGGGGAATCGGCGAAACATATAACCGGCCATGCTTGCAAGGCAGCGGCGGACCTGATGACGGGGTCTGCCGCTGCCTTTTTTTGTTCGTGCATTTTCTTGAGACGGACGGCCTTGTCCTTCTGAGAACGCATGGTCATGCATATAATGCTCCAACAGGGTATCTAGCGGAAAGGAGCCGGGATTATGGAACGGAATACGGGAAACCGTGAGGACGGGAAGCGCGCCACGCTGCAGATCACCGGCATGACCTGCGCCGCCTGCGCGGCCCGGATCGAGAAGGGGCTTGGGCGGATGGAGGGCGTCAACCGGGCCCATGTCAATCTGGCTTTGGAGCAGGCCGCCGTCTTTTACGATCCGAAGTCCACCGATTTGCGGAAAATGGAAGCCAAGATCGAATCGCTTGGCTACGGCGTGATGAAAGAAACGATGGGCTTCGATATTTCGGGCATGACTTGCGCCGCCTGCGCGGCCCGAATCGAGAAAGGGCTCGGCCGAATGCCGGGGGTTTCCCGGGCGAACGTGAACCTGGCGCTGGAGACGGCTCGGGTGGAATATGCGGCTGGCACGGTCACCGTGAAAGATATGATAAGAAAAGTGGAACAGCTCGGCTACAAGGCCGTCCCCAAACGGGAAGCGAAAGACAACGCGGAGCTGAGGCGGCAGGAGATCGGCTATAAGCGTTTCAAATGGATGATGGCGGCCGTTTTGTCGCTGCCGCTGCTTTGGGCGATGACCCAGCACTTCGCCTTTACGTCCTGGATTCCGGTGCCTGCGCCGTTTACGAACCCGTGGTTCCAGCTGGCGCTGGCGACGCCGGTCCAGTTTCTGATCGGCGGACAGTTTTATGCGGGCGCGTATAAAGCGCTGCGGGGCGGGAGCGCAAATATGGACGTGCTGGTGGCGCTCGGGACGTCGGCCGCTTATTTCTACAGCCTTTATTTGACCATCCGTTCGCTCGGAGCGGACATGCATCATCCGGCGGAACTGTACTACGAGACGAGCAGCGTCCTCATTACACTGATTTTGGTCGGTAAATGGTTCGAGGCTTTGGCCAAGGGGCGGTCTTCCGAAGCGATCAAAAGCCTTATGGGGCTGCAGGCGAAAAGCGCGCTAGTCTTCCGCGACGGCCAGGAATCGAACATCCCGATCGACGATGTAAGGACGGGCGATACGCTGATCGTCAAACCGGGCGAAAAAATACCGGTGGACGGGCGGGTACTCCAAGGGGTATCCTCCGTCGACGAATCGATGCTGACGGGGGAAAGCCTGCCTGTGGTCAAACGGGAAGGGGATGCGGTCGTCGGGGCGACGCTTAATAAAAACGGCACGCTGCGCGTTCAGGCCATCAAAGTCGGAGGCGAAACGGCGCTGGCGCAAATCATCAAGGTCGTCGAGGAAGCCCAGGGCTCGAAAGCGCCGATCCAGCGGATCGCCGACGTCATATCGGGCATATTCGTTCCGATCGTGGTCGGGATCGCCGTCGTCACCTTTTTGGTCTGGTATTTCTATATCCTCCCGGGCCAGTTCCCGTCCGCTCTGGAGAAGGCGATTGCCGTGCTGGTCATCGCCTGCCCGTGCGCGCTTGGCCTCGCAACCCCGACTTCGATCATGGCCGGTTCGGGCCGGTCCGCCGAGCTGGGCATCCTGTTCAAGGGAGGCGAGCATCTCGAGACGGCGCAAGGGATTAACGCGGTCGTGCTGGATAAAACCGGGACGGTCACCAGCGGCCAACCGGTGCTGACCGACGTCGTCCCGGCGCCGCTCATGACGCAGCAGTCGCTGCTTCGGACGGCGGCGGCCGTCGAGTCGAGGTCCGAGCATCCGCTCGCCGAAGCGATTGTGGCCGGGGCGCTCGTTCGAAGCAAGGCGCTCCCGCTGCCGGAGGCGAAGGACTTCGAAAATTTGCCGGGATACGGCGTTTCCGCCAGGGTGGACGGACGGCGGGTGCTGGTCGGCAGCCGCAAGCTGATGGCGGAACGGGGCATTCCCGTCGATACCGCCATGCCCGGCATGAGGCTGCTGGAGGACGCCGGCAAAACGGCGATGCTTGTCGCCGTGGACGGCAAGTATGCGGGGATGGTCGCCGTAGCGGATACGATCAAGGATACTTCCCGCGAAGCGGTGTCCCGCTTGCATGACATGGGCATCGAGGTGATTATGGTCACCGGGGATAACGAGCGTACGGCCCGGGCGGTCGCGGATCAGGCCGGAATCCGGCGCGTGCTGGCCGAGGTGCTGCCCGAGGGCAAAGCCGCCGAGGTGAAGAAGCTGCAGCAGGCGGGCAAACGCGTCGCCATGGTCGGGGACGGCATCAATGACGCCCCGGCGCTTGCCACCGCCGATATCGGCATGGCGATCGGCACCGGAACGGACGTCGCGATGGAGGCGGCGGACGTCACGCTGATGCGCGGCGACCTGAACGGCATCGCCGACGCCATCCTGATGAGCCGCCGGACGATGGGGAACATCAAGCAGAACCTGTTTTGGGCGCTTGCCTACAACGCGGTCGGCATCCCTTTCGCCGCCGCGGGCTTCCTTGAACCGTGGCTGGCGGGCGCGGCGATGGCGTTCAGCTCCGTTTCGGTCGTGCTGAACGCGCTGCGCCTGCAGCGGGTGAACCCGTAAAAATCCGATGGAAGAGGTTGACAAGGAAAAGTTTCATGCCCTATAATAGCCAATAATTTATAAAAACCAAATGTAGGGATTAGAAATAGTAGAGGTGAAACGACCTTTCAGAGAGCCGTTGGTTGGTGCAAAACGGCAGCGTCGATCACTTTGAACTCGTCTATGAACAGCTGCCCGACAATGTAGGGTTAGACGGCTTCCCCCGTTACAGGGATAGATGGTGATGGCCATCGAAAGAGATCGTTCCTTTATGGAATGAATTAGAGTGGTACCGCGGGTTAAACCTCGTCTCTATACGTAGAGACGGGGTTTTTTTGTTGGTTAAAGTCCGGGTTTAACCAACAGTCCTTCACCATATAAATTAAATGACCTTTGGGAGGCATGCAAAATGAACCGTAACATTATCGTTTTGGACACGACGCTGCGCGACGGGGAGCAGGTGCCCGGCGCAAAACTGAACGTGCAGCAAAAGATCGAGTTTGCCCAGCAGCTGAAGCGGCTGAACGTGGACATCATCGAGGCGGGGTTCCCTGCGTCTTCCGCCGGCGATTTTCAAGCGGTCCAGGAAATTGTGCGCACGGTCGGCGACAAGGTATCGATTACGGCGCTGGCGCGCGCGGTGAAAAACGACATCGACGCCGTATATGAGAGCATCAAGCTTGCGCAGCATCCGTTCATCCATATCGTGCTTGGCACATCGAACATCCATGTGGACAAAAAATTCAACCGTTCCAAGGAAGCCGTCATGCAGATGGGCGTCGACGCGGTCAGATACGCAAAAACGCTGCTGCCTGAAGTACAGTACTCCACCGAGGACGCTTCCAGATCGGACTTCGAATATTTGTGGCAAACGATCGAGGCCGTCGTCAAAGCCGGCGCGACCATCATCAACGTGCCCGATACGGTCGGGTACGCCGTGCCGGAGGAGTTCGGCGAGCTGATCCGCAAAATCAACGAGCGGCTGAAAAACTTGAACGACAAGGTCATCCTGAGCGTCCACTGCCATAACGACTTGGGGCTGGCCACGGCCAATACGCTGAGCGCGATCCATAACGGCGCCGACAAGATCGAGGTGACGATCAACGGCCTGGGCGAACGGGCAGGCAATACCTCGCTGGAGGAAGTGGTCATGGGCCTGAAGGTCAGAGAAAACTATTATGGCTGCACGACCAACATCCAAACGACGGAGCTGCTTAAAACGTCCAGATTGCTGACCCATTTGACAGGGCTGGATGTGCAGGTCAACAAGGCCATCACGGGCGAAAATGCTTTTGCGCATTCCTCCGGCATTCATCAGGACGGACTGCTCAAAGACCGCCAAGTGTACGAAATCATGACCCCGGAAGAGGTCGGCGGGGAAAGCATGGAACTGATTTTGACCGCCCGTTCGGGCCGCCATGCCTTCAAAAACGCGGTGGAGAAAATGGGCTTCGACGTCAGCAACGCGGAGGATTTCGAAGTGCTGTTCGGCAAGTTCCTTGCGCTGGCGGACGCCAAAAAAGAAGTGTACGACCATGACGTCTTTTACCTGGTGACCAATCACCGGACAATGGACGAGAGCGCAAGCGGCCATTTGTATGAGCTGGAATCGTTCCAGGTCGTCACCAACGATCTGTATCCGACGGCCACCGTCAAATTGAAAAAAGGCTCCGAAGTATACAAAGACAGCGCGGTGGGAGACGGCCCGATCGACGCTTTGTACAGCGTGCTCAAATCGCTCGTCGGGCTGGACGTGCAGCTGAAGGATTACAAAATCAACAGCCTGTCCCGGGGCAAAGAAGCCGTAGGCCGCGTCAACATCCGGGTTGAACAGCAGGGCAAAATCTACTCCGGACGCGCCATGGACACGGACATCATCAAAGCAAGCGCGCTGGCGTTCCTGAACGGCATCAATGCCGTGCTGCTGGACGCTTCGGCGGACGCTTCCGGGTCGGCGCCGGCCGCCAAGTAAAAATCATTGCAGGAACATATGAAACAAGGAGGAAAGGACATGGGCGAAATTCATGAAGGGGTGCAGCAGGTGCAAGCCCTGCTGTCCGAAATGGGGTACGGCCATACCGTCGTTTGGCTGCCGGATAGCGCGAGAACCGCCAAGGAGGCTGCCGACGCGATCGGGTGCGAGGTGGCGGAAATTGCAAAATCGATCATCTTCCGTTTGAAAAAATCGGGTCAGCCCCTGCTGGTTGTCGCGAGCGGAACAAACCGCGTTAATGAAAAGGAAATAGCGCGTTATGTGCAGGATGAACTGGGCAAAGCCGATGCCGATTTCGTACGGGAACGGACCGGTTTTGTGATCGGCGGGGTGGCCCCCATCGGCCACAGCGAAAACATGATCACCATCATTGATCAAGACCTTCTGAAGTTTCGGACGGTATGGGCTGCAGCCGGGCATCCGAAAGCCGTGTTTCAACTGACGCCAGGGGAACTCGTGGCGATAACGAAAGGGCAAGTGATGTCGATTCAATAAAAAAGAGCAGCGGGCTTCGGCATTGAGACGAGGAATCCCGGGGATTATCATATAAGGTGAACATAACAGCTACGATCAGGAGGAGATTTGAAGCATGAACGATACGTTGTCCTTATTGATGAATCACCGCTCGATCCGAAAATTCAAGGATACGCATGTTACCGAAGAGCAACTCCGAACCATCGTTTCCGCCGCCCAAATGGCTTCCACCTCAAGCAATGTGCAAGCGTACACCGTCATTGCGGCGACGGACCCGGAACTCAAAAAAAGATTGGCGGAGCTGGCCGGAAACCAGGCTTACGTGGAGCAATGTCCGGTATTCCTCGTCTGGTGCGCCGATTTGTACCGGTTAAAGCAAGTGACGGCGGAGCCGCTGCGGGGAAGGGAATCGCACGAAGACAGCACGGAAAACTTTATCGTGGCGACGGTAGACGCCGCTTTGGCTGCCCAAAACGCGGCCATTGCGGCGGAGTCGCTGGGTCTGGGCATCGTCTATATCGGAGGCGTGCGCAACCGGATTGCCGAATTGTCCGAGCTGCTCGGTCTGCCTGAGCTGGTATACCCGGTGTTCGGCATGTGCGTCGGCGTTCCGGACCATCAGCCGGGGCAGCGCCCGCGCCTGCCGCTGCCGTCGGTGCTGCACCATAACGGTTATTCGAAGGAACAAAGCGTAGCCCCGGTTCAGGAGTATGATGCTACGATGGCGGCATACCTGAAGGAACGGACCGGCGGCAAGCAGGATGCGCCATGGTCGCAGGTCATGGCGAACCGATTGGGCGAGCCGACCCGCCTGCACATGAAGGCGTTTCTGGACGCCAAAGGGTTCATGAAAAAATAAGCCCGTGCGCCCCAGCTAAATCCCGTAAAAACGCTTGGCGTTCATATATAAAAGCTCCCGGGCTTCCCGCAGGGATAAGCCTTGAATCCGGCTCCACGCTTCCGCTACCGCCGCGGTCATCCGCGGATGGGTCATCTGTCCGGCGAACGGCCCTTCGAACGGCCAAGGGCCGTCGGTTTCGGACATGACCCGATCGGCAGGATACGCGCGGGCGAGTTCCTGAATTTCTTCTTCATACACGATATCGGGCGTAAAGGAAACGTAGTATCCTCGTTTCGCCATGCGCTCCACCGTATCGGGCGAACCTTTGAACCAGTGGAAATGGGCACGCCGAATGCGGTATCGTTCAAGCAGATCGCAGGCGGTATCGGCATCCTCGTATACCGCATGGAGCACGACAGGCTTGCCGTGATCCCGGGCGAAGGCCAGGAAACGTTCCAGCAGCTCCACGTACGGCCTATCGTCGAACGGCCGGCCCGTTTCCTTGGCTTCCTTCCGCGTGTAATAAGGAAGGCCGACTTCGCCGACGGCGACCATCTCTCCGGCATGCCGCTCCATCCACGCCAGCAGCTCGTCCACTTCGTTTGAAGCCGGTATGGGCTGCTCCGGGTGAAAACCGAAGGCCGGGTGAACCAGGGAAGGGTATTGCCCTGCGAGCCGCAGATTGCGGCGGGCGGAATCCAGGTGCATGGATACCGTAATCACGCCCGCAACTTCGGCTTGCGCCAAACCGGACAGAATAACCTGCTGCCGGGATGCATCGTATGAGTCCAAGTGGATATGGGCATCGATCAACGGGGCCATCGTTTCGCTCAAAGCTTGCTGCGTTGCCGCGTGGTCCGCAGAGCTTTGCTCCGAGCGGAACCGGGGATCAGGTGTAGAGTTCAAGGGGCTGCCTCCTCATTTGTCGCAATGATGCGTCGTTCAAAATGGTATCATCATTATAACAAATAGGTTCGGCCGATGTCCGATTGTTGTGCAGGCGGGCAAGCTCATGCACGGCGCGGCTTGGGCATCGCAAGCCGGCTTACGGATTTCCCGCACTTGCCTTCAGGAGATGCCGGTAGTTCTGCGGAAGCTCGTAGGACTCTAAGTGCCGGAACGCGACCAGCTTGACTTTATCGGGGAAAAGGGGAGAGATTTCGATCGTCATCCGGTCTTTTCCGACGCCGATATGCGGTCCCAGAACCGGGGAGGTTTCCAGCGTCACGGAAAAGTGGAAGCCCCGGTCTCCGGGTCCGCCGTTGACCCGCTTGGCCTGAATGATTTCGATTTCGTACGGGTATACGAGCGGATTGGCCGCAAGCATGTTCCGGTAATAATCGTTTACGGCATTCTGGATTTCGGGAAGCAGCAGCTCCACCATGATGTCCTGATACATCAGCAGCTTCGATTCTTTCGGCTGAAGCTCCTCCGCTGCGGCTGTGGCGGCGGGGGCGGCCATAAGAAACAGGGACAGACACAGCAGAACCGGTCGGATTCGGAATTTCATCGTTTCACCTCGTATACAACGTTCCCCTGTTTTGGATGAAATTATTCGGCGCCGGGAACTGCCGGGCGACCTGAACCATAAAGCTCCCCGAACTGCGTAGGGTGCCTTCTCATAAACATAAAAAACTCGGTCCGCGACGATTCCTTGTTCCTTGGGGGAACGGCAATCGCGGGCCGAGTTTTTGCGTTCACGCGGGCGGAAAAACGCCTCGGTTAAATGATGTCAGTTAGCTCCTTGCATTTTCAGCTGCTCTTCGCGCAGCCATCCGGAAAGCTCCCGTCTGAGCTTGATAAAATCCGGGTGTTCGATGATCTCCTCGCGGCGCGGCCGCGGGAAAGGCACGTCGATGACGTGAAGCACCGATGCCGGACGGCCGGAAAAGACATAGATGCGGCTCGAAAGCAGCAGAGCCTCTTCGATGTTATGGGTAATAAACAGCACGGAGCGGCGGCTTTCCTCCCAAATGTCGAGCAGCCAGCGCTGCATATCGCTCCGGGTCAACGCATCCAGCGCGCTGAACGGCTCGTCGAGGCACATCAGCTCCTGCGGGCTCAGCAGGGCGCGAAGGAAGGCGGCCCGCTGCTGCATCCCCCCGGACAAGGTATGCGGGTGGTTTTTCTCGAACCCGCCGAGGCCGACTTTGCTCAGCCACATGCGGGCGTTTTCGCGGGCCTCCTTGTCAACCTTGCCCTGCACCTCCTGCGATAGCAGGACGTTGTCTTCGATCGTCCGCCAAGGGAACAAGGCAGGCGACTGCGGCATGTAGCTGATATGTCCCTGCTGGCCGGTAACGTCGGCGCCGTTCATGCGGACCGTTCCCGCGTCAGGCTTGACGAGGCCGCCGATAATATGGAACAGCGTGCTTTTGCCGCTGCCCGACGGCCCGAGGATGGAGACGAATTCGCCTTTGCCCACGGTAAGCGTCACGTCGTCCAGCACCTGCAGGCGGCTTCGCTTTTCCTGAAAGGCTTTGCTGATGCCGGATGCCTCCAGGGCGGGAGGGGCAGGGGGATGGCCGCCGGCTTTGGCGGCGGCTGTCGTTTTTTCTAGCGTTGACATGTCGGTTTTTCGCTCCTTTCTTTGTCCGGCATTAACTTTCCTGCTTCGGTTTCCAGCGCACGAGCCATCGTTCCAGCAGGGCGATGATTCCGAACATGAGCAGGCTGAGCGCGACGATGACCATGATGGCGACGAACATGCGGTCGGTGCGGTATCCCGATTTTTGCAGCATCATATAATATCCGATGCCCTTGTCCGCGCCGATCCATTCCGCGATGACCGCCCCCATGACGCTGTAGGTCGCGGCGATTTTGACGCCCGAAAAGATCGCGGGCAGCGCATGCGGCAGCTCCAGCTTGGCGAATATTTGCCGTTTGTTCGCGCCGATCATCCGCATGTAATTGAGCATGACCCGGTCGGTCTGTTTCAGTCCGCCCATCGTGGCGACGGCAACGGGGAAGAAGCAGACGAGGGTGATGACGATCAGTTTGGGCAGCAGCCCGAAGCCGAACCAAATCATAAGCAGCGGGGCCAGCGCAATGGTCGGGATATTTTGGCTTAAAATAAGCAGCGGGTACAGCGCCGACTTCAGAAACGGAATCAAATGCAGGATAAGGGCGATGACCAGCCCCACTGCCGTTCCGATGATAAAACCTTCAAGCGTCAGCCTGACCGTAGCCCAGACATGGCCCCATAAATCCCCGGCCCCGTCCGCCGTTTCCTTGGCGATGTCGACCGGGGAGGGAAGAATCCATTTATCGATATGAAACAGCGAGGTGCACAGCTCCCATACGGCCAAAAAGAAGAGGACCGCCACAAAGGGCGGCCATACATGGCTCCACCAGCGCCTCATGGACGGTATTTCTCCGTAAGCCGATCCATGCTGATGCCGCCGGGGTTATGGGCGATTTTGATCTGGGAGATGATGCTTGGGCTGCCGGCCTCCACCAGAACCTCATGCATGCGGCGCACGATTTCCAGCAGTTCCTCAAGCTCGCCCTCCATCGTCGTTTCCAGCGGATGCACCTCGTATTTGACGCCCGACTGCTGAATCACTTCGATGGCCCGGTCGACGTAAGGATAAGAGTCCTCGTTGTTCGGCGTTTTTGGGATGACCTGAATGCTGAGCAGGGTATGAGCCATACCCGATCACTTCCTTTGCAAGTTATGATAAATGACTGGAAACACGAAAGATCATGATTCTTGCGGCAAAAAGTCGTTCGTAAACGCGTTTTGGACATCCAGCGGCTTGTCGAGCAGCTTATGCTCGTACATCCAATCGGAATACCCTTTCCACACCTGTTCCTTCTGCTCGCCCCAACGCTTGGCGTCGTCCTGGTATTTCGGGCTGAGCCATTTCTGGCTGGCCATCACCAGATCCTTGTCGAGCTCCGGCACGGCTTTGATCAACACGCCCGCAGCATCCTCCGGATGTTGAATCGCAAACTGGTACCCTTTGGAGGTGGCGCGCATAAAAGCTTTGACCAGCTCCGGATCTTCCTTGATCTGCTTTTCGTTTGTGACGATCACCGGCGTGTAATAATCGAGCTTGTCGGAAAAATCCTTGACATACAGCATGTCGAGCGGTTCCTTGCGCAGCCCGGCTTCAATGCCGGTCCAGCCGTAGAAAATCCAGGCGAAATCGATGTCGCGTTTTACCGCCGTAAAATAGTCGGCTTCGCCCATGTTGACGATCTTCAGCTTGTTAACGTCCGCTTTATCGATGGCCATGATCGAGTCGATGACCGCTTTTTCCACCGGGGAGCCCCAGCCGCCGTAGGTTTTGCCTTCAAAGTCCTTCGGTCTTTTGATGTTGCGGTCGACCGGAGCGGCAAAGCCGGACGTGTTATGCTGGATCACCGCCGCGATCGATACGAGCGGAACGCCCTGCGTGCGCGCCTGGGTGACGTTTTCCTGCACGCTGATGCCAAACGGCACCTTGCCCGACGCGACCATGGCTTCCGCCCCTCCGGCGCCCGGCTGCACGATGTCGACGTTCAGGCCTTCCTCTTCGTAATAGCCTTTTTCCTTGGCGACGTACAGCCCCGTATGGTTCGTGTTCGGCGTCCAATCCAGGACGATCTTGACGTCCTTCAGCTTTTTGGGCTCGTTGCCGCCCGCAGCAGGGGACGTTTCCCCGGACGGTTTCCCTTCGTCCGTCGTTTGGGCGTTTTTGCTTCCGCAAGCGGCCGTAGCCAGCACAAGCAGCAATGCGAGCAAAAACAGCCCGAATCTTTTTGTTTTCATTGCGTTTCTCTCTCCCTTACCTATGTTCTCCCCTTCACTCATGCAGAAGAATCTTTCTTTTTCGATCTGGAAGCGAATCAAGGGCCCCTTGCATTTTCCTTTTCGTTCAGGGTCCGATCATTCAACAAAAAAAGCGCCCCGGATTCGGGACGCTTAAGGCGCAAGGATAGCATGGCGAACGCCATGACATGGCTTTTCCTACGCTGGCATTACCCAGATCAGGTTTAAGGGTCAGTATCTTGAAGGGATACAATCTCAGCCGGCCGATTCCAGCACCCCGGATTCTTATGAAGTTGCGGGTTTTACATTGGTATTATAGTCCTAACCTTGAAAGAATTCAATCGCTGCGGCTCGAAACCTTTCGATTGGAAGCGGAAAAAGGGAGAAATCCGAAAAATCAACCGGTCTTGAAAAAGCGTCCCGTCCGGAAGAAGAATAAATATTCTAAAAAATGCCACGATAAGGGTGAAGGGAGTCTGGTTAAGGCAGGAGGCTGAGGGAAATAAAAACAAATATTTCGTTTGTTCAATCCGTCATGATTCTGTTGCTGAGCACCGGCCTTCTGAATCATGTCATCCTTATCCCCATATTGCTGCAGGCGGCAAACCGGGACGCTTGGATTTCAGTGCTGCTGGCAAGCGGATGCGCGCTCGTATGGGCGTTGATGCTTCACATCGGCATAACCAAACTGAACAAACGCCATCTGTTCGGTTGGCTGTCCAAGGCCTATCATCCCATTGTGGGCCGCGGTCTTGCCGCAATCATCGCCGTGTACCTGTTTACGATTTGCGTCATTACGACAAAAGACACGGTATATTGGATCCATCTCACGTTTTCTCCGGAGACGCCCTTTCTCATATTCAGCTTCCTCTTCCTTTTGATATCGGCCGTAAGCGCCTTTTTAGGCATCCATTCCCTCGCCAATACCGCGGGTTTATTGCTGCCTTTCGTCGTTGTATTGGGCTTTTTTATCATGTTGTTTAACATGCCTCATAAGGATTACACGTTGCTGAAGCCGATACTTGAACATGGAATGAAGCCCGTTTGGGGCGGAGTCCTTTATGCCGGAGCCGGTTTTGTCGAAGTGATCATGTTTTTCTTTTTGCAGCATCATATCAGATCGCGCCTGTCGTATCTTTCTTTTATGCTCATGATCCTGCTTCTTTCGGGACTGACTGTAGGGCCGCTGATCGGCGCCATCGTTGAATTCGGAGTGGATGAGGCCAACAAGCTCCGGTTTCCGGCTTTTGAGGAATGGAGGCTGCTGACCATTGGCCGTTACATCGAGCATATGGACTTCTTTAGCGTCTACCAATGGTTCAGCGGCGCGTTTTTGAGAATTTCGCTCTCCATGTTTCTCATACTCGATATTTTCCAAGTCACAAGAAAAAAGGCGAAGGCTTGGGTGCTAGGAAGTATTTTTGCGGTTACCCTTGCTATTACGGCCATTCCTATAAGCGACCGTTTTTTTCTAAAGATGCTGTCGGAGTATGTGCTTCCCGTATCGTTTTGGGGGATACTGTCCTTTTCCGTGATTATTACGGGGCTGATCAGCTTGGCCCGCCGAAGGGGGAAAATGGCGCCGTGAAGAGGCATGAAATCAAAAGCAAGCCGGCCCAAAACATTGAGGATATGGTTTCGCGGCTGTTCGGGTCGAGCGCGGATATTAAGAAACGAACCGTCTTATTACCGGCCCAGGGTTATTCCGTTCAGTTGGTTTATTGCGAAGGGTTGTCCGATACCGCCAAAGTGGAGCAAAACGTTATCCCTGAATTAAAAAATATCCCGGAGCAAATGCTGTTGTCGGATGAGATGGATTTGCCGCTTAAAGTTCCTTTTCAAATGGAGCCCATTCCGCAGGACCGGACGGAAGAAGGGATGAAAACGACCGTGCTTGCGGGAGATCTTCTTCTTATATTTGCGCCATCGAACCGATGTTACTCCATGGTTATGGGCAATGCGCCGAAACGGCAGCCGGAGGAGCCGAATACGGAAGTTTCAACGAGAGGACCAAGGGACGGTTTCGTCGAGGATTCGTATACGAACATCGCTTTGATCCGGAGAAGGCTCAAGACCGATCAGCTCGCTGTCGAGGAATTTACGATCGGTTCCGAAACGGCGACCCAAATCCATCTTTTATATCATAAGGCAACGATCAAGGACGATGTTCTCCAGGAGATCAGGGCGAGGTTATCCCGCATAAAAACCAAAGGTCTCGTGAGCAACAGCCAGCTTGAGGAAATGTTGACCGGAGGCCTCTTGGTTTTTCCGCTGATGACTTATTCCGGAAGACCGGACTATGCCGTAAACTCGCTGCTCCACGGCAAATTTGTCATTGTGATGGACGGTGCTCCTACCGTGCTTATCGCTCCTGTGAACATCAATTTCCTGATCAACTCTTCGGAAGATGCGTTTCTGGTCAATGTCGTTGTTGCTTTTACGCGTTTTTTGAGGGGGATCGGTGTGCTGCTTTCTTTGTTTCTGCCGGGATTTTGGATTGCGCTGAATACGTACCATCAAGACCAAATCCCCTTTACGCTGCTTGCAACCTTGGTCAACTCCAGGCAGGGGGTGCCGCTCCCGGCTCCTCTGGAGGCGATGGTCATGCTGTTTTTATTTGAAATTTTCCGGGAAGCGGGCATGCGATTGCCTTCCGCGTTCGGACAGACCTTATCGGTGGTCGGCGGATTGATTATCGGGCAGGCAGCCATGAGCGCAGGAATCGCAGGCCCGGGGACGATTGTGGTCATTGCGATTTCCGTGCTTTCCACCTTTACGCTAGTGAACCAGTCCCTGGTCAATATCGTCGGCCTGTTTCGAATCTTCGTGCTTCTGATCAGCAGTATTTTGGGATTGTTCGGGGTGCTGTTCTCCCTGCTGGCGATGGTGCTTTTCCTAGTCAATCTCCGTTCCTTCGGCACCTATTATTTGGCTCCGCTAAGTCCTCCGAAGTTCAGGGAAATGTATAAAGTTTTGTTCAGGATGCCATGGGGCAAGGGCGGGTTCACGGGCGGGAAGGGAAATAAAGGATGAACATGATGATGAAATGGATCCGCTGCATCCTTGCCTTGGCGCTTTTGACCATGCCGCTCACGGGCTGCTGGGGGGCAAGGGAAATCGAGCATATGATCTATGTGAATACCGTTGGGGTCGATTATGTAAAAGGACAGGTCGTTCTGTATATCCAAATGCTTAATTTCAGCGGCGTTGCCAAGAGAGAGTCCGGGCAATCGCAGTTGCAGAAGACGTTTGTCGGTAAAGCGGTAGGCGATTCGTTTGATACCGCAGTCTTTAATATGTATACCTCAAGCCCGCAAAGGGTCGTCTGGAGCAATGTGAAAACGATCGTATTTAGCGAGGCGGCGTTAAAAAACGGGATTGTGGATCAGGTACTGGACGTATGGGACCGGTATTATGAATTCAGGTATACGGTCTGGACGATGGCGACCAAGGAGCCGATGGAAGAATTGCTCAATACTCCATCCATCGCCGATTTGTCGGTGGTCTACTCGCAGCTCAACAGCCCGATGCGAATCTATGAACAAAGTTCCGTCATCTCCCCGCTGTACCTCTACAAGTTTATATGGAAGTGGAAAGAAAAGGGCGAAACGGTGCTTTTGCCGAATGCTGCGATTATTCCTGACTGGACCGATAACCGGAAGCCTTCGCCCAACGTCAGCATGACCGGGGTTTGTTTTTTGCAAAAGCAAAAGTTTCGGGGATGCCTGGAGAATTCGGATATTTTGGGACTGAGATGGCTGGAAAAGAATACGAGAAGAACGCCTCTGGTCATCCGGAAAGGGAACGAGGTGCAGGCTATGATGGTCATGGACAAGGTTAAATCGTCGATCCGCCCGAAGCTGAGACAAGGCAAGCCCGTATTTGACATCAAAGTGTCGACGCAAGCTACGCTTCCCCAGTTGAACAAGAACGTAACCAAGAAAAAACTGGAGCTGGCTGCGACGAAGGAAATTAAAGACCAAATTATGAAGACCTATTTGAAAGGTCTGGAAATGGATGTGGATGCATACGGGCTATCGGGCATACTCCGCAGAAGCATGCCCGATGCCTGGCACAAATTAAGCGCCGAAGACAAAATTCCGCTCGATCCGGGAAGCATCGAAAGCATCGACGTTAAGGTGAATTTGATCAGCGGAGGCATATCCAAGCTGAAATAAGCTTCGTTTATCCATTGTTGGAGGTTGGCAAGGGCGTATTCTTTGGATCGTTGAGCCGAAGCTGTTTGTGCTGCAAGAAAAACGCCGCCAGGCTTAGAATGACCATAAAAAGAGTAAACAAGGCGAGCATCCAGGCGGTCTGGTTGACCTGCAAATGATCCATGCACCAGCCGATGATTAGCGGAAGCACCGCGCCGCCCACGCCCCCGGAGGCAATCAGAATGCTTGGCGTCGACTCCTCCGTTCCTTGCAGCAGCTTGCTTGCGAAGACGAGGGCGATCGAGAAGATCCCCGACATGAACAAGCCGAGCAGCAGGATGACGGCAAAAGCGGACCAGACCGCTCCGGTCAAAGGAAATACGGCCAGCAGCACCAGCGTAACGGCGCAGCTGAACAGCACATACACGCGGTAATGGATGCGTTCGGCGACGGTGCCGGAGAAAATCCGGCCGATGGACATCGCCACCCAAAAGCAGGTCACGCTGAGCGTGGCAAAGGCTTCCTTCATGCCGATTTTTTCGATGAGGATGGCGGGCATAAAGTTGGCCAGACTCATTTCCGTGCCGACGTAGAGAAAGAAAAACACCATGAACAGCGCCAGAATGCCCAATGATTTTCCCTGATACGGAAAACGTTTTTTGTGGGAGGCCGCGTTCACGTCCGTCCCGCTGACATTTGCCGCCTTCCTGTCGGCACGGAGCTCCGCATCGATTTCGCCGAACGAGCTTTTGGACCATAACAGCAGGGTGACGAGGGAAAACAAGGAAATGACAAGAAAGGAAAAGCGCCACCAGCCCTGAGAGATGAACCCGCTGGCGATCAGCGGCATCACCATGGCGCCCACGCCAAAAAAGACTTCAAGGCGGCTCATGGCCACGGCCGTTTTTTCCTTGATCGCCGCAATGATAATCGTCCCGATCACGGCTTCAATCATGCCGAAACCGAAGCCGGCGCAGACGGCCGTCGGATAAAGCAGTTCCCAGGGCGGCAGCAGCAGGTATGCCAGCTCGGCTGCGCAAAGCAGGGATATGGCGATCAGCAGCCCGCCTCTTTTGCCAAAACGTCGGTTAAGAAGCGGGGAGATGAGAACGCCCGCCAAAAAACCGGCAAACTGCGTGAAAATGAGCGTTCCGCCCTGGCTGTATTCGCGGTCGTAATGTTCCAGCAGCACCGGCAGCACAGAGCCGAGCACGACGTGAGCCAGCCCGATCAAAAAATAAGATAAGCATCCAATCCATATCAATCGTTTCATGATAACTCCTTTGGCAGCAAATTTGCGTCGTCGGATGAATCGTCCGAACCTCTGATCAGCATTATGTTCATCATACAAGAGAAAATGCTTAAAATCATAAAATATTGAAAAATTCTCCTGTGTGATTTATCCAAATCCGGAAAGGGCAAGCTACGTTTAAGGAGTTCTTATTTGGAAGGAGAAGTATGGACTATGGAAGCCCGGATCGTGATGGAGCAAAACATCGTCAAAATTTTGGATCACCATGAGTTCTGCGCTTTTGCCACCGTCGAAGGAAACCGGCCCAAGCAGCGGTACATGATGTTATACAACAGGGGCCTCAGCATTTATCTCGTGGCGGACCGCAAGACGCATAAGGTAGAGGAGCTGGAGGACAACCCGCATGTTTCCTTGCTTTTCGGCTATGAAAACGGAAGCGCCGGGGGCTGGGCCGAAATCGAAGGGACTTGCAGCATCACGGACAACCGCGAGCTTCGCGAGCATTTCTGGAAGCCGGAATTCAAAGACAAATTTACCGGACCCGATGACCCCGACTACGTCGTCTTAAAAATCATTCCGGTGCGCATCATCCATGTTTCGGAGGGCGGCGAAAGGCATGAGTGGATCGAATAAGACGGTATTTTTCTAGTGATTTCGAACTATTGAAAACGTATGTAACATCTTGCATAATACGCGGGGCAGGGTCCCGGGTATTATTTTTTTGCAAATGGAGGTATTTGTCTTTATTTCGGCTGAAATTGGATTTAAACTACTAGTGGACCCTAAAATATTTAACCGGTGGTTATAAAATAGAAAACGGTTACAAAAGGTCCGCGCATTTGTAATATCAGGTATATATTTTCTAGGAGGGGTAAAATGTCGAAGTCCCGTAAGAAAGTAGCGAAAACCATCACCGCAGCAGCCGTCGCCTTTAACGTTCTGGCACTTCCGTTTGCGGCTTATGCCGACGGAAGCACGGCGAACCCGAAGGTCAAGCTCCGCTTGATGGAAACATCCGATTTGCATGTCAATATGGTCAATTATGACTACTATTCAGACAAGCCGACGGACGAATACGGATTTGCCAAAACGGCCACCCTGATCAACGCGGCGCGCAAGGAAGCCAAAAACAGCCTGCTGTTCGACAACGGCGACCTTTTGCAAGGCAATCCGCTGGGGGATTACGTGGCCAAAGTCAATCCGCTGAAACCGGGTCAAACTCATCCCGTGTACAAAGCGATGGATTTGATGCAGTATGATGCGGGCGGCGTAGGGAACCATGAATTCAACTATGGGCTCGATTTTCTGAATCTGTCGGAAAAGGGAGCCAACTTCCCGATCGTTAACGCGAACATCTACAAGGACGACGGCGATCAGGATGAAAGCAACGACGTGAACTATTTTACCCCTTATACGATTCTGAACAAAAAAGTGATTGACGAAAACGGCCAGGAGCAAACCGTCAAGGTTGGCGTGATCGCTTTTGCGCCACCGCAAATCATGCAATGGGACAGCGCGAACCTGGTCGGCAAGGTGATCGCCAAAGACATCATCCAGACCGCCAAGAAGTTCGTGCCGCAAATGAAAAAAGAAGGCGCCGACATCATCGTCGCGATTCCGCACTCCGGCTTCGAGGATATTCCGCAAACCGACTTGATGGAAAACTCCGTGCTGTATTTGAGCCAGGTTGAAGGCATCGACGCGATTATGTTCGGCCATGCGCATAAAACCTTCCCAAGCGACGAGTTCAAAGGCAAAAAGGGCGTGGACCTCGAAAAGGGCACCATCAACGGCGTTCCTTCCGTCGAACCCGGATATTGGGGGGACCATCTCGGCATCATCGATTTGGATCTTGAAAAAGCAGACGGCAAATGGAAGGTCGTCGGCTCCAAAACCGAAACCCGCGCCGTATACGACGTGGCGAACAAAAAGGCATTGGTCGACGCCGATCAGGATATCGTGAATGCGGTTAAAGCCGAACATGACGCCACGATCGAATACGTCCGCGGACCGGTAGGAAAAACGACGGCGCCGATCACCAGCTATTTCGCGCTCGTACAGGACGATCCGTCCATTCAAATCGTGACCAACGCCCAAAAATGGTATGTGGAGAAAAACCTGAAAGGCACGGAATACGAAAACCTTCCGGTGCTTTCCGCAGGCGCTCCGTTTAAAGCGGGCGGACGTTCGGGCGCTTCGTATTACACGAACATTCCGGCCGGAACGATCGCCATCAAAAACGTGTCCGACCTGTACGTGTATCCGAACACCGTGCATGCGGTCGTCGTCAACGGCGAAGAATTGAAAAACTGGCTTGAATGGTCCGCAGGGCAGTTCAACCAGATCGATCCTTCGAAAACGACGGAGCAGCCGCTTATCAACAACGATTTCCCGACATATAACTATGACGTGATCGATGGCGTGACGTACCAAATCGATGTCACGCAGCCGAACAAATTCGACCTGAAAGGCAACCTGGTCAACCCGGATGCAAACCGCATCAAAAACCTGCAGTATAACGGCAAACCGATCGATCCGAAGCAAAAATTCGTCGTGGCGACCAACAACTACCGCGCTTCGTCTTCCAAGCTGGCGAATCCGGACGGCAAACGGATCATCATGGCGGCTCCGGACGAAAACCGCCAGGTCATTATCGATTACATCCGCGAAAACGGAACGATCAATCCTTCCGCGGACAACAACTGGTCGTTTGCTCCGATCGATAAAAAGCTGAACGTCACGTTTACGTCGTCTCCGGACGCCAAAGACCTGGTAGCGAAAAGCAAAAACATGACGTATGTCGGCGACGGCGGCAACGGCTTTGCGAAATATGCGCTTGATCTGTCCGTAAGCGCGCCTGCGCCTTCGACGGAAACAACGACGCCTCCGGCGACAACGCCAACCGTACCAACGAAACCGGAACAGCCTCCGGTTCCTACGGCTCCGGAGAAACCGTCGCAGCCTGAAACGAAGCCTGCACCTAAACCGGAGACAGGCAAGCCGTCCGCAAGCGGTAAAGTATACGTGATCAAAAAAGGCGACAACCTGTACCGCATCGGGCTCCGGTTCGGCGTGGACTGGGAAAAAATCGCCAAAGCAAACGGAATCACCAATGTCCGCGGCCTGAAAATCGGCCAGGAAATTATCATTCCGTAAGTAAAAGTGACTTATATGATCAATAAAAAACAAGCCGGCGGTTGATGTTTGACCGCCGGCTTGTTTTGTCAAATCATTCATTGTAACCATCGAAGGATAATGTTCATTGAGAGACGGTGAACTCTCCATCATGCCCATTCCCTAAGGATTGGCAATCAAAACCCATATAATAGAACTTGCTAAATTCCAAAAATCTCTAGGTCTGGATGTGCCGTAAACGGAGATATCATCCAAATTGTAAGCGTTCAATTTCTGTTGAGGCTTTATTTCTTCAATCGTCACTGTCGGGGCCGAATCGTTAGCAGCTTGCAATTTAGTAGTTTCTTGATTGATGTTATCAATAAATCCTTGCGGTTTAACAATAACAACATCCGTTTGAACTGACGCTTTGGGCCCTTCAACTGAAGAAGATGCGGAGTCGGATGCCGATGCTGAAGCGGCCAGCGTAAACATTAGAGCCAGAACACTAAAAAACATAAACGTCTTCTTTTTAGCCATTCCATTTCTTCTCCTTATTATAAAACAACTTTGTAGATAAACTCCCCTTTATCTATTTTCCCCTTTCACAAGACCGTTATTTTTGGAGAATATCCTAAATATATGAACAACCATTTTTGTGGAAAGTTTGATATATTTTCGGTAAAAATGAATGATAGTTTATGAAAGAAGTTTGCAAGCAGACAAATGGGCCGCCCCAGGTCAAAGTTCAACCTTAGGGCGGCCCATTTTTTTCATTCATTCAATTACGATCATCGCCATTTCCCAAACAAAAGGGAGCCTGTTAGCGGGTGAAGCAGGCATTAATGTTCGACTTTTACGTGGCTCATGCCGCCAACCGTGTACTCTTTGCTGTAAATTTGGACATCGGCAGGCACTTCCGACTCGTTGGCGATGACAACTTCCTGTTCCCCAACCGTCACTTTCAGGCGCGAACCGCGGAACATCACCTTGAAGGAGAAGGATTTCCAGTGTCCCGGGTTAAACGGATTCAGATGCAGGACGCCGTCTTTCACCTTCAGGCCGCCGAAGCCGTACACGACGGACATCCAGGTTCCGGCCATGCTGGTCGTATGGCAGCCGTCTTCGGTATCGTTGTTGTAGTTGTCCAGGTCAAGGCGCGAGGTCCGCAAATACATTTCGTAAGCCTTTTCCTTGTAGCCGAGCTCGCACGCAATGATGGAGTGAACGCAAGGCGAAAGGGAGGACTCATGCACCGTCAGCGGCTCGTAGAAATCGAAATTCCGCTTTTTCGTCTCCAGGTCGTAACGTTCCCCCAGGAAAAAGAGCCCCTGCAAAACATCGGCCTGCTTGATATAAGCCGAACGCAAAATGCGGTCCCAGGACCAGTTTTGGTTCAGCGGCAGATGTTTCGGATCGAGCTCCTTGACAGGCGTCAGATCTTTATCAAGGAATCCATCCTGCTGCAGGAAGATTTGCCGCTCCGGATCGTACGGGTAATACATTTTGTCGATGATATCCTGCCATTTTGCCGTTTCCGCTTCGGATAATTGCAGTTTTTCTATCAGCTCGCGGTATCGGGAAGGTTCGTTTTCACGCAGGTAATCGAGCACTTCCAGCGTGTATTCCATCGTCCAGCAGGCGATGCGGTTCGTATACCAGTTGTTGTTGACGTTATTTTCGTATTCGTTGGGACCTGTCACGCCCAAAATCATGTATTGCCCTTTGGCGGCGACATAATTGACGCGCTCCTCCCAGAAGCGGGAAATTTCGGCGAGCACTTCAAGGCCGTATTGGCCGAGGTAAGCAAAGTCCCCGGTGTAATTGACGTAATTGTAAATCGCGTACGCGATCGCGCCGTTCCGGTGGATTTCCTCAAAGGTGATCTCCCATTCGTTATGGCATTCCTCGCCGTTCATCGTCACCATCGGATAGAGGGCGCCTTTGGCAAAGCCGAGCTTGCGCGCATTTTCCTTGGCCTTTTCCAGATGCTTGTAGCGGTAAATGAGCAGGTTGCGGGCGATGGAGCTGTCGGCGGTGCTCAGGTAAAAAGGCAGGCAGTAGGCTTCGGTGTCCCAATACGTGCTGCCGCCGTATTTTTCGCCGGTAAACCCTTTCGGTCCGATGTTCAGCCGGTCGTCCTCGCCGCTGTAGGTTTGATTGAGCTGGAAGATGTTAAAACGGATCGCCTGCTGCGCCGCCACATCTCCTTCAATCACGATGTCGCTGTCCTGCCATTTATCGGCCCATGCCTGAACCTGCTCCCGGTGCAGCGCCTGAAAGCCAGCTTCCGCCGCGCTTTGAAGGGCGGTGCGTCCGGCATCCACCAGCTGCCCCAAACCATGGTCGCGGGAGGTCACGTTGGCCGCATATTTGTAAATGGCGATCTGCTCATTCGCAGACGCTTCAACCTGCGCGCGGAAGCCGACATACTTCTCTTTCGCCAGCAGCTCCGGTTTTATATCAAGGAGTTCGCCGTTTTTGCTGATTTCAAAAGTCATGACCGAAGTCAGGTGGAAGTCGAGCTTTTTCGTTTTTACCGTCAACGCCGCATCATGCTCGCCGAATTCCTTCGAGACTTCCGTCCAAAATTTTTCGTCATAGTTGGCGTCCCGGTTCTGCACGTCGCCGTCCAGGTAAGGAGTAACCGTGAAGGTTGCTTCAAAATTGAGCGGCGTGACCGCATACCGGATGACGCCGATTTCATGGCGGGTCATGCTGACGAAACGGATCGCTTCGACGCGGATCTCCTTGCCGCCTTCAAGCTCGGCCGTGAAGCTGCGGGACAACGTTCCTTCCTTCATGTTCAGCACCCGCGTAAAATCCTTCACCTTACAGTTGGCGAGGTCCAGCGGTTGTCCGTCGATATCGATGTCGATGCCGATCCAGTTCGTGCTGTTCAGCACCTTGGCAAAATACTCCGGATAGCCGTTTTTCCACCAGCCGACGCGGGTTTTGTCGGGATAATAAACGCCGGCCATGTAGCTTCCCTGCAGCGAAGGTCCACTGTAGGACTCCTCGAAATTGGCGCGCTGCCCCATGTATCCGTTTCCAATACTGAAAATGCTTTCCGAAATTTCATGCAGGTGCGGCTGAAAATCCTCTTCAACGATGTTCCATGGGTCGAGCTTTAAATAAGGTTTCATCATCATCGGCTCCTTTATGAGGTAATAGGTGAGGGGGGAATTTCGGTCAAGCTTCGCGGCTCAAACTTCACAAAACCGAAATTTCCAGGGAAATATGTTGAAAATTAGCTGTATAGATTGAATTAAAGTAAGTCACATCTTCGAAACGGATATTCCCTGTGGATCAAGGAATGACAAGTAAAAACTTTAATTCAATCTATATGGACGGAAAGATTTCTGCCAGACGGTCCAGCGACATTTCCCGCAAAGACGACACAACCGCATCGGCCCGGCCAAGCGTGGTTTCGGACCCGACGCCGATGCTGCGCATGCCTGCGCGGATGGCGGCTTCGATGCCGGCCTCGGCATCTTCGAATACGACACATTCCGCAGGGCTGACCTTCAGTTCCCGGGCTCCCAGCAAAAACACCTCCGGATCGGGTTTGGCGCTGGCCGTTTTCGTTCCGTCGACGATGGCGTCAAAATAAGGGGCCAGTTTCGTGTTGTTCAAAATCGTCATCGCGTTTTTGCTGGCCGAGCCGAGCGCGACGAGCAGGCCGGCGGCTTTCAGCTCCTGCAAAAAAGCCAGGGCGCCCGGAAGAATCTCGGATTCATCCATCCGGGTGATGTAATCGACGTACCAGCCGTTCTTTTTTTCGGCGAGCGCAAGGCGGGTGGTTTCATCCGGCGAAATGCCGCCGATCGAAAGCAAAATGTCGAGCGAAGCCATCCGGCTTACGCCTTTCAGCCTTTCGTTATCCTGCTCGGTAAAGTCGAAGCCAAGTTCCCCGGCAAGCCGCTTCCAGGCCAAATAATGATATTTGGCGGTATCGACCAGCACGCCGTCCAAATCGAACAGGCAGGCGCGAATCGGTGTATGCAGCGACATGGGCAAGTTCCTCCTTTGTTGTTTGTGCAAACGTTTGAACTACAGCGGAAAATAAAAGAAGCACCAATGATGCTCCGCTTATTTCATAACAAATCATGAAGTGATGGGCTTAAAACGCCGGAAAGCCCAGCCGTGACGCAGTGAGCGTATTGCCTGCTTGCAAACGAACCCCGTTCAAAATTGCGCCGATCGGATCAGCGCCTTGTCGTCGGTTTGGCCGCCAAGCGGCGAATTCGCTGATTGGCGCCATCACTGGAGTTTTTGCCCGGTCAAGACTCTTTCGGCGGCGTGTAAACGGATGATTCGCGAATGACCAGACGATGGGGAATGATATGACGTTTCTGAAGATGTTTGTCCCCGTCATGCTGGATGGATTGGATTAAAGCCTGCGAAGCGGTGTATCCAAGATTGTAAATGCCGATATCCATGCTGCTGACCGGCGGCGACGCCAGCTCGGCGATCGAAAGATTGTTGAAGCTGACGATGCATAAATCCTCGGGAACCTTGTAGCCCAATTCATGAAGGCCGCGCAGAACGCCTAGAGAGACGAAGTCGTCCATCACCACGAGCGCCGTAGGGCGTTCAGGAAGGTTCATGAAAAAGGACATGGCGCGATAGCCGCTTTCCTGCAAAAATTCGCCTTCGACGATCCAGTCGCGGCGCATTTCGAGCCCGGCTTCCTCCAGCGCGTTCATGTAACCTTTCAAACGGTCGCGGGACACGATATGGTTCGGCGGGCCGCTCACAAACCCGATGCGCTCATGCCCGAGCGAGATCAAATGTTTGGTGGCATCGTAGGCTGCCTGCACATTGTCGTTGTCCACGGACAAAATGTCCGGATATTTTTCGCTGCGCCCGATCAGGACAAACGGAAACTGGTTTTTTTTCAAAAACTCCACGACCTGGTCATCCTTGCGGGAATACAGCAAAATCGCGCCGTCGACCCGTTTGCCCTTCAGCAGTCGGGATACGGCATCAACTTCCTCCTGCTCGCTTCCGCCCGAGCTGATCAGCACGTCGTATCCGGAACGGTTGGCCTGTGTGACGATGCCGCGGATCAGCTCCATGAAGAACAAGTTCAGAAACAGCTCTTCGGCAGGTTTCGGCAAAATGACGCAGATGGTTTCCGTCGTTCTCGACACGAGGCTTTTGGCCATGATGTTCGGGTGATACCCAAGCTCTTCCATGACGTCTCGCACTTTTTGGGATGTTTCCCGGCTGATTCTCGTGTTGTTCGACAGCACACGGGACACGGTGGAAGGGGAAACGCCCGCTTTTTTGGCGACATCTTTTATCGTTACAGACATGGTGACCTCCCTGTGGAACCGTTTGCGTTCCTTGATAGACGGGAACCTTTGTTCAAATGTTCACCTTATTTTTCAATTGCTATCTTAATCCAAAGCATGTGCGCTTGTAAATACGGTTGATCCGGGTCCGTCCGAACAAGGCTCGGAAACGGCGGAAAATCAAGCGGATACCAGCCTGTTTTCGATATTGCAATCGCGCAGGGCTGTCAAGGATCGGCCAAGCTTTGGCGTCGTTTTGGGGTGTTCGGAAGAAAAACAGCGAAGAAAAAATATCTTGCGCGTGCGTTTTCAGAAAGCGTATTCTGCGTAGTAAGAAAGCACGGGCGGCAAACAATGATGATGCGGCAGAGCATGACATGCTGCCTGAACGTCCGTTTTCTTAACATTGTCTGATGACTTTGCGAAGGAGGAGAACATGAAGCAAAGAGCGCAAACGGCAAGTAAGGCGTCCATTGGAAGATGGGGGCGCGGAGCGGCGGCTGCGGCATTGGCCGGTATTTTGCTGGCAGGTTGTGGCAGCGAAGGTCCCGGGGCGCAAAAATCCAAAACGTCGGAACCGAACGCGGCAGTCGAAGGGCCGCGCGAATCCGCCAAGGCCGATGGAAATGGGCAAGCGCCGGGGGGAGCAGGAGAAACGAAAATGAAGATTCGCGAGCAGCCGTCGACCGTTTATTACGAGGTGTTCGTCCGGTCTTTTGCGGATTCGAACGGAGACGGCATCGGGGACCTGAAAGGCTTAACGGAGAAGCTGGATTATTTGAACGACGGCAATCCGGACACCCATGACGATTTAGGGGTAGGCGGCATCTGGCTTATGCCGGTCCAGCCATCCCCAAGCTACCACGGTTACGACATCACCGATTATCGCAACATCAACCCCGATTACGGGACGCTGGAGGATATGAAAAGGCTGGTGGAAGAAGCCCATAAGCGCGGAATCAAAGTGATCATGGACCTGGTCGTGAACCATACCAGCGTGCAGCATCCGTGGTTCGTCGAAGCGAGCCAAAGCCCAAACGGCAAATACCGCGACTGGTACGTATGGGCGGAGGATCAGGGGATCGCCCCTTCCGGCACCAGCGCGGCGGGTAGCGGCAATCCGTGGTTTGAACGCGGAGGCGCCCATTACCTCGGTACCTTTTGGGAAGGCATGCCCGACCTTAATTTCGACAATCCGGAGGTTCGCAACGAGATCAAGGATGTCGGGCAGTTTTGGCTGAAGCTTGGCGTGGACGGTTTCCGGGTAGACGGCGCCAAGCATATCTACGAAAACCTGCAAAGCGACCGCAGCCCGGCAACCACCGCCAAAAATGCAGCTTGGTGGCAGGAATTCCGCAGCGGCATGAATGCCGTGAACAAAGACGCGTACATGGTGGGCGAGGTTTGGGAATCATCGGCGGCCGTCATCGCTCCATACTTGGACCGGGCGTTCGATTCGGCGTTCGACTTCAGCCTTGCGGATCATATCCTCAGCGCAGTCAAGCAGGAAAAGGACAACAATCTGGCGTTTACGTTGGAGCGAACCCGCGGGTTCTACATGGAGAAGTCCGGGAACCGGTACGTGGATGCCGTCTTTTTGTCCAACCACGATCAGGACCGTGTGATGAGCCAGCTCGGAAAAAATACGAATCATGCCAAAATGGCCGCGGCGCTTCTGCTTACATTGCCGGGCAACCCGTTTATTTACTACGGGGAAGAAATCGGCATGCTTGGCGCAAAACCGGACGAACAAATCCGCGAACCGTTTGCATGGACGGCGGACGGGAAAAGCAAAGCGCAAACCTCTTGGGAACAACCGATCGTCAGCGGCGCGAATCGGAAGGAAGCGAACGTTCAGACCCAAACGAATCAAAAGGATTCTCTGCTGTCCGCTTACCGGATGCTGATCCGTTGGCGAAACGACCTGCCTGCCCTTCGCGGCGGAGAGCTGGCGAGTATCGAAACGGGGAATCCCGCCATCGTATCTTTCGTGCGCAAAAGTCCGGAGCAAACCGTGCTCGTGTTGCACAATCTATCCGGTCAGCCTCAGGACGTTTCCCTGGAACCGGCAAGCCTGTCCGTTTTTCAAAAAATGGTCCGCAACAGCAGCGACGGCGCTGTCATCAACAAAAATATCGTATCGCTTCCGGCCTATTCCACCGTTATTTTGCAGTAAATAGGTCCCAGAATCTAAGAAAGCATGCAATATTTCGAGATATTGGGCGATTACAGCCGGAAAACTACCCAATTTAGCCGAAATTACACTGTGCAAACGTTTTTACAAAACAAAAAGCTCCGTGTATGATAAACGCATGATTAAAGCGCTTACTTCGGAACCGATTGAAGAAAAGTGGTCCGTCATACATAAAAATCGGACCGTTATTGCTTCTTGTGAAATCGTTTGCGCTTGAATCGGGACGCAGAAGTTTAAATCCAGGAGAGGGGTTATTGCGAAATGAAAATGAAACAGTTTCTGGCTTTGGCTGCTACGCTGACGATGGCGTTTTCCATTACGGCCTGCGGCAGCGGCAACAAAACCGCCGAGGAGCCTGCACCGGCAGACAACAACAGCTCCGAAACGACGGCGCCTGCCGAAAATAACAACGATGCCGCAGCTGCGGAAGGACTGCAGCCGGAGGATGGAGCTTCCTTGGTCGTTTGGGAGAGCAAGGACGAAAGAGCGTTTACGGATGAAATCGCGAAGCAATTTACGGCCAAATATAATATTCCGGTCAAAATCGAAGAAGTCAATCCAACGGACCAAGTGACGAAGCTGTCCCAGGACGGGCCTTCCGGACTGGCCGCCGACGTCGTTATTTTCCCGCATGACAACCTGGGCAGAGCCGTCGAAGCTGGCCTCCTGCTGCCAAACGAAGCATTCAAGGACGAAATCACCAAAAACAATACCGAGGCAGCCGTTCAAGGCGTAACCTACGACGGCACGCTTTTCGGATATCCGAGAGCGGCTGAAACCTATGCGTTGTACTACAACAAATCCCTCGTGAAAGAAGCGCCCAAATCGTTTGAAGATGTCATCGCTTTCGGCAAAACGTTTACGGATAACGCCAAGAAAAAATACGCCATCATGTGGGAAACGGGCAACATGTACTTCAACTATCCGTTTATCGCTTCGACCGGCGGATATATTTTCGGCAAAAACGGAACCGACAAAGACGACATCGGCATCAACAACGAAGGCGCGCTGGAAAGCTTGAAAGTGTACCAGGAGCTGAAAACGATTCTGCCGGTGAAGAGCGGGGATATCAACCCGGATATCAAACGCAGCTTGTTTAATTCCGGCGACGTAGCCATGGACATCAACGGGCCTTGGGAGCTTGGCGGCTACAAAAAAGCGCTCGGCGACAACCTCGGCATCGCGCCGATCCCGACGATCGGCGGCAAAACAGCCATTTCCTTCTCCGGTATTAAAGCATGGTACGTCAACTCGTTTACGAAATACCCGAATGCGGCTCAATTGTTCGCCGAGTTCGCGTCCACCAAGGACGCTCAATTGCTGCTGAACGAAAAAGTCGGCTCCATCCCTACGAACAAGGAAGCGCTGGAATCCGACCAAATCAAAAACGACCCGTATATTTCGGCATTTGCGGAGCAAGCCAAAAACTCGCAGCCGATGCCTTCCATTCCTGAAATGGGCAACGTATGGAGTCCTGTGAACGCGGCGCTGCCGGAAATTTGGGACAACAACGCGGATCCGAAAACAGCGATGGACAAAGCGGCTCAGCAAATCAAAGACTTGAACAACGGCGCGACCAAATAATAAGACAGAAGCTTGGCAGATCCTGTTGTTGTTGAATCGACCCGCCGCTCACCGAGCGGCGGGCGATTCACCTTAAAACGTCGTCATGTTTGGTGTTTTTGTCAAAAGGGCATTTTTTCTCGTGCCGCTAGAGAAACTCCGCATGGGGGTCTGGTTACACGCCGTAAGCGTCAACAGATGCTTTCGCATAATTCGGGGAGGGGAGAGGGCTGATGCAAAGGCACCGCAGCAAGGCAACGATACTGTCGATTTTAAGCATGGGACTTGGACAAATATATAACCGCCAGTTCATCAAAGGCATTTTGTTCCTGCTTGTCGAAGCATGGGCTGTTTTTTATTTCAGCAATAATTTGGGTAGAGCGTTATGGGGAATCGTAACCCTCGGGGAAACGCCCCGGAATATATCCAAAAAGATCGAGGGGGACCACTCCATTTTCATTCTGGTCCAGAGCTTGATCACGCTTTTATTTTTGGTTCTGTTTATTATCGTCTATATCATGAACATCCGGGATGCCTATAAAACGGCGCAAAACCGGGAAAACGGCAAAAAGCCGAACAATTTCAAACAATCCGTCCGGTATGTGATGGACTATAAATTTGCGCAATCCTTTTTGGCCCTTCCGACCATAGGCATTTTGTTTTTTACAATTATGCCGATTCTGTTTATGATCATGCTGGCATTCACCAACTACTCGGCGCCAAATCATATACCTCCGGCGAAACTTGTCGATTGGGTGGGCTTTCAGACGTTTAAGGACTTATTGTCGCTGAAAACATGGAGCCATACGTTTTTTGGCGTATTGACCTGGACGATTATCTGGGCGGTTCTGTCCACGCTAACCACATATTTGGGAGGCCTGCTGGTGGCGCTTCTGATCAATCAACAGGGCATCAAATTCAAAGGGCTGTGGCGGACGATCCTGGTTATTCCATATGCGATTCCGCAGCTTATCTCGCTGCTTGTCATGCGGAACATGTTTAACGGCCAATTCGGCCCCATCAACCAATACCTAGGTTACTTCGGCCTTGGCGGCCTTCCTTGGCTTACGGACCCGTTCTGGGCCAAAGTGACGGTTATCATCGTCAACATGTGGGTAGGCATTCCGGTATCCATGATTTTGATCATGGGGATCCTGACGACCATTCCGAAGGACATGTATGAAGCGGCGGAAATTGACGGGGCTAGCGGATACCAAAAATTCAAAATCGTCACGCTGCCGATGATCCTGTTCTCGACGGCGCCGACGCTGATCATGCAGTTTGCGGGCAACATCAACAACTTTAACGCCATTTACCTGCTGACGAACGGCAATCCGGTGGTCGGGGATTATCAATACGCCGGCGCGACGGATCTGCTCGTGACCTGGCTGTACAAACTGACGCTGGATCAGAATAAATACAACATGGCGTCCGCTGTCGGCATCATCATTTTCCTGATTATCGCCTCGTTCTCCATTTACAATTACCGGCGGACCAAGTCATTCAAAGAGGAGGATATGATCCAATGAGCGGACGCAAAGTGAGAAGAGGTTTCCGGCTGGGGCTGAGTTATCTCGTTCTGGTCATCCTGTCCGTATGCGCGGTTTATCCTGCCCTATGGGTGGTCTTGGGATCGTTCCGGCCGGGGAAATCGCTGTACAGCAAGACGCTGATTCCGGAAACCTTTACGCTGGACCATTATCGCGAGCTGTTTACTTCGAAAAGCTTCATGTTCGGCCAGTGGTATTTGAACACACTGAAAATCGCCACGTGCTCAATGATCATCGGCGTATTTTTGACGCTGCTGACCAGTTACGCGGTATCCCGGTTCCGTTTCCGCTGGCGGAAGACGGCGTTGTCGACCGTGCTTATCCTGGGGATGTTTCCGGGCTTCATGAGCATGATCGCGATCTATCTTTTGTTAAAAGAGTGGCATCTGCTGGACACGCATCTGGCGCTGATCGTCGTGTATGCCGCCGGAGCCCCTCTCGGGGGAACGTTTATCGCCAAAGGTTTTCTCGATACGATCCCGCGTACGCTGGATGAAGCCGCCAAAATCGATGGAGCGAGCAACTGGAAGATTTTTACGCGCATCATTTTGCCGCTTTCCAAACCGATGATCACCTATATGGCATTGACGCAGTTTGTCGGCCCTTGGGTGGATTACATTTTTGCACGGCTCGTTCTGCGGACGAAGGAAAACTGGACGCTGGCGGTCGGGCTGTACGATATGGTCGCTTCGAACCAAAATACGAACTTTACGGCATTTTCCGCCGGAGCGGTCCTGATCGCGGTGCCGATCACCATATTGTTTATTTTCCTGCAGCGTTTGCTCGTGGACGGACTGACGTCGGGCGCAAGCAAAGGGTAAAGTCGTTTGAAGACACTTATCGAGCGGTATACAAACATATATGTAAGAAGTCGTCATATTGGCGGCTTCTTTTTTTTGCGATGCAGTTATATGGGGGCCGACCCGAAACTTTAACAGCGACATGTGGTTGGAATTGGGCGAGCTTTGTCCCGGTTGAAAAAATAAAATCCGTCAGGGCAAACGTTGTTGACAAACGAACTACTACGTGTTACTTTGTAGTGGTAGTAAGTAATACTTCATACCAGTAACACAGAATAGCAAGGAGCGATTGTGTTGGAAAACCTGACGGAAATGCTCAAAGGCGTGCTTGAGGGCTGCGTCCTAGAGATTATAAGCCGCAATGAAACCTACGGCTACGAAATCACGCGGCGGCTGAACGCCCTCGGCTTCTCAGATGTTGTGGAGGGAACGGTGTACACCATTCTGATCCGCCTTGAAAAAAACAAATTGGTGGAGACCACCAAGAAGCCCTCCGACATGGGACCGCCGCGAAAGTTTTTCGCGATCAATGACGCGGGGCGTGAGGAGCTGCGGAAGTTCTGGGAAAAATGGGAGTTCGTATCATCAAAAATGAATGAGTTAAAGGAGGAAAAACAATGAATTTTTGGGAAAAAATCACCGGCAGCGACATGACTAAAGAAATGAAGGCTTTTGAAGCGCGAGTGAAAAAGCTTCCGGCCGATTATCAAGCGGCATGGGAAGACATCAATACAAATATTTGGTCGTATACCAATTTTTCTGGTCGCAACCTCATGCCAATTCTTGACGGCGTGCTTGGCCTGCTCGAAGAAGCGTCGGCGGACGGTCAGAGTGTTCAAGAGGTGCTCGGTGACGATATCAAAGGCTTCTGTTCAGCACTCGCAGGCATCGATGGGGCAAAGTCTTACCGTGACAAGTGGCGTGAGCAACTTAACAATAATATCGCTAAAAAATTAGGCAAATAGGAGGAGGATAACATGAGAATACGAGATATCATCGAAGGCAAAAAAGAGTGGCGCGCGCATGTGGCGCGTGTCAAAGCGCTCCCGCAAGATTATCAGATCGTGTATAAAGAGATTCAAAAATATCTCTTTAAGGTAGGCCCTGTTGAACTAACCGAAGGAACAGATTTACTCTCGGGGATTGTCGATCTTTTTGAAGAGGGCGCGGCCTTGGGGAAAGGCGTGCTCGAAGTGACGGGCAATGACGTAGCGGCTTTTTGCGACGATCTAATCAAAGATTCAAAAACTTACGCTGACATCTATCAAGAATCCGTTGACCAAAAAGTTTACGAGGCCATAAAAAAGATGACGGATGAAACAAAGTAAAAGGGGGGGATCAGGATGGAAAAAGCAATTCAAGTCAAAGGTCTGCGAAAATCTTTCAAAGACAAGGAAGTCCTAAAGGGCGTCGATTTTGAAGTGAAGCGAGGTGAAATTTTCGCCCTGCTTGGCTCCAACGGCGCGGGCAAGACGACGATTGTCAGAATCCTCACCACGCTGCTCAAACAGGGCGGAGGCACCGCCACCGTAAACGGATTTGACGTCGCGTCAAAACCCGAGCATGTGCGGCATGCGATCAGTCTGACCGGGCAGTTTGCCGCCGTGGACGAGATTTTGACCGGGCGGGAAAATCTTATGATGATCGCCAAGCTGCGGCATCTTAAAAATCCGCGTCAGGTTGCGGATGACATGCTTAAACGCTTTGGCCTGACAGACGCCGCGGACCGCAAGGCATCTACGTATTCGGGGGGCATGCGCCGCAGGCTCGACATCGCTTTGAGCCTTGTCGGGAATCCGCAGATCATTTTCCTCGACGAGCCAACTACAGGGCTTGACCCTGAGGCCCGGATCGAGGTTTGGAGGACCGTCAAGGAACTTGCAGACGGCGGCACGACGATATTTCTAACCACTCAGTATCTGGATGAGGCCGAGCAACTTGCCGACCGAATCGCCATTCTTCACGAAGGCAGGATTATCGCGAATGGCACGCTTTCGGAGCTGAAAAAGCTGTTCCCGCAAGCGAAGGTGGAATATGTGGAAAAACAACCTTCATTGGAGGAGATTTTCCTCGCAATCATCGGCAAT
Source organism: Paenibacillus sp. USDA918EY (assembly GCF_009870825.1). Classification (GTDB taxonomy): domain Bacteria; phylum Bacillota; class Bacilli; order Paenibacillales; family Paenibacillaceae; genus Paenibacillus_AQ; species Paenibacillus_AQ albilobatus. The sequence continues at coordinate 359,603 of NZ_WTWY01000002.1, read as the reverse complement.
AAGGAGGCCATGTAAATGGAAACGGTAAAGCATCACTTTTTTAGCGATATGGGCGTCATGCTCGGGCGCTCCATGCGCCATATTTTCCGCAGCATGGACACCATTATCACGGTCTGCATCACACCGATTGCGCTGATGCTGCTGTTCGTCTATGTGTTCGGCGGCGCCATCCACACCGGTACGGATAACTATGTGAACTACCTGTTGCCGGGCATCCTGCTGATTGCAATCGCAAGCGGTATATCCTATACGGCTTACCGCCTGTTTCTGGATAAGCAGCGGGGCATCATTGAGCGGTTCCACTCCATGCCGATCGCCCGTTCCGCCGTCCTGTGGGGGCACGTGCTGACCTCGGTGGTATCCAACGTCATTTCTCTGGTCGTCATCATTCTCGTAGCGCTCCTGATGGGCTTTCGCTCGTCCTCCGGGGTTCTATCATGGCTTGCCGTAGCCGGTATCCTCGTGCTGTTTACGCTGGCTTTGACGTGGGTCGCGGCGATTGCCGGATTGTCAGCAAAATCGGTGGAAGGCGCAAGCGCATTTTCCTATCCGCTGATCTTCCTGCCATTTATCAGCTCGGCCTTTGTGCCGACCGATTCGATGCCGAAGGTCGTTCGCGCTTTTGCCGAAAACCAGCCGGTGACTTCAATCGTGGAATCCATCCGTGCGCTGCTGTCAGGCCAGCCTGTGGGCAATGGTATATGGATCGCGCTTGCGTGGTGCGTCGGAATTATGCTTGTAGCTTATTTCTTTGCGATGCGCGCGTACAAACGGAAAGCAGCTTAATGTTTGCAGGTTCTTCTGTTCCATTTTTTATGAAGTCGCGTTACATGGTGGATGCGGTTAAGCTAAAGGGAAGTTAGCTCGATCAACAATCGAAGGCAGCCTGTCGGCTGCCTCCTGCTGCTTGTGTTCGCCGGTCGGCTTCAAGCTTTTTAATCATTCAGGCGCGCTTCACCAAGAAACTCATGTTTGTATATCGCGTTTATCCTGTCTAAAACGTTCTGAGCTTGATCTTTAAAATGCAAATCAGCGACCTGACCCTTCAGCAAAAACACCCCGGTCTCATGGCGATGTTCCCCGAGCGCACCCTCATACAACCGATCAGCGCCTTGGGTAGGCGGGGAGAAAAACAGCTTCATCAACGGTTTGACCAATAGGGGTAGTCCTGATTTTTTTCCCTTTCTTAACGTATTGTTGCTGCCCGGGTCGACGCTGCGGATTTTGATGCCGTCCTTGGCAAGCTGCGGCGCGATGGCCTGCGTCCACAGCGAAAGCGCCAGCTTTGAGGTAGCGTAAGGGCCGATCAGCTTGCGAAAGGTTTTGGGGCGCTCCAGAATTTCGATGCTGAACTCTTTCGTAAATTTAAGCGCTGAAGATGAAGTGTTGATCACCGTTTTTAAGCGGCCGCCGTTAATGAGTTCCTTCAATTCCATCAGGATGATATACGGCACGACGGTCATCACTTCATAATGCTTCTCGCGCCCTTGTATCGAATAACTCAGCTCGTGAAAGCTCCCGCCCGCGTTGTTGAACAAAACATCGATCCGCTGTTCCTTATTTTTGATCTCCTCCAAAGCCCGTCTCAAGCTGGCGTAATCCGCGAGATCGGTTACTTTATACATGCGAAGCCGCCTGCTTTTGACCGCTTTTTGGATGCTCGCATCGTCTGCCGGAAAGTCCGAACGGTTCAAAGCGACCACCTGCCAGTCCTCCGACAATAATTTCCGGGTCAATTCCAACCCGATCCCGGCGCTTGCGCCCGTAATCAGTGCGATATTTTCGCGTTGGTTTTCGTTCATTGTGCTTCTCCTCCTGAAGTCGGGATATTTCCCCTAGTAGCGCACATTGTAGAACTTGGAGTCGGCTCCAAGTCAAGGAGTAGAAACAAGGTTTTGATTCAAAGGCGAATAGACTTGACTTGGAGCCAGCTCCAAGATGTATAATGCACAAAAAACAATCTCCAGGAGGGAGTAGGGTGAAGGCAGAGCAAACTTTTACGATCAAACAAACCGCCGAGCAAACCGGCATCTCCGAGGATACGATCCGTTATTACGAAAAGATCGCGCTGCTGCCCCGGGCGGACCGGAAGGACAACGGGCACCGCATCTATCGGCAGGAGGACATCCATACGATCCGGCTCCTATCCTGTTTGAAAAAGACGGGAATGCCGCTGGAGGAAATGCGGCCGTTTTTGGCGGTTTCCGCCGATGCCGATCCCGCGGAATATCCCGAGCTGGTGGAGCGTTTAATGAGCCACCGGGAAAATATCGTCAGCCAAATCGCCTCGTTGCAGCAGGTGGTCGATTTTATCGACATGAAGCTGGGAGAGGGGAGAGTCCGCCGGGACTGCTCGGATGAAAGCGGGGACGATTCGTCCGAAAGGATAGAAGAAGGGCCAAAAGCAAAGTCTGTCTCGCCTGTTGAGATGCGTTATTTTCCCGTATCGGCCAAAAGCGGTTAAATCGACGGTTGCGAATAGATAAACTCGCAATGACAAGGAGGGAGAGACGGGCGGGGATTTCCCGTAACGTCTGAAAAAAGCAAGTCAAAAAGGAGCGGTTGTCTCGCGGCAGCTGCTCCTTTTCCATGTTCGTCTACCGCTCAAAAGGAGCAGGCATGATGCAAGCTAGTCGCGGATCTTCATGGTACAATACTAGGCAAATACCCCTTTGACGAAGGAGAAAACTCGAATGTTCAAAATATTTATCGTCGAAGATGACCAAGGCCTTGTGGGCCTGCTGGAAGAGCATTTACGCAGGTTCGGTTACGATACGGAATGCGCTGCCGATTTTGGGGCGGTCATCGCCGAATTTGAAAGGTTTCAGCCCCATCTCGTGCTGCTTGACGTCAATTTGCCGATGTACGACGGGTTTTATTGGTGCCGGCAAATCCGGAACGGCTCGACCTGCCCGATCATTTTCATTTCCGCGCGCGACGGCAAAATGGACCAGGTGATGGCGCTGGAAAACGGGGCCGACGATTATTTGACCAAGCCCTTCGATTTCGAAATCGCCCTCGCCAAAATCAACAGCCAACTCCGCCGGGCTTACGGATCTTACGCCGCATCGCAGCAGCAGCGGACGGTGGCCGTCTCGGGGTTAACCCTCGATGTAGAGCGGCTGACGCTCGCCTTCAATGAGGACAAAACCGACTTAAGCCCGACCGAAGCCAAAATTTTGGATGAGTTGATTGCAAGATCCGGACAAGTCGTCAGCCGGGACCGTTTGCTGGATAAAATTTGGGACGACCAATGGTTCGTCGACGATAACACGCTTAACGTCTACGTCACCCGCGTCCGCAAAAAGCTGGCGTCGGTCGGCATCGAAGACGCCCTTCAAACGATCCGCGGGCAAGGGTACCGCCTGCTGCCGAACTGGGGGGATGAAACATGAGGTTGTTTTTCCGGGACCAAGCCCCTCTTGTCGCCGTCTATTTTTTGCAACTATTCCTCGTAACCCTCGTGTATTGGCTCGACGGCAGCCGCCATTTGAATACCGGATTGTATGCCGGCCTGCTCAGCGTATGTTTGTTGTCCGCCTACCTCGTGATCCGCTACATAAGAAACCGCACCTTTTATGCCCGATTGGCCGCAGAGGCTTCTTCCACCGAGGAGCTGCTGAAGGACAAGCAGCAGACGCCGCTCGCCCAAAGCCTGCAGCGCATGATCAAGCTTCAGCACCGGCGTTATCAGACCGATTTGCAGCAGTACAAGCATAAAATCGAATCCCATATGGAGTTCATTCATCAGTGGGTCCATCAGATGAAGACGCCGCTGTCCGTCATCCATTTGATGATCCGGAACAGGGACGAAGCGGAATTCGCCGCCATCGGCGACGAGCTGGACCGGATCCGAAAGGGACTCGACATCGTGCTGTATACCGCGCGCCTGGATACGTTCGAACGGGATTTTCATGTCGAAACGCTTGATTTGCGCCAGGTCGTACGGGAGGTGACCTCATCCCAGAAAAGGCTGTTTATCCGCAGCCATGTGTTTCCGCTGATCCGGATGGATGAGCCGTTTCCTATCGCCTCGGACGAGAAATGGCTTGGCTTTGTGCTGACGCAGTTGATTACCAATGCCGTCCGTTATACGCGGGGCGAAAATCGCAAGATCGTTTTTTATAGCTATTGCCGCGATGAACGTGTGGTGCTCGAGGTGCAGGATGAAGGAGTCGGCATTCCCAAAGGGGATTTGCCCCGCATATTCGAGCCTTATTTTACCGGGGAGAACGGGAGGGAGTTCCGGGAATCGACAGGCATGGGGCTCTATTTGGCCAAGCAAATTTGCGGGAAACTGGGCCATGACCTTCAGGTTGAATCCGAGGCGGGGAAAGGTACGACCGTTCGGATCATTTTTTAGAAAAATGACGCTCGCGCAAGTGAAGCTTACAAAAGTGTAAGCTTGTGTAAGCTTACGGGATAGCAGCGTGAACCGCATCCTCCCTATAATAAAAACATAAGATCGATCTTATGAAGCAAGGAGCCGGAAGCGTTGACGATTTTGGACGTGAAATACTTATCAAAAATTTATGAAGGACAGGTGCCGCGGCAAGCGCTGGACAATGTCCAATTCTCCCTGCTGAAGGGGGAATTCGTCGGAATCATGGGGCCGTCGGGGAGCGGGAAAACCACGCTCTTGAACGTGATTGCCACCATCGACGAGCCGACCTCCGGGGAAATCATCATCAACGGCGTTAATCCGCACCAGCTCGGACAGACGGAGACGGCGCTTTTCCGCCGACACGAGCTTGGGTTTGTTTTTCAGCATTTTAACCTGCTCGACGCCATGACCGTGGCTGAAAATATCGTGCTGCCGTTGTCGCTTGACGGCGTACCGGTAGGGGAGATGGAGCAAAAATTAAACGATATGGCCTCAAAGCTGGGCATTTCGGACATTTTGGATCGGCGGATTTACGAATGTTCGGGCGGCCAGATGCAGCGTGCTGCCATCGCCCGTGCCCTCATCCACAAGCCGTCGCTGATCCTTGCCGATGAACCGACGGGCAATCTGGATTCGAAGGCTTCGGACGACGTGATGAGGACGCTGGGGTCTTTGAACGGGGAAGAAGAGGCCACGATCCTGATGGTGACCCATGATCCGGTTGCGGCCAGCTTTTGCAAGCGCGTTATTTTTATCAAAGACGGGCGATTTTACAACGAGATTTACCGGGGAGACAACCGCCAAGGATTTTTTCAGCGGATCATCGACATGCTTTCGCTCTTGGGAGGGGATCGCCATGTCCTTTCTACAATTCGCCTATAGAAACGTCTCCCGCAACAAGCGGACGTATGCGGCCTATTTTTTAAGCAGCGCCTTTTCGGTTCTGATTTTTTTCGTTTGCACTTTGTTCATTTTTAATCCTGGACTCCGTGAGTCTATTGTGTATCCGATCGTCATGAAGACGATGATTACGGCTTTATGCGTAATGTATCTTTTTTTGTTCTTTTTTGTACTGTACTCGGTAAGTTCATTTTTGCTCTCGCGCAAACATGAGATCGGGATCTGGCTGATGCACGGCATGACGAATAAGCAGCTGCACCGGATGATTTTTTTGGAAAACATGCTGATCGGAACGGGGGCCATTGTCGCAGGTATCCTCTCGGGGCTTGTCACCGGGAAGCTTTTTCTGATGATGGGCTCCCCTGTGTTCGGCATTCCCTCGATCCCGTTCCGCTTGACGTGGGAGGCGCTTGCACTTACGGTTGGCGCGTTTGCCGTGCTTTTTCTGATCATTTCGGTGTGCACGTCGGCTTTGTTCCGGAATCCTGCGTTAATCGAGCTTTTTCAAGCCGGACGTCGAACAAAAGTTGCTCCCAAAGGATCGGCCCGGCTATCGTGGGCGGCCGCCGTGCTCATCATCGCAGCCTATTGGTTTGCAGCTACGACGAGCGTCTCCAATTTGTACGTTCGCATGCTGCCCGTCACCGCCATGACCGTCGTGGGCACCTATCTGCTGTATAACCACGCGGGGGTATGGCTTGTCGAACGCCTTCAGAAAAAGCGGGGCCTGTTTTGGAAAAAAACGAACATCGTCACGTTGTCCAATCTGTCCTACCGGTTAAAGGACCATTCCCGGATGCTGTTCATGGTGACGATCGTGTCGACCGTTTCGTTCTGCGCGGTAGGCGTATCGGCCTCCATTAATACGCTGTCGGAACAATTTCATAACGATTACCCGGCTGCGGTCAGTTATGTGGCCAAGGACGGCAGCCGGCAGGAGCGGGACCATTTGCAATCCATCCAAGGCGAACTGCTGGCGAAAGGACTGCACCCTCGCATTCTCCAATTTCCGGTCAAAAACATCCAGGTCGTTCCGGAAGGCTCCGGCCCTGCTTCCGAGGTGCTGTCCGTCATTCCAATTTCCAGTTATGAGCGGGCGATCCGAATGGCGGGCCTTCCGTACCGCGAGCAGCCTTTAACCGGTTATGATGCGCTTGCGATGATCAATTCCGAACGGGATAAGGCGTACATGAAAGCAAGGCCGCTGGCGGTGCACATCGCGCAAGGCGGCCGGCTGCGCATCAAGGAAATCGGCTATACCCGGCATGTGGCGGTGCCCGAGCATATGCTGCGGACGGAGCTGCGGCAAATGGACGGCTATACCAGCGGCATCGTTGTCAGCGACGAATTATTCGGCCGCTTGGAGTCCCGGGCGGGGACCGACCGTTATACCGCGTTTTACGTGGACGATTTCCGGAAAACGCTTGGAGCGGCGGGCGAGCTGGCCGCCTCAGGCGAGGTGAAATACGGCGAAGGCCGAGGTTATGCGATCGCCGTCAGCGGCACGCTGTACGTCATGCAGATGAGCGCGTATCGCGCGATGCTTTTTGCCGCGCTGCTGATCGGCACGGTATTTTTCATCGCCGCGGGTTCCTTCCTGTACTTCCGTCTTTATGCGGATCTGGACTACGACCGGCGGCAATATGCGGCCATGGCCAAGCTCGGGCTGACGGATCAGGAACTGAACCGGATCGTGACCCGGCAGATGGCGCTCCTGTTTTTCGTCCCGATCGCCATGGCGGTCATTCACAGCAGTTTTGCCTTTATGGCGCTGCAAAGCCTTTTTTATTTGTCGATCGCGTTTGAAATGGGCGTCGTATTGATTTGTTTTTTCGCGGCCCAGGCGCTGTATTTTTTCTTCATCCGTTACCACTATTTGCGGAACGTAAGGAAAAGGCTGCTGTAGATGCTTAGCGGAATAGGCGCCCGCCGCTGTTCCCGAATCGCCTTCCTATTTAAATGTATCGGAGGTACATCATGCAAACCTGGATTACGGATATCATGGAACAATTCGGTTACGCCGGCATTGCGCTGGTGATCATGCTGGAAAACTTGTTTCCGCCTATACCGTCCGAGGTGATTTTAACCTTCGGCGGGTTTATGACCACGAAAACCCATTTGACGCTGCCCGGGGTGATCGTCGCTGCGACGATCGGCTCGGTGGTCGGGGCCGTTTTGCTCTATTATGTAGGCTTGCTTCTGGAGGTTCGGCGTTTGGAACGTTTCATCGAACGGTGGGGACATGTTCTGCGCGTAAAAAAGGAAGACGTTCGCCGGGCGGACCGGTGGTTCGCCAAGTACGGGTATTGGACGGTCTTTTTGTGCCGGATGATTCCGCTGGTGCGGAGCCTCATTTCGGTTCCGGCGGGCATGGCCCGCATGAATTTCGGCTTGTTTCTGCTTTTTACGACGGTCGGAACGTTGATATGGAACACGGTCCTTGTCTATTTGGGAGCGGCATTGGGCGAGTCATGGGAAAACATCGTGCATTATATGGATGTGTACTCCCATTTTACCTATGCCGTGATCGCGCTGGCCGTATTTGCGGTTTTGTATTTGTATCTGCGCCGGGCTAGAAAAATGAAAACCGGCAATAACCTGAAGGAGTTGTAGCAGTTTTGGAGTGGATGGAGTACATCAAAGCGGTAATTCTCGGAATCGTCGAAGGTTTGACGGAATTTGCCCCGGTGTCTTCCACCGGGCATATGATTATCGTGGACGACATGTGGCTGAAAACGCAGCAATTTCTATCGCAGCCGGCAGCGAACACCTTTAAGGTGGTCATTCAGCTCGGGTCGATTTTGGCCGTTGTGGTGTTGTTCTGGGGCCGGTTCATGGACCTGCTGGGCCTCCGGAGAAGAAAGGCGAAGAACGGGGGCAACGGCTCCGATCAAGGCCGCCTCAAACTGACGCAGGTCATCGTCGGGCTGATCCCGGCGGGCGTTCTGGGCGTGCTGTTCGACGATTATATCGACGAGCATCTGTTTTCGACGCGGACGGTACTGATCGGCCTGGTTGTCGGGGCGCTTCTGATGATTGCCGCCGATGTGTGGGGCCCTAAGCGGCCGAAGGCCGAAACGGTGGACCAGATAACATACGGCCAAGCTTTTTCGGTCGGTGTGATCCAGTGCCTTTCTTTATGGCCCGGATTTTCCCGTTCCGGATCGACCATTTCCGGCGGGGTGTTATTTGGGATGAGCCACCGGGCGGCGGCCGACTTCACGTTCATCATGGCCGTGCCGATCATGGCGGGAGCAAGCGGTTTGTCGCTGCTGAAAAATTGGGAGTATGTTACGGCCGATATGCTGCCGTTTTTTGCTGCCGGATTTATCAGTTCCTTTATCGTGGCGCTGCTTGCCATCCGTTTTTTCCTGAAGCTCATCAACCGGATCAAGCTCGTGCCGTTTGCCGTATACCGGATCGTGCTTGCGGGAATTATCTTTTTTATGTTATAAGTTGTACGCAGCTAAGCCCCAGCCCCTGATTCAGGGGCTTTTTTCTATCCCTTCCCCACCGGGCGCGGCATCATGTAAAATGAGTTTGATAAGGAGACAGGAGGCTGCGCATGAAAATTAAAGTGCTGATCGCGGATGATAATTCCTTTATACGGGAAGGCATGAAGATCATCCTGAATACGTTCGGGGATTTTGAAGTTCTCGCTACGGTGGACGATGGGCGGCAGGCGGTGGAATACTGCAAGGCGCATGAGGTGGACGTCGCTTTGCTGGATGTGCGGATGCCGAACATGAACGGGGTGGAAGCCGCCAGATTGCTGACCGAGGAAACGCGGACCAAACCGCTGATCCTGACGACCTTCGATGACGATGAATACATACTTGATGCCATCCGCTCCGGCGCGAAAGGGTATCTGTTGAAAAACAACGATCCGGAGCGGATCCGCGACGCGATCAAAAGCGTGCACAACGGGCACAGCGTCCTTCAGGACGTGGTGCTGGATAAGCTGAAGTCGCAGGTGACGGGCGGGCCGGGCGGTGGTTCGCCAGCGCCGCAGCCAGCGGCCGGGAAGCCGCCAGCGGAAGAAGCTTCAAAGAAGGATGCCGGAGATCGCGGGGATGCCTGTCCCTTCGACCGCAGCTTGTTCACCGAACGGGAGCTTGAGGTGATGTCGTTGATCGCCCAGGGCTTGTCCAACAAGGAAATTTCCAAGGAGCTGTTTATATCCGAAGGAACGACGGCCAATTACATCACCTCCATCTTGAACAAAACGGCGCTTTCGCACCGCACGCAGATCGCGATCTACTACCTGACGGGCAAAACCCGTTAGAGTGAAAGGATAACATATGTATGGAACTGTGGACGGTCGGCAATAAAACGATCATGGTGCTGTTTGCCGTCATCGCGACCTATTTTACGGCAGCCACGAGGGACGTATGGCTGGTTTTCCTGTTTCTCGCCTATTTGGCGCTGAACCTGATCCTGCATATCGTCAAGCGCACCCGCACCAAAAAGGCGATCGTTCTGGCGATTATTCTGTTTTTGATCGGCTGCTCGGTCTATCATCCGTATTTTACGCTGCTGCTGCCGTTCAGCTTCAATGAGCTGGCTTCTTTTTATCCCGGCTCAAACGGTTATTTGCTGCTGGCCATCATGGCCCCGGTCATTTTTTTGCGCGATGCGATGATGATTTTATATGCATTTGTGGCTGCGCTCGGTTTTTTCAACTATTGTATGGTACGCCGCTATATGGGGAGAGTGGTCAGGCAGGAGGACGAGCTTGGGAGCATGCGCAGGCAGCTGCATAAGATGGCCAAAAGCCTCAATGAAAATCAGGATTTCGCCCGCGCTTCCGAATATATGGTCAAGCTCGAGGAGCGGAACCGGCTCACCCAGGAAATTCATGACGGCATCGGCCATTCGATGACGGGCGCGCTGATTCAGATGGAGGCCGCCAAACGGCTGCTGAACAGCGACCCGGCCACCGCGGAAACGCTGCTGCAAAACGCCATCGGCATTTCCAAAGAAGCGATCGAGGAAATCCGGATTACGCTCAAAAGCAACAAACCCCCCGTGGAGCAGCTTGGTCTTAGCCGCCTGAAAACGGCCGTCGAAGCTTTTAGCGGAAAAACCGGACTGATGACCTCGGTCGTTCATGAAGGAAACATGGAAAGCATCACGCCGCTGCAGTGGAAAATCATTTATGAAAACGTGACGGAAGCGCTGACCAATTGCGCGAAGTATTCCGGCGCCACAGCCGTTCACGTCGAAATCCGGGTGCTGAACCGCCTGATCAAAGCCGTCGTCGCCGACAACGGAAAAGGCGCAGCCAAAATCGTCAAAGGTCTCGGCTTAATCGGGATGGAGGAGCGTACCGCGTCCGTCAGCGGAACGGTCATTGCCGACGGCACGAACGGTTTCAGCATCACGACCCTGATTCCGCATGAGGGCAAGTGAGAATGTTCATCCGCCCCGCGGCGGATGCCCACAACAACATATGAAATTTCTCATGTACAAAGGATGAACTTATGCACTGACGTAAGGGCGTCCTTTTTTATTAAGATAGGGACATCAAGAGAACAACGAAACGGAGTGAAAAATAAATGAACGTTTTGGATATTCGGGGTCTTACGAAAAAATTCGGCGATTTCGTCGCGGTCGACAACATGTCGCTGACGGTTCGCGAGGGGGAAATTTTCGGGTTTCTCGGCGCCAATGGCGCCGGTAAAAGCACCACGATCAACATGATCTCATCGCTGCTTCGTCCGACGAGCGGAGAAATCCGGATTTTGGAAAAGGACATCATGAAGCAGAGCCGTTTTGCCAAGATGAACTTGGGCATCGTTCCGCAGGATCTGGCCATTTACGAAGATATGACCGCCTATGAAAATGTAAGTTTTTTTGCCGGATTGTACGGACTTCGGGGCGAGAAGCTGAAAGAGCGGACCGAGGAAGCGCTGGAGTTCGTCGGACTCAGCGACAAGGCGAAAAACTTCCCGAAAAATTTTTCGGGCGGTATGAAACGCCGCCTCAACATCGCCTGCGCGATCGCGCATAAACCGAAGCTGATCATTATGGACGAACCGACGGTCGGGATTGACCCCCAATCGCGCAACTATATTTTGACTTCGGTGCGGAAACTGAACGAATCGGGCTGCACCATCATTTATACCAGCCACTACATGGAGGAAGTCGAAGAAATTTGCTCGCGCATTGCGATCGTCGACCATGGCAAAATCATCGCCGAGGGCACGAAAGAACAGCTCAAATCGACCATCACCGACGTCAAGGATATCCGCATCGAGCTGAAAACCGTGCAGGGAACGGAAGGGGAGCTGCTGAAGCCGGTTCCGGGCGTACGGACCGTGCACCAGGAGGATAACGTGATCCGCGTGCACAGCGATGCGGCTGTCGATAATTTGAACCGGATGCTCAAGCAGCTGATGGATGCCGGCAAAGAAATCCGTTCGGTCGAGGAGCAGGAGCCGAATTTGGAGTCGGTATTCCTGACGCTGACGGGCCGTAATTTACGGGATTAATTTTCGACGAAAAGAGGTATTTATGCCGTGAATATTTTATCGATTGCAATCAAAGAGATCAAACAGGATTTCCGCGACTGGCGCACGATCCTATTCATGCTCTGTTTTCCGATCGTGCTCATGCTGATCCTCGGACTCGCGCTGACCAATGCGTTCAGCTCGGAAGTGTCGATCGGGGACGTGAAGGTCGTCGTAAAAGACGCCACCGGCGGAGGGCCGCTTTCCGAAGCTTTTGCGGCCTTTACGAAGGAAGTCGGCAAAATGGGCGTTACCTTCGAACCTCTAAAACCCGGCATGGACGGTAGAGAGGAAGTCGAAAACAATCGCTACGCGGATTATGTGGAGCTGACGAACCAAGGCATCTCCATGTACGGCAGCAGCCGCGACGCGATCGAAAGCAATATCGTGCAGGGGATGCTGGCTTCTTTTACGGATAAATACAATGCGACGGCGGCAGTGGCGAGCATCGAACCGGCCAAGACGGAGATGGTGCTTGCAAGCGGCGGAAGCGACTACATCAAGGAATCGTCCGTCGATCCCAATCGGACGCCGGGCTCGATCGATTACTATGCGCTGGCGATGACCGTCATGGTCGGCATGTGGGCGGCCATGGCCGCAGGCGGGCTCATTCAAGGCGAGGTTTGGCAAAGAACGGCGGTAAGGCTTGTCATTGCCCCGATCCGCAAAAGCGAGATTTTTGCGGGCAAAATTTTAGGCGGGCTCGTTTCCAATTTATTATGCGTCATCGTCATTATTGTGTTCAGCAAATACGTGTTCAAAGCCTATTGGGGCCATCATATGGGAATCGTCATCATCGTGTTGATATCTGAAGTCATCATGGCGATGAGCTTCGGCCTGGCCGGCAGCTATTTGTTGAAAGGAGCGGCATCGCGCGGCATCATCAGCCTCGTCGTTCAATTGTTGTCCTTTTTCGGGGGTGCCTACTTCCCGATCGGGGATGATTCCGGCGGAGGCGTGATGGGATTTCTCGTGAACCTGTCCCCGATCCGATGGGCGAACCACGGTTTGACGCAGGTCATCTACGGCAACAACGTTTCGGCGGCATGGCCCGTCGTCATGCTGAACATCGGTTTCGCTGTTTTATTCTTGGTCGTATCCATATTTGCAATGAGACGCAGGGAGGGACTGTAACATGTGGAGAGATATATGGTTTCTGGCGACCCGAACGATGCTCATGACGTTTCGCAAACGCAGCGCGTTGATCTTATATTTCGGCCTGCCGATCGTTGGCATACTGGGCTCCGTTCTGCTCTACGGTTCGAGCGGACCGACGGAACTGAGGGTAGGGGTCGTCAACGAGGACAGCGGTCAACAGATCGCGGAGGACACGGTCGGATTCGTTAAGAACCTGGATCATGTCAGCCTCGTCAACGTTAGCCGCAGCGAATTAAAAGAGCAGCTGGCTGCAAGCAAACTCGACAGCGGCCTGATCATCGATTCGGGTTTTTCGGAAAGCGTGCTGAGCGGGAGTCCCGATCATATCGCGATCGAATCGGTGAAAGGCGCGCAAGTCACCGCGTATATGAAATCGATGCTGCACGGATATATCGATAACGTGTCGGCAATGGGCAAAATCGCGGGCGGCGATGCGGACAAATTCGGAAAGCTGTACGATCAATACCGCTCCTCTACGTTTAAACTGACGTCCGAATCGGTAAACGATACGTCCGTGACGAAAGAAATGTCATACCAATCGATCGGGTTCCTGCTGATGTTCATGTTGAATTCGGCCTCGAGTTTGGCGGAATTGATGCTTAAACACCGGGAAAACCGGACCTACTACCGGATTCTTTCTTCGCCGATCAACGCCAAGACGTATGTGCTTGCCAACATTGTGGTGAACGCCATCGTCATGGTCGCGCAAATCGTGATCGCGCTCTTTTTCATGCGGGTCGTGTTCCGTTTGGACCCGGGCGTTCCGATCGGTGAGATGCTGGGCATTCTGGCCATCTTTGCGGTCGTATCGATCAGCCTGTCGCTCGTCATCATCGCATTTTCGAAAAGCTCGGGCATGGCCGGCGCGCTCCAAAACCTCGTCATCATACCGACATGCCTGCTGTCCGGCTGCTTTTTCCCGCTCAGCATCATGCCCGAGACGCTTCGCCGGGTCTCCGACTTTTTGCCCCAGAGCTGGGTGCTGCAGTCCATCGAAAAGCTGCAGGCGGGAGAAACGTTCGGCTCCATTTGGTTTCATCTGTCGATTTTGCTTGCATTTGCAGTCGTGTTCTTCCTGATCGCGACATACAAGTTCGGACGGAACAACGATACGAGAAATTTCGTCTGAAGCCGGTTTAATCCGAAGCGTTTTGAATATCTTGTTCCAAATGGAGGATTTTGCAAAAATCCAAGGAGCGACTTTCAATCCGCAATAGATAGAGCAAAACGGTTTATTCGTTTATTGTACCCGGGAGCGGCCGGAATCGAATTTTGCAAAATAAAGGGGATGTCCCGCGTTAGCGGGCATCCCCTTTGCGCATGCAGCGTTTTGTTTGCACGTTATCTTATAAGGCCCTTAACATCACACAGCCGTAGGCAGGCAGCTTCATGCTGAGCACGCCGCTGTGGGCGGATACATTGTCGCCGGTGCGGATATCCTGCCAGCGTTCCTCCGGCACCGACACGTTGATGTTTTTCGCTTTTGCCGCATTGTTCATGAAGATGATGATTTTGTCGTTTTCGTCCTCACGGGTATATACCAAGCTGGTGCTGCCGGCTTTAGCCGACAGGAATTTCAGCGATCCGGTGCGGAGGGCGCCGTATTTTTTGCGCAGGGCGATCAGCTCCCGGTAGAAGGAGAACAGCTCCCGGTCCTGTTTGGTTTCATCCCACTCCATGCATTTGCGGCAGCCCGGATCATGTCCTCCGGTCAAGCCGATTTCGTCCCCGTAATAAATGCAAGGCGTTCCGGTATAGGTGAATTGGAACTGGACGGCGAGTTTCATTTGTTCCTTATTGCCGTCGCATTTGGTCAGCAGCCGGGCTGTATCATGGCTGTCCAGCAAATTGAAGGCCGCCTCGTTTACCTGGCGCGGATAGCGCACATATTGGCTGGCGAGAGCGTTCGCAAAGCTGCGGGCATCCCGGGTGCCGTCAACGAAAAAGTCCAGCACTGCATTCGTAAACGGATAATTCATGACGGCGTCGAACTGGTCTCCCATCAGCCATGGCGAGGACTCGTGCCAAATCTCGCCCAGAATATAGGCGTCCGGCTTGATGCCTTTGACGACTTTGCGGAATTCGCGCCAAAATTCGTGATCGACTTCGTTGGCGACGTCCAGGCGCCAGCCGTCGATGTCGGCCTCCTTGATCCAATAAGCGGCAGCCTTCAGCAAATATTCCTTTACCTCGGGATGGGCGGTGTTCAGCTTCGGCATCAAAGGCTCAAAAGCAAAGGTATCGTAAGTCGGAATGCCGTCTTCCACGGCAATCGGGTATTTCCGGATATAAAACCAATCTTTATAGCGGGATTTTTCCCCGTTTTTTTGCAGGTCCACAAAAGGCGCAAACGTTCTTCCGGAATGGTTGAACACCGCGTCGAGGATGACGCGGATGCCGCGCTCGTGGCAGATGGCGACGAGCTTTTTCAACGTATCGAGATCCCCGAACTGAGGATCGATCTGCATGTAGTCCTCGGTGTCGTATTTGTGATTGGTCGTCGCTTTAAAAATCGGCGTGAAATAAACCGCGTTGATGCCGAGTTCCGACAAATGGTCGATATGGTCGATGACACCCTGCAGGTCTCCGCCGAAAAAGTTGTCCGGCTTAGGCGTTCCGCCCCAAGGGAGCGTTCCTTCCGGATCGTTGGCCGGGTCGCCGTTGGCAAAACGTTCGGGAAAAATTTGATAGAACACCGCATCCTTCACCCAGTCCGGCGTTTCAAACACGTCGACCGGATTGATGAACGGATATTCGAACAGTCGATCCGGATTTTCCGGCTCCTGCTTCAAAAAGTCGTATTCGGTCATCCAATATTTCTCCGCGCCTTTTTGCAGCAAAAAGCCGTATTTTAATCGCCGGTATTCCGGAACGATTTCGCATTCCCAATAATCGAACAGCTCGTCGGACGCGAGCTTCGTCATCGGCACATAGGTTTTGGAACGATCCCAAATGTATTTGTCCCCGGCCATCGCGGACACGGCGGTGACGTCATTCCGCTTGGTGCGGATCCGGAGATGGATCGTGCGCCCGTCATAGGCGTAACACCAGTTCAGTTTAGGGCGGTGATAGACAGCTTCAAGCAGCATGAGATTTCCTCCTTAAGGCTCAAATATGATTTTCTGCGTTAAAAAGCGATAGTGGCGAAGGGGACGGAATCGATCCCCACCACATCAAAAAAAAGGCACAACCGGGACGGATAGCGCTGTCCGAGGTTGTACCTTGATTTCAGGGTAACATAGCCTTTAAATTGATAATGAATGATACGTAAAATATACCACGGTTTCATGGACGACACAACCGGATTTGTGCAGATCCGAAAGAGGAAGGATGGGCAACAATCATATGAGCATTCATTTGTTATATATCGAAGACGACACGGAAATCGGCGCATGGGTAAACGAGGATTTGACGGGGAGGGGATATGAGGTCACTTGGCTGCAAAACGGGGAGCGGGCCGTCGACCACGCGACGGGGTGCCGCCTCGTCATCCTTGACGTGATGCTGCCGGGTCTGGACGGATTCACGATCGGGCAGCGGCTCAAAAAAGCCTATCCGGATCTGCCGATCCTTATGCTTTCGGCGAGAACCTCCATCGACGACAAACTCGAAGGGCTGCAGTTCGCGGACGATTATGTGACGAAGCCGTTTCACCCGGACGAGCTGGCGGCCCGGATCGAGGTTCTGCTGCGCCGCTCCGGCTCCTATTCTTCAGAGCCGCTGGCGCTGGGGCATCTCCTCGTCTATGAACGGGAAAACCGGATCATGAACAAGGACACGGGCGAGGAAATCGTTCTGACAGGCAAGCAGTTTCAAATCTTCATGTATTTGCTCCGCCATCTGGGACAAATTTTGACGAAAGAGCAAATCTACGAAGGCGTTTGGGGAGATCCGTACCTCGACGGGGATAAAACCTTGATGGTCCATATCCGGTATTTGCGTGAAAAGCTGGAGCGCGATCCGGCGAATCCGGAAATTATCGAGACGATCCGCGGCGTCGGCTACCGGGTGAAAGCATGAGGAACAAGACGCTGCCGAAACCCCGTTTTCGCGGGTCCTTGCTTTCCAGATATCTGCTCATCATTCTGATTGCGCTGCTGTTCATCCCGGTCGTGTTCCCCGTTTCGCTGATCGGTTACCAGATCGTGCAGAACTTGGTGCACGGGAACGTGTACCCGAAGTCCGGGCAGCAGCCTGAGGAGCGGTACCGGACGATCCATCTCGAAAACATGTGGCATGATGAAGCCAAGAAGCTGAAGGG
The DNA here is from genome assembly GCF_009870825.1 of Paenibacillus sp. USDA918EY. Classification (GTDB taxonomy): domain Bacteria; phylum Bacillota; class Bacilli; order Paenibacillales; family Paenibacillaceae; genus Paenibacillus_AQ; species Paenibacillus_AQ albilobatus. Next base: position 342,388 of record NZ_WTWY01000002.1, on the reverse strand, counting down.
AAGCACGCCGGATGAGATCGACCGGAGGATCGGCGAGCTCGGCAAGGCGTATTCGAAGGTGGATATGTTTTGGGTCGACGCCGATTCGCGTGTAAGGCAGCCGGCCGGCGGCAGGCTGCATTTGCCCGAAACATGGGATGCGGCCGACGCGATTTCGTACATGAAGCATTACAGGGAAGCGACGCAGCAATTTTCGGTGATCGCGTTTATCGGGGACGATGAAAAGCTGAACCGGGGGTTTATGGTCATGCAGGTCTCCAAAGCAGAGTTAAGCCCGAGGGATAACGATTTGTCGGCGCGCGAGTCGATGGCCTTTTTCGGCATCATCCTGCTGATGTTCGTGCTGTTCATCGTCGTATCCTGGATGTTTTTCATGAACATGCGCCGGAGGCTCCTCCGCCTGCAGTATGCCATGACGGTTCAGAACGGGAGCGGGCTGCCCGATCCGATTGCGGTCCGGAAAAGCGACGAGATCGGGCAGCTTGAGGAAGCGTTTAACGGCATGGTTCGCCAGCTTGACGGCAGCCTGAAGCGGGAGCGCGAAGAGGAGGAGCTGCGCAAGCGCCTCGTCGCAAATCTGTCGCATGATTTAAGGACGCCGTTGACGGTCGTCCGCAGCCATGTGTATTCCCTGCAAAAAGAGCAGCTTTCGGAGCGAGGCAAGGAACTGCTGAAACTGACGGAATCCAAGCTCGGCGATCTTTCCGGCCTCATCGACAACCTGCTGTCCTACAATTTGCTGACAAGCGGCAAATATACGCTCCACCCGGAGCGCATCGACGTGCTCCGCGTCGTCCGGGAAAGCGCCGCGGCCTGGTACCCCCTTTGGGAAAAGGAAGGTTTCGAGGTGGATATCGACCTGCCGGAAGGTCCCGTTTATTGGATGCTTGATGCCCAATGGTTCCGGAGAATCCTCGATAATGTATTCCAAAACGTCGTCAGGCACGCACGGAGCGGGCAGTATATCGGCGTCGGGACGGCAACGGACGCTGCCGGCGGGATGGCCATCGTGATTAGGGACAAAGGCAAAGGGATGAAGGCTTCCTCGGGAGACAAGGGGGCGGGGATCGGCCTGGCGATCGTCGGCTTCCTTGCGAGGGAAATGGGGCTGGGGATGGAAATCCGCAGCACCGAAGAGGGCACGGCCATCATGATCTCTCCCGCCGCTTTTGGGGGCGAACAGGGATTAAGGCTGAGATGAAAAGATGAACGAGGGCGGGCGGTCCCAAGTTTAAAAAAATTTTAAACTTGGGACCGCCTGTCTTTTAACCTAAGGGGGCTAATATAGTTCCCGAGGTGATTCATAGTGAGAGAACTCGTGATCGAGACAAAAGATTTGAATAAAAAATACCGCGGGCGTTACGCCGTCAGAAATTTGAACCTGGAAATCGGAAGAGGGGAGATTTACGGATTCCTGGGGCCGAACGGCGCCGGCAAAACGACGACGATCCGGATGCTGCTCGGACTGATCCGTCCGACGATGGGGTCGATCCGGATTTTCGGAAAAGACTTGCGGAAAGAAAAACTGAACATTCTCCGCAAGGTCGGCTCGCTGGTGGAATACCCGTCCAACTACGGGCATTTGACGGCGGTGCAAAACCTGGAAGCGGTGCGCCGCATTTTGGATGTGCCGAAATCCCGGATCGACGAGGTGCTGGGCATCGTATCGTTGACCAAAGACGCAAAACGCCCGGTGAGGGGGTATTCGCTCGGAATGAAACAGCGCCTTGGCATCGCGACGGCTCTTCTCGGCAACCCCGAGCTGCTGATTTTGGACGAGCCGACCAACGGTCTGGATCCGGAAGGCATTCACGAAATCCGCGAGCTGATCCGCAGCATGCCGCAGCAGCATGGCATTACGGTGCTGGTCTCCAGCCACTTGCTGTCCGAGGTGGAGCAGATGGCCGGAACGGTAGGCATCATCCGCGAGGGCGAGATGGTCTTTCAGGATACGATCAGCAACTTGCAGCAGCAGGCATCGGGAGGTTTCCGGCTCGTCGTTTCCGAACCGGTCGAAGCGCTGCAGCTGATCCGGGGACAGGGTTACGCCGGTCAGCTGGAGGAAGGCGGGCTCAGGCTGGACCAGCTCAGCGATCCGGAAGTGGCGCTGCTCGTCAAACGGCTGGTGGACCATAACCACGCGATTTACCGCGTGGAAGAGAAACGCCGCACGCTTGAAGATATTTTCATGCAGGTGATCGAGCAAGGGGGACTTTCATGATGATCGGTAAAGCATTGTCGTCCGATTTCCTGAAGATCCGCAGAAAAGGCGTCTGGTTTCTCGTCCTGCTCGGCTCCGTCGGGCTGCTGGCCATGCAGGCGTTGAATTTCGGCCTTCGTTACGATTACATGATCGATCATTATAAACCCGATTTGTGGCAAGGGCTGATCCGGGAGATTTTCTCCTTCGTGCCGATCGCCTTATACCTTGGGGCCACGTTGATCTCCTCGCAGATCGCGAACGTGGAGCATCAGAACAATTCATGGAAGCAGCTGCTGGCATTGCCGATCTCCAGGGCATCCGTATTTACCGCCAAGGTTCTGCTCGGCTTTATCGCGATGGGAGTCGCCTGCCTGATTTTATCTGCCGGAACCGTCGTATTAGGGATTTTGCTGAAGTTCGGAACCGGGAATATCCCGTATTTGATGATCTTGAAGCTTAGCTTTTTGCCTTACCTGGGGGCGCTGCCGATGCTGGCGCTGCAGTTGTGGCTGTCTTTGTCGCTTAAAAATCAGGCTCTGCCCGTCACGCTTGGCATTACGGCGGCCATCGCCTCGATGTTTGCCGCGAACTACCCGGAATTCATTCCGCTTTCCTGGCCGTTTTTGTCCTTTATCAGCGAAGCGAAACCCGCGCTTCCGGTAGGTGCGGGCATCATCCTCGCTTTTATCATCTACATGGCGGGGATGGGGCATTTTCGCGGAAAGGATGTGAACTGACATGGGAGGTTATTTTAAAGTATTGTCTTCGGAACGCCTGAAGATGTCGCGTTCGTTTATCGTGCTTTTGCTGCTGCTGAGCCCGGCGATTGCGGTTTTGGTCGGGCTGCTGTCGAATATGGAGGGCGCGGACCGCCCTTGGCTGGTTTTGCTGGGCACGATGGGGATGCTGCACGCCCTGCTGTTTCTGCCGATCCTGTCCGGCATATTCGCGGCTTTTATTTGCCGGTACGAACACAGCGGGGGAGGATGGAAACAGCTGCTGGTACTGCCGGTGACCCGGACGGGCGTATTTTTCGCCAAATATTCGGCCGTGATCGCGATGCTGGCATTCATGCAGATCCTGTTCCTTGGAGCGATGCTGCTTGTCGGCTCGATCAAAGGCATCGATGCTCCCGTCGAATGGGGGATCATCGGGCGCTGCCTGCTTGGCGGATGGGTCGCCTGCCTGCCGCTGGCGGCGCTGCAGCTTGCCGTATCGCTGATGTGGAGCAGCTTCGCCGCTCCGCTGGCGTTGAACGTCGTATTCACCATCCCGAACATGCTTGTTGTCAACTCGGCCCAATACGGCCCCTATTATCCTTGGGCGCAGCCGTTTCTCGCCACGATTCCCGGTCAGGCGATGGAAGGCGGGGGCTTCGGGGCAATGAACCTGCCGTTCGAAAATTTGATGATTACGGTGCTGGGCAGCTTCGTGGTTTTCCTGATTTTCGGCTGGACGTATTTCAGACTGAAGGAAATTTAGAAAATAACGCAAATAACGTTCGCTTCAAGCGGATGAAATCGCAGAAAGCAGCCGTATCCATTCAAACAAAGCGTCTTCGCAGCGTCGAGGGCGCTTTTTTTATTGTAGCGTGCCCAGCCAAGCACGCATCTTCTAGCCGGTGAAAGTCCGGTCACGGGAGGGGCCAAGCCCCCGTGTAGCTAGGATGCCTGCGTACGGAGAAATCTGTGCGCAGAAGCGCATCGACAAAAGTACCCGTCAGAGACGGGGCGAGCAACCGGTCAGGCCGTAACATCAAGTGAATCCTGCCGCGTCGTCAAAAAGGCCTCGCAAGAGGGACAAGAGGAAGCCGAGTCTCGTGCATATGGACGAAGGCCATGGAAGTTGCCTGGAACTTGGAGCAGCAACGAAGAATCCTCCGGCGTATGGGGAGCGGCATGACAGGAAAGAGGATGCAGTGAACTGGGGAGACCCTCCCCTGCACGGAATCAAATTTTTTTTGAGACCGTAAAGAGACGTTCTATAAGCCCGGAAGGTGAAGTGACTCGTCTGCAGGAAGGGAGTCCGAGGGGTTCATACTACCGAGGAACCGCAGGACAACACAACCTGCGGGAGGGAAGGAGCCCTGCTTTGTTCATGTTTTTTTTAGGAGGTACGAGTTAGTGAATGCCAAACGGCTAACGACACCAAAGGAAAACGTTCAACAACTCCAGGAAAAACTAGGTCATGCGGCCAAGGAAAATAAGAAGCGAAGATTCCACGCACTGTACGACAAGGTCTATCGCATGGACATCTTAGAGGAAGCTTGGCGGAGGGTACGAGCCAACAAAGGGTCGGCCGGAATCGATGGAGAAACAATATCGGATATCGAGAAACAGGGAGAAGCACATTTCCTGCAAGAGTGCCAAAGACGCCTGAAGGAAGGCAAGTACCACCCACAGCCTGTTCGTCGGCATTACATTCCCAAGAAAGACGGGAAGCAAAGACCGCTGGGTATTCCGACCATCCGAGACCGTGTCATACAGATGGCAACGAAATTAATCATGGAACCGATCTTCGAAGCGGATTTTCAGGAATCATCATTTGGATTCCGCCCGAAACGAAGCGCGAAGGGTGCGCTGGATCGAATCCGGAAAGCCTGCAATCGCAAAGGGAATTGGGTGGTCGACGTCGACATCCAAGGGTACTTTGGTGCGCCTAGGTAAGCTGGGTGCTTTCAGTGGGTGGAATTCCCACCCGGGCAAAGGGAATAAGCCGCCCTACCCGGAATCGAGTCTTGAGCACGCAAAGGCAACGATGCGGGTTAAGCGTAGACAGAGCGACGTCCAGGCCGTAACGCAAGTGAAGCGATAGAGCCTCGTGAGATATCCGGGGGCCGACAAGGTCGAATACTTGGAAGGCTATAGTAGATTTCCGCAAGAGGCGAGGAAATCGGAGACCCCGGCGGGGTCTGAGAGCACGGCATGGCGGAAAAGGAAGCATCACGGAACTAGGGAGATCCATCGCGGTCTTCGCGAAAAAAAAAAAAAAAAAAAATGCGGAGTACGCCGACTGAAAGGACCATCCATAGGAGAGCGGATGCCGCGGTGGAAGTCGGACCTGCTGATAGTACTCGGAGCGCGGGAAAGCCGCGCACAGGGGGAAGCGGCAGGGCAGAGTAAATTCTTAACAACGAAACATACCCCACACACAGAGGTGGACATCGTATGTCAACAGACTTGGCTAAGATAGCAGAGAAAGCTCGGCAAGATAAGAAAATCCGATTCACGTCACTGGCGCATCTCATGACACCCGAGTTTCTGCAAGAGACATGGGGGATGATGAACCGCCGAGGGGCAAGCGGAGTTGATGGAGAAACAACGAAGGAATTTGAAGGGAATCTCAAAGAGCGGACAGAAGACCTGTGTCAGCGGCTTAGACAAAATCGTTATCAAGCGCCACCCGTAAGACGAGTGGACATCCCGAAAGGGAATGGGAAAACGAGGCCACTCGGCATTCCAACAGTGGAAGATCGACTGGTACAGCGGTCAGTAACGAGAATAGTAGAGACCATCTTTGAACAGGATTTTCTGGGCTTGTCCTATGGATTCCGTCCGGGAAGAAACCCCCATATGGCGCTTAAAGCGCTCAGAACTTGCATTGTAACAAAGAAAGTCAGGCATGTATTTGAAGCAGATATTCGCGGGTACTTCAACCACATCAACCACGAATGGCTGATGAAGATGGTCAAACAACGCATTGCCGATCCGGGGATTTTACGTCTCATCGGGAAATGGTTGCGGGCAGGAGTCATGCAGCACGGCGTTGTCACGCGAAATGAGGAAGGTACGCCACAAGGCGGACCGATTAGTCCCCTGCTGGCGAATATTTATTTGCACTACGTGTTGGACCTCTGGTTCAAGAAACGGTTCAAGAAATGCGTACAAGGGGAAGCATATCTCATCCGCTTTGCGGATGACTACGTCGCGTGTTTCGAATACAAGCGAGATGCTGAGAACTTCCAAACGCTACTAAACGAAAGGATGAAGAAATTCAACTTGGAGTTGGCGGAGGAAAAGACGCGTCTCATGATCTTTGGGCGATTTGCAAGGGAGAGAAAAGCGGAATTCGGGGAAAAGCCGGATACGTTCGATTTTCTGGGATTTAAACATGTCTGTGGAGTAGGACGCAGAGGCGAATTCGCACTCATACGGATACCAAGCGTAAAGAGCATCCGAAAATTTACAGAGCGAGTTGGAATCTGGTTAAAGACACACCGGCACTGGAAAAGACGAGACCAGCAAAAGCAACTCACAAGAATGTTGCAAGGTTTCTACCAATATTTTGCTCTATACCACTGCGATTACAAGTTGCACAGCCTCAAACGGCAAATTGAAAGACAGTGGATACGGGTACTCCGTAGAAGGAGCCAAAGACATCGTCTGTACTGGTCCTATCTGAGAAGCAGGGACTGGTTTAAATTGCCGGAGCCGAAGTTGCTCCATCCAACGATCTAACGAGAAAATCTGTGAACGACTCTGGGGAGCCCGATGCGGGAAATCCGCACGTCGGGTTCTGATTGGGGCTGACGGCACAAGGAGGAAAAAAAAAAAAATCCGAGGCCGTCTTCTACCAACCACAACATCAACCAAGAGAAGCTGATGAAACTGGTGGAAATGCGAATCAGCGACAGACGCATCTTGAAGTTGGTGCGGAAGTGGCTGAAAGCGGGAGTATTGGAGGAAGGAAGGGTCAGGCGCTCGGACTTGGGCACACCACAAGGTGGTGTGATTTCCCCGCTGCTTGCGAACATCTATCTGAATTATTTCGACATCCTGTGGGAACGACATGGCGGTGGAATCGGGGAACTTACGCGCTACGCGGATGACCTCGTCGTCGTATGCAAAACGAAGAAAAACGCAGACCGGGCGTATGAACTTATCCATGCGATCATGGGGCGGCTGGAACTCACTTTGCATCCAACCAAAACGCGCATCGTCGGACTCTGGACAGGAGAAGAAGGGTTTGATTTTCTAGGCATGCATCATCGCAAGACGAAAGCCGAAACCTCACAGGGTAAAGTGTACTACACAACGCAGCAATGGCTGTGCCGGAAAGCGGAGGAGCGCATCCGAGAAGTGGTAAAAGAACGTCTGGCCCCGCCTAACCAGAGGCATAGGTCACTTGCGGAACATGTGAAGTGGCTAAACCCGAAGATTCAGGGATGGCGTAACTACTACTATACGTCCTACAGTCAACGAAAGATGGCAAAATTGGATTGGTACATCGTGCAGCGTCTGGCGAAATGGTATGCAAAGAAAAGACAACGTACGCGGTGGCAGAGTACAGTCCAGGAGATCCGGCACATGACGAGTCAATGTGGACTCAAAACGCTCTTATAATCTGTATGCACGTGAATGACGAACATCGGAAAGCCGTATGAGGGAAAACCTCACGTACGGTTTGATGAGGAGGGGCAGAAATTCTCTGCCCTTTACTCTAGATCTACGAGGTTCCCGCAAAATGCTTGAATCGGCTTCGAAGGTTTGCTATTCACAAAGCAAATATAACATGATATATTATTATATAATGTTTGCATACAGTGTAGATTATCGACGACGTATCTATCCATGCAGGGTAGATATTTTCTTGTGGAGGGAACTAATCATGTCGCATGAAACATCCTCAAAACCGATGTACGAGCAAATATTCGAAGCGCTGCGCGATCAGATCATATCCCGCAAATACGCACCCGGCGAACGGATTCCTTCAGAGAAGGAGCTGGGGGAAGCCTATAACGTCAGCCGCATTACGAGCAAAAAAGCGCTGGAGATGCTGACCCAGCATGGATACATCGTCAGGCAGCCCGGCCGCGGTTCGTTCGTGTCCGAGGATTTTGGTTCGGAAGGGGCGGCGCAGGGCGCCATGGCGCAAGGGGCAGCCAAACCGCGCATCCATCGCGATAAACCGCTGATCGGGCTCGTCATGACGGATTTCGGGGACAGCTACGGGACAGGGCTCATATACGGCATGGAGGAAGCATCCCGTCAGCATGACGGCTATTTGGTCCTAAGAAGATCGCTTGGCGTGGTCGCCAGCGAAGAAGAAGCGATTCGCGGCCTGCTGGAGCTGGGGGTCGACGGTTTGATTATTTTCCCTGCGCAGGGCGAATATTTTAATGCCGAAATATTAAAGCTTGTCATCGGCCAATATCCGTTTGTGCTGCTGGACCGCCATCTCAAGGGCGTCTCGGCAAGTTCGATCAGCACGGACAACGCGGCGGCGGCCAAACGCATGATCGAATATCTTTTCGAATTGGGGCATACCCGCATCTCCCTGATGACGCCGCCGCCGCAGGATACGACGGCCATCGAGGATCGGATCGAAGGCTTTATTCAGGCCCATGCCGAAAGCGGCATCGCGGCGGACCGCAGCCTGTGGATGGAGCGCATTACGGCGACGCTTCCGGCTGCCTTTGTCCCCGGGAATAAAGAAAAAGAGAAGGAAAACATCAAACAGCATCTGCGGGAGCATCCCGAAATTACGGCGCTGTTCGCGATGGAATACAATATCGCCCTGCTTGCCTATGAAGCGGCCCGCGAATCGGGACTCCGGGTTCCGGAGGATTTGTCGATCGTCTGCTTCGACAGCCCGGATTATGCCGGAGAACCGCTGTTCACCCACATGCGCCAAAAGCAGGAGGAGATGGGCCGGCTGGCCTTCGAAAACGTGCTGAAGCTGAGAAACGGCGAAAGCGTGCCGAATAAAATGCTGCTGGATGCCGAGCTGATCGTCGGTTCCTCTTCGGGACCCGCCCGGGAGGGATAACGCCGGCGCCTCCATGGAAGAATGCCACTCACGATGTGAATGGCATTCTTTTTTTTGCTCCATACGAGCATTTCCCCTGCAAGCGCAGAATTGGCATCGAGGCTAAGGTGGGAATTTACGGGTTTTTCTGCGTTGCAGGCTGTTCGATAACGATCCTGTGCTTAATATCATATTGGTATATAAAAATGTTATAAAAAACATATTGACATGTTATATCGGTGATTTTATAATGTGTCTATGCAAGCGCTCACAAGGTTGATATATCGTTGTTATCTGCAATTTGAATGTCATGATATGCCGTCATCATAATTCGTACCTAAAGGGGAATGCACATGAAGACATGGGGAATAGAACCCGTTTCGTTGGGGACGCTCGCCGGGAGAATGTCCGAAAGGCTGGCCGAAAAGCCGCAGCTTTTGGAGCTTTTCCGGAACGCCATCCGCAATACGTGGGGGACGACATTAAAAAAAATGGAGGATGGGACCACTTTCGTCATTACCGGGGATATTCCCGCCATGTGGCTGCGCGATTCGGCGGCTCAAGTCAGGCCGTTTTTGGCGTTGGCGGCCGAGGACCGGGAAGTAGCGGACTTGATCGAAGGGCTGGTGGTTAGACAGCTGCGGTTCATTTTGCACGATCCATATGCAAACGCTTTCAATCAGGAGGCGAACGGACATGGTCATCAAAGCGACGACACGGATATGTCCCCTTGGATTTGGGAGCGGAAATACGAGATCGACTCGCTTTGTTATCCGCTGCAGCTGAGTTATCTGCTGTGGAAAAATACCGGCAGAATGTCGCAGTTCGGCGAGGAATTCGTCAAGGCCGCGAACGTCATTTTGGACTTGTGGACGACGGAGCAGCGGCATGAGACCGACTCAGGCTACCGCTTCGAACGGAAGGACGGCGCCCCTACGGATACGCTGATCCGCGAGGGGAAAGGGGCGGAAACCGCGTATACCGGCATGACCTGGTCGGGATTCCGCCCCAGCGACGACGCCTGCGAGTACGGCTATCTGATTCCGTCCAACATGTTTGCGGTCGTGGTGCTCGGCTATCTTCAGGAAATCGCCCGCGACGTGCTGCAAGACGAGCGGTTATTCATCCGGGCGCATAAACTGGCGGCGGAAATCGACGACGGCATCCAACGGTTCGGCATCGTGCAGCATCCGGAGTTCGGTCCGGTCTACGCCTATGAAACCGACGGGTTGGGGCATTACAACCTGATGGACGACGCGAACGTGCCGAGCCTGCTGTCCATTCCTTACCTCGGATACCGCGGAGCGGACGATGAGGTGTACCGGAATACGCGGCGGTTCGTTTTGAGCGGGCATAATCCTTACTTCTATCGGGGGAGCGCGGCGGAAGGCATCGGCAGTCCGCATACGCCCCGGGGTTACGTTTGGCATATCGCCTTGGCGATGCAAGGCCTGACCGAGGAACGCCGGGAGGAAAAGGAACGGCTGCTGCGGCTCATGAGCGAGACCGATGCCGGAACCGGCCTGATGCATGAGAGCTTTAATCCCGACGATCCCAATGAATATACCAGACCGTGGTTCTCCTGGGCCAATATGATGTTCTGCGAGCTGCTGATGGATTATTGCGGGATTCGGGTAAAACGGTGACGGCTTTCGACGGACCGGAAAAATGACGCAAGTGCGGGAAAAAGAGCCGGACAAAGCTTATGGTCCGCCTAAGCGGCATCGCCCAATCTTTTCGCCAAAAACAGACGTGCAGGAGGTATGTGAAACATGGGGTTCAACAAAAGGAAACTTCGCGGCTGGGCCAAAGGTTATTTGTTCATTTTGCCTTCGATCATCGGCTTCAGCGTGTTTGTCGCTTATCCGCTGTTGTCGTCCCTTTATTATGCCTTGACTGAATGGAGCGGCTACGACACGCCCCGGTTTGTCGGCTTCGATAATTTCAAATACATGTTCACGGAGGACCCGGCTTTTTGGCCTTCGGTGCGGGCGACGCTTTATTTCGTCATCTTGAGCGTGCCTTCGTCGCTCATTCTCGGCCTGCTGCTGGCGATGCTGCTGAACAAAAGCCTTCCCGGGATCAAATGGTTCCGCACGATCTATTATTTGCCCACGGTGGTGCCGTCCATCGCTTCGCTGACGTTGTGGCTGTTCATCTACCAGCCGCAATACGGCTTGGCCAATTCCCTGCTGCGCCTGCTGGGGCTGCCCGAAGGGACGTGGCTCACGAGCGAAAAAACGGCGCTGCCCTCGCTTGTGCTGATCGGGTTATGGCAGGTCGGATCGGGCGTCATCATCTTTCTGAGCGGCCTGCAGTCGGTTCCCCAAGAACTGTACGAGGCGGCCGAGGTTGACGGAGCCGTCCGGTGGCGGACGGCGCTGCACATCACCATCCCCATGGTTACCCCGATCTTGTTTTTGCAGCTGATCCTCGGCATCATCGGCGCGTTCCAGGCCTTTAACCAGGTTCAGGTGCTTACGGGCGGCGGCCCGAATTTTTCGACCTCGCTCCTCAATTTCAAAATCTACAACGACGCCTTCGGCGGCCGAATGTTCGGCTACGCGATCGCGGAGGTATGGGTTCTCTTCGTGATCATCATGATTTTTACGGCCTTGACTTACCGGTATTCCAACCGGTTCGTATATTACGAAAGCGACAATGCGAGATAAGGAGGTAGATTCATCATGGTGGTGCATGCGGAAGGGAGAATGAAGCGAAGACGGAAGCTCGGCCTGCTGGATGCCGTACGGTTCGTCATTTTGGCGGTCGGCGCCGTCGCGATGCTGTTCCCTTTGCTTTGGATGGTGACCATTGCGCTTAAGGGCAACAACGACGTATTCAAAATTCCTCCGGAATGGTTCCCCCGGGAACTTCACTGGTCCAATTTCGTGACCGGAACGAAAGAAATCAACTTTTGGCAAACCTTCGGCAACTCGATGTTTATCGCGGTCATGTGCACGATCGGGCAAATCGTTAGCTCCGTGCTGGTCGGCTACGGGCTTGCAAGATTGCATTTTCCGGGCCGCAAGCTGTGGTTTTCGCTGTTTGTCGGCAGCCTGATGCTCCCCGGATTCGTCGGCATGATCCCGCTGTTTAATCTGTACACCGAGCTGGGATGGTACGATACCTGGCTCCCGATCATCGTGCCCGCTTTTTTCGGCAACGCCACGTTTTCGTTTCTGTATGTCCAATATTTGAAAACGATCTCCGTATCGTTCGACGAAGCGGCCAAAATCGACGGCGCCTCGGATTTGTATATTTTGACCAAGGTGCTTGTGCCGATGACGATGCCGGTGATCATGACGATGGTTATTTTCTCCTTCCAGGGCGCATGGAACCAATACCTGGAACCGCTGATTTACATCATCGATCCGAGCAAATGGACGCTGGCGCTTGCGATGGCTTCCTATAAAGGCACCTATGCGACCGCTTGGAACCTGTTCATGGCCGCGGACCTGATTTACATCCTTCCGATGCTGCTCATTTTCTTCTTCGGGCAGAAATACTTCATGCAGGGGCTGGGCTCCCTTAATTCCGCTTCGCTGAAATAATCCGGGTGAACCGGATCGGAGGTGGTGCGTGCCGGCTTGATGCAATTCTCAAGACATATCGGACTTTAGGCGTCATTTTATCAAATTCGTTTAGGGAGGTCTTTTTTTATGAAAAAGGTTGCCGGAAAGTGGACCGCTGGAATGCTCGCGATCATGCTGTGTTCAGGCCTGCTGGCCGCATGCGGCGGCAAGTCGGACACGGCGGATTCGCCGGGAACGGGAGGGGGGACGGACAAGGGAGGCAAACAGGTCGAAGTCACGATGATTACCTGGGAATCGGCGGAAATGAACGACAAAATCATGGCCGCGATGAAAAGCTTCGAGCAGGAAAATCCGGACATCAAAGTGAAGCTGATTCCTACCCCGCTGGATAACTACGGCGTCAAAATCAACGGCATGCTGACCGCGAAAAAAGCCCCCGACATTTTTATGACGGGCAACGACATGCTGCTCGATAATGCATCGAAAGGCCTGTTGTACGACTGGACGTCGATGGCGGAGCAGGACAAAACGTTTATGGACGGGTTTTATAAAGGCGTGACGGACAGCTGGCATTATGACGGCAAACTGGTCGGGCTTCCGGGGCTCTTGAACACGTACGGCATTTTTTACAATAAAAAAGCGTTCCAGGACGCCGGGCTCACGGAACCGAAAATCGGCTGGACGTACGACGAATTTTTCGCGGACATGGAGAAGCTTTCGAGCAAGCAGGGCGGCGTGGATCAGTTCGGTTTTTACGCTTCGGTGGATCCGTTTATGACCTCGTTGTATTCGGTATCGGCTGGCGGGGCTCCGTTCGCGGACGCCATCACCAGCCCGGCAAAGGTGGAAATCAGCGACAAATTCGTCGAAGGCGTCGAAAAATACAAAAATGCCATTGCCAGCGGCTACATGAATCCGCCTACCTTCGATTTGACGAACGTCATGAGCTCTTTCAAGCAGGGGAAAGTGCCGATGACGCTGCAGGGACAATGGGTTGCCGACGATCTGATCCGGACCGCTCCGAAAGAATTGGAATGGGGATTCGCGCCGATGCCCGTCGTGAACAGCCAAACCGAAATATACGATGCCGTAGGCTGGTGTTCGCCGGCTTCGATCCAAAATCCGGAGGCCGTCTGGAAAGTGCTCAAGTATCTGGATTCCAAAATGTACGAGGAAGTGCTGCCGAAAACGCCGGTCGCGCCGGCCGCTTACCAGGCATCTTCTTCCGCCTACTTTGACGCTTTGAAAACGGCAGGGCATCCGGAGGTCGGCGAATCGATCGACCATATCCTGAAATCCCCGAGCACGCAGCCGGTCCGTTTCCTGGCAACCTGGACGGGGAAAGCGAATCCGTTCATCGAAGCCTCCTGGAAAAACGTCCTCATGGGCAAAGCGCCGATCACCGAGCTGAATACGATGGCGGACAAAATCAATAAAGTGATTTCGGAAGCCAAATAAACGCCTGGCGTTAAAGCATGAAGCCGATCAAACCAAAAAGGAGGTCGGCTTCAAGTTTTCGCATATATCCGCACAATAAACAGGGAGGGAATTTGTATGTCTTGGAATAAATACCGCGCATGCAAGCTTTTTGCCGTTCCACTCGCGGCGGTGCTCGCCTTCGGAGCGTTATCCGAAGCGGGAGGATCGACGGCTCACGCATTTCAGGCATCGGATGGCGACAAGGCCATGAAGGCGTTTAATGCCGCGTTCTGGGACCCGGCGGACAAACAGTTTTGGGGCGATACGAACCGCAAAACCTACCAAGGCTTCTGGGTGGAAGCCGAGCTGTGGGAAATGGTGATGGACGCGTACCAGCATACCTCCGATCCCGACCTGAAAAAGCAGCTTCGGGCCCAGATCGACGACATCTTCGACGGCACCGTGGCCCAATACGGCTCGGATTGGACGAACAACCCGTTTAACGACGACATCATGTGGTGGGTCATGGGAAGCGCCCGGGCTTATCAAATCACGGGGGAAGCCAGATATCTGGATGCGGCGAAACGCCATTTCGCTTTCGTTTACGACACGCAGTGGGACGACGAGTTTGCCGGCGGCGGCATCTGGTGGCTGAACAGCGAGCATAACACGAAAAATGCCTGCATTAACTTCCCGGCGGCCGAAGCGGCCGAATATCTGTATGACATTACCAAAGATCCGTATTACCTGGATGCGGCAACCCGCATTTTCAGATGGGGCAAAACGATGCTGACGGACGGCAATGGCAAAGTGTTCGACCGGATCGAAACCGAAAAAGGCGCGATCCCGGACGCCACGCACTACAATCAGGGCACATACATCGGGGCGGCCGTCGGACTGTACCGGATGACCGGGGATACGACGTATTTGGACGATGCGGTCAAAGCCGCCAACTTCACCAAAACCAAGCTGGTGGACGCGAACGGTTTGCTGAACTACGAAGGGCCCAATGGCGATTTAAAAGGCGGCAAAACGATTTTGATGCGGAACTTGTCCTTCCTCCAAAAAGCGCTGGATGAACGCGGCGAAAGCAAATACAAGGAATTCGGCGCCACGTTTGACGCCTGGGCGGCTTTTAACACGGAAATGGCTTGGAGCCACCGGAATCCGGATGGTATCGTCGACGGCAACTGGGTCGGACAGCTGCTGTCCGGAACGTACGGATCCTGGTCGTCGGCCGCGGCCGTGGAAGCGTTGAACGTCATCAAACCGATGGATGCGGAAGTCCGTTACGCCGTTCAAGATCCTTATAAAAAAATCGAGGCCGAGCGCTACAACATCGGCAAAGGATTCGTCTTGGAGGGGGCGCTTGAAGGCTCGCTGCAGCTCGGCGGCATTCAGCCCGGACACTATGCGGCCTACAAAAACGTCGATTTCGGAACAACCGGCGCCCAAGGTTTTATCGCGAGAGCGGCCAGCGCGACGGGTGGAGGCAACATCGAAATCCGGCTCGACGCCTTGGACGGTCCGAAGGTCGGGACGCTGAACGTGGAAGGCACCGGCGGATGGAACAACTACATCGACGCCGTGACGCTGCTGAAGGATGATCAAGGAAATCCAAGCACGATTACGGGAAAACATGACGTCTATCTCGTTTTTACAAGGAAAAACGATCAATATCTGTTTAACCTGAACTGGTTTAAGTTCACCGCGGGCGATCCGACCAAAACCGATGCCTATGCAAAGCTGAAGGCTGGGGATTATGACGGAAGCGAGGGGCTCGGCAAAAATGCGGAGAACGGATATCTGGACGGCATCCGAAATAATGCTTATGCCTCCTATAAAGGCATCGATTTCGGGTCGGGCGCATCCGGCATCAGCGTGCATGTATCCAGCGGCAGCCAGGGCGGCACGATCGAGGTCAAGCTGGATTCGCTGAGCGGACCGACGGTGGGCACGGTGGACATTCCGGCGCTGGGAGGCTGGGACAAATGGGTCGATATCATGGGCAACATCGATGACCAAGCGGCCGCAGGCGTGCATGACGTCTATCTCGTCTTCCATGGGGCGGGCGGCGGCGACTATCCTTGCAACCTGGACTGGTTCACGTTTACGACCATGAAAGGCAAAGCAAGGGATGCTTATGCCAAGCTGGAGGCCGAGGACAACAACGGCGGTGTCGGCTTTGGCACCGAATCGGGCGGCGGGCAAACGTATTTGGCGGGCATTAACGCGGCCAACAATCCATATGTCATGTACAACTATGTGGACTTCGGGAATACGAGTCCTTCCAAATTCCATGTCCAAGCGGCCAGCGCGACCGGCGGCGGCACGATCGAGGTCCGGTTGGACAGCATGAACGGGCCGGTCATCGCCGAGAACAAGATCACGGGAACCGGCGGGTGGCAAAACTTTAAGGTTTTCCCGGCCGACGTCACGGCTCCGGTCACCGGAAAACATATCGTATTCATGTTGTTTAAAGGAACGGATTATTTGTTCAACGTGGATAAGTTCACTTTCGGCGATCCGGCCGTATTCACGGCACCGACGCCGCCGGTGGAACCTCCCAAAGACAATGTTCCTCCCGGAGACGTGGAGAATGTCCGGATCTCGTACGCGAACGGCCAACTCGTTCTGACTTGGGACGGTCCCTATGATATCGACGCCCAAAAGGTGCAAATGACCGTTTCTTCGGGCGGACAGCAGATCGGCGACGTAATCGAAGTAAAACGCGGCGTTCAAACGGCAGCGATTCCTGGAACCGAGCAGGGGAAGGAGTATTCCATCCGGTTCAAATCCATAGACACGTCGGGCAACGTATCCAAAGGGATCACGGTGGAAAGCGGGAAGCAGTCGGCTTTCTCGCTCACTGTGGACGGCAATGCGGTGAAGGATGGCGACGCTTTTGAAGATGATGCCGTTCTGACCTTCCAGGTCGAAGAGGGCCTGACGGCGGGCGGTGCCGCGACGCTAACCTTGAACGGCAAAGAATATACGGTAAATGCCGATAACCGCAGCCTATCCATCGGCCTGGCCGGTCTCTTAGGCGAACAGACGGCAAATGTGGCGGTGAAGGACGGATCTGGCCATCCTAATTCAAAAACGTTCCGGTTCCATGTAACGGCGAGCCTGGGTTCCATCCAAAATCTGATGGCGCGTTACGCGGCGGCCGGCGACCTCGGCGGTCCCCTTGTCCCGCAGCTGACCAATGCGCTTAAGCAGGCGCAGCATCAACGGGATGGCGGCAAAACGGATCAAGCGGTCAAACAGCTGCAGAATTTCGCGAAACATTTGAACAACGAAGCGATGAGCGACCATGTCAAAGACAGCGTCAAAGCGGTGCTGAACGCGGACGCAGATTTCCTGATTCGCGCTTGGCAGGAAGGGTCGAGATAGTCTCCAGCGTTTAAAAACATCCAGTCCCAATCAACCGATGTCAGTTTTCATGTTGTTTCGGACGTAAGGTGGCAGGTGATCGTGAGGGGCACCGCACCCCGCTCATTTTGAGCGGGGTATTTTTGTGTTACGATGAGTAATAAAATTCCCCCTTGACCCTCCTCTTAGGTCAGGCTTTAGACTTCACTACAGAAGGGAGTGAAGCATCATGCTTCTTACAGTCAAAGAAGTGTCGGAGCTGTCCAAGGTGACGGTCAAGACGCTGCACCATTACCATAAAATCGGTCTGCTTGACCCGGCTGAAATCACGGAAGCGGGATACCGGTTATATGGCGCAAAAGAGCTGGAACGGCTGCAGGCCATTCTGTTTTACCGCGAGCTTGATTTTTCGCTGGAGCAAATCGGGCAGCTGCTGGACCGGGAACCGGATCGAGCGGCGATGCTGGCGGAGCAGGAAAAGCTTTTGGAGCAGCGCCGGCAAAGGCTGGAACGGATCATGGACACGCTGCGGAAAACAAAAGCAGGCCTGGAGCGCGGAGAACCGCTGCCGCAGGAGGAACTGTTTGTCGGCTTCGAAAGCGAGGACGAGTGGCGGGAGGCGTTGCGGGAACAAAGCGAATACTTGAAAGAGCACTACGGCGTGGAGCTTGAAGCAGAGCGGATCGATGTGCCGGAGATGAACGAGCAGGCCGCGGAGGCGGCAGCTTTTATGAAAAATATGTCCTCTTTTCTGGCCGGAGGGGTCAAACATAACGACCCAAGGGTTCACCAATCAATCCGGGAACATTTGGCATTCATGAACGGTCACGGACATCGGATTGCAGCCAAGGATTTTGCGGCACAAACGGCGTTTTTCCTGCAGGATGAGTTTCACCTGCGAATGCTGGAGGACCAACAGACCGGGCTGGCTTATTATCTGAACGCGGCTGCGGCGGCGTACGCCGAAGCCGAATCGTAATCACGCATCGATCTGTACCGGTACAGATCAGCATTTCTGCTATTGGCAGGGCAGGGAAGCAGCTTATACAATCAAGACAAAGGCCTTTAATCCAACAGATTTGCATGCATTCCCAAAGGAAAATCAATCAATGAAATCGACAACGAATTTTCTTTGTTCCTATAAGGTATTTCGTATGACCGCCGTGCCCGGATGTTGCGCGGGGTACGGCCCCAATATCGACAGAGCGCTCCCATCGCCAAAAGGCGGGTGGTTGGCATGAAAGGGATGAACTACCTCCTGTTGATCGGGATCAGCTTGATTTGGGGATCGCAATTTTTTCTGGTCGACCTGGTTATCGGCTCCATTCCTCCGGTCACCTTGGCGGCGGCAAAAGCATTGATCGGGGCGGGGACGCTTGCTCTGCTGCATCTTTTTGGGCAAAAGAAGCCGCAAACGCCGGAAGCGGCATCGCCGTGGCGGACCTTTTTGTGGATCGGCCTGCTTGAAGGAGTCATTCCGTTTATCCTGATCGGGTGGGGACAGCAATCCATAAGCAGCAGCATGGCATCCATTTTGATGGGGACGATTCCCATCTTTACGATCGTGTTCGTGAAGCTGTTCGTTTCGGGCGAAACGGTTTCGGCCGCCAAATGGATTTCGGTCATCGCGGGGATGGTCGGCATCGCCATCCTGTCCGCCCCCGATCTCGGCTCCTCCTTGCACGGCGGCAGTATGGCGGGAGATCTGGCGCTGCTCGGCGCTTCGATCAGTTTCGCGGGTTCGCTGATCCTGATCAAGAGGCTGCCGCCCATGTCTTCCATTAAAGCGATGCGGAACGTGCTTGCCGCAGCTTCGGCGATCCTTGTGCCGCTTGCCTTTTTGCTCGAAAGCCCGTTTCAAATCGCGTTGACGCCGCAGCAAATCCTTGCCGTAGCTATTCTGGGCTGCTTCCATGCAGGCATCGTATACATGCTTTACAATGTATTGATCCGGCAGGCGGGAGCCACCTTCGCTTCTTTGAACAATTACCTCGTTCCGCTGATCGGCATCATGCTCGGCGTGTCCGTTTTGGGAGATCGATTGACGTGGAATGCGGTCGCCGGACTGATCGTCATTTTGCTTTCCCTGGCCATCGGTGGACTGGAGAAACCAAAAAGGACGTAATGCCGTTGTAAAAGAAAACATAACTTTCGGAGCGCGGATTCGTTTAAGGCATGAAACGAAGCTCCTTTTGCCGACATTTACCGGTAGGGTTAGCGGATATCTTTCCCCGGCTTGTTTCATGCATAAGTTCATAAACGAAGGCGGCGTGTCCGAGACCGCCCCAATATTCTAAGAACCCCTGAGATCGTACCGAGGCTTCCGTCATATAAAAGGGCGCCTCACCGGGCGCCTTCTTTATGTCGGGCATGTTCACGTAAATCGTTCCTTAAGTCATCACCGAGATCCATTTATCGACTTTTTTGCTGAGAACGTCTTGAAGCTCATTATCATTCTCGCTCAGCTTGTAAAATAGCGCCAAAGCGACCAGGATGACATCCACGCATTCTTCCTTCACGTCCGAGAGATCCAGCTTTTTATACTCGCTGCCGCTGGCCTGCCTGTAAGAAAGCATCGCTTGCGAAGTTTCCCCGACTTCTTCGGTCAATTTCAGGACCATCTGCTCCAGCGTTTTCTTTTCCTTTTCGCTTAATGCCTTGATTTTTTGCAGTAATTGTTCCACTGTGCGTCTCCTCTTGTAACCAACGTTATTGTCAATGATTATACCCTATCCAGCCGTTTGCAGCCCGTTAACGCAGCGTCTTTGGCACTTGAACCGCAATCAGCTTGCCGGTATCTTTGGCCTGAATGATCAGCGTATTGCCGGAAAGCAGGGTCGGGCCGTATTGGCGGGAGCCGGTATTTACCGTAAAAGCCGGAGCTGCTGTCTGCAGGTTATACCCATGTAATACGCCGTCGCTTTGCGCGATATACACGCCGTTGCCGTAGATGTCGGTTTGAACGGGCTGGTTGTCGGTTTGGAAGCCGAACGTTTGGCCGTTCGCCAGCTTCATGCCCGTAATTGCGCCGGAAGCTTCTTTGCTGAAAAAGATTTTGTTGTCATGCACCGAGCCGATCAGCGATTTCCCCACGTTCGGGACGGACCATTTTTGCAGCGGCTTGGCGTCTTTTTTGTAGGCGGTAATGTCATATTTCATCACGGCGCTGTCCGTCGCTATATAAAGGTCGTTGCCGTTTAGGATCACGGAGCCGTTATTGTCCCTTGTATAAGGAGGCAAAGCGCCCAAACTCCAGCTGTAGGTTTGCGTTTCTTTTTCCACGCCCGTCTTGGCGTCGAATACGTTAATGTTCAGTTCCCGTTTCGGGTCGGCATCGTCAAAAGGGTACTCGTCGCGGAGGGAATAAACGAGCCCGTTTCGGACCGCCAAAGGCGGGTATTGCCGGAATTGCTTCCACAGCTTTTTGCCGGTTTTCTTATCAAAGGCATCCAGTTGAACCGAAGTGAGCGCGCCTTGAACCATGTACGAAGCATAAACGATGCCATCCGCTTCCATGCTGACGCCCCCGGCGAATTCGCTTTGTTCTTCGATCGCCTTCCAGCGCTGTTTGCCCGTGGCGGCGTCCAGTGCGATGATCGCGTTGCCTTTGGTGACGTACGCCGTATCGCCGATCACTCGGGGCGAGCCTGAGTCCGTGACGCCGGCCGCGGTCTGCCATAGCCGTTTGCCGGTTTTCGCTTGAAGCGCGTACACCTGGCCAGCCTCCGTGATGCCGTACACCGTGCCCTTTTGGTGAGCGACATCCGGGCGAAGCCGGCTGCCGTAAGTATAAAGTTTCTTCCCGTTGTTCGCATTCAGAGCGACCAGTTTGCCGCCGTTAAAAGTGAATAAGATGCCGTCGTCCGTCACGACGCTGTTCGTGTTCTTGTCAAAGGATGCCGTCCACAGCGGCTTTTGGATCGGTGCCTTAATGGCCGGCGACGCCGGGACGTTATAGGAGACGACGGGAGCCGCGGCTTGCGCCGCAGGCAGGCTGATCCCGCCGACCAAAACAGCCGCGAGCAAAGCGACAGCTCCTGCACGGGCTGGTTTCAATTTTGTTTTCATCTGCATCTTGTACCTCTTTTCTATGAAATAGATTCGTATAAAACGATAAGCCTTATTGCAGCGCCTTCGGCACTGGAATCGCGATGAGCTTCCCGTTATCCTGAGCCTGAATGATCAACGTATTGCTCGAACGTAACGTAGGACCGTAATTGCGTGACCCGGTGTTCACGGTAAAGGCGGGCGCAGTCGTCTGCAGGTTGTATCCATGGAACACGCCGTCGCTCTGCCCGATGTACACGCCGTTGCCGTAAATGTCCGTCCGAACGACCGGGTTGTCGACCCCCCATTGAACCTCCTGACCGTCTGCGAGCTTCATGCCTGAAATTGACGTATAGTAGTTCCAAAAATAAACCCTGCCCGCATGTACCGATCCCGTTAAATCTACGGGGTAGGATGGTTTATTCCATTTTTTCACCGGTTTCCCGTCTCGCTCGTAATGCCCGAAATCGTATTTCTGAATGGCGTCTTCCGTCACCAAATACAGATCATTGCCGCTGAGCAGCATGCTTCCTGCTCCTCCTGCCGCAGAGGAGTTGCGGTCGCTATGGTTCCAGGAATAAATCCGTTCGCCGACCTTTTCCCCGGTTTTGGCGTTTAATACGGCTAAGGTGACGTGAGGAGATTCGTTCGCATCCTCTTCATCAAACAGCGACTGTTCCCTACGGGAATAAACCAGCCCGTCCCGAACAGCAAAGGGTGCTGCTTGGTAACGTGCCTTCCATAAGGTTTTGCCCGTTTTCTTATCGATCGCTTCAAGCTGCGAATACGAATATGCTCCGGAGATGTCATACGACATAAAAACGATGCCTTCCGCTTCCAAGGACAACTTGCCTGCGGTCCAAGCCTGATCCTCGACCGACTTCCAGCGCTGTTTGCCTGTCGCCGCATCCAAAGCAATGAGGGCCTGCTTGTTCGCGACATACACCGTATCGCCAATCACGATCGGCTCGTCCGCATCCGACAGGCCTGCAGCCGTCTTCCACAGCTCTTTGCCCGACTTGGCGTTCACGGCATATACATGTCCGTCGTCCCCGACGCCGTAGGCCGTTCCTTTCAAGCATTGCACCGACGGCTTCAGGCTGCTGCCGTAGGTAAAGACCTTTTTGCCGGTGGCCAGATTCAGCGCGATCAGCTTTTTTCCCGAAAAGGCAAGCACTATTCCGTCATCGGTGACGGCGGCCTTCGAGCCGGGATCAACGGCTGCGGTCCAGAGCGGCTTTTGCACGGGTGCCTTGATGGCCTGACCGCCCGGAAAGCCGATCGAGACGGCCGAAGTATCGGCATGAATTGCCGTCGGCAGGGAGGCCATGCCGCAAAGCAAAGCTGCCGCCAGGGCAGGGGCCGCAGTAATGCGAATCAGCTTGGTTCGTTTCTTCATGATCGTTGCGCCTCATTTCTTGTATCATTTTATTCGGTATGGATAGAGTCATAGGATGCCGGAACTTTTCCAGCCTTTATATTAAACGCGATTTCCAAAATAAGGTTGCTGATCCACCCGGGAAATACCGTTAAGAAAAACGGGCTCGATAGTAGTTCATGAAAAAAATGCCGTTCTATTTTTTGTTGCGTTTCAAAGAAATAGGTTTTATGCTGATTAATGCGTGTTTCCATATTATGAAAAGACTTGCTTTTCAGAGATGTGATCGCCAATGCGACAATTTTTTTGGAAAAATGGAAACGGGAAATGGAACGGACCACGGTTTACTTACGTATCAAATGACATATGGGTTAATTCAGAACAAGGGGTGTAAAACATAATGGGCAACGATATGAACGTCATTTTGATTGAAAAGATGCCAAGCGGCGAGCTTCGCCAGATCGAAGAACGCAGCTGGAGCATGAACATGGTAGCGGCGCTGGAGCATGTGAATTACATCGTCGTTCGCGGCCAGGAATACGAAACGATCGAAGGCAGATTAAACGTGGACGACGGCAAGCTGGAACTGCTTTTGGTCCGGATCCGCAATGAATAGCCTGAAGTTCGGCAGAAAGGGGGAAGAAACATGACAAACGAACAACAGCCGCAGGACAAGGAGAAACAACCGGCAAAATTGTTTACGCCGGAAGGCAAGCCGGTTCGGGTGCTGTCCACGTCGCTTGGCGTGGCGCTTTTGGCAAACGCTTTTCTGCTTGCGGGCGGGGCGACAGCGGGCTCCGTTAATGCGGCCGGCGATACGGCCGGCGAACCGAAGCTTGTGGCATGGTCAACCGAGGAAGTCAAAGCCTATTTCGATAAAAATGCCGACTGGAACATCCCGCTTCCCGAAGAAAACGAAAAAGAAGACGGTACGCAGTCGGGAAGCTCCGGAGGTGCTAGCAGCGGCGGTACGACGGTCATCAACAACTACGGCACGAGCCATTCAGGGTTTGGGTGGGACGATTTGCTGCTGTACCATTTCCTGTTCAACAGCGGATCGAGCTATCATCCCAGCACGTATTACGATAACCGCAAAACGTATTATACCGGCACGTCGCAAAGCTACAAACCGCGTTCCTATTCCAGCGGCGCGTTCCAAAACAAGCAGGTCGTCGGGTCGACGGTTACGCCAAAAACCTCCCGTTCGACGGGTTCGATTACCCGGCGCGGCACCTCTTCAAGCTCCGGCGGCATCGGCGGCAAATCGAGCGGCTACAGCTCGTCCGGCTCCAGCTCCAGCTCGAAATCCGGCATCTTTTCGGGTTCCAGATCCAGCTCGCGGAGCGGATTCGGCGGATGACGGGCAGCGTATTCGAAGTGCTTAAGCCGGGTGGGCAACCCCGCCAGGAACGGGTGGAAGAACTCGCGGAGCTTGGCTTCACTTGGGCCGATTTGGAAGACGAGGAATACTGGCTGGACCAGCTCGTCGTCATGAACAGGGATACTTACCTGGAGCTGGAACAGGCGTCCGCCCGATTGTGGCGGATTTTGGACCGGACGGTGCGTTATGTCCACGGGAACCGGGCGTTGTACGAGCTGATCGGCATCCCGCCGATCTTATGGGATATGCTCGACATTTGCCCGCTGCCCGAGGAGAACCTGATCAGCCGGTATGCACGGTTCGATTACGCCGTTTCGCATGACGGGAGCATCAAACTGTACGAGCTGAACGCGGATACTCCGACCGGTTACGTGGAAGCTTCCATCGTGACGCCTTGGATGTGCCGGGAGGCCGGCATCGATTCGCCCAACGTCCGGATGAAAGAGCTGGTGGCTGCGGCCTGGGGCGTCGAGCGCCCGGATACGGCGGCATGCGTCGCTTACGGTGAGCATCTGGAGGACTCGGGTACCATCGAAGCGCTGGTGCGCCACAGCGGACTGGATATCCGATGCGTCGATTGTCTGGAGCTTTCCATCGATCACGGCATCGTCAAGGACGGGAGCGGACGGGAGATCAAGCGGATGTTCGCTTTGTATCCGAAAGAATGGATGGCCGTTGACGACGGCGGGGATGCGCTTGCGTATTCGATCGAGACGGGGAAGCTGACGCTGTTTAACCCGCCGCACAGCATCCTGCTGCAGTCCAAAGGACTGATCGCCGCGGCCTGGGGGTTGTATGAGCTGGGGCTGCTGTATACCGGCGATGAGCGTGAAACGATCGAAAAATATCTTTTGCCGACGTACAATAAGCCCGTTTTTTCGGGAAACTATGTTTCCAAATCGATGTTCGGGCGCGAGGGCGGCTCCGTGCAAATGTTCGACGGCAGCGGGGAGCTGGAGATCAAGGACGAGGACGGTTTTGATACCAGCGAGCTGTTCCCCTCCGTCTATCAGATGCGGGCCAACCTCCCGGAAATTGAGACGACAGTCGGCGCGCGGCGCCTGCTTACAGGCATGTTCATGATCAACGGTCAGCCATGCGGCCTGCTGGGCAGAGCCGGGGGGCTGATTACGGGAAATGCGAGCCATTTTATAGCGATCGGAGTGAGATAGATGACAAGAAACGGAACAAGACATCCGCGATCCGGGCGGAAATTCAGGTTTGCGGCGTTTCTGGCGCTTTCCTTGCTGGCCGTGCTGCTGCTAAACGCCTGCTCGGACAACGAGCAGTCCGTGTTTACTTCGGGCACCTCGGTGGATGGACAGGACATGGTGTCCCGCGTGCCGTGGGATTACCGGATCATCGAAGGCAGCGTCGGCGATTTGATCGGCAGCGACATGACGATTTTGCCGGACAACGAGCTGATGCCTAACGATGAAAATTACGCGACGGGGGATAAAGTTTGGGCCCTGCAGTACATGGATGCGGAAATGACGACGGATGCGAATCAGCGCAGCAGCGTCCATCTGTCCTCCTGGAGCACGATCAAAACATTCAAAACCGAGGGCGACGCCAAAAAAGACATGGCCAACCTGAAAATCCCGATCACGACGGAAGTCGATCTGGTTGGCGTGTACAAAACGCAGTACAAGGATAAAACGCGGAATTTCGCCGTGCTGGAGCTGCCTTCCGGCAACCGGATCAAGCAGCCGATCGACGACGAGCGCTACAAAGCGCTGGAGAAGAAAAAGAAAGTATCCGTCAAGCTTGAAGAAATTCACGATTTTGCCGACTACGATTCGGCTTATGCAAAATTCAGGGGGTGGGCGAGTTGACCGTCGTCGTGAATCTGGTCGTAAGCGTGCTTGTCATCATTGCGCTGCAGCTGCTGGGGATGCTGATTTTCAGCTGGATGACGCCGTTTAAAGACATGGAAGAATTGAAAAAGGGCAATGTGGCGGTAGGCCTCGCCTTGGGCGGCAAATTTTTGGCCACGGCGATCATCCTGGGCGTCGCGGCCTATACCAACACGTCGATCTGGTTTATGGCGATGTGGTTTGCGGTCGGTTACGTTTGCCTCGTGGCGGCCTATTGGATTTTCGAGCTGGTCACGCCAAGCTTTAAAATCTCCGATTGCCTCAAGCAAGGAAACGTGGCCGTCGCGACGCTGCTGTCCATGGTGTTCATCGGAACGGCCTTTGCGGTCAGCAGCTTGATCGTTTGACGTTGCTGCAATCATTCTGATTTCAAAAGCGTCGTTCAATAATGGATAAATACATCAATCAATTACAAAAATAGGCAGGATTCGCCCGGCAGCTTGTGGAAGCAAGTTTGGCGGGCGATTATTATTTACAGACATCATCCATCAGCGAAACTCCATAGCAAAAGCGCGTCGGAGGGGGCATAGTCCCGCTATTTTTTTCTTGAAAGGAAGTACGCAGCATGAATCAAACCATATACGCAGATTGGAACGGCCAAAGAATAAAGTTAACCTGGATCCCCGGAGACGAACGGCCCGATCCCGCGCTGGTGACAAGCGTGCACGGCATTTGCCTGCATCAGGGGCTTGTCCTTGCCGTGCATGTACAAGGTAGGGGCTACAACGTGCCGGGAGGACATGTGGAGCCGGGAGAGACGCCGGAGGAGGCTTTTCATCGGGAAGCGTTGGAAGAAGGCAGCGTTAAAGGAATCATCGCGTACCTCGGCAAAATGGAGATCAGTCACGAAGAAAACGAGTCGTTTGACCCGAACGGAAAATACCCGATGATCGGCTATCAGCTGTTTTACCGGATGGACGTGACCGAGCGGCTGCCGTTTAACCGTGAGCATGAGTGTTTGTCGCGGATTTGGGTCGAACCGGAGGAATTTGGTTATGTCGTAAACGATCATGAATTGGTCGGACAGGTGCTTCAGGAAGCGCTGCAAAAGGATGGGAAGCAGGGATAGCTTTCGATGGATATATATATTTAGCCGGAACGGCCGGGGAGGAAGAAGTGTGAACAATGCCTGGAAGTAAGAACAAGGAAGGTTGGCTACCGACTCTAATGCAATGACCTGCAAAAGATGCAACTTCTCAGGAGAGTGTGCGTGTTGTTTTTTGTGAATGTTCCGAATACCTATTTCAGGATTTTGCAAAATTCGATTCTGGCCGCTCCCGGGTACAATATATAGACGAATTAAACCGTTTCGCTCTATATATTCCTGATTGAAAGTCGCTCCTTGGATTTTTGCAAAATCCTCATTTACAAAGAAAGGCTAAACCACAAGTATATTTACTTATGATTTAGCCCCTTCTTTTTACCGTATTACGTCTTTAAACGTTAGACCTGTAAATACTGTATACGAATTTATACGTTCCTCCTTACTTGCTTTATAGATACCATCAATTAAATACTTCCCTTTGTCTTGGTCATATTTCATATTAAAATCCAATTGAATTTTTGCCACATTTGTTGATGAGTTGTTTCTTTCGATAAAACGGATGACCTCAACACGAAATTTATATTGAAAAGGCTCTTCTAATGTCCCAATAAATTTACCGCCAATAATCTTATAATCTAATATTGAATCTAAGAGTAGATCATCACTGATAATTTTTTTTGGGTCTACAAAATCACTCTTAAATTGATCTGTTACCAACGCTTGATAGCCATCCTTTTTTGAATCATAGTAAGAGAAGTATTCAGCGATTACATCTCTCACGGAAGCATAGGTAGTGTACAGAGCACTTAAATCATCATTTAAAACGTTCGGCTTCGAATCCACCTTCACCGACTTAGACTTAGGATCCCAAGTTACCCCAACGCCTAATGCCTTGGATATCGTACTAATGGGGACGAGCACTCTTCCATCTTCAATTTTGGGCGATGTGTCCGTTGATAGCTCCGTTCCATTGACAATTATTTTGATTTTCCCTGTGGCTGCAAGAATGGATCCGCTAATGAGTACAGACGCTAAACCAATTGCAAGCCCTGACCATATGTATTTTTTCAAAAAAATCCCTCCTAAAATATCTTCACTATATTTATTGTAAATATTAATATATGGAATTTACTAGAATAAAATATCAAGATTACATTTTGGTACCAATTTGAGATTTCATGAATGGAACCAGTTCCTGGGATCCATCATGGTTGGTCACAGCTATAACATATATCGAAGAAGCGAATGTAGCCCTTTTGTGTCACCCAGGTGTAGCATTTCGGTAAGAAAGGTCGGTGGCTTTCCTTTGCCCACAATTTGCTGAAGTGCAACGATAAAGCAAAAAGGCCGAGTACGGGTACAAATTAACCCCAAACTCGACCTTTTTCGAATCCGAATGGTCATCGCATAGGAACCTACTTATGAGATGCCCCTCTTTTTCAAGTTTATTGCGGCTCCGGGCTGCCGGACTGATGCTCGTAGTTGCGAATCAGCATGCCCTGCGCTTTTCTCATGCCAAGCTGTTCGTAAAAATTCTGGAGATCCGGATCGCACAACAAATCGACCATATAGATGCCCTGCAGCTTATCCAGCATTCTGCGGGTCAGCTCTTTTCCGATCCCCCGTTTCTGATAGGCGGGCACCACTTCCAGCAAAGGAATGTAGGCTGTCAGCACCCGGTCGGATAAAGCGGTAATGAAGCCGACCACCTGCCCCGACTGATCGTCCTTGGCCAAGATGACGTGGGTCGCATTTTTAAGAATTTGCATGAAAACGCTATAAGAAGGCGGATTCGGCCACCCGTCGAAAAAACCTTCCGCAAGCGAAGCTTCGGTCATATCGCGAATATGATCCTGATATTGAATCATGGTGATTGTCCCTCCTCAAGGATCGGTTCTCTTGATCATAATGCCAATTCATGCCGGAAACAACGGTTTAAGCCAATTTTTAGGTGGCGGCGCGGATCGGGGTGCTGTTATGATGGATGAAAGAATTTTGGAATAACTAGCTTTTTTGATCGTTACCTGCAGAAAGAAGGGAATTCCATGAGACAGGTGATCGCGCTGGGCGGCGGCGGCTTTTCTATGGAGCCGGATAATCCGCTGCTCGATCAATATATTTTGCGGCAGTCTGCAGCCCGTACGCCAAAAGTGTGCTTTGTCCCGACGGCCAGCGGGGACGCGGAAGGATATATTGCAGGGTTTTATGAAGCTTTTTCGGCGTTCGGCTGCACTGCTTCCCATCTCGCATTATCCCGGCTTCCTACGGCTGATTTGGAGGATTACGTCTTGGAAAAGGACATCCTTTATGTGGGCGGGGGCGACACCATGCGGATGCTGGAAATCTGGCGGGAGCACGGTTTGGACCGCATACTTCGCAAGGCATGGGAGCAGGGCGTCGTTTTGGCCGGACTTAGCGCAGGCTCCATGTGCTGGTACGAAGAGGGAGTCAACTGCGATGATGCCGGGCAGGCAAAAGTTGTCCAAGGATTGGGCCTCATATCCGGCAGCCACAGTCCGCATTATGATTCGGAGCCGGAGTACAGACGGGGTTATCACGAGCTGCTGCGCAGCGGCCGGATCGGCGCAGGCGTTGGCGTAAGCGATGGGGCGGGCATTCATTATATCGGCGGCAAAATTCACCGCGTCGTCAGCTCGCGCCGGGAGGCCCGGGTCTACGGGGTTGAAGCCCTTGATGGCGAAGTTGCGGAAATTGAGATGATTCCCGAATATTTGGGGGCGCTTTAAGACGGGGAGTTATGCAAAATACTGCAGGCCAATGCGAAAGGTCAGCGCCAATATACATAGGGAGTGAG
The DNA here is from genome assembly GCF_009870825.1 of Paenibacillus sp. USDA918EY. GTDB lineage: Bacteria > Bacillota > Bacilli > Paenibacillales > Paenibacillaceae > Paenibacillus_AQ > Paenibacillus_AQ albilobatus. The sequence continues at coordinate 312,565 of NZ_WTWY01000002.1, read as the reverse complement.
TTTTCATGTTTGATGAAGCCATTGCTGCGGTCGAAGCGTACCGCAGAGTTATCAATGAAGGGACCGCGGAAGAGGTGAACGCATGGATATCGGATGACTTTATCGGTTATTTTGGTTATTACCCGGATCGCGATTACGAGGTCTACCGATCCGAGCATTATAAAACGGACAACCTTGAGACGCTGGCCATGTATGAGGGCAAGGAACCTCATTGGGAGTACAGCGACCTCGCAAGGAACATGCGTACAGAAAATGAATTGATCCTATCGGCCATCGTGAACTTCAGCCTGCACGGCAAACAAGTCGCGAGCGTGCTGGCCATGGAAGTATTCCGCAAGGAACAAGGGGAATGGAAGCTGTACAGGCAGCATATGGAGAAATATGCCACGGTCTGAAACGATGCGGCTGCCTCTAACGTCAAATCTGGAGTGAGGACAAATGGAAGAAACACGAAATATCGAAGATTGGATCGTGGAGCTGGATATCCGCGGCATGCAGGCTGCCATGGAATCGGGCGAAACCACCTCCGAGGAAATCGTCAAAGCCTATCTGAAACGGATTGAGCGGTACGACGGCAAGCTGAAATCCATCATTGAAGTGAATCCGGAAGCGGTAAACATCGCAAGGGCGCTCGATGACGAACGTTATGAAAAAGGGAGCCGCGGGCCGCTGCATGGCATACCCCTGCTCCTGAAAGATAATATTGATACCTCTGATGCAATGCATACAAGTGCAGGCACGATTGCTTTGGCGGAGCACGTGGCGGCGCAGGATTCATTCGTCGCAGCCCAACTGCGAAAGGCCGGGGCCGTATTCCTCGGGAAGGCGAACATGACGGAATGGGCCAATTTTATGGCAAGCGACATGTGGGCCGGATACAGCAGCCGCCGGGGACTGTGCTTAAATCCATACGGCCCGGGCGAACTGTTCGTCGGCGGCTCCAGCTCCGGTTCGGGCGCCGCCGTGGCGGCGAATCTGGCCGCCGCGGCCATCGGCACGGAAACGTCCGGGTCGATCATCAGCCCGGCCAGCCAACATATGCTGGTCGGCATTAAGCCGACGGTCGGACTGGTCAGCCGTTCAGGCATCATCCCGATTACGCATACCCAGGATACGGCCGGACCGATGGCCCGGTCCGTTGCCGATGCGGCGATCATGCTGGGGGCCATGACCGGGTTGGATGAGCGCGATGCGGCAACACGCGCCGGCGACGGCCGTTTTTTAACGGATTATACCCCGTTTCTAGACGCCTCTTTCATCAAGCAGGCGCGTATCGGCATTCCGAGATTTTATTTCCGAGAGCTGGATCAGGACCGGACGGCGATTCTCGAAGCGGCGATCGAAGCGCTGCGCAGCGAAGGAGCAACGATCGTCGATCCGGTGGAGCTGCCTTGTCAGGATGCGTCCTGGAACGGAAACGTCTTGGTTTACGAGTTCAAAAAGGGCGTCAACGACTATCTCGCGCAGCTTCCTGAAAGCATCCCCGTACATACGTTGGCCGAAGTGATCGCGTTCAACAACGAGCATGCCGACCGGTGCCTGAAATACGGGCAGGACCTGCTGGAGAAATGCGAAGCGACAAGCGGGACGCTATCCGAACCGGAATATTTGGATACGCTTCGGTACAATAAGGAGATGTCGCAGTCGCAGGGGATCGATTACGCGCTCGAAACCTACAATCTTGACGCGCTATTGTTCCTTGGTTGCGATGATGGGGATGATATCGCGGCCAGAGCGGGGTATCCGGCGATTACGGTGCCGGGAGGTTACGCGCAAGATGGCGTCATCGCACCGGGAGGTTACATTACCAAAGGGCCGGTGGGCATCACGTTTGTCGGGGCCGCGTTCAGCGAGCCGACGCTGATCAAGATTGCTTATGGGTACGAGCAGGCGACCAAACACCGCGTGCCGCCGGATATGAGCGGACTGGAGGGGCGGTAATTCATCACGCGTATGAACATCCGGAACATCCGGCTGCAGATTCGCCAGGGAAGTAGCATGGCCGGATTCAAAGTGATCGAAGTCCGCAGTAAATGAAAAAGGAGCCTTTGCCCCAGCCGGTCCGGACAAGATGTTCATCTGCCGGAAGGCGGGGAAAGGCTCTTTTTAAAACCGTTTTATTTTCGTGCGCGCATTTTGCGAAGCAGAACCACAACCATGGCGGACAGCGGCATCAGCAGCATACCCGCATCCCATGGCTGGTTGTACCAAATCCGCTGTCCGATGCCTAAACAGGACAATAAAATAATCAAGACTGCGAAAAGTACCATCGGGTCCAAGGTGCGATGAAGAACCTTTTTAAACAACAATCTTAATCCGAAATAGACTACAGCAAAATAAAATCCGCACATCAGCAAAACGGCAAGAACTGCGGCGAGCATCATCAATTTGACCCACCCCGATTCAATTGGATATCGATTCCATTATACCCTATTTTGGCAAAAGATGTGGACTCGGTTATCGGATTGGCTCCATGTTGAGCCCTTCCAAATTGCGGCGGATCAAATCGCAGGAATCGCCAAAAAGCTGCCGCTCGTCTTCGCTCAGCTTCAGCTCGAGCAATTCCTGAATGCCGTCGCTGCTAATGATGGCCGGAACCCCGGCGCATACGCCGTGTTGCCCGTACTCCCCGTCGAGGATGGCCGATACGGCGATAATTTTATGTTCATCGTTCAACACGGAACGGGTAATATGGGCAATGGCGCTGCCGATCCCGAAATGGGTCGAGCCCTTGCGCGTGAAAATTTCCCATCCGGCGTCTTTCGTTTTGCGCGCGATGTCATGCAGATCGACATGCTTAAACCGCTCCGGATGCTGCTCCAAAATGTCGAGGATCGGCTTGCCGCCGATGGTGACATGCGACCATGCCACGAATTGCGATTCGCCGTGTTCTCCCAGGGCATACCCGCTGACGCTGCGCGGATCGATGGAAAAAACGTCGGACAGCAGCGTTTTAAGCCGCGACGAGTCGATGGACGTGCCTGTGCCGATCACGCGGTGGCGCGGAAAGCCGGTAAGCTTCCATATCATATACGTAACGATATCCACCGGATTGGCGGCCGTAATGAAAATCCCTTGAAATCCGCTCTCGACGATCGGCGTGACGATCTGCCGCGTAATTTCGGCGGCGTCGGCCAAGACGTCCATCCGGTTTTGTCCCGGTTTCGGATTGGCTCCCGCGGTCAGAATAACGACATCGACATCGGCGCAATCCGCATAGGTTCCGGCGTACACGGTCGTCCGCGTATGGGTAAAATCGATGCAATGCGACAAGTCCAGCGCCTGGGCCAGCGCCCGGTCGTACGTGCGGTCGATCATCATGATTTCGTCGCAGATGGATTGGTTAATCATGGCGTAAGCGCAGCTGGATCCGACCATGCCTGAGCCTACGATAGCAACTCTTCTTCTTTTGCGTTTCATGTTTCATTCGCTCCTTCAATGAATATTGTACACGAGATTGTGATAAAAATCTCATAATCGGCCGAGTTATTTTATTTCTAGTCCGGTGTCAGGCGCCAGGGCAGCTGCCGGACGGGTTTTCCGGCCCGCAGTTTGGGCAAGAGGCCGCGGTTTTGCAAATATTTGCACAAATGCGTCCCAACGGAGCTTCCGAGAATCGCAATCGTGTCATGCCCGTTGACCCGTCTTAAACCGGCATAAAGCGCCGAGCTGAATACAATATCGATGATGATGAACTTCGCCAGATCCGCGCGGGTGAAAACCCAAACTTGAAATTCCGCAGGCTGCGCCGCCGCAAGCTTCCGCATGCCGTCCTCCTTGCATTTGCCATAAATCTTTTCCCTTTTTAGGATATAGAGAAGAGGGACGTCCAAGAACACGCGGACAAGATCGAATTTTGCGGCGGGACATAGGCGCGCTGGAAAATGGATAAAAAAACAGGGCCTCCCCGGTCGTCGGACCGTGCGGGATGCCCTGTTGTGCCGTTTAAAGCGGCAGTCTTCCGTTCATATATTAATAAGCCAACGTGTACAAAGCTTTGATGTGGGAAAGGTAACGGATGTTACTTGCTTCCTTCATCAGCGTCGCAGGCAGACCTTTCAGCGAAATGTTGTTTTCGCCGATCGTCGCTACCGCGTCTTTGCGGCCAAGGCTAGCCAGCGTACCGGAGTTTACCGGAGCAAACTTTTCGAACGCTTTGTCGTTCAGGAACGCATACAGGTTGTAGCCGATCAGCTCGCCCATTTGCCATGCGATTTGCGCGGTTGGAGGGTAAGGACGTCCGGTTTCGTCGAAGTATACGGCGCTGTCGCCGGCAACGAATACGTCTTTATGGGACGTGGACTGCAGGAATTCGTTGACGGTTGCGCGTCCGCGGTTGACTTCCAGGCCGGATTCGCCGACAAGCGGATTGCCTTGCACGCCGCCGGTCCATACGAAGGTGTTGGTGACGATTTTTTGGCCGTCTTTCAGGTCGACCACGTTGCCTTCCACGTTCGTTACAGGCAGTCCGGTCAAGAACGTTACGCCGCGGTCTTCCAGACTTTTTGTCGCACGTTCGATCAGATGGTCGGGAAGCACAGGCAAAATTTTAGGGCCGGCTTCGACGAGCATCAATTTGATCTCGCTGCGGTCAATGCCGTATTTTTTGGTCAGGTTCGGCAAGATGTCGGCGATTTCGCCCACGAGCTCGACGCCGGTCAAGCCGCCGCCGCCGATGAGGATCGTTGCGTCAGCCGGATCTTTTGTCTGGGAGTAAGCTTGGATGCGTTCTTCGATATGGCGGTGAATGCGGTTGGCATCGTCAGCGGATTTAAGCACCATGCTGTATTTGTCGAGTCCAGGAATGCCGAAGTAAGCGGTGATGCTGCCAAGGCCGACAACAAGCGCGTCATAGCTCAGCTTGGAACCGTCCGAAAGTTTAACTTCTTTGCTGTCTACGGAGAAAGACTCGACTTTGGCGATTTTCACATCGATGTCTTTGCCTTTGAACAGTTTGTCGAGCGGCATGGCGATCGCTTTTTCTTCGATGCTGCCTGCAGCCAGACGGTGAAGCTCGGTAATGATTTGGTGAGTCGGATATTGGTTCACCACGGTCACGCGCGCTTGGTCTTTGTTCATATATTTACGAACGGTCAGCGCGGAGAGGAGTCCGCCATATCCCGCACCCAAAATGACAATATGTTTTGACATAGTTTTTCCTCCGTCCTTACCTAAATATTAAAGTGGATTATTTTTGTTCTTTCGCGTTTTCAGCAGAGACTTGGAGATAAGCGTTCACGAAACGGAACAGCTTTTGCGCTTGCGGATCTTTCAGCAATTTGAGCAGGCCAAAAAGACCGATCACTTCTTGACTGCTTTCTGCGCGGTCTTTTGCTTCGATCACGTTTGCGGCAACGGATTTCACCGATTTGATAACCGGGGTTGCCATTTCCTGAATGGCGCCGACCGTATCGCTTTTAAGCGTTTTGTCCGTAGCCACGGCTTGAGCGAAATCGTAAGACTTTGTCAATACATTCACAAGCTCGGTCAGCTTTGGAAGATGGTTGACCAGAGTGGTCAAAGATTCCTGAACCTCGGGCTTGAGCAGCTGGTCGAGCAAATCCTGTTGATTTTGGCTGACAGGCGCATTCGCTTGTTCAGTCTTTGCATCAGTAATTGTTTCCGACATGTCCATTTCTCCTTTGCGTAAGCAGCAGTGCTTAATTTTATTTTAAAAAGGGCTAATAGACCCTTTTTGGGCAGAGGGGTCTAGAAGCAACAGACCTTCCCCAAGTGAAAAAGGCCGCAATCTAACTCATCATTACCTATGTTAACATAATGTTCACCAAAAGGATAATGAGGCATTTCAAGCGTTAAGCACAAATTGTGAAGTTTTACACAAGTATACGTCTTCTTGGTCCCAATCTCTCTGTTTTCCTCCATTTTTGTGCGCAAATTGTGACAATTTCAACAAACTGCACCTTGATGAAAATGTTGCCACGCTTTCCGTCTTTCTGCCTTAGGTTCTGCATTTCCATACAGCAATATACCCTTGAACGCCGCAAGATGCAAGCAAAAAGCTGCTTGAAGGATCCATAAGGAAAAACCGCCTTGTGCGGCGGATCACGCAAAAAGGCGGTATTTCTATATTTTAAGCTATTCGGTTATGATTGGGCGTTCGGTGGGGTAGAGCTCTCCGGCACCGGATTGCCGTTTAGTTCGCCCGACGCTTCAATGGAGCGATACTGCTTCAGCATAAACACCCTCCAGCGGAGGATCATGCCGAACGCCAGCAGGAAAAAGAGCGCGCCGGATTGCGGTATCGAAACGTATTCGTCAATGACCTGGTGAAGGACGGTCCGAACGATCAGCAGGGCGAACAAAATGACGACGAAGCTTTTGGAACGTCTGGCAAACACCTGTCCTTCCGAAACTTCGAATTTGGTGCTGCGAATGAGCGGATATGAAAATAAAAACCAGCCGACGAGAAAGGCGGCCAAAGCCCAAAGCCATGGAACCCGGACTTGCGGCGCCACGAACATCAGGAAGCCTGTTGCCATGCCCAGCGGCGGGATGATGATTTTTTTGATCGTTACAGGTCTATTGCTGGCCCTCAAACGGACGAAAATGACCAGAAGCGCCATAACCAGAGCCCCCACGGTAGATCCGATTTGAAGATACGAGGGACTAATATGAGCCAAGTTCAAGACTCCTCTCTGCGTAAAGATATAATTAATCACGTATAACTATATTATATCACGCCAGGCAAGAAGTAAACTTGACCATCGTATGACATTTATCGCTTATGATCGGCCTCTTTCCGCGTGCAATCCACGCAGAAACGCCTGCAAAACGTACGCCACGCTTTCATCCACTCGCAGGTCCATTTGGAAGCCCCCGTGCTGCTCGAGCGACGCAAATCCGTGCAAAAGGCTGCGCAGCCCGCGGATGGCGTGCAGCGTTTCTTTTTCCCCGAGCCCGTAGGGCTCCATGATCCGCAAAAAGAGGTTCAGCAGTTCCTGTTTCACCGATTCGAGTTCTTCATGCTGCTGCGTATTTACCTTATAAAAGGCTTCGTACAAGCCGGGGCGGGAACGGGCGAAACCAAGGTACGCTTTGCACAGGTTTTGGACGGCTTCGTCTCCCGTTTTGCCGATGACCGCATCCCGCGTCGTCTCGACGAGAAGGCGGATGCAGTAGACGGTCAGCGCCGCCCGCAAATCGGGAAGGCCGTTCACATGGTTATAAAGGGAAGGGGAGCGCACCTTCAGCTTTTGCGCCAGCGCCGCCAGCGTCAGCGAGTCCAGGCCGGATTCATCGGCGAGCTCGGCGGCGGCGACAAGAAGGGTGTGGCGGTCAAGGCCCATTTTGGCCATCTTATTTCACCTCCCGAAAAGCGGCTTCGGCGCGACGGATCGCTTCGTTTATCGCTTCCGCAGGCTGCTTGAGCATCCGGCCGTGACCGACGGCCAGCCAGGACGGCGTTAAACCGGCCAGGCGGCGGGCGCTGGCAAGGGCCGCTTCTTTATTCCAGGTCGCCATCGCGGGAAAAGGGAAAAGCGGCCGCATATCGCCGGATACCGCCATGCCGCCCCGGAGCTGGAAAGCGTCGCCCGCGATCAGGACGTTGCTCCGGGTATCGAGGAATGCCATATGGCCGGGCGTGTGTCCGGGAGTGGCGATGGCCAGAAGCGAGCCGATCCGTTCTCCGTCCGTCAGGAGGCGATCCGGTTTCGTGCGCATGTTTTTCGGGACGTCGCCTTTGATCGGCATTTGCGGCTCCCCGTCCTCAAGGGCGCGGCTGCCGGCCAAAAGGGCCTGATCCCGGCGCGATATATACACTTCAGCGCTTGGGACGGCTTCCTTCAGTCCGTCCAAAGCACCGACATGATCTCCATGGGCATGGGTGAGAAGGATGCGGGTTATCGGTTTGCCGAGCGACTTCGCCGCTTTTAAAATCCCCTTCAGGCTGAACGGCATGCCTGCGTCGATTAAGGTCAAGCCGTCCTCTTCTTCGACAAGATACACATTGACGGGGAACAGGCGGGGCATAAAGGAAAGCTGGGTAACTTGATGAACCGTTGTTTTTTTCATAAACAATCATCCTCCCATACGCAAAACTAATCTTATTAGCATTATAACTAATCACATTAGTTTTTTGCAATCGGATTTTTTACCCGCATGTTGCATAAGCCGCCTTCTTTTGAAAAAAAGCGTTTCCAAAAAGACAGTTTCATACTATAATGGTTTTGTAAACCCTTTCATATGTCTAATCTGATTTTGGGCCCTTCATTTTTGAAGGGCTCCTTTTTTTGAAGAGATAGGGAAGTTTCCGTTGTCCCTGCAAAGCGCTCATTCGGCTTCGAAGCCAATGTTCCGCTTTTTGCGGGGATATTTTTCGGAAAAAGCGAGAGGAAACGCCCGCTTCGTTCGTCTACATCATATATGAAAGGTCAGAGGTAGAGAGAGCAGGGGAGGATCTTTATGACAGACCCGTCACGGGACGCTGCGCTGGTCAAACAGGTGCTGGCCGGCCATAAGGACAGCTTCGCGCAGCTGGTGGACACACATAAAAACAAAATATACGGTTTGCTTCTGGGCATGGGGGCCGGTCCGCAGGACGCCCAGGATTATACGCAGGAAGCTTTTCTGAGAGCTTACCGCAAGCTTGCCAGCTTCAGGGAGGACTCCAGCTTTGCCTCCTGGCTGTATACCATCGCCGTGAACGTGATGAGGGACGCAAACCGGAAAAAAAAAGACACGCCGGCGGATGACAGTTTGCTCAGCCAGGGGAGGCACCATGCCGAAACGCCTGAGCTGGCCTATCTGCGCAAGGAAACCGGCGGGGAAGTGCGGGAGCTCATCGAACGGCTGCCCGAGAAATACCGCATTGTGCTGCTTTTGAGATATACGAACGAGCTGAGTTATGAAGAGATCGCCGGGATTGCCGGCATTAAAGTGAATCAGGTGCGGAACCGGCTTCACCGGGCCAAAAAGTCCTTATGCAAAATGGTCAAGGATAAGGAGGGGATCAAGCATGAGATGCTCGAAGCTGTCGCAGATCAAAGAGTCCATTCGGTCTGGAAATAGTGTGGATGAAGAAACGCGTCTCCATACGCAAACATGCCCTGAATGCCAATCGCTGCTGCGGCTGGCGGAGGAAGAGGAAAGGGCATGGGGGGAGCTGCTTTTTCGGGCGGCTTTGCCTGACGGATTTACGGAGCGGGTAATGGCTTCCCTGGCCGACGTCGAGATCGAGAACGAGTCCGGAGAGCGGATGCTTGTGATTCCCTTCAAACGGACGCGCAGGACCGGCCGCATCATCAAAAAAAGCGCGCTGTGGGCGGCGCTGCTTTTGATCGTCACCGGCACCTTTACCTTGTACGCCCAGCCGTCGATCGCCGATTGGGTCAGGTCCATTTTTTCGAATGAGACGTCGGACAGCGGGATGCTCGATGCCCGCAAGCTTGGCATTGTGCAAAATCCCCATGTAAAGGTGAAGGATAAAGGCTATGCCCTCGAAATCGACGAGGTGGTTGCCGATGCCACAAGGCTCGTGATGGGCGTAAAGGTGACGGACCCGCAAGGGAAAGCCCTCGTTTATGCGATTGATTGGAATGATCTCCACATCACGGATCTTAGCGGAAACGAGGTGGCGGAGCTGCGGGGGATCGAAGGCTCGGATTCGGTCGAAAAATTGACGTTTGTTTTCGTAAAGGAGATTCCGATGGATGCGCTGATCGTGGAAGCGCACGTCGATCGGCTGAAAATTCCTTATACCGAGAGGGTCGTCGAGGGAAACTGGGATTTCCGGTTCAAACTGGACATGCAAAAAGCCAACGCGATGAACATCACGACGCCGCTGCATGAGAAATATAAGACGCCTGACGGCATGCTGATCCAAATGGAAAAGCTGGTTCGCACGCCTAGCGGGGTGCGGCTGGAGTTAAGCACGTCTTTGAGCCGCGAAGCGGCCAAACGTTCACCGGGCGGGCTTGAAGCCGACCAGCAGCTCATGTTCCATTTTGAAAACGAGCAGGGGGAAGACATATCGAGCGTAAACAATCTAAGGGCCCCGCATATGGAAACGATCATCTCGCAGAACAGCGAGTTTCGCGGAGGCAAACGCCACTGGACCTTTACGTTCCGGTACCTGCCATACGACAGCCAGAAGCTGCGTTTCGTGTTTGACGGATACTCTATTCCAATCCGCAGCAGCGGTTCGGTGGAGCTCGTTCCAAACGAGCTGAAACGGCATCCGGTTGTTTTCAAGGACCAGGGGGACGAACTGACGCTGAGCGATTTTTGGGTCGACCGCGATCCCAATCTGCAGAAGGGTACGGGCCCGACCGTAAGCCTGATCCGGATGAATGGGAAATTCCGCAATATGTTCAACCATGACGAATGGATCGTGAAGGATTCGGACGGGAAGGAATACCCGGTGACGTACAGAGGATCGGTTGGATGGGGTGTATTAAACGAAGCCGCGGGGGATCCCGGTTTTATCGTGAACGGAATGGGCAAGCTGCCGGAAAAGGCGACGCTCATCCGCACCGTCACCGACAAATGGTACGACAACGTGGAATGGTCCTTTGAGCTGCCGAAGGGCAAGTCGATCCCCGGCCTGGAAAACGCGGCTCCGCCGGCCTACTGATATCATGGAAATTCCGGATTGAGCTCCGCGCCAAAAAACGGGTAAACGGCAGGAAGACTATACGACAAATCGAAAAAGCGTACCTCCTCCAGCTTGATGCTGGAAATGAGGTACGCTTTTTTTAGCGGAAAAGATGTTCCGAAATATTCACTATCTAAAATGTTTGCCCCATAAAATATAGAAATCGAATGTCATCCTAAAGGAGCTTTGGGCGAGCAGCCGACGAACCTGTTCCTCGGGCGCATGCCAGGACAGCGGCGTCATCCGGAGCATCGCCTCCAAATGCCGCGGGTCGAGCAGCGTTTCGTATCGAACGCGCCGCTCTTCCATATCCGGAAAATGTTCGGCGAACAAAGCGGCCGTACGTTCCGGATCCTTGTCCCGCCGGGCCTGGCGGCCGTACAGAAATTGCCGGAGTTCCCGCAAATATTCCGGTCCCGGGACCACTTTGGCCAGCATGCCGCCGTTGGCGAGCAGCCTTCGGAATTCCCCGTAGTTGGAGGGGGACAATATGTTCGTGATAACGTCGAAACTTTCGTCTTGAAACGGGCTGCGGGCCAAATCGGCCACGCACCAAAGGGCGCGGGGGTTTCCTTTGGCCGCGGTCCTGACGCCCGGTTTGGACAGATCCGCCCCGACCGCGATGACGTCCCGATGCAGGCGGGACTCCAGATGGGCTTGAAGAGCGGACAAATGCGATCCTTCGCCGCATCCGGCATCCAGGACCGACAACGGGGCGGCTGGTTCCGGCCCGAAATGTTCCGCTATGACGGCAAACAGCTCTTCCAGCAACCCGTTAAAATACCCGCTGCCGTTGATCAGCTTGCGCGCCGCAAACAGCTCTTTATCGTATTTGCCCGGCTTCGCGTTCGGCATCAGGTGAACGTACCCGTCGCGGGAGAGATCGAACAGATGGCCCGACGTACACGACAGGCTGCGTTCGTTCGCCAAGTTCATGGCCATGCCGCAGACCGGGCAGCGGAAAAGGGATACGTGGCGGGCCAGCAGGCCAGCCAGCGATAACATATGTTCTTTTTTGGACAATTCAAATACACCCCATTCATTCGTTTGGTTCGGGATTTTGCAAATCCCGGGTCAAATGAAAAAGGCGCAGTTAAATAAACCTCGGCTCAGGCTTCGAAAAAAAGCGGCCGGGCTGATTTAAACCTGCACCTCTCATTAACGCAAACGAATGTAATGGATCATGGTCCGGTGTCAGCTCCTTGTCCAAAATTCGCGGAAGTCGTCTTCCGGTATCCCTATTGTAACGCAAACCCGAAACAAGATAAAATCACAAGGATGGGGTTTATCTTTTCAGCGCGAAGATACACTAGTAATGTAACGGTACACGATACGTCAGAGCGTCCCCGGGAAAGCTTGGAGAAACGGTCGGCCCAGGTTGACATCAGCAACTGTTAACCATATAATTACAGTATAAGGAGGAGCAAAAATGAATAGTGAGTTTAACATTGCCGTCCATTGTTTAACCCTTCTTAGCGTAAAAGAGGAACATATGGCTAACAGCGAGGAAATCGCCAAAAGCGTCTGCACGCATCCCGCCCGCATCCGCAAAGTGCTCGGCCTGCTGCGCAAGCATGGGTACGTGGCGACAAAGGAGGGCGTCGGCGGAGGATACCTGCTGAATCCGGAAACGGAAAACGCGACGCTGGGAGACTTGTATCGCCTGCTTGCCCGAGGTTCCTTGAAGCCGGGATGGTGTTCCGGCGGCGAGGAGCTTCCTTGCGAGGTCGCGTCCAATATCCAGGGGGTTATGGATCAAATCTACAACGGCGGGGAATCGGCGCTGGAGCGTTATTTAGACGGAATTACGATGAAGGACGTCAAACGCCAAATCGTCGAGGCCGGCACCGCGGACCCGGTGTAACGTCAAAATTATGGCTATAAAACAGGCAGCTTCCGAAGCGGGGGCTGCTTTTTTGCTGCTTCGTCTTGGCCAACGCCGGCAATGCCGAAAAAAATAAAACCGTTTGCGTTTCGTCGCTGTCTTATAAGTATGGAATTTGCAAAATCCTTCATCGATTCCGGCAAGCCCGATCCGTCGATGAACTTCACCGGCCGGTGAAAATGCAGGAAAGGGGCAACGTTTATGGTGGACCCGAAACGTTCCGCCGCTGCCAGCCAAGGAGATGAGGAGACGTTTTACGCCCAGGTATCCGGATTAAAGAGAAAGCTGTACGGCATCGCATACAGCTATTTGGATCATGAGGCCGATGCGCTCGAGGCGGTGCAGGAAGCGGTGTGCAAAGCCTGGATGAACTACGGCAAGCTGAAGGACCCTTCGGCGTTCCAGGCATGGCTGATCCGGATTTTGATTCGCTGCTGCATCGATGAACAGAAGCGGAGGAAGCGGCTGCTTCCTTTAAACGTGGAGAGGGAAGAACGCGCGGCCGAAATGATCAGCGACAGCAGGCTCGACCTGCATCAGGGGATGCAGCGGCTGCGGCCGAAATACCGGCATGTGCTGACGCTCAAATATTATCAGGACATGACGCTTGCCGAAATCGCGAAAGTGCTGGACAAACCGGAGGGAACCGTAAAAACGTGGCTTCACCAAGGCTTAAAGCAGCTGCGGGGGAAAATGAGCGCGGGAGGCGAATTATACCATGGCAAATGAGGAGCGGCTGCTGGAGCAGTACTTCGAGCCGGCGCACATTGCCGAACGGAGAATTTCGGAGGAACGGCTGGAAAGCGCGGTTCGAAGCGGCATGCTGCGCGGCGGCCGGGCGAAAACCCGGCGGAGGATCGGCAGAACGGCTATGTCCTGCGCGGCGGCGTTACTGCTTATCGTGGCGGCTGCCGTTTATGTGCCGGACATGCGTTTTGGAGGCGGCCTCAAAGAGATGCAAACGGCAGCCGATCAGCGAATCCCGTCTTATGTGGAATGGGAGGTCGGCAAAAGAGGGATGCTGCGCGAAGCGTTGGATCAGGGGAAATATCAGGCGGTGGGCGTGACGGCATCCTATGAGGGATTTCATGTCACGGTGGACGGGATGATGACGGACCGGAAACATGTGGTTTTGTTTTATACTTCCCAAAGCGACAATGGGGACCGGATCAAACCGGTGAATCCCGGGCTGTATACGACCGTCTACGATAAGCTTCCTTACAAGCAATTCGTTCGGGACACGAATGAGAGGACGGGTTATTATGACAACGGCAGCTATCGCGATATGCTGATTTTTGACCTCACGGGCGGCGGGAAGCTTCCGGATGAGTTTTATTTTTCGGGCGAATGGGATAACGGCGAGTTGCCGGCAACGCGAAAATTTCTGGAGGTGAAGATCCCGGTGGACGCCGCCAAGCTTGCGGTGCTTGAACGAACGGTGCCCGTAAATCACGTGTTTGACTTCGAAGGCATCAAAATCAAACTTGAAAACATGGTCCAAGTTCCGGAACGCATAAATTTAAGCTTAGCTTCGGATGCATCCGGCATGCAAAAATTCGCCCGTTTTCTGGATTGGGAGCTTCGTACGAAAAACGACCGCGGAAACGTGCTCCCGCTGGCGATGGCCGTAGAAACCGAGCCCGGCAAGCGAACCTTTGGTTTTTATGCTCCGGACTATGTGAAGGGGGACCCGCTCGAGCTGCGGGGGTCCTGGATCGAAACGGCTTTTCAGGGAGAAAGGAAGCTCGTGATCGACACGAATCAATTTAAGCTGATACAGGCGCCGGACGACAGGCTCAAGCTGGCTTCCATCGAAACGTCAAGCGAACGGATCCGGATTACGTCAGGGTTCCAAAGCGTGGATTCGCGCATCGGCCAGTTTTTGAAAGTAAAACCTGAATTTACGGATGGAAAAGGGAACAAACACGTTCTAATGAACAACAGCGAGGTGATTCACGAAGGATGGAAACAGAATGCGGACAGCGGCTTGGACGAGTATTATTTCGACATTGCCGGCAAGTCCTACCCGCAGCCGTTGACCTTTGAAGTCGAACAATACCCCGGTGAGCTGATCAAGAAACCTTTTAGCTTTACGATTCAAAAATAGCGCAAAACAAAGAAAAACAGACCGGGCGTATCAAGCCTTCGGTCTGTTTTTCTCTATCCATGTTACGTTTGATCCGGTTTGAGGAAGGTTTTGACGGCAGGCGGCTCGTACGACCCGAATTGATCGAGCAGCCGGCCCGGGTCCGTGTCGACAAGCGCCATGGATAAATATTTTTCCTGCAGAAACTGCTCGGTTGCCATATGTTTAAAAAACTCCAGCAGAGGATCGTAATAATGGTTGGTATTCAGAAACCCAAGCGGCTTGCGGTGCAGTCCAAGCTGGGCCCACGTAAAGATTTCGAAAAACTCCTCCATCGTTCCCGGTCCGCCCGGAAGGGTCATGAAACCCTCGGACAGCTCGGCCATTTTGGCTTTCCGTTCATGCATGGAACCGACGATGATCAGCTCCGTGAGATGCTTGTGGGAAATTTCCCGTTTATCCAAAAAGCCGGGCATGACCCCGATGACCTGTCCGCCTTCGGCCAATACGGAATCGGCCACGGCCCCCATCACGCCGATGCTCGAACCGCCGTAAACGAGCGTAATGCCGCGGCGCGCCAGCTCTTTGCCAAGCTGCTTCGCGCCTTCCACATATACTTCCGACGCACCTTTGCTCGAACCGCAAAATACTGCTACCGATTTCAATCCAAACTCCTCCTCCAATGTGTTTTTCATCTAGACATTGCCGTTTTCTCTTGAACTTATTCCCTTTTGCAGGACTGCCTCAGCGTGCACGGGAGGCACCGAAACGCATCCTCCTCCTGACAATGGTTCCAAGCGGGATGCCGGATTCCTGACTGAACGAAAAAAATGGAGAACTCGCGTTCTGATTCCATTATATCGTTACTAAGTTACCGCATAAAGGAAGAAGTGAAACGAGCCCTGCTTTCGGATCGATGCGGATTGCGGGCGGTTTCCTAATCGGGAACGTCGAAAACGAACTAAACGTTGCCGCCCGGCGCCGAAACGATTATTGTAGGGATAACGGACATGACATTGGATGCAGCAGGAAACCTAAAAGAAGGAGCGTCGATTCAATATGAGCGACAATAAAAGATGGTTTTACGCCGGCACGTATACCGGGGCGGACGAACAAGGGATTTTTCTTTGCGCCCTCGACATGGATAACGGAAGCATGGAAATCGTGCATGGAACGGACGGGATCGCCAACGCATCGTATCTGGCTCTGAATGCGGCCCAGGACACTTTGTATGCAGTCAGCGAGACCGGGGACGGCGAAGTATGCGCTTATGCGGTGGACGGGGCAACGGGAAAACTGCAGCTGCTGGACCGCAAGCCGACGCATGGATCAGATCCGTGTTATCTATCCCTCACCCGGGATGATACCCATGTGCTGGCAGCCAATTACTCCAGCGGCCACGTCAATGCCTACCGGATCGAAGGCGACGGAAAGCTGGCCGAGACGGGCCTCGTCCGCCACAGCGGCGGCAGCGTCAATCAAGAACGCCAGGAAGCGGCGCACCCGCATTCGGTGTTCCAGGATCCATCGGGGAAATACGTGTTGGTCTGCGACCTCGGCCTGGACGAAATCGTCATTTACCGTTTGGAGGGCGGCGAGCTTCAAGAACATAACCGGGTAAAAACGGCTCCCGGGGCGGGACCGCGGCATTTCGATTTCCATCCGTCGGGCCGATGGGCATACGGCATCAACGAGCTGGACGATACGGTCAACGTTTATGCGTTTGACGCGGAGGCGGGGAATTTGCAGGTGATGCAGACCTTGTCCGCATTGCCGGAAGGCGCCGCGAAGGGAAGCAGCAGCGCGGACATTCACGTCACGCCGTGCGGACGTTTTCTGTATGCCTCGAACCGCAGCGACGACAGCATCGGACTGTATCGCGTCGATCCTTCCACAGGTCTGCTCACGGCGGTCGAATGGGTATCGACAGGCGGCCGGACCCCGCGCAACTTCGCGATCGTCAAAGGCGGATTTTTGCTTGCGGCGAATCAAAACAGCGATTCGGTCGTCTCTTTCAAGATCGACAAGGAAAGCGGGCGTTTGACGCCGACGGGACATGCGCTGACGCTGCCGAAACCCGTTTGCATCGTTCCGGTATATAAATAATCGTTCTTCTTGAACAGGGCGGCTTCCGCATAAAGCGGGGGCTGCCTTTTCGTATGTCGGCATACCGACATTCACGCTTGAGAGTTACTCCAAGTTAAGTGGAACGGATCAAAAGCCAGTGGAATGACATCGAATCCGGCTCTCTTCATATCGTTGTGCAAGGCAGGCTCGATAGAAAAAAGGTGGCTTTTTTCTAAAAAAAGGATTGACTCCGCAACGGGCCGTGATTACAATACGAATATAACATACTAAACAGGTAGGATTAATTGAAATAAAACCGACTTGGAGATGGATGGACATACGATCGTTCCCGCCGTACAAACGGAGGAACCGCCGATTACGAATGATGCAGCGTGTTTTTTTGATGCGCCCGTCATTTGGAAAGGGGTTTCTCCGTTTTTTTTTCTTACCTGAATTCCAGGCGGGGAACACAATTTAAGAAATGGGAGTGGGACCATGGTGAATCGCAAGGGGATCCGAATCGCAAAAAAAGGGGCGGTCATTTCGCTTGTGCTGCTGCTGACGGCGGCGCTTGCCGCCTGCGGAGGCAAAAAAGAAACCGGTGAATCCGTATCGGCAGAGGGACAAAACCAAAACAGCGAAGCGAAAAGCGACGCAAAGGAGATCAATCTGCTGAACGTTTCGTACGATCCGACCCGGGAGCTTTACGAAAATTACAACAAAGCGTTTGCGGCGTATTGGGAAAAAGAAAAAGGGCAAAAAGTGACGATCAAACAATCCCACGGCGGATCCGGCGCGCAGAGCCGTTCCGTGATCGACGGGTTGGAGGCGGACGTGGTGACGCTTGCGTTAGGCTACGACATCGACGCCATCCAGAAAAAAGGGCTCATCAAGGAAGGCTGGCAGAGCAAATTCGAATTGAACAGCACGCCGTACAATTCGACCATCGTCTTTTTGGTTCGCAAAGGCAATCCGAAGGGCATCAAGGACTGGAACGACCTCATTAAAGGCGACGTGCAGGTCATTACGCCGAATCCGAAAACGTCGGGAGGAGCAAGATGGAACTACCTGGCGGCATGGGGATATGCCCTGAAGCATAACAACAACGATGAGGAGAAAGCAAAAGATTTCGTGCGCGAGCTTTTCAAGCATGTACCCGTGCTGGACACCGGCGCCCGCGGGGCGACGACGACGTTCGTGGAGCGGGGCATCGGCGACGTGCTGCTGGCTTGGGAAAACGAAGCGCTGCTGTCGGTGAAAGAGCTGGGGCCGGACAAATTCGACATCGTCTATCCATCGGTCAGCATTTTGGCGGAGCCGCCGGTAGCGGTCGTGGATAAGGTCGTGGACAAAAAAGGAACGCGTGAAGTCGCAGAAGCTTACCTGAAATATTTGTATTCGGAGGAAGGTCAAAAAATCGCCGCCGAAAACTTCTACCGTCCGACGCTGCAATCGGTGCTGGACCAAAACAAAGACACGTTTAAGTCGCTCGATCTTTTTACGCTGAAGGATGTCTTCGGCACATGGGACGAGACGCAGGCCAAACATTTTAACGACGGCGGGGTATTCGACCAGATCTATACGCCGGGCAAATAAAGCGTGCGAAGGCAGGAAAGAGGTGAACATATGAGCGAAGCAAAAACAAGGCGGAGCCGGGTTCTTCCCGGCTTTGGCCTGACGCTCGGGTTCAGCGTCGCGTATTTAAGTCTGATCGTCCTGGTGCCGCTCTCCGCGCTGCTGATCAATTCCACCGGGCTTGACTGGGCGAAGTTCTGGCAGGTGGCGACCGACCCGCGCGTGCTTGCCTCGTACCGGATCAGCTTCACGACGTCGGCCGCGGCGGCCCTTGTGGATGCGGTGCTCGGCCTTTTGCTGGCTTGGGTGCTCGTCCGTTACGAATTTCCGGGAAGGAAGCTGTGCGACGCCCTGATCGATTTGCCGTTTGCGCTGCCGACGGCGGTGGCCGGCGTATCGCTGACGGCCCTGTACGCCCCGAACGGCTGGATCGGCTCGCTGCTGGCGCCGCTTGGCGTCAAAGTCGCCTTTTCCCAGCTTGGGATCACCCTGGCGCTCATGTTTATCGGCCTGCCGTTTGTCGTCCGGACGCTTCAGCCGGTGCTGCAGGATATGGAGCGCGATGCCGAGGAGGCTTCCGCCACGCTTGGAGCGGGCAGGTTCCGGACATTCCGCAGCATCGTGCTGCCGGCCCTCGTTCCGCCGCTTCTGACCGGCTTTGCGCTGGCTTTTGCCAGAGGGATCGGGGAATACGGTTCGGTCGTGTTCATATCCGGCAACATGCCGATGAAAACGGAAATCGCTCCGCTGCTGATCATGTCGAAGCTGGAGCAGTACGATTACGCGGGAGCGTCGGCGGTGGCCGTTTTGCTGCTGCTGATTTCGTTCCTGATGCTGCTGGTCATCAATTCGCTGCAGCGTTGGTCCGGCCGAAAAAAGGAGGCGGTATAGATGGCGGGAGGCGTACCCGGAGCTGCCGCCGTGCGCCAGGTGCAAACCTCGCGGGCGGCGACCGAAGGGCCTTTGGTTCAATGGCTGCTGATCGGCGCGGCGGGTTTGGTGTTGCTGTGGCTGATCGTGCTTCCGCTTGCCGTCGTTCTGACGCAGGCGCTTAAAAAGGGATGGGATGTTTATATCAGCGCCCTCTCCGACCCCGACGCGCTGTCGGCGCTCAAGCTGACGCTGCTTGTGGCGCTGATTGCCGTACCCCTCAATACGATTTTCGGGGTGGCCGCGGCATGGGCCATCGCCAAATTCAGGTTTAAAGGCAAAGGGGTGCTCATTACGCTGATCGATTTGCCGTTTGCGGTTTCGCCCGTGATCGGCGGGCTGATCTTCGTGCTGGTGTTCGGTGCTAACGGCTGGTTCGGCCCGTGGCTTGCAGACCATGACGTCAAAATCATTTATGCCGTGCCGGGCGTTGTGCTCGCCACGATTTTTGTCACCTTCCCTTTCGTGGCGAGGGAGCTCATACCGCTCATGGAGGATCAGGGACAGCAGGAAGAGGAGGCGGCCATAACGCTGGGCGCGAAGGGATGGGCCGTCTTTACCAGGGTTACGCTGCCAAACATCAAGTGGGGGCTGATCTACGGCATCATCCTGTGCAACGCGAGGGCCATGGGCGAATTCGGCGCGGTATCGGTCGTTTCGGGACATATCCGCGGCGAGACGAACACGCTGCCGCTGCATGTCGAGATTTTGTACAACGAATATCAGTTTTCGGCTTCGTTCGCCGTCGCATCGCTGCTTTTGCTGTTGGCCCTTGCCACGTTGCTGATCAAAAGTTTGTATGCCGGAAAAAACGCGCATTGACAGTCTTTTTCCCGGCATGATAATGTAACTTTAAAACATAGTAATTTGGTTGGAAAAGAATGATTTACCATGTGCATCAATATCGTTCTGAACGCAAAGGAGGCGCTTGTCATGGCAAAAGGGCTCCAGTTAAATGAGGTATGGCTCGAGAGGATTGCCGGCCAATTAAACGACATGGAATTCGGCTCGCTTCATATCGTCGTGCATGAAGGCCAGATCGTGCAGATGGAACGGACGGAGCGGAAGCGTTTTGAGAATACGCCCTCCAAACCGGCCAAAGCGGGGATTGCCTCCCGGGCGAGGCAGGATCTGAAAAAGGCGGCCCAGGACCGCCGGTAAGGACAGCCGGGCCGGCAGCCTTAGCCGCTTCAAAATTGACGGCAACGCAAATAGCATCCGGGCAGAACGGAAAAAGGCAAAACCCGCTGACGCATCAAGCCGTAACGAAGGCTTGCCCGCCGGCGGGTTTTGTTTATCATATCAGAATACTACAGAGCCATTGCTTCCTGATATTGCATGAAAAACTACCTTTAAACGCGGTCTGTCTTCTTAGGATCCTATAAATTCTCGGGGCTCCACGCAAAGTACCTGAATCAGCTTCGAAGCTGATTCAGCACTTTGCGGGATTATTTTCTTGGCGGCTTCCGGTCGTCTGTCTCGAGCAAGTCCTCCGACCCTGCATACGGGCGGTCGCGCCGCGAACGTTTGGGGTTCACGCCGAATCCGCATGCAAACAAGACGGCTTGAAGGGCCAATATGTACGGCGCGGCCCATAGGCCTGCAAAATGCGCCAGCGCAGCCGCGCTGATGCCTAAGGCCAATATACGATAGGCGTATCTGAGCGAGTCTTTGCGCGGCGTCATGACGGCAAAATAAAAGGATACGACGGCCGCCAGACAGGATACGAAACGCATCCACAGCTCTGCGCTTGTCCAGGAAAGCAAGGGAAAGTCACGTTCCTGGAATTGTCCGTAAAGCTGCACGCTCCAATAAACGACGAATGACAACAGAAAAAAAGGCACCGCTGGCCGCACCAGCTTCCAAAACGCCGCTCCCCAGCCCGGGTTGTCCAGCCACCTTATAATGGAGGCCTGTTCGCGGATTTTTTTCCTGATCTCGCGATCGAGCAGCCGTTCCAGCTGACCGTGGCGGGAAGCGTCCCGTTCCTTCGCATAAGCGTCGATGGCTTCGATCATTTCCGTCGTCACCAAAGGGGCCGCTTTGCATTGCTGCAGAAGGAAATGCACCGATTCAGGCTCATGTTCCGCTTCTTCCGGAGCCGGCTCCGCATCGCCGCCCAGCAGGCCCTGCGCCCGGCAATACAAGTCGAGCGTCTGCCGCAGCCTCTCCAGCCGGGCCGAGGCCGCCTTGCGGTAAGAGCGGGCGGTGCGGATGTATATCCATAAAAACACGATGACCGCAAACCCCGTGACGATGATCCCGGTCTGCGTATCGGTAAGATCATTGGCATGAATCCAAGCCGCAAACGGCAACGCGAATACCCTCCTTCACCGCTTTTGATTCCACTATTGCACAACAGGCTCCGGATTTCAATATTTCCTGGATTATTCCAGCTTCGCGGACAAAATATGCGGCAAGCTGTCGAGGTTCTCGAGCAGTTCCTGCAGGGTTCCGTTATGTTTTGTTTTGGCTTCGATTTTGAGATGGTACATGCCGAGGCGTTCGGGGTCCTGCTCCATTTCGTACGACGAGATGGATATTTTGCGGGACGTTAGCGACTCCAAAATCGGTTTGACGGATTCTTTGGCATCAAGCTCGAAGGAAATTTGCAGCGTCCGCCCGGACTTGAAAATCATGCTGAGCAGCTCCAGGCCGATCATGACCAGCACCGTCGCGCTGATGCCGGCGGCGTACATGCCCGAACCGATGGTCAGGCCGATGCCCGAGGTGGCCCACACGCCGGCCGCCGTCGTCAGCCCGCGCACCATTTTCCGTTCAAGGATGATCATGCCTGCGCCGAGAAAGCCGATGCCGCTCACCGCCTGGGCCGCGACGCGGCTCGGGTCGAGCGCGACGTGATCATGCTCCAGCACCTGGGAGAAGCCGTATTGCGATACGAGCATAATAAGCGCGCTGCCGACGGCGACGAGAAAATGGGTCCTGAGTCCGGCTTCCTTTGCCCGCAGCTCCCGCTCCAGACCGATGATCGCTCCAAGCAGCCCGGCGACCGCCAGACGGATGATGTACTCTGCAACCATACATTCATCAGCTCCTTTTGCAAAATAAAAAACAGCTCCTGAACCATTACCCATAACCGTTCTTTGGATATATATGGTTTATTTTTCTATGATATCAGAAAGAAACGATTTCAAGCGGACCTTTCTCATGTCCGGGCAAAAAATCGGCTCTTGAAGGCGATAAAAGCTGCTCCTTCCTCTTCTGCACTTAATGTACGACACGGGGCGGAATATTAAACCGTGTTGCGGTACGAATATTACCGGGTAGACACCGCTTACATTTTGATTTATACTAGGCGCAAGTTCATAAAAGCGGCGGAGAAAAGGAGAACACGTGAATGAAGTCCCCTCGGGGACCGTCCGGTGTTTTTCTTTTCTCTTTTTCGTATGATGGCAACAGAAAAGAACGGGGGAGCGACACATGTCTTTTACGAATCAACTTATTTTGCCGGCAGCCCGTAAGGTGAAGGATCTGGAGAAGCTGATGAAGTTGTCGTACGAATACATCGTCATTTTGGATACGCACGTCAGCCAAATCAACTCGATCGTTCAACTGGCGAAATCCCATGATAAAAAGCCGCTTCTCCATGCGGATCTGATCGAAGGGCTGAAAAACGACGAATACGCCGCGGAGTATCTATGCCAGGTCGTGAAGCCGGCAGGCATCGTTTCGACCCGGGCCGGGGTCATCGCCAAAACGAAGCAGAACGGGCTTCTTGCAATTCAGCGTCTGTTTCTGCTGGATACGAACGCGCTGGAGAAAAGCTACGCGATGTTTAAAAGGACGCAGCCCGATTACATCGAAGTCCTTCCGGGCGTAATTCCGCATATGATCACCGAGGTCTCCGAACGGACCGGCATTCCGGTTTTCGCGGGCGGACTGATCCGGACGGTCAACGACGTGGAACAAGCCGTTCGCGCGGGGGCGTCCGCCGTGACGACGTCGAACGTCGAGCTGTGGAAGCATTTTGAGCATAAGGACTAAGGCGGAGCCGGATGGAGAGGCAGGTCGTCAATACGACGACGGTGCTGGGGGCGGCTTTATTTGGCGGGGCTGCCGTCGGCTTCCGGAACAACAAAGGGGAGATCTCGGGAAGCTGAGATCGGACCGGTCATTCAAACCGGCCAGGCCATGCCCGGGAATAAGAGCCGCCTTAACGAGGGCAGGAAAAAAGCCGTTCGGGCCGTCATTGCTTATAAATAGGGATATTGCAATTTTCATTTGCGTGTTATAATAACAACAAGTTCATACGACGGTAGGAGACGTTTGAGAAAACCACGAACGCCCGCGCTTCGCATTTGATGCGAATGCCGCGGGATATTCGTGGTTTTTTTGCGATTATGGGTTATATAGTTGCAAGGGAAATGTGGAAATGTCCGCAAGATGCGGTCCGTCGTCTTTGAAGGTTTTGCCGGTCGATATTTTTCTTAACTTATGGAAAGAGGGGTTGCGGCATGAAGCATATGTTTTCCGGGATGAATCGCAGAAACAAGCTGGAGGAGATGGCAAACGGGGTCTATGACGTGCTGATCATAGGCGGCGGCATTACGGGCGCGGGCATTGCCTTGGACGCGCAGATGCGGGGCATGAAGACGGCGCTGATCGAGATGCAGGATTTTGCGGCGGGGACGTCCAGCCGGTCGACGAAGCTGGTTCATGGAGGGCTTCGCTATTTGAAGCAATTCGAGGTGAAAATGGTGGCGGAGGTCGGCAAGGAACGCGCCGTGGTATACGAAAACGGGCCGCATGTCACGACGCCGGAATGGATGCTGCTGCCGTTTTACGAAGGCGGCACGTTCGGGGCGGTCACGACGTCGGTCGGTCTGCGCGTATACGACTTCCTGGCCGGCGTCAAACGCGAAGAGCGGCGCAAGATGCTGAGCATAGAGGAAACGCTCGGTAAAGAGCCGCTTTTGCGGACGCAGGGTTTGAAAGGCGGCGGCTATTACGTGGAATACCGGACGGATGACGCGCGCCTCACGATCGAAGTGATGAAAAAAGCGGTGGAAGCCGGAGCGGACGCCGTCAATTATACGAAAGCGGAGGAGCTTTTATACGATGGCGGGAAGCTGGTCGGAGTGAAGGCCAGGGACGTCATCGATGGAGGAGAATACCGCATTCGGGCCCGGAAAATCGTCAATGCAACGGGGCCTTGGGTCGATACGCTGCGGGAGCTTGACCGGTCCAAGTCCGGCAAAACGCTCCGCCTGACCAAGGGCGTGCATCTTGTATTCGACGGCGTCCGCTTCCCGCTCCGGCAGGCCATCTACTTCGATACGGCGGACGGAAGGATGGTGTTCGCCATCCCCCGCGACGGGAAAACGTATGTAGGCACGACCGATACCGACTACGTCGGCGATACGGTTCATCCGCGGGCGACTTCCGGAGACAGGGATTACCTGTTGGCAGCCTGCAATCATATATTTCCGGAGCTTCGGCTCACGGCATCGGATATTGAATCGAGCTGGGCGGGGCTGCGCCCGCTGATTTACGAGGAAGGCAAAGCGCCTTCGGAAGTATCGAGACGGGACGAAATTTTCGTTTCGCCTTCGGGAATGCTTACGATCGCCGGCGGCAAGCTGACAGGGTACCGGAAGATGGCCGAAACGATCACGGATCTTCTCGCCGGGAAGCTTCAGGCCGAAGGATACGGACCGTTCGCCCCGTGCGCGACGCGGAGGCAGCCTATTTCCGGCGGCGATGTGGGCGGCTCGCACCGTTTTCCCGATTTTGTCCGGCAAATGACGGAAAGGGGCGAGCGCGCCGGGCTCTCGAAGGAAACCGCCAAACGCCTTGCCATCCGCTACGGCTCGAATGTTCCGGCCGTGTTTGACCGGGTTCAATCTAGGGCAAAGAACGGAACGGACCATGGGTTATCCGCGGAGGTGGAGGCGATGCTCAAGTACGGGATCGAAGAGGAGATGGTGGCGAAACCGGTGGATTTTTTCATCCGGCGGACCGGAGCCGTGTTTTTCGACATCGCCTGGGTGCGGCAGTGGAAGGAACCCGTCATTCGATTCATGGCAGAGCGTCTCGGTTACAGCGAAGAACGGGTGCGGGACTACGCGGAGGAGCTGGAGCTGGAACTGAGGGCGGCCGTCATGCCTGCCGAAGAACTGGAGCCGGTGCATTCTTAATATAAAGAAAGGCGCGGCGGGATGAACCGCCGCGCTTTTATTTTAAAGACCCATGGGCATGATCGGCCATTTGAGGGTAATATAGGAGTAGCGCGTATGGCGGGCAGACTGGGTCCGCCGTGCCGCTCTAAACCAAACAAAGCAAATCGAAACGAAGGAGATTACTTCATGACAGAAACCATTCATCCCATGAATATAACGATATTCGGAGCTACCGGCAAAATCGGGCAGGCTTTGCTGAAGGAGGCGCTGAACCGCGAACATGACGTGACGGCCGTCGTACGCGACGTTTCGCGTTTGCAAATGGAGCATGAGCGTCTGCATCCCGTCATCGGGGATCTATTGGACCCGGATTCGGTTGCGGAGCACTGCAAGGGGCGCGAAGCGGTCATCAGCGCTTACGGTCCGCAAGCAGGCGACGAGGAGGAAATGCTGGAGGCGGCGCGTTCCTTGGTCGAAGGCGTACGTCGGTCGGGGACGAAACGGCTGCTGGTGGTAGGCGGAGCAGGCAGCCTGATCACTGATGACGGCGTGCGGCTGATGGATACGCCGACGTTCCCGGAGGAGCTGTATTTCTTGGCGAAAGCGCATGCCGACGCTTACGGCATTTACAGCGGGTCCGATCTCGACTGGACGTACCTCAGCCCCGCAGCGGTGCTGGAGGAAGGCCCGCGCAGCGGGAACTTCCGAATCGGCATCGACCGGCTGATTACGGATGAGGCGGGCAGCAGCCGGATTACGATCGCCGATTTGGCCGCGGCGCTCGTGGACGAACTGGAGGATCCTTATTTCGTCCGTTCCCGGTTTACGGTCGCGTATTAAGCTGAAGCCGTCGTATAAAGCTTCACCATACCGGGAGTCTTACTCTTGGATGGATGTTTGTTCAAGATTAGCAAGCGAATGATGAGATTGAGAGACCGGTGTCCGCCGAATCCTCTACGCATCGTAATGATGCCGCTTTGCGGACGCCGTTAAAGGAGGTAATGCCAACATGCATATCGTGACTTCAGCCCAGATGTGGGAGCTGGACCGACGCACGATCGAAGAGGTCGGAATTCCTTCCACGGCGCTGATGGAAAACGCGGGCAAAGCGATCGCGGAGGAAGTGGTTCGCCTGTGCCGCGAACGCCGGCAAGCCCAAACGGATGGACATGGGGCAGCCGGCTTCGGCGATGCGGCGGGGAACGCGGGACGCATCCGGGGCGATGCGGCTTTAGCGCTGGAACGGCCGGAGCGCGAGCATTGGCTGATTCTCGCCGGCAAAGGCAACAACGGCGGCGACGGCCTCGTGGCCGCGCGATATTTGCGCGAGGCGGGCATCCGCGTGACGGTGGCGTATGCCCTGCCGCCGGAACAACTGCAAGGGGATGCCGCCCTGCAGCGGGACGCCGCCGCGGCCATTGGCATCCCCTTGCTTGTCCACGGGCGCGACGCCGTGGACTATGCCGGATGCACGGGCATCGTCGATGCCCTGCTCGGGACCGGCGCCCATGGCGAGCCGCGGGGCGCGTACGCGGACATGATTGCCGCGGCGAATGCCAGCGGCAAACCGATCGTGTCGGCGGACATCCCCAGCGGGCTGAACGCCGACACGGGGGAAGTAAGCCGGCCGTGCATCGCGGCGCGGCTGACGGTTTGCCTCGCGTTCCTGAAGCGAGGCTTGACGCAGTACCCCGGCGCGGAAGCGGCCGGGGAGGTGGTGGTGCGCTCCATCGGCATCCCCTCGGAGCTGTGCGGTCAGCTGGAAGGGGGCGCCTTCCTGCTGACCGAAGCGGTGCTGCGCGGCCGCTTGCGCGTAGACACGGCGCGCCGCCGCTCGCCGGACGGCCACAAAGGCACATACGGCCACGTGCTTGTGGCGGCCGGCAGCCCGCGCATGAGCGGCGCGGGCCTGCTGTGCAGCCGGGCCGCTCTGCGCGCGGGCAGCGGCCTCGTTACCTGGGCGCTGCCCGCGACGCTGCTGCCGCATATGGCCGGCGCAGCGCCGGAAATCATGCTGGCCCCCGCCGGCTCCGGGGACTGGGACGAGGCTTCCGCCGAGGCGGTGCTTCAGCTTGCCGCAAGCCGCAGCGTGCTGGCCGTCGGCCCGGGACTGGGGCGGTTTGACGGCGACGGGCGCTGGCTGCGGCATATTTGGGAGCAGTCCGAATGTCCGCTCGTCGTGGACGGCGACGCGCTGAATATGCTGGCGGACTGCGCGGAATTCCCATCCTGGCGGGCAAGGAAGGCGGATACGGTGCTGACGCCGCATCCGGGAGAAATGGCCCGGCTGACCGGCTTGTCCGCGAAGGAAATCCAGCGGGACCGGATCGGGGCCGCAGCCCGTTATGCGGCGGCCCATCGGGTAACGCTGGTGCTTAAGGGCGCGCGAACGGTCATCGCCGCTCCGGACGGCACTGCGTACGTGAATACGACGGGCCATCCGGGCATGGCGACGGCAGGCGCGGGCGACGTGCTGACAGGTATCATCGCCGGCCTGTTGGCCCAAGGATTAAGCGGCGTTCAGGCTGCCGCTTACGGGGTTTTCCTGCATGGTCTTGCAGGGGAAGCCGCAGCCGTTCTCCGCGGCCATCCGTCCTCCCTGATCGCGGGAGACTTGATCGAGGCGCTGTGACCGCTTGCTGCGAAAGCCGTTTCAAATCACATCAGAAACAGGCAGACAAGCGGAACGACAAGCGCAAAAAAGGGCGTAAGCAGGGAGCGGTCGGAGAAAATCCGCTTCCCCAGGAAAAAAACAAGCACCGTGCAAACGCCGGCCGCCGCCGCAATTTCCCGATACCCGTCAAATTCGGGCATTTTGGCGAACAGGCAGTAAAAGGAGGCATAAGCGGCGGCCGCGTACAAGGCGGCCTGTTTTAATCCATTCAGCGGCGGGAGCAGAGCCAGCACTGCATCGGAAGCGATGGAGATCAGCATCGCGTAGCTGTACACCCAGATTTCGGGCGAAATGGCCGTGTCGGGATCGGCTGCGTACCAGGGCGTTTCCGGGACGGGAAGCACCCGGGAAATGAGCGTCAGCATAAGCAGGGTCAATCCCGCGGAAGCCAGCTTGTTCATCGTATATTTTCCCGACTTCAGCCGGGCATGGATATAGGAATAATCCGGTTTCATCATTCGGTTCGCTCCTTGCCCATAGTCATCCTTGCAGGATCCGCAAATCCTCATGGTACAGCATAGTCATCGGCTGCGGGAAAGGTTACATGACGTTTCGGCTCATCATTTTTATTTGCATGGAGCAGAGAAAAATGAATACTTCAGGATCGGGTTACGGCCTGAGTATGTATTTATTCTGCGAGGCATCTGCTTTTTGGCTTGTTTTGCAGGCATAGAAAGCTTCGGAATAAGCTGTTTCATAAGGAGTGAAACGATGGAGAAGTTCGTGATTGGCGCCTCTTTTTTATGGGGGCGGGGCTGGTGCTTTTTGCGGTATATGTTCTATCGGGCGGTTTTATGGAAATCGTGCTGATCGCAGGCTTAAGTCTTGTTATCGCCATGCTTGGCGTCATTCTGATCAACCAGCGCCGGGAGCTGGATGCCCGAAAAAGAGCCGAAAAACGTCGGGAATTAAACCGCGGCATGTAAAGAAGACAGCCTCCCGTGAAACCCGGTACGGAAGGCTGCTTTATGGGAACATTCAAACTTGTGAGACCAATGCCCGCGAAATGGGGCCGAAAGGATGCCTCATGATCATTTCTTTCGCTTCGGTATGGTGAGCGTCTGCCAATCATCGCCTTGAATCATTTTGGCAATGTATATGATTTGGCCGATATGGTAGGAATAATGGGACATCTGGCGTTCGATGGCTTCAAGGACCGAGTGGGGCTGCTGCCGGATATAAACCGTCTTCAGCAGGTCTTCGCTTTTCAGTTCCGATAACGCCTGCAAAAATACGTCCCAGCCCCGGTTCCATACGGAGAGGAGATCTTCCTTGGACGCAATCGTGCCTTCGAATTCCTCATCCCGTTCACGCCATTCTTTTTCGCCGTCCGTTGTCAGGAAGTCCGTCCAGCGCGAGATCATGTTGCCGCTGACATGCTTGACGATGATGGCGATGCTGTTGGATTCTTCGCCCGGCGTCCAGTTCAGCTTGGCATCGTCCGCGATTTGGGCTACGGCTTTTTCGGCCGATTGTTTAAGCTCTTTGAATCTTCCGATCGCGACCTGAAGATAAAGGGTTCCCGTATCCTGCGCTTGCGTAGGATTTTCCATTCAAAACACCTCCAATTGATTATCCACTTAGGCGAATCCCTCATGATGCCTGACATTTTGTACAACCAGTATATTTCTATAAGATGGGCGCTGCAAATAAAAGGAAGCGCCGCTTGCGGTTTATGTTCGCATGCCGACGTTTTCGGCCCCGGGCAGACGCTCTCCACCTTTTGCGTAATCCGAAAATGAACTGCATCCTTCGCGCAGCAGCGTGCCATGGAGATTGATTTATTCACCTGTGCCCATATATTCCTTTGCTTCTTGCGGCGGGATCAGCCGTTCCATGCCGCCCATATACGGCCGGAGCGCTTGAGGGATATATATGCTGCCGTCCGCCTGCTGATGATTTTCCAGGACCGGGATCAAAATTCGCGGCGATGCCACGGCGGTGTTGTTCAACGTATGGCAGAAGCGGAGGCTGCCGTCTTCGTCGCGGTAACGGATGTTCGAACGGCGCGCCTGAAAGTCCAGCAGGTTCGACGACGAATGCGTTTCGCCGTAAGCCCCGCGGCTTGGCATCCAGGTTTCGATATCGTATTGTTTATAGGTTTTTTGCGACATATCGCCGGTGCATACGGCCATGACGCGATATGGAAGTTCCAGCAGCCGCAGGATGGCCTCCGCGTGGCCGGTGATTTCCTGCAAAACCGCCTCCGATACGTCGGGATCGTTTTTGCAGAGGACGACCTGTTCGACTTTGGCGAACTGATGGACCCGGTACAGCCCCCTCACGTCCCGGCCCGCCGAGCCGACCTCGCGCCGGTAGCAGGCCGACATGCCTGCCAGCCGGATCGGCTCTTCGACGTCGACGATTTCGTCGCCGTAATACGACACCAGCGATACCTCCGACGTGCCGACGAGGTATTTTCCTTCGTCCGTGATTTCATAGGTCTGATCCTGGCCGGTCGGGAAGAACCCGGTCCGGACCAAAGCCTCCGGCCGGACCATGACCGGGACGTCCATTGGCGTAAATCCGCGCGCCGCCAAAAAGTCGAGCGCCAGCCGCTGCACGGCGAGGTGAAGGTAAAGCCCGGCGCCTTTCAAATAATAGCTGCGCGTGCCGGCGGTTTTAACGCCGCGCGGAATGTCGAACAGCCCATGCATTTCGCCCAAAGCGACATGATCCAGCGGCTCGAAACTGAATGCGGTCGGTTCCCCGATGCGGCGGATTTCGACGTTGTCGCCGTCGTCCCTGCCGACGGGCGTGTCTTCCGACACGATATTCGGAACGAGCAGAAGCAGCTCCGATACCCGGGTTTCGGCTTTCTGCAGCTCGGCTTCAAGGTCGGCCAGCTTTTCGTTCATTTCCTTTACCTGTGCCATCAGCGGCTCGGCGGCTTCGCGTTTTCCCTGCTTCATCAGGGGTGCGACGTCTTTGCTTACCTGGTTTCGCCGTGTGCGGATCGCTTCCGTTTGCTGAAGCAGTTCCTTTCGCTTCGCATCCCAGGCGAGCAAATCTTCCACCCGGAAAGGGATGTTTTTGTTTGCCGCCGTTTGTTGCACCCGCTCCTGATTTTCGCGAATAAATTGCATGCTTAACATCGTTCATACAGCTCCTTTGTCCGAAAATGCAAAAAAGCGCCCTCATCCTTTGGGACGAGGAGCGCATGCTCGCGGTGCCACCCAAATTGACCGGCATGGCGCTTCTTCAAAGCGGCAGGGGCCGATCCCCTTTGGTTCCGCGGTAACGGACGGAAAGCCGGTTAACTTAGAGGGCGGGAGAGACCCCTGCCCCGGTCGAAAACGCCTCACAGTTGGATGCTGGTCATCGGCATAATGTCTGATGTTCGATTCTTGTCGCTAAGTATAACGTAATCTTTTTCCCCGCGCAATATACATCCAATGCTTTTTGGAGCAGAGGGCAACCTTGGCTGCAGGCCGAAACGGCTTGGGAAGGATTTTTTCGTTTGCAAGAGGCTGATTCGTTTTCCGTCAAAGAAAGGCTATTGAATTTTATGGCCGCTTTTTTCGCTTTTGCTATCTTTTCCCGAGTTGGATACAATAAGGGAGAGACGCGATCAAGTAAAGGATGGGGAGGAAAAACGAATGGCGATAGCGGAAGTGACGGTCATTCCGATCGGAACGGCCACCACCAGCCTGAGCGCTTACGTGGCGGAAATGCAAAAGGTGCTGGCGAACCAGCAGGGAATCAGCTATCAATTGACGTCGATGAGCACGATTATCGAAGGGCAGCTGGAGGACGTGTGGAAGGCCATTGCGGCACTGCATGAAGCGCCTTTCCTTTCCGGAGCGCAGCGGGTTTCGACATCGGTGAAAATCGACGACCGGCGCGACAAACCTTCCTCGAGCGAGCAGAAACTTCAATCGGTGCGGGCGAAGCTGCAATAGTGCCGTGACTTTTTCTTAGAAAACTGTTGCATTTTCCTGAAAAAGCTGTATAATATTTTTTGTGTCGTTTGATTCTTTGAATCAGACAACTTGTTAAGCTGGTGTAGCTCAGGGGTAGAGCAACGCACTCGTAATGCGTAGGTCGGGGGTTCAATTCCCTTCACCAGCATCCTTATGAAGCCTTATAGGGCGCGGGATTCCGAATTTCGGGAGCCGCGTCTTTTTTGTTGTATATACCGATCTTCTACCATTTCTCAAGCCCTTACTCGATCGATCGCATTAAAACTTTGGATTCGCCCTATGATTTAAGCTCCAGTGTCATTGAACTATTTTTATAGCCAATTAAAAACAATGGCATAGTATGAGTGTGAGTACAACAAATCCACTCATTTATAAAACCTCCGGATCCTTAAAAGGCCTTTCCTACAACGAAGCGTAGGCGGGGCCTTTTAAAATTCATAACTATTAGAAAATGAACAACGGCCTACCACCTTTTATTCAAATTTACCAAATTGTCCCTTACCAGCTACCGATTCATACATAAGATATAATGTATTCTAAATCAAGGAGGTAGTGTGGGATGAGCGAAGCTGTTGGAGGAGTAGGTTACGGTTATGGTGGTATGGGCACTAACATGGCAGCAATCTTGGTTCTCTTCATTTTGCTGGTCATCATAACGAAATCGTTCTTTTTCTAAGTAAATAACAGCCTGAAGACCCTGTGGTATATATACCATAGGGTCTTCATTATTTTGAGCAGGTGCATAGAAATCTTATAAACTTTTTAGGTATTTCTATCAGTATCCTTCTTCATTGCCTGTGTTCCCGCTATATCTGTGCGAATGCGGAATTCTTCCGTTTACCGTCGTGAAACCTTCGAAGTAGTGATAATGCCCTCCGTTAGGCAAAGGAATCGCGGGGCCTGTCGTTCCTTTGATTAAATGCGCGTGTTGGTCGTCAACTGTGGTTTCTACATAATAATTATGAACATGGGGAACGCCGCTTGGAGCAGGCTCCGTTTTTCCTGCATAGCGGTGAAAATGCCCGACATCGACGGAAGTCTGCCCTGAAAAGGGATGAACATGCATTTTGACCGGTCTTCCATCCCATGAGGTAATAAACAGGCTGTGATCATGCTCCGAGCCCGGGTCATTCGAATGGATCATAAATCCTGTGATCGGTATTTCCATACACATTAATCCTCCATGGTATATAATCCTGAATTTCGAAAGTGCATAAGATCAATGCAAGATGCTAAAGCAATGGCGACTTAAGAAGTGAAAAGGTGGGAGTTTCCCATGTTTTAGTGGAGACGGAAGCTTGCGGCAGATGGTCTTTCCCCCTCCCCAATGAAGAGGCAGTCCTGATTTCCATGTAAAATTTTGCTTATCATTATTCTAACTGCGCCACTCGAACCTCGATTCGTTTCCAGACATAACGGCTGGGAAAGTCCCTCGCAAGCTTGAGTAGGATAGAGCGACCATGCCGAATGAGCGTTGCGGCGCAATAAAAGAATTCCAGACGGAACCGGGCAATCGTATAGCCTTGATGGACTGGCTCACAGCAGTCACGTTTGAAGCGCTCGAACAAATTGTAGGCCAGCAGCTTGATCAGCAGATCCAGACCATTGGCTTTGAAATCACCTGTCGCAATGCGATCGATGGAAAACCCGTTCTTGGCTTCCTTAATGTAATTTTCCATGCAGCAGCGCTGATTGTAGAATCGCCACAAATCGATCGGTTCCCATTCCAGATTAGTCACCATGGCTTCGTACTGCCAGTCCGAATCGAATACAATGCGGCCTTGGCCCTCCTCGAACACTTGCGCCTTACGGATGATCGCTACACGACGCGCCTTGTTCCAGGAGGTCGCTTGGTAGATCAAGCAAATACCTTCGATGATCCACTCTTCGTCGACATATCGCGTCCAGTAACGACAAGCCCCAACTTCCTTGGCCAGCCGCTGGGTCCATTTCAGCTTGCCGACATAGCCGATGTGGTGCTGCTCCCACAAGCTGTAAAAATCTTCACCGCCAAAGCCTTTGTCGAACCTTGCGTACTTCACTTTGTGTTCGTCGAGCAGTCTAAAGGTTTGCCGCAGGAAGTCGGCCGCATCGGTGGAAGAGTGCGTATTGCCCGTTCGAAGCACGGCGTTCAAGTTTAGTCGGCTCTGGCCTTCAAAGGCAAGCAGGGGATGATAGCTCTTACGCCCGGGCTTGTGTGGATTTGTGCCTTTGGCCGCGCCGGACTGATCGCCATACACGGTCTCTACCGTGGAATCCAGATCGAGAATCAGCTCAGGTGGCAAGCAGGGTCGAATGATCTCTTGATTCAGCCTCCGCAGTTCGTTAACCAGAGAGGGACAGAAACGACCAAGCCGGA
Source organism: Paenibacillus sp. USDA918EY (assembly GCF_009870825.1). GTDB lineage: Bacteria > Bacillota > Bacilli > Paenibacillales > Paenibacillaceae > Paenibacillus_AQ > Paenibacillus_AQ albilobatus. Next base: position 278,311 of record NZ_WTWY01000002.1, on the reverse strand, counting down.
TCAATTCCTTGTACAACAGACTGTGATGCGGGCAGCGGCCGCCGAGAAAGCGCCTCAGCAGCACGTCGCTTTGCAAACGACGGAAATGAAAAATCCGTTCGCAGCCAAGCATCCAGCCAACGATGAGATAGAGCAGAATACGGTAAACGGGGAAGAGGGAGTTGCGCGCTTTGCCGCCGGAGAGGCTGCACATCGCCTCCGGCAGTTTGATTTTTTCGAGAAAGGCCAGGAAGATTTTGATGCCGCCGCAGCTCGTTGCGTTTTGTAGTGAAAATTCTGTTTTAATTTTGCTGATCGTTGTGGTAGACTTCACCTATAAGGTGCTCCTCTCTTTGGGTGTAGTGTTCCAAGTAAACACCATTCTACCAAAGATTCGGAGCCCTTCTCATATTTTCAAGAAGCGATACTTTCGAAATTCAGGATCAACTCTCGTTCGTGATAAAAGATGGAAAAGTGAGTGTCATTTCTTTAATAAAAGATTTGGAAATGGCAAAATATTGAACTGGGTCAAAAGCTAACCCCTCTTTGCTGATGGAAGGGAGGGGTTAGTCCACTACTCTTGCAAAGAAGCTTCCATGTTACGGCAGCGGTTGAGAAACGGAGGCTAATGCTGCTTTTCTGACGAGGCAATGCAGCTTTGGGGTTGCCTTGAAAGAGTTCTCTGTAAATTCAGAAATTCATCTCACACGCGAACGACCAAAAACGGCAACGGCTCAGTAAAGGAGCTATAGGCATGTCAACAACTTCTAATTAATGTTAATTTCCCTAAACTTATTTAATTATGATTTGCGCCTGCTTCAGCTTCTTCGGATGCTTTCGCGGGCGCCCGCGTTTTCGCTTCTTCCGTCGTCCTCGACTGGTCCTGCTCGGGGTACGCTCCAACGCGGTCATCAAGTCTTCTACCGTCTCTCCGGCATAGGCATTCAAGTATCGTAGCAGTCGCCAACATGAACCCTTCGGTTGTTCGGTCAGCCGGATCAACTCGCACAACGCATGCGCGATGAGGGAAAGGTAGATCTGGTTCCACACTGCTGCAGGCTTGAAGCTGTAAAGCTTCTCCAATTTCACATGCTGTTTCAGCCACTTGAAGAACAACTCCACTTTCCACCGACAACGGTAGATTTCACTGATTTCCTTCGCCGTCAAATCGAAGCGTGTGGTGATGACGCGGATCCGGATCCTCTTCTTCGTCCTGCTGTCAACCGCCTCGTATTCCACCAATCGCACGTTAAACGCTTCGCCACTATTCGAATCCACCATCTCAACATCCGCATCCAAGCAGATCGGCGAATCGGCTTCAACCTCTCTCTTATGCAGGATACGGCACTTGTTGTCAGCCCGCAATCGCGCCACAAACGGTTGGCCAGCCTTTACCCATGCGAGAAAATGAGCGTAGTTGATATAGCCACGATCCATGATCAGCGTCTCCGTCGGATCTCCTACAAGCGCTAAAACCACTTCCGTGTTTAGATCGGCGATTTCGGCGGTGGAAAGTACAATGCGATCGGCGCACACATGGTGGTCAGCGGCAATGAGCAGGGACGCATGCATCTTGACTGCGTTCTGGCTCTTAGAGACGTACGCCCACTCCCCATGGACTTTGGGCAGTGAAATCTCGGTGGAGTCGATGGCTCGTAACTTGCCCAAGTTGCCGACACCCGACTTGAGTGCATAGTGCGACGCAATCTGCTGAACCAGCGCGGCGTAAATGACTTTCAGCACGTCTAACGGAACGGTTTGCAGTTTACGATTGAGCGAACTGGGATGGATGGATTCCAACTGAACAGCTTGTTGGAGCCACTTTTTCGAACGGAGGTTGGTTGCGATCTCCTCGACCGACCTACGCCCATTCATCGTAGCCTCCAGAAACAACAAGATGGTGTTGCCGATGTGCAGCTTTTTGGCATATCGATCGCTGAACAGATCATGATAATGAACATTCAACCAATGAAAGCATTGACGGAACACGGTATGAGTTGGTATAGTACCCATGGCTCGCCGTGGCGATCTTAAAGATACTGAAGTTTGACCATTTCAATCATGCGCCGGCCCCGATTGGCACGCCCACTATCTAGACTGCCGAGGGATAGATGCTTGCGCATTCCGCCTCAAAGGCTAACGGGCATCTTTTGACCGATTTAGTCCACTCATTTCAAGCTTGGCCAAAAAATTCGAGATTTCCGCACTGATTTGATCAGGCACTTCTAAAGGAGAAAGGTGGCCTGTTCGGGAAATGACGCGCAGCTCTGCCTGAGGTATGCGCGGCAGCAGTTCACTGTAAAGTGTTTCCAAGCGATCTACCGGATCAGATTCCCCGGCTAACACCAGCGTAGGGACTTCGATGTGCATCACTTCAGCAGATATATCTTCGAGCATTGCAATTTCAGGCCATGCCGCACGAGCCATAGGCGCACTTTTTTGCATATCTTCGAGCACCATCTCACGTACATTCTGTTCAAGAGGAAGTAAGGCAATATTGCTTAATGCAATTTCCGCACCTTCACGATTATCATAAAATTGAACCATCGCCTTTCTCATTTCTTGAGGCATATCTTGAGGGGTCGGTGGGGATGGCGCAACCAAAATCAATGCCTCCAGTCCGTCAGGCTGACGTGAAGCCAGTAGCTGTGCCGCTTTACCGCCCATTGAATGACCAATGATCACATAGCGTTTCAATCCGAGCTCCCGAATAAGCGCTTGTGCATCATCAGCCAAATCCTTAATGGTGTAAGAAGCGGCCGACTTTTCCGAATCCCCCCATCCGCGCTGGTCATAAGCTATGCAGTGATATTCTTCCTTCAGAACATCAGTAATTTTACCCCAAGTTCGTAATGATCCGCCATAATAATGCAAAAACACAAGAGAGAGGTCTCCTTGTCCGTTCTGTTCAACGTGAAGTTCTACCCCGTTAACACGATATTGCATTTAAACCACTCCTCGATTAGTATTAGTAACAGTTACTGTTACTTTTATAATGTAACGATTCCAATAATTTATGTCAAGTTTTTCCGTCCCTTTTTATTATAAATTTGATTTACTTGTCCAATATCAATACACTAAAAAATATGTTTAACTGCATACACTTGTCATTTTTAAGTAAGGAGGAACTCGCCAATGGCAAATAGAAGCCAACAGTTCTCGGTGGCCGTTCATATTTTATGTTTTCTTGAATTTAATAAAAATGATCGAACCACTTCCGAATTACTTGCGATGAGTGTGAACGCTAATTCGGCGGTTATTAGAAGAATCATGCAAAAGCTTACTAAAGCGGGGCTTATTACATCTACTCTCGGAACAAATGCAGCTATTACCCTTGTCAAGCAGGCAAATCAAATCACGTTATTGGATGTGTATCGAGCAACCTTAGAGAATAATCAAGATTTGTTTATCATTCATCAAGATACGAATCCGACTTGTCCGGTAGGAAGCAAAATACCGCATTTGCTGGATGGAGTTTACTCTAAAGTACAAGCGACTATGGAGAACGAATTATCGAGCATTACGATTGATCAGCTAGTCAAGAGCGGCATAGTCCAGGGAGGCAATCCATGAAGGAGGATTGTGACGGTTTTGAGCTCTCACCCTATTATGTTTCACCCCCAGACTGACACGGCTGCGCGATCCGTGTCCGCCGAACAGGCGATCCTTTCGCTATTATGTCGATTGTCGATATGCTATAATTGAAGGGCAATAGAATAGGCTTGCAAGGGCGGTCGGCTAGTCTCCCGGAAGGGAGGTGATGCCATGGAGGTATTTCAAGCGTTGCAATTAATGTTCCTGTTCGGAATGTTTATTCTGGCGCTGCTTGCCTACCTGAAAAAGAAATAGACCGCCCCGGGCAAAGGTAGCGGTCTATTTTGCTGCTTAACCTACACCAAGCTTACCGCCCTTAAAAGCGGCTATTACATCGGGAGTCGTGTTCGCTGCACGCTCCTTTTGCATTGTAAGCATTTCTTGAATCAAGTATACCACAAGGGGCACCAAATTATTAGTTTATTTCTATTTATATGCGGTCAACTAACACAGCGGTAGCGATTTAGCCGCGAACTTTGGCGGCTTATTGTTGCAATGCTCATGGGAGTTCCAACGTATGACAAGGGAAATGATAGCGGAAGTTCTATCGGACGCCAGGAAGGCAATCGTGAGCGCAAATGAAGCCGATAAGAAGGCGTTTTTTCAGTAGTTTAAAGTGATCTCGGTCAATGCCGTCGGCAAAAGGAACCGGCACGCAGGAGGTTCAGCATGCCGGTTACTACGGACGGAGCTTGTGCCTGGTCAGTCAAAATCGTACCTCTGCTCTTTAAAAGGATCTCCTTGCGTTGGGTACATGCCTATGTCCCAACAATAGGGGTTTTTTTATGGGTTTAACAGATAAACTGCATCAATTAAATACAGATATAGTAAACCTGAATTTCGAAAGCGCATAAGAATGCGGTGGCGATCATCCAGGAGCGGATCAACAACTGTGAATAAGTGGGAGTGGGACCAGCGAAATTTTGAAACCAATATCCACATGGGGATAACTCCCCCCTCTCCAGAAAAGGGGCATTGTTGTTTTCCATGTGAAATGTTGGAAGCCGTCACTCCAATTGAACCACTTTGGCTTCGATTCGTTTCCATGCATGACGACCGTCGAAATCCTTGATCAGCTTGAGCACGACCGCGCGACTATGCCGAACAAGCGTCGCCGCGCAATGAAAGAACTCCAGTCGGAATCTTGCAATCGTATAACCCTGATGCATCGGTTCGCAACAATCGCGCTTAAAGCGTTCGAACAAATTGTAGGCCAGCAACTTGATCAGCAGATCGACTTCATTCGCTTCAAAATCACTGGTCGCAATCCGGTCCATGGAAAAACCGTCTTTCGCCTCTTTGATGTAATTTTCCATGCAGCAACGCTGGTTGTAAAAGCGCCATAGGTCAATTGGTTCCCACTCCAGGTTGGTTACAATCGCTTCATACTGCCAGTCCTCGTCGAATACGATGCGGCCTTGACCGTCTTCGCAGACTTGCGTCTTACGAATGACCGCTACGCGACGGGGCTTTTTCCAGGAGGTCGCTTGGTAGATCAAGCAAATACCTTCGATGATCCACTCTTCGTCGACATATCGCGTCCAGTAACGACAAGCCCCAACTTCCTTGGCCAGCCGCTGGGTCCATTTCAGCTTGCCGACATAGCCGATGTGGTGCTGCTCCCACAAGCTGTAAAAATCTTCACCGCCAAAGCCTTTGTCGAACCTTGCGTACTTCACTTTGTGTTCGTCGAGCAGTCTAAAGGTTTGCCGCAGGAAGTCGGCCGCATCGGTGGAAGAGTGCGTATTGCCCGTTCGAAGCACGGCGTTCAAGTTTAGTCGGCTCTGGCCTTCAAAGGCAAGCAGGGGATGATAGCTCTTACGCCCGGGCTTGTGTGGATTTGTGCCTTTGGCCGCGCCGGACTGATCGCCATACACGGTCTCTACCGTGGAATCCAGATCGAGAATCAGCTCAGGTGGCAAGCAGGGTCGAATGATCTCTTGATTCAGCCTCCGCAGTTCGTTAACCAGAGAGGGACAGAAACGACCAAGCCGGATCAATTCCTTGTACAACAGACTGTGATGCGGGCAGCGGCCTCCCAGAAAACGACAAAGCAACACATCGTGCTGTAACTTGCGGAAATGAAAAATACGCCCGCAGCCCAGCATCCAGCCAACCATTAGATAGAGCAGGATGCGATGAACAGGAAAAATGGCGTTGTGCGCTTTGCCGCCGGAAAGGCGCTGCATGGCCTCGGCGAGCTTGATTTTTTCGAGATAGGCCAAAAAGATTTTGACGCCGCCGAAACTCGTGGCGTTCTGCAGCGAAAATTCGCTCTTGATTTTGCTGACCGGTGTGGTAGACTTCACCTAAAAGGTGCTCCTCTCTTTGGGTGATGTTGTCCTGGACAAACACCATTCTACCAAAGATTTGGAGCCCTTTTTATGTTTTTAATGTGCAGTACTTTCGAAATTCAGGATAATTTTAGATAAAAACCACTTTTAACCGGATTGGTAACAACTTGAAATGCCTAAGTTAACTTATGTGGATGGCTTGTTCCAATATGCACATGATTTTTTGTTCACGGGAATCAAAGGGAAGCGAATCCATTTGAAGGGGATATGGAGGAGATGTTTCAATGTTGACCATGATCGCTTATACGGCCTCGATGCTGTTATATGTAGGAATCATGATATATCGGATGGCTGCAAAGACGTTCTCGCGGTTCTTCAGGGAAGAAGTCGGCTTTGTTTTTATTTTTTTGATCCTAAGTGTGTCGGTACGTGTTCCTATCGCCATTCGGGCCACATATCTTTCTGCGGTGTTGTTGACTTTTGTTATCGGGTATATAAAAAACGGAAACATGCCCCGCGAATAAATTCACAAAAATTACAAATTTACACAATCGATCCTTTCCCTATCATTTGGCCTCTTATGGTATGTTAGAGAAGTCTCTAGACGAACCGCATCACGTCGCGCAGCTTGTATGTTCAAGAGATGAGAACTCGGCGGCAAAAGGAGCGGAAGCGATGAATTTTTTCAGCGTTACATCTTTACCATCGGCTGTGATGGCCTTCATTGCGTTTTTGATTTTGTACCTGTTGTTGAGCAAGTATGCGTTCGGGCCGCTGTATCGGGTGATGGAGCAAAGGGAAGCCCGGACAAAAGAGCAGCTTGATTCGGCGGATCGGCTTCGGGAGGAAATGCAAAGGCTTGAGGCGGAAAGAAAAGCCGTTTTGCAGGCTGCGGTTGAAAATGCCAATGACGCTGTTCGGCACACGATCCGTGAAAGCATGGCGCAGGCGGAGCAGGTCATCAAAGAGGCGAAAGAAGAGTCGAACCGCCATGTGGAAGAGGCATTGGCCGAACTGGAAGCGGAAAAGCGGAAAGCCATGGAAGCCATTCAAGGCGAAACGCAGGATCTTTCGAGCCGCATCGTAAAAAAACTTATTCCGGAACGGATTCATTAACGGTATAAAATACGCGAAAAAACGCAGGCCGAGGAGGGTTGATCCTTCCTCGTTCTGCGTTTTTTTTGAGTTAGGGAGCCGCTTATTTTTTCTGTACAGTGGATACGCTCATCAAAATGGCGTTGGTTGTGCCGCCGCCGACATTGTCAAAAGAGAAAAGGGAGGTTGGGAGTCCGACCATAGTAACTTCGTCGCCTTCCAAAATATCTCCCGTGGCATTCATGTACAAGCCGACAATGGAGTTGTCGTTTTCATCCCCGACATGGATGATGGCGATCGTTCCGATTTCCGTTTCCTCCTCTTCGATGTCGATGACCTGTCCGCTTACCTGCACCATTTTATCCAGATACGGGGTAATGTTTTTGAACAGATGGCGGGACGTGATGCTTGCATCGACCGATGCTTTGGCCGCCTTTTTGCTGTCTGCCGTCACGGCCGGGAACAGGTCTTTATGGCTTACGATGTAGTTATAAGTCTTTTCGGTCATTTCGCCGGCGTTATCCGTCACCGATGGAATGATCTGTACCATCACATCGGCCATTTGCGTTTGCCCTGAAGGCGTTTTGGCGGTCGTCTCTTGGACGGATGTTTTCTCCGTCCCGTTAGCGGCAAATGCTTTGCTGCTTAATTTAAAGGAATCGATCATCTTTTGGACGGCTTCTTTCCCGCCGTTATCATAAGACTCCTTCCCGTAAGAAATGGTCATCGTATAGGTAGAGTTGCCCGTAGGGACGATGTATTGCGTCAAAACGACCGGCACACCGGACTGCGCATTCGTATATTCGCCGACCAAAATCCCGCCTTTATTGGCAGCATCCGTATAGCTGATTTTTTTGAAATCTTTTATGGAAGCTGCCAGCGCGCCGCTTTCATATTGGGCAACGACTTGATCCGCGTTTTCTTTGGCCGTCAGCTTGGAATTGTCGGCGGCAACGTTCACGTTATCCGCAAAAGCCACCTTCGGGGCGGGATCTACATAAGCCGCTTTGATCGCGGGCTGGTTAAGCTGGGACAAATCGAAGGCTTGCCATGAAGCCGGGTACGAAAAGGCAAATTCCTCGGTTTCGGCGGTGGCCATCTTTTGTTCCTCCGGTTCCTTCGGTGTTTCCTTTGGAGCCTCCTGGGTAGCGGTTGTCTTCGTCTCTTCGGCCGGCGCTTTTTCTTTTTCCTTGGAGCCGCAGGCGGACAATACGAGAGCTAGGGAGAGCAGTAATACGATCGACTTTTTCAACTTGTTTTCATCCTTTTTGTCGACCCATCGGCTGGGAGATTGGCTTTATTCGTCATGTATCGAGCTTTTTGCTGCCGGTTTTCCGTCACCTCCTTGTTTGGCTGGGGCTTGAAGATCATAAGTGTCATCGGACTAATGATATAATTCAAGCATTTTCGTCATTCTTTTTGACTATTTTTACGAAATGTGGAAGGGTTGGTTTCAATAAATTTTGGGTGATTGCATGTGCCGGATTCTTTATCCTCCAACCCGTGTATATAAGAAGAGAAGGAATGGGGAATACTTCCATGATAGGGCAGTCAATTTCTGGAGGTGGAAACATTTTGAGCGAAAGCAGCATTACGATTCATTTTGTAGGCGGGGAGTCATTAAACATTATTTCAGGCGACATTCCGGGGATTATTGCCAGGCTGAAAAGCGAGGAGTGGGTGGTGCTGAACGAACATCACGTGCAAACCTCGAGCATTTCTTTTTTCAGCGTGTTCGAGCCGGGGTTTGAAAGGAAAAGCGAAAAGACGCTCCCCTAAGGGGTTGGTGTTTGCCGATGATTTGAGAGAATGCCGGAAAACGCGATAAGATCAACATATGAAGGCGAGGTTCGCAAAAAGGCGGACTTCGCTTTTTTTGTTTGCCGTGATCCGTCTCTTGGATTCGGGTTCATTGCTCAGGAATAAAACGTTGGGCGGCGACATGGGGATTCTGCTTCCTGTATAATAATCGGTATGAGGTGATTGGAATGATCGCAGTCAGCTCCTGTCTGGCAGGAATGAAAGTGAGATATAACGGAACGGGCGCCGACGTCTTGACGGACAAGCCCGGGTCATCGAAAAATCCGGACGGGACGTCAGCGATATGTACATTAAAGGCGCTTATGCGGCACTCCATCGGAGAAACGGATAACCCATCCTAGGGGAGGCATTTGGCATTGCCAAAAGGGAATCATTTAAGTTATAATGGGAACACTTGTTCTTGATTGATAAACGGGAGATGATTAATGATGGATAAACCGCATCGATCCGCAGTGATGGCCCCGGAACCGGATTCCAGGGAGGCGCTCGGCTCGCAACGGGAAATAACGGACTGGGCCGGGGTGGAACGCGAGCTTGCACGCTCGCTCGAAGAGCATGTCAAAATCGGTCTGACGGTCGATACGCCGAATGGAACCCGACGGCTGCGCGGTTTCGTGACCGTCATCAATACCTATTTGAAGGAAATCAAACTCCGCGAGGAAGATGACTGGCAGTGGATCCGATTCGAGGATATCCGGGCCGTACATATTTGACATCCGGGCGAACCCTCCGATACAAGCATCGCGCCCCGACCAAAGTCCAGGAGAAGACCCGTCTTTGGCTCGGCGCGCGTTGTCCCTCCACCCCGTATAATGGGTACCAGAAATAACCAGCGGGAATCGGAAGGGGACCTATTTAATGAAGAGATCATACCGATGGGCCATTGCTGCGGCGATGGTGTCCGTTCTGCTTTTGGCGGGCTGCGACACCGTTCACGAAGCCGCGCAAACGGTCAAGAAGGACATCCAGGAAGTGGCGGCAGCCGCAGGAGATTCGGTGGGAAATGCCGCGGCCGGCGCCGCGGAACGATTAAAGCGGGAGGGCGAACCGGTTGAGCTTTCCGCCGAAGGGGAAGCTCGCGCCGATACGGTATTGCATATCGACCACCGGGTCGGAAACATCCGCCTTGCGGCTGGAGACGGAGACGCCGTAAAGGTAAAGACGACCATTTGGTTTTTGAAGGAGCGATCTTCTTACCGGAACTTGAGCGAACAAGCAGTCACGTCCTTGATTCCAAAGGACGGCCAGCTGGAGCTCATCACAAGCTCCAAAGAAGACACCGGCCGAAATCTATGGGACTGGGCCGACTCCAAATACGGGTATTCCGATTTCATCATCGATTATGATATCGAGCTTCCTGCAACGGTTGCGGGAATCGACGTCGCGAGCGACGTCGGGGAAATAAGCGTGGACGGCTTTCGGGGAACCTACCGGATCCATAGCGACGTGGGGAATATTGTCGTGAAGGAGGGCCGGATCGCGGGAACGTCTGATATCGGGTCCAATGCCGGAAGCGTGGAGCTTCGGTTGAACGGGATCGAGGAAGGCGGAGGCCTGACGGCCCGGACCGATGTCGGGAGCATCCGCGCCGCCTTTGCCGATTCGATGAAATACACGCTGAAGGCGGAAAGCGAGCTTGGGGCATTGTCCGGCGTCTCGAACGGCGAACACGAGATCAACGGAGGAGGTCCGCCGATCACCCTGTCGACTTCCGTCGGACCCATAAACGTAGAGTAAAACAGCAAACGTGTTGTGATATCTTCACCGGGGAGCCACCCCCGTACCTTTAAACGGTACGGGGGTGGCTTTTTTCGGCTATGAGGCTTAGTTCATGCCAGGCAGCCTTAGCGCGTGCAGTCAATGCGCATGCCGATTCCGTCATCGCTAAGTCGCCGCTTCTCCTGCAAACATTAAATAGCAGCGCACTCTATTTTCATATTGAATCGCTTGTTTGCGAGATGCACCCATGCAAAAAGCCTGCGGATGAGCGGGGGCCGCAGGCTTTTTGCCAAGTAAGGGGAGTGATGGGTGAAGCATGAGGGTTGGCGGGAAACGAAGATGCAAGGAACATCCTCGTTTCTAGTAATATACTATTCAGAAGCTGTGAGATGTTTCGTGATAGAAACAGCAGGTAAAACGCTCATTTATTGCCGTAAGAAATCGCTAATAATATGGAGCATTCGGCATTACTGGAGAGAAAATAAGGATTTGGACCGTTTACATGGCGTTTTGGGACCGCTCTATTTTATGTTTATAATGTTGACCAGTGAAAATCGGACCTGGGCGAATCTGAGAGTGGGGAGCTATTATTTTTAACTAGACTTTGGACATGTTCGGATGCTTGCTTTAAAAAAATAGATAGGAGGAATTAAAGGGCAGGGCCTTGCCAATATTGTTTCGGGGTTTTTCGGCGGGATGGCCGGCTGCGCGATGATCGGACAGACCGTCATCAACGTGAAATCCGGCGGACGGTCCCGCCTTTCGACCCTGGTTGCGGGCAACTTTCTGCTGTTCCTCATTATTGCGCTGGGCAGCGTGGTCAAGGTAATTCCGATGGCGGCACTCGTGGGCGGGATGATCATGGTGTCGGTCGGCACGTTCGATTGGAACTCCTTGCGTACGCTGCATAAGGTGCCGCTCGGCGGCAAACGCCCTTTCCAAAGTGGTCGACAAATACGCTGCTCTTGGCAAACGGGTTACCGTTCAAGGGTTGAATGAAGAAAGCCGGATTATGCTGGACAAAATCGGGCGTACGCTGGATTCGTCCGGCTACTGAGTGAATAACGGGAAAGGCGGCTTCCATTGCGGATGCCGCCTTTTTTTATCGATAACAATGCATCATTTCCGAAGTTCCCTGCAAAAACCTGGACCGCCTTCGAAGCGGGGCCAATCTGTGGGATTCATTTCGTTTCGGAGACTTTGAACGTCAGGCTTCCGAGGGGACCTGCTTTTCATAGAGATTAAACGGCGCATCCGGAGCGGAGCCCCGGGATTCGAAGCCCGCTCCGCTATACAGTCTGTTCAACGCGGGCACCGATGCGATGCAGTCCAAACGGATCCGGTCCTTATGCGGGAAACGGATGCCGTTTACGGCCCAGTTCAAAATGGCGCTTCCGAGCTGCCGCCCCGCAAAAGCGCGGTCAATGCAAAGGCGGTGCAAATAAACCGCGGATTCATGTCCTTCGTTGCCCCATAGCGCACGATCCCATGCGCTCGAATGCTGCTGAAGAATCACCATGCCCGCAAGGGCGTCGCCCTGTTTGAAAATAAACACGTCGCCGCGGTCGACCGCCTCGGCGACTCCGTGGCGGTCTTCCCCGGCAAGCAGCTCATGCCACTGCTTTGAGCCTTTGCTTTGCAGCCAGGCCGCGGCCTGCACCATCAGGCTGTTGACCGCCATTTTGTCTTCGGGACGGGCCTGGGCGGCAAAGATTCCCGGCAGGACTTCTTCACGGATGATTTGGCATTTCGAATCGTTCATATCATGTTTTCCCCTTCCAAAGCCATATGATGATCATGTATACCCCGGACTTCCATATTTCAAGGTTATGGTTTCTGTTAATCTTAAAAAAGTTTGCAGGCTTGTGCAAGTGTCGCCCGATGGTTGGATCACGGCGTGTTCCGTGCCGCTGCCGTATTCGGGTGCTCCTCCCGAATACGGAAAACGGGCTTGCTCAAGATTCCCGACAGGGATGGCCGTACAGGCAGACCGGAGCCGCTTGGCATGGAATGGTATAAGGACTGTTGCGCTTTATGCTCGTCCATTGCGGAAAGGGGGTGCCTTTAGGTGAAACAGGAAAATTTCATCGCCAAAATCGCTCCGCTCGCGGTTGCGGACCAATCGAAGACGGGGGTCCCGGCTTCCCTGACGATCGCTCAGGCGGCGCTTGAGTCCTCGTGGGGGGAAAGCCGCTTGGCCGCGCAAGCGAATAACTTGTTCGGAATCAAAGGTGAAGGGCCGGCAGGAAGCATCCGCATGCAGACCTCGGAATATGTCAGGGGCGCTTGGACGCAAATTTTCGCCTATTTCCGCATGTACCACAACTGGGAGGAGTCCATACAGGACCATTCCCGGCTGATCGCCAACGGCCCGGCCGGTGGCGAAGGCCGGCTATGCAACCGATCCGCAATATGCGGATAAACTGGTTCAAATCATGGACAAGTACGGTTTGTACCCATATGATGCCAAGGGAAAGGAAGCTGAGCCGATGACCAATGAAGAAAAAGCGGCCTTCGAGGCGCTGCAGGCGACGGTTGCCCAACAGGCGGCTTGGATCAAGCGGCAGGAAAGTCTGCTGAGTATGCCTTGTCCGGTTTGGGCGCAGGAAGCCTACGACTTTTACAAGCCTTATATATCCGACGAGAAGGGGAGTTACGATTTTTGGCGCCAGCTCGTGATCCAATACCGGCATGAAAAAGGGATTCTGGTCAATGGACCGAAAGACTCGGGAAGCACGAAATGACGACTTGCCGAAGCTTTTTTTACGGAAAGGGAAGGGAAACCGGTTTGATTCGCAGAATGTGTAAAGCGACGAAGGGGAACGACTGTCTTTGCATGTTCAATATGTAATGGAAGCGGAGGAACCGATCATGTCCAATGGCGAATTGCAGTGGATCATCCCGGACGGATACATTCCGCCGGATAGCAGCGGGCAGTTGGAGAGCCATGAATCGATATGCGTGCTTAATTTGAACGGGGAAGAAGTCACGGTCACCGTCAACGCTTTTTTTGAGGACCGGGAGCCCTTGTTGGGAATGAAGACGACGGTTGAAGGCCGGCGCACGAAGCATATTCGGACCGCGTCGCTGCAGGCGGAAGGACGTTTCATTCCGAAAGGCGTTCCATATGCGATGGAAGTCGTTAGCAGCGGCCCGGTGTACGTGCAGTACAGCAGGCTGGATTCCACGCAGGCGGAAAACGCGCTGATGAGCGTCATGGCATTTCCGGTAAAAGAGTAGTCCATAAGAAGCGAAAATGAAACCCTGCTGAGAAACGCCCGTTTCCTGCAGGGTTTTGTTGTCGCGGAGCCCTCAAGCTCCGGTTCCGGGCCTGCTACGGCCGGATCGTCACGCGGGTGCCGACCGGCACGTAAGACGATAGATCAAGCACGTCCTCGTTGTACATCCGAATGCAGCCGTGAGACACCTCGTGCCCGATCGAAGAGGGGTTGTTGGTTCCGTGTATGCCGTAATGGGGTTTGGAAAGGCCCATCCATAAAGCGCCGAACGGCCCGCCGGGATGAAGCTGCTTGTTGATGATCGTAAATTCGCCCGTGGGGGTGCTGGTTACCATTTTGCCGATGCCCACGGGGTAGGATTTGACGACTTGGTCTCCGTCCAAAAGATAAAGCGTGCGATCCGAAAGGTCGACGATGATCCGATAATCCGGCATTTGCATCACTCCTTGTTTTCAGAGTATGTTTATAATACAGGGAATGCACCTCCCGACAACGCGAAATATTCGGAAATCGGACGATTTTGCCCATGAATCGTTATAAAGGAGTTCAAGGAAGTCATGCATCGAAAAAAAATGCTCTCATACGGCACTTTCGGCATCTTGTTGTTGATCGCATCGTTGTTTCTTTGGCGGGAGGGGCCTTATGTTTACCACCCTGCACGAACCCATGTAAAAGGGGAGGCAGGAGGGGCGCGCGTACACGGATTCTTTTCCACCCGGCCGACGCCAAATGCCATATATTACAAAAATAAAGTCATCGTCCTGATGTACCATGACGTACAGCCCCATCCGACCAACGCCAAAAGCCTGGATACGGCCGTTTTCAAACAGCAGCTCGACGCGATGAAAGCCAACGGCTTCCACTGGATCACGATGGAGCAGTATGCGGATTTTATTACGAAGCGGCGTCCCGTACCGAATAATGCGGTGCTTTTGACGTTTGACGACGGTTATGAGACGTTTTACAAATACGTGTATCCGATTTTGGAGGAATATCACGCGCCCGCTACCAATTTCCTGATCGTCGCGACCATAGGCAACCCGAAGCATCCCGGGCTTCCCAAGCTGAATTGGCAGCAGGTGCAGGCCATGCATCGGACGGGATTCATCGATTTTTACAGCCATACCTACGATTCCCATGCTTACGGTTATATTCGTATGACCGGCAAAAACAAGGATCGGGCCGAACCGATGCTGATGGGTCCGGAGGACAACAAGACGCTGCGCCGGGTGGAGACGAACGAAGATTACGTTCGGAGAGTCACGCGGGATTTGGCCTTGTCCGATCAAATTTTGCGGGAGAAACTCGGAAATACGCGAAACATTTTGGCGTTTCCGTATGGCGGATATTCGAAACCGGTGATCGACATCTGCCATAAGCTAGGCATTCAGGTGACGTTTTCCGTCAAGACGGGAATCAACAGCCCCGGCCAATATATCGGGTACCGCGTCAACGCGGGGGGCATGGACAACAATCCGATCGCCCTTCTGGAATACATGAAGCGGGGCGCTCCGATCAAAACGCCGATCAAAGGCTACAACATATGAAATGGACGAACCCCCGAAGGGCTGCGGTGAGCAGCTCCCGGGGGTTCTATGTGTTGTCTGGCGCAGCATGACGCCATCTATTTAACCCCTGACAGTCCGAAAAAGCCAGACTGCAGCCGGTTCCTTTAGTCTTGTCGGTAAACAGAATAATGACCTTTCCAAAACAACAAAAGCCCTACCTCTCTTTTGTCCTTGCGGCTCCGATGACCGCGCCAGCGTGAATCAGAATGCGTCTTGTCTTAAACTCTTACTTCGTTTGGGTCATTCAAAATAGGAATTTAATGCTTCGATGATCCGATGGAAGGATTCGCGGATCCGAAGAGTTATTCTTTGTTGCGAGGAACAATTGGGGTTAAATGAAATTGTACATTTTCGAATTATACCATGAAAACCAAGATTTTGCAACCTTTTTGAAAAGCGACTTATCCGGGCGATGATCGGGCAACGGATTCCGGACGGGAGGGCACCGTAACGGAGCAGGGGAAAGACGGAATCCGGGCATATTCCAGCCTGAACGGGAAGTCACTTCAAGGAAAGCTATAAAGAAAGTCATAAACATGCGTCTTTGCTCCGCTTCGGCGGGGCTTTTTTTGCCGTTGTCACAAAAAGTTACGGAAAGGGAAAGGTTTGTTGAGATTATTGTCACATATTTCATTCTTTCGGCCGATAATGATAGTAGTATTGGACTAGTCGTTATTTTTATGAATTTTGAATAAGGAAGGCTTTGCTGTATGAATACCGATTATTCTTGTCCGAAGGCGAGGAAGGTGTACCGGTCGTTTCTGGGAAAACTGCTGCGCAATTACATGATCGGCTTGCTGTTAACGGTTCTCGTCGTCGGCACCGCGATCGTTCCTACGCAGGTGGACATGACTCCGGATGAATATCAGCGTCTTGCGTTCATTTTGCTCGTTTCGCTTGCTTGCATGGGCGTTGCCGAATGGATCGTTTTCGCTCGCCATATCCGGCCGGTCCGGCAGGGGCTTGCCCCGGAAGCGGATCTTGAGGTGCTTCGGAAGGCATACGTCCGTACGCACCGGCTGCCGTTATTGTCCGTATTCCGTATTCTGGTGCCGCATCAGCTGAGCTTCTCCATTCCGGCGCTGGCTCTCACGGTATGGATGCTGCATGAGGGCCTGTTGTCATTTCCCGATTTCTACGTATTGGTGGCTGCCATGGGGGCGCTGCTGGTGGCGGGCATGCACGCGATGCTGGATTTTTTCTTGACGACGGCCGCGATTCGCCCGCTTTTGCTCGAGATCAAAACGCTGGCCGAACAAAGGTTTCGGGTGGAACTGGATGCCGATGACCATGTCCTGCTGCCGATCCGCCCCAAATTTCTGGTGAGCGGCATGCTGATCGGTACCCTGCCGCTGCTGCTGTTCAGCATTGCCGCGCATATCCGGCTGCATCGGCTGGAAGTCGACATGTTTCAAAATTATTGGGGCTGGGCCGGAATGATCCTGCTTATCGACGCGGCTTTCGTTTATATGGGGGCGAGGCTGATTACGCAAGATATTGAACGGCCGATCTCCCAGTTGTACGATGCGATGAACGATATTAAGGAAGGCCGGCTGACGAAGGTTCAAAACGTCTATTCCGACGAGTTTTCCAAGCTGGTCACCGGCTTCAACATGATGGTCGGCGCCTTGCAAATGCGGGAAGAGGAAAGCCGGGTGATGCTGGACAGCTATTTCGTCACGCTCGCGGTCGCGCTGGATGCGCGCGATCCGTATACCGCCGGACATTCGCTGCGCGTCGCCGAATATTCGGAGCAGATCGGACGGCTGTGCGGCATGTCTCCCGAGGAGCTGGCCATTATCCGAAAGTCCGCGCTGCTGCACGACATCGGCAAAATCGGCATTCGCGATACCGTGCTGCTGAAGGAAGGGCGGCTGACCGAGGAAGAATTCGATCAGATTAAAGCCCACCCGGCCCTCGGCGAAAATATCCTGCTTCAGATCGAACCGAAGGAAGTGATGGCGCCGCTGCTTCCGGGGGTCCGTTCGCATCATGAACGCTACGACGGGAAGGGGTATCCGGATAGGCTTGCCGGAGAGGAGATTCCGGTGCTTGGAAGGATCATTGCCGTGGCCGATGCCTATGACGCGATGACCTCCGACCGTCCATACCGCAGGGGGATGGCGCCGTCGATCGCCCTCTCCATTTTGGACGAAGGCCGGGGAAGCCAGTGGGACCCGGTGTTTGCCAAAGCGTTTGTAGACCATATGCGCAAACAGCTGCCCTCCATTCCCAAACGGGGAGCTTGATCCGGAAAACGTCTGCCGAATACGGCAGGCGTTTTTTGGGGTTGTGGAAGGATCTGTTCCTTTGGTAAAATGTAAACAAGTATGGGACTGATATTGTAAATTCGGTAGGGTGCCGCTTGCGGTCCATGAACGGGACCAAGCGGTATGAGTCTAGAATAAATCAAGGCGGAGGCGGACGATATGGGCATTGGAAAAGCCGCTTTTTGGACGCTCGAGGCATTGCGAAGCGTCGTGTTTCTGGTCATGGGACTATTTGTTTTAGGCGCCGTCGAAAGGCCGCTGACGGACGGAAAGGAGCTGGCGCCGATCCAGATGATGCTGCTTCTCGCCGCGAATTTGGCCGTTCTTTACGTGTTGCACCGGAACATATTTGCTCTGCGCAGATTTTACCGTCCCGCGGAGAAAAAGAAGCTGTCTGCGGCAATGACGGCGGTGCTGCTCGGGTTTGCGTTCGTTTCTATAACGATCATAGCCGTTGCATAATTGGATATGCAGGATTGGATATGCGCAAAGGGATGCTCTGCCGAAAGGCAGAACATCCCTTTGTTGTTGTGCGTCACGGCGTAGGCCGGTGGTTAGCGTCAGTTGGCCGCGGACCGGAGAAATCCGGGAAGTCTGAGCAGGGCCACGGTGAGCCCGGCAAGGCCGAACGTGAGCAGGATGAGGGCGGCGCCCCATACGTCGCCGAGATGCGCGCCGTGGGCGATGATATCCTGCAGCGAATGCTGCGCCCAAAATTGCGGCAGGAAATGTCCGACCGTCTGCACGGCTTTCGGCAGGAGATAGGAAGGGACCCACAAACCGCCAAGCATGGCGCCGCCCATCGAAATGACCTGCGTGATGACCATGGCCGCCCCTTCGCCGGGAACGAGGAAGGAAAGCGCCAGGCCGATGCCCGTGCCGGCGATGCTGAGGGAGACGACGATAACCGACAATGCGGCGACGTCGCCAAGCGCAAGCCCGTAAACGAAATGGCCGAAAGCGAACAAAATGATGCACTGTGCGATGACCGTCAGAACAAACGGGAACCACATGCCAAGCAAATAATGAAGCGGTTTGATGCGCGTGGTGCGGATGCGCGACAGCAGACCGGTTTTCTTTTCCTCGAAAAAGCGGCGGGCCATCGTAATCATGATAAAAAATACGAACATGACGGTCATGCCGGGCACGACTTGGTCGATCATGCTAAACTTGTCGGAGGACGTTGCCACGTTTTCGATCCGGATCGGCGACGCGAGGGCGGCTTCGGCCTGCGCTTTGGACTCGCCTTTGGCGATCAGCAAGCCCGTCAGCTTTTGCTCGCGGTATTGGGTGGAAATGCTGCTCAGAATCGCCTGGATCGGCGCGACCTCCATCTGGGCGGACGGGTCTTGGTACAGCTTGACGTCGGCCGCTTGGCCCGATTTCATCGCTTGCTCGAAGCCGCTCGGAATCACGAGCATGGCCGAGAACTGCCCCTGTTTGATTTTGTCCAGCTGCCCGTTCAAGTCGTCCGCGGGAAGCTGCTGCACATCCATGATGCCTTTCATTTGGCTTATCAGCGCTTTGGATGCGGCGCTCTGGTCCTGGTCGACCGTTCGCAGCGAGACGGAAGCGCCGCCGTCGCCTTGATTGAACACCGACCCGAACATCACGATAAAAATAATGGGCATCAAGAGAAGGAAAAAGAAGCTTTTTTTATCTTTGCCAATGAGCCGCAGCTCTTTGATCATCATCGATCTCATCGTTTGAATCTCCTTTGCTTCGAATAGGTTCTTGAAGATATAAGAAAGTATAAGTTTCGAAGCGATGGCTTCCTTATATCTCAAGGGAAATTTCCGCTAAGCGCGGTCTGTCTTCTATGAAAGTAAGTCGATAGACGTTTTTCTTGTCGATTTAATCGCGGAGCGCCGTACCGGTGACCTTCAAAAACACGCTTTCGAGCGAAGGGCGGACGATTTCCAGCTGCTTGACGTCCCATGCCTGCTGCGAGGCTTCGCGCAAAAGATGCTGCATCAGGGCCGAAGGCTGTTCCGTTTCCAGCAGCCACCCCGAACCTTCTTTGCGGGAGACGGTAATGTTGGAATCCCGGGGCGGTTCGGCCAAACCGGGAACTTCCAGGTAAATGGCCTTCTGGCCGTACTGCTCGAGCAGTGTGCCCAGCGGTCCCATCGCTTTGATCGATCCCTGGTCCATAATCGCAATTTCGTCGCAGAGGGCTTCGACTTCTTCCATGTAATGCGTGGAATAGATGATGGTCACGCCTTCGGCGTTCAGCTCGCGGATCATCTCGAAAATATGGTTGCGCGACTGCGGGTCGATCCCCACCGTCGGTTCGTCGAGAATGAGCAGCTTTGGACGGTGCAGCAGGGCGGCGGCAATGTTGATCCTTCTTTTCATGCCGCCGGAGAAGGTGCTGACGGCCTCGTTTGCCCGTTCCAGCAGCCCGGTTCTGGCAAGCACCTCATGAATCCGATGCTTCAGCTCCTTGCCTTTGACCCCGTAGGCTTCCCCGAAAAATTCCAGATTCTGATATGCGCTCAGCTTTTCGTACAGCGTAATGTCCTGCGGAACATAGCCGATGTATTTCGCGACGGCGTCGGTTTCGCTGGCCGCGTCTTTGCCGAACAGCTTTGCCGTGCCGCTGTCGGCCTTGACGATGCCGGTCAATATTTTCATGGTCGTCGATTTGCCTGCGCCATTGGGCCCGAGGAAGCCGAACGAGGTGCCCGGTTTCAGCGAAAAGGTGACGTTTTCGAGCGCCTGCTTTTTCGCGTACGCTTTTCGAAGCCCTTTGACCTCCAGCATGTATCCATTGTTAGAAGCAGCAGTCTCAGCCGTTTGCGGTGAATTGATCGTTACTTGAACCATACGTGTTCCCCCTATAAATCGAGTTTCTTTTCAATCAAAAATGCCGTAAGCCGAAGCACCGCGAAGGCGAGCACCCAGTCCAGCGCCACGATGAGCGGAAGCTCAAGCGGATAGGAGGACCAAAGGGAGAGGCTGTATTCCTGGGGAAAACCCTCTTCGGGGAAGACCTTGTCCGTCATGGAATACATTAGGCCAAGCCCCGCCATGAACACGACCCATAGAATCGGCGCCAAAGGGCGGATGACGGTGTTTTGAAGAACGCCCATCAGCATGCCGACCGCGATGATCAGCGGACTGATCGCGACAATCAGCGACAGCCAGTTAAAGCCGGTTTCCATAAACGTCCGGGTCGTTGCGAACGAATAATGGGAAACGGTAAACGAGAGGATCATGACGTACACGGATACGACCACATATAACGTTAAAAGCCCTGCCAATACCTTCAGCCAGATGCCCAGCCATTTGGCGGCAACCAGCCGCGTGCGCGGCTGGGGGATCGTCAGCCACCAACCGTAGGTATCGTTGCTCCATTCGTTTTTGACCGATCCGAATCCGAGAAAAAACGCGATATAGGGAAGACCTAAAGTAACGGTCCAAAGGGCGTTTAACTCGAGGTCCTTTCGAACGGAAAAATAGGTGAGCGTGCCGATGACGACGGTAAAGATGCATAAAAAGTAAACCAACCACCATGTCCGGGGAATGCCGATTCGGTTTTGCCTCTTCCAGCGTCCTTTGCTTTTGAACTCATGGCGAACCAGATCACGGAAAACTGCCGAAAACATTAATCGTTCCACTCCTTCGCGTACAGTTTGCGGAAAACATCCTTCAAAGAGCCGTATTCCGCTCTCAAATCCTCGGTATTGCCGGACCAGATCGCTTGGCCCGCCTTCAGCATCACCGTGTAATCGAAGAGGCCTTCCACTTCCTGAATGTCATGGGTGCTGATCAGGATAGACTGCTCGCTTTCTTCAAAATAATCGATCAGGCTTGCGACGATCGCTTCCCTGGAAATGACGTCGATGCCTGTAAACGGCTCGTCAAGCACCACAAGGTCCACCTCGCGCGCAAGACACAGAATCAGCATGATTCGCGCTTCCTGGCCGCGGCTCATGCCGCCGACGCGCATATCGAGGTCGATGTCCATGTCGCCGGCCAACCGGATCGCCCGTTCCATCGAGAAGCCGGGAAGAAAGGACTTTCCCCATTCAAGCGCCTGCCTTGCGGTATGGCTCGGATACCATCTGGCGCGGTCCGGAAGATAGGCGATGCTGCCGTTCATTTGCCAGCCCGGCTTTTTCCCGAGTACCTCGATCCGTCCCTCATCCGGTCTGACCAAACCGGACAGCGTCCGGAAAAACGTCGACTTTCCGCAGCCGTTCGGGCCGAGGATGCCTGTGATCCGTCCCGCGGGAATTGCGAGGTCAAGCCGGTTGAGCGCCGTTTTATTGCCGTAGCGTTTCGTAACCTGATGGCATTCCACGATGTTTGCCGTCATCAACCGATCCCTCCCGTTCCCGCTTCTTTTTTCCGGCGGATGTATGTTTCGATGTCTTCCCATGAAAGCCCGAGGCTTTCCATTTGCTCCATAAAGCTGTCGATGTATTTGGCGGCCAAGGCCGTCCGGAAGGTGGCCACGTTCTCCGCGGAGGAGGTCACAAACGTGCCTTGACCCCGCCGTTTTTCCGTCAATCCGTCACGCTCCAGTTCCTGATAGGCCCGCATGACGGTGTTCGGATTGATGCGCAGCTCCTGCGCCAGTTCCCTTACCGATGGCATTTTATCTCCCAAAGCGATCTCTCCTTTTGCAATTGCGCTTCTGGCTTGATCCAGTATCTGTTCATATAAAGGTTGACTGAAATCGATCTGAAAATGCAGCGAGCCAACCTGCTGTTCTTCCATAGAGGTTCCTCCCGCCGTACAAAAAAGTACGATTAGTGATTTAAGTGTATTATATCACTTAATACACTTAATACAATAGGCGGAACATCATTTTTTTGAACCGCAATGTTTTCCAAAACAAAAAACCTGCCCTCTCCATAAATGGGAGAAAGCAGGCGCGGCGCGTGTTTCGCGCGTTTTATTTTAAAGGATTCCGCAATGAAAATTTCCGCTACACGCGGTCTGTTTTCCGTGAAAGTACGTCGATAAGGGCATTTTTTATACCGCCGTTTGCTTCGATCTTTGCAAATATTGAACATAAATGAAAATCGAAACCGCCACGACGCATTCGGACAGCGGGATGGAAAGCCATACACCGTTCGTTCCGAGCAGATGAGGCAGCACCAGCAGGAAAATGACCATCAGAATAATTTCCCTTGATAACGTGATCCATACCGCCGCTTTGACCTGTTCGGACGCTTGGAAAAAGGTCATCATGACGAAATTGACGCCCATAAACATATATCCGATAAAAAAGAGCCGGATGCCGTTGATCGCCAGCGAGCGGACCTCTTCGGAGAAATCGCCGAACAGCGAGACGATGCCGCCCGCGGACGCGAGGCCGAGAAGAAAGACGGCGATGCCGGAGACGAAGGCCGTAGCGACGGCGATCCGGACGGTCTGCACTTCGCGTTGGCGCAGCTTGGCGCCGCGGTAGTAGCTGATCAGCGGCTGAATCGCCGAACCCATGCCGAGGAACAGCATCAGCATGACGCTGTGCGCGTAATTGAGCACCGAAAAGGCGGCGACGCCCGCCGTTCCGGCCCATCGCACCATCGCTACGTTGTACCCGATCGTAAACACGGATAGCCCGACCTCGGAAATAAAGCTTGGAAAACCGATCGTCAGCGTCCGGACGGCCAGCTTCAGCGAAAAAAACGGCTTGGCGAAGGAAAGCGTCCGGTCCTTGCGCAAAAAATGGACGAACAGCACCAGCGCCCCAACGAGCGTGGCGAGGACGGTTGCCAGCGCCGAACCTTTGACGCTCATATCAAGCATGTACAAAAATATATAGTTCAAAATGATGTTGAGGACCGCCGAAACGACCATCGAGATCATGGACAGGTTCGGGTTGCCGTCATTGCGGACGAACAGGCTGAATGCATTTTGGATCGTAATGATAAAGCCGTAAGTGAGCAGCACCGTCATATATTCGACGGCATGGGGGAGCGTATCCCCGTTGGCCCCGAGCGCATAAGCCAAAGGAACGCGCAGCAGATAGGCGGTGACGGCGACCAGCATCGTCAGAACGAAAATGAGGATAAGCGAGTGGGTGAAAATCCGCTGCGCTTGCTTGATGTTTTTCGCGCCGTTGGCTTGGGAAAACAAGGTTGCGCCGCCGATCCCGAGCCACAGCGACATGGCGAAAAATACGGAAAACACCGGGGACGCGATGTTGATGCCGGCCAGCGCCAGCGCGCCGAGACGGTGACCGACGAAAATGCCGTCGGCGACAACGTTGATCGACATCATGAGCATGCCGACAAGGGACGGAATAAGGTAGCGTACGAAAACTTTGCCTACGGGGTCTGTCTCCAGCGCAGGCAGCAGGTTTTTTTCTTGACTCATTGGTTCCTCCATTAATTTAAGCAGGTTCACTTTTTATGAAATGAATTAGCCGTTTGCCTTCTCCGCAGCCGGCGGCTCGGTCAGCCCGGTGATGCCGTACAGAAAAACATGCATCGCTTTCAGGTAAAGCGCACGCGCTTGTTCAAAAGACATTTTGTTCGTAGAAAACTCCATGCCGGCTAGCATGCCTTCAAGAATGATGCTGAGCATGCGAGCGTCGTCCGGCTTGAACTCGCCCGTCCGCATGCCTTCCTCCAGCAGTTCCTCGTAATTGCGAAGATACTCCCGCATCATCTCTTCGATTCGATCCTGGTTGGGCGACGTAATCAGCTCGGTAGCGTAAAATTCGTTCATCGCCTTGGTGAGCGGATGCTGAAACCCGTCCTGCAGAAAATGCTCGACCAGCGCGATCATCTGCTCCTTGACGGTATGGTAACGGGCCTTTTTTGCCTGAAACTGCTCGGCCCATTCCCGGTTCCATTCGTCGAGCAGGTAGAGCAGCAGCCCTTCCTTGTTTTTGAAATGGTAATACATATTGCCCTTGCTGATTTGCGTGGCGGAAACGATGTCCTCGATGGAAGTGGAGGCGTAACCTTTTAGCCCGAACAAGGCGCGGGCGGCGTCGGCGATTTTCTGTTTCGTCTGCTGACTTGAAAGCTGTTTTTTGTTCATGGGCCTCATTTCACCTTTCCTACAATCCATAACTTATACTGAACGTTCATTCTAAAATATTTCTTTATCAGTATATTCGCTTTTCACGGGTATTTCAAATCGTTGTTTTGCGGCAGAAGACGGCGAGAAGCGGAGGAGAGCGCATGCATAAAACACGGGTTTGCCGAAAACGGCCGGGCGAGGTTGGATTACGGGGAAAACGGCCGGTTTGGGGAACGAAACCTGTTGAAACCGGGTGCACGAAACGGGTAGAATGAGGTCAAATAAATCCATGAAAGCGGGGTGGGGAAGATCGGATTGCAGGCATTGGTGCTTGGCGCCACGGGACTTGTGGGCGGGGAATTGCTCGGAGAGCTGCTTCGCAGCGAAGCCTATGAATCCGTTGGCGTATTGACGAGGCGGCCGCTGGGGGTTCGGCATCCGAAGCTGCACGAATCGGTCATCGACTTTGAACAATTGGAGGACCATGCGGAACGGTTCCAAGGGGTCAGGGATGTGTTTTGCTGCCTTGGCACGACGATCCGGAAAGCGGGGTCGCAGACGAAGTTCCGCAAGGTGGACCTGGAGTATCCGCTGCGGGCTGCGAAAATAGCCAAACGGCAGGGCGTCGGGCAGTTTCTGGCCGTCACCGCCATGGGGGCCGATCCCAATTCCAAAATCTTTTACAACCGCGTCAAAGGGGAGGCCGAAAAGGCCGTTTGCTCCGTGGGAATCCCGGGCGTGCATCTGTTTCGTCCGTCGCTGCTGCTCGGGGACCGGGGAGAATTCCGCTTCGGCGAAGCGGCGGGGGCCTGGGTCATGAGAAGCCTGGATCCGCTTTTGCGGGGCCGGGCGGCCAAATATCGGGCGATGCCGGCAAAAACCCTTGCGCGCGCCATGGTAAGCATCGCTTTAACCGGTACGGCCGGCGTACATGTTTACCCGAACGACGTCATTCGCGTGCTTGGCATGGAGGCAGAAGAAGGGTACGTAAACGTTTGAAACCTTCGGCCGCAGGGTCCGACGGCATAAAATAGACAAGCGTCCCAAGATCGTTCGAAAGATCTGAAGGACGCTTATTTTTGTTGGTGAAAAAGGCCGTTTAAAAAGGAGGTGAGGCTCAGCGCAGCGCTTGCTCCTTCCGGTATTCGTTGGGGGTGCGGCCTTCCTGCTTTTTGAATACTTTGCTGAAATATTTTTCGTCCTGGTATCCGACCATTTCGGCGATTTGGGCAATGCGCAGCTGCGGATTGAGCAGCAGCAGCTTCGCCTTTTCGATGCGCACGCCCGCCAGGAAATCCGAGATGTTGACGCCGAATTCCTGCTTGAAGCGTCTCGAAATGTATTCGCGGCTCAGAAAAAAACGGGCGGCCATATCCTGCAGCGATATATCCTCGGCGTAATGGTTCTCCAGATATGCGGCGATATCGTGGATGATGTGGTTCTCCCGGGAGTGCTGCTGTGTCAGGATGCGGCTGGCCGCCGTCAGCCGGCCTTCGTATTGGTTTTTCCAAAGGGGGAAGGAGAGCCTTCCTTGCGGATCGAGCGGGAGCGACCGCGGCAGCTCGAGCAGCACATCCTTTTCCGCGCCGTTCGGGGTTTGATCCGAATTTTGGTCCATCCACTGCTTCAGCATCCAGTCCCATTCGGCATTCCACTGCGCAAGCTGCTCCGGCGTTACCGCACCCAGTTCCCGGACCTGGTTCATCCAGGCGTCCACCGCGGCGCCGATTTTTTCCGCGCTGCCGCTGAGCGCCGCCAGCCGAAAACTCTCCTCGTGCGCGCCAAGCCGCAACGGTTTTGGGGGCTGAGGCACCCCGGCATGCAGCCAGCCCGACGCGTCGGCGGCGTTCCGCTGCCACAGCGCCTGGCGGGCCTCCTGGTAGGACTGGGCAGCACCTTGAGGAAAGGGCAGGCGCGTTCCGGCGCCGATATGCACCTGGCGGCGCAGCGTCAGGTCGATGCCTTTGCGGATGTCCTCCAGCACGGATTGCAGGGGCATCGTCTCGTCCCATAGAAGAAGGACGATTTCCTCGGGGCGTCCCAAATGGTGAAAAGCGATGCCTTTTTGTCCGGATAGCAGCACCTCGTTGCAGATGTTGATCAGCGTAAAGTACAGCAGCTCAGGCATCTGCGCGAACTTGTTCAATACCTCCTGATCCAATTGGGCCGTGCTGATGACGGCCGCGCGGCAGAAGGCTGCGTCGCCCGGAAGGCCGAATTCGTCCCGCAGCTGGCGTACAAGGTCCTCTTTGCCGCCATGGCCGCCGATGAGGTCGGTCAGCAGCTTGTCCGCGTAATGCGGCCGCATGCGGTTAAGCTCCATGTTTTGACGCGTGCTGAGACGGCTCTGAAGCGCTTCGGCGCGCGCAGCCTCCACCGCCTTGCCGAGCGCGTCGTTCAGCGCATCCGGATCGACGGGCTTGAGGATATAATCCAGGCCGCCGCTCCGGATCGTATGACGCACCAGCTCGAAATCGTCGTATCCGCTGATGACGACCGCTTTAACGGAGGGGCGGTTCTCCTTGATCCATTCCAGCAGCTTTGTTCCGTCCATTCGCGGCATGCGCATATCGGTCATGACGATTTCGGGGGATTCCTCTGTGATGATCTCTACAGCCGATTGTCCGTCGGAAGCCTCAAGGATGGCGGTGACGCCGTGCCTGTCCCAATCGGCCAGCATTTTTATCGCATCCCTCACATGCTTTTCGTCATCCGCAATCAAAACCTTCATGATTCCTCATTCTCCTTCGTCTGTGTCGCTTTGGTGTGTATTTGCGCAGTGATCCGGACGCCTTGCGGCTCGATGTTTTCGATATGGAGTTCCGATCCGTGCTCGTTGTACAACTGCAGGCGCATCGTTACGTTGTGAAGCCCGATCCCGTACTCCTCGCTCCATTCGGCCTGTGCTCCGCTTTGCTGCCGTTCAAGCTCGGAGGCGAGCCGCTTCAGCAAGTCCGGCGGAATCGATTCCCCGTTATTTTCGATTACAATCGTCAATACGCCGTCCGGGTTCATCCGGCTCATAATGTCAACACGGCCACGCCCGTCTTTCAGGTTGTCCATCCCGTGTTTGAAAAAGTTCTCGACGAGCGGCTGCAAAATCATTTTCGGCATCGGCACCCCCAGCGTGTCCGGCTCAAGGCGGATCGAAAATTCCAGCTGGTCGCCGAACCGCTCCTTTTGCAAATCGAGGTACAACCTCGCGTGCTCGGCTTCTTCCCGAAGCGTCACCAGCGCGTCGCCCTTGTTCATGCTGTACCGCATGATTTTCGCGAGCGAGGAGAGCAGGGCATAAATCCGGGGCACGTTATGATGAAGCGCCAGCGTACCGATCGACTGCAGCGTGTTGTACAGAAAATGGGGGTTGATCTGCGCCTGCAGCGCTTTGAGCTGATTGGTCTTATTCGCCAGCTCCAGCTTGTATTCGCGCAAAATGAGATTGTTGATCGTATCCATCATCTGCCTGAACCTGGAAAACATGATGCCCGTTTCGTCGCGGCTGTTCCAATCGATGTCGACGTTCAGCTGGCCGGATTGGATCCGGTTCATATAGCTGGTCAAACGTTTGATCGGCTCGGTGATGCGCACCGAGATGAACAGCGTTCCGAAGATGATCACCAGCAGGGCGATGACGGCGATCGCCGTATTGATTTTGGTCAGCTGGGTAGCCCGTTCATACAGCGTGGCGTTCGGGATCCGCTTGACGATCGTCCAGTCGGTGTAAGGCGTCTGCAGCTTCTCGTATACGTGCATCGCGCCGTTCATTTCAAAGTAGCCGCTGTCGTTTTGGCGGATATGGTCAAGCACGGCTTGATCCTGCAGCTTTTGGCCGATCTGTTCGTCCCTGCCCGAATATATGACGTTTCCGTCCCGGTCGACGATGACAAGCTGCTCGTTCTTTTTATTAAACAGCTGCTCGCAAATGGCCGCAACCGAATCGAGCCTGACGTCGATGGCCAGCACGCCCAGCACCTTTTCCGAAGGGATGTTGGTGATGGTCCGGTGGAAGGTAAACACCTTGCGTTTCGTATACGAGGTCGGCGACGGGGGAAACCCATAGTCATGGCTGTTATGGGTCGGCTCGATCGCGGTCGTGAATTTTTCGTAAGGCACGGTGCTGACATAAGGCACGGGACGAAACTCCCTTTTCGGAAACGTGGCCGGCGTCACGAGCGTCGACTGGTTGGATTGCGAAGCATGCAGGTAGATCCGCTCGATGCCGCCGACCGTGTTTTGAATGTTTTGCAGCAGCGTAAACACCTCGGCGACGGCCCGGTAATCATCCGGGATTTTGCGCAGGTTCCGCAAAAAATTGGCGTCGTTGTACACCACGAGCGATGCTTTGTTGATATTGTCCAAATAATTGCTTACATTCGTTTTTCCCTGGAAAATCAAATGCCGGTTTTCTTCCAGCGCTTGCTCCTTGATGGTCTCCTTCGTATGGATGTACGTGATGCTGATGGACAGCAGGAGCGGGATCGTCGTGGCCAGAAGCATGAACTGGATCAGCCGCGAGCGGATGCTGCGGAACTTGATCGGTTTATCCCCTTCTTTGACGTAATGGCCTGTTTTCGGCATATCAATATTTTCCCCCTAACGGTTCACGATCCTCCGTGTTTTTTGTAAACGCATTCCTTCATACTTGACCTACAGATAGTTAGAGTACTTCGAAAAGGGGAGAATCGGGATGAATCGCAAAAAAACGTCCGGGCTGTTTCAGCAGCTGGTGTTCGTGGGGCCATCCACGCTCTTTTTTACCGTCATTATTGTGATTCCGTTCCTGCTGGGCCTCTATTATTCCTTTACGAGCTGGAATGGGGTATCCGGCGAGGTCGCTTGGGTCGGCATCGACAATTTCAAACAAATATTAACGAAAGATCCCGATTTTGGGAAGGCTTTCTGGTTTACGGTCCGTTTTACGGTCATCGGCATTATTTTAACTAATTTGCTCGGATTTTTCCTGGCGTATTTCCTGACGAAGCCGCTAAAGACGCGCAACGTGCTGCGCACCGTCTTTTTTATGCCGAACGTGATCGGCGGCCTGCTGCTCGGATTTATTTGGCAGTTCATTTTCGTCAAAGGGTTTTCCGCGGTGGGCGATGCCACCGGCTGGCATTTCTTCAACCTGCCTTGGCTCGGCGACGCGACGACCGCGTTTTGGGGCATCGTGATCGTGTTCGTTTGGCAAACCGCGGGTTATTTGATGGTCATCTACATTTCGTCGATCAACAACATTCCGAAGGACATTATCGAAGCGGCTGAAATCGACGGGGCGAGCAGGCTGCAAATTTTGAAAACGGTCATTATGCCGCTTGTCATGCCGGCCGTTACCGTTTGTTTGTTCCTGGCGATCTCCTGGTCGTTCAAAATGTTCGACTTGAACCTGTCCCTCACGAAAGGCGGGCCGTTCCGCTCGACCGAATCGGTGGCGCTGAACATTTACAACGAGGCGTTCCAGAACAACCGTTACGGGCTGGGCACCGCCAAAGCGATCATTTTCTTCGTTGTCGTGGCGGTCATTACGAGTTTGCAGGTGAAATTGACGAAATCGAAGGAGGTTGAATCGTGATGGAAGTATCCAAAAAATACCGCTTCGGGACGCTCGCGACCGAAATCGTCATGGTTGTCATCGCGCTGCTCTTTCTGATTCCGTTCTACTTCCTGTTCGTGAACTCGGTCAAAACGTTCGGCGATCTGCTGACCAATGCCGCCAGCTGGCCGAAAAGCTTCGAATGGCACAACTACAGCAAGGCGTGGGACATGACGAATTTTCCGTCGGCCTTCAAAAACTCGCTGATCGTCACCGTATTCAGCAACGCGCTGCTCGCGTTGTTCAGCGCGATGGCGGCGTACCGGATGGTTCGCCACAACAGCCGTTTCAACCGGTTTTTGTTCGCCGTTTTCGTCGCGGCGATGGTCATCCCGTTCCAGTCGATCATGATTCCGCTCGTGAAAGTGATGAGCTCGCTTAGCTTGATGAACAGCATACCGGGATTGATCGTGAGCTACCTGGGTTTCGGCGTGCCGCTTAGCGTATTCCTGTTCCACGGGTTCGTCAAATCGATACCGCTGGAAATCGAGGAGGCCGCGCGGGTGGATGGGACCAATACTTACGGCACTTTTTTCCGGATCGTGCTTCCGCTTTTGAAACCGATGTTCGTTACGGTTATCATTTTAAATACGCTGTGGATCTGGAACGACTATCTGCTTCCGTCCCTGGTGCTGCAAAGCGCGGACCTGCGGACGATACCGATCGCCACGTTTGCGTTTTTCGGCCAGTTCACGAAGCAGTGGGATCTGGCGCTGCCGGCGCTCGTGCTCGGCATCTTGCCGGTCATCGTATTTTTCCTGGCGATGCAAAAATATATCGTCGAAGGCATTACGCAGGGCGCGGTCAAAGGCTGATGCGGGCTGGAACGGGGCGAACCGGACAGGTCAATCCGTTCCCCCTGTTTCGTCAATATCGTAAGT
This sequence comes from Paenibacillus sp. USDA918EY, assembly GCF_009870825.1. Taxonomy (GTDB): domain Bacteria; phylum Bacillota; class Bacilli; order Paenibacillales; family Paenibacillaceae; genus Paenibacillus_AQ; species Paenibacillus_AQ albilobatus. The sequence continues at coordinate 247,271 of NZ_WTWY01000002.1, read as the reverse complement.
GCTCATCGGTTTTGCCCGACTCTATAATGGAGAAGTAAACGGTTACAAAACAAGCTTTTGGATATGATTCCCGTTTGACATCGGAAATTGAAAAGGGAGGATTCATTCATGAAAAAACGTTCCAAAATCACGCTCGCTTCGATGCTCGCGCTTTCCGTCGTGCTGGCGGGCTGCGGCTCGAAAACAGACAAAACGGCGAGTGGCGGCAGCGAAGGACAAGGCGGCACAAAAACGATTCATATTTTCCAGTTCAAAGTGGAAATCGCGGAAGCGCTCAATAAGTTGAAGGCCGATTACGAGGCAAGCCATCCGGGCATCAAGCTGGATATCCAAACGGTCGGCGGCGGCTCCGATTACGGCGCGGCGTTGAAGGCGAAATTCGCTTCAGGCGAAGAGCCCGACATTTTTAACGTCGGCGGGTACACCGATTTGAACACTTGGTCGGACAAGCTTGAGGACCTTTCGAATGAAAAATGGGTCAGCGACATGGTGGACGTGTCCAAGGACCAAATTACAAAAGACGGCAAAATTTACGGCATGCCGATGAACCTGGAAGGCTACGGCTTCGTTTACAACAAGGATCTGTTCAAAAAAGCGGGCATCACGGAAATTCCGAAGACGCTGACCGAGCTGGACGCAGCCGCCAAAAAACTGCAGGACGCCGGCATCACGCCGTTCGTCAACGGATACCAGGAAGGCTGGATTTTGGGGCAGCATACGCTGAACGTGGCGTTCTCCCATCAGAAGGATCCCGGCGCGTACATCGACGGACTGAACAAAGGCACGGCCAAGTTCGCGGGCAACCCGGAAATGGACGGGCTGATGAAGCTGTTTGACCTGACGCTGAAATACGGCAACAAAAACCCGCTGACAACCGATTACAACACGGAAATGACCATGTTCGCGAACGGCCAGGCCGCCATGACGCAGCAGGGCAACTGGACGCAGGTGCAAATCGACGGCATTACGCCGAACATGAGCATCGGCCTCCTGCCGATGCCGATCAGCGATAACGCGGAAGAAAACGACAAGCTGCTCGTCGGCGTGCCGAACAACTGGGTCGTCAACAAAAATTCCAAGGTGAAAGACGACGCGAAGGAATTTTTGAACTGGCTCGTGACGTCCGATCAAGGCAAAAACTACATCACCAAAGAATTTAAGTTCATTCCGGCGTTCAAGAGCATCAACGCCACGGAACAGGATCTCGGCGCGCTGGGCGCGGAAGTGCTGAAATACAGCAAGGAAAACAAGGTGCTGAGCTGGCAGTTCGCCAGATTCCCGGAAGGCGCATGGAATGAATTCGGTTCGAGCATGCAAAGCTATATTGCAGGCAAATCGGATAAAGACCAGCTCCTTGCGGACTTCCAAAAAACTTGGGATAACCTGAAGAAATAAAGAAATGCAGCGGCTTTGGCCGGTAAACGGAGGCTCCCTTTGATCATTCGAAGGAGCCTCTTTCCATCAAGGATTGGGTATGGGATATGAAAAAATGGGTTGTGCGCGTAATCAGGGCAACCGGATGAACGCAAAATCCCGCAACAAGAAGAAGGAGCGAGAGCAATGGAAGGAAGCGAAGCGATCCGCCCGGACAAATACGGAGCGGCGGGAAATGGCGAGCAGTGGAAGGACGTAGGCAGGTTTCAAAAAACCGAGCGGCGCGGGGATACGTTTGTTTTGCGGGGGGAGCGCGGCGGCGCGGCCGTATTGTTCCCGGCGGAGGGCATATTCCGCATCAAATTTTTCAGAAAAGGCGAGCCGGACTTATCCGCGACGGTGGCCATCGATCCCGCATTCCGGCAAAAAAGCGAAAGCGGCATCGAGCTGGAGGAAACCGGCGACCGGGTGGTCCTTCGTTCTTCCCTGATCGCGCTTGAGGTCGACAAATCCACGTTTGCGCTTACGGTCCGCGACAAGGAGGGCAAGGTTCTCTGCCATCAGAAAAGCCTTGCCTTCCACCCGCGCAGCGGCGTGCACGCGCTTTACGATATGCCGCAGGATTCGCATTTTTACGGGCTCGGGGAGAAATCGAGCTTCCTCGACAAACGCGGCGAACGTTACACGAACTGGAACACGGACGTTTACGCGCCCCACGTGCCGGAAATCGAGGCGTTGTACCAGTCGATTCCGTTCGTGATCCATATGAGCGGCGGAACGAGCTACGGCCTCTTCCTCGACAACCCGGGCCGGACCGAAGTGGATATGAGGACGCATGCCGAATCGTTTGCGATGGGCTGCAGCACCGGGGACTATGATTTGTATTTCATCGCCGGCCCGTCGGTGAAAGACGTCGTGACGCGCTACACGTCGCTGACCGGGCGCATCGAGCTGCCGCCGAAATGGGCGCTTGGGTATCATCAGTCCCGTTACAGTTACATGGATCAGGAAGAGGTACTGGAGCTCGCGCGCACCTTCCGCGATAAAAACATCCCGTGCGACGTCATTTATTTGGATATCCATTATATGGACGGGTATCGGGTATTTACGTTCGACCCGGTCCGTTTTCCGGATCCTCGGGCGATGATGAAGGAGCTGCGCGATATGGGCATCCGCATCGTGCCGATCGTCGATCCCGGCGTGAAAAAGGATCCGACATACCCCGTGTACCGGGAAGGCGTGCAGCAGGAGCATTTCTGCACCAGGCTCGAAGGCGGCATTTACTTTGACGAGGTATGGCCCGGAACGAGCGCGTTCCCGGATTTCACCGACGACCGGACGTCGAAGTGGTGGGGCGATCTGCATTCCTTTTACACGGAGAACGGGATTGAAGGCATTTGGAACGACATGAACGAACCGGCTGTATTTAATGAAAGCAAAACGATGGACCTCGACGTCATCCACCGGAACAACGGCGATATGAAGACGCATGAGGAGCTGCATAATTTGTACGGTTTGCTCATGTCGAAGGCGACGGCGGAGGGGCTGAAGCGGCAGCTGGACAACCGGCGGCCGTTCGTCCTGACCCGTGCGGGATACGCGGGCATTCAGCGTTACGCGGCGGTGTGGACGGGGGATAACCGCAGCTTCTGGGAGCATATGGCGCTTGCGATGCCGATGGTGCTGAACATGGGATTGTCGGGTTTGCCTTTCGCCGGGCCCGATATCGGCGGCTTCGCCCACCATACGTCGGGACAGCTGCTTGTGCGGTGGACGCAGATGGGCGCGTTTTTCCCGTATTTCCGCAACCATTCCGCGATCGATACGCTCCGTCAGGAGCCTTGGGCGTTCGGCACCGAGACGGAAGAGATCATCCGGAAGTACATCGGTCTCCGTTACCGCTGGCTGCCGCATATTTACAACCTGTTCCAGGAAGCTTCGATGACGGGCATGCCGGTCATTCGTCCGCTCGTGCTGGAATATCCGCACGACCCGAATGTGACGAATCTTTGCGACCAGTTCCTGCTCGGCGATTCGGTGCTGATCGCGCCGGTGTACCGCCCGGATACGGATCACCGTGCCGTTTATTTACCCGAAGGAGCATGGTTTGATTACTGGACGGGCGAAAAGCTGGAAGGGGGACGTTATATTCTCGCCTCCTGCCCGCTCGAGACGATGCCGATGTACGTCAAAGCCGGGTCCGTCGTTCCCGAAGGGGCGCTGACCCAGCATGCGGACGACCAGACGAACGGGAACGTGACGTTCCACATTTACGGGGCCGCAGCCCGGACCGGATTCAAAGCGGAGTACAGCTTATACGAGGATGACGGCGCCACTTATGATTACCGTGACCAAACCTACTCCCGTTTGAACGTGTGCCTTGAAGGCAAAGAGGGAGGCCTCGGGCTGTCGTATGCCTATGCGCATAGAAAATACGAGGCGAACCGGAGCCTGCTGCGGTTTAAGCTTCACCGCCCGGACTTTGCTGTGAAAGAAGTGACGGGACTTGCGTCCGTTTCTGCGGAGCAGCTGCAGGAAGGCGCGGAAGGCTGGCATGTGGACGGCAACGGCGGCCTGATCATTCAAACGGCCGACCGATCGGCCGGGGCAAGCTGGACCATCGAAACCGCAAAATAATAGAGCAGCGCAAGGCCGAAGCCTGTTTCGCCGGGAATGAACCGGGGAGCGGGCTTCGGCTTTTTATGCGATCCGGAAGGGGCCCGTTCGGGGTTCAGGCGAAGCCGCGGGAAATCCGGGGCCCCGATCTGTCGCAGCGCTCCCCGAATGCTATTTTGAGCGATGAAAATGCGATTGAGGTTTTTAAATTCGGCCGTTTTCGTATAAGATGAAGATATTATGTCTAATCAAGGAACGACAGGAGACAACCATGAATCAACCGCTATATGGCGTATGGCTAGGTGACGTGTTTTTTTGTTTTTCGGGAGAAATGTCCGAGCCGAGGGTCGACGCTTGGAGCAAAGTCGTCAAATCGCTTCAGCTTTCGGACGGGGCGAAGCCTTTCAAGCAGGCGGTGCTGCGGCTGGCTGAGCTGCGGTATCCTTCGCCTTCGGCTTCGCAGCGCACGGCCCGGCGCGGGGAGCGGCGGCAGCTGATGGGGAGAACGCTGGAAGGGCTTGCCCTGACGCCGGCGGACGCCTTTCACATGCTGCTCGGATGGGACGAATCCGCCTGCGCGCGCCTTGGCCTTCAGCCGGGAGCGGAGATGGGATACTGGGTCAAGGCGGCGCGTTTTGCGCTGGAGCTGATGCTTCGCGGCCAAATCGCGCCGGGAACGGCCGAGGTATCCGCGGGAGGCTCCCGGCGGCGCGCGGGCGTGCTTGCGCTGACGGGCACCTGGAAGCCGAAGCTGAGCGATCCGGATGACGTTGAACGCTTCAGGCAGCTGGCCGGCGCGATGCCGCCGGTCGGATTGGGCGTGCCCGCGCTTCTTGGAAGCGAACCGCTGACGAAACATGAGGCGGGGGCGGCGGTGCTGCATTCTTTTCTCAGCGCCATGATCCACGCGAGCGTGCAGGAGGTTGTGCGGACGGAGGAAGGAAAGCTGTCGCGGCACCAGGCCGATTACCGCCGCGGCACGTCGCCGCTGGCGGAGCTTTGGTGGAACAGTCTGCTGACGGCGAGCCGGACGATTTCCGTTCAGGGAACGACGGAGGAAGTGACGGCCTTGGGCGAGGAAGTGGCCGCGGTGGGCTGCACATCGATCCCCGAGGGCCCGCAGGATGAGGAGCGTTCCCGACACGGCCGGCTGCAGCTCGGGTTTCGTTTGACCCCGAACCATACGGAGGAACAGGAACGGTGGAAAGTCACCTTTTGGGCGGAATTCCAGGACGAGTTCGGCGCCTGGCTGCCGGTGGCGGCGATTTGGGGATACCGTGAACGCCATATTCACCGGCGGGGAAAAATATACGAGAACGTGCAGGAGCAGATGCTGAACCTTCTCGGAGAAGCGGCCGCGCTGTCTCCCGAGCTGGCGCAAGCGCTTTGCGAGCCCGCGCCTCAGGGAATGGAGCTGTCGAGCGAAGAGATGGTGGCCTTTGTGCGCCATTCGGTGCCCCGGCTGAACGAGGCGGGCATGACCGTGCAAATGCCGTCCAAATGGAGCCGCAAGGGGCGGAGGCGGGTCGGACTGACTTTGAAAATGCAATCCGACGATACGAAACCGGGCCTTCCCGTGATCGGCATGGAGCAGCTGGTCTCTTTCCGCGTTGAAGCGGCGCTTGACGGCTTGACCCTCTCGCGCGAGGAGCTGGCCGAGCTCTCTGAAGCGGCCCTGCCTTACGTCAAATTCCGCGGGGAATGGATCGAGCTTGACCTGAAGGAAATCCGCCAAGTGCTGCGGTATTTGAAAAAACATGACGAAGGCGAAATGGATCTGTCGGAATGGCTCCATTTATCGGCGGAGGAAGGCGGGGAACGTTTATGGAAGGGCATCCCGGTCCTTGGGCTGGAAACGACGGGATACCTGGAGTCCTTGCTGGGAGAAGACGGCCCGCGCAAGGTACCGGCAAGGCCGGTGCCGGCCTCGCTTCACGGCGTGCTCCGTCCGTATCAGGAGCGGGGATTTCAATGGCTGTCCGCCATGAGGGATATGGGCTTTGGCGTGTGCCTTGCGGATGATATGGGCCTCGGCAAAACCATACAGGTGATTACCTGCTTGCTGGAGCAGCACCGGAAGGACATGAACCCGGTCCTGATCATATGCCCGACTTCGCTGCTCGGCAACTGGCAGCGCGAGCTGCAGCGGTTTGCGCCGGACCTGAACCTGTACATCCATCACGGCAACCGGCGGCTGCATGGCGAACCGTTTCTGGAGGAAGCGGCCAAACACGACCTTGTCCTGACCACCTATCATCTGGCGGGGAGGGACGGAGCCGACCTGGCCGCGATGGCATGGGCTTCCGTCGTTTTGGACGAAGCGCAATATATTAAAAACCATCGCACCAAGCAAGCCCAGAGCGTCATGAAGCTGTCGGCCCCCCACCGGATCGCCATGACGGGCACGCCGGTGGAGAACCGGCTTGGCGAGTTGTGGTCGATTTTTCACTTTTTGAATCCGGGGTATCTCGGTTCCGCGTCTTCGTTCCGGCAGCGTTATACGGCAAGCGAGGCGGGAGCGGCCAAGCTGCAGGAGCTGCACAAGCTCGTAGCCCCTTTCATGCTGCGGCGCCTCAAGAGCGACCCGGATATTCGCAAGGATCTGCCTGAGAAGCTGGAGATCAAGTCGTATTGCGCACTTACGCCGGTTCAGGGCGTCATGTACCGGGCGGTCGTCGAGCAGGTGATGGAGAGAATCGGGGAAGAAACCGGCATCGCGCGCAAAGGGCTTGTGCTGTCCTCGCTGACCAAGCTGAAGCAGATTTGCGATTCGCCGCAGCTGCTCGGAAAGGAAGAAAAAGGCGCAAAAGGCGAGTCCTCGGGAAAAATGGAGCGGCTCCTCGAGCTCCTCGACCAGATTCAGGAGTCCGGGGAGGCGGCTTTGATCTTTACGCAATACGTGGAGATGGGGCACTTGATCGTATCGCGCCTGGAACAGCGCTACGGCGTCAAGCCGTCCTTTTTGCACGGGGGGGTCTCCAAGCAGGAGCGGGATCAAATGGTAGAAGCGTTTCAGAACGGGAAGGGTTCGCCGTTTTTCGTGCTTTCGCTTAAAGCCGGAGGCGTCGGCCTGAACCTGACCCGCGCCAACCACGTGCTGCATTACGACCGATGGTGGAATCCCGCGGTGGAAAACCAGGCGACGGACCGCGTGTTCCGCATCGGCCAGCAGAAAAACGTCCAGGTGCACAAGCTGATCTGCCAAGGCACGCTGGAGGAACGGATCGATGAGCTGATCGAACATAAAAAGGCGTTGTCCGAGCAGGTCGTCGGCTCCGGGGAAACGTGGCTGACCGAAATGTCCGACAGCGAGCTTCGGGAACTGATTACGCTTCAGGGAGAAGACTGGATGTAACCCGCAAAGTACCAAAAAGCAACCGGGAGGGGTACGATGAACCAAAACATAAAACCGTTCGAGCTGAATATTGTACCCGGCTGGATTCATGCGAAAATCGCACCGGCAGTGACTCCGGGAACGCCCGAAAAGGGCGAACCCTTCGAGGCGCATATCCCGTTTGCGCCGTTTTCCGCGGAGGAAGCCGCGGATATTGTGAAGGAGCTGTCCGGACATCCCTATGAGCTGTACGCTCTGCTGAGAAGCCGGCCCCCTTTATGGCTTGAGGAGGACGTCAAGTCCCGGTATGCGCCGGATTGGGACCGGGCGGAATGCGGCTGCGGCAAGAACGGATGCGGGCATGTCCGTGCGGTCTGGGAAGAAGCGGAGCGGAAATTTCAGGATGAACCCATGCTCCGCTTGACCCTGCTTGGGCTGCCAAAGGAGCGGCTGCTGAACGACGTTTTCCGGGATTGGGCCGAGCGGGTGCCGCCGGCTGCCGAGTCCGACGACAGCGAAGCTTTAGGCAAGCTGGAGGAAAAAGGGAAAGCCGGCCCGTCGGCAGGGGAATGGCTGGCGGAGGCCGCGGAACAGGGGAAGCTTCATGAGCCGGGCGCGGAATACCATGATGTGAAGGTTCGTTTGCAGGCCGAACCTACGGGAGAGCTGCAGATCGACGATTGGGCGGCGCTGCTGCCGGGGGTGAAAAACGCGGAGCAGATCGTCCGCCGGATCACGACCGAAACGGCCGAAAAAGCGCGGGAGCGCTTAAGCCTCATCAAGGATTCGGCCCGATGAAGCCAAAAGGGTTGCCCGCCTGCTTGCCGAGTTACTACAACTAAGCCCCATGGCCATTTGCAGCATAATTCGACTTCTTTTGCCGCATCGACAAGAATCAAGTACAATGGACATAAATGAACTGGTGAGGCAGAGTTAGGAGAATGGACATGAGCAAGCATACGTGGAAAAAGGGATTGTGGACTTGCCTGCTGGTGACCGCGCTTGCGCTTTCGACGGCCGCGCTGAGCGGCTGCCAGAAGACGGGCGGGTCCGGCGGCGAACAGGGACAAGCCCTGAAAGGAGCGGGCAACAGCGACAAGGAGAACCAGGTTCCGGCAGATCCCGTCATGCTGAAGCGCAGCGAGAGCTCGCTGCAGACGACGATTAAGGAAGTGGACGGAAAAGAAGTGGTCACGAATCCGGAGGCGATGACGGTAATTGTCAACAAGCAGCGAAGCTTGCCGGACGGGTATGAGCCGACGGATCTCGTGGAACCGAACGTTCCGTTTTCCTTTGACGGACCGCACGAGAAACGCCATTTGCGCAAGGAAGCGGCGGAAGCCCTCGAGAATCTGTTTGCCGGGGCGAAAGAGGACGGCATCGAGCTGCGCGCGGTATCGGGGTACCGTTCCTACAAGCGGCAAAAGGCCATTTACGAAAACAACGTTCGGACCAAAGGCGAAGCCTACGCTTCGAGCGTAAGCGCCGTCCCCGGAACAAGCGAGCATCAGACCGGCTTGTCGATCGACGTATCCAGCCCGAGCGTCAACAATGATCTGGAAGAGAACTTCGGCGATTCCCGGGAAGGAAAATGGCTTGCCGAGCATGCGCCCGACTACGGCTTCGTAGTCCGGTATCCGAAAGGACGCGACGACATTACCGGTTACGTGTACGAACCGTGGCACATCCGCTATATCGGCGCGGATCTCGCAAAAGATGTGGCGCAAAGCGGCATGACGCTGGAAGAGTATTTTGACGAGGCGAATATTAAGTTGTAAGAAAAGGATTTGCTTAGCGGAAGTTTTCTCATATCTTAAAAAAGGACGGACAGGCTTTAAGGCCTGATCCGTCCTTTTTTCCAATGAGCATTCGGCAATGCGCCCTACTCCTCCTGAACCTCCTGCAATTCCTGCGGATAATACTCTCCGGCGGAAGCCAGGATTTCGTCGCGCAAGCGGAGCATTTGATGGTCCAGCTTGTCGGCGGCCACGGCGGCTTCCTTCAATTCGCTGACCACATGTTTTGGCACTTGTTTGTCGTATTTGTAGAAAATGATATGCTCCATGCTGGCCCAGAAATCCATCGCAAGCGTGCGCATTTGGATTTCGACCTTCATCCAGCGCGTGCCTTCGAACAAAATGAGCGGGACTTCGACGATGACATGGAGGCTCTGGTAGCCGTTAGGTTTTGGATTGGCGATGTAATCCTTGATCTCGATGATGCGGATATCGTCCCGGTGGGCAAAATGGTCCAGCAGACGATAAATATCTTGTACAAAAGCGCAAACGATCCGCATGCCGGCAATATCATGGATGTGGGTCAAAATATTGTTCAGCGTAAAATCGATGCCCTTGCGCTCCAGCTTATTGATAATGCTTTTGGGTTCCTTGATCCGGACCTTAATATGCTCAATGGGGCTGTAGCCGTCTTGAAGCTTCAGCTCCGTCTTGATGAGTTTGATTTTATTCTGGAGCTCCTCCAGGGCAAGCTTATAAAGCATCGGAAGCCTTTTCCATTCATTGAACTGGTTCAGCAAATTGTTCTCGATATCAAGCTTTTCCAAATCCTTCAGGGTGACAGAGCCCACTGCAAGCTGATGATTCGATTCTTCTTTCAATGGTCGGTTCTCCTATATCTGCTTTTTTTGTGTACTGCTCGACCGGATGAATTTCCGGTTCCACACTTCTTATTTTACCTGAAAAGTGGGATCCATGGCAAAAGAGTCATATGTCCTTTTGGTAAAAAAATTGGCTTGTTTTGCAATTTACAAAATGAAACCCTTAAGCATTCCCGATCGCAAGGGAGCTTAAGGGTCTTTTTTAAAGCCGAGATTTCATTAGAGCGCCTGGGCCCAATGATATAAATTTTGTCTCAACCGTGGTACATAAGTATGCCGTTCAAGGATGCCTTACCGGGTCCGCTGCTTGGAAGCGGAGGCAGGGCGCGAAGAAGCGGCAGGCGATTCTTTGGAACGGCTGTGTTTGATGCCATAAGCCTCCAGCAAAAAGCGCGAAGGGGCGGCAGGCTTGCTATGGTAATACGCCGGGGAGCTGATATATAGCCGCTCTTTGGCCCGCGTCACGGCGACGTAAGCGAGCCTCCGCTCCTCTTCGAGGGCGGCTTCATAGATTTGTTCCTCGGCCTCATCGGGACGGGCGGCTTTCATTTCCTCCGGCGGCTTTTCTTTTAAAGCCGTGCTGTGCGGGAGAATGCCTTCGCTTGCTCCGATCAGGTAGACGTACGGAAACTCAAGCCCTTTTGCCCGGTGGATGGTCATCAGCTGAACGGCGTCGCCTTCGTTTTTGTCCTTGAGCGCCTCCATTTGCGCATGGCGCAGGGAAAGCTCGTCCGCATAGGCGACAAACCGTTCGACCGTATCGAAACGCGCCGCGGCGCTTTCGAGTTCCTCCAGCGAATCGAGAACCATGTCCCTATATTGCGTATATACAAGAGGATCGCCCGTCTGCACGTATTTATCGTAAAACAGTCGGCGCATCTCCTGCAGCGCGTAGGCCGGCTTCATCGCTTTGAGCGATTTGATCAGCTTGATCCTCTCTTTGACGGCGGCCTGCTGAAACGGCTGAAGCCGGCTCCAACGGGTTAAATGGATGAGAGGGTATTTCTTCCGGGTTTCCCGTTCCTGCGCCAGGATGAAGGCATGCCCTTCTTCTTTCGGCACATAAAGCGGACCGAGCGCGCCCGGCAAAGACTCCATTCTGCGCGGGTTCAAGCTGAGCCGCAAATGATCCATCAGCGGTTTGATCAAAGGCTGGTCGTAAAAGACGGCTTGGCTGCCATACTGAACGAACGGGATGCCGCGCATGAGCAGCTGCTCGAGAACGGAACGGCTGCTGCCCGCGGTCCGGTGCAAAATGGCGATGTCCCTGTAAGCGGCGTTTCCGTTTCGCACCTGCTGCGTGATATGATCGACAACCCATGCAGCCTCCTCTTCGGGATGCGACGGCTGGATATATTGCGGCATCCGCCCGGAGGGGCCGGCCGCTTTCAGCTCTTTGGGACGGCGCATCCGGTTATGGCGGACGATCGCGCCGCCGAGTCCCAAAATCCGGCTGTCGCTCCGGTAATTGATGTCGAGCGTCACGATTTTGCTTTCGGGATACAGCTTGTCGAATTCCAAGATAGATTCTTGCCGTGCCCCGTTAAACGTATAGATGGTCTGGTCGTCATCGCCGACCACGGCCAGGTTGCGATGCGCTGCGGCAAGATATTGCACCAGCTCGTATTGGATGGCGTTCGTATCCTGGAACTCGTCGACCATGAGCCAGGCATACCGGTTCTGCAGCCGCTTCAGAAACAGGCGGTCATCCAATCGCCGCCGAAACTGCAGCAGGATGTCGTCGAAATCCCATAAGCTCCTCTCCTGCTTCCAGGCTTCATAGGCCAGCAAAATCTTCCTGACGGCGGCCTCGTCGTCCGTATGATCCGGAAGCTCGTCCGCGCTTTTGCCCTGCATCTTCCATGCGGACAAAGCGGCAAGCAGCGTTTCCGGCTGGTAGGTTTGCGAGGGGTCGAGCCTGCGCAGAATCATTTTCATGATCGTGTGCTGCGTCCCGAATTCGCCCAGGATTTGCTGCTTGTATCCGTTCCGGCGCAGCATCAGGAGCGCGAACGAATGAAACGTGCGGGCCTCGACCGCATGGGCGGCGGCGGGACTGACGCCCGGCATCCGGGCGATGCGCTGCTTGATTTCGCTCGCAGCCTTGCTCGTGAACGTCACGAGCAAAATGCCGGAGGCCGGGATGCGGCGAACCGCAAGCAGATAAGCGGTGCGCGCCGCGAGCACGGTCGTTTTGCCGCAGCCTGCACCGGCCAGAATCAGCATCGGGCCTTCGCCGTGCCGGACCGCTTGGATCTGCGGAGCATTCAGCAGGATGCCGTTATTCTCCAGCTCGCGGAAGAAGAAGGCATCCGGTTCATGATTTTTGACCAGCTCCCGGCTGGTCCGCGTAGGTGCGGGATTGGCCTGCGGAGGCGCGGCTGATGCCGGCACTTGGGCTGGAACGCCTGTCGGCGCCAGCTGCGTGTTTACCATGGCTGCATCCTCCTTATGTCTGAAAAATATGAGTCATCGGTTGCTTTATTTAGCAGTGTCACAATAAATTTGGTATGATATAAACACCCTAACCGCATGCAGTCCATTATAACCCGAGCGGCGGCGGGCAGAGAAGGCGAAAGAAGAGTCTTTTCGTACATTTCACAGCATAGGCGAGGCATGGTATCTTTGTAGCATAAGGTTTTTTTGTTGAATGGGTTTTTGCGATTTATAAAAACGACTATTAAAATACATGGGATGATCACTTGGAAACTGGAGGAGAAATCAATGAAAATTTTGCAGAGGCTTAAGGATGGGGCAAACCGTGCGACGGAAAAGGCCCAGGGAGCGGTTGAAATCAGTAAGCTGAACAGCCAAATTGCCGATATCGAAAAAGATATGGAGCTTCATTTTATCGAAATGGGGCGCGTTTTTTATGAAGGCTACAGCGAAGAGGACATGACGCTGGCGGAAAAAGAGATGCTTAAGCATTGCAAAGCCTGCGACGAGTTGCAGGAGGAGATCGAACAGCTTCGGGCCCGGGTGGCGGAACTGAAAAACGAAAAGCTGTGCAAATGCGGCCGTACGGTGGCGCTCGATGCCAATTTCTGCCCGGCCTGCGGCAGAAGCCTGAAGGGAGAAGCGCCTGTGGAAGCGCGCGGCGAAAGCCGCAAACCGCAGACGGCCTCGTTCGAAGACGAAGATTACGGCGAAACCAAAATTTACAGGGAGCCGATCGTCAAGGAAGAGGATGACGTTGAATTCGAGCTGGCGTTCGACAGGGAAGAGGTCGGCGCTGCGTCGGAGCGTCTGTACGATTTTCCGGGAGGCAAGGACTGGAGAGAGCCGGAAGACGAAGAGATCTTTGCGGATGAGCGGGAACGCCGTCAAGCGGAGGAACTGGAGCGGGAGCGGGAACGCCAGATGGAGCTGGACCAGCGGATTCGCTTCTGGAAAGAAAACAATGACGGAAGCGCCGAAGCAGGGGCGGGCCAATCCCAGCGCGATACGGTCAAATGCCAAATTTGCCGTGCCGATCTGCCGAAGGGCTCGAAATGGTGCCCACGCTGCGGCGCGGAACAAATTTAACGCAGGTTAAAGTTAACCATATAAATCATTCAATGACTAAAGTAAGGGTTTGGCAGCTTGGGAGGACAGAAGAATGGAACAATTGCTACAGCATCTGCGGAATTTGAACTTCACCGAAATGGAAGCAAAAATTATGGTGGAGTTGGCCGGCAAAGGCCCTTCCTCAGGTTACGAGGTGGCAAAAGGGCTCGGCGTTTCCAGATCCAACGTATACGCCGCCCTGCAGCGCCTTGCGCAGCATGGATTTTTGCGCCGAAGCGCCGGGGAGCCGGTCCGCTACAGTATGCTGAAGCCCGAAGAGCTGACGCGGATGATCTCCGGACAGGTCAAGGAGTCGCTTGCTTTTATCGAGACGAGAATGCCGCGGGTGGAATCGGATCAACAACCGTTTTACAGCGTGGAGGGCGACCGGAATGTGCTGGAAATGCTGAATCGCGAGATGGAGCGGGCCGAGCACGAAATCGTCGTCGACGTCTGGCGCGAAGAAGCGGCGCTTGTCAGGAACGGCCTGGAGGAAGCTGAAGGACGCGGCGTGAAGCTGCTCTGGTCCTGCATGAGCGAGGAGACGGCCAACCGCCCCCTTCCATGGATGCCGTTCGGGCAGCGGAAGGACGGGGCCGCGCCGGGGCGCCGGTTCTCGTTCGTCATCGACCGCCGCTGGTGCATGCTGGGCATGCGGGGGGAGGACAGCACGACGCAAGGGCTGGTCACGGAGCATCCGGTGATGGTGGAGCTGCTGCTGAATCATTTTACGCAGGAAATGGTGCTCTACGAGCTGGAGCAGGATATCGGCGAAGAGCTGTCGGAACGTTACGGTCCGCGGTATGAGCGGATTTACGACAAATACGTCGGGCCGGAAAATCCGAAGGACGCCTAACAGAAAAACGTTCTTGAAGTTCATAGATTCAGGTAAAAGCAAAAGGACGCCGCCCGGCGCCCTTTTGCTTCATCGTTTGCAGCTCGCTTAGGTGGCGTGAGGCTGCAGATTTTTTAATTTTTTGAACACATGGAGATAATCGTCATATTTATGCGGCACGAATTGATGTATGCTTAACGTAGCGGCGACCATCTCCGGAGCGGATTGCCCTTCGCGGGATGATGCAATGCCTGCAGCAGTGATGGAGTCCTTTTTGCCTTCGAACAGCGCAATGGCGTCGTCCAGCCGGGTTTCGTACAGACCCGCAACCTCCTCTTCCTGCAAACGGTACGCGGTCAGCGGCACATTGAGCAGAAGCGCGTAAACGAAGCATTTTTCCCGGTCGATGAACGACTTGCCGCCGGCCGTGCCCGTCGCGAAATGATCGATCGTCCCGAGGGAGGTCAGCTGGTCCATCCGGACGGGAATGCCGAGCTCCTCCTCGACTTCGCGGACGGCATCTTCGACGGTTTCCCCCGCGGAAAGATGACCTGCTGCCGTAATGTCGAAGCAGCCCGGAAAGGTATCCTTGGTGTTTTGCCGCTTTTGAAACAAAATGAAGCGCCCTTCCGGCGTATCCCTGACGATCCAGCAGTGGAAGGAATGATGAAGATAACCCTTGGCATGCACTTCATCCCGGGGCGCGGTACCGATCTTGCGGTCCTGTTCGTCATAAATATCGAATAATTCCTGGCTCATGGTTGGAAACCACCTCCGGGTTCTGATAAGTGGATCAACGTATGACATTGATAGCATAAAAAAGGAGAGAACGACATGGAATGCATCGTCCGTTTTGAAGTCAAGTGCGGCCAGGAAACCAAGCGGCTGCGCGGGCTGCTTTTCGTCGACAAAGGCAAAAAGCCGGATACCGGGCAGCTGATCGACATGTTTAAGGACATGAATTACCACGTGGCGCTGGCGGATCCCGACAAACTGCTGTTTACGCCCACGGCGGCCGGCCAGAAGTTCGACCACATTCGGGTCATCGAGCTGGACACCGGGGAAGCCAAATATACCGAAGACCGGGATTTGAAAAAGGTCATCACCACGCTGATGCCGCAAAGACCGCTCGGCCTGTAAGCCGGCGGTTTTTTAAAATTCGGCGGCGCCGAAGGAACGGCTCTACCCGCGCTCCGGCTCGGCGTCGAGAACCGAAGTGCAGTGCCCGCAGCGGGTGGCGGCCAAAGGAATCTCGGATAAGCAATACGGGCATTCCTTCGTCGTTTTTTCCGGCTCCTCCTGCTCTTTTTTCTCCCGTTTCAGCCAGTTGATGCCTTTAACGAGCAAGAAAATACAAAAAGCCACGATCAGGAAATCGAGCACGACGTTGATGAACTGGCCGATCGCGATGACCGGCGCGCCGATTGTTTTGGCTTCAGCCAGCGTGTGTATGGGTTTTCCGTTCAGCGTTAGGTTTGGCTTCAGCGGAATGATCAGTTCGCCGAAATTTACGCCCCCCAAAAGTAGCCCGATCGGCGGCATAACGATATCGTTGACGATCGACGTGACGATTTTGCCGAAAGCTCCGCCGATGATGACGCCGACCGCGAGGTCAACCACGTTGCCGCGAACCGCAAACTCCTTGAATTCTTTTATAAAGCCTTTCAATGCGTTTCCCCTCCCGATTCTTCGAATCTATCTACTCTTTCAGTATGGAACATGCCTCTAAAGTATAAACGAGATTTGCGGCGAAATCAGCAGAATCGGCCGTTTTTTTGCGTTTTTTCGCGTCCTCCATCAAATACCTCTTTCTTTTTGGCCCGGTTTTGCGGTATACTTCATGCATTGTCTATATTTTTACTGTTTTCACAGGTTTCTCGTATATGTGCAGGAATGGGCCTGCATGTCTCTACCCGATCACCGGAATGATCGGACTACGGGAATAACAAGCGGTCCGGGCTAACGTCCGGCGTCTTTTCGTTTGTTTACCGTAAGTCCGCACAGTTTCGCGTTCTGCCAGGACATGGCAGTTTCCGGAAGAGGCGGGCTTTTTTCGTCATTTAAACGTCGGAATTTTGCAAAATTCGCCTGATTGCCGACACGCCCGGCCGATCCGCATGGAGCGTCCGTTGACGTATTTGCAAAAGGCTTTAAGAAATTTGGAGGGAGAAAAACAATGCAGCTGTTGAAGGAAAAAGTATTAAATGAGGGGATCGTGCTCAGCAATCAAGTGCTCAAGGTCGATTCGTTCCTGAACCACCAAATGGATCCGGTGCTTATGAAGGAAGTCGGGAAAGAATTCAAACGGTTGTTTGCGGGGCAAAAAATCGACCGCGTGCTGACGATCGAATCCTCGGGCATCGCGCCGGGCATCATGACCGCGCTCGAGCTGGAGGTGCCGCTCATTTTTGCCCGCAAGCAAAAATCGCTGACGCTTCGGGAGGACATTTACGTGGAAAAAGTATTTTCCTTCACGAAGCAGGAAACGAACGAAATTACCGTCTCCCGCAAGTTTATCCAGCCTGGGGAACGCGTGTTGATCATCGACGATTTTTTGGCGAACGGAGAAGCGGCTTTTGGTCTGGCGCGCATCGTGGAGCAGGCCGGGGCGGAAGTCGCCGGCATCGGGATCGTGATCGAAAAGGCGTTCCAGCCGGGCGGCCGCCTGCTGAAGGAAGCCGGTTACCATGTCGAATCGCTCGTCAGAATCGCCGCCCTCGACAACGGCAAAGTTACGTTTGCGTAAGGAAAGCCTGAATATTCGTGAGTTGGGTTGAGTCTTAAAAGACAATATAGAAAAAACTCGGGAGGAATGAATTCCGTATGGAACGGACGAAATTGAGAAATCCTTTCAAAACGTTCTCGTTGGGCATACAGCATGTGCTGGCCATGTATGCCGGCGCGGTCATCGTGCCAATGATCGTCGGGAGCTCGCTTCAATTCACGACAGAGCAGCTGACGTACCTGATTTCGATCGATTTGATGGCCTGCGGCCTGGCAACGCTGCTTCAGGTATGGGGCAACAAATGGTTTGGCATCGGATTGCCGGTGATGCTCGGCTGCGCTTTCCAAGCGGTGTCGCCGATGATTGCCATCGGGTTGAAGGACGGCGTGTCCGCCATTTACGGCGCGATCATCGCATCGGGCTTGTTCGTCGTATTGTTTTCGGGATTGTTCGGCAAGTTGATCGCCTTTTTCCCGCCGGTCGTAACCGGGTCCGTCGTTACGGTCATCGGAGTCACGCTGATTCCGGTCGCCCTGAACGATCTCGGCGGCGGTGACGGCGCGAAAGCGGCAGGGGAGTTCGGAAGCCTGCTGAACCTCGGGCTCGGCTTCGGCGTGCTGCTGTTCATCGTTTTGATGAACCGCTTCGCCAAAGGTTTTATCCGATCCATTTCGGTTCTGATCGGCCTGATCATCGGCACCATCGTCGCGGCGATGGCCGGACATGTCGATTTGACGCCGCTGAAAGAAGCGAGCTGGTTCCATGCGGTCAGACCTTTTTATTTCGGAACGCCTACGTTCCATGCATCCGCGATCCTCACGATGATCCTGGTATCGATCGTCAGCATCGCGGAATCGACGGGCGTTTTTATGGCGCTTGGTAAAATCGTCGACAAGGACGTCTCCTCGAAGGACTTGGCGCGGGGCTACCGCGCCGAAGGTCTCGCCATCGTGCTCGGGGGACTGTTCAACTCCTTCCCGTACACGACGTATTCGCAAAACGTCGGCCTCGTCCAAATGAGCCGCGTGAAAACGAGAGACGTGATCGTGGTCGCCGGAGGAATTCTGATCGTCATCGGTTTCATTCCGAAAATCGCGGCGTTGACGCAGCTCGTTCCGACTTCCGTGCTGGGCGGGGCAATGGTGGCCTTGTTCGGCATGGTGGTATCCTCCGGCATCCGGATGCTGGGAGGACAGGTGGACCTGAACAAGTTCGAAAACCTGTTTATCATCGCCTGCTCGGTCGGGATGGGACTCGGCGTCAGCGTTCATCCCGAATTGTTCGCCGCGCTTCCGGATTGGGCCCGCATTCTTGTCGATAACGGCATCGTGGCCGGAAGCGTCACCGCCATCGTTTTGAACCTGTTGTTTAACGGACTTAAAGGAAGTTCGCTCTCGAGCTCCAAGGACGCTGCCATAAAAGAAGGACATGCCGCATAAGCGGCTTGTCCTTTTTTTGAAGATATGTGTACGTTTCGTAGCGATTGCTTCCTTATATCTTAAGGGGAATTTCGGCTAAGCGCGGTCGTCTTCTGTGAATGTACGTCGTTGGACGTTCGTTTTTCTTATCAACGAAAAATACGGATTCGTACGAATTAAACGGCATACACCTGCAGGGCATTTGGCTGTACGGTAATGTCCAACGTCCCTTCGGACATGTTTTCTCCGTCGCCGAGCGCAAGCCGCAGCTGGTCGAATGCGACGGACACGGCTTTGCCGCGCAAAATCGTCACGAACGGAAGGCGGACATGCCGTCCGGTGAGCACCGTCGGAAACAGCCGCAGAAGCTGCAGCCGGGAACAGCCGTGCACGATGCAAACGTCGAGCTGTCCGTCGCCCGGATGGGCTTCCGGGCAAATATGCAGTCCGCCGCCGTAGCTTTTGACGTTGGAGACGGCCGTCAGCCAAGCGTTTTGGTACGTGCTTGTATTGCCGTCGCAGGTCACGGTGACGCCGCAGGGCTTAAAGGTCAGCAGCGTGTGCAGGATGCCGACAAGATAAGCGGCCCGGCCGACCCTGAAAACATTGCATATCTTTTTGTAGAGGCTGGCGTTGACGTTTTCGGCCACCTGCGCGTCAAAACCGATGGCAAGCGCCGTCAGCGTCAGCCCGTTTGCGGTCGCGATCAGGTCGGCGGCGCGGGTTTGGCCCCCAAGCATGATGTCGAGGGCGGACAGCGGATCATGCGGAATGCCAAAGCCGCGGGCGGTATCATTTCCTGATCCGGCCGGAATGACGGCCAGCGGAATCCTGAATTCCTTCAGCACCGGCAGGACGCTGTGAATCGTGCCGTCGCCTCCGATGACGGCCACGCCAAGCCACGGCTCGGGCTCGGAAAGCATCGCGGCGATGACGTCCTCTGCGTGGCTCGAGCTTTCGGTAAATACGTAGCGGTAGCGGATCAAACGCGCGTCCAGAACAGCCCTGATCTTAATCCAGGCGCGGTAGCCTTGGCCGTTGCCCGCCTTTTTATTGATAACGAACAAATACATTGCTGTCTCCCCCAAGTCATCTCAAAGAACCTTTTGCTTTATTGTAAGAAGTATGAGGGCAAAAGGGAATCCCGAAAAATGACCCGGGGGCGAAGGGAAGTTTACAGGCGATGAAGCTGTTTTTCGGCCAAATCGCCGATCCACGGCAGCTTCAGCCATTTTCCCTGCAACGAGGCGAATAGAAGGACGATCCACATCACGAGCGTTAAAATGGACAGCAGTCCGGCAATGAGCGGTCCGATCAGGGGGATAAAGCCGCATAGCGCATGGGCGATCATGACGGCGCCGAAGGCGAGTACCGATTGCAGGGCATGGAACATGACGAAACGGCTTCGTTTCTCCAAGGCGAGGAATACGATGCCGCCGATAAAAGCGAACAAGTAACAAAGCGAGGCGGCGATATTTTCGGGTAGGCCCGTCGACGATTTGAAAAAAGGGGACATGGTTTGCACACTCCTTGTCTTCTCGCGGGATGGTTGTATTAAACATATGTCCGGCTGAGACAAGTTATGAAGCAAACAGGCGAAAAGCATCCTGGAAGCAGGATGCTTTTCCTTATGGTTATTGCGGGTCCCCGCCTTGTTGTTGTCTGCGCGGATGCGTAATTTTTCCAATCTTGTCGGTGTCGTCTTCTTTGGGCACCAGGCGAGGATCCGTCCGGCCTTCGTGATGGTTGTCGAAAAGAAATTCGCTCAACTGCCATTCGGTCGTCCCGAGCATCGGGTCCGAAGGAAAGTCATCGCCCCGGTGCAGCACTTCTTCGCGGCCCCATTCATTGGTGTATACCCCGTCCACTTCTACCTCCTCGCGGGAGATCGGCAGCATGGCCTTGTCTTTATTTTTCATGAATAAGTCCTCCTTCGTCGCTGTTGAAATGTTGCTGTAATCGCAGGCAGGCATTTTTAAGTTTCCCTGACGGGCGCGGGATTATCCTGCGCGAAAGGCTGGTCGACGGCTCCCAGAACAAATTCCTGAAGGAGCGGACGCGGATTTTTCCAGCGGCTTACCTTGCTGTCCGCCGTAAACACGACGACGGTTTCCTTTTCGGGGAACAGGTACAACTGCTGTCCGCCGTGCCCGTGCGCGCAGCTGAACGTTTGGCCGTTCATTTTGCCGCACCACCAGCCGAACCCGTAATCGCCGAAAGCAGGATATCCCTCGACCTGGGGCCGAAGCGCCTGGGAAAGCCAGGAGGCAGGAATGACCTGCTTGCCCTCCCATCTTCCTCCTTGAAGGCAGCACATGCCGAACTTGACCAAATCGCGTGACGTAAGAAACAGGCCGACATGCCCCATGCTGTGGTTTTCCGGACTGGCCAGCCAGGCCGAACGTTTGATGCCCAGCGGATCGAACAAATTCTTTTTGGCAAAAGCGTACGCGTTCATCCCCGTACACTCGCTCAAAATGACCGACAGCAGATGCGTATCGATGCTGCGGTATTGAAAACGGCCGACCATATCGGGAACAACGGGCAGGGAAAGGGCAAAAGCCGTCCAGCGTTTGCCGCGATGCAGCCGCCGAATGAAAGGTTCCCCGAGCTTTTTGCCTGTTTGCCAGGCGAGTCCGGTGGTCATCGTGAGCAGCCTGCGCAAGGTCAAAGACCGCTGCAAGGCAGGATCCACATCTTGGAGGGCATAATGCCGGATCAGTCCGAGCAGCGGCTCGTCCAGACCGGGCAGCAGCCCGTGTCCGGATGCGATTCCGATTAAGACGGAGGTGAAACTTTTGGTCGCGGACCGGAGGTCGTTTAGCGACTCGGCGGCATGACCGTCATAGTATTTTTCATACACGAGCTTTCCGCTCCGGGTGACCAGGAAGCTCCGCATTTTCGGGAAAGCTTCGATTATTTTTGCGTCGGCTTGGTCGAGCAAGCGGGCGTTGCGGCCCGTTTCGCCCAAATGCGAAGCGGTCGAGGGCTGCATTCGGATCACCTCCATAAGCCAGATGGTATCTCATATATTGCTACCCTTATTATGAACTTAACCCGATCTGCCGATGATTAATTAGACAAGGATTTTTAGCGCGTTTTCGCAGGCCTGAACGATTTTTTTAATATCGTTTGTCCAGCAGGTAAAAAACGTTAATCTATTCATTTTTTTGGAAAGCTGTTTTCCTCGAAAGAATATGATACAATGAAAGGAGTGATTCAGTTTACGCTTTTACAGGGTATGTACCATTACAGATCCTTGAAGCGAGCAGCCGGGAGCGTTCAGCCCAAACCTAAATAACTGCATACGACTACTTCTTGGTGTCAGGTAAGGTCTTTTCGGCATTCTCTTAATTGGAGCAATCCATTCAAGTGTCTTGGGAGGGAACTATCATGGCAACGAAAGGTCACAACGAAGTCAAAGAAAGTCTGCGGGAAATGACACGGATTTTCCGGCCAAAAGATCCGAAGAAATTTGTGAAGGAATATGTCCGGAAGTATCATATTATGGGAGGATACGAAGAGGAACTCACCTCGGTTGTAGAACATGAGCTGGGAAGAATGAATTCTTCCGTTTCTTAATCACTGGCAAAATCACTATTACACTCGCGAAAATCTTAACCGTATTCTGTGAATGAACTTCACGCCGAATACGGTTTTTTTTGTAGACCTGCTGCAGAATACCCCTGTCGGCGCATATAGTGTACCATCCGATCCGGATGGCAGTATGCATAGGCGAAAGGAGCAGCAGCATGGAGATCCGTTTGAAAAGCAAGGAAGAAATCGGGTATATGCGCGAAGCAGGGCGCATTCTGTCCGCGTGCCACCGTGAAATTTCAAGGATGATCGCTCCGGGAGTCACTCCGCTTCAAATCGACGCCTTCGTCGAGGAATTTCTCGCAAAACAGGGAGCCGTTCCGGAGCAAAAAGGATACCGGGGGTTTCCATACGCGATCTGTTCTTCCGTCAATGATATCGTTTGCCACGGTTTTCCGACCGACGTTCCGCTGGCGGAAGGGGATGTCGTTACCATCGATATCGTCGTCAACAAAGACGGTTGGCTTGCCGATTCGGGCTGGAGCTACGGGGTGGGGAAGCTAAGCAGACCCCTGCAGAGGCTGATGCTGCGGACGGAGCAGGCGCTTTTTGCCGGCATCGATCAAGCCAGGGTCGGCCAAACCATCGGCGATATCGGGTATGCGATCGAGAGATGCGCGAAAAAGGGCCGGTTCGGCGTCGCCAGGCCGCTCGGGGGTCATGGCATCGGAACGCGTTTGCACGAGCCGCCGGATGTGCCCAGCTACGGCAGGCGCGGGGATGGAGTCCGCCTAGTCGAAGGCATGGTCATTACGGTGGAGCCGCTCTTCACGCTGGGCTCCACGGGAGCCGTTTTATGGGAAGACGACGGCTGGACCATCCGGACGGCGGACGGCACCTGCGGCGTGCAGTTTGAGCATACGGTCGCGGTGACAGCGGAAGGGCCGTACATTTTAACCGCTTAAGAAGCCGGAGAGGCTTCTTTTTTTTTGCCGCTTGTTGAAATTTGACGATTTGGTGACAAATCAATGAACGCAAGCGCCGCTAAATATGAATGAAAGGAATGAAAAATGGGTATACGAAAAGGGAATGGTAAGGTTGCAAACCGGAGGGAGGAACGGGGGGGAGAGCGTGGTCGAAAACGATTGCAAATGCTTGTGTGGCGCGACTTTCGGGACTTTTCGAACAATTTGTGAACTAGGTCAGAATCATTGACAAAATAATACCTTAAACTTATATTAAATAGGTGATTGTTTTAGTTGACAGTAGCATTTCATCCGTTATTGCACAGGTATGAACCGCGCATAGCATGTTTCTTGAGGGCGGGCGCCTGTGAAAAAGTACAAAGTGGGGTAGATCAATGATGAAACGGTGGCAGGCTGTAAAGCGACTTCTTCCCTTGCTCGCAGTGTTTTCTCTGCTTTTAGCCGGGTGCGGCCGCGAGGACTTGTCGGCATTACGACCACAGGGGCCTGTGGCGGAAGGACAGTACGATTTGATGAAGCTCTCGATCACGATCATGATCGTCGTCCTGATCGTCGTGTTTGCAATTGCGGTATACGTTTTGATTAAGTTCCGCAGGAAAAAGGGACAAACGGAAGTGCCGAAACAAGTGGAAGGAAACTTCAAGCTGGAGGTTATCTGGACGGTTATTCCGCTTATCTTGGTATTTATTCTGGCCGTTCCGACCGTTCAAAAGATTTTTGCCTTTGGCGACGATCATTACAACGATAAGAATTCCTTGCAGGTGAAGGTCACTTCGCACCAATACTGGTGGGAGTTCGAATACCCGCAATATGGCGTGAAAACCGCCCAGGAACTGATGATCCCAACAGGCAAAAACGTGGCCGTCGAACTCAAAACGGCAGACGTTCTTCACTCCTTCTGGGTGCCGTCCTTATCCGGTAAAATGGACACGAACCCGGACGGAACGATTAACAGATTCGCTTTCAGCACAAACAAAGAAGGAGTCTACCGCGGTAAATGTGCCGAGCTTTGCGGCGCTTCGCACGGTCTGATGGAATTCAAGGTCAAGGCGGTAAGTCCGGAATCTTTCAAAAATTGGGTAACCGCGATGAAAGCGCCTGCGGTTCTGCCTAAAGACCAAGCTTTGGCCGAAACGTTCAAAAAATCTTGCTTGTCTTGCCATGCTGTAGGTGACCAAGGCGGTCCGGTGGGCCCGAACCTTACCGGCATCGGTTCGCGTGAATCTGTTGCGGGTATCTTGCTGAACGAAGGTCAAGACGGAGGCAAACCGGTTAAGGAAAACCTCAAAACATGGCTTGAAGATCCGCAAGCCGTGAAACCGGGCAACAAAATGCCAGCTCCAAAGGATTTGGGTCTGACAGACGAACAAATCGATGGCATTGCCGATTACTTGGCTAACTACAAGTTGAATTACTAAGCGATATCAACAGCAAGATTTTTATAAGAGGGGGTACCAACCTTGGCTCATGCTCATAGTGTCAAGCGCCATAAGGGCTTGATGGATTGGCTGACGACAGTCGACCATAAGAAAATAGCCATTCTTTATTTGCTGGCCGGCGGTTTGTTTTTCGCGATCGGCGGTATCGAAGCGATTCTGATCCGGCTGCAGCTGATTAAGCCGATGAATGATTTCGTCTCGGCGCAAACCTTTAACGAATTGATTACGATGCACGGAACGACGATGATCTTCTTGGGCGTTATGCCTGTCATCTTCGCGCTGATGAACGCGGTTATTCCGTTGCAAATCGGGGCGCGGGACGTTGCGTTTCCGTTCCTGAACTCTCTTGGCTTCTGGACATTTTTGTTCGGTGGCTTGCTGCTCAACCTGAGTTGGGTTATGGGCGGAGCTCCAGATGCGGGCTGGACAGCATATACCCCGCTTTCGACAAATACTTACAGCACGTCGCACGGCGTCGACTTTTATACCGTCGGTCTTCAGATTGCCGGTCTCGGTACGCTGATCGGGGGCATCAACTTCCTGGCGACCATCATCACGATGCGCGCGCCGGGCATGTCTTTCATGAGAATGCCGATGTTTACTTGGACGTCTTTCATTACGTCCGCGATGATCCTGTTTGCATTCCCTGCCGTTACGGTAGGTCTGGTATTGCTTTCGTTTGACCGAATTTTGGGAGCGAATTTCTTCGAAGTGGCCAATGGCGGTAACCCCGTTCTTTGGCAGCATATCTTCTGGATCTTTGGTCACCCTGAAGTGTATATCCTCATCCTGCCGGCATTCGGCGTCATTTCCGAGGTTATACCGACATTCGCGCGGAAACGCCTTTTCGGTTACAGCTCGATGGTATTCGCCACGATCCTGATCGCTTTCCTGGGCTTCATGGTTTGGGCGCACCATATGTTCACGACAGGCCTCGGCCCAGTCGCGAACGCGCTGTTCTCGATTGCGACGATGCTCATCGCAGTGCCTACGGGGATTAAGATCTTTAACTGGCTGTTTACGATGTGGGGCGGACAGATCCGCTTCACGAGTCCGAACCTGTTTGCAATCGGATTTATCCCGACATTCGTTATGGGCGGGGTAACCGGGGTTATGCTGGCATCGGCTCCTGCCGACTTCCAGTTCCACGACACGTATTTCGTCGTTGCCCACTTCCACTACGTTATCGTAGGCGGTCTCGTATCCGGCCTGCTTGCGGGCCTGCATTACTGGTGGCCGAAAATGTTCGGCCGCATGCTGAACGAAACGCTCGGCAAAATCTCTTTCTGGTTCTTTATCATCGGTTTCCATCTGACGTTCTTCGTACAGCACTTCCTGGGCTTGATGGGTATGCAGCGCCGCGTATTTACTTACCTGCCTAACCAGCATTTCGACACGTTGAACCTGGTAAGTACGATCGGCGCCATCCTGATGGGCATCGGCATCCTCGTCTTCCTGATCAACGCGTTTGCGACTGCGGCGAAGCCGAAAGGCGTTGCCAATGATCCGTGGGAAGACGGACGTACGCTGGAATGGACCATCGCGTCTCCGCCTGCGGAATACAACTTCAAGCAAATTCCGCTCGTACGCGGTATCGATGCTTTCTGGAAAGAAAAAATGGCCGGCAACAAAGAGATGACGCCTGCGGAACCGCTCGGTCCGATTCACATGCCGTCGCCAACGATTTTGCCTTTCGTCATGTCCGTCGGCATTTTCATTGCCGGTCTGGGATTCATGTTCAGTAAAGAACAGTTCTCGAATTCTTTTATGAGCTTAATTTTCAACAACTGGATCGTTGTTATTATCGGTTTGGTCATCACTTTCGGTTCCATGCTGCTTCGTTCCTTGTATGACGATCACGGCTGGCACATCGAAGTAGAAGAGCTGGAGGAAGAGGGGGTAAAAGCATGAGTGCAACGCATACAGAAGGCGCTTTGCCGCACGAACCGGAAAAGGCGACGTTAGAAGGCCGCAATAAAGTGCTCGGCTTCTGGCTCTTCCTTGGCGGAGAGGCCGTGTTGTTCGGTACCCTGTTCGCGACATTCCTTGCGCTCCGCAATCAAACGAATGAAGGCCCGACCGCAGGCGAGCTTTTCCAACTGCCGATGACGGCGGCAGCGACATTGATCCTGCTCGTCAGCAGCTTGACAAGCGTGTTCGCCGTACAGGCGATGCACCGCCACAAGGTCGCTGCGCTTCGCGTATGGCTGGCCATTACGGTGCTTTTGGGCCTGGGCTTTCTTTTCCTTGAGATTTACGAGTTTGCCGAATACGTCAATGCCGAGAAATTCGGCATGACGACCAGTGCATTCAGTTCGGCGTTTTATACGCTTGTCGGTTTCCACGGCGCACACGTTGCGTTCGGGGTGCTCTGGATTTCCATTCTGATTGGACAGCTCTTTAAAAAAGGTTTGACGGTCGTAACGGCGCCGAAGGTTTATGTGTCGGCCATTTACTGGCACTTTATCGACGTCGTTTGGGTATTCATCTTTACGGTCGTTTACCTGCTCGGGAAGGTGGGCTAAGATATGACGACAGATCATCAGGCGAATCATGGCATCGTGAAGCACAGCGAACGCCATGAAGGACCTCAGAAGCATATCATCGTTTTCATTTTCTCCATCATTCTGACAGCCATTGCCTTCGCGGCCGTCATGGCCGGTGGAGTCAACGCGGCGTTTACCGTGCTGCTGCTCCTGGCTATGGCAGTGCTTCAGGTTCTGGTGCAAATGGGTTACTGGATGCACTTGAAAGACCGGGGACATATGATTCCCATCATCTTTATGATCGGTGGATTTTTCGTAGCCGGTACGGCCATCGTGATGGCATTGTACTGGGTATGGTGGTAAAATAGATAAAGAGGTGGGCTTATTTGCCCCCTCTTTTTTCAATGGAAGGCAGTTGTCACAATTTCGACAGAACTGATACCGCTTGAGAGGAGGTTTTTACATGCTGGGGTTAGAATATTTTAGCTTTAGCGAATTGTTCAGTCCGCTGTTTCTGGCGTTTATGCTGCTCGTAACGGCCGCATATTTCGTCGTGATCGGACCGCTTAGCGAGAGGTTTGCAGGCAGCGAACCCGTCCCATTAAGCAAAAAAATCAGCTTCGTTTGCGGTATGCTGGTTTTATACCTTGCTCAAGGCGGTCCAATCAGTCTGCTCGGGCATTTGATGTTTACGTTTCATATGACGACGATGGCATTCTCCTATTTGGTGGCGCCGCCGCTTTTGATGATGGGGATTCCGGCATGGTTGTGGAGAGCGATTTTGAAGGTGAACCCGTTCAAGAAGCTTGGCTTTTTGGCCAAACCGATCGTGGCCGCGATTGTGTTTAACGGGTTGTTTTCTTTCTATCATTTCCCGGCGGTCCATGACTATGTCATGCTGCATTTTGCCGTGCACCGTCTTTATTATCTGGTGCTGTTTATCGCCGCGATCCTGATGTGGTGGACGCTGATCAATCCGCTGCCGGAAAAGGACAAAACTTCGGGGCTTGCCAAGATAGGATACATTTTTCTAAATATGGTGCTCCTGACGCCGGCTTGCGGTTTGATTATTTTCTCCGCAAAGCCGATGTACGCCACGTTCAGCGATCCGAATGTATGGGCGGAGGCGATGGGATACTGCGTGTCCGGCGATCCGTCGAAGCTGCTGCAGGTGTTTGGCGGTCCGACCTTCTTTAACATCATGAGCACGAAAGTCGATCAGCAAGTAGGCGGCATCGTCATGAAGTTCATTCAGGAGTTTATTTTCGCATCGATGCTAGGGAGAGTATTTTTCCGCTGGTATCGTGCCGAGAATAAGGAAGAAGACATTACGCCCGCCGAGTTTAACGAGGGTTCATTGAACCGGGCGTAAGCGCCCGTTTTTGTGAAGTAAGGAGGATTTCGATGGATTTATATACGCTGATGCCGACGATCAGCACGTCGTTTATTGTCATCAGTGCGATATTGGTGGCGATTGGCTGGGGGCTCATTATTAAAGGGAAACGCGAAGCCCATCAAAAAGTGATGATTCTCGGTGCCGTTGCGGCGCTCCTTTTTTTCATCATTTATGTATCCAGAACCGCATTCGTGGGAAACACTTCCTGGGGCGGATCGGATGAACTTAAAGTGTACTATCAAATCTTCCTCATCTTCCACATTACCCTTGCGACGGTCGCAGCGGTATTTGGGATTACGACGTTGGTGCTTGCATTCAGGGAGAAATTCTCGAAGCACCGGAAATGGGGAAGGGTAACGGCGACCATCTGGTTTATTACGGCCATTACGGGAGTTGTCGTTTATGTCCTGCTTTACGTATTGTATCCGGGCGGCCATACGAAGCCGGTTTGGGACGTTATTTTGGGCGCTTAGAAGAGAGATTTGCATGGGCATGCATAAACATCAGAGGCCTTTTCAGTCTACCTGGGGATTTTTCCAAATCCCGTTAACATGCAGGTATACCGAAAAGGTCTTTTTGTTTTTGCGGCTACATATTAGTATTTGTGCGCTTTTTCGCGGGTGCCGGACGACAACGGTAAGGGGTGAGTGCAGCCATACGGATCGATAAAGAAGAAAATTAAAAAAATGATAACTTTATGGTTCCTGATTACGTCTAAAGAGTATATCGGTGAAACTCCAAATCACTAAAAAGAAGGTCCGGGATCCACATGAAACGAAACGGCATAACAACATCGGGAAGCATGAGAGGAAGGCTGTTTATTTTGACGGTTGCCGTCGTGATCATCCTGCTCTGCACAACATCGCTCACAGGCCCCGGCTCGATGTCGGCGGATGAGCAGCATGGTCAAGGCCAAAACCATCAAGTTCAGGATCCGACTCCAGGCGAAGGAGCGGACCTGGGCGCAAACGGTGCGGGATCCGGAAGCGTTAACCAGCCAGCCACCGTTCAATGCGGCGTATTGAAGCTGGATCAGCCCGGGGGAGGCATCGGCCAAATTCCGCTGTACTGCATTTCGGGAACATTTTACGGCGGATTTGCGCCTCCGAATGTCCCCCATGCGGATCTGCCCGCATTGCGCGGGATATCCCTTCCAGCTTCGGAATCGACGCGTTGGGGAGCGTTTTTCCTGAACGGGGGCAGCAATCACGGTTATCTTCTCTTGGCTCCGCGCCATTGGAAGGTGGTCACGGCGGATATCGGTATGAACGGCTCGGTTAAAATCGAATTGCAGGACCCGTCCGATCCGCTCATTCGCGCGACGTATTCGGATACGGGCTCCTGCGGAGGATGCGCCACCCAAATGATCGGCAGTTATTTTCCGGATATGAGGGCATGGGCGGAGGAACAGGGGATGACTCCGGACACGCTGACATTTGATAAACAGTCGGTGGTGAACGACCATATCGTGCAATATCGCCTGCACAAGGATGCCGCAGCTTATCGGACGTACGGGGCGGCATACCGGTTTCAGGGCAAGGACGATAACAGGTTCACGATGCTGGAGGTTGAGGCGCCTGAACCGCGGCTGAAGGACGTGGAGAGCATGCTTGATTTTTTTGCCAAATATCCGACTGCCTTGGTATATTAACAATCGGCGAATATCTTTGCGCTGCAAGGCCTGGAACCCGTTATGACGGCTTCCGGGCCTTTTTTTGTGCCATAAAATTTTCCATCATTTTTGCAAAAGGCCTATTGCCAGATCGTGCATCACCCTATATACTGTGTATAAAGATATACACAGTAAGCACAGTTCATGTGACTATGCACACCTGAGATGATTGAATAATTAGACCTGACGGGAAAGTCCGGACGGGAGCGGGGGAGAGCCGTTTTGGAAAACGCGAGAAAAGCTTGGTACATCATGCAGAAAGATCTGAGAAGCGAGAAAAAATATCTGGTTTGGTCCATCGTGTATGCCGTTTATATGGCGGTCATGGTGGGATCGGCGGTTCGGGGACAGATGGAGGCGCCGGAATTCATCAGCCCGGTGACCGACGGCTTGTTCATGCTGTTCATTCCGATGCTGGGATTTTATTTCTCCCGAAGGTCCTTTAAATATTTGAGCGAGGATTCGTATACGCAAATGCTGGCGTATTTCAGGGCATTGCCGATCCCGGATCGGGTCATCATCCTTTATCGGCTGCTGCAGATGTTTATGGCTTTTATCTTCAACGGCATCATCTTTTTCGGCTTGATGTATTGGGTCGCCGAACCGATGCGGAGCGGGATGTCATTGGCCGGTTATCTGGCTTTTTCGCTGACGTGGATCGGTTACGGGCTGGCGTTGTCGGGGCCGTACATGTATTTTGAATTTTCAAACCACGGGAAAGCGTATTTCCGGGCGACGCTTATTTTGTTTGCCGGAGCGATCGTGGCGGCGATTGTCATCAAAATATGCGGAGGGAACCTGCTTCTTTATTCGGTCAAAACGGCAACGCGCTGGAAGCTGCTTTCTCCCTTGATGTGGGTCATGTTCGCGGCGGCGGCGGCTAGCCTGGCCGCATTTACGAAGTTGACGCTCCGTACGCTTCGCAGCAGGGATCTGATGTAAACCGCGCAGCGAAAGATTGATTATGGCTGACGGCCAACAAGTCCGCAAAAGCGGCGGCGTACTGACCGGGAAGCAAGAGGTGAGGTGCAAAAGGTGTGGATTCCAATACAATTAAATGAAAACAGCGCTGAACCGCTTTATCATCAGGTCGAATCCCAATTAAGATCGCTGATCATCAGCGGGCAAATCAAGGAGGGAACCCTATTGCCGTCGATCAGGGAATTTGCGGGCGGACTGAATTGCAGCGTCATCACCGTCCGCCGGGTGTATCAGGATTTGGAGAGTGAAGGGCTGCTGCGAACGAAGCAGGGGACCGGGACGTTTGTCGCCAAGGTCGGCGATGCTGAGCGGGAAACGTTCAGACGTGAAGCGGTGGAGGAAGCGCTAATCTCGGCGGTGGACATCGGCCTATCCGTCAAATGCGAAGAGGAAGAGCTTAAGCGGCTGTTTTTGGCCATTTTGCATAGAAAATATCATCCGGACGGGAAGGAAGGTGAAGCATAAATGGAACAGGCGGCAATCGAACTGAAGGGCGTCGAGAAAAAAATGCGGCAGAAGCTGATCGGACCCATCAACCTGAAGCTGCCGAAAGGTTACGTCATCGGGCTGATCGGGGAAAACGGCTCAGGCAAAAGCACGCTCATTCATATGATGTTGAAAATCGTCCATCCCGACCGGGGCGCCATTTCCTGGTTCGGCGAAAATTATCCCCATGAAATTCCGCAGCCTGTCCGGCGCCAAATCGGGTTCGTGTCGGAAAAATCAAGCAGCGAAGAGAACAATTTGACCGCGGAGGAAGCGGCGGAGTTTCGGGCGGAGTGGTACCCTGAGTGGGATCAGACGTATTTCGAGGAGCTGCTCGGAAAGTTCAAAGTGCCACGGAATATCAAATTGAAAATGATGTCCAAAGGAGAACGGCGCAAATACGAAATAGCCGCTGCGCTCGCACCGCGGCCGAAGCTGCTGCTCCTTGACGAACCTTCCTCCGGGCTGGATCCGTTTGCCTGGAAGCTGATGATCGACGAGCTACGGCAGTTTATGGAATCAGGGGAAGCCACCATTTTGCTGTCGACCCATATCGTCGATGAGATCAAACGCCTGGCGGATTACGTGGTGCTTCTGCATCACGGCAAACTGCACGGCGTGGCGGAAAAGGACAGTCTGATGGACAACTGGAAAGAGCTTTGGGTCAGCGGCAGCGCCGATCTTGCCGGGGATTTGCCCGGAATCATTCAGGTTCAGCAGGAAATCCAGGGCGTGGTGCGCATGATTACGACGGAGTGTATGCGGACGGAGCAGATTTTGCATGACTCGGGCATTTCGGTGTTAAAGACGAGATCGCTTGAGCTTGACGAAAT
This sequence comes from Paenibacillus sp. USDA918EY, assembly GCF_009870825.1. Classification (GTDB taxonomy): domain Bacteria; phylum Bacillota; class Bacilli; order Paenibacillales; family Paenibacillaceae; genus Paenibacillus_AQ; species Paenibacillus_AQ albilobatus. The sequence continues at coordinate 214,990 of NZ_WTWY01000002.1, read as the reverse complement.
ATTAAGCCTGTGGCTAAAAGGGCATCTGCCTGCGGGAATGCAGTCAGGGAAAGGGGATTAACGCATGGTATCGTTGCAATTGGATCACGTGTTCAAGCAATACGGGGATAAAACGGCGGTGAACAACATTTCGCTGCAAGTGGAGCAGGGGGAAATTTACGGGCTTTTGGGCGCAAACGGCGCGGGAAAAACGACGACGATGCGGATGGTGCTGGGACTCATTTATCCGGACGGCGGCGAGATCCGCTACCACGGCAAACCGTACAGCAGCGAACTGACGCGTGTCATGGGTTATTTGCCCGAAGAACGCGGGTTGTACCCGAAGATCAAAGTCAGCGAGCAGATCGTATATTTGGCGCGGCTGCGCGGAATGTCCAAACAAGACGCGGACAAAAGCCTGCGCTATTGGCTCGACCGTTTTGAAGTGCCGGAATATTACGACAAGCGGATTGAAGAGCTGTCCAAAGGCAATCAGCAAAAGATGGGTTTTATCGCCGCCATCGTGCACAAACCGCAAATTTTGATTTTGGACGAAGCCTTCAGCGGCCTGGACCCGGTCAATGTGGAACTGCTTAAGGCCACCGTCAAGGAACTGCGGGACAACGGAACGAGCATTTTGTTCTCCACCCACCGCATGGAACATGTCGAGGAGCTGTGCCGCCGCATCACGATTCTTCATCGCTCTAATACGGTAGTACAAGGGGATATCAAAGAAATCAAAAGCCGCTACCCGCGGGAGGAAGTCGTGCTGCACACCCAGGGAGAAGTGGAAAAGCTGGACTCTATTCCGGGCGTCAAGTCGGTGGAGCGCGTCGACCGGGGATACGAGATCAAGATCGGCACGCCGGATACGGCTCAGCTCATTTTGCAGCATGCGATGGCGCAAACGGCCATTGAGCGTTTCGAAATCAAGGAGCCGACGTTGAACCAAATCTTCATTCAAGAGGTGGGGGAATCCAATGCATAACAATCTGGGGACGATTATCGGTTTTACGTTCAAAAATAAAGTCAAAACGAAATCATTTCTCATTACGACGCTGGTGCTGGCCATTTTGATTACGATCGGGATGAACGTGCCTTATTTCATCAAGCAATTCAGCGGCGGGGATGACGGCCCTGCGCAAATCGGCTTGTTATCCGGCAGCGGGCAGGCGGTGGCATCCGAATTGGAAAAGTACGCGGCCGGTTCGGGCAGCAAGGATTATGCCTTCGTACCGTATGAAGGGAATGACGAAAATCGGCTGAAACAGGACGTGAAGGACGGCAAGCTTGAAGGTTACGTGAAGTTTGAAGAAGATCCGGCGGACCGGTCTTTTCCGAAAGCGGTGTACGCCGGCAAAGGCGGGATGGACCAGGGACTGGGCATGTACCTGCAAGGGGCGCTGCAAAACATCAAGACGGCTTTGATCGCCAAGGATTCCTTGACCGCGGAGCAAATCGCCGCCCTCAATAAACCGGTCACGCTGGATTCGCTTGATCTTTCCGAAGAAGCCAAAGTGAGTGCCGCAGGCGATACGGAAAAGGAAAAAAATCAGAAAATCATGAATTACGTGACGGTCTACTTCCTGATGATTTTGTTCTTCAGCTCCAATATGATGACGGGCAACATGATCGCGGCAGAGGTGACGGCCGAAAAAAGCTCGCGCATTATGGAAATTCTCATCACGAGCGTCAAGCCGCTGAACCAAATGTTCGGCAAAATCATCGGGATCTTCCTGGTAGGTCTCGTCCAGATCGCCGTCTTCGGCGTGGTTGTGGCCGCCAACCTGATGCTGCCGAACAATGTCGGCATGCTTGAGGAATTCCATCTGAGTCTGGCCGATCTCAATGGTATGGTGCTGCTGTACGGCTTGGTATTTTACATTGTCGGCTACTTCCTGTTTGCGGTGCTGTATGCGGCCGTCGGTTCCATCGTCAGCCGCACCGAAGAGCTGGGGCAGGCGGTTATGCCGATTACGATGCTTGGGCTTGCCGCGTTTTATATCGGCATTTTCAGCATCAGCACGCCGGGAAGCATGCTGATCAAAGTCACGAGCTTCATCCCGTTCACGGCCCCTACCGCCATGCTGGTACGGATCGGCATGGGGACGGTGCCGACCTGGCAAATTCTGATTTCCTTGGCGCTATTGATCGTGTCGATCCTTGTTTTCGGCTGGTTGTCGGCCAAAATCTATCGCACCGGCGTCCTGATGTACGGCAAACGCCCTTCGTTCAAAGAGCTTCGCAAAGCGATGAAGGCGTACAAGATTTGACGGTTATCCAAATACTCATCACTCATCCATTCATCATCTCATTCTAAGGAGAATTGTACATGAAATATTGGAAACGAATGCTCTTATCCATCACGATCTCGGCCGGGCTCATGGCCACGGCTGCGCCTGCCATGGCTGCTCCGCAGCAGCCGGCGGTTAAGGTGAATGACCACGCCGTTCAATATGCCGGCGGCGCGCCGGTCATCGATCACGGAACAACGTACGTTCCGCTGAAAACAACCCTTCAGGCCATGAACGCGAAGCTGACGGGCGCGGCGGACGACACGATTCACGTCGTCGTAGACGGCAAAACGATTACGCTGAAAGGCAAGCTCAAACGGATCAATGGCGTGACGTACGCCCCTATACGGATCGTTGGCGATGCAGCAGGCTACGAGGTTCGTTGGGATGCCAAAACGCGGACGGTTCTGCTGGTACCCAAAGCGGCCGAAACCGCCAAGGCCGGCGGCCGCGGCTTCATGTGGGAAGTCGAGCACAACGGGAATACGGTGTATCTGGTAGGCTCGATGCATATTGCGGATGACAGCTTCTACCCGCTGCGTCCGGAATTCGAAGAAGCGTTTGCCGAGGCCGACTATCTCGGCGTCGAGATCGATTTGAGCAAAGCGGCCGACGAGGCGCAGCAGCAAAAGGTCATGGATATGGGCATGTATCAGGACGGGACGACGCTGAAGGATCATATTTCCGGCGAGACGTACGCCAAGCTTGGCAAAATTCTGCAGCAAAGCGGCATGAAGCCGGACGCCTTGGACGCCTTCAAACCTTGGGTCGTCGAAACGACGATCAGCAGCCTGAAATCGATAAAAGCAGGGTACGAAGCGGAAGCGGGGATCGACCTCTATTTCATCCAAAAAGCGATCGAGCGCAAAATTCCTGTCGTGGAGCTGGAATCCTACGAATCGCAGCTGAGCATGTTTAATGGCTTCTCCAAGGAATTGCAGGAGAAAAACCTCAACACGGCCCTGGACAATTTTGACGTACTGGACGACGGTGTAGACAAGATGGCCGAAATGTGGAAAACGGGCAATGACGAGCAGCTGCTCGAGCTGACCAACAGCATGGCCGCCGAACCGGAATATAACAAGGCGATGCTGATCGACCGAAACATCGGCATGGCCGATAAAATCGACGGATATCTGAAAAACGGCAAAAAGGAAGAGTATTTTATCGTGGTTGGGGCAGCGCATTATTTGGGTGAGCATGGCATTATCAAGCTGCTGCAGGATAAAGGATATACCGTCGTACGGAAGTAATTAGTCGGTATGCTTCAGTAAGTTATTTTGTTGCAAAATTAAGACCAGAGGCGATTGGGATTACAAAGTAGTATCGGGATTTTGACAATCCGTCTGTTAAAAACATTTAGTTGATTATGTCGAAGTCATTTAAAACGAGGGAGGGCTGCACTAACGGGGGCTGCCGATTATTACGGCAGCCTGGTATCGTTGTGCAATATTTTGCCTTCCAAGGGATCAATTTTATCGGGCAGTTTGAGTTGAAATTTACATGGTCCTCTAATTTTGTACGTATTGCCCGTTATTTCGTTGTGTTGAATTAGCAACTTCTAGGGAGATGTAGGATCAAACGGGATGCCTTCTATGACCGTTACCCTCATCGTACAGTTAAACCGCCATCGATATTGAGAATGGTTCCGGTGACCCACTTTGCTTCGTCAGAGGCCAGATAGACTGCTGCATGCGCCACATCCTCTTCACTTCCAATGTGCCCCAGCGGGTATGCGCTTTGAACGTAGTTCTGATATTCGAGAAGCTGTTCTTGATTCATCGTGTCAAGCCACTTCCGGAAAGTCGATGTGTCAATAGAACCAGGAGCGATAGCGTTAACGCGGATATGGAACTCACCCAACTCGTTGGCGAGCGCTTTTGTGAGCGTATTGATCGCACCACGTGTCATCGAGTAGGCTGATGAGGGGCGTCCGGCAATCATTTTTTGGGACCAATAGGTTGAAATATTGAGAATATTCCCTCTCGTTGCAGTCAGTGCTGGCAGCAAGTGTTGAATGAGAAGAAAAGGGGCTTTGATATTGAGGTTCACCATTTCATCCAAGAGGCTCACTGAAAGGTCAGGAAGAGGTTTGAAATATGCCACTCCAACGTTGTTGACTAACACATGTATCTGGCCATTTGTTCGCTCAAGCAGCGTTGCTGTCAAATGTGGAATGCTTGCGAGATTATTGAGATCGGCAGAGATTGTCTCGACTGAGACACCTTTCCTCTGTAATATTTGCTTTGCATGGAACAGTTTTTCTTGATTGCGAGCGACTAAGATAAGGCTCGCGCCATTTTCGGCAAATGTCGAAGCGATGGTAAATCCGATCCCATCGCTTCCTCCTGTAATCACTGCTGTTTTTCCCTCTAATCGCTTCATCATGGTCCCTCCAAAACATATAAATTTAGTGCGCACGGTTACGCAACGAGCTGTCACTTTGGTGGAAGTGCCTTCATGCCCGTTCAATGCTCTATCATATTGCTGAGATGGGGCGAGATTGAGAGGCAACCGGATCTTCCACCGTCAGACGCTCTTCAACCCTTGCGGGATTTAGGCATTATCAGAAAACAACGAGAACTGACATATGTTGATTGATAGACTATTGGCAGTGGCAATTTAATAAAAGGGCTAATCATGCTTTTCGTGTATAGGTTTTGCGGTAGAATCCATTGTCAATCTCCTTCGACCATAGTTTTGTTGAATCTGCACTCAATATAGATTAAAATTAAACGGAGAGCTCTCCTTTTTATATTAAGCGGATAGTTCTCCACTTGTCAATGTGGTCGAAATTTAACATTAGGGGTGTTTCAATGTTGGAGAATATCAAGGAAATTCAGCCGCGTATTGAACGTCGTGATGCCGCCGAAAATCGCCAACGAATATTGATTGCTGCCCATAAACTTTTTGAGAAAAATGGTGTGGCTCAGGTAAGCATGAATCAGATAGCCGTGGAAGCCCAGATCGGCCCGGGCACACTATATCGTCGTTATGCAAATAAAGGTGAATTGTGTTTGGATTTAATAAAAGAGAGCGTTCTTCAACTCTTTGAGGATATAGAGAGGTATCTATTACAGAATCAGCAAGAGCCGCCGGAACAACGGTTAAAAGGAATTCTCAGAATTTTCATGCCCTTCATTGAGAAGAAAGCGCAACTACTTACCGGAGGTGCAGGTTCCACGTCAGCTAAACGGCTTCCGTATCAATCACAGAACCCTCTATATAACAAAATGCATCAAATTACAGTCGGATTATTCGATGAGATGGCAGCGGGGGACTTTTCAAGCCCTAAGAGCTTATTTAGAGCAGATATGCTGATGACGGCCATAAGTATTGATTCGTATTTGTTTCAAAGAGATGTTCGGGGTTATTCACCGGATGAAATTTTGGAAAACCTTTGCTCTACTTTCATATAACTTCAATAGATTATCGGTAACCACTAGGCCAGAAGCCGTTATCTCAAAGCTACGTATTCGGTAACCACTGCATGTCCTTGTCCTTAATCGGTAATGGATGTAATTCTTGTCTGAGCTAAGGACAAGAACTTACATCCATAAAAAAAAGAAAACCGCGCAATGCGCAGCTGTTAAACGTTGTATGTTCTTGTCTTCCGACATGTCGTGTTTATTCTTAGAAGCACCAATAATCAATGTGCCTGGCTTAAAACCATCATCGTCGTCGTTGTCTTCATCCTCAAATTCAATAACGTCTAAGTATGCGATACGGCTGATGTTTGTGCAAGGCTCTAATGTCTGGATTCGTCATGACCATACACATCGTCATGAGATAGAGGAAATGCCGAAGACGCGGACGACCGCGTCTGCTAAGCAACATATTTCCTCGCCATTTCCCTAAGCTTGCCTCAGCTAAATTCAATCCTGCATGCCGCAGTAGAGCGTTCCCATGTGCATAACCACTTAAGTCACCGGCTTCGCCCAGTATTCCGGCTAAACTCATTGCATTAACACCTCGTATTTCAAGCAGCTTTTGCGCATAGGGAATACGCTCAAGGATAAGATGGAGCTCATGTTCAATTTGTTCTAGCTGGTGCTGCGCCAAGTCGAGGAAATATTTTCAATGAGTTGACTTTGCTTGTCTTGAGCTTTAAATTTCATAGTAGAGCGACCTCCTAAATGGTGAGATTAAAAGGGCTGTAGACCCGTTTCCAATTCCCATCTTACAGAGGCGCTCTTTTTTGTACAATGTCCAAAAAGTCCTTTGGCGTCCTTTAAAATGGTTTTACCACATCATCTGAATCAGTGGAATAAGCCAGCTCTTTCTGCGCTTCCAGAGCGGCCAGTCTGTCTAGTAGGGCTGCCCGGATTTGCTCATAAGCGTCACTACCCAACGCCATACGCGTCGCACCCTCTCCCTGATCGACACGGCGGATAATCTGCTGCGCCATTTTATCCGGATCACCGACAACCATTTGGTTGAACATGCTCATATCTATACCTGGCAGTTCCCCCTTCATCAGGCTAACGAATTGGCCCGCCTCCGTATCCCGGTATTCGTCCATCCGCTCACCGAATACAGCGTTGCTTGTAATGAAATTCGTTCGGATTCCGCCGGGCTCCACTATAGTGGTCTTAATATTGAACGGAACCACTTCCTTAGCCAGCGCTTCAAAGGCTCCTTCGACCGCCCATTTCGAAGAACAATACAGCCCCATACCCGGAATAGAATAATGACCCGCCATACTCGAAATCTGTACAATGTGGCCGCCACCCTGATTGCGGAAATAAGGCAGGACTGCACGCGCTGCACGCAAGGAGCCAAGCACATTGGTCATAAACTGATGCTCAATTTGCCTGTCGCTTGCTTCTTCCACCGCGCCATACAATCCATAAGCTGCGTTATTGACAAACACATCGATCGTGCTCAATTCTGAAAATGCACGTTCCACCACTTCAGCAATTTGCTGAGAGTTTGTCAGATCTAAATTCGCCCGCCATAGTTGGGAACCATACTGTGCCTGCAGATCATCCAGCACACCCGGCTTGCGTACCGTTGCGGCTACACGGTCCCCCCTATCAAGCAACCGGCGAGTTATACGTGAAGCCAAGCCTCCTGACGCTCCTGTAATGAACCATGTTTGCATGCTAAACACCCTCCAATCGTTGTCTTCCACTGAATCATACAAACAACTGGAGGGAGCTAGCCACAGCACGTCTATTCTATTAACGGGAGTAACAGTCTACGGGAGCTGCCTTTTCTCCCTGTCCTGCTCCAGCAAACGCAATAATCTCTCTTCCGTTCCCGAACCGGGCACCGGAACAAAGAAGCACCAGTGCAGTCCCGGGTCGTTATCGATTGCAGCCGCGGAATGGAGCACGAACTCCATCTCCTGCGCGTCAGGAAGACGAAATAAAGCGGTGGTTAAGCGCTTCTGCTTGATCTCATATAGCTCCCAGAAATGCGAGAATTCCTCGCTTTCCCGTCTCAAATGTTCGAATCGTTCCATATGCAACGGGTTGTTCTTGTAAAGGTCGAAGCTTGCCCGCAGAACCGCTACGGAGTAACGGGCGAAGCCTTCCCAATTCACCAGTCTTGCGCGGTAATCCGGCTTTAAGAACATAATGTTCATCATATACCGTTCGCTCTTCGGCAGACTGCCGAAATCGGCTACGATCAGTTCGGCTGCCCGATTCCAGGCGATAACATCCGTACCTTCGTCCGTGATAAAAGAAGGATAATGCAGTTGATCTACGATCTTCTGCAAAACTTCCGCATCCGGCCCTCCGTTGTTCGGCACTGTGACGACGCTCGCCACGTCTACGTTGGCCAGATCGAACAGATGCTTCTGTTCATCTTCGTCAAGTTGAAGCGCTTTGCTGATACTAAACAGCACTTCCGGCGAAGGATTAACTTCCTTGCCTTGCTCAAGCCAGGTATAGTAAGTCACACTTATATGGGCAAGATAAGAGACTTCTTCTCTTCGAAGCCCCGGAGTGCGTCTTCGTCCGGGCAGTGGCTGGATCCCCGCCTCTGAAGGTTGCAACCGTTCCCTGCGCGATTTAATGAATTCACCCAATGCGGATGAGGAATGATTTGTTTTCAAGTAGGTCACCTCTAATTACTCATGTGGAAGAATGCCTATTGCCATTAACCAAATGGACCAAAAGCACTTCCTACACGATCATTATAATCTCTGTCAATTGTCGGTTGCCACAAAAAAGAACCATAACGAGTACCGATGCTGTTAATCCCGTTAATAGTATAAACATGATGTGGTTATCATTCCTCGATCGACGGTACGATTAAGATAATTTACGACAGAAAAGTGCTATCGATAGGAGGACTCGTATCTTGAACAAGTATGGATATAGAAACAAACTGGCAGTAGTCACCGGTGCTTCATCCGGAATCGGCAAAGCGTATGCCAAAGAACTGGCGGCACGAGGCTGTCATGTCGTTCTGGCAGCGCGCTCAAAGGACAAACTGGATGCAATGGCTGGGGAAATCACCCGCCGGTACGGCGTGCAGGCTTATGCGCTCGCTTGTGATTTGTCCAAAGCGAATGCCCCTCGTCAGCTGGCCGAACAAATTTCCGAACTGGGCTTGTCGGTCGATATTCTCATCAACAACGCAGGCGTCGGCACATATGGCCGTTTCGAGGAAATAGACCCGGAGCGCGAGCAGGAAGAGATTATGCTGAATACGGCTGCGCTAGTCGATCTTACGCATCGGTTGCTGCCCGATATGCTGAGGCGAGAGGACGGAGTCATCGTTAACGTGGCTTCGATGGCCGCGTTTATGCCTTGTGCTTATTCTACAGTTTACGGGGCTACCAAAGCATTTGTGTTGTCCTTCTCCGAGGCGCTATGGGCAGAAACGCGCGGGCGAGGCGTTCGCGTGCTCGCACTGTGCCCGGGTGCAACCGAAACGGGGTTTTTCGATGCGGTCGGCAGCGAGGAAATGGGGGCGGGCCAAAAGCTCTCGACCCCGGAAAAGGTTATACAGGCCGGATTTCGCGGGATTGACCAGGGACGCAGCTACATCATTGATGGCCGCAACAATTACCTTATGGCTCAAATCATCCGATTTTTTAGCAGGCGCAGGGTAGCCTTGATCATGGAACGCATGTCAAGGCCAAAAAGGCACTGATAGCGGGATCGGGTTCTTGACTTAGTGCTCCTGTACAATTCGAACAAAGGCCAAAAGATGGTCTTCAAACTTACCACTAAGCTAGTTGGGAACTATAGTTCAATCAATAAAGCTGCAGCAGACCGGGTGGATCTGCTGCAGCTTTTGTTAAAGTAAAGCGTCCCTTTGATTTCGTATCGTGTATTCATCTCACATATTGAACTCATGTATCACCATTTAGACTGTAGACACATCCTAAGCAAAACAAATATCTTCTATTGGGCCACGGCGAATTTGCGAGTGATGTTCCTATACTTTGTAGGTGATATACCTTTTTTGGCGGTAAACTGCTTGATAAAGTAAGTGTCATACTCAAAGCCCGTAGCGCATGCAATTTCATCAAGCTTCATACCTGTATGAGTTAAAAGATCACAGGCAATTTTCAAACGGTGTGAGAGCAAGTAACCTATTGCTGTATTTCCGAATCTTTCCTGGAACTGCTTATTAAGAGTCACACGGTTTAATTTAGCGCAATTCGTTAGATCTTCTAAAGAAATTTTTCTGGAATAGTTCGTGTGTATATATTCTAAAACCAAATCAACTGGTGATTGTTCGCTATGTTGATGTAAATCCTCTAACAAGCCTAAAATTTGGATCAAGTATTTTTTTATCCTGCACACCCAGCGTGCATCACTTTGCGCCTGCACTTCCATTCCTAGTATAAAAAACCATTCAAATAGAAGCGGATATGCTTTTTCGGTGACACGGGGTACAGCATATAGATTATCTTTTTGAAAAAGTGAAAGACCTGTTTGTATTCTCGGACCCGTCGGGATGTAGCCCTGCGTTTCGGAAAGCGTTATGGTGTTCAGAAATTCAGGATGAAAACGAAAAGATTGTGCGGCAACATTATGTTTCATAGTGACTTTAAAATCATCATCTTCGACTAAGCAAAAAACACCTGGGGCGAAAACGGATATGGGTCGTTCGTTTAATATCCCGTTTATACTTCCTGACGTAATGAGAATCAGAGTAAGGCGTTCAGGATAAGGAAGCAGGCTAAAATCCTCTACTGCGGCAAATTCAATATTCACGGTTCGGTTTTTGTGTCGATCTATTTGTGGCATAGCAATCACCTATCAAATATTATAGTTAAATCCTTCATTAAAGCCAGTGTACCAGACAAGTATGTGGGATAAAATAGCGATATAAGAAGGAGGGAACACACAATGCCTATTGAACGCTTTCATATTCATGTTTCTGACGAGATCCTTGAGGATCTAAAATACAGACTGCATCACACTCGTTGGCCGGATCAAATAGAAAACGCAAGGTGGGAACGAGGCACAGAACTATGTTATTTAAAGTCGCTCGTTTCGTATTGGAAGGACCATTATGATTGGCGCGCCCAAGAATCCAAGTTGAACCGCTTGTCCCAATTTTGCTGCAATATCGACGGCATAGACGTGCACTTCGTACATGAGCGTGGTAAAGGACCCAATCCTATTCCCATCATTCTTACCCATGGATGGCCCGACAGTTATCTTCGTTACGAAAAGATCATCCCTCTGCTTACGGATCCAGCCAGCCACGACGGTAACCCTGAGGACTCTTTTGATGTCATTGTTCCTTCATTACCCGGCTTTGGATTTTCTAGCCATCCCAAACATTCTGGCGTCAACAATTATCGCGTCTCAGAAATGTGGGCTAAGCTAATGACAGAAGAATTAGGCTACAATAAATTTGCTGCTGCAGGCGGGGATATTGGGTCTGGTGTTACAAGATACCTGGCATCAAACCATCCCGAACTGTTATTTGGAATCCACCTAACCGACGTCGGCATAATAAGAAGTCTCATGACTTCATCTGATCAGGCAGAGCTTTCGGGAGAAGAATTGCGATACAAGAAAAACGCTTCGGAATGGATTGCACAGGAAGGAGGCTATATGTCCCTTCAATCGACACGCCCTCAAACCTTAGCCTATGGAATTACCGATTCACCGGCAGGTTTGGCTGGCTGGATCATTGAAAAATATCGTTCATGGAGCGATTGTCATGGTAACCTCCAGCATAGATTCAGCGAGGATGAACTAATCACCAACATTATGTTATACTGGGTTACGAACACGATGGGTTCATCAACACGGATGTATTATGAAAATTCTCATTCTTTACCCCCATTGGGCTATATCGAAGTACCGACAGGCATCGCTCTATTCCCAGCAGATATCTTGTTGCCACCTAAGGAATGGGTTATGCGCAACCTAAATGTAACTCGCTGGACTTTGCTACCACGCGGAGGACATTTTACCGCTATGGAAGAACCCGAGCTTCTGGCCCAGGATATTCGTGCCTTCTACAAGCAGTTTAGGGTGGAAAATAATCATTGAAATTCATCAAGATCCGAACCGGTGGATTTCCCGTTACTACACAATAAACAACAACAGCTGATTGAAGTGACCCCATAAAGTTGGACAGATTATATCTTTAGGCAACTTGTTGGGCATGAGTTCGGTACTGTACCGGACTCATGCCTTTTAGTTTTGCCTTAATTCGCTTGTTGTTGTAATAATCGATGTATTTTGAAAGCTCTATTTTAAAATGTTCGATACTTTCAAATTCCTTTAAATACAGGAATTCAGATTTCATGATGCCAAAGAAGTTCTCCATGACGGCGTTGTCGTAGCCGTTACCTTTTCGAGACATACTTTGCTTGATGCCACGTTCTTTGAGGGCATGACAATACTGTTTCATCTGATAGTGCCAACCTTGGTCAGAATGAATAGGGGCTTATCTTCATCCGTTAATCGCTTAAATGCTTGATCCAACATCGTCGAAACAAGCGAGTAGACCGGTCTTGAACCGATCGTATACGCAATAATTTCGCCATTATAAAGATCTAGCATTGGAGATAAATACAGCTTTTCTCCAAATAATTTAAACTCTGTAATATCCGTAACCCACTTCTCATTTGGCTTCGGGTCTGCCGTTCACTTTGATACAGGAAGGTTCGCAGCTTCAACCCTTCGCTTCCTTGCAGTCGCAAATAACATAGGGATAGAGATCAGAAGGCTGACTATAACCGGAACAATAGAGCCCTCAAGCCCAAAGCCGCCACCTGTGAGAAGTGCGTCACCGTTCACTTTTACAGTAAATAGACCGGCAGCAACGTGTCCGGAAACAGGAATGCCAAGCAAGCCTTCCATGGCATTCCAAGCAAAATGCAGTCCCATGGTGAACCACAAGCTCCGTCGCCACAAGAAAGCGGCTCCGAGCAGAACGCCTGCTTCCAGGACGATGGCGAACGCGCTCCATAATGTTGCCCCTGTATTTCCAAGATGGGCAACTCCAAAGAATAGAGAGGTCACAGCAAGTGCGAGCGGTTTTCCCCCAAATTGATCAATAGCTTGAAACATAAGTCCACGAAAGATAAGCTCCTCGACAATGGCTGCTCCTAAAGCTGTCTGAATAGTGGATATTAGAACAAAACTCGTATTCCCGGAACCTGCCCACTGGAAGGAGTACCCTCCCAGAGCCATAATAATAAAAGCGGACGCTGTGATAAAAATCGCCCCGGTTAGTACGCCTAGAACCGTTTCGATCCCTGCGCGCCGTCTGGATATCTCTGGAGTAGACCGCCGGGCCAGGTATGTCAGCGTGAGCTTATAGACCAACATGGCCAGAAATCCCATCACTAGTGTAAATATAAGGGGGACTATCCCCTCTAATCGCTCTGTCAGCTGCCGGAATAACGTATCGATGAGAACAATCCCGATAGCCCCCACAATCATCCAGACGATGGGAAAGCGCCAAAACGAACTCCAAGCACTGAACTTCCTGCCATTCTGCAGAAGCTCTTTATTTCCGGACATTTTTTTCTTCATGCTTATATCGCCTCTTCTGTTGTTTGATGTTATGAGTATAGGCTCAAAAAGTCATAAAGAGGCAGTGCGCTTTGGTCATCAATTTTAACGATCCATCATTCCCGAATCCCGGGCTTTACGGGCGGCCTCCCGCCTTCCTTTCACATTAAGTTTAGAATAAATCGATGAGATGTAATTTTTAACCGTCCCTTCGCTAAGAAACAAGACCTCGGCGATTTCTTGATTACGCAGGCCGGCAGCCAGCTTATGCAGCACTTCGATTTCACGGGCAGTGAGCCCGAATTCATTATTTTTCGCAGGGGTGGTACTGTTCATGCTCTTGATCATTTTGCTCGCCATTTCCTGCGAAATTAAAGTCCCTCCCGCCTGAACCACCCGTATGCCTGCAGCCAGATCTCTCGGGTGAATGGCTTTGAGCAGATAACCTTCCGCTCCATGGCTTAACGCCGCTAACACATATTCTACTTCCTTATAGGAGGTCAGCATGATGATTTTGGTTGCAGGCATTCGCTCCTTAATCCGGGCTGTTGCGGCGACGCCGTCCATGACTGGCATGTTGACATCCATCAACACCATATCCGGCATAAACTGCTCGCAGCTTTTTATGGCTTCTTCTCCATTCCTGGCTAAACCGACAATTTCCAAATCCGGTTCCATGGACAGCACGATATGCAAGCTCTCGAGAATTAACTTTTGATCATCAGCAAGCAGCACTTTAATCTTCTCCATGCGGTATCACTCCTTTCAGCGGGATTTCGCATCTGACTTCGGTGATCACCGGAGTTCCTTCCCCGGATGACAGGTGCAAGCTGCCTCCCAACCGCTCAACCCGATGTTTCATCGTGGTCAAGCCGAAGCCGTAATTCAGCTTGTCGATTGGCTTGCCGTTATTTTGAACGGACAGTTGCAGATGGCTCTCAGAAAATCCAAGCTCCACATGCAGCCGAGTTGCCTTTCCATGTTTTAGTGCATTCGTGAAGGATTCCTGGATGACCCGAAGGATCGTTTGCCGTACTTCAAAACGGATGGACCGCTCTGTTCCCGGCAGACTCAAAGTCAGGGCCGTACCCGTGTGCTCCCGGAAACGGGCCGCAAGGGATTCGACCTGTCGGATCAGGCTGGATTCCTCTTCTTCGCCCATCTCGTGTACGATGTTTCTCATATCGTCCAGATTTTTCTCAGCCAATGCTCTTAAGCGAATTAACCGTTCTTTGGCCTCGGCAGGCTTGCTATCCATAAGGGCAATAGTAGCGTCAAGGCTCAGGATGAGTGAGATGAAGGAATGCCCCAATGTATCATGAAGCTCCTTGGACATGCGGTTGCGTTCTTCAAGCAAAGTCATTTTCTCGATCTCGGCCGAGTAGTGAGTTAAGAGCTTATTTTGATGTTCCACTTCGGCTACCAGTTTATTCTTCTGATCATACGCATTGGCTACGGAGCTTGCCCACATGCCGATGAAGCAGAACAGCAGATTGTCTGTTCCGATGCTTAGGGCATGCTCCCAAGACATTCTTAGGGAAGACTGAAAGGAAAAAGGAATGAAAACAAGTAAGGGAATGATCCAAAGGGATTGCTTCGTCAATAAGTACCCGATGGTAAGACTCGGCAGCAAATAGTCCGCTTTTGAAGTCAGATCCGGATGAATGACAGAATTCACATAATAAGAACCGCCAAGCAATAGCTCCAATATGCAAAACCAGACTTTGTTCATCCGGCGCCCAGGAAACCAGAACAGCAAAGGGGCGACAAGGGCTATGCTCAGCCAGATCACGTTCAGTAACGTCCGGTTCGAAAACTCGCTTCCTGCCAGAACCCGGGACAACAGCAAAATATAATGGTATAAACGGAGAGCGAATATACCCCAATCCATGAAAGATAATATTTTTTTCATAGCATCATCATACAGGAAATCCAAAAAAACTTGGAGGCAGGAATGAAAAAACAAGACCTTTTGGGTGAAATATCCTTTACTTTAAATGTTTGATCAGAATGTCCTTGAAATTTTGTGCTGCTTTGGATAAATATCGATGCTCTATCCATATGAGGGCCGTTTCAGAGTTTATGTTCGGTATGATTTCAGCAAAAGATAAGTTGTTATGCATTTTGATCTGCAAAGCGATTTTAGGAACGATGGCAATGCCTAGTCCTGAATCCGCTAAAGTCATCAAGGTTGTCACATCAGGGCTTTCACAAATGATTTTTGGATTAAACCCAAAGCTGTTGCATGTCTCAACAAACCTGTGAAAAACATTATAATCGCCTTGGCCGTGCAAAACTAAAAGAGGCTGGTTTTCTAATTCTTTTATCGATATCGTTTTTCCCTTGAAAAAAGTGCCGTTAGAAGGTTGAAGAGCGACAAGAGGTTCGGATTGGATAGGGTGGATTGAAAGGTTCCTCATTTCGGTCATTTCTTTAGATTGCAATGGCAATCTTACAATGCCCAATTCAATGTCTTTATTTTGTAAAAGCTCTTCAATTCTTCGTGAATCTTCCTCCCAAAGCTGAAACGAGATCAGAGGATACTTCTCCTTAAAGATCTTCAAAAGCGGTGGAAGGTAGGGTACGCAGGACATGACGGTGCCTATTGAAAGTTTCCCTCTTTTTCCATCCTGTTGTTCCTTTACTTCTGTAACCATTCCATCAATTGAATTTAAAACCTCTTTCGCTCTCTTATAAAACGTCTGTCCGGCGGGGGTTAATTCGAATTTTTTATTATTGCGCTCTATGAGTATGACTCCGAGCTCATCTTCTAATCCTTTTAATTGCATGCTTAAAGGGGGCTGACCCATGTGTAAGCGATTAGCTGCACGCGTAATTTGCCCTTCTTCTACAATGGTTACAAAGTAAATGAGTTTCTTTAAGTCCAAGATTTCAGCGTCCTTTATCTATCATATATTTTTCGTATGTATACCTACTATTATATATATTTTACAGATATTTATGCATGAAATTAATATAAATATATAAGACAAAAGGTGATTTTTAAGGAGGGCATTGGATATGAAGCCATTAAAAAGTTTTCGTGAATATGTAGAAATTTTAAAAGAACATAACGAAATCGTTTCTATTCATCAAGAGGTGGATTGGAACTTAGAAATGAGTGCCATCATTCGACGTGCTTATGAATTGCCTGCTCCGGCACCGCTGTTTAAAAGCATTAAAGACAGTACACCAGGATTTGAAGTGTTAGGAGCGCCTGTAGGAATGAGCCCAAATAAGGAACACCCATATATACGTGTAGCTCTCTCCCTGGGGTTGCCCATAAACACTCCCGCCCCTGAGCTTGTCGAAGCCTGGTCGCATCTTCCCGACGTTAATCCCATTCCTCCTCGCTTAGTCACAACCGGTGAGTGCAAGGAGAACAAATTGTTTAATGATGAAATCGACCTTACCAAACTCCCTGTGCCATTTATTCATGTTGGAGATGGAGGGCGATACATCAATACTTACGGTATCCTTATTGTGCGTACACCAGATGGATCATGGGTTAACTGGTCTATTTCGCGTGTAATGCTCGAGGGTCCCCGTTCAATGGCCGGCGTTGTTATAGCTTCTCAACATATAGGCAAGATATACAGGGAATGGAAAGCGATAGGTAAAAAGATGCCGTTCGCCTTATGCCTAGGTGTAGATCCCGGCATCGCTATGATTGCGGGATATCCTCTTCCGGATCATGTTAACGAGGGTGAAATGATCGGGGGATGGTATGGAGAGCCCATCGATGTTGTCAAATGCGAGACGAGTGATTTAGAAGTGCCGGCTACGAGTGAGATTGTTATTGAAGGAACCGCCTCCCTGGAAGAGATGATCCCGGAAGGTCCAATGGGTGAATATGCCGGGTATACATGGGTTGGTCATAAGAAATCAGTGCCACGCTTTCATGTGACGGCGATGACTCATAGAAATAATCCCATCATGCCGGTAACTGCAGCCGGTATTCCGCCTGAAGAAAATCATACCAATTGGGGCGTTGCTATTGCTGCAAGCATTCAAAATACGCTGCGAAAACAAGGATTTCCTATTAAAGAATGCTTTATTCCATTAGAGTCCGCAGTACATTGGCTTGTTGTCACCGTAGATCGCAGCCATCCAAGAGAGGATAATGAAAGGCTGGCCTTTGGAATCGGAGAAGCCGTGTTTGCAACTAGAGCCGGTTCTTACGTGCCGAAAGTCATTGTTACAGATGATGACATTAATCCAAGTGACATCAATCAAGTCGTATGGGCTTTGGCTACCCGTCATCATCCGGATCGAAGAATAGCAATGGCAGGCCAAAACGTCTTGCCTCTTGTGGCCTATTTAGATGAAAAAGAAAAGAGCGATGGAGTTACTACAAAGGCCGTTTATAATTGTTTATTGCCTTTAAACCATTGGCCTAAAGAAAAACAACCTATAGAAGCATCATTTAAAAGTTATCCCGAGAACTTGCGTAAGCATGTCATAAAGAATTGGGGAAAATACGGATTTTGATGATGACAGAGAGCTTTTGTTTATAAGAAGGAGGTTGAACAAGGTGAAGTTAATTGTAGCAATCACTGGAGCAACGGGAGCCATGTTTGGTGTTCGTCTTTTACAGTTTCTTAAAGATACAAACATTGAAACGCATTTGGTTTTATCATCATGGGCGGCTGCAACCATACAAGATGAAACACCTTATACAGCAAAGGAAGTTTCACAGCTAGCCGATTACTCATATTCAAATAAAGATTTGGGTGCCAGGATTTCCAGTGGCTCCTTTCGAGTTGACGGGATGATTATCGCTCCTTGCACAATGAAAACATTAGCTTCGATTCGTGTAGGTCTTGGTGATCATTTAATTTCCCGCGCAGCAGATGTGGTATTAAAAGAACGCAAAAAGTTAGTATTGGTGGCGCGGGAAACCCCGCTGAACGATATTCATCTTGAGAATATGTTGGCTTTATCTCGCATGGGAGCCGTTATACTTCCTCCAATGCCTGCGTTTTATAACCATCCCGAATCTTTAGATGATCTGGTCAATCACATCGTATTTCGAACGCTGGATCAGTTCAGCATACATCTGCCGGAAGCGGAAGAAAAACGCTGGAATGGGATTTTAAAAAGCAAGGAAGTACACGTAAAGCGACTTTCATAGGTGCATCGGCGCACGAAACGTCAGCGGGATCAAACTCTTGATCCCGCTGTTTTTTTGTATTATGGTTAGGAAAATTTAGTTGGATATGCCTGCTTTAAACATGGCTGAATGGGAGGCTGCTGATATTGGTGATCAAAATCTCTAGAGAACAAAAAACGAACATGGCTCAAAAGGTACAGGCCTATTTCGAAGAGGAACGCTCCGAAAGCATCGGGCAGCTGGCGGCCGAGCAGTTGATCGATTTTATGATCGGCGAGCTGGGGCCGTATATTTACAATCAGGCGCTTACGGATGCAAGGGCGATGATTGCCGAGAAAATGGCTCAGATCGACGACGAACTGTATGTGCTGGAGAAGCCCGTCCTTCACCGGAGAAAGTAGGGAGGGGCCGTTAACGAAGCAAAGCTATTCGATAGGAATCCTTTTTAACTCGGGAGCGGCCGAGCCATCCGTTTTGACAAGGAAAAAGGCCGCTTTGGCTTCAGGTTCATAACCGATAAATTTTGCACCCTTCCCAAGCCCCGTCTGCTGCGCGGCTATGGCGACAGGACCGTCGGTGGGATATAAACTCCACAGCCCGGTACCCAGATCCTGAACAAAAACGGTATCGCCCGCGAGTTGCGTATCCCAGCCGCCGGACGCCTGACCGGGGACCTGCTGAAAAAGCGACTGGTGATGGGCTAATGCCTTACCCGAGCTGATGTTGTATAAGGAATGAAAAGTCTGCTTTTGTGTTGGATCGGGCTGCGCGGCATTGGCGGGAGTTATGTTTTCATAATTGTAGGAGTTCCATACGTTTAGTCGCCCTTGTGGATCTATACGCAGCTGCCTGTTGATTTCCAGCCCGGGAACCTCCGTGGTGGTTTTGCTATAGAGATTCACGATGTTTATGAAGTAATCGTCCGCCATGGTCCGCTGCCCCATATATTTTACGGCAAGGTAAGGATAAGCCGAAACATCCCAATCCACTACGTTCACATACTCATAGATGCTGTTGTTAGGCTGTGCGTTATACTTGGCAACCAGACTGCCGGACGAAGTGTATAGAGAGAATTGATTGCTTTCCTGAACCATGAAACGCTCGTTGACGCCATTAGCCGGAGCCATCCATTTCACTTTTCCCCGTTCCGGAGCCTTTATTTTGTATTCCGATTTGCTCAGCCGGACGCCGTTTTCGTTAAAAACATGCTTTTCGATGCGGCCAGGGGCCCCTTCCGTTAAAATGACCACTTTGGTTGGTTTTGCCAACACATGGACATCCAGCACTTTTTGGTTTAGATCCAGCGGTTTCGATAAGGTTTCCTGATTAACGTCCAGCAGCTGAACCTCGTTCTCGTTTTTTATAAGGCTTTTGCCTGCGCCAATTTTCAACACAGAGACATTAGGCTGCATGAGCTCGGGTGTGAATTTGCTTGGCGCAGCGGCGGAAAGCTTGGGCGAAGCGACAATGCATGCCGAAAGAACGAGCATTGCGGCCAGTTTGACCATGTTTGTTTTTATCATTGAATGACCTCCGGTAGAGAATTTACTTTATATAACGAAATTAAAAGTATAAAGTTACCTTTCCAATCCTTCAAAATCATACATAAAATTTGCCCGGTTACTTCACGGCATGAATTTTTACGTTTCGTTTTTGCTCATCCGACTTTTGGGTAAAAACCAACGGAGAGGGCCTGAATGACCAGGCTGAAAAATTCGGGAACGAGGAAGGTGCTTAGGAATGTCACACGAGCAAATGCAACAATGTATCGATGCGTGTTTGCAGTGCATGGTCGCCTGCAGCATCTGTTACGATGCTTGCCTGCAGGAAAGCGATATCGGCATGATGAGAGACTGCATCCGCTTGGACCGCGAGTGCGCGGATATGTGTGAGCTTGCAGCCAAATCCATATCCCAGGGAAGTCCTTTTGTAAGGGAAATATGCGCTTTATGCGCCGATATTTGTGACGCGTGCGGCAAAGAGTGCGCAAAACATACGCATGAGCATTGCCGACGCTGCGCGGAAGCTTGCGTAATGTGCGCGCAGACATGCCGGAGAATGGCGGCTTAACGTGCGGGAAGGAAAGGTGGAATCGGCTTGGCGGCGCAGCGCTCCATGGTTACAAAATAGTGCTTATATGACATGAAAGTGCGTACTTCGCAAGGCGGAATTTTCGTTGCACAATAGGAGCATATCAAGCACAGCCAAAAAGGAGCTGAGTTGCCATGAATCACCCATCTGTCCACCAAGAACGAAAAGTCGCGCTGGTCGTCGGCGCCAACGGCGTCATCGGCCGCAACCTGATCGATTATCTGAAGACGCTGCCGGATTGGGATATTATCGGCGTATCCCGCAGGGGAGGGGAGAATACCGAACGGGTCCGCTACGTGGCCGCCGACCTGCTGGATCCGGAGGATACGCGAAAAAAGCTGGGAGGTTTGTCCGAGGTTACCCATCTGTTTTACGCGGCTTTCCAAGACCGTCCGACCTGGGCGGAGCTTGTCGCGCCGAATCTGGCTATGCTGACGAACAGCGTGGAGGCCGTCGAAGCGGCCGCTCCGGGCTTGCGGCATATCAGTTTGATGCAGGGATACAAAGTGTACGGAGCGCATTTGGGTCCGTTCAAAACCCCGGCCCGGGAAACGGATGCCGGCCATATGCCGCCCGAGTTTAACGTGGATCAGCAAAACTACCTGGAAAAGCGGCAGCAAGGGAAGTCCTGGACTTGGTCGGCGCTGCGCCCCTCCGTCGTTGCGGGATTTGCGCTCGGCAATCCGATGAACCTTGCGATGGTGATCGCGGTATATGCTTCCATCTCGAAAGAGCTGGGCATCCCGCTCCGCTTCCCGGGCAAGCCGGGGGCATATCACGCCTTAATGGAAATGACGGATGCGGGGCTGCTCGCGAAAGCGACGGTGTGGGCCGCGACGGATCCGCGCTGCGCCAATCAGGCTTTTAATATCAATAACGGGGACTTATTCCGCTGGAACGAAATGTGGCCGAAAATCGCCGGTTACTTCGGTCTCGAGACGGCTCCCCCGCTGCAAATGTCGCTGGAAGTCGTCATGGCGGACAAAGAACCGCTGTGGAATGAAATGGTGAAGAAGTACGGACTTGCGCCGCATGCCTATCAGGAAGTGTCCTCCTGGCGGTTTGGCGACTTCGTTTTTTCCTGGGACTATGACTTTTTCGCCGACGGCTCCAAAGCCCGCCGTTTCGGTTTTCATGAATTCGTGGATACGGAAGAGATGTTTATGGGCATTTTCGACGAATTGCGCCGTTTAAAAGTTATTCCATAAAAAACAATACGAGACTACAAGACAAGAGGCCGTTCCCAAGCGGATTTCATCCGGGAACAGCCTCTTGTGATGTTTACTGCGCGGCTTCCAGCTCGGGGCTCTGCAGGACGGTGGCTTTGCCGTCGTATTTTTGTTCGATATGGGTGTCGCCCCATCGGCACATCATGTACAGGATCTCTTTGAGCGTCCAACCGTATTCGGTCAGCTCGTATTCGACTTTGGGCGGCACCTCGTTATAGACGATCCGGGATATCACGCCTTCCTCCTCCAGTTCCCGAAGATGCTGCGTCAGCATTTTTTGGGTGATGGAGGGAATCAATTTCATGAGCTCGTTGTTGCGCTTTTTTCCGAATGTCAGATGAAAAAGGATCACGGGCTTCCACTTGCCGCCGATCACCTCAAGCGTTGCTTCCACCGCCGTATTGAATACTTTTACGGGTTCTTCCATGCATAACGCCTCCCACCGATCGGAGCATGATAAATCCAATATAGCATGAAAATGACCTTTTATGGCGGGATCCCCCGTACCGGGATTGCGTTTTTTTACCGAGTCGATGGCCTCGGCCCCTGAATCGGGACACGAAACCTTGGGGGTGGAACTTTAAAATGAAAGAATGAGCGTAGAACGCTGCAATTTTTGAATGAAATCTATTTGACCGTATTTGAATGAATATGACTCTTTCCCAGCAAAATCATTACTATGAACTTTAAACACCAATATATCAGAATTAGGTAAATAGACCCATTGGTACCATATAACTATTACAAAAATATGGAATTTTATCGATAAAATAGGTGAGTTTATTTTTCCAAAGAAGATAAATTCAAGTAACATAGAATGAAATCTTCTTTAATGGTAAAGGAGGAGTATTATACTCAATGAAGTGGAAAAAAGTATTTATAGTTACTCTTGTGGTCATGTTATTTCTGAGCATTCATTCGAATCCGATGTATGCAGTCCGAGAAACGACTGCAGCTTCAAAGATTAGCGCATTATCTTCTAATTTGGCTGAAACATTATTCGAGTCCCCATCTTTATCGCCAGATGAACAGTCGGGAGAGGACCCCTCAACAAAAACAGGTGAACAAGATGAGGAGCCTTTACTCGAAGATCCAATAGTTGATCAGCCAGAAGGAGAGGCTACTTCACCGTCGCAGTCACAGACAGATGCCAACAATATTGATGAAAACGAAATATCGCCATTGGCAGTAGATGACATCACTCTTGTCATGTATCCTGGAGAGTCGTATTCATTTACCAATAATGGAAGTAAGTCGGTTTCCATCAGTACTGACGCGTCATCTACAAAAGATAACCGATATGACTATGTCACCTTTAATGTTGATGGATCCATCGTCAGCACGTATATGGATCACAGTAGTTCTTTCTCAGTCTTTTCAGGGTATACAGCAGTTATGACCGCTACCGGTTCGAACCCGATCAACTTGAAATTAAAACCAGAAATCTCCTATTCGGTTTCACCCGAGCCAGCTTTAAACCGTGTTCTTTTGTCATTTGGGGAAAGTTATCGTTTTGTGAATGAAAGCTCCAAAATCCAAGATTTGTTAAACGATTCATCTCCCACCAAAGGTAAATTATTTGATTATGTCATTTATAAAGAGAATGGCGATTTACGTACGGCTAATTTTGAAGCTAACGGAACACCAAGTGTTCCTAAAGGTGAAGAAATCATCTTAACGGGAGCTGGGCCTGAACCTGTTGTTGTAGCAATGCCAACTCAGTATTTCAGAGGTGAAGTGAGTGACGAGCCCGCTTTTGCTCGAGTGACAATTAATCAAGGGGAAAGCTATCGATTTACGAATATTGGAAATACCCAGAAGTCAATTTCAAGTAACGGATCTACCAAGGACAAATTCGATTATGTCATTTACAATCCGGATGGGACGGAGAGTAAGCGAGGAAGCAATACATCCACAAAACCGATTGTAGAAGCCGGCAAGTACTGTGTTTTAACGCAAGTAACAGAAAATCCGGTAATCTATGGAGTACCTTATCGCCTTTTTGATGTCCGCCCTGCCGATGGGGATGCCATTAGCAGAATTACAGTGTACCCTGGGGAGTCTGTCATATTTCATAACAATGGCTCATTAAGCAATCCGATAATAAGTGATATAAGTTCTACAAATGGCCGGTTGATTGATTACGTAATCTATAAATCAGATAACTCCATTTATTCCAGAGGCTTTAATAGCACATCCAAACCGTATATTCCTTCACTTGGTTACGGAGTTTTTACCGTAGCTGGTATGGTTCCTGTAATTTTTGACTATACGGATGATTTTTCGGTTGAATATTCTGCTGACCCTGCGTTCCACCGAGTAACATTAAATAAAGGGGAAAGTGTGACCTTTAAGAATATTAGCGATACACGTGTTTTTTTGAATAGCGATGCTTCTACTACATATCAGCGACTGTTTGATTATGTAACCTACTATCCGGATGGAACAGAACGCAGTCGGGGTAAAGCAACTGCAGTAAATCCTGTGGTCGAATCAGGTAATAAAGCCGTAGTAACAGGTGTATCGGATATACCCGTTACGATGGGGGCGGTGTATACTGCTTTCGAAGTAGAGGATCGGCCGGATGAAGCGATTAGTCATATTACCATCTATCCAGGAGAATCCGCAATCTTTCATAATGGAGGATCCAGATCTCATCCTATCAAAAATAATGCTAGCAAAGTCGGTGGAATTTACGATTATGTCATGTATAGGGCCGATGGTAGCAAGTATTCGGATAGTTTTAATCAAAGCAACAGCGGCCCTTACATCCCCGCAGGAGGGGATGCTGTGGTAACAGTTGTTGCCGACCAGCCTATCGTATTTGACTATGTGGATGATTTTACTGTGCAAAGCAGCAATGAACCGGCTTATTTAAGGGTGACGCTTAATCGAGGAGAAAGCTATTCCTTTACAAATGTAAGCAGCGTTCAGGAAGGCTTGGATAGCAACGCCTCAGTTACTAAACAACGATTATTCGATGACGTGGTTTATAAAGTGGATGGAACCGAACGAAATCGACATCAAGCTACCGCTAGCAATCCAATTTTGCAGCCAGGAGAAAAAGTAGTCGTTACAACTGTATCCGACAATCCGGTGACCTTTGGGGCCATTTATCGCTCTTTCCGTGGAGGCGACGACTCCGGAGAGCATCTCATCCGGACGACAATTAGTCCCGGGCAGTCTTATATGTTCACCAATTCTAGCTCCAGATCGCTTAATCTCGAGAAGATGGGCGGCACGAATCTTATTGTTGATTTTGCGGTATATGATCAAAAAGGTATCTTGTCCTCTGATGGTTTTGGATCATTATCGTCTCCTCGCATTTCCTCGGGCGGAGAAGCGATCGTAACAAATGTGTCTGCTGAAAATGTAGTATTTGAGCATTCCGATGTTGTAAATGCCGAAATTTCCTCAGAACCAGCTTATCATCGGATAACTTTGAATAAAGGCCTTAGCTATCAATTTAAAAATATTGGCAGTCAAAATAAATCATTAGAAAGTGATGCTTTACCAGCAAATAACAAACGCTTTGACTATATCGTATATAGGGCAGATGGAACGGAGAAAAACCGGGTTAACGATACGATTACAGCACCTATTGTCTATGTTGGGGAGCGCGCAATCATGACAAGTGCTTCGGATTCACCTGTAACTTTCGGTGCTGTGTACAGACTTTTTGAAGCCATCCCAATCGAAACGCCGTCAGATAATCAAGTAACGATCAGGCAAGGGCAAAGTTATGTCTTTAAGAATTTAGGTACGACCGAAGCGACGATTGGAAATGATGCTTCTTCTGGGAAAAACGTCGCTTACGATCTGGCCGTTTATAACGGCTCAAACCGAGCGGTCGAAGCCAATATGAACGGTGCTTCTCCAACTGTGAAAATTCCACCTGTAGGTTCAGCGGTAGTGACAGTCACTTCGGTAGAGCCGATTACCTTTCAGTTTCAAAAGCCAGTGACTGCCGAACTTAGTACAGAACCTGCATTAATTAAAAAAACTGTAGCAGCGGGTCAAAGTGCTGCATTCCATAACAAAACTTACTATGAGGGAACCATACTAAGCAATGCAGTATCAGGAGCAAACAACTTCTATGATTTCAAAATATTAGACGCCAAACAAAATATATTGAAAACTGGAGAGCATGTTTTCGGGAACCAATCCGTCCCGGCCTCTGCAGATATTCAGCTTTATAATACTTCATCGGCATCCATTGATTTTGGTGGTCCTTACCGTATTTTTACGTTAGGGGAGATTGAAATGGTGTTTATCGACTTGATTGATACCGTTGAACAACAAGTCCCAGAACGTAAGGCTGAAGCCGTTTATTACCGGTTTAAACCATTCTTCACTGGAACATACCGTTTTGCCGTTAAAGAAAAAGGTACAACTGATGAAACACCTCAAATGGTTCTTTTTAACGACCAAAAAATGACAGAACAGCTTATATCCTCTAAAGATGTGGAACAAAATTACGGAAAAGAATACACGACAATGGAGTGGGTATTGGAAGCTGGACGCTATTATTATCTCAAACTCGATGAGAAGGATGGAAAAGCACTGAATGCCGCAATTAAAGCTTCAAAAATGAATAAGCAGGAAAAAAGCGTATATGAGTACGGACAGTCTGACCAGTTGACCAAAATTACGCTGTTTACAGGAGATCAGATTCTTTTCGAATATGACAAAAATGGCAATTTGACAAGAAGGACAAAAAATATATTCCCATATTTTAAATAACCGTTTCATTACGAGTTCATTAATGGGGAATTTTCTTGGGGAACAAACACTAAATATATCAAATTGCAGGAGTGATGATGGTTGAGAAGGTTATACGTGATACTGCTATCTTTAACAATTCTATTTGGTCAGTTTAGCGGTAGTGTCTACGGAGAGCAAGCGAAAGTTCAAACCGGAGAAGAAACGCAAGCTTCTTCTCCGGTGATTACAATAAAAAGTTTGCTTGAAGGTTACGGCAAAGAAGAATCATGGTTAGATCAGCAATTGGCTTCCGGATATTCTTTGTACCTGATACACAAAGCACTAGAAGCGGAAAAAAACGGGGGAGTTACGGCCGAGGCGTGGCTGGCACAACAAAAGGTTGATCCACCGGTCATTGGAGACACGGAGGTCACAGCAAGGACTGAGGAATCTTCGAACAAGGAAGATAAGGAGCCAAATGCAAAAAACGATGCACAGGATACAGGCATCAAAAGGTCTACTGCATTGGAAAATTCCGTGGACGAAGCTGCGTTGAAACATGTGGATTTGCAGGATGCTTCTTCCCTGTATTTGAATGCATATGGTGAAGAGGCAATCGCAACCGCTACTGGTGATGTCCAGATAAGCAATGTGGACATGACCCTGCCGGGATTGATTCCTTTTGATCTCGTTCGAACATATGACAGTTCCCGGGCCAACGAACAAATTGGCGTACGATTTGATGAAGGAAGCGGGACATACCAAAACGAATCCTCTGTCCGGAAAGAGGAATTGATGTCATCACTTGGACGGGGGTGGCGCTGGGATCTTCCTTTCATCACAAATCGTGCAGGATCACGGCAGATTTATATTCCTTCAGTAGGTACCTATAACCTGTCAGATTCCTTGAAGTTGGAAGGATACGGATGGAATGACTTGACAATCTTGACGGATACTTCGATTACGGTTGACGGTATCTCGAGCGCTTACCGGCTTTCTGTACTGAATGGGTATGATTACTTCTTTAGCGGGGAAGGCAACTTGCTCCAAATAAAAGACGGGTACGACAACCATGTTGATTTTAAATATACAACGATAAATGGAGTATCCGTTCTAAAAGAAATTTCAAATAATGAAGGCAACTCGATCGGCTTTTCTTATGATAGTCTTACGGTTACGGTTCAGCAAAAGGGAACGGATCGTAAAATAGTATATGAAAAGACGCCAGGCGAGTTCACTATATTAAGCAAGGTCACAGATTCGTTAAACCGTTCTACTAGATATGTATATTCCATTCAGAATTCACGATTTAACTTTTTGCCTGGTTTATCAGGGGATTTCGAGAAGCAGGGCGTAAATCGAACCGCTCTGTTGGTACAGATGATATCTCCCTCGTCTGCGGCTTTGGAATTGAATTATGAGACATCGTTAAAAAAAATCGGGTCATCCGCAACCGAATACGTATTTAAAGTACGAAGCCGAAAAAATACGTACAGCACGACATCCGGTGAACAGATTCTAAGAAATGTTACCTTGGCTTATTCCGGGGAAGATTTGAACTCCTACGGCCAATCTGCTGATTGGACCACAACGGTCCAAGATGGAAGAGTCAAGGAAGTATACAATTTTTCCAAGTCTTTTGGCGGAGACAATCAGCCTGAATTACTGCGTTTAAAGCAAAATCTTCAGGAAGGTGACGGATACTCCTACAAGACGAGCTACACTTATGATGAAAAGGTAAACCGAAATACCCCTACACAGGTAGAGGAATCCAAGGAGCAATCGGGTTCAGCTTCAGAAAAGCTTGTGACCACATATGCGTATGACGATACTGGCCTGATAACTTCCGCTAAGCTTAGTACGGGACAAGAGATAAACTATAATTATAAGACTTCCGCAGCTCCATATCATTGGAAATTGCCTCTGTGGACAGAAGTAAAAGTAAATGATACGTTAAGACGGATTACCCAATACAGCTATGATCCAAAAGGAACGGAAACCCAAGTTGTTGTTAATAATGGTTGGGCCGGTTTATTGCTAGCTCAAACAGATCGGGTCGTGGATAGTAAAGGCAGAATCATAAAGACCACAACCAAAGATGAGACTAACGATATACAGTCGTCATTTACGTATGAATCTCCTTATGGAAGCTATTTGCCGAGTTCCCGTTCCATTATTGTGCATGATGCGCTTTCAAAAACGGAGACGGTCACAGACAAATTCGACTATACTTCGGCTGGACAGCTCCAAACGCTAACGGACGGTTCTGGACAGAAACAAACTTATGAATACGATGCTGGTGGCAGAGTGACCAAAATCCTTTTTAAGGATGGAACCCAAGCTACCACTGCTTATGACGATTTCAACAACCGAATTACCCGTACCGCTCCAGACGGAATCATAACCAAAGAACAATATAATCCCTTTGGCTTGCTTGCGGAAGAACAAACAGCCGATTCTGTCTATAAGTATACGTATGATAATGAAGGGAATATCACGTCCTCAACGGATGCGGAAAACAATATAACTAAATATGACACTGATGCTTTTGGGCACTTGACCCAAACGAATTACGCTGATGGTACAAGCAGTAACGTTACTTATAATGTCGTGGAACGTACCACAACCTATACGGATGCGGCAGGAAATAAAATCAGAGAAAAAAGGGATTTGCTTGGGCGTCCGCTGGCAACAGAAGAGTGGAAAAATGGTGCGTTTACACCCTTAGAAAAACGGGAATATGATTTAGCTGGCGACGTTACGGCTGTAATTGATGGTAATGGGCAGCGTACTCAGTACACGTACGACGCGCTTGGAAATATATCAACCGTCACGACTCCGGATCAACGTGTTTTCCGTTATATGTACAGCAAAACAGGTAATTTGACGAGCATCATGTTGCCGACCAATGAGACCGTGTTCAAACAACATGATGAATTGGGGCGGTTAATCAAGGAAACGGATTCGAAAAGACAGACAACTACTTATTTCTATGATCAACGCAGCAATTTGGTCAAACTGATTGACAGACAAGGCCGTGCGACCGAATATACCTATTCCAACGATGATATGTTGACAGGCATCAAAGGTCCAGATATTTCGGTAACCTATACGTATGATGATATGGGTCGCAGAAAATCAATGACGGATGAACATGGCATCACCTCATACAATTACTCGGCTGCGAACGGAATGCTGCAAAGCTTGAGTTACCCGGACGGGACACGGATCGATTATGAAAATAACAAGCAGCAGCGAATCGGCTATTCTGTGACGGGGTCCAAAGATGCAGCTTTACAGGTACGCAGTGAATTGGATAACATGAACCGGGTCATTGCCATGGACGTTACGGTAGGCTCGGGAGGCAGCGGATTCAGAGCGGCAGCGGCGTCCCCGCTGGATCGAATGACATTCGACTACGGCGCCAACAGTATGCTGAAAGGTCAATCTTTCGGCAACGGTTTACGGACAGGATACGAATATAACGGTTATGACTTATCCGGAATGCAGATTCAACAGAACGGCAAAACGCAGCACCAATTCGGATATACGTATGACAATAACAAAAACATCATTTCACGAACTCAAAACGGCGTAACTGATCAATATACGTACGATCCGTTAAACCGGATCAAAAGCGAATCCGGCAGCCAGAACGAAACATATTCCTATAATGCAAACGGCAACCGAGTGGACCATGGCAGCGGGAAAATTTATGGACTTAAAAATGCCGAGTATACCTATGACAGCCAAAACAGACTGACGCAGGTTCAGGGGGAAGGAAAAAAGGTAACCTATCGCTATGATGGAGATGGACTGCTATACGAACGAACTGAAGGTGATGAAACAACCCGTTATTATTATGACGACGAAGCCAAGCTGATTGCCGAAGCCAATGTTTCCGCATCCGGCAAACCGGAGACAACTTACATTTATGTCTACGACCTGAACGGAGAACTCAAGTCACGACTCGACAAGAAAACCGGAAAACTCCAATATTACCAGCTGAACGGCCATGGGGATGTCATTGGATTGGTGGATGCTGACGGTAATACGCTGAATAGCTACACTTACGATATCTGGGGCGGTCCGCTTACCGAGGAAGAAACAGTCCCGAATGTGCTGCGTTATTCAGGCGAATATTGGGATAATACAACAGGACTACAATATCTGCGGGCGAGATGGTATGACCCTGGAACGGCACGGTTTATGGGTGAGGATACGTATAAAGGGGAACTATCCGACCCGCTTTCGTTGAATTTGTATACGTATGTTGCGAATAATCCGTTGAGTTATGTGGATCCGAGTGGCTACGATCCTGAGTTTGGTTCAACTGCTTATGGGACCTATGTCCATCAACAACTTGGTTTTATATTTAAACTGGTTAATTATTTAGGAAAAGAGGTCGCCTTTACAGAGCAAAATGTTAAACTAGTTAATGGGAAAAATGGAAGACTGGATTACGCATTACAAGTGTCGGAACATAGGTTTGAAATATATGAGCTTAAGCCGGTATCATGGATGAAAGAAAAAAATCCGGAACTAAATGCTTCAGCTCATGATCAGCTGAATGGGTATATTAATGGTATTAATATGAATGGCTTTAGAGGTGATTCCAAAGCAAGGGCAAAAGTCGGAACGACATGGAATCCGAATGGGCTGGTTATGATGAGCCCATTCAACCCAAAAAAAGAAATAGTCATTTACAGTAATTATGCATTAGAGCCGGGCATGTTATATTATGGGGAAAGGAACAAACAAAGTAAAGAAAGTGTACCTGAAGTAGATCCTAAGACGGTATGGGATAAGATTAAGGACTTTTTCTCAGCGGAATATTATCCGACTGATGGAGTGCCTGGGCCACATGGGCTTCCATCTCTTGGAGGCGGAAAAAAGAAAAGTGGAGGATTTATTCCATTTCCTCCAGGTTTACCAGTGATCCCTGTCCTATAGCAAAAGGAGACTTATGATGAGAATATCAAAGTATATTGAAGAGATTTTAGTTGATAAATTCAAAGAATTCGGCTTCGAATATCAAAAATCACCTGCTCAGTGGCTTTTTGTACGTTCATCGAATGGATATAAAGAGTTTATTGAGATTGATAAAAGTGATTGGATTAAAAATGCGATACGTTGTAATTTGTATGTTCAGAGCGGAGCATCAACGAATACCATTTATTTAGTAAATGACAAGGTCGATGTATGGACACCTCGCTTTAGTGATCTAGAATCAATTATAGAAGAATTTGGTGAGATTGCTGATGGATGGCATCGCTATAGTGATATAACATCACTTAAAGAAGAATTGCACAAGATTTTAGTTATCGTTGAACAATTCGGGATGCAATGGTTTGAGCAGAATCCTCCTGAGAAATTTCCCGAAGATGATAATTTTTTGAATCCGTCTTGGAAACCTAAGTTGGAGAGATTTATACAAGCCCATGAAATTGATCTTCACGATGCCAACTCACTGTTCGTTTTGGACAGGTTGATTAAACAAGGTGTTTCTAGCGAGGAAATTCCATCAATAAGCTTCTGTTTCGGCCAAATTATCATCAACACTTTTGGAGGAGAATGGGACTACGATATCATTGATGGCCCCTTTATAAAGAATATCGCTGGAGTTCCAAACTATATCCGGAGTTCTTATATTATGGTCAAAGAGGTGATCAGTCTTAAAGATACCACAATTAAGGAAATGTTTGATGAGATAGTAATTATTGTTAAAGAGATAGAAAAGAATAGGAGATGATCCCCGTATAAAGTTTCAACATAAGTTTACATTTGAGAGTTGAAGTAACCTCCGAAAATTTAGTAAATGACAAGGTCGATGTATGGACACCTCGCTTTAGTAATCTAGAATCAATTATAGAGGAATTTGGCGAGGTTGCTGATGGATGGCATCGCTATATAAACATCACTTAAAGAAGAATTGCACAAGGTGAATTCCTTTCCTTAAAAACGAGTATGGTTTGAATAGTTTATCCACAATGTAGTGTAACAACTCCATGTGGATTTTTCTTTTCCAATTCGTGTGAACTCCTTAAGTTGGTCTATTCTTGATGGCACTTGACTTATAAACCAGTTGAAATGAGTTTTAGCAAGTTTTTTACTTAGTTTAGCGTAATCTTTAATAGCTACAGGTGGTTCCATAAGCCGATATAACAAATTCACTCCTATTACTTAAATACCTGTTCTATAACATAAAGAATATAATTTTGATTCAAAAAGTTTATATATACTGCATCCTGCGCTTGGTTCATTTTGACTTTTGGAAAAAAGTTAATTTGTATCAAGCTGTTGCATTAGATATAGCTATCTACTTTGGTGATTTATTAAAAAAATAATCCGAAAATTGATTAGGGGATAATTTTTACTCCAAATCATTTGCAAGTGTTAATCGTGGTACTAAGAGGGTTAAAAATCGACTCAATGGATGTTATACGAATCATGTTTAATCAGGTAAGCGCTAGTTGTTATGGCTCTCTTGGTATATGGGTTGAGGTGGCCTGATATCGATACAACCGTACTTGACTATCTGTGGAGCGATAGGCCACTAACCGCTACCAACGGACACTCGTCGACCGAAGGAAAAACTATACCATGAAAATAATGGTGAAGGAGATGGTTGATTTGAGAATCTTGGAATTTGTGGATAATCAAAAATTTTATTTTTGATTATTTTGGTAGAACGTTGAATTAAAACTATGAAGGGCTGAAGAAAAAAATGGATGCAAACAGCTTGAAACTTTTTGGGGAGAGGGAAAGATCATTTGAAAAGGCTATAGTGGGATTTTGGGAATATACAAATTGTTGGAAGGAAGAGGAACCTTTTGAATTTCACCAAGCATTTAAAACTATGGATACATCTGAAATATCATTAACAAAAGAAAAAATTGCTCTTGTAATTAATTATCGTTTTGACGAACCAGTTGAGTATATCCAAACAACACTAAATGTTTTCTTGGATGATCGATTAATAGCACATTATCATTACCTTCAGCATTTAAATGGTGACATTATGGATGATATTTTAAGTTTTGTTTAGGGTCAAGGGCAGGATGGACAATTTGATTAAACAAGGATTTCTGATTCCATCAATAAGCTTCTGTTCGGCCAAATTATCATTAATTCTTTTGGAGGAGAATCGGGCAGGCGTCACATGGCGATCGCTGGTGCGGATCAAGACCGAAAAACATCGATTATTAACAATAATAAGCGAACTAAAACAAAGCTAAGGGCATGCGTCCGGTACTGTACCGTACTCATGCCCAAAAAGCCATCTAATAATATAACCTGTCTAACTTTTTGGGGTCACTCCGTTTTCCGGCCGTTTTTTTTATTCTTTTGGAGCATCCTCAAAATTTCGAGCAGCAAGACGTTTAAACTGATCCACACCCCTCCAAAAACGTACCCTGCAACCACGTCGCTTGGAAACTGCGTACCGAAATAGACGCGGCTCGTTCCGATCAGCGCGCATGCCAGTATGACGATTAGGGTTACGGGAATCGCCACCGCGCTTTTGCCCGCATGACGGAGCAGCAGAAAGGCGGAAAAGCCGTAGATCGTCACCGCTGTGATCGTATCCTCGCTCGGGAAGGTGTTGATCCATTGATGGCCGAAAACGACCGGGCCGGGACGATGGAACAACGCGCGCAGCCCTTCATCAAGCAGCTCGCCTCCGACGAGAACCCAAAGGAAAAACGACAGCTCCAGCAGCTTTTTCCGGGATTTGAACAATACCCATAACGCCGTCACCAAGATCACGGAAGCATAAAGAACGTCGGAGCCCAGCACTGCGAAAAATTCCATCGGCTGCCGCCACTCCGGGCCGAATAGCGTGAGGATAATGTAGGAAGCAATCTCGTCGAATTGGCTGAATTCCTGCGCCAAAAAGTCCTGAATGAGCCCGAGCATCAATGAAACGCATGTCACAAACACCACAAACGCGACCAAAACCAGAAAGCGGACTTTGCCCAGCGAGTTGAAATGGCGTATTCCCTTTTGAATTAGAGACAGGATCGATTCCAGCAAACGTTGTTTATTTTTTCGGTATATATAGATCAAGGCGCCCAATACAGCGGACAAAATCCCGAATATAACCATATAACGGTTTACGGTTTTGTGATACATCTCCCACTTGGGGCCAAGCACTCTTCCGAGCGAAATGAACAGGCTGACCCAAAACACCGCGCCGGGTAGCGCATATACCGCGTATTTTCTGAACGGCATCCGGGTGATCCCGCAAAAATAACCGGTGATATGCCTGACGCCGGGGATAAAATATACGACAAACAGCAGTTTGTTTCCGTATTTCTCGAACCAGCTGGTCATTTTGGCAAGCCGTTCTTCTCCCAAATGGATGCGTTCGCCGTATTTGGTTACGAGCGTATTGCCGAAACGGTAGCCGATCCAATAAGATAACGTAACGCCGGCAGATACACCCAAGCTCGCCGCAACGATGCTTAACAGCCAGTTCAATTTTCCTTCAAAGACAAGCAAACCGGTGTAGCTCATCATCATTTCGCCGGGAATGGGCAGAGCGAGCATCTCTAAAAATAAGGCCGTAAAAATCAGCGCGTAACCGTAATGCTCAAGCCAAGAAGTCATGCTTACCATGGAATGCCCTCCTTTCCAGTAGTTTGCTCGGAGGATCGTCATTCCATCCGGACAGGAAGGCGAAAAGGGCGGAGTGTTCTTACATTTTTTTGGGTATACAGGGGAATGGATTTATTATCCATATATAGTTAAAATGAAGTTGTTCATCCGAAAAAATTGGGGGATAACCTTTATGAAAAAAAACCAACGGGGCATCCTAAAAAATTTTATTTACCTTGTTTTTATTGTCGCTTTTTTCGCATTAGGAAGTATGTTAATAGAAAACCATCTTGAGCAAGTAAAAACAACCTATCGCTTTAGTCCTGTATATGTGACGATCGTCTCCATCGTGTTTTTTGGAGGCATTGGCGTTTTGCTGGGCCTTGGCGGCATGGATCGGCGAACTGAGGGAACGATATGGATCGATAAATCAAGGTTGTTGTTGCTGACTTTACCCTCTCTGGTCGTTTCTTTGAGTTATGTCTGGGTGTATCTAGGTTTATTTAAATGGAATCCATCGATCGCTGCATATATCGCAACAAATCATTACATTGTTATCGTTTCCTGCATCATTATGGGGCATTCTCTGATCGCTAGTTTTAGAAAGCAACCCATCCGTCACTAAGTCCGGTTCGTTCTAGTTGCACAGGGATGCCTTTTTTAACTAACCATAGGCTCTTGTTGCTTTGTTCATGTTACGGGTATGAATTGAGCAAACGGGCGAAAAAAAATAACAGCACCCTCGAATTGGACGGAGAGGTGCTGTTCATTATTTAATATTCACCTTTAATGACAAAAAACGACCCCCGGATGGTTCCAGCCAGTTTGGATTTCTGCCGGGCAAACTTAAAATTCCCTAACTCCTTTGGTACCTCCATTCCCTCCGAAAGCTTAAAACCAACCGCCCGCTTCTTCGGGTCATCCACCGTATACATGACATTGAGGCCAAGGCCATCCTCATAAAACACGTAAGTAAATTGGATGTTTTCCAATTGAAAACGCGACGTTTCCAATGGTTTGGCCGCAAACTCAATCCCACGTTCTTCTTTCAAAATCCGGTTTACATAGTCAAGGGTCTCTTGGCTTTCGCTAGCGGGTACAACCGTAAATTCATGATTGTATTTGTTCATCAGGTAGCGGGCTTCATTCGCACGCAAACCGGCAAGCGCTTCCGCTACGGGTGAAGACTCCAAACCAACCGTAGATACATTTTTAAAATCAACGACATAGGACATTTCGATTCCTCCTTTTAGGGTTCAATATTATTTTCTAACCACAGGAATCCACATTTCGCCAAAAACGTGGTCATTTCGCTGACCCATCTCAACCGTCGCATTTGGTCCGCCGACATAGGCAAAATCCTTTACTTCCGGCAGGACTTGACCAAAGGCAATGCCGGCAAGCGTGTTACTCAACTCTTCGGAAGTCTTCGCTTCTCCTTTAACCACGAGGTATTCCCCCTTAGGGAATTGAATGATTCTCGATGCTTCGGGTAGCGATGCCTCCGTCATGACGCCGGCATAATACATCATCTTGTTATTCACCGCTTCGTTCACGGCAAAAATGTAGTTGTTTGCGGCGATGGATTTTAAAGTGTCCAGTCTTCCGTCTTGTTCGACGGCAGACCAAAAGTCCGCCTTTTCCTTGTTTATGCCGGCATAGTCCGTGTAATGGCTTTTAAGCTCCGTACCAATGCCCAAAACGGTAAAGCTGTCTTTTTCTTCAATCGTATAGTTTGCCATATTCAAAACCTGCCTTTTCTTAAAATTAGTGTTTTGTTCTTTCACTTGGTTTTATCATAGCTTTAAATCATGTCAAAAAATGATACTGTTTAGGACCCGATAAAAAATAAGTTAACAACCGCGCCCAATTTAACCCGCAAAAAATAAACTCATAGAAATAGGATCTAGTTCTTTTATCATAATCTAGTAAAACAGCTTTAACACACTCGCTAAGTTGTAAACGGGCAGGCTCACGCTAATTTTTTATCTTCCCCATGTCACAAATCAAAACCTTACATTGTTATATGGGCAAAACGTAAAAGGAGTGTTGCGGGAATGGCGATTAAAGAATTATTCGACCAAGCGAAGGAAGACTTTATCGCTACCAACAATTGCTGCCGGATATTAAGAAACTTGGCGGCCAACTGATTGCCGTTTCTCTGCAAAGCCCTGACAACTGGCTGTCGAATAAGGAGAAGGAAGAGTTGACCTTCCAGGTGCTGAGCGATTTGAACGGCGGTGTCGCCGACAGGGCCGGCGGCTTTTTTGGTCGGCTGCCTTTTTCTTAACTAACGGCAGGTTTGATTGTATTTATTAATACGCAATGTTAATCTAAACGATAGAGATGCAAACAAAGGAGCATAAACCTTATCATGTGGATTACTCTGTAAAGATTAACAGTTCGAAAAGATGCCTGTAATAGTGACTACACTATTTTATTAGGCATGCTTTTCTTTAATCTTACAGGGTATGCAGGGAAAGGTGTATCAAAACCCATTCTGCGGATACCTGATGGTATCCGCTTTTAATTTTCGTGGGAAACCGCATCTCTATTGATTCTTACCTGCTTCCCCTCCTAATTGCGAATGGAGGAACTATATCATGAGATCTAAGTTAGTCTTGATTGAAGGATTACCAGGATTCGGGAAAACAACAACCGCCCGACTAGTTCATGAAATTCTTACGGAAATGAACATTAAATCTCAGCTGTTTTTAGAAGGAAATCCAGAACATCCTGCTGATTATGATGGAGTCGCCTTTTTTAAGAAAAATGAAATCGATGAATTACTGAGTACCCATGAAAAGTTTAAAGATTTGTTAAGTAATTGTATGATTAAACACGGTAACGATTGTTTTCTGGAATATCGGAAATTAAAAAACGAATACGAGTCAAGTTTGCCGGAAGAATTGCTACATGCAGTTTTCAAAAATGATGTTTATGAATTGTCACTTGATCTAAACAGGAAACTGATAACAGAGAGATGGAAGAAGTTTGCGGAGAGCGTTTTGAATGGTACGGACACCTTTGTTTTTGATTGTTGTTTTATACAAAATCCTGTAACCATCGGAATGATTAAACATGCCGCAAAGAAGGAAGACGTTATAAGTTATGTTCTAGAACTGGCAACAATTGTGGAGCGACTAAATCCATTGTTGATTTACGTGGAACAGAACGATCTCGAACATTCTTTCAGAAAGGCCGTAAAGGAAAGACCTCAAGAATGGTCAGAGGGGTTTATGGAATATTATACAAGCCAAGGGTATGGAAAAAAGCAGAGTTACAAAGGATTAGATGGAACGCTGCAGGTTCTTAAGGCAAGAAGGGAATTAGAAGAAGAAATATTTAATGGCGTAAATATAGCTAAGAAAAAAGTGGACAATTCTTCATATGATATTAGCGAACATAAGCAAGTTTTAGCGGGGATTTTATCAGCATATTTTAGCTCAACAAACTAACGAGAGTCTATTACGCTAATAGGAACGATAACACAATATAGACAGTTGAAGGCAGCCGGCCTTATTTGGTCGGCTGCCTTTCTTAATTTACGGGCGGCAGGATTCCCATATAAAAAAGGGTCGTCCCATATTCGATAAATGGGTAAGAAAAAAACGAGTGCAGGAGTGATGGGCTGACCGCCTTTACGGAACCATGCCGATGAATTTGGTTGCTGCCGAAGAGATCGGCAGGTTGCGCATGATCATGATCCCCACCTTGGAAGGAGGGATCTCGACATCCAGCTTGACCTCAAACAGCGAACCTTCCTTCAATTCCTTGGACACGAATTCGCGCGTTACATAGGAAATGCCGAGCCCCCTGCGCGCAAACTCGATGAGCAGGTCGACGCTGCCCACTTCGATATCCGGCTTCAGCTCATGCCCGTATTTTTCGAAAAGCTCGTTGATCGCCATTCTGACCCGGCTGTTGCGCGAAAACAAGATGATGGGATATTCCATCAGCTCTTCCATGGTCATCGTTTGCCCTTTCAGCTCGGCGTAACGCTCGCCGGCGACAAAGCAGTCCTGCAGCTCGGTGCTTTCGGTGACCTCCAGTTGAGAGTCCACGATCGGCATCCGCACGACCCCGAGGTCGATGCGCCCTTCCTTCAGGTACGAGATGACCTCCGGCGTCGTGCCATGCTTCAAGTGCAGCTTGATGCCCGGATAACGAACGTGAAAGTCTTCCAAATACGGAAGCAGGTAATGCTTGAACAGCGAATCGCTGCCGCCGATGCGAAGCTCGCCGCTTTCGAGGCTTTTCAGCGCCTCCATTTTTTCTTCGGCCAAGGTGATGAGAATTTGGGACTGCTCGATATATGAAAAAAGAATTTTTCCTTCCTGTGTAAGAGAGACGCCTTTGGCGTTCCGGTAAAAAAGGGTGAGGCCAACCCGTTCCTCGAGCTGCTTGATGGCATGGCTGACGCTGGGCTGGGTCAGGTACAAGGTTTTGGCCGCTTGCGTCAGGCTGCCCGTTTTGGCCGCCCAATAAAACACTTTGTACAGCTCGTAATTGTTGGTCATAGACATGATCTATATCTCCTCAGAAATATATTAATTATGTGTATGGTACTTATTTGTATTATAGTGAATCCAAGACATAGAAACCAGAGTTGGGGGCGGCGAATCTTGTCCCGAAACTCTGAAGGAGGGAGAAATCAAAATGAATCCTACCACTTTTGTATTGTTTGGAGCCACCGGGGATTTGGCCAAGCGCAAAATCTATCCGGCCTTATATCATTTATATATTCATGGGAAACTGCCGAAGTCTTTTGCCGTGATCGGACTCGGGCGCAAAGAGCTGACCGACGAGACGTTCCGCGCGCATGTCAAGCAATCCTTGCATGAGTTTTACCGGCTGGACGTGAAGGAAGACGACACCCTGCGGTCCTTTTTGGATTTGTTCGGGTTTAACATTCTGCATATCGATCGCCTGGAGCATTTTGTCCAATTAAAAGAACGGGTGGAAAGCTGGGAAAATGGAGCGGGAGGAGCGGCCAACCGGCTGTTTTATTTGTCGGTCGCCCCGAACTTCTTCGGCACGATCGCGACCCAAATCGAGCAAAGCGGGCTCGGCAGCGTAACCGGCTGGAAACGGCTCATCATCGAGAAGCCCTTCGGGCATGACCTCGCTTCGGCGCGGGAACTCAACAGCCAACTCAGCCAGGCGTTTACCGAAGACGAGATTTACCGGATCGACCATTACCTCGGCAAATCGATGGTTCAACGGCTTGAAGCGTTCAAGCAGGCGAATCCGGTCATTCAGGCGTTGTGGACCAGCCGTTATATCGCCAACGTCCAGATTACGGCCGACGAGACGGTCGGCGTCGAAGACCGCGCCGGGTATTACGACCAGGCGGGAGCGATTCGGGACATGTTCCAGAACCATATGATGCAGCTGCTCATGATGCTCTCGATCCATGTGCCG
The DNA here is from genome assembly GCF_009870825.1 of Paenibacillus sp. USDA918EY. Classification (GTDB taxonomy): domain Bacteria; phylum Bacillota; class Bacilli; order Paenibacillales; family Paenibacillaceae; genus Paenibacillus_AQ; species Paenibacillus_AQ albilobatus. The sequence continues at coordinate 174,606 of NZ_WTWY01000002.1, read as the reverse complement.
AACACCAACGCGACGGCCGAGGATATCAGGCTGAAGAAAAAGAACGTGCTGGAAGCGCTCGAGCCTTTGGCGCGGCAGGACGTGCATACGCGGATCGTCCGGGGACAATATGCCGCAGGAGCCATCCAAGGAAAACCGGTTCAAGGGTATACGTCGGAACCCGGCATTTCGCCCGATTCGAAAAACGATACGTTTATCGCCGCCAAGCTGAACATCGACAACTATTACTGGCGGGGCGTTCCGTTTTATATCCGGACGGGCAAACGCCTGAAGTCCAAAAATACGCGCATCGTGGTCGAATTCAAGGAACCGCTCCGCTCTTCGGCCGCTGCCGAGGATACGAGCGTGCCGAATCTGCTCGTTTTCGAAATCGGACCGAACGAAGGCATCACGCTGCAGCTTAATACGAAGGACCCGAACCATAAAGGCGAATTCAAGCCGGTTCATATCGACATGTTCCCGGACCGCATCGAAGGCCAGGAAGCTTACGAAACGCTCATTGATGACGCGCTGAACGGCGATTCGACGTTTTTCGTCCATTGGGATGAGGTCGACTTGTCCTGGCAGTGGGTGCAGCCGATCCTCGAAGCGTTTGAAGCGGGCGAAGTGCCGCTTTATCCGTATGCGGCCGGTTCCCACGGTCCGGAAGCCGCCAATGCGCTGCTGGCTCAGGACGGATTCCATTGGTGGTTCGACGAGCCGTCCGAACATGAGGCGGCAAATGCGGAAGAAGGGCGGAAGCCTGTCGAGCATGTCACGGCCAGCTGAGCCGGGCTAACAAGGCGTTTTTAGCAGTAAATGACGAAAACAAAACTCATGGGAGGTTGTAATTCATGAAATTTTTTATTGATACCGCGAATCTGCAAGACATTCAGTCGGCCTACAAAATCGGGGTGCTGTCCGGCGTAACGACAAACCCTTCCCTGGTCGCCAAGGAAGGCGTGAAATTCGAGGACCGTATCGCTGAAATTTGCCGGGCGGTTCCGGAAGTCGAATCCGTTTCCGCCGAAGTGACGCCGGATGCCGAAACGGCCGAAGAGATGATCGCGCAGGCCAACGAGCTGATCAAAATCAACGGCAACGATCCGAAAATCACGATCAAGCTGCCGATGACCCTTGCGGGTCTGGAAGCCTGCCGTTATTTGTCCCGCAAAGGGGTCAAAACGAACGTCACGCTCATTTTTACCGTCAACCAGGCGCTGCTTGCGGCCCGTGCCGGCGCCACGTACGTATCGCCTTTCCTGGGACGGCTGGACGACATCTCGGAAGACGGCGTACTTTTGGTAGACAAAATCGCGCAGCTGTTCCGCGCGCATAACCTCGACACGCAAATCATCGCCGCCTCGGTCCGCCATCCGGACCACGTGACCCGCGTAGCGATGGCGGGAGCACATATTGCGACGGTGCCGTTCTCCGTCATTGCGCAGCTTGCGAAACACCCGCTGACCGACCAAGGCCTCGTCAAATTTGCGGCTGATTGGAAAAACAGCGTTCAGTAACCGGTAAAGAGACATAGGAGGAGAAGAGAAACGATGAGCAAACAACAGATCGGAGTGGCCGGACTCGCCGTCATGGGCAAAAACCTGGCCCTCAACATGGAAAGCAAGGGTTTCTCGGTCGCTTTATATAACCGTTCCCCTGAAAAAACGAAGGAACTTCTGGCGGAAGCCGAAGGCAAAAACTTCGTCGGCACGTTCAGCATCGAGGAATTCGTGCAGTCGCTTGAGACGCCGCGCAAAATCATGATGATGGTCAAAGCGGGTCAGCCGACCGATGCGCTGATTGAGCAGCTGGTACCGCATTTGCAAGAGGGAGACATTCTGATTGATGGCGGCAACGCCTATTTCCCGGACACCGAGCGGAGGTATAAGGAGCTTCAGGCCAAAGGCATCCGGTTTATCGGAGCCGGGGTATCCGGCGGGGAAGAAGGGGCGCTCAAAGGTCCTGCCATCATGCCGGGCGGGCAGAAGGACGCCTATGAATTGGTGGAGCCGATTCTGACAGCCATCTCTGCAAAAGTAAACGGAGACCCATGCTCGACTTACATCGGCGAAGGCGGTTCCGGCCACTACGTTAAAATGGTGCACAACGGGATCGAATACGGCGACATGCAGCTCATCGGGGAAGCGTACCACCTGCTGAAGGATGTGCTGGATCTTGGCACGGAAGAACTGCATGACATCTTTACGGAGTGGAACCGGGGCGAGCTGGACAGCTATCTGATCGAGATCACGGCGGATATTTTCTCCAAAAAGGATCCCGAAACCGGCAAAGCGATGGTCGATGTCATTTTGGACGCCGCCGGGCAAAAGGGGACGGGCAAATGGACGAGTCAAAGCTCCTTGGATCTGGGCGTACCGCTTTCCATCGTGACCGAATCGGTATTTTCCCGCTTTTTGTCCGCGATGAAGGAAGAACGCGTGCAGGCCAGCAAGGTTCTGAGCGGTCCCGAGAAAACTCCGTACACCGGCGATTCCAGAGAGTTCATTGAAGCGGTGCGCAAAGCGCTCTACGCGAGCAAAATCGCTTCGTATGCCCAAGGCTTCGCCCAACTGCGATCCGCATCCGAGGAGTATAACTGGAATTTGAACTTTGGCAGCATTGCCATGATCTTTAGAGGGGGCTGCATCATCCGTGCCCGTTTCCTCCAAAATATCAAGGAAGCCTACGACAAAAATCCGGATCTGAAAAACTTGCTGCTCGACGATTATTTCGGCTGGGTCGTGAACAACTATCAGGAAGCCTGGAGAACCGTCGTGTCCATCGCGATGCAGCGCGGGATCCCGGTTCCGGCATTTGCATCGGCCCTGGCCTATTTTGACAGCTACCGTACGGAGCGTCTGCCGGCCAACCTGCTGCAAGCCCAGCGCGACTATTTCGGAGCGCATACGTTCGAGCGCGTCGACAAGGAAGGCACCTTCCATTTTCAATGGATGGAGTCTGCTGAATAAGCGCTATTAAGCCAATAAAATAACCCCGCAAAGCGGGGCCTTGGCTTCGAAGCTGATTCAGGTATTTTGCGGGGAGCCCCGAAATTTATGAACCCTATAATGTTAAAAAAGGCAATCTCTTCGGTCTGCCCTGACAGAACCGTATAGAGATTGCCTTTTTGCTATTAGAACCGGATGACTCCCGTCGTGTGCAGAAGCACGAGAACCACGAGAATCGGTGCGATGTACCGGAGCGTGAACAGCCACACCCGGAACCATGCGGATTTGAGTCCCGCCGCCTCCGCGGCGTTTTTCCAGAAATACCCCGCAAACAGCGTGGTGATCAAACCGCCTACCGGAAGCAGAATATTCGAAGCGATAAAATCGAGCCAGTCAAAAAAGTTTTTGCTGCCCATGTGCGTAAAGGCCGGCACGATGCCGAAGGACAAAGCCGAAGGCAGGCCGACAAGCAGCACCAGCACCGAGATGATCAGAACGGACTTCATGCGGCTCCAGCCCCAGCGATCCATCGCAAAGGAGACGGGAACCTCGAGCAGCGATACCGCCGACGTCAGCGCGGCGATCGCCAGCAGAATGAAAAATATTCCGCCGAAAAACGCGCCGAAAGGCATGGCCGAAAAGGCCGCCGGCAGAGCGATGAACACGAGGCTCGGTCCGGAGTCGGACGCAATCCCGAAGGAAGCGGTCGTCGGGAAAATGATGAGCCCGGCAACGAAGGCGTAAATCAGGTCGCCTGCCCCGATGGCGATCGTCGCCGCGCCGAGCGATTGACGCTTGTCCACGTAAGCGCCGTACGTCAGCAAAATACCCATGCCCAGTGATAGAGAGAAGAAGGCATGTCCAAGCGCAACCAACGCGGATTCGGTGGTTAATTTGGAAAAGTCGGGTTTCAGGAAAAACGCTACGCCTTCGCCCGCACCCGGCAGGGTGACGGCACGGATCATCATCACGATCAGCAGAATAATCATGCCGGGGATGAGGATCTTGTTGAATTTTTCGATGCCTCCGGAAATCCCTTTAACCACGACAAAACCCGTGATCGCAATGGCGATGACTTGCCAGACGATCGGCATATAGCCGCCGATAAAGCCGCTAAATTGTCCACTGAAATCCGTATTGCTGTACAAATGCCCGCTGAATGATTGCACCGCGTAATGAAGCGTCCAGCCCGCCACGATGACGTAGAAGGTCAAGATCAGAAACGGGGCAATGATTTGCAGCAAGCCGAGACGGCCGAAAATTTTGGAGCCGCCGGCTTTGACGAACGAGGTGGCCGCGCTGCCCCTGCCGGCTCTGCCGATGGCCAATTCGGCCAGCAGCACAGGCAAACCGATGACGATCAAGCAGACGATAAAAAGAAGAAAAAAAGCTGCCCCGCCATATTTGCCCGTAATGTACGGAAACTTCCACATGTTCCCGAGACCCACGGAGCTGCCGATGGCGGCGAGGATAAACCCTGCCGAAGAAAAACGATCGTTTTTTCCTGCTGCCGCTGGGTTTTTTTGTGGTGTTGTCATAGATGTTCCCCCAGTTTTATTTTTGAAAGTTCTTTTTATTATATTGTATTTTGCGTTCAATGGCATATGAAAATGTTCGTGAACCTCTCTCCAATAATTTTTTGGAGAGCTTCTCGCTTCATTGAGCCGGCTATTTGCCGCACTCTCCACAAAGGCTAGTTCCTAGCCCAGCATGTCTTTACGACACGTTTGATTGTTGCACTGCCCGCTTGAGAATATTTTTGGCGGCATTTACATCACGGTCACATTCAAAGCCACAGGTAGGACAACGATGTGTCCGCACTGCCAATGTTTTCTTTCCTATTTCATTACAGTTGGAGCATTGCTGACTTGTGTTTCGTGGGTCAACCAGAACAACACGTTTACCAGCACTTTCAGCCTTGTAAGTTGTGAAGTGTACCAGTTGATTCCATCCTGCGTCTGTAATGCTCTTTGCCAGATGATTATTTTTCACCATGTTTGTGATTTTTAAATCTTCAAAGGCGATCAAATCATAGCGATTAATCAATTGGCGTGATACATGGTGTGCATTATTTTTGCGTTGATTTGCAATATGTTCATGTTTCTTGGCAAGAAGTGCCAAGGCCTTTTTTCGCCTCCTTGACCCTTTCATGCGTCTGGATACGATACGCTGTAATCTCTTAAGCTCCCGCTCGCTTTTACGCAAATACTTAGGCGCATCATGAAAATCACCATCCGATGTAACCGCCAGATGTTTCAAGCCCAGGTCAACACCGACCACTTTCCCTGTCGGCAATCCTCCCGCTTCAATTTCGCAAGATAAGCATACGTAGTATCGTCCATTTTTGGCCACCACTGTACAGGTCTTGATCGTACCCTTTATTTGTCGATGCAATTTGATTCGAACGGTTCCAACTTTGGACAGTGTGATGTATTTACCTTCCAGTGAAAAACCTGATTGTGGGTATGTGAAGCTGTGATAACGATTCTCTCCTTTGAAACGAGGAAACCCTGCCTTTTCATTACGTTTCAATCGTCTGAAAAAAGCTTTATAAGCTTGATCCAAACGTTCGACTACGTTTTGCAAAACTTGAGAGTGAACACTTCTATACTCTTCGCATTCCTTTTTAAGTGTAGGCAGCTCTTTCTTTTGAGAGTAGAAAGTTAGAGATATGCCACGCTTTTTGTATGCCGCCATTCTTTGTTCAAGCAAAGCATTATAGAGTCGGCGGCAATACATGAGTGTATCCTTTATTGTTTCCCGCTGTTCTTTTGTTGGCTCAATACGGAACTTATACGTGCGTAGCATGAGGATCTCCTTTCTTTTGAATATCGATGTACTTACGAACGACACCTTCCCAAAACTGCGATTAGAAACCACTAAAGCTTTTCCTGCTCGATTTCTTGAAAAAAGGTCTTTCTAGTAGCATTTGGCTTGGGAAATGAGCGCTTTCCTTTGATTTTTGACAAACCAGACGATTTGATTCGAGCATGTTTTATAGTAGATTTCTTATACATAAAGTATAGTTTAGTAGGCTATTTATATCTATTTTTTTGATATTTTTTATTTACATATAATCTATGACGCTAACCATCTCACCGGCTTTTCGCCGTTTTTCGATATTCCGACGGGGATACGCCGACAATGGCTTTAAAAGACGAAGCAAAATAATGCTGGTCCGCGAAGTTCAGCTTGGAGGAAATTTCATTGACGGTAAGGTGCGTGTTCAGCAAATATTGCTGGGCAAGCTCGATTTTGCGTTTTCGGAAATAGGCATAGGGAGTGATCCCGTACGTTTCCCGAAACAGCTTGATGATGTAATTTTTCGAATATCCGAGCTGTACGCACACATCGTTGATATCCATCCTGTTTTCGATGTTGACGTCCAAACATAATTTGATTTGCTCGGCGGGGGAAAGCACTTTATGTTCCAGATGGTTTTTTAAGCGCAAAACGATTTTGAGCAGCAGGACGGAGACTTCGTCGACCAAATCGGGATAACTTTTATGGCCGGCGGACGAAAGGTTGAGGATTTCATTCATGTAAGAAAAGATGTTGCAGTCCTTTACGATATACGTATCGGCGGGCAAATACCGCTTAAACAAATATTCGGCCAAATCCCCGTAAAAGACGACCCAAATTTTGGTCCACGGGTGCTCTTCGCTGGAATAATATACGTGGTCGCTGTTTCGGGTCAGCATATAAACGTCGTTTTTTTGCGGATACAAGGTTTGGGAGTTAATCTCCAGAACGCCGCTGCCGTCGATGATATATTCGAACGAAAACAGGTTTTCCCCGTGCCGCTCGATCCGGTAATTTTTATCGCAATAAGAAATGCCCGACATGACGACGTTCAACGGAAGTTTCGGATCGCACATATGCCAAAAGCTGTGAATGGTTTCATGCATGGTGATAATCCTCACATTTGTTATGATATTTCCTATTATATTACGCCATATACCATGATAAATTAAACCATAATCAACGAGAGAGGACCCGCGAACATACCGAATCCAAAGCGAAAACAGGAGGAATTGAAATGAAGCTGCGCGCTCCGGCCGTTCCGCTGATTACCGTCGATCCTTATTTCTCCGTCTGGTCGATGGGGGACAAACTGAATGAATCGGACACCAAACATTGGACGGGTCAACCCCATCGCATGATCGGCACCGCATCGGTCGACGGCAAAGAATATGTTTTTATGGGCTTGAAGCCAAACGCGGTGAAAATGGAGCAAATGGGCCTCGACATGACGGCGCTTTCCACCCGGTACCGTTTTGCTTGCGATGAGATCCGGCTGGAAGTGACGTTTACTACGCCTCTTTTGATGGATGATTTGAAGCGGATGTCGAGGCCGGTATCGTACATTCACGTGAAAGCCGGAACAAATGACGGGAAAAAGCATGATGCAAGGATCACCATCACGGTGGATGACGAGTTATGCCAAAATTTGAAATACGAGTTTCCGACCGTGTACGCCGATCTCAGCGAACCGGGATTTGCCTGCGGCAGGGTGGGGAGCAAAATTCAGCGGATGTTAACCAAATGCGGAGATGACCTTAGAATCAACTGGGGGTACCTTTATCTCGCTTCGAATCATGAACATGCCGCTGTGACCGCTGCAGCCGCCACCAACGAATACGGCACCGTGAACCATACGATTGGGCTATCGGTCCCGCTGGATACGGAAGATCGTTCGGAAGGGCTGATTGCCGTCGCTTATGACGATATCAAATCCATCGAATATTTCCATGAGCCGCTGGATGCCTATTGGAGAAAAGACGGGGAAACCATCGAAGAAGCGATCAAGCAGGCGCTCGGAGAGTACGGCGATCTATATGGGAAATGCGAGACGTTTTCGTCGCAGCTGTATCGGGAAGCCGCGGAAGCGGGCAGCGAAAAGTACGCAGAGCTGGTATCCCTGGCCTACCGGCAAGCGGCCGCGGCGCATAAAATTTGCGCGGACCCGAACGGGGACGTGCTATTTATCTCCAAGGAAAATTTCAGTAACGGCTGCGCGGCTACCGTCGATGTGACTTACCCTTCCATCCCGCAATTTTTGATCTACAACCCGGAGCTGGTGAAGGGCATGCTTAGACCGATTTTCAAATATGCCGGGACGGATGTTTGGCATTATGACTTTGCTCCGCATGATGTAGGTACGTACCCGCTCCTCAACGGGCAGGTGTACAGCCATGGCACATGCCCGACGTGGCAAATGCCTGTGGAGGAATGCGGCAACATGCTCATTTGCACGGCGGCCGTCGCGATTGCGGAAAACGACGTTTCGTTTGCGCGGGAGCATTGGAGCCATCTTGAAACATGGTGCAATTATTTGATCCAAAACGGCGTGGATCCGGATAATCAGCTGTGCACCGACGATTTCGCGGGGCATTTGGCTCATAACTGCAATTTGTCGATCAAGGCCATCATGGGGATTGCCGGCTTTTCCATTTTGAACCGCATGGCAGGGAATGGGGAAAAGGCGGAGCAACTGATGGAAGTTGCCGCGTCCATGGCGGAAAAATGGCTGGATATGGCCGCCAACGAAGACGGAACGTTCCGCCTCGCTTTTGACCGGCCCGGCTCCTTCAGCATGAAATACAATGCGGTCTGGGACCGCATCTTCGGACTGGGTTTATTCCCCGAGGATGCGTTCAGGGCGGAGACGAAAGCCTATATCGAAAAGCATTCCGGCCCGTACGGGCTCATGCTGGATAACCGCAACACGTATACCAAATCCGATTGGCTGGTGTGGAGCGCCACGCTTTGCGGTAACAAGGAGGATTTCACGTCCATCGTGGACCGCCTGTGGCATGCGTATGACCGGTCGGAAAGCCGCGTGCCGATGACCGATTTTTATTCGACGGCCGACGCGAAAATGGTGAATTTCCAAAACCGGTCGGTGCAGGGCGGTTTATTCATTAAACTTCTCATGGACAAGGAAATATGCAAATTTCACAAGTGAATAACGACCATGGCTGAACGATAGGCGATCCTTGAGGATCGTCTTCTTTTTTTGCTGCGGCTTCAAAAAAAGATTTGACTAATATATTTGATATATTTATTATTGCATTTAAGGAATGGAAAATGATGTCGCAGATCATCCGTCTCGTCCAATCTGTCGGTTCCGTGCAAATCCGCTGCATTTCCCGAATAGATGCGGGTGGGGCGTAACCATGTGCACAAAGGAGGAAGCGAGTTGTCAAGGAAAACCATCGGCATTGGCATCATGTCATGCGCGCTGGCCGCGGCCATTTTTGCCGCCGGCTACTGGATGTGGCCCGAGAAAAAGGAGGGGATCCGTTGGCCGGAAGATCAGGCGTTGCCGTCTTTCCCGGAGCCTGCGGCGACGCTGGATCTGATTAACTTGAGCAGCAAGCTGGTCTACGAAGCGGAAGATGCGGAATACGAACATCAGACCGGAACGGCGGACGGGGATGGCTGGCTTGCCAAGGCGGGAGCGGATAAAACGGGCGTCATGCTGCGCGTCCCGCGGATCGCCGATGTACCGGCAGGCGACAATCAGGCAGTGTTTCGCATGAGCGTCGACCGGTTTGCGGACGAAAACGGAAGCGTGGCCAAGCTGGAAATCCGCGAGCCGTCGACGGGGGCGGTGTTGGGTTCCTTGGAAGCGACGAATTGGGATTTTCGGAACGAAAACGCATCGCAGGAGTTCGCGGTTCCGTTCACTTCCCCGGATGAGGGGCGGGAGATCGAAATCAGCGTAGCCTGGACCGGGAAATCGACGCTGAAACTGTACGACGTCCAGATCGGTTCGCCAGCGAGGGAAGAAGACGTCGCCATGTTCGAAACCGTGAAGGGAGTGGTCAACAAAACCAAGCCGCGTATTTACGACGACACCCGCAGCGACGAAGGCACGAAATGGCTGACCGCGCTCGGGCTCGAATACCGGAAGGTAAAAGACAACTGGGAGCTTTTGTCCAAATACCAGGACGAAATTCGCGGCATGATCGTTTACGATCCGGACGTGGCGGATACGTACAATTTGGCGACGACCATCGCCGGCTTGGAAAACGCCATCGTCGTTTCGCCTTCGCTTGCAGGCAAACTCGCCGGCGATCCTTACCGTCTTCCCGTTTCGGAGGATTTGCGCGGAAAATTCAAAACGAATATCGAGGTATACGAATTTCTGTACGAGAAGTATTGGCCGCAAACGACCCATCGCGTTCTTGTCGGTTTGACCCCTGACATCAAAACGTTTTTGAGGGATTACGCCATGGGGATGGAGGCGGCGGTCGTGTGGCTCAATCCGGACATCCCGGAGGAAGAGGCGCTCCTGAACAAATTCATGAAAGACATGCCTTACGGAAGCGGGTTATACGTCGGGTGGTGGCCTGATGAAGGGAAAGGGGTAACGAAAACGTCGGAGTTCGGGCTGGCAACCGTTGCGGCGGATTATTCCTCCAACCTGTCCGTGCTCAGCGGCACCTCACGGTCCATTGCGCCGGCCCAAATCCCGCAGAAACCGCCGCTGGAGAATAAAGTATACGTTTCCTATATCATGAGCGACGGGGATAACCTGCAGTACATGGAGCATTATTTCAGCAAGTTATGGTTTTTGCCGAACCGGGGCGAAGTGCCGATCGGCTGGACCGTATCGCCGCTGATGGTCGATGCGATGCCGGGCATTTTGGATGTCCTTCACAGGACGGCGACGGAAAACGACGCGCTCATTTCCGGCCCGTCGGGCCTTGGATACACGTACCCGAATTTCTGGAAGGATGAGAAGGGGCTGGACCGCTTTTTTGCCCGGACGGACGATTATATGCAGCGCGCAGGGCTGCGGGTATTAACCGTATGGAACACGGTCAAGGGCGAAACGAATCCGAACGTCGGTAACAGCATTGCGGCCAATGCCCCGTCGCTGCTCGGTTTTACCTCCCAGGGCGGCACCGGAGCGGTTGCGACCTACAACAACACGATGCCCGGCCAAGAGCTGAACGTGGTGTACGGCGCTTCGGAAGGGGATCTTATTTTCCCGGTACAGCAAGCGATCGAAACTTGGGACCGTCGCTCCCCTCTCTTCGTATGCATCCAGGCGAATCCATGGGAGGTTCATTATCAAAGCTTCGTCAATGCCTATCGCCAGCTTAAAGAGAATAAGGACATCGTTGTCGTACGGCCCGACGTTTATTTCGAATTGATCCGCGAGAACAGCCGCCTGCCGATCGATCCGTTAGGGGCGAAGGAATAAGGAGTAACGTTGGGATGCTGATCCGCTGGACCGTCATTTCGCTAAATTGATGCTAAAAGACATGAATGATATACTGAAATGATGATGCAGAATAGCGTTTTAGGGAGAATTCACTATGCAAAATGATCGACAGCCTTTATATATTCAAATTCAGGATTATTTTAAAGACCGAATATCGACGGGGAAATTGAAGATTAACGATAAAATCCCTTCGGAAAAAGAATTGATGAAGCAGTTCGAGGTCAGCCGGATTACGGTCGCGACGGCGCTGGGCCAGCTGGCCAAGGAGGGATGGCTTTATCGCATTCCCGGCCGCGGCAGCTTCGTGAAGGGGATCGCGGGCGAGCCCTATAGCGGCGGCAAACACGCCCCGGCATCTTCCTCGATGCAGGATGAACGAGGGCATGGGGTGTTTCCGGTTTTAAGGGACGGCGGGCATGAAGGGTCCATGTATCCGGAGCAGGGGGGGGACGGCCCAAGGAAGAAAAAGATCGTGCTGATCATCCCGACGCTGGGAGATTTTTTTGCGATCCGCCTTATCTCCGGCATCAACGAGGTGCTGATCAAACATGGATACCATATGCATATCGTCCTCAGCAACAACTCGATCGAAACCGAAAAAAGCCTGATTTTGGAATGCCTGTCGACGGGCACGTCCGGGCTCATTATTTTCCCGTCCGATGCGGAGACCTACAACGAAGAAATTCTCGCGCTCAAAATGCGGAATTATCCGTTTGTGCTGATCGACCGCTACCTTGCCGGCGTGGAAACGAATTTCGTCTGCACGGACAGCCTGGAAGGCGCGAAGCTTGCGCTGAACCGTCTTTGGGATCTGGGCCACCGCAATATCGCCATTTGCTCGGATACGCCGCTTCCCACCATCACCGTCGAAGACCGGATCACCGGCTACATGGAGGCATTGAAGCAAAAGGGAGCGATGATTAACCCGGCGCTTATTTTGACGGACTTTAAGGTGGACTACTCCGAAATCAACGAGGCGCACCCGCTCTACCGGTTTATCCGAAACCAAATGGCAACGGCTTATGTTACGCTTAACGCCCGGTTGGGCGTGTATATTTTCAACATTGCGAAAAGAATCGGCCTGAAAGTGCCGGAGGATATTTCGATCCTTACGTTTGACGACCCGTCTTCGGGGTATGACGAATTCGGGTTTTTCACGCATGTTTCCCAATCGGAGTACAGGATGGGAAGGCAGGCGGCCGAAATTTTGATCCGGCTGCTGGAAGACCCGAATCCGGCCGTCAAATACAGCAAATTGATCATGCAGCCCGAGCTGGTCGAAAGATCCTCAACGGGCCCTGCCAAAAAGTAATTGTCCTATCGTTTGGACTCCAAAAAACCCTGAACTTGGTTTCAGGGTTTTTTTTGTGCCGAAAAGCAATTGACATGAATAGTAATATTATATATATTTGATATTGCATATAGGATGATGGGAGGGGGAGAAATGGAACAAACCGTTCCATTCAAACAAACAAAACTAAAGCGCTTTCTCGTACGGCATCGCGATGCCCTGATCGCCACGGCGATCCTCGGGCCGATGATTTTCTGGTGGCTTGTCGTGTCCGGTTTTCCTACGCTGTTCGGCTTTATTCTCGGTTTCTTCGAATGGATCGGCATCCAGGGGCAGCCGAAGTTCATCGGGCTGGGCAACTACATCCGCTTTTTCGAGGACCCCCTATATTACAACGCCTTATGGCGGTCCATCTGGATGGGAGGCCTAGTTTCGGGGGTAACGCTTTTGGCGGGATTCGGCGCCGCGCTCCTGATGAATATGCCGCTGTTCGGCAAGGGCATCTACCGGTCCATTTGGTATATTCCGGCCGTCACGTCTACGGTAGCCACGACCCAGATTTTTAATATTTTGCTTGATCCAAGCAACGGGGTCATCAATAACTTCCTGAAGTCGATCGGGCATGAGCCGATCATTTGGCAGTTTTCCACCGGCTGGAGCGTGTTTTGGATCGTGGTTTATTCCGTCTGGAAGGGGGTCGGGGGCGCGGCCTTGATCTGGCTGGCCGGTCTGCAATCCGTGGACGTATCCTTGTATGAAGCGGCCGAAATTGACGGCGCGGGGCGACTACAGAAGCTGAGGTACGTGACCATTCCCGGCTTGAAGCCGATCGCCACTTACATCGTGATCACCAGCCTGATCGGAGCGATCCAAATATACGAGCAGGTCATGTTTATTACCGGCGGCGGTCCTTACGGGCAGACGGAAGTGCTGGTCTTCCGCATCTATCGCGACGCTTTCTGGGATTTCAACCTCGGCATGGCGGGGGCCTCTTCGCTCATCATGGCCGTCATCGTGTTCACGGCCACCGTTCTTTATTACCGCAGGTCCACGAAAGCCGATCGAAGCAACACGATACCTTTAAAGAAGGGAGCGTAAACCGTGGTTTCTGTATCCGCGCATTCATCGCCGAGGCGAAAGCTGCAACTGAGCCATGTACTGGCGCATCTGGTGTTGGCCGGCGTCGGGCTTGTCCTGTTTTATCCCCTCATCTTCATGATTTTGGCCGGCTTTTTTACGAAAGACGAATTTACGACCACCGTTCTCGGATTTTTACCGATTCCCAAACATGCAACTTTGGATAATTACCTCGTTTTGTTTAAAGGCTCGTCGGATACTTCGACCAGAATGTATTTTATGAACTCGCTTTACCGCACCTTATACAGCACGTTTTTTGCCATGTTGACCTCGTTTTTGGCCGGATATGCATTCGCCCGATTGAAATTCAAGGGGAAGGATGCGCTGTTTCTGACGCTGCTGGCGACGCAAATGATTCCGGGCACCATCGCTCTCATTCCGACCTATCTTCAGCTTGCGCGCTGGCCGTTTGCCGGCGGAAACGACATATTTACCGGAGGCACAGGGCTGCTCGATACCTGGTGGGTTTATCTCCTGGGCGGGCCTGCGATCAATATTATGGGGATGTTTCTGGTGAAGCAGTCGCTTGAAAAGGTTCCGTTCGAACTGGACGAGGCGGCGAAAATGGACGGTGCGGGGACGCTCCGGGTCATTTTCCAGATCCTGCTGCCCCTGCAGATGCCGATCATGGCCTTTATCGCCATTACGACGGCGCTGGGCACCTGGAACGACTTTGCGACCCCATTCTTTTATACGACCAGCGACCACATGCAGACCTTGCCTTCCGCCATTACGCGGTTATCGTCCGCGGCCGTAGGCCCCGGCGGTTCTCCCAACTATCCGATGATGATTACGCTGGGCCTGGGTACGACCGTTCCCGCTTTGCTGATCTTCTTCTTTTTCCAGAAGTACATCGTGCAAGGGTTAGCCAATACGGGCATTAAGGGGTGATCGCAGCCCATTCGTTTTAAAAGCTACATACGGCTGATGACGTTTCATTCAATTGATTCAATTCATTTACGATGGAGGGATTCGTATGAAATTCGGAACAGCAGCTAAATGGGGAATATCCGCGCTTCTTATTGCGGCGCTGGCCGGTTGCGGCGGCGGAGGAGGAAAAAGCGAGGTAAGCGAAAGTCCGCCGGCGGAGAAACCGGAATCTAAGGATACAACGACGCCTGCGCAGGGCACGACGATTACGGTGTTAACGGAAGGGGCGACAAACGTTGGAACCGGAAAGCTGGGAGATTTGCTGGCGCCCAAAGAGAAGGAGCTGAAAGGGAAAGGGCTGGATACGGCGTATACGCCCGGAAAGCAGTTTCCGGCGGATGCGTTTGGCCTTCACTATCAGACGATCATGTACAACTTGATGAAGGAAAAAAACATTGAGGTGAACATGCAGGACTGGGGATGGGGAGAACCGCTGATCCAAAAGCAAACCGCGGGATTCCTCGCCAAAAATATGCCGGATATCATCGTCGGCGAGACGCAGATGAACGGCTTCGCCCAGCAGGGACTGCTGGAGCCGTTCCCGGACGACATGGCGGACGAAATCCGGAAAAACGTGGCGGATGCCGCCTGGAAGCCGATGGAGTACAACGGCAAAATCTATGGCCTAGCCGCGCAGCCGGGAGTAAGCAGCCTGTTTTGGAACAAAGATTTGGTGAAGCAGGCCGGTCTTGATCCGGACAAAGCGCCCGCCACCTGGGCGGAGCTGGCCGACAACGTGAAAAAGGTGACGGAAGCCGGCAAAGGCAAATTTTACGGCGGCGGCGTTTACGCCGGAGCGAACTTCGGCGGTTACCTGCGCTATGGCGCGCTGATGATGATCAACGGCGGGGCGTTTGCCGCGGACGGCAAACCGGTGTTCAACAGCGACGCCAACGTCGAAACGGTCACCCTGCTTCGGGACTTGAATGCAAGCAACGCTCCGGGCCTGATGGTGAATACGAACGAAGGCACCTATTTCGATGCCTGGTACAAAGGGCAGCTCGCTTACATTATCGACGGACCGTGGCAGTCCCAGCAGGCGAGAGACAAAAAGATCGATGTCGGCATGGCGCCGATTCCGATGTCGCCAAACGGCAAAGCCGGCAACATTACGATCGGCGCCGCATTCCACTCGGTTCCGAAGGATTCCAAGCATAAAGAAGCGGCATTCGAATATATTCGGGCCATGTACAGCAAGGACGTTCAGCAGCTTATCGCCGACTCCAACGTACGCTCTCCGATTTTGAAAGAAATCGCGGAATCCGATACGTACAAAAAAGAACATCCGGAGCTCTACACCCATTACCAGGCGATGGGCGGAAACGTGCAGGGGCTGCCGACGTTCGCCAAGGATAATTCGAAAGCATGGCAAATCTGGGGAGACGCCGTCGTAAAAGCCTTGATGACGAAAGGCGACGTGAAAGCGATTCTCGATGACGCCCAGAAGAGGGCGGGGGCGGTGACGCAATAAGCGCACAGGGTGAAAAGGAACTTAAGAGAGCGCTTGGCCATACGAAAAAGCTCAATGCAAAAACGATCTCAGCGAAATCGGCGGCCTTTTTCGGCGATGACGTAGGTATAGTATATACAGGGGGCTGCCGTTCATATACCCCAAGCTCTCTATGATAAACGCAAAAACATCCGCCCCGGATTTTTCCGGGGCGGATGCCGTTTTCGAGCCGAAAGCGGCTCATTCGATGCCTGCAAACGTGCCGTAGATCAAGAACACGTTCAAGATCGTCAGGATGATCGCGATGGTCCAGGACAAATATTTGACCCATGCCCGGTTTGCGAATTCCCCCATCATTTTTTTGTCGCTGGTGAAAATGGTCAGCGGAATGATGGCAAATGGAAGTTGAACGCTCAAAAATACTTGCGTGTAAAGGAGCAGATGCTCCACCGCATTTTCCCGTCCGCCGTACAAGATGACGCAGATGATGACGGGAATGACGGCGAGGAGCCGCGTAATCATCCGGCGCAGCCAGGAAGGCATTTTCATTCGGATAAAACCTTCCATAACGATCTGGCCGGACAAGGTGCCCGTTATGGTCGAGTTTTGGCCCGATGCCAGCAGCGCTACGGCAAACAGCGTGCTGAGCAGCGGACTGGCGATGGCGCCGACGATTGCGTTATCGGCAAGCGCGTTGTACAAGTCGGTGAACCGGCCCAAATCGCTGGTGGAACCGAAAAACATGGCCGCTCCCAGCACCAGCAGCAGGCAGTTGATCACAAACGCGATGCTCAGCTGGATGTTGGAATCGATGGTCGCAAAACGGACGGCTTCCTTTTTGCCTTCGGGCGTCCGTGCAAATTGCCGCGATTGGACGATCGACGAGTGCAAATACAGGTTATGCGGCATGACGGTCGCCCCGACGATCCCGAGCGCGATCAGCAGCATGCCGTTGTTGGTCGCGATTTCCGGGCTTGGGATAAATCCTTGCAGCAGCGGCCCGATGCTAGGGTTCGACAAAAGCACCTCGTACAAAAATACGATAAAAATCGTTGCGATCAGCGTCGCGACGATGGCCTCGATTTTGCGGAAGCCGACTTTCGCCAGCAGCAGAAGCAGCAGTACGTCCAACGTTGTAATCAGCACGCCGACCAGCAGCGGAATTTTGAACAACAGCTGCAGCGCTACCGCGCCTCCGATGACTTCGGCGATATCGGTAGCCATGATGGCGAGCTCGGTTAAAATCCATAAGACGACGGCAACGGGTTTGCTGGTCGCTTGGCGCGTTGCTTGGGCCAAATCCATTCCGGTCACGATGCCCAGCTTGGCGCACATACTTTGCAGCAGCATGGCGATGAGGCTTGAGAGCAGGATAACGCTGAGCAGTGTATATCCGAATTGCGACCCGCCTTGGATGGAAGTGATCCAGTTTCCCGGATCCATATAACCGACGGCAACCAAAGCGCCAGGGCCGCTATAAGCGGCGAGTTTTTTCCAAAATCCCGCGTTTTTCGGGAGCGAAACGGTATTGTTTACTTCTGCAAGGCTCAAACCGTTGGTGGAAGTAAACATGTTATGCTGCTTTTGTTTCGCTGTTTTTTGGACTGCAGTTAAGTTTTCCATATTCATCCCTTCTATCATTCATAATATTAGTTATTCATGATCCGGACATTTTGCTTCTTACAACGCTATTTTGCATCAGGTAAACTTTTTTGTCAATGGCAAATATAATTTGATCTATATAAATTAATTGTTTCAGTACAAGTTTTGAGACGGTAGAAGAAGCCGCGGTTAGCGGAATTCGGCAAAACCCAGCGTACCGCGGGACTTCAAGGCGTTTTCGGGGAAGGCGTTCGTCTGAATGAAAAAGTCGGAGGCGAAGCTGAGAAGCAGCTCGTCTTCCGCCAAAACATAAAAAAACCGGAAGGCTCCATTCCCGCTAAGCGAGAAGGGATTTCCGGTTTTTTTGCAATGATGGAATATCCACTTTCAGATCTTGGCCGCGCCGGAGCCGAAGCCCCGTTTAAACAAGAGCGACGTCGACAGCTTGGCGCACCATAGGGTAACCGCAATAAAGACGAGACACCAGATGACGGCCGGAACATGCGTCGCTTGGGCCAAGTTGGCGGCATCTCCGGCGGAAGCGGGACGTGTGACCGACAGGACCAAAATGACGAACGGGCTGATAACGGATTCGACCAGGCAGATAAAAGCGATGAGCAAATAATAGCTTTTTTGCAGTAAGGGCGGAGCCATGAAAGCCACGAGCCCGCTTAAGACGGCAAAGCCGACGCACCAGAGGAGCCCGTAGCCGTTGCGGACGAACAATGCCGCCGCGACAATGGCAAGAATCATGACGGTAAGCAGCCCGGCCCGTTCATTTCGTTTGGCATAAAGGTAAAACAGCAGCACCGCAAACAGCGCGGAACCGACATATCCGGCAAGCGAGATCGGAATCGCCATCCAGTTGCTGGAAAAGGTGGAGAGGGTCACTCCGCCCTGGTTACTGTACAAGTGGATCACATTGACCCTGCCCGATAATGCGAGCGTCACCAGCGCATGCGACAGCTCGTGAATCAGGGTGTCCACGTTGCGGAAAAATGCCGAAAACGGGAGAAAACGCGTTAAAATGCCGGTCAGCACGACGACCGCGATCATTTTTAACCAAGCTTGAATGGCCGCTCCCTCATTTCTGTACGATTTGCTTCTATCTTACATGCCGGCGCCGGGAAATTCCAGAATCAATCTGAAAGAAGCGAGATTCAGTGTGCAGATTGCGTCTCGCTGCAGAAAACCGAACCGAAAGATGAAATATACATTCGTCAAAAGCCAAGAAACCACTCCTTTAGTGTCAAGGTGCGGCTTCCCGTGCATATACTGATACATCTCATATTTTATGAAATCGCAATTTGAGATTCGTTGAAATGAAACTTAGGGCTACGCCAATCTTTCAATCACGATCGAGGCGCTTACGACAGGCGTTCCGCCGCCAATTGTGCTTTCGAGAACCAAATTTCCCGTGTTATCGATCCGGTTCAGCGTCAGGGTGCCTCCAGCCGTCAACTGGGCAACGACCTGACCCGGATAAGGTTGGTTTCCTGCGTTGGTGCCATAGTTGCTGCATCGAACGAGCGTAGCGGGGAGCGGTCCGGCGGCATCCGGATCAAAGAACAGCCCGAAGGCGTTGTTTCCCGGAGTCGGGAACACTTCCCAGCTGATTTTATAGGTTCCGGTCTCCAGAATGTTGAGCGTCGAAGGGGCAGTGAAGGAAACCGCCGTTCCGTGAATTAACGAGTCGTTGAAGGTGACTGCACCGCCCTGTCCGCCGGGGGTAGGGGCCGCTGCGACGTTTTGATCAACGGTGCTGCATAAAAACGCGAACGAAGCGATGCCTCCGGCAGGTCCGGCAGGTCCTTGGGGTCCTTGGGGGCCGGGAATGCCTTGTGGTCCCGCGGGTCCCTGAGGTCCCTGAGGTCCTTCAGGACCTTGCGCCCCCGGAAGCCCTTGAGGACCTTGCGCCCCTGGAAGCCCTTGCGCTCCTGGAATGCCTTGCGGTCCCGGAAGCCCTTGTGCCCCCGGAAGTCCTTGAGGTCCTTGAGGTCCTTGTGGCCCTTGTGGCCCTTGGGGAGCCGTCACATTAACTTCGGGAGGAGGACAGTTTACTTTTACTATTTTTTTAACGATAACTTGTTTCTTTTTCTTATGGTGATGGCAACGATGATGGGGGTGTACAACCGTTTTGATTCTGCCTTTGCAGCGCTTTTCTGCACAATGCAATGATATGCACCTCCTGTAGATTTGTCTACAGCATACGGGTCTACTCTCATTTTGGCATGGACGGATAACTATCGTTTGGTAGACTTACGACCATCTTTCGGGAAAACGGGCTTATGATACGGGGAAATCGTCTACTAGGACAAGCTTGCAGCTGTCGGAGCCGCCGTTAAGGCTTTTACACCAATATTGATGAGTTTGATTCCGGACGGGTCCGGAAATTTTCTTTAAATGACTTGCCGTCGCCATTGGTCTGGAAAGGCACGCTGGCCTATTGAGCCTACCTTTAGAAAAATAATCGATAGATTTTACCAAAAAAATATTGCGTATCGTTACGTAACATGTTACCATTATTTTCAACGAAGGAATCCCGCGAGGATGCTCCCTTCGGTTTAGCGGGAAGTCGTCATGGATATCCGGATATCCGAAAGTAAATCCCGTGAATGGCCGATGTATCGATACAGGAAAGGATTGATTTTTTTAATCGATCATATAGCGTTACGTGACGTCATATATTATTGTTGAAACGAAAAGGAGATGTATTTATGAAAAAAGTTTTGTATGTGCCGCTCGACGATCGTCCATGCAACCTCGATGATGTTGTTACGCAGGCAAAAGCAGCCGGGATTCATGTCATTATTCCGGATGCCGACGACGTCAAAAACCGGCTCGATACCGAGGCCGATTCCGAAGGGAACACGCTCGTTAGAACGTATGCGCCGGTATTCGGAAACACCGGACATATCCGGCAGTTTATCCGGGACCATATCCGGTCGGCGGACGGATTCATTATCTCATCCGATATGCTGGCTTACGGAGGGCTGATCGGCAGCAGGCGCTTCCGGGCCGACGGCGGCGGTGCCTATCCGAACTATGATCCGGATACCACCGGGCTGCTGGACGTCATCCGGGAAATCAAGCAAACCTGTCCCCATAAGCCCGTATTTGTGCTCGACACGATTATGAGGCTTGCCACGACGGTATTCGTCGAAGGATTGACGCAAAGCGCGTACGACGAGGCGCGGGCGTTTGCGCAGCAGCCGCGGGTCGAAGCTTCGGAGTTTGAAGCGATTTTGGACGGATACGACATCAAGCCCGACGGCACCCATTTCGGCACTCCGGTCCATTTTGACAAAGAGCAGTATTACAATGCCCGCCGCCATAAATTCAAAACGAATTACTATATACTGGACCAGCTGGTCCGCACCGGCGCGATCGATTTTCTTGCCGTAGGCGTCGACGACTCGTATACGCAAGGCGTGCAGGCGAACGAAATCGCCTTCCTGGAAGATTACGTGGATCGGCACCTGAACGGCTCGGACGGCCAGAATCCGGACCGTGTCATCCTTCTTCCGGATGCGGACGGGCTCGGCTATTCGTTGATGGGACGTATGGCAAGCCATTTGCACCAGTGCGGCTCCAAACCGCGTTACGGCGTTCGGTATTTCGGGCCGGACGGTTCGACAATCATCAATCCTTATGAGTATATGAGCGTGCATGATAATATCCGGTATCACGTGAATCTGATCGGCGGACGTTTTGTCGATTCCGGGCCTTGCGACGTGGAAATCGTTGCCGTGACGGGGGCGGATCGGGCAGCGGAAGCTGCAGACCATGCCGCAGCCAATGCGCGCAAGCGGCAGCTTACCGTCGTCATCGACTTCGTCGGCGGCGGCGCAGCAGATGAAACCGTCACCCAAGCATTGCTGGATCAAACGTCGACAGGGCTGCTGTTGGGGTACAGCGGCTGGAACACGGCAGGGAACAAAATCGGGATGGCGCTCGGCATGGCCCATTCCAGGCATGCCTTCCTGGTGACGGAACGGCGCCCGCATGCCCTGGATACCGCCGTAGACGCGCATGGATCGCTGTTATTCAAACGTTTCCTGAAGGATTACTGTTACAAAAAGTTGACGATTGCTGAAGTGCGAACCTATTCCAGGGCGCATACCCTGTTTGCCAACGTTCCGTATGCCGACCAGAACATGCTTTTGTTTAACTCGCCGGAGGATTACGAGGCGATCGTCAAGCTGCTTCGGGACCGGATGCAGACAAACACGGAAGCACTTTCGCAAAGAAAAGCGTTTCTGCCATGCGCCTCGCAGGCGATCCGGCAGATCAAACGTCCCGGCGGCTGGATTTGTTCGACATACAACGGAGCGGCGTTGGCTTACGAAAATCCGGGATTTATTTGGGGCCGCGCCTTTGAAATAACCCTTCGTCCAAGCGTCACGTTGCAATCATGAAGCACTTATTCTCCTTTCATATAGCATAAATCTTCAAAAGAGAGCAGTCCGTTTTCCATAACGGGCTGCTCTTTTGGCGAATGATAGATTCGCTAGAAGCGGCTTATATTGCGTAACGATACAAAGCATACTATAATCAAAACGGTGAGAAGGGGGATGTGGCATGAAATACACGCTGAACTTATTCGGATACGCGATCGATTGCCGGATCGATTTTCCGGACGGAAAAATGCGGATTCACATTGACGATGAAGATCAGGCCGCATTGCGGGCCTACCTGCTGCGGGTATTGGTCAAATACGGACGGCAGCCCGGGCCGCAGGACAGCCTGGAAAACCTGGTTCGGGACGCGATCGAGATCGAAAAGGGCATGAACGGGCATTTAAGCGAGCCGAAGCTGAAGCTCCCTTACGAATTCCAGCCCGAAATCAAAGAAAAGCTGATCGAAGCCGCGGAACTGCAGGATATGTCCGCAACGCAGCTTCTGATTCGCCTGATTGAAAGAAAACACCAAAGCGTGTTCGGGAAGGAAGGCTGAACGATGGCTTACGGAAACAAAGTCAAATTTCACTATGACGTTCCCGTCTATATTAAACAAATGCTGGCGGACACGGCTAAAAAATTGAACATGACCGCAACCGAGCTCCTCTCCAAGACGATCGAGGAAGAATATATCCGCGTAAAGTCCTTGCAAGAGTCTAAGCAAGATTAAGGCTGCCCGCCATTTCGGCAAACATCCGGATGCTGAAAAGCGGAAGGCTTTCATAAGCATACCCCGGGTCGCCCATATCCGTCGAAAAGCAGTGGCACTCCGTATAATGTTCTTGAGGGTTATGTTCGATCAGCAAAAGCTGAATCTGAGCGTGATCCGTTAGCAGCTTATAGAAATACTCCGATCCGGAATCGGCCTCGATCAGATCCGTTACCGCTTGTCTCATTTGTTTGGGCAGCCGGCATCTTAACTCGGAGAGACCCGTTTCCGGATTCATTTTTTGAATGATCGTCGTCAAGCCCAATCCACCCCGTTTCTTGTAGTTCATTAGCCAATCCGCAACGCGAAATCTCCTTCGTTTTCAAATTATACCAAACATATGTTCCTATGTTAAGCGTGTTTTTCTATAGATTGGAAGAGGGGGCGCGTTTCATAGGCGTCTCGCTTTGTTCTTCGGCCAAAAATGAATGATTCTGCTCCACGCAAAATAAGGGATTCGGGCCCTCCGATATGGAGGTCGAATCCCTGTTTATTTTAGCGGCGATCGATTCCGACAGCTGTGGCGGATCGCTTAATGGCTTAAAGGCGTTTCGGTCTGCGCTTTTTTCAACGGTTTTCCGGTCAATAGAAGGTACATGCCGAACAGAAGCTTGACGCCGATATCGATATACGCAATCAGCCGGAAGTTCAGGCTCGAATCCAGCATGCCAAGCAGCGCATCCGCGATCAGCAGCACGGCGAGCACGAGCATCGAAGGACCGTGAACCCAAGCCATTGGGATAAAATGAATGCCTATAGCAAGAAACGCACCAAGCCATATGCGCCGGTAGTTTTCATCCGCGAAATGCGGCCCGCCGATCAGCACCATCAATACAAACATGAGGATGATCGAAAATAAAAGCATCCGGTTTTGCCCTTTCGTCGGTCTTCCGTACGACAATTTGCGGCTTAACGATTTATTCGCCAGAATGCCGAAAATCCCGATGACGTACCCGAAGGAAAAAACGGGCATCATGATCAGCTGCTTTCCTCCCGCCATCAGTCCGGCGAAAATCACCAAAGCGACCCAAATCAACCACAATCCGCAAACCCTTTTGTTCAAAAAGTTCGATTTGTTCCATAATCCCCCCGATAAAGCCTTTTCTGTCACTTGTTTCCCTCCCTAACAACTGGTTCAGTAACCATTATAGACCAGGATATTCAGCTTGAAACCCTGCCCATAAACCTAAAAATCCTAATTCTTTTGCCCCTTGCGGCCACTCGTAACGACCGTAACCGGCTCCGCAAAACCAGCCGCAAGACAATTGTGGAGAACCCTAAACACGTATTCGGTGAAGCCGGATAAAAGCTGTGTTAGTCTGTTTACAGGAAGCAATTAACAAATGCACCAAGAACTTTTGAAGGGAGACATTCCTTTGGGAAACTGCTTGAACGTTAACTTGCCCCGTACCCAATCGTCGTAAAAAGGAGGTGAACGTCATGAGCGACCTGAACATGGAATTGAACAAAGAACTGGAAAATCTCGACCTGGAGCTGATCGAGCTTGATCAAGCGGAAGCGATCCCTTCCACTGCAGCATCGAGCGGAAGCGGCAGCAGCTCCACCTGCGGATCTTCGTCCTGCTCCTCTTGCTCTTCATCTTGTGCATAAGCTTGAAGCGAATCGGATCGAACTCATTAAAAATTTTAAAGGAGATGTAAAACATGAACCAATTGAACAAGGAATTGAACAAAGAACTGGAAAATCTCGATCTGGAGCTGATCGAACTTGATCAAGCGGAAGCGATCCCTTCCACTGCGGCTTCGAGCGGCAGCGGCAGCAGTTCCACCTGCGGATCCTCTTCCTGTTCTTCCTGCTCTTCTTCCTGTGCTTGAGCACATTCAGCGGAGCAAACCATTCGCTTACGCAAGACTTACTTTCCTAAGATGGATTCAAAAACCTTGGATGGGGCGGTAGCGGCCGCTTCATCCAAGGGATTTTCCGGAGGAGGAACATTGGTGACGGAGCCCCACGTATTCATCCGCCAAAATCATTTGTCTTCACATTCTATTCAGCGCCTGAAGGATCATTTCTACCTTCGATTCGCCAACTATCGCGAAGAGCGCTCGGCCTTTGCAACGCAGCAGCAGGAGCTGCGCCAACAATTATCCGGATCCATTGAACGTGAGCCGGGAGCCAGAATTGCATACATACGCCTCCAGCAGGGGATGAAAAGAGGCAAAATACAGTTCGAAAAGATCCCCAAGCTTGAATTCGTTGATCCGGTCCTGTTGGAAAGCATCCGGTCCCATCTAATCCGTGGACAGGAACTTCAGCGGCGTGAGGATCTTTTGCGGGAACAATTTGAAAAAGAATATAAAAGGCAAGCGGAAGAGCTTTATGAGCTGTTCCGGGAGCAGTCAAACGTACAAAATGCATTGCTGTTCACCAACTTTGAAATGTATTGTTCGCTGAACAATTCCTATAGCCCGAAAAAAACAGGAAAGGTTTGGAAGATTATGATGCGTTCATTTGCCAAAACCGCCCCGTTATCCACGTTTACCTCCATCGGCAGGCCGGGTGCCCGGGCATCGACCAGCCGGATCCGTTTGGCCCAGTGGATATTGCTTGCATGGTTTAATTATTTTCTCCTGCTGCCGGAAGTCGTCCGGGCAAGCCGTTTTCGAGTCAAATATGAAGCCGATCCGGTTGGAGAAGCGGTTTGGACCGTCGGCGCCGGGGAGCCTATAGAAGTCCGGCCGGGTCTATACCAACGTGACAAACGGCGATTCGCATTAAAGGAATCCCGTCTGCGAAATCTCCCTTCCGGCAGCATCGTTACATGGGAGGAACTCGCCTCCCGCTTGGGCGTCGGAACGGATTGGGTTGAAAGCCGGACCACGAAGCTGTTGGCAGCCGGATATCTTCGAAATGTGCTGGAGCGCAAGGCGGACACCCTTACCTTAACCGCCTTGATTGACGAAGCGTCTTCTTTCCGGAACGTTTCCGGGAGAGTCGACGGTTTCGTCAGACATCTGGAGGCACTGCATCTCATTGCTACCCGGATGGAAAACGCCACGGATCTTCATATACGGGAGTCGCTGATCCATTCCGCGCAGAAGCATGCGGCAGAATGCTGCGATGCGGTGTTGTGGAAAGGGAAACGTCCCTTGGATCTGTTTCATGAAGACAGCTATATTCCTGGGGGCTCCGATGAGATTCAGGCTCCCGCCAGAAGAACGATCGACAAATGGGCAGATATTCTTCCCTTATTCGATCACAGATTAAAGTTCAGGCTGTTTATGAAAGAATTGCTTAAGGAACGGCTCCCTGCTTCCTATGAGTCGCTTCGCCAGTCTCTTTCGGAATACGCCGGCATGTACGAAAAAGAGGTAGCTTTGCGCCGGACCAGCCGAAATACAGTGTTTGCCGCATCGCCCCAGGTAACCCGCCTTGAAGATTTGAAGGACGTTTATCGGGAACGGATCAAACCGGCTGAAAACGGCGAGGACGTGCATATCGGGGAAGATGAACTTATGGATCTTAAAGCGCAGCTTGAGGAGGTCGGCATCAAGCCGCAGCGGACGCTGCAGCTATTAATTCAGCCGGCGATGAACGGGAAATACGTCGTCAATGATTGCAAAAACGGTTACCTGGCGTATTCCATCTACCATGACCCGGGGCGCCATGAGCAAGTGCTCCATAAAATAAGATCCGCTTTGGGATGCAAAGAGGCGTTGCTGCTGACGTATTCGCCGTCCTGCGGATTTAATCCGAACACGAACGATTTTTCGGAAACGTATTCCTTGACGGAAGAAGTACACGACCCGGAGGAAGGGGGACAATCGGAAACATCCCGTTTGATTGCCCTAAACAGCTGCACATTGGAGTGGAACGCGGACATGAACCGGTTTGAGCTGCGAGCCGGAGATGTTCGGGGGATCGCGCTTTACACGGGCAGCCTTGCGCCGGCATATCTTCCGGAAGATTACAGGAATATTGCCCTTCTAAGTCAATCGGGCTTTTTAAACGGAATTGGATTCGAGTATAACGAGATTTCCCTCGGGGAGAGCAGGAAGCTGGGAAGAATCAGCTTCGGGGATCTTATTTTGCAGCGCCGCAAAAACATATTGCACTCCAGCCTTTTCTCAAGTCTGAACTTCGACTTTGAAGGATACGGCTCTTTCCATGAGCTTCTTGAGTCCCATGGCATTCCGCTCCGTTCTTTCGTCAGGCTTTTTCCAGTCCGCGAAGGAAAGCTCCATATCGAATATGGGGCGACGGCCATTCACAAGCCGATTTTTTTTGATGCGGAAGAGCCGCTCTATTTTATCGAAATGCTGAAGCATGTCCAGCGGAGCCGGCAGCAATATGGGGAAATCGCCGTTGTGTTTGAAGAAGCGCTGCCGGATCCGTACGAGACGGATTATGCGGCTGAATATGTGTACGAAATGTAATGCCGGAAAGGAGGAAGAGGCGGTGGACAAAAGTCCAATACGGATCATTGGCGGCCCTGAAAGGGTTGAATTGCTCGGACGCAGCCGGATGATCAGCTTTGCAGCTGCCAGTTATGACGATATCGTCCATCTTTTTGCGAAGCCTGATCCGAACCCTCGGGAAGCGGAGTGGGTGGCCCGCGTTCGCAGCCTGCTGGGGGAGCCGGAAAGGCCACGGCCGAAGGAACGTTACGAGTTGGGAGACCGGATCATATTCGCCGATGGGGTGTGCATGAGCTGTCTTGGGCGGCAATATCCGGTGTCTTCTTTGAACAGGTTTCCTCTTCCCAAGCTGTTGGAAACGCAGTTATGGGAGGGAGATCGCATCATTACGATGGATGCTGACGGTCTTGTGGCCATTGCTCCGCTGCCCGAAACCGCTCATGCGGAGTGCTGCCCGCGGGTCCGAAGCCGACTTCTGATGCTGGGAGAAGAAACACGCGATGAAAGCGTGCTTGAACAGGAATTGGTTCAGGAGCGGGTGCGGCAAATAGATATCGATTTCGAAACATACTGGACGTTAACAGCGGATTTCGGAGATCGAGTCCGCAGATTTGACGGCCCGAGCAAACGCCGGGTGCTGGAGGATATGTATGCATACATGCTTACCCATTATTGCAGCTACCGCACGCTTTCTCCCGGATTAACCGTTCGCGCCGCTTATCTGAATCATATCAACCGTTACGGATTGAATGGCGGGGTAGAAACAGAGCAGCGGATATTCGATCCCGGACAATTTTCGTTTTGGATGCCTGGCCCCGTGTTATTCCCGCCTGCCATGAGTTACAGAATCATTGAAGGCTTGATGCCGGTATACGGCGTTGAATGGAAAAACGGCGGAGTTCTTTTGCGGGCCTTCGGAGAGGATCTGGAGGATGCCTTGTTCCGGTTATGGAACAGAATTCGTGAGAAGGGAGAATCCACGGAGGCTAATGCAGGATCCTTTAGGGATGCAAATAGGCTGGCGGGGGGCTTTCATACACGGGACCGGCAGAATGGCGAGCTTCCTCTTTTTCGATATGAAGACGGGTTTTCCCGCAAATACGGGTTTGCTTTATTAGGGGGAGGTGACGATTCATGATCGCAACGCACGCGTTGAACGAGGTATTGAACCGGCGAGAACAATGGACGCTTTTGGAGGTTGAGGGGGAACGGCTGCCCTGCTTGATCACGTACGGCGACCGTCCGGAAGCAAACGGATATTTGGAACGGAAGCTTCCGAAATTCGCCTTGCTGCACGTGGACGCGCATGAATGCATCGTCGGGCCGGTTTTTTGCCGTGAAGAAATAGGCTGTCCTTCCTGCTTCCTGAAAAGAAGGGCTTCCAATCTTCGGGAGCATGAATATCGGCTTGAAGGGGCGCCCAGCAGGCTGGTCGGGGACCTGCAGGTCCCCGAGGATCTCGTGATGGAATGCTTCGGCATGCTGCTCCGCAAGCGCAGGCGGCCGGGGCTGCTGGACTATTACCGGATGAACGGAAACGGGTTGTTGAAACGGCTAACCTTTTGGCCGGCGGAACGATGCTCCAATTGCTCGGAAGGCGGGAAGCCGGATGACGCCGAAGCGTTTGCGGCGGCTTTTAGGGAGAAGGCGGTTTACCCGTATGGAGACAGCTACCGCAAGGAGGGGGCTTCAATTCCGAGCGATGTATTCAGGACGGATAATACCGACTCGAATTTTATCGTTTATAAAGACCGGAATACGCGATCCTTCTTTTCGGTCTCCACCTTTTTCCGGGTAAATAGGGAAGAAAAATATGGAATGGGGATCGGAAGTACGACCGATTATCGGGCAAGCGAGCGCAAGTCTTTGTTTGAAGCGCTCGAAAGGTATGCGGGCATGCATCCGCGAGGCCGGGAGCGAACGGTTACCTGCGCCAGTTTTAACGCCATGCGGCAGTCTGGGCATGTGACGGATCCCCGTCTCTTTATCAGGGATGTTGCAGGTTCAAGCGAGAGTCTGGTTCCCTTTGACGAAAATGGCGATTTGCCATGGATCCCCGCCTATTCCTGGAGCTCAAAAGCGCTAACGCATATTCCCGAAAGCTTGGCTTACTACAAAATGGATCAGAATTATTCGGGCGGCGCGCTGCGGGTTTATAAAGGGAACTCCAACGGTAACGCGTTGGGTACCGGCCTTCTGGATAGCGTGTATTATGCGTGCCTCGAATTGATCGAAAGGGATGCTTTTCTGAATCATTGGTATTTACGGCATGCGCCCCCGGAAATTCGGCCGGAATCCGTTACGAACGGCAAGGCCCGTTACATGTGCGGAAGGCTGGAGCAACTGGACTACGACGTGAGGTTGTTCGACATCACCATGGATACCGGAATCCCGGTCATCTGGGCGCTTTGCTTCGGAAGGACGCCAGATAAGTTTGCGGCATATTCGACGTCCGCGGCGCATCCCGACCCGGAGAAAGCCATTCAAAACGCGCTTGAGGAAATGCTGCTCGCCCTTGAATATTACGACACGCATACCGGCGTCATCCGTGAGAAGGCCAAACGCATCCAGCAGCAGGGCGTTCGGGAAGTCGAAGATCACCCGATCTTCTACTTCTTGCCGGAAGAAAGGCATCATTTCGACTTTTTGTTCGGAGGCGGCAATGTGGATCTCATGGAACGCTTTGCAGGTTATTACGAAAATCTCAGATACACCGCCATTGATATGGCCAGCGAAACTTCGGGGCTCCTTGACCGGCTGAAAGCCATTTTCGGCGACGTCATTTTGGTTCGTCAGACGCCGGAGGGATATACGCATCTGGGCCTGGAGGTCGTCAAAGTGCTGATCCCCCATTTGCAGCAGCTCTGGTTTGGAGAGGAACATCGGATGTTAAGCCGGAAGCGGTTGGAACAAGCTGCCCGATTCTGGGGCGTTACGCCGGGAGACATTCAACATGCGCCTCATCCTTTTCCTTAAAAGGAAAGGGTTTAAAAAGGTTCTAAAGCTCCTCGTACGAAGCCCGAAACAGAGACATGGCATATTTAACGCAGGCCAAATTTTAATAGGGAAGAAGGAGATTGTTGATGCTGTTGAAATTTAACCAGGTTGAAAAGCGCTTTAAGGAAAAGCAGGTATTGTCCGGAGTAAGCTTCGGGATCGACGAAGGGGAGAGCATCGCGCTGATCGGACCGAACGGCGCCGGAAAAACGACGATGATCCGTTCGGTATTAGGCCTTACATCGATTGATGGCGGCGAGATCATCCGGAACTTTAATACGCGGAAAGATGTCGGCGTCATGCTTCAGCACGATTTGTTTCCGGATCATTTGCGGGTCAGGGAAGTGATCGAATTGCACAAAAGCTACAGCAAATCAAACGTAAGCACCCATGCCCTGCTCGAGGCCGGCGATCTTGTCAAAGAAGCTCGCTCGATGGTTCAAAACCTTTCCGGCGGCCAGAAACGGAGACTGTCTTTTGCACTTTCGCTGGCGGCGGATCCCAAGCTGCTGTTCCTGGACGAACCGACGGTAGGGATGGATGTGACGGCCTCCCGAATGTTCTGGAATAAAATCCGGGAAATTCAGGAGCAGGGCAAGTCGATTTTCGTAACCTCCCATCATCTCGACGAGTTGAACGACTATTGCCGCCGGTTTATTTTCCTGAAGAACGGCGAGATTATCGCCGATGTGCGCAAAGAGGATTTGAACACTCAAAAGGTGATCGTCGTATATCTGGAGACGGCGGAGGAAGCACTCGATCTTCAGCGCCAATTCGGCGGCCTGATGGAAGACCGCAAGCTGTATGTCACCGACAAGAATAAACATTCCGTGCTTTGCGCGTATTTGCAGCAGCGGGGCATGACGTTTGAGGAAAGGCTGAAGGAAGTCAGGGATTGTTACCGGGAAATTTATGATCTGAATCCGGAAGAAGGAGTGAAACAGGCATGATCACGATCATTCGTTATGAAATATTGAAGGTGCTGCGCAACAAACGTTTCGTATTTTTTACGTTGGTGCTGCCGCTGGTGTTTTTGGTGGTTTTGAACGCTTTTGCCAAGCCGGAAGGCGACCAAGGGCAATACATTACTTATCTTGCCGTATTTTGCACGTTGTTCGGAACGGCGGGGAGCGGACTGAACACGCTTAGCACGCGCGTCGCCAAAGAAAAGTCCTACATTGGCAGCATCTATGCCGTCACGCCGTATTCGCCGGGAAAATTCATTTTTGTGACGGCGTTTGTCCAGCTGCTGCTCAACGTGTTGATCGCCGCCGTCATCATTGTATTCGGCCTTGCCGTTTTCAGGTTGAACATCGACGGAATGCTGCTGAAAATGGAGCTGCTTGCGGTCTACTCCAGCCTCTACTACATTTTCATCGGGCTGAGCCTGGGATTTCTGCTGGATGTCGTTTCGCTTCAATCCCTCTCCTTCCCGCTCTACATGGGATTTATGGCGATGAATCTGACGAACGATCTCGGACTTCATATGCCGGAGTTCATGGCCCATATTCAAAAGTTTTTCCCCGGATTTTATTTGAACAAGGCCGTCGGAGCGATATCGGCCGGCGGTAACGCGCTGCAGGACATCGGGATGCTGACGCTTAACATTGCGGCGCTGCTCGTGGTCACGTTGTTCGTGTACCGATATAAAAGAAGCGCGATAATGGGGTAGCCGCCATGCCGGACGTATTCGAAGAACTGCGAAGAATTCGGAGAGAACTCCACCGGATTCCGGAGCCGGCAGGGAAGGAAATCAAAACGCGGGCTTATGTCGAGAATTACATCCGGCAGCATACCCGGCGGATTCGTATCGACCATCATTCCGACAAAGGCTTGATCGCATCTTATGACGGCGGGTCGAAGCTTCCGGCCGTAGCGTTTCGGGCCGAGCTGGACGGACTGCCGATCCGGGACGATAAGGAGCTCGAATATAGAAGCCGCCATGCCGGCATGAATCATGCTTGCGGCCACGATGCCCACATGTCCATTTTATTGCAGCTGCTGCGATGGGCGGATGAAACCGCCCCCCGCAGAAATCTTGTCTTCATCTTTCAGGCGGCCGAGGAAGTGCTGGGAGGCGCGCGGGAGCTTGTTCCGCTCCTCCGGGGCCGGAATATCGGCTATATGTTCGCGGTCCATGTCACGCCCGATTTGTATCCGGGATACTTTGCGCTGCGGGGCGGCACGGCGCTTGCCGGCGCCCTGACGGCCGAGATCGGGCTGGAGCTCGCCTCCGGCCATGCGGCGGATCAGCAGGATTTTATGGAGCTGTTGGCCGAAGTCCATGCGTTCCAGCGGGAATATAACGACGAGCGCCGGATCTGCAAAGTTACGCATATCGAAACGAACGGCTACTATAATGCGGTTCCTGACCGGATAACGTTTTTCCTATCGTTCCGTTCGGCGGACGAAGAGGCGAACCGCAGCGGATACGGCCAGCTGCTCCACCGGATGCAGCACAACGGTTCCGTCCGCGGCGTTTTGCGGAACCGGGTCGTCTCAGAGTATCCTGCAAATGCCAATGACCCTAAATTGGCGGAACGGATCCGGGGCTTGCTCGGCAAAAGATTCGGTCAGGAGTCGGTGTTAAACTCGCCGTTTTTATTTTCAAGCGATGATTTTGCTTTCTATGCCAGGGATCTGCCGGGCCTTCGGACCTGTTATTTCTTTATAGGCGCCTATATAAGGGAACATAACGCGGTGCATACGGCGTCGTTCGATATTGGCGAAGAGGCCCTTCTGTACGGATATGAAAGCCTGCGGGCGATTGTCCGGATGTTCGAGCAGGCCGGGGAACGGGCCGAAAGAACACGACTTTTCGAAAACGGGAGTGAAAACGATGAAAGTATCCCCCCTTTATATCTATAGGGAAACCCACTTTCCGCTGCAGCGGGTCTCTCATTATTTAGGCGATTTGGCGGAAAGGTATGCGGAAGCCAAAGCACGGGCAACCCGGCTTGAACCTCGGGCAACAGAAGTTATCGAAGAAATGGAGCATGCGATCGCCGGCATTACGGAGGGTCAAGACCGCATGGAGGCGATTCGCTTCAAACGTGATTTCTTTAACGCCCGGCCTTCGGCCCGGGGCCGCTACGAGCGGGTAAAGCATTTGTTCCCTGCAGGCTTGCGGGAAGAGGTGGAGGGCGTGTTTGCCGCCCGTGAAGCTGCTCAGTCCGATATGGCCGGGATCGAAGAAGAATTTGGCGCGCTTTCCTGTGCCGACCGGAAATGGCTGCATGACGTCTACCGGGAAGATTCGGAACTATGCGATGCCGTCATGTTCATGAACAGCGCCATCGTGCCTAAATTGGAAAAATATTTGCAGACGCCGGTGGAGCAGCATGACCGCAGCTTGAGAAAGCTCGACTATACCTTAATCAAATTTTTAACCCGGGCCAGCATGAAGACGAGCCCTTTCGCCAACCTGACGTACTCCGGGATGGGCAGCTTCGACGGCGCGGGAAAGGAAGGCTGCAAAAAATTGTATCCCCGGATCAACGATTCGCTGATCCTTCAAGCATTCGACAGGTTGTGCCTGGAGCCCGAGCTTATGACCCGGCTGCATTACCGGCTGAACGCCACATGCGTGGAGCTGGAAGGCAAATATTACATTACGGTGCTGCAAAATGCGAAGGGGGAGCGGCAGCTTTACAAATCCAGACAGGGTCTTGTGACGCTGCGTTCGGGCGAAGCTCTCAGGGCTCTTTTCGGCAAATTGACGGATCGCGGATCGTTGTCGTACGACGAATTGAAATCAACCCTTACCGGCCTCGGCATTGAAGGGGATCAGGCGGACGGCACGCTTCGCCACCTGATCGGAAGCGGCGTTCTTGAACGTACCGACGTGCTCAACGAGCAATCGGGCGAGCTGTTGGCCGAACTCATCCGTAAGCTTGAGCATTACGGCATCGTACACCCGTGCCTGAACGCGTTTCGGCAATTGCGCAAGCTGACCGCAGAACTGGAGACGTCCTTCGACCGTACCAAAGCGGAACGGCTGTATGAAGCCCTTGAGGGATTGTCCGCGATGTTCGGCATGGATCCGATGCCGCGGCGGAGCATGCTGTATATTGACGGCATCGACGAAAAGGTGACCGCTCGCAGCTATCGCGAGCAGCAGCATAAGCTGAATCGGCTGTCGCAATATCAATGGCTGATGATGTGCTTTGACACGGTCGTCAAAATGCAGTTTGCCGCAGGCGAATTTTTCCGGCAGCGTTACGGCAGATCCTATGTGCCAAGCAATTCGCAGGAAGCTTCGAGAGTGCTCAGGGATATGGCCCAAGTGATCTTTTCGGATACGGAACTGATGAAAGAGACCTATGGCTTTTTCAACTGGAACAAAGCGTATATGCATCCAGGCATTCGCAGCCTGCATGACATTGCCGGGGAGCTGGCTTCCTTTCTGGCAGGGGCAGCGGAGCGACAGGAAATCGTTATTCCGGACGACTGCATTTCCGGGTGGCTGCGGCAAATCGAGAAGGTGCTCGGGAAGCGGCTGCTTTCCCATTCCTTTTTCGTGCAGGAAGACGGTGAACGTATGGTCGTTAACCATATGTATAAAGGCTTCTCGATCTATTTTGCGAGATTCCTCAAATATTTGAAAGATACGGGACCCGCGTACGGCGAATACCTGAGCGAATGCTTCGACGGCAACCGGGTGGCGGATATACGCAACACGTTCGGCTTTAACGCAAACATCCGCCGGAAAACGGTTGAAAGGGAAATCGCGCTGCCGATCCAATCGATGACGGAATCCGAGCGGTTCCTTTCCTGGCTGGATTTGGGGCTGAGATACAATGCTTCGACAGGGAGCGTGGAATTTTTTGAGAAGGATACCGGAGAGGTTGTGCGCCCGCAATTTTTGGGAACGCTCGTCCTGGTCGCCGCACCGGCTATTTTAACCACCTTTGACGTGCTGTCTTCCCATGGAACGAGTTATTTTGACCTTGGGGAGCTGGTCATTCGCGAACGGCTGAAAGAGCGGAAGGAGCATGATGATGCAATCATTCGCGTACCGCGGATCAGCTTCGGTGATTCCGAGTTAATCGTTTCCCGCGCCAAATGGCTGATTCCTGCCAGAACTTTGCTCGAGCTGTATAAAGAAAAGGATCGGTTCGGCTCCTGGAAGCGGGTGCTTGATTTCATGGAGGAACATGGCGTGCCGAGCCGGTTTTATGTCCGCGCATTCATGACGGAGATGGAGGAAGTCACGGAAGGGGGAGAACGCAAGCCGCAATTCATTAACCTCTCATCGCCATTGTTGTTCCACCTGCTGATTCAGCTGGCGGGTAAGACCGGGTACCTGATGCTCGAAGAAGAGTTTCCCGTGGCTGATCCGAAACAGGAGTGCGTCAGGGAGTACACTTACGAAATTACTTGCGGGGAGGTGTACGGCGATGCGGCTGCGAACCATTAGCTGCTTTTTGTACGACAGCGAGGCGTCGGCGTCGTTGCTTCGAGGTATTGTCCGGTATATCCAAGCGGGGAGCCTGAAAAATGCCATATTGCAAAAAAGCTGGGTGAACGGCTTCCATGTCAAAACGACGCTCCCCGTGTCCGAGGCCGACCACGGACTTGAACGGATGATCCGGCGGACCGCGGAACGTTATGCCAAACCGCGCAGCGCGGAGGAATATGAAAAATACGAGAAGATGCTTCATAAGCTTGCCGGCATGGAGGGGTACTCCGGCGATTATTTGCCCTTGCGCCGCGACGGCGAAGTGGTTGTGAAAGAGGAAGAGAGGTTGACGGGCGGCAATCCGCTGTGCAGCCCCAGAATCAATTACGGGATGGAGCTGCTGAAAAGCCAGCTGCTCGCGGACATTTACGAGGATTGGAACAAGCTTTCAGAGGACAGGCAAAACGTTGAATTCGCCAAAATATTTCTCATTACGGGCAGCGGCAGTCCGGGAGGGCTCAAAATCGGCTACTTATCCCTGCGTTCGAATTTCGAATACTTTAAAACCCAGATCGAAGCCATGAAAAAGAAGCCGGCCATCGAAGCGAAAATCCGGGCAGCGCTGCTGGGCCGGACGGAAGCCGAAGAAGAATTTATCGCAGAGGGGGTTCGGAAATTTTCGAACGGCATCTTTGAGCGGGAGTTCCTCTTCGGGCGGTTCAAGATCTTCGTCCATTCGCTTTCGGCGATGCTGGCGCAGGCCTATGACGAGGGGGAGCTGGAGGTGGAGAAGCTGACGCATGGCGATGATTTTTTTGAGCGTCATGACGAGGCGAGCGAATTTCACCGGACATTTTATTCGAATCCGCAATTTTTGCAGCATTACCGCGATAAAGGATTTATTGTATACCGGTTCGTGGCTTCCGCCTTGTATTCGCTGATGCCGCTATTGGGCATGTCTTCGCTGCGGAGGCAGCGGATTACGGGACTGGTGGCGGAATGCGTGGAGAGCGGCTTCGACATGGACTGGCGGGCTGCATATCGTTATTTGGAAATGAAGATGGCAGGTGATACCGATTATGGCAAACTGGCTGATTAAGAAGGAAGACCGGCTTTATGTGTATGAAAAAAAGGGGCTTCACCGCCTGCAAATGCCCCCGGAGACCAAGCGGATATTGGAAGAGGCCGTGCTTGGCGGCAAGCCGGGCGGAATGGCCGAAATCGACCAGACCTTGGCGGACCGTCTTCTAAAAAGAAAAACATCCGGGAGCCCCGTCCAGCCATTGGCCCCTGCCGCGGCTGAAACCAGAATATTGGAAACGGCGCTTCCCCCGGCTTCCGGCGAGTGGCAGATGCTGCATCTTGACGAAGCAACGTCGGTGTTGTTCCGAAACGTGACTCCACAAAACTATGCGGAGCTGATGGCAGCTGCCGAAGCCGGCCCGCAGGAAAAGGACGATTTCTTGCTCGACATTTACGCAGGGCATATGGCAGCCGCAAGCCGGGCCCATGCGGGGGATGCAGGAAATGAAGAAGCCAAGACGGTTCTTGTGATTGCCAAGGATGCCAAACGGATCGCGGAAGAAAAAGAACTGTTAAGCGACTATGCATTGGAGGAATTTGATTTGCGGGAACGGTTCGCCGAAGAGGACCGTTTCGAATGGACCGGAATGATCGATGCGATGGAGCGCCTCGAAAGCCGCATCATTACGAGCTTTCTATTCCGCCGGAATGAATGGATTCAGGTGCCTTACAAATTGGCGAATGCGGAGGACGGAAGTTTCTTTTCCGGGGAATCAGGTGCGGAGCAGATCGTATACGCATCCTGCCGCAATCTGGAACTGCGATTGGAGAGGATGGATCCGGAGGCAGCCTGGTTGGTGGTGGCCGGATCCCGGCACGGGCTTCATCGGCTCGCCCAATTTCTGATGACAACCTATGCGTGGGAGCAGGGGCCGGTGGAAAGAGAGGTCATTCCTTATGCAGGACTCATCCCGAATGGGCGGCGAATTGATGCCATGATCAACCGCTTCGTAAAGGAGAAGGCACAGCTGTATCTTCATGTGGACCATATTCCTGGAACTTCGCTGTGGAGCGCGGCCGCGGGCACGAAGGAGGAGCCGTGGACGGATAGGGTATACGGCACCACGTCCGAACGGGCGATTGAGGATGCGCTGA
Organism: Paenibacillus sp. USDA918EY; assembly: GCF_009870825.1. Taxonomy (GTDB): domain Bacteria; phylum Bacillota; class Bacilli; order Paenibacillales; family Paenibacillaceae; genus Paenibacillus_AQ; species Paenibacillus_AQ albilobatus. The sequence goes on along the minus strand of NZ_WTWY01000002.1, from coordinate 136,903 downwards.
TCCGTTATTATGCCTTAGTCCGCCAGAACGGAATCCGCGCCGCGGGTCCGGATCGTTTCCGGATGATCGAAACGCAAAACGCCGTTAACCTGAGCCGTCCGGAGATTTGCCGGGCGGGGGATCTGTACCGGCTGATCACCCGCATGTATGAGGTAAGGGCGATGCGGATTCCGCTGCTTAAAGACAGCGGGATATCCGTGATTCAATTGCGCCGCAAAGGAGGGAAGCAAGCATGAAAGAGCTGCTGCTATACGATACGGGCGGCATGCTGCTCCGGCAAGTCCTGGGCGAGATGGACCGCCGCGGCATGTTGTACCGACTGACCCGCGAGAGGACCGGCAAGCCGGAGATGACCCTTCACGTCATCTCTGACGGCCTCAAGGAAGAGGAATTCGCGCCGTTTTTCCAACCGGCTCCTCAGCACGCCGGGGGCGTATTTTTCTATCATCAACTGTTGAATACGCTCCTGGTAGGCCCGTTTGTCGCAGATCGGTCCGGCGTATGCTTTGCCTGTTTAAAGCATAGGCTGCAGGCAAACGGCCGGGAAAATATCGTTTCGCTCGCATACGGGGAGCCGAGCCTGTCTTCGCCGCATCCCCAAGCCGCGGAATTTGTCGTGGACATGATGGAGGCATTTCAGCTTTCGGGAGAACTGCTTGCACGTTATAACCAACGGGCGGAGCATATCCAGTTTGATGCATTGCGGGCCGATTCCTATGTGTTGAGCCGAAGCGGATATTGCCCTATATGCTCGCCGGACGTAAAGCGCGAAATTCCATTCATCCATGGTTTTCAAAGCGGATTTAAGCCAGACCCCCGAATATACCGCCTGAATTCCGGCCCGGATACCGACGCGGTCCTAAAGCGTTGGTTCGACAGGGACAGCGGAACGGCGACGCACAGCTATCGCGAGCTTCGCTCTTCCATGATCGAAGCGGGCGGCGTCGAAATTCGGGTGAATCCGGCATATGTTGAGACCGGGTTCGGAAGAGCCTATCGTCGGACGGATGCCGAGAAGGTGGCCGTTCTGGAGGCTGTCGAGCGGTATTGCGGCATGTGCGCTCGCGAAGCGCCTGAAACCGAGAAGAAGAGTTATGCCGAAGTGCGCTCCATGGCGGCGAATCCCGCGGATTTCGGTCTGCATGCCGAGGCCGATCTGGAACATCCGGAATTCCGGCTGAAGCAATACACGGAGGAACTGCCTATTTACTGGACGCCGGCCTATTCGATGAAGGAGAGGCGGGAGGTGCTTGTCCCCGAACAGCTCGTTTATTACGCCGACGGGCATTTCAGAGACCAGACCAATCGGTTTGTGTATGACAGCTCGAACGGACTCGCGCTAGGAAGCTCCCGCGAAGAGGCGGTGCTTCACGGATTGTTCGAACTGATCGAACGGGATCATTTCCTCTGCGCCTGGTACAACCGGCTCCCGTTGCAGGAGCTTGACATCGAGGATACCGGCCTGGACGAGTTGAAACAGATCCTTTACTTCCTGGAGCTGGAAGGGATTCAAGTCCGATTTTTCGATATTACGATGGAGCTGCGGGTGCCGAGCGTATGGGCCGTGGCCTACGATACCCGAAAGAATGCGCTCATGAAAGCCTATAATGCGGCGGCGGCCCATTTTATTCCGGAAAAAGCCATTGAATCGGCCGCCATGGAGGTCATTACGTCGCTTCCGATTTATGAAGATGCGCTGCGCCGGGATGACGCGATGCGCGAGCGGGTGCGGCAGCTGGTAGGCCGGCCGGAAGCCGTAACGGAATTTGAGGACCATGTGCTTTATTATGCAAGCGAGGAAAACTGCAGGAACGGTCTGGGGTTCTTGTTGAACCGGGACGCATCCGCCAAACTTCCGGTCCGGCAAGCGTATAGGGAGATCTTCTATGAAAGTTCCCGCTTTACCCATGAGGATTTGGCGGACGATTTGGAGCAATTGGCGTCGGAAGTGCTTCAGCATTACGGAAATATATACGTGGCAGACGTGACGCCAGGCGAGGTTGCAGATTTCGGCCTTTATGCAGCCAAGGTGCTTGTGCCCGGCATGCTCCCGATGACTTTCGGTCACCAGCATCGGCGCGTTATTCCTGAGCGGCTAAGCCGCGAGCGAATGCGGCGGGGCTTTGGCGGGGAGTTTGAAGTGAATCCTGAGCCGCATCCTTTTCCTTGAAAGGAGGAGATATTCCATGGAAACCTGGAAAAGTTATCGGATTTATTATCAAAATTACGCCATGTACGACGGACTTATCCTGCTGCTTGCCGATCTTATGGAGAGATGGATGGCCGAAGGGAACATTTCAAAATGGTTTTTTCTCAGATATTGGGAGGACGGACCGCATATCCGCATCCGTTATCTCGGTCCGGAAGGGCGGGATGCGGAAGAACTGTTTGAAAAGGCCAAATCGTGGATACGGCTGCATCCCGCCAGCCGCCGGCTCACCAAGCAGGAGTACTTCCGCAACCATCAATTCGACGGAGTGCCGTTGACGCTTGATCAAATGGGCTGGTACGAGGAAGGGGACATCGTGGCAAAGCCTTATGAGCCGGAATACGAGCGGTACGGCGGGGTGCAGCTGATGCCGTTGACGGAGACGCTTTTTCTTGAATCGAGCAGAATCGCGGTTCGGCTTCTCCGCCTTACGCAGCAATCTTCGTTTACGGCCCGTTTTTTGGTAGCCATGGCGGCCGTGGAGGATTTGGCGAATCTCTTTTTCGCCCGGAACGTCCGGCTTGGCGGCGTGGTTTCCTATTACCGCAAAAGCGCGGACAGCTGGAAACGCCTCTATCGATTTGAACGGATGTCGATTCCGGACCGTTTCGTTCAAGCAGGGAAGGATTATTCCCGGCTGAAAGAAGCGGCCTCCCGCCTGATTCATTCGGATGAGGAGTACGTCAGGTTAAGCGAAAGGCTGATTGCCGGCTGCGCTGCGATTGCGGATGCGATCGAAGACGATCAAAAGGTCAGGTCGATATTCTATTCCCATCTTCATATGCTGAACAACCGTCTCGGGATGGGTCCAGAATATGAATACGCGCTTTATGAGGTTTTATGGAGACTCCATACCGGTCAGGAGGCGAACGTAAATGCAACCGTCTCATAACGAGCTTTCCGAATTTTATGATTACGACGTGCTGTTCGAGGAGCTGGCTAGTCAGGAACCGCGGTCCGTCGCATGGCGGTTTAACCAGCGGCCGCTGGACGATTACGTTTTTTCCAAGCATGAAGTGCCCTTGCCTGAATATTTGGAGAAAATTGAGCTGGAGCGGGGAGCGGCGTTTCCCGAAAACGCGGAGGCCGAATTGGCCCGGCTGCTGCTTAAACGAAGATCAACCTTTATTAACGGCATGGGGCAGACGTGGACCTTATCCGACGTGAACGCTTTGTTGACCTGGTCGGCGGGAATCCGCGATACTCACCGACATATGGGCAGCCGGGGAACGGAAGAAGTGATTGCGATGCGTACATATCCCTCGGGCGGCGCCATGTATCCGATTAAGCTGTACATGTATATCCGCGGCGTGGAAGGGCTGGAGGAAGGCGTGTACTATTACGCGCCGATACAGCAGGAGCTTTATCGATATCGGGGTTCTCTTGAAATAGGCGAGCTTGAACGGATGCTTCCGATGACGCTTTACAAAACGGATGCCCGCAGTTCCGTGCTGGAAGGCGTTTCGATTTTGCTGTTTTTCATTGCAGACCTGCAGTACAGTTTCCGGAAATATGGGCGGTTGTCTTACAAGCTTGCATTGATCGAGGCAGGCCACATCGCCCAGAACATCCAACTGATCAGTACCGCGCTCGATAAACGAACGCTGCCCATCTGCGGCTTTTTTGCCGATAAGGTAGAAGAAATGCTGCAGGTGCGTGAACAAAAATACCAGCACTGCGTGTATGCCATGCTGCTGGGGTAAAGGAGGAGGACATTCCGTGATTAACGCCTTTTTCGAACTTGAGCCGGCCGACAAGACTTTGCGGATCATGAACCGTTACCGCCGCGACCATCCGCTTTACACGATTCCCCATCAAGAACCCGAGAAGCTGAAGCGGATATTGGAGAATCAAGACCTGCCTGCGGGCGGCCAAGGGGTCCAAAACTTGTACCATAAAGGGATTTTGGTGGACCGGGTGCGCTCGGAAGGGCTGGAAAGGTTCAAACGGTTCTTTTCGCAGGTTGGCCCGGACGTGGATCTTTATTCATTGTCGCTGGTCGTCGCCAGGGAATATTTGCGGTCGGAGTTTGCCGTCATCGTATACGAGGACGCGGACTTGGACTTTCGGTTGTGGCAGACCACGTCGCCTAAAGACGCTAACGCTCCGAGAAACTATCTGGTCTTGTACCGCGAGCCCGGACAGCTTCGGCAGCTGAAGCAGGAGATGGATACCAAGCGGGGAGATACCCTGTTTCTGTGCCGTGTCATGCAGGGCCGGATCGCCGAGATTGGACCGATGTACGTCACTCACCCAACCTTTTGCCTAGACTGCATGGTCCGCAAGCTCGAAGCTTATCATATCCGTTGGTCGAGTCCTTTGTCGGTGCCTGCCGGACAGCTCCTGGAAGAGGAGTTCCTTAAATCGCTGATCGACCACTACAGTTCATACATTACATTGCTCTCTACCGTCCATGAGCGGAAAATGCTGCTTCGCGATCAGGAGATCGGTTTTACGAGTCTGATCACCCCGCGTTATTCCCGCTGTCATTGCCTAATAAGCTGAATAAAAGCGTCTGCCGGCCGATCCAGGGCCTGCAGATGCTTTTTTTTCAACATAATAGGGTTTATCAATTTCGGGACTCACCGCAAAGTATCTGAATCAGCTTCGAAGCCAAAGCCCCACTTTGCGGGGTTGTTTTAGGAAAACTATGGAAACGGATTCTAGCATCCATTAAAATAAGAGTTAAATATTGGTGGAAACTGCGAAATTTCGGGAGGGGAGTTCGTGGAGCAATTTGAACCCAGGATCATGTCCGAATTGGAAGGCCAAGCAAAGGCGTTTTTTAGAGTGGAAATGCTGCTTGAGGCTGCTTTGGCGTCTTTGCGGGTGAAGCAAGCCGAATCCCTATTATTCGGCAAAATGACCGTTTTGCATTACCGGATGTTCGGCGGGGAAGGCGACGCCGTCTACAAGGCTGCGGCAGCGGTGGAACTGATGATTCTTGGCCTGGACATCATCGACGATTTGCAAGATGAAGACCATGGAGGAATGCCCTGGCACCGGCTTTCGAAGGATATTGCGCTAAACCTCGCCATCGGCTTTTTGACCTTATCCCAGGAGACGCTGCTTTACAGCGACTTTCCGCTGGAGAGGGTGCATGAGTCCGGAGCCTTTTTAAACCGGCAAATGCTGGTGGCCATTAACGGCCAAACGTTGGATCTGCTGAATGCCGTCCGCGACGAGGATGAATATCTGAAGATGGTGGAGCAAAAGTCGGCGGCCCTATTGGTGTGCGCCTGCATGATTGGAGTCATTTTGGCTACCGGACAGGCCGATGAACGGGTGGCCGAATATGCCCGGGAGGTCGGCATCGCCGCTCAGATTAAAAACGATTATAGGGATTTGCTGGATTGGGGAAACAAAAATGATTTTTTGCGCCGCAAAAAAACGCTCCCGGTACTGTTTTTGCTTTCTACTGCGGAAGAACAGGATGAACGCTGGATCGTGGACTATTTTGCGGGCCGCCTCAAACCGGAGGAGGTGCTGCATCGCGAAGAGGAGTTTTGCGCCGTGGTCGAGCGGACAGGCACCGCATTATATACTTCCGTTCGGATGCGATCCCACTATTACCGGTTTTTGAACATCATCGAGGGCATGGAGATGGACCCGAAATGGCGTGACTTAATGATCGAAGCCGCGCGGTAACCATCCGGATATAACCCGGTGAACACGTTCCGGGTACCGCAAAGATGCCGCAATTCCCACGCAACCGATTTGCGGGAAATACGTGATATGTTGTCGTTTTGCAATGGATGCTGCCTTGATATATTGAAATCAAAGGAAGCAAATTGATCCATTGGGAGGAAACGACAATGTTGAAAGAAATGATTCGTAAAATCGTAACGGAACCTGAATTTATGGCCCGGATTCAAAACGGACAGCTGCAGCTGGCCGGCATGTCGGCATTGGAACAGCGCGCATTCATGGATGTCATGCAAGAGCGCAAACCGGATGACTCCCTCCGCAAAAGCGCATATTGGGCTTAAATTCTCAGCTGCTTTACCGCATACAACATTAAGTGATCTGGAGGCCTACTTCATTGTCGAAATGGACGAATAACATCAAACTTGCAGCAGGATGGATTGCACTTATCGTATTGGTCGCATATTTGGCAGGCGTTATCATAAGCCAACGGGACATGGGGATCGACGTCGCACCGAATGCGGACGGCCGGATGGCCGTGACGGCCATCGAGCCGGACAGCTGGGGCAAAGGCATCATTAAGCCCGGCGACATCGTGGTCAATGTGGACGGAGCCGATCCCCTCCAATCGGAAGCGATCCGGACGTATGGAGTCATTGTAGGCGCAGACCATATCGAGATCGAACGCCAAGCGCCTGACGGTTCTTCGTATACGATTACGTTTCCCGTTGATCATGGCGTTTCGGCGTACGGCACGTTATTTTATCTGGTCATCCCCGGCTTATCTCTGGTGCTGCTGCTGATTTTCTCGGTGTATGTATATAAGAAGGAAAAAGAAGACCGGGCTGCTAAGCTCCTGATCCTGTTTTTTCTGAGCATTGGTTTAAGTTATTTCAGCTCGGCAGCTTCGGGGCTGCTGAACCCCGTCGGAAGAATCACGCTCGGGATCAGCTTCGCCAGCATACCGGTCTTCTTCATCCACTTCATGGAAGCCTATCTTCGGAACTATCAAGAACGATTTATTACCAGGACGGGGCTTAGAGCTTTTTACCTGTTCGCCTCGTTGGTCGGTATGATGATGGTGCTGAGCGTCATTCCCGGAATCCCGATCCATCCGTATGAGACGACGGCGCTGTTGGCATTTTTCGTGTACGCCAATGTGGTCATCGTTTACAAATTGATTAGCAAATTCATAAAGCACCGTTCCGGGGAGCTCCGATCGCTTTTCAAATTTACGTTAACCGGACATACGGTTGCTTTTCTGCCGTTTTTGCTGTTTGACGCGATTCCCGGTTTTTTCGGCCTGTCCTTTGCCCCGGCAAAGCTGACGGCGATTTTTCTGGTGGCCATTCCGGTCGTGTATTTTTATCTCTTTATTACAAAAAGGCTGTTCGATATCGACTTTGTGCTGAATCGCTTCTTTTATTATACGACGATTTCTTTTATTCCGGCTTTGGTCATCATCGGCCTGATGGCCGTCATTATGCATCAGAATCAATATACCTGGGTCAAGTGGATTCAGTCTTTTCTATTGGTCTATTTCATGATTACGCTGTTTTTGTTCGCCAAGGAGTTTATGGACTATAGGCTGAGGCCTCATTTTCTTAAGGAAACCCATGATTTTCAAGGAAGCATCGACCGCTTTTCCAAGAGGATTTCGAAGGTGATGAAACGTTCCGATCTGGAGAAGCTGCTGGAGCGGGAGGTCTGCATGATTTTGCCCGTTCGGAATGTGTCTTTCCTTAAAATCGTTCAGGATAAAAGCATGGACCGTCCTACGGTTTCGGGGGACGGGAACGCTGATCCGGAGATCGAAGCCGCGCTGCAAAAACTGGGCTATAAGCCGGCGGTAGGAGATATGATTCGCCTGCCGGCCGGCACCGGGCTGGTGACGGGCAATTACGGAACGACGCAGCACGTATTGTGGATCGACGAAAAGGTTAACCATACGAGCCTCAACATGGACGAGAAGAACTGGCTCAAAACGATTGCCCATTACAGCGGGATCGTATACGAAAACCTGTACTTGATCGAAGGGTTGATCGAGAACCTGGAAACGGAAATGAAAAGCCAGAAGGAGGCGCCTTCCTGGGTGCTCCGCCTGATTTTTACCCTTTCCGAAAACGAGCGTAGACGGCTTGCTTCGGATCTGCATGACGCGGCTTTGCAGGATCAGCTCATCTGGTACCGGAAGCTGGAGTCGTTGATGCTGGATTACCCGATGGAAGACGGCTTGCTGGAACAACTGGACCAGATCAAAGAAGGACTTCTCGACGTTATTCATCAGATCAGGCAGACCTGCAACGAGCTGCGCCCGCCCCTCTTGAAGGAGATGGGGATCGTGGAGGCGCTGGAACAGTTGATTCAGCAGGAGCAGATCCGCTCCAATTATTCCGTGACGCTTCGGGCGGAACCGTCCGTCATCGAGCTTAATGACGTGCAAATTTTGGCGGTTTACCGCATCGTGCAGGAATTGCTGCGAAACGCCGACAAGCATGCGAGGGCGTCCCAAATCCTGATCGAGCTGGAGCAGCGCGACAGCGAATTGTATTTCTACTATAAAGATGACGGCCGCGGGCTTCAGTTGACGGAACTTACCGATTCGTTCAAACATATGGGGATTTCGGGTATCAAGGAACGCGTCCGCAGCCTTGACGGGGATATTGCGTTTCATTCGGAACCGGGCAAAGGCTTTGAAGTCCAGTTGACGCTGCCGATGAATCCCCACAGTGAAGAAGGAGGAGAGAACGATGATTCGTATTTTGCTAGTTGACGACCATCCTTCGGTATGTGAGGGTACGAAAACGATGATCGAACAGGACCCCGATATGGAAGTAACGGTTTCCTATCATTCGCCGGAGGCCCTCGAAATAGCCAAAAGTCAGGAATTTGACGTCATGCTGTTTGACCTCAACATTCCGGTGATCAGCGGTTTGGAGCTTACCAAACGATTGATGGGCATCAATCCGGATTTTCGGATTCTGATCTATACGGGCTACGAGATCAGCTCGAATTTCAATTTGCTGGTGGAAGCCGGTGTTTCGGGCATCATAAGCAAAACGGCCAGCCGGGAGCAGCTGTTGAATGCGATTCGCTGCGCACTCCGCGGGGAAGCGGTAATACCTGTTTCGCTTTTGAGGCAGCTGCGGCGAAGCGAGGTGAGGCTGTCCTCTGTACGCAACGATAAAACGATGGAAGACGTGTCCATTAATGAACGGGAGCAGGAAATATTACAGGAGGTTGCGGGGGGCAGCAGCAACAAGGATATCGCCGCGAAGCTGCTCATGAGCCAACGCACAGTCGAGTACAATTTGACCCGGATCTTCGAAAAACTGGGCGTGCGTTCGCGCTCCGAGGCGATTGTAGAGGCTAAAAGGCTCGGTCTGATCCATAATGGGGAATTTGTGTAATCCCTGGCTTTGTGGAATGGGCTTTTTGTTGTTGACTACTCCTCACCCTCTGTTATAATTTTTCCAATAACTTCAAACGACAACTAAAAGCGATGAAAAGAAGAGTACCGCGGCGACGCCTTCTGCAGAGAGCTCCGGGAGCTGAAAAGGAGCAGGGAATACCCGCGGGAACATGGTCTTGGAGCTGCGCACCGAATCCCGCCTCAGGGATGTAGACTGCGCCGGAAGCCCGCACCCGTTAACGTGCTAAGGTATAACCGCGGATGGGCTGCGGCGTACCTGACGAGGTGAGTGCCGCGAGGCATGGATGAATTTGGGTGGTAACACGTGGGCTAGCGAGCTCTCGTCCCTTAAGGGATGAGGGCTTTTTTATATTTGTGATGCCAAAAAAAGGAGGAGTAAAAGATGGCGCATATTTTTATCGGGGGAGCTTGGCCTTATGCCAACGGCTCGCTTCATTTGGGGAGGCTGGCCAGCCTGCTGCCCGGGGACGTGTTGGCGCGTTATTTTCGGTCCAAGGGGGAGAAGGTGCTGTACGTTTCGGGCAGCGACTGCCATGGAACGCCGGTGGCCGTTCAAGCCGCGCAGGAAGGCATGGAGCCGGGAGATTTTGCCGGACGGTATCATGAGGAATTCAAGGCATGCTTCGAAAAGCTGGGGTTCAGCTATGACCTGTACACGCGCACGGATCGGCAGGCCCATCATGAGACGGTGCAGGCTTTGTTTTTGAAGCTGTTGGAGCAAGGGTATTTATACCGGAAAACGGTCATGCAAACCTATTGCGAGACGGACGGCCGCTTTTTGCCGGACCGGTACGTCGAGGGCATTTGCCCGGTTTGCGGCAAGCAGGCGCGGGGAGACCAATGCGACCATTGCTCCACGCTGCTGGAGCCCTCGGACCTTAAGGAGCGGGCCTGCAAGCTGTGCGGCCATGCGCCGGTGGAGCGGCCGACGGAGCATTATTATTTGGCCTTGTCGCGGTTCCAGGAGGTTTTGTCACGTTATGCCGGTCAGGCGGAGGGCTGGAGGGACAACGCCGTGCAGACGACGGAAAGGTATTTGAAGGAAGGGCTGCAGGACCGGGCGGCCACCCGGGATTTGACATGGGGCGTGGATGTGCCGCTGCCGGGGTTCGGGGATAAAAAAATTTACGTGTGGATCGAGGCCGTTAGCGGTTATCTGTCCGCCAGCAAGCAGTGGGCTGCGCAAACGGGGGAAAGATGGGAGCCGTTTTGGCTGGAGGAGGAGGGGAAGATTACGTCCTATTACGTGCACGGGAAAGACAACATCCCGTTCCATACGCTCATTTGGCCGGCTATTTTGCTTGGCGCAGGCGGGCTGCATCTGCCGGACCGGATCCTATCCTGCGAGCATTTGACTCTTGAAGGCAAGAAGTTTTCGACCAGCCGCAACTGGGCCGTATGGGTTCCGGATCTGCTGGCGAGATACCATCCGGATTCCATCCGGTATTTCCTGATCGCCAACGGGCCGGAGCGCCGGGACGCGGATTTTTCGTGGCGGGAATTCATCCATAGCCATAACGGGGAACTGCTTGGCGCATTCGGCAATTTCGTGCAGCGGACGCTTGCTTTCGTCCATAAATCGTTTGACGGGATCGTGCCGGAAGGAGAGCTTCCGGATCCATGGGGAAAATCGCTGTCGGCGTTATACCAAAGCGCCGGTGACAACATCGAAGCCGGCCGGCTGAAGGAAGCGTTGGAAGACATTTTTTCCGCCGTTCGCAAGGCCAACAAATATTTCGACGAAGAAAAGCCGTGGCTGCAGATCAAGGACAACCGGGAAACCTGCGGCGCCACCCTGCACAGCTGCATCCAGATCATAGCCAACTTGAGCTGTCTGCTTACGCCGTTTATCCCTTTTTCCTGCCAAAAAATCCGGGATTTTCTGTCTCTGCCCGAACCGTCATGGCAGGTGGATTTCGTGCCGGCCGGACGTAAGCTGAATCCGCCGGAGCTGCTGTTCGAACGAATCGACGCATCCCGGATCGAGTAGGAGATGGAGCGTCTATCGGCAAAACCGACATCGGGCGGAAACGGCTTCGAATAACAACAAGTTTTCTCAGGAAAAATGATTGACAATCAAAGCATGGGCGGTTAAATTAAACGATGTATTAAACATTGTTTAATTTCATGCGGAAAGGGGGAAGGAACCCGCATTGACGAAGGAAGACAGCTCGGTAAACACACCAGGAACCGATACAAAACTAGACTTGTTAAAAGCCACCGTCGAGCTGATCCGGGAGGAAGGAATCGCATGCGTCACGCTGCGCAGAATCGCGGACAAGGCGGCAGCGAATTTGGCGCTGGTCAACTACCATTTCGGCTCGAAGGAAAAACTGATCGCCCAGGCCATCGGAAGCATCGTGGGCACTTTCGAGGACGCCTTCGCATTGCTTGACGATCGTACCATGGGGCCGATTGAGCGGCTGAAGCAGTTTTTTTGCCGGTATATCAAGCGTCTTCAGGAGTACCCGGGCCTCGCCAAGGAGCTGCTCGACCAGAGCCGGCTGATTCTCTGCTCCCAAAACGAATATGTCCGCTACAGCAAAGTCATGAAGACGGAAAAGCTGATGGATACGCTGGTGGAAATCACGGGCGAAACGGATGAAACGGTAATACGCTGCATGATGGCTCAGCTCTACGGAGCGTTGTTTTACCCCGTCATTATGAACTCTTACCTCGGGATCAACGGGGAAGAGCCCGCGCCGGAGATTCACCTGCCGGATCTGGAAGCCCAGGTCGACATGTTGTTCAGTCACTATTTTCACAAATACGAGAGATAGAGAAACAAACTAACTACAGAAATGAGTGGAGAAACCTATGTCTAAACCAATGGCGGGACATCCCGCCGCAGGAGAGGCCCCTTTTTCGCTGAAAGCGATCCTTCCGCCCCTTCTGGCGATCATCGTCGGCATGATTATGGTTATTTTGGACGGCACGGTCGTCAATGTCGCCGTCCCCAAGCTCGTTGACTTCTTTCATACGGATCTAAAAACGATCCAGTGGGCGATCACCGGCTACACGCTGGCGCTGTCGGCCGTCATTCCGCTTGCCGGCTGGATGACCGACCGGTTTGGAGCGAAGCAGGTTTTCGTGACGACGGTCGTCCTGTTCGTCTTGGGATCTGCGTTGTGCTCGATCGCGCAAGATGCAACGCAGTTGGTCATCTACCGCGTCATTCAGGGACTCGGAGGCGGCATGGTCGCACCGATCGGGATGGCGATGGTGTTCAAGCTGGCGCCGCCGGAACGACGGGGCGCGATCATGGGGATGCTCGGCGTGCCGATGCTGCTGGCGCCTGCGCTGGGTCCGGTATTGTCCGGATGGCTCGTGGAATACGCCAACTGGCGCTGGATTTTCCTCATTAACGTGCCGATCGGCATCGTCGCCGTCATCCTCGGCATCGCCTATTTGCCGAAGGCAGACCGCAATGCGGCGAAACAGCTGGATCTGCTCGGCATTATTCTCGCCCCGATCGCGTTTGCCATGCTGGCATACGGCGTCAATGAGGGCGGCAGCGTGTCCTGGACCTCCCGCGGAGCCGAGCTCGGCCTCGCGATTGGCGGAGTTGCGCTCGTGTTGTTTATCATCGTGGAGCTGATGCATAAAAATCCGCTGCTCGAGCTGCGGGTTTTCCGTTCCTCGGATTTTACGCGCGGCATTATTTTGACGTGGATCATGCAGGCATCGCTGTTCGGCTGTATGCTGTTCGTGCCGTTGTACCTGCAAAATATCCGGCAGTTCACGCCGCTTGAGACCGGCCTGATCCTGCTGCCGCAGGCGCTTTGCTCGGCTCTGGCCATGCCGATCGGCGGCCGGTTTTTTGACAAGTACGGCGCCCGCCCGGTGTCCTTTGTCGGACTTCTGATCATTGCCGCATCGCTGTTTTTCCTCAGCGGAATCCATGCGGATACGTCGCTGTACGTCATTATGCCGCTGCTGGGCGCGATGGGCTTCGGCATGGGCTTGTCGATGATGCCGCTGAATACGCATGTGCTGAATGCGGCGCCCCGCCAGTGGGTCAACCGCGTCACGCCGCTTACGTCGGCATTGCAGCAGGTGGTCGTGTCCTTTGCCGTGGCCGGCATGACCGGCTATTTGACGAGCCGCATCAACCATCATGTCGCAGCGGCCGGCAAAGGCGGCAACCCGCTCGAAGCCTCGGTCCTCGGGTTCGGCGACGTCTTTTTGCTGTCGGCCTGGATGGCCGTTGTCGGCGTCGCGGTCTGCCTCATTTTGCGGAAGCCGAAGGAAATGGCCGTGGGATCGGAGCCGGAAGGCGAAACCAAGCCGGATCCGTCGCTTATGATCGGCCACTGATCCCGCTAGGCCCCTGTACCACCTTCAAAAAAGAGCCTGAAGCCCGTTCTTGCCGGAACTTGGCTTCGGGCTTTTTTCCTCCATGGGCATTCGCCGGTGCTTTCCGGCTGACGGTAAGCCCATCCGGTAATCAAGGCGCAGAATGCGCGGATCGAAGGGAATGTCTGCGTTCATTCCGGAAAAGATGTAGGATAGGGAGCCCCATTTTTTCGAAAACAGGAAAAATTTTTTTAGGCTCCGGTTGAAACCTAAGCAGCTGAATTATCGTATAAGCATCTTAAATAGTCATGATCATATTTTTTTCAAAGGAGAAGATGAGCTTTAATGGACAGTGACAGGTATGTTTTAAATTTGGTTTTGGTTGCACTCATGATTGGATTGTCGGCCTTTTTCGTAGCGGTGGAATTTGCGGTGATCCGCGTCCGCGCCAGCCGCGTGGACCAGCTGATCGCCGAAGGGCGCAAAGGCGCGCACGCCGCGAAAAAGGTGCTCGGAGACCTGGACGGCTATTTGTCGGCCTGCCAGCTCGGAATTACGATTACGTCGCTTGTGCTGGGCTTTCTCGGAGAGCCGACGGTGGAGAAAATTTTGCATCCGCTGTTTGAAAAATGGCATTTTTCCGAAGGGTTAAGTTCTTTTTTATCCCTCCTGATCGCATTTGTCGTCATTACGTACCTGCATGTGGTCATCGGCGAACTCGCGCCGAAAACGGTGGCGATCCGCAAAGCGGAAACCATTGCCCTCTGGTTCTCGGCCCCCATTATCTGGTTTAAAAGAATCATGTACCCGTTCATCTGGCTGCTTAACAGTTCGGCCAACCAGCTCGTTCGTTTGTTCGGCGTCAAGCCGGCCTCGGAGCATGAAGAAGCCCATACCGAAGAAGAGCTGCAAATCATTTTGAACGAAAGTTACGAAAGCGGAAAAATCAACGACAACGAATTCGGATACGTAAGCCGGATCTTTGCGTTTGACAATATGCTGGCAAAAGAGATTATGGTGCCGCGCACCGACATGATCTGTCTCGACAAAAACAAGCCGCGCAGCGAAAACGTGGAAATCATCAAGGAGCAGCAGTATACCCGGTTTCCGCTGATCGACGGCAGCAAGGACAACGTGATCGGCATCATCAACACGAAGCAGTTTTTCCTCGCATATGAGGACAACCCGGACGTTGACGTATCCACGCTGATCCACCCGGTCATGGCCGTGTCGGAAGTGACGCCGGTGAGCGTGCTTCTGCAGCGGATGCAAAGCGAAGGCACGCATATGGCGGTATTGATCGACGAATACGGCGGTACGTCGGGCATCGTTACGATCGAGGACATCATCGAGGAAATCGTCGGCGAGATCCGCGACGAATTTGATGCGGACGAAGAAGAGGAGATCCAGGAAGTGGAGAAAAACCATCTGATCGTAGACGGGATGGTCTCCGTTTCGGAAATCAACGACTACTTCAATCTCGATCTGGACACGAAAGAATGGGATACGATCGGCGGCTGGCTTTACAGCCAAAACAACGAGATGGAAGAGAAAGAATCCTACATGCATGAAGGCGTAACGTTTACGCTGCTGGAGAGGGAGAACAACCGTTTCTGCAAGCTGGAAATTATCAAGGAAACGCAAAGAGAGGAATAAAAGATGGACAACTCCGTGAATTGGGCGAGCCGCTTCAAAAAATTTTTTCTGAACAACCGTTTCGTATTGTTTTTGCTGGTTCTGCTCTTGATTGGCCTGAATATTATGGTGCTCAGTAAAATATCGTTTATTTTCCACCCGGTGATCGTGCTGCTGAAAACCGTCATTTTGCCGATTATTCTCACGGGGATTGTGTACTATCTGCTGAATCCGATCGTCGATTTTCTTGAGCGGCACAAGGTGGGGCGGCTTCAGTCCATTTTGCTGCTGTACGTGCTGATCATCGGCATCGTTGCGGTGCTGCTGACGCTTGTCATTCCGGTCATCCGGGAACAAATCATGGATCTGGTAACGAATTTTCCCGCGTACAGCGAAATGATCCGGGTGCAGTTCGAGCATTTGATGGGCAGCAAATTGATCAACCAGATTCAGGAGTCCATCAACTTCGATCCGCAGGAAATGATCCGGACGGTTTCGGAGAAGGCTTCTACTTTCCTGAATAAAACATGGACCGGGATCGGCGGATTCGTCGGCAACGTCATTGAAGTGGTGCTGGCCATCGTCACGGTGCCGTTCATTCTGTTTTATTTGCTGAAGGACGGCAAAAAGCTTCCCGGCTTCATTCTCGGTTTCGTGCCCACGAAGCTGCGCGGCGAAACGAACCGCGTCATGAAAGAGATGAACCATCAGATCAGCTCTTACATCCGCGGGCAAATCATCGTCAGCTTTTGCATCGGGGCGCTGTTGTTTATCGGCTATATTATTATCGGCCTGAAGTATTCGCTCATTTTGGCGGTGATTGCGGCATTTACCAGCGTCGTGCCGTATTTGGGGCCAGCCATCGCGATTACCCCGGCCCTGATCGTGGCTGCGGTCACCTCTCCGATCATGCTGCTGAAAATGATCATCGTCTGGACGGTCGTGCAGCTGATCGAGGGCAAGTTCATTTCGCCGCAGGTCATGGGCAAAACGCTGAAGATTCACCCGATCACGATCATTTTCGTCATTTTAACGAGCGGCAATCTGTTCGGCATCGTCGGCGTATTGCTGGCCGTTCCGGGATACGCGGTGCTGAAGGTCATCGTTTCCCACATTTATCAATGGTTTAAAGTCCGCTCCCGTTTGTATGAACCGGTGAATCCGGAGCAATAAGCAAGAGAAGGCCGCAGGCGAGTCCTGCGGCTTTTTTCATAGATCTTCGTATGAGCAGCAATGAAGGGAAATCTCAGTGTCAGTCTCCTTTGACCCCCGCCTCGATGGTTTCTTTCATCACTTCCGCTCCGCGATGTATGCGTGCTTGAATCTCGGGGGCAAGGTGCTCCGGCAGAAAATCGGTGATCCACACGAGCTTAGAAGCGTTCTCGCCATGAGGGAAAACCTGAAAGGACGCATGATGATGCAACAGGGGCAAACGCGTTTCTTTTACCGCATAAGCCATCCGCCGTTCCTTGTCATCAATAGAGACGATGAATTCGCGGGTGATCCCGCCATTCGGCAGAACCAGAGTCCTTTCGTAGCCGTTCATGATCGTATCTTCGGTATAGCCGGGAACCAAACGATGATGAACTGCTCCGGCATCGCTTACTGCATCCCAAACATGTTCAGGTGTGGCCTCAATCAAAATCTCCTTACGAATCGTTGGCAAAAAGATCACGCTCCTTGAGGTTATTTTATTTTAGGGTGAATTCATGGTCAATCAGTAATTGTGGTAGAATCTGTAATTATACGTGAGAGGACGAGATGAATAGAATGAATGCGGATATAAGGGCAAGACTGGCAACCTTAACTGATGCGGAGGAACTGTCGAGGCTAAATCAAGAGTTTAACGGAGGCGACAGAAGACCTCCGGCCCAAATCATGAAAAGCCTGAACACCAACAACGAATTGGTTGCCGTGGCGGAGGTTAATGGCAGAATCGTCGGTTTTGGCTGTGCCCAAAGTTTTGATTCATTTTGCTATGAAGAGCCGCAGGGGGAAATAACCGAACTGTATGTAGAAGAAAACGCCCGAAGAAAAGGGGCTGCAGCCGCCATACTTTCTTGTCTGGAAGACAATCTTAGGGAGCGTGGCGTAAAAGATATAAAAGTACTTACAGGAAAAGAGAACGACGCCGCAATTAGAACGTACGAACATAACCGTTATGTTATAGACGATGAACTTTTATTGAAGAAAAGAATAGGGGAATGAACCGCACAAAAACCGGCATCCGTAGTCGTGGACAAGTGGATTGTGTCGGAAATGAACGAAGCCGCCGATTTTTATACAAAAAAATACGAGGAGAGGGATCCGTGCAATCCATGCAGATGAAACTGGAAGCATACATAAACAAGTATTTGGAATTATGGGACTTTTACGGCGTTATTCAGGTCATCCAAAAAGGCAAAGTGCTTTTTGAAAAAGCCTACGGCGGCGCCAGGCGCAGTGTTTGATTACAACAACTCAAACTATAATTTGCTTGCATGGATCATCGAGCATGTTTCCGGGGAGAAGTACGCGGATTTTATGCGAAACCATATCTTCCTGCCCTTGAAGATGATGAACAGCGACGTTGATGACGGCGCTAAGCCTCTTATCAACAGTTCCTCCAATTACTTAAAAGATTTTGACGCATACGTCAAAAGTCCATACCATAACGAGAAATTCAGCATCGGTGCAGGTGCCGTCGTTTCGAACGGGGAAGATTTATACCTTTGGCATGCCTGTTTGCGGGACCGGAAAATGCTGTCGCGGAAGACGTATGCCCGGTTTTTTAATGTGAACAAAAACAACTACTGCTACGGGCTGGAACACCATCATGTTTACGGAACGGACCGCTATTCCCACGGGGGAGACCACCTTGGAGTCAGCGCTTATATGCAAAGTTATTTTGAAGAAGATATTTGCATTATCATTCTCTCCAATAATGAGGCTGTAAATCAGTACAGGTTGGGGAATGCCATCTCGGATATTTTGCATGGCGTCGACGTCGATGTTCCCGGGAAACATCAAGAATTCCCCATGAGCGAAACCAAGTTCAAGGAGTACTGTGGAACATACTTGAAAGATAAGACCCAGGTGGAGTTCATTCGCGGCAAGTTATATTTTACGAGATTCTCCGGCAATCTACATATCGAGATTTATCCCGTAGACGAGGGGAAATTCGTTCGCAGATATTCCGATCAGATCCATCCCTACAGGATCACTCCCAACGAAAATGGAGAGATGACGTTTTTCGGGTTTGCCAAGCACTGATTATTGAATTGGTAACGGAAAGTTTACTTTCAAATACAGAAGGGACAGGTGCGCAATGAAAATGGCATTTGTATTATTCGATGGAATGACAAGCATGGACTTTGCCGGTTTTTATGAAGCCATAACCTGGTTGGCCATCCTGAAGGCTAAGGAAAACGTAACTTGGGCCTTTTGTGCCGATAAGGCCGAAGTGACGGATGACCGGGGGCTGAAAATGAAGGCGGACAGGGTGCTGCCGAATTTGGGAGAATTCGATCTTATCTTTGTCCCGGGCGGTCTGCCAACAAGAACGCTTCGATTCAATGAGGCTTTTATGAATTGGATTCGGACAGCAGAGGCCGTTCCGTATAAAGTATCCGTTTGTACGGGGGCATTGCTTCTGGGAGCAGCCGGATTCCTTGAGAGGAAAAAAGCGACGACCAACTCGTCGGCTTACGATTTGCTGGCTCCTTATTGTTCCGAAGTCATCCAGGCTCGGGTCGTTCGTGACGGTCAAACCATCACCGGCGGCGGCGTGACGGCATCCGTGGATCTGGGTTTGTACACGGTCGAATGGCTGACGAATACCGAGACAGCGCTTAAGGTGCAGAAAAACCTGGAATATCCGTATTATCAGGCAGGCAATTTGAGCGATGTTTACATGAGAATCAAGTAATGTTACTTAGCATGCAATGGATGTTTCAGGTCGGTTAACCCATTGCCTGTAAGAAAGGATCGATTTCTTGTAAATGAAGTTGGGGAAATAAGGGAATATGCTCCGGATTGGGTCAGGTTGTTTGAAGACTTGCGTAATTTCGTGCTGCCGGCGTTGAGCGACATGATCGTTGCCGTCGAGCATGTTGGGAGCACATCGGTTCCAGGGTTGGCAGCCAAACCTATCGTGGATATGGATGTAGTCGTGCCTACGGAAGCCGAGGTTCAAACAGCCGTTCAAAGGCTGACTTCCCTTGGATATCTTCATGAGGGCAATTTGGGCATCGCCGGGCGGGAAGCGTTTATTCCTCCGGATCACGTACCTTGGCATCACTTATACGTCTGTACGGCAGAAAACGAGGAATATAAGCGTCATATTTTGTTTCGTGATTATTTGAGGAGCCATCCCGAGGACGCAAAAGCATACGGTGATTTGAAGTTAGAACTTGCAGAGAGGTTTCGCGATGACCGCAAGTCTTATACTCGTGCCAAAAGCGATTTCGTGAATGGGATACTGAAACTCGCCGGATGGACATGATGCATGTTTTCCATCCCGTCCCGAAAAGTGTTTGATCGATGATCAAGTACTTTTTTTGAAAATGTGTTTGGTTTTGTTCCTTTCCATCGTTAATTTCGTATGAAACGAAACGATAGGAGTGAGAACATGAGCTTTATTTCAAGAATCGCCGGCGTTGAAATTCCCGTTTCCAACCTAAGGACAGCCGTTGATTGGTACGAGCGGGTCATTGGCGTAAAGGTTGTGGGCGGGTTCGATGAATCCTCCACGGAGGCCATGCTTGATTTCCCGAATCACCCGGCGGGAATATATCTTGTTCAGACCGACTCGAAAGACAGGCTGAAATTTCAGAACACGAATCATGGCTATACGCAAAGCGTTATCGATTTTTATACGGATGACCTGGTTGGGTTCCACAACCACTTGAAAATGCTCGGGGTTTCAACCAACCGCGAAACGATCGAGTTAAAGCCCGGTGAGATTAGCGGATTCGGGTTCTTTGACCCTGACGGAAATTCGCTCGGTGCCACCAACGGATAAGGAGGATATGCCCTAATTCAAAAATATCGACGAGGTGAAGCCTGTGACAGAGCAGCGGAAAGTGAAGTTGGTTGAAAGAATCGATGCCGTATTTTTGCCGGTAAAAGGCTTGGGCAAAGCGGTCGATTGGTATACGGATATTTTCGGCCTGGAGGTTCGCTGGCGGAATCAGAGATTTGCAGGCTTGGACGTAGGCAGCAACGTCGGTTTTCATCTCGTGGAGGTAAAGGATTACGCGGCGAATCAAAATTATTGCCCTTCTAACTTCGCCGCGCATGACCTGGATTCGGTACGGGCCAAGCTGGAAGAGCGCGGGGTCGTCATGTCGGGGTACCGGGACGGCGAGCCTAGGAGATTTGATTTTTTCGACCCGGACGGCAATATTTTAACGATTATACAGGTAGGGGAATGATTCGTATCCGCAGCGTCTCTCCAGAGCAAAATGGGGCCGCCCTCAAGATCTTTTGGACGGCCTCTTTTTGCGGGGCGTATCAAGCTGCCGCGCTTGTGATCGGCGGGAAATCGACGGGTCATCTGACAAGGCGATAGCCGGCGCCGGTGAACCGTTTGTTCACCTAGCATCCTCCGTCTATCTGCAAAATCAGTTGAACCCGCCGTTGACGCGAATCGTCTGCCCCGTGATCCAACGGGCTTGATCGCTGACGAACAGCTCGACGGCATTCGCAATGTCCTCCGGTTCGCCAAGCCGTCCGAACGCATTCATTCGGCGGTACGAATCGACCAGCTCCGGCGATTTGCCGTTCAGGAACAATTCCGTCGCTACTTGCCCGGGGGCGATGCAGTTGATGGTGATGTCTTTGGGACCGAATTCCTTGGCCAATTGCCGTGTCAGCTGCTCAACCGCGCCCTTTGTTGCGGCATATAGACTGTAGGTCGGGAGCATTGCACCCGAGATGGACGTCGAGAAGTTAATGATTGTTCCGCCTGGCGCCATATGTTTCATCGCTTGTTGGCAAGCGAAATAAGTACCTTTGACGTTGAGCGCGAAATGCCGATCGAATATCTCTTCCGTCACGTCCGAGATCGTAACGTTTGCCATAACCCCTGCATTGTTGATCAAAATGTCCACGCGTCCGAACCGCTCCAACGTTTCCGAGAACAAGGCTTCGACTTCGGCCACTTTGCTCACGTCGGCCCGGATGGCCGCCGCTTGGCCGCCAAATTGCTCAATTGTCTTGACAACCTCATCCGCTTTTTCCCGACTCGAAGAATAATTGACAACCACTTTTGCTCCGGCTTTCGCCAATTGGATGGCTACTTGCCGTCCGATCCCCCGCGACGCCCCGGTGACGATTGCAACTTTTCCATTCAAACTCATTTCTTCTCCACTCCTTCATCCGATATGGGCCGATCGGTCGTTCGCCGAATTCGACCTTGCAAATTCATTATAGGAAGGATCGCTACCTTGCCGTTAGATCATTTCTGTCCGAATCTTGCCTAATTCTCTTCCGTCTCCATATAATAGACGTAACATCCTACCTGGAAAGGGGGCCGGCCTACATGGACAAAACGGATGAACCGCAACGCCTGGAACATGCTTTGAAGCAACTGGCGTTTTTAATACGCCGCCATGCTCCGGAGGGCGGGATTCATCGGACGGCGATCCCTTCGTTGACGCTGATGCATGCGACGCGCTTGTCGGAACCGCTGGAATCCATCTACAAGCCATCCATTTGCGTTGTGGCGCAGGGGGCTAAAGTAGCCGCGCTGGCAGATGAATCCTACCGGTACGATCCTTCGACTTACCTGGTCACTTCCGTCGAATTGCCGATGATGGGCCGAATTGTCGAGGCTTCCCCCGAGATTCCCTATTTAAGTTTGAAACTCGGCTTCGATATCGACGTCATCCTGGAGATCATGGAAAAGGCGAACCGCCCCGCTCCCGCGCCCGCGGAAGCCGCCCGCGGGATCGCCGTGAACCAGACGTCTCCCGCGCTGCTCGAAGCCCTTGTGCGGCTTGTGCAGCTGCTCGACGCGCCTGAGGACATTCCGGTTCTTGCGCCGCTTGCCATCCGCGAAGTTCTGTATCGCATGCTTCAGGGCGAGCAGGCCGCGCTTCTATGCCAATTCGCGATCAGCGGCAGCCATGGCTACAACATCGCCCAAGCCATCCGTTTGATCAATCGGCAATACGACCACCCGCTGGCGGTTGAGCAGCTTGCAAAGACCGTGAACATGAGCGTGTCGGCTTTTCATAAGCATTTCAAGCGCGTCACGGCGATGAGCCCGTTGCAATACCAGAAAACGGTGCGTTTGCAAGAAGCCCGGCGGTTAATGTTGACGGAATCGCTGCAAGCCTCCGATGCGGCTTTTCGCGTCGGCTACGAGAGTGCGTCCCAATTCAGCCGGGAATACGCCCGCATGTACGGAAAACCGCCGGCGCGGGATGTTCAGGAGCTTCACGGCTTGGTCGCTAGCGGCAACAGGATTGTCCACTGAAAATCGGATAAAAAGATTGTGATATGCTCCCGTTACGGCAGACAGGCGAAATAAGAAAACTGTTAGCGTAAGGGGGCTTTTTCATGCTTAACAAACATGCAGTACGCCAGTGAAACTCGTTATGCTTGATGAAACCTTAAGTGGTGAAAAATCGGCATCCGATATATGACATGAACCTTTGCCTTAAAATGGGCAAGGGGATACGGCAAATACCGCTTTTAAAGGAGTCTAAAATATGGCTATTGATGAGATCATTCAAATGTTGGAACAGGCAGGGCTGGGAGCCTATAAGCAGGCTATCGCCAGATGGATTTATCCGACGGCATATCTGAATTTGCAGCCTGCGCATGATTCTTCGATCCCTGTGGGGAGCAGCAAGGTCGGAGGTCATCCGGATCTGCCTGAAGACGCGGAATGGCCGACGTGGAAGGACTACGAAATGACCTTTATCGCCCAGATCAACCTGGCGGAATGTCCCCGGGACCTGGCCCTTCCAAAGAGCGGCCTTCTATCTTTTTTCTATGCCGTAGAGCCGATGTTCGACGATGATGACTTTTATGGGGACCCTGATACTTGCCGTGTCCTCTATTTCGACGCTGAACGGCTTGATCAAATTTCGCGCAGAAATATCCCCGAACGTTTGAATGCGGCTTCGAGGGTGAAGCCTAACCGCATTTCGTTTGAATCATCTCTATCCGTCCCGGATTCGGAGTCCGCCTTCCTGGAAAGCTTGGACCTGGGCTGGAGCGGCAACCGTGAGCATTTTGATCAATACTGGGAGGTATTTTTGCCGGAGTTTGAACGGGCATGGGGGAAGGACGACTATATTAACCGTTTGATGGGACATCCGGATCAAATTCAAGGGGATATGCAAGTCGGCTGCGAGCTGGCCCGCGGCGCGTACGGCTGGGATGACATGGCGAATTCCGAAAAACGCAAGCAGATCGTGAATGCGGCCGTAAAATGGCGTTTGCTGCTGCAAATCGATTCCGAGGAGGACAAGACGGGAATGATGTGGGGGGATGTCGGCCGGATATATTTTTGGATCCATGAAGACGATCTTGCGGCGCTGCGCTTTGACCAGGTGGTTTGCGAGATGCAGTGTACATAGTTCAGGATTTTGATTGGCCGATTTTGCTTTTTAGGGCATTTCCCGCCAACCCATTGTAATTACGGAAGGAGCATGTGATAATGGGGTGTTCGTTTCAAGAAGATCAACGGAAAAACAACGATTTTTGAACTGGAAAGCTGAGGTAATTCGAACGTGGAACGGTACCCTTTTGCATATGATCCTTCCCAGCCTTTTATTCAGCAAGCGGCGGACTGGGTAGCGGATGTTTTTTACGAGCTGCTGCCGGAAGCGGGCTTTGAAGTCCGGGACGAGCAGATTTATATGGCGTTTCAATTGGAAAAGGCGTTTGCCGAGAAAAAAACGATTTTTGCCGAAGCCGGGGTGGGCACGGGCAAAACGCTGGCCTATCTTTTGTACGCCGTGTGTTATGCGCGTTATACGCGCAAGCCGGCGGTCATCGCCTGCGCGGACGAGTCTCTGATCGAGCAGCTGGTCAAACCCGAGGGCGATATCGCCAAGCTGGCCCGGCATTTGGACCTGGTGATCGACGCGCGGCTCGGCAAATCGCCGGATCAATACCTATGCCTCAAAAAGCTGGATCACGCGCGCGTGGAAGGCGATGAGGAGATGGTATGGGAAGACATCGCGGCAGGTTTGCCGGACTTTGTATATTCCTCTGCGCCGATGCAGTCCTTCCATACGTACGGCGACCGGCGGGATTATCCGCAGCTTGGCGACGAAGAGTGGAAAAAAATCAGCTGGGATCCCTTCCAGGACTGCTTTACCTGCGACCGCCGCCACCGCTGCGGACAGACCTTGTCGCGGGACCATTACCGGCGCGCAACCGACGTGATCATTTGCTCGCATGATTATTACCTGGAGCATGTGTGGACGTACGACGGCCGCAAACGCGAGGGGCAGCTGCCGCTGCTTCCGGAGCATTCCTCCGTCGTGTTTGACGAGGGGCATTTGCTGGAGTCGGCGGCCATGAAGGCGCTTGGCTACAAAATGAAACATACGGTATTCGAGGAACTGATTACGCGCCTGCTGCAAAACGAAATCCGCGAATCGCTCGCCGTTCGGATCGACGATGCCATCGTGCAATCCGAAGCGATGTTTGGCGCATTCGGGCGGCACAGCCGCCTCATTCCGGGTTCGGACCGCAAAGAAATTATGCTGACGGAGGAACTTCTCGGCGAAGTGCACCGGTTCCGGGGGCTGCTGACGGCGATTGAAGAAGAGCTGGTATTTGAAGGCGAACTGTACACGCTGGACGAATATCAGCTCCGGATCGTGGAGGAGCATCTGGACATGATGCAGCAGGCGCTTATGCTGTTCGAGCGTTCGGAGGCATTGATCTGCTGGGTCGAGGACAGTCCGGAGGGGCTTACGCTTTCGATTATGCCCGGAACGGTCAAGGATGTGCTGAAGACGCATGTTTTCGGCCCGCGCATGCCGATCGTGTTTTCGTCGGCTACGATGTCGGTAGACGGTTCGTTCCGTTACCTCGCGGACAGCCTCGGCATTGAAAGCTCTCTGTCTTTTTCGGTCGCTTCGCCTTATGCGTATCCGGAACAGATGCAAGTGCTGGCGCCGGCATGGAATCTCGCAGACGGCTTTGAAGGCAAAATGAAGGAAGCGGTACGGCTGCTGCAGCAAACCGGCGGCAGGGCGCTGATTCTGTTCCGTACCCGGGAGGAGCTGCGCCGGTTCAAACATATGGCGAAGGACGAGCCTTTGTTGACCGGGATACCGTTTTATTTTGAAGGCGACGGGGAAATCAGCCATCTGATTTCGGCCTTCCAGCGCGAAGAGGAAAGCGTCCTGTGCGCGCTCAGCCTATGGGAAGGCCTTGACGTTCCGGGGCCGTCGCTGTCGAACGTCATCATCTGGTCGCTGCCGTTTCCGCCGCATGATCCGGTATTTAACGCCAAACGGAAGGCGGCCGCCGATCCGTTCGCGGAAGTGGACCTGCCGTACATGCTGCTGCGTCTGCGCCAAGGCATCGGCCGGCTAATCCGTTCCCGGGATGACCGCGGCATCGTCGTGTTGCTGGGCGAAGAGCTGTGGACGAATCCCGGCGTCAAGGAAAAGGTGCTGGCCGTGCTGCCGGAGGGCGTGGAGCTGTGTGAACAGGTTTAAAGGTTTCAAGACTGCTTAAAAGATACATCGTAGAAACGGCAAGAGCCGCGCATTTGCGCGGCTCTTTGCTATGAAAGCGTCCAGCGGAGCTCTTCATCTCAATAGATATTCCGTAACCCGTGACTGCGTTCCTTGTTATACGTTGATGATTGGTTCTGTTTTACGCCGGATTTCCGATCGTCCCCATAAACAGCCAAAGCCCGGTTTGGCCGTCTTCGATACAGAAGAAAAAAGGACGATCCACGTTCATCTCGAACCGGCCCGCCGGCGGAGCCGAACCCGCCATGGCCATTTCCGTGACGGCCGCCGCTTCCGTGCCTTGCTCATTCACGTCAAGGACCATCTTGTGCAGCACGGAGGACACAAACAGCGGTTTGGCGTCGGACATGGCGGTAAAATCGGCGGCGGCCGGGTCGAAAGCTTGCTTCATGCCCATGGCGACCAGCGCATCGCTTAGCTCTAGCGAAGATTCCGCTTTGAAGCGAGGAAGCCGGATTTCGCCGGAGGCATGTTCGAAACGGGCTTGCCAAGTGGAAGGGTCCTTGCGGATGCCCTTCATGACATCGGCGAGCGAATGCCCGCCTGCGGGAAGCACGATCAGCATGTTCAGCCGCCCGTCACCGTAGGGCAGGCGAATCGCCTGAGCTTCGGGCGTTTGCTTGAATTCGAACATACCGGTCCGCTTCATCATCGGCACTTGTTTGGTCGTTTGATCGCTTAGCGTAAAGTCGCCCTCCGTTGTGTCTTTCGGATCGAAAGGATTCTGCCAAGCGCCGTTAAAATAGACGGTATTCAGCAGAATCGCCACCGTGTTCCGATCTGGAGCCTGCTCGAGAATCGCCGGGATTTTGCCGCCCGTATGTTCGTTTACCCAGCCGTTGATCTCCTGGACGGTGCGCCCGTTTTCAAAATCCACGGCCTGAACGTCGGCATGGTAGCTGTTTTCCGCCGTTTGAATAAAAGGTTCTTTCATTTCCATGCCTTTGCGGTACCAGACGGAATTGGCCGAATTCAATCGAACCCCCGACCCCGCATCCCCGAGAAGCGTATACAGCGTCCGGACCGAGGCGTTCGCCTGCTCCTTGCCGATTTTTTCGATGCCGAGCACCCGCGCCATTTCTTCGGCGGTTTGTCCGCCGCTGCCCTGATAGGCTAACGATATAGCGGTAAAAATGCTGTACGGGGACAATAGGATATTATCTTTTGCCGACTCCGCGAGCTTTTCATGGAGCCGCAGACCGAGCCGATTTTGCGCCCGGATCAAGGCGGGATCGAGCTTGTCTGCCACCGTCTGCCTTTCGGCGAAGGAGAGGACATGGACGTTTTTTGCCTTTTCCGCGGAATCCGGTTGCCGGCCGGCGCAGGACGACAACAGGAGCAGCGAAGCGCAGAGCACGGGGAGCAGCGAAAATTTTTTTCGGATCATCGGATTAAACCGCCTTCCATGTTCACATGATATTCATAGACGTTCCAGATCTTAGGAAGTTGCGCCTCAAAAACCCGTTCCCGATTTGATTCTCCCTGATCCCGGGCGGTATAATGAACATAGAAGTCAACTAAACTGACCAATTTTTAACTTTTACTCATAACAAGGAGTTGTGCTACTTATGCCCAAAACACCCCGTCGACAGCAAGAGGATTTGGCATCATTGTTTTCGCTCGCCTTCAGCGCGTTGAATGAGGAACTGCATGAGCGGCTGAACGAGCTTGGATTCGGAGATATCCGGCCCACGCACGGTTTTTTGTTCCAGGGGCTGGTTCCGGACGGGGCCACGGCCAAAACGCTGGTTGAGCTTTTGGGTATATCCAAGCAGGCGGTGAGCCAGATGCTGGATTACTTGGAGGAGCGCGGCTATGTCGCCCGCAAACCGCATCCTTCGGATGGCAGAGGCAAGCTGGTGGTGCTTACGGAACGCGGCCAGGCATTGATGAAAGCCAAGGAAAGCATTTATAACCACATTGAAAGCCGGTGGGGAGCCGTGATCGGCAACGATCGGCTGCAAATGATGCGTTCGGATTTGAAACGGATTATCCAGAGCGTAAGCGAAGGGGATTTGCCAAAGAAGCTTCGGCCTTCCTGGTAAACCATCGTTCGCGAATGCCTGAAAAATATGATGCCAAAGGATCGAAAAATGAATGGAACCGTCTCTAATTTTAAAAGCTTTATCGAATGAAACACGTCGTCAAATATTGACTTGGTTAAAACATCCGGAACGGCATTTCGATGAAACGCCTTACCTTCAGCACGGGGTGCCCCAGCGCATCGGCGCCTGCGTAAGCGACATTCAGGAAAAGGCCGGGCTTGCCCAATCCGTCGTCTCGAGTTATTTGCTCATGATGCAAAACGCCGGTTTGCTTGAAATGGAGCGGGTGGGAAAATGGACCTTTTACCGCCGCAACGAGAAAACCATCCAGGCTTTCGCCGATTATATCCGGAATGAATTGTAATGCCCAAGAAAAAGGAGGAAGCTCCTTTTTTTTGGGCTATTGTATTTACATATCTAGATAAATAGATGTATAATGTCGGAGGACTCAACGGCAGGTCGAACGGTCGGGAGGAGATCAAACACGTAAGTGGGATTTTTTTGCGTTGATATATCCATATATATGGATATGTAGCTACGACTTAAAGTGAATTGGAGAGAAAACAACATGAAAAGTAAAACAACGATGCTGATTATGATTTTGTCTTTGGGCGTTTTCGGCATCATTACGACCGAAATGGGAATCGTCGGCGTATTGCCCCAGGTAACGGAGAAATTCCATGTATCCGCATCGCAGGCGGGGCTGCTGGTCAGCATTTTTGCGCTGGTCGTCGCCGTTTCGGGTCCCTTTGCCACATTGCTTGCATCCGGCTTGAACCGCAAAGCGGTTTTAAGTTCGGCGGTGTTGATGTTTGCGGTTTCTAACGTATTTTACGTGCTGACAAGCCGGTTTGACGTGCTGATGGTTTTCCGGATTATTCCGGCCATGTTCCATCCGGTGTTTTTTTCGATTGCGCTTGTCACGGCTTCGCAGCTGGTTTCCCCGGAAAAAAGCGGGCAGGCGGTGACGAAGGTTTTTGCCGGCATCACGGTCGGTTTCGCGTTCGGCGTACCGCTGACTTCGTATTTGGCGGAGCAGGTGTCGCTGGAAACGGCCTTTTTGTTTGCGGCTGCCGTCAATTTGGTCGCGTTCATCGGCATTTTGGCGCTGATGCCGTCCATGCCCGCCCAAGAAAAAATGTCTTACGCCAAGCAGCTCGGCGTACTGCGGAAACCGGCCTTGTGGCTGAACGTTGCGGCGGTCTGCTGCATGTTTGCGGCTATGTTTTCGGTCTACAGCTATTTTGCCGAATACCTGGGGCAGGTCACGCGCATGAACGGCACCTGGGTCAGCGCCATGCTGCTGGCCTTTGGCGTGATCATGATCGGCGGCAACTTCCTGTTCGGCGGTCTGCTGCAAAAAAATATGCTTGGCACGACAATGGCGTTTCCGCTGCTGTACCTCGTGTTGTATCTGCTCGTTTATGTCTTCGGGAGTTCTTTTCTTCCGATGCTGCCGGTCGTTTTTTTATGGGGCATCGTTCATTCCGGCGGTCTGATCGTGAGCCAGACGTGGCTGATGAGCGAGGTCAAGGAAGCGCCCGAATTCGGCAACAGCCTGTTTGTTTCATTTTCCAATTTGGGCATTACGCTCGGCTCATCCGCGGGCGGTTGGTTCATTTCCCGTTTCGGCATCCACCAGCTCATTTGGTGCGGCATGCTTTTTGCGGCGATGGGGCTCGTTTTGATCGTAACCAAGGCGAAAATATTCGGCGTATCCCGGAGGCCGTCCGCTGCGGTCATCGATTGAGCGTACCGGCTATATTATGAACGAACGCCTTAACGCAGCAGATGGGTCAGCCCAATCATCGTCAGCAGGCCAAAAATGAAAGAAAACGTCGCTGCCCGTTCATTGCCGTCCCCGTGGCTTTCGGGAATCAGCTCTTTATAAACGACAAACAGCATGGCCCCGGCGGCAAAGGCCAGGCCGTAAGGGACGACGGCATGGAAGGTTTCGGTGAAGCGAAGTCCGGCCCAGCAGGCGGCAAGCTCCAGCACGCCGGTAAAGGCGGCCAAGAGCAGCGCCCAACGCCGGCGCATCCCATGGGTGATCAGAAACAAGGCGGTGAGAAAGCCCTCCGGAATATTTTGCAGACCGATGCTGAGCGCGACGATCGTCCCCAGATCCTGGTTGGTGCTGCCGTAGCTGACTCCGACGGAAAGCCCCTCCGGCAGGTTGTGCAGCGCCATCGCGGAAAGGAACATGAGAGAGCTTGTCCGGTCGTTATTTTCGCCGTGCAGGGCATGCCCCGGATCCTGATGGGGAATAAGCAGCTCCATCAAGGTGAGTATCACGGTTCCCAGAATCGTGCCGGCAGTCAGAATCCAAAGGTTCGATAATTTCAGCGCGGCCGGGATGAGGCCATACGTCGAAGCGGCCACCATGATGCCTGCGGTAAACGCGAGCAGGATATCCCTTCCCCGATGCGTGACGTTGCTAAACAGGAGCGCCGGCAGCGCGCCTACGGCAGTGCAGATGGAAGTCGCCAGACTTCCCAGCAAAATGGTGTTCATCTTGTCCTCCTTTTGGTATGGCTGACTGCCGAAAATCTCACTTGTACAACCATATGATCCAGCGTCGGACTCTATTCGCAAAAGAAATTCTTCCATGATCGTCGGGATTCTTTGGGGAGTTGCGGCGCAAGGCGCAAATTCCGATAGGGCATGGCAGATTTGTAGATTTCCATCGCAATCCAAATAAAACAACCCTACAAAGCGGGGCCTTGGCTTCGAAGCTGATTCATGTACTTTGCGGGGAGCCCCGAGATTCTTATACGCTATAATCTACAAAACGCCCCGCAGCTCAATGGCTGCAGGGCGGCGCTTTTGGTCATTTATTTCTCTTTGATTGTAATGCCGTCGATCGTTACTTTTTCGGTTGGTTTGCTGTTTTCATCCGTGTCCGGATTCACTTCGACCGGCGTGGCGGCAATCTTTTTCACGACGTCCATGCCGCTTGTAATTTTGCCGAAAATGGTGTAGTTCGGAATCTGGTTCAGATCCTTGCTGTCCTCGCCCGTGCAGATGAAAAACTGGCTGCCGTTCGTGTTCGGCCCGGCGTTCGCCATCGCGACGATTCCCGGCTCGTATTTGTAGCTCGTTTTTTCATCCTCGAAGGCATATCCCGGGCCGCCCGCGCCGGTTCCCGTCGGGTCGCCGGTTTGAATCATAAACGATTCGATAATGCGGTGGAAAATGACGCCGTCGTAAAAGCCTTGCTTGGACAAGAACACGAAGTTGTTGACGGTTTTCGGCGCGTCTTTTGCGAACAGCTGGATCGTAAACGTGCCTTTCGACGTTTTGACTTCGGCCTCATAGGTTTTGCTCGTATTAATTTGCATCGCCGGCGGGCTTGTCCATCTTTTTGTTTTTGTCGATGCGTTCGTATCTTTATCCGTTGTTTCCTGCGATGCGTTGCTATCCTTATCTTTCGCATTGTCCTGCGGCTGCTGCGTTTCCTGCGTTTGATTCTGGCTGGCCTCGGACGATGCTTCAGGTTTTTTGCCGCAGCCGCCGAGAACGAGCATGGCCACGATCATGATGATGAGCGGGAAATAAGCTTTTTTTAGTTTCATGAATGGGATGTTCACTCCTTATGCATTTTCACTATGTCTTATGATAGCGATTTTTCGCGGCAAAATCTAGCGCGCCCCTTTTGGGCCCGTTCCTTCGGCAAAAAACGGCTGTTTCCGCTTTTCTTGAAACTTCTCCCCAAGACGTAACGTTTAAACAGGTAATGAATGTAAAAATTGACATGGAGGGATGCGGATGTTTGAGGTGGCTAATGCCCGTCTGACGGAGCTGAAGGAGAGCATGAGGAACAAAACCAAATGGGAGAAACGCCTTCAGGAGCTGGAAGCGGAGCGGGAGGAACGCGAACGGGAAGCGGATCGCTGGAAGCAGAGGCTGGCTGACGAGGAAAAGGACGTGGAACGGTTGACCGGAGCTTCCTTATCCGGATTGTTCTTCGGCCTCATCGGTAAAAAAGAGGAAAAGCTGGAGCGCGAACAGCTCGAGGTGCTGGAGGCGAAAGCAAAATACGATGCGGCGGTGCGGGCCGTCGAAGACATAACCAAGCAATGCCAGGAAACCGATAAGCTGCTCCGGGAAGTGCGTTATTCGGAATTCGAATATGAACGGATTTTGCAGGAAAAAGAACAAGCCATTTTGCGGCAGCACGGGGAGCTGTCGGAGCTGGCGGAGCGGCAGGCGGACCTGACGGTGCATCTGAAGGAAATGAGGGAGGCCGTGCAGGCGGGCCGCTCCGTCCTCCATGATTTGGAACAAGCTCGGGATTATTTGCAGTCCGCCCGCAATTGGGGCACCTACGACATGCTTGGCGGCGGCATGCTGTCCACGCACATCAAACATAACAAAATCGACGAAGCCATGGGCTACATTCATGATGCGCAGACCAGCTTGCGCCGGTTCGGCAAAGAGCTGAAGGACGTAGAAATGCATCTGTCCATCGAAATCGACATCGGCAGCTTTTTACGGTTTTCGGATTATTTTTTCGACGGGTTCATTTCCGACTGGATGGTGCAGGGAAGGATCAACGATACGCTGTCGCAGGTAGAGGAGAAGCTGGATGCGGTCAAAGGGATCGTTCGCCAGATCGAAGCGGAGCAGCGCAGCTTGGAGGCGCGCCTGGCAGACGTGAAAAGAAGATACGAATACGTGATCGAATCGGCGGAATGACCTGCACGCATGAAAAAAGGAGGGCGATTTGCCCTCCAAACTACGTTACATCTGCCTTCCATTCGACGCTGCGGAGCAAACCGTGCTTCATTAGCGCAAGCACGAAATCGACGTAATAGTCTTTTCGCACGATGGCGCCATACTCATGGTTTTTATAGACGTAAAACAGCGCGTCGGTGTATACGTCGTTGTCTTCAAAGTGCTTCCGAATCTCACGCAGACGGTTCAGATAAGGCTCTTCCTGAAGCAGGCGGATGCGAAATTCAACATCCTCTCCGTTGACGGTTTCCGTGATGCGGGCAACGTCCTCGTTGCAGCGGTAAATCAGCATGCGGGCGCCTCCATTTCGGTCAAGTTGTTCTCCTTCATTTATCCCCATCATCCCGCCGATTAAAATCAAGGTATGTCGGCATGACTCGCTATCGAATTACATTAAATATCTGAGATATACATATGCGCTGGACAAAACGATCGACAAAATCATGATCGGGAAGCCGTATTTCAAAAACGTCGTAAATTTCAGCGGGTATCCTTCCTTGGCAGCCATGCCTGCCACGATCAGGTTGGCGCTGGCGCCGATCAACGTGCCGTTTCCGCCCAGACAGGCGCCAAGCGCGAGCGACCACCAGAGCGGCTCAAGATTGCTGATTCCCATGCTGCCCATATCCTGAATCATCGGGATCATCGTCGCAACAAACGGGATATTGTCGACAAACGCCGAGGCGATCGCGCTTAACCATAAAATAAGCATCGAGGTTGAGGTTACGTTGCCTCCGGTAAGGGCGACCGCTTTTTCGGCCAACGTGGAAATGACGCCGGTTTCGATCAATCCCGCAACAAGCACGAACAATCCCACAAAGAAAAAGATCGTCGGCCATTCGACCTTGGCGAATGCTTCCTCCAGCATATGTTCCCCGGTCAGGATCAAAAGCAGGAAAGCGCCGGCCAATGCGACGGTGGCGGATTCGATGTGCACGAGCTGATGGATAAAAAATCCGGCGATGGTCAGCCCAAGCACGGCAAGGCATTTGATCAGCAGCTTTTTGTTCGTCAGCAGTTCCTTTTCATCGAGATCCATGATGCTTTGCATCAGTTCAGGCTTCGTTTTGATCTGCTTGCGGAAGAGCAGGACGAAAATCGGCACCAACAGCGCAAGGATAATCACTGCAATCGGCGCCAGGTTTTCGATAAACGCCATAAACGTCAGCTCTTTGACCGCGCTTCCGATCATGATGTTCGGCGGATCGCCGATCAAGGTGGCCGTGCCGCCGACATTGGAGGCCATGATTTGCGTGATCAGAAAAGGCAGCGGATTGACCCGAAGCTGGCGTGTAATACTAAACGTAACCGGCACCATCAGCAGGACGGTGGTCACATTGTCCAAAAACGCCGATCCGAGCGCCGTCAGCAGCATCAGTGCGATCAGGATGGCGAGCGGGCGGCCTTTCGCTTTTTTCGCGGCCCAGACGGCGATGTATTTGAACAGTCCCGTCTCCGCCGTAATGTTCACGATAATCATCATCCCGATGAGCAGCCCAAGCGTGTTGAAATCGATATGGCGGATGGCCGTTTCCTGGCTCACGATCCCGCAAATCACCATCAGCACGCCGCCGATCATGGCGATGATCGTACGGTGGATTTTTTCCGAAATAATCAGTGCATACGCAACCAAAAAAATGACGATAGCCCAAATTGCTTGTTGTTCCATAAGGTTCCTCCCCGTTTTTTTCTAGATGCAGTCCGTAAAAATAGAGTGGTCATTCGAACGTGATCCGATTCCTCCTTTGGTCACAGGAGAAGAATGCCGCATACGGACTCCAAAAAAAGGACGAGAAGGCCAAAAAAAGACAAAAGGAGCCCGCGCGTGGCAGGCTCCTCCAAATGTTATTCTATGCGATTTGAAACACCAGTTGCCCTTCAAGTGAAAGGGAATCTGAAAATCAGTGTACATCTATTATAAACGGATTCGGCCGGGTTGTAAAGAATTGCCGCCTGACGCGCAAGGAAGGAGACGGATATGAAGAAAACATGGTGGAAGGAAAGCGTCGTGTACCAAATCTATCCGATCAGTTTTATGGATTCGAACGGGGACGGGATCGGCGATTTGCGCGGAATTCTGTCGAAGCTCGATTACTTGAAAGAACTCGGGATCGACGTCATTTGGCTTTGTCCCATCTATAAGTCGCCGAACCATGATAACGGGTATGACATCAGCGACTACAAGGACATTATGAAGGAATTCGGCACGATGGAGGATTTTGACGAGCTGCTGCGGGAAGCCCATGCCAGAGGCCTCAAAATCATGATGGATCTCGTGCTGAACCATACTTCGGACGAGCATCCCTGGTTTATCGAATCGAGGTCGTCGAAGGATAACCCGAAAAGAGATTATTACATATGGCGCAAAGGCAAAAACGGCGGTCCTCCAAACAACTGGGAATCGTATTTCAGCGGTTCGGTCTGGGAATACGACGAAACGACGGACGAATATTACCTGCATCTGTATTCGAAACATCAGCCGGACTTAAACTGGGAAAACCATGAGGTTGTCGATTGCATGCACGAGATGGTCGAGTGGTGGCTGAAAAAAGGAGTGGACGGCTTCCGCCTCGACGCCATCGCGCATATCGCGAAAGCCGTCGGCCTGCCGGACGGGGACAATCCGCATCATTTGCCGACGGTCCGGGCCTACGAGCTGTTTTCCAACCTGGAGCATGTACATACGCTGCTGCATCAGCTGTATACGCAGGTGCTGTTCCACTACGATATTATGACGGTGGGCGAAACCTCCGGCCTGGGGCCGGAAGAGGCTTTGTGCTACGTCGGCGATACGCGGGGAGAGCTGAACATGGTGTTTCAATTCGAGCATATGCAGCTTGACGCCCTCTCCGGAGGTTCGGGAAAATGGGACATTCGTCCGTGGAGCCTGCTTGACCTGAAAAAGGTCATGAGCCATTGGCAGACCGTTTTGCATGACCAGGGCTGGAACGCCAACTATTGGTGCAATCATGACCAGCCGCGCCCGGTCTCCCGTTTTGGGGACGACGGCAAATACCGGGTGGAATCGGCCAAAATGCTGGCGACCTACATGCATATGCTCGAAGGGACGCCGTACATTTACCAGGGCGAGGAGATCGGCATGACCAACATCGCCTTCGATTCGATCGACGACTACCGGGACGTGGAGACGCATAATTTTTACCGGGATCAATTGAAGCGGGGGGCGCCCAAGGAAAAAGTGATGGAAGCGATCCGTAAAAAGAGCAGGGACAACGCCAGAACGCCGATGCAGTGGGACGGGACCGAAAAAGCGGGGTTTACGGAAGGCAAGCCATGGATTGCCGTGAACCCGAATTTCCGCGAAATCAACGTCGAGGCGGCGCTGAAGGACCCCGATTCCATTTTTTATTACTATAAAAAGCTGATCGCGCTTCGCAAGGAGCATGAGGTGATCGTGTACGGGAAATACGAGCTGCTGCTGCCGGACGACCCGGAAATATACGTATACACGCGCACGCTGGATGATGCGAAGCTGCTCGTCATTTTGAATTTTTTCGGCGGAGAACCCGAGCTGAAGCTGCCGCAGGGACTGAACCTGTCAGGGAAAGAGCTGCTAATCTCCAATTACGACGTTTCGGGAGACGACGATCTCGGCCTGACCTTCCGCTTGCGCCCATATGAAGCGCGGGTGTACATGCTTCGGGCTTAAAGGCTTGACATCGATGAAAAATATTGTTAAATTTACCTCATCCTAAACCAAAGGAGAGATTTTGATGTCGGTGGTTGTTCTTAACTAATTCAATTCCATATGAAGACCGCACGAAAAGACCAGGTCAAGCTTGCCTGTGAAGGCAGCTTTATTTCCTTGCGCCTTTTCAAGCTGAACGGCAGGACGAAGCTGTATGCATGCCTTACGTCTGTTCGGTTCGCGCGGTCATGGAAAATAGTTAAGAACACGCGAAGCATCAAACGGCGCCTTGGCTGCTGTTTCTTTCTTTGTTATTCATAAAAGTGTCTTCGTTATGCGGCGATTGCGGCAGCGAGGAACTTTTTGAAGACCGTGCTCTTGCAGCACGGTCTTTTTGCGTTCCAGGGGTTTTATCGTTAGCGGCTGATTCATAATCAAGCCGGCGATCCCGTCGCAATAACAGGGAAAATGAAGCGGCCGAACAAAGGGACAAAGAACTCGCGCGTGACGTTCTTTGTCCCTTTGTTCATTTTGGGACGGGGCTGTCGCAGCGCCTGTTCCGAATCGAAACCATTCATTAGGAGGCTCACATGTTATGGATAACATGACAATGAACATGCTGGAGTATGACAGAGTGAAAGAAATGCTGCGGGAATATGCGGTGTCCTACGCAGGAAGAAAACATATCGACGAACTGATGCCCGGGAATCACCTGCGGGCGATCGAAGCGGCGCTGAAGGAAACGGCGGAAGCGAAGGCGCTGCTGGAGAAAGGGGCGAGCGTGCCGCTGCCGTCGCTGGAAGGAATAGAGCACATCGTTTCGCTGCTGCACACGGGGTATTTGTTTACGGAGCAGGACTTTGCGGCGGTGCAGACGTTTTTGCACAGCTGCGGCCAGCTGATGAAATATATGGCGGGCAAACGGGACGTTGCGCCTACCGTCAGCAGTTACGCCTTATCGATGCAGGAGCTGCCGCGGCTGAAAAGCGAGATCGAACGCTGCATCCGCTTCGGCAAGGTGGATGACCAGGCGAGCAAGCAGCTCGAGAAGATCCGGAAAAAGATCGCCGTGGTCAAAGAACGGATCCAGAAAAAAATGAGCTCGATCCTGTCCCGGCACGGGTCGATTTTGCAGGAGCATCTGATCAGCGTCCGGGGCGGGCGGTACGTCGTGCCGGTCAAGCGGGAGTACCATAAGCAAATCAAAGGCGCGGTGCTCGACCAGTCCACCAGCGGGCAAACGGTGTTCGTCGAGCCGGAGGAAATTTCGCAGCTTCAGACCGAGCTTGGGATGCTGGAAGCGGATGAGGCCCGGGAGGAAGGCGTGGTGCTCAGCATGCTGACGGGCTTGCTGGAAGCTTCGGGCGCGGATCTGCTGCTAAACATCGACATTACGGGAAACTACGATTTTATTTTCGCCAAAGCCAAATATGGCCGCTCCATTGAAGGGCGGATCGTACAGCTGAGTGACAGGGGATTTATCCGGCTTCGGGGAGCCAAACATCCGCTTATGCTGAAAACGATGGTGCCGCTTCAGCTGGAGCTCGGAAACGGCTACCGCTCGCTGATCATTACCGGACCGAATACGGGGGGCAAAACCGTAGCGCTGAAGACGCTCGGGCTGCTGACCTTGATGGTTCAATCGGGATTGCTTGTGCCCGTGGAGGAGGGCAGCATATTCGCCGTATTCGATAAGGTCATGACGGCGATTGGCGACGGACAGAGCATCGAGCAATCGCTTAGCACGTTCTCCGCCCAAATCCGCAGGCTGATCGCGATGGTGGAGGCGGCGGACCGTTCCACGCTGCTGCTGATCGACGAGCTTGCCGCCGGGACCGATCCTGGGGAAGGCATGTCGCTTTCGATCGCGATTTTGGAGGAATTGAACCGGAGAGGGGCGATGATGATGGTCACGACCCATTTTAACGAATTAAAGGGGTTTGCTTCCCGCACCCCGGGTTTTCAAAACGCAAGGATGGAATTCGACGTTAACACGCTTGAACCGCTCTACCGCCTGACGATCGGCGAATCCGGCCAAAGTTACGCGATCGAAATCGCCACCAAACTCGGCATGCCTTACGGCATCACCCAGCGGTCCAGAAATATTTTGCAAAGCCAAAGAACGGTATTGGCAGCGCCGGGAACAGAAGGCGGAACGCCCGCCACGGTTACGGATAGCAGCACAGCCCCGATGGCGGACGACCTCGGGGGTGGGCCTCAGCATCATGAAGAAGGGCCGCTGCCCGGAGATGACGAAAACCGACATCCGGTAGAGCGGGAGGGCAAAGGCGATCGAAATAGGGAACAGCCGGAAGTGAGCCCAGCGGAGGCTGAAGCGGAAGAAGCGGCCAAACCGCGGAAGCTTGAAGTGGGAGACGCGGTATATGTCAGCTCGCTTCAGCGTGTCGGGATCGTGTACCAGGAAGAAGACGCAAAGGGCATGGTGGGGGTCATGGTCCAGAAGCAAAAGCTGAAGATCAACCAGAAGCGGCTGAAGCTGTATATTGAGAAGGGAAATCTTTACCCGGAGGATTATGACTTCGACATCATTTTCGACAGCAAGGAAAACCGGAAAAAAAGCAAATTGATGCAGAAAAAACATGTGGAGGGCTTAACGATCATTCGCAAACCGGAAGACATGTAACTGGCGTCAGGCAGGGGACGCGTGATCCATATTATGCGGGTTTCCCGAAATCAAACAAAAAAGAAGCGGCTTTTTCGCTGACGCGAAAGGCCGCTTCTTAAAACGGAAAATTACAACGTTGAAATGATGACTTCGGCAAACTGCTCCAAAAACTGCTGCTCCTCGCGATCGAAGCGCCCTTTGAGCGGGCTGTCGATGTCGAGTACGCCCAGCAGCTTTCCGTCCTTGACGAGCGGAACGACGATTTCGCTGTTCGATGCCGCGTCGCAGGCAATATGTCCCGGAAACTCGTGAACATCGTCCACGACGATCGTTCTGCGTTCGGCTGCCGCCGTGCCGCATACGCCGCGGTTCAGCGGAATGCGAATGCATGCCGGAAGACCTTGGAATGGACCAAGCACCAGCTCTTGCCCGTCGTACAAATAAAAGCCTACCCAGTTGATATCCGGCAAAAAGCTGTTCAGCAGCGCCGATGCATTGGCCAGATTGGCGATGGAGCTGGGTTCATCGTGAATGAGAGATTTCAGTTGTTCCAGAACGGCCGCAAACTGCTCGCTCCGGTTTCCTTCATAGGGAAGTGCTTGAAACATCATACTCCACCTTTCTTTTAACCGTTGGTTAATTATAAAAGATAGTATACAGGAATGGCCTCCGCGTCAAGCAAAAGATGCTATGCGCTTGAAGCGGGGATCAAATTATGGATATTTATTCCATGTACGGCTGTAATTATTCGGCCGATGCAGCAAAAATCCCCCTTCGGTATATGACGGAGGGGGATTTTTTTGCGGCAATTTGTTGCGCGTGAACGGATAAATACCAAGCCGGGCCTAACCATTAGGGGCTTCCGTCAATTCGAATCCGCCATAATCCGCTTTTTCCGGCCATGGAAGCACCACGGCCTGCTCCGGGGCTTCCGCCGGATTGCCTGCGCCCGCCAGCGCTTCGCGCACAAATTGCTGCACCGACCGTTTATACAGGACGGGGTCGGCATCCAACGCAAAGCCGTGCGTTGCGTCCTGGACAAGCAGAAGCTTTTTCGTTCCCGTTTTGGCGGCGAACAGATCCTCGCTCATGGACGGCGGGATATAATCATCCCTGGTGCCATGGATAAACATGACGGGCACGCTGCTGCTTTGCACGGTGCGGACCGGGCTGACCTGCTTCAGCGAAAACCCCGCCTTTTTGCGCAGCCGGACGTTGACCAAAGGGAGGAACACGGCGGCAGGGATGTGGTTTAAGCGCTGCATTTGATGGTGCATCAGACGCGTCAAATCGGAATAAGGGCAGTCGGCGATGACGAATTTGGCGTCGGCTTCCGGCAGCGACAAATATTCCAGCACGGTGCCTCCTCCAAGCGAAACGCCGTGAAGGCCGATGATGCAGTTTTGGCCGTGCGTTTTTTTAATGAATCGCACCCAGGCCGCGACGTCGTGTTTTTCATGGTAGCCGTATGTCGTGTATTTGCCTTCGCTTTTGCCGTGCCGGCGCTGGTCGATGAGCAGCAGGTTGAATCCTTCCTCGCGGAACATTTCCATAAACGGAATGGATGCGGGCAGGGAAGTGGTATACCCGTGCACGAGAATAACCCATTTGGCCGAAGGCTGCTCCGTTTTGACGACAACTCCGTTCAGTCGGAGGCCGTCATGGCTTCTGATCTCGACGTTTTCCTTTTTAAGCGGCTCGTAATAATCGCGGAAGCGGGCGCCTGCCCGTTCGAAAGCTTCAAAAATCTGCTGGTAACTTAACGCTTTCATTTGCGTCATTTGTATGAATGCATATTGGGTAATACCTGCGGCCGCAAGCGCGGCAACCGCTGCAATCAGGACGATGACCCACCATTCCAATTCCGCTCACCTCCATGATGGCTATTGATCGGTAGGGCATTAGTATATGCGTTTTTAACCAATTTTAACCGCAAAAGGCGACGCCGCCTACCGAAAAATGGATAAAATCTGACGAATTCGGGAAGAGGGCGTCTGTAACGGCAAGATCCTTTCCCAATGATATAGCCTTTCAAAGAGCAAGATGCTAGAATAAAGTGGACATGCAGCATTTTTTTGCAGCCATTATGCAGCTAATATAAGGAAGAAACCAAAAAATCATGCCAAGTCGCCTCGAACTTTGGTTCGAAGAGAGGAGAGGGTCGGCAATTTATGAAAGCCAAGAAAAAGCCGGGAAATACAATCGCGCAGAGACAGGCCCAAAGGGAGCAGCAGGAGAAGCGCATGAAGCGGGTCATGTGGATCACGGGCGCATGCATCGTCGTATTGGTGCTGCTGCTGATCATCATCAGACCGGGTTCATCGTCCAAGGAAGGCAACTTCGACTACAGCTCCATGCCTGTGCTCGGCAATCCGGATGCACCGGTCAAAATCGTGGAAATGGGCGATTACAAATGTCCTAGCTGCCAGTATTTCACCCAAGAGATTTCGCCGCAGCTGAAAAAAGACTTCATCGATACGGGCAAAGCCGCCCTGTACTTCAGCAATTATCTCATTATCAGTCCGGAAGCGGATTCCAATACCGCCGCGTTGGCCGCGCAGTCCGTGTTCCATCAGAACAAGGATGAATTCTGGAAATATTACGAGGCGATTTACAGAAACCAAGGAGACGAAAACACCGAGTGGGCAACGCCGGATTTCCTGGTGAACCTCGCCCGCACGGAGAACATCAAGGTTGATTACGACCAGCTCCGCAAGGATATCGACGAAAAAACATATCAAAAAGAAATCGACAGCCAAAACGCTTTGGCGCGGAAACTGAACGTCATGAGCACGCCGACGTTGTTCGTTAACGGGGAGATGGCTTCCGAAAAAGCCTCCATGAACTATTCCGTGCTGAAGCCGTTCATCGAGAAGAAGCTGGCCGAGCAAAATAAAGAATGACGAAACTTTGAAGAAAAAGGAGTTAAAACGATGGAAGGCAATCGTTTCTTGGCGTCTATTCGTCCGTATGCCCTGTACATGGCTTGGATTGTATCCATCGTGGCTGTGGGCGGAAGCTTGTACTTAAGCGAAGTCATGCGTTACGAGCCATGCAAGCTGTGCTGGTTTCAGCGGATTTTCATGTATCCGGAGGTCATCCTGCTCGGGATCGCAAGCTACAAGAACGACCGCAAAATCATCCCCTATGCCATGACGCTCAGCGTCATCGGGGGCTGCATCTCCATCTACCATTATCTGGAGCAGAAAATTCCGGCGCTGGCCAAAGCCCTTCCGTGCACCGTCGGGATTCCGTGTAATTTCGATTATTTGAACTGGTTCGGATTCATCACCATTCCGCTTCTCGCCTTGATTGCGTTCATCCTCATCGTCCTGCTGCTTTGGGCGGGACGCGAACCGAAGGATAACGCACAGGAAGCCTAAGCATGTCGCAAGCGCTTGCCCGCCAACCGGCGAAACCGGACGGGACAAGCGCTTTTTTCAAACGTGCCGGCGCATACAGCCGTTGAAAACTATCGCGGCTGGGGTCACAGATGGGGGAAGTTCGTTTATTTGCGAGTGGCGCGCATCCAGCCATTTTTTTATCTAAGGAGGGACAAGATATGCTATACCGCTGCGAAGGCAGCATTCCGGAACTCGAGGGGGGGCGCGTGATCCTGCGCCGTCTTTCCGCCCGGGATGCGCAAGCGATGTACGAATGTTGGGCCGACCCCGAGGTGAGGCGGTATGCGGATCTTCCCGACATGCCGAATGCGGAGGCCGCGGCGGAACTGATCGGCCTGCTTAACCGTCTATCCCTGACCGACGACGGCTTGCGGTGGGGGATTCATGCGTCGGACGGCGGATTGATCGGCAGCTGCGGTTTGAACTGGTGGCAGCTAGAGGGAGCTTACCGAGGAGAAATCGGCTGCGAGCTGGCAAGCGCTTATTGGGGCCGCGGTTACATGCGGGAAGCCGTCGGCCTTCTCATCGACTACGCTTTCGGAGAGATGGGGCTAAATCGCCTCGAAGCGTTGACCGATCCCCGCAACGAACGTGCCGGACGGTTGTTTCATGCGCTCGGATTTACGCTGGAAGGGCGGCTCCGGCAGTATCGGCATACGGATCAGGGCTTCGTGGATGCCGATATGCACGCGCTGCTGCGCTCGGATTGGGAGGTTTCATTCGGAAATTTTGAGGATTAGGAGTTGACATGGAATGGAAACCTTATCAAAATCAAATAGAAACCGCCTGATGCGAATACAACATATATGATGACGAGCGGGAACTCGCGCAGCGGAAGGAGCCGCCATTGGGTTCCCCGCAAGCTGCGCGGGCGCAGGGCGAACGGTGCGTAACCGGGCGCAGCGGTTCTTTTTCCTCGTCGTCCAGAAAGGAAACCCATGTCTGTTCAATCCGAAGTTCTACATTCCAAACGCCAGCTCATTCTGATCGGTATATTGGTATCGACGTTCCTGTCGGCGATTGAAGGGACGGTCACGGGGCCCGCAGGGCCCGCCATCATCAGCAGCTTCGGAGGCATGAAACTGCTGAGCTGGATATTTACGGCTTTTCTGCTGACGATGGCCGTGTCGACGCCGATTTTCGGCAAAGTCAGCGATCTGTACGGGCGCAAGCCGGTATTCCAGATCGGCTCGCTGCTGTTCGTGCTCGGCTCGCTGCTCTGCAGCTTTTCGCAAAACATGGAACAGCTCATCGCGTTCCGGGCGATCCAGGGGATCGGCGCCGGAGCCATCGTGCCGGTGACGTTTACCATTATCGGCGACGTGTACCGGATTGAGGAGCGTGCCAAAATCCAGGGGCTGATCAGCTCCGTATGGGGCATATCCTCGCTGATCGGGCCGCTCGTCGGCGGTTATTTCGTCGATTATTTGAATTGGCGCTGGATTTTCGGTTTTAACGTTCCGTTCGGCGTCATTTCGATGTGGCTGATCGCCCGCTATTTCCATGAAAGCCGGGACAAGCGGGAGAAAACATCCGTCGATGTGGCGGGAGCGGCGTCATTTACGGTCGGCATGACCGCGCTTTTGTTTGCGCTTGCGACCGGCGGGCAATATTTCAGCTGGAGCTCGCCGCTGTTGATCGGATGTTTTGTTTTGGCGGCCGTTCTGCTCGTCATGTTTATTTTCATCGAAAACCGCGCGGCCGAGCCGATGCTGCCCTTGAAGCTGTTCCGCATCCGCGACAT
Organism: Paenibacillus sp. USDA918EY; assembly: GCF_009870825.1. GTDB lineage: Bacteria > Bacillota > Bacilli > Paenibacillales > Paenibacillaceae > Paenibacillus_AQ > Paenibacillus_AQ albilobatus. The sequence goes on along the minus strand of NZ_WTWY01000002.1, from coordinate 92,765 downwards.
CTCGGTGTCCACGGTGGCGAGCATTCTGACCAGCGCCCTGCTGATCGGGTTAACGACCTATACGCCGCTTTGGATTCAGGGCGTGATGGGCAAAAACGCGACGCTGTCGGGCCTGACGATGGCCCCGATGTCGATCGGCTGGCTGTTTGGCTCGGTGTTCGGAAGCCGGTTGATCCTGACGGCAGGCTCGCGCAAGACAAGCGCCATCGGCCTGGCCGGCATCGTGATCGGCGCGGTCGGACTTGCCCTTATTAACGGATCCACCCCGCACTATGTGCTTTTGATTTTCACCTTCATTTACGGTTTGGGATTCGGGTACTCGACCACCGTGTTTACGATCATCGCCCAGTCTTCGGTCGGGTACTCGCTGCGGGGAGCGTCCACGGCGCTGAACACGTTCGTCCGTTCCTTGGGGCAGACGGTCGGCGTTGCCGTGTTCGGAACGTACATCAATCTGAGCATGGCTGGCCGGATTTCCCGTCAGCCGGGCCTCGAACATGTGAAACAAGAGGATATCAACCGGCTGCTGACGCCGGAAGGCAGCGCCGATATGCCGAAGGAATTGTGGAATCAGTTGAAGCATGTGCTGGAGGGCAGTCTCCATTCGCTGTACGTCGTCATGGGGGTCATCGCGGTGATCAGCCTGATTTCCGTTCTGGCGCTGCGGAACACGGTTCCGTCGCCGGAGGAGGAGCCCGAAACGGCAAAAGCCGGGGACAACCCCGGCGTATAAGGTAACGGCAGGAAAGGACACCCCCCGGATGAAATTGTCCGGTTCAAGGGGTGTCCTTTTTTTCCGTGAAGCGCTTCGGGCAAAAAAAAGAGGCCGACAGGGAGGAGATATCCCGGCTATGGCCTATGTATGCGGGTTATTTCTGGGATGAAGGCATAAGTCTTTCCGCCTGCATCCCCATTTTTTTCAGCAGCCGGATCAGCTCGGATTTTTCTTCGTCATCGAGGCCGCTGAAAGCATGATGGATCCGGCTGCCGTATCTGGGGTACAGCTCGCTCATCAGAGCTTCGCCTTCCGGCGTCAGCTCGACGTAAATGACGCGGCGGTCGGTCGGGCAGGGTCTGCGGTGAATGCATCCGCGTTTTTCGAGTTTGTCGATCACATACGTGACGTTTCCGCTTTGGAGCAGCAGGCTTGAGCCGATTTGCTGGATGGGATGCGCTCCCTTGCAATACAGCATTTCCATGACGGCAAAAGCCGTCGGGTGAAAACCTTCGGACTTGGCGCCGATGACGGCGTGTTCGCTTACGCTTTTGAAGCTTTTGGCGAACACCCGATACAGGTGCAATGATAGTTCGGTGTCCCGTTTTTGCGCGTGAATCATCCTCAATCCCGCCCTTTTGTTCGATTTTTGAAACATGTCCGCAGCCCGAATCGTATTGTATCTATATCATAAACGTTCGGCCCGCCCGAAAAACATGCGATTTGTCACAATCCGTCAGCTTTAAAACATTAAAATTTGCGGCAATGCGGGTACCCGCCCGATTGACGTTTATTTCGCAACACATCGTAGAATGCGCTTAAGCCGGTGAGGTTTTTTTGAAGGGAGAAGATTGGCATGGAAACGGAACACGCGAAACAGCCGCTGCTGGACGTCGCGATTGAGGAGGCGGGATACGAGGAGGGCCATCCGCGGATCCGAAATATCGCTTTTCAGGTGTACGCCGGCGAGCTGCTGGGACTGATCGGCCCGAACGGGGCGGGCAAAAGCACGACGATCAAAACGCTGCTCGGCCTGCTGAAATACGCGAAAACCGACGTCGCGTTCCTGGGCAGCGCGGGAAGGTACGCGTACATTCCCGAACAGCCGGTGTTCCACGACGATTTGACGCTGTGGGAGCACATGGATTTGGCCGCGGCCGTTTACGGCCTCGATTATGAAAAGTTTTGCGGGGAAGCGGACAGGCTGCTGCGCCAGTTCGGCATGGAGGAGGTCAAGCATGATTTGCCCGGCGGCTTCTCCAAAGGCATGAAGCAGAAAATGATGCTGATGCTCGGATTTTTGAGCGAACCGGACGTGTACATTGTGGACGAGCCGTTTATCGGGCTGGATCCGCGCGCGACGAAGGATTTTTTGAGGCTGCTGGACGAAGAGCGCGCACGCGGCGCGGCGGTGCTGATGTCGACGCATGTGCTCGATACGGCGGAGAAAATCTGCGACAGGTTCGTCATGATTTCCGGAGGCGCTACCGTTGCGGAAGGGACGCTGTCCGACATCCGGGAAACCGCCGGGCTTCCCGAAGCGTCGCTGTTCGACTGCTTCGACGCACTGACATAACGCTTCGTTGTCCGGAAGGGCCGTTTCTTTCGGACGGAAAGGACCTGTACGATGATGACCAAGGAAAAAGAAGGATATCAATTCCCGGATCCCGCAAGCTTGTTCCGGCGAAGGCTCCGGAGCCATTGGAAGGAAACGGCGGCCGCCTTGCGGTCCGTTGCGGACGATTGGACGGTATTATTGTATATTCTCGTTCCCGCGCTGCTGCTTGGCGGACGGCTGTATTACGGGTTATGGAAGGAACCGCTGCCTGATTGGGCGGGCATGCTTCCGTTTGCGCTGGTTCCGGTCCTGCTGCTACTCATCGCCTCATTGGGAGAAATCCTGCTGCTGGTGCGGGAAGGGGACGTGCTGTTTTTGGTGCAGCGCAGGGAATGGCTGCGGGGAATCATGCTGCGGAGCGGTTTGTACAGCATGGCCGCGGCAGCCGTCAAAACGTCCGTTTGTTATCTTGTTTTGCTCCCTTTCCTGTTCAGGCATTTCCATGCGGACGGCTTGGCTGCAGGAGGGCTGCTTGCTCTAACCGTCGCTTTTGAATGGGTGCTGATGTGGTCGCGGCATCTGATTAAGGTGCAGGCCAAGGGTGTGCGCAGGTGGCTGCTTTACGTTCCGTTCGCCGTTTTGCCCGCAGCGGCTTTTCTCGCTTTCGCGGTCAAATTCGGGCATCAGGGGGCCGTTCTTTGGAGCGGGGCGCTCGTGATGGCGCTGCTTAGCTTGCTGCTGCTGAAGTTCAGGCTCGGACTGCGCGGCACGTTTATGCATGACGTGCAAGAGGATCTGGTCAAACGCACCCGATTGACGGGTCTGCTGTTGAGCCATTCCGTGGATAAGCCGCGCCGCGTCCGCAGCAAAACATGGCTTTTCCGGAAGTCACGCCCTGTGTTCCGCTCCCGGAAGCCCGCCAAGAGAATCGCCGGCGCGATGGTCAAAGCGCTGCTCCGCCATCCGGGACATCGGTCTCTATATTTGCGTTTCGCCGGGGTTACCGCATTGGTTCTCGTTTCTTTGCCGGTCAAAATTCAAATTCTAGCGTTTCTCGCCCTTCACGCACTTATCGCGTACTGGCTGTTTTTGCAGTGGTCGGCATTTCGGGAGGACGCCTTCGTGTCCTTGCTTCCTTGGCCGGATGAACACGGCATGCAGGCCGGTTTGACGGCGATGCAGGGGCTGCTGCTGCCTTACTCGGTCTGGGCTTCGGCGCTTGTCCTGTTTACCAGGCTGAATCCATGGCTCGCGGCGGTCGGCTTCATACCGCTGGGCGTGGCGGCCAGTTGGGCGGTGCCTTATCTCATGCGCATGTTCCTGTTGAACAAAAAGATGTGAACGCGTCAAAAAAACTCCCGCATCGCAAAAGCGAAACCCGGGAGGTTTTCGGCGTTCTTGGCTAGAACGATTAGCCGGAAGCGGGATGCGCCAGCCGCGCCGCATGCATTCCCGCGGTATAACCGGTGGAGAAGGCCGCCGTGATGTTATAGCCGCCGGTGTAGCCGTGGATGTCGAGAATTTCCCCGCAGAAAAAAAGTCCCTCCATCAGCTTGGATTCCATCGTTTTCGGATTGATTTCCTTCAGGTTGACCCCGCCGCCGGTGACGAATGCCTCTTCGATCGATTTGGTGCCGGTCACCTTGATGACAAACTTCTTTAATATATCGATAAAAGCCGACCACTGCTGCTTCGGCAGATGGGCGAAGGTGGCGTCGCCGTCCAGTCCGGCTTTGTTCAGGAGCAGCGGAAGCATGCGTTCGGGAATTTGCGCCTTCAGCACGTTTTTGATCGCTTTTTTCGGTTCGGATTCAAGCTTGTCCCGCAGCATCCGGTCCAGCTCGCCTGTTGGCAGGTCGGGGAAAAGATCGACTGCCATGTCGACCTCATTGACCTTGAATTTGTTTTTCACCTGCCGGATGAACTGGCTGCAGCGCAAGGCGATCGGACCCGAAAGGCCGAAGTGGGTGAAAATCATGTCCCCGCGGTGCCCGATCTGCTTTTTCCCCTTGGGTGTCCATACCGACAATTCGACGTCGCGAAGCGACAATCCCTGCAGCTCCCGGGAGGCAATCCAGCTTTCGCGCGACACGATGGGAACTTCCGTAGGATAGAGCTCGGTAATGGTGTGCCCGGCGGCTTCCGCCCAAGGATAACCGTCGCCCGTCGAGCCGGTATGCGGCACCGATTTGCCGCCGGTCGCGACAATGACTGCGTGTGCCCGGCGGATATCGCCCGCGGCGAGTTTTACCCCCGACACGCGGCCCTCCGAATAAAGGACTTCCGATACGGGAGTGTCGGTTTGAATGTCCACGCCCAATCGGCGGACTTCGCCGATCAGCGTGTTGACGACGCTTGCCGCCTTGTCGGAAACCGGGAACATCCTTCCGTTGTCCTCTTCCTTCAGGGCGATCCCCAGCCCTTCGAAAAACGCCATAATGTCTCTGTTGTTAAAGTGCTGGAATGCGCTGTATAAAAAGCGGCCGTTGCCCGGGATATGGGCGATCAGATCCTCGGTTTCCTTGGCGTTCGTCACGTTGCAACGCCCTCCTCCGGAAATCCCCAGTTTGCGCCCAAGCTTGGCGCCCTTGTCGAGCAGCAGCACGGATGCGCCGAACTTTGCGGCCGCAACGGCGGCCATCAGCCCGGCCGATCCGCCCCCGATGACGATGACATCATATTGCTTCAAATCGTTCTCTCCTTTGTTCTCAAAACCTGGTGAATCTTTGTTTTTAATTGTACCTTTATAGGATATTTCAGGGTATATTGTAATATAGTGTAGCCTATGTTTTAATCTACATGTACATTGCTTTTCGAAGCAGCGCACCGTCTCCAGAAAAGCGCGATTTTAGGCGTTTTTTCATACATAAACCTCATGATTTTCGCAGCGTTCTGATTTATACTTTACTAAACCAATAAAATTTGTCGCCATTTGTCGCAAAAACCGAATAACGCCCGTGTCCTCAAGTGAATGGATTGTATACGCCACCCCGAAGGGAGGATGGATTGCGATTATCTATGCGCTGAAAAACATTATAACACAGGTGCTCATGGCGGGGTCTTTCGCGTTTTTGTTTCCGCTGAGCTTGGACAAATACGTCCGTCTGCTCGGCAGGAAGAAGAGACTGCGGGCCGCCGGGTTCGAAGTCGTTATCATCATATCCAGTGCGCTCAGCATTATCATGTGTTCTTTTTTCTCTTCTTCGTTGTTTCATCTGATCCCCTTGAATTTGGGCATTTTACCCCTGTTTATCGGCATGTTGTACGGGGGATACAAAAGCGGCCTTCCTCTGGCCGGACTGTATTTGCTCTGCGATTACTTTTCAAACGAAAACTGGTCTTATTCGGGTGCGATCCTGCATACGGGGTTGTTATTCTATCCGCTGCTGGTTTGGATGTCCCCCAGATTCCGGATGGGAACCCTTAACGACAAAATTAACAAGTTGTGGGTGTGCCTCCTGCCCGCGATGCTTCTGCTTACGTCGTCCCCGATTATCGAAGACCCGAACCTCAGCTTCTCCGATGCGGGTCCGCTTCTGATGTTTTTGTTTTACATACTGATCACCGTTTTTGCCGGCGCGGCCTTGATCTATATGATCGAATTCGCGCTAGAGAAGCTGCTCCTGACCGAACAAATCAAAGGCATCTCGGAGAAATACCTCCGGGAGGAAGAAAAACTTCAGCAGGTGATGGACGTGGCGCCGCTATGCATGGTGTCGGTCGATACCGAAGGGAGGGTCACCAGCGTAAACGAAATGATGATGGGACTGTTCAAAAGCCGGTCGCCGGAGCTGACCAAAAACGATATTTTGGGGCAGCCGCTCAGCGCGTTTGTCGACATGGACGAGGAGGATTATATCCAAAGCCGGATTGCCCAAGCCTTAAACGGAGTTAAAATGGACAACGAGCTGATCCGGATCGGATCGCAGATCCACTATACGAGCACCTCGCCGCTCACGAACAGCTATACCGGCGAGATTCTCGGAGCCGTTCTCGTCATCCAGGACATTACGGAGCTGGAGCGGCTGCGGACCGAGCTGGTGAATGTGGAAAGGCTCAGCCTGGTCGGGCAGATGGCGGCCAGCATTACGCATGAAATCCGGAATCCGATGGCGGTGGTGCGGGGTTTTTTACAGCTCATGAAGGAAAAAAGCCCCGATTCGCTTGATCATTATTACCGGATCGTCATGGAGGAGCTGGACCGGGCGAACGGCATTATCAACGACTTTTTGTCGCTTGCCCAAAACCGGATTGCCGAAAAAGAGCAGTGGCATCTCCATCAGATCATCAACGATCTGAGCCCGCTGCTGTGGGCGGACGCAAACCTGCGGGGGCAAACGATCGAGCTGCTGCTGGACGAGCAAGTGCCGAAACTACACCTGAATGCCAAGGAGATCAAGCAGGTGCTTTTGAATCTGGCCCGGAACGGGATGGAGGCGATGGACGAAAAAGGGAAGCTGACCATCCAAACCCGGTTCAGGGAAACGGACAACACGGTGGAGCTGATCGTCAAGGATACCGGTGTGGGCATGTCCAAAAGCCGCCAGGAGCGGCTGTTCGAGCCGTTTTTTACGACGAAGGCCAAAGGGACGGGGCTTGGACTTGCCCTTTGCCTGAGCATCGTGGAGCGGCATGGCGGCAAAATCGCGGTGGAATCGGAAGAAGGGAAAGGAACGACGTTCATCATCTCGCTTCCGGCTGCCGAATCCTAGCCCGAAAGAAGGGGTTGGGGGTAACCGTACCGCGCTTTATCTTGATTTCGGACCTTGGGAAGGTATAATAGTATTGAACACAGTCTGATATTTTGCGGATCGAGGAGTGATTAAAGAAATGTCGATGTCTTTTGACAGATATATGAGAGATATGATTCAACCGATGAGAGACGAGCTGACCAGCCTTGGCATTAAAGAGCTCAGAACTCCGGAAGAAGTGGAGACGCATTTGCCGGACGCGCCGGGCACGACGCTGGTCGTTGTCAACTCGGTATGCGGATGCGCGGCGGGACAATGCCGTCCGGGCGTAGCCCTGGCACTGCAAAACGAGCTGGTGCCCGACAATCTGTACACGGTGTTTGCCGGACAAGACAAGGAAGCTACGGCCAAGGCCAGAGAATATTTTGCGCCGTACCCGCCGTCTTCGCCTTCCATCGCGCTGTTGAAGGATGGGGAGCTTGTCCATTTCATCGAGCGCCATCAGATCGAAGACCGTTCCGCTCAAGAAATCGCCGAAGATTTAATTGAAGCTTTTGACCGCGTGTGCCGTTAATCGGCCGCGCGTTCCATTCGCCCCGGTTCATCGGCATCAGCCGATCACGGGGCTTTCGTTTTTGATGCGGGCGTTTCGCGGCGCCGGAATACATGCCGATTCGAACGAATGCGCACGTCGTTATATTTTGGAAGTGAGTTGCCCGACGGTGAATTATGGGAGCGTCATGGTTAGGACAGGCCGCAGCTGCGGCTTGTCTTTTTTTGCGCAAACATGGGATGCGGGGCACGGGCCGAAAGTTGCAAAAAGTGCGGAAATGTTGCGGTTGTATCCTTTTTCCCTTCCGGGAAGCCCATTACAATGAGATCAGGAAAAAGCCGGCGTTTAGCACTTAATGAAAGTGCTTTCAATACGAAACGCGCCGGCGGTTCTTTTTTGCGTTTTTTTCAGACCGGGGGCCTTTCTTTAACGGACTCTACTAGAGTTCGCCGGTTTACAGTATAATGATGATTGCTTTTTATGATTTCGGGATGCGCTCCGCAAACGATTCATTAGATAAAACATTGACGTAAGGTGTGATTGATCCGTGCCCAGACATACGTTGTTCCGCAAAATGATCCTTCTGCTCATCGTGATGCTCGTCCCGATCGTGGGGCTTTACTATTATTCCAACCGGACGAGCACGGAAGTGCTGGGGACGGAGCTGAACCAATCGAACGCAAACCAGTTGAATTTTTTTCAGACGCAGGTCAACACGAACATCGACCTGTTTTCCCTTTGGCCGAACCTGCTGATTCAGGATCCCGACATTTTCGGGTTTAAGGACATTTTTTTAAGCAGCGAATATTTTAACCTCGATATCATTAACCTGGTGAAACGGATCCAGACGAAGCTCAATATTCAGGAAAGCTCCTCGAACTGGAAAACGAAGCTTTACATATTCTCGCCGTCGCTTGGAAGGGTGGTCTCCGATAACGATGTGGACGACTATGACAACGATGATCTCAAGAAGCGGATGAAGCCGGGCTGGCAGGTGAAAAAAATGGGACAGGGCGATGAAGCTTATTACGTGTTTTCGTTGTTTACGGCCTATCCTTATTCCTCGTTTAATCATCCGGAGGACGCCAACCTGATCATTGAGCTTCAGTTCGAAAGCGGCAACATCCAGGATATGCTCGATAAATTCAAAAGCGACGGACGAAGGGATCCCGTATACTTCAAGCCGGATCTCGGCGTCATTTACAACCGTTCGGCCGACAAGCCGCTGACGGATTCGATTTTGCGCCAGCTGCAGAAGGAGCCGCTGCAGGATGCGGAGAACCGGAGGCTCGAGCTGAACGGGCAGACCTACCTGGTCAATGTCGCCGCTTCGGCTACGACGGGCTGGTATCTGGTCGACTATATGCCGCTGCAGGATATCGTGGCGCCGATCGAGCAATCGAACCGCCTGTTTTACTTTTCGGTAGGCCTCACGCTTCTGTTGGGGTGCCTGGCGGCATACATGCTGTATGCCCAGGTGCAGGTTCCGGTGAAAAAGCTGGTCGTCGCTTTCAAAAAACTTCAGCACGAGGATTACTCCATCCGCCTGCAGGCCAAAGGGAACAACGAATTCGGATTCGTGTTCGAGCGCTTTAACTCCATGGTGGAGCAAATCCAGGAGCTGTTCGAAAACGTGTACATGGAACGGATTCATGCCAGGGAGGCGAGGCTGAAGCAGCTGCAGTCGCAGATCAACCCGCATTTTTTCTACAACTGCTTTTCCTTCATCTCGAGCATGGCGAAGCTGGGGAACATGAAGGCGGTCGTGGCGATGTCGCAAAACCTGTCAAGCTATTACCGGTACACGACCCGGCAGGAGCGGGAGGTCGTCCCGCTTGCGGAGGAGCTGGCTTTCGTCCGCAATTATTTGGAGATTCAGAAGATGCGCAAGCCGCAGCTTGATTTTTCGATCGACGTGCCGGAAACGATGCGGCGTTGGGAACTGCCCCTGCTGGTGGTTCAGCCCCTTGTGGAAAACGCGGTGCTCCACGGCATCGAACCCCGGTCCGGCGGGGGATGCGTCCGGATCGCGGGCGAAATCGGAGCAAACGAGATGCGGATATGGGTCGAGGACGGGGGCAAAGGCATGGGCGGTCCGGAAATGGAGGAACTGCGCCGATCCTTGTCCCGGCCGATGAATGAAGAGACGGGCTGCGGTCTTTGGAACGTGCGGCAGCGCATGCTGATCCGTTACGGCGAAGACGCGGGCCTCAGGTTTATGCCGTCCGCGCTGGGCGGAGTCAAAGCGGAGCTTTATTGGCCCGCCGGGCAGCAAACAGAACCGGCAGTCACGCAAAGGGGAGAACGTTCATGATCGAAATTCTGCTGGTGGATGATGAATCCTATGTTACCGAAAGCATTAAAGCCACGATTCCTTGGAGCGATCTTGGGGTGGAGAAGGTATATCAGGCCGATTCCGCGGAAGCGGCTTTGGCAATCCTCCGCGAGCAATCCATTGATATCGTCGTGTCGGATATCCGCATGCCCGAGACCGACGGATTGGAATTGATCGAGCGGATTCAACGGGAATGGCCGCATATCCGCTGCATGGTGCTTACGGGGTATTCGGATTTTGACTATGCGAAAAAGGCGCTGCGGCTGCAGGCGTTCGATTATATCCTCAAGCCGGTCGACGACGAGGAGTTTATCCGGAGCCTTTCGAGCGCGATCGAGGCATTAAAGGACGAATGGGAGGCGGCCGAGAGATACCATAAGCTGGTCTATACGATCAAATCGGATTCCGCCGTGCTGAAAGCCAGCCTGATGCATGACCTGGTGTTAGGGCGGACGTGGTCGCAGCGGACGGTGGCGGACAAGCTGGCCCAATACGAAATCCGCATTCCGGTGGACGAGCACGCGGTGCTGCTGATGATGCAGCTCGGCGAGCAATTTGCGCATTACGACCATCATTCCATGTCGCTGATGGAGTACGCGGTCGGCAATATCGCCGAAGAGGTGTTTGCCGAATCTTTTGCGGTTTGGGCCTGCAAAGCCCCGCATGACGGGCTTGTCATGCTGGCGTCGCTTCAGCCTTCCCTCCGGGAAAACATCGAGCGGCTGCCGGACTTCGAAGCGCTGCGAAGAAGGAGGCTGCACGAGATGGCCGAAAGCTTCCGCAGGCAGGTGAGCCGTTATTTGAAAGGCGACATCCGGATCGTTATTTCGGACTGGTTCCGGTTCCCGGACGGGATCGCCCAGGCTTACCGGGCGGGCCTCGGCAGCATCATGATGTCCGGCGGCGATGAAGCGGGAGCCATTATGTATTTGGAGGATCTGCAGGCCGGGCATGTCCATCCGGTCCAATCCATCGAATCGCTGTACAAACCGCCGACGCTGATCCACCTGCTGGAATCGAAGCAATGGGACGCCGCGCAGAGCAAGGTGGACGAAGTGTTTGAAGATTTGCGGAACACGAACTATTCGCGGGAGCATCTGTACGAGGTGTATCTGCTGATGACCAATGCGTTTATGTACATGGCCCACAAGCAGGGGCAGTTTGCATATCAGATCGACCAGTCGGGATTTGACCTGATGCATGACCAAAGCATGATCCTGTCGCTCGACAAGCTGAAAGGATGGGCCGGCGCCATGCTGGAGAAGCTGCGGACGGAGCTGTCGGCGAGCGACCGATATACAAGAAGCTACATCATTCATCAGGTGCAGGAGCTGATCTCCAAGGATCTGGGGCAGGATACGTCCGTAAAGACGATCGCCGACAAGGTCTTTTTGCACCCGGTCTATTTGTCCAAAATCTATAAGGCGGAAACGGGTGAAAGCCTGGGGGACTATATTATCCGCATGCGAATGGAACGGGCGCTGTACCTGCTCAAAAAAACGAACAAAAAAATCTACGAGATCACCGCGGAGCTTGGATACCAGAACCCGCAGTATTTCAGCAAAATGTTCAAAAAACATTACGGTCTCAACCCGAACGAGTTCAGGGATCAGTAACAGGTTGCAAAAGGTGCAGAAATGTTCGAAGAATGACATGGGACACCGGACCTTGCGCTTCTATAATGGAACATGTAGCAAGATATATATCAAGGGGGAGCGACATGAAGGCTTATACGAAAAAAGCATTGACGCTGGCTTCCAGCCTCGTGCTGGTCAGCGCGCTGTTCGCCGGATGTTCGGGTTCGAAGGGCGGGGAGGCTGCCGATTCGGCGCAGAATCCGCCGGCCGCATCCGGAAATGAAAACGCTTATAAAGACAAATACGATCCGCCGGTCACCATCACCACCGTATGGGGCGTGGATCCGGAGCTCAAGTTCAAAAACGGGGAATCGATCGAAAACAACGTGGCCACCAAATGGGCCAAGGATACGCTCGGCGTTGACATCAAATCGCTTTGGTCCGTGACCGACACGAACAACGCTTTTGCGACCAAGCTTCGCCTCGCGATGTCCTCAGGCCAGGAAATGCCGGACGTGGTGACGATCGGCGACGCGCAGCTGGCGCAGGACCTGATCGATTCGGGCATGTTCCGGGAGGTGGGCTCGCTGTTCGACGAATATGCGTCGGACACCTGGAAGAAAGCGATGGAACAAGATTCCAATGTATGGAATCCGTATATCCGCGACGGCAAAAAAATGGGCATCCCGGTGCTCGATTACGCGTACAACCACGACTATTTGATGTGGATTCGGAAGGACTGGCTCGACAAGCTCGGCCTGCCCGCTCCGAAAACGATCGATGAGCTGGAAAAGGTCATGGACGCTTTCAAGAACAATAACCCGGACGGCCTGAAGCCGGATGAGGTCATCCCGCTCAGCATCGGGTTCAAAACGAAGATGAATACATGGATGGGCGACCCTTCCTGGATTTTCGGCGCCTATGGCACCATTCCGCAGCAGTGGAACAAAGGCCAGGACGGCAAGCTGGAGTACGGCTCGATCAATCCGGCCATGAAGCCGGGGCTGCAAAAGCTGAACGAATGGTTCAACAAAGGGTATATTCCGAAGGAAGCCGCGCTTTGGGACGAAAACAAAACCTCGGAACCGGCGGTTGCAGGCAAGGCGGGGATGATCCCGGGGCCGTACTGGATGAGCGGCTGGCCGCTTTCCGACACGGTGAAAAACGTAAAAACGGCGGTCTGGGAGCCGATTCCTTTGCCGACCGGCCCGGACGGCAAGGCCGGGCGGCACGGTACGCTGTTTACCAACGGCGTGACGCTGATCAACAAAAACATGAAGCATCCGGAAGCGTTTTTTACGTACCAGAACTACATGTATGACAATCTCGCCGATTCCAAACCGGGCGGCGTATTCGAAAACGGCTTGTTCAAAGGCTATGACTACGATTTCGACGCGAGCGGAAAACCGCTGCGGTACGACCAAATTCCGGGCGGTTACGTCAACAGCCTGCGCTATCTGCTCGTGCGGGACGGCGCGCGGATTCCGGACGCCCAGATGAAGGCGCTCCTGAATTTGGCGGACGGCAAGGAAGCGGCAACCCGCCTGGAAAAAGAAGTGAAGCTCAACTACGGCCTCGAAACGCCGGCGGCGGCCAAGGTGCTGATGTCCCAGGAAGGCATCGCCTATCCGAACATGTACACCGGCCCGACGACGGCGACGATGAAATCCAAGCTGGATTACCTCAACAAAATCGAAAACCAGACCTTTAACGAAATCATCTACGGCAAGCAGGGCGTGGATGCGTTCGACAAGTTCGTCGAGACGTGGAAAGCCTCGGGCGGAGATCAAATGACGAATGAAGTGAACGACTGGTATTCCAAGCTGGGCAAATAAGTCGGCGAAGGCAAACGAACGGCATGCGGAAGCATGCCGTTTTTCTTGTGTTTGGCGGAGATTCGTCCGGCTTGCGGATCCACGTTCGGCCGTCAAGGCAGGTGTTCCGCAACTGGTTGCAATAGTGCCATTTATGTTGGTTTTATGGGCTACAGACGGCTTCGGCCCCCTTGCTATAATGTCGGTACCTAGAAGAAGAAAGAGCAATCATGAGGGGGAAAACGCGCATGAACCGTTTGAAAAAAACCTGGCCGCTGCACGCGATGGTGCTGCCGGCGCTGGTGTTTCTCATTATTTTCAGCTATGTGCCGATGGCGGGGATCGTCATGGCCTTTCAAAATTTCAAGCCTTGGCTCGGCTTCGCCCATTCCGAGTGGGTCGGGCTGGACAACTTCCGGGCCTTGTTCGCGAGGCAGGACAGCATCGAGGTTATTTGGAACACGCTGATCATTTCAGCGTTCAAAATCGTCCTGAATCTGGTGGCGCCGTTTACGTTCGCGCTGCTGCTCAACGAGGTGAGAAGGGCGTTTTTCAAACGTTTCGTTCAGACGCTCGTCTATTTGCCGCATTTTCTGTCCTGGGTTATCCTCGGCGGCATTTTGCTGGACTTCCTGTCCACGGACGGCGGCTTCCTGAACCGGATTTTAAGCTCCTGGTTCGGCATTCAGCCGATCTTTTTCCTCGGCGACAACAACTGGTTCCGCTTTACCGTGATCGTTTCGGACGTTTGGAAGGAATTCGGCTTCGGGACGATCGTTTTTCTGGCGGCGCTGTCGAACGTCAACCCGTCCCTCTATGAGGCTGCCGAAGTGGACGGCGCGTCCCGCTGGAAGCAGACGCTGCACATCACCATCCCGTCGATGCTGCCGATCGCGGTCGTTGTCGGCACGCTGGCCCTCGGCAACATTTTGAACGCGGGCTTCGACCAGATTTTCAACCTGTACAACCCGCTCGTATACCAAAAAGGGGACATCATCGATACCTTCGTGTACCGCACGGCGATTTTGAACGGGGAGATGGGGCTCGGAACGGCGATCGGATTGTTCAAGTCCGCCATTTCGATGGTGCTGATCCTTATCTCGTACCGATTGGCGTATAAGCTGGCGAACTACCGGATTTTCTAAGAGGGGGACATAAAAAGGATGTATCATAAAACCGCATCATACCGCTTGTTTACGATTTTCAACACGATCCTGCTGCTGTTCCTGTCGCTCGCGTGCATCATTCCGCTGCTGCATGTGCTGGCGGTTTCGTTCAGCGCCAAGTCGGCGGCGGACGCCAACCTGGTCGGCCTCTGGCCGGTTCAATTTTCGACCGAAGCCTATAAAAAAACGATCGACAATCCGATCTTTTTGCATTCCATCTGGGTATCCGTCAAGCGGACGGTCATCGGGACCGGCTTGACGCTGCTGCTTGCTTTCCTGGCGGCGTATCCGCTGTCCAAGGAATCGCGCGTGTTTAAGGCGAGAACCGCGTATTCGTGGATCTTCGTGTTCACGATGATTTTCAGCGGGGGGCTGGTGCCTTTTTATATCGTCATCCAAAAGCTTCATCTGATCGATTCCTTCTGGGTGCTGGTGCTGCCGGGAGCCGTCAACGTCTATCTGACGATTCTGCTGCTGAATTTTTTCCGGGGCATCCCGAAGGAGCTGGAGGAGGCCGCTTTTATCGACGGGGCCGGACATTTTCGCACGCTTTTTTCGATTTACCTTCCGGTTTCGCTTCCGTCCATCGCGACGCTCGCCTTGTTCAGCATGGTGTTCCATTGGAATTCCTGGTTCGACGGGCTGCTGTACCTGAACAATTCCAAGTCGTTTCCGCTGGCCACCTTCCTGCAGACGGTCATAGTCCAGAAGGACATGAGCTCGATGAGCATCGACCCGAAGGAAGCGGCGCTGCTGTCGCAAAAAACGGTCAACGCCGCCCAAATTTTCATCGGTGCGCTGCCGGTGCTGCTCGTTTATCCGTTTCTGCAGAAATATTTCGTCAAGGGCCTGGTTTTGGGCTCGGTTAAAGAATAAGGGGGGCCGGGCATGGAGCCGAAGTGGATCAAGGGCATGGACGTGTCCTTTCTCGACGAAATCGAGCAGGGAGGGGGCGTGTTCCATGACGGAGACGAAAGCGCGGATGCGCTGCGCGTCCTCCGAAATGGCGGCGTTCATTCGATCCGGCTGCGGATCTGGAACGACCCGCCCGGAGAATATTGCAATCTGGAACGGACCCTTTTGATGGCCAAAAGAGTCAAGGCGCTCGGAATGCATCTTTTGCTCGACTTCCATTATTCGGACCGCTGGGCCGACCCGGCGAACCAATGGAAACCTGCAGCATGGTCGGATCTGCAAGGCAGCGGCCTGGAGCAGGTGGTTTACGACTACACGTACGAGGTGCTCGCGGTACTCCGCGCGGGGGGCGCGCTGCCTGACATGGTGCAGATCGGGAATGAAATCACGAACGGCATGTTATGGCCGGACGGCAGGATCGAAACCGGGGAGGATCCTGGCGCGGCCGATGGACAGTGGACCCGACTTTGCGGCTTGTTAAAAGCCGGCGTAGCTGCCGTCCGGGATACGAACGAGTCCGTCCGGGTCATGCTGCATATCGACCGGGGCGGCGATCCGAAAGGAAGCCGGTCGTTTTTTGACCGGATCGAAGCGGCGGGGATTGACTACGACATCATCGGTTTGTCTTATTACCCGTGGTGGCATGGCCCTTTGGAACAGCTAAGCCGCAATCTGGACGAGCTGTCGGCGCGGTACGGCCGGGATCTGATTGTCGTGGAAACGGCCTATCCGTGGACCTTTTGCGCCAAGGAGGGATTTCCGCTCATCGTAGAGAATGATGAGGCATTGCCCGCCGCGTATCCGGCCACGCCGGAGGGGCAGGCGGCGTACATGAAGGAGTTCGCGGACGTGATTCGCCGGACGAAGGGCGGCCGCGGGATCGGGTTTTATTATTGGGAGCCGTGCTGGATCCCGTCGCAGAGGGAGTGGTCGGTCGGCCACGCGAATAATTGGAGCAATCTCACGTTGTTCGATCACGACGGTTATCCGCTGCCCGCGTTGTACATTCCATAACAGAAAAGAGGTATTTATTCATGATAAAATCCTATCCGCCCATCAGCCCGAAAATTGCCGGGTTTATGCACGGGGCCGACTATAATCCGGACCAATGGCAGCATGCCCCGGAAGTGCTTGAGGAAGATATCCGGCTGATGAAGCTGGCGAAATGCAACGTGATGGCCGTCGGCATTTTTGCCTGGGCCGCTCTGGAACCCGAAGAGGGGACGTTTACGTTCGAATGGCTGGACCGGGTGCTGGACCGGTTTGCCGAGAACGGAATCTACGCGTGGCTTGCAACGCCAAGCGGTGCAAGGCCGGCGTGGATGTCGCAGCGGTATCCCGAGGTGCTGCGCGTTTCCGAGAACGGCGTGCGCAATTTGCATGGAGGACGGCATAACCACTGCTACACTTCGCCGGTCTACCGGGAGAAAACCCGCATCATCAACACGAAGCTGGCGGAGCGGTACGCCAACCATCCGGCCGTGGTCGGTTGGCATATCTCTAACGAATACGGCGGAGAATGCCACTGCGATTATTGCCAGGATGCGTTCCGCGAATGGCTGAAGAAGCGCTACGGCACGCTTGAAGCGTTGAACCGCGCCTGGTGGACGGCGTTCTGGAGCCATACGTACACGGACTGGTCCCAAATCGAATCTCCCGCTCCGCACGGGGAGAAGATGGTTCACGGGCATAATTTGGACTGGAGACGGTTCGTGACGGATCAAACGGCGGATTTTTGCAGGGCCGAAATCGCCCCGCTCAAGGCGATCCGTCCGGATTTGCCGGTTACGACCAACATGATGGACTGGTTCGAGGGCCTGGATTACCGCAAGTTTGCCGACATGCTGGACGTCATCTCCTGGGACGCATACCCGACTTGGCATGATACGCAGGAGCCGGGCAAACTTGCCGCCTGGTTCTCGTTCAACCATGATCTTTTCCGTTCGTTGAAGGGCGGGCGGCCGTTTATGCTGATGGAAAGCACGCCGAGCCTGACGAACTGGCAGCCGGTCAGCAAGCTGAAACGGCCGGGCATGCACCTGTTGTCGTCGCTGCAGGCGGTGGCGCACGGTTCGGATACCGTGCAGTATTTCCAGTGGCGGAAAAGCCGCGGTTCGAGCGAGAAATTTCACGGAGCGGTCGTGGACCATGTCGGTCACGAGCATACGCGCGTATTTCAGGACGTGGCCGGGCTGGGCGGATTGCTGGAAACGATCGCCGAGGTGACCGGCTCCGGCGTTCCGGCGGAGACAGCCATCATCGCCGACTGGGACAACCGCTGGGCCGTGAAGGACGCGCAAGGGCCGCTGAACCGGGGCGTCGACTACGAAAACACGGTGATGCAGCACTACCGGGCGTTGTGGAATATGGGCATACCGGTGGACGTCATCGGCTCCGAAGACGATTTTTCCAGGTATAAACTGATCGTGGCACCGATGATGTATTTGTGCACGGAGAAGGCCGGCGCCGCCCTTGAGGCGTTTGTCGCCGGGGGAGGCACGCTTGTCGCGACGTATTGGTCCGGGATCGTCGATGAAAGCGACCTGTGCCACTTGGGCGGATTCCCGGGACCGCTGCGGAAAGTGCTCGGCATCTGGTCCGAGGAAATCGACGGCTTGCATGAAAGCGAGCGGAACGCGATGGTGTGCCTGACAGGCAATGCCTTAGGGCTGAACGGATCGTACGAGCTGTACGACCTGTGCGATTTGATCCATCCGGAAGGGGCCCAGGTGCTTGCTGAATACGGCGCCGATTTTTATGCGGGCCGTCCGGCCTTGACGGTTCATGCGTACGGGGAAGGCAAAGCGTATTATTTGGCATCCCGGGCGAAGGAACCGTTTTATGCCGACTTTTATGCCCGGTTGATCCGGGAAGCGGGAATCCGCAAGGCGATCGAGACCGAGCTTCCCGAAGGGGTCACGGCGCAGCTGAGATCGGACGGCAGCACGGACTACGTGTTCGTTCTGAACTTTAGCGGCCGGAAGGTGCAGGTCAATCTGGACTCGGAGGCATATACCGACGTTCTGAGCGGAGACGCCGTGCAAGGCGGAATCGAGCTGGACGTTCACGGCGTCCGGATATTGAAAAGGAAGACGGGAAATTTGCTTTAAGGATGAAAGGCGGGGCCGTCCATGGCTCCGCTTTTTGCATGCCCGATGGGGATGCGGCAGCCTGGCATAAGCCGGCGGCGAATACGCCGTCAAAGTTTTCGTTTATGGCGCCACTCGTTCGAACGAACCCGAAATACGGGCTGCGCCTTTTTCTTTGTTGAGGCTGAGGATCAGCCACAAGCAGTGAAGAAGCAGGATCGCGAGCACGACATAATCCATTACGGAAACCGACCGGCCGTCAGGGCCGAGAAATTGGATCAGGTTATGGATGAAATGATAGAAAATCAGCGGAAGGATGTTTTTGTTCTTGACGATGAGCAGGGCTAGGGCAGCGCCCGTCAGCAGGGCGTAAACAAGCTGAACCACCGTGTCTTCGGCGCTTTGGCCCGACAGCATGTTCAGCACATGCGTGACGGAGAACAGCAGGCTTGAGGTAATGACAGCGGCGGCAATGCTTTTTTTGCGCAGCAGAATATGCAGGATCAGACCCCGGTACACCGTTTCCTCCACGAAACCGACCAGCAGGGTGAAAAAGACGAAAAACAGAGCCTCGCGGACCGAAACGGTTCTAAACCCGTTCAAAGCGATGCATCCCAGCACCAGGGCAAGCGGGAGGTAATAGATCCAATGTTGTCCCGGAATGGCGTTTAACGGCAGGAAGCCGTAACGACGCCAGCTTTTTTTCCATGTCAGGCCGATCAGCAGGACGATCGAAATCGGTATAAACGCGATCAGCACGGGCGCGGTGTAGCTCAGCTTCTGAACGGTGGCGTAGGCTCCGGCGGCGAACATGGCTGCAAGGAGCAGCAGTTCGATCAGGACGACGCTGAGGATGGGGCGTTTTTCCGAAAAAGGGACGTTAAGGTTGACCGGTTTGACCGTTGTTTTCATGGCTCGATTCCTCTCCTTTAAGCAATTCATCCACGTAATCTTTTAACATAAGAAAAAAATGCCTTCCGTACGACAGCACCGAAACCCTGAAGTAATGCTTCTGCGGGTCGGGAATTTCCGCAAGCTCCCCGGCCACGATCTCTTCGACGGCCTGCAAGCGGCCGATCTCCCGGTTCAAATTGTAACGGCATTCATGGAGGCGGAGCCTGCGGGTTTCATCGTCCAAATAATCATAGAAAAAGACTCTCAGCAAAAATTCGTTCCGGTCCAGCGTGAGCGGCTCTTTGAGCCATTGCATGAAGCGGATGCGTCCCTCGGGAAGAATGGAATATATCTTTTTGTTTTTGCTGCTGCCTTCTTCTTCCGTGACGGAAACCCATTCTTTTTCGGTCATGCGCTTCAACGCCGGATACAGGCTGCCGTAGCTTGCTTTGTAAAACATGCCTACGGACAGGTCGATGGTTTTCTTCATTTCATACCCGCTCATGTCTCCCTCCATCAATAATCCCAAAATAATGTATTCGATCAATGCCGTTCACCTCTAATGTATCAATTCGATGTATCGATTTGATATAAATATAACGGAGGAGCAATCGCATCGTCAAGGAATTTTCACAAAAATTTCCGGACCCGTTCCGTTGGAAATATGGTCTGCACGGACTCGCATCGCGGGAGGTCTCCTGCTACAATAGGACTTGTATGTCACGGAAGGAAGGTGTGGTCCATTGATTCACGGAATCGGGCATGACGTGCTGGAAATCAAGCGGCTTGCTCTTCTGTTAAGCGGACAGCTCGGATTCAGGTTCATGGAACGGGTGCTGACGGAAAAGGAACGGGAGGAAGCCAGAAAAAGAGGCGGGAAGCTCACGGAGTTCGTCGCCGGGCGTTTTGCCGCCAAAGAGGCGATTTCCAAAGCCTTCGGCTGCGGCATCGGCAGTAAAATCGGCTTTGGCGACATCGAAATTTTGCCGGATTCCAGCGGGAAACCCGTGGCTGCTCTGAGCCGGGGAGCATGGGAACGCCTGAATCTTCCGGGCGAACCGGAGTATACGATCCATTTGACCATATCCCACCAAACCGAGCTGGCTTCGGCGTTTGCGGTGGTCGAAAAAAGATTGTAAAGCATGAGGGAGAAGAAAGCGGAAGGATTTGAAGCGGCTGTATGAACGAATCGGAACGGAAAAGTTTTTTCAGCGGGCATCTGCTGGAATGGTACATGGAAAATAAACGGGATTTGCCGTGGCGCCGCCACCGGGATCCTTATTATATTTGGGTATCGGAAATCATGCTGCAGCAGACGCGCGTTGATACGGTGATCCCTTATTTCAACAGGTTTATCGAAAGGTTTCCGACCGTCGAGGCTTTGGCGGACGCACCGGAGCAGGACGTGCTGAAATGCTGGGAGGGCCTTGGGT
Source organism: Paenibacillus sp. USDA918EY (assembly GCF_009870825.1). Lineage (GTDB taxonomy): Bacteria > Bacillota > Bacilli > Paenibacillales > Paenibacillaceae > Paenibacillus_AQ > Paenibacillus_AQ albilobatus. Next base: position 72,025 of record NZ_WTWY01000002.1, on the reverse strand, counting down.
ATTATTCGCGCGCACGAAACCTTCAGGCGGCGGCCAAGCAGGTAAAAGACCTGCACGGCGGACGGGTGCCGGATGACAGGGCGGCGGTGTTTGCGCTTAAAGGCGTCGGCCCGTATACGGCGGGGGCGATCCTCAGCATCGCCTTCAACAAGCCGGAGCCGGCGGTGGACGGCAACGTGATGCGTGTGTTGTCGCGTTATTTTTTGATTGAAGAAGACATTATGAAAGCTGGCACGAGGTCGCTGATGGAAGGGCTGGTTACCGAATTGATCCCCGAGGGACGGGCTTCGGATTTCAACCAGGCGCTGATGGAGCTTGGCGCGCTCGTATGTACGCCGAAATCGCCGCACTGCCTGACTTGTCCGGTCATGGAGCATTGCGCCGCCCGGATCGAGGGAGTGGAGGAATCGCTGCCGGTGAAGACCAAAGCGAAGCCGCCGCGTCCGGAGTACCGGATGGTGGCTTTGGTCGAAGGAGCGGGGCAGCATGCGGGCAAGGTGCTGATCCGTCAGCGTCCGCAGGAAGGGTTGCTCGCCCGCATGTGGGAGCTGCCGCATGTGCAGGTTCCGCAAAGCCGCAAAGGGCGGTTGCCGGACGAGCCGGCAATGGATATTGTGGCGGACATGCTGGCGGAGGAAGGAATCTATGCACGGCCGGAAGGGTTCATGATGGATGCCGAGCATACGTTCAGCCATATTCATTGGAACCTTCAGGTGTATCGCTGCCGCGAAGAGGATTTGCTATCCGTGGCCGTGGCCGAATCCGAAGAGGCTTACGCGCCTGATGCTGATCTTGACGCTGACGCTGGCGCGCAACGCCCGCAGTACCGCTGGATCAGCGAAGAAGAGATGGAGTTGTACGCTTTTCCGAATGTGTTCCTGAGAATCCTCAGGGAGCATTTTAAGGGGAAGCGGCCTTAAAGCGAATTGTGGAAGTGCGGAGTTTAATCATACCGAAAAAATAAGGTTGCATCGCATTGCACACAACAACAAGCACTGCCGAATTGTCGGCAGTGCTTGTTCGTTGCTTGGCGGCGTCCTACTCTCCCGGGACCTTTCGGCACAAGTACCATTGGCACTGGAGAGCTTAACAGTCGTGTTCGGGATGGTACGCGCGGAACCCCTCCGCCATCACTACCAAGCAAGCGTCTTGCCGGCTGCAGCTTTTATTGTTTTGAACTATCGTATCCCGGTAGTTTCCTGCTGCCTTTTTTAGCCTTACATTATTCGTTATTTTCAGGGTAGTTTAATCCGCTATCGCCTACCAGACCCTCGTATGAACCCGTATCTGTTCAGCCAACCGCTCGAGCTCGGCCCTCGCCGCAGGTGAGGGGCCGTCGAGCTGTGCGGCCGTCGGGCTCCGCAGGAAACGCCGCAGCATGGCCAATAGCAGCCCTTCCGGCAGAGTCTGCAACGCAACGAACCCGCGAGGAACGAGCGGCGTTGGCAATGCGGTCAAATTCTGCCGCATGAGGCGGATCATGCCGCGGATCGTGTCCGGATCGTTGGCCAGTGCTACCGGGCCGCCCGCCGCGTTCACCGCCTGCAAGATTGGCACCTCGAACGCGGCGTGCGTCTTGAGCCAGGCATCCATCTGCGGCTCGGCCTTGGCGTTGATCCCGGCGGCGCGGAACTCCCGCACGATCCGTTTCAGTCGCGGGGTGGCACGGCCGTCGGGTTCGCCGATCGGGGTCGGGAACAGGCGGGTTATGATGTTGGTCGCGCGGTAGCGGACCACGTCGCCGTCCATCGTGCCGGCTGCGGTGGGGAAGCCGAGCAGCACTCGCTCGTGACCAATCACCGCGCCCAGCGGTTCCGCGCCGGCCGCCCAGTTGAGCATGAACAGCACGTCGCCTTCGACGTCAGTGAGCGTCTCCAGCACCGCTTCCACCTGATGGGTACGGACGAAGACGGCGATCAGGTCGTACCTGCCGGTAGGGTGCTCGACCACTGGCACCGGTACCCGCCTTATTGCCGGGCTGCCTCCCTCGGCCAGTTGCACGCCGTGCCGGCGCAGAGCGTTCAGTCGCTCGCCCCGGGCGAGAAGGGAGACGTCGTGCCCGGCCTCATGCATGCGGGTGGAAAACAGGCTGCCTAGAACCCCGGCGCCGTACACTAGCAGTTTCATATGACTACCCTCTTTCGTACGTTCGTTTCAGTCACACGTTCGATTGATTCAAACGCATTGGAAAATGCAGCCACAAGTTTGACCGTGGTAGCATCTATTTTTTTCAAATAGCTTTTAAGGGGACGATCGAAATCATACTGATAGGTGTCACCGCAGTTAAACAAAACGTCAACCCGCCCTATGAACGGATACTTGACGGCTATTTTCATTCTTATCCTCCTTACATTTTGACTATTAGACAACGTGTTGTATGATAAATAATACGAATTTGTTTTAAATTCAACAACCAACAAATGTATTTGATTTGTCGGATCATAAGTTGCTGGAAAGGGGCAGGAGATGAGAAAGCAGCCTGAAATAACGGAAAAAACAAAGCAATCATTTATCAGTGTTTTTTGCGAACTTTATTGCCAAAAACCGATCGAGAAAATCACGGTACAGGAAATCGCAAACAAGTCCGGATATAACCGAAGTACCTTTTATCAGTATTTTTCCGATGTTTACGATTTACTTCGCTTCGTCGAAAACGATATATTGGATTTTATCCGGGAGAAATTGATAAACACAGAGCAAGTTGACACAAAACCACGGGATTTACTTTTACTTTTTGAGGAAAAAGGGGCATATCTAAATGCTTTATTAGGTGATTACGGTAATATCCGCTTTATAGAAAAGTTGAAAGGCGAATTTTTTTCTGATGAACAGAAATATTGTTTCCCTAAAGATAGTTTAGTGACGCCCTATTTATTAGAGTTTCACCTATCAACTTCATTTTCACTGCTTCGTCTTTGGCAGCGCAGGCAAAAAGATTTGCCCCCAGATGAACTAATTGGTTTGATAGATAAGCTATTTACTTCGGGAATATCGTCTGTTGTAAAGAACAGTTAGCATGCTTGCTTTTTGCTTTTTTTGGAAGAGTTCACCCCACTGCCATTGAGATGCTGATTGAATGATGCAATATGGCTGCCCGGGAATTCCGCGGTCTCGTCGTCAGTATTTCGCAAAAAATGGACCGGAACCCGGTATGGGTCTTGAGAGGCGTGTTTCCAAATGATTTTGCCGCAGCAATAAAAAAAGCGGTTCAAGCTTATGCTTGAACCGCTTCTCTAGGGATCAGGCGGCAACGGAACGGCCCGTCACCTCGTAACCCTTATTATTTTTTGGCAGCGTCGTAACGTTTGCCGACTTCGTCCCAGTTTACAACGTTCCAGAATGCAGCGATGTAGTCAGGGCGTTTGTTTTGGTATTTCAGGTAGTAAGCATGCTCCCAAACGTCCAGGCCGAGAACCGGAGTTTGGCCTTCCATGATCGGGTTGTCTTGGTTCGGCGTGCTTGTGATGGCAAGTTTGCCGTCTTTGCCTACAACGAGCCAAGCCCAGCCGCTGCCGAAACGGCCTGCAGCCGCTTTGGCGAAGTCTTCTTTGAATTTATCGAATCCGCCCAGCTCGCTGTCGATCGCTTGAGCCAAAGCGCCGGTCGGAGCGCCGCCGCCGTTTGGTCCGATGATTTCCCAGAACATGCTGTGGTTGGCATGGCCGCCGCCGTTGTTGCGGACTGCGGTGCGGATGCTTTCAGGCACGCTGTCCAGGTTCGTCAAAAGCTCTTCAAGGCTTTTATTTTGCAGTTCAGGAGCATTTTCCAAAGCTGCATTCAAGTTCGTTACGTAAGTATTATGGTGACGGTCGTGGTGGATCTCCATCGTTTGTGCGTCGATATGAGGCTCGAGCGCATTGTTAGGGTAAGGAAGTGCAGGTAATTGAAATGCCATGATAAAATACCTCCTGTAATGTGGTTTCTTTTTATCAAGGAATCAATGAAATTGATCCTCTTCATAAAGGAAGCTTTCGCCGCTTCGGCAAAGACATCCTTTATTGACCGGTTTCAAACAGTAATGCTTCCAAGTACAATTAAACCGTATTTTTTCAATTAAATCAACATTTATGTTTAAAAAGTCGCTTCTAGCACAGGATCAGGTCGAAAGGCCTATAACCCATATTATCCATTTCCCAATTATGGTATTTTTATGCGCTGAAATTAACAGTATATGGATATTTAAACTTATATTTCATTGCAAACGCTTGCTATAAAGCGCTTTCAAAAGAAAAAGCGTGTTTTTTAAAGAAAACTATGATTTAATGAATGATAAAGAAGGAATTTAACGTTTTTTGTCGTAATTATATTCTGGATTATAAAGAGGAGCTTGATCTTCCGAGGATCCAAACAAGCTGACGAAAAAGGGAGATTTAATCATGCATGTTCGTTCCTTTCAGTTAAGTGATTGTACCAACGTGACCGAATTAATGAAGATTGCCTTGTCCGAGGAATGTTACCGGAATACGATGGGGCCGTTCTCCAGGCAGCTGTCCTGGGATTCGGAGCTGATTTTGGTCGCAGAGGAAGACGATGAAATCGTGGGTGCGCTGATCGGCACGATCGAGCATAACCACGGCTGCTATTACCGCATTGCCATTCACCCCGATTACCGCCGCCAAGGCGTGGGCAAAGCGCTCGTATCCGCCATGGAGCAGCGTTTCCAGAACCGGAAGGTAAGCCGGATTTGGATTGCAGGCGACGAGCACAACAAAGCGGCGATGCCCCTTTACGAAGCGATGGGTTACGGTGCCAACAAAGTTTGGGAAGCTATCCAGAAGCTTAGCATCATTAGCCCGCAGCACTAATTTTCGTTTTAATCCATTATAAAATCGATGCCGGTCTCGATCAACCGGACATGCCCCGAACACAGAAACAGTAAAAACAGCAAATTCATTATTGTTGTCAACAAACAATATTTTCTATATTGAGCATATCTTGGCTGCCGTTGCAAAACCGCGCAAGATATGCTTTTCTGTATATAAGGGGAATTTGTCTAAAAATGAGGTGTAGCATGAATCAAGTTCGACTGCAAGAGCACGGACATTCCGAAAACGACGAAAAAGCAAAAACCGAAGCTGAACCGAAAAAACGCAGTTTTGCCGCCGAAGTGTGGGACTGGGCGAAAACGATCGTGATTGCCTTTGTCATCATGATGCTGCTCAATTTGTTCGTATTTAACCTGTCGATGGTCAAGGGCCAATCCATGCAGCCGACGCTGCACGAAAGGGAGCGGCTTTTTATCGATAAAATCGTGTACGATTTTAAGACGCCGAGCCGGGGCGAAATCGTGGTGCTGCATGATCCGAGCAACGGGCCGGATAGAAAAGAATATTTGGTCAAGCGTGTCATCGGCGTTCCCGGCGATACGGTGGAAGTGAAAAACCACAAGCTTTATGTCAACGGCGAGCCCCAAACGGAGCCGTATACCGAAGTCGAAATCCAGGACCCCGATTTCGGGCCGCTGAAGCTGGACAAGGATCACTACTTCGTTATGGGGGACAACCGCCACTTGGGCGCCAGCAAAGACAGCCGTTCCTTCGGCAGCGTCAGCGCCAAAGACATCGTCGGCAGGGCCGAATTCATTTTTTGGCCGGTCTCCCAAATCAGAGGTTTGTAAATCGAAAACGCCGATTGCTGGGAAAGGAGGCGCAAGCTTTTGACAACGACGAATGCATCCGCTTATGCTCCTCCGCCTTCCCGGTGGGAGCAGCTGAAGCGGGAAATCAAGGAAGCGGCGGCCGAATTCGGCATCGACGAGATCGGCTTCGCTTCCGCGGACCCTTTCGTATCATTAAAAGCCATTTTGCAAAATCACCGGGATCTTGGGTATGAGTCCGGCTTCGAGGAGCCGGATTTGGATAAACGCATCACCCCCGCATTGCCTTCCGCAGAGCCGGCCTCCCTCATTTCCATCGCCGTCGCGTATTCCTCCAAAATGCCAAACCCCCCAAAAAACGAACCCGGCAAATACCGGGGCGTCTTATCGCGCTCATCTTGGGGCAAGGATTATCATCATGTGCTGCGCGAGGCGATGGGGAAGCTGGAGGCTTTTATCCGGGAACGGGTGCCGGATGCCGTCTTGGAGAGCATGGTGGATACCGGGGCGCTGGTGGACAGGGCCGTCGCGGAGCGGGCCGGAATCGGCTTCAGCGGCAAAAACTGCTGCATTATTTCCCCGAAATGGGGCTCCTGGATTTTCCTCGGCGACATGGTGACCAACATCCCGTTTCCGCCGGATACGCCGGTAACCGAGGATTGCGGGGACTGCACCTTGTGCATCGACGCTTGCCCGACGGGGGCGCTGGTCGGTCCCGGGCAGCTGAACGCGCAGCGCTGCATCTCTTTTCTGACGCAAACGAAAGGGTTTCTGTCGGACGAGGTCATGCGGAAAATCGGCAACCGGCTGTACGGGTGCGACACATGCCAGGTCATCTGCCCGAAAAATAAAGGGAAGCATTGGACGCATCATCCGGAGCTATTGCCGGATCCGGAAAAAGACAGACCGCTGCTGCTGCCGATTTTGGATATGACCAACCGCGAGTTCAAGGAAAAATTCGGGGAAAGCGCCGCCGCCTGGCGGGGCCGGAAACCCATCCAGCGCAACGCGGTGATTGCGCTCGGCAATTACAAAGACAAATCTGCGGTGCCGAAACTCGGAGAGGTGCTGCTGAAAGATCCGCGGCCGGAACTGCGGGGAACCGCGGCCTGGTCGCTGGGACGCATAGGAGGCGAAGAGGCATTGGACATCATGAATAAAGCTTTGGCCGAAGAGCAGGACGAGAAAGTAAGGGAAATGCTCGTCGAAGCCAAAGAACAACTTCAATCGCAAACGAAAGCGGACGCAGCGGAAAACAAAAACGAAACATCGGAATTTTCGCCGGCCCTCGGCGGAGAACCGGAAACGATCTACTACGACGAAATGCAGTCGATGATCGGGCCCTTAACGTTATGCGCCACCGACAAAGGGCTGTGCCTGATCGAATTCGGCAGCTTCAGCGTGAAGGAGGCCGTGCTGCAAAAATGGTCCCGTACCTGGTGCGGCGGCGGCGAGCTGGAGCATGACGACGAGCGGCTCGAGGAGGCCAAACGCCAGCTTGGCGAATATTTCGCGGGCAAACGGCAGGCCTTCGACGTTCCGCTGGATTTGCGGGGCACGACTTTTCAGCTACAGGTTTGGGCGGCAGTTGCCGATATTCCTTATGGAGAGATCCGTTCTTACGGGGTGATCGCAGAGGCCATAGGAAGACCCAAAGCGATGAGGGCCGTCAGCGGAGCCGTGAACAAAAACCCGGTTCCGATCATCGTCCCTTGCCATCGCGTGCTTGAAAGTGACGGAAGCCTGACCGGATACAGCGGAGGGCTTGAAACGAAGCGCAAACTTTTGAGCCACGAAAACGCACTCCCCGAAAGAAACAAGCGGATCGAAGAGTAAGGCGGCAAAAAGCGCTCTTTCGCTTCCAGCCGCTTCAAAATCGGGGGAAGATTCATGAGGTATGTTAGCATAGACCATGTAGAGCCCGGGCAATTTTTGGGCAAAACGATCTATTCCGGCAACGGCACCGTGCTTTTGGGCGCAGGCGTCCAGTTGACGGTGTACATGATCAGCACGTTGAACCGGATCGGCGTCACCATGCTGTATATTCAGGATCCGATGTTCGAGGATATAGAGACCGACGACATGCTTAGCGAAGCAACGAAGCAGGGCGTGCTCCAGGTCATGAACAATGCGTTTGAAGCGATCCGTTCCGGAAAGGACTGGAATACCCAACTGATCGGGAGCAACGTGGACAACTTGTTGACGGACATCATGAACAACAAGGAATTGTTGGTTCAATTGACCGACATTCGGACAAAGGACAACAACCAATATATTCACGCCATCAATGTGTGCTTGATATCTTCCGTGATCGGCATCAACATGGGGCTCAATTATCAGCAGCTGAAGGAGCTGGCGACGGGCGCCCTGCTGCATGACATCGGAAAAACCGGGATGAGGGAGGAAGACCAGCTGGTTTCCGACCTCAAAAACCATCATACCTGGAAAGGTTTCGAAAAGCTGAAGAGCAAAAGGGAGCTCAGCCTGCTGATCGCCCATGTGGCCTTACAGCATCATGAACGGATCGACGGGTTCGGGCTGCCGCGAGGGCTAACGGGCGATGAAATTCATCTGTACGCCAAAATCGTGTCTGCGGCGGACACCTATGAGCGCCTGATCCATCCGCTAGAGCCAAAGGACAAGAAGCTTCTGCCGCACGAAGCCTGCGAAGAAATGATGGCCATGTCGGAAAAGCAGCTCGATCACGAGGTGCTTTCGCAATTTAACCGGATCGTATCCGTTTACCCCAACGGCACCGCGGTTCGCTTGTCCACCAAGGAAACGGGGGTTGTCGTGCGCCAGCATCGCGGTCTGCCCGGCCGCCCGGTGATTCGGATCGTGCAGGGCGAAGCCAGCAGGTTCGATGTCAAGGAACTGGATTTGGCGCAGGAAACGACGGTGTTTATCGAGGCGGTGTTATCTTAGAAATCCATTTGCGAGCCACCCGGGGAAATGCTATGATAGGTTCGTGTTGCTATACACGCAAAGTATTGATCTATAACTATGAGGTGGCGGAACATGCAATATGTCATTCCTGTGATTACGCTGATCGTCGGCTTGGTCGGCGGTTTTTTCATCGGCGTGTATTATTTGCGCAAGCAAATGGAGAAAATGCAGAGTGATCCACAAATGCTGCAGAAAATGGCCAAACAGATGGGGTATAATCTAAACAATCGTCAAATGCAGAAAGCGCAGCAAATGATGAAAAACAATCCGCAGTTCAGCGGCAAAAAGAAGCCTGGCGGAGGCAAACGCAAATAAGGCGGATCACGAACATCCGCAAGAGAAATAAGAGGTCATGAGAGGAGGGAAGTGCTGTGGCTGGCGTTAAAGATTACGTAAATACCCGGGTTCAGCAAAACCGCGAGCAGGTCGAGCACCATATCGCGGAAATTTTGAAACTGATCGGCGAAGACCCGCAGCGGGAGGGATTGCTTGAAACCCCTGCGCGCGTGGCTCGGATGTACGAGGAAATTTTTGCGGGATATGAAGTAGACCCGAGGGATGTCCTTGGCGTTACCTTTGATGAAAACCATGAGGAACTGGTTATCGTCAAAGATATCGTTTATTACAGCCAATGCGAGCACCATATGGCGCCGTTTTTCGGCAAGGTCCATATCGGGTACATCCCAAGCGGCAAAATCGCGGGACTGAGCAAGCTGGCCCGTCTCGTTGAAGCCGTCACGCGCCGTTTGCAGGTTCAGGAGCGCATCACGTCGCAGATCGCCGACATCATGGTCGAGGTTCTGGAGCCGCATGGCGTCATGGTCGTGGTGGAAGGCGAACATCTGTGCATGTGCGCGCGCGGCGTGAAAAAACCGGGCAGCAAAACGGTCACATCCGCGGTTCGCGGCATTTTCCGTGAGGACCCGGCGTCCAGAGCCGAGTTTCTGTCTTTGATCAAAGAATGATCGTGTAACCGAATAAGCGAAAGAGGCATCATTGAAGACCTGAATCGGATCTTCAATGATGCCTTTTTTTACATTATAGAGTTTATAAATTTCGGGGTCCCCGCAAAGTACCTGGATCAGCTTCGAAGCCAAAGCACTTTGTGGGGTTATTTTACGGTTTGTTTTTGATCATAGGGTCATTGTCGATGTCCTTCTGCTCGGCCAGCTTGACATTGGCAAGGAAGGCGGACACGCGGCGAAGATATTCGCGCGGGTGTTCGCGGAAAATGAGCTCATGATGGCTGCCCGGGACGATCCATACATCGGAGTAAGGGTTCGTCTGGTTCCCCGCCAATTTTTCGGCAATCGGGTAAGGCGCTTTTTCATCCTCCGTCCCGTGCACGAAAAAGATCGGGAACGGGTAATCCTCCTTTTTGACCTGTTGATACGGGATTTGATGCAGGCTGGTTCCGTTAAGCACGGGGAACAGCAGCTCCAATATTTCGAGCGACGGATGCCGCGGCAGATCGATCTGGTTTTTGATGTTATGGTACAGCGTATCCGGCTCAAGCAGGAAGGTGCTGTCCAGAATCATGGCGTCGACATCTTTGGTCTGCAGTCCGGCCTGAAGCGCCGTGCCCGCCCCCATCGAGAAGCCCCACACGACGATCTGTTTTGCGCCGCGCTTTTTGGCCAGCTCGATCGCTCCGAGCAGCTGCTGCGATTCGGCTTTGCCGCCCGTGGCCACCGCCTTGCTGGTCTGCGACGCGAAGCCGTAATCGAACATGACGACGTTAAAATTCATCCGGTGCGCGTAATGGGCCAGGTCATACATCGGGATCCACGTTTCCTCGCGGTTGGCGCCGTATCCATGGCTGAATACGATCGTTTTCTTCGATCCTGCGGCGGGAATGTACCAGCCCTGCATCATCCGGCTTCCGTCCAAAGCGGGAAAGGTGACGTTTTCGTAGGACATATGTTTTGCCTGCATCGGATTCGAGTACAGCGGCGCGACGGTCGGGTTCGAAAGCACCCAGGCGATATAGGCGTGCAAAGCGATAAAACAAAAGAGCAGGAAAAACACGACGGACAACAGCAAAGCGACAAGAACATGCTTCAGGCGGATCAGCCGCGGAGAGAGCGGTATGGGTGTTTCGGTTAGGGGGGGAGAAATTTGGGCGTCGTTCCGGGTTGCCATATTCATGCTTGCCCCTCCTTTATATCAAATTTCAGGATTCTACAAATTTCGAGTTCTATTTCTAGTTTACCTATTATACACCCGATTCGGAAACAGAAAAAATTTTACTCTATATCCTATGCGCTCTGCTGCCTAAAGTCAACAGCCTGGCTTGCGATCGGGGGCTTTTTTTGAGGCGTGAAAATGGTGGCTCCAATATAGCTTGCGCATTCTTGGAATGGCGGGAACATGGGCTAAACGAGGTTTTCCTTCGCCGGCAGATCGGTTGCGTTATTTCTTTTGGGACGAGGCGCGTATTTTTAGCGAAAAAGTAGACTTTGAGGGCTGAATTTCTTATAATTATTGTAACCATGTTTCATTTAGTGAAACATTAAGAGGGGCGGGAGCAAGAATGGAAGACCGCAAATTAACGGTGCGCGCCGTCGAGCGTGCGCTTGATATATTGATGTGTTTTACCAAAAGCGGCGAGCTGGGGCTGACCGAAATCGCCGGACAGATCGGCCTGCATAAAAGCACGGTGCATCGCCTGATGACGACGCTGGAGGAGAAAGGTTTCGTCGCCCGGGATGCGGCTACGGAGAAGTACCGCCTGGGCCTGAAGGTATGGGAGTTGTCCACCCATTTGTCCAAAAGCGATGACCCGGCCGTGTTGTTCCTTCCGGCCATGGAACGGCTGCGCGACCGACTTGGGGAGACGGTAAGCTTGTATTTGCGGGACGGCAAAGACCGCCTGCGGATTCAGGCCGTACAGAGCAACCAGGCGATCCGGCGGGTGGCGCAGGTCGGCGCGCGCCTTCCGCTGCACGTCGGCGCCTCCAGCAAGGTGCTTGTCGCCTTTGCTTCGGAGGACGACCGGCAGGAGCTGTTCCGCGATCCGGAGTGGCCGGAAATGGCCGATCCGGAAGGTTATCTGCGCATGCTGGAGGAGATCCGGGAGCGCGGGTACGCGACCAGCTTCGAGGAGCGCGAGCCGGGCGCGGCCGCGGTAGCCGTGCCGATCGTAAACCGGAGGGGCGAGGTGGCTGCGGCCCTCTCCGTGTCCGGCCCGATCAGCCGGATCGGCGTCGATACGCTGCATGAGTTTGCGCCGGTGCTGATCGAAGCGACCCATGAGATGGGCCTCATGATATAGGCATAGGCGGCAAAAAGCCCGCTTGACCGTTTAAACGGTCAAGCGGGCTTTTGATCGTATAAGAAAATAAAAGTTCCGGAGCCTCTGCTTGCCTTAGTCGCAAGCAAAACTGCCGCTAATAGCGGTTTGTCTTCTATTGAAGTACGTCGATAGAATTTTTACTTTTCAGGCCTCGATATGCTCTTTGAACCAGCGCACGATGTGGGTGAGGCGCCGCGTGCGAAGATAAGGATTGCCGCTGCGGGAAAGATTATGGTCTGCGCCCGGGAAGCGGATGAGCTGCGTTTCTTTGCCGAGCCGTTTCAGGGCGACGAACAACTGCTCGCCTTGTTCGATCGGGCAGCGCAGATCCTGCTCGCCGTGAAGGATAAGCAGCGGGGTGCTTACGTCCTTCACGTAGGCCAGCGGCGAGTGTTTCCACAACTTCTCGACGTCGTCCCACGCATTGCCCCAAATCTGATCCTCCGTAAAATGGTACCCGATGTCGCTGACGCCGTAGAACGACAGCCAGTTGCTGATGGAGCGCTGCGTGACGGCCGCCTGGAAGCGGTTCGTATGCCCGACGATCCAGTTCGTCATAAACCCGCCGTAGCTGCCGCCGGTTACGCCGAGACGGGAGGCGTCGACGAACGGGTAATGCTCGAGCACGTAATCGGTAAATTCCATCAGGTCCAAATAATCCCGTCCGCCGTAATCCCCGCGAACCGTGTTGACATGGACCTGGCCGTAGCCGTGCCCGCCGCGCGGATTCGTGTAGAACACGGCATAACCGGAAGCGGCAAGCAGCTGGAATTCATGCATGAACGTATGGCCGTACATCGCTTGCGGCCCGCCGTGGATTTCAAGGACGGCCGGAACTTTGGAGCCTTCCTTAAAGCCGATCGGCTTGATGATCCAGCCCTGGAACGGCCAACCGTCGCCGGTCGTAAATTGGAACTCCTCCGGCTCGCTCAGCGCAAGCTCGCTCCAAAGCTCTTTGTTGCATTCGGTCAAACGCGTCTCTGCTCCGCCCGGCAGCTCCATCCGGTACAAATCGCCGGGATTCAACGGGTCGGCGGCGGCAAACACCAGGCTGCCCTCCGGCGTCAGCGCGAACTGGTAAATTTCGCGGTCGCCGCCGGCGACGATTTCGAAATCGTCGCCGTCCAGGGCAAAACGGGCGATTTCGACGCGGCCGTTCTGGCTTACTTGAAGATAGACGTATGCTCCGTCGTGGCTGAAAACCGGAGGCGTCCCGGCTCCGGCACGCATGTCGCTGACGCAGCTGTGGCCGAGCTGAATGTCGAGCTCGGTGTACAGGGCGCGGTATTCGCCGCCCTCGGCAGGGATGAGATAGATGCGGGTCAGCGTCGCGTAACCACAGGACAGATCGTCGGCAAGCATCAGGATGGAGAGGCCGTCAGGCGTGTAGCTGACGGCGCCGATGCGGATTTTGCCGTCCGTTAGCCGCCGCGCTTCGCCGCCGGCGCGGTCCGTCACGTACAAATCGCCCGTCGGCCTCAAATCGGGGTCGGCATATTCCTCCGTCGGCAGCTCCGCCGTGTATGCGATACGTCTGCCGTCCGGCGACCAGGCGAACGAGCCGACGTCAAACGCACCTTCCGTAATTTGCACGCTGCTTTTGGCTTCGAGGTCGAACACGAATAAATGCGACCGGCGGACGCTTCTCAAACCGACTCCGTCGGCTTTATAACGGATGCGGTCCACGATTCTCTCCTCGGGAAGTTTCGTTTCGTCTTTAGCTTTGGAGGACTCGGCTTGCTCTTCAATTGTATCCGGCGCTTCGGCTTTCAGCAGCAGAGACTTGCCGTCCGGCGACCATTTGAAGGCGCTTACGCCATGCTTGAGCTCAGTAGCAGGCTGCGCTTCGCCGCCATGTGCGGACATGATCCACACTTGGCGCGCGTCTCCTTTTTTGCGGAGAAAAGCGAGCTGCGACCCGTCGGGGGACCACTGCGGCGCCCCGTCCTGCTCGCCGGCCGCAAACGGAACGTCAATGCCTCCGTTCGGCTGGATGAGGCGGATTTGGTTCAAGTAACCGTCCCGCTTGTCGTTGACGGTTTTCAGTATGTATGCCGTCGCGCCGTTGTCGGGCGAAACGGCAGGATCGCTAACCCAGTGCATGCGGTACAGGTCCTCGGCCGTTATGAAGCGTTTCTCACTCATCGAAAAAGACCTCCCATGAAAATGATGAACCATTGCATGAGTTCATTATCCCAGAGAATGGACGGAAATTCCATCCCGCTTCGATAAAGGCCGAGGGCCCGGTACCGCTTATTTATGTTTCTGAATCCATGCGGCCATATCGGAAATCAGTTCCGCGGATACGTTGGATGGAGCGGCATATTCCGTTCCGATCGAAAGGCCGCCGTAATCCGCAAGCACATGGTTCATTTTCGGATACGATTTGAACTCGACGTCGCTGCGGGTTTGAAGCGCGTTTTTCCACCCGTTGAACTGTTTCATCGTCACCTGCCAGTCGTTTTCCCCCTGCAGGATGAGCATTGGCGTATGCTGTTTGGCCGCCAGGTCGACCGGCTTGTAGTTCTTCTGCTCAAACCACCAGTAAGCGGGGGACGCCGGGAAGTTCTCCGGCATATGGTCCACGGTGTACTGCGGATCATTCACCAGCTTGGCGATTCCCGTCCATGCGGCCGCCTGCTGTTCATACGGCGCCGCGTCCTGGCCTAACTTCTTGACGCGCGCCACCAGCTCCTGCTGCTGATCGATCAGCGTATCCGCAAATCCCAGGCTCGGGCCGGAGAGCACGATCGCGCCTGCAACGTCATGGTCTTGGTCCGCATCGATAATGAGCGGCATCGCGAAACCGCCTTGGCTGTGGCCCGCGACAAAAATCCGGTCCGCATCGATTTTCGAAGTCCGTTTCAGCAGCTTGACGGCCGAGACCGCGTCGTCCACGCTTTCTTTTTTCAGCGTGAATTTCGGATCGGACGCTACCTTGAAGGTATGCTCATAAGTAACCTTGTCGTAACGGAGAACGGCGATACCTTTGGCGGCCAAGCCGACGGCCAGATCACGCAGCGGCTTGGCGGCACCCATCGAAGAATCGCGATCTTGCGGCCCTGAGCCATGGACGAGCACGACGGCAGGGAAAGGACCTTCTCCTTGCGGCAGCGTCAGCGTGCCGGGCAGGGCCATCTCGCCGTTCCCGATGCGCACTTCCTGCTCCGTATAGGCGGCGGGGTTGTCGTAGGTCGGTTTTTGATACCCCGCGGCGCTGACCGGCCCCAAATACATGTCATCCACTTTGCCGTCGGCGTTCAGCCGGAGCGTCACGTTCACGGGCACCTGGCCCAGCTGCAGCATGTACGAAACGTTACGGTAGACCGCATCGGTTCGCTCCGTTTGCACAGGAGGGTTCGAGGACGTTTTTCCATACATCTGCTCATAATTGCCCCATAAAGCATTGATCGCTTGAACCGGCAGCGCTTTCTGGAAAGCGGGGCTCATGTATTCGGCCGCTTTGGCGCCGTTTCCGGCTTCAAGCGCTTGAAGGAAGAGATCGGCGGCGTTTTTGGAAGCTACCGGCTCCTTACCGCCGCCCGTACCGGATGTTTCACTGAAAATGCCGGAAAGGAAAGCGGCAGGGACAAGCGTTTTCCCGGAAACGAGCTGAACGGTGCCGCCGACCTGCACGGTTTTGCCGTTTAACAGCCCTTGGGCTTTGCCCGGCGTCAGAACAAGCATCGTGTCGCCTTTTGTCAGTGTCACGGTATGCGCAGCCTGATCCCAGCGGACCTGCACGCCGAGCTTGGCGGCAGCGTCGCGCACGGGGGCGTAAGCCGCCTCGGCTGGGGCCGTCTCCGCCGCGGAAGCGGCGCCGGGCACGGTGAGAGCAAGTGCAAGGGAAGCGGCAGCGATGTTGCGGAATGTTTTCGGATTCTTTTTCATGAAGGTTCCTCCTCGGGAGCGTCTTCGCTCCGGTATATGGATTAAAGGCATCATATGCAAGGGATGCTGGTATCTTCGGTGTCCGATGCCGCAAAACAACCCTGTGGCGATGGAATGCTTAACCTGTGATAAGGCTGGCAACAAGGATGGCGAGCAAGGTCGCTGCAAAGACGATCCATGCGACCGGTCTGGCGAAATTGACCGTCCACCCGATGCCCATTCGCTTCTCTACGAATAACGCCGGATCGTCCGGGTTGTAGTAAATGAAGCCCAGCTTCCAGAAACGGTCGTCATTGACGGCGGTATTGCTGGCGCCGCCCGTTGGGCGGCCGATGCGGCGTCCTCCTTGCCCGGTCGTAAACGAAAGAACCAAAGCCGTGATGACGATGATCGATGGCATTAGGAGCGTGATGAGAAAGACCACGTCGCTCGGCAGCGAATAACGCATATTTAATTGAATGAACGAAAGCATGAGCACGATGATCATGCCGGAAACCGCACTGAACATCGACCATCTGAGGCGAAAGACGGCATTTCGATGCGCCGACAGTTCGGGATGATCGGGATGAAGCTGCTGTTTGCTTTTCCGGATCATCCGATTGATGAACATGAACAGCGCAATCATGACGAGCTGCATCAGGTTCGGCCCAAGAACCGTTCGCAGCGACTTGCCGACAGAGCGGGTGACTTCACCCTGCCAATTGAACTTCATGGCGATGGATGACGGGAATTGATCGTAATAGACGAGCGCAAGGATGGCGCTGACCAGCATGACGGCGATATGCAGCGCAAACCAGCGGTTGGAAATCGTGATCTTTTTGCTGCGGAACTTCGTGTCGATCGCTACTTTTCCGCTTGGCCGGCGGACTTCCGGCAAGGAAGCTTTCGCCTTTTTCATTCTTAGGTAAAAAATGAAGCTGATCGCCGCCGAGCAAAGGATCACCAGAGTGATATAGACGGTCAAGACGGACGCCTGGCCTTGCTCGCTTGCATGCATCAACGAATACAGGCAAACGAGAAGCAGGAGGGTATACACCGTGCCGCTGATCCAGGCGAATTGCTTTCTCATCCGCCGCAGCTGCGGGCTGTGGTACATCTCTTCGCTGACCGAAACGCCAAAGCTGACGGTTTCCCTGCTGAGAAACGGCATGGCGACCAGCGCAATGGAGATCGGGATAAACAAGGCGACGATCATAATAGCGGGGATCCAGAACATTAAGCATTCTCCTTTTTGCCGTGTGAAATATCTTCATAAATGGAATCGACCATTTGAAGCAGCCTTTCTTTATCCATATTGCGGCAAATCGCCTCGGCAATGAGCGGCCGAAGCTGTTCCGCCTGCTTCTGTTCAAACTCCGGAGTGACGGGAGGCATGCCGTCCGGATTGACGACCACGCCTTTCTGCCGGTGAATCTGGATATAACCTTCCTGCTTGAGCAGCGTGTAAGCTTTGTTGATGGTATGCAAGTTAACGCCGATATCGGCCGCGAGGTTGCGGACGGAGGGAAGATCTTCGCCCGGCTGCAGGCTGCCGCTCGCGATGCCTTCGATAATCTGGTTAATCAGCTGCGTATAAATGGGGAGATCCGACTGCATATCCAGGCGGATGATCATACAAAGACCTTCTTTCGGATATGAATTACACTTCTGTTATACAACAAATATAACAGATAGAACGAATGCTGTAAATAAACATTTAACCCAAGTACGGAAAAGGAAAAGGAAAAGGAAAAGGGCCGACCGCGAACATGCGGCCGGCCTCATGCCAAAAAGCGCCTGCCCAAAGCAGACACTTTTGTTCGTGTACGTATATCAACGTTGTTGTTTACAAACCTCAATAAAAAAAGCAACCGCACGCAAAAATTCACTTGTACGGTTGCTCTTTTGAGACATCAACAGAGATCTTCTAGATTGCACCAAACCTCTTATCTCGCTTCCCTTTTCTCCGTAAAAAAGTAGAGCAAGGCCAGCACCGGAAACAGAACGCCAAGCCATATGGCCGCTTCCCATCCGCCTTGCGCGTACGCCCATCCCCCCGCTGCGGAACCGATGGCCCCGCCGGCAAAAAAGATCGCCATGAACAAGCCGTTCAGCCGGCTGCGAAGCTCTGCGCCCAGAGCGAAAATGGAGCGCTGCCCGAGCACGAGGTTGGCGGACACCGCCATGTCCAGCACAATGGCGGCCACGACCAGGCTGATGATCGAAAGCAGGGAACCGCCATGGATCAGAAGGGGCAGGAGCATGGAAATGACCGCGAGCCCAAGGGCGATCCCTGTACCGGGACGGATCCATCCTTTATCGGCAAGGCGGCCGGCAACCGGCGCCGCCGCTGCTCCGGATACTCCTACCAAAGCGAACAGGGCAACCCCTGTTTGCGAAAAGTGAAATGCCGGACTGACCAGCAGCATGGGAACCGTCGTCCAAAACAGGCTGAAGGAAGCAAACAGGAACGCATGATAAAGAGCTCTGCGCCGCAAAATCGGCGTCGTCTTCAGCAGCTTCACCATCGACGACAGGATGGCCGGGTAGCTGATGGATGTCTGCGGACGTCTTGCCGGAAGCGCCTTGGCCAGAACCAGCGCAAGCACCAGAATCAGAACGGCGGACAAAATAAAGATGGCGTGCCATCCCAGGAAGTCTTCCACTAGGCTTGCAGCCGGACGGGCGAGCATGATGCCGAGGAGCAGGCCGCTCATGACATTTCCCACGTTGCGCCCCCGCGTTTCCTCAGGAGACAGATGAGCTGCATACGGAACCAGGATCTGGGCGGCAACGGACCCTACGCCGATAAACAGCGATGCCGCAAGAAACAAAGCCGCGTTGCGGACTTCGGCAGCGACGACGAGCACGATCACGTTAAGGAGCAGCAGCGTGACCACCAGCCTGCGGTTTTCGAGCAAATCCCCCAAAGGAACGATCAATAACAGGCCGATTCCGTAACCGATTTGGGTTAAGGTGACGATCAATCCCGCCGCTCCGGAGGATAGTCCCAGGGCTGAGCTGATCGATCCTACGAGAGGCTGGGCATAATACAGGTTGGCAGCGATGATGCCGCAAGCGACGGCGAGGATCAGGTTGATCCAGGACGAAACGGAAGCGGCGTGAGGCTTTCCTTTTGCGATGGTATTCATAACATTTCTCCTTTGTTTATAAGGCATCCTTTATCGGAACGATCATTCCAGTATGAGTGCAGGCAGCCTATATGGTTATAGATAAAATCCTTTTCGGAACATTCGTTCCAGTATGGTTAAAAAAATTACAGCATGCCTAGCACCATTCCCATCATTTCCCGCGCTTTGGCGCCGTCCTGCTGAATTTTCGCCATCACGTTAACGCTGTGGTTGAGATTGAGCAGCATGAACGATAAGAGACGAATGTCTTTGTCGGGAGAAATTTCTCCGGTCTCCTGTCCTCTCTTTAATTTTTCGTAAAACAGCTGTTCCAGTTCCTCAAAGCTCTTCTTGACCATGTTTTGCAGCGGTTCGTCCATGGCGTCGATACTCAGGGCTGCGTTCGTAATCAGGCACCCGTTGGGAAGGACTTCGTCCTGCGCGGCAAAAGCATTCGTGATATGAATCTCGAAATACTGCCGGATGCCCTCAATGGCGGCAGGAGCGGCGATTAACAGATCCCGCTTTCTTTGCGACATTTTTTTGTAGTGCTGGATCGCCTCGTAGTACAGGGACTGCTTATCCTGGAACGTTTCGTACAAACTGGAACGGCTAAGACCCATCGCTTCCAGCAAATCCGGTATGCTCGTCGCCTCGTAACCTTTCTCCCAGAACACCATCATAGCTTTGCGGAGCACTTGATCCCGGTCAAATTCTTTGGTGCGGCCCATCGGCGCCACCTCCTTTGAGCACAAGTATATACGAACTGGAACGAGTAGTCCAGTATTTTTTGTTCCATGCTTGCGTGGGCACCGCGCGAAATCTCATAGGCCTGTTTGATGCAGCGAGGCATGCAGAGTCTGAGGCGTTTGGGCAGATCGAATTCATTATGCATGAGGGGATCGGCGTACGGAAAAGACAAAAAAGCCGACCGCAAACATGCGGCCGGCTTCATGCCAAAAAGCGCCTGCCCGAAAGCAGTCGCTTTTGTCTGAGCAGCGTATATCAACGTTGTTGTTTTTGGTTCATTTTCTTTTTGAGCAGTTCTTTAAAGGTCGCGTTTTGCTCCAGGGAATCTTCCTTTTTCTTCGGCGCAATGACCTGAGGTCTCGGATATGAAGGGTGAAAGGGCATCATCCGCGGGACGTTCATCCTGATCTCTCCTTCCGAAGGTTTGCCGGCCTTGAGCTTGTCGGGCAGCGGGGCAAACCGGAAGCGCCGTGGGTTCGGCGCAGTTTCTTACCATCTGTTACCCGTTTCGCGCGTTTTATAAACATCATATTTTGAAAATTTAAATTTTGCAAAAATTCAAGGCGGAAATTGATGCGACATTTTATGTCGTACCATGTCTTCTATAATGGTCCTGTAACTTGGAAAAATGAAATGAGGTTGAATGTCTATGGCAAAAACGAAACGAGGTCGCGCATTATGGAGTTTGCCGTCCAGGGGGCGGGGAACATGCCCTGTTTGCCGCAGCACGCGGATCAAGCTCCTGTATACGCGCACGGCTACGGACGGAACGGCTCTAAAGGTGTGCAAAAAATGCTTTAAAGCCGAGCAGGAACGAGTCGACGCCGCCAGTAGAAAGCCGGAATCCGCAATTCGGAAGGAGTAAATCGGGCGTTTTGCGGCCGGGGAAAATTTGAAAAACCGCTTGTATCGGAAAGCCCGCGAATGCTTCAATAAAATGGCAGGGCATCACTTCTTGTTGCGAGGGGAAGCGAGATATGAGCAATATGCACAGGATTCACTGGTTTGACCAGCGGATTAGGGGAGGGCATTATCCGAGCAGCAAAGATCTTGCCCTTCAATTCGAAATTTCCAGAAGGCAGGCGCAGCGGGATATCGAATACCTTGCGGTTTCCTTGCGGGCTCCGCTTCTTTACATAGCCAAATACCGCGGCTACTGCTACGAGGACAGAACCTATGTGCTGCCGCATTTGTACATGACGGAAGAAGAGAAGTCGGTGCTGAAGTTTTTGGCCCGGAAATACGGGGAGTACAGCAGCGATTCACCGTCCGGCGTGCAGCGGGTCGCCCATTTGCTGGGCAGGTTCGCGGGTGAAGAGGGAGGGGAGGATTCCCGCCGCCTCCCTTTTTTCGAAGCCGATCCCCGGCTTATTCAGATCAGTCAGCAGCTTTCGTTTGCGATTTCGCACCGAAGGGTCGTGCATCTCCATTACCGGCACGAAAACGGGCAGACCCGGGAAAACGTATGCCCTGTGCGGCTGCTTTCCCAATACAACGCCGATTATGTCGCCGCTTATGGGGAGCATGGGGGCGGGAGGATGCTTTACCGGCTGGACCGCATCGAAAACTTGCATATAACGGGACGTATTTTCGAACAAGACGATGGGGAAGAGGTTCCGCTCACAAAAGCCGGGCCTCCCGGGCTCAAACCTTTTACGGCCAGGCTTAAACTGAATTCGGAGCTTCAAGGCGATACGTGGCATGGTTATAAAGCCCGATCGGCGGGAGATGGTCTTTACGACATCGAGTTTTATGATGCGGATGCATTTTTGCAGCAGCTTGTGCTCGGATCATGGCAGAGGCTGGAATCCCCCAAATGGCTGAAAACAAAGCTGCAGAACCGATGCGAACAAATATTAAGATGCTTGTATGGGGAGGAATGATGCCAGTGTCCGAAGTGATTCTCGAACTCGAAATGAAAAGGGAATCGAAGTCATTTACAGATAGCCTGTATGCGATCCTTACGGGAGCAGGGTTGTTTTCCGGGCCGAAATACATGCTATCAGCGCTGAGCGGCATGGCTTCCATTTTTTCTGTACACGAGAGGCTGCTGCCGTTTTGCGTTAGTGCGTACGGGGAATGGGGGACGGTACATAAACGCGCTGCCGATAATCTGGGCATTTTCACGGTGACGGATGCAGGCAGGACGCGGCATCCCACCTTCAAGTCGTATCAGCAGGATGCCGTTGAATGGATCAAAGCAAGCCTCGACCGCGGACTCGCGGCAGTGTATTGGCTGCCTGAGTTTGGCGTTATCCATGGATATGACGATGCCGACCGGATTTTTTATGTACAGGATGGATTCTCTTCGGAAAGCCGAATTGTTTTATACGATAACTTTGGCATCAATTCCACTCCTTTTTGGTATGCTCAAATTTTTGGCGGGAAAGTGGATATTCCGGTAAAAGACATGACCCTCGAAGCGCTCCGCATGGCATTGGACGATTGGGAAACCCCCTATTCCGTTCCGCCTGACCGCAAGATCGCATCCGGCAGGATGGCGTATTCATATTATATCTCTGCGCTCGAGCAAGGGGATTTTGATGCGCACGGAGCCGTTTATATTTTGGATTCTTTCCGGGTTTCACGAAATGAAATCATGCTCTTTTTGCAAGACACAGCGATTTTATTCCCAGGTTTAAATGAAGCGGTAAAGTGTTATGAGCAGCTAGTATGCAACTTCGGAGCGCCTGATCGGTGGGTTGATGCCGAAAACAGGAGACGCGCATGGAGTCCTCACGTTGTTCCGGCTCTGGTCGATATATTGAAAGAGGCTGAGCGGCTGGAAGAGCATGCAATGAGGATTTTCAAAAAAATATCCGGACAATATCCCGATTTGAGCCGGTCCACGGTTCCGCGCTGGGGACTGCATTCCGCAAGATAAAAGGAGGGGGAAAGGGATGGGGAAAAAGATTCTGAAGAATTTGGGTATGACCATAGAGTCCCGATCCTATGTCGATGCCATGCATGCGGTGCTAACCCATGCCGGTTGGACGACGTATTCCAAGGCTGTGCTGTCCGGAGTGACCGTCACAGGTTTCCGGTTTGCGGTCCATCGGCGTTTAACCGCCGAATCGCCGACGGCTTACAATTGGATGGCGGAAAACTTTCTTGCCGCGGATTTTGTGGGGGTCACGGCTTCGTCATCGGCCGGATTTTCTTTTCATCCGACGTTTCCGCTCTACAGGGATGCAGCGATTGGGCAAATCAAGGCTTCGCTGGATCGGGGAGTTGGAGCCGTGATTTGGAAAGATGGCTTTGCCATTGTGGCAGGGTATGATGACGAGGAAGGGACCCTGTATTATGACGACGGCGGAGGACTTGGGCTGCAGCGGCTGCCATACGATGAATTCGGACAAAACGAGTCCCCATATTGGTACTATCAGGTCTTCGAAGGAACGGTGGAGCTCGATCCGCTCGAAATATATAAAGAATCTTTGATGCAGGCCGCCTACAAATGGGAAACACCTGACCGGGTACTGCCGGAAGCCGATTATGCCTGCGGATTTGCCGCTTATGATGCAATTAAGCAAGCTTTATCCGATGGGGTATACGATCCCGTGCAGGCTGCCGGCGTTTTCGAAAGTTACGCGGCTGCCAAACGAGACGTCAGTGAATATATGGAAATGCTGAGCCGCCTGTGGCCACAGCTTGAACCGGCGGCTGATGGGTATCGGAGAGTGGCGGACGCCTTTCAGAAGGTGATGGGAGCCATGGACGGTGATCACAACAGAATGAAGCGCAAGGAGCAAAGCCTTGTTCTTCTATTTGATGAAGCGCAGCAGGCGGAGCACGGAGCGATCGGTCAGATCAAAACATTTATGCAAGAGCGGATCCGAAACCGATTTGATCATATCGGGTTGCGTTAGTCGGCGTATGCACGCTGGTAATGCGGTACGGCATTGTAAATGTTATAAGCTGGCGATGAATGAAGAAATACAGCCAAAAAGGCGTTCCCAAAGCCATTTTGACCATGGCTTCAGGAACGCCTTTTTACATTTGGGATATTGCAAAATTCGCTTGAAGTCGCGATTTGAATTTTGCAATATCCTCCAATAAAACGATTATTGGTTTGCGATCATTTGGCGAAGCACCGTTTGCAGGATGCCGCCATTGTGGTAGTAATCCACGTCCACCATGCTGTCCAGACGTGCCGTAACCGGGAATTCGAAGGTCGTGCCGTCCTCGCGCGTCGCTTTCACGGTCAGCGACTGGCCAGGCTGCACGTCGTTGCTCAGACCCGCGATGTCGAATGTTTCCCTGCCTGTCAGGCCGAGGCTCTTCCAGCCGGCTCCTTCTTGGAACTGCAGCGGAAGCACGCCCATGCCGACGAGGTTGCTGCGGTGAATCCGTTCGAAGCTTTCGGCGATGACGGCTTTGACGCCAAGCAGGAACGTACCTTTAGCCGCCCAGTCGCGGGAGCTTCCTGTCCCGTATTCCTTGCCGGCGATGACGACCAGGTTGCGGTCTTCGCTTTGATACTTCATGGAAGCATCGTAAATGGACATCACTTCATCCGTCGGCAGGTAAGTCGTGACGCCGCCTTCGGTTCCAGGCGCAACCTGGTTGCGGATCCGGATGTTGGCGAACGTGCCGCGCATCATGACTTCATGGTTACCGCGGCGGGAGCCGTAGGAGTTGAAGTTTTTGCGTTCGACGCCGTGTTCTTTCAAGTACAGGCCTGCAGGGCTGGTCGGCGAGATGTTGCCGGCAGGGGAGATGTGGTCGGTCGTGACGGAATCTCCAAGCAGCGCCAGTACGTTTGCGGCGTTGATGTCTTTAATGTCATCCAGCTCCGTTCCCAGGTTCTTGAAGAACGGCGGGTTTTGGATGTAAGTGGATTTTTCGTCCCACTCGTACAGTTCGCCTTCCGGAACCGGAATCGCGTTCCAGCGTTCGTTGGCGGTAAAGACGTTCGCGTATTTTTTGCGGAACATTTCCGCGTTCATGGATTGGTTCATCGCTTCCTTGATTTCCGCGGAAGTCGGCCAAATATCTTTCAGATATACAGGCTCACCCTGTTGGTCGTGGCCGATCGGGTCGTTTTGCAGGTCGATGTTGACCGTTCCGGCCAGCGCGTATGCCACCACGAGCGGAGGCGAAGCCAGGTAGTTGGCTTTGACCTGCGCATGGACGCGGCCTTCGAAGTTCCGGTTGCCGGACAATACGGCGGCAACGGTCATGTCGTTGTCGGCAATCGCTTGGCTGACTTCATCCGGAAGCGGACCGGAGTTGCCGATACATGTCGCGCAGCCGTAACCTGCAACGTAGAAGCCGAGCGCTTCCAGGGACTCAAGCAGGCCTGCTTTTTCCAGGTATTCGGTAACGACCAGGGAGCCCGGCGTCAAGCTGCTTTTCACGTAGCCCGGTTTTTTCAGGCCGCGTTCAACCGCCTTTTTCGCCAAGATGCCCGCGCCCAGCATAACGCTCGGGTTGGATGTGTTGGTACAGCTTGTGATCGCGGCGATCACGACGGCGCCGGTTCCCATTTGGCTGGTGGTGCCGTCCGCATGCTTCACGGTCACTTTTTCTTCGATTTTGGCATCGCTGAGGCCGTATCCGCCTTTTTCGATCGGCGTGCGCACGATGTCGTTAAAGGCTTTTTTCATGTTCGTCAGCTCGATGCGGTCCTGCGGACGTTTAGGCCCGGCAAGGCTCGGTACGACGGAAGCCAGGTCGAGTTCGATGATGTCCGTGAACTCAGGGTCTTCCGTGTCGGCCGTACGGAACATGTTTTGTGCTTTATAGTAGGCTTCGACCAGTTCGACTTGTTCGTCGGAGCGGCCGGTGTTGCGCAGGTAGGACAGCGTTTCGCTGTCAACCGGGAAGAAGCCGATGGTTGCGCCGTATTCCGGTGCCATATTGGCTACGGTCGCGCGGTCCGCCAGGCTGATGTTGGCAAGTCCGGGGCCGAAGAATTCGACGAATTTGCCGACAACGCCTTTTTTGCGCAGCATTTCGGTTACCGTCAGGGCCAGGTCGGTCGCGGTTGCGCCTTCCGTCAGGCTGCCCGTCAGCTTGAAGCCGATGACGTCCGGAGTGACGAAATAAAGCGGCTGCCCGAGCATGCCGGCTTCAGCCTCGATGCCGCCGACGCCCCAGCCTACGACGCCAAGACCGTTGATCATCGTCGTATGGGAGTCCGTTCCGACGAGGGAGTCAGGGTATACGACGGTTTCGCCGTCAACGGTTTTAGTGGCTGCCACGGAAGCGAGGTATTCCAGGTTGACCTGGTGAACGATACCCGTTGCCGGAGGAACCGCACGGAAGTTGTTGAACGCCGTTTGCGCCCAGCGCAGGAAGCGGTAGCGCTCTTCGTTGCGCTCGAATTCGACTTCCATGTTGTAGTTCAGCGCCTGGGGTGTGCCGAAGGCATCAACCATAACGGAGTGGTCGATAACGAGGTCGACCGGTACGAGCGGGTTGATCTTCTTCGGATCTCCGCCCGCTTTTTTCACCGTGTCGCGCATCGCGGCAAGGTCGACGACAACCGGCACGCCGGTGAAGTCTTGGAGCACGATCCGGGCAGGGATAAACGGAATCTCTTTGTTGCGGCCGACGCCTTCGCTCCATTTGGCCAGCTGGTTGATATGCTCCTCGGTAATCGCGCGGCCGTCAAACTGGCGGACAGCGGCTTCCAGAAGCACTCTGATCGAGAACGGGAGCTTGGAAATGTTGCCGAGTCCCTGTTCTTCAAGCGCCTGCAGGCTGTAATAGCGGTATGTTTTGCCGCCGACTTCCAGGCTGCGGGCAGTGGAGAATTGATCCTTTGCTGTCATACATGTACCTCCTTGAGAATGTGCTTTTGTGAACATTTTCGGTGGGATGCGGTAAGCGATAAGCCATCACTTTGCCGTTCCTGTTTCACTAGATGAAACATAATTTCAAAATAGTGAGGTTTGTTTTTAGTATACCGTTTACAAGCCGGTGAGTAAAGAACTTTTTGCGTCTATTTATATGAAACGAAAAGATGGATTCAAGGCGCGGGAACAACCGCCCAAAGGGCCGACGATCCTTGTTCCGCCAATGAATTAGGCTCGCCAAACCCGCTGCCTATCATTCTTTCCCCATACCGCTCCGGTCAACCGTGAACGAACTGAAGCTCATAGCGGCTCGTTCAGGTTCATATACGTTATATAAGAGGCCGTTGCATCGCTTGTTCATGGTTCGCCCGTCTCGGGCTGAAACGGCTGCAAGTAACGGAAACGAGAGGGGAATCAAGCAAATGGAGAAGGAATGGAAGCAGACACTTTACACCTATGTGAATCAATATAACCAGCTGCAGGTCGATTACAGATCGCAGCATACGCAGCAGGTGGTGGCCGATCCGGCCTACCTGATGGCCAGAGCGGAGCGCTCCGCCCGGCTTTCCGAGTGGTACGCGGAGCGTGGAGCCCGGCCCCTTCGCAGCGAAACGAGGGCCAAGCTGCTGCGGACGATCCAGGATTCGCCGGATGAGGCGGTTATCGACGTGCTGCTGCACGTGCAGCTTTTTTACGAAAAAGGCGGCGTGACCCATGCCGAAGAAATCATTCAGCGGGAGCGCCTGACGCTTGTTCGCGACGGGGACGAGTGGGTCATCGTGTCCGTGGAGCATCTGACGCCCGAAAAACATCCGCCCGCATCGGGCCTGGACGTTTATGCCGGGCCGCAGCAGATCGGCTACCAGCAATCATACGACGGCAGCCCGCAGCCTTACCTGAACCCGTATATTCTTGGCGGCGGCATCGGGCGCAAATCCGTCCGGTACCGGCGGGAGGAAGCGGCCGCGTATGCCGACAGATGGTGGAATTCCAATAACCCCGAATTCGCCGTATTCGACGTCGATTGCACCAATTACATTTCCCAATGTCTCTTTGCAGGCGGCGCGCCAATCAACTATACTGGAAGAAGGGAAACGGGCTGGTGGTACAAGGGATACGTCGGCGGCAAAGAATGGTGGAGCTACAGCTGGGCCGTTTCCAACGCGATGGCCGCTTTTTTGGCGGGAAGCGCGTGGGGAACCCGCGGGGAAATCGTGGAGCGCCCGGAGCAGCTTATGCTCGGCGACCTCATTTTTTATGACTGGGACGGGGACGGCTCCTTCCAGCATTCGACCATTGTGACCGCTTTCGATGCCGGCGGGCAGCCGCTGGTCAACGCGCACACGGTCAGCAGCAGGCAGCGCTACTGGGATTACAAGGATTCCTATGCGTGGACCGAAAACACCGCATACCGCTTTTTGCATATCCCGGACTACTTCTAGAGCGTTATCATGTAAGTACGACAGCAGGAGCAGCCTGCAATACAGCGAAAAAGAGAGAGGTTAGGCATGGGGAACAACAAAACAACCGTAGGGCTGGTTTACGGCGGCAAATCAGGCGAGCACGAGGTGTCGCTGCAGACGGCTTTTGCGGTCATGAACGCCTTTGATTACGATAAATACGAGCTGATCCCGTTTTACATCACGAAGCAGGGGGAATGGAGAAAAGGCTCTTCGCTATCCGCTCCTTTAGAAAAGGTGGAGAAGCTGAAGCTCGAGCACGGCGGGGAAGGCACGGAAGCGGCGCTTGGAGCGATTTTCAGCCGGATGTACGGCGGGGAAGCGGCCGTTGATTTGATGTTTCCGCTCCTTCACGGAACGTACGGCGAGGACGGCACCATTCAAGGTCTGTTCGAAATGGCGAACATTCCGTATGTCGGAGCGGGCGTGCTGGCGTCGGCGGCCGGAATGGATAAGGTCGTGATGAAAAAGCTGTTCGCCCAAGCCGGCCTTCCGCAGTGCAAATTTTGCCATTTCACCAAACATCAATGGGAACAAAGCAGCTTCCATCTAATCATGGGCGTAGAAGACGAACTGGGCTACCCATGTTTCGTCAAGCCTGCCAATCTCGGATCAAGCGTCGGGATTTCCAAGGCGAGAAACCGTGAAGAGCTGGAGCGCGCGGTTGAGCTGGCGTTCCGGTACGACCTGAAGGTCATCGTCGAAGAATTCGTCGACGCCCGCGAGGTGGAGGTGGCCGTTCTCGGCAACCAGGAGCCGATGGCTTCGGTTCCGGGCGAAATCGTCTCCTCGGCGGATTATTACGATTACGCGGCCAAATATACCGACGGGCAATCGGAAATGATCATTCCGGCTCCGGTGGACCCCGACGTGGCGGACCGTCTCCGCGAGGCGGCTTTGGTCGCGTTCCAAGCGATCGAAGGCAGCGGCATTACCCGCGCGGACTTTTTCCTCCGCAAGTCGGACGGCGCGATTCTGATCAACGAGGTCAACACGATGCCGGGCTTTACCCCGTACAGCATGTATCCGCTGCTGTGGAGGGAAACGGGCCTCAGCTATCAGGCGCTGCTCGACCGGATGATCGGGCTGGCGTTCGAGCGTTACGAAAGCAAACAGGCGCTGAGCTACACGAACGAAGCGTAAGCGGCGGCGCCCGTTGGGGATGAACAAACGTTTCATAAGGTGTCCGGCCGGCGCAGTTGAAGGCCCGGGCACCTTTTAAGCATGGGAAGGCCGATTTTACGCCGAAAGGGAGGGTGCATGGATGGGATTTCAAACGGAATTCAACTCCGTATGCAAGTTCAAGAGCGAGCAGGAGCTGTACGAGCTGATGGAATACGGGCGCGGCAAAATGGTGAAGCAGGGCTTCCGCGTTTTTCCGACGGGCCAGAAGGTGATTGCGTATACGCCGGAAAACGTCGCCGTGGCCATCGTCAAAATCGTGGGCTGCATCGCGGAAATCAACTTCCAGGGCCAAGAGGTGACCGAGGTCGAAATGGAGCTGATCCGCAAACTGAACGACGAGGAATCGCGAATTCAGACCGCCTTGGCTTACGAAATGTTTTTTGGGGAACATAATCCTTAAGGTGTTCATTACAGACCATAAGGAGCGGAAATATGATCGTAAGGTTCGGCTATGTGGCCATGTCGATGTCGGTTCAGGACGCTTCCCCGTCCAAAACGATGACGCTGACGAGTTTTCGCAAGCTGAGTGACCGGGAGGCGGCCATTCGGAAGCTGGAGCGGATTGCGGAAGGGAATTTGCACAATACGCTAAGGCTGCTGAAGCACAATTACGCCCATGACATCCGGGTTTACCGTTTTTCTTCCAAGCTGATCCCGCTTGCGACCCACGAGGATTTGCAGGATTGGGACCCGTTTGCAGCTCTTGGAGACGCTTTTGGCGAAGTGGGGCGATACGTTCGCGAACACGGCATGAGGGTGTCTTTCCATCCGGATCATTTTACGGTGCTCAGTACGCCAAGACAGGAAGTTTTGCGGAACTCCGTCCGGGACCTTCGGCACCATGTCGCGATGCTGAAGGCGATGGGGCTGAACGCTACCGCGAAAAACAATATCCACATCGGAGGAGCCTACAAAGACAAGCCGTCTGCGGCCGAACGCTTCAAAGAGCATTTCGGCATGCTGGACCGGGAGATCCAGGAGCGCCTGACGCTCGAAAACGACGACAAGACGTTCACGGCGGCCGAAACGTTGGAGGTTTGCCGGGCGACCGGCCTGCCGATGGTGCTGGACCTGCACCACCAATGGGTGAACAATGACGGCGAGCAGCCATGGGAGCTTTGGCCCGGCATTCTGAGGACGTGGTCCGGGCCTCTTGCGCAGCAAGATGCGGATCGGAACCGTTCGCTGCCGCCGAAAATCCATGTTTCCAGCCCGAAAAGCGAAAGCGATCCGCGCAGCCATGCCGACCTGGTCGATCCGGAGCCGTTGCTTGCCTTTTTGCGCCGCATTGCCGATAACACGCCTGCGGTCGACGTGATGATCGAAGCCAAACATAAAGACGCGGCCCTTTTTAACTTGATGAAACATTTGGCCGGTTATTCATCCGAAGGAGTCCGGATTCTGGACGGAGCGAGCATTGAAGTCCGGGGTTGATTCAAAGGAACGACGGGACGGGCGAAAACGGCTCTGCGCAAAGCTTTCCGGGCTCGCGCGGGTTTTGCCTTCCCCTGCGAAAACAGGCGAAACTTTAAATCTTTCACTACGTATATTTTAAAGATGATAGCTGCAAGAATCGGGCCTTCCGAGGTGCCGAGGATAAGCAGAGAAATGCAAGCATCGGGATGAAGGACACGAGTTTTTATTTCATGGGAAAGCTTCCGCTATACGCGGTCTCTTCATTGAACAGACATCGATGTTTTTTACGATAACACAGAAAGTAGAGTGAGCGCTTTGAACCAAAAGGAAAAAACTCCTTATGTCGTGACAAGCAAAAGCTATACCGCTGTGGCGATCAATGCCGCTTCCAAAGCGGGAGAATGGATTAAAAGCAGATTGGGCACCGTAAAACAATTAAATACCAAATCCGCGGTCAGCGATCTGGTGACGGAAGTGGATAAAGGAGCGGAATCGATGATCCGCAAACTGATATTCACCCATTTCCCGGATCATGCCATTCTCGGGGAGGAAGGCGTCGCCCCCGGTCCGGAGGCTTCGGCCCAAGCGCTCGAGAAATATGCGGAAGAAGAATACTTATGGATCGTCGATCCTGTGGACGGCACGACCAATTTCGTGCACGGTTTTCCGTTTTTCTCCGTATCGATTGCGCTGGCGCATAAAGGGGAGATTATCGTCGGCGTCATCTACGATCCGTCGCGCGACGAAATGTTCGTCGCCGAAAAAGGAAAAGGCGCCTATGTTCACGGCAAGCGCATGCAGGTATCGGACGAGGCCAAGCTGGAGGAAAGCCTGCTGGCTACCGGGTTCCCGGTAGACTTGGCCGGCACGCTGCCGGTAAATATGGCGGGCTTGGCTTATTTGGCGCCGAAGGTCCGCAACATCCGTTCCGGCGGATCGGCTGCGCTGCATTTGGCCTATGTCGCCGCAGGCCGGCTGACGGGATTCTGGGAAATCGGCCTGAACGCCTGGGATACCGCGGCGGGAGCGCTGATGGTGATGGAGTCGGGCGGACAGATTACCGATACGGCAGGGAATCCTTATTCCCTCCGCACGCGCCATATTGCCGCGACGAACGGGGCCGTACATTCGGAGCTTGTGCAGGCTTTGAAAGAAGCCGCGGCTACCGGGCTCGAAAACGCCTGATTGTCTTGAAGCCTATGAAGAATCGTTTCATCCCCCGGTTTTCGGGATAACAAATATCGTGCGGCACCGATGTTCGGGTGCTGAATCTATCGCAAAAAGGAGTGTCCTGCTATGAGCGAAAAACACGAACTGGAGCGTCAGCTTAGTGAGATGCTAACCGAAGGCGAAATGGAAGATCAGCATCACCGCAAGGAGCAGGAGCGGGAGCTCATCTCGCCCCGGTACGAAATCCGGATTCAGACGAAAATGGATCCGATCGTGGAAGAGACGCTGAAATACCGCAGCATCGCGCGCGAGCTGGACGACCGGTACGACCGTTATTTGGAACGGACGAAACAAAGGGAATCCAAGCCCGAATCCGGGCTGGATAAGGAATAGAGGAGAAGCGGACGGAGTGGATATTTCACTTGCGTCCGCTTTTTTTAGATAATAGGAGAAAGGATTATGCCTCACGTTCGGCTAAGCATCGCAAAAAAATTCGGCGCAATGCAGTTCTCCTTTCAATGAATATCCCTCGATAGACATCGTTTTATAGGCTGAATTTTTTATGCGGCCCATTTTTTAACGGCTTAATAATCGCTTTTAATGAACCAAGACACGATAAGGCGTCCGGATATGTTCCGCATAGCGGCCTCCCTCTTGCTGCAAACGCTGGGGATCCGCCTGATTGGCATCGTAAACGACGAACGGCGGGAGGAAAGTGCCGCTGCATTTGGTGATTGTTCGCTGGATCGGTTTCAAAAATTCGCTGATCGTATACCAGTTGTCGCCGCCTGCTTGGTAGGCCTTCTCCGTTCCGCCCACCGTGGTAGCCACAATGAATTCTTTCCCCTTCAAATGCTCCCCGCCGGGGCCGTAAGCCCAACCGGGCGTCATCACGTCGTCGAACCATTTTTTGAGAAGGGGCGGGGAACTGTACCAGTAAAAAGGAAACTGCAGCACGATCCGGTCATGTTCGGTTAACAGCCGCTGCTCGCGGGTGCTGTCGATGTTCCAGTCGGGGTATTCTCTATAAAGGTCGCGGACGATAATGCCTTGCTCTCCTTTTACCGCCTGAATGAGCGCTTGATTGGTCTTGGAAGCGGCGAGATCGGGGTGCGCCGCAATGATCATCGTATTCATATGAAATCATCCTTTCGTTGGTTGGGTAACATGGGTTTAAAATGCTGAATTCGTTTGATTCATCTCCAGTATGGTTCCGTTTCCGTTTTCTGAAAAGTACGCTCTTTTTTCATACCAGGTCTCTCAAACCGTACCATCGGTTCGGACGCGGGTTGCGGGATAGTACCAAAAAACGTACTATGTCCGAGAAATAAGAGTACTGTAAGATCACGGC
The DNA here is from genome assembly GCF_009870825.1 of Paenibacillus sp. USDA918EY. Lineage (GTDB taxonomy): Bacteria > Bacillota > Bacilli > Paenibacillales > Paenibacillaceae > Paenibacillus_AQ > Paenibacillus_AQ albilobatus. Next base: position 39,052 of record NZ_WTWY01000002.1, on the reverse strand, counting down.
GCGTTTTGATAAAATGGCAAAAAGGCCGAAATCGCCGCATTAAGGGAAAGGGGATGAAGGAGCATGAGCACGATTGATCGCCGCCCCGGGGGCACGGATGGAATCATGGCGACGCTGCAGGCGATCGGAGGCAAATGGAAGCCGCTGATTTTGTTCATATTGCTCCATGAGGGCACCAAACGGTTCGGGGAATTGCGGAGGCAGCTCCCCAACATAACGCAGGGCATGCTCACCAACCAGCTTCGCGAGCTGGAGCGCGACAAGCTGATCACCCGGAAGATTTATCAGGAAATTCCGCCCAAGGTCGAATATTCCCTGACCGAGCACGGAAAGTCGTTAAGCTCTGTGCTTAAAGATATGTGCGGATGGGGGTACAATCATCGGGAGTTCATGAACGGTTTCGAGGAGGAACGGATGAGCAGGTGACTTGTCTCTTTCCTTTGCCGGGACCGGCCGTTTTCAAACCCGAAAAAATAATGAAGAACGCCAAAAACGCCGTGGGAATCCCTCGGCGTTTTTTCGTGCCGTAATAATTTCAACCAGAAATCGAAATATTGCCTCCTCAAAATTTCCCGCCCGCTCCGGTAGACTGAACCTTGTCAAACGTCAAACCTATTTTCGAGAGGGGAAAAGAAAAATGAAACGAGGCAAAACATGGCCGATGCTGCTGCTTTCGCTGCTGCTGACGGCGTCGCTGGCGGCGTGCGGAGGGAAAAGCGGCACGCAGGACGCCCAAACGACGCCGGAGAAGACGACGGACAATGCGGCCGCGCAAACCAATGACCAAAAAGACGATGGCGAAAAAGTGGAGCTCACCTTCTGGTCGCTCGGAACGACCAACTACGAGGAGCTCGGCAAGGAGTACACGAAGGAACATCCGAACGTGACGATCAAATTTCAAAATACGTCCGACCAGACGGCCCACCACAACAACCTGACGACGGCGCTGTCCGCGGGTTCCGGGGCGCCCGACATCTTCATGCTTGAAATCGGATTCATGGAGCGCTTTATTACGGCCGAGGACAAATTTTACAACCTGAACGATTTAGGCGCGAAAGATATCGCCGGCAACTATCTGGACTGGAAATGGAAACAGGGGTCTTCCAAGGACGGCAGCTTCCAGATCGGATTGCCGACGGATATCGGCCCGACCGTCGCCTACTACCGCACCGACCTGGCGGAACAGGCCGGGCTGCCGACGGATCCGGAGGAATTCGGCAAAGCGATCGACACTTGGGATAAATTCGCCGCCGTGGCGAAGCAGTTCAAGGAAAAAACCGGCAAGCCGTTCGCCGATTTGACGGACCTCGTCTACAACGGCGTTCGGGACCAATCCGACGGGGAGATCTATTTCAGCAAAGCGGACGGTTCCTTTATCGGCGACAAAAATCCGCAGGTGAAAAAAGCGTTCGACTTTACCGTCAAAGGCATCCAGGAAGGGTGGATCGGCAACACGCTGCTGTGGTCTCCGGAATGGGGGCAAGCGACAAACGACGGCGGTTTCGAAGTGATGCTCGGTCCGGCATGGATGGCCGGCAACATCAAGAGCAACGGGCCGGATTCCGCCGGCAAATGGAGAATCACCCAGCTTCCCGAAGGCGCGGGCAACTGGGGCGGTTCGTTCCTGACGCTGCCGAAACAGGGCAAACATCCGAAGGAAGCGTACGAATTCATCGCATGGCTCGACAGCAAGGAGAACCAGCTGGAGTCGTTTAAATCCAAAGGCCTCATGCCCTCGATTCCGGCGTTGTATACGGATGAAGCCTTTACCGGCTTCAAGGACGAATTTTTCGGCGGCCAGGCGACGGCCGTGGAATACGGCAAAGCGGCTCAGCGCGTAAAACCGGTCTATTACGGCCCGCTGCATGACCAAACCGACACCTTCTTCAAGGACGCTTTGAAAAACGTGCTTGAGAAAAAAGCCGATCCGGCCAAGGAATGGGATGCGGCGGTCGAGAAGGCCAAAACGCTGGCGGCCCGCAGCTAGAAGCAAGCGGCGGCGCGCGGCTCGGTGAGTCCATCGAACCGGAACGGTTTGGCCGGGGATCGTGAACCGATCCCCCGCTCATCGGCCGCTTGAGGCTGCGACCAATGATAGGATGCAATGTTTTATCCCCGAATCCGCTGGGCGTTAGGCAGACGTCTCCCCGGCGGATTCGGATGATTTTCAAGAGACTTCACGGAGGTGCGTCATGGCAGAACCCGTCACCGCCGCGCGGCCTGTTTCGGCAGGCAGGCGGCCTTTTTGGACCGAGCAAAGGCGAAGCCGGTTAACGGCCTATACGTTCATATCGCCTTTTTTTATTTTGTTTGCGATTTTTGGCTTATACCCGATTTTCTTCACCATTTATTTGTCGTTTTTCAAATGGGATGCGCTCGGGCCGATGTCCTACGTCGGCATGAAAAACTATGATCTGGTCACAAGCGATCCCCTGTTTTGGACATCGTTTGTGAACACGCTCATTATGGGCGTCATGGGTACCGTCCCGCAGCTGATCATTGCGCTGCTGCTGGCGGTCATGCTGAATTCGGCGATGACCCGGTTCAAAAAAACGTTCCGAGTCCTCTTTTTCATGCCGAACATTACGTCCATCGTTGCTGTAACGCTCGTGTTCAGCACGCTGTTCGGCAACAACGGCATGATCAACTGGCTGCTCCATCAGATGGGGGCTGAAAGCGTGGCCTTCAACTCCGGCTGGTGGGGGGTCAAGATCGCCATCTCCACGATGGTCATGTGGCGCTGGACGGGCTACAACGCGATCATTTTTCTGTCCGGCCTGCAGAGCATACCGCTCGACCTGTATGAAGCGGCGCGCATCGACGGCGCGAACCGGCGCCAGCAGCTGCTGTATATCACAATGCCGCTTTTGAAGCCGTTTATCGTGTTCGTCACCCTTATTTCGACCATCGGGGCGCTGCAGCTCTTTACGGAGCCTTACGTGTATCTCGGGCAATCGGGAACGGGCTCCACGCGGCAGGAAGGCATCACCATGGTCACGTACCTGTACAGCGAAGCGTTCCGCAACGGCTTCTTCGGCACGGCGGCGGCGACCGCGGTCATGCTGTTCATCATTACGATCATTTTCTCCATGATCAACATGTGGGTATCGAACCGGATGGAAGGCGACACGGGAGGTGGCAAAGCATGAGCGCTAGCAGTTGGACCCCAGCTTCGAAAGCGCCCGGCGGAGCCGGGGTTTTCGGCAAAACGGTATTTTATGTGCTCCTTATCATCGGCGCCTTGATATCGATCTTCCCGTTTTATTGGATGTTCGTCATCGCCACGAACGACCGCGGCGCGGTGTTCCATATTCCGCCGCTGCTTACGATCGGAGGGGAGTTCTTCAACAATTTCCAGCGCGTGCTGGAGCGGACGGATTTTTTCCAGGCGCTGCTGAATTCCCTGTTCGTCTCGTCGATGGTGACGTTGTCCGTCGTTTTCTTCTGCACGCTGGCGGGGTATGCGTTTGCGAAATATGAATTTCCGCTGAAAAACGCGCTTTTTTATTTCGTGATCGCCACGCTCTTCGTTCCGTCCCAGCTAAGCGTGCTGCCGACGTACATCATCATGGCGAAGCTGCATTGGATCGACACGTACCGCGCCTTGATCGTGCCGGCGATGGTCAACGCCTTCGGCATTTTTTGGATGCGCCAGTATGCGGCGACGGCCGTGCATTCGGAGCTGATCGAATCCGGGCGGATCGACGGGGGCGGTCATTTCCGTATTTTTTGGAGCATCGCCGTTCCGGTCATCACGCCGGCCATGGCGACGCTGGGCATTCTCAATTTCATGAACGTGTGGAACGATTTTTTCTGGCCGCTCGTCGTCCTGAAAAACAGCGAGCATTTTACGATCCAGATCGCGCTGCAGCAGCTTTTTTCCAACCGCGACGGCCTCGATTACGGCATGATCATGTCCGCGACCTTTACGGCGACGCTTCCGCTTCTGATCGTCTTCCTGCTGTTCAGCCGCTGGGTTATCGCCGGCTTGACTTCCGGTGCGGTCAAAAGCTGAGGTGCTCCGTTTTGGTCCGGGCCACCCCGGCCGGATTGCAGCCTGCGATTTGCCATCCGCGTTTTCATGCAAGGAATATCAGGCATGATGAAGAATAATAGAGTAAAGCCACAGACCAAGGCGCAGGAGGATAGGCCATGAAGCTCCGCCGCAAAATCCTGCTTGCTATTATTCTTCTCGTGTTTATACCCGTCATTGTCATGGGCGCCGTTTCCTATTACAACTTTTCGAGCGCGATGGAAAAAAAGTCGAGCAATTTTTACTGGATATCCCTGCTGGAAACCGACCGGAAGCTGAAATTCGCCCTCAGCGAAATCAACTCGATCTCGAATGCGGCGATTACGCAGCCGGCCATCCAGCAGGCGCTCAAAAACCAAGGATCCGGGATGACCTACGACCGCAAGCAGGAGATCAACAATCTGCTCATCAATCATCCGATGATCGCTTCGTTCAGCTTGTATTCGAAAACCGATCTCGTATACCAGTACAACGCCCCCATGTCCTACAGCGACATGAAACGCCAAGTGTGGTTTGCGAACATGGAAAAGGCCGAAGGCAGGCCGATCTGGTCCGGCCCCGGGGAAAACGGCTCCGCGGAGGCAGGCAAGCCGGTCATGATCCACGCCCGCGTCATCAAAGACTATTACTCGCTGGAGGACATCGGGTATCTCGTCATTTACGTCAAACCGGATATATTGGACCAGGTGTTTTGGGAATCCGCAACGCTGAAAAGCGGCGATATTTTGCTCGTCAACCAAGAGGGCAGCATCGTGTTCAACAAATCCGGAGGTCATGTCGGCGAGAGGGTGGGTTTTCCGTTCCTTGCCGGCGGTTTCCACCAGAATAAAGATTACTACGTCGATACGTACCAGCACGAAAAATCGCTCATTACCTTTTTGCCGTCCCATAACGAGGGGTGGTATCTTGTCGCCGTCACTCCGTTGAAGCTGATCCGCTCCGAATCGGTGTCGATCCGCAACATCGCCGTCATTTTGGTGTTGTTTTCGCTTCTGTCGGCGTTATGGTTCGACCAGTTTTTCATCCGCAGGCTCGTCCGCAGCATCATCAGCGCCGTCAACGGCATGAAACGGGTGAAGCAGGGCATTTTTACGCCGATCCAGGCGCATGTGGAGCGATTCGACGAGACGGATCTGCTGATCGACGGCTTTAACCGCATGAGCGGGCAGATCCAGGAGCTGCTTCAGCAGGTGGAGACCGAGCAGACCCGCAAAAAAGAAGCCGAAATGCAGGCGTTGGTGGCTCAGATCAACCCGCATTTCATATACAATTCGCTGGAGTCGATCAATTCCATGGCCGTGCTCGCAGGGAACCGGGATATCAGCAAAATGGTCGTTTCGCTCGGCAAGCTGCTGCGCATCAGCATCAGCGAAAACCACGAGCTGATCGCGCTGAACATGGAGTTTGAGCATGTCCGCCATTATATGAACATCCAAAAATACCGCTTCGAGGACCGGTTCGAATGCGAGATCGCGCTGCCGGAACAGCTGAAACCGTATATGACGCAGAAGCTGATCGTTCAGCCGATCGTGGAAAACGCGCTGTACCACGCGATCGAGCCGATGGAGGAAAAAGGCCTGATCCGGATCGAAGCGAAGGATGCCGGCGGCGACATCATCATAGACGTAAGCGACAACGGTCCGGGCTTTGACGAGGATACGCTGCTGCATCTGGGGGACGAACACCCCGGCGGGGCCAAAAAATACCGCGACAGCGGCGTCGGCCTGAAAAACGTGCATGAACGCCTGCGCATCCGGTTCGGCTCCCCTTACGGCATTCTGATCTGCTCATCTCCGGGCTGCGGGTCGGTCATCCGCATCCGGCTGCCCAAAATCGGGCCGTGAGCTTAGGGGACGCTGGGAAGGGGGAATGAGCGTGAAACGTGTGCGGTTGAAAAAATGGCTGAACTGGAGCTGGGCGCTGCTGTACGCGGCCGTGCTTACCGTTACGGTGACGCTGGTGGCCAGGAGCAATCACGGCGGGATCGAGGAGGAAACCGCGGAAAAAACGACCTTGACCTTCCGCCACTTCTGGATCGCCGAGCATGACCGCCCGATGCTGAACATTTTCGAGGATGTGGTCCGGCAGTACGAAAGCAGCCATCCCAACGTCAAAGTCAATTTTGAGGGCATGGACCAGACGATCCACCGGGAACAGAAGCTGAAAAGCGAAATGGTGACCGGCACGCCGCCCGATATGTTCGTTTTGTTCGGCGGGGCGGAGATCGAGCCGTATATCCGGTCCAACCGGCTGATGGACCTGACCGAATTCGTGAAAAACAACCACCTGGAGAAGGAATTCAAGGATTTGAAGCTGTGGACCTACAATCAGCGGATCTACGGCCTGCCGATCGAAGGCAACGCGGAGCCGCTGTACGTAAACACGGAAATTTTCAACAAGCTGGGCCTGGCGCTGCCGGAAACGCTTACTCAGCTGAACGAGGCCGTGAAGGTGCTGAAGGAGAACGGGTACATCCCGTTTGCGCTCGGGAATGAGGACCGGTGGCCGGCGGCGGTGTTTGCGCATTATTTGATGGACCGCTTCAGCGGCCCGAACCAGATCGACGGAATCGTTCAGGGGGAAGCAGGGGCCGTTTTTGACAACGGCGGGTATTTAAAAGCATTCGAGCAGCTCGCGGAATGGGGCAAGGAAGGGGCGTTCGGGCCGTCGCCGAACAGCTTGTCGACTGAGGAAGCGATCGATCTGTTCACGCACGGCAAGGCCGCGATGTATTTGAACGGGAATTGGGACATTACGTTGTTCCACAACGAGAAAGCTCCGCCCGAGTTTCAAGACAAAGTGGGCGTCCTTCCGTTTCCGGCGCTTCACCCGGGCGGGGAGCGATCGATCGCCGGAGGTTATACGTTCGGCATCAGTCTTTCTTCGAACTTGACGGCGGCACAGCAGAAGGCGGCGCTGGAGCTGATGCAGTCGTTTTATTCCGAGGACGTGCAGAAACGGATCGTTTATGAAGGCCTGCGCATTCCGTCCATGCGGATCGATTTCGACGCGCGGCAAACGGGTCCGGTTTTTACCCAGGTGACGGGATTGATGGAGCAGCCGGCGCGGACGTTCGCGCCGTACGACAACATCCTTTCGCCGGAGGTGAAATGGTCGTTCCTGGCCGTCGTGGAGGAAGCGATCAACGGGCAGACGGCTCCCGGGGACGCGCTGGTCCGATTGGATGATTCCCTGCGGCAGTATTGGAATCTGCGGCGCAGCTCCGCCGCAAAGTGAACAGGGGGGAGCAAGATGGGGACAGCGGCCAAGTATAAAGTGATTCTCGTCGATGACGAGCCGATCATTCTCCGCAGCCTTCAGGCCGCCATCGGCTGGGAGGAGCTGGGGCTTACGGTCGTCGGAACGGCCCGCAACGGGGAGTCGGCGCTGAAGCTGATCGGGGAGCATTCCCCGGATATGGTAATCAGCGACATCCGCATGCCGGGAATGGACGGTATCGCGTTGATGAAGGAAGTGCTGTCCGGCAACCCGAAGCGGATCTTCATCGTGATCAGCGGATACGGCGAATTCGAATATGCGAGGGAGGCGCTGCGGCAGGGGGCGTTCGATTACCTGCTGAAGCCGATCGACCATGAGGAGTTGACCGGCATGCTTCAGCGTGCGGCGGCGCAGCTGGACGCCCGCGCGGAAAACGAGCGGCTGCTGCATTCGGTCAAAGCGCTGTCCGTCATGGCGCGCGAGCGGATGTTTTCCGAATGGATCGAAGGCAACGACCGGCCGCTCGGGCATATGCAGTGGATGGAAAACAGCGAGCTGGAGCAGGACTATGTCATGGCCGTCGTGCAGCTTGACCGCTTTCTCCGCTTGAACGAACAGTGGCTGCCTGACGAGAAGCGTTTATGGCTGTTTGCCGTCCGGAACATTTTGGAGGAATGGTCGCTGCAGCATGGGGCGCTGACCGTATTTCCGTTTCACAGCGGCGAATGGATCGTCGTGTTTGCGGCAGACGGCGGAACGGATCATGTTCGTCTAGGCAATGATTTGATCCTTCAAATCAATAAGTACGCCAAATTGAGCTGTTCCGTCGGCATAAGCCGCGTCTTCAAGGGGATCGGGCAGCTGAGCGCAGCGTACCGGAGCGCCACGCAGGCGCTGTACCAGCGGTTTTATTCCGAGCGGGAGGGAGTTTTCGCCGAGCGGGAGGAGCAGCCGAACGAGGCCCGGCCGACGGATTTGAAGTATCCGAAACAGGTCGAGAGCGACTTGCTGGAAAGCGCCCGCACGTTGGACCTGCAGCGGATGGAGGCGGCGTTTGACGATTTGAAGCTGTACATCGAACGCCATGCTGCTGCGAAAGAAACGGCCGAGCGGCTCCTTGTGGAAATCGCCGTCGTCCTCTACAGGCAGCTGGAGTACGCGAATTTGCTGGCGGATTGGCCGCTGGACGGCTTGTTGCAGGCGCTTCACGAGGCGGAAAACCTGCAGGAAGCGATCAGCTTATTGAAGAATGCCGCAGCCCGGCAAATGGAGGAAAGCAGGCGAAGCCAGGCCAAGGAGGACGGCCGCTCGCTGATCGAAAAGGCGAAGCTGTATATCATGAACCATTACCACAAGGATCTCGGCATCGAAGAGGTGGCCGAGGTGGTGGATTTGAGCATCAGCCATTTCTGCACGCTGTTCAAGCAGGTATCGGGCTACACCTTCCTGGAGTACCTGACCGAATGCCGGATGGAAAAGGCCAAATACATCCTGAAAAATACCGGCGTCAAGGTCTATCAAATCGCGTCGATGGTCGGATATCAGGATCCGAAGTATTTTACGCAGGTGTTCAAAAAAACGACGGGACGCACGCCGTCCGAATATCGCGAAGAAAGCAGTTATCTCGTCTAGCAGAAGATGGTAAAATGGAAGAAGCCCTGCACCGATCGGAGCAAGGGCTTTCATTTGCGAGAAGGAGTGATTCAATGCGCAAGCCATTCAAAAAGTACATATCGGCATTGTCCGCTGCGGTTCTGATGTCTACCATGCTGCTGGGGGCGGCATCGGCCGCCCCGGATGCCGGGGAAGCGGGAACGAAGCAGCCGTACCGGATCGTGGCCCTGGGCGACTCGTTGACGGTCGGGTATGAACCGGGCAAAAGCGGGACGGAGGCCCCTTACGGATTCGTCGACCGGCTTCAAGAGCAGGCGCTGCTGCACGGACGTGCGGAAACGGTCAACGTCGGCATCGCCGGACTGAAAAGCAAAGGGCTGCAAAACTTTGTGGAAGCCGTCAAAAACGGTCGGGCAATCTCGGCCGACGACATCCAGCCGAAGCTCCCCGACCCGCGCGCGGACCGGATCGGCGCTGCAGCGGCAGAAACGAAAGCGGCTCTGGAAACCGCGGATGCGATTACGATCACGATCGGCGGCAACGACATGTCCGAGCTGCTGACGACCGCCGGCAAGATGAGCGAAGCCGACCTGCAGACGCGCTTGCAGGAGCTGTTCAAGCTGTATACCGACAGCGTGGGCGTGGTCGTGACGGACCTGCATGAGCTGAATCCGGACGCGCTTATCGTCGTTGCCGATCAGTACCAGCCGCTGCCGGAAATTGCGGACAAAGCGCTGTATCCGAAGCTTGGCAAAGCGGCCGAAGCCTTTACCGGCGTCATCGACCAAATGGCCGCGGGTTTTACGGCGAAAGGGGTTCAGGTGAAGGTGGCCCATGTCGCCAAGGAATTCGTCGGCGGGGAAGGCACGATGACCCATATGATCAAGGATCATGATTTCCATCCGAACCAGCTTGGTTACGAAGCGATAGCCAAGGTGTTCTCCGAAACGATTTGGGGCGGCTATACAAAGCTTGCGGTGCATGAAGCGGGAACTCCAATGGGGATATATGTGGGCGGAAAAGAGCTGAACACGCCTTACAAACCGGTGATTCGCGAAAATCTGAACTTCGTGGCGATCAAGGATATCGTCGATGCGATCGGAGCAACGTCCACTTGGGACAATAAAACTTCGAGCGCGACGATCACGCACCAAGGACATAAGGTCGTGATCACGATCGGTTCCAAGACGGTCCAAGTGGACGGTACGGGTGTGCCGATCGATGCGGAGGCATTTCTGAACAAAATCGGCAAGGAATCCAAAACCTACGTGCCGCTTGCGGCACTGGCGTCGGGCTTGGGTCTCGACGTGCAATTCGTGCCCAAACTTAGAACGGTATTCATCAATCCATAATAACGGCAAAAACCAGCTGCATTCGGTCATCATTCGGCCGAATGCAGCTGGTTTTTATTATGAAAGGCGTTTGCTTCCGTCGGGTACGCCGTCGATGAATGTTTTTCCCGTCCTATTCGACGACAAGAACCACTTTTCCGCGGCCATGGCCCTGCTCGATTTCGCGATGGGCGTCCGCGGCTTGCTCGAGAGGGAACGTTTGCCGGATATGAACCCGGAGTTTTCCCTGCTCGTACCAGTCGGCAAGCTGCGCCAAACGTTCGGCCGAGCGCTGATTGCGGATCATGCGCACCCCTAGCTGTCCGGCAAGCTCGAAGGAAACGATCGTACCGATCCGGTTTTTATCGGACACAAGATCGACGGAGGCCCTCAGGGCGTCTTCCCCGGCGGCATCCAGCGCGGCATCCACGCCGCCCGGAGCCAGGGTGCGCACCCGTTCGGCAAGACCGTCCCCATAGGCGACGGGGATGGCGCCTAATGAGCGAACATATTCGTGATTTTGCGGGCTGGCCGTGCCGATCGGGGTGGCTCCCCACAAGGCTGCAAGCTGCACCGCCGCCGATCCGACGCCTCCCGCGGCGGCATGGATCAGGACGGTGTCACCTTGCCCCACGCCGAGCTCCTTTAATGCCGTGTACGCGGTCAACCCGCCTGCCGTAAAAGCCCCGGCTTCGTCCCATGGCATATTCTTGGGCTTACGAACGATTTGATCCGCATGAACGACCACATACTCCGCGTAACACGAAAGAACAGCCCAGCCCAACACCTCGTCGCCAGGGGCGAACTCCGTGACGCCTTCGCCGATTTGATCGACGGTTCCCGCGAATTCATTGCCGAGAATTTGAGGAGTCTTGATCTGATAGCCGGGCGGAGCCCATCCGTTTTTGCGAACCGCGGTATCAAAAGGCTGGACGCCGGCTGCTTTGACGCGCACCCTGACTTCCCCCGGCCCGGCTTCCGGAATATCGAAATTTACGAGTTGCAATACATCGGGCGATCCGGTCGAATAAAAAGCCATCGCTTTCATTTGTTTGCTCATTCTTCATCATCCGCCTTTCTCTTTCTTATGTGATCCGGCGAGGCCGTCTTCTGTAAGTTGTCGTCAAGCCATAGCATTGCTGCAGGTTCTATTTTATAATGAATAATACATAATGAATAATATATATAATCATATTTATTAATAACCTTTAGTATATAAGCGAGGCGAATGGGATGGAGCTTTTGCAGCTGCAGTATTTTCGGAAGGTAGCGGAGCTGGAGCATATGACCAGAGCGGCGGAGGAGCTGCGGATTGCCCAGCCGGCGTTAAGCAAGACGATTTCCAGGCTGGAAGAGGACGTGGGCGTACCGCTGTTTGACCGGAAAGGGAGGCAGATCCGGTTGAACGCTTACGGCAAAGCGTTTTTGCGGAAGGTTGAAACCGCGCTGCAGGCGCTGGAGGATGGACGGAAAGAAGTGGAGGATATGGCGGGGCTTGAGCGGGGGCGCGTTTACGTGGCCACGACGACGCATAAATGTTTTTCCGATGCGATCGGCGACTTTATCGCCCGCCGTCCCGGCGCAAGATTGCACATATCCCAGGCTTCGGAAGCGGAGAAAACCGAAAAGCTGCGCAGGGGGGAACTGGATCTGTGCATTACGTTCCCGCCCGTTCAGCAGCCGGACATCGAGGGGGCAGCCTTTTTGACCGAACGGATCATGCTGGCCGTTCCGCTTGGGCATCCATTTGCGGGCCGCGGCAGCATCCGTTTGGCGGAAGCGGCGGAGGAACCGTTTATTTGCATCAGGCCGGGAAACCCGTTCCGGCAAATGACCGATGAATTTTGCAGGCAAGCCGGCTTTGCGCCGAACATCGTCTGCGAGGTGGATGAGCATTCCGCGGTCGGGCATTTTCTGCGTGCCGGAATCGGCATTGCTTTTTTGCCGGAGACGTTATTGGAAAAATTCGACGCTCCTTTTCACGTTCTGGAGATCGAAGAGCCGGAGTGTCTCCGCACCTATCAAATCGCTTGGGCGAAGAATCGGTACCTTTCGGCGGCGGCAAAGGAATTTCGCGATTTTATCGTGCAGCGTTTTGCGCCGAATCCGAATTTAAAACCGTAAAATTGTCATGGCTTTAATAAAGGGGTGCCCTAGGCCGTCAACCGACCGCGGGCATCCCATTATTTTATCGATCACTTATTAAAATAGTTGATCCCCATCGCGCCGCGCACTTCGCCCATCGTCCGACGGGCGGCCTCCCGCGCCTTGGCGGTGCCGCTCATGACGATTTCGTCGATGTCCTTCTCGCGGTGCCTGTAGAGCTCGCGCCGTTCGCGCACCGGTCTCATCACTTCCTCGATCGCTTCGGTAACCATCGCTTTGCAGGCGGCGCAGCCGAGCCGTCCCTTCATGCAGTTTTCCCGGATTTCCTCGCATCCTTCTTGCCGGAAAATCGAGTGGTATCCAAACACCGTGCAAATCTCGGGATGGCCCGGATCAGTCTTATGAATGCGCGCCGGGTCGGTTTTCGCCTTGCGGATTTGAGCGCTCACCTCTTCGGGTAAAGCGTCCAGGCTGATGGCATTGCCGAGGCTTTTGCTCATTTTGCTGCCGCCGTCCAGGCCGTTGAGCCGCTCACCGACAAGGATTTCGGGTTCCACGAGCACCGGGGCGTACAATTCATTGAAGCGGCGCACGATTTTGCGCGCCTGCTCGATATGCGGAATCTGGTCTTCGCCCGCCGGAACGAGCGACGCCTTGAAGGCGGCAATATCCGCCGCCTGGCTGACCGGATATCCAAGAAAGCCGTAATACAAATCGTCATAGCCGCGTTCCTTGGCCTCATGTTTGACGGTCGGGTTATGACGCAGCGAGCTGACCGTGACGAACATCGAAAAAATGACCGTCAGCTCGGCGATTTCGGGAATCATCGACTGTACGAAGATGGTGGATTTTTCCGGGTCGATGCCGACGGACAAGTAGTCGAGCGCGACCTGGCGGACGCTTTCGGCAAGCATGGCCGGCCTGTCAAAATGGGTCGTCAACGCCTGCACGTCCGCGAGCATGATATAGGTTTCGTATCGCTCTTGCAGCTGCACGCGATTTTTCAAGCTGCCGACGTAATGGCCGAGATGCAGCTTTCCGGTCGTGCGGTCTCCGGTTAATACGATCTCCCGTTGGGTCGGAACAGGGGATAGGGTTGTCATAGGAATTCCTCCTCAAGGTTCTATTCGTAACATCCGTTCCTTTGCCTTGCCACCACCAGCCGTCATCCATGGCCATCACCTCCTTGAAAAATCATCCGTTTAATGAATGGTGCTCTCGAAGCGGCAGTCCGCGATTCCGAAAATGACCGAAGTTGTTTCCTTGAAGCTGTATGTTTCGACATAAGAAAAACGTATATCGAAGTACTTTCTAAGTAGACAGACCGCGTTTAAAGGTAGTTTTTCTTGCTATATCAGGAAGCAATAGCTCTGTAGTTTATACTTTCTGATATTGCAAAAAAGGCCTCGTCCTGCGAAAAGCAAGATGCCGGAGATTCAACTCCGAACATATCGCTTTCCAAGGACGAAGCCGTCAGCTTCGCGGTGCCACCTTGTTTGGCTGCCTTGCATAAAAGTAACCTGCAGCCCTCTCAACAGGTACGGATTCGGCAGCTCATATTGCGCCTCCTCGATACCCTGCCCCGGTTAACGGTGGGGACATGCCGCCCGTCCTACTTGCGCCGCGATCCCAATAGCGGCTTTGTTCAGACCGGTCGCTCCGAAGCCCACTTCCGCGCACGCCGCCACCGGCTTGCACCACCCGCCGGCTCTCTTGAGGCTCGCTGTCCGCGTACTCTTCTTCATCATCGCGAATATGGGAACCATTGTAACGCATTTGCAGGCAAAAGGGAATAGGCCGGTTTATCGCTGAAGGGGCATCGATCCAATTGATCGCTTACATTGCCGCTCCTTTGTTTCGGTTTCTTTTCATCAGATACCATCCGATTCCGTTAATGAGCACCGAACCGAAAATCGTATTGCCGAGAGGTCCCCAGCCATTTTCCGTAGCGTAAAATGAATACGCCATTGAAAAAACGGTATTCTTTAGGATTCTTTATTTTTATTTGAAAAATAGCTAAGACCTGAGGCGTATCCTTGGAATCAGACAACAGAAAACGGCGTATGACGATATCGCCAACGCCGTGGCGGCGCGGTCAGGCGCGCCATTAGCGAAAGAAGCATTTCAAGGAGGTACTGCCCATGTACGACGAATATCGGCGTCATCAACCATACGGCCACGAAAGACACGAAAGAAACGGTAACGGAACCCGTCCGTCGGACGACCATCCGGCCTACGCGGCGATCAAGGTGGGCGTAATCCTGCTGTTCATCGTTTATCTTTATGCGCTCGTCAAAATCATTCTGTTCAAGTTCGGAAGCATAAGCCCGGTCTATTATTTGCGGGAGCTGGTCGATCACGTCATGCATCCGGGGATGATTGCGGACCGGCTCCGGGCGGCAGGGAATCTCGTACCGCTTCGGGAGATCAGCGGCTATCTCCGTAACTTGGGGAACGGCACGAGCTTCATCAACTTTTTCGGGAATATTGCCGCGTTTATGCCGCTCGGATTTTTGCTGCCTTTGGTTTGCGGGATCCGTTCCATGTCGCCGCTGAAAGTGATCCTGATTTCCTTTGGCGTCAGCCTGGCTTTGGAATCGCTGCAGCTGGCGCTGTTTATCGGCACCTTTGACGTCGACGACATCATCATGAATACCGCCGGAGGGGTGCTGGGGTACGCCGTGTACCTTGTGCTGTATTTTATTCTGAAGCATGGGGCGCAGGGGAACGCGAATCAACGCTACTAAAAAAAATAGCAAGAGCCGTCCCGGGTCCAAGAAGACCTTTCGGGACGGCTCTTTTCAGTAGGCGGCACGCTTCGGGCCGAAGCCGTTTTGCGCCTTTTATTTGCTTTTGGACATTTCGCGGAAGGAAGCATCAGCCGCTTCAAGCGTATCGATGACATCCTGCTCCGTATGGGCTGTCGTCAGGAACCAAGCTTCGTATTTCGACGGCGCCAGGTTGACGTTGCGATCCAGCATGTGACGGAAGAAAGCGGCGAATGCTTCGCCGTCCGTATCCTGCGCCTCATCGTAATTGGTGACGGGATGATCGCAGAAATGGGTGGACAGCGAACCGCGGATACGGTTGATCGTTAGCGGAACGCCGTAACGGTCGGCCGACGTCTGCAGCCCGTCCGCGAGTTTGGCCGCGAGGCGGTCCATTTCCTCATAAACGCCTTCGCCCTGCAGCACTTCAAGGCAGGCGATGCCGGCCGCGATCGAAGCCGGGTTGCCGGCCATCGTGCCCGCCTGGTAAGCCGGGCCGAGCGGCGCAACCTGCTCCATGATTTCCTTGCTGCCGCCGTAAGCGCCGATCGGCAGCCCGCCGCCGATGATTTTGCCGAGGGCGGTCAGGTCGGGTTTGATCGCTTCATGATTGGCAAGACCGGCAAACGTTTGGGTCGAACCGTAATGGAAGCGGAAGGCGGTGATCACCTCGTCGTAAATGACCAGCGAGCCGTTATTATGCGCCATTTGGCAAAGCCCTTCGAGGAAACCCGGTTTCGGCATGACCATGCCGAAGTTGCCGACGATCGGCTCGACCATGACGGCGGCGACGTCTTTGCCCCAGGTATCAAGCGCTTTGCGAAGCCCGTCCAAATCGTTGAAGGGCACCGTGATGACTTCCTGCGCGATGCTGGACGGAACGCCGGCGCTGTCCGGCGTGCCTAGCGTGGAAGGACCGGAGCCTGCCGCCACCAGCACGAGATCCGAGTGGCCGTGGTAACATCCGGCGAATTTGATGATTTTGCTGCGCCCCGTATAGGCGCGGGCGACGCGGATCGTCGTCATGACGGCTTCGGTGCCGGAATTGACGAAGCGGACCTTGTCCATGGAAGGGATGGCTTCCTTGAGCATCCGGGCCAATTGGATTTCGAGTTCGGTAGGCGTGCCGTACAGCGTGCCGTTTTCCGCGGCATGCGTGATGGCCGCCGTAATGTGAGGGTGGGCATGTCCGGTAATGATCGGACCGTAGGCCGCCAAATAATCGATGTAGCGGTTGCCGTCTTCATCCCAGAAGTAAGCGCCTTTGGCTCGTTTCATAAATACGGGGGCCCCGCCGCCTACCGCCTTGAACGAACGGGAGGGGCTGTTGACGCCGCCGACGATGTGTTGAAGTGCTTCCTGGTAAAGCTGCTCGGAACGAGAACGATTCATGTTGATTTCAACTTCCTTTCTTCATTCGGGACTTTTGCAAAATCCTCTATTAGAAAAAGCAGCGGGCAGCCGTTAATCGCTGCTGCCCGTACTGCCGCTTTTGTCCTTCGGAGTGTCCTTGTCCTGTGTGCTTGTATTGTTCGTTTGCGACTCGGTTTGCCCGTCGCTTGAGACTTGAATCGGGGTCGGTTTATCGAAAATGTCTTTAATGTAGTCCTTCAGCGCCGATTCGCTGGATACGGTAAGCACGGCCGCCCCGCCGATGGTTCTTTCCTTCAGCAGCTTCATCGGAGGAATTTGCTCGCTGCCGGCCATTTGGCTTTTATAGCCGACCGTCGCCAGCTTCCACATGTCGTTGACGGACAGGTTGGTATCGATGTAAGGGCTGACTCCCTCCAAAATATCCGGAAGCTTCATGATGGAGGTGGTGGACTGCATTTTCTCGGCGACAGCTTTCAGGAACGCGCGCTGGCGTTCGGTCCGGGTGAAGTCCGAGGTCGCGTCGTGGCGGAAACGGACATACTGCAGCGCCGTTTTGCCGTCGAGATGCTGCATCCCTTTTTTCAGGTCGATGTCGTATTCGTGCTTGTCGGCGGCGCTCGGGTAATACATATCCTTTTCCACGTAAAAGTCGACGCCGCCTACCGCGTCCACCAGCTTGATAAAGCCTTGGAAATCGGTATAGACGTAATATTGGATCGGAATGCCGAGCAAATCGCCGACCGCTTTCATCGCCGTATTCGGGCCGTGGGTGATCGCGGTGTTGATTCGATCTTTTCCGTGCTCCGGAATATCCGTGTAGGTATCGCGCAAAATAGAGAACAAATGAATCCGTTTTTTGACCGGGTCGAGGGAAGCGACCATCATGCTGTCCGACCTGGGAATCTCGCCTTCGGTGATGCCTCGCGCGTCGACGCCCATGAGAAGGATATTTACGGGCTCGGTGCCTTCCCATTTGGGAGGTTCGGGAACTTTCGTTTCCACGGTGGTGACGTTTTTAAAAGGGGAAGCTTCGCCGGTTTTTTGCAAACCCTGCAGACCATTGTAAATCGAAGTAAAATAATATGCCGCGTAGCCGATCACAGCTACCAGAATGATGGCTATAATCCACAATATCGCTTTCTTCCTTGAAGTCATTCCTTCTCTTCCTTTCAATTATCCTGAATAAAGGAGGCTTTGGCTGTACAATTCGACATTTGTAGGTTAAGGATTCATTTATTATAATTTTTTTTGACAATACAATCAATTTGGCATAAGTTTGCAAGATTCTGTATCCGAGCATGTCGGCATGGAATTCTTGTCGAAAGGAGTCGAACGAATATGGCGGAGCTGACGATCGGACAAGAGGTTCCTGATTTTACCCTTCCGGCATCCAGCGGCGAAGACGTAACGTTAAGCGGCTTTCGCGGACGAAAGGTCGTTTTGTATTTTTATCCGAAAGACATGACCGAAGCTTGCACGAAGGAGGCCTGCAGCTTCCGGGATTCGCACCATATTTTGGAGGCTAAAGGCGCGGTGGTGTTGGGCGTCAGTCCCGATCCGGTCAAATCCCACGGCAAGTTTACGGAGAAATACGGCCTGCCGTTTTTGCTGCTGTCCGACGAGGACCACCGGGTGAGCGAGATGTACGGCGTATGGCAGCTGAAAAAGATGTACGGCCGCGAATATATGGGCATCGTCCGTTCCACCTTCCTCATTGACGAAGAAGGGAAGCTGCTGAAGGAATGGCGCAATGTCAGAGTGAAAGGCCATACCGAGGACGTTCTGGCCGCTTTGGGCTGATCGCCCGAAAAATTCCAAAAATCCCGGCTCCACGCACCGTGTCCATGATCGGAGGGGCCGGGGTTTTTGCGCTTTCCGCCAAGTTCAAGGTGACGAGCTTCAAGAAACAATCCATGGCGTGAATTTAGAAAATTCGAATTAATTCACGGCTATTTTCCAATGAAAACAAATGTAAACACATCATTATCCATTTACAATTTAGAATGTTCGAAGTATAATAGAATCATTCCGATTAGGAAAGAGGAGCATTGCGTATGGATAAACAGCCTGAAATCACGGTGGATATGTTACTTGATGTATATAGCGAGCTGTCCCGAAAAATGACTGGCCAGCGCATTCGTGCCTTGATGGATCATCTGCGCAAGCATGAATTGTCCCTGAACCAGTTTTTTATTTTGAACATCATTGAACGGGGCGGCGCATGTCTGTCGAGCCATTTGGCCGGCCACTTGAAGCTGAAGGCGGCATCCATCACGTATTTGGTCGATTCGCTGGAGAAAAGGGGACTGGTCGCCCGCACGGAGAATCCGAGCGATCTGCGAAGCCATTTCATCAGCCTGACCGGTGAAGGACATGCCGTTTCCTCTTTTCCGTTCGAGCATGTCTTCGCATCTGATCTATTCAAGAAGCTCAGCCAGGATGATCTCGAAGTGATGTACGTCATGATGCGGATTATGAACCGCAAGTTGGATGCGGAATCGAACGATACGCCCAACCCATAAATTTTTATCAATAAAAGGGAAGTGTTATTTTGAAAAGGCTATTGAAGGTAAAAATCGCCTGGTTCCCGGTATGGTGCACCGCCTTCCTCATGCTTTGCATGCTTAGCATATATTTGCCCGTATTCGGCGGGCCGACGCAAAGATTAACGGATTTTCCGCTGATCGTGGTCAATGAGGATCAGGGGGCAGCATCGGTGAACATGGGGCAACAGATCATGAACCATTTGATCGAGACGCAAGACGGCCATTCCTTTAAATGGACGATCGAGTCGAGCAAGGAAAAAGCCGTCGAAGAAATTAAAAACAACAAGGCATACGGGGCGCTTGTCATCCCGGCCGACTACTCCGCTTCGCTGGCGGGCGTGCAGAAATCGCTGATGACCGGACAAGCCGGCGGAAAACCTGCACATATGGAAATTTTGATTAACGAAGCGGGCGGACAGCTTGCCTCGTCCGTCGCTACGAACGCACTGCAAACGGTGGCCTCTGCCGTAAATACCGGCGTAAGCCAACAGATCAAGGCGGGCATGACGAAGCTTGGCCTGGAGGTGTCGCCGCAAGCGACATCGCTTCTGGACAACCCGGTTCAGGCGACAACCGTCAACGCTTTGGGTCTGACGGGAAAAATCAATAAGGGGATGACGCCATTCGTCGTCGTCATGATCTCATCGATCAGCGGCTTGCTCGGCGTCAACATGATCCACGGCTACGTGGGCAAAATCGCCGAAGGCATGAGAAGCAAAGGTCATCGGCTCAGCCATGTCAAACAGCTGCTGACCGAATTTCTGCTCGGGGCCATCACGTCGGTGCTTGTGACCACGGTCATTATGATTTTCATATTCGGCGTATTCGGCAGCGTGCACACGGCAAGCATTTGGCGGATTTATTTGTTCCTGCTGTTAAGTTCCCTCACGATGTCTTTCTTATTCAAAATGCTCAGCCTGTTCCTCGGCCAATGGGGAATGCTGGCGATGTTTCCCGTCAACATCATGGGGATTTTCGGCAGCGGCGGGGCGTTCCCCGTCACGACGCTGCCCGAATTCCACCGCGCGCTCAGTTCGTTTTTGCCGACGCGGTATATGGTAGACGGCTTCCGCGCTTTGTTTTATTACGGAGGCCATATGGAAGCGGGGCTCGGTACGGCGCTTAAATATATCGTGACTTACCTGATCATGTTTCTGTTCCTCTGCGGGGCCAAGGTCATTATGGCTCATAACAAAGACAAAAAAGGCGCTGCCGATCAAGAGAATCATGAAAAGCCCGCATCCAACGGGCGGGAAATGGGCGCTTTGGCCGCGGAATGATGTTTATGTCGGTTCATCAAGCCAGCCGGATCTTCGAACCGCTGTTTCAGCGGTTGCCGGAGACCGGCTTTTTTTGTATATAAAGAGTTTTTCGCCGGAAGAAGTCATGTCTAAACCGGAATAACATTTTTCAGGATTTTTTTGAAATTAACATGAAAGACATATGTAAATTTATTCGTATATTTTTATTGACATGAAAACATGTTGGCATTAAACTAATTCGTATGCGAAATATTAGATCGATGAAACAGGGTGACGGTTGTTGAATTCGCAGGAACAAATTATCGAATTGCTGTACTCTTTTCGCCAAGTGCATCTAAGCTTCTATCAGTTGTTCTGGAAAGACGCGGATATGCTTGGAACCACCTGGATTCAATATCTGGTGCTGCGAACGCTTCGGAAGCATCCGGACATCGGACTCTCCGAGCTCGCGGATTTTATTCTAATAGGCAACAGCACGACCAGCGGCGTTGTCAACCGGCTCGTCAAGGCGGGCATGGTGGAACGCAAACGCTCCGAAGCGGACCGGAGGTCGATTACGCTGCGCATTACAGAGAAAGGGGATGAGCTGCGGGAACGGACGGAAGCCATTTGCAAAGACTATCTTGAACCTCTGCTACATATCCGGGAAGAGGACCGGTGCCACTTATTGCGGACGCATCGGCAGATTATCGACATATTAACCGAAAAAGGGAGAGAGAGAAAGACATATGAATAGCAGCCAAGCTCAGTCATTGGAGCATATAAAGAAAGGGCCGATTATCGCCGCCTTGCTCATCGGCGCTTTCGTGGCGTTTTTGAACCAGACGCTCATGAACGTGGCCCTGCCTAAAATCATGGAAGACCTCGGAATTACCCAAGCCGCGACGGGACAATGGCTCACCACGGGTTACATGCTCGTCAACGGCGTGTTGATTCCGGTTACGGCCTTTTTGATCGCACGTTTCACGACCCGTCAGTTGTTTATATCGGCGATGACCCTGTTTTCGATCGGAACGCTGATTTGCGCCCTGGCTCCGTCATTCGGAGTACTCATGGTCGGGCGGCTGATCCAGGCCGGGGGAGCGGGCATTTTGATGCCGCTGATGACCGTCGTGTTCCTGAACATTTTCCCGATTGAAAAACGCGGTTCCGCGATGGGGATGATGGGGATCGCGATGATTCTCGCCCCGGCGATCGGACCGACGCTTTCCGGTTACCTCGTGGAGCATTATTCCTGGCGCGTCCTGTTTTACGTCATTCTTCCGTTTGCCGTGTTGGCCACGCTGATCGGCGTTTTCTTCCTGAAAAACGTAACCAGGGTTACCAAACCGAAATTCGATGCAGTGTCGGTTATTTTATCGACGATCGGTTTCGGCGGCCTGTTGTACGGCTTCAGCGACGCGGGCACGGACGGCTGGGGAAGCCAGCAGGTCATCTGGTCGCTTGCGGTCGGCACGGTGGCATTGATCGCGTTCGTATGGATGCAGCTCGTGTCCAAAAACCCGATGCTCGAATTCCGTATTTTCAAATACAACATGTTTACATTGACCACGCTCATTAACGTGATCGTCACGATGGCGATGTATGCCGGCATGATTCTGATGCCGCTGTTCCTGCAGAACATCCGCGGCTTTACGCCGCTGCAGTCCGGCCTGATGATGCTGCCGGGGGCGATCCTGATGGGGATCATGTCGCCGATTACCGGAGCGATTTTCGATAAAATCGGCGCAAGATGGCTTTCGGTCATCGGCCTGGCCATCACGACCTACATGACGTATGAATTCAGCCGTTTGAACGTAGAGACGACCTACGCGCATCTGATCACGATCTACACGATCCGGATGTTCGGCATGTCGCTGATGATGATGCCGATCCAAACGGCGGGTCTCAACCAACTGCCGCGCAGCCTGAACGCGCACGGTACGGCGATGTCCAACACGCTGCGGACCATTTCCGGTTCGATCGGTACGGCCATCCTCGTGACGGTCATGACTTCGCAAACGAAACATTACGTGACCGAAGGGCTTAAAGCCGGCGTCGCCAAAGCGACCGATAAAGCCCAAATGGGGGCCTTGACCGCCCAATCCATGGTCCACGGCATCAACGACGCGTTCGTGATCGCCACCTGGCTGAGCGCCGTCTCGCTGGTTTTGGCCTTCTTCATCAAAAAAACCAAGCCGCAGGACGAAAACATGAAATCGGAAAAAACGGAATTGCCAAACGTCGGCAAAACCGTCAACGCCAAAGGGTAATGGTAATGTAGTTTTTCTTGCAATGTCAGGAAGCAACGGCTCTGTAGTTTATCTTTTCGGATATTATAAAAAAGGGGTATCCCTGAAGGTTTTCATACCTTTCGGGATACCCTTTTATTTTTGTTATGGACGCCCCTGCGCTTCGTGGGGAATCTTCGTTTGCTTAGCGCGTTTTCGATACCGTCTTCGTCTTGTTTTTGCGGATCAACCGGTTCATCAATGCGGAAAGCGGCTTGCGGTACCGGAGAACAAGAAGGGCGATTACGATCAGGACGATGGCCGCCACGACCCAAATGGAATATTTTTCGACCATATGAAAGGCCAGGTTCCATTGAGGACCAAACAGCTTGCCCACGCTGATGAACAACACCACCCAAAACAACGCCCCGCTGTACGCATACAAGGCGAATTTCCTGAAGGGAACGGCGATGATCCCGGCGAAATATCCGGTGAAATGGCGGACGCCCGGGATGAAATAGCCGATGAAAATCAAGCTTTGCCCGTACTTGTTGAACCATTTTTGCACATGATCGATTTTGCTTTCGGAGAGCAAGACCCATTTGCCGTACCGTTGAATGAAAGGAAGGCCGGCCTTAAGGCCGATGAAATACGTGATGGTCATGCCGATGGTCGTCCCGAGGAACGCGAGCACGAGCAGCCAGCCGAAATGCAATTTTCCCGCGTAAGATAGATAGCCGGCATAGGCCATCGTGGTCTCACCCGGAAAAGGAAGCGCAATAAACTCCAGAACCAGTCCCAAAAACAGAACAAGATAACCGTAATCCCCAAACAACAGCTGTATCCATTTCAGCAGTTCCAATATTCTCACTCCAAACCAGATCCAAAGATGTTCTTGCAAAAGACTGATCCGTAAAGTCTATTTTCGAACCTCCAACCATATAATCTACCAGAAAGCGGAATTCATAGAAATAGTGGAGGTTTTCCCAATGGTAAAACGATTCATGATGGCTTTGCTGCTTCTAATGCTCTTTGCGTTTACGTTCCGGTACGATCTGCTGCAACAGCCTTTCACCAAGGAGGCATCGGTCCATGCCGAGGCGCTGAGGGAGACGGCGCCGGCGTATGCATCGACAACTTCATCCCCGAAACCGAAAACGCCGACTTCAGCCGGAAAAACAGTCTTCCTTACGTTTGACGACGGACCTAGCGCATTAACCGGCAAAGTTCTCGATATTTTGAAAAAAAATAATATCCGCGCCACGTTTTTTGTGCTGGGCGAGCAGGTCAAACGGTATCCCGAGCTGCTGCAGCGCATATACGACGAGGGGCATGCCATAGGCAATCATTCCTATGACCATAATTATACCGAACTTTATAGCGGATTTCCTGCCTTCTGGAGCCAAATCAAACGGACCGAGGCGGAGGTCTACGGCATTACGGGCGTTCGGCCTCAATTGGTCAGGGCACCCGGCGGCACGGCCGGGCATTTCGATGATACCTATTTTCGCCTGATGAAGCTGGGCGGATACGTCGTGACCGACTGGAACGTGGACAGCGGCGATTCGAAGCGGCGGGGAGTGCCCGCGGCCGAAATCGTCAAGGGCGCCGAAACGCCGGTCAAATCGGACCGGGTCGTGCTGCTGATGCATGACGGCGGCGGCCATGCCGAAAGCGTCAAGGCGCTGCCGCAAATCATCGCGTATTACAAAAACAAAGGTTATCAATTCGGCGTGTTGTCTCCGGATGAAGAACCCGTGCAGTTCAAAGTGAACGACAAGGCCAGAAAACTTCAGCGCGGCGCGCCAAGCGAGGCATGGGTGCAGTCCCATGTGGCCGGGAATAGCGCTTTGTTCGCCAGCGGCAAACCGCTGCGTCTGGAAGTCGGACCGATGGAAACGACATTAAATCCCGGGGAATACCTGTACGAGGACGGCCATTATCTCGTTCCGGCCCGGGCCGTAGCCGAAAGGCTTGGCGGAACCGCCGTTTGGGAGGCCAAAACGCAGACGGCGAAGGTGACGTTGTCGGCAGAATCGGTCACCGCGCTGCAAATCCAGATCCGCACCGGGCTGCTGACGGTCACGGAACCCGGGAAAAACGCCTCTTCCGTTGCGACATCCGTTCGAATGATCAACGATGCCGTCTGGGTTCCGGTTCGCGATTTGTTCGCGAATGCCGGGTATAAACGCGTGACGGCTTCCGAAACCGGCGAGGAGCGTCGAATCAAAGTAATGTAAATGCCTGTTAAGGGAAGCGCCCTTTTCACTGGATTTTTTGACAGGTCCCGATGTCTACTTCCTTTCCATTGTGGAAAAGCTATATTCATAGATTCCTTATAGGGATTCACTCCACAATGAATCGGAGGTTTTGAAATTGTCTGCTTCTTCCTTGTCGAATCAAGATTTTGCTCCCGAACTGCTCGAAAGGGTCATTTACCGCGTCGGTTCCGTCATTGTCGGGAAAGAGGCCCAAATCCGGCTGACGCTGATGTCCATGCTTTGCGGCGGACATATTTTGCTTGAGGACATCCCCGGCGTGGGGAAAACGATGCTGGTCCGCACGCTGGCCGCCTGTCTCGGCGCGAGTTTCGGCCGAATCCAGTTCACTTACGACCTGATGCCGGCGGACGTGACCGGAACGTCGGTATACCGCCAGCAAAGCGGGACGTTCGAATTCCGTCCGGGCCCGATCATGAACAATCTGGTGCTGGCCGACGAACTGAACAGGGCTTCGCCGAGAACGCAGTCGGCGCTGCTCGAAGCGATGGAGGAACGCAAGGTTACGGTGGACGGCCATACGCATCCGCTGCCGCGCCCGTTTTTGCTGCTGGCGACCCAAAACCCGCTGCAGTTCGAAGGCACCTACCGCCTTCCCGAAGCGCAGCTCGACCGTTTTCTGATGCGGATTCAGCTTGGTTATCCCGATCCGGAC
This sequence comes from Paenibacillus sp. USDA918EY, assembly GCF_009870825.1. GTDB lineage: Bacteria > Bacillota > Bacilli > Paenibacillales > Paenibacillaceae > Paenibacillus_AQ > Paenibacillus_AQ albilobatus. Next base: position 13,655 of record NZ_WTWY01000002.1, on the reverse strand, counting down.
CAGGAGGTCGAGCTTTTGTCGCGCATGGCGGGGGCGGATCCGCTGGAGCGGATCAAACCGGTCATGCTGGCCGAGGAGATGGCAAACATGCAGCGCGAAGTCAAAAACGTGTTCGTGGACGATGCGATCAAGCTGATGCTGGTACAGACGGCGGTCGCGTCAAGAAGCCATGCGAAGCTTCAGCTCGGCATCAGCCCGCGCGGAACGCTGGCATGGATGCAGGCTTCGCAGGCCGCCGCTTATATGGCCGGACGGTCCTACGTCATCCCGGACGACGTGAAGCTTGTGGCCGAGCCCGTGCTCGCGCACAGGCTCGTGCTCAGCCATGAGGCGCTGCTCGCCGGGACGCCAAGCGAGGATGTGGTGCGGGAGCTGTTATCGCGCCTGACGATTCCCGTGGCTCCCCGCAAAGGAGCGACATCATGAAGAGGCGGCTTAAAGAGTGGTTGGCGGGGGTTTGCGTGGTTGGCGCCCTGGGCGCGCTGCACCACTGGCACGGGGGGGCGTCGACGCTTTATTTGGTGCTCCTGGCGGGCTGGATCCTGTTCTCCGGCATGCTGCTGCAATGGCTTGGGCCGCGAAAGATCATCATCGAACGCCGCCTGTCCGAGCCTGTCATTACGGCGGGTGAAACCGCAATGCTGCAGGTTGAGATCCGGTTTCGTTCCCTGCTTCCCGTTCCGTGGTTAGCCGTCGAGGACTATTACACGGGCGGCAGCAGCCGGCAGATTTTATTTCCGGGATTCCGGCGCCGGCTGGCATACAGCTGTGAGCTGCGCAGTCTGCCGCGCGGCGTGTATTCCTTCGATGCCTGCCTGCTGGAATGGGGCGGGCTCTTTGGCTGGTTTAAAGGGGAGCGGGCGCAAAAGGCGGAAGGGCGCCTGTTGGTGTTGCCCAAGCCGCTGCCTGCATTGGGTGCCGGATCGCCCTCTGCGGTTGCCGACGGGACGGCGCAGCCGGCCCTAACGGCGGAATGCAGGCAGGGGGTCAAAGGGCCCGAGGTCAGGCCGTATCTTCCGACCGATCCTTCGAGCCGGATTCATTGGAAGAGCTTTGCCAAACGCGGCAGCCTTCACTCCTTTTTGCCTGAGGAGGAACGCGACCCGTTTTGCATGATCGTCCTTGACCGCTCGTATGACGGCTATGCCCCGCCGGAGGGAACGGAAGAGCAGCGCCGGGAGCAGGCCAAGCCCGCTTTTGAACGCGCCGTATCGGCCGCCGCAGGCATGTTGACCGAGATGATGCGTTACGGGGCCGAAAGCAAGCTGATCTGCGGGTCGTCGAACCGGGGCATGGATGATGCCGCGAATTCCGCCGCATCCGCAAAGGATCGGCTCCCGGGTGAAAGCGCGGGTTATTCCGCCATGCTGGCGGCACTAGCCCCGCTTGCTTTATCCGAAGGCCCGTCCGCTGCGTCGATGCTGGAGGAAAACCTGAAGCATGCGAAATCCGGCACGCGGGTTATCGTCATTACGGGCGGGTTGAACGAATCGTTGTCCGAGGCTGCGGCCCGGCTGCTTGCCCGCGGCGTGTTGGTCGACGTGTATTGCACGGCCTTGAATGCGGGTACCGGGGAGCTTGGCGGCAAGCGGGAGAAGCATGCTGGAACAAATTCGGCTTTTGCGGCTGCGATCCGTCTTTCCCGGATGGGAGCGGGCATCTATGCCGTCGATCCCGACAGGGTATCGAGGATGGGCCCGATCGGTCCGCTTCGTTCCGGAGAGGGGGCGGTGTAGATGGACAACGGGAAAGATCCGTTATGGTTCCGGCTGGGGATCTCAGCGCTCCTGATGGGCCTGTTCCTCGAATGGCTTATGCCGCTGCAGCCGCTTGACGTGCTGTCCGTCAGCCGCGAATGGTTCGGGGTTATGTATGTGTTCACCGGGGCGCTTTTGCTGCTTGGCGCTTTTTGCCTCCGGCTGCCGCTGTTGGGGCCCCTTTATCTATTTTGTACGCTCGCATTTTGGGCGGTCGTCATCGACAGAAGCGGGGAGCCCTTCGATCCGGTGTCGTCCCTTTCGCTGCTGCGTCAGGACGTGGAGCTGCTGGCATCGACCGGCAGTTTTGGGGCGCTGAGCCAGGATGCGCGGATGCTGGTGCTCATGATCGGCTGGGCGCTGCTTGTTTATTCGGTTCAATCGCTGGCGCTGCTGCGCAGCAGCGTCCTGCTGTTCGCCGGCGCCACGCTGCTGTACCTTTTTTGCCTCGAGACGCTGCTTAGCCTGTCCGTCTATGGCGATATCATCAAAACCAGCGCTCTTGTGCTTTTGCTGCAGGGTATGGTCCATCTCTCCAGGCTCCGGGAAAGCGGGCCCGTTTTCCGTATTCCGAAGCCGGAGTACGGCAGGTGGGGCCTGTCGCTTGCCGCGGTCGTTCTTTTCGTCGTGGGCGTGAGCTGGTTGGCCGGAAGCTTGGCGCAGCCGAAGGCTGCGGCAGCGTTCTCGCTGCAGCAAGCCGCGGATCGTCTGGCCAACTGGGTAAAAACCGGATACGGGACCGGGGAAGCGGCGGCTGTCACGGGCTACAATTTATCCGGCGAAGAAGAGGAGATGGGACTTCCGCTGCAGCAAAGCAGCCGGGTCTATTTCACGGCCCAAACCCCGTTCCCGACGTATTGGCGGGGCGAAACCTTCAGCGAATATAATGGAAGGAAATGGTCGGAAGTCCAGTCGGACGTCAAAACGGGTTATGCCCCCGGCACGCTCCCGGAACAAACGGACAAGCTTGCTCCGGAACAACGGACGATTACGCAAAAGATTACGTTTGAACAGCCGCTTCGCCAAAGCTTCCCGCTGTTCGGCGGTGGCCGCGTCGCGGAAATCGTCGACATGCAGCTGTCTCCGGACGGGGCCGCTTTGCCTGCCGCAATCGAAAGAAACGTCGATGCAGGTACCGTCAAAGTGATGCTTGACGGGGGGCAGCCGCAAATCGAAGGTTATACCGTGAAGGTCGCGGTTCCGGATCCGAACCCGGAACGGCTGAAGCAAGAGTCGGGAGCGGATCCGCTCCATGTGCGGGAACGTTATTTGCAGCTTCCCGGGGAGCTTCCGCAGCGGGTGAAGGATTTGGCCGCCGAAATTACGAAAGGCGCCGGGAACCGCTACGACCGGGTTTACGCCGTACTAAATTACTTGAAGGAGCATGAGAGCTACTCGCTCGACACCAAAGTACCTCCAGCGGGCAAGGACTTCGTCGATGATTTCCTGTTCGCGACCCATGCCGGGTATTGCAACCATTTTTCTACCGCAATGGCCGTGCTTTTGCGCAGCGAAGGCATCCCCGCGCGGTACGTGAAAGGTTTTGCTCCGGGAAAGCAGGAGGCGGGTAAAAGCGGGACGTACCTGATCACCGAAGGCGACGCGCATGCCTGGGTGGAAGTCTATTTTCCGGAATCCGGCTGGATTCCGTTTGATCCGACTCCCGGCATCGCCCTGACGGGCGGTTCCACCAAGCCGGCTTCGTCTTTTCATGCGGCTGCCGCAGGCGGCGATTTCCTGAAAAACGTGGCGGCATACGCCCTTGAAGGCTTTCGTTTGACGCTTCAGCTCGTGCTGGAGCATAAGCTTGTTTTTGCCATCGGAACGGTTTTGGCCGGCGCGTTTGCGCTAGCGATCCTTGGGCTGCTTCCTTGGCTCGGGCTCTTGCCTTTATGGCTGCAGCTGTATGTCACCCGCCGGCATTTTCCCGGCCGCAACGAGCTTCTAAAGAGCGCGAACCCGGTCTGGCAAGCTCTGACTCGCCGTTTTGGCGCCGCTCCGGCCGGATGCACGGCACGGGAGTATATCCGGTCCCTCCCGGTTGAAAAAGAAGAAATACGCAAAATGCTGTACGATTTTGCCGCCGATTGGGAAATGATAGCTTATGACGAAGGTCCGATGGAACGGAGCAGATGCATCGCCTTTTTACGCCGCTGTTTCCGGATCTCCAAAAAAGTGGCATAAGCTTGACGCCCCGGCTTCCTTGACGGTATGAATTGTCGTTGCGTATAATTAATTTCAACAATTGAGGGAGGCACGTTAATGAATAAACCAAATGAAATCATCGTTGTTTTGGACTTCGGTGGACAATACAATCAACTCATTGCACGACGCATTCGCGATTTGGGGGTATACAGCGAACTGCTGCCTTACAATACGCCGATCGAAAAAATACGCGAGCTTTCTCCGAAAGGAATCGTATTTTCCGGCGGACCGATGAGCGTATATGCGGAGGACGCACCCCATGTGGATCCGGCGATTTATGACCTGGGCGTGCCGATCTTCGGCATTTGCTACGGCATGCAGCTGATGGCCCACCAGTTGAACGGCAAAGTGGAACGCGCGGCCAAGCGCGAATACGGCAAAGCGGATCTGGAATTTAATCCGGGCACGACTTTGATCAAAGGTCTGGATGCTAAACAAACCGTTTGGATGAGCCACGGGGACCATGTCGTCGAGCTGCCTGAAGGCTTCAAGCTGGATGCTGGCACGGAATCGGCGCCGATTGCGGCCATGACCAACCTGGACAAGCAGCTGTATGCGGTTCAGTTCCATCCGGAAGTGCGCCACTCCGTGAACGGCAACGAAATGATCCGCAACTTCCTGTACGAAGTGTGCCATTGCGAGGGCAACTGGAGCATGGAAACCTTCATCGAAGACGCGGTGCGCGATATCCGCGAACAGGTCGGCGACCGTAAAGTGCTGTGCGCGCTCAGCGGCGGCGTGGATTCTTCCGTCGTGGCCATGCTCGTCCACAAAGCGATCGGCGATCAGTTGACCTGCATGTTCATCGATCACGGCTTGCTGCGCAAAGGCGAGGCTGAAAGCGTCATGGAAACCTTTGTCGGCAAATTCGATATGAAGGTCGTCAAAATCGACGCCCGCGACCGTTTCCTCGGCAAATTGGCCGGCGTAGACGATCCGGAGAAAAAACGTAAAATCATCGGCAACGAGTTCATTTACGTCTTCGACGAAGAATCCGCGAAATTCGACGACTTCGATTTCCTTGCCCAAGGCACGCTGTACACGGATATCGTCGAAAGCGGCACGGCAACGGCGCAAACGATCAAATCGCACCACAACGTCGGCGGCTTGCCTGAAGACATGAAGTTCAAGCTGATCGAACCGCTGAAAACCTTGTTCAAGGACGAAGTGCGCAAAGTCGGCTTGGAATGCGGCCTGCCGGAAGCCATCGTATGGCGCCAGCCGTTCCCGGGTCCTGGACTTGCGATCCGTGTCCTCGGCGAAGTGACGGAAGAAAAGCTTACGATCGTGCGCGATTCCGATTACATTTTGCGCGAAGAAATCGCCAAAGCCGGCCTCGACCGCGAAATTTGGCAGTACTTCACGGCATTGCCGAACATGAAGAGCGTTGGAGTCATGGGCGATGCGCGTACGTACTCCTACACCGTCGGCATCCGCGCCGTGACGTCCATCGACGGCATGACCGCGGACTGGGCGCGCATTCCTTGGGACGTGCTCGAGAAAATCTCGGTGCGCATCGTGAACGAGGTGGAGAACGTCAACCGCGTCGTGTACGACATTACCTCCAAGCCGCCAGCAACGATCGAATGGGAGTAGGAATGGTAAATGCACGTCTAAATGCACGTTAGATGCTAGTCCTCCTTTTACGAGTAAGGGGGATGGCATGACGGTGCGGCAGTTTGTTTACCTGCGAGCGATCATCTGAAACAACAACTCTCTTTTATCTGCTTTTTTGGCAAATAAAAGGGAGTTTTTTTATCGTTCAGGTTTATTCGTTTTTTTTCGCTCTGAAAGGGTTAAGATATATTTGACATATTAAAATAAATTTATAAAAATTGAGGTTTAATTTACATGCTTGCAGCCCTTGGACTGACTTCTCTTGCGTTATTTATTGTGTTCTTGGCCTTTTATTTGACGGATCCGAGACGCATTTTAAACGGTTTTTTGTTTAACGTGTTTTTTTGTTCGCTTCTTCTTTTTTGCGGTTATTTAGGGTATCAGTCGAATCTCTTGATTTTCGGGATCTTTGCCTTCGTTGCACTCGTTTTCGTATTTATTATCTCTTCGTTCGGTTTATTGGCTTTAAGTATCGGACTTTTTTTAAACGCAAAAATTTTGCTGAAAAAAGAAGGCCGGAAATTTTCCAACTGCCTGACGCTGATCTTAGGGATCGCCCTTCTCGTGTTGTCGTTGATCCAAATCATCAACCCGGAGCGTTTTCTGTCCATTCACTTTAAACCTTTATACGCCGGAGTGACCCTCATTGTGGTGTATTTCTTTTTGCACCTAACCAATTTTTTGACCGCGTATTTGCTGTATCAATTTAACAGACCTAAATATAATCAGGATTTTATTATCGTTCTTGGCAGTGGATTGATTAACGACAAGGTACCGCCGCTTTTGGCCAGCAGAATTCAAAAAGCCATCGATTTTTACCGGAAGCAAGCGGCGGCGGCTTTTCCGCCAACGATCATTTTTTCAGGCGGAAAAGGCTCGGATGAGAACATTTCAGAGGCGGAAGCGATGCAAAAATTTGCGCTGGAGCGCGGAATTCCTTTGGAGCACACCCTAACGGAAACGGAATCCGTAAATACATACCAGAATATGCTTTTTTCGAAACGAATCATGGAGTCGTTAAAGGGACGCGAATATAACAGCATTTTTACGACGAACAATTTCCACCTGTTCAGAGCCAGCCTGTACGCGAAAAAGGTCGGTTTGAAGAGTCAGGGAATCGGTTCGAAAACGGCGTTCTATTACTGGCCGAATGCCATGATTCGCGAATACATAGCCATCGTCGTCATGCAGCGGAAACGTCATACCCTTGTGGTGGGGAGCATTTTCGGGGTTTCGCTCCTCGTCACTCTTATTTCTTTGTTCATTGAATAACCATTTTGAAAGTCAAAGTCATTCATCGTTGACGAGGAATGGCTTTTTCTTTTTGGCTTTTCTGCCGCGCGAGGCTTTACATGACAAGGCTCCCTCAAGGCAGCTGGACTTATGTTTGTCCTGCCTGCCTTAAGGGAGCGCATCACTGAGGCATGCGGCTGGTCCGTTTTTATCGCCCCGCCGGTTACTCGCCGTCTCCGCGTTCGTTTTGCTCGTCCGTCATCAAGTCCTCGGCCGGATAATCGCGGCCCGAACCTTCGTGGAGCTGGAGGTTTTCGTAGCCGTAGGGGCGAGGTCCGTTTTGGCCTTTTCCCCACGGGGCGCTTTTGCCGATCGATTCCGCCTCCAGGCTTGAACCGTACGGCCCTTCCGGAAACTCCTCGGCTGTCAGGTCGTTACGCTGGGACTCGACGTTGGAAAAGTCGCTGTATTCGGGTTCGGAACGGTGTGGGCTCATGATTCGACACCTGCCTTTCTGAAGGAGTTTCAGGAGTAATGTCCCCGCTGCGCCACGTTCCTATCCTCTTCCTTCTTGCAAAAATCGGCGGGAATCCATCCGATTTTGTTGATTTTTATTATTTCATTCCTTACTGCGTTGTGTTTATCCTATATAATGGGTTTATGTGAGGATTTTTTAAAATACCGACGCACGCGAGAGGGGAGAAGTAAAGGCATGCTTACCAAGGAATCGCTGGAAACGCCCTGTATCCTGATCGACGAACATGTTTTGCAGCGCAACATCGAGCGTATGGCTGACATCGCTGCCCAAAACGGGGTGAAGCTCCGTCCGCATATCAAGACCCACAAAATTCCCGAGTTTGCCTTAAACCAGCTTGCCCACGGAGCCTCCGGCATCACGGCGGCCAAAGTGAGCGAAGCGGAAATCATGGCCGAACACGGGATCGACGACATTTTTCTCGCCTATCCGGTCGTGTCGCCGTCCAAAATCCGGCGGATCATCGCGCTGGCCGAAAAAATTCGCGTCATCGTCGGCGTCGAAAGCGCCGAAGGCGCAAGTCGCCTTTCCAAGGAAGCCGCCCAAGCCGGAATGACCTTGCCGGTCAGGCTTGAAATTGACACGGGGCTGGCGCGCACGGGGGTGCGTCCGGACAAAGCGGTGGAGTTGGCCAAGCGGATTGCCGCATTGCCGGGACTGAACCTGAGCGGCATTTTTACGTTTAAAGGCGCCGTGTTTGAGGGATCAGGGACGCTGGACCTCGAAGCTGCAGGACGGGAAGAAGGACGCATCATGGTCGAAACGGCCGAAAAGCTGCGCGCTGCCGGCATAGCCATCCGCGACGTCAGCGTCGGGTCGACGCCAACCGCTCCTTTTGCGGCCGCCGTGGAAGGCGTTACCGAAATTCGGCCGGGCACTTATATTTTTTACGACCGGATGCTTGCCGTGATGGGTGCCTGCACGAAAGAGGATTGGGCCGCGAAAGTGCTGGTTACGGTTGTAAGCGTTCCCTCCGAGGACCGGCTCGTCGTTGACGGGGGCAGCAAAACCTTCGCGACGGATGTTCAGCCGGGGCAGCATCCGCTCCATTTGAAAGGTTTTGGCGAAATCGTCGGCCATCCGGACGCCGTGTTCGAAAAGATGAACGAGGAGCATGGCATGATCCGCACCCAGGGGCCGCACGGTTTGCATGTCGGAGACATCCTCGAAATCGTTCCGAATCATATTTGTCCGACGATCAATCTGCATAATGAAGTGTTCGTATGCAAGGATGGCGCGATTCGCGCCGTACCGGTATTGGCAAGAGGCAAACTGGCTTAAGAAAGCGGGGAGACAAGATGCTCGATATCGTCATTGAAAACGGAAGAATCGTGGACGGCAGCGGCAATCCGTGGTATTTTGGACAGATTGGCATCAAGGACGGGAACATCACGCATGTCGGCAGAGCCGATGCCGAAGCTTTGGAGCGGATCGACGCCCAAGGACAGGTGGTCGCCCCGGGTTTCATCGACGGGCACTGCCATTCCGACCTGCTCGTACTCGATCAGCCTGACAGCGAATTCAAAATGCAGCAGGGCGTGACGACGGAAGTCGTCGGCAACTGCGGCCTGGCGCCCGCGCCATATGTAAAAGACAGAGCCGCCGAACTGAAAAGCTACATCGAACCCGTCATCGGGCGTACCGATTGGCCGTGGCCATGGGAAAGCATCGAGGAATACCTGCAGCATCTGGCGCAATCTCCCGCGTCGGAAAACGTCTCGACCTATGTAGCGCATGGCGCTCTACGGATTTCAGTCATGGGTTTCGAGAACCGCCCGGCCACCAAGGACGAGCTCGACCGGATGAAAACGCTGCTGGAAAACGGGTTGCAAGCGGGAGCGATCGGACTGTCCATCGGTCTGCTTTATGCCCCGGGAAGCTACACGCCAAAAGAAGAGCTGGCCGAGCTGTGCAGGGTCGTTGCCGCTTACGGCGGCTTGTTTTCCACCCATATCCGCGGCGAAGGCAATAATCTGCTGGCATCCGTCCGGGAAGTGATCTGGATCGCGGAGCAAAGCGGCGTTTCGCTCCACATCAGCCATCTGAAAGCGGCGGGCCGGATCAATTGGGGCCAAACCGGTGCGGCGATGGCGCTGATCGACGAGGCGAGAAGCCGGGGGATGGACGTCACCTGCGACGTGTATCCATATTTCGCGGGCTCTACCACGCTCACGACGGTGCTCCCTCCATGGGTGTTGGAAGGCGGAATCGAGGCTACGCTGGGGCGGATCACCGACCCATCCGTTAGGGCCAAAATCAAACAAGAGCTGCGGGAAGAGCAGACCACCTGGGATAATCTCGTGTGCTCGACCGGCTGGCAGAGCGTTTTCGTATCCTCCGTGCCGTCGGCGGCGGGCAAGCTGCTCGAAGGGAAGCATATGATGGAGATCGCCGAGCTGTGGGGCATGGATCCGGAGGATGCCGCGCTGGAGCTTTTGCTCAGGGAAAACGGACAGATATCCATCGTATATTTTCATATGTCCGAGGATGATGTGCGGGAGGTCATTCGCTACGACTATTCGCTGGTGGCGTCGGACAGCCTGGGCTGCGTCACCGGCAAACCGCATCCCCGTTCCTACGGCACGTTCCCGAGGTTGTTCGCCGAGTATGTCCGCAAGAGCAAAATGCTTACGCTGGAGCAAGCGGTACGCAAGGTGACTTCGTTCCCGGCCCAGCGGTTTAAGCTTGGCAAAAGAGGGCTGCTCGTTCCGGGGTATGCCGCGGACATCGTCATTTTTGATCCGGATAAAATAGCCGACACCGCCACGTACCAGGACCCGATCCGGCATCCCGAAGGGATTTCGGCTGTGCTCGTCAACGGCCGCAAAACGATGGACCAACGGCGCCACACGCATGAACGCCCCGGCGTATTTATCCCCGTGCAGCACTGCTGCAGGCATGGATTCGGAATATGATATGGTTATGGACGATATTTGTTGGATATTGAACATGCTAAATTTTAAAGGAGATGACCATCATGGCAAAAATCGAAAAAATTCTTGAAGAAAAAGGGATCGTCCTGGAAAAGGTGCCGACTCCGGTCGCGGAATACGTACCGGCCAAAACCGTCGGCAATCTCGTCTACACTTCCGGCAATGACTGCCGCGTCAACGGCAAGCTGAAATATACGGGCAAAGTGGGCAGCGACCTGACCGTCGAACAGGGGTATGATGCCGCTCGCCAAGTTATGATCAACCTGATTTCCGTGCTGAAGGAGCATTTGGGCGATTTGGACCGGGTGAAGCAGGTCGTCAAAATGCTTGCTTTCGTCAATTCCGCCGACGGTTTCGTCGAGCAGCCGTATGTCATTAACGGAGCGTCCGAGCTTTTGGTCGAAGTGTTCGGGGAAAAAGGCAAACATGCCCGTTCCGCGATTTCCGCGAATGAGCTGCCTTTTAATACGCCGGTAGAAATCGAATTGATCGTCGAAATCGAATAAATTTAATAAAATTTGTTAATTCCGAACGTTAATTAGTTTGAACTGCCGTAATATTCGTTTTTTGTATTGACAATTTTCGCGCGTCTCCCTAGAATAAATGGTGTAAGAAACGACAATACATCATCATTTTTCGTATAATCCCGGGAATTGGCCCGGGAGTCTCTACGAGATCACCGTAATGATCTGGCGCTACGAAAAAAGAAGAGACGCGGATAACATGCCTGCGCTTGGCAAACCTTATTTTTAAGGCTGTTTGTCAGGACATGCATTCCGGCGTTTTCTTCCTTTTGCATAATGCCTGCGGATCCATGACGGTCTGCGGGCTTTTTTTGTCGTCCTGACACATTTTCTAAGGGGGATTCTGTAAAAATGGAGCGTTTCTTTAAGTTAAAGGAACACGGAACCAACGTAAGAACAGAGATCATTGCCGGTCTCACCACCTTTATGGCCATGGCGTACATCCTTTTCGTCAACGGTCTGTTTTTGGGCGAAGGCGGAGCCGGCATCCCGAATGAGGGGGTCTTTTTCGCGACGGCGGTAGGCGCGGGACTTGTTACGATCGTGATGGGTTTGTTCGTCAACATTCCGATCGCCTTGGCGCCGGGCATGGGGCTAAACGCTTATTTCATGACGGTAGTCCTCAGCTCGAACGGGGCGATTACATGGCAGGCCGCGCTTGGAGCCGTATTTATTTCGGGTATTGTATTCATCATTTTGACCGTGACCAAAGTTCGGCAAATGCTGATGACGGCCGTGCCGCAAAACCTGAAAAGCGCGATTACCGTCGGGATCGGTTTGTTTATCGCCATTGTCGGCTTCAAACTGAGCAATTTGATCTCCATTTCGGTTAATGCGGGCACGGATGCCACCAAACCGGTTGGCGGCGCGAACTTCAATCTGATGCTTAGCGATTTCTTTACGCATAAAGACGCTCTTCTTGCTTTGATCGGGCTTCTGTTCATCGCTGTTCTGATGGTACTGCGCGTAAAGGGGGCGCTGCTCATCGGAATCGTGGTTACGACGTTGATCGGCATACCGATGGGTGTAACGGACCTGAGCGGTTTGGCGCACGCGAATTGGATTCCTTCCTTTACGAACCTGGCCGTCGGCCAGTTGGACATTAAAGGCGCTCTTCATATCGGTTTATTTGATATCGTATTTATCTTCACGTTTGTCGAATTGTTTGATACGTTCGGAACGTTGGTGGGAACGGCCACTCGCGCCGGACTGATGAAAAACAAGGAAAAGGGCGAAAAAACGATCGGAAAAGCGATGCTGGTCGACGCTGTCGGCGTCAGCGCAGGTGCTGTTTTGGGCACGAGTACGGTTACGGCTTTCGTGGAAAGCACCGCAGGCGTAGAAGCGGGCGGGCGTACGGGCCTGACGGCCGTAACGACGGGTGTGCTGTTCATTTTGTCCTTGTTTATCGCTCCGCTTGCCCTGGTGGTTCCTTCGGCGGCAACGGCGCCGGCATTGATCGTCGTAGGTGTGCTCATGATGAGCCAGGTCCGCAACATCGAATGGGACGATTTCTTCGAAGCATTCCCTGCGTTCCTGACCATCATCCTGATGCCTTTCACGGGCGGGATCGCCAACGGTATTTCGGCAGGGATTTTGTCCTACGTCATTTTGGCGGTCTTCGCCAACGTCGTTATGAAGCGCAAAGCGAAAATCCATTGGTTGATGTGGGTGCTTGCGGTTATCGTAATTATCCGCTTTGTGTTCTTGGGAACCGAATAAAACATATATATAGAAGAAAAGGGTCGCTTTCCTTTGTGTGGAGAGCGGCCTTTTTGTTTTATGTAGGTTTATCTGAGAGAGCGCTGCTTCCTATCCTCCTTCGTATGATGGCTGGAAACATTTATAAGAAGTATTCCGTCTAATGAAGCAAGGGAGGGATGAAAATGAGAGTTAAAAAGCTGTTTCTCGGGTTGATCTTACTTTGCGCGTTAACAACTGCATGTTCAAACGCCAATCCCTCAAAAGATATGGGGGAATTGTATAGTTTAGCATTAGATGCATACATGCCGATTGATGAAGGCTTAAATGGAGGTATGAAGTATATTGCAATAGACATGAGCAATTTGAATGATATGGATGAAACAGACAAGAAACAAATTCTAAAGTATTTTGAGAAATACAATGTTGATGTAATGGAAGCGACTTATGAGCAACTTAAAGAGAAGGGATTATATGACCCTAAAACCATGGTGCTTAATGGCGTATTGTTGCGTGTCGAAAAGACTGGAATTTCAAACAATAAAATGGTTATCGAAGGATCCAAATATAGAGCTGGTGATGGAGCAATTGGAACGAAAGTGATTATTGAATACAAAAATGGGAAATGGGAAGTATCAAAAGCAGACGGCACTTGGATAAGTTAATTATAGTTAACGGGGATGTGAGCACCAAGGAATCATTGGGGCGTTTTTACCTTTAGCGAAAGCAAAGTGTGTTTTAAAAGTACTTGTTCTGATCCAAAAAGAAATAAAGTGGATCGCAAGTATGTCTTAAATGATTGAAGCTCATGAGCTCGCTCTTGCTGTTCTTGGTACAGGGCAACCATAATCGGGTAAATACAGTGGTTTAAATTTTTTCGTAAAAAAGTGTTGCATTATGTTTCTGTACGTGGTATATTCTAATTCCGGCCAAGAAAACATGAGGTTGCGAACCACGAAATGGGATGAACAATGTTCATGAATTCGAAGCAAGCAGTGCTTCAAAAAAAGTTTTAAAAAGAGCTTGCATAAAACAGTCGGACATGTTATAATATAAAAGTTGTCGCCGATAAGAACTTCGGCGATGGCGAATGAAGTTTGATCTTTGAAAACTGAACAACGAGTGAGATTAGACCTTGCTTGCAAGGTCG
>NZ_WTWY01000029.1 GCF_009870825.1 Paenibacillus sp. USDA918EY | reverse complement strand
GTCTCCAGCCAGCTGCTGCCCTCATTTTGAGCAAAGCCGATTATGTCACCTTGATCCAAGTGCGGGAAGCCGCGGGCGTCCATCGTGAGTGGCAAATAAGAAAATCCGCTCAACGCAACCAATAAGTTGTTAACCATGGCCTGCGTCATAAACGGATTTTCGAACTGCAGCGTATGATTTTCATCTCCGGATCCCGCTTCGAATGACAGATCGTCCTCGGTATTATACGTGACCACGATCCGGCTGTAAGACTTAATCGGATTGGTCTGCTTGACCCGAATGTAATCGGCCGTCGACATTTCAAATACAGAAGGGGCATTCGCGACAAACCGTTTGAACCGGATGACGCCGTCTTTGCCCACAAACACGCTTGCACCGTTTGCGCCGGCGATGTAGGCCAATACCTGCCGGCAAGTATATCCGGCGGGCCCCGCCTGAATTTGGTATGACGGATTGATCACGACGCTGCTGTCATATGAAAATCCCAAGCGATTGCAAATTTCATCCCATACGGCCTTTTGCGTGGCCGGATATGAGAGCTGCGAGATATACGCGACATCCGCAAAAACCAGTTTGTCATAGCAGGTATAGGTCCATACGTCATTGATCTTTTCCCGGCTGTCAACGAAAAACTCCCCAAGCGGCAGCCATTCCGTGCTACCGCCCGTCCAAGGGATTTGCATGTCCTGCCACGGATAAATAGCCTGATCCCATGTCAGGCCCTCCGTGGAAATTGCCAGGTACGGGACAATCCGGGCATTGGCTGGAATCTCATTTTTCGACCGCAGCTTGATGATCAGCTTGTTTGGGATCGCTGTCCCGATCTCGAAGCCGTCCGAGAGTGTCAGGCTGTTCTCAATAGAAAACTCAACGATCTCAGCATTGGTGTATTCCTCGCCGTTTATGATCGCCTTGATCAAAAACTCCCGTTCATGCCGCTTCAAATAATCCGCGTATAGCGGTGATATTGGATACATAGCATCACTTCTCCGTCAGCGTGACCTTCAGGCCATTCCACAAAATCTCATTGCCCTTTTGCACAGCAAACGGTGCCGGACGATTACCGACATAAAATGTCTTTGTCAGATGTGTCCCGGCCATAGGATCCGGATATGTCACGCTAAAAAATACCCCGTCCATTGCTTTCAGAATGGCCGAGATTTGGGACCAGTTCAAAACGCCCCAGGACAATTCAATCTGCCTTTTGACAGCGATGCGGTCCCGGTTCAACGTTCCGTCGGCCGTCCGGACCGAGGATTCTCCGTCATCCAGATCCATCGTCGTCACCTGAAACTGTGAAGGGTAGGCGGCGATCTCCTGCCCGTTAATCTTTAGCATTCAAACACCCCCTACACGTCTAATAAAGTACGCCCTGCTTGACGCTGAGCCTTGTTAATCGTCTTGATGACCATTCGGCCAAACTCCGTTTCCCCGATCTGCAGCACTGCCCGGTTGTCTTGATTCCGGAGTGCTTCCAGGATCATCATCAATACCTCAATGACTCCCTGATTACTGGACCCCAGCATCTCTTGCAGCTTGGACAGAGGCGATACGACTTCCGGATCCGCAGATGCTCCTTTGTTATCACCGACCATGGCCAGCGTTGGCCCATAGGCAAGGCCACCTTTTGCGAGCTTTGGAATCTCCGGAATTTTAAATCCAAAGTTCTTCCCACCAACGCCGGGCACCCAATCCGGAATGTCTATATTCACTTTGCTCAATTGCCGGATCATCCAGTTAATTGCTTCGATAACGGCATTGACTGCGCCCTTGAATATACCAACAATAGCGTCGCCGATACCTGACATGAACGTCTTTATGCCTTCCCATGCGCGTTTCCAGTCCCCCGTAAACACACCCGCTATGAAGTCAACAATTCCGCCTAGTGCCTTAATAATACCTTTAGCGGCATCGATAATTCCGCCAAGTGCGGCCCCGATAACCCTCAAAATACCATCAAAGATTTCGGCAAATATTGGACCCAGCTTTTGCACCAGCCAGTTTACGATCGGCAAAACGAACTTGTTAAAGATGTCCAATGCAGCAGTGGCGAGTTTGCCCACAAAATTAAGGACTTCCTGCACAAGACCTTTTAAATGCTTATCCCATAAATCGGTCAGGAATTTGAGTGCGCTCTGAGTGATAGGCTTCAGGAAGTTATCCCATAGGTTGCTCCAAAGCTTTTTAATGCCATCCAAAGCTTCTTTAAGACCGTTAATAATCTTTTTGCCCCAGTCGTCCCACCATTTAAAGATCATGTCCAAAGTGTCTTGGATGACCTTGGAGATCAGCTTCATGACTGGATCGACTACGCCTTGCCATATGTCATCGAAGATCTGTTTTGCCAGATCAAAGAGCTTCCGGAAGATATCCTGGGCTCCCATCCAGAATTCCGTTAGACGTGGTAGTCCTTCGCTTACAAATTTACTTAGAATCGGGAATGCAGAGTCCCACAAGGTTTTTACAACATTAAGGGCGCTATCCCCCAATCCTGCCAGCACATGACCGGCAAGCTCGATACCCTGCTGCCAGAATGGCACTACTCCAGTCAGAAACCAGTTTTTAAGCGGCTCCCCAAGTGTCATGATATCGGAGAACATAATTTTAAACTGCTCTTTCCACTGAGCCAAAACTGGGGATATTTCACCCCAAGCCGTTTGAAAGCTCGGACCAAACGTAGACACCAGCCAATCCCAACCGGACTTAACGCCATTCCAAGCCGAGTCAAACGCAGCCTTTACGTCGGCCGCCAGTTTGTCCATTTTAGCCTGTATGCCGGTGATGTCCATGTCAGGCATCTTCATTTCAAAGCCTTTATCACCGCCGCCGCTGCCGTCATCCACGCCGGTATCGGCCTTCGAAAAGTCCAAGGTGTTCAGCTCATCAAAGGATGCTAAGGCCCCTTTAGCTTCCTTGCCGGCCTTCTTCGCCTTTTTACCGTATCCCTCCATGGCCTTCTTGGCCGTCTCGATGCCCTTCGCTGCCTGGTAGGACTGCTGATACGTTTTGCCAAACAAGGCGGAGATAAAGGCGGCAATGTAGGCCGTCGCCTTTGCGAGGAAAGACATCAGCGCATTTATCGCCGGCAATATCGCCTCATAGATCGGCTGAAAGGCTACCCGCAGGTTTGTTCGGATCGCGTTCAAGCTTGCGGCGAACTGGGCGTTTGTACTGAGCGAGCCAAGCAAGTATTCATTAAAACTATGAATGGCTTTGTACAACACAGCAAAGACGAAAACCTGTTTAAGTATGCGGCTGAATGCGCGCGTCATGGAGTTTCCCATCCGATCAGCACCGCGGCCGGCGGAAGACATGGACGATTCTGCACCTGCAGCAGCTTTGGCCGCTCGGTCCAGGTTTCCCTTCGCGCTTTGCAGCGGTTTGTTCGCCTGAATCACCTTCTGTCCCAAAGACTTCATGGGCTTTTCAGCTTCCGCAGCGGCCTCCCCGGCCCCTTTTAAGCTGTCTTCGAGATCCCATATCTTCTTGGATGTCTTGTCACTTGACTGCGTAAGCCGGAGCAAAGCTGCTTCGGTATTGACGATCTTTTCTTGGAGCTTAATTTTACGAGCATCATTGAAGGTATTTTCGTAAGCCTCTTTAAGACCGGCCAGCTTTCGTTGCTGGATCTCAATTTTGGCATTCACGTTATCGAGTACCGCGGTCAGGCTTTCAATTTCTGCCTGTACTGCCTTTTCATCAATCTCGGGAGCCTTGACCTTGGCTTTTCTCTTCGGAGCAGCTGGCTCGGCTGCGTTAGCATCAGGCACGTCCGACGGAGCTGACTTCCACTTGGGAATAAGCAGCGGCAGCTTGATCCTACCCAGCTTTCCACCGATCTCATCGATCGCGGACTCCGCCGCAGCCCGATTGCGGTCGATGGAGTCTTTCATCGCTTTGTCTGCAACACCGATCACCTTCAGCAGTCGGCTTTCTACGGCTGCAACGGAAGTCTCCATCCCGTCGACAATGCCCTGCATCGCTGTTTCCGTTGTCGTTTTCAGTGTTTGCGAGATGTTGCCGGCAAATCCTTTTAAGCTAAAGCCACCAAAGGTGGACTTTAAGGACTTGGTCAGTTGCTCTCCGATCGCGCCGGCCGCGAGGGAGATTTGCTTGTTTAGATCGTTGCCGCCGACCAGCTCAAGCCCTAAGCTTACCTTGCCGACTTCGTCTGACATTCGTTCACCCCCCCCCTTGCCAGACAAAACAAAAAGACGCCCTTTATAAAGGCGCCTTATCCGAATGCTTGCTTTATGATGTTCTGGAATTCCTGTACAGCTTTGGCCGCTTCCTCGTCAGTCCAACGGGCCTGCTTGAGCTCCCTGGAGCGCCATTCATTGCGGATCCGGTGCTGCTCCGGGCTAAAATGCTTCAGCTTCTCGCGGTCATTCTCGCTCCGGACGGAGACAACTTGACCCAGCGGGGTCTCCGGCATGATCCCGGCCAGCAGTGTGCAAAATTCATCCCAGGTCATGTCTGGCTCTGCACGCAGGCGAATACCATACTGAGCTGCGATGGATGCCTCAATAAGCGCCCAATCTTCGTACAAGTCGTACCAGGTGTTAGGCTTGGCTTTTGGCTGCGAGAAATCGGGCTTCCACCGTTTCGTAATCCTCGCCAAGTGCTCCAGCAAGGGCAGCTACAAAAATGATCTGATAATCAGCGAAGGAAATATCCGATTCATTAATTTCCTTTACGGCTTCCTTACCCAAAGCCAACTCAAGCACTTCATCAAGGTATGCGGTTCCCTCAGAGCCTTCATCCATTTTTGACTGAATCGCCAGCACCGTATTTTTACGGTTGTCGATCTCGTATTCCTTGCCTTCGCCCAGCTTTAGCACTGGGCGCTCATTTGTCAACTTACCTGAAATATCAATTGTCTTTGCCATGGATTATCTATCCTTTCGAAGTTTATTGTGTAGTCGGCCGTCGTAGCGACCGCTGCTTAGGGTGTAGCTGAAGCTGGAGTGTATGTTGGTTTACCGTCCGACATCAGCTCACATTCAAGTGCGGACACGGCCGTACTGTCGCCGCCGTTTGGAGCTGATACGTTCACGATGCAATCAAAGTCCAACTTACTGCCGTCCGGAAACTCGATGCTGCATTTGCTGGAGCAATCCAGCCCGGACTTCCATGCTGTGTTGGCCACGTAATCATTCCCGGGATCGCCTACATGACGCTTGCCGTTCAGGGTAATAGAAAAGCCCTTCCCGGTCATCAACCGGCGGACCCAGCCTTCCG
Source organism: Paenibacillus sp. USDA918EY (assembly GCF_009870825.1). Classification (GTDB taxonomy): domain Bacteria; phylum Bacillota; class Bacilli; order Paenibacillales; family Paenibacillaceae; genus Paenibacillus_AQ; species Paenibacillus_AQ albilobatus. Next base: position 22,753 of record NZ_WTWY01000029.1, on the reverse strand, counting down.
TTTCCATCGGCGTCCATTCTTCCACGTTGCCGTCGATCGCAATCTGAAATGTCTCCATTTCCTTGATCAGCGCCATTTCCTGTGCAGTACTGGCGCGCCCTTTGGTGCCGATCTTAAAGGCGATGTTAAAAACGGGGAAGACCCCGCTGGTTACAGTCGCAAATGTCTGTAAATTAAGTTTCAACACATCGCATACCTACCTTTCATGATAAATGTGTGTTTCAATGACATATTCATAAATGCCCTCGCTGTCGGTTCCGACGCTGATCGGCTGAGGCGTCACCATCCGAAATTGCACGATACGCTTGCCGCCGATCTCCGCGGTCTGGCCAAACAAGGCATCATATACCTCTTGGGCTTTGATCTCTGCAACATCAGCATTTCGGCCCCAGTGTACAAGGATCGATACCGCTTTGACCTGATAACCCGTTGCGTCTATGCCGCCCACAGCCAGACGAACTGGGGCACCTGTTGTGTTATACAAGACGATGCACTGTTCCTTTTTCGCATCAATCTTGCCGATATACCACTGCGGGCAAGCGACCTGCGTCTTAATCCAGTCACGAACCTGCGCCAAAGTAATCATTTGATCAACCCCTTGGACAGCTGCTTTACGAATGCGAGAAATGTTGTTTTGGCAAAATCCTTCTTGTCCCCGGACTGATACGGCTCCATCCACTTCCCGCGGGCATTCGGGTTTTTGTCCGTCCGGAAATTGTATTCCGGATGCCAGTACAGGCGGCGAGCATACGGCGTGTCAAATACGATTCGTGCCTTGCCTTGTTCCACAACGACGTGCCCGCTTCGCTCCAGCTCCCCGGTCTGCTTCGGGACAACGGCAGACGTGACGATGTCCGACTTGACCGCTTCCGCTGTCATTTCAAGAGCCTGCTGCTGGATCTGTTCTAAATTCTTTAGAGCTGCCTGGTTGAGTGTGACTTTCGCGGTGATCTTCATCAGCTCAGCTCCAGTTCAGTCGAAAATACGGACCCGTCCGGGTTACGCGGCCGCTTCGCTCGGTATATCACTTTGCGTTCTCCGCCGATCAGTACATAGCCTTCAATCGTCTTACCTGGGTTGATGTCGCCCTCGATGATGATCAGACCGGACAGCTGCACCAGCTGCCGCTCCGCATTCAGCACTTGCCGCGATTTCTCATCATAGAAGCATTTGCCATCATGGATCAGATCCTCGATCGGCTCTCCATCCTCTGACAGCTCCGTCTGGTACACCTTGACCGGCGTGACCTGGTTCCAGCTCGGGAACGGAAATTTCATCGGCGCAGCCCCCTATTCGTCAGCCCTGTCGGCATGAGTAAATCAAGTACGGCTTCCGTGGTCTGTACCCCACCCGGACCTTGTACCGATTTAAACGTCATGCTGGTGCTGCCGGCACTGTATCCGGACAGGGGCATGGTCAGATAATCGCCATACTTAAATACAAAATCCGCCTGCTGACAGGTCGCTTTGGTCACATTGGTACGCTGAAAAGGCGTGAGGTTATCAAAACCCCACGCCACAATGCGGTTATATGTTAGCCGGTCAATCTGATCGGATGCCCGGTCCAATGCTTTCTCCAGCTTATCCGCAGGGATTAGGCCGTCACCGTACCGATCGTAATCGGCTGCCGTTGCGTAGGCCATAATGTCACCGCCTATTCCTTGCCGACTTCTTTCAACTTTTTATTGGCTTCTGCAAGCTTTTCCTTCAGCGATTTGTTTTCCTTCTGCAGGGTTTCCACCTGCTCCTGAGATCCGGCAGCCTCCAGTTTTTCTTTCAGTTCGGCGTTCTCCCGTTGCAAAACTTCATACTGCGCATACGGTACAGTTTTAGACAGAGACGATTCCAGCGGCACCAGCTTGCCATCCTGCTCTTCGGCGATATCGTATCCAAGATTCAAATAGCTGGCTTTCTCCGTCTCCTGAATCTTGAGCTGTTTGTTGCCCTTGACTGCATATAACATATAAACTACTCCCTCCATTTCGGCTAAAGCCGTTCTTATTTCTCGACGTTGATTTGCACACCAGTGACTTTACGCTGAATGACGAACAGGTCAGCGTAGCGACGGTTTTGATAAAGCCATCCATCACCATGCGTATGGCTGCCAGGCTCCCACAGGTAAATTGCACTGTGCTTAACCGGAGCGAGGACAGCGGACGGATGCACCAAGATCATGTTAATCTGCTTCGCCCCCACCCCTGGGACTGCGCCATCCGTAAAATCATAAACAGTCTTGAGTCGATCACTTGGCACTGGCTTCAATTCCACCTCATCCAGACGACGAACAGCACGAGCGACGGACCCGTTAAAACTCTGTACTCCAATGAACCGCTGAATATCCTCAGCATTTTTCAGCAATTTCATAACGTGAGGCGTAGCGTACAAGAGACGTCCGGATTCTGGGACTGATGCCTCATCCATGCGTTCCATCATTTCATCGTACATTTCAAGAACATTCGATTTATCAAGCGCCTCCGTTTGAGCAGTTCCCCCATAAGTTGTGAATTCGTCGAACAACTTGGAGTAGCGGTATTTATCAAGCTCAGGAATTGCCTGCTCCGTTTCAAAAAGGTTCGTTACGTTTGCTGCAGAAAGAGTCTGGTTTGTTTCGTCCACGTCCATGGTGTCCACGAAGAACTCGACGTCGCGGTCGTGCTGCAGCACTTTGGTTTCGTAATCGTTTGAAATCGCCTGACGATTCCAGCCCCCCGACCGGGCATGGTCCTTATAGCCAGCAACGTCGAGGCGAGGAATTTTAATTTCCTTAGCCCCGGTCCACATTACTCGATCCGTAGTCAATGCCGAGGAAGTAAGCTCCCGAGCATATTTTTGCTGCAACTGCGTTAAAAAGCTTGCTACATAGTTAAATGCCATAATTTAATCACTCCTGTTTTATTTTGATGTGTTTCCGAAGATAGCGGCGAGCTGATCTTCCCCGGCTTGTCCGCCAGTACCTCCCCCAGCTCCGCCTACCTTGAAGCCTGGCTGCTGCTGTTGCTCCGTCTTAAAGAGAAATGCCTTAGACTCCTGCAGCGTCTTCAGCTGCTCATCCAAACCGACGATCTTATCTCCATCGATCACAAGCTTGTCCTTTTCAAACAGGCCGGCCACAAGTGCCTCATCGTGGACCTTGCCATTCAGTGCTGACTTGATCGCGCTGGTGAGTGTGATGTCCTTCAGCTCGGCTTCGTATTTTTCCTTAGCCGTCTTGTTCTCAGCCTGCAGCGTCTCGATCTGCTTTTTCAGATCCTCCGACAAGCCGGCTGTCTTGCCCAGCTCCTCAATCTGCTTGTCTCGATCGGCTACGTCCTTCTCAGCCTTCTTCTTGGCCTCGTTGAGCTCATCGAAGCGAGCTTTTGGAATAAAGCCTTTCAATTCCTCTGCAGATGCAGCAGCCGCTTTCGTAGCCTGCTCCTCCGTCAATCCCAGTGCGATAAATTCCTCTTTTGTCATATATGGTCCATCCTTTCATCTTCACTTTTTATCCCGGTCGTGTCCGGTGATGTCTTTATCTTTAACGTCTGCAATACCAAAAAGACGGCTTTACAAATGGGAGAATCATTTACGTTTGCGACCTAGAAGACTCAGAATTACTAACGTAAAACAAATGATTAAGGTAATCAGTACTCCATCAGACATGTGATGCACATCCTTTCAGGCATAATAAAAGCACCCCCGCAAATACGAGAGTGCTTTACTCAATAACTTCTATGCTTTTGATTTCATTTTCGTACAATTCATAAGCATACCCTGCGCCAGGCTCTGTGACGATTCCTATACTCGCGATTTCTGGATCATTGTCCAAAGGCTGGGTATAATCAGTACAATTGCCTACGAACACTCGGCCTTCGTCTGTTACAACTCGAACCCGCTTACCTGCATATTCCCATAAATTCAAATTGCATCACCTCTGCTTTCGATACGGAACAATATGCGTTCCCTTTTTGCCATAGTGGATCGTAAATCCATCTGGTACAAGCTCTTCAGATGTATTCTGATCAATATATACGCCAAATTGTTCATCTGTTACGATGATCTCTTTGTTATTCCATTCACCACGTTGAGTTAAGCGAATCTCACCTGTACCGGCATAACGGTTGACGAGCTCCTGCGCCTCATCCGCGGATATGGTCAAATAGCTCTTGCCTTCGATGTAATTATTATGCCCTTTGATATGCTTGCCCTGGTGGCCCATATGAAGGTGTTTCGGCTGCTGATCGGACCGGATGTGCTGCCTTATTTCCTCAATCTTGGCATTTACTTCGGCATTTTTCAAGCGCTCTTTGCGTTCGCTCGTTGAAACTTCGCCGTCGATCCGTTCACGCCGCCGATCGCGTCGGAGCTGCGTATTTTCTGCAAGATGAGCCTTAAGCTTCTCCTGCCATTCCAATACCTTTGCGCCATACTTAGCCTGGTTCGCCTCGTCGATCGATCCGACTTCCAAGCGCTTGTATCGCCTGATCATCCGCTCCATGTATCGCTGCTGTTGTTCAGCCCGATAATTCACCTTGGCTGTCTCCTCATTCACGGGGGCCGGAAGTTGCGTGATGCCCGGAAAATACGTAGCCAAGGTATGCCGGCAATTCGGATGGAATGCGCCTTCTCGCATCGCCTCTGACAGCAAAGTATAACTGGTTTCCTTTGCCAGCTGCTGGGCCTGCTCTTTTGATATGGACGTGTATACGTCATCGATCATCACGGTCCCTTGGAAGGGGAGACACAGATTCGAGCAATTGGCGTGTGTACTCATTACTACGGTGTATATGCCCCACTCGTCGCGCTTTTTGCCCTCACCTAAAAATGTCGCCCGCTGCGAAGCCGTCCGGAGTGCCATTTCGGCATATGCCGGAATCGTTATCCGCCGGCCATTCGAAAAGGTGATCACGTCCAGCCCACGCTCTAGGAAATCCTTCGTCGCCTTATCGATAGCCTGGTCAAGTGTCAGCGCTCCGCTGGCCATATGCGCCTCAGCTTTGAAAATAACCTGCCGATACACATCGTCCATCTTGCGCAGGACAGCTTCTCCGCCTTTCTTCATATCGCCCTTGACGCTTTCCTGTAGAGCCTTGAGCTTTTTGTCATTCATTCCGAAAAATTCTGCATCAGGTGGCGCCTTCGGAAGCTCACTATGAGGCTTGGGCTGCACAGGAAGCGGCCTATCCATATCCGGTATCGGTTTAGATGGATTCGCCGGCTGAGATCTTGGCGACCGTTTAGGCTTTGTTGGGTCGATGATGTCTCTAAAATCCGGGGGAAAATCAATCTCGCCTGTCAACTTGACGGCCTTTTCCGCTACGATCTCGACGCCTTCCTCGCCAAATTTGAAGCTCTGCTGCAAAACCTCTTCAACTACCTGATCAGCGGCTTTTCCCGCGTCAGCAATGATCTCCTTATTCTTCTTCCGGAACCATTTTAGGTTACGAAGTTTGGCGAGCTGCCACTGGTCAAACTTAAAGCCGACCCGCTCCTCCTCTTCCTCGTGGCGGGAAAGGTTGCGCTTCATGCTGGCAATCAGGTTCAGCGTCATCTCCTCGAAGATATCGCGGAGGCTGTATGGATCCTTATCGGCCATTAGCCATCACCGCCTGCAGGTTCGTCATCCTCTCCTGGTGGCGGGTCCTTTTCACCAGTCTGCGGCTCGTCCATGGACGTCATGCCCTGTTCTTCTTTTAGGCGCTTAACCTCCTCGGCTTTCTCCTCATCGGTCCAGGTATCACCGTATAGTTCGTCGACAGCCCGCTCGACGGACATGATACCGTAGGTCCGAGCCTTACCGACCGTCTCCACAACAGCATCAAAGGACGGGGAAGCGTATTCCCCGAAGGCCACACTGGCTTCATATTCGCCGGCTGCTCTACCCTTCATCGTGTCAAACACCTTCATGACGGTGACGACCAAAGCCGGAATAACTTCATTCAGTCGCTCGATGATCTTGCCCCGGGTGTACAGCGTTGCCTTTTCCTTCTCCCGCTGTGCCTCGGCGTTGTCCGTCTTTTTTAGGTCGATGCCGAGCGTGGCCGGGCTGATGATCCCCTGCAGGCACATATCGATAGCGGACGAATAGGAATTGACAAACGCCTCATACAAGATCTGCGGCTGAACCATATCGATTTGGCCCTTGGCATCCTCTGCCATGACGCTGCCGATCTTGATAAACTGGTTGTCAAACGGGTTCGGCCTCATCGGCACGCCATTTTTCGGATTCTTCGGAATCAGATCCTCAGGAATATACTTCTGCACCCGCCCCGCACGGATCGCGTCGATCCACTGGCTGATCACCTCGTCGAGAGCGTCAAAGCTGTCCGCCTTGCTGTCGAATATTGATTTGCCGCGGCCCTTCCATTTCTTACTGCGGAAGAACATGAGAGGCAGCGCCATAATAAAGTCGCCATCAAACGTTACTTCCGGGGCCAGCTCAGCCGTATCCGGAATCGTGGACAGCAGCACCTCTTTGCCGTCAGCGTTGAGCAGGCGGCACCGAATATACCCGCGGCCGAATGTCTCTTCGAGCCGGTAGTCCTTATCCTTGAAGCGGTAATCCGTATAGAAAATGACTTCCTGCAGCCGGCCACGTTCCCGCTTGTAATCAACCTGGTCGCCGCTGTAAAACTCGATGATCGGGTATTCCGTCACGTCCGGATCAACCGTGATTTTGAACGCCCCGTCTCCGGTGACCAGAGCCTCCGTGATGCTATCCCCTAAGAGCTCATCAAAGTCGTTGTCCTCGGCGATCTCTCCCCAAAGCTCCGTTTGCTGATCATTGCCAAGGTCGATGCCGTCAAGATCCGCGATTACAATGTCGGCCAGGCGCTCGACGATCATTGCCGGCAGCCCCGAGTGAATCTTGCGAATGGACAGATCCTCCGAAGGTACAGCCGCCCAAAAGCGGGACTTGCCAACACTATCCATTGCCGATTGCTTATAAAACTGATCCAGCTCTGACGGATCCCCACGATACCACAACCGATTGCGCAGCACGTTCGTTCTATACGAAAACGGCTCCGTGATCGTGATGATTTGATTTTCTGGAGCTGGGTTAATCCTCAGCATCTTTATGACCATGTTCTTAAACCACCCCATTTCTATACCTCCAGTCTTCGTTTGAACGGCTGCACGGCGTACTCGCTGCTATCCAAGCAGTCGACCGGGTAGCTGCCGTCATCCGTCCGGACCCATTCGCCTTTCTGGCGTTCATCTTCGTCCCAGGTCGCATTCTCCAGTGCTTCGATCCACGGCTTAAGATGCTGCATAACCTTATACCGGCCTTGGTTGATCAGGATGTTCGTCAGCCGGATCCGGTCCACAATGCCCTCTTTCTTGTAAGCCGCCACAACCGGAATATTGATCCCCCGGCGCCGTAGTTCGTTGGCAAGAGCCTGCCGGAAGAGTTTATCGGCCGACTCCGCAAAGATATGAGCGGACGCAAAAAAAGCAGGGTACGTTTTACCCCACTCCTCGATCTTGTCGACGATCTCCTTGGCGTATCGGTCATGTGTATAGCCGCTCTCCTTGCCCTGCTTATGGTAATAACCATCAAGCAGAATGACGTCTTTGTATTGCAGCGTGAAGCCCGTCAGCGTTGCGACCGTGGCGTCCGTGCCGCCGATATCGATTCCGATCGAAAACTCCAGGAACCGCTTGTCTCTTACTTGGTCCCGGGTGACGATAACCTCTTTGCTTACGTACCCGGTATAAATCCGCCCCGTGGCTGCCGTCCGCTTTCCTTTGATGTCAGCCTGATACCATAGACTCGACTTGTCGTATGTCTGCAGCACAGCCATCAAGCGATCGTTTGGAATGGACAAGTTGTCGAACAGGGTGAAATGCTCGTAATTATAGCCAGGGTTCTCCCCGCGGGCCTTAAGCTCGTCCTGGTAATCAAGTACATCCCGGTAAAACCAATGCGCCGGCGGCTTGGGGTTCAAGTCAAAAAACAGCTGCCGCTTGCTCGATGCCAGCGTCCGGTCGAATACCTCTTGGACGAATGACTGATGGCACTCATTGACCTCGGTAATATATACCGTGCCGTAAGAATTACCCTTAATCCGCGCCGCGTCGTTTGCCTTCCCGCCGCCCGCGATGATGACGATCTTCTCGCCGGTCTTGGTCTGAATGTATAGCGCATCCCGATTCTTGTACTCGCCTTCTCGGCAGCGCCCCGCAAATAGATGCTGGAGGCCGAAGCCGTTCGAGTCGATCGCGTTCATCTTGGCCGCTGCGAGCGATACGCCCGCAACCAGGTGCAGCTTGTCCGGATGGATCTCCAAACACATGGCATAGGCGATCAGGTTAATGATGTTCTTACCAGCGCGCTTGCCTCCCTCAGCTACGTTTAGCCAGGAGTCCACGCTGCGGCGTATATAATCGGCCTGCTTGGCCGTTAATGGCGCATACTCAATCATCGTCAATCACCCTTGCTGGCGCCGGATTGTTGATCAGATCCGCCAGCGCGGTGATCTGCGCATTCGGATCGATGCCATCTTTGTTAGGCACCTTGGCTTTAAGCACTTCGATACGGGCTTTCTGTTCTTCGGTTGCCAGCTCCGTTTTCAGCAGCTCGTCATACTGCTTGATCAGGCCCTGCAGCGTCGTCATGGCCCGGCTCTGCGCCTGGAGGAAGTTCGCTTGCTTATCCCAAGCCTGCTGCACTTCCCATCGCTCTCCGATGACATTGCCGTCCTTTTCCTCGATCTTTTCGACCGTTTTGTCGTCACGATCCCGGACGTACATAATTTGCTGGGCCCGGATGATCGCCGTGTACTGAATCATGATGTTGTCCCAAACGATGTCTAGCGGGGAGCGGGTTTGCAGCTGCTCCATGATCTCCAGCGATTCCGCCGGCAGGTACTTACTGAAGAAGCCATGCTTCTCGGCGTTTTTATTTCCCTTGGGAGCAGCACCGCCGCGGTTGCCCTTAGCGTACTGGTTGCCCGGTGGGGCCCCTCCTTTTTTTGTGCGCACACTCTTTTGTTTGTGTGCACCCTTTTTCCGGTCCCAGCCATAACGCTGTTTCCAGCTCTTTACGGTATTCAGGGAAACGCCGTATTTCTCGGCGATCTCTTTATATTTCATGCCGGCCATGTAATCCTGCTCGGCCAAAACGTAGGACTCAGCCATTACATAAATCACCACCACCTGCTAATGTGTTTGTTTTGCTGGAAATTAAAAAAGTGCCTTAGACGGCACTTCTTCGATTTTTTGCGTATTCGGTTAAAAAGTAATCCCCGGTGATATCGTCTTGAAGTACAAGGCCCTGTTCTTTTAAACCAAAGAGGACTCGACGAGTCGATTCATGATAAATTCCAGATCTTAAACTAATTCCACTACTTGATAAACCTACGGGACCGGCCCTCTTCAAAACATTGAGAATCGAATTTGTAGGGGATATCTTACTGTATGGAAACATATCGTTGGCTAATTCGGAATTAATCTTCTTTGCATCTTCTAGTTTACTTTCTATCTCGTTAATTTTATTCTTAAGTTCCTGTAAGTGTTGCTCATCTGGTTTGTTTGAAGGAAAAGATTCAGCTATTGTTTTTGTTTCCTCAACAATTTGTACAACGTCACTTAATGCACTGTTTTTAGCATTTATAATGTTTGCAAAATTCTGTTCATTTGAAAAATCGCCAGGAGCATATAAAACTTCGTGTCTATAAGCCAGCACTAAGAAAAATAGACTAATTAGCAGGACAGGCAGCAACATTACAAACCAAACAAATATCTTTTGAATTTCAAGTGGTAAGCCTATTAGAACGGCAGTTCCCGCTGTTTCAGCAAGTCCAGCGAAAATAGCTATCACTGTAAGTGGATTCTGAATTTTAGAGTTTTTCATCAGTAGGACCTCCCCTACTGAGATAGTAAACTATTTTCCATATTTCAACAATATCCTTACAACCTCAAAATACTAATATTAATACAGAATTCAATATCATTAAAAATACCGGCACCCAAAGGCACCGGCAAGTACGGAGAAAAAAAGTATGATAATCCGAATGGCAGGACTCGAACCTGCGACCACTTGCTCCCAAGGCAAGTGTGCTACCACTGCACTACATCCGGAAGTTTTTCCCCCGGTGGATTTGAACCACCGATGGTATGCCCATTCTGTTCGTGAGCCGGAATCGAACCGGCGCAGTACCATCCCGTAGGGGGATTTGATATAAGGCGGCCCTTTGTCCGCCTACGCCACCTCCAATCGAATATATATCAACTACATATTGATCGGAGGCATCATATTGAGAGACGGCCGCCTAACAGCACGGTGGAACCATCGGCAGCCGGCTCTATACACTTTCGGTACACTATCATTTTAACAGGGGTTGACTTTAAAAACAAGAACATATGTTTGTTGTTTTCCGGTCAATTTTTGGTCAATTTACTGTCATTATCGCGCAAGCATTGTATACTCCCGTTCAGCTGCTCGGATTCGGCGCCTGACCGTGCTTTCAGACAGCTCAAGTTTTTCTGTAAGCTCCTTAAGCCCCATACCCTCTACATATATCCATCTCAGCAGCGTAGCAGCGTAGGGCTTGTAATCCTCAAGTTTCTCAAGAATGAAGTCCACTCGCTGAATGTCTGCCTGTAGATCCTGCAGCTCAGCCAACCTCTCCAGGATCTCGTCGATATCATCCCGAACTTCATACCCACGGGCCGCGATGATCTTCTGGAACTTCCCTCGCAGCTCCCGCAGCAGCTTACCGTCTTCCGCGTCTGCGCCCTGTACCGGTATGGCCGCCTTCTGCGCCCGGATCCCGGAAGGATAACGCTCTAAGTATGCATGCGCCGTTTGCTCCAGCTTCTGCTCGTATGGGGAAAGATACATGTAGCTCGGCAGCCCCCGCAGCCGCCGGTGCAGCTCTTGCAGCTGATCGTCCTCATTCAGGCGCGAGACTGTGATGCCGGCGCCGACGCTGTGCGTAGATAGCACCTTGATACGGGCCAGCTTTTGCCGGTACCCCCTCAGCTGGTCGATTACCTGTTGCTCGTCATTTTCTTTTGCCATCAGCTCTCACCTCACATTTGTGTTTAGGAAAATAAGATAATCTATACCGTTTACGGCACTCGACACAAACCTTGAACCGTAAATTATATGGCCTACGATTTTTACTCATTGTCTTCATCCTTTGATCCTTTCAATCCGAGCTTTAACTGCCTCCATCAAAGCATCCTGCCCGGCTGCCTTACGTTCCAAGGCAGAAACTGCATCCTCGTCCATTGTTCCCTCTGCCACCAGGCGTATGACGATGATATTATGACGGACACCCTGCCGGTGAACCCGCGCGTTTGCCTGCTGATCCTCCTCAAGGCTCCATATCTGATCGAACCATACCACTGTCCGGCAGCTTGATTCTTGAAGGTTGAGGCCATGGCCGGCAGACTTCGGATGGAGAAGCAGAAGCGGGATCTCGTCATTATTCCAAGCCCGAATATCCTCATTCCCGTCTTTGCCCTTCCGTAGGATTCGCGCTTGCGGGAATCGCTCTTGGATCCGGGACAAGCTGTGCTTGAAGTTGTAAAACACCATGACCGGCTTGCCGTTGGCTGCCTCGATCACGTCCTCCAAGGCATCCAGCTTGGCGTCATGGATCAACTTGACCCCATTTTCCTCGTCATAAACGGCACCGCTGGCCATCTGCAGCAGCTTATTGCTCAGCACAGCAGCCGTGCTGGCGACAACATCCGCGTCCATGAAGGGAAGCAGCAGCTCCTTCTCCAACTTCTTGTATTGCTCCCGGGCTTTTGGGTTTAAAGATACTGGGATTGTCCGATCAATCCGTTCCGGAAGCTCCAGCCAATCCTCGGCCTTCATGCTGACGGCAATGTCGCTGATCGCCTCGTATACCCGTTCCTCGGCTTCCTTCTTGGCTTTCCACTCGTACACGACATGTCCACTTCGGGCGCCAGGATTAAAGTATTTGTCCCGAAACCCAGTTATGGTTTTGCCCAGGCGTTCGCCCTGGTCGATCAGATACATCGGCGCCCAAAGATCCATAAGGCTGTTCGGGGCTGGCGTGCCGGTTAGACCAACCACTCTTTTGATCATTGGCCGGATCCGGCGCAGTGCCCGGAAACGTTTGGCCTGCGGATTCTTAAAGCTGCTCAGCTCGTCGATTACCACTGTATCAAAAGGCCATTTGCTTCCGTACTCGCTGACAAGCCATTCCACGTTCTCCCGGTTGATAACGTAAATATCGGCTTCAGCTTTCAATGCCTTCCGGCGTGCAGCTGCGCTCCCTAAAACCTTGCTGATCCGAAGGTGCTGCAGATGATCCCATTTCTCAATTTCCCTTGCCCAGGTATCCTCTGCAACGCGAAGTGGCGCGATCACTAGCACACGACTTGCCTCAAAGTAGTCGTTTAGCAGAAGATCCATTGCCGTTAGCGTGCTGACGGTTTTGCTAACCCAAGCCCATCTCCAGCAGTAGAGCTATATACGGGGTATCCAGGATCCGCTGGGTTGCATACTCCTGGTATTGGTGCGGGATGAACTTCATTTGGCATCACCTCTATTCTTCATAGCATGCCATGCAGCATGCTCACTTTGTGATGAAAACACAGTTAAATTATCCGGACTAGAATTACGCTTATTTTCGTTTTTATGATGAACTACCTCGCCAGGTTTCAGCTTACGACCAAGCTTGATTTCAGCAATAACTCGATGTATGTGCCTACCAAACAACTTTGGGTAAGATTTCCCTTTACCTGTATTAAGGCGGGCTTTACGAAGCTTCAGCCGGGTCTCGTATGTCATCCGTGTCGGATTTAACTCTGCGTTCATCTTTTTCAAATTACAGCTTCGATTGCAAAAATGCCTTGAAGCTTCAAGCGTTCTTGCATATGCTGGTCGCTCTATAGGCGTCCCGCAATAAGCGCACTCTGTTACCAGAACCTTTTTTCGACCTCGTTTCTCGATTCTCACCAGCTTCTCACCTCGTTAATGAACCGGTCGATATCCTCATTCGAATCAAGTTTGTAATGGCGATGTCCCAGTTTAAGCAGCTTCCTCTTCCAGTATTCCTGCAGCGGCGCCAGCGACTTCCCTGGTGCCTTCATCTCGACAAAAACCGTTTGGCCATCTGGCAGAAGTACAATCCGGTCTGGCACACCCCGTTGACCGGGGCTGACCCACTTTGGGGCAAGACCGCCGATCCGCTCGACTTCCCGGACCAGTCGTCGTTCCAGTGTAGATTCTCTCATGTGTAGTTCCCCCTCTCGCGGTGTAACAGAATCACATCACGCGCACGCGTACTGCGATTTTTCGCGTTTAACTTATATTTCACTATCACTATTCCTAGTTAATTTACTTTTTATCTATTTAATTAGAATTTACTGTTACAACTGATACAAACATCATAAAGCCTTGATATTGTAGGGTTTAAGCTGTATCAGTAATTGAATTTTTGCTGATACGTCATTGTTACAATTGATACTTTAAATGTATCAGTGTATCAGTAAGGGTTTTGGTACTGATACACCCTACTGATACACTAAACAATTCGATCAAATACCGTTTGAAGCCCATACCCTGGTACGCGAACACGGCCTTTACGTTCTTTCCAGCCTGGGATGCGGCGCAAAATATCGCAAAGCTCCTTGGCTTCCCACGGTTTCATGTCGCCTCTTCGCTTACCCAAGCATTCCGTCCATATCTGGGCCGCACACACACGCTGCCGTGTCTGCCCTGTCGGACGATCCAACTCATCGAGTTCCTCGGAATCAAGCCATTCTTGAATAAGCCCCTCCCGCGGATCGCTCTCCATATGTGCCGCTTGTTGGCGCTCTGCCTCTGTGCGGGCTTCGTGATCAAGTTCCAAGGTTTCCCCCGCCTTGAACCAGCTTAAAACCTCGGCCCAAATTTGGCTTACCTCGTCATCGGTTAACTCGTCCCAATGACTTTTTGCAGCTCGCTCCGGAAAAACCTCGATCGGCCAAAAGCGGCGGTTCCCGGTCGCGTCTCGAAGGAAATCGCGGGTATTGGTTGTCCCGAAAAAGACACACTTCCGCGGGAACTCCGACACCTGGCGATCATAAGCGACCCGGTATCTGTCTTCGGTCTTGGACAAGAACGCCTTTACCTCCTCGACCTCGGTCTTTTTCATGGCTGACAGCTCGCCGATCTCAAAGATCCACCCACTTTGCAAATGCTCGCCAGCTTCCTTGTTCTCAAACGTCCGCAATGAGTCCGAGAACCACTCCCGGCCAAGCTTAGCTAGCAAGGAACTCTTCCCGGCGCCCTGCGGGCCAACCAGGACCAGCATCTGGTCAAACTTACACCCCGGGCGGTATAGCCGAGTAATTGCCGCAAGAAGCATTTTCCGTGTCGCCTGCCGGGCGTAATGTGTGTCCGCTGCCCCCAGGTAATCAATAAATAACCGCTCCGCCCGCGGCGTACCGTCCCATTGTGCGCTTTCGACATATGCCTTGATCGGATGGAACGTGTTACGGTGAACGACTTCCGTAAATGCGTTCTGGATCGTCTTGGCAGAGCTGATCCCGTGGACTTTAGCAAACCAGTGCTGCAGCCGCTTGTCGTCAGCTCCCAGCCATGGTTCATATGACCGACCAGGACGCTCCGGCGGCCGCCAAGGTAACGGGCGCCGAATAACCTCCGTGTTTCCAAACGCATCATAAGCCAGAACGCCCCGCCAGATGCCATGCATTAAAAATAACTCCACATTGCCGGCAGTCGGCAGCGGCAGCCCGGTTTTGTGATGCAGCTCGAGTTTTGTTTCCCAATCTTCTTCCTCCGGATCCTCATCATCGTCGTCAAATTCATCGGCCATTTCGGCAAAGTCTGCCTGCCGTTCAGCGAGAGCAAGCTTTTTTACTTCCGGCCTCTGCGCCGCCCATTGCTCCATAGCCAGATGGCTCGGCTTCTTTGCATCCGGCGTATGATCCTTTACCTGCTCATCGAGATGGCCGAATTTGTGGACCCGGACAAGGTCAAACAGGTTATAAGTGCGGCCGTCTGCCACCGGATCGCTGTCCTGATGCGAATAAGCAAGGTCTTGATCGGGGTAAATCTCCAGACCGTTTCCGCTGGTCCCCCGGGTATATGTGTATCGGTTCGGCATCGATCCGGGGACATAAACGTCGGACAAAAAGCTATCGATTCCTTCTTCGATCGTAAACGCTCGGCAGAATAGACCGATTGTGCCGAATTTCTCCCGCGGATCCTGTGCCCTCTTTGCGGCCAACTGCGCCGGCGATTTTGCCTCTGGATGACGTGGCCACGACATCACGTCGCGCCAATCGTCATATTCTTCAAGCAGCCGGTCTACGCTGAGCGGATCGCCGTCATAAACCTCCAGTACCGGCTCGGCGTCCTTGCTGCAGCTTGGGAGATACATTAACCGATGGACGTCAAACGTCGTTTTATCGAAATACTGCATACCGATCTGCTCGGCCAGCTTGCGGCTCACGGCCGCGTATTCGTCGGGGCTCATATTCCGGTCGGCCGGAACAATCAGGCGGTATTTCGGCTTCTTTGGCCGGTGGCTGTGCGTGGAGTAGACGGCGTACGCCGTCCCTCCCAGCACCAGCTCGGCGGAGAATAAGAATTCCTCATCCCCGCGGTCAATATCGAGTGTGACCAGGCTCCGGCTGTCGACATTCTCCTTCTTCCGCCGCCCCGTGCGGATAAGCCCGCCGACAAAAGCCGGACCGTCTTTCACCTTACCGCGCGCGGTATTGTTCATGGCATCGTATTGGGCCATGGTCTCCGCTGTACGCCGGACCTTCCGCAGCCGATCGACGAACTCTTCCCAGGTCAAATATTCAGTTTTCCAGTTCGTATCGGCCCGGTGCTTGCCGAATGAAATGTCCAGTTCCTGCATGGTTTCACCTCAATCTTGCAAAAATATGTTCTAGTAAAATCGATGCTCTGAGATATCCTAGTAATGGTATAATATTCCTAGTCCTTATAAACTAGGAGGTCATTATGACAGAAGAAAAAAAGTTACTAACCGTTGGACTTGTCATGCCAATTGCGCCAATCGATGGATGTTCAGCGGAGCATTGGCTTGATGTAAAAAGAATCATCTCAGAATCACTTGCCAGCATTCCGAATTATCAAACCAGCTCGAAAATTGTAAGCGAAGGGGATAGTACTGGACTCATTCACAAACGCATAGTAGAGGGCCTCTATGCCTCGGACATTGTAATTTGTGATGTCAGTTGTAAGAACCCAAACGTTATGTTTGAATTAGGCATGCGATTGGCTTTTGATAAACCAACAGTAATTATTAAGGATGATCAGACAGGCTATTCGTTTGATACCGGGGTTATAGAACACCTCCAATATCCGAGAGATCTTAGATATAAAGACATTGTTGATTTTAAGGAACAGCTTGCCGAAAAGGTTAAAGCTACTTATGAGGAATCAATGAATGACCCTTCTCATTCCCCATTCCTCAAGAGCTTTGGCACCTTTAAAGTTGCCAAGATAAACGAAACTATTGTCCCCTCTGAACAATTAATAATTGAATCTTTAAACGATTTACAGAATGATATAAGCATGATTAAAACGGTACTCAATTCCAAGTTCAAGTTACCAGCTAATAATCAATCAAATTCAAACAATTTGAACAAGCTTGTAACTAAATCATTAAAATCTTTCATGGACAGTTACGCGTTAACTCATGGGAAAAATCCCCTACCCCCAATAGCTCTGAATGATTTGGTTGACTTTGTCCACACAGATCTATCGAAACAAGGTATTGCTGTTAGTAAGGATAGGGTTGAGCGCATCGTTGACGGAATTGTAGATGATAATAATTTAGAGTACAGAGAATGATGAATGACATTAGTCTTTTTTGTAAAAATCAGTTTCATAGGCATCTGCCCGCAACAGCAACCCTGGCGCCCAATCGATCGGTTGCCCCATGATCGTGGTAATCTCATCCATGGAGTCACGTTCTTGGGGCTCATCAACAATCACCTCATCATGGACGTGCATTCTAGTTTGAAATCCGGCAGCGTCCAGGCGCAGCATGCTGACCGCCAAACAATCCCGGCTGATCGCCTGGACGATGTTCTCGACTAGCTTTGGACCGTAAGTGTCAATCTTGCCCCAAGTCTTCTTGGTTTGGTCCACGCCGTCATACACCAGTGCCGGCTTATCAAACTTCCCGTCCACGATCCGTGGGTTAACGTAAGATAGGCGGCGACCGGACGGTAGTCGAATGAACAGATAGCCGTCCTCACAGGTGAAAATCAAACCATACTGCAGCTTCACAGGTCTTCGTTCTTTAACGGCCGTCATAGCCGCCCGGTCTACATCCCACCACAGCTGTGTAATCTTTGGGTTTGCAGCTCGCCAAGTCTTTACAAGTGACGGTAGCTCCTCTTCGGACAGGCCCATTTTAAGGGCACCCATCGCCTCCAGGGCTCCGACGCTGCCACCGTAACCTAGCGCCAATTCCGCGATTTTTCCTTTCTGTCGCAGCTCCTTTGTGATCTCATCCAAGGAAAGATGAAACATTTGAGCCGCAGAGGCTTCGTATATCTTGCCGTGGGTCGCGAATACATTCAGGCGCCACTTCTCTCCGGCAAGCCAGGCAATCACCCGGGCCTCGATCGCGGAGAAATCGGCCACGATGAAACGGCATCCTTCGGAAGGGATGAACGCCGTCCGGATCAATTGAGATAAGACGAAAGGTGGCGGGCCGAACAGCATTTCCAGAAACTCGTAATCTCCAGCCAAAAGCAGATCCCGCGCAAGCTCCAGATCATTCAGTTTGTTCTGTGGCAGATTCTGCACCTGCACCAGGCGTCCTGCCCAGCGCCCTGTCCGGTTCGCCCCGTAGAACTGCAGGAGGCCACGGACCCGGTCGTCCTGGCAACGGGCACGCTTCATGGCTTCGTACTTTTTGACTGATGTTTTCGCCAGCTGCTGCCGGAGCTTCAGCACTTCCCGTGCCCGATCGCTCTTGACCTCCTCGATCAGGACCGGAATCGTATCTTTCGTCAGTCCATCGATCTGAAAGCCTTCCTCTTCTTCGAGCCAGGCTTTCAGCTGCGGCGGACTATTCGGGTTATCCAGTCCGGTGAGCTCCTTCGCCTCCTGGATGGTCCGTTCCTTAAAGGCGTTGTCGCATTCGATAGCCCGATCCGCCAGCTCAGGGAGGATCCGGATCCCGTTATCGTTGATCTTTTGATCCAGCGTCCACAGCTGCTGCTCAAATTCAGATATTTGGTATTTCTCAAGTTTCTTACGAACCGCCCGTTCAGCCTCCACGTCCTGACGGTTGTATTCTTTATATTGCTGCCATTTCTCCGGGTCGTGGTATGGCAGATTCCGAGTCCGGCCACCGTTTGCTTTTGTTGGCTTACACGGAACGGAGAAATATTTGATTAGAGCTTTACCTGCACTGTCCTTCTGCTGTTCTACCTTGAGCACCTTGGCCGCTCCGTCGAGATCCCCGGGCAAGCCCATAGTCAAGGCATGAACGCTGGAACAACGCCATAGCTCAGGCGGCATTGGACAGCGCAAATACTTTGCCAGCGCCGTTCGTTCAAAATTAGCATTGAAAGCTGTTTTGATAACGTCCATTTTCAAGGCTTTGATTACGTCTTTGGGGATTGCCTCAAAATCCATAAGGTCGATAACCGTCACCGGGTCTTCATCAAATGCGAAACCGAATAAAAGGATTTCGAAGTCTGGCGCCTCGACGTATGGATAAACGCCTGATTTCTTGATGTCCACACTGCTAAAGGTTTCAAGGTCTATTTGGAGAAGCGTCATTCTTTCCGCCCGCCATATCTCCGATCTAAGGCCTCAATGAAAGAAATTGCCACCGCAGCTACCTGCACGGCCTCTTCTCGCATATTTTGATAGCCACCCTTTTTCCGTGCTTCAGGCCCGTTATCAAAATGAGTTTCGTTTACTGCCTGGCAAAGCTCACCGAATTCCTCACCAAGAATCCCCATCCACGTCATCGGTTCGTGATCCTGCTGTCCCCATTTTTCCTCCTGACGCTGACGTTCCTTAACCACACTCTCCCATGGATTCATTTACATTTCCTCCAATTCTCAAAGTTTTGAGGTAAAGAAAAGGGGCCCCATGCGGAAACCCCTCTGAGCTGTAAAGGAAATTAGTTCAAGAAATCATCGTCATCTTCAAAGTCGTCGGTATCGAAATCTTCTTCAGCAAAATCATCGTTCAGGCTGCTGCGGCCACCCAGGAAGTCACCGTCTTGTACCTTGACGATGTTATTCAGCCCCGCAGCAACGCCACGGTTCCCCTTCGCATCGAACGGATAAAAGTTCAAGCTGACCTTTGCGTAGCAACCGGAGTAAACTTCCGTAGTGTCCGTAATTTCTTGGAATTTCGTTTTTCCGGTAGAAGGGTCTTTGCCGATCGGCTTCGCAATCCCCGGCTTGTTCTTGCTCGTTGCATTAAGGAAATAGTGACCGGCATATGCCTCATCGTCTGGACGTTCCTCGTCCCCGTCCCTTAGTGGAGTCTTGCAGTTCGCCGGGATCTTGCCGCCCCATTTGCTTTTGCCGAGTTCCTTGGCGGCATCGACGGCAGCTTTGATTTTACGGAGCGTCTCCTTATCTGATTTTGGAATCAAGATCGCCGTGCTGTACTTTTCATCTCCGCCGTCAATGGATTGCGGTTCGAAAACGTGTGTGTAAGAGAGACGTACCTTTCCCGTGATTACTTTGGTTGCTTGGTTATCGATTGCCATGTATTCATTTCTCCTTTTATTTGAATTAATTTTTCCTACCGACCATGCGCCGGAAGTCATCCGGTCCACATGATAATCAGCGATTTCGCCCATGACTACACCTCGAATTCTGCATTTGCAAAGTCCTGCTCAACGCTGTTTAGCTCCGGCCGCTTATCTGTTTCTGGTACCAAAACCGGCTTGCCCGGGGGCTTCACGATCAGGCCTTCCAGAAGTGTGGCCAGTTCCTTCTTACCGACGATTTTCTCCAGCTCTCCGAGTGGAAGAAGGCTCATCCGGAGAAACTTCGTAACCCCGGCGCTACCGAGACGCCGACCAGCTTCATTCTCATCGGTAATCTTGCGGTTGCTCCGTCCCTCCACTAACTTCCAGTGCGGTATTTTGTTACCGGTCTTCGCCTGCTCAAAGGCATAATCCTGAACATCCTTCGCCCATGTCTGCAGCTGCTCGGCGACAAAAAGGATTGATCCGATCTCCTCGGGCGACATAAGCGCCGGATCCCTGAACTCATGCTCCAGCGCTTTCATGTTTTCGTCTGCCCGTGCACGGCAGCTTCCTTTCACCTTGCACCAGCGGCAATGGTCCCCGGCTTTGAATTCGCCCTCCCCGGCATCCGCCAGGGCCGCCGCCGGCTTCACGACAGTTTCGGCCCACTCAATGAGCTCGCCCAGTGGCAATGTATCCGTGCTGACGCTGTCGAGACGAGGCTGCACAATCGTCATAATCACTTCGTTGATCGAGTAAAGATAATTCCAATTTGACCAGGCACCAAGGCCGTACAGACGGAGCTGCGGGTTTCCGATCGCGCTTACCGGGACGCCCTTACCGTACTTGAGATCGATAATCTCAAGCACTCCGTCCGAGATCAGCACGACGTCGCCGGTACCGTAGCCGTCCGGAACCCACTCCGTAAAGTCCAACCGCTCTTCCAGAAGAATGACGGCATCGGCGGACCGTGCCTTTGCAGCCATGAAACGCTCCTCGACCACCTCTACATAGGCAGCCACAGCGTCCTCCATCTCCGGCCCGTAATACTGGTTACCTGCCTTGAAGTCAGAAATGGCTTTATCCAGCCTCTTACGCTCTGCCGAATTACAAGGCGTCAGCCGCCGACGAAGAATCAGCTCAGACAGCTCATGCGCCCCCGTCCCCTCATCGGCATACTCACTCCGTTTATCCGGAATATTCTCCTGCGCCCGGGCGCTCGGCGGGCAGTTAATCCACTGACTTGCCTTTGATGCACCGAGAAGGGCATGGGCCCGTTCAGCATGCGCCGGCTGCGTCATAGCAATTTCTCCAGTTCTGCCATAAAGGCGACCCGTGTGTCTTCAGGAACGTCGGAAATGGAAGGACTGTTGAACTTGTTAAGCAAGGCTTTGACGGCCTTCTTCCCTTCCGGGGACTTTCCGACCTCTTGAGCCTTGGCCCGGAGGTCGACAACACTTGGGATTTCGCCATCTTCCGTCAAATCGGAACCTCCAGCATCCTTTCCCTCTTCTTCTTCGTCCTGCTGCTTAACTTCTGGGTCCTCCTTCTTCGTTGCGGATGACTTCCGCTGACGCGTTTTGGGCTCCTCAACCATCGGAGTGGCCACAACTTGCCCGGAGAACGCGGCGGACAGTGTAGCAAATTCCTCAATTGCTTGAGTGGCGTTTTCGCCGTTAATCGTAATTTGTACTGGCATGTATAAGTCCTCCTATTGGAAAAATTGGTTATTTGGTAGCAGGTGACAGGGATTCTTTGATCTTGTCCGCATGCTGGCCGATTACTGTAATACAGTTCAAGCAAATAGGGCGATCGTAAAGTACCTGAAGTTCGCTTTCGACATTTCCGCATAGATAGCAACCAGGTTCGTACTTTTTAAGAACGACGCGATCGCCATCCATGAAGAACTCAAGCGGATCCCCTTCCTTGATTCCCAAGGTGTTACGAAGTTCTTTCGGTATTACAACACGACCAAGGTCATCGATGCGTCGAACTATTCCGGTAGCTTTCATATTAGATCAAGCCTCCCCCATACTCTGATTCAATTTTTGACCAGTTTCGTGCAACGGTGTTCAGGGTTTCGCGGGAACGTTCCTCCCGGTCCCTTGCTGCTTGCAGTAGTTCCAGATCACAAAGATCCGTCACTTTATCTCGAATAAGTGCGTCAATGACATCCGGACGGAGTGCATCAAGCTCCCAACACTCATAACCAAATTCGGAAATGTAGCCCGAAGCTCGGCTGTCGGATAACTTTGTAGGGTTTGGCGGCGGTGCGTATTCTTCAATCTGGTCATAGTTAAGGGCTATCCGTTCAAATTCCACCATTACGCCAAACAGTTCTAGCCGATCACAGATATCTCGGCTCATGTCTTTACCGCTCGGGTCATGGTCGCCTAAATGCAGTATGTGGATCTCCTTATTCCCGGCCATATCTTCTAACCTCTGAGCTGCTGACCACATTTCGGACTGGCTCACGTAACCACGGCAAGAGAAATATGGGATGTCCAGCTCTGCACAAACTTGCCCGACAATACCGACCAAAGCGTCCTTCTCTACCCATACCTCGACGTAATTGTCCTGATCCTCCCATTTATCATAAGCAAATGATCTGGCGGCAGAATAGATGATGGAGCCAGGGGAAGACCAGTGGCTATTTTTCTTAAGGTTTCGGGTCCGATCCTCAATTGCGGACCAATCGATCATGCCGGCCATGCGGCCATCGGATATCAGGTTGCCGAGATTCTTGTAACTTCTTTCGCTGTTCGGAATCACATCTCGGGCGACAAGCTGATAGTAGACCTGGCGAAGCGTTAACGAATAACCCATTTGCTGATATTCATCGATAATGCCGTTGACTTTTTCAATCAGTCGTAGGCTTTCGGGCCGAAAATTGATCTCCCTATAACAGATTTTCATTGCTTTCCCCTTCCGGCCAATGTTACACTGGCCTTGAACATATTTGTTTTAAGTTTGCAGCTTCCCGGGCTCCTACCCCGCGAGAAGCTGTTTTTCGTTTTCGATCCTCTCGATTTCCCCATTCAGCCAATCCAGTGCCGCCGGTAGTACGTCCGGATC
>NZ_WTWY01000070.1 GCF_009870825.1 Paenibacillus sp. USDA918EY | reverse complement strand
CGTTTTCACATTCCGTAGCGATCCGGTTTGGGACGGCCAGTAGACGGGATTTTGTTGTTAGAATCAAGTCCGACAACAGCATCTCCACGTCCGCAGCAGCATGCAGGTTCCCTTTCAATTGCTCGAGTTCAATTGCAGCCTTTTCCTTCTTAATGCGCTCATGTTCGGTCTTCTCGTCGATAAATCGAGGCTTTTTATCGTCCTCCCTGCCGCCCGAAACGTGTTCGCAATAGGCTTGGACG
This sequence comes from Paenibacillus sp. USDA918EY, assembly GCF_009870825.1. Lineage (GTDB taxonomy): Bacteria > Bacillota > Bacilli > Paenibacillales > Paenibacillaceae > Paenibacillus_AQ > Paenibacillus_AQ albilobatus. Next base: position 118 of record NZ_WTWY01000070.1, on the reverse strand, counting down.
GCCTCGGCCAGCAGGTATTTCCCTCTATCCACCTGTTTCAAGACGCCGTCCCGGGTCAATTGGCGTATCCATTGGGGAGTTTTCCCCACGATCGCAGCCAATTCTGAGGTGATTACCT
>NZ_WTWY01000069.1 GCF_009870825.1 Paenibacillus sp. USDA918EY | reverse complement strand
ACTTGCCGGCCGTAAGACAGGTCTTTCAGCAGCTGCTCGAACTTGCTGGTGAACCCAGGATCATCGAGATCCATCTGAAATTCACGGTCAGCCGCCTTTTCGACTTCGTTATGCTCACATAATTCCAGCCACGCCTCTTTGATCGCCAGGACCAGGACGATGTATATCCGCTTGTCCTCCATCTGCACGGCCTCGGAAAGTATACCTTTGACGATCGGGGCGAGATAATCATTAACTTCTTCCCAATCGGTCCGAGGACTGAGCGCTGATGTGAGCATCATCCCGATATCAGAGTTGAACAGCTCGCCTGTGCCGGCTTGTTCCTCGAGAAACTGCGCGAACGGAACTTCTTTTCCTGTCT
>NZ_WTWY01000028.1 GCF_009870825.1 Paenibacillus sp. USDA918EY | reverse complement strand
GAAATCCGCAAGCTTGCGGAGCAGTCGGCCGCATCCGTCAATAACATAAGCCATATCATTTCGAGCGTAAACGGTCAGATCTCGGATGCGGTGGAAGCCATCGGCACCTCGCGCACGCTGTTTGCCGACCAAGAGCAGGCCGTGAGGGAAACGGAATCGATCTTTCACGAAATCTTGGTTTCGGCCAACAGCCAGATGGACAAAACGGCGGAAGTGGACGGGCATATCCACGTCATGGTGGAAAAACGCCACGAACTGACGGACGTTTTTACGAACATTTCGGCCATTACGGAAGAGAATGCGGCCATTACCCAGGACGTATCCGCCGCGGCCGAAGAGCAGCTCGCCACGATCGAGGATGTTTCCGGCTATCTGAGCCAGCTTAAAGGCCTGTCCCGTGACTTGGAAGAGAATATTAGAAAATTCACGATCGGCAAATAAACGTTCTATGCGAAAAAGGCCCGGTTCGAGTCATGCTCGAACCGGGCCTTCATTTTTTCAGCCGATCACGTATTCGTGGAATCGCTCGTAATCCATCTGTCTGCATTCCAGCGTCAATCGGGTTCCCTCATTTTCATATTCGGTCGCTTGAATGTCCGCATGCTCGTTTAAGTAAGACACCACTTGGCCCTGGTCGTAAGGAATGAGCATTTCGCAGCGGACGTAGTCTTTGAACACATAGCTTTTGATGAGATCAACCAGCTCGTCGACGCCGATCCGCGGTTTGGCCGCCATATAAATGGCGTTTTCCTGTACTTCCGGAATGTCGCGGCCTGCCAAATCGCATTTGTTGTACGCGAAAACCGTGGGAATATCCGTGACCCCGATATCCTTCAGCGTGTTTTCCGTGATTTCGATCAGCTGCTCGTATTTTTCGTTGGCATAATCCACGACATGGATCAGCAAATCCGCTTCGGCCACCTCCTCGAGCGTCGAACGGAAGGCTTTGACCAGATGATGCGGCAGCTTGCTGACAAAACCGACGGTGTCGGTGAGCAGAAAGCTTTTATTGTCTTCAAGCTGAATGTTCCGCACGGACGTTTCCAGCGTGGCGAACAGCATATCCTTTTCGAGCACGCTTTTTTCTTCGGCGTTTCCCGCCGCCCCGAATCTTTCGATCATGGCGTTCATGATCGTCGATTTGCCCGCGTTGGTGTACCCGACAAGGGACACGACCGGCAGCTCGTTTTTCTTGCGTTTTTTGCGCTGCGTCTGGCGCTGGAACACCAGCGACTCCAGCTCTTTGTTCAGCGCCGTTATTTTTTCCTCGATCCGGCGGCGGTCCAGCTCCAGCTTTGTTTCCCCGGCCCCCCTGTTTTTCAGGCCGACGCCGCCGCTTTGCCGCCCCAGGGATTCGCGCAGCCCGACCAGCCGCGGCAGCATGTACTGCAGCTGGGCCACTTCGACCTGAAGCTGGGCTTCGCGCGTCTTGGCCCGTTTTTCGAAAATGTCCAAAATAAGAATCGTCCGGTCGATGACCTTGCATTCCAGGTCGGCTTCCAGATTGCGCAGTTGGGAAGGGGACAGCTCATCGTTGAAAATAATCAGGTTGGCTTCCAGCCCTCTATACAAACCCGAGAGCTCTTCTACCTTGCCCGTGCCGATGTAGTGGGACTTGTTGACCCGCTCCATGTTTTGCGTCAGCTGGCCGACCACCTCTACGCCGCAGGCTTCCGCGAGGTTGCCGAGCTCTTCCATCGAATAGTCGAAATCGCGTTGGTTGTTCAAATTGACGCCGACAAGAACGGCGCGTTGATCGATCGTTTCTAACAGTTCAGGTTGTTTCATATATGAAATCCCTCCAAGTGATTATTATTTGCCTCGAAATTTTGGAAAATCCCCGAAACAAACGAAAAAACCGCAGGCTGCTGCCTGTGGTTCCAGGAACGAACGAGAGTCACGGATGCCTGAGACGCCGGCCGCATGCCAAATAAAAAGCCAAAGAGGCTTTTAGATTCGCATCCATCCGTTAGGTCAGGAAAACGGCCGCCTTTGCAGCCGTCAAGCGTACCCGAAAAACAGCAAAGGAGGGGCTGTAGAAGCCTCTCCCGCCGTAACCCTTGCGCGCCTGAAGCCTGAAAAGACTTAGACGGCACGCGTATGAATATATTGGGTTCATCCGAAGATATGCATACCAATCCCGTTCGCCCTGCACGGGGCAGAGCCTTTGAGCACTATTCAATTAGCGGCACAAAGAGAAGAAACGGAATTTAATATTAATCATAACTTCGCGAACCCTCCGATCATTGTAATTGTTACCATCTTAACACATGAATGCCGTTTTCACAATTCCAAAGTTTTGAGGCGGGTGAGGGAAGCCCTTTTACTGAGCCGCCTTGCTCACCGTCGTCCGGTTTCGGCCGTTTTCCTTGGATTGGTACAAGGCCTCGTCCGCCCGCATCACGAGCTCCTCGGCCGAATGGCCGTGCGCCGGAAATGCCGAAATACCCGCGGAAATCGTGATCGGTTGGCCGGTCGGGCTTTTGGTGATGGCAAGCTGATCGCGCAGCCGATCCGCCATATCTTTTGCCCTGGCCAGTCCGGAGCGGTTGATCAATATACCGAACTCCTCGCCGCCATAACGGAAGCATACGTCTTCTTCGGAAGCGACCAGCTTCATCAGCCGCGACAAATAACGAAGCACCTCATCGCCGACCACATGCCCGTACGTATCGTTCACCAGCTTGAAATGGTCAATGTCGATCAAAATGAGCGCAAACGGCATGTTGCTTTCCAGCCAGCCCGCCATCACGCCGTCAAAACCTCTGCGGTTGACAAGGCCGGTCAGCTCGTCGACGTTGACTTCATGCCTGAGATGCGTCAAATCGCGGTTCATGCTTTGCAGCGCAATTTTCACGCTTTGCGATAACAGCCTGACCTCGTAATAATAAGAGTGGATGTCCGGAATGTTCTCGGCAGGCACGGGTTTCAAGGTGGCCTCGTCCGAAAACCGGGCCAGCGTATGCAGCGGCTTCGCGATCCGGCTAGCGACCCACCAGGCCAGAATCAAAATCAGCAGCAGGAACGGCAGCGAAAACAGCAGCATCCGATTGACCAACAGATTTAACGGCTTGTCGATCACTTCGTATGGAGTCTGGGAAACGATGCCCCACGAGCTGCTTGATTCGTACGCATAACCCGCCAGAAAAATTTCTCCCAAAGAATTGGTTACCTTCTGGGAGCCGGTTTGGCCCGATATTACCTTCCGGACGACTTCGTTTTGAACGACGTTCTGCCCGACCCGTTGCCGGTCCGGATGGAAGATCAAATCTCCGTTTTTTTCCACGACGTATACGTAAGAACCGTCCCCGAAAAAATGCTCCTTCAGCATCGTGCTGAGCACGTTTTTTTCCTCCAGGTAAATCGTGCCGCCCACAAATCCTTTATAGGCCCCGTTTTTGTCCTCGATGGGAGCTGAAATTAGAATGATGAGCCGCCCCGTCGTCGCACGGTAAGGCTCGGAAATAAAAGGTTTTTTTATGTCAACGGCTTTTTTGCTTTGCTCGGAGGTCAGCTTGTCCCCCACGGATATTCCGGTCGTATGCGGGCTGATCGCCTGAACGACCCGCTCGTGGTCTGCAACGACAATCGAATTGAAATATTGGGTGTTCTCCTGAAACAGATCATCGAACAACTGCCGATCCATCGTGCTTTCCCGCCCGGAAATGACGGCGATTGCGCGGAGGTTATCCTGCATCGTTTTCAGCAATTCGTTCGCGTTGGCCGCCATCTTTTTCGAATACGATTCGTTTTTGTTCAAATAATTGTCGATCAAGGAAGTTCGGTTAACCTGTACGGCAGAGGTAATGCTCGTCAACATCGTAAGCAAAATCGCCGTGATCACCAACAGCGAAATGGTAAACCGGAGCGTAATTCCTTTTTTCATAACATGCCTCAAAATCTCATCCCGCCTGCTCCATAATTGTGGAAGATCTGACTTCTTCCGTGCCATGATGACATTATACAACAGAGCGGATGTCACAATATACAAGAATTAAGAAAAACGGCAATCGACGTACTTTCACAGAAGACGGACCGTGGATATCCCCTCACGGGATTTGAAAAAACGCTTTGGTCGTTTTGGCCGTGCCGTTTGCGACTTCCTCCACGTCTATGCCCATGCAGGAAGCGACCACCTTCGCGATATGCGCCAAAAATGCAGGCTCGTTCCGCCCGTCCTTCGGCTTCGGTCTGAGGTCCCGCGGCGTCAGATACGGCGCATCCGTTTCGATCATGAGCTGATCGAGCGGAATGTCTTTCACCAGCTCACGCAGATGCTGTCCGCGCCGCTCGTCGCAAATCCAGCCGGTAATGCCGATATGAAAGCCCATCTCGAGGTAGGTTTCGAGCTCTTCCCGGGTACCCGTAAAGCAGTGCACCACCGATTTCGCGATCATGTCCGGATAATCCCTCATGATGGCGGCAAAATCGGCATGCGCGTCCCGTTCATGCAAGAACAGCGGCATTCCCAGCTCCCCTGCAAGCTGAACCTGCTTCTGAAACCATTCGCGCTGCATATCGCGCGGCGAAAAATCGCGGTTGTAATCCAGTCCGCATTCGCCGATGGCCACCACCTGCGGAAGCGCGGCAAGCCAGCGCAGCCGCTCGAGCGTACCGCTGCCGCATTCCTTCACGTCATGGGGATGAACGCCTGCCGTGGCATACAGCTTTCCGGGGTGCGTTTCGGCATAACGCGCGGCTTCCTCGCTGCTCCTTACACTGGTGCCGGTTACGATGAGCGGCGTAACTCCAGCGGCCTCCGCCCGTGCGATCACCTCCTCGCGGTCCTTGTGAAACGAGCGGTTCGTCAAATTTACTCCGATATCGATCATTTGCGGTTGCATTTTTGATCCCTGCCTTCTTTTATTTTGAATCGGATTTTGCAAAATCCTGATTTTCTTTGCGGCTGCCTTCATTTTCCATCGTATTTTCAAAACGAACTGAGGTATAGTATACTACATATAAACAGAACAAATGTTCGCGATATGGAGGTGAGGATCCTTGTCCAAAAAAATGTACGAAACCCAAACCGTCAAGCAAACGCTGAACAAGGTGCAGGCAAAAAGCATGCCCTTCGATTGGTCCATCAATCCCTATCGCGGGTGTGCCCACGGCTGCAGCTTTTGTTATGCCCGAGGTTTTCAGTCTTTTATCGGACGGGAAGCCGACGATGAATTCCAAAACCGGATCATGCTGAAAACGAACGCGGCCGAGGCGCTGGAAGAGCAGCTGTCGCGGATGGCCCGGCGTTTCCGTTACGATATCGGCGAGCTTCGGCGGCATGTCGGCTTGGTTGTCCTGGGGACGGCGACCGATCCTTATCAGCCGGTGGAAATCAAGGCGCGGATCACCCGCGCCTGCCTTGAGGTGCTCGCCAAATACCGGATCCGCACCAGCATCACCACGCGTTCGCCGCTCATTTTACGCGACCTCGATCTGCTCAGCCGTATGAACGTCGATTCGGTCAACATCAGCTTGAATTCGCTTGACCCTTCCGTCATCCGGATGATGGAACCGGGAGCCCCTCCCCCCTACAAAAGGCTTGAAACCGTGAAACAGCTGTCGGCAAACGGCGTGCATACCGGCCTGTTTATTGCGCCCATCCTGCCCTTCCTGACGGATTCGAAGGAAAACCTCGAGGAATTGATGACCGCAGCCAAAGATCATCAGGCCTCGTTTGCGATGACTTCGCTGCTCCGTTTGTCGCCGGACGTGAAAAACTGGTTTATGCATGCGCTCGGGCAGCATTATCCGGAGCTTGTTCCACGGTACAAAAGCTTGTTCCAAGGCGCCTATCCCGATCCGCGTTACGCGGAAAAGATCAAGACGCTCGCCGGCGGGCTGAAGCAAAAACTCCGTCTGTTCGACGACGCGCCCGAGAAGCGAAGCGGCGGCTGCAAGCCGGAGAGAATAGCAGGCAGCGCCGCGCCTTTCCAACCCGAAATGCCGCTTCCCTCCCCCGAGGTGGAGCAGCTCAGCTTTCCGTTCTAAAAAAGAAAAACCCTGCAAAAGCGCAGGGCCTTTCATTTTACCGGCGTTCCGGCGCCCGGTCCGTCCCATCCAGCAATCGTTCAAGATCCGCCTTATGATACCGCGCCAATCCGCCGTTGGAGGAACCGATATAGATGTCGCCGCCGGGGCTCATATTCAGCAGTCCTTCGATGCCTCTCCGGTAATGGGCTTCGGCGAAATCGAACTGCAGGTCATGCAGCCGGCCCGCCACGCCGCCGTCCTCCTTCCGCAGCACAAGCAGATCGGAACCATACCCGATCAGAAGGTAACGCGATAAAACGGCAAAACGGGTCTTTGCCATTTCGTCCATCGTATACGGGCTTGCAGATTCAAGGGAGGTGACGGGCATCTGCCAAAGTAGCGTCCCCTTTTCGAGATCGACGGCTGCCGGCCGCCCGTTCAGCACCGCGTACAACCGGTTTCCGTCGACCGTACCGTTTACCGCCTTGCCCGGCAGCGTCCACAGGCTGCGCTTCTGGACAACGTCATACAGCACCGTTTCCTCGATCCTGGAAGGATCGAAGTCGTCCGCCTTTTCGGAGCGCTGCACCAAAATATATCTGGAATCGTTGGTCGTTTCGAAACGCTCCTGCGGATGCCACGGGAATCGGGCAAGGACCTGCCCGTCATCCCCGTTCAGCAGCATCCATTCGCTGCCCACCAGGAGCCATCGGCTGCTGTCGTGCTGCAGCGGCTGGCGGATATTGCCGTAGGCGGCATAAGGATTCCACTGAGGATCTTCCTTGGCCGGACCGGCGCCGGCCACGCTCCACCGCTCTTTCCCGTCCAGCGGATCCAGCGCCGTCAGCTTCGCGCCATCCTGCAGCAAGATATACGGATCTTCCGCGTCGGTTTCGAGGATTTGCTGATTGCTTTTCAGCGTCCTGTTCCAGCGCTGTTTGCCCGTTGTTCGGTCGAGCACGCTCAACACCTCGGAAGCCGGTTTCGAAGCAAGCGTTTGCTGTAAAAGGATGACGCCTTGGGCTGCAAACATCCGAATCTGGCGTTCCTTCGGCAGCTGCTTTTCCCATAAAATACGCCCATCCTGCAGCCGGAACTCGCGAATGCGGGCTTCGTACTTTTTCTTCGCGGGATCATAATCCGTAAATACCGCCGCCGTATTGCGGGAGGCGTCCAGCGAAACGCCGAACATCCCGAATCCGGCGTCCGCCTGCCACAGCTTTTGCCCGGTGCCCCGGTCGACGGCATAAACGGAAGACGCGTAATGCATTCCGCTGAATCCGCCGTCATCCCCGTTGACGAGCAGCACCCGATCGGTGGCGCCAATCAGGTAGGCGTAATTCAAGGTCCCTTGGTTTCTCCATGCCGGCTTGGCATGAATCGTCGCTGGAATGGGCATCGTCCGAAAATCATATGTAAACCGGTAATCGCTGCCCGCCGTTCTGTTGATTTCCAGCTTTCCGTCGGCGGGAAGGATCCATTTCCAGGCGGCAAGCCTGCCTTCCGGGGAAAAGGCGACCGCCAACTGAGCCTGCGGACGTTCATAACGCCAAGTGATGCCCAGCCGCATCGGTTCGCCCGGCTCCGCCAGATTGGCCGACCGCTCCTTCACGTCAGGGGCGCCCAGCAGCTTCTGCACATTAGCCGCGCTATCGCCCTTTTCGAGCAAAAATTCGGTCAAGTTCCTTGCAAGCTCATCCGGCACGGCGGAATCTCCGCTTAAAACCCCGGTCGGGATTGCCCTTTTCGAAGCGATCGCCTGCGTATTCATCCAAAGCAGCACGGGTCTGTACACCCGGTCATCCCCATGCCATCCTTGGGGGCTGACCATCACGGCCGTCCAATCCTTCCACTCCGCCAGCGCAACGAACTTCATGCCCTGCTCGGGCGGGGCCCATTTCAAGCCGCTCCCCGGCGCGAGCGAAAGCTTGGTATCGGGCTTGACGGCGACATATGACGGCGAAACATCGACGATCGACTCGGCCGCATCCGACGTATACCAGCGGGGAATCCAGCGGCTGCCTTCCTCATTCGAAACCGTTAAAACAAGATCCCCGGAAGCGGAGCCCGGCGAATTTCCTGCGGCTCCGGACGGTTTTACATTTGCCGATTCCCCTGTTAACCCGTATCCCGCAGCTTTCAGATCCTCCCACCTGGAAGCGCTCGTGAGCTGATCGGCAAAATAGGGCGTTTTATAACGAAACACAAGCTTGCTTGCAGGCTGAACCTGCTTTGACGCGGACGCTGCGGAGGATGCCGCCATCCCCGCAGTGCCGGGCACGCTGAGCAGCATCGCGGAAGATGCCGCAAGGACCGCCGCGCCGGCCAAAAGCTTCAAAGGTTTGAATCGCATAACGGAACCACCCTTTTTAATAGATTCCCATGACATATGAACCTTCAGCGTAAAACGTTCCCGTGTGTGCGTCTTTACATGCTGCTCTATTTCCGTTAAAAGCGTTCGCCAAGCTCCTTCAATGACCTCAGCACGTAATCGATGAGCTCGGGCAAATCTCCCATCTGCTCCTCGTCGATTTTCCGCCCGAATCTCAGCTCGGCTTTGTTCCGGCAGCCGTTCCGTTCATCCCCGTATACTCGGGTTAAGGTTTGAACAAGCGGAATATCCGGCCAGATCGTTTTTAAGATCCGTTCGATTTCGGCGCATTCCGTCTCGGCTTCCGTCACGTTCATCCCGAACCCGATCCTCAGCCTGCATCCCGGCCTCACGTCTTCAATCTCCAAAATCTCGGCGGACAAATCGGCCAAGGACGCCTTCAACCCGATCTCCGCAATAACCTCCGGTCTTCCCGCCAATTCGAACCGGATGGCAAACTCCCGGGACATGACGGACATTTCAAGCCGGTCGTCGCGGCCGATGATCCGGATCAGGCCGTCGATATTATCGAGATCGTACAATTGGTTTTCAAGGGCCACCTTAAGATTCTCGAAAATCGTCGGATCGAACATCACCATGGGTCCGCCGCGTATTTCAGTCCAATCTGTTTACGCGCTTCCTCCATCACCTCGGCGACCGCAAGCGACGTTTCGTGGGAATTGATTTTGCTGCAGCGCTTGCCGCGGCGAATCATGCGGATAAATTCCTCCAGCTCGTAATACATCGATTCATGGATTTGCTGCTGGGTCAATTCTTCCACGCTGCCGTCCCGGTACTGAATTTTCACGTCGTACGGCTGGTTGATCCGGTCGATGACCATCGTCCCGTTTTCCCCTTGAATTTCGGCGGGCAGGAAAGAGTCGGATATTTTCGAATACATGACGACCGCGTCCATTTCCGGATAGCGCATAATGACGCTGCCTTCCCCGTCCACGCCGGAAGAGAGCATGATGCCGAACGCCTTGACCGAATCCGGCTTGCCGAACAGGGACACGAGCGGATAAATGCAGTAAATGCCCAAATCCATCAGCGCCCCGTTCGAAAATTCCGGATTGAACGCATTCAGCACCGTGCCCTGCTTAAACGCGTCGTAACGCGAGGAGTATTGGCAGTAGCCGGCAAAATAACGGCGCACCTGGCCGATTTTATACAGATTTTCTTTCATGATTCTGAAGTTCGGCATCAGCGTGGATTTCATCGCTTCCATCAGCACCACGCCGTTGGCCTCGGCCGCCGCGATCATTTTCCGCACCTCGCCGCTGTTCGAGGCGAGCGGTTTTTCGCACAGCACATGTTTGTGGTGGTTCATGAACAAAATCGCCTGCTCCGCATGAAGCGAATTCGGGCTGGCGATGTACACCGCGTCGATCTCATCGCTTGAAGCCATCTCGTTCAAATCGGTATACACCTTGGGTTCGCCGAACTGGGCCGCGAATTCGCGCCCCTTTTCCTCCGTGCGGGAATACACCGCTTTCAGCTCGAAATCGTCATTCTCAAGTGCCGCATGCAGAAAACGTTCCGTAATCCAGTTGGTGCCAATCGTTCCGAATCGGATCAATCCAATCATTCCTTTCCCCATATATCAGGATATTGCATGAAATGAAATACCGTTTGCAGCCTTCAGCCTTCAACCTTCACCCATCTCCGGTCCTGCCGCATCGTCCCAGCCGGATGCTTCCTCATCCGCCAGGCTTTGAATATCTTCGGTGCCAATGCTAAGGTAGCCGTAACCTTCTTCCTGCTGCAGCTTCAATGCGCGTTCCTTGTAGAACCTGGCGCTGCTGCCTTCACCCGTTTCCTCGTCGTATACGAGAAGGATGCCGTCGGTTTTGCGGAACAGCAGATCGTCCCTGGCCCTAAACTGCCACGGCCCGCTGTAAGGCTGGCGGCTGACCGCCCCATAATAATCGATTCCCTGCAAAATCCGGTTGTAGTACTCTTTTTTGTCTTCCTTCCAGTTCTCTTCGGGATGCTCAAAAGCCGTGATGATGGCAACTCTCAGGTCGGGGTACTGCCGCTTCAAGGCAATCGCCGCCTCGCAGGCCCATAAATCGACCCCGTATTGACCGGGCGAAATCACCCATTCCAGCCCTTCCTCGGCCAGCTGAACAAGCTTGGCGGTGACGGCTTTTTGAATGTACGCGATTCCCGGGTGCTTTTGCCCGAAAATGTTCAGCTCATGCGCGCGGTATCCCGTTACGAGCACGTTTTTCATCGCAAACCCCTTATTTTCCGTTAAATTCTGACTTGCTTCGGGATTTCTGCAAAATCCTCTCTATCGCTTTCCTCCTATCATACCCCGATTCTTTCGGTGATTTCCACTGGTATGTCGGAGATTGAAGCAAAAAGAGCCCTGCATTTCCCTATGGAAACGCAAGGTTCTTGAATCGTTACAGCGAGATTTTCACTTCGGCGTTCATGCCGGGCAGCACCTTGGACGACGCCTGGTTGATCGTGATTTTGACGGGAATCTTTTGCGTCACTTTCGTGTAGCTGCCTGTCGAACTTTGCTGCGGAAGGACGGAAAATACGGAATTGGTCGCATATCCGATCGATTTGACCTCGCCTTCGAAGGTGGCGTCCGGGTCCCCGTCGACCGTAACGTCCACGCTTTGGCCGATGCGAACGTCCTTCAGCTGGGTTTCTTTGATGTTGGCGATGACGTACAAATGATCCATGTCCGCTTCCTGCGCCAGCACCTGGCCGGCCTGCACCGGCACGCCCGCACGCGCGTCGTTTTTAATGATTTTGCCCTTCATCCGGGAGCTGATCGGGACGACCTTCGTGCCGTCGGACACGCCGCCGACGATGTTTTTGTCGCTGACGTCGGTTCCCTCCTGAAGGTTCCAGCTGGTCAGCACGCCTTGGGCGGGAGCAACGACGGGCATCATGTCTGCAGCCACAACGGCGTCCTCCGTTTTGATGTAGTTGGTTTTTTCGTAATAAAAGTAGGCGCCTGCCGCTATAAAAAAGCAGATGACGAGCACGCCCACAACATTGGCGATGATTAATCGGGTACGGCTAATCATATCGATCGTTTCTCCTTATTTCGTAAAATGTATGGCGCTTGGCGCGAGATCGGTTGGTTCCGGCTTCGGCATCATCAGCCGCTTTTCTTTTTGCACAAGCGATCTGCCTTTGCCGGTGACGATTTTCCCTACCGAGGCCAGCAGCATGATCACGCCCACGCAGGCCATGATCGTAAACAGATGGTGATACGCGCCCAAAATCGCCGCCCTTTTCGTATGAACGATCAGTTCATAGGAGGCCATGCTTTGGGCTTGGGCCGCCGGAAGCCCTTCATTGATGAGGCCGCGGGTCATTCCTGCGATTTCCGATTTGGCCTCGCCGCCAAACAAACCGAGACGGCTGCGAATTTCTTCATAGTTGACGGCGTTTTGCCGCGTTAAATACCACCCCAGCAGCGGCGTCACGACCGCCCCGGCGAAATTGCGGATCGAATGCAGCGTGACCGATCTCATCGAAGCTTGGTGGATATCGCCCGCTAGCGCCGTCCCCAGCGCTCCGCCGACAAGCACCATGCTGACGCCGGCCCCGAGCAGCGCAATTTGGAAATACAACGCGTTCAAGGAAATTTCAGGCCCCATCCCGCGCCACTGCAGGCTGACGTAAATGACGGCCAGCGAACCGGCCAAGCCGAGAATCCCGGCGCCCAGACGGTCAAACAGCAAAGTTTTCAAAACGGCCGTCACCACGATCCCGACAAAAAACCAGATGTAAAAATGAACGAGATACCGGTACGGCAGGTTCAGGTTATTCCGCAAAAAGCCGTTGATCCCCGCAATCGCCAAAATGAGGCAGACATGCGAGGCGATCGCCATCACGGTGCCGGACACGGGTTTTGGCGCCTTCAGCGTTCGGAACGGAACAAGCGGCGCCGGGGATTTGAGATCCATGATGATAAACAGAACCAGAAGCATGCCTGCGACGGCCAAAAACGGCCAAACGTACAGCGAGGCAAAGCCTTTCTCCACCAAATTGCACAGCGGCACCGTCAGCGAAAGCATCAGCGCGGCAAGCAGGAACAAGTTGAACTTGCCGACAGGCTGCGTCTCATGTTCTTCCTTCCCGTGCGGCAAACCGATAAAGCCGACCATCAGGCACAGCGCGGCCGAGACGATATTCAAAATAAACAGCCAACGCCACGCGCCGACGGTGAGCGATACGGAGCCGAAGATGGCGCCGACCGCGCTTGCCCCGAACAACCCGATAATAACCATGAGCAGAAAGAAGTTGCGGATTTTATTGGGGAACGATTTTAAGCTGACGGGCAAAATGGTCAAGAACAAACAACCCGCGCTTAACCCCTGTATGGTTCTCCCGATCGTCAAGGAAACCGAATCCCCTGCAAACACGTTGACCACGGAGCCGGCGAAAAATATCGCGACAAACAGGAGATAGTTGCTCCGCAGCCCCCATTTCCGAGTAAATACAGGGCCCAAAGGCACGCCAAGAGCAAAGGCGATGTTGGACAAGGTGGAGGGGAGCAGGAGATCGTTTGAACTGAGATCGAGGCCGTTCTGGATAATGACCTGATTCATAATGTAAGACAGATTGATAAAATACTGCGGGCCGATCGCAAAGATCGTCAAAATCGAAATGATCAGGTACGACGGCAGCGGCATTTTGACCGAGTCGGAGACGGCAGCTAGACGGCCTGACGATAATTTCATCAGACTCCTCCTTTCGTGTAATGATCCCATGGCTGCGCGATTTCTTCCTGAAAAGATTATATATTGCAAACAGCAAGTTGTATTATACAATATATTTTTTTGAACATGCAATAGTCATTTTTTTCATGGGAAGGCGAAAATCCCACCGCAAAACGGGGCCCCAGGGATTCGATACCAAGTCAAGGTGCTTTGAGGGGAGTGTCGGAAAGAAAAAGTGCTTTAGAATAAAAAAAACCGCCCGCAGGCGGCATCCTTGATCAGCTTCAACTTCCTTGAAATTCTGACATCAGTTCCCGGATAAGCTGATCTGCGGGTACGGCCCGCGCCATCCGGTAGCCTTGGCCGGCCCAAAGCGACATGCATTCTGCACTTCCGCGCGCCGCGGCTTCCTTTCGGAGCTGCTGCGTCAGGTGATGCACGTGAGGGTACGCGGCCGGGGCCAACGCGTCATAGGTTTCCATGAACCGGTTCACAAGCCCTCTCGCCCTTCTGCCCGTAAACGCGCGCGTAATGCGGGTCGACGTAAATCCCGGATCCGTTAATGCCTGCCGGTATGCGGGGTTCGTTCCGCTTTCCGGGCATAAAAGAAACGCCGTCCCCAGCTGCGCCGCGTTTGCGCCGGCGGCAAGGGCCGCCCGAATCGCCGCTCCGTCCATGATGCCTCCGGCCGCAATCAGCGGAACATCCGTCATCTTTCGGACGAGCCGGAGCAGCACCAGCAGGCCGTAATCTTCCTGCGGCTCCGGCGCGTTCGAAAAAGTTCCCCGATGGCCGCCGGCTTCGGCCCCTTGCACGCATAACGCGTCGGCGCCCGCATCCAGTGCCGCTGCCGCTTCCTCCGCGCTCGTAACCGTCACGACCACTTTGCTTCCGCCTTCCTGAAGCGTTTGCACGACTTCCCTGGAAGGGCACCCGAACGTAAAGCTGACGACGGGAACCCGCTCCGACCGAACCAATTCGATTTTGCCCGCATAGGCATCGTCGTCGTAGACCGGCGCGCCCAAGGAAACGTTCAGCTTTTCCGCTTCTTTCAGAAGCTCTGCGCGATACGCTTCCACAGCCTGTTGATCCGCGGTATCCGGGCCGGGCACAAACAGGTTGACGCCGAAAGCCGCCGCGGTTTGTCCGCGGAGCTCCTTGATGTCTTTTTCCAGCCCTTCGACCGTTTTGTAGCCTCCGGCCAGAAAACCCAATCCCCCGGCGTTCGACACAGCCGCCGCCAAGGTTGGGGTCGATACTCCGCCTGCCATGGGCGCTTGTATAATCGGATATTTCAAGATTTCCAACATCTCTTCCATCCTCCCGTGCCAAAAACCGCACCGGCTGCGAACGTTTCCGGGCGGTTCGTTGATAAGCGTCATTTATTCCACGCTTTGAAATCCCGGTTCAGCCGGGTCAAATTGTCCCGCAGCTGCTCCAGTTCCGCGGGAGACCAATCGGAAAGCATATCCGCATAGGCATCGTAACGCGCTTGTTGCACCTTGCGCAGAATGTCCCGTCCTTCAGGCGTTATTTCCACCAAACTGATCCTGCCGTTGTTCGTATCCGGATAACGCCGGATATAACGCTTTCCTTCAAGCGCAGCCACCTGTCGGCTCGCCGTGGACAAATTCAGCAGCAGCTGATCGGCGAGCGCGTTGATGGCTAAGGGGCTGTATTTTTCCAGCTCGCTCAGCAAAAGATATTCTGAGCGGTCAAGACTTCCGAGCTTCGGGCTATGGGCCGTCGTAAGCCGCACCAGCAAAGCGATTTCATATTCGATCAAATGAATCGGAGCATCCATAATACCTCATTCGCCTCCTTATGCTGCCCGGATTCGAAGCGAAACAGCGTCAGGAACAGTATAGCACAAAGGAGGGGGCAGCTGAATTCAGCCGGTGATGCCTGAAGCCAGGCCGCGCCCGATCAGGTTGGCCGACACGGGTTTTCTGCCGATTTCGCGCGACCATACCGAAAGCTGGCCGATATGGTGGATTTCATGGGCGATCATATGCCGCATGACTTCTCCCCACGTGAGGACCCGTTCTTTGCCGTCCCCGCCGATGTCGCGGTATACCAGATCCTCCAAGCCGTCGTTCCAATTCAGTACGAACGCTTCCACTTCCGGGCGGAAAACGTCCTCCAGCTCGCGGACCCGGCGGATGCTCCGATAGTTGTCGAAGCTTTCATCGAAGTCGCTTTTGCCCTGCAGCGAGCGGATCCAGCTCCACTCCACGTCGATGACGTGAAACAGCGTATGCAGGATCCCGCCGACGCCGCCGGCACGCTTTGCTAGCAGCTCGGCTTCGCTTATTTCTTCGCACCACTTCAACCATTCCTCGCGTACGGCCCAGTTGTATTTAAACATCGTTTGCAGAGTGCATTCCTCCTTGAATACGGGATGTTTTTCGCAAGCTCCCTTCTATGTGAAGTATAAAGGGAAACCGTGCCGCACCGGCAAGAAAGTTTGGTTATAACGATAATTTTCCGGATATTTCGTTTTAGCCCGCATTTCGTGTACAATTTAGGAAAGAGGTGTTGCGATATGTCCAATGAAAACGAAGAAATCATTTTGACGCCCGAAGGTTTGGAAGAACTGAAAGCAGAGCTTGAGGAGCTGAAAACCGTAAAACGCAAAGAGCTTGCGGAGCGGCTCAAAGTGGCGATCAGTTACGGCGACCTGAAGGAAAACAGCGAATACCATTCCGCCAAGGACGAACAATCCTTCATGGAAACCCGGATTTTGATGCTGGAGAAAATGCTGACCAAAGCCCGGGTCGTCAAAAGCATCGACGCTTCGGTCGTCAACGTGGGCTCCTACGTCAAGCTGAACGATCAGGAGTTCAAGGAGATCGTGGAATACCGGATCGTCAGTCCGGCGGAGGCCGATGTCCAAAACAACAAAATCTCTTATGAAAGCCCGCTCGGCAAAGAGCTGATCGGCAAAGCCGTCGGCGACGTCGTCAGCGTGTCGGCACCGATGGGCGTGATCCAGTATGAAGTGCTCGAAATCCGCGCCAAATAAAGCATCTGCGGCGCCCAACGCATAAATGCGCCAAAGGCAAGAGCCCTGCCGTTTCCGGATGGACGGAAATCAGGGCTCTTTTTTTATGCCTTCAAAGCCAAGTCTTGCTTGTCCGCGAATGCATCCCGCCTGCCGTTGGGGTCGTGCGGGATTGGGTTTTGCCGGAAGCCGTCAACGGCTTGAGTTGCGGTTTCCGAAAGCGGCGGCGGAACCGGCCCGGGCATAACAGCTGCCTTTTCGGCTACGCGCGGATATGCGAAAGCACCGCCAGCGGCTTACGGCCGACGATCAGCCGCTCGCCGTCCGAATATCCCTCTTCGCGTTCCTTCAATTCCTTAATCAGAACCGACCTCCAATGGCGCACACGGTCCTGGCAATCTTCATCCTGCACCGCATTATGCAGTTCCTGCGGATCTTCGCCGAGCAGAAAAAACTGCTCCTCGCCGGTTTGGGAAAACCAGACGTATTTTTCCTTGCCGTCCGTTACCCAGTGGTTGGACTGGTTGCCCTGCGAATGCTCGCCGTGCAAATAGGTCCGCCAGGCGGCATTTTGCCCCTCGCCACGGGCGGCCAGCTTCAGCACGCTGTCCCCGTCCACCGAATCGGGGACGGGGACACCCGCCGCATGAAGCAAGGTCGGCATAATGTCCCGCATCTCCACGACTTCCTGCACCACTTTTCCCCGCTGCAGACCAAGCCGGTTTCCCGGATCGTTTACGATAAACGGCACCCGTGCGCTTCCTTCATAAGGCAGCGATTTGCGGAACAGATGATGGTCGCCCATGAGCTCCCCGTGGTCCGACGTAAACAGGATGACCGTATCGTTCAGCTCGCCGTATTCCGCCAGCACCTGCATAAAGCGGCCGATTTGATGGTCGATATGCGTAATAAGCGCATAATAAGCCGCCGTCGCTTTTTTAAGGCGCCGTTTCGGAACGATGCCTCTGCTTGCCGTCGGACTGTATCCTTCCAAACCGGGATCGTTCGTCATCGCCCAATCGCCGATCGGCGGATGGGGGATCTCCGCATCCTCGTACATATCCAGGTAAGCCTGCGGCGGATCAAGCGGCGAATGGGGCCGTACGAAGGACATCCACAGGAAAAACGGTTTGCCGGGATCGCGGCGGCGCAGGAAGTCGATCGATTCGGTGACGACCCAATTGGTCGGATGGAGCTTTTCCGGCAGGTGCCACGGGCGGGCCACCGCCGAGGCGTTGCAGTCCAGTCCCAAATCGGTCAGGTCCGCCCCGGGTTCCTGGCGGCGCAGCCATTGCAGATAATCGTCCACTTCGTCGTAATGCTCGCTGACCGGGATGCTGTGTTTATTCCGGTTATGATGCAAATAGCCGTCATGCAATACGACGTTGTGAAAACCCATCAGGTTTCTTGCGGGGTACACATGCATTTTGCCGACGCATTGCGTGTGGTATCCGGCCTTCGCAAATTCCTCCGGCAGCGTGTGATCGTAATTCCACGGCACGCGGTCCTGGTAACCGACACGCCCGTGACCCGCTTGCGACTTCCCGGTGAAAATCGCCGCCCGCGCCGGGATGCAGGATGGCGTCGCGGAATAGGCCCGGTCGTATCGGACTCCGGTACGGGCCAGTTCATCCAGATTCGGCGTCTCCACGACCGGATGCCCGGCAATGCTCAGGCAATCGTAACGCATTTGATCCACGGTAATGAGCAAAACATTCGGTTTTTTCCGACTCAAGCCATTTCCCTCCCATGAAATCAGAAATCAAAAATGAATCATAAAATTGCAACCGCTATCAATTCCATTTAACCTCCATTTTGAGAAAAAGTAAATAAATTCCCTACTATCTAAACGATGCGAAAGTGATATTTTCCGGCTCACAGCAGAAACGGGACTTTTCTTTATTCCAAAAAGAAATAAAGTGCGATATACTGAAGTCAACATCGCAGGACGACAAAGAAAGAAGGAAATCCGAACATGAAAGCCAGCCGGGAAAGCCAGCTTCGCCTAAGCGGAAAGCTGTTCGCTTCGTTTTTGAAAATAGGACCCACCACCTTCGGAGGAGGTTACGCCATCCTGCCGGCGATCGACAAAGAAGTCACGGAGCGTCGCGGATGGCTCGGCTCCAAGGAGATGAGCGAAATTACCGCTCTTTCCGGCGCGGCCCCCGGCGGCATCGGAGTCAACGTGGCCGCTCTTGTCGGCTACCGTGTCGCAGGCATACCGGGACTGCTTGCGGCCGTTGCCGGCATTACCCTGCCGACCATCGTCATCATGCTGATCCTGTGCGGGGCGGCCGCGGGCTTCAGCCAAAACCGCTACGTGCAGGCGGCGCTGCACGGCATCAAACCTACCGTTGTCGCCTTGATCGTATATGCGGCGGTCCGCATGCGCAAACAGGCGCTGAACCATTCCTTGGCCTGGGCGGTCGCCGCCACCTGCCTCGTTTTGCTTCTGTTTTTCCCCATTTCGCCCCTTTTGGCCCTGGGTATTGGCATCGTGATCGGGTTGGCGGCCAAAGCCGCTGCGCCGTTCAGCCAATCGTCCAAAGCCAAGCCGGAAAAGGGCGAACGCCGTTCCTTGTAATTTTCGGACAGAGAAGAGGAAAAATCATGCTGCTGGAGCTATTTTGGGCTTTTTTTAAGATTGGATTTATGTCCTTCGGGGGCGGTTACGCCATGCTGCCGGTCATTGAGCACGCCGCGCTGAAGGAAGGCTGGATGACGGCGGAGCAATTTACGGAAGCGATTGCCGTCTCCGGCATGGCGCCGGGACCGGTGGCGATGAACAGCGCCGTGTACGTCGGCTATGCCGCCGGCGGATGGATCGGCAGCCTGATCGCTTCGATCGGGATCGTGCTGCCTTCCGCCATCATCATGTTCCTTGTTGCTACGGTTTTTTACCGTGTGTATGATAATCAATGGGTGCAGGCGGCGCTGAACGGCATGAAACCGGCCGTGATCGCCTTGATTGCCTATGCCGCTTACACGATGACGATTCATTCCGGTTTTATCGCCGGTTTTTCGGTGAGCACGTTTGCCAGCATCGCCATATTTATCGCCGCCCTGATCGCTATGATCCGTTTCCGCGTGCATCCGCTGGCTATGATTATCGTTTCAGGAATAGTGGGGATTGTTATTTATGCCTAACGACAAGAAGCAACGAATCGATGCGGCGAACCGTATCCCTTCGCCCAAAGCGAAGGAACTGTTCCGGGACATCCGCCGCATGCAGGAAATCGCCAAAAACGATTTGCTCGCCTCAAGCGGGCTCACGGTCAGCACATTAACGCGCGTTCTGGATGAGCTTGTCTCGATCGGAGTGATCACTGAAAGCGGTCTCGGAGCCTCCACCGGCGGACGGCGCCCGATCCTTTACCGGGTAAACGGCGGTTACGGCTATGCGTTCGGACTCGATATTTCCCGGGTGTCTTCCCGGCTTGTGCTGCTTGATCTCGCCGGAAACAAAACCGATGCCAAAGAATGGCGCATGACCGAAGAGACGACGCCCGAGGCGCTCCTGAAGCAGGTGGCCGCGCAAGCCGGCGAGTGGATGGACAAGCATCACATCGCTTGGGACCGGATCATCGGCATGGGCGTAGGCGCCGTCGGGCCGCTGAACAGGGAGGACGGAATCATCGAGGATCCCGAATGGTTTGCCGCTCCGGGCTGGAACCATGTGCCGATCGTGCGGATGCTGGAGGAGCGGCTCGGCTTCCCCGTCCTCCTGGACAACGGCGCCAACACGGCGCTGATCGCGGAATCCTGGGCGAACCGAACCAAAAATTTCCGCCATATGCTGTACGTTCACGCCGGAACGGGGCTTCGCCTCGGCATGATGACGGACAACAAGCTCATTCACGGCGCCGTCGATATGGAGGGCTCTTTCGGCCAAATGATCATCCAGGCGGACGGCCACCCTTACCGCACGCCGCAGGGCAACTATGGGGCGCTCGATTCGTACGCGTCGGTTTACGCCATTGAACGCGAGGTCAACTCGAAGCTGCGGATCGGCCGCGGCAGCGTTTTGCGGCAATGGCTGCCGCCGGGGGAGCCGGCCAAATACGAGGACATTATGCAGGCATTAAACCGGATGGACCCGATGGTGACGGAAATCGTCACGCAAGCGGCGGCGTATTTCGGCATCGGCCTCGCGAATTTGCTGAATATTTTGAATCCGGAAAAAGTCATTTTGGGTGGGCCCCTGATGACCGAATCCAATTTGTTTTTTTATACGGCCACCCAAACGGCCATCCGCAAAACCTATCATTATCCGAAATACCAGGTTATTTTCAGCAGGGGCACGTACGGCGACGAAGCGATCGCCATCGGAGCCGCGCTGATGATGCTGAATCAATTGACCGTTTAAGGACGTTCCATTCACTTTGTACCGAGAGAGGAGTTTTCGCCATGTCAGCCGAATCCACGTTCGGATTATCCGACCATCCCCATCGCGAACCGCAAGAACACCAGCCTTCCCCCTGCTGCGCGGCCAAACGAAGCGCCGCCGCCGCTTCTTCCGGATGCGGTACGCCGCATAGGGAGCAGGAAAGCAAGCAAGCTGAAACGCGAACCGCAGCAGCCTCTAACCCGGCGAACGATTCGGCGGCGAAACCCTTGCGGCCCGATCCTTCTTCGTGGCCCGTTATTCCGGAAGGCGACTATTTGCTGGGCACCGACGATCAGGAAGGTTTTCCTTCCGATGCCGAAGGGCCTGCCAGACGGGTGCGCGTCAAATCGTTCCGCATGTCGCCGTATGCCGTGACCAATGCCGACTTTACGGCCTTTGTCGACAGCACGGGCTATGTGACGGACGCGGAGAAATTCGGCTGGTCGTACGTATTTCACCTGCTGATTGCCGATCCCGGTAAAGTCGCCATCGTCGGCTCGCCTCAGCAGACGCCGTGGTGGCACGGGGTCGAGGGCGCCTGCTGGAAAACGCCGGAGGGGCCGGGAAGCGGCATCGCGGACCGGATGAACCATCCGGTCGTGCATGTCTCATGGAACGACGCCAAGGCTTACTGCGAATGGGCCGGCGTCCGCCTGCCGACTGAAATCGAATGGGAGACGGCGGCCCGCGGTGGACTGGAGGGCAAACGCTACCCGTGGGGCGACGTGCTTCGTCCGAACGGGGAGCATCGGTGCAACATCTGGCAGGGGGTTTTCCCGACGAAAAACCATGCCAGCGACGGCTATCTGGGCACGGCGCCGGTGGACGCTTACCAGCCGAACGGCTATGGGCTGTATAACGTCTCCGGCAACGTCTGGGAATGGTGCGCCGACTGGTTCACGCGCGATCCGGCCCGGCGCGGTTCGGCGGAGCGGCCGGAAGGGCCCGCGGAGGGAGAAGCCCGCGTGCTTAAAGGAGGCTCTTATCTTTGCCATCACTCCTACTGCAACCGTTACCGCGTGGCGGCCCGAAGCGGCAACACGCCGGACAGCTCGACGGGCAATATGGGCTTCCGCGTAGCGGCGGATCTATGATGTTCGGCCGGAACGGTTCCGCCGATTTTTTACGCTTTTTACGGCTCGCCTTCCGCATGGCGCGCAATTTTCCCGCTGCCTGATGCCGATGCATGATGACGTCCGGCCGCAGCCATGACGGCCGCATTTTATAAGTGGCGCTGCCTTTGGATCCGGTATTGCCCGGGCGTGATGCCCATGCGCTCCCGGAACAGCCTGCCGAAAAAGCTGGCATTCGGGATGCCGACCCGTTCGGCGATTTCCTGCACGGACAACGTCGTCTGGGCCAGCAGCGTCACCGCATGGGAGATGCGGAGATGATGCACGTATTGAAGCGGCGTCATGCCCGTATGCTTTTTCATGCAGCGCGTAATATGGTCGAATTGAAAATGCAGCGCCTCTTCCATGCTTTTGGAATGGAAGGGTTCGCTCCATTGGTTTTGCAAATACAGGACCGTTTCCTTCGCCAACGCGGACGAACGCGACGCCTGCCTTGCTTTCGCTTCCGTCTGGAGCGTCTCGAGCAGCTCGCAGAACAACGTTTGCAGCTGCAGCGAATGCTCCACGGACAGCTGCGCGTTCAGCTTCACCATTTGGCCGAGGACAGGCAGCAGCTTACCGAAGGGGATGTCGCCATGCTTCGGAAGATACATCGTCTGGTCGGCCGGCCTCGTATCGCTGTCCCGGCCTTGCGGCAGGACGGCAGACCACGGAATCTCCTTGGCGTCCAGCTTGCGCAGCGCTGCGGGGTGTTTGAAATGCACCCAATACACCTCGGTTTCTTCCGTGCAGGGGGCGCTGCCGGCATGGGTTTTGCCCGGCTCCAGCACAAGCATTTGCCCGCCGCCGATGGCGTACTCCACCCGATCCTCCCGCATATACATGGCGCCGCTTTTCACAAAAATGACGTCATACACATCAAACGACCTTTCAAAATGGCAGTTCCCCGGCACCCACATCGCATGTCCCACGGTCACCAGCGACGGCAGCGGCGGAATCGCAAGCTCCAGGCATTCCATCCCATCCCCTCCCCTGTTTCATCGATATCGTTTTAAGCCACCGCAACCGGCAAAAGCTTGAAAACGGATCCATTCTGTTCTATATTAGCATCCCTCTTGGTTCCGGTCACGGCTTGAAGGTCGATATCGTGCGATATAAAGTCGCTATTTCGCGTAGTCCGCCGCCTTTGTTTTCGTTACCTTTAGGAAAGAAACTACTTTCAGGAAAACAAGGAGGACGTTTTGCGATGCGTTTTCGCCAGGTACATCTCGATTTCCATACGTCGGAAGCGATCGATTCGATCGGCAGCCAATTTGAAAAAGGACAATTTCAGCAGATGCTGAAGCTTGGGCATGTGGATTCCATCACCGTCTTTTCCAAATGCCATCACGGATGGGCCTACCACCCTTCCGAAGCGAACCAAATCCATCCGGGGCTGTCTTTTGACCTTCTCGGGTCGATGATCGAAGCCGCCCACGAGATCGGCGTCAACACTCCCGTCTATTTGTCCGCCGGCTTCGACGAACGGCTCGCCGCAAGCCATCCGGAATGGTGGGTGCGCCCGCGCCACGGCGGCGGCGGGGATCTGTTCACGCCCGGCTACCATCTGCTTTGCCTGAACACCCCTTATCTGGACATCCTGCTCTCCCAAATCGCCGAAGTCGTCCGAAACTACGATGCGGACGGCATTTTTCTGGACATCGTCGGCGTGAGGGATTGCTACTGCGCAAGCTGCGTCGCCGAAGCGCGCGCCGAAGGAATCGATCCGCGCGATACGGAGTGCATGATGCCGTTATGGGAGCGAACCTACGCGAACTATACCCGGCGCGTTCGGGAGACGGTCGACGCCCATCAACCGGGCTTGCCGGTGTTCCACAATGGCGGCCATATCCGGCGCGGACGCCGCGACCTGGCCGGGATGAACACCCATCTCGAGCTTGAATCCCTGCCGACCGGCGGCTGGGGTTACGACCATTTCCCGCTGTCGGCGCGGTACGCGCAGCCGCTTGGGATGCCTTTCCTTGGGATGACCGGAAAATTCCATACGACCTGGGGCGAATTCGGCGGATATAAACATCCGAACGCGCTCCGTTACGAAACGGCGCTCAGCCTTGCGCACGGAGCGGCTTGCTCCATCGGGGACCAGCTTCATCCGCTGGGGCGCATGGACGAAGCGACTTACCGGCTCATCGGCAGCGCCTATGCGGAGGTCGAAGCAAAAGAAGCATGGTGCCGGGATGCCCAAAATGTCGCCGACGTGGCTTTGCTTTCCGTCGAAGCCGCCGGCGCGCATGCGGCCAACGGAGGGCATGACAGCTTTACCGGTCAGGCCGATGCGGGAGCCGTTCGGATGTTGTCCGAAGGGAACGTTCTTTTTGACGTGGTGGACCTGGAAAGCGATTTTGACGCCTATCCGGTCCTTATTTTGCCGGACCACATCCGCATCGATGAGCCGCTGCATGCCAAGCTGTCGGCCTACCTCGCACAAGGCGGACGGCTGCTGGCGACGGGGGAATCGGGCCTAAGCGCCGACCGGGACGGTTTTGCGCTGGATTTGGGCGTTCGCCATATCGGAGCGAACCCGTACCGTCCGGATTATTACCGCCCGCTTCACCCGCTCGCGAGCTTGGGCGAAGCGTCATTCGTTTTTTATTCCGAAGGCCAGCGCGTCGGGCTGACCGAATCCGGAACCGAGCTTGGGCGAAGGGAAGATCCATATTTTAACCGGGACGCGTTTACGTTCTGCTCCCATCAGCATACGCCAAGCAGCGGCCATGACGGCGGGCCGGGCATGGCCGAAAGCAAAAACGGCATCTATATCGCCTGGAACGTCTTCGAAGATTACGCCGCAAAGGGAAGCCTTGTGCTGAAAGAGACCGTTCTGTACGCGCTCGGCCGCCTGCTGCCGCAGCCTACGCTGCGCACTTCCCTGACAGCCCAGGGCACCGTCACCCTGCAGAAGCAGGCTTCGAAATCCCGCTACGTGCAGCATGCGCTGTACGCGTCGCCGGTAAAACGGGGACAGGGCGTCGAAGTAATCGAGGACATTCTGCCGGTATACCACGTATCCATGGAGCTGCGCATTCCGGAACAAGTCCGCCGCGTTTATTTGGCGCCGCAAATGACGCCGCTCGAGTTCCAGCAGGACGGAGAACGGCTGACGTACGTCATCCCTGAACTGGAATGCCATCAGATGGTCGTGCTGGAATACGGGGAACCTGAGTAACGGCGGGGTTTCCCTCTCAACACGCGTTCCGTCCGTTTGAGATGTGTCACCGGCAACGACAAAGAGCCGTCCTCAAGGTCGCTTTTGACCTTGGAACGGCTCTTCGGTTTGCTTGTGGGGCATCCATTCGAAACGGTTGATGCCGAAGAACCCTCGCCTTCAGGCTCGATCCCCGGAGCCGGCTTGTCCGCATGCATAGCATGCCTCGGACTACTTCCGTCCGAAATCCGCCTTGATTTCCCCCCATTTTTCCGTGTTCCACTTCAAAATTTTGTTTTCGTACCGGTTGTTTTCGAGCCACTGCACCGCACGGTCGGTCAGCTCCCAAATTTTGCGCGTCGATTCGGTTCGGGCCAGCGTCGTCGCAGGCTTTTTGTTTCGGACCCAAGCCAGGGCGGTTTTGGAATCGGTGTACACGGTTTTGTTGCTGCCGAGCTTTTTCAAATAAGCCAAAGCGTGCACAATGGCGATAAATTCGCCTAAATTATTCGTTCCGTTTTCGATCGGTCCGACGTAAAACAAAATTTCCCCCGTTTTCGTATCGACGCCTTTGTATTCGACCGGGCCGGGATTGCCGCGGGTGCCGACGTCCACCGAGATGCTGTCGTAGACGATTTCTTCTTCGCCTGCCGGCGAAGGTCCGCGGCCTCCGCTTTTCCCGCCGCCCGCGGTTTTTGGAGCCGAAGATTTGCCCTGCCCCCAGTTGCCCTTCCAGCCGCTTTTGAACGCCGCTTCCGCTTCCGCGCGGGATTCGTACGATTTGTATTTTGCGTCCGCATAGCCGTTCACCTGTGTTTGGCACTCCGCCCAGGTCGCGTAAACCCCCGGCTTTTTCCCTTCCCAGACGACGTAATATTTCGATTTTGCCATATATGCAGTAACTCCTTAAGTAAAATAAGCTTCCCGGCAATGATCAGGCGCCGCTCAAGCCTTCCTTTTCGAAAGCGGCGATCGTCTCCCGGACTTCGTCCGGAATCGGCGTGCTTTTCCCGCTGCCCGCATCGATCAGCACGATCGCCCCGCGTCCGGCAGCCTTTAAAAGGTTTTCCGCCACCACCGCATATTCCACGTCCAGGGACGATCTGCCGATCGAAGCCACCCGCACATGAAGCTGGACTTTGTCGCTGCGGTACATTTGCGCCAAGTATTGGCATTCCAAATCCGCGACGACGGCTACCTTTTCTTTGCCGAACATCGAATCGAACAAGCCTAAATTTTCGAAATATTCGATGCGTCCCTGCTCGAAATACATGAAGTAACTCACGTTGTTCACGTGGCCAAGCATATCCGTCTCGCAATAGCGCACTTTGATCGGAATCGAAAAATGGAACTTCTCAA
Organism: Paenibacillus sp. USDA918EY; assembly: GCF_009870825.1. GTDB lineage: Bacteria > Bacillota > Bacilli > Paenibacillales > Paenibacillaceae > Paenibacillus_AQ > Paenibacillus_AQ albilobatus. The sequence continues at coordinate 10,663 of NZ_WTWY01000028.1, read as the reverse complement.
GCCACCCGGCCGGATCGGGTTGTACAAAGCTTTCCTTGCGCATCGCTAAATCCCCCTCTTTTTTGAAAAAAGCATGCTCCGCACCGAGCGGTCTGCGGAACTCAGGCGCCGCTTCCTCACCCGATGCCCCTCCCCCTTAGCTCCGCCTGAACTCGCCCGGCGTCATGCCGGCGAATTTCAGAAAGGCGCGGTGGAACTGGCTCGTGCAGGAAAATCCCAGGCTGCAGCTGATATCCGCCACCGACTCGGTTGAACTTTTAAGCCGCCGTTTGGCTTGGTCCACCCGCAGCATCAGCAAATACTGGTACGGGGTAATGCCCGTGCAGTCGCGAAAGCTCCGGATAAAATGAAAGCGGCTTTGCCTGGCGAGCGAGGCCAGATCGTCGACCGAAACGGCCTCCGCATAATTCGCATGCATATATTCGAGCACCTGATGTATATGCGTGTCCCGAACCATCCCGCCGATGCCGCCGCCGACCGGATGCGAGCCGTGTAGCGTTTTCCGCAAATAATGCAGCACCTGCGTTTCCGTCTCCTGCGCCGCAAGCGGCTCGAAGGAATCGCCGAACATCAGCTCCGACGTCCAGCGGCGGAACAGGCGGGACAACTCTCCGGTATCGATCCGCTGCCGGTCCGCGAATTCGGGCAATCCGCCGGCATCGTTTTCGGGCCGCAGCGCGTCCTCCCGAATTTTGATGACGATGACGCTGGACGCCGCATCGAGGCAAAAATGATGCTCCGTACCCGGATGCTGGATCAAGCTTTGGCCCTCATGCAGCCGATACGGTTTGTTTTCCATCGTAAAATGGCATGTGCCTTGGACCGGAACCGTCACCTGGTACCAATGCCCATGGCGGTGGGAGCGGTTCGCAAACCGGTCCGCGCCTTTAAAAAGTTCGATCCGTTCCGTTCGAATGCTCATCTCCATGTTCGCTTCACCTGTTGACATTATAGCAAAAAAAGCTTTCGAGGCCAGCAATTATCGCGGCGACATCGGCCCCGGCAGCCGGTAAGATAAAAGGAAACCCGGTTTAAGGAAGGCACTGTCATTTCGCTTCAATGCGGGACTGCGCTATTGACAGCGCGCGAATTTGTTTTAACATGTGAAGAACAACGATTTTTAACCGGGATTGGAGAGAGGAGTTACGATATGGTCATCGATATCAAAAACATCACATGGCGAAACGGGCAGCATACGCTCATGAAGGATGTCAGCTGGCAGGTCAAACCGGGGGAGCATTGGGCGCTGCTAGGTCTGAACGGCTCCGGCAAAACGACGCTGCTGAACATCGTCAACGGCTATATTTGGCCATCGGAGGGTTCGGTGCGCGTGCTTGGCCATCTGTTCGGCGAAGTCGACCTGCGCGAGCTGCGCAAATCGATCGGCTGGGTCAGCAACTCGTTCCAGGAGCGGCTGTACGCGTCGGACCGCACCCAGCATATCGTCATTAGCGGCAAACACGCCACCATCGGCCTGTACGATCAAACGAGCGACGACGACTACGAGCGGGCGCGCGGGCTGATGACGACGCTGGGCTGCGGCCATCTGTGGGACCGGGAATACCGGACCTGCTCCCAAGGCGAAAAGCAAAAGCTTCTCATTGCCCGCGCATTGATGGCAAATCCCCGCATTTTGATTTTGGATGAGCCCTGCAACGGGCTGGATATTTTTTCGCGGGAGCGTTTGCTGGAGAGCATTGCGGAGCTCATGCGCCGGCCGGATGCGCCGACCTTGATCTATGTGACGCACCATACGGAGGAAATTTTGCCCGCATTCAGCCATGTGCTGCTTATGAGACGCGGCGAAGCAGTCGGAAGCGGAAAGACGGAAGATGTTTTGACGGCGGAAAACCTGAGCGCATTTTTTGAATCGCCCGTCGTTGTGGACAGGCACGGCGAGCGCTTTTACGTGCGGGTAGCGGAATAGTCCTTCCTTAAAACAAGGGAATAAAGTCCCATCCCCTATTCAACGAAAGTATGATTTGACCGATATTACACATGCAGGAAAAAAATCATACAAAAGGGGATTTCAGCAGCATGTTCAAAAAATCGATCGCGTTTTTATTGGTCGCATTCATCTTCTTGATGCCTTCCGCCGAGGCAGCGGCGCCGGCAAGGAATGTGGTCATCATGGATGCCAAAAGCAGCCATTCGTTTTTGCCCGTCCGTTTCCTTAACGGTTTCGACGGCACCCGAGTCCAGTGGGACGACGCCGCAAAGCGGATTGAAATAACGCATGGCTCCACGAACATCACGATGACCCTCGGGCAAAAAACGGCCGTCGTCAACGGCAGCTCCGTTTCCCTTCAGGATGCGCCGCATCGGGACAACGGCATCGTCTACGTGCCTGCTCAGCTCATAAGCCAAGAGCTCGGATACAGGCTGACATGGCATCAAGACAGCAACGCGGTGACCGTTGCCGCCAACGGCTCGTCCGAGGTTCTTCCCGTCGTCGCGCGGAACAACGGCAGAGCCGAGTCCAACCCGGTCGTAAACGAAAGGAAAACCCTCAAGGTCGGCTCACGTTCGTTTAACGTACAGATGGTAACCGTCGACCTTATGAATCCAAAGGTTCAGCTGGATGTGGTGCTCGCGGGCAATACGCCGGGCAAGGTTGAGGATCTCGGCAGCATCGCCAGACGCAGCGGCGCGGCGGTCGCCATCAACGGAACCTTCTTTGACGCGTACACGAACGCCAGCTACAAGGCTCCATACGGGTACATTTTAAGCAAGGGTGCCATCAAGATGGCGAGCCCGGGCGATCAGCGCGCCATGTTCACCTACGACAAAAATCAGCTTCCTAGCCTGATTTCCGGCTCCGCCTTCAAGACCCATTTTGAGCAGGGACGCATTGAAGGCGGGCTTCAGGCCGGACCGCGCCTGGTTCTGAACGGGAAAGTCTCGCTGAACGTGAAGCAGGAGGGCTTCAAAGACCCGAAAATATTGACGGGAGGCGGCGCCCGCAGCGCTCTCGGCATCACGAAGGACCATCGGTTGATTTTGCTCACGACCGGCGGGGCGACGATTCCGCAGCTTGCGGAAATTATGCGCCAGGCGGGCGCCTATCAGGCGATGAACTTGGACGGAGGCGCATCGAGCGGACTGTATTACAACGGCAAGTATTTGACTACGCCCGGACGCCAAATCAGCAATGCCATCGTCGTAAAAGTACAATAAGAAAAACGTCTACTTTCTGATGTTATAAAAAAGAGCCTCTTGCCTGAGGTTCCGTATACGCCAAAAAGGCTGGCCCTGGGAGATCATCCCAAGGACCAGCCTTTTTGGATGCAAATTTTTGGAGAAACTCTTCATCCCGCTTTCCGGATTACTGTTTGCCCAAACCCGCTTTCACCCAACCCGCAACGGTTGCCGTGCGCTTGGCCTGATGCAGAACGGCTTCCTTGACGTCTTCGATCATTTTTCCGTCCTGGCCGACCGTTACCGACGTGCCGTAAGGGTTGCCGCCTGCGGCGAAAAGCGAAGGATCCGTATATCCCGGCGCGGCCACGATCGCTCCCCAGTGGTACATGCTCGTATACAAGGAGAGGATCGTTTCCTCCTGGCCGCCATGCGGATTTTGCGCCGAAGCCATCGCGCTGACGACTTTATTCGCCAGCTTCCCGTGGAACCAAAGCCCTCCGGTCAGGTCGAGGAACTGCTTCATTTGCACCGGCATGTTGCCGAACCGTGTAGGCATGCTGAAGATGATGGCGTCGGCCCATTCCAGGTCGGCCATGCTTGCTTCGGGAATATGCTGCGTTGCATCATGATTCGCTTTCCAAGCCGGATTGGAGTCGATCGCGGACTGCGGAGCGGTTTCCGCCACTTTCAGCAATTTGACTTCGGAGCCTGCTTGTTTTGCGCCTTCCGCGGCCCATTGCGCGAGCTGATAGTTCGTGCCGCCGGAGCTGTAATAAATGACCGCCGTGTTTACATTTGCCATCTCGAATTCTCCTTTTTTGAATATGGATTTTGTTATTTTGCCATGGTGCCGTAGGAAGTATTCTTCGCTTAACGTTAATGGTTCGTTTCCCGGGAATAACCTTAACATTATATATTTTAAAATAAAGATAAATGTCCAAAAAAATATATCTTGATATCATTTATCTTTAATATGAGATAATATTATCACGGTTCATTTCCATTGTCAACATGCGACGAAAAAGGCCGTGCAGCCTCAGATTGGTTGCCGGCCTTTTGAAATGAGCCACGATTATCGGGTCATCCATTTACCGTTGGTAAAATCGGGAATCGCTACCGGATGTCCGCCCAAGGCAATGGACTCCTCCGACAATGCGGAGATGCACATCCAAGCAGCCATGTCGTATACGTCAAGCGGCGTGCCCGTTCCTTGTTTCACGCTGTCGAAAAAGTCTTTGAACACGAGCCAATCCATGCCGTCATGGCCTCCCTTGACGCCTTCTTCGATATATTTTTTCCATACCGGATGCTCGTATTGTTCCCGGAACCGCTCGACGTTGCCCCATTGTTTTTTCCAGTCCATGTGGAATTCCTCATGCATATCGTCCAAATAAATCGAATGGTTGTCCTCCATGTACATGCCTTTTGTTCCGCGTACGGTAAATCCCCGGGAGTAATAACGCGGCAGCGTCGTATCGAGCGTAATCGTGATCGTTTCGCCATGCGCGCATTTAATGACGGTCGTAACGATATCGCCCTGCATGAATTCGGTTTGCATCAGCTCCGCATCGCCGCTTTTTTCCTTGCGGATATACTCCTGCATCCCTTTCGACTTGGATGCCATCGAAACCAGCGAAACCATGCGGTTGCCGTGATTGATGTTCAAAATGCGGGCGATCGGCCCGATTTCATGCGTCGGGTAATTTTCGCAATTGCGATGGATATAGTTGTTCAAACGGTAATGCCGGTTTTCTTTTCCAAAAGCGATCTCGCTTCTCAAATCATGATGATAGCCGCCCGCACAATGCACGATATCGCCAAGAACGCCCTGCTTCACCATATTCAAAACCATCATTTCGTCCCGGCCGTAACAGCAGTTTTCCATGATCATGCACGGCACCCGGGTTCGTTCGTACGCTTCGACGAGCTTCCAGCACTCTTGGACGGAATAAGCTCCGCCTACCTCGCATGCGGCATAAATGCCGGCTTCCATCGCCGCTACCGCAATGTCGATATGATCCGCCCACGAAGCGCCGATCACCACCGCATCAAGTTCTCCCAGCGCCAGAACCTCGCGGTAATCCCGGGTCACAAACGGACGCTTGCCCCCTTTTTCTGCAACCGCTTTCGCCGCGGCTTCCCCGCGGTCCTGGTATTTGTCGCAAACGGCCGCGACCTCCACGCCGTCCATAGGTAGAATCACGGCCGTCAGCAGCCCCATCCCGCGGGCGCCAAGACCGATCACGCCGACTTTGATATTATTTTTCATCGCAGCCTCCCAAGGATATCAATCAGTTTTTCTTTTATCTCTGATATTCCTCCGTTTCCGAGGATCTGTCAATATTCATATTTTTACCCTGTAAATATTTGATGATATGCCGTAGTAGAACTGCGCCCGATATGGTACAATTTGGAGTTGTGAAACTAGCAAAATATAGCGAAGGAATGAACATGCGAATGAAAAAGCTTTTCTCCCTGTTATTGGTCATTTGCCTGCTGGTGCCTGCAACGATCGCCTCGGCCAAAACAAACCAGCCCGCAGCAAAAACGTATGCCAAGCTCTATTTGGGCATGGACGCGGCGAAACTGCCGATGAAGCTCGCAAACGGGCTCGTGGTCGATAAAGAAAACGTCGAAGGACTGGGGTACTTGCCGGTCATCAAGCTGAATGGTAAAAAAGTATGGCGCGAAGCCGACCAATCCTGGATCAATACGAACGGAGCCGTTCAATTTACCGCTGCATCCGGCGGGGACACGTTTTTGTTGTATCTATCGGGGGCTACGGGCGGAAGCGCGGTGGACCTGGTCGGAGTACATAAGGACGGCAAAGTTTTTCTGAGAAAATCGTTTGGCGGCGTTGGCGTCGATGCAAAGTTCATCGCAGCCAATACGGTACAGATCGAAATCGAGCGGGAAAACAAAAAATGGAACCCGGAACGGGATCCAAATGCCGCGAGGCATACCGATGTGTATGACGTTACGGTGTACCAGCTTTCTTCCAAAGGTATGGTGAAGCAGAAGCAGTTTGTGAGGAAGGCAAGTTAGCATGAAAGCAAATTTTAGTTGCTAAACAACCATAGCTTTGTTAAAAAGGGCGCTTAAATAGCGGCCTTTTTGGTTTAGGTTAACGAACCCGACGAAAACAGGCTGCATGTTCGCAGCCCGTTGTTCTTAACGCATATTTTTTTGGAAAGTTTATTTTGTGACCGTAGCCGTTTTCGTCTGATTATCCCACGTGATGTTCGCGCCGAGAGCCTCCGCAACCGCACGAAGCGGCACGGTGATGACCCCGCCCTCCAGCTTGGCGTCATTTAACGATTTGCCGTTTACGATTACTGTCACTTTATTGTCATCAGGAACCGGCGTCCCTTTTTTCTTCAAATCCAAATATTTGGCGATTCCAAGGACATGTCCGTTTACGATCGCCTCGATCACGGCGGGTTGGCTTAGCTTGGCAGCATCGGATGCGACATCGACAAAAAGATTCTCCGTCAAAACGGCCGGCATCCTGCTCTCGCGGCACATATGCAGGTTCCCGGTCTTTTGCCCCCGATCCGCGACGCCAAAAGATTTTAACCCCGCCATGATTTCCGTATGCAGCAGGTTTTGCAGCTTCGACGTCGCAGCCGATGCCGAGATATACCGATAGGATTCAAAGCCGCCTAAGCCGCCTCCCGCGTTGCAGTGAACGCTAATCAAAATATCGGCGCCCGCCGCATTCGCTTTGTCGGTTCTGTCCTGCAGCTCAACAAACACGTCCGTGCTCCTTGAAAGCAGCGCTTGCACGTCTTCGTATTCGGACTCTAAACGTTTTTTTATGGCTAACGATAGCTCAAGAACGACATCCTTTTCCTTCAACCCATTCCCGGTAGCTCCTGAATCTTTACCGCCATGTCCGGCATCGATCCATACTTTTTTCATTCGGATTTACCTCCTTTTCGTGTAAACCGCTTGCTAACCGTAGGAATTGTCGGGCCTAACCGCCCGCGTTTTTCAAACATACCGCTCTCTTTATTATTACTATTCCGAAAAAATTCTTTTGTGGCGGCAGCCGCATAAAGGCATGGAAAAAAATTTAACAAGGAAAAAAACGCCTTGCGGCGTTTTTATACCCTTTACCTCAGGAGCGCTTTGCCATCCTTTTTTTCTGAAGGGTTAGAGGTCTTGTTTTAACAGCTAAGCCACTAAACGTTATGGGCCCTACAACGTCTACTCTTGTATTGGCGGCGACGTTTTCCGCTGTGACTGTGTAAACGTGGGTACCTGCTTTTACATTTATATCTTCAGCTTGGAAGGTAACTACATAATTTTGTTCAGAACCGGTTGATTCGATACCTTGCTGCGTGTTGAAAATCTCTGTTCTACCGCGGAAGATTCTAAAGCGAATTTGCCCAATGCCTGTTATACCTCTGACACCAACGGATGCCACCAAATCTACCCGATTCGGTTGGGAATTCGCTGGAATCCGTATGGGGATCGATGCGATGCCGGATTTTTGCGGGGAACGTCGAATGGTAAACGATCTGGCAGGGTTGAAGCGTCTGAGCGGCTGGACGGCCGCTTTATCAAGAATACGTGCCAAAAATATCAACTCCTCTCTTTTAATATTTCAAGATATGTAAGAGATAGAGGGAATGATTGAACTTATATCTAAAAGGATGAAATTAATTGAGTAGTAGGAAATAAATCAGAAGGAATGGGCTAGGAAATTGAACAAAGAAGAAACGCTTGTGGGCCTAAAACAAATAAAACGCCCTTTGGCGTTCGATGCTTATTTTAAATCTATATGGAGCGGGTGATGGGAATACTCAACTTCCTGATTGAAAAGCGAGCCTTCGGCTCGCACCTAGAGGTAGATGTTGACGCGCGTCCTGTTTGGGGTTCTTCGATGAGGCCTGCACGGACGGTCGCACCCACGCGCGCGGGTTCTCTTCCCCATTGGCCTCCATATAACAAAAAAACGCCCTCGGCGTTGTTGTTTTTTTAAATCTATATGGAGCGGGTAATTGAACCCAAGCTACCAGCTTGAAAGGCTGGTACCGCCCCTAGTCTGTGGTGTTCAATTCGGGCTTAAACCTTATGGATTAACGGTTTTTCGATTTTCTCCTAGTCTGTGGTGGTCAAACGTAATTCAAGTTTAGAAAAAAGTTTGCCCCCCCCTTTTGCTTAAAGGGGCAAAAACACAAAGGAGGAATGTCGTTGAAGCTTGAAGACCTTAAACCGGGATTGCCGGTTCGAATTGCTGACGATCATATGAGTGGTTTTGGTGGCCGTGGTGGTATCGTGTTGGACGTTGGAACGTTCCGGCTTATTTCCGGCGAGTTCCGGATCGGTGCTCTTGTTAGCATAGGCGAGGCAAGGTTGGTCATTGAAGCGGCAGACCTGGAGATTGTCGATCTCTATCCTCCGGATCCGGGCTGGGAAGAGTTCAAGATATAAGAGTTCAATATAATAGGAGAAATAGCTTTTAGATGGTAACGGAACCCATGACAAGGCGTTGTTTATATGGTTAAATAAGGAAAACATGAAATCAAGGAGGAAACACTCCATGCGGTACCTATTAGCAATAATCTTACCGCCTGTAGCTGTACTTTTGTGCGGGAAACCTATTCAGGCGTTGTTAAATTTTATACTCTGCATTTTCTTTTGGATTCCTGGCGTCATTCATGCCTTTGCTGTGGTTAGCAGCCACAAGGCGGATAAACGTAACGACAAATTGATTAGAGCCATTCAGCAGCAGAATAGACACCCTATGCATTAACGAACTAAAGGCTCTGCCGGCATATAGCGCCGCCGGAGCCTTTTTTATATGCTTGCGGAAATGATGTCTTCGAATTTAATCCAATCCCAATCATCGTAGTAACGTAATTTAATTTCCTTCGTAAACATATTGATCACGGTGACAAATCCGGTCGCCTGTTTATGTTCATACGGATCGTAAATCTGAAGCGTAACGGGAACATGTTGGTTAAATGAATCCTGTAATGCCTGCCCGATCTGTAGCCACTCTTGCTCGTCAATTACTGGATTCGGCCTTGGATCCTTATGGATCATGTATCGATTATACGCCTCACGATGTTCCGGCAGCATCATCCGGGATGACTCAAATAGACCATTGCCTTCAAGTTTCACAGACACATAGCAAACCTCCAGCAGATATCGTTTGTTCTTATCGTATCCAAACATATGTTCGTTATTCAATATAATAAATTCCCACCCTACAGATGCAGGATGGGAATTTATATAAAATAGATTTGAGAAATGAGCGAAGCCTGCTAAATTACAGGACTTGCTTCATTATATGCAGAGATGATTCAAATGTTTCAAGATAATTACCAACAGAATGTTTTCAAGATAATTACCAGCAGAATAAAGAGGACTAGGATCATTCCAATATTCATATGATGATGGTGATGGTAACCATATGCTCCGCCCACAACCTCGCTCATTCCATACACCTCCTTGAATTAAATTACACTGTATCTTATGATCTAATCAGGATTTTGTAAGGGCTTCTCGGTAAAAAATTGAGCAGTTGTACATGATTTTTCATCACTCTTATTCTTTTCACATGCAATATAAAAAAGACCCGTCCCACATGAATGTGAGATGAGCCTTTTCACCGATTCTTTCGGATTACACAACGGTGTTTCCGTATATGATACCAATATAATACAAAAATTCCAGAAACGTGCAGGTTTTATGGACTGCATCTGTCTCTCGAGCTCAGCCATGCCTTGGAGGCTTCCGGCGCGGCGAATTATTGGCCGTGGAGTGGCCTGACGTCGATCACGAGAGATCCGCAATTTGGATCGAGAAGCAAATCACTTTGGACGAGGAAGGAAATAAGATCGAAGGAGAGGTTAAGACGGAAGAATCCGAGGGCTGGGTGGCAATGCCGAAGTGGTATATGGATGAGCTTAAACGCTATGAGCGGGAATGGAGAAAAGAAAGAATGTCCTGCAAAAATTGGCTTGGTGAAGACAAGCAGTACATCTTCCACGGAGGCCAAGGCATTATGTATTATCCATCCACTCCGACGCTGACCTGGAGCCGGTTCCTTGAAAAGAACGGCCTGCCGCATGTGAAGTTTCACGGCCTGCGTCATACCGCCGGCATGCTGCTACGGGAATCCGGAGCCGATCTTAAAACGATCCAGGAGCGATTGCGGCACACGAAGCTGGATACAACGGCAAACATCTACACACATAAATCAGAGACGATCAACCAGGCTGCCGTTGCCCACCTGGAGGAGCTGAATCCAAAATGGCTCAAATTTGCCCCCTAATTTGCCCCCGCGGGAGAAAGTCGTCAACCGTTTGTCGAAAATTGAACAAAGAAAAAACCCTTGCGGCACAAGGGTTTCAGAGCTTTTTGTATCTAAAGCGGGTGATGGGAATCGAACCCACGCTACCAGCTTGGAAGGCTGGAGTTCTACCATTGAACTACACCCGCGAAAAAAGAAGAGATCGGGATGACACGATTCGAACATGCGACCCCCTGGTCCCAAACCAGGTGCTCT
>NZ_WTWY01000027.1 GCF_009870825.1 Paenibacillus sp. USDA918EY | reverse complement strand
AGCAAGGTCTAATCTCACTCGTTGTTCAGTTTTCAAAGATCAAATTCTTTCGTTTTCACCGCTGTTTTTTATCGCAGCAGCAACTCTTATAATATATCATGTCGCCCATCATTTCGTCAAGCACTTTTTTTAAAAAACTTTTTTCTTTGCTTACCGATCCGGCAAGCTTGTACCTTTTTGAAAGGGGCGAGATTTAATTTACCACAGAATGCGGACGTCCGTCAACTACCCCATTAAAGTTATTTTTAAACCGAACAAAAGCGCCACTCCCGGAAGACCTAAAACCATGACCGTCCCCACCGTAGTCGGATTCAGAGGAATATACACCTCCGGGATCAAACCCGAGAAATTCACCAGGTATAACCCCAGCGCCGCAAGCACCAAATGCGTACCGAACATCGTTAACCAACCGAAGCCGATTTTTTTCCTGAACACGATCAACAAAAGCAGCAGCAAGGATACCGTCATTATTCCCATGACGACCAGCTTCATTCTTTTCCCCTCCTTCGTATTAGCGGAACGTCGCTTCCAATATAAACAAATGGACGACCGTTAAGCCTCTGCCCTTTGTTGGACCGGAAGCTGAATGCGATTCAGCCCCATCCGCTTGGCAGCCCTTAAATGCATCTGGTATTTAAGCTCCGCCGCTTCCAGCATGTAAATGGCATAATCGATTTGTTCCTCTCCCACTGCTTGCTCGAAAAAATGCCTTGCCTGCTCCCATTCCGCTTGAGCCCTCCGCACATCCATAAACACCGCCATTTCCTCATCCTGCTTCTGCTTTAGCTGCCATGCCGGCGCTTTCGGGTTATTGTTTCGAAACCATCCCATGAAGCAAGCCCCCTATCCGTAAAATTGAAATGGCAAAGCCGGCTTCGCCCGCTCTCCACTTTCATTCATACGAGCCGGAGGACAAACTTAGAACCAAAAAAGGAAGCCCCAAATGGGACTCCCCCTCATTTTTTCGTTCATTGTTCCATACAAAAAAATCCATGATTACAATTGGCGCCGGCCCTCCAGCGCCTTCGACAACGTGACTTCATCGGCGTATTCCAAATCGCCGCCTACCGGCAGGCCATGGGCAATCCGCGTAACGATGAGGTCAAAAGGACGGACGAGTCGCGAAATGTACATCGCGGTCGCTTCGCCTTCAATATTCGGATTCGTCGCCAAAATAAGCTCCTTCACGCGTTCATCGCTGAGGCGCGTCAACAGCTCCTTCAGCCGGATATCATCCGGGCCCACCCCCTCCATCGGCGAAATGGCGCCTTGAAGAACGTGGTAATAGCCGTTAAACTCCTTCGTTCGCTCCATGGCTACCAGATCCTTCGGATCCTGCACCACGCATATGACGGACGGATCCCTGGTTTTATCCTGGCAGATGCGGCAGGGGTCGGTGTCCGTAATGTTGCAGCAAACAGAGCAATAGTGGAGATTGCGCTTCACACTGACAAGCGCCTTGGCAAAATCAATGACGTCGTCTTCTTTCATATTAAGCACGTGAAAAGCCAGGCGGGCCGCCGTTTTCGGCCCAATCCCCGGCAGTCGCGTAAATGCGTCGATCAGCTTGGCGATCGGTTCGGGATAATACAAATCGTTAGGCCTCTCCTTCTGCCTTCAATTAGAACAAGCCCGGAATTTTCATGCCGCCCGTGAACTTGCTCATGTCGGCGTTGGCGATGTCGTCGGCTTTAGTCAATGCGTCGTTAACGGCCGTAAGCACGAGGTCCTGCAACATTTCAACGTCGTCCGGATCGACCGCTTCCGGCTTGATCGTGATGGACAGCACTTTCTTATGTCCGTTTACCTCAACCGTAACCACGCCGCCGCCGGAACTGCCTTCGACTTTTTTGTCTGCGAGGGCTTCCTGGGCCTTCAGCATTTGCTCTTGCATTTTTTTAACCTGTTTCATCATTTGGTTCATATTATTCATAAGTATCGTCTCCTCTTTGTTCATGGAATATTGGCGCGCAACATGCGCGGGTTAATCTTTTATGATCACGAGATCTTCTCCAAACATTTGGAGCGCCTCATCAATCCATGGCTTTTCGTCCGGGTCCTTGCCCTCGTGCTCATGCTCCAGCTGCAGCTCCTCTTTCTGCTGGGTGCCTGCGCCCTCAATGGCCGCCGCCCAGTCCCTCTGCATCATCGTGACCAGGTGGTAAGGCTTGCCGAGCTTGTCATGCAGCACGCCTTCGATGACCTGCTTGTTGGCGGGCTTTTCCGTCGTCTCGCGGTGGATGTTATTTTTAAAAGCTACCAACACCGCATCCTCCAACACCGATACCGGGTCCCCGTCCATAAACCAGGCGTGAACGGTTACCTTCTCATCCTTGACGCCCTGAAGGACCTGTCCCCATTGCCGCTGAACTTCTACGAATTCCGGGCTGTTCTTGCCGGCCAGGAACTGATCAAGGTTCGCCGGTATTTTGGCTGCGGAAGACATCCGCGGAGCCGGCTGGGACGATCGGGCAGCGGCTCCCGAGGAAGTGCCGGAAGAAGGCGCTGAACCGCTTTGAATGAGCTTCTCCAGCTTCTTCTCCAACGCCGCCACCTGGCGCTTCAACTGGTTCACTTCGGCGGAGTCTGCAGGCGCCGCGGACGGCTGCTGGGCCTGCTGCTGTTCGTATCCGGCAGCAGCTCCTTGCGGAATGCCGCAAAGCTTCAACAGGGCTACCTCAAACAATGTCTGCGGCTGGGAAGAATACTTCATCTCGCTTTGATAGTGGTTCAAGGTTTCAATCATATGAAACAGTTGTTGCCTCGAAAAAGAAGCCGCAATTTCCTTATATTCCTCCGGATGAAGCACCCGGTCCGTCAACTGGGTGACGTTCGGAATCATTTGGATCATGAGCAGGTCGCGGAAGTAATACAGCAGGTTCTCCATGCACTTGTCGGCGCTTTTGCCCTCCTGCATGAAACCTTCCACGATTTGCAGCACATGGCCTGCATCACCCTTTTGAATGGCGCCGGCAAGTCTGCCGAACTGTTCGGAAGCGATGCCGCCGGTCATGCTCAGCACTTGTTCATAGGATACATGACCGCCCGTAAAGGATGCAATCTGATCCAAAATGCTGAGCGCATCCCGCATGCCCCCGTCGGATAAGCGGGCTATATACTGAAGGGCCTCGTTTTCGGCTTCCATCCCCTCTTCTTGGGCGATTTGCGCAAGCCGCTGCGTCTGCTCCTCCAGGGATACCCTGCGGAAATCGAAACGCTGGCAGCGCGAAATGATGGTTGCCGGAAGCTTATGAGGCTCCGTCGTCGCCAATATAAACATGACGTGTGGAGGAGGTTCCTCCAATGTCTTTAACAGCGCGTTAAACGCTTCTGTCGTCAGCATATGCACTTCGTCAATAATATACACCTTTTGCCGAACTTCGGTCGGTGCATATTTTACTTTCTCGCGCAGGTCGCGGATTTCCTCCACGCCCCGGTTGGAGGCGGCGTCAATCTCCTGCACATCCATGACCGCCCCGGCCGTTATTCTACGGCAGGATTCGCATTCGTTGCACGGCTCCGGTGCCGGACCCCGTTCGCAGTTAACCGCCTTGGCGAGCACCTTCGCGGTCGTCGTCTTACCGGTTCCGCGCGGACCGCTGAACAGGTAAGCATGGGAAACCCGCTGCTCGCGAATGGCATTTTGCAGCGTCTGAATAATATGCTGTTGTCCAACCATGTCCCCGAACGACTGCGGCCGCCAGGCACGGTAGAGCGCTATATGTTTCACTTGCTATACCCTCTTTCAACTTCCCTTGCGTTCATGTTCGTCGCTTCATCATTATACTATAATCCGGCTTTATACAAAACGTCCAGCCGACATTGGTGAATTCGCTTTTTTTGGCAACCGGCCCAAAAAGGGCATAAGAAGGCGCTTTTAATAAAGACGTTTATCGGCGCGACGACACACAAATTCAAACCCCAGAGAAGGGAAACTTTTATTGAACACGCAAGGGAACGATTCATAAAACTTTAGGCTTTGTCCTGCAGCTTAAAACAAAAAAGCATCCTTGCAAAAGCAAAGATGCTTACCGATTCACGATATGTAATACCGTGCACCTGTTATTGATAATTGTGATCCAAGCGGCACCCCTGCGTAACGCCTCGGGCTAGGCCACCCTCCGGCACAAGAGCGGGCTTGCTTATGGCTGCTTCCTTCCGGACCTGACCAGGTTCACAAGTGCTCATTGCGGAGGACCCAACCGTCAACGACGCACGCAGGGACCAAACCTCACATCAACAAAACCTCTAACAGGAATTCAACCTCGCTACAGCGGATTGCGAGTTACAGGGCACCGCTACCTCCCCGTCTAGCACGGCAAGGAATAGTATAGTTCATTTCAGGACAAAGTGCAACCCGCAGCAAAAGTTGGCTGCCGAACCATGCTTTAGAGCTCGGCCATTCACAACCTTTACCGCTCCTCACACAATGTAACTTACGTTAAAGAGACCTGGGCGCCACCGCCATGGAACAGAAAAAATCCCCTGCCCGCAAAAGCGGACAAGGGATTGGTTGTATGCGTATTAGATACCGTATTTCTTTTTAAATCTATCAACACGGCCGCCGGCATCCACGAATTTCTGTTTGCCTGTAAAGAACGGATGGCAGTTGGAGCAAATCTCCACGCGCAGATCCTCTTTAACGGAACCTGTTTCGAACGTATTGCCGCAAGCACATGTTACGGTTGTTACGTGGTATTTTGGTTGAACCTCTTGTTTCATGTCTTTCACCTCTTTTTGCCCTGGGTCTCATGCGTACACAGAGTTATAATGACACAATAATCATATTATAACAGGGACAAACACAATAATCAACGAAATGTTAGAATCTGTTAGTCCCGTGCCAAAACAGGCTTCTTCGGCCTTCTCATGCCCTCGGGCGGCACATGGGTATAGGAACCGATAACGACGTCCGGCAGCTCCGCCTGGAAAATTTCGATCATCTGCTTCATGCCTAGAATTTCCCCTTTGGCAGGCGGAATCAGTTCCAGGTAACTTTCCGGATCGATGTTCAGATTGCGCATTTGAATCAGCTTTAGTCCCGTACGGCGGATGAATTCGATCATCGCTTCGATTTCTTCTTCACGGTCGGTCACGCC
Source organism: Paenibacillus sp. USDA918EY (assembly GCF_009870825.1). Lineage (GTDB taxonomy): Bacteria > Bacillota > Bacilli > Paenibacillales > Paenibacillaceae > Paenibacillus_AQ > Paenibacillus_AQ albilobatus. Next base: position 46,869 of record NZ_WTWY01000027.1, on the reverse strand, counting down.
GGGGAAAATAAGGTAGTTGATCGAGGTGTAAACCCCTTGTTCGGCCGCATACTTCAGCGATTTCTCGACATTCGCAAGCGTATATTTGCGCGGTTTGTAATACGCGTTATAATGATCGTCCAGCGCGCTGATCGTGCTCACCCGCATCAGGTCGAGCCCGGCATCCACGATGCCGCGGATAAAATCCGTCAATCCCGCGTTCGTATTGATGTTAATGTATCCCATATCGGTGATGGAGCGAACTTCCCGGATCGCCTCGATAATGATTTTGGCTTGCGTCGACGGCTCGCCTTCGCAACCTTGCCCGAAGCTGATAATGGACTCCGGCGTCTTGAGATGCTCGAGCATGATCTGAACGAGCTCCTCCACCGTCGGCTTAAAGTTCATGCGCGTCTGCGGCGCCACAAAACCGCTATCGTCCGGCTGCTCGGAAATGCAACCAAAACAGCCCGCATTGCACGAATAAGATACCGGAACAGCGCCCTCCCAGCGGTTAAGGAACGTATTGGAGGCCGTCAGGCATTCGTAACCAAGCGCGCAATTGGACAAATGCTCATACAGCCGGTTGTCCGGATATTTCTGTCTGAGGTTCTTGACGCCCAATTTAAGTTCATCAAGGTCGCAATTGAGCGGATTCCATTTTTCCGGATCGTCGGAAAGTCGGGCGGTCGTGTAAAACCGGCCATCCTTCCACACGACGGCGGAATAGCCGAACAGCGGCAGCTTATATTCTTTATCCGTCTTCACGTAGCCGGGCAGACACAGTCGGGTATAGCCTTGAGGAAGAAGCGCCCCAACGGCTTGCGCCTCGCCGGGCAGCGGCATCATTTCCCCGGTTTCCGGGTCCATCCCGATCGCCCGCGTATTCGGCAGACCCACCAGCGTGGCCCCTTCCGGCAGCGGAATCAGCTCATCCTCCAAAATTTCCACGATCATGTCGCCGCTGCGGGCAAGCCCGTAAATCGAAGGATGGTCGTATACATTGCCTTTCTCATCTGCATATACCAGGTACATGGTGTTCTCCTCTTTGTTTGTAAAAGTATTTATGTCAGCGGAACCGAAGCGGCTGCCGGCCTTGAGGTTCTCCGGTTCCCGCTGCCGCCGTGGCCGCTGCCGGAGCTTTTGCCGTTTCCTACGCCGCTGACGTCAAAAGACGCCAAAAATTCCGCATTCGTTTTGCAGTCCCGCAGCTTTTTCAAGAAACCTTCCACGAAATCGGCCGATTCATTCATATTTTTGCGGATCGCCCAGATCGTATCCAGTTCTTCCTTCGTCAACAGCACTTCTTCACGACGCGTGCCTGAACGGCGAATATCGATCGCAGGGAAAATGCGGCGCTCCGCCAATTTGCGGTCCAAATGCAACTCCATGTTCCCCGTTCCTTTAAATTCCTCGTAGATGATGTCGTCCATCCGCGAACCGGTGTCGATCAGCGCCGTCGCCAAAATGGTCAGGCTGCCGCCTTCCTCGACATTCCGGGCCGAGCCGAAAAAGCGCTTGGGACGATGGAATGCCGCCGGATCGATACCGCCGCTCAGCGTGCGTCCCGATGGCGGAATGACCAGGTTGTAGGCGCGCGCCAAACGGGTGATGCTGTCCATCAAAATAACGACATCCTTCTTATGCTCCACCAGCCGAAGGGCACGCTCAAGCACAAGCTCCGCCACCTTGATGTGATTCTCCGGCAGTTCGTCAAACGTGGAAGCAACCACTTCTCCTTTAACGGAACGCTGCATGTCCGTCACTTCTTCGGGACGTTCGTCGATGAGCAGTACAAACAGTTCGATTTCGGGATTGTTGGTAGAGATGCTGTTGGCAATTTCCTTTAAGAGGAGCGTTTTACCTGCTTTCGGAGGTGCGACGATCAACCCGCGCTGTCCCAAACCGACGGGAGCGAGCAAGTCCATAATCCGTGTAGACAAATGGTTAGGGGATGTTTCAAGCGCGAGCTTTTTTTGCGGATAAAGAGGTGTAAGCGCAGGGAAGTGAAGCCGTTCCGCGGCCGTTTCCGGATTCTCTCCATTGACTGCATTAACCTGCAGCAAACCGAAGTATCGTTCGTTTTCTTTAGGCGCACGGCATTTCCCTGAAACCAGGTCTCCCGTTCTGAGATCAAATTTGCGGATTTGCGAGGCCGAAATGTAAATATCCTCGGTGCTCGGCAAATAGTTGATCGGTCTGAGGAAGCCGTACCCTTCCGGGAGGATTTCCAAAACCCCCTCCATGAACATGAGTCCGCTATGCTCTGCCTGTGCCCTCAAAATGGCAAAAATCAGCTCTTTTTTCTTCAGCTGGCCGTAATACGGGATCTGATACTTTTTGGCAAGCTTATACAGATCGGTCAGCTTCATTTCTTCCAAATCGGCAATTTGCAAATCCATGTAATAACCACCTATTCAATTTTATAAGTCCTGTGGGTCCGAATGCTGTTTCTAGCAGTCTATGAAAATCCTTATTAGGATAGCATTACCCAAATGGGAAGGAGATATGCAGTTTGCTTCAAAAATCGTTTTCCTTAATGATTCGTGAAGATCCGCGTAATCCCCTTCCGCAAAATGATTATTCCTTTTCGCGCCATACGTCGGCGCCCAGCAGCCGAAGATTCGTTACCAAATGATCGTAGCCCCGGTCGATGAATTCAACCCCGGTGACTTCCGTAACGCCTTCTTCGACCGTCAGGCCGGCGATGACCAGCGCGGCTCCGGCCCGAAGGTCCGTCGCCTTTACTTTGGCCGCGTTCAGGCGGCTTCGCTCGATGATCGCCGAACGGCCCTCCACCCGGATTTTCGCGCCCATGCGAACGAGCTCCGGCACATGCTTGAACCGGTTGCTGTAGACAAAATCGCTCAGCACGCTAACGCCTTCGGCCTGCGTCAGCAAGCTGGTCATCGGGGATTGTAAATCCGTAGCAAATCCTGGATAAATCAGTGCTTTCACATCCACATGCCCATAGTTCGGACGGCCGATGACGCGGATGCTTTCATCCAGCTCCTCGATTTGTACGCCCATCTCGATCAGCTTGGCCGTCAGCGCTTCAAGATGCTTGGGAATAATATTGTCGATAAGTACATCCCCGCGGGTGGCGGCTGCGGCAATCATGTACGTGCCCGCTTGAATCCGGTCCGGGATAATGGAATGGCGGCAGCCGCGAAGCTCGGAAACGCCCTCGATGCGAATGGTTTCCGTTCCCGCTCCTTTGATGACGGCGCCCATGGAATTAAGAAGCGTTGCTACATCTATAATCTCAGGCTCTTTGGCCGCATTTTCGATAATTGTGGAGCCTTTGGCTTTGGCAGCCGCCAGCATAATGTTAATCGTCGCACCCACGCTGGATACGTCCAAATAAATTTTGGCGCCCTTCAGCTCTTTGGCATGAAGGTGTATCGCGCCATGTTCATTGGTCACGGTTGCGCCCAATGCTTCAAATCCTTTGATGTGCTGATCGATCGGGCGAGGTTCGAAGTTGCAGCCCCCGGGAAGACCGATGACCGCTTCTTTGAAACGGCCAAGCATAGCTCCCATCATGTAATAAGAAGCTCTTAATTTTTTGACGGGGCCGTTTGGCATTGGAATCGATTTGATATCGGAAGGGTCGATCTTCATCTGGCTTTCCTTCCACGACACTTTCGCACCCAGCTCCTCCAATATCTCGGCATATACAGCCACGTCGCTAAGAAGCGGCAAATTGTCGAGCACGACCTCGGACTCGGCCAAAATCGCGGCAGGAATCAGGGCAATGGCGCTGTTTTTGGCCCCGCTGATCGACACGGCGCCATGAAGTGGGCGTCCACCACTTATCATCAATTTTTCCATACGTTTCAGGTTCCCCCCACTTACTTCGCAGCAGCAAAATCGTTGGTGTTAATTTTGGCGGATGAAATGGAAAAACACCGGCTAAGCGGTGTGCTCTCCATTCCAACCTATTCAATTGGACAACCCCTGCGCAGGGGCTGCCCATGTTCTTATCAAACAACACGTAAGCTCTCTTGTGCGGCAAAGCACAGAAACAACGAAACGCCGTTTTTACGCTTTGTTGTTGGAGCCGAATTCGCGGATCTTGCCGATGACGGTTGCTTTGATCGCATCGCGTCCAGGCACGATGTATTTACGAGGATCATAAACGTCCGGTTTTGCGGCAAGCACTTCACGGACGGCTTTTGTAAATTCAATTTGGTTTTCGGTGTTGACGTTAATCTTGGATGTGCCCAAAGAGATGGCTTTTTGGATGTCATGCGTCGGAATGCCCGTGCCGCCATGAAGGACGAGCGGGATTTGCGTCGCGTTTTTGATTTCTTCCATTTCCTTGAATCCAAGGTTCGGTTCGCCATGGTAAGGCCCGTGGACGGAACCAAGCGCAGGAGCAAGCGTATCGATGCCTGTTTCTTTGACGATGCGGACGCATTCTTCCAGCTTGGCATACATGATGCCGCCGACAACATCGTCTTCTTGTCCGCCGACCGTACCTACTTCAGCTTCGACGGAAACGCCTTTGGCATGCGCATATTCAACCACTTTTTTCGTCGTTTCGATGTTGTGGTCGATCGGGCTGTGGGAATCGTCGATCATGACGGACGTAAATCCGGCATCGATCGCTTCCTTACATTTTTCAAAGCTGGAGCCATGGTCCAGGTGAATCGCTACAGGTACCGTAATTTTCAGGTCATGGATAAGGCCTTCGACCATCTTCACTACCGTATAGAAACCGCTCATGTGACGGGCAGCGCCTTCCGATACGCCGAGAATCACGGGAGATTTCTCCTCTTCAGCAGCGAGAAGGATCGCCTGAGTCCATTCGAGGTTGTTGATGTTGAATTGACCTACCGCGTATTTCCCTTCCAGCGCCTTGTTTAACATGTCTGTCATCGATACCAATGGCATGGTTTCAATCCTCCTAAAGTCATCGTTTTGTCTATGGTTTAAAGCCGACTTCTCTTATTCGGGATTATTATACCACATCATGTTACAAATGCTAAACAAGCATTTGAAAATAACCCGTACCCCTTGATAGACGAAGGCAAAAAAAGAATTCTGCCTAAGCAGAATCCTCTCCCGTTACCCGGATTGAACAGGATTGTGTTTCAGCTGCATGTTTACCGCAACCCGCATTTCATCGATGTCGAACGGCTTGGTAAAATGCATCAAAGCTCCCAGCTCGGTCGCTTCCTTGATCATGTCGAGCTCGCCGTAGGCGGTCATCATGATCACTTTGATGGCGGGGTTCATTTCCTTGATATGCTTCAAAATTTCCAGTCCGTCCATCCCCGGGATTTTCATGTCGAGCAACACCAGATCGGGCGCATCGTTTTCTACGATCTCCAGCGCGATCTTGCCGTTCGCCGCCTGATACGTCGTATAACCTTCGCTGTTGAACACTTCCATTAATAAAATGCGTATTCCGTTCTGGTCATCGACAATCAACACTTTCTTCTTGTCCACTTTTGGCAAACCTCCCAACATCAGCCTGACCCTGCCTATCTACAATTCCCATCGATTTCCTAAATTAGCACGCCATATATCCAGTTTATGTTATTCGCCCTCTGGTTACGAATTCCTGCCTCTGCGCAAAAATGAAAAAAGGACCTGTAAAGGTCCGTTTTTTCAAATGGCGGATTATATCGTTTTATGCGCAATCGATGCTTTGACGAATTCGCGGAACAACGGCTGCGGACGGTTCGGGCGGGAAGTGAATTCCGGATGGAATTGCACGGCCAAAAACCACGGATGGTCCGGAAGTTCCACGATTTCGACCAAGCGGCCGTCCGGGGAGGTGCCGGAAATGCGCAGGCCTGCTTTTTCGATCGCTTCGCGGTATTGGTTGTTGAATTCGTAACGGTGACGGTGTCTTTCGTACACGAGCTCGTCATTGTAGCAGTTCATCGCCAGGGAACCCTCGGCGAGCTTGCACGGATACAGGCCAAGGCGCATCGTGCCGCCCAGATCCTCGATATCCTTTTGCTCCGGCAAAAGGTCGATGACCGGATACGGCGTAGCCGGGTTGATTTCCGAGCTGTTGGCGTCATCCATGCCCAGCACGGAGCGCGCATATTCGATAACCGATACCTGCATGCCGAGGCAGATGCCGAAGAACGGAATTTGCTTCTCGCGCGCATAACGAATGGCGGAAACTTTCCCTTCGATGCCGCGGTCTCCGAATCCGCCCGGAACGAGAATGCCGCCTATTCCGCCCAACAGTTCTTCCACGTTCTGGTCGGTGACTTCTTCCGCGTTGACCCAACGGATTTTGACGTCGGAGTTTGCTTCAAAACCGGCATGGGAGAGCGATTCGACCACGCTCAAATAAGCGTCGTGAAGAGCGACGTATTTGCCGACGATTGCGATTTCCACCGTTTTTTCCAGCTTGTTGATCCGGTCGACGAGGCTTTCCCATTCGGTCATGTCCGGTTTCGGCGTCGTCAGCTTCAAGTAGTTGACCACGATTTCGTCCAAACCTTCGTCGCGCAAATTCAGCGGAACTTCGTACAACGTGGACGCATCGCGGCACTCCACGACCGCGCTTTCGTCGATATCGCAGAAGAGGGCGATTTTGGCCTTCATGTCGGCGGACAATTCATGCTCGGTGCGGCAAACGATGACGTTCGGCTGGATCCCGATGCTGCGGAGCTCCTTCACGCTGTGCTGGGTCGGCTTCGTTTTCACTTCGCCGGCAGCTTTAATGTAAGGAATCAGCGTCACATGGATGTACATGACGTTTTCGCGTCCGATTTCGCTTTTGATTTGACGGATGGCTTCCAGGAACGGCAAGCTTTCAATGTCGCCTACCGTACCGCCGATTTCCGTAATAACGACGTCCGATCCCGCTTCGCGGCCGGCGCGGAATACGCGTTCTTTGATTTCATTCGTAATATGAGGAATAACCTGCACGGTACCGCCCAAGTATTCGCCGCGGCGTTCCTTGCTGATAACGGAAGAATATACTTTGCCTGTCGTGACGTTGCTGTTCTTGGACAGGTTGATGTCGATAAAACGCTCATAGTGCCCCAAATCGAGGTCCGTCTCGGCTCCGTCGTCGGTGACGAACACTTCACCGTGCTGGTACGGACTCATGGTTCCCGGATCCACGTTCAAATAAGGATCGAATTTCTGGATCGTAACCTTTAATCCTCTGTTTTTCAGCAGTCTGCCCAGAGAAGCCGCAGTAATCCCTTTACCCAGGGATGACACAACCCCGCCCGTCACAAAAATGTACTTTGTCACTATAAAAACCCTCCTATTAAAGTTCCAGTAAATTCAGGCGACATATGATGTTTAGCGTAACCCTTTTTCATGATTTCCACCCGAAAAACGGCCGCGCCGGGAATATTGCCTTTACCGTCCGCTTGAACAACAATGCGCCATTTGAAATCAAATGGCACAGTGAGGTAATCCGGCATCTATATAGAGTGAACTTTTAACGAGCGAGTCCATTCTATGGAAGCAAAACAGCTTAAAACGCGGCCCGTTTTGCCTCTTAAAAACAAAAAAAGTGACACCCGTAGGACGGGGCACTTTTTATTATTTTACGCATATTTGAATCTCAATCATAAGCCCATGCAATAGTTTACTCGTTGCCTTGTCCCCTGTCAAGAGAGAATGGCAAACGGATTAATATTTATCGTCGTCTTCCGACTCGTCGCCCAGATCCTCATCCTCTTCTTCGAGGTCTTCGTCTTCATCTTCCAGCTCTTCGTCTTCGATGATGCCTTCGTCCTCAAGGTCGTCGTCGGAATCGTCGTCGGAGTAAATATCGTCATGATCTTCGTCAATGCGGTCGAAATCTTCGTCGCTGTCGTCCGGACTGAAGCTGTCGTCCTCATCGACGAATTCGTCGTCCTCATCCTCGTCGTCGTCATCGTTAATGATGCGCGGACGTTTCGAGCTCGAGATCGGATCCTCCGAACGGTCGATCGGATACCAGCGTTTCAGCCCCCAAAGGTTGGTGCCAACGCATGCAAATCGGCCGTCGATGTTAATTTCTGTATATAGCTGCGCAACGGTTTCTTTGATTTCTTCTTCCGTCAAGCCGCGAAGCTTGGCAACCTCTTTCATCAAGTCGAGGTAATAAAATGGCGTATTCGCTGCCTTCAAAACGGCAAAGGCCAAATCCACCAATGGCATTTCCCTGATTTTTTCAGGGTCCAGCTTTAATTGGAGTGAGTTACTCACTAACGGACACTTCCTCTCACGCAATGTTCAACTTATACGGAAATCTTGAAGTTGTTCAGCCCGTATAACATCCTGCTTTATAACAACATATCCATTATCAAAACTAAGTAAAACCTATTTATAAACAAATTGCAAGTTTTTATCCGGGAATTTCGGGGCTTTGCGTGAATGGAAAAAGGCAGGGTCACCCCTGCCCTTTGACTGTATCCGCCCGGACATGGCTTTCCCTGCCGGGAATTTTGAAAGAGCCCTGAAGTCTCTTCCATTTATTTTATGTCCAGAGGTTTGTTTTGCCATTGAGGGCGGGGCCTATTTACGCAAAAAACGTTTACACTCGTTCCTTTTCCAAAAGATCGCTCCGCACCGACTTGGGTCTCCCCTTCCACCGACAAGCTTCGGACGATTTTCGCAAAAAATTATCGATTCTTATGAGCAAACAAGGGCAAGTTCCCACTCGAAGCGGCGCCCTCCCACATACAATGCAAAAGCAGGGTTCATTATGAGGGGGACTGCCCAATATGGACTACACCGGATTGATACAGATGCTGCTTGAAGACATGGAGAGTCCCGCACCGTCCGGAGCGAAACGGATCATTACCTTCGCCGATCCCCGGCATTATGATGCATTTGAACTAACATTGCAGGAGTTAAAAGCCCTTCATCCCGATTGGCCAGACCTGCCGACATCCCGTGCGCTTAAAGCGGTTCTGACACCCCTGTCCGGCAGCGCAAAACATCTGGATCCTTATAAAAACGACATTCTGATCGAAGAGGACAGCCTGGTCCAAGTCCATACGCTGGCGAACAAAACCAGCCAAGGCCCGGGCATTCCTTATGGCGTCAAGCAGATCCAGGCCCCCAAAGCCTGGTCCACCTCCACCGGATACCGGATCAAAATCGGCGTCATCGACACCGGCGCGGATTATTATCATCCGGACCTGCGAGGGTCGCTCGCCAAAGGCATCAATCTGCTGAACAGACATATGCTGCCATTCGATGACAACGGGCATGGAACCCATATCGCCGGCACCATCGCTGCCGCCAACAGCACGGAAGGCATGATCGGCGTCGCGCCGAGGGCAACCATTTATCCGGTCAAAGCCTTTGACCATAACGGTTCGGCTTACGTGTCCGACATCATCCAGGGCATCGACTGGTGCATACGAAACCGAATGCACATTATCAACATGAGCTTCGGCATGAAAACACGCAGCAAGGCATTGCTCGAAATTGTCAACAAAGCCTACGTATCCGGCATATCGATCATCGCTTCTTCCGGCAATGACTCGAAGCGGCGCAATATCGACTATCCGGCCAAATATCCGCAAACCATCTCCGTTGGGGCAACCGACCGCCACCGGCGGATCGCCAGCTTCAGCAACAGGGGCGAGTTCATTGACATTTATGCGCCTGGAGACAAAATCATCTCCTCCTGGACTCAAGGGAAATACCATGAGATGAGCGGCACGTCCATGGCCACATCCCATGTAAGCGGGGCGATTGCGCTTTTGCTTGCCCAAAACCCGGATTTAATGCCAGACGAGATCAAAGCGCTGCTGCAGCAAACGGCCACCCCTATCAAAAGCCGTAAAGGTCAACGCCGCCCCGTCGAAGGGCTGGAGGTCAATGCGCTGAAGCTGCTGAAGGAAGGCATGAAGAAAAAAAAGCCCAAACCATAATACGAAATGCCACACCGTTCGTTTTGGCTGAAAGCCAAAAGAGGCTCTATCGATGCAAGTGAGGCATGGATGTCTTGCATCCTAAAAAAGAAGGCTGTCTTCCCGTCCCGTAAACCGGGCTGAGGACAGCCTTCCTTGCTTCATGCCGTTCAGTTTATTTGCCGCTTGCCGCCGGTTCGTAAATCAGGCATCGCAACGTTTTTTCCGGATAACGCAATTCCACGGTATAGGAGCTTCCGCCTTTCATTTCGATGGATACGGCTACAACGCCGCGCTGATCATATACTTGATCTTGTATAATTGTTGATTTTTGAATGGGGCGCGTGTCTCCCTGTTTTTTGACGACAATGGCTTTGGCCGCTTCAATCCAGCTTGGATCTTGTCTGATCTGCTTATTCATGACGGATGTAATCGGCGTTCTTTTATAAGCCGAATTAATAATCGTGGTATCGATCACTGTCCCGCTCAATGCATCAATCATGACATCATACATCATAAAAGCACTTCCGTTTGCTTCCAGTGTGCGGACTTTATAAGGCTGAAAATGGACGAGCCACTCTCCCTTTTGCTCCGGGCCAAATTTATTAAATGCGGCGCTCGCTTCCATTTTGGATATATCGGCATCAAACAGCTTGCTCACGCTTTCGCGGGCCATCGCCAATGCCTCTGCTTTTACTATATCTTTCGCACCTGGCTCCTGCCTTTGAAGCCTCTTGGACTGAGCAAAGACAACTCGGTAGGACCAGTCAATAGCCTGCAGCAGCTCTTCGTCAGTCAGCTCTCGGTCAGGGTAAATCCAAATATCTTTCCTTATGTCAAAGTAGAAGCTCGAAACGCCTGGTTTCAGAGGCAGCTTGTTTTGGGGGCGGACGCCGTCATAGACATATCGATCTTCCAACGCTTTTCTCCGATTGATCTCTTGATCGCTCATTTTCCGACTCTCCGCTACCTCTTTGCTGTTGTCGATGTAATTGTATATTTGCTGCATCTCTTCAGCCGTCATCGTGCGTTCCAGCTCATCGTTCACAGTCGAGACAGGGGCTTTCCCTTCTACATTTAACACCGGAACTTTGCTGCTTGCCAGCGTAATTGCAACCGGCTTCTCTTGCGTTGCCGACGCTGCAAACGACTGTTGAACAACGGGTTTGGTTTGCGTTAACGTTGCAATATTCGGGACCGCATACGCGTTGAATGCAAGCAAACCGCCGGAAACGACGCAAAAGGCAAGCGCCGACACAATATTTTTTGTTTTGTTTTTCATCTGCATAACCTCCATTTATGGGCCAGGCCCGGCCAATCCATACTTTAAACCAAGGATGTTATCGAGTAAGGCCTTCGTTGTTATGGAGTTGTAAAAAGATGCGGATACAGGTCCCCTCATTTTCCCGGGATTCGAGGGATAATGGCGCCTGATGCGCCTCGGCTATTTGTTTGCAGATGGATAATCCCAAACCGGCCCCGCCATGTTCCCTCGTGCGGGCCTTGTCTGCCCGGTAAAACGGCTCAAATGCCCGCTGAGCCTGACTTTCGCTCATTCCCTTGCCAAAATCCCGAACTTCCAGCACCGCCGCTGAATCTTGTTTATAAGCCGACAAACGGATTTCGGAGCCTTCCGCCGAAGCATGAATGGCATTGTCGATACAATTGACCAGAAACGACGAAAGCAGGTCTGGATCCCCCCATACGCTCTCTATGGCCTTATGCAGGACAAGCTTTACGCCGGCTTGCTCTAGATTCCCCTGTTCCATCTGCCGGACAGATTGAAACAGCTCATCCACCGATAAACGGATACGTTCTACCGACTGGTGGCGTAAAACGGACAAGTCCAGCAGCTTGAAGGCTAAATTTTTCAAACGGAGCGTCTCGCTCCAGATGTGCCCGCTCGCCGTGATCCGTTCCTCCTCGCTGATATGGGCTGAATTCAAATACTGCGCAAAACCTTGCATGCTTGTCAGAGGGGTGCGCAATTCATGGGCCAGATTATCAACGATACGCTGTTTTTCCTCCGCCATCGCAGAAAGCTCGGTGACGTGCCTTCCGACGGCCTCCGCCATCTGGTTGAAATTTTGCGCAAGTTCCCCGAACTCGTCATTCTTTTTTAATGCTACGCGCTCGTTGTAATTCCCGCCGGCGATCGTTTGGGTCGTCCTGGACAGCTGCCGTAGAGGTTTGGTTAATTGACGGATCAAAATATATAACAAGAAAGCAAGAATCGGACCGGCAATGGCATTAACGTAAACAAAATAACGGTTCAATTCCTTTTGACTGGTGTACAGTTCTTCAATATTCCGTTTATACACCAGCTTCAATTCTTGATACGGAGCAGGCAGCTCGCCCGAGGTTACAATTTCATGAGCATGTTGTTCCTCCGTATTCGTTTGACCTAAGCCTTGCCGCTTCCCGGCCGTTAAAGCCCCGTCATACACAAGCTGTTCCCGATCCCACAATTGCAGGGAAATGTTTTGCTTCAGATAATAATCTGCATAAGAGCGCGCTACATCGAACAATACATCGCCGCTCATGGTCATGCCCCGCGATTTGATCGAGTTTAAATTCTCATAGATGTTGTTGGCGATTAATGCCTGCTCATTGGAAGATCTCTGCATCTCCCTTTCCATATTAAGCCGCCAGCTTTTATGCATAATCATAATGACGCTGACATCGAGGGCCACAATAAACAAAATCAGCACGACCAACAATGTTTTCTGCCAAAATCTCATGGCTCACCCGGCACTTCCAGACGGTATCCAAGCTTGAAGACGGTTTTTATCCGCTCTTCCCATCCCAATTTTTTGCGCAGCTGCCGGATATGGACATCGACCGTGCGGGTTTCCCCTTCATAATCATACCCCCAGGCCAGCTCCAGCAGCTTTTCCCTCGATAACGCAATATTTCGGTTTTGGATCAAAACGTCGAGCAATTCGAATTCCCTTGCCGTCAACTCCACGGCGCAACCAAGTTTATATACCTGCCGCTCCAACGTACGAATCTCGACATCATCGATAATCAATGTGGATTGCTCCTTGGTACTCCGGCGCAGCACCACATTGATTCGGGCCAGCATCTCCAAAATTTCAAAAGGTTTAATAATATAATCATCCGCGCCCAGTTCAAAACCGGTAATACGGTCAGCTAAAGAGTCTTTGGCCGTTATGAATATAACCGGAATATTCAGGCTTCGAATTCGCCTCATCAGTTCGAAGCCGTCCAATTCAGGCAACATCACATCCAATAAAATGAGATCAATTTTCTCCCGCTCTAAAATAGGCGGCACTTCCATTCCGCCGAAAGCCTTAAAAAACTGATGCCCAACCAGCCTCAAATTCATCGTTATCAGGTCATTGATCGGTTTTTCATCTTCCACTACCAATATAGTCGCCACGTTTAAATCCTCCCTTCCCCCTGTATCATTCAAAACGCATTCAAACGAGCGTATTTGGTCGTATTCTACAATAAATGGTATTTTCCTCTATAATTCAACAAGCGGCCCCCATTGTCCGCCAAACAAAAAGCCCTGTCCGCAGGCACTGGATTTCACAAATAATTCCGGCGGCCGGGACAGGGGCTTTTGTATATTTATAGCTTCCTTACCGAAAGTTCAGTCGATCCGCTTCGAAGTGCTTACATTTGTTCCGGCGCGCTAACGCCGACCAGTCTCAGCACGTTGGCAATCACCGTGCGGACGGCTCCAAGCAGGGCAAACCGCGCTTGCGTTTGGGCGGGGTCTTCGGTAATGACGCGCTGCGCTCTGTAATAGCTGTGGAACAAGGACGCAAGATCATACACATAGCGGATCATGCGGTGCGGAGCGTAGTTGGCCGCAGCGACGGCAATCTCCTCGGGGAGCTCGCCGATCTTGCGGAGCAGGTCATATTCATGCTCGGCATTCAGCAGGCTGAGATCCACCTCGGCAAGCGGCAGCAGCGTAATCCCCTGCTCCTCCGCCTGGCGGTAGATGCTGCATATGCGGGCATGCGCATACTGCACGTAGAATACCGGATTTTCGTTGGAGGTCGAAATCGCCAAATCCATGTCAAAATCCAGATGCGAGTCCATGCTGCGCATCGTAAAGAAATAGCGGATCGCGTCGACGCCGACTTCGTCCATCAGATCCTCCATCGTCACCGCTTTGCCGGTACGTTTGGACATTTTTACCTTTTCCCCGTTCTGGAACAGGCTGACCATTTGGGCGATCAATACCGTCAGCTTCTCCGGATCGTAACCGATTGCTTCCATGGCCGCTTTCATCCGCGGAATGTACCCGTGGTGGTCGGCGCCCCAGATGTTGATCAGACGGTCGTAGCCGCGCTCGAATTTGTTGCGGTGATAGGCGATGTCCGGCGTCAAATACGTATAGGTGCCGTCGTTTTTCACCAGCACGCGGTCTTTGTCGTCGCCGTAATCCGTCGTGCGGAGCCAAGTCGCCCCGTCCTGTTCGTATACTTGTCCTTTCGCTTTCAGTTCGTTCAAGGACTCCTCGACCAAACCTCTTTGATACAGCGACGTTTCGCTGAACCATTCGTCGAAATGGACTCTGAACCGGTTCAGGTCGCGTTTGATTTTATCCAGTTCCTTTTCGAGCCCGTAGGTCCGGAAATACGCCGCACGTTCTCCGGGTTCCATGGACAGCAAGGAATCGCCTTTTTCGGCGACCAGCTCCTTGGCAAAACCTTTGATGTCTTCGCCATGGTATCCGTCCTCCGGCATTTCGGCATCCTGGCCAAGCTCCTGGAGGTAACGGGCTTCAATCGATTTGGACAGGTTTTCCACCTGGTTGCCTGCATCATTGATGTAATATTCGCGAGTCACTTCGTAACCGGCAAAATCAAGTACATTGCACAGCGCATCCCCTACGGCCGCGCCCCGCGCATGGCCCAAATGCAGGCTGCCCGTCGGGTTGGCGCTGACGAACTCCACCTGGATTTTTTGTCCTTGTCCGGCGTCAATGCGGCCGTAGTTTTCGCCTTGCTCGTAAACCTGCCGGATGACCGGGTACAAATAGCTTTTGTTCAGCGTGAAGTTGATGAATCCGGGTCCGGCGATATCCGCTTTTTCAATAGAAGCTTTGTTCATGTCGAAATGCTCCAAAATCGCTTCGGCGATCTGGCGCGGGTTCTTTTTCGCGATCCGGGTCAGCTGCATGGCGGCATTCGTAGCCAAGTCTCCGTGCGACTTGTCCTTCGGCACTTCAAGCGCAAACAAAGGCAGCTCCTCGCGGCTGGCGATGCCTGCGGCCACCACCGCGTCGGCAAGCGCCTCGGCCACCAGCTGGTTGATCTGTTCTAATGGGTTGGTTGTCATTGCGTATCCTCCTGTATATGCAAACTAATGTCGAAATGTCCTGTACATTCCTCATGCACGTACAAATCGTACGTCCAGGAAACCGTTCCGGACAATCCGCGGGTCCATGTCATTTTAAGCGAGCTTGTCCGGGTCGAAAGATTAAACGAGGTATACGGGGACCGGTAATATCCAGGCAGCATGGCGCCTTCCTGAAACGTTTGCTCCGATTCCACCGCGCCGTGCCGGATCATTTTCAAGCTGTCCTGGGTGATTTTCAGGAGCGTCCGCGTTTTTTTCCCGTTCAGGTCCGCCTCCGGCTCCTCATATTTGAGATAAAGCGCTCCGCCGCGTTCAAATACTTCGGCCGCCATCTCTTGCAGCACGACGTCCTCGCCCTGCTTGCTTTGCAGACGGATGCGCGCTTTTTTGGCTTCTTGCATTTCGTTACGGCTCCATTCTGTTTCTTCCTATTGTGTTTCTTCCTATTGTAATACTATATCCAGTTCAAGGGTTCAATTCAACAGGAAGAAGCCGCTGCGCCCGAATCCGTACGCTGCGCGCGCCTCCCCATTCAGCTATTATACATCTTTCGCGCTTGCCATTCTTTCCATTCTTTCAGGATTCGGCAAACCCCCGACACAGATGAAAGATGATTCATAAAAGGATTCGGCTTTGGCGATAGCGAAATAGAACTTGTTTATGCATGATATCTACGGTTTTGGCAAACAAAACCTCGGCCATAAGGAGGATTTTTTTGGCGATGTATCAAGACGGCAACTTGCGGATTCGGCCTGTTGCAGAGAAGGATCTGCCCCGTCTATGGGAGCTATCCGTAAAAGAAGAAGCGCCGGAGTGGAAAAAATGGGATGCCCCATATTACGAGCATAAGGCCGTCCCCTTTGAAACATATGCGGCCAATAAGGAAAACCTGGTAGACCAGGACAGTTTTTGGGCTATCGAGGCGGACGGGGAACTGATCGGAACGGTCAGCTACTATTGGGAGCACAAACCTTCCTACTGGCTGGAAATGGGCATCGTCATTTATCACCCATCCTACTGGAGCGGAGGTTACGGGACCCGTGCCCTTACGCTGTGGATCGACAGGCTGTTCGAAACGCTCCCCTTGGTCCGCGTGGGGTTTACTACCTGGTCGGGCAACCACCGGATGATCCGGGTCGGCGAAAAGCTGGGTTTTACGATGGAAGCGAGGCTGCGGAAATGCAGGCTGTATAACGGGGTCTTTTACGATTCGATCCGGATGGGGATGCTCCGCGAGGAATGGGAAGAAGTAAAAAGCAAACGAAAAGGATAGGCCGCTTGCGGTCTATCCTTTTGACCATGTTTTACGGTTGAAGCGCCTCTTGAAAAGCAAATTTGCGGTTCCAAGTTGCCCCGCCGTCATGCGTGGAATAAATGGAGGATTTGGTGGCGCTGGTGACGGCCAGCCACCCGTCTTTACCGTTTGCAAAGGAGATGCGCGCGTCGTATCCGTTGATTGACGGCTTCAGGTTTTTCCACGTCTTTCCGCCGTTATAGGTAACGCCGACCGATACCATGCCTCCGGCCGGGGAACCTCCCGCCAAAATGGCGGTTTCTTTGCCGTAAAGCTGCATGTTGCCCGGATGCCCGCCAGGCTGAGCCGGACCGCTTGAAACCACCGCTTTACCGGTTCCCGGAGCCGGCCCGCCGCCGGCCGTGTTTTGCGCGATCACCCGCTTCCAGTGAGCCCCCTGGTCCGTGCTTCCGTATAAAGCATACGATACCTGGGACATGCCCGAATCCCCGTAAAGAACCGCCCATACTTGGTTATCCCGGCTGTAGAGTTGGCCGCCGGCCGTGGATGAGGCGCCGACCTTCAGCTTCTCGCCCCAACTGTGGCCGCCGTTCCGGGTCTGCCAAACACGGTATCCTCCTCCAGGGGCTAACGTCAGCGCATAGCCGGTTTTGGCATCATTAAAGATAGCATACCGCGTATTTGCCGGGGTCGGCACCTTCGCCCAGCTGTTTCCGCCGTCGTTCGTTCGATACGCGCCGGCGGCCGTATAACCGTAACCCGACTTGGCTCCCATCAATTGAATCCGTTCAAAATGAAGATTGCCGGTATAAACGCCTTTCCAATGGGCGCCGCCATCCGCCGATGCAAGCAAAACGGGCGTTTGCTTCGCCGGCAGCACAGCTAAAGCCCAGCCGCGGACGTTGTCCGTAAAATCAATCTGTTCGAATTGCCACGACCCTTTGTAAATTTCCTGCCAGTGGCATCCGGCGTCCGACGTGCCGATGATGAAGCCCGTCCCGGCCGCCCGTCCCGTGCTCTGGCTCAGAAATTGGATATCCGTAAAACGAAGCGGTTCCCGTCCCGCTCCCGTGTCCTGCAGCTGCAAATCCTGCAACAGGCCATGATCGCCGCTGCCGCAGGGAGCCGGCGTTTGCTGGGCCGCTGCCGCCGCTTTCGGGGATGGCCCCCAGCCCATCGGCAACACCAACAAAAATGCCGCTGCGGCAGCCGAAACAGGCTTGATCCATTTGTGCAATCTCATGAACAACACCTCCGTATATTGAACTTACCCGTTCATTCCCCGAATTACACGGTTCATCCCAATATATACACTCTCGCGCGAACACCTGCAGACCGCTTGTGGCCGAAGTTCGCAAGTTTCCTTGCCTGAGGGTACAAAAAAGCATCTTCCCTGGGTAAGTCCGGAATGAATCTTTCCCGGCACCTTACGGAAGATGCTTTGATTTAGGTTTGAATCCTTATTTTACGAATCCGAGCAGCATTTCGCGGATGAGCTTGGCGGCCACGATTTGCGTTTGTTCGGAATGATCGTATATAGGCGCCACTTCCACCAGGTCGCAGCCGACCACGTTCACGTCGGAACGGGCGATGAGGTGCACCGCCTCCAGAAGCTCTTTGGAGGTGATGCCCCCCGCTTCAGCGGTACCGGTGCCCGGAGCCGCCGACGGATCAAGCACGTCGATGTCGATCGTTACGTATACCGGGCGCTTGCCCATCTTCGGCAGCGCTTCTTTCAGCGGAGCGGCTACGTCAAACGGGTGGAAATTGATGTTCTCGCGTCCGAATTTGAATTCCTCGCGCGATCCGGAGCGGATGCCGAATTGGTAAATGTTTTTCCCGCCCATCAGGGCAGCGGCCTTGCGGACCGGCGTGGAATGCGAAAGCGGCTCGCCTTCGTATTGTTCGCGCAGGTCGGCATGCGCGTCGATATGGATCAGGATCAGGTCCGGATACTTTTTGTACATTTGCTCGATGACCGGCCAGGTGACGAGATGCTCGCCGCCGAGACCGATCGGGAATTTGCCGTCGTCAAGCAGCTTGCCTACGTATTCGCGGATGATGTCGAGGCTGCGCGATGCATTGCCGAAAGGCAGCAGCAGGTCGCCCGCGTCAAAATAGGTGATGTCTTCGATGCTTTTGTCCAAATACGGACTGTATTCTTCAAGGCCAACCGATGCCTGGCGGATATGGGCGGGACCGAACCTCGAACCCGGGCGGAAGCTCACCGTATAATCCATCGGCATGCCGTAAATGACAGCCTTGGAATTTTCATAATCCTCGGAGCTGAGGATAAACACGTTGCCGGAATATGCTTGATCAAGTTTCATCGTTCTTTTGGTGCCTCCTTATTTCGTCAAGTCTTCCACGAATTTGGGCAGCACGAATGCCGCCTTATGAAGACGAGGTGTGTAATATTTGGTGTCCATTTCCGGAATGTCCGCTTCGTCGACTTCAAGCGGGTCGTATTTTTTGCTGCCCATCGTAAACGTCCACAGGCCGCTCGGATACGTAGGGATGTTTGCGCCGTACACGCGCACGATCGGGAAAATCTCTTTCACGTCGCGGTTTACTTTTTGGATCAGGTCGGCTTTGAACCAAGGGTTGTCCGTTTGGGCCACGAAAATGCCGTCGTCTTTCAACGCTTCGTAGATGCCTTGGTAGAATCCGCGCTCGAACAGCGGCGCAGCCGGACCTACAGGTTCCGTGGAGTCGACCATGATGACGTCGTATTCGTTTTTGTGCTCATGGATGTGCATGAAGCCGTCGTTCACGTGCACTTCCACCCGTGGATCGTCCAGCTTGCCGGCGATGGAAGGGAGGTATTTTTTCGAATATTCGATGACCTTGCCGTCGATGTCCACGAGCACCGCTTTTTCCACTTCCGGATGTTTGATGATTTCGCGGATGACGCCGCCGTCGCCGCCGCCGACGACCAGCACGTGTTTCGGATTCGGGTGGGTGTTCAGCACAGGATGGGCCACCATTTCATGGTACACGAACTCATCCTTTTCGGTTGTCATGACCATGCCGTCCAGCAAAAGCATATTTCCAAACTCTTCAGTCTCCACCATGGCCAGATCCTGAAAATCGGTTTTTTCGTTTACATACGTTTGTTTGATTTTAGCTGTAATCCCGAAAGCGGGGGTCTGCTTTTCCGTAAACCACAATTCCATCGACATTACCTTCTTTCCTCTAGAATAGAGGGGATTTCGCTTCCGTTTATTCCTTCGCCCGGAGCTTTTCGGTCCAGCTGAATCCCCGCTTCGTTCATTGTACCAAACTATGGATTCTTTAACACATCCTTTGAATTATACGTGATTGGCGAAATGGCTGTAAAGACACAGTTATTCTTCATTTTCGGAGCGGTACCGGCCCCGGAAAAAGAACCTTTCATCCCCGTCTATTCTTTGCCTGTTTCCGGCCTGATTATGAACGCATGATGAATATCCCCGCCCCTCCTTTCCCATAATGAGTGTATAAAAATGGAAGGGAAGAAAACGCCATGCCGCAGCAACATCACTCCAAGCCCAGACGCAAAAGCCGGTTTGCCGCGTTGATCAAGCTGATGCTGGCCGCCGTCGCGGCCATTCTCCTTAGCGTAGCCATCCTGCTTGGGTTTTTGTACCAAAAAAGCCTTCCCGTCGCCGACACCGACCGCAACTCCCGCCTTCTGGACAGCCAGGGCAACATTATGTCCACCTTTTCGGCAAGCGGCCGGAGCTATGAACCCGTCCCGCTGGAGCGGATCTCCCCATTGCTCGTCAAGGCGACGCTCGCCGTCGAGGATCGGAAATTTTACGAGCATATCGGGTTTGACATCAAAGGCATGGGCCGGGCCATCCTCGTCAATCTCAAGGAAATGGACCGGGCTCAGGGAGCCAGTACGCTGACACAGCAGCTTGCCCGCAACCTGTATCTCAATCATGCCAAAACCTGGACCCGGAAAATCAGGGAAGCGATGTATACCGCCCAGCTGGAGATGAAATACAGCAAAAACGAGATTCTGCAAATGTACTTGAACGAAATTTATTACGGACATGGGGCGTACGGCATCGAAGCCGCTTCGCAATTGTATTTCGGCAAATCCGCCTCCGAACTGGACTTGGCCGAAAGCGCAATGCTGGCCGGGATCCCGAAGGGTCCAACCTATTATTCGCCTTATAACCATTTGGACCATGCGAAGAAACGCCAGCAAGTCGTGCTCGGCACGATGGTCGAAACCGGGCAAATATCGCAGCAGGAGGCGGAAGAAGCCGCCGCGGAAAGGATTCGCTTGAAGCCTATCGGCCAGCAGCAAGCCCGCGTGACCGCTCCCTTTTTCCGCGATTATATCCGAAACCTCGTAACCAGCCAGCTTGGCATCAGCGAAGAGCAGCTGGATCACGGCGGATTAAACATCTACACGACGCTGGATCCCCATGCGCAGGCGGCGGCCGAAGAGGCCGTGGCCCAAGGCATGGACCCGCAAAGCGAGCTGGAGACGGGCCTTGTGGCGATCGATCCGCGCACCGGTTACGTCAAGGCGATGGTCGGAGGGAAAAACTATAAGACGAGCCAGTTTAATCACGCGCTCGCCAAAACGCGTCAGCCCGGTTCCGCCTTTAAACCGATCATGTATTTGACGGCGTTGTCCTCGAAAACGATGACCGGTCTCAGCACGTTTAACAGCGAACCTACCCTGTTCCATTATGACCATAACCGGAAAACGTATCAGCCAAGCAATTTCGGCGGCAAATATTTGGGAGAAATCAACATGCAGGAAGCGATCGCCGCTTCGGATAACATCTATGCGGTCAATACGCTCCTGAAGGTCGGGGCGGACAACGTCATCGCGATGGCCAAAAAGCTCGGGATCGTCAGCCCGCTGAGGCCGGTTCCTTCCCTTGCGCTTGGCACCTCGCCCGTCAGTCCGTTCGAGATGGCTTCCGCTTTCGCCGTCATCGGCAACGGAGGCAAACGGATGCCGCCCGTCGCGGTGCTGAAAATTACGGACGCGGCCGGCGAGGTGCTTTACCAAGCTCCGGAAAACGGCGGCGAGCAGGTGGTCGACCCGGCAGCGGCATACGTTCTTACGCATTTGATGGAGAGCGTATTCGAATCCGGGGGTACCGGCAGCCGTATCTCTTCCCTTATCAAACGGCCCGTCGCCGGCAAAACCGGCACGACCGATACCGACGCCTGGATGGTCGGTTATACGCCGGAGCTGGCCACCGCCGTCTGGGTGGGCTACGACAAAGGACGGAATATTACCACGCTGGACGGTCACCGCGCAGCGCCGATTTTTGCCCGGTTCACGGAAAAAGCGCTGGAAAACGTGCCGCCGAAAATTTTCAACATTCCGAGCGGCGTCGCTGCCGTCTATGTCGATCGGGAAACGGGCAAGCTGGCCACTGCCGGTTGCACGGACAAAAAACTGGAAGTGTTTATCGCCGGCACGGAGCCGACCGAATATTGCGCCGATCACGGCGGAGACACGGAGCAGCAATCTGCGTCCGAGCGAAGCGCTCCTGGAAAACGCTCATGGTGGAAAACCATTAAACGCTGGTTTACCGATTAACGAGATGCGAGAAAATGGCCCCTTTTCCGGTCGGCGACCTCCCGGACTTGCGGGCCTTTTTTCTTCTGGATTGCGCAAGCTTCTGCATGATACAGTAGAAGCAACGCCCAATGGAAAAAATTTCATAACACGTTGAATCATAACCGTACATAGAGGAGATTTTGAATGGTTAAAAAAATGCTGTGGATTGTCGGCGGTGTCGTGCTGGCCGCTTTATTGCTCGCCGGCGGGTTTTTGTTGTATGTGACCGTGACCGACTATAGGCCGGGCAAAACCGAACCGATCACCGTCGCAAACAATCCGGACAGGGTTCTGGAAACGGGGAATGCCTTTACCGTCACGACCTTTAATATCGGGTACGCCGGCCTTGACCGTGATCAGGACTTCTTTATGGACGGCGGGACCGGATCGGGTTCGAGAAGCAAAAAGCAAACGGAGCTGAATTTGAGGGGCATGGGGACGTTTTTGAGCGGCAACCGCTCCGACTTCATTTTTATCCAGGAAGTAGACGTCAATTCAACGCGCAGTTATCGCCTTAATGAGGCCGAGGCGCTGAAGGAGTACCTCCCGAACTACAGCTTCTCCTATGCGGACAATTACAAGGTGCCCTGGGTTCCCGTGCCTGTCTTCCATCCGATGGGCCATGCGCGCGGCGGGCTGTTGACGCTTGCCAAATACAAAAGCAGCGGCGCGACGCGGTATGATCTTCCCGGCAAGGAAAAATGGCCAAAGCAGCAGTTCGACCTCGACCGGGCATTCATCGAAAGCCGGATCCCCGTGAACAATGGCAAGGAACTGATTCTGGCGAATCTTCATTTGTCGGCGTTCGATCAGGGCGGAAGCATCCGAAAGCAGCAGCTTCAGTTCATGAAGGAATATATGAAAAAGGAAGCGGAGAAAGGAAATTACGTCATCCTCGGAGGCGACTGGAACCACTCGCTGCCCGGAACCGACCCCAAAGCGTTCAAAACGACCCAATCCTGGCCGGAGTGGCTGCAGCCTTTTCCGGAAAACGTTCTGCCGGAGGGCTTTCATTGGGCCGTGGACAAAACCGTCCCGTCGGTCCGGACGGTCGACGTTCCTTTTAAGGAAGGGATCAATTTCCGCGCGGTCATTGACGGATTTTTGGTTTCGCCGAATGTCGACATCCTTAAGGTGGAGGGCCATGACCTGAAGCATGAACATAGCGACCACAATCCGGTGACGGCCGAGTTTGTATTAAAATAAGCACAAGGAGGCCTTTGAAGGCATGCATAACTCTAGACTAATCTCTCCTTCGCTGCTGGGGCGGACGGCGCTTGAAGCCGCCCCGCTCCTGCTTGGCCAAACGCTCGTGCGCGTGACGGAGGACGGTGAAGTCCGCTGCCGCATCGTTGAAACGGAAAGTTACGGCGGGGCGGAAGACCGGGGCAGCCACGCTT
Organism: Paenibacillus sp. USDA918EY; assembly: GCF_009870825.1. Lineage (GTDB taxonomy): Bacteria > Bacillota > Bacilli > Paenibacillales > Paenibacillaceae > Paenibacillus_AQ > Paenibacillus_AQ albilobatus. The sequence goes on along the minus strand of NZ_WTWY01000027.1, from coordinate 23,469 downwards.
TCGGCAACCGGCGCACCGCCAGGACGGAGGTCATGTTTGCCGCAGGCGGCGTCGCTTACGTCTATTTGATCTACGGCATGTATTCCTGTCTCAACGTGGTCGTCGGCGATCCCGATGATCCGCAGGCGGTGCTGATTCGCGCCGTGGAACCGCTAAGCGACAAGGATGCAGAGCTGATGCTTGCTTACCGCGGCGAGTTTTCAGGAAAAAAGGCCAACCTGTGCAACGGTCCCGGCAAGCTGTGCCGCGCGCTGCGCATCGACAGAAGCCTGAACGGCTATCCGTTAAACAGGGGCGACGGCATGCTTCGCCTGGAAGCCGGGGACCCGGTGGACGAGCTGCCGATCGTGCAATGTCCAAGAATCAACATCGATTACGCCGGCGAATATGCTCTAAAACCTTGGCGTTATTATATCGAAGGGAATCCTTACGTTTCCGTTAAGGACAAGCAGCCGACCCCCTGGAAGCAGGCATAGCTTGCCTTGAGGCATCCATCGAAAAAAGTGCACACCTTCTTTTATAATGGAGGGCGACCTGCCGGAGATGGCCAGACTATCCGGCAAAAAAACGAAAGGGTCCGCTCCGGCGCTCGTTAACCCAACAAGCGGCGGGCAGACCCTTTATTTCGTTTGATCGAAAGAAATATGCGTTTAAACATCAAGCGCTTGCTTAAGTTCCTCCGGCGATCTCTCCCACCATTCCTCGTTATGGGATACCAGCAAATCCTTCAGCAGCTTTTTATCCTCCGTACTCAGTTCACTGAGCATAAACTTTCGTTTCAAAGCGGCATCCATCCGGTTGACGTGATCGGCGAGAATTTTCCAGCCTTTGCGGGCTTCTTCATCGATCCACATTTCGCTTGCGGTTGCGCCGGCGTAATATTGCCCTATCTCGTCGCGGTCGACCGCCACCCAAACAATCCACACCTGGCGGCCGTTCGGCACATCCTCACGATTGGTCGAAAAGCGGATGCGGCGTTCCGGCTTGCTCTTGGCATGCATGGCGCCGATATCGATCGTGGCCACGCCGCGGTCAATGACAACCGGAGAAATGTTGTTCAAGTCGATGGAGCCCGCGCCAAAACCGATTTTATGCTTGCTCTTGCCGCTGACGATATTCAGTGCAATCTGTTTCTTGCCTACTTGCTCCTTGTTTTCCACGTTTCGCGTGCCTCCTATTGGAAAACGCGCTGTCCGGATTTTCCAAACAGGCGTCCTGCTTTCTATGCCTAGTTTCATGCAACATAATTTTATTTTAACTAATAATCGCTGGAAAGCCAACATATACATGCTGTAGATGCTTGTCAACGGGAGGTATTCGTATATGGCTCCAGCACGCGCCAAAATCGTTGTTTCGTCTATCATTGCCCTCTGTCTTTTGCTTGCGGGAACAGGGGCGCTCCTACTTCGGGATACGCCGGAATCGCAGCCTTCCTATGCTCCGGATCAGGCCAAGCCTCCCACTCCGATCGTCCAGCAGGAGAGCGTACAAAAGCCGACCGCCGAAATTCTCAGCAAGCGGGTGGTGGAATACCATATCGACACGACGCTCGATACCGAAAATCGCATCATCAAAGGAACCGAGACGCTGACCTGGACCCATCCCGGCAATAAAACGGTCAACGAGCTGTACTTTCACCTGTATCCCAACGCCTTCTCTTCGATGGACTCCACGTTTATGAAAGAATCCGGTGGAAAGCTCCGGAATGATGCCATGCCTCCGGACGGCTTCGGATCGATGGAAATCACCGAGATGAAAACCGCCGAAGGCCTTTCCCTGATGCATCGCATGCAATATGTCCAGCCCGATGACGGCAACGTCAAGGACAAGACCCTCGTCAAGGTGCGGCTTCCGAAGCCGGTCAAGGGCGGCGAAAGCATTACGCTCAGCATCCGCTTTGAGGTCAAGCTTCCGAAAATATTCGCCCGGATGGGCATCGCAGGCGACGATTTTGTCATGGCCGGCCAATGGTTCCCGAAAATCAGCGTCTACGAGCCTGCCGGTACCAGAGGACGCCAAACGGAAGGATGGAACCTGCATCAGTATCACGGCAATTCCGAGTTCTACGCCGATTTCGGCATCTACAGCGTCCGCATTCACGTGCCGAGCGACTATATCGTTGCCGCCACCGGCTTCCCCGTACAGTCGGCCCAGGTTCGGGGCAAAGAGAAAATTTATCAGTTTTACGCCGACGACGTTCATGATTTTGCCTGGTCGGCATCGCCGAACTTTGTCGTCGCCGAAGAGCCGTTTTCTTCTCCCGAGGTTCCGGGCGTGCGGATCAAGCTTTATTTAGACCCGGCCCATAAAGACTTGAAGGAAAGATATTTCTTTGCCGCCAAAGCCGCGCTCAAATATTTCAGCAAATGGTACGGCCGCTATCCTTACTCTACCCTCTCCATTGTCGTGCCGCCGGAATCGGGTAACGGCGCGGGAGGTATGGAGTACCCGACGCTGATCACCGCCTTCGGGGCCAAGGACGATTCGCCGGGCTACGATCTGGAGCGGACCGTCATTCATGAGATCGGGCACCAGTATTTTTACGGCATGCTGGCGAGCAACGAGTTCGAGGAAGCCTGGCTGGATGAAGGATTTACTTCCTATGCCGAAGATAAACTGATGGAGCAGGAATACGGCGTCATTCCGAATCTGCCTGTACAGGCATCCCTGATCGCCTCTCCGATGCCGCTGACGCAGGAAGCGTGGAAATACGGCTCGCAGGATCAATATGCCCTGAACGTTTATTATCGCGGCAAGCTTTTGCTTAAGGCGATGGAGCAGCAGGTCGGTACGCAGACGATGAGCAAAATTATGGGCACCTACGCTAAAAAGTACCGGTTCAAGCACCCGACAACCGCCGATTTTCAAAAGGTGGTCGAGCAGGTGACCAAGCGGTCCTGGCAAACCTTTTTCGACCAGTACGTGTACGGCAGCCAGATGGCCGACTTCGCGGTCGACTCCATCTCCGTCCGCAAAAAGGACGCCGCTTCCGGCACGGTTTACGAATCGACCGTCAAGGTATCGAAAAAAGGCGGCGACTATGCGCAGGTCCCGGTTCAATTCGTCTTTACGGACGGGCATACGCTGAACAAGGTATGGAACGGTTCGGGGGAGAGCGTCGAGTTCAAGCTGGAGTACAAAGCGCCCCTCGCCTGGGCCATGGTCGATCCGAATTATTCGATCGTGATCGAAAACAGGCATATCAACAACTATTTGAAGGCGGATATGGACAGGAAGGTTCTGATCCGCTGGAACGTAAGCATCACCAAGCTGATTGAGACTCTGCTTGGAAGTCTGTCCTGGTGAGGTGAGAATCGGTGAAATCCCATATTGCTCATGGCTGGAAAAGTCTTAAGAATCAATTTTATATCGTCATCATTCTCTTTTTATACCAGCTGATCTGGGGCTACTTCCTGTACAGGCTGGTCCATTCGGCCGTCACCCCGCTGCTGATGCGTTATCCCGACCCGCAGCCCAACGAGCTGGGCCAGCTGCTTTATTACATCGAGGGCAAGATGAGCCTTTCGACGAGCGGCACCGTGCATATGTACATGTGGATTTTGCTTGCGATGTTCGCATTGCGCATGCTGCTGACCCCTTTTATCCATGCGGGGATATTTTACGGGCTGCACCGCGAACGCGAAGGCGAAGTCGGGCTGTTTTTCTTTCAAGGCATGAAATGTCACGGCAAAACCGTCTTTTTGTTCCATTTGATCGAGTGGCTCCTAATCGCGGCCCCGGCCTACTGGGTGTTACCTAAAGCATATGCCGCGCTTCTGGCAGGCATGCAGCTGCAAACGTCCGGCCTGTCTCTCCTTCCTTGGATTCTCGGATGGCTTCTGTACGGATATATCGTGCATCAATTCATCCTCTTCATGCAGTTCGGCAAGACCGGAGGCGCCGGCTTCCTAATGCCCCTGTGGCATTGCCTGCGCGGGGCGCTGCCGCTGATCGGCGTTTCGCTTGTCCTCGGCTCGACCAGCCTGCTTCTGTTCAGCCTCAGCACGGGAGTTTCCCTGATTTGGGCCGGCATCATCGCACTGATCCTTCAGCAGGGTTACCATCTGGTCAGCTGCATCATGAGATTATGGAGCATTTCGGCCAAGTTTGACCTGTGGTACGCCCAAGCGCATCGGAACGACGAAAAATAATTTGCGAAAGGTAAAATTTTTGTCATCACTTCAACCCTCTGATATAAGAAAAACCCCACCCTTTTTAACCAAAAAGGGTGGGGTTTTGTCGTTTTTAGGTATTAGAACGATTTGCCAAAGGCGCAATCGTCTGTTAAAATAATCCGAGTAAGAAGTTAGTAACAACTTTGTCATTTTTACTGTAACTATTTAATTTGTGCTGTAACGATAATTTTTAATGTCAGATACCGTTCGATGATAGACATCAGTCACTTTCGGGTGCCCGATCAAGGCCGAATTCCTTGGCACCGGGAAGCGGGGGAACCACTTTGGGTGAATTGATCTCGCAGTAAAGGGATCATAGGGGACGACCTTCAACCGAATCCTTAAGCTAACCTCGCAGGCAACATGGAAGGGGATTATGTTTTGAAAAAGAAGTTGACAGCTGCTGTGCTTGGTTTGACGCTGATGTTCTCCATGGGAACCAGCGTATTCGCGCAATCTTCTCTGAATCATGTCGTGAACAGCACGATCGGCGTTTCCTACAAAACCGGCGGAACGACGACCAAAGGATTTGATTGCTCCGGTTTCACGCGTTACGTATACCAAAAGTTGGGTGTTTCCATCCCGCGCCAATCCAGTGCCCAATTTAAAATCGGCACCGCCGTCTCCAAAAGCAATTTGCGTGCCGGAGATCTGGTATTCTTCAATACGACCGGCGCGGGCGTTTCCCATGTCGGCGTTTACATCGGAAACGGAAGCTTTGCGCATTCCTCTTCTTCGAAGGGCGTTACCATCAGCAAGCTCAGCAACAGCTATTTCGCCAACCGCTACATTGGCGCCAAACGTGTCATGAGTACCGCTAAATACAAAGCGGCCGTCTACAACTAAGAAACTTACCCATAAACATACGAAAAGCTTACGGTGCCCGCGCGGAGATTTTTGCCGAAATCCCTCGCGGGTTTCTTGTTACTAATTAGACGCTCCAAACCGTTAAAAGGTAACAACTTTCAAAAAAAAATTTTATTCGATCTTTCTTCATTCTATTTCTCCGTCCGTTTACTATGAATATAAACCTCTTGTCCAACAAATAAACCTTTTTTCCTATAAAATGCTCTATAATGCCCCTAGATCGGCAATCATTTTGCAAAAATCCCGAAATGCTGTTGAATTTTTCGTATATTTACGATAGAAACAATTGCCAAAACGTCATTCCTTTGTTACAATAGGTCCAGTGTTAGTAACAACTTTGTAATCTTTGCTGTATGACAGCATTTAGAAGATGTTTTTCCGATGGATATAGTGTAAAAAGTCAGATGCCGAATTTCCTCACACTAGGAAAGCGGGGGAACCATTTACGGGTGAATTGATCTTGCAACAGAGGGATCATAGGGGACCTTCTACCGAATCCTTAAGCTAACCTCGCAGGCACTCGGAAGGAGTATTGGGCTTGAAAAAGAAGCTAGCAGCAGCAGTCATGAGTTTTGCCATCGTATTTACCGTCGGCGCCGGAAGCGCTTTCGCCGATTCTAAAATGGACAAAGTCATCGACGATGTTCTCGGTACGAAATACAGATCCGGAGGTACGACGACAAGCGGTTTCGACTGCTCCGGGTTTACGATGTACGTATTCAAGCATCTCGGCATTAACTTGCCCCATCAATCCGGATCGCAGTTCAGCATGGGCACTTCCGTATCCCGCAGCGACTTGAGAGCAGGAGACCTCGTATTCTTCAATACATCCGGCTCCGGTGTATCTCATGTCGGCATTTACGTCGGAGACGGCAAATTCGCACATGCTTCGACTTCCCGCGGCGTTGTCGTCAGTTCGCTTAGCGAAAGCTATTACGTCAACCGCTACGTTGGCGCGAAACGTGTCATGAGCTCGGATACCTACCAGGCATCCGCCGTTGATTCCGAAGATAACGATGACGTTCAATAACATTCCGCAGCACTGGAACGGTATGTACGACCAGCCCGTACTTTGAGATTTTTGCCGAAATCTCAGTACGGGATTTTTTTGCGCCTGCCGCGGCATCCGTCAGGAATAGATTTTCTTGAATAGTCAAATGCTACATAGTAGCGGACGTCTCTTAAGAAAGGAGGCTTTCTGGGTGAACGTTTCGAAGGAGGCATTTACCGTAGCTCCAATGACGCGTGAGCAGGCCGAAGCCTGCTGCGGCTGGACGTATGAACCGCCTTACGACCGGATCTATGCCTGGCTGCCTTGGGAGCAAATGGAAGCGCTTGGCATTGAGCTCGGCGATCCCGATTTGCGGAGGCAGCAGTATGTGTCGGTTCTGGACGGGCAGGGCAGCCTGTGCGGCTTCGCACAGCTTTTTCCGATGGTCAACGTCGTTCGCCTCGGCATCGGCATGCGGCCCGATTTATGCGGCCAAGGGCTGGGGGCAAGCTTTATCCAGGCCGTCGTAGAAGCCGCCAAATCCCGCTTTCCCGGCCAGGAAATCGACTTGGAGGTACAGGACTGGAACTTGCGGGCGATTCGGGCTTACCTGAAAGCAGGCTTCGAAATTGCGGACATCTATGAAAAACCGGCGCCGGAGGGGACCGAACGTTTCTACTGCATGGTTTACGAGGGCACGAAGGCGCCGACGGCCTGATTTAGCGTCAGTTTTTTGGGGGACCATCGAACGGACGGTTTCGCAAAATTTCATTTCATCCGTCCATTTGAAAAATGGTACGAATTTGTGTATTTTTAGTGGATTTGTGCTTGCTTTTGTTTGCTTTTTTGTCACAAAGTATTTGATGTACCGGCTTGTTCCGTTATAATGAAGAAATGAGAAGACTGCAGTTTACATAGAAAGGACGAAAACGGATGCAAAAATGGATCATGAGCGGTTTGATAACGATCGCATGCGTATTTGCCGTTGTGCTCATGTTTACGCTGCCAGGTAAAGAGCAGGTAGCCGAAGAAGAAAAACCAACCATGCCTGAAGTGACCATGGACGCTGCAGCGGCTGAAGCAACCATTAAAGCCCAAGGCTGCATCAGCTGCCACGGAGACCAGCTGCAGGGCGGCGTGGGACCGAACCTGCAAAAGATCGGAGCCCAAATGTCTGCTGAAGAACTTTATACGATCATTACTAAGGGCAGAGGCGGCATGCCTTCTTTCAAGGACAAACTGAAAAAAGAGGAAATCGCCAACGTTGCCGAGTGGCTTGCAGCCAAAAAATAATGGCCGTTTCTTTCGAGGGAATAAAAAAACACGCTTCGCGCAGCGACCGAAAGGTCTGTACGGAGCGTGTTTTTTGCTTTGCTATGCCATGTTCGTCTAGCGTTTCTCGCCTGAGCGCATTTTTTCGAACAATTCGTTAAACTGATGCGCTTCTTTGATGTCGAGGGCGGTAATGCCTCCGTCATCCCAGGAGGTCAACCGCAGCGTTACGTTCTTATGATCAATCGTAATGAAAGGATGGTGATCGAAGGCTTCGGAAATCGTCGCCACCTCGTCGACGAACGAAATCCCTTTCATGAAGTTGGAAAAAATGAATTTGCGCACGATCCAGCGCCCTTCCTCCAACTGCCAGCCTTCCAGCTTCGCCAAATGCGCTTCCACTTCTTCTTGCGTGTAAACCATATTCTCATTTCCTCCCTGAAACAAAAACGCCCTAGTATCGAAATTAACAAGAATGTCGCTTAGCCCGGCTCCTTGTTAACTTCTCCCATTGTATTCCGATCGATGAATAAATATGAATATGGCCGTCCTCCGTGGCCAAGCACTTGTTTTATCTTACCATGACGGATATTCAAAAATCCATTCGGCCCTTGGACTAGATGAGTGGGACTACAGTCAGTCCCTCGTCCCCGATCAGCAGGTTGATCCGGTGGTTGTCCTTGTCGTACATGACTACGCCGCTGCCTACTTCGATCACCGGTTCGGTTCCCAAGGCATAAAAAAGATCCTCCGCAAGAGCCTCATGTACCTCCCGTTGCTCTTCAGGACTCAGTCCCACCCATTCGCCCCCGTCCATTTCGAAAAACAGGTAGCTGTCGGGAATCCCTCCCACCGCTTCCGTTAAATCCTTCAATATTTCGTCATATTCACGCCCATGTTTTACTCCCATGGCTTTACCTCCATCTGGTCACATATCGTCTGAACGAAATTTACGCCGAGCTCTATTTCCATCCCTTTGCAGGCATGACGGAGCGCTTTTTTTTTCTTATTCCTGGTTCATTTTATGTAGGGACGGCGGCTCAAGCTGTACGATTCTCCCATGCGGCTAATAGGGCCGACGAACCCCTATGTTTCATTATACCGGAAAAACCCCCTTAAAAAAAAAGCCATTGCTGACGATAAATATTATAATCAGGTTTCTTGGTGCAGACACCATGCTGCAAGGATGCAAGCTTGGTGCACGAAAGGATTCAATTCTATTTCTCATGGATGAGGTGCGCAATGGAAATTTCAACACTTATCGGCCTAATACTCGGCTTGGTCGCAGTCCTGGTCGGCATGATACTCAAAGGTGCGCCTTTGGTATCCCTCCTCACCCCCGCCGCTTATGTCATTATCATCGGGGGTACGGCTGCTACGTTATTTATTGGTTTTCCGATGTCAGAGCTTAAAAAGTTTCCTAAGCTGCTGAAGATGGTTTTCGTCAAACAAAAGCTGGTGGAACGCCGGGAGCTCATCGCGATGTTCATGGAATGGGCCTCCATCACCCGCCGCGAAGGGCTGCTTGCCCTCGAAACCAAAGTCGAGGAAATCGACGATGCTTTCCTTCGCAACGGCATGCGGATGATTATCGACGGCAACGACCAGGATTTTGTGCGTGACGTTTTGATGGAAGATATTGCGGCGACGGAAGAACGGCATCGCGCAGGCGCTTTGCTTTTTTCCCAAGCCGGTATGTACGCCCCGTCTCTCGGGGTTCTCGGCGCCGTCGTCGGCCTGATTGCGGCCCTGACCAAAATGGAGAATATGGGCGAGCTCGCGCATGCCATCGGCGCAGCCTTTATTGCGACGCTCCTGGGGATTTTCACGGGTTACGTGCTGTGGCACCCGATCTCCAATAAGCTGAAACGTTTGTCCAAGAAGGAAATCGAGCTGAAACTCATGATGATCGAAGGGCTTCTGTCCATTCAATCCGGCGTATCCACGATTGCGATCAGCCAAAAGCTTTCCGTCTTCCTGACCCCTTCCGAGCGTGCTCAAATGAATGAGAAGGAGGATTCAACAGGTGAGCAAAAAGACTAAACATGAATCTCACGAGGAGCATGCGGACGAATCGTGGCTCCTTCCGTATTCCGACCTGCTGACCCTGCTTCTCGCCCTGTTTATCGTAATGTACGCCATGAGCGCGACGGACAATAAAAAGTTCGAGGAAATGAGCAAAGCGTTTAATACCGCGCTCAGCACGGGCACCGGGGTGCTCAATTTCAGCTCCGCCCTGCCTTCGGACAAGAACCTCGACAAAGGCAAGAAAGACAGCCAAAACGACGTGGTGAACAGCGAAGAACGGAAAAGGCAAAAAGCCCAGCTTGCGAAGCAGGAACAAGAAGATTTGGAAAAGCTGAAAAAGCAGCTGGATCAATATATTAAAAACAACGGGTTGACCAATCTGCTCAATACGAAGCTGAACCAATCCGAGCTGACCATCACGATCAGCGACAATGCGCTATTCGCCTCGGGGAGCGCGTCCGTAAAACCCGAATCGCGCCAGTTGGCCTTAGCGATCAGCAACATGCTGCAGAAGTTCCCGGATTATAACGTCGTCGTCTCGGGACATACCGATAATATGCCGATCTCCAACAGCGAATATGCTTCGAACTGGGATTTGAGCTCCGACCGGGCCCTTCACTTCATGAAAATTCTGCTGGCGAATCCGAAGCTGAATCCGGCCATGTTCACGTCGAAAGCGTTCGGCGAATACCATCCGGTTGCTTCCAACGATACAACCCAGGGCCGGGCGATGAACCGCCGGGTCGAAGTTTCGATCATCCGCAAATATACGGACGCGGCGCAGCAAATGCAGGTACAAAATCCCTAATCCCGGATAATAATAAAAGCTGTATTGTCGTTTACAAACGATCATACAGCTTTTTTGTGTATTCTGCGGCAGGCCTGCATTCTATTGAAGCTCGTAGTGGAGCAAGCGGCCCAGTTCTTTTTTTTCGGCTTCGGTCAGATCGCGCCATTTGCCCTTCGGAAGCGAACCGAGATGGATGTTCATGATCCGGATACGCTGAAGCTTGCGCACGGAATAACCGAAGCTGCTGCACATCCGGCGGATTTGCCGGTTTTTCCCCTCCGTCAAAACGATTTTGAATACCCGGTCGGAGATCCGCGTTACTTTGCAGGGAAGCGTCATTTCCCCCAAAATTTTGACCCCGCCGGCCATCCCCGTGAGAAACGAGGTCGTCACCGGCTTGTCCACCGTCACGATGTATTCTTTTTCATGTTTGCCTTCGGAACGCAATATTTTGTTGACGACGTCCCCGTCGCTGGTCAGCAGAATAAGCCCTTCCGAATCCTTGTCCAACCTTCCGATCGGAAAAATCCGCTCCGGGTGTCCGACAAAATCGACGATATTGCCTTTGATATGCTGCTCCGTCGTGCTTGTGATGCCCACGGGTTTATGCAGGGCGATGTACACATGATGTTTCTTTTTGGCCTGCAGCGGTTGTCCGTCGATCAGCACATCGTCCCCTTCCTCCGCCTGGCTTCCGAGCACCGCAACGACGCCGTTAATCGTCACTTTGCCGCTCTCTACCAGCTTGTCGGCCTCACGCCGGGAGCAAAACCCCGTCTCGCTGATAAATTTATTAATTCGCAATGGGTCCTTCCCCCTCAAGATTGTTGTCTGATTCCATCTCCCATGCAATAGGCAGAACGATATCCACCCTCGTGCCTTTGCCCGGCTTGCTGAATATCTCCATCATGCCCTTATGGCCTTCAATAATACCCTGGCTGATCATCAAGCCAAGACCGGTTCCGTTCTCTTTGCTCGTAAAAAACGGCTCGCCGAGTTTCGGCAGGATATGGCTCGGAATCCCGATCCCTTGGTCCGTAATCGTGATTCCGATTTCCTCCCGGCTTAACCTGAAGAGCTCGATCCGGATCACGCCGCCGTTTTCCATCGCTTCAATCGCATTTTTGATGATGTTGATAAACACCTGCTTCATCTGGTTTTCTTCGCAATGGACTTTGTAGTCTTCAGGCTCAAACTCGAATTGGAACTCGATGTCGTACAAATGCGCCTGGCTGTCGAGAAGATTCACGACGTCGCTCAGAATGCTCCGAATGCTTTTCACCTGAAACTGGGTCGCCTGCGGCTTGGCCAAAATCAAAAACTCGCTCACGATCAAATTGATGCGGTCAAGCTCCGACAGCATGATCTCGTTATGCTGCGGCGACACATGATTGGTTTCGCGCTGAAGCTGCAGAAATCCGCGCAGCGTCGTCAGCGGGTTCCGTATTTCATGCGCCACGCCCGCGGCAAGCTGTCCGACGGTCGTCAGCTTTTCCGAACGCCGCAGCAGCTCCTCCATCTTGTTCCGTTCGGTCATGTCGCGGGAGACGCTGATAAAGGACGTGATCTGCCCGTCCTCGTCTTTGACGGGGGCAGTGCTGATGCTGACCTCGACCAGGGAACCGTCCTTCCGAACGCGCAGCGTTTCGGTAGGAGGCAGCTGTTCCCCTTTTCTGAGGGACTCGATGTTCTTACGCTCTTCTTCCTCCAAAAAATCGGGAACGATCTGCAGCTTTTTCCCGACGACTTCATGGCTTCTCCAGCCGTACAGATCCTCAAAGGCTTTATTAACCTGGATGACCCGGCCCGACCAGTCCACCGTATGAATCGCATCCGCAATTTGCTGAATAATCGATTCCAAATGATCTTTCACCGATTTGTTTTCCTCGGCCGCCTGCTTCAGCTGATCGGTATAATCATGAAGGCTGGTCGTCATGGCATTGATCCGGGAAGACAACAACCCGAGCTCGTCCTTGCTGTCGATCGTAAGCGGCGTGTCGAACCGACCCTCCGTGACGTCCTTAACCTTGGCTAGAATCGATTCCATCGGGCGGATAATATATCCTGCCAGCACGTAACTTCCGAGCAGCACAATAACAAGCAGGGATGCCGAAATGGCGATATAATTGATCAGCTGCTCGTTCAGCACCTTCGAGATCGTTTGGTAGTCCGTCACGATGCTGATAATGTAAACGGATTGGTCCGGATTAAATACCGGGATAAAGCTCTTGAGCACCTTTTTGCCGTTAATCTTTTGTTCGAAAATAACGTTGGAACCGGTGCCGATGGCCCGGGACACCGCTTCTTTGTCTTTTTCCAAATCTCCATAACGATAGGTCCCGTACTGAATGGGACGGTTGCGCAATTTTATATTATACCCGTCGAAACCGGTGGCTGTCATATTCTTGTTGCCAAAAGTCCGGGGATTGATACATGTGATTTCGAGAATATTTTGGTTAACCAGCTTCGTTTTTTCGAGAATCGCTTCAGGGCTGACCAATTTCGCGTAATTGTTGACGATGTCGCTTCTAATGAAGGGATCGATCATGTAGTTGCGTTTTCCGTCATAATAGTAGCCCCATTTGTCGATAAAGTCGGGATTTGACGTCGAATATTCGAAAGGGCCCGTCCAGAAATGATCCAGGGACATTCCCTGGGAAACGGTTACTTTCTGCATGTTGAACAGCTGCTGGAATGCGGTAAACCAGAATCCCCAGTCGCGCGTGGACAACCCGAGCTCGCTTGGGTCGGAGGACCTGACGACGATAATGTCGTCCGCAGTTCTTACCAGCAAAGAGATGTGGGTAACGCCGACCTCCTTGCTTAATTTCCGAAGCTGTTCATTATCAATATCTTGGTAATCCGCAGGCAGCTCCTTGGCGGCAAGGATTGCAGCCATCCGAAGCAGCTCCCCCGCTTCCTCCTCCACGTATTTCGAGCTGTACTGGCTCTGCTCGATGGAGGCGGCAATCTGCCTGGCGGCAACCAGCATTTTGCTTTCGCTATCCCTTTTCAGATTGGCTTGCGTCGTGTAAAAACTGAGAAGAATATATAAAAGCAAAATTAACAGCAGGGAGCCAGACATGACCAAGGTTAATTTATACTTTATGGACAAAGGATCACCTCGTGGCAAAAAAGAACTTTGGCGAAAAATGACAATACTCTATCATCATAACCCCAAAACTACATATTTGAAAAGACAGATAAAATATGCATTTTTTTATTGCACTCAGGTTTTTCGTCTTGTCTTGCGTTGATATTTGAGTCATCCTTCTCTACAATAGATAAAATGTATCACCGCTGTACACTTAGTTGAAAAAAACGGATATTTGCGAACCGCATCATTTGAACAAGGACATGCACATGGCCGGAATAACTTATGCACGTTATGCACATATTCACATTTTGTTAGGAGTAAATTGTGGACAATTCTGTGTGCAAGTAAAAAGTTATCCACAAATATATGCACAGCATGTTAACATTCGAATGCCTGTTCGCTGAATAAACCTCAAGCGTTATAAAAGGGGGATTTTTATTTTGGAAGAGAAACCAATTCATCCTCTTTCTGTGGATGAATCTGTGGATAAGGCTGTGCATGAACGGTGGATGAAAGAAGCGATTGCTGAAGCGAAGCGGGCCGAAGCCATCGGAGAAGTGCCGATCGGCGCCGTGATCGTCCGGGGTGACGAAATTATCGGCCGCGGGTACAATCTTCGCGAAACGTCCCAGGATGCCACCGCGCACGCGGAAATCGTCGCCATCCGCGAGGCCAGCCAGGCGATCGGCGCATGGCGTCTGCTGGACTGCCGGCTTTATGTCACGCTGGAGCCTTGTCCGATGTGCGCCGGGGCGATCGTCCAATCCCGGATTCCGCAGGTGATTTTCGGGACGGGGGACCCTAAGGCAGGCTGCGCCGGCACGCTGATGAACCTTTTGCAGGAGCCGCGGTTTAATCACCGGACGGAGGTCGTGAGCGGCATCTTGCAGGAAGAATGCGCGTCCATGCTGACTCAATTTTTCCGCAAGCTCCGCGGCAAGGTGTGAAAAACGTTTGTAAAAAAAATTTCTTTTGTGCATCAGTCTTTCTCGCCCCATGAGGCGCAGCCTTCATTAAAACAGAAAGCAAAACCACCCGGCTCGGGAAAACCCCGACCGGGTGGTTTTGTTTGTAAAACTTAGTAAGCTCCGCCCATTTTCTGCTGCAATTGCTCCATGGTAATAACGTCGCCTTCTTTTGGAATACCGATCTTGAACTCTTGTTTTTCGTTGATCTTGCTGTATTGGTTGTTTACTTCCATCGCCAGCTTCATGTTGTCCTTCGTTTCAGGATCGTTCATTTCGACGTTGATCACAGCGCTTTGGTAAGATGGGAAGTCCTTCTTGTCGATGGCCGTGTTAATGCTGAACTGGTTGATTTTCAGGTAGTTCTTCAATTCGTTCAGGCCTTTGCTCACTTCGTCTTTATTCGCGGAGCTCAGGTCTTTTTTGGCGTTATCGATTTCTTCCTTCGTCAGGCCAACCATTTCGCGATATTCGTCTTTTGCAAGAATGTCGAGAATTTTAGGCAGTGCTTGGTTGACGAAAATTTCCGCTGCTTCTTTCACGTTTTCATTCGTTACGTTAAACTGCACGACTTGCTTGGCATCCACGCCTTCCGGCAGGTTTGCGTCTTTGGTGTTGATGTCTTTGAAATATTTTTTGCCGTCGTATTCTTCGAATAACGTATTCATGACTTCGTTCGACAGCTGCTGCGCTTTTTTCTGATCTAAGGAATCCGGTTTAAACGTCGTACCGCCTTGTTCGGCAAGTTCCTTCATGTCCAGAACCAGGTACTTGTTGACTACATCTTCCGGAAGCGGCAGCATCGGGATGCTTGGAATTTTAACGTATAGTTTCTCTTTCGTCATGACCATCGGGATGTTGAAGCTCATGGACATGTCGCCCTTCAGGTTAATTCCCATGGTAAGCTCCGTTTGCATCGGATCGTTTTGATATACCCCATCAATTGTCAATTCAGCGTTTTTGAGCATGCTCATGACTTGGCTGGCAGCTTCGTTGTCCGCGGTTTCCTTGCTGGATACCTGCAGGTCTTTGATAACCACCTTGCTCTTCATTTCGTATGAAGTCATTTTCATCGCATTCCCCGTGGCGCTCTTCATGGCGTCTTTCGGATCCTGCTTGCTCGTGCATCCTGCAAGTACCACTGTCATGGATAAGATCAGTGTCAGAATCAGGATTGCAAACTTCTTGTTCATTACCTTCTCTCCTCTCTTTCTCTAGGGCAAATAACACACCTTTTCATCATAAACCATTTTTAGGATAACTGGAACAGATTTTTGGAAATTTTATGATTGGAAAATAATAAATTTCCTTTTTTACCTGCATTGTGAGCTCACATTGCATAATACGGAAAATATATTCCTTGGTTTCAAAAATGGCGGGCAGCTGATTTGGAGTATTGTTATACCTATAGAAAACGGCAAAAAAGCACTTCGGCTCCGCCAAAATGCTTTTTCCTTTTCCAGTTATGTTGTTTGAGGTTATCCTTCTTTATTCAAATGATCCACATGATTACGGTTTTTTACCTTTTTCGACCCGGAAAGAGGTTCCTGCATCGTATTTTCGTCCTCCCGGCGATGCTGCCGCTGCTCCCGACGCTGGGCTTCGGGTACGGGAATGGCTTTCGGTTTGCTCATCTGAATTCACCCCAATGTCGGATTAAGAGTGCTGATGGGTCATGTCGGTCGTCTTGTCATGGTTCAGCGCATCCTGATGCCTGCGGTCGTTCGTATCCTGCTGGATTTGCTGGGCATGATGGCTGTTGACCGCCATTTGGTTCAAATCATCCACAACGTTGCTTAAGTTCTTGTCCAGACCGTTTTTCGCTTTCGTCATCTCTTTCCCTCTTTTCCCTGTTAAACGTGATGAGTCACATCGTGAAGCGCCTGGGCGCATTCATGAATCTGGCGGGTGTATCCTTGGGTCATATCCTGGATGACCTCGGTGCGCTCATCCACCGTTTGCCCGTCGCGTTCCACGTCGACCAGATCCACCTTGACCTCCCGAGTATCCAGGTAGGAGCACTGAAAATCAAAAGAGTACATCGTGCGTCCGGCGGAATCGATGTGAATTCGGAGCGCATTCGGATTGGCCTCGTCCGCGAACACTTGAGCGGTATCCGAGGGCTCAAGGTTTTGCGGCAACTGCGACTGCCAAGCTTGAACAAGCTGATCCTGATCGAGTTGAAATTCTCGGTTCATTTCATCACACCTCCCCTGCACTTTAATGTGTGGAGAAGACGGTGGATTTATTCGCTCTTGGCTCGGCGTATTCACCATTCCTTATGATTGCGGGTTTTCTGTAGAGTTAATGGAGAAGAAATCCTATAAAACAAAAAAGAAGCCAATCCGCGTTCGGATGACTTCTGTCGTTTGCTATTCTGGCGGAGAGGATGGGATTCGAACCCATGTGGGCTTGCACCCTAACGGTTTTCAAGACCGCCCCGTTATGACCGCTTCGGTACCTCTCCGTATGGTATAAATATCAAATGTCACGTTAGGCGTAACAAAAATATTATACCATAATTTATTTTATTGATCAAGCTTATTTCTGTTTTGGAGCAATGACCTTTACGTTCCCCATATAAGGCTGCAGAACGTCAGGCACGATCACGCTGCCGTCTTCCTGCTGGTAATTTTCCAAGATGGCCGCAACCGTACGTCCCACGGCGAGCGCGGAACCATTAAGCGTATGCACGAACTCGGGTTTCGCCTTCGGCTCCGGACGATACCGGATATTGGCACGGCGAGCCTGAAAATCCTCCGTATTCGAGCACGACGAAATTTCGCGGTACATACCGCTTTCAGGCAGCCATACTTCAAGGTCATACGTTTTGGCCGCGGAAAAGCCCATATCGCCCGTACTCAGCGTCATGACGCGGTATGGCAGCTTCAGCAGCTGCAGCACATGCTCGGCGTCGGCCGTCATTTTTTCCAGCTCTTCGTACGACTTTTCCGGATCCACGATTTTCACCAGCTCGACTTTGTTAAATTGGTGCTGGCGAATAAGACCGCGCGTATCCCGTCCCGCGGAACCGGCTTCTGAACGGAAGCAGGAGCTATAAGCCACGAAATGTTTCGGCAGGTCCTCGGACGTCAAAATTTCGTCGCGGTAATAGTTCGTGACAGGCACCTCGGCCGTAGGAATCAAATAATAGTCGGTATCGCGTATTTTAAACAAATCTTCCTCGAACTTCGGCAGCTGTCCCGTTCCGCGCAAACTGTCCCCGTTCACGATGTACGGCGGCAGCATTTCCTCATAACCATGCTCTCCGCTGTGAAGGTCCATCATGAAGTTGATCAAAGCGCGCTCCAATCGGGCCCCAAGCCCTTTGTAGAAAGTAAAGCGCGAGCCCGTTACTTTAGCCGCCGCCTCAAAATCCAGAATATCAAGCCCCTGCGCGATGTCCCAGTGAGCCTTCGGTTCGAAATCGAACTTTCTTGGCTCGGACCAGCGGCGGATTTCGATGTTGTCCTCTTCGGAAGCGCCTACAGGAACGGACTCGTGCGGAATATTCGGAATCGCCATCATCAGCTCGGAAATGGAAGCCTCAAGCTCGCGCACTTCCTCGTCCAAAGCTTTGATCCGGTCCGATACTTCGCGCATCTCCAGGATCAGCTCTTCCGCGTCCTCTTTGTTCTTCTTGCGTTTTGCCACTTCGCCCGACACGACGTTGCGGCGGTTTTTCAACGCTTCGCTTTCCTGCAGCAGTTCTCTGCGGCGTGTGTCAAGCTCCGGAAAACCTGCGATCAAATCCAGCGATTTGTTGCGGTTTTTCAGCGCCTGTTCGACTTTCCCAAAATCGGTCCGCAATATTTTTACATCCAGCATTCCAAAATTCCTCCCAAAATGGTTACATAGATCCGGCCGAATTCCTTAATCTTTTTCATTTAAATCCTTCATTCGTACATCTGAAGAAAAACTTCCACCAACATACTTTTTAAAGGAAGCAGACCACGTCCAACCGAAGTTTTTCTTGAGATATAAGGATGCTCATTTTTGAACAACGAATCCTTCTTATCCTTCTTGCATCTTCAAAAAAAGAACCCCGACCCTTGTAGCAGATGGGCCAGCCGGCCGGCCCCGGGAATACCGGAACAAACGGCAAGCTGACAATCCGCTTATCCAAAGCTTACCCTATTTGGGGGCTTTAGATATCATAAAAAGAGTCAAGGTGTCTGTCATGTTATATATCGGCACAAACGCAGGGTTTTATGACGCTTGTACGGCTTTGACCATATCCACGAAATATTGATGGAGCCGGTAGTCGTCCGTCAGCTCCGGATGGAACGAAGAGGCCAGCAAATGCCCTTGTCTCGCCGCTACGATTTCTTCGTTGTAAGAGGATAATACGTCCACCTGGTCCCCTACGCTGCGGATGAGCGGCGCGCGAATAAACACGGCCCGAATCGGCTCGTCAATGCCTTTGACGTCCAGATCGGTCTCAAAGCTTTCCCTTTGGCGTCCGAACGCATTGCGGGCCACGGTTATGTCCATCAGCCCCAGATGGGCTTCTTCCTGACCCTCAATCGTTTTGGCAAGCACAATAAGGCCTGCGCAGGTGCCAAAAATCGGCTTGCCTGCCGCGGAAAATTCGCGTATCGCATCGATAAAATCGTATTTTCGCATCAATTTACCGATCGTCGTGCTTTCGCCGCCGGGAATGATCAGGCCTTGTATATCCTGAAGCTCTTCCGTTTTCTTGATGGCGACGCCCTCCGCCCCTGCAAGCTCAATGCTGCGAATATGTTCTGCTACGGCACCTTGAAGTGCCAACACCCCGATTTTCATCTATGTCCAGCCTTCTCTCTTACCAGCCTCGATCCGACATCCGTTCAGCCGGACTAAGCTTCGAAATCTCGATGCCTTTCATAGGAGCCCCGAGGTTCTTCGAAACTTCGGCGATCAGCTTGTAATCTTTGTAATGGGTGGTTGCTTCCACGATCGCGCGCGCGAATTTCTCGGGGTTGTCCGATTTGAAAATGCCGGAACCAACGAACACCCCATCGGCGCCCAAATGCATCATCAGCGCGGCGTCGGCCGGTGTTGCCACACCGCCTGCAGCAAAGTTGACGACCGGAAGTTTGCCGTTCTCATGTACGCCAAGAAGAAGGTCGTAAGGCACGCCCAGGTTTTTCGCTTCCGCATACAGCTCGTCCTTCGACATGCTTTGCACCTTGCGAATTTGGCTGTTAATGAGGCGCATATGACGGACGGCTTCCACGATATTGCCTGTTCCCGGCTCGCCTTTCGTACGGATCATCGACGCGCCTTCGCCGATCCGGCGGAGCGCCTCACCAAGATCCTTTGCGCCGCATACGAAAGGAACGGTAAAGTCCCATTTATCGATATGGAACACTTCATCGGCAGGAGTCAACACTTCACTCTCGTCGAGATAATCGACGCCCAGGGATTCCAGCACTTTAGCTTCCACGTAATGGCCGATACGGGCTTTCGCCATAACCGGAATGGATACCACTTTCATTACTTCCTCGACAATCGTCGGGTCCGCCATACGGGCTACCCCTCCGGCTGCGCGAATATCGGATGGCACACGCTCCAATGCCATGACGGCCGTTGCGCCTGCCGCCTCGGCGATTTTTGCCTGCTCAGCATTCATGACGTCCATGATGACGCCGCCTTTTTGCATTTCCGCCATGCCTCTTTTTACTCTCGAAGTCCCTGTTTCCATGTCCACGCCTCCCGAAAATGTGTGTCTTCTTATTCTATAAGCGAATGCTTTTTGAATATCTTAAAAAAGATTTTTTATTCCGTCAAACAAATCGGAAAACATTTCTCCGATAGCCCGGAAGAATAAACGAATCCAGCTGCCTTTTTCGACTTCTTCGGAAGTTACCAGATTCACCGTCTTGGTTTGGGCTTGGTCCATTCCCGCAGCTTTGTACGTATAGGTTATAGTCCCGACCTTCGTTCCCTTCTCGATCGGCGCTACCAGCTTATCGGCCGGCTCGAGTTGCGTTTTGAACTGAACGCCTTTGACGTCGCTGCCCTTCGGCACGACGAAGCTGACGTCTCCGTCGGTTACGACGCCAACGCTCGTTTCTACGCCTTTCTTCACGGGCACGCTGTCCAAGCCTTGAACTTTGGACTTGCCGGGTACGACCTGTTTAACTTCGAAATTGTCGAAACCGAAGTCCAAAACCTTTTTCGTTTCCGTAAAACGGTGAGCTTCGGAATCAGCCCCCATGACGACGCTGATCAAGCGCATGCCGTTGCGTACGGCCGTGCCCGTAAAGCAGTTGCCCGCATTTTGGGTGTGCCCGGTTTTCAGGCCGTCCAGACCCGGATATGCATAAGCTTTGAAGTTCGGGATGTTCTTATTCGCTTCCAGCATCCAGTTGTAGTTCACGATGGGTGCTTTATCGCGCTCCCGGAATTTGTACGATTGAATCGCCGTGAATTGGGCGTAGTCCGGATGGTCCTTCACGATATGCAAGCCGAGAATGGCAGCGTCCATTGCCGACATGACGTCTTCCTTGTCGGTGTCCGGCTGGAATTTGGCAGGCATGTCCTTTTTATCAAGGCCGGTCGCATTAATGAAATACGCGGTCTTCATGCCCATTTGCTTGGCCGTTTCGTTCATCAGCTTCACGAATTCCTGTTCGGAGCCGGCTACGCGTTCGGCAAGGGCTACCGTTGCGTCATTCGCCGAGCCTACAGCCATGGCAATATACAGCTCCTTAACCGTATGCACGTCTCCCTGGGCCAAAAAAATACGCGAACCGATCGTTTTGGCCGCATTTTCCCCAACCGTGACCTTATCCGTCCATTTCAGTTTCCCCTGCTTGACCTGCTCAGCGACGATATACTCGGTCATCATTTTGGTCATGCTGGCCGGCGGAAGCGGCTCATCGGCATTCATCGACAAAAGCACCTGACCGGTTGTAGGTTCAATCAAAACTGCGGACTTCAAGTTCAAATCCGGTTTCTGAATGCTGCCTGCCACCGAAGTCGAACTGTTCGCTTGCGCATTCGTAGTCGTCTGCGCCTTTTCCGCAAACACCATCGTGGCAGGTAAAGCGGTTAAGCAAAGCATATTCAAAAGCATAACCGAAGCTACGCTCTTTTTAACGAAGTGACGTTTGTTCTTTTTGTGGCCATGACGGCCGGATAATTTCCATTTCTTACTCAATGAATTGTTAACTCCCCTCTTGCCCATAAAATCTCGCTTGTTCTATTCTATCACAGGGAATTAAGCAAAAAAAGACAGACAGGCCTAAATTCGGCCTGTCTGTACAAGAAGATGTTGGTTAAGTGCAAACCATCTTCGAATTTATACGGAGTAGTTTGGAGCTTCCTTCGTGATTTGTACGTCATGCGGATGGCTTTCGCGAAGGCCTGCGCCCGTGATGCGGACGAATTGGGTATCCTCGCGGAGCTCCTCCAGGTTTTTCGTGCCGCAATATCCCATGCCGGAGCGCAGACCGCCGATCAGTTGATGGATCGTGTCCTTCAGCGGGCCTTTATAGGCCACTCGTCCTTCGATGCCTTCCGGTACGAGCTTCTTGTCGTCGTCCTGGAAGTAACGGTCCTTGCTGCCCTGTTTCATTGCAGCCATGGAGCCCATGCCGCGGTATACCTTGTAGCGGCGTCCTTGGTAAATTTCCGATTCGCCGGGGCTTTCTTCCGTGCCGGCAAACATGCTTCCGAGCATGACCGCGTGTCCGCCTGCGGCCAATGCCTTCGTAATTTCACCGGAGTATTTGATGCCGCCGTCGGCGATCAACGGAATGCCGTATTCGCGGGCGACCTGCGCGCAGTCGTAAATCGCCGTGATTTGCGGTACGCCGATACCGGCAATGACACGCGTCGTACAGATGGAACCAGGTCCGATGCCGACTTTAACGACGGAAGCGCCGGCTTCAATCAGGTCGCGTGTTGCTTCACCGGTTGCAACGTTGCCGGCTACGATGGTAAGTTCCGGATACAAGCCGCGAAGCTTGCGGACAAAATCAAGAATGTTAATATGATGTCCGTGCGCGGAATCGACCACAATCATGTCGACGCCCGCTTTTACCAGCGCTTCGGCGCGGTCAAGGCCGTCCTTGGAAATACCGATCGCTGCGCCGACCAAAAGGCGTCCTTGCGCATCCTTCGCCGCATTCGGGAACTGGATCGCTTTTTCGATGTCCTTGATCGTAATAAGCCCTTTCAGGACGTTGTTATCGTCAACCAAAGGAAGCTTTTCGATTTTATGCTTTTGCAAAATGATTTCGGCTTCTTGCAGCGTCGTGCCGACCGGAGCCGTTACGAGGTTTTCTCTCGTCATCACTTCTTTGATTTGGATGCTATAGTCGTGTACAAAACGCAGGTCGCGGTTTGTCAAAATCCCCACAAGCTTGTGCTGCTCGTCCACAATCGGAACGCCGGAGATCCGGAACTTGGCCATCACTTGCTCGGCATCGGAAACAAGGTGGTCGGGAGTCAAGGAAAATGGATTTGTAATGACGCCGCTTTCGGAGCGTTTTACGCGGTCTACTTCTTCAGCTTGCTGCTCAACGGGCATGTTTTTGTGGATGACCCCGATCCCGCCTTCTCTTGCGATCGCGATGGCCATTGCGGATTCGGTTACGGTATCCATGCCGGCGCTGATCAGCGGAATGTTGAGCTTCACATGTTTGCTTAATCTCGTGGACACGTCCACTTCCTTCGGCAGCACCTCAGACTTACGCGGCACCAGCAACACATCGTCAAAAGTAAATCCTTCTTTACTGAATTTGTCTTCCCACACCTTGGAACTTCCCCCTCATTGTCATGTATTGTTTTCGTCAAAACCCTTATACTACAAGGCTTTAAAATCGCTTGAAAATCGTTTTCTGAAAATATATTATTGCCATCTTAGCAAAGGCGCCGCAAAGCTGTCAAGGAATTGAACATGGTAAAACAAACAGAAAATGCACTTGTCTAATGTCTGAACATATATGTCCACTGGTAAAAGACAACGGCTTATAAAAAGACATCTCTTGGCTGGATGTCCAAAATTCGTCAGCGTTACTTCAGATGTTATTTTGTTTAGCTATTCCGCTGCTGGCTTCCATCACACTTACGAGCAATGCCTGTGCGCCCCCCCATGCCCAGCGGGATTATAAATATTGGCTTCAAATGAGAAGCACCCAACGGACAAGTATCCATGGATTCTTATTATGGCGCGATTCATTCCTTCGTTATCCATGAAGCATGGTTACAACACCTGAATAAAACAAAAACCACTGTCGATTATACATCAACAGTGGTCCTTCGCTTGGCAACGTCCTACTCTCCCAGGA
>NZ_WTWY01000026.1 GCF_009870825.1 Paenibacillus sp. USDA918EY | reverse complement strand
TTCGTTTTCGTCGCCGCCGTTATGTTCAGCAGCAACTTTTATAATATATCATGTTCTGCCCGGTTTTGCAAGCTTTTTTTGAAATTAATTTTTCATTCAAAGTTTTGAAGCTTGCTGGCTCGCAATGTTGCATTGCATTTCCTGGCCGGAATATTAATATAACATGAGTTCAACAAACATGCAAGCACTTTTTATGATAATGATAGATTTAGGGATATAAGCATCCGAGTTTCTATTTTTCGTTCCATACAATAGCTGCATTCATGTTTCGAAATTACTTATATCCCTTTTCGATTATCGCTAACGCCTAGGCCAAATCGTATAGCTGAAACTGATCACAAAGTCGATTCCCAAAATCGCGCCCCACCACATCGGTATTTTCTTCAAAGCTTCCGTGCGGGACGGTTCGTTTACGATCCAAATCATAAGCATGAGCAGAATGACTCCCACAATCCAGGCCAGAACATGCCGGTACCATCCCTCCCTTTCGCGTCGAGCGTGCTCCTTTCCGTGCTTTGGAGCCGGATCCGGTTTCTTTCCTCCTCCAAACCGGTACGCGAATCTCTCATCCGCCCACTTGATCATCCTGTGCCCATACGCCACGGTAACTCCAATATAAACCGCCGCGAGTCCATGCATGAATTCCGCTTTGGCTCCATTCCGCAAATCGATGATCGTAAATATAAGAAGCAGCAGATCAACAACTGGAGTGGCAACCAGCAAGACACCTCCGACACGCTTCCATCCAGCGATATACCTTGCGGTTAATCCAGCAAGAACAAGTACCCAAAATGCAACTTCGCATCCTACAATTAAGGCTGCAATCATGGTGATATCATCCTCTCTCTTTTTAGAACGATTGTATTAAAAACAATTTAACACGACTGTGTTAAAAAAACAAGATCGATGTTATACTAAAGACATGCCTAAAATCGTGGATCATGAAAAACAAAGGAAAAAGGTCGCTGAAGCCACCTGGCGAGTCATTCAAAAAATGGGGCTTGATCAAGCTTCAGTTCGTAATGTCGCCGATGAAGCCGGTTTATCCGTCGGCTCGATGCGCCATTACTTCACAACCCATTCGGAATTGCTGTCCTACGCCATGAAGATGGTTTCCGACCGCGTCGGAAACCGGATAACGAACATCGCATTCAGCGGGGATCTTTTAACGGACATTCCTCTCCTGGTCGATGAGATTTTACCCACCGATGAGGAGAAACGACTCGAAATGGAGGTTTGGTTTGCTTTTGTCGTTAAATCGTTGTCCGACAAGGACCTCGCCAAACATCGAATGGAGGTCGATGATGAGCTCAGAACGGTTTTTATTAAAATCATGAATGGGTTAACGACCGCTAACTTGGCTTTGCCCGATCTGGACATCGAGGTTGAAATCGAACGTTTTTATGCCCTGATCGACGGATTGGCCGTTCATGCCGTACTCAGACCGGAGAAGGTAACGACCGACATCATGCGCAGAGCCGTACGCAAGCATCTTCTTTCAATTTGCCGCCCAGCCCCTGCATCAGGTTGAAAACACAAAAAAGGAACAGACGTGAACCAATCACGCTGTTCCTTTTTATTTGATTATAGAAGAAAGCCGCTCGAACTACTCCTGCGTACGGTTTCTCATATGAGGGAAGAGCAGTACGTCGCGGATCGAAGGCGAGTTGGTCAACAGCATCACGAGACGGTCGACACCGATCCCGAGTCCGCCTGTTGGCGGCATGCCGTACTCGAGCGCGTTCAGGAAGTCCTCGTCCATCTCATGGGCTTCGTCATTGCCCTGTTCACGTTCTTTGAGCTGCGCTTCGAAACGCTGGCGCTGGTCGATCGGATCATTCAGCTCGCTGAAGGCATTCGCGTGTTCACGCGCCACGACAAACAGCTCGAAACGGTCCGTGAAACGCGGATCCTCTTCGTTTTTCTTCGCCAGCGGCGAAATTTCAACCGGATGACCGGTAACGAAGGTCGGCTGAATCAACGTTTCCTCCACGAACTCCTCGAAAAACGCGTTCAGGATATGGCCGAAGGTCATATGCGGCTCGACTTTGACGTTATGCTCTTTGGCAAGGCGATGAGCTTCTTCGTCCGTCATATGCACGCCGAAGTCGACGCCTTTCACTTCTTTCACGGCATCTACCATGGATACGCGGCGCCAACCCGGCGCAAGGTTAACCTCATGGCCTTGATAATTGATGACTTGAGTTCCGAGTACCTCCTGCGCAATGTGAGCAATCAAGTTTTCGGTCAGATTCATGATGTCCTTGTAGTCCGCATATGCTTCATACAGCTCGATCATGGTGAATTCCGGGTTGTGACGGGTGGAAATGCCCTCATTCCGGTATACGCGCCCGATTTCGTACACTTTTTCCAGGCCCCCGACAATGAGGCGCTTCAAGTGAAGTTCAATCGCGATGCGCATGTAAAGCTCCATGTCAAGCGCGTTATGATGCGTAATAAACGGCTTCGCCGCGGCGCCGCCAGCGATGGCGTGCAGCGTCGGCGTTTCCACTTCCAAATACCCTTGCGAATCTAAGTACCGGCGCATCGATTGAATAATGCGGGAACGCGTAATGAACGTTTGCTGTACTTCCGGGTTGATGATCAAATCGACGTAACGCTGGCGATAACGCAGCTCGACGTCTTTCAGCCCGTGATATTTGTCAGGCAGCGGATTGAGGGACTTCGCCAGCACCTCGACCTCGCTCGCTTTGATTGTAGTTTCTCCCGTTTTGGTCTTGAACATCGTGCCGGCGATTCCGACAATGTCCCCGAGGTCAAGCAGACGGAACGCTTCAAACGCCGTTTCAGGCACGGAATCCTGACGCACGTAAATTTGAATTTTGCCGCTCAGATCCTGAATGTGGGCAAAAATCGCTTTGCCCATGCCCCGTTTGGCCATAATCCGGCCGGCAACGCGCACTTCGACATGCTGCTCGTCCAGCTCTTCTTTGGTCATGCCGTCATATTTCTGAAGCAGATCCCCGGCATGGTGAGTGCGGTCGTATTTTTTCCCGAAAGGGTCAATCCCGAGACCGCGCAGCTCGTCCAGCTTTCCGCGGCGGATTTGCAGCATTTCGCTAAGTTCAATTTCCTGTTCGTTGTTGTTTACTTCTTCCGACATTTTATCGTCACTCCTTCAATCCTACTGCCTGTCCATCAATGAAAAACAGGGTAATGCCTGGCAAAAAACCGGAGAAAAATGCATTCTTTCCCAGCTCGGCCTGTATATCTGAAAAAAAAGCTTCCTAAAGGAAGCTCTTTCTAACAATCCTAAAGCATGCCGGTCTTATTTCTTAATGTCGATGATTTTGTACTGGATGACGCCCGCAGGAACGTTAACGTCCACGACGGCGCCTTTCTGCTTGCCCAAAATCGCCTTGCCCACCGGGCTTTCATTCGAAATTTTGTTGTTGAGCGGATCGGATTCGGCCGTGCCCACAATGGTGTATTCCATCGTATCGCCGTACTCCATATCCTGTACGATCACGGTCGCGCCTACGCCGACAATATCGGTATTGATCTCGTCGTTGTTGATGATGCGCGCATTACGAAGCATTTTTTCCAGGGTAATGATACGCCCTTCAATAAATGCCTGTTCATTTTTGGCGTCCTCGTATTCCGAGTTTTCGCTGATATCGCCGTAGCCGATGGCTACCTTAATCCGTTCCGCAACCTCGCGGCGCTTGACTGATTTCAGGTTCTCGAGTTCGTCTTCCAGCTTTTTGAGTCCGTCCTGTGTCAGAATGACTTCTTTATCGCTCATCTTAACCGATTCTCCTGTCATGTTAAATAAATTTAAACACGGTTCCATTTCAAGGTGAATATCCATTCATTATGAAATGGAATCGGATTATAGAATGAACTACCCAGCTTGCCTTAGATCAATCTATATTTATGCAAAGTTTGAAGGATCAGAACATCCTTCCGCTGTATTAAGGATAAAGTCGAATTTATACTGAAAAATTATATGGTAAGCATTTCAAAATGTCAATCGCACGCAATATTGTATATGCATGGTCATGAGAAGCGAAATTATTAGGAAACAGCCGTCTCTTCAGCCGCGTGAGCTTCCCGTTCTTCCCGCTCTTTGAGGCCTGCCACAAAATTTTCCAAAATTTTGACCATTTCATCCCGCTTCGTTTCTTCCATGATTTCGTCCTTGATGCGGGCGGATCCTTTAAGCCCCTTCAAATACCAGGCCAGATGTTTGCGCATTTCGCGCACGGCCACCGCTTCTCCGCGCAAGGCGATCAGACGGTCCATATGCAAAATCGCAATCCGGATTTTCTCTTCGCCTGACGGCTCGGGCAACAGCTCGCCGGTTTTCAAATATTCGATCGTCCGGTACAACATCCATGGGTTGCCGAGCGCTCCGCGGCCGATCATGACCCCGTCGACCCCGGTTTGGTCCAGCATCCGGCGCGCATCCTCCGGCGTCACCACGTCCCCGTTGCCGATGACCGGAATCGACACCGACTCTTTAACTTGTTTTATAATATCCCAGTCGGCGTGGCCGGTATACAGTTGCTCGCGGGTGCGTCCATGAATGCTGACGGCTTTTCCTCCCGCGCGTTCGACGGCTTGGGCGTTTTCGACGGCATAAATATGGTCGCTGTCCCAGCCTGTGCGCATTTTTACGGTTACCGGTTTTTCCACCGCATCCACCACGGCCGCTACCATATCATAAATTTTGTTCGAGTCGAGCAGCCAACGGGCGCCCGCGTCGATTTTGGTCACTTTGGGCGCAGGGCAGCCCATGTTGATGTCGATAATGTCGGCATTCGTTTGTTTGTCCACGACTTTGGCGGCTTCCACCAACGATACCCGGTCACCCCCGAAAATTTGCAGGCTCAGTGGTTTTTCGCGCTCATCGACAAACAGCATTTCCTGCGTGCGCTGATTGCCGTGCACAATCGCTTTGCCGCTGACCATCTCCGCGCATACAAGCCCCGTTCCGAATTCTTTGGCGATCAGGCGGAAAGCCGGGTTGCAGACGCCCGCCATTGGAGCTAAGACGACTTGGTTTTTCATTTCGATATCGCCAATTTTCAGCATTGTTCCATATCGCTCCTAAATTTTATTCAAAATCTATCTACCCGTAACGAAATTCTACTTATTGGCAAGCTCCTCGACCGATATGCCCAGCACCTCCGCAATTTTTGCAAGCGTTCGGTCGTCGGCAAGACGGTTGCCGCGCTCAATGGCCCCGAGAACCGTCAGCGAAATGCCGCAGCCCGATGCCAACTCCTGTTGGGTGTATCCTTTTAACTTCCGGAAGGCGCGGATGCGCTGTGCCAGCTGCATGTTTTCCAAAGCTGTAAACCGTCCTTTCCATCCAGTCTTTCCAAGGCTGCCGATAGAATGGCCTGCAATCCGGAGGTTTCATCCGCAGGCAAGATATCCTTGAGCGGGACAAGGACAAACAAACGCTCCTCCATGCGCGGATGCGGCAAAATCAGCTCCTCCGTGTTTTCCCTGCGCCCTTCCATCCAAATCAGATCCAAGTCGACGGTCCGCGGGCCCCAGCGGATATGCCGGACGCGTCCGAGTTCTTTTTCGATTCGCTGCATGACATGCAGCAGTCCGTAAGCATCGAGCCGGGTGCTGACCCGAACGGCCATGTTCAGAAAAAGGGGCTGGTCCACATACCCGACAGGTTCGGTCTCATATAAATTGGAGCATTCGAGGACGGTAACGTCCGGCGACCGGTCGAGACGCCGCACCGCTTCCATTAACGTCTCTTCCCGGTCCCCTAAATTGGCCCCTAAAGCAATATAAGCCTCTGATGGCTCAGAGGTGGATTGTGCGTACATGGCGGATTCTCGCTTTCTTGTTTTGGGATATTAGCGGAAACGAAAGGCGTCAAACGTCCAACCTCCGCTAATTCCTCGTTCTGTAAAGCTCCACGGTGACGCCCTGAAAATGGATGTCAAAGGGAGGGTGCGGTTTGGTCACTTTGACCGTCAATGCATCGATACTAGTATAAGTGTCCAATAACAAGGATGCAACACGTTCGCCGAGCGCTTCGATGAGGCGGAAAGACTCGGTCTCAACCACTTTTTTCACGATTTCGTGCACTTCGGCATAATTTACCGTTTTGCTCAAATCGTCGTTTTTCCCCGCTTCCCGCAAATCGAGCTCCAGCTCCAAATCGATATAAAAACGTTGGCCCAGCTTGCGCTCTTCCTCGAACACGCCGTGGTACCCGTAATATTCCATCCGATGCAGCTTCATTTTATCCATAGATCGGTCGAACCTCCGTTTTATGTTATTTTACCCTTATCGTATCCGGCGAGGCATACAGCATCGCGTCGCACATATCTACGGTCCGCTTGATTGGTTTGATGTCATGGACACGCACGATTTGGCAGCCTTGGGCGATGCCGAACGCGACTGTGGCGGCCGTGCCTTCCACGATATCGTCGACCGGGAGATCGAGCACCGTACGGATGAATTTTTTGCGGGAAGTGGCCAGCAGCACCGGATATCCGATTTTCACCAGTCTGTCGAGCTGCGTCATAATCCGCAAATTTTCCGGCAGGTTTTTCGCAAAACCGACACCCGGGTCCAAGATGATCCGCTCTCCCGAAACGCCGGCTTTCAGCGCCAATTCGACGCTTTCCTCCAGATCCCGCACGACGTCGGCCGCAAAATCGCCGTAATTCATATCATTCCTGTTATGCATCAATATCACCGGGCAGCCGAGTTCCGCCGCCGCTCTCAGCATGTCGGGGTCCTTTTTGCCCCCCCAAATGTCATTCATGATATGGGCCCCCGCCTTGATCGCCTCCCGAGCTACCTCTGCTTTATACGTGTCCACTGAAATCGGGATATGGGGAGCGGCGCGGTGCAAGGCTTCAATGACCGGGATGATCCGGCGCAGCTCCTCTTCCGCAGGCACCGGCTCGTAACCCGGGCGCGTCGACTCGCCGCCGATATCGATCACATCCGCACCGTCCTCCACCATCTGAAGGGCGTGCCGAACCGCCTGCTCGGGATCGACATAGCGGCCTCCATCGGAAAAGGAATCGGGGGTCACGTTCAAAATGCCCATAATTTTCGTGGATGCACCAAGCTCAAGCACCGCTTCGCCCATCCGATATGTCCGTTCATAGATTGTCGTTTTCATGATAACCTCCCGTTCGCTGCCGGTACAACCGCAGCAGTATATCCGTTACCGGTCCGATTCGGCCGCCGCTAATGACGAGCGCCGTGCCGGTTTGATCGATCAGTGAAGTGACGGGCACCAGCTCCTGAATGGAGGTGGTCAGCCAAATTTCGTCCGCTTGCATCAAGTCTTCCCAAGTATAGAAACCTTCCTCACAGCGAAGCCCTGCAGCGGACGCGAGCTCCAGCACCAAACCGCGCGTAATGCCTGGCAGCAGGCCGCAGGCCGTATCGGGTGTATAAAGCCCGCCGTTTTTCGCGAAAAAAAGATTGCTGACGATCCCCTCCGAAAGGTAACCGTCGGCGCTCAGCATCAAGCCTTCGGCATGCAGGCGAACCGCTTCGGGGTCGGAGGAAAGCTCCCTTTTCGCCAAAATGTTGTTCATGTAATGCAGCGATTTCAAACGGACCGGACCTTCCGGCGTATTGCGACGGGTATTCAGCAGCTTAAGCGCCTTGCCATGGGTATACAGCCTCTCCGGCGGCTCAGGCAGAGGTTTGGCCATCAACACGGTATTCGGACGGCTATACATCCCTGCAGGCAGGCCAAGCACGTCTTCTCCCGCACTTACCGTATAACGGATATAAGCCTCCTTCAGACCGTTGGCCTGCATGAGTTCGCCGATCCAATCCCGCAGCTGCCGGGTATCCGGAAGGACGGAAGCGTCAATGCCCAGCGTTTTGCAGCCCTCCGTCAGCCGGTCCAAATGCCTTTCCAATAAAAACGGCTTTCCGCTATAAGTCCGGAACGTTTCAAACAACCCCATGCCGTATAAAAAGCCGTGATCCATTACGGAGACCACGGCAGCAGAAGCATCCATACTTTGACCGTTTAGCAGAATCCGATTCATACGCCCGTCGTTGCCGTCCGCTTCAAGAAATTGCGGAGCATCTGATGTCCATGGTCGGTAATGATCGACTCGGGATGAAATTGGACGCCTTCGATCGGGTATTCCTTGTGGCGCAGCCCCATAATTTCTCCCTCTTCCGTCTCCGCCGTAATTTCCAGGCAGTCGGGCAGGGTGCTGCGTTCCACCAGCAGGGAATGATACCGCGTCGCCGTAAACGGGGACGGCAGTCCCTCGAAAACGGACGTTCCTTGATGCAAAATAGGAGACGTTTTGCCGTGCATCAACCGCTCGGCGCGGACGACCTGGCCTCCAAACGCCTGTCCGATCGCCTGATGCCCGAGGCACACGCCGAAAATCGGAATCTTTCCTTTAAAATGCTCAATGGCCTCGAGGCTGATTCCCGCTTCGTTCGGAGTGCAAGGCCCCGGCGAAATCAAAATATGATCGGGAGCAAGCGCTTCGATTCCCGGGATGTCGATTTCGTCATTGCGGTATACTTTAACCTCTTCCCCCAGCTCCCCGAGATATTGAACCAGGTTGTACGTAAAAGAGTCATAATTGTCGATCACCAGAATCATGCTCTCATCTCCTTTTCACGCCGGGCCGGTCCCTCAGCCGCTTCCTTTTCGCTCAAAAGGACGGCCTTGACGACGGCTTTGGCTTTATTATGGCACTCGCGGTATTCGCGGTAAGGCTCGGAGTCGATCACGACGCCCGCACCGGTCTGGATCATGCCGATCCCGTCCGAAACGACCAGCGTTCTTATGATAATATTTAATTCCAAATTTCCATTATAGTCAATCCAGCCCATCGAGCCCGTGTAAGGCCCTCTTCTAACCGGCTCCAGTTCTTCGATAATCTCCATCGTGCGCACCTTCGGCGCTCCGGTAATCGTTCCGCCCGGGAACAACGCGGCGATGACGTCGAAAGCATCCTTGTCCTGGGCTAGCCGCCCCTCTACCTGGGATACCAGATGCATGACGTGGGAGTAATGCTCGACGGTCAATAGTTCCGGTACTTGTACCGTGCCGTAAGCAGCGACCTTGCCGATATCGTTGCGCTCAAGGTCGACCAGCATGACATGCTCCGCGCGCTCCTTTTCGCTGCCAAGCAGCTCCGCAGCCATTGCCTCGTCTTCATCCTTCGTACGCCCGCGGCGACGCGTGCCTGCAATCGGACGGGCGCTGATGGTGTCCCCCTGGCGCTTCACCAGCAGCTCCGGCGACGCGCTCGCAAGGCTGAATCCGGGAGAACGAAGCAGACCCATATACGGGGAGGGATTCAGCAGCCTCAACCATTCATAGATCCGCTCCGGTTCGGATTGCAGCTCCTGTTCCTGCCTAAGCGACAAGTTAACCTGAAACACGTCGCCCTGCCGGATATAATCTTGAATCGCCGAAACCGCCTGTTCAAAAGCTTCCTGCGTAAAGGCGCTTTTCATCCCGGGCCATTCGCCGGAATCGAGCTCCGGGGGAGCCTCGGCCATCCGCCTTTGCCGATGCAGCTTCTCTTCCTCAAGCTCCGCCCGTGCCTGCGCCGTAAACCGATCCCAACGGTCAAGCATCGCTTGGGCCTTTTCTTTGGCCGCTCCATAAGCCGCTTTCAGGTCGGTTTCTTTCGTTATCGTCATATGGGCCGCGCAGGCCAGCTTTTGCTTCTCATGGTCGTAAATCCAGATTTCATCGAACAACATCCAAAGATAGTCCGGGATGTCCGGCTGATCCGCCGCGATTTGCGGCAGCGTTTCAATGAACCGGACGACATCGTAACCCAGAAAACCGACGCATCCTCCAAGGAACGGCGGCAAATCGGCCGCAATGCCCGCCCTTTCCGCAGGCGTCGGGGCTTGGTACGGCTCCATCCAGCGTTTGATGACTTCAAGCGGAGAACCTGCCGTATAAGCGGTGCCGCCTTTCAGAAGATCCGTTATCCGCGCCTGCCCGCCTTTTCCCTGCAAAACCGATACAGGCTTCAACCCCAAGTAAGTGTACCGTCCATCCTTGCCGCTTTCGAGGACGAAGGAATACGGAGATGCCTGCTCCCAGGCATGCGACCAGGAGGCGGGCAATCCGCCTTCGTTTGCCTGGAATGACGTTTCCAGTACAAATGGAAGGATCGTGCAGCCCTGTCCGGCCCACCTTTTCCAATGTTCGATTGTCATCATACTTTCCCCGTACATCGCTTCATCCCTTTCGCTGCAAAGCTTGCTATTGGTTGTCAGTATACTTGCCCGCTTCCTTTTTGAAAAGGCCTTTTCCCGTGTTTTTGTTGGAAAACGAAGCGTTTTTTAAGAAAAATGTCTATCGACGTACTTTCATAGAAGACAGACCGCGCTTAGCGGAAATTTTCCTTGAGATCCAAGGAAGCCGTCGCTTCGAAGCTTTTACTCTCTTATATCATAAGAAAAACGTCTATCAACGTACTCCCTCCGATATCATCAAAAAACCCTGCCGCCGTTTGACGGCAGCAGGGCTGATAGCTCCCAATTAACCTTCGAAATTGTAAAGCGGGGTGCTGAGGTAACGTTCGCCGTTGCTTGGAATGATCACGACGATCCGTTTACCTTTACCGAGTTCCTTGGCAACCTTTAGAGCGGCAGAGACCGCGGCGCCGGAAGAAATGCCGGCAAGAACGCCTTCTTCTTTCGCCACGCGACGCGCCGTTTCAAAGGCTTCTTCGTTCTCGACATGGATGATTTCATCATAGATTTCACGGTTCAAAATATCCGGAATGAAGTTCGCGCCAAGGCCTTGGATCTTGTGCGGACCCGGCTTGCCGCCGGCCAAAATTGGAGAAGCCGCAGGCTCGACCGCCACGATTTTGATGTCAGGGAAACGTTGCTTCAGCACTTCGCCTGCGCCGGAGATCGTTCCGCCCGTACCGATGCCCGCAACAAAAGCGTCCAGCGTGCCGCCGATCGATTCGATCGCTTCGACGATTTCCGGACCCGTCGTTTCGCGGTGGATTTTTACGTTGGCCGGGTTTTTGAACTGCTCAGCCATGAAATAACCCGGGTTTTCCCTTACGATTTCTTCGGCTTTTTTAACGGCGCCGTTCATGCCTTCCGCTCCCGGGGTCAACACCAGCTCGGCTCCGTATGCGCGAAGCAGGTTGCGGCGTTCCAAGCTCATCGTTTCCGGCATGACGATTACCGCTTTGTATCCTTTAGCCGCAGCGACCATGGCCAGGCCGATTCCGGTGTTGCCGCTTGTTGCTTCCACGATCGTGCCGCCCGGTTTCAGCGTGCCGTCTTTCTCGGCTTCCTCGACGATGCTGATGGCGATCCGGTCCTTCACGCTTGCGCCGGGGTTCTGGTACTCAAGTTTCAGGTAAATTTCCGCGCTGTCTTCCGGAACCAGACGGTTCAAACGAACAAGCGGGGTGCTGCCGATCAATTCAGTAACATTGTTCACGACTTTAGCCATAGTAAAAATCCTCCCTTTTGAACGGTAAAATTCATTTTAAAATGTATGCGGATTCAGTTCGTGCGTCTGGCTGTAAAAACCGATTTTATATCCGAGTAAATAAGTAGGTATTTAGTACCTTTATCTTAACAACCTTCCATTCGAATGTCAATATGAACCACGGGAAGCCGCCGTCATTCCCCAAAATAATCTTAAGGAAAAAACTTCGGCGCAAAAAAACAAACCCCGCTATATGGAATCCTCGGTCCATACGGCAAAGGTTTGAATAACATGCTTTATTTTCCCCCTTTTTCCGGGTTTTTATCCGTGACGACGTTTGCTCCGTATTTGTCGCGCAGCTGCGCCTCCAGCTGTGTCAACGGAACGGCCTCGTTCAGTGCAAGCTGCTTGCGGACGTTGGCGCGGATCTCCTCGTTCGTTTGCTTTTCGCCCTTTTGGATGTCAATGACTTGGATAACCGCATATCCTTCGTCCTCCAGCTGGATCGGACCGGCGATATCCCCGGCCTGAAGCCCCTTGGCGGTGTCTAGCACCTCTGCCGAAACGAACGGATCGTCTTCCTGGATCCATCCGAGCCTCCCGCCCTGCTGACGGGTAAATTCGTCAAGGGTCAGTTCTTCCGCCAGCTTGCCGAAATCCTCGCCTTGTTCCAACCGGTCCAGCGTCCGATTAGCTTCTTTGCGGGTTTTGAGTTTGATCCAGGCGAGCTCGTATTGCTTTTTAGGCTCAAACTCCTCTTGGTGCTGATCGATATAACGGTCTACTTCCTCGTCGCTGATATCGATATTGACGATGGCGATTTTCTCAAGCTTCAGCTGGTAAGCCGCCTCCTCACGCACGTCGGCCGGGGACAATCCCAGCTGGGCGTACATCGACTGATAATAAGCATCCACCGACTCGTACCCGGCTGCGTCCACTTTGACCCTTTCCGCGATCTCCTCCGGCGTGACCCGGATTTGCAGCCTGTCGGCTTCCGCATTTACCGCCTTCTCATTCAGCATCTGCAGCAGCATCTCGTGTCCATGCGTCCGCTTCAACTCTTCTATCCACTCGTCCTCCGTGATGAACTGCCCGTCGAAAAGAGCAACGGCCTTCGCGCCGTTATGCTCTTCTTCCGGTTCGTGCGCCGCTTCGGCCGGCTTCAATCCGCGGATGACGATCAGGCTCCCCATAACCAACACGCCCGCTGCCAAAATGATGACTGCGGCCCATAGCGCCTTCTCTTGTCTGGTCATCATCCCATGGTCCCGCGCCTTAACGAATTGCTTGGTCCAAAATTTGCTGCAATTCTTCTTTATTAAAGCTGTATGCTTCGTTGCAGAAATGGCATACCACTTCCGCCTTGCCGTCTTCCTCGATCAGCTGCTCCAGCTCGTCTTTCCCGAGGCTTACCAGCGTTTGTTCGACCCGTTCCCTCGAGCATTGGCATTGAAACCGGATATCCATATGTTCCATGACTTCAATGTCAGGCAGCAGCCAGCGAAGCATCTCCTCAAGCTCCAGGCCTTGATCCAACAGAGCCGTGACCGGAGGCATCGCTCCGACGGCCTGCTCGATCGCCGTAATTTCGTCGTCGCTAAGCCCAGGCAGAAGCTGAACGATGAATCCGCCGGCCACGATGACGGAGTTGTCCGGAGCGACAAGCACGCCAAGCCCGACAGCCGACGGCGTTTGTTCCGATACGGCGAAATAATACGTAAAATCCTCACCAAGCTCTCCCGATATGATCGGTACGCTGCCACGGTAAGGCTCCTTCAGTCCCAAATCTTTCGTTACGTGCAAAAAACCCTCGCGGCCGACCGCTCCGGCAACATCGAGTTTGCCCTTGCTGTTGCTCGGCAAATGGGTATGCGGTTCGTCCACGTAACCTCTGACTTCGCCTTTTGCGTTGGCATCGACGACGATTTGGCCGAGGGGGCCGTCGCCTTTTACCTGGATCGTCAGCCTCTCATCGCCTTTGAGCATCGCTCCCATCATGGCGCCTGCCGTCAGCGTCCGCCCCATTGCGGCCGTAGCCGTCGGCCATGTGTCGTGTCTCCGGCGCAGCTCCTCGACGAGCGCCGTCGTTCGAACGGCGAAAGCCCGAACGCGCCCGCCCATTGCGGTGCCTCGGATGAGGCCGTCTTGTTTATTTTCCATGTCGTTCATAAACTCCTTGCTTTGGATTTGAAAATGTTGCGATCCTGCGATTTGAACTTCAAACCGGCCAAAAAGCCGCTGCTTCGTTTATCGTTCCCAAAACACGATGCTCATCCCTAGACCCTAGATAGCGATGATGAACTTCATTTGTTGCGCTCGTAAATAATCCGCAGTCCTTCTAGCGTCAGCATCGGGTTGACCTCATCGATCGCTTCCGATTCGCTGGCAATCAGCTCCGCAAGTCCGCCGGTGGCGACGACTTTGAGCGAAGGGGCCCGCATTTCCTCCTTCATCCGCTTGACGATTCCGTCCACCTGGCCGGCATAGCCGTAAATGATCCCGGCCTGCATCGCATGCACGGTGTTGCGGCCGATGACCTTTTTCGGCTTTTCCAGCTCGATGCGCGGAAGCTTGGACGCCCTTTCGACCAACGCTTCGGTCGATATGCCGATTCCGGGCACGATTGCGCCGCCGAGATAGTCGCCTTTTTGGTCCACGCAGTCAAACGTCGTCGCCGTGCCAAAATCGACCACGACGAGCGGCCCTTTGTAAAGCTCGACCGCCGCCACCGCGTTGACGATCCGGTCCGCGCCGACCTCGCGCGGGTTCTCGTTGCGCAAATTCAGCCCGGTTTTAATGCCGGGGCCGACCATCAGCGGATGTTTATGAATATATTTGCGGCACATCTGGTCTATGGTATGAACCATCGGCGGAACGACCGAAGACATGATGACCCCTTCAATGTCCGAAACGGCGATGCCGGACATATGGAACAAATTGTGAAACCATACCCCATATTCGTCCGACGTGGATTGGCGGATCGTGCTTAAGCGAAAATGGTGAAGGAGCTCGCGTCCTTTGTAGATGCCGAGCACAATGTTGGTATTCCCGATGTCGATGACAAGGATCATAGGGACGATCCCTCCTTTATTTTACGGCATTGAGATCCAGACTGATGTCAAGACTCTCAAAGGAATAGGTTAACCGCCCCACGGATATGACGTCAACCCCGCACTCGGCAATTTCTTTGACGGTTTGCAGCGAAACGTTGCCGGAAGCTTCCACGCGGACATGCGGCGCCTTCGTTTTGATCCGTCTGACCGCTTCTTTCATCATCTCATGATCCATGTTGTCCAGCATGATGATGTCCGCGCCGGCTTCCAGCGCCTCCGATACTTGTTCCAAAGACTCCGTTTCCACCTCGATGGTCATCGTATGAGGTATATGGGCGCGTGCCCGCTCGACCGCTCTGCGGATTCCGCCCGCTCCCTTAATGTGGTTGTCCTTAATCATGACGGCGTCGTATAACCCGAAACGGTGATTGGCACCGCCGCCGACCCGGACGGCGTATTTCTCAAGCATGCGGTGTCCCGGAGTCGTTTTGCGGGTATCGACGAGCCGGGCAGGCAAACCTTCCAGCCGATCCACGAACATGCGGGTCCGGGTAGCGATGCCCGACAATCGCTGCAAGAGGTTGAGGGCAAGGCGTTCCCCCGTCAAAATATGATGCGTGCTTCCTTCCACGACCGCCAGCACGGTTCCCTTCGTTACACGGTCTCCGTCTTTTACGTGAGGCGTGAACGCCAGACCGGGGTCCACGACTTGGAATACCAGTTCCGCAACGGGAATGCCCGCTACGACCCCATCCTCCTTTGCGTGAATGATGCCCTTCGATTCATGTCCCGACGGGATGGTTGTCATGGTCGTGATATCGCCTGAACCGACATCCTCCTTCAGCCACGAGCGGATCGATTCCACCAAGCCCTCGTTATATCCATTAAACATCATCGCTGTATTCCTCCATCATTTCTTCTTCGCGATGCTGAAGCAGATGCTTGCGCCACTCCGCGTCATCCCTTTGAGGATAATCCTCTCTATAATGGGCACCGCGGCTTTCCTTCCGCTCCAGCGCTGCCCGGGTCACCAGCATGCAGCTCGTCAGCATGTTCGCAAATTCGAACTCTTCCTTCTTCGTCAGTTCCGACTGAAAAATCGGCAGCTGCCGCTGGAGCTCCTCCAGCCCTTTTCGAAGCATCGGTTCGCTGCGGCGCAGCCCGGCATATCGAACCATTACTTTCTGTAGTTTCAACCGCCGCTCGATAACCGCCTGCTTGGGGGCGCCTGTCCGGCCCTCCAACTGATGGGTCAGATCGACGGAACCTGCGAGAGGCGCCAACTCCCGGATCCGGTTTACAATCCGTCTGCCGAACACAATCGCCTCGGACAGCGAATTGCTTGCCAAACGATTCGCCCCATGCACGCCGGTCGAGGACACTTCGCCGCAGGCAAACAACCTTGCGACGCTGCTTTCCCCGTTCAGGTCCGTTTTTACTCCACCCATCATATAATGCGCAGCCGGAGCGACGGGAATCCAATCCGTTGCCATGTCCAGGCCGTAATTCAGGCAAGTTTCGTAAATGGTCGGAAAACGGTGCTGGATGACATCCTGCGGCTCATGCGTAATGTCCAGATACACAAACGTCGATTTCGTTTCTTCCATTTCGCTGACGATCGCCCGAGCCACGATATCCCGGGGCGCCAGCTCGAGCAGCTCATGGTATTTTTCCATGAACCGATCGCCCTTGATATTCCGCAGCACGGCTCCTTCGCCCCGAACCGCTTCCGATATGAGGAAACGCGGAGCGCCGGGATAACACAGCGCCGTCGGGTGGAACTGAATGAATTCCATGTCGCGGATTCGCGCCCCAGCCCGGTAAGCGATGGCAATGCCGTCTGCTGTTGCCACATCCGGGTTCGTCGTATATCGGTAAAGCTGCCCGGCCCCTCCGGTACACAATATGGTCGCCGACGCCTTCACATATACCCTTTGCCCGTCGGGACGCTGTACGAGAGCCCCTACGCATTCGTTCCCAACCGTAATGACGTCGATCACAAAATGATGCTCCCACACTTGAACACGCTCATGAACGCGTACCTGCGCGGCCAGCGCCCTGACGATCTCGAAGCCGGTCGCATCCCCGTTCGCGTGCAAAATGCGGCGCCGGCTGTGGGCGCCTTCCTGCGTCAAGGCAAGCCCCCCGTTTTCAACGTCAAAACTGGTGCCCAGGCGAATCAGCTCCTGAACGCCTTCGGGCCCTTCATTCACAAGCACGTCGACCGCGGCGGAAGAGCATAATCCCGCCCCGGCCATCAGCGTATCTTCCCGGTGGTATGCCGGTGAGTCGTCCTCTGAAGTCACGGCGGCGATGCCGCCTTGGGCATAGCGGGTGTTGCTCTCCAGAAGGGCGTTTTTCGTAATCATGATGACGTTAAGGTCCTTTCCCGCCTCAATCGCCGTATAGAGACCCGCAATCCCGGACCCGATGACGATGACATCCGTTTCCAAGCAGGGCAACGACTGCAGGTCAAAATCAACCAAAAACTGAGGAATCATTGCATCATTCACCTGTCTTAAGAGAAAGAGTAGCGCATGCTACTGTACTTGTAACATGCGCTCTAAGGAAATTCGGGCCCGGTCTGCGACAGCCGGCGGCACGTAAATTTGCGGCTTCATGGTTTCCAGACACTTCACCAATTTTTTGAGATTGTTCACCTTCATGTTCGGGCATACCAAATATTTGGATGCGAAATGGAAGGTTTTATCCGGACTGTCCTTGCGGAGCTGATATCCCGTTCCGTCTTCCGTGCCGACGATAAATTCCTGACAGTCCGACTTTTTGCAGTAATCGATGATGGCTGTCGTGCTGCCTACAAAATCGCCCATGGCCACGACTTCCGGGCGGCATTCCGGGTGTACGACAAACTGGGCGTTCGGATGTTTGGCTTTCATCTCCACAACATCCTTCACGGTCAACATATCATGCGTGTTGCAGTATCCTTCCCAAATGATCATCTTTTTGTCGGTATGCTGCTGCACGTAATGGCCGAGGTTTTTATCCGGCACCCAGATGATCTCGTCGCAATCCAGCGACTGAATGACTTTTACGGCATTGGATGAGGTACAACAAATGTCCGTTTCCGCTTTCACGTCGGCGGAGGAGTTGATATATGTAACGACTTTGGCATTCGGATGCTGCGCTTTCAGCTTGCGGAGTCCGTCCACGTTCACCATGTCGGCCATTGGGCAACCCGCGCGTTCGTCCGGAATCAAAACCGTCTTGTTCGGAGCCAAAATTTTGGCGCTTTCCCCCATAAAATGCACGCCGCAAAATACGATCGTCTCCGCATCGGTTTGCGCGGCTTTTTGGGCAAGCAAAAAGGAATCGCCTCGGAAGTCGGCAACCTCCTGAATTTCGTCTCTTTGATAATAATGGGCAAGAATGATTGCGTTTCTTTCCTTTTTGAGCTGCATCAGCTTCTCGGTCAATTCCCGTTTTTGCTCCTCTTTATGCTGCAGCGCAAGAGCTTCCACCAGAAACCCACTCCTTTAATAATGTTCATCACATCATTATGATATTGTGAAAATTCTCTCAAAGTTAGGTGTCTAAGCCTCGAGGTTTTTCAGTTATCAACTAATGTACACAAGGTTTCACGGACTGTCAATTGGGCGGCATGTTCGCAACGGGCAGGGCCATATTCGGAAAAATTCCTTATGCGGTGCATGTTTGATGCGCCCCTTCACCGTAAAAAAGCTTGTTTAGTCCATTAAAAAATTTTTAAGTGCCGCAAAAAACAAAAACCCGAAAGACGACGATCATTGTCTTTCGGGTTTTTATTTTTGCGATAGTCGGTCAAACGTCCGGTTTATGCTTGGGTTCCGGGAGGCGTACCCCCGTTGCCTGCATTCGGATCGTCCGCCGGAGGGTTGGTCGGATCGTTCGGAATGTCCGAAGAGCTCTCCGGAACATCGTTCGGAATCTCATTCGTCGGCAAGTTGGCGTTGTCCTCTTTGCCTTGGATGCGGACGCGAACGTCACCGATCGAGTCGATCACGGGTGCTCCGCCTTCGGAAGAACCTCCGTTTTCGTCTTCGCGCGGTCCGTCTTCGGACAGATATCCTTGTTCGATCAGTTCTTTGATTTGCTCAAGCTCCAGCGTTTCTTTCTCAAGCAGCGTATTCGCGATGAGATGAACCTCTTTGGCGTGCTTGATCAGCAGATCCTTACAACGCTGATAACATTCGTTGGTCATGCGCTGCATTTCCTGATCGATTTCGTAAGCGATGGAATCACTGTAATTTTGCTCATGGCCGAGATCACGGCCAAGGAATACCTGGCCTTGCGACGAGCCGAACTGGAGCGGCCCAAGCTTTTCGCTCATGCCGTATTCCATGATCATGCTGCGTACGATGCCTGTCGCTTGCTGGAAGTCGCTGTATGCGCCGGTTCCGATTTCTCCGATGAAGAGTTCCTCGGACACGCGGCCCCCGAGGAGACCCGTAACCTTATCCAGCAGTTCCTGTTTCGTGACGAGCATGCGATCTTCCTTCGGCATCATGATGACGTATCCGCCGGCACGGCCGCGAGGAATGATCGTTACTTTATGCACCATATCGGCATTTTCGAGGAAATAGCCGACGATCGTGTGACCCGCTTCGTGATAAGCGACGATCCGCTTCTCGCGGTCGCTGATCACGCGGCTGCGTTTCTCCGTGCCGACGATGACGCGGTCGATCGCTTCGTCCACCTCGCGCATGGAGATATCCTTCCGGTTGCGGCGTGCCGCAAGCAGGGCCGCCTCGTTCATCAGGTTCTCCAGTTCGGCGCCGGTAAAGCCCGTAGTGCGTTTTGCTACAACATCAAGCTTAACGTCTTTCGTGAGCGGCTTGTTGCGCGCATGCACTTTCAGCACTGCTTCACGACCCTTCACATCCGGACGGTCTACCGTGATTTGACGGTCGAAACGTCCCGGACGCAGAAGCGCCGGGTCGAGAATATCGGCACGGTTGGTTGCCGCAACGATGATGATGCCTTCATTGCCGCCGAAACCGTCCATCTCTACGAGCAATTGGTTCAGCGTCTGTTCGCGCTCGTCATGGCCACCGCCAAGACCGGCGCCGCGCTGGCGGCCAACCGCATCGATTTCGTCGATAAATATAATACATGGCGCATTTTTCTTCGCGTTTTCGAACAAATCGCGCACGCGGGATGCGCCGACACCCACGAACATTTCCACGAAGTCGGAACCGGAAATGCTGAAGAACGGCACGCCTGCTTCGCCGGCTACCGCGCGGGCGAGGAGCGTTTTACCTGTACCCGGAGGACCTACGAGCAGCACCCCTTTCGGAATGCGCGCTCCGACGGCGGCAAATTTGCGCGGATCCTTCAGGAATTCCACAACTTCAACGAGTTCCTGTTTCTCTTCGTCGGCCCCGGCCACATCTTCGAACGTGACCCTCTTCTTCTCTTCATTATATAAGCGAGCACGGCTTTTGCCGAAGTTCATCACTTTGCCGCCGCCGCCCTGCGCCTGATTGAACAGGAAAAAGAAGAGAATGAACATGATAACCAAAGGAATCATGGAGGAGAGCAGCGTCAGCCAAATGCTTTCGCCTTCCATCTTCTTCTGGGTATATTGCATGCCGGTCTTGTCGCTGGCGTCAACCAGCTCTTGAACCGCGGCATCTGTAGCCGGAATGTAGGTCGAGAAGCTGTCGGATTTAGCCCCGTCCGGTCTATGATTATATTTACCGGTTACGAGATAGGCGTAACCGTCAAATTGAACCGTGATATCCTTCACATTGCCAGCCTTAATCTCTTGCCGAAATTCATCGTATCTAGGATTGTGAGCAGATTCACCGCTGCTGCTTACGAACTGGACAATGCCCACCACAACTAAAAAAAGAATCAAATAAAAACCAGAATTCCGGATGAACCGATTCATCCCCTACCTCCTCTCAAAACACTTTAATTATTTTACCATAGCCTGTCTGACCATCTCAACAGAGGTGGTATTCGCATGAACCGTCAGTAAAAAACGTCCATGGGCTGGAGTATCACCATTAGTGGGAATAGACTTCCGGTTTCAAGATCCCGATGTAGGGCAGGTTCCGGTAACGTTCGGCGTAATCCAAGCCGTATCCGACAACAAAGGCGTCCGGCAGTGAGAAG
The DNA here is from genome assembly GCF_009870825.1 of Paenibacillus sp. USDA918EY. Lineage (GTDB taxonomy): Bacteria > Bacillota > Bacilli > Paenibacillales > Paenibacillaceae > Paenibacillus_AQ > Paenibacillus_AQ albilobatus. Next base: position 42,713 of record NZ_WTWY01000026.1, on the reverse strand, counting down.
CCTGTATAATCAGCTTCCAGGTTTACGGTACGCCGCGCCGGCTTGTCAAACAGCGTGACAACGCACGTCGACTTGGCATTGCGGCTCTTGAGAAGCTCGATCAAATGGCTGAGCGTGAGACCGCTGTCGATAATATCTTCGACAATCAGGACATCGCGTCCTTCCACCGACGCATCCAAATCTTTGATGATTTTGACGACGCCGGATGATTTGGTCTGTGTGCCGTAGCTGGATACGGCCATGAAGTCGAGCTCAAGAGGTACTGTCATATTTTTAACCAAATCGGCCATGAAAATAAACGCGCCTTTCAGTACGCAAATGACCAAAGGATTGCGCCCTTCATAAACCTTGCTGAGCTGTGCTCCGAGTTCCTTTATTTTCTTCTGGATTTCCTCTTCGGTGATCAGAACTTCTTGAATATCGTTTTGCAACTGAGCGAACCTCCTACGTTTATACTATGAAAGTCTTACTATGACCATTACAGTTGCTCCACTGCCTCTGCATCCTCCAGACGCATATGCAGGACGGACACCGTTTGCGCCCCGACCGCCGCGTGCGCGGACCGCCGGACTCCCGGTATCCAGATAATGTTGCCTGAACCATCGACCAATACAGGAATGCGGGAGCGAGCGGATGGAGGTATCTTCGCGTCAATGAAAATATCTTTTACCTTTTTGCTTCCGTTTAATCCCATGACCTTCATGGTATCTCCAGGCAGTCTTGAGCGGATTGTTAATGGATATTTCAATTGGCCGGCATCGAACACCGCTTCGGCGCAGGTCCCGGCCGCATTCGAAAAATAAGAGTCGTTCGGCGACTGAACCTTCATTTTCATCTTTTTGCCAATCTCAGGAATAAAAAGTTCCGGAACAGCAGTTTGAAGCTCGTATGTATAGCTCTTGGACTGCTCTTGCGGCCTGTGCATAAACCATATCATATCGTATTCGCGTATGCAGGCCAAACCGCCTCCAATGTCAAGGCTCCAGGTCGTGCTTTTATTCTGAACAATTGGCTCGCGAATCAATTCGATTTTGTGAAAATCGGTGATTTCAGAGCCTGCCGACAGATAATTTAATATTAGTTTAATCAACCTTCGTTGTAAAGCGACATGTAAGGCCAAAAAGGAAGGCGCTTCAAAATAGAGCCTTCCATTCTTATGCCGCACCATATTGCGATATGCATGATCGGCAGCCAGCTCCATGAAATCGTCTTCTCCGCCTGCGATCTCGGCAAGCTGAACCAGCGATTGCCTGATCTGACCATTATATTGCCCCAAAAACGGCAGTACATCCAGCCGGATCGCATTTCGCCGGTATTCGTTCGAAAGATTGGAGCTGTCGACGGCATAGGCCAAGCCTTCCTGCTCACACACGCTGACGAGGTCCGTTTTGTATATACGTAAAAAAGGACGGATGAGTTCCACATTTTTTTCGCGCCTTTTTATTTTCATGCCTGTAAGGCCGGTAAGCCCGCTTCCCCGAAGCAAATGCATAAGCACCGTCTCGGCTTGATCGTCGGCGTGATGCCCCAGCGCGATGGATGCCGCGCCATAACGCCGCGCCGTTTCATGCAAAAAGGCGTACCTTTTTTCGCGCGCCGCCTCCTCGAATCCTTTTCCGCTTTCCTTCATATAGGAAGGAACGTCGATCCTCGCGGACTCGAAAGGGATGCCGAGGCCTTCAGCCATCCGGCGGACAAGCTCCTCCTCCCCGTCGGAGTCCGCCCTCAAACCGTGGTGCACGTGGGCGCAGACCAGCTGGAGCGGAACATGCAGCCGGGAAATCCGGTGCAGCACATGCAAAAGAGCCACAGAGTCCGGTCCGCCGGATACTGCGACTACGATCGTGTCATTGGATTTCCATAATCCATGCTCTCCCGCCATACGGAGGACATGTCCTGCCAGCGTATTCAAGTTCGTCCTGCTTTCCATCCAAGATCCCCTCTTCTGCGGCTCGCTTTATGTATATAACATTCAGGATAAAAAAGCCCATAAACAGGCCACGCATGCAATCGTAAAGGAAAGGGCGAATGCGTTGATAAGCCATCGCGGCGTTTTGCCCGGCTGCTTGCCGGCAAGCGCAGGCGTATAAACCGTCTCCTTCCACAGCTTCAGCGCCTCGTGCGAGCCTGCGAATTCCCCGCGAATCGCCCGCCCCAGCCAATCGGCATAGGATTTGAGCGCGGGGCTTCGCTGCACGAGCTGGAGCAGCTGGACAGGACTCCGGGTTTGCGGCAGATGCTGGGTGGCCGCCGCCTTTAGTTCCTCTTGATTGAGAAGCTGAATGATCAAAACGGCAAAGGAAAACAGGTCATACCCTTCGTCGCTTGTTCGCGAACCGGCATTCCAGTATCCCCTGTCATACCATTCCGTAAATTGCTTGACGCTCCGGCCGATGGAGCTTACCCCGCCGTAATCGATCAGCTCCACGTGTCCGACGTCGGATACCATGACGTTTTCGGGCTTCAAATCGCCGAATATGAATCCGGAGCGATGCAGCCCGTTCAGCTTTTCGAGCAGGCGCAGCCCCGTGAGGCCGATCCATTCCTTCCCGCGCCTGCGAATGAAATGGTGAAGGGAACTGCCCCGGACATAACGCATGACATAAAACGGAATATCCCCGTCCCCGCTTTTAAAATCGTCCACCTCAAGCAAATAGGGCATGCGCGGGCCGCCTTTGGACGATCCCGATCCCAGTCCCGACGCTTTGCGCTTCGACTGCAAAGACATCAGCACGTTGATTTCGGACTGCAGGTCCATCGTGTCGAATCCCATTTTCAGGGCGTACGGATCGCGGGAGCCTTCTTTCTGCACAAGATAAACGATTCCGTTGGCTCCCTTCCCCAGCACGCGCCGGATGATAAAGCGGCCTCTGCGCCATTTTCCCGTAACGACCGTACCGGCCGGATACACCGGTCTAGACGACGTAGTCACCGAGCATCCCTTCTCCTTCATCGGCATTTCCCCGCCATGTTTGATGTTCATCTAGTGTACCATAACGGAAGAAATCAATCACCTTCATGATGGCCGGTCCCGTCGGCGTCGCTCCTTTCATCTGAATGCGCTGAAAAAGGGATCGCAGCGCGCCGGCGTCTTTCGTCCAGCCGCTGTCCATGACGGCGTCCTCGCCGCCCCGGCGCCCCGGGAAGTGGAACACCGCGAGTTCGCTTACGCCTTCGCGCGCTTGAAGGCTGAGCATCAAATCGCGGATCGCGTCTTCCACCGCTCCGAGTTTTGGTTTCATGCTGGCGCTGGCGTCGATCAGGAGCGCAACCTGCAGCGGCGCCGTCTCCGTCATTTCGTCCACGACCTGAACGACCTGCGAACGCTGCGACGGCGGCAAATCCTCCAAGGAGCCGTCTCCCAAGATTTGTTTCAGCTCCTTATTGACGGCTTGCTGAATGGTCTGAACCACCGTTTTCCTTGTCATCATCTGCATCGTTTGGGCGAGCTGCCTCGTCCCTACGATCCGGCTAACCCCTCCTCCCGCTTTGGCGATTTCGGCGATTTCCAAACTTCCAAGCTCGCCGATCGTACCGTAATCCACCACCCCCGCAACGTTAACCGTAATGCCTTCCTGAAACGCATGGGCTGCCGCCAGCACCGGGCTTGTTCCTACATTCGAGCATCCGTCCGTAATCAAAAGAATCTGTTTCACGAGCATCTTCCTCCCAAAAATGGACTCTATCTGCTTTCTAGCATTTCCATTTTTGAGAGATTCCAAACGCGATAACGCCCCCTTTCCCCATTTCCCGGGCAATGTGTCCAACTCAGCTCACGGTCCGCGGCCGCTCCATCCGCGCAAGTCCGGGCACGTACAGCGTCGCCCACTCCGGTTGATAGTGCTCCACCCTGCCCACGACGACGGTCATGTCGTCATGAATGATATTTTGCTGGTACCGGATCACTTTTTCGAGCAAAATGTCGGCGATCTGCTGCGGATCCTCGCTGTCGATCTCCTGGATCATCCGTTTCATCCAGAGCTCCTTGTTTACCGCATGTCCCGGAGCATCGAAGATGCCGTCCGTCATCATAATGACGATATCGCCTGCCTGCAGCTTCAAAGTGACGAGGTCCACCTCAATATCCTGAATGATGCCGATCGGCAAATTGCTGGCGGATACCGGGATGACTTCAAGCCCCCGTTTGATAAAGCTTGGGGTGGACGCGATTTTCATGAACGTCGTTTCGGCCGTATACTGATCGATCAAAGCCATATCGACGGTGGCATACACTTCGTCCGGGGAACGGAGCATGAGGATGGAGTTGACCGATTTAATGGCCAGCTTCTCGTCCATTCCGCTCTGCAGCAGTTGTTCCAATATCGACAGGGCGGTGCTGCTTTCCTGTTTCGCGCGCTCGCCGTTGCCCATGCCGTCGCTGAGCGCGACCGCAAACGTGCCGTTGCCAAGCTCCATCATGCTGAAGCTGTCTCCGGACAACAGGTCTCCCCCCTTGGCCGCTCCGGCGACGCCCGTCGTGATCTCGAACGTTTTGGCGGAACCGAACAGCACCGTGGCGAGCCCGTCCTTCGGAGATACGGACGACTCGTGCAGCACGGCGATATGCTCGTCCAAAATGTTCGAGAGCAGCGGCGCGACGATTTTGCGGCATTCGTCGTACCCGCGCGTAAATGCATGCACGATTTCGATCTCCACATGTCCGGGATCCAGGCTTATAATCTCGATGCCTTGGATGGAGAGCCCCAGCTGTTCGAGCGCTTCGCGGATTTGCTCCTCCTGCCGGTACATCGCTTGTCCCTCCCGCTGAATTTCGCGCGCAAGATCCTCCATAACCTGGGATACGCCCGACAACTGCTCGGCGACGAGCTGACGGCTGTCGTATATTTGCCGCTTCCACTGCATATCATGCTGATAAAGGCTGTATTGCTGCTTCATTTCTTGAAGCACGTCGCCCGTTCTGCCGCACATTCGCATCCATTCCTTCGGAATTTGCTGATCGGTGATCTCCGGATTTTCCTCAACGGCCGACATGACGTCGGTCATGTATTTATAGGTTTGATAGAATTTGGCGTCCCAGCAGTGGCTGCGTTTGATGCAGGAGGAGCATACGCCCTCGGTCACCGCATCCATGAAATGGTCGACTTCGCCGGACCTTTTGCTGATTTCCTCCGTCCCGGCCACCTGGCCGAAGCTTTGGGAGAGCTGCCGGAAAACGCGGGAAAACTGCGTAACCCGCTCCGCGGTCAAGTCGCGCACCCTTTTGGCATATTCATGCTGCGATTTGCTGTGGTCGTTTGTCCCGGGCACATATTTGGAAATCATTGAGATGACCGACTTTGGCGTCAGCAAAAACAGTGCAATCGCCGCACACGACTCCCATGTCGATGTCATCACGTCCGCCGGCCCGCTGAAATAAATCGATAATATGGACGATCCCAAAAGCATGCCCAGCATCACGGCGCCTTTTTTGCCTTCCCGCAGCATGCCGGCCAGCATGCCGGAAAAAGCGAGCAGGCTCATCTGATAGATGGCCGATATGTCGGCCAAACTGAGGATCAACCCCGTTACGACGCCGACGGAGGCCCCAAGCGGCGCGCCGCCGACAAGCGCGAACACCAGTATTAAATACCTGGACAGCACATGCTCTACCGACAAGGAATAGATCGTCCATCCGACCGCCCCGGTCATGACGGAAGCAAGCAGAATGATCAGGCATAATATTTCCTCGCTTTTGAGCTGGTAATTTTTTTTGCGGTACGTGAATATCGGAATCGCCTGGATGAAGACGAGGGTGAGCACGAAGCTGAGGACCGCGTCCAGCGAGCTCATCATAAAGGAATACCAGGTAAAGGACGAGCCCATCACGATCGCAAACAGCTTTACGACGAAAGAAGAAACGAAAACCATCAGAGGCGCGTAAGACACTTCGGCATGTTCGAAAGCGTTCAAGCCCCGATAAATCAGATAAAAGATAAGGAGTTCAGCGGCGATCATGAGCGAAGCCGGGAACGGAGCGAACAGGCTGCCAGCAATGAGCGCCGCGCTAACCGGAAGCAAATAATCGCGCCGCATAAACAAAATGACGGCAAAAAAAGCGATTGCAAATGGCGATAGCTCGTCCAGAATCATGGCTTTCCCCAGCAAAAACGCCATCAGCGTCAGCAAAATCATCCACTTCTTGGCCGCAAGCCACTGAAACGGACGCTGCAGCACAGGCATATTGCGCACGCGGGCCATGTAGCTGTTGTCGTCCGAATCCGCTTCTTTCCGCAGCGTTTTAAAACCGGGCAAGTTCATGTTCAACTTTTCCATGTACTAAGCACCACCATTTCGTAGATTTGATGGTACCCATTATAAAAGCCTTCAAACATGAAAGTTTGTCATAACAGCGGACAAGCCCAAAAAAAGTTTCCGACAAAAAGGAACGCGGCGCGAAATGTCGGGAATCGCCCTTAATTTCACTCCCCCCAACCGTTTGCGCCCGCCCGGAACTCGTCCTTATGGCGATGGGATGCAAGGCTCCCGCCAATAATCCGCTATCGATTGCTATAGACAGAGCCGGAAATCAGTTGGATGCTGTCGTTAACTTTTTTTGGAAACGACAAAAAAACCGCGGCAGGCTCGAACCTGCTGCGGTTTATTCTTTTTCCCGTATCGCAAAGGGAATTATCGGCCTCCGAACGGGGCCGTTTCATTTATAAAGTGTCGCCAAGTCGGCGTTTAGTTCATTTACATGCGTTTTGCGCCGCGTCCTCCGCGCTTGGATTCCGTATGTTTCTTGATCGAAGAAATGCGTTCTTCGCTGTCTTTCAGGAAACGTGACATTTTATCCTCAAACGAAGTTTTGCTGGCCGCAGGCTTGAATGGGCGTCCTCCGCGTTCACGATTAAAGCCTCCACCGCCGCCAAACCGATCTCCATTTCCGCCGCCGGTGCGCTCCGGTCTTGGTCCTCTTGGAGGCCGAGCTTCCGATGCTGGCTTATCAACAGCTTGTTTGATGGAAAGTCCGATTTTGCCGTCCTTGTCGACATTGATCACCTTAACGGTAACAACATCGTTAATTTTCAGGTGATCGTTGACATCCTTGACGTAATTATCGGCGATTTCCGAGATGTGAACGAGACCCGTGACACCTCCTGACAGATCCACAAATGCTCCAAAATGCGTTATACCTGTCACCTTGCCTTCTAACTTGGTGCCCACTTCGATTGCCATAGAATAAAATGATCCTCCCTTAAAAATATACAACAAGATTTGAGTCAAACCTTCGCTGTGGTGATTTGATTATACATAAAGCATTAACCAAGGTCAACTGAGTAATAACCCAGTTCCGCGCCTATATTACGGGCCTGTTTCCTCGATATGGATAGGGGTTTCCCCGGGTTTGTACATTCCGTAGTTTTTGCGTGCCAGCTGTCCGATATATTCCGGATCGTTGAGTCTTTTCACGTCGGTTTTCAGCTGTTCCTTATTTTGATCCACGCTTTGCTGCTCCAGCTTTTTCTTCGCCAGCTCGGCACTCTTGTCCGCAATTTGCGATTGCTGGGAAAAGATGGTGATAATGGCCCATCCCATAAATACGATCATAAAGGAAGCCCAGATCCATATCCGCCTCCGCGCGCCGGCGCTCTGGACCGTTTTGGTTTCCTGTTTCGTTTTGGCCGTTTGCGTGCGTGCTCGTTCATTGGCAGCATATTTTCCCATGGGTTCCTCCTTTGCGCGCATTTTTTTACATATATTTCTAGAAGCTGTTATCAAATCCTCTATTCCTTCTTCTCCGAAAACCATTTTTCCCAAAGAAGAACGAGCCGATTCCATAGCTTGTCAAGCCACTTGGGCATCCGCAGCCTCGAGGTGATCGGCCTGAGCATCCATTGCGCAAGCTTCCAGAACGGCAGCAGCAGCTTCAGCACAACGCGAAAAACGAACATTGCAATTCCGCCGAGCATGAGGGCCAGTCCCTTCAGCAGCTTCAGCAGCATCCGGATCGGCGACCATACGAGCAGCCTGAAAAGCCGTTTCAGCACGTCGATGAAATAACGCACCGCCTTTATTAACATTACCACAAAACGCTGGGTTGTAACACTTAAGAATAAAAAATACAACCATACTCCCAAAAAGAGACCGACGAACACATAAAACCTGAGCTGCCCGTAATTGCTGACATACAGCATTCTGAACACAAAAAGAGCGGCGCCGCACCAATAGAGGAGGTCCAAAACATGAAGGGTCCACCTTGGAAAATGCAGCTGGCCCGACAGCACCCGGTAGCTGTCATAGGCCAGTCCCATCGCTGCTCCCGAAAAAAGCATCCAGAGCAGGGTAATCCATTGAATTTGCGGGCTCATTTAAACAGCTTGCCGAGCATTCCCTTATTTTTGCCGTGGGAACCGGGATCCAGGTAAATGAGGGAATGGACCATGCCTTCAATGGAGAGCAGGCCTTCCTCAAGGCTTAAATTTTTGATATGTAAATTCTGTCCTTTAATGTTCAGGTGCCCAAGTTCGGTGTGCAGCAGAAACTCTTCGCTGTCGAAGCTTTCCACGTTATGGACTCCCGTCAAATTCAGCTGCTTGCGGTTCAGCATATGCAGCTCATGCTGCTTGTTTTTGGCTGGCTCGATCATGGCATGTACCCCTCCTTCTTACCAATAGCTTATGGGCGGGGAATGCAGTTTAGAACCAGGCGCAGGCGCTTCTTTCTGATTCGCGGGAAAAAGCAAAGCACCCGCCGGAACGAATCCGGAGGGTGCTTTTTATATGCGGATTATAACGTGCTTCGGGTTACCAATTCAAACCGTTGTCTTTTGCGATCGGTTCTTCCTTGACCAAGGAGTACAGGCTTGCCGCCTCGTCCTTACGGGTGCTTTCGGCCAGGCGCTCCACCTTTACGGTGACCAGCTTCTGTCCGAACTGCACCGTAATTTCGTCGCCGACCTTCACCGTGCTGCTGGGCTTCGCTTCTCGGCCGTTAATGAGAACCCGCCCTTGATCCGAGACATCCTTGGCTACGGTACGCCGTTTGATCAGCCTGGATACCTTCAGGAATTTGTCGACGCGCATCTTATTTTACGGCTTCTTTAAGCTTGTTGCCTGCTTTGAACGCAGGTACGTTAGCTTCCGGAATTTCGATCGTTTTGCCGGTTTGAGGGTTGCGGCCGGTACGACCGGAACGTTTGCGGGTTTCAAACGTGCCGAAACCGATCAGCTGCACTTTGTCGCCGCTTGCCAAAGCATCGGTGATTTCGCCCAGGAAGCCGTTCAGTACGGATTCCACGTCTTTTTTAGTCAAGCCGCTTTTAGTCGCGATGTTGTTGATCAGATCTGTCTTGTTCATAAATTATTATCCTCCCAATATACAAAAAAATAAGTATAGGCGCGTCCTTGACGCAGAACATGCGGCAATGCGGACGCCTCTTCATGTTAGGATTTTTGCAAAATCCTTCATGCGTATCATTATTCTTGGTGTAATGCCAAAATTCCTGCCTGATTCCGTCAAAAATTTAGATTCCCCGAGGAAATCCTTGTAACAAAACGTCGATTCGGCGTACCTTTCTCAAATTGACGTTGATTTTTGCGGAGCAGCGCAGACCTTTTAGGCTGATCGAATCCTTATCATACCTGATTTTTCGCCTGTTGCCAAATGGCGTCCATTTCTTCGAGCGTGCTTTCCTGAATCGGTTTGCCTTGAGCTCTAAGCTGTTCCTCGATATAACGGAACCTGCGGACGAATTTGCGGTTTGTTCTGGACAAAGCCTCCTCCGGATCGGCATCCAGGAAGCGTGCGGCATTGGCCGCGGCGAAGAGCAGGTCTCCAAGCTCGCTGATTTGTTCTTCCCGGGAAAACCCCTTGTCGACGGCTTCGCGAAGCTCTGCCAGTTCTTCCTCGATTTTGAGGAACACGTCGCTGATCCGCTCCCAGTCGAAACCGACCTTGGAGGCCTTTTTCTGGAGCTTGTATGCTTTCATGAGCGCCGGCAGATCCCTCGGAATGCCGTCCAGCACGGAAGCCTCTTCCGGATCGATGCCTTTGCGCCGTTTTTCCTCGGCTTTCATCTGCTCCCAATTTTGCAGCGCCGCTTCGGCATCCTCCGCTTCTGTTTTGCCGAACACGTGCGGATGGCGGAAAATGAGCTTGTCGTTCAGCCCTTGAATGACGTCAAAAACGCTGAAGGTGCCGATTTCCTCCTCCATCTGGGAATGCAGCATCACCTGAAGCAGCAAGTCGCCAAGCTCTTCCTGCATATGCTCGGGGTCGTCTTCGTCGATCGTTTCCAGCACTTCATACGTTTCCTCGATGAGGTTTTTGCGGATCGACTCGTGCGTCTGCTCCCGGTCCCAAGGGCATCCTTCGGGACTTCGCAAAATGCCGACGATTTCGTGCAGTCGGGCGAAGGTCCGCTGGCGCAGCATATCATCCTCGCTTTTTGGCACGTAGACGAGGGACAAATTGCCGTAGCCCTCGACGCGGTCCAGCTCGTACAACGGAACCCGGATGATCCGCTCCTGCCCTTCCACGCCAAGCGCGTGGCCGACAATGACCGTGTAGTCGTCCGGATACAGCTCCATCAGCGCAAGCTTGACGTCGGAAGCCGTAAAAGCGTCATATACTTGTCCGATCACGGTATGCAGCTGCGGCTGGAGAAAGCTTGCGTTCAGCCCGCTCGCGTCGAGCAGCTGAAAACCTTCGATCGGGTCGAATCCGAGGCGGACGAACGCTTCGTCCAGGAAGGACTCTCCGCCGAGAATGCTCAGGCCGATCCCTTCGCCGGCGCAGCGGTCGCGGAGAAGCTGCACGGTGGATTCGGCCACCATCGGGTGCCCCGGCACGGCATAAACGATAACGCTGCCGTCCGAACCGGAAGCGGCCTTCTCCATCAAAGCCTCCGCGATAGCGGCGTACACTTCGGGAAACGAATCCTTCGCTTCATAAATATAGTCAAAAGACCGAACCGCAACCTTCAGCTCGTCCAGTACGGACATCATCGGGTGTTCCTTCGTCCGGACGTACACCTCGGACGCCTGCTGCAATTGTTTCACGATGCCGACCGTTAGGCGGTCCGGATTCCCCGAACCCAGGCCGACGATGGTTATGGATGCACTCATCCTTCATTCCCCCGCTCTATTTACCATTCTTCCGGTATTTGGTAGTAGCTATACTATATCATGGCTCTATAACAGAAAAAATATCGGCTCCATGGCGTACGGCTTATGCCAAGAGACGCAGCTTGCGCAGCAGGCCGGCGAGCGGAGCGCCGACCTTGGGCACCATGCGCAGCTCCTGCTCGCTGAGCAGGCGGGTTTGGACGGCGCCGACGAGGAAGACGGCGCCCCCGGCCGCGGCCCCGGCAAGGCTGGCCGCGGCGGCCGTCAGGCGGGCGTGCAGCCCGAGCGCGGACAGCAAAGCGTCCGCAGCGAGCATGGCGGCGCCCGCCGCCAGCGCCAAGCCGGCGAGAATCGCCGCCGGCTTGGCGCTTGCCCGGCCTGCCCGGATCCGCAGGCCGGCCGTGCGGGCGAGCAGCGCGATATTAAGCGCTGCGGCCAGGAAATGCGCGGCGACGCTGGCGATGGCCGCGCCGGAAATGCCCAGCTGCGGAACAAGCAGCAGGTTCAGCAGCGTCTTTGCCGCCGCCGCGGCCAGCAGGTGCAGCGCCGGCGCTTTTACGACGCCAAGGCCCTGCAGCAGGGCGGCGGAAATGATGCTCAGCGCGCTGCCCGCAGCGGTGAAGGCGATCCAGCGGATGACGCCGGTGCCTGTCCCGTCCTCGTACAGCGCGACGTTGATCGGCCCGGCCAGCACCGCAATCCCGATGGACGCGGCCATGCCGACAAGCCAGAACCAGCGCAGCGAAAGACGGCACCGTTCGGCGATCAGCCGCTTGTCTCCGGTCGCCTTCGCTTCCGCCAACGCCGGGATGAACAACACCGACAACGAGGTCGCCAGCATCGTCACCAGCTGCACCACCGGCATGCCGCGGTTGTATATGCCGAACTGAATCATCGCCCCCGCTTCGCCGGCTCCGCCGCTTTTCAGCAGCCGCGGCATGGTGAACGTGTCCGCCAGGTTCACGAGCGAAATGGCGAGCGCACCGAGGCACACCGGGAGGGCATATTTCAGCAGATCCAGCAACAAACGGCCTCCGGACCGCCGGAGCCGTTCCTTCTTGGCATGGGTTTCCGCCTGTGCCCCTCCGGAATGCTTGCCTTTCCGGGCGTACCCCCTCCAGTATCCTCCCATGACAAGCAGGCCTGCGGCCCCGCCGGCCGCCGAACCCAAAAGCGCCCCTGCGGCAATCGTCTCTGCGGAAGCCCCCGCCGACGTCAAATAAACGAGCAGAACGATCATCACCGCGACACGCGCGCTTTGCTCCGCGATCTGCGATACCGCGGTCGGCATCATGTTCTGGTAGCCTTGAAAAAAGCCCCGGAGACCGGTCATCAGCGGGACGAACAGCAGCGCAAGCGAGGAAGCCCGAAGCGCCGGAACGACGCTCTGGTTGCCGATGAGCATGCCGATGAAAGGCGCGCCGAAATAAACGGCGGCACCGAAAAACACGCCTGAACAGATCAACGCGGCGGAGGCGATGCGGATGACTTGCCTGCTCCGGGCGTGCCCGCCCAGCGCCGCGTCCTCCGCGACGAACTTGGCGATCGCCGACGGAAATCCGGCCAGCGCCACCGTGATGATCAACGTATACAACGGATAAACGGTATTGTATATACCAAAAACGGCGTCCCCGCCCATGTTTTGCAGCGGTATCTTTTGCAGCGTTCCGATCAGCTTCGAAAGCACCATGGCGATGCCGAGCACAAACGCCCCTTGCAGTATTTTCGAGGATGTCCCCGGTTCCTTCATGCCTGTTTCCCTACTTCTCCCAAGTTTGTGCAGCCTTAAAGCTTCTCTTCATTATACCTGGGAATACGCGCACATAAAAACTCCCGCTTGTCCGGTGCGGCTGACGATGCAGCCCCGAAGCGGGAGTGTGCCGTTATTACTGCTCCATTTGTTTGCCAAGAAATGCAGCCGCGGTTTCAGCCATTTTGATTTCGAGCTGAGACATTTTGACGGAGTCGTCCTTGCTGAGCAGAATGACCGCTCCAATCGGGTCGCCGCCGGAAACGATCGGCGCGGCCACGAAAGATGACAGCGTTTCCTGATGGTCCTTCGTAATTTCGTAGCTGCCGCAGCCGGTCTCAAGCAGCGTTTTGCGATTATCCATACAGTTTTCGATCGGAGTGCCGATCGGTTTCTCCAGATACTCCTTTTTGGAGCCGCCCGCTACCGCAATATAGGTATCCCGGTCGGAAATAATGGTGGTATGCCCTGTGCCTTCGTAGAGGGATTCGGCATACTCCTTGGCAAAATCGCCAAGTTCTCCGATCGGGGAGTATTTTTTCAAAATCACTTCACCATCGCGGTCTACAAAAATTTCAAGCGGATCTCCTTCGCGGATACGCAGTGTTCGTCTAATTTCTTTTGGGATGACCACTCTGCCCAGGTCATCAATACGGCGGACTATTCCAGTAGCTTTCATTGACATGTTGCCCCGCTTTCTCGAGAAGATTTTTCAACTACTGTTCGGATGGGAAGATGTGTGTCCCAGTAATATAAGTGTGATATCTGACCATAGTATTCATCCTTTCCCATTTCCTTATACATGATCTTGGAATGAATAGTTGCGGTCCGATACAGATTGTACCGCCGGTCCCACCCCGTTTTTTCGGCACGAAAAAACGCGGATTTCTCCGCGTTTGATGCCGCTTAAGCCTTGTCATTTTCCGCTTGTGCCTTCAGCCTTCTCGACTTTCTCCGTGTAAGGCTGCGGAGATTTCCCGTCCTTTGCTTCCGAACCGGTCTTCTCCTTCTTCGCGCTGTCCTCCGGCTGCTTCGCATCCGTTTTTGGCAGATCGATTTTCTGAATAATGTCTTTGAGCTGGTTTTGAATGAAATTGTCGATCTTGGCGGCTCCCAAATTGTATTTGATGATTTCCTTCTGTTCCTTGGTGAGCTGGTCGAAGGTCGTCTCCTTACGGGAATCCACCTTCACGATGTGGTAGCCGAGCGTCGTTTCGAACGGATCGCTGATTTTGTTCAGCGGCAGCGTCAACACCTGCTCTTTGAATCCGTTGATGTTGTACTGGCCGACCGTAAAATTCTCGTACAACCCGCCGTTTTCCTTGGTCGCCGAATCGTCGGAATATGTTTTGGCGATTTCCGCAAAATCCGCTCCCTTGTCCAGCTGGGATTTGACGTCCTTGGCGATTTTGAGGGCTTCCTCCTTGGTGCGTTCCTTTTTGTCGCCGTACTGCAAACCGATCAGCACATGATGAAGGGTTGCGACCGTGTAATCCTGCTTGTTGGCCTCGAATTTATTTTTGATCTCGTCTTCCGTGACCTTGCTGTTCATGTCTTCCATCGCGGTCATCGTCTTGACCAAATAATTCCGCAGGTCTTCTTCCTTCAGGTTTTGGGCCGCCAGCTCTTTTTTGAACTGCTCGTCGCCCATATTTTTTTTATTTTGCTCAATCAGCTGGTCGGCTTGCTTTTCCCCTTCTTTTTTCGAGGAGTCCGCCGCCTTGCCGCTCAAATAGTCGAACGCAATCATCTGCTTGACCAAAAAGTCCTGAAAATAACCGAGATTCACCAACTGGGCGTTTTCCGGAGATGTGAAAGAAATGATCTTTTTCTGGGTTTCAAGCTGTTTCGCCGTGATTTTGCCGCCCTTGTAGGTTGCCACCACTTTGCTCGTATCGTTGTTTTCCGCCTTGTCTTTCGGACTCGCGGAATCGCTTTTTTCGCAGGCAGCCAGTACGGAAAGGATCATGGCCGAGATCACCGTGAACAGGATCGCTTTCCATGCCTTCCTGTTATTGAACGACATCCTGAAGTTCCTCCTTCGATTTAAACAGCTCGCTGATGGCAGCCAGGAAGTTCTCCAGCAAACCCAGCAGCTGCTTGTCGTCGAGTCCCTTGCCTTTGATGCGGATCAACAAATGAGACTCCTGCTCAAATTGTACACGTCTTTCGAACTGATTGCCAACCTGGGCCAGTTTTGCGTTGCTGATTTTTTTCTCCTGGCCTTCGTAAAACTTCAGCATCAGATCGTCGCCGCGCCGGGTAACCGAGTCGATGCCGCACATTTTGCCGTATATTTTCAAACGGGCGACCGCAAGCAGGTTGACCACCGCTTCGGGAAGTTCCCCGAACCGGTCAAGCAGCTCGTCTTCCAGCTCTTTTTCATCGGTGAACGTGCCGACGGCCGCCACCTTTTTGTAAATTTCGATCTTTTGGATGCTGTCATAGATATAATCCGCGGGCAAATAAGCGTCGATCCCGATGTCGATGACGGTATTCCAGGATTTTGACGGCTCTTCCTTCTCGCCAAGCACGCTGATCTTCCGTTTTTTGATTTCCTCGGCCAGCATCTGCGAGTAGAGGTCGAAGCCGACCGACGCGATAAAACCGTGCTGCTCCGCCCCGAGCAGATTTCCCGCGCCGCGGATGGACAGGTCGCGCATGGCGATTTTGAAGCCGGAACCGAGCTCCGTGAACTCCTTGATCGACTGCAGGCGCTTCTCGGCCACTTCCGTGAGCACCTTGTCCCGCTGGTACGTAAAATAAGCATACGCAATCCGGTTGGACCGGCCGACGCGTCCGCGCAGCTGGTAAAGCTGGGACAAGCCCATCTTATCGGCATCATGCACGATCAGCGTGTTGACGTTCGGGATGTCGACGCCGGTTTCGATGATGCTTGTGCTGACAAGCACGTCGTATTCGCCGTCCAGGAAGTCGAGGATCGTTTTTTCCAGCTCCGATTCGGACATTTGGCCATGGCCTACGCCGACTCTGGCATCAGGCACCAGCGCGCTGATTTGGCTCGCCATCTCCTGAATGCCCTGTACCCGGTTATACAGATAGTACACCTGGCCTCCGCGCCCGAGCTCCCGCTCGATCGCTTCGCGAACCAGCGTCTGGCTGTGCTCCACCACATAGGTTTGCACCGGGAACCGGTTTTCCGGCGGCGTTTCGATGACCGACAAATCGCGGACGCCAAGCATCGACATATGGAGCGTGCGCGGAATCGGCGTCGCCGTCAAGGTCAGCACGTCCACGTTGGTTTTCAGCTTTTTCAGCTTTTCCTTGTGGGTCACCCCAAACCGCTGCTCCTCGTCCACGATCAACAGTCCCAAATCTTTGAACACGAGATCCTGGGACAGCAGGCGGTGCGTGCCGATGACGACGTCGACCGTACCCTGGCGGATTCCTTTGATCGTTTCGTTCTGCTCCTTGCGGGAACGGAAACGGCTAAGCACTTGAATGTTGATCGGGTATCCTGAAAAACGTTCGCGAAACGTCTCGTAATGCTGCTGCGCCAAAATGGTCGTCGGAACGAGCACCGCTACCTGCTTGCCCTCCATCGCCGCCTTAAAGGCCGCGCGAATCGCCACCTCGGTTTTGCCGTAACCCACGTCGCCGCAAAGAAGCCGGTCCATCGGACGGTTTTTCTCCATGTCCTTTTTGATTTCTTCAATGGCCCGCAGCTGATCCCGGGTTTCGTCATACGGGAACATTTCCTCGAATTCGCGCTGCTCCGCCGTATCCTTTTCGAACGCATATCCCGGCGTCGCCTGACGTTCCGCATACAGCTTGATCAGGTCATCCGCGATATCCTGCACGGACGAATGGACTTTGCTTTTGACTTTGTTCCACTCGTTGCCGCCCAGCTTGTATACTTTAGGCTCCTTGTCCTCGGAACCGACGTATTTCTGGATCAGATCGATCTGCTCGATCGGTACGGAAAGTTTGTCGCCGCCGGCATATAAAATGTGCATGTAGTCTTTATGGATGCCGTTGATTTCAAGCGTGCCGATGCCCATGTACTTGCCGATCCCGTGGTTTTGGTGAACGACATAGTCGCCGACCTTCAGCTCGGTATAGCTTTTAATGCGTTCGGCATTGTCCATATTTTTGCCGTGCTTGCGGATTTTGCGCTGCTTTTGCGAGAACATTTCACCTTCGGTGATAACCGCGAGATGGATCGAAGGCATTTCGAAGCCGGTCTGCAGGTTGCCCTGCATCATGACAGGCTCCTCGATGTTGTAATCCTGCAGCACGCGCCGCATGCGCTCCAGCCGTTCCTCGCCGCTTGCCAGCATAATGACCTTGACGCCGGATTTATGCCACCGTTCCATCTCCGATTTGAGCACGTTCATCTGTCCATGGAAATCCTGCATGCCGCGGCTGATGAAGTTCAAAATGTTTTGCGGTTGGGTGTGCGGCACCTGGCGCAGGAATATGGACATAAAAATCGTCTGGAAAGGACGATGATAGAGCACCGCTTCGTTTTCCACCGATAGATGCAGCTGCGGCAACGTTTTACCGTTCTGAAGCAAATGCAGATTCCATTCGGCCTCATCGCGCTCGAGTTGTCTTGCCGTTTCCAACAGGCGGGCGGGCTCATCCAGAATCAGTAAGGTGTCTTTCGGCATGTAATCGTACAATGTCTTGCGCTCGGGATAAAGAAGCGAAATATATTTATAGATTTCCGGAAAATAGACATGCTCGCGCAAAAGCTCCATCTCCCGGTTCATCTCCTCGGTCAGTCGAAGCTTGGCCTGACGGTCCGTCATTTTTCCGAGCTGCTCCTCGAGCAAATGTCCGGCGGCTTCCGCGGCTTGGACCAAACGCTGCCGGTCCGCAATAATCTCTTTGCAAGGCGTAATCGTTACTTCCTTCACTTTGTCGATGGAACGCTGGTCCGCCGGATCAAAGGTCCGGATCGAATCGACGTCTTCATCGAACAGCTCCACCCGGTAGGCCAGCTCCGATGTCATGGGGTAGAAATCGACGATGCCGCCGCGCAGGCTCATTTCGCCTTTGCTTTCGACGCGTTCCACGCGTTCGTATCCCATTTCGATCATGCGCAGCATGAAGTCCTCGACGTTCAGCGTCCCGCCGTCCTCGATCCGGATTTGCGAGCCGCCCATCACTTCGGGAGCAGGCAAAAATCTCCGGACGCCGGAAAACGGCGCCACGACAATTCCGGTAAAACCTTGGGCGCATTTCATCAGCACGTCGATCCGCTGGGCCAGCGTTTCGGGGCTGGATACCGCGGATTCGGCGGCTACCAGCTCGTTGGCCGGATAAAGCAGCACGCGATCCGAAGAAAGCGCTTCCTGTAAATCCTCCGCGATTTTTTGCGCAGAAAACATATTGTGGGTGACGATCAGCATCGGCCGCTTGACTTCCTCGACCAATGCCGCCAGCATCATCTGCCGTGCGGAGCCGGACAGCCCTGACACCAGCTGTTCCTTCATGCCGGACTTCACGCCGGCGATAACGGATTGTAAATCCGGATCTTTGGAAAACGCTTCTATTAGTGCTTGTAACAAAAGGGGCACCTCTCTCATGCTAACATTTTACGGATTTCGCAAAAATCCTATCGATATTTAAAATCCGATTTACTGAAAAATTTGCCAATAGGCACGCTCAGGGAATACCGAAAAGAAGCCTCAGCAAAACTGCCGAGGCCCCGATACATCGGGTATCCCCTTTAGTATATTTATTGGAGCGGATTTGTGATTAGGCTCAGCTCCGGATTGTTCTCCAGCGCTTCCCTGCAATAATCGCAGATGACCTTGACGGTAACGTCTCCGCTTAAATCATACGCTATTATATCTCTCCGTTCCGCAGGGGTCAAGGAATGAAAACCGAGCTGCGCGTCGGTCACCAAAGACGAATCAAGACTCCCGAGCTGGGTTCGGCAGTGCCGGCAGATATAATTTATAGCCATCTATATGCCTCCTGAAGGTGATTTATACCCTCATTATGCCCGCCCTGCGCTCGGTTTAGCCCTGTTTTAGGAAAGCATGCCCCGGGCTTTAGCCGTTAAACTTCGCCATTGTTTGCTCATAGGTATGGTCGAGGCTGAATTCCGCCGCATCGCAGGCGCGTTCTATCATGCTTTCGAGCAGATCCTTTTCTTTTTTCGGAAAAGCGGAAAGCACGTAATCCACGACGGCAAAACCGGGCTCCGGACGCGATATGCCCATGCGAATACGGTTAAACGTTTGCGTTCCGGTATGCTGGATAATCGACTTGATGCCGTTGTGGCCGCCGGCGCTGCCCTGGTACCGCAGCCTGATTTTGCCGATCTCCGTATCCAAATCGTCATACACGACGATCATGTCCTCGACTTTGGCTTTGTAATAGTCCATATAAGCCCGAACGGCTTCGCCCGATAAATTCATATACGTCATCGGCTTGATCAGCACGACTTTTTCGGTGCCGATAAACCCTTCGCCGATCAAAGCCTTGCACTTGCTTGGTCCGAATTTGATTCCATGGCGCTTCGCCAAAGCGTCAAGCATCATGAAACCGACGTTATGACGCGTTTTTTCATAATTTGAACCGGGATTCCCCAGTCCGACAATCCATTTCATTTCGTTTCCATTCCTCCATGCGGGGGTATATGGCGAGAAGGGTTATATTTTCCTTCTCTCGCGGAAAACATAACCCTCTTTCGTCGCCATCCATTTATTCGATTTCAAACAGCTTGCTGATCGACAGTTCTTCATGAACCCGGATAATCGCTTCGCCCATAAGCGGAGCTACCGAAAGCACTTTGATTTTTTGGCTTGGGTCAGGGTGCGTGATCGGAATGGTATCCGTCACGATCACTTCACTCAGCGGAGAGTTTTCAAGGCGTTCCATCGCAGGGCCGGAGAATACCGGGTGCGTACAGCATGCGTATACTTCCTTGACCCCGCCTTCCATCAGCGCGTTGGCGCCGAGGACAATGGTGCCGGCAGTATCGATGATGTCGTCGATAAGGATCGCAGTCTTGCCCTCGATGTTACCGATGATGTTCATGACTTCGCTGACGTTCGGTTCCGGACGGCGTTTATCGATAATCGCCAGCGGCGCGTTCAGGAAATCCGCCAGCTTTCTCGCACGCACGACGCCGCCGTGGTCCGGAGATACGACAACGGGATTCTCGATCTGCTTCGACCGGAAATATTGGGCCAAAATCGGCACGCCGAGCAGGTGATCCACCGGGATATCGAAAAATCCCTGAATCTGCATCGCGTGCAAATCCATCGTGATGACGCGGTGCGCTCCCGCTTTTTCAATGAGGTTAGCGACCAGCTTCGCCGTAATCGGATCGCGGGAACGCGCTTTCCGGTCCTGACGCGCATAACCGTAGTAAGGAATCACGACGTTGATGCTTTTGGCGGAGGCGCGTTTCAGCGCATCGACCATGATCAGCAGCTCCATCAAATTGTCGTTGACCGGGCCGCAGGTCGATTGCACCACGTACACGTGGCAACCGCGGACGCTCTCGTTCAGCTTCACCTGGATTTCGCCGTCGCTGAAGCTTGTCGTGTGGGAGTCGCCCATCGGAATCCCGATATAATCGGCTATTTGCTGCGCGAGCTTCGGATTGGAGTTACAAGTAAAAATTTTGAGTTTCGAATCGCAATAAGTCATAAAATAAAAACCCTCCGTGCTGGTTCATTGAATTCATGCCTGTCTCCATTGCCGTTTGAACAATGATGCTGGTTTGGGAAAATAGAATTAATCCTCTATTACTATTTAATCATCCTTTTGGCGCGAATGCTACTGCTTGTCTTTTTTTGCCTTTGCGCGGGCACGGATTTTTTCAGCGTATCCAGGTTTGTTCTCCTGGCGCGTTCTGGCGATGGCCAGATCGTTTTCAGGGACCGAATGCGTAATGGTTGATCCCGCAACCACGTAAGCACCTTTTCCAACCTTCACAGGGGCGATTAAATTCACGTTGCTGCCGATAAAAGCATCGTCTTCGATTTCCGTTATGGATTTATTATACCCATCGTAGTTGACCGTTATCGCACCGCAGCCGACATTGACGTTTTTCCCTACGACCGCGTCGCCGATGTAGCTAAGATGCGAAACTTTCGAACCGTCGGCGATTTTCGCATTTTTAATCTCCACGAAATCGCCGATCTTGACGTCTTCGCCCAACTGAGCCTTCGGACGCAGATATGCAAAAGGACCGACGGTCGTACGGCTGCCGACTTCGGCCTGATCGAGCACGGAATGCTTAATAACGGCGCCGTCGCCGATGGCCGAATCATTGATGTCGCTTTGCGGACCGATTTCGCAGTCTTCGCCGATAACGGTATGTCCTTTGAGTACCGTACCTGGATGAACCACGGTATCGGAGCCGATCTTGACATCTGCGCCAATATAGGTCGACGTCGGATCGATAATCGTTACTCCGTTCAGCATATGGCGCTTGTTGATGCGTTCGCGCATCAAACGTTCGGCTTCGGAAAGAGCCAGACGGTCGTTCACGCCGATCGATTCGGCGTAATCGTCGGTCATGTATCCAAGAACCGTTTCGCCTGCGCCGACCAAAATTCCGATCACGTCGGTCAAGTAGTATTCCTGCTGCGCGTTATTGTTCGTTACTTTATCAAGTGCCGCAAAAAGCTTGGCATTATCGAAACAATACGTGCCTGTATTAAACTCTCGTACAGCATCTTCCTCCGGCGAGCAATCCTTCTGTTCCACGATGCGCAGAACGCTTCCGTTCTCGCTGCGGATGACGCGTCCGTACCCTTTAGGATTTTCCGTATATGCCGTTAACACGGTTGCAGCCGCCTTGTTGCTTTCGTGAAGCTCGGTCAGAGCCTTCAGCGTTTCCGGAGTAACAAGCGGCGTATCTCCGCAAATGACGATCGTTGAGCCTTGTTCCGATCCTAGGAGATCCTTTGCCATTTTTACGGCATGGCCCGTTCCGAGCTGCTGCTCCTGCAGCACGTATTCAGCGGCCTCACCCAGATAAGATTGGACGGCTTCCGCACCATGGCCTACGATAACGACGCTGCGCTCGCAGTCGACTTCTTTTACAGTATCAAGCACATGCCCTACCATAGGTTTTCCACAGACGGGGTGCAGCACTTTGTACAGTTTTGATTTCATTCGTTTACCCTGCCCTGCGGCAAGAACAATCGCCATTCTTTTCAAGGATCTTGACCTCCCACTCTTAAACTCATTTAAGAATATATCGTATTCTCCGCAAAAAGAAAAGAGAGCCATAAGTCTGGCTCTCTTTTCCTTGAACCCCAATTGTGAACCTTAAGCGCCTTCCTCAATCACTTCTTCTTCATTGGCAGCGCGTTCATATTCCGCCAGCACGGCCGTTTGGATCTTCTCCCGTGTACCGGAAGAGATCGGATGGGCGATGTCGCGGAATTCCCCGTCAGGAGTGCGCTTGCTCGGCATAGCAACGAACATTCCATTGTTGCCATCGATGACCCGAATATCATGAACCACAAATTCGTTATCAATGGTAATGGACGCGATTGCCTTCATTCTCCCCTCAGAGTTGACTCGGCGGAGTCTGACATCCGTAATTTGCATGTGTGTTCACCACCTTTTTCCATCAGAGACTTGGTGTATAATTCCACACAGCAGTTCAAAATCCTCTTTTTTGGAGCAACAAAATGTCCTAATTTCAGGAATTTTTTTATAGAAATGAGATTGTCGACAGACTTCGGAACTATTCGTTCCCAAAATGTTCGAATCGACAATTTTCGTCAGGTCCTCGTCCGATCATTTTTTGGTAAAATAGTTGCCCGGTTTTACGTCGATTTCTTTCGTTTTGGCATCGACGTTGGTCAAGGTGGCCAACGAGACGTAGTCATGCAGAAGCCGTTCCTCGGTGTTCACCTCGCCGGATTCCACCAATACGCCCACGCCTGCGACTTCGGCATCAAATTCGGCCAGCAGATCCACCATGCCTTGGATGGTTCCGCCCGCTTTCATGAAATCGTCCACGATCAGAACTTTGGACTTTTCCTTCAGGGCACGCCGCGAAAGCGACATGGTATGGATGCTCTTATGCGAGCCTGACACGTAATTGATGCTCACAGCCGAGCCTTCCGTAACCTGATGGTCCCTGCGAACCAGGACGACCGGCAAATTCAACTGGGCCCCGGTCGCATATGCGAGCGGAATCCCTTTGGTCTCTACCGTCATCACGACGTCGATCTCCTGATCGGCAAAGGCGGTGGCGAATATTTTGCCCGCCTCGTTCATTAAAGACGGTTCTCCGAGCAGATCCGACATGTACAGGTAACCTCCGGGAAGGATCCGGTCTTTTTGCTGCAGCTGGCTGCACAGCTCCTCCGCAAATACCAGCGCCTGGTCCTTCGGAATCTTCGGAATAAACTTCACGCCTCCTGCGGCTCCGGCCAGGGTCATCAGTTCTCCCATGCCTTCGTCCTCGAATACCTCCTTGATGATCACCAGATCTTCACTGATCGAGGATTTGGCAGCCCCGTACCGGTCGGCAAACGTGGTGAGCGGGATTAAAGTATGAGGTCTGGACAGCAGATATTGGGTCATCTCGACCAGACGCGCGCTTCGTTTTAATTTTTTCACGAAAATTCCTCGCTATCACTTTATTCATGAACGATGGCCGGGCCAAAACGCCATTGTTTGGTCAAGCCATCCTTTTTTCGTTTCTCCATGTGCAAAATCCGAATAAACAGTATAAATATAGCATTTTTGTACGTGTTTGTACAAGGATATCCTGGCCCGAAATCATGGCCCGAACCCTTATGGACGGTTTGTTTCGGCAAGACCTATCAGGTCAAGAGCCGCACCGCATAGACCTCCCGGCAAAACCCGCGAAGCCCGTTGTAAATGCGCGCAACCTTGGATTCCTTATAGACGAGTCCAAACACGGTCGGGCCGCTTCCCGACATGAGCGCTCCGTCGGCTCCAAGCTTCAGCATCGCTTCTTTCAGCTGACTGACCTGCGGATGAAGCTTCAACGTCACTTCCTCAAGCACGTTGCCGAGACGGCCGCATACGGCGCCGAAATCGCCGGCCTGAAGCGCCTCAACCATTTTTCCCGCGGATGGATGTTCCTTCACGTCAGCCACCCTGAATTTGCCGTACACTTCCGCCGTTGAAACGTTGATCGGAGGTTTGGCCAAAATGACCCAGCAGCTTAACGGATTATCCACCTTGGTGAGCTTTTCGCCCCGACCCGTCGCCAGCGCGGTGCCTCCCGTCACGCAAAAAGGAACGTCCGATCCCAGTTCGGCTCCAAGCTCCTGCAGCTCATGTACGGGGATATTCAAGTTCCACAGCCGGTTTAAACCTCTTAAGGTCGCGGCCGCATCGCTGCTGCCTCCCGCGAGACCCGCGGCCACCGGAATTTTTTTGTCCAAGTGGATATGAACGCCGCTTTGAACATCATATCGGTCCTTGATCAGCCGCGCGGCCTGAAAAGCCAGGTTTTTCTCATCGAGCGGTATGTAGCCCGCTTGGCTTGTGATGATTATCGTGTTCCGGGGCAGCGCCGACATTTCCAGCCTGTCCGCCAAATCGACCATCGTCATGACCATTTCGACTTCATGGAAGCCGTCAGGCCGTTTATGTAATACATCCAGCATCAAATTGATTTTGGCCGGTGCTTTTTCGTAAATTTTCAAGGCGTTCACCCACCCTTAAGTTTCCCTCGTATCAGCTTCAAATCATTATATCAAACTGTACCATACAAGTCATTTCGAACCTTTCTGCGGATATAGAAAAACGGAGATTCCATGTAAGCGATGGAGATCTCCGTCCGGCATGTGTGAAGCTACGATTTGCGGGCTGCGGCCTGTTCGGCGAGTTGGATGGCCCGTTTCACCATGTTTCCTGCATCCTTGGCTTTGATGCCGCCCCAACCCTCCTGCTGGACCGTCTCATAAAAACCCAAATCCTTGGCAAGCTCCGTCTTCAGCTCTTCCGACATCACGCTGCGCCGTCTGCGGCTCATGGGCAGTCCTCCTTGTCCATCTTCGGTTGCATCCCGCCATGAATCCCTGCGGCATGACCGTTCACTCAAGAGATATAAGGAATTCCCTTATGTATTATTGCTCACGGGATGCGCCCTCATTCGGGAACTTCGCTGACAACAAAAAACAGCCCTCCCAGAAGGAAAGCTGTTCCCAAATAAAAAAGTTACGCTTGATCGAACTTATTCCGCGTCGTTCGCCTGATCCTCGCAGATGGTGACTTCAACGGATTCAGTAAGAATATCTGCATAGCTGTATGAAACGCGTTTAAAGGTTTGCTGTTCTTGGTCCAGCTTGACGATAAAAACAGAAGGGTACGTTCCCTCGAGCACGCCCGTGCGTTCGATCGTCTTGCGTCGACCGCCGTTTGCACGCAGCGATATTTTCTGACCTACGTGAGCTTCGAGATTTCGTTTGATTTCCAACAGCGCATTTTTAGCCATTGTCGACGACCACCTCTTTCCTTGTCCATTATAACCCAGGAAGAGATTTTTGTCAAATAAAATTTAAATTATAGCAGCATCAAAATTATTTTGTCAATTGATTTTTTTGCGGCATTTTGTAAGATTTCCGAATACACGCCGTAAACGACAAAAAACCTTAATCAATGAACCATGATTAAGGTTTAATCAGCCGTTGTTTAAATTTTTGCGGGACGTCGGGACTGGCTGGTTTTACATTACCGAAGGCGTTACTTTCAGCTGCGACAGGTCGTTCAGGCGTGGCAAGCCGATCCGGTAGCTTCCGCGCGTTTCGATGCCGCCGACGCCCTGCGCTCCGCTGATCGTGTTGTGCAGCACATCCATCATGTTGATCGTTTCTCTTACCGACGTGAAGGAGGCCTTGGCGGCCACGTACACGGGATCCAGCGCATGGATGAGTATGCGCCCCGGCGAGCTGGCGAAATTCGCTCCCGCTTGCAGCAGCGCCTCAAAATGCGACTGGCAGGCACCCGCAATGACTGTCAGCGTATCGTAATGCCGTTCGTATTGACGGGCGACCTGAATGGCCGAAACGAAGTTTTGGGAATTTTTATAGCTGTTCAGGTTGTAGAGGTCCTTATTCGGCCGGTGCTTGAGCACGCCGTCATGACCGGTAATGACGACGATGTCCGGACGCACCCGCGGCAGCAGGCGGTACAGCGCATCCGCCATGCCCGCTTCGTTGACGTAATGCCCTTCGACGGGCACGCGCAGCTGCTGATAAAGGCTAAGGCTCTTTTTCAAATAATTTAAATCCCCATCCAGATGGAGAACTTTACCCGGAACTTCAAAATACGAAGGCTGCTCCATCATCGGCCACTCTCCGCCGAGGTTGGCCTGCGTTCGTTCGGTAAGCTCCTCCCGATGGCGTTTCAGCCTGCTTAGCGACTCGTTTGCCCGAATATGGGCCTTTTGGGTTTTCTCAGT
The DNA here is from genome assembly GCF_009870825.1 of Paenibacillus sp. USDA918EY. Lineage (GTDB taxonomy): Bacteria > Bacillota > Bacilli > Paenibacillales > Paenibacillaceae > Paenibacillus_AQ > Paenibacillus_AQ albilobatus. The sequence continues at coordinate 16,504 of NZ_WTWY01000026.1, read as the reverse complement.
AACCGGCGCATATGGTACCCTCACAAGGTCATCCAGGGGCGAATCAGCCAACAGCCGAAACTCGGTCCCCTTGATCACAGCCAAATTGCTCCGCAGATCTTCCACACGAAAAGCGATATCACCGCCATAAGATTTGCGGACGACCAGGTCTCCTATATTCATCACAACATCACCCCTACCCCATGGTATGGGCGAATCCCCTTATTGGTTCTTCCCTTTTGCCAAAATAAGCTTGGAACCCATCCTTCCCGCCGGCATGACAATGGTTGCGAATGAGGCTTTTAGCTTGTTACGCCGCCTTTCAACAGCACATTGCTGAGCGTGGCAAATTCCTGCAGGCTGAGGGTTTCACCGCGTCGCGACGGCTCAATGCCGGCAGCATGAAGCAAACTCTCCAGCTGCTCACGGCCCTCTTTGGGGAAAAATCGCGTTTTGAGATTGTTGGCGATCGTTTTCCGGCGTTGGGCAAACGAAGCATGCACGACCTGGAAAAAGAACTTCTCGTCGTCCACCTCAACCGGGGGCTGCTCACGCACTTTGAGACGGATGACGGCAGACTCCACGTTCGGCTGCGGGATAAACACCGTCTTCGGCACGATGCATACCAATTCCGGCTCGCTGTAATACTGGACGGCGATGCTGAGGCTTCCGTAGTCCTTCGTGCCCGGTGAAGCCGCCATCCGCTCGGCGACCTCCTTCTGGATCATGACCACGATATTCTCCAGCGGCAGCTTCTCTTCCAGCAGCTTCATTAAAATCGGCGTCGTGACGTAATAGGGCAGGTTTGCAACGACGCTCACCTTGGACACATTCGCAAAATCCTCCGCAAAAAGCGCATCAAGATCCGTCTTCAGGACGTCGCCATGATGAATGCGCACATGCGGATACGGCTCCAATACCTCCTGAAGAATCGGAATGAGCCTTTGGTCGATTTCGACGGCGGTAACCGCCCCGGCCTCTTGGGCCAGCTTTTCGGTCAGGGCTCCGATGCCCGGGCCGATTTCCAAAGCCCCTTTCGTGGAATCAAGCCCCGCCGCCTCCACGATTTTGCCCAAAATGTTTTGATCAATCAGAAAATTTTGCCCCAGGCTTTTTTTGAACGAGAACCCGTGACGCTGAATAATTTCTTTCGTTCGCCTTGGCGAAGCAATGTCGTCCATTCGATGCATGTCAACCTTCCCTTTCCTGTTCCAATTGGGCTAAAGCATTGGCAAATTCCTCGCGCGTGATTTGAAATACGGCCAGCCGCTTATGGAACTGTTTGCCGTTGCAATATCCGATGCCAAGCAGGTTCCCCATCACCATGCGTCTATGGGCCGCATCCGGGTGCACCAACAAGCCTGCCTCCATCAGGTCCTCCATGTCGATCAGGCTTTCGGCCCCTTCGTAAGACGTATGCACGCGCGAGAGCGCCTTGCGGATCGCTTCGGGCGAAGCGTTCTCCACGCCGATGTCCCCTTTCCGCGTGGCGTCCTCCTCCGGAATGAAGGCATGCTTGCAGCCGGGCACCTTATTGGCGATAATTTTCCGAATCCGTTCCCCGGCGTGGTCCGGGTCGGTCAAGACGATGACTCCCCTGCGTTCTTGAGCCAAAGCGATCTGCTTCAGTATGCGGCTGTTGATCGCCGACCCTCCGGTCTCGATGGTGTCAGCTTCCACCGCCCGTTTTACGGCTACGGTATCGTCCCGGCCTTCCACGACTATGACTTCTTTGATCATGGCCTGCTTCTTCCTTTCCCAAAAGCTCGTCCGTTCATGCGTCAGGCGTTTTTCGGACATCCAAACAACAAAAAGAAGAGGAATGCTCCTCTTCTTTAGCATGACATTTTCATGATCATAATACTATAACATTAGAATGACATTGTAAAACGAAATTAATTCACTTGCGGCTTCACCGGACCGATCACGTACACTTTGAGCCCGGATTTCCGGCCGAAATTGTTGGCCCGTTTCACGGAGTCGTAATAAATGTCGATCTTGTTGCCTTTGATGGCCCCGCCCGTGTCTTCGGCACGGCGGAAGCCGATCCCCTCGATGTACACCCACCATCCGAGCGGAATCACGCTAGGATCAACGGCAATGGTGCGCCCTTCCGTCACGCGCGTTCCCGTCGCGGTACGCGTCCCGATTCCCGGCTCGCCGGCGGAATATGCCGTCATGGAAACATGAATCAATTTTTTATATGAGAAATCAACACCGGCTTTGCTTATACGGCTATTGCTGCTGACTGTTTTTTTCGTTTTGGCGGCTGATGAAGCTTTGACGGTGGATGAAGCTTTGACGGTGGATGAAGCTTTGACGGTGGATGAAGATTTGACGGCTGCTGTCTGTACGACTGGCGGAGCCGGTTTTTTCTTCGTTCCTACGGCGATGACTTTATCCAGCGTTTTCGTCTGCACTTCTTTGCCGATCATGCGCATCGACACCATTTGGCCGTCATGGTATACCTTTTCGATATGCTGCACCATCACGCCCGGCTTTCCCTGCTGAATGACGCGGTTATCGCCTACGGTCAGGCTGGGATCGGCCGTCTTGATGACGCGGAAAGGCAAGCTTTCGTGGCGATCCACGACTTGCTTGTTGACGCGCACGATACGAATATCGGTCTGTTCCGTCACCCGCTCGGTCAGAGCCGGAGTGACTTTATCGTTCTCTTTGAGCGATACGCCGAACTCCTTCAGCACGTCGCCAACCGTGTCTTTTGTGGTGTACAACTTTTTCGTCGCCCCATCCACCGTCACCTGCACGGGAGCGGCGCGGTCGATCACCACTTTGTCTCCATCCTGAAGCGAACCGCTCAGCGGCATGGAAACCTGATCCTCCGGTTTAAGGCTGATTGCCTGCTCATCCAGCATTTCTTGTAAAACAGACTTGTTAGTCTCAATCTTCTTGACTTGACCGTCTACCACCAGGTATACCTGTTTGCGCGTGGATGAGTTGACCAGCAGCAAAATCATGATGGTAAGTGCGATTGTAACGATAGCTGCAGTAGAGATTTGGCGCAAATTCTCATGCTTCCATCGCAATGCGTAAGACATGCTGGAGATTTTTGAATCATGGGTCTCTTCTTGACCGAAAATGCCCATTTTCTCGATCCTCCTTCATAGCCTCGCCATTAGAGTTACGCATGAATGATTTGACGCGGGCTATACTTGATTTTTTACAAGACCGCACAAGGAGCATGCGCTCTTGCACCACGAACCGATCGATTTTTCATGATTTGTCGCCTCCTGTTATACAACAGTATGACGACGCCTTCTCCATTATTCAAAAACAAAAGAAGCCTGCTAAGAGCTTGCGAGGACTCTTTCGTGGCTTCCCTGGATGTCTGAATGACGGAAAAGTAAATGCACGAAACCCTCTCTTTATGCCGCTTACGGAGTTAGCTGTCGGGTTTGGGCGAAAGAGAGCCGCCCGATCAACGCCTGCCCGCTCATGGCGGACTGCGCCGAATTCACCCCTGAGACCCTGTAAAGAAATCAAATACATCCTGAGCATCGATGCGGCTGCGACCGCAACGCTCTCTATGTATCGGTTCCCCCGCTCTTTCGCAAAACGAAAGATTCAGCGTGATTGGTTCACGGAAGCCGCCGCATAACCGAAAAAGGAAACGGCTTACAGCAGCTCAAGTTCACTGACAAGATGATATCCTGTTTTGATGCATGTTGTAAAGCGGGAATCAACAACGTTTATTTGAATATATGGTTAAAAAATTGTAATATTCTTCGTTTTTTTGGTTAAAAAACTTTAATGCTTCGCTTATGCTCGTTTTTTCAGCTGTTTTTCTCCCGTTTTCATTTAATACCAAATCGTTCCAGCCCATTTTTGGTCGTAATTCGGGCAATTTCCTCCACTTCGACACCTTTAATTTGGGCGGCGGCCTCGGCCACCAGACGAACGTGGGCAGATTCGTTTCGTTTTCCTCGGTAAGGATGCGGCGTCAGGTAAGGAGAGTCGGTTTCGATCAGCAGCCGGTCCATCGGAACCTGCGCAAGCACTTCCTTGGGCTGTCTGGCATTTTTGAACGTGATGGGTCCCCCGAAGGACAGATGGAATCCCATGTTCAAGCATAATTTGGCCGTTTCCCAGCTGCCGGAATAGGAATGCATAACGCCCCCGACTTCGCTTGCCTTCTCTTCGCGCAAAATTTTTACGATATCCTCGTGCGCGTCCCGGTTATGAATCACGATCGGCATGTTCAATTCCCGGGCCAAACCGATTTGCTGGCGCAGCACGCGATGCTGAACGTCCTTCGGCGAAGTGTCCCAGTAATAATCAAGCCCGATTTCGCCGATGGCCACCACTTTCTCGTGACTGCATAAAGATGCAATCCACTCGAGGTCGCCTTCTTTCATCGTGACGGCATCCTGGGGATGCCAACCGACGGCGGCATATATAAAATCATACGTTTCCGCAAGCTTCATCGTGGAGGGGATCGTTTCACGGTTAAACCCGACGTTAATCATCCGGGTAACGCCCGCCTCATAAGCGCGAACTATAGTTTCCTCCCGGTCTTCGTCGAACTGCGGCGCATCCAAATGCGTATGCGTGTCGAATAAATTCATGCTTGGAACTCCCTTCGTGTCAGAAAGCATAGATTAATATGGGTCATCCTTCAAAGCAATCGCTGTCGTTATCGCTTGAAAATTTGGGAAACCGGGTCGGAAAGGGAAGAAATGACGTCTTTCATTTTCGACCCGGGATAATACAGATGGTATTTCCCGCGGTGAATCCCGCTGATGGAGCGGACAATATCCGACACCTCCGATATTTCCCGCAGGCGTTCCTCTCTATCAAGCAGCAGAATCTGCTTCTGGCTGGATTCGTCGCCGGGCCGAAATACATCGTACGGAAGATCGGTCGGAAAATCAACCTCGAGATCATATTCAGGGTTGAGTCCTACCCGCTTAAAATCACGGCGGATCTGATCGATCATCTCAAGGTCCACTGATTCCACTTCCACATATTTATACAATCTGCGATGCATAAAACGGCTGCAAAGCTCGCTCAGCACGGCATCCTTTTCGTTCGTCCACTGCGAAAACACGGTTTGGATCAACGCTTCGTCAAGTTTCAGATAATCCTGAACGGAAAGCTTGTCTTCGAAAAGCCCCGGAAGCGGATCAATCAGGAATCCAAAGGCATAGTGATCTCGGTACAACTCCTTGGCGCGGCGGAAGATTTGCCGCAAAATAATTTCAGAGCTGCGCGTCACCGGATGAAAATAAACCTGCCAGTACATTTGATACCGGGACATCAGGTAGTCTTCCACCGCATGCATTCCCGATTCCTTAACGACGATTCTTCCCTGATAGGGACGTAGCATCCGGAGAATCCGGTCGATATCGATCGTTCCGTAATTGACGCCCGTGTAATAGGCATCCCGGAGCAAATAGTCCATCCGGTCGGCATCGAGCGGGCTGGATACCAGATTAACCACGATCGGATGAACGTAATCCTTGGCGATTACCGAGGCGACTTTGACAGGGAAATCATCGGCCACCTCCGCTAAAATCGCGTTTACTTCGGTGTCCCCGAGGATGATCCGTCGGGTCCAATCCTCATGGTCCATTTCGAAAGCCTCTTCGATCGAATGGGAAAATGGACCGTGTCCCAAATCATGCAGCAGAGCGGCGCAAAGGGTGAGCAGCTTCTCGCTGTGCGGCCAGTCGGCATACCCGTTTCGCTCAAATTGCGAGATGATACGGCGCGTAATTTCGTAAACGCCGAGGGAGTGGGAAAACCGGCTGTGCTCCGCCCCGTGGAACGTCAAATAAGAGGTGCCGAGCTGGCGGATTCGCCGCAGCCTTTGAAATTCCGCCGTGTTAATCAGCCGCCAGATGGTGGAATGCTGAACATGGATATAATTATGTACGGGATCCTTGAACACTTTTTCTTCATTTAAGGTATGCATGCGATTCATCTCCTTCTGAAAAATTTAAAAATCAAACTATTTTTGAATTTTTTTCGACAATACATGTCGAATGATGTCGTTTAAGGTAGAAAAAGCGATTTCCAAATCGACATTATCCTACCAAGGATATATAATGGGAAAAGAATCCTGATATTAGTGATTTCCCTACTACCAAGCAATCTGTGCTCGTTTTGGGGACGAATTTGATAGGTTGACTGTTTTGGGAATCGTTGGTATTATTGATATCATAAAAGAGAGAACGTTGTCGAATTATGGCACTATAAAACTATGGCGAGAGGAGCAATGATCAGTTATGATGAAATCAACTGGTATTGTAAGAAAAGTAGATGAACTGGGCCGGGTCGTTATTCCGATTGAATTGCGCCGCACACTAGGCATCGGGGAAAAAGACGCTTTGGAAATTTACGTGGACGGAGAGCGCATCATGCTCAAGAAATACGAGCCTGCCTGCATCTTTTGCGGCAATGCCGAGAACGTGACGTATTTCAAAGGAAAAATTGTTTGCCACGATTGCATCTCGGAAATCCCAACACCTGTGACAAATTAAGTTTTTTAGTATATAATAGTATTATTCTATTTGTTAATTCTAACCTTTTTCATATCTCCTTGGTGTCTCCTAGGCTTAGAACCCGGCCTTTGGAGACATTTTTTTGTCCTGCAGGCTGCGTGCCCGCGCCGGAATTTGGGCCCTAAGGCTCCCCTCCGCCGGGCTTATCGCTGCAGCCTGCCTGGCATAGTTTGTGCATCCATCGTTATATCAAAGCGTTATAAATATCGCGCTTCGAAACTCCGCGGTCACCGGCGGTTTTTTTCATCGCCTCCTTACGCGGCATTCCTTCCGCCTCATAATGCGCGACATGCTCCTCGATCGTCAGATCCTGCCACCAAGCGGACAGCCGCTCCCGCTCCTCTGTTAAACTCGTCCCTTCCACAACCAAGCAATATTCGCCTTGGGGCGGATGCTCCTGCAAATAGTCCAGACATTCCTGCACGTCTCCGCGAACAAATTCTTCGTAGCGTTTCGTCAGTTCGCGGGCCAATGCCACCTTGCGGTTCCCGAGGACGTTTTGGATCGCGGTCAACGTTTTGACCACCCGGTGCGGAGATTCGTATAACAGCAGCGTTCCTTGCGCTGAGTTGAAAGAATGAAGCGTCTCCTCGATGTCCTTTCGCTCGCGCGGAAGAAAGCCGATAAAGGTAAACCTGTCCGTCGGTAGGCCGGACGCGATCAAGGACGACAAAGCGGCATTCGCCCCCGGAATCGGAATGACGTTGATCCCTTCCTCCACCGCCAGTTTGACGAGATCGGCCCCAGGGTCGGAAATGGCCGGCAAACCGGCGTCGCTCACAAGCGCCAAATTTTTTCCTTCTATTATATAGCGTATCAATTCCGGCCCGCTCGCCGCTTTGTTATGCTCATGGTAGCTGAACAGCATTTGCGGGCTGATCTCGAAATGCGTCAGCAGCTTTCGCGTTTGGCGCGTGTCCTCTGCTGCAATGATATCGCATTCCTTTAACGTCCGAACCGCCCGGAAAGTCATATCCTCCAAATTTCCGATAGGCGTAGCGACAAGATACAGCGATCCCTTGCCGCCGGAATGGTCTTGAAAACTGCTTTGACGTGTCAGACTCATGCTTCTCCCTCTTTGGAACCGTAATAAATTTCCATGATTTCCGGACAATACTGATTATGTTCGTCATATACAATCAGCGGCGGAAGTAGCCTTACATCCGGTTTTCCCTCCCGAATACATTCAATCAGCACCATGTTCGCTTCCAAATGGGCGCGGGGGTGAACAAAACGCATCCGTTTCGGTTCCAGCCGGTACTGCCGCATCAATGTTACGATTTCGCCAAGTCGCTGCGGTTTATGCACCATGCTTACTTTTCCTCCCGGTTTTACGAGCCGGAAGCAGGCTTGAATAACATCCTCCAACGTACAGCCGATTTCATGCCGGGCAATCGCCTGATGCGGGTTCAATTTAATATCGCTCCCGTTCAGCGGCATGTAGGGCGGATTCACCGTAATGGCGTCGTACGCTCCGTGGCCCGTTTCCTTATAAAGCTCCTTTAAGTCGCCTTCCCGAATGACGATTCGGTCCTTAAGCCCGTTCATCGCTACGCTGCGCTTGGCCATTCCCGCAAGTCTGGGCTGAATTTCAATGCCTTCGATCTGCGCTTTGGTGCGCGTGCTCAGTAGAAGCGGAATGACGCCATTGCCCGTGCAAAGGTCCAATATTTTTCCTCTTGGCGGAACGCCGGCAAAACGGGCCAGCAGTACGGCATCCATCGAAAAGCTGAACACCTCGTCGCTCTGAATAATGTGCAGATCATGGGTCAGCAGATCGTCGATGCGCTCCGAGGGCTCCAAAAGCAGACTTTTGTCCATATTCATCGGTTCCATTTTCCTTTATCTATTGTTCTCCTTCATGAAAAGTTTACACTTTCGGATTGTTGAAAAAAAACCGTAGGAGTCGCTCCTACGGCTTCATTTATTCAAAAAAGACAGACAGAAAAGGCAATCGCCTTCCGTGCGCAAATGTCCATAATACACGTTGCAAATGTGAAAGCCTTCATGATAAAGCCGTGCCAGATTGTCATACCCTTCACCTACGACATCGCTGGGATGTTCGGGTTTGATCGGGACATGAGGCTGCGGCAAAGGAGCTCCCTCTTCGGCGGGCAAAGCTTCCTTCAATATTTTGCGGAGGTGTTCGTTTTCCAGCGTCAGCCGGTGATTCTCCTCCAGCAGCTCTTTCATAATCAGCTTCATTTCACCTAGATCACTATGGATCTGTCCCATTTGTGTTTCCATTTCCTGAATGTGTGCAAAAATACTTTTCTTTTCCAAGTCTCCACCCCGAAAGTAACCCTATGGTTTACTTAATGACAACGTCATCCATTTGCAGTTCCCTGACCTTGCCGATGTCAAACAGCTGGACATGAACGGAACGGCTGTCGGCGTTGATGCCGACCACTTTGCCTTCGCCCAAAGACGTGATGACGATTTTGCCTACCGATGGCAGTTCTTCCTTCACACTTTCATAATTATCATGCTCATATTTCAAGCAGCACATAAGTCTTCCGCATAAACCGGAAATTTTGGTCGGATTCAGCGATAAGCTTTGATCCTTGGCCATTTTGATCGATACCGGCTCGAAGTCGCCAAGCCAGGAGGAGCAGCAAAGAATGCGACCGCATGGGCCGATGCCGCCCAGCATCTTCGCTTCGTCCCGGACCCCGATTTGTCTGAGCTCGATCCGCGTCCGGAAGATCCCGGCCAAATCCTTTACCAGCTCCCGGAAATCCACTCTTCCCTCGGCCGTAAAATAAAAAATGATTTTGTTGCGGTCAAACGTAAATTCCACGTCCACCAGCTTCATTTTGAGACCATGATCGCGGATTTTATTTAAACAGGTCGTAAAAGCCTCTTTGGCAGCCTGCTTATTCTCTTCTACAACGCGTGCGTCGGCTTCGCCGGCAATGCGTATCACCTTTTTCAAGGGCAGGACCACGTCGGCTTCCCCTACTTCTTTTTTTCCGACAACCACTTTGCCATATTCGATGCCCCGCGCCGTTTCAACGATCACGCTGTGATCCTTTTCAATCGGAAAATCAAGCGGATCGAAGTAATAAATTTTGCCCGCTTTCTTAAAACGGACGCCCACTACACTGTACAAAAACTAACCCCCTTGTATGCCAGAGAAAAAATTGGCTGGCCATGAAGCTACCCTTCCAAACCGATCAAAAATTGTTCGATACAAAGTTGGCCATTCACATTGTAGCGCAATTTCTTCCGGCACTCTGCGGCCAAATCCATATAGGAGACCCATTGTGCTGTGCTGCGGGATGATGCATGTGTGGATAAGAACTCCAACTGATCTATAAAAACGATACTTTCGTGCTTTCCGTACTGGACGTGAAGCATATCTTTGAACCACAAATGAAACAAACTTAACAGTACATCCAGATGATCGGAGAGTCCGGCCTTAAACACCTTCTGCGCTGCGGTCACCAGAGCGGAGCTGCCTCGTCCGAGAGCCTCCTTCCCTAATTGTAACACTACGCTTCTAATTTCTGCAAACCAATTCTGCTCGATCATTTCGCGGCATCCGTCGAGTCCGGACGATAAATGAACCGCGCAGCGGGCAAGCGCCGAAGGGTATCCTTCGTCGACCAGCTGCTGAAGCATCAGTCCCGGATTTAACGGGAAAAAGGGGATCGTCTGAGCCCGCGATTGAATCGTCGGCAGCAGCGCTTGTCCATTTTCCGTAATCAGAACGGCCACGGCCGGAACCGGAGGCTCCTCCAAAAATTTAAGCAGGCTGTTGGCCGCCTGCACCGTCATCGAATCAGCGTGATCTATAATATACACCTTCGGATTCGCCGATTCCGAACGATAGGAAAAGACCCGCTGCAGTTCGCGGATCTGGTCAATTTTGATGGACGATCCGTCGGGAGCGAGAAGATGAAGATCGGGATGGTTCCCGTGCTGGACTTTGCGGCATTCCAGGCATTGCCCGCATGCATCATCCACGCGTTCGGTACAAAACAGCGCCTGAGCAAAGGCTATCGCCGTCTTCATCTGCCCACAGCCGGCCGGCCCGCTAAAAATGTAGGCATGGCTCACGGAATCGCTGCGAAGCGCATTCTGCAGCAGCTTTTTCGCCGCATCCTGTCCCATAATATCCTGAAAAGACATAGTTCCTCTCTTCCTTTAAGATTTTACAAAAACCGGTTCCGATTGCAGCCTTTTATTACGCATATTAAAAGATTCTTCATCCTTGGCGGGCTTGTAATCGTCCTATTGCGGCCTTGCAAAATCTCCCTTGAATCTGCCTATGATGATCGGCTTATATCTCTAGTTTATCATGACAAGGCAAACTTGTTCATTCCTATTTCTTCAAAAAACGAGATTGATCAGCATGCCGCGGATTTCGCCTATTCGCTGCAGCAGCTCAATTTTTCCTTGCTCGCTTTCCAGCATCTCGTCAGCCAAGCCAAGCAGCGCCGCATCAATCTCATCGATTAATTTATATCGTTTTCCCCGACCGCGTCGGTCCCATCCTCTAGCTTCCTTCATGGTAACGCCGCGTCTCACCGTATCCTCCAAAAACCGCTTCACCAGAAGGCGATATGCTTTCAGCTCGCGGATGGTCATGGAACGGGCCAAGCGTTCCCCCTGCATCTGAATTTCCTTGAACCGGCGCCCGAGCTCCTCCTGGGAGGCGGTTTCTTTCTGCTGCTGCATGACGTCCAGGAAAGATTTTTGCTGAACGGGTTTCGTCAAACCGTCGGTTACCGGGAGTTCGCTTTTGATGGGTCTAAACCCCGGGTTGATTTTCAAGAATATCTCCTGCCTTTAGCTGCCAAGAATAATGCGAAATAAGGCTTCATTCGCCTTATGCTGCGATCCTCCCGGCTGCGTTTTTTTCGGATGGTCAGAACGCTGCAAGGATTCCGCCCGCTTTGCGGCACCGAAGGTTCGTAATTGCCCTTTTTTCCGGTCCCTGAAGCCGTGGCGGGATGTTGCAGCATCCCTTGAATTAGTCAGGCTTTTGCAAACATTTGATCCTGAAATCAAATTTTTTGCAAAATCCTACTTAGAAATGTTCAAAACGGTCTACCGGCAGCACGAATACGGTGGCTCCGCCCACTTGAACTTCAACGGGGAGAGGCAAATAAGAATCTGTCGTACCGCTCATCGGCGTAACCGGAGTAACAAGCTGCTCCCTGACTTTACAACTGCTGCGGATGACGTTCATTACGGCCTCGACCTGACTGTCGTCCACCCCGATCATAAATGTGGTGTTCCCCGCCCGAAGAAACCCGCCGGTACTTGCCAGTTTTGTCGCCCGAAAATTCGCTTTCACCAGCCCCGCAGACAAACGGTTGCTGTCTTTATCCTGTACAATCGCAACGATCAGTTTCATCCTGCATTCCCTCCTCTTTGAATTTTGGCTTGATACGGAAACAAGTCCTTGATTTAGCGGCCCGTTGTCCTTCCAAGCCATCTTTAACTTATTTGACAAAGGTCCTCAAAAATCCTTTAAAATCCGCTCTTCCAAGCTCCGAATGATGTCCCGCTCGACATTTTCCAACGTTTGCGATGCATCGATTACGACAATCCGATCGGAAAAACGTTCGACAAGCTGCAAATACCCTTCTCTTACTTTATGATGAAACGATAAGTCCTCCAGATCCAAACGATTGACTTCCCGGTTCCGGTTGGCGGCAATACGCGCCAATCCCACCTCGGGTTCGATATCCAAATAAAACGTCAGCTGCGGCATCCGGTCATGAATCGCAAATTGGTTGATGCTCCACACTTCGTCCATGCCGATTCCGCGGGCATATCCCTGATACACGAGGCTGCTGTCGACAAACCGGTCGCACAACACCAGCTTGCCTTCCGCCAGCGCGGGCTCCACCTTCTCCGCCAGATGTTGGCTGCGCGAAGCGGCATACAGCAAAGCTTCCGTACGTGGGTCCATCGCCGTGTGGCTCGGGTTTAAAATGACCTCGCGTATTTTTTCGGCGATTTCGATGCCTCCCGGCTCGCGCGTCACGATATGAGGGACGGAGCGGTTTTCCAGGTAGTCCTTGAGTTTGCCTATAACGGTCGTTTTTCCGGTTCCTTCCCCTCCCTCCAGCGTAACGAATATTCCCCTGCCATGACTCATTCAACATTCTCCTGCTCTTTTGTTATTTTTAAGTTAGGTATTTTGCAACAATATCGGAAGCGCGGTCTGGTAATCCTCCCCCGTTTGACTGCGGCCCGAAGTTTAAAGCGCGATTCATCGACGATTCTTATAATTTTGGGGTATATCAATTTGCCACTGGTCGCCCGCATGAGCTCAAAAAAGTTTTCCGCGATCCGGAGACGAGTCTCCATCTTTGTAAACAAGGATCGTCCTCAGCTTCGGATCCTGGGCGCCCTGGCATTTGGCACCGGCTTGCGCCAAGGCTTGCAGCTTGCGGATCGTCGCTTCGGTTACCCGTTCTCCCGGGTACAAAACGGGAATGCCCGGCGGGTACGGTATAACCATCTCTGCCGCCATCCTCCCCGAACCATCTTCCAGTGGAATGGCCTCCACGTCGTCGGGATCGGTCGGGGTCAGGCTGAATGGGACCGGCTCCGAAAAAGCGGTTGGTTCAAAAATGTTCCACGTGGAAAATTCGACAGCAAGGTTCTCTTTGGCCTTGTCGACATGCGCGGAAGCCTGCGGCTGCAGAACTCGTGATGGAGAATGCATCGGCTGGGCGTCCGCCTTCTCTACAGTTATATGCGATAGGGCCATCAAAAGGTGACGGGTGTCCTCTTCCGTCGACCCCAAACTATAGAGCAGGACCACGTACCGGTCATCGCTCATCTCGGGCACGCAGCCCCAGGCTTCAAGCCGGCGCTGCAGCTCGTAGCCGCTCAGGACCCCGGTGCGGTCATAAATGACCACCTTGAACGGGTCCTGCGTGGCATAGGCCGCCGCTGCATCGCCGGCGGCACCCCGCTGCTGCGCCTGCGGCTGCAGCAGCCCGAAGCGCGGCAGCTCCCTGAGGCCGCGCTTCAGTCCCTCCACGGCGGCAAGACCCGCCGTGAAGGCTGCGGCGCCCTGCACGTGCAGCTGGCGCCGCGCCAGGTCGAGAGAGCCCATCACCGGGTACGATGGGCTCGAGCTTTGCACCATGGCCAGCCGCTGGCGGAGAAGTCCGCGGTTCACCCGCGGACCTTGGACGTGCAGCATGGCTCCCATGGTGAGCGCGGCCAGCATCTTGTGCGTCGATTGAACGACGACGTCTGCGCCGCTGGCCAACGCGCTTACGGGCAGTTCCGGATGCTGCCCGTAATGGGCGCCGTGCGCCTCGTCCACAAGCAGCGGCACGCCGTGCCGATGACAGGCCTCCGCGAGCGGCGCCAAGTCGGTTCCCATGCCGTAATAGTTCGGCATGGTGACAAGCACGCCTTTGGCCTCCGGATATGCGGCCAGTGCGGCGGTGACCGTCTCGGCTGCGGGCGCCGTGGCAAGCCCGCTGGGCTCGTCTACCAACGGCTGCAGAAACACCGCCCTTGCCCCCGCCAGCATCAAGCCGTTGAGTACCGATTTATGCACGTTCCGTTGGACCAGCAATATATCTCCGGGACGCGTACACACGGTCAAAATCATCGCCAAATTGCCGGACGTGCTTCCGCCAACGAGGAAAAAGCTTTCCTCCGCCCCGAAACAATCCGCAGCCAGCCTCTGTGCATCGCGGATAACACCCTCGGGATGGTGAAGATCGTCGGTCCCCGAAATTTCCGTGACATCCGCCTCCATCACTTGATCCAGAAAACCCGCTCCCCCCAGAGCGGCATAAGCCCGTCCTTTTTTATGGCCGGGTACATGAAAGGAGGCTTGCCTGCCGTTTTTGTATTGACATAGTGCCTCGAATAGAGGCGCCTTTTCTTTTTCCAACTGTTTTTTGCCCATTTCGACTTCGATTCCTTCCGGTTTCACTCTATACCCTATTTTACCGTATATTGAACCATCCAGCTAACGAAACGGCAAAACAAAGCCGAAATCAAGCTCCTCTTATTAAAGAGCTCGTGCCGGCTCAAAACGAAAACTTGTGAAGAAAAAGCTCTGCCAAGTCCAATTGCAGGCTTTACCACTGATCTTAAAAAAAGGGCAAGCATTCCGCCAGCCCTTCCTTCATTCGCAATATTGCGAAGCCACGATATGTCCAATGTATTTTAGCTGCTTTCCAAGCATATTGCCGAATTTGCCTCAAACATGGGTCTGCATGCTGATTTGTCTCATCTGATGGATATAAAAATGATATTTTGCATCCCCGGCATCGGTGCGCACCATTTCGCTTTCGCAATCCTCGCAAATAAACTGGGACACGATCGTGATCCCTTCTTCTTTCGTTTGCCCGCAAATGATACAGACGTGTTCGGTATGATTATCTTCCATCAACCATCCCACCTTGTTTCTTTGATTACTATGAAGTATGGCTCATTTTCTATTATTTTAAACCCTTTCATAGTTGTTTCATATCCCTTATGGCCTACACCATTCATATTCATCTGCGACTAAACGCGTGTTTGTACACGAAAACTTAATGAATTCCCGAGAAAGAGCCGATATATGAAATAAAGACATAAGGGAGGAACGCTATTTTTCTATGACTGAGGAGAACAATATCAACGCTACCTTTTATCATTATAAGTTAATCAAAAGGATACCGGTAAAGCGGATTTTCGTCCGCTGTTATCTCCTTCTTCCTTATATCGCGCTGATTGCGGAGACGCTGTTGATATCCTGGATGAGCATATTTTATTTTGTGCTCGCAGCGCCGCTCGTTTTTTGGATTCATTACGTTATTTCCCGCTCGGTGTTGCTCCTGTCCGGCTCTGCGTACCATAAGCGGTGGAAGTTCTCTATGCAGATTCCCTGGGTCGGATACGTTACGGATCAGCATATCAGCTTCCGCATGTTCAGAAAAGTTTATACGTACATTACAAGCATCGGGCTGGTGCTCTTTCTAGCGTTTCTGTTTTTCTCTCCCCTTTCGTTTGTCGTTTCCTTGCTGTTCTGGCATCTGTGGCTTTTGCTTCCGCGCTTCTATGTCTACGCCCGTCTATCCAGGCTGCGCAAAGACGGAATGATCAAATTCAACCGTCAGGATATTTCTTATTACCAGCAATAAACGCTATGGATCCAAACCTGAATTTCAATGCATGTGGATAATGATTAAGAATCAATCTCTAATATTAAAAAAAGACCTGCATCTTAAGATGCGGGTCTTTTATGGTTTGGTGGAGTCCGTGCTTTTTACAGCCGCCTTGCCTTTCGCTAGTACGGTGACCGTGAAATAATTATCGTGTATGGTCAAATGGACGACCCGGTTCTGCTTCTCGAATACTTTGGAAGCCCCTTCGGATTCATCCGTGTTTTCGCGCCAACCCCACTCTTTTATTTTCTCTAAATATTCCTCGGGAAAACTGTCCTTTTCCTTGAGGCCGCTCATTGAATAACGGACATAATCTATTTTAGTATTTCCTACATTACGATCGGTTCGGTTTGCTTCTTTCGGAACGGGAAAGGTCTTTTCATTTGCAGCCCCTTCAAAAGACGACCACGATGGTTGAGACTTTCCGCATCCTGCAAGCAGCAGCATAACGATACTAAACAAAAGAAGAGCATGCAGCCAAGAACGTCTGCGCATGTATGTCCTCCTTCTTCCAAGATCGGTTCCCTTAATAACCTCCAATACACCTCCTGACATGTACACTTCATATTATACTGACAACTTTTGGCGCGTCGGTAACAAAAATGTTACTTTAGTTTAGTGAGCAGTAAAAGCTCGCCGATATAAACACTCCATTTTCGCGGGGGAACCTGCCGATTCACAATTATCCCTGGCATGACCATCCCTACAACGGTAGAACAAAGATCATATCGACGATAACCGCTTTAGATTGAAATACGCAGCATATAACAAAGCATCAAACGACAAATAATTCCCTGCGCCATAAAATAAAAAAACCACCGTCGATTATACATCAACAGTGGTCCTTCGCTTGGCAAC
>NZ_WTWY01000025.1 GCF_009870825.1 Paenibacillus sp. USDA918EY | reverse complement strand
ATTCTTTCGTTTCGTTCATCGCTGCATCTCAGCGGCGACTTTTATAATATATCATACTTACTAGGTGTTTTGCAAGACTTTTTTTAAAACTTTTTTTCGAAGTTTTAATTTCGTCAACGTCTCGCAACTTTCCGTTTTATTTGACTAAAACCGAAGCGAAAATTAATTTATCACAGGTTCCCGCTTCACGTCAAGCATTTTAATCAATTTTATTGTTTGAACTGGGACAGCTTGCTGTTACGCGCATATTTGGACAACTCTTTCGGGGGAGCGAATCTCGCATACATGCGGAATACCGTTCGATATCGGCTGGCTATGGCGTTTCTGACTTCCAGATCCAATCTTTGATCGCTTAAATCAAAAAGCATTTCATCCAGTTCTTTGCGAAGCACGTAATCCAGTTCCTTGCATTCCTTATCGCTGAAAAGCATACCCAGCATGGTTGCTTGGCCTCCTTGTCGACTAAAGCATTTTCTATATCTTTGGATTTTGCAACATCCTGAACTTTTGCCCGATATTGCCGCTTTAATGTTATGCACAGATTTTGGGAAATTTATGAATGCGTTTTGGCCAAAATCGGGGAACAGGCACTCCGCCTATTCACCCTTTCATCAGCGTATAGGTAACCGTGCTTTCAATAATGGCGGCCACAAACAGCAAAATGACGATCCAAACCGATGCGGTCCATGCCCGTCGGAATCCTTCGCTCCATTTTCGTTTAAGTTCTCCCCTCCCGCTTCCGCCAAGGCTTGAAATCAACAGCAGCCCCATCTGAACCCCGAAAGCGCAGGCGATAATAATGGCCGGTATTTCAATGATCCCGTGGGGAAGCAGACCTTTGACGACCAGATCGAACAAGCTCCTCCCCTGCTCCAGCGAAGCATGAACGAGGAATCCGACGACCATTCCGTTGACAAGCAAAAACAAAATCGGCAGTATGCCTGCGAAAAGGCCCAAAAAGATCATCAATACCGCCTTGATGCTGTTGTTGAAAAAGATAAACACGAAAAAGTTCCACTTCGGATTGGACGTTTGGCTCAAGTTTGCGCTGATGTCGCGGATGCCTCCCATCTGCCGGTCAATAAACTCGGCCATGACGCCCGTGCTGTACCATCCCGCGACGATGCCCAAAACGAACAACGCCGTGACGAACAGCAGAGTTTTGCGGATCGAACCCAAATCTTTCAGAAACACCGAAGGGCGCAGCATACTTAACCTCCTCCTGGTATAACTCGCTGGTACGAGCATACTATGTAAAGTAAACAAGCATTTCCATTGTGGGAAAGGAGCGACAAGCGCAATGAATTCTTTCTTTTATGTGCTGAACGGCCGCAAAATCAAACGCACTTTCTTCGTCCTCGCCGCGGCACTGTTTGCGATCGGCATCATTTATGTAGAGTCAGACAACGTAACGGTATTCTCCGAAGGGGCTCCAGCCGCCATTTACAGCGTTCCTACGGAAAAAAAGGTGATCGCCCTGACCTTTGATATCAGCTGGGGCGAAAAGCGCGCCGAGCCCATTCTGAACGTTCTGAAAGACAAAGGCGTGAATAAGGCAACCTTCTTCCTCTCTTCCCCTTGGAGCAAAAGCCATCCGGATATCGTCAATAAAATCAAAACGGCCGGCTTCGAAATCGGAAGCCACGGTCATAAGCACGTCAATTACAGCAGCTTGAGCGACGAAGAAATCAAGACCCAGCTTATGACGGCTAACTCTATATTAACCGATTTGACGGGAAAGGAACCCACCCTGCTGCGCCTGCCGAACGGCGATTTCGATAAACGCGTGCTCAAGATTGCCGAAAGCATGAACTACAAGGTCATTCAGTGGGATACGGACTCGCAGGACTGGAAAAACATCGGGGTCGACAATATCGTGAACCGCGTCGTCAGCAAAGCCCATCCTGGGGATATCGTTCTTCTCCATGCGAGCGATTCCGTCAAACAAACCCACGAAGCGCTGCCGATCATTATCGACCGGCTGCGGCAACAAGGCTATGAATTTGTCACCGTTTCCGATCTGTTGTCCCAGGCCGATGCCAAAGGAAAAGAAGTGCAGGATCAGGCGACGCTCCAGCAAGCCCTTGACGATGCGGCCGGCATGTAACGTGAGCTATAGGCTTAAAGAAAAAAGAGCTAAGTTTCTTAGCTCTTTTTTGGTTTCAGCACTTTATGCAGTATTAAAATCTGGTATGCATTGCATGCGAGGAGCGGAACCACAATAAAGATTGTGGCATTGTTCTCATTGATTTTCAGGCCGCCCACCATCTCGACGATCGTCACCGCAATCATGAAAAAGAGGGTTGGCACCCATGCTGTGGCGTTGGTGGCTCTGGCTTTAAAATAGGCGACGGCAACCGCCACGACCAATATCGCCAAACCAAGCAGCAAATCCGCCATCTGGCTGTTTTCCCGGCCGACGAAGGAACGGAAGAACACCACTTCGAGCAGCGCCAATATTGCTAAAACGAGCTGTATGTATTGCCAAGCTTTTTTCGGGAATACACCGATCGCCGTATAATTCAAAATCATGTAAGCAAAAAAGCCAAGCTGTGAGTAAACGCTCGTAAGCGCTCCAAAACCGAACAAGATAAGCACGTAAAACAATACATCGCTTACATCCTTGAAGGAAATGGATTCCCTGCTGAACGGCAGCAGAAAACCGGTGATGATGGAGACTACGGCTCCCACAAGCAGTGTTTTCAAAAATAACTTGGACCAGTTTTTCAAGTTCAAATCGTCTGCACCCCCAAGACTTTATTTTACCAACGTTCACATTAAAAAACCATGCCCGCAATCGACATATTTCGAAATTCACCTCGGCATACTACAAGCAGGATTACCAATAAAGGAGTGACGCTCATGAAATGGCCTGTTTTAGGCATATGGGGAATCATATTCGGACTTGCTACCGTACTTTCAGGCTGTGGATCCGAACAGAGCTACGCGCCGCCTCAGGCTGATTATAAAGAGATGAAAACGATGGTTGTCGACATCCTGAAAAGCGATGAAGGCAAAAAGGCCGTCGAGGACGCTCTAAAAGGCGGGGGTGGAGGCTCCTCCGGCGGTGGCCCCGGCATGCAAATGTTGACGACGCAGGCAACCGATCAAATCCGAACGGCCGTCAAGGATACCATCACCTCCCCGGAATATAAAAAGGAATTCGAGAAGATCATGACCGATCCGCAGTTTGCCGGCGATTTCGCCAAGGCGATCAGCTCGCAAAACAAGCAGCTGCATATGCAGTTGATCAAGGATCCGACGTATCAAAAAGCGATCTCCGATATCATGAAGTCTCCCGAAGTCATGAAAAGTTTCCTCGACCTGACCAAAACGCCCGAGTACCGGAAGCAATCGATGACGGTCATGCAGGAAGCGATGCAAAATCCGATGTTCAAAATGGAAGTAATGTCGCTTCTGAAAAACGTCGTCACCCAGGAGCTTCAGCCGAAAGTCGAAAAAGGTGGCCAGGGCCAGGAAGGCGGAGAAGGCGGCAAAGGGAAAGAAGGCGGAGGTAAAGGGAGTAAAGACAAGGATTCAGGCGATTCCGACGAAGGCGGATCAGGCAATGCTTCCTAATCGGAAAATAACAAGGCAAAAGCCCCGAATGACGGGGCTTTTTTTCTTGGATCAAAACGGTTATTTCTCGCATTTGGCGATAATGCCGGCTGCCAGCTCGTTATAAATCCGTCCGCTGGCGGATTCGGACTTGTATACCGAAGGCGAAAAATCAGGCTCGGAAATATGGTTGTCCGGCGCTCCAAGCGGAAGCTGGGCCAAAAGTTCGGTGTGCAGCGTTTCGGCAAGCTGTCCGCCGCCGCCGCGGCCAAACACGAAATCCTTTTCCCCGCAATGGGAGCATTCGTAATAAGCCATGTTTTCCACGACGCCCAAAATTTCATGATTCGTTTGAATCGCCATCGCCCCTGCGCGGGCTGCGACAAAAGCGGCCGTCGCATGCGGGGTCGTGACGATGATTTCTTTGCTGTGCGGAAGCATTTGATGAACGTCAAGCGCAATATCGCCGGTTCCGGGCGGCAAATCGAGAAGCAGGTAATCGAGCTCGCCCCAATTGACGTCGGCAAAAAATTGATGGAGCATTTTGCCGAGCATCGGTCCACGCCAGACAACCGGGCTGTTTTCGCGGATGAAGAAGCCCATCGACATGACTTTAACGCCAAAACGTTCGACGGGAACGATCAATTCGTTCTCAACGACAGGACCTTCTTCGATGCCCATCATGTCCGGAACGCTGAAACCGTAAATATCGGCATCGATCAGTCCGACTCGTTTGCCTTGACGGGCAAGCGCCGCGGCCAGGTTGACGGTGACCGTCGATTTGCCGACGCCCCCTTTGCCGCTCGCCACCGCAATAAAATGCACGTCCGGATCGTTCAGCAGCTCGTTTCTCTCCAAACCGGCGGCATGTCCTTTCACCAGCTTGTCTTTATCCGTCTTCCGTTCGTGGTCCCCCAAAATTTTGCTGCGTTCATGCTCATTGGCCGGACGGATGCGAATGTGCACATCTTCAGCGCCGGCAGCCTGCAGACGCTCGCGGATTTTGTTTTCCAGCGCTTGTCCATAGTCATCCAATGTAATGACGGAAAGCGAAACTCTGGTTTCTTTCACGACGATATCTCTTATCATTTGCAGCTCCATGAGACTTCGACCGGTAACAGGTTCGCCTATGGGCTGTAGCACCTCTTGAACTTGCTCTCGAGACAACATAATGGCAGCACCTCTGCTTTGTATATTGGCATCCGCGCGCGGCGAATACGCCCCAGAAGTCATTATACCATCAACGCTTACATTTCTGCCGACAAATTCACCTTTTCCCCCGATAAATAGCGCAGCATCCCTTTGTATACCGAAGCGGCCATCTTGCGCTGATATCCTTCGTCCCTTAACATCTGCGCCTCCTCCGGATGCGACAGGAAGCCGACTTCGACCAGCGCCGCGGGCATCGTGACCGTTTTGAGGAGGTAAACGTGGTTTACGGTTTTGGCGACCCGATCGGTGTTTTCCAGGTTGCGTTTGATCTCTTCCTGTATCAATACGGCCAGCGTCTTATTGTCGGGATGGTTCGGGTAATAAAACGTCTGGGCGCCGCTCCAGCGGCCCGGGAAGCTGTTCAAATGAATGCTGAGGAACAGGTCCGCCTTGGAATTTTCAATCATCTTGGCCCGCTGCTTCAAATCTTCCGTTTTGCGCCTGGAATACCCTTTCGTGTCCGCCCCGGCCAAGTCGTAGTCCCCCTCCCGGGTCATATACACGACGGCCCCCGCCTGCTGCAAATAATCGCGGAGATACAAGGCAATCGACAGATTGACGTCCTTTTCGATCACGCCCTGCTTGCTTACCGCTCCACCGTCGGGACCGCCGTGCCCGGCATCCAGCACGATGACCTTTCCCGACAGCGGAAGGCCCCAGTGCCCCGCCGTTTTTACCGCAGGAATGTTCATTGTCGCTACCGCGATAAACAAGACGGCAAGGCATAGGCCGATGAAGAGCTTTTTGATGGAGCTCAGCCGGATCCACAGCACCTGTTTGCCAGGCCCCTGCTTGGACATAAAAAATCCACCTCCGTTCCCATATCGACTCTACTCATCTATATGGGCGAAGGTGGACAAATAGTACCGTTAAGGCGTAACTTGCGCTTGCATACCGGCGATCAGCACTTCGGCGACCTCCGGACGGGTGAATTCCGGCGGAGGACACTGCCCGTCGCGCAGCAGGCCGCGCACTTTGGTGCCGGAAAGCGTCAAATGATCTTCCTTCGGATGCGGGCATGTTTTGCTGGATGCCATGTTGCCGCATTTTTGGCAGAAAAAGCTGTGCTCGAAAAACAGCGGCGTAATGCCCAGCTCCTCGGGCGTAAAGTTCGAGAAGATTTCCTGCGCTTCATAGGTTCCGTAGTAGTCTCCTACCCCGGCATGGTCGCGTCCGACGATAAAATGGGTGCATCCGTAATTTTTGCGGACCATCGCATGGAAAATGGCTTCCCTCGGGCCGGCGTAACGCATGGCGGCAGGAAAAACGCCCAAAAACGTCCGGTCCTTCGGATAATAATTCTCCAATAAAACGAGATAGCTTTTCATGCGTACATCGGCTGGAACGTCGTCCGACTTCGTCTCCCCGACCAGCGGGTTCAGGAACAGGCCGTCGACGATTTCAAGCGCCGTTTTCTGAATGTATTCATGGGCCCGATGCACGGGATTGCGGGTTTGGAAGCCGACAACCGTTTTCCAGCCCTTTTCCCGGAAAAGTTCCCTTGTTTGCGCCGGGTCGAAATAAAATTCGCGGAATTTTGCCGGCTGCGGCCGGTTGAGCACCTTGACGCTTCCACCGACGTAAATCGGAGAACGCTCAAACAGCTTTTTCACGCCGGGATGCTCAAGGTCGCTCGTTTTGAATACCTTCCTGGCTTCTTCCTCCTGATCGGCCTCATAAATGCTTTGCACGGTCAAAATGGCGTATACGACGCCGTCCTCGGCCCCTGTCAGGGCTACTTGCTCCCCGAGTGTCAGACCTTTTGCCGTCGTTTCGTCGACGGACAACGTAACAGGTATGCTCCATACCGTGCCATCGGCTAACCGTATCGTATGGACGACCGAACGGTAATCCTCTTCGTTCAAAAACCCTTCAAGCGGAGAAAATGCTCCGTTGCCGATTAAATCCAGATCGGAAATCGTCCAGTTGTTGACACGGATTTGTTTTAAAAACTGCGAAGCTTGCAAAAGCTCCTCCCGTTCGTTTCCTTCGGCAAACCGGTTCACAAGCTTGCCGCCGTGCGGAAGTATTGCGGTCATGTTGCCGTCTCCCCCTTTTCGTATGTTTATTGATGCAGCCCGCATTCCGTCTTTTCGGAGCCGGACCAGCGTCCCGCTCTCGGATCTTCGCCAGGCTGAACTTGGCGGGTGCAATATTCGCATCCGATGCTGGGATAATTCCGGTCATGGAGAGGATTGTACAGCACTTGGTTTTCGCGGATATATGTCCAGACGTCGTCGGAAGTCCAGTCGGCCATCGGGTTGAATTTGACCAGGCCGAATTTGTGGTCGTATTCCACTTTCTTGGCATTGGCCCGGGTCGGAGCCTGATCCCTGCGGATGCCTGTTATCCAGCCGTCGTATTGGGAAAGGATCCGGGTCAGCGGTTCGACCTTACGAATGTTGCAGCACTGGTTCGGATCGCTTTTCCACAATTCCGCCCCATGGCGGGCCTCCTGCTCTTCCGGCGTCAGCTTGGGAGACACTCGCACGAACTGGATGCCATATTTGGATTCCAAACGATCCTTGGTCTCGTACGTTTCCTTAAAGTGAAAATCCGTATCCAGGTAAAAAATATCCGTAGACGGACTAACCTTTTGTAAAATATCAACCAATACCACGTCTTCCGCGCCAAAACTGCAGGCAAACGTGATGTTCGGGAATTTCTCAACGGCAACTCGAATAACCTCTTCGGCGGATGCATGCTCAAGCTCGGCGGCTTGAACCTCAATCCACTTTTCTTTTTCAAGCAAATTCATCGCGAATGTCTCCCCTTCCAAAATTTCGTATCATAATGATTGCAATAATAATCAGTGAATACCAAGCGGTTTAATATGATTTAAATCCAGTATATAGCAATATCTTTCGTTGTCAATCCTGTAATAGGAATTGAGGTCTCTCCAATGAGGGTAAAAAGGAAGAGACCTTTCATTGCGAAAGGTCTTCGTCACGGCATTTTTATTACATCTCCAGAGCTTTTTGGGCATTTTTCTTGTCGTTTTCAAGCAGCTTATGCAAATCATATGCCGGATAAAAACCGCGTTCCAACATAAAGTTGAATACTTTCGCGTGCAGCTTGATGGCATGGTTCAGCTGCTTCACGAACGTTTCCCTCAGCTGCGGCGTAGCCGTTTCGGTAATGGCGCCGGCGTAACTTCGGATCAATGTTTTAAGATAAGCGAGCAAGTGGCCTGCGTAAAAACCCGTCATGTCGTGATGCTCGGATTTACTCTTGTTGGTTCTGGTGGCCATTGGAGCCATGGAGTAAAAATGAAGCAGGTCTTTAATATTTCCTTCGGTCATGTGGATCGCTTCTTCGTAAAGTTCATGAAGATGCGGATCCGTTACATGATGAACATGCATTTTCATTGCGATTAAATAGTTGGAGCTGGCAGCGGTGAGCTCATGCAATTCCATCGTTTCATGCCACGCCAGATGTTTATGTTGCGCATTAGGATGCAAGATAGGATCCCTCCGTTCAAGTGATGATACATCCTATGATGAATCCGCCTAATGGGCACATTGTCTTACCCAAAAAAAAGAATAAACATCCGCCCCTTGAAGGAACAATACGTAAGGGATCAAAACTACATCAACTCTGAAGGAGGCATTTCCTTTGAACCAATTCAACCAAGGCCAGCAAATTACTCAGATCGTTCAGCAGCTGATTCAGCAAACCCAACAAGCGTCGCAGGCATACCAGCAGCTGCTGAGACAGGAAGAAAGCAACGCGATGCAGCTTGAACAGCTTGCGCAGCGCGAACGCCATGCCGCACAAGTGATCCAAACCGCGCTGCAAGGCCATCAGACGGCGATCCAGCAGCTGCAGCAAATCTCCAGCATGGCGCATCAAATGGAGAGCAGCACCCACACGTACTCGGGATACGGCCAGCAGCAATACGGCATGGGGAACAACTACCAAAGCTATCAGCGTTAAGGGTCGGATCCGGGAATAGATCGGTCGCTTCGGTCTATTTCCTTTTTTAAAACTTAATGGGGTGAAAAAAATGATTGTTTCCTCGAACCAGCTTGGTCAGTCGTTATACTGCAGCCAATGCGGCAAGGAAAGCGAACAAATCAACGTATGGTGGAAAGACGGCCGAAATGACGACGGATTGGGGTACAGCGAGGTTTTTGCCGAATGCCCCGGCTGCCATGCCCAGCTGATGAAAAAAAATGCGTACGGGGCAATCGACTCCGTGGAAGATGCATTACATATTCTGCAAAATGAGTGACCTTGATGGTCCCTCGCAATGAACTGCCGATCGGCAGTTCTTTTTCTAGGTTCGAGCAAAACAAAAGCCCCTGACCGTAAAGGCCAGAGGCTTTGAATCCTTGATACACAAGGAATATTAACGTTTCGAGAATTGTGGCGCGCGACGAGCCGCTTTGAGACTTTATTTTTTACCTAAGGGTCGATGTACTTTAATTCCAACTAATCATTCCAATTCACGTTCACTTTTCCTTTAGCTGCATCCCCATATAGACGTAGTACAATTCTGCTGTTTTCTGAATAATGGCTCAAATCCCAAACATAGTTTGAATCGATATCATTGAGCGAGATGCGTTTTTCTTCTTTGCCATCCACGCTAACGCCCATTTCCAATGCACCCTTTTCAACTGTGGCACTGACGTTCAGAGCGCTTGGAGTTCCATTTTTCACGACTATGGCCCGGCTTTTCTCTCCATCAAAGTACCAGAAGGACAACTTCCAAACACCTGGCAGCCTCGTTTCATTCTTGACAACAGAAATATTTTTGGATGAAAACATTTCCGGCTGTAAGTAAATACTAGCAACTGAAATGAAAATCATTAAAATAAATGTCAATACGACACATGTAAGCGCAAATATCAGGGGCTTTTTGCTATTGTTTTTTGAAGTGATCATTGACATCCCTCCTTGTACTATCGCGGCACCACAAGTTGAGCAATAGGGTTTCCCTTGCTGCGTCTTAGATCCACATGAAGGACATAATGTTTGCTGCTGCCTGCGTCCAATAAGAAAATACAACAACAGTCCTATAAAGTTGGGGACCAGCACCACAATTAAAGTCCACATTCCTGCTTCAAGCCCGCGTGATTTTGCATCGCGATAAGTCCAAAATCCTAGACCAACCATTGCCGTTACAACGAGGAGCACAGCTAATCCAGCCAATCCAATTATGATCCACATGAATAATCAACATCCTTTCTCGTCCATGCCTTTCGAACGAATCCTGACAGCACGCTAGCGCAAAGGATCAAACCACCTCCAAAAATGATGGACAAATACGAAATCAATGATCCGGGCAGAAGAAAACAAATCATTGCAACAACAGCCGCTGTTTGCATTCCACCAATCACAGCAAGCAACCACCATGGCATGTTAATACTGGATTCCTGGCTGTGTATCTTATGAATAAGCGCAGCCTGTAAAGCCGGATGAGGCGTTTCCTCCGTTAATAACGAACTCCGTATCAGATCGTCCACCTCATCTTCCAAAAAAGGTTTATCCGTCATACTGTATCCCTCCCAATTCTTTTTTTAGTTTCTGGCGCGCTTGATGTAATCGGCTTTTTACCGTTCCTTCTGGGATTAGAAGAGCTTTTGCAATCTCATGTACTGGCAAATCACTCATGTAGTACAACAAAATGGGTACGCGCAATTTTTCCGGCAAATCCTGAACAGCCTTTCTCACTTCAGTATTGCGCTGCTTTTCTTCGAATTCGTGATCCGTAAATATTGAACTGGATATATTGTTTAACTCGCCGGAACCATCATCTTGGATGGGAGCAATTCTTTGTCTCCGGGCATATTTTTTACGTTCATCATGCCAGATCCTCGCTGCCACTGCCATTAAGAATCCGGCCGGATTATTCGATTGATCAATTTGTATAGACATATGGAGTACACGGAGAAAGGTCTGCTGATACAAATCGTCCGCGTCCGCTTGGCTCCATGTCAACTTTCGGCAGAAAGTGTAAACACGGCTGCCGTACGCATATACCAATCGCTCTACCTCCTGCGGATCAACTGCCATGTTCCTCCCCCCTTCACTTATATATCTGCACAACGAAAGGAACGGTTCGAAAAAAAGAAAGAAACCTCCTAATTGGTGTAAACCCCTCCGAAATTCCCCATGAAAAATCCCCTTCAAGTAAACTGTAGTGCGTTTTTTATACACTTGTCTACTCAAAGGGGACGATATCAAATTTTTAGGTGTAACTCGACGCGGCAAAGACATAACAAGATATATCTAATGATTCGCGTTTAACTAGCATAAACGATATAACACTGGGGCTGATTAAAAAACAGCACTCGGAGTCACCCTTGGAAAGGCGGTCAAGGAATAAACGGCTGCAAAGTTTGTGGTCTCAGCTACATTTAGAGGTAAAAACAAAAGCCCCTGACCGTAAAGGCCAGAGGCTTTGAATCCTTGATACACAAGGAATATTAACGTTTCGAGAATTGTGGCGCGCGACGAGCCGCTTTGAGACCGTATTTTTTACGTTCTTTCATGCGTGGGTCACGAGTCAGGAAGCCCGCTTTTTTCAAAGCCGGACGGAATTCTGGGTCAGCTTTCAGCAACGCACGGGAGATGCCGTGACGGATTGCGCCTGCTTGACCAGAGATGCCGCCGCCGTTAGCGATGACGAGCACGTCGTATTGTCCGATCGTTTCAGTCAGAGCCAGCGGTTGCTTCACGATCAGTTTGAGGGTTTCCAAACCGAAATATTCGTTGATGTCGCGTTTATTGATGACGATGCGTCCTTCACCCGGTACAAGGCGAACACGTGCTACCGAATGTTTACGACGACCTGTCCCATAGTATTGTACTTGTGCCATGAAACTTGTCCTCCTTTTAATTATCCGCGAAGTTCGTAAACTTCTGGTTTTTGTGCTGCATGTGGATGTTCGGTGCCTGCATATACTTTCAATCTCAGCTTCATTTTTTCGCCCATGCGAGTTTTAGGAAGCATGCCGTGAACAGCGGATTCCAATACACGTTCAGGTTTGCTGTTCAGCAGGTCTTGAGCGTTGGTCACTTTCAGACCGCCTGGATGCAGCGAGTGACGATAGTATTTTTTATTTTGCAGTTTTTTGCCTGTCAAATGGATTTTCTCAGCGTTGATGATGACAACGAAATCGCCGCCGTCAACGTGAGGTGTGAATTGTGGCTTGTGTTTGCCGCGGATCAAAGCAGCTGCTTCGCTCGCCAAACGTCCAAGCGTTTTGCCTTCGGCATCGATGATGTGCCAAGTGCGCTCAACTTCATTTGGCTTCGCCATATAGGTGGTACGCATGAATAGTTCCTCCTTGTAATCGTCCGAAAATCATTTATCTTCGTTCATCTTTGTTATCAAAAGTAAGTCAATTTGTTATGTTAAGTTTGTCGTCTTCTTACTGGGGGCTGTGGGAGAGCCATAAGAAAACACAACTTTTATTTTACAGTATAGGCAGACAAATCGCAAGCCGATTTTCAATGTTTTTAATCGAAATTCTCATATTCCACGTTCCATAACATGAGCCCCTTCGATTCGGCCGTCGGGCCAGCCTTCATCCGGTTCTGCGCCTTCAGGATCGATGCGATATCCTCCGGCTTTTTTCGGCCTTTCCCCACTTCCAGCAATGTGCCCACAATAATGCGGACCATATGCTGCAGAAAACCGTTTCCCGTAATATAGACATGGATCAAGCCCTGATCCCGGGTCCCCGGACGGCACATGGATTGATCCCTTTCGATATGGGCATCATATACCGTGCGAATATGAGAAGGCTTGGTAGAGTGGCGCGAAGCAAATGAAGTAAAGTCATGGGTCCCAATCAAATGCTGCAGTCCTTCGGACATCGCCTCGACATTCAGCCTGCCGGGATGATGGAGTTCCGTATTCCTGCGGAACAGATCCGGGAACTGATTGGCATTGATGGTGTAACGGTACGTCTTACGCTTCGCGTTCCTTCTGGAGTGGAAATCGAGCGGAACCTCCCTGGCCTCGGTGACCATAATGTCGTGAGGGAGTCTGGAGTTCAGCGCCAGGCACCATCGTTCCACCGGAATTTGGGATTCCGTATGAAAATGAAACACCTGACCGACCGCATGAACGCCGGCGTCCGTGCGACCCGATGCGTGTATCTTCACCTGCTCGCCCGTCAGCATTTTAATGGCCTTCTCCAAATGATCCTGAATGGCGTTTCCATCCGGCTGCGTTTGAAAACCGTTGTAATTCGTACCGTCATAGCTGACTTTCATGCATATGTTGCGCATTCCCCATCCTCCTGAACTTGCGTCTGCTACGAACTTGAACGGCTCGCCGCTTGATGCGCAAACATAAAACGGCTCCGCCGTAATTCACGGCGAAGCCGTTCCAAGGTATTGTTCATGGAACACGAATCGGGGCCTGTTATGCGGATAAGAACAATCTTATTCCGTATTCAGGCCCCGGACGTGAAAAAAAGGGTTCGATCAGAATCATGCGATTCCTTCCCCCCTTTCCCCATCCTCACCTGTTTACGCGCGGTCAACCAGTTCCAGATAAACCATAGGCGCGGAATCACCGCGGCGAGGTCCGAGCTTCAGGATACGAGTGTATCCGCCTGGACGCTCAGCGTAACGGGTAGCCAGCTCGCTGAACAGTTTTTGGATAGCGTCTTGCTCTCCGTCAACCGTTTCACGACGAACGAATGCTGCCACTTGACGGCGAGCATGAAGGTCACCCTTCTTCGCTTTCGTGATCAGTTTCTCAGCGATGGAACGGACTTCCTTCGCCTTCGCTTCCGTTGTTTGAATGCGCTCATATAAGAACAGGTCGGTTACCAGGTCACGGAACAAAGCTTTACGTGCGCTGGAATCGCGGCCCAACTTTTGGTATGCCATGTTTTCCCCTCCTTCGCTAACGAATCTAAGATGCTATTCTTCTGTACGAAGTCCCAGTCCAAGTTCCTCGAGCTTTTCCTGTACTTCTTCCAAAGACTTGCGGCCCAGGTTGCGGACTTTCATCATGTCTTCTTCCGTTTTGGTAGTCAGCTCTTGTACCGTGTTGATGCCGGCACGTTTGAGGCAGTTGTAGGAACGAACAGAGAGATCCAGCTCTTCGATCGTCATTTCAAGCACTTTTTCTTTTTTGTCTTCTTCTTTTTCGACCATGATTTCCGCATCTTTCGCTTCATCGGTCAAGCCGACGAACAGCATCAAATGCTCGGTCAAAATTTTGGCGCCGAGGCTTACCGCCTCTTCCGGACGAATGCTGCCATCAGTCCAGATTTCAAGCGTCAATTTGTCGTAGTTGGTCACTTGACCAACCCGCGTATTCTCCACGCCATAGTTGACGCGGCTAATCGGGGTATAGATAGAATCGACCGGGATGACGCCAATCGGTTGATCATCACGTTTATTCTTATCTGCTTGGACATAGCCACGACCGCGGTTAGCAAAAATACGCATGTGAAGTCTCGAACCTGGCCCCATGGTAGCAATATGCAGGTCTGGGTTGAGAATTTCAACGTCGCTGTCCGCCCGGATGTCTCCTGCCGTCACGACTCCTTCGCCCTCTGCATCAATCTCGAGGACTTTCTCCTCATCGGAATGAATTTTCAGGGAAAGAGCCTTCAGGTTCAGAATAATTTCCGTCACGTCTTCCATTACGCCCGGAACCGTTGAGAACTCGTGCAGCACGCCGTCGATTTGGACGGATGTTACGGCTGCGCCTGGCAGCGAGGAGAGAAGGATCCGGCGAAGGGAGTTCCCCAACGTCGTACCATATCCACGCTCAAGCGGTTCTACTACAAACTTGCCATAGGCCCCGTCTTCACTGACGTCTACGGTCTCAATTTTCGGCTTTTCGATTTCAATCACGCAAGTACCCCTCCTTCAAGCGTCGCTCCTATTTGAAACTGTTACCTTACCCTTGTGTTATCATGTAGTATGCCTAAACAACCATTATTAGCAGATTGTGCCGGAAATATACCACATTTTCTCAGGTTTGCTTCAATTAGACACGACGACGCTTAGGCGGGCGGCAACCGTTGTGCGGAACTGGAGTTACGTCTTTGATCAGGTTGACTTCCAGACCAGCAGCTTGCAAAGAGCGGATCGCTGCTTCACGGCCAGCACCTGGACCTTTAACCATAACCTCTACCGATTTCATTCCATGTTCCATAGCAGCTTTAGCCGCGGATTCAGCAGCCATTTGAGCTGCGAACGGAGTCGACTTACGGGAACCTTTGAATCCAAGGCCGCCGGAGCTTGCCCAGGAAATCGCGTTTCCATGAGGATCCGTAATCGTTACGATAGTGTTATTGAACGTGGAACGGATATGAGCCACTCCGGATTCAATATTTTTGCGGTCACGACGTTTAGTACGTACGACTTTTTTCGGTTTAGCCATTGTCTTTTATCCCCCCTTCTTATTTCTTCTTGTTCGCTACAGTACGACGAGGGCCTTTCCGTGTACGAGCATTCGTTTTAGTACGTTGTCCACGAACCGGCAGACCGCGGCGATGACGCACTCCACGATAGCAGCCGATCTCAACGAGACGTTTAATATTCAAGGAAATTTCACGACGCAGGTCACCTTCAACCTTAACCGTTTTGTCGATCGTTTCACGCAGTTTGCTGACTTCATCTTCCGTCAAATCACGAACACGAGTGTCCG
This sequence comes from Paenibacillus sp. USDA918EY, assembly GCF_009870825.1. Lineage (GTDB taxonomy): Bacteria > Bacillota > Bacilli > Paenibacillales > Paenibacillaceae > Paenibacillus_AQ > Paenibacillus_AQ albilobatus. Next base: position 51,533 of record NZ_WTWY01000025.1, on the reverse strand, counting down.
GATTGATGCCTGTTTCGCTCAGAATTTTCTGGGAAGTCGTTTTACCGATTCCGAAAATATAAGTCAAGGCGATCTCAACGCGTTTGTCACGTGGCAAATCCACACCAGCTATACGAGCCATTTTACGCTACACCCCCTTCTCTTAACCTTGTTTTTGTTTGTGCTTCGGATTTTCACAGATAACCATTACAGTCCCTTTGCGGCGAATGACTTTGCATTTTTCGCAAATAGGCTTTACAGAAGGTCTTACCTTCATGTTAATTACCTCCCTCAAGTTTTGCAAAAAACAAAACTCGCTTCGTAAGGATTGACTAAAGCTTTGCTTTACGCAAAACTCTCTTCAGAGAATTTACCCCCATCGTGAAGGAAGCAAATTCATATTTAGATCAACAGGACTTTACAAGTGTAAACCTGCGGTCAAACATTTTCAAGCGCCCTATAGGATCATAACATCCAGGGCAACCTAATGAAAGAAACGGTAAAATTTACTTGCGGTACGTTATACGGCCTTTGGTTAAATCATAAGGCGATAGCTGTACGACCACTTTGTCGCCTGTCAGAATACGGATAAAGTGCATCCGCAGCTTACCGGAAACATGGGCAAGAATTTGATGACCGTTCTCAAGCTCAACTTTGAACGTTGCGTTCGGCAGCGGCTCGATGACCGTGCCTTCCACTTCAATAACATCCTCTTTGGCCACAGTCAGTCTCCTTTCTCTTCAGCATGGGTTTCGGTGGACTTCATAAACTTCATCACCGCATAACGCAGTTTTCCGTTTGTGACCCGACCGCTTTCATTTAAACTGTTTGCGACCTCGCTGCTAATGAAGGACTGGGGCTCCAGATGAAGAAGGTTTTTCTTCTTTCTCTGATCAAACTTCCGTTTGTTCCCGTCCGCAATATACACGAACCTGCTGTCTTCGATGGATACGACCACGGCCACCTGTCCGGCGTCTTTGCCTTTCAGGATCTTCACAATCTGGCCGATTTGCAGGGTGCTTTGATGACTCAAGAACAATCACCTACATATCAGAGTTTTGTGAGAATTTCATGACCATCGGCAGTAACGGCTACCGTATGCTCAAAATGGGCACACAAGGAACCGTCGACCGTAACGACCGTCCAATTATCTTCCAGCGTTTTGACATAACGGGATCCGGCATTGACCATCGGTTCAATCGCCAGCACCATGCCGGGTTTGAGCCGCGGGCCCCGGTCCGGAACGCCAAAGTTCGGAATTTGCGGTTCTTCATGCAGTTCTGCCCCAACTCCGTGTCCGACATACTCCCGAACAACCGAGAAGCCGGCGTCTTCGATGACGCGTTGGATGGCATGTGAGATCGTGAACAGGCGCACATCTGGTTTGACAAGCTCCAAGCCTGCGTACAAAGATTGTTCGGTAACGTCCAGCAGACGCTGGGCTTCCTCCGAGATCTTGCCTACAGGATAGGTCCAAGCGGAGTCTCCATGGTAACCACGGTACTGCGCACCGATGTCTAGCGTAACAATGTCGCCTTCGTTTAATTTGCGTTTGCCGGGAAATCCGTGCACCAACTGATCATTGACTGAAGCGCAAATGCTGGCAGGAAAACCATTGTAGCCCTTAAAAGACGGCAGTGCATTCTGACTGCGAATGTAGTGGTCAGCAATAGCGTCCAGTTCCCCGGTCGTGATGCCCGGTTCGATGTGCTTTGCCATAAGACGGTGCGTTTCCGCCACGATTCGCCCTGCTTCCCGCATAAAGCCGAGTTCCGTTTCGGACTTACAAATGATCATTACGACTAACCTCGCAGCACCGATACGATTTCTTTCGATACCGCATCGATTTCTTGATCACCATCGATCTGACGCAAAAGACCTTTGTTCTCATAAAATGCAAGGAGTGGTGCTGTTTTGTTGATATATTCGTCCAGACGGGTACCGACGCTCTCTTCGTTGTCATCCGAGCGCTGATACAGCTCGCCTCCGCATTTATCACAAACACCTTCCTGTTTAGGAGGGTTGAAGATCACATGGTACGTGGCGCCGCAGCTTTTGCAAATCCGCCGTCCCGTCAAGCGGGCGAGCAGCTTGTCGCGGTCCACTTTCAGATTGATGACATGATCCAGCTTGGTATTCAGTCTGCCTAGGATATCATCCAGCGCTTCCGCTTGCGAAAGAGTTCTTGGAAAGCCGTCCAATAAAAAACCTTTTTCGCAATCGGACTGCTGCAGACGTTCCTCCACGATGCCGATCGTGACATCATCCGGTACCAAAAGCCCTTGGTCCATGTATTCTTTGGCTTTAACCCCAATAGGTGTTCCCTGTTTAATCGCCAGACGAAACGCATCGCCGGTGGAAATGTGGGGAATGCCGAATTCATTGACAATGACTTCTGCCTGCGTTCCTTTCCCTGCCCCAGGAGGGCCCATGAATAGTATGTTCACGTTTCTCTCTCCCTCCGACTTGCTCCTTACAAGAAACAAGGCAATAAGTTGCCGGGAAGCGCCAAAACGACTTCACCGGAACCTATTACTTATTTATTGATGAAACCTTTGTAGTGGCGTTTGATCAACTGACTTTCGATGGTCTTCATCGTATCGAGCGCAACCCCGATGACGATCAGAAATGAAGTACCCCCGATTTTAACTGCGCTAGGCAATTGCGCCAGCGTACCGAGGCCGATCGGCAAGAGAGAAATAGCAGCCAGGAAAAGTGCACCGGTCATGGTAAGCCGGGACATTACGCGGGTCAGATATTTCTCGGTCGCTTTACCTGGGCGAATGCCCGGGATATAGCCGCCGTTTTTCTTCATGTTGTCTGCCATCTGGTTCGGGTTCATCTGCACGAAGGTGTAGAAGAACGTGAAACCGATGATCATCAGGACATACAGAACCATACCAAGAGGGTAATCATATCTCAAGTTTGTTTGGATCCATTGGGCCCAAAGATACTTGTTAAAGAAGCCCGCGATAATGGTAGGGAACTGCAGCAGGGATACGGCGAAGATGACTGGAATAACGCCGGCCGCATTGATTTTCAATGGGATGTGCGTATTCTGACCACCGTACATCTTGTTACCGACCACACGTTTGGCATATTGCACAGGAATTTTACGAATCGCCTGCTGGATGTAGATGACACCCACGATAATCGCCACGATAACAATCAGGAGGATCACCGTTTTCAGCGTATTCATAAAGGCCTGGCCTTCTTGAATGAAATTGGATTGAGCCGTAGAACGGATATATGTCGGAATGTTGGCGACAATCCCGGAGAAGATCAAGATGGAAATACCGTTGCCGATTCCTTTTTCCGTAATTTGCTCACCCAGCCACATCAAGAACGCGGTACCTGCCGTTAACACGATCGCAATCAGCAAGTAATCCACGAAAGTGGCGTTGGGAATCATCTGCGTACCGTACAAACGGTTAAAACCGACGGACATCGCAAATGCTTGGATGAGACCCAACACGATCGTACCATACCGGGTCAATTGAGCCGATTTCTTTTTCCCGTGCTCGCCTTGTTTTGCCCACTCGGCCAGCTTCGGAATCACGTCCATCGAGAGCAATTGCACGATAATGGACGAGGTAATATACGGCACGATCCCGAGGGCAAAGATAGAGAACTGATGCAGTGCTCCCCCTGAGAACGTGTTTAAGAGACCAAACAATTCTGAACCTTGCTGATTCGTCTGTTCCAGGACATCTTTATTGACGCCAGGAACAGGGACGAATGAACCAATACGATAAATGATCAGCACTAACAAGGTAAACAAAATTCTTTTTCGTAGGTCCTCAACCCGCCATATATTCTTCAGGGTCTTAAACATTAGATCACCTCGGTTTTACCGCCGGCAGCCTCGATCTTCTCTACCGCAGATTGAGAGAACTTGTTTGCTTTTACAGTCAACTTCACGGTCACTTCACCGTTGCCAAGAATTTTGATGCCGCTTTTCGTGTTTTTCACTACGCCGCTCTCCACCAAAATTTCAGGAGTAACTTCTGTGCCCTCTGCAAAGCTGTTCAGTTCCTCGATGTTAACAATCGCATACTCTTTCCGGGTAGGATTTACAAAACCACGTTTTGGCAAACGACGATACAGCGGGTTTTGGCCACCCTCGAATCCAGGACGTACACCGCCGCCGGAACGAGCGTTTTGACCTTTGTGACCGCGACCGGATGTTTTGCCCGTACCGCTACTTGTACCGCGACCTACGCGCTTGCGGTCTTTACGGGAACCCGCAGCAGAAGTAAGTTCATGTAACTTCATCGTTCGTTGCACCTCCTTAATATTTGTAGGTTAATCTGCCTGTGAGATTAACCTTCAATTTCTTTTACAGATACCAGATGGCTTACTTTGTTGATCATACCGCGAATCGCGGGATTGTCGTTGTGCACCACGCTGGAGTTGATTTTACGCAAGCCGAGAGTTTTCACGGTAGTACGCTGAGTTTCAGGACGACCGATCACACTGCGGACGAGGGTAATTTGAAGTTTAGCCATGACATTCCCTCCTTAACCGAGCAGCTCTTCGACAGATTTGCCACGAAGTTTGGCAACCTCTTCAACGCGTTTCAGACGGGACAAGCCCTCCAGAGTCGCGTTGACCATGTTCATGGAGTTCGAAGAACCCAAAGATTTTGTCAAGATGTCACCTACGCCAGCCAGCTCGAGTACTGCACGAACAGGACCGCCGGCGATAACTCCGGTACCTTCGGAAGCTGGTTTCAACAGAACGCGTCCAGCGCCAAAGTGGCCGGTAACCAGGTGAGGAATGGTTGTTCCTACGATCGGAACGTGGATCAAGTTTTTCTTCGCATCTTCGATGCCTTTGCGGATCGCGTCAGGTACTTCACCGGCTTTACCGATACCTGCACCGACCCAGCCTTTGCCGTCGCCGACTACAACCAGTGCGCTGAAGCTGAAACGGCGTCCGCCTTTTACAACTTTAGCTACGCGGTTAATATTTACAACTCTTTCAGTCAGTTCTAAAGTGTTCGGATCTACACGCAAGTCGTTTACCTCCTTTTTAGAAATTCTTAGAATTCCAAGCCTGCTTCGCGTGCCGCTTCAGCCAGGGCTTGAATCCGTCCATGATACAGATATCCTCCACGGTCGAATACAACCGCTGTGTGTCCTTTTTCTTTCGCACGTTTTGCAACCAATTCGCCGACTTGACGAGCTGCTTCCACGCTGCCGCCGTTTTTCACGGAACCGCTCAGTTCTTTGTCAACCGTAGACGCGGATACAAGCGTTACGCCTGCAACGTCATCGATCAGTTGAGCATAGATATGTTTAGAAGAACGGAATACGTTCAAACGTGGACGAGCTGCAGTACCTTGGATTTTCTTGCGTACACGCAGATGACGTTTGACACGTGCTTTGTTCTTATCCTGTTTTGTAATCATGACTTCCTTTTCACTCCTTTCAGTTTGCCATTACAGCTTCACTTTAAGACGCACAAGGCAAAAGACCGGTAAGCTTAGAAAGCTTATTTCTTCTTACCAGCTTTACCTTCCTTACGGATAATGCGTTCGCCTTCGTACTTAATCCCTTTGCCTTTATACGGTTCAGGTTCGCGAACGGAACGGATTTTAGCGGCGTATGCACCTACGCGCTCTTTGTCGATCCCGCGAACGATGATTTTCGTATTTGCAGGCACTTCGAATTCAATACCCGGTTCTGGAGTGATTTCAACCGGATGAGAGTAACCAACGTTCAGGACCAGTTTCTCTCCGGCCTTGTTTGCACGATATCCGACCCCAACAAGTTCCAGAGATTTCGAGAATCCTTCGGTTACGCCGCTTACCATGTTGTTGACAACGCTGCGGGTCGTGCCGTGAAGGGAACGATGCAGTTTGTTGTCTGATGGGCGTTCAACGACGATTTCGTTGTTCTCAACCGTTACTTTCATATCTTTGTGAAGTTCACGAGTCAAAGAGCCTTTAGGTCCTTTAACAGTGATTACGCTGTTGCTCAGTGTGATATCCACACCGCTAGGTACTGCGATTGGTTTGCGACCAATACGGGACATGTGTTGCACCTCCTTGTTCTGTGACGTGTATTACCAAACGTAGCAGACAACTTCTCCGCCAGCTTTGGATTGACGAGCTTCTTTGTCGGTCATAATCCCCTTAGAAGTGGAGATAATCGCAATGCCGAGACCGCCGAGTACACGAGGAATTTCGTTGCTCTTCGTGTATACGCGCAGACCTGGTTTGCTGATTCTCTTCAACCCGGAGATAACGCGTTCGTTGTTAGGACCGTATTTCAGGAAAACACGGATAATCCCTTGTTTGTTGTCTTCGATATATTCTGCATCACGGATGAAACCTTCACGCTTCAGGATTTCAGCGATTTGTTTTTTCATCGTCGAAGCAGGCATCTCAACTGTTTCGTGACGCACAGTGTTCGCGTTACGAATACGAGTAAGCATATCTGCAATTGGATCAGACATAGTCATGTGTGTGAACCTCCTTCCCGATTATAAACTTCTTACCAGCTTGCTTTTTTCACGCCAGGAATCTGGCCTTTATAAGCTAATTCACGGAAACAAATTCTGCAAATTTTGAACTTTTGCAGTACCGAATGTGGACGACCACAACGTTCGCAACGTGTGTAAGCACGAACTTTGAATTTAGGCGTACGTTGTTGTTTTACTTTCATCGAAGTTTTTGCCACTTAGCCTGACACCTCCTAAAAATTTTCGGAGAAATGGATTCGCGATTACTTCGCGAAAGGCATTCCCAATTGAGCGAGCAGCTCGCGGGACTCTTCGTCAGTTTTAGCCGTCGTTACGATAACGATGTCCATGCCGCGGACTTTATCCACTTTATCGTACTCGATCTCAGGGAAGATCAGTTGCTCCTTGAGGCCAAGCGTGTAGTTTCCGCGTCCGTCGAATGCTTTCGTGGACACGCCGTGGAAGTCGCGCACGCGTGGAAGGGTGATGTTGAACAATTTGTCCAGGAAGTAATACATGCGCTCACCGCGCAGCGTTACTTTCACACCGATCGGCATATTCTCACGCAATTTGAATCCAGCGATGGATTTTTTCGCACGAGTGATAACCGGTTTTTGACCAGCGATCAGCTGCATATCATTTACTGCGGAATCAAGCACTTTCGAGTTGGATACGGCATCACCCACACCCATGTTGATGACAACCTTCTCGACTTTAGGTACTTGCATTACCGTCGAATAGTTGAACTTCTGCATCAAAGCAGGAGTAATTTCGTTCAGGAAACGTTCTTTCATTCTTGCTGCCATGAATCATAAACCTCCTTTCTTTAGCTCTCGATTAGTCGATAACTTCTCCGGATCTTTTCGCTACGCGAACCTTTTTACCGTTATCGAGCACTTTATAACCGATACGGGTTACTTTGCCGCTCTTCGGATCAAGATGCATCACGTTGGATACGTGGATTGGCGCTTCTTGTTCGATGATTCCGCCTTGCGGGTTCATTTGGTTAGGCTTTTGGTGTTTTTTCACCATGTTCACGCCTTCCACCAGCACGCGGTTTTCACGAGGATAAGCTGCAATGACACGGCCTTTTTTGCCTTTGTCTTTACCGCTGATCACCATAACCGTGTCGTCTTTTTTGACGTGAAGCTTGTTGTTGTGGGATTCCAGAACCTTTTTCACTTTTGGCATTTGTTACACCTCCTGCAGCTTGCCGCTTTGGCAAGATAACTTGGAACGATCTATTCTATCGGTTATCCGATCCATTCAGTCTTAGATAACTTCCGGTGCCAAGGAAACGATTTTCATGAAGTCTTTATCACGAAGTTCGCGTGCCACTGGTCCGAAAATACGAGTTCCGCGTGGGCTCTTGTCTTCTTTAACAACAACCGCTGCGTTTTCGTCAAATGCGATGTAAGATCCGTCCTTACGGCGTACGGAACGTTTCGTACGAACGACAACAGCCTTGACTACGTCACCTTTTTTGACAACGCCGCCTGGTGTTGCTTGTTTTACGGAACAAACGATCAAATCGCCGATTGCTGCAGTACGACGTCCTGTTCCTCCCAATACGCGGATACACATCAGTTCCTTCGCACCGGAATTGTCAGCTACTTGCAGACGTGTAAATGGTTGAATCATTGAAATTTCCTCCTTTCGGGAAAACTGTCGCTATATCTTTAGATGATAACCGCTTTTTCAACGACTTCTACCAGTCTCCAGCGTTTGTCTTTGGAGATTGGACGAGTTTCCATGATTTTAACGGTATCTCCGATTTGTGCAGTGTTGTTCTCGTCATGCGCTTTAAATTTTTTCGTGTATTTAATGCGCTTGTGATAGAGATCGTGTTTCTTGTAAGTTTCAACAGCTACGACGATGGTTTTATCCATTTTGTCGCTGACAACTTTACCGATTTGCACTTTACGAGCATTGCGTTCTTCGCTCATCGTTAGCCTCCTTCCTGAATACAGGCAAAAATGACTGCATCAATTAACTAATCCCAAGTTCTCTTTCACGGATGACGGTTTTAGCACGAGCTATTTCCCTGCGCACATCACGGATCCGAGTCGGGTTATCAAGCTGTCCGGTAGCCAATTGAAAACGGAGGTTAAAGAGTTCTTCTTTAAAGCCCGCAATCTTTTGCTCAATTTCTGCAGTGGTCAAGTTACGCAGATCATTAGCTTTCATTTGCTTCACCACCCAATTCTTCACGTTTCACAAACTTCGTTTTGATCGGCAGCTTGTGAGCGGCGAGACGCATCGCTTCGCGAGCAACTTCCTCTGGCACGCCTCCAAGTTCAAACATAATCTTGCCTGGTTTGACTACTGCCACCCATTTTTCAACGTTACCTTTACCGCTACCCATACGAACCTCAAGAGGTTTTTGAGTGATCGGCTTATCCGGGAAAATTTTAATCCAAACTTTACCACCGCGGCGGATGTAACGAGTCATCGCGATACGCGCTGCTTCGATTTGGCGGTTCGTAATCCAGGATGGCTCCAAAGCCTGCAATCCGTATTCGCCGAAGCTCACTTCAGTGCCGCCTTTTGCCATACCTTTCATGTGACCGCGCTGTTGCTTGCGGTGTTTTACACGTTTTGGTACCAACATGATTAGTTGCCTCCTTCCTGAGCTACTTGTTTCTTAGCTGTAGGAAGAACCTCTCCACGATAGATCCATACTTTTACGCCGATACGGCCGTAAGTCGTATGCGCTTCAGCTGTACCGTAGTCGATGTCAGCACGAAGTGTATGAAGTGGAACAGTTCCTTCACTGTAGCCTTCTGTACGAGCGATTTCAGCGCCGCCAAGACGTCCGCTGACTTGAGTTTTGATACCTTTAGCGCCTGCACGCATCGTTCTTTGGATTGCTTGTTTCAGTGCACGACGGAAAGAAACGCGGCGTTCCAATTGTTGTGCAATGCTTTCTGCAACCAGAATAGCGTCCATGTCCGCTTGCTTGATTTCAGAAATGTTGATGTGAACTTTTTTGCCGCCTGCAATTTTCGTAACTTGGTTCCGCAGCACTTCGACTTCAGAACCACCTTTACCGATAACCATGCCTGGTTTCGCAGTGTGGATCGTTACGTTCACACGGTTTGCCGCTCTTTCGATTTCGATGCGAGATACGGCAGAGTCTTTCAATTTATTTTTAAGGTATTCACGAATTTTAACGTCTTCCAGCAAAAGATTTCCGAAATCTTTGCCTGCATACCATTTCGATTCCCAATCACGGATAATACCGATCCGGAGTCCGACTGGATTTACCTTTTGGCCCACACGTTATCCCTCCTTATTTTTCAGATACCACCAAAGTAATGTGGCTGGTGCGCTTGTTGATTCGGCTCGCACGGCCCATGGCGCGTGGACGGAATCTCTTCATGGTTGGCCCTTGGTTCACGAAAACCTGGCTAACAACCAAATTGTTAATGTCCATCGAGTAGTTATGCTCAGCATTGGCGATCGCCGAGTTCAGCAGCTTCTCTACGACCAGGGAAGCCGACTTTGGAGTGTGGCGAAGAATCGCGATGGCCTCGCCAACTTGCTTACCGCGGATCAAGTCAACCACGAGCTTGACTTTACGAGGAGCAATCCGGATCGATCTGGCATGTGCTTTTGCTTCCATTTGTTTTACCTCCTCTCAAACAAAGAGCTTCAAATTTATCTTCTTGTTTTCTTGTCATCGTCCGTATGACCTTTGTAAGTACGCGTCGGCGCGAATTCGCCCAACTTGTGACCTACCATGTCTTCCGTTACGTATACAGGAACGTGCTTGCGTCCATCATATACACCGAACGTGTGACCGATAAATTGCGGGAAAATCGTAGAGCGGCGGGACCAAGTCTTGATAACAGCCTTTTTGTTCGACTCGTTCATCACTTCTACCTTTTTCAGCAGGTACCCATCAACGAAAGGTCCTTTTTTCAAACTGCGACTCATCTATAAAATCCTCCCTTCGTCCAATCTCTCGTTACTTTCGGCACTTCACAAAGTTATGCACAGCGTGCATTATTTTGTGCGGCGGCGAACGATATATTTGTCAGAAGCTTTTCCTTTTTTACGCGTTTTGTAACCAAGGGTTGGTTTGCCCCATGGAGACATAGGCGATTTGCGTCCGATTGGAGCGCGGCCTTCACCACCACCGTGAGGGTGATCGTTAGGGTTCATGACGACACCGCGAACTTCAGGACGTTGTCCGAGCCAGCGGCTGCGGCCTGCTTTACCGATTTTGACCAATTCATGGTCTCCGTTGCCCACGGAACCGATCGTTGCGCGGCAAACTTTCAGAAGCTTGCGAACTTCGCCGGAAGACAAACGTACGGATACGTATTTTTCTTCTTTACCAAGAAGCTGAGCTTCCGTACCGGCAGCGCGAACCAATTGTCCGCCTTTGCCTGGCTGCAGTTCGATGTTGTGGATAACGGTACCTACCGGAATGTTTTCCAGCGGAAGTGCGTTACCGATTTTGATGTCGGCGTTAGGGCCGGATTCGATCTTATCTCCGACTTTCAGACCTTTTGGAGCGAGAATGTAACGCTTCTCTCCGTCTGCATAGTGGATCAGAGCGATATTGGAAGTACGGTTCGGATCATACTCGATCGTAGCAACGGTACCTGGTATGCCGTCTTTCGTACGTTTGAAATCGATGATGCGGTATTTACGCTTATGTCCGCCGCCGTGGTGACGAACAGTAATTTTACCTTGGTTGTTGCGGCCGGCTTTTTTGCTCAGCGGCGCAAGCAACGATTTCTCCGGCTGGTTTGTCGTGATCTCTTCGAACGTAGAGACAGACATGTTACGTCTTGCCGGGGAAGTCGGTTTATACTTTTTAATAGGCACGTTTACTCCTCCTTACTCTACAGATTCAAAAAACTCAAGCGGCTTGCTGTCTTGGCTCAGCGTTACGATGGCTTTTTTCCACTCGGTCGTGTAACCGTTGTAGCGGCCATAACGTTTTGGCTTCGCTGGGACGCGCATAGTATTAACGTTAGTCACTTTCACTTTGAAAATAGACTCAACGGCTTGCTTGATCTCGGTTTTGTTGGCACGGATGTCAACTTCAAAAGCATATTTCATGTCGCTCATGTAGTCGGCCGTACGTTCCGTAATCACCGGACGTTTGATAATATCACGAGGGTCTTTCATTACGCGAGCACCTCCTCTACCTTCTGAACTGCTTCTTTCGTAATGATCAGCTTGTCGTACAGAAGTACGTCAAGAACATTAATGCCGTCTGCCGCTACGAATTTCACACCAGGAATATTACGAGCGGAAAGAGCCACATTATCATCATAGCTAGGAGCCACGATCAGAGCTTTGCGTTCCACTTTCAGGTTGTTCAGGATGGTTGCGAATTCCTTGGTTTTAGGAGCGTTCAACGCAAGTGCATCCAGAACGATGATGTTGTTGTCGATCACTTTGGAAGACAACGCGGATTTGATCGCCAGACGACGAACTTTCTTAGGAAGCTTGAACGAGTAGCTGCGTGGCGTTGGGCCGAACACAGTACCGCCGCCTTTCCATTGTGGTGCACGGATCGAACCTTGACGAGCGCGGCCTGTGCCTTTTTGTTTCCAAGGCTTACGTCCGCCGCCGCGTACTTCAGAACGGCCTTTCACTTTATGCGTACCGCGACGCAAAGATGCTCTTTGCAGCAATACCGCTTGGTTCATGACATGAACGTTTGGCGTAATACCGAATACCGCTTCGTTCAGTTCCAATTCTTCAACTTGGCTTCCGCTAACGTTAAACACGGATACTTTTGGCATTTATTGTTCCTCCTTTCCTTAGGTGATTATTTTTTCACCGTTTCACTAATTTTCACGAAGCTGTTTTTAGGGCCTGGGATAGCGCCTTTGATCAGCAGCACGTTGCGTTCTGCGTCAACTTTAACAACCTCAAGCTTTTGAACCGTTACGGTCACATGACCCATATGTCCTGGAAGGTGTTTGCCTTTAGGAACACGGTTTGCTTGAATGGAGCCCATGGAACCAGGTCCGCGATGGTAACGGGAACCGTGAGCCATTGGTCCGCGGCTTTGTCCCCAACGTTTGATAACGCCTTGGAAACCTTTACCTTTGGACGTGCCTGTTACGTCAACATACTCGCCTTCCGCAAAAATGTCAGCTTTCAGCTCTTGGCCAACCTCGTATGCTCCGAGGTCAACACCGCGGATTTCGCGAACGTAGCGCTTAGGTGCAGTATTAGCCTTTTTGGCATGTCCTGCTTCCGGTTTATTGGCACTTTTCTCTTTTTTGTCGGAAAAACCGATTTGGATCGCTTCGTATCCATCGTTCTCGACATCTTTCTTTTGCAGAACAACGCAAGGACCTGCTTCCACTACAGTTACAGGAATTACATTACCTTCAGCGGTAAATACTTGAGTCATTCCGAGTTTTTTTCCTAAGATACCTTTCATGTTGACACCTCTTTTCCCTTCTTAATCCCTTTGGTTCGGAAATTACAGTTTGATTTCGATATCTACACCGGACGGCAGGTCCAAGCGCATAAGAGCATCCACAGTTTGTGGAGTTGGGTTCACAATGTCGATCAGGCGCTTATGAGTGCGCATTTCGAATTGCTCCCGAGAATCCTTATACTTGTGTACCGCACGGAGAATGGTAATGATTTGTTTTTCAGTCGGAAGCGGAATCGGTCCGGATACACCTGCACCAGAACGTTTCGCAGTCTCAACGATTTTCTCAGCGGATTGATCAAGAATTCTGTGATCGTAAGCTTTCAAACGAATACGAATTTTTTGCTTTGCCATTTTAGTCCCTCCTTCTATCGCCCAATTTGGTATCGGACATACTCCGTGAAAATTTTCTAACACACTGCTCCATGGCAAAGGGGCCGGGTGTGTCAGTAACCTCTCACATCATCGCAACGTCTCAGAACAACATTCACTATTATATAGAAAGAATGGGCGTAATGCAAGCTTTAATATGAAAAAAAGCAAAAGGCACTTCCCGGAAAAAGAAGCGCCTTTTGCGATCCTTGCGTTTACATCACAATGTTACTCGTTCCAGCACAATGTTGCATATCGTAAGGCTTGCGCCTTTATTTGAAATCGAAGAATTCTTGAGCTTCAAAGAAGCGAATTCATTCTAGGATCATTACTTGATGATGCTTGCTACCGCACCAGCGCCAACCGTACGTCCGCCTTCGCGAATGGAGAATTTCGTTCCTTCTTCGATCGCGATTGGGGAGATCAGTTGTACAGTTACAGTGATGTTGTCGCCAGGCATAACCATTTCAGTTCCTTCTGGCAGGTTGATGATACCCGTTACGTCCGTTGTACGGAAGTAGAACTGTGGACGGTATCCAGTGAAGAAAGGCTTGTGACGTCCGCCTTCTTCTTTAGTCAGTACGTAAACTTGAGCAGTAAACTCAGTGTGCGGGTTTACGGAAGCCGGTTTAGCAAGTACTTGACCGCGTTCGATTTCTTTACGGTCTACACCGCGAAGAAGAGCACCGATGTTGTCGCCTGCTTGAGCGGAATCAAGCAATTTGCGGAACATTTCAACGCCGGTAACGACGGATTTCTTCGTTTCTTCAGCGATACCAACGATTTCAACTTCGTCGCCGACTTTAACTGTTCCACGCTCTACGCGGCCAGTAGCAACGGTACCGCGGCCAGTGATGGAGAACACGTCTTCGACTGGCATAAGGAAAGGCTTGTCAGTGTCGCGTTCTGGAGTTGGGATGTACTCGTCGATGATGTTGAACATTTCAACGATTTTTTCAGCCCACTCGCCGTCTGGGTTTTGCAGAGCTTCACGAGCGGAACCTTGGATGATTGGAGTGTCGTCGCCTGGGAATTCATATTCGCTCAGGAGATCGCGCACTTCCATTTCAACCAGTTCAAGAAGTTCAGCGTCTTCAACCATGTCGCATTTGTTCAAGAATACAACGATGTAAGGAACGCCTACTTGGCGGGACAACAGGATGTGTTCGCGAGTTTGCGGCATTGGGCCGTCAGCTGCGGATACAACCAGGATTGCGCCGTCCATTTGAGCTGCGCCGGTGATCATGTTTTTAACGTAGTCGGCGTGTCCTGGGCAGTCAACGTGTGCATAGTGACGAGCAGGAGTTTCGTATTCTACGTGTGCAGTAGAGATCGTGATACCGCGTTCGCGCTCTTCTGGAGCTTTGTCGATTTGGTCGAATGCTACGGCAGCGCCACCGTATTTTTTGGACAATACAGTTGTGATCGCTGCAGTCAAAGTAGTTTTACCATGGTCAACGTGACCGATCGTGCCGATGTTAACGTGCGGTTTAGTACGTTCAAATTTAGCCTTTGCCATTTTGAACAATTCCTCCTTAAATGGAATAAATGTGTATGTTTATGCTGGCCGGCATTTATGCAGGGTTTCTTGGATGTTGATGGTCCGGCCAGTCTTAAAAACGAAAAACTTATTACTCGGCAGAGCCTTTGGACTTGGAGATAATCTCTTCAGCGATGTTCTTAGGAACCTCTTCGTAGTGGGAGATTTCCATGGAGAACACGCCGCGTCCTTGGGTACCGGAACGAAGTGTCGTCGAGTATCCGAACATTTCGGACAGAGGCACCTTCGCACGGATGATTTGAGCACCGGAACGGGAATCCATACCTTCGATCCGTCCACGGCGGGAGTTGAGCATACCCATTACGTCGCCCATGTATTCCTCAGGGACCGTAACTTCGACTTTCATGATTGGCTCGAGCAGAACAGGACTACATTTGTCCTTAGCTGCTTTAAGCGCCATGGAACCGGCAATCTTAAACGCCATTTCATTGGAGTCGACATCATGGTAGGAACCGTCTACGATTGTAGCTTTAATGTCTACAAGCGGGAAGCCGGCGAGTACACCATTCTTCATGGCTTCCTCGATACCATTCAGTGCAGGCTGGATATATTCTCTTGGAACGGCGCCACCGACGATTCTGCTATCGAACTGGCTGCCCGTACCTGGCTCCAAAGGTTCGAACTCAACCCATACGTGACCGTATTGACCACGACCACCGGACTGACGAACGAATTTGCCTTCGACGCGAGCAGGTTGACGGAAGGTTTCGCGGTAAGCAACCTGTGGTTTACCCACGTTGGTTTCTACCTTGAATTCGCGACGCATGCGGTCGATGATGATATCGAGGTGAAGTTCACCCATACCAGCCAAAATCGTTTGACCGGTTTCTTCATCCGTATGAGCGCGCAGCGTAGGATCTTCTTCTGTCAATTTGCCCAAAGCAACGCCCATTTTATCTTGGTCGGCTTTGGTTTTAGGTTCAACGGCAATCTCGATAACCGGTTCAGGGAAGTTCATCGATTCGAGAATTACCGGAGCTTTTTCGTCACAAAGCGTGTCGCCTGTGCCCGTATCTTTCAAACCTACGGCAGCCGCGATATCACCAGCGTGAACTTCAGTGATTTCTTGACGGCTGTTCGCATGCATTTGAAGAATACGGCCAATGCGTTCACGTTTGCCTTTGGTAGCATTCAATACGTAAGATCCGGATTGAAGAATACCGGAATATACGCGGAAGAATGTCAATTTACCAACGTAAGGGTCTGTCATGATTTTGAATGCCAAAGCCGCAAACGGCTCTTCGTCGGAAGAGTGGCGTTCAACTTCGGTTCCGTCTTCAAGATGACCTTGGATCGAAGGAACGTCCGTAGGAGCAGGCAAGTAATCAACAACAGCGTCCAGCACAAGCTGAACCCCTTTGTTGCGGTAAGAAGAGCCGCAGACAACCGGGAAGATCTTAACTTCTACAACACCTTTGCGAAGTGCTGCTTTCAGTTCAGGAACGGTGATTTCTTCACCTTCCAGATACTTCATCGTCAATTCTTCGTCGAGTTCTGCAACTTTCTCGATCAGTTCAGCGCGAAGTTCTTCGACTTTGTCTTTGAACTCGGCTGGAACTTCGGTTTCTTCGATGTTTTGACCCAGATCGTCTTTGTACATATAAGCCTTTTGTTCGATCAGGTCGATGATGCCTCTGAAGTCGTTTTCTGCGCCGATCGGCAATTGAATCGCAACCGCGTTCGCTTGCAGACGTTCACGCATATCTTTAACAACGTTCAGGTAGTCGGCACCGATAATATCCATTTTGTTTACATATGCGATCCGTGGTACGCCGTAACGATCAGCCTGTCTCCATACGGTTTCAGACTGAGGCTCAACGCCCTCTTTCGCACTGAAAACGCCTACTGCCCCATCCAATACACGAAGGGAACGTTCAACTTCGACTGTGAAGTCAACGTGCCCTGGGGTATCAATGATATTGACGCGGTGGCCTTTCCAAGAAGCGGTCGTCGCAGCGGAAGTAATCGTGATCCCGCGCTCCTGTTCCTGCTCCATCCAGTCCATCGTAGCCGCACCCTCGTGTACTTCACCGATTTTGTGCGTACGGCCTGTGTAGAACAAGATCCGTTCTGTGGTGGTGGTTTTACCAGCGTCAATATGCGCCATGATCCCGATATTACGTGTATTTTTCAAGGAGAACTCTCTTGCCATGAAAATAGTCTCCCTTCAAAATTGAAGTGTAATATATGATGAACTGAATCCTACCAGCGGTAGTGAGCAAACGCTTTGTTTGCCTCAGCCATTTTGTGCGTGTCTTCGCGTTTCTTGACGGAAGCGCCTGTGTTGTTGGATGCATCGATGATCTCTGCAGCCAAACGCTCTTCCATCGTTTTCTCACCGCGGGTGCGGGAGTAGTTTACGAGCCAACGAAGACCCAAAGACGTACGTCTTTCTGGCTTCACTTCGATAGGCACCTGGTAGTTCGCACCACCGACACGGCGAGCTTTAACTTCCAGTACTGGCATGATATTTTTGATGGCTGCTTCAAACACTTCCATAGGATCTTTACCCGTACGTTCTTGAATCAAGTTGAACGCGTTGTAAAGAATGCTTTGAGCAACACCTCTCTTACCATCCAGCATGATGCGGTTGATCAGACGAGTAACCAGCTTGCTGTTGTACACCGGATCTGGCAGCACGTCTCTTTTGGCAACTGGACCTTTGCGTGGCATGGATATCCCCCTTTCTTACGTCATGAATTTACTAAAGCGGCTTTCCGCTTATTTTTTTGCTTTTGGACGCTTAGCGCCGTACTTGGAACGAGCCTGCATGCGGTTGTTTACACCAGCCGTATCAAGCGCGCCGCGAACGATATGGTAACGTACACCCGGAAGGTCTTTTACCCGTCCGCCGCGAACCAATACCACGCTGTGCTCTTGCAGGTTGTGACCGATCCCCGGAATGTAAGCTGTCACCTCGATGCGGTTCGTCAAGCGAACACGGGCATACTTACGAAGTGCGGAGTTCGGTTTTTTCGGAGTCATCGTACCTACACGGGTGCAAACCCCACGTTTTTGAGGAGCGCTCAAATCCGTATCTTCACGCTTCAAAGCGTTGTATCCTTTCTGCAGAGCAGGGGACTTCGATTTGTAGATTTTTGCTTGACGTCCTTTGCGAACCAGTTGGTTAATTGTTGGCATTGTTAGCCACCCCCTTCCAATATGTTCATTCTCCTTACAAACCTCTTTTTAAGTCCACAGACCCAGGCGGTTCATAAAAGAACAAATGAAAAGTTTTTGCCGAGATAAGCCGGGCTTATCTAACAAAAACGTTTCTTACCGTATGAACTTGCTTTCCATATCGCTATGGTTTCACGATGGCAGCCATGGCTGCGCCCACTTCGATTCCGCATGCTTTCCCCAAATGCTGCATGGTGTCCACATAGGTGATTTTCACGCCGTGCTTATTGCACAGAGCTTCAATCTTCGAAATAAGCCGGTATTCCGCATCCTCAGCCACATAAACCTCTGCGGCTTGGCCCAGCTCCACAAGTTTCATGGTCTGTTTGGCCCCGATTTTCACATGAGCATCCTGTAATCCTTTATCATTAGACATCTTAACGATTCCTCCAAAAGCACAGGGATGTTGCTACTCACGCACCTTTGATATATTAGCACCTGCATTCGCCGATGTCAAGAAGATCCGCTATTAATTTTCGCTAGGAAAATCATTCAAAAAAAGCTTTTTGCGAGAGCGGTCGGTCAAACCGTCCGCCCTCGCAGGCCGCTTTTGTTTGGAACGTTATTCTACGTTAGCCGTTTCCAGCTCTTTCGAGCCGTCTTCTTCCGCGTTCGGGTCATCGAATCTGACGTTGCGGTAACGGTTCATACCGGTACCCGCAGGGATCAGCTTACCGATGATGACATTTTCCTTCAGGCCGAGCAGCTGGTCGACTTTGCCTTTGATGGCGGCGTCGGTGAGCACCCGGGTCGTTTCCTGGAAGGAAGCCGCGGACAGGAACGAGTCGGTTTCAAGCGATGCTTTCGTAATACCCAGCAGGACCGGTTTTGCGACAGCCGGTTCTTTGCCCGAAAGGATCGCTTCTTTGTTGGCCGTTTCGTATTCGTAAATATCGACGAACGATCCCGGCAGAAGCGGCGTATCTCCCGCATCGACGATACGGATTTTGCGCAGCATCTGCTTGATCATGACTTCGACGTGTTTGTCGTTGATTTCTACGCCCTGGTTCCGGTAAACGCGCTGAACTTCCTGGAGGATATAGTTCTGCACGCCGCGGATACCTTTGATGCGCAGCATTTCTTTCGGGTCGATCGAACCTTCGGTGAGCTCGTCGCCTGCTTCGATTTCCATTCCCTCTTGCACGCGCAAACGGGAACCGTAAGTGACGGAGTACACCTTGGTTTCGGCTTCGCCTTGAATTTCGATTTCGCGGCGGTCTTTCGCTTCGCGAATTTCCTTAACGACGCCGTCGATTTCGCTGATTGTCGCCTGACCTTTCGGATTACGGGCTTCAAACAGCTCCTGGATACGCGGAAGACCTTGCGTGATATCGTCCCCTGCGACACCACCGGTGTGGAACGTACGCATGGTAAGCTGGGTTCCCGGTTCACCGATGGATTGCGCGGCGATGATGCCGACTGCTTCGCCGATCTCCACGAATTTGCCTGTAGCCAGGTTTCGTCCGTAGCACTTCTTACATACGCCATGGCGGGCGCGGCAGCTGAGCACGGAGCGGATTTGCAGTTTCGTAATTCCGGAGTTCACGATCAGGTTCGCTTTATCGGAGTCGATCAGCTCGTTGCGGTTCACCAAAATTTCGTTCGTTTCCGGATGGCGAACCGTTTCGAAGCAGTAACGACCTTCGATGCGGTCGTAAAGATCCTCGATAATCTCTTTACCGTCTTGGATACGGCTAACTGTGATACCTTTATCCGTACCGCAATCTTCCTCGCGAACGATCACGTCCTGGGCAACGTCGACCAAACGGCGGGTCAAGTAACCGGAGTCCGCCGTACGGAGTGCCGTATCCGCCAGACCTTTCCGCGCGCCGTGCGTGGACAGGAAGTACTCGAGGACGGTCAGGCCTTCGCGGAAGTTCGACTTGATCGGGAGTTCGATGATCCGGCCGGACGGGTTGGCCATCAGACCCCGCATACCGCCGAGCTGAGTGATCTGCGATTTGTTACCCCGCGCTTTGGAGTCGACCATGAGCATGATGGAGTTGAAGCGATCCATCGATTTCATGAGGACGTCCGTAATATCGTCCTTGGCTTTGGACCAAATGTCGATAACCCGGTCGTAACGTTCTTCGTTGGTGATCAGACCGCGGCGGTACTGGTTGGTAACGACCGCAACCTTCTCTTCGGATTCTTTCAGGATCTCTTGTTTTTCGTCAGGCACGATAACGTCCGCCACCGCAACCGTTACGCCGGCACGGGTCGAATACGTAAATCCGAGTTGTTTGATTTTATCCAAAATAACGGAGGTTTCCGTCGTATGGTAAATTTCGAAACAGCGGGCGATAATTTGGCCCAGGTACTCCTTGCCGACGGCGCTGCTTACAGGCAGCTCGTTCATACGTTCGCGGATGTCCGCGCCTTTTTCGTAAACGAAATATTTCTCAGGCGTACCGTTGAACAGGTTGTCGCGGGTCGCTTCGTTGATATACGGGAAGCTGCTTGGGAAAATTTCGTTGAAAATGATGCGTCCGACCGTCGTCATGAGCATCGCGTCTTGCTGTTTTTCGGTAAAGCTGGTTTTGCCGAGCGCTTTAACCGGAATGGCTACGCGCGCATGCAAACCTGCCGATCCGCGTTGATAAGCGGAAACCGCTTCGTTGATCGAACCCAAAATCATGCCGGAACCTTTTTCTTCCTTGTTGTCCATCGTCAGATAGAAGGAACCGAGGACCATGTCCTGGGAAGGGGTAACGACCGGTTTGCCGTCTTTAGGGTTCAAGATGTTGCCGGATGCGAGCATCAACAGACGCGCCTCGGCTTGAGCTTCGGCGGACAGCGGCACGTGCACCGCCATTTGGTCGCCGTCGAAGTCGGCGTTGTACGCCGTACATACGAGCGGATGCAGACGGATCGCATGGCCTTCGACCAGAATCGGTTCGAATGCTTGAATACCCAAACGGTGAAGCGTAGGGGCACGGTTCAGCAGTACCGGATGTTCCTTGATGACTTCCTCAAGCACGTCCCATACTTCCGGGCTTACGCGTTCCACTTTGCGCTTCGCGCTTTTAATGTTATGAGCAAGGCCTTTGTTGACCAGTTCTTTCATGACAAACGGTTTAAACAGCTCAAGAGCCATTTTCTTCGGCAGGCCGCACTGATACATTTTCAGGTACGGACCTACGACGATAACGGAACGGCCGGAGTAGTCGACGCGTTTACCGAGCAGGTTTTGGCGGAAACGTCCTTGCTTACCTTTAAGCATATGGCTGAGGGATTTGAGCGGACGGTTGCCCGGACCGGTAACAGGACGGCCGCGGCGGCCGTTGTCGATCAAGGCGTCTACCGCTTCCTGCAGCATCCGTTTTTCGTTTTGCACGATGATGTCCGGAGCGCCCAGATCAAGCAGGCGTTTCAGACGGTTGTTACGGTTGATGACGCGGCGGTACAGGTCGTTCAAGTCAGACGTTGCAAAACGTCCGCCGTCCAGCTGTACCATCGGACGAAGTTCCGGAGGAATGACCGGAAGGACGTCCATGATCATCCATTCCGGCTTGTTGCCGGAATTGCGGAACGCTTCGATTACTTCAAGGCGTTTGATCGCGCGGTTGCGGCGTTGGCCTTGAGCGGTGCGAAGCTCTTCTTTCAGGAATTCAAGCTCTTTTTCCACGTCCAGATCTTGAAGCAGCTTTTTGATGGCTTCGGCGCCCATGCCCGCTTGGAATCCGTAACCGTATTTTTCACGGTAGCTGCGGTATTCTTTTTCGGACAGAAGCTGTTTCTTCTCCAGAGGCGTATCTCCTGGGTCCGTAACGACATAAGATGCAAAGTAGATGATCTCCTCGAGAGATCTTGGAGACATATCCAAAGCGAGACCCATACGGCTCGGAATGCCTTTGAAGTACCAGATATGGGAAACGGGAGCTGCCAGCTCAATATGGCCCATCCGTTCACGGCGCACTTTCGAGCGGGTCACTTCGACGCCGCAGCGGTCGCAGACTACGCCTTTGTAACGGACACGCTTATATTTGCCGCAATGGCATTCCCAGTCTTTTTGCGGTCCAAAAATCCGTTCGCAGAACAGGCCTTCCTTCTCCGGTTTCAGCGTACGGTAATTGATGGTTTCCGGTTTTTTTACTTCTCCGCGGGACCATGAACGAATTTTTTCCGGGGATGCAAGCCCGATTTTCATGAATTCGAAATTGTTTACGTCCAACAAGGAGCAACCCTCCTAGTCCTATTGATTTAATCCGCGAATGAGGCAGACGGGTTTGCCCCGTCCGCCGTCCATCCACGAACTTATTCTACTCCGACTTCCGTGCCTTCCAAATTGAGGCTTAGTTTATCGCCTGCAGTATCATCGTCGTCATCGAGCTCTTTCATCTCGATTTCCTGCTCGTCGCCGCTCAGGATCTTCACGTCCATACCGAGAGACTGGAGCTCTTTGATCAAGACTTTGAACGATTCCGGAACGCCCGGTTCCGGAACGTTTTCGCCTTTGACGATCGATTCGTACGTCTTCACCCGGCCAACCACGTCGTCGGATTTGACGGTGAGGATTTCTTGGAGCGTGTACGCCGCGCCGTAGGCTTCCAGCGCCCACACTTCCATCTCCCCGAAGCGCTGGCCGCCGAACTGAGCCTTACCGCCCAGAGGCTGCTGCGTAACGAGAGAGTAAGGACCCGTGGAACGGGCATGGATTTTATCGTCAACCATGTGCGCGAGTTTGATCATGTGCATGACGCCGACGGTAACTTCGCGTTCGAAACGCTCGCCGGTACGGCCGTCATACAGCACGGTCTTACCGTTGCGCTGCATGCCTGCTTCTTCCATCGTGTCGAATACGTCGTATTCGTTGGCTCCATCGAATACCGGCGTTGCCACGTGAATGCCGAGCTGCATCGCCGCAAAGCCCAAATGGACTTCGAGCACCTGCCCGATGTTCATCCGCGAAGGTACGCCGAGCGGGTTCAGCACGACCTGTACAGGCGTGCCGTCCGGCAGGAACGGCATATCTTCTTCCGGAAGGATCCGGGCCACGACACCTTTGTTACCGTGACGTCCGGCCATTTTGTCGCCCTCGGAAATTTTGCGCTTCTGGGCGATGTACACGCGAACCAGCTGGTTTACGCCAGGAGGCAGCTCATCGCCGTTCTCGCGGGTAAACACTTTGACGTCAACGATAATGCCGTCGCTACCATGCGGTACGCGAAGGGACGTGTCGCGAACCTCGCGGGCTTTTTCGCCGAAAATCGCGTGCAGGAGACGTTCTTCCGCAGTCAGTTCCGTTACGCCTTTCGGCGTTACTTTACCGACCAGGATGTCGCCGGCGCTGATTTCGGCACCGATGCGAATAATGCCGCGCTCGTCAAGGTTCTTGAGCGCATCTTCACCTACGTTAGGAATGTCGCGGGTGATTTCTTCAGGTCCAAGCTTGGTATCGCGGGCTTCGGACTCGTATTCCTCGATGTGGATCGAAGTGTACACGTCCTCTTTAACCAGCTTCTCGCTCAGCAGGATGGCATCCTCGTAGTTGTAACCTTCCCAAGTCATGAACGCAACGACGACGTTGCGTCCGAGAGCGAGTTCGCCCATTTCGGTGGAAGGTCCGTCCGCCAGGATGTCGCCTTTTTTGATGATGTCGCCTTTTTTGACGATCGGGCGCTGGTTGATGCATGTTCCTTGGTTGGAACGCATAAATTTGTGCAATTTATGTTTAACGATATCGCCTTTGACTTCTTTGCCGTCCACAGTTTCGATCCGGCGTACCCAAATCTCGTCGGCGCTGGAACGTTCCACGATGCCGTCGTGCTTGGAAACGATACATACGCCCGAATCCTTCGCGGCTTTGTGCTCCATGCCGGTTCCGACCAGAGGAGCTTTCGGCACGAGCAGCGGCACCGCCTGACGCTGCATGTTCGATCCCATGAGCGCACGGTTGGAGTCGTCGTTCTCGAGGAACGGAATGAGAGCCGTCGCGACGGACACAACCTGCTTCGGAGATACGTCCATGTAGTCGACCCGGTCGCTCGGCATCGGCAAAATGTTGTCGGACTGCTTGTTGTAACGAACGATAACCATATCTTCCGCAAACGTTCCGTCTTCTTTCAACGCCGCGTTCGCCTGGGCGACGACATAGTTGTCTTCCTCATCGGCGGTCAGGTAATCGATATGATCGGTGACCACGCCCGTCTTCGGATCGACCCAACGGTATGGAGCTTCGATGAAGCCGTACTCGTTAATGCGGGCGAACGTCGACAGGGAGTTGATCAAACCGATGTTCGGACCTTCCGGCGTTTCGATCGGACACATCCGGCCGTAGTGACTGTGATGGACGTCGCGGACTTCGAAGCCCGCGCGCTCACGCGTCAAACCGCCCGGTCCGAGCGCGGACAGACGGCGTTTATGCGTCAATTCCGCAAGCGGGTTCGTTTGGTCCATAAACTGCGAAAGCTGGGAACTTCCGAAGAACTCCTTGATCGAAGCGATAACCGGACGAATATTGATCAGAGCCTGCGGCGTGATCACGTTCGCGTCCTGGATCGACATTCTTTCGCGGACTACGCGTTCCATACGGGACAAGCCGATACGGAACTGGTTTTGCAGCAATTCGCCGACGGAACGGAGACGACGGTTGCCCAGATGGTCGATGTCGTCCGTGTTGCCGATGCCGTGCAGCAAGTTAATAAAGTAGCTGATCGAGGAAATAATATCAGCAGGCGTAATGTGCTTCACCGATTTGTCGATGTTGCCGTTCGCGATGACTTTCACGACTTTGCCGTCTTCGATCGGCGAAAATACGTCGATCGTTTGCAGCGGAATGTCGTTGGCATCGAGCACGCCGTTGGACACATGGTAGGTTTTATGGCCGACCATCGTATCCAGATGCGGCAAAATCTCGTCCAGCAAACGGCGGTCAACCATTTGTCCGGCTTCCGCGATGATTTCGCCCGTTTGGGTATCGATCAGCGATTCGGCAAGGCGCTGGTTGAACAGGCGGTTTTTGATGTGCAGCTTTTTATTGATTTTATAACGGCCGACATTGGCCAGATCATATCTTTTTGGATCGAAGAAACGCGCTACGAGGAGGCTTTTCGCATTGTCCAGCGTAGGCGGTTCGCCCGGACGGAGGCGTTCGTAAATCTCGATGAGCGCTTTTTCCGTCGAGTCGGTGTTGTCCTTGTCAAGTGTGTTGCGAATATATTCGTCGTTACCGAGCAGGTCCAAAATTTCGGCGTCGCTGCCGAAACCAAGCGCTCTCAGCAAAACGGTAACCGGAATTTTGCGGGTACGGTCAATACGGACATACATGATGTCCTTCGCATCCGTCTCCAGTTCAAGCCATGCGCCGCGGTTCGGGATGACCGTCGCGGTGTAGGTCTTTTTGCCGTTTTTATCGACTTTCGTGCTGAAGTAGACGCTAGGAGAGCGTACCAACTGGCTGACAATGACCCGTTCTGCGCCATTGATGATAAACGTACCGGTTTCCGTCATCAGAGGAAAATCACCCATGAATACTTCCTGTTCTTTGACTTCTCCGGTTTCTTTGTTGATGAGCCGCACCTTCACCCGCAAAGGCGCCGCATACGTCACGTCGCGTTCCTTCGCGTCATCGACGGTGTATTTCGGTTCACCAAGGCTGTAGTCAATGAACTCCAGCACCAAATTTCCCGTAAAATCCTGAATTGGCGAGATATCCTGGAACATTTCGCGCAATCCTTCCTCCAAAAACCATTCGTATGATTTTTGTTGGATTTCGATCAGGTTCGGAACCTCAAGTACTTCATTAATTCGCGCATAACTTCGCCGAGTGCGTCGACCATACTGAACAAGATGTCCTGCCAACTTTAACTCACCCCTCATGTCTACTCACTTCAAAAATTGATTGCGAACCTCTGTTTGGAACCTTATAATGGATTCATGCAGAGGATTCATCCACAAATAAAGAAAAGCCCTTACCCGAATGCTTTCGAACAAAGAGCAACTTATCCATGGTCTTCCTAGCTAAACACGGAAGTGGCTTCATATCCTGTAGATTTGCCCAAAATGTACATATTATACGTGAACATGCTCTTGTTTATGCATCTCTCCGCATAAAAACTATTGACATTTCAGTCAACTAAAGACAAGAAGCCTATCCTAATACTGACATTTTATAATAATATCACATCAGTTTTTCCAAGTCAATAGTCCTATTGCAATTCATTGAGAAGTTTTTGTAGCCTTAAAAATCCGGTACCCCTTATCCTTCGTCACTTCTTCGACTTGACCAAAGAGACTCTCCAGCTTCGCTTTCGCCGAAGGCGCCCCCTGCTTCTTCTGAATGACGATCCATAAAGAACCTCCGCTTTTCAAATGCGCATAAGCCTGTTCGAAAATCGTATGCACCGTTTCTTTCCCGGCACGGATCGGCGGGTTGGTCAGCACCACGTCAAAGATTTTCCCTTGGACAGCCGCAAACAAATCGCTTTCGAGAATGGTTACGTTTTGAATGCCGTTCAGCTTTGCGTTTTCTTTTGCCAGGGCTACCGCACGGGAGTTCACGTCAAGCATGGTCACATGACCGCTGCCGGCAAGCCTTGCAGCCGCAAAACCGATCGGGCCGTACCCGCAGCCCACGTCCAAAACTTCGGCATGCTTTGGAATATCCATCGCTTCGATCAGTACTTTGCTCCCGTAGTCGACCCCTTTTTTCGAAAATACGCCGGCGTCGCTTATAAACCGGAAGGTCTGACCGCGCAGTTTTTCCGTCAGCTCGCGCCGATCGTGGCCGGCTTCCGGCTGGTTCGAATAATAATGCTGTGACATGCCATCCCTCCGCATCTTCTCGTCTTTCCTTTACAGATTCTCCCGTTTGGCTTCATTTCAATCAAGGGAGAGCCCTTTACAAAAACAAACCCCTTGAATTTTCAAGGGGTTTGTTATGTTCATTCACAGCGCAAGAAGGAATTACTTCACTTCTACAGTAGCGCCTGCTTCTTCCAATTTAGCTTTGATGGAGTCAGCTTCTTCTTTACCCACTTTTTCTTTCAGTGGTTTTGGTGCGTTGTCAACGAGGTCTTTAGCTTCTTTCAAGCCGAGGCCAGTGATTTCGCGAACCGCTTTGATAACGTTGATTTTGGAAGCGCCAGCGTTAGCCAGGATTACGTCGAACTCAGTTTGCTCAGCAGCTTCAGCACCGCCAGCAGCGCCGCCTACTACAGCAACTGGAGCTGCAGCGGTTACGCCGAATTCTTCTTCGATTGCTTTAACCAGATCGTTCAGTTCCAAAACAGTCATGCCTTTGATTGCTTCCAAGATTTGCTCTTTACTCATGGTTAAACCTCCATTTTATAATTAAAGTTTTTGTGGTTGTATTTCATATTGCACGAAGTAACAGATGCTTACGCGCCTTGTTCTTCTTTCTCTGCAACGGCTTTAACTGCAAGCGCGAAGTTGCGCACAGGAGCTTGAAGCACGCTGAGGAGCATGGAAAGGAGACCTTCGCGGGATGGCAGTTCCGCCAGCGCTTTGACTTCGTCAACGCCAACGACACGGCCTTCGACCACGCCACCTTTCAATTTCAATGCATCGTTTTTCTTAGCAAAATCGTTAAGGATTTTCGCTGGAGCCACGGCATCGTCACCACTGAACGCGATCGCTGTAGGACCGGTCAATGCTTCGTCCAGTTCTGACAGCTCGGCAGCAGCGGTAGCGCGACGCAGCAATGTGTTTTTGAGAACCTGGAATTCGATGCCGGCTTCGCGAAGCTGCTTACGCAGTTCGGTTACTTGGGCAACGTTCAATCCACGGTAGTCGGCAACGACGGTTGTTGCGCTTCCGCGCAGCTTAGCCGTGATTGCTTCCACTGCTTCTTGTTTCGCTTGAATCACTTTTGCGTTTGCCAATGTTCACACCTCCTGAAAGTTTCGCTGTCCGGTGTCCGAAGACGGCCGGAACATGTACTGCAATCGTTTGGATGAAAAGTCTGACTTGCTTCCCGTCCCTAATGATTCTAGGCATGTAAAAAGCCTCCGTAGAATCACGAAGGCCTGATAAATGATGATTGTCCACACGAACGTCAGGAGCAACCATCCTTATTCTATCACAACACCTCGGTAGGAAATTAAGCCTTTATGGGGCACCTACTGTCTACGGTAAGCATATTCAACTTTAGTGGGTCAGTTCTTTCACAACAACTTTTACAGATTATCAGATAACGCGACGGAAGTCAACGTTATTTTTCTTATCTGAAAGAAGCTGTGTTCACGCGAGCGCTTGGGCCCATCGTCGAGGATACTGCGATCCCTTTCAGATAAACGCCTTTTGCAGCTGCCGGTTTAGCACGGTTGAGGGCGTCGATGAGAGCTTTGAGGTTCTCATTCAGTTTCGCCGCATCAAAGGATACTTTACCGATTGGAGCGTGAATTTGACCTGCTTTATCCAGACGGTATTCGATTTTACCCGCTTTGATCTCTTGAACCGCTTTGGCAACATCGAATGTAACCGTACCTGCTTTAGGGTTAGGCATGAGGCCTTTACCGCCGAGCAGACGGCCCAGTTTACCGACTTCGCTCATCATGTCAGGTGTAGCTACGCAGACATCGAATTCGAACCAGCCTTGTTGGATTTTGTTGATCATGTCCTGATCGCCAACATAATCCGCGCCAGCCGCTTCCGCTTCTTTCGCTTTGTCACCTTTTGCAAATACCAGCACGCGCTGCGTTTTACCCGTGCCGTGAGGCAGGACAACGACGCCGCGAACGGCTTGGTCTTGTTTACGTGGGTCTACGCCCAAACGAACTGCAACTTCAACGGTTTCGTCGAATTTGGCAGTCGCAGCCTTTTTCACAAGCTCAACGGCTTCTGCTGGCTCGTAAAATGCTTCGCTGTCAATCAGCTTGGCAGCTTCAACATATTTCTTACCATGTTTCGCCATGTTTGTTCCTCCTTTGTGGTTTTAACGGAAATTCCTCCCACATATACCGGCCCCAATGACCGGTTGTCGCAGAAAAACCGAAAATAAAATTAGTCTTCGATCGTGATGCCCATGCTGCGGGCAGTACCTTCGACCATGCGCATAGCAGCTTCAACGGAAGCGGCGTTCAGGTCAGGCATTTTGGTTTCAGCGATTTCACGAACCTTGTCACGTTTAACCGTTGCCACCTTTTTCTTGTTAGGTTCGCCGGAACCTTTCTCGATTTTAGCAGCTACGCGAAGCAGAACTGCAGCCGGTGGAGTTTTGGTGATAAACGTAAAGGAACGGTCTTCAAATACCGAAATTTCAACCGGAATGATCAGACCAGCTTGGTCGGCGGTACGAGCGTTGAATTCTTTACAGAATGCCATGATGTTGACACCTGCTTGACCCAATGCTGGACCTACTGGCGGCGCCGGATTCGCTTTACCTGCAGGAATTTGCAGTTTTACCATTTTGATTACCTTTTTTGCCATGTAAGACACCTCCTTCAAAAGTGGTTAACGGGACGCTTGGCCCCTCCCACAAGAAACCTGAAGAAATATTTATATCTTCTCCACCTGAGTATAATCCAGCTCAAGCGGGGTTTCCCGTCCAAACATGTTGACGTGAACTTTGAGTTTGCTCTTGTCGGCGAGAATTTCCTCTACAGAGCCCACAAAATTCGCAAATGGACCAACTTTGATCCGCACGGATTCCTTGATATCGAATTCGATTTTCGGTTTTGGTTCTTCCATGCCCATATGCTTCAGAATCTGATCCACTTCTTCCGGAAGCAAAGGCGTCGGCTTGGAACCCGAACCTGTCGAACCGACAAATCCCGTTACCCCAGGCGTGTTGCGAACAACATACCAGGAGTCGTCGGTTTGGATCATTTCAACCAAGACATATCCCGGGTAAACCTTTCTCATGACGGTTTTTTTCTTGCCGTCCTTGTTTACCACTTCTTCTTCCATCGGAACAAGAACGCGGAATATCTTGTCTTCCATGCCCATGGACTCGACGCGTCTCTCCAAATTGGCCTTGACCTTGTTCTCATACCCGGAATAGGTATGAACAACGTACCATCTTTTTTCCATAGTTTCCATATCAAGCCACCGGGACCCTTCTTAAATAATCGCTTCGATCACAGCGGAAATGCCGATATCCAGAACCCAAAAATAAATCGTGACGAATACAATGGTGCCGAGGACGATCAGAGTATAATTCGTCAGCTCTTTACGATTAGGCCAGCGAACTTTTTTGAGCTCCGCCCAGCTTTCAGAGAAAAAGGAAAACAGAGACTTGAAACTACTTTTCACGCCGACTACACCTCCAAAAAACTATCTGGTTTCGCGATGAGGAGTTTGCTCGTTACAAAACTTGCAAAATTTCTTCATCTCCATGCGGTCGGGGTGATTTCGCTTGTTTTTGGTAGTTGTGTAGTTTCTTTGTTTGCAGTTTGTACAAGCCAAAGTGATAATTACCCGCATGCTGTGCACCTCCCGAAGACGTCCTTCTTTTCAGAAGGCTCATTATTTCCTTGTAGAACAGCCCAAGCCCTTCATTGCTGAAAAGAAAAAACCGTTCCTGCGAAATGAATAATAAACAAAAACCTATTGGTCTTTGCTTGATCATCCACTAAAACACGCGAATTTAGGCCTACCTAAAACACTTTATCATAAGGGTCAAACCGTGTCAACGAAAGAATGGCCCTGTTCCCGGCACGCCGGGACCGCTTCATCCCTAGTATTTTCAAGCCTTTTTTTCTCTCGAAAGCCGCCCTGCAATCATTTACCATTATGATTCATTCCTGGGACGCTTAAACCCGATCATTGTCCGATTGTGAAAAAAAAGACTCCGTACAGAGCCTTTTCGTTCCAAGCGTCTAATTGTCGCGAACTTCCAAATAACGTTCCAATTTGCGTTTGACACGCTGCAGTGCGTTGTCAATCGATTTCACATGACGCTTAAGGTCAACCGCAATCTCCTGATAGGAGCGGCCGTCCAAATACAGCATCAGCACTTTGCGTTCCAGGTCGCTTAAAATCTCGGACATCTTGTCCTCCAGACCTACGAACTCTTCCTGGTTGATGATCAGTTCCTCCGGGTCCGACACCTGCGAACCGCAAATGACGTCAAGCAGCGTCCGGTCGGAATCTTCATCGTAAATCGGCTTGTCCAAAGAGACATAGGAATTCAGCGGAATGTGCTTCTGTCTCGTCGCCGTCTTGATCGCCGTAATGATCTGCCGCGTGATGCACAGCTCGGCGAAAGCTTTGAACGAAGACTGCTTGTCCACCCGAAAATCACGGATCGATTTGTATAGGCCGATCATGCCTTCCTGAATGATATCCTCCCGGTCGGCGCCGATCAAAAAGTAAGACCTGGCTTTGGCGCGCACGAAATTCCGGTACTTGTTAATCAAGAACTCAAGCGCCTCGCTATCGCCTTCACGAAAATATTCGACAACGTCCTCATCCGACTTGTACTCGTAATCCGACAACGTTAATTCTTTGAGGTCTACACTCACCAAGAATCCCCCCGGCTGCAACGCAAGGTA
Source organism: Paenibacillus sp. USDA918EY (assembly GCF_009870825.1). Lineage (GTDB taxonomy): Bacteria > Bacillota > Bacilli > Paenibacillales > Paenibacillaceae > Paenibacillus_AQ > Paenibacillus_AQ albilobatus. The sequence continues at coordinate 20,101 of NZ_WTWY01000025.1, read as the reverse complement.
CCCGTTACTCTGTGAAATATACGAACAGTATAAATGATGGCGGTTGGCACCGTCAACCACGTATTACCTAAAAAAGAACACGACTAACAAAATTGTCAAGAGATGCAAATTTGTAATCACTGCCATTTTCTGTTATTGCCTGCGCCACTTTTCGAATATTTCCCGAAGCTCCGGTTTAAGCTTGCTGTCCAACGTATTTCGCGTCTTCGGAGCATGCTCCCGCTCAATCCTTTGCTGGATCGCCTTCTCGCAGTTTTCGACCTCGTTCAAAAGTTCGCGGGCCGAAAGCCGCAGCGCGCCGCGGGCGAAGATGACATGCTGTTCGATGAAATCGCTGGTGGCCACATAGATTTTGCGGCTGCGGAGACTGAGCTCTCCGACAAGCCGCTCTATACATTCATCGGCAGTTTCCTTCTCTTTTGTGAAGAAAACTTGGATTTTGCTTTGGGAAAAAGCTTTGCCAAGGCCCGGAACCCGGTACGCATCGAAGACCGCGATGACTTTGCGGCCGGTAAAAGCCTGATAGTCCGCCAGCTTGCCCAGCAGCTCGTCGCGCGCCTCCTGCATGCTGATTTGCGACAGCTTCGCAAGAGACGGCCAAGCTCCGATCATGTTGTAGCCGTCCACCAGGAGCACATCCCGCAAATCCGCCATCCTGCGTTAACCTTGGGCGCGGCGACGCAATACTTCGTACATCACAACGCCGGCGGCCACGGAGGCGTTCAGCGAGTTGATCCGTCCGTTCATCGGCAGCTTGACCAGAACGTCGCATTTTTCGCGGATCAGCCGCCCCATGCCCTTGCCTTCATTGCCGATCACGATGGCTACGGGGCCGTCAAAGACGTTCGTTTCGTAAATGCCCGCCGCGGCCGATACGTCCGTGCCAACGACCCAAATCCCTTTTTCCTTCAAGGAGTCGATGGTTTGCCCCAAGTTCGTGACTCGGGCAACGGGAACGTATTCAGCCGCGCCCGCGGAAGTTTTGGACACGGTCGCGGTGACCTGCGCCGAGCGGCGTTTCGGAACGATGACGCCATGCACGCCGGTGCAGTCGGCCGTACGCAGGATCGACCCCAAATTGTGCGGATCCTCGATCTCGTCCAAAAGCAAAATGAACGGCGGCTCGCCTTTGCTTTCGGCGGCCTGCAAAATGTCCTTCACTTCGGCGTAGGCGTAAGGGGCGACCTGAGCCACGACCCCTTGGTGCTGGACGCCCGGCGCCAACTGGTCAAGCTTGCGCTTGTCCACGTGCTGAATGATCACGCCGAGCTTTTTCGCCTCGATGACGATCGGCTGCGTCAAATGTTTTTGCGCGTTTTCCGCAACCCATATTTTATTGATCGTGCGGCCGGATTTCAGCGCTTCGATGACCGAATGCTTCCCGCCGATAATTTCTTCCTCCATGTTATCCTCCACAAGCTTTATTTGATGTGCCTTTGCTGCTCCATATAATCGATCCCCATCCCGATCAGCTCCCGCATCCGGTCATGCCGCTGCGTGTAATACAAATATCCGATCAGGCTTTCGAATGCGGTGGCGTGACGATATTCGAGCACGTTCGCGTTTTTGGGAATGGTGCCGGACTTGGCGTTGCGTCCCTGTCTTACGACGTCCTTCTCCTCGTCCGTCAGGACCGTTTCGAGCGCGGCCAAAATCCGGCTTTGCGCCTTTGCGGATACGATGCCGGTCGCCTGATGGTGAAGCTGGTTCGGCTTCAGGTTCGGCTTGGAAATCAGGTATTGCCTGACCGCCACTTCATAAACGGCATCCCCGATGTACGCGAGCACGATCGGGGGAATCAGCCGGGGCTGCCTGGAAGGCGGGTATTCGAACCAGCCCGCCCATTCCGCGCCCGCTTCCGGCGGCAGCCCTCCGTTGTCCCGGCCGCTCATTTCCGGCGCCAGCGCATGCCCTGCGCCGTATCCTCCAGCACGATTCCTTGCGCTGCCAATAGATCGCGGATTTCATCGGCACGGCTCCAGTTTTTCTCCTTGCGGGCCTGGGTCCGTTCCGCGATGAGCTTCTCCACTTCCTCATCCAAAAGTTCGTTTTCTTCGCCGGCATACAGACGGAGCACCGCGTTTAATTGTTCAAAGGCAGACAACATCAGTTTCAGCTCTTCCGGATTGACGACAGGCTCCTTCAGCAGCAAATTCGCTTCATTCACCCATTCGAAAAGCGTGGTGATCGCGTCCGGCGTATTAAAATCGTCGTTCATCTTCTCGTAATACTGCTGCAAAATCCCGTCCAGCTTCTGCTTTAACTCCTCGCGGACCGCTCCATGCCCGTCAGGCGTTACCGTTTCGAGGCGGTGCTTCAGGTTGGAGACGGCATTGGCGATGCGCTCCACGCTGTTCATCGCCTGATCCATCGTTTCGGCGTTGAAGTTCAGCGGGTTGCGGTAGTGGGTCGAAAGCATGAAATAACGAATCGCTTCTTTTTTGAATTCCTTGCGCAGATCCTTTACGAGGATGCCGTTGCCGAGCGATTTCGACATTTTTTCGTTGTTGATTTTGATGTAGCCGTTATGCATCCAATAGCGGGCCAGCGTTTTGCCCGTCAACGCTTCCGACTGGGCCACCTCGCATTCGTGGTGCGGGAACTGCAAATCCTGTCCGCCCCCGTGGATATCGATCGTGTCTCCCAAATAGCGGCGGGCCATAGCCGAGCATTCGATATGCCAACCCGGGCGTCCGTCGCCCCATGGGCTGGACCAGTAAATTTCGCCCGGCTTCGCCGCTTTCCAAAGCACGAAATCCTCCGGGCTTTCCTTCCGCTGGTCGACGTTGATGCGGATGCCGAACTGCAGTTCATCCAGCTTTTGGTGCGACAGCTTGCCGTAATCCGGGAACTTGTTCGTCCGATAAAAGACGTCGCCGCCTTTTTCGTAAGCAAAGCCCTTTTCCTCCAGCTCGCGGATGAAAGCGATGATATTGTCCATGTTTTCGGTCACGCGCGGGTTAACGGTCGCTCTTTCGATGCCGAGTCCTTCCAAATCCTCGTAATAAGCCTTGATAAACGTATCGGCGACCTCCGGCACGGTTCTTCCCGTCTGCTCCGCCTTCCGGATCAGCTTGTCGTCCACGTCCGTGAAGTTGACGACATAGTTCACCTCGTTGCCGATCTGCTCGAGATACGTGCGAACGACGTCGAAAAAGATCATGGGACGCGCGTTTCCGATATGAATGTAGTCATAGACGGTGGGGCCGCATACGTACATTTTTACTTTTCCGGGTTCCATCGGAACGAACTCTTCTTTGGAGCGTGTCAACGTATTATATATTTGAAGCGCCATAGTCACATTTCCTTTCATTCGGGATTTTATGCCAAAATCCTCATTTCTTATTATAAACTAAAAGCTGTAAAGCCATTGCAAGAGCGAAACCGGAATATCGCCAAAAATAAACCGGACACCCCGGCATTATGCCGGTTCGGCGTTAACCCCCATTCCCCCGGCAGAGGTCATTCCCCTTGCTCCCGGCTTGGGACGGCGTTGATTCGAACCAGATCGCCGCGTTCGTTTGTCAGGTGTTCGAGTTCCTTTCGAAGCCGGTTGATTTCCTCCTGCATGCTGCGGAGCGAGTCGACGATCGGGTCCGGAAGCTGATGGCTGAGGCGGTCGACGCGGCGGCCGTCCTGCTTCACGATCCGGCCCGGAATGCCGACGACCGTACTGTTGGGCGGTACTTCCTTCAGCACGACGGAATTGGCTCCAATGTTGCTTTGGTCGCCCACTTTAAAAGAACCGAGAACCTTGGCACCGGAAGCAATGACGACGTTGTTGCCGATCGTTGGATGCCGCTTCCCTTTTTCCTTCCCCGTACCGCCGAGCGTTACGCCCTGGTAAATGACGACATCGTCGCCGATTTCGCAGGTTTCCCCGATCACCACGCCCATGCCGTGGTCGATAAAAAGCCGGTTGCCGATTTTTGCGCCGGGATGGATTTCGATCCCCGTCATGAATCTGCTGAACTGCGAAATGGCACGGGCAAGGGTGAACCATCGTCGGGTGTACAGCTTATGTGCGATCCGGTGGGCCCAGATGGCATGCAACCCCGAATAGGTGAATACCACCTCGAACAAACTTCGGGCGGCCGGATCGTTTTCAAATACCGTCTGGATATCCGATCTGATTCTTTTGAACATGTCCGTTCCCCTCTTTGTCCTCTTCTCTTCCTTCGCTCCCATAAGCACAGGCTGCCGCCCGTTCGGCGGCTTGCCTGAAGACCAAAAAACGCCCCGGCAGCTTTCGCTGCAGAGGCGTTTGATACGCGGTTCCACTCTGCTTGAACCTGAGCACGGGTGCATGGCAACTTCATATGCACGCGGCTTCAGATTCCACTCGATTGCCCGATAACGGGGGCCTTCCGGCACAGTCTAACGGCTTCAAAAACGAAACCGCTCATCCATGCAGCTCACAGGCGCATTTCCGCAGCCGGCATATGGATAACTTCCAGCCAGCATGGAAAGCAAAATCTCCATGAGGTTATCCTCTCTGGTAAATGCCCGAGGCTAAAGCGTACTTCTCCTGCTCATCGCTTCTTCATCACTTCGTCTATGTTCGGCCTGCTCTTATAGACAGGCTTTATAGATCTTATTTTGGTAGTTATTATAGCCGAAAATACGTCGGGCTGACAAGAAAGTTTTCGGCATTTGGGCTCGTTCCGCGGACGGCCGCCCGCGATCAAGCTCCTTTGATATGCGATCTCAAACGTTCGATGACGCGATCTTTGCCGAGCAAATAAATCGTTTCGTTCAGGTCGCGTCCATGCATCTGGCCCGTCAGCGCCACGCGGATCGGCATAAAGAGCTGCTTGCCTTTAAAGCCCGTTTCCTTCTGCACCTCTTTGATCAAAGCGGCGATATGAGGCGCCGAGTACTCCTCGGAAGCTTCGATTTTCGCAAGCAACGCCTTCAGCACGGTCGGTACATGCTCTTCGCCCAGGATCGGCTGGGCTTCGGCGTCCACTTCCAGATGGGTGCGGAAAAACATGGCCGACAATTCGACGATGTCCGAAGCGGCCACCATTTGCTCTTGATACAAGGCAACCAGCTTTTTCGCCCATGCTTCCTGTTCGGCGTTAAGGTCTGCAGGCAGACGGCCCGCTTTTTGCAGATGCGGAATGGCAAGCTGCGCAATACGCTCCGGATCCGCTTTTTTAATGTATGCGTTGTTGAGGTGCGCCAGCTTGTTCTGGTCGAACACCGCCGGGCTTTTCGACAGCCGGTCCGGATTGAAGATTTTGATCAATTCTTCCAGGCTGTAAATTTCCTCTTCTCCTTCCGGCGACCAGCCGAGAAGGGCGATGAAGTTGACCAGCGCTTCCGGCAAATAGCCGAGCTGATCGTACTGCTCGATGAACTGGATGATCGATTCGTCCCGTTTGCTGAGCTTTTTATGATGTTCGTTGACGATCAGCGTCATATGGCCGAAACGCGGCGGCTCCCAGCCGAGCGCTTCGTAGATCATCAGCTGCCGCGGCGTGTTGGAGATATGGTCTTCCCCGCGCAGCACGTGGCTGATCTCCATCAGGTGATCGTCGATGACGACCGCGTAGTTGTATGTCGGAATGCCGTCTTTTTTTACGATGACGAAATCGCCGGTATCCTGGGTATTAAACGAAATCGTTCCTTTAACCATGTCGTCGAACGTATACGTCTTGTCGTCGGGAACGCGGAAACGGATGCTTGCGACGCGTCCTTCCGCTTCGTATGCTTTCCGCTGCTCCTCGGTCAAATTACGATGCTTGCCGGAATAACGGGGAGTTTCGCCGCGCGCGATCTGCTCTTCCCGCTCCTTTTCCAGCTCTTCTTCCGTGCAGTAGCAGTAATAAGCAAGCCCTCTGTCCAGCAGCTGCTGCGTGTATTTGTTGTAGATGTCGAGACGTTCCGTTTGACGGTAAGGTCCGTAGCCGCCGCCGATATCGATGCTTTCGTCCCAATCGAGTCCGAGCCATTTCAAATATTTCAGCTGGCTCTCCTCGCCCCCGGCAATGTTCCGCTTGACGTCGGTATCCTCGATCCGGATCACGAAGTCTCCGCCCTGGTTACGGGCGTACAAATAGTTAAACAGCGCCGTTCTGGCGTTTCCGATATGTAAATGTCCCGTGGGACTCGGTGCGTACCGTACGCGAACTTTATCAGTCATGGTCATACCCCTCCGCTTTGTGTTTACTCGGTTCGATCTGCAATTTAGTTCATATAGTGCAAAGTGACCGCTACGGTTACGAATCGTTCTTCCGATCGCTGTTGTCTCCAAATTTCATGATCAAGATTTCCAACACGGTAGAAATCCGGAGACAAAGCTTATGCTTTCGATGCTAGCTTTCCTTCGGAAAGCTTTTAGGCGACCGCTAGCGTATGCGTCCGAAGCAGCTTTTTTTCAAGAAGCTTTCAATTTCGAAAGAATCGATTCCGCCCCCTTCGCTACTTTCACTGTAACGATTCAACTAACCGGCAATGAACCGTTTACTTACGCTTCTCTACTCAAAAATCCTTCAAGATGATAGCACATCTTTGACAAGGCAGACAACCGATTGGGCCGCGATTCCTTCGCCGCGTCCTGTAAAACCGAGCTGCTCGGTCGTCGTCGCCTTGACGTTCACCTGCTCCGGCTCCGCTTCGAGGGCGCGTGCGATGACGTCAACCATTTGCGGGATGTACGGCGCCATTTTCGGCTTTTGGGCGATGATCGTGGAATCGATGTTCCCGAGCCGGTATCCCCGCTCCTTGGCCATCCCCCATACATGAAGCAGCAGCTTCAAGCTGTCCGCGTCCTTGAAGGCGGGATCGGTATCCGGAAAATGTTTGCCGATATCGCCGAGCGCCAGCGCGCCGAGAATCGCATCCGTCACCGCATGCAGCAGCACGTCGGCGTCGGAATGGCCAAGCAAGCCCTTGTCGTAAGGGATGGTGACTCCCCCGATAATGCACGGCCTGCCTTCCACAAGCTGATGCACGTCAAATCCTTGTCCTACTCGTATCATCTATCCTTCTCTCTCCCCACGTTTTAACATAAATGCGGCATATTCCAAGTCTTCCGGCGTCGTGATCTTGATGTTGGTGTAGCTGCCTTCGACGACCGCGACCGGAATGCCCATCCGTTCCACGAGCATCGAATCGTCCGTTCCGGCAAAACCGTCGGCTTCCGCCTGCTCGTGCGCCTTTAGCAAATCGGAAAGACGAAAAGCCTGTGGGGTATGGATTGCCCACAGACTCCGGCGGTCGGGGGTCGCTTCGATCATTCCCGAACCGCTCACCTGCTTGATCGTATCCTTCACGGGAACCGCAAGCACCGCCGCCCCGGCAAGCAGGGCTTTTTGATAGCATGCTTCGATTCGTTCCGGTTCGATGAACGGTCTGACGCCGTCATGAACCATTACCCATTCCGTGCTGATTTCTAACAAGCCTTTATAAACGGATTGCTGTCTTTCTTTGCCGCCCGGCACGATGTTAACGACCTTGCGAAGCCCGTAATGGGCGATCCACCCGGCGCACCGCTCGACGTCTTCCGCCCCGGTGACCAGCACGATTTCGTGTACCAGCGGCATCCGGTCGAAGACTTCCAGTGTATGCATAATGATGGGCTTGTTCTCAAGCAGCAGGTACTGCTTGCTTTCGCGGGTTCCCATTCTCGAGCCTCTGCCCGCGGAAACCACCACGACGCCCACGCGATTTTGAGTGTCCAAGCTGCAATTTGCCTCCTCGATCAACCGAAAGAAAAAATGTATACCCCCATCATACCCCTTTTACTGGGCTTTTTCCAACAGTTTCGGTTTGGCGAAAATCATCCGGCCTGCAGAAGTTTGCAGCACGCTTGTCACCAGCACTTCCATCATGCTGCCGATATAATCGCGCCCGCCTTCAACCACGATCATCGTTCCGTCGTCCAGATAGGCTACGCCTTGGCCATGTTCTTTTCCGTCCTTGATGACCTGCACCATGATTTCCTCTCCCGGCAGGACGACCGGTTTTACGGCGTTGGCCAGATCGTTGATGTTCAGAACCGACACGCCTTGCAGCTCGCACACTTTGTTCAGGTTGAAATCATTGGTGACAACTTTCCCCTGAAGAACCTTGGCCAGCTTGACCAGCTTGCTGTCGACCTCGGAAATCTCCTCGAAATCCCCTTCGTAGATCAGCACCCGGACATCCAGCTCCTTTTGGATTTTGTTCAAAATATCCAGCCCTCTGCGGCCGCGGTTGCGTTTGAGCAAATCCGACGAATCCGCGATATGCTGCAGCTCTTCCAGCACGAATTCGGGGATGACGATCGTGCCTTCGATAAAGCCGGTTTTGCAAATATCCGCGATCCGCCCGTCGATGATGACGCTGGTATCCAAAATCTTATGCTCTTCGATTTTCCGGTCCTCGTATGCGTCGCCCTTGCTCCACCGTCCCGAGGTCCACAGCGTGGCCAGCTCGTCTTTTTTGTCCAGGCCGATCCGGAAACCCATATATCCGCAAAAAAGGGTTAATCCCACGGCGGCAAGCTCGCCCGCTTTGCCCGCCCATGCCAGGCTCGGGTAGATCAGGAGCGACAGCAGCAGCCCTCCGGTCAATCCGGCGGCCCCAGCCGCCAGATCGTTCATCGGCATGCCCGCCAGCGTCTGAATCATCGATTGAAAACGTGCCGCAAGCGCGTGGGCGCACAGAGAACCTATCAACAGAAATAAAATTGCTCCAAGTCCTGCGAACATCAAACGTCCCCATACGGATTGATCAATACCTAAATTCGGGAACGTCCATCCGGCTGATTGATGAAGGGTATAACCCGCCCAAGCGCCGCACAATCCGGCAAACGCCACGATGAATTTTCTCAGCATAAGTTCCCACACCTCCTTAAACTGTATCAGTTATACATATTTCCTTAGCAGTATGGTCCAAATTCGGCGCTCATAATCCTGAGGGACCCAAATTTTTCTATCGCGGGTATCGAATACGCTTCTGAAGGACGTGTCATTTTTGGTTGAAAATGGGCAAATGCCTGGCATATAATGAACTCAATTCTTATGCTAGAGGTGAAAAGGAAAATGAGCGCACCAAGTTTACAGGCTTTTCAGGATCAGGTTTCCGAATTGTTGCTCCGTCACCGCAGTCTGCTGGATGTGTTGTCCAAAAACGGGCAAAGCAGCGCATCCGTCAACCGGGCTGTCGCCAAGGCCGTTACGGACTGCGGCTGCATCGAACTCCATGCCACCAAACAGTCCTTTGAGTCCGAAGTGAGCCTTGAAGAGGCCAAGGACGTCGTTCGTACCCATGTCCGCGGCGAGTTATGCGAAAATTGCAGGGAAATCATCAGCGCCGAACTGGGGCGCAACATTTTCTACATGTCGGCTTTATGCAACCTGCTGGGCATCAACATGGACGAAGTCGTCCAGAAGGAATCGCAAAAATGTTCTACGCTTGGCTTGTTTAATCTGTCATAGACTTGTGGCAATCCCGTTATGGAATACAAGGCAAACAAAAAAGCATTTATTTCCGCTGCGAGCAGCGGGAAATAAATGCTTTTTATTTTTGCGGCTATGAATGATCGTTGAACACTTTTTGCTCCGTCGTTTGATCTTGATGGCGTCTGCGGGTCAGCCTCTCCACGTTTTGCTTCAATCCGTAGGCTGCATAAAGAACCAGCGGAACGAAAATAAGCTTGGATAGTTGATCCGGAAAAATAACGGCGACGGCGACTCCCGCGATGATGACGACGGGGGCGTACATCACGGCTTTTTTCGGGAGCCCCACCTTTTTGAAGTTCGGATACTTCACCGTGCTGACCATCAGATAAGACAGAATCAACATGCCGATAATCATGTAAGGGGCCGAAATTTCTTTATGAAACAGCGACAACGTGGCCAAAACGCCACCTGCAGCCGGTATAGGCAATCCAATAAAATATCCCGGAATCCCGGATTGAACGTTAAATCGCGCCAAACGCAGCGCGCCGCAAATCGGAAAAATGGCCGTTACGGTCCAAATAAGCGCATGGTGCATGCCGTGGAAAGAAGTAACATACATGATAAGTGCGGGTGCTACACCAAAAGAAATGACATCCGAGAGAGAATCCAGTTCCTTGCCGAATTCACTTTGTGCATTGAGCGCCCGGGCCACCCGGCCGTCCAATCCGTCGCAAAGCATCGCAATAATAATCATGATGGCCGCCAAGCTTAATTTGTTGTCGAAAGCCAGCATAATTCCTACCATTCCGAGAAACAAGTTACCTAACGTAAACATGTTCGGAATTGATTTCGTAAACATTTTTTCACCTCGAATTTTTTAGTACCCCCGTATCATCCCTTGATTGTATGGCATTTAAATTTGTCTGTCAATGAATACTTGTTCCTGTAAACGTTTCAAACCTTCCTTAATGTTGCGGGCTCTGACTTCGCCAATTCCATCCACTTCATCCAATTCTTCAATGGTTGCCATCATGATGTGCGGCAGCTCTCCGAATTGCTCGACCAAGTTATGGATGATGACGTTCGGCAGCCGCGGAATTTTGTTCAGGATGCGGTATCCGCGCGGTGCGATGGACTCCTCCGAGTTCGCCGCGGAGATCGGGTAGCCGAGCAGCCGCACGACATAATGAATGTCGAGCAGTTCATCGTCCGTGGCCCGCTTCAGTCCGGCAATGATTTCGCGGATTTTTTCGTCGTTGTCTTCCCGGGCGTAATCCTTGTACAGAAGCCACGCTTCCTCTTCCATATTGCTGACGAGCTCTTCCATCTGCATGCTGATCAGCCGGCCTTCGTTGCCCAGCTCATTGATATAGCGCTTGATTTCCATTTTGATCCGCAGCACCATCTCAACCCGCTGAATGACGTTGACGACCTCGGGAACGGTTACCAGTTCTTCGAATTCCGATGCAGACAGGTTGGTGAGCGACTGGTTCAAAACCGCGCGGTATTTTTCGAGCGTCTGAAGCGCCTGGTTCGCCTTCGTCAAAATAACGCCGATTTCCTTCAGCGCATATCGGAGCGTGCCTTGATACAACGTGATAATGTTGCGGCGTTGGGAAATCGACACCACCAGTTTGCCGGTCTGCTTGGCGACACGCTCGGCGGTGCGATGGCGGATACCCGTTTCGGTCGAGGAAATGGAGGAATCCGGAATCAGCTGGGTGTTGGCGTACAAAATCCGCTTCAGGTCCTCGCTTAATATGATCGCTCCGTCCATTTTGGCGAGCTCGTATAAATAGTTCGGCGAAAAATCGCAGTTGATCGAAAAGCCGCCGTCGACCACTTCCATGACTTCCGGGCTGTAGCCGACGACCAGCAGACCTCCGGTTTTGGCGCGCAGCACGTTTTCCAGGCCGTCCCGAAACGGAGTGCCCGGTGCGACCAGCTTGAGCAGGTCGTTCATTTTATCCAATTGGCTCGGTTCCTTCATCTCTTTATGCCCCCTAATCTAACGCGACCGCTAGCGCATCTGCCACGGTATTGATGCCAATGATTTCAATTCCTTTGGGATGCTTCCACCCCTTTAAGCTTTTTTCCGGCATGATAATCCGTTTGAAACCAAGCTTCTCGGCTTCCCTTACCCGCTGCTCGGCGCGCGAGACCGCCCGGACCTCGCCGGTCAAGCCTACCTCGCCGAACATGACGTCATACGGTTTTGTCGGAATATCTCGAAAGCTGGAGGCGATGCTGACGGCAATCGCCAAATCGACCGCCGGTTCATCCAGCTTCACGCCGCCCGCTACGTTCAAATATGCATCCTGGTTCTGCAAAAACATGCCCATCCGCTTTTCCAGCACGGCGATAATGAGGCCCATCCGGTGATGGTCCACGCCCGTACACATCCGGCGCGGCGACGGGAAATGCGTCGCGGATACGAGCGCCTGGAGCTCGACCAAAACCGGACGGGTTCCTTCCATGCTGGCGACCACCGTCGAACCGGCAACGCCAAGCGGACGTTCGGATAAAAACAGCTCGGACGGGTTGCCCACTTCCGTCAGCCCGGATTCGTTCATTTCGAAAATGCCGATCTCGTTCGTCGACCCGAAACGGTTTTTAACCGCCCGAAGCAGACGGTACGTATGATGCCGCTCTCCCTCGAAATACAATACGCAGTCCACCATATGTTCAAGCAGTCTCGGACCCGCGATGGCTCCTTCCTTCGTAACATGCCCGACAAGCACCGTTGCAATGCCCATGCCTTTGGCAACTCGCATAAACCGGGCTGTGCATTCCCGCACCTGGGCCACGCTGCCCGGTGCGCTTGTCACCTCGGGAATGTACACGGTTTGGATGGAGTCGATCACGAGAAACTGAGGCTGAATGCTGTTGATCGCTTCCTCGATCAGATCCATGTTCGTCTCGCAAAGCACGTACAGCTCCGGAGACAACGCCCCGAGCCGATCCGCGCGAAGTTTGGTTTGCCGCACCGATTCCTCGCCGGATATATAGAGAACGCGCAGACCGGATGTCGTTAATGCATGCGAGGTTTGCAGCAGCAGCGTCGATTTCCCGATCCCAGGGTCTCCGCCGACCAAAATGAGCGAGCCCGGCACGATCCCGCCGCCAAGGACGCGGTTCAATTCGCCGATACCGGTGTGCACGCGCGCTTCATTGCTGCTCTCTATATCTATGATCGAAAGCGCCTTTTCTTTACTATGAAACAGCGGAGAATTCATTCCCTGCGTTTTAATGACGCTTTCAGTTTCTTCCACCATGGTATTCCAAGCTTGACAACCGGGACATTTACCATACCATTTGGCAGCCTCATAGCCGCATTCCGTGCAATAAAATTTCGTTTTTGTTTTAGCCATGACCTCTCCTTGTTGGTGATGGATTTTGTCTGAATTTGTCGACCACTCAGAAAATTGGCATTATTTTAATTTTACCATTTATTAAGTTTTATCGTAAAGTATTTGCAAAAAGTTTACATGTGTTTCAGAGCGTCTTTCGACGATCTGCAAGAACAATAGAACGTATGAGCCAAACTTGTTCATTCGGCATCTAAAAAGGGGATTGACCTGCCGCTCATGATCAGCGGCGGGTCAATCCCCTTACATTAATTTTATTTTCCTTTACTCTTAGGACGTGGCCGACACGTTGTCTGCTTTTCTTACCGTCAGCTCGCCGTTTTCTTCATCGATCACAAGCGAATCGCCCTTGGACACTTTGCCCGTCAGAAGCTCTTCGGACAAGCGGTCCTCGATATGCTTCTGAATCGCCCGGCGCAGCGGACGAGCGCCGAAGGCCGGATCGTATCCTTCCTTCGCCAGGAACGCTTTGGCCTTGTCGGTCAGCGTAAAGTCCACGTCGTATTCACGCAGCCGTTTGCGCAGCTCTTCGGCCATCAACGAAACGATTTCGGCGATATGCTTCTCTTCCAGCGAGTGGAAGACGATAATTTCGTCGATCCGGTTCAGGAATTCCGGACGGAAGCTTTTCTTCAGCTCGCCCATCACTTTGTCCTTCATGTTGTTGTAATCGGCGCCGGCATCGTTGACCGCCGTAAATCCGAGCGTGGAGTTCCGTTTGATCGCTTCCGCCCCAACGTTGGAAGTCAGGATGATCAGCGTGTTGCGGAAATCGACCACGCGGCCTTTGGAGTCGGTCAGGCGTCCGTCTTCAAGCACCTGCAGCAGAATATTGAATACTTCCGGATGCGCTTTTTCGATCTCGTCGAGAAGCACTACCGAATACGGCTTGCGGCGCACTTTTTCGGTCAGCTGGCCGCCTTCTTCGTATCCGACGTATCCCGGAGGCGCTCCGACCAGTCTCGACGTGGAGTGTTTCTCCATGTATTCGGACATGTCGATTCGGATCACCGCATTTTCGTCGCCGAACATCGCTTCCGCGAGCGCGCGGGCCAGCTCGGTTTTACCTACCCCGGTAGGGCCGAGGAATATAAACGATCCGATCGGACGTTTCGGATCCTTCAGGCCGGCGCGGGAGCGGCGTACAGCCCGGCTGACGGCCTTGACGGCTTCTTCCTGGCCGATGACGCGCTCATGAAGAATATTCTCCATGTTCAGCAGGCGTTCGGTCTCTTCTTCCTTCAGCTTGCGCACCGGGATCCCGGTCCAGTTCGATACCACTTGCGCGATATCCTCCGGCGTCACCTCGGAGTCGGTGCGGCCTTGTTTTTCTTTCCATTGGTTTTTCGTGGTTTCAAGCTCTTCGCGGATCTTCTGCTCGGTGTCGCGAAGCGCAGCCGCCTTTTCGAATTCCTGGCTTTGCACCGCCGAATCCTTTTCCTTGCGGATGTCTTCGAGGCGGCTTTCCAGCTCTTTCAGATTCGGCGGGATCGTGTACGTGTGCAGCCTTACTTTGGAGCCCGCCTCGTCGATGAGGTCGATCGCTTTATCCGGCAGGAACCGGTCGGAAATGTAGCGGTCGGACAGCTTCACGGCCTCCACGATCGCTTCGTCCGTAATTTTCACGCGGTGATGGGCTTCGTAACGGTCGCGCAGTCCGAACAGGATTTGAATCGCTTCTTCCGGAGAAGGCTGATCCACCATAATCGGCTGGAACCGGCGTTCCAAAGCGGCATCTTTTTCAATGTATTTGCGGTATTCGTCCAGCGTCGTGGCGCCGATGCATTGCAGCTCGCCGCGGGCCAGCGAAGGCTTCAGAATGTTCGAGGCGTCGATGGCGCCTTCCGCGCCGCCTGCGCCGATCAGCGTATGCAGCTCGTCGATGAACAGGATGATATTGCCGGCTTGGCGGATCTCATCCATAATTTTTTTCAGGCGGTCTTCGAATTCGCCGCGGTATTTGGTGCCGGCAACAACCGACCCCATATCCAGCGTCATAACACGTTTGTCGCGCAGCGTTTCCGGAATTTCGTTGTTGATAATTTTTTGGGCGAGGCCTTCCGCGATCGCGGTTTTACCTACCCCAGGCTCGCCGATCAGCACCGGATTGTTTTTGGTGCGGCGGCTAAGCACTTGAATGACGCGTTCAATTTCGTTGCTGCGGCCGATCACCGGATCCAGGTTGCCTTCCTTGGCAATGGCCGTTAAGTCGCGGGCCAAAGAGTCCAGCGTCGGCGTGCTGACGTTAGCCTGGGAGCCGTGATGGCTGGATACCGCCTCGCTGCTTCCAAGCAGCTGCAGCACTTGCTGGCGCGCTTTGTTCAAGCTGATGCCCAAATTGTTCAATACGCGGGCCGCAACGCCTTCCCCTTCGCGGATCAGTCCGAGCAGGATATGCTCCGTGCCTACGTAGGTATGTCCCAGCTTGCGGGCTTCGTCCATGGACAACTCAATGACTTTTTTGGCGCGCGGAGTGTAGGCGATATTGGTCGGCTGCTCCTGCCCTCTGCCGATGAGCGTTTCCACTTCATCCTGGATTTTTTCGAGTCCGAGGCCAAGTCCGATCAATGCCTTCGCGGCAATGCCGTCACCCTCGCGAATCAGCCCGAGCAAAATATGCTCCGTGCCGATGTTGTTATGTCCCAAACGAACGGCTTCCTCCTGAGCGAGTGCCAGCACTTTTTGAGCGCGTTCCGTAAATCTTCCGAACATCATTCTCCTGCACCTCCATGAGTTTGAAATATATCGAATTCTTGTTTGCTTTTCAGTCTAAATCTTCGGCTCAGGCTTTCGCCAGAGTCTCGCGAATCAACCTTGCCCGGTAAATGTCGCGTTCCTCGCTGTTCATGTCGTGACCGTATTTTTTTTGCAAAAAACCCGGCTGCGTCATAACGTTCAGTTCGTTCATCACCGGAATGGAAGGCCCCTGTACGATCCCCAAGTCAATCCCCAGACGCACGTCCGAGAGCCGCTGTCCAGCCTCTTTGGAATCCATGACCTCCGCGTAAGACAAAATGCCGTAAGACCGTTTGATCCGGTCCGTAATGCGGAGACGGGAATCGTTCATGAGACGCGTCCGCGCATTTTTCTCGTGTTCGATGATCTGCAGCACGACGCTGTGCAGGTTATCGATGATTTCGTATTCGGTTTGCCCGAGCGTGATCTGGTTGGAGATTTGAAACAGGTTCCCTATTGCTTCGCTGCCCTCGCCGTAAATTCCTCTAACGGTTAAGCCGACTTGGGAGACCGCGGACAAAATCCGGTTAATCTGCTGCGTCATGACAAGCGCCGGCAGATGCATCATCACCGATGCCCTAAGTCCCGTCCCCACGTTGGTCGGACAGCTGGTCAGGTAGCCGCGCTTGTCGTCAAAAGCGTAATCCACCTCAGCCTCGAATTGGTCGTCGATGGCCGTCGCTTTTTCCCACGCCTCGCGGACCTGAAAACCCGGATAAAGACATTGGATGCGAAGATGGTCTTCTTCGTTAATCATGATGCTGACCGACTCATCCTCGCTGATCATGACGGCCCCGTTCTGGGACTCGTTCGCGAGGCTTGGGCTGATCAGGTGTTTTTCGACCAGCACCCTTTTGTCGATCGGCTCGATCTCATCCAGCTTAACGGTATAAAACGTCCCCAAGGACTTGATCGCCTGTGTATCCGCCACTTTGGCCAGCCGATTCAGCACTTCCTCCGACTGCTGGCGCGTTGCCAAGAGGGGGAAGGGCATGTGCTGCAGGTTCCGTGCGATCCGTACCCGGCTGCTGATCACGATATCGGAGTCGCTTGCCGTCCCCCGCATCCATTCGCTCAGCGCTTTCTCGGTAAACCTGAGATTGGGCATCACGCATTCCTCCTTAAGCGTACATTACTGTCCTGCCATTTCTTTTTCAAGCGTTCTGATTCGATCCCGAAGCTGGGCGGCTTCCTCAAATTCCTCCTGTTGGATCCGCCGCTGAAGCTCGAGTTTCAGATCGTCGATTTGACGTTTCAATTGAATCCGGCTGCCGCTTCTTTTCGGTACCTTGCCGACATGGACGGTGTTCCCGTGCACCCTTTTGAACAAAGGATCGAGGCGGTCGCCAAAATATTTATAACAGGAGCTGCAGCCGAACCGGCCGATTTTGCTGAACTGGGAATACGTCATGCCGCATTCCTCGCACCGCAGGGATTGGGGCGTCTTGACGCTGCTGGTCATCCCTTTGCCCGCGGAATCAAAATCGAGCAGCCCTGATAGCAAGCTGTGTATCGAGAACCCACCCGACGTGCCGGGGAGCATCTCTCCTTTTTCCCTTGCGCAAGTTTCGCAAATGTGGAATTCATTTTTTTCGCCGTTTACGATTTTGGTGAAATGGAGCGTTGCGGGTCTTTTGCCGCATTCTTGGCATAACATATCGCTGTACCTCCTTTTCTCCGTAGACTCATTTGCCTAACAAAGAAATCAGCATCGCCTTCATGATTCTTGCACGCAATTCATCCCTGTACGGAAGTTTGATCATCAACGCCTCTCTGGAAACGGCCGCCCGCATCATGTTTGCTTCCCGTTTGGTCAGTAACCGGGCCTCCTCCAGCTGGTAAATGAGCCCTTCCGCGACCGTCTGGTCTATGGTATCGCCAATCGTCTGATGCAGATGAGTATGAAGCGCCGAATATTGCGGCAGACTGATACGCCTGATCCGGATGTAACCGCCGCCTCCGCGCTTGCTTTCCACGAGATAACCTTTTTCCAGCGTAAACCGTGTGCTTATGACATAGTTGATTTGGGAAGGTACGCAGGAAAAATGGTCCGCCAAATCGTTGCGCTGTATTTCGATCAACCCGTCGGGACTCTCATGCAAAATACTCTTCAGATATTGTTCAATAACATCAGAGATATTACGCATCGTTCATCCTCCACTTTAGTTCAGGATTTTGCCAAACCCAAACCGGTTCACGGGCAAAATCCCCGTACTGCTATTAGAAAGCCGGTTACAGATGCGCGTCCGATCCCTTTGGGATATACAACCAAATTAACCAAAGGATCGGTATGCGAACCGCATAAAATGAACGGCCAACCATGGCTGCATATGATGCAGCGCGGCATGGTTAGTGTAACTTCAGACAATTCAGATCATACATAAACTGTGCGATTCCAACAGGATATGCAAATTTGATCAGCAATTGACTTTGACTTTCTTTGACTATATTATAACACATTCTCGCGTTTTGCCAAGGGGCAAGCCTTAAATTACGCCGCAAACGGTATTTTTCGCCTTTGACTTTTCGAACATCGTTTAATCATCTGATATCATTTTTGACCTTTTTGCTCCATTCCATCCCTTGGGTGCTGAAGAAATTCAGCGTTGGGCGTTTCAAATCGAGCGGATTGTATAAAAAAACTCCCCCGCGCTCCTGCGGGAAAGTCTTGATCAGTAACTATTTTTTAGAAAAAGTCCAGCAAAAACGTCCGGCCGGCAGGGATGACCCGTTCCAACATCGCAGCGGCCTCCGGATCACCGGCTAATCTGCCCATGTTCACCAATTCCCCGGGACGCTTGTAGCCAAACATCAGCGTTGTCAGCGTTTGAATGTCGCAGCTCAGCTGGGCCGGTTCCCCTTCGTCTTCTTTCGATACGGCAGCATTTCCCTCAGGAGAGACGGTAATACGCCAATTCCCTTCGTTCCATGGGGCGTAAGGATCCTGGAGCCGAACCGTCCATGTCTGCTCCTCCCCGGTGCCCTGGAATGCATACGCCTCGATAAAGCCGGCAACATTCACGATTCGGGCCATTCCGAAAGGAATGATTTCCTGCGTAATCCGGGGATCCGCCAGCATATACGTCAATCCGTCGTCCATCGGCATTTGAGCGAGCACGGCTTGTTTGATCATCGAATCATGATTGCAGATAAACGTCCATAAGGCCCTTCTGGATTCTTCCGTCAGCCAGACAAACTCATGCACTTCCAT
This sequence comes from Paenibacillus sp. USDA918EY, assembly GCF_009870825.1. Taxonomy (GTDB): domain Bacteria; phylum Bacillota; class Bacilli; order Paenibacillales; family Paenibacillaceae; genus Paenibacillus_AQ; species Paenibacillus_AQ albilobatus. The sequence goes on along the minus strand of NZ_WTWY01000025.1, from coordinate 1,394 downwards.
TTCCTGCTTTTCGACTTTATACAACAGAAAACCTTGCGGTTCTCCCGATGCATCGTAAAAGACGGCGGTATGGTCCTCGTCACCCAAAATCGCATGCTTCCACCGGTCCTCGCTCCGAACCATCATGCCGTTATACCGGCTCGCGTACGCTTCATAAATCCGGTTCAAAACGGGAATATCCTTGACGTCGCGGCGAACGGTTCCTTCGGTCACCTGCTTGGCGGGGAGTTTCTCGGTCGGAATGACGTACTTTTTATAATCGTTGAACATTTCCCAGCCGTATTTACGGTAAAACGCAAACGAAAACGGATGCAGCATGGACACCAGCTTGCCCGATTCGTTCATGAACTTAAGAGAGTGCGTAAGCAGTTGTTTGACCAGCCCTTGCCTGCGGTTTTCCGGCCATGTAGCTACACCCGCAACCCCCGACATCGGCATTTTTCGGCCATTGACGAAAATGTCCACGTTCAGCAAGCCCAGCTTGGCGCTTAAACGTCCATCCTCGTCGAATATGCCCCATGTATTTTCGGGTCTAAACCGTTTTCTGGCTTTTTCCTTTTCCTCCGCGGTCACCCGGTATTGGAAGGCATATTCGCCCAGTTCCATCGAGGCATCGAATTCCTCGGGTTTCAATGTTCTGATTTCCATCCCATTTCACCTCGCCTATGTATTCGAAAAACTTTAATGAACAAATCATTAGCAAATACCTGTGGATTACACATCGAGTATGTCAAACGGGCATGGCAAAGTCAATGAATTGCCCACAAGATTTGGGATGCAAAATGCAAAAACGGTCTTTAATGGTCAAAACCGAAGCTACACCTGTGAATGTTGGGGATGAATTTGTGAATTTGTGGACGGAATTTCGAGCGAAATGGAGGATACATGTGCACGGATGGGATAAGTTTGTGTACAAAATTGAAATTGCGGCGGCATTGCCAATCATGCTGTGGATGATCCGGCATGATCCGCGTTCATCCACAGCCAACCCTGGACAATGTGAACGAAAACGCGTTTGAAATTGCTAGTTTTGTGCGATCTTGCGGCGTGTTATCCACTGTTACTTAATCATGCAATTTTATTATTCACAGCAAAATAAAAAAACCACCGTCGATTATACATCAACAGTGGTCCTTCGCTTGGCAACGTCCTACTCTCCCAGGACCCTTCGGTCCAAGTACCATCGGCGCTGGAGGGCTTAACGGTCGTGTTCGGGATGGGTACGCGTGGAACCCCTCCGCCATCGCCACCAAACGGGATTTTTGCGCTGCCTTTGCTTCGATGATTACTCACCGGCAAAATATCCATCCTTAGAAGGGACATGCAGCTTCAAAATCGTTCAGATGTTTGATCACCTGAAAACTAGATACGAAACGTTTTGCGTTTTAATATTT
>NZ_WTWY01000024.1 GCF_009870825.1 Paenibacillus sp. USDA918EY | reverse complement strand
TTTTTCTGAAAATATTTCAGTTCATATTCAGTTCATACAGCTCTTTTATAATCGTGGTACAAAAGTTAAAGGAGCTGAAAAAATGGAAAATGCGTTAAAGGGCGGTCAGGGGATCCTAGAGAAGAAAAATCACAAGGTCCTTGTCATGATCGGCTTGCTCATAGGAATTATATTTTCCGAACTGGACGAAACGGTCGTCAGTACCGCGATGCCGACGATCATCCGCGAGCTCGGCGGACTGTCCCTATATGGATGGGTAGCCGGGATTTACATGCTGGCCATGTCGGCGTTCATGCCGATTCTAGGGAAATTGGCGGACTTGTTTGGCCGGAAAAAGATTTATTTGATATGTATGGCCTTATTTATCGGCGGCTCCATCGTGTGCGGATTATCGCATTCGATGACCTTATTATTGATTGGACGCGGCATTCAGGGGATCGGCGCCGGCGGTTTGATGCCGCTTGCGATGACGATATCGAGCGATCTGTTTCCGGTGGAGCAGCGTGCTAAAGTGCAAGGCTTGATGGGACCGGTCATGTTCATTCCCATGCTGCTCGGTCCATTGATGGGCGGTTTTTTCGTCGACCAAGTGAGCTGGCATTGGATCTTTTTCGTAAACATCCCGGTCGGAGTGATTGCGGCGATCTTTTTGGCAAGCGGACTTCGCGAGTCGAAGCAGGCGAAGAAAGTGGCTATAGACTGGGGCGGGGCTATTCTATTGGTCGCTTCGATCGTATCGCTGTTGATCACGCCCGTGCTCGTTCAAAATAGCGGATACGCTTGGGGCTCACCGCTCATTGTAGGTTTACTCGTATTAGGAGCTGCATTGCTTGGAATCTTTGTATGGGTCGAATCCAAGGTAAAGGAACCGATCGTTCCGCTGCATTTATTCAAGAACCGCAATATTGTGGTTTTATCAACGATTGTATTTATCGTAGGTCTTGGGCTGATGGGTGCCTTCTCGTCGTTTCCGTATTTCGGGCAAAATGTGTTAGGACTCACGCCGACGGAATCCGGTTATTTGCAGCTGCCCATGATGGTTGGCGCAGTAGCTTCGTCCATGCTTTGCGGATTTTTATTAACGAAGGTTCGCTACCGCGATATATTTGGCATCGGATTTATTCTGCCGGTGATCGGTTTCTACCTCTTTTCACATATCAATATGGATACGACCATCGTGCAGATTATCATTTTCTTCGTGATCTCGGGCCTTGGCATGGGTGTTCTGTTCGGCAGCGATAACTTGATCGTACAAGAGTCTGTTGAAAAAGAGCACACAGGGGTTGCCTTGGCAACCGTTCCATTATTTCAAACGATTGGCGCAACCATCGGTGTAAGTTTGTTCGGCAATCTCTTATCGTCGACGCTCATCTCGAAAATAGGAAGCTTGGGCCCGCAGCTGCCTGAGAGCGTCAAAGGACATATGCAGGATTTGGCCGCAGGCGGGATACCTAAAGATCTTGCGCCAAATCTGGTCACGACGGTAAAAACGATGTTCGTAGAGTCGTTCCAGCATATCTACATGTACTCCTTTGTCGCGATGATCATCGTGTTCATATTGTGTTGGTTTTTGAAGAAAGAGGTATTGTCCTCCAAACCTAAGGAAGCCGAGGCGCAAACCGGGGCATAAAACGCTTGCTAACTTGTTGCATTATTGCCAATTCCCGGTATAATGACTATTGTGAATTTCGATGAAAAAGGGGATAAAGATACGGAATTGGAGATTATACGCTTAAATCAGATCGCCCAAAAGCTGCTGGAGCGGTCGGAGATTGATGTTACCGTTCGGCTTGAATCCCGTTTTTATGGCGGGCGTCTGGTCGGAGGGAAGTTCGGCATGCATTCCAGAAGCATTACGATGTACACCGGGGTGATCGAGGAGCAGTGCATGCAGATGTTCGGCTCGCTTGAACGGGTGGAGGAATATTTTGCGATTGTGCTGGCCCATGAGCTTGGTCATGCGGCGGATTCGGATCTGTCCTCGTTGTGCGAACAAATGGAGGATATGAGCCTCAGCGAAGGAACGCGAATGCGGACGGCTCTCCAAATCGAAGAGAATGCGTGGAATTACGCGCTGACCCTGCTTCCCGAGGCGGATAAGATCATGGTAAGCAGCATCATCGATGAATCCCTCGAAGCTTACCGCAGCCGGGTCCGGCTGGCCGAGATGGAGGCCGACATCGCCTCATAAATGTTAACGGGAATGAGCACCGTCTTGTCGCTTTATAAAAAAGGATAGCACCCGCAGGTGGCCATCTGCGCATGCTATCCTTTTTCGCGTTCTCTATTCCGGCTGATTCGGCTTTATTCCGGTCTGCTTGAGCGGACTTAACCAGCTTCTATTGACTTCTTTTTCTAAAATATCCGGTCCAAATAATGTTCGAGCCTTTCGATGGAAAGGACCTTGAATTTCTTCTTCTTATATTCGATGAAGTTTTCATCCATGCACTGGGCAATGGAACGGTTGAGGCTGCGGAGGGGAGCACATACCTCGCTTGCAAGCTCCTGTTTGGTCAACCTCTCCAGGTCACCTATTTTGTAATGGGCATGGATGCTGTACAAAATGCGGTCTTTGACCGTTAACAGCGACAGCTTGGCGACCGTGTCCGAACTGGAAATAAGTTTTGCGGCCATATGCTCCATCAAATACTTCGTAAAATCAAAATCCTGCTGCATCCATCGAAACACGGCGGTTTCGTGCAGCGCGACAATCTCGCAATCCGTTTTTGCCGTAACGTTCAAGGTTTTGATGTCTCGATTAAAAATTTCGACTTCCCCGAAACAACCGTAAGCTTCATAACGATACAGCGAAATCATGGAGCCGCCCGGGCTTTGCCTAAAAACCTCGGCAATCCCTGATGTTAAGATGTACAGGTAGTGGTTATCCTCCGACGGATGGATGATGCTGCTGTCTTTAGGATACGTGCGCCGAATAAATTCTTGCTTAATATCGGTCGGGGCTTTGCCCATGATCTCTTCAAGGTTCAATGTGACTCACCGGCCATATTCAGGGTAATTTTCATTTTTGGTCATATGACCTATTTTAACAATAAACTACAACGTATACTCATTTTCAAACCTAGGTTCAGGAGGAATGAAAATGAGAAAAATCATTATCGACACCGACACAGGCAGCGACGATGCGGTTGCGCTCATGATGGCATTAAAATCAAGCGACGTCAACGTGGCAGCGGTCACGACCGTCTGCGGGAATGTGCCGCTCGAATTGGCTACAAAAAACGCGCTGATGACCATCGAGGTGACGGAGGGGGAACGACCTCCGGTTTATAAGGGGGCTTCGAAGCCGCTTTTCAGGGATCTGGTGACGGCCGTTAACGTTCATGGCGAAGACGGCATGGGGGATGACGATTTGATTCATCCGTCCCTGGAACCGGAAAAGGAGCACGCGGTGGATGCCATCATCCGGCTGGCGGCGCGGTATCCGGGCGAAATCGAAATCGTCGCGATCGGACCGGTCACGAATATCGCCTTGTCCATTTTAAAGGCGCCTGAAATCATGAAAAACGTCAAACATATTTATTCTATGGGAACGGCGGGTTTTGGCCCCGGAAACACGACGCCGGTATCGGAATTTAACGTGTACGTGGATGCCGAAGCGTATCGCGTCATGCTGGAATCCGGAATTCCCGTGACGATCATCGGCTTTGACGTTTGCTTGGGAGATGCGGCGCTGAATCGGGAAGACATGGAACGCTTGTTATCGAGCGGGAAAAAAGAGGCCGTGTTCGCCGTAAAATGCAACCGCTCTTTGCTCGAATACAATTTGGGCGCAAGCGGCGGCCATTTTGTGGACTTGCCGGATGCCGTGGCGATGGGCGTGGTGTTATGGGACGACATCGTGCTTGAAAAAAGCCCATGCCACTGCTACGTTTGCACGCAGGAGGAAGCGGCCTACGGTCAGGTGATCCTTCACGACGGGCGAAACCTCTCGATTTCGGAAGGGTTCGTCCATGAACCTAACGCCGTGGTGTGCAAGAGGATTTATAATCCGTTGTTCAAAGAAAGATTGCTGGATTTGTTAACGCAGTAACGATAGTCGTCGGGAGATGAATATTCGATCCTTTAGAGATTCTTCCAAAAGAAAGAGGCCTTCCCCGGGAAAGCCTCTTTTTTTCGGTTCCGTCTCAGCCATGATTCAGCAAATACAAGAACCAGACGGCATGGTTTTGCTCATCCATGGCGATACGGCGAAGCGTGTCCTTCAGGGTAGGATCCTGCGCCCGGTCGGACATTTTCAAATAGAAATCAACGGTTTCCTGTTCGTCGAGAAACGAAGATATCAAACCTTCCTTGTACTGCTTCGGGCAGGTTTCCGTCTGAACGGGTTCGGACGTTTGCCCGGTCAGATGACGGTAAGCCTGCTGAAAAAAACGCAGATGCCTTGCCTCGTCGTCGCGAATTTCCAAAATGCGTTTTCTGGCATTCTCGGATGGAGCGAGTTTCGCCAATTGTTCGTAGCAGGTTATCGCGCTAAATTCGCCATTGATGGCTTTGATCAGATCTCCGGCCAGCGCGGCGTCGGGACTCGTTGAGGGCCGGTAGTAGGCTCCGTATAGATTCAAGGGCTGGTCTCCTCTCCAACTTGATGGGCTAATATACCTTATGCAAGCGAAGAGGGAAAGGTTCGATCGGATTCGGCTTCAAGTTAAGGTTATTGGGCGCCCCCGGAGCGGGAGTTCGGTTCAATCCCGACGCCGTTCCAGAACAATTCGATGATGTCGCGGGCCAGGTCCTGGGGCGACGGATTGATGTCCGTGGCCACTTCCCGGTTGCCGAGCATCAGCATCGAGGCCAGCGTATGGGCCATCAGCAGCGGATGCAGCGGACGAACCTCCTCTTTTTGAATCGCCTCCGTGAAGCTGACCGTCAGGACATGATGAATGCTTTCCTCGCTCCGGCGGATGCTTTCCAGCTGCTCTTTGGTAAGGGAATCGGACGCCTTGCGCAGAATCGTCTCGAAATCGCCGTGCGGGAACCGGAGCTTTCGTTCGGCCAACATAACAAGCCGGTCGTATAACGGCAGCTCCTGCTGCATGATCTCTTCCGACGTTTTCCGCGCCCTTTCCATCATGGTCGTAACAGCCGCGGTGAACAACTGCGGTTTATTTTCGAAATGATAGTAGATGGCCGCTTTGGTAATTCCGCATGCTTCGGCAATTTGCTGCAGCGATATCGGCTCATAGCCGTATTCCATAAACAGGTCGGAAGCGGTTTTTAAAATAAACTGGCTGGTCGCCTCCTCATGTTCCTGCCGTTTCGGGCGGCCGGGAGGGCGTTTCGTTTTGGCTTGGTGTGCGGAATGCTCCATGTTTACCTCCGTAGAAAAATGCTTGTTCAATAATTAACCTTCCGGTATATTTAATTATTGAGCGAACGTATGAATAAGGTAATCCCTTACGAATATACCATTTCTAGATCATGCATATACACAACTATACCATTTACACCCGGAGCGGGGTGAGGAGGAGACCATGGAACAGCATTCGGGATTTGGGCGATTCGTTGCCGGAAAACGCAGCAAATGGATCACGCTTGCCGTCTGGATCATCGTTGTTGGCGCGCTTAGCGCCTTGTGGCCGATGGTAAACAAAGAGGTGAAAAACAATGCCGCCAATTTGCAGGCGGACACTCCGTCCGTTCAGGCGGAAAAGGTGGCCGCGGAGCAGTTCGGCAGCGTCGGCATCCCTGCCCTGATCGTTTGGCATCGGGAGGGCGGCCTTAAAAATGAAGATCTGGGGCATGTGCAGAAGCTGTACGCCGAGCTTGGGGCGGCGCCTGTCCTGCATCAGGAGTTCGTCCCGCCGCTGGATAAGGTGCCCGTCCAGGCTTTGACGGCGCAGTTGTCCAAAGACGGGAGCACGCTAGTGACGCCGGTTCTTTTCAGCAGCGGCGCGAGCAGCGACCAGCTGAAGGAAGGGGCCGAGCAGCTGAAGGAGCAGGCGGCCAAAACGTTTGGCGCCGATCCGTTTGCGGCCGGCACGGAGTCCGGCGGCGAGCTGAGCGCCCGGGTGACGGGCCCCGTCGGCATCTCCATCGATGCGTCCGGGCTGTTCAAAAACGCCGACTTTAAGCTGATGATGGCGACCGTCGTGCTGGTTTTGGCCATTTTGCTGCTGATTTACCGTTCTCCGATTTTGGCGCTGATCCCGATTGTGGCCGTAGGCTTTGCGTACGGAGCCATCAGCCCGCTGCTGGGACTGATGGCGTCCAAAGGCTGGATTACCGTCGATTCGCAGGCGGTCTCGATCATGACGGTTTTGCTGTTCGGCGCAGGAACGGACTATTGCCTTTTCCTGATCTCCCATTTCCGTCATCTTCTCAAGGAAGAGGCCAGCAAAGGCAGGGCGCTGGTCCGCGCCATTACCGAAACCTCCGGCGCCATCGCCATGAGCGGATTTACGGTGGTGCTGTCGCTGTTTGCGCTGCTGCTGGCCAAATACGGCGCTTATCACCGTTTTGCCGTTCCGTTCAGCGTATCGATTTTCGTGATGGTCATCGCGAGTTTGACGCTTGTGCCCGCGCTGCTCGCGATCTTTGGCCGCGTTTCGTTTTATCCGTTTATTCCGCGCACGCCGGAAATGGAGGAAGAACGTGCCCGGCGCAAGGGTAAAGCGGTTCGTTCTCCGAAACCGAAAAAGGAAAGCTTTGCCGGCCGCTGGGTCGTAACGAAACCGTGGCTGATCGTGATCGTCACGCTGGTCGTCCTCGGAGGACTTGCAGCCTTTTCAAGCCAGGTGAAATTCACCAACGACATCATGTCCTCTTTCCCGAAAAATATGGCATCGCGGGAAGGATACGACCTGATCGGCAAACAATTTTCCCCGGGAACGCTTGCGCCCATAAAGCTGATGGTCGACACCGGTGGCCAAGGGGATGTGCTGGGCGAAAAGCTCAAAGGCATGTCCTTTGTCAGCAGCGTGTCCGAGCCGAAACAAGGAGAAAAAAATGCGAATATTCTCGCTTACGATATCGAGCTGAACATCAATCCGTATTCGCCTGAGGCGATCGGCCTCATCCCGGATCTGCGCGGCATTGCGGAACGATCGCTGCAGGAGGCCGGAATCGCCTCGCCTGCCGATAAAGTATGGATCAGCGGCCAAACGGCGACCCAATACGATACGAGGGAAACGGGCGACCGGGATACGATGGTGATCATTCCGGTCGTGATCGGCATGATCACGCTGCTGCTGCTCGTCTATTTGCGTTCGGTTACCGCCACCGTATATCTTGTGCTGACGGTCATTCTGTCTTATTTTTCGGCGCTGGGCCTCGGCTGGATCATCATCCATTACGGGCTTGGGGCCGATGCCATCCAGAGCGCGATTCCGCTGTATTCGTTCGTATTCCTGGTGGCGCTCGGCGAAGACTACAACATTTTCATGATCTCGAGCATTTGGAAAAAGAGAAAAGAAATGCCCCTCAAGCAGGCCATTAAGGAAGGCGTCGGGGAGACGGGTTCGGTCATCACCTCTGCCGGCCTGATCTTGGCGGGAACGTTTGCCGTGCTGGCATCGCTGCCGATCCAGGTTCTTGTCCAATTCGGCATCATTACAGCGGTGGGCGTGCTGCTGGATACGTTTATCGTGCGGCCGTTCCTGGTGCCGGCGATCACGACGCTGCTCGGGCGTTTCGCATTTTGGCCGTCGAGACCGGCCGAAGTCAAAGAAGAAGCGGTGCATGTCGAGAGATAGAACGAGAAAGCGAGTTCACGAAGATATCAAGTTTGCCCCGAACCGGCGGCCTCTTTTAGGGCTATAATAGGTTCGGAAACAATAGACGGAGCATAAGGATGATGGGCGATGATGACGGATCATAACGTTCTGCTGCGGGAAGCGGAAGATTATATAAAGGCATGTTATGCCGAGCTCGGAAAAACGGAGCGGGAAGCTGCCGCGAGGCTTGCGGACATTCAAAAAGAAATCGAGTCGACCGGAACCTACGGGCATACGTTCGAGGAACTGGAGCATGGGGCGAAAATGGCCTGGCGGAACAGCAACCGCTGCATCGGAAGACTGTTTTGGGATTCGATGGTTGTGCGGGACCAGCGGCATTTGGAGCACCCGGACGACATCTATTCCGCCCTGCTGGCGCATATCGGAGAGGCGACCAACGGCGGCAAAATCGTCCCGACGCTGTCGGTTTTCAAGCCCGCGGGGCCGTCGGGGAGCGGGGTCCGCATCTGGAATCACCAGCTGATCCGGTATGCGGGATACCGGGCGGAAGACGGGATCGTCGGCGATCCCGCTTCGGTTCCGTTTACGAATGTGTGCCTGAAGATGGGGTGGAGAGGCAAGGGCACGCGGTTTGACGTTCTTCCTCTCGTCATTCAGGCGGAAGGGCGGGAGCCGGCGTTGTATCCTATACCGGAGGAGCTGGTGCTGGAAGTGCCGCTGACGCATCCCGATTACCCCGCCTTCGGGGATATGGGCCTGCGCTGGTATGCCGTACCGATCATCTCCGATATGGAGCTGGTCATCGGCGGCATTCATTATGCGGCGGCGCCGTTTAACGGCTGGTACATGGCGACGGAAATCGGCGCCCGCAATTTCGCGGATGAACAACGTTACAACGTTCTGCCGCAAGTAGCCGAGCTGATGGGGCTGTCGACCGCAAGCGAGACTTCGCTGTGGCGCGACCGGGCCTTGGTTGAAATGAACGTGGCCGTGCTGCATTCGTACAAACAGGCGGGCGTCAGCATGGTGGACCACCATACCGCGGCGGCGCAGTTCCAGCTGTTCGAGCAGCGCGAAGCCAAATGCGGCCGGAAGCTGACCGGGTATTGGAATTGGCTCATCCCGCCGGTGTCTCCGGCAACGACCCATATTTTTCATCAATCTTACGACAATACGATCGTTTATCCGAACTTCTTTTATCAGGAGCGGCCTTACTAAATATCTTTGAGGATAAGAAGCCGGAGTGTTATAAACAGGGATCTTCAATAAGGATGATCAACGGCTTTAAGCAGTTCCTGGACGATCTCCTTTTCCGTGGAGGAAAGGGCGGCGTCGGCTTGCCATTTTGCAATTTCATCTTTGACTTGTTTTGTATCCTTATAACTTAAGCCATAGGCGATCATGCCGATGACCGATTGCCGCCGATTCGGATTGTCCATGACGGACAACGCATGAATCGCGGCTTTTTTGTCCGCCCCAAACAGCTCGCTCACAAGAGCGGCGTAGCTTTCGCTCCCTGCCCCATCCAAATTGCGGGTGGCCGAGAACACCGCCTTGTAATGTTCCGGCTTGATCATATGGCGGTTTCTGTATAGATAGCCCAGCGTTTCGTCCATGAGAGGAACGTCTTTCCGGAGCTCCCGATACGTTTTCCAATCCAAATCGGTGATGCGGCTCATCATGTTTTCGATTTTGTCCTGATCGGACGTGCCTTCCTTATATGCGGCGTAGAAGGCTTCTTCCGGCGTCTTCTGCTTTTCGGCAACGGAGCCGGCCCCGGCATCGTTTTTTTGCTCGGAAACGGGTTGTCCCGAAGTTTCGGCGGCGGGCGGTTCGCTCGCGTTTTGACCGGAGCAGGCGGTTAATGATAGCGCGGCTGCGGCTGCGATGATGCCAAACGCGGTCCGCAAATGGAATGGGTTGCTTTTCATCCTAATTCTCCTTTTCGCAGCCCGGAAGGGATCGCTGCTTTTTTTCTTCCAATGATCATGACGGATGATTTCCTGAAAAGGTTGCTTATGGAAATCAGCGTATGTCCCCAGGCAGGTTCTGTCAATAAAAAAGCGCTCCCTTTCGCCGCTGTGGCAAGAAGAACGCTTTTTTACGTTATATTCCAGACAGCCGCCCGAAACGGCCAAGCAACCCCTTTACCGTATGCAAATCTGTGCCCGCAGATTAAATCCGTTCCTCCAGCTTCTCAAGCGGTTTGGTCGCAGGCCCTTCGATGACCTCGCCTTCATACGTATACCGCGAGCCGTGGCATGGGCAATCCCAGCTGCGCTCGCCTTCGTTCCACTCGATTTCGCAGCCCATATGGGAGCAGGTTGTGTCGACGATGAACAGGTTGCCTTGATCGTCCCGATAGCCTCCGGCCCGTTTCCCGTTATGCGAGATGACGCCGCCTTCCCCGGGTTTAAGGTCGTCCGCTTTTCGCTGGACGAGGCCGACCTTGCCTGCAACAAAATGGGCGGCCACGTCCGCATTTTGCACGATGACGTTTTTGACCGAAGGATCGGCTTTGAAACGCGAAGGGTTATAAAGCTCCGCATACGGATTGTCGTTGCCCAAAATGAGATCGGAGAGGATCATCCCGGACAACGTGCCTTGGGTCATGCCCCATTTGTAGAAGCCCGTCGCCACATAAATCCCCTCGTCGCCCTGCGTCAGCTGCCCGATGTACGGCACTTTGTCGAGCGTCTCCAAATCCTGCGCGGACCAACGGAACGGAATTTCCTTGATGCCGAACACCTCCGAGCCGAACTTTTCGAGCTGCTCGTAATGGTCGTGGGTGCGGATGCTTTGGCCGGTTTTATGGTTTTCGCCCCCGGCAATGATCAAATCCTCGCCGTTATAGTTCGCCGTGCGCAGGGAACGTTTGGGAGAAGCGTTGCCGACGCTAAGATACGTGCCGCCCGGAAACGGACGTTCAGGTCTGAACGCCACCGCATAGGAACGGACGGCATGCAGACGGGCGAAGTACAGCCCTTTTTTGTCCAGGAACGGGAAATGGGAAGCCGAAACGATCCGGCGGCAACGTACTTTGGCCTTGCCGTGATAGGCGCTAAGCGTATACGGAGGCCCGCCTTCTTCAAGCCTGGTGATCGTCGTGTGCTCGTAAATTTTGGCGCCGTTTTTTACGCTTTCGTCGACGAGCGGCTTCAAATAATGCAGAGGATGGAATTGGCCTTGGTCCGGCATTTCGATGGCGCCTTTCACCTTCAGCGGGATCGGAAGCTCGTCCCTCCACTGTCCGGGAATGCCGATTTTGATGTAGGCGTCGAACTCTTTTTTCAAACTTTGGATGTCATCGGTTTTTTCCACGTAAATATAGGCGCTTTCGGGCCGGAGATCGCATTCGATGCCAAGCTCGCCTACCGTGCCCAGAATAAACGCTTTGGCATCCATGTTGGCTTTGTAATACATTTGCGCCTTTTCTTCGCCGAAATGGTGCAGCAGTTCATCGTAAATTTTCCCGTGTTGGGCGGAAATTTTGGCGGTGGTATGGCCGGTTGTGCCGTTTAGAATGACTCCCGCTTCCAGCACGGCCACTTTGACTCCCTGCTTCGACAGCAGGTAGGCTGTCGTAATGCCGGCGATGCCCGCGCCGACGATCGCGACGTCGACCTCGATATCCTCGTCCAACCGCGGGAAGGAAGGCAATTCCGTCGTCGCTCTCCATAGGGATTCGGGGAACTGCGGCAAACGCCGGGAAAAGGATTCTGATTGTTGCATGGCGTATCCTCCTCATCATATTCAACACCATAGTTATTTCCATATTTTTCGGAAACGAAACCGGCCCGCTTTCCATCGAAACGGCGGTTGTTTACAATAAGGGAGGAAGAATATTCTAACGGGGAGGGTTTGCTTGTGGCGATGAAGTATCGGAGACTTGGGAAAAGCGGACTAAAGGTTAGCGAAATCAGCCTTGGCAGCTGGCTTACGTATGGAGGTTACGTTGAGCGGGACAACGCGGTTAAGGCTATACAGACGGCTTACGATCTTGGAATCAACTTCTTCGACACCGCCAACGTGTACGAACGCGGAGCGGCGGAGGAACTGCTGGGCAAAACGCTGAAAGCTTATCCGCGCGAATCCTACGTGCTTGCCACGAAGGTATTCGGCAAAATGGGCGACGGACCCAACGATATGGGACTTTCGCGCAAACATATTATGGAGCAGTGCGAAGCAAGCCTGAAACGGCTCGGCCATGATTACGTCGACCTATATTATTGTCATCGCTATCACCCGGAAACGCCGATCGAGGAGACGCTGCGGGCGATGGATGATCTGGTGCGCCAAGGCAAGGTGCTGTATGTGGGCGTCAGCATGTGGACGGCGGCCCAGATGGAAGCCGCGCTTGGCACGGCGGACCGGTACCTGTTGGACCGGATCGTGGTGAACCAGCCGGTGTACAATATGTTCAGCCGGGACATCGAAAAGGAAGTCATTCCGCTCGGCGAAGCGAAAGGCATCGGACAAGTCGTGTATTCGCCGCTCGCTCAGGGACTGCTGACCGGCAAATATACGACGCCGGGACAAGCGCCCGAAGGCAGCCGCGCAGCCAAGCTGAACTGGAAGGAAGAGCAGATCGGCGAAGCGAAAATCGCGAAAGTGCGGGAACTCAGCGTCATCGCCGATGAGCTCGGCCTCAAGATGAGCCAGCTTGCGCTTGCATGGGTGCTGCGCCAGCCGAACGTCGCCAGCGCGCTGATCGGCGCGAGCCGTCCGGAGCAGGTGACCGAAAACGCAAACGCTTCGGGCGTCGAGATCCCGGCCGAAGCGCTGGAACGCATCGAGGGGATTTTGGCAACATAAACGAAACGATGGCAGAGGCCGTTCGGAGGGGATTCATTCCTTCCCGGACGGTCTATTTTTATGGGGCGAATCGGTGGGGCAGCATTAAATTCGAAGTCTCTTTGCAATTCGCCAATGTTACCTTCCGTTATGAGGACATTCATTGGCTTTCGCCTCCAGGGAACGATATACTTGGAATATACCTTTGCCTAGGGGGAGAATGGGATTGGAATGGCTTAAAATCGACGATGTCGCCAAAGAAACGGGATTGACCAAACGGTCCATCCGCTATTACGAGGAAATCGGCCTCATCAAATCACCCGAACGGTCCGATGGAGGAATTCGATTATATACGGAAGAAGATGTGCAGCAGCTCAAAAATATCGTTCTCGCCAAAAAGGTTCTCGGCTTTTCCCTGCAGGAAATCCAGCAATTTTTGCAAATTCACGATCAGGTGATGAAGCACCGCAGCAACGCCTCCTCGTCTTTGGACGAAGCGCAGCGGCAGGCCGAGCTGGAGCAGATGGCCGAAGCGGTGAGCAAGCAGCTTGAGCTGGTCGATTTTAAAATCGAAGAAATGACCAAGGTTAGGCAGGAACTTGCCGATCTCAGCGGACGGATTACGACAGCGATGCGCAAATAGAAGAAGGACAGCCCAAAATGATCTACGGGTTGTCCTTTTTTTGCGAAGCTCCGTAAAATGCCCAACGGTCAATTACGGAAAAGTTTGTTTTTTTCGTATGATTTTTTTCACTCGATGCCGCAATCTTCTGTATTTCTAGGACTAGGCCTCTTTGCCTATGAAGAGGATGATGATAGAATAATCTAAAGGAATTGGATAATAGTTGAAAAAAAATTGTGCATATTTCCGATATATTATGAATAAGTGCCCAAATCGCTATATCCAGGCATAAATGAGTTATGCCCCAAGTCCTAATGATACAGAAAGGAAAATGCCATTGTGAAACGATTTTCAATTACCATTAAAAGAAAACTATTGATCACGTACCTCATCGTTTTGCTCGTCCCTAGCTTCATGATCGGCATTCTATCCTATCAATCCGCCAAAAACGCAAACGCCAAGGACCTGATGAACAGCGCGCTCGAGAGCACGAAATCAGCGGACAATATCATTACCCAAAACGTCCAGGCTAAAATGAACGATATTGAATATTTGCTGAGGCAGCCGTATTTGGAAAGGGCCATTGTAGATCCGCTCGGGAAGGGAGGGGAGCTTAAACTTCAGCTGCGTCAGTACATGGAAATGCATCAAGACGTGAAGGACGTCATTTTGGGCATCGAAGGCGGATATTTCGTCCGGGCATCCGAGGATCCGCTGCCGCAGCAATACGACGTGACGAAGCAGGATTGGTACGTACAATCTCTTAAACAAGGAAGCAAACCGTCGGTATCCCCGGTATTCAAAGCAGCCAACGGCAAAATGGCGGTATCGATATCCCAGGCGGTTCCATCCGGGAAAGGCGTCCTTTCGATCGAGCTCAATTTGGACAACGTCCGGACGCTGACCAATATGAAGCTCGGAAACAAGGGATACATCTTTATTACCGACCAGGATAAAAATTACGTTGTCCATCCGAAATATACCGGCCAAAAGGCGGAGGGCGATTTCCTCGAACCGCTTTACGGCAAACCCGAGGGGAATTTTTCGTATACCTTTGAAAACGAGGAGCGCAGGCTCGCTTTTACCACGAACAGGCTGACAGGCTGGAAAGTGGCCGGATCGATGTTCGAGTCCGACATCGAGGCGTCGGCGCAGGGAATTCGAAATTCGGTGATTATCGTCATGACGGTGTCCATTTTGGCGGCGCTCGCGATCATCTTCCTGAACATCCGCTCGATTATCCGCCCGATCAGCAAGCTGACGCAGGCGACGGAGCGGATCAGCCAAGGGGACCTCACAGCGCAAATCGACACCTCGAGCAGGGATGAAATCGGTAATCTTAGCCGGCATTTTCAAGCGATGGTGGACAGTCTCAGAAGCATGATCGTCAACGTGCAGGAAATTACCGGTCAGGTCAGCTTATCCGCCAAGGGGTTGTCGACGGGGGCCGATCAGACGACCAAGGCGATCGAAACCGTGACGGAAGCGATTCAGGAAGTGGCGGCCGGAAGCGAACAGCAGCTGCGCAGCGTGGAGACAAGCATGGGCAGCATGGAGCTCATGTCCACGCAATCGGAGCGGATCCGCGGGCATATGGATGATGCTTCGGCGAAGATGGCCCGTACGACCCGGTTCGCCGAAGAAGGGCATGCCGCGGTCGTTGACGTCACGGGCAAAATGAATGACATACATACAACCGTCAGCGAGCTCGACGAAGTCGTGACACATATGAGCGATCGTACCGGCCGGATTGGGGAAATCGTCACGCTGATGGCGGAAATCGCCAAACAGACCAATCTGCTGGCGCTGAACGCCTCCATTGAGGCGGCGCGCGCAGGCGAGCATGGGAAAGGTTTCGCGGTCGTGGCGGTTGAGGTCCGCAAGCTGGCGGAGCAGTCCGGTCATTCGGCGCAGCGTATCGAGGAACTGGTGGAAGGCATGCGCTTGGAAATGCAGCGCGTGCTTGCCGCGATGGGAGATGCCAAAGGGCGGGTATCCGAAGGCATGGAAGCCGCCGACATTACCGGCAAATCGTTTACCCGCATCCTCAAGGCTGTTCAAGGAGCGGCGGAAGGCATCCACTCCGCGGCCGAGGCTTCGAGGGAGCTTGCGCGGAACGGCGAAAGCGCGGTAGAGGCGATCCGGCATATCCAGAATTTGTCGGAGGTTGTCGCCGACAATACGCAGTCCGTATCGGCTTCCGCTCAGGAGCAGCTGGCATCCATTGAAGAAATCGCTTCTTCCGCGGAGCACTTGAGCCGATTGGCCGAGCAGCTTCAGGAATTGGTGGCCAAATTTAAAATCGCATCATAACGTTCTACCAGATAGGGAACGGTTCACGCTTTGCAGGCGTGGCCGTTTTTTTGTTTCGGTTGGCCGTTCCTCCCACACATAAATTATCCAATTTTGGCACAAGCTATGGCGTAACATCCGGAATACACCGGCATACGAGGGGGTTAGGGCCGTGAGTAAACGTAAACAACATACCGGAAAAACCGCCAGCTTGCCGTCTGGCGTACCGCTCGGACTCCCTTCTCCCCCCTGGGAGAAGCTGGAGATCCAGAAAAGCCTTGATCAGAACGTACAGACGTTGAAAACGATTTTTAGGGATTGCTCGGATATGGTGTACCGCTCGATCGAGATTGCACCGGGCATCAGCGCATTCATCGCCTACGTCGAAGGAATCGTGCTTTCGCTGGATCTCGAAGGCCATATGCTTGAGCCGATCGTGGAAGCGTACATGCGGATGAAAAACAAGACGCCTCCGGAGCAGATCAAGCCGGAAGATCTTGAGCCGCTGGAGAATACCCGCGTATCGCTCCCGCAGGTCATGAGCGCGACGAAATGGATCGATGCCGTCGAAGGCATCTTGAATTCCAGCGTGGCGGTATTCGTGGACGGCATCGGCGAGGCGCATCTGTTTAACATCAAGGGCGGCATGCGCCGTCCGGTTCAAGAGCCGGAGACCGAGTCGGTCATCCGTGGCCCGCGTGAAGGTTTTACCGAGATGATCCGCATCAATACGGCGCTTGTCCGCTTTAAGGTCAAGACGCCGAATCTCAAGATGTACCGCATGGTGCTGGGAACGAATACCAAAACGGATATCGTCGTCTCTTACATCGAAGGCCTCGCCGATCCCAAGATGGTGAACGACGTCAAAAACCGGCTTAAAGACATTAAAATCGACGGTGTGCTGGAATCTGGCTACGTCGAGGAAATGATCGAAGACCATCCGTATTCGCCATTTCCGCAAATGATGTACACGGAGCGGCCGGACAGCGTCGCCGCGCAGCTGCTTGAAGGCCGGTGCGCCATTTTCGTGGACGGGACGCCGTTAGTCCTGATCGCCCCGATCACGTTTTTCCAGATGATGCAGGCGAACGAGGATTATTACGAACGTTTTTTCATTACGAACTTCATCCGGTGGATTCGGTATATTTTCCTGTTTATCGCCTTGTTCCTGCCCTCCCTTTACATTGCGGTCACGACCTTCCACCAGGATATGCTGCCGACGACCCTTCTCCTGAGCATCGCCGCGGCGCGGGAGGCGATTCCTTTCCCGGCGCTGGTCGAAGCGTTAATGATGGAAATATCCTTCGAAGCGCTGCGCGAGGCGGGCATCCGATTGCCGAAGACGGTCGGCCAGGCCGTCAGCATCCTCGGGGCGTTGGTCATCGGCCAGGCGGCCGTTCAAGCGGGGATCGTGTCGGCGCCGATGGTTATTATCGTATCTATGACGGGGATTGCGTCCTTTACCATTCCCCACTTCAATCTTGCGATTACCATCCGCCTGCTCCGGTTTCCGCTGATGCTGCTGGCCGGCGTGCTTGGGCTTTTCGGCATCATCATCGGCATCACCTGGATTCTCGTGCATGTAACGCAGCTGACTTCATTCGGCGTGCCGTACATTTCCGGCGTCAGCCCGTACCATAAGCAGGACCAAAAAGACATTTTCGCTCGCGCTCCATGGTGGACGATGGGCAGACGGCCGTCCTGGCTGTCAAGGAAAAATCAGGAACGGCAGGAGCCGGACATTAACGGCTCGCCCGCTTCCAACAAGGTATGGTGATGGTTCGATGAAAAAAATTTGTACCGCGGGGCTCTTTTTGTGCGTATCCCTCGGGCTTACCGGCTGCTGGGACCGCACCGAGATTAACGATATCGCGTTTGTGATCGGGTCCGGCGTGGACAAGGAGGACGGCTTGTACAGGAGCACGCTGCAAATCGCTCTTCCCGGAAGCCTGGGCGGGAGCGGAAGCGAAGGCGGAGGGGGCGGCACGGCCGGGAAAAAAAAGTATTATCTCGAATCGAAGACAGGGATTACGCTGCGGAACGCCAACCTGAAAATCCAGGCGGGGAACTCGAGAAGGCTTTCCTATGCCCACCGCAGGACGCTGCTGGTCGGTGAAGATTTTGCCAAAGGGGGCATCAACCAAATGCTCGACCAATTCGCGCGCATTCCGCAGAACCGGCTTTCGTCCCTTGTCGCCATCACGGAAGGTCCGGCCTATAAAATCTTGGACGCCAGCGCGCCGATGGAGCAGTTCCCGAGCGAAATGATTCGCGAGCTGATGAATCAACTCACGAGAAGGCCGATAACGCTCAAACGACTGGCCAATGATCTGCTGACGACCGGAGTTGATGTTTCCTTGCCTTATATTTCGCTGCAGCAGGCCGTCCCCGAATCGGTCGGGGATAAAAAGGAAAAAAAGAACATTCAAATCACCGGCCTCGCCCTGTTTTCGGGAGAGCGGTTTGCAGGCATCCTTAAAGGGCCGGAAGTGAAGACGATCCTTTTGGCGATGAACCAGTCGAAAACTTCGAACCTAGTGCTACCAAGCCCGGTTGGTAATGGAAATATCTCCCTCATGTTCACGGAAAGCATGGTAACGTTAAGCCCTGTCATTCATGGCGACAACATCACGATGCATATGGATATTTTGGCCAAAGGGTCCGTCATCGAGAACAACTCCAATTACGATCTCGGCAACGAAAAACATATGAAACGGCTCGAGCAGGAGGCCAGCAAGGAAATGATCGCCCTGATCCGGTCCGGGCTTCATAAGCTTCAAGATGAGTACCATAGCGATGCCCTTGGTTTCGGCCGGACGATCCATCAGAAGAAACCGCGCGACTGGGATAGGTTGAAGAATCGCTGGGCCGAGCTGTATCCAAAAG
This sequence comes from Paenibacillus sp. USDA918EY, assembly GCF_009870825.1. Taxonomy (GTDB): domain Bacteria; phylum Bacillota; class Bacilli; order Paenibacillales; family Paenibacillaceae; genus Paenibacillus_AQ; species Paenibacillus_AQ albilobatus. Next base: position 52,836 of record NZ_WTWY01000024.1, on the reverse strand, counting down.
TGAGCGTCGTGATCAATACCAACCTGCATATCGAAAACATTGGCGCGGTCAACAAACCGTTTGGCAGAAGGGACGTGGAGCTGCACCATGAATAAAATTTGGATCATATACATTGTCGCGGCGGCGATTATTTTGATCGTGGATTTCAAGGTGATCCGCGATCTTCCGAAGGTAAACCGCTGGTTTACCTACATTTTTCTGTTGGCGGGACTGGGTATTTTCGCGTATGCGCTGCAGATCAGCCGCGTCGTGTACGCTACCGTATGGCTGGAGAAATGGCTGAGCCCGTTGGTGCCTTTTTAAAACAATCAGATCAGTAAAGGAGGAATAGTTCACGTGCAAAAAATTACCGCCCGCCAAGTCGTGCTGATCGGCATGATCTACGTCATTAACACGACGTTGCTGAACGTACCCAGCCAGCTGATCACCAGGGCCAGCCAGCATGCCTTTATTTGCTATTTGCTGTCGGCCGTCCTGGTTCTGCTGATGCTGTATTTGCTGACACGAAGCTCCCAACGGTTTCCCGAGCAGAATCTGTTCGAATCGTTGAAAAGCCGGTTTCCGGCAGTCGGCAGAGTCATCCTGTCCCTGTACATCCTGTTTTTCTTTATGGTTCTTGTCAGGGACATCCGCATCATTTCGGATTTTACAAACGTCGTGCTGCTGCCGCTGACTCCGATCCTTATCAGTTCGCTTTGCATTACCGCGACCGTGATTTACATCGCCCGGGGCGGCGCAAGGATAGTCCTCGGCATTACGGAGCTTTATGGTCCGATCATCATCATCGTTTTTGCTCTGATGCCGCTCATCGCCCTTCGGGATTTCGACCTTGGCCTGATGCGGCCGCTTCTGCATGTCAATTGGGCAAAAGTGGCCGAGGGGAGCTGGATCTCCGTCTCCTATATCGGACAAATGCTGATCCTTCCGTTCATTTTTTCGAGCAAGGATTATAAATTCAAGCACGGCGTCTACTCCATGCTCATTACCATGGCCATTCTGATGGGAGTGATCATCATGGTCATCCTGCTGCTCGGGGTGGAGGTTTCCGAACGGATGATGTACCCGACATACGAACTGGTTCGACAGCTGCGGATCACGGACTTCCTGGACCGTTTCGACCTGATCGTGGTGGCCATTTGGTTTCCGAGCGTGCTGCTGAACCTGGCGATCAGCCTTTACATCATTTGCTACGGTATGAAGCTGGTGATCCCGTCCGTATCGGGGAAAATGATGGCGGCCCCCATTGGCCTTTTTGCCTTCAGCTGCGCTTTTTGGTTCTATTCGAACTCCATCGAGCTGTTTAATTTCAACGAGGAGTGGACACTGATCGCCCTCTTTTTCATCCTCGTCCTGCCGCTGCTCATCTTTCTCATTCACCGTCCCGCAAAAAACGCCGACCGAAAGGGTCATTCCGGCAATGTAGCGTTAGAAAAAGGGACGCGGAAATGATACAATGAGCATAAGGGCAGGCCTTGACGGTACGGCTCTCCCATGCGGCTTACCGCCGCTTTGGACTATGAAGGGTGATCGCATGATAAAAAAACAAAAAAAATACAACCTGTTTCATAAATTTTGGCGGAAGCTCCGGTTCAACATGATCAAGCTGTTCCGCTCTCCGGGAGGAGCCAGGAAGGTTTCGCTCGGCTTTGCGATCGGATTCGGGCTCGAAATGATCGTCATTTCGACCGGGTCGCTAGTTTACCTTATTTTTTATCCCACTGTCAGACTTGCCGGAGGATCGCTCCCGGCCGCCATTATCGGCAACGTGATCGGCAAGCTGACCTTCCTTCCTATCGTTCTTCTTCCTTTTGCAAAGAAAATCGGGGAATGGCTGTTTCCGAAAAAGATGATCGACATGCCCTTGCAGGAGCATGCCTGGCGTAATTTGCTGCACGGAGACTTTACGATCTTCAAGCATTTGCTTCAGGGTGGTCTGCACGTGCTGATCGGCATGTCCGTATTCGGGCTTGTCCTCGGCTTCATTTCCTATTTTGTCGTTCGGTATTTGTACAATCAGCGGAGAAAACACCGTCTTTCCAAAAAAGCCGGCGCATCGATGTAATCGGGGTTTTCCGGGTCTCCACCGGCCGGACCATAAAATCCCTTCCCCTCTTTCTTTCGGTCAAGTATACTGGTCAAAACAGATTGCTTTCGGGAGAGGGGATACGTGAATGGCAAGCCGATTAGCTGGCAAAACGATTGCACTTACAGGCACGCGCAAAGCGGAAGACATGGTTAAAATCGTGGAGAAAATGGGCGGAACGGCCCTCGTCCGCCCGGCTCAAGGCACGGTGTTTTTGGACGATGAAAAGGTGCGGGGCGACCTCGCGGACTGGATGGCTCGTCCTCCTGCTTGGACTATACTGACGACCGGCATGGGGCTTGATGCCTTATTCGGCATCGCGGCCGATATGGGGGAGGAAGAGCGGTTTCTTGCAGCGCTCCGCCAGTCTTCGCTGGCCGCACGGGGGTATAAAACCGTCAATGCCCTCCGCAAACACGGGCTCGAAACAAAGGTCCGCGACGATGACGGAAGCACGTCAGGCCTGATTCGTGGGCTGGCCAAATATCCGCTCGGCGATGCGGAAGTCGTGCTGCAGCTGCACGGCGATCCTGCGCCCAAGCTGGAGGAGTGGCTTGAAGAGCAGGGGGCCAAGGTCCGGAAGGTGCTGCCTTACCGGCATATTCCGCCTGAGCCGGAACAGCTGGAACAGCTGCTTTCGGACGTTTTGAGCCGCAAGGTTGATGCCGCTGCCTTTACAAGCGCTCCGCAAGTCCGCAATTTGGCGGAATACGCGCGGGGTCATGGTGAGTTTGAGGCGCTGGCGGCGGCGTTCGAGGGACCCGTCGTAGCGGCTGCTGTCGGTAAATTGACGGCGCAGGCGCTGCGGGAAGAGGGAATTTCGCGGGTCGTTTATCCGCAGGAAGACGAGCGAATGGGCAGCATGCTCGTAGAGCTTGCGCGTTATTTTCAAGCGGCGGATGCGTAAGAATCATATAAGATGTGTTTATTAAGATATAGGGGTGCGTACGAAAGCGGCATCCCTTTTTGCATAAAAATGCCCCTTCGCCCATTTATGCATTCAACATGGCGGAATACGGCAAAATAAATACGACGATATGCGCTTACCGAAGGAGGAAAAGCCTTGTCCAACAAAAAAAGCATTTTGCTCGGCGATTATACCCATCCGAAATTCCATCCTCTGCAGGGAGTGGATGCACAGATCAGCTATATATTAAACGAGGTTATCTCGGTCCAATGCAGCGAAAACAAAAATTTGCTGCTGCTCGAGCATTTGAAGCCGTTCGACCTGTGCATCTGTTACTTTGATCTTTGGGACGACCAGGTTTCAAAGCAGCAGACTTCGGGCCTTCTTTCGTACGTCAGCCAGGGGGGCGGCCTGCTCGTGCTGCATAACGGCTTGTCGATCGGCAATCGCCGGTATGAGTTGGCCCAGCTGATGGGCGCCCGGTTCGACGGGCATCCGCCGATCCAGCCGATCTCCTTCCGCGTCAGCGGGGAGCATCCCGTAACGGAAGGCGTCGAGCCTTTCGAACTGGAGGAGGAGCCTTATCAAATCCGGTTTGATCCGTTGACGGAGAAGGAGGTGCTGCTCGAATACAAGCTTGGCGAGGATTGGTACCCGGCAGCATGGACTCATGAGTACGGCCTCGGCAGAGTCGTATATTTTATGCCCGGCCATCACGAGCCGACGTTCCAGCACCCGCAGATCCGCAGGCTGATTTTGCAGGCGGCCCGTTGGGCGGCCCATCTTCCGGGTTGACGCCGGAGCCAAAGGAATCATTTTTACCCGATTCAAGAAACTGCAGCCTTCAAAGAACCGCCGTAATTACGGCAGGCGATTTCGGGGTATAATAAGGGAAAATAAGCCATGGGAGGGATTGCAATGAGTGATCTGTTGAAAAAAGCCATCTCGCTTGGGTGGGGCCTGACGATCGTCAGCAAGGAAAAAATCGAAAAGACCGTCGAAGAGCTGGTCAAGCGGGGCGAAATTGCGCCGGCCGAGTCCAAGGACTTGATTGAAAGGCTTGTCGAGCGCGGCGAGGAGGAAAAATCCCAATTCAAAGATTTCTTGCAGGAGCAGATCCAACGCATTTTGACAGAACTTCATGTGCCTTCCGAAAAGCATGTTGCCGATCTGGAACGGCGAATCGAAGCGCTGGAAAAAAGAATCGCCGAACTTGAAGGAACTGCCCCGGAACAAGGGCCTGAAACGGGACATTCGTAATATGGCTGTACGTATCAGGCATACCGGTCGCTACCGGGAAATCGCCATGGCGCTTATGCGTCATGGCTTTGGCTACATGGTGGAGGAATTGGGATTGTTCCAAATGCTGTCCTTGCCGCGCCGCCGGATGAAGCAGCAACAGCCGGAGACAAAGACGCTAGGGGAACGGGTCCGCCTCGTACTGGAGGATCTGGGCCCGACGTTCGTGAAGCTGGGGCAGCTTGCAAGCACGCGTTCCGATTTGCTGCCCGAATCCGTGATCCGGGAGCTTGTAAAACTTCAGGACCAGGTGCCACCTTTTTCGGCGGAAGCGGCGCGAAGCATTTTGGAAGAAGAGCTGGAATTGCCGGTAGGGGACATGTTCGCGCGTTTTGATGATATTCCGGTCGCGGCCGCTTCCATCGGGCAGGTCCATCTGGGCAAGCTGAAATCCGGGGAAGAGGTAGCGGTGAAAATCCAGCGCCCTGGCGCGCTGCAGACCATTACGCGCGATCTGGCGATTTTGCGTGACCTGACCCATATGGCCGAGAAGCGGTGGGAGTGGGCCAGAAGATACCAATTGGTCAAAATCGTCGAGGAATTTTCCCGGTCGCTGCTGGCGGAAATGGATTACAGCCGTGAAGGCCGCAATACGGAAAAAATCGCGCTGCAGTTCCAAAACGATCCCCATATTTTTATCCCGCAAATATTTTGGCAGTATACTTCTTCCCGCGTCATGACGATGGAATACGTCGAAGGCGTCACGCTCAGCCAGCCGGAGCAGCTGGAGAAGGCCGGCTTCGATCGGAAGCTGATCGCCAAACGTTTCGTGAACGCCATGCTGCATCAAATGTTCTTGGAGGGGTTCTTTCACGCCGATCCGCATCCGGGCAACCTGCTCGTCCGGAAGGACGGAAGCTTGGCATTTCTCGACTTCGGAATGGTCGGACGGCTCAGCAGCGATATGAAGGACCATTTATCCGAACTCATTATAGCTCTTATGCGTAAAAATACGGACAGCATGGTCCGTGCGATTCTGCATCTCGGGCTGCTGCCGGAAGACAATGACTTGGAGTCTTTGCGCAGGGATTTGGACGTGCTTCGGGACGAATATTACGACCTCCCCTTTTCCGAGATCGGCATCGGCAAAGCGCTCAGCGACCTGTTCGGGGTGGCTCAGCGGCACGCGATTATGATGCCCCCGGACCTGACGCTGCTCGGCAAGGCGCTGCTTACGATGGAGGGCGTCATTCAGAAGCTCGATCCGGAGCTCAGCATTATCGACATGGCGGAGCCTTTTGGAAGGAAGCTGGTGAAGGAGAGGTTCAGCCCCCGCCGCCTGCGCGGCAAGTTTCTCGGAAGCGCGGCCGGGCTGGCCGAGGCGCTGCTGGATATTCCGTCCCAAGCAAGACAACTTTCCGCGCTGATCAGCAAGGGCAAGCTGAAGGTGGAGATCAGCATCCCGGAGATGGATTCGCTGATGCGCAAGCTGGACCAGATCAGCAACAGATTGTCCTTCAGCATCGTTCTGTTGGCATTCAGCATCATTATGGTCGGTTTGATCATCGGTTCCTCCATGAACCGCCAATCTTCGATTTTGTGGCATTTTCCGGTGATCGGGATCGGCTTGGGCGTCGCGTTCCTTATGGTCATATGGCTGCTGTACGCCATCTTCAAGTCGGGCAGATTCTAGAGATTGGCCGTTGAAGTCGAATGCGCATCTACTGTGATGAAACGGTCATCGATGACGGGTGGTAGCCGCCCGAGGTTCCCGCGGTGGGGTTTGGCTCGGATCGGCCCGCGCGTTACGGCGCTCCGATCGTACTGCCGATGATTCGCCGCAAGTCTCCCGCAGAAGGTTAAAAACGGCGCTTCTCGCCAATTCGGAGCTTATCCGGTAAAATAAGTTTTTTGACGGTTTTGAAAAACCGGGATTACGTAAAAAGAAATTTAACGAGGTGGATGTTTTGCCAAATTTTTTAGAGCTGGGCATTGAGGAGCCGTGGGTTGCCGCCCTGAAGGAAAACGGGATCGCCGTGCCGACGCCGGTGCAGGCCGAAACGATACCGCTGCTGCTGGCGGGTAGGGACGTCATCGCTCGGGCCAAAACGGGAACGGGGAAAACGATCGCCTTTTTGTTGCCGATCCTGCAGCGGCTGGACCCAAGCCGCTCCTTTCCACAGGCTTTGATCATTGCGCCGACGAGGGAGCTGGCGCTGCAAATTACGGAAGAGGCGCGGAAAATCGCCCGCGGGACGGAAATCCGCATCCTTGCGGTCTACGGAGGCCAGGACGTGGAGAAACAGCTGCGCAAGCTGGAAGGCGGACGGCATTTGATCATCGGAACCCCGGGAAGGTTAAACGATCATCTCCGGCGCGGCACGCTGGAGCTTGGGGGCGTAAAGACGCTGGTGCTCGACGAGGCCGACCAGATGCTGCATATGGGCTTCCTGGACGAGGTGGAAGCGGTCATCCAGGCGCTGCCGTATCAACGGCAGACGCTGCTCTTCTCCGCGACGATGCCGGCGGAAGTTAAACGGCTCGCTTCTTTCTATACCCGCGATGCGGAAGACGTCACGATCAAGGTGGAACAATCGCCCGTGCCGCTGAAGTCGATCAAGCAGCTGGTGGTGGAAGTGACGGATCGGACCAAGCAGCAGGCTTTGGTATCGATGATCGACATGTATCGCCCGTATCTCGCGATCATTTTCTGCCGCACCAAACGCCGGGCATCGGCGTTGAACGCGGCGCTGCTGGAGCGGGGATACGCATCGGACGAACTGCATGGCGATTTGTCGCAGGCGAAACGGGAGCAGGTCATGAAACGTTTCCGTGAAGCCAAGCTCCAATTGCTTGTGGCGACCGACGTGGCGGCCAGAGGCCTGGACGTCGAAGGCGTAACGCATGTCTTCAACTACGACATGCCGCATGAGGTTGAAAGCTACATTCACCGCATCGGGCGCACGGGCCGGGCCGGCGGCAAAGGAATGGCCGTTACGCTGGCATCTCCGAAGGACAGGGGGGACCTGCAGCGCATTGAGCAGGGCATCCAGTACGCTATCGAGCGCCGGCGGTATGAGCAGGACGGCGCCATTGTCGAAGTGCGGGGACCGGGAGCATCCGGCGGCAAGGAGGCGGGCCGCCATAAGGAACAGGCCGGCGGCCCAGGGCGCAAGGCCTCCGGCGGGCGCGGAAATGCCGGGCGGGACGGGCAAAGACGTTCCGGCCGGGAAGACAAGGCGGTTCGGGCCGCCTCACGCAACGGAAAGGATGCCCGCGGCGGCTCCAAGCGCGGCGCTTCCGGCGGCCGCAACCAAAGCCGCGGCGGCACCCCGCCGCAAGGCCGCAGAGGGCGCGGGACAGATGCCGGGCGCCGGGGCGGAAGATCGGGACGTTAGCATAACGGAATGCAAGGAACCGGAAGGGATGGATGTTCAAACCTTCCGGTTCTTTTTTCTTCCGAGGCGGCCAAAGCGGCGGTTTCGAGCCGCGGCTTGCACTTGTCTTCGACTTGTGTATGATGGAAGTAGAGCGCAAAAACACGGTCCGGTTGGTAGTCCGGGCGCACGGGGCGGCCAGCGCGCGCCGATCCGTGTCAGTAACCTTCCCCCCTCGGGATGTCCGGCGTTCTGATTTTGAACAGAGGGGGAATACCAGTGAAACTAACGGTATTTTTCGAAGAGCCTTATTGGGTCGGCATCGTGGAAACGGAAAAAGACGGCAAGCTGTTTGCGGGCAGGCATATTTTCGGAGCGGAGCCTTCGCTTCCGGAAGTGTGGCAATTTGTCCTGCACCGGCTGCCTGCCTTGGCGGATCGGCTCTCCTGCGGCGTCGACACCGCCAAATCACCGCTGAAAACCGTAAGCCCCAAGAGGCTTGCCCGGCTTGCGGCCAAGGAATCCAGGGCACGGGGAGTCAGCACGGCGAGCCAGGAGGCCATCAGGCAGGAGATCGAGCTGCGAAAGCGCGAAAGAACGCGTCTTGGCAAAGAGCAGCGGGAAGCCGCAGCCGAGCGCAAGCGGGAAATCGCCGTCCGGAAAGCCAAAGCCAAGCACCGGGGCAGATGAACAACGATAGGATCATAAGAGAGCGAGGGAATCCAAATGTCGGTATATTCGTATTCAGCCGCCACGCCGGCGGGCAAGGAAGTATCTCTCGAGGATTACAAAGGCAAAGTGTTGGTCATCGCCAACACCGCAAGCCAATGCGGATTGACGCCGCAGTATGGCGACCTGCAAAAACTGTATGAACGTTACCGGGACCAAGGGCTTGTCGTTCTCGGATTCCCGTGCAACCAATTCGGGGGGCAGGAGCCGGGCAGCAGCGAAGAAGCCGCCTCGTTTTGCCAGCTTAATTACGGGGTTTCCTTCCCCGTGTTTGCAAAAATCGACGTGAACGGGGAAGAGGAGCATCCGCTTTTTGCGTATTTGAAAAAGGAGCAGCCCGGAACTGCTGAAAGCAGCGATATCCAGTGGAATTTCACGAAATTTTTGGTGAACCGCAGCGGCGAGGTGGTAGCCCGCTATGAACCGCGCGAGGTTCCGGAAACGATGGCAGGCGCCATCGAGCAGCTGCTGTAAGCGAAAGAAAACGAAATCATGAGAACCTGCCGCGAAAGCGGCGGGTTTTTCTTTTAAGGCAAACTGCGTACCCGCCATGCGGCCTCGAATTTCTTTTGCGCATTTGCCGCCTGCCCATTAAGATATCAATAAGAGAGCGATAAGCACCAGAGCGACAAAGGGAGAGTGGGGCGGAATGTTAGACCAAAAAAACGGCGTGTTCCCGGCGGTATGCCCGCTGGACTGCCCGGATACATGCGGCCTCTTGCTGCATAAGGAAAACGGCAAAATCGTCAAGGTTACCGGCAATCCGGAGCACCCGATCACGCAGGGAGCGATATGCAACAAGGTCCGCAATATGACCGAACGGATTTACCATGAAGAACGGGTTCTTTACCCGCTGAAACGGACGGGCCCGAAAGGCTCCGGAGAATTTAAGCGCATCTCATGGGATGAAGCTGTCAGCGAAATTGCCGGAAGGTACCGGGAGCTGATCAACGAATACGGGCCGGAATCCATTTTGCCTTACAGCTTTTACGGCAATATGGGCATTCTCAGCGTGGACGGCATGGACCGGCGTTTTTTCAACGCGCTTGGCGCCAGTCGGCTTGATCAAGCGATCTGCAACGCAGCCGGAAACGCCGGCTGGAAATATACGATGGGCTTCAAAGGAGGGACCTCGCCGGAGGACACGGAGCACGCGGATTTGATCATCGTTTGGGGCGGCAATTTGATCAGCACGAATATGCACCAAGTCGTCATCGCCGAGAAAGCGCGCAAGCGCGGGGCGAAAGTGGTCGTTATCGACGTCCACAAAAACCGCACCGCCCAGTGGGCCGATTGGTTCGTTCCGCTGTACCCGGGGACGGATACGGCGCTGGCGCTCGGCATGATGCATGTTCTGTTCCGTGACGGATGGACGGACGAAGCCTTCCTGAAGCGGCATACGATAGGGCATGAAGAGCTTCGGGAGCATGTCAAAAGCTATACCCCGGAACATGTGTCCGCGATTACGGGCGTACCGGCGGAAGATATCGAGAAGCTGGGGCGCATGTACGGCGAGGCCTCCGTTTCCTTCATCGCGATCGGCAACGGGCTTCAGCATCATGACAACGGAGGCATGAACGTCCGCAGCGTCGCCTGCCTGCCGGCTTTGACGGGCCAGTGGCTGAAAAAGGGAGGCGGGGCCATCAAGACGAACGGCGGCTATCACGCCATGAACAGCGACTATTTGGAGCGGCCGGATTTGCGGCCGAACCCGGAGGCGCGCAGCATCAACATGAACCGGATCGGAGAGGCGCTGCACATGAAGGAGCAGCCGATCAAGGCCGTGTTCGTCTATTGCAGCAACCCGCTTGTCGTCGCACCGGACACGGAGCGGGTACAGGCGGGTTTTGCCCGGGAAGACCTGTTTACGGTCGTGCACGACTTGTTCCTGACCGACACCGCCAAATACGCGGATATCGTGCTGCCTGCAGCTTCTTCGTTCGAGACGACGGAACTGTACGCATCGTATTGGCATCATTATGTACAGCTGCAGGAGCCGGTGATCGAAAAACTCGGCGAAGCCAAAGGCAACGTCGAATTGTTTGCGATGCTGGGCCGGGCCATGGGACTGGACGCCGGGACCTTTGCCGAAACCGAGGAGGAACTGATTGCAGGAGCACTGGATTATCCGGAGAATCCGTATTTGAACGGAGTTACGCTGGAGTCGCTGAAGGAGAAGCGCTTCGTGAAACTCGACATGACGCCGCAAGCTTCCTATCTGGATCGGCTGACGACGCCTTCCGGAAAGATCGAGCTTTATTCCGAAGCGATGAAAAAGGCGGGGCTGCCGCCGCTTCCGGAGTATATCCCGCTGCAGGAGGGGTATGACGGCACGAAACGGCCCGGCCCAAACGAATCGTACCCGCTGATGTTCATATCGCCGCCGAACCATAACTTCCTGAATTCCACCTTTGCCAATTCGGAGAAACACCAGCGCCTGGAGAAGGAGCCTTTGCTTCAGATCCACCCGCAGGATGCGGCGCAGCGCGGCATTCAGGACGGGGACGACGTCGTCGTGTATAATGATCGCGGACGGCTGGAGCTGAAAGCGCAGGTCACGGATAAAATGCTCCCGGGAACGGTCGTCAGCCAGGGATTATGGTGGAACGGGAAAGGCGGCAAACGGCGCGTCAATGCCTTGACCCCGGACCGTCTGGCGGACATGGGCGGCGGAGCCACTTTCTTTTCGACCGTTGTCCAAGTAAAGCGTTAACAGATGCTATTGCCAGGACGGCAAGGATCATGGATACTGGGATTTGGGACAAGAAAAGATCGTATTTCCATTGCTTTAAAAGCCCCTCGGGGCTTTTTTACATCGAAAAGCCCATCATCGGGACGTAACGCATCCCGGATGATGTTGAGATCCTGTCACAGCTTGTCATTAACGGAATTTGCATAAAGCAGGGGAAAATAAACGTTATGAAATTTTTGCAATCCTATCCGAAAGAAGTCAAAATATTTCTCGCCGCGAGCCTGATCAATTCCGCCGGCGGATCGCTGATGTGGCCGCTGACGACGATGTACGTATTCGACGAGCTTGGACGAAGCATGGCCGATGCCGGCCTTGTCGTCATGATTCAGGCGTTCGGCGGCATTATCGGCCAGCTGCTGGGCGGTGCGCTATATCATCGCGTCGGGGTCAAACGGCTGATCGTCGGCTCGCTCGGGTTATGCGCGCTCGGTCTGTTCACGCTGCCTTTCATCAGCTCGATTTGGGCCTTGTACATGGTCATGATGGGGTTTATCGGCCTTTGCAACGCAGTTTCGATGCCCGCCATCCAGGCATTCGTCGGGTTCCGTTTCGCGGACCGGCGCGGCGAGCTGTTTAACGTCATCTACGTGGCCAACAACATCGGCGTGGCGCTGGGGACGGCGCTGAGCGGTTTCCTTGCCGACGTGTCGTATCATCTCACATTCATTCTGAACGGGGCGACCTCGGCCGTATTCGCCTTGTTTTTCCTGAATTATTTGAATCGGCTGGATAAAGAGGAAGGACCCGTTCATCTCGCCAAAAAGGCAAAGAAAGAAACGGGGGAAAGCGTGCCCGCGCTTCTCGGCAATACGAGGTTGTATCTGTATCTGGGGCTGGGCTCCCTGTTCCTTTGGTTCGGCAACTCGATCTGGAACACGGGCGTGTCGCCGCATATCATATCCGAAGGCATGCCTAAGCGGGCGTACGGCTTTTTGTGGACGCTGAACGGAATATTGATTTTCGTCGCGCAGCCGGTGACCACTTGGATCAAACGTTGGTTTGCCAAGGACTCGTCTTCGCAAATGACGGCCAGCGGCCTGTTTTATTTGGCGGCATACGTCGTCATTTTGACGCTCCCGAGCTATCCCGGGCTGGTGCTCGCGATGACGCTGGCCACGCTGGGGGAAATGCTCATTTCCCCGGCCGTCCCGGCGTTCATATCGGACCACGCTCACAAGGCCGCTCCGTTCTATATCGGGGTGACGGGCGGCATGACCGCCCTCGGGCGTATGATCGGGCCCTATTTTATGGGCATTTTGTACGACCGCGGGGAGCTGGCTCCGGTGGCCTGGCTGTCCATCGGCATCGCCGTCGTAGCCGTCGCCTGCTTTGTCGTGCACGCGCTGCGCAACAAAGCGGCCGAACGCTCGTTATCCGGGTCCATCGAGGGATGATGGCCGGTATTTGCAGCATTCCTTGTCATTTTTGTTCGTTTTTCAGACATCAAATGATTGTCAAAAAGAGGTGCGATTGCCATGAAGCTGTATGAGCGAACGCTCACGATCCGGGTTTCCAGGATGAAGGATGCCCAATCATTAATGGATATCGATGAACTCGTTTGGACGGAGCGAACCGCGCCTGAGCCGCTGCGCTGGACCTCCCGCGAGGAATTCCTGAGGCATTGCCCTCCCGAATCCCAGCTGGTGGCCGACGCCGACGGGACCGTGTGCGGTTATGTCGGTTTTCGGGAGCCGACCGGCCTTGCGGCGCATGCGCATGTCTGCGAGATCAACATCGCCGTGCATCCGGCATACCAACGGGAAGGCATCGGCACCCGGCTGATCGGCGAGGCCAAGGTTTGGGCGGCCGGGCAGGGCAAGCTTAAGCTGCGGCTGCGCGTGCTTTCGACCAACGCCGGGGCGATCCGGTTTTACCGGAAATGCGGATTTGTCGAGGAGGGCCGTCTGCATCGCGAATACCGCGTCGGAGGCGGGTACGCCGACGAAATTTGGATGGCATATTTTCTGGATGTATAACCTGAATTTGATATTTTGCCGCGACGGGCTTATGCTTAATAGAATAGAGTGAATAGAATGGACTTTCACGAAGTGAAGGTCCTTTGTTGCAAATGTCCGTTTCGTCGGACGTTCATAAGGGTAATGAAGGTTATGTGTGTTTTTTGGGGTTATCTACGGGCGGAGGTTTGATATAATCGGTATTTTTCATCGTCACAAAATTCAAGGAAAAGGGGATGCATGATGGACTTGCAGCTTCGAGGAAAAAAGGCGTTGGTTATTGCTTCAAGCTCGGGACTCGGAAAGGCGATTGCCGCAGAGCTTGTCAAGGAAGGGGCGGACGTCATGCTGAGCAGCCGCAGCGACGACAAGCTGCAGGCGGTGCAGCAGGAATTGCAGCAGCTCGGCAGCGGCCAGGTCGAATATTACGCGGCGGACATTACGATTGCGCATGAAGTCGAAGGGCTGATCCGCTATACGGCCGAAACGTTCGGGCGAATCGACATCCTGGTCAACAACGGCGGCGGCCCGCCGGCAGGAACGTTCGAATCCTTTACGGACGAAGACTGGGAAAACGCGTTCCGGCTGAACCTGCTCAGCTATGTGCGGACGATCCGCTGCTCGCTCCCGCACATGAAGGAGCACGGGGGGCATATCGTTAATGTTACGTCCAGCTCGATCAAACAACCGATTCCAGGCTTGATCCTGTCCAATACGTTTCGGACGGGCGTGGCGGGCATGAGCAAGACATTATCGCAGGAGCTCGCCCAATACGGCATCCTCGTCAATACCGTGGCCCCTGGGCGGATCGCTACGGACCGCATCAGAAAGCTGAACGAAAACAACGCCAGAGAAAAAGGCGAATCGGTACAGGCCATTGCGGAGCAGGCGCAAAGGGAAATCCCGCTCGGGCGTTACGGCGAGCCGGAGGAGTTCGCCAAGGCCGTCGTTTTCCTGTTGTCCGGGGCCAACACCTATATTACGGGCAGCACGCTGGTCATCGACGGAGGGCTTGTTGAGGCTCTTTGACGGCCGTAAAGATCGAACCGGATAAAATCCTTTGAGATCGCTCCCCCTCTTTTGTTATGATAAGGTTCAAACATGTTGGCAGGGGGTTGGATCAGGTTGGAGGAGAAGAGCAAATACGGCATCGTGTCCGTCAATGTGGGCAAGCCGGTGACGGTCGAATATTTGGGCAAGCCGCTCACGACGGGCATCTATAAACGCCCGGTTCAAGGCGAAGTGTTCGTGGGACGGACGCAGATGGACGGCGACGGACAGGCCGATACGGTCAATCATGGGGGCCCTGACAAGGCGGTTTGCGTGTATCCTTATGAGCACTACGCTTATTGGGAGCAGGAGCTCGACAAGAAACTGGATTACTCTGCGTTCGGGGAAAATTTAACGGTCACCGGGCTGCTCGAAACCGGGGTGTGCATCGGGGATGTCTTCGAAATCGGCGAGGTCGTCGTTCAGGTCAGCCAGCCCCGTTTCCCGTGCTTTAAGCTGTCGAGCAAACATGCCGTCAAGGATTTTCCCGCACGCGTGCTGGATACCGGATTCAGCGGCTTCTATTTGCGGATCCTTGAGGAGGGCCGTTTGAGCAAGGACTCGCGGATCGTGAAGCGCTCTTCCCACCCGATGCGGGTGACGGTCGCTTCCGTGTTGAAGCAGCAGGCTCTCGGACGCCGCGGGGCGGACCGGGACGAGCTTAGGCGGCTGCTGGAAGTGGACGCGCTGGCAGCCGGAGTAAAAGAATCCTTTACGAAATGGTTTCAGGAAGGGTAAGGATCATTTAGGAAGCCGCTCGCCGGATCATGAAACACGGCCGGGCGGCTTTTTCGATCTGTTATGAATTTATCATTTCCGGGGGCCTTCAAGGCACCTGAATCGGTTTCGAAGCCAATGGCCCCCGCTTGCGGGGGTATTTTGCGTTTAGGGTTATCGGAGCAGCTTCCATTCACTCTTAAGCATGCCGTAAATGGCGTGGTTCACATATCCTTGCGGAAGACACTCCGCTTCGCGGACGATCCCCTCCAATACGAAGCCGAGTCTTTCCGGAATGGCGCGGCTGCGATGGTTGCCCGTGGCGCAGCGGATTTCGACCCGATTCAAATCCAAGTCCATCATCGCGTAATCGACAAAAGCACGACAGGCGCTGGTCATGATGCCTTGGCCTACGTAATTTGTGCCCAGCCAGTAGCCGATGCTGACGGAACGGTTATGCCAGTGGATTTCATGAAAACTGATGATGCCGGCAAGATCTCCCTGCACCCAAATGCCTGCGGAGACGGCGCCGTTTTCGGCCCCCTGCTTGATGGCGTTTTTGACGAAGCTTGCGGTATGCTCCACGTCCGTGATGGCATCGACCCAAGGGAGCCACTCGCGCAGCGTTTCGCGCGAATCGACCGTCAATTGGTACAAGGCGCGGACATGCTGCAGGGCGAGCGGCTTCAGTTCGATGTGATCGTCCAGTAAATATGTAAACATATGATTTCAAACCTTCTTTCTATGTGGGAATAAAAATGTACAGCATTTGCCGCGCTTTTTGGCTTTCGTTTCCATTCTATTTTTCCATGCTACCCCAATCCCGTGTCTTTCGTCAAAGCACAAAAAGCCGAATCATTGAACTATCCGGTTATTACAGGTATATTTAAATGAAACACGCTTATAAAGAATAGATGTAGGGAAGAGCAGGAAACTGCTGTCGGTTCAATCTATGAAAGGCGGACATAATTCAGGATGAAAGGTTGATTACTGTGGAGAAACCAAGCACCCCCTCCAACTTTATTAAAAACGTGATAATCGATGACCTGGAGTCCGGCAAAGTCCAGAAAGTGATTACCCGCTTTCCGCCGGAACCTAACGGTTATTTGCATATCGGACATGCCAAGGCCATCTGGATCAACTTTACGCTTGCACAGGAATTCGGCGGTTCGACGAACCTCCGTTTTGACGATACAAACCCGCTGAAAGAAGACGTCGAATACGTAAAATCGATTGAAGAGGACGTCAAATGGCTCGGATACGAATGGGCGGAAAAGCGTTTCGCTTCGGACTATTTCGAAGAAATGTACAAGCGCGCCGAGCTGCTGATCCAAAAGGGAAAAGCTTACGTGGACGACCAAAGCGCCGATCAAATCCGCGAAACGCGCGGCACGCTGACCGAGCCGGGACAAAACAGCCCGTACCGCGACCGCAGCATCGAAGAGAACCTGGACCTGTTCCGCAGAATGCGCGCCGGCGAATTCAAGGACGGGGAAAAAGTGCTGCGCGCCAAAATCGACATGGCTTCGCCAAACATCAACCTGCGCGATCCGGTCATTTACCGGATTTCCCACGCGACCCATCACAACACGGGCGACCAATGGTGCATCTATCCGATGTATGCCTTTGCCCATCCGTTGGAGGATGCAATTGAGGGCGTAACCCATTCCCTCTGTTCGCTCGAGTTCGAGGATCAGCGTCCGTTTTACGACTGGGTAATCGCGGAATGCGAAATGGAAAGCACGCCGCATCAATACGAGTTCGGCCGCCTGAACGTCGCGCAAACGCTGACGAGCAAACGGAAACTGAAGCTCCTTGTGGACGAGAACATCGTCGACGGCTGGGACGATCCGCGCATGCCGACGATTTCGGGTCTCCGCCGCCGCGGCTATACGCCGGAAGCGATCCGCAGCTTCGTATACGAAACCGGCATTTCCAAAAGCCAAGGCCTCATCGACCTGCAAATGCTGGAGCATTTCATCCGCGAGGACCTGAAGCTGAAGGCGCCGCGCACGATGGCCGTGCTGAACCCGCTGAAAGTGGTCATCACCAACTATCCGGAAGGACAGGTGGAATGGCTTGAAGCGGAGAACAATACGGAAAATCCGGAGATGGGCAGCCGTCAAATCCCGTTCTCGCGCGAAATTTACATTGAGCAGGACGATTTTATGGAAAACCCGCCGAATAAATATTTCCGCCTGTTCCCGGGCAATGAAGTGCGCCTGAAAAATGCGTATTTTATCAAGTGCAACGATTTCATCAAGGACGAAAACGGGAACGTGACGGAGATCCACTGCACGTATGACCCTGAAACGAAAAGCGGCACCGGCTTTACCGGACGGAAAGTGAAGGGCACGATCCATTGGGTGGAAGCCTCTCATGCCATACCGGCCGAATTCCGCCTGTACGAGCCGCTCATCAAACCGAAGGAAGACGAAGAGGCGGAAGTCGGGGAAGTTCTCGAAGAAACGGAAAAGGTCGAGAAATCCTTCCTCGATGAAATTAACCCGAATTCCCTCGAGGTGCTTCACGGATTCGTGGAACCGGGCATGAAGGATGCGAATCCTCAGGACAAATTCCAATTTTTCCGCCACGGATATTTCAACGTCGACCCGAAATATTCGAAGCCGGGAGAGCCTGTTTTCAATCTGATCGTATCGATGAAAAGCTCGTTCCAGCTGCCGAAGTAAGCCGGGAGCGCTTGTCAGCGATCCAATATAACAAAAGAAAAGCCAGCCGCAGTGCCGATGCTCTGCGCGCTGGCTTTTTACATGTCCTCGAATTCTTCTTCAGGGATGTTCGTTTTCGGATGATGGCCTTGCGAACGCAGCCAATACCACATGATGCCGAATCCGGCCGCTCCGGCGAGGGCCATCATGAAACCCATGTTGTACATCGCGGCGCCGCCGAAATTTTGGTACAGCCATCCGCCGGCCAGGCTGCCGATGACGCCGGAAATGCCGCTCCAGGTCAACGTAAATACGGACTGCGCCGCAGCGCGGTGCACAGGAGGCACGAGCTGGCTCACCACCTGAATGCCGACGTAGAAATACCCGCCGAACGTAATGCAGTGCATAATTTGAATGAAAGCGACTTCCAGCGGATGCGAGGCACCCGCCATCAGCAGCCACCGTACGCAGAAAAGCACGCTGACCAGCCCCAGACAGCCGATCAGGGTGGTGAGGGAGCGCTTCAGGTAGCGGTGGAAAAGGAACAGCACGGCCACCTCGAGAAACGACGAGAGAAAGACGGCCAATCCGACCATCGTTTTGGAGCCGCCAAGTTCCGCGATATACAGCGACATAAACGTATTATTCATGACATTGGGGACGGAAACGACGATCCCAAGCAATATAAACGCGACAAAATACCGGTTCATGACGAATTGGGCAAGTCCCCTCAGCCGGATGGGCGGCGTCTCCGAAGCCGCCTTCAGCGGCGGGAGAAGCAGAACCGTGCCGATGGCCAGCACTAGAATGCCGGTGACGAGAAACGACAGCCGCGAAATGCCGAGCCGGTCGATGACCATGCCCGCGGATACGGCAACGACCGCCCAGCCGATGGATCCCCAGTTCCGGAACGAGCCGAACCTTTTCGGTTGGTTTGCGGTATATCCCAGAATGAGCGTGTTGCTCTGTGCGAACATCGGGCTTTGAAAGAAGAAAAAGAGAATCATCGCCAAATAAACCATTCTGTACGTGCCGGCATGGAACACAAATTGTATAAGCAGAAGGGTGCCCGTCATCATGATCAGCAGGATGCGTCTCGTATTTTGCAGGCGGTCACTCCACTTCATCCAGAACGGATTGGCGAAAAGAGACACCAAAGGGCCAAGCGCCATTAAGCTGCCGATTTCGGATTTGTTCATGCCTGCGTCCTGCAGGTATAATTGAAAAAAGCTGGTGAAAATCACCATGGTTCCGTAAATAAGAAAGTTAAATGCCTTAAGCGGCAGCAGCTTGGACTGTTTTTTTACACGATCATCCACGTTGCACATTCCTTTCCGACCGAATGCAAATCGACAGAGGCTAGGTAATAGAAGCCGCCACCCCCACTTTATCATTTGTTGAAAAGGGATACAAACCAATTATTGTTAAAGTGCCCTCCGGGCGCGGTTTTTAAACGGTAAACGGAGGTCATCGGAAGCGTTGTGGAAGAAAATTTCGAGGAGGTGGTTGGATGACGGAAACGGGACTTACCGGCGTTGTGCTGGCAGGCGGCGGGTCGCGGCGCATGGGTCAAAATAAAGCGCTGCTTGCCGTCGGCAACGAAAAGGTGATCGGAACGATTATCGGAGCCATGACGGAAGCGGGCCTGGAAGTGATCATCGCCGCAAACGAACAAACCGCGGATGATTATCGGGAGCTGGGCAGGGGGATCGTTTATGACCGCTTTCCCGGGCAGGGGCCTTTGTCCGGAATCCATGCCGCGCTGCATGCGGCCAAGACGCCGTGGATCATCGTCGCTGCCTGCGATATGCCCTTCGTGTCACCGGCGCTGTTCCGATATTTGGTCAAAAGCGTGGAGGAAGCGGAAGCCGAACGTGCAGACGGCGATGGCTATCAAGCGATCATACCGGTAGAGGCAGGCAGGGTGCAGCCGCTGCTCGCCGCTTATCACGCCAGTGGGCTTGGGGCGCTGGAAGATGCGCTTGGCGGCGGGAGACTGCGGATGATGGACTGGCTGGAGCGGCTTCGGGTCAGGTATATCCCCGAGGATGTCCTTGCGGAGGAGACGGGGCTTAAGGCAGGCCAAGCCTTCTTTAATATGAATCATCCCGAGGATTACCATGCGGCGCTTGCGAAAAAGCGCGAAGAAGAGGCATGGGACTAACGCGGCCCCGTCTTTTTGGTTTGGCGTACGCCGTAGCGTTTCGGGACGATAGTAATCATTAAAATTTTTTTAAAATAACTTTCCGAAAATAGGCGGTTTTATATCGGCCAATGTGAACCATATCACATAATGCCGGCTTCGATTCAGGTAAGCTGGATTTAGGAAAAAGTTTCTTCAAGACAATCCGGACCTGGATCAAGGAGGGGCGGCTATGACGACAACGCTGGAACCGCTGCTGGATACGTTGGAAGGAGCCCGCTGGCATCAAGGAAGGAGCTGGGCGTACCAGCTGCTGATCGACTTTTTGGAGAACCCGCCGGGCCTGGCGCAGATCGCGCCGTGGCAGCGCCAGGCGGAGCTGCGGGAAGAGTTGGCGCTTACCGATGGGGGACGCAGGCTTCAGGATTATTTGGGCCGTTTAAGCCCGGGGCGGCTGGTCGAGGCCTGCCGGAAAGAAACGGAGGAATATGAGCGGCTGTTTATCGGCCGGGACGCGGTTTTTCCAAGCGTTTGCGAAAGCGCATACCGGACCGCTGACCCGAGCAGCGCCCGGCGCTGCGTAAGGCAAATCCGCGAGGCGTACGAGGACTGCGGCATCGTCTTCAACAAGCTGCAAAGCGAAAATGACGATCATCTGACCATCGAGCTGGAGTTTATCGCGGTGGCCGGAGAACATATGGCGTTTACCGCAGGTTTGCCCGAATGCAGGCTGATGTGGCTGGATACGCAAATCGATTTTTTGGAGCGGCATCTGCTTCAGTGGGCGCCGCATTTCGCCAAGGAACTTACGGAGCAAGCCCGAACCCCGCTGTACCGGGAGATCGGCAGCATGCTGGGTGAATTTATGCCTTATGATCTGCGGATGCTGAAGTCGCTGCGGAATGAACTGGCGTAACGAAAAAAGGCGCGTGCCATCATGGCATGCGCCGTTTGCATCCTAAGTCAGGACCCCGAACTTTACTGAAAACAGACCCCGTTTCGCATACCGCTTCGTACATATCCGCGATTGGAACGGCTTCTTGCTCAAGGATCATTTTATTGGCTGTGCTTGGAAAGAACCCTGCTCATATACGCTTTTCGGGCGCAGGCCGACCAGCTTTTCCACCGGCTCTCCGTTTTGGAACACGATCACCGTGGGTACGGACATCACCTGGTACCGGCTGGCCGTTTCCGGGGACTCATCGCAATCCACCTCCAGAAAGCGGACCTGCTTCCCTTGTTCGTCCGACAGCTCCTGCAGCATGGGCAGCAGCGCTTTGCAGGGAGGGCACCATACCGCTCCGAATTCCACGAGCGTGGTTCCTTCCGGCTTGATATGTGCTGCAAACGTCTCATCATTGACGGCTTCGATGCTCATCTTTATTCCTCCTGACCGGATTTTGATCGTTCGAGCAGGATGGCGTCGATGCGGTCCGTCAGGTTCTGCCGGATGCTGGTCAGCAGCTCGATTTGTTTGTCGATTTCCTGCAGCTTCAGCTGATAAATCGGCAGCACTTCCGCACAGAAGGCTTCTTTGTTCATCAGCACGCACTGCAGGATGCCGGCAATCTCATCGGTCGACAGCCCCAAATTCAAATAAAGCTGGATGGTCCGTACCTGCTCCACCGCAAACGGCGTGTATTCCCGGTACCCGTTGTCTTTGCGGAGCGGAGCCAGCAGTCCTTTTTGCTCGTAGTAACGAAGGGAGCGAATGCTTGCTCCGGTCAGCTCCGCCAATTCGCCGATATTCAACCGCGACCTCCTCCTTCCTGCCCGAATACGCTTATTGTAAACCCTGACATCAATGTGAGGGTCAAGAGGGTTCCGGCTATTTATTTCATACAACTGTTTCTGGTTTCTAACAGCAAATTCCTGCCGGTGGTTATGCTAAAGCATCTTGATAAGAAGGACGTCTATCAACGTACCTTCACAGTATACAGATCACGTTTAGCTGATGTATTACTCACGATTTTGAAAAAGGACGCGCCCTTCCCGGTTGGGAAGGAACGCGTCCTTTGGCGATGATCGATTCCACCGTTTGTTTTAGTCTTCCACCTTCGGTCTGCGGAATTTCATCAGGAATTCGTACACGACCGGCACGATGACGAGCGTCAGCAGGGTGGAGCTGATGAGGCCGCCGATAACGGTAATGCCAAGGCCTCTGGAGATGATGCCTGCGCTGCTCTCCAGTCCGCTGACGAGCGGGAGCAGGGCTCCGATGGTCGCCAACGCGGTCATCAGGATCGGACGCAGACGGGTCGCACCTGCCTCCAGCAGCGCTTCACGCGTCGACAAACCTTCGCGTTCCTTGTGAATGACGCGGTCGATCAGGACGATCGCGTTGGTGACGACGATGCCGATCAGCATCAGCGCGCCCATGAGCGACGACACGTTCAACGTTTCGCCGCCGATCCACAAGCCTACGAGGGCTCCGATGATCGTAAACGGCAGCGAGAAGAGGATCGCAAACGGCGCCAGTCCGCCGCCGAAGGTCACGACGAGCACGAAATACACGATCGCGACGGCCGCCGCCATGGCAAGGCCGAGCTGCGTAAAGGTATCGTTAATTTGTTCGGTCGTACCGCCGAACTTCACCTCCACGCCGTCAGGGAGATTGATTTTGTCAATTTCCTTCTGCAGGTCGGTAGAAGCTTTGCCCACATTGTTTGTCAAAATGTTCGCCGTGACGTTGACGACCATTTTGCCGTCGGTGCGCGTAATCGTATCCGGCGAAGAGCCTTTTTCCACCTTGGCGACGTCTTTAATCGGCACGTTCATGCCAAGAGGAGACGCAACCGTTTCTTTTTCGATATCGTCGATGCTCTTGTACTCTTTGCCGTCGGTTTCGATATACACCTTGTATTTTTTGTCTTCGACCTTAACCTCGGTCAGCACCGGGCGCTCTCTTTGCGGACTCAGTTTCATGGCGATTTGCCCTGCGGTCAAGCCCAGCGAGCTCAGTTTTTCCTGGTCGGCTACGATCGTATATTGGTCATAGGCTTTGGACAGGCTGGTTTTCGCCTTTTCGAAATTGGCTTTGTCGGCTTCCACCAGCTTCAGAATTTGATCGGCTACCGGTTTGATGTCTTCCAGGCTGTTGCCGAAGACGCTGACGCTGAGCGAGCTTCCGCCCATGCCGCCGGCCATGTCCATCGTGGACCATTCGCCTTTGGTCACTTGCTTTTTGAGACCTTCGATCAGGTTCTTCTTCACCGTTTCGAAGTCTTTGGTATCTTTCTTGTATTCGATATAGAACAGGCCGGAGTTGGAAGAGCCGCCGCCCAGCGGATTGCCGCTGCCGCCGACCGAATATTGCATTTTATCCACGCCAGGCTGGTCCAAAATATATTTCTCCGCGTCAAGCGCGCGCTTTTCAACCGTTTCAAGCTGTGCACCCGGCTCCGGAGAGTAGGTGACCATCACGTATTTGTCCTCCTGCTCCGGCATGAAGCTGGTACCGATCAGCGGCGTCAGGAACAGGCTCGCAACGAGCAGGACGACGGCCAGGCCGAAGGTGATCAGCTTATGGGAGAGCGACCAGTTCAGAATGCGCTGATAGCCGCGGGCCATTTTGCCCGGCTTGTCATGATCATGGGTTTTGGAAGGCTTGATGCCTTTCTTGAACAACGAATGCGCAAGCATCGGCACGAGCGTGATCGCTACGAGCAGGGATGCCAGCAGGGCGAAGACCATCGTCAGCGCAAACGGCATGAACAGCTCGCCGACCATGCCGCTGACGAAAGCAAGCGGCAGGAACACGGCGATCGTCACGATCGTCGAAGACATGATCGGCACGAACATTTCGCGGGTCGCTTCCCGGACGAGCTCGCGTCCGCGCAGCTTCTCGCCGCCGCTGGTCATCCGCCGGTATATGTTCTCGATGACGACGATGGAGTCGTCGACGACCCGGCCGATGGCTACGGTCATCGCGCCGAGGGTCATCATGTTCAAAGTGATGTCCATTCTCCACAAGATCAGGAGCGCGATCAGCAGGGAGAGCGGGATCGACAAGATCGAGATGATGGTCGAACGGATGTTTCTCAGGAAGATCAGGATGATCAGGACGGCGAACAAGGCACCGAATACCGCTTTGCTCATCATCGTGGACACGGCGTCCTCAATCGGTTTGCCCTGGTCGAGCAGAACCGTCAGGTTCATGCCCTTGAATTCGCCTTCCAGTTTTTTCGCTTTATCTTTAACGGCGTTGACCACATCAACGGTATTTGCATCATTGTCTTTCACGATCTGCAGGCCGATCGAAGCTTTGCCGTTCGTACGGGATACGGACTCGGCTTTGCCGATCACCTGGATGTCGGCGATATCGCTCAATTTAACCGTCGGGATGCCCGCAGGTACATGCCCTTGCGTTGTTCCCCCGGTCATGCCGGCGCCCGCGCCAGCGGCATTCCCGCCGCCTCCGGCAATTCCTTGGGCGCCGGTTCCAGCGCCTGCGCCTTGAACAGGCGTACCTGCTGCGCCCTGGCCCGGAGCCCCGGCGGCCGCGCCTCCCGCGCTAGGGATGACAGGAATGGCCAGATTCTTCAGGTCGTCCAGCGTAATGATGTTGCCGTCGACAACGACGGCCTTCGAGGATTGATCCAGGGTGAACAAGCCCAGCGGGACATGGATCGAAGATCCTTGGACGATGCCCTTGACGGTATCTTCGGAAAGGCCGAGCTTGGCCATTTTTTCTTTGTTGAACTTCAACTGCACTTCCTTGACGTATTGCCCCGAAATCGAAATGGAGGCGACGCCCGGGATTTTTTCAAGCTCAGGCTCCACCTGGTTTTCGATATTTTTGGTCAGCTTCTCCAGATCGTTCGAATCGTCCGAAGCGCTGAGGGATACGACGGGGAAGGAGCTCATGCTGAATTTGGAGATGGTGGGCTTTTGGGCTCCATCCGGCAATTTGACCTCGTTCAGCGCTTCACGGACGGCCGCGGTCGCTTGGTCGAGGTCCGTACCGTAGTCGAATTCCATCGCAATGTTGGCCGCGTTTTCCATCGAGGTGGAAGTGACGGTTTTCACGCCGTCCACGTTGCGCAGCCGCTGTTCCAGCGGAACGGTCACGTCCTGCACGACGCCTTCCGGGGCAGCGCCCGGATAAACCGCGGTCACGCTCAGAAACGGGATGTTGATGTTCGGAATGGTCTCCTGTTTCATCGAAAGGCCGCTGTACAATCCGGCAACGGCAACGATGACGGTCAGAATCCAGATCGCAAACTTGTTGTTCAGTGAGAAATTAATGATTCCTTTCATCTCGCAGGTTTCTACTCCTCTCCATATACCTTCTAAGTACGGGTTAAGCCAAAATCGTCATGTATAATCATCGCTGCTCGGCTCTTGAAGCAATGTAAAGCTCGTAAATTCCTTTCAGTTCCTTGTTCAGCGGCCCAAGCTCCCCGATTTGCTCCAGGTTGCTCATCATGCCGGCCAAAATGGCTTTGCGCGGCTCGATATCCAGCAGCTCCTTTTCCATGATTTGTATGGAATCAAGGGCAAATTCCTTTCTGAATTCATCGATGCCGGCATCCTTCAGCAGATCCTTCATCTGTTTGGTCACCATGAGCGGATGGCGCGGGCGATCCGGGCTTGTCATGTATTTGTCCAGCCACTCGGACCACACCCCCGTAGCGATCATCGGTTCCATTTGCTTGCGAAGCGTGCTTTCAGCCACGTCGTCCAGCAGCGCAACGAGACGCTCCGCCATGCGGCGAACGTTCAGCGGCAGTCCCGGAATCATCAGCATGCGGACATATCCGCCGAGCATGCCGGTAACAAACAGCGTCAGATCCATGGCGTGGGGCAGGATGTCCTCCCCGTAGATAAGGGCCAATTTGTCGTGGAACCATTGCAGCGCATGGACATGTTTTTCGTGAATGCGTGCGTCCAGTGCCGGCCTTTTACCGCCCTTATGCTGGTCATGGAGCTGCATGATCGCAAACTCCCTAAGCTCGACCAAACGGTTCAGCAGCACTTCGACCTGCTTTTGAAGCTGTTCCTTCGGAGTCAGAAGATGCTCCTGCTCCACCTGCATGACGCTGTCGCGGATCATCCCTTCGCAATACGAATAAATGCTTTGTTCAAGCTCTTCCTTCGATTTGAAGTGCAAATAAAGGCTTCCCTTGGACATCCCGCAATACTCGGCGATTTCCTGCATCGACGTGGAGGAGATCCCTTGGGTGGAAAACAGCTGCAGGGCGGTCTTCAAGATCTGTTTCTTTTTGTCCGCCAACTTCTCAGACAAACGAACATTCACTCCTTTCTGAACACTTCGGTTCTTAATTTGACCGTGTAGTCAGAAAAATTATATTACAAAAGGAGGGGGGGATTCAAATCTACGCCTTTGGTCCCGGTTTTGAGCCGTCAGACATGGCGATTCAAGGGGGAGAGGAAATAAAAAAACCGCCTTGTTCAAGGCGGATGAATATGTTCCCGTTTATTCGCGTTCCAGGGCCGTTACACTCGTAAATGCAATAGCTTATGCGGGTTTTTGATCATGTACAAATGCTGCAGCCGGTCTCCCGATTCGGTAAACCGGAAGCAAAACGCCGCTTTCACCTCGTGACCGCTCGTAAAAACGATGGCGGTTTCGCCGTTGAGCTCCGTAATCCGGGTGTCCCAAATCCGCATATCCCGGTAGGCTTTTTGCGATACGAGCAATCTCATGATGCGGTCGCGGCTGAAAATCGGCCGGATCGCCGTGCGCGCCACACCGCCGCCATCGGATATAAGCATGGCGTCTTCCGCCAGCAGCCCAAGCAGCATTTTCGGATCATAATGGAGAAAAGCATCCGCAAACCGCTCCACGGCCGCTTTCCGCTGCTCGTCGTCCACCGGGGATGCGGGCGGTTCGCTCCCTTTGAACTGCTGCTTGGCCCGGCTGAATATTTTTCGGCAGTTGGCTTCGGTTTTGCCCGTCATGTCGGCGATCTGCGCATAATCGTACTCAAACACTTCCCTCAAAAGAAAGACCGCTCGTTCCATCGGACCAAGCCGCTCCAGCATGAGCAGATAAGCATAGGAGAGGGTGTCCTTTTGTTCCGCCGCCAGCTCGGGAAGATCCGTCGAAGCCGCAATGGGCTCCGGCAGCCATTCGCCGATATATTCCTCCCGCGTTTTCTTGGCGGAGCGGAGCAGATTCAAGCAGCGGTTGGTGACCGCTTTGGCAATGTACGATTTCATGTTTTGGATTACCGCCGGATCTTTGGCCGCCAGTTCGGCGAATACGTCCTGAACGATATCTTCGGCGTCGGTATACGTTCCCAGCATGCGGTATGCGATCGACAAGCCGTAAGCCCGATAGGTCCGGTAGAACGTTTCAAATGCCGTCGTTTCCGTGATGTTCATCCTCCCTCCCGATTTTATGCGTTTATAACCATTCGGCATCCAGGAGGGATCGACCTTCCCGCGAATGAAAGAAACCCTGCGCCTTTGCACAGGGCAGGGTGGTTCACTCTTCGACTTTTGCAGACGGCTCTATGCTCTGCCGTTTTGCGTCATGAAAAACATCCCGGGAACATTCCCGTCGAAATGGCGATCCGGTTCCAGCTATTGATCGTATTGATGGCCAGAATCAGCTCCATGAACTCTTTTTCGTCAAAATGCTTCCGGGCTTCCGCATAAACATCCTCCGGGACACCTTGCTCGGAGATGAGCGTCACCGCTTCGGCAAGCGCAAGCGCCGCCCGCTGCTCCTCCGTATAAATCGGCGCTTCCCGCCATGCATTAAGCAAAACGATATGATTCCCGTAATCGCCGTGTTTCATTAAATCCTTGGCGTGCATATCCAGGCAAAACGCGCAGCCGTTGATTTGCGATACGCGGATTTTGATCAGCTCCTGCAGGACGATGTCGAGCGAAGAGTCCGAACTGGCCTTTTGCAGATTCGTCATCGCTTGAAATACTTGCAGACTCGCGGTCCGATAATTTAATCGCAGTTTCATTTAGAACTTCCTCCTTTATTTTCCCAAAGATATGGACCTTACATATAGGAAGACAAAGAAGGCCTTTGTTTTGTGACAATATTCAGAAACTATAAACTACAGAGCCATTGCATCCTGATATTGCAAGAAAAACTTCATTTAAACGCGGTCTGTCTTCTCTGAATGTACGTCGATAAATGTTTTTCTTACATCTCTTACGAAATTAATTTCAAACCAACCGCCGAGCCGAGAATCATCGCGATAAAAAGCATTCGGCGCCATTCCTTCGGTTCCCCGAACACGAACATGCCGACAAGCGTGCTGCCCACGGTCCCGATCCCGGTCCATACCGCATACGCCGTCCCCATCGGCAACGTGTTCATCGCAAAGGAAAGCAGGGAAAAGCTGGCGACGAAAGCCGCGAATAACAGCAAATAAGCGGTCCAGCCCTTTTTTTGCGTCACGCCCTTGATGCCGATCACGCCGAAAATCTCACACACGCCGGCCAGTAATATCGCTGCCCATGCCATTACGCATCCGCTCCTTTCTTGGCTCCTTCGTCAGCCGTAATGAGCTTCAGCCCGATGACGCCCGCCAGCAGCACGAGAATCAGCAACGTTTTCAGCCAGCTGAAAGGCTCTCCGAAAACGAGCATTTCGGTTAAGACGGTACCAGCCGTTCCGAGACCCGTGAAGACGGCATATACCGTGCCCACGGGAAGAAGCTTCGACGCCTCGATAATGAGATAAAAGCTTACCGCTATGGCGGCAATCGTCAGAATCCATTCCAACAGGTTGGTGGAGTGTTTCAAGCCCGAAACCCACAGCACCTCGACGACGCCGCCCAAAATAACGTACAACCAATTCCGGTTCATGTTGATTCCCTCCTCTAACATTCCTTCTAGGCTTTCGAAGCTTGAATGCCGGCCCAGAAAATAGGCCAGGATGCTTTCAGTCTCCGCTTGGCGCTGGCCATCCCGCTGTACACCATTTCGATCATAATGCCGTCCACCAAGGTCATATAGGCCACCGCCGCATCCTCGGGATTGGCGATGGGGGCCGTCCCGTCCGCCTTCGCCTGCTCCATCAGCCGCAAAACGCGCCTTTCCATGGAATCCAAAAACGGATAAATCAATTTCATGACTTCGTCGTACAAGGAAGAAGGCGGAAAAAAGGACATACGAAGCACGAATTTGCTCTCGCTGCTGCGGTTGTATTCCTCTTGGAGAAAGGCCAGCAGCTCGGACAAACGCCGATCCAGCGGCTGGTCCTTCCGGCTGATGAAAAAGCGGGTAATTCGCCGCTTTTCTTCTTTCAGCGCGTTTTTGAGCGAACAGAGGAACAGGTCGTCCTTTCCCTTAAAATGGGCGTATATGGAAGGCTTTTTGATCCCGACTTCTTCGGCTATTTTCTGCAGCGAGGCCCCTTCGTAACCATCCTCCGCAAAATGCGCCAGCGCGGTTTCCAAAAGCATTCGTTTTGCATTCATAACATCGCCTCCATTTAAACTACCTAACGGTCGTTAGGGATATCATTTCACGAATGCAGCCGGTTGTCAAGACTGCGATGCATCTTTTTTGATCATTGCCTTGAAGAGGCGTCCTTATCTGCGTCAAACGTTTCTGTTTAAGGAAAGGGATGGCCCTCTTTCAAATCCCGTTTTTTAAACTGTTTTTTATCGCGGGATCTATAGGAAGATGGCGTCACTTCATGTAGAATAGAATTTGCTGGCCGTACCTGGATTTTCGCCAAATTCCGGAACAGGCCGCGCTTTTGGAAAAGCGGACGAATCGGGGGAAGAGATGAGAAGGGCTATACAGGCTGTACTTATTGCGGCTTTATTATTTGTCTTTTATTACGTCGGATTCGGGTTTTTCGGCAAAACGGCAGGCACGATCGTCAGCATATTTTCGACCCTGACCGTCGTATCGCTCGGATTCATGATATTTATGGAGAACAGAAACCCTTCATCGACGATGGCGTGGATTTTGCTGTTGGCGCTGGTGCCGGTCGTGGGGCTGTTTTTTTACCTGCTGTTCGGGCAAAACTACTTCAAACGCCGCAAATTCGACAAAAAGGCCGAGCAGGATTCGAAAATCTACGAGATGCTCGAGGAAGGAAGCGTCCGCGTCCAGCAGGACCTGTCGGATTTGAATCCGATGCAGCAGCAGCTGCTGAGGCTGTCCCAGAGATTGGCGAGGACGCCGATTTCGTTTTCGAGCGAAACCCGCATTTTGACCAACGGCAAAGAAACCTTCTCCACGCTGCTGCAGGAGCTGGAAAAGGCCAAACATCATATTCATATGGAGTATTACATTTACCGGGCGGACGATATCGGGACCCGGATTCAGCGGATTTTGATCGAAAAAGCCAAAGCCGGCGTCCACGTGCGGTTTATGTACGATGCCTGGGGCAGCATGCAGCTGCCGAAGTCGTTTCTGAGGGAAATGGCCAACGCGGGCGTCAAGGTAGCGGCATACGGAAGCTCCAAAGCGTTTTTCCTGTCGAGGGTCAACTTTCGCAATCATCGCAAAATCGTCGTCATCGACGGGAACGTGGGGTTCATCGGCGGCCTGAACGTCGGGGACGAATATTTGAGCCGCAATGCCACCTACGGCTTTTGGCGGGATACGCACATGTCCGTGAAAGGCGAAGCCGTCCGGACGCTGCAGATCATTTTTCTCCAGGACTGGAATTACATGACGGGGGAGCAGGTGCTGGAGGCGGAATACCTTTCACCGCTTCTGGCGGAACGGAACAGCGGGGCCGTCCAGATCATTCCGAGCGGGCCGGACAACGACCGCCGCGCGCTCAAAAATATTTTTTTCTCCATGATCACTTCCGCGCAAAAATCCGTTTGGCTGGCTACGCCTTATTTCATCCCTGATGAAGACATTCTGACCTCCCTGCGCGTCGCCGCCATGTCCGGCCTGGATGTCCGCATCCTGTTTCCGGCAAAACCGGATAAATGGCTGCCGTTTCTGGCATCCCATTCCTATTTTCCGGCGCTGCTTGATGTCGGCGTCCAAATTTACGAATACGAAAAGGGCTTCCTGCATTCCAAGCTGCTCATCATCGACGGGGAAGTGGCCACCATCGGCACGGCGAACATGGACATGCGGAGCTTTCATTTGAATTTTGAGGTCAATGCGCTGCTTGTGCAGACGGAAAGCGTGCAGCGGATCGTATCGGATTTCGAGCGCGACCTCAAATCGACGAAGCAAATCGTGCTGGACAAGTTTATGAAAAAGAAAATTCCCGAACGGATTCTGGAATCGCTCGCCCGCCTGATGTCCCCGCTGTTATAGCGGGGTGGGGCCGGGCCACCTGTATTGACATTGGTTACGGGACATTTTATATTTGTGATAATGATTATCATTTGCTGCCTGACGGAACTTTGGTTGAATTCGATAAAAATGAAGAACAGAACGAGGAGGTAACCGGCGATGACCCTTTTGCAAACCGAGGAGCTGACGCTCAGTTACGGAGATACGGAGATTATCAAGGACCTTAGCCTTCAGATTCCCGAGGGCAAAGTGACCGTGCTCATCGGCAGCAACGGATGCGGCAAATCGACGCTGCTGCGTTCGCTGGCGCGCCTGCTCAAACCGAAAAGCCGATCTGTGCTTCTGGATGGAAAGGAAATCCACCGCGCTTCGACCAAAGAGGTAGCGAGAAACATGGCGATTTTGCCGCAGGGGCCGACGGCGCCCGAAGGATTGACGGTGCTTCAGCTGGTCAAGCAGGGGCGGTATCCCCACCAGTCCTGGCTGAAGCAGTGGAGCGAAGAAGACGAGCGGCTCGTGCGGGAAGCGCTGGAGATGACCGGGCTGTCGGACATCGCGGAGCGGGCGGTGGATTCCCTTTCGGGAGGACAGCGGCAGCGGGCGTGGATTGCCATGACGCTGGCGCAAAATACCGATCTTATTTTGCTCGACGAGCCGACGACGTATTTGGACCTAAACCACCAAATTGAAGTGCTGGACCTGCTATACGAGCTTAACCGCGAACAGGGGCGCACCATCGTGATGGTGCTTCATGACTTGAATCTGGCCTGCCGTT
This sequence comes from Paenibacillus sp. USDA918EY, assembly GCF_009870825.1. Lineage (GTDB taxonomy): Bacteria > Bacillota > Bacilli > Paenibacillales > Paenibacillaceae > Paenibacillus_AQ > Paenibacillus_AQ albilobatus. Next base: position 21,229 of record NZ_WTWY01000024.1, on the reverse strand, counting down.
ATGCCGACCATATGATCGCGGTCAAAAACCAAGGCGTGTTTTGCGCCGGGGCACCCGAGGACGTGCTGACGCCCCAAATGGTGAAGGAAGTATTCTACATGGACTGCATCATCGCCGAAGACCCGATTTTCGGCACGCCGATGTGCGTACCGCACGGCAAAGGCCGTTTATGCGGGGACCGCTGCCAGTTTAAGTCGGTTTGCGAGAAGCCGTAAGGAAAATGTCGATGAATATTAAGAAGGCGTTCTGCGTTAGGCAGAGCGTCTTTTTCGTCTAGCGGCGGACGCTCCCTCATGCAGCGGAACTCCCGCGTAGGGAGCTGCATGCCGTGTATATGCAGGCAAGAATTCACGCAGTGACGACATGTCTCTGTGACCCGGAAAGCCTCGGGACGACGCTTAGAAGGTGGTGTATCGAACAGCCTTCTGGATGCGGTAAATGAGGTCTTCGTACCAGGCGGACTGGTAGGCGCTTAAGTCTAGGGTGAAGGAACCGTCCCTGTTGTTCCATAAACGGTCGAAATAACGGCGCATCTGCATATCCAGCGGCGCACCGGATGGAACGGATACCCAAAGGTCGTTTTCCAGGTTGTAATCGTTCAGGTTGCGGGGCGTCATGTTGGCGGCGCCGCCGACAATGACGGAGTTTCCGGCCGGCTTCTCAATATATATCATTTTCGTGTGGTATTGCTCCTGCGTCGTATGGTACCAGCGGATCGAAATTTTGCCTTTTGAGCGTTTGGCCAACATCGAAACGACTTGGCGGTTCGGGATTCCGATTTTTTTCTCTCCGAAGGCGTTGTTGTTCGGATCGAGCAGCAGACGGATGTCGACGCCCCGTCCCGCTGCGGACAGCAGCGCGTTCAGCACCTTCCTATCCTCCATATAAAACATGCCCATCCAAAGCGTGTCGCCTTTTTGGGCGGCTTCGATCTCCTGGAGCACGTATTGGTAGGTTTTGCCCTCCGTTACGTACCGGATGCCGATCGATCCTCCATCGGCCCCGGGATTTTGCCATGGAACGTAAGCCGGAAGCGGTCCCCCCTTGGACAGATCGGCGGCCGCCTGCTCTGATTTGAGAATATCCCCGATTACGGGCCCGCCGACCTCAAAGGCGATATTCGAATGATAGGCGCTGGCATCATGGACGTTGCCTGAAAGGATAAGCGCGCGTTTTTCGCTGAGGACGACTTTACGGTGGTTGGCTTTAATGTTTAACAGCTTTAGGTAGGAGCGGATCGTCATTTTCGGGCCGTTCGTGGCCATCAGGTCGGGCACCCAGCCTTTGCCGGTTACTCCGAACCATTGAATGAACGTGCGCCATACGGCCGAGTAGATCGGGTTCGGGTCGCGAAGCGGATCCAGGTTCGTCACGATGACCCGGATGCCCGCCGTTTTCAGCCGTTCCAGCAGCGCATTGGGGGCGGAGCCGTAGCTTGTGTTGACGGGATCGGTAATCAATACGATGTCCATGTCGGGAAATTCCTTTTTATGCCGTACCAGCTTGTCGGTCAATTCTTCGCTGACCTTCGGAAACTGCTGGCCCTTGTGGGCGTAGTTATTGAACAGGAACAGGTCAATGACGAGGAACCGCCTGGATTCGTCCACGATCTCGCCGATTCTTTGGCGGATTTGCTGCTCGGCGACGACCCTGCCGGACGGATCGGGGTAAGTCAGGTCGTACAGAAACCGGACGTCTTCGGTATGATGCAGCGGGCTTTCATAGGAAATCCCCGGGGGAAGGGGTTTATGCGTCTGATAAATAATCACGCACACGAGCCATAACAGCAGGACGGCCAACAGGGTGACGACCAGGCGCCGTTTGCCGCGATTCGGCTTGTCGGCCGGATTGTCTGAAGCGGTTTGTTGCGTGCTGCCGGCCGCGCCCCATACCTGATCTTGTCCCATGGTTTGATCCTCCGTTTTGGCTCATGTTCTTTCATGCTCGGTTCATTGTAAAATTCACTCTATAGTCTGGACTAAAAAAGCATTTGTCATGAATCCGATTTGAAATTCAGGGCGCCGAAATGAGATGATAGAAGAATATTTTGACGGATGGATGTGTAATCTACTGTTAATTTTCGGCCGGATTGCATGGGTATGGTCAACGGGAAATACGGAAGGGGATCTTGATGAGCGAAAATCATGCGGGCAAAAAATCGCTTTTGCCGGAAATCGCGACGGGAGAACGAAAAATCGAACATGTGCGGATCAGCCTGTCGGAGGAGGTTAGCGGCGCAGGCGTAACGAACGGCTTGGAAAAATACCGGTTCCGCCATGCGGCTCTGCCGGAAATCGATTTTGACGCCGTTACGCTGGAATCATCCTTTCTAGGGATGCCGGTGCGCACGCCGCTCTTGATCAGCTCCATGACGGGCGGAAGCAAAACGACGGGCGCGATTAACGAGCGTCTGGCCGCTGCCGCCGAGTCGCGGGGCTGGGCGATGGGGGTCGGTTCGGTGCGCGCGGCCGTGGAGCGCGAAGAGTTGGCGTATACCTTTGATGTGCGCAAGCATGCGCCGACGATTCCCGTCATCGCGAATTTGGGAGCGGTTCAGCTCAACTACGGCTTCGGCATCGAGGAATGCCGGCGGGCGGTCGACATCGCCGGAGCGGACATGCTGGTGCTTCACTTTAACGGGCTTCAGGAGGTATTCCAGCCTGAAGGCAATACGAACTTCAGCGGACTTTTGTCCAAGATCGAGCAGGTGTGCCGGCAGCTTGAGGTTCCGGTCGGGGCAAAGGAAGTCGGCTGGGGCATTGACGGCGGAACGGCCGCAAGGCTGCTGCGGGCGGGTGTCAAATTCGTGGACGTCGCCGGCGCCGGCGGCACCTCTTGGAGCCAGGTCGAAAAGCACCGCAGCAAGGACAGCATGCGGCGCGCAGCGGCCGAAGCCTTTGCGGGCTGGGGCAACCCGACGGCCGAATGCATTGAGGAAGTCCGCAAAGTATGTGCGGAAGCCGGGCTGATCGGCAGCGGCGGCCTTAAGACCGGGGTGGACGCCGCCAAGGTGCTGGCGCTGGGGGCCGATCTGTCGGGATTCGGCCGCAGCGTGCTCGGACCGGCGGTGGAGTCGGAGGAGGCGCTGCACGCGGCGCTGGCGCAGGTGGAGTTCGAGCTGCGCACGGCCATGTTCGGCATCGGAGCGGCGGACGTCGCCGCGCTCCGGGCGACCGACAGGCTGGTACGGATCCAGCCGTGAACGATGCCGGGCAGTCCCCGGCCGATGGGGGCCGGGGGCTTTTTGGCGCGGACTGACGGTACGCCGCCTTTGTCTTGATGCCCCCCTGGTTCTAATATATAATGGGTAGGATTGAGAGGCTGCGCCAGCGCAGCGGTTGGTTGCAAGGTTTGCGTATTTTTATTTCCGTTTAATAGATGGGGATTTTTTCGAATCCTTCAAATCATTCGGGCTTTTGCCTAGTCCAATATGAAATAGGAGTGTCATATCGATGGCTTTGAAAGCAGGTATCGTGGGATTGCCGAACGTCGGCAAATCCACTTTGTTTAACGCGATTACGCAGGCGGGTGCGGAATCCGCAAACTATCCGTTCTGCACGATCGATCCGAACGTCGGCGTCGTGGAGGTGCCGGACGAGCGTCTGGACAAGCTTACCGAGCTTGTGCAGCCGAACAAAACCGTGCCGACCGCGTTCGAATTCGTGGATATCGCGGGCCTTGTCCGCGGCGCGAGTAAAGGCGAAGGGCTCGGCAACAAATTTTTGGCCCACATCCGTGAAGTGGATGCCATCGTCCATGTCGTCAGATGCTTCGAGGACGAGAACATTACACACGTCGACGGGAAAGTGGATCCGGTCAGCGACATCCAGACGATCAACCTGGAGCTGATTCTCGCCGACCTGGAGAGCGTCGACAAACGGATCGATCGCGCCCGCAAAAACATGAAAGGCGGCAACAAGCAATACGAGCAGGAGATCGCCATTCTGGAGCGCGTGAAAGAAGCGCTGTACAACGACCAGCCTGCGCGCAGCGTAGAGCTGTCCGATGACGAGAAGGTCGTGCTGCGCGATTTGCACCTGCTGACGATGAAGCCGGTCCTCTATGCCGCCAATGTCAGCGAAGACGGCGTGGCCGGTGCGGACAGCAACCCGTACGTGCAGCAGGTTAAGGATTTCGCGGCGGCCGAGCATGCCGAGGTCGTGCCGATCAGCGCCAAGGTCGAAGCCGAAATCGCCGAGCTTGAAGGCGAGGACAAGGCGATGTTCCTTGAAGAGCTGGGCCTTGAGGAATCCGGCTTGAACCGCTTGATTAAAGCGGCATACCGGCTTCTCGGCCTCTATACGTATTTTACGGCCGGCGTTCAGGAAGTACGGGCATGGACGATCCGCAAAGGAATGAAAGCGCCGCAGGCTGCGGGCGTCATCCATTCGGACTTTGAGCGCGGGTTCATCCGGGCGGAGGTCGTTTCCTACGACGACCTGATGGCTGCCGGCAGCATGAACGCAGCCAAGGAACGCGGCCAGCTCCGCCTCGAAGGTAAGGACTACGTCGTTGCCGACGGCGACGTCATGCATTTCCGGTTTAACGTGTAATACAGTGTAATACCAGAGCATTGGTAGTTAAGGGCTGTCCCGACGCGCACTGCACCCGATTGTTAGTCATGCGATTAGCAAAGAGGTGCAGCTTGCCCAGGGGCAGCCTTTTCGGCGTGAGGCGCCGACAATCACGGAATGGGGCCGCCGGTGGCCGGACACTATAGGAATACATGCATTATGAAAGGTTAAAGGGGGAGAATCTGTTGAGTCAGGACATCAGTATTTGGACGCTCAAAAAAATGCCCTTGCAGCAGGTCATTCAATATATTGAGCGGAACAGCACGCCCGATTATCGGGCGCGGATGGCCAAGATAAGCAAAATGGATTATGAGCGCCTGCCGGCCGCACAAGCCCAGGATAAGCTGGCTGCCGCGATTTCGAACATGAGTGAGGAAGAATATACGGATTATTTATTGGAGCTGGTTGATGAATAAACGGGTAGGGGCGAGGTACGGAAAGAACCCGAACCGCCATTCATGATCGAATTTGGCGAGCGGGTATTGGAGCGAAAATCGGGCTTTCAAGATATGGAACCTTGAAGCCCGAATTTTCAGATATTTTCCGGAAAACGTCTCCCGTAAACAATGAAGGATTAACCATCCTTATCGGTTGCTTATTTTTAGTTCTCGTAATTCACATTGATGCTGCCGTTGGATGTCGTCAGCTCGACATGATGGGAACCGTCGCCAATCACGGCGCGTTTACGGTTGTCGCCGCCATCCTCGGCCCACGCGATGCCGCCTCCGATGGACGAATTGGAGGTTTTGGCTTTGATTTCGGCGCTCGCGTTTTCGGGAACCTTGAGATTGATGCTGCCGTTCGTGCTGCTGCAGGTCCAGTCGCCGCCAATGGCGGAAGCGCCCCGGATCGCTCCGTTGGTCGTCTTGGCGGTTACCTCTCCGGCCACGCGATCGATCGTAAGGGACCCGTTGGTTGATTTCAACTGTGCAGAGCCGCCGATGTCCGCCACCCGAACCGCACCGTTCGTCGTTGAAGCGGATACGTTGCCTTTTACTTGCTCCAGCGCAATGGACGAATTGGTGGTCAAGGCGGTGAAGCCGGCGTCCAATTGCTTCCCGGTCACCGAGTCGTTTTTGGTACGAACCTTCACCTCAAGCGATTTCGGCACGGATACGTTCACATATTCCTCATCCGGGAAGAAGCCGATTTGAAACAAGATTTCGGGATTATCTTCGAGCGAAAGGACGAGCGTGTCCCCGGACGGATTGACCTTCCATCTTTCCTTGGCTTTCCGATCGGCATCTTCCTGGTTTTTAGCGTCGCGGAACCGGAATTTTCCGTCGTAGGCAAGTTTGGCATCTTCGGTGCCGGTGACGTTGACTTTCCCATGGTCGACCATGATCTCGACGCGTTTAATGCCGCTCCCTATTTCCGTTTGCCCTTGAACGGCGCTGACATAACCGCGGTTGAACAAGCTGCTTAGATCCGGCAGCACGGTCTGAACCGTGCTAACCAGCAGCAAAAGAATCAGGATCGTCACGCTGAAGCCGCCAAGCCTCACTCTTCTTTCGGAGTGGATGATATTGGCGATCACCACCTCGACGCCAAGTAGAATAAGCAGCATGGGCCACACATATTTAAGCGCCTCGGACGAAATGATGTTGTTGAATTGCAATAAAACGATGACGCCGACGCCGATCAGGCCGATGGCGGAAGTCCAACGGCCGACCTTGATGGGCGGAGGCGTCTGATTCACTGGGGGGTTCATAAAGATTCGCTCCCTCTACGATCGGGTTTTTTAAACAGCAGCCGCAAGCCGTAGCCGATTAATGCGACGGCGAGCAGGAAGCTGGCCGTATTTTCCTGAAGCACCCAATGCCAAAGCGCTGGAAAAATGGTCACGAGCAGCACCGCGGCGCCTGCAATGACGCAGCCGACCCCGGTCCAAACCGGATTCAGCTGGTTTTCCCGCGGATATCCGCCCATCGCCATCAAATCCTGCATCGACCAAGGATATCCGAAGGTCTCCTGGCCCATCATCATGCGTTCATGCTCCAGGGCCGCGGCTTTCATCCAGGCCGCTCTTTGCAGCGCGTCGAACAGCTGGTAAAACCAGAGAATCGCCAGCGCGAACGAGAAAATCATCGGAATGGACGGAATCAAAATGATGCAGGCTGCGGTTCCGATCATAAGTTGCAGTCCTTGTTTGGCAAATCCAAGATACAGGTGCCCCACACCGGGAATGAGCGCGAGCAAAAACGTAAGCCATCTACTTTTTTTAATCATCGTTTACCCTCCTTAAATAAGTGATTTACGGAATGCGAGAAGATTTCGGTCGCCTGCGAAATGCCTGAGCTCAAATGTTCGAACACGCCGAACTGGAACAGGCAGAAGGCCAAGCAAGCCGCCACCCCGAAATGGGCGATCACCGATTTTCGGGAATTCCTAGGCCTCATTCGCGAAGCCTGGCGCGTATATAGAGGCGGCATCTGCCGGATTTCACCCATGATGTCCGCCGTTAGATCTGGAAAATCGGTCTCCTGGTCAGGCTGCTGCCAGATGAGGGCCATTTCCTGCACCTCCTTGTGCCATGCCTGACACGCAGGACAGGTACGCAGATGCTGTTCGATATAAAGGGAGGATTCAGGAGGAAGTTCCCCAGCGGTATAAGCCCCCAGTTGATATTGGATCAATTCGCATTTCATCGTAATTCCTCTCCTTTCTTACGCATCATGGCCCTTGCGCGGTACAGCTGGGATTCCACCGTTTTGGCGGTAATCCCGCGCCGTTCGGCGATTTCCTGATAAGAGCACTGCTCGAAATAATACATCCGGACGGCCGACCGGTACGGCTCAGCGAGCTCGTCGACCATCCTTCGGAGCCTGCTGCTCCTTTCTTCCGACAACACGATTTGTTCCGGGGTCTCATTGGTGACCCAGTCGTTTTCGCTGACTTCTCCCGGACTCCGCCGCGCCTGCTCGCGCTGCTGCGCGCGCTTCCAGTCGAGACATTTGCGGACGGCGATCTGGTACAGCCAGGTGGAGAAGGAGGAATCCTCGCGGAAGGCGGGAAGGGCGGAATAAGCCTTCATGAAGATGTCCTGCGACAAATCTTTGGCCGACGTTTCGTCGGATGTTATTTTAAGGCACACGTGGTACACCATGTTTTGGTACCGCTGCACCAGAAATTTGTAAGCTTCCGGATGGCCGGCCTTGACGGCCCGGACCCACTGCAACTCTTCCAGTCTTCTCCCCTCCTCCTGTTTCATTTCGTTTGACGACGGGCCCGGAACGAACCCTGCAAGATTTTTAAAAAACTTTTTTTCCATTGTACCGCATGGCCGAAGAAAGCTGCGTTTTATTTTGGAACGATAGCGATAAAAACATCTCCGCGAAAGCGGATCGGCATGCATCGGTCAAAGAGAGGCAAGGGCTTCGGCGGTTTTGCCGATGGCCTTTGCATGCTTCTCATTTTGGGCATAAAATAAGGTTTAACCGTCGGCATTGCCCTCAAGCCGGGAAGCTTGAAGTCCGGCAGTTTCGCGTTCCGTGGGTCCCTGTTTTGAGGCTGGAAAAAACGAATGATTCATGGTATAATAAAAAGTCGTCTGTCCATGGTATGTTAACAAAAGGATAAACGGCTTTTTCTTCATAATGATACTAAACGCACTTAAAATAGCCCCATAAAGCGACGCGTGGCCTCTGAAGCTTATTCCGATTACTTTGCGGGGCCCCGGAATATATTAAAAAACAGGAGAGGTGACCCCCCTTGTTGGACCGATTGCAAGCCTTGGCAGACCGCTACGAAAAACTGAGCGAGCTGCTGTGCGACCCTGACGTTGTGAACGACAGCAAGCGACTTCGGGAATATTCGAAGGAACAATCCGACTTACAGCCTGCTTACGAGGCTTATACTGAATATAAAACCGTAACGGAAGAGCTGGAAGCCGCCAAAGCGATGCAGGGCGAAAAGCTCGACGACGACATGCGCGAAATGGTCAAAATGGAAATCGAGGAGCTGACTGCCCGGCAGACCGAGCTTGAAGAGCGCATCCGCGTTCTGCTGCTGCCCAAAGATCCGAACGACGACAAAAACGTCATCGTCGAAATCCGCGGCGCGGCAGGCGGCGACGAAGCGGCGCTGTTTGCATCCGATCTGTACCGCATGTACACCCGTTATGCCGATACCCAAGGCTGGCGCGTGGAGCTGATGGAAGCCAACATGAACGACCTTGGCGGCTTTAAAGAGGTCATCTTCATGATCAACGGCCGCGGCGCGTACAGCAAATTGAAATACGAAAGCGGAGCGCACCGCGTGCAGCGCATTCCGGCGACGGAATCGGGCGGGCGGATCCATACGTCGACCTCGACGGTGGCCGTCATGCCGGAGGTCGAAGATATCGACATCGAAATTCTCGACAAGGATATCCGCGTGGACACGTTCTGTTCCAGCGGCGCGGGCGGACAATCCGTCAACACGACCAAATCCGCCGTGCGGGTGACGCACATCCCGACCGGGATCGTAGCCACCTGCCAGGACGGAAAATCGCAAAACTCGAACAAAGAAAAGGCGCTGCAGGTGCTGCGCGCCCGCATTTTCGATATGAAACGCCAGGAAGAGGAAGCGAAATACGCCGGCGAGCGCAAAAGCAAAGTCGGCACCGGGGACCGCAGCGAGCGGATCCGGACCTACAACTTCCCGCAAAGCCGCGTGACGGATCACCGGATCGGCTTGACGCTGCATAAGCTCGATCAAGTGATGAACGGCGAAATCGAGGAAATCATTTCCGCCCTGAACATTGCCGAGCAGGCGGAATTGATGGAAAAAGGGGAATAATGCTTTGCAAGAAACCACATTCGTGATGACGCCAAAGCAAACGATACGGGAAGCCTTTGTTGAGGCTTCCTCTTTTTTAAGCGCGTGCGGCGTGACGGAGCCGCAGCGCAGCGCCCAGCTGCTCCTGGAGCATGTGCTGGGGCTTGCAGGGGCGGCCTATTACATGGCCTTGCCCGAGCCGTTTCCCGGGGAGCGCCGCGAAGCTTGGGAGCGCGCGGTGTCGCGCCGCGGGGCCGGGGAGCCGGCGCAGTACATTATCGGGATGCAGGAATTTTACGGCATCCCGTTTGAGGTGACGCCGGCCGTGCTTATTCCGCGGCCGGAAACGGAGCTGCTCGTGGAGGCCGTGCTGAAGCAGGCCGAGCGGCTGTGGCCGGAGGGCGCCGCGCGAAGCGGCGCTCCAGGCGGACCCGATGCCTCCGGCGAAGGGGCATCGGGCAAAGGCGGCGCGCTGCGCAAGCTTGAGTGCGCCGACATCGGCACCGGCAGCGGCGCCATCGCGGTCACGCTGGCGCTGCACGCCCCGCGCTGGCATGTCCGTGCCAGCGACATCTCGGCCGGCGCGCTGCGGGTCGCCGCGCGCAACGCCGCCGCAAACGGCGCGCAGATTGACTTCCTGGAAGGCAACCTGCTTGAGCCGTTTGCGGGCGGTGGGTTGGACATTCTGGTGTCCAACCCGCCGTACATCCCTGCGGCCGACATCGCCGGCCTGCAGCGTGAGGTGCGCGACCACGAGCCGCGCACCGCTCTCGACGGCGGCACGGACGGACTCGCCCCGTACCGCCTCATGATGGAGCAGCTGCCGCTGCTCCAGGCCCCGCCCCGGCTCATCGCCTTCGAGCTCGGGCAGGGGCAGGCACGGGACGTAGCGGCGCTGCTGCGCGCCGCGGGCCATTGGGACGAAATCATCGTCGTCCCCGACCTTGCCGGCATCGAGCGTCATGTGATCGGCATTTCGAATACGCCGCGGTAAATTTTTCTTTGCATCCGGTTTAAACTACAATAGAGGTATTGAGGCTTGGGGAATTTCGCCAAATCCAAAACATATTGGAGGATGCCGCATGCTGCAGAAATTCAAACGCATGGACATGTCCATCATTCTCATCCTGCTTGCGTTGATGGCGTTCAGCCTGCTTTCCATTTACAGCGTCACGGCCGGCAGGCCGAAAATCGGGCATTATTCGGAGCGGATGGCCGCCTATTATGCGGTTGGTTTCGCGGCCTTTTTGAGTTTCTCGCTGACCAGCTACAAGCTGCTGATCAGGTATGCCTTATATATTTATTTGTTCGGCTTGATGCTGCTGGTGCTGGTGCTGTTTTTCGGCAACGAATATTACGGCGCCAAAGGGTGGATCACGCTTCCGGGCGGCCTCAGCCTGCAGCCGGCCGAATTGTTTAAACTGTTTCTCATCATTTTCATATCCTTCCTGCTGGTGCGGAAGCGGAAAAACAAACTGAAGTTCTGGCGGGACGTGGTTCCGCTCGGTTTTGTCACGTTTGTGCCGTGGGCGCTCGTGATGCTGCAGAACGACCTCGGCAACGCGCTCAGCTACATGGTGATTTTGGCGGGGCTGCTTTGGGTCGGCAACATCAAATACAGCCATGCCCTCATCGCTTTGGCGGTCGCCTTCGCCGCGGTGTTTGGCGGCATCCAGGCTTACATCCATTATCATGACAAGGCGGTCAAGCTGATAAGCGAGGACCTCGGCAAAAAGCACTGGATCGCCCGTTTTGACCCGTGGCTGGTGCCGGATCTCGCCTCCCGCGACGTCAGCTGGCAGACGTACAACGCGAAGCTGGCCATCGGCTCCGGCGGGATCGAAGGCAAGGGCTACATGAAGGGGACGACGATCCAGTCCGAGCGCGTGCCGCTGGCCTACGCCGATTCGATTTTCGTGCAGATTGCCGAGGAATACGGCTTTATCGGCTCTTCGGTGCTGCTTCTGCTATATTTCATTCTGATCCACCGGATGGTGCTGATCGCGGCGGATTGCCGCGACCGGGCGGGGCCTTATTTGATCACGGGCATCATCACGATGTTCGTCTATCAGATTTTCGTCAACATCGGCGCATTTATCGGCCTCATGCCGCTGACCGGCATCACGCTCCCTTTTATCAGCTATGGGGGAACCTCGCTGGTCATCAACATGGTCAGCATCGGGGTCGTCATGAGCATCCGGATTCACGGGCAGGAGGAGGAAGAGCCGTTTCCGCTTCCGGAAAGTACGGTGGAAAGCGGCTGGTACGGCAAGGTTTTCCAGCGTATTCGCAATGGATTTAACAGGAATTGAATATGGGGCTGCTATTCCATTACAATAGTACAGTGAGTTTTTAACTAGGATCACGGCAAGAAGGGCGGGAGAGGCCCGCACAGGGGGATAGCACATGCTTCAAAAGCTGAAAAAAGTGGATTATGTCGTCGTGTTTATACTTTTGATATTCATGGGCGTCAGCATTATGGCGATATACAGCGTCACGACGGGGACCAAGTTTGCGGGCTCCCACATCAAAATGCTGTATTTTTACATTTTGGCGTTTGTCGTATTTTTCGGACTGGTTTTATTGGACTACAAGGTGCTCGTTAAATATGCGTTATATATCTATCTGTTCGGGATATTGCTGCTGATTGCCGTCAACTTTATCGGGTCCGATGTGAATGGTGCCCAGGGGTGGATTAAGTTCGGAGGATTCAGCCTTCAGCCGGCCGAGCTGTTTAAGCTGATTTTGATCATTTTCCTGACGTACTTATTGATGAAAAGGCCGAAGGCCAAACTCTCGTTATGGAGAGACGTGCTGCCGATCGGGGGTCTGACCTTCATTCCGTTTGCGCTGGTTATGGTTCAAAACGACCTCGGTAACGCCCTCAGCTATATTCTCATATTGCTTGGGCTGCTGTGGATCGGCAATATCAAATTTCTGCATGCGTTTCTGGCCCTCGTTATTTTGGCGGCGGTGGCTGTCGCCGGAATTTTTTCTTACATCCATTTCCATGACAACATCGAGAAATTTTTGAAAAATATCGGGCGGGAGCATTGGACGGAACGGATCGATCCTTGGCTCGTTCCCGATAAAGCGACGGCCAAGGCCTCGTATCATACGAAAAACGCCAAGCTTGCCATCGCCTCCGGCGGCATGATGGGCGAAGGGTACATGCAGGGAACGTCGGTGCAGTCCGGCCGCGTGCCTTACACGTATTCCGACTCGATTTTCGTGGAAATCGCCGAGGAGTTCGGATTTGTCGGGTCATCGGTCGTTTTGCTGCTGTATTTCATTTTGATCCACCGGATGATCCTGATTTGCCTCGAATGCCGGGACCGGGCGGGGCCGCTGCTGATCGTCGGGGTCATATCCATGATGCTGTATCAAATTTTTGAAAATATCGGCGCGTTTATCGGCCTCATGCCGCTGACGGGGATCACGCTTCCGTTCATCAGCTACGGCGGCACGTCGCTCCTCATCAATGTGGCCAGCATCGGCATCGTGATGAGCGTTCGCGTTCACGGGCATGAGGTGAGCGAGGATATCGTTTCGCCGGCGCCGCAGAAAATGTCGGCCACCAAGCAGGCTTGATCGAATAGGTCCGTTTTTCCTCGCCTTGAACGGCAAGGAGAAGCGGCCTTTTTCGTTTGAAGGAAAGTGCAAGCTTTGAAAACCGTACGCCTGCGCCTCGGAAAAACCGTCGATACATGCGATTTGCCTTCTTGGGGCGTCAGTAGATGCTTTTTTTTATTTTCGCTAGATTTAAAGATTACCGGGTTTAGACTCTATCAATTCCGGCCATACTGGTCAGTATCATAGCAGGATTTGATAGAGGGGGCGCGGAAGGCATGTGGAATCATAATGAAAAAGAAGACCGCTTGCGGTCTTTGGTTAAGAATACCGCTATTATTTTTTGTATCATGTTGATGCTTGCCATGACTTGGGAAGCGCAAAAAACGGACGCTGCCGTTGCCGGGGGGCCGATTCCCCAGGAATCGATCCGTCTGCGCATTTTGGCCAACTCCGATGATCCGGACGACCAGCTGGTCAAAAGGCAAATCCGCGATGCGGTGGTCGAGCAAATGGATGCATGGGTCCAGGCTCTGGAAAATCCGCAAAGCCTGGAAGAGGCGCGGGAGACGATTCGGGAGCATTTGCCCGAACTAAACGAACTGGTCGGAAGGGAATTGGGGAAGAAGGGAATCGGCTACGATTACAGCGTAGAGCTGGGGGTCGTTCCATTCCCTACGAAATTGTACGGAGGAACCGTTTATCCGGCAGGCAACTATGAAGCGCTGCGGATTACGCTGGGCGCCGGCAAAGGCCAAAACTGGTGGTGCGTGCTGTTCCCGCCGCTTTGCTTCATCGACGCCGGCAGCGGCGATGCTGCGGCGCAGCCGGCGGCCAAAGCGGAAACGGCCAAGGTGCAGGGCAAAGCGAAAAACACGGCTTACAAACCGGGAGACTCGGCAGTGAAAGCCGTAAAGGCTTCGGAGCAGCCGGTCAAAGCTTCCGAACCGGAGGTTCGATTCTTCCTCTGGGATCTGTTAGAAGGGATCTTCAGCTGGTTTAAAGCTTTGTTCTAAACAAGTCTAGCACGGGGACACCGTACGGATCGGGCCGGTTACAACCTTCGTTTCAGGTGTGTTAATATAGGGGTACAATATATACGCGGTAAATAGGATTAAAACGGCTCAACGTCACAATCATTGCCAGGCGTCCGGAGGTTGAACGGCTTTTTGGCCGGCCGCCGCAGCATTGATTCGTTTTGAGCCTTTTTCGATACCGGGTGAACCATTCGACAGAAAGACAGGGATATCCATGGAACGTACTGATCAAGAGTTTGGGACGGGACGGCCGTCCACCCCTTATTGGCGCATCGGGCCGGAACTGTTGTCCGATCCCGCCAAGCTGCGGGAGGAACTGAAGCCGGCGGCTGCAATTCTTCGGGAAGGAGGCGTGGTCGCTTTTCCGACCGAAACGGTGTACGGCCTTGGCGCGGACGCGCGTTCGACGGCGGCGGTCGAGGCGGTATTTGCGGCGAAGGGCAGACCGTCGGATAATCCGCTTATCGTCCATATTGCGAACCGGGGCGGATTGGACGGACTGGTGAAGGCAGTGAGTCCTGCGGCACAGCGGCTGATGGATGCCTTCTGGCCGGGGCCGCTGACGATCGTGCTGCCGGTTCAGCCCGGCGCGCTGTCGCCCCGCGTGACGGCAGGACTGGACACGGTGGGGATCCGGATGCCGGATCACCCGGTGGCGCTTGCGCTCATCGCGGAATCGGGCTGTCCCGTAGCGGCGCCGAGCGCAAACCGTTCGGGGCGCCCGAGCCCGACGCTGGCCGGCCATGTGATGGAAGACCTGGCCGGCACGATCGGCGGCATCGTCGATGGCGGCGCGACCGGCGTCGGCGTCGAATCGACCGTCGTTCAGGTGGCGGAGGACGGTTCCGTCATCGTTCTCCGTCCGGGGGGGGTCACGCTGGAGCAGCTGTCGCAGGCGGCGGGAGCGCCCGTGCGTTTGGACCCGGCGCTCCTGCCCGACGCCGGGAGCGATCACATCGAAGCTCCGAGAGCCCCGGGGATGAAATATACCCATTACGCCCCGAAGGGCGTGCTTCGGATCGTCACCGGGCCGTCGGCGGCGGGAGTGTCCGATTGGATCAGCCGGAGCTTGCGGGAAGCGGCTGCCCGCGGCGAGCGAACCGGGGTTCTCGCTTTCGAGGAGCACATCGGACGTTATCAAGCGGATTGCATTGAAAGCCTGGGCAGCCTGTCCGATTTAAGCGCGGCTGCGCATCGCCTGTACGCCGCCCTCCGCCGCATGGATGAGGAGGGCATCGGCTTTATTTTATCCGAGGCTTGCCCGGAAGAAGGCCTTGGAGCCGCCATTATGAACCGTCTTCGAAAGGCGGCGGGACAGCGGGTGGTCCGGCTCGGCTGAACTTCCCGGTAGCTTGGCCGCCAACACGTACAAGTCATGATTGTCCACATGTCCGCATATGGTTGTACAAGAACCTAACGGACATGGGGGAATTGGAATGTTGGAGACATCCGCCGGTTTGGGTCAGCTGATTGCGATCCTCATTATGGCCGCGGCACTTGGTATGGATGCTTTTTCTTTGGGCATCGGGATCGGCATGAAAGGGATTCGCCTGCTGCATGTGTTGAAGATCAGCGCGCTCATCGGCATATTTCATATCCTGATGCCGCTTTTGGGCATGTACGCCGGGCAATACATGAGCTCTTTGCTTGGGCAGGTGGCGGATTACGTCGCCGGAGGACTGCTCATCCTGCTTGGGGTCCACATGGTGTTCGGCTCTTTTAAAAGCGGGGAGGACCGGGTGATCGACCATCGCTCGCTGCTGGGCATGTTGCTGTTCGCCTTGAGCGTCAGCGTGGATTCCTTTTCCGTCGGGCTTTCGCTCGGGATGTTCCAAAGCAACCTGGTTTTTACCGTTTTGGCCTTTGGAATCATCGGCGGGGCGATGTCGGTGATGGGGCTCCTGCTGGGCCGAAGGGCCAGCCGCAACCTGGGGGACTACGGCGAGGCGCTGGGAGGCGTGATCCTGCTGGCATTTGGCCTCGCCTTTATCTTTTGATACAATAATCGCCAAAGAACAATTCGGGAGGTGCGATAGACGTGAAGCATATCTTGTTTGTGTGTACCGGGAACACGTGCCGCAGCCCGATGGCGGAAGCTCTTCTCCGCAAAATGGCCAAAGACCGCGGCATCGCTGTCGAAGCCCGTTCCGCCGGCGTCGCGGCCATGGACGGCTTGTCGATGTCGCGTCATGCGGAAGCCGTTTTGCGCGACCACGAGATCGATGACCGTCTGACATCAAAATCGTTGAAGCGGGATGCGGTGGAGTGGTCCGATTTGATCCTTACGCTTACCCAAAGCCATAAGCAGCAGGTCATCCGGAACTTTCCGCAGGCGGCGGACAAAGTGTATACGCTTAAAGAATACGTCGAAGACGACGAGGGCGTGTTAAACGACCTGAAAGAGCTGGACGGCCTGTACGCGACTTGGGAGGTCAAACGCTCGCTCGGACAGGAGCTGACGAATGAGGAGCGGGAACGCCTGATCGAAATCCAGCAGCGCGTGCCGAGCTTCGATATTTCCGATCCTTTCGGGGGATCCCGGGAGGACTATGATTTGGCGGCGGCCGAAATCCGTGCCGCGATTGAACGGCTGCTCGACAAGCTGGAGGCTTATCGCGCGTCCTGAAAACGGCCTGCCGCGCGCCGGATCTTTTGCGGGATTGCTGCCGTTCGTTCGGAAGAAGTCGTGGAAGCCCGTCATCAGGGCGGCGAAAGGGCGAGAATGAAATGGCTTGCTTTTCGGCGCTTAATGGCTTATGATGGTTGTGAAAAACCTTGGATCCGGTGTAACTGGCGACAACTGTGGATCAAACCACGATGGAGCACCGGATGATACGGCCGGTCGCCTGGGCAAAAGAGCAATTCTGCGGTAACCCGCGGACTGCTCTTTTTTGTATTCATGAGGGAGTTTTGCGTCATCCCCGTGAAGGTATTTTCATCTTGTGGCTTTGAAATAGGGTATAATGTACAAGAAGCCACATAAGCACGAAATTCAGGGAGGTTTTTCGAAACATGAAGATTGCTGTGGGAACAGATCACGCGGGTGTGCGTTTGAAGGAAGACATCATCGCCGTCATTCGGGAAATGGGTCACGAGGTCGTGGACGTGGGGTGCAGCTGCGCTGACTCCGTGGACTATCCGGACTATGCCCTGCCCGTATGCGAGCAGGTCGTCTCGGGTGAAGTGGATCGCGGCATTCTTATTTGCGGAACCGGGATCGGCATGAGCATCGCGGCGAACAAGGTTCCGGGCATCCGCTGCGCGCTGGTGCATGACGTATTTTCCGCCAAAGCGACCCGGGAGCACAACGATTCCAACGTGCTCGCAATGGGCGAACGCGTTATCGGTCCCGGCTTGGCGCAGGAAATCGCCAAAATCTGGCTCGGCACGCCGTTCAGCAGCGGGGAGCGCCATACGCAGCGGGTTAGCAAGATCAAAGCGATCGAGGACCGTTATCTGCAGCATTAGGGAGGTGTTCGCATGGAATCGGCTGAACCGAGCATTCCATCGGAAGTTTCGCTAAAAGAGCAAGTATCGGATATTTTGCGGGAACTGGCGGAAGCGGCGGGCCTCGGCCCCGGCAAAGTCGTCGTGGTCGGAACCAGCACGAGCGAAGTGGCTGGCCGCCGGATCGGCACCTCGGGAGCGTTGGAAGTGGCCCATGAACTGCTGGAAGGCATCCGGGAAGTCAGCGGCGAGTTCGGATTCGAGCTCGCGTTCCAGTGCTGCGAGCATTTGAACCGGGCACTCGTGGTGGAGCGTTCGCTTCTTGCGGCGCTGCGGCTTACCGAAGTGGCCGCCGTTCCCGTTCCGAAGGCCGGCGGGTCGATGGCCAGCGCCGCCTACCGTTCGATGAAGGAGCCGTGCTTGGCCGAATCCATCGAAGCGGATGCAGGGATCGACATCGGGGAAACGCTGATCGGCATGCACCTGCGGCGCGTGGCCGTCCCCTACCGTACCAAGCTGCGGTACGTCGGGCAAGCGCGAGTTAATGCCGCGTTCACCCGCCCGAAGCTGATCGGCGGCGAGCGGGCCGTCTACCGGATATTGCCGGAGGAGCAGGAAGCGGGCAGCGCATCGCAATGCGATTAGGCATCGGGATTTAACAGTAGGGGCAACAAATATGGCTCAATATTAGTTTTGATCAAAAGCGAAAGTAGCGGAGGGGACGGAATCGATCAACAGCGATCGGAAGAACGATCCGCAACCGTAGCGGCCACCTCGCACGATGTTGTTTGAGCCGCAAATATGAAAGTTTATTTTAAGGGAGGAACAAGAAGATGGATCAATTGCGTAAAGCAGACCCAGCGGTATTGGATGCGATGAATTTGGAGCTGAAGCGGCAGCGCAGCAACATCGAGCTGATCGCTTCCGAAAATATCGTCAGCGAAGCGGTAATGGAAGCGATGGGCTCCGTTCTGACGAACAAATATGCGGAAGGTTATCCGGGCAAACGTTATTACGGCGGATGCGAACGCGTCGATATCGTCGAGGATATCGCCCGCGACCGCGCGAAGCAGCTGTTTGGCGCGGAACACGTCAACGTGCAGCCGCATTCCGGCGCACAAGCGAACATGGCGGTATACCTTGCCGCGATCAAGCCGGGCGATACGGTGCTCGGCATGAATTTGGCGCACGGCGGCCATTTGACGCACGGCAGCCCCGTGAACGCATCCGGCCTGCTGTATAACTTCGTCGCATACGGCGTTCGCGAAGACAACTTCCTGATCGATTACGACGAAGTGCGCAAAGCCGCATTCAAACATCGTCCGCGGCTGATCGTTGCCGGCGCCAGCGCGTATCCGCGCACGATCGACTTCGAAGCATTCGCTTCGATCGCAAACGACGTGGGCGCATTGTTCATGGTCGACATGGCCCATATCGCTGGCTTGGTAGCCGCCGGCGTTCATCCAAGTCCGGTGCCTCACGCCCAATTCGTCACGACGACGACGCACAAAACGCTGCGCGGTCCGCGCGGCGGCATGATCTTGTGCAAGCAGCCTTGGGCGCAGGCGATCGACAAGGCGGTTTTCCCTGGAACCCAAGGCGGACCGCTCATGCACGTCATCGCATCCAAAGCCGTCGCTCTCGGCGAAGCGCTTGATCCTTCGTTCAAAACCTATGCCCAAAACGTCGTGAAAAACGCCAAGGTTCTTGCCGAAACACTGATCGGCGAAGGCCTGAACATCGTGTCCGGCGGCACGGACAACCACCTGATGCTGGTCGATACCCGCAGCGTCAACATTACGGGTAAGGACGCCGAGAAGGTGCTGGATTCCATCGGCATTACGGTCAACAAAAACGCGATTCCATTCGATCCGACCAGCCCGTTCGTCACGAGCGGCATCCGGATCGGCACGCCTGCGGCCACCTCGCGCGGCATGGACGAAGCGGCGATGGAGAAGATCGGCAAAATTATCGCCATGACGCTGAAGCAGCCGCAGGACGAAACGGTGCTGTCCAAAGCGGCTGCCATGGTGAAGGAACTGACGGATCAATATCCGCTGTATCCGGAACTCAACTATTAAATTCGAAGCGACGTACACCTGAAAGGGCTGGAGGCTTGGCCTCCGGCTCTTTTTTTAATAAATCAGGGATTCCCGCAAGTGGCTGATTCGGCTTCATTGCTAAGGCCGCGACTTGCGGGTTGTTTGCATAAGCCCATACCCATTCCGGACGGATCCGGCGACCAATCGGCCAGTCGTCTTATGCCCTGTGTCACAAAAGGTTTAATCTTCCGCGGCTTAGGGCGAAAATAAACATGTGAAACGTGGTGCAATTTCATTTCAGGGAATGATATAATAAACAAGATTTGTGTACCTGGACGTCTTTGCACATGGCAAACCGGCACTGGCAGCACTAAGACTTACAATTACCGGAGGGACAATACAATGGGAAAACTGGTGATTTGCGATCACCCTTTGATTCAACACAAGCTGACATTTATCCGTGATGTGCGGACAAACACAAAAGATTTCCGTGAACTTGTTGACGAAGTTGCTTCTTTGATGGCTTATGAGATTACGCGCGAGGTTCCGCTCGAAACGGTGAAGGTTCAGACGCCTGTCGCTGAGATGGACGGCAAAATTCTTGCCGGACGCATGCTCGGACTTATTCCGATTCTGCGTGCCGGCCTTGGCATGCTCGACGGGATTTTGAAGCTTATTCCTGCAGCCAAGGTGGGCCATGTCGGCTTGTTCCGCGATCCGGAAACGCTGCAGCCTGTCGAATACTACACCAAGCTGCCTACGGACGTGACGGAGCGCGAGCTGATCGTCATCGACCCGATGCTGGCAACGGGAGGCTCCGCGATCGCGGCAATCGACGTGCTGAAAAAACGCGGCTGCACCCAGATCAAAATGATGAATCTGATCGCTGCTCCGGAAGGCGTTAAGGCCGTACAAGAGGCTCATCCGGATGTAGACATCTACGTCGCCGCTTTGGACGAAAAATTGGACGACCATGGATATATCGTGCCGGGTCTCGGCGATGCCGGAGACCGTCTATTTGGAACCAAGTGAAGCGAAAAGAGGTTATAGCACATGTCTAAAATAAAAGTAATGACCATATTCGGCGTACGCCCGGAAGCGATCAAGATGGCGCCGCTCATTTTGGAGCTTGAAAAGCATCCAGAGCATATCGAGTCGGTGGTTTGCGTGACCGCGCAGCATCGCCAAATGCTGGATCAGGTGCTCGACGTGTTCAAAATCAAGCCGGATTACGATCTGGATGTGATGAAGAACCGGCAGACGCTGAACGAAGTTACCATCCGCGTGCTGGAGGGGCTTGAGCCCGTGCTTCGCGAAGCGCAGCCGGACATCGTGCTGGTGCACGGCGACACGCTGACGACTTTCCTGGCCAGCTATGCGGCGTTCCTGCAAAAAATCCAGGTGGGGCACGTTGAGGCCGGACTCCGGACGTGGAACAAGCTTTCTCCGTATCCGGAAGAGATGAACCGCCAATTGACCGGCATCCTCGCGGATCTTCATTTTTCGCCGACGGATTGGTCCGCGGGCAACCTGAAACGTGAAAACAAAAATGAATCAAGCATTTATGTCACAGGCAACACCGTTACCGATGTGTTTCAATATACGGTACAGCCGGACTACACGCATCCGGTTCTGGAGTGGGCGGCAGGCAAAAGGCTGATCCTGATGACGGCGCACCGCCGCGAATCGCAAGGGGAGCCCCACATGAATATTTTTCGCGCCGTCAAACGGATCGCCGACGAATTCGAGGACATCGCCATCTGCTATCCGGTTCATCTAAGCCCTGCGGTAAGAGAACCGG
>NZ_WTWY01000068.1 GCF_009870825.1 Paenibacillus sp. USDA918EY | reverse complement strand
CAACCGGAGCAACGGGAGCAACAGGAGCGTCGGGATCTACAGGTGAAACGGGAGCGACAGGAGCCACGGGTGAAACGGGAGCAACAGGAGCCACGGGAGCGACAGGTGCAACGGGAGCAACCGGAGCAACCGGAGCCACGGGAGCGACCGGAGCCACGGGAGCGACCGGAGCCACAGGAGCAACGGGAGCCACAGGTGCAACAGGAGCCACGGGAGCAACCGGAGCAACAGGAGCAACGGGCGCAACGGGAGCCACAGGTGCAACGGGAGCGACAGGAGCAACAGGAACCACGGGAGCAACGGGTGCAACAGGAGCCACAGGTGAAACGGGAGCAACAGGTGCGACGGGAGTAACGGGAGCAACAGGAGCGACTGGTGAAACTG
>NZ_WTWY01000023.1 GCF_009870825.1 Paenibacillus sp. USDA918EY | reverse complement strand
TGAAGTAGTAGAAGTTTTTATTTTTTCTACTGTCTACTATGATGGGAGCATATCAGTTTTTGTTAGGGATAACATGATTTGCGGATGTTCCGGCCGGGTTCTCGTCATCATGCGATTTCGGGATTCGGCACGGCCATGTCGGTTCAGCGGCAACGTTCTTCGAAACCGGAACATTATTTTGCCGCTTTTTTGCTTTTTTCGATGTTTTTCAAATGCTCCTGATACGTCTTCGCAAACAAATGCTCATGGGATCCGTCTTTTTTGGTGACGTAATACAGGTAATCGGATGCTTCCGGATTGAGCGCCGCTTCGATGGAAGCCATGCTCGGGCTGCAGATCGGACCTGGCGGAAGACCTTCGTGCAAATAAGTATTGTACGGGCTTTCGACCTTCAAATCCTTGTACAAAAGCCGTTCCTTCGGCTCCGCCAGCGCGTATTGGACCGTCGCGTCGATTTCCAGCTTCATGTTTTTGTCGAGACGGTTATAAATGACGCCGGCCACAAGCGGCCGCTCTTTGTCCACCACGACCTCGCGCTCCACAAGCGAAGCGATCGTCAGCATCTCATGCAGCGTGATGCCGCGGTCGCGCAGCTTTTCCTGCAAATCCGGGATGCCGTCCAGTTTGCCCTGCATCTGCTCCATCATCCGGTGGAACATCTCGGCATCGCTTGTCCCTTTTTTGAAATCATACGTATCCGGGAACAAATACCCTTCCGCCTCATGCTTCAGTTTGCCGTTTTGGGGAATGTCCTTAAACGCCGCAACCGCTTGGTCCCCGGGATGATTCGCCAGCTTGAGGAAAACATCCGCCGGGGCGCCTGTCGCTTCGCTGACTTTTTTGGCGATTTGATCGACGGTATACCCTTCCGGAATCGTGATGCGGACCATCTCCTCCTTCACCACATCCCCTTTGTTGAGTTTGGCGATCAGCTCGTCGAGCGGGGTTCCGGGTTTGGCTTCGTATACGCCGGCTTGAAAATGCGAGCCTTCCCTTTTCCATTTCAGGTAACCTTTAAAAATCATATCATTTTTAACAAGTCCGTTTTTGTAAAGCACCTCGGCAATTTTGGAGGTTCCCATGCCGGGTTCGATCGTAAATTTCACGGGCGTGTCCGACGCTTTCGCCGGCTGCAGCCCGTTCCAAACGTAATAAGCTCCGCCGCCCGCCACAAGCAAAAGTATGATTAGAATCGCTAGCACGACTTTAACAGCTTTCAAAAAAATCCAACCCTTCACAACCAAAAAGGACGGTCTGCACCGCCCTTTTGGTGTATTCATTTTGAAATTTTGTCTTCTCCGGGAAGCTGCAGTAAAAATCAGATGTCGTCTTCCGGGAACGTCATCTCGTCGTAAAGCTCGGTAATGTTTTCCCATTCATCATCGTCGTCGATGGTGGCCAACTCCAGATCGCCGTCCGGCGACTTCACGACTTTCAAAATGTTGTACGCGCCGCTTTGGTCGCCGGGGCTTTGCAGCACCGCATAGGTTTGGCCGCCCACTTCGAATTCCGCCGCCAGGTCGTAAACTTCGGTGGAACCGTCTTCGTCCTGCAGCTCTACAGTCGGGCCGAACGCTTCCTTCAGCACGGAAGTCCACACGGCCTGGTCTGCAGAAAAATCATTCATGCTCATTACCTCCATCAAGTTCGGCAACCAAGGTGTTGAAGGTTTCCTCGACGATTTCCCACTCTGCATCATCTTCGATCATGTAAAGCTTCAGGTCCTCCCCGTCTTCCTCGTAACGGAACGCATATACCTCGTCCGCATCATCGTCTCCCGCCTCCAGAGGTACGACCATCATGTATTTGTTGTCGGATCCGTCGACTTCAAATTTCATGATGACTTCGAATTCTTCTTCGTTGCCTTCGTCATCGGGAATATAAATAATATCCGGTTCTTCCTCAAAAAGATTACGCTCATTGGCCATCTGTGATCACCCTCACCCTTTAGTCTTTGAGTCTAAATAATTTTGCAAAATCAAGCTTGCAGCCATTTTATCCACAACTTGCTTTCGCTTCTTCCGGCTGACGTCAGCCTCAATCAGCGTCCGCTCGGCAGACACGGTTGTCAGCCGCTCATCCCACAGGTGGACGGGTAATTTCAGCATTTCTTTTAGCTTGTCAGCGAAATCGATACAGATTTCACCGCGGGGGCCGATGGTGCCGTTCATGTTTTTAGGCAGGCCGACGACGATCTCCTCCACTTCGTAGTCGCGGACCAATGACGCGATCCGCTCCAATTCGGAGCCGTCCCGCCGGCGTTCCACCACTTCAAGCCCCTGCGCGGTCCATCCGAGTAAATCACTGACGGCAACACCAATTTTGCGGTCGCCGTAGTCCAACCCCATGATTCTCATTAAGCTCTCCTATCGGTGATTGGCTAAGTAGAACCGGACCAGCTCTTCAATCAACTCATCACGCTCTTTTTTTCTTACCAAGCTTCTTGCGTTGTTGTGGCGGGGGATGTATGCCGGATCTCCGGACAGGAGATATCCGACGATCTGGTTGATGGGATTGTATTCCTTTTCAACCAGCGCATCATACACCATCAGAAGGATGTCTTTGGAAGACGCCTCCTGCTCGTCGCCTTTAACGCTAAACTTCATTGTTTTATCCATGGAGTCCATTGTGACACCTCGCTTCTTCAAAAGCATGCCGAAGCATGCTTTGACGAATTGAATCTTTAGGTTTCATCTTCTTCTAATATAACATAATCATCCTGCAGGAAGGAAACTCCAAGGACAAATTAAACAAAATTTTCTTGCGAAGCCGGCTGACACTCTCAAGCTTTTAAGCGTTCGCTACCAGTTTTTCCGCCAGCTTCAATGCTTCGTCCAGTTTGCTTGCATCTTTCGCTCCCGCCTGCGCCATGTCCGGACGTCCGCCGCCTCCGCCGCCGCAAACCGCAGCGATTTCCTTCACGAGCTTGCCTGCATGCAGGCCGGATTTGGTCAATTCCTGCGGTACCGATACGACGAAGTTGACTTTGTCTTCGATCGCCGCTCCCAACACGAGCACTGCGGACGGCAATTTGTTTTTGAGCTCATCCGCAAGGGTGCGCAGCCCGTCCATGCTGCCGACGGTGACGCGAACCGCAAGCAGATCTTTTCCGCCGACCGTTTTCACTTGATCCGTCAATTGGCCCGCTTCGATCATGCTCAGCTTGCTTTGCAGCGATTCGTTTTCGCGGCTCAACTCCTTCAGCTGGGCATGAACGGATTCGATGCGCTTCGGCACGTCGTTCAGGTTGGATTTCAACAGCTCGGCCGACTGCTTCAGCAGGTCCAGCTGGCCTTCGACAAACTGGTATGCCGCGCGTCCCGTCACCGCCTCGATCCGGCGCACCCCGGAGCCGATGCCGCTTTCGCTCACCAGCTTGAAGATGCCGATTTCCGACGTGTTGTTTACGTGGCAGCCGCCGCAAAGCTCCAGGCTGTAGTCGCCGACCTGCACGACGCGCACGATGTCGCCGTATTTTTCGCCGAACAGGGCCATGGCGCCCATCGCCTTGGCTTCGTCGATCGGCTTGTATTCGATCGTTACGTTGATCGCGTTCCATATTTGTTCGTTCACGCGGCGTTCAATGTCCGCAAGCTCTTCCGGCGCGATGCTGCCGAAATGGGAGAAGTCGAAACGCAGGCGCTGCGGCTCCACCAAAGAACCCGCTTGGTTGACATGCTCGCCCAGCACTTCTTTAAGCGCTTTGTGCAGCAGGTGAGTAGCCGTATGATTTTTGACGATATCGCGGCGCTGCGCCTGATCGACTTCGGCTTTGACCGTTTCGCCCGTTTTCAGCTCTCCGGCTTCTACCTTCACGATATGGACGTGCTGCCCATGGGGCGCCTTGTACAAGCCTTCCACTTTCGCCGTCACGCTGCCGCCGCGCAGAAGCCCCTGGTCGCTGACCTGGCCGCCGCTTTCGGCATAAAACGGCGTTTTTTCAAGGATGACGTGGCAGAGCGCTCCTTCGCCGGCGCTTTCCACCATTTCGTCGTCCACGAGAATCGCCAAAATTTTGGATTCGGTTACGGTGTCATTATAACCAACAAATTCGCTTTTAACCGTATAATCGGAAAGCGCGCCGCCCTGCACCTTCATGCCGCCGCTTTCCTGGCGGGCCGCACGGGCGCGGTCGCGCTGCTCCTGCATGGACGCGTCGAAACCTTCGCGGTCGACCGTAAGCCCGTGTTCAAGGGCGAAGTCCTCGGTCAGGTCAAACGGGAATCCGTACGTGTCGTACAATTTGAACGCATCCGGACCGCTGATGACCTTCGTGCCGTTTTCCAGCGCCTTTTTGCTGATGTCCTCGAGAATGGACAAACCTTCGGACAGCGTTTCGTGGAAACGCTCCTCCTCGGTGCGGATCACCTTTTCGATGAATTCGCGTTTCTCGACGACTTCCGGATAGTAGACGCCCATGATGTCCCCGACCGTTTCGGTCAGCGTGTAAAGGAACGGACGGTCAAGTCCGAGCACCTTGCCGTAACGAACGGCACGGCGGAGCAAACGGCGGATGACGTAGCCGCGGCCTTCGTTGGACGGGAGCACGCCGTCGCCGACGGCAAACGCCACGGTACGGATATGGTCGGCGATGACTTTCAGCGCAACGTCTTTTTCCACGCTGTCGTTGTATTTCACGCCGGCCAGCTTGGCGGTTTGCTGGATGATCGGCTGGAACAGGTCCGTGTCGAAGTTCGAATCGACGTTTTGCAAAATGGATGCAAACCGTTCCAGACCCGCGCCGGTATCAATGTTTTTATTCGGAAGCGGCGTATAGGAGCCGTCTTTGTTATGGTTGAACTGCGAAAATACGAGGTTCCACACTTCGAGGAAACGCTCGTTTTCCCCGCCGGGGTACATTTCGGGATCGGACAAATCGCCGTAAGCCTCGCCGCGGTCGTAGAAAATTTCGGTGCATGGACCGCAAGGGCCTTCGCCGATGTCCCAGAAGTTATCTTCCAGCTTGACGATGCGCTCGGCAGGCAGGCCGATTTTTTCGTTCCACAATTTGAACGCTTCTTCGTCTTCCGGGTATACCGTGACGGACAAACGCTCCGGATCGAAGCCGATCCATTCTTTGCCGGTCAGGAACTCCCATGCCCACGTAATTGCCTCTTCTTTAAAGTAATCCCCGATCGAGAAGTTGCCGAGCATTTCGAAAAACGTATGGTGGCGGCGGGTTTTGCCGACGTTTTCGATGTCGTTGGTGCGAATGCATTTCTGGGAGTTGGTCAGGCGCGGATTTTCCGGGCTGATCCGTCCGTCGAAATAAGGTTTGAGCGGCGCCATGCCGGCATTGATCCACAGCAGGGACGGGTCGTTATGCGGCACGAGCGGGGAGCTCGGTTCGATTTTGTGCCCTTTGCCGGCGAAAAACTCCAGCCATTTGGAACGGATTTCACTTGCTTTCATCGTTATACAGCCTCCAGCTTCAATTTTGTCTTTACAGGATTCCAAACCGTTTAAGGCTGAGCGGTCGTTACGGTTACGGATCGCTCTTTCCGGTTAGAAGCCCTGCCTGATTAAAAAAACAACATAAAAACGCCCCTGAATAAATTCAGGGACGATCATATCGCGGTACCACCCTGGTTATCGCCTGAAACGGTCAAACATTCGAATGAATGCCTGTCTTTCGCAAGCGATCTCCTCGTACAGCCTGTAACGGGGCCAGCCGGCGGGTTTTGCCCGCACTCCGAAATCAGCTTTCCGGCAGCGCCCGCTTGCGGATTCTTGCAGCCATCGCCCGAAGGGCGAAGGAATCCGTTCTCTGTCCAAGGAGCCTTTCTGCCGTACTTTATTTCATCGCCGTGTTGTCCATTTTGCACATATTCTATACAAGTATATCGGCGTCGCGAAGGAATGTCAATGAGGCGGGTTTCAGGTCGTTTTGCGCTTGATGTAATAGGCGAAAAAATGCTGCAGCAGCACCTTCAGCACCGCAAACACGGGAACGGCGAGGATGAGGCCGATGACGCCCGCCAGTTCCCCCCCGACAAGCAACGCAAAAATGATGATGATCGGATGAAGATGCAGCTTTTTGCCGACCACCTGCGGGGAAATGACGTTGCTCTCCAAAATTTGGCATATCCAATTGACGACGATGACGAGCAGCACCATTTTCCACGAAATCGTCGATGCCATCACGACCGCCGGGGCCGCCCCGAGAAACGGGCCGAGGTAGGGCACGATGTTAAAAATGGCGACGATGCTGGCCATAAGCAGCGCGTAAGGCATGCCGACGATCATATAGCCGATGTACGCCAGCACGCCGATGATCAGGCAGACGATAAACTGTCCCCGCACGTAATTGCCGAGCGCCAGGTCGATTTCCTTCAGTACGCTGACGGTGGCTTTCCTCCGGGAACGGGGAAGGTACGAAACGATCGCCCGCTCAAAAACGTCGAAATCTTTCAGGATGTAGAAAATAAGGAACGGCACGATAAAAATGTTGAGCACCAGGTTGATGGTCGACCCGATGTTGTCGATAAAATCGGAAATCCCCGCCGCCAGCCGGTCTTCCCATTGCAAAAACCACCGGTCCACGCCGGCCATCACCCCGCCCGGGAGCAGCTTCTGGTCAAGCCGGTTCATGAAGCTTTGCGCATGCATCGTCATTTCCGGCAAATGCTCGTTCAGTTCTTCCAACTGCTCGATAAGCACCGGAATCAGGTTGATGAGGATGACCGCCAAGCATGTAATGAACACCGCGTAGATCAGCAGCACGGCGATGCCCCTCGGCATTTTCCGATCCGCCAGCAGGCAAACGACCGGGTTCAACACGTAAGAGATGATCATCGCGACCACAAACGGCGCCAACACCGCTTTGAAAAAATGATATATATTCATGAACATCGGGCGAAGCAGCCAAATGAAATAAAGAGCGATGAGGCCGAGAATAAACCAGATGAGCAAACGGAACCATTTGTTCGCGGTCAGTTTCTCCAAGGCGGCATTCCTCCTTTCGGACTTGCTGTTCACGTTATTATATGTATGAAAGGAAAAAATTAACCTTGCCGGGCCGAACCCGAAATCGATGCCAAAATGCAAAAGAAACCCATCACTAACGCGCGCCATGGAAAGCGGACGCTAGTGATAGGTTTCTTTTTATGGCCGCAGCCGAAAAAGCATGTTCATAAGTTCACTTTCAATTGGACGCATGCAGATGCGGGAATTCCTGCTGAATTTCTTCGAAAAAGAGGTCGTCCAGCGAGCTGAGCGTTCCGTCCTCTTCGACTTGATAGACGGACATTTTGTCTCCGTTGACCGTCAGTTCGATAAAACAGCCCCAGCAATAAAATTGATGCGAACCGATTTTACCGATATCTTTGGAATTGCAGTTGGGACATCTCATATTCATAGATCACCTATCCGTTAACAGAATGAATGGTTTTTCCGAGTCGCTCCTCGCTCATCGGGGGAACCATGATTGCGTTTTTGCCGATCGACATGCCCTCGGCGAGCTGCAGCCATTTCCGGCCTTCCAGCAAATCCGAGACGAAGCCGTCGCTGATTTCCAAACCTAGTATTGTATTTCCCATTTCCTGGTCAAAATAAACATCCGTCGCTTTGCCGAGAAGAACGCCGTCCTCCGTCAATACGTTCAGGTCCTTCAGTTTATTTTTGCCCATCAGGTAAGTGTATTGTATATCGTCGGCCTTTGTCTTTCGAACAGCCTGTTGATTCCGAATCATCACAGCGTCTTCGCCGTAAGCCACGATATCCTCCCAGGATACGGACTTGGCCGAACCGGAAAAAAGGCTTCTGCCTTCAAGCTCCAAGGCTTGGATCTTCCAGTCCCCGCTGACCCAAACGTCGCTGATTTTACCGATCCGCTTGCCTTCCTCCACGTCAAAAACGGCAAGGCCGATCAATTCTTGAAACTTCATGGCCAGGACCCACCTATCCTCACAGATTGAAACGAAGGCATCCCGCAGGGCGCGGGACGGATGCCCTTCCGGGCACCGGTCCTTGTTTCCGGACGGTATGGAAGCACGCCACCTCCTTGTCCATACATAGAGAATCCTAACTTCTAATACGTAAACGACGAAGAATGGTTGCAATTTTTTGGGCGGTGTATTCCATATCTTCCGTAGTATTACCCAATCCGAAGCTAAAACGAATCGCGGAGCGCAAAACATTTTGTGGAAGTTTCATAGCCTGAAGCACGTGCGACAATTCCAGGGAACCCGAGGTGCATGCCGAGCCGCTGGCTGCCGCAATGCCTTCCAGATCGAGGTTCATCAGAAGCGTCTCCGTGTCTGTTGCCGGGAAGCTGATATTCAGTATGTGAGGTAAAAATTCAGAGGGATGTCCGTTGACGATAAACGCGTCTTGTCCAATTTCCTGTTCCAGCAAACGGATTAACGTATCCCGGAGCATGAGATCATGCTCTCTCCGCTCCTCCAAGTGCGCCGAAGCGATTTGGACGGCTTTGGCGAATCCGGCGATGCCCGCCATGTTCTCCGTGCCCGCACGGCGCTTTTTCTCTTGAAGCCCGCCGTGCAGTCTCGGCGCAAGGTGAACGCCGCGGCGCACATACAAAGCCCCGATCCCTTGCGGGCCGTTAATTTTATGAGCGGAAAAGCTCATCAAATCGACCGGCAAATCGCGCAGAGAAATCGGAATCGCCCCCAAAGCCTGAACGGCGTCGACATGGAACAAAACGCCGCGGGCTCTGGCCAGCTCGCCGATTTCCCGGATCGGCTGCACCGTGCCGACTTCGTTGTTGGCGTACATGATGCTGATCAGCGCCGTATCTTCCGTCAGCGCTTGTTCCACATCCTCTGCCCGCACCCTCCCCGTCCCGTCAACCGGGAGATAGGTGACGCGGTATCCTTGCTTTTCCAGCTCTTCGCAAGCATGCAGCACGGCATGATGTTCGATCGAAGAAGTGACGACATGTTTGCCCGCCCCGTCCATCGCCGCCAAAACGCCGAACAGGGCCAAGTTGTCGCTTTCCGTTCCGCCGCCGGTGAACACGAGTTCATCGGGATGGCAGCCCAAATATTTCGCTATTCGATCCCTTGCGCTGCTCACCGTCCGTTTGGCGGAACGGCCGAAAGCATGAACGCTGGATGCGTTGCCGAACTGCCCCGTCATCACATTCATCATTTCCTGTGCGACTTCCGGATGGACGGGCGTGGATGCCGCATGATCCAAGTAAATGGATTTCATTATCGCATCTCCTTTTTTAAAACAGGATGTTCGCAAAATCCTTTCAATCACATCTTCTTGTTTTTATAATGGCCGACCTCTATCACCATTCATTCCCTTAATTCAAGCGTTTTTTTCATCAGAAGTCTTGAATCTATATCGTATATGTTCACCTACGTACTTGGTTTTGCGATTTTTTGGATGTTGGTTGTGAAAAAAATGATTTCCGGCCCGGTATTGCCTAATAAGTATAGTCGTTTCATTCATTTCTTACAATAAAGATTGCAAAGCCAGAATTTTGCATAGCTCGATTCCGGCCGCTCCCGGGTACAATATACAGACGAATGAAACCATTTCGCTCTATATATCGCTGATTGAAAGCCGCTCCTTGGATTTTTGCAAAATCCTCAAGCAAAAACTGACAGCTGCTATAGGTATTTCAACAGGTTGTTTAAAATGACGGCGTATCCGTTAGCAAACATGTGGATCCCGTCGATGGCATATTCTTCTTTTAAATTCCCCCCGCTATCCATCAATCCGTCGTTTACGTCAATAAATGTATATCCGTGCTTCGCCGCCAGCTGCCGGACCGCTTTATTGGCTTCCCGGATCGCCTCGTTCGTTCTGTTCTGAAACACTTCTTCCATTGAGGCTCTGGACACGAAAGGAAATTCAGCCTCGGCATTTACGGGATAATACGCCATGACGTTTACCCGGCAATCCGGCAGCCTTGATGCAATTCGGCTCAAAATTTCGTCGTAGTTCGCCAGTAGCCGCTCCAGTTCGTAATCAGGCGCGCTGATATCGTTGGTACCGATGTTGATAAAAATTTTAGAGGGCTCCAGGTCAAAAATGCAAGTCTCCATCGACTCCAACAATTCCGCGGTGACATAGCCGGCTATGCCGCGGTTATAAATGCAGTACCGGTGTTCCAGCGTTTGCTGCAGCTCGTTGACCGGGAAAAATTCCATCAATGAAGAGCCGACAAGCACCGTTTGGCCTTTTCGGGCAAGCGTATTGAGAATCTTGTATTTTCGCAGCTTCTCCTTCTTCTCGTCAAGCGTTACCGGACCACCCTCCGGCTCCTCCCGCTTCCCGCCGTTCCGGACGTCTTGAATGTATTCCTGATCGTCAGATGATGACATTTAAAAACCCCTCCTTCATCGGATGACTCCCGATTGTTGGACTGGAAAATTTGGATTATGAATAAGGGATATCGGCAGCATTATGCCTGATATCCCTTGCAGGTTTGTCGATTGAAGCGGCTAACCCCAACTTATATATAGAACATATAGTTATCCGCAGCGTCCTGCTCCTGGTAGGAGATCAGATCAAGCAGCGTGGTCGAATCGAGCACGCCCGCAATGCCGTCGCGGATGCGGAGCCACAGGTTGCGCTTGGCGGGATCGTCTTCTTCCGTGAAATCGACCGGAGAGATCGGCCCTTCCAGCACGCGGATGACGTCCCCCGCCGTAATCTCCGAAGCTTCGCGGGAAAGCACGTAACCGCCGTATGCGCCGCGGATGCTTTTGACGAGCCCGGCGTTGCGCAGCGGCGCGATCAGCTGCTCCAGGTAGTGTTCGGAAAGCTGGTTTTTCTCGGCAATGCTTTTCAGCGAGATCGGACCTTCGCCGTATTTGGCCGCAAGCTCCATCATGATGGTCAGGCCGTAACGCCCTTTAGTCGATATTTTCAAAGATGGCACCTCTTTCGAAAAATTCAAGTTTCATTATAAATTTGGAAAGACAGCAGACCTTGAAGCCGTAGGATCAAATCTGCGTATTCCGATCATAACCCTTTGCTTATGTTAACATATCCGCCGGCTTTTTGGTATGCTGAACGTCGCCCATGTACTTCCAAGGAAGACAGGCGCACGCTGACGACTTTGCTCCTGCGGTTTATAAACCGTTTCATTCCGGCAAAAACTTCTAAACTTCAATCATAGACCATTCGTGATCAATCCGCAAGTTGTACTCCGTACACGGACAATGCCGGGGTGGGTATGACCCGATGCCCATTGTGTGTTAAAATACGGGTATGGGCACAATTTCAAAATAGAAATGGTGAGTTAATTTTGGCAAACAACAATCAAAACACGCGCGTGGTCGTCGGCATGTCCGGCGGCGTCGATTCCTCGGTGACGGCGCTTCTGCTGAAGCAGCAAGGCTACGATGTCATCGGTATTTTCATGAAAAACTGGGACGATACCGACGAATTCGGAGTCTGCACCGCGGAACAGGATGCGGAGGATGTCCGCCGCGTTTGCGAGCAAATAGATATTCCTTATTACACGGTCAATTTCGAAAAAGAATATTTCGATAAAGTATTTACCTATTTCCTCGACGAATATAAGTCGGGGCGCACGCCGAATCCGGATGTCATGTGCAACCGCGAAATCAAATTCGGCGAATTCCTGAACAAGGCGCTCGGCCTCGGCGCCGATTATGTAGCCACGGGCCATTATGCCCGCGTCGTGGAAGAGGACGGCGTCTTCAAGCTTCTCCGCGGCGTCGACGGCAACAAGGACCAAACCTACTTCCTGAACGCGCTCAGCCAGGAGCAGCTGTCGAAAGCGATGTTCCCGATCGGCCACCTGCCGAAACCCGAAGTGCGCCGCATCGCCGAAGAAGCGGGACTGTACACGGCCAAAAAGAAAGACAGCACCGGCGTCTGCTTTATCGGCGAACGCAACTTCAAAGAGTTCCTTAGCCAATATTTGCCCGCCCAATCCGGCAATATGGTGGACATCGCCACGGGCGAAATCAAGGGTCGCCATGACGGCCTCATGTATTACACGCTCGGACAGCGCCAAGGGCTCGGCATCGGCGGATCCGGCAGCGGCGAACCGTGGTTTGTCGCCGACAAGGATCTGGAGCAAAATATATTGTACGTCGTGCAAGGAGACAAACATCCTAGCCTGTATTCGACGGGATTGATCGCGACGGGCGTGAACTGGATCGCAGGCGAAGGCAACGTGCCCAAAGAGCCTTTCGACTGCACCGCCAAATTCCGCTACCGTCAGCCCGATCAAAACGTGACGCTGGAATGGCTGGATGACGGCACCGTACACGTCAAATTTGCCGAACGGCAAAAAGCGATTACCCCGGGACAAGCCGTCGTATTCTATCAAGGCGAAGTTTGCCTCGGCGGCGGCATCATCGATAAAGTGGAGAAAGTTCCGTTCGAGCTGCCGGCCGTCCAAAAAAAATAAAAGCACAGACGCCAAAGCCGTCCGCCGAAATCCAATCGGCGGCGGCTTTTTTCATGAAACGCCTGCGGCCCTCCCAAAGGACCGGCGGCCGGCGTTTCTTTTCGCCTGTGCAAAACATTCTCTGCGACTCCTGCGGAATCCTGCTCGTTTTGAAATATTTCCCCGTAAAGCGATCATCATTCCCCGGAAAGGAACTGGTTCCTTCTCCGCTGCTGGTTGATTTGGATTTTGGCCTCGTTCCCCTGCTCCGTCGCCTGATAAAATACGCGGCGGGCGATTTCCTTCGGCAAATAATCCTGCTTCACGTAATGGCCCGGGTAGTCGTGCGGATATTTGTACCCCTCATGCCCCAGCTTCACGGCGCCCTTATAATGCGTATCCCGCAAATGCATCGGCACCTCCGCCGATTTAAGCTCGTCGATCGCCGACGTTGCCCGCGAAATCGCCGTATACACCGCGTTCGATTTCGGGCTCTCCACGGCGAACAAAATCGCCTGGGCGATGTTCAGCTTCGCTTCCGGCCAGCCGTTGTTCCGGTAAGCCTCCAGCGCGCTGACGGCCTGCACCATCGCCTGCGGATTCGCCAGGCCGATATCCTCGCTGCTCGCCGCGATCAGGCGGCGGATGAACACCATCGGGTCCATGCCCAGCTTTTCCACCGCGTACAAAAACCAGAACAAGGCGGCATCGCTGGAACCGCGGATGCTTTTATGAAATGCGGAGAGCACGTCGTATTGCGTCGACTCGTCCGCCCGTACCGTCGGACGGCGGATCGATTCTTCCGCGACGTCCAGCGTGACATGGACGGTGCCGTCGTCCTCCGGCGGCGTCGTCATCGCCGCGAGCTCAAGCGCGGTCAGCGCCCGGCGAATGTCGCCATTGGCCATCGTGGCGATATGGTCCAGCGCCTCCTCGTCCACCTGCAGCTTCATGTACCCCAGGCCTTTGTCCGGATCGGCGAGCGCCCGCTTCATCGCCGCCAGCGAATGCGCCTTCGTCAAAGGCTGCAGCTGGAACAGGGTGGAGCGGCTCATCAAAGCGCCGTTGACGTAATGAAACGGATTTTCCGTCGTCGCCCCGATAAAAATGATCGTCCCTTTTTCGACGGCCGGCAGCAGCGCGTCCTGCCGCGAGCTGTTAAAGCGGTGCACCTCGTCGAGGAAAAGGATCGTTTTCGTGCCGTACATCGCTTTATTGCTTTGGGCGCGGTCGATGACCTCGCGCACGTCTTTGACGGAAGCGTCCACGGCGTTCAGCCGGACGAAATCCGCCTGCGTTTTTTGCGAGATGATATGGGCGAGCGTCGTTTTCCCGCATCCCGGCGGCCCGTACAGAAGGATCGAGGACACCTGGTCCGCTTCGATCGCCCGGCGCAGCAGCTTGCCGGGGCCGATGATATGTTCCTGCCCGATATATTCATCCAAAGAGGTGGGACGCATCCGGTCGGCCAACAGCCTGCCGCCCCGGTCCGACTCCTGCTGGAAAGAAAATAAATCCATGTTATGTTCACGTCCTTGAAAATGAAATGGCTTGTCTTTGCTCCCTTTCAAGCTCTCCCTCTATCATAACATACCGGGCAGGTACAGATCATGCGTTCCGGTCGCCGCGATACACTTCGAATGCGGAAAGGTTCGGCCACCATCTCGATTCCTGTATCGACAGGCGGATATAGCGGCTCGTCACGGCCGGGAAAGGGCAGATCCGCTTATAGCCGATGACCGTGCCGTTATACGCCGTTTTCCACTCGCCGTCCTCCATATATTCCAGCGCAAACAGCTCCACCCGCTGACTGTAACGGTATTCCTGCAATACAACATGGTCAAAAGTTTGCTCCGTGCCGAGATCGACCGTAAGAACGGCCTGCTCCGTTCCCTCTTGCGGAGCCCAGAACGTGTCCCGGTTGCCGTCGACCGCGTCGGCGGCCGGATGTTCTTCCATCGCTTCGGTCGCTTGGACGGAGGCGCCGGCGGCCAGGTTCGTTTCGAACGTCCCCCGGATCCAATCCCCCAGCTCTTTCAGGCGCTGCACGTCGTTTTCATGGAACAAACCGCGCGTATCCGGCGGAATATTGAGCAGGAACGTCGCGTTGCCGCCGACCGATCCGTAGTACACCTTGATCAGCTCTTCCAGCGGTTTCACCTGGTCGTCCTGGGAGGCATGGTAGAACCAGCCCGGACGGATCGAGGTGTTCACCTCCGCCGGATACCAGATCAGCTCTTTTTCTTGCGCGATGACGTCCCGGCTGCCCAGGTCCTCATCCTCCGAGCTGTATTTCTTGGCGAATTCGCCGTCGTCTTCCTGCTGGGATTTTTCCTGGATTTTCTCGTTATCCCGCAGCGATGCGGGAACGACGCTCCACTCCGACTCCCGGCAATGTCCCGCTTCGTTGCCGCACCAGCGGATGTCCGGACCGCATACGGAGATTGCGGCCCCCGGCTGCAGCTCCCGGATGAGCGCATAATACGCGTCCCAGTCGTACACCTGGCGTTTGCCGTTCGGCCCTTCGCCGCAGGCGCCGTCGAACCAGACGCAGAAAATGTCGCCGTAACCGGTCAGCAGCTCCCGCAGCTGATTTTGGAAATATTCGTTATATGCGGGCGAGTCGCCGTAAGTCTGCTCATGGCGGTCCCAAGGGGACAGATAGATCCCGAAGCGGAGTCCGCCTCTGCGGCAGGCGTCCGCCACTTCTCTGACGACGTCCCCGCTTCCGTTTTTCCACGGGCTGTTTTTGACGGAATGCTCCGTATATCGGCTCGGCCACAGACAAAAACCGTCATGGTGCTTGCAAGTCAAAATCAAACCCTTCATCCCCGCCGCTTTACACGCTTCCACCCACTGGTCCGCATCCAGCTCGGCCGGATTAAAAACCGACGGGTCTTCTTTTCCGCTTCCCCATTCCTGGTCGGTAAACGCATTCACCGAAAAATGAACAAAAGCATAAAATTCCATTTCCTGAACGGACAGCTGCCTTTCCGTCGGCGCCACTTCCGCAGCGTATCGAATCTTATCTTTTAACGTCATCGCTAACCCTCCAACTCTTTTTGCGGAATTTTGCCGAAATTTGTCCGTGCAAAACCCATCCTAAATAACATTCTCCTCAAAAAACAGGATACCTGCCGATAGCCGCAGATATCATGACGTCATTATTTTTGCAGCGCTTTTTGGTAAATGTTCAAATACTGATCCAGCTGAAGCCTCTTGAATCCGACCCTTGAATCCGGCGATGTAGCTGTCCCAATCCTTGTCGATGTCCTTGTTGCCCGTCACGAATTGCGCCAGGTTCGATTTGACGGTATCGGCGAGCGTTCAATAAACATGTTTTTTCGGCACACCGCGAACTAGGGAACAACGCCGGTACACCAGGAGGGTCGGGAGCGGCATTTTTTCTTCGGGCCAACTTTTTTTCTGCCGCCGCGGCAGCAAAATCCCCGCCGGAACCAATCCAGCGGGGCCTATAAAAAACCGCAGAAAAACGGCCGACGCAACCGGCCGCCTCCTGCGGATCGCTTTCGCAAAAATATGGTTTTCGTTTTTGACGCCGCCTTCGCAAGCTGTCCGATGGATCGGCTTGGAATGGCGGCATCGGAGGGAGGATTATTTGTCAAGCAGCTCGCCGTTTTTCATGATCAGCCGGCCGTCGAGATATACGTCCGGCTTGCCGACGACGCAATCGATATGGACGCCGGCCGCCACGACGCCGCCAAACGTGTTGTTGCTGCCGAAGGCGACATGGATCGTGCCGTACACTTTTTCATCCTCCAGCACGACGCCCGTAATTCTCGCTTTTTCGTTCGTGCCGATGCCGAATTCCCCGAGCAGCCTTCCGTCGCCCTCGCCGAGCATCTGCAGCAGCTTTCCGCCTTCAGCGCCTCCTTCGGCCGCCACCAAGCGCCCCTTCTCGACGGTTAAAACGACGGGGCCTTCAACCTTTCCGACCCCGGCGATCGAGCCGTCGACGACGATGGTCCCTTCGGCGCTGCCTTCCACCGGTGCGATATACGCTTCCCCGGACGGCAAATTCCCCGATTGTCCCGGCTCCAAATACATGCCCGTGCTCGGAACCCCGTCGCGGCCGTCGATCGAAAATTCAAGCGTATGGCCGTCTTTTTCGATGCGCACTTTGCGGCTGTTGGACAGCATATCCGTCACCTTCTCCGTCAGCGCCTTGACCTCGGTATAGTCGGCCGCGATCGCGCCCTCCAGGAACATGTCCGCGGTGATTCCCGGCATCGTCGCAAGGCGGGCGCCCGCGGCGGCGGCCTGCTTCCGGGCTTGCGTATGCGTCAGCGAATGCTTCGTGATGCAGACGACGACCTGAGCCGCCGCCATCGCAGCCGCGATCGGCGCCGGCGGTTCCTCGCCGGATTTGCCGCGCTCCTTGATCACGGTCAGCATGCTTTCCGCGCCGATCCGTTTTCCCGCCTCGTAAAGCGATTCCGCCAGTTCCTTTCTCGAATCGTCGGAGACGATGAGGAACGTTTCCCCCGCTTTCAGCCCAAGGCAGTCCTTCAGCATATTGATGCTCGTTTCAACGATTTTTTCCTGCATGTTCGTTAACTTCCTTTCAACCATGTATTTGCGCCCCGGATCGAGCTCGTCGTTCATCCGAATCCAGGCCGATCAGATCATTTCCGACACGATTTTCGCCATGATCGCATTGGACAGAATTACCGGCAGGCCGGAGGCCTCGGCCATCAGTTTGCGCGCTTCCTCCGTGTACCCCATGCAGTCCAGCAGCAAAATGTCCGCTTTTCCCTTCAGCCCGGCCGCGGCGGCTTGGAAATTGCCCCGGTCGAATACGTATGGCGAGGCCACGCCGTAAACCGGATGAAGGCCATGCGGCTCGTATTTCGAGTTCATGGTTTCCTTCTGCTCCTCCAGGGGAACGATGACGCCCAGCCTGCGGTTGCCGACCATCGCTTTGACGGCCGGAGGAATGATATGGTCGGGTTCGATCAAATAGGAAGAGCGGGCGGCCAACCCCGGAAATACGCCCGTGCAAAGCAGCAAAATGTTCGCGACTCCCCGGTTTTCCATCTCGTCGATCTTTTGCTGCAGGATGGGCTGGATTTTGCTGCGGCCCATAACGACGGACTCGCCAGTCGCCAGCCGGGAAGTGAGGACGTAGTCATGTTCTCCCGGCTGCAAATGCCCGGCAATATACTCTTTCGACAAACCGTCCAAAACGCCTGCTTGAATCATGTCCACCCGCGCGGGCAGATGTTCTCTTAAAATCGGGGCGACGTCCTTGCGCGGCGCCTGCCCGATCGTGATGACCCCAAGTTTCGTCATATTTCTTCCTCCTCCCATATTCACAAAAAAAGCGCATCCGCGCCGCTTGCCTTTCCCGGCAAGCCGCGGATCCTGCGAAAAAAGGGAAGGGAACCTCTTATCCCCTTCCCTCCCGTATTATTTTCCTTCGGCGTCTCCCGCCGTTTGCAGCACCTTCATCGAGCCGTAAAGCTTCACGATCCGGCCGTATTCCTCCGCGTCGTAAAACGCGCAGGTTCCGTTCGTGAATTCTTTGGCGACCTCGACCGCAAAACGCGTTGCGGCGGCGATGTCGACTTCGTGGCTGGCGCCCGTGCCGCAGCCCGGAACGACGCTTTGCGCCGTGACCGCAACGCCGACGACCGGAGCGTCCGTGGCGACGGCCGGCTGCAAAATCGAGTTGATGTGGTACAAGTCGTTGCCGTAAGGCGTAATGTCCTGCATCGTGATCGGGAACGTCACCGGCAGAAGCCCGGTCGTCATTTCCATGATGCGCAGCAGGTCTTCGCTCACCCGCAAAATGTAGCCCTCTTTGACGGTCGGCGAAATGGCAAAACCTTTATGATTGATCACACGGTTGCCTTTGGTCGTATCGATCGAAAGCACCGCCTCCATTTCCGGCAGCACTTCATGCGCGTTCATCGCGCCGATATCCACCGGAGAGTCCATGAAATCGACCGGCTCGTGCGGACGGGTTGGCGCATCCGGGCAAATGTGGGTCGTCACGATAATATCGCCCTTCAAACGGTCGCCTTTCACCTGCATGTCCGCCAGCTTAAGCGCCGAAGCAACGGCCGCAACCGCGCCGTCGGCATCGGACACGAGCCCGATCCGGCTTGGACGGGCACCGATGCCGCCCAAACGGCCGACGATGCCGAACGTCGGGGCGCTGCCGCCTTTCGATTTGCCTTCGGTGCCGGGAATGACGATTTTGATGAAGTCCGTGCTGCCCTTTTCCCCCGTTACTTTTTGCACCTCGATCGAAACTTCAGCGTAGCCGGCGAACAGCTCCTTTACCTTCTCCCCGGTTACGTAAGCGTCGTCCATCGCTTCCAGCGCGATCATCGTTTGTTTTAATGTCATCGAATCCGACCTCCATTTTCTGTCTGTAGTGTTTGCGGCTTATAGGGGTGAATCAGAACAAGTAATCCAAAATCGGCTTTTTGATGATGTCCTCGACAGGCTGCATTAAAGCTTTGTTGCTCATCGTGCTGCTTAGCAGCAGCTTTTCCCGCGGCACGGCGATGACCGCAAGCTGTTGGCCTTTTTGCAATGCGGCCGTGACGACCGGTCTCGCCGTCTTCGCATCCAGCGTCATGATCAGGTCCGGGAACGTCGCATAACGCTCCCCGCCTTTTTCCAGCGTCATGTATTCGTTCCAGAACGTCATTTCAAATCCGTCGATCAGCACGTTGCCGACGTCGAACCCGCCCGTCGTTTCCATTTCGAATTCGGTCACCTCGCCTGCCGCGACGACCTTCCCTCCAAGCTTGTCCACGACGGCGGCAATGGCGGCTTCGCCTTTGGCGCCGAGCAGCGCCTCGCCGACGCCGATCGCCTGCGTGATCGCGCCCGGAGCGCCGTTTTGTTTTGCGTATGCGGCCGTCACCGGATTTCTGGCTACAGCCACGAGCCCGCCCGCTTCGACCGAAGCTTTGCGCACCAGCGAAGCGGCTTTGCCGAGCGACCCGGAAACGGCAAACTCCAGGTAGTTGTCGCCTTTGCCGCCGATGGCCGTTTGATGCGACACGTAGTCTTCGACCTCCGTCAAATTCAGCGCGCCCATCGTGCCGGTAGGATGCGCCCGGCCGTTGCAGGCAAAGTCGACGAGCGGGATGCCGGTCATGACCGATTGCAGCCAGCCGTTTACCGTCGTTCCGGCGCCGTTTTCGTTCGTATGGATCGCCGAAATCGGTTTGCCGAGCCCGCGCGCGAGCATCTCGAGCGATCTTGCGTAATGGATCGGTTTCAAAAATTTATCCTTTGCTCCGGGAGCGCCGACAAGCGATACCGTCACGAACGTGTCGTCTTCGGCGAATTCGTCGATCGTGCGCAGCTCCGGCTCGCCGAGCTCCAGGGCCAGGCGGCCGATCTGCAAACCCTCTTCGATCCAGCCGCCCCCGCCGCCGCCTAAGACGGCGCCGCCGAACACGGCGCTTTCCATCATGTTTTCGTCCAGTTTGATTCTAGCCATGGAATGCACCTACTTTCTCATTTTGAACATGGAGTTAAAGAAGCTGTAAATCGCGTCGCCCGCGATGAACCCTGCCGCCAAAATGCTCATCGGCGTCTCGGCTTCCTTGCCCTTCACTTTCAGCACGACGATCCGGATCAAAAGACCTGCCAGCACCGCCCAACATGCATTAGGCGTCGCAATAAGCAAGCCGGTCGCGAACATGACGCCGATCTGGCGTTTCGCGCCGCCAAGCCATTGCAAAATGGCGCCCGGGATGGCCCAAAGCAGCAGCTTCATCGCAACGTCCGGGGAAGTCCCCGCTTGGATGGTCGACACGTATACCGTATCGATCGGCGGAACGAGATTTTGGCCGAAATAGGAATGGTACGTCAGGGCAACGACGATCACCGCCACGCCGAAAGCGATCATGCCCGTCATGTACTGCTGCTTTCTGCCGCGCAGCTCAAACTCTTTGTCTTCGCCGTTGCCGCGAAGGATGTAACCCGTCTTCAGGTCGTAACCCATGTCGGCGAACGCCGGGCCCGTAGCGGCGCTAAATCCGGCTAGCAGCGCCAGCGCAACAGTCGGGAATCCGATCAACATGCCGAACAGCAGCGTAATAAACGCTACGGCAAAGGCCGGGAACCAGCCGGAATGCATCGCCGCGATGCCGACGATAATTTCGTGCACGAACGCGGCAAAGGCAGCAAAGACAAGGAATCCGATCAGCATGCCGATCGACATTTTCGTAATGAGGCCGCCAATGAGGGCGATGATCAGCGCGATGACGAGGTAAGCGACAAAACCAAGCCCGAGGGCGCGTCTCGCTTCGCCTTCCGAGCGGGTGTATTTTTCCGCGTCCGCTGCTCTATCTTCCTTTTTCGGACGTTTCAAAATAAGAATGGCCGCCTGCACCAAGGCAACGATCCCGGCGCCGATCATGACGCCGTGCGCAATATAAAGCTTGTCGACGTCGATGCTGAACAGCGGGTTCGAATATTGGCGGATCAAAAGTCCGATCCCGAACATGCCAAGCGCCCAAATGTTGCCGATAAACGCCACGCCGAACGCGGACATGGAAATATGGAAATAAGACCCGATCAGGCCGATCACCGTCCCGACGCCGAGCAGTCCGGCGCGTTTGCCGCCTTTATCCCCGGCAATGATCGATTCGGCGGTCGCCACGCCCGGAGCCCACGTTCCGGATGCGGGGAACAGCTTCGAGTCAAACAGCTTATAGAGCAGCGCCGCGTCCACGAACATCGCAAGCGCCGCGCCGATCAACATCGGGATGATCAGCTTCGTCTCTCCCATCACGAACGGGATCCCGATCGGGATGAACAAACTGTTGGCCGCGCCAAACGTCGCCGAGGAGATGGAGGTTTGGACCATGTTTTGACGGTGGATCGATTTATACTTTTTAAATATCGCTAGCGGAATTCTTGCAATCAGCATCGCAACAAGCGCGCCGATGATCGCCGTGTTTGGCGTCACGCCAAGCGTCGTAACGATCTGTATGCCGACGATCGCGCCCAGAACGCCGGTAACGATGTTGAGGATCAGGCCAAACGGTTCGAATATGCTGGGATGTTTCTCTTTTTTGTCCGCCTGTCCGGTTTCATGTTTGATTTCGCTCATCCGTATGCCTCCAATTTGTTAGATTAATCACTCGTTTGCTAGAAATCCGCAGGGCTTGCGTCGCGTCATGCCCCCCGACTCTGCAGACCGCTTTCAAGTCGAGGGTAAGTCGTTTTCAAACGGATCTAACGAGCGCTCTCTTCCGAAAAAAAAGGAAGAATAAATGCTGCCGACATTCAAATCGAAGGCCGAACGGTAATTTGTAACGTTTGCAAGGTAGGGTTAAGCCCTTTTCAAATCGCGCCGGCTTGTTTATAATAGTTCGCGGCCATGAAACCTTCCGATTCTACCGTATCGATGACCGGAACTTTCAGTTCCTTCCGGAGCGTTTCGGCAAACCCGATGGTCGACAAGCCCGTGCAAGCGAATACAATCGCTTTTGCCCCTTGCCCGATGAGCGTTTTCGCCGCTTCCAGCGCTTTGCCGCGGCCTTCTTCCGTCAGCAGGTCCGTCGTGTTTGTGACGCCTTCCGGACGGAGGTAACCCGAGATCAGATCCCCTAAAATATCGCGCATCACAGGCGGAACGCCTTCGGTGATGCCCATAACGCCGACAGGCAGTCCCAGGGCGCGCGCCACATGCGCTGCCGAGCTTCCCCCGCCGATGACCGGAAT
Source organism: Paenibacillus sp. USDA918EY (assembly GCF_009870825.1). Lineage (GTDB taxonomy): Bacteria > Bacillota > Bacilli > Paenibacillales > Paenibacillaceae > Paenibacillus_AQ > Paenibacillus_AQ albilobatus. Next base: position 55,495 of record NZ_WTWY01000023.1, on the reverse strand, counting down.
CGAAACGCGGCTTCGAAGCTCGCGGATGGCCGGATCTGCGGCGCAGCTAATAATGATCGCCCGGCATCCTTCGCGTTCCATCTGAACGCCGAGGTCTACGATTTTCGGTACGGCAATCCGTTCCGATTCGTCGTCATAGATCCCTAGCGGCTGATCGGGGATGCTTTTGCTTAATATGGGAATACCATGCTGCTCCTCGATAATTTTTCCATGCGATTGAAGCACTTCATTATCATTTGCGGTAAATACGCGAATTAATCCTATCAAAGCCGATCACCCTTTCGCCCCTCTTCAGGTTGATGTCAGGATATTTACCATCCCCAAAAATTTTTATTAAGTAAGATTTTAATTGTTTTACCCGCCAAGCAACAATGTACCCGGCCAACAAAACTAAAAACGCCTCCTTGTGCCCGGAGCACAAAGAAGGCGTTTTTTTATCCAAGAATAAACAGATATATTTGATCGTAGAATGATGTCCGGATTCGCAACAGTCAAGCACTGGCAGTACAGGAACTATTTGATAGCTTACATCCGGCGAAAAGTTTAGGCTCGTTTCAATAACTGATATGCCGAGCACAAATACAGTTCAAATCGGCTTTGCGCGCTGTTCAGGTCGAGCCCCGTCATCGATTTGATCCGGTCGATGCGGTAATTGACCGAATTCCGATGGATAAACATCCGGTTCGACGTTTCGTTCAGGCTGCCGCCCGTCGCCAAATAGTGGTAAAGCGTGCTGACGTAGTTGGTGCCGTTTGCCTGGTCGTGTTCGGCCAGCTTGCCGATCCTTTCGTCGACGAACCTGCCCAGCCAAGCCGAATCGGACGAATACAGCAGCATTTGCAGCATTTCGACCTCCGCGTACGTAAACAGCTGCCGCCTCTGATTCAGCCGGAAGCCGATCGACACGGCCGTCCTTGCTTCGTTGTAGCTTCGATTCGCTTCAAAAAGCGGCGCCTGGCGGCCCATGCCGACCCGCACCGTATCCCACGGCTTCAGCCATCGCTGCAGCTCTTCGCTCCAGGGAAGCGGTCTCCTTTTGTTATCCGGCCGCTTTTCCGTGTCCGCAGTCGGTACGGAAGGCAAAAACAGCACGATTTTCCCGCCATGGATTTGCAGCTGGGGGCGAACCTTCCGGGCGGCGGATTCCTCCGACAAATAGGATTGAATGGCTTCCGCGATGGGAGCATCCTCGTTATAAAACGGCTCGTCCGCTTCAATAACGGCAACCTCCCATAGCCAATCCGGGGAAAGCCCGAGCTGCAGTCCTTTTGAAGCGGTGATCCTTTCGTCCGCCGGCGGGTTCAAAATCAGCTCTTCAAAAAACGTCCCCCGCAGCCTGCTTTCGGTGTCGAAGGCGATTTTTTCCCTCATCAGCTCCAGCGAAAACACGAGCCGCGCCTGCTCGATCAGCATCAGGTCCAGCTCGTCCAACCCCCGCTTTTCCACCACGAATTTGCCGAGCATTTTATTGTCGACGTTCACTTCCCATTGACGGTGATTGCCCGACGGGACGTAAGGATTGCCTTCCGGAGACGAGGCGAGTACGGCGCCGCCTTTGTCGACGATCCAAATCGGCGAATCGATCAGCTTCGAAACGCTGTCCGCGACCACCTGAATGCCTTTGTTGTTCAACACGAGGCCGGTCAGCGCTTTGTTGACCTCCTCGGAACGTTTCAGCAATACAGCCTGCCTGTTCAAAATTTGCTCCATGACGTTATAGGTAATGTCGATGTAAGCCGCTGACAGCGGCAGTTGGATGACCGGAATGTGATACAAATTGCTTTTCTCGATCATTTCCTGCGGAATTTGGGGAATAAACCGTTCGGGTTTGATGGCAATCCCCGCTCCGTTCACATTGGCCAGCTGTTCGATCATTTCGGTGAGCAAGGACGGATTATCCCGTGCGGGATAACCGGCCGTAAGCACCATTTCGCCTTCCCGCAGCCAGCTCCCGATATCGGGAACCTCCCAAATATCGATGTACTGCACGATCCGGTCCAGCCCCTGCTCCCCGCTGATCAGCTTTGCGTTTTTCATGACAGGCAGATTGAGCATTTCCCTTACGGTCAAGCCTCTCAAATTCATAAATCTCACCTCTCACGGTTCACGGTTATCAAGTATTCGCGGCTTGCTGCAGCTCTCATGACCGTGTGATTGGGCCTTGCCATTCCATTGTACCGCACCTTGCGATTCTCCCGCCATGAAGCGCCGCCGATATCCAGAAGAAGGCAATCACGCGGCGGCAATTCGGGAAGTCCGATTTTTTTCGGATCCTGTCCGGCAAATGAAAAAAAAGGAGTCCCTCCGTTTCCTAAAAAACCATCGGGGACACCCTTTCGCAAACAAGGACTTCGCCAATCCTCGTTCCATATGCGGTTATCTATCGATCCAGCGGAGATCAACGGCGTACCTGCACTTTTTCCGCGCCATGCTCCGCGCGTTTTTTAAAGATGACCTTCCGGATGCTTTCCACGGACAAGTGGAAGGTTTTCGTCAAAGATTCGAGCGAATGACCGCTGCAGTGGAGATTGTAGATCTCCTCGTTTCTGCGCTCGATCATCTGCCGGGTGCCACTGTTGACTCCCCAGCCGACACGCTCGCTGCTTCTTTTTGGAATGTAGATCAGCTCACCCTCAATGTGCTTCTGAAGCTCTTTGAGCAAACTAGGGGGAAGCACATCCCTCCCGTTTCGGTAATTCACGATAAACGTCCTCCTTCATCAGATGTTGGCTCCGATTTGCGATTTTTGCGTTGAACATTTTATCGTTCCCTCCTTTCTGTTATGTAGGATATATGAAAAAGGTAATTAGGGAGGCCAGTTCCGGCCCCCCTGAACTTTGCGATTTCCGCTTTAGGCGGAAACCACCTCGTTATTTGTGATCAAAATTGCATCAGCTCCTTTCTTTAGGAAGTTGTCGGCCGTCCGACATCTTTATTAACTCATAATTGGAGCTCCGCTTCAAGCGAAAAAATGAGTATATACGTTTTTTACCCGGATTTTTTTACCATTCTCATCAGAACGTCGATCTGACGGCTCCAAAAGTCCTCATCGGCCGGGCTTTCCTGCAGCATCAAACCTGTAATGACGGAAAAATAACAGAGCAAAAGCTCTACCGGATCCCCTTCGTAAAACTCTCCTTCCTGCTGCCCTTTGATAAAAATCGGGATGATATTTTCGATCGTCTTTTCCGGGGGATGCTCCGCAAGAAGCATCTTCGCCGCATCAGGCGCATCTTCGGATATTTGCACCTGCCGGATCAGCAGAAAATACAAACGATGCTCCGGATCAAGCATGATCCGCGTCAATTCCCTGATTTGTTCCGCGGGCGAGCCCGGAAATTCATGCAGCCGTCCAAGCGCGGAATCGGCTTCATACAGCGCTTCACGCACCAACTCCGTGTACAGTTCTTCCTTCGAATTAAAATACCTGTAGGAGAGTCCCTGGCTGATGCCTGCCGCGGCAGCGATGGAGCTTATTTTCGTTCCGGCGATCCCGTGCTGGGCAAACACCTTGAGCGCCGCTTGTTTGATTTGCGATTTGCGTTCCTCGTGAATCCGCTCAAGCTGCTGATCGGTTAATGGCGACACGTCTGTTTTCAACTCCATTCATGTTAATCCATGTTAATTCTATTGTAGGGCGGCTTGAACCAGGCTTCAAGACAAAACGCTGCGAATCTGCCGCTCGCTGATTTCCCACAGACGGGCCGCGCTTTTCGGGTCGACGGCGGATTTGGACGGAAACCCTGCTTTTAAATCCTTATAATAGTTGCCGCTTTGACCGGCCAGTTCGGCGGATTCCGCCAGCCATACGAGCGTTTCGGCCCCTTTTTCCGGCGTTCGGGAGAAAGGTTTCATGCAAGCCATCGTCATTCTGGCGAGTTTGCCGTTATTCATGTTGAAATTTGTTGATACAAGGCCCGGATCAAAGCAATTGACACTAACACCGGTGCCCTTCAATTTATCCGCAAGCTCCACCGTAACCAAGATATTCGCCAGTTTGGTTTCGCCGTAGCGGAGATTGGCGCCTCCCAGAAATTTTCTGAACGGGTGATATAACCGTTTGCCATCCAAATCCTCAAAATCGATTCCTCCCTTGACCATTTTATGACCGTGGGAAGAGGTGAAAATAATCCGTGCCTCCGCGTTTTCCTTTATTCGATCCAGCAGAAGCGTCGTGAGTAGAAACGGCCCCAAATGATTGACGGCCCATGTCATTTCAAAATGGTCTTCGCTCCAGTATCTCCGGTCGTAAAAGGCGCCGGCGTTATTGATGAGCACATCGATGCGCGGGCATTTTTCAAGTATATCTTTCGCAACCTTCCGCACGGAATGAAGCGATCCCATATCCGCGGTAAAAATGTCGATCTGAGCATGGCTTGCGCCGCTTTCCAGCCGAATCCGCTCGGCGCATTCGATAGCTTTTTTCCGGTTCCTGGCTATGATTCCGATTTTTGCTCCGTCCTGTGCCAGCGCACGTGCTGCGGCCAATCCGATTCCGCTCGTAGCGCCTGTAATAAGCACGTATTTATCCCGAATCGTCCAAGGCAAAGCAGCGGCTTCCTTTTGCATATTCAACATGTTCAAATCCCTCCGTTTTTTATGAATGAATAGTTCATTCATTTTTAAAATCAATATATTCCGTTTTTTCCCTGTTGTCAATTCTTTTCAAAAAAAGAACCGCCTCTTTTTAAAAGAGACGGTTTCCGCTTACGAAAACGTAGGATTACCAGCCTGTAACGGCAATGTCTTCATGCATGTTTTGCAAATAATCCGGCAGCGGTCCTCCGTGCATCAGCCACAGTTCATGCAGCGCGCGGGTACAGCCCACGTACAGCAGCTTGGCGTCCCATGACGAAGCGCCGTAGCGCTCGCTGTCTGCATCCGCCAAGATGACCGCATCGAACTCAAGCCCTTTCGAGAGGTAGACGGGCAGGACGGAAAGTCCCCCCTCGTATGCCTGATCACCGCCGTCGATCAAATGAAGCTCGGGCAGATCCGGCTTCAGCCGTTCGTACAGCTCCTTCGCGTCCTTCAGCGTTCGGGTCAATACGGCCACCGTGCGGTATTCGCCTGAAGAAAGCTTTTGCAGCCCTGCGCGCAAATCATTCAGACGCCCGCCGCCGCCGCTTCCGTAAGCAATCAAACGCACCGGGTTCCCGCTGCGGAACACCGGCACCGCCAGCAGCTCGCTGTTTACGCCTTGCTCGAGGATGCGGTTGGCGAATTCGATGATTTCCATCGTCGACCGGTAGCTGCGCGTCAAAGCGAAATACGCCGTGTCCTCCGGCTTGAACCATGACCTCATTTCGTCCCAGCCGTGAACGCCGCGATACGCATGGATACCTTGGGACAAGTCACCGAGAATCGTAAAGGAATGCCCCTTGACGAACAGATCGAGAACCGCGACCTGGAAAGGCGAAAAATCCTGCGCTTCGTCGATGACGATGTGATCGAACCGCTGCTCCCCCGTAATGTCGTTAAGCAGATAATGAATGTACAGAAGGGCGGGCAGATCTTCTTCGCGAAGAACGTCCTTTTTCAAATCCTTTTGCGTCGATTTCATGACGCCGTCCGGAATCCCGGCCAGCAGCTCTTCGGGCCAGCCGGCCTGCAGCTTCAGCGCCTTGAACATTTGCTTGTACAACACGACCGGCTCGTATTTCGGCCATTTGGAAGCATAGGATTTTTCGCGTTGGGATGCTTTTTTCTTCCGTTCTTTCAGCGCGGCGGCGGATGGCGATTTTTTCAGCTCCATCTCGACCCAGCGGTGGATTCTTGCCATCACCCGCTCTTTCCGCTTCGCCAAAGGATACGGCTTGTATTCATCGTTGAACCAATGGAGAATGGTGGCGCGCGAAAGCACGGCGCCTTCCCATGGCATAAAATCCGCTTCGGGCACCGACGCATCCTCCATAACCTCGATGCAGGCGCGGATCATCTCCATGAACCGGATCGAACCTTTGAACCGCCCGGGAACTTCGTCCGTCACTTCCGGCATCCCGTCGGCAGACTCGAACCAGTAGGACAACGTCTCGGAAGGATCGGCAAGCGGCAAATCAATGCCGAGCAGCCGCATGGCCCAATCCGCAAACGTGCTCTGCTGGATGTCGCCGACCCCAAGCTCGGGCAGCACGTCGGATATGTAATCGAGAAACATAAGGTTCGGCGCAAAAATGATCATTTTTTCAGCCGCGACCTGCTCTTTGTACTGGTACAGCAAATACGCGAGACGGTGCAGCGCCACGGTCGTTTTTCCGCTTCCCGCGACCCCTTGGATGATCAGCGCCGTATTTCGGGCCGCGCGGATGATTTTGTCCTGTTCCGCCTGGATGGTCGAGACGATGTCGCGCAGCTTGTTGTCCTTGTTTTCGCCGAGCCGGTAAACCAGAAATTCGTCCGACACCGCCGGCTGGTCGCTGTTCCGGTCATAGGTATCGGATACCCGTTCCAAAATCTGCTTCCGGATGACGAGGTTGCGCTTCAAATACACCAGCCCTTCGATCGTTCCTTCGGGGGCTTCGTACGCAGCCGGTTCGTCGCCGCCCGTGAAGGAATAAAACACGCTGGCAATCGGCGCCCGCCAATCGATCACCATCGGCTGATCCCCGACCTCCGCGTGGTCGACGCCGATTTTGCCGATATACAGCGGCTTAGGCTCCGCATCGTTTGTTTCCTGAAAGTCAAGCCGGCCGAAATAAGGGGCAGCCAGGCTTTTGGCCAAAGATTGCCTTTTTTCCTCGCGTCCGGCCTCGAGCACCTGTTCAGTGAAATCATGTCCGGTATACACCGGGATCGCCCGCAGCCGTTTCAGCTGCCTGTCAATTTCCGCTATCGTTGCATTCAGCCTTCGCTCTTCCTCTTGATAGGCACTTTGAAAAGTTTGCTCCAATTTCAGTTACCTCCTAAAAGTTCTTCCGTCAGCCAAAAAGCCGTACGGGAGCCGTTCCTGCAGCATTCGCATGCAACTCGTGCCCGATGCGGCCGAGCGCTGCAGAACTACCCTGCCCTGGTAAGCCGATGCTTAGTCGTGAGCCATAAGCCCGCTTAGAAAGGATTTTCAGTATATCACAATGAAGGCGCATTCTCCATAGCCGCGATTGAAAACGGCTGCATCAGAAAAAACATTCGGGTCTTTACAATCTTGTTCGAAGCGGTATAATGGGAACCAGCAAAAAACTGCATACGGAAAGATAGCACTAGGGGTGCCTTTTTGGCTGAGAGACAAGTAGCGAATGCATGCTCGAACGTTAACCCTTCACACCCGATCTAGGTCATACTAGCGTGGGGAAGTGCGGTGAAACGACAGCCATGAAGCCCTTCTTTCGCAACGTCTGAAGCGGGCCTTCAAGCCGTCCGGTGAGCTGCACTCTTTCGGGTGCGGTTTTTTTGTGCGCCGGCCGGCAGAAAGTTCGAATATGTATCAGCGTTCGTACAAGGAGGAAACGAAAATGGTGAGTGAAAAATGGGTTTGCGGAACGAGCCGCATCGCGGGCTGCCGCTTTTCGATCTACCCGCTGAGCGGCGATTTTGTATCGATCATTGAAGACGCCTTGAAAAAAACGAATACGTCCAAAGTTTGGATGCTGACGGATGATGTCAGCACCTGCGTCCGCGGACGGATGTCCCAGGTCTTCGACGTTGTGCATGCGATCTTCGCCCATGCGGCGGCAAGCGGCGAGCACGTCGTGTTCAGCGGCACGTTTTCGATCGGCTGCCCCGGGGATTCCAGCGGGGACGTTTACATGTCCGAGGATGACGTCCGGTTGAACGAACCGCCGCCTGGCGTCGACACCGCGGCACAGTTTGCCCTTTACCCGCTGAACGCCCCGGGATACATGGGCATGATTGCGGATGCGGTCGAGGCCGCCAAAAGTCTCGGCACCTTCTCCGGCAGCGTTCATTACGCAAGCCGTCTGGACGGAAGCGCAAACGACGTCTTCCGCACATTGGAGCAGGTCTTCGCCAAGGCTGCGGACGAAGTGTCCCATCTGGTGATGACCGCAACCTTGTCGTGCAACAGCCCTTCGCCGAAACCCGTGCGGAAATCGGCCGGGGAGGCGATGGCCCGATGAAAAACTGGAAGCTGCGCGACATCATCGTGCTGAGTTCGCTGTCCGTCGTTTTTGCCGTCGTGTACGTACTTTTCCTGCAGGTCGGCAACGTGCTGGTCGGCTTTATGGGGCCGATGGGTTACGAAGTCATTTTTGGGATCTGGTTTATCGTATCGGTCATCTCGGCTTACATACTGCAGCGGCCGGGAGCCGCGCTTCTGTCGGAAACGGAAGCCGGATGCGTTGAGCTCCTGATCGGCAACACCGCCGGCCCGGTTCTGATTTTGTCGGCATTCATTCAAGGGCTTGGCGCTGAAGCGGTGTTTGCGGCGCTTCGTTACCGCAGCTATTCCGCTCCGGCCCTGATGGCTGCGGGTGCCGGCGCCGCCGTCTTCAGCTTTGCCTGGGGATTCATTCATTCCGGGTTTGCCGCGCTGTCGCCGGGATTGCTGCTCGCCATGTTCGTCACCCGCGTCATCAGCGCCGCGCTGCTGGCAGGCCTTCTCGGCAAATGGATCGCGGACGCCCTTGCAAAAACGGGCGCGCTCCGCAGCTTTCCGATCGCCAAAACCTCGCGGGGACGGCTGGGATCCAAAGCGGAGGTTTCGTGATGGCCGCCGGGGAACGGCAGCCGGACCGCAGCCCGGTGCTTGTCGCCGACCGCATATCCCTGAGACTGGACGAAGATCAAACGGAACCGGTCCTGTCCTCGGTATCGCTGACGCTGCACGAACGGGAACTGACGCTTCTTCTCGGTCCGGGCGGCTGCGGAAAAAGCTCGCTTACCCTCTGCCTTAACGGGATTTACCCGCATGCCGTGGAAAGCGAGGTCACCGGCTGCGTAAAGATTTTCGGGAAAACGCTGGACGGGGAACATCCCGGAGAAACGGCGCAAATCGTCGGCATCGTCTTTCAAGACCCGGACAGTCAATTTTGCATGCTGACGGTCGAGCAGGAGCTTGCATTTTGCCTCGAAAACGTCTCTTGTCCCCGGGAGGAAATCGGCGAACGGATCGACGACGCGTTAAGGCTTGTTCAGCTGAGCGATTGCAGGGATCGGCTGATCCATGAACTTTCCGGCGGACAAAAGCAGCGCGTCGCCATCGCGGCGGCGCTTGCCCTGCGGCCGAAGGTGCTCCTTCTGGATGAGCCCACCTCCAATCTCGATCCGGCTTCGGCGCGGCAGCTTGCCGAGCGGATCCATGCCATCCGCCGGCTGCTGCCCGTGACGACGCTGCTGATCGAACATCATCTGGATCCGTGGATGGAATATGTCGACCGGCTTGTCGTCATGGATCATCAAGGAACCGTTCAATATGAAGGGGATCCGGGGCATTTTTTTGAAAGCCGGGATGCCGAAGCCGAAAGCGCCGGCATTTGGCTGCCCCGGGCCGTCGGGCTTCACCGGGAGCTTTCCCGCTCTGCCGGCATGACGGAAGGCGGCGATCCACCGGAGGCTGGTTCAGCCCCGCCGCCGCTTTCAATCCGCGATCTCATTCGGCGGTAGACCCGATACCCGGCTCCCGTCCAAAACGCGGCGATCCGCCTGCTCAAAGAAAAGCTTCGCCAAGATCGCAGGTCGTCGGAACAGGACATTCCGGGAGCCCCACCGAACCCGGTGAATGCCGGTTTGGGCGATCCGGTCCCGCTGCGTGCGGAAAAAGTGTCCTTCTCCCGGGGCGGACGCGTGATCGTTCAAGAGGCGTCCTTTTCCGTCCGCGCAGGGGAACTGCTTGCGGTGGCGGGCCGCAACGGCGCCGGAAAATCGACGCTGATGGCTTTGCTGTCCGGACTGCTGATGCCTTCCTCCGGCAGCGTCTCGCTTCACGGCAAACCGCTGACAGCCTGGAAGGAAGCGGAGCTTCGCCGAAAGATCGGCTGCATTTTCCAACATCCCGAGCATCAATTCGTGACGGACACGGTATATGACGAGCTGGCATATTCCCTTCGTTTGCAGCACTTCAGCGAAACGGAAGTCGATAACCGGGTTCGCAGCCTTCTGGCGCAATTTCGCCTCGAGGGACGGGAGAGGTATAGCCCATTCTCGCTCAGCCAAGGCCAGAAGCGGCGCCTGAGCGTGGCTGCCATGATGTCCGACGAGCGGCAAATTTTGCTTTGCGACGAGCCGACCTACGGTCAGGACGCTTATGCGGCTAAAGAGCTGATGTCCGGCTTGCGCGCCCGCGCCGACATGGGGCTGGCCGTCGTCGTCATCACGCATGACATGGAATTCGTCCAGGAATACGCCGACCGCGTCGTCGTCATCAACAACGGTTCCGTTGATTACGACGGGCCCCCGGGTTCGCTCTGGTCGAGCCCCGAGCAGTTCCTGAAAGAACGCGGCCTGATCCCGCCGATCGCCGCACAAATGCTGCAGGCACTGGAGGGGGAACGGGCATGCTGAATGTACAAAGCGGCAAAATCGGCTCCCCCAAGCGTTCGTTCCTCCAACTCGAGCATCTGAATCCGGCCATGAAAGGGTTGACCGTCATCCTGTGCGTGCTGCCGCTGTCGCTGGCCTTCGATCCGGTAACCGTCGCCGCGGCTTTGGCGCTGACGGTGCTTGTGACCTGGCTGTTCGGGAACATCCCGTGGAAAAGATGGCTGCTGCTTTTTTCCCCGTTTCTCATTTTGGCGTTCGGCTGCTTCTGGACGGCAGCCTTGTTTCCGCGCGAGCCTATAGGTCCGGATTCCGAGCTGCTGTGGTCGGTCGGAGCGGTCCGGGTGACTCAGGAAGCATGCTGGATCGCGCTTTCGCTCAGCCTGCGGGCGCTGCTGTTTTCTGCGCTGTCGCTGCTTTTTATGTTGACGACCGACCCGGTCAAGCTGATGCTCAGCCTGATGCAGCAATGCAAGCTGCCGCCCAAGCTGGCGTACGGCATTTTGGCCGGCTTTCGGTTTTTGCCATTGTTCCGCGAGGAATTGTCTATTATGCAAAAAGCGCACCGCGTAAGGGGGGCCGGACGGATCCGCCGGACGCCCCGCTCGCTGCTGCAGGCTTTGAAGCGTTACGGCATTCCGCTGCTGGCGGGAGCGATCCGCAAATCGGAGAGGACGGCGGTGGCGATGATATCGAGAGGGTTTACCGGATCGGGCCGCCGCGATTTTTATACCCGGGTCCCGGTTACCTGGAAGGACGGCGTGTTTATGGCGCTCATGCTTGCCATCGTGGCAATCGGATACGGGCTTTCTTACGCTCTCGGGACGCTGCGGTGGTATAACGGCGAGCTTTGATTTTTCCGTCATCGGAATCGCGTGTTCTAGAAAGCAAAAAGCTGCCTTTATCCGTCCATCCGAAAAAAAGCTGTCCCAAAAAGGACAGCTTTTGCCATTCCAACGTTCTATTAAAGCATTGCAGCCGGCGCAGAGAACGCCGGCCTTCCATCTCTGCCCGGAAAGGCTTATCTCCATTCCGCCACCTTCCACACATCCGTCACCCAATCTGCATAAAAGGCCGGCTCGTGGGAGACGAGCAAAACCGTGCCTTCGTAATCCATCAATCCTTTTTTTAGCGCCTCTTTCGCCCGGACGTCCAAATGGTTCGTCGGCTCATCCAGGACAAGCAGGTGGCTGGGCGACAACATCAGCTCGGCCAGCCGTACCTTGGCTTGTTCGCCGCCGCTGAGCGTGCGGATCGGCTTGCGGATATGTTCCGCCGTCAAGCCGGACATCGCAAGCACCTTGCGGATCTCCTTTTGCGTCAAGTCCGGCCGCAGCGCCCACACCTTTTCCATCGGCGTTTCCTCCGGCGCTGTATCCTCCTGCCGGTAGTAAGCCGTTTTAACCTTTTCGGATGCCAACAATTCTCCGCCAAGCGGCCGGAGCTGTCCGAGCAGCGTATTGACGAGCGTGGATTTGCCCGCCCCGTTTTCGCCGACGATCGCGATTTTATCGCCTTTGCGGACCTTCAGCGAAACCGGTTTGAACAGAGGGCTGCCATAACCTACTTTCAAATCTCTTGTTTCAACGATGTCGGTACCTGCCGTCGCGGACGGGACGGAAAACGCAAAACGCGGCGCGGGCCCTTCCACCGGCTTTTCGACCCGGACGATTCTGCCCAGCATTTTTTCACGGCTTTTGGCCTGCTTCGCTTTGCGGATCCGGTTTTTGTCGATAAAAGCCTCCAGCCTTTCGATCTCTTTGCTCTGTTTCTCGTAAGCGATCTGCTGCTGCGCTTGCCCGAGCGCAAGCTCCTTTTGGAACTGCCGGTAGTTGCCTGCGTAACGCTTTATATTTTGATGCGCCAGATGGAAAATGACCGTCGTGATTTCATTCAGGAAATGTTCATCATGGGAAACCACGATGTAAGCATGCGGATAACGTTTCAGATACGCTGTCAGCCATTCGATATGAACCTGATCCAAATAGTTGGTCGGCTCATCCAGCAGCAGCACCTGTGGTTCTTCGAGCAGCAGCTTGGCCAGGAGCAGTTTTGTTTTCTGCCCGCCGCTGAGCGTGCCGACATCCCTTTCAAGCCCCAACTCCGTAATGCCGAGACCCGCAGCGATGTCTTCGATTTTCGAGGATACCTGGTAAAAATCGTGATGCTCTAATAGCGCCTGAAGTTCTCCGTATTTCCGCAGCAGCGCGTCCAGATCCTCGCCCGGATCCGCAAAACGCTCGGCGATCGCGTTCATTTCCTTTTCCATGTCGAACAGCCGCGAAAACGCCCGCTCCAAATATTGGCGTATCGTCGTCCCCGCCTGCAATTCGATATGCTGCTCCAAAAATCCGACCCGCACCTGCGGCGACCATGCGATGGTTCCCGCATCCGGCAGCAAGCTGCCGGTAAGCAGACGGAACAAGGTGGATTTGCCCGCGCCGTTGGGACCGACCAAGCCGGCATGCTCCCCGGAAAGCAAGCGGAAATGGACGTCCCTGAACGTCGTCTGATCGCCGTACATATGCGTTAATCCTTCGACATTTAATATACTCATCGTTTTTTCTCTCCTTTTGGTTTCGTTGGATTCAAGCGAAAGCCATCCGGAGAAACAGCGGTATGAAATTTGCAAGCGGCGCTCCTGCGCGCTTAACGGAAGTTTTTGATTGTCAAAACTGTCCGTCCCTTCACTTTGGCGAAAAAAAACGGGTAAGGCGAATACACCTTACCCGTAATTTCTATATCAGAGTAAGAAAGGATTCGGATCATATCAACTGTTCTCGAGATGGCTTGTTAAAAAAGGGCAGACTTCTCCCGTCTTAAGCCAAATCTCTTACAAGAACAGTTGATCTTTCCATACCTTTCCACCTCATATCGTCAATTTGGAATCATTGCGGCGGTTTGGGCGGGATAAAAAGTTGACCTGCGCAAAACCTTCGCTATTTCAAGATTATAATGATGCTTCATTCCGGTTGTCAACCCCGATGGGCGTTAGCCTTGGCGGGCCCGGAAATTCCCGCTTAATCGATATAATCCTTTAACCGCTTGCTTCGGCTGGGGTGTCTCAGCTTCCGCAGCGCCTTCGCTTCGATTTGGCGAATCCGTTCGCGGGTAACGCCGAAGACTTGGCCTACCTCTTCCAGGGTCCGCGTCCGTCCGTCCTCCAGCCCGAATCTGAGGCGAAGCACGTTTTCCTCGCGTTCCGTGAGCGTATCCAGCACGTCGCCGAGCTGCTCCTTCAAAAATTTATGCGCAGCGGAATCGACGGGAGCCAACGCGTCATGATCTTCGATAAAATCGCCGAGCTTCGAATCGTTTTCGTCCCCGATCGGCGTCTCGAGCGATACCGGCTCCTGGGAGATTTTCATGATTTCCCGAACCTTCTCCACGCTCAGTTCCATGGCGCGCGCGATTTCTTCCTCTTCGGGCTCGCGCCCCAATTCCTGAACCAGCTGTCTCGAAATGCGCGTAAATTTATTGATCGTTTCGATCATATGAACCGGAATGCGGATCGTTCTGCCTTGGTCGGCAATGGCGCGCGTAATCGCTTGCCGGATCCACCACGTCGCATAGGTGCTGAATTTGAAGCCTTTTGTGTAATCGAACTTATCCACCGCTTTGATGAGTCCCATATTCCCTTCCTGGATCAAATCAAGCAGCTGCATTCCCCGTCCCGCATATCTCCTTGCGATGCTGACGACAAGCCGGAGATTGGCCTCGACCATCATTTTTTTGGCTTCTTCGTCGCCGGCTGCGACGCGTTTCGCCAAATTCACTTCATCCTCCGCACTGAGCAAGCCGACCCGGCCGATTCCCTTCAAATACATGCGCACCGAGTCGTCATTTTTCATTCCCGTCGGCAGAAGCTCTGCATCAGCAAAAGTGACGGCGTGCTCCTGATCGTTCGTATCGGCATGATTTGTCTCTAATTCATGTTCCTCGTTTGCCATACGTACGCCCTCCCCCTTCAAAGATCATTTCGACACCATCATGCATCCCTCATTGCTGCCGCCCTCAAATTAATATTGACGAACACAATAAAATATGCTAAAATATGAATGACTATATAATATCAATTTAAGGGTACACTATATAGTATCATATACGCTTGTCATATGCAACATGTTTCAAAAAAATAACGCAAATCAACATACTTTTTTTTCATATAACCGAAACGGGGCTCTTTTCCGCAAGAGCCCGTTTCGGTTTTTTACTGCCTTGTTACTCCGATTGAGGGTCCCATTCCAAAACAGCCAGAACCGGAACATGATCCGAGGCGGTATTCTCCGGGATGGCCTCCGATGTCGCCAGCCTCCACCCGCTCTGTTTATCAAACAGGATATAGTCGATTTTTCCATCCACCGGATGGGTCGGCCCGATGTGAGCCGTTGCGTCGTCCATCATCGTTTCCGTCCACGTCCGGATCGGCCCGGAATCCGGCAGCGCGTTCATATCCCCCGCCAGAATGAACGGCGTTTTGTCCTTAAGATATTCCCGGATACGGTCCGCCTGGGCCCACCGGATTCGTTCGGCCAGCTGAACGTCTTCCTGCCATTCCAGATGGGTGTCCGCAAACACGACGGACGGGAGCCCATGACCTAATGCCAGCTTTGCTGCGAGCATGACGCGCTGTTCGCCGCCGGGTTCGTTTGGCAGCATCATCGCATGAACCGATTCAAACGGAAATTTGGAAAGAATCGCAATGCCGTATTCGCCTCCGTCAAAAGCAATCGCCTGCGCGAATCGGTGATGCATGCCCGTAAGCCTGCCCAGCTCCGCCGCCTGATCCGCGCCGCCGCTTCGGGACAGATGCCGATCCACCTCCTGCAGCGCTACGAGATCGGGACGGGCGCTTCGGATCACGCCGGCAATCCGTTCCAAATCCAGAACGCCGTCCATCCCTTCTCCATGATGAATGTTGTAAGTCAATACCCGCAGAACCGGCTTTATGTTCCCTTTCGCAGTATAAACCTCCTTGGCGGTTCCGTCCGAAAAGCCCGCTGCTTTCATCGGAAAGCTCCCCTCTTCCGTTTTTAGTTTCCTTTGGCCCGATAAAACGATTTGTTCTCCAGCGCCCGAACCGGCGCGGTCCAATCCTCCGTCGCCGGCATCGTCGCGATGGCGTCCTCCGCCGCCTGCAGCTTGGCATCCATTTGGTCGATCAGATGCAGCGCAAGCGCTTCGGGAATTTGCGGCTGCACGGTGCTGCCCCATTCCGGCAAATTGTGGTGCGACAAAATCATATGCTGCAACAGCACGATTTTTTCCGAACTGACGTCGACGCCGATCGCAATCGCCGCCTCCGACACCCAGCTTGCGGCAAGCGGAATATGCCCGAGCAGCTTTCCGGTGAAGCTGTATTCGCTGACGATGCCCAATTCCGCCGTCAGTTCTTCCGTTTTGGCGATGTCATGCAGGATGATCCCTGCTACAAGCAAATCCCGGTTAAGGAAAGGCCGCTGCCTGCAGATGAACTCGGCTAGCTCCAACATCCGCACGATATGATAGGCCAACCCGGCGTAAAACGCGTGGTGCATGCCTTTGGCGGCCGGATAATGCATCAGTTTGTCCCCGATTTTGTTCAGGCAGTGGTCGATGATCATCTGAATCTCGGTATCCTGGATCGTATACGCCGCGGTTTTGATCGTGTAGACGAGATCATTGGGCGGAACCGGCGCCGACCTTACAAAATCGGTAATGTTGTAGCCGTCTTCATCGGTTGCCGGCCGGATTTTGTTTACCTTGAATTGAAGCCGATCGCGATACAGCTGAACGACCCCTCTCACCTTGACGAGCATGGGAGCAAAAAAGGTTTCCTTGTCCGTCGCCGAGGCGTCCCAAAATTTGGCGGAAATCTCTCCGCTGGCGTCCGCAAGGATCAGATCCAAATAATCTTTGGGCGGCGTGGAATTCGTTTGCTTGACCATCGCGGTTTTCAATAGATAATACCCCGTAACTTCCTGTCCTTCTGTAAATGATTGTATAAGCGTCATATGGCATCTCCTCCCCCAAATCTCGTTCAACGCTTTTGAAAGCAAGGAACCGCCTGCCGGAAGCAAGCGGCCCTATGCGTTCCATGGCTTCCGGCTTCGGCAGGACTTGCACCGCAAAGCTTACGACAACTAAGCGGCGATCATATATTATACCGAAAGAAACGTCCCTCGCTTTTCCCCTGGCGGTTTAACGGTCGGATAGATGATAAAACCGAATGCCATCCACAATACTGTATGTGAAAGGAATCATCACCATGATCAGAAAGGCCGGGAACGCTTCGCTTATGTTTTCGACAAATCCATCTCCGTCATGTTTAGCACGATCGGGCCGCCGGCGGCGATCCCCGTGCCAGGGTAAAACCCGCGAACAAGTTCCTTTATCCTGTTCCAGGTTTGAAACAAAAAGGCGTGATTGTCGTTTTTGCTCGACTTTTCACGCCTTTTGATTGTACCACATTTTACCTCGCGGGAGGGATTTTCTTTAAACCTCGATCCCGGCTTTTTTGAGCAGATCCTTTACGGCCACGCTAACCATGATCAGCCCCGCCACCGGAGGAACAAACGCATTGCTGGCAGGCGGCTGCTTCGCTTTGCGGATTTCCGGCGCGTTTTCGGGAACGATCTTCTCCGTCACGTCTACCCGCGGCTTCATCGGCTCTTCGGTCGAAAATACGACCTTCACGCCTTTTTTGATGCCTTCCTTGCGGAGTTTGGTCCGGATGACGCGCGCGATCGGGTCGACCGTCGTTTTGGAAATGTCCGCCACCTGAAAGCGGCTCGGGTCCATTTTGTTGGCCGCGCCCATGCTGGAGATGATCGGAATTTTGCGTTTCAGACATTCCTTGATCAAATGGATTTTGTACGATACGGTGTCGGAGGCATCAAGCACATAATCCAGGTCGTATTTAAAAAGCTCTTCGTACGTTTCTTCGGTATAAAACATGTTCAGCGCGATCGCTTCGCATTCGGGGTTGATCTGCTTGATCCGCTCCACCATCAGTTCGGTTTTTTTCTGTCCGATGGTCGTCGTGAGCGCATGGATTTGCCGGTTGATGTTGGTAATGTCCACGACATCCTTATCGATGAGGATCAGCTTGCCGACGCCCGTGCGGGCGAGGGCTTCCGCCGCAATGGAGCCCACGCCGCCAATGCCGAGGACGGCAACGGTGCTGTTTTTCATCGCTTCCAGACCTTCCGGTCCTATGGCCAGTTCCGTACGTGAAAATTGGTTTAGCATATCGTCAGAAGGCCTCCCTTAACTTAAGCATGAACTTTCTTTTCTTCTCCCGGCTTCTTCACCAGCTTGATATGAAGCTGTTCAAGCTGCGCTTGGTCGACCGGCGACGGCGCATCCATAAGCAGATCGGTGGCGCTTGCCGTTTTCGGGAAGGCGATCGTCTCGCGCAGGTTGCTGCGTCCGGCCAGTAGCATCACGAGACGGTCAAGTCCAAACGCGATGCCGCCATGCGGAGGCGTGCCGTATTCGAAGGCGTCCAGCAGGTGACCGAATTTGTCCTTCGCTTCCTCAGGCGACAAGCCGAGGGCCGCAAACATTTTTTCCTGCATGTCGCGTTTGTAGATCCGCATGGAACCGCCGCCGACTTCATAACCGTTCAGCACGATATCGTAAGCCTGGGCAAGAATCTGACCGGGATCGGTTTCGAACAGATGCTGGTCTTCCTCGCGCGGACGGGTGAACGGATGATGCAGAGCGACATAACGTTTCTCCTCTTCATCCCACTCGAGCAGCGGGAAGTCGACCACCCAGGCGAATTTGAATTCATTTTCGTCGATCAGGCCGAGCTGTTTGCCGATCTTCAGGCGAAGCGCGCCAAGCACATCGGCCACGACCTTTTTGGTGTCGGCGGAGAAGAGCAGCAGGTCGCCTTCCTCGGCTCCGGTGCGCTCTCTCAGCGCTTCGATCTCTTCAGGCGTAAAGAATTTCACGATCGGCCCTTTGAATTCGCCTTCCTTCACTTGAATCCAAGCCAATCCTTTGGCGCCGTAACGGGCCGCGAACGGACCCAAATCGTCGATTTCCTTGCGGCTCCACGTGCCGCAGCCCTTGGCGTTGAGCACTTTAACCTCTCCGCCTTTTTCGATCACCGAAGCAAACACTTTGACGCCGCTCGATGCAACCAGATCGCTGACTTGAATCAATTCGAGTCCGAAACGCAGGTCCGGTTTGTCGGAGCCGTATTTGTCCATGGCTTCGGCATACGTCAGGCGCTGGAAAGGCAGCGGAACGTCGACGTTAATCGTTTCCTTGAACAGACGGGCCATCAGCTTCTCCATCATGCCCAGCAGCTCGTCCTGGTTCATAAAGGAGGTCTCAATGTCGACCTGCGTAAATTCCGGCTGACGGTCGGCGCGGAGGTCTTCGTCCCGGAAGCAGCGGGCGATTTGGAAATAACGTTCGATGCCGCCCACCATCAGAAGCTGCTTATACTGCTGAGGGGATTGCGGCAAAGCGAAGAACTCGCCGTCATGCACCCGGCTTGGCACGAGATAGTCGCGCGCGCCTTCCGGAGAGCTTTTCGTCAGGATCGGCGTTTCCACTTCGATAAAGCCCTCGCCGTCCAGGAAGTCGCGGAAAATCTTCGAGGCTTTGGAGCGGAGCAGCAGCGTTTTCTGCATTTCCGGGCGGCGCAGGTCCAAGTAACGGTATTTCAGACGAAGCGACTCGTCGACTTCCACGCCGTCTTCGATGAAAAACGGAGGCGTTTTGGCCGCATTCAGTACTTCAATCTCGGTAATTTGAACTTCAATTTCCCCTGTGGCAAGGTTCGGATTGATCGTTTCCGGATCGCGTTTGACGACTTTGCCCGTAACCGCCAGCACGTATTCGCTGCGCACTTTGTCGGCAATCGCCAGCGCTTCTCCGGAATAGGCCGGGTTGAATACGATTTGCACGATGCCGCTGCGGTCGCGCAGGTCGATAAACAAGACGCCCCCAAGGTCGCGGCGGGTCTGCACCCAGCCGTTTAGTGTGACGGTTTCTCCGATATGGCCTGTCGTCAGGCTTCCGCATTGATGAGTCCTATGCATGTTTCTCAAACTCCTTTTTTTATGTGGTATGCCTATTCGGCTAATTCCTTTAATTTCGCAACCAGTTCGTCCAGCTTCACCGTCTGCTGCTCGCCGGTGGCCATCAACTTGAGCGCGATTTCTCCCCGCTCCAGCTCGTCATCCCCGAGGATCGCCGTGATTTTGGCGTTAAAACGGTCCGCGGACTTCATTTGGGCTTTCATTTTTCTTCCCAAATAATCGCGTTCGGCCGATAACCCTTCCTTGCGGGCAAGGTACAGCAGCTTCGTAATTTCGCGGTCCGCCGCTTCGCCGAGGGCGATGAAATAAACGTCCAGCGGTTTGACGGCATTCAGCTCGATTTCCTGTTTCTCGAGGATGAGCAATATCCGCTCGAGCCCGAGCCCAAGCCCGATCCCCGGCTGATCCGGCCCGCCGACTTCGCCGACCAAGCCGTTATAGCGGCCGCCGCCGCCGATCGTATCGATCGCGCCGATGCCTTGCGCTTTATATTCGAACGCCGTATGCGTGTAATAATCAAGGCCGCGCACCAGGCGGTGATTCACGACGAAATCGACGTCCATATCGCTCAAATACCGTTTGACCTGCTCGAAGTGGGTCGTGCATTCCTCGTCCAGGCTGTCGAGGATCGAAGGCGCGTTCACGAATTTCTCCTGATCGACCTTGCAGTCCAGCACGCGCATCGGATTCCGTTCCATCCGCGATTGGCAGTCCTTGCACAAGCTGTCCTTCATCGGGGTGAGGAACGCAAGCAGCTTCTCGCGGTAGGCCGCGCGGCTCGCCGGATTGCCGACGGAGTTGATCTCCACCTTCACGCCCTGCAGCCCCAGCTCTTTGCAGAACTGGTAACCAAGCGACACGACTTCCGCATCGATCGCCGGATCGACCGCGCCGAAAGCTTCGACGCCGAACTGGTGGAACTGGCGGTAACGGCCGGCCTGCGGACGTTCGTAACGGAACATCGGCCCGATGTAATACAGCTTGCTCACATCCGGTTCTCCATAGAGCTTGTTCTCCACATAAGAACGGACGACGCCCGCCGTGCCTTCCGGACGGAGCGTCATGCTGCGGTCGCCTTTGTCCTTGAAGGTGTACATTTCTTTTTCGACGATGTCCGTCGTTTCGCCGACTCCGCGTTCAAACAGCTCGGTCTGCTCGAACAGCGGCGTGCGGATTTCCCGGTAATTAAATCGCCGGCACAAATCCCGGGCCTTTTCCTCGACGAACTGCCATTTTTCCACGATTCCAGGCAAAAAATCCTGGGTGCCTGTCGGTTTTTGGTAAGCCATCGTTTTTCCTCCTGCTCGCGTATTTCGCAAATGCCCAAAGGCTGCGATCTGCAAAATATACGTATTTTCGTTCTTTTTCTGTATTCAGGTTTTTGCAAAAATTCGATTCCAGCCGCTCCCGGGTACAATATACAGACGAACGAAACCGTTTCGCTCAATATATTGCTGATTGAAAGCCGCTCCTTGGATTTTTGCAAAATCCTCCATAAAAGCTTCGCTTATCAAAGCATAGGCTCAAGCAAACGGGTATGCCAAAAAATCCCCCGCCCTGCTGCTTCAAATAAGCAATCAGGGACGAGGGATTGTGCTTGTTCAATCTCCCGTGGTGCCACCCACATTCCGGACCCGCATGGATCGCGAATCCGCTCATACGTTTAACGCCCGTTTACGCGCAGCACGTCTACTGACAGGGATCGGTTTCATACAAAATCCCTTTCCGCGTTCGACGCCTGTTCTCGGGGAAGTCATTCATCCGGTCATCCATAGAATCCTTCCAGCCTAAGGGATTCCTCTCTGACATGGTGGGGCACGGACTACTTGGTCCCGTCATCGAATCGATTTTGGATTATTTTTAGATTGTAATGAACCGCTTCACTAAAGTCAAGTGGCAGACAAAAGAAAAACCTACAATACGGATTGTAGGTCCAAAAGTTTTATATTAAAAAAGGGGGTCATGCTGTTATTATAAACAGGCTATATTAAGGGAAGATGAAGCTTATATTACAGTTATATTACAAACAGGAAACCGTTTCAAAAAAGCTCGTTCGGCACGATATCCCATGTGACCCCACTGAGATCCTTGAGCAGATGCCTTGCATAAAGCTTAGATCTCGGCCCGGTCTTCCCCGTCTTCGAATATTTCGACGTAACCGCCGTTGTTGCGCAGCGTGTTGACGACATCCGCGTAGTCCTTGTCCCGTACTTTGCAGGATAGAACGTATTCAAGATCATCGTATCGATCCGCATAGGGATCGAACAGTGGTTCGACTTCGTCCTGCCTGTCCCCCCATGCGTGTTCCTCCGCTGGGTGATTTCCTTCCGAAGAAACGCCGTTGGGGTCATCATCGTCAGGCGAGACGACAACGGGAGGCGTATAGGCGACACCGGAAACGCCGGCCGCAGCGGATGCTCCCGTCGTTGTGCCGCTCCCCGTCATTCCCACCGGCGCGATCGGCAGCAGAATGTGGCGGTTCCCTTCCAGCGCCGTTCCGAGCCTGCCAACCTCCAAATGCTCGGCCTGAATGCCGATCAATTTTGTTTTCGCTTGTTCGGCGTCGTCTTCCGTTTTGAAATAAGCTTGAATTTGTTTCGGCATGATCGTTACCTCCTTATTTGCGGGGAATAGGTTGATCTTTATACGTTGTAATTACCCCACAAAATGCAAGTGTAACAATGAATGATGTTAAAAAGCAGGCTTCCGCTAACGGGAACCCTGCTTTTGATGCCGGTCGACAAATTCGTTGATTAACGCTGCATGTACGGCAGCGATCCTTTGCCCTTATGGTATCCATGCCATAAAGGAAAAGGGATTCGGCCTGTCCGCTCCAGCTTTACCGCTTCCTTTACGGATTCGATCGGAATGAGCGGCAGCTGCTTCAGGGCGGATCCTTGGGAAGATTGGCGCATCGATGACGGCTCCTTCGGGTGAAGCTGATGATTATAGATTCAGCATTCCCGCATGAAGACCGATTTATGCCGTCGCTTTGCTGTCGATGATGAGCGTGACCGGCCCCCAGTTGGTAAACTCCACATCCATCATTTCGCCGAAGCGGCCGGTTTCGACCTGCAGCCCTTTTGCCGCCAGCTCGCGGTTAAAACATTCGTATAACCCAAGCGCCTGATCCGGTTTGGCCGCGGCCATAAAATTCGGGCGTTTGCCTTTGCGGCAATCGCCGTACAGCGTAAACTGCGACACGGACAAAATCCCTCCGCCCACATCGGTTACGCTGAAATTCATTTTTCCTTCTTCGTCCTCGAAAATGCGCAAGCCGGCGACTTTGTCGGCCAAATATTGCGCATCCTTTTCCGTGTCTTCATGGGTCACCCCCACAAGCACCATCAATCCTTGGTTTATCTTGCCGGTAACCTCTCCGTTTACGGTAACCTGCGCTTCCTTACAGCGCTGAACGACAACTCTCATGCCGAAAACTCCTCCATATGCTTTGAAAAAATGAAAGGATTATCCTGTTATTGGATAATCCGATGCACGGTATACACGTCTTTGACGCGTTTGATCCGTTCAACGACCGAATGCAGGTGATCCGTATTGCGGATCAGGATCGTCATGTGGATCAGCGCCATTTTGTTTTTATCCGAACGCCCGGTAACCGCCGAAATGTTCGTTTTGCTTTCGGACACCGCCTGCAGCACCTCGTTCAGCAGCCCGTTGCGGTCATGGCCCGTAATTTCGATGTCGACGCTGTAATTCGCTTCGATTTCGTTCTCCCATTCGACCTCGATCACGCGAGCCGCTTCTTCGCCGTCCCCCGAAACCTGGATGTTCGGACAGTCCGCCCGGTGAACGGACACGCCGCGCCCGCGGGTCACGTAGCCGACGATTTCATCCCCCGGAACGGGGTTGCAGCAGCGCGCAAAACGGACGAGCAAATTGTCGATCCCTTTGACGCGCACGCCATTGGTCGGACGGGATCTTTTTTCCGAAGGGGCCTTGATTTCCTTCTTCTCCGTCGTCAGTTCAAGCAGGTGCGCTTCTTCCTGCTCTTTGCGCAGACGTTCCGTCAGGCGCGTGCAAATTTGGGCGGCGGTAATGCCGCCGAATCCGATCCCGGACAGCATATCATCCACATCATTAAAGGCGAACTTTTTGGCAACCTCCAGCAGCTTGTCGTCCGTCGTCCATTCCGCCGGATCAAGACCGCGGTTTTTCAGCTCGCGCTCGATCATGTCGCGGCCTTTTTCCACGTTTTCTTCACGTTTTTCCTTCTTGAACCACTGCTTGATTTTGCTTCTTGCATGGGACGATTGGGCGATCTTCAGCCAGTCTCCGCTAGGCCCGTAGGAATGCTTGGACGTGAGGATCTCGACGATGTCCCCGGTTTTCAGGCGATGGTCCAGCGGCACGATCCGGCCGTTGACTTTGGCGCCGATCGTCCGGTTGCCGACTTCCGTGTGGATGCGGTAAGCAAAATCGAGCGGCACGGAGCCGGAAGGCAGTTCAATAACCTCGCCCTTCGGAGTAAACACGAATACGAGGTCCGAAAAGAAATCCATCTTCAGGGATTCCACGAACTCGGAAGCATCCTTCGCTTCATGCTGAAGCTCCAGAATTTCCCGGAAAAAGGTCATTTTATTTTCGAAATTGCCGCCCGGCGTCGTTCCTTCCTTATACGCCCAGTGTGCCGCGATCCCGTATTCGGCCGTCCGGTGCATTTCCCACGTCCGGATCTGCACTTCCGTCGGCTCGCCGTTGGGGCCGACCACCGTCGTATGGAGCGATTGGTACATATTGGCTTTCGGCATGGCGATATAATCTTTGAAACGCCCGGGCATCGGCTTCCATAACGTATGAATGATCCCAAGCGTGGCATAACAATCCTTGATGTTGTCGACGATCACCCGGATCGCGATCAGGTCGTAGATTTCGTTAAACTGCTTGTTTTTGGCCGTCATTTTGTTAAAAACGCTGTAAATATGCTTCGGCCTGCCGGACAAATCCCCTTCGATGCCCATTTCGTCCAGCTTTTCGCGGATGCGGGAAATGACGTTTTCCACGAATTGCTCGCGTTCGGCGCGTTTTTTGTGGATCAGGTTGGCGATGCGGTAATATTGCTGCGGATTGAGATATCTGAGGGACAGATCCTCCATCTCGCTTTTGATCGCCGAAATCCCGAGCCGGTCCGCGATCGGACAAAAAATTTCGAGCGTTTCGTAGGCGATCCGGCGCTGGCTTTCCTCAGACTGGTATTTTAACGTACGCATGTTATGAAGCCGATCCGCCAGCTTGATCACGATGACGCGGATATCCTGCGCCATGGCGATAAACATTTTGCGGTAATTTTCGTTCTGCTGCTCTTCTTTGGAACGGAACTGGATACGCTCCAGTTTGGTCAATCCGTCAACCAGCATCGCGCAAGCGTCGCCGAATTTATCACGGATTTCTTCCAGCGATACGGTCGTATCCTCAACGACATCATGCAGCAGCGCAGCGACGATGGAGGTCGTATCCATCATCAAGCCCACGACAATTTCTGCAACCGCAAGCGGGTGCAGAATATACGGTTCGCCGGATTTGCGGACTTGTCCGTGGTGAGCTTGCTCCGCAAATTCATAGGCTTCGCGGATGCGGCTCAAATCCGGTTCTTTGATATAGGCGCCTGCCTTTTCAAGTAATCGCTCTATGCCCATTCTAGTCGTTTCCGTGTCCCTTCTATATGAAATAGAACCCGCAAACGTTTATCCTTAGCAGGTTCCCTGGTCAAATAAGATTTCCTATAATTATGACGCTTGAAAGGCTTCGCGTCAATATTTCTTGCCAGGAACAGGGAAGACTCCCGCGAACATTCGCATCTTTTTAATATTTCGTCCATGTTTATAACAGGATTTTGCGAAAATCGCATAAAAAATGATTGAAAAATGTCGGCTTCTTAGCTATTCTAGTTCATTGAATGCAATTCGAGAAACGAAAAAATTCATATTTAGGAGTGAAGAACCTTGCAACGCGAGATTCAAGTCCATGAAAGGCTTCCGCTGGGTCCGGGATTCCTTCTCAGCTTGCAGCATCTGTTTGCCATGTTCGGCAGCACGGTGCTCGTGCCTAACCTGTTCGGCGTCGATCCCGGCATGATTTTGCTGATGAACGGCATCGGTACCCTGCTGTACATTCTGATTTGCAGCGGAAAAATCCCCGCCTACCTCGGCTCCAGCTTCGCGTTTATTTCGCCCGTGCTGGCCGTCCTGGATCATAACGCGGACAACTACCCGCTGGCGCTCGGCGCTTTTATCGTCACCGGCGTCATTTTCGTCGCCGTCGGCCTGGTCGTGCAATATGCCGGAACGAAATGGATCGACGTCGTCTTCCCTCCCGCGGCCATGGGCGCCATCGTCGCAACGATCGGCCTCGAGCTCGTCCCTACAGCGGCAGGCATGGCAGGATTGATCCCGAAGGAAGGCGCTGCAGCCGACTGGTTTAATCCGAACAGCGTGATCCTGTCCATGACGACGCTTGGCGTCACCGTCATCGGCGCGGTGCTGTTCCGTGGTTTCCCGAAGATCATCCACATCCTGATCGGGATCGTGACCGGATACGCGGTCGCCTACTTTATGCCGGGCATGATCGACAAAAGCGCTATCGCAAGCGCGCATCTCATTTCGATGCCGACGATCACCACTCCTAAATTCGATATGAATGCGATCCTTACCATCATACCGGTTTCGCTGGTCGTCATTGTCGAGCATATCGGGCATTTGCTTGTCACAAGCAACATCGTCGGCAAAGACTTGTCCAAAGATCCCGGACTGAACCGCTCTTTGCTCGGTAACGGCATTTCGACCATCCTGTCCGGTTTCGTCGGCTCCACGCCGAACACGACGTACGGCGAAAACATCGGAGTCATGGCGCTGACCAAAGTCTACTCCGTGTTCGTGATCGGCGGGGCAGCCGTTATCGCTATCGTGCTTTCCTTCTCCGGAACGTTCTCCTCAGTCATCGCGAACATCCCGGAACCCGTCATGGGCGGCGTATCGCTGCTGCTGTTCGGGGTCATCGCGGCTTCGGGGCTGCGTATTTTCGTCGAGCAAAAAGTGGACTTTTCAAAACCGACCAACATGATCCTCGCCACGCTCGTGCTTGTTGTCGGCATCAGCGGCGTGCAGCTCGATATCGGCAACGTCCACCTGAAAGGGATGGCGCTTGCGACGATCGTGGGCATCGTGCTCAGCTTGTTCTTCAGGCTGATTGAAGTGCTTGGCCTATCCAACGAAAAAAGCGGCGAACTCGCCGAAAAAACTCCAGACTGATCCAAATGAAAGAGCCGGACAGGCCTCCGTTGCGTGGAGCGCTGCCGGCTCTATTTTTTAATCCGGAAGATTCAATTCACATTCCAAGGAAGGCCTGAACTATGACTCCCGCTCCGATCCCGATCCCGTTCCCGCCCCAATGCAGGAGCACGAAAATGAACGCTAAGCCCCACCTCAAAGGTCCGGTTCCACGGGCATGCAGCAGTCGGTAATTTCCGCTTCGTAGTTGCAGGGCCGCTCATCCAGCGGAATCAAAGCGATTTTGTTCTCTTTCCCCATCGTTTCAAGCCCTCTTTGCCGCCATCGGTTTCGCGCTTCCGGCGCTTAATTGGCGCTAACACAATGTGATACTTGCAATTCCATTTTTTGTATGTGTTAAACTGTTCACATCAGATGGCATCTGATCTCCTCCTCGTGTTTTAAATTTGGTTGGCGAACCGAAGTTATCTTAACACTTCGGAGGATTTTTTTATACAACGCTTTAGCTATCCTGAACCATACGCATGGCGCATGCTTTTCTTTTTACAAAAAAAATGCCTTCAGGCCGAAATCGACCCAAAGGCATCTTGTTTTATTTCCCGGGAAACGTTAAAGTTTCCGCTTTATTTTAAGATCAGTCTTCGTATTGCATCAGGGAGAATACTTCCACCCCGGGCAGCTTCCCGCGGCCGTTCAAAGCCGAAAGCTCGATCAGGAAGGCAGCGCCGACCACGTTTCCTCCCAGCTGACGCACAAGGTTCACGGAAGTCGAAATCGTGCCGCCGGTAGCCAGCAGATCGTCCGCGATCAGGACGTTTTGACCTTTGCGGATCGCATCCGTATGCATGGCAAGACGGTCCTTGCCGTATTCCAGGTCATATCCGACTTCGATCGTTTCATATGGAAGCTTTCCGCTTTTGCGGATCGGCGCAAAACCGACGCCAAGCGCATAGGCCAGAGGAGCGCCTACGACAAACCCGCGCGCTTCGGGACCTGCAATCACATCGATGCTCAGAGCGGATACCATTTGTTTAAGATCGTCGATGGCTTTTTTGTAAAGCTCTCCGTCCTGAAGCAATGTTGTAATGTCTTTGAAGCTGATCCCCGGCTGCGGGAAATCGGGAATGACCCGAATATGTTTCTTGTAATCCAAATAAATCTCCTCCTAAGTAATATGCAAAAAGGTCATGCGTTTAGCTGGCGCCTTCCAAACGGGATATCACCCAGCTCGTGCATTGGGAAGTGCCCGCATACAGCAAATGCTGTTCCATTTCGGCCAGATTGCCCAATGCGGAGAAATGAGCGGAACTGCTCAGCTCGCGTTTCGGCGGTTTTGGAATGACCACGATA
This sequence comes from Paenibacillus sp. USDA918EY, assembly GCF_009870825.1. Taxonomy (GTDB): domain Bacteria; phylum Bacillota; class Bacilli; order Paenibacillales; family Paenibacillaceae; genus Paenibacillus_AQ; species Paenibacillus_AQ albilobatus. The sequence goes on along the minus strand of NZ_WTWY01000023.1, from coordinate 27,429 downwards.
TGTCCGTCGCGGCGTTCAATGAACGAGAGCTCCTCGAACACGTCCATCATCATCGATACCATGCGTATGGTGGCCGAAGACTGCTGGCTGAGACGGACAAGCGCTTCTTTTTCGCTGATGGGCTCCGAAGCGATCCGCATCAGTAATACGTACAGCAATTTGAATTGATCCCGGCTCGGCGCCGTCAGTTTTTCCGCCCGGCTCCGCCCCGAATGGAGAAGGAACAGGTTGGAAAGGTTTTTGAACGTAGCGAGCAGCGTATCCAGCTGTTCCGCAGAGTCGGGCACATGTATCATAAATAAAGTCGTAATATGATCTGGGCCATAAGTCAGCGCCGCGTCGTTATATGCCGAAATTCCAGCATTCTTATCATATACCCAAAGGGTGCTATCATTCAAATGCAATTTCGGGGAACTTTCGATGCCCGGATTAAACACGGCGGCGGTATGCCGGCGATCCAATCTCATATGGGGCGAAATCCGGTCATAGATCTGTTGGACGAGCGTCCAAGGCTCCTTGGCATCGCGCAGGTCGAATACCTGCGGACCCACGATCCGCATATCCTGGAGCATCAGCTGCGGTTTGCGCGACCCGTTCCATTCGTTAACGGATACTTCGGCGAGTATATCCAGCGTCACTCCTTCTTCCAGCACGTCCGCCAGATCGCCCTTGCCAAACGCCACGGCTTCCATCCGCGTTCCGCCCTGCCGGACGACCAGCTTCAGATGTTTCCCGTCTTTCCCCATTTTCCGCGTTTCCACGAGCTCCGTGCCGCGAAAAATGAGCTTCGGCACCGGATTGGCCATGCCGAACGGCGCCAGCATATCCAGTTCGTCAATGACGGCCAGCGGAACGTCCGACAGCCGCCATTCCCCGTCCGCCGACGTGACGGGAATATAATCATCTTCCGTCATTGCTTCGGCGGCAAACCGGTTTAACGCTTCCTCAAACGCTTGAAGCCGATCCCGGTGGAGGCTCATTCCGGCCGCGGACGGATGGCCGCCGTAATGGTCCATCAGCTCTTTGCAGGAAGTCAGCGCCTCGTAAATGTCAAGGCCCGGGATGGATCTGGCCGACCCCTTGCACATGCCCGTTTCCGGATCGATGCCGAGAATAATGACCGGACGGTAATAACGCTCCAAAATTTTGGAAGCGACGATGCCGACGACGCCGACGTTCCAGCCTTCGCCGGCCAGCACGATCACGTCGGGAACGCTGCCGTCCGAACTTTTGCCCTGCAGCTGGTCCAGCGCCTCCTGGACGATCGTTTCCACGACCTGCTGCCGTTCCTTGTTCAACTCATCCAAGGAATGGGACAATCGCTGCGCTTCGTCCGCATCATCGGTCGTCAGCAGGGATACGGCGGAGCCGGCATGGTCCAGCCGTCCGCTGGCATTGATTCGCGGCGCCATCCCGAACGCGACGTTCGTCGCCGTCACCGTGCCCATCGCGATCCCGCTCACTTCCATCAGGGCGCGAATCCCCGGAAACGACGTACGCCGCATGGATTCCAAACCGCGGCTGACCAAAATGCGGTTTTCCCCGGTTAGCGGCATCAAGTCGGCGATCGTGCCGATCGCCACGATTTCGGTCCATTCGACCGGAGGCTCCCCGAGCACGGCCTGCGCCAACTTGTAGGCAACGCCGACCCCGGCCAAACCTTTGAACGGGTACGGGCATCCCGGCTGTTTCGGATTGATCAGCGCATAAGCGTCGGGAAGCACTTCCGGCGGCTCGTGATGGTCGGTCACAATCACGTCGATGCCAAGCCCGTTGGCGTAAGCGATCTGTTCTACCGCGCTGATCCCGGTGTCGACCGTAATGACCAGGCTGACTCCCTGCTGATGCGCCCAATCCAGCGCGTGGTTATGTAACCCGTAACCTTCGTTGGAGCGATGAGGAATGTAAATATCGAAAGAGGCCTTTAACTGCCGCATAAAATAAATCATTAACGAAGTGCTGGAAACGCCGTCCGCATCGTAGTCACCGTATATTAAAATATGCTCCCCATGTTCGATCGCCCGCCGAATCCGCGGCACCGCTTTCTCCATGCCAAGCAGCAGATACGGATCATGCAATGCCTCAAGGCCGCCGCCCAGAAACATATCCGCCTCTTCCTTGCTGGCGATGCCTCTTGCGGCAAGCAGCGAAGCGGTCAATGGGGAGATCGAAAGCTTCTCCGCCAAACTTCGTGCGGTCTCTTCATGTCCGGAAGGAGTCTGCCACGAATATTTTGATTCAAACAATCGTCTTCACCTTTCTTTCCCTGGATGCCGTGAGCCTAACAATCAGCGAAAGCTCTATTGAATCAGCGTCGGCATGTCGCTATCGGTCAGATGATGGTTGGATTTGTACGGATAGCCGGGATCATAAGGAACGACTTGAATATTGACGTCGCTGATATGCACGAAACGGTTCATCAGCAGTTTTTTCGCCCGCTCCGCAATCTCGTTCGCTTCAAGCACCGTGATGCGGGGGTTGACGCTGATTTTCAGATCGACCGTCACGTAATGCCCCTGCTCCCTCGCCTTCAAATCGTCCACCGTGATAATGCCGTGCACCCGCTGCACCGTTTCGATGAAATTCAATGCATCCTCCTGCTCCGTCTCCTGCACCAGCGTACCGTAAACGGATTTTACGATCATCAGGTACCCTTTGCGGAGCACCAAAGCCGCCACGATCAAGGCCGACACCGGATCCATGTACATCATCGCTTTCCACTGCAGGTTATCTCCCAGCACGGACAGAAATACGCCGATGCAAACGGTTAGCGAGGTGTACAGGCTAAAACGGTGTTCTTCGGCATATGCCGTATGGCTTCCGTCGCTTTGTTTTTTCGAATAACGGTATTGCAGTTGGAAAACGGCTTCTTTCACGGCAAGCGACACGAAAATGGCGATGAGCGTAAACGGATGCGGAATTTCGATGGTTCCCGACGCCATCTCCCGGATGGAAGCGATCGCGATTTGCAGCCCTCCCATCAGGACAAGCACCGCAAAAATAACCGCAAATAAAGGCTCCGTCCTGTACGAACGGCTTGGCAGTTCGGCCCGGCCCCTTCTTTTAACGGACATGCGCCGCGGAATAAGCCGGTTTAAGGCGGACACCGCATCGGAAGCGGAATACAAGGCGTCGCCGAGCAGTGCCTTGCTGCCCCCGAAATAACCGACGGCCCCTTTAACAACGGCCAGCGACAAATCGCCGATCATCCCCGCCCAGGTAACGGTATCGGAAGAATGTGAACGCTCTTTGCTCATGTTTGCCTCCTCTCCGGCAGTCCCAACATGCCGATTCTATTCTTTGAAATGGATATAACCCGCACGGTTCAAACCGCATCCGTTTCTTCGAGATGAATAAGCCATCGATGAGTTTCACATGGAAGATCGAAAGCCGCGTCGCATGGGACGCGGCTTTCGAATGTACAACGAACCTTACGCTTTGGAAGGCTTGACCGCTTTCCGGTTAGGTTTTTGTTTGTACTTAAAGAGCAGCCACAACGGGCTGGCGATGAAAATCGAAGAATAGGCTCCGAAGATCAGGCCGATGACCATGGCCAGCGAGAACATTTTGATCGATTCCCCGCCGAACAGGAACAGGAAAAATGCGGCAATAAATACCGTAAACGCCGTATACAAGGAACGCATCAGCATTTGGTTGACGCTGTGGTTCAGCAGCTTGGCCAAATCCTCGCGCGTCTTCTGTTTGCCGAAACGAAGGTTTTCGCGAATCCGGTCAAAAATAACGATCGTATCGTTAATCGAGTAACCGATGATCGTCAGCACCGCGACGATGAAGGTCAGGCTGACTTCCAACCTGAAGATGGAGAAGATCGCCACGACCATAAACGCGTCATGCAACAGCGCTACGATGGCCGACACGGCGAACCGCCATTCAAACCGGATACTTACATATATGATGATCCCGATACAGGATATGAGTACGGCGTAAATCGCATTCCGTCCGAGCTCTTTCGCCATTTCCGGATCGACGGTGTTGATTTCGAAGGAAGCGGACTTGTCCAGCTGTTGGATCGCCGCCTTCAGCTTCTCGTCCTGGTCGCCTTCAAGCACCTTCGTGAACCGAATGTTCACCCGTTTGTCGCCGGGAGTGATGCTCGCATCCTTGCCGATTCCAATTTCGTTAAGCAGCGGTTGAATTTCTTCTTTCGTCACGTTTTTGGAAAGTTTCACGTCCACGTTCGAGCCTGCCTGGAAATCAACGCCGTAGTTCAAACCGAAAGCGGCAAGCGCGATAATCCCCGCGATCGTCAGCACGATCGAAAAGATAAACGCGGATTTGCTGAGCTTCACGAAGTCAAATTCTCTCTTAAAGTGCATTGATTTCACTCTCCTTTACACCGAATTGCTTCGGTTTTTTAAGCAGCTCGCCTTTGACGAGCAAACTAAGCAGGAAGTGGGTCAAATACACGTTCGTCAAAATGCTCAGCACGATTTCGACGATCAGGACGAGGGCGAAACCTTTGACGGCGCCTGTCCCAAATGCGAACATCACGGCACCGACGATAATCGTCGTAATGTTCGAGTCGAGAATCGTACGGAAGGAAGATTTGTTCCCCGCTTTGACCGCCGAGGTGATGCTGCGGCCGTTGCGGATTTCTTCCCGAATCCGTTCGTTTGTGATGATGTTCGCGTCGACGGCCATCCCGATCCCGAGAATAAACGCGGCGATACCCGGAAGGGTCAGCGTAAAGTCGGCCCAGACGAACACGAGAATCAGCAGCCAGGTATGCACGATCAGCCCGAAGCTGGCAATGATGCCCGGCAAGCGGTACATCCCGATCATAAAGAGCAGAATGACGATGGAACCGATGATGCCGGCCTCCACCGTTTTTTGCAGCGACTGTTTGCCCAACGTCGCCCCTACGCTTTGGGAGTATTTTTCGGTCAGTTTCAAAGGCAGGGCGCCCAGGTTAATCGTATCCCGGATTTGTTTGGCTTCTTCGATGGAGTAGCTGCCGGAAATTTGGGCTTTGCCGTCCGTCAGCTCCTGCCGTACCGTAGGGTCGGACAGCATGGTTTCATCCAGGAAGATAGCCAGGTTTTTCCCGAGCAGACGTTTCGTCACATCGGCGAATTTCTTTTTGTCCTTTACCTTGATGTCGATGACAGGTTCGTTCAGAGGGCCATAGCCGACGGAAGCTCCGTTCTCGACGAAATCGCTGCCGACGAGTTCAACCTTGCAATATATATCTTTCGGTTGCGCGTTTTCCGCAGGCGCCTTGCAGCCATCCGCGCTGCGGAAGGTCAGCGAGGCCGGCTCCTTCATTTTCTTTCTGACTTCGGCTTCGTTGGTTACGCCTGCGATTTTAAGGCGAATCCGGTTCGTACCTTCGGTTGTTACTTCAGGTTCGCTGGTGCCAAGCGCATTGGCGCGCTTTTCCAGGCTTTCCGCCGTACGCGTGAGGGACTGTTTCGTAACCTTTTGTCCCGCTTCCAGCGGCGATGCTTCGTACAAAATCTCGAAGCCACCTTTTAGGTCAAGGCCCAGCCGGACGCCATTGAGCAATCCCGGAGTCGACCAGCCCATGATCCCCGCTGCAACGAGCACGACGATGATGAAAGTAGCAATTCTTTTCATGCCGTTCCTAGTTCCCCTTTCGTTCTCAATATTCCTATTATAGCTATGCGTCAAAAAGCAGTCAATTTATCAATATTTGTCGTTTCGGCTCTTCGGAAGGATCTCGCCGCGCCAAACCGTCGGTTTTGCGATCGCTGCCGGTGAACCCGAAAAGGTCCCTCTCCGTTAATCGAAAGAGGAACCTTTATATGCAGAAATAGTCATATAATTCATGAACGCAGTCACTTTCAAGGATAGGATATCGTTGGTCAGCTTATACAAGGGAGGAATGCCTTCCTTTTCGTATTTGCTGCTGATGCAGTTCCAGATGTCTTTGCTGGTCACGTGCTCGTATCCGACGAGCCTGAATTCCTCCGCTTTGCTTCTGCACAGCGCCTCAATCGCGGCATCCAGCTCGCTTTCGCTCATATGGTCCGGGCTCACTAGCGCAGCCTCCTCTCGATCTTCCTGATGTCTTCATGCCAACCTATCTATATTGATTCTACTACATTCGACTCCGGATCGCCCCATTCCTTCTTTTCCGGGGCAGGTTCTTTTTTTGGCGGGAATGCGATATTTTCGCGCAAAAAGTCGTGGCATGAATGGACGAGTCCGGCATATCCATATACAAAGGTCTGTCGCAGACGACTGCAGCGGCATAAGAGGCTGGGCATAGAAAGAGGGAGTGGGCGCATTTGAACAAGCTAACACCTGACAAATGGACACCGAAAAAGCAGACGTTTATTCAAGGGACGATGATTTTGCTTGCGGCCGGGATCATCAACCGCATATTGGGCTTCATTCCCCGAATCGCGCTTCCCCGGATCATCGGAGCCGAAGGCGTCGGAATCTATCAGCTCGGGTACCCCTTTTTTCTGGTATTGGTCACGATCATTACCGGAGGGATTCCGCTCGCGGTGGCCAAGCTGGTATCCGAGGCCGAAACGGAAAACAAGCCGCAAAATTCCGCGTTCGTCCTTCGGGTCAGCCTGCTGCTGACCGTCGGCTTGGGCATCCTGTTCATGGCGCTTTCGATTTGGCTCGCGCCTTGGGTGACAAGCACGATCCTGACGGATTCCCGCGTCTATCACACCTTTATCAGCATGAGTCCGATGCTCGTCATCGTTGCCGTTTCTTCCGTTTACAGAGGTTATTTCCAAGGCAAACAAAACATGATTCCGTCCGCCGCCTCAAGCATTATCGAAACGATAGCCAGAATCATATGCACGTTATGGTTCGCCTATCTGCTGCTGCCCAAGGGAGTTGCTTACGCCGCGGCAGGAGCGATGCTCGGTGTTATGGCGGGGGAATTTTTCGGCATGCTCGCTCTGTTATGGCAGTTCCGCAGGGAACGGCCGAATGCAGTCAAACCGGATAAAACCTCCCGCTCCGAAGCCGCAAGCCGGGGGCTCTTTTCGCGGCTCATGGGCATCAACGTTCCGGTTACGGCAGGCAAACTGGTCGGATCCTTTTCGTACCTGTTCGAATCGATCGTCACCGCGCAAAGCCTTGCCATCGCCGGCATCGCCACCTCCGTCGCCACCGCGCAATACGGCGCGCTGCAAGGCATGATCATCCCCGTCCTGCTGCTGCCCGGGGCGCTGACTTCTTCTCTGGCCGTTTCGCTGGTTCCATCCCTTTCCGAAGCGGCTGCCCGCAACGACCGGACAACGATCCACAAACGGCTCAATCAGACGATCCGGCTCGCCTTGGTGACGGGCGCTCCTTTTTCCGTCTTGATGTATGTGCTTGCCGAACCGCTCTGCCGGCTTTTATACAACGATGCGGACATTGCGGGGATGCTGCGCATGCTGGCCCCTTTTGCGCTTTTCGTATATGTACAGGCTCCGCTTCAAGCCGCGCTGCAGGCGTTGGACCGCCCCGGAAGGGCGCTGTTCAACACGCTTGTCAGCGCAACCGTCAAGCTGCTTCTGATCTGGTATCTGTCCTCGCAGCCCAAATACGGGATCTACGGCGCCGTCATCGCGATCATCATCAACAGCATCGTTGTCGCGTTCCTTCACGGCTACAGCATCAGCCGGCTGCTTACATACCGTTTCAAACTGTTTGAAATGGTAAAACTGCTTTGCTCCATGATCATTACGGCGGCGGTTACTTCCCTGGCCTACCGCCATCTTCCGTTTGCCGGCCTGAGTCTGGTTCAGTTTTTTGCTTCGGCGTTTATCGGCGCCGCCGGTTTCTTGATTACGGTGTTCGCCTTGAAGCTGGTGACGCCGCGGGACGTAAAAAGAATGCCGGTCATCGGCAGATGGTTCGGGAATGACGAACCGAAAAACCCGGCGGCCTGACGCTACTTCCGGTCGACGTACACTTTGCCGCGATGGTCGATCGAACATAAAAAAACATCCTTGAACTCCTTGGCGCCGTGCTGCTGGATCTGATGTTTAAGCCAAAACCGGTTTTTTTTCAGCATCCGCAAATTGTCGTCCTGCACCCTACCATCCATGATGAGCGGAACCGGGAGCACGCCGTTGTTGAAGGTTCCTGCAGGGGCAAAGATCATTTTTTTCGATCGGGAGCCGCTTGTATTGCCCGGCCTTGCCACGGCCCGCCGCGGATTGGCGGAAGAGCTTTCGGACTGCCCCGTAGGATAGACGCCGCCCCCCGTTTTTTGAGGCTGCCTGACCGGCAGCTGCTGCACGGGAGACGTGGATTTGGGAATGACCGTCAGCTGCCCGGAATTTTCCAGGATGGCAAATTCGACGTCCGCGATGTTTTGAATGTTTTTTCCCCTAAGCTGAAGCAGAAGGTCGTCCAAATTGTAGCGCTGTTTCCGCATTTCTTCCCGGTTCAGCTTGCCCCTGGCCACAAGGATGCTTGGCTCGCCCTCAAACCATAAGCGCACTTTCCGGCTTTTCAGGCTGACCAGCGCAATCAGCAATTGAATGATGACTAATGTGACCATCGGCACGATTCCGTCGAATACCGGGCGCTTGATATCTTCCAGCACAAAGACGCCGATTTCGGCGATCATGATGGAAATGACGAGATCGAAAATGGACAGTTTTCCGATTTCCCTTTTCCCCATAATCCTTAACGTCAGATAGATGACAAAATACATGAGTACCGTCCGAAAAATGGTAACCAAAAGATGCAATGCCACTTGCCGTACCCTCCCTCTTGCGGCTAATTTTACGGAAGTTGTATTGGTATTTTGGCCCCGGCCCATTTTCCCCATGCACTGCCGTGCGGGTTAATAATTGGAAAAAGTTATTGTACTACCCCGCAAGGCTTGGACATAAATTTACATTACGTATGCATTAGGAGAGTTCGCAAAATTCTTAGAATGATGAAGGGGGTTCTTGTTATGCACATGATCCGGCGCGTATTTTCTTTTCGGATCGCAAATCCGATCCTTTCGGGGCTCTATTATTCTTTTTTCTGGATGATGCTTGGCGCGCTTATTCTCTCCCTGCTGCTTTGGTCCAGCGGCATGAACGAACAAAGCCTTTCGCGTTACGTTTATGTGGTCCATGCGGCAGCGTCGTTGTTTGGCGGTCTCGTCGCAGGCAAGCGGTCGGGCAAAAAAGGCTGGTACCATGGCGGGCTTACAGGTATTTTGTACGGAGCGCTGGTCATCATGATCGGTTTCCTTGCGCTGGACAGCCATCTTCGGACGGGAGACCTGCTTTTGCTTGCCGCGGTTTTCGCCTCTTCGGCCATCGGCGGCATGCTGGGCGTGAATCTCAAAAAATAATTATTTATAGGGTCTCTTCTTTTGAAATGTGGTACACTATGGTCACGTGATTCTTACTAGAGGAGGCTTTTACCGATTTGTTATTCCAATCCATGCAGGGAATATCCATCGCATCGGCAGTTACGGTCATCCTGCTGATCTGGGTGGGGACGCTCCGCAACCCGTTAAAAGCGGCTTACCTCTTCATTAAAGAGCTGCTGACTTCGCGCAAATTCCTATTGCTGTTCTGTATTATGGTGGGCCTGCTCTTGGCCAACAAATACGAGCTGCAGATCGAAGAAAAAATGAATTACCATAAAGATTTCACGCCTTGGGTGTTCAGCCTCGAAGGGCATTTCGTGCAGCATTTGCAAAACTTTTTCCACAGCGGGTACATCACTCCCGTCCTCGTGTTTTTTTATGTGGTGGTTTTCCAATCGCTGCTCGTCGCGTCGCTCGGCGTCTACGTTTCCGACCAAAACAAGGTTTTCGTGCTGGCAACCTGCTTCGCCATCATCATCAACTACACCGTAGCGATTCCGTTTTACCTGTTTTTCCCGGTCAACGAGGTATGGTCTTACCCGCCGTCCGGAGCGCAGTTTTTCATGCTGGAGGTGTTCCCGAACTTTGAACAGGAGTACAGGCCGTTATCCGGACTGAACAACTGTTTCCCAAGCCTTCATACGTCGATTTCGGTTACGATGATGGTCCTCGGGCTGCGCTCGGGCAACCGCCGTTTCGGCCTTATAACGACCGTCAGCGCGGTGATCATTGTTTTCAGCATTTTCTATTTGGGCATCCATTGGCTGACCGATATGATAGCCGGCACCATACTCGGCCTTATCGCTTCAAACGCGGGGATCGCGCTCGCAAAGCTGTCCCTGAGAAGCAAAGACGGCGTGATGCTGCGCGAGCAGGGCAAAATGTTCGGCTGACTTTGAATTCGCAATCCGTTCATGCTGCATGACCGATGCAAAAGCAAAAAAGGCGGCTCCCCGTGCGGGAACCGCCTTTTTTGTTTGGCTGCGAGGAATTGCAATCCTCGTTAGATTCATAAGTATCTTGTTTTTCTTTATGTCTTTATCGGCTTATTTGTCGCTTTCAGCCGATGAGGTGCTGATCGCATGGCTGATGGAATTGCGGTCGAACGTCAGTTTCGTGACGTCATTGACGCGCAAAACGACGACGTCGTCCGAAATTTCCATGATCGTTCCGTGAAGTCCGCCGATCGTGACCACCTTATCCCCTTTTTTCAATGCGCTGAGCATCGAGTTACGGGTTTTCTGTTTCTTCTGCTGCGGACGAATGAGCAGGAAATAAAAAATCGCAAACATCAGCACGAGAGGCAAAACCAGGCTGAGAATACTGTTGCCGCCGCCTGCGCCGCCTGCGCCTGCCGCAAATTCAAAACTTTCGAATTTTCCGAACATTCCCTTTCCCCCCTTTCAAGGACTAACCCCGCGAATGCATTTTTCAGGCATTTCCGAAAACCATTCGGATTAAAAACCTTTATCATTGTCATGAAGACCGTATTGTTCAAAAAACTCGTCGCGGAAATCAAGCAGCCTGTCTTCCATGATGCTCTGCCGCACTTGCTTCATCAGGTTGATGAGGAAATGCAGGTTGTGGTACGTCGTCAGCCTGAGGCCAAAGGTTTCGTCGGCCTTGATCAAATGCCGCAGATAGGCTCTTGAATAGTTCCGGCAAGTGTAGCAATCGCATGCAGGGTCAAGGGGGCCAAAATCTCTGGCGTATTGGGCGTTTCGGACCACGATCCGTCCCTGGCTTGTCATGGTCGTTCCGTTGCGGGCAATCCGCGTCGGAAGTACGCAGTCAAACATGTCCACTCCTCTGATCGAACCTTCGACCAGAGCATCCGGAGAACCGACGCCCATCAAATAACGGGGTTTGTTGTCCGGAAGAAGCGGAACGGTATAATCCAGCACTTCGTACATCAGCTGCTTGGACTCTCCAACGCTGAGTCCACCAATAGCATACCCCGGGAAATCCATGGAAGTCAAATCCCGCGCGCTTTGTTTGCGCAAATCTTCGTACATGCCCCCCTGCACGATGCCAAACAACGCCTGGTCATGAGGGCGGGCATTGCTCTTCAGGCAGCGTTCGGCCCATCTTGTCGTCCGCTCCGTCGATTTTTTAACGTATTCGTATTCCGCCGGATACGGCGGACATTCGTCGAACGCCATCATAATATCGGAGCCGAGCGAGTTCTGGATTTCCATCGCCACTTCCGGGGAAATAAAAAGCTTGTCCCCATTCAAGTGGGAGCGGAAATGAACGCCTTCTTCGGTGATCTTGCGCATTTCGCTCAAGCTGAACACCTGAAAGCCGCCGCTGTCGGTCAGGATCGGGCGGTCCCAGTTCATGAACTTGTGAAGTCCTCCCGCTTCCCGCACGATGTCATGGCCGGGACGCAGGAAAAGATGATAGGTGTTGCTCAAGATGATTTGCGCATCCATCGCCTTCAGCTCTTCCGGGCTCATCGTTTTTACGGTAGCCAGCGTTCCCACCGGCATGAAGGTCGGCGTTTCGATCACCCCGTGTGGGGTGTGAACGCGGCCAAGCCGCGCTCCGGATTGTTTGCATGTTTTAATATGTTCATAATACACGGGTGCTGTCATATATCTACCATCCTCTTAGATTCCGCTCGATCGGACTTTAGTAAATAAACATGGCGTCGCCGAAGCTGAAAAAGCGGTATTTCTCTTTGATCGCCTCTTCGTACGCATGCAAAATATGTTCTCTGCCTGCCAGCGCGCTTACCAGCATCACCAGCGTGGACTTCGGCAGATGGAAGTTGGTGATCAGGGCATCCACGACCTTGAATTCGTAACCGGGATAGATGAAAATATCCGTCCAACCGCTGCAAGCCTCGAGCTGTCCGCCCGCAAAACGGGTGCCAAGCGTTTCAAGCGTCCGGCACGAAGTCGTGCCGACCGCAATGATGCGTCCGCCCCGGCTGCGCGCCGCGTTTAAAAGGTCGACCGTTTCCTGCGAAACGGAATAATACTCCGCATGCATCACATGATCCTCAACCTTGTCGACGGACATGGGACGGAAGGTTCCGAGCCCGACGTGAAGCGTCAGATAGGCGATCGTGACGCCTTTCCGGCCGATTTCCTCGAGAAGCTCTTTCGTAAAATGGAGTCCGGCCGTCGGCGCGGCCGCGGAGCCTTCATGGCGGGAATATACGGTCTGATACCGCTCCCGGTCGTCCAGTTTCTCCTTGATATACGGCGGCAGGGGCATTTGGCCAAGCCGGTCCAAAATCTCCTGGAAAATCCCTTTATAATAAAACTTCAGCACGCGCTCGCCCATGTCGCCTTCGTCTTCGATGACGGCCTTCAGTTCGTCGCCGAAAAGGATCGACGTCCCCGGTTTCAGCTTTTTGCCCGGTTTTACGAGCGCTTCCCACCGGTCCTCGCCGAGGTTTTTCAGCAGCAGCACTTCGGCCTTGGCCCCCGTATCCTCCTTGGTACCGAACAATCTCGCGGGAATGACCCGCGTATCGTTTAACACGAGCGTGTCGCCGGGCTGCAGCTGATCCACGATATCCTTGAATGTATGATGGGCGATGGCGCCGGTCTGCTTGTTCAGCGTCAATAATCGAGATGCCGTGCGCTCCTTGAGCGGCGTCTGCGCAATCAATGATTCCGGCAGGTCAAAATCGTACAAATCTACGTTCATATTTCGTCATTCCTTAGTCAAAGTCACATTCTGGTAATAGTGTTTCAATATATCCTGATAACCATACCCTTCGTCCGCCATCCCTTTGGCTCCCCATTGCGAGAGTCCGAGGCCGTGCCCGTTGCCGCGGCCGACAAATAGGAAGCCTTCGCTCGGGTCTATGCTGCGGGCCGTGCCGTCCCCGGTCAGGATGACCGTTCCGCTTCCCGACACCGTGCTTTGGCCGGAAGCCGACATAACGGCGGCGCCGGACGAACCGGTCAGTTTGGTCGTCGTGCCGTTCGCACTCAGTACAGTATAGCTCCCCGTTTGGACAATATCAAACAATGTGCTCGGAAGGCTGCCGAACGCCGAGCGGAACAAGTCCGGGTATTTTACGTCAAGAATTTGGCCGTTGGCCTTGATTTCCGTCGCCCGGCCGGACGGCCCGCGTTTGGTGACCTCCAGCGTTACGATCGGAGAAGGGGGCGATGTCTGCGTCTTGCCCTGGATGGTTTTCAGCAGTTCTGCCGACGAAAACGGCCCCCGGACCCAGGAGTAGGTGCCGGACTCGTTTACTTTTTCCAGCAAAACCGCGGTATCGCCGGGATTCATTTTGGCGACGGGGCTTTTGTCGGATTGGATCAGCGGCAGCGGCCGGACGTTGGTGTCTTTGGCCGTTACCGTTACTTTGGCAAGCCCGCCGCCGGTAAAGGTCCCGGTCTCTTTTACGTTGTCTTCACGCACATATCCGCTTACGCCGGAAGGAAGCAGCACATGGTACCACAATTTTTGGCCTTTCGTCGCGGCCGTGTCTCCTTGGCTCGGCACGCTTGCGAACGCGTCCCCGCCGCTGTTCCATACTTCGGAAGGATCGGCCGACGCGCCTCCGGCATTCGAGGAGAACACCGCTTCGACCACTTTGCCGTCCTTCCGGATCACTTCGCCGCGGGTCGCGTCAACCGCTTCGACGACGCTGGGAGATTCGGAAGATACCCCGTTGTAAGCTTGGCTGAGCGTCGTATCGACGACATCGGCGATTTTGAATTTGCTGCTTTGCCCGATTTGGAATTCCGCATAACTGCGCGCGGCGACCGCTTGCGCTTTTAACGCTTCGGCAGGCCACGAAGCCGGCACCTCGCCGCCAACAACCGAATACAAGTATTGTTCGAACGCCAGGTCGTTAACCAGCGCCAGCTGCCCGTTTAAAGAGCTGATCTCCATCGCTCCGCGGTAAGCACGGTTGGATCTTTCTTTCACCTTCAGTTCCGAACCGTTGCTTGATACCCAAGCTTTGGCGTCTTGGCCGCTAACCTGAAAATGTTTTACGGCTTGCCCGAGGCTGACATCCTGGCGGATGATCAACGCCGGCATACTCGCGTCCGCGTTCGTTAACGCAAACTGCGGCAATTGCGAAGCGGCGGAGCTTTGCAGCGCGGCCAGTTCCTGATCGTTGGCGGCTTCCCCGACCCAAACCGCGTAGCGGCTGCCGCCGTCGGCCGTCTGCTCCAACGCGACCATCGCGTCAAAACCTACATCCTTGATGGAGGTTGCGGCGGCTGTTGCCTGCGCTTCCGAAGCGTACGTGCCTGCCGTCAAATGTTTAGATCCTTTTACCGCAGGTTTCTGCCCGTCCAAATAGGCTGCTGCCGTTTGCGCTGCTCTCGTTGCCGCCGCTGCGGCTGTTTGCTCATTGGCATAATACCCCGTATAAAGCTGGTACACTTGTCCGGAGGACGTTGGGGCCGCGAACAAAATCGGCTTGTCCGCCGTAGCCGCCAGCTTTTTGTAAGCTGCGGCAGCAGCCGAAAGATCTTTGGTTTCCAGCACCTTCACGCGGAAGCCGTCAATGCTGAAACGTGCCTCTTCCCCGGCGGCAAGCGTAAGTAAGGAGGATGCTCCCCCTGCCGCATTGAATCCGATCGACCAAGCTTGTCCGGAGGACAGCGTCATTGCCGTCGTCGTAGATTTATAGGTGCTTCCCAAATCCATAAACAACCCGACCCGGATATGGTCGGCAGAAAGAGCAGCTGCCTCGCCTGGCATCTGCAAGCTTCCGGCGGCCAGCAATACGGCCAGAAGCCCTTTGCCACACCATGAAACAACCTTCGGTACCATCGATTTTCGCACTCGTTATGTTCCTCCTTGCATCCCATGAAGTCTATATAAAAAAGAATGTTTACAATCGCATTGAATTAACGGGTTTCAGGCATCGGCAGACCCAAATGCTGATAGGCCGCAGGGGTCACGATCCTGCCCCGGGGCGTCCGCTGCAGGAAGCCGATCTGAAGCAGGTAAGGCTCATACACATCCTCAATCGTTTGGCTTTCCTCCCCGATGGTGGCGGCAATCGTATCAAGTCCGACCGGCCCGCCCTTAAAGCTCGTAATCATCGAAGTCAGCATCTTGTAGTCGATCTGGTCCAATCCGCGGGGATCGACTTGAAGCATCTTCAGCGACTCCTCCGCGATTTTGGGCGTAATCATCCCGTCGCCGCGCACCTGGGCATAGTCGCGCACCCTCTTCAGCAGACGGTTGGCGATCCGTGGAGTCCCCCTTGAACGCAAAGCGATTTCCTCGGCCGCGTCCCCGACGATTTCGATGCCGAAAATATCGGCGCCGCGCGACACGATATAGCTGAGTTCGTCCACGTTGTAAAATTCGAGCCGGCTTACGACGCCGAAACGGTCGCGTAATGGAGCGGACAGCAGGCCCGCCCGCGTCGTCGCCCCGATCAGCGTAAACGGCGGCAGATCCAAACGAACGGAGCGTGCGCTTGGGCCTTTGCCGATCATGATATCGAGCGCAAAGTCCTCCATCGCCGGGTACAACACCTCTTCCACCGTGCGGTGCAGGCGGTGAATCTCGTCGATGAACAGCACGTCCCCTTCCTGCAGGTTGGTCAGGAGCGCCGCCAGATCTCCGGGACGCTCGATCGCGGGACCCGAGGTCGTGCGCAAGTTCACGCCAAGCTCGTTGGCGATAATGTTGGCCAACGTGGTTTTACCAAGCCCCGGAGGTCCGTACAGAAGTACGTGATCCAAGGCCTCGTTGCGCATTTTGGCCGCTTCGATATAAATCTTCAGGTTTTCTTTCACCTGGTTCTGTCCGATATATTCATTCAAATACCGGGGGCGAAGACTCAGCTCCACCGCCTGGTCTTCCATCATTAAATTTGCCGATATGATCCGGTCATCCATTCCCATCGCCCCTCTTTCAGCAGCCGAGTGCTTCGATTAACCCGCATAAAGCAGCTTCAGCGCTTTTTTCATCAATATGTCCACCGAATCGCCAAACGCCGTCTCGTCCTTGATTTTGAGCCATACCCGATCCAGCTCCGCATCAGTATATCCCAGCGCTTTAAGGCCTTCGCGCGCTTCGGACCATGCCGATCCGTCCCCTTCTTCCGGCTCCGGTACCGCAAACAGTCCGGTGGCCAGCGAAGCCGTGCCGAACCCGTCCAGCTTGTCCTTCAAATCAAGGACCATGCGCTGCGCCGTTTTTTTGCCGATGCCCGGCATTTTCGTCAGGAACGTAATGTTTTCCTGGTAAATGGCCGTCACCAGCTGCTCCGGCGTGCCTCCCGCAAGAATGCCCAAGGCCACCTTCGGCCCGATCCCCGATACGTCGATCAGCTTGCGGAACAACCTCTGTTCCTCCCGGCTCGGGAAACCGAACAGCAGGATCGCGTCCTCACGCACATGATGGTGGGTGTACACGGTCACAGGCCCTTCCGCTTTGGCGAATATTAAAGGATTAGGGCAGAATACGCGGTATCCCACCCCTTGAACGTCCAGCACGATATATTCATTCTCCAGATGGACCACGGGTCCTCTCAAAAAATCGATCATTTTCTATATACCTCGTTTATTTTCGAATTTAACGCATGCGAATGGGCGTGGCAAATGGCTACCGCCAACGCATCCGCCACGTCATCGGGCTTGGGCACGGCCTGCAGCTTCAGAAACATGCGCACCATTTCCTGAACCTGCTTTTTCTCCGCTTTGCCGTATCCGACGATGGCCTGCTTAACCTGCATCGGCGTGTACTCGGCAATCGGCAGGCCGCGCTGGGTCGCCGCCAGGATCAGAACGCCGCGGGCCTGGCTGACGAGCATCGCGTTCGTTACGTTCCGGTTGAAAAACAGCTTCTCGAAAGCGACGCATTCCGGCTGATATTTGTCGATGAGCTGAAGCATCGCTTCGTACACATGCAGCAGCCGCTCCTCGTCCGGCGTATGGGCTTCGGTCTGGATGCAGCCGTATTGCACCGGGGTCAGCTTGCTCCCGGCCTGATCGATGAAACCAAAGCCGACGATCGCGATCCCCGGGTCGATACCTAATATACGCAAATGAATTCTCTCCTCTAGTCTGAAAGCGAACATATGTATTCGTTCTTTTCATTATAATGTAAAACTTCATATCAAGTCTATGACTCTACCAGAAAAACGTCCGTCAAGGCTCTTTCGAATCGGCTCCAATGCTAGTTGCGCAACCGGGTTAGCGGGAATCTAATGATGTCTGGGGAGGTTGTTTTTACGATGACGATGTTTTCGGCAGTGTTCGCATTCGCGAAGAGAGAGGGGCAGGCGGTCGGTCACATCTTTTGCGGCAGTTTTGTCGAATTATAGGTTTGCGTAAGTTCGTGGATAAAAGCAACCATCGAGGCGTTCAAAAATTTTTGCTTCCGGTAAACGACGCCCACCTTTTTCTGGGGAACGGGATTAACGATCGGGATGATGGCAATGTCCGAATGGAGCATCAAATTCAAATACGATTTCGGCAAAATCGTGCAGCTTACGTTCAGCTTGACCAGCTGCAGCATCGAATCCATGGTCGAGAGCTCAATGATCGGCTGCAGCCGCAGCCCGGCCTCTTTGCTGTAGGCGTCGACCATTCGGCGCACCAAAAATTTTTCCGGGAACAGCACCAGCGACTCTTGGATAAGCTCCTCCAGCTTAACGGCTTTCTTGCGGCTCAGCCGGTGTTTGGAGGAAACCGCAAGACACAGCTCTTCGGTGTACAGTTCCATGCTAACGAGCTGTTCGTCATCCAGCGGCAGAAACACCACGCCGAGGTCCAGCTTGTTGTCGAGCAGCCCTGTTCTCGTTTCTTCGGTCGCAAGCTCCAGCACGGAGATGGAGATGCCCGGCATTTTTTGATGAAAGGATATGAGCGTTTGCGTGAGGAGGTGGTTGCCCGAGCATCCGATGGTAAGTTTTCCCCTCTGCATGCCCTTGAGCTCGTTAATTTCCGTCTGGGCTTGCTCAAGCTCATGGAATATGTTCAGTGCATGCTCTTTTAGCGTCAAACCGGCTTCCGTCAAATAATTCCGCTTGCCGATTCTCTGGAACAGCGGCGTTCCTACCCGATCCTCCAGCAACCGGATTTGCTGACTTAGCGTTGGCTGGCTGATGCCCAGTTTGACGGCGGCTTTGGTAAAATGTAACTCCTCGCAAACCGCCAGAAAATATTCAAGCAGACGAAAATCCATGGACCAACCCTCCACCATAGTTGATAACTATTATTGTAATTGATAACATTGAATTGACCAATCATTTTTTGTTATCTATAGTAGACATTATTATAAAAGTCGATAGGAGCGCATGGCCATGAGCGATGAAATCAAAATTCAATTAACCACCACTCCGGGGAACAAACCGGACAGCAGCAATCTGAGTTTCGGGAAATATTTTACCGACCATATGTTTATCATGGATTACCACATCGACAAGGGCTGGCATGATCCGAGAATCGTTCCGTATGCCCCGATTTCGCTGGACCCTGCAGCAATGGTATTTCATTACGGGCAGGCCGTTTTCGAAGGGATGAAAGCCTACCTGACCGACTCCGGCAAGGTACTGCTGTTTAGACCGGACAAAAACATGAAACGCTTGAACCAATCAAACGACCGGTTGGGGATCCCGGAAATCGACGGGGATTTTGTCATCCAAGCGATCAAAACTTTGATCGAAATCGATAAAAGCTGGATTCCTACCGAAAAAGGAACCTCTTTGTACGTGCGTCCTTTCATCATCGCCACGGAGCCATGCCTAGGGGTAAGATCCTCTTACACGTATCAGTTCATCGTCATCCTGTCGCCGGTTGGCGCCTATTATTCGGGAGGGCTGGAACCGGTCAAAATCAACGTGGAAAGCTCCTATACCCGCGCGGTTCGCGGCGGAATCGGGTATGCCAAAGCCGCCGGCAATTACGCAGCAAGCATCAAAGCCCAGGAAATCGCCAAAAAAGAAGGCTTCTCGCAGGTGCTTTGGCTGGATGCCATCGAAAAGAAATATATCGAAGAAGTGGGCAGCATGAACATTTTCTTTAAAATCGGCGGCACGGTCATCACGCCTGAAATTAACGGCAGCATCCTGGAGGGCGTTACGCGCGATTCCGTCATTACGCTTTTGAAGGACTGGGGAGTTCCGGTCGAAGAACGGAAGATTTCCATAGAGGAAATTTACGAAGCCTACAAGCAAGGACAGTTGGAAGAGGTATTCGGAACCGGCACGGCAGCGGTCATTTCGCCGGTCGGCGAACTCCACTGGAACGAACATACGATGCATGTCAATGAAGGCAAAATCGGCGAACTGTCGCAAAAGCTGTATGATACCATCACAGGCCTTCAGTCCGGCAGTCTCCCGGATCCGCGGAATTGGACCGTTACGTTTTAAGACGCGCAAACTCTATGCAACGCAAAAAAAGATCCGTTCTGTCATCGTGACAGAGCGGATCTTTTTTTGTCGGCCGCTGGTTTATCCTTCCCGCGCATAATCGCTGAACGTGGACAGGACGCTGTTATATTCATCGATATCCTGAATGCGGATGCCGTCATACAAATGTCTTAATGCATCGTCCGGCAGCGAGGATTCCATCGAGTTGATATCCAGCTGGAAAAACGTCTTAATGACTTTATCCTGCTCCGGCGGTCCATCGAACAATGACAAATTGCCGTCCTTATCCAGGCTCATGTACGCCCGTTCCTTGCAGGTAGGCGAAAGATCGTGAATCGTTTCGTTTAATACAACCTTGCCTTGTCCTTCGAACTGTCCTTTCCAAGACGGATGTTCGTTCAGCAAATTATAAATTTCATCCACGGTCAGCTTTCCTAACGACCGTTCTTCTTCCCCGCAAACGTAGCTGTGGCGAACGACCACTTCTTTGATTTCCTTGGACTTGTTCAGCAGCTTCCAAAAATTCGCGTCTTCCTTCGGATCGCTTTTTGCTTCCGCTTGTTGATAATATTGCAGCGTTTCTATGGCCACCGGCGGCTTGGTGCTTAGCAGGCTTTGCACTTTGTCAGGCAAATACATGCCGGCCCACACCATCGCGATCACCAGCGAAGATAATCCTAACGTTAACGACCGGCGTTTCCAGCGCCGCCACTGCTTTTGCAGTTGTTTCTTGATCCGAGTTGCATTCACAATAATCCCCTTCTATTCCCAGTCTTTTTCTTTTACTGTTATTGTGACCTGGGGATTACATATTTATACAGCAAAAAAAGCCATCGAAATATCGATGGCTTTCATGATCGGGATGACACGATTCGAACATGCGACCCCCTGGTCCCAAACCAGGTGCTCTACCAAGCTGAGCTACATCCCGTTATTGAACGGATCGGCGTCGCACCAGTATTTCTCATCTGGTTTATCGCCTCAACATTCCCTATTATATATCGGACATGCATGAAGGTCAAATGTAAATTTTGACAATTAAAAACAGGCCGGAAGCCTGCTCCCGGCCCGTCTATTTTCCCGCTTCATTTCGATCGCGGGGTCGTTTTGACAGGGATTGCTTCTTTCATTTTTTTGATCAGCTTATCGGGGGTCATGCTCTGATTTCCTGCATTGATGCGGTATCCGATCCGGTCCGCTTTGCCATTGATCCCCTGATCAATGGTCAGGAACACTTCGATCCCGGCTTCCTTCGCCGCTTTGAGCAGCGCGTTATTGTATCTGCCGTATGGAAAAGCAAGCACTCCGCGCGTGTTGCCAAGCTCCTTGCGCAAACATTCCTCAGCTTTGCGGATATCTTCTTTGATCCGCTTGTCGTACTCCTCCGTCGTCTCCATTCGGCCCTCCTTGCGAAGATACATCTTGGCGACAAGCATCGGCCTCGCGTGCCCTTCCTTATCGATTTCGGCGTACTTATGAGAGTCAAACGTATGATTATAGAAACTCATCCCCGAAGCTTTCAATTCCCTCATCTGATCCCATGTCATCTTCTTGATGCCGGGGTGCCGCGGATTATCAATCGTTCCGGCCATAATAAAGTCCGTTGCCGTAACCCCATATTTCCTGAGAACGGGAAAAGCCAAATCGTAGAAGCTTGCATACCCGTCATCGAACGTAAGCAAAACGGCATTCTCGGGTACCGGCTTGTCGTCCAGCATAAAGTCCAGATACTCGTCCATGGAAATAATCCGGAAACCGTTACGGATCATGGCGGCGATTTGATCATCCAGCAATTGTGGCGTGATCCTTGACTTCGCCGAAGGTTTCTCCTCTAGATGATGGTACATAAGTACAATAACATGATTTCGGTATAGCACTTTTTTATCGATAGGCGTTCCTGCAGGAGGGATGATTGTCGCCTGCTTGGGGCCGGTTTGCGGCTGGGTTTTGGACTCAGGCTGCTGTTTGGTCTCGGGTTTGGGCTTGGTTGAAGGCTGACCGTTGTTCGTTTCTGCCGGTTTCTGCGAGCGGTCACAACCGCTCAGCAGGACGGCAGATGCAATGGCAAAGGCCAACACGATCAGAATATGTTTAGATATTGAAGTCATCGGGTTTCCTTCCTTTGCCGAAATCTTGTTCATACTTCCTTAACTTCCTTCGTGAAACTCGGAGAGATTCTAGCGTAAATCCACCTGGCAATCATCTCCGCGGCAGCGCTGCCGATGATGATGAACAGGGGCATCGCAATGAAATTGTAACGATACTCCGGTATGAACAAGAGCCTGATGAACGACATCACGACCAGGATTAGCGCGATCAAGGTCAGCGGCTGGCGCCAGCGCCGGAGCGTTAATATGAGACCGAGCACACCGGTCCAGATCATAGCCGTATGATACTGGTTTCGCAGCGGGATGACCTTATACATCGGTGTATGGCCGCTGCCGAAATACATCCGGGAATAAATGTAATCCAATTTGCCGACCGTATACCATTTGAGGAACAGCCACGTATGTTCAGTGAAGCCTATCTTCAAACGTTCAATCGCCACTTCTTGCTGCGTCTTGCCGTGACGGTCAACCAAGCCGTCATCCCAGTTTTTGTACGGATATGTACCTGCGTGAAAAGGATTCGTCTGAGTGGCGGTCAGCACGACCTTGTTTAAGGTTACCAGATTGCGAATCCACCACGGCGACATGACGATGCTCAATCCGATGCAGGCCAACAGCAGCAGCTTCCAAGCGGCGCGATTCTTGGTCCACAGCCAATAGAAGAGATAGATCGGTACGACGACCGGTAAAAATTCCGGACGAACGAGCGCGGTGCAGCCAAGAAGCGCTCCGGCAATCAGGGAATCACGTCCCCGCCCGGTTTGAATCGCTCGAAGTTGCCGGTAGATATACGAAAGGAATAGGAAAGTCGCCAGCACCTCCGTCAGGATTGCGCCATTCGCCCATATGAACGGAGGATTGGTGGCTGCGGCGCCAGTTGCGATCAGACCGATTCTGGCGTTGACCAGCTTGCAGGCAATGAAGTAAATCAGGACCAGATTGACCATACTGAGCAACAGATTCGCATAACGCAGATACGGAAACGGATCATGATGAGTATAATCAACAAGCTTGTAGATACCGGCCATGAACAGCGGAAAACCTGGAGCGACCTGCGCGTTCGGAGTTTCCGCTTTATAGGCATACACCCCCTTTTCGATCAATCGTTTCACCATTTCATCGTAATAGACCGAATCGTGGGATACGTTATGCTTCACCGAGGTCAAGAAGTCGATTCGTAAATAAACAGCAATCAGCAGAATGACTGCCAGCATCGCCCACACGGCTTTTGGCGATCGTAAGATATTCAAAATAAAACCTCCTGTCATGTCTAAGCTTTTTCGGGCGAAAGCGGGATTAAAAAGAGAGCCGTGCGATGGAATGAACGTTGACGGATCCAAGAATAAAGAATGGATCTTAACCCTTTCATTCCAAACTTCTTAACTGCTGCTTAACTGCTGCTTAATCATTTCTTAATAAATAGGATAGAGTTGGATTTATGGGTATTGAATCTATATACTTGTTTAAAAAGCTGGGGCAAAAAGAGAGTCGCAGCCAGAATTCCGGTTGGAATGCGGTTGTCGAGGCGACATTCGATGGAGGGGCTTTGGTACGATTCAATGTCATATAACCGTATACGTAACGAGCTAGCTTAGTGACTTACTCATCGCGACTACATCAACAACCAAGGAGTTTTGGGATTGCTGGGGTTATTTATGCTGCATCTGCATGTGGGACCGCGGAAAAACGCAATTTTACTACATATTTGCTCAGCCAGGTTTTAACACATTTAACACATAAATTGGAATAATATGGAGGGACCATGAAAAAGACATTATTGAAAGCCGCTTCAACGCTGATTGTTCTCGCCGTGATGACGGCCCCCATCGTTCAGTCGGCAACCGTACATGCCCAAACCGCCTCCAAGGAAGTCATGAAAGAGGCGCCTTCGTCAGGAAAAGAAAATCCTCCTGCAGCAGCACTCCATTCCGACCGTGCCCAGGACAGAACAATAAACAACGCGCAAGGCAATACGAAAGACGACACAAAAAGCATAACAAAGGACACGCCCAAGGATAACGCGAAAAATGGCAAAACCGATCGCGAAATGAACCTGGCTCTGCTCCAACCCGCCTTCGCCTCCGGCAATGAAAAAAATGAGCTGAACTCTAAGCTGGCAGTCGATGGACAAGGCAGTACGAGATGGTCCTCCGCTCTCAAAGACAATCAATGGTTTTATGTCGATCTTGGCAAAAAAACGGATATCGACCGGGTCGTGATCCGCTGGCATACTCCGGCTAAAAGCTATAAAATCCTTGTGTCCGATGACGCCAAGCACTGGAAAAATGCAAAAGAAAATGACGGCACGATTCAGTGCAAAGGCGGCGTTGAAACGGTAGATTTCACGCCGATACAGGCGCGATACGTGAAGTTTCAAGGGATCAAGCGGGCGCCTGTCAAAGGAGTCTTATACGGCTATTCGTTTTATGAATTCGAAGTATACCAATTACGTGACTTGCAGAGGATCGTGGACAACGTGAGCTCGGCAATTCCAGTGAAACCTGGGCAAACGAAGCTTGATTGGTCCGCAGCGCAAGTCCCTGAAGGTTATCGAGTCAGCCTGTACGGAAGCGACCGCGTCCAAGTGATCGACATGGAAGGCAATATACGGGAACCGCTGGTGGACGCCAAGGTAAATCTGATCATCCAGGTCGAGGATAAAAAAAACCCGGGCCGCAAACTGCTTTCCGGAAATATGACGGTCATCGTGCCTGGACAGCATAAACAAACGCCGGACCGGAATGCCGAGCCGGATGTCATTCCATCCTTACGCGAATGGTACGGGCACACGGGCAGTTACGTTCTGTCGAAATCGTCGCGGATCGTCGTAGATCCGAAAGACCAGGCCGCTCTGCAAAATGCCGCCGAGCTGACTCGTAAGGATTTGCAGGATATCACCGGCTACGACCTCCAGATCGTGAACGGCGAACCGAGCAAAGGCGACTTGTTCTTGTCGATCAACCCTTCCCTGGCATGGCTTGGCGATGAGGGGAACCTGTTCAACGTAGATCAATATGTCTCCATTACCTCCGCTTCCGCAAAAGGCGTGTTTTTCGGTACGAGAACCGCGCTGCAAATCATCAAACAACATCCGGACCGGACCATTCCAAAAGGCGAAGCAAGAGATTATCCGAAATACGAACAGCGCGGAATCATGATTGACGTCGCCCGCAAATTCTATACCATCGATTTTCTCCGGAGTTATGTGAAGCTGCTGTCCTGGTACAAAATGAACACGTTCCAGATTCATTTGAACGATGTTGTCGGCACGCCGTTCGGAGACGGAACGACAGCGGCTTTCCGGCTGGAGAGCACCACTTATCCGGGGCTGCCAAGTCCCAACGGCTATTATACGAAGCAGGAGTTCAAAGACCTGCAGCTTCTGGGCATGGAATACGGCGTAAACGTCATTCCGGAAATCGATACGCCGGGGCATTCCCGCGCATTCACTGCCTACAACCCCGCGTTGGGGAACGATCGGACCCTTGACATTTCCAAACCGGAAACGGTTCAATTCGTCAAATCCTTACTTGATGAATACCTGGACGGCAGCGATCCGACATTCGTCGGGCCGGACATAAACATCGGCACGGATGAATACGCCGGTGATGTGGAAGTATTTCGGGGATACATGGATACGCTTATCAGATACATTAACGGAAAAGGTAAACATCCTCATCTATGGGGCGGGCTTACGCAATATAACGGTTCGACGCCTATCAGCACCGACGCCACCATGGACATCTGGCGTGAATCTTATGGTTCTCCGCAGCAGGCGGCAGACCTCGGCTATGATATCGTTAATGCCGAGAACGCATATATGTATATCGTACCTACGATGTATAGGGACTACCCGAATACCCGGCTTTTATACAATGAGTGGGAGCCGGTCAAATGGGCAACAACGACGCTTCCATTCGGTCATCCGCGCGTCAAAGGCGGCATGTTCTGCCTATGGAACGATGCATCCGAAGCCAACGGAGTGTCGATGGATGATTCGCATGAACGACTGTTGCCCGGAATTCAGGTCGTATCGGAGAAAATGTGGACCGGTACGAGAGACGACAGATCGTTCGAACGCTTCGAGCAGCGGAAGAAAATCATTGGCGAAGCGCCGAATGCCAACTTGTCCCATAAAATCACTGTCAACAACGACATTAACAGCGTCATTCAATATACATTCGAAAACGGAATCAAGGATGATTCCGGCAACCATTTCGACGGCAAAGGCGTTAACGTCAATGTTACGCAAGGGAAATACGATAACGGCATCCGGTTGAACGGCGGAAAGAGCTACATTGAAACGCCGGTGGAGGCCGTTGGATTCGACTGGACCGTCTCCATGTGGGTCAATCCGGACCCGGGCAACCCGAATGATGCTGTTTTGATGGAATCCCCTGTCGGAACACTGAAGCTAAAGCAAGGCACAACCGGTAAGCTTGGATTTACGAAAGAGCATTATAACAGCACTTTCAACTATGCCGTTCCGGAGGGCAAGTGGACGCATCTCACACTCAAGGGCGATAATAAAGGCGTGACGCTGTTCGTCAATTTGGATGAATATGTGGAACGGATGGAAGAAAAATATCCTAAAATGAATACCCTTGTCCTGCCGACGTTACGAATCGGCAGCCAAACCAATGCCTTTAAAGGCGTATTGGATAACGTGATGATTTATAACAAAGCCATCGAACTGCTAAGCAGCAAAAACCTGGCTTTGCACCAATCGACGGAATCCTCCAAAACCGAATCCTCTTCATTCCCGTCCGGCAAGGCCGTTGACGGGGACATATCCCCGAGTTCCAGATGGTCCAGCGCTTACGCGGATGATGCTTGGTTTATCGTTGACCTCGGGGCGCCTAAAGACATCAGCAAAGTCATCATCAAATGGCAAGCGGCTTATGCGACGAAATACCAGCTGCTGGTATCTACGAACAAGAAGAACTGGACCAATGTTTCCGGCAGGGAGGGGATCATCAATTCCAAAGGCAATATGGACAGCATTACGTTTGATCCGCAGCAAGCGCGTTACGTCAAATTCCAAGGCATAAAGCGGGCTACCGCGTTCGGTAACTCCTTTTTTGAATTTGAAGTGTACGGCTCCGACTCTAATCGGGAATACAAGCAGTTGATTGCGAAAATGGAAAAGTCCCTGAATCAAATCGACAATAACGAAAAAACGCATAAGTTGCTGCTGCAGTTTCTAAACCGTTATCCTTACGATGCTGCGCACGATCTGCGGCCGATGGAGGATCTGATCAACAGGCTTCAGGTAAAATAATATAAACGGGGCTGTTCCCGAGTCCGAACTGCACCCCGATTGTTAGATTATCAACTCGCAATCGGAAACATAGTTCGAACGGGAACAGCCCCGTTTTCTAGAGTAAACAAGGTACAAAAAACAAAAAAAGCTCATTAGATTTATCTCTAATGAACCGCTTATAGTACATGTGGTACCGGTGAGAGGACTCGAACCTCCACGGGTCTCCCCAAACGATTTTGAGTCGTTCGCGTCTGCCATTCCGCCACACCGGCTTATAAAAGTAAAACGCGCCCTAAGAGATTCGAACTCCTGACCTTTTGATTCGTAGTCAAACGCTCTATCCAGCTGAGCTAAGGGCGCATATTTTGGAGCGGACGACGGGAATCGAACCCGCGACCCTCGCCTTGGCAAGGCGATGCTC
>NZ_WTWY01000022.1 GCF_009870825.1 Paenibacillus sp. USDA918EY | reverse complement strand
TGCCCAACAAGTTGCCTAATGATTATAACCTGTCTAACTTTATGGGGTCACTTCATTCACACGGGTGGTTTTGATTGCGAGTCGCAGAATTCAGAACCTTCCGGGTCACCAGAAAGTACTTGGACCGGCTTCGAAGCTACAGGCCCATATTGTAGGGGATTTACCTGTACGAATAAGTTGGCGACCGGCCCGATGGGCTCTGGAACAACCGTGCCTCCCGGGGATGACGGGCCTGCGATTGTCCCTCCATGCGTTCGCCCGTATAATGAATGTGACTGGTTTCAGATTGCGAGAAAACGGGAGGAATCCATCCATGGCCCTGGAGATTGAACGAAAATTTTTGCTGCCGGCGTTTCCGGCGGCGCTCATCGAAGAAAACGTGCTAAAAATCGAAAAAGAACAGCTGATTGAACAGACCTACTTGGCGCTTCATGAAGACCAGGAGCTGAGGGTTCGGAAAATCGTCGACCTGGCGAGCGGCCGGGCGGAATACACCCATACGTTCAAAAAAGGCCACGGCATTGCCCGCGAGGAAGTGGAGTATGCCATTTCGGAAGGGCTGTACGAGCAAATGGTTGCCAAACATCGGGCGGTCCCGTTGTTCAAAAAGCGCACCACCGCCTTATGGGGTGACCGCGTGGTCGAAATCGACGATTACCGGCAAATCGAGCTGCTGGTGCTGGAAGCGGAATTCGCATCCGTCGCGGAGGCGGAAAACTTCGATCCGCCGGCTTGGTTCGGCAGGGAAATCAGCTCCGACAAACAATACAGCAACAAAAAAGTGTGGGCCGACCTTCAAAGCCGTTAAAAAACGACCGAAGGCGGGGGAAACGCGGACAAGCCAACGGCGGTGCCGAATGGTGAAAAGGTATGGACAAACCTGGCGGCGGATGCCTATTATCTTATTATGGAATACCATTCGGCCCATGACAGCGGCGCTATTTGATCCATCTTAAGATTTGCGCAGCATCGTACGGAATACCGGAACGGGTGGCCTTACGCGCGGTCACACGCGAAAGGCGGCGCACTTGGGACAAGCGGCCGAACCAGCTTCGGCTGTCCCCTCCGCGAAAGTTTTTGTAAGCGCATTCGCGGCGTTTCCCGTACGACAAGAAGAATAGCCATGGTTTTTTTCGGGAGGGAATGGGACCGGCAACCGTCAAGGTTGCTTCGAATCATGAAACCGAACTTGAAAAGGAGAAAAACGGGCGATGTGGCAAAAGGCGATTGAAGACGCGGCGGCCAAGTTGAAACGGAATATCAGTTCTCACCCGGGGCTTTTTCCGCATATTGCGGGCAAAGACGCCATGGGGGAGAAGCGTTACGACTGGGGCGCGAACGTAGACTGGATCGAAGGATTTTATACCGGGATGATGTGGCTTTGCTACGAATACGGCGGGGACGTTTTTTTTCGCGATGCGGCTGAGGCGCAGCTGGACGATTACCGCAACCGTTTGGTAAAGCATATTAGCCTCGACCACCACGACATCGGGTTTCTGTATTCCCTTTCCGCCGTGGCCCAGTGGCGCGTGCTGAAAGACGAGAAGGCCCGGGAGCTTGGGCTGCAGGCGGCGGACAAGCTGCTTCAACGCTGGCGGCCGCGGATCGGAGCCATTCAGGCTTGGGGTCCCGAAGGCGATCCGGAGAACGGCGGGCGGATCATCATCGACTGCTTGCTGAACCTGCCGCTATTATATTGGGCCCATCGGCAGACGGGCGATGAAAAATATTACGATATCGCCTACCGCCATGCGCTCCTCAGCCGGCGTTTCCTCGTTCGCGGCGACGGCTCGTCGTATCATACGTTTTATTTTGACACGGAAAACGGCAACGCCATCCGGGGCGGCACGCATCAAGGCTACCGGGACGGCTCGACGTGGACGCGCGGGCAGGCATGGGGCATCTACGGTTTTGCTTTATCCTATCGTTATACGAAGGACGCGCGTTTCCTCGACACGTCCAAGCGGATGGCCCGCTATTTTATCGAGCATTTGCCGGAGGATGACGTCGCTTATTGGGATTTCGACGCACCGGTCGAGCCGGGGACGTCCCGCGACAGCTCCGCTTCGGCCATCGTCGCTTGCGGTTTGCTCGAGCTGCTCGAGCTGATGGACGCAAACGATCCGGAACGCGCATGCCTGCAGGAAGCCTTGCAGCGGATGATGACATCGCTTGTGGAGAATTACGCCACGATCGGGATTCCTGACGCGGAAGGATTGCTTCAGCACGGCTCCTACCATGTGCGCGGCGGCATCGGCCCGGACGACTACATGATCTGGGGA
The DNA here is from genome assembly GCF_009870825.1 of Paenibacillus sp. USDA918EY. GTDB lineage: Bacteria > Bacillota > Bacilli > Paenibacillales > Paenibacillaceae > Paenibacillus_AQ > Paenibacillus_AQ albilobatus. The sequence continues at coordinate 83,206 of NZ_WTWY01000022.1, read as the reverse complement.
GATTATTATTACCTCGAGGCGCTGGTCCGGATGTCGAAGGGCATTAAGGGGTATTGGTACGAATAAGGCATGATCGAACTTCGTAAAGACTTGAACTGAGAAAGCAGGGGCACCGCTTGCGATGCCCGCTGCTTTTTCCGGTTTCCGGCTTATTTCAGCTCCCAATCGGTTACTTTTTTGATCGCGGCATCGGCGTCTTTCAAATCGGTTTCGCCCATATTGAGAAGCGTACTCCATTGTTTGACGCGGTTTTTCCCGTTTGGCGGCTGGTTGTAATCGTGGGTGTCGACGATTTTGGTCCGTTCGGCGTAAAATTTCGTCATAAACGTCTTTTCGTCCTTGCTGCTTCCCGAGCGGGAAAGGATGCCTTCCAGGCTGCCGGAATCGCCCGTCGCTCCCTGATTCAAGGCGGTGTCAACAAAAGAGCCGATCGTCAGCGCCGAAGTAAAACCGCGTTTTCTCGCCTGCTCGACGCTGTATTTGATATACACGTTATAGAAGGTGCGCCACATCGCTTCCCGCCAGGCCGCGTCATTCTGGAGGCTGTTGATCTTACTGACGAACTTGCTTTTGCTGTCCGAAATGACGAGGATGCCGTTTTTCATCTTGCCGTTGATGCCAAGGCGCTTCAGGGCGCCTTCGACGCTTGGGTTGCTTGCGCCCTTGGCGCGGTCGTACTCTTTAAAAAGGTCGGGACCGTCCGGGCCTTCGTCATTCGGCCCCCCGGTCGTCGCGCCGAAAATCCCGATGGTATACCCGCGGTCATCTCCGATATCCTCGCAATATCCGTAATATTTCGTCCAGTTGAGGTCGTCCTGCTCCGGTTTGTTGACGAGCTTCATGATGTTGTCCCACTGCTCGCCGTCCAGGCCGGTGTTGGCTTTCAGAAATTGCAGCGTTTCCGGGGAAAAATTGGCGTCATGGCTTCCCGCGGCAGCGGCGAAGGCTTGAACGTCCGCATCGGAAGCTCCGGCGGGGAGTACGTTCACTTCTGCACCAGGGCTGTCAGCGGAGTCCGTCACATCGGGCTGCTCCGCGGCAGCTGCATGTTCGTCGGCAAAAACCTTTGTCGGCACGGGACCGGACATGGCCGTCAATGAGCCGACCAGCGTGAAGCTGAGCAGGAAAGCGGTCAGTTTTTTTCTTGCGGCGGCTTGTCTGTTGGCATTGTTCATGGATTATCCCTCCAAAAGTGATGAATGGCAAAAACGGTATTCGATTTTTCTTGATAAAAGTAAAAACGCTTTAACTTTCGCTGGATAAAAAACGAACACAGTAAAAAATATATTTTTGGTGCAAATCCCTCCTTCCGGTATTCACATAATGTTTAAGCGCTTAAACTTTTGGGACAAAAAGGCATTCCGTTTCCGATCCGCTGCGTTGGAGGCTCCGGAGCCGCGGGCCATGATCAGTGTCGCGTGGATGCAGCAAGAGCATACTTGAGATCGCGGCGGTCGAACAAGGGGCCAAACGACTATTCGTTTGGCTGATTTCTGTGTAGATATTTTATCCTAATCGGGGATTTCGCACGACAGGATACCGCACCGTTCGAGCCAAGCCGCTTTCGGGCGCAAAATGAAGTCGAATTACCGCCTGGGCGTCATTATCGTTTTCGGAAACGATGTCGTTTTTTGGCTGTCCGGCTGCACGCTTCATTTTGGCGGACAAAGGGCAGGCGATTTTTTTCAGCTGGGGTCTTCTGCCTTGGCTGCGTTTCTGATATGGTGATGAGGCAGGGAATTTATGGGCCTTCCCGGCGAGTAAACGGCTTTAAAATCCATATGCTATACGGTGAATGGTCAGATACATAAAGATCGGATCGGCGGCATCTTGGCATCAAAGGGGGACTGATCGGCAATGTGGATTGCCTTTGCGTTTGGGTCGGCGCTGTTCGCCGGCATCACATCGATTCTCGCCAAAATCGGAATCCGCAACGTGGACTCCAATTTGGCCACCGCGCTGCGCACGTGGGTCGTGTTGATTTTCTCCTGGCTGATGGTTTTTGTGGTCGGGTCGCAGAACACGATCACGGCTTTAAGCGGGAAAAGCTTGCTGTTTCTCCTGTTGTCCGGCTTGACGACGGGAGCTTCTTGGATCTGTTATTTCCGGGCGCTGCAACTCGGGGACGTCAACAAGGTCACGCCGGTGGATAAATCGAGCAACGTGCTGACGATGATGTTGGCGTTCGTTTTTCTCGGCGAGCGGCTGACGTGGAGCAATGCCATCGGGATGGTGGTCATCGCGGCCGGCACGTATATGATGATCCAGAAAAGCAAATCGGAAAAAGCGGCGTCCGCCGTCCGCAGAAGCTGGCTGGTTTACGCCTGTTTATCCGCGCTGTTCGCGGCATTAACCTCGATCTTGGGCAAAATCGGCATCGAGGGCGTCGAGTCGAACCTGGGGACGGCCATCCGGACGATCGTCGTGCTTTTGATGGCTTGGCTGATCGTGTTTGCCCAAAAAAAGCAGCGAGAGATCAAACGGATCGACCGCAAAAGCTGGCTGTTTATCACCCTGTCCGGGCTGGCGACGGGCCTGTCGTGGTTATGTTTTTACAAAGCGCTGCAGGACGGACCGGCAAGCGTCGTCGTGCCGATCGACAAGCTCAGCATTTTGATCACGGTGCTGTTCGCCTTCGTTTTCCTGAAGGAAAAGCTGTCGCTGAAATCGACGGCCGGATTGGTGCTGCTGACGGCGGGAACGCTTTTGTTGCTGCTCAAAGGATAGCGAATGAACCCCGGAAGCGGGGCCAGCGGCCTCGAAGCCGATTCAGGTGCTTTGCGGGGACGCCGGAAAGTCTAAATTCTTATTATGGAAAAAGGAGCTGTCCCGCAGGTTGCTTTGCACCCGGGAAGCTCCTTTTATTTATGACCAAGCAAGGAAGGCGGTCACGTCTCGAACAAAACCTCTCCCGTGCGCGATAGATCGTACCCCGCGATCGTTTGCAGCTCCTTCCGGAACTCCTCCGAACGCAAAATGTCCAGCAGCGCCCCGATCCAGGCCATGTTTTCCGCTTTTTTCAGCATCACCAGATCGTAGCGCTCCTGAATGAGCGGGATAAAATCCACCTGCCCGACGATGGCCGCGGCTTTTTCGATGCCGACGCCGACGTCGGCGTCGCCGGACGCAACCTTGGCCGCCACGCCGATATGGTTGGTCTGCTCCTCTTCATATCCGTCGAGCTGCTCCGGCCGGATGCCGTGCAGGCGCAGCTGCTCGTCCAACAGGACGCGGGCGCCGGAGCCTTTTTCGCGGTTTGCCATTCGCAGCCCGGGACGGGCGAGATCGGACCAGCCGGAAAGCCCGAGCGGATTGCCTTTTTGCACGTAAAGACCGGCGTTTCTCGACAGCAGGTTCACGACCATGCAGGGAAAACCGACGAGCAGCTTGCGGATGTACGGAATGTTGTATTCCCCGGTATCTCCGTCCAGCAGATGGGTGCTGACGATGTCCGATTCCCCGCGGTACATGGCGATCAGGCTGTCCAGGCTGCCGACATACGCCCGCAGCGGCCGGATGCCGGCAACGCCTTTTTCCATATATTTGACCAAAATGTCCAGGCTGATATCCTGTCCCGTCACGACCAAAGGGCGAACGCCGCTCAAGGCCGCTCCGTGATGAAGCGGATCCGCCGTTTGGACGGGCTGGGGAACGGCTTTGATGCCCTTGGCCCGCTGCTTGTAAGCTTCGAGGTCCGCCGCGTCGACGCGCATCTGCTTGCCGACCCGGTAGGACGGAAGTTCGCCTTTTTTGATCAGGTCGTAGACGGTAAGCTTGGATATTTTCAGCATTTTGGCGATTTCTTCGGTGGTATAGGATATATCGCTCGACATGGAAATCCTCCTTATTCGAAACAGGCGCTCGTTTGGCGGCAACGCCGCATTGCTTCTTTCATTGTAACACGCGGAAGGCCAAAGAACATGCTTCATCCTGCCGTACCTGCCGGACAAACCGATGGAACATCTCCCAGGACCTACTTTTGACGGTTTGTGAAACTTTTCCGAATCCGGTTTACAACGCCAGGAATATCTAGGTATAATTTATATCAATTATAACTATTTATAACTAAATATAATGATTTGGAGTGCTGACATGCGGATTAATTATCGAAACAGTCTGGTTTTATTTATGATCATGATGGTCATGCTGCTTGCGGCAGGTTGCGGGGGCGGGGCAGCCACCAAAACGGACGGCGCTGCGGAAACCGCGGACAAGGGGACGGATCAGGCGGTATCGAATGCGAAGCAGGCGGCCAAGACCGACCTGACGATCTCCGCCGCGGCAAGCATGACCGATGCGCTTGAGGAAATCAAAAAGGCTTATGAGCTGGCCCATCCCGATGTGGAGCTGAATTTCAACTTCGGCGGTTCCGGCGCGCTGCAGAAACAGATCGAGCAGGGGGCGCCTGCGGACCTGTTCCTCTCCGCCGCGGTCAAAAACATGAAGCCGCTTGTCGAGCAGGGGCTTATGGCCGACGGCAAGGTCAAAACCCTTCTGAAAAACGAGCTGGTCGCCGTCGTGCCGGCAGATTCGGCCAACCCGGTCGCAAGCATCGCGGATCTCGGCAATGCGGACGTCAAAAAGGTTGCGATCGGCATCCCGGAAAGCGTTCCGGCAGGCAATTACGCCAAGGAAGCGCTGACGAATTCGAAGCTGTGGGAACCGCTTCAGCCGAAACTCGTTCAGGCCAAAGACGTGCGTCAGGTGCTGCAATACGTCGAAACCGGCAATGCGGACGCCGGGTTCGTGTACAAGACGGATGCTTTGTCTTCGTCCAAAGTCAAAATCGCGTTTACGGTGGATCAAGGCACCTATTCGACGGTCGAATATCCGGCGGGCATCGTCAAAGCGACCAAACATGCGAAGGAAGCGGAAGATTTTTACGAATATTTGCAGTCCGAGGCTTCGCTTGACGTTTTCGTTAAATACGGCTTTTCCGTTCCGGAGTAAAAAGGATGTGCGCTTATGAGCTGGCATGACTTTTGGCCGCCCGTCCGTATTTCCCTGGAGGCGGCGCTGCTGTCGAGCGTGATCGTTCTCGTCCTGGGCGCTGCGGCGGCCTGGTGGATGGCGCGAAAAACGTTCAAAGGGAAAAGCGTGCTGGAGACCGTTTTGATGCTGCCGCTGGTGCTTCCCCCGACGGTGGTCGGCTTTTTGCTCCTGGTGCTGCTGGGGCGGAAAAGCTGGATCGGACAGGCCGTAGAATGGCTGTTCGACGCGCCGATTATCTTTTCCTGGTGGGCCGCCGTCATCGCGGCGGTGGTCGTTTCCTTTCCGCTCGTATACCAAACGATGAAAAACGGATTCGCCGCCGTCGATCCCGAGCTGGAAAACGCCGGGCGCGCGAGCGGTGCAAGCGAATGGCAGGTATTCCGATACATCACGCTTCCGCTTGCCGTCCATTCGGTCGGCACCGCCTTTATCCTCGGCTTTGCGCGCGGACTCGGCGAGTTCGGGGCGACGTTGATGATCGCGGGCAACATTCCGGGCAAAACCCAGACGATTCCGACGGCGATCTATGTGGCGGTGGACGCGGGCAATACGCCGATGGCTTGGGCATGGACCGGGGCGATCATCGTCATTTCGTTCCTGATGCTGTCGTTAACCGGACGCCGGAACCCGGCCGATGCAAACCGCGCTTCGGCGGCATCCAAAACAATCTAGTCGGGCGCAGCGAAAATGCTGCCATAGTCTAAAGGCATAAAAAGGCTTGATTTGGTGGTGCACCGAATCAAGCCTTTTTTCCCATCCTCCCCGTTCCTTTTTCAGAATATATTCAGAGCTTTATAGTTAAATGGATATATACTCGCTGAAATGGGGGAAAGGGTTATTCCACCGGCCGTTACACGGCAGAACATTAGAAAAGGATTTGTGTGGTGATAAATTGATGTTATCCGAAATACAACAAGAGGCGCTGAACAAGGCGCAAACGCATGGAGGGAAACTCGTCCGCTGGAGACAGGGCGGATATTGGACGTATGAGGGAGCCGTGTCGAATATAAAAGACCGTTCTCCGAAAGTGTCCGATTTGGAATGGTATTGCACGACCAACACGATTTTCGCCCTCGTCCGGCGGGGGTTTATGGCCATGGAGGATTGGGAGAATTGCTTGGTCATCCCGGAGGAAGCGAAAGAAGAAACCGATATAAAAGAATTATAGACGAACCGGAGTTATTTGGTGCAACCTGGCATGCTTTGCTGTTAAAATATTTAGAAGAAAAGCAGCACTGTCAAGGAGGAGAGAACCTTGAAGGTCTTGATCGTCGACGATGAAAATCTGGCTTTATTAAAATTGGAAAAACTGCTGCATTCGCAAGGCGGGCTTGGTTTTCCGGTCCAGGTGATTGGGGCGTACCAGAATCCTTATGCTGCGCTTGAAGCGGTGAGGCAGGAGGCGCCGGACGTCGCCTTTCTGGATATCGAGATGCCGGAATTTTCCGGTTTTGAGCTGGCGGAGCAGCTGTTGGAAATTCATCCGCAAATGCATGTCGTTTTTGTTACCGCCTACCAGGATTTTGCCGTAAAAGCATTTGAAGTGAACGCGCTCGATTATTTGCTGAAGCCCGTGCATCCGTCGAGACTGGCCGTGACGCTGGACCGGATCGGACGGTTTTCGCTCCTTAATACCGCAAATGCCGCCGAGGAACAAACCGGAGAAGCGATGCTTTGCTGCCTGCAAAGCCTGCACTACCGGGATCGGGAAGGCAGGCCGCAATTCTTCCGGTGGAAAACGCTGAAAGCCCCGGAATTGTTTGCATATCTGATCTACAACCGGGACAAAATGGTGAGCAAGCAAACCTTGATCGATTTGCTGTGGCCGGAGCAAGACATGAAGAAAGCAACAACACAGTTACATACGGCCATCTACCAAATCAGGCAAATGATTAAGGCGAGCGGGCTCCAGCTGCAGATCAAATACCATGACGAAGGTTATCGGCTGGTTTGGGGCCAGGTGGCGTTCGACATGGACATTTGGGAAAACAGCCTTCGCGACGCGCCGCCAGTAACGCCCGAGACGCTCCCCCGGCACTTGTTGACTTTGGACATGTACGCAGGCGACTATTTGGAGGAACACCGGTATATTTGGGCGGCGCCGGAGCAGGAGCGCATCCGGCTGCTCTGGCTGAAATATGCCAAACCCGTAGCGGAATGCCACGTTCGGCTTGGACAGCATGCCGAAGCGGCGAAGCTGTACCAGCAGATGATCGGAAGGTTGCCTTATTTGGAGGACGGTTATCTGGGATTGATGAAAATGTATGCGGAGCTTCATAATTCCACGGAAGTCAGAAGGCTGTACCAGCAGCTGACGGACGTGTTCGAGGGCGAATACGACATGACCCCAAGCGAGGAAACGACGGCATGGTACCAGGAATGGGAGCAGGCGGTCGCAAGCGGCGCATAGACGGGAAATTATCGATTCGAAAGGGACGCAGCCCTGATCAATGCTGCCCAAAGCTCTAATCGCACCCATCTTTCGGATGAAGGTTGTTGAATTCGAGGCCATCAAAAACGATGGTCCTAATCATAGCAAAAAGGGGCCGTCCCCAAAGACGGCCCCTTTTCTATTCCTGTGATGGCGCAGGATGGTGGCTTGCTTTACTTGCGATGGTTCGGAATGACGAAGGACATGACCGTGCCTTCCCCAAGCTTGCTTTCAATCTGCAAACCTTGCCCGTAATGCTGCTTCAGCCTCCGGTTCGTATTGAGGAGTCCGATGCCCCCGGAGGTCCGGCCGCCGCCGGCATCCGGGTGAAGCAGGTGCGCGGCTTCCTCTTCGGACATGCCTTTGCCGTTATCCCTGACGTCGAACCTCGTGCCTTCCTCCTCCCGTCGGATCCGGATTTCTACCGTCCCGCCTTGAATCCGGCTCAGCAGGCCGTGCTTCACCGCATTTTCGACCAGCGGCTGCAGCGTCAACGGCGGAATGAACAGCGAAATGTCCGGATCGACATTCCATACGACCTCCAGCCGCGGCCCGAAACGTTCCTTCTCGATGTAAAGATAGGACTGGACCAGATCCAGTTCATGGGAAAGGGGAACGACCTGCTCCGAGTTCAGAAAATCGATGCTGATCCGCAAATACGAGGTAAACGCATCGGCCAAATCCCGCATTTTGTCCAGATCGATTTCGCTTAGCGACATAATCGAATTGATCGTATTGAACAGGAAGTGGGGCTGGATTTGGGCCTGCAGATAAGCGGCTTCGATCCGGAGCCTTTCTTCGGCCGATTTTTTGAGCGTCCCTAAAGAAAATACCCGGTATTTCAGCTCCAGCGCATCCACCGGCTTCGCCACATAATCGTTTGCCCCGGCGACAAATCCGGCGTAGATGTCCTCCGGCCGGCTTCTGGCGGTCAACAGCAGGATCGGCAGCTCGAAGCTGCTGAACCGTTCCCGGACGATCCGCGTCAGCTCATAGCCGGACATATGCGGCATCATGACGTCGGAAATCAGCAGATCCCATGATGAGGATTCAAGCAGATGCAGCGCTTCTTTCGCCGACAAGGCCGTCTGGATCTCGTAGTTTTCATCCGCAAAAATGCCGGCAAGAACTCTCAGGTTGACGGGATCGTCCTCAACGATCAAAATCCGTATGCCCTTGGCCAAAGCATGTCCATTCATGCCGGCGCGATCGTTGGCGGGGTCCGGTTCGACGGCTGCGGCCGTTTCCCGGGCGAGTATGCCGTCCCACTCGTTTTCGCCCGGCTTCGGTTCGGCGCGGTCGGCTTTTTGAACTTCTGCATCCGCCTCGAAGCCGCTTTCCGCCAGCGGGAGGGAAAAGCTGAACACCGTGCCTTTGCCAGGGGTGGACTCGGCCGTCAAGGTGCCGCCATGAAGCTCGACCATCTGTCTGCAGATGCTGAGGCCCAGTCCGATGCCGCCGTTTTCGTCTTCACCCTGCCCCTGCTCATACGGAAGGAAAATCCGTTCCAGCGCATCCTGCCCGATGCCGCGCCCGGTATCCGCCACACGGATCACGACCGCTCCTCCATCGGCCTCGGCCGAGATGTTGATGGTGCCTTCGTCGGTAAACTTGATGGCATTATGAAGCAAATTGAACAAAATTTGAGTCAGCCTCTGCTCATCGGCATACACCGAAGGAAGCGTCTCCGGAACCCCTGAGGTGATCCGGACGGGTTTGCCTTCCGTCATGTAGGCGAGCATGCTGATCACGCCGGATACGACAGTCTCCACCTGAAGCGGCCGTTGACGGAGCACGATCCCTTGGTCCTTCAATCTGACGGCGTCGAGCAGATCGCTGAGCAGATAAGACATCCGGCGGCTGATGGTGACGAGAAGCTCCATGTTCTTGAGGCTTTCTGGGTCCATGGAGTGTTGCTGGCGGGTCAATACCGACTGGGCGATATTGATGATGCCGTGCAGCGGCGTCCGCAGTTCATGCGAGGTGTTCGCCAGGAACTGGTCCTTCCGTTCGTCCGCCTTTCGCAGCTGCTCGTTCAGCTTGGCGTTTTCCGCCGCGTTCCGGAAATAACGTTTAAACCAGTAGGCGGAAAAGCCGACGATGGCGGCCAAAATGTCGACCGGATAATAAATGGGAGTGAAATTCCAATCGAAATTCACCATCCCCCATAAAATGTTGGATATGACGCTGGCCGCCGCGAGCAGGATCAGAAAAGCATCCTTTTGCTTTTGGCGCATCATTTTGCCGATCAGGAAGAAAAACCAGAACGTCGGCAGCAGGTACAGCACGCCAAAGATATGATAGGCCTTTGACAGATGCACCAGGTTTGCCGGAGCGATAAGCAAAAATGCGCAGTACAGGGCGCTGGCGCCAACATATGCGACAAACAAAGGCCCCCGCCGGGTTTGCCCGGAAAAATTTCTGCCCATCAGCAGCATGCAGAACGTAATGCCCAAATAGGACAGAATCCGGATCTTCAGCATCCACGTATAATTGAGGGGAAGCCAGCGCAAAAGCACGTATTCATGATCCGACACCACCGTCAATCCCGCAAATACGAGCAGCAGAACGAAAGCCAGAAGAAGCTTCTCCCTCGGGTTGATGATATACATAATGCCGGCGTACAGCGCATGAAGCAGGAGGATCATGAAAACGACCAGCTGAAAACCGATCGAATACCACCACTGAAAATCGATTGCCGCCTGCGTGCCAAACCTCATAGACTCGATAATTCCCCCGGTGGTAGGATCGTCGTAGTTGGCGGATTGGATCAGGATATCGATCACGTTCTGCTGACTCGGAGTGATGGTGTTGGTGAAAGATACGAGCTCCGGAATATATTCCTTGCCCGATGGAGCAGGTTTCCCGAAGCCGCCCATGGTTTTTCCGTTGACGATGACAACGGTGGAGGATTTAATCTCCTTGATCCACAGTTCGTAAGGCTGGTCCAGCGGTTGATCCACAAGAATGCGGAGCCTGTAGGTTCCGTAACCGAACGACGAACCGTTTTTATCGTTCCAAGCGGCACTCCAATCGCCGGGAACTTGAATATAGCGGCGCTCATCCTTGGCCTGTTCGGCCTGCCGGCTGCCGGAGATCAGCCGATTCGGATAAAACTCCCACGCCCCGTCCAGTACGATGGAATGCCTGTTATCCAATCGGGCTCCGCGCAAGTCGAGAACGCCCTGCTGCACTTTAGGCTGTTCCTCGGTTCCGAATGCATCCGACCAAAGCATTCTTGCACAAATGAGCAGCGCAATGTACAGCAAAAATACGACCGTTTTTTTCATTAATATGTATCGTCCCTGTTATAAAGTCGTCGTCAGGCGTGTTCATGTTGTCAAAGTACATTCTATTATACGACATGATTCGCGGTTCCGTCTGTCCATCTAGAGCACCGTCTTCTTTTTTACGAATGAAGACTTCCCGGGAGCCTTCTTCAGCTTCCGGAAGGGATGCATCGATTTCGTATGTTGCGCTCTGGACGGATGGGAATTCTTCATCGATAATGGGAAAGGAAAGATATGGATCCTGAATAAGGGAGAGCTGAAAACATGAAGATTCGGTTTCTGGGCACGGCGGCGTTCGAAGGAATTCCTTCGTTGTTTTGCCGTTGTCCGCTGTGCGTGAAAGCAGGGGAGGAAGGCGGCAAAGAGATCCGCTCCCGTACTTCGGTCATGCTGGATGATGAACTGAAAATCGACTTTCCGCCGGATACGTTTATGCACATGATTCGCGACAGGCTGGATTTGGAAAAAATCAAGGATCTTATTTTTACCCATTCCCATTCCGATCACTTGTATGCCGACGATTTGGTTGCCAGACTTCCAGGGTTTGCCCGTTCTGCCGATCATCCGATCGAGGTGTACGGGAACGACGCGGTTCTTCTGCGGATCAAACAAGCGCTGGACGCAAACGGAGGAGCGAAGGGCAAATACAATTTGCACAGACTCCGGCCGCTTGAACGAACCCAGCTGCAGACGGCGGTTGTCGTGCCTCTTCCGGCCAGCCATGATCCGAACGAAACCTGTTTGCTTTATTACATCGAAAAAGACGGCAAAACCTTGCTTTACGGTCATGACAGCGGCTGGTTCCCGGAGGAAACGTGGCAATGGCTTCAAGGGAAAAGGCTGGATTTGGCCATTCTCGAATGCACGGTCGGGCAAATCAACTACCGGCAAAGCCATATGAACGTCGATGCCGTATTGGAAACCAAACAGCGTTTTGAGGAGTTCGGGATACTGAAGCCGGACGCGCAAATCGTCGTCACCCATTTTTCCCATAACGGGCAGCTGTCTCATTCGGATTTGGTGGACATATTTACGCCTCACGGCATCCAGGTCGCATACGACGGCATGAATCTTGAACTTCCGTGATCTGACGCCACATCTGATGCGAAAAGCATCGGCTTTTTTGCAAATAATTCGATCATGATTAGGGTGCGGCTGAAGGAGTAGAGAAGGAGCCGATCATTGAGGGGTCTCAGCTTGAAAAGAAGCCATTGGAGCGGAAACGAATATGCACTCAGCATTTTTGGCTGCTGGGCTGGGCAGACTCGCTTCGAGGCGGCTTCACGGATGCTTTGGGAGGCTGCTCGGCCCGTTTGGCTTCGGCGCAACCCACAATCAGAATGCTGAGGGTCATGACTGCCGCGACGACGGAATGCATCTGCCTTGATTTCATCATTTCACCTCCTTTGGCTTCAAATTAGAAAGTGTAAGTTCTGGAGCCTTCACATGCCTTTATCGCAAGGAAAATTTCCGCTAATCGCGGGCTGTCTACTATGAAAGTGCGTCGATGGACGTTTTTCTTATAAACGAACAGGCAGAAGAGATCATTTTGTAACCGCTATCTTATATAACGTTTTTCCCTGGACCTGGTTCCGGACTTCATAAAACGTTCACAAGTTCATTTTGAAAGCGCCAACGTTTTGTTACAAATACCCGCTGGGAGATTTTGCGAAACATTCATTTTGTTGTTGAAATAAATGGAACAGGTTGCATATGAAACTTAATCGAACATGGTTGTATTAGGATAACAAATATAAAACCATTAAAAAATATGTAACTTTTTTATAGACCAAGTTGTTCTATATTATGTAACCAAAAAATCTGAAGGGAGATTTAACGAAATGAAAAAAAATTTCTCTGTTTGATGATGTCTTTAACCGCTGTGCTTTCTATCCAAGCAACCAGTGCTTTTGCAGCAGTAACCAATGACAACGATGATGCTTCTATTGTTAGCTACGATATATTAAACGATAGCGATGTAAATGCTAAGCAAGCTTTAGCCTTTAAATTTAGTAATGAATTTAATCCTAATTTGTCTGAAGATCAGAAGAAAGAATTAAGATCTGAACTAGGCTCAATACTAGCAGAACTTGTATCCCAAGGAGCATCTGAAGAGACGATTGATAAGGAAATTCAAAAATATAACGCTCACGTGCTATTTCAGCCACAAACTAATGAAGACCAAGTTGTATCACCAATGTCCCAAGGTTCAGATATACAAATGAATAAGCCAACAATAGTTTATTCAGCAACTAGCAAGGAGTGGATCGTAACTGGGGGTGGATATTGGAAAACAGAAAATTGGAAGAATGATGTACCAGGAGTATGGCTCCCTATCACCGGTGAAACGAAAAACATCGGCGGCAGAGATTCGGTTGGTATTACTTTCTTTAATAAAAGTGGTACATATAATGCAAAGGTTTTATCATCTTCGGGGTATCTAATGAATGGTCGAGGACAAGAAATCAAAAATGACAACCCAACTTATGGAAATGGTAATGTTGGAGTGGCCTTTGAAATTCAGGACTATGCTAAATTAGCAGACGCAGGCACAGCTGATGTTTACTATATGGGACACAATTTTGCTGCACAGATAGTATACGATGAAAATTTTAAAAATTTACATGGTAATGCCCGTACTTTTTATGTTCATACGTGGGATAATTCTAGTATTAATAATATTCAAATGGGAGCGTCAGGTGGTACTTTCGGGGTTACTTTTTCAATCGCAAATGAAAGCAAGAGCTTTAAAATATTCAACAACGCTGATGCTAGCTTCTAAGAAATCAACATAGGGGGTGTAAATGATTATTACTATACTTGACATTGCTCTGCCTTCTATTATTGCCTCCATTATTGTAGTTTATATTATTACTAAGTTTTTTCCTAAAGATTCAATTAAAATGTTCCTTTTAAGTTTTCAATTTATGCTTTTTGGAATTAGTTTATTTGTTTTGGATTATGTTGCTCAGAGTAGTGAACATATACTCTTATTTGGAGGAATATTCTTTGTTATATTAGGGCTTTTACTTAGTTTATCTGCATTTTACAGAGAAAAATAATATAGGCTAGTACACATGCTTTATAATTATCTCGGAATAACTTAGTCATAGTAAGACCGTATTGTCTGTTGATACGTTTGCTTTTTTTAGAAACAACAATGAACCGTCCTTGATTTGGGCGGTTTTTTTTCATATCAACGACAAATGGAATGTTGTGGGATGAATGAATTTACTGATTTTATAGGACATGCACTTTTTTTCCTACTGGCCAAGACGCTTGTTACATTATTTGTTTCTGGGCAGAGGCAAGAATCAGGAGAACTCGGCGAACCTCAACTGGGTCTGTACCTCTACGGGCAATATGGACTAGCTTATTGCCTTCTTCAATCGTTAACTCACGAACAAACAACGTCATAATACCCCTCCTAATTGTTGATAAGGTTATTTACCCGTTTTTCAACTACGATATCAGATGTGACACTAGAAGGTTTCTGTACAACCCTTAGAGTTATATCATATTCAGAAAACATGAAATTAACGAAAAGAAAAAAAATTAAGCGCGAAGTATGGAATTACAGCACCGATTTTAGAGATTTTTTAGTCGGAAAATTTACGCAGGTATGCACGTCTAAAGTATTGCAGGTGTGCGTGCCTATGCGCTATAATAGCCTCAAATACATTAACGGATGACTCACAATTATCGAATGGGCTATCGTACAATGGGCGTGAAAACCGCGTTCTTTTGCGGAAAAAAGGCTCCGCGAACATCGGGGTATGGCGCAGTCTGGTAGCGCGCACCCTTGGGGTGGGTGAGGCCGTGGGTTCGAATCCCGCTACTCCGATTGAGTTCCATGCAGGAAATCAGGAAAAAGCGTTCACTAAAAGTTTCGGCTTTTAGTGAGCGCTTTTTTCTATGTCTTCTATTCGGAAAAGACGAAAGTCCACGGCAAGGAGAGAGAAACCTCGACTGCTCCCCGTACTTGGAAACCAGAGCGTCAGCGGCCGGGAAAAGCTAGCAATAACCCAAAGGCGGTAATACGGCGAAGTACATGTCTCCCATTCCCTAAAACTGCGACAAGAGGCATGCTTATATGGTAGAATTTAGGCAGTGAGGTGATCGAAATGAGTCGTTTTATGAAGCCGCTGACCTCTTCGCTGCACCTTTATACCGCGATGACCGAGCGCGTACCGATTGTCGTTTTTATCGGGAATGAACTCGTCGGGGCCGGGCGAATCGCAGAGATTACGGAAGAGAGCGTGAAAATCGGGGGCGAGCGGTATATGAGGGAAGTCTGCACGTTCAAGTACGCCAGTTAAAATACCGCCTCATTCTAGTGCTGCACCGATGCTCAATGGGCTTGAGGCTGTAAGGATCCGGAAGGTTTGTTTATGCCCGATTCTCCCGTTCCAAATCATCCCTCAACACATCCACCCACGTCCTGTTTCCGCCCAACCGGATCATTTGTTCAAGCAGCCACTTTTTCGATTTCCGGTCGCGGCTGCGCTCCATATAGACGTTAAAATCATGCTCGTCTTCCGGCCGCGTGCTAAGGCTTTTGAACAGCAGCTGCCAAGCCGGGTTGACGAATGGCCGCGTCAAGCTTCCCATCGCAAAGTCGCCGATCGGCATGGTCACGGTCCGGTCCTTCCGGAAAATGACTTGTTCATCGCTGCGTTCGGTCAAAAGAATTTCCAGAAACGCCGCCCCTTTGAACAGGTGAAGGCAATATCGCGGCGGTTCGACGTCCCCCAAATGACGGACAGGCTCCAGCCGATGTTCCCCGGGGATGGCCACGTTAATGTCCCAATCATTGAAAAAACTTAACGCATACGCCAAATCCTCTCTGAAAATGCAAATGTCCATATCTTTATGGCTTCGCGTCGCTTCCCCGACGGCCAAATCGATCGTCCAGCCCCCGGCAATGAACCAAGGTTTTTGGAAGGAAGCCATAAGCGATTCGATGCCGCCAAGTTCTTTTTCATGGATCATGTTCGTTTCCTCCAAGGCAGGGGTTATGCCAATGTATTTTTGAAATGCCATTCTTTTAATGCCGTTATGAATCTGCAACAGGTTTCCGTTGAATATAGCAAGTCGTTGCGTTTCCGCTCAAGGCGGTGAACCAACTCCATGGCAGAGACATGTGACTACACACTTCTTAAAACCGAGAAAATAAAAAGAAAAACGCAAACGATGATGAGCGTGATTTTCGAAAATTGCTTCAGCTTGCGGTTGTCGAACGTCTTGTTCAGCAGGAAAAAGAATCCGGCCATCCAAATCGCGTCCTGAAAAAAGGTGATGAAGATGTTTCTAATCATGTTGATAAAAAAGAATACATTATTCACGACAAAGTCCTCCTTGCGAGGTTTCTGAAAAGGTTCCCTTTTATATAGATTGAACTAAAATTTGCATCGAACTTCCTCTTAAAAGGGCCCGATGCGGCCCTATAACCTTCATTTCTTTAGTTCATTCTATATTGTTAACGCTTGTGGAACGTCGTTCGTAACCGCATGCTGAAAATTTCTACACGATTGTCGCGTTATACCCCGTCTTTTTTCCTTCCTCCACGGCTTGGACATACCCCTCAAAGTAAAAAGGGATATCGTCTTCGCTTCCGTTCGCGAGCCTTCCTCTCACTTTGTCAAAGGCGAAGATCGAGATCGAAAAAGCGGGCTCTCCGGTAATCAGGACAGGTTGCTCTTTCTCCGCAGCCCAATAGTACTCCCCGCCGTAATTCCGCCTGGCCACCTCGAAAATATAACATCCCGCCATGGAGCATACGGAATCCAAATGTTCGTCATCCGTTACAAAATCGCTGATTTCATCCAAAAGATCATCCAGCGGGCGCAGGCTTTCCACGCTAAAATCAAAATTCCCGCGGTCCGCAAAATTGGCGGCAAAGCTTTCCGCAGTTGAGATCACGTCGTCTTTTAAGCTTCTCGGCATGTTTTTAGGCTCCCTTCAACGATACGATGTTGATCGTCGCGATAATTTTTGGCAACTCATCTAATATTTACAGTTCGTTTCTATTTTTTCAAGCTTTTTGGTAGATGAAAGTCAATATAATCAAAGTTGTACGACACAAACGATGCAGGAGGGCCATCGATGAGCGGGCGAATACCGGAACCGTATTTCCGTTAATCCCCCGCTTCCTTTGACTTTAACCTGCCACTGGTTTATCTTGGGTTGTACTTGGGTGTTTATGAACGCCCATTCGAATAAACCGAGGGAGGCGTCTTTTGATGAAAAATCTTCAATCTACGGTAACCTTGAACAGCGGTCATTCCATGCCATGGTTTGGACTGGGCGTATACAAGGTGCAGGAAGGCCAAGAAGTGGTTGATTCCGTCAAAACCGCGATAGCTAGCGGCTACCGGAGCATTGACACGGCTGCGCTTTACGGCAACGAGGAAGGCGTTGGGCAAGCGATTCGGGAGTCGGGTGTTCCGCGCGAGGAATTGTTTATTACGACCAAAGTGTGGAATTCGGATCAAGGATATGACAGCACATTGAAAGCTTTTGAAACAAGCATCACCAAGCTTGGGCTCGATTATGTGGACCTCTACCTGGTGCACTGGCCGGTAAAAGGGAAATATAAAGAGACTTGGCGGGCGCTCGAAAAGCTGCAGCAGGACGGCCGGGTCCGTTCGATCGGCGTATCCAACTTCCATATCCATCACTTGGAGGATGTAATGAAAGATGCGAATGTGAAACCTGCCGTCAACCAGGTGGAGCTGCATCCGCTGCTGAACCAGGCCGAGCTTCGCGAATACTGCAAATCGCAGGGCATCCAGATCGAGGCTTGGGCTCCGCTGGCGCAAGGGCATCTGCTGGACAACGAAGTACTGAAGAACATCGGCGCGAAATACGGCAAGTCCACGGCACAGGTGATCCTTCGTTGGGATATTCAAAATGAAATCGTCACGATTCCGAAGTCCATCAATCCGAAACGGATCGTCGAAAACGCGGACATTTTCGATTTCGAATTGACGGCGGAAGACATGGAGCAAATCAACGGGTTGAACGAAAACCGCCGGTTCGGAGCCGACCCGGACAATTTCAATTTTTAAATGCACGGTCGATAACGTGAACTCAAAATCGCGTCCCCCTGCTTCCTTGGCAGGGGCGCGATTTATTTTTTTACATCTAGCCGGGGAATATGTGCATGCGGGCTCCCCTTCAACCGAAGCATGCGCAGCGGTTCTGTCGCCGCAAAAACCTTGCCCCGGGTGCTGGAGGCAAGGTTTTTTGGGGAGAGTGAACGGCATCAAGCGTACCTGTACTTGGCCAATGTTTTGGAACCCCACAGGAATACAGCGATCCAAGCTGCGATGGCGGTCCATATTCCGGTCATGCCGGGAACGTAACTCGCATCGTAGTTCGGCAAAAACGAATCGATAACGTTCAACAGCGCGTGGATGATAATGGCCCCAAACATGCTTTTTCCCGTATTGTTATACACCCAGACGATAATGACCCTTGCCGCTACGGTGCCAAGGAACCAGCAAGCGATCCACAATGGAGGATGATGGGCCTCAATGAGCGGAATGATATGCCAAATTCCCCACACGCCCCCCATAATCAAGCCTGCCCTCAATGCCCCCCACCGGTTTTGCAGCGGATCGATCGCATATCCCATCCACCCGATTTCTTCAAACGCAGCGGATATGAAAAACAAAACAAGCAGGAAGGGGAGGGAGGACCATGGAGTCGGGGGACCGGACAGCGGCAGCCCTATGATGCGAAGGGTGGCAAATGAGAGCAGTCCGATCATCGGAATGATGAAAAGCATGGGAATATACCAGACTTTATGTTGAATTCTACTGCAGTCGAACACCCTTGCAAGCAGCCGTTTTACGCCTTTTGTACGCTCCTGTCTATACTCGAGGACAACCGCGGCGACCGCAGGACACACCACCATCAAGGCGCTCACCGGAAGATTCATCGGTAGCCCGTTTATGCTTCCCGTCATGGAGCCTACCACCCAAAACGGTATCGCGAAAACAAAAACAAGAGCAAGAAATGCATGCCATGATCGATAAGACGTGACGGAATCCATGTCTCACAGCCTCCCGCTGATTATTTGTTTCATGATTTTAATATAATCGGCAGTTCCTTGAGCGCAAACATCATCGTGCTTTCCTGGCGGACAAGCTCCGCGGAACGGTCGCGGCGGAAATCCGGGAAGCGTCTTAGCAGCGTTTCGATGGCGATTTTCGATTCCAGCCGGGCGAGCTGGGAACCGAGGCAATAATGGATGCCGCTGCCCAGACCCAGATGCGGATTCGGATTCCGGTGAATATCGAATCGTTCCGGCTGCGCGAACACTTCCTCATCATGGTTGGCCGATGCCATCCATATGTGGACGAATTGCCCTTGCTTCAGCTTTTGCCCGCGCAGGTCGGTATCCTGCTTGACATGGCGGAACATCAGCTGCACCGGGGAGAAATAACGGAACGTTTCCTCGATGGCGCCCGGAATCAATCCGGGGTCTTCGAGCAGCTGCGAGCGCACCTCCGGCAGACTGTCGATGGCCAGCATGGCCGAGGAGATCAGGTTGGTCGTCGTTTCGTTGCCGGCCACGAGCAGCAGGATGCAAAATCCGATGATCTCCATTTCGGTTAAATGTTCGTTTTCGATGCGGGCCTGCACCAGCTTCGTAATCAAATCGTCCTGCGGATGACGTCTGCGGTCCTCGGCGATATCCGCAAAATAGGCGCTCATCTCCCGCTGGCAGGCATAATAGGCATCGGGATGATCGCCGACGAGGGCGTCCGACCATGCTTTGAATGTTTCCCTGTGCTCTATGGATACGCCCAGCATTTCGGCAATGACGGTAATCGGAAGCGGGCTCGCCAAATCCGCGACCGCGTCCATCCGGCCCTTTCGTTCGGCTTCGTCAAGCAGGGAGTCCGCGATGGATTGGATTTTCGGTGCGAGGGACTCGATCACGCGCGGGGTAAAAGCCTGTGAGACCAGCTTGCGCAGCTGACGGTGCTTCGGCGGGTCCTGGCGCAAAATGCTCGATTCGAGCGGATCTTCCGAGGACGGGGACCCTTGGGAAGAGAAGATTTCGTAATTCGTGAAGACGTATTTAACGTCCTCGTATTTAAAAACGTTCCAGATTCCGTTGCCTTCCGACTGAACGACCGGGGAGTGGCTGCGCATTTGCTTGAACCAATCCAAAGGCAGCAAACCGTTTTTATTCCATTCCATACGTAGCACCGTCACTTTCTTTTGCGATTTTTGAACTGACTGGTCAGTTTTGGGTCATGAAAAAAAGAAGGCCTAGCTAATCGATGGAGATAAACAGGCCTTGGGTAATGATCGTAAAGACAAAATGCTCCAAATCGTCCCGGGTGTATTCATCCGGATGGTTCAGGTAATAGTTGCAGGTGCTTTCCAGCGTGCCGATGATGCTTGCCGCCGCCAAATTGGCGTCCACGTCGCGGATCAGGTTTTCATCGCATTTGCCTTCTTCCAAGATTGCCGCCAAAAAGCGGAGATGCTCCCGCCGGAGCTGCTTCAGCTCTTCCAGGACATCCTGCTCGATTCCGTTCGAAAGCTCGTTAAACACGATATGCGAAAAATGGCGCGATTCCAAAAACAAATCCAGATGATGGCGGATGATCCGCAAAATCTGCTCCTTCAGCGGCAGGGGGGCGTACAGGTCGGCTTGGGTTCGCTGCATAATATCCTCGAAACCTTGCTTGACGACCGTTTTGAAAAGTTCGGACTTCCCCGGAAAATTATAATATAGCGTTCCCTTGGCCACCTGGGCTCTCAGGGCGATCTCATCCATGCTCGCGCGATGGTAGCCGTTTTCGGAGAACACTTCGATGGCGGCGCGTATAATTTTGTCTTTGCTCAAGCTCAATCTACCTTTCCTGCAAAATCAAATCCGTTAATCTGACTGGTCAGTTCAAAAATAAAATAACATGCTGGCAAAATTTAGTCAACTGCAGCCGGCAAGTCCAATTCCTGTGCGACGCAGAAGGGGATGGGGACGGGGATGCTTACAGGGACTTTTCACCGTTCCGTTCAAAAACAGGACGGGGGCGGACGCTCCTTAGGTCCACCGCGCCGCCCAAAGCTTCATTTGATGGCAAATGCCGTGCAAATCCTGACCCTTGGGGGTCAACGTATATTCCACCGTCACCGGCACCGTCGGGTACACCTTGCGCTCAAGCACCCCATGTTCTTCCAGATGGCGCAGCGTGCTTGTCAAAGCCCGCGGGCTCACGCTGGGGATCCGCCGCTGAAGCTCCCCGAACCGGAGCGTTCCGCAGAACAGTTCGCGGATGACGAGAAAAGCCCATTTTCCGCCGAGCACGTCCAGCGTTTTTTCGATGTTGCATTCGATAAACTCCGGATTTTTCGGGATATAGCTGCTGGCTTTTTTGGCCGTTGTCACGAAGGTCACCTCCACAGGGATATCTACTATACTGAAGTATACTAGATATCCTTGGTATAATTAAGTGAAAAACATTTCACTTCTTCAAATCGGATACGAACTTCTTTAGAATGTAGGGTGTAACCAGAATGATCTTGAATTATCTCAAGGAGGAATGAAAAATGAAATACCGGAGATTGGGCGGCAGCGGCCTGAAGGTCAGCGAAATCAGCTTGGGAAGCTGGCTTACATACGGCGGTTACGTTGAACGCGAAAATGCGGTGAATTCGATCAAAACGGCATATGATCTGGGCATCAATTTTTTCGATACGGCAAACGTTTATGAAAAAGGCGCGGCGGAAGAGCTGGTGGGCGAAACCTTGAAAGCGTATCCGCGCGAGTCCTACGTGCTTGCTACAAAAGCATTTTGGCCGATGGGCGACGGTCCCAATGACCGCGGCTTGTCCCGCAAACATATTATGGAACAGGTACACGCCAGCCTGAAGCGTCTGAAGCATGATTACGTGGACATCTTCTACTGCCACCGCCATGATGCCGAAACGCCGCTGGAAGAAACGCTCCGGGCGATCGATGATCTGGTCCGTCAGGGCAAAGTGCTTTATGTCGGCGTAAGCGAATGGCAGGCCTCTCAAATCGCGGAAGCGTTGGGCGTAGCCGACCGTTATTTGCTGGATCGCATCGTGGTTAACCAGCCGGAATACAACATGTTCAACCGTTACATCGAAAAAGAAATCATGCCGCTCTCCGAGCGTTCCGGCATCGGCCAAGTCGTCTTTTGCCCGCTGGCGCAAGGACTGCTGACAGGCAAATACACGTCGGTTTCCGATATTCCGCAGGACAGCCGTGCCGCCAAACTCGAATGGATGCGCAAGGGCATCACCGAGGAAAAAATCAACAAGGTGAAGCAGCTTGAAGGCATTGCGGGCGAACTCGGAATTTCGATGGGCAATCTGGCTTTGGCCTGGATTTTGCGCAATCGCAATGTAGCGAGCGCACTCGTTGGCGCAAGCCGTCCGGAGCAGGTCACGGAGAATGCCAAGGCTTCAGGCGTGGAACTGAGCGAAGACGTGCTGAACCGCATCGAGGACATTTTGAAATAATGCGCCAAAGTCGCCCGATCCGGATTTCGGAGAAAGGATCTTCAACCGGCTGAAACGGATTCGGCTAAGGCAGGCAGGAGCGCATTCCTGCGGTTCCGGGCGGGTTATCCCGGCATAAGGAATGGGCGCGGACCAACATGCAGGACGACCTGGAGCATAGGCTGCCAAGGCTGAAGCTGCTCGAGCCGGAGCTGCCGAAGGCATACGGACGCGGCGGCCGTCGTATATAATGTTAAGAAAGCTCGGAGCGGATGCGCTCCGGGCTTTCCTTATTTAACGGTTGCGATTGGACCCAAGGTTGCCCTCCCGGTCCAGAAGAAGGTTTTTGCAAGCCTAGCTGCGGTCAGCTCAAACCTGTTCACCGCGTTTACAAAACCATGCGGCTTGTTTAACCGTCGGGAAACGTTTTATGCGTAAGATGGAAAAGAAGAGAGCTTTAACCAAAGCAAAACCGCTAAACGAGAAACATGAAGGAAATACCGTATTCGAATGCAGCGAAGGAGGCAAACCGATGAATGACGCGATAACCAAAGAGGAGTTTTACCGTGGTCTCGCCAGGCATAAGCGTATCGCCTCAATTAAAGACCCGCGGCATATTGAGCTGGCTCTCCGCCAACGGGACCAGCTAAGCGGCATATTTCTGCTGACGGGGCATATCGGGGTGGTCAAGGGATACGTCAACGTATTCAAGGAACACGGCCTGCCCGTATTCATGCATTTGGAGAAAATAGGCGGGCTCAGCACCGACCGGTACGGACTGGAATATTTGGCCAAGGGCATCCGGCCGTCCGGGGTGATTTCCACCAAAACGAGCATCGTCAAAAACGCAAAAAAAATGGGGCTGCTGACCGTGCAGCGTTTTTTCCTCGTCGACAGCGAAGGGCTCGACAATATCGCCAAAAGCCTCTCGCAAACCGAACCGGACATCATCGAGCTGATGCCTGCGCGGATTCCGGAGATGATCTGCAGGGTAAAGTCGTTCACGGAAATTCCGATTATTACCGGAGGGTTATTGTACGAGGAAGCCCATGCGGAGGCCTGCCTGACCCACGGCGCAACGGCCATCTCTTCTTCCAGACCCGAACTGTGGGGGAAACCGGAACGAAAATTGATGAAGATTTAACTTTTTGCCGAAACGGATTTAACAGTTGTCTTTTATATTGGTATCAACAAGTAAATAAACCGGTTGGAGTCTTGGAGAAACCTGATCTGCTGCGGCCCGCGCTTTCGCTGCCGTTAGTTTTTCAGGTTTCTTTTTTGCTGCTTCCGGGCCGATTTTACAATAAAAAGGGTGGAGGAATGACTGTGTTCAAGAAGAAGTTAACGGCTTTAACGCTTGCGGCTTTCATGGCGGCGTCTTTGGCAGGCTGCGGTTCGGGCGGAGGGGATAGCGCCACGGTCGAGGGGCAGGCCGAAGCGGCGGGATCGTCCAAAAAGGTGGTCATTAAATACTGGTACGCCTACGGGGACAAAATCGAGGAAGCAAAGCTGCACATGGTCAAAACCTTTAACGAATCGCAGGACAAATACGAGGTTGTGGCCGAACACCAGGGCAACTACGACGACCTTCACGCGAAAGTGCAGGCGGCGTTTGCCGCGGGCAACGCTCCGGCGGTGACGGACCTTGAGATCGCCTCGACCGGCGTATTCGCCAATTCCGGCATGCTGGAAGAGCTGACCCCGTATGTGGAAAAGGACAAAGATCAGGTGAAGCTGGACGATTTCATCCCGGGATTGATGGGGAACGCCTACGTCAACGGCAAGCTGTACGGACTTCCTTTTATGCGCAGCACTCCGATCATGTACAAAAACGTGACGATGCTGAAAGAAGCCGGGCTTGATCCTGCCGGTCCGAAAACGTGGGAGGAGCTCGAGCAATATTCGAAAGTTTTGAAGGATAAAGGAAAATTCGGCATGACGCTTCCGGTCGATATTTGGTATTACGAGGCGCTGGTAGCCCAAAGCGGCGGCCACATGCTGAGCGAAGACGGCAAACAAGCGGCATTCAACGATGCGGCGGGAGTCGCGCCGGTCGAGTTTTGGAAAAAGCTCTCCGGCGAAGGCCTGATCAAAATGCCTGTCGGCGATGAAGCGGGGGCCACCGCGAACAAGGATTGGGCAAACCAAATTTCGGCCTTCAAGTTCAATTCGACGGCAGGCGTGGCGGAAAGCCTGGAAATCGCCAAAGGCAACGGCTTCGAGCTGCAAACGGCCTTTATGCCGGCCAACAAGGATTACGGCGTGCCGACGGGCGGCTGCCAGCTGGTCATGACGTCGAAAAGCAAACCTGAGGAGAAGGAAGCGGCATGGGAGTTTATCAAGTGGATGACGTCCAAGGAAAACACGATTTACCAGCATAAACATGTCGGTTATTTGCCGACGCGCACGTCGGCTGTAGAAAGCGAAGAGCTTCAGGAGCATTTCAAGCAATACCCGCAATATAAAGTTGCCGTCGATCAGCTTCAATATGCCAGACCGCGCCCGATGGAGAACGCTTATCCGGAAGTAGCCAAAATTTTGCGCGACGCGATCGAAAAAGCGATCATCGACCCGAAAACAAGCCCGCAGGACGCGCTGAATCAAGCGGCTGAAAAAGCGAACAAACTGCTTGGCAAATAGAAAGGATCATGCCCGAGATGACGGAAGACAGCTGGTTCGAGGACATCAAAGTCGTTATTTTCGATATGGACGGCACGTTATATCAGGAAGATACCTTTATGGAGCGCTATATCCGTTATTTGCTGGAAGGAACGGAGCATGAGGCGGATACGGAGGCGGCGGTCGGCATGGGGAAAGCGATCCGGTCCGGGGAGCAGGCTTTCGGGTTCGGCCACTTTTACCATCTGAAGGACGATCTGCTGGTCATCCGGCTGGAAGACGGATTGGCGCGGGGATACGCATGGGACGGTTCATCCGTCCCGATTCGAAAAAAGCTGTACAAGTTCGATTCCATCCTGGACGGGGAATTGCTTCATATCGGCGATCCATGGGGCATCGTCGCCATGTTAAGCCTCAAATACAAGCTGCCGGCCATAAAGCTGGGCGAAGCTTTCGACAGGGTGCGGCGGGAAATGCTTGCCGCTCCTTACCGCTTCGAGGTTCACGGCGGTTTGATGCAGGCGATCGGGGAGCTCGGCGTGGAAAAAAGAGTGCTTATGACCAATACGCATCCGGAGTCGGGCGCCGAATTTTTGGAGTTCATGCAGATTCGGCATATATTCGAAGAAGTGTGCTTCGGCGCGGGGAAGCCGGCGGGGCTGGAGTCGTATTTGACATCCCTGCAGCGGCAGGGGTACAAGGGCCATGAAATATTGTCGGTCGGGGATAACCCGTGGAATGATCTGCATCCGGTGAAACGGATCGGGGGCCGGACCTGCTTTATTTCCCCTTATCCCAGCCATGATTCCGAAGCTTGGGACTTGCGGCTGACGACGCTGGATGAACTGGAACGGCTCATGCGCGCCATACGGAAGCGGAAAATGAAGGAGGAGATGCACGAATGGCACGAATCCAGCTGAAAGGAATCAGCAAAAAATTCAAGGACGAAACGGTCATTCAAGATTTGAACCTGGAGATTAAGGACGGCTCCTTTACGGTGCTCGTCGGCCCGTCCGGCTGCGGCAAATCCACCACGCTGCGCATGGTCGCGGGGCTGGAGAAGCAAAGCGGCGGGGAGATTTGGATCGACGACACCTGCGTCAACGATACGCCGCCCGGGCTGCGCGACGTCGCCATGGTGTTCCAGAATTACGCGCTGTACCCGACCATGACCGTCCGCGGCAATATCGAATTCGGCCTGAAAAACAGGGGGGTCTCCCGAAACGAACGCGAGAAACTCGTCAAGGATATTTCGGAGATCGTCGGGCTCGCCCCTTTCCTGGACAAAAAACCGCAAAACCTGTCCGGCGGGCAGCGTCAACGGGTCGCGCTCGCGCGCGCCATGGTCAAAAAGCCGAAGGTGTTTATCCTCGACGAGCCGTTGTCCAATCTGGACGCCAAGCTGCGCAACCAAATGCGGACGGAGCTGATCCAGCTTCACAAGCGCCTGGGCACCACCTTCGTTTACGTAACCCATGATCAGGTGGAGGCGATGTCGATGGGAGACGAGATCGTCGTCATGAACAAGGGGGAA
The DNA here is from genome assembly GCF_009870825.1 of Paenibacillus sp. USDA918EY. GTDB lineage: Bacteria > Bacillota > Bacilli > Paenibacillales > Paenibacillaceae > Paenibacillus_AQ > Paenibacillus_AQ albilobatus. The sequence goes on along the minus strand of NZ_WTWY01000022.1, from coordinate 56,847 downwards.
ATCCAGCAGGCGGATTCCCCGATGAAGCTGTATCAGGATCCGGCCAATCTGTTCACCGCCCAATTTATCGGCACGCCGGCGATGAACGTCATGAAGATGGGCGACGTGAAAGGGCTCGACGTCCGTTCGGACCGTCCGGTAGGTTATGTCGGTTTCCGGCCCGAGCAGGGGATCCTGAACCCGGACCGGCCGGTGGAAGGGCTCGTGCTGAAGGGAGACATCGTCACCCGCGAAAGTTTGGGCGCCGAAAGCATTTATCAGATCCGTTCGGACGCCGGCATGTTTTTCGTCAAAACCTTCCTGAAACCGCTGGAGTCGGCGAACAAGGTAAACGTTGCGGTTCCGTACGAGCAGCTCTTTTATTTCGGCCCGGACGGGGGCAGAGTGTACGGGGCGGGAGTTTCGGCCAAACCTTTGGTTGCCGGAGGCGCGATCGTATGACGCTTTGGCATAAACTTCGTCCCTATAGCATGGTTGCTCCGGCCATCATCATTTTTTCGCTGTTTTTCATTTATCCGATTTTTTACATGCTTTATTTGAGCTTGTTCGACTGGAATTTCGTCAGCCCGACGAAAACGTTCGTGGGCATTCAAAATTTCGTGGACCTGCTTACCGAACCGGAATTCAGGCAGGTGCTTTCCAATACGACCATTTATACCGTGTTAACGGTGGCGCTGACGACGGGACTGTCGCTGCTGCTTGCCTTATGGCTTAACCGGGGGAACGTCTTCTACGGCATCGTGCAGGGCGCGATTTTCAGCCCCCACATCATTTCGCTCGTCTCGATTTCGCTCCTGTGGACCTGGCTGATGGATCCGGAATACGGGCTGCTCAACTGGGTGATCGGGTTGTTCGGCTTCGGGAAGCTGCAGTGGCTGTCGCATCCGAGCACTTCGCTCATTTCGCTCGTCATCGTCGCCGTCTGGAAGGGAATCGGGTACAACACGCTTGTGTTTATCGCCGGTCTGCAAAGCATTCCGGCCGACATTTACGAAGCGGCTTCCCTGGACCGTTCCCGGCCGTGGACGACGTTTACGAAGCTGATTTTGCCGATGCTGTCGCCGACGATTTTTTTCCTGGTCATCATCAACATGATCGGTTCGTTCCAGGTGTTCGAAACGATCGCCATCATGACCCAGGGCGGGCCGGTCAATTCGACGAATACGCTCGTTTATTACATTTACCAATACGGCTTCCGATTTTTCAAAATCGGCTACGCTTCCGCGGCGGGCGTCATTCTGCTCGTCATCGTCGGCATCCTGACCATCGTTTATTTCAAACTGCTGTCGAACCGGGTTCATTACCGTTAAGGAAAAGAGGTGTCATGCTTGAAAGCCGCAAACCGCGCCATCGAAGGGCCGATCCGGGCCGCAGCCGGCCATCCGCTGAACGGGATCCGGACGAAACAAGCCCTTTTGCGCAAAATTTTGAACCTTATTCTCCGCGTCGCGAACGTCGCCGGGCTGCTGCTGCTGGTGCTGATCTTTGCCCTGCCTTTCGTCTGGATGCTGTCCACGTCGCTGAAGACGCTGCCGGAGACGATGATCTTCCCGCCGGAGTGGATTCCGCGCCATCCCGTTTGGAAAAACTACGCCGACGCCTGGCATACGGGGCCGTTCCTGCATTATATAACGAACAGCGTCATCATTTCCGTCAGCATCCTCATCCTGCAAATGCTGACGATCATTCCGGCGTCCTATGCGTTCGCCAGGTATAAGTTTGCCGGGTCGGGCTTTTTGTTCAGCGTCGTGATGGTCACGCTGATGATCCCGAGCCAGCTGATTTTCCTGCCCGTCTATTTGGAGCTGAGCACCTTCAAGCTGCTGAATACCCATCTCGGGCTGATCCTGCCATTTGCCTCGAGCGCGTTCGGCATTTTCCTGCTGCGGCAGGCGTTCCGGCAAATCTCCGACGAATTGATCGAAGCGGCAAGGCTGGATCAGGCGAAAGAGTGGAAAATCATCGTCCGGATCATGGTCCCGATGGTGAAACCGGTGCTTGTCACCTTCGCGTTGTTCAGCTTTATCGCCCATTGGAACGATTATTTCTGGCCGCTGGTCATGACGACCAACGAAACCGCCAGAACGCTGCCGATCGGGATCGCCAAAATCCGCGAGGTCGAAGGCGTGGGCACGTGGAATATTTTGATGGCAGGCAACCTGATCCTCGTGGCGCCGATCCTTGTCGTGTTTTTCCTGTCGCAGCGCCAAATCATCAAGGCGTTTGTATACAACGGCGTCAAATGATCGAACGTTTACATCGAAGCGGGAATCTGCAGGGTAAACGCGGCGGATCCGCGTATATCTACCACAGTCCTTCAAATCAATGTTCCTACAACAAAAACGGGGAGCACCAAGCGTGCTTCCTGTTTTCGTGCATATTATCGTTTTCGAATATCTGCTGATAGTTACGCAAGTTAGCTTCATCCTTTTTCACGCATATGCTCTAATTCGTCATTCCCTTCTCCCAAGGCCGTAGTTGAAACGTAATAAGCATTGTCGACCAGGAAAAGATCGATCATATTGAAAAGAGAAAAGAGTAGGAAGCAACTCCTTTATTGGCTAAGTTCAAAAGAGAACCTTTCCGCGACATATAACAACTTTTACGGCGGCATGGAGCAGCTTTTTGCTGTTTGGACGGCAATGGGCGCGCGTTTAAGCGATATCGGCTGCCAGTATCGTCAGCGGCCCTTCCTCGGCGGCGATGTTTTGCAGGACGTAGACCGAAACCGGAAACATCGGGAACCCGACGTAATAGGGCGTAATCGAATACAGCGGATAAAAGATGACGAGCGCTTTGTCGGCCAAATAATAATCCTGGGTCGGCTGCACGGTGACCGCCGTGCCTTCCAGGACGGGGAGGTTCCGCTTTTTGATCTGCGCGTTGATTTCGTCCGTCAGCAGGGCCTGGTAGTTCGAGCCCGGTTTAAACAAATCGGACAGCGCATAGGAGGCGCCGGAGCCGGTGTAGAAGGTCAGCCCTTTGGCGACGGTATAACCGTGGGCCATGGGAGTGGAATACGTGTAATTGCTGAGCATCAGGCTTAATATGCCGCGCTCGTTCGTTTTGATCTCGAAATTTCCGACCGTTTGCGGGTTGCTCCCGGTTTGAACATGCTGCTGGATGCGCTGCATTTCCTGAATTTTCTCCACGATCGCGCGGTTGATCCGCTCCTCCGCCCGGGGATTGGCCAGTCCGGAAATTCGGGGATAATGGATCCGGATGCCCGGGGCGTTATACGTTTGGGTTTGCACATGAACGGGCGGCTGGTATAGAGGCATTTTCATTCGCTCCCATATGTTCGAATTTTGCTGCATTAGCCTATTCGCAAGCGGGTTACTTCGTGACTTTGGCGGAAGCCATTGGCGAGGAGACGCGATCCCCCGAAAAAGAATCCGTTGCCCGTATTTTCCTTTTCGGCTAAAATGAGGATAATTTACGACAGCCTCGCACAGCACGCTTTTTTGGATGCTTTTCAACCGTTTTCCCCATGAATCCGCATATTCATCTCCGTAAAACCCGCATTTTTCCGATAGCAGCTCGGGAAGTCGCAGTACCGCAAAAGGCATCGTTAACTGCCGAAAGTAGATTTTTCCGATCGTCGTCCGCCAAAATGATAGCGCTTACCTATCCTTGTCCCGGGCATTCTGCCTGCATACAGCCTGGATTGTTTTCCGTGAGAGAACGTCGATCGATGTTTTTCTTAAGATATAAGAAGGTACAAATTTCGAAGCGATGGCTTCCTTATATCTCAAGGAAAATTTCCGCTAAGCGCGGTCTCTCTTCTGTGAAAGTACGTCGATCGATGTTTTTCTTAAAGGAGGGAAAAGTTTGGAACGGGGTTATTCTTACTACAAACAGGCGTTTGAGCGTATTCCGAAACCTTTCGCCTACGTTGATCTGGATCTGCTCGGCAAAAATATCGGGCACATCCTGGCGCGGGCCGGCTCCAAAAACATCCGAATCGCGACCAAATCGGTCCGGAGCGCCGCGTTGCTGAAACGGATTCTTCATCAAAGCCCGGTTTTTTGCGGGTTGATGTGCTTTTCCCCGCAGGAGGCCATATATCTGGTAAAGCAGGGGATGGACGATATCGTGATGGGTTACCCGGTCTGGGAGCCGTCCGCGCTGGCGGGGATGGCCGAACTGATCCGCCAAGGCAAGTCGGTTACGCTGATGGTCGACTCGGTCGCGCACATCGAGCATCTCGAACGGATCGCGGCCCGGCACGGCGTCCGGTTTCCGGTATGCATCGACATGGATATGTCGCTGGACGTTCCGGGGCTGCATTTCGGCGTGTGGCGCTCGCCGGTTCGTACCATTGCCGAAGCCGGACCGCTCGTGGAGCGGATCTTGTCCTCCCGCCTGGTCATGCTGGACGGGGTGATGGGGTATGAAGCGCAGATTGCCGGCGTGGGCGACCATTACCCGAACAAAATGGCAAAAAACATGCTGGTGCAGGCGCTGAAACGGCGTTCCGCCAAGCAAGTAGCCGAAAAACGGGCGGCGCTTGTGGCCATGATCGAAGACGCGATGGGGGCGCCTTTGCGTTTCGTAAACGGCGGCGGCACGGGAAGTTTGCTTACTACGGTCCTGGAGGAAGCGGTGACGGAGGTGACGGTCGGCTCCGGTTTTTTTGCGCCGGCGTTATTTGACCACTACAGGGATTTCCGTTATCTGCCTGCGGCGGGTTTTGCCGTTGAAATCGTGCGTCAGCCGGGTAAGCATATATATACCTGTCTCGGGGGCGGGTATACGGCTTCGGGAGCCGCGGGCCGCGATAAACTGCCGCTGCCTTATTTGCCGGCCGGGGCGTCCCTATTGCCGCTGGAAGGCGCGGGGGAGGTGCAGACCCCCGTAAAGTATGACGGGGAGGAGCCCCTCACGCTGGGCGACCCGATCTTTTTCCGTCATGCGAAGGCCGGCGAGCTATGCGAACGGTTTAATTATTTGTACGGCCTATCGAAAGGCGGCATCGTTGAAAAAATCACAACCTACCGGGGGGATGGACAATGCTTTCTTTAAACGAAAACCGGAAAGTCTGGAAAAACTGGTCGGGCGCCGTCCGCAGCACGCCCAAACATATCGTTTATCCGGCGGCCGTTGACGACATCATGTCTTTGGTCCGTTCCTGCGCCAAGGAAGGCAAGGGCATCCGCGTCATCGGGGCGGGGCATTCCTTCACGCCGCTGGTGCGGACCGATGACGTTCTGCTGTCGCTGGACCATCTGGCCGGGGTCGAGCCGGTGGACGAATCTTCGCGCAGCGTCTGGATTTGGGCGGGCACAAGGCTGCGGGACATCAGCGAAGCGCTGCACAGGCAGGGCTGGGCGCAGGAAAACCTCGGCGACATCGATATCCAATCGATCGGCGGGGCGATCGGAACCGGAACGCACGGGACGGGAATCCGTTTCGGTTCTTTATCGACGCAGCTGCTCGAAGCGCAGGTGATTACCGCATCCGGCGAGCTGCTGACGTGCAGCGAGGAGGAGAACCGCGAGCTGTTCAAGGCGCTGCAGGTTTCGCTCGGCATGCTGGGGATCGTGGTCAAAGTCCGCATCCGGGTCGTTCCGAGAACGGTGCTCCACTACAAAAGCATGCGCCTGACCGTTGACGAATGCTTCGGGCGGCTGGCGGAGTTTCGGGACGACCACGACCATTTCGAGTTTTTCTGGTTTCCCCATACCGACACCGTCCAGGTGAAATTGCTGGATGAAACGGACGAAACGCCGTCCGAAAGCCGTTTTTGGCAGCAGGCCAATCAGCTTGTGATGGAAAACGCCTTTTTCGGCATGCTGTCGGCTGGCTGCCGCATCCTTCCAGGCTTGTGCAAGCCGGTAAGCCGGCTGTCGGCGCGTTTTGTCCCGACGGGAGAGGATACGGCGTACAGCCACGAGCTTTTCGCCACGCAGCGGCTGGTGCGCTTCAATGAAATGGAATACAGCGTCCCCGCGGAAAAGATGGAGGAGGTCGTTCGCGAAATTCGCGCCAAAGTCGCGGCCGAAAAACATGCGGTGCATTTTCCGGTCGAATGCCGTTACGTCAAAGGCGACGACATATGGCTCAGCCCGGCCTGCGGCCGCGACTCCGCGTATATCGCCGTTCATATGTATAAGGGGATGGAACATCGGACGTATTTCCGGGATATCGAGGACATTTTCCGGCGGTATGACGGGCGTCCGCATTGGGGGAAAATGCATACCCGAACAGCGGAGGAATTGTCAGGACTGTACCCCAAGTGGGATGCCTTTCAGGAAATCCGCAGGCAGCTGGACCCGTTGGGCATATTCCAGAACGATTACTTGAAGAAACTGTTTGCCGTTAAATAAAGAAGAAACCCAAGCCCGCGATTCCCCGCGGGCTTGGGTTTTGCGTTGTGCGGCTATAAATCTCGCGAATGGTCTCTCCGGACGGGCCAAATGGCGATGCCAAGCGCGCCGGCCTGCGCAACCTTCCAATTACACCATAAGCTTGCGCAGGCTGCGGACATACTGCATCCGAACGATCAGGAAATAGACGGTTTGAACGACGATGAAACCCGCGGTCGTAGTAAGGATCGGCGGCATTATGCCGGTTTGATTCAACCCATGCAGGATGGGCACGATAACCACCATCGTTTCGACGATGGCTGCCGCGATCGGAACGTAAAAAAGCAGCGCAATTTGCGTCGAGGCGGCTTTCGCCATCTCGTCTTCGCCAAGGCCGATTTTGGACAGGGAGCGGTACATCCGCTGATCTTTACGAAGCTCCGTATGCAGCTTGAAATAGAGAAAGCTTGCCGACGACAACGAGAAAATAAGGGCGATAAAAACGCCGATAAAACTCATCACGGCCGTAGACTGCTGGGAGCTTTGATAATTTTCGCCCCGGGCATATAACATGTATTCATAGTTGTGCTGGGAAGTCACCGCCTGATTCCACTCCGCGAGTTTCGCACCAAGGGTCGCTTCCGGATCGGACCGGGAGGGAGGCGCTCCATCCCAAGCCGGAATCTTATACAAATAATAAGTCATCTTCGAGAACAGCTCCGGATCTTGGGCAAAATCCTTGTACGCCGCATCGCTCACGACCAGGAACGGGGAAGAATACGGTCCGAAAGGCATAATGTCCGTATTGACCTTCTGTTTGACGGTAAGGCTATGTCGTTTGTTTTGCAGATGGGCATCCGCAAAATCCTTGAAATGTTGGACGTTGGTGGTCCTGCTGAGGAGCAATGCCGCATCCGAAGCAGACACGTTTTGAATGCCCGGCAGGCCGGTTTGTTCGGATAACAAGCGATATGCAGACATCGGAAGCAGGTCGATGCCCCGTTGCTTGCCATTCAGCGCAAAGCCCCGATAGTGGATGAAATCCAGTTTTTGTTCGGCAAATTGGACTCCGTTGGCCTTCAACTCCTTGACGATGTAGCCGCGCTCCCCTTTTCCGTCGATGGCGTCACGGATGACGTAGACCAACGCATAGGGAGAATTTTTGTACGTCGCGGCATTGGTCTGGTACATGAACAGAAGCACGCTGGAGACCATGCAGGCCATCGCGGTAACCACCGTAACCATGAACAGAATTCGCGCGTTGTCTTTCAGCTTGTAGGCCATTTCGGAGATTCGGATCAGGTTCGTTTTTTTCCACGTGAGCGGCCGATTTTTTTTCAAAAGCTTGATGATGACCACCGACAGCTGCGTATAAAAGAAATACGTGCCGGCGATGCCCGTGACTGCAGCGTACATCAGCGTGTTGCTTGAGAATTTGCCCGTCACGGCAATCACTCCGAGAATCAGAAGCGAAGCGCCCAGGATGGACAGAAGCCAGGAAGCTTTAGGTTCTTTTTTCGGCATCACGCTGCCTTTGAGCAGCTCCTGCACCTTTTTATGCCGGATCAACGCAAGCGTGAAGACCGAGGCGGCGACAAAAAGCAGCAGAAACGCGGCGGCGGTTACAACCAGGGCTTTGGCTGGCCAGTAAAAGCGAAGTTCGGCTTCCCCGATGATTTTGCTGGTGATGAGCAGAAAGAACTTGGAAATCAGCATTCCGCCGAGGACGCCGACGATGATGGAGCCGATGCCGACCAGCATATTTTCCAGAAAAACAAGCCGGTTGATTTGGCCCGTCCGCGCGCCGAGAATCATGAGCATGCCGAATTCCTGATTCCTTGATTTCAGAAACGCGCTAAGCGAGTAGAACACGAAGAAAATGGAAAAAACGTAGACCACATAGGACGCGATCCGCATGCCGGTGGAGACGTATTGGCCGAAATCCGAATGGGAAAGATCCGGGTGGTAAATGAACATGGAGTACGCGAAAAAAATCATAACCATGACGGCGCTGCTCAGGAAATACGTGAAGTAGGCGCGGAAATTGCGCCTGACGTTGTTAAACGCGAATTGAGGAAAGCTCATGGCTGTGACCTCCCCAGAATGACAGCGCGTCGATAATGTGTTGGAAAAAGGCCTGCCGGCTTTCGCCGCGATGGATCTCGGCCGCGAGCCTTCCGTCCTTGATGAAAATGATCCGGCTGCAGTAGCTCGCCGCAACCGGATCATGCGTGACCAGCATCAGCGTCGTATGGTCCTCACGGTTCAGGCGCTCAAGCGACTCCATGACCTGTCTTGCCGAACCCGAATCCAGCGCTCCGGTCGGTTCGTCGGCCATGACGATGGCGGGGGAAGTGATCAGCGCCCGGGCGATGGCTGTTCGCTGGCGCTGGCCGCCTGAAATTTCGTACGTGCGTTTTTTCAAAATATCTGCGATGCCGAGTTTGCCCGCCACGCGCTCCAGCGAAGCTTCGATGTCGGACAGCCTCCGGTTGTCCAGGGTGAGGGGAAGCACGATATTTTCGGCGACCGTCAACGTTTCCAGCAGGTTGAAATCTTGAAACACAAAACCTAGCTTTCTGCGGCGGAAACGCGCCAGCTCTTTTTTATTCATGCGGTGCGGGCTGATCCCTTCGATTAATACTTCTCCCGCACTGGGCTCGTCGATGGTGGAGACCACGTTCAGCAGCGTCGTTTTTCCGCTCCCGGAAGGACCCATAATGCCTACGAATTCCCCTTGTTCAATATTGAAATGGATATCGGTTAAGGCTTGGGTGTTTATTTTTCCCGGATAGACCTTGCTTAAGGCTTTGACCTGCAGCAGTTCCATAAGCAGCATTCATTCCTTTCCTGTCGTTTGGCGGCGGTCTCTCATTGGGAGAGCCCGATATCAATCTACCAAACCCGAAAAAACCTAACCATCGATTTGAATTAACGTTTCCTTACAGCGGGGTTAAGATTGTGTTCGTATGCGGAGCGGCGAACGTCATGAACATCCATCGCTTGTTCTCTTCCTTCTCTTTTGTCAACTTATATGATGTTCCCCTAGCAGACTTACGCAACAGGATGATGCGGCAAAATGAACCTGACCTTTGTGCCTTGCCCCAGCTCCGATTCGATCGCGACTTCATGCCCTAACCGGGAGCAAATCTCGCGAACGAGATACAGCCCCATCCCCGTCGATTCCTGGTACTGCCGTCCCCGTTCCCCGGTGAAGTAGGGCTGGAACACCCGCTTGAGATCTTCTTTGGCAATGCCGATGCCTTGATCCCGAATGTCCAATATGACGCTCTTCCCGGAGATTTCGGCCGTGATGGATACGGTTTTCCCTTTTCCTGCGGAATAGTTCATGGCATTCGTCAGAATCTGATTCAGCATGAACCGGAGCCATTTGGCATCGGAGTAGACCGCGATCTCTTCGCCGATCCGGATATCCGGCCGGAGGCCTTTACGTATAAAAAGCCGGCGGTTCTCCGTCACGGCCGCTTTGACCGCCTGCAGCAGCGCGATCCGCTCGATCCGGAAATCCTCCTCGAACCGGTCCAAACGGGAGGTATACAGCACCATCTCCAAACCTTTGCGCATGCGTTCGATTTCCTCCTGGATGCTGTCGGCCGCTTCGGATTGGTCGACGTCGCGCAGGGTCAACTGCATGACGGATAGCGGTGTTTTCATTTGGTGCACCCAGCGGTTGATGAACGTAATATGCCGATGCATGCGGTCTGCGTGCAAGCTCAGCTTGTCCCTGTAAGATCGGTCGCGCGCGTCAAGCAATTCCTGCACGGCTTCCGGCAGCGGCGCGCCGCCAATCGTTCCCAGCGAAAGCTCCGTATCGGGAGCGATAGTCCCGATGCTGCTCAAACAAGCGTAAAGCTTCCGGAGTTGAATAAACCGGATGATGAGGTAGATGGCGAGGATGACGCTGCTGAGCAACATGCCGTATCCGATGATGCCCAGCGGCCGGTTTTCGCCGGAAAGCCAGTAGAGCAGCGGGACCAGCAGCATTTGCGCCAGATAGCAGGCAAGAAGGGGGATTTGATCCTTCCAGAACAGCTTCATCGATCCTCACCGCCCGGATTCAGCCGGTATCCTGCACCCCGTACCGTTTCAATCATGTCACCCGCGCCCAATTCCTTCAGCTTCTTCCGTACGCGGGTAATGTATACGTTCAGCGTATTATCATCGATAAACTGCCCGTCGCTCCACATCAGATCCAGTAGCTGCTCCCTGCTGACGACACGGCTTTGACGGTCCATCAGCGCTTCCAAAAGCAGCGATTCCTTTTGCGAAAGCTCGGCAGTTCTTCCGGCGAACTGTATGACATAACGTTCCGGGTACAGCCTGATCTTGCCCGCATCCATGGTCCGTTCTTCCAGCGACTTGGCGTACGAGCCGGATGCGCGGCGCAAGTTGCTGCGGACTTTGGCCAAAACGACCTCGTAATGAAAAGGTTTGGTGATATAGTCATCCGCTCCGTTTTCGAGCGCCATCACCTGATCCATCTCATGCTCCCGCGCCGATATGAACAGGATCGGGCAGAGCGAGAGGTTGCGGATTTGCCTGCACCAGTAAAAGCCGTCGAATTTGGGGAGGTTGACGTCGAGCAGCACCAGATCGGGTTTGCATGACTCGAATGTTTCGATCACGCGGCTGAAATCTTCCACCACGACCGCATGAAAATCGTATTTTGTCACATATTCGCTGAGCAGCCCGGCCAATTTCCGGTCGTCTTCAATAATAAGGATGGTTTGTTGCAAAATGATCACCTATTCTATTGGATCAACCTAATCATGAGTGCTTGACAACCAAGCGGAACCGCAGCGATCAACCCGCATGATGTCAATTCCAATTTCAGTATTGTCCCATAATATATTCCAAATTTGCACTATACCATTTTATCATGAAAACCTTGAAAAACGACGGATGTATTGACTTCGAATTTCAAGGTGTGATATATAAAAATAAGAATTAGCACTCATTGTGCAAGAGTGCTAACATATCCAACCGAGCCGAAAGGAGCCTGACTCATGATCAAAAAAGAGTTCAAAGCCGAATCGAAACGGCTGCTGGACATGATGATCCACTCGATCTATACGCAGAAGGAAATCTTCCTAAGAGAACTGATCTCCAACGCCAGCGACGCGATCGACAAAATCTATTACAAAGCTCTGACCGACGACAACATTGTTTTTAATAAGGACGATTATTATATCCGCATCACTCCCGATAAGGAGAACCGCACGCTGACCATTGCGGACACCGGGATCGGCATGACCCAGGAGGAACTGGAAAACAACCTCGGGATCATCGCCAAAAGCGGATCGCTGGCCTTCAAGGCCGAAAACGAAGCGAAGGACGGACACAACATCATCGGCCAGTTCGGCGTAGGTTTTTATTCCGCGTTTATGGTGGCCGACAAGGTGACGGTGACCAGCAAAGCGCTGGGCAGCGACCAGGCTTTCCGCTGGCAATCGGAAGGCGCGGACGGCTACACGATCGAACCTTGCGAGAAGGATTCGGTAGGCACGGAAATCATTCTTAAGATCAAAGAAAACACCGAGGACGACCGGTACGACGAGTATCTTGAGGAATACCGCCTGAGATCGATCATCAAGAAATATTCCGACTTCATCCGATATCCGATCAAGATGGAAGTGAGCGGGCAACGTCCGAAGGAAGGCAGCGAGGGCGAATTCGAGGAATATAAGGAAGAGCAAACGATCAACAGCATGGTGCCGATCTGGCGCAGAAACAAAAGCGAGCTGACGCAGGAGGATTACGAGAACTTCTATGCGGAAAAACGGTACGGTTTCGACAAGCCGCTGACGCATGTGCACGTCAAAGCGGACGGCGCCGTCGTGTACAACGCGATTTTGTTCATTCCGGAGCGCACGCCGTTCGATTATTATACGAAGGAATACGAAAAGGGCCTTGAGCTGTACTCCAACGGCGTCCTGATCATGGACAAATGCGCGGACCTGCTGCCGGACTACTTCAGCTTCGTGAAAGGGATGGTCGATTCGGAGGACCTCTCCTTGAACATCTCCCGCGAAATGCTGCAGCATGACCGCCAGCTGACGCTGATCGCGAAAAATATCAAAAGCAAAATCAAAAGCCAGCTTTTGTCGCTATTGAAGGATGACCGCGAAAAATACGAAACCTTCTACAAAGCGTTTGGCAGACAGCTCAAATTCGGGGTATACAACGATTACGGCATGAACAAGGACGTCCTGTCCGACCTGTTGATGTTTACGTCCTCGAAAGAGAAAAAGCTGGTTACGCTCGATGAATACGTGGCGAGAATGCCTGAGGATCAAAAATATATCTACTACGCTACCGGAACCTCGGTCGAGCGCATCGAGAAGCTGCCGCAAACCGAGCTCGTCCTCGATAAAGGCTACGAAATTTTGTACTTTACCGACGACATCGACGAATTTGCCATCAAAATGCTGATGAACTACAAGGAGAAGGAGTTCAAGTCGGTATCGAGCGGCGACCTCGGCATCGAGTCCGAAACGGACGAAGCGGCGTCCAAAGCCGAAGCGGAAGAAAACAAAGAGCTGTTCGAGGCGATGAAGGAGCTGCTTTCCGGCAAGGTGAAGGACGTCAAGGCCTCCAAACGCCTGAAATCGCATCCGGTATGTTTGTCCGCCGAAGGCGAGCTTTCGATCGAGATGGAAAAGGTGCTGAACGCGATGCCAAGCAGCGAAGGCATCAAGGCGGACAAAATTTTGGAGATCAACGCGCAGCATGAGGTGTTCAAGTCCTTGAAAGAAGCGTTCGACAAAGACCGCGAGAAACTGGGCTTGTACACGAACCTGCTGTACAACCAGGCGCTGCTGATCGAAGGGCTTCCGATTCAAGACCCTGTTGAATTCACGAACGACATTTGTAAAATCATGGTGTAGCTTCGTTTTCATAAAAAGCCATGAATGTCGCCCGGCCTTCCGGAGGCCGGGCGCTTTTGTTACTTATTTCCCTTCCTGGCATTTTGTAAAATTTTCGGTATAGAAGATGAAAACGCTCGAATAGTGTATAATGTGTAAAGATGCGGCTAAATTCACATGCCTCGCAATTTGCGACATCCGGTTTAGACCGCCGCAGGGTACGATTTATAACGAATGAAACGTTTTCGGTTCGCCGATGCCGAAGGCTTTTTTGGATGTGGCAACATCGTCACCTGCATGTTTATCAATCTGGAAGAGGTGTAAATGTTGGAAGACCCAAGGTTACAAATGGAAGAACGTAATATACAGCACGCCATCATCGGAGACGTGATGAACCGTTTGCCGGAAATTCTGCAAAGCTTGACCAAATCAAGACTCTCTTCGCTTGCTGCCGCCAATCAAATTTCCGGACGTTCCAAGATGAAGAAGGAAGAGCTTTCGGACGCTCTTTCAGCATATTTGACCGACCCGGAGCAACTGGGGCCGATCGTAACGGCAGCGAATGCCGATGAATGGGCCCTTCTGGAAAAAGTAATGAATGAGCCGTCCATTCAGGATAACGCGCTGCCATTCGGGCATTATTCGCATTTTCTGGAGCGCGGCCTGGTATTCAGCTTTTTTAACGAAGGCAAGCTGCATGTCCTGATGCCGGAGGAAATCAAGGCCGCCGCGTCGCGGATCGGTTTGTCCGAACTGAAAAAAGAACAGGGCTCCAAGCAGGAGATTTACGATTATATCGCCGCCGCAGCCCATTTGTATGGCGTTATCAAGCTGGACAAGCTTGTTGAAGTATATAACTCGCACCATGACGAATCGATCACGAAAGAGGAGCTTGCAGCTTATGCGGGCGAAATGGCCGGTCGCGGCCAACATATCCTTGTGGCGGACGATGTCCTGTACAACGGGCTTGCCGCAGGAAGTGCGGGCGAAAGCGCCGGGCTGGCAGAAGGGCTGGACGAGAAGCTGTATTACGTTCCGGCGAAGGAGGAGCTTCTTCGTTACGCGGATATGGGATACTTCGAAATGACCCCGCAGCTTGAAGAGCTGCAGGCATTTGTGCTCAACAACATGTGCCAGGACCAAGAACGGGTGGAAAATCTGATTGACGACATCCAGTGGGGCAGCGTGCAAAAATCTTCGATGCAGGAACTGATCAATCAGTTTGACCGGCACAAAATTCGCTTCAAAACGCCGGTGCATGCGCAGCGCGTCATTTCCCTGCTGGCAGAGGTGTATAATAACACAAGAATGTGGGCTAACGGCGGACATACGCTGGTCGAGCTCAGCGCCATGAACGCCATCGATCCGGAGAAAGGGCTCGTCAGACTCGTGGACGACAGCGCCGAGGCGATGCCGAAAGTCGGAAGAAACGAACCTTGCCCATGCGGCAGCGGATTGAAATACAAGAAATGCCACGGGAAGTAAACGGGATTTATTCGTACTTATAGTTTATTCCGCACCCTGCACGTTTCGGATCGCCCTTTTGGGTCGTCCGGCTGCAGGGTGTTTTGCATAAATTTTCGAAAGCCGCTGCATAGCGGCTTTTTTTCATTTTAGCCCCGCTCCTTAAAGAAATGATGCCTCTGACAGGTTTGTACACAACTTGGTGACATCTTGGTGAAATGGCCGTCACATTCATCGATTATATTTTGCTTAAGGGAATGGATCGCAGCCATAGTTCCCGCAAATCAATCCATGAAGCATTCATACACAAGGAGGAACTATGATAAAGCGCAGCAAACGGAAAAAACCTGTCAAAGGAATTTATATTTTTATCGTGTTATTTATTGTTTTATTGGGCATCAAACTAGTCTGGCATACGGGTTCTTCCGCGGCGAAGCTGATCCCGAACCTGGCAGAGAAGTCGGAGACATCGGCGGTTGCTCCCTCCATCTCCGCAAATCAATCGAAATACCGGATCGTGATCGACGCGGGCCACGGCGGCAAAGACCCTGGAGCAACCGGGGCAAGCGGAGCCTTTGAGAAGGAATTTAACCTGTCTCTAGCAGAGCGGGTGAACGAGCTGCTGAAGCAAGATCCGATGTTCGAAACCCGAATGACCCGTACGGATGACAGGTTCGTCGAATTGGAGAACCGCGCGGCGGCCGCCAACGATTGGAATGCGGATGCACTCATTTCGATTCACGGCAACACCTATCAGGATCCGGCGATTGCCGGGACGGAAACGTTGTACCGTCATGACGACAGCATCCCGCTTGCCCAGATCCTGCAGGAGCGGGTGGCCGAAGCGCTTGGATTTCCCGACCGAGGCGCGAAGCAGGAACATCTCGTAGTCCTGTCGTTGGCGCAGATGCCGGCGGTGCTCGTAGAGGTCGGGTACCTGACCAATCCGAAAGAAGAAAAGACGCTGCTGAGCGACAAAGGACAAGACCTCGCGGCCCAGGCCATCGTGGACGGAATAAAGGAATATTTCGAGAAAAACGGCTCCCGCAAACCAGCGGGGGATGAAGGGCTCGAGGAGGTGCCGCCTCCGGTCTCCCTGAATCGGAACCATTCGCAAATTGAAAACAAAATCTATTTCGACGGTTTGGCAAAAGACGGGAAGCAGGTGGCCTTAACGTTCGACGACGGTCCCGATAAGATCGTTACTCCAAAAATTTTGGACATATTGAAGGAAAACAAAATCAAGGCGACTTTTTTTATATTGGGAAACCGGGCCAAAACCCAGCCGGACCTGGTTCGCCGCATCGTGGAGGAAGGGCACGCCATCGGCAACCATTCCTGGTCACATCCGAATTTCGATCAGATTTCGGTGGATCAAGCCCTTAAAGAGGTTGAGGATACGCAGGCCACGCTCGAAGACGCGGTCGGGTTTCGGCCCATCTTGTTTAGGCCCCCATACGGCGCGCTTAGCAAAGACAAATTGGACGCGATTCACCAACAGGATTTGGCTGTCGTCAACTGGACGGTGGACACGATGGACTGGTCGGGCGTTTCCTCGAAGGAAATCATGAGGCTCGTCCGCAAAGAGCTGAAGCCGGGCGGGATCGTTTTGCAGCATACGGCCAACGGGAAAAACCATCTCGCCAACACGATCGAGGCGCTGCAGCAAATGATTCCCGAGCTGAAAGCGGAAGGGTATTCCTTCGTGACGGTTCCCGAGCTGCTGCACCTGCCGGATTCACAGTAGAGCGGCTGATCGGCGAATCAGCGTGTTGCCGCCATTATACGTCGATACACGTTTTTCTTAATGCTTCCGCGTTATGATAAAATCGATTCAAACAGGCATAAGTCGTAAAGCTGCCGCAGATTTCATTGATAACGAATAAGGAACGGAGATATTCATGAATAAAACGAAAATTCTCATTATCGAAGACGAGGAGCCCATTGCCGATTTGCTTGCTTACGGACTGGCGATGGAAGGGTTCGAGACCCGCATTGCCGCCAGCGGTGCGAAGGGCATGAGCGAGCTTGCGGAATTTAGCCCCGATATGCTTCTCCTCGACTGGATGCTTCCGGACCAAAGCGGGCTGGACATCTGTAAAAAAGTGACCGCGAGCTATAATATTCCCATTTTAATGATTACGGCCAAATCCGATATAACCGACAAAGTGCTCGGTCTTGAATTCGGGGCCGACGACTACATTACGAAGCCGTTTGATCTGCGCGAGGTCGTCGCCCGGATCCGCACCATACTCCGCCGGGTGGATCAAGCAGGCGCGGGCGAACGCGAGGCGGATGAGGAGAAGGAGAAGGTAATCCGGTTTCGGAATATCGAGATTGTGGCGGATGAACGGCTGGTTAAAAAGGACGGCATACCGATCGATTTGACCCCGAAGGAATTCGATCTTCTCATGACGCTGCTCGGGCATAAGGGCAAAATTTTCACCCGCTCGGAGCTGCTCGATTTCGTGTGGGGATATGATTTCGTCGGCGATACCCGTACGGTGGATACCCATATTCAACGGCTGCGCAAAAAGCTGGATGCGGGCGACCTGATTACGACCGTCTTCGGCATCGGATACAAATTCGAGAAACAGGTGGAGCAGCGATGATCCGGACGATCAGGGCCAAATTTATCGTCGGTTTTTTTCTCATCTTTTCCCTTTCATTTCTCGTGCTGAATCAGACGGTCAATGAAATCATCCGGACAAGCAATCAAAAAATCGTCACCTCGGATTTGGTCGGGATGAAAAATAACAGCAACGTCTATGTGCGCCAAGCCTTCCTGATCAACCATTTTACGAACGACAACATCTATTTCGGGCAAATGGCGGAGGAAATGGTGAATGATTTGAACCATGCGACCGGAAGCAGCGTCAGCGCCTACACGGTGGATGGCGTTTTGCTGTTTTCGTCCGATAAGACGGTTTTTGCCGGACGCGGTGACGACGACCTCAAGCAGGCCGTTGCAGGCAAGACCGCTTACAACATTAGCTACGGCCGCGATCAAGGTGCGGTCCTTTTTTCTTATCCGGTTGTCATTGACGGCACAAAGGTGGGCATTTTGCGTTTTGCGAAAGATTTTACCCTGCTTTATGAACAAAGCGGGCGGATTTCGGACATCATTTTCTACATCGCGCTGGCGGTTTTTGCCGCGGCTTTCCTGTTTTCCTACGTCCTGTCCAGACATATCACAATCCCGCTCGTCAAGCTGACCCGGGCTTCCACGGAAGTGAAAAACGGCAACTTGGACGTACGCATCCGTTTTAAGCGAAAGGACGAGATCGGCCGTCTGGCCGTCAATTTCAACGAAATGATCAACCGGATCAGCAGCCAGATTTCGACGATCGAAAGGGATCGCGACCGGCTGAAGGAACTCAACGAGCAGGAGAAGCGGTTTTTCGATAATGTCACGCATGAATTGAAGACGCCGCTGACCTCCATCCTCGGATATGCCGAAATGATTCGGGAAAAAGGGGAAGCCGACCGCGCGTTTTTCGATAAAGGAATGAATCATATCGTGGAAGAAAGCAGGCGATTGCACGGCATGGTGCTCAAGCTGCTGGAAGTATCCCGCAGACCTTCGGACGACCGTGAATTGGAACAGGTGGATGCGGGCCAGATTTTGCAGGACGTTTGCGATTCGATGTCCTTCCGCGCCAAGCGTTATAAAAAGAGCATCGTCTGCCAGGCGGACGAGCGCCTGTATGTCAACGGCCAACCGGACAGGCTGCGCCAGCTGTTTATCAACCTCCTCGATAATGCGATCAAATACAGCTCTCCTCACGCGGAGATTTCCGCCAAGGCCGAGATGGACGCCGGACTCGTTCGCTTTAGTTTCGGCAATCCGGGCGAACCGATTCCGCCTGACCAACTGAAGAACCTGTTTCAGCCGTTCTATTCGGTGAGCCGTAATTTTAAGGAAGAAGGCAGCGTCGGCCTCGGTCTCAGCATCGCCAAATCGATCGTCGACGATCATGGAGGAAGCATTCGCCTGGTCAACCAGGAAGGGCGGATTATGGTTTACGTGGAAATACCTTGCTTCGGGAAGGAGGGAGCATCATGATACGCAAACGATTTGCAGGATGGCGCGCGTTTTTGACCTTAATCATTTTCTTATCCGGATGTGCAGTGGGGCAGCGGTCGGAAACGATCATTATTCCAAGCACCGAAGCTGAACATACTTCCGATTCAGGCAGCAAGCCGTTTAAGGTGAAAACCATATATAGGCTTCCGATTTTGGACGCAAAAGACGATTCATTGCTTGGTTGGGCGGATTCCGAATCCGTTATTGGTGTTTTTCAGGACGCTTCCGGCGCAGACAGGACTTTGACGCAAAGCATACAGCGATTCCCGCCTCCCTATGAACAACCTGAGATGATGCGGCAATTAGACATCGGTTTGTGGAACCTCGTGCTGTCGCCAAACGGCAAATTTATCACCGGTTTCAAGAAGGCGCAAGATAGCGTCGAGGTGAAGCTGATCTCGCTATCCGACGGACAGGAAAAAAATATCGCTGCCATAAAGCCGCGTCAGGAACTGCTCTCCGCCCCCGCTTGGTCGGATAACGGCAAGTATATCTCCTATCTCTTCACGGACGCCGACGAAGGTCATCCCGGTACCGAAAAGAGCACCCCTAAAGAATCGGCTATCCAAATGGCCGTGTATGACACGATCGCTGGGCAAGCCAAACGCTATCCGCTAAAGGGCTTTCAAATCGAGGGCAGCGTCTCGGCGGTAAAGATGTCCGACGACGGGCAAAGCGTAGTGATCGTTTGGCAGAAAAATGTGGGGGCCGTTTATATCGGCATGGGAACGATAAGCGGAGACGCCTTTCAGATCCAATACGAAAATGAGGCGAGAAGCGATCAGGCGGCGTGGCTTAACAAAGATCAATTCGTTTTTCTCGGCACGGAAGGCACGCTCTATGAATACGATCGGCGAAATGCGGCTCTTTCCGTCCTGCTGGAGCGGGTCCTTGGCTTTCGATTATCGCAGGACAGGAAGCATATCGCTTATTTCCAGAAAGTCATCGACGACATCTCGATCTTTGCCGGCAAGCTTCAAGGAAACAACGTCTTGTACAACGAATCGGTCTATCAAGGGGTCCTACCGTCGAGGATGGATTGGAGTCCGCAAAACGACAGCCTTTTGATCAATGGGCGAAAAATATATTCAACGGCAAATCAGAAGAGTCCAGAGCCAAGTCCCGACTCGTATAATCAGTCGTTTATTATTAAGTTTCAATAGTCACTTTGCAATAGGGATGCATTCAAAAAAAGATACTCTTATTTGCGGCAGACTGAACGAATGATCGTTCGGTCTGCCGTCTTTTTTTCAGATATTAAAATCTATATGTTTTTGGAGACAACTTGTTCACAAGTAGGCGAAAGTTTGGTGACATCTTTCCTTTATATTTTGAAAAGCGGGTGATAAGCAGGATGGCTGGCCTTAAAGCCAGGAAAGGGGAGTGAAGCGGAAAAATGGGGCGGAATCCAAATTTCAAAAAATATAGAGGCGAGGAGTTCTTGCAGATGAAGAAAATCGGAGCAGGACTATGGATTACCTGTTTGTTTGCAATCCTTTTGACCGCCTGCAGCGGCGGAAGCCCTAACGGGCAAGCGTCGGAATCGGGAATCGGCAGCAAGGACGCGGCGGGGACAAACGACGGTGGTTCGGTTGCGGGCAAGGCCCAGAAGGATGATACCGTTTCCGGCGGAAAAAAGACCATCGTCTATTCGATGTTTTTCCCGGATGACCGGTTTGAGCAAGCCAAAAAGAAATACGAACAGCTGCACCCAAATGTTGAGATTATCCTGCAGTCTTCCTACACCGACGATGCCCACGTGGAAGCGGATATCGAAAAATTCGTTCAAAACACAAATACGGCGATGCTGGCAGGCAAGGGCCCCGATCTGCTTCAATCCGCGGAATATGTGAATATTTTGCCGACCGACAACTACGTGAAGCATCAGCTGCTGGAGGATCTCGGGGAATGGATGGACAAGGATTCAACCTTCCAAAAGGAGGACTATTTCGGCAATATCCTGGATAACGTTCGAATCGGCAAGGGGCTTTACGCCATGCCGCTCGCCTTTTTTCTGGAGGGATTTGCCGGAGATGAAGACGCGATCGCCAAAGCCGGAGTTTCGGTGAACGATAAGTCCTGGTCATGGAATGATTTTATGAATACCGCAAAGCAGCTTGCAGCTTCCAAAGGATCTCCTTCAGCGTTGGTATTCGGCGAGCCCGAGAACCTGTTATCCGACATCGCGATGGACAATTATGACTTATTTGTAGACGTGGCAGAACGCAAAGCCCATTTCGAATCGGAGCCCTTTACCGGTCTGATGAATCAGGTCAAATCCATGTACGACGATCAGATCGTGACCCAAGATCCGCGGAACCCGGCTTATTTCCGAACCGTCCATATCAACTCGCCGAAGGACTATTTCGTCACTCTAAGGGAATACGGTGAACATATGAAATTTTACATGAAACCTCATGCCCAGGAAACGACCGCCGGGGGATATTTCAGGCCTTACGAGAGCATCTCCATGAACTCGAACTCCAAAGTGAAAGCGGAAGCGTGGGACTTCATAAAATTCATGATGTCCGAAGAATTTCAAACGCCTTCTATGAAAACGGGATTTCCGATCAACAAAAAATCATTTGCCGATCAGATCAAGGAATTGAAGGCCAAAGGGACGGTTAAAGCCTATGAGGAGGGGCCGCTGCATGGTATGGCGGTCAAAGTCGACCCTGCCGAATTGGATCTGCTGGAGAGCCTTGTGAACGGAGCGGTTCATCAGGTTGAATACAAGTCCGAACCGGTGCGGGAAATGATCCTTAAGGAGTCCAAAGCTTTTTTTGTCGGGCAGAAATCCGCGGATGATGTCGCCAAGCTCATCCAGAACAAGGTTACGACATACCTGAATGAATAAGAGAAGCTTAAGGAGATGGATGCGCAAAGGCGGGATGAAGGCTATATGGTTTTTGGCTCCCAGCCTGATCGGCTTCGCCTGCTTTTACATCATTCCGTTTGTGATGGGTATATACGAATCGTTTACGGACGGTTCGCTTGGCGGCCGGTTCGCCGGCTTCAATAATTACCGGGCGGTGATGGACAGCAGCTCTTTCCGCAAGGCAGCCGGAAACACGCTCCTGTTTACGGGGATCAGCGTCCCGCTCCTCATACTGCTGTCCCTGCTTCTGGCGGTCCTGCTGAATCGATCCGTGTTCCTGCGGGGATGGCTCCGCACATCCTTCGTTCTGCCGCTGGTCGTGCCGGTGGCATCGGTCGTCATGTTCTGGCAATTTCTTTTCGACTGGAACGGAACGCTTAACGCATGGCTGCATCATTTTCACAAGGAACGGATCGACTGGATGCAGTCGGACGGTTCAATGGCGATTATCGTCATGATGTACGTTTGGAAAAATGTCGGTTACAACGTCATTTTATTTCTGGCCGGCTTGCAGTCCATTCCGAAGGATTACTACGAGACGGCGCAAGTGGAGGGGGCGGGGCCGATCCGTCAATGGTTCCATATTACGCTCGTATATTTGACGCCGACGATGTTTTTCGTCCTGCTCATGTCGATGATCAACTCGTTTAAAGTCTTTCGGGAGACGTATTTGCTGGCGGGAGACTATCCCTATGACCGCATTTACATGCTGCAGCACTATATGAACAACATGTTCTATTCGCTGGATATTCAGAAGCTGACCGCGGCGGCAGCGCTTATGATGGGATGCATCGTTATCCTGATCGCGGGTCTGCTCGGCATAGAGAAGCGGTTCCGGGAACTATTGGAATAAGCGGGGAGGAACAACATGAAGACATGGCGATGGTTTCCTAAGCTGATACTGACGCTCCTGCTGGCTTTTGCCGCCGTCCTGATGCTGGCACCGATCATCTTTATCCTAACGAACTCGTTTATGAAGGAGCAGGAAATAACGGCGAATTACGGCTTGATCGGACAAATGGTGGATGTGGCGAAAGGAGGCAAGGACGCCTTCATCAATTTGAAGCTGATCCCGGATTGGATCTCCTTTGGGCAATATGCCGAGGTGCTGATGTTATCGACCCAATTTATGCGCATGTTTTGGAACTCCGTCATGCTGGTCGTTCCCATCGTGGTAGGTCAAACCGTGATCGCGTCATTGGCCGCTTATGCTTTTGCCAAGCTGCGGTTTCCGGGAAGGAACAAGCTGTTTATGGTTTATTTGATGACGATGTTGATGCCGTTTCAAGTCACCCTTGTCCCCAACTATATCGTGATCGACAAGCTGGGGCTGATGAATCATGAGGCTTCGATCATTTTGCCCGGCATCTTCAGCGCCTTCGGCGTGTTCATGATGCGCCAATTCATGGCCCATATTCCCGGAGCTTATTCCGAAGCGGCGATGATGGACGGCGCGGGACAGTGGCTGATTTTCTGGCGCATCATTTTGCCGCTTGTGAAACCCGGTCTGGCAGCGCTGGTCGTTCTGCTGTTCGTCGATTATTGGAATATGATCGAACAGCCGCTTATATTTTTGCAGGACGCCGCCAAGCAGCCGTTATCGCTGTATCTCGCCCGGATCAACAAAGACGCGCTGGGCATCGGCTTCGCCGCTTCGGCGCTTTATATGGCTCCCATGGTCCTGCTGTTCCTGTATGCCGAGTCGTATTTTACCCGGGGCATCCAATTGTCCGGCATTAAAGGTTAGTTCTAGGAGTTGATTCGCCTTTGGAAGATAATATAACCCCATCAAGAAAACGCAAAATCCGCCTGATTGCAGGTTTGTTTACAGGACTTCTCCTTCTGTTCACTTTTGCCGGCAATACGCTGCAGTCGCTTACGATGCCGAAGGTACTCACCATAACGGTCAGCAAAGGGGCGATGACTCATGCCTATGAAGAAAGCGCGGAAGCGATCCCTGTGGAAATAAGAGCGTTGTCCAACCCGGCCGGATGGAAGGTAAACCATATCCTTGTCAAAAAAGGAGACGCCGTGCAAAAGGGACAAGCGCTGATCCAATATGAAGGCAGGGATGTGCAGCAGCAGCTGGCGGATGAAAAGTCCGCATTACGGAAGCTGGAATTGTCGATGGAGCAGCTCCAGTACAATGTGATGCAAGCGATGCAGGCGGAGGACGAGGCCGCCCGAATCAGCGCCGCTGCCGCACTTGAATCGGCCAAAGTCGATGTGTCCGTTCAGCAGAAGCATATTCAAAATCTTCAAGAACAGCTTGCGGACAATCAGCAAATTACGGCCCCCTTCGACGGCATCATCATGGATGTCGGCGCACTGGAGGGTTTTAGTTCCACCGGCAAACCGGATGTCGTGATCGCGAATGCAGCTAAAGGATATAAAGCTGAGCTGCTTATGCCTTCGGAGGTCGCCTCCTTGCTCGCCGTAGGCGAAACGCTGAAGGACATCAAGCTGGCCGATCAAGAAGAGCATCCGCCGATCACCGGAATCGTCGAGAAGATCGGAGGAGCGGGAGGTTCAACAGGCAGCACGATAAACGATTCTGCAGACAGCGAGCTAAACGGTTTAGGTGGAAAGGCGCCCTCATCCATGAAGCAGGTCGAGATTCTGCTGAAAGACTCTTCCCTGCATGGAGGAGAGCAGCTGCGCGTGAACATCGCCAAGTCCACAAACGGCGACGCGATCCTGGTGCCGAAAGAGGCAATCCATAAAGATCAGGAGGGGACCTACGTGTTCACCCTTCAAGAAAAGGAAGGGCCGCTTGGCAACGCTTATTATGCCGTTCGCACGAACGTGAAGGTGATCGATTCGAACGATACGACATCGGCTGTCACCGAGGGGCTATTCGATGAACAGGAGGTTATCGTAGACAGCAACGACCTCATCGTGGACGGTACGCGTGTCCATAAGTAGATAGCCGCCTCTCCCGGCGGCAGGGATTTTAGGTTCCCATAGCGCATGAAAAAGGGGATGTCATGTTTGGATAAAATAGGACAACGACCGGAGGAATGGAAATGAGAAACGTCACAAAATTTTGCGGAATCTTGTTCAGCTTGCTGCTCATCAGCCAGTATCCGCCGGCCGTTACCGAGGCGGCTTCCGGTACGCCGGGTATGGCGGTGACAAGCAGCCTGGGTTCGATCGCGATCAGCTCCCGCATGAAAGTCACGCTGGAAGACGTGAACTTATGGTCGCAGGCCGGAGGGAACATACTGACGTATACGCTGAGCTACAAAAATACGGGGAGCGGCAGCGTCAGCCTGCTGAATTTTTTTTCGAAGGTCAAGACGCCCGGCGGCTCCCTGATCATGGGGCATCCGGTCAGCATGGACGCGGCGAAAAAGACGATTCAACCCGAGGAAACGCTGCGGGTTACCTATTATGCGAACCTGAAGCAAATCCAGTCGCTCAAAGGAATCACAATCCCGCTGTATGTTTGGGATGCCGGTACAAAGGGGTACCTGAAGCTGGCCGGAACGTTTGGGGTGCCTGCGAATGGCTCTAACGAGACCCCTTACGGCAAAAGCCTGAACACCATCTTGGACAATATGCCGGTGACGGCCCGGGGCGAATCGCTTGAGGTATTGAAGTACGGCGGGAAAACCTATGCGAAGGTCGGTTTTTCCTTGACGAACCGGGGGAAAAAGGTGCTGGAAGACCCGGGATACGCCGCGTATCTCGTATCGGGCGGAGGCAGCATGTTTAAGCTTGCACTGGGTGCCACAACCGTGTTTAAGGTGCAGCCCGGCGAAAAAAAGCTCATTTCGTACCTATGCGAAATCCCTCCGAATATCCCAACGGATCGCATGAAACTTCAATTTACGCAAAAGGATGACGCCCTGCAGCTGGAGTACGCGAAATTCGCCTTTCGGCTCCCTCCTGCCACAGTGCCGAATCTTATCGTGGGCCAGGGCGCCGTCAAAAAAATGATGATCGATCAAAACAGCGTGGAAGCCCAACTCCAAAATGCCGGCGTCTCGGCGGAAAACGGGAAGGCCATATGGTCGATTCAATTCCGGTTGAAAAATAACGGGAACAAGCCGGTGACGCTCCCTTCGTATAACTTATACGTGAGAACCTCATCCGGAAAATCGTTTCCGGTCGATTCCAAAGGATTAAGCGGCCTCGCCTTAAAGCCGATGGAAGAGAAAATCATTCCGATTGGCGCGCAAATCCCGCTTGAGGTAGAGCAGGACGCGCTGCGCCTGGAATGGATCGAATCCGCCGGTAAGGAGCAGGCTGGAGACGGGAATACGAAGGATACCCCGCAAACCGGGAATACCACCGGGGCGAGCGTCGGGGGGAAGATCAACCTGCCTATAGCCTATTTTGTCATTCCCTATCGCCCGCAAACCGACGCGCAAAAGGGGGTAACGTATGCCGAGACCAACACTTTCGGCGGGTTTAATTACACGTTGGAGTCCTTGCGGCGTTTACCATGGAAGGACGAAGACATCCTGGCGGTCAAACTGAAGCTGACGAATACGCAATCGGTCGATCTGGAACTGCCGGCGTTGAAAGGATCGCTGAAGGCGGATTTGCTGGATCTTTCGTCTACGACGGAAATATGGATGGATCGGGAAGTTTCCGCCCTGCGTCCGGGGGAAAGCGCCGAGATGAACGTGCTTGCGCATATTCCGTATACCCAACCCTTCAAAACGCTGAAGGTCATCCTTTATGCGCTCGATAAGGAAGAAAAAACGCCGTTTTTGTCCTTGAGCACCCCGAACGTCATTACCGCGGCGGAGGCGGTGAAACCGGAAAAGGGCTTGGCGCTGTCCATGGCGGGCAAAAGCCTTCAACTTTTTGACTGTCAAACCAGCGTGTATGAAGGATCTCACGCCAACATCGTATTCACGGAAATGCTGCTGGACAGCGGGGGGAAACGCCGCATCGAGCTTCCACGGTTTTATGCCTATTACGAGACCGGGGACGGGGAAATATACGAGGCCGAAGCGGTTCATCCGGAAAAGCCGGCATCGCCGGGAGCAAGGCAGCAGGTCGCGTTTAGGGCTAAACTGCCGAAATCCGTGAACATATCGGATCTCAAGCTTGTATTTGGATCGGAAATAACCGGAAATCACCTGACCAAACCGGAGGAGGAACCGACCGGATTTATCGATGCGGCTTCGCTCGAGCTTGAACCGGGGATGATCCGGCCAAAAACGGGCCTGACACAGATCTCCGCATATCCGTACACCTTGTCGGTTCTGAATTTGAGCGGCAGCATGGCAGAGAAAAGCGAAACGGTGAACATCGCGATGAGTTACGATCTGCAGCGTGATGACGCCAATGAAACCGGGGCATACGATCATAAGCTGATCTTGCGAATAACGGATCCAAGCGGACAATCCCAAGAAAAGAAGGTGAGCCTTGGAACGGATTTGAACGAAGGAGCACGGAACGCTTATTCGGCAAGCTTCACCAGCGGCAGGTACCGAAACTTGGGCGGGGGAGGTTGGAAGCTTACGTTGTACGACGAAATGCTGGGCGAACGGATCGAGCTGGGCAGCCAAAGTTTCTATGTGACGGAGGAGAAACCCCAAAGCGAATAATGTTCCGTTCTAACATTTGCACCCCTTATGATCAAACAAAAAGACACCTTCATGCAAAATAAATTCGTATTTCCAACAAAATGGCCGCCACTCGAAAAACAACAGGCCGTTCCTGCGTTTCCGGATCAGGAGTACAATGAAAGCGTTATGATTCCTCTTGACGAAGGAGAGCAGCCATGAAATTCGACCTGAGCATCGTGCCCTTCAGCCGGAGAGAGACGTTTCTCGCGGTATCGCTCCTGCCTGAAGGGAAAAATAGACAAGAAGGCCTGTACCTCCGGACGGTACGGGGCGGGGACGACAAGTTCGGAGAAGCGTTCCGCATCGAATTGACGGATTCGATCGGCAAGCGGATCCCGTTCACGGCGGAAGCATCGCCGGAGGCGGTCAAACTGCAATCGCCCGCGTCCGCCGTCTACGCCGAAATGTGCATTTCGGACAGCCGCACGGTCCGTTTCCGTTCGAAGGGCTGCGGCATCCGGCTGACCTTCATGCCGGCCGCTTACGATTATGCGTATGAAGTGAACGAAAACAGCTGGGAGATGAACAGCTTTACCCACGAATGCCGCTTCATGCTGACCCGGCTTGCCGGCGGGATGAAGATGGAAGTGCCGTGGGACAAAATCAAAAGCTCCCGCGTCGTCGCCGAGTTCGCCCCGGATCCGGTTACGAACAAAGCGGAGTTTGCCGTCGAGGAATTCCGGACGGTCTGGGAACCTCGTGACGTATGGGAGCCGTTTGACGAGGCGGTCCAATCGGCGAAAGCCGATTTTGCTTCCTGGCTGGAACGCAGCTTGTCCGTTCCCGACGCTTTCGCGGAGGGACGGGAGCTCGCCGCTTACATTACCTGGTCCTGCCTCGTTCCTGCGGAAGGGTGCCTGACGCGGCCGGCCATGTACATGTCGAAAAACTGGATGACGAACATATGGAGTTGGGATCACTGCTTTAACGCGATGGCGTTGGTACGGCATGATCCGAAGCTGGCCTGGGACCAGTTCATGATCTTTTTCGACCGGCAGGATGAAAGCGGGTTGATCCCCGACTTCGTCAACGACAAATACGAGCTGTGGAACTGCAACAAACCGCCGATTCACGGCTGGACGCTCGCCTGGATGATGCGGCGGACCGATTATATCCGGGAAACCCAGCTGCGCGAGGTATACGGTCCGTTGTCCAAATGGACGAAATGGTGGTTCCGGTACCGGGACGGGGACGGCGACGGCATTCCGCAGTATAACCACGGCAACGATTCGGGCTGGGACAACAGCACCGCGTTTAATAACGGGATTCCGGTGGAAAGCCCGGATTTGGCCGCTTTCCTGATCATTCAATCCGAGCTGCTCGCCGAAATCGCCGGCCTGCTGGGACTGACGGAAGAATCTTCGGCATGGCGCCGTTTGGCGGAGGATACGCTCGATAAAATGATCGGCCATTTTTGGCGGGACGGAAAGTTCATCTCCTGCCGCTCGGGCACGCATGAGCCGTCCGACGGCGACAGCCTGCTGCTCTTTGTGCCGATCCTGCTCGGCAAACGGCTTCCCGAGCCTATCCGCGCCGCGCTGCTTGAGGGCTTGCGCGACGAAAGCCGGTTCCTGACGGCCAACGGCTGGGCGACCGAAAGCGTAAGCAGCCCGTATTATACGCCGGACGGGTATTGGCGCGGCCCGATTTGGGCGCCGTCGACGATGCTGCTGGTGGAAGGCGCCGCCGCAGCCGGAGATGCCGAGCTGGCCCGCGAAGTATCGCGCCGCTTCTGCAGCATGCTGAGCCGCAGCGGCATGGCGGAAAACTTCGACGCTTTGACCGGCGAAGGCCTCCGCGACAGAGCGTTTACCTGGACGTCAAGCGTGTTCCTTATTTTGGGGCATGAATACGCAACTTAACGTAGGAAAACCGCACTTCTCCCGCTTTTTTTAAAGCGCAAGGGGAAGTGCTTTTCCCGTTTGTCCGGCATGAAACGCCTTATGAAATTTACGTCAAATCCGTTTTAAATCCGCTTCAAATCCACGGCGAATCCGCGTCAAAGCAAGTTTATCCGCATTTGGAAAAATGTAAGCGGTGCCAAATCGGGCTTTATTTTGTCTGCTGCATGTTTGTCCATGCTAGAATGCTGTTATACGCTATACGCAGGCAAGGGGGGGAATCGTGATGATAGCTCAGCGGCTTCGCCAGCTGTACCGCCGTCTCATGTCGGGATCGTACCGCAGCATCCGCACCAAACTGCTCGTCTGTTTTCTCATCGTGGCGCTGATTCCTTTGCTTTCGCTTGGCGCGGTATCGTATTACCAGTCGGCGAAAATGATCAATTCGCAGTTCGGCAAATACGGGGAAAATGCCGTGGCCCAGCTTGAGCAGCAGACCAATTCTTCATTGGGCCGCATGAAACAGACGAGCGAGACCATTTATTCTTATTTGCTGGACCCGGCACGAACCGGTTTGGGGAACCGGGTTCCCGTTACTTATAGCGAAATTATCGAAAAAAACGATTTTGAAGCGCTGCTGAAGTCGCTCCGAACCGACCGGACGGCAGGCATTTATATCATTACGCCGTCGGGTTATTATTACGGGGAAAACAACCTGGACGTGGCTAAGCTGAACAACATCCCCGGATGGAGATCAAGGCCGGCTTCCTATCAAGGCATGTACTGGCTCGGTTTTTACAAGCAAAACCATGCCATGAGGGGTGAAGATACGAACCTCCCGGTATTGGGGCTTGCCGTGCCCATACATCATCCGAACGGGGCGCAGGACGGAAGCACGATCCTGATCGAGGAAAACGCGCAGGAACTGCTCCATATGTTCCGCTTGTTCGAGGAAGACACGAAGGCCCATTTGACGATCAAGTCTCCGGATGGAAAAATTATTTACGAGAGCGCTTCCAAGTTTGCGCCGAAAAAAAGCGACGTCATTTGGGACCGAACGCTGGCGGTGAACCAGTGGATCATCGAGGCGAGGCTGCCGGCCAAAGCGTTTTACAAATCGTCCGGAGTCATCCGGTCCAATACGGTTGTCGTAGCCTTCATTTCATGTGTGCTTGCCTTCGGGCTGGCTTATATTTTCTCTTCCCGGTTTACGGCCCGGATCCGGACGCTCAAGGATTCGATGCAGAAGGTCAGCTTCGGCAAACTGGACACCCGGCTGCCCGTCGAAGGCCGTGACGAGCTGGGGAGCCTCGACATGAGTTTTAACCGGATGGTGAGCGGCGTACAGACGCTGATCGAGGAAGTGGAGCAAAGCGAACGGCTGAAAAAGGAGGCGGAGCTGCGGGCGTTCCATTACCAGATCAACCCTCATTTATTGTTCAACACGTTAAACTCGATTCAGTGGAAAGCCAGGCTTGAGGGGGCGGAGGAAATCCGCCAGATGCTTTACCATTTGACGATGGTGCTGGAAGGCAACCTCGATATTTCGCAGGAGCTCGTCACGCTAGGCAGGGAGCTGCGGATGATCGAGCATTTTTTGAACATCCAGGAGATCAGGTACGGCGAAGTTTTTCGCTACGAACTGCGCTGCGGGGAGTCGCTGAAGCGGTATTTGATTCCGCGGATGACGCTGCAGCCGCTGTTCGAGAACATTTTTTTCCACGGGTTTACCGACGGGGTCGGCGTCATTCAGTTGGACGTCAAAGAGGTAAAAGACGAACTGGTGCTTACGCTGAAGGACGATGGCGCGGGCATTGCGCCGGAAAAGCTGGAGGGGCTGTCCAAGCCGAAGCCGGCAAGCCGCGGGCGCGGCGGGCTTGGCGTACAAAACGCGGATCAGAAGTTTAAGCTGCATTTCGGCCCGCAGTATGGGCTTACGGTACATTCGACGAAGGGCGAGGGCACGACGATCGTCATTCGTTGGCCGAAGAAGGAGGAATGTCAGGGTGGAAACGGCAAAGAAAATGAAGGTGTTGATCGCGGACGATGAGAGTATTGTACGCAAAGGCTTGCGTTCAACGGTCGATTGGGAGCGGTTCGGCATGGAGGTCGTTGCGGATGCGCCCAATGGGCTGAAGGCCTGGGAAGCATTTCTCGAATACCGTC
Organism: Paenibacillus sp. USDA918EY; assembly: GCF_009870825.1. Taxonomy (GTDB): domain Bacteria; phylum Bacillota; class Bacilli; order Paenibacillales; family Paenibacillaceae; genus Paenibacillus_AQ; species Paenibacillus_AQ albilobatus. The sequence goes on along the minus strand of NZ_WTWY01000022.1, from coordinate 25,628 downwards.
CCGAAATCGTCATCACGGATATCGTCATGCCGGAGATGGACGGAATCGAATTGGCCCGTAAAGTCAAAGAAACGGCGCAGCGGACGAAAATCATTCTGCTCAGCTGCCACCGGGATTTCGAATACGCCCAGCAGGGCATACGCCTCGGGGCATCGGGGTATTTGCTGAAGACGGCGTTTGAGGATGAAGAGCTGGAGGAGATACTGAAGCAGTTCCAACAGGAGCTTTCATCCCCGGCTCTAGCGGACGGCCAGGATAGCGAGCGGCTGGAAACGATGCTTTTCGCCTGGCTGAACGGGCATAACGACAAATTTCCGGCCGAGCTTGCCAGCCTGCGCAAGGGAGCTTGGCATTTTAACGGCGAGCCGCTGCATGTTTATTTGATTCGTACGGCGGATTGCGGCAAGTCCTGGGACGGGATGCTTTCCGATGCGGCTCGGGAAGAAGCGGGCATATGCGAAGGAACGCTTATTCCTTACGGCGAGGAATACTGTTATTGGGCGGTGCCCGAATCGCTGCGGGATGCCGCGGAGGGACTGCTGGTCGCATGCAAAAGCCGATGCGTCAAGCTGCACTGGAGCCGAAAGGGAACGTTGACGCATCCCGACGATTTGAAGGAAGCGTTCCAGTCGCTGCACAAGGAAGCGGAGCTCGAGCGGATCTATGGCGTGTCCTGCGAAGATTGGCCCGAGCCGATCTGGAGGGCGGTCCACCTGCTGCACGCCAATCCGGCGGCGGATTGGTCGGCAAGCGATTTGGCCGAAAAGGTCGGGCTCAGCCGCAGCCATTTTTCGATCCTGTTCAAGAAGGCGGTCGGGGACAGCTTCATCGCTTTTCAATACAAACGGAAGCTGCGGCTTGCTTCGGGGCTGCTGCGGGACACAAGCTTAACGATGCAGGAGATCGCCGAACGCACGGGGCTTGGGGACAGCAAATATTTCAGCAAATGGTTCAAGCGCTGCACCGGGCAAACGCCAAGCCATTACCGCGCCCAACAAAAAGGAGAGGCCCCTCGAACAGATTGACACCCGCCCGGCAACATTCGAACAAAAACGCAACAACATTCGAATAGATGCACGTTTTGAACCGCTTTCATAAGAGTTAAGATGAAAGCGGTTCAATTATTATACACCTCATTGACAGGGGAGCTGACAAGATGAAAAAGAGAATTTCACTCATTGTCCTTGCAACAACGGTGATGGTATCCGTCCTTTCCGCTTGCGGCGGCAACGGCGGCAACGCCGGAACGTCCAGCCAAGGCGAAGGCGGCTCGAAACAAACGAAGACGCTGCGGTTTGCAACCTGGGATACCGGGGATGCGCTTAAAATCGAGCAGGATATCGCCAAAAAATTCGAATCGGCGCATCCCGGCACGAAGGTGCAGGTCGAAGCGTACGCGGACGGATTCGACCAGAAGCTGGCCGCGGGCTTTGGGGCGGCAAACCCGCCGGACGTGATGTACATGTGGGACTTCCCGACGTACCATCAATCCCTTGAACCGCTGGACAGCTACGCCGACAAGGACCCCGACCTCAAAATAGATGATTTTTACAAAGGATTGTTCAACTACGGCAAAATCGGCGATACCCTCTACGGCATTCCGGCCGGTTTTACGACCCGCGTCGTTTATTACAACAAGAAGCTTTTTGACGCGGCAGGCGTTCCTTATCCGAAGGATGGTTGGACCTGGGCCCAGTTCCAGGAGATCGCCCAAAAGCTCACCGACAAATCGAAAAGGCAGTACGGCTTCGGGGTACGCGCCGAAAACGACACGTATGACCTGCAGGGATTCGTCTGGAGCAACGGCAGCTCCTTCATTTCCCCGGACGGCAAATCGATCGACGGCTACATGAACAGCAAGGAAACCGCCGAAGCGATCCAAATGTTCGGAGACATGGTGAAAAACGGTTCCGCGGTACTGACGGGCGGCAAAGGGCAGCAGAGCGGCGACGATATTTTCAAAGCCGGCAAAATCGCGATGTGGGAAAGCGGCATCTGGCCGCTGGAGTCTTTTAAACAGGCGGGAATCGACGTAGGCACGGTGGAAATGCCGGCCTTCCCGGGCAAACCGGTGAAAGGCGTGCTCGCCGAATCCGCGCTGTCCATCGCCAAAGATTCCAAGCAAAAGGATCTGGCTTGGGAGTTCGTCAAATTTTACGTATCCAACGATTCGATCAAAATGCGCGTGGCCGACCTGCCTGTCCGCCAAAGCGTCGTCACCGAGCTGAAGAAGGACCAGGACCCGCTTTACAAGCCTTTTTACACGATGCTTGAGCGTTCCAGCGATACGCCGGCGTTCCTGCTGAATCCGAAATGGAACGAAGTGAACCGCCAGCTGTCGGCAGGGGTCGAAGCGGTGATGCACGGCGCGAACGCCCAGGAAGTGCTGAATCAGGCCGTGAAGGACAGCGAGCGGTATTTGAAATAACACTAAACAACCTCTATAGAAAGAAGGTTAGGAGATGGCTCAGACCTACCTGCACAACGCACGGGAACATACAGCCGCCCTTAAGCCCTTGAGAAAACGCAGATGGGGTGGGGCTGCTCCCTACCTCTTCATCTTTCCTTGGATATTCGGATTCGTCGTTTTTACGCTCGGACCTTTGCTGTTTTCGCTGATCATTTCGTTTTTTGATTGGCCGATCGTCGGCAAAGTGACGTTTATCGGCCTCGATAATTACATCGAGATGTTTACGGACGACCCGATGTTTTGGAAGTCGCTGTTCGTCACTTTGAAATTCGCGGTTTTGTTCGTGCCGCTCAACATTATGATCGCGCTCGGGCTCGCCATGCTGCTGAACCAAAAGGTTCGGGGCAGCGCGATTTTCCGCACCGCCTTTTACCTGCCGTCCGTTATATCGGGCGTGGCGCTCGCCATGATCTGGTCCTGGGTCTACAGCGGGGATTACGGGATATTGAACTATTTTCTGTCGCTGTTTGGCGTTCAGGGACCCGACTGGCTGAACGACACGAGATGGTCGCTTGTGGCGATGGTCGTGGCCAGCCTGTGGGGACAGGGCTCGATGATGCTGATTTTCTTGGCGGGGCTTAAGGGCATCCCAAAGGATCTGTACGAATCGGCTTCCATCGACGGAGCCGGGAAGATCCGCCAGTTTTTCAGCGTGACGATTCCGATGATTACGCCGACGATTTTGTTCAATCTGATCACCTCCATTATCGCGGCGTTCCAGCAGCTGACCTTGGCTCTGCTCCTGACGGGGGGCGGGCCGCTGAAATCGACGTATTTTTACGCGATGTACATGTACGAAAATGCATTCAAATATTTCAAAATGGGCTATTCCGCCGCAAATGCCTGGTTCATGTTCCTGATCGTGCTGGTGCTGACGTTCCTTGTTTTCAAGTCGTCGGAAGCGTGGGTGTTTTATGAGGGTGAGATGAAAAAGAATTCGCGGAGGGATAAGCGGAAATCGAGAAAAGGGGTGCAGGCCGGATGAAAAAAGCGCTGACGTACCTGCTGCTGATCCTGTTTTCGCTCCTGTTTATCGCGCCATTGTTCTGGGCGGTGACGACGGCGCTCAAATCGCAGCAGGAGCTGTACCTGTTCCCGCCCAAATGGATCCCTTCCGTCTGGAAGTTCAGCAATTTTGCCGAAGCATGGAACAGCCAGCCGTTTAACCTGTTTTTGAAAAACACGGTGTCCATCACCGTCTTGTCCACGCTCGGCCAGCTGATTTCCTGCACCCTTGTCGCTTACGGTTTCGCCCGTTTTCAGTTCAAGGGACGCGACATCCTGTTCCTGATCGTGCTGGCGACGATGATGATTCCGTGGGAAGTGACGATGATCCCGCAGTACATGGAATTCAACTATCTGGGCTGGATCAATACGCTGAAGCCGCTGATCGTGCCTTCGTGGTTCGGATCCGCTTATTATATCTTTTTGCTGCGGCAGTTTATTTTGACCCTGCCCAGGGAGCTGGACGAAGCCGCCACGATCGACGGCGCCAGCAAAGTGACGGTGCTGTTCCGGATCATCGTGCCGCTGATGTGGCCTTCGCTGATCCTGGTGGCGGTATTCCAGGTGATGAGCTGCTGGAACGACTACCTCGGGCCGCTCATTTTCCTGAACGATCAGACGAAATATACGCTGACGCTCGGTCTGTCCCAGTTTAAGGGAATGTACGGCGTCGACATGCAGTCGATTATGGCGATCACATGCCTGATCTCCATTCCGCCGCTGGCCATTTTCTTCTTCGCGCAGCGTTATATCGTGGGCGGAATCGCGACGACGGGCATCAAAGGATAGATCGCAGAGAAAGGAAGAGGACCATGAATGACATCATGCAAGAGCGGGATTGGGATAACCTCGGCGTCCTGGAGCGGAACCGCGTGAAGAGCCGGGCTTATTTCATCCCGTTCCCGGATCGGGAGGGCGCTTTGAGTTATGACCGGGGGAGTTCCCCGTGGTTCAAATCGCTGAACGGGATATGGAAATTCGATTTTGCAGAGGGGCCGGAGCTGGCTCCGCGGCATTTTTACGAGCAGGAATTCGACGTTTCGGGATGGGACGATATCCGCGTGCCGGGCCACTGGCAGCTGCAGGGTTATGGGCATCCGCATTATACGGATCTGTATTACCCGTTTCCGGTCGATCCGCCGCATGTGCCGAACGATAATCCGACGGGGAGTTACGTAAGGGAGTTCGAGCTTCCTTCGCATTGGGACGGTCGTCATGTATCCATCAAGTTCGACGGCGTGGACAGCGCCTTCCATCTATGGCTGAACGGGGCGTTTGTCGGTTACAGCCAAGGCAGCCGCCTGACGTCGGAGTTCGATCTGACCCCGTATTTGAAATCCGGCGTGAACCGCTTGGCCGTTCGTGTGTATCAGTGGTCGGACGGCAGCTATCTCGAGGATCAGGATATGTGGTGGATGAGCGGCATTTTCCGGGACGTGTACCTGGTTTCCGAACCTTCATCCGTCCGTATCGCCGATTTCCGCGTGGCGACGGAGCTTGATGCGGAAATGGCGAATGCGGTGCTGTCGGTGCGCACGGACATCAATGGAGAGGACTCCGGAGGAAAAGTTCGGCTCCAGCTGTTGGATCGGACGGGGGCCGAGCTGCTTTCCGCCGAAAAAACATGGTCCGGGGAGGCGTATGCCGAGTTTAACCTGCCCGTCGCCAAACCGGTTTTATGGAACGCGGAATCGCCGTATTTGTACCATTTGATCCTGACCGTGCTTGATACGCGGGGACAGGTAACCGAAACCGTCGCCCAGCGCGTCGGCTTCCGCCGCATCGAGGTGAGGGACGGCCAGTTTTTGGTAAACGGCAAGGCGATCCTGCTCAAAGGCGTCAACCGGCATGACCATCACCCGGATACGGGCCGGACGGTGACGTTGTCGACGATGCTGGAGGACATCAAGCTGATGAAGCGGCATAACATCAACGCGGTCCGTACGGCGCATTATCCGAACGACCCGCGCTTTTACGACCTGTGCGACGAATACGGGCTGTACGTGATGGAAGAAACGGATCTCGAAACGCATGGCTTCGAGCCGCTTGGCAACATTTCACGCCTTAGCGACGATCCGGCCTGGAAGGAAGCTTACGTGGACCGGGTGCGCCGCATGGTGGAACGCGACAAAAACCATCCGTCCGTCATCTTCTGGTCGCTGGGCAACGAATCGGGCTTCGGCTGCAACTTCCGCGCGATGTCCGCATGGTGCAAGGAACATGACCCGACCCGCCTCGTGCATTACGAGGAAGACCGGGAAGCGGAGGTATGCGACGTCGTCAGCACGATGTATTCTTCCGTGGAGAAAATGGAAGGGTTCGGCCAAATGGAGGACCATCCGAAGCCGCATGTGTTATGCGAATTCGCCCACGCGATGGGCAACGGCCCCGGAGGGCTGCGCGCGTACTTCGACGTTTTCGACAAGTACCGGCGCCTGCAGGGCGGTTTCGTCTGGGAATGGATCGACCACGGCCTCAGCCGCAAGACGGCGGACGGCAAGGCCGATTACGCTTACGGCGGCGATTACGGCGATGTGCCGAACAACGGCAATTTCGTCATCGACGGGCTCATCCGCCCGGACCGGACGCCGTCGCCGGGACTGATCGAATACAAGAAAATCATCGAACCCGTCCGGGTCGACATGATCGAAGGCGGCCGCATCCGTATCACGAACCGGTACGATTTTATCGGCCTGGATCATTTGCAGGCGCATTACAGCGTCACGGCTGATGGCCGTACGCTGCAAAGCGGCGTGCTTGCGCTCCCGCCGGTCGCTCCCGGGGAGAGCTGTGAATTGGAGGCGCCGCTGCGGGACGATCAGACGCAGACCGTCGCCGAACCCGATGCCGAACGCTGGCTGAACATCGGCTTCACGCTGGCCGCAGACTGCGATTGGGCTCCCCAAGGCCACGAGGTGGCCTGGGCGCAGTTTGCGCTGCCTGCCGCCGCGCCCGCCGAACCGAAGGCTGCGGCCGCATCCGCCGAATCCTTATCGGCTAGCGAAGAGGGACGAATGCTTACGATAGGGAACGACGCGTTCCGGATGACCTTTGACCGGCTGAAGGCGGGCATCGATTCGTTGAAGTTCGGCGGCAAGGAGCTGATTCGTCGCGGTCCGCGCCTGAACTTCTGGCGGGCGCCGATCGACAACGACATGTACGTGCTCGCGGATTGGCGCAAAGCCCATCTCGATCGGCTCTCCGAACGGATCGACGATTTCCGGTGGGAGCGGCTGGATGAAACCGCGGTACGGGTAACCTGGAATTCGCGGATTGCGCCGCCGGTTCATGATTGGGGGTTCCGCTGCGCGGTTTCTTATACGGTGAGCGGCAGCGGGCTGGTCGTCATCGACGTGAACGGGACGCCGGAAGGAACGCCGCCTTCCATGCTGCCGAAGATCGGCCTGCAGCTCGAAATTCCGGGCGACATGGAGCATGTCCGGTGGTACGGCCGCGGGCCGGGGGAAAGCTACTCGGACAGCAAGGAAGCGGGAAGGTTCGGCGTCTACCGGAATACGGTCGACGGCTTGTTTACGCCGTACGTGTATCCGCAGGAGAACGGCAACCGGACGGACGTCCGCTGGGTGTCCATCGCGGACGAATCGGGCATCGGCCTGCTTGCGGCCGGCGCGCCGGTGCTTGAATTCAGCGCAAGACGGTATACCGACGCCGACCTGGAAGCGGCACAGCATATGAGCGATCTGGTGCCGCGGGAGTTTATCGCCCTGAATCTGGATTACCGCCAAAACGGCCTCGGCAGCAACAGCTGCGGGCCGGCGCAGTCGCCGGAGCATGCGGTCAAGCCGGAGCCTTTCCGGTTCCGCATCCTGCTGCAGGCGTATATGGCCGAAGATTGCGCGCCGGAACGATTGAGCCGAAGCATGGCGGCCGAAGCGAACAACATGAAGCAAGAGGAGGAGAACGATGCTTAAATCACAGGACGTATTGAATTTGTCTGGCAAGGTGGCTGTCGTGACGGGAGGCGCTTCGGGGATCGGCCTGGCCGCCGCCGAACTTCTTGCCGAGTTTGGAGCGCATGCGGCGCTGATCGACATTAACGAAGCGGCAGGGGAAAAAGCGGGGGCGGCAATCCGCGAAAAAGGGGGACGGGCCAGCTTCCATCGCTGCAACGTCACCTCGGCCGCGGATTGCGAACGCGTTGCCGATGAGATCGCTTCTACGCTTGGAGGCATCCACATCCTGTTTAACAACGCGGGCGTCATTCGCCGCAAAACGGTGACCGAGCTCGAGGAACAAGATTGGGACCTGGTGCTGGACGTTTCGCTGAAAGGCGTATACCTGCTTTCCAAATTTATCATTCCGATCATGGAAAAAGGCGGGGGCGGCAGCATCATTAATACCGGCTCCGGCTGGGGTCTGAAAGGCGGGGACCGGGCCGCGGCTTACTGCGCGGCCAAGGCCGGGGTCGTCAATCTGACCAAAGCGATGGCCATCGACCACGGTCCGGCGAACATCCGCGTCAATTGCGTGTCGCCGGGGGATACCGACACGCCGCTCCTTCGCGACGAGGCCAAGCAGTTGCAGCAGGACGAGGCGGCGTTCCTCGTCGCCTCCGCCGGCGGGCGGCCGCTGGAACGGCTCGGCACCCCGCGCGATATTGCGAATGCCGTTTTGTTCCTGGCCAGCGACCTCTCTTCCTGGGTGACGGGCAGCGTGCTTGTCGTCGACGGAGGCGGCATTGCTTAGGACGGATCTTTGTTTTGCTTTTCCAACACGAACGGAGGCGATCAATTTGGCTGAAAGAACTTTTGCCCATCCTTATATTCCGAATACCGTTCCGGAGGTCCGGGACGCCATGCTGAAGGAAATCGGCCTGACATCCATGGATCAGCTCCATGACGCGATTCCGGACGGCCTGAAGATGAAGCGGGAGATGAACCTGCCGCCGGCGATGAACGAATACGAGCTGCGCCGCCATATCGAAGGCCTGCTGTCCCAAAACAAGCACGGCGCGGATTACCTCAATTTCCTCGGAGCCGGCTGCTGGCAGCACTTCATTCCGGCCGTATGCGACGAGATCAACCAGCGTTCCGAATTCGTGACCGCTTATGCCGGCGAACCATACGAAGACCATGGGCGTTTTCAGGCGTTGTTCGAATATCAGAGCCTCGTCGCCGAACTCGTCGACATGGATGTCGTCAACGTCCCGACTTTCGATTGGGCGCAAGCGGCTTCCACCGCGATCCGGATGGCCGGCCGTATGACGGGCCGCAAGAAGGCGTTGCTTCCGCGTTCCGTCGATCCCGATAAAGCCGCGATTATTTGCAATTACTGCATGCCGGTCATGGAAATCGGATACGTGGAGATCGATCCGGTTACGGGGAAAATGGATCTGAGCGACCTGCAAGGGAAGCTCGGCGCCAACGTTGCCGCCGTCTATTTCGAAAACCCGGGGTATCTCGGCATCATCGAGGACCGGGGGGCGGAAATTTCGAAGCTTGCCCATGACGCCGGCGCCGTATCGATTGTCGGCGTCGACCCGATCTCCCTAGGCGTTTTGGAGGCGCCATCCCGTTACGGCGCGGACATCGTCTGCGGGGATCTGCAGCCGCTTGGCATGCATATGAATTACGGCGGCGGCCAGGCAGGTTTCATCGCGACGCGCGATGAAGAGAAATTCGTCATGGAATATCCTTCCCGCTTGTTCGGCATCGTGCCGACCGAGGTGGAGGGCGAATACGGCTTCGGGGATGTCGCCTACGAGCGCACGTCCTTTGCCCTCCGGGAGAAGGGCAAAGAATCCGTAGGCACCCAAACCGCCTTGTGGGGGATCACGGCAGGCGTATATTTGGCGCTGCTCGGGCCGCACGGCATGCGTGAGGTCGGCAGCACCATCATCCAGAAATCGCATTATGCCGCGAAGAAGCTGGCGGAGATTCCGGGCGTTTCCCTTCGTTTTGAAGGCGCCTTTTTCAAGGAATTCGTCGTCGACTTTAACGCCACGGGCCTTACCGTTGCCGAGATCAACCGCCGCTTGATGGAGGAAGGGATTTTCGGCGGCAAGGATTTGTCCGCGGGGTATCCGGCGTGGGGGCAATGCGCGCTCTACTGCGTGACGGAAATCCATACGCAGTCCGACCTGGACCGCCTTGCGGCCGCGATCCGCGCGATTGTCGGCACAGGCATCGCCTATTAGAACCTAAGAGGGGGAAGAGACGCCATGAAACGGATTAAGAGAGACCATAAGGTTCGTCAGTTCCACCAGGCCAAATGGGATGAACCGGTTATTTTTGAACTTCACCGTCCAGGGGAGCGGGGCGTCATCCCGCCGGGCGCCGAAGCCGCCGTAGCGGCCGCCGTCGGCAGCGCCGAGGACAGCATTCCCGCCTCCATGCGGCGCGCCTCGGCACTCGCGCTCCCGGAGATCGGGCAGGCCAAAGTGCTCCGCCATTACTTGAGATTGTCCCAGGAAACGCTGGGATCGGACTTGAACGTCGAAATCGGGCAGGGGACCTGCACGATGAAATACATTCCGCGCATCAATGAAATGCTGATCCGCAACCCGCGTTTAACGGAGCTTCATCCGCTGCAGGACGCCGGCACCGTGCAGGGCATGCTTGAAATCTATCATCGACTCGACCTTGCGATGCGCGAAATTTCCGGCATGGACGCTTTTTCATTCCAGCCGAGCAGCGGTACCCAAGCATTGCTGGCCATGGCGTCCATCGTCCGCGCTTATCATGATTCCCGCGGCGAAGGCGATCAGCGGGACGAAATCATTACGACGATTTTCTCGCATCCGTCCCAGGCGGCGACCGCTGCGGTCAAAGGCTACAAGATCATTACGCTGCATCCGGACGAAGACGGCTTCCCGGACCTTGAAAAACTGAAAAACGCCGTCTCCGAACGGACTGCCGGATTTGTCGTCGCGAACCCGGAAGACACGGGCATTTACAATCACCGCATCCGGGAATTTACGGATGTGGTGCATGCCGCAGGCGGCGTATGCTACTACGACCAAGCCAACGCCAACGGCTTGCTCGGCATCACCCGGGCGAAGGAAGCGGGCTTTGATATGTGCTTTTTCAACCTGCACAAAACCTTCGCCGCCCCGCATATGTGCGGAGGACCGGCGACGGGCGCGCTCGGCGTGATCGAAGAATTGAAGCCGTTCCTGCCGGGGCCGCTTGTGGAACGCGAAGAAGGCGGACGTTACGTGCTGAAGGATCAGGGCGAACTCAGCATCGGCAAGGTGCGCAGCTTCCACGGCGTCGCCCAAACCGTGCTGCGGGCATACGCCTGGATTCTGAGCCTTGGCGCTGAGGGCTTGAAGGACGTGGCCCAGGTCGCCGTGCTGAACAACAACTATTTGTACCATAAAATTTTGCAAATCCGCGGCGCAAGCGCTCCGTACATCAAGGGGCGCCGCCTCGAGCAGGTGCGCTACAGCTGGAAGCAGCTGACCGACGAAACCGGCGTCACAACCGAGGACATTACGCGCCGGATGTGTGATTTCGGGCTGCATTACTGGACCTCCCATCATCCGTACATCGTGCCGCAGCCGTTTACGCTCGAGCCGACCGAGTCTTATTCCAAGGAAGATCTTGACGAATACATTCAGGCGCTGGAGCAGATTTCGAATGAAGCCTATACGAATCCGGAGATCGTCAAAACGGCTCCGCATAACAGCACCGTTCACCGCAATGACGAATCGTCCCTGGACGATCCGAAGCGGTGGTGCATTACGTGGCGCGCTTATTTGAAAAAAACCGGGGTGAGCCCGCAGGAGCAAAAAGATCCCGTATGATCGCCGTTTATAAGCACAACCCGATAAGGGTATCCCAAAGGTTAAAGAACCTGCGGGATACCCTTTTTTCGTTCCGAACCTTTAAAGTTTCGGCTTTTTGCGGGATGAGAAATATGTTTAGCAAAAAAGCCATTATCTCGACGAATGAAAACGCTTACGTTTACATATTCCTGTAGCGATAACCAGATATCCGCAAAACGGTGAAGAGTCCAGCCCAAACCGCCTGCTGTTTTTTGCATCGAATGCCTCTTCATGAAAGCAAGATAACCGTTTTCACGCGGGCTGCCGGCTTATTAGCAGCATCCATGGCTGTTTCGGAAGTTTCGTTCCGTACGTTCAACCGTTTTGCACAAAGCTTGCATCTTGCGATATCCGTACATACCCATCATTGCAGGTTTCGTCCTTGAACATGATTGAAGGAGGTTTTTTCATGAGAAGAAAGGAAGTCGTAGCCATGCTGCTGGCAGGAGGACAGGGCAAGCGGCTTAAAGGCTTGACGAAAACGCTGGCCAAACCTGCGGTTTATTTTGGCGGAACCTACCGGATCATTGATTTTACGCTTAGCAACTGCTCCAATTCGGGGATCGATACCGTCGGCGTGCTTACGCAATACGAACCGCTCGTGCTCCATTCCTATATCGGGATCGGCAGAGACTGGGATATGGAGCATCGGAGCGGGGGCGTTTACGTTTTGCCGCCTTATGAGCGGGAAGACGGAACAAGCTGGTACAGGGGCACGGCGGATGCGATTTTCAGGAACCTGAAATTTATCGAGCAATACGATCCGGAGCATGTGCTGATTTTGTCCGGAGACCACATCTACAAAATGGATTATGATCAAATGCTGCAACACCACAAGAAAAATAACGCCGACTGCACCATTTCCGTGATCGATGTGACTTTGGAGGAAGCCACGCGGTTTGGCATTTTGAACACCGATGAAGAGCTTCGCATTTATGAATTCGAGGAAAAACCGGTGCGGCCAAGGAGCACTCTGGCATCGATGGGCGTATATTTATTCAAGTGGGATGTGTTGAAAACCTATTTGCTGCAAAACGTGGACCAGCCGGGCACAAGCCATGACTTTGGCAAAGACATCATTCCGATGATGCTCTCCGATGGAAGAAAGATGTACGCCTATCCGTTTGACGGCTATTGGAAGGACGTCGGAACGATCGACAGTCTGTGGGAAGCGAACATGGATCTTTTATCGGAGCATCCGAAGCTTGTTTTAAACGATCCGGGGTGGCGGATTTTTACGCGGAATCCGAACCAGCCTGCCGAATATATCGCGCCCGGTGCCAAAGTCCGGAATAGCATGATCAATGAAGGCTGCACCGTGTACGGCGAGGTAAGCCATTCCGTGCTGTTTTACGGGGTTGAGGTGGGGGAAGGCAGCGTGGTGAAGGATTCCGTCATCATGCCTCAGGTCAAGATCGGACGGAATGTTCGGATTCACCGTGCGATCGTTGCCGAGAACATGGTAATTGAGGATGGGACGGTCATCGGCGGATATCCGGAGGGAGAAGGGGGGATCGCGCTGATCAATGGCGACAGCGACATGGCGGCAGGCTCGAAAACATCAACTCCAACAACGATCATCTGAGGGCATACAAAATCTAAATAGTCAAAAAAAGGACGGTGCCTTTATGAAGCAACTCATGGGAGTCATCAATCTGGATCATGAGCTGGATTTGTTGAACGAGCTTACCTATTTCCGCTGCGGCGCGGCCGTGCCTTTTGCCGGCAGGTACCGGCTGATCGATTTCGTGATGTCCAATATGATGCATGCGGGCGTGCTTGATATCGCGCTGTTTGTCCGCCGTAAATACCGCTCGCTGCTGGATCACCTTGGCGAAGGACGCCCGTGGGATTTGGACCGCAAACGGGGCGGGCTGTTCATTCTCCCTCCCGACTGGAATGACCCGTCCGATGTTTCCAGCGGCGAAATGCAGCATATTCATAATAATCAGGACTTTTTTGAACGCGGTTCCGCCCAATATGTCATTTATACCGGAAGCCAGCACTTGAGCAATGTCGATTTTTGCGCGGCCTATGACTATCATCTGAAGCAGGAAGCCGACGTGACCTTGATCTACACGAAAGTGGACCGGCTCCGGCCGGAGCACCAATACTGCACCCGATTAGACGTGGACGAAAGCGGCAGAGTGACGGACATCCATCTCGAGCAGGACCACGCCAATATTTATATGGAAATGTTCATCATGGAGAAAAAGCTGTTCCTTCATCTCGCCAAGCAATGCATCGCCCATGGGGAAAGCCATTTTTTCCGCGACGCCATCCAGAAAAACCGCGGCAGGCTGCGTATTGCCGGCTACGAATACAACGGCTACCATGCCGTAATCAACTCGTTGGAGAGCTACTACCGCAACAGCCTGGAGCTGCTTCAGCCGGAAAAATACAATTCATTGTTCCGGGAACAGCCGGTTCACACCAAAATCAAATATGAGGTTCCGGCCAAATATTCGGAATCGGCGGATGTCAGCAATTCGCTGGTGGCCAACGGCTGCCAGATTGGGGGAACGGTCCACAACAGCATTTTATTCCGCGGGGTGCAGGTCAAGGAAGGGGCGCGGATCTATAATTCGATCATTATGCAAAAATGCGTCATCGAAGGGGATGCGGTGCTGGAAAACGTCATTCTGGACAAAGATGTCACCATCTCGAAGGGCCGCAAACTTCAAGGCGACGTAAAGAAGCCTTTTGTGGTTGCCAAAGACACCGCGATCTAAACTTAACGCGTCAGGGGGATAACTTCTTTGTTCTACGATATGGAATTATTCACAACGGTGTTTAAAGAACAGCTTGTCAGCCGCTTGGGGAAAAACGTTGAGGAGGCGACGGCAGACGACATATACAGGGTTCTCGGGAGCCTTATTCGTGAACATATCGGGCGCGAGTGGGCCGGAACCAATCAGGCTTACAAAACGAACCGGGAAAAGCAGGTTTATTATTTTTCGATGGAATTTCTGGTCGGCCGCATGCTCGGAAACAATGTGCTGAATCTCGGCGTATACGACACCGTCCGGAAAGGATTGAAGGAACTGGGCTGGGACTTGGAAACGATCGAAGAGCAGGAGCCGGACGCGGGCCTCGGGAACGGGGGGCTTGGCCGCCTCGCCGCCTGTTTTCTCGACTCGCTCGCTTCCTTGGGTTTTGCGGGACACGGCTGCGGCATCCGTTATAAATACGGCTTGTTCGAGCAAAAAATCGTCGACGGACATCAGGTGGAGCTCCCGGATCCCTGGCTGCAAAAAGGGAACGTGTGGGAGGAACGCCGGGAGGATAAGCGGGTTGAGGTCAGCTTTTGGGGCCGCGTGGAGGTGTCCGAGAAAAACGGCAGGACGGTCTTCGAAACGGTGGGCGACGAAAAAATTTGGGCCGTTCCCTATGACGTGCCGATCGTCGGTTACGGCAGCGCCCATGTCAATACGCTCCGGCTGTGGAGCGCGGAATCGGCGGCCGATCCGGCCAAAATGCGCTTCAGGGCCCAGAACGGGCAGCCCAATAACGGGTATTATACGTTTTTGGACTATAACCGTTCGGTCGAATCCATCTCCGAATTTTTGTATCCGGACGATTCGGGATACGAGGGCAAGCTGCTCCGCCTGAAGCAGCAATATTTTTTATGCTCGGCGGGGCTGCAGAGCGTGCTGCGGACTTTCGGGAAGCTGGGGCTCCCCTTTACCGAACTTCCCCGGAAGGTCGCCGTCCATATTAACGATACACATCCGACGCTGGTCATCCCGGAGCTGATGCGGATCCTGATCGACGAAAAAGGCTTCGGCTGGGATGAGGCATGGGATGTCACCACCCGGACGGTTTCATATACAAACCATACGCTGATGAGCGAAGCGCTTGAGAAATGGCCGATTCATATGGTGCGCGAGCTTCTGCCGCGGGTGTACATGATCATCGAGGAAATCAACAAACGTTTTTGCGGCATGCTCCTCGAACGTTTTCCGGGCAGGCAGGATCTCGTATCCCGGATGGCCGTCATCGAAAGCGGGCAGGTAAAGATGGCCCATTTGGCCGTCGTCGGCAGCTACAGCGTGAACGGCGTGGCCCGGCTGCATACCGAGCTTTTGAAAACGGACGTCATGCAGCCTTTTTACGGCCTGTTCCCGGAACGGTTCAACAACAAAACCAACGGCATCGCCCACCGCCGCTGGCTCATGCACGCCAATCCCGAGCTCGCCGGCCTCATCTGCGACAGCATCGGCACCGGCTGGATCGAACATCCCGATCGGCTGCAGGAATTGGAGCGTTTTCAAAACGACCCTCTTTTTCTGGAGGAAATCGGAAGGATCAAACGCGGAAACAAGCTGCGCCTTGCCGACTATATCCGGGAGAAGCAGGGCGTTTCGGTCGATCCGGACTCGCTTTTCGACGTGCAGGCGAAGCGCCTTCACGCCTATAAAAGGCAGCTGTTAAACGTTTTGCACATTATGCATCTATATCACCTTATGAAAGACGATCCGTCCGTGGATCGTTTGCCCCGCACGTTTATTTTTGCCGCCAAGGCGGCGCCGGCTTATTTTTTGGCGAAATGCATCATCAAGCTGATTCATGCCGTCATGGACACGGTCAACAACGATCCCCGCATGGAGGGCAAATTGAAAGTCGTGTTCCTCGAAAACTATTCCGTTTCCCTCGCCGAAAAAATCATCCCCGCCGCCAATGTCAGCGAGCAGATCTCCACGGCGGGCAAAGAGGCGTCCGGGACGGGCAACATGAAGTTCATGATGAACGGCGCGCTGACGGTCGGCACGCTCGACGGAGCCAACGTCGAAATTCATGAGCGCATCGGGGCGGAGAACATGTTCCTGTTCGGGCTTCGTTCGGAGGAAGTGCTGGATTATTACAATCATGGAGGATATTTGGCAAGGGAGGTTTATGAGCGCGACCCGAGGATCCAACGCGTGCTGGATGATTTGGTCCATCCCGGTCCGTTTAGCCGCCATGACCGCGAGTTCGAGTTCATCTACCAGTCGCTTCTCGATCATAACGACGAGTTTTTCGTCCTGCGCGATTTTGCGGGTTATGCCGATACGCATGCCGCCGTAGACCGGGCGTATTTGAACGCCCATGATTGGGCCGCCAAATCGGTCGTCAACATCGCCCATTCCGGCCATTTTTCCAGCGACTGCACCGTCAAGCGATACGCATCCGACATTTGGAAGATCCGTCCGGTACGGACCGCTTTCGAAATCAAGTAACCCCCGCAAAAGCACATGGGATGCCGGCATCGTTCCGTTGCATCGGCCCTCGGCAGCTTCGTACGGAAACAAAAATCCCCCTCGGAATCAGGCCCGGGCGCGCGAATGAATCATGCGCTGCTCGGCTTGCCCAGATCTCCGAGGGGAATTCTTTTTGTCTGATTTATGATTTGGCCCGCTTTGCGGGGTGATTTATGGTTTTATGCTTCGCAGGCGGCGTTTGTTCCGCCGTCCAGCAGCAGATGCTTGTAATTCGTTTTGACGAATTCCACCACTTTGTCGAAAATGATGCGGTGGCCGGCCTCATTCGGATGAATGCCGTCCGAGCATATAAATTTCGTGAAGTCGGGATGCTGCAGAAACGCGCCGCGAACGTCGATCAATTTCGTTTTGGTCAGCTCGGATACCTTGAGAATGGTCGAGTTGTATCGTTCCTGCCACCAATAGATTTTCGTGACGCTGCCGAGCCATTTCATAACGTTTTGCTGCGCCTCCGGATCGTTTTGCGTGACCCATTTGAAATAATTGTCCGCGTTCAGCGGAGGCAGGCTCATCAGAATCGGGATGATTTGCTGGCTTTTCAGCTCGTTGACCGTTTCCGTCAGCACTTTTTCGAACGTATGAAAATCCGTTTTCGGCAGATGCTCGCGGCCCGGGTCTTTGGCAATTTCGCTCCAGTTATAATCGCAATCGTTTCCGCCGTATTCGATCAGCACGATGTTCGGCTTCTCCTTTACGACATCCTTTTTCAGATTGCTTATTCCCTTGAGCAGCGTATTTCCGAATCTTGCCGTATTGCGGACGGCGCCCTTCAGCTTGCTTTGCAGCAGCGATACATAGTTATCCTCTAGAACGACGTATTTTTTTCGAACCTCGTCATACACGACACCTTTGGAGATGGAATCGCCGGATACGATGTATTTGGCACCGCCATCCCCGAATTCCTGTTGAAAACCGCTCACAGCATCACCCCGTTTCCAATATTATTTCTTTTAACTTCTATTGTAATGCAGTTTCTTCGTATATGGCAAATGAAGGCTGTCGGTGCCGGAAGACAGAAGGTATAACTGGTATCTCACGCCATAAAAACTCCCACGCCGAACGACCTGCGGGTCGCAGTGCGAACCGGCAGAATCGGTGTGGGAGTTTTTTTAACATCATCTCATAGCTTCCCGTTGTTACTTCGAAAGCACGGCGTTAGACGGAGGAAACCGCAGCCCTTGGCCGCTTCGGGTTCGCTCGTACAATGCTTCGATCAGCTGCAGCGCCTTGATGCCTTCCTCGCCGTCGATCCAAAACGGACGATCCTCCCGGACATGCGCGTAAAAATCGGCGATCAGTTTCCGGTGGCTCGGCCCCCAATAGGATTTGCCCCCAAAATTGGAATGGGGCGGCTCGCTCAGGCGCGTTTCATTTCCGTCTTTCCATAGGTACAGCGAATCCCGCCGCTGCGTTAACACGCCATGCTCGAATACGATCTCCAGCTCCACGGGGGAATCGGTGCCGTATCCGTTTGTCCCGTAAAACAACGCCCTGGCGCCGTTTGCGAAATCGATGCAGGCATGTGCCGTATCCTCCACCTCGATGGCGTCCTCCAGCGTATCGGAGGTTACGCTTCCTTTCACGGAAGAAATTTCGCCGCCGAACCATTGCAGCAAATCCAAGGTGTGGATGGCTTGGTTAATCAGGACGCCGCCGCCTTCGGTAGCCCATTTGCCCCGCCACGCACCGCTTTCATAGTAGGCGCGGCCGCGGTTCCAAGTAACGATGCCCTTCATGCAAACCAACTTGCCCAGTTCGCCGGATGCGATATATTCATGAATGATCCGCGAAGCGTCATTGTAGCGGTTTTGGAACGTAACGCCGAGCTGGCTCCGGCTTTTTTTCGCCGCTTCGGTCATCGCTCTCGCCGCCGCGGCGTTTTCCGCGATCGGTTTTTCCGTCAGGACATGCTTGCCGGCGGCAAGCAGCCCAATGGCCATTTCGGCATGGAGGTAATGGGGGGTGCACAGATGCACGATTTGAATGTCTTCCCGTTCAAGCAGCACCTTGTAATCCGCGGCGGCTTCGCATCCGTAACGGCTTGCCGCGGCTTGCGCTTTCTCCGGATCCGTATCGATCGCCATCCGCAGCTCAGCGTCCTCCAGTTCCTCAATCGAGCCGGCATGAAGGGGATAGATGGCTCCGCAGCCGATAATCGCTGCTCCTAACTTTTGCATGACGATTCCCGTCCTGTCCGTAAAATTTGGCATGGCCATACGTTATGAAACGCGGACGGCCATTTCCTGCGCCTTCAAGCATAATTCCGCCGCCTTGAAGGCATGCTCCTGCGTCATCGCATGTTCGGTCCGGTTCAAGCAGTCGAGGATCAGTTCCCCGAAAAACGGATACCCGACCTGCCCGTTCACGTCGAATCTGCGCTCCCCGTCTTTGTTCACCAAGTAGACGTGGTCTCCGGCCGAATCCCTGGCGATGTCGATATATTTGCGCAGCTCGATGTACCCGTCGGTGCCGAGGATAAACGTCCTGCCGTCGCCCCATGTTCCGAGCCCGTCCGGCGTAAACCAGTCGACCCGGAAATATTGGGTGGCTCCGTTGTCGCCTACCAGCGTCGCGTCGCCGTAATCTTCAAGCTCCGGATATTCCGGGTGGTTGTAATTGGCGATTTTGCTGTGCAGCACCTTTGCGTCTTTGCAGCCGGAATAGTAGAGGAACTGTTCGATTTGATGGCTGCCGATGTCGCATACAATGCCGCCGTATTTTTCCTTTTGGAAAAACCATTCCGGGCGCGAGGACGCGCTTAATCGATGCGGGCCGAACCCGGTAACCTGCAGCACGCGGCCGATGGCGCCTTCACGGATCAGCTGCCCCGCGTACACGGCGGACTCGACGTGAAGCCGCTCGCTGTAATACACCATATATTTTTTGCCGGTTACCCGGACCTTCGCCCGTGCCGCTTCAAGCTGCTCCAATGACGTAAACGGCGTTTTGTCGGTAAAGTAATCCTTGCCCGCATCCATGACCTGGAGTCCCAGCGCGCAGCGTTCGGAAGGGATAGCGGCGGCCGCAACGAGGCGCACTTCCGGATCTTCGAGCACCTGCTCCAGACTGTCCGCTGCTTTTGCTCCCGGAAACTTGGAAGCAAAGCTCTCGGCTTTGGCATGATCGCGGTCGTACACCCATTTCAAAGTTGCCCCGGCTTCGACCAGCCCTTTGCTCATGCCGTGGATATGCCCGTGATCGAGCGCGGCGGCCGCGAACACGAATTCGCCGGGCTTCACGACATGGTTCGGCTTGCCCTGCGGGGCGTAATTCATTCCGTCCTGTTTTGAAGCTGTCATCCGTTTACATCCTTTCGCGCATAAATTGGCCGAACTGCTTCAGCAGCTCGCGGGAGTCATATTGGGCGCTGAAGTCCTCGATGCCGAGGTACCCGTCGTACCCTACGCTTTTCAAGTCCTCGACGAACGAGGCAAAATCGATGACGCCTTCCCGCAGCGGAGCCCATTCCGACCGCCATTTGGCGGTGCCGTCCTCGCGGCTGCCTTCCTGCACGAAACGCGCGTTTTTTATATGGACATGCGCCAAATATGGGCCAAGCAGCTGCATGCCCATGCGGTAATGCTCGAAACCTTCGTGTACCATGTTGCCCGGATCGAGCAGCACGCCGATATGATCCGGGTCGCAGTGGCTTACGAGACGGTGGGCGAGTCCCGCGCTTGGCGCGATCGTCCCGTGATGCGTTTCGACGACGCCTTTGACGCCGTATTGCTTCGCAAGCCGTTCGGCTTCCTTCAAATAGTTCACCGTTTTGTCGTACAAATCCGGATAGGATAACGTTTTATTGTAAGGGGCCACGCCGATCCGGATCATGCTTGCTCCTAGCAGGCGGGCCGCATGGAAGGCATGCTCCGTTTCGTCGAGCTTCATTTCGTTTAAGTAAGGGGTCACGCTCACGACTTCGAGTCCTTGATCCTCCGTAGCTTGTTTGAATTTAAGCATCTCCGGCTCCGGAAGGGAGGGATCGATGGAGCACAGGTTGTTTCCCCAGAAGGAAGGCTGCTCTCCCGCTACGGCCTCCGGCACTTCCTTGAACCGCCATTCGACGCCGTGAAGCCCGGCTTCTTTGGCGGCTTGAACCAGTTCTTCGGGGGTCAGGTCCGGGGTCGCTACGGTAAATACGGAAAGTTTCATTTGGTTTATGCCTCCTCGTTAAGGGATTAATGCGTTCCTTTTACGTCCAGGACAGCGGCTGCGGCAGGATCTTTGCGGAACGTGGAGTGTGCTATTTTTTCCTGAAGCTTTTCGTAAAAAAGATCCTCGTCGAGCGGCAGATCGACCCAATCGTCGGTCCAGGCGGACAAATGCATCGCGTTCGAGATGGTCAGGCCGAGAATGCCTTCTTCGCCTGGCGCAAGCAGCTTTTCGCCGTGCAGGAGCGCGTTCGTGAAATTTTGCAAAATGCCTTTATGCTGCGGCCCGCCGCCGCCCGCCACCGGAATGTCGCACACCCAGCACTCCGGCTGCCCGAATCCTCCTTTGTATTCGCGGTTGAACTGAGGTTCGGGAACGCGGAGACGCCAGAAGGTCAATTTATCGTTTTCGATGACGATTTTGCCGTTGTCTCCGGTAATTTCGAAACGGTTCGTGCCGGGGCTTTCCCCGACGGTCGTCACGAACACGCCCGTGGCTCCGTTTTCATATTCGACGTAAGCGGTCACGTCGTCTTCGACTTCGATGTTCCGGTATTTGCCGAAATGGCAAAATGCCCGGACGCGTTTCGGCATCATGCCGGTCGTCCACTGCCACAGGTCCAGCTGGTGGGGATCCTGGTTCAGCAGCACGCCGCCGCCTTCGCCGGCCCAAGTGGCGCGCCAGCCGCCCGAATCGTAGTAGCTTTGCGAGCGGTACCAGTTCGTGATGATCCAGTTCGTTCTGCGAACCTCGCCGAGCTCGCCGGATTGGATCAGGTCGCGAAGCTTGATGTACAGCGGATTCGTGCGCTGGTTGTACATGATGCCGAATTGCTTGCCGCTTTTCGCCGCCGCTTCATTCATTTCCCTTACCGCTTTGGTATACACGCCGGCGGGTTTTTCCACCAGCACATGGTAACCGTTTTCAAAGGCTTTGACGGCCATCCCCGGATGATCGTAATGCGGCACCGCAATCAGCACGGCATCCATCGCCTTGGACGCCCAGAACGCCTCGGGTTCGTCAAACAGCTGCACCGATTCCGGGAGATGCTGCTTCGCCCATTCCAGTCTTTCGGGGTTCGTGTCGCAGACGGCTGTCAGCTCGGCCCCCCGGATTTCCCCGCACAGGTTGTGAGCGTGAGAGACGCCCATATTTCCAATTCCGATAATGCCATAGCGAACCTTTTCCATGCCGGAATTTCACCCTTTCTCTTGCTATTCCCCCTAAGCTTAGCCCGAATCGAAAGAGATGAGAATAACTTGGATTAAGAGTGTTTTGCACAAAATTAAGGTGTTTTGGATAAATCGCCGATGGTACAATAAGGGGGACGAAAAGGGGGAGGGTCTCGTGGAACTGGCGCTGGACATGGCCGGCAAGATGCCGGAAGGACTGACGTTAAACATCAGCTACGCCCAATATCGAAAAGGTTTTCCCGGCTGGAACCGGACGGAAATCGCCCCGTCCTTTCACCGGTTGTATTTTATTGCGGAAGGCCGCGGTTCGGTTACCCTGAACGGGGTCAAATACGAACCAAAACCCAATCAGATGATGATTATGCCGGCAGGCACAAACCAGATGGCATTAACCGATCAGGAAGATCCGTATTCGCGTTATTTTTGCCATTTTGACGCTCAGGTGGGGGAGTGGCCTTTGTTCCCGGCCGACGGAAAACTGTACATATGCGATGCCCGGGACCCGGGGTTTATCGAGTCGACCTTCACGGAGCTGGTGGATTTGTTTCACCGGGGAGGGCCTTTTTCGGTGCTTCGGGCCCAGGCCTGCCTTTTGACGATGCTGGCATGCTGCCTGGAGGACGGGGGTTATACGGATTTTTGGAAAGATTTTATGCAGCAGGCGGAACGGAGCAAGCTCGGAAACGTATTAACCTATATCCAAACGCATTTGCATGAACCGATGGAAATCGAGCAGCTGGCGGAGATCGTGCACCTGCATCCGAATTATTTTATTCCCTATTTTAGAAAGATCATGGGAGTCACGCCGATGCATTACGTGCAGCGCAAACGGATGGAGGAAGCCAAACGGCTGCTGACTTACACCGACACCGCCGTTTCGGATATCGCCGACCAGATCGGCATGCAGCTGGCCTATTTTTCGCGGCAGTTCAAAGGGTACACGGGATTGTCGCCTTCGGCCTACCGCGCCTGCATTCGTTGATGGCGGATTGCTCTAATGCGAAGCCGGCTTTGCTTACCAAAGCATCGATTTCATGGTTCTAAAGTAAGGTTTTATTATTTGCGTATTGGAAGGCATCCCTTCATTGGGTAAGATATGGATGGCTTCGGCCCCTAAAACAAACGAAAGGTGAGATGCGAATGAAACGAGCCGTCTTCAAACCCCTGTTGACGGTATTAAGCCTGGCGGTTGCCTTAGTCATGGTTTTCCCGGCAGGTTCAGCCAGCGCGGCCGATTCCAAATGGATCAATCAGGTGCAAGCCGACTACACCGCCTACAACCAGAAAATGACCACCTCCTACAAAAATTATCAGCAGCAAATCGAGACCAGCTATAACCAGTATTTGACCCGATACACGGCAACCATGACCGAGCTCGAAAGCAAGGTGTTGTCGGATTTGAAACAGTGGGACGAAACGCTGGAAACGGATTATAACCAATTGAAGGAAAAATACGGGGATGACCGGGATAAAGCCAATGCCCTAAGAACCTATGATAAATACATTAACCAGCACTTCCGGGGCAGCCCGATGAACCTTTACGCCACGGCCGCCAACCGCGACTACCGGGAAAGCACCATGTGGGTCTATAGTACGGCGCTGAACGAAAATTTCATTGACAGCAAAACGTGGAGATACAGCAAGGCGATCAATCCAAACTATTTGGACAGCGCCGCGTTCAAATACAGCAAAGCGGTCAATGAAAACTACTATGACAGTCCGATGCAAAGATTGAAGCACGCTTCAAGCAAAAGCTATTATGGCAGTCCCATCTATCAATACTACTACGGGAAAATCAGCAAAACGAAAGCACAGCAGGAATACGCGAAAATCTATAAGCAGCAAACGGAAAGATTGAACGCCATCATCACGAAAAGCAAGCAGGATATTGCGAACAGGGCGGAGGTTACGCGGCAAGAGCTGGATCTGCTGCATGCCAAATCCGTCGACGCGCTGGAACAGCGGCGGGAGGAAGCGCTGAAAAAGATTTCGGACCTGCGCATTCAAATTTGCGGGGAAGGACTCAGCTGGGAGCCGCTGCTGAAAAAACCTGCCCAACAATGAAGTTATCTTATAAATAATGAAACGGAAAACGAGGCGAACCTCCGTGCAAGGGGATCGGCCTCGTTTTTCGTTTCGTCGTTTCTTAGTTTTCTTACCGTTCTTATTTATTTCACGTTTTCGGATTTCAAAATATCTTCAACCACGTCGGCAAGGGTAACGAGCTCCAAGGAATGTTCCATTGCTTTTTGGGCTGCGGAAAATTGCTTGGTCAGCGACTGCTGGATGTTCCGCCCGACGATACATTCCGGGTTGGGATGTTCATGGGAACTGAATAAATCGTTTTCGGCCACGACGTTCACCGCCTTGTATACGTCCAAAAGCGTAATGCCGGACAATTCTTTGGCAAGTTCAGCCCCGGGCACGCCTGCGCGCACATGAACCAGCCCCGCTGTTTTCAGCATGCCCATGACTTTGCGGATCACGACGGGATTCGTATTGACGCTGCCGGCAATATACTCCGAAGTGCTTTCACTCCTGTCTTTGCTGATGGCCAGCAAGCACAAAATGTGTATCGCGACGGAAAATCTGCTGCTGATGGACATCTTCGACCCCTTCTTTCTTCCTTTACGAATATAATCTTTTATATCATGACCATACTATCCATACAAGTAATGCGGCGCATACAAACATGCATTTGGAAAGACGGTTGACAAAACGTTCATCTGTAACTATTATGGTTACATGTAATCAATGATATTACAGGTTGTTTTAACATACGGGGGAGGAAAACATGTTATGAAAATCGCAGTCATTGGCGCCACCGGAAAAGCGGGAAGCCTGATCGTTCAAGAGGCGCTCCAACGCGGACATGAGGTGACGGCCATCGTAAGGAACGCATCCAAATGGCAAGGCGGCCAACTTGCGGTCATCGAGAAGGATTTGTTTGATTTGACGGCTGCGGATCTGCAGCCATTCGACGTCGTCGTGAACGCATTCTCGGCGCCTCCGGGAAGCGAGCATCTTCACGTGGAAGCGGGAAAAGTACTCATTCATGCATTAAAAGGAGCTCCGAGCACCAAGCTGTTTGTCGTCGGCGGAGCCGGCAGCTTGTTTGCGGACGAAGCTAAAACAGTAAGAGTAATGGATACGCCGGACTTCCCGAGCATCTATTACCCGACAGCATCCAATCAGGGCAAAAACCTGGAGGATCTGCAGCAGGCGGAAGGGATCACGTGGACGTTCCTCAGTCCGTCGGCGTTTTTTGATCCGGAGGGAAAAAGAACGGGAGCTTATAAAACAGGCAAAGACCATCTGCTTGTAAACTCCAAAGGCGAAAGCTACGTCAGTTACGCGGATTATGCCATCGCCGTACTCGACGAACTCGAAAATCCGAAACATATCAATGAACGTTTTACGGTTGTGGCGGAGCATATATAATAGAACGAAAATAAGATCACTTTGGACTGCAGGCCGGGAGTCTGTCTGAGCGAATGAATTGCTTGGGCAGACTTCTTTCATTAATTAAAAGGAAGAAGCAAATAAACCGGTTTGCGATTGTAAAATTTTGTCGCTTGCAGCAAACTGCTAATCATGGTAAATTATAAATCCGGCCGACGGAAACGAAGGTTGGAACAAGAAATCAAAAAAGAACTTAAAAAAAAGTTCTTGCAATGTTCGATAGAACGTGATATTATATAAGAGTTGCTGCTGAACATAACGGCGGCGACGAAAACGAAGTGTTTGATCTTTGAAAA
>NZ_WTWY01000021.1 GCF_009870825.1 Paenibacillus sp. USDA918EY | reverse complement strand
ACTTTCGTTTATCGATGTAAGTCAGCAAAGCCAACAGGAATAACCCGAAGGTAAGAACCTCACCGAACGAAATGTTCATCGCACCACCCCCTTTCAGGAGGGTGCGCCCACTCAAGGCGTGTATGTACGTTCCATATTATACCATATACCGCATAACAAGTGGGATTTTGAAAGAATAAGATAGCAGGATCTCTTTAAAATCCAAAAGCATCTGATCTTGAAATCTCCACGAACCGCGGCTTGCTTTCTATGAAAATACGTCGACAAACAAGTTTTCCATGTTCGCCTCCTTTGGGTATCCGGAAACAAGCCAGCCGAAATTTCGGCTGGCTTGTTTTGCAATCCGCATCCTGATTCTCCCAATTACAGCTGCGGCAATATTTCCGCCCACACTGCGTCAAGAATCCCCTGAATATCGTCTTCCTCACTGTTAATGGCAATCACCGCGTTTTTGCCCGGAAGGACGACGCAAAGCTGCCCGCGAGCGCCGTCGGCCCGATAGGCGTCATGCCTGCACATCCAGAATTGGCAGCCGTAGCCTTGGCTCCAATCCGGACTTCCTTCGTTGTCGATCTGTTTGCGCGTCGCAAACTCGATCCATTCCGCCGGCACCAGCTGCCGTCCTTGCCACATTCCTTTTTGCAAAAGGAATTGCCCGAACCGGCTCAACTCTTCGTTGCTGATCGAGAGTCCGGCACATCCAAGCGTTACGCCAAGCGGGGACGTTTCCCAGGCGACGTCATGGATGCCAAGCGGCTCGAACAGCCGCGGCGTCAAATAATCTTTGACGGTTTCGCCGACGGCGGCCTGCACCAGCGCCGAAATGACGAACGTGTCGCCGCTGCTGTACGTGAATTTTTCTCCCTGGGGCCTGTCCAGCGGAAGGGACATATAATGCTTCACCCAATCCTTTTCCTGAAGAGTTGCTCTTTCTTCGGCCCAAAGCGGAGGCGAGTCATGCCCGGACGACATCCGGAGCAGATTGTACAGCGTCAGTTCCCCAGGCTGCATGGATGAAGGAACGTCGGAGCGGATTTGGGCATGTTCAGGAAAAAAGTCCTTCAGCTTCGTTTCAAGGGACAGCTTTCCTTCGTCAATGGCCAATCCGACAGCCATGCAGGTAAAGGATTTGCTTACCGAATGCTGCAGTCGGCGCTCGTCCCGGGTTACGTCCCAAGCGGCAATTTGCGCACCGTTTTGAAGCACTCGAGCGGACAGCACGTTTAAGTGATGTCTCGCTAAAAGATTTACGAATCCGGTTAATCGAATGGACATCATAAGCCCTTCTTTCTCATTCAATAGAAACGTTTCCATGATATTCTTTTAAACTAGAATTTATTACAAGACGAAGAGGATGTCAACATCGCCCGGAAATCGCTTTCCTGATACAAATCCGAGTTAAAAATGGGGCGTTCAGTAGAAAAATTGAACATTCCATGGCATCGAAAGAAGTTTGAGAAAAAGGTAGTTGACATGAAGTGACAAGAGGATTTATGATGTTAATCGAAACGATTCGAATTAATCGCTTACAAACTGCAAATAAAGCCCTTGAAATCAATGGGCAACATCGACAATTGGAGGCTGAAAGGTTTAAAAATACAGGGAAATAGGCATTAATTGGACGTTGACAGCGAACGACTCGCAATCAAAGAAACGTTTCGCTAAAACGGCTAAGAAAGATGTCGAATTTGTATATGGAAATATCGATTCAAAAGCAGATTTGAAACTGTATGTTGTAAACTGATGCCGATGAAAGGGGTTACATATGGCGCATTTAACGATAGACACGGGATCGCCTACGTTGCGAATGACAACCAACATCCACGTGGTATCTCCCGTCGATGCCGGCGTCCAGGCAAACAGCACGCTTTATCTGCTGCACGGCGCAGGGGACAACGCCAGCACTTGGCACCGGCTGACGACCATCGAGCTGTATGCCGCGAAATACGGCTGCACGGTGATCATGCCGGAAGCGAACCGAAGTTATTATACCGATATGGAATACGGTCTCGATTACTTCCATTACGTGACACAGGAGCTTCCGGACATTTGCGGGCGAATGCTCCGGCTGAATGCCGACCCCGAAAGGACCTTCGTGGCCGGCTTGTCGATGGGCGGGTACGGAGCCTTGAAATGCGCCTTGACCTACCCGGACCGGTATGCGAAGGCGGTATCCTTATCCGGCGTTACCGATATCCAGAAACGCCTTCGCGATCCAAACATGGACGCGGGGAAGGCAAAGGAGATGCGGGCCGTATTCGGCACGGAGCTGGCGGTAAAGCCGGATCAGGATTTGTATGCCCTTGCCGAGAGAAGGATCAAAGAGGGCGGCAAGCTGCCTCCGGTGTTATGCTGCTGCGGAACCGAGGATCCTTTTATCGGGATGAATCGCGAGTTTGCCGAATATATGCGGAAGACGCCGTTTGAATTCCAGTATGTCGAGGGTCCGGGTACGCATGATTGGTTTTTCTGGGAACGGCACCTGAAAACGTCCTTCGACTTCCTGTTTCATGAAAAGAATTAAGTAGAGTGAGGCGATGCAAATTGAAACCCGCAGCCTTAGGGCCTGACAAAAAATTACGAGCGCGTTCCGCGAATCCTTGGTACAAGGAAATCTGGAAGCACCGAATGACTTACACCCTGCTGATTCCCGGCCTGGTCTGGTTGGTTTTGTTCGCTTACCTGCCGATGGGCGGTCTGTCGCTGGCATTCAAGCATTACAAGGCCAACGAGGGCATTTGGGGAAGCCCTTGGGTGGGATTCGAAAACTTCAAGTACGTCTTCCGCGACCCGACTTTCGCGCAGGCCGTATGGAGAACGCTGTACATCAACATCATCAAGCTGGTGATCACGTTCCCGTTCCCGATTCTGCTTGCGCTGCTGCTGAACGAGCTGCGGATGCGAAAGACCAAAAAGCTGTTCCAAACGGTATTTACGTTTCCGCAGTTCCTGTCCTGGATCATCGTTTCCGGGATCGTCATCAACGTGCTTTCCTATGACGGATTGCTGAACAGCGCGCTGCAGCTGATGGGGCTGCCGACGATCAACTTCCTGGGCTCGGAAAACATGTTCCTGCCGATGCTCATTCTCACCGACATCTGGAAGTCGACCGGCTGGGGCGCAATCATCTTCCTGGCGGCCATTTCCGGCATCGATCAGGACCAGTACGAATCGGCCCAAATCGACGGCGCTTCGCGAATGCAGCAAATTTTCAAAATTACGCTGCCGAACATTCTTCCGACCGTTACCGTCATGTTCATTCTTAACGTGGGCGGCTTGATGTCCGCGGGCTTCGACCAGATCTTCAACTTGGCGAATGCAGCCACGCAAAACGTGTCCCAGGTGCTCGACGTGTACATCTACCGCATTACGTTCCAGTCCTCGACGGACTTCTCGTTCTCGACCGCCGTCAGCTTGTTCCGTTCCCTGGTGAACATGATCCTGCTGCTGGCCGCCGACCGAGTGGCGAAACTGATGGGCGGAGACGGCTTGTTCCGCTAGGAAAGGAGTGAATAACAGATGAGTACCGCTACCGCAAAACGGCATAGATACCGGATCGGCAAAATGACGTTTCTCGACTATGCTTTGCTGATCGTCCTGATTATTTTGTCCTTAATGATCCTGATCCCGTTCATCAACGTGATCGCGATTTCGTTCGCTTCGCAAAAGGAATACGCCGACAACCCGATGATGCTGTTTCCGAAGCATCCGACGCTGGATGCCTACCGGGCGCTGTTCCAGGACGGAAGGATTTTGACGGGCTTCTGGAATACGATCAAGATTCTCGTCGTCGGGCTGCCGCTCAGCTTGTTCCTGACAAGCACGATGGCTTACGGCCTCAGCCGGGACAAGTTTCCGGGCAAAAAGCTGATCTTTTTCCTGGTCCTGTTCACCATGATTTTCAACGGCGGGATCGTACCGCTTTACCTGGTCATGAAGTCGCTTCACCTGACAGGCACCTTGTGGTCGGTCATCCTTGTCGGAAGCTTCAGCGCCTTCAACATGATCCTGATGATGAACTATTTTCAAGGCCTCCCGGAATCGCTCATGGAATCCGCCAGACTTGACGGAGCCGGAGAATGGAAGATCCTGTTCTCCATCGTGCTGCCGCTGGCCGCGCCGATTATGGCCACCATCACGTTGTTCTACGGCGTAGCCTTCTGGAACGGATGGTACGACGCCATGATCTTCCTGCGAAAGGCGGAGATGCTGCCGCTGCAAAACGTGCTGCGAACAATCATCGTCGAATCGTCAACGAACGTTTCGAACGCGTCCAGCGTGGATGCCCTGAACAAATCCGGTTTCTCCACGGGAATGAAAATGGCCTCGGTCTTCGTATCGATGGTGCCGATTATGTGCTTCTTCCCGATGCTGCAAAAGCACTTCGCCAAAGGGGTGTTAACAGGGGCTATCAAGACCTGATTACACAATAGATTTTTAACTGAGGATTTTGCAAAAATCCGAAAAGCGACTTCCAATCAGCAATATATAGAGCGAAACGGTTTCATTCGTCTATATATTGTACTCTGGAGCGGCCGGAATCGAATTTTGCAAAAGCCTGAACTGCAAAAATCTGATCAAAGTGGGGGAAAAACATGAACACCAAAAAGCTGCTTAAACCACTCCTGGCCGTTGCGCTGTCGGCGGTTATGGTGACGGTCACTGCCTGCTCGAAAGATTCGGCATCATCCGGCGGCAACGAAAAAAACGCGGACGGAAACTACAAGGACAAGCTGAAAATCTCCGTTGCGCAAACCACGGAAGTGAAAGACGGCGTATTGGACAACGAGTTCCACAAGTACTGGATGGACAAGTTCAATGTCGAATGGGATTACAACTATGTGCAGTGGGATTCGTGGCCGGAAAAACTCCGCCTGTGGATCAACTCCGGCGACCTGCCCGACGTGGCAAGCTGGAACTATGTGCACGGCGACTTCATGAACTACGTAGACCAAGGACTTTTGTATAAATTCCCGGATGACTGGAAGGAACGCTGGCCGAACGTGGCCGCAGCCTACAAGCTGACGGGCCTTGGCGACAAATTGGAAGAGCTGACAGGCGGCACGTACATCCTGCCGAAACCGGTGTATTACCAAAACAAACCGGCCGATCCGCTCGTGAACCAAATCGGCGTCATCGCGCTGCGCAAGGACTGGGCGAAAGCCGTCGGATTTGAGCTTAAGGACGCGTACACGACAAGCGAGCTGATTCATTATGCCGAGCTGATCAAAGAGAAGGACCCGGGCAAACTGGGCTCCAAGCTGGTTCCGATGTCTTATAACGCGGACGATGCTTTGACGAACATCATCATGGCCAACAGCGAACACTCCCGCGTGGAATCCGCATTTTACAAAGGCGAAGACGGCAAATTCCATTGGGGTCCTGCCGATCCTGAAACGTTGACCGGCTTGAAGCTGATGCAAAAAGCGTACAAAGAAGGCCTCTTGAACCCTGAGTTCTACACATGGAAAAACAACGAAGGCAGCGACAACTTCAGAGTCAAAGGCGTAGCCGGCATCATGTCCCTCGGCGGCCTGGCTTCGTACAGACAGGACCTGGACAAGAACATGCAGAAAAACCTGGGCGTCAGCAGCGACGATCTGGTGCATACGGCAATCGTTCTCGGCGACGACGGCAAGTACCGCAATCTGGAGCAGGTCAACTTCTGGTCGTCCCTGATCTTCTCGCCGAACATCAGCAAAGAGAAGTTTGAGCGTATTATGGACATTCTCGATTACTCGACAAGCAAAGAAGGACAAATGCTCGTCAACATGGGCTTTGAAGGAAAAGACTGGAAATACGACGACAAAAACGAGCCTGTAAGCCTGCTTCCGGAAGGAACATCGCTCGAAGACAAATATCCTGCGCGTTTTGAAGGTCTGTATGTCCTGGGCGACGACTTTAGCGTCGTGAACCCTGCTATCAAGAAGGAATACCGAGACCGGGCCGTGCAGCTTTTCCAAGAAAAAGCCAAACTCGGAAAAGAAGGCGGCAAGCTGGCTGCGTACGATTGGGACGTACAGTTGTATGACTCCAAAGCGAAAAGCCAAGCGTCGTTCGAATATCAAAACGAGTACGCCAACCTGATCCTGCAAAGCGGCGATTTGGAAGCAAACTGGAAGAAATGGGTGGAAAGCAAGCAATCCCTCGTTCAACCGGTTTTGGATGAATTAAACAGCAAATTCGCGAAGTAAAGATACCTCTTAAAAAAGGATGGCGGGCTGCCTGATTTCGATCCGCAGCTTTCGGTCCTGGAACCCGGTGTGCAGCATTAGGGTGCAGCCGGGTTCTTCTCATCATGGCGGCCGAAGGACCTTTATTTTCCATCCGGGACATACGGGCTTCCGGCCTCGTGAAGAGACGATAGAGCATCATTCTTCTGAATGAGGAGTTTGCACAACGAATGAACTGGGGGAAGTTTTCGTTCCTTGCCCGGCCCGCGAGGGCAGGCAGGTTTTGCGCAAGCTCCTGAGAAAGAAGAAAGGATGCCGACAAGCCTGAAACAGGCCTTCGGCATTCTATAAATCTTTCATATATAATGTAGAAATTTTTTTTCGGCCATGCGCCTGTACAGCGAAAAAGAGAAAGACCGGCTGGATTAAAAATAAGCGGGTTGTGGAGGGAAACTGTATGGATATTCAGCAATTAGAAGGCCTTGTAAAGCAAATGACGCTCGAAGAGAAAATCGCCCAATTGCTGCAGCTTACGGCCCATTTTCATGAGGGCGCCGACAACGAAGGGCAAGTGACCGGACCGATGGAGGAGATGGGTATCACCGAACCGATGGTAACCGCCAGCGGATCCGTACTCGGCCTCTCCGGAGCGCAGGCGGTCATCGACGTGCAGCAATCATACCTGAAAAAAAGCCGGCTTGGCATTCCGCTGATGTTCATGGCGGACGTCGTGCACGGTTTTAAAACCATTTTCCCGATCCCGCTGGCCATCGGCTGCTCCTGGGATTTGGAACTGGCGGAGAAAAGCGCGGAAATCGCCGCCAAAGAATCGGCTGTATCCGGCATCCACGTGACGTTTGCCCCGATGGTCGACCTCGTGCGCGATCCGCGTTGGGGCAGAGTCATGGAAACGACGGGCGAGGACCCTTATTTGAACGGCCTGTTTGCGCGGGCTTTCGTTAAAGGCTACCAAGGAAACGACTTGAAGGAGGAAACGGACCGTTTGGCGGCATGCGTGAAGCATTTTGCGGCTTACGGGGCTCCGGAAGGCGGCCGGGACTACAATACGGTCAACATGTCCGAACGCCAGCTGCGCGAACAGTATTTGCCGGCCTATAAAGCGGCGCTTGACGAAGGCTGCGAAATGGTGATGACGTCGTTCAACACGGTGGACGGCATTCCGGCGACAGGCAACGAAAAGCTGATGCGCGGCATTTTGCGCGACGAGTGGGGCTTTGAAGGCGTGCTGATCTCGGACTGGGCGTCGATCCGCGAAATGATCGCGCACGGCGCGGCGGAAGACGACCGCGAAGCGGCGTACCGGGCGATCCGGGCCGGCGTCGACATCGAGATGATGACGCCTTGTTATGTCCGTCATTTGCCGGAGCTGATCGAGGGCGGCAAAGTGGACGAAGCCCTCATCGACGAAGCTGTTCTGCGCATTTTACGGCTGAAAAACAAACTCGGGCTTTTTGAAAATCCGCTGCGCGCCGCAGATCCGGAACGCGAAAAAGAAATTCTGTTCTGCGAGGAACACCGCAGCGTGTCTTACGAGCTGGCTGCCAAGTCCAGCGTCCTGCTGAAAAATAACGGCGTCCTGCCGCTGCAGGCCGGCGCAAACGTCGCATTGATCGGACCGTTTGCGCAAAGCAACGACATCCTCGGCTGGTGGTCCTGCGTCGGCGAGAAAGAAGACGCGGCTCCGCTTGCGGCGGCGCTGAAGGAACGCTTCGACGGAACGCTCGCCGTCAGCGAAGGCTGCGGCATCGACAGCATGACGCCGGACCAGCTTGAGGCAGCGCTGGAAACCGCACGAAACGCTGACATCGTCGTATTGGCTTTGGGGGAAGAATCGGCGATGAGCGGCGAAGGCGGCTCGAGAACGGACATCCGCTTGCCGCAGGCGCAGCTTGAGCTGGTGAAATGGCTGAAGAAGCTTGGCAAGCCGATGGCAGCCGTTCTGTTCAACGGCCGACCGCTTGATCTGCACGGCATTTTCGACGAGGCCGACGCGGTGCTCGAGGCTTGGTTCCCGGGCAGCGAAGGCGGAGCCGCCATCGCCGACATTTTGCTCGGCCGGGTGAATCCCTCCGGGCGTCTGACGATGTCCTTCCCGCAATCGGTAGGCCAGGTGCCGGTTTATTATAACCATTTCAATACGGGGCGCCCGATGGATCCTTCCAAATCGGACGAACGTTACGTATCCAAATATATCGACAGTCCCAACGATCCGCTGCTCCCGTTCGGCTTCGGGCTTTCGTACACGAAATTCGAATACGGCGGCCTGACGCTTTCGAGCGGCGAGATGAAAGCGGGAGAACCGGTTACGGTTCAAGTGAAAGTGACCAATACGGGAGAACGTGCCGGCGTTGAAACGGTTCAGCTTTACGTTCGCGACGTAGCCGGGGAAGTCGTGCGCCCGCTGCGCGAGCTTAAAGGCTTCGTACAGCTGGAGCTTCAGCCGGGAGAAAGCAAGACCGCAACCTTTACGCTGACGGAAGAGCAGCTGCGGTACCATCATTCCGATCTGGGCTTTTCAAGCGATCCGGGCGCCTTCCAAGTGTTCGTAGGATCCAACAGCCGCGACACGCTGGAAGCGTCCTTCAGGCTGGCTTAGGTAGGGCCAAAAATAGGACGAAATAGGAGCGCCCGTGACCGACAGGGCTACTGCGCCCTTTCGGCGCGGGCCGCTCTGAACGACATACCGCCGGTTTATTTCAAAGGTTAGGAGGATTAACAAACATATGACAGCTACGATTACGAACTCTAAGCTAAACATTCAAGCGGGTGATTTGAAATTCACCTTTTGGGAAAGCGGCGATTTGCATCAAGCCTTATGCGGCGGAACCATGATTAACCAACTGGTGGCGAACCCGATTGAAGGAGCTTTGAATAACCTGTACCTGCGTATACACGGGGAGTCGGGCATTTCGTTTTACCCTCTGCTCGGGATCCGTTCCCAAAGCAAGGTCAGCGCCGGGGAAAACCGGATGATTTGGGAAGGGGAAGCCGATGGCGTGGAATACCGCGTTACTTTTGCTTTATCGGCGCAAGGCGTCTGGTTCTGGGACGTGGTTACCCGCGGTGAAGGGGTCAGCATCGACGTCATCTACGGACAGGATCTCGGCAATGCCGACATCGGGGCCGTGCGCAGCAACGAAGCGTACCTGTCCCAATATATCGATCATGCCGTCTTCGAGGATGAAGATTACGGTTACGTCGTCTGCTCCAGGCAAAACATGCCGCAAAGCGGCGGGGCGTTCCCGTACATCCAGCAGGGCGCTTTAACGCGCGCGGCCGGCTATTCGACGGACGGCTTTCAATTTTTCGGCTTGTCTTACAAGGAAACTAACGTTCCTTTCTGTTTAAGCGAACCCAATCTGGCAAACGAAATCTACCAATACGAGTTTGCGTATACCGCGCTCCAATCCGGGCGGGTAACGTTAAACGGCGAAGCGCGCTTCGTATTTTACGGCCTGTTCAAGGAAGATCATGCGGCGGCTGTAACGGAGTTGGAGTATAAAGCCGAGGTGCAGCAGGCGTGGGAAGCCTATCTGGCGGAAGGGGAAAAGGAAGTGCCGCGGCCATTGCCGCCGGTTCGCTTCAAAAGCTTGCTCGGCGAACCGCTGCAGACCCTCTCTTTGACGGAGGAGGAAGTAAACGAGCGTTTCCCGGCACATCAAAGACATCAGGAAGAGCGCGAAGGCGGACAACTTCTGGCGTTTTTCACCGATTCCTACGAGCATGTCGTATTAAAAGAAAAAGAACTGCTGGTTGAACGTCCGCACGGACATATTTTGATGAGCGGAAACAACGTGAAGTTCGGGGCCAAGGTCATCACGACCACATCCTATATGTACGGTATTTTCAATTCGCATCTGGTGGTAGGCAATACGAACTTCAACAAAATGATGAGCAATGCCCGGAACGCGCTGAACGTGCCGAAAACCGCAGGCCAGCGGATCTACGTTGAAACGGATGGAAAGTACCGTCTGCTGACGATGCCGTCCCTCTTCGAGATCGGCTTTAACTATGTGCGCTGGTATTACAAAACGGCCGACGACATGCTGATCATCACCAATTTTACGACCGTGGATACGCCGGAAGTGAGGCTTCACGTTCGCTCTGAAAGCGGCAAGCCGTACCGTTTCCTCGTGACCAGCCAAGTGACGATGAACGTGAACGAATACGAGGGGCCGGTCCGCATGACGAACGCAAACGGCCTCCTTACCTTCTTTGGCGGACAGGATGACATTCGCAAAGAGGCATATCCGAACTTGCAGTACCGCATGTGGCTCGAGGGCGCCGCCGCCGTGATCGGCGATGAAACCGTCCTTGCCGAAGGCGTTCCGGCCGGCAGCGCGTCGCTGTGCACGATGCAAATCGATGCCGCCCGGGAGTGGACGCTTACCGTTCAAGGATTGCTGGACGGGGAAGAGGTGCCTGCGGCTGAGAAAAACATCGGGGAAGAGATTGCGAAGTATCGCGATTTTTACAAACAGGTCATGAACGGATTCCGCCTGACCGGGGCCGACGGAGCTGAAGGGGCCGGATTGTTCAAAGTTAACGCCCTTGCCTGGTGGTACACGCATAACATGCTTGTCCATTATTCGGTTCCGCACGGTTTGGAGCAATACGGCGGCGCGGCATGGGGAACGCGCGACGTATGCCAAGGACCTTCGGAATATTTTATGGCCACGCAAAAATTCGAACAGGTCCGCGACATTTTGCTGACCGTGTATTCCCACCAATACGAGGATGACGGAAACTGGCCGCAGTGGTTCATGTTCGACCGCTACGCGAAGGTACAGCAGGAGGAAAGCCATGGCGATATTATCGTGTGGCCGCTTAAAGTGCTGAGCGATTATTTGACGGCTACCCAAGATTTCAGTATTTTAAAGGAAAAGGTTTCTTATACCATTAAAGGAAGCTTCCGGTTTACGGAACAAACCTTTACGGTGCTGGAGCATGTGGTGAAGGAAATCGGGTACATCCGCAGCCACTTCCTGCATGATACGTACCTGTCCGCTTACGGCGACGGGGACTGGGACGATACGCTGCAGCCGGCGAACGCCCAGCTCAAAAAATATATGGTCAGCAGCTGGACGGTGGCCCTGACGTACCAGACTTTAACCCAATTGTCCGCCGCGCTGCTTTCCGAAGAGCCGTCCTTTGCGGCCGAGCTTCAGGAAATGGCTGCGGGCATCAAGCGGGATTACAATCGTTACATGCTGCAAACCGACGTCATTCCGGGATTCCTTTACATGGAAGATCCGGCTTCGGCGAAGCTGATGCTTCATCCGACGGACACCGAGACGGGCATCCAGTACCGCCTGCTTCCGATGACGCGCAGCATGATCGCGGAGCTGATCGATCCCGAGCGGGCGATATCGCATTACCGATTGATCAAGGAAAAGCTGTTTTTCCCGGACGGCGTGCGCTTGATGAACCGTCCTGCCGGGTACGCTGGCGGCGTCAGCACGCATTTCAAGCGGGCCGAGCAGGCCTCCAATTTCGGGCGTGAAGTCGGGCTTCAATACGTCCATGCCCACATCCGGTTCGTCGAAGCGATGGCGAAGCTGGGGCAGGCGGAGGATGTCTGGAACGGACTGAACGTCATTAACCCGGTAGGCATCCGCGATGTCGTGCCGAATGCGGAAATCCGGCAAAGCAACGCCTATTTCAGCAGCTCGGACGGCAAGTTCAACAACCGCTACGAAGCGCAAACGCATTTTGACGACCTTCGCAGCGGCAAGGTGCAGGTCAAAGGCGGCTGGCGGATCTATTCCAGCGGCCCGGGGATTTACATGAACCAGCTGATTTCGAACGCCCTCGGCATTCGCCAGGACAAAGGCGGCCTTACGATCGACCCTGTCCTGCCGGCTTCGCTGGACGGACTTCATTTTGATTTTGAATACGACGGGGTACAGGCAACCTTCATCTATCGTATTACCGGCTCCTCCCTAAGCCGCGTAACGTTGAACGGAAGTCCGCTGAACGCCGAAAGAGCGGCCAACCCTTACCGCGAAGGCGGCGTACACATTTCCGGGGAAGTTTTGAAACAGGCGATGAACGGTCATCATAACGTATTTGAAATTTTTATGTAAATATTTTGGAGATCTTTGCGGATCGCCGTTTTCCATAGGTTCAAACAAGCAATCAAGAACAGATGCGGGGTTATGCGATGAAAAGAGGCGGCGGCGGAGAGCCGCCGTCCTCGATATCCCCGGCGAACAACAGGTTAAGGAGCGAGGACAAATTGGTAAGCATAAAGGATATCGCTAAGAAAGCGGGAGTTTCGATCTCGACCGTCTCTTACGCCTTGAACGGCAGCAGCAAGGTAACGGATGAAACCAGCGCGAAAATACTGGCGATCGCCAAAGAATTGAATTATGTTCCGAATGCCGCGGCCAGAACCTTGAAAAAGCGCGAGACGAAAATTATCGGCGTGTTTCTGGCGGACTTTAAAGGGGACGTATACGGGGAACTGCTGGACGGCATGAAGGAGGTCTGCAATTCGCAGGGTTACGATCTCATTGTATGCAGCGGCAGACAGTCCCACCGCATGCTTCCGGAGCGGCTGATCGACGGTGCGGTCATATTGGACCATACGTTCACCAGTGACGAGCTGCTTAAATATGCGGACCGGAACCATAAAATCGTCGTGCTGGACCGCGAGCTGGAGCATCCGAACATCAACCAGGTTTTGCTGGACAACAAGGCCGGCGCCACACTGGCGACCGAATATTTGGTTGAGCAGGGACATCAAAAGATTTATGTCGTTTCCGGGCCGGAGGGGTCATTCGACTCGATTCAGCGCATGAAAGCCGTCAAAATGGTGGCGGACCGGCACAGCGACATCGAATGGATCGAAATTCAGGGCGATTTCAAAAAAAGCGGCGGTGAAAAGGCGGCCGAGCAAATCATGCGGGAGTACACGGAGCCCGTGGCGGTGTTTTGCCTGAATGACGAAATGGCGATCGGATTATGCAACCGGATTGCGGATACGGAGTTCAACATCGGCGAGCAGATCCATCTGATCGGTTTCGATAACATCGAGCTGACCCGGTACATGCAGCCGCGGCTTGCCACCATCGACTATTCCAAACGAAAATGGGGGGCGCTCGCGTCGGAACAGCTGATCAAAATCATCTCCGGCGAAAAAGTGGAACATGAGCGCATTTACGTAACGCTCGTAAAAGGTGAATCCGTGGGAAAGTCTTCGGCAGGCAGCGCATCCCGTTAAAATTAAAAGACCCGAAGTGAGGCAGGAATGATCCATGCTCCTCATTCGGGTCTTTTTCGCATTACGATGATTTGCTCAACAGCATTAAAATGATGGACGAAAGCGACAGGCAAGCGCTGATCAAGTAAATGAACAAGACGGCCTGCTTCGGGCTCAGTCCCCAAGACAGCAACCGGTAATGAATTTGGCTGCGGTCAGCTTTGTATACCGGTTTTCCGTTCAAATAACGTTTGATGATGACGTAGATGTTGTCGAAGATCGGTACGCCCAGCGCCAGCACCGGCACCAAAATGGAGATGACGGTCACCTG
Organism: Paenibacillus sp. USDA918EY; assembly: GCF_009870825.1. Taxonomy (GTDB): domain Bacteria; phylum Bacillota; class Bacilli; order Paenibacillales; family Paenibacillaceae; genus Paenibacillus_AQ; species Paenibacillus_AQ albilobatus. The sequence continues at coordinate 74,921 of NZ_WTWY01000021.1, read as the reverse complement.
CTTGAAAGCTCCGTCCAGCGCGATGATGCCAAGCATGAATCCGATAAACGTCGCTCCCGCGTCCCCCATGTAAATTTTGGCCGGCGGTTTGTTGTATTTCAGGTACCCGAGCGCAACCCCGACGAGGATGATCGCCATGATGGCCGATTGAGTCTGGCCTTTGGCAATCGCGACGACGAACAAGGTAAGCGCCGAAATGCCCGCTACGCCTCCCGACAACCCGTCAAGGCCGTCCATAAAGTTGATGACCGTCGTCACGCCGAAGATCCACAGGATCGTCAGGATAAATTGAAGCCATTCCGGAAACACAACCATGTGCCCCGTAAACGGAATCGTCACCCCGACGAAGGAAATGCCGCAGAAGTAGACGATGACGGCCGCACCCACCTGCACGATCGTTTTAGGCAGGGCGGGGAAATCTTTGCCGCGGGTTTTGTACCAGTCGTCCACAATGCCGATGCCCAGAATAAGAAGCGATCCGGCAACGATGCCGGCCATCTCCAAATCCCAGTGGCGGCTCAGAATGACGTAGGGGATCATGAATCCCAGGAAAATGGCGATGCTCGCCAAATGAGGGACAGGCTCTTTATGGATTTTCCGGCTCGTCGGCCTGTCGACGAAATCGACCCGGATCGCCAGCTTCCGCAGGGGAGGTATCAATGCGAGCACGATAACAAGCGATACAATAAATGCAATGACATACACGATTTTCGGCCTCCATCACTTCAGTTAACATCGAGTTAATACATAAACTTCCACCATTAGCCATATTTCTTGGAAAAGCTCTGTTCCTAACTAGGATAATACCTATTTTTCCAAATGACAACGGTAAATATTTAATGTTTCCATAACATACCAATCAATCGTTTCTAACAAATCTATACGAAAATAGACCTAGATCCACTGAAGCGATGAAGAAAAGGGTGAGCCATTTGAAAAACAATAAAATGTTGCAAATCATTGCCGCGGCGGCGTTCGTCACGACCGCACTGTCGGCGGGAACCGTGGATGCCGCGGCTGCGCGGGTGCAGGACAAAAGCACTGCGTCCCAAGCATCATCGGCTAAGCTTGCCGTAACGAGCGAGCGAATCGTCGTCAACGGCCAGGAAAAATCCGTTTCCATGCTGCAGGCGGGCAACGGAAAGCTGATCGCGCTTGCCGATCTGGCGAAAATTTACGGTGCCGCCGTAACCTCGTCAAAAGGCGCCGTCACGGTCAGCACCGGCAAAAACGGGCACAGCTTGCAGCTGCAAACGGGTTCCAAAACGTTCAAACTCGACGGCGAAGCGCGCACCTTTTCAGCCGCGCCAATCATGCAGGACAACCGTGCTTTCGTTGAGCTGAAACCAGTCGTAACGGCGCTGGGCGGCGAAATCATCGCTGCCGGGCAAACGCTGCAAATCCTGACAGCCGAAAGAGTGGCGGGAAGTTTCGCTTCCGCTTCGTTTGACGCCAAGGGTCAAGTCATTGCCGTGAAGGAAGACGCAGATCCTGCTCAGGTGTACCGCCTCAACTCCGATTACAGCTCAAGCTTATTATTTTCGGACCCGAACGCATCGAATATGGCAATTTCTCCGAACGGAGACCTGGCGGCATATACGGACGATAACGGACAGCTTTACCTGCTTAACCTGGACGGAGGACAACCGCATAAGCTGGGGGCCGACACGTCGGTCAAGACGGATTTGACCTGGACGGCGGACGGCAAAAAAATCTATTTCGTCCAAGGCGACAAACAGGAAAAGATCTCCTGCGTCTCCGTGGATACGGGCATGATCACCGAGATTTTGGCCGACAAGGTCGAAAATAAATCCGAGGTGCGCGTCTCGGCCGACGAAAAGAAAATCACTTACATCGTAAACGTGACGGGCGTGGCCCAAAGCGACAAAGACAGCACGGAGGATTCCCTCAAAATCGATTATTCCGGCGCCGGAGAGCAGATCTATACGTTGGAAATCGGCGTGAAGAACGCGAAACCCGTTGCGCTGACCGCATCCGGGGACAACAAACTTTATCCGGCTTACTTAAGTAATGGAAGCGTGGCTTTCTTGAGCGCGGATGCCGACAACCCGAACGCAAAAGGCGCGATCAAAGCCGTTTCCGCAAGCGGCATCGCCCAGGACCTGATCGCGGATGTGGACGTCACGATCAGTGCGGCAAGCCCGACCGGCAATCTGGTTGCCGCCGGCATAACCGCTGACGGAAGCTATAAGGTTTACAGCTTGGCGGCCGGCGTCAAAACCGAAGTATACGAAACCAAAGAGGACATTACCGGCGTGGCCATTTCGGACGACGGCACACGCGTGGCGGTCGTCGCGGACGGCAAAGTGTTCGTGATCCAAAACGGAAAAGCCAGCCAGATCACCAAATAATAACGCAGATCGAGAGGAGATTATTCCCATGAAATTATTCAAAAAAATATCGCTTCTGGCCGCAGCCTCGCTCGTGGCCGTATCCACCCTCGTCGGCTCGGCATCGGCCGCTTCGGGACTGTCGGGCAAAATTACGATCAACGGCTCAACGGCGCTGCTACCTTTGACGCTGCAAGCGGCAAAGGAATTTCAAAAGCTCAATCCGAAAGTTAAAATCGCGGCTTCCGGCAAAGGCTCCGTGACCGGACCACAGGCGGTGAAAAAAGGCATCGCCGACATCGGCGCCTGCGATTGGGACGCCAGCATGGACGTTCCCGGCTTTAAAGCCTTTGACGGCCAAGTTGCCAACAAAGTTGCGGTGATTCCTTTCGCGACGATCGTCAACAAAAACGTGAAGGTCAATAACCTGACGACCGAGCAGCTGAAAGGCATCTACTCCGGGAAAATCACGAACTGGAAGGAAGTCGGCGGAGACAACGCGGATATCGTCGTCATCACCCGCGCCTTCGGTTCCGGCACGCGCGTTAACTACCAGGCTAAGGCGCTGGCTGGCGGCGACATCGTGAAAAAGGATAAAAACTACAAGGAAGTCGGCTCCAGCGGCGACATGAAAACGGCCGTGGCGACGACTCCGAACAGCATCGGATACATCGACCTGGTATATGTGAACAGCGACGTAAAAGCTCTCAGCTTCAACGGCGTAGCTCCGACCACGGACAACGTCATCAACGGCACGTACAAAATTTGGGCATACGGTTATTATATGACCAAAGGACAGCCGACAGGGGCGACGAAAGCGTTCATCGAATACGTGCAAAGCGCAAAATTCCAGCAAGGTTCCCTGAAAAAACTGAAGTTCATTCCGATTTCGGCGATGCGCTAATGCCGTAAGCGGCAGTAAGCCTTGACCTTATCATGGATACTTAGAGGCCAGTCCTGAACCAAGGGCTGGCCGCTTTATAGGAGGAAACATTTGTGAGCACGTCTGTCCAGCCACTTCTGCCCGAAGATACGGGACCGCTCGCGAAACCGTCCGACGGGCGGTTCGGCCGTTACGTTCGAGCGCGATTCGCGAACCGGCTGTTCAAGTATTATTTCCTGTTCAGCATTTTGGCCCTTTGCTTTGTTTTGGGGCTCGTCATCTTTTTTATCGGCAAGACGGCGTTATTGACCTTTGCCCACATTTCTTTTGCCGATTTTTTCCTGTCGTTGAATTGGACGCCGGAAGACGAGCATTTCGGGGCGGCCGGCATCATCATTAACACGTTGTCCTTGACGGGATTAACGCTTGTCATGGCGGTGCCGGTGGCGGTCGGTTTGGCCGTTTTGATCGCCGAAATCGCTCCGAAATGGATGCGTAACATGATGCGTCCGGTGCTCGATTTGCTTGTCGGCATCCCGTCCATCGTATACGGGTATCTCGGCCTGACGGTCTTGATCCCGATCCTGCGCCGAATGAGCGGGGAAAATTTGGGCGACGGGCTGCTTGCCGCGGCTTTGGTGCTTGCCCTGATGGTGCTGCCCACCATTTGCCGGATCAGCGACGAAGCCATATCCATGGTGCCGAAAAAATACCGGGAAGCGGCGTACGCGCTTGGATCGACGCGGCTGCAGGTGATCATGAGGGTTGTCATTCCGGCGGCTGGACGGGGGATTGTCGCGGCGATCATTATGGGGATGACGCGGGCGATCGGGGAAACGATGGCGGTGGTCATGGTCATCGGGAATACGGCGCAGCTCGCCAAGACGCTGTTTACTCCGGCGTCCGTGCTGACGAGCAACATCGTGATGCAAATCTCCAACGTCGAGTTCGATTCGACCTGGAACTACGCGCTCCATATGATGGCTTTTTTGCTGCTGGTCATTTCGTTCCTTCTGATCCTGTTTATCCGCTATCTCGGACGGAAGGGGAGTGACCAAGCATGACGCCGACGGCGCAAAGCCGCAAAACGCAAAGATCGCTTGCGTACAACAAGCTTGCGACGGGCGCTTTTTATGGGTTGGGGGCGCTGGTGCTGCTATTGATCTTTTGGCTGTTGTTCACGATTCTCAGCAAAGGCCTTCCCGGCCTGACGCTGGAATTTTTGACGAAACTGCCGGAGGATATCGACCCCGGCGGCGGAATCGGACCGGTCCTGTTCAACTCTTTTTACATTTTGTTTCTGTCGCTGGCGATTTCGATTCCGATCGGCGTCGGCGCCGGAATTTACATGGCCGAATACGCGCCCGAAAATAAATTCACCGAAGTGCTGCGCATCTGCGTGGAGAGCCTGTCTTCCGTTCCGTCCATCGTCTTCGGGATGCTCGGCCTCGCCATTTTCGCCGAATATTTTCAGATCGGATTGACGATTTTGGGCGGCGCGGTCAGCCTCGCTTTCCTCAATTTGCCGATGCTGGCCAGGGTGACGGAAGAGGCCGTCCGCGCCGTGCCTCACGACGTGAAAAACGCTTCCTATGCTCTCGGAACGACCAAATTCCAATGCATCCGCACCGTCGTGCTGCCGATGGCGCTGCAGGGCATCATTACGGGGATTTGCCTGGTGGCGGGCCGCGCCTTCGGCGAATCGGCCGTCATTTTGCTGACGGCGGGCCTCAGCACGTCGGGCGAAATGTGGGACTTCAATTTGTTTTCGCCGGGCGAAACGCTTGCCGTCCATCTTTGGTACGTGCAGTCGGAAGCGATCGTCGAGGATGCCGCATCCATTGCGCAGCGCTCTGCCGCCGTGCTGGTCGTAGTCGTACTGCTCATCAACCTGCTTTTCCGCATTCCGCTGTGGATCAACAACCGGAAATTGAAACGTTAGCATGCATAAGGTAAGAGCCTTTGTGCCGATCGGGCGCGAAAGGCTCTTTTTTATGTTATTAAGAAAGTATCGCTATTAAAGCAAATTCCATGATTTGCGTGGAGAGTCCGGCATTTTGCAAATGGGAACGGATTACGTCCGGATATGGCGCTAGCGCCGTTATCTTCACGAAATATCTACATTTATCGGTGTTGAATGATGGCGGATGGCGGAGTACAATGATTCAGCGAGGTTTTTCTTAAAAAATGCCGTTTGTCCAAAACCCGATTTCGAAATTGAAAGGTACTGATTATATGTCATGGGTCAAAAAAAGGATTCCCAAGCAGCTGCTCCGCTGGGCTCCTCTCTTGCTGATGCTCGTTTTTCCCGTTCTCGGGAGTCTTTATCATCTGGTGAACCAGCCGACGGATAACGTGTATTCGCTTGTCACGCCGCTGGACCGGGCCACCCCCTTCATCAAATATTTTGCGGTGCCGTACGGAGTTTGGATTTTTTACATTTATGTATGCATCGTCTATTTTTTCTTCCGCGACCGTCCTTCGTTTTACCGGTCCATTTTTTTGTATACGGTCTGCGCGCTAACGTGTTACGTCATCTATATGGTGTTTCAAACCACCGTGCCGCGGCCCGTCGTCACCGGAAACGATCCGTTTGCGATGCTGACGCGGTTTATTTACAACCGGGATGAGCCGTTTAACTGCTTCCCGAGCATCCACTGCTTCTCCAGCTACATGGTCATGCGGATGATCTGGAAGAGTCCGGCCCGCAACGGCAAAAACGTCACCTTGATCACCGGCATGTCGCTGCTTATCATCGTGTCGACGTTGTTCATGAAGCAGCATGTCATCATGGACGTGATCGGCGCGGTGGCACTCGTCGAATTTTACAATTTCTTGTTCATCAAACTGCCTGAATGGCATAAAAACAAACTGGCGTCGGAACGCCGCGAGCTTCAGGCATAATCATGCATTTTTTCATGAGAAGGGCTGCTTATCCCAAGCAGCCTTTTTTGCTGTTGTGACGCGGTCATTTTCAAGTTTTTTCGAAATCCTTTCTGAAACTAGTGCAAAAATAAGAGCGTGGTGGTATAATCGAACCAAACATCCGATGTTTGGAGGACATGTCGATGACATTGCAGCGCCCAACGAAACGAACGCTTGTCGAACAAATTGTGGCCCAGCTGGAGCAGCTTATCGAAAACGGGACTTGGCCCGTGGGAGAACGGATTCCCGCCGAACCCGAGCTTGTCAAGGAGCTGGGCGTCAGCCGGAACACGATCCGGGAGGCGATTCACGCGCTCATCCATGCGGGGTTGCTCCGGACAAGACAGGGGGACGGAACCTACGTATGCTCGGCCAGCAGTTTAAAGCCGGTGCTGTCGCGCAGGCTGGAACGATCAAAACTGAGCGAAACGCTTGAAGTGCGGTCGGCTTTGGAGCAGGAGGGAGCTCGTCTGGCCGCGCGGCGGAGAACGCCGGAGGATATCGGGAAAATCCGCTCGGCTTACGAAGCATGCGTCCGGGCCGAAGCCAGCGGGGATATCGAATTACACGTCCAGGCCGACTATGCTTTTCATAAAGAAATCATCGCGGCGGCGCATAACTCGATTTTGAGCGATCTCTACGATTCCATCAGCGAAGCGGTGCGGCAGGTCGTTACATACGGCAGCAGCCGTCTGTGTTTATTGCGGCTCCACTCGGAGCTCAACGCGCGTTTGGTCGAATCCATCGCCAACCGGGACGAGGACCGGTCGGCCGAAGCCGTCCGCGAGTACATCGATGCTTCGCGCTCGATACTTTTACAAGATACACAAGGGGGAAATGAACAACATCATGAATAACGCAACCGAAACGAAAATCAAACCGGGCAACGAGCCGGCATCCACCGGAGCGAAGGCGGCGGTGCTGCTGCTGGGGATCATCATGATCGCCACGACGCTCCGGTCGCCGATTACGGCGGTGGGACCGCTGATCGAAACGATCCGCAGCGATACCGGCATGTCGCACACGCTTGCCGGCTTGCTGACGACTTTTCCGCTGCTGGCCTTTGCCGTCATCTCGCCGCTCGCTCCGAAACTTTCGCGCAAATGGGGGATGGAACGGACGTTGTTCCTTGGGGTGTTCGCCGTAACGGCCGGCGTGCTGCTGCGGTTCATTCCGTCGCTGACCGCCTTGTTTGCCGGAACGATTTTGCTTGGCGTGGGCATCGCGCTGAGCAACGTGCTGCTTCCAAGCTTGATCAAGCGGGATTTTCCGCTGCGCACGGGAATTATGACGGGAATTTATTCGGTATCGATGAACATTTTCGCGGCGGTGGCTTCGGGAATCAGCGTTCCGGTCGCCTCCCACCTGCATTCGGGCTGGAGAGGTTCGCTTGTGGTGTGGGGAATTTTGTCCGCCGCGGCGCTGCTTGTTTGGCTGCCGCAGCTCCGATACCATCATCAGGCGGCCCAGGTGAAGGTTTCAGGCAAAAGCGGCGTCTGGGGCTCCAAGCTTGCTTGGCAGGTAACCGTCGTGATGGGATTGCAATCCTTTGTATTTTATTCCGTGGTCGCCTGGCTGCCGGAGATTTTGACCGAGCGCGGGATGAATGCTTCGACGGCGGGTTGGATGCTTTCGCTGCTGCAGTTGTTCAGCGTCCCGGTAACGTTTATCGTGCCCGTGCTTGCGGCTAAATTCAAAAACCAGCGTTTGCTCGTGTTCCTGACGTTCCTTTGTTTTATGATCGGCTTTACGTTCCTTCTGACCGGCGTCGAGGCGCTCGTGCCCGCGGCCGTCATTCCGATCGGCATGGCGACAGGCTCCGCCTTTGGCCTGGCTACGATGTTTTTCGTGCTCCGCACCCATAATTCCCAGCAGGCCGCGGAACTATCCGGCATGGCGCAATCGATCGGCTATTTGCTGGCGGCAGTCGGTCCGTTGCTGTTCGGCTTTGTCCACGATCTGACCGGCAGCTGGACGGCGGCTATCGTTTTGCTGGTCGCGGTCGGCATCGTATATATGCTCGCCGGATGGGGAGCCGGAAGCAACCGCTATATCGGGGAGAAATAACTCCGCGCGGCGGCCCGGAAGACGATAGGGTCTTCCTGCGGGCTGCCGCTTTTTAATATATTATAGTATCCGGAATTATAGTTTCCTGGGTCCCCGCGAACGACCCTGCAACATAGGGCACGGATCGTCGGATGCACATTTCTTTATCTTGCTATTCTTAGATGCGAAGGAGGTCATGAACATGGATGTGCTGAAACAGGTGAACAGGGCCCTCAAGTATATCGAAGACCATCTGGACGACGACATCGACTACAAGGAAGCGGCCAGGCTGGCGTTGTGCTCGGAATATCATTTCAAAAGGATGTTTTCGTTTCTGGCCGGGATTCCGCTTTCGGAATACATCCGGCGCCGGCGCCTGACCCGGGCTGCATTCGATTTGGCCGAAGGCGGGATGAAGGTGATCGACGTTTCCGTTAAATACGGATATCAGTCGGCGGATGCGTTCGCCAGAGCATTCCAGCAGTTTCACGGCATTTCGCCGTCGGAAGCGCGAAGCCGCGGCCGTTCGCTAAAAGCATTCCCTCCCATGGCCTTCCGATTATCCGTTGAAGGAGGAGAAGAAATGAACTATCGTTTGGAAGAAAAAGAGGCGTTTCGCATCGTGGGCTTGAAAAAAAGGGTGCCGATCGTTTTCAGCGGGGTGAACGCGGAAATTGCTTCGATGTGGGCGAGTTTGGACGAAGGGACGATCTCTTTGCTGAAACAATTGTCCGACGTCGAGCCGCGGGGGCTGATCAGCGCGTCGGCGAATTTTTCGGAAGGACGGATGAACGAGCAGGGCGAACTTGATCATTACGTCGGAGCGGCTACAACGGCCGAATGTCCGGACCATCTGTCTTCGCTGGAGGTTCCGGCCCTCACTTGGGCCGTATTTGAAGCGGTCGGGACTTTTCCCGATGCCTTGCAATCGGTGTGGGGACGGATTTACTCCGAATGGTTCCCGTCCTCGGGTTACGAAGCGGTTGAAGGTCCCGAACTGTTGTGGAACGAGAGCAAAGATACGTCCTCGCCCAACTTCAGGAGCGAAATTTGGATTCCCGTTGCGAAGAAACGGGCGTTATGAATGGCAAGGTAGCGATGAAATAAGGCTGGATGCGCATCGGCCTCGTTAAAATGAGTACAAGGACTTCCCGCCGGGGATGCGTTTAGCCAATCGGCCAAACCTACCGGCGGATCGAAGTCCTTTTTTTGTAGCTATGCCGGCGACGAACCGGTCAGTTTGCTGCTGCCGGTTTTTCGGCCACCACCCGCAGACGTTTATAATCGGCATATACCGCCCCGTCTTTCCACAGCGATCCTAGCACCTCCCGGCTGATTTTCCCGCAAGCGTCGCCGATTTGTTCGGCGGTTAATCCTGCGAAAAACGGGCCGCCGAATTGCGAAAGCCAGCTAAGCATGCCTTTTTGCCCGTCCGGAAGTTTCGTGGGGCGGTCAAAATAGACCATCAGGCGGACGATGAAACCTTGGCGCTCCAGCAGGGCGGCGTATTCGGCGGGAGTGGGAAAATACCACGGATTTCTCGCGTCGGCATCGATCCCGTAGTCCCGGGTCAAGACGTTTGCGATGGCCCGGACGATGGCGCCGACGTTCCCCGCCCCGCCGAATTCCGCCACGAAACGCCCGCCGGGTTTCAGCGCTTGCATGACGCTTTGCGCAGCATCTTCGGCATTTTTCATCCAATGCAGCGCCGCGTTTGAAAATACGGCGTCATACAGCCGATCCGCGTTGAAGCGCTGCGCGTCACCCGTGCGAAAGGAGATCTCCGGATATTTTGCCCTGGCCCGTTCGATCATGGCCGAAGAAGCGTCGAGCCCGATCACTTCCGCTCCCGATGCCGCGATTTCGCTTGTCAGGTCGCCCGTGCCGCAGCCCAAGTCAAGGATGGTCTCGTGTTTTTGAGGATTCAGCAAGGAAAGCAAATCTTTCCCGTATTCGGATACGAATCCGAGCTTCCGGTCGTAATCAAGCGGCTTCCATTGGTTCATCGATTCCATTTGAAGCACCTCCCTATGTTCGTTGGGATGATTTTGACACATGTTCTGTTATAAGTGAAATATATGAAATCTATAAAATAAATAGGAAAAGTCTATAAGACATTGCCGGATAGAGCGTTTTCATCATCCGTAAATTTTTTTTGCGGCAAAAAAGTTCAGTGATATCAACGCTTTGCGGCCATGGCGTTCGCGTTGCGCCGCCCATGGCATTTTTTAATTGTGCTATATTTTAGTTGAAGAATGAACGTTAAGAACGATGCCGCTTCAAGCATGAGGAGGGACGACATTTTGAGAAACTTTGAACTTCTCACCAAGTATCTAAAGGAAAACAAGCTGCTCTACTTGACCGCCGTGCTGCTCATCATCTTATCGAACGTAGACCAGTCCTTGCTCCCGCAGATGCTGGGAAAGGTAACGGATGGGCTCAAGGACGGCACGCTGGGACGGGACGGAATCATTCAGTACAGCCTGATTTTGCTGGCCATTGCGGTATCTTACGGGATCATGTTCGGGCTTGGGCAGTATACGATCATGAGGCTCGGAAGGCGGTTCGAGTTTATTACCCGCGGCCGCATATTTGCCCAGTTTTCAAAGTTAAGCGAGGATTTTTTCTCGAGGCAGGGCACCGGGAAGCTGCTGAGTTACGTGATGAACGACGTGACTTCGGTGCGCGAGGCGATATCCTTCGGCGTGACGCAGACGACCAACGCGGTGTTTATGGTCGTTTCCTGCGTGGCGATGATGCTGATCACCGGCATTCCGGTCGTACTGATTCTGGTCAGCGTATGCCCGTTGGTGCTGATTCCGTTTCTTGTCATCTACTTCGGGCCGCGGATCCGGGAACGATCGATGAAAGTCCAGGAAAACCTGGCGACGATGACGGAATCCGCGGACGAGCAAATCGGCGGGATTCGGGTCACGAAGACGTTCGCCATCGAGGAAACGGCTCAGCGGAGGTTTGACCGCACGGTGGACGGCGTCCGGGAGGCGCAGCTCCGCCTCGTGCGCATGTCCTCCTTGTTTCAGGCGATCCTGCCGTTTCTCGGCGCGTTGTCGCTTGTCGTGTCGCTGCTCGTCGGCGGTTATATGACGATTGGGCATCATTTGTCTCTGGGCAGCTTCGTGGCGCTGACGTTTTATTTGCGGATGCTGATGGGGCCGCTGCAGCAAATCGGCAACGTCATCAACATGATGCAGCGTTCGGGGGCGTCGCTGGAGCGGGTAAACCGCCTGCTGGCGGAAGTGCCGAGCGTTCGCGACCATGATTCGGCGGTCGAGCTCAGCTCGATTGGGGATATTGAAATTAACCATTTGGATTTTGCGTATCCGGGAGCTTCGGAAAAAGCGCTCGAGGATGTCAGCTTTACGATCCGCAAAGGCCGGACGATTGGACTCATCGGGCGGACGGGCAGCGGGAAATCGACGTTGGCGAAGCTGCTGCTGCGGATCTATGAACCTCCCGCCGGCAGCATCCGCGTGGGCGGGGAGGATATCAGGGACGTATCGTTGGACACGCTGCGGCGTAAAATCGGTTATGTGCCGCAGGACGGATTTTTGTTCAGCACGGATATAGCGGACAACATCGCGTTCAGCGACCGGTCGGCGAATATGCAGCAAATTCGCAGCGCAGCGGATCAGGCTTTACTGCTGGACAGCGTGAATACATTCAAGGAAGGTTTTCAGACGAAGCTGGGCGAACGCGGTTTAACTCTCTCGGGCGGGCAAAGACAGCGGGCCAGCCTGGCGCGGGGCTTGATGAAAAAACCGGAGCTGCTGATTCTCGACGACAGCATGAGCGCGGTCGATACGCTCACCGAGTCGGGGATATTAAACAATCTGATCCGGGAGCGGCGGGGCAAAACGACCCTTATCATCGCTCACCGCATCAGCAGTGTCCGGCACGCCGACGAAATTATCGTGTTGGAGGAAGGGCGCATCGTGCAGCGGGGCAGCCACGAGCAGCTGCTCGCGTGCCGTGACGGACTGTACGCTTCCTTGCATCGCATTCAGCAGGAGGGATTGCAGCATGCCTAGTTCTTCGGCAACCGCGACGGCCGGAAACGCCGTTTCCAATGAACAGAAAAGCAAATCGTTTGCGGCGTTTAAACATGTCGTGAACTATGCCAAACCGCATAAGCTGACGTTCGCCGCCATTTTCGTCTGCGCCCTGCTCGGCATTTCGGCGGATCTGCTGCAGCCTTACCTGGTCAAAATCGTCATCGACGACCATTTGGCCAAAGGGAAAGCGGAATTCGGCTTTATCGCAATGATGGCCGGGATTTATTTAACAATCTCGCTGATCAGCTTTTTGTTCACCTATCTGCAAAACAATTTGCTCCAATTCGCGGGACAAAGCATCGTGGCGAAAATCCGGAAGGATTTGTTCCGTCATATTTCCAAAATGTCCATGTCGTATTTTGATAAAATCCATCGCGGCAGCCTGGTCACAAACGTATCGAGCGATACCGAGACGATCAGCCAGTTTTTTACGCAGGTGCTGCTCAGCCTTATCCGGGACGGGATGACGCTTGTCCTCATCATATATTTCATGTTCCGTCTTGATGCGACGCTGGCATGGTATTCGCTGACGATTTTGCCGGTGATCGGCTTGGTCGCCTTTATGTTCCGGCGTTATCTCCGCCAGGCTTACCAGGTGACGCGCAGCCGCCTTTCGCGGCTGATCGGCTTCATCGCCGAAAATTTGTCCGGCATGGGGCTGATCCAAGCCTTCCGCCAGGAGGAAGAACAGACGCGGCGGTTCAACGAGCACAACCAAAGCTATTGGGAAGGCAACATGCGGGAGGTGCGTGCCAACGTCCTGTTCAACCGGACCTTCGATATTTTGGGCAACCTTGCCTTGGTGCTGGTCGTGTGGCTCGGGGGGATGGCCGTATTCCATAAGTCGGTCGAGGTCGGGGTTTTGTACGCTTTTACGAGCTATATCCGGCAATTTTTCCAGCCGATCAACCAAATTACGATGCAGTGGAACACGTTTCAATCGACGATGGTGTCCATGGACCGGATTTGGAAAATATTCAGCACCGAGCCGGAGGTCCAGGATCCGCTGCCTGAGCGCAAAGCCGAACTGCGCGTGGAAAAAACGCGGGGAAAAGTCGATTTTGACCATGTCACGTTCGGTTATGCGCCTTCGAGTCCGGTCATTCCCGATCTCGACCTGCATCTGTCCGCGGGGGAGATGGTAGGGATCGTCGGCACGACCGGGGCCGGGAAAAGTACGCTGATCAGCCTGCTGAACCGTTTTTATGACGTCAACCGGGGCAGCATCCGGATCGACGATGTCGACATCCGCGACATCCCGCAGCAGCAGCTTCACCGGCTGGTCGGCCTGATTCAGCAGGAGCCGTTCCTGTTTTCGGGCAGCGTGCTGGATAACGTCAGGCTTTTCCAGGACGACATCCCGCGGGAGCAAGTTATGGAGGCCTGCCGGCAGGTCGGCGTGCATGACATGATCATGCGGATGCCGCAAGGCTATGATTCGCAGCTGTCCGAACGGGGCAGCGGGTTGTCCGCGGGCGAGCGGCAGCTGATTTCTTTTGCGCGCATCATGGTGTTCGAGCCAAGGATTCTCATTTTGGATGAAGCGACGGCCCACTTGGACTCGCAGACGGAGCAACTGGTGCAAAACGCCCTGCAAACCGTATCCGAAGGAAGGACGACGCTGATCATCGCCCACCGCTTGTCAACGGTGATGCATGCCGACCGCATTTTGGTCATGAAGGACGGCCGTGCGGTCGAGGAAGGCACGCATGATGAACTGATCGCCATGCACGGTTACTATGAGCAGCTGTTCAACCACGCTAAGCAGGCGTCGGAGGAAGAATGAGCCAGGAACTTTCTTGGCTGTTCCGCAAAAGAAGGAGCCGCTTCTCGGTCCATCGACCGGGAAACGGCTCCTTTGTCTTGATATAAATGCGATTTGCGCATTATAAAGGCCGCTTCGTATTTTGTCATGATTTATTGTCATTGATTTTTTTGCTTGGCGGTCGCTATTTCAAGTTCAACAGCGGGGGCATGGGCACTCTCGACCCATGAACGATGCGGGGGGACTGTTTTTTGGGTTGAATCGCTTTTTTATTCGGTCGGGGGATGGCCGTTTTCTTCGACTCTTGCCGTACGAATACGGCAGCCGAATTCATGGGAATCCGCACCGTTTTTTTGCGCCGTTTTGATTCCGCCTGCTTGTTTTTTGTCTCTGTCTGCCTGACTTTTGTCTCTGTCTGCTTGACTTTTGTCTCTGTCTGCTTGACTTTTGTCTCTGCCTGCTTGATTTTTGTTTCCGTTTTCTTGTTCCTTGTCTCTGTTTGCCTGTTTTTTGTCTCCGTTTGCTTGTTTTTTGTCACGCGTATGCGTTTTTTATAGCTTGGCTTCCGGCTTCTTCGCGGAATAAGCAGGTAGCGTCGGCTGCGGGTCTTTCTTCTGAATGTTCTAGGCTTCGCCGGCGTTACGGCGGGCATGACGGTCGGCACGACAGCGGGCATGACGGCAGGCATGACGGCACGCGTTCTCCAAGGGGTCATATTGAGGTTTTCCTCATACAGGGCAAAACTCGGAGAAATAGGGTCCCACCATTTCACGTCACCGGCAAAATGAACGATTTTATTATAAAAATCCTGGTCGGGATGATGGGCGCTGAAAGAGTTAAAGCGTTCGTCCAACTGAAGATAGTTCCCTCCGAACACATAGTTTAATGTGTCCTGGTCCGGCATGGTCGTACCCGGAAAATTGCGCAGAAAGTTCACCACTTCAACATACCAGTTCAAGTTTTGGCGAATATTGTTTAGCTCAAATACGATGACCCCGGAATTAAAGTAGGTTTCCGGGTTCAGCCCATACGACGCAACAACATCCGGTATGCCCATGATCCCCTGGTCGCGAACCGCAGCCAAATAGCAGCCGTTCAAATCGATGTCCCACAATTCAGAGATATCCATATTCACTAAGATGTCGCAGTCCAGGTAAATGACTTTGTCGACGGAAACCAGTGTAGGCAGCAGAAGGCGGTACAGGCTTCCCGAAGTCCAGCGCTCCAGCGAGCTGCTCCCGGATAACACTTCAGCCATTTCGACAGGCAGGGCTACCGGATAAAAATTGATTTGGTGATTAAAGCTGGAAGCTAAACCTGCAAGCCTGTTTTGGTTTTCTTCCGTTAAGGTTTCGTCGTGAAGGATATGAACATTGATCATGGTAACCGTATTGCGGAAAACCGACGCCAGAACCGCGGCGGCATGTTCGGAATAACTTCCGTCCTGATCATTAAAAGCCAAAGCCAATTCGATCATTCGGTCCATCACCTCTCCCAACATCGTTTTGAATTGCGCTTTTCTTCGGTGCTTATTCCGGCTTGTTTTCCTTCAAAAGCTGGGTAATTTCGTCCTGAAGGTTATCCTTTAGATTTTCGCGTTGTCCCGTTATGGCTAAAATGGCCTTAAGATAACCAAGCGGATCGCCTACATCATGCCATCGGCCGTCGATTTCGCAGGTGTAAACCGCTTCTTTGGCCAACAGCTGATTCAAAGCGTCCGTGAGCTGGATTTCGCCTCCGACCCCAGGTGCCTGATTCTCCAGAATATCAAAGATCGACGGAGTCAAAATATAACGGCCGACAATGGCCAGCTGTGACGACAACGTACCGGCCGGAGGTTTTTCGACCAACCGGTCCGCAAAAGCGAAAGACTCGATCAACGGTTTAACGTCGACGATTCCGTAGCTGGATACCTTGTCTGCCGCCACCGTCTGAACCCCCAGAATCGAGGTTTGAAGCCTTTCAAATCCTTTGATCAGCTGCTTTAGCGCCGGAGGTTCCGCCTCGAAGAAGGTATCTCCGAGAAGCACGGCAAAGGGCTCTTCCCCGATGAACTTCCTTCCGACGCTTATGGCATGCCCCAGGCCTTTGCGCTCTGATTGGCGAATATAATGGATGTCTGCTTTGCCCAAGAATTCCCTTACTTTACGGAGCTCTTCAAGCTTCCCTTTTTGCTGCAAGTAATGTTCAAGCTCATGGGCAAAATCGAAATGATCCTCGATGACCTTCTTGCCTTTTCCGGTGACGACCAAAATCTCTTCAACTCCGGAGGCGACGGCTTCTTCGATGATAAATTGTATGGTGGGTTTATCGATGATCGGAAGCATTTCCTTGGGGATTGCTTTGGTAGCCGGAAGAAGCCGCGTTCCGAAACCTGCTGCCGGAATGATCGCTTTACGAATCTTCAAGCGGTCCTCCTCCTTTTATGCAGTGTCATATGGTGCATTATATTCCCGAGGGCGGCGAGAATTATGGACAACAATCTAGTGGGAGAAAAAATAATAGACAGCATGTCCTTTAAATAAAAAAAGCCGCTCCAAAGAGCGGCAACACGTCCCAGATCGGGATGCGGCCCTTGCGGGCTGACTGCGAAGCGGATGCTAACGAAGTTAATGCTCCGACGAACCCTATTGGGTTCTCATCCCTCCGACGAACCCTATTGGGTTCTCATCCCTCCGAGGAATGAAAAAAACCGCTCCAATGAGCGGCATTTGTACGTCCCAGGAGGGATTCGAACCCCCGACCGACGGCTTAGAAGGCCGTTGCTCTATCCTGCTGAGCTACTGGGACAAGAAAAATTTCAAGCAAGAAATATCGTAACATATGGAGCGAAATTTTGCAATAATAAATTGATATAATTTAGCAAGAAAAATTGTTCGGGTTTGCATCCTCCAAACCTTCCCCCGCAAAACGAAGAATCTCCGTTCATTTTATTATTATGTTCACGAAACCCTAATAGAACCACACTTTCCTTTCCTTTGATCATAGGCCGGACAAAAAAAATTCCCTGCCATGCCGCTCCTTAAACGATCCGACAGGCGCGATTCGAACGGCCCGTTTTTTTCATGTGCGGCAGGGTTATGCTATAATCAACAATTAATTGAAGCAAATCGGACAGAAAGGAGGAAACCCCTATCAATGAATCCGCATTCCCCGGAAAAGACAACATCATCCTCTTTCCAAAGACGCTCGACTTCTATCAGATTCAGCTGACGGTCATGCTGGAAAACGAACGGTACGGGGAAGCCATGGATCTTTTGCGTTTTTTGCTCCAATGCCAGGGGCAGGATCAGCGGCATTACGACGAATGGCGGGCGCTGCTGGAGTGGCTTGAGGCCGCCTTTCCCCAATCGGCGCGCGGGACGAAGGACCGCGAAGACGACGGGGAGGCCGAAGAAGAGCCGAGTGAAGAGGACATGAAACGGCAGAACGTCCGGGCAAAGCTGGCGGAAGACCGGTTTTATGCCGAGAAGCTGCTCCGCACCGCCCAGCAGGAGCCGTTCGGCGAGCAAAATCTGCTTGCGCTCGAGCAGCTATCGTACCTGGAAGGGGCGGATATCGACAACGCGCTCGTCGAGTGGCTGCAAAGCCGGCCGCTGCATCCGCTGCTTCAATTCCGCGTCCTGCAAACCTTGCGCAAACGCGGAATGCTGGGAAGCATCGAGCTGATCCGCGGGCAGGAACGGGCCCAAATCGACGTTGAATCCGTGCCGCTCGGCCCGGAAGAATTTCCGCCTCAGATCGCCCTGATTACGGAACGGGTAGCCCAACAAACGGAAGTTCAGGAGCCTACGCTCTACTATTTTGCGCAGGAGCTGTGGACGCAGTTTATTATGGCCATTTACGGAACGGACGATTATGATTCCATCGTTAACGAGCAGGATGACGAGACGATCGACATCTGGGCGGCCTCGCTGCACCAGATCGTCGCCGAAACGCTGACGGGGAGCCGCAGCGACGAGGAAATCAGGCATATGTACGGCGTGACCGACACGATGCGCTTTCGCTTCGAGCAAGCGTACCGCACCATGAAACAGTTCGTGGCCGCAGGAACGAACGCCTAGAAAAAACAGGAAGCCCTGCCTGAAGACTAGCTTTAGGGATACCCTTGAAAAAGGGGACAATCTTGTTTATACTATAGTGGTTATTCTGTGCGTGTTAAGCCAATGACCATGTGAAATATTTTTGGAGGGGAAAGCATAAAATGAAAGCAACCTGGGAAAAAATAGAGAAGAACCTTGGCGTTCTTGAAGTTGAAGTTGAAGCGGAACGCGTATCCGAGGCTCTTGACAAAGCCTTTAATAAAGTAGTCAAAAAAGCAAGCGTGCCTGGATTCCGCAAAGGCAAAGTGCCTCGTCCGATTTTCGAAGCCCGTTACGGTGTGGAAGCACTGTATCAAGACGCGATCGACATTCTTCTTCCTGAGGTTTATACGGAAGCCGTTAACGAAACGGACATCTTCCCTGTAGACCGCCCTGACGTCGAAATCGATCAATTCGCCAAAGGACAAGCTTTCAAGTTCAAAGCCAAAGTAACGGTTAAACCTGAAGTTACCCTCGGCGCTTACAAAGGCGTAGAAGTTCCTGTGGAAAAAGTCGAAGTAACCGACGAAGAAGTGAACGAAGAACTGAAACGTCTTCAAGAGCGTCATGCCGAACTCGTCGTGATCGACGAAGGCGCGGCTCAAGACGGCGACATCGCTATCATCGACTTTGACGGTTATGTAGACGACAAACCATTCGAAGGCGGCAAAGCAGAGCGTTATTCCCTCGAGCTTGGCAGCGGCACGTTCATCCCTGGATTCGAAGAGCAGGTTGTCGGCATGGCAACAGGCGACTTCAAGGACGTTGAAGTAACGTTCCCTGACACGTACCATGCGGAAGAGCTGGCGGGCAAACAAGCGGTGTTCAAAGTTAAAGTTCACGAAATCAAACGCAAACAGCTGCCTGAGCTGGACGACGAATTTGCCAAAGACGTAAGTGAATTCGAAACGCTGAACGAATACAAAGAAGATCTGAAAAAAGAACTTCTGGCTCGCAAGGAACAAGAAGCCAAAGGCAAAAAAGAAGCTGCTGTCGTAGACAAAGTTTCCGAAAACGCCGAAGTGGACATTCCGCAAGCGATGATCGACAGCGAAATTCAAAACATGATGCGCGATTTTGACAACCGTCTCCGCAGCCAAGGCATGAACCTTGAAATGTTCCTGAGCTTCTCCGGTCAAACGACGGCCGATCTGCAAGAGCAAATGAAGGACGACGCCGAAAAACGCGTTCGCAACAACCTCGTTCTCGAGCAAATCGCGAAAGAAGAAAACATCGAAGTGACCGAAGAAGACATCAATAAAGAGCTCGAAACGATGGCTGAAGCTTACAAACGTACTGCCGACGAAATCCGCAACATTTTGGCGGCAAACGGATCGCTCGCAAGCCTGCGTGACGAAATTTCGCTTCGCAAAACGGTAGACCTTCTCGTTGAAAACAGCAAGGAAGTGGAAGCAAGCGAAGCGCCTGCTGAAGATAAAGCAGAATAAGTTCCGGAAGAGGCTAACTCATCTGGGGGCATGACGGCAGTTATGTCTTTCATATGAAATCTATAGAGATAAGGCACGTATATTTCATTGCGTGCCTTATTTTTAACTAGGATTATCCATTTTATTCATAAACCATGTATAAAATGGATTTTATTCACTCTTCCGTCCATTTAAGGATTTGCGCGTGGCCCATAACCCCGCAAAATCCCGATACATAAAAGCGTCAAGCCGTGCGACAGGCCATTTTTTCTGAACGGGTTCATACACTGTACTGCGGGATGGAAAGTGAAAAATGACATCAAGCTTTGAACATGATAGAATAATGCTGTAAGCCTGATGGATGCACGCATTACATCTTTAAACGGAAAAGAGGTTGGACACATGAGTCTGATACCTATGGTTGTAGAGCAAACCAGTCGGGGCGAGAGATCTTACGATATTTACTCCAGATTGCTGAAGGATCGCATCATCTTCCTCAGCAATGCGATCGACGATGATGTAGCCAATCTCGTCATAGCACAGCTATTGTTCCTTGCTGCCGAAGATCCTGAGAAGGATATCCATTTGTATATCAATTCTCCCGGTGGTTCGGTTACTGCAGGGATGGGTATATACGATACGATGCAATACATTAAACCCGATGTATCCACCATCTGCGTAGGCATGGCGGCGAGCATGGGCTCTCTCCTGCTGACAGCGGGTGCGCCGGGCAAACGTTATGCGCTAGCCAACAGCGAAGTGATGATTCACCAGCCGCTGGGCGGGGTTCAAGGGCAGGCAGCCGACATCCAGATTCACGCGAGCTGGATCATTAAAACGAGACAAAAGCTCAATCAAATATACGTGGAACGCACAGGTCAGCCCCTTGAAAAAATTGAACGCGACACGGATCGTGACTTTTTCATGAGCGCGGAGGAAGCGAAGGCGTACGGCATTATCGACCAGGTTCTCACTTCACCGATTATATCTTAAAGGGGTGTTTACATGTTTAAATTTAACGATGAAAAAGGGCAGCTGAAATGCTCTTTTTGCGGGAAATCCCAGGAACAAGTGCGCAAGCTTGTCGCGGGTCCCGGAGTTTATATATGCGACGAATGCATCGAGCTCTGCACGGAAATCGTGGAAGAAGAGCTCGGTCATGACGAAGAGCTGGATCTGAAAGACATTCCGAAACCAAAGGAAATTTGCGACATTCTCGACCAATACGTCATTGGCCAGGAACAAGCGAAGAAATCGCTGTCCGTTGCCGTTTACAACCATTACAAACGGATCAATACGGGCAGCAAGATCGAAGACGTCGAACTGCAGAAGAGCAACATTCTCCTGCTCGGCCCTACCGGTTCCGGTAAAACGTTGCTTGCCCAAACGATGGCCAAAATTTTGAACGTGCCGTTTGCAATCGCGGACGCAACGTCCCTCACGGAAGCCGGTTATGTCGGCGAAGACGTGGAGAACATTTTGCTGAAGCTGATCCAAGCTGCGGACTATGACGTGGAAAAAGCCGAACGCGGCATCATTTATATTGATGAAATCGATAAAGTCGCCCGCAAATCCGAAAATCCGTCGATTACTCGCGACGTTTCCGGAGAGGGCGTGCAGCAGGCCCTGCTTAAAATTCTTGAAGGCACGGTCGCTTCCGTTCCGCCGCAAGGGGGACGCAAGCATCCGCATCAGGAATTTATCCAAATCGATACGACGAACATCCTGTTCATCTGCGGCGGTGCCTTTGACGGTCTCGAACAGATGATCAAACGCCGGATCGGCAAAAAAGTCATCGGCTTCAACGCGATGGGCGAAAACCAGAAGGACCTGAAACCGGGCGAATACCTCGGTCTGGTGCTTCCGGAAGACCTGCTGAAATTCGGATTGATTCCGGAATTCGTCGGACGCCTTCCCGTTATCTCCACGCTGGAGCCGCTGGACGAGAAGACGCTCGTGCGCATTTTGTCCGAACCGAAAAACGCGCTGACAAAGCAGTACCAAAAGCTGCTTGAAATGGATAACGTAAAGCTCACCTTCGAGCCGGAAGCCCTCGAAGCCATCGCAAGGGAAGCGATCAAGCGCAATACCGGCGCCCGCGGCCTTAGAGCGATCATCGAAGGCATTATGCTGGATGTCATGTACGAAGTTCCTTCCCGCGACGATATCAAAGACTGCGTCATTACGGAGCAGGTCGTGAAGGAAAAAATCGTGCCTGAACTGCTCAGCAAGAAAGAGAATAAACAAGAGGAAAGCGCCTAAGTTCTAAGGGCGGCAACGCATCCGCTTTCCGAAATTCATGCCGGTTCTCCACTTCCTCCCCTCAAGGCCGCAAGCCGATTGCAGGGGCAGGGGTGGAGTCTTGGCGTTATGGGAGAGAACAAACCATGTTTTTGAGACAAGACACTAGACCCGTAAAAGTCGGTAATTTGACGATCGGCGGCAGCAATGAAGTCGTCATTCAAAGCATGTGCACCACCAAAACCGCAAACGTCGAAGCGACGGTTGCCGAAATTCTCCGCTTGGAAGAAGCCGGCTGCCAGCTCGTGCGCGTCACGGTGAACAACAACGAAGCTGCCGAAGCGATCAAGGAAATCAAAAAACGGATTCATATCCCGCTTGTTGCGGATATTCATTTTAACTACCAGCTCGCGCTTAAAGCGATCGAAAACGGCATTGACAAAGTCCGGATTAATCCGGGCAACATCGGCAGCCGCGAAAAAGTCGAAGCGGTCGTCAAAGCGTGCAAGGAGCGCGGCATTCCGATCCGCATCGGCGTTAACGCAGGTTCGCTCGAAAGCCATCTGCTGGAGAAATACGGCTACCCGACGCCGGAAGCGATGGTGGAAAGCGCCCTGTACCATATTGGAATTTTGGAAGACCTCGATTTCCACGACATAATCGTATCGCTTAAGGCATCCGACGTGCCGATGGCGATCGAAGCTTACCGCAAGGCGGCGGAAGTCATTCCGTATCCGCTGCATCTGGGCATCACCGAGTCCGGGACGTTGTTCTCCGGTACGATCAAAAGCTCGGCCGGCCTCGGCGCGCTCCTGGCGATGGGAATCGGCAGCACGATCCGCATTTCGCTTAGCGCAGACCCGGTCGAGGAAATAAAAGTAGCCCGCGAGCTTCTTAAAGCGTTCGGCCTGATTTCCAACGCGGCCACGCTCGTTTCCTGCCCGACCTGCGGCAGACTCGACATCGATCTGTTTTCGATCGCCAACGAGGTCGAAGCTTACATCTCGAAGCTGAAAGTGCCGATTAAAGTATCGGTGCTCGGCTGCGCGGTGAACGGCCCGGGCGAAGCGCGCGAAGCCGATATCGGCATCGCCGGCGGCCGCGGCGAAGGACTTCTTTTCCGCTACGGGGAAATGATCCGCAAAGTGCCGGAAGCCGAAATGGTCGACGAGCTCAAAAAAGAGATCGACGAGATCGTAAAAGTATATGAAGAGACCGGAAAAATTCCGGGACGCAAGCATTAATTAGACTTGTGATGTTCAGCTGCACGGCCTTTCAAAAGGCGTGCAGCTTTTTTTATGCCGAACTGATCCGGGCCTGCGCCGATGAAACGTCTTTTTATAGGAGAGATTTTGCTCGATTTTAAAAATATGCCCATATTTCCCGCTTTGTTGCGTTTACGTAAGTGTGAAACGGCTATACTACCATGTATCAGGCCAACCCTGGGATCATGGAATCGAAGAATGGGGGGATTGGCCGCTTGACAGAGAAACGGGAGGGTTTAGGATATGAATTTGAGCATGATCATGATGTTGGTTCAATTTTTCTTTGCCGTCATCATCGGCATCTATTTTTGGAATTTGCTGCGAGGACAAAAAACTAACCGCACCGCCGTGGACCGGGAATCCCGCAAGGAAATGGACAAACTGCGGAAGCTGCGTTCCATATCGCTTACGAAACCGCTCGCCGAGAAAACGAGACCGCAATCGCTTGGGGATATCGTCGGGCAAAAGGACGGGCTGCGCGCGCTAAAGGCAGCGCTGTGCAGCGGCAATCCCCAGCATGTCATCATATACGGACCGCCCGGCGTCGGCAAAACCGCGGCCGCGCGCGTCGTGATGGAAGAAGCGAAGCGCAATCCCGCTTCCCCTTTTAAGGCTGACGCCAAGTTCACGGAAATCGATGCGACGACCGCCCGTTTTGACGAGCGGGGCATTGCCGATCCGCTGATCGGTTCGGTGCATGATCCGATTTACCAGGGGGCCGGCTCCATGGGCGTTGCGGGGATTCCGCAGCCCAAACCGGGCGCCGTGACGAAAGCGCATGGGGGCATTTTGTTTGTCGACGAAATCGGGGAACTGCACCCGATCCAAATGAACAAGTTGTTAAAAGTGCTGGAAGACCGTAAAGTTTTGCTCGAGAGCGCATACTACAATTCGGAGGACAGCAATACGCCCGCGTATGTCCATGACATTTTCCAAAACGGGCTTCCCGCCGATTTCCGACTTGTCGGCGCCACGACACGCTCCCCGCAGGAGCTGCCGCCGGCGCTGCGGTCGCGCTGCATGGAAATTTATTTCCGTCCGCTGCTTCCGGACGAAATCGGACGGATCGCGGAGGACGCGATCCAGAAAATCGGGCTTAAGCCATGCCCGGAAGCGGTTGAAGTCGTGAAACAGTACGCGACGAACGGACGTGAAGCCGTCAACATCATTCAGCTGGCCGCCGGCCTTGCCTTGACCGAAAAAAGGGATTCGCTTGCCGCCTCCGACGTGGAGTGGGTGGCAAGCAGCAGCCAGCTTCAACCGCGTCCGGAACGCAAGGTGCCCGACCGGCCGCAGGTGGGCCTCGTCAACGGCCTGGCCGTTTACGGTCCGAACATGGGGGCGCTGCTCGAAATCGAAGTGACCGCCGTTCCGGTCGCACCGGGCGAAGGAAAATACAATATTACCGGCGTCGTCGAGGAAGAAGAAATCGGCGGGAACTCCCGGACGCTGCGGCGGAAAAGCATGGCCAAAGGTTCGGTCGAAAACGTCCTGACCGTGCTCCGTTCCCTGGGTCTGAAACCGGGAAACTATGACTTGCACATCAACTTCCCGGGCGGCACGCCGATCGACGGACCATCCGCGGGGATCGCCATGGCCACGGCCATCATGTCGGCCGTCAAGGGCATTCCGGTGGACAACCGGGTCGCCATGACCGGGGAGATCAGCATCCATGGCCGCGTCAAACCGATCGGCGGCGTCATTGCCAAAGTCGAAGCGGCATTTCAAGCCGGAGCGACGACGGTCATCATCCCGAAGGAAAACTGGCAGACGCTGTTTGAAAACCTGGAAGGACTGCGGGTCATTCCGGTCGATAACGTACAGGAAGTGTTCCTTCATGTTTTCGGAAGCGAGTTGAAGCCGGAGGCGGCTGAAGCCGATGCACGAGCCGAGGCGCAGGAACAACCAAGCGAGGCGATGGACAAAAGCGCGGCGCCGGAAATTTTCCCGCAGGCTCCCGCCGCTTCGTTTTTGCAGGCGAAGCCGGGCCGTCAGGGGCAAATTACCGATGCGGGCACATGTTGAAGCAGCCGAATGATTGGTTTTTTTTGTGAACATTTGCTAAAATAAAACCGGATGTGTATAACCTGAGAACGGCTGGAGGTGCAAAAGCAGATGGGGCTTAGTAAAGCGAAAGGCCGCCGTTTTCCGTTATTGCCTTTGCGAGGCCTTCTGGTCTACCCGAGCATGGTACTGCATCTCGATGTAGGCCGGGAAAAATCGGTCAAAGCGCTGGAAAAAGCGATGGTGGATGATAATTTAATTCTCCTTTGTTCTCAGTCCGAGGTGAACATAGAGGAACCTACGCATGACGATATTTTTCGCATCGGCACGGTTGCCAATGTGAGACAAATGCTCAAGCTCCCGAACGGCACGATCCGTGTCCTTGTGGAAGGCATGGAGCGCGCCGAAATTATACAGTATACCGACAACGAGGAATATTACGAGGTCCTTGCGCGGGAACTGCATGAAGAAGACAGCGGCAATCCGGAAGTGGATGCTTTGATGCGCACCGTTCTGAGCCAATTCGAGCACTATATCAATTTATCGAAAAAGGTGACGCCGGAAACGCTCGCCGCCGTATCCGACATCGAGGAGCCGGGGCGCCTCGCGGACGTGATCACCAGCCATCTGTCGCTGAAGATCAAGGACAAACAGGAAATTCTGGAGACGATCGACGTCGGCAAACGGCTCGAGAAGCTGCTGGATATTCTGAACAACGAGCGGGAAGTGCTGGAGCTCGAGCGCAAGATCAACCAACGGGTCAAAAAGCAAATGGAAAAAACCCAAAAGGAATATTATTTGCGCGAACAGATGAAGGCGATCCAGAAAGAGCTGGGCGAGAAGGAAGGGCGCGCCGGAGAAGTCGAGGAACTGCGCGAGCAGATGGCGAAACAGGAGCTTCCTGAACGGGTGAAAGAGAAGGTCGAGAAGGAAATCGACCGGCTGGAGAAAATGCCCGCAAGCTCCGCGGAAGGCGGCGTCATCCGCAACTACGTCGATTGGCTGCTTGCTTTGCCTTGGAGCACCAAAACCGAGGATGATCTCGATATTCATAAAGCGGAGCAGGTGTTGAACGAAGACCATTACAGCCTGGATAAGCCGAAAGAGCGGGTGCTGGAATATTTGGCCGTGCAGCAGCTGGTCAAAAAGATGAAGGGGCCGATCCTTTGCCTGGTAGGTCCTCCGGGCGTCGGCAAAACGTCGCTTGCCCGTTCCATCGCAAGATCCTTAAACCGGAAGTTCGTCCGCATTTCGCTGGGCGGCGTCCGCGACGAAGCCGAAATCCGCGGCCATCGCCGCACCTATGTCGGCGCCATGCCGGGCCGGATCATTCAAGGAATGAAAACGGCGGGAGCGTTAAACCCGGTTTTTCTGCTGGATGAAATCGACAAAATGGCTTCCGATTTCCGCGGAGATCCTTCGGCAGCACTGCTGGAGGTGCTCGACCCGGAACAGAACAACACGTTCAGCGACCATTTTATCGAAATTCCGTTCGATCTGTCGCAGGTCATGTTCATTACGACCGCCAACGTGATTCACAATATTCCGCGGCCGCTTCTTGATCGCATGGAAGTGTTGAACATTCCGGGCTACACGGAACTGGAGAAATTGCAAATCGCCAAGCGTTATCTGCTGCCGAAGCAGAAACGGGAGCATGGGCTGCAGGATGAGCAGCTGCAAATCGGCGAAGACGCGCTGCTTAAAGTCGTCAGGGAATATACCCGCGAATCGGGCGTCCGGAATTTGGAGCAGCAGGTAGCCGCCCTTTGCCGGAAAGCGGCCAAAAAAATCGTATCGGGCGAATCGGAGACGATTGCGATCGGACCGGACGACGTCAAGGATTATTTGGGCGCGCCGAAGTTCCGTCACGGCGTGGCCGATCTGGAAGACCAGATAGGTACCGTAACGGGCCTGGCCTGGACCGAGGTGGGCGGCGAAACGTTAATAATCGAAGTAACGGTCGTGCCGGGCTCCGGCAAGCTGACGCTCACCGGCCAACTCGGCGATGTGATGAAAGAGTCCGCGCAGGCTGCCTTCAGCTATACCCGCAGCAGAGCGGCGGAACTCGGGATCGATCCGGAGTTTCACGAGAAAAACGATATCCACATTCACATCCCTGAAGGCGCCATTCCGAAAGACGGCCCGTCGGCCGGCATAACGATCGCGACCGCCCTTATTTCGGCTCTTACCAAAAAACACGTCTCCAAGCATGTGGCGATGACCGGAGAAATTACGCTGCGCGGACGGGTGCTCCCGATCGGGGGATTGAAGGAAAAATCGCTTGCCGCCCATCGCGCCGGCTACAAAAAAATACTGCTTCCGAAAGACAACGAACGGGATCTGCGCGATGTTCCCGACAGCGTCCGCGATGAAGTGGAGTTCATTCCGGTATCCCATATGGACCAAGTCCTGAAGCATGCGCTCGTGGAGCAGACGGAAGTGCACTAGAGAGGAACTTTACGATGAAAGTAACCCAAGCAGAATTTGTTATCAGTGCCGTCGGCCCTGACCAATATCCAGTGGACGCCTTGCCGGAGATTGCTCTGGCAGGGCGTTCCAATGTAGGCAAATCTTCGTTGATCAACCGCATGATCAACCGCAAAAATTTGGCCCGAACGAGTTCGACGCCGGGCAAAACCCAGCATTTGAACTATTACCGCATCAATGAGGAGCTGTATTTCGTCGATTTTCCGGGGTACGGCTACGCCAAAGTGTCGAAAACGCAGCGGCAGGTTTGGGGCAAGATGATCGAAAAATATTTGCTTGAGCGGGAAACGCTGAAGCTGGTCCTGCTTGTGCTGGATCTTCGCCATCCGCCGACCAAGGACGACGAGTTGATGTACGACTGGTTGAAGCATTATGACATTCCGGTCTGCATCGTCGCCACGAAAGCCGATAAAATCCCGAAAACGCGGTGGCAAAAGCATGTCAAGCAGATGAAAGACGCACTCTTGCTGCGGAAAACGGACGCTTTTATCATGTTTTCGTCGGAAACCGGCGTCGGAAGGGACGAACTCTGGGCGCACATTACGTCCGTATCCGGCCTGGAACGCGAAGAGCCTTTGCCGTCAAAAACGGAGCAAAACCCCGAATAACGGAACAATAGCCGGCGCATTAGCCCGATATTTTAAGCGTATCGCGTAGGGATTCAGACTTTAACCGGCAGGAAAGTGAGCATCCCGCCAAAAGTGTGCCCTAAAATCCGGTTTAATCCGTTTTTTTATGAAATATGAAGAAAATTCATGGTTCCGGCTGCAAGCAATCGATTTGTGATGTGCTGTATAATAATACTAAAGCATGGATCAGCCGGAAGCGATCTGCGTTCCGAATCCATGGCGCAAGCCCGCGTTTAAGCGGAAATTTTTCTTCCGACCATAGAAATGCTTCGATCATGTTCGAACCGGATTTCTATCGTCATCACAAAGAATTGAGGAGATTTTTATGGCTCAGCGGTTAGCCACGGAGTATGTGAAAGCCACATTACAAATGTCGGAGCTTCAATTGAACCAGTTTATGCATTCGGCTGAATGCTGCCACATTCACGTCATTGTGAAAGTGCTCGGCAGCGGAGGACAAGAAATTGTGCTTGAAGACGAAAGCGGCGAGGAGGTTCATTTTCCTCTCGAAAGTAACCATGGCCAATACTTCTGTGAGTTGTCATGCCGCTTGGTGAATCCCCGTTTGACGAATCTGGTGCGCAAGCTGTTTACCGACTGCAAAGGAAACGGCGTCGTGAAACGTATTTATCAAGGATTCACGATGTTGTATTATTATGAACAGGGTTCCGTCCGGAAGATTGAGGAAGCGACCGCTTCCGGCCGCAAATTGGTATACCAATACAAACATACCGCAGGCGAACTTCAGCGGGTTTATCAGCTGAACGACGTCGAGCAGGAAATATCCCGGCTTTACCAGGACATCGATTATTGGCTCGATGAACGCAACAAGGCGGAAACGAGCGACGAAGTCGCCCGAATCGACGAGAAGCTGCGGCAAGGGGCCGCAAAATGGTTCGCATTAGAGGCCTAATCCATAGATGAAACGGGGAACTCCTTCGCGCAAGAAGGGGTTCCTTTTTTGCGTGATTCATGGTTCGGAAATAAGGGCAAGTATTGAAGCCGTGGGCGCGGAGTACACAGCTGCAGACGTCTCGAAAATTAGTGGAAAACCTTGCGGACAAACGGCCGCAAACAACGTTGAAACGCCGTTGAATTGCTTGTTGAAGCCGGGACACGCCATCAGAAAATAAAACGCCCGGAGTTTTAAAAAAAGTATTGCAATTCGCCTTGATAGATGTTATTTTTAATCTCGTTGAAAAGAATATATTAGGAACCAGGATTCACTCAGGACATTGAATGTTGCGAGAGATTATTCCCTCGGGAAGTGAATGACGTAGGTCCTAGCGGATGAAATTTTCAAACATTTTATTCCTAGGAAGGGGGAACCGGAAGATGGAATACTCAACTTTCGGAAGACACGTTGCTGTTGATACTTGGGGAGTCGACTTCGATATGCTGAACGATGCGGAGTTTTTGCAAGCCCAACTGGTTGAGGCTGCCGAAACATGCGGCGCAACAGTGATGTCGGTACAATCCAAGCAATTTGAACCTCAAGGGGCGACAGTGCTTGTTTTGCTGTCGGAAAGTCACCTCTCGATTCACACGTATCCCGAGAGAGGATTTGCAGCGATCGATTGCTACACCTGCGGCGAAACCGTCGATCCACAATTGGCAATCGATTACCTGGTATCCGTATTGAAACCCGAAAAAACGTACGCGAAAAAGCTTGTACGCGGTTTGGGCGAATTGAAGGTGGAAACGCCGGAAATCGAACAAGTCGAGCTGGTATAATAGGCCGCGGCGCTTAACAATTGATAATGAGTCATAACCATGGAGGCTGCCCTCCATGGTTATTTGTTTTGCGGGTCCCCAATATACTTAGAAAGTATGGAACAAGCTCATCTATATAGAATGAACTAAAGTTTTTACTTGTCATTCCTTGATCCACAGGGAATATCCGTGTCAAAGATGTGACTTATTTTAATTCAATCTATCTATATAGAATGAACTAAAGAAATGAAGGCTATAGGGCCGCATCGGGCCCTTTGAACAGGAAGTTCGGTGCAAACTTTAGTTCAATCTGTCTATGAATCAAAGGGGGCTCGCCAATGAAAAGACGGGGTTTCAGGGATTTGCTGTTTTTGGGCTTGATGGTGGTGCTGGTCGGGCTGCTGGTTATCCAAGGGTACCGGATGTTGCGGCCGCAAACGGAACATGCGGATGCCGGGCGTATGCTGTACGAGGTATCGCTTTTTCAGATGCAGGTGTTGAACACTTCGCTATTGGATGCCGCGGACAGCGGCGATACGAACGGTTTGAACGCGCTGAAGCTGGCGGCTTATTCGGCCGCGTTTACCCACGACAGGCTGGCCAATGCGCTGGGCAGAAACAACCTTTACGCCTTTCCGGCGCTTGGCGGTCTGGTGGATGCCATCACGTCCTGGCAGATCGGAGGAAACCGGCCGCTTCGGGAAGAGGAGAAGGAGCTGCTTCGGGAGTACGGCGGGTTGTTTTCGGGCGCGCTCCAGTCCTATCAGCAGCTGCTGAGCGAAAGCGGGCATGTCATTTCCTCGAAAAACGATGAATTGAAAAAAACGGGCAAGCAGCTGGCCGAGCTGGTCAAGGGGAAATAGGAGCGCCGGCCGTATAAACCGGAACAGTTTTTGGCAAGATAGTAAAATGCTTTAGGCAATGCGTGTATTTTTTCATAAACAATTCATAAAATCGTGCAGGGGATCCGGACAACTGTGCTATACTAAATATAGCAACTCGACAAAAGCTGCAATTGGATCCGTGCAGGATTTGAGGAATTTTGCGCGGACTTTTCAAAAGCGGATGCTTGGAAAAGCGACCGCAAGACTCGTTGTTTGAAACGAAAGCTTAGGCAGGTGAACATGTTAATGCATATCGTCGTTGTCGGATTGAACTATCGTACAGCGCCTGTAGAAGTAAGGGAACGTTTCACGTTCGAGCAGAACGAACTGCCGGAAGCGCTCAGCCAGCTTATGCAGACGAAGAGCGTCATGGAAGGTGTTATCGTTGCCACGTGCAATCGTACGGAAATTTATGTCGTGGTGGACCGCTTGCACATGTGCGGACATTTTATCCGCAGTTTTATGGAGCAGTGGTTTGACATTCCGCGCGAGGAATTTACCCGGCATTTATATATATATGAAGATGAACGGGCCATCTCCCACTTGTTCCGCGTAACCTGCGGATTGGATTCGATGGTCATCGGCGAAACGCAAATTTTGGGCCAGATCCGCTCGGCGTTTCTGCTCAGCCAGCAGGAAAAAGCGACGGGAACCTGGTTTAACATGCTCTTTAAGCAGGCGGTTACGCTGGGCAAAAGAGCGCATTCGGAAACCTCCATCGGGGAAAGCGCCGTTTCCGTCAGCTATGCGGCCGTAGAGCTGGGCAAACGGATTTTTGGCATGTTTGACAACAAAAAGGTGATGATCCTCGGCGCGGGAAAAATGAGCGAGCTTACGGTCAAACATTTGTACGCGAACGGTGCCGAAGAGGTTATCGTCGCCAACAGAACGCTCGCCCGCGCCGAAGAGCTTGCCAGCAAGTTCGAAGGAACCCCATGCACGATGGAGCAGGCGATGCAGCGGCTGCAGGATGTGGATATCCTGATCAGTTCCACGGGTGCCAAGGATTACGTTCTCGACCGGGCGCAGGTCAGCGAAAGCATGAAGAAACGCCAATCCCGTCCGCTGTTTATTATCGACATTGCCGTTCCGCGGGATATTGACCCGGCGATTGCCGATTTGGACAACGTCTTCCTGTACGATATTGACGACTTGGAAGGGATTGTCGAAAGCAATCTGGAAATGCGCAAGGCCGAAGCGGCCAAAATCGAAGTGATGATCCGCCATGAAATGGGCGAGTTCCAGCAATGGTTGAAAACGCTGGGCGTTCGACCGGTCATCCGCGCTTTGCAGGAAAAATCCTCGGCGATTCACGAAGAAACGCTCCAAAGCTTGTTCAACAAGCTGCCGGAGCTGGATGAACGCCAGCGCAAAGTCATCCACCGTCTGACCAAAAGCATCGTCAACCAAATGATGCATGATCCGATCAACCGGATCAAGGAGCTGACGGCAGAGACAAACGGAAACGAGGCGCTGGAATACTTCACGCATATTTTTGCGCTTGAAGACCAGCTGCAGGACGCCGGGCAGGCGAAGGACGGCCTTCGCAGCCAGTCCGGAACCCCAAACGAACCCGGCAGGGAAAAGCATGAGCACAAACCGTTTGCCATTAAAGGATCGCTGACGCCAGCAGGCCTGTAATCGGCTGTCAGGGGGAGTGGACATGCTCACTGGATTTTATGATGCAGGAATTTATATTTATGCCCTGAGCCTTCTGTTTTTTATCTCGGATTGCATACGACGCAATCGGGGCGCGAAGCGGATGGGTACAGGGCTTCTTGCCGTAGTCGGCATTTTGCAGGCGGGAGCGTTGTTTAACAGAGCAATGGAGGAACATACGCTTCCGATTTTTACGCCGTTCGATTTTTTGCTGCTGCTGGCGTTCAGCCTTGTCGTGGCGGCTCTAATCATGAATTTGCTGCAGCGGGCGGAGTTTGCCGTGCTGCTGCTGAGCATCATCGGCTTCGGCGTGCAGGTGTTGAACCGGCTGTGGTTTTCGCCGGGCAACAACCCGCTGAAAACTTGGGAAACGGTACACGGATTGCTTGTCCTTCATATTACGCTCGCTAATCTAAGTTTCGTCATTTATACCATCGCGGCGGTTTTTGCGCTGATGTACCTGTTCCTTCACCGAAAATTGAAAGGAAAGAAATGGACGGACGCGGTGCGGCGCCTCCCCAGCCTTGAAATACTCGACAAATATGCTTATTCGCTTGCTTTCATCGGGACGCCCGTGTTGACCGTTTCCTTTATCGTCGCGGTGCTGTCGGTCGTCTCCGAAGGCAGGATCAACTTGCTTCTTGATTTGAAGGTGCTTGCGACGCTTGCGGGGCTCGGGTTTTATTATTTCTATCTGTTCAAGAAACGCTCGCAGCAGCATACGGGAACGTTGATGGCGAAATGGCTGTTGACGGGCTATCTGTTTATCATCATCATTTTTGTGTTGAATTCATGGTCCGATTTTCATCGCTGGAGCGGGGAGTGATGCGGCGTGAAGTCGTATATGCCGATCATGCTGGATTGTGCGGGACGCGTCTGCGTCGTGGTCGGAGGCGGGCGGGTCGCCGAAAGAAAGGCGGGCGAGCTGCTCGCCTGCTGCGCGCTTGTGACGGTCATCAGCCCTCGGATTACGCCGGTCCTGAAGCAGCGTCATGAGCAGGGAGAGCTCCGTTGGTTGTCCCGGAAATAT
Source organism: Paenibacillus sp. USDA918EY (assembly GCF_009870825.1). Lineage (GTDB taxonomy): Bacteria > Bacillota > Bacilli > Paenibacillales > Paenibacillaceae > Paenibacillus_AQ > Paenibacillus_AQ albilobatus. The sequence goes on along the minus strand of NZ_WTWY01000021.1, from coordinate 41,457 downwards.
GCGCCGGGAGATCTGGAAGGGGCGTTTATGGCGCATGCCGCCACAAACGATCCGGAAGTGAACCGCTCCGTCGCCGAGGAAGCCGCCGGCCGCGGCATTCTGGCCAACGTGGCGGATCGTCCGGAATCGGGCAATTTCATCCATCCGAGCGTCCTTCGCCGGGGGCGGCTTTTGATCGCCGTTTCGGCTTCGGGAGCCGGGCCGCTTGCGGCGAGCACGATCCGGAGAAAGCTGGAGGAACAATTCGGTACGGAATACGAGGCTTATCTCGATTGCTTATATGAAATGCGAAAAACGATCAAGGAGCAGGTTTGCGATCCGGCGGCACGGCAAAAGCTGTTAAAAAAGGCAAGCGGACCGGACATGCTTGACGCTCTGCGGCGGAACGGCTTCGCCTGCTGGAGCGCGGAGAGAATCAGGCAGTGGATCGACGACAACCAGGAGGAATAGAAATGCGGACAATCGTAGTAGGCAGCAGACAAAGTGCGCTGGCACTGACACAAACGGGACAGGTCATCGACGACCTGAAAAAGCTTTGCAAGGAGCATGGCTTCGAATTTGATTTCGAGGTGAAAAAAATCGTAACCAAAGGCGACCGCATTTTGGACGTCACGTTGTCCAAAGTCGGGGGCAAGGGACTGTTCGTCAAAGAAATCGAGCAGGCGATGCTTGACGGGGAAATCGACATGGCGGTGCACAGCATGAAGGACATGCCTTCGGTTTTGCCGGATGGACTGATCAACGGCGCGGTGCCGCGCCGGGTGGATCCACGCGACTGCCTCATCACGCTGGACGGCAAAAACATGGATGAGCTGCCGCAAGGCGCGAAAGTGGGGACTAGCAGCCTCCGCCGCTCCAGCCAACTGAAGGCGTACCGTCCAGACTTGACGCTCGAGCCGGTGCGCGGCAACATCGATTCACGCCTGAAAAAGCTGGAAACGGAAGGATTTCAGGCGATTTTGCTGGCTGCGGCCGGTTTGTACCGCATGGGCTGGGAGGATCGGATCACGGCTTATCTTCCGGTTGAAACCTGTCTGCCTGCCGTCGGGCAAGGAGCGCTGGGCATCGAATGCCGCGGGGACGACGAGGAGCTGCTGAAGCTGCTGGCCTTGTACAACGACAAGGAATCCGAGCTGACCGTGGCGGCGGAACGCAAATTTTTGGGCGTGCTGAACGGCGGCTGCCAAGTTCCGATCGGGGCGCATGCAGTCTTGGTTAAAGCGACGGAGGATCATTCCCCGGCCGGACAACATGTCATACAATTGACGGGAATGGTCGGCTCCCCGGACGGAGACGTCATCCTGAAAGAAACGATGACCGGGACCGATCCGGACAAGCTTGGGGAGGACGTAGCCCGGAAGCTGATTGAACGCGGAGCGGAGGCAATTCTCGAACAAGCCAGGGAGTAAGGGGATGAGGAGATGGCGGGAAAAGTATATCTGGTTGGAGCAGGCCCCGGCCACGCCAAGCTGATCACGGTGAAAGGCATGGAATGTCTGCAAAAAGCGGATGTGGTGGTCTATGACCGCCTTGCCGCCCCGCAGCTGCTTGGGGCGGTCAAACCGGGAACGAAGAAAATTTACGTCGGCAAGCTGCCGGACCGGCATACGATGAAGCAGGAGGAAATCAACCAGCTGCTTGTCGACTTGGCGAAGGAAGGCCATACCGTCGTCCGGCTGAAAGGCGGCGATCCGACGATTTTCGGACGCGTCGGGGAAGAAGCCGGGCTGTTGAAGAAAAACGGAATTGCATACGAAATCGTTCCCGGCGTCACGGCGGCCATCAGCGTTCCCGCTTATGCCGGCATCCCGGTGACCCATAGGGAAATGGCTTCGTCGCTTTCCATCATCACCGGACATGAAAGCCCGGACAAGCTGGACCGCATGATCGATTGGGAGCGGGTTACCCATGCGACGGGGACGCTTGTGTTTATGATGGGCGTGTCCAAGATCGGCTATATTGCGGATCAGCTCATGCGGTACGGCCGCCCCGGCAGCACGCCGGTAGCGCTCGTGCGATGGGGAACGCGCGCCGAGCAGGAGACGCTGACGGGAACGCTGGCAGATATCGAGCAGCGGGTGTCGGCCGCAAACTTTCAGCCGCCGGCGGTTATCGTCGTCGGCGATGTCGTTCTGCAAAGGGAGCAGCTGAAATGGGCGGAATTTCTTCCCTTGTTCGGCAAACGGATCCTCGTGACCCGCGCAAGATCGCAGGCATCCAAACTCTCGGAGCGGATCGACGAGCTGGGGGGCGAAGCCTACGAATTTCCGGTCATCGAAACGGTATATCCTGAAGACCGGAAGATGCTTCAACAGATCGAAGACGCCTTTCAAAGGCTTGAAAGTTATGATTGGGTATTTTTCACGAGCGTCAACGGCGTGGAATATTTTTACCGGCATCTACAGGAACAAGGCCGGGATATCCGGGCGCTCCACCGGGCGAGCATAGCCGCGGTCGGGCCGGCCACGGCCGATGCGCTGAAACAGCGCGGCATCGTTCCGGTCGAGCTTCCGGGGCGTTTCCAGGCCGAAGGAATGATCGAAACTTTAGGCGACCGGATGAAGCCGGGGCAGCGGGTTCTGCTTCCGCGGGGCGACCTTGCGCGCGCCTGGTTGCCGGAGAAGCTGGCCGAAATGGGGCTTGAGGTTACTGCCATAGATACTTATCAGACCGTCGTAAGTCGAGATGGGGACGAGGAGCTTCTGAAGCTGCTTGAGGAGGGGGCCATCCATGTGGTGACCTTTACCAGTTCTTCGACCGTAACGAATCTGATCGCCAAGCTGAAGCAGATGGGCGTGCAGGATCCGGTCCGGCTGCTGAACAAAGCGGAAGCCGCCTGCATCGGGGAAATCACGGCCAAAACGGCCGCCGAAGCGGGGCTACGCGTAAGTGTGGTGGCCGAACAGGCGACGATTGACGGGCTGCTCGACTCCCTTTGTTCATATCTGAGCGATAAACAGGGGCAAGAACAAGCAAAATGAACAGCAAGCATGAACGACACAGGGGGTAATGAATCATGAGTTTTCCGATTGTAAGACACCGCCGTTTGCGTCAGTCGGCCGGCATGCGCAATTTGGTGCGCGAAACCGTGCTGAACGTAAACGATTTGATTATGCCGATTTTCGTAACCTACGGCACGGGAGTGAAGAACGAAATCTCTTCCATGCCGGGGATTTACCATTTTTCGCTGGACATGCTGAAGCCCGAAGTGGACGAAATCGTGGCCCTTGGCATCCCTGCCGTGCTGTTGTTCGGCATTCCCGAAACGAAAGACAGCGTAGGCACATCGGCGTTCGTCGAGGATGGCATCGTACAGGAAGCGACCCGTTTGATCAAAAAATGGTACCCGAACCTGCTTGTCGTAGCGGATACCTGCCTATGCGAATTTACCGACCACGGCCATTGCGGCATGGTTCATACGTTCGAAGTGGACGGCCAGGTCCATGGCGACGTCATGAACGACGAATCGCTGGAGCTGCTTGCGAAAACCGCCGTCTCCCAGGCGAAAGCCGGAGCGGATATCATCGCGCCGTCCAACATGATGGACGGATTCGTGCAGGCGATTCGCGCCGGGCTGGATGAAGCCGGATTCGAACATGTGCCGATTATGTCGTATTCGGTCAAATACGCTTCCGCTTTTTATGGACCGTTCCGCGAGGCGGCCGATTCCGCGCCTCAGTTCGGGGACCGCAAAACGTACCAAATGGATCCGGCGAACGCCCGCGAAGCGCTGCGCGAAGCCGAAACGGACGTACTCGAGGGCGCGGACATGCTGATGGTCAAACCGGCGCTCGCCTATATGGACATCATCCGGACGCTGAAGGATCAATTCGATTTGCCGCTGGTCGCTTACAACGTAAGCGGCGAATATTCGATGGTGAAAGCCGCCGCGCTGCAAGGCTGGATCAACGAAAAGGCGATCGTCGAAGAAATGCTGACCGGCATGAAACGGGCCGGCGCCGATATTATCATAACGTATTTCGCCAAAGACGCCGCCCGCTGGATGCAGGAGCGCTAAATCTTATATACGGGAGTGACGTTCATGAGCAATATGAATGGTAGACGGAAAGAAGAGGCTTCCCGCGCTGCGTTTGAAGAAGCCAAGCAATATCTTCCCGGCGGGGTGAACAGCCCCGTGCGGGCTTTCAAATCGGTAGGCCTGACGCCGATTTACGTGGACCGCGCCCAAGGATCGCGGATTTACGATATCGACGGCAACGGCTTTATCGATTACATCGGCTCTTGGGGTCCTCTTATTATGGGCCACGCCCATCCCGAAGTTATTTCGGCCATTCAGGAAACGGCGGCCAAAGGAACCAGCTTCGGCGCTCCGACCTTGATCGAAACGGAGATGGCCAAACTGGTCTGCGAGCGGGTTCCGTCCATCGACGTCGTGCGGATGGTCAATTCCGGCACGGAAGCGACGATGAGCGCGATCCGGCTTGCCCGCGGCTATACGGGACGCGGCAAAATCGTGAAATTCGAAGGCTCCTACCACGGCCATGCGGACAGCCTGCTGATCAAAGCGGGCTCCGGCGTAGCGACGCTTGGCCTGCCCGACAGCCCCGGCGTGCCGGAAAGCGTTGCGACGAACACGATTACCGTGCCATACAACGACCTGGAATCGGTGAAGGTGGCTTTCGAACGTTTCGGCGAAGAAATCGCCTGCGTCATCGTCGAGCCGATCGCCGGCAACATGGGGGTCGTGCCGCCGCTCCCCGGCTTTTTGCAGGGACTTCGCGACATTACGACCCAATACGGCAGCCTGCTGATCTTCGACGAGGTTATGACCGGCTTCCGCGTACATATCAACTGTGCGCAGGGCTTGTTCGGCATTACGCCTGACCTTACCTGTCTAGGCAAAGTCATCGGCGGGGGCCTGCCTGTCGGAGCATACGGCGGAAAACGCGAGATTATGGAGCGGGTCGCTCCGTCCGGACCGATCTATCAGGCGGGTACGCTCAGCGGCAACCCGCTGGCGATGGTGGCCGGTTATACGACGCTGAAGCTGCTGACGCCGGCGGTTTACGACCAGCTTGAAGAACGCGCCTCGCGCCTTGCGGCCGGATTCGAGAAAAACGCCAAAGAGCTTGGCGTTCCCGTAACGCTCAACCGGATCGGCTCGATGGTGTGCCCATTCTTCACGAAAGGGCCGGTCGTGAACTATGATACGGCGAAAGCCAGCGATCTTCAGCGTTTCACGAAATATTTCGCCAATTTGGTGCAGGAAGGCATCAGCGTGGCGCCTTCCCAATTCGAGGGCATGTTCGTTTCGGCCGCCCATAGCGTCGAGGATATCGACGCGACCATCGCCGCCAACTACAATGCCCTGAAAAATCTGTGACGGCGTGGCGCCGCCGCGGCGAGTGGCTGGAGCTGACCCCGGGGAAAGTTCTGACCGGGGCTTCCGACAGGAATGAGGCTACGGTACAGTGGCTGCTGCAGACGCTGGGAATGCCGGAAAAGCTGCTTCGGCAGCTGCAGGCGAACAAAGGGATCGAATGGAGGGGGGACCGGCTTCGGCTGGCCCTCTTTCCCGTTCGGCCGGCGGGCATAAAGCCCGTTTGGCGGGAACTGGACGTGCTGTACGAGGATGATTTTTGCCTGGTCGCCCATAAACCGGCAGGCATGAACATCCACCCGGACGGGCGGAAAGACGAAATGGAGCAGCCCACGCTGGATCATGCGGTCGCCGCTTATTATCAAATGCAGGGCGAGGATGCGGCCGTCAGGCACATCCACAGGCTGGATCAAGATACGTCCGGTCCGGTGCTGTATGCGAAAAACGATTGGGCCCAGCTCAAACTGGACGAAGATATGCGTCATAAACGCATCGCCCGCAGCTACGCCGCGTTCGTCCAAGGGAAGGTGCCCGCCGATTTGAAAGTGATCGATCTGCCGATCGGCAAAGACCGCCACCATAAGCAGCGTCGGCGCGTATCGCTTACGGGCCAACATGCCGTTACCCGCGTACGATTGGGCGAGACGTACCGAAACGCCTCGCTTGTCCATTTGGAGCTGGAGACGGGGCGCACGCATCAAATCCGGGTCCATCTCAGCCATCTGGGTCATCCGCTTCTCGGGGATTCCCTATACGGAGGCAGCACGGCCCTGATCGGCAGACAGGCGCTGCATGGGGAACGGCTTGCCTTTACCCATCCTTTTACGGGCGAACGGATCGAAATTGACGATCCCTGGCCAGACGATCTGCGGCAGCTTGGGCAGAAGCTGTCAACCATACGATGAAATAGATGAAAATAAAGAGACGCAAATCGCCGGACGGGCGCAAAAATGGAATGCCCTTCTATTTGGAGCATATAGATAAAATGAGTAACGCTTTTTGGGGCTCATGCCGTGAGGAAGCTCATGGTTAGAAATATGCCGAAAGGAGGACATCATTCCGTGTTTGACCAGTCCTACGGTTTGCGTTTTGACATTTATGAACGGATTCATTTATCGGAAGAACTGCCGGGAATAGCCGAGCTGGAAGAAATCGAGCTGCTGCCCCATATCCAGGTCATCAGCCAGGATGATCAGGTTGCGCTCCGTGGCCATTTGATGCTAACCGGCTTGTACAGGGGCGACGGGGAGGATGACGGCGCACAGAAGCTGGAGCATCTTATTCCCGTCGAAATTACGGTTCCGGCCAATCGCGTATCTTCGCTGGACGAGATTTCCGTGGAGATCGAAAACTTCGACGTGGATCTTTTGTCCAAACGGAGCATGAACATTACGGGCGTTCTTTCGCTCCGCGGCATCGAAACGGCGGCGAGCGAGCCGGCATCGTCATGGAGTGCCGATGAATTTACGGTTGTACATGCGTCCGAGGATCCCGCGGAGGATCCGGTGCTTGCCGCTTTTTTGGAGGAAGGGGAGACGAGCGCCCATGAGGAGGAGGCCAGGGAACCGTACGATGCGGCAGCCGCGGATGACGGGGAGACGGAGGCGTTTGCAGCCGAAGATAATGCCGCAGCGGAAGCTGCAGGCAGTCCAAGCGAAACCGAAACGCAGCCGGATAACGAACCGGCGGCCGTACAGCGTACTGCCGAAGAGGAGCCGCAAGCTGAGGAGGCACCTGCACCTGCCGCGTTACATACGGACAAGGAATCCGGGGAGCGCGGCGGCAAGGGCCATGTTCAGTCAAATGTTTGGCATTTTGAGCATGAGGACGAATCGGAGCTGCTGCATCCCGAAAAAACGGCGATACAAGCGAACGAGGAACCGGAAAAGGACCTCTACCTGACTTCAGCCGAGCAGGAACAACCCTTTGAGCCCTCCTTCCCGTTCAGCGCTTTTCACCAGGAACCGGTGCCCCAGGAAGAAGCGCCGGAGGACGAACGGGAACCTCGGGTTGCGTTCGGCAGCAAAAAGGAACAGCAATCCGGCGAAAAGGAGCCGATCGGTTTTTCCTCGCTATTGTCGTCGAGCCGTGCGCTGAAGGAGCAGGAGCAGCAGGCTGCGCCGGAAGAGCCGAAGGCGGAGGAAGCGGAAAGGGAATCGACCGGCAGCGATGAAATCCAGTGGCAAAATCTCTTCCTCGGAAGCAGCTCGGAGAAAAATCAATTCCGGAAAGTGCGGCTTTGCATCGTTCAACGGGAAGAAACGCTCGAGACCATTGCAAACCGCTATCAATTGACCGCCCGCGAAATTTTGCTGCACAATCGCTTGACGGATCAAACCGTCGAGGAAGGACAGATTTTGTACATCCCGTAAGATTGCCTTAAAAAGCGTCCGGCTTTCAAAAGAGCCGGGCGCTTTTTGCCGTTTCCATGGCGGAACCTGTTTAAGAAACATGCATATGTTAATAATAATCCTTAAAGTCTATTGACTTTGGGCGCACAACCCCGTTATGTTGACTAAAGTCGATAACCAAGTTATGATGAGTATATATTTTGTCAAGAACGATGATCGGGAATAGTAGGATTGACATGCCCTTCAGAGAGCGGAATTGCTGCGCTGAGAGATTCCGCAGGATGCTGTTTCAACCGAAGTCGCCCGGGAGTTGTCTGCTTGATCCCTTTCGCTTTTGCGCTCGGGTTAGGGCATGGCCGGCTGCAGCCGTTATCTGCATGAAGTGTCGCGTACATGATGGCAGCCTTCCGTATGGAAAGCAGCCGCATGCATCAGGCTTGGCATTTGGCCATGGCGCGAAACAAAGGTGGTACCGCGAAAGAACAGCCTTTCGTCCTTTGAGGACGGAAGGCTTTTTTGTTTTTTTTGCCAAGGATTGATTGCAATCCTGAAGAAGCCGATCTTGTGATGGAGGAGTAAGAATATGACAGAGCAGGACAACAAATTGACGACAGGGATGCCGACGACTTATGATCCGAAGGCAGCCGAAGAGAAGTGGTACAAATATTGGATTGACGGCGAGTTTTTCAAGGCGGGGCAGCGCAAGGACGCGAAGCCGTACACGATCGTCATCCCGCCGCCGAACGTCACCGGCATGCTGCATATCGGGCACGCGCTCGATTTTACGCTGCAGGACATTCTGATCCGCACCAAGCGGATGCAGGGGTATGACGCGCTGTGGCTTCCGGGGTCCGACCATGCCGGCATCGCCACCCAAACGAAGGTGGAGCAGAAGCTGCGCGAGGAAGGCGTAACCCGTTACGACCTGGGCCGGGAGAAGTTCCTGGAAAAGGTATGGGAATGGAAGGACAAGTATGCGGAAACCATTCACGACCAGTGGGCGAAAATGGGCTTCTCCCTCGACTATTCCAGGGAACGTTTTACGCTGGACGAGGGTTTGTCCAAAGCCGTGCGCGAAGTATTCGTCAAGCTGCATGAAAAAGGGCTGATCTACCGCGGCAAACGCATCATCAACTGGGATCCGGCCGCCCGTACGGCGTTGTCGGACATCGAGGTCGAATATAAAGAGGTGCAGGGTCACCTGTATCATCTCTCCTATCCTCTGAAGGATGGCAGCGGACATATCACGGTCGCGACGACGCGTCCCGAAACGATGCTCGGCGACACCGCCGTCGCGGTTCATCCGAAAGACGAACGTTACAAGGACATGATCGGAAAAATGCTCGTGCTGCCGATCGTCGGGCGCGAAATCCCGATCATCGCCGACGAGTACGTCGACAAGGAATTCGGAAGCGGAGCCGTAAAAATTACGCCTGCCCATGACCCGAACGATTTCGAGGTCGGCCTGCGCCATAACCTGCCGCAAATTACGGTGATGGACGAAACGGGAACGATGAACGATCAGGCCGGCAAATACGAAGGGCTTGACCGCAGCGAATGCCGCAAGCAGATCGTCCAGGACTTGAAGGAGCAGGGCGTTCTGATCCGGATCGAGGACCATGTCCATCAGGTTGGGCACAGCGAGCGCACCGGGGCCGTCGTAGAGCCTTATTTGTCCACGCAATGGTTCGTCAAAATGCAGCCGCTCGCCGAAGCCGCCATCGAAGCGCAGAAGTCGGGCAAAGGCGTTAACTTCGTGCCGGAACGCTTCGAGAAAACCTATTTGAACTGGATCGAAAACGTTCGCGATTGGTGCATTTCCCGCCAGCTTTGGTGGGGACACCGTATCCCGGCTTGGTACTGCGACGACTGCGGCGAAATCCATGTCGCCTATAACGACGTTGAAAAATGCTCCAAGTGCGGCTCCGGGAACCTCCACCAGGACGAAGACGTCTTGGATACGTGGTTCAGCTCCGGCTTGTGGCCGTTTTCGACGCTGGGCTGGCCTGACCAAACCGACGATTTGAAACGCTACTATCCGACGGATGTGTTGGTGACCGGCTACGACATCATTTATTTCTGGGTTGCCCGGATGATCTTTACCGCGCTTGAATTTACGGGAGAAATTCCGTTCAAGGACGTGCTCATGCATGGCCTGGTCCGCGATCCGGAAGGCAAAAAGATGTCCAAATCGCTCGGCAACGGCGTCGATCCGCTGGACGTCATCGAGAAGTACGGAGCCGACGCGATGCGCTACATGATTTCGACCGGCAGCACGCCGGGGCAGGATCTGCGCTTCCGCTGGGAACGCGTTGAGCAGGCCCGGAATTTCGCGAATAAGATCTGGAACGCTTCGCGTTTCGCCCTGATGAATCTTGAAGGGTTCAGTTATGACGACATCGACATCAGCGGCGAGCTGAGCACGGCCGACCGCTGGATTCTGCACCGCCTGAACGAAACTTCCCGGGACATCACGCGTCTAATAGATGCCTATGAATTTGGCGAAACCGGCCGCTTGCTTTATAACTTCATCTGGGATGACCTCTGCGACTGGTATATCGAATTTTCGAAGCTGTCGCTGTATGGAGACGACGAGGCAGCGAAGAAAACGACAAAATCGGTGCTTTCCTACGTGCTCGACCGCACGCTGCGCATGATCCATCCGTTTATGCCGTTTATCTCCGAGGAAATTTGGCAGCATCTTCCGCATCAGGGCGAAACGATCACGCTGGCCGCTTGGCCTGAATATGATCCGGCCCTCGAAAATGCCGATGCCGCCCGCGAAATGTCCTTGCTGATGGATGTCATCCGCGCCGTTCGCAACATCCGGGCCGAAGTGAACGTGCCGATGAGCAAAAAGGTCGAGCTCATGCTTAACGCCGGGGACGACCAAACGCTCCAAATCGTGAACCGCAATGAAATTTATGTACAGCGCTTCTGCAACACGTCGAGCTTTAAGGCGGGAACCGGGCTCGAAGCGCCGGACAAGGCGATGACCGCGGTCGTCACCGGGGCCGAGCTTTACCTGCCTTTGGCGGGACTCATCGACATCGATCAGGAGATCGCCCGCCTCGAGAAAGAGCTGAAACACCTGAACAGCGAAGTGGAACGCGTCGAAAAGAAACTTGGCAACCAAGGTTTCGTATTCAAAGCGCCCGCCAAAGTGATCGAAGAGGAAAAGGCGAAAATGGCGGACTACGCCGAGAAGCGTAGCAAGGTGCTCGCGCGGATCGAAGAACTGAAGGGCTGAGTTTTATAAGGAACCTGCTGCCCCGGGCGCGCCTCGCGTCCGGGGATCAAATAAATTTCAGAAGGTGAAATGGCACATGGGAGAACAATTAGAAGGCTTCTCTAATTTGCGTACTTATGCGGAAGCCGTCGACTGGATTAACGGGCTGATCCCTTTCGGAATACGGCCGGGCATGGCCAGAATCGAAACCATGATGGAGATGCTGGGCAACCCGCACCGTCGGCTGAAATTCATTCACGTCGCGGGGACAAACGGCAAAGGCTCGACCTGCGCGTTTTTGACCCGCGTGCTTCTGCAAAGCGGTTATACCGTGGGAACGTTCACTTCCCCTTACATCACCAAGTTCACGAACCGTTTTCAATACAACGGCGAGGACATTCCCGAAGAAACGCTACTGGCGCTTGCCAACCGGCTGTATCCGATCGTTCAGGAGATTGCGGCGACCGAGCTCGGATCCCCGACGATGTTCGAGGTTTCGACGGCGCTTGCGATTTTGTATTACGCTGAAGAATGCGTGCCGGATATCGTCGTATGGGAGACCGGTCTTGGGGGAAGGCTGGATGTAACCAATATCGTATACCCGGTTGTTTCGGTCATCACGAACATCGGCATGGACCATACCGACATTCTTGGAGATACCGTCGAGCAGATCGCTTTCGAAAAAGCGGGGATCATCAAGCCGGGCGTGCCGGTGGTGAGCTGCGTACAGCAGCCGGAGGCCGTCGAGGTTTTGCGCAAAAAGGCGGAAGAATGCCGCACGACGCTTTATTTGGCGGGGGAAAAATTCGCGTTTGAATATACGGGCAATCGCGGGCCGTACCAATCCTTCCATTTTAGCGGCCCTTTTCGGGAATACGATATTGAAATCGGCATGAAGGGCGAATACCAGATTGCCAATGCGGCCGGGGCGCTGATGGCTCTGGAGGTTTTAAGGCAGTACATGGCTTTTGTCATGGAAGAGGAAGATATGTTGAAAGGGTTCCGGGAAACGGCATGGGCCGGACGCATGGAAGAGATTGCTTCCGGCTCCGCGCCGCGCATCGTGCTGGACGGAGCCCACAATCCGGAAGGCGCGGAATCCTTGCGGAAAAGCATCGAGCGGCACTATCCGCATAAACGGTTAAATTTGATGATGGGAATGCTGGCGAATAAGCATCATGAATCCTATTTGAAGCATATACTTCCTATAGTGGATACGCTTATCCTGACCGAGCCGGACTTCCGGAAAAAAATGGACGCTGCTGCGCTGCGCGACATCGCGGAGGGGCTGAAGCATTCCTACGGCAAACCGGATTTGCAGATCATCGTCGAACCGGACTGGAAAAACGCGCTGGAACTACTTAAGTCACGGACAGAAGCGGAGGATTTGGCGGTAGTATCCGGCACGCTTTATTTAATTTCGGATGTGCGGGCCGCTCTGCTGGGTCAAACCGATTCTGAAAAAGGTTGGTGAAAATCTGTTGAATTCTGAACATGTTCATTTTATCGGTATTGGTGGCTACGGGATGAGCGCCATTGCACGGGTTATGCTGGAAATGGGATACAAGATCACGGGTTCGGACGTGGCTTCCCAGGAATTAACGGAAAAATTGGCGGCCAAAGGCGCCAAAATTTATATCGGACATACGGCCGAGCAGGTACACGGGGCGGATTTGGTCGTATATTCGACGGCTTTGCCGAAAGACAACGTGGAACGGGTTGAAGCGGAGCATTTGAACATTCCGGTTCTGCACCGGTCGCAAATGCTGGCGAGATTGCTCAACGAACGCAAGGGCGTTGCGGTAGCGGGCGCTCACGGCAAAACGACGACGTCCTCCATGATCGCTTTGGTGATGGAAGAATGCGGCGTCGATCCGACGTATATCATCGGCGGGGAAATCATGAACGTGGGCACGAATGCCAAAGCAGGCAAAGGGGATTATGTCGTGGCCGAAGCGGATGAAAGCGACGGCTCGTTTCTGCAATATCACCCTTGGCTCGGCATCGTGACCAACATCGAAGCCGACCATCTTGAAAATTACGACGGCGATTTTGAAAAGCTGAAAAAAGCTTACGTTCAGTTTCTGAATCAGATCCGCGAGGACGGCACGGCCGTCGTATGCGCGGATGACGACAATATCCAGGCGATCATTCCGGGCATCCGCTGCCAGGTGGCAACGTACGGCATCGACGACGTGAATGCGGAGTATACGGCAACCGACCTGGCGCTTGGCGACCGCCAAGTTTCGTTTACGATGAACCACAAAGGCCAGCCGCTTGGCACGGTGCAATTGTCGGTGCCGGGCCGCCACAACGTATACAACGCGATGGCGACGGTCATTTCCTGCCTGAAGGCGGGAGTTCCGTTCGAGTCAATCGTTGCCGCCATCTCGAAGTTTCATGGGGCGAAGCGCCGGTTCCAGGTGCTGGGCGAAAAAAACGATATTCTGATCATTGACGACTACGCCCACCATCCGACGGAGATCGAAGCCACGATCAGCGCGGCCAAAGCGACGGGCAAACGGATCATCGCCATATTCCAGCCGCAGCGGTACACCCGCACCTTCTTCTTGTTGGATGCGTTTAGCCGCGCCTTCGGCGAGGCGGATGAGGTCATCATTACCGACATTTATTCGCCGGCGGGAGAAAAGCAGATCGAAGGCGTGCACTCCTCGAAGCTGGTGGAACTGATCGTGCAAAACAGCAACGGCGGGGCCAGATACCTTCCGACCAAGGAGGACGTGCTGGCCGACCTGAAGCAGAGAATCAATCCGGGAACTCTCGTGCTTACGATGGGGGCCGGTGACATATGGAAGGTCGGCTATCAGCTGGCGAAGGAGCTGTAGCCCTGCAAGGGCCGCGGCTTACATAGATTTGGAACGGATTTCTGAAAAAGGGCTTTCCGGGCCGCGGCGTTTGCTGCGGCCTGGAGGCCCTTTTTGGCTTTGGTTATAGAGACCGGTTCCATCTTCGCCGAATCGTCTGCCGGTCGGCTTTTGTCTTGCAGCCCGTCCTCTTTTCGAGGTTGCGGCAGCATAAGTTCGGACAATCCGTCATATATTCCTTGTAATAGAGACAAGGGTGAGGTGTATGACCGTGAACAAGGCGAGAATGACTTTCCGGTTCAATCAGGAAAACCCGCGTGAGCCGGATGCTCCGCAGGAAGAAAAGAAACCGGCGGCGCAAACGTTCAAACCGATGCCGGAGAAGGAACGCGCGCCGAAGAAGTCGGCCATCGTGGAGCCTCCGCGGCAGGAGCATCAACAGGATGTGCCGGGCAAAAACCGGGACCACTTGCACGTCGTGTCGGGATCGATGCAGGGCTGGTCGGATCCTTTCCATAAAGACGAACCTTGGGACGAGCTGCTTTCGGGCTGGCCGAGGGACGACCGTAAAGAGGAGCGCCGCCGGGATCGGCCGGAAGATGCGGAATTCCATGATTTTGAGGCCGGCCGTTCAGGGGAATGGCGAGACTTGGCCGACGACATGTATCCGGAGCGGGGGGAGATTTCTTATCGGCCAAGACGTCCGACGTCGTTGTGGAAGATGATCGGAACGATTACGGGCGCGGTTGTCACCGGGGCGCTGTTCGGTTTCGTCATTTTAACCTTTTTTAAGGACGGGTCGGGCGGCGCCAATGTCCCTGTAAAGCCGGTGTCGGAAAACGCGGCAAAAAGCACGGCAGGGCAAGCCCAGGCCGCACCCGTCGCCGTTTCGATCAAAGGAGAGTCGTATTATATGCTTCAATATGGCGTTTTCAGCAGCGGGGAGCGGGCCGAGCAGGCAAAAAAAGAACTCGAGCAATACGGTATCGCCGCAGGCAGCGACTCGGACCAGAAAAACCGCGTGTATGCCGGCATTTCGACCGACCGCGAACAGGCCAAGCTGCTGAGCAGCCAGCTTAAAAGCCAGGGCGTCGAGCTGTACGTGAAGGAAATAACGATTCCGGCGGTCAGCGAGCTGAAGTTTGCCGGCGATGCGGACACGGCAAGACGTTATTTCGAGACGAGCTCCGAGCTGGCGTCGAAGCTGAGCCGCCTTTCCGCGGCGCTCCTGAGCAAGGAAAAGGCGACGGCGCTGAATGAGGGCGATGAGGCCGCCATAACCGACGTTCATAGCCGCTGGACCGAAGCGATCAAGTCGTTCCAGACCGGATTGGGACAAGAAGAGGAACAACTGGGGGCGCAAATCGAGCAAACGATGAACAGCGCGGTTTCGGCGCTGACGGAATACAAGCGCAACGCGAACAAGTCGCTGCTCTGGGAGGTGCAGTCCCGGATCATGCAATACGTCATGCAGCAAAAGGAACTGATTTCCAGACTAGGAAAAGCGTAAGTACCGCGTTTGAAGCGCATGAAGGAGTTTGTATGCCCAAAAATTCAAGTAACAGAGCGCATCCGGCACGGAATTGGAAATAGTTCCCCATGCCGGATTTCTGTTTGTATTGCCGTTCAAATAACCGTATAATAAATTGGGTGTCAAATTATGGCGAGGGAAGAGAAGGATGAAAAAAAACGTAGGTATACTGCTCTTGTTTTTGCTGCTTGGCTGGCTGGCGGGTGCTTGGATCGCAAAGGCCCTGGAACCTGTACAAGCCCTCTCCTTTCTGACCGCTTCCACGAAGCTGGAGTGGTCTCCGCAAGCTAATTTGGACATTATCAGCTACGACATCACCATTAAATTCAAAATGAGCCTGCTGAGTTTGATCGGCATCATCGTCTCCGTGTGGCTGTATCGCAGGCTGTAACTACAAGACAAAGGAGATCCTTTCATTGAAATCAAACCATTCGCGCCGGGTCGTCCTGGCATCTACCTCACCCAGAAGGCAGGAGCTGATCGCTTCTCTACATATTCCGTACGAGATTCATCCGAGCCATGCCGATGAACATACTCCAACCGACTGGACCCCCGATCAGATCGTAGAAGGTTTGTCGCTTCGCAAAGCCAAAGCCGTTTACGAGCAAATCGGCGGCCCGTCCGAAGATGCGGTCATCGTCGGAAGCGACACGATCGTCGTGCTCGGGGACCAAGTCCTCGGCAAACCTGCTGACGATGCGGACGCCTTTCGCATGCTGAAATCGTTGCAGGGGAGAATCCATCAAGTATATACGGGCGTTGCTTGCATAGACGCGGCTACGGGACAATCGCTCGTTCGGCACAAAATGACGCGGGTCGTCATGAAGGAGCTGACGGACGCGAAGATCGAAGCCTATATCCGAAGCGGCGAACCTCGCGACAAAGCGGGGGCTTACGGCATTCAAGGCCTCGGTTCCACGCTCGTCGAAAGCATCGAGGGCTGTTATTTTACCGTCGTCGGTTTGCCCGTTTCGCTGCTGAGCGACATGTTGTCGGAATTCGGGATCGACGTCCTTTGAACGTGGATGAGATTTGAGTGAAAGGAAAGTAGGGGAATTATGGAGCCGCAATTGTATATGCTGCGCGACATCCCCCATCAGGAACGACCGAGAGAACGCATGCTGCAGTATGGGGCCAGCGCTTTAAGCAACGCTGAACTTCTCGCCATTTTGCTGCGGACGGGAACGAAGCAGGAGTCCGCGATCCATTTGGCGCAGCGCATTTTGCAGCAGGTCGGCAGCATGCGCCGGCTTGTGGACATGAGCGCCGAGGAATTGATGGCCATCAAAGGCATCGGCAGCGCCAAAGCCGTCCAGCTGAAAGCCGGAATCGAGCTTGGGCAGCGCCTGGCCCGGACCCGCATGGACGAGCCCGTCGTCATCCGCAGTCCGCGCGATGCGGCGGACGTGCTTATGGAGCAGCTGCGTTACTTGCAAAAAGAACATTTTGTTTGTCTGTTTTTAAATACGAAAAATCACATTATTGCTCAAGAGACGCTTTCAATCGGCAGCTTGAATGCCTCCATCGTCCACCCGCGCGAGGTGTTCCGCGCCGCGATCAAGCGCAGCAGCGCTTCGATCCTGTGCGCACACAACCATCCGAGCGGCGATCCGGCCCCAAGCCCCGAAGACATTTCCCTCACTTCAAGACTGAAGGAAGCGGGAGAAATCGTGGGGATCGAAGTGCTGGATCATTTGATAATCGGCGACGGGGAATTCGTCAGTTTGAAGGAGCAAGGCTTGATGTAATATAATAGTTGAGATTGACAAGGAAAGGGAGATTACAGCATGTTAGGGAGCTTCACGAAAGATTTGGGAATTGACTTGGGGACGGCGAATACGCTTGTTTACGTCCGTGGAAAAGGAATTGTCGTAAGAGAACCTTCGGTTGTTGCGATCCGTACGGATACGAAAAGCATCGAGGCCGTCGGCGAATCTGCTAAAAAAATGATCGGCCGCACGCCGGGCAACATTCGTGCCATCCGTCCGATGAAAGACGGCGTCATCGCCGATTTCGACACGACGGCAACCATGATTAAATATTTTATCCGTCAAGCTCAAAAACAGCGCTCGATGTTCCAGCGCCATCCGAACGTGATGGTGTGCGTGCCTTCCGGCATTACGGCCGTCGAACAGCGCGCGGTGGAGGATGCGACGAAGCAGGCCGGAGCGCGCGAAGCCTATACCATTGAAGAGCCGTTTGCGGCAGCCATCGGCGCCGACCTTCCGGTATGGGAGCCGACAGGGAGCATGGTCGTCGACATCGGCGGCGGTACGACGGAAGTGGCCGTCATTTCGCTTGGCGGGATCGTAACGAGCCGCTCCGTGCGCGTGGCTGGCGATGAAATGGATGAATCGATCATCCAGTACATCAAACGCCAATACAACCTGATGATCGGGGAAAGAACGTCCGAACAGCTCAAAATGGAAATCGGCTCCGCGCTGCCGCTGGAGCAGGTGGAAACAAGCGAAATCCGCGGCCGCGACCTGGTTACCGGCTTGCCGAAGACGATCACGATTACGTCC
This sequence comes from Paenibacillus sp. USDA918EY, assembly GCF_009870825.1. Lineage (GTDB taxonomy): Bacteria > Bacillota > Bacilli > Paenibacillales > Paenibacillaceae > Paenibacillus_AQ > Paenibacillus_AQ albilobatus. The sequence goes on along the minus strand of NZ_WTWY01000021.1, from coordinate 23,655 downwards.
GACGAAATCAGTGAAGCTCTTTCCGATACGGTGAACGCCATTGTCGAAGCCGTGAAGGTAACCTTGGAGAAATGCCCGCCGGAGCTGGCTGCGGACATTATGGACCGCGGAATCGTGCTTACGGGCGGCGGCGCTTTGCTGCGCAACCTGGACAAGCTGCTTGCGGAAGAAACCGGCATGCCGGTGATCGTTGCCGAAAATCCGCTGGACTGCGTCGCCATCGGCACAGGCAAAGCGCTTGAAAACATTCATTTGTTCAAATCCCGCAGCAGCTCGGCGGTGCGCTCGAAGCGCTAAGCCGGAAATTGTGGGTCAACCCCTGATATTGGGAGAGAAATCAGTAGAGTTAGAGGGTGTTGAAACTGTTTAAGCTGCTTGGAAACAAACGCTTATTTGTCATTTTGATCGCCCTTGTTATGTTTATCGCACTGATGGGTTTCACGCTCGGACCGAGGGCTACGCTGTCCTTGCCCGAAAAGTTTTTGAGGGATACTGTCGGTTTTGTCCAAAACATCATTTATAAGCCCGCTGGATACATAGCGGGCTTGTTTAAAGATATCGGGAATATGCGAGAGATATACAAGGAAAATGAACAATTGAAAATTGCATTGGCCCAATATACAAGAGAGAAAGCGAACTATAATTTTATCGAACAGAAGAATAAAGAGCTTATGGAAGATTTGAATTTCACGGAACAGCAAAAAAATAAATTCAATTATTCCTATCATATCGCTCAAGTCATCAGCGTGAATGCGGATGTGGTCAATAAAACCTTGGTCATTGACCTCGGCGAACGAGATGGCGTCAAGGTAGGGCAGTCGGTCATTTCCATCGACGGCATGGTCGGCGTGATCAGCCATGTCAGCAATTTCACCTCGACGGTGAAGCTGATTACGGCCATGGACGCCAAGGACCCGAATTCGAACGGGATTGCGGCGACGTCGATGAACAATCATCAAACCTTCGGCATCGTCGAAAGTTATGACGAGACGACGAAGACGCTGCTCATGACCCAGATCAAACAGGATGATCCGATTAAAAAGGATGACACCATCGTCTCTTTGGGCGATACGGACAAATATCCTCGGGGATTGATTATCGGTAAAGTGCTGAGCGTGCAGGAAAGCAAGTTCGGCAAAACAAAAACGGCAACGATTAAGCCAGCGGCCGAATTCCAGGATTGGAAGCAGCTGTTCGTCGTCTTTACGCCGGAGGCTCCGAAGTAATGAAGATGCGAAAGCAAGTCCTTCTTCTGCTGCTGTTTCTGCTGTTTATCCTGGAAGGCACCTTGGTCCCGTGGCTTTTGCCGGGTTCTTGGCAGAGCATTCTTGCGCCCAATCTCGTATTTATCGTGTTGCTGTTCGTTTCGATTTACCATAACCGCCATACCGCTTTGGTTCTCGGCATCATTTTCGGCATGCTTCATGACGTGGTTTTTTACGGCGATATGATCGGCAGTTATTCTTTGGTAATGGGTTTTTCCACCTATATTATGGGCTTCATTTTCCGCGTCCGGCGGGCGCCGATGCCCGTCATGATGACGGTCGTCATTCTGGGCAGCCTGTTGTTCGACAGCATGCTGTACGGGATATACCGGTTGTTCTCGCTCACGCAAGTGACTTATGACTGGAATTTGCTGCACCACATTCTCCCCGACCTTGTGCTTCATTTCGTGTTCGGGCTTATCATTTACGTTCCTTTGCGAAAACAGCTAGAAAAGATTGCTAGTCGTGAGAAAAAAGAAAAGGCGGCGTAAGTCTCATACGCCATTTTTCCTTTCCGGCAGGAACTTTGCCGTCCGAAGGCGAAATGTAATGGGATAGGGGGGACAGGCATGGCAGTAAAATCGAATCACGTCACGATTAAGGGCATCAAAGATGGCCTGGTATTCCTGCTTGACGATGAATGCGAATATGAGGAACTGCTTGGCGAACTCCGGTTCAAGCTGGAGCACAGCCATCAAAATATTTTGACCGGTCCGATCATTCACGTGGATGTCAAATTAGGATCAAGAAGGATTACGGAAGACGAGAAGCAGCGCATGCTCGACATTTTGAAGCAAAAGGGGAATTTGCTCATCCGCTCGATCGAATATCCCGAACCCGAGCAGGCGCAAGCTCCGCCTTACAAGATCATGTGCGGCATGGTAAGATCCGGCCAAGTGCTCCGCCATCAGGGGGACCTGCTTTTTTTGGGGGACGTAAACCCGGGCGGCAGCATTTTGTGCACGGGGGATATTTACATACTCGGGGCTTTGCGCGGCATGGCGCATGCCGGGGTGGACGGCAACGAGGAATCGATCATCGCCGCATCCCATTTTGCCCCGACGCAGCTTCGGATCGCGGAACAAATCAGCCGTCCGCCCGATGAATGGGAGACGCGCGAAACCAGCATGGAATTCGCTTTTTTACAGAACGGCGCCATGCAAATCGACAAAATCAGCAATATTGTACGCTTGCGGCCTGATTTTAACGTGTTTAAAGGGGTGTAGCACACATGGGAGAGGCTATTGTCGTTACTTCCGGTAAAGGCGGTGTCGGAAAAACCACCACATCGGCCAACATCGGGACTGCGCTTGCACTGCTTGGCAAAAAGGTCTGTCTGGTGGATACGGATATCGGCCTCCGCAATTTGGACGTGGTCATGGGCCTTGAAAACCGGATCATTTACGATTTGGTCGACGTTGCGGAAGGACGCTGCCGTTTGAATCAAGCGCTTGTAAAGGACAAACGTTTCGATGAGCTGTATATGCTGCCGGCCGCCCAGACGAAGGATAAAAACGCCGTGTCGCCAGAGCAGGTCAAAGACATCGTTTTAGAGCTGAAAAAAGAGTATGAATACGTCATTATCGACTGTCCCGCAGGGATCGAGCAAGGGTTCAAAAACGCCATCGCCGGCGCGGACAAGGCGATCGTCGTGACGACGCCGGAAAACGCGGCCGTGCGCGACGCGGACCGGGTGATCGGGCTGCTTGAAAGCTCCGAGATCGGTTCGCCGAAGCTTGTCGTCAACCGCATTCGTCCGAATTTGGTGAAGACAGGGGATATGCTCGACATCGAGGACGTCATCCAGGTGCTGAACATCGATCTGATCGGGATCGTGCCCGATGACGAGCATGTCATCAAAGCGGCGAACAGCGGCGAGCCGACGGTGATGAATCCCGATTCGCGGGCGGCTATCGCCTACCGCAACATCGCCCGCCGCATTTTGGGGGATACGGTGCCGCTGATGCATTTGGATCAGAAAAAAGGCATGTTTTCAAAATTCAAAAAGATTTTCGGCATGGGCTAATAGCCTGCCGGTGAAGAGGACTCTCTCGCAAATCGCGGGAGAGTTTTTTTATTTTTGCCCTTCTTTGATGTATAACCAAGCTTTGAATCAGGTTAAGTTACTTGAATAGAGGTTTTTTTGACAAGCAATACCTTGCCGGAACTGATAGAAGGAGTTGATCCGAGATGCTTGGTATACTGGCAGCCATTTTTGTCATTCAAATCGTCTACGTTTCGTTTTTTACGCTGCGCATGATTTTAACGCTGAAAGGACAAAAGTATTTGGCGGCGGCGCTCAGCATGTTTGAGATTACGATCTACGTGCTGGGTCTCAGCATCGTGCTGAAATACGTCAACCAGCCGCTCAGCTTGATCGTTTATGCGGTCGGTTACGGGCTCGGGGTGTTGGTCGGCTCCTGGATCGAAGGACGAATCGCGCTCGGTTATATTACGATGAAGGTCATCGTCAACGATCCGCAAAGCAACATGGCCAACGCGCTGCGGGACAACGGGTACGGCGTGACTTCATGGATCGGAAGCGGGCGCGACGGACACCGGCTCGTGTTTGAGGTGCTGGCCAAACGGAAAAATCAAAAAAAATTGTATCATTCGATTCTGGAACTGGACCCGAAAGCCTTTATCGTCGTGACGGAACCGGTGCTGCTTCATGGGGGATTTTGGACCCGCGGCACAAAAAAATAAAAAAAATGGCCCAAAAGCGTTTCACCCTTGATCCAAATGGGTAAATACATGGAGCATATAACTGCGGGTGCGCCTTCTCTTCTGTGGGGACGCATGGCAATCGCATATAGCCACATTCGTTTCAAGTCGGGGGGAGCAGCACTACAGCTTTAGGAAGGCAGAAAAGATGCGCCTGGCGGGCGCATGCTTTTCGTTTTCGCGCGGGCATTACATAGCTAAGATCAAGGTGGAATGTTAAGGTATGCAAGTCTGATGCCGTAACGAAGAATTTATGCTTTCGATCAGTTTAGAACCTCTGGGTTTCCTCTTGGATTTTTCCACCCCATTTTACATGCGCTTGACCTCTTTTCATGTTTCGACTTCGGTCATTGGCTTCCTATGACTTCTATATCTGCAAGCGGGGACGATCCGAAAATGATCTTTGAGAGGTCATCAAGGGTATCCCATGCAGTTTTTTGACTCCCCCCACGGATGATATGCCGAATGCTCCGCATAATATGGATAATGCTTGCAAAGGGGCGATTGAATGATAGTACTGGACCATGTGAACAAAGTTTACGATAACGGCTTTCACGCGCTCAAAGACATCAACCTGGAATTTAAAAAGGGCGAGATTACCGTTCTGATCGGGCCGAGCGGCTGCGGCAAATCGACGACGATGAAGCTGATCAATGCCCTCAATACGCCTTCATCGGGCAGAGTGCTCATCGACGGCAAGGACATTTCGGGGATGAATCCGGTCGAACTGCGGCGCAATATCGGTTACGTCATTCAAAGCGTCGGTCTGTTTCCGCATATGAACATTTCCAAAAACGTGGGCGTCGTTCCCCGCCTGAAAAAATGGGATAAGGACAAAATCGAGCGGACCGTCAATGAGCTGCTGGATATGGTCGGCTTGGACCATGCGGTTTATGGCTCCCGTTATCCGTCGGAGCTAAGCGGCGGGCAGCAGCAGCGGGTGGGCGTCGTGCGCGCCCTGGCGGCCGATCCGGACATCATCCTGATGGACGAACCGTTTTCCGCACTGGATCCGATCAGCCGCGAGCAGCTGCAGGATGAACTGATCCGGCTGCAGCAAGAGCTGCATAAAACGATCATTTTCGTGACGCATGATATGGACGAAGCGATCAAAATCGCGGATACGATCGTGCTGATGAAAGCGGGCGAAGTGGTTCAGATCGGCAAACCGGATGCGATACTTCGTCACCCCGCCAACGACTTCGTTCGGAATTTCATCGGGCAAAAACGTCTTCAGGACGAAGGCGAAAGCGAAAGCACGTATCAAATCCCGCTCGTCGACGAAGTGATGATTACGAACCCGGTGACCGTATTCCCGAGCCGGGGACTGGCGGAAGCCATTAAAATGATGGAAATGAAGCGGGTCGATTCCCTGCTCATCGTGGACCGGAACAAGCAGCTTCAAGGCGCCGTTTCCATCTACCGCGTGCTTGACCAATACGGGGAGGAAGGCAAAACGGTGGCGGACGTCATGCAGCCGGTCCGTTATTCCGTCGCATCCGGCAGCACGCTGGCGCAGGCGGTTGAAATCATGGACAGCCACCAGTTGAGCAATTTGCCCGTCGTGGATAGCAGCAACCGGTTTCTCGGGCTCATAACGAGGGGCAGCGTCGTCAAACATTTGGCCGAGGTATACCCGGGGGTCGGCCGTTCCGCCGACAGTGGAGAGGGTGAGTGATGATGAACGCATTCTTGAGTTTTATTACGGAGCGGTATCCGGACATTTTGAAGGCGCTGGAGGAGCATTTGTCCATCTCGTTTTCGGCGGTTATTTTGGGGACGATCATCGCCGTGCCGATCGGGATTTTGCTCGTTTACAGCCGGGTGGGCTGGATCAACAGCGTCGTGTTTTTTATCGCCAACCTGTTTCAGACGGTGCCAAGCCTCGCGCTTCTGGCGATATTGATCCCGCTGATGGGCATCGGGATGAGGCCCGCGATCCTTGCGCTGCTTCTCTATTCGTTAATGCCGATTTTGCGCAACACATATGACGGCTTCCAATCGGTTGACAGAGGCGTGCTCAATTCCGCCAAAGGGATGGGCTACAGCACCGTGCAAACGATCATGAAAATCCAGCTTCCTTTGTCGCTCCCTTACATCATGTCGGGGATCCGGATTACGACCGTGTACATCATCAGCTGGGCGACGCTTGCTTCCCTGATCGGGGCCGGCGGCCTGGGCCAACTGATCGTATCCGGCCTCGGCGTCAACAAACCCGAGATGATCTATATCGGCGGGATCGGCGCCATTCTTCTGGCCTTGATCGCCGACGGGCTGCTTGGCCTTCTGGAGGGCTGGCTCAGCAGGCATTTTCACCAGACAAGGGAGTCTGCCATATGAACCGCGGAAGCAAGCGTTCGGGATTGAACAAGGGAGGCGTGATGAATCTGAAGAAGCTCAAATGGATGCTGATGCTGCTCTGCGCGTTCGTGTTTGCCGGCATGACTTCCGCCTGCGGAATCCAAAGCGAAGTCACGATCGGGACGCAGACGTATACCGAAACGAAAATTTTGGCGGAAATGTACAAAGCCCTCATCGAAGACCGCACGAACTTAAGCGTAGACATCATACCGGACCTGGCGTCGAGCTCGCTTGTCATCAATGCGATGAAACGAAACGATGTCCAGATGGCGACCTTATATACCGGTGAAATTTTCAACAACCATTTTCCGATCAGCGGTTCGAAGGACCGCGAAGAGGTTTTGAAGGAAGCCCAAACGGGATTCCAAAAATATTATGACTTTACCTGGATGAAACCGCTCGGATTCGAAAATACGTATGCCTTCACGGTGCGCAAGGATCTGGCCGAATCCAAAGGTTACGCCAAAATCTCCGACGTCAAAAAAGATATGGCAGGCATGAAGCTTGGCGTCGATACGACGTGGTTAGAGCGCAGCACGGACGGCTATCCGGCATTTTCCAAAACGTACGGGATCAAATTCGGCCAGGTGTTTCCGATGGAAATCAGCCTGGTATACAGCGCGGTCGCACAGAAGCAGGTCGATATCGTGCTTGCTTATTCGACGGATTCCAGGCTGAAGGCGTACAATTTGCAGACGCTGAAGGACGACAAACAGTTTTTCCCTCCATATGACGCGAGCCCGGTCCTGCGTTCGGATCTGCTGAAAAAGCACCCCGAAATCGAGGATGCGATCGCACCTCTGGTCGGCCATCTGGATGCGGATACGATGATCTCGCTGAATTACCAGGTGGACATCGAGAAAAAAAGCGAACGCGAGGTGGCCATTGCCTACTTGAAGCAGCAGGGCCTCTTGAAAAGCTAAAGGAGGGTAAGCATGGAAAACAAGCAATTGACGTTTATGGACTTTTTATCCTACGTGTCCCGCAACAGCGGCATGCTGTGGGATTATTTCGTACAGCACATCATCATGGTGGTCATCGGCCTCGGACTGGCGGTCATCGTCGGCGTGCCGCTGGGCATCCTTTGCTCCAGAAGCCGTTGGGCGGCCAAAATCGTCTTGTTCATTACGAACATTCTTCAGGTCGTTCCGAGCTTGGCCATGCTGGTCGTGCTGATGCTCTGGCTGGGCTTGGGCATGAAGACGGTGATGGTGGGGCTTTTCCTGTATTCGCTTAACCCGATTACGCGCAATACGTACGTCGGGCTGAAGCAGGTCTCCCCAAGTTACCTGGAATCGGGAAAAGGAATCGGCATGAGCCCGCTGCAGCTGCTTGTCAAAGTGCGGTTTCCGCTGGCCCTGACCTACATCATGTCCGGATTGCGGATCGCGGCCGTGATCGCCATCGGGGTCGTCACCATCGCTCCGCTTGTCGGCGGCGGCGGGCTCGGACGGGAAATCTATGCCGGCCTCAACAGCAACAACTCGCTTCGCATCTTCGCGGGGGCCATTCCTGCCGCGGTGCTGGCCATTGTCGCGGACATCGTGCTCGGGTATTTGCAGCGCAAGATGGATTTGGCCAAGCGGAAATCCGGAGCGGCCCCGGCGCCCGCCAAAGTCCGGAACATCGGTTAAGAACCGCTCTAGCCGATCTTCAAAGGGAACTCCTCTATTCAGAGGGGTTCTTTTCTTTGCTTGGCGGGCGTCAAGGATGGAACCGAGGTCGCGGGGCTTGGAAGGCTTGTTCTAAACCGGGGACATCCCTTCATAAAATAAAACAAAAACAAGCCTCGAAAGGGGATCACAGACATGGACACAAAGTCTTCGATCAAACAGCGGAGGGAAGAGCGCATCCGGGATCTTCTGCTCCGCGAGGAACCGGCTGGCCCGCCGCCGCAGCCCGTTGAAGAACAGCTTCCGTTATGGAGCACAGGCCGATTGCCGGAGACGTTTGCGCCGGAGCCCGATCCGGAGAAGGTTTGGAAAAAAGAATATGCCAGGGGCGGAGGCCCGTCGTATCATAAATCCCGTTTTTTTTCCGGCTTTATGTGGCGTTTGTTTTTTAGCGTCATCCTGTTTGCCCTTGTCTGGGGACTTTTTAAATACCCGCAGCCATGGAGCCTGAAAATTCAGGAGTACGTCATGCAGTCGCTCAACCGCGAAATGGACTTTCAGGCGGTAGAGGCATGGTACGAATCCCATTTCGGAAAAGCGCCGGCATTTATCCCGATTTTTAAGCAAAACCAGGCGTCGCCGCTGAAAGTGAATGCTTCCAAATCCATGTACCCGCCGTTGGAAGGCGAAATCGTTCAATCGTTTGCCGTGAATTTGAAAGGCGTGGAGATCGCTCCGAAACAAACGTCCGGCTCGTCGCTCGAAGTCAAAAGCGTGGAGACGGGCCGGGTTATCGACGTGTCGGGAAATAGCGAGACCGGGATGACCGTCACGATCCAGCATACAGGCAAGCTGGTCGCTTCCTACGGGCATTTGGCCAAAACGCGCCTGCAAAAAAACGATTGGGTCGAAGGCGGAGACGTGATCGGCCAGCTGCAGGCCGGCGTGGAAGGAGAGGCGCCAACCTTGTTTTTTTCCGTGAAAGAGGATGGCAGCTACGTTGACCCGGCGGACGTGATCCCCATTGATTAACGTGCGGGGGATCACGCTGTCGCTGCATCCTTTTTTTGTCATTCTCATGCTGTTTTCCGTCGTTACCGGACATTTTCTGGAGCTGATCGTTTTATTTTCCATCGTGTTCATTCATGAGCTGGGCCATCTCGCGGCCGCGCTGCTGTGCGGCGTCCGCATCCGCTCGATTCAGATGCTGCCGTTCGGCGGCGTGGTGGAAATCGAGGACCATGGGCAGCTGACGGCCTGGAGGGAGATCGGCATCGCCGCCGCGGGTCCGCTCATGAACGCGATGATGATCGGGGGCGCGCTCCTTTTTCGCGAGGCCGGATGGGGAGACGGCGCTTTTTTGTCTTACGTCGTTTACGGGAACGCCATGATCGCGGGCTTTAACCTGCTGCCGGTCCTGCCGCTCGACGGGGGGAAAATTCTCCACGCCGCAGCGAGCCTTTTTTTTCCGTATCATCAAACGTTATTGTGGTCCTCCAGGATCAGCGTGGCCGGCAGCGCGGCGGTCGTGCTGTTATCGGTTTCGCCCCTCCTGCAGGGAGAAGCCAAAATTCATTTGAATCTGCTCATGATCGGCATTTTTCTTCTTTACTCCAATTGGATGGATTATAGGCATATTCCGTACCGCTTTACGAGGTTTCTTATGAACCGGGAGAAAGGATACGGCGAGGCGGCGAGAAAAGGCAGTTTTGCCCAGCCGATCATTGCCGATCCGGCGAAACATTTGGACAGCATTTTGCGTCTATTTAAAAGAGGGAAATACCATGTCGTTTATGTGATAAACAAGCAGGGAGGCCTCATCGCCATGCTTCCCGAACAGCGCCTGATTTCGGCTTATTTCGCGACAGAACGCCCCACGCTGCTGCGGTGATCGGGCGAAACTGATGTATGGCATAAAAAAGGGATATTCCCGAAATAGAGCTTTAAGCTAAAAAAGGAGATTTCATGGTAATATGGGATGGAAATGTCTTCTAGCAGGGGTGAAGCCATGAAACAAATGATCGTTCATTGTGAACCGAAGCTGACGCAGATGGCCCTCTTGGAGGAAGGCAAGCTGGTGGAATTTGCGGCGGAACGCAGCCAAAATCACAGCTTGGTGGGCAGTTTTTATAAAGGACGTGTCGTCAACGTGCTTCCCGGCATGCAGGCCGCGTTTGTGGATATCGGTCATAAAAAAAACGCGTTTTTGTATGTGGACGACGTGCTGCACCCGAATTTGGAGAAGCAGCCGAAAGAAAAACCTCCGATCGAGACGCTGCTGCGCGTCGGCCAGGAAATCGTCGTGCAGGTCATGAAAGAGCCGCTGGGAAGCAAAGGGCCGCGCGTGACCACGCATTATTCGCTGCCCGGCCGCTGGGTCGTTTTGATGCCGAACGCGGATTACGTCGCCGTTTCGAAAAAGGTGAGCAAGGAGCATGAGCGCAGCCGCCTGAAAATGCTCGGCGAAGAAATCCGTCGGGAAGGGGAAGGCGTCATTATGCGGACGGTTTCGGAGGAGGAGCATCCGGACGCCATCGCCGGCGATCTTGCCTTGCTGCGCGAGCAGTGGGGCGCCATCCGGGAGCGGGCCGAGACGTGTTCGGCGCCCGCGCTTTTGCACCGGGATTTAAGCATCGTGCAGCGGTTTATCCGCGACGTATTTGACCCGCAGCATGACTTGCTTCAAATCGACAGCGCCAAAGAAGCCAAGGAAGCGGAAATGTTTTTGGAGGAAATCGCCCATGGCAGCCATCGGCCGGTCAACGTGTATCAAGGGCAGGAGCATATTTTCAAAGCGTTCGGCATTCAGGAGCAGATCGAGCGGGATTTTTCGCGCAAAGTGATGCTGGAAAGCGGCGGATCGATCGTGTGGGACCAGACCGAAGCGCTTACCGTCGTGGACGTCAACACCGGCAAATATACAGGCGGGGAAAGCCTTGAGGATACGGTCACGCGGATCAATCTGCAGGCGGCCAAGGAAATCGCCAGGCTGATCCGGCTTCGCGACGCCGGCGGCATTATCATCGTCGATTTTATCGACATGGAGCAGGAGAAGCACCGTCAAGAGGTCGTGGACATGCTCGAAGCGGGGATGAGCAAAGACCGCACGAAAAGCCATGTGGTCGGCTGGACGAGGCTCGGCCTGCTCGAATTGACCCGCAAAAAGGTCAGGGACGACACGGCGATGCTGCAAGCCAAGACCTGCGACCACTGCGACGGGACGGGGCGGGTAAGCCTTCTGGGAATCCATTGACTTGGTCCCGTGGTTATGTTAATATCTATGAGTATGTGTCCAGTGTTTCTCTAGAATGCTTGTCACATGCTGTAACCGCTCCGGTCGGGTTCTACTAAGCGCAGCCTTCGGGAGGCCACCTGGATCAGGCGAGTCTGAGACATGAGGAGGTGCAAGCAATGTACGCAATTATCGAAACTGGCGGCAAACAATACAAAGTTCAAGAGGGCGACGTATTGTACATCGAAAAGCTGAATGCAGGCGACGGCGAAAGCGTGACTTTTGACCGCGTTCTGGCTGTGTCCGGCAACAACGGTTTGGTAACAGGTACGCCAGTCGTTTCCGGCGCATCCGTAACCGCAAAAGTGGAGAAGCATGGCAAAGGCCAAAAGGTTGTTGTATACAAATACAAGCCTAAAAAGAACTACCACAAGAAACAAGGCCATCGTCAACCTTACACTAAAGTAACGATCGAAAAAATCCAAGCGTAAGAAGGTGCGCTCCTTTGATTCAAGTGCGCATACTAAGACGTAAGGATGGAGGCATCCATGGTTTTGAGGTGAAAGGTCACGCGAACTTTGCGAAGCACGGAGAGGATATCGTGTGCGCCGGCGTATCGGCGGTCACCGTCGGAACCGTAAATTCGCTCGAGGAGCTGACCGGAACCGTAATGGACAGCAGAATGAACGACGGGTTTTTGAGCGCCCATTTTCCTTCCGAAGGAGATCGGGGCGACGATCCTCAGGCACAGCTGCTGCTTGAATCCATGGTTGTCATGCTGAATTCGATTGCAGAATCATACGGGAAGTATATTCAAATAAAAGAAGTTACTATTTAAAGAAGGAGGTAGACAACATGTTAAAATTGAACCTTCAATTGTTCGCATCCAAAAAGGGTGTTGGTTCCACGAAGAACGGACGCGACAGCGAAGCGAAACGCCTTGGCGTGAAGCGTGCTGACGGACAAACCGTGACCGGCGGAAGCATCCTGGTTCGCCAACGCGGAACGAAAATTCATCCTGGCGCGAACGTGGGCATCGGCAAAGACGATACTCTGTTTGCAAAAGTGGACGGCGTCGTGAAATTCGAGCGTTGGGGCCGCGACCGCAAAAAAGTGAGCGTCTACCCTGTTGAAGCTGCTCCTGTAGCTGCAGCAGTAGAAGCGTAAGTTCGTTTGCGCGGATAACGGTAGAACACAAGAAGAGCCTTCGGCAGTGCTTGCCGGGGGCTTTTTTTTGAAAAGATAAGGAAATGCGACGCGTCGATCGACGTTTTTAAAGCGATTTGCAAGTTTTAGGGCAGTTGGATGAACAACAAGGATTGCTGTGGTATACTGGTAATTGATGTAAGGATGATCGGTGATCAAGAATGGGGAGAGGCCGCTTGAAATCCTGGAAATGCATATTGGCTATCATCGCCGCATCAGTTGTTGTTCCATTGTTTTTCGTGATGCGGGACAAGTCGTTCATTTGGGGCGTCGTGTTGGTGTTATGGGTAGCCGCGGTTTTGGCCGGAGGTTTCGTCCTGATGAGCCGCGGGCAGAAAGCGGAGCGGCAGGCGCAGCTTCGGGACTTCGAAGAAAGCGCCATTCGGACGCTGAATCACCACCGGCACGACTGGATGAACGACCTGCAAATTTTGTACGGGTATATCCGGCTCGGAAAAATTGATAAAGCTGTGGAAAGTGTGGAAAGAATAAAGGAACGGATGAACCGGGAAAGCAAAATTTCGAAGCTGGGCATTCCGTCTCTTGTTTATTATCTGCAGTCGTTCCGGACGTCCAACAGCGACCTGGAGCTTGAGATCGACGTGGATCCGGATGTGCAGCTCGATAAGCTGAGCCCGGGGGACGGCGCCGATCTGGCGGCGGCCATCATCGAGACGGTGCGCGCTTACCAGCACGGAGGCAAAGCCTCTTGGGCCGACACGCGCAAGCTGCGGCTGAGCCTGCGCCAGAACGGCCCGGAAATCGTCGTGTGCTTTGAAGGCGAAGGCGCCATGGGGGATCCGGAACTGCTGAAGCAGCAAATTTACAATGTGGTACAAGGCAAACGAATGAAAGCGGAGCAGCTTCATCCCTCTCAGGCTTCGTTTCTGTTACGCGTGCCGTGTGAGTCATGAGGAAGGTGAAGTCATGTTTGTAGATAAAGCGAAAATTTACGTCAAAGGCGGTGACGGGGGCGACGGATTGATCGCTTTCCGCCGGGAGAAATACGTGCCCGAAGGCGGCCCGGCAGGCGGTGACGGAGGAAAAGGCGGGGACGTCATTTTCCGCGTCGATGAAGGCCTGCGGACGCTGATGGATTTCCGTTACCAGCGGCATTTTAAGGCAAAACGCGGTGAAAAGGGACGGAATAAGAGCCAGCACGGCGCCAACGCCGAAAATATGATCGTGCGGATACCTCCCGGCACCGTCCTGATCGATGACGATACGGGAGAAGTGCTTGCCGATATGGTCCGTCACGGCCAGGAGGTCGTGGTTGCCCGCGGCGGACGGGGCGGACGGGGCAACATCCGTTTCGCCACGCCGAGCAATCCGGCTCCGGAGCTGGCGGAGCACGGGGAAGAGGGCGAGGAGCGCTACCTCGTCATGGAGCTGAAGGTGATGGCTGACGTCGGGCTTGTCGGATTTCCGAGCGTCGGCAAATCGACCCTGCTCTCCGTCGTCTCCGCGGCCCAGCCGAAAATCGGGGCATACCATTTTACGACCATCACGCCGAATCTCGGGATGGTTGAAGTCGGCGACGGCCGCAGCTTCGTCATGGCGGATTTGCCCGGCTTGATCGAAGGCGCTCACCAGGGCGTCGGTTTGGGCCATGAATTTTTGCGCCATGTGGAGCGGACAAGGATCATTATCCACGTGGTGGACATGGCGGGATCGGAAGGCCGCGATCCGTTTGAGGATTGGGTGAAAATCAACGAGGAACTGAAGCTGTACAACGCGGCGCTGGCCGAACGGCCGCAAATCGTGGCGGCGAACAAGATGGACATGCCGGATGCGGAGGCCAATCTGGAAACGTTCCGCAAGCTGGTAGGAGAGCAGAGACCGGACATCGAAATTATGCCGATCTCCTCGTTGACCCGCCAGGGAATCCAGGAGCTGCTTTACCGCGCTGCCGACATTCTCGATTCGATCCCGCAGGAGGTTCACGTCGAGGAAGTCGCCGATACGACGGAAAGAAAAGTGTACAAACTAAACAAAAAGGACGACGACAATTCGTTTACGATCACGCGGGATAACGAAGCCTTTGTCGTGCACAGCGAAAAAATCGAACGCATGCTGAAGCGGATGCAGCTGAATTCGCATGAGGCGATTTTGAAGCTGGCACGCACGATGCGCCATATGGGCATTGACGACGAGCTGCGCAAACGCGGGGCGGAGGAAGGAACGATCGTCCGGATCGCCGATTTCGAATTCGAATTCGTGGAAGGCAGCAGCTACTACTAATAGCCTTCCAGGGCCATCCGTGAACCGGCAAAATTTTTACCGGCCAACGCTATTCACAAGCCGTTTGAGGGCGCTTAACGCACCCCGAGCGGCTTTTTGTATATCCGGATATTTGCGGAGGCCGCATACATAAAACATCATCATAAACATCTTGCCAAGTAAGCGCTCTTATTGTATTCTTCTGGACAAAAAGGCGGAAATCTATTGACCCCTCGGATGCAATTCTTTATAATGTCCACTATATAAAAACATAAGTCTTTGAGGAGAGGACGTTCGTGAAAGAACGCTATTATTTGGTCCGGGAAGATATTTTGCCCGAAGCCGTGGTCAAAACGATGCAGGTCAAGCAGCTCCTCGCCGCCGGCGACGCCAAGACGGTGCACGAAGCCGTGGAACAGGTGGGGATGAGCCGCAGCGCATTTTACAAATATAAGGACGGCATCCACATGATCAACCAGCTGGAGAGAGAACGGATCGTGACGATTTCGATGGACATGGAGCACCGCTCCGGCATGCTGTCGAAAGTGCTCAGCCTTGTGGCCGGTTTCGGCGGCAACGTGCTGACGATCAACCAAAGCATCCCGCTGCAGGGAATCGCCAATGTCGTCATTTCCGTCGAGGTTTCCCGCATTAGCGAAGAGCTCGGGGATTTGCTCGAAAGCCTGAGGAACTGCGCCGGCGTCAAACGCGCGAACCTCATCGGACAAGGCTAATCCTGGAAGGATTTTCGCCGAGGCTCGAATAGCGAGAGACGGGGGCGGAAAACGAAGTTCATAGAAAAATTGAAACGTTCGCATGTAACAGGAGGAGAGGGAATGAAGCCGGTTAAAGTGGGTTTATTGGGTCTAGGCACCGTGGGAACGGGCGTCGTAAGAATCGTGGAGGGTCATCAAGAGGATTTGAGCAGTCAGGTCGGCTCTCCGATCATCATTGAAAAAATCGCCGTGAAAAACAGCGACAAAACCCGCAGCATTACCGTGGACAAACACAAGTTGACGGAAGATCCGTGGGAAGTGATCCGGGATCCCGAAATCGACGTCGTCGTGGAAGTCATGGGCGGCATAGATCTTACGAAGGAATACATCCTTGAAGCTTTGGACCGCGGCAAACATATCGTGACGGCCAACAAGGATCTGATGGCTTTGCACGGCTCCGAAATTTTGGCCAAAGCGCAGGAGAAGCAATGCGATGTGTTTTATGAGGCCAGCGTCGCCGGCGGGATCCCGATTATCCGTACGCTGATCGAAGGATTTTCGTCCGACCGCATTTTGAAAATCATGGGGATCGTGAACGGAACGACGAACTATATTTTATCGAAAATGAGCCAGGAAGGAGTATCCTACGAAGCCGTGCTGGAGGAGGCGCAGAAGCTGGGTTACGCGGAGGCCGACCCGACTTCGGACGTTGAAGGCTTGGACGCGGCCCGCAAGATGGCGATTCTCGGAACGCTGGGCTTCCGTACGAACGTGGAGCTGAAGGACGTCAGCGTGCGCGGCATTTCGCAGGTCTCGAAAGAAGACATTGCGTACGCCAAACGGTTGGGATACGAGATGAAGCTGCTCGGCATCGCCGACCGGGAAGACGATCACGTAAGCATCAGCGTTCAGCCGACGATGGTCCGCAAAGGACATCCGATTGCCTCCGTCAACGGCGTATTTAACGCTGTGTACGTGTACGGCGAGGCCGTAGGCGAGACGATGTTTTACGGTGCCGGCGCGGGAGAGATGCCGACGGCGACTTCCGTCGTTGCCGATTTGGTGGCCGTCATCAAAAACTTGAAGCTCGGCGTCAACGGCTTGAAAGCCATCGTGCCGTATAAACCGAAAAAGCTGAAGAGCGACGAGCAAATCGCGTTCAAAAACTTTATTTTGCTTCATGTGGACGACAAAGCCGGCGTACTTGCAAAAATCACCCAAGTATTCGCCGAATTCGGGGTGAGCCTGGAGTCGGTGGTGCAGCAGCCAAACGAGCTGAATCCGGAAGCGGAGATCATCATCGTCACGCACAACGCCAGCAAGGCGAGCATGGACAAAGTGCTGCAGCATTTCGAAGGGCTTGATGTCATCCGCAAGATCAAAAGCGTGTACCGCGTGGAGGGATAATCCTCATTCTAGTTTGCGTGCTTAATGAACTTCATATATATAAAGGATTTTGCCAAATCCTGAACAACGAAAAAAGGAGCCATACCGATGTCATACCAAGGACTGCTTCAAACTTACAAACCCTATTTGCCTGTCAACGATAACACGCCGATGCTTACGCTCAAGGAAGGCAATACGCCGCTGATCCGCGCCGTGAATCTTTCGGAGGAGCTCGGGCTTGATCTTCATTTCAAATACGAAGGCTTGAACCCGACGGGTTCGTTTAAGGACCGCGGCATGGTGATGGCCGTTGCCAAGGCGGTCGAAGAAGGCAGCCGCACCATCATGTGCGCATCCACCGGCAATACTTCCGCCGCCGCCGCAGCTTATGCGGCCCGGGCGGGACTGAACTGCATCGTGCTCATTCCGAACAACAACATTGCCTTGGGCAAGCTGGCGCAGGCGATGATTTACGGCGCGAAGGTGATCGCCATCGAAGGCAACTTCGACCGCGCGCTGGAGATCGTGCGCGAAATTACGGCCAAGCATCCGATCACGCTCGTAAACTCGGTCAACCCGTACCGCATCGAAGGCCAAAAAACGGCTGCGTTCGAGGTGGTCGACCAGCTCGGCAAAGCGCCTGACGTTTTGGCGATCCCGGTCGGGAACGCGGGCAACATTTCGGCTTATTGGAAAGGTTTTAAGGAATACCATGCCGCAGGCAAGTCGTCTTCCCTGCCGAAAATGGTCGGCTTCGAAGCGGAAGGCGCCATGGCAATCGTCAAAGGAGAGCCGATCCTTGAACCGGAAACGATCGCGACGGCGATCCGGATCGGCAATCCGGCAAGCTGGAAGACGGCGGTTGCCGCAGCCGAGGAATCGGGCGGACAAATCAATTATGTGACGGACGACGAAATTTTGGCCGCTTACCGCCTTATTGCATCCCGTGAAGGAGTGTTTGCCGAGCCGGCTTCCGCAGCTTCGGTAGCGGGCGTGCTCAAGCTGAAGCGGGAGGGTTATTTCAAAGGCGGGGAAACCGTCGTCTGCGTTCTGACAGGCAACGGGCTGAAAGACCCGAACGTCGCCCTCAAAACCGTCAACGCCGAGCCGCTCGTCGTGCCGGATACCGAAGAGGCGGTTATGGAGGCTATCGCAAAGCTGGAAGAGGCGAAAGCATGATCAAACCGGAAGGCGTGTACGTAAGGATTCCTGCCAGCACTGCGAATCTGGGTCCGGGATTCGACACGCTTGGCATGGCCTTGTCTTTGTATGCATGGGTGGGAATGAAGGAAGCGGACCAAACGGAGATTCGTTTGTACGGAAACGAAATGGACGGGATTCCGAGGGATAAAACCAACCTCGTCTATCAGGTGGCCCAGATGGTATTTCGGGAAGCCGGCGTTCATCTGCCGGAGCTGGAAATTTCGATGTACTCCGACATCCCGCTGACCCGGGGGCTAGGCAGCAGCGCTTCGGCCATCGTCGGCGCGCTTTATGCCGCAAACGCCTTGATCGGTTCTCCCCTTTCCGATGCCAGGCTTCTGGATATGGCGACGGCGATCGAGGACCATCCCGATAACGTCGGGGCTTCCTTGTTCGGCGGGCTCATTACGGCGATCTGGGACGGGGAGCATGCGGATTACGTCCGGATGGAGCCGCACGATGACTTGGAAGTGCTGGTCGTCATTCCGGATTTCCAATTGTCGACGTCGGAAGCAAGAAAGGTACTCCCGGATAATATAAGCCGCAAGGATGCGGTGTATAATATTAGCAGATCTTCATTGCTGGTAGCTGCGCTTTCCCAAGGCAGACTGGACCTGATCAGCCGGGCGATGTCCGACCGCCTTCATCAGCCGTACCGGGCGGAGCTTGTCCCGGGCATGGTCGAGATTTTGGAGCGGGCCGCAGACCATGGGGCTTTGGGGGTTGCGCTGAGCGGCGCCGGACCGACGCTGCTTGCGCTTGTCGACCGGCATTCGCTTAGGAAAAAGGAACTTGAGTCATATCTGCTGAATACGATGAAGGCCGAGGGCATAAGCGCGTCTGCAAGGTGGCTGGTCCCCGACCGCGAAGGGGCACGCCTGATCGGCAGCATGTCGACTGGCTCATTTATGCAAATGATAGAAGGGGAAGTAAAAGCATGAAGCGAATAGCATTATTGCCCGAAGGGTCGGTGTCGCACGAGGCCGTTGTGCAACTGCTTGGAGAGAATACGGCGGAGCTGGTGTACCATAAGCTGATCTCCGACGTGTTTTTGTCGACGGCCAACGGAAAAACGGATTACAGCGTCATTCCGATCGAAAATACGATCGAAGGCTCGGTTAGCCTTCATATGGATTGGCTCGTTAACGAAGTGGACATTCCGATGCAGATCGAATGGGTGTATCCGTCGATTCAAAATTTGGTCGGAGACCGCGAGGAATTTATCGGGGAATCCGGCGAAGCGGATTTTACGAAAATTCAGAAAATTTTGTCCCATCCCGTGGCGATGGCTCAATGCCAGCAATTTATCCGCAAGCACATGCCGCAGGCGGAGCTGGTGAATGCGGGCAGTACGACCGAAGCTATCGGGATCGTCAAAAACAACCCGGGCCAGGGGCTGGCCGCCATCGGCACTTCGCTTGGCGCCGCGACGCACAATCTGGACGTTTTGGCCAAACGCGTAACGGACCACGACAACAATTACACGAGATTCATTTTGATCGGCAAAGAAGCGCTGACCGAGCTGCCGAAGCCGGTTAAACAGATGAAAACGAGCATTCTGGTTACGCTGCCGGAGGATTTTGCGGGTGCGCTGCACCAGGTGCTCGCCGCTTTCGCCTGGAGACGCCTGAACCTGTCCCGCATCGAATCCCGTCCGACGAAAAAAAAGCTGGGCAGTTATTATTTTTATATCGATGTTCTGGAATCGGCGGAATCGGTGCTGCTGACGGCGGCCATTGAAGAAATCGAAGCTTTGGGCTGTCAGGTGCGCGTTCTTGGATCTTATCCAAGCTATACTTATCAGGAACTAATTTCGGAGGTGCTGTAGTTTATGTCAGAGCAGTGGATCTATTTGGATGGAGAATTCGTTACCAAAGAAAACGCGAAAGTATCGGTCTTCGATCACGGTTTTTTGTACGGGGACGGCATTTTTGAGGGGATCCGCATCTATGAAGGCAACATTTTCAAATGCGACGAGCATTTGGAACGCCTGTACGATTCCGCAAAATCGATCGATCTTGCGATTCCGCTGACGTTTGAGGAAATGCGCGAAGCGATGGCGGAAACGATCCGCCGCAACGACATGAGAAACGGCTACATCCGCCTTGTCGTTTCCCGCGGAGCAGGCAACCTGGGGCTTGATCCAAGACGGTGCCCGAAACCGACCGTGCTCATCATCGTGGAACAGCTTGCGATCTACTCGGAAGAAGCGTACAAAAAAGGCCTCCGTGCCGTATCGGTATCGACGCGCCGCAATTTGCCGGACGCCTTAAATCCGAAGATCAAATCCTTGAACTACCTGAACAATATTTTGGTGAAAATCCAGTCGAACCTGGCCGAAGCGGACGAAGCGATTATGATGAATGCGCAAGGCTACGTTACCGAAGGCTCCGGCGACAACATTTTTATCGTCAAAAGAGGCGTCGTGTACACTCCTCCTTGCTATCTTGGAGCGCTTGAAGGCATCACCCGGATGGCGATTATCGAACTGTGCGATAAACTCGGTTACAAGCTGAAAGAAGAGCCGTTTACGATGCATGACGTGTATATTGCGGATGAAGTCTTTTTTACGGGTACGGCCGCAGAAGTTATCGCAGCCCGCGAAATCGACGGACGGATCATCGGCACAGGAGAAGCGGGTCCGGTTACTCTTAAGCTGCTTGAAGAGTTCCGCAAAGCGGTCACTCAGGACGGCTACAAAGTGTGGTAAGCCTGACCAAGCGCCCGGATCATGCGCGCCCGTTCGCGAAAAATCCTTTCATGACAAGCTCATGGAAGGATTTTTTTGTCGTTAGGGATGTCATCCGCCCATCCTCTGCATAAGATGTAGTAACGAAGGCGGACGATTCATGCGCCTATAAGAGTTTAGGAGGTATTTGCCGCGTGAAGATACACATCGTAAAAAGTGGCGACACTTTATATGAGCTCTCCAAAAAGTACGATATTCCTCTGCAAAAAATCATCGACGCCAATCCGCAAATTTCAGATCCCAACGAGCTGCAGGTCGGACAAAAAGTGAAGATTCCGGCGGAACCGGTGCAGGTGCCAAGCCCTGACCACATCATTCATAAGCATGTCGTGAAGCAAGGAGATACGCTGTGGAAGCTGTCGAAAGCATGGGGAGTTTCCTTGAAGGAAATGATCGACGCCAATCCCCAGCTCAAAAATCCGAATGCGCTATTGGTAGGCGAGGTCGTAAATATTCCGAAAACCAAAGGCAATCCGGGGCCGGCCGACGACCCGAATCCAAGTGCGAACGTGAATGAAAATGCCAACGTGCAACACGAAAAACTTCAACCCGGCGGGAAGGCTTACACCGGTCCCAAAGAAGAAATGACAGCCCCCAAAGCGGAAGTGACTGCCCCTAAAGCGGAGATGACGGCCCCAAGTCAAGTTCAGCCGCAGCAGCTTCCGGAACTGCCTAATGTGCCGCTCCCCAATCTTATGCCCGAAATGACGCTCCCGAATTTGCCGAATGTTCCGAATATGATGCCGAACGTATCCAACGTCATGCCTGAAATGAAGGCTCCGAACGTGATGCCGAACGTCATGGCGGAGAACATTCATCCGAACGTGATGCCGAACGTCATGGCGGAGAACATTCATCCGAACGTGATGCCGAACGTCATGGCGGAAAACATTCATCCGAACGTAATGCCAAACGTGACACCGAATGTTATGCCTCTTTCCGAAAATAAACCGTCAGGCGTCAAACCTGTGGCAGAGGAGCCTTGCGGATGCGGAGGCGCCCATCATCCGTTTACGCAATTCCCGACCGCCGTGCATGAAGTCGGTTCATTCTATCATACGCCTTGCGATGAAGAGGTTCAGGCAGTGCATACTTACGGCAATAAGCCATATCCGGGAAAATCCTCGCATTATCCGGGGATCGTGGCGGGTGCTGAAGATTACGAGATGCCGAACCAACACTGGGTAAGCCCTTCTTGGGAAAACCAAGCGTCGCCCGTCGCTTATGAACCAAACATGCAGTTCCCTGTAAGCCATCAGCCGAATCAGCCATTCCATCCCGGCCAGGTTTCGCCGATCTATTACGAACCGGTCCATGCGCCGAACCCTTGCGGTTGTTCCGGCACGGCACCCGTTTTTCATGCACCTGAACCGGCCTTTGTTCAGCCGGCGGTTTATGATCCTTATTGCTATCCGCATTTTGTCCTTCCGCCATGGTGTTATCCGCATCCGGCGCCGGTTCCGCTGGTGGGAAGTTACGGCGTTGAGCCGAATGCTCCATTAGGTACACACGCCCATGGTCCGAATATGCCTTACCACGATCCGAACATGCCGTTTCCCGGATGGAGCGGGATGGAATATCCGGTGTGGGATCGGGCTCAAGCTCAAGCCCAAGTTCAAGCATATACGTTCCCTCCGCAGCAGGCGGAACCCGAATCCGAATCCGAACCTTCCGCAGCGGTAAATGCCGTACAGGCGGCGGCACAAGCCCCGATCGAAACCTTTGAAGACGTAGAAGCTACAGGCAAAACGGAAGCCGATCCCGGTAAGACGGCCAAAACATTGAACAGCACGAAAAGAAGCGCTACGTCGTCCCGCGATAAATCGGTTACCAACAAAGCGAAGAAACAAAATTCCTCCAAACGCAAAAATCCTTGGATCAAAGGCTAATAACGAAAGAGCACAGCTGCCAAGCCGGACGTTATGTCCGGCTTGTTTGCCGGTTTGGGGGGACCATAGATTTTGTTGAAGTGCAAAAAAGGGTGTCAAGTTGCCGTATCTTTGCGAAAACGGGGCTATTTTGCGTGCCGGACAAGGAATTAGGCGGCGGGCGTCGAATTTAAGGAAGCTTGGCTTACAACAAGGAGGAGATAATAATGGCCATTTATTTGGTTCGCCACGGCAAAGACGAAGACGGTTATCGCGGAGGCTGGAGCATGAGAGGGCTGGTTCCTGAAGGAATCCGGCAAGCGGAACGGTTGGGAGAGTATCTTTTTGAGCATCAGGATCCGTACAACATCCGTCGGATTTTGACCAGCGATTTGACCAGAGCCTCTGAAACCGCCCAAATCGTTGGAGAAAAACTCGGCCTATCCGTCGTTCAATCGGAAAAATGGAGGGAAACAAACAACGGCGTTCTGGCCGGCATGGCAAACGAAACCGCAAATGAAAAATATCCGGGGTTATATTTTTCGAGCCTAAGAATGGATGAACGTTATCCGGGAGGCGAAAGCCCGATTGAAAACTTTTTACGGATTAAAGAAGCTTTCGAAGGTTTATGCAGAAGCCAAATGGAAGAAAACGATGGCGGAAACGTGTTGGTTGTAACGCATGGCGGCGTCATCAATATCATCTACCATATCGTAAAAGATTTGACGTGGACGAATAAAAACACGTTTTTTCCGGCAGCCAACACCAGCATCCACAAAATTGAAGCGACAAACGGAAGATGGGAGTTAACATTGGAAAATCAGACGCCGCATCTTCAACATGCTTAGGTGTCCCAATAAATGGATAATGTTTTTTAGAGAAAAAGACTTGCCAAAAGTTATTGATGCGTGTTATATTATTATTCCGGCCAATAAATCTATGAAAAGCCGGATGGAATTGAAAGATTAAAAGTTTTTCTTAAAAAAAGCTTGCAAATCTCGAGAGACCGTGATATTATATAAGAGTTGCTGCTGAACATAACGGCGACGACGAAAATGAAGTGTTTGATCTTTGAAAACTGAACAACGAGTGAGATTAGACCTTGCTTGCAA
>NZ_WTWY01000020.1 GCF_009870825.1 Paenibacillus sp. USDA918EY | reverse complement strand
GACGTTGCCAAGCGAAGGACCACTGTTGATGTATAATCGACGGTGGTTTTTTTATCCCTATTTGTGGATATCTTTTTGAATCCGGAAAATTTCATCCACAATCCCCTCTCTTTTTATATTGAAAAAAAGAGTTATGCACAGAAAAAACAATCGATTCTTGTAATTTTGTAGTTTTTCACAAAAAGTTCTCCACAAATTCACAAAATAATCCCCATAATACACAGAACGACGTTTTATACGTGATTTGAAGGATCATATCGTTCCCTGTCTAATATGATATTCACATTGTGAGTAACTTTAGTTGAAAGCGTTTGATGATATACTTTAGCGATGTTTCATGCAGTATGGCATGGTCTTAACCACTGTTTTGTTTATAGAGGTAAAACACTCAAACGCGTCCGTTCAATCATATGATCAAATGGATATAGACGATAAAAATAAAACCAAAAGCCCGCCGCAGCATAAATGCTGTGACGGGCTTTTTCCATGTCTTGACTATGAAATGGGGAGGAAAAGCAGGGTGAACGGCAGATTACTGCCGGAGGCCGGGGACAGCCAGAGCTCCACCTTCTCCTCCCGGTCCTTCGTCCGGTACAGCACGGTGGCGCTGTCCTGGGAGCTGGTGTTATGCTTGATATCCACGATCCGGTCATTCACCCTTGCCGAGCCCAAGTATCTTCCGCCGCGCGGATTGAAGGCGATGAGCGTGTTCGGCGCGACATGGTTCAGGATGATTTTATACAGTACGCCGTAATTGCCGGAATTGAAGGCAACGCTGTTCAATATCCCATCCATTCCCTGCTGAAAAGGATCCGTGGTATTGTCGGTGAGCGGCAGGCGCTCCGGCTCTTGTCCAACCTTACCGTCAAACGTGAACACACGGGTAGAATCCGCGAATGTTCCCCGGACGATCGACTCGAACGGGTTCAAGTCAGGCAGGGAGGGCAAAACCGCAACCGGGTCTTGATCCGCCCGGACCATCACCATGGTGTATTCAATCGGCCCGTCACTGGTCAGATCGGCGTTCATCGAGACGATGTCTCCGGGAGGAGCGGCATTGGCATTTAGCTCAGGGAAAAGGGCCACGCTTTCACCAGGTGCAATTTGCTGACTTGGCCGGGCGTTATCGGTCAGTGTGGACTCCAAATACCTTGATCCGGCGAGCCGCCCGGACAACTCGGGATATGGAGATGGCCCGGCGAAGCCGACATGTTCAACCTGAATTGATACATCCGTGTCATTCTTATTGGTGGCAATCAGGTAAAATCGGGCTTTGGTGCTGAGGTTGTTTTTGTGATGAACCATCAGGCGGGTTGGCCCGGAAATGGTATCCCGATACAGAATTCCTTCCTGATTGACCGTTTCCGGTCCGCTGGTGCGGAACAACATATACGGCTCGGTCGTGTAAGCATACGGCAGCGCTTTATAGGATAAAACCGCCTTGCCGCTAATATCGAAAGTACTGCCCGGTGGAGAGAAACGCTTGGCGTATTCTTCCTTGCTGTACATCACGTCGGATGTAATTTCAATCCGTTTGCTGTATGTCGAGGTTAGCCCGTGTTTGTCGGTCACCGTGAGCTTGATGTCAACCATACCGGCTTCGAAAAAGGCGGGATCGTTGTTCACCCATTCGCGGCTGGTAATCGCATCTTCGTCATCAGTACTCTCGTCATAGAAGGTCACCGGTTCACCGATCCGGTATTGATCTTTATCCGTTCTAAAATAAGCAGTCGGAGCTTCGTTCTTAGGCGTTTCTGTCGGCGTTTCCGCGCCGGATCCGGAATCCGGGCCCGAAGTCAAGCCGCCGGGGTACAGCGTGATTTGGTTTCCCGCGAGCGTGTACGGGATCTTAAAGGCAGCCGTCAGCGAGGTGAGCGGAACCATTAGGACGCCGTGGTCCTCGTAGGCTTCGCCGCGCATCATTTGCCGGTTTCCGTTGACTTCGTACATCTTCGTATGTATCCGGTACCAGGCTTCGGTACCGTCTGCGGCGACGCCGATTTTTTTGTTAGCAGCATCATAGGTTACCGTAAAACCCAAAAAGCCGGCGAGGGAGCGGAGACTGACATAGGTAACCCCCTGCCTCACCACCGTAGGGCGGCTTAAGGTATGGATGGCTCCGTTATTCTGGATCCGGCCGCTGTTTAGATAGATGACTGTTGCGGGACTTTGGTTCGCCCGTGTTGCGGACTCTTCTTGTGAGACTTCTGCGAAAACGGGAGATGCCTCGCAAGAGGCCAGCAGAATCGAGGCGGTGAGCAGAATGGCTTTTTGCATCTTCATGTTCGTGTTTAAACTCCTTTATGAATTGTAATTGAGTAAAATTAAAAGAATACGCCAAGAATACCGAGCGAAAGCGTTCATTTTGCGGCGATAATCATCGCTCCCAGCACAATAACGACGGCCCCGATCCAGCGGTTCAGCGGGACGCTCTCGCCGAAGACATACCAGGCGGCAAAAATACCGACCGCATAAGCCAGACTTTGCAAAGGGTAGGCCAGGCTTAAAGGCAGGCGTGACAGCACGACAAACCACAGCCCCGTGGCCAAGGCGTAAAGCGCAATCCCAAGCAAGATCCAGGGCGAGAACAGAACCGAAAAGAGATTACCCATGTGGATGCCCTCCTGCTGCTGCAGGCCGGTTTTCCAAGCCATTTGCCCGGCGACGAGGAGAATGATGTT
Source organism: Paenibacillus sp. USDA918EY (assembly GCF_009870825.1). Taxonomy (GTDB): domain Bacteria; phylum Bacillota; class Bacilli; order Paenibacillales; family Paenibacillaceae; genus Paenibacillus_AQ; species Paenibacillus_AQ albilobatus. The sequence continues at coordinate 99,143 of NZ_WTWY01000020.1, read as the reverse complement.
GAGCAGAACCATCAGGTAGGCCATGTCAACGAATCACCTCCGCCATCCGTTCGTCGGAAGGAATCTGGGGCGGCTGAACAGACCGGCTATAAGCATGGTCATCCGACCGATAACGGGACCTTCTAAGGGAAGGTTCCGCTGTTTGGCTTCCTGTAACTTTAAGAAGAAGCTCACGCTTTGAATCTGGCGGATCAGCCGAAGCGCAACGATGCCGATCTTCAACCGGATTTTCAACAGACAGCTCCTGCTTATTGGTTGAATCATCATTTCGTTTAAAAGGCGCCGGAATAGAACCCTCCATCCCCTCGTCCGAATTACCGGCCTTATCTGCCGGCCCCCCAGTGGCCTCAGCTTCGAGCTTCTTAATGCGCTGCTCTTGCAACCCGAGCGTCTGGGTCAGCACAATAACCCGATGCGTGAGGGAAGAGACGGCCATCGTCAGATGAAGCAAAATAAACAGGACGGCTACCACGCTCAGCAAATAAAGCAGAGACGGGGGATAATAGATATGAATCCGCTGCGCGACGTTGTCGAGCAAGGACGGAAACAGGGACAGCGCCATCATGATGGCGCTCATCAGGAGCCAAAGCAGCGCGTACTGCTCCCGCAGCTTGCGCTTGCGGATCAAAACCAGGATCGTGCCGGCAAACGCCAGGCTGATGCAAAAACTGATGAAGTAAATATTAAGATTCATAGAGGTTTTCCCACGCTTTCCTTTTCATCGTTTTCATGAGCAGGACGGACAGGATGACCTTGGACATGTAATACACGGACTTTAGCGCCGATATGCTAGACACGCCGCCCTGCCGCTCATTCATGACGACCGGGATTTCGGTAAAGGACAGCTCCCGGTTGTAGAGCAGCATCAACGCTTCCACCTCGGGATAGTCGGCCGGATACTCCCTTGCAAACAGGGAGATGGCCCTTCTTCCGCATAAGCGGTAGCCCGAGGTAGGATCGGTAACGGTCCTTCCGGTTAACTTGCTGAGTAGGGTCGACAGCAGACCGATGCCCATTTTGCGCGCGAAGGTGGATTGAAAGCCTTGCTTGGTAATAAACCGTGAGCCGATCACCATATCGGCTCCTGTATCGGACATGGCGGACAGGAGCCGGCTTAGATCGCACGGATTATGCTGTCCGTCACCGTCAATCTGCACGGCGTAATCGTAATGATGATCCGCCGCGTAGCGGTAGCCGGTTTGTACCGCGCCTCCGATGCCTAAGTTGCAGGTCAGGTCGATGACATTGGCTCCGGCCGCCCGGGCGATCCGGCCGGTGGCATCGCTTGACCCGTCGTTGATGACGAGCACGTCCGCGTAGGGCGTGTCCTCTTGAAGCCGGCGGATCACCTGTGCGATGCCCTCGGCTTCGTTATAGGCCGGCACGATGACGAGAATTTTAGGAATTTGTTTATGATTTTCCATTCGGTTCGGCATAGGATACGGCTCCTTTCTGTGAATTGGATGATGATTTGGATAACTTAATCCATATCCAGCGGAGGATCGCGACGCCAACGATCGCATCCATCGTAATAATCAGCGGCATGGCGGTGTAGTTATAGCGGTACTCGGGAACGAAAGCCAGGCGGGTGACTGTCATAACCGCCACAATCAGCGTAAGAAGCGTCAACGACTGTCTCCACTTCCGGAGCGAAGCGATCAAAGCCAGCGGAGAGAACCAAACGAGCGCCACATGCAGCAGGCTGCCCAGCGGGCTCGGAAGCACGCGGTATAACGGTTTGTGGCCGCTGCCGAAGTACATATTCGAATAGATGTACTTGAGCTTGCCGACGGTGTACCATTTCACGAACTGCCACGTGTGCTGCGTAAAACCGACTTTTAACCGCTCCTTGGCGACTTCCATCTGGGTTTTGCCATGGCGGTCCACCAGGCCGTCATCGTAGTTTTTATTCGGGTAAGTGCCGGCTGCAAACGGATTGACCTGGGTCGAAGCGACGACCACCTCGTGCAGGGATACCATGTTGCGGATCACCCAAGGCGATAGGACGATGCCCATTCCGATACAGGTGAACAGCAGCAGCTTGATCGTGAGACGGAGTTCTTTTTTCCATAGAAAATGGAACACATACACCGGCGCGATCAAGATCAGAAACTCCGACCGGGTCAGTACCAGCAAACCCAGGGCGATTCCGCCAAGCAGAGCGAGAGTCCGCGTCTTTTTCTCAAAGGCATTGAGCTGCAGGCGGATATAAAGAACGAGAAAGAAGCAGGCCAGCGTCTCGGTCAAAACAGCCCCGTTGCTCCAGATAAACGGCGGATATACGCTGCTGACGAGGAGTACGATCAAGGATACCGTCGAACCGGCCAGCTTGCGTGCGATGGTGTACATCAGCCACAGCGTCGCGAGACTAAGACCGACCTGGATATATCGAATGTATGGGAACGGGTCATGGTGCTGATAATCCACCAGCTTGTACACAGCCGCCATGAACAGCGGGTATCCCGGGGTAACCTGGGCGTTCGGCTGAGTGTCCTTGTAGGCGTAAACGCCTTTTTCCAGCAGCTGCCGGACCATGATATCGTAATGTAAGGTGTCGTGCGAAACATGGTGGTTCACCGAGACGAGGAAATCGAGCCGCAAATACGCTGCCAGTGCGAAAATCAGCAGGATCAACATGATGAACAGCGGCTTTTTGTAAGTGGGAAAAAGCTTTGGAGATATCGTGTTCATTCGGGATTCTTACTCCTTCCTAGATGGACATGGAATGTACAGGGAGCATGCGTCCGATGCCTGATGTCCTCTTGTTGAATCCAAGAATACCGGAGACTTCTTAATGGGAGCCTACCCAAATGCTTAACATATGCTTAAGTTTTTCTGTTAAAAATGTGTCCGCGTTTAACTCTTACGGACAGGTTCCGGAAAATCGCCAAAGGGTTTGCCCCCTCAAACCGGACGAATAGTGTTGTGTCAAAAAATCGATATAAACGAAAAAAACTCCCGCCTGACGGCGGGAGCGACTCTTGAGTTTGCTTCGTTTCCTTTTTTACTTTCATTCGAAAATCGCGCGGAGCAAGGCAATCAAGCCCTGCACGGTATCTACGGTTACCGATCCCGTGCAATCAACAACTGACCTTTCTTACCGCGGGTTTCGCTCGCACGATGCGCTTCCGTAATTCCCTTGGCGTTAAAGGGGAAGATTCGATCAATATGAACCTTCAGCTTTTGGTCCTGGACTTTGCGAATCAGGGATAACCAATCGCTGCGATTCGGATTAACACGGACAAATTGAGCTTCGATTCCGCGAACGCTCGGATTCCGGTCGATTACCGGGGAGACGAGGGAGAGAAGCTTGCCTCCGTCCTTCAATACCGTGTAGCTTTTCCGCTCGGTTTCTCCGCCGTCTCTTACCATATCAAGCACGATATCTACCGGACGGACGGTTTCCCCAAAATCGGTTGTGGTGTAATCAATGACCTCGTCAGCTCTCAACTGCCGTACAAATTCATGATTCTCGGGACGGGCCGTGGCGATCACATAGGCTCCGTGTTGTTTGGCCAGCTGAACGGCGAGGTGGCCGACAGCCCCAGCACCCGCGTGGATTAAAATACGCTGTCCCGGCTGCAGTCGCCCGTACTGAAACAACGCCTGCCATGCGGTCAACCCGACGGCCGATAACGCAACGGTCTCCTCGAAAGAGAGCGTGGACGGGATAACCGTAAGTCTCTCTTCTTCCACTACCGCAAACTCTGCATAACCTCCGCCGGTCTCAGTCAACCCGATGACACGGTCCCCTTGCTTCACATGCGTTACATTCGCTCCAACTTCTCTCACTACGCCGGCGATTTCAACGCCGAGAATATGGGGGAACCGGAGGGGAATGATGTCCTGAAACGCGCCTGAGAGCATTAGATGGTCCCCGGAATTGACCGTGGTTGCGAACATCTCTACCAGCGTCTCCGTTTCTTTCAACTCCGGCTTGGCTATTTCTTGTTCTTGCAGGACATCGGAAGTCCCGTAATCGATCATTACGACCGCTTTCATATCATGCTCCTCCAATTCGATGCTGACGATAGCGATTCGTCATTTATTAGGGTTGTTTATCGGTTTACAGGGCGAGTATACTTTAATCAAACATATAACCCAAGTGTAGAACTACACCTGAACCGGGAGGAGGGGGAGAGAATGGTGCATGAAAATCGAAGCCCGCAGCAACAATTGTTGAAAGCGGCATTGGGAGAGATCGAAACGATCCGTATGAAGCGTCAACGCCAATATGCCGCCGACCAATCCCATCCTTCTTTAAAACGTTTCACGCAGCAGGAGCTGAATGACGAGGCCTGTCCAACATACAAAAACTTGCTGGTCGGACGATCGCGCAGATTGCCGGACCGTCAAACGATGCTTCGTATTGCCGAATACCTTGAATGCACGTCCGATGAGCGAAACGATCTGCTCGCGGCGGCCGGATATCTGCCGATTCATTCCGAATTGACGGGGTACTCCCTGGAGCACGAGCTTGAACAGGCACGCCGATTGATGAGAAACGTACCTCTTCCAGCGATGATTGTAACCTCTACGTTAGATATCGTGGAATTTAATGAGCCGTTCCGGCAGCTTTTTGAGATTCCAAGCCATTTATTTGTTAAAGACCGTATGACTTTAGTGGATTTTCACTTTAATTCCGATCTGCCCATACGCTCCCGTTCTACCTTCGATGCGGAATCGTTCGAAAAGTGGGAATCGCACGCCATCTTCGGTATGGAAGCTTTTAAGAGGAATCATCTGCTTTCGCGTCACGACGACTGGTATCACAGGCTGATTGGGAAATTAAACCAATACGGCGCTGCCGACAATTACTGGAATGTGGCGAAATATCCGGAATACGAGCAAAACCACTCCAAAATCATATTAGCCCGGACGGAAAGCGCAGGAGACCTAGTTCCAATCCGCTACAAGCAGATCTATCTTTCTGCCGGCAGAGGCATGTATCCTAGAGTCGGAGTATTCCTGCCGGTTGACGAACCGGCCCGCAAAACGTTTGCGCACTTAGGGTGCTCTATCGACTACGGTTCCATGTTATGCATGGTTTAGCCGCACTCCTCACACGGGGAGGCGGCTTTTGCGCCTTGTATCGTTTGGAAAAAAACATTATGCCGGCGCAGCTGCAGCGGGAAGCAGGGTTTCAAACGCGGTCTGCTTGGTAGAACTTTCCACGGAGATTTGTCCTCCGTGCACTTCAATGATGCTTTTCGTGATGGCCAGCCCGAGCCCGGTGCCGCCGGTAGATTTGGAACGCGATTTTTCGACGCGGTAGAATCGTTCAAATATATAGGGAATGTCCCGCTTCGGAATCGGTTCTCCGTAGTTGCAGATACGTATGCTGACGTGCCCGTCCTCTTGGGCGATATAAATGTCGATATACTTGCCGCTGCTTCCGTATTTGATCCCATTGGAAATCAAGTTTTCATACGCCCGAGCCAATTGATCCCCATCGGCCCGGATCATCACCGGCTGCTCCGGGGCGTGGATTTGAAGCGTCATGCCCGCCTTCTCCAGGCTGGGAACAAACTCCTCGGCCAGCTGCCGGAAGAACCCGACCACATCCAGTTCACGCAGATGAAGGGGCAAGCCGTTGTTGATCCGGGTGTATTCGAAAAGATCGTCGACGAGTTTTTTGAGGCTGAGCGATTTTTCATAGGCAATATTCATGTAGTACCGGAGCTCCACCTCATCGGTATAACGATCCTTATCGATGATTTCCAGAAAACCGAGAATGGAGGTCAGCGGGGTTCGCAGGTCATGGGAAACGCCTGTAATCAGATCGTTTTTCGTTTTTTCGGCGTTTCGCTCTTCCTGAATCGAATGGTTTAGCTGTTCGCTCATCGCATTGATGCTGTCCGCAATCCGGCCGAGATCATGGTTCTCCCTGACCGGGATTTGATAATCAAAATGCCCCTGAGCGATTTCGGTCAACCCGTGATTTATTTCATCGAGATAGGAGTGTACCTGTTCGGATAAGCTGTTGATGTTTCCTGCGATGGTACCAAGCTCATCGGCGGTTTTTACATCAGTGGAAGCGTGGAATCTGCCGCTTGCCATGTCCTCTAGAACAGCGGCAAGTTCCTTGGCGTAGAGAACGAGCGGCCGGGTGGCTGTTATATAGAGAAACGCAAAAAAGCTAATCCCGAATACTACGCCCGTGATCTTGGACCCGATATGGTTGATCACCCAGATGAGGGGCCGGTTATAGGGAGAATACGCGATCAAGTAGGAGGCGAGCAGCCAGCCGAGCAGCACGAACAGCAGCGTCAGTCCGGTACAACCGATGAAAATCGCAAGGAACTTCCAACGTATGCCGATATATACCTTGGTTTTCATCGACGCTACACCTCCTTCGCCGATTTCATTTTGTAGCCGATGCCCCAGACGGTTTTAATGAAAGCGGGATGCTGGGAATCCTTTTCGATTTTTTCGCGTAGCTTGCGAATATGGACCATGACCGTGTTTTTCGATTCCATAAACGGCTCGTTCCATACTTCCTCGTAAATTTTGTCCATGCTGAGCACGATTCCCTGATTGACGGCAAGCAGTTTCAAAATATCAAATTCGCGGGGCGTCAGCTTCACCTCCTGGTCATCCACCGTTACGGTGTGCGTTGCGATGTTGATCACCAAGTCGTCGATGACGATCTCGTCTTCGGCGGGGGTGCCGCGGTAGTTTAACAGCTTGTACCGGCGGAGCTGCGATTTGACCCGGGCGACCAGTTCCAGCGGATTAAACGGCTTGGTCACGTAATCGTCGGCACCGATGCTGAGGCCGGAAATTTTGTCGATATCCTGGCTTTTTGCCGACAGCATAATGATCGGCGTGTTGTTCTCCTCGCGGATTTTCATGCATGCTTGAATTCCGTCCATTCGGGGCATCATGACATCGAGAATGATCAGATCCACCGGATGGCTGCGCAGGATGTCCAAGGCTTCCAAGCCGTTAGACGCTTTATATAAAACGTATCCTTCATTTTTAAGATAAATTTCAATAAGCTCAATGATTTCTTTTTCATCATCAACAAGCAGGATGGCTTCTCTCGACATGCGGTATTTACACCTCTTTGAATAATATAAAAACTAGGAGTATGCTGTATGTATAGGATTATAAACCGGAACCCTTAACATAAAGGCCATGAATTTCTTAACATTTGCTTAATTTCCCGGTTGTTGATGTGGCTTTAGGATAAGCATTCCAATGCTTATTATACATAAAGAAGACTTGCGTCAGGCCGTAATCATGTGGGGAATTTCGGACAATGAAAAGGGTGCGCAAGGCGTACATGCAATTTTTACTTAAAAAGGGAGAGAAAGCCATGGGCAACAAATGGACGGAAACCTATCTGATTCATTCCAACGATATCGATTACAAATCGGAGACAAGGCTGTCGGTGCTGCTGTCGTTAGCGCAGAGAACGGCCGATGCCGATCTGGAGCAGCTAGGGGCGACGAGAGAACAGATGATTGAAGCGGGTATGGGCTGGATGCTGATGACGATGGATCTGCGCATCGGCCGGATGCCGAAGGCGCTGGAGGAAATCAAGATCGAGACCTGGAACAAAGGGCCGAAGGGAGCGCTGTGGCAGCGGGATTTCCGGATCTATGCCGGCGGAGAGATCATTGCCGAAGCATGCAGCATCTGGGCGCTGGTCGACATTCAAAAGCGGAGAATGCTGAGACCTTCCAAATTCCCGTTCGACGTCTACATCAATGAAGAGGATTCCGCCGGCGAAGCGCCGGATAAAGTCGCCATTCCGGAGGATATCGCCCTTCAGGACGCGTACCGGGCCGTGGTGCGTTACAGCGGGATCGATGCCAATCTGCATTTGAACAACGCCCGTTATGCCGATCTGTGCATGGACACGTTAACCAAGGATGAGCTCGCCGGCCTCGCGTGCGCGGGATTCCGGATCACGTATCATCACGAAGCCCGCTTGGGCGATGAAATTCAGGTCAAGAGGTCCGAGGTGGTTGACGGTCGCCTATATGTAAGCGGACAAGCAGCGGACGGAACGCATTATTTTGACGCCTATCTTCTATTAAAAGAAACGGACCGCAGCGATGGATAATTCGGCTTGGATCAGGGGATGGCTAAACGGTAAGGGGGGATAAGCATGCCGCATCGTAAACCGCTCAAAATCAACAACCAGCAAAATCGAGCGAGCAGGAAAGAGGAAAACGTAACGTTGCATCCGGATAAAGCTGCTAAATTTCCGCCGAGCCTGAACGAGATTCCGAAGCAGGAACAGGATTAGGCGCACACTGCACCACCCTAAATCCCTTCAGGAAGGTACCGTCATTAGACGTGATGCCCACTGAGGGGATTTTTGTTGTTTACACGATTTGAAACCGAATCGGTCGGGTTTCGTCCTCCTTTGCATTCGCAGCCGCAATCAATGTTATAATAGGACGGAAGAAAGGGTGGATACATAATGAAATCGCTCGTATTAGCCGAAAAACCGTCCGTGGCCCGCGAAATCGCGCGGGTGATGGGCAGCAGGGAAAAGCATAAGGGATATTTTGAAGGCCCACAATATATCGTGACTTGGGCGCTGGGGCATTTGGTCGGCCTTGCCGAACCCGAAGACTACGACCATAAGTACGCAACTTGGAACCTGGAGGATTTGCCGATTTTGCCGAAAACGATGAAGCTGAAGGTGCTCCGTGAAACCAGCCATCAGTTCAAAATCGTGCAGTCGCTGACCAAACGCCAGGACGTGAACAAGCTGATCATCGCCACCGACGCAGCGCGCGAAGGGGAGCTTTTGGCCCGGTGGATCATGAAAATGTCCCACTGGAACAAACCGTTCCAGCGCCTGTGGATTTCCTCGCAAACCGACAAAGCGATCAAGGAGGGGTTTGCTTCGCTGCGTCCGGGCAACCAGTTCGACCGTTTGTACGAGTCGGCGCGCTGCCGGGCCGAAGCGGACTGGATGATCGGGTTGAACGTCACGCGCGCATTGACCGTCAAATTCGGGGCGCAGCTGTCCGCAGGGCGGGTGCAGACCCCGACGCTGGGGATGATCATGAACCGCGAAAATGAAATCGTGAACTTCCGTTCGGAGGAATACGAGACGCTGAAGGCGGATTTTGGCAGCTTCACGGCTACCTGGCGCGGCAAAAACGGAGACGCCCGCATCTTCGAACGCCAGCAGACCGAAGCGATCAAAAAGAAGCTCGAAGGGCAATACGGCAAAGTAACGCAGGTGAAAAAATCGGAAAAGGTCGAGCCGCATCCGCTTGCTTACGACCTCACCGAACTTCAGCGGGACGCGAACCGCAAATACGGATTTTCCGCGAAGCAGACGTCCAACGTGCTGCAGCGCCTGTACGAGCAGCATAAGCTGGTCACCTACCCGCGCACGGACAGCCGGTATTTAACGTCGGATATGGTTCACACGCTGAAGGAACGCCTGGAAAGCGTGGCCGTCGGCCCGTATGCGCAGCTGGCCCGTCCGCTTTTGCGCAAAAACCTGCCAACGTCCAAACGGATCGTCGACGATTCCAAGGTCAGCGATCACCATGCGATCATTCCGACGGAAGAGACGGTGCTGCTGAATCAACTAAGTACGGAAGAACGCAAACTTTACGATTTGATCGTGCGCCGGTTTATCAGCCTGTTTTATCCGCCTGCGCGTTATGACAACGTCAGCGTGGTCGTGCAGGTCGAAGGAGAGCCGCTTCACGTCAAAGGCACCACCATCAAGGACGCCGGCTGGCGCGAAGTGTACGGCGCGGATGCGGATGATTTGTCCGACGACGACAACGACGGGGATGACGACGACAGTCCGGTGCTGCTCCCCGAGCTTCGCGAGGGCGATTCGGTGAAAGTGCAGCGCGTGCACGTCCAGAAAGGAAGAACGCTTCCGCCGAAGCGTTACACCGAAGCCAGCCTCCTCTCGCAAATGGAAAAGCATGGACTTGGAACGCCTGCGACGCGGGCCGACATCATCGAGAAGCTGATCAACTCCGACACGATCGAACGCCAAGGCAACCTGCTGCATCCAACGGGAAAAGGAAAACAGCTGATCGAGCTGGTAGCGCCCGAGCTGCGCACGCCGGAGCTGACCGCTCGCTGGGAAGCCGAGCTTGAAAAAATCGCCCGCGGCCAAGGCAAACCCGACCCGTTCATCGAGGGCATTCGCAAAATGTCCAAGGAATTGGTGTCCGAAGTCAAAAACAGCTCTGCAGGCTATAAGCCGCATAACGTCTCGAACAGCCACTGCCCGCAGTGCGGAACCCGGCTGCTTGAGAAAAAAGGCAAACGCGGCAAAATGCTGGTATGCCCGAGCGAGGACTGCGGCTACCGCCGTTCGGACGAAAAAAGGTTGTCCAACCGCCGCTGCCCGACATGCCATAAAAAAATGGAACTCAAGGAAGGCAAAGCCGGCCTGTACGTGCAATGCCTGCCGTGCGGATTTACCGAAACGCTCAATAAGGATCATAACCATGTCAACAAAAAGGAAGCGCGCAAGCTCGTTGAAAAATATGCCAAACAAGAATCTGCGGCCGTATCCAATCTGGGTGAGCTGCTGAAGGCCGCCATGGAGCAGAAAGACGGCAAATAAGGAAGGTTTTTGATCCCTAACGGCTGTATGCGACAAGGGAACACGGAATCGTTTGGAGTTTGTCCATTGTTTCCGCCCGAACGCGGATTTATAATGGAAGTAGGCAGTAAGAACGGAGGTGGTTCTCCGGGTGAGAACAGCCCTTTGGGTATGGTTTATTTTCATCAATGCAGTGGGCTACCTGGTCATGTCGGAAGACAAGAAAAGGGCAAGAAACAGGCGCGACCGCGTGCCGGAAAAAACGCTGTTTTTGCTGGCGGCCATCGGCGGGGCGCTTGGCGTATGGATCGCCATGTACCGCAAACGCCATAAAACCCGCCATTTAAGCTTCCGAATCGGCATCCCTCTGCTGCTGTTTATCAATGCCGTTCTTTACGCCTACTTTTTAAGGTGAGTTTTTGGCTTCAATGGAGGCGACAGCATTTTGCCGGGCATCATCGCATTTTCTTTCTGTTATAACGGTAGCGGAGTTTTATGACTCGTAACGCTTGCGCTAAAGTTTACTCCTTCGTCCAAAGGTTTAATAAAAAGGGACGGTACTTAAGCTTTAGCCGAAGTTGCGGCGGTTCTACAAAAAGAGGAAGAAGAGGTGGGTTCACATGTTATTCTCCAAAATCCTTCTGGCATACGACGGTTCCAAAGCTTCCAACCGGGCGCTCGACCGCGCGGCGGAACTCGCGCAAGCGGTTCCCGGCTCGGTTATCCAAGTCGTGCATGTGTTCGATTTTCCGCGCGTGTTTATCGGCGAGGGGCTCGCTCCGATTCCCGCCTCCGTGAACAAGGATTATTACGACCTTGCGGAACAGACGATCGAGGAAGCGAAGAAGCGGCTGAACGACGCGGGCGTCAATTACAGCACGGAGCTCATTCAGGGCGCGCCTGCGGAAACGATTTTGAAATATGCCGGAGATCATGATTCGGACGTAATCGTCATCGGCAGCCGGGGACTTGGCGGAATCCGTGAATTCGTGCTCGGCAGCGTCAGCCATAACGTGGTGCAGCATGCGCGCATACCTGTTCTTGTGGTCAAATAAAGTGAAAATATGAAAAATGTAAGCCAGTGTGCCGAACTCGAACGGTATGCTGGCTTGCTTTTTAGATGGATGGACGAAAAAACGAACATTATAATCGTTATTGATTCAATTGTTCGTGTTTGAGTTGACATGTGATGTAGGGGATTGTTAAACTGTAGGTGTAAGCCGCCTCATTCGGTGGCCTTCGACAATCATCAACCATTTTCAACTAAAAATGACTCGTATAACGCCGGGGATAAGGCCCGGAAGTTTCTACCCGGAAACCGTAAATTTCCGGACTACGAGGGAATACCGCTAGGAGAGGCTGAAGGCCTTTTTTCGGTCTTGGCGTCGGCCTTTTTGCCCGCGAGTTTTTCGGCGCGCCTTGCGTATTCCTGACATGGTCCGGTATCCTGAAAATCGACATTTTCCTGGGACCGGGCCTTTCGTTCTTTTTCCGGCTTTCACTAGATCAAACGCTTCACTTTAAAGACACACGCGCTTTGGCAAAAACCACAAAGAAAGTAGGTCGAAAAGATGTCAGCATCGGTCGCAGTGATCATGGGCAGCAAATCGGATTGGGAAACGATGCAGCACGCTTGCATGGTGCTCGATGAATTAAACATTCCATATGAGAAAAAGGTCGTTTCCGCGCATCGCACGCCGGATTTGATGTTTTCCTATGCGGAGGAGGCCGCGCAGCGCGGGATTAAAGTCATTATCGCCGGCGCAGGCGGAGCCGCGCATTTGCCGGGGATGGTCGCTTCCAAAACGGTGCTGCCGGTGATCGGCGTGCCGGTGCAAACGAAAGCGCTGAACGGCTTGGATTCGTTGCTGTCGATCGTGCAGATGCCTGGGGGCATTCCGGTGGCGACGGTAGCGATCGGGCAAGCCGGGGCGACCAACGCCGGACTGTTGGCGGCCCAAATCATCGGAGCGTCGGACCCTGTGATCCAGAACCGGGTACAGGCACGGCGGGATCACATCCGCAATGAAGTGCTGGAAAGCAGTGATTCGTTATGAGCAGCGTACAGCAAAGCCAACCTCAAGCGAAAACGCTCCTTCCGGGGGCGACGATCGGCGTATTGGGCGGAGGGCAGCTTGGACGGATGATGGCGCTCGCCGGAACGGCGATGGGCTACCGGTTCGTAACGCTCGACCCGACTCCCGATTCCCCGTGCGGACAGGTGACGCCGCAGATCGAAGCGGGCTACGGCGATGAAGAAGCTGCGCGGAAGCTGGCTGCCGGGTCGGACGTCATTACGTATGAATTCGAAAACGTCGACGCGGGCGTCGCCGCCCTGCTGGAACGGGAATCCTACGTGCCGCAAGGCAGCGCCCTGCTGTATACGACGCAGCACCGGCTGCGCGAAAAACAAGCGATCGAAGCGGCTGGCGTTCCCGTCGCCCCTTATCGCGAAGTAACCGATTTGCAAAGCTTGATCATCGCGGCCGGAGAGCTCGGTCTCCCCTGCGTGCTGAAAACGGCAACCGGAGGGTATGACGGCAAAGGGCAAGCGGTTATTCGCACGGCAGACGAATTGGAGACGGCATACCGGGAGCTGGCGGCATCCGGGAGAGAGCTGGTTTTGGAAAAGTTCATCGCTTTCGCCGCCGAAATTTCCGTTATCGCCGCCCGCAGCCCGAAAGGGGAAATCAAAAGCTTTCCCGTATCGGAAAACATTCACGTGAACGGTATTTTGCATTTGTCGATCGTCCCTGCAAGAGTCGAGGAAAGCATTCAGCGGGAAGCGCGGAAGCTGGCGGAACGGCTGGCGGAAAGCCTGAACGTGGCCGGACTTCTGGCCGTCGAGATGTTCGTGGCGGAGGACGGCGGACTGTACGTCAACGAAGTGGCGCCGCGTCCCCACAACTCCGGGCATTACACGATGGAAGCATGCGCCACCTCGCAGTTCGAGCAGCACATCCGGGCGATTTGCAACCTCCCGCTGGGCGATACGACGCTGCTCAGCCCGGTCGTCATGGTGAATGTGCTTGGACAGCATTTGGAAGAAGCCGTGAAGCTGGCGGGCGTTTCGGATCCTTCGCTGAACGAATTCGGCGTCGTGCCTAAGCTTCATTTATATGGAAAGACTGAAAGCAAGACCGGCCGCAAAATGGGCCATATCAACGTATTGTGCAAAGACGTCCAGCATGCGCTGGATTGGGTAGAACAAACTCATATTTGGAGGCAAGGATAATTCATGATCGAACGTTACAGCAGACCGGAAATGCGGGCCATTTGGACCGAGGAAAACAAGTTTAAAGCTTGGCTGGAAGTCGAGCTTTGCGCTTGCGAGGCGTGGGCGGAGCTCGGCGTCATTCCGAAGGAGGACACCAAGCTGCTGCGGGAGAACGCTTCTTTTAATATCGACCGTATCTACGAAATCGAGCAGGAAACGCGCCACGACGTGATCGCTTTTACGCGTACCGTGTCCGAAAGCCTTGGTGCGGAGCGCAAATGGGTGCATTACGGCTTGACCTCGACCGACGTGGTCGATACGGCGCTCGGCTACCTGCTGCGGCAGGCAAACGAGATCATCGAGCAGGATTTGATCCGCTTCATCGACATTTTGAAGGACAAAGCGATCGCCTACAAAGACACGCCGATGATGGGACGCACGCACGGCGTACACGCCGAACCGACAACGTTCGGACTCAAAATGGCTTTGTGGCATGAAGAAATGAAGCGGAACCTCGAGCGTTTCCGCCACGCGGCGAAAGGCGTGGAATTCGGCAAAATTTCCGGCGCGGTCGGCACATACGCGAACATCGATCCGTTTGTCGAAGAGTTCGTCTGCCGCAAGCTGGGCATCAGCCCGGCTCCGATTTCGACGCAAACGCTGCAGCGCGACCGCCATGCCGAATATATGGCGACGCTGGCGCTGATCGCGACGTCGATGGACAAATTCGCGACGGAAATCCGCGCCCTGCAAAAAAGCGAGGTCCGCGAGGTGGAAGAAGCTTTCGCAAAAGGCCAAAAAGGTTCGTCGGCCATGCCGCATAAACGCAATCCGATCGGCTGCGAGAACATTTCCGGCCTGTCCCGCGTCATCCGCGGCCACATGGTCACGGCGTACGAAGACGTGGCGCTGTGGCATGAGCGCGATATTTCGCATTCCTCGGTGGAGCGCATCATTTTGCCGGATGCAACGATGCTGATCAACTACATGCTGAACCGCTTCGGCAATATCGTGAAAAATTTGACGGTATTCCCGGAAAACATGAAGCGCAACATGAGCCGCACCTTCGGCGTGCCGTTCTCCGGACGCGTCATGACCAAGCTGATCGACAAGGGCTTCAGCCGCGAGCAGGCGTACGACACCGTGCAGCCGCGCGCAATGCAGGCATGGGAGGAGCAGCGCCAATTCCGCGAGATTATCGAGGCTACGCCGGAAATTACGAGCGTGCTTAGCGCGGAAGACATCGAAGACGCGTTTAACCCTACCTGGCATTTGAAGCATGTGGATACGATTTTCAAGAAGCTAGGTTTAGTATAAAGAAAAAAGTGGATCAACATTGGATAGGGATTGAAGAAGTTAGCGGAGGGGACGGAATCGTTCTGAAGAAGTGGTAACGTTCGCCTTTGTGAGCGGATTTCTACCATAATAAATTAGGTTAAATCATTGAAATCCGGGAACAACAGCGATCGGAAGAACGATCCGTAACCGCAGCGGTCAACTTCGCCAATGAGTTAATATCCAATGTTGATTCACAAAATGGGGAGGATTCACATGACATCACCGGCCGTATCCACCGCAGTGGAACTTGTTGATGCGCCGCTGCTTTACAAAGGCAAGGTTCGCGAGCTGTACGATCTGGGGGAACATACGCTGATCGTCGTCACGGACCGGATATCCGCGTTTGATTACGTGCTCGAGCCTGCCGTGCCGGAAAAAGGAAACGTCCTGAACCGGCTCAGCGCCTTCTGGTTCGACCAAACCCGGGAGTTGATGGATAACCACGTAGTGCATACCGATGCGGAGCGCCTGGGCGAGATCGCGAAGGACAAAACG
Organism: Paenibacillus sp. USDA918EY; assembly: GCF_009870825.1. Classification (GTDB taxonomy): domain Bacteria; phylum Bacillota; class Bacilli; order Paenibacillales; family Paenibacillaceae; genus Paenibacillus_AQ; species Paenibacillus_AQ albilobatus. The sequence continues at coordinate 83,541 of NZ_WTWY01000020.1, read as the reverse complement.
CTTCTGAAGGACCGGATCATGGTCGTCCGCAAAGCGAAGCGCATCGATATCGAATGCGTGGTCCGGGGTTATATCACCGGAGGCGGCTGGAAGCAGTATCAAGCGACGGGCGAGATTAACGGGATCAAGCTTCCCGAGGGCATGCGGAAAAACGAGGCTTTTCCGGAGCCGATCTTTACGCCGGCCGCGAAAAACGACGTCGGGCACGACGAAGACATTTCGATGGACCGGATGAAAGAAATTGTCGGCGAGGACCTTGCCCTCGAGCTGCAGGAGAAAAGCCTGAAGCTGTACGGCTTTGCCAGAGATTACTGCGCGGAGCGCGGCATCATTTTGGCGGATTGCAAGTTTGAATTCGGTATTTTGGACGGCCGGGTCATCCTCATTGACGAAATTTTCACTCCGGATTGCTCCAGGTTTTGGGCCAAGGAAAAATATGCGCTGGACATCGAGATCGACAGCATGGACAAGCAGCCTGTCCGCACGTACCTGGCGTCAACGACGTGGGATCAAAACAGCCAGCCGGATCCGCTTCCTGCGGATGTGGTGGAAGAAACCACCCGCCGGTACCAGGACATTTATCATCGGTTGACCGAGCGGGCGTAAGGCCGCTTACGAAATATATTTTCTTCGGTTCAATTGAAGAAGTGGAAGTAGCGAAGGGGACGGAATCGATTCTTACGAAGCTGCAAGTTTTTTAAAAAAGCTGTTTCGGAGGCATAAGCTTGCGTTCGCCTAAGAGCTTTCCAAAGGAAAGCTGGCATCGATAGCATATGCTTGCGAGCGGATTTCTACCATAATAAATTAGGTTAAATCATTAAAATCCGCGAACAACAGCGATCGGAAGAACGATCCGTATCCGCAGCGGTCCACGCCGCGTAATGTCACATACTTCTAAGATTGAAATATAGCATTTATCATAAGCTCATTCTATCGATCTAACCTGAGGAGGAACTAGAGGAATATGTTGAAAGCTACGGTCTATGTCACGATTAAGCAGGGCGTACTTGATCCGCAAGGCGTTGCGGTGCAGGGAGCGCTGCATTCGATGGGTTTTCAGGAAGTAGAGAGTGTGCGCATCGGCAAATATATGGAGCTTAGCCTGGACACGAATGACCGTGCCGAGGCCGAGCGCCGCGTCAAAGAGATGTGCGAAAAGCTTTTGGCGAACACGGTGGTTGAGGATTACCGTTACGAATTGGAGGGCTAACATCCATGAAATTTGCAGTTCTCGTTTTTCCTGGCTCCAACTGCGACATCGACTGCTACAAAGCGGTGCAGGAAGTTGGAGAGCCTGTCGATTACGTGTGGCATACCGCGACCGATCTTTCCGCATATGACTGCATTTTGGTTCCGGGCGGATTTTCGTATGGCGATTACCTGCGCTGCGGGGCGATTTCCCGGTTTGCGCCGGTCATGAACGAAGTGGCGAAAGCCGCGGAAGAGGGCAAATACATTCTCGGCATCTGCAACGGGTTTCAAATTTTGACGGAAGCGGGATTGCTGCCCGGCGTACTGCTTCGCAACAACTCGTTGAAATTCCGCTGCCATGACACGGTGCTTAAGGTCGTGAACAATAAAAACCCGTTTACGAACGATTTTGCGCCGAACGAAGAGATCGTCATCCCGATCGCGCATGGCGAAGGCAATTATTATTGCGACGAAGAGACGCTGAAAGAGCTTCAGCAAAATAACCAGATCGTGTTTACGTACAAAGACAATCCGAACGGCTCCCTGGCCGATATTGCCGGCATTTCGAACAAACGGGGCAACGTCGTCGGCATGATGCCGCATCCGGAGCGGGCGGTTAAGGACCTGCTCGGCTCGGCGGACGGAAAACGCATGTTTACATCAATCCTGAAAGCTTGGAGGGATACCCATGGCACAGCAAGTGTCCGCTAAGGAACCGACCGCACAGCAGATTGCGGAACAGAAAATTTATCAGCAGTTTGGCGTATCGGACAGCGAATACGAACTGATTTGCTCGTTTATGGGCCGCCTTCCGAACTACACGGAGATCGGCGTTTTCAGCGTCATGTGGTCCGAGCATTGCGCCTATAAAAACTCGAAGCCGCTGCTTCGCCGCTTCCCGACCAGCGGACCGCGCGTCCTGATGGGACCGGGCGAAGGCGCGGGCATCGTCGACATCGGCGACAACCAAGCCGTCGTGTTCAAAATCGAAAGCCATAACCACCCGTCGGCGGTTGAACCTTACCAAGGCGCAGCAACCGGGGTAGGGGGCATTATCCGCGATATTTTCTCGATGGGCGCAAGACCGGTGGCCCTCTTGAACTCGCTTCGTTTCGGCAAGCTGGAGAGCGATCGCGTCAAATACTTGTTTGAGCATGTCGTTTCCGGCATCGCCGGTTACGGCAACTGCATCGGCATTCCGACCGTGGCGGGCGAAGTGATGTTCGACAACAGCTACGACGGCAATCCGCTCGTTAATGCGATGTGCGTCGGCCTGATCGATCATGACAAAATCCAGCGCGGCGTCGCCAAAGGCGTCGGCAACCCGGTATTTTACGTCGGACCTCCGACGGGCCGCGACGGCATTCACGGTGCGACGTTCGCCTCCGTTGAGCTGAGCGAAGAGTCGGAAGCCAAGAAAACGGCCGTTCAGGTCGGCGATCCGTTCATGGAAAAACTCGTGATGGAAGCCTGCCTCGAACTGATCGACACCGGCATCGTGCTTGGCATTCAGGATATGGGCGCGGCGGGTCTCACCTGCTCCAGCGCGGAAATGGCGAGCAAGGCGGGCAACGGCCTCGAGCTGTACCTGGACCAGGTGCCGCAGCGCGAAGAAGGCATGACGCCGTACGAAATGATGCTTTCCGAATCGCAGGAACGGATGCTGTTCGTCGTTGAACCGAAGGACGAAGCGCAGGCGATGGAAATTTTCGAGCGTTGGGGCGTCATCTGCGCCAAAGTCGGCAAAGTCACCGACGACGGACGTTTGAAGCTGTTCCATCATGGCGAGCTGGTCGGCGACATGCCGGTACAGGCGCTTGTCGACGAATGCCCTGTATATGAGAAACCATCGAGCGTGCCTGCTTATTATGTAGAAAATGAAAACGTAGATACGCTGCGTTATAACGAAGTCAAAGATTTGGGCGGCGCTTTGAAAAAGGTGCTGGCTTCCCCGACCGTAGCGAGCAAAGCATGGGTGTACAACCAATACGACTATATGGTCCGCACCAGCACGGCGGTGCGCCCGGGTTCGGATGCGGCGGTGATCACGATCGACGGCACGCGCAAAGGGCTCGCCATGACGACGGACTGCAACGGCCGTTACGTGTACCTCGATCCGGAGGTCGGCGGTAAAATCGCCGTCAGCGAAGCAGCGCGCAACATCGTTTGCTCCGGTGCGGAGCCGCTGGCGATTACGGACAACCTGAACTTCGGCAGCCCGGAAAAGCCGGACATTTTCTGGCAAATGGAACGCGCGGTAGACGGTATGGCCGAAGCCTGCCGCGTGCTGGATACGCCGGTCATCGGCGGCAACGTCAGCTTGTACAACGAAAACGCAAGCGGCGCGATTTACCCGACGCCGGTGGTCGGCATGGTCGGCCTGCTGCATGATACGGACCATATTACAACCCAAGGCTTCAAACAGGGAGGCGACGTCATCTTCCTGCTCGGCGACACGAAAGCCGAACTTGGAGGCAGCGAATTCCAATATGCCGTTCACGGCGTTACGGAAGGACGGCCTCCGGCATTGGATTTGAATACGGAGAAAAAACTGCTTGCCGGCGTGCTCGGCGCCATTCAAGGCGGACTCGTGCAGTCCGCGCATGACCTGTCCGAAGGCGGCCTCGCGGTCGCATTGGCGGAATCCTGCATCAGCGGTTCCATCGGCGCCCAAGTGTCCCTAAGCACGGAATTGCGCAGCGATGTGGCGCTTTTCAGCGAATCGCAATCCCGCATTCTGCTGTCTGCAAGCCAAGAACAAGCCGACAAGCTGGAGGCGTATTTGACCGAACGCGGAGTACCCGTGGCACGGATCGGCTCCGTCGGCGGCGAAAGTCTCGTAGTGACGATTAACGACGCGCAGGCATTGAACGAACCGGTGGCAGGACTGCGCCAAGTCTGGGAGGATGCGATCCCATGTCTCATGAAATAGCATCTCAGCCGCTGTGGACCGGAGACTATTATAACGAAGGAGCGGGCAAAGAAGGCCTGTTCGACAAATTAAAAGAGGAATGCGGCGTATTCGGGGTGTATGGACACCCCGATGCCGCATCCCTTTCCTATTACGGGCTGCACGCCCTGCAGCACCGCGGGGAAGAAAGCGCCGGGATTTGCGTCAGCGACGGGAAGGAGTTTCATTTTCACCGCGGGATGGGTTTGGTGAAGGAGGTCTTCGACAAAGACCTGTTGTCGTCTCTTACCGGCTCCATTTCCATCGGCCATGTCCGTTATTCGACCAGCGGCGACAGCAAGCTGGCGAACGCGCAGCCGCTTGTGTTCAAATACCGCGCAGGCGATCTCGCCGTGGCGACGAACGGCAACATCGTCAATGCGCCGCAAATCCGGCGCGAGCTCGAGGAAAGCGGCTCCATCTTCCAGACGACCAGCGACACCGAAGTGATCGCGCATTTGATCGCCCGTTCCTCGAAGGATTTGGTCGAGGCGGCCAAGGACGCGTTTAACCGCATCGTCGGCGGTTATGCATTCCTGATCATGACCAACGACAAGCTGCTGGTAGCCTCCGATCCTCACGGGCTGCGTCCGCTCAGTATGGGCAAACTCGGCGATGCCTACATTTTTGCTTCCGAGACGTGCGCGTTTGAGACGATCGGCGCGGAATTCGTGCGCGATATCGAGCCGGGCGAGCTTCTGGTGCTGGATCGCGAAGGACTTCATGAGGGGCGTTTTGACGAGAAAAAACACCGCAAAGCGCTGTGCGCGATGGAATACATCTATTTTGCCCGTCCCGACAGCGACATGAACGGCTCGAACCAGCATTCGGCGCGCAAGCGCATGGGCAGCCGGATGGCGATCGAATCGTTTGTCGATGCGGACATCGTGACCGGCGTTCCGGATTCGAGCATTTCGGCGGCCATCGGTTATGCCGAGCAAACCGGTATTCCTTACGAGCTGGGCCTCATCAAAAACAAATACACCGGCCGGACGTTCATCCAACCGAGCCAGGAGCTGCGCGAGCAGGGCGTGAAGATGAAGCTGAGCGCCGTCCGCCGCGTAGTGGAAGGGCAGCGCGTCGTTATGATCGACGATTCGATCGTGCGCGGCACGACCTCGAGACGGATCGTCAATCTGCTCCGCGAAGCGGGCGCCGTCGAGGTGCATGTGCGGATTACGTCGCCGCCGTTCAAAAACCCTTGCTTTTACGGCATCGACACGCCGGACCGGCGCGAGCTGATCGCTTCGTCACGAACCGTCGAAGAAATTTGTCGCGAGATCAATGCGGATTCGCTGGCGTTTTTGAGCCCGGAAGGCTTGATCACGGCGATTGCGGGCAATAACGAGGCGGATCATAAAGGCGGGCTCTGCCTGGCGTGTTTTGATAACGATTACCCGACGCGCCTGGATTTCGACGGCGAAGAGAAGTTCGGTTGCAGCTGCTGATCGGATCATGCAGGGCTGGAGGCTCAAAAGTTCAATATATAAAACATTTATCTCGTGTACTTTAAAGCCTGCAATCGGAATTCATTCATAAAAAAGCAAATTCCTGACTTAAAGCTGCATTTATCAATTCATATTACCCATTGGAAGGGAAGTGTCGTGGGAAGTGTCTGAAGCCTACAAAAACGCCGGCGTCGATATCGCGGCAGGGAATGAAGCGGTAGAACGCATGAAAAAGCACGTGAAACGGACGTTCCGTCCCGAAGTGATGACCGATCTCGGCGGCTTCGGTGCATTGTTCGGATTAAACAAGGATAAATATGAGGAGCCGGTGCTCGTGTCGGGCACGGACGGGGTCGGCACGAAGCTGAAAATCGCTTTTGCGATGGACCGCCATGATACGATCGGGATCGACGCTGTCGCCATGTGCGTGAACGATATCGTGGTGCAGGGCGCCGAGCCGCTTTTTTTCCTGGATTATCTTGCATGCGACAAAGTCGTGCCCGAAAAAATCGAAGCCATCGTGGCCGGCATCGCCGAGGGCTGCCATCAGGCGGGTTGTGCGCTGATCGGCGGCGAAACGGCTGAAATGCCCGGCATGTACGCCGAAGGCGAATACGACATTGCCGGCTTTACCGTAGGCGTCGTCGACAAAAGCAAAATCATTAGCGGCGCGGGCATTGCCCCTGGCGACGCGGTGATCGGACTCTCGTCCAGCGGCGTGCACAGCAACGGCTTTTCCCTGGTCCGCAAGCTGCTCCTGGAGCAGGAAGGCTACAGCCTGCAGGATTCGGTTCCGGAGCTTGGAGGCACTTTGGGAGACACGCTTCTCGCGCCCACAAAAATTTACGTCAAACCGTTGTTGGCCCTTCTGGAGCAGATGCCGGTCAAAGGCATGGCGCACATCACGGGCGGCGGATTCATCGAAAATATTCCGCGGATGCTGCCGGATGACGTCAACGTCGACATCGAATACGGCTCCTGGCCGATTTTGCCGATCTTTGAACTGATGCAGCGTAAGGGCTCTATTTCCAATCGGGATATGTTCACGACTTTTAATATGGGCATAGGCCTTGTGCTTGTCGTCAACGCTGAAGACGCAGAGAGAGCGGTCGCCTTTTTGAAAGAACAAGGGGAAGAGGCTTATCTCATCGGCAAGGTGACGGAAGGCGAATCCATCGTGACGTTTACGGGAGCTGAAGTTTAATGGGCGTTTACCGTATTGCCGTCTTTGCCTCGGGCGAAGGCAGCAATTTTCAAGCGTTGGCCGAAGCGGCAAATGCAGGCAAGCTGGGCGGGGCGGAGATCGCGCTGCTCGTTTGCGACAAACCTTCCGCTCCCGTCGTGGGCCGGGCCGAGCGGCTGGGCATTCCAGCCTTTCTGTTCAAACCGAAGGATTACGACTCCCGGGAAGCTTATGAGCGCGAAATCGTCGAAAAGCTTGAGGCGCATGGCGTGGATCTTGTCGTGCTTGCGGGATACATGCGGTTGTTGACACACGTCATCGTCGAAAAATACGCCGGGCGCCTCATCAACATCCATCCGTCGCTGCTGCCGGCTTTTCCCGGCAAAGATGCGATCGGACAGGCTTTGGCATACGGCGTGAAGGTGAGCGGGGTTACGGTTCATTTTGTCGATGAAGGGATGGATACCGGACCAATTATCGCTCAGGCGGCGATCCCGATCGCTTCGGGCGAAACGTCCGAGTCTTTTGCGGAGGCGGTTCATGCGGTGGAAAGAGAACTGTACCCCGAGGTCGTATCCTGGTTTGCCCAAGGACGGGTCAAGCTTGAGGGGAGGCAGGTTACGGTCTCGAATTTTTAAAGGCAATGATTGCGCTTCACAAAGACGACAAGTTCGGCTATGGAATGTGAACAATCCGATGTTTTGTCATGATGGGCATGTTGAGGGAGAGAAACACGGAGACCATTCGATATTTCTCGGGAAATAAAAGACGATCACCCGAATGTTAGCGTATTACGCGAGGATGATGGAGAATCGGCTTGCGAAGCCGTGATGGAAGGGACTCCACCATTCTCTACGACAAAGGAGGAGCATATTGTGGGTATTAAAAGAGCGCTGGTAAGCGTTTCGGATAAAAAGGGCATCGTAGATTTTTGCCGCGAGCTGTCTGCACTTGGCGTGGAAATCATTTCGACGGGAGGAACCAAAAGCCTGCTGGCGAAAGAAGGCGTGCCGGTCATCGGCATTTCCGACGTGACGGGATTTCCCGAAATTTTGGACGGTCGCGTCAAGACGCTTCATCCCGCGGTTCACAGCGGACTGCTGGCCATTCGCGACAGCGCGGAGCATCAGCAGCAGATGAAGGATTTGGGGCTGGGTTACATCGACCTCGTCGTCGTCAATTTGTATCCGTTCCAGGAAACGATCGCCAAACCGGATGTGACGTATGAAGACGCCATCGAAAACATCGATATCGGCGGACCGACCATGCTCCGTTCGGCTGCCAAAAACCATGCGTTCGTGACGGTCGTCGTTGATTCGGGCGATTACGGCACCGTGATCGAGCAAATCCGCGAGCAAGGGGATACGACCCTGGACACGCGCAAACAGCTTGCAGCCAAAGTCTTCCGCCATACCGGCGCATACGACGCCCTGATCGCCGATTATTTGTCGAACGTGACCGGCGAGCCGCTTCCGGAGCGTTTTACCGTGACCTACGAAAAAATCCAGGATCTCCGCTACGGGGAAAATCCGCATCAAAAAGCGGCCTTTTACCGCAAACCGCTGGCTCCTTCCGGCACGCTAACGACAGCCGAGCAGCTTCACGGCAAGGAATTGTCTTACAACAACATCAATGACGCCAATGCGGCGCTGCAAATCGTGAAAGAATTCGACGAGCCGGCGGTCGTCGCCGTGAAGCATATGAACCCTTGCGGCGTAGGCGTGGGCGAAAGCATTTTGGAGGCTTATGAAAAAGCGTACAGCGCGGACCCGACCTCCATTTTCGGCGGCATCGTCGCTGCGAACCGGATCATCGACAGCGATACCGCGAAGCTGCTGAGCGAAATTTTCCTCGAAATCATCCTTGCGCCGGGCTTCACCGAGGAAGCGCTCGACATTTTGACGAAAAAGAAAAACATCCGTCTGCTCCAAATGGGCGAATTCGGTTCCTCCAGAGAACGCAAGAGCAGCTTTGTCGTCACGTCCATCGACGGCGGCATGGTGGTGCAGGAAAGCGACGTTCACGCGCTGGATGAGGCTGACCTCAAGGTTGTGACCGACCGCCAGCCGACGCCGGAAGAACTCAAGCAGCTGCTGTTCGGATGGAAAGTCGTGAAGCACGTCAAATCCAATGCGATCGTGCTTGCTGCGGACAACATGACCGTAGGCGTTGGCGCCGGACAGATGAACCGCGTCGGTGCGGCGAAAATCGCCATTGAGCAAGCCGGAGAAAAAGCAAAAGGCGCAGTGTTGGCCTCGGATGCGTTTTTCCCGATGGGCGACACGTTGGAACTGGCAGCGAAGGCCGGCATCACGGCGGTTATTCAGCCGGGCGGATCCATCAAGGACGAAGAGTCGATCAAAGTCGCAAACGAGTACGGCATCGCCATGGTGTTTACGGGCGTTAGACATTTTAAACATTAATCTTAAAGTTGAATTTTGGAAAGGGTAAGGAGTAGGCAAGAGGGTTCAATCTTCTAAAGAGGATCCGTTTTAGAAATTGAACCTGGGGGAAATGATTCTGAAGAAGCTGAAAGCCTTTTGGAAAAAGGCTGCTTCGGAAGCGTATACTGCGTTCGCCTAAAAGCTTTACGTAGGAAAGCTGGCATCGTAAGCATATGCTTTGTGAGTGGATTTCGGCCATTCATGAGTATAAATTATAGAAGTCTAGGCGCAACAGCGATCGTAAGAACATTTCACCCGGCTGCCTTCATTCCCGTACCGTCATCGGTCAACTTATACGATAAAAGCCGGACTCGGCATATCAGTAACGACATATGAAATTGAGATCGGGCTCCGCCTGCTGCGTTTGAAAGCGAAAGCGGGCGGAGCCTGAATAATATTTTGGATAATTTACGGGAGGCGGAACATGGATATTTTGGTCATTGGCGGCGGCGGACGCGAGCATGCAATCGTCTGGGCGCTGCGGAAAAGCCCCAAAGCGGGGACGATTTACTGCGCGCCGGGAAATGCCGGCATCGGGCAAATCGCGGAGTGCGTGCCGATTGCCGTACATGAATTCGACAAGCTGACCGCTTTTGCAAACGACAAAAACATAGGCCTGGTCGTTGTCGGACCGGATGATCCGCTCGCGGACGGCATCGTCGATGCGTTCGAAGCGAAAAACATTCCGGTGTTCGGACCGCGCAAAAACGCGGCGGAAATCGAGGGCAGCAAAACGTTCATGAAAGACTTGCTCCATAAATACGGCATTCCGACCGCGGCTTACGAAAAATTCGACAACCATGAAGCCGCTTTGGCTTATTTGAATACGCAGCAGGCGCCGATCGTCATCAAAGCGGACGGGCTTGCGGCAGGAAAAGGCGTAACCGTCGCCCGCACGATGGAGGAGGCGCAGCAGGCGCTGCACGACATCATGGTCGCCAAAGTGTTCGGCGAGTCGGGCGCACAGGTCGTCATCGAGCAGTTCCTCGAGGGCCAGGAGATGTCGATTTTGTCCTTCGTCGACGGGGAGACGGTGCGTCCAATGCCGGCGGCTCAGGACCATAAGCCGATTTTTGACGGCGACCGCGGGCCGAATACGGGCGGGATGGGCACCTATTCGCCGCTGCCGCATATCGATCCGGCCATCGTGGAGAAAGCGATCGAAACGATCATCAAACCGACCGCCAAAGCTTTGGTGGCCGAAGGCCGCCCGTTCCGCGGCGTGCTGTTTGCGGGGCTGATGATCCAGCCGGACGGAACGCCGACGACGGTCGAGTTCAACGCCCGTTTTGGCGATCCGGAAACGCAGGTGGTGCTGCCGCGGCTGAAAAGCGATCTGCTCGACATCTTCCTCGCGGCAGTAAACGGCACATTGGCCGATGTCGACATCGAATGGAGCGATCGCGCCGCCGTCTGCGTCATCCTCGCTTCCGAAGGTTACCCGGCTTCGTATCCGAAAGGGCTGCCGATTGACGGTCTTGAACCGTCCGCGGACGAAGAAGAGGCGGTCGTGTTCCATGCCGGCACGGCTTTAAACGGGCAAGGACAATACGTTACGAGCGGCGGACGCGTGCTCGGCGTTGTCGGACTGGGCGCCGATATTGCCGAAGCTCGCCAAAAAGCATATGAAAAGGCGGAGCGGATTACGTTCGATGGCAAGCAGAACCGCACCGACATTGCCGCAAAGGCGTTGGTATAAAGAATTAACAACGCATTTTTAAGAGAATATATGATATCAAAAAAGGAGTCTTCGTCATCGAAAGCTCCTTTTTTGTGCTGCACCAATGTTATTGTCTTCTACACGAATAAGCGTAAATTCCAAAGTGTTAATTTATCTTGTATTTATCCATTGTTTATCTGGAATTTACTTTTCATAGATATAATTCAATATATTACTTTTTCTTACTCAATATACAATGTTGCTTAATTTGTTCAAGACAGCATGAGCAAGTAATCCCAGTCGTTCGTTTGCTGTTCCGCTATGCCGAAGAGCGTCGCACCAATCCCGGCGGCTCCTTCAAGAAGGCCTGCCTTGGTTAGCCATCGCATCGTATCATCCGCAGCCGGCTCGGCATCCATGAAGCCAAGTGGATGGCTTGGATCGAAACGATGCAGCAATTCGGCGCTTAATTGATGGATCAAAGGTTCGAGTGCCGGTTCCTTGCTGTTATTCCACATGCGCCAACACATTAGAAGCAATCCGGACAGACCGTGGCATATGGAAGGGGAATTCATATTATTTTGTTCGCATTCGCATTTAACGGATTGGATGAAGGAGCGAAGAGCATGCTGCTTTAATTCTATGTTGTTTAAGCTCTTCGAGGCCGTATATAATGCGTATGCGACCCCGGGTGTACCGTAGCACCAAGCTTCTCTTTGACGCTGCAAGTTATGCTTCGAGTCATTTTTATAGTATTCCAAAGGAATCATGTGGGGCCAATAGGTCCCGTATTCGTCTTCCCCCTGTACATCGAGCAGCCACTCAGCAATGCATTCAATGGCTCCATACTGCCCAGGTAATTCGATTCCGCTATTATAAGCGGTGGATAATAAAGCGAGAGGGCCAGGTATGCCATGCGCCATTCCACAGTTAAGGCTGCCCGTTGGAAACCGTTGTCTGTCTCTTTCCATGAGGTGGAGTTTGCTGGGCGTAAACCAGCCCGGAACCGTTTTGCCATCCAAACGGATCGGCTTTGTCAGATCGATAAGGAAGTTAATCGTCGGTTCGATTAAAGGGGATAAATTGGGATCAGATGGATTCTTCAGCAGATATCTGCCTAAACCGGCAGCACCCGATATGGTGTCGAACATTTCGACCGGAACCCCGTTTTTTTGTTTCATCAGCTCCGTACTGGTTTGAAGCCGTTCTTCAATCAAAGACGCCATCCATTGATGGATCTGATTCAAAAATTGATTATAAAATTCACCATGATTTGATGCGGCCAACACCGAAGAGGCGATACCGGTCCACCCGCTAAATAATGAAATGTCGCGCGTTCCATACTTGGCAAGATAAGATTGGATTTCAAGCAGATTCGAATGAATAGCTTCTTGCCAATCGAACGTGTCGTCCATTTCACGCCACAAAGATAAAAGGTGAATATTTCCCGGATAACCATGAGATAACGAAATATCTCCCCAAGGGAAAAGTTCGGAATCCGTGAGGACATTGCCTTTGGAGTGAACGGCTTCAAATACGAATTTGGGGTCTCGTAGTCGAACAGCAATTTCTTTGCTGATCTCCTTTGCTTTTCTAGGCAAGCGCTCGGAATGATGCTCTTTGACAATGGATATATCATTTTTCATGAGGTTTATCCTCCTTTAACTGCTCTATCTAATTATGGTAGAACATTTTTCTTCTGTCCTTAAAACGCAATTAAATGTTAATTAATAATTTTTTAATAGATATTTTTTATTTAAGAAATATTTAAGTTGCAAATAAAGATTATTTAATAAATGGAATAATATAATCGAATTGTAAATATAAAGGAGGTGAAATTCTATGAAATCCCAGTTTGATCTGGACTTGCAAGTAGCTAAAAACGAGGTTGCTCCGAAAGATGTACAACCTGCCAGCGGCTTCATCTGTACTCCATCCTGTTTGACTGGAACACTTAACTGCAAAATCAGCTTGTCTTTCTGCAGAACTTGCTAAAGGTAATGCAGACATGCAACCAAAGATATACGGTCAGAAGACACGGTTTTTTCAAACCGTGTCTTTTTCTCACATTTTAATTCATTAAAGGAGACAAAGGGAATGGGATTGTCCATGGATTTAAAAGAACAATCCGTCATCATAAGCAGTTGTATAGCGCAAAGAGTCGTCCATCTGCCATTTATAGAAAACGCTGTTATGAAATCTGCCAACTTGTCTCCTTCCAGAGGCCAAGCCCCTTGGAATCCGGCTTCATTGGCCGACGGCATACCCGGAATATGGCTGCTTTTTGCGGAGTGGGACCAGCTTGAACCGGAGAACGGGTGGAAAGAACGGATTCACCATCATGTGCTGTCTTTATTTGAAAACATGACGTTCAGGACTCCTGACCTTACGCTTTTTTCGGGAGTAACAGGGTTATCCTATGGATTATTAATAGCATCTGATCATCGAAGCAATTATTCACAGGCACGCGCCAATCTTAATCATGTTATTGCAAGCCATTTCACAAACCATACGTTGGAAGCTTCGGGTTTGGATGCGCTGGAGATTATCAATGGTTTAAGCGGCGCAGGAAGATATATACTGGAAAGCTATCAAGATGAGGGCATATGTGAGATTGCCGAGCCCTTTTTTGCCATGCTGGTTAAGGAAGCACATTCATTCATGGACGGTATTCGCTCCAGCGCGCCGGACACGATCCGACTGGGCATGGCTCATGGTCTTGCGGGGATTCTTGCACTATTGGTTACGGCTCTTCACAAAGGTTTTGAAGTGGAAGGTTTACATATTGCAATTGATCGTATGGCCGATTATTTGGCCCAGCAAATTCGCAGAGACCGATTCGGGTTGTATTGGCCTGTTTCTCCCGGGAGAAATTTGCAGTGGAGTAAAGAAGAAAGGGAGGAAACGAGGGAGATTGAAGGATGGTGTCACGGCACTTTAGGGATATCCGTTACGTTAATGAGAGCGGGCATCTTTTGCGGCAAGGAACCGTGGAAAGCACTGGCCGATGAAGCTGCAAGGTCTGTTTTTAGGCTCGGCGACGATGAACTGAACGCGATGACTCCTTCGTTTTGTCATGGCCTTGCAGGTTTACTGCATTTGTCGAACTTGGTTTATAACCTATCCGGCAATGAAGAGGCTGCCCTGTTTTCCGATCGGGTGGCTGGTAAGCTGATCCGGATGTTTGATGAATCTCTTCCCTTCGGTTATCAAGACTTGGAGGACGCCGTCAGCATTGACAATCCAGGCCTGCTTCAAGGGGCCGTCGGCATTGCTTTAAGTTTACTTGACTATGGGAGGTGGGATGATCCGAAATATTTGGGGAAATGGAAGGAAGTATTTCTTGTTTCATGACATGGAGCAAAGCAGGACTATTTGAATAGGGGGTTCATATGAAAAAAACAATCATTTTTGTTGCGCCCGATAGTCCCAACCAAGTGTTTTTTAACCTCATGAATGAATCCAGCCATATCCAAATTTTGTTTTATGACTCATTTCACCAAATAGAATTAGCTATTGACCATCGATGTATAGGCATCATCGTTTGTCAGAAGAATCTTACACTGAAGGAATTATCCATCTGGTGCAGGCTCAGAGAAAAAAACAGCATTCCATTCATATTTCTTACTCCGGGCGATAACAACCAGCTGGAGCTCGATATTCTGAATCAACTTCTATCCCTTTCCTCCCAATGCAAGGACAAGAAGGCAAAGAGGGAGAGGGAGTGTGTTTATTTAGCGCCGGATACGATTTATGACCCCAATGTCAAAATGATTTGGAAGCACGGTGAGGGGCAAATGCTTACGCTGATGGAATACAGGTTGCTGGAATATTTTTTGGAATGCGGCGACTGGGTCTCCAATATTGATCACATCATCAATAAGGTTTGGGGTGTCGATACCTTCACTTCATCCAATACGGTATATGTTCATATTCGAAAGCTGCGCGAGAAGATCGAGGCTGACCCCAGCAATCCGAAAATACTAGTAACTTGCCACGGACTAGGATATCGATTAAACGTCGTAAACAATCATTTGGAGGAGGCCGGTTATGAAGATGCATACCAGTATAAATCCGTTGAAATCGAAGAGATGGTATAAGCCGTGTGATTTTTTTATCGTCAGAATCCCTTTACTTCCTCTCAACGCCTATTTGCAAGTCCTGTCGCAGCCTTCCTTTCAAGCGAAACCGGCCCAAGAGACGGAAGAGCGCTTAAAAGAGGTAGCAATGAACTCCATCGTTCAAGAAGCTATAGCGGTTGCGTCTCCTTCGCTGAGGTCTTTTTTAAATTGTTTGCATACGACGGCATGTGAATCTGACCGGAAAGCCTTACAAAAATACGAGAAGACACTCGTCAGTTTTCTCCGCTATTTTATTCGAATGTCGACCCGAACCACTCCGTATGGATTGTTTTCAAGGGTAGCACAAGGGTATTTCGGAGACCGCAGCGACTTGGATGCCGGTTCCGTGGCGGATAACAGGAAAAGGGCAAGGCCGGATATGGAATGGATTTTTCATTTGATCAAACGGCTGGAGTCGGATCCTGTCATTGTTGATGGATTAAAGGTATCTCGTAACAAAACATCAATGCTTAAAGGGAATCGGGTGAAGCTGCCTGTTCGCCCTCAATACGGGATATTAAAACTCGAGACTTCACCTGAAGGGATCAACTCGATCGGGTTTTCGGAAGTCGTTGAATTTGCGCTGAAAGCCGCGGAAGAGCCGATAGAAGTGAAGACGTTAAAGCAAGTGATTTTGAAGGCTTTTCCGGAAGCAACCGAGGACATCGTTCATCATTTTTTGTCGCAGTTGTTGGAGCAGGAGTTTATGATCAGCGAGCTTCGGCCTCCGTTCATGGATGTATCGCCATTGGAGCACATCAGGGGTGTTCTTGCCGGAACGGACGGGGCTGAAAAATGGATGACGGTATTAAGTGATATCAGCAACCTGTTTTATCTTTACGAGCGATGTCTTATTGGAGAAGGCGAGCCTTTATTCCACCAACTTACCGAAAAGATGAATGAAGTTGTGACAACGGATCATTTGGTTCAGGTTGATGTTACATTGGATAAACATGTTATGCTGTCCCGATCCGTTGCTGACGATGCTGCGCTCGGAGCCGAGCTGATGTGCAAATTATTTGTTCCTGAAGGAGCGGGGTTAGAAGAGTATTTAAATCGCTTTCTCGAAAAATACGGCGTATATCAGGAAATTCCGATCCAAGAGCTGTTTGATCCTGATTGGGGGCTTGGAGTTCCAAAAGCATACCAGCCGGAGTTTAGCCCTGAAGGTCAGCAGAACTTATACGGACGCAACGCTGCTTTATTCCAATTGGTTTCGGAGGCGGTACGCCAGGGTTCTGTCGAAATTCAGCTGACAGAGGAATATGTTCGGCAACTGACGGTAGTTACGGATCCGAATGACGCTCCTGAATCGATGGAGATTTATTATACGTTATTGGCCGATTCCGCCCGGCATGTCGATCAGGGGGATTACATGTTGGTATTGGGGGCAAGCGCAGGGTCGAGCGGAGCCGGAAAAACGATGGGGCGTTTTATGGATATGTTTGATTCAACGTTGATTGAAAAATTCAAACAAATTTATGCCCACCATCAACGGTTTCATCCGGACGCCGTCCTGGCGGAACTGGTTTTTATGCCTTCCAGCGGCAGGGTCTCGAACATTATGCTCGGAAAAAACGGGTTGGCGTAC
The DNA here is from genome assembly GCF_009870825.1 of Paenibacillus sp. USDA918EY. GTDB lineage: Bacteria > Bacillota > Bacilli > Paenibacillales > Paenibacillaceae > Paenibacillus_AQ > Paenibacillus_AQ albilobatus. The sequence goes on along the minus strand of NZ_WTWY01000020.1, from coordinate 66,953 downwards.
GAAATCGTATCGGGCACCACCTCCTCTAAGGATCAGCAACATACCCTTCATATCGATGACTTGCTTGTTGGGGCTACATATGATCGATTTTATATTAAATCCAAAAGGCTGGGAAAAGAGGTTATTCCGTTGCAAACGCATATGTTTAACCACAGGATCTCACCCTATATATTTAGGTTTCTTAGCGATATATCCAGAAAATTGATGGGAACGTGGTCTTATTTTAACTGGGGACCGTTAGAGCAATCCCCCTTTTTGCCGCGGCTCCGTTACCAAAATATCATCATTAGCTCCGCACAGTGGAGGCTTTCCAAGCTGACTCTTGGCAGCACTGATTCAAGGGAAGAGTGGGACAACACGTTCAACCTGTGGAAGGACAGATGGAAGGTTCCGCGGTATGTCTATTTGACAATGGGCGATAACAGGCTGCTCTTGGATTTAAACAATCCGTTATGCATAGATGAATTGCGGCGTGAAATAGCGAAGCTGCGGGACGGCCAAGAGCTGCTTCTAACGGAGTGCATAGATCACCCGGGTTCCACGCCTCTAACCTCGGATAACGGAAAATATATCGGCGAATTTGTTTTCCCCCTGCTCAAAAGCAAAATCGATCCAAAACCTTCTCCTGACCTCGCCAGGAAAGGAAATCTAAAACATGGGGCAGCCGGTTCTCCATTCGTGTCCAGGGGGATTCTACCCGGTGAGGAATGGCTTTATATAAAATTGTACGGAATTTATGAGAGGGAAAATGATCTTATAGGCTTACATTTGGCTGATTTATGGGACCGGCCCGAGATCAGGCAGTGGGCAGAGAAGTTTTATTTTATTCGCTATAAAGACGACGAAAATCATATAAGGTTAAGATTCTACGGCAATCCGCAAGAGTTGTGGTCTACGGGGATTCGTTACCTGAACCAATGGTGTAATAAGCTGCGTCATGACGGACTGCTGACTCGAATGACGATCGACACTTATGTCCCGGAATTCGAAAGGTATGGCGGGATTACATTGATGGAAATGGCAGAGTCGGTTTTTGCCGCCGACAGTAAATTCGTAAGTCTATACCTGGGAGAAGTCCGGAGAAAACAAATCCATCTTGCCGAGGAAGCGGCGGCGGTCATGAACATTTTGGATATTCTCTCCAGTTTCGGACTGAACCTGGAAGAACAGATGAATTGGCTGGAACGCAAAGTTGACGGCAAGGAGCATATGAAGGCATATAGGGAATTAAAAAACGACATCATTCAAGCTATGGAGGCGAAAGAAGCCGGGCTGTTGTTCCGGGCGGATGCTCCAAATCCCCTACTGCATGCATTATACGAAAGGCAGACGCTGATCCAGTCGTATTCCAAAATGATTCATGACGCGAACAAGCAAACGGGACTGACCAATGATCCAAATGATATTCTGGCCAGTTTGGTGCACATGCATATCAATCGCTTGCTCGGTATTAATCGGGAACTCGAAATCAAATGCATGGCTTTGGCCAAATTTTCCGCGGCCCATTTTTATCACGCGAAAGGAGCTCTAAATGTTATCTCCTGATACAAGCATGAAGGATGATTACGTGTCGTTTTCCTCCAAAAATATATTTCGGACATTTCTATTCTGGCCGCGCATATTTAAACTGTTATGGGAAACGCACGCCCCTTATTTGATGGGGATCTTGTTCGTCAGTTTGCTTAAAGGCGTCCTGCCTGCCGTTGTCCTTATTGCTACAAGGGAATTGATTAACCATGTCGTCGGAGGCGTGTCCAAAGGTGATTTTAGACCCGTCCTGCTTGCTTTTGGATTTTTGATTGTACTGAACGTTTTATCGGACTTGTTCAACATCGTTGACGGGTACTTTCGAAAAATGTTTCAAAGCCTCCTGTCCAACAGGGTGAACTTAAAGATCATTGAAAAGGCGCATCAAATGACGTTGCAGTCTTTTGAAGACGCCGACGTTCAAAATAAGCTGCAACGCGCGCAAGCGGAAGCAAATTACCGGCCTTTTGAGATCTTTGTGCAAATCCTTGCGATTATAAGCAGTGTCGTAACCCTGTTCTCGGCCTGCGCCATTCTTGTTGCCTGGAAGTGGTGGGTCATTTTTGTCATTTTCCTGATTCCGTGTTTGTCATTTTATTCTTTCTTACGCATCGGACAAAGGGAATTTAATACTTATTACAGGAGGGCGGCAAAGCAGCGGGAATCGTGGTACCTGTCATTTCTGGTGACCCGGGACAACAGCTTTAAAGAAATCAAAATTTTTCAATTAGGGCATTATCTGCGCGGAAGATATATGGCGATACTGAAGGAGTTTTTTAAAGAGGATAAATTTTTGGCTGCCCGCAGATCTTATACATCTTTGGTTTTTCAAATTATCAATCAGGGGGCCTGCGGTTTCGTCGTTTTTCTGGCTGTTTATAGTGCGTACATGGGACAAATTTTGCTGGGGAATCTGATCAGTTTCATTCAAGCCATTACGCTGACCCAATCCACCTCGCAAAGCGTCGTTCAAGGAATCCTGAGTTTGTGTCAAAACAATTTGTATGTCAAACAGCTGTTTGATTTTTTGGATTTGCCCGAGGAGGAAGAGGTGCAGGGATCGGGCCAAAAAATATCCGGTATCCAGAGCCTGGAATTTCGCAACGTGTCCTTTAAATATCCGAATACGGAGAGAAACGCACTTTCGAATGTAAGCTTTACCTTGAATAAAAATGAGAAACTAGCCATCGTAGGCAAAAACGGGTCCGGCAAATCTACCATTGTAAAGCTGATTACGTTATTATATTCGGATTTTGAAGGGGATATCTTGATTAACGGGAAATCTATACGCGATTTGAATAAAGAAAGCTTCCGTGAAAAAATGGGAGTGGTTTTCCAGGATTTCGTACAATATGAAATGACGGTAAGGGACAATGTCGGATTTGGGGATGTCAAGGATAAGGAGAATGATCAGCTTGTATGGAACGCCGTTGAGCAATCCGGAATTACCGAATTGGTTCAACGCCTGCCGAATAAATTGAATACGGTTCTGGGAAAATGGTTTGAGGATGGCCAGCAATTGTCGGGCGGACAGTGGCAGCGTGTTGCCATTGCGAGAGCTTTTATGCGGAATGCGGATATCTATATTTTAGATGAGCCGAGTTCTTATTTGGACCCTCATTCCGAGCGGGAAGTATTCGGAAAATTCGAGCAGCTGACCTGCGATAAAATTGGAGTATTCATATCCCACAGACTTTCCACGGCCAGAACGGCGGACAAAATTATTTTATTGGAGAACGGCCGAATTATTGAAGAAGGCACGCATGAAAGCTTGATGAGGTTAAATGGCACCTATTCTGAAATGTTTGAAATCCAAGCCTCCTCTTATCGTTCAACTGACGATTCCGAGTCTACGGAGAAAAACGCTTATTGGTCGCCACTCGTTAGCACTTCGGCTGAATAGTGCATGCTCCAATCCTGAGCGCTCATGCTGGTTGTTGATCCAAACGTGGGCGCTTTTTTTATTTTCCCATAGATGATGAAGAAATGGCTGAGTGCTTCTTTCTCCCTTATTTGTTATATAATACATATATGCCGATGCGCAATCCGACCATTTTGGGCATCGGCTAAATACGATGTCGAACTAAAAGGAATTAAAGAGTGATGGAGAAAAACTTTATCGATCAAATTTCCATATTGCTGGTGGACGATGAGCAGGGGTTGTGCGACATGCTGACCGCCGTGTTAAAGAAGGAAGGTTTTCGGCAGATCCGCAGCGCGGGAACCGGAAGCGAAGCGCTTCAAATGTTGGCCGTGCTCACGGTGGATGTCATCGTGCTGGATGTGATGCTCCCGGATGAAGACGGCTTCGAAGTGTGCCGGAAAATGCGCAAAATGACCGAAGCGCCGATTCTTTTTTTGACCGCCAGGGACACCGATTTGGACAAGCTGATGGGATTTGGCATCGGCGGAGACGATTATATCACCAAACCTTTTAACCCATTGGAGGTTGTTGCCCGCATTAAAGCCCGCTTGAAATACAAGATGCGGGAGGAAAAGGCGGCAGCGGCCCAGTCAGGAACATTGGATTATAACTATTTCCGGGTTGAGCCTGAAGCCGGGGAGCTCATCGTGGACGGGAAGCGGGTGGAATGTCCGGCGCGCGAATGGGAACTGCTCGTATTTTTATGCCGTCATCCGAACCGTATTTTCAGCACGCGCCACTTATACGAAGCGGTTTGGAACGAACCTTATCTCGGAGATGAGAAGACCGTTGTAATCCATATCTCCCGGCTGCGGAAAAAGATTGAACCCGACCCGGGCCATCCCCGCTTTCTTGTGAACGTCAGGGGGCTTGGCTACAAAATGGTAGCCCCGAGGAAGGGGCAGGAATGAAGTCATGATCAAAATGGCGATTCGGTTTATTCAGTTCATCCTTGTCTTGGTGGCGGCTTCCGTTGCTTGCTTTATTATACTTTCGATTGTCCTTATATATCTCCGGGATGTCATGACTCCGCTGCAGTTTATACCTACAAGAACATTGCTGTTTTCAATCGGGCTCATTCAAATCGTCTTATTTATCTTGGCTTGCGGCTGGAGCGTTGGCAAACCCCTGATCTATTTCATTCGTTGGATCAACCGTTTATACGATGGGAACTACCGTCAGCCCGAAGACCATGTTCGGACGCAATCCAAGGATCCCTTACAGGAAAAAAACTATCGTTATCCTTATGCTTTATATAAAGAATTGTTCGAAGAGATGAGCCAGTTATCGGAGCAGCTGCATCACAGCGAAACGGAGCGGCTGAACATGGAAGCCAAAAAGCAGGAATGGATTTCGTCCATCAGTCATGACCTGAAAACGCCGCTGTCCTATATTGAGGGTTACGCCCATATGCTGACCGCAGCCGAATATCATTGGACCGATGAAGAAAAGTCGAACTTCAGCAGGCAGATCAGCGACAAGACCGCCGACATCAAAAGGCTGATCCAGGATTTGAATCATACGAACCGCTGGCCGGTAGAGCAATTTCCCATGGACCGCAAAAGGGAAGATGTGGTGAATTTTCTGCGCGATGTGGTCATTGATATCGCAAACCATCCTTTGGCAGAGCATGCCCTGTTTACTTTTACGGCTTCGGAAAGCGTGTATAGGATGGATTTTGACAGCAAGCTGCTCGGGAGAGCCGTTCAAAACGTACTGATGAACGCCGTAATCCATAATCCTCCCGGAACCCGGGTTACATGCGAATTTGCAGTTCAGGATAACAGCGGGTTCATTGTGATCGAGGACAACGGAGTCGGGATCGACGAAGACGTGCTGAAGGAGGGGATGGTTCATTCCGGCAAAGGAATCGCGATTGCCAGAGCTTTTGTCGAAGCGCATTCCGGAAGGATGAACATCACGAAGGCCGACGGCGGGGGCACCCGGGTAGAGATCACATTGCCGAATTAGGCTGATGAATTATGCTGCCGTTTATTCCTTGTTTACCTGTTATTTACCCTGCATTGCTACACTTGAGATGTTCGTTAAGATGCAAGCAGGGAGGAATAAGCGATGACGGATTATGCAATAGACACCCATCAGCTAACGCGAAGGTTTGGACAACGGGAGACGGTGAAGCGGATTGATCTGAAGGTTCCGAAGCGCGAAATCTATGGATTTTTGGGTCCGAACGGAGCCGGGAAAACAACCACGATCCGGATGCTCCTTGGCTTGATCCGCGCTTCGTCCGGAGATATCCGCATTTTGGGTAAAGATCTGAACAAGAACCGAATGGAGATATTAAAAGATGTAGGTTCGCTCGTCGAATCTCCGTCTTACTATGCCCATCTTTCAGGTTATAAAAATTTGAAAATCGTAACGCTGATGCACGGGATCCCGGAATCCCGAATCAACGAGGTTTTGCAATGGGTCCGGCTGGAGCAAGCCGCCCATCGCCCGGTGAAGGGGTATTCGCTTGGCATGAAGCAGCGGCTCGGTATTGCGATGGCGCTGATTACGGAGCCCAAGCTGCTGATTCTGGACGAGCCGACAAACGGCTTGGACCCATCCGGCATACAAGAAATACGCGAGCTGATTTCGCGGCTGCCCCGTGACTTTGACATCACGGTTTTGCTCTCCAGCCACCTTTTGAGTGAAATTGAGCAAGTGGCAACCTATGTAGGGATTATTAACCATGGAGAATTGATCTTCCAAGGGCCGCTTCAGGAATTAACCGAACGGAGCAGGCCTTATGTATGGATGGAAATCGACCAGCCTATGGAAGCGGCTGCCGCCTTAAGCGGCAACGGATGGGATGCGGAGCCGGATGCAGCGACAGGCCAGCTTAGAACCTCCGTGACCGACCGGCGGGAATCGGCTGAAATGATTCGATATCTTGTGGAGCAGCAGCATGATGTCTACCGGGTAACGGAGAAGAAGAAGACCCTTGAGGAAATTTTCCTTGAATTGACCGGGCAGGAGCAAAGCTTATGAATCTGGAGCTTATACGTGCCGAAGGCCTCAAACTGAAGAGATTATGCCGCTTGATCCCTTTTTTGCAGGGCATCATTTTAATCAGCATGACGGCGCTGGAGTGGTATCTCTATTTTCGTCAAGGACCCGGGGGAGTTTATGCAGGTTTTGCCGTCATGTATATGTTTATCTCGTTTGTTTTTTTATTGGGCATTACGCTTCTTGCCAGCATTATGGCAGGTACGGAGCACGAAACGAAGGCTTGGAAGCAGCTGCTGGCCATGCCGATCCCCAAAGGATCGATTTATCTGACGAAATTGCTGTGGATTTTCATTTTGCAGCTGTGCACTGTAGCGATTACGGTCGTTGGTATGTGCATCATTTGGTTTTTATATACGAGCGAACCGCTGCCGTGGAAAATCTTGATCTTACAGCCGCTTTTCGTCTGCTTGTCTTCCCTGCCGATGATGGCGATCCAGCTGTGGTTTTCCACTGTGTTTTCCAACCAGGCGTTGCCGCTGGCTATAGGAATATTCGGTTCCATTTCCAGCCTGTTTTTGGCCCGAAGCAGTTCTTCCATCATTCATCTTCTTCCTTGGTCATATCCCGCTTTATCGAGTCCGCTTATTCCCGGTCATGTACAGTGGATTTGGATATCGCTTGGCGTGGGATTATCGTTGTCCATCCTGGGAGCTTTCATGTTCGCCAGAAGAGAGTTTGAATAGGAGGAACAGAAGACATGAAAATGCTTTTGCGTGCCGAAGCGATGAAAATCCAATGGAAAATCGTTTTTTTGCTGGCTTTGCTCGATACGCTGATCAATGCAGCCATGGGCGTGGAGCAGCTCCAAAGTTTGAAGGAATTTTTTGCGCCGAGCTGGACGACCCTTTATATCCACAGCGTGAATCTTCATTCGATGTTTTTCTATCCTCTTTATTGCGGAATTCTGGCTTCATTATTGTGCATGTACGAGCACCGGGATGGGGGCTGGAAGATCGTGCTCGGATCTCCCGGTCCGCGGCATAACATTTTCTATGCCAAATACTTGGTGTTAATCGGGATTCTGGCGCTGGTGCAGGTTGTATTCATGTTGGGGTACCTTGCCGCAGGCAAGCTGGCGGGTGCTCCGGGAAGCATTCCTTGGGGAACGTTGCTGTATACCGGGCTGGGGGGATGGATCGGCATTCTGCCGCTCGCCGCCCTGCAGCTGATCGTTTCCATTAAAGTGCGTAATTTCGGGGCTTCCCTCGCGTTGTCCGTAGGTTATGTCGTTCCGAACATCGTGCTGACCGGTTTTCATTCCTCGATCGGGGCCTGGCTTCCGTTTACGATTCCCTACTATGTGATGATGCCGCAGGCGGCCATCTATGCCCCAAGGGTCGAACCTTATAGCTTATGGGCGATTACGTTGGTTACGGGAGCGGCTTATTTGCTTATCGGACAGCGCTTTTTTGAAAAAAGAGACTGGTTATAAATGATCGATTGCGGCATGATCAGCGGGCGTAACCTTTCGGGGCATGCTAATGGTAATGCCTTTTCGCATTCATCGTTTTTTCCACCGGGCAGCTTACTCTTGTTGCCGCGAAAAAAACACCTTCAAAGATGCTTCCATACCTTACGAGATGGTTGCATGTTCTTGAAGGTGTTTTATTTTGCCTTTTTATTTTGCCTTTTTATATTGCCACTTATCTACAACGGATTTCGGTAAAGGCGGCGCTTTGAAGGCATCGTCTGCTATAGATTGTCAAGCAGGTTGTCCGCAGTGAGTTGGATGTGCGTTCTAAAGATGTCGACGGCACGATCGCTGTCGCGGCTAAGAACGGCATCGGTTAATGCTTTATGTTCGGCGCGGCCATCGCGGGTTGGCTGCTGTTGGAACGACCAATGTCGATAAAATTCGCTCAAATCCCAAAGGCGTCTGCAGATATCCAGGAGAAGCGCATTGGGGCATGCGGCGATAAGCTGGTAATGAAATTGACGGTGGATATCGGACCACTCTTCGCGAATGGCAAGCTTTTGATCCACTTCCTCGTATTCGGCCGTTTGCGATAATTTGTGGTGAAGGGCGATTACATTGGATTCCCATGTGAGATCACCATGGGCGATGGACAGGCGTAATGCAGCGGATTCATTGATCAACCGCGCCTCTATGATGCTTTTCAATTCTTCTTCCGACGCCGTTTTCACGGAAAAGCCGTGATTCGGGTTTTGCAAAACGAGGCCTTGGGTTGCTAACCGGGTCAATGCTTCCCGAACGACGGCAACCGAGACATCAAAACTTTTGGCTAGTTCCGAAACGGTTAATGGAGAGCCTGGTTCATATTGCCCGGCCAAAATATCATGCCTCAGTTTCTTTGTAACATTTTCACTTAAAGTGGACGAACCGTTTCTTTTCGCCATGAAGCCGACACCATCCTTTATAACATCGGGATAATCCACGTTTAAATAATTTACACTGAAACTTATAAAAAAACAAGCTGAAATTCGAAAATTAAGAAACAAAAATATTTGTGTTTACAGAATCGATTCTTGAATATATAATCGAATCATACAAAAAAGGAGGAGTTTACAGTGAACAACAACCCATTTGCCAAATTGCCGGAAGTCGCGGCCTTTCAGGTAACGAGTAACGATATTGTAGAGGGCTTTCCCTTGCCTCCCCAGCAATACGCGTCTGGAGTGGAGGGGGGCAAAGATCTTTCGCCCCATTTGAAATGGTCGGGTGCGCCCGAAGGCACGAAGAGCTTCGCCGTCACCGCGTATGACCCGGATGCCCCGACCGGATCGGGCCTGTGGCACTGGGCGGTCATCAACATCCCTGCCGGCGTCACCGAACTGCCGGCCGGCGCGGGCGACGAACATGGCAGCGGCTTGCCGGAAGGCGCCTTGCAACTGCCGAACGATTTGCGGCTCGAACGGTTTATCGGTGCGGCCCCTCCAGCGGGACACGGTCCTCATCGGTATTATTTTGTCGTTCATGCGCTGGATGTCGAGAAGATCGGCGTTGACCCAAGCGCCACGCCGGCTCTCCTGGGATTCACCATGCTGGGCCATACGCTGGGGAGAGCAGTCCTCATGGCAACAGGTGAAATGAAGTAACCCGAGTGTTCGCAAGCTGCAAAAGGATAGGAACGCCTGATGCTTCAACCGAAGCATCGTCATATAAGGAAGGAGAGGTGAAGCATAACGGTTCGTCATCGAATTGTATGTCCCGTATGCCGCCAACCGATTAAAAATTTGAAGCATACGATCATTTGCGGCTGTGGGAGCAAAATCAAAAACAAAATTGCCATTAAGAAGGCGGGAGCATCATGAAGCCGATCCATGAACAAACGATTCTTGTTACGGGAGCGACGGACGGCATCGGCAAACAGACCGCGATCGATTTGGCGTCGCGGGGAGCGACCGTTATCGTGCACGGGAGAAATGACGAGCGGGGAAGGGCTGCGGTAGAGCAGATCGTCCGGTTAACGGGAAACGAAAACATTCGTTTTCATAAGGCGGACTTTTCGTCGCTTGCGGAAGTGCAGCGGTTCGCAGGGGAGGTACAGGCCGAGTATGCAGGTCTCGATGCGCTGATCAACAACGCGGGTACCGGTGGATCAGGAGCGCGCGCCTTAAGCCGGGACGGATATGAGCTTATGCTTGCCGTCAATTATTTGGCCCCGTTTCTGCTGACCGGTTTGCTGCTGCCCATGTTGAAAGCAAATTCGGCGCGAGTCGTAAATGTTGCGTCCGCAAGTCAGAAACGGATCGATTTATCCGACTTAATGCTGGAAAGAGGTTATTCGCCGTTAGCGGCCTATCAGCAAAGCAAGCTGGCCCTCGTAGCGTTCACGTTCGAGTTGGCCGAAACTTTCCGGAGTAACGGGATCACCAGCAACTGCTTGCATCCCGGAACTTACCTCGATACGAAAATGGTGCGCGAAAGCGGAGTTACTCCGCTGGGAAGCGTTCATACCGGAGCAGATGCGGTCGTCCATTTGGCTGTTTCGACCGAACTCGAAGGAGTGACGGGGAAATACTTCGATCGAAAAAGGGAGGCAACTGCCGACAAGCAAGCCTATGACGGCCCATTTCGCCGCAGGCTGTGGGAGCTCAGCGCGCGCTTGACTGGTTTGGATCAAACAAGGCAGCTGCAATGATAGCCCAGTGGAACAAGTGACGTTGTGCACTTCGAACGATATACGAATGTTTTGGAGAATCGAAAGACCGGGATTCCTTGATAAGCAAGGAATTCCGGTCTTTTACTTTATGATTCGTGAGCAACGATTCACTTCGCATAGGGTTTTCAGTTATTGTTGGCAGGCCCGCTAAATCAAACCACTTGCCATTTATCTTCAAATCGCATATTATATAATTAATAATCTTAAATTAAAGATTTTACAAAAAGGAGTCGTCATGACCATGCTGAAAACGGCAGGCATTCACCATATAACGGCATTCGTCAACAACGCGCAGCAAAACGTCGATTTTCACGCCGGCGTACTCGGATTGAGACTGGTCAAAAAGACGATTAACTTTGACGCGCCGGAAGTATATCATTGTATTTTGGCAACGAAAACGGCAGCCCCGGAACGATCATCACCTTTTTTCCGCAGGACAATGCGAGAACGGGCGTCATCGGCGGCGGGCAAGTAAGCATTACGGTATATGCTATTCCGGTCGGCAGCATGGGCTTTTGGACGAAACGCCTCGATTCCTTTGGCATCCGTCAAGAAACAACTTCCCGGTTCGGGGAGAGCTATCTGCGTTTCTTCGATCCATCCGGATTGCAAATCGAGCTCGTGGAACGCGAGGAAGGAACGCCAAGCCGCTGGTCCTTTAACGGCATTCCGGCGGAACACGCGATTAAAGGATTTGGCGGAGCGATGCTCAGCAGCATCTCTTCGAAAAATACGATGCTCGTGCTGGAAAAAGTGCTTGGGCTCGAACGCGTCGCGGAAGAAAACGGCCTTGTTCGTTTTAAAGGATTCGGGGACATCGGCAACATCATCGACGTCAACGCCGAAAATGCCCCGTGGGGCGATCCCGGCGCCGGCACGGTGCATCACATCGCTTGGCGGGCCAAAGACTATGAAGAACATGAGCAATGGCGCGCGCTGCTGGCGGAAATCGGCTTCCAGCCGACGCCGGTCATTGACCGCCAGTATTTTCATGCGATATACTTCCGTGAGCCGGGTGGAATCCTGTTCGAAATCGCGACCGATCCTCCGGGGTTTGAACGTGACGAAAATTTCGAAGATCTGGGCACGCATTTGATGCTGCCGGAGTGGTATGAGCCGCAACGGGAATTGATCGAACAAATATTGACCAAGATTGAAGTACGTGAAGTGAAGGGGGATTTTCAATGAGCAATCTAAGCATGAAGCATGTTTTTAAACAAGGTTCCGATCCGGCCGCGCCGGTGCTTGTCCTTTTGCATGGCACCGGGGGCAACGAGCATGATCTGCTGCCGCTGGCCGAGATGCTGTCGCCGGAATCCTCCATGCTGGGCGTGCGCGGCAACGTGCTCGAAAACGGCATGCCGCGCTTCTTCCGCCGATTGGCGGAAGGCGTGTTCGACGAAGAGGATTTGGTGTTCCGCACGAAAGAGCTGAACGATTTTCTCGATGAAGCGGCGAAGGAATACGGTCTCCAGCGCGAGCGCATGATTGCCGTCGGCTTCTCGAACGGCGCCAACATCGCTGCCAGCCTGCTGTTCCATTACGAACATGCGCTGTGGGGAGCGGTGCTGCTCCATCCGATGGTCCCGCTGCGCGGCAAGCAGCTGCCGGATCTGACCGGGGTTCCGGTCTTTATCGGCGCAGGCAAAAACGACCCGCTCTGCTCCGTTTCCGAAACGGAAGAGCTGCAGTCGCTGCTGGCCGGGGCGGGAGCCGAGGTTCAAGTGCATTGGGACAACCAGGGCCATCAGCTGAGCAAAAGAGAGCTGTACGCCGCCTCCGACTGGCTGGATAACCGTTTCTAATCGATAAAGGGGGAACCTCCTGTCCCGACATGGGACGGGAGGTTTTTTTGTGCGCGAAAATAGGCTCCCGAAGCTACTTTTTCGTAAACTTCCTCTTGAAAAATGGCAGCAAAAAAGGTACGGTACTGAGTAATAAACTTTTAAGGCGAGAATCAAAGCCCGGAACCGATAAAAAAAGCGGGCTGATGGAGCGAGGAGAACAAAATGAAGGAACATGTTCAAGAGACGACCGGCAGCGGAGCCCATACGGCAGCACAAACAACGGAATCGATCGGCCATTCGGTTTCGATGGAGGATATCGTGCGCGCGCATCACGTCCTGCGCGAGGTGATCGTCCGCACGCCGCTGCAGCTCGACGCGGTATTGTCGGCAAAATACAAATGCAACGTGTATTTGAAAAGGGAAGATTTGCAGGTGGTGCGGTCCTTTAAAATCCGCGGCGCCTACAACATGATCCGTAATTTATCGGATGAGGAACGGGCCAGAGGCATCGTGTGCGCAAGCGCGGGCAACCATGCCCAAGGCGTGGCTTTTTCCTGCAATGCCCTTGGCATCCAGGGCAAAATCTATATGCCAAGCACGACGCCGAACCAGAAGGTGAAGCAGGTCAAGCGTTTCGGCGGCAGCAACGTCGAGGTCGTCCTGACCGGCGACACGTTCGACGACGCATTCGAACAGGCGATGAAAGCTTGCGACGAGCAGGGCATGACGTTTATCCATCCGTTTGACGCTCCGAAAATCATTGCGGGCAACGGCACGATCGCGATGGAAATCATGGAAAGCATGGACGTCCCGGCGGATTACGTGTTCGTGACGATCGGCGGAGGCGGTTTGGCGGCAGGCGTAAGCACGTACATCAAAACGGTAAGTCCGGCCACGAAAGTGATCGGCGTCGAGCCGTCGGGCGCGGCGTCGATGAGCGAGGCGCTGCTCCGCCACGAGGTCGTGACGCTGCAGGAGATCGACAAATTCGTCGACGGCGCTGCGGTCAAACGAGTGGGGGACATGCCGTACGCCATATGTGCAAGCAATCTCGACGACATCGTGAAGGTGCCTGAAGGCAAAGCCTGCACGACCATCCTCGACCTGTACAACGAAAACGCGATCGTCGTTGAGCCGGCGGGCGCCCTGCCGGTCGCGGCACTCGATCTGTACAGCGAGCAGATCCAAGGCAAAAACGTCGTCTGCATCATCAGCGGCGGCAACAACGACATCGACCGGATGCAGGAAATCAAGGAACGTTCCTTGATGTACGAAGGCATCAAACATTATTTTATGATCAATTTCCCGCAGCGTTCCGGCGCGCTCCGCGAATTCCTCGAAGACGTGCTCGGCCCCGGCGACGACATCACCAACTTCGAATATACGAAAAAACATAACAAAGAAAACGGCCCGGCCCTCGTCGGCATCGAGCTGAACAGCAAAGAGGATTACCTGCCGCTGATCGAGCGCATGAACCGCAAAGGGCTGCAGTATACCGAGCTGAACAAGGACTCGAACCTGTATAATATTTTGATCTGATCGCACGGAGTGCTTTACAGAAAACGTTCTTCCACCACGGAAGGGCGTTTCTTTTTTTAGATTTAAGAATGTATACGTTTCGGAGTCCGCTGTAGCAAGCAAACATGCCGCCAGTAACGCAGTCAGCCTTCCATGAAAGCAGTTCGATAGATGCTGTTCTTGTGCAACGGACCGGAATCTCGATAAAAACTTCAATTTTTTATATTGACCGAACAGTCACTCAATAATAAAATGGAGTTGTATTCCAAATTCAATGTGATGATGGAGGAATTAATATGGACTTGTATTATGAGGTTAGCGGAACCGGAAAACCTGTTGTGCTCCTTCATAGCGGCGGCGCGGATTTACGGGATTGGACGTATGTCGCGCCTTTGCTTGCACAACATTATAAAGTGGTCGCTTTTGACGGCCGCGGCGCAGGGAAGTCTCCATCGCCCTTGGAACCGGCGAACTATGTTGCAGACTTGCTGGCTCTGCTGGATCATCTGGGGCTTGAAAAGGCTGCGCTTGTCGGCCATTCGATGGGGGGCAGAATTGCCGCGGATTTTGCGCTTGAGTACCCGGACCGGGTTTCGGAGTTGGTTCTTGTCGGTCCCTCATTATCAGGTTTTAACCCGTCCCAAGAATTTCAGGATTGGATGCAATGGATCCATGAAGCCTTCCCGGATATCGACAAGGTGACCGAGCGTTCCTTTGACGCCCCGTCGTACCGCATCATTAAGTCCAGCGAGCATTGGGAATTGATGCTTGATATGTTCCGCCATCATTTAATGAAAACTTCGGAATGGGGCAGCTTTGAATCGATTTGGCCGGAACCGCCCGCCATTGAAAGGTTAGGGGAGATGGTGCCCAGAACCATGCTTTTGATTGGCGATGAAGAATTGCCCGATAACGTCCGGATTGCAGAGCGTTACCGGGAAATCCCCGATTTCCGTTTGGTCACGGTTCCCGGCGCAGATCATATGGTTACGTTAACCCATCCTGATGAGCTATGCCGCCATATCATCCGTTTTTTGGGAGAGTGAACATATGCCGCGCACACCGGAAGAAAATGAACGCATTCGTCAAATTTCCAAAGAAAAAATTCTTATGTCCGCCATGGAATTGTTCATGAAGCAAGGGTACCATGCGACATCCATTGACGAGGTAGCCAAACACGCGGATATATCCAAAGGCCTTTTATATAACTACTTCAAAGGGAAAGAAGAACTGCTCGCGACCATGGTGGAGGCCAGAATCCGCGAATTGGTTGATGTGATGGAAGCAGCGGCCTCAAAAAAGACGCCGGCCGAGCAGCTAACGTATATCGTTGAAGGCGCCATCGATAACGTCCGGGACAAACCGGAAGTATTCCGGTTTTATCTTCATTTGCAGACCCAGCCAGAATCTGATGAAGTGTTGGTGAAATACAGCAAAATGCTGATCGAAGAAAGCGCCAGACAATTTAACTTGCAATGCGAGATGTTTGAAAAGCTTGGGGTCAAAGAGGCTAGAAAACGCTCTTTGTATTTTTCATCCACGCTTCAAGGCAGTATGTTGATGATTTCAACGTATCCCGAGCAGTTTCCGATCGAAGAGATAAAGGCGCAGATTATTCAGGAATTTTGCGGATGAAGCGGGTTTGAAAAAGGGAAGAGGTTTCCTGGGGATGAAACAAAGAAAAACGCCATCGTGTACCCGATAAACCGCTGCGAACAGCGGCCCGTCTTTCGGGGGTATCACGAAGGCGTTTTTTAATATTTTCCGTGTTATGAATCAATTTCATAATGGATTAAACATGCGATAACGAAACGATATATAGACAAATAAAACCGTTTTGATCTATATATCGCCTTGATTAAAGCTGCTAACGGTATTATAAAATTGATTCGTTATAAATAATAATTCGTCATCGACTGATCGCTGGCCAACACGGCCTCGCTGTCGAGTTTCTTTTTCAAATACGACTTGTCCGACGAGATAAAAATGCTCATGATCAAATCGACGACAAACAGGAACGTGATGTGATTGGACAGGAGTGCACTGTTGTTGACTGATATTTTATCCGGCACGATGATGTTCTCATCCGCATGTTCCGTAATCGGCGACGAATCATAGCAGGTGATGGCAATCGTTTTGACCTGATGGACCTGGGCAATCGCCACTGTCTCCACAATTTCCTTCGTCGAACCGGAGCGGGAGAAAGCCACAACGGCGTCTTCTTGGCCGCACTGGGCGGCGGCGATCTTCATGGCACGGCTGTCATTGACCGCTTCGGCCATCATGCCGATGATAGATAAACGATTCTTCAGGGCGATGGCGGCCAGATACGAATCGAACATGCCGATAATATATATGCGCCGTGCTCCCTTCAACATATCCACCACGCGCCGAAGCTGCTCCTCCGTAACAAGCGCGGACGTATTGACGATCAGTTCGTTATAATCGAGCGCCAACGCATCGATCGGGTTGATTTCCCGTCTTTCCTTTTTCTTGGCTTGCATATCCCGATAAAAAGCGTCCTGGGCAAAAGCGATCTTGAAATCGTTAAAGCCCTTGTAGCCGATTTTTTTGCAGAAGCGGTTGATGCTCGTTTCCGATACGCCGATTTCATTGGCAATGGCCGTAATCGTGTTGCGCGTAATAAAATCCGGATTGTGTATGACGAAATTGGCGATCTGGTTTTCGCCGAAGGTGAGTTTTTGGGTTTGGGACACGATTTTGGCGATGACGGCCGGAATCTGTGAAGACATGATACCTCCTCCTGATCTAACGCGGGAAAAACTAATCCGGCGGGGCTGACGATAACTTTTCCCATTATATCATACTGCGTGAGGTATGGAGAGAGCGTCATATCCATTATTTACAAGCTTCGATCTGCCGCATGAACTCATCCGCCGGAAGCTGCCGCTCCCGGATCAAATAGGCATAGTCCAGCAAATTGGGCAGGCAGGGGAGCGCAAGCAAATCCTTGCAAAAAGCATGCGCTGCGATCTCGCAGCACTGCACCACGCTTGATTTTTTCGTGAACGGCCCCAGCTTAAAAACCTCGATCCTTTCGAGTTTTTCATTCGTAAACGCCTGATCCCGATACTCCAGCCAGTGGTAGAACTCATGGGCCAAATGAATATCGACCAGCAGATCCAGCTCGGTTTCGTATGTGCCGCACCGTTCGCCAAGAAGCTCTTGGCAGACCGTCTGCATTCCTTTCAGGGAAGAGGCGTACAACATCATCTCCGGCGGCGTTTTGGCAAAATCGATCTGCGCGCGAAAAGAGACGTTATGAAAGGTCCCGCAAGCTTCCGTGATTTCATACCGAAGGCCGGCGTCCCTGCACATGTCCCGAATGCCGAGGCCTTTATATTTTGCCGCCGCCAGGCGTCCGGCCTGAAGCGACTCATGGACATAGTAGGGAATTTTCGCAGGCGGTATTTTATGAAAAAGCGGATCCTGCCTCAGCTCCATGCAGCCTAAAACATCATCGGACAGACCGGACAAGCAGTAGGGCAAAAGGGTTTGAACCGGCATTCGCGGCGACCTCCTTGCTAACTTAGAAGATTTTCCATGTTAGATGTACTTCGGGATACCCTAAACCGATCATATACCCGAATCCACACACAGAACTGTCTGTTTTACTGATAAGCCACAACCAGCATTTCATCTTGCGGCGCAAGCATTTCGGTTTCGATTTCCAGGATGGACAAAAGCTGCTCTTTGGTTTGCATGCCGGTTAAATCCAGCATTTTTTCCTTGTAAAAGACAAACACCTTCGGAATCGTGGCATTGGCGTCGGAATAAATGGTGTTATCGTCCAAAAACGAGCTTAGCGCTTCGTGCGCGGATTTATGCAGCTTCGTAAAATGCACATTGTTTTTCTTGAAGCGGACAACGCCTTCGCGGTCCAAAACGCTGACGGCATTGGATTTTTTCTTCAGCAGTCCGAACAACGACTTCTTTACGCTTTCGCTGGCAAACAAATGCCAACGACCGGTTTGCGCGGCAAGTACGGTCGTTTCCACCGGACTGTCGATGGAACCGGCTGCAACCGCCCGCATGTCTTCCTCGGACATCGCTTCCTGGGCCAGATCCTTGGAACGCAGCTCGGTGGAGCCGGTGGCGATGGCGCGGAGAATGTTTTTCTGGCTGTCGATTTCGATCGTCACTTCCACGGTATCCTCGGTAGCGCCGGATTGAACGATCCGCTCGATGATGTCGGCGCGGATGCGTTTGATATCCTCATCGGTCGGATTGACGACGGTCCGCTCCAACTGTTCCTTAACCATGGCAAGCGCCACGCCGATCGTTGAAACATAGGGCGCATTGTTGGCGATTTGGGATTTGAATCCTTCGCGCTCCGCCATCGCCGGCACAAGCACCGCACCGCTGCCGCCGCCGCCTACCAGCGTAACGAAGCTGCGGTCCAGCTCATAATCTTCGATCATCTCGTTAACGGTTTTCATCGTTTTATCGATGGCGATGTTTATTGCCTGTCTAGCAGCTTCTTCCACAGTGACCCCGAGGTCTTCCGCCAAGGCCTGCCAGGCTTTCAGCGCCGCTTCGACATTACCTCTGGCATAATCGCCCTCGGGAACGTAATTCAAAATATTGGCCGCTCCCGCCAGCGTATACGAATATTCCTTGCCTCCGGCGCATTCGCAGATGACGTATTCGGCAGGGTCGCCTTCGCGCGGGCTGATGAATTTCACTTTCGGGTTCACGATGTTCTCTGCAGAGGCGAAAGCCTCATATTCTTTGCCGGCAATATGCGCGCTGCGCGGCCCGACATCCGTAATTCGTCCGCCGGCTACCTTGATCATGCTGCCGCCGGCGATGCCAAGCGTGCGTACATCCAAGGATTGCAGATAGGTGCGGTGGCCGCCGACCTCGGCGTTTTTGATCATGACCTTGCCGTTTTTGATGACGGAGATGTCGACGCTGGTCCCGCCGACCTCAAAGAAAATACCGTCGGAAATTTTTTCGTATATCAGCGCTCCGGCAACTCCGGCAGCCAATCCGGACAACATCGTCAGGATCGGGCGCTTGCGCACCTCGTCGATGCTCATGACGCCGCCGTCGCATCGCATAATCATCAGCTGCGACTTGATGTTGGCGTTTTTGACGGACTTCTCCGTCATGTTCGCGGTCTCCATCATTTTCGGGATGAGCGAGGCGTTGATCACGGCGGTGCGCGTCCGCGTCTTCAAGCCGTACAGCTGGCTGATCTCATGACCGCCCGTGGCGTACAAGCCTTTGCGGTTCGCAAGCTCCACGACACGTAGCTCATTGGCCGGATCATCGACGCTGTAGGCTTCGGAAGCGACGATCACCTCGGCTCCTTGAGCCGCCAGTTCATCGATGGCGGTATTGATTTGCTCATCCGTCATGTTTTTGGAATCCAGGTACGTGTGAAACGTATGCAAATATTTGCCCGGAGCCAGCTCGATATCTCCCGGATTGGATTCCGAGCGGGCGCTGAGGCCGTCAAGGCCCGAACCCATGCCGATGATGCCGACGCGGGCGACGTCCCCTTCCAGCAGGGCATTGGTTGCCTGCGTCGTCCCGTGCGCGATGAAGGTGACGTCTTCGGGGTCGATGCCTTTGCTGCTCAGAATGCGATTCAAAATTTGCACGATCCCTTTCGCCACGCCGTCCGGGTCATGGTGCGTGGTCGGGATTTTCATTTTTTCGATGACTTCGAATGTTTCATTGTCGATGAGAGCCGCGTCGGTAAACGTACCGCCGACGTCAATGCCAACCCTTACTTTTGTTCTCCCCATTATGTCCTCCTCCGGATGACGGGCAAAGGACCTTCTGCCGTAGTCTTTCTTAAGCTTTTCGCAGGGCCCTTGTGCCCGGTTTATTTATATAAGCTAAACAAATGATTTTAAGGTTGAAGGCAGCCGGGTGAAAATGTTCTTACGATCGCTGTTGCTCCCGGATTTCTTGATTTGAACCTAATCTATGGTAGAAATCCGGGAGCAAAGCATAAGCTTACGATGCTACAAAAGTTGAACCGATGATTATGATTGGAAAGGAGGCAGCCGGGTGAAATGTTCTTTCGATCGCTGTTGCTCCCGGATCTCTTGATTTACACCTAATCTATGGTAGAAATCCGCTCACAAAGCATATGCTTACGATGCTTTAAAAGTTGAACCAATGACTATGATTCGAAAGGAGGCAGCCGGGTGAAATGTTCTTACGATCGCTGTTGCTCCCGGATTTCTTGATTTGAACCTAATCTATGGCAGAAATCCGCTCACAAAGGCGAACGCTCCGCTTCTTCAGAATCATTTCTCCCTCTTGCCTATTCCTTTTCATTTTCTTTAGTTCAACTTTATAGCTTTCCTTAGGAAAGCTTTTAGGCGATTGCAGTGTAAGCTTCCGAAACAGCTTTTATTCAAAAAGTTTTCAGCTTCTCCAGAATCATTTCCTCTAGGTTCGATATTCTAAAATGCATCTTCTTTTAGAATATTGAACCCTCTTGCCTATTCCTTTTCATTTTCTTTAGTTCAACTTTATAGCTTTTCTTCGGAAAGCTCTTAGGCGAACGCAGCATAAGCTTCCGAAGCAGCTTTTTTCAAAAAGCTTTTAGCTTCTTCAGAATCATTTCTCCCAGGTTCAATTTCTAAAACGGATCTTCTTTAGAAGATTGAACCCTCTTGCCTGTTCCTTAGTTCTTTCTGAGTTCAACTTATATAAGCTGTTTTTCCTTTATTCTCCATTACTGCATTTCACATGTTTACTGGTTCTTTTGTTTTGACACAGACGGTTAAAATACCATGAATGCCCCAATAACTACCGAGATCAGGACAGAGGCCATCGTCCATGGCAGCGTCTTTTTCAAAATCTCATTGATGTCGCTTTTCGTAAAATCGGCCACCCATACGTTATGCGAGTTGGTAGGGTCGGAGACGGACTGCACGTTGCTGACTGCGCGCAAGGCAAGCATTGCGGCCACCGGCGTCATGCCGGCGGAAACGAAAAGGGCGGCGATGCCGCTGCCAAGACCCCATACGTTCAGCGGTCCGCGGTAAATCGCAAGCGGCGACAAAATCGTGAAGAACAGGATGTACGGCAGCGGACTTCCAGGCAGCACGGATTCAATCAGCGGCGAGATGACGGCCGATACCTGTGGCGACATGACGGAGCTCAGCAGGATGCCGATGCCGATCATAAGCCCCATGGCGCCGGCGACGTCCTGAATGCCTTCCACCAGCGCGCTGGAAAGGATATGGATCGGACGTTTGGGCCAGGTGAGCAAAATGGTGACGATGGCGCCGATAATAACGGCCGGAACGATGTCGATTTTGAAAATGAAGACGAGCAGCACCGGCACCAGAGGACTGATCAGCGCAATCGTGGGCACCTTTTTGTTGTCGCCTGGCGTTGCGGCCGGCATCGCCCATGCTTTGCGGCCTTTGCCGTCTTTTTGGATATAAAATACGATCATGATAAGCGAAATAATGAAAAGAGGGAGGGCGACAACCATGGTGTAGTTGGCGATTTTATCGACGGAAAGTCCCAGTACATCGACATAAACGGCCCAGTTGGACACGTTGAAGAGGGAGCCGACCCCTACGGCCAGCAGGACGACGATCGAAGCGACGAATTGGGAGATGCCTGCCGTCAGCATGATGGGAATGACGATCGTACCGACCAGGATCACCATGCCAAGTCCGCCTGCCGCGGAAAAAATAATGGATGCGGTAATAAAAAAGAGAATAGCTATAAGTACGGGTTTATCGCCGGCCAGTTCGGCCGCCTTGCGAATGATGGATTTGGTAATGCCGACCTTGTTCAGAATCTGGCCGAACCAGGCGCCGAATATAAGGCCGGCGATGGCGCCGGATAACTTCATGGAGCCGGATGCCAGAATGGTTTTGGCGATGGTGGTCGCCTCCGGATTATTCGACAGCAGCGGCACGCCCGCGATAATGGCGAACAGTATCGCCATTATAGGCAGAGCCAGAATGGTCGGCAGCTTGCGTGCCATCATGAGACCCACGAACAACAGAAAAACGAGCAGAATACCGATTGCTTGGAACCACATTGCCGTTGTCATTCAAATTTCCCCTCTCAAAATGGGCTTAAAGTCAGGCTATAAACTTAGTAGTTGACACTGTGCGAGGTGGCCGCTGCGGTTACGGATCGTTCTTAAAGGTCGCTGTTGTCTCCAAATTTCTTGAATTTTTCAAAGTAGTAGAAATTCGGAGCCAGCTTATGCTTCCGATGCTAGCTTTTCTTCGAAAAGCTCTCAGCCGAACGCTGCCGATTCTTCAGATCGATTCCGTCCCCTTCGCTACTTTCGCTTATGTCAATTCACTAAATATGATGTTGAGCCCTTTCTTTAGTACAACTTTTAAACTTCCAGGTAAGCTCCTTGCTTTTTTAAAATCGTCTGCACGTTCTTGATGTCGATGTCCTGTACATTTTTACCCTCCAATGCCGCGAGTGCCGCGGCAACCCCGCCGCCGTGACCGATGGCGCCCGTTGTCGGCGTGGTTCTCATCGCTGCCTGCGCTTCGAAGGTGGCCGAAATGCAGCGGCCGATGACGATCAGGTTATTTACGGAGCCGGTAATCATGCAGGAGTAAGGGATGCTGTATACGCCGCCCCATTCCAATTTTTGATGTTTGGTGCCTTCCCCGTCCGGACTGTGAATATCGATCGGATAACCGGAGTGGGCGACGGTATCTTTAAACAGGCGCTGCTCTAAAATATCCTCTGCGGTCAGCGTGTAGATGCCCTTGATTTGGCGTGAGCCGCGGACGCCGATGTTAGGACCCGTAGACTCAACGACTGCATGTTCGAATCCTGGAATGTATTTGCGGACAAATAGCTCAAGCTCGCGGCACTGCTTGCGGCCTTCCATTTCCGCTTGGCTCAGGCTGTGCGCGTCGGTTGCGTCATAACCGATAATGCGGGTGGTGTTCAGGATGACCTCGCCGGGGTTATTCGTTTCGAAGAACAAAATATTTTCGCGCGGAATGGAAATTTCGCCCCGTTCTTTGGCTTTTCGAAACAGGCTGTCGAATCCGCCGACCGAAAGGCGAGGGGCTTTCTCGATAATGGAGGTATCCCCGTTATAAAGCGGAAAGTCCTCGGGGTGGGCGTGAATGTACTCTTTTACCCGTGGAATGTCGACATTGTACATTTTCATTTTCAAGGTCATCGGCTGCGTTGCGCCGTCGGATTCGCGTCCTTTTGTGTATTCCACGCCGGCAAGAGCCGAGAGGTCGCCGTCTCCCGTCGCATCGATGAAAACAGAAGCGTGGATGTCGCTGAGCCCGGATTTATTGCATACCCGTATGCCTGTAATCCGGCCATTTTCCGTGGTAACGCCTGCCAGCATCGTATGATATAAAATCTCGCTGCCGGCTTCCGTGACCATCAGCTCAAGTTCATGTTTCATCGCTTCGGCGTCAAAAGGGGTAACCGAATATGTAAAACCTACCGTATCAAAAATATGCCCGGGAGATTTGCCCAACCGCTTCAGCCGTTCGATCAACTCCCCGGTGAAGCCTTGAATCACCTGTTTCTCTCCGGCATGGAACGTCATCATCGGCCCAACGCCGTTTGCGGTCAGCGTGCCGCCAAGAAATCCGTGGGACTCTATAATCAGCGTTTTTGCGCCGGTTTTGGATGCGGCGATGGCCGCCATCGCCCCGGAGATGCCTCCACCCATTACAACTACGTCATAATGCTGCATGTTCTTCGCTCCTTTTTTCAAGATGGAATCGTTTGATGCCTTAAGGCTAACAAAGAATAAATGATTTGTAAACGCTTTTAGAAAATTATTTTCTTAATATACGGAAATATTGAAAATGATTTGCTAGAGTGTGTAGATGTCAAAAAAAGAGGGAGAGTAGTGCACAAAAAGCAGAAATGCTCTAAGAGGATTTTCTGCACTCTTGTGTTTTTTAAAGAAATATGCGGATATTGCATAAAACTCAATGTTACGATGGAGTTCAGAGTAAACTTGGCTGAGGGAGCTGGATCAAGTTATCTCTTACTTTGAAAAAGATCAATGGGAGGCGAGCTAATGGAGAGTATTATAGAAGAATTGTACTACGGTAACCTGAATCCTGAAGAGCAGATTGTCCCTACAGATCCTGAATATCGGGCGATTAATAGAAAAATTACGGAATTGATAGAGGGAGCCAAAAAAAGATTTTCGGAAAGTGATTTCGCAGCCCTTGAGGAAATTTTGGATTTGAATGGGGAGTCTAACTCCATACTGATAAGAGCTTCTTTTACCCAAGGGTTTAGGATGGGGGCTTTGGTGATGGTGGAGGTGTTTTGTGGGGAGGGGATGGATGTTGGGGAGTAGGTGAAGGCGAAGCAAGAATCCGGGAGATTGTATGTACTGTCGTGATGTAGATCAAGTATCTTTAAAGGCTTCTGCTATCAACATTAGTAGAAGCTTTTGTGTTAGGAGAAGATATATATTGTTTGTAAAATTATTCTAATCTTGTAGTACAATATAAATTTAGTACCAGGATATGATAATTAAAGATTTAAGAGATAGTTGAGGGTAACTCAATAGATGCTCCCGACATCCGACAACGGTTCCGTGTTCACGACGTCCATTCACCCTAAGCTGCTCGAGTCGTTCGTCTAGCACGATCTTGGCCAGCCGAATGCGTTTTGGGTGAATGAATGTGTCTCGGCAATCTCTTCCCCTTATCCTCCGGACCCCGAGGAGGGACGTAGTCCGACGATGCTCTCTTCATTGATTCTACACAGGCATACTCACTTCTTTACCTTCACCCTTTTTGGAAAAAAGTTACAAGACAAGGCTTCCAAATTCAGTATAATATACTTTAAGAAAGAGGTGGCTATTGTGGAAAAACTGCTAGTTGAAATCAATAATATTAAAAACATTAAAAAAGGGGTAATGGAGATTCCTTTGGAAAAGGGCGTTTATTCGATAGTAGGAATAAACGGATGCGGAAAGACAACAATTCTGCAAGCATTGGCACAGACTATATCCCGTCATCATCTAGGTTCTTTGAAATCAACAGATTATTCGTCAAGCTCTTCAGTTATATTTCAGGTTGGAAACAAAAGAGATGTTTGGACCAAATCCGGTGATATGTGGAAAGCAGATACATACCCCAATACAATGAGATTTAATGGAAATTATGAAGGAAGTCTTTTCTATGGAACAAGATTCAATGATTCTAAGGCTGTTGATGAACTAGTTGAAAGTGGTGCATTTAAGACCGATGAAATTGTTGAGGCTGATGAATATATTAAAGACAAAATGAGTTACATAATCCATGGAGATAATCTACATTACAGAAATCTAAAGCGCGTAAGAAATAGAGAGATTGCAAGACGACTTAACATCAAGAACACACCTTATTTCTACGAAATCAATGGAGAATTGATATCGCAGTATAGGATGAGTTCGGGTGAATGTCTACTAGTATCTTTATTACATTTTGTTTACAACTCATTGGTGAGGAAATCGTTGCCACCGAATAAAACTATCCTATTATTAATTGATGAAATAGAAGTGGCGCTTCATCCAACGGCAATCAAAAGATTACTCGAGTTACTTCAAGAACTAGTACAAAATTCTGAGAGTTTGGTTGTTATACTCACCTCGCATGCTCCAGAAGTCATACGATTTATTCCACCTGATAATATCTTTAAAATCGAAAATATTGAAGGTGACCTATCTGTTGTAAATCCTTGTTATCCAAGCTACGCAATTAGAGAAGTCTTCGATCAAGATGGATTTGACTTCTTATTATTAGTAGAAGATCGTCTAGCAAAAATAATTGTTGAAAAGGTGCTTAGAACATATAGTATGTATAGTAGTAGATTAATATATGTTTGTCCTGTTGGTGGATGGGAAATGGTATTATCCTTGCATAAAGAACTCCTAAAATCTAATGTGCTGGGAATTGGAAGGGTTGTACTTTCTATATTAGACGGAGATATCCAGGAACAAGCAAGAAATAAAAGTACAGAGCTAAAGAAATTGTTCCTTCCTATCGAGAGTGTTGAAAAATACCTTTATCGTGTATTATTTGAATCCCCTGATCAAAAGTTAAAAAAAATAATTAATGATAAGTATTTCCAAATAAATTCAGTTGATCGATTAATATCAATCTATAGATCGAAATTCGCAAGTAGTCGGCCAGAAAAACCAAATAAAGAATTTTATAAGATACTTATTGATGATCTTAAGACAAGGGGAATTTCAGAAAATAGTTTTGTAAATAATATTGCAGAGGATATCTTCGAAAATGTAAATTTCGAACCCTTTGCTAAAAATTTAAGCAAAATGTTATCTTGAATAATGCTCATAGTATAATTCGGTTAATGTTGGAATACATTAACCATTACTTTTTTAGAGAATTTCGTCTAACAATATATTCAAGCATCAGAAGCCTGACAGATCCTTGGTCCGCCTATGTAAAGTAAAAGGGAAGCAGGATCTGGCGGATACATCTGCACCGACTAACCGCATTGCGGCCGGCTCCTGTCGGAGTCCTAAGTCGGTGGGACGACGTGAATATAGAAAATGTTAGGCGAAATTCTTATGAAATTTAACAAAATCAGGAGGGGTATTCAGTAAGGCATTTTTTAGATGAAGGAAATAATTTCAGCTGGGCACACCTGCACCTCTAATCGCATCGGAGCCGGTTCCCTCGGAACCTTAAGGTTATTTTGAGTGCCATAAACTTTTGACCTTTAATCGCCATAAAAATATACCCCCTAGAAACTCATCGGATAAACCAAGGGATTTTTCCAATGTCTATTCTAAGAGGGCAAGGTGCACTTCACGACAGCCTGTGTATTTTTCTTTGTTCTATGGAGATATAGATTTCGAGTGGACATCGCTGCCCCTAAAAAAGAAAACTCCGTATATCCGGAAGTCTTCTTTTTGCCGTACTCATTTTCGAAGCCGCGTCTCAATCGTTGCCCTCAACGCTCAAAACCTTTCCGCTTTTGGCATCCGACTTTGATCTCGTATTCCTTGCCTCCGTTGTGCACGTCGACCTCATAGTAAGTAGGTCCGATTTTGCGTTCGATTTTCCATTTCGTCGCGGTCCTGTTTACCTTTTGGGTAGCGATCTCCATCGCCTTTTTCGCAGCGATGACGCCGGTCAGGTCGATTTTGGACTGCTGCCGATCCGTTTTGATTTTGTTTTTCTCCAGCGGCGCGGTTTTGTCGAAAATAATGCTTTGATCGTCCGCGCTGATCCCAACTTTGGTTTTTTGCGTATCGGTCATCATTTCGACTTTATAGGCGTACGTTTGATTTTCCAATTCAAGGTCGAGTTTCGTTACGTCGCCCTTGCCCTTCGTTTTGGACAGATCGGGCGCCTGCTGCGGAGTGACCTTAAAGAAAGCTTTAAGCAAGTCGGTCGGGTCCTGCGGAGCTTGGAGGCGTTTGAGGCGTCTGGCTCGCAGGCGGCGCTGCCGCATCGTTGCCGGCGGTATCATTGGCCGTGCTGCCCGATACGTTATCGGCAGTGCCTTGCTGCGTATCCTGTGTTCCTTCGGCGCCGTTTCCGCCGCCTGCCGCGCAGCCCGCAGTCCCTAAAAGCAGCAGAATTCCGAACGCAATCACGGTTATTTTATTCATTGGGTAAAAACTCCTTTTTCAGTATATTAACCATGATCGCGGCGGTCTATTTACGAATTCCCCGTTGCCGCTTTCCGATATTTCTCAACCTCCGGCGTCAGCACATCGTGATTTTTATCGAGCACTTCAAGGAATCCTTTGATCTTTTTCAGGTAGCCGCTTTTGGACGGGTCTCCTTTACTTACGGCTGCCTGCAAGGCCGCTTTTCCTTCCTGATCGACCTTTTTGGTGTCATAGTCGAACATCGGCGTGTTGTTGAGGCCGTACATGGAAACGCCCAGATACAGGTTATACAGCGATTTGACTTGCGTCGCCCGGTTTGAAGCCGGATAGGATTTGAGGAACGCCTCATCCGACAAAGCGCGTTTCGTTACTTCCGTCCAGCCGACCGACAAAGCGGCATCGTTTGCGAACGGGGATTTCGTTTCGACCGTCATGATGTCGATATAGCTCTTGATGTCGTTGGTGACGTAGGCGCGTACCTTTTGGAACCGCGGGTAGTCGAGCACCAGATAAAACATGCCCTCCGACGTTTCCAGGCGATAGCCGCTGTCGCGGGCGCCTTTGAACAGGGTCTTCAAGCTTTTATCGCTTGTTTTGTTGATCAGGGAAGTGAGGTCGTCACCCTTCTTCATCAGCTTCATGAGCTTTTGCTGCACGTTGTCCCTGTAAAATTTGTCGTTCCAAGCGTCGAGATTCGCTTTTTCGGCGTTTTCGAGCTTCAGCACCATGATCGTTGCTTGCCACGGCGTCACTTGATAGATGTTTTTCTCCATGTAGGCGACGGCTTCGGCTTGTTTGGACGGGGATTTAAGCAAATTCATCATATGGTCGAACACGGCGTTGGCATGCGCCGTTTTGGCCGGAACGACGATTGGCGCACCTCCAGGGGCGGCTTTTGGCGCGGCATTCATCGCATGAACGGCTGCGGCGCCTCCCTGCAAGCTGATGGCGGCGATCAAAGCGGCGGCCGTCGCTGTGGTTTTGGTCCATTTCATCATGTAAAGCACCTCCAAGGTTTCGTTACTCCCATATTACCCGCGTTTTGTTTCATGATCGCGTCCGCTTGTTTCGGACTTGTAAACTTTTTTGGCGAAAATGAAACATAAGGATTTTGCAAAATTCGATTCCGGTCGCTCCCGGGTACAATATATAGACGAACTAAACCGTTTCGCTCTATAAATTGCCGATTGGAAGTCGCTCTTTGGATTTTTGCAAAATCCTCACATAAAAAAACATCTTGGACTGCCGCGTACGCGTAACCGTTCAGTCTAAGATGTTTTGCATGGCTCATAGCCTTTTTTCAGATATACGTTTTTTCTTTCAGGGCCTCCGCTTAAGAAAGCCAAGACCCCGCATTCGTGAAAATGATTTTATTATCTTTTCCGCAAAAAAATAAACCGCAGCCCCAGAAAACCGATAATGCACAGGACCAGGCTGACCCACGGCGGCACCGTAAATACGGGCAGCATGCCGCGCAGCGAAAAGCCGGCGACCATCACGACGACCATGATGACCAAATATACGCCGATCGCCTTCAAATTGATTCCCGGTTTTTGCGGGCCGGCATCCGCCGTTTTGCCGAGGGATTTCATAAAGATCTCCGTCAGGACGATCGCGCCCGCCGCGACCAGGATGATCGCCAGCACGCTGATGCGGTTCAGGCTTTCCCCGTCGTATCCCGCAAACTGCGCACCGAAACCGATGACCGCCTCCGCCAGGAACAAAATCGTCAAAGCGGTCCAAGCGATCATGATGTAGTAAGCGGCGCCTTCGAGTTTTCTTGCGGTCGGCAGCGTTTCAACCACCGATTGGGCAAAGGCCTCCGCATCGCCGCCAAAAAGCTCGGATGCCGAAATTCCCTTTTGCTGCGCCTCCAGCAACCTCATGGGCCAATTCAAGCAGCCGCTGCTCGCCGCGAAGCTGTTCGGCCCGGCTAACCCGCACGTAAACGACGATATCTTCGTAAAAATCCCTATTCGCCGGCGTCATTTGCTCCCGCAGCCGGTTGTTTTCCTTAATTAACTCTCTTGTTGTCATGTCCGTTCCTCCGTATACAACAAGTATAGGAACTGGAAGTGCCGGATTCAAGTCCGCCCGGGCGGACAAGCGCCTTATTCTTGATGAAAAAGCTGTTCGCGATGAACAAACACGTAAATGACGGCCGCGATGACGCAGATGATCAGCACCCACGACAGGGGATGCTCGCGAATATGGGAAATGCATTGCTGCCACATAACGACACGTCCCTTTCTGTGAATAATCGGGTCTGACCCTAGTTTCTGCGATGCGGAGCTAATCCATACCAAACGGGATGTTTTAGGGTTCAAAAGGAAAAAAGATTTGAATTTGACACAGCTGACCGGCGGTGCTAATATGATTGTTACATATTATATCTGATTAAACTTATCGGAATTATAAGTTAAATGAAACAAGCATAAGATGATTGATTTTCAAATCCTTAAAATATATCGATCGTTTAAAAGGGGAGTGGAGAAATGGAAAGACAAATTTCGATCCGTTACGGGCAGGAGGAGCTGACCGCAAGCCTGCATTATCCGGCGCATCCTGAGGGGAAAAAGGGTGAAGGGGAGCGGGTTCCGCTGATCGTCATTTGCCACGGGTTTGTCGGCAGCCGGGTCGGCGTGGACCGTTTGTTCGTCAAAACCGCCCGCGAGCTGGCCGGGGCCGGCTACATGGTGCTGCGCTTCGATTATGCCGGATGCGGCGAAAGCAGCGGTTCGTACGGGAAGGAAGGGCTGGAATCGATGATCGCGCAAACGCGGACGGTGCTCGATTATGCGCTGGAATGCGGAAACGTCGACCCGTCGCAGGTGACCTTGATCGGACACAGCCTTGGCGGCGCGGTGGCGATTTTAACGGCGGTTCGCGATCGCAGGGTAAAAAATTTGGTGCTCTGGTCGGCGGTCGGATACCCGCTCAGCGACATTTTGAAGATTACGGGACGGGAAGTGTATGAACATGCGGTGAAGGAGGGAAGCGCGGATTTCCTCGGCTTCGAGTTTACGCCGGTCTTTTTCGATTCGCTTGGCATGTTCCAGCCTTTTCAGGAGGCGGTCAAGTTTGGCGGCAACGTGCTGGTCGTGCACGGGACGTCGGATGACACGATTCCGGTCGATTACGCGTTTTTGTATCAAAAAGTATTTTGGACGCGGCCCGAGGGGCGCTGCGACAAGGAAATCATTTTTCAGGGCAATCATACCTTTTCATCGGGGCCGCATTGCAACCAGCTGATCCACCGGACCAAAGAGTGGCTGAAGGAGCAGCAAAAACAGCAGCAGGATTGGCAGCACTGGATCATCTGAAGTTTTTCGAAAGGGAGCTTAAATGCATCCTCTCTTGTCGCTCCTGTTGCTTCAGTCGCTCCCGTTGAGCGGTTCATCCCGTGGCTGGGCAAATGGAGACCAGATGCAGTCGCGCGAAACCCCTCGTTAACCGTTAAGTCCGATGGCCATTGCCGGCGGAGAATGGAACGGCTTCATGATGTCCGTTAGGTACCTTCTCAATTTCCGTCAAGAGGGGCCGGCGCACAGAAGTTGGAATTATCTTTTTCGACGCGGTAAAATATAAGTAGCAACTTATACTGGCGTGTGGAGGTTGACATCGATGACATTACCATCTCTATTTGTAGCGCACGGTTCACCCATGCTCGCCCTGGAGGATAACGGGTACACGCGGTTTTTGGAAAACCTGGGCCGGGAATTGCCCGTACCGGAGGCGATCGCCGTATTTTCCGCGCATTGGGATGAACCCGACCAGTTATTGAGCGTAGATGAAACCAACGGGACGATGCACGACTTTTACGGCTTTCCGGACGCGATGTACGAGTTGCGTTATCCGGCTCCGGGTTCGCCATCGCTTGTCGGGAGGATGAAGGCCTTGTTCGAGGCGGGCAATCTGCCGTACCAGACCGTTTCCGGCCGGGGGCTTGACCATGGGGTTTGGGTCATTTTGCAAAAAATGTATCCGGAAGCGAACATTCCTGTCGTCGAACTGTCCGTCGACTCCAAACGTTCCCCTTCCGAACAGTATGCCATCGGGGCCATGCTCAAGGAGCTTCGGCGGGAAAACGTGCTCATCATCGGCAGCGGCGGCCTTGTCCATAACCTGCGGATGCTTGCGCAAACCGACACGCCGGACCCATGGGCCGTGGAGTTCGACGAATGGGTTGCGGAGAAGCTTGAAAGCTGGAAGATTGGCGATCTTTTCGATTACGACAAAAAAGCTCCGCATGCCCGCCAGGCGGTGCCGTCTTACGGCGTGGAGCATTTTATCCCGCTGTTTTACGCGATGGGCGCGGCCGATGACGACCGCCAGGCCAAACGGCTGTTCCAGGATTACCAACTTGGGAACTTAAGCCTGAACTGCTGGATGTTTGGTTCCTAATCATTAGTCACAAATAAAATAAAGAGCCGGGCTGAAATTTCAGCCCGGCTTTTGTTGGCTCTCCCGAGGGGGGAAGTCCTTAGATTCACTTTTTAGGCGGCGCCTTTCGTTTTGGTCATTCCGCCTTGCGGGAATGGGGTATTGCCTTGTCCGTTGCGGCGGAAGAGGTTCCGCAGGTAAGGGATCACCCAGCGGTCCAGCCCGATGCGTCCGGCGTTGGCGGCAGCCACAAGGACGAACATTTCAAGCAGGAGCATTTGGGCGTTGGTGCTTACGGTGCCCGAGAAGAGGAACGCGAAGTTCATCACCATGCCCATCAGGACCGCGAAGGTGGTGAAGGTGCCCAGGATGAGTCCGAGTCCCACCAGCGTTTCGCCTACCGGTATGAGGAAGTTGAACAATTTCACGCCAGGCAGCGCGCCATGTTCCAGGAAGGCGGCCCACCAGCCTTGCACGGCGGGATGATCGCCGCTTGCTTTTGCAATCGCTCCTGTCAGGAAGCCTCCCGCATCGAATCCGCCCGTCAATTTTTCGATTCCGCCCTTGAACCAGGTGTACCCGAGGTAAATCCGGACGACCGTCAGTAACCACATTGCCACTTTGTTGTTTCTCAGCCAATTGTTGAACATTTTGAACCACTCCTTGGTTTGATGACATATTTTTTCGAGAAGCGTCTAGCCTGCTTGGTTCTTGGTGTTTCGCTTCTTGTTGTTGATTTGGAAGATGATCATCTCTTTCATGTCTTTATTATATGTGATAATTTTCACAATATATGTGATATAAATCACAATCTTATATAAAATTTAAAACTATTTTTGCAGGAAATTTAAATGTGTGCTGGAATCTAAATGTGTGCAGGAATCTAAATGGTGCAGGAATATAAATGTGTACTGGAATTTAAAATGTTGCAGGAATTTAAATGAGTGCAGGAATCAAACTGTGCACAGGCATCTCGTTATACGGAAAAATTTAATTATGCCCAGAAATCTAATTGTCACAATCTAATTGTGCGCAGGAACCTAAATGCCGGCGGAAATGCAAAAAATGAGCCGGACGGAAATCCGGCCCGGCTCCGTGTGAGAATTCATGCATGTTCGATTAGACTTGAACGGTTGCTGCTGTTAAATAATTCGTTGCGGAGTGGAAGCGGAAATCGTCTGTTTTTTCGAGAACAGGCTGCGCAGGTAAGGCATAATCCAATAATCCAGACCGATGCGTCCGGCATTGGCGGCAGCGACAACGAGGAACATTTCAAGCAGAATCATTTGAGGGTTGACGCTAATACTGCCCGATAAGAGGAAGGCAAAGTTCATGACCATGCCCATCAAGGCGGCAAAGGTTGCGAAGGTTCCCAGAAGAAGAGCCAAGCCGACAAGCGTTTCGCCGAGCGGGATCAGGATGTTGAACAGCTTGACGCCAGGCAGCGCCCCGTGTTTCAGAAAAGCCGCCCACCAGCTTTGCACGGCGGGATGCTCGCCCGATGCTTTGGCGATCGCGCCTTTGAGGAAACCTCCGGCATCGAAACCCCCGATCAACTTCTTGATCCCGCCCTCCATCCAGGTGTACCCCAAATAGACCCGAACGACCGTCAGCAGCCACATTGCGATTTGATTTTTTCTCAGCCAGTTGTTGAACAAGTTTTGCCACTCCTCCTTTTCATTAGTACAAAGTGTCTCCTTGTCATTCTTTTTCCGTTTCGTATTTTGACACTTAATGGTATAACATCCTTAAATTATAAATTAAAGTGATCCGCCGACAAGTAGCCTAATCTACGATTTATAATAAAATACTCATATTTTTCCCGCGGCTACCGTCAGCAAAGGCCGAAATTTGCCGTTTATCAAAGACAAACGCTGTTGTTTGTGATTAAATGGGGGAAAAAGGAAGCACGGTTAAAAAGAAAAGGGGGATTATTCGTAAATGAAGAAGCAGGGCAATGGGGAAACGCGCAGGTGGTACAAGCTAGGGACCGGACTGATCTGCCTGATGATGCTGGGGACGGCGCTGAGCGCATGCGGACAGCCGAAAGCGGAAGCGCCCCAGGCGCCGGTTGTGGAGGAACAAACGCCGCCGGAGGAGCCGGCGCAGGATGACCCGATCACTTCGGGCGAGCCGGAGACGGCCGCATACACGGCGCCTTTGACGGGACTTCCGGTGGCCAAGCCGGCAACGGCACGCCCGCTCGCGGTTATGATCAACAACGCGGCCGCTGCGCGCCCGCAGTCCGGGCTCACCCAGGCGGATATCGTGTACGAAGTGCTGGCCGAAGGCGGCATTACGCGGTTGATCGGCATTTTTCAAAGCAGGGGAACAAACGAAAAAATCGGCCCGATCCGCAGCATCCGTCCGTATTTGATCGATATCGGGGAAAGCTACGGCGGCGTGCTCGTGCATGCCGGCGGCAGCAACGACGCTTACGCGATTTTGCAGAAGCAGCATAAGGAAGATCTTGATGAAATCGGCAACGCAGGGGCATACTTTTGGAGGGATAAATCGCGCAAGGCTCCGCATAACCTGTATTCGGACGCAGACAAGCTCAGGGAGGGCGCCGACAAGCGCGGTTACAAAAAGGAAGTGGATATCCCCGCCTACCCGTTCCGGGCCGAGGAGGACCTTCCAGAGGGCGAGAACGCGTCCGGCGCCGAAATTACGTTTTTGCTCAAAAGCTACAAGGTCGAATACCGGTATGATGAAGCAACCAAGCTGTACAAGCGCTCCATCAACGGCAAACCGCATGTCGATCTGAACACCGGGGAGCAGCTGACTGCGACCAACGTCGTCATTCTTGGCGCGGGCCACAAAACGCTCGACGACGTGGGCCGTCTGGCCGTGGATACCGTCTCGGGCGGGGAAGCGATGCTGCTGCAGCGCGGAAAGCTGACCAAAGGCCGCTGGGCGCGGGCCAAGGGAGACGTCATCCGTTTCGTTAAAGACGGCAAGGAAG
Organism: Paenibacillus sp. USDA918EY; assembly: GCF_009870825.1. Classification (GTDB taxonomy): domain Bacteria; phylum Bacillota; class Bacilli; order Paenibacillales; family Paenibacillaceae; genus Paenibacillus_AQ; species Paenibacillus_AQ albilobatus. The sequence goes on along the minus strand of NZ_WTWY01000020.1, from coordinate 32,101 downwards.
TGCCGCTTTACCCGGGTACAACTTACTTCAACATCGTGCCGAACGCGCCGACCTTCGAAAGCCACGTTCAGATTTTTCAACAAAATTAGGCAACGTCTCGGATCCAGTGCCCCATTTCGACGGCGTTATGTAAATACTGGCAGGGGCATATCCAGCGCTTGGATAATTTATCGGAAGATTGGGTAATTTTAAGGTAAGACAACCGCCAAACCCTTACGTATACGCGAAAATTGAAAGCCGTAATCTTTACAAAATACGCCGTGGATTGATAAGATAACTAGGGTTGTCTTTTTTTCTGTTTTCGCGCGTTCTTATATAAATTGGATGAAAGAAAAGGGCCATGTGAACCCCGGCAGGAAGCGGCATATGGAGGATTAAACTTTTGTTCAATTTATACAAGCAATCTTAAGTAAAGGGGTTATCGTATGAAATTGAAGAAAAAGGACATATTCTTCCAAACTTTGGAGAATATGGCCGATACGATTGTGCAGGCTGCCGATTATTTCGCCCAGCATGTGGCCAATCTCCAAGATGTGGTTCTTTTTGCCAACGAAATGAAAAAGTTTGAGTCGCAGTGTGACGAATTTACACACACCATTATTACGGAACTCAACAAAACGTTTATAACGCCGATCGAACGCGACGATATTATGGATCTGACAACCAGCATGGACGATGTCATGGACGGGCTGGAAGCCTGCGCTTCCCGCTTCGATATGTACCATCTGCCGGACCCTGACGAATATATCATTCAGTTTGCGGAAATTTTGCGGCAGTCTGCCTACGAGATCCAAAAGGCGGTTCACCTCCTGTCCCAGAAAAAGCTTCTTGCCATCCGCGAATATACCATTCGTCTGAACGATCTGGAAAACCAAGCGGACGAGCTGCTTCGCATTTCCATCAAAGCCCTGTTCGCCAAAGTATCCGATCCGATCGAACTGATCAAACGCAAGGAAATCTACGAACGTCTCGAAACGACCACGGATACCTGCGAAGATGTGGCCAATATGCTGGAATCGATCATTATGAGCAACTCGTAAGGGGTTTACAGACAAATGGAGACACCAATCATTGTAATAGGCATTGTCATCTTCCTGGCGCTGGCGTTCGACTTCATCAACGGTTTCCATGACACGGCGAACGCGATCGCGACTTCGGTCTCGACCCGGGCGCTCAAGCCGCGGACGGCGATCATTTTGGCGGCGATCATGAACTTCGTCGGTGCCATCATGTTTACGGGGGTCGCGAAAAAAATCGGCGGAAGCGTCGCGGATCCTGCCTCGCTCGATAACGGGATCGAGGTCGTCATCGCCACGCTGCTGGCCGCGATCATATGGAACCTCGCAACCTGGTGGCTGGGGATTCCGTCCTCTTCCTCGCACGCGCTTATCGGCGCCTTGGCGGGAGCGGTATTCGTCGGAGCCGGTTCGAATCATGTCAAATGGAGCGGATTCGTCGAAATCGTGGAAGGACTGCTGCTTTCCCCGTTGATCGCGTTTGTGGTCGGTTATATCATCATGACGATCCTGAAATGGATTTTTGCGAAAAAAAGCCCGCATACCGTGAACAAAGGCTTCCGGATGATGCAGATCGTCACGGCAGCCGCCCAATCGTTTACGCACGGCACGAACGACGCGCAGAAAGCGATGGGGATCATTACGTTCGCGCTCGTGTCCTCCGGACGCCTTGAACATCTTGAAGTTCCGCTTTGGGTCAAAATCGCTGCGGCCACCTCGATGGCGCTCGGCACCTCCATTGGCGGCTGGAAGATCATCAAGACGATGGGAACGAAAATTTTCAAAATCGAGCCGATCAACGGCTTTGCCGCGGACTTTACGTCGGCTTCCGTCATTTTCGGCGCCACGCTGCTGCACTTGCCAGTCAGTACGACGCATGCGGTAACCTCCGCCATTCTCGGGGTTGGCAGCGCCAAGCGTTTTTCCGAAGTGAAATGGTCGCTGGCCGGACGGATCGTCGTTACGTGGTTTATCACCATCCCGATTTCCGCGGTACTGGCAGGCATTATTTATAAGATTTTATTCTAGACATAAAAACATATGGATATGAAGTGGGGGCCAATCGATGAGGTTGGCTTTTTTGTATGCCCGGATCGGCCTTCGCCCGCGTTTTCAGGTTTCTCAGGCGTGTTTTTCAGTCGTTGGCGGGGTTCTCGCACTCCGTGCAGCAGCCGCACCGCTTCATGCGGATTTCGCGAACGGGCGGTCTTTGCTGTACAATGGAAGGAACGATGCAATGGACGATGCAAGGGACGGACGTTTGGCCCTCATCCCGTTTGGAAAGGAGTTTACCGATAACCGATGATACGCACGCTGGCTTTGACCCATTTGCATGAGGTGGTCACGGACATACCGCTTCAGGACATCCGCCCGGAGGATTACGCCTGGATGTGGGTGGATTTTAACGCGCCGACGGAGGAAGAATCCGCTCTTTTAACGACTTACTTTCATTTTCATCCGCTGGCGGTGGAGGACTGCCTTCATGTGCTGCAGCGCCCGAAGCTGGACAATTACGAGGATCTGCAATTTTTCGTGCTGCATGCGATCGATCCCGAGACGCTCCAAGTCGAAGAGGTGGATCTGTTTCTCGGGCAGGATCTGCTCGTATCGTTCCACAGCAAGGAGCTGGAAGAGGTGGATGAGGCGTGGAAGGAAATCATCCAGCATGCCCATGACCGGAAAATCTGGTCCCGCGGGCCGGTATCCTGCGCATACAATGTGATGGACAAGCTGGTCGACAAATATTTTCCGGGCGTGTTCACGATCGAAGACGAGCTGGCGGAGCTGGAAAACCGGGGCAGCAAGGAATCGGTGGACGATCTGATGAGGCAGGTATTCGAGCTGCGCGGACGGCTGCTCAAGCTGCGCCGCACCGTGGTGCCGATGCGCGATTTGCTGTACCGGGTCGTCAACTCCCAGCATGTCCAAAGCAGCACAGAGCATAAGGTGTATTTCGGCGACATTTACGACCATCTGCTGAAGCTGACCGACATGATCGAGGCGGACCGCGAAATGACGGCCGATCTGCGGGACAGCTACATCTCGCTGAATTCCAACCGGATGAACGCCATCATGAAGACGCTGACGGTCATCACGACCGTGTTCATGCCGCTGACGCTGATCGCCGGGATCTACGGGATGAACTTCACGAATATGCCGGAGCTGGGCTGGAAATACGGCTACCCTGCGGTGCTCGTGCTTATGTTCGCCTTGGCCGTCGGCATGGTGCTTTGGTTTCAGCGGCGGGGATGGTTTAAGTGAAAATATTCGGTTGAAGCCGCGCTATAGCGGCTTTTTTTGTGATCGATCATCCGGAACAGTTCTGGAGGGAGATGTGAAAACGTGGAAACAGGGGGCGGCTAGCGCCCCCTTTCTATAACGGTTAAACGTATCCCTTGCGGCCATGCGGGCAGCGCTCAGCCCGGAATCGCGGGAATTTTCGGGGCCGATCGACGGTCCGTCCGGGAAAACGGAAGGGAAGGCTGATATGTGTCTGGTCAGCGCCGCTTTTTGCGGGAGGATTTACCGGATTTGCCGGGACGGTTCGTAGTGTTCGGGCGTTTGCGGGACGAGGATTTTCTTCGGCCGGAATTTCTTCTGCGCCGCGGCCGGTATCCCGACGAATCATCGGCGGCGTTGGTTTTCCCTTTTCCGAAAAACAATTTGAACATCGGCGCCACCTGCTGCACGCCGGTCATCACCTTTTGCACCTTCCCGATCGAATTGACGATGCCGTCGATGCCGCCCATCCGGTCGATCAGCCCTTTCAGCTCCCCGAGGTTGGCGAGGGAAAATCCCGTTTTGGCCGCGGCGGCTGCCGGTGCGGCTGCTGCTGCGGTCACTTCGGCCGCTCCCGCCAACGCTTCGGTGCCTGCCAAGACTTCTGCTCCCTGAACGGGAACGAGACCCGTGCCGGGGCCGGCGAAATCGCTATAAGGGATACCCGGATAGGGTGAATAGGATGGATAAGGGGAGAAAGGACCGCCGTCCAGCGCGCGATGTTGGTTGCGGGGCTTATTGCGGTGATAGTAATGCTCAGGCATGGATATCACTTTCCTTTTTGGAATGGTTTACTATACTGTATGTCATGGGCAAACATACGGTATGGACGAATGCCCGGTAGACAGGGATAGGAGCGGAATCGGGCGAATACCCAGAGAACCGGCGGAACGGGCCGGGCCGGCTGTATTCATGATATGGGCCGGGGAGCGGGAAGGTTCTCTTTTGCTATCAAAGCTATACAATCCCGTTTTGGTAGGGTATAATTAAAGCGTTTTCATGAATGATGGTAAAAAAATCCGGGAACGGAAACGCGGCGCCGCACCGGCTTTTACGGCACATCTGCCTTGCAGCTCTGTAGTGCGTGAATCCGTTAATGCTTGAAAAGTCCATACCCGCTCGGGTACAATGAAAATACATAGTAATAGTAGAGGATGATGATTCAGTGCAACTGAAGAAACTTAATGATAAAAGTATTGATCAATTATTTGAGGCCATTTTAACGCTGAAGAGCGTTGAAGAATGTTACGTGTTCTTCGACGATCTGTGCACGGTCAATGAAATCCAATCCCTGTCCCAGCGTCTGGAGGTTGCGCGCATGCTTGGCAAAGGCTGCACGTACAACCAGATCGAAGCCGAAACGGGAGCGAGCACCGCAACCATTTCCCGCGTGAAACGGTGTTTGAATTATGGCAACGAAGGGTATAAAATGACTTTAGACCGTCTTGGACGATAAGATGCGCAAACGGGGCGTATTAATCATCAGCCACGGCTCAAGGGAACAGGCTTGGGTCGATCTGGTCGATGGCGCCATCCATCAGCTGCCGCTGCGGGGAGACCTCCCTGTGGCGGCTTCGTTCTTGGAAATCGTGGAAGGACGACTGATTCAAGATGGCATCGATCAGCTTGAAAGCCAGGGGGTCACCGACATCCTGGTGATTCCGCTGTTCGTTTCTTCCGGGAGCACACATGTGAACGAAATCGCATACGCGCTTGGCGTGCTGGACGCTCCCTCGTTCGACAGCGATCTGGAGCCGTTCCGGGTCAGCGCGACCATTCATTACGGCTCGCCGATCGAGCATGGTCCTTTCGTGGCCGAAATGTTGTGGGATAAAATACGGCCGGTATCCCGAAATCCGGAGCGGGAAGCTCTTGTCCTGATCGGACATGGAAGCAGCTATGAAAGTTTTCGCAAACGCTGGGAAAACGGCTTCGAGCGGCTTGCGGATCAGGTGCGGGACATCGGCGGCTTCGCCGCCAGCGATGTAGCGCTGCTGCGGCCGGACAATGTTCGCGCGAAAGTGGAATATTGGCAGAAGGAACGGGGAATGCAGACGATTGCGGCTCCGGTTTTTTTGAGTGAAGGCTATTTTATCCGCGAAGTGATTCCGAAACGTCTGGAAGGCTTGAGCTACCTGTATTCCGGGAAAGCGCTGCTGCCGCATCCGCTGCTGACGGCGTGGATCGACCAGCAGGTTCAAGACTGGTTAAAAAAGGAATAATGAGCTATATTTTTCTGTGGGGAGCGTTTTTCTGAAGCTTTATGTTTGGGCGATATCCCCATGGAGCAATCATACGGTGTGAATTCCTAAAATGGGTGGCGTTTAGTAATGAAAAGAGCAAGATTGATTTATAATCCCACCTCAGGCCGGGAGGAAATGAGACGGCGTCTGCCGGACGTGCTGCAGCGGCTTGATCTGGGCGGCATCGAAGCCTCCTGCCATGCGACGACGGGCGAAGGCGACGCGACGGCGGCGGCTGTGGACGCCGTGGAACGCGGATACGATATGATTATCGCCGCGGGCGGCGACGGCACGCTCAATGAGGTAATCAACGGAATGGCCGGCAAGGAGAACGTGCCTCCGCTCGGCATTTTTCCGGTGGGAACGACCAATGATTTTGCGCGCGGGCTGGGCATCCCGAGAAACTGGGAAGATTACTGCGATCTGGTGATCCGGCAGCAGACCCGTCCGATCGACGTCGGAAAAGCCAATGACCGATATTTTATCAACATTGCGGGCGGAGGGACGTTGACGGAGCTGACCTATGACGTGCCAAGCCGCCTGAAGACGATGATCGGGCAGCTCGCTTATTACATTAAAGGGGTCGAAAAAATGGTCAGCCTGTCACCGCAGGAGCTGATCATCGAAGCCGAAGGGCAGGAGACGATCCACGACGAATTCATGATTTTTCTGATCACCAACACGAACTCGGTCGGCGGCTTCGAAAAGCTCGCTCCCGGCGCGCGGATCGACGACGGCCTGCTCGACGTGATCGCCCTCAAAAAATGCAACCTGGCGGAGTTCGTCCGGGTCGTTACGCTGGCGCTGCGCGGCGAGCATTTCAACGACAAGAAGGTCGTGTATTTCCGCACCCGTTCGATGGAAGTCACTTCCCCGGGCAAGGTGCTGCTCAACCTCGACGGCGAGCTGGGCGGAACGCTTCCGGGCCGGTTTTCGGTGCTGCATCAGCATTTGCGGATTTTTGCGTAGAGGCGGGGAGAGCCTGGGTTGATCTTGGCTCGGTGATTCAGGAAGGTAAGGCTAAGGCAGACGGATCGAAGAAGGTAAGGGCCTATGGGTGAGCTTCAAGCAAGCTTACTCTTAGCAAGATTAGACGGTTTGCAAGACGGCCCAAGCGGCCGTAAACCGATACATACCGGCAGTTCACGCAGGTTAAGATGTCCAGTCGCTGCTCATCGCACCGGGAAGGGGAGCGGGACATCTTGATCTTTTTTTGCGTTGGGGAGATGTTTGGTATAATAGGGTGGATGTGAAGCAGGGAGTTGAACCGTAGTGTTTGCTCTCTGTTCTACAAGGGCTTCGATGCTCGGTTCGTGACGGAGAAGGTTAGGCAGGGAGTTGAATCGTAGTGTTTGTCTGCAATCGAGCCTGGTTAGTTAGCGGTGGATTAGGACACCGGAGGGCTAACTGAGCTTCATCATACTGTCCTGCGTGCTTCAACCATCTCTGCTCCGACCCTTTTAAATAAAGATGTATCGTTAATAAGTGAATAAACGCGAAAAAATGGACCCTGCAAGGGGCTCGATTTTACGATGAATATATACAGAAAGAAGTGACGTAAGCAGCATGAACAAGCGACAAAGCCGCCGGAACGCCGGCCGCCGCAGCACGCCTGCGCCCATCACCGGTTTGCCGGTGGAGAAAAACGACGAAGTCGTCATCGACATCATCGGGATGAACCATGACGGCGAAGGCGTGGGGCGGGCAGAAGGATATACGTTATTCGTTGCGGGCGCCTTGCCCGGCGAAAAAGTGCGGGTGAAGGTGCTGAAGACCAAAAAGCAGTACGGCTACGCCAAGCTGCTCGAGCTGGTCGAAGCCAGCCCGGACCGCATCGCCGCGCCTTGCCCGATCTTCGACAAATGCGGCGGCTGCCAGCTGCAGCATATGGACTATGCCGCGCAGCTGGCCTGGAAACGTCAGCTTGTCGTGGACAACCTGACGCGGATCGGGAAGCTGCAGGTGGCAGGGGAGCCGGAGCTGCGGGGTGGGGACTCGGGGGAGCCTACTGAGGTATCTGCACCTTCGGAAACAGGGAGCTCCCAAGGCATCCAGGTTCATGCCACGCTGGGCATGAGCGATCCCTGGCGCTACCGCAACAAAGCCCAGGTGCCGATCGGCGTCACCGAAGGCGGCCTGGTGGGCGGCTTCTACGCCCGCGGCAGCCATCGCATCATCGACATGGAAGCCTGCCTCATCCAGCACGAAAGCAACGACGAGGTCGTGGCCCGCGTGAAAGCGATCGGGCGCAAGCTCGGCATCTCCGCCTACGACGAGGAGAGCGGTCAAGGTCTGCTTCGTCACGTCGTTGTAAAGGTCGCCTTCCGTACCGGCGAGATGATGATCGTTCTGGTCACGAACGGGGACAAGATCCCGCATGTGGACGAGTGGATCAGCGCGATTCGCGAGCAGCTGCCGTCTGTCGTCAGCATCTGCCAGAACGTGAATACGAAGCAAACGAATGTCATTTTCGGAGACGTCACTCGCGTCCTGTGGGGCAGTGAGGTCATCTATGATTACATCGGCGACGTGAAATTCGCTATTTCGGCGCGTTCGTTTTATCAGGTAAACCCGGCCCAGACCGAGGTGCTGTACGGCAAGACGGTGGAGTATGCGCAGCTGACCGGGAAAGAGACCGTCATTGATGCGTATTGCGGCATCGGGACGATTTCGCTGTTTCTGGCCCAGCATGCGGGCAAGGTGTACGGCGTCGAAATCGTGCCGGAAGCGATAGAGGATGCGCGCCGCAATGCGGAATTGAACGGCATGGATAACGTCACGTTTGAAGTTGGCGCGTCTGAAGATGTGATTCCTGCCTGGAAGGAGCAGGGCATCGAAGCGGACGTCATCGTCGTCGACCCGCCGCGCAAGGGCTGCGATCCGAAGCTGCTGGAGACGATTCTGGAGATGAAGCCGGAGCGGGTGGTTTACGTGAGCTGCAATCCTTCTACGCTGGCGCGGGACTTGAGAGTTTTGGAGGATGGCGGGTACAAGACGGTGGAGGTTACGCCGGTGGATATGTTTCCGCATACGGTGCATGTTGAAGCTGTTTGTTCCTTGATTTATAAGGGTTTCGAGTAGGTGGTTAGGTGATTTGGGGACGAAACGCGGTGAAGGGGCTTTCGCTTCGGAAGCATACGCTTGCTTCTCCCGTATTCTTTCACTCGCTTACCTTTGAATCACTGACAGATCAGGCTGCCGATTTCTTCGGTGGCCTTCTGTGCATGTTAGCTTGATTACAGCTTCTGGGTCGGGTATTAAAAAGGTAGGTAACTACGCGAGGTGACAAGCTTCTTTCGCGCTTTTCGCCGATAGACCCGTTAAGCTGAACCGTATCATGTAAAGCTACGGGCGCATCTTGCAGGAGTAAGAGATCGAAGCGGAAATTAAATTAAGCCTCAGAATCGGCAATCCAAGCCGGCTTGCTGGACGTGGAGATGACGTCGGACGTGCACTGGCCTTGACGGTTCGAAATGGCGTTTGTGTCCCGATCCAGCCGACTGAAACGTCATCTTTATACTAACATTCCTGCAACAGGATACAGCACGAAAATGAACTGGCGGTAAGTTTCCACTGGAGCGTGTCTTCAAAACTAAGATAGCCATAACGTAGAGGGGATTAAGGAATCAAGTTTTATCCAATTTGAGGACAAGAACTTGATTCCATTGACATAAAGGACGGTGCTTGTTCAATCATCTACAGACCTTGCCGTAGCTGTAAGGGGGAGGCGGTTACACACCTCAAACGAATTACTATTCCGTAATGTTTCCGCACCAGCGAGTGATTCCTTCATTTATGGTTTGCATTGGATTCGGATCGGATAGAGGAATCGCCCAGGCAATATGTCCATCCGGCCGAATAAGCGCCGTATGGACGTCGTTCCAATCCGCGTCAGCTTCAGCCAAAGAGGCATGTACAACTTGAAGGTTGCTATACGTTTCCCATTGACCGCTATTCTGTTCATTAGAATGGAAATGCAACAGAAGAAAAGTACCTTTGTGCAGGAGCGGATAGGCGTTAATCAATTGTCCGTCTTTCAGCTTTAAGCTGAGATCCTTGAACCGTCTCCCGTTTAAAGGATGGGAAGGCGCTTCGGCGTCGGGTGCATAATGTACATCCATGGCGGAAATCTGTGCAGCGATTTGATAATTAGCCTCCGGTATTTGAATCAGATCAGCCAGCATGCTTCGCAGTTCCATGATGGGAGGAGTCACGTCCAGAAGCAGGGTTTGGACCTCGGTATTCCGGAGCAAGGCCGTATTCCATGGAAAACGTTCGGCATGATAACTGTCCAATAGCCATTCCGGAGCCCAGCCTTTGATTGCTCCTGCTAGCTTCCAGCCTAAGTTCATCGCTTCTTGTAAGCCGACGTTCATTCCCTGTCCACCGGCGGGAAAATGAATGTGCGCCGAATCTCCCGCCAAGAACAATCGACCATTCCGATAGCGTCCCGCTTGCCGCGTAGCATTTCCGAAACGGGACATCCATTTCACATCGTTCAATCCCAAGTCGCTTCCGGTCGTACGGATGAGCGATGAACGAAACTCTTCCAATGTAACGGTCTCATCCTTAGAGATGTTACGTCTCTCCATATCGATCATCAAGACTCGATAGATATGATCATTGATTGGCATGATGCTGACCAATCCTTTTTCTGTAATCCGGGATATGACACTCATAGGAGCCAAATCAGATAGAACGGCATCCCCCAGAATAGCCGTGAAGGTCGCGTCTGTACCTTCAAATGATATATTTGCATGTTTGCGAACCAAACTTCTGGCTCCGTCCGTACCTACCACATAAGCAGATCTTAACGTTGTTTCTCCATGAGGTCCTGCGATCTTAACGTCGACCCCATCCTCATCCTGATGCACAGATAGAGCCTCAACCTCTCTCCAGACCTCTGCGCCAAGGCCAAGAGCCCATTCCTCCAGCACCTTCTCCGTCTCACTCTGCGGTAAAAAGAGAGTGTGATTGGAAGAAGAATCCAAAACCGAGAAATCCAAAGGAGTTTCTAATCCGGCAAAATGCCCTCTTGAAAGTAAGCGGCCTTTACTGATTAATTTTGATTTCACTCCACGCATATCTAATATTTCAAGGGTTCGCGGATGTACGGTAAGCGCACGTGAATATGGAGTTGTCTCTTTTAATCGCTCAATGACGCAGACCTTTACACCGGCTAATGCCAATTCTCCAGCCAGCATCATGCCGACAGGTCCGCCACCGATAAGGATGACTTCATATTTCATATCAATAACCTCTTTTCTTAAACATTATGGGAAGATCACGATAGCGTCTATTTCGATAAGCCATTCAGGATCGGCTAGTGCTTGAACGCCTATATAGGTACTTGCTGTCTTCGGCCAGTTAGGGCCAAATACTTGAAATCCTGCGTCAAAAATAATCGAAATCAATTCCGGGTTGTGGTTTACCACAAAAATATTCATTTTTGCAATGTACAATGGATCCGCTCGCGCGGCTTCCAATGCATGCTTAAGATTGGTGAACACTTGAATCGCTTGCGCGTAATAGTCCCCTGAACCGACCAATGCTCCTGTTTCATCTACAGAAACCTGGCCTGAGATGAAGGCCAGTTTGGAGGCAGTAGTTACCACGGCATGAGAAATTACAGATGTAACCTTATCCGTCAATGTCTTCGGATTCACGATTTCCATAGGCAGGTATGCACCTCCTTCATTAATTATTGTTTCGTTAGAATCCTTTTTATTGCCTGTTAAAAAGGGAGTGATAAGAATTATATATAATTTTTGTTTCATATGAAACAATATCATTGTACTTGCTAACTCTTTATCCTGTCAACCCCAAGCTTAATATGAGTATGACCGTTTGTTTCTCAGAAAACAATCTATGATATAATAAAACAAATAAGTCGAGGAGCCAGCATAATCATGGATACTGCCAGTAAAAACAAAACCGCCATTCATGAATTTTTCATTCAGTTTCTTGAGCAAAAAGAGCAATATGAAACCCGAATAACTGCCACATACCTGGAGGATATCCGGAAGCATATTGAATCGGATTTCAGCTTGAATATGACGGAACTGCACACCATTGCGTGCATCGGAGAGCAGGAGCCGATCAATGTCACTTCCATCGCGGAAAGGATAAATTTAAGCAAAGGAAATACCTCCAAGATCGCACATAAATTACTAAAGGCAGGTTGGGTGCGAAAAGCCCAACTCAACGATAACAAAAAGGAAGTGTACTTTCGGCTAACGCCTGTCGGCAAAAAGCTATTTGCTGCTCATGATGAGCTCCATACGAAGGAAAAGCAAAGAATGTACGAATTTTTGGAAAGATACAACGAAAGCGAGCTTGAATTTATCAAACGGCTGTTTGGAGATATGGTTGACTTCTATCGCTAACGATACCTCAACAAACTGTACATATGTTAGGCAGCAATAACAATTGGGGATGCAGTTCAAATGAGAGGCTGCTTTTCAGAAAATTTGCGCTGCATCGGTATCGAAAACTTTGCGAAGCGAGTGAGATGGTTATTTTTCGGTGAGCGGAATTAAACAGGGGGCAGAGGCTAACCAAGCGGTTAGCCTTTTTTGTTAGTGGCTTTAGCCAGTTGAGCTCGCGAAGCGTGCGAAACAAAAAACCACCCGCCCAACGGGTGGTTATGATTTCGAAACGGTTCCGATTCATCAGCTTCTCGTTCTAAAAGGTCTGAAGAATGCGCGAATGTCACCGGCAAAAAGCTCCGGTTCCTCCATAGCGGTAAAATGTCCGCCGCGGGGCATCGAAGTCCAGCGGGTTACATTCAGGTTGCGCATGGCCCATTCCTTGGGCGGCAACAGGATATCCGCCGGGAATAGGGCAAGGCCTGTCGGAACCTCGATGTAGCCGATTGGCGGCAAAGAGTGCGCATTATCATAATACATGTGCGCTGTCGATCCTATAGTGTTCGTCACCCAATACATCATAATATGCGTAAGGAGCTCATCCTCGCTGAATTTTTGCGCAAGGTCGCCGTTACAATCGCTCCATGATCGGAATTTCTCCATCATCCAACCGGCCAAACCTACGGGCGAGTCGGAAAGTCCATATGCGAGGGTTTGGGGGCGCGTCGATTGAATGGACATATAGCCGCCCTCCTGAGCCATCCATGCCGAAGCATTATTCTTGTATTGCCGCTCTTCTTCCGAAAGCTTGGCCTGATCAGATGAAGCTATGAGATCTCGGATAATCCCGATATCGGTTAGATGGATTCCGTATAACCGTTCGGGATGGTTTGCCGCCAGGTATCTGGTCACACCGGAGCCTATATCCCCACCGGCGGCAGCGAATTTTCTGTAGCCTAATTCTTCGGTCATGAGTTTAACCCACATTTCGGCGACACGAAAATTGTTGACCCCGGGATGTTTAGGGCGGCTGGAGAATCCAAAGCCAGGCAATGAAGGGACGATTACGTCAAAAGCGTCCTCGGGGTTGCCGCCATGGCTGGCCGGATCCGTAAGCAGCGGGATGATTTTTTGGTAACGAAGGTAACTGTCTGGCCATCCGTGAGTAAGAATCAGAGGCAAAGGGTTAGGTCCTTTACCGCGTTCATGGACGAAGTGCACGTCGATCCCATCGATCTTGCAGCGAAACTGGGAGAAGCGGTTCAACTTGGCTTCTTGTGCGCGCCAATCATAATGGTCCCTCCAATACGAAACTAGCGATTTTAAGTAATTTAATTCCGTGCCCCGTTCCCAATCCGCATTTCCCAATTGATCCGGCCAACGGATGTGATGGAGTCTGTATTGCAGATCGTCCAGGATTTCATCAGAGACCTGAATTTGAAAACGTTCAATAGTCAAAATGATTTTCCTCCTCTTCTTAATACATCGTCATTATATCCATCAAGCCGGTGTGGTGCACTGGCATAAATGAAATATCTAACTATATTATTTGTAGGTGAATGCCATGTCGCAACTAGACTGAAGCAACCCTCTAAGGTAGCTCCGAAGCTTCAACGTTTTTTGGATAGCCAGAACCTTTCCCCTACGAATGTCATGGATGGGCGCATGAACATCATAGCCTGGAATGATGCCTACTGCGCATTAAATGGGAATCTCACGGTTATGTCGGAAAGGGAGAGGAATTTGGTCTGGATGACGTTTACTTCTCCCCGTTTCCGCTATGTCAAGGGAGACCAATGGGAACTGCATGCTCGGCGAATCAGGTGCTTTAGGGTCTTGCGCTGCGGGAAAGGCGAGCGGCGGAGCAGGGGGTCAAACCTTCCCACTTTCAGCCGGCAGTTTTCCTTGTTCCGCTGCTGTATTTTGTTTCCATGAGTCACGGTTAAGTTGCGGGATGGCCTTTTTGACAGCGTTCCTACGTACACTGGGACACCCTTAAATTCACTTTAAGCCATTGGCCGGATGCCTGTTCAGATCATCTTGGGAATGATCTGCTCGTGTTGCGAGTATTAGAAAAATGCCGATAACTGACATAACGATGACAATGATAAAGGAGACTGTAAAGTTAATATTGAAGGATAAAAATCGACTTAAAATAGAAGGACCAAATGCACCTCCTAAAATACTTAAAAGCGTGAAGAGCCCCATCCCGATACCAATCTCCGTTTTTTTCAAGGTCGATGGCACAACGTTGGCAGCGGATGATACTAATGTGGTATAGCCGAGCGCAAAGATGAACATGACGATCCCAATGCCGATGGGCATGTCTTGCAAAACCGCCATAAGCAGTGCTCCCAGAATCATAAAACCATGACCAGCTAGGATCATGATCCTGCCATTGTACTTGCGAGAAAGTGCTCCCATGTAAGGGCCGAACAACGAACCAATCAATGCGCCCGGGAACATGACGATGCCGATCAAGCTTGCTTGCAAGTTACCGCCCTGTTTTAGAACCAAGGGCAATAAAAATAAAGCGGCCGGATATGCAGATGTGCCTGCAAATACAGAGAGCAAGGAATTTCTGTAGCCTTTGTTAGCGAGTAAAGAGATGGTGATAAAAGGTGCGTTCTTCCCGCGTATGTGGAATGAAAACGCAATAAGCATCAGGACAGCAATTATTAAAAGATAAGGATTTAGGCTGATACCTAGTACCAGAATGCCTACTGAAAGGGAGAATAAAATAGCTCCTAAGACATCGAATTTCTCCCCTTGTGCAACATTAGTAGGGAAGTGTTTCACAACAAATGGGATAATAAATACGATCAAGAGAGAAACAACAAAAAGACCGTGCCAACCAAACAGTTGAATAATAAATCCACTGAGGACCGGGGCTACTCCGCCCATCAACGCGAAAGTAGTAGACACAAGGCTTAATGCTTTGCCTCTGTTCTCGGGTTTGAAATATTTAGGTGGAACTACATACGCTAGGGAGGGAATAGCTGCAGCACCAGCTGCTTGAATAATTCTTGCGGTTACAACGGCCGGAAAAGAGCTCGAAAAAAGCCCCATTAGCGAACCAAGAGTGAATAGGGCTATCCCTATTAGTATTAATGACCGAGCAGAGAAACGGTCGGTAAGCTTTCCATACGTACCCGAACCTGCTGCTAATACAACTGCATACAGCGTCGTTATCAGGCTGCTTTCGGAAGTGGACAGATGCAAGTCTTTAATAATAAATGGAACAGCAATGTTGAACATATAGACATTCATCGTTGCCAATGATGAGGCAATTAATAATAGGGCTAGTAATGCTTTTTCGTTTATAGGTTTTGCGATAGAATCCATCCTCAATCTCCTTCGGCCATAGTTCTGTTGAATTTGCACTAAATTTAGATTAACATTAAACGGAGAGCTCTCCTCTTTATAATAAGCGGAGAACTCTCCGGATGTCAATATGAACCAAGTCTAGCATGAGGGGTGTTAATATGTCGGAGGAAATCAAGGCAATTCAGTCGCGAATTGAACGACGTGATGCCGCCGAGAATCGTCAACGAATATTGGTCGCAGCCCATAAACTTTTTGAGCAGAACGGCGTGGACCAGGTAAGCATGAATCAGATCGCAGCGGAAGCCCAGATAGGTCCGGGCACCCTATATCGTCGTTATGCCAATAAAGCTGAATTGTGTTTGGATTTAATAAAAGACAGTGTCGTTCGGTTCTTCGAAGATATAGAGCAATATCTATTGCAGAATCAGCAAGAGCCGCCGGACCAACGGTTAAAAGGAATTCTCAAAATTTTCATGCCTTTCATTGAGAAGAAGGCACAACTACTAACAGGAGGCAAGGGGTCCGCGTCAGCTCAGCGACTTCCGTATCAATCACAGAATCCGCTCTATAACAAAATGCATCAAATCGCAGTCGAGTTATTCGATGAGATGGCAGCAGCGGATCATCCAAGCCCAAATAGTATATTTAAAGCAGATATGCTGCTGATCGCCATAAGTATTGATTCATATTTTTATCAAAGAGATGTTCGCGGCTATTCACCCGATGAAATTTTGGAACACCTTTGCTCAACATTCATTAAAGGGGTTTGATGCAGTTTATAATCTGGATGATCTTCAGCGAAAAAAATACTTTACGCAGCAAATTAGTCGCCACGTCTCTATTCGGAACAAAGGAGTTTGTCTGCAATCTGAGGGCTTTTCCTTAGATTGGAAATGCCCTTTTTACATCCCCATTGATGCGAAATGAAAGTCTGTTACATTAAATTCTCTTGTAGTAATGCTTTTAATCCTGCCGTATTCATTACGTTCCATGGTGTATTTAATTCTGGCTGAAAGAAGAAATCGGCATAGGCTAATTGTTCTAATGTGCATCCGGTTTGAAACGCAAGGGAGACCGTATTGATATTAGCAGTCAAATCAACTTTAGACATGATTTGTCCTCCTAAAATCTCTAAAGTTGTTGGATCGTAAACCAGCTTGAACATAACGGTCGTCTCCGGAGAAAAGAGGGGCGTCTCTTGTTCCAAGTAAACGGATTTTATTTCAATGCCTAGCTTTTTTGACGTTTTATCATTCAAACCAGCTGTAGCGAAATAATAATCGAAGATATGCGCACCTGAAGAGCCTAAATATGAGATGATTAATCATGGAAGTAGTCAAATCGGAGGGGATGACGCAAGAGTATGATCGAACAAATTGAGTTGCTTGTCAAAACAGGCTTTCATAGCTTAGAGGAAATCTTCGAAATATTAACGGAACAATATGACATTTCAATCGAAGAGGAGCAGCTTCAGACAGAAATAAACAGCTTGTTCAATCGTCATGTGGAAGCTTCTGAACAATGGGCTCGTCCAACGCATTTTGAAAATCTAGTAATGGTCTTTGACATGCTTTGCGATGGAGGTATCATTGCGCTGCATAATGCCGGCCTTACGATGAACGATGGCATTGACGATGCTAATGAATGTTATGAAGAACTGATCAAACGAGGAAAATTGCCTGCGGGCTACTGTTTTTATCACGAGCAGGATATTGAGAGGGCTATCGATAGCAATGTACTGCTTATTGCCTTCGGCACGTTCAGAGAAAATCCGGAACATGCTGCCAAAGTGGCGAATGTCATCGTTTCGTTTCTTGAAAGTTTCGGTTTTAACGTTCATTGGGATGGAGATATCAATAGCCGTATTGAATTGCTGAATTTTGAATGGAGAAAGACGTATAGCGAGCATGATTCTTATGGGTTGGAACGCGCTGTTGAAATCATTGCAGAATCCAGCTATGACCTTGCTTTCAATGCCCTGCGTCCTCTGGATGTTGACGGCGGAAAAGCGGGATCGAGCTTACCTGCCTGCACCAAGCACACTTTCTCTGAAATCAAGCACCTGCTCCCTGCAGATTGCTGGGCTTACTCTCGCAACGAAAAGAATGATGGCGAATTTGACAATGAAACGGTCCTTGTATATGACGGAGACTTGGCCGTCGACCATATTCATCTTGATGATCCATTGGGAATCGATGCGGAAAGCGAACGCGGGCAGCAGGAAGCGCTGCTTGAGCGGCAATCGGTGTTTTTGATCCTGATCACGGGGGACTTGATTGTCCATAACTACATATATAATGAAAATACGGACGGTTCAACAGGCTTGATTGTGCTAGGCAATGTACAAGCGTCCAATATCATTGTCGGCGGTCAAGAAATCTATATCGGGGGCAATCTTGAAGTAAACGAATTATTCTGGGGCGATTATAATCATGGAATGCTTAGTGTATGCGGAAACGTTACGGCTCCCCTGTTTGTGGAAACAGACGAATACTATGTCGGGATAAAGGGTGAACGCCATTTCAAGAAGCATTGGGTGGATGCTGATGAGTTTGATGGAAATGAAGTTCAAACGCTGCTCGCAGAAGGATGCTATTGGTTTGAAGATCACGAGGAATATGACGAGGGTCAAATACCTCTCTATAGGGAAGGAATATTCGAAAGACTGAAGGCAAATCAGCCCCTTCTCAAGAAGGGATGGGCGGAAGAATCGCCGCGGATTTTTGAGGATGAAGAACCCAGCGTGAACAATATACAGCGAATCCTAGCATCTCCTTTATTCGGGGAGGATAACACTTACAGATTTTATATAGACGATGTCAGCATCAAGGTGAGCCGGCCTTCCCTTAATGAAGATGGCAAGGAAGTCGGCGGTTATATTTATATGCTGCAGGATGATACCTACGCTGTATTCCTTTACTTAAACGAGGTTAAAAAGCCTCTTCGCACGAGGAAGATTTCTCTTGAAATGCTCTATCAAAACCATGCCGAGGACGATTGGCATCCGCTGAAAGACCATTCTCCTGAACCGTACGTGCAGCTCCTGAATCAATATTGGCCCCGGATGCTGAAGGAAATCACCTACAGGGAAAGCCTTGATGTGGAAACGATTTCCTTTTGGCAGGAGCAGCTCCATGAAACGATAACGGTGGAAAAGATCGAGAGAATACTTGCTTTGCCGATCGTAACGGAAAAGTTCAACGACTACTATGATGAAGATAAAAGCGGCTATTGGAGCGGCAGTCTTCATTACTGTTTCCGATTGCCCAAAGGAAAAGATAACCCCCGCATCGGTGTAGGGAAAGAACGACGTGATTTGTCGTTATTCCCTACGATTGATGGCGATTTTGACGTCCTCTTATATCACTTCGATATCGAAACAAGCGATGACGGCATAAAGAAAGTTGTATTAAAGTTTCAGCCGCATAACGAGGGAAATACCCGTCCGGTTGAAGCCGCAGAAATCCATCACATTCGAACAGCCCTTCGATTCTGGAGCAGACTGGAGAAGACGATTTTCCAACATAATGATGATTTTCTGGAAGAACAGTCATAGGCGAGCCACTTGCGTGGGGAGAACAGGCATCAACGGATTGTAATGCGGGACTGATCCTTGGCATTTCCACGTTTGGCAGTACGCAGTAAAAATTAAATATAATATTAATGGAACCGTTGTGGGAAATGTACAGTAACGGTACGGCCTAAGGTTTTCCCTGCTCAATCAAGTCTGTATTCGACCTCTACCGGGAGTTGTTTTAATGGATTAACGAGCATGAGGATGACTTGGTGACCGGCAGAATTAGCGCTTATTTTGGATACGATCATCCGCTGATGGAAAAGTACATGCATTTAAGAATGAGAATGGAATAGGCATAAACCGAGAATTGGATTGCAGGTCCGGGCAAGCGGCGGCAAAATCATATCTGAGGTGATAAGCTATAAATTTGCATAAATTTAGTCACGCGAAAGAGTTAATGAGCGTTGCGGATACGATGTCCATAAAAGCAGCCTTACTCCCGAAGGAGCAAGGCTGCAAATATATCCTTGAGATACTCGAAAAATATAAGCCTTGGAAGACGGAGGGACACCTTTCTATTGGTGAAGGTGCAAATAGATTATCCACAGACGATTATGAATACTCCTTCTCCCTTTCCATGGAAAGCGTCCCTGCTTTCATATTTTTCGAGCAAAACTATATAAATGAGTGCGATGTTGTGGTTGTTAACGATGCAAAAAATATTTCCCCGTTAATGGAAAATAGCCATGGCATGGAGTATTTCATCTCCGATGAAAGTCTTTCGTTTCTGATTTCCGTTAATTGGTATTCAATAGAATATGTTGGAGATATTGATTTATTAATATGAGTGATGCATACGGTTCCTAATAAAATGGTAAATTCGCAGGATTCCGGTAGAACGCGATCCAGGGCAGAATGATGGAGGGCCACAGGTGATTGATTTTAATGCGGAAATCATATCGGGGTATTCGATGGGGAATGTTGTTTTGGGGAGAAATATATCTGAGTATATCGATGAACTATATTCGCGGCACAGGGTTCAGCTTAAAGAATATTCCGTTCCGGATGGCGAGGTAAGATCTGCATATGCATTGGACGGCACTATGACAATTGTTGTAGATTCTAATGGCCTGATCGCCTCTATTGGTTGCAATCAAAATTATACGGGGCGCTATAAGGAGCGCTTGTATGCCGGGCAATCCATGAGGGATATCATCGGGCTGACATCAAGGCAGCGTATTTTTAATGGATCACTGATCATTGACGATGACTTTGGATTTTCTTTTGTAATTCCTTCGCCTTATGATGAAATTGCTGATGCAATGGAGCACATGCCGCTCGATTTGATATTTAACGAAATCTATGTGGCTGACTTCTCTTCTTGGAATCCCCAAAATAGCGGAGCAAGATTTTTGCACGAAAGGAAGACGAAGAAGCGAATATGAATTCTCAAGTGCTTTCTAGCCAAACAATTGAGCTTGAGAGGGATCTGTGTCGTGTATTTGGTGATGCAGGTGTGTTGGCTAAGGATTACAATAATTCTCGACTGAAAGCCCACGTTTTAATCGTGGGCTGAAAGACGGCTTTGCCAGAACATCCCTTCATGGGATGGGAAGGGCAAACACATAGTACGTGTGCGTGTGTGCTTTTCTTTTTGTTTAATCGTTGTAGTTTTATGGTTAAACTGATACAATTGTTTTATGGGACAAGAATATAGACGTACAGCTACAACAGTATCTCTCATTAATTATCATTTTGTTTTCTGCCCTCGTTATCGAAGAAAAGTGTTAGTAAATCAAGTGGAAATTCGATTCAAGGAGCTTTTAGCTGAAATATGCCATCAGAATAACTGGATTATTGTGGCGATGGAAGTTATGCCCGATCATGTCCATCTGTTCCTGAACGGTCTTCCCACCGATTCTCCATCAGATGTTATGGCAAAAGTGAAAGGAGTGACCTCTCGAATATTAAGGCAGGAGTTTGAGCATCTTGCTCATTTGCCTAGTCTGTGGACACGTTCTTTTTTCGTGAGTACAGCTGGAAACGTATCAAGCGAAACAGTAAAGCGTTATGTTGAAGAACAAAAGAAAAGGGGGTGAACACATGCAAGTTTTAACCGTTAAGATACGCATATTTCCTGATCAACCAGCCATTCTAGTTCAATTGGGAAAGGAGTACATTCGGGTAGTCAATCAACTAACCGAACGGGCTGAACAACTGGGGGCATTTCCGAAAATGACGACAAAAGATGTAGAAACCATTCTTCCCTTTGCCGTTTGTAATCAAGCGATTCGAGATGCCAAAAGTGTTTTCAGTAAAATCAAGAAACTTGGTGTTCGTCCCATTCTTAAAAAACCTGTATATTTCGTTAACAATCAAAACTACACGGTAACCGAAAATACAGTTGCTTTCCCGATCGTTGTAGATGAAAAGACGAAGAAAACAACGTTTCGTGCTACAGCGACGAGTAGAGATATGGAGCTGTTAAGAAAATCCAAACTTGGATTGATGCGTATCATTGAAAAGTCAGGGAAATGGTACGCTCAAATTTCGGTAGAAGTGCCTACAAGTGTAACAAACAACGAAAACATCATGGGGATTGATCTTGGTTTAAAAGTTCCTGCTGTTTCTGTAACTTCTACAGGTAAAACCCGATTCTTTGGAAACGGCAGACAAAACAAGTACATACGAAGAAAGCATGAGCAACGTAGGCGTAAATTAGGAAAACTGAAAAAATTGTCTGCCATTCGTAAGCTAGGTAATAAAGAGCAACGTTGGATGAAAGATCAAAACCATAAGATGAGTCGGCAAATTGTCGATACAGCCATTCAGGAAGGTGTGTCCATCATCAAGCTTGAACGACTAGAGAATATTCGCAAGACGGCAAGAACAAGCCGCAAAAACGCAAAGAACCTGCAAAGCTGGACATTCTATCAGCTTGGGCAATTCATCTCCTACAAAGCAAACCTTGTCGGCATTAAGGTTGTGGAGGTAGATCCTGCCTACACTTCGCAATCTTGTCCTGCCTGTGGGGAGAAGAACAAAGCAAAAGACAGAAGGTACGAATGCTCATGCGGATTCCACGCTCATCGTGATCGGGTTGGAGCGATCAATATCATGAATCAACCTGTGGCAGATGGTAACAGTCTGTCAGCCTAAGATGCTATATGCACTGTCTTAGGACGGGCTGATGAGACAGCCCTGAACTTGGGGGAACTACGGTTAGCAGAAATGCACGACCGACTACCACCCAAGAATCCCGATGATACCGAAGGTGTCAGCTTGCGGCTTTAGCCGTGGGAGTCTCAAATTGCAAGCGTCGTCAAGGATTGTCCACCTGAAATCAAAGACTGTGCCGAACGTATTCGCTTCGTATTCGCGCCTGATGAAGGGCGGGATTTCACGAACCATATCATTTGGGCGATAAACTATTTATTGGAAATACCGGGCGCGATTATTTTGGGTGAAAGCGAGCAAACGATTATTCGTTAAAATTCACGAATAGGACAGGAGAGATGATGTGAAGCTTTCAGATTCCACTCATTCCGAAATTACGGCTCTATGTCAACAAGGTGATGATTTGGTGAAGGCAGGCGATCTTGAGGCGGGAAAAAATAAGTACGTCGAGGCACTCCGCTTATTGCCGGAAAATCAACTAGAATGGGAAGCCGCCACGTGGATCTATGTGGCTATAGGGGATGTCCATTTTCGAATGAAGCATTACGATAAGGCATTCAAGTGCTTTTTTAATGCTGTACAGTGTCCGAAGGGGTTGGGAAATCCCTACATTCATCTTCGGCTGGGGCAGTTGTATTACGAACAGGAAAACTTTGAAAAGGCAGCTGACGAGCTAACCCGGGCTTACATGGGTGCCGGTATGGCGATCTTTATGGAAGATGACCCAAAGTACCTTGAGTTTTTGGAGACAAAAATAGAGCTTTGAAGTTCCGGGAGAGCGGGAGGTCGCTGATTTTTTCAAAAGACTCTTCATTTTCATTTCACTGGAACTGCCGCATGAAAGAACTTTATTTTTTTACATCAGCTTTGACGAGGGAAAATAAAGAGCTCCGCATCGGCCGCAATAACCCCATAGCGTTCTAAAGCCTTCGTCGATGATTCGAGCATCCGTCTTTTCAAATAATCACCCTGGGCCACCCGAACCCGCTTCCCCAGAAAACGGATCTTGGAAAGTAAATACTCCATTTCGTCCCCAAGCAGAGAAACCCTGACTCGGTAGGTATCGTTCTCCGCATCGTACTCCACATTTTTCTCGAAGCTGGAGAAGGCATACAGGATACGGGACAATTCAGCGTTGTAAATTCGGACAATTTCAATGACGACTTCACTTCTACGCGATTCGAGAGCTTTTCCGATCTTCTCAAGAATACTTTCCGCTGCCGACGGATCGATAGGTTCTGGCGTGACAGAATGGATTTTCTTCAGCCTAGTGCTCATGAAGGCATGATGACGGTTGTGATACCAGAGCAAATACCACTCTCTTTTGACCATGGAGTATTCCAGCTTGTAGGGAAAGCCCGGATGATCTGTGCTCACACGGCCACCCTTAATCTCATAGGTAATACGTATGCCCGTCTTATTCATGATGTGCCGGCGCAACGGTCGGAGGAGCGGGTGGTAGACCTGCTTTTCCATTGTACGGGCTTTTTCGATCAAGTGGTGGGATATATCCATCACCTGATCCGGCTCAAGGGCAGACCGCAATTTGTCCAAAGTGTCCGCAGTGAAAGCATCCGCCGCCGCGGGATGCTCCAGCATGGTCTTCAGCCACGCCCGTTCGTGCGAAGTGACCATGAAGGTACCGGAATCCTCCAACCGGGAGATGATCTGGTGATTGAATACTTTCTCAAACAGATTCATAGTAAGACTGGATCTCCTTCCATTCGGCAATCATTTCCCGGCGAAACGAAGCGGGCTCCAGAACCTCACAGCTGGAACCGAAACTCCGCAGCCACGGCTTGATTTCGGTAGTTCCGTTTACAGTTATCTCGTAAATAAATGATTGTTCATCTTCATGCACAATCTGTCCCCATTGTCCCTGCAGCAAGACCCGCTCTTTGACGAAGTTCGGCTCAGAACCTTCCGGATTGTAAAACCTGGCGCGTACCGTCACCGGCCGTCCGGTATCGATCAGCCAACCGTAGCGTATTTTCTCGGCAAGCTCGCATTTCTTTTCCTCATACCAAACCTCGTCAACGGATTCGTCCTCTTCAATTTGCGTGATACCTTCCATGCGGTATTTTCGAATCCCCTCCCGGCCGTGGGAAAGCAGATACCATCTTCCGTATTGATGATCATAGACAATTTTAAGCGGCAGCGTCTTTTCGGCTTTGCCTTCCGTATCCCGTTCAAACAGGGGATTGGTGTTTTTGGAGGCGTAGCTTTTTTCCGACTTCGGCGAGAAGTACAGAAAACGGACTTTGCGGCGGTGACGGATGGCATGGAGGAGCGTGAACAGATGTGCCTCATCCAGGATCCGCGAGTAGTAATGATATTTATATAAAAATGGCTCTACGGCATACTGCTCGACTTGATTGCGCAATAGATGTTTCTTCAGTCCATCACGCAGCAGATAGCCTTGAACGGAAGGGACCTGTGTGTTCGCCATCACATCCACAAAATCGTACAAATCGAGAAGTTCCCCGTCCGATAAGCCGCGAACCAAGTCGTCTTGAATACGATACCGGAAGGGGCGAGGCCCAGGCTCCCTCTTGATGACTCCGACCTCCTCCAGGTACTTGAGATCCGACCGAATCGTTTTTTCGTCAGGCAGAGGAAGATCGGAAGGAAGGCTGCTGCAGCACATATCCAGGAGCTCCATTACAGTCAAAGCCTGCTCATTCATCGCGGCTAATAGCAGCGAGATTCTCTGGCTTTCGGATTCCTTGACGGATTTGGCGCGAAACAGAAACAAGAGCAGCGGGTCGGTGGAGTCATAATAGCTGAACCGAACGGTTTCAGAAAATTCCTTGCCCTGTTCCTGTGATAAGTTCTGGTGCACGGAGCTGACGACCTCTTTGAGCCGCCTGATCGTTTTATCAAAAGTGTGGACGGAAATGCCCAATCTTTCGGCGAATTGTTGCCTGCTGAACGCCCCGCTTGTCAGCACCAGCATACGCAGGAATTGAATTTCTTTATCAAAGCTTTCCTTAGCCAAAGGTATCCCCCGTTCAAATGAAACATCTTCTTCCATTGTAACAGGGGAGGGATTTGGGTGAAATGGATAACTTTGTGCCCAGTCGTAATACTTTCGCCATGTTCGTTACTCCCAAAATAAGCGAATATAGATACAGAAGCCGATGCGACAAAGCGGCGGCTAAAAAAGATCATTGAGGCGCATGGAAGGGTTACTTCGACTTCTAATCGGCTTGTCGTTGGTTCGAGTCCAACTTTCTCCAGTGGAGGAATAGCTCAGTTGGTAGAGCAGCATGTACCTTTCCGACCAACTTCCTCGATGATCCTTCATAAAGCAATAGCGAAGCGAGGCGCCGGAAAGGGCTCCTTCGACTTATATGGGATAAGTATTGATGGTGTCTGCATTGGCACGAACGGCCTTTTCAACTATTTCCTCGCTTCGTTAAGAAATAACTTAAGCAGCCGGCGAGGCGCCGGGATGGGTTACTTCGAGCTTAATCGAGCAAAGGTTCAACCCGGGCAATACGGCAGGTTCGACTCCTGCAGCAAACCTGTCCCGCCTTTTCCTCGCCAGTGCTATTTGAAGGAGGCAATCCAGTATGAGTATGGCAAAAAAACTGTTCGGTTCGTTTAGACCGAATATACTCAATAAAGATCGCTATCCAGCATATGCAAGATCTCTGGAGGAGCAGTATTTACAGATGCTGTTGACCAATACCATGAGCAATACCTTTTACGCGGATCAAAATGAACTGCTATCCGATGCGGAACAGCTTCATCAAGAGATGGCGAACAGTAACCCGAATTTTATGGCAAAGGAAATCATATTTGCTCGGAACGAGGGCTTTATGAGACTGCAGCCGTTGTTTGGCTTGGCGATTCTTTCGATTTATCGGCCGGATTTGTTTGCGAAGATCTTCCTGCTCGTGGTTCGGATTCCTTCCGATTTATCCGACTTTCTAATGATATTGAAAGGTATGGGGCGTGGAGAGGGCGGCCGTGCCGTCAAGCGGCAGGTAAACCGTTTCTTGTCCGGCGTGTCCGAATATTGGGCTATAAAATATAACGGCCGTGGACGCGGCTACAGTTTGGGTGATGCCATTGCAACCGCTCATCCGAAACCGGAAGACTTGAAGCAGCAGGCATTGTTCCGATATTTGCGGGGACTGGAGGCAAACCTTGCCTTGCTGCCCCAAGTCGAGGCTTTGGAAAATCTGAAGCTCGCCTCAACCGAGGAGGAGCAGATCGCGTGGATCGAACGCGGCAAGCTTCCTTATGAAACGGTTACGGGTGCAATCCAGCCGTCCAAAGCCGTTTGGGAAGCGTTGCTTTACCAGATGCCGACATTTGCGCTGCTCCGGCATATGAATGCTTTGCAGCGGGCCGGGGTTTTGGAGGATAAACGCAACCTGGACTATGTCGTAAACCGCATAACCGACGAACAGGCACTGAAGAAGGCCAAAATCCTGCCATTCCGTTTAGCGACGGCATTCCGCCAGGTGGATCATCCGGAGCTTCGGGATGCTTTGCGAGAAGCTGCCGAGCTTACGTTCGACAACCTGCCTGAACTCGGAGAAAAGACGGCAATTTTCCTTGATATCTCCGGCTCGATGAACGGCCAGTACTTAGAGATCGGCGCGGTGTTTGCTTTGGCGCTGTATAAAAAGACGCAGGGCAGTTCGTTGTTCTGGCTGTTTGATACGGAGGTTGTGGATGCCAGGCCTTCCCGCAAAGACAGTATCTTAACACAGGCGGCGCAAATCCATGCTCGTGGAGGAACCGATACAGGTGCGCCTGTTCGGAAGCTGATCCAAGAGCGGAGGAAGGTAGATCAAATCATCATCATCACGGATGAGCAGCAAAACAGCGGCAGTCCGTTTTATGAGCAGCTGAGACTGTACCGTTCGAAAGTGAACCGGGACGTGAAGGCATTTATTGTGGATATTGCCCCGTACCGGCATGCGATGGTACCGGATCAAGATCCGCAAACCTTCTACATTTATGGTTGGAGCGATACGGTGCTTTCCTATATCGCGCAGTCAGTTAAAGGCTATTCTTCGCTGGTGGAGCGGGTAGAGGGAGTAAGTTTGGACGGTTAAAATGTTGAATCGGCCTGGATGCCGATCTAAACATGGCGATCAAGGCATTGGAGGGCTGGAACGTTGCTTCTTGGGGCGAGCGGCTTGTTGAAGCGGTCACTCGCTTATCAGAAGTGGAACCTGAAGACTCGGTAAAAGAACGACTTCACAAACTCCGTGAGGCAAAAGGTTTGTAAGTATGGGGAAAGCAATCATTATGTAGGAGTTGAATGGTTATATGGCTTATCAAAATATAGACGGCGTGCGGGTCTGGGGTAATCCCGACAGCGGGGCGCTGGCTCAAGCAAAAACGTGTTCAGAAACAGGCAATGTCGTTCAAACCCTGCTCATGGCAGATCATCATAAGGGCTACAGTCAGCCGATCGGCGGGGTAGTTGTATACGATGGGCAAATCTCTCCTTCGGGCGTTGGTTATGATATTGCGTGCGGAAATAAAGCGGTGCGAACCAACCTGTTTGCCCAAGATATAAAGCCCGGATTGAAGAAGATCATGGATGAGATTGCTCGCAAAATCTCCTTCGGAGTAGGTCGTGTCAATAATGAGAGGGTTGACCATGACCTTTTCGATGATCCGGATTGGGCTGTTTACAGGGCGGTAGGACAGCAGGAGCACGACAAGCTGAAAGCATTGGCACAGAGTCAGCTCGGCACAGTCGGCAGCGGCAACCACTTCGTAGACCTGTTTGAAGAAACGGAAACCGGCCGTTTGTGGATTGCGAATCATTTCGGGAGCCGAGGTTTCGGGCATAAAACGGCGAGCGGTTTTATCAACCTGGCTGCCGGCAGAGCGTTTCTCGCGAACGCTCCCGGTGAAAAGATGGACCAGCCGCCAGTACTGCTGGATTTGAACAGCGAACTGGGCGATATGTATTACAGAGCGATGAAACTGGCTGGACGTTATGCCTATGCCGGCAGGGATTATGTGATCCGGCAAGTATTAGCCATTCTGGGGGCGGAAGCGGACATAGAAGTGCATAACCATCATAACTATGCTTGGAAAGAGACGCACAACGGTAGAGAAGTCGTCGTCGTTCGCAAAGGGGCAACCCCGTCTGCACCCGGTCAGGTTGGTTTTATCGGCGGCAGTATGGGAGATATATCCGTAATCGTAAAAGGGAAGGACAGCATAGAGAACAGAGAGTCTTACTACAGCACCGTTCATGGAGCGGGACGAATCATGAGCCGGACCCAAGCGGCAGGCAAAATGAACTGGAAAACCCGTAGCCGCAGCGGAGGACAAATTACTACAGAGCAAATGCTTGAGGCTGTCCGGGATTTCGGTGTTGAGCTGCGCGGCGCAGGTACGGACGAAAGCCCGTTTGTCTACCGGAAGCTTCAAGAAGTGCTGGATGCGCATGCCGAAACAATCGAGGTCATGCATGTTCTGAAACCGATTGGTGTTTGCATGGCTGGAGCGGATGAGTTTGATCCGTATAAGGATTGAGGCAATTTCCAATAGCTCATCAACTCGAGGTGATTATAGCCTAAATGACATTTCAGATTCAAATAAAGTCATGATACAATAAGTGGGGTCGAATATTGAGAAAATGACTGTTTTGTAAGTTTATATATTGAGGCAACGGTGGAATGCGGGGTTCGGCGTTGTTTCAAAACGATCTCATGAAGGAGTGATCACCATGCAAACAATCAAAGGTAAAGTGGCGTTAATTACAGGAGCAGGGCGTGGAATTGGACGCGCAACAGCAATAGCTTTTGCTCAAGAAGGTATTCACGTAGGTCTTGTTGGACGTACGCTTGAAAATTTACAACACGTAGCAGAGGAACTTAAACAGTATGATGTGAAGGTAGCCATCGCCGCGGCAAATGTAGCGGATTTAGACTCGATCACTGCAGCGGTTGAATCCATTCGCGGAGAGCTTGGCGCCATCGACATTTTAGTAAACAATGCCGGCATCTCCAAATTCGGCAACTTCATGGAATTAACGCCTGAAGAATGGACCAATATTATCGATGTCAATGTAAAAGGCGTGTACTATACAACACGTGCGGTATTACCGGAAATGATAGAGCGCAAAACAGGCGACATCATTAATATCTCCTCGACAGCCGGTCAAAAAGGCGCACCGGTTACAAGTGCATACTCGGCTTCAAAAGCCGCAGTGATCGGATTAAGCGAGTCATTAATGCTTGAAGTGCGTAAGCATAATATTCGTGTTACAACGTTAACGCCAAGCACGGTGGCAACGGATATGGCCGTTGAACTCAACTTAACGGACGGCAATCCGGATAAAGTGATGCAAGCAGAAGATTTGGCAGACTTAATGGTTGCACAGCTAAAACTTCATCCACGTGTTTTGCTAAAACATGCCGGCCTTTGGTCAACCAATCCTTAATAATAATATTCGAAATATCAAGACGCTACCTTATGTATTTGGGGTGGCGTTTTCCTTTTTATATCATAAAAAGCCAGCTTGGATTGGTAAAGTATAGGCAAGAGCCAGATTACCAAGGTAATTCAAGAGTATGCGGCATCATAGGTTGATGTAAACGAGCAAAATCCTCATACAGTGGACTTTTATGACAGTTTTGGATTTATGGTATTTGGGTGAGCAGAATTCGACGAAAAATTTAAGCGCTTACAATTGGGTTTCATTAATCCTGCAGAAATGAAGAAAGCTCTGGATTACCTTAAGGAACATCCTATGGTGGAACATGCCAACTTCAGAATCCGCTATTCCGGATGCAAAGGCTAATGTCCTGGTCAAAAAAACTGGAATGCTCAGAATAATTACGGGTTCACAAATAATGCTTACTTACATACATTGAAAATAGTACAGTTAAAACCTGTGGACCGTCTCATGGTGAGCCACAGATCGATACAAGGAGGTATGAAAATGACTAATAAAAAGTTTTCTTTTAAAGCCCTCCCACTAATGGTAGTTTTAGCAGTATTCATATCGACATTTTGCGCAGTCTTACCGGTGAGCGCAGCCGCTAGAGGAGCATGGGCTCCAGATACTGCATATGCAGTAAATGATACGGTAACATATAGTGGAAGTACTTATTCCTGTCTTCAGGCACATACTTCTCTCGTAGGTTGGGAACCACCCAATGTTCCTGCTTTATGGCAGAAAGGCGGTAGCGGCGGAACCACACCACCGATAACAAACGGAGTAACATTTTATGCAGATATAAACTATGGTGGAAAAGCAGTGACACTCGGAATAGGCAATTATACGCTGTCCCAGTTGAACGCAAACGGAATTCCGAATGACTGGATGTCCTCTCTCAAGGTTCCTAGCGGCTGGACTGTTGAAGTATATGAGCATGATAATTTTGGAGGAACAAAATGGACCTATACTTCGGATTCTGCCTGGGTCGGCAACGATGTCAATGACAAAATGTCATCGGTAAAGATTTATACGGGATCACCATCTCCTTCAGTAACAAAGCCTTCCGAAGTTCCAAGCAACATATGGACATATGTAATGAATGTGGACAATAGATTTGGCAAAGGCGGAGATTTTGCTTTATTGCTGAGTGCTGTGATCAAAAAGGAAAGCAGCTTTGGAGCAGGCTTACCAGGCAGTCCATCAGCTGGCGACGGATTGATGCAGGTAGAACCAAACACGCGTAATGCTTATTTATCCCAATTCAGCTCAACATTTGGCCGTACTTATAATCACAGCAGTGAACAAGATCAGGTAAGCATGGGCGCAATGATTTTAGATGAGAAGATTGTTAAGTTTGGAAATATATATAACGGATTATTACACTATAACGGAGGAGATTACTGGTATCCGGGAGCTACAGATTCTTATGGCCGTCCTATTCTGGCAAATCTATATGCAGATGAAGTTTATGCAACATATAAGGGGTATGGCGGTAAGAACTAGAATGAATTAAAGAAAGTTACATCTTTGACACGGAGATTCCCCATGGATCAAGGAGAAGCTCAAGCAAAAATGCTTGGGCTTTTGGTGCGCTTGGCAGCGCAATCGACTAACGTATGAAAGTCCCGAGCATACCGCAGGTGGCGGAAGCTAAACAAGCGAAAACCCACCGCATAAAGGTTGACCGCCTTCGGTGGGTTTCGCTTAGATTAATTCTTTGCGCGCCGTGGGTTCCACAGCTTTTGTCCTGCAAGTCATTGCTGTTACCGCGGCAAAGGCTCTTTTTAGTGTATGCCGAAAAACGGTTTCTTTATACTTAAATCCTATCACTTGTCCGCTGCTGGATCAACTGATTTTGGAAGGGATCGGCTGCAGGAGGATATTTGGCAAGCGAGTATTGGCGAGATGGATAGAGAAGCTCAGGCCTATTTTCTGAGGTGAGAACTCGAGCCTTCCGCTCATGTGGAGAGCATGGCTTGGCTGGATTTAGTATAATGTAAAGAGAACGAATTTCTGATTGGGGAATGGGTTCTTTTTCCTATAGTCTGACAAGATAAAAATTTCCGTTTAATTTGATATATAATATTGTCAGGAAGAACGACTGTAAATAAATTATTTTTGAAGTAGCTGCTTGGTTGGATGACCAAGTGTACTCCTGTTTAATCAATAAGTTATTAGGCATGATATAAGTGGACAAGAAGTCGAACATTAGGCGCAATATTTTGGGTCAAAGTTTGAAGCTGTATTCTAGAAAGGATTTGAGTTTGAAGTGAATAACAATTTTTGGCTTGATTTACCCCGGCCTTTTTTTGTGCTTGCGCCGATGGAGGATGTGACGCACGTTGTTTTTCGTCATGTCGTAAGTAAAGCAGGAAGACCGGATGTGTTTTTTACGGAGTTTACGAATACGGAGAGCTATTGTCACCCGGAAGGCAATCATAGCGTGCGCGGCCGTTTGCTCTTTACCGAGGATGAACAACCGATGGTTGCGCATATATGGGGCGATAAGCCGGAGTATTTTGAAAAGATGAGTATCGGTATGGCGAAGTTGGGATTTAAAGGGATCGACATCAATATGGGTTGTCCTGTCCATAATGTGGCATGCAATGGGAAGGGAAGCGGCTTAATTCTCCGTCCAGAGGTTGCGGCTGACATCATCCAAGCAGCCAAGGCAGGAGGATTGCCTGTTAGCGTGAAGACCAGACTTGGTTTCACGAGGGTGGATGAATGGCAGGACTGGCTGA
>NZ_WTWY01000067.1 GCF_009870825.1 Paenibacillus sp. USDA918EY | reverse complement strand
ACTCCCGTGTCTGCTCGCGCAGATCATGAAAGGCTTCGGTCGCATCTTCTGCGTCTTCGGTTATTTTTTTGATACCCTTTGTCTTTTTTAAGCTGTCAAAGTCACCGCGAAGATCTAAGACATCCCTGGACAGCATTTCGAATGTCCGAGCTATTCGGGGGTCAATGTCGCCGTTGAGCTCGAATAACATTTCGTATTTTTTTGCCATGATGGCCACCACCTATTTATTTATTTGCCTGTTATGTCCTCCGCAATGTCTATGGTTCATTCTCCCTACCGCCCGGGGTGTATTTCGCCAGGGCAGACAGTGCAGTTTCTATTTCTCGACGAACGACAGACTCAACAACGTCAGCTGGCTCGTTTTCACATTCCGTAGCGATCCGGTTTGGGACGGCCAGTAGACGGGATT
>NZ_WTWY01000001.1 GCF_009870825.1 Paenibacillus sp. USDA918EY | reverse complement strand
CCTGTCGCTCCCGTTTCACCCGTGGCTCCGGTTGCACCAGTTTCACCAGTCGCTCCTGTTGCTCCCGTTACTCCCGTCGCACCTGTTGCTCCGGTTGCACCTGTTGTACCCGTTGCGCCCGTTTCACCTGTGGCTCCCGTAGCTCCTGTTGCTCCCGTTTCACCTGTCTCTCCCGTGGCGCCAGTTGCTCCCGTTTCACCTGTGGCTCCTGTTGCACCCGTTGCTCCGGTTGCCCCTGTCGCACCTGTTGCTCCCGTCGCACCTGTTGCACCTGTGGCGCCTGTCGCTCCTGTTGCACCTGTTGCACCTGTTGCTCCCATGGC
The DNA here is from genome assembly GCF_009870825.1 of Paenibacillus sp. USDA918EY. Taxonomy (GTDB): domain Bacteria; phylum Bacillota; class Bacilli; order Paenibacillales; family Paenibacillaceae; genus Paenibacillus_AQ; species Paenibacillus_AQ albilobatus. The sequence continues at coordinate 943,869 of NZ_WTWY01000001.1, read as the reverse complement.
GCCTGTCGCACCTGTGACTCCGGTAGCTCCCGTGTCTCCAGGGTCTCCAGGGTCTCCAGGGTCTCCCGCTGCTCGTGTTGCATCTGTCGCCCCCCGCAGTACAACGGTTCCTCCAAGATAGTTAACACATTGTTCCGCCTGCATCAAATAAAAAATAGAATCAATGATTTCCCTCTCCGCCAGCCTTGTTTCATTTGCCCTCACTAATTTTTTTGCCCGGTTTAATGCGGCAATGGCTTCACGGACATTACGCGCACAGCTTTTTCTCGTATATCTCGGCCTGATCATGGAGATCTTCTCTGCCTTCTGCGTCTTAATTTCGGTGAACTGCCGGCATTAATTAGTTTATATAAGCCGCGTAATATAATCAGTGCGTCGGATATCTCCGCCGATGCCCTCTCCATTTTTCCAAGCATGATAAATCGTTCGGCTTTTCTCAGTCTGAAAATGACGGCATCCAACTTGCTTATGCGTTTCCGGCGGCAACTCATCTTCCTTCCCCCCTCTTTTAATCACATGGCCCGGACCTGCAACCCACAATTTGAATCATTCTTTTTACAATATGGGATAGACGTCTAAGACTCCACGGTTAATGCCCAGCAAGAAGGGATCGGACGGTAAATTTTGATGGAATCGTCCACGATTCCAAAAAGAAAAAAAGCCCGGGTTCGGACTTTTTTCTAAAAAGTGATTTATTCGTTCGTCTACATATTGGACCAGAAAACGACAGAAATAGAATTTTGCAAAATCCTGAATTAAGCGTTACGGGCTTCCGCCGCATCCTTTTCTTCAAATTCTTTCATCATTTCTTTTTGCTGTTCCGGAGAGAGCTTCGCGATGCCAAAGCCGGTGAAACCCCAGATCGTCGCGAAAATAATCCCAGTCCAGCACAACATCGCCCAAGGCAAATAGGAAAGCGTTGCGACGCCCAGCGTGCCGGCCATATAAGCCCCGGCTGCCGTCCACGGGAGGATCGGCTCGATGATCGTGGCGGAGTCTTCCACCGTACGCCCGAGATTTTTCGGATGCAGGCCGCGGCGGATATAGGCTTCGCGCAGCATTTCGCCCGGCATCAGAATCGAAACCTGGCCGTTGCTCGTTACTCCGATCATCGTCAAGCCCGTGACGATCGTCGCCACGATGAGGGAACCTGTAGAATGAACGAATTTCAAAATTTTATCGACGATAAGTTCAAGCGATTTCGTAAGCGAAATGGTGCCTGCGAACGTAATGGCGCTGAAACAGATGAGCAGCGTTCCCATCATGGAGTTCATGCCGCCGCGATTCAGCAATTTCGGGATATCCGGAAGGACTTTTTCCGCGTCGAAGCCTTGAACATGAACCATCGAAATATCGAAACCGTTCAAAACGGAGCTGACGACGTCATGCAGCGAGAAACCTTGGAATATGAGCGCGTTCGCCATCGCAAAAGCGGATGACAACAGCATGACGGGCAGCGTCGGCTTTTTGCGGATCGAACCGTACAAAACGATCAAGACCGGGATGACAAGCCAAAAATTCCAATGGTAAATCGTGCTCAGCGTATCCATGATCGTGCCGACTTTTTCGGGAACGGCAACGCCCGCACCATGCGTATTCAGGCCCGTAACGACATAAACAATGCCTGCGACGATAAACGAGGGCAGCGTCGTATAAAGCAGGTGGCCGATATGCTCATACAGGTTCACCCCGGTAGACAAGGACGCGATGTTCGTCGTATCGGACAGCGGCGAAAGCTTGTCCCCGAAATACGCACCCGCAACGACAGCGCCGGCAACGGCGGCCAGGTTGGCATCCAGACCCGCTCCGACACCCATAAACGCTACGCCGATCGTTCCCGCCGAACCCCAGGACGTGCCTGTACAGATGGAAACGACAGAGGTTACGAGAAACGCGGTAATAAGCAGAAACTGAGGATTTATGATTTTCAAGCCGTAATAAATCATCATCGGAATCGTTCCGCCGGCCATCCATGCGCCGATCATCAAACCGACACAGATCAGGATGAGAATGGCCGGCATCGTTTTCGCGATTTTTTGCGAGATCGATTCCAAAATATCGTTATAGCTGTATCCCAGCTTGATGGCGATGATCCCCGCGACGACCGTCGAAGCGATGATCAGCGGCTCGGGCGGCAGCTCGAACATGACATACCCCAGGCAAAGCAGGACAACCATGGTGATAATCGGCAGCAAGGCTAGAAATAATGTCGGTTTCTTGATGGTTTTTACTTTTTTCGGCTCAGCCATTGTGTATTCCCCCTGGATGTGATGAAATCTGTCTATTGTTTGCGTAAAGGGTACGCTGCCGCCATACGTTCCAGCGCTTCGTCAAGAAGCGGTCTCGGAGCCGCAACGTTGATGCGTATAAAGCCCTCCCCGGCTTGTCCGAAAGATGTTCCGAAACTTACGCTAACCCGGCTTTTTTCTTGAATCCATTCGACTAAATCGCTTTCATGCCGGCTGCACGCCGTACAATCGATCCACAATAAATAGGTCCCTTCAGGCTTGATGACTTTCAGTTCAGGCATACGTTCGGCAAAAAAAGCTTCCGTAAATGAAATGTTATCCGTGATATAATCCCGAAGCTCATTCAACCAATCGTCGCAGGCCGTGTAAGCCGTCTCCAAGGCCGGCACCGCAAAAAACGTCGGGTTATGAACTCCCGCTTGCTGCAGTCCGTCTTTAAACCGTTCCCGCAACCGGTCATTCGGAATGACGATGTTGGCGATTTCAAGGCTTGCCAGATTGAAGGTTTTTCCCGGCGAAGTGCAAATGATCGAACGCTCGGCAATGTCCTCCGACAATTTGGCGATGATCGTATGCTCATGACCCGCGTGAATAAAATCGGCATGAATATCGTCCGATACGATCAGCGCATCATGCTTGACGCACAAAGCGGCTATGCGTTCAAGCTCATCTTTCGTCCACACCCGGCCCGTTGGATTATGCGGCGACACCAGGAGAACGATTTTTACGCCTGCTTGCATTTGCCGTTCCATATCCTCAAAATCGATCTCGTACCGGCCATGAACCAAATGAAGCGGACTTTCCACCAGTTCCCTGCCGTTAATCGCAACCGCTTTCGCAATCGGCTGATAAGCAGGCGAATGGATCAAAATCCGGTCGCCTTCTTTCGTAAACTTCTGAATGATGATCGATACGGCCTGAACGATGCGGGGGCTGAATACGATCCATTCCTGCGGCACCCGCCAGCCGTAAGCTTTGTCCAACCACTGCTGCACCGCTTCAAAGTAAGGCGGAAAAGGATCCGTGTATCCGTAAATCCCGCGGCTCGCCATTTCGACAATCTTTTCGACGACCGTAGGCGGCGCCTGCAAGTCCATATCCGCGACGGAGAGGGCGATCATGTCCTCGCCGTGCGCTTGGACCATCCCGTCCCATTTCGCGCTGTTCGTACCCAATCTGTTGATGATGCGGTCAAAATTGTATTTCATGCTGTCACCTTCCTTAACTTCCGTGAGAACATCCCTACTTCAATTTTTGCAAATACCGGTAAACGGTAGGCTCCGAGATCGATAATGACGCCGCGACTTGCGAAACGCCTCCTTTGAGAAGAAATACGCCCTGCTCGTTGAGTTCCCTGACGATGTCGATTTTCTCTTTTGAAGACAAACGGTCGATCGGAATCGTGATCTTGCTTAACACAGTCGAAATCATGTGCTGCAGCAAATCGTCCGCATTTCCCTGCAAATATTCCTTGGACTGCTGCTTATCCTCTTGCGGAGAACCGATGGACAGCGGGGGAACGAGCGAGCCTCCCTGCAATACGTGCTGAATCCACTCTGCAGCGACCTCCATGTGGGTCACGTCGATGTTTAAGCACATCAGACCGACCAGCGTACCGCCGTCGTTTTTAATGTAGTAAGTGGATGACCTGAAGCTCTGACCCTGCTTGCCCGAGGCTTTGTAATTCGCGATGAATTGCTCTTCGTGATATGCCTCGTCTTTCATCAGCTTCAACACAAGGTCTGTGGATGCATCGCCGACTTTCCGGCCGCTGATGTGCCCGTTCTCGATAAAGATAATGGATCGTTCCAGATCGCTGACGTCATGGATGACGACTTCGCATTTCGGACCGACGATCGCGGCGATAAATGATGCGATGGGGAAAAACTTCTCCAGAAACTGCCGGTTTTCGCTCATGGATCGGTTCCCGCTCCTTCCTGTTAGCATGATGCATGTAGATTGCATTTAAATTATCGCTATAATAATTTATTATCTTGATAAGATTATATTATATTTATAAAACGGTTTCAATCCCAAAAAAACGAAAATAAAAAACTCCGCGCGGTTGGCGGAGTTTTTTCGGCAGGCGGCGCCCGAATTCGAAGCACATATTCCGTTTATGTGGCAGCGCTTTTGGTAGAATCCACTGGTGCCGTGTCCGTGCCAAACGTCCGGATCCACCGGAAACGGTTGACTTTTACCAGGGCAACGAAGCATTTGAGTATTTGATCGCATTTCAGGCAGATAAACGTCATCAGCGGGGAAAGCCCGAAGACAAATGCGCACAGCGCCGAAGCGGGAAGCACGATCAGCCACATGAAAATGAAATCGTTGTACAGCACGAACTTCGTATCTCCCCCGCTCCGGACGATGCCGGTTAGCGCAGGCATTTGATAAGCCGTGCCGACGACCGTGATCGATAATACCGTCATGAATTGAACGGCAAGCGTTTTGGCGTCGCTCGAAATGGCATATAAATCCATCACGTAATCTTTCGCTACGAAAAGCACCAATCCCGTCGCCAGGCCGATGAACAGATATAAAAGCTGGAGCGTTTTGCTGTACGTTTTGATTTTCGATATATGCCCTTCGCCGATCGTCTTTCCGATCACGACCGCGGTCGCGCTGGCCGAAGCGTACGTAATGACGGTCACGAGCTGAAACACGGTGGTGGCTACGCTGTTCGCGGCAATCGAAGCTTCTCCCATATGCCCCAAAATGGCGGACTGGGCGCCCATCGCGCAGGCCCACAGCAAATTCGCCATCAAAATCGGGGAGCCGATCCGCAAATACTGCCTGAAAAGTTGCATATCGATACGGTAAAAATCCTTCAACTTAAGCATCAGCCTGCGATCGAAACGCTTGATGAAAACGATGACGATGAAGGTTTCAATGATTCTGGCGGCAAGCGTTGCCGTTGCCGAACCGCTGACGCCCATGCGCGGAAATCCGAAATGCCCGTAGATCAGCACATAATTGAGGCATACGTTGATGATCAGCGTGGATAACGATACGATGAACCCGATCCGCACGATTTCGACGCTGCGAAGCGACGCGAGCAGCACGTTGGTCACGGCGAAAAACAGGTAGGAAAAACAGATGATCCTTAAATAAGCGGCCCCTTCCTCAATCACGCGATCTTCGTTCGTAAACAGCGACATGCAGCCGTGGGGAAACACAAACACGACGACCCACATGACGAGACTGACCAAAAGCGCGATCCTCATGCCGATGCTGGCCGCTTTTTTAACCGCTTCCAGGTTTTTTGCGCCCCAGCTTCTGGCCGATAAAATGACCAGCCCTTCCGCCGCGCCCATGACCAGCATTTGCAATACGAACTGGATTTGGTTCGCAAGCGCGACGCCGGACAATGCCGCCTGGCTGTAACCTCCCAGCAGCAAATTATCGGATAGGTTCACGCCGAGCGTAATGATGTTTTGCAGCGCGATCAGCAGCGTCAGCCTAAAAAAGTTTTTGTAAAATGAAGACTCCCGAACCCATAAGCCCATAACATTCCTTCTTTTCCCGGTGGATTTGACTTGCCCGACTGTCTAAAAGCATACCATAATCAGGCAGATTCGGTGACCCCAAAACCGGATGAAAATCACAAAAAAATTCGGCAAAACTTACAGTCCATCAGCTCCGATCAAGTTCTAATCGAAAGATTCCGGCAAGATAGTAAACTTCCTCCTCCTGTGCTATAATAAGTCCATACTCAAAAGCTGCAGAGGGTACGACGAGATCAAAAATCGACCGCATCAAATCTGATAGGAGGCAACAATCATGAAGGTAAAACGTGTCGTTGCGAATATTGAAACGCGGGAGACGGCCCAAGCCAAACGTTTTTATCGGGACATACTCGGCCTGGACCTGTTGATGGACCACGGCTGGATAGCAACGTACGGTTCGGAGGAAAACATGTCGGTTCAAATCAGCTTTGCCTCCGAAGGCGGCTCCGGTACCCCTGTACCGGATCTGTCGATTGAGGTCGATGATGTGGAGGAAGCCTATCGCCGCATGCTGGCAGGCGGCTTTCGCATCGAATACGGACCGGCGGACGAACCTTGGGGCGTCCGAAGATTTTATGTTCGCGATCCGTTCGGACGGTTGATCAACATATTGGCGCACCTGTAAATATCCATTATGAACAAAAACGTCTGTCGACGAAAAAGCACTCTCCCGGTCACCCTTCAGGTAGACCGAGAAAGTGCTTTTTAAATGTGAAGGCAAATTAACAGGCGAATGCCTGTGTCCCCAAATTAAGCGAGCCCTTTCGACGTTCTGACGCTCGGCAGGAGAAGTTCCCCGGTCCGCTCTACATAAATGCGGTTTCCGGATTCCTGAAGCGGAATTCCTTCGAATACGACGGTTTCCCCGTCCTGCTCTGCCGGTTTCGATACCGCGATCGGGGATTCGGCCTGCAGCGAAGCATACAGCGAAACGACATCCCCTTTTTTCAAATGCCCGATCATGACCTTCCCAGGCGCTTCGAGCCGGATGTTGGCCGTCGGCACCTTCTCCGACAATTCCGGGTAACGTTGATCAAACAACTCGAACCCGTAAATGCGGGTGTGGCCGCTTCCTTCGATGCTCATCTGCGTCGGTTCAACAATGTGCAGCCGGACATAACGGGCCTGAACCTCCTGCGGCAAAATGCGGTTGATTTCGTCCGCCGCGTTATTTACGACTTCGTCGGCCAGCGTGAAATGCTCTCCGTCCAAGCTAACCGAAATTTGCGCATGTCTGGTGTTCCAATACTTCGATTCTCGCGCTTCCGGATGCCCGCAGTTGATGATGCGGTACTGCCGGATCGTCTTCGGTTCTTTCAGGTCGATCGTCAAATGAGGCCGTACCTCGGTCGAACACCATTTGCCGCTTTGGATGCTGCCGTCGATCGTTTTGGCCGCGTTTTCGTTTTCATTCGCGCTGCTGGATGCGCTTGCGGTCACGCCCAAAGAAGATAAAGCGATGTTGTTGCGGTCATAGCCGAGAATTGGCGCCTGCTGTTCCGTCCCCGCTTTGACGGCCGTCTGCACGATCATCTCCGAAATAAACGGCTTAACGGCAAGCGTGCCCACGTCGACGACAAAATCAAAAGGCTTTTCTTCCTTCAAACGGTTGACCTTGCACTCGTCCATAGCCGCCAGACGCGTATACGCCGCTTCGTTATGCGTTTCCATGCCCGTGAGGTCCCCGCGCCGCATGGCGTTCACCGCGTGAATCGCATGCTGCCCCGCTTCCGCCATCAGCTTGAATGAGCGCAGGAACGGATCCAGCTCTTGTACCAGGCTTCGGTTCAGGCATCGTTCCCGGATCCGGTCCGCCGCGAGCTCCATGCGTTCGAATTGGCTCAACAAAGCCGCTGCCGGACCGGATATATCCTGACCGCTTTCGAATCCTTCCCGAAGCGCAGCGATATTCTCCTTCAAATCCCAGGACTCGTCAAAATAAAAATCGCCGCTCGCGCCGCCGTCGTCTTTTAAAAAGCAGCTGTTCGCCGCAAAAATTTCAAGGTCCTCCGCCACTTCAGGGGCAAGGGCTCTAAAGGATGCGGAAAAGCTTTGTTCCGGATGAAACGCGTCCGTATTCCAGTTATGATCGGCAATGCAAAACAGCGCCTGCTTGGAGGCTTGCGCCTGGTTCATGGGATTTGCGAAAAAGCCGTTGACGTTGTCCAGGTCGGAGCTCAGGTTTTCGATTTTGCCCATCAAAATTTTGGAATCGCAGTAATCGTTCACCGGATAGTTCCACCAAACGGAAAGATTTCGGCTTGACCCGATCTGGCGTTTCGGCGCGTCATACTGCTCTTTTGAAATGTTGGACATCGTTGCGGCCCCTGTCCACATGATTTCCACGTCGTCATGCAGCGTTTCGACAAGGGGCTTGAAATATTCCGTCATCGACGGCCCCCACGCTTCGCAATATCGCGTCCCGACGGTAATCAGCGGCCGCACGTCGCCTTTTCGTTTCACGAATTCTCCGTCGATCCGGTTGATGAACTCCGCCTGCCGTTTGCCGTCCGCAGCGCCCACCAAATCGTCGAACAACACGCCGAATTGGCGCACGCCAAGGCTGTACAGCTGTTCGAGCTTGGCTAGTGCGGCACGGAAGTCATCTTCCGAGGATAAATCGATCGAATCCCCCGGATGGATGGTCCAGACGAAATTCAAATTGTTGGCATGGCCGGCAGCGGCCAGTTCAGCGATCTCGCGCGCTTTCTCTTCCGGATAAAGGTCGCGCCAAAACTTCCGATGGTACGGATCATCCTTCGGCGCGTAAATGTACGTGTTCAGCTTCTGCCGGCCGCCGAATTCCATCAGGTCCATCCGGTCGTCATGGCTCCATGGATAGCCGTAAAAACCTTCAATATATCCGCGGTAGAGAATCTCCGGATAATCTTCGATCCGGCAGGTTCGCAGAACGCCGCCCTCGGACTGCTTCAGCATGTGCAGCAGCGTCACCACGCCGTAATGAATGCCGTCGGGATCGCTGCCGATAATCGCGATTTGCGCGATGCCGCCGTTTTCGGCGACGCGCAGGGCGTAAGCTTCTTTTCGCGCGAAAAGCGCTTCGGAAACCGGGCCTAAACCGGCTATGCGGTCCGCCTGTTCTTTTTCAGCCAAAATGATTTGCGCTTGCCCTTCCTTCAGCTCTTCGGATACCGTATAGGTTATGCCTTGGCCGGTTAACGCGGTTTGCAGTTTGGGCAGCGTCGCTTCTTTCAGCCCGGATAATGCGGCAATATGTACTTCCTTCGTTAAAGCCGCCTCTTCTCCAAAGAAAACCGCCGATTGAGGAACGGGATACAGCTCGTAAGGTTGTTCGGAACCGTTGTTCGTATGATGCGTCATGATGTGCTCCCCTAACTTCATTTATATTTATCATATCTATTATAGCAATCCTTTCCCCGCAGCCGCTACCTCCCATTGATAGATTTCCCGTGAAAATGAGCGCCTTCTGCCTCTTGCTTTGACACCCTTCAGAAGAAAAACGAATACCGGCGTACTTCCATTACTTTCTTATGATTTCAGAAATCGGGACAATCCCCCATATTTCTTGGGACGATTCGCCAAATATCACGTATAATATGGAAGAAGATTGTAGAAGCCTGAAATGGAGGACGTTAGGAATGGGATTGTTTTCATTTATTCGCGGCCAGTTTATTGAAGTTATTGAATGGACCGACAACACCAATGAAATTGTTCATCAATTTCCGGTATACGACAAGGCGATCAAGATGGGGGCGCAGCTTACGGTACGGGAGTCCCAAGCCGCCATTTTCCTGAACGAAGGCCAAATCGCCGACGTGTTCGGACCGGGAAGATACATATTAAGCACGGAAAACATGCCTGTCCTGACGGCATTAAAATCGTGGAAATATGCCTTCAACTCGCCGTTTAAAGCAGACGTCTATTTTGTGAACACCCGCAATTTCACCGATCAAAAATGGGGCACCACCAACCCGATCATGATGCGCGACCCGGAATTCGGCGCCATCCGCATGCGGGGTTTCGGGAGTTATGCGTTCCGCGTGCAGGATCCGGCCTTGTTCCTGAAGGAGATCTTTGGCACCCAGTCCTCTTTTACGGCTGACCAGATCGGCGGGTACCTGAAATCGGTCATCGTTTCCGGATTGACCGACCTGATCGGCGAAGCCAAAATCCCGATTATGGATATCGCCCTTCATTACGACGAGCTAAGCTCGGCCGCCCAAGCGAAACTTGAGCCGATATTTAACGGCATGGGGCTGTCTCTCTCCGGATTTTTCATCGAGAATATTTCCCTGCCGGAAGAAGTTGAGAAAATGATCGACCGCAAGTCGTCCATGAACATCGCCGGCAATTTGGACCAATACATGAAATTCCAGGCGGCGGAATCGATCCGGGAAGCCGCTAACAATCCGGACGGCGGGCTTGCCGGAACCGGTGCCGGGCTTGGGGCGGGCATGGCGATGGGGCAAATGTTCAGCCAAGCGATGAACAGCGCGTCCGCTCCCGCTCCGCAAGCTCCATCGTCGCCCGCCGCGCCTGCAGCCGAAGCTTTGACGCCATGCAGCTCGTGCGGACACGGCCTCAAGCCAAACGAGAAGTTTTGTCCGGAATGCGGTACGCCGAGACCGGAAAAGAAATTTTGCTCCGAATGCGGCGGCGCCCTTGAGCCGGGCATGAAATTCTGCCCAAGCTGCGGGACAAAAGCGTAAAGGAGGACGACTATGACGGTTGAAGCCCCGATTCGCTTCCCTTGCCCCGGTTGCGGGGCGCAAATGGTGTTCGACGCCGAAAGCCAGCAGATGAAATGCACGTATTGCGGCCATTTGGCGCCGATCGACATTCCGGAGGATTATGAGGAGCCGGACGAATACGAGCTGGATTTTTCGGATGAAGACGATGAGTCCTTAATGGATTGGGGGACCGAGCAGCAGGTGATCAAATGCGAAAGCTGCGGCGCCGAGACGCTGATTCCGGCCCAGCAGACCGCGCTCACATGCGCCTTTTGCGGATCGCCCAAGGTGCTGCCGCAAGGAAGCGCTGACAGCATCCGGCCCGAATCCATCATCCCATTTCATATTACGAAAGAAAAAGCAAACGAGCTTTTCCTCAGATGGAAAAAGAAAAAATGGTTCGTGCCGAACGCTTTTAAAAAGCAGCGCACCTACACCAACGTGACGGGCATTTACGTTCCGTTCTGGACGTTTGACGCCCAGACCGAATCCGATTATTCGGCGGAGGTCGGGACCCATCATTACCGGACGGAGACGCGCACGCGGACGGTGGACGGCAAAACGGAAACGTACGAGGAGCAGGTCCGCTATACCGTATGGCACTCCACCAGCGGTTCGTACAGCAAATTTTTCAATGATGTGCTCATCCCGGCCTCCGACCGCCATGACAGCAGAATCATCGAACGGTTCGACGATTTCAGCCTTGATGATCTTCTGCCGTATAAACCCGAATTTCTCAGCGGTTATGTTGCCGAGCGTTACAACGTTTCCTTGCGCGACGGATGGTCGCATGCGAAATACCGGATCGACGAAGATCTGGAAAGCCGGATCAAAAGCAAAATCGGCGGAGATGAAATCCGGAACTTGAATATCGATACGGAATATGACGACCGGACGTACAAACATATTTTGCTTCCGTTATGGAATGCGACTTATACGTTCAAGAACAAAATATACCATTTCATGGTAAACGGCGAAACGGGCAGCGTCAGCGGCAAAGTGCCGCGAAGCGGGTGGAAAATTACGTTTTTCGTGCTGTTCTGTATCATCGTCGTCGCAGCCATCATCGGATATTTTTATGAGCCTAATTAAGTTCTTACAGCAAAAAGACCGGCGCGGGATTTCTCCTGCTGACCGGTCTTTCTTATTTATTTCTTCATGCCCGTGATTTCGGCCACGATTTCGTACGAGCGCAGACGGGCCTGATGATCGTAAATCGCCGAGTTGACGATCATTTCGTCCGCCTGGGTTTCGTCCAGGAACGACTGCAGCTGACGTTTCACTTGTTCGGGGTTGCCGATGATCGCGGTGGAAAGCCGGCTCATGACGATATATTTTTCCTGCTCGGTCCAAAGTCCGTCCATGGACTTGACCGGTGGCGGCAGCTGGCCGGGGGTATTCCGGATCATGCCTAAAAACTGCTGCTGGAACGAAGTGGCGATAAACTCCGCTTCCTCCGTCGTGTCGGCCGCAAACACGTTGACGCCGACCATCGCATGCGGCCGTTCGAGATCTTCCGATGGCTGGAAACGCTCGCGGTATTGCTCCAGTGCCGGGATCGTATATTCGGGCGAAAAATGGCTCGCGAACGAAAACGGCAGCCCCAGCTTCGCGGCGAGCGCCGAACTGAAACCGCTGGAGCCCAGCAGCCAAATCGGCACCTTCTGCCCTTCTCCCGGAAACGCGCGTACGCGTTTGTATCTCGAATTCGGGTCGAAATAAGCCCGCAGCTGCTCCAGCTGCTCGGGGAATTCCGAGCCGTCGGCCCGCACGTCGCGGCGCAGCGCCATGGCCGTCACCTGGTCCGTGCCGGGCGCTCTGCCGAGCCCCAAATCGATGCGTCCGGGATACATCGCCTCAAGCGTCCCGAACTGCTCCGCAATGACAAGCGGCGAATGGTTCGGCAGCATGATGCCGCCGGAGCCGACTCGGATGGTATTCGTTCCGCCCGCTACGTATCCGATGACGACCGAGGTTGCGGAGCTGCCGATCCCCGGCATGTTATGGTGTTCGGCCAGCCAGTAACGGTGATATCCCCAGGCTTCGGCGTGCTGGGCGAGACTCATCGTGTTTTTAAACGCCTCCGACGGCGTGCTGCCCACGGTGACCGGGGCCAAATCCAAAACGGAAAATGTAACGTCTTTCAGTTGTTTACCTGTAACTTGCGCTTTTTCCACGTTACCCACCTCGCCTTTCTTAATGAAGAAGCTTGCGCATTTCTTCGACTTGATGCTGTCTTACTTTTTCAGGCGTCACGTCGTTTCCTTCCGGATCGATGATCGTGAGTCCTTCAAAGGATTTCAGCACCTGGCCGCGGATTTCGCGCAAATAATCTTCGCGCAGCACTTGCTGCTCCACACGCTCAGCGTTCGTTAGGCCGACCTCGCGCTCTTTTTTGGCTAACTCGTTAATGCGTGCCAACATTGGAATCATGTTATTCCCTCTTTCATCACATTCGGATCTTTTAGGACCCGTTTGCGTTGTATTTTGTTCCGGCGAAACGTTAGTTAAACGACCATGGTTTTCTGCACCCATGCCTGCAGCGATTTTAGTTTGCCCGCAAAACGCTCGGCCTGCATCTCCCCGGCCAAATCGGCCACCGTTTTTTGCTTCAATACCGATTTCCAGGCGTTTTCGGCCTCTTCCATCAAATCGGACAAAAAGCAGCAGCGATCTTCTTCCCGCAGTTCAAGCATGTCGCACAAAATTCCGCTGGAAGAATATAACGTCTGCTGTCCCTCAATGGCGAGATACACGTCGTAGACGCGAATCTCTTCGATCCGTTTTTTCAGCTTAAAGCCGCCTTTGATTCCCGGCACGGAAGCAATCAGGTCGGCGCTGACGAGCTTGCGCAGCAATTTTTGAAAATAAGTGGCCGAAACGCCAAGCTGCTGGCTGATTGCCTCGCCGGGCAGAACGGCCTTTTCAGGGAGCATATTCAGCAAAATAATCGCATAGACGGATTGTTCAACGCCCGTTTTCATGTGCATGAAAAAAGTCACCTTGCCTCATCATGTATAAAGCGGATATTTCTTATCCACTTTATACATTATAGCCGATCTGCCGCTCAAATCAAGCCCATGCAGGCGGAAGCGGCAAAAAGACCGGAAAAAGGCATCACCCTTTACCGGTCTTTAACGTTATTTGATGTATTGGCCGCTAACAAGATCGTCAGCGATCGCTTCGGTCGGAATGACGAACTCCACGGACCCCATGTACCCCGGAGCCACTTCGTATTTGTCGAATACGATGACGAGTTTGCCGTCGTTGTTGATATAGAAGTTCTGGTCTTTTTTGATCGTCTTGAATTCATCCGTCGGCAGCACGTCCGCGGCGCCATGCACCCAATAAAATGTATCCGGGTTTTCTTTCATTTGCGTTTTCATCTGTTCTTGAATATTGCCGCTGATCAGCCGGATATATTGATCGTCTTTGAACAGCATCGGCAGGGTGATGAGAATCTGCTTCTTTTTGTCGATTGTATCGAGCTTCAACTCTTCGGATGTCGAAGCCATGCTTTTGTCGACATAACGCTCGATGGAAAGGATGTCGTCGTTGTCGGTTTTGATCTCGTAGCCGGCATCCACGCCCAAGTGGCCGCCGCCTTGTTTTTTTAATGCTTCGATTTCCGCTAGGAATTTGTCGTAAAGCGCTTTGTTCTCCTTCATGTATTTTTCGTTTAGTCCCAGTTCCAACGCCTTGTTGTCGAGATTGGCGACGGCCGGCACTTTGATGTTCGCGCTGTAATTCTGTTCGTTCACCACGTACTCCTTCAGCGTCAGCACTTTGATGATCCGGTCTACGCCGGGGATGGACGATAAAGCGTTGGCAACGGACGGACTGGCATTGATGGTCACCAGAAAGAGCAGCGCCGCGGCGCAAGCGCCGGCAATCCATGTATATTTGACGCGTTTTTGTTTACGGCTGCGCAAAGACGTGTCGATGGCTCTGTCCACGATCCCATCCAGCTCCTCCGGAATCGGTATGTCCTGATATTCTCTTCGCAGCTGTTCGATGTTATTGTTCATTTGATTTGATCTCCTTTGAAGATTCGTCGTCCATTTTCGTTCGCATGACCCGAAGCGCCTGATACAGCCTCGTTTTGACGGTGTTCACGTTTTCCCCCAGCACGGCGGCCACTTCGTCGATTTTCATGTCTTCGAAATACCGCAGCACGATCACGCTTCGGTATTTCTCCGGCAGCTCCTCAAGCGTCCGGTTCAAATCGAAATTCGCGTAATCGTCCTCCGCGCCCGATGCATAAATTTCGATCGTCTCATGGTCCATCGTCCGAACCTTTTTGTTCCTGCGGAGAAAGTCGAGCGCGGTATTGACCACGATCCGGTAAAACCAGCTTTTGACGGCTTCCGGATCCTTCAGTCCTTCGATATGGGTCATCGCTTTATAAATCGAGTCCTGGACGATGTCGAGCGCATCCTCTTTATTTTTTACGTAACTGTACGCGAGCCTGTACACATTTTCCTTATGTTCTTTGATGCATCGCGTCAGCAGCTTTTCCATTTTCCTGTTCAGCATGTCGTATTACCCTTCTCTGTTTAGTCACTGGCGGTTTTTAGGGAGGGCAGCGCCTTCCCCGCTCTCTGGAAGCAAGACGTATGAAGGGGCGCAAAAAGTTTGCGCTGCGAAAAAAAATTATTTTCCTGATGCCGTTACCGCCTTTACGAGCATGGAAGCGTAGTATTCGGCGCCGCTGCGTTTCAAATGGACGCCGTCGCGATAGAAATAATCGTCTTTTCCTTCGCTTGCCGAATACCAGTCTACAACCGCTGCGTTGCCGAATTCACTGGAAACTTCTTCAATGTCCCGATTGACGGTATCCTGCCAGTTTCGCGGAACGCGTGTATTCACGAATATGATCTGCTTGTCCTTTCCGAGCGACTGCAGCAGGGATCTTAATTGCTTTTTGTTAAACGGACCGTTGGTGCCGAGTTCGATGATAATCCGGTCTCCGAGATGTCCTTCGGCCTCCAGGCGCTCGATCACGTCCTCCGCCTGGCGCATCTGCCGTCCGACCTTGCCGTCCACGACGATGCCGGGAAGCATTTGTTCCAGAAATGGCGCGGCGTCCAGCATGACGGAGTCGCCGATGGCGGTAATGCCTTGACCCGAAGGCGGCTTCAAACCGGAAGCGGGCTTGCGGGACGGGGCCGTAGCCATCGCCGTCTCTTTATCATCGTTTGCCCGTAAAGTTGTTTCGGATTGCTTTGGAGGCATGTCCTCCTTGTTGTCCGCCATTTCATTCGTCTTGTCGTGGGAGGTTTCGTGCTCATCCGGGTGCGGTGCTGTGAGCATTCCCTCCGCCTGGACGACTTCCGCTGCCGGTTCCGTTTTTTGAAAAAAGGCATGCCCGCACACGGCCGCAATGAAGACGGCGGGGAACACCGCGCCAAGAAAAATAGGACGCAGGCGTCGTTTTCCGGCAAAAGCCGGCTGGTTTCGTTTCATGAATAATCCTCCTCTGCGCAATGGCTCTTCGATATATTTGTAGGAACATGCCGCCAAAATAATGCTCAAGGACAGCTGAAACAAGATGCGGAGCATGCCGGACCCTTCCGTCCGGACCTCCGGGGCAGTGAATATGATGACGGGGTAATGCCAAAGGTACAGGCTGTACGACCGTACCCCGATCCAGCGCAAAAATTTGCAGCCCATCGCTTTGCCGATCCGGCTGGCCGGATGCGCAAGCGCGGCGATCACGGCCGCGGAAAGCAGCGAAATGAGCAGGAACCCGCCACGATAAAGAAAATCGTCATATTCGTTGACACGGTATACGAGCATGATCAGGACGGCCAGCCCGAGAAATCCGGCGATATCCAAAACGCTGCGGGTTCCCGCCGATACCCTGCCGCCAAGCTTCCGGCTTGGCCAAATGACGGCCAGGGCCGCGCCGATCAGGAGCGCAAACGCCCGTGTGTCCGTCCCGTAATAAACCCTGCTCGGGTCCGTGCCCGGGACGTACAGCACCGCCATGGCCAAGGCCGAAACGGCGGCCAATGCCAGCATCGCGAGCGTCAGCTTGCCGCGCCGGGGAATGATGTGCAGTCCGATCATGAAGAGAAGCGGCCAAATCAAGTAAAACTGCTCCTCGATGGAAAGCGACCAGAGATGCCCGATCGGCGAGGGCGGCCCAAAACTCTCGAAATAGGATACTTTATGATAGATAAGCCACCAATTATTCATATAAAATAATGAAGATAGAAAAGCTCCCTTTAAGTCTTGCAATCTGCCCGGATCGACGCATAAAAGCCATAAGGCGACGAAAACGAGCATGGCCAGCATGGCGGGCAGGAGCCTGCGGGCTCTGCGAATCCAGAAGTCCAGAAGGTTCAGCCTTCTCCGCCTCTGCCATTCCTGAATCATTTGGTCCGTGATGAGGTAACCGGAAATGACGAAAAAAATCCCGACCCCGATCAGTCCTCCTTGCGCCCATTTGGCGTTCATGTGGTACGCAATGACGGCCATGACGGAAAACGCCCGCAGACCGTCGAGTCCCGGCATGTACCGTTTGTCTTCCGGCAATTTTTGGGGCAACAGACGCCGCGAATGCCGATTACTGTAAAGTTTCATGTTGTCGCTCATTTTAGACTCATCCTAACCTTTGATTTGTTGTACATGATCAGGACGAAAATACGTATGTAAAAAGTTGTTGTTATTTACTGGTATAGGCATGTAAAGATAAAAAAGGCATTCCGCTTGAACTACCTTCGGAATGCCTTCATTTTTTTCAAACCGTAAACCGGAAAAATTACCGCTGAACCTCTACCTTCAACACGTCGGAAATGAATCGAACCGGAACATACAGCTTGTTCTGCCGCAGCACAGGCGCGGCGCCTAACGCTCTCGGAGCCGTTTTTGCGTAAGAATACGCATCTTTCCCAACGGTTACGCTCGTCCACTGCGCTCCTTTGCGGACCTCGGCCGTTTTGGAAGATGGATTCCACTTCAGTTCGTATCCAAGTTGAAGTGCGGCGTCACGCAAGGCGACCATTTCGGTACCACGCGCGTTCTTATAGGTTGCCGCTTTTTTCAAGTCCAGCTTCAGGCCGGTTTCTTGGTTCGTCTTGCCGGCGGATTGGCCCTTCAATGCGAAGCGGAACTCGGGCGAACCGACATACCCCGGCGCGATGCTGTATTTCGGGAACACGACCGCCAATTCTCCGTTTTCGATATAAAAGGTTTGCTCTTCGGACGTTCCTTTGTAATCTTCCAGAAAGTATTTCTCCGGATTTTTTTTCATCTGCGCGAGGATGTCCGCATCAAGCTTGGCTTTGTAATCGCCCCCAAGCAGGTCGGACAGCGTAACGCGCTCGGCGGCGGCCGCATTTTTCACGTTGTACGTATCAATCCTCGGCATGCTGGTGCCGCCCGTGCTGCCTTCGGTAACGATCTCGAGCGAGATGATTCCGGCCGGAATGCCGGTTCCGTCGGATTTCAGGCTATAGGTAATGGTTAGTTCATACGCGCGGAACTCTTGATGGGCCTTCTTCGCTTTTGCGGCGGCTTCCGCCGCTTCTTTTTCCCAATTGGCCAAATCCTTTTGCGCATGCGACAGCATGATGTCATTCCATTCATCCTGGTAATGCGTATCCAGCATTCCTGCCAGCTGCGGCACTTTGATATGGGCCGTCAGGTATGGGTTTGTCGATTTGAGAACTTTTTCAGATAGCGTTACGCCCTTCGCTGCAGGCGCTGCCGCTTGCATATTGGCCGATGCGATTGCCGGGGCTTGCGCGGAAGCCATCGCATGGACCGGCAAGCCGGCTGCGCTCATTCCCAAAATGACCGCAGCACCCGCCGCGCTTAATGTAATCCGTTTCATCGTTTTCTTTTTCATATCTTGTTCCTCCGTCTCTCTATAAAAGTAAGTGTCTTTTGGCTGCACTCATGGGCTAGGACGCGGGAGAAGGGACAAAAAGTTTTAGAAAAAGAAAAAAAAAAGAAAAACGCCTTTCGACGTTTTTCAATCCCCCCAGCGTACGGACGACCCATCCTTTATGTCATAGGCCTGCGCCCAATAGTAACCGGGAGCCGTAACCTGTCTTGGGGCAAAGCCGATCATGCCCGACGGGGAGAGTACGTTCTCGGAGCTGGCCGTAAAGGATCCGGCGGCATTAGCCGTACCGTTTACGTATTTTCCGGCCATGTAGGTGAATCTTCCCCCCACTTTGGCAGGGACGGCCTTTCCGGTTTTCAAGTCGGCAACCTGCAGGGTGACGGTGGCTTTTGTCCCGTCATATTTGGTTTCCATTTTCGACACGATCATCGGTTTCAATGAAGTATGCAATGTTTTCGCCTTGATGGGATCGCTTGGAGGTCCTTCATTTCCGGAGGTGTCTACCGCCGCGATCTTATACACATATTTCGTGTCGGGGAGCAGCCCGACGTCCCGGAAGACGAGTCTTGTGGAAACTCCCGCCAAATGCGCTTCATCGAGCGGAAAGTTCGGATTGGTCCCCCGGTATATGCGATATTCCTGAACGGCGGCATTATCCTCGGCAGGACCATAGGCAACGTCGATCCGTTGATGGTCGAACGCGGTCGCCCGGAGTTCTCCCGAAACAGCTGTCGGCGGCTCCGCGTCCGGCGGCGCCTGCCAGTAAACCGCACCGGGTCCCCAGACGGAAGGAAGCCTCCGCAACGAGTCGTAGTGATGAACGGCAATGCCTCCAAAGGCCGCATTGCCCTCAAAAGCGGCGTACACTTTATCCAGCTCCGCCTCCATATACAGCCGTCCTTCTTCATTAAAGCTGATCGTTTCGGGATCTCCGCCGTCCGCGATGTCCTTGGTTTCCACGCCGATCACGACGGATTGCGGTTTTCCGATTTTATTCGCATACTCCATTTCGCCCCGCGCTTGATCGATGATTCCGACGGTGCCGTCCGCCTGATCGCGGTAATCCATGATGGAGATATAATCAAGCATATCCTGCACGTGTTCGGAAAGCGGTTTCAAAGAACCGTTCCAGGAAATATCCGTTGCGTCCGCAGAGGTGTCGAACCAGCGGGGAATCGCCGCCCCGACATGCAGGGATAACCCGGAGGCTGCCTTCCGCTCCATCAAAGCTTTCAGCATATCCAGATATTGCAGCTGGACCGAAGGTTTGTCGCTTTTAAAATCGGGAAGGCTGTACGGCTCGGTATCAATATTTACCCCATCGAACCGTTCGCGTTCGGCGGAGGACAAATTATAATTCAATATCATTTCGAACTCGGCAACCGCCTGCTGCCGATATCTTTCATACGCCCCGAAATACGGAGGCGTCGTGCCGCCGGCTATCAAAGCCTGAACCTGATACCCGCGATCATGCGCCCACGCGATGAATTCCCGCAATTCCGCGCGTTTGTCTTCCAGCATCCGAAGCCCGTTATACTTCCCGACCGCCAAATACCAGGTTCGAATCGGGTCTTGACCGAACGTGCTAGTATCCGAGGACATCGCATCCAACACCGTCCTGGCGCCCGGGTTCAGCACAAGCGGGTAAGATTCGTTTTCCCATATCCATAACGCCCGGTCTTGGCTGTAGACGTCCCGGGTTACTTTTGGGGCTGCTCCTTCACCATTTAATACACCGTTCTTTTCATTTCCGAATTCGTTTGCCGATTCGCCATCTCCTGCCTCTGCAGTCCCGACTTCGGCATCGGGGGCGGCGGAATTACGGTTACCCATCTCAACGGAGACACCGCTTTTGACATACACGGTCCGGCTGTACCCGACATTGCCGTGAACGTCTTCGGCCCTCGCCTCCAGGCTGTTGATCCGTCCCGTAACGGCTTGGGTATCCCAGGATAACGAATAACCTGAGTGGGCTGGATTGGCGTCCTTCCACTCCCCTCCGTTGATCCTGACCTGAACGAGCGCGATGCCGTTTTTGCCGGTAGCCTCGACAACGACCGCCACTTCTCCCTGGGCCGTCTCCTGCTCCGTGGGGCTGGTCACCCGTACCTGCGGCTTATTCGTCTTTGGATTATCCACTTCGATCTGCATAAACGAAGACCAGACCACGTAACGCGTTGCCGCGTCTTTGCCTCTCGCCACGATTTCGACCTGACCGTCGTATGGTGATAAATCGACATCCGCATACCAGCTTCCTGCCTCCTCTCCTTCCATATGGGCGCTTTCAACCGAATCGCCGTTTACCGCAACTTCAATGTCGTACACCCCGCCGTAAGTCCCGGTCAATCGGGTGATCCCCGGTCCCAACGGTCCTCCCGGTCCGGCCTGATCGATCGTAATCTGCCCAGCGGCCGATACCGATGCAGGAGGGATGCAGGGGAACAGCAGAAGCACCACCAAAACCAGGCAAATTCCGAGTTTGCTTGAAACTTTTTTCCGGGTCCGGCTCATCACCTGTCCCTGTTTGGCTGCCATAAGTCTCTTCACTTCCTTTGCCCATAATGTGAATGACCTTGACACAGTCGGTAGAATGAAAGGAGGCGGATGCGAGGTAGGTTTTTGCCGCAAAATAAAGCGCTTACTTTTTCTTATTTTGGCAGGCAGCCGGTTAGAACCTGGATCCGACAAAAAAATGAGGTGCAGGACGCCGAAGTCCGCACCTTTTTCATAAATACGCTAATCTTTTTTGGAGAAATAAAAGTTATCAGGCCTGAATCTATCAGCCGGATCAGCATCCCTTATTCCTTCTTTAAGCAAAAAGGATTCATGCGCTCCATCGTAACGGCAATGAGTTTCTAAAGGTAGGGCTCGACTAATGCCTTGACCCGGTTAATCCCTTCCCACATATCGCCCGGCCCATCATACACCAAAGTCATCGGGCCCTCATAACCGCTGCTTCTGACCAGATCCATGCAGCTCTTGAATTCGTCCTCATTCGGATTGCCCTCGGCGTCGGTCAAGGCCTTCGCATGTATGGATTCGCTTCGCGGGATGGTCATCCCCAATTCGGCAAGCTTGCCTTCCCCGGAGAAATTGCCAAAATCCGTCGTTAACCCAAGCCCTTCACCGCACATGTCCAGCAGGGTTATGCAGTTTGCCGCCGTGGAGGTCAAAGCATGAAAGTTCTCGGTAACGATTCGGACATGCTTATCCGAGGCGTATTGGATCAGCCGCTGCAGCTGCGCCGCTGCCAACCGGACCGCGTCCTCGTCGGCAGGATCCGCATTCCCGGCAATGATACGGATCCGTTCTGCGCCGAGAGCGGAGGCGATATCGATCCAATTTTTCATCCAAACCATATCCGCTTCCCTGCGTTCTTCATCCGGGCTCGTGATATCTCCGTAATCGGCAAGCAGCGCGTACAAACGGATTCCCGATCGGGCGATCGAGTCGCGAAGCTTATGGATGTAAGCCGGACTTGTATCCGGCAGGTTGAAATGGCAGAGCTCCATCGCCTGAAAACCGTTCCTGTGCAGCAAAAAAGGCAGGTCAAGCAGCGGGATGGTTTCGGGCTGATCATCGATCGCCGTGTCTTGCTTTTTCGTCTCTTCATCCCAATACGTCCAGCGGAGCGGACCCAAATTCCTGTGCAAGCTCCAAGTATTTAACGATAAAAACGGCATTCGCTATTCCTCCTTGACGGATGATTACTGCAGCCTTCTTCTCAACCGAGCGCAATTCCAAAATGCTTTTGCAGCGCCTCACGGTATTCTTCGGTCGTTTGCGGTATCCATGAATCGACGCCAGTGGACGTGAAAATCCTGAACTCCTCCCCCGCCACCGTGTTTCTTCCCTCCGGCGTGCGGATAAACACCATCGCGGTTTGCGTAAAAATCGACTCGGGCGCATGCTCGCACCAATACGAAGCCATCGCGTAATCCTGCAGCAGCTGGGGTTCCTCGGTAAACGAATACAGCCGGCACCATTCCCCATGCTTCCACTCGCAAAGCATCCAGCCGAAAAATGGATCCCGCTCCAGTCGGTAACTTTCCGTACCGATCTTCTGCTCAACCCCCTCTTCCAGCACCAGCGAACGGACGGGGACGATGCCGCCGACGCCAACGTCGCACAAATACGAGCGGCCTTCCGCTTCCACCTTTAAAATATGATGCCTGCGCATGGGCGGCGGCTCCGGTTCATCACGCCAAAATCTCGCAAAGTAATGCGTGACCCGGAAGCCGAGCTCTTCCAAAAGCCAACTGAACAGCGCGTTCAGCTCGAAGCAATACCCGCCGCGGCGGCGGGCGACGATTTTGTCGAATAGGTTTTCCAGGCTTAGCGATAAAGGAATGCCATTGATAATGTCCAGGTTTTCATAGGGGACATGATAAATATGGCATTCTTGAAGACGCGCGAGTACGGCCGCGGTAGGTTCAACCGCTCCGTCGTATCCGATGCGTTCCAGATAAGCCGCCGCCCGCGCCGTAATGCCGGATGGGTCGGATAGGTTATTATTCATACCGAAATACTACCTCCAACTTCTTAGGATAACGATGCAAAGTAACTTTTCCATATGTATATGTCCATCTCCTCCCGCAACGACAAAAACCTGCCTCGATAGAATCGATGACGGCGAAAACCAAAAAGCCCAAACCCCCGGATTTCGGGGCGTTTGGACTCACATGCTGCATATTTAGTTCGATCCGGCTCTTATTTAGGCAAACCGAATCGCGTAATAGATTAGACGGCAGTATACCCGCCATCCACCAGAAGACTGGTACCCGTAATAAACGAGGCGTCATCGCTTGCCAGGAACAAGACGGCTTTGGCCACTTCTTCCGGTTTGCCGAGGCGTCCCATCGGATGCAGCCCGACCAGATGCTGGGTGATCGCTTCGGTTCTGCCTTTAATCAAGGGCGTATCGATGTAGCCCGGACACACGGCATTGATCCGAATGCCTTTGGCTGCATAATCCGCGCCCAGCGTTTGGGTCAGCAGCTTGACGCCGCCTTTGGCGGAAGCATACGCGGTAACGCCGGCCTTGCCGACATGGCTGTGAATAGAGCCGCAGTTGACGATCGCGCCGCCATGTCCCTGCGCAAGCATTTGTTTGATGGCGTATTTGTCGCAGAGGAAGACGCCGGTCAAGTTAATGTCGATCGTGCGCTGCCAGCTGTCGGAGGACAGCAGATCGGCCGGGCCGTCCTGCGCGATGCCCGCGTTTGCGAACAGGATGTCTAGCTTGCCGTATTTTGCGATCGTTTGCTCCACCATCTGAATGACATCCTGCTCATTCGTTACGTCGGTTTTTACGAATAATGCATCATAACCCGCTTGATTCATTTCATCGGCTACCGCTTGTCCGCGTTCCGAGAAATCGGCGATCACGACTTTGGCTCCTTCGGCGGCGAACATTCTGACGGAAGCTTCCCCGATGCCGCTTGCTCCGCCCGTTACCACGGCTACTTTATTTTCGAATTTCATTGCTCTCTCTCCCATTCATTATTTTAATTTTCACCGGATACGCCGGCGATCCGCCTTACATTGCCGTCGCGCCGCCGTCGATGACAAACTCGGCGCCCGTACAATAGGAAGACTCGTCGGAAGCAAGGAACACAACCATGTTCGATACTTCTTCGACCGTACCGAACCGTCCCATCGGAGCCATTCGTTTGCCCAGCTCGGCTGCGGACATTTGGTTCACCTGCGTTGCATAATCGCCCATCGCCGTATTGATATAAGCCGGATGGATCGAGTTGACCCGCACATTGGCCGAAGCAAATTCGACCGCCGCGTCCTTCGTCATGATCCGCACAGCGCCTTTGCTGGCGCCATACGCCACATGACCCGATGCGCCTGTCAATCCGGCGATGGAGGAGGCGTTGATGACCGAGCCGCCCTTCGGCTGTTTGGCCATGAACGGCATGACATGCTTCATTCCTAGAAATACGCCGGTTACGTTAATCGAAAGCATCCGGTTCCATTCGTCCAAGCCGATATCGGCAATCGGTTTAATGAAATAAATGCCCGCATTGTTGAACAGAATATCGATAGAACCAAACCGTTGAACCGCCGCGGCCGCAATTCGTTTCCAATCGTCCTCGCTGCTGACGTCCTGTTTGAACGCGGCAGCTGCGCCGCCGGCTTGATTGATTTCCGAAGCGGTTTGATTTACGTTGTCCATATCGATATCGGTTACGATCACTTTCGCGCCTTCCTGCGCAAAACGGAGCGCCGTCGTTTTTCCGATGCCTGCTCCCGCTCCGGTAATCAGCGCGACTTTTCCTTCCAATCTCATGCGATGACTCCCTTTCTCTCATGGCATATACGAAGCTTGACCTGCAACGAAACAAAGATAACGGCCTGATTTATGCTGCAGCACGTGTTTAAGGATGTACCTCAGGCTTTATTTCTATGTTATCATTGATATAAATTAAACAAAATTTAAACATATTTAATTTCATTTAAGATCAGCTTAAATTAGTGTTTAAAATAACTATTAAGGACTGGGCAACCCTATGCATATTGAAAAACTGGAGTATTTGGTCGAAGTCGCGAAAACAGGCTCCATTTCAAAGGCCGCGCAAAACCTGCACGTCACGATCTCCGCGGTAAGCCAATCGATATCCAGCCTTGAAGAAGAATGGGGCGTGACCGTTTTGAAACGGAACCGTACCGGAGCCGTCCCCACCGCCGAAGGGGCCATGATCATCAAAAAGGCGGCGGAGCTGCTGCAAAAATACGACGAATTAAAGGAAGCCGCCCAAGGCTACTCCGAGCTGGTTCAGGGGCGTCTGCGAATCGCCACGATTCCCGGGCCCATGCTGCTGCTTGAACAAGCGGTGCTTGATTTCAAAAAGAAATATCCGCAGGTCAAAATCGAAATCGTTGAACAAGGCTCGCAGGACATAATCGACGACGTGCTGAACGAAAAAACCGATCTCGGCTTCATCATTCTCCACAAAAACCGGTTGATTGAGCATTTGGGGCTGGATCACGAATTGTTGCTGCGGGTTAAAATGGTTGCGGCCACCAGCATTCATTCACCGCTCGCTTTTCAAAAAACAATTACGCCGGAAGAGCTTAAACGACAGACGGTTGTACTGTATAATGATGATTATGTGAAATGGTTTATGGACGATTTTCAGGCCAAGTTCGGACCGGCCGAGATCGTATACACCACCAACAATCGGGCACTGATCAGCCGGGCCTGCCAAAACCATTTGGCGGTCACCGTCGGGCTGAACTATTCGTTCATTTACGAACCGATTTCCGACACCGTAATCCTGGATTTTGACTTCCCGCAGCAAAGTCCCGTTTTTCTGGGCGTCATTCAGCGGAAGGAACATCATTCGACCGCAATTTCCCGGCACTTTCTGAATCGCATCAAACATGATATTTCCGGATTGCAACATCAGTTATAAGTTCGATTGGCATGAAGCAGGAGGATAAACGCCGCAATGAATTTCACTTCCATTATTCTAGGATTGATTTTATTTCTGAATTTTATTTTCGCCATGGTCGTCGTTTTTAAGGAACGCCGCGACCCCGGAGCGACTTGGGCTTGGCTGCTCGTGCTTTCGTTTATTCCGATTGCCGGCTTCCTCTTGTACCTGCTGTTTGCGCAAAATTTCAGGCATGTCCGGTTGTTCCATTGGGATGATTTGAAAAAGATCGGCGTGAAAGAAATCATTTTGGAGCAATTGGAGCGGATCCAGACGGGCAGCTTCCGTTTTTATAACGAATCGGCAAGCAAATACCGCGACATGATTTACATGTATCTGAAAAACAATCATTCAATGTTTACCGAGGAAAACGCGGTGGACATCATTACGGACGGTCAGGAGAAATTCGACAAGCTTTTCAAGGACATTGACGGAGCCAAAGATTATATCCACATCCAGTATTACATTATCCAGAACGACGTTCTCGGCAAAAAACTGATCCATCTCCTTACCCAAAAAGCCAGGCAGGGCGTCAAAGTCAGGGTCCTCTACGACCAGTTGGGCTCAAGAAAGCTGACGAAAAGGTTTTTTCGCGAGTTCCGGGCCGCCGGGGGGCTTGCCGAGGCGTTTTTCCCTTCACGGCTGCGTTTGATCAACTTCCGATTGAACTACCGCAACCACCGGAAGCTGGTCATTATAGACGGCGAAATCGGCTATGTCGGCGGTTTTAACGTTGGGGACGAATATTTGGGCCTGAATTCAAAGTTCGGATATTGGCGTGACACTCACTTGCGGATTATCGGTTCGGCCGTGTACGCGCTGCAAATCCGCTTTATTTTGGACTGGAACCAGGCATCGCACCATCATCCGATTACATATTCGCCAAACCTGTTTCCGGAGGTCGCGCCGTGCGGGCGGGTCGGCATGCAGATCGTTACGAGCGGGCCGGATTCGGAGCTTGAACATATCAAAAACGGATACATAAAAATGATTTCCTCCGCGAAAAAAACGATCCATATCCAGACCCCTTACTTCATTCCGGACGCCAGCGTGCTGGATGCATTGCGGATTGCGGTACTTTCGGGCGTCGAGGTGAAAATCATGATCCCGGACAAACCGGATCATATATTCGTCTATTGGGCGACGTATTCGTATATCGGGGAACTGCTGCGGGTCGGCGCTACCGTATACCTGTACAATAACGGGTTTATCCATTCCAAAACGATCGTCATCGACGAGGAAATCGCTTCGGTCGGCACGGCCAATATCGATTTCCGCAGCTTTAAGTTGAATTTCGAGGTCAATGCGTTTTTGTACGATGACCGGATCTCGAAAAAACTAACGGACATGTTCGAAGAGGATTTGCGTGTTTCCCGGCAGCTGACGCTGCAGGAATACCAGCTCCGGCCGAGATGGATTCGGATCAAGGAAGGCATATCGCGGCTGCTGTCGCCGATCCTGTAAAAAAGAGCTCCCCTAGCGGTAGCGGGCAGCTCTTTTTTGGATGCATTATTTCATCTCGATGGATTCGTTGATTTTCGCCCAGGCAGGCTGACCGATCAGGCCCAAACGCCAGAAGGCGACTCCTTTGAGGTCATAACGCTTGGCAAGTCCGATTTTGTCGTTGACCGTACCTGCGTTTTCACTGCCTAGCGAAATCCCCAGGATCAATTTATCCTTCGTCGTTTCCTTCAGCGCTAGACGGATGGCTTCGTCCACTTGCTTTAGCGGTTCCGGGCCTTTTTCCTGTTCAAACGCATAGGCCATGATCACCAGATCATCCGCCAAGCCGGACAATGTTTTGTAGTCGTAACCTGCATAGGAGCTGTTCAGCGGATGAAGGACAAGCGTCAGCTTAATGCCGGCCGCACGGGCTTTGGCGGAAAGATTTTTCACGAATGCGTTGTAATCGGACTTCGCCTTGCTTTTGTCCCCGGTCAAACCGAGCCCTTCCAAGTCCAGGGCGATGCCTTTAAAACCTTTGCCCGACGCCGCTTCGACGATCTGCGAGACCGTTTTTTCCTGCAGCGCCCGGTCTTCCAGGTTTTTCGTCAACTCGCCGCTGGAATCCACGGAATACACCATCAAATACGGCGATGTTCCCTGACGGTCGGCATCCTGAATGATCGATTCCGGCGTAACATCGCCTGCGGCCTGCGGCCACTTATACTCTTTGCCCTCCATCGTGAATTGTCCTGTTGGATCGATCCGGCTCCAGCCGAAGGCTACCGAATCGAACGACGGCACAAATGCCCGTTCATCGAAGGAAGACAGCGCGTAAAATCCCAGCGTGTACATGTCCTTCTGCGGCGACGTGATCGACACGGTTTGCGTCGGCTGATCCCAGGCCACCCCGGCGCCGAACTGTTGGCTAAAAAAGCTGAGCGGTATCATAGTGCTATTGCGGATCGATTGCGGGGCGATTGCGAGAGACACGTTCTTCCCGTCGACAACGGCATTTTTGCTCCCGATCGTCAGCACGACCTGTTTGGAGGAGCCGTCCCCGTTTTGCTTCATTGCGGTAATTTTTTGTTCCTTCTGGTTCCAAACGACCTGAATGCCCAGCGCCTCGGAAATCGCCCGGAAAGGCACCATCGTCGCCCCTTTCAGGACGGTCGGCTCCACCGGAAAAGATAACGGGTAGCCGTCCAGCGTGATGCTTACTTTACCTGCCGCCTTCGCCGCATCCGCAGGAATGGCGGCAAGCGAACCGGCAAGCAGTGCGGAGCTTAACAAAATTTTCGCAATAACCTTCATCTTCGGTTCTCCTATGATCTGAAATATAGTTTGTTTTACTAGATTGCTAGATTTACTATATCACGATCCGGAATACCATTTCCACCCAGTCAAGGCTAATGCAGGGGGCTCCCCATGGCTATGGTTTTTTTACGTTTCATCCAATCACTTTTATTTTTAGGCCGGATCTGAATTACTCGTGTTTTATCGGAACCCGTTTCATAAACAAGCCGATCACGAAACCGACCAGAGCAATGATCATGCCGAACATAAAGGCATGCGATACGCCAGCCGTCAAAGAGTCGACCACGTTGCCGCCCGGATGGGATTCCGCGTAACGCTCCTGACCTGCGGTCATCATGCTTACGGCTACGGCGGTCCCGATCGCGCCCGCCACCTGCTGAAGGGTGTTCATAATCGCGGTTCCGTCCGGATAAAATTGCCGCGGCAGCTGATTCAGCCCGTTGGTCTGCGCAGGCATCATCACCATCGAAATGCCGATCATCAAACAAGAATGCAGCACGATGATGAGGAACGCGGCGGATGCGGCCGTCACGCCCGAGAAAAACCAAAGCGCTGCGGCAGCCACAAGGAATCCGGGGAAGACAAGCCATTTCGGACCGTATTTGTCAAACAGGCGGCCCATGACTGGCGACATGAGACCGTTAACGATTCCTCCGGGCAGCATGATCAGCCCCGCGTAAAACGCCGACTTGCCGAACCCTCCTTGCAGGAACAGCGGCAGCACCAGCATGGACGATAAAATGATCATCATGCAGATAAAGACCATAATGACGCCGACCGTAAACATCGGATATTTGAAGGCCCGCAGGTTGATCATCGGCTTCTTCATTCGCATTTGACGCCAGCCGAACAAGATCAATGCCGCTGCGCCGATGATCAGGGACGCGATAACTTTCGGGCTCGTCCAGCCTCCGCCTTCGCCGGCGCTGCTGAAGCCGAACACGATGCCGCCGAAGCCGATCGTCGATAAAATAATCGACAACAGATCGATTTTCGGTTTGGTGATGGTCGAGACGTTTTGCATGAACAGGATGCCGCAAACTAACGCCAATACAAGAAACGGCAGCGACAACCAGAAAATCCAGTGCCAGCTGAGGTTCTCGATTAACAGTCCCGCGATCGTCGGTCCCACCGCAGGCGCGAACATAATGACCAGGCCGATGATGCCCATGGCGGCGCCCCGTTTTTCAGCGGGGAAAATAACCAAAATCGTGTTGAACATCAGCGGCAGCATGATGCCCGTCCCAATCGCTTGAACGACGCGGGCGAGCAGCAGCAGTTCAAAATTCGGCGCCAGCGCCGCAATCAAACAACCGGCAATCGAAAAAATAAGCGCGGTGATAAAAAGCTGTCGAGTCGAAAACCATTGCAGCAGCAGGCCCGATACCGGCACCAAAATGCCCAGCGTCAGCAGATATCCGGTCGTCAGCCATTGAGCCGTGGACGGAGCGATGTGCAGCACCTGCATCAGATCGTTTAAGGCGACATTCAGCGCCGTTTCGCTGAACATCCCGATAAATCCGCTAATGAGAAGCGCCGCCATAATAGGGATGATTTTAAATCGTTTATTCGAGCTTGCTGTCGTATGTGTATTCTGCATGGCTGCTTCCACAATACCTAACCTCCATATGTCTGTTTTTATCTCTATTTGTTATTATCCTTCTCTATGATCTCTATCTTATTTGTCGCACCGTCTTGCAGCACACGTTCCACCAATATCCCCATGTACTTGGACGCGATACGAATCGGGCCGGTGTCCCGATTCGTCATGGCAATGATGAGCGAGCCTTCCAGCATGGATAACACGACCGTAGCCGTCTCCTCCGCACGAAGGGGATCGAGCCCTGCCGATTGCAGCCGCCGGGTTACGAGCATCCGCCACTCGTCAATCGCAGCCTGACACGCCTCCCGCAGCGATAAGCTGACGGAAGACGTTTCAACCGCATTCCAAAAGCTGAGCGGAGTAAATCCCTCAAAGTTCGAGTGCTCCGCATCCTCGGCCATCATTTCGATGTGGTGCTGTATCGCTTTTGCCGGACTTGCATATCGGTCGAATGCTTCTTCCCATTTGCCGGAAACCTTCCGTTTGATCTGCTCGATACACTCTCGCGCGAGCTCCTCTTTCCCCTCCGGAAAATAGTAGTAGAGCGAGCCTTTGGGACAATGGCTTTCTTTTATGATTTGATTTAATCCCGTTCCATGATATCCTTGCGTCGAAAACAGCCGGGAAGCCGTTCCGACGATAGATTCACGTGAGTTCGTTTTTCCTGCCATGGTGGCGAGGCCCTCCTTTCCGCTAAATTATAACGAACGGTCTACATATTATAGCTGACAGCAGACCTTCATTGTCAACGATTTTTTCTATGAAATATTTCCTTGCGACCGGCTATACTTGTACGAACCGATGATTCAACGGTCTATTCCAGATAAAAAAAACGGCTGCCCGTCTATAAAATAGACAAGCAGCCGTATGGCATTTTCATAGGAGACCGAACCTCATTCCTCCGGACGTTTTCCGGCATCCATTCCGGAACCCGACACGGTCATTACCGGTTTAACGGTCAGATCGCTATGTACGCGGATTTGGCATGACAGCCGGATATTCGGCTCGGCAATGCCTTTGGCCGCAAGGATGGCTGCTTCGGCTTCACCTATGGCGCCGGCATCCCCTTCGATCACTTCCACGCGGCAGGTTGTGCATCTCGCATTGCCGCCGCAGCGATGCAGAATGTCCACGCCGTTATCCTCTAAAGCTAGTACCAGTTTTTGCCCGTCGGCCGCTTCAATGGCTTTTTTTCCTTCAACATGAATCGTTGGCATTTGGAATCACTTCCTTTTCTCTGCATAGATTTTTAGCATCATTCGGACGGAACGATGCATGAATCTTTATTATTGCGTGATGACGAACAATTTTCAATAGCTGCTTTCAACGGAGTTCATGGCGACGATGGCTCATGATACCGGCTTAGGCAGTTTTCGCAATGGAACCCAAGGTTTACCCGGCAATCCTGGAATTGATACTGATGATTTGCCGTAAATGCGGTTTAAGTTGACGGCAGGAAATTGGAGCGCAAGAGCGATGGGAGGAATGATTCGATTCGTGTCCGTAGCGTCTCTCAACAGCAAAACGAGGCCGCCCTCAAGATCTAAGATCTTTGGGACGGCCTCATGTTTTTCTATCATTTCAAAGTTAAAAAAGAAGATCTTTGGCGTATTGCTCCCCTTCGAGCAAATCGTATTCAACCAATCGGTAATCGTTCAGCAGCGACTGCTGCTCAGGCGTTAATTGCGAAACGACGCCCGAAGCTCCCAACAGAACATGCTTGTTCAACCCCGGAATTTCGGATCTGACTTTCTCCAGCAGTCTGTAATACGGAGGAAGCTGCTGCCCGCTCAATTGGAATAACGTCGGTCCGATAAAAGCAGGACTGATCGTGCCAACCGGCTGCTTGCCGATATCGAAATTCGCCATATAAATGAGTTTCGTTTCGTGCTTTAATCTCGGGTTCGTATCCCAGCCCGCCTGCGTATAAATTCCTGCGGACAAGGCCGGCAGATGGTCTCCCCAAAATACGACGATCGTCGGGCGCTTGATTTTTTTTAGTTCCCCGCTTAAATAAGCAAGGGCTTCGTCCGTCAATTTCGTATCATGCACGTACGTTTCCATTTCGTCCTTATATTCCGGTTTCACGCCCCCGACAGTGATGGTATTGGGGCCGTTCAACCCTTTGGTGAACGGGAAGTGGTTTTGCATGGTAACCAAATGCAGGAACGTCGGTTTATCCGATGTCTGCAGCTCGCGTACCGCTTCTTTTACCGCAGCCATGTCCGAAATGTAACCGTTAGGCGTAAAACGTTCCGCGTTTTCCATATCCTTTTCGCTTGTAAATTGATCGAAGCCAAGAATCGGATATACCCGGTTCCGGTTATAAAACGAATCGTCAAACGGATGAAGGGCTTTGGTTTGATAGCCTTTGTCCTTCAATATGCTGACAATCGACGGCAGCGTTGACATTTTGACGATCCGCTGTTGATAAGGGATGGAACCGTCCTTAAGAAAATACATCGACAACCCGGTCAACGCTTCGAATTCGATGTTGGCTGTATTTCCGCCAAACTCAGGAGATAACATAAATCCGGACGGCGTCGCATGCTCCTGCTGATGGATAAACTTCAACGGATCTTCGCTGAATGTATAGGTCGGCAGCCGGGTAGGGTCAAAAAAGGCTTCGTCCATCATATACATGACGTTCGGCTGTTCCGCCGGCGTTTTTCCATCGGCTTGGTCCGGCATATCCCGATATTTTTGCGCAATGGCTTCAATCGCTTCTTTGCTGTAACCTTCAGGTTTTTCCATCAGTTTCTGGTTCAAGTTGCCGGCAAATGCATACACGAAACCGTTCTGCGAATAATTGACCTTCTGATTCCATGGAATGTTTTGATAGTTCATCGATGTTGCGAGCGCGGTTTGACTTCCGACCATTTGGATAAAACCCGCAATCATCAGCACGGACACGACGATCATGGCAAGCCGCAGCGGCAGTTGAACCTTGAGCTTAGGAAGTTTGAACACGAGATACACGAGGGCGGCCACGACAACGATGGTGATGACAATGGCCGTCGGCGAGATCATCCCATGGGTAATCTTCGTCATTTCCTTGGCGTTTTTGACTTGCATCAAATCCCATGGAAACAGCGGTTCGCCCGTTGTGCCCAACTTTTTATAGTTGGCCACCGCAAGAACGCAGCATACCAGAAACGCAAGCAGCGCGCCGGAATACACATTCGGAACGATGGCGGCAAACACGAGCAGCACAAAAAAGAAAAACAAGCTCCCGGAAATATAAAGCCAATAGTAATTCGAAATCCAGGCGAAAACGCTCCCCAAATCCATACCGAGCGACGCCGCCTGCATGATGAAATTCAACACAAAACCGCCAAAGAAAAGGGTAAGCAGGGTTGCCCCCAAACGCTTTGATGGCTTAAACAATTGATGCACGTATATCCTCTCCCATCTATCTAGGCGGATATTATACAATAATTATCTTAAAAGAACATTAAAAAAGGCTGAGCTTCGAATATCGAAGATCCACCCTTTTAAATGTGCTCTTTATCAGACACTTTGATTCGCTTATTAATTTTAATGATGGAGCCGCTAATATACGTTTCCGCATACCAGGCATCGTTCGTCCGATGTTTCGGAAGAGTCATTTTCGCTTCATCGATCGGATCAGCTGCTTCGTTTCGGAGTTCACACGGGTCGATTCGATTATTTTTTGCAGCGCTTTGTTATAGGTAAAATCGTCAACGGTACTGTTTTGCAGATACACCATGGTTGGTTCCGGCAGATGGACATAACACATGGACAACGCCCAGGCTACCGCCATACGGACATAATAAGCCTCATGCCGGATCCGATCCAAAATTCGAAGCACGCGGTCAATGTACGCCTCATCGATATAATAGTTCAACAGCATGACCACGCCGAACCGGATCTCATACTCGTGTTGGGATTGCAAATAGGGTTGAAGGAAATCCCACACCAGCGTTTGGTTGGACTTGGCGAACTTCAGGCCGGCGCAAAACGTATCGCATACCGACCAATTGTCGATTTTGGGGACAAACGAAGCGATAAGCTCCAGCTTTTCGGCTGGATCGGCTTTCTCGTTTGCAATCAGAATCCCCTGCAGCATCACTTCCTCAAAATACTCGGCTGAAGCATGCCGCAAATAAGCGCGCCTGTCTTCCTCGGCCATACGCTTGGCCAATTTACGAAGCTCAGGGATCCGGACGCCCAACAGGTTGGACACGCCCGGAATTAGCGATGACGCAAACCTCTGATATTCCGGCTCGGCCAGTTCCAACAGTTTTTCGCGTATTGCCGCCGTTTCCATCATTCATCTCCTTCCTATTCGTAAGATATTTCCCAAAGATAGATTGATGCGACGGAACCGTACGGTGAATAAAGCTCCCGGTAACGGTCGAACTCCTTCTTCGTCAAACCGTCCAATCCGTATAACTTCATCATTCCGCGCCGGATCGCGACATCTCCCCAACTGACCACGTCGGGTCGCTCCAAGGCGTGCAGCAGCAGCATTTCAGCCGTCCAAACCCCGATACCGTCAAGGGACGTCAGTCTCCGGACAACCTCGGTGTCGGGAAGAAGGGCCAGCTCGTCGAGGTCAAGCTCGCCGCTTTCCATGCGGCAAGCGGTCCGATAAATGCATGCCGCTTTTTTCATGGTCAAACCGCATGCCCGAAGTTCCTCCGGGGACTGCGCCGTAATCGAGGGAGGATCGATTCGGCCGAACCGGGCAACCATCCGTTCCCAGACGGATTGAGCCGCCTTGACGGAAATGAGCTGGCCGACGACTGCTTGGGCCAATGCCTTAAACAAGTCCGGCGTCGTGGGACGTTTGAGGAATCCGATCCTGTCCATGGCTGCGCCAAGAACGGGATCCGCTCCCCGGAGCGCCGTTATTTCGATCTCTCCATATTGAAAAAACGTCGTGCTTTCGCTTAACATGCGGCGCCCGCCTTCCTTTTCCATCCATTCGCTGGACCGTCGTTAGGGCTCAAACCCCTGTTGGCTGATGAACACCTGTTCCGGGGGAAATGTTTCAAGGAACCGGTCATACACGTACCGGTAAGCTTCCGGACCGTACCACTCCTTCAGTCCCATTTCCCCGTACAGCCGTTCGATGCCCAAACTGCGGGTACGCCGTCCTCCGCTTCCATCACCCATAAAATAATCGTCGATGCAGATCCGTTCGACAAGCGGCCGCAATTTGCGGGGGAAACCGTCCGTGCACGGAAGCACGGGCGCAATCGTTGCCTGCGTTGGAACGCCCGCTTCTTTGAGGAGCTTCAGTGTCCGAAGCCGGGCTTCAATGGCCGGGGTGCCCGGCGTAAATTGCCGCCGAACATCCTCCCTGTCCGTTTCCACGGTCATGCTGACCCTTACGCGATTCCCCAGCCGTACCAGCAGATCGATATCCCGCTTAACAAGGGGACTTCGGGTCTGTACGAGCAAAAAGTCAGGGGGATCGTTTGCCATGGCCTCCAGCAAGGAGCGCGTAATGCCTGCCTTCGCTTCCGCCGGTTGGTACGGGTCCGTGCTCGAGGACATAAAAATCGTAACGGGACCGTTGTTTCGGGCTCTCTTAAGCTCTTTGCGGAATACGTCCGCCGCTCCGTCCTTGGCGTCCACCCACGTCCCCCATGCCTGGTCGCGAAAGGTTGCCACAGGCATGCGCCGGACATAGCAATAGGAGCAGCCAAAAGAACATCCTACATAGGGGTTTAGCGAGTGACTGTATCCGGATAAAAACCCCGTTCCTTTGTTCAGCACCGACTTCGGCGTTTTATGTTCCAGAGTATAGGCCATGGCTTCTCCCCTCTTTTTATGATTCCGTATGGCATCAACGTTTTCGTCTAAGTCGCGTCGTGAAAAATAATCCCCAAGCTGAACCTCGTGCCTTCCGATACGGTTCCAACGCCATGGCGCAGCGAAGCCCGGTAGTAACCCCTCGTTCCTTCAACGGGACGAAAGCTTGTCGGAAAAATGACGCCCGTTCCACGCTTGAGCCTGATGACATGCCCCCTGCTTTGCGCGCGCGGCCGCTGTTCAACGAGCAAAAATTCGCCGCCGGAATAATCTTCATCCCCCTCGTTTAAGACAAGGAGGACCTGGAACGGAAAAAATACTTCCCCGTACAAATCCTGGTGAAGGCAATTGTACCCGCCGGCTTCATATTTCAGAATAAGCGGCGTGGGACGGCGTTGGCCGGCTGCATGACACTCTTCCAGAAAATCCGAAAGCGTGCCGGGATACTTGGGCTCCTTGCCCAGCTGCTCGAGCCAGCGGTTAGCCGCAGCAGCCAGCGGGACGTAGAACGCTTCACGAAGCTGCTGCAGCCGAGCGGGCAACGGGAATTGAAAATACTTGTACTCTCCGACCCCAAACCGGTATCTTTTCATGTCGATCGTTTTTCTGTAAAGCTCCTCTGCTTGGTAGGATTCGATAAAATCTCGGCATTCCTGCGGCGTAAGAATCGGTTGAAACGTGGCGAATCCTTGCCGGTCCAACGCATGGTGAATGCCGTCCCATTCCAAGGCAGCAACCCGTTCCGACATTTCTTTATTCATGACAGGCAGCCTCATGCAACCGGGAAGCCGAGACCTCTTTCTCGATGGACAACAGCCGCGACTTCATCTCCAGTCCGCCGCGGAAGCCGGTTAAGGCTCCGTTTTTGCCGATGACGCGATGGCATGGGACCGACATGAGCACCGGATTGGCGCCAATCGCCGAACCCACGGCCCGAACCGCGGCCGGCTTGCCGATCGATTCCGCGATGTCCGAATAGGAGCGCGTCTCCCCATAGGGAATGGAGCGCAGCGCCTCCCACACCGAGCGCTGGAACGGGGTGCCGACCAAGTCGCAGGGAATCGTGAAGCGTATCAGCTTGCCGTCGATATAATCCATCAATTCGCCGATATATGGCGACAGCGCCTCATCGTTCCTGATCAGCTTCGCCGGTCGCATCTGTTTTCCCAACCATTCTTCCATTTCCTCAAACGGTTTGTTCGCCGAACCAACGTAGCAAAGTCCGCTGGATGTCGCTGCGAGGTGCAGCTTCCAGCCTCCATGTTCCAACACCGACCAATAAACAGGCCCTACAACGTCACTTTTCATCGAATGCGCCTCCTTGGGTCCATATCCCCGTTCCCATAATCCGTTTTCGATACTCGTAAGGGGTTATGCCGAATTTTCGTTTGAAGAGCGAGATAAAATAGGACGGATTCGGAAGTCCGACCCGGCTCCCGATCTCGGCTATGGAGATATTGGTTTGAGCGAGCAGCTCGCGCGCCTTATCCAGTCGGATGCCTTGCAAATAGGCCACCGGCGTTGCATTCATGATCTTTTTGAACGTTCGGTGCAAGTGGTACGGGCTCCCATGGAACATCTCTGCCAGCATATTCAGCGTCATCGCGCAGTCGTAATGCCGCTCCATGTATCGGGCGATCGCGTCGACCCACTCGCGGTCCGGCAAACGTTCGCCCGTCGGCTTGCACCGCTTGCACGGTCGGAATTCCTCCCGGATGGCTTCTTCCGCGGTGCGGAAGATCCGGACGTTGGCCCGGTTGGGGACTTTTGACTTGCAGGAAGGTCTGCAAAAAATCCCCGTCGATTTGACAGCGTAAAAAAACACGAAGTCATATGATGCGTCGTTCCCGACGATCGCCTCCCACTTTTCCTCCGTTAGCGCCTCTTCTTTTGCCGTGTTCATATTCGTCACCCCTTCACCCAAAGTATACCCTCTTTTTCGTCCGGACGAAGGAATATCGGAATAGAAAAGCAAGATTGTGATATTAAAGAATCGTTTCGTTTTCCGGGCGCGACTTGACCTGTTTTAGCAAAATTCGATCTCCGAGGCCTTCTTCACGGCGGCGAACCCGCGAAATTGCCGATTATGCCGTTCAATGATTTCTTGCGCTGTTTGCCCTCCTTGTCCCCATGTGCTGTGGACGTCCTCCGCGACGGTGACCTCATATCCCAGCTCGGCTGCCCTCGTGCTTGTCGCATGAACGCAAAAGTCGGTTTGAAGCCCCGCGATAACCAAGCTGCGAATTCCTTTTTCCGTCAGGACCTGCTGCAGATTTGTTTCATGGAATGAATCCGGCGTGAACTTCTGGATGACGGCTTCTCCCTCCTGGGGCGCGACGGAAGGATGGATCTCCCAATCCGAAGCCCCCGTTTCGAGCTGTTCGCCCGGCCCTTCGTTATGCTGAACGTAGATGACGGGTACGCCGCAGCTTCGCGCTTTGTCCAGCAAACCTTGAAGCTTCAACAACAATGCATCTCCGTTATAAACCGGGTCCTTCTCAGGAAACATGCCCTTCTGTACGTCAATCACCAAAAACGCTAGCGAATTCATTCCTGTTTTCCTCCTATGGGATTCAATATTTTTCGTGCTGCGGTTCTAGGTTTTATATCATTCTAACAAGAACGTACGTTCCTTACAATATAAATCTACTGCGGAAAATTACAGGAAAAGTGCGAATGCATATTTACCCCTTCCATGGGGAAAATACCCACGAGGTGTTGATCATGGGCGTTTTTCAAAATTTAAAGAAATTTTTGTTCACGCAGGGGAATAGCACGGAACAAGTGACCGTCAAACCCGAAAAAAACGAAAAACCTACCTTGAATCATATATTGGATCAGTTTAAGGACTGCATCGACTTTCAACAGCGCACGTATCCCAATTGCCATGTACATATCGTTTATCTCCCTTTCCTCGTGGGCCCGGAGCCGCTAAAGCGGGATATCGTTGATCCCCTTTCCGATGCAACCGAGGATGAAGCAACACAAATCTTTAAACGGTCCCAATATAAGCTGACGGGCGACGCCAAAGAATGCGTCAAAGGGATCTTGGACGGGCAAGCCGCCATATTTTTTCGGGACCTGACCTATCTCGTCGATATTTCCGAGCCTGTAGGCAGAAGCATCTCTCAATCCGAAACGGAAACGGTCATCTCCGGTCCCCACGACGGCTTCGTGGAAAATTTGTCGGAGAATCTGGGCGTACTTCGAAAAAAAATTAAAAGCACGCATTTAAAAACCGTCAAGTTTGAGGTCGGGGAAATCGCTAAAACCGACGTTGTATTGGTATATCTCGACCGGATTGCGGATCAAAACATGGTGGAAGACTTGAAGAAACGGATTCAATCGATCGAATTCGACGCCATTATGGATTCGAACATGCTGGTTCAGCTGATCGACGAAAACCCGAACTCCGTTTTCCCGCAGTTCATGACGACGGAGCGCCCGGACGCCATCGCGTCCAAGCTGATCGGCGGCCGAATCGCCGGTTTTGTGGACGGAAGCCCGTCCGCGTTTGTTTCTCCTACCAATTTTTTTGATTTTTTCTCTTCTCCGGACGATTATTATCAACGCTGGCTGCTTGGGACTGCCTTGAGGGTCTTGCGATTCATCGGTTTTCTCATTACGATCAGCTTTACCGCGTTTTACGTTTCCGTAACCACCTATCACTATGAAATGATCCCGCATACGATGCTTCTGAACTTGACGGAGTCGCGGGCAAAGGTTCCTTTCCCGCCCCTTATCGAAGCGCTGCTTATGGAGACGACGATCGAGCTGCTCCGTGAAGCCGGAGCAAGGCTCCCGACGAAAATCGGCCAAACGATCGGTATCGTAGGCGGTATCGTGATCGGACAGGCCGCGGTTCAGGCCGGGTTCACAAGCAACATTCTCATTATCTCGGTCGCCACGTCCGCCATCGCATCGTTCGTCATTCCAAGCTATATTATGAGCGCGTCCATCCGCCTGATCCGGTTCGGACTGATCATCATGGCCGGCATATTGGGAAATTTGGGGCTGATGATGTGTATCGGTCTTGTGGTAATCCACCTGTCGGGAGTGACCAACCTGGGAACGTCCTATTTAACGCCGCTCGCTCCGATGAACTTTTCCGACTTCCTGGACACGTTCGTTCGCGGACCTTTTTGGGGTCTTAGGAAGCGCCCTTCCATTTCGGATTCCAAAAACAAATCAACCAATAAAATGCGGAAATAAGGGTGAACAAAGTGAAAGAAAAATTAAACGTTTTCCATATCACCCTGCTCATTTACATGACGGAAATGAACATCACGCTGTTCAGCCTCCCCCGCTTGATCGCCGAAAATATCGGCACGAACGGATGGATCGGCTATTTGGCGTTAGCCGTCATCGCTTCATTTAATATATTTTTGTATTGGATCGTATACCGGATGGGAAGGGGGGCATCGGTCTTTCAAATCATGGAGCTCGCGCTGCCCAAGGCGGTCATGTATCCGGTCTATTGGGCGCTGGCCATCTTCTGGATTTTCACGGCTTCCTTCTTGGGAAAAAACTTTTTTCTTATATTCCAGATGCTGTCGTTCCAGACGACCAATCCGATGTTTATTTTCCTGCTCTTTTGTGTGATGGTCTTCGCCCTCTTGATCAAGGATATTTACGGCATTGGCAAAGCAGCGACGGTTTTTTTCTTTATGACGCTTTGGACGGTTGGCCTCACCGTGTATCAGTTCCCTGATTGGCAGCTTGTCCGGTTTACGCCCCACCTGTTTCAGGCTGCGTCCCAAGGCCATTCGTTTCGCAACTGGTTGGAAGTGTACACCACCTATATGGGTTACGAGCTCAGCATGTTTCTATTTCCTCATGTCAATAAAAAGAGCAAATTGTTTCTCGGCGTGTTCCTCGGGCACTGGGTGATCACCATTGCTCAGTTGGTCGTTATACTGACTGCATTCGGCTTTTTCAGCTTCCATCAAATCGAGTCGCTTTTATACCCCGTCATCGATTTGCTGGATTTCATCGAGATGCCGTTCATCAACCGGATCGAAAACCTCGTGTTCTCGATGTTCGTGTTCGCCAATTTAATCGTTACGGTCATGTTCTGTTACGCCGCCCTGTCCGCGATTAAACA
Organism: Paenibacillus sp. USDA918EY; assembly: GCF_009870825.1. Taxonomy (GTDB): domain Bacteria; phylum Bacillota; class Bacilli; order Paenibacillales; family Paenibacillaceae; genus Paenibacillus_AQ; species Paenibacillus_AQ albilobatus. The sequence continues at coordinate 902,848 of NZ_WTWY01000001.1, read as the reverse complement.
AACTTGCCCGAAAATCAAGCCGAACCGGCTCGAGTTCGTGGTCGTGACCATGTTATTTTTTATCGGTTACATCCCTAAACATCTGAGGCAATCGGAAGTGCTGTTAAGGAAAGTGCTGTACACTGAAGCTTTCATTGCTTTCATCATACCGGTCGTGCTGATCCTTGTGCTGCAATATCTCAAACTGAAAGGAAAGGTGCCGAACAATGAAAGTTAAGCTCGTTTGCCTTGTCCTTCTCGTTGTGCTGACCGGTTGCACGGACGAGCATATTTTGGAGAAATCCGGCTTCATCCGAACGATTGCCTATGACAAGGAATCCGGTGAGCAAGGAAATTTAATGCGGGTCACGATCAGCATTCCGAAATCAAACCACCAGGATGCCATCGTATATTCCGTCAAAGCCAAGTCCGACAAAGATGCAAAATCGCATTTTGACCGACAAAACAACCGGAAGTTGGTCACCGGACAGCTTAGGCAGGTGTTATTCGGGGAAAAATTGGCCAGGGAAGGGATTTGGAAGCACCTCGATTCCTTGCGCAGGGACCCCATGATCGGTTCCAGGATGCACGTCATTATCGCGGAAGAGGATCCTTACCACATTTTGCTTCGCAATGACTACCCGCAAGGACCGACGGCGGGCGAATACATCGATACGCTCATCCAGACGGAAACCAAGGCTGGCGATATCCCCGATTCCAGCCTATACACTTTTTCAAGGGATTATTATGACGATGGAATCGATCCGGTGACCACCGTCATCAAGGAACAAAAGGAAAGCTTGATCATCGACGGCGTCGCCCTTTTTAAAGACGACAAATACGTCGGGAAGGTGGAGCCGAGCGACCGGATGTTTTTTGGACTTCTTCACCATAACATTCGTGCCGGCGATTTATATTTGAATTTAAAAGAAGATCACGATGACAGCGAACAAGCTTCCCTGCAATTTCTAAGAAGCCGCCGCAAGATACATGTCGTCTCTGCATCCAACCTGTTACAGGGAAAAAGATTGAAAGTAAACATGGACATTAAGGTCGAAGGTTCGCTGCTGGAGTATATCGGGGACCTGGATATGAAAAAGCAAGCGGAGCAGCACAAGCTGGAAGAAGAAATTCGGAAAGCCATCGAGACGAAATGCCGTTCCTTGATCCGCATGCTGCAGGAAAAAGAAACCGATCCATTGGGGATCGGGCAATATGTGCGCAATTCGATTCCCGTAGGCGAATGGCATCGACTGGATTGGAGGAAAGCGTACGCGGATGCGGATATTTCAGTCCGTGTCCATGTCCGGATCAAGGATTACGGAAAGCTGCAGCATTAGGAAGATACATTTTCGCCAAATGCCCTTTGTTACAAAAAAGCAGAGCCCCGGCTCTGCTTTTTGACAATTTGCGAAAGTATAAGTTTCGAAGCGGTTAACACGGCCCAAGTTGTTGAAACGTTTATGCGGCCGTCGTTTTTTCGGCTTTCCTAAACCGGACGTTCACGAGCAGGATGCTGGCCAAGATCAGAAGCAGCCCAAAAACCAAGTTCAGCGACACATGCTCATTCAGGAACAATACGCTTGCGGCAATGGATACCAACGGAATAAGAAAGGTATAGGAGCCGACCTTGCTCGCCTCGCCCTCATGAATAAGTTTGAAGTAAACGAACCAACCGAGGGCGATAACGAAAACGGCGATGAATACCGTATCCGCGATAAACGGAATATTCCATGTGATATCCGACCAGCTTTCCATCTCCGTTCCCCCTGCAAGCAGGAGAATGCCGCCGATCGTGACCTGCATCGCCGTCAGCCACAGCGAATCGACGCGGTGTCCGATTTTTTTGACGTAGACCGTGCCCAGCGCCCAGGTGAGCGCCGTAACGAGCGCAAGCAAGATGCCAACCGGGGCAATGTTTCCGCTCATCCCGCCGATGCTCATCGTGGCTACGCCGACGAAGCCGATGATCAACCCGATCATTTTTTGGTGCGTCATCCGTTCTCCAAGCCACCACCAAGAAAAAAGGCCGAGCAACACCGGCTGCAAAAACACGATGGCCGAAAACAGCCCCGACGGCGTGTACTGCAGCCCGATCGTTTGAACGCCGTAATAAAGCACGATGCTGAGCAGTGCGGATAATAAGTATACATGCCAGTTTCGGCGAAATTGCAGCTGCTTGTACTTGGGCAGAGCTACAATCACCAGCAGCAGTCCGCCGATCAGCGCGCGAAGCCCCGCAAACAACACCGGCGGCGTATATTGAAGTGCGAATTTGGACAATGGCCAATTGATCCCCCAGACCAAAATGAGAAGCGCCAGAAGAAATATGGTTTTGTTATGCCGTCGCATTCTTTTTTTCACTCCCTGTAAAAACATAAGGCATGGAGTGAATTATACTCCTATATGTCTGATACGTCATGGTTTTTTTCTGAAAGCGCTCTTTTCATAGGTTTCAAGTTGCCCGGCCGGCAATTTATGACAGCTTCGTTCCGCTCAACAAAGAAACCGCCAATTCGCGATCTCCGTCCTTTCCGCGGGCATTCGGATTAGGCGAAAAATGCTTCATATGTTGGTGCAGCAGCGTCGCATGTTCAAATACTTCGGGTTCGGCGACGTCCACCGCCCATATCCGGATCGCTTCATTCCCGATCTCCGCAATCCGGAAGCCCGGTTGATCGAGGCAGGCCGACACCTGGACGAAGGACCAATTATCCCGTTGAACGATCGAATCCATATGCGTATGGCCGTTGAAGTAGATCCCGATTCCTTTTTTGCGGTTCAGGATGCTCCACATGTCGATGCCTGGATGGATCGAGCCTTTTTCCCGCTCCGAGCCTGCGGTAGTCCGGTAAACGGGATGATGACCGAACACGAGCAGCGGTTTTTCCCCGGATGCGGCGACCATGTTTTCCAACCACTCCAGCTGTTCGAATTCGAGCCATCCTCCCCAATCCTCATAATCCATCTCTTTTGCCGTATCGAGGAACACCAGCATGGCTTCTCCCGTATCCAGCGCGTGGTATCGCTTCTGCCCCGTCATTTTCAGCACGTCCGCCCTCGATTGACCGTAAAGGTCATGGTTGCCTAGAACATGGATAAACGTTTTGCCCTGACGGGCCAGGATCGCATATACCTCCTCCAGTTCCGACGTAAGTCCGTAGTTGGTAAGGTCTCCAAGCGAAATGTACAAATCCGCGTCCTGATTTAAAAACTCGTCCAGCACATGCTGGTAGAATGCGTTTCGGGCTTCCACCAGCCCATGAACCGACCGGTCGATCTCGTGATAATGCAAGTCCCCAAGCAACGCCAATCTCATTTTGCCCGCTCCTCTCGCTTATCGATAATGTTTCTCCTGTTTTCCATCATAATAGCAAAGTATTATTTGTCCGTTAAACACATGAGCTTTTTTTGTAAAAGGAACCGTCCTTCGGTCAACCTGTCATTAAATCGTAATTGTTACGTATAAATAAAATCGTAAAATGTTTTCGCATACCAAGCCATGGAACCGTCATAATCATATATTCAAAGGAAGGTGGACACCGCATGCACACACCCGTCATCCTGTTAAGCGGTTTTCTCGGAAGCGGCAAAACGACGCTGCTGCTGTCCCTCATAGAAGAAAGCCAACGAAGGGGGCTTCGCCCGGGGATTTTGATGAATGAGCTGGGGGAACGCGACGTGGACGGTCATATTCTGGAGGAGCATTCTGGCGTGCAGGTGCAGAAGCTGCTGGACGGATGCGTATGCTGCAGCCGCAAAAGCGAGCTTCCCGACAGCCTGTTGCTTCTGTTGAAGCAGCGGCCTGACGCCATCTATATCGAGCTTACCGGCGTCGCCGATCCGGACGAAATTCAATCGGCTTTGCTGGAGCCGGCATTCAAGGATCGACTGAGGCTGCATCATACCATAACGCTCGTGGACGCCGAAAACGCCCTGGAATTTGCGAGCCGGTTTTCTGCGGACAAACAGCTCGTGCGCACACTGCGCAAACAGCTGGAAACGGCCGACCTCATCGCGGTCAATAAAAGCGATCTCGTATCTTCCGACACGCTGTCCAAAATCGAAAAAATGGCGCGAAAGCATAACGAAGCCGCCGCGATCCTGTTTACCACGTTCAGCAAAATCGACTTCCCGGATCTTTTTCGGCGAATCGCGCCCCCGGAACCGATGCCGTCCATTTCCGCCGAATCGCATCCGGGAACCAAGGCGATCCGTACTGATCATCCGGTTCAACCCGTTCATGACCACGCGAAGCATGCATCGACGCAAAGCAACGGCTCGTTTTCAAACGTCAGCACCGTCACGTTAACCTTCCCTCCAAAGGAACATTTCCGTCCCCTTTCCAAAGAACGGCTGGAATCGTTTTTTCAAGGCTGGGGCGACACTTTGATGAGGGCCAAGGGCCATGTCGCTCTGGACTTGGACGGTCCAATCCGGCTCGTTCAATACGCGGGAGGCCGCACCGCATGGGAAGAATCCCGATATCCCGGATCCCCCTATCTGGTATGCATCGGCATGAACCTGGACAAAACGCTGCTCAAAGAAAAATGGAACGCATTATTCCAATAAACGGCAGGAAGGAGCTGTTTTTTCAATGAATGCACTCTCTCCGCTAAAAATCATCCCCATGCTTCTTCCCGTCGCCCTGCTCCTGATTCTGGCCGTCATGTGGCTGCCGGAGTACCAAGCTCTGCTGAACAACGATTCTTTGCAAGCGTTCAAAACGAGCTTCATCGGCATATTGCTGGAAGCACTGCCGTTTATTTTGGCCGGGGCGTTGTTATCTTCCCTGCTTCAAGTTTTCGTTCCCGACCACATCATTTCCCGCTGGATTCCGAAAAAGCCGATCCCGGGCATTTTGTTCGCCTGCGTGCTCGGCATCGTCTTTCCGGTTTGCGAATGCGGAATGATTCCGCTGGTGCGGCGGCTGATTCAAAAGGGCATGCCCGCGTATGTCGCGATCGTGTTTATCCTGTCGGGACCGATTTTGAACCCGGTCGTATACGGAGCGACCTTCATGGCGTTCCGCAGCCACCCTGAATTGGCTTACGCCCGAATGGGACTGGCCTTTGCGACAGCTTTTCTGATCGGGCTGATCGTCTTTTTCACCGTAAAAAAATCACCCATGCGCTGGTCGATACAGCGCGAAATGGGTGATACGGCGCATTCCCACACGGTCCGGGGCGGCAAATTGGCGTCGATTTTCGTGCATACGTCGGAAGAGTTTTTCGAAATGGGCAAATACCTTCTGATCGGCTGTTTGCTGACGGCGGCCATCCAAACCTTTATGGTCAGGGACAGCCTTGCCGCCATCGGCGCCCAGCCGCTTGGTTCTTATCTGTTTATGATGGGACTTGCCTTTGCGCTTTCCCTCTGTTCCACGTCGGACGCTTTCGTGGCCTCCACCTTTTTGCATGCGTTCCCGGCCGGATCGCTTGTGGCATTCATGGTGTTCGGCCCGATGCTGGACTTCAAAAATGCCATGATGCTGATGGCGCTTTTCAAAACCAAATTTGCGCTGTATTTGTTTTTCCTTATTTTCGCCGTCGTATTTGCCGGCTCCGTTGTAATTACGGCGTGGCTTTAGTTCAATCCGGAGGACGATCGACGACCGGGAGGTGCAAGATGAACGATTCGAAAACCATTCGGCTGCATTACCTGTTTCGGGCGGCGGTTCTGCTGGCGTTTGCCTGTTATATTTGGCGCTTGGATGAGCGGGATGCGCTGGCGTTTTACGTCGCTCCGGCGCTTGCACGCTGGATTAAACTCTGTCCGGTTCCGCTCGGGCTGATGGCCTTAAGCTTGATCCTCCAAGCGGTTTTGGGCAAAAGCGCCATGCTTTGCAATTGCGACCACAAGCTGCCCGCATCGCGCCTTAAAAGCACCGCGCTGTATGGGCTGTTCGCATTCCCCCTCTTGCTCGGGTTCACGCTGCCGGACCGGGCGCTCGGGACCGCCGCAGCCGCCAAAAAAGGAATGTCCTTTTCGTATTCCGCCGTCGAGCCCGAAAAAGCCGTCCGGTTCGAAACAAATGATCCTTACGCCAAAGAATTTACGGATCTGGCCAAAATTTTGTACGCTCAGCCCGTCATCCCGGTGTATCCCGCCATTTTTTCCGAAACGTTCGGCGCGATCGAAATGTATAAAAAGGAATTCGAAGGGAAGCAAATCGCCGTATCGGGTTTTGTGTACCGCGACCAGGCAGGGGCCGGGACGGAACCGTTTGCCGTGAGCCGTTTTCTAGTCCAGTGCTGCACGGCCGATGCCACGCCTTTCGGCATTTTGGTCGACCCGGTGCGGCCGCAAAATCTACCCGTGGATACGTGGGTCAAAGTTCAGGGCAAACTCCATGTCATCTTGCACGAAGGAAAAGAAGTGATTCAGATCGAAGCTTCCTCCATCACACCGATCGAGCAGCCGGACACCCCTTACATTTACACCAGCGCCGATTCCGTGGAAGCCTGGCATGAACTTCAAAAAGGAGCCAAGCCAAACAAATGACCCGAAAGCGGCATAAAAAAACCCGCAAAGCGGGGCCTTGGCATCAAAGCCGATTCAGGCACTTTGCGGGGAGAAATATAGAATGAACTAAAGAGATGAAGGTTATAGGGCCGCATCGGGCCCTTTTAACAGGAAGTTCGATGCAAACTTTAGTTCAATCGATATAGAAAAGGATAAAGTATTTTTTCAGCCCCTGAGAAGGGCGTGCTGGCACGCAGTCTGCAAATCGCGCCATACCCGGTTAATTTCGGTATCTTCCATGCAGGCCGATAATCCCAACAGCGGGAACAGCCGCAGGCCGCAGCCTAGCGAGGCTTTCGCAACCGTAATGCATTCGATGGAAATCCGCTGCTCCATTTCGGGCGTCAGCTTCCCTTTTTGCCCCAGCTCTTCCCATGACTTGTCCAATACCCTGTAAAAGGCATCCTTCTGATGGGCAAACTCTTCGATCTGCTCCTCCAGCTCGGCAAGAACGCTTTCATTTCCGCGCGCTTGCAAATAGGCTTCCGCCGCCTCCAGAAAATGATCGGCCAGCCCCATCGCAACGCCCGCAAACGAAGTTTGCGCAAACGGCAGGAACGGATATTTGTACAGCAGCTCGTCCTCATGGGAACGCATCTCCGTGAACGAAAACGTCATTTCGTCCGGAACAAAAGCGTCCGTGACGACGATGCTGTGGCTGCCGGTCGCTTTCAGGCCGAACGGATTCCAATCCTTTTCGATCCGCACCTGATCCGGCCGCATAATGATGGTTACGATTTGCGGTTCCTGGCCGGCATCCGACCGCTGCCGTTCCAACAGCGTGTTGGCCGTGAAGGTGGTGGCAAACATGGAGCCGCTGCAATACTTCCATCTACCATTAACAATATAGCCGCCATCCACTCTGCGCGCGGTCCCCGTAACGGCGCCGCTGCCTGCAATGACGGCATCGGGCCGGGCGAACACGCTGCGTGCGGTTTCGTCCGTCATGAACGGAACGAAGTAACCGCCTCCCGAGCCGATCGTCACCAGCCAGCCAAAGCTGCCGTCAATGCGCGCGCACTCCTGGAAAATGCGGATCGCCTGCGGCAGCGGCGTCATATTTCCCTCCAGATCATCGGCGACAAACAAATGAAACAGCTTTTTGTCGTATATGTACTTTAGCGCTTCCGGCGTCAACTCGCCTTTCCGCTCCATCTGGTACGACTGCTCGCGAATGCGGATAATCTCCTGCTGTGTAAATCCCATGCTTCCACCACTTTCGTATGTTATAAATCTTTTGCTTTTCTATTTTAACACGAACGGTCGATGAGAGACTGTTTCAAAAAAAAATGGCTTAAAAACTAAGACGACCCGCCTCCTCCGTTTCCGAAGCCAAGCGGGCCGCCGCATCTATTAGAACGGCACGAGGGCAGTTATCCCAACAAAGCCGTGATTTCTTTAAAATTGTCGGCGAATCCGACAAACACCTGATCGTCGATCACGATCGTCGGGACCGTCTGCATGCCGGTCAGTCTCAGGACTTCCTCGGCGTATTCCGGATTATCTTCGCAGTTGTATTCGATAAAGTCGATTTGGTGCTCCTTAAAATATCGTTTAGCCTGATGGCAGTCGCTGCATGTGGAAATCGTATAGATTTTAACGGATGGTTTCATTTCGATTCACTCCTTAACGGCAGGTTTCGTTAAACCGCTAGTCCGGCAGCCTCGCGGATCTTTTCCAGCGTCATTCGGCGGATGAATTTGCCGAATTTCTCCTTTCCTTTTGCATTGGCCTTGTAGAAGTCGATCATCTTGAGGACCGCCGGGATGATCTGTCCCTCCTCCAAACCTTCCGCCAGCAGCTCGGCAGCGGCAGCCTTGATCCCTTTGGCTTCCCCGCCGACGTATATGCTGAACGTGTCCTTCATTTTGACGATGCCGATGTCTTTCAGCAGCGGTTCGCTCGTGCCAAGCGCGCATCCGGCATAAGCAACCTTAATCGGAACCGGCGTTGCAATCCCGGCGATCGCTTGATGGATCGCTTGAGCCGTCGCGAGACCGGCATCTTCCGCTCCTTTGCAAAACTGGCAGGCGATCAAACCTTTCACGACGGCCCCGGCGGGAAAAACCTCCAGCCCGGCCTGCTGCAATGCTTCCGTCACCCGTTCTTTTTCATCAACCGGCACTTCGACGTAAATCTGTCTAAACGGCGTAATTTCAATATGCGCATCCCGGCCGGCTGCGGATGCAATCGTTGCAAGCTGCTTAGGGGTAATCACGTTTCCCCCGACTTGAATCGGCGTCGATACGGCAATTTTCGTTTTCCCCGGCGTTTCTATGGCCTCCATCATATGGCTGTTCTCCTTCTCCCTTTTCCGACTGGATTTGATTATTTGGCCTCAACTACGAATGGCACGGTCAGTACGTCCCCCCGATGCTGAAATTGCCCCCAGATTTTATAGATTCCTTTTTCCGGGAAAGATGTGGCAAATGCCGCCGTCGGGCCTTTCGAGCTTTCATCGACGGGATGGACGTGAAGATAATGTTTCGTATCGGCCGACAATACGACGACGTGACCGGCTGCACCCAGGTACTGCTCCAAGTCGACGATTTCTTTTTTGGAATGGGCGTCCCTTACCGTATAGGTCAGTACTGTATCGCTTTGCGCCCGGTCCGTGCTGAGCGAGAGCTCAAATTCCCTGCCGTCGACTTCTTTCACCAACTTGCTCTCGGGTTCAAGCTTATGATGACCTGCGAGCGTGCCGCTTACCTCTACCCATTCGCTCAAATTCGAAGCGACATCGTCTTCCGTAACGAAATCGACGAACAATTTATACTTGCCTCCATCCGGGAAGACCGTTTTGACTTTAAAAACCCCATTGCCCTCATATTCGGGATGAATATGGTTAAAAAACGACAGGTCATGGTTGACGATGATCAGATGGATCAGTTTTTCGTGGGTAACTTTGAAACGGCTCACCGGATTGCCGGCCCGATCGGTCGTTACGATCATGATCTCCGTTTCTTCATTGGCGTTCGGTATGCCCTGTGGAAACTCGAAACGTACCTTATAAAGGCCAGGCATGTTTTGATGATGTCCGTGCCCGCCATGATGATGGCCATGATTCCCATGGGTGTCATGACCGTGAAGGTCATGCTGATGAGTGTCATGCTGTTGATGGACGTGCTGTTGATGGTCATGTTGGTGATGGTCATGCTGGTGATGGTCATGCTGGTGATGCTGGTTGCTTCCATGATTCATTGATTGATGTTCGCTCATATTAAATCGCTCCCTTTTTTCGGATCGTTTTTAAAAGCTGAACCGCTCTCGAATCAATACCGCCGACCGGCTGGTTAAATCTGCCCTCCGGCCCTCCGGTCGGCGTTTTTCAATGCCATCTTCCCTCAGATCATCCATACCAATCAGTGGCGGATTTTTACCCGCTGCAGGCGCAGCGCGTTCAATACGACGGATACCGAGCTGAGCGCCATCGCCGCGCCGGCGATCCAAGGCGCCAGCAACCCAAGTGCCGCTACGGGAATGCCCAGCGTGTTGTATCCCAGCGCCCAAAACAGATTTTGCTTGATGTTGCCCATCGTTTTGCGGCTCATATAGATCGCGTCAGGGATGCTCGACAGGTCCCCGCGCATAAGCGTCACGTCCGCCGCTTCCATCGCGACGTCGGTGCCCGTGCCGATCGCCATGCCGATATCGGCCGTCGCAAGCGCCGGGGCGTCGTTGATGCCATCGCCGACCATCGCCACTTTTTTGCCTTGGGCTTGAAGCTTTTTGACCTCTTCAGCTTTTCCTTCCGGAAGCACCTCGGCGCGGACATGATCGATGCCGACTTCCGCCGCGATGGCTTTGGCGGTACGTTCGTTGTCGCCCGTGATCATGATGACTTCGATGCCCATGTCTTTCAGGCGTTGTACCGCTTCTTTGGAAGTTTCTTTAATGGTATCCGCCACCGCGACCATTCCTGCATACTTGTTGTCGATCGCAGCCAGCATGGCGGTTTTGCCGGATTCCTCCAGGCGGGACATCAATTCATAGGCGTGGGCGGCGTCAACGCCGTGTTTATCCATCAATTTTCGCGTGCCGACCAGCAGTTTCTTGCCTTCGACTTCAGCTTCGATGCCGTAGCCCGGAACGGCCGCAAACATTTGCGTGTCCGGTAACCGGATGCCGCGTTCCTGTACGCCGGCGACGATCGCTTCCGCGAGCGGGTGCTCCGAATTTTTCTCGGCGGCGCCGACCAGTCTAAGGAACTCTTGTTCATCGCCTTCCGCGATGACATCGGTCAATTCCGGTTTGCCTTTTGTAACGGTGCCCGTTTTATCCAAAATGATCGCATCGATTTTATGTGTTTGCTCCAAATGCTCTCCGCCCTTGAACAGGATCCCGAGCTCGGCAGCGCGTCCGGAACCGGCCATGATCGATGTCGGCGTAGCCAAACCAAGCGCGCAAGGGCAAGCGATTACCAGAATGGCGATGGCTTTTTCCAACGCTTCGGAGAAATTGCCCGGCGTCACGAAGAAATACCAGACCAGGAATGCCACGATCGCGATGCCGACCACGATCGGTACGAAGATGCCGGAAATAACGTCGGCGACCCGCTGGATCGGCGCTTTGGAGCCTTGTGCCTCCTCAACGACTTTGATGATTTGCGCCAAAGCCGTCTCCTTGCCGACTTTCGTAGCTTGAACGCGCAGAACGCCGTTTTTGTTCAGGGTGGCGCCGATGACAGCGTCCCCGGCTCTTTTCTCGACCGGCAAGCTTTCGCCTGTCAGCATCGATTCGTCCACCGACGATTCGCCTTCCAGCACGTTGCCGTCCACCGGAATTTTTTCGCCCGGACGAACCATGACGATATCGCCTGCGATGACTTCCTCAACCGGAACCGTCAGCTCCTGCCCGTCGCGGATCACCCGCGCCGTTTTCGCCTGAAGTCCCATCAGCGATTTGATCGCTTCCGACGTGCGGCCTTTGGCCAGCGCTTCAAACAACTTGCCCATAATAACCAACGTAATCAGTATTGCGCTCGTTTCGTAATACATGTTCGGACCGTGATGCATGTTTGCGCCTTTCGCATACCAGTCGATCGTCAGGTACAAACTGTAGAAGTAGGCGGCCGAAGTCCCCAGCGATACCAGCACATCCATGTTTGCACTTCCGTTGCGGAGCGCTTTATATGCCCCGACATAAAACGGCCAACCGATATAAAACTGTACCGGAGTCGCCAGAACCAGCTGGAACCACGGGTTCATGAACAGATCGGGCAAATAAATCCATGATGTGAACGAAAAGTGAGCGACCATCGCCCACAGCAGCGGAAGCGACAGGATCGCCGAAACGATCAGCTTGCGTTTTTGCTTCCGGACCGCCTGGTCCCGGTTGTCTGACTGTTCTTCGCTATCGCTTTGGACGATCGCTTTGTAGCCGAGTTGTTTCACTTTTGACTGCATGTCGGAGACCGAAACTTCCGCGGGTGAATATTCTACCGTAGCGGTCTCCAGCGCGAAATTGACGGCAGCGTTCGATACGCCGGGCAATTTGTTCAACCCTTTTTCGATCCGGTTCGCACATGCGGCGCATGTCATGCCTTCAAGCTTGAAACGCGTCACTTCCTTGACGGTCCCGTAACCAAGCTTTTTGATCGTGGCATCGATCGCTTCTTCGTCCACTTTATCCGAATCGTAGGTTACGGTCGCCCGTTCAAGCGCAAAATTCACGTTTGCCGAATCCACGCCTTCCAGTTTGTTCAACCCTTTTTCAATCCGGTTCGCACACGCGGCGCATGTCATCCCGGTAATTTGCAAGGTTTTCTGTTTTTGTTTTTTAAGCGCTGCTTCCAAAACAATCACTCCTTCATGAGCCTTACGTTTATTGTATCCATTTGAAAATTTTGATCGATGTCGTTGCTTGCCTTCCTTGACTTTAGTATACCCCCTCACCCTATATTTAGTCAACACATTTTTACAATACCCCTCTATCCTATTTTTCAAACATGAAAAAAGCCGCCCCGAGGCGGCTTGCCGTTTTATTTGATCAATTTGTTCATTGTCGTCATGAGCTCCGTGAGCACATCCTGATCGCCTTCCTGAATCCGTTGAACGACGCAGCTTTTCATGTGATGCTCAAGCAGCAGTTTTCCCACGCCGTTCAAAGCGGACTGCACGGAGGCAATTTGGTTCAAAACATCATCGCAGTACGTATCCTTTTCGATCAGTCCCTTGATTCCGCGAACCTGGCCTTCGATGCGGTTCAAGCGACTGACCAGGCTGTTTTTCACCTTATCCGAATGATGGCTTTTCCGCTCGGTATGGTCTCCGCAGCAAGCTTCTTCTTTTTGATCGGCGTTCTGATCCATCATTTCCGGTACCGTATTCATGCAACTCGCCTCCTTTTAACCTGATAATAGTATTATACTCGGGATCGTGCCGGATACAAAACGTTTCATGTCAAATATAAAGTCGGTATCGTTCGGAATGGGCTTAAATGGGCTGCGGCGATCTACGTTCCTGATTCGAGAAAAGGCTGATACATCATCAGAGCCCGGTTTTCCGTGATGAATTCGTCTTGCACAAGCTCGCCTTCGCGATTGAACACTTTGCGGTAAATGCTGTTATGCCGCTCGTAACCACCCCAAAGGTTCTGGGTGATCCGATGCTCTTTTTCATAGATTTCGTAGGTGTGAAGCGTCATTTGAGTCGTCCTCCACTCGCCCGTCAAATCCCCGTCTTCCATGCCAAGCACCAGCTGATAAGGTTCGGCCGTATTATTTTTGATTCGAAGATCCAAGTAGTTATAAGCGCACGTCGCCCCGCTTCCAAACGGCTGGGTCCGGTTTGCGTCCGGGAAAACGTCGTAGCTGTGGCGATGCCTTTCGGTCACTTCAAGCGGTGTATGCAGCGTGATCCAGTACAGCAAATTGGAAAGCTGGCACAATCCCCCGCCAACGCCCGGTTTGAATCCCCCGTAAAATAAAACCATGCCTTCGACGTACCCTTTTCGCCGGGTAGGTTTGCCGATCAATCTCCAATACGAAAAGGTTTCACCGGGCATGACCGTAATTCCATTGATACGCTGGATGGCGATTTTCAGATTGGTCACTTTGTTATGCTGAAGCCACATATCCACGTCTTTCAGCTGTCTGAGCATCGGTGTCCGATGAGCTGCAACGCGGAACGGCAACAGATCCCGTCTTTTGGTCTTGGCAAAATGCGCGGAGCCGAAGCACCATTCCAGGTACCTCCTCCCCCTATAATAGGCGGTTCCCAGCCGAATTCTCCATTTAGACCTGTGAATCGGTTTGTGAATAGATTCCATGCTTCTTGCCTCCCGGTCTTCTCCCTGATCTGGTTGATGGCGTTATCTCTCAAAGTAAAGTCATCTCGCACCTACCTTCATTATACAAATATTGGAGGTATCCTGCCCGGCAATTTAATCAATAGGCATTCATTTTAATCCTTAGTAGCCTCATACTGTTAATATGACAACCAATGCCATCCCCGTATCACTAGTCACTGTTATTTTATGGAGAGACCTGGAAAAATAAGAATCAAGACATATCGTGTATCGCCGCATTTCGAAATGGAATTCGGGAGGAAGCAAAAAATGTTAAAACGCTACTGACATACTGTTGTCAGCAGCGTTTTTTTATACTCGGAGTAAATAATCGTAAAGGAGTAGAAGATAAATGCGAAGTATTTTGATCCAAAATGATATGATACCGAATTGTATCATGAATTATATGAAGGAGGGGATCTCATGAATTTTGCTTCTTTACGCATCATTACCGACGACGTGGATCGTCTCGTCCAGTTTTACGAGAAAGTTATGGGTGTGTCGGCGGAACGCCCCGCGCCCGTCTTTGCCGAATTCGTTGTGCCGTCGTGCACCCTGGCGATCGGCCATTCCCAGACGGTGCAACTGTTTGGCGCCGGTTCCGCGGTAGCGGCCGACAATCACTCTGTCATCATCGAGTTCCACGTCCACGATGTCGATGCCGAATACGAGCGCTTGAAGCCGTTTGTCAACGAGTGGGTAAAGGAACCAACCACGATGCCGTGGGGGAACCGTGCTGCGCTGTTTCGCGATCCCGACGGCAACCTGATTAACCTCTTCACCCCGGTGACCGAGGAAGCGATCAAACGATTCAGCGGTAGGTCGTTGACGAACAGTTGAAGTGAGCGAGGCGAATGTCGTAGTTAGTATATTTACTGACCACTTCATAATTAAAGAGACCAGAGACCATAGCAACGAGCTATGGTCTCTTTATTTTATTTCTAATTCATCGACCTCGATTAGTAGCTTTTCTCCTCGTTGCAACTTCACGGAGTATTGAATAATTTTTTTTAGCAAGTTGTTCATTCCTTGGATCTCTTATCGTTCGTCTCCTTCTATAAAGCCAAGTGGTATACCGAACGGAGGTTGTGTGGCTTAAAGATGTCTACATGACGGGGGCTTCCTTCAGCGACAAGCCTAAATGTTATGGATATTGAGCTCTTAATCCCGGGATGGATCCTCACCCATGACGACGGCTGAATCCAATACACTGTCCTGCGGAACGCTCGTTAGATCCAGCTTTTGCTTCAACTGGTAGTTGATATTCCCATACCAGGCCTCAAAGGAGTCATCCAATTGCTCCTCTCGATTACGATCCTCGTTCACATCCGAATCAACTTCGAGCTTTTTTCCTAATACCCCGTAGTTGTCTTTAGAATCGATCATATTTTACTTCAGCTCCTTCTTATACGGATTGAATTAAAATCCCCCGTAAAACCAATTTTATACATGGCATTGCTTTTCCAGCTTCGGTGAATAAATTACTGGTAAATCGTCATTTTTACTGCCAAACCTGCTTTTGTTGTTACGTTATCCTGCCCGTAAGTTAAAGGCAGCCGACGAAACCCGGCTGCCTTTAAATGTCTTCATCGAGCTATCATTCTCCGTTAGCGTAATGAAATCACTTTATCATCAACAGTATTCTAATTTTCATTCTTTCCATTTTAATTCTGTTGTCCCGATGTCTTTTTCAGCGATCACAGGCCATTTTTTTGCGTCACCTAATTTTTCAATCCGTAACTGAAACGGTTTAAGCATTTCCTTCCAATCGTTTGCAGGCGGAGAATTTGAAGCTGCATGACTGAGATAATCAGCAACGATTTGCTTTAATTGTTCATTATTTATTTGACTCTGGTCGTATTCGATTCCAACCTTAAATATTTTCTCATTTTGGTCAGCAGCGAATCCGGATAATATAATGCCGGGATGTTTATCAATTTCTTTTATGCTGTTTGACAGTTTTTGACCAACCTCAGCAAATGTATCCTTGTTGCTATTTCCCTTGCATCCTGAGATGATTGTAACCGACAGGCACACAATCATAACCATGAATAGATATAAATATAAATTACGGCGTGACATTTTATCCTCCCCTTTCTGCACGGTTTAACTATTCAACTAACATTTTTCAGGTTCAGATCAATTTGCCTTTGCCGCGTTTAATTGCC
Organism: Paenibacillus sp. USDA918EY; assembly: GCF_009870825.1. Taxonomy (GTDB): domain Bacteria; phylum Bacillota; class Bacilli; order Paenibacillales; family Paenibacillaceae; genus Paenibacillus_AQ; species Paenibacillus_AQ albilobatus. The sequence continues at coordinate 886,889 of NZ_WTWY01000001.1, read as the reverse complement.
TGTAAGCGTATTGAAGGTTGCCAATCGAGCTACCCCTTCTAATAACCTAACGCAAGAAAGCTGCAATATGTTACGTTGAATTAGGGTGATTTGATTCCGAGAGCAAAATTGAAGCGATATGAAAAAAATGTAAAATATGGTACGATACAATTGGGATTGAGCAACGATTGTCGAATCATTTGTACGAACATTTCTATTTAGAGGGGGTAGGGATGGATATAAAGATACGTGAAGGCCTCCGATCGGTTATCTACATATTCAAGGGCTTGCGGTTAAAAAGGAATTACAGAATAGTGGGATAGGTACAAAACTACTAAAACACACTGAAAACTATGCCAAAGAAATGGGAATATCAAGTATTATTTTATGTAGCGGATTTAAGCGAACCGACGCCCATGCTTTTTATGTGCATAATGGCTATGACAAAGTTTCATATTGCTTTGACAAGGTAATTAAACTTGACTAACTAATGAAACGAGCAGCCAATTTGCATTAAGCTAGCGGTAAACGTTAGTGTAATAAAAGAGTTCTATTTAAGAAACCACTCCCATTGGATCAGGAGTGGTTTTGTCTTTATATTCTAATGTATATCTTACGGTCAAAATGCACATTGTGCATAGATACATTGCGGTGAGCCGTATCAATTTTTGAACCATGAGTCCTTACATCATCGTTTAATCTAGATCCCTCGGATGGATATTTGGCGCCAGCACTACTATTAAGGAATCTCATAGTTGTCCATTCTGCCGGAGTAGTAGAGCCTTAATGGAACGGACTGGTGGTTTTTTCACATCTTTGCTTGCATAATACCCAAGATATCGATGTAACCAAGTCTGGCAAGATGGTGCTATATTTTGATACGATACCAATAAAAGGAATGTGATGTCGTGCAATTCAATGGCCGGATTGGAGAGTGTTTGCGATGAATGAAGAACAGATCGCGGCGGCGGAAGCGGCTATCGGGTATATGAAGGAGCATTTGGAGGAAGATGTTACGTCCGAACGGCTCGCGGCCATTGTCGGATACAGCCCCTTCCATTTTTCCAGGATATTTAAACAAGCGACCGGGATTTCCCCGCGCCATTACTTGTCGGCCCTGCGGATGGAAGCCGGAAAATCGGCCCTGCTGCGGGATCCTTCCTTGCTTATGAAAATTTTGCTGTCGATCGGATTCCGTAGTCCGGGTTCTTTTCACACGCGCTTCAAGCAAAACGTCGGGATGTCTCCCCGCAAGTTTCGCGCTTTTGCCCAGCCCTTGTCCAGTTACGTCAGGCAATATGAACTGCAGGAGCCGATAGCTGAAAAAGGAAAATCGGGCGATCCTTCTTCTACGCAGCAAATCCGCTGCCGCATCGAAGCGCCGCCTTCTTTTCGCGGCATCGTTTTCGTCGGTTTCTTTCCAAGCCCCATTCCGGACCAGAGGCCCGTGGCCGGAACAGCGATGAACCGCAACCGGAACTGCACTTTCACCGACGTCCCGCCCGGAGTGTATCATGCTTTGGCGGCAGGCATTCCTTGGAGCCTTAATCCGAAAGATTATTTCATACTGAACCATGCGTTGCGCGGAAAATATCCTCACCCGATCCAAGTTACGGAGAACAGCAGCCTGCAACTTACGATTTCGCTTCGGGAGCCGCTTGCGGTCGATCCGCCGATCGTCGTAAATTTGCCCCTGCTTCTGTTCGAGAAAAAAGAAAGAAACAAAGCAAAGTAGAAGACTTTTCTACATACGCTTCCCGCTATAATTTCTGCATAAAAAAATTTAAATCGGGGGCTTAGAACATGGGACTAGCGACCATTAGGCAGGAATTACATATCGAAGCATCAAAGGAGATCGTATGGAAGGCATGGACCGATCCGTCCTGGGTTGAGGTTTGGTTTGCCCCTTCAGCCTTTATCGAACCTTTCGAGGGGGGCAGGTACGAGCTCTATTTTGACCCGGCAAACAAGGAACGAATGAGCACCAAGGAATGCAAAATTTTAACCCTTGAGGAACCCCGCAAGCTTGTTTTCGAATGGAAAGGACCGGACCCGTTTGCAAACATCATGAACATGCCCGGAGCTTTGACGGCGGTCGAGGTTCTGCTGGAACCCGCGGCCCGGGATTCCACCTTGGTCAAGCTGTGCCACTCCGGATGGGGAGAAGAGCCTGAATGGCAGCAGGCAAAAGCATGGCACGTCGAGGCGTGGAAACAGGTGCTGGGCAGCTTAAAAACCGCCGTCGAGTCCGGTCAAGGCGATTTATGCTGTATTTAGGCGGCAGATATTCTTTCTTCAAATGACAAAGAACCCTGAAGCATCTTCAGGGTTCTTTGCCGCAAACGGGAGACGGAACCAAGATGGAATTCACGCCCTCCGCTTCAATTCAAAAGGAAGAAGCCATATCATTTCCGCCCCAGGGTCCGATCGATTCACGGCCGCTTTAAAACGAGGAACGTCCAGAATATGCACGGCGTATCTTAAAAAAATCCGCTTTTCCGCGTCTCCTCCTTCATATTCCGTCAGGAGTTCCCCGTCCAGGTTTATTTTTTTCCTTACCTCAATCCTGACCTCATCCGGGCGCGAAACCGCCACCCATACCGTTCTGCGCATGCCCCATAACATGAAAGCCGATGTTTCATAGGCTGCTATGCAGGCAAGCGCCGAATACAAGGTCCTCTCCCAGCCCATGGCCGTGCCGGCCAAAACCAAAACGGCTGCATGGCACAACACAAGCGCGTGTTTCGGACTCAGCTTGGAAGACATAATGATCCGCGGCCGAATCTGGTCGCCAGGTTCCAAACCGAGCGAATCCAAGAGTCCCCCCGATTTGACCGCGAGCCCGGCTCCGATTCCGAGGCAGAACCCGCCCGCCAGCGCCGCAATGACCGGTTCCCCGCTAACCGCCGGCAGAGGCGCAAACAGAAGGGCGGAGCCCGAAAAGGCAAGCAATCCCGGAAGCACGCTACGAAACGCCGTTTTGCGCCCCAGAAACGAATACAAAAGCAGCAGCGGAAGGTTGAACAACAGCAGCAATAAGCCGAATTGTTTTTCCGTATGAAAAGAAACGAGTGCCGAAATACCCGTCATGCCGCCGGCGATCAGCTCGTGGGGATGCAGGAACAGTTCCAGGCCGGCCGAAGCGACAACGCCGCCGACGACGGATTGCAAAGCCGTTTTCCCGCCGAAACGGGCTTGAACGATACCCTTCGAACGCATCGTCTTCCCTCCTTTAAATATGGAAGCGTCACGACTAGATGTCACCGGGGCCGGTTAAAGCGATTCTTCCTTCGGAACCCGCCTGTCTTTGAATTTGAACCAACGGTTTAAAAACGCGAAAACTTGCGGGGATTGTTTGCTCAAAATCGGACCGAGTATCGCCAAAATCAAGACGTAAATCGCCGAAAACGGCTGCAAAATATCCATCAGCCCTCCATCCTTCCCCAAATTGGCCAGAATGATGGAAAACTCCCCTCTCGACAAAATGGTCAGTCCGATGTTCGCGGAGGCTTTCGGGGACAGATCCGCCGTTCGTCCGGCGAGCATCCCTGCGCTGAAATTCCCTGCAAACGTAATGACGACGGCCGCCAGCGCGAGCCAAATTGCGTTTCCTCCAAGCGACATCGGGTCGATGGATAGTCCGAAGCTGAAGAAAAAGACGGCTCCGAAAAAATCCCGGAACGGCATGATCAAATGCTCGATCCGTTTGGCATGCTCCGTTTCTGCAAGCACCAAACCGACCAGCAGCGCCCCGATCGCTTCCGCGACGTGGATCGTCTCGGAAAATCCGGCAATCAGGAACAACGCCCCGAAAATGACCAGGCCAAACAATTCGTTCGACCGGATTCGTAGCCACCTGTTCAGGAGCGGGACCGCTTTTCTTCCCAGAATAATAATCGCCAGCATAAATCCGAGCGATATAAGCGCGGACAACAGCACGCCCCCGAGCGAGTTGGAATCGCTTAAAACGAAACCCGAAAGGATAGAGATATACACGGCAAGGAAAATGTCTTCAAACATGGTGATGCCAAGGATCATTTCCGTTTCCGGATTGGCCGTTCTTTTCAAATCAACCAATACTTTCGCCACGATGGCGCTGGACGAAATCGTCGTGATCCCCGCGATGACAAGCGCCTCCGCCACAGGAAAACCGCCTAAAAATCCAAGCAGCAGTCCCAGCGTAAAATTGATGCCGATGTAAATCGAACCGCCGACCACGATCGATTTTCCCGATTTGACCAATCGTCCGACGGAAAATTCGAGCCCCAAGTAAAACAGCAGGAACAAAACGCCGATCCTTCCCATAAAGTCGATAAACGGCGCGCTGTCGATAAACCGGAAATCAAAATGCCACAGCTCCGTCGCATGGGGACCTACGGCCATGCCGATCAATATATAAAACGGAATGACGGAGAAGCGCAGCTTCGCCGAAATCAGTCCGCCAAGTGCGATAAGTCCGAGCGCCAAGCCGATTTCAAAGATCAAATGCTCCATCGAATCACCCGCTTCCGTTCATAAGAATTTGTTTGAACCGTTTCTGCTGCTCCCTTTCCCCGACCGCCACGACCGTGGCATCCGCCCTGAGCATCGCGTCGGGACCGGGATTGACCTGGTTTCCTTTGTTCTTGTCGATGAGCGCGATAACCGATGCGCCGGAATTTTGCCGGATATGAAGCTCGCCGATCGTTTTTCCGATGCATCCGAAGTGGGGTTCGATTCTGTACCATTCGATCGTAAGGTCGTCAAAAGCCATTTCCACGCTTTCCAGCTGCTTCGGCTTGTAGACCATCCCTCCGACCAGCGCGGCAAACTGCCGGGCTTCCTGGTCCTCAAGCGTCGCCATCAGCCTGCTTTGATCGTAATCCTCCTGCGAAAAATGGTACAGCTCGCGCCTTCCGTCATCATGGATCACGATCACAATCCGGTCGCCGCTGGCCGTGTCCATCTGATATTTCATCCCGATTCCCGGCAAAATAGATTCACGAATTTCCATCATAAAATGGCCTCCTGAACATTCGATATTTAATTTGAGAAATTATTCACATAATCTAAAACTGAGCAAAAAGTCTTGGATGCGTTCTTTTTTTGCGCCGAAAACCGTTGCCCGGTTACAGCCAAAAGAAACGCGCAAAACGTACATCATAAACGAATTGACGGCATGCGGAAATAAACCGTTCCAAGGAAGGCATTTTAAGCCACGTAACTCGAGGTAAATTTGACGGGTAATAGCAGAAGGTATCTTTTGCGGATTAATATGATCGGACTAAAAGGCAGACGGGGTTTAGGAAAACGCAGCAGCAACAGCAGCGGAATCACGAAAAGGACCGGCAGCGCCGATGCAAGCAGGATCAATCTTTGCAACAAGGAAGGATTTTTGCGGACGGCAGGTTTGGTTTGCGGATCGATTCGGCCATGAACCGTCTCGGTTTCGCCGTTATATGTCGGGGATGCTTCCTCTTCAAAGGAAACGGGAAAGGTGAACATCTGAATGCAGCCAAGCAGAACGATCAACAGCATACGAAGTTTTTTTCCGAGTGCCTGCATCCAATCCCTCCCTCTTGTGAAAATTTCATATATATCGATTTTACCATAAAATCTGACGCGGTTTCAAACAACCGGAACAAAAAAGCGCAACAATTTTCAGGCGGCTTGTCCGGACGGAGACGGCAAAAAACCAATGCCCCCGAACACAAGGTCATTGGTTTGCCGAATGGTTTGTTCATATTCAATTAAATCGTGACGCTATTCTGTTCGTGGAATTCCTGTCCGTCCCGAACCTCCTGCACATAACCCGCACGGATCACGAAATCGCCAAAATGCTCGCCGGGTTCCCGTTCCTCCGCGTAACGGGCCAGGATCGGGCGGAGCGAATCGAGGATTTCCTTTTCCCCGATGTTTTCCTTGTACAGCTTGTTTAACCGGTCGCCGGCAAATCCGCCTCCCAAATACATGTTGTATTTGCCGGGCGCTTTGCCGATAAACGCCAGTTCGGCCAAAGCCGGACGGGCGCATCCATTCGGGCAGCCGGTCATGCGGATGACGATCTCTTCTTCCCCAAGTCCCGTCTCCGAAAGGATCTCCTCGATTTTGCCAAGCAGCGTCGGCAGATAACGCTCGGATTCGGCCATGGCCAGCCCGCATGTCGGAAGGGCTACGCATGCCATGGAATTGCGGCGCAGCGCCGAAAAACGGACGCCGTCCATCAAGCGGTACTGCTCGATCAAGGCTTCGATTTTTTTCTTGCTTTGCGTTTTGACGTTTGCAATGATCAGATTTTGGTTCGGCGTAATCCGAAAATCGCCGCTATGCACCTTGGCGATTTCGCGAAGGCCCGTCATCAGCGGGTAGTCCTCCTCGTCTTTAACGCGCCCGTTTTGAATGAACAGCGTGAAATGCCAGCTGCCGCCGCTTCCTTTCACCCAGCCGTAACGGTCGCCGTTGCTGTCGAAGCGGAACGGTCTGGCCTCCTCCAGCTTCCAGCCAAGGCGTGAAGTCAGTTCGTCCGTAAACCAGCCGATACCCCGGTCATCGATCGTATACTTGAACCGGGCATGCTTCCGGACGGAACGGTCGCCGTAATCGCGTTGGATCGTGACCGTTTTTTCGGCCACCTCGATGACCTGCTCCGGCGTGCAGAAGCCGATGACTTTGGAAATTTGCGGGTAGGTTTTCGGATCGCCATGCGTCATCCCCATGCCGCCGCCGACGGCAACGTTAAAACCTGCCAGGCGACCGTTCTCCACGATGGCGATCAGGCCGAGGTCCTGCGAAAAGACGTCCACGTCATTGGACGGCGGAACGGCGATGCCGATTTTGAATTTCCGCGGCAAATACACGCGCCCGTAAATCGGCTCCTGTTCTTCCTCGCTCTGGCTGGACACGACCTTTTCCCCGTCGAGCCAGATTTCGTGATAGGCCGTCGTTTTCGGGTCGAGGTGGCGGCTGATGCGGCAAGCCCACTCATATACCTCGGCATGAAGGTCCGACTGGTGCGGGTTCGGATTGCACATAACGTTGCGGTTGACGTCGCCGCAGGCGGCCAGCGTCGTGAGCAGCGTTTCGTTGACGTCGCGGATCGTGTTTTTTAAATTCCATTTTAATATCCCGTGAAACTGGATCGATTGCCGCGTCGTTAGACGAATCGACCCGCTGGCATACTGCTGGGCGATCCGGTCCAAAACGAGCCATTGCTCCGGCGTGACCACGCCGCCCGATGCCCGCACCCGCAGCATGAACTGGTATGCAGGTTCGAGCTTTTGCTTCTGGCGTTCGTTGCGCAAATCCCGGTCATCCTGCATATAGCTGCCATGATGCTTCATCAGGCGGTTATCGTCCTCGGGAATCGATCCGGTGATCGGATCCTTTAACGTTTCGGTCAGGCTGCCCCGCAAATAGTTGCTGCGGCGTTTAATATCTTCCACGTCGCTGTGCGGGGCGCTGTTCTTCGACAACAGATTGTTTTCAGACATGTATCTCGCATCTCCTCTCGTCTAGAACGCTCGCTTGCAGGAGCCAATACGGCTCCCTTTTAATAAACGTCCCGCTGATAACGCTTCTCCTGCTGCATCCGAAGCAAATAATCCGCCGCTTCTTCCGCGCTCAGGCCGCCTTCCTGCTCCAGAATGGCCGCCAAGGTGGCGTGGACGTCATGTGCCATTTTCTTTTCGTCGCCGCACACGTATACGTATGCCCCTTCTTGAAGCCATTCGTAAAGCTCCTTGCTTTTTTCGAGCATGCGGTGCTGCACATATACTTTTTGATCGGTGTCCCTCGAAAAAGCAACGTCCATCCGGGTAAGCACGCCGTCCTTCAGCCAGCGCTGCCACTCGATTTGGTAAAGGAAGTCCGTTGCGAAATGCTGATCGCCGTAAAAGAGCCAGGATTTCCCCTCGCTCCCGGTTTCCTCGCGCTCGCTCAAAAACGCGCGGAACGGGGCTACGCCCGTGCCGGGTCCGATCATAATGACAGGCGCGTCCGGATTCGCCGGCAGCTTGAAATTCGGGTTATGTTGAATGTACACCGGCAACGTATCACCGGGCTGAAGCCTGTCGGCAAGCTGCGTCGAGCACACGCCGTACCGGTTGCGCCCATGCGCCTCGTATTGAACGGCCCGAACCGTGATATGCACCTCGTCCGGCGTTGCCTTCGGGCTGCTGGAGATGGAATACAGCCGCGCCGGCAGCTTGCGCAAAACGCTCGTGAAGCTAGCGGCAGGAATGCCCTTCAGCTGAAAATCCTGCACGAGATCAAGCAGATCCCTTTCTTCAATATATTCTTTCAGCTTTTGCTCCTGTCCCGGTTCTACAAGTTCCTTCAGCCCCGGACTGGCAGCGATCTCTGCAAATTGTTTGATCAGCGGTTTTGTCAGCACCGTAATTTCGTAGTGGCGCAGAAGCGCTTTCCGCAATGCCAGCAAATCCCCTTGTTTGTTGATCGTGATCGATTCCTCCGGGTTCCAGTCCATGGCAGCGATGAGGTCATCAACCAGCTGAGGATGGTTTTCCGGATAAATGCCGAGGCTGTCGCCCGGTTCATATTGAAGCCCGGATCCTTCCAGCGAAATTTCCATATGCCGGGTTTCGCGGTCTGATCCGCGTCCGTTGAGATTAAGGTTCTCCAGAATTTCGGCATGGAACGGATTCGTTCTCGAGAATTCCGATTCGGTTTCGTTTGAGGCCGTCCCTCCGATGGATGAAACTGCCGCAGCGGCCTGGGCGTTTCCTTCGCCCAATTTGCGCGTGACGTCTTCGATCCACTCGGCTGCCGGTTCGTCGAAGTCCACGTCGCAGTCGACGCGCGGGACGATTCTGGTCGCGCCAAGCTCTTCCAGGCGTTGATCGAAATCTTTCCCCGTCTGGCAAAAAAATTCATACGACGTGTCGCCGAGCGCAAGCACGGAAAACGAGACGCCGTCCAGTTTCGGAGCGCGCTTGCCAAGCAAAAATTCATGGAAGGAAATCGCGTTGTCCGGCGGCTCTCCTTCACCGTGCGTGCTGACCACGATCAGAAGGTTTTGAACCTTTTTCAGGTTCGCCGGCTTGAAATCGCTCATGGATGAGAGCGTGACAACGGCTCCCTGTTCGGTCAGCTTTTTGGATAACTTTTTCGCTAGTCCGCTGCAATTGCCTGTCTGCGAACCAAAAAGGATGGTCACTTCCCTGGCGGTAGACGACACCGCTGCAGCAGGCGTCCCCGCCTGCGGCTGTGCCGCCGTCGCGATGCCTCCCGTGCTCTGCAGCGCCGTCAAATAACCGCTCAGCCAGCTGGCCTGCGCTCCGGTAAGCGTCGGCAGCAGCCGGTTCAATAGATCTGTCTGCTCCTGATTAAAAGGACTGTTTGATACTTGAAGCTCCAACCCTATCCCACCTCGCGTCATTATGCTGAATAATTCCGAGTAAGTCTATCCACTTAATATCATACTTCCTTGAATCTATCACAGCCCGCGCATGAGGTCAACGAAGAATTTTCTGTTTTTTCCCAAAAATGACGGGATCATGACCCGGCCATTTTGTGACCTGATCCCAAACAAAAAAGACAGCCGCAAGATCGGCTGCCAGGTTGTCGCGAACATTCCATTTCCTAAGAAACGGCTTCTTTTGTTGTACAAATGCAAAGAGAATGCCCTTTTAGCCATTTTCATAGCTATTTGAACACCCTCTTTGGCGCTAATGGCGGGAGATAGCCGCTCCTTAAGCGGTTATAGCGGTATGCGGCGGGTTGTGCACGCTAGTGCCGATGACGACAACCTGTTTTCCCTTGAACTATCCAACGACTTCCGGGATTAACTTGCCTTTCACTAGTCTGCGGGTAGTGATGGACGCATTGTCCTTCGTGGCGATATAGATTGCCCAAAGAGGGTGCCCGGCAGCCATGATACGGCGTTTGGGACACCCTCCTCCAAGCATATGACAGTCCAATGATCGGCTGTCTTCTTATTTCCCGTGAATTAACGAATGACCGAACAGGCGATCCGCGCCCCGGAATTACCGGACGGGTCGGTGACGTAATCATCCGCTTTTTCGTGGATCATGAGCGACGTGCCGCCGGATTTCAAAAGCGAGTTCGGCGCGTCCTTTTTCAGCGTCACCGTTTTGCTCTCCAGGTCGGCAACCACGCTTCCGTCTTCCTTGACATGGATGTTAAGCAGGTCGCCGGCGTGGAATCCTTTCGGATTTTTGAAGCCATGCTGTTTGCCTTGCGGATTGAAATGCGCTCCCGCACTCATGAAGTCCGGCGGATCGCATTTGCCGGTTTCATGGAAGTGGATTCCATGCTCGCCCGGGGGCAAATTTTTTGCTTCGATATGAATGTGAACCGCATCCGCTTTTTGCGTGATCACCGCCGTGCCTACTTCTGCCCCTTTGGAATCGATGATTTTTGTGTTGACTTGCATTTCTTCCGATTTCGCCCATGCGGACGGGCTCATCGGCGCAGCCCCGAATACGAGTGCGCTAAGTACGCTCAGGCAGATCGCTTGTTTTTTCATTGTGCCTATTCTTCCTCCTGTAGATGTGTTTCGGTACCTTTTCACAGGTTGTCCTTTTTACAGGAAAAAGATAACACCGAACCGGCAAAAAATGGCGGCGAACGTTTCCGGGATCACAGCCCCGCATTTTCTGTTTGAGCGGGTTTTGTCTCAGGGAGAATGCGGAACAACACGATATACAACACGACGCTTGCCAGCGTACAGAAAAAGATGAATCCGAATACTCCAAGCGGCGGCAGCCAGGTCGAAAGGAAGATGGTTACCGGAGCGATAAACCGGCCCAAGGAATATTGGAGGTTGGAAGCCCCCATGTACTGACCTCTGGCGTTCGCCGGCGCGTATTTGCTGACGAAGCTTTCCGTGACGGGAGAACGGGAAACCTCGCCGATCGTCATGACCGTAATGAAAACGAGAAGCAGCCATACGTTTGTCGTAAAGCCCATGAGAAACATCCCGAGTCCAAACAGCGCCGAGGACAAAATAAACACGTTCCGGTCGTTCCAATGCTCGAACAGTTTCGTAACCGGGAGCGCGCAGAGCACGAAGAGCAACCCGTTAAGCCCGATCATCCATCCGAAAATCCCCGTGCTGTTCAAGGAAAACGACCAGTTCCCGAAGGAAAGCAGCGGCTGCGCCGGCACGTATTCCTTGACGTAAACCGCGAGATACATATCCAGCTGCATAAAGGCGATGGTCACCATAATTCCCGCAATGATATAAACGGCGAAGGGCGGATCCTTGAAAATAAGGCCGTAATTGCGGAACTGCCGTATGATCAGCGACCCCATGCTTCCCTTCTCCTGAGCGGGGCCCGCCGAGGCCGGCAGCGTTTCGCGGATTTTCCAATAGATCGCCAAAAAGTACAAAAACGTAACGAGCGTGCAGGTCCACAACAATTCCGTCCGGTAGTTGATGAAAAAAATCGAACCCAGCGCCGGTCCGAAAACCGCCCCGAGATTACGGCCGGTCACGAACGTCGCAAACACCATTCTCCGGTCCTTCTCCGGCGTAACGTCCGCGACCATCGCCGAACTTGCCGGCGTGAAAATCGAACTTCCGACGCCTACCCCGATATACGCTATATAATCGAGCCAGCGGGAGGGAGACAAGGCAAAAATGGCGAACATCACGGATTGAAGGATCGAACCCAAAAGCATCGCGGGGCGCCGGCCCAGCCGATCGGCCAAAAAACCACCGAACAGCCCGGCGAACAGCCCGACGAGCGGCGGCACCATCATAAGCATGCTCGCGACGGATTTGCCGAAAGCTCCGCTGAAATAAAGCGTCATGAAAGGGAAATACATCCAAAACAGCATATTGAACAGGGAATCCCCGATCAGCCTGATCTTCAGGTTGAGGTCCCATTTGAACCAAAGCATCGAAATTGTCCTCCTGAATCAACGAATTGGAGTGAGATGTTGGGAAAAAAGGAAGGAGTTTAAATATACCACAAATTCTCAGGATGACAAGAAAATTTCGCGAAAATCCGAACGGGCGCAAAAAAACAGTCCGCCAAGCCTGAGACGGTCAGGCTGCGGACTGCAGCTTCGGACACCGGAAATTATCCGATATCCGGAATATGGATTTCGACTTCCCTTTTCGTTTCCGAGGAACGCAAAATTCCGTCCAAAATCGCCTGATTGCGCAAAATTTGCTCGCCCGGAATCGGAGCCGGCCCTCCTTCGCGGAGCGCGCGGACGAAGTCCTTGATTTTTTCTTCGAAAACGCTTAGTTTATGATCGATCAGCGGGATGATGCTTTCCGTATGATGGCCCTGGATATCGTGGAAAATGGAAACCGCGCCGACGTTGCCGTCCCAAACGCCTCCCCATGGTCCCTTGCTGCCGGGGAGCACTTTCATGCCCGCGTCGGTGCCGAGGAACATCGTCGCCCCGAGCGTGTCCATATGCATCGCCCAGGACGTTTTGAAGTTCAGCACAAGATCGTTTTCGAAGCGGACGATCGCGACGCCGAAGTCCTCCACGTCGAAACGGGCCGCTTCCGGATGATATTTCGGGTTTGTGCCGAAATAATTCGAAGTGTATGCCGAAACCGTCAACGGCTTAGGATACCCCAGCGTATTCAAAGCCAGATCCAGCGAATAGCACCCGATGTCGGCCATCGCCCCCGCTCCGGCGATATCTTGGCGGATAAACGTTCCTCCAGGCATGCCGCGGCGGCGTCCTCCGCCGGTTTCTACATAATATACTTTGCCAAGCTGGCCTTTTTGCACCAGATCCTTGATCAGGCTCATATTCGGGTCATAACGCGGCTGAAAACCGATGTTCAGCATTTTGCCGGTCTGCTTCGAGACTTGCACCATTTCGACGGCCTGCTCGAGCGTCACCGACATCGGCTTTTCCAGCATGACATGTTTGCCGGCGCGCAGCGAATCGATCGTCGTCTGATAATGCGCCACGTTCGGCGTGCAGATGCTGACTCCGTCAAGCTCCATCTCCAGCATTTGCCGGTGGTCGTCAAAACCTTTGGCCTGCTGCAAATCCCAGCGTTTGATAAATTCATCCGCCCGTCCCGGCAAAATGTCGGACACGCCGACGATTTCCACATCCTCGATGCGTTTATAAGCGCGGACATGCTCGCCGGCAATGCCGCCGCTTCCGATAATCCCTATCCGAAAAATCTTTCCCACGAAAGCCATCCTCCTATAATTTTGCGTGTGAGACCCGATATTCCGTCGGTGTCATTCCGAACCTTTTTTTGAACACGGTATGCAAATAGCTGCCGCTTGAAAAACCCTCGAGGCCGGCAATGACGTCGATCGGTTCTTTCGTTTCCGCCAGCCTGCGGCATACGGCCTTCAAACGGATGTCCTCCAAAATTTCGCTGAACGAACGCCCGTCGCCGAGGTCCTTAATAATCCGCTGCAGCTGCCTGCTGCTGACATGCAGCTTGTCGGCCACGTCTTCCAAAACGATCTCTCCCGCCGAATTGGCTTCGATATACTCCATGGCGAGCTGGAAGCGGTAAGCCTTCATATCCCTTGCGGGCAGCAGCGCCTCCATCGGTTCCGTTTCATAGGCTCTGGCCGCCCGCAGCAAAATTTGTATGACGCTGTGTTTAATGGTGGTGTAAAGCCCGGCATATTTCATGTGCGCAGCCTGATAGGCTTCCAGAAAATAAGGCATCGCCCGATGGACGTCCATCACGGGTTTCAGCGGCAATGCTTTCAATTTTTCCATGCAGTCCTGGGCTTCGGCAATTTCCCAAGGGTCGGCGGCATGGCGGATCCGTCTGCCCTGACCTTTTTCTTTTTCGGCAAGGTTGACGATATCGACGTGAAGGCAGAGCTCATCCATCGCCTCGTCGGCATCGGCCTCCTGGTAATGCATCACGCCCGGACCGGTCAAATAAAACATGCCTTCCCGCAGGTGGAACGGCTCCTGTTCCAGGATCACCATTCCTTTGCCGCGCGGGATAAAATGAAACTCGTATTCGGCGTGCTTATGAAAGGATACCATTTTCCCTGCGGGAAACGTAATGAGGTGAAAACGCAACACGCGAATCTCATAGTTTCCCCAGTATACTTTCAGGTCAAGCCGCTCCAGAGCGTCCGGTCGCTCCGTCATCATGTCGTACGGAAAGTTGTTCATCATGCAGTACAATCCTTGATTCCATCTGTATTATTTCGGCACCTGGAAATCAAGCCTGGAGATCGGAAATACGGATGCCGCGATGCTCGCGCGCCGATTGATTCGCCGCTTCCATCAGCTTCGTCAGTTCAATGGCGTACATCAAGTTTTCATCGGCTGTCGTATCGTTTTGGATATGGGAAACCCACTGCTGGAACGCGCTTTCACGCGCCCCCGGCACCGGAAGCTCCACCCAGCCGTTTTGGTACTCTTCCTTCCGGGTGGTGCGGATCAGCAGCTTTTCGTCCGGCGTTCCGTACAGCAGCGTGCCGTCCGTGCCGTGGATTTCGATGCAGAACGGCGAGAAGCTGTTCACGAAGCCCGCTTCCACGATCCCGATCGCGCCCGATGGCGTGGAGAGCGACGCAACGGCATTGTCTTCGACTTCTTTGCCCGTAACGTAGCCGTATTCCGCTTTAACTTCAACCGGCTCCTGCTGCAGGAACAGGCGGGTTAAATACATCGGATGGCAACCCAGGTCAATGAGCGCTCCGCCGAAGGTATCTTCCGGCTTATAAAAATGGTCCGGCAACCAGCCTGCAGTAGCCCCGTTGTGGGACAAGCGAACGCGTACCAAAGTTATTTTTCCGAGCAGCTCCTGATCGAGTATGTCGCGGATCGCGAGCGTATACCCGTCGTTCAATCTTGGCAGCGACACGGTCAGCTTCACGTTATGGCGCTTAACCGCCTCCAAAATCTCGTTTGCTTCATGGAGCGTCGGCGCCAGCACTTTCTCCGTAAAAATATGCTTGCCCGCGGCTGCCGCCTTCAGCATCACCTCGCGGTGCATCCGCGTCGGAGCGTCCACGATCACGCCTTCGATATCGTCTCGTGACAGCATTTCATCAAGCGATTCGTAAAACGCCACGCCTTGCTTGTCTGCGGCTTCCCGGCCGCGCTGCGGATTTTCATCCCATACCGCAACGATTTCCGTATCCGGATGTTCCCCGGCTTGTTTCGTATAATCCCATGCATGTACGTGCCAATAGCTAATTTTACCTATTTTAATCATGTTAAGCCACCCCAATGTTTAATTTAAGGACATCTTGCCATTAATCTATCACAGGAAATATGGATAAAACAGTGTAACATTGCGACAATCAGGTTCAATATTGCGACAGCCGCCAAGCGGCGCGAAGACAAAAAGCCCACTCTCTCTTTGAAAAGGGTGAGCTTTTGCTATAGACCTATTTAAAATATACCGTTTTGCCCGTCCGCGCGGATTCGTAGATCGCTTCCAGCACCTCGGTCACGACAAGCGCCTGTTCCGGTTTCACCATCGGCTCGGTATCGTTCAAAATGCTGTCGATCCACAGTCTGCATTCTCTTGCGGCCTGGCTTTCGGATTTGCCGTCGAAATAGGCGACGCCGCCCGTGTTCAGCTCCGGCAGCTTGGTGTACAGATTGCCCAACTCTTCGCCGTTGATCCGCAGCCCGTCGCGCATGTCCGCGCCCGCTTCGGTTCCGCACAGCGTCGCCTTGGCTTCGCCGACGTCCAGCGTGTTCAGCGCCCAGCTCGATTCCAGGATCACGGTCGCCCCGTTCTCCATCGTGATGAATCCAAACGCCGAATCTTCGACGGTGAACTGCTCCGGATCCCATGGTCCGAACGCATTTGCGGCGTCCTTTTTGCCGCCGAGCTTGTGGTACACGTTGCCGACGACGCTTTTCACCTTATAGTTGTCCATCAGCCACAGCGTCAAATCGAGCGCATGCGTCCCGATATCGATCAATGGCCCGCCGCCCTGCTCTTCTTCGTTCAGGAACACGCCCCATGTCGGCACGGCGCGTCTGCGGATGGCATGCGCCTTCGCGAAATAGACGTCGCCCAGATCGCCGCGTTCGGCGATTTTTTTGAGCAGCAGCGAATCCGGACGATAACGGTTGTCATAGCCGATCGTCAGCTTTTTGCCCGTGCGCTTGGCCGTCTCCAACATCGCTCTCGCTTCCTCGGAAGTTTTCGCCATCGGCTTTTCGCACATGACGTGTTTGCCGGCTTCCAAAGCGTCGATCGTAATGAACGAGTGCGACTTGTTCGGCGTGCACACATGGACCACATCGATGCTTTCGTCCTTTAACAGCTCTTTGTAATCCGTATAGATCGCGATATCTTCCCTGCCGATTTTTTTCGCGGATTCGATCGCCCGTTCTTCGATGATGTCGCAAAACGCGACCAGCTCCACGTTTTCGTTTGCGTTCAAATTCGGGATATGTTTGCCGTTTGCGATGCCGCCGCAGCCGATCACGCCGACGCGCAGCGTTTTTTGTTCTTTAGCCGCCATAACCTGTAATCATCTCCTTGGATACATAATTTATAATATTTGTCGAAGATATTCGAGACTCGCCTTGATGCTGTCCAGCTGCGGAATGTCGAACTCCTCTTGCTCCACTGTGTACCATTGCACGCCGTAACGTTTGCCTGCCTCGGCGATCGCCTTAAAATCCATGATGCCGGAGCCGATTTCCGTATTCCGCTTGTCCTGCCCGCTTTTCATATCTTTGATATGCAAAACCGCGCAGCGCTCTTTCAGCGATTCGATCCAATCGACGGAACGGAACCCTGCATATTCCGCCCAATATGTATCGAGTTCAAAAAACAAGTGCTCGGAATCCGTATGCCGGGCGAGCAGCTCGATGCCGGTCAGTCCGTCAAACTTCTCGAATTCGACCGCATGGTTGTGGTAACCGAAACGAAGTCCGTTTTCCTTGCAGCGCTCCCCGATCCGGTTGAACGATTCCGCCGTTCGTTTATAGCTGTCGGCGCTGTTTCGCATCTCTTCCGGAATGCCGGGGCAAATAATGTAAGGGCTGTCAATCGCAAGCGAATATTCGATCATCCGGTCCAGCTCAAGCTGTAGTTCCGAGATGCCGATATGGCTTCCGGCCGCCCGGAGTCCGTGAGCGTCAAGCGTTTTTTTCAGGTCTGCCGCGGACGTTCCGAAATAACCCGCAAATTCGACGCCGTCGTAGCCAATTTCCGCCACTTTGGCAAGCGTTCCCAAAAAGTCGGTGCTCGTCAATTCTTTAATCGAATACAGTTGAAGTGCCACATTTTCCACCGCAATGCCTCCTCCTGTGTTTCAAGTCAAAGTAAGGATACCAAAATCGTCCGATCCGTAATACAATGAACCTATTCAAAAATATAAAATTTTTGTCATGGTAAAAAAGAGGTGCGTTAAACCGATGACCGAGCCGTATTTCGAATCCAACCGCGCCGCCGCGGGGTCCATCCAATATCCATACGAAAGCATGATCCATTCCGGCAACGGCGGACGCGTCGTCGTGGATCCCCATTGGCATCTTTATATCGAAATTTTATATTTCCTCTCCGGCAGGGCCAAAGTGTTTCTGGGCGGGGAAAGCCATCAGCTTGAAACCGGAGATCTGGTTTTGATTCATTCGCATGAAACCCATTCGATCTATTCCATGGACGAAAGGGTTTCGTACATCGTCGTCAAATTCGACCCGGAAATTTTGTATTCGACGTCCCGCACCTTTCTGGAATCGAAGTACATCCTCCCCTTTACCCTTGCGGATGCGGGAGGTCAGCGGGTGTTTACGGCGGCCGAGATCGACGATACGCCGATCCCCGGCCTGATCAGAGAAATCTACGAAGAATTCAATTCCAAAGGTTTCGGCTTTGAGCTGGCGGTCCGTACCTTGATCTGCCGCGTTTTTCTGTGGTTTCTGCGCCGGACGCATCATCAGCAATGGGGTTGGGAGGTTTCCCGTTCACTGAATGACAGCGATTACCGGATGCTTCAGCAGGTTTTCGAATACATCGACTACAACTATATGAACGACATCAACGCGCAAACGGCGGCCAAGCTCTGCAACATGAGCTACAGCTATTTTTCGAGGCGCTTCAAAGCGATCATGGGCAAAACCTTCACCAATTACCTCAGTTATATCCGGATCACCGAAGCGGAAAAGCTGCTGCTCACGACGGATATGAGCATGACGGACATTGCGCTTGAGGTCGGCTTTTCCAGCTCCAGCTATTTTATTCAGCAGTTCCGGCATTACAAGAACATTTCGCCCCACCAGTTCCGCAAAAAAGGAAAAGCCTGACCCATTAGGGGATCAGGCTTTTCCGCGTTTTTAAGCGAAAACGATGTTAATCGCGAAACGATTCCTTCACAATCGTTTCGATCATGATTTTCAAACCATTCAGCATCGTGTCGTGCGACAGCGAAGGCAAGCCCGGCTTGCTTGCGGCCATCTCCGTCGACGCCGGAAAATGGACGAAACCGCCGATCATGGGCAGCCGATTCGTCCGGATATGATCCAGCAGCGCGTACATCGTATTATTGCAGATAAAGGTTCCCGCCGAATACGAAATGGAAGCCGGGATCCCCTGCTCTTTCATGTTGTCCGTCATCGCGCGCACGGGCAGCAGGCTGAACAAGCCGTCCGGGCCTTCCGGGTTCACGCGTTCGTTATAGGGGCGGTTCCCTTGGTTGTCCGCCACGGAGGATTCTTTCGGCACCTCTTTCAAATTGATCGCGATTTGCTCCGGCGTAATGGAGGTCCGGCCGGAAGCCAGGCCGCAGCAAATAACCGCATCCGGCCGGATCTCTGCCACCGTTTCGAGCAGCTTGTCCGCGCATTCGTCAAAAACGACCGGCAGCAGCCGCGTATGGATTTCGGCTCCCTCGATCGGTTCCTTCCCGATGTCCATCAGCAATCTCTCCGTCGGGTTGATCGCATCGCCGCCAAACGGCTCAAACGCCGTAATCAGTATTTTCATTTTCCGGTTCCCCCTGAACTTCATATTTTATAATGGCGAAACGGCGACCCCTGCCTTTTCCAGCGCGGCCCGCAGCATGCTCGCAAAAGACGGCGCATGTTCGCCGTCGCCGTGGATGCATACCGTTTCCGCCTCGATTGGTGCGGTACGGCCGTCCGCCGTCGTCACGCGGCCCTCTTTCACCATTTGCAGCACCTGATTCACGGCCCGATCCGGATCCGTAATCAGCGCCCCCGGCGCGCTTCTTGGGGTAAGCGTTCCGTCCGCCTGATACGTCCTGTCGGCAAACACCTCCGACGCCGTGCGCAGCCCTCTGGCTTTGCCGGCCGCGATCATTTCGCTGCCGGCCAGCCCGTATAAAATGAGGGAAGCATCCGTATCGTAAACCGCCCGGGCGATCGCCTCGGCCAATCCCTTATCGCTTGCCGCCATATTATATAACGCTCCGTGCGCTTTCACATGCTTTAGCGTACCGCCTTCCTGCTTGACGAAAGCAAGCAGCGCCCCGAGCTGGTAAGTCACCATGTCGTAAACCTCCCCGGCCGAAACCTCCATGCGCCGTCTGCCGAAGCCCGCCAAATCCGGCAGTCCCGGATGGGCCCCCACGGCAACGCCTTGCCGGACGGCCATCCGGACGGTATGACGCATGACGGACGGATCGCCGGCATGAAATCCGCAAGCGATGTTCGCGGAAGTAATGTATTTCATCATGTCCTCATCGGAACCGATGGCATATCGTCCGAAGCTTTCCCCCATGTCGCAATTCAGGTCCACCCGCAGCATTCCACAACCTCCTTCAATTCGTCGCCGATTCGTTTTCGAAGCAGCTGAAGCCCGCGTTCCTGCGCCAGGTAGGCCGCTTCCGCTTCGGCAAGGGATACTTCCCGAAAACGGATGGCGTTTCCGGGAGACAGCTGGGCGATCTTGGGCAAATCCGCAGAAATGACCTGCGCGATTTTCGGATAACCGCCAAGCGTCTGCCGATCGGCCATAAGGATGATCGGCTGCCCGTCGGGCGGCACCTGAACCGTGCCGTCGGTCACGCCTTCGGATAGGTACTCCCGGGCCGTCCGCAGCGTAAGTCTTGGACCTGACAAACGGTACCCCATCCGGTCCGACTCCGGCTTCACCCGATAGGAGCCTTCGAAAAAACCGCATAGGTCTTCTGCCCGAAAATCGCCGTACTGCCTGCCTTTGGTCACCCGGATCAAATGATTCGGGCGAATGTAGCCCTGCCGCGGGGCTGCGGACCAGCGCACGGTCCGAAAAGCTTCGTCTCCCCCATTTCCGGGGAAACGATCGTCGTTACTGCCCGAACGGTCTGAGCGCCTGCTATGTATCATATCGCCGGACTGCAGCGCTCTCCCCTCTACGCCGCCTATCCCTGCCCGCAGATAGGTGCTGCGGCTTCCCAAAACCTCCGGCACGTCCCATCCGCCGGAAGCGGCAAGGTAAGCGCGGCAGCCGGAAACGGGCCGTCTGAACGTCAGCTCGCTCCCTTGGCGGAACCATACCGGCCGCCACATCGGCACGGGTTTGCCGCCGGATTCCGGCGACAAATCGGCGCCCGTTATCGAAACGAGCATGTTTTGATGGAACCGTACCGAAAAGCCGGACCAAGTTACTTCCAGCGCGGCTTCTCCGCCGTCATTGCCGACGAGCCAATTGGCAATCCGAAGCGCCGTTTTGTCCATCGCCCCGGATTTGCCGATGCCGAACTTCCCGAAGCCGGTTCTTCCCAGATCCTGTACGGTGACGAGAAGCCCCCGTTTTATTACCTCGATGCTCATCCCCTTCCACCTGCCAATCGGTTGTATTCGGAAGCATCGATAGGACTAAAGCGGATATACTGCCCGCTTCGCAGCAACACCGGCGGATCCTGCCCGGGCCGAAACAACGCAAGCGGCGTTCTGCCGATAATCTGCCAGCCTCCCGGCGTTTCGAGCGGATAAATGCCGGTCTGGGTCCCGGCAATGCCTACCGACCCCGCGGGAATGGAGAGTCTGGGCGTCGCTTTACGCGGCGCCGATATGCTTGCCGGCATGCCGCCCAAATACGGAAAACCCGGGGCAAAGCCGAGGGCATACACCAAATAGTCTTGGCCCGAATGAATTTTGACGACTTCCGCTTCATCCAGCCCGTTTAATTCGGCTACATAAGCCAAATCGGGGCCGAATTCACCGCCGTAACAGACCGGGATATGAATCACTTCGCGTGCCGGCTGCACGTTTTCCTCCATGGAACGAAGCATCTCCGTCACGAGGGTGCTGACGTATCCATGCGCCGTACCGGAGCCGGATGACCGTTGTAGCCTGATCGGATCATAAAAAACCGTCATCGCCGCAAATGAAGGGATACATTCCACGAACCCGGGAAACGGATCGGCTTCCAAACGGGAAACCGCCGCTTGAACCAGACGGTTGATCCCTTCGTCGATCCGGTCGCCGAATTCGATCAGCAAAGCCGAATCGCCCATCGGCTCGATGCCGAATTTTCGCACGCCTTTCCGCCTCCTTTTCATCTATATCCATGTATCTATTGTAGGGGGAACGGTCTGGAAAGCGCAATCCTTGCCAAAAAAACAAAAAGGGCCGCCATCCGCAGCCCCGGGTTTTGCCTTCCGAATTATTTTGCCAAATCGATAAAACCTTCGCCAAACACGTCCCTGACGTCGTGAATCGTAATAAATGCGTCTTTGTCGACGGATTTGACGATCTTTTTCAGCGTTGGCACCTCTTGTTTGTTGATGACCACGTACAGCACTTCCTTCGGCTGCTTCGTATAGTACCCGTATCCCGGAAACACGGTCACGCCGCGTTCCATTACGGAATTGATCTCCTGCGCGATATGGTCGTACTCCTTGGAAATGATCGTAACCGCCTTCCGCGGGTTCAAACCTTCGATGATAAATTCCATCACCTTCGTGCCGACGAACAGCATGACGATGGTGAGCATCAGGCTTTGCGCGCCGATGATAAAATACGACGAAAAGGCTACGATCAGGTCAAAAAAGAGCAGCGCGTAGCTGATGTTCCAGTCCCAATACTTATGGGCGATCCGCGCCAATATGACGCTCCCCGCCGTGGTTCCGCCCGCGCGTACGATCAGGCCGATACCCACGCCCGCAAATACGCCGCCGAAAATGGCGTTCAGAAGCACTTCGTCCGAATGAAGCGTCCACCCTTCCGTCAAATGCAGGAACAAGGAGTTGCACACAATGGCGATAATCGTGTACACCGTCGTCTGCTTGTCCAAAAATTTATAACCGACGATGAGCAGGATCGCGTTCAAGACCAGATTCACGAGGCCCGGCGACCATTGGAACAAATAATACAGGATGATCGTAATCCCCGTGACGCCGCCTTCGGACAAGTCATGCGGAATGACGAACAGATTGATGTCGAGCGCAAAGATGAATGAACCTGCGATAAGCAAAAAGATGTCTGCGAGTTTTCTTTTCATGCACATGCCTTTCCATGATCGATATTCGAGATTTTAGCGGTATGACTTCGTAATCATATTTGTGATGTTGTTCTTGATGTTCATGCGTTCAAAGACGCAACTCTCATATTTTATAAGGGATGCTCGAAATACGTCAACACGAAAAGCGGTAAAATGAAGGAATATGGTCTGCGGCTTGTCCGTTCCTGCAATAAAAAAAATCCGCGAAATCGCGGATGCCGCATATTTCCTTATTTCGGCGATTGAATGGAAACCGTATTCGTCGCGTCGTCCCATAAGACGGAATATCCCGAGATTTCCGAAAAATTTCGCAACGGCAGCATCAAGGAATCCCCGACGTACCTCGAGGCCGTAATTTTGACTCCTTTTCCGTTGACCGTCGCCTGGTCGGACAGAGCCCGGTGCACGATCGTGCGGCTGCCGATTTTGATCGTTGCCGTTTTGGTCTGGTTGTTCCAAAGCACCTCCCCGCCTAACAATTCGATGCAAGCCCTAAGAGGAATATAAATCCGGGAATCGTACATGATCATCTCGTTGCGTAAGTCCACTTCCTTATTGTCGATCAGCAGCCTCCCCTCGAATTTCTGTTCGCCTACATGATAGCCTGAGTTTCTAGCGATCTCCTCAAACGAAAGCTTAGACGATGTTACGATGGCCATGGTATGCAGCTGTATTTTCGGAAAAAGCCAATGAATGTCGTCGTTATACATGCGGATGCATCCGGCACTGACATATTTTCCGATGGAATTTTTGTTGTTGTTCCCATGGATACCGTATGTCGTCCCTTTCGTTCCGTTGACATCCAGCCCGATCCAGCGGTCGCCGAGCGGATTTCTTGGATCTCCTCCCGGAATTTTTTCTTTGTAATACGGACGGTTTTTGATTTTATTCACGATTTCAAAACGCCCTTCCGGCGTCAGGGCAGGTGTTTTGCCGGTGGCTACGCGAAATTCCCTGACCAGGGAACCGTTTTGGAAAAATGCCAGCTTATTCGTTTTTTTGTTGACGATGATCAGATCGCTGCCCGCGCGTTGTGTGTCCGCATGCACCGGCGCAGGGATGATCCAACCTAAAAAAAGCATGATAAGAATGATTGCTGTGAATGGGCGGTGAAAAGTACGCAGAATTCGCAAACCTCCTTTCATCCGATAATCAATAACCAGTATATGGGAGGGGGAGAGTGTCCTATCACTCTTAGATGCATTTTGATGCGAATATGTTGCAGGGCCGCGTAAAAGCTTGTCTTTGAAAACGCAGGTTGAATCATTCATGAAAATCATTAATTTTTCTTGTCATGATTTCATGGAAGGAATAAAATATATAATTGTCCACTTCAGAATGGAGGAAAATAGATGTCACCGATTCGTTCGATTCCGGGAGGCCCTTCAAACAAAAAAACGGTTTGGATGGTCGTCCTGTTCGTATTCATAGTTGTCGCCGGCCTGCTCTATGTCAAGTGGTGGCCGTATTATCACAAGGCGTTTACCGCCGCCTCAAAGCATTCGATCGGCTCTTCGATCCTAAATATGGAAGCGGGCGGCCCGTCTTGGCACTCCGCTCTGCTGTATGCAGAGGCCTACTTTAAATCGGTATGGAAAGCGGCGGTGCTCGGCATTTTGCTCGGTTCCCTGGTGCAGGTGCTGCTGCCTACCAGCTGGCTTTACCGGAAGCTTGGAAAGGCGGGATTCAAAAGCACGTTGATTGGGGGCGTATCTTCCTTGCCCGGCATGATGTGCACCTGCTGCGCCGCCCCAATCGTAAGCGGTCTTCGCAAACGCAACGTTTCCATCGGAGCCGCGCTGGCTTTTTGGCTTGGAAACCCGCTTCTTAATCCGGCAACGCTCATTTTTATGGCTTTCGTCCTGTCCTGGAAGTTTATGCTGATGCGCATCGTGTTCGGGATTCTGCTTACGTTCGGCGTCAGCTATTTTGCCAACCGGTTTGCGGGAGAAACGAAGATCCCGGAATCCGTGGCGGCTTTGCCGGAAGAAAAAGCAGAGTCCGGTCCGTTTCTCGTCCGCTGGCTTAAAAGCCTTGGCATGATGCTCGTCAGCGTCGTTCCCGCCTATCTGATTGCGGTCCTGCTGCTGGGCGCCTTCCAATCGGCGATGTTTCCGGCATGGGTCGGCGGGGGGATCGCGGCCATTGTCGTTTTTGCGATTGCGGGCACATTGTTCGTCATTCCGACGGCGGCGGAAATTCCGATTATCCAATCCTTCCTGGCGCTGGGCATCGGAACCGGACCTGCGTCGGCCCTGCTCGTTACGCTGCCTGCCGTCAGTCTTCCGTCGATACTGATCGCCTGGAAGGCTTTTCCGAAAAAAGTGCTGGCCTTCGTCTCCGTTTCGGTCGTCGTCGCCGGCATTTTGAGCGGCTTAATCGGTGCATGGATATTGTAATTCCGAAAGAAAGAGCCTTTGGCCTGCGCCAAGGGCTCTTCGCTTGTTCTCGAGACTCACTGAAATATACCCGGGAAAGGGTATTGGAGATTTAGGATACGGTCGAATAACCGTAATCTTTGTTCTCTTCCGAGGGTTCCGATTCGGAATCCGCCTGCGCGCCAGCATCAAGCTTCGCCTTGCCCATCAGCATCGAAGCCGCGCAGGCCAGCAGCACCGGAAGCAGCGCCCAAGCAAAGGTAACCGCAATCGAAGAGGAAAGCGCACCCGTCACTTTCTCCAAAACCGCGCCTGGAATGCCCGAACGTGTCTGCTCCGACAAAAGCACGTGCGGGTCGTTGACGGCAAGAACGCCTGGAGCTTGGTCGCCACCGCTAAACATCTCTCCCATTTTCGCGGAAAACGCATGGTTTTGGATCATCCCGAAAATCGTAATGCCCAATGTCATGCCCAGGGAACGGAGAAAATTAAACGTGGAGCTGGCCGTCCCCCGCTGGCGGTACGACAAACCATGAATGGAGGCGTTGCTCAGCACCGAAAACGAAGCGCCGATGCCAAGGCCTACCAAAATCATGTCAACCGTCACTTGCAGCCGCGACGAATCCGGTCCCAGCGTCGCCAGCAGCGCCACGCCGGCCGTTAACACCGCCAGCGAGGATACCATAATCGAACGGTATGAAAACCGGCTCATCAGGTTGCCGCCCAATGTCGCCGTAATGACCGACGATACCATCATCGGAAGCAGCACCATGCCGGAACTGGTGGCCGAACCGCCCAACACGCCCTGAATGAATATCGGAATGTAGACGGATGCGGCAATAAACGACGCGCCGCTAAAAAATCCGGTCAGAATGCTCGTCGAATAAATTCGGTTTTTGAACAGCCGGAACGTGATGATCGGTTCTTTCGCCTTCGTCTCCAGAAACAGGAACAACACCGACAGCAGCGCGAATCCACCGAACAGGCTCAGCATCTCCGGCGACCCCCATGCCAATTGCTTGCCGCCAAGCTCCAGCGCAAACATCAGGCAGACGACAGCGCCTAGAAAAGTGAACGCGCCTGCCCAATCGATCGGCTGCTTGGAATGTTCATGGGACTCCTTGTAGCACAGTACGATCATCAGCAGCGCCGTCAAACCAAGCGGCAAATTAATGTAAAAATTCCACTGCCATGCGATATATTCGGTAATGTACGCTCCGACCAGTGGGCCAAAAATGCTGGAAATGCCGAAGACCGCGCCGAATAGTCCGCCGAGCTTTCCCCTCTTTTCCAGGGGGACGGCATCATACATAATCGTAAAAGCAATCGGCACAAGCGCCCCGCCGCCAATGCCCTGAACCGCCCGGTACAGCGCCAATTGGGTGATGGACTGAGCCGTGCCGCACAAAGCCGATCCGATCATAAACAGGATGATCCCGAACACAAAAAATCTCTTCCTTCCATACATGTCCGACAGCTTGCCGAATATCGGCATCCCGGCCATCTCCGCCACCATGTACGCCGAGGTAACCCAGACGAACTTGTCCATGCCGCCGATTTCGCCAACGATGCTGCCCATCGCCGTCGCTACGATCGAATTGTCCATGGATGCCATCAAAATGCCCAGCAGCAGTGCAGCGATGACGACCGGCAGCTTGCTTTGTGTTTGTTGCTTCATGATTCAGAACCACTCCTTCATTCATTTACGGTTTCTTTGTTGGCCTGAATTGAGCATACAAAAAGAAGTATGACAACGGTTTGTCATACTTCCCGATATTTTTCGAGCATTTTTTGCAATTGTTCCTTCACTGCTTTTCGGATTTCCGGCGGCTCGATGACTTCGGCACCGTCGCCGAAACTCAACACAACCGGAACGAGCCATCGCATGCTGCCGCGATGCTGGTTCGTCAGGAGGATGTTCAGGCTTCCGTCTTCTTCGAAACGCTTTTCCGCCCCCACGAAAAAATCGAGCGCCCTCGCCATGGCGGGCGGAGCGATTCGGATCACGACATCAAATTCGTCCGCTTCGGCCAGCCCGTTGCTTCGCCACCCGGATTCGACCTTCGGTTCATGCCGATGATGCTGAAAATGCTCTCCCGTTACTTTCAAAGACACGATGCGGGGCAATTTGAATTCCCGATAGTCGCTCCGCAGCCGGCAATAACCGTACAAGTACCATGAATCGTATTTGTACAGCAGGTTGACCGGTTCGACAAACCGCTTCATCCGTTCCCCTTTGGTGCTCACATATTCGAATTTCACCACAAGCTGCCGCTGCAGCGCGTCGTGAATCATCCGAAGCGTTTCATTATATGGACGCCAGCTGCCGATATCGAGCGACATGCTTGGTTTTTTGGCTTCCTGGTGGACGGTTTGGAGTTTATGGATCGTTTCCTCGGCTTTCTCATCCTCAAATACGGTGGACATGCTGCGCAAAAGAGTCACAAGCGAATTCACGTCGTAGGATCCGAGGAGGCTTTTGTCCATTTTATATTCTTCCATGATCCCGTAACCGCCGTTCACGCCTTGATAGGAAACCACCGGAATTCCCGCCGCGCAGATGGTCTCGATGTCGCGGTAGATCGTGCGCTGGGAGACGTTGTATTTTTCCGCCAGTGCCGAAGCCGACAAAATTTCGTGATTAAGCAGCATGTAGATCATGGAAATGAGACGCTCGAGCTTCATGAATGACCACCTTTATCGTTATCGATAAACTATTCTCATCATCAGTCTAGCCTCCAGAACCGTTTTTGTATAGGACAGAAGCAAAAAAAGGAGGTGGCCGACTTAAAGTTTCCCCTTGAAAACGGGCGCTCCGGTCAAGAGAAAGCTATTGCAAAATGAAGGTGATTTTTTTAGGATTTGCCTTTGTTCAATCTAGATCCGCAGAAATGATGAACATGGTGGATATGAACCAGGTACGGGTTGATTTACTTTTATGAATTTTTCATATGTTGATTTTTTATTGTGGTTAGCGCCATCATTCGAAGTCCTTTGCGTTCATGTGGTCGATCAATCGGCTAAGGATGTTCACGGTTGTTTCGTATTCCTCTTTCGTGATCGGCGCAAACATCTGCTCGCCGGCTTCCTTCACCTTGGCTGCCACCTCAGGGAACATGTTTTCACCGGCATCCGTAAACAGAAGCTTCGTTTCGTCAAGCTCCGTTTGCTTCACGATACGCACCCATCCCCGACGAACCAAGGAATCGATAACTTCATTCAGCTCCTCCAAGCCAAGATAATTGCGGGCGTAAAGCTTCTCTTTTACGGCAAAGCCGCTCAAGTTTATCCGGTTCATGATCTGCCAATGAAAGCGGGTAAGACCGATTTGTTGCAAGTTTTGATCCATGTAACGCGTCATGGCTTGATCCGTTTCCTTCAGATACCACCCAAAGCCGTAGGATGTTTCGTTTGCCATATACTCTCCTCCTTCTATCTTCATTTTTTGATTATAAGAGGGTTGGCGGCAAACAAACATGACCTTTTTAGACATAAGTAAATAGACCTGAGTATATAAGCCTTCTCTTTATTGTTCAGTGTTGCCTACTCTTGGCTCTTGTCATAATATTGTTGACTCAGGAAACAAAATGATTTATCATTTTATTGTTTCCTAAGTCAACAATATTGAGGTGAACAATGTCCACGAACGAAGAATTAAGCCGTATTTTCAATCGCGTATCGGAAAGACATAACCTGCTCAAAAAAATGGAAGAGAAAAATTACAAGTTCATGCACGAAAACACGTTTATGGAAGTTCATTGCATCGATTTCATCGAAAAAATGCAGGATCCCAACGTGTCCAAATTGGCGAAAACCTTTCAAGTCACCCGGGGGGCGATAAGCAAGGTGACTAAACGACTGCTCGAGATCGGGGCGATCGAAAGCTACCAAAAGCCTGGCAATAAAAAGGAGATTTACTTCAAGCTTACCGACATCGGCAGAGAAATTTATTTGGAACATGAAAAGATGCATGAAACAAGAATCGAAAAAGACAGCGAATTTTTCAGCCCGTTAAGCGAAGCCGAGAAGGATCAAATGATCCGGATGTTGCACAAAATCTACGGTCAAATCGCCGAGGAGCTAAAAAAAATGGGCTTGGACAATTACATCTGATAAAAGGAGCGTGAAGTTGATGGTGGGAGGCAATCAAACAGAGCCTGCACGGCTAAGAATATGCAGGGCGGCTTTCTCCCTTCTCGCCTTGGCGTTGTTCATTTGTATCATTGTGCAAGTATATCTGGCCGGGATGGCGTTGTTCGGCAATCCGGAAGCATGGAAATGGCACCGTACATTCGTTCATATGTTTGAATACATTTCGGTCGTCCTATTTTTCCTTGGTATCATTGGGAAGCTTTCCTGGAAGATGACCTGGGGGAGTCTTGGTTTATTCCTCCTTTTCAATATTCAGTACTATACGGCGCATGGGATCGCCGGCGCCCTTCATCCCGTTCTGGCGCTTGTCTTGTTTTGGGGAGCTGTTGCATTGGTGCGGAGTTCATTTCCATTTTTGAAACGTAAATGACTTAAATACGGAGGGATTCGTGCATGGTAAGATCGGGATTCGTAAAAACGGAAGGCGACGAACTCTATTACGAAGTGCGGGGAGAAGGAGAGCCGCTTCTCATGATTACGGGCGGGGGTGGTGACGCCGGATTTTACACGTATGTAGCGGATATTCTCGCCGACGAATACCAGGTCATCACATACGACCGCCGCGGCAATTCCCGAAGCACCCGGAACGAGCCGCAAAATTTCGAGGTTAGTCAACAGGCTCGAGATGCGGTTGCCGTGTTGGAAGCGGTCGGCCATCCATCGGCTTATGTTTTTGGAAATAGCGGAGGTGCGGTCTTCGCGCTTGAATTGGCGGCAAGGCATCCGCAAGCGGTCAAAGCGATGGTGGTGCACGAACCGCCGGTCGTTAGGCTGCTACCCGATGCTGCGAAGTGGCAAAGGTTTTTTGCGAACGTTTATCGGACCTCGTTCCGATTCGGTGTTCAAGCAGCCAGCTTCAGATTCAATTTGTCCCTGTCCATTCCGTTCAGCGCTTTTAAGACCATACCGAAAGATTATCAACAGCGGGCAACGGAAGCGAACAATGAATACTTCTTAATTCGGCACGAGATGATCCCTAGCATAAATTATATGCCCGATATCGAGAAGATAAAGCAAAACAGGGTGAACATTGTTGTGGCTGCAGGTAAAATGACGTTGGATAAAAGAAAATATTACGGCCGAACCGTCCCCATCTTGGCCGAAAAGCTCGGCTGCGAAATGGCGACTTTTCCGGGTCATCACATTTCCTTTTTCGATATGCCTCGGGAATGGGCGTCTGTTTTGCGGGATCTCCTTCATCGGATCTAAGAGCAATCGCCTTCTGCTGATGCCTCCGGCATCGTTCGCCCGGCAGAAAAACAGCGAGCAGCTGTACGGCCGTCCTAAACGGGCTGCCTCGGTCGGGATAATGGCATCGAGGTCCGAAACCTTATGGCTCACTGCCTGCTCAAAATTTTCCTTTTTTCTATTTCTTTTCTTTGAAGAAATCGTACTTGATCACAAAATCAAAGAGAGCCTGAATTGCAATTGCTCCAAATGGAATCATTAGGAATGCCCATGACGGAGTTTGTGGAACTTTACCAGGGGGTGCTTCAATTAAAATCCCGTAAAGGACAATACTATATATTATGGCCACTACAATACCTGTTACGTTTCTATTTTTCATGGCTATGTTCCACCTCAAATCCTCGAGAAATTCAAAGAATTGTATTTTTTACCTAAAAAAATTATAACACGGCGCAACAACAAATGGAGGAATTCCCTCCCCATGATTCAAAAAATCCAGCCGCGCTGTTCGTATCCGTTACAGTAAACAAGCAAGAACGAACCGACATTTGCTTCTAATTCGCCGCCGTATTCTCATATTTCGTGCTGAACATGTCCGAAACGCTGTTTTCCATCGTCTATGCTCATCTTTTATTTTAGAGAAAAAAATAATATGAGTAAAAACAAGGACAACCGGCAGACCGGATGTCCTTGTTTTCATGCATGCACGTACCGAAACTTGATCATCATCGGTCGATGCGTAGTCAAAGCGCGAAGGTAAAGGAAAGAACGGATTCGCCTATGCGGACAAATCCAATCATTTCATGCGATCGTTTCGCAACCTCCATGCGGCGATCCAGGCCACGGCCACGACGGCAGTCGTGATAAAAAACGAGTCGGAATAAGCGCCCGCCCCTTGCCCGTACCAAGGAATAAAGGGATGCGCCGCGTCCCGCCGCGCCGATAAAACGGCTCCGATCAGCCCCGCTCCCGTTCCGGCGCCAAGGTAAAGCGAACCTTGGAAGATACCGACTCCTGCGCCGACCTGATCTTTCTCCACAGCGCTTACGGCCGCGCTATTGGCCGGGGAATTCAACAGCGCAAACGCCATACCTGCCCCAAAAACGCCCGCCGAAACAAGGACAGGGGAGTTTCCTGCGGCAAAGGTCGACAAAAAGAATGTTGATACGCCCATCATACTTGCACCGGCAATGATCAACCGTTTCGTCCCTACCCGATCCGACATGCGGCCAATGACCGGAGAAAACGCCGCGACGGCCGCTCCTCCCGGCAGCAGCACCAACCCCGCCTGACCGGGAGAAAGCCCGTTCACCTCCACGACCAGCAGCGGAACGAATACAAGCACGGCAAAATAGGCAAACATCGAGCACATTGAAACGATCAGCGCGCAAACATAAAATCGATTCGTAAATAGAACAGGCGGCACAAACGGGTTTTCGGCAGCGTTGATGCGCCAAATAAAGCAGATCAAAGCGGCAATGGATCCTGCAAAACTTCCCAACGACGACAGTGACGCAAACCCGGCTGCTTCCCCTTGAGTCACGCCAAAAAGCAGAAGACCCGCAGTCAGCCCGAACAGCATGCCGCCAAGAACATCAAACGGCCGCCTTGTTCCTTGTTGAGATTCAGGCAGAAGAGACGGCAGCCCATACATCGTGCCGACGATAACAAGCGCCGAAAGCAGCAGCGTGACCCAGAACAATGCCTGCCATCCCCAGAGTTCACCGACGGCGCCTCCGAAAATCGGTCCGCCTGCCGTTCCGATCCCGATGCTGCCCGCAATGATGCCGAAGGCGCCGCCTCGTTTGCCCGGCGGCAGCACCTTTGAAACGGCGACGACCGAAAGGACGGGAATTGCCGCCATTCCTGCTCCCTGAATCATTCGCCCCGCAACAAGGACGATAAAATTCGGGGCGAGGGCGCAAATCAGGCTTCCGGACGACAGTATGCCGACCGCTATTATAAATAGCTTTTTTAGTCCGAAAAAATCCGACATTCTTCCGTACAAAGGAACCCCGATCGCCAAAACAAGCGCAACGCCGCTGACCACCCAGCTGATTTGCGCTTGCGAAGCTCCCAGTTGTTCGCCGATGAGCGGGAGCACGGGATTGACCATATCCACCGTAATCGCCGCCACAAGAACAGATAAGGCGAATGCCATGACGATGAGTGTTATTTTGCCTTGGCTGAGTCGTGGGATATGTGCTTCATTCGAGTTGTTTCTAACCATTGGATTGCCTCCTAAAAAAGAATTGTGTTTTTTAGGAGGCTGCATCCACTGCTTTCTTCGTCAATCTTTCTCACTCCTTCCCCTTGGTTCATAATGCCCCTGTCGTTTCAAACGAAAACTTTCGAGCCTTCATTTTCACGCCAAAAAAAGGACACCGACGTTTCGGTGCCCATTTTACGTTTCCGCTCATCACTGCACATGAACCAGCCGCAGCTTGAATTCACGCATCAAGTTAACACGAGTGAGGCAAAAAAACGTACAGACACCGTATTCGCAGATTCTATTGCAGCGAAGCTTAAAAATGGGCAGACGTATCCCGTCGAATGCAAATCTCCCGATTTTTTTACGGATAAATCGATCCAAGCCGGTGCGAATACAGATCTCATCGCTTTTTGCCTCCTTTCTTCATCATTAGGGCCATTGTATCCGAAAATGGTGCGGTTCACAACCTTATACAATTCCGTTAGGCTATACTCCATTTCCTAGGTGTTGTTGTACGGTCTCTCCTGCTAAGACGTGAATTCCAGCCCTGCTCTGATCCATTTTTCGATGACGCCTTCTTCCAAAAATGGAGCGATCGGCTTCAGAGCCCCCATGCCTTCTTTTTCAAAAGCTTGGCGAGCGCACGCTTCCAGAACTTCATCGCTTATAAACGGGGCAACGGGCAGGAGTGTGCGGATTCCGTAGGCTTCGAACGCCTTATTCGCGCATTCATCGATCGTCTCACTGCTCATAAACGGGGCGATGGACGTCAACGCCCCGATTCCCCCGGTTTCGAATGCTTTTTTCCCCATTTCATCCAATGCCTCATCGCTCATAAACGGCGCAATGGGCATTAATGCCTCGATGCCATCCATCTCGAACGCCTTTTTCGCGCATTCATCAACCGCCTCATCCGTCATGAACGGCGCGATGAACTTCAACGCTTCGATCCCCTCCGTCTCCAACGCTTTTTTGGCAAATCCTTCAATCGCTTCATCGCTCATAAACGGCGCAAGCTCCTTTATCGCTCCGATTCCTTCCGAAACCGCCGCCTTTCTCGCGCATTCATCGATAAATTCCGAGCTGACGAACGGTGCAATCGCGGACAAATCATGAAGTTTAAACTTATGTTTCATATGGCTGAACACTTCATCGGCTTGTTCCGTTTTCAAGAGGGGCATCACGGCAGAGAAGTCTTCGACGGAAACTTCGTTTTCCCGTAAAAATTCGGACGTGTTGTTCCGGGCAATATTTTGGACGATGTCCGCCCCCTTTTGATTGTCCAAAATTTGATCGATGCTGACCTCGAATATGTCCGCCAGCTCCGGCAGTTTCGAAATATCCGGCATCGTTTCGCCGCGTTCCCAATTGCTGACGGCCTGATAGCTGATCCCCATCCGGTCCGCCATCTCCATTTGCGTCATCCCTTTTTCTTTTCTCAGCCGGGCGATGTTCCTGCCGATTTTGACCATGTTGAACATGCGATCACTCCTTCAAGGTTTTTACAACGTTAGTGTACCTGCGAAAAGCGGCCGGATATATAAAGCAGTACTTGAGTGATAAATCGCGGTTTTCCAGCTTCCTTCCGAACGAAGAAAAAAGAAAAACGGGAAAACCCGGCTTGGCGGACTTTCCCATGGATGCATGACCAGACGCTTCTTTTATTATTTCATCGCTCCAACACTTCACTCAAGCCCTGCTTGAGCCCTTCGACGTCAAGCCCGTCGACCGCAAATGCCATGCGCACCAGCTCCGGCGAAACGAATTCGTCGTATTTTCCCAAATAGGGCGCTTCATCAGGCCCGAGCAGCTGCAACGGATCCGCGCAGGACGCGCATTCCTGAAGAATCTGCTCCAATAACGTCCGGCTGTCCGCTTGTCCCGCAACGACGAAATAATAAGGCTCCATCGGCACGATCGAACGCAGAGACAGCCGCTGCGCAAGATTGTTTTTGAGCAGCCGTTCCAACGTTCTGAATTGCTTGCTGCCGATCCACGGCAAAACGAACATGGAATCGCCGCCGGCCGGAATGACGGCCGATTTCAGCAGCCCGCTTTCTTTGGCCAGCCTGCGCGCCCGCTCCAACCGGTTCACGGCCTGCGGCGACAGATACGAATAGATGGCGGTATCCGCAAGAACCTCGCGCATTTTCCGCACGACAAGCGTGTGTATGTCCCCGCCGCCGCCAAGCCACAACGTATCGACCTTGCCCAGCGCCGCTTTGACATAGACGGCTTTATGCTTCGTATCGACTTCGGTTACCTTCCACAATTTCCCCGCCAACGAAAAACAATACCCCGGCGGCGGCACCGTCGTAATCGACCCGATTTCCTCCGTGCCGTTGTATACCGCGTGCTCCTCGTCATCCTTAAAAACGGCGTAAAAACGGAAATTGTTGACGATTTTTTCGCCGGTTAAGCCTATTATCAAACTTTGCTGTTCCGTCCACTGCACATGGTCGGTTTGCAGCAAATAGTTCAAAAACGTTTTATAAACATCCGGAGCCATTTGTTTAAACGAAGGCAGCGACAGCACGTAGGATGCCAGCTCCGCAGGCGTTGCCTCCCCCATGCTTTTCAGAATGCTCATCGTTTGGTGATATAACAGCCCGATCGGCATTTTCCGGATTTCGAGCGGCTCCACAAAGCGGTCACGGACGTACAATTCGATGACCGCGATCGCCCGCAGCAGCGTCCAAGGCATTCGCGCCGGCAGCATCGCGTCTTCGTCTTCTTCCTCCGGGCAAACGAAAAGCATCTCCGACGGCGCGTCATGCCGGCGCCCGGAACGTCCAAGCCGCTGTACGAAGCTCGATGCGCTGTACGGCGCGCCGAGCTGCACCACGCGCTCCAGTTCGCCCAGATCGATGCCCAGCTCCAGCGTTAGCGTGGCGGCGGCCACGGCCGGGCCGGGACCGTTTTTCAGCGCGGCTTCCGCTTCTTCGCGCAACATCGCCGAAATGCTTCCGTGATGCACGTGGAATACGTCCGGCTGATGGCGCTGGGCAGCGACCCTCCGCAGCTCCAGCGTCGTGAGCTCGGCATCCGAACGGCTGTTGGTGAACACGAGCGCTTTTTTCAAATGCGTGCTGTCGTACACAAAGTTATAGTAGG
Source organism: Paenibacillus sp. USDA918EY (assembly GCF_009870825.1). Lineage (GTDB taxonomy): Bacteria > Bacillota > Bacilli > Paenibacillales > Paenibacillaceae > Paenibacillus_AQ > Paenibacillus_AQ albilobatus. The sequence continues at coordinate 851,518 of NZ_WTWY01000001.1, read as the reverse complement.
CTTTGCGCGCGTTTTGCAAATGCTCCGCCTGCTCCTCATCCCGCGCGTCCGGAAACGAAAAATGCTCCACGCGCAGCCGAAGCTTGCGTCCGCCGGGCACCGTTACGGCATCCACCGGATGGCTGCTGCCGGCGCCAAGCCATGCCTTCGCCGCCTCGTAATCGCTTAACGTCGCGGACAAGCCGACGCGTCTCGGCGAACAGCCGGTCATTTTTTCAATCCGGGCGATCTGGCTGAGCACCTGAATCCCCCGGTCCGCACCCATAAAGGCATGAACCTCGTCAATGATGACGTATCTGAGATCATGGAACAAGGCGGGGATCGCGTTCGGGCGGTTCATCAGCAACCCTTCCAGCGATTCGGGCGTTATTTGCAGCACGCCGGACGGGTTTTGCATCAGCTTGGTTTTCTCCGATTGCGATACGTCGCCGTGCCAATGCCATACCGGGATGTTCCCGTCCCTGAGCAGCTCCTTGATCCGTTCAAACTGGTCGTTGATCAGCGCCTTGAGCGGCCCTATGTACAAAATCCCTACCGAAGCGGACGGGCGTTCGTGCAGCTCGGTCAAAGCCGGAAAAAACGCGGCTTCCGTTTTTCCCGACGCCGTTCCTGCGGCGATCAGCATGTGGTGGGAGGAGTTCAGGCAAATGTTCAACGCTTCAACTTGAGCCGGACGCAGCGTCTCCCATCGTTTCCGGTATATGAACTCCTGAATGAACGGTGCCAATCGGTAGAATACGTGGTTTGCTCCCCCGCTCATAACTCAAACTCCGCCAAAAAATCATCCAGGTCGTCTTGCTCCCCGCTTGCGGCCGCGGGCTCGGCCATGCGCTCACCCAGCAGCTGGCCGAACGAAACCTCCGGATTTTGATGCAGCGTATGCAGCAAATCCATGAAGTCGCGCACCACTTCGCGCGGAGTCAGCAGCTCGTCGGCACCCAGCCGCCCGACGGCCATCTCCATAAAGCGGACCAACTCGTTATCGGTCAAGGACGGCGTATAACCGAAATGAAGCCCGTGAATTTGGCGCAGCTTTTGCAGCAGAATGAGGATTTCTTCGTGCGACAGCATCTCAAGCTTCAGGATCGGACCGGTATAATTCCGGTAGCCGTTCCCGGCAAACCGCCCATCGACCAGACGCGACCGCAGCGCCTCGTAGCTGAACAATCCGCGGCGTTCGTCTTCGACGAATTGCGGCGTCCCGCCCAAAAAAATGCCCAAATGCTCGGCTTTGCCCTGCATCGTGTCGTTAAACATCGTCAGCAGCTTCTCATAGTTGCTTGTCCGGGAGACGCTGTTCGATATTTTGTACAAATTGACGCCTTCGTCGACAAACAGCAGCAACCCTTTGTAGCCGATTTTCGCCACAAATTCGGACCACAGCTTGATGTAATCGTACCAGCTGTCGTCATCGATGATGACGGCCACATCGAGCTCTTTTCTCGCCTCGGTCTTGTTCGGGTATTCACCGCGAAGCCAGCGCAGCGCCGCCTGCTTTTTCTCGTCCTCCCCCAGCTTGTATCCGTTCCAATAAGCCGCAAGCACCTTGGCGAAATCAAAACCGTGCACCGAATTTTGCATTTCGGTCGCGACAGCGATAATCCGCTGCTCCACTTCGTGGGTCAGGCCCGGATCGCCTGCGCGGAAATCCCCGCGCTGCATTGCCTCCTGCTGGATCCCCGAAATCCATTTTTGCAAAATCGCTTCCAGCGCGCCTCCGTCCGGCCGCGTCCGCGTCGACAGATGGGTCATCAGCTCCCGGTAGGTTGCAAGCCCCTGCCCTTTGGTACCGACAAGCCTGCGTTCCGGAGACAAATCGGCGTCGGCCGTCACAAAATCGCGGTCGAGCGCGTAGTTGCGAATCGTTTGCAGCAGAAAGCTTTTTCCGCTGCCGTAACGCCCGGTAATCAGCTTCATGGCGGCTCCGCCTTCGGCGATATTGTCCATATCCCGCAAAATCGCCTCCACTTCCGGCTTTCTGCCGACCGCGATATGCTCAAGTCCGATCCGTGGCACGACGCCCGCCGTCAAAGAATTGACCAGCGCCGTCGTCAGCCGCTTCGGAATTTTCAATTCCGTCATGATACCCACCTCTTTTGTTATGAGCTTAATTATTGGTAAAACCCTGAAATATATGATTGACCTTGTGCAAGGTAGCCGCTACGGTTACGGATCGTTCTTCCGATCGCTGTTGTTCCCGGAGTTCGTTTTTCTTAAGCCTTCAAAATAATCGATATAATCATCCGCAATGGCTTCTCCTTCGATTACCAGATCGCCGATCGTCTCCATCGCGGCCGCGTTGATTTCATCCAGCAGCAGCGCAGGCATCGTCCCGTATTTTTCGGCCACTTGATCCAGCCCGCTGCCCAGGGATCGAGACTTTATTGCAAGTAAGGCTTCCAAATGAGCTTGTCCCAATTGCTCCGCAAACGAAGACCATTCTTCGTCCAAAGCGGAAGTGTCCCATGCGACACAACGTTCCCCGCAGGCAGGTTCTTCGGAAACCCTTTCGCCGGAGTTCCTCTGTCCATATTCTTCCAGATCCTCGGCGTATGCAGAATATTCATGTTTCCCATGTTCAGCCTGAGGGACGAGGGCACCTTCTTCCTCATTCCGTCCGTATTCGTATGCCGGCCCTTCCCAATCCTCTATCGTCAACATGCTGCGTACGTCCTCGCTGTCTTTTTGCAGCATGGCCAGCTTTTGCGGATCGATCGAAATGGACGGCACGGCCGATTTTTTGGCGGCAAACTCCCTGTCCAAAAACCTTTGGATCAGCGCTTCCGTTTCGCTTTTTAACGTAACTCCCCGCAGCCTTCCTTTGAAGCCGGTCAGCTCCCGCAGCTTGTTTTCGGTGCACCGCAATAACTGCGTGACGTAATAACGGAACGGAGGACACTTCCGAAGTTCGGGAACGCGCAAAGAAAGGGTCCTTCCATACGTTTCAGCGTCGTATATGCTGCTGCGGAACAAATACCGCTCGATCTTTTTTCCCGTCCCCTTATAAAAGGTGTCCACAAGGCCTTTTCCGGTCGTCTTTTGCAAAAAGGAGTGAACCAGCGCGATGACCTGAGGCGCGTATTCTTCCATCCGTTCGCGTCCACCGTCCGCATAAAACTTGCTCCGCCGCACATCGTAATCCGACAGCGTTAAAATTTGCTCCAGCGTCATGGATGCCGCATCTTCGGCCAGCATTCTTCCAAGCTCCAGATCAAACAGCTCCCCCGACCGTGCCGCACCGGACCTTTCGATCAAGCCGATCAACGGGACGCCCAGCCGGTGAACCAGCACGAAATCGCTCACCCACTCGGCCATGTAGTCGTTCAGTTTGGGATACCGGTTTCCGTAAGCATTCCAAAGGTTCATCATTTGCTCGTACCCCTGCCGCGGAGACTCCCATCCGACGCCATGAATCAACTCGTACAGGCAGACAAAAACATAGGACAAGTCCGTGTAAGGAAAACGTCCGTTTCGGACTTCAGTCCTCCAGTAAAAATACCAGCTCCGCTGCGACTCATTCATATGCTCGTAGGTCGGCCAATAGCTCATGAACGGGACAAAAGCCGTCTGCTCCCCTGTCCGCTCCGCCAGCGCTTTCGCCTGCTCTACAAAACGCTTTTCCTTCGATAAAGCCTGCACGAAAGGGAGCTTCTCCTCTTCCGGTTGCGCCGAACGCTCAGGTATTTTCAATTCACGGAAGGATGAATTCTCTTCATCCGCAGGCGCGCTCAAATCGATTTCCGCAAAATCCAAAGGCTTTTGATTTGAATTCATGAAACCATACATCACCATTTCACAGAATATTTGTTCTCTTTTTTTATTATATATGAAATTGGCTTGAGGTGTAATTTTTTATGCCATTCTACGCACGCAGTGCGGAGCTCGACCTCGGAATGGATACATCCTGCAAGCCGGTTCCCCTCTTTCAGGCAAAAGAAAAGACGCCTGCATCGGCGCCTATTTCTTATCATTATTTTCTATGTTAAATTTCTTGTCTCCATCGTTTATCTGCAGCTTTTCAGTTTTTTTCGCATTCACCGTAGTTCCTTTACAGCAGGGATCAACGGAAATCCATCGTTACTCCTGAATGATTCGATCCGCATACACAATGACACTGCTGCTGCCGTACGATATTTTTAATTTGTAGTAATCCGCGGGCAGATTGGAAGCCAATAACACTCTTTCGGTTTTTGTCTCTCCGGGACGTACGATCACGGTTTTGGAGCCTACCGGCACGTCGCCATCGGAAGTCACCTTAAGCAGAGTGAGTGTAACCGAACCCGGCGCATTAAAATTTTGGTTGTAGTAGGTAGCCTCATACGATACGTTACCGGAAAGATAATAAGGCGGCGAAGTGGCATCTTGGGCCGAGGCGAAGGAGGAGAACGAAAAGAGCATGATCATCAGGATGGCAATTACAGACAATTTTCTCATAATTAGATCACCTTCCATAATAAGGTATATTTCTATTTTTTATTTTATTGGACTCTAGCACAAGGATCAATGATAGATTTCAAATATTTGTATAAGAATGCAACTATTTAAATTATTTAAATGTATAGTCCATTGAAAAAAGCTGCTGTACAACAGCGGCCCTAATCTGTCTCGCCTTTTGCTATATTTTCAGCGCAAGCTTGCTCCAATGTTCTTTTTTAGGACCGTTTCTTGCATGGCGTCCGCGCAATCCTCTTTTTTTGACTATGGACCTGGCAATGTTGTACATTCGAAGCTCCAACCTTTTTATTAACGATACAAAAGCTTCCTTCCCCCTTTTGCGCGCGTAGCACCTCGGATTCGTTCACATCTATGTTCAAAAGGGGCGTCCCCCTTTCAAAATTACATTCCGAAGATTAGATGCGGCTATCGAGCAATGGGTCACAGCATGATTCCGATTTTTGGCGCTTCAACAACAAAAAAAAGGCACAACCCTTGACAGGATTGTACCTTTTAACAAGCTCGGATGTCATGCGCTCGCACGTTGTAAACCATTAGTGAAACTCGACGTCGATCCTTTTCCGGGCATCTCCTAGTTTTTTCATGTGGATTTCCAGGACGCCGTTTTTGTAGGAGGCTTTCACGTCGTCGGAGGAAACGTTGGCCGGCAGCGTCACCATGCGGTGAAAACGGCCGACGTATCGTTCTTGGCGATGCATATGCTCTTCCTTGATTTCGTTCGTCCGGTTGATGGTGCCGCTGATCGACAACATGTTGCGTTCGATGTCGAGTTCCACGTCTTCTTTCTTTGCGAGACCCGGGATATCGCATACCGCAACGACCTCGGTATCGGTTTCGTACACGTCCACGCTCAAATTGCCCAGGTTTTGGCGCATGCCCCGGAAGGCCGGAAGGTCCGTATTAAAAAAATGGTCCATTTCCCGTCTTATTTGATCCAAATGGCGTAAAGGCTCGTATGGCACTAAAGGCATTTGCTGCATCCTCCTTCGTCGTATTCAAGCTTATTTTTTCCGGGCAATGGGAAATTATGCTCGAAATAAACGCCGCGTTTTCATTTAAAGGGAACCTCTCAGGTTGCGGTATATCCGTCATAACACAAGAAGCCACTGCCATAAAACGAAATAAAAAATTTCATCTACTTTGTTTGAGTATCCTCCACTCAATGATGATGAAGTTAACAACGATCCCAACCCATATATTAACGTTTAATACCTCTTCGACCATTCGATTCCTGCCACTAGGAAGAGAAAAACCATTCAAAACATAATAGGATAATAACAATAAAGGCACTACCAGCCTTCCACTAACAGCAATTAACGTTACGCCGAAATTTCTGGTCATCCATTTCCGATGCTCGTGAATATCCCTTTGGATTGCAGCACGCAACCCTTTCCAACAAGTAAAAATCCATAAAAGGGACAATACAAGGAATGACATTGCTTTTGAAAAATTATCCATATAGAAAACATATGCCAAGCCAATTCCACCGCTTACAAAGACGCTGCATACATAGATTCTCCCAACAATCCGATGGACCTGGGGCGAGTTTATTTGCATTCGATCGATGAATTGAAAAAATCCCGATAGAAGCGCTGCACATGCAAACATAATATGTGTAACAAGCAGCAGATATTGTATGGTGGAAGTAGTAGCTACGCGGCTATCCGAGGGATTTAACGTAAAATAGGGGGCTACAAAAGGAATCATTACTCCTAATGAAACGATCGCTAGCAGCCACCATTTTTTATTTCTCCTCATCGTTTTCCGCTCCCCTCATGTTTCCGTTATTCCGGCAATAAATTTGACACCTTTTGCCGTACCATTTTTGTTCAATGTTAATGATATACAACATGTCTAAATGAGCTCTAAATAAATCCTAAAAAAAGTGTAAAAATAAGTTCTTGACGTCGAAATCTCCAGATAAAACAAAAAGCTCTGAATAACAATTTTTTGTTATCAGAGCTTTTATGAATTTATTTTATTTTCGGAATAAGTATAATCCAAAGCCCATGGGATCCCGTCCCCATTGCAAGATGCAACTTGTTTTCTTAATGACTCTGTTTCAACCAACAAATGTGATAAAATGTAATTAACAATAACTGTAAGGGAGCTGATGTTATGAATTTATCCTTCTTAGCTCTTATCTTTGTTGCGATCATCTCCGTCTATGCCATTGCATTTACAATGATAATTACGCTGGTTGGCCGGAAATTTAAAGACAAATCCAATATGTATTTTCTATATGCGTCCATTATTTTGGTTATCCAATCTTATCTTATAATTAAGGATTTTTTAGGAAAACAGCCTTTAAGTTCGGTCAACATTTTATTTTTCCTAATGGGGTTTATGCTGATTTTCCAAGGATTACAACGAAAAAAATCAAATAAACAGCAAGGTAAATAAGCCACATGGTAAGGCACCAGGCGGCTTATCTATGTCATATGCCATTCATCAGTCTTCTACACAAACATTGATCTTTCGTTCCACAGCAAATTGTGATTGCATCTTTTGTTCATTTACCGTTGAGGCCGATAGGTCATTACCGTAACGCCCGAACGGAATGTCCTTGTTTCTACATGTTGCAAAATCTTTTGATCATTGCGGTCATTAAAAAGGCGTTTCCCCTTCCCTACCACGATTGGGAATACCATAAGTCGATACTCATCAATAAGATCATGCTGCATCAACGTGTTTACGAATCGGCAGCTGCCGGCGACTAAAATATCCTTACCGGGCAATTGCTTTAACTTCGCTACTTCCTCTACGATATTTCCCTTAATCAACCGGGAGTTATTCCATGAAACTTCCTGCAAGGTCGTGGAAACAACAAATTTGGGGTAATTGTTCATTCGATCGGCAAAATCATCAGGAATAACAACGCCTTTGGCGACCGCATTCTTCACTTTCGGCCAGGACGATGCAAAGCCTTCATAGGTTACCCGCCCCAGCAGAAGCGTATCACAGGCCTTTAGTTCCTCGTATTTAAATTGATTTTGTTCATCCGTATTGAACCGGAACGTCCAATTCGGTTCCTCCATGACACCGTCTAATGACAAGAATTCAGATACAATAATTTTCCTCACCTATTTTACCTCCCAAGTATATTGGTTTGAAAACCGGTAAAGCGGATGTTCTGCGTTTTGCCCGCTTCTATTGATACAACGAACGGGAAAAGGCCGCATCGACATATCCAACATATTTTTTTTACTTGTACCCTCAGTTCACGAATTGCAATGGAACCGCAAACCGTTAAAGAAGATATTCGCCAAAATCATTTTTGGGAATAAAAATGCTCTCGCATGCTGCGCTAACTTGCCCGGTGAAACAAAATATCCCGGCACTCCTTCACATGGAAGGAACCGGGATATTGTTTCTAGCTGAAATTTAAATCCATACCGTATTGTCTCAGTTTCAACTTTCTTGCGACAGCTTGAGAGGCGAGGTTATTCCATGCGGTGCTGTATAAAGCGATCCGCCCCTGATTTTGGACCTCGGCTGCCCAAGCTGCTGCAACCTCCATACCGAAGGCTCTGCCGCGGAAATCCGGAGCGGTGTGCAGGCTCGCTTCAGCAGCAACCGATGAGCTTCTTGCGCTGCTGCACAAGGACACGACGGCTTGATTTTGAACGACTGCGAAAGCAGGCTGTCCAAGGAGAACATCACTGACAAAATCAGAAAAATACGGTTCTAAAAGTTCGATATTCATCTCCGTAATTTTTACCGCTTGCGTTAAACGACCTCTCACGTCGGGGAATACATAGGCTGGTCCCAGATAGACATGGTCAACGGGTCTGTCTTTGCTTAAAATACGTATAATATCAGCCATGTTAACCCGATTTGGAGCATCCAACCAGGGCGCTTTTTCAACAAACCGTTTCAGTTCGTTTTTAACGTCTTCATCCAGTGTTTCATGGTACCTTACAACAAGACCTTGCTTGGTGATCCCCATGAAAAATCGAGGTGCGCTCTTCGCACTAGGTTCGTTTATTGTGGTCATACGCCCATCCTCATTGTGGTTAAAAAGGACGTTGGCTTGGACTTCCATAAGTTCACGGTCAGACTGCAAGTATAAATGTTTCAACTCGGTACCCCTTTTTTTGAGGGGAAAAACGCTGGTTTTTGGGCTAGTAGGCGCGATCCCCTGCGAAAAGTTTTGCCCAAATCGTTGTGTTATTCATCAGACCACCCCCAAAGAAATGTAAACACATTTAACCTTTGAAAATCCTCCCTACGACATGGACGAGGAATTTCCTCAACAGTATATATTTGAACATGCTTTGAGTCAACCGACGATAACGGTGCCCGAGAGTCGCTGTTCCGGCAAGCAGAAAACCCGTCCGCCGGAGTCGGGGTTGCCGGGCCCATCCTCATTTTCTATATAGGAACGCGAGCCGTCTATGGTTTAATCCGATGAACACCGCTGCAAACAGGAGCAGCACCCCAAGATCCACCGCAATATCGCCAAACCCAAGACCTTTGTACATCACGCTCTTGAGCGCGTCGGCCGCGTAATAAAGAGGCATGATTCTGGCAATGACCTGAATCCAAGCAGCCATATGGTCCAGCGGAAAAATGCCGGCAAAAAAGATCTGCGGGATTATGACGATCGGAATGAACTGCACCATCTGGAATTCCGAGGCGGCGAACGCCGACAGCAAAATGCCGAGCGAAAGCGCCACGAACGCCAGCAGCAAATTAATCAGCAGCACGTACCAAATCGAACCTGCCAGATGGATGCCCAGCACCAGCGTGCTGAACAAAACGACGATGACCGTTTGCAGGAAAGCAAAAATGCCGTACCCCGCCAAATAACCGGCGATCACCTCACCCGGGCGTACCGGGGTCGCCATCAGGCGCTCCAAAGTTCCCGTCGTGCGTTCCCGAAGCAGTCCGATTCCTGCGATGAGAAACACAAAAAAGAAAACGAAAAATCCGATCAAGACGGGACTGAGCGTATCAAAATAATTCGTATCCGCGCCGCCATAAACATAGTCCGTCGTCATGGCTACGCGCGGCGCCGCAGCCTTTCCTTGCGGGGGAGCGGCTTCGGCCAGCATGGAGGCTGCCTGACTGATTTTCATCTGAATCGCTTTGGATACCGATGGATCGGTATTTTTCAAAATCAGGTGGATCGCTCCATTCCCCATCTCAATGACGGCGTCCAGTTTATCTTTTACGAGCGTTTCCTTATCGGCATGGTCATATGGGATAGCTTCCATCCCCTGCTGCTTCATTATTTCGACGATTCGCGGATCGAGGTTGACCGTGCCGATTTTGGCGTCGGATGCGTTCCCCGTATGATGAAACAAATAATGCATTAAAGTCAATACGAGCAATGGAGCCAAAAATAACAGCGCGAGCGTTCTTTTGTCCCGCAGCAGCTGCTGGCAAATTCTGCGAACAAGGGCGCGAATTCTCATAGCCGTCTCCCTCCCGCCTGCAAAAATACGTCATCCAAATTCTCAGCGCCGTACTGCAGCTTCAGCTGTTCCGGCGTGCCGACGGTCAAAATTTTACCTTCCCGCACCATGGCCAGCCTATCGCATTTTTCCGCCTCGTCCATGACATGCGTCGTGACGATGATCGTTTTTTGCTCGGAGGATTTCAAACGCGCCAGTTCCTTCCAGATCGACTGTCTCAGCTCCGGGTCGATGCCAACGGTCGGTTCGTCCAAAATAAGGATCGATGGATTATGAATCAAAGCGATCGCCAGCGATAATCTCCGCTTCATGCCGCCGGAATAGGCCGATACCTTTTTTCCCAGCTCATGCGTCAAATTTACGAGATTCGCCGCGTAGCCGATCCGCTGCTTTTGTTCCGCCCTGCCCATTTTAAACATCGAGGCAAAAAATTTCAGGTTCTCTTCTCCCGTCAGTTCGCCGTACAACGCGTCCGACTGGGCCATATATCCGATGTGCTGGAGCATGGCCAGGCTCGGCATTTTCGTTTGCAATATTTCCACGCGGCCTTCGTCCGGCACGTCCATGCCTACCATCATTTTGACGAGGGTCGTTTTTCCGGCGCCCGAAGGACCGATCAGTCCGTAAATCTGCCCCTTTTCCATATGCAGGTTTACATCGGAGAGAACGGTTTTTTTGCCGAAGTTTTTGCTGACTTGCTGTACATTCACGGTTGTTTCCATGGCGAATGAACCTCCCTAAGATAATGAACATCGCGTTGATTATCTTTCACGCCTTTATTATAATCAGGGCATATCAGACCGACAATAAACAGAACTTCGAAATGTGACGATTAATCGACAGGTTCGCCCAATATGTTCATGAGCAAGGAGGGATTCGTTTGAACGAAACTTTGGACCGCCGGGTCGTCCGCACGAAAACGGTCATTCGCGACGCGCTGACAGAGCTGATCGAGGAAAAAGGATTTGAGGCCTTGACGGTCAAAGACATCACCACGCGAGCCAACATTAACCGCGGAACGTTTTATCTTCATTATCGCGACAAATACGACCTGCTGGAACAAAGCGAACAGGAACTGATTGAAGGCATGGTTGCGATCATTCGTACGATCCGCCCGTTTAACCTGGATGAGCTGATGGCAAGGAATGAGCCGGTTCCGCAAATCGTTGAATTGATCGAATACATGAACGGGCAGGCGGAATTTTTAAAGACGATTTTGGGGCCCAAAGGAGACCCGGCCTTTCATTCGCTCGTCAGATCCATGATGTCGAAGTATCTTTTCGAGCAAAACATCGTCCCGCTAATCAAAAAAGAAAACACCCTCGTGCCGACGGAATACCTCATCGCTTACATCAGCTCCGCCCATTTGGGCATCATCCAGGAATGGCTGATGAACGGCCGAAAAGAAACCCCTTGCGAGCTGGCGCTGATCATGACCAAGCTGTCGATGAAGGGTCCGCTTTATGCCGCAGGCATATTCCATGAAATGAAAAATGTTTTGGACGGCAAATAGGAGGCTTTGTTATGGATAAGCAAAAAATTAATCCGGAAGTTCGACAAGCAATCGGCCATGTATGAAGAAAACACGCGGAAACGGATGTGGGGAGCATGGCGGCGACAACTGCTGCAAAACGTTGAGGGGGATGTGCTGGAGATCGCGGTCGGGGCCGGAGCCAATTTCCCTTATTATAATATGGAACGAATGCGCCTGACCGCCGTCGATTTCAGCCCGATGATGCTGCAGCGCGCGCGTAAAATAGCGGCGGAGCTGCGCGTTCAGGCGGAATTCATCGAGAGCGACATCGAGACCCTCGAGTTTCCCCGTCATGCTTTCGATTGCATCGTTTCCACCCTCTCGTTATGCGGCTATGACGATCCGGTTCAAGTATTGCGCAAGCTGGGCCAATGGTGCAAACCCGGCGGTCGGCTTTACCTCCTGGAGCACGGACTCGGAAAAAATCCCGCACTAAAATCGGCGCAGCGGCTGTTGAACCCGGTTGCCCGCCGCATGTCCGGATGCCATTGGAACCGTAATATCGAACAACTGGTTTTGGACGCCGGCCTGCAGATCGAACGAATGGAACGCCATTGGGGCGGCATGATCCATTTGATATGGGCAAGGGCATCTGTTATGATCTAGTCGAAGTTTTGGCAATCATCCATCTTCTACATGAAGGAGCGAAACCATGTCGACGAATATTTCACGGATTCGAATCGATGCGTCCACCGAAAAAGTATGGGCAGCGTTAACCGACCCGGAACAGGTGAAACAGTGGCAATACGGCAGCATGCTGCTTACGGATTGGCAGGAAGGCGGCGAAATCCGGTTCCGCAATGAATGGGAAGGACAAGTTTTTGAGCAGTGGGGAAAAGTTTTGGATATCGTTCCTCACGAATTGATCCGGTACTCCCTTTTTGCGCCGCGGCCCGGCTTGGAGGACAAACCCGAAAATTATTTCATCATGAGTTACATACTCAGCGAAGAAGGCGGTTCTACGCTGCTGCGGATCGAACAGGAAGACAACAGACCCGGCGCCACCCAAGAAGTTCGGGAATCCGAGGAAGACGATCAGTCGGTGTTGGGCATGCTGAAAAAATTGGCGGAGGCCTCATAAACTGCAGCGTTTTTCACGGGGTTTGACGTAGAGCATCGAGCCTGCTTGCCGCGGGCTCTTTTTATTTTGACATGGTTCAAGCCTGAAGTTTCCGGCCTGATCAAAAGAAAACGCTGTTTTCGTAAAGATGGTTGCTATTTGGTTAATGAGGTAAAATAGTGTTACTGTCTAATACCAGAAAAATATATGGGAGGGTTGGATTTGAGGACGGATATAAGCAATTGGATGCCGCTATCTGTGTCGGAAATAAATAAAGTGTTTTCTGGCATTCCGCTTCGGTGGATGATCGCTGGAGGTTGGGCTTTAGATTTGCATCTATGCAAGCAAACAAGGGAACATAGTGATATAGACATTATTATTACACGTGATGAGCAATTAATCGCCTATCAGTATTTAAAACGTGATTGGGTGTTATACAAGGCGGAGAATGGTAAGCTTGAACTTTGGGAAGATGAAGAGTACTTGAATTCGACAAATGACATATGGGTCAGCAAGAGCAACGAGACGCCTTGGGCTTTTCAGATTATGATCATTGATACCGACGAAAATTTTTGGATTTATAAGAGGGATACATCAGTTAGAAGGCCCATTGATGAAATTTTTTTGAGAACTGATGAAGGCATACCTTATTTGAGACCCGAAATCCAGCTTCTTTATAAAGCAGGTGGTTCGCAAGTACGTGAAAAGGATCATTATGATTTCCAAACAATGCTTCCATCACTTCTGCCACAAGAAAAAGCATGGCTGAAATCTTCTTTAAACCGGCAATTTTCAGAAGGTCATACCTGGCTCAAATTTTTGTGAAAACAATTCCATGCTTGTGGTTGCTCTTATCTAAACGGGCACGAGAGCTCAAAACCAATACGAGAGCAACAATAGAAGCGAAAACAGCCAAAGAAAAAAAGGCCGTCCCTGGTCCGGCGGATCCCATGGGACAGCTCCCTCTCTTCTTTAGTTTAGACCATCCGCGACAATGTCTCCGAAAACCAATTCCGGAATGCTTCCTGATCGATCCCGGTCGCCACCCGGACGTTAGGCTCACCGCTTACTTCCATCGTCATGCCGATCGCGGCTCCTTCCGTAACCACGGTCACACGTTTAGGTTCGACTTTAAAAATTTCAGGATTCGTGACGTACGTTACGGCGCACATGTCATGCATCATTACCCCGTGTTCCATATCGCCGTCCCGGTAGTGACCGAAGGTTGCGGTGAACATCTCAGCCGATTTGTTGCGGTGTTTCGCCAGATCGCTGCTTCCGATCAACGCTTTGAGCGTGACGTCCAGACCGATCATGACCAGCTCCAAGCCGGATTCGAACACGATTTTGGCGGCATGCGGATCGGCCCAGATGTTGAACTCGGCCGCGCTGGTGACGTTCCCGCCGGATAACGAACCTCCCATGAGAACAACGCGTTCGATCTTGGATTTGATCTGAGGATACATAAGAAGCAGCATGGCGATATTGGTCAATGGCCCGATCGATATGATCGTTATCTTTTCGTCCGAGGACTCAAGCAAGGACCGCATCGCCTCGACCGCATGTTCAGGGATGACCGTCTGCCCGCTTTCGGGAAAGTCATATCCGTCCATGCCGGATTCCCCGTGCACGTCGGTGCTGACCGGTGCGATCACAAGCGGTGTTTCCATGCCGCGCGCTACCGGAATCTTTTGACCGAAAAAATCAAGGATTTTCAGCGTATTCGCCGTCGTTTTGCCGATATCTACGTTCCCGTGCAGCGTCGTGATGAGCCGGATGTCCAGTTCGTTTCGATAAAAGGCCACCCCGAGCGCAGCCGCGTCGTCGATGCCCGGATCGGTGCTTATGATAACAGGAATTTTTGCCATGCCTAATTTCCTCCTTCAATTGTACGTTTAACCAGATGTTTATCCAAGGCTTCCATACCCCGTGAATCATGTTTTTCAAGGTTAGCTTATATCAATGGAAACGTCAATGGAATGCGCTTACAACTCCGCATGGCTTCCGTGGATGTTGAAAAAGAAGGAAAAACATCCGGGGATGCTTTTCCTTCTTCGTTTATCTCAAACTTATTCCTTCGTCACCAGTTTGAGCGGCGCAGGGATGGATTTTTCCACCGTTTTGCCATGCAGCACGTCAAATGCGGCTTGAACCGCCATCTGTCCGATCAATTCCGGCTGCTGCGCCACCGTCGCGGTCAGCTTTCCGTCCTTGATCGATTTCAGCGCGTCCTCGTTGCCGTCGAAGCCGACGACCGGAATGTTTTTGCCGGAGCTTTGAATCGCTTCGATTGCCCCAAGCGCCATTTCATCGTTGTGGGCGAATACGGCCTGTACTTCAGGGTGAGCCTGCAGCAGGTTTTCCATGACGTTCAAGCCTTTGGTACGGTCGAAATCGGCCGTTTGTTTGGCGATGACGTTCAAGTCTTTGTCGGCAACCTCATGGAAACCTTTGCCGCGTTCGCGGGTCGCCGATGCGCCGGCCACGCCTTCAAGCTCAATTACCTTCGCGCCTTTGCCTACAACTTTTTCGATAAACTCGGCAGCCATCCGGCCGCCCTTCACGTTGTCCGATGCGACAAGCGCCTTGACATCCCCTTTATCCGAGGAACGGTCCAGGGTAATGACCGGGATGCCGAGGTTGTTCGCGGATTGCACGACCGTCGAGATCGCCGCGGAATCGGTCGGGTTGATGAGCAACACATTGACGCCTTTTTGCATCAGGTCGTCCACGTCGTTGCTTTGTTTCGCCGAGTCGTTTTGCGCGTCGACGACGATCGTTTCCATGCCGTGTTTTTTTGCTTCGGCAACGACGCCGTCTTTCAAGGATACGAAAAACGGGTTGTTGAGCGTGGAGACGGACAAGCCGATTTTAATATGCTTCAGGTCTCCGCCGGTGTTGGGCTTGGCCCATCCGGGAGGTTCCAGGGAACAGCCCGTGGTCAACATCAGCAGGAACGCCGCCAGGATTAACGTTAGCTTTTTCATATGATTCTCTCCCTTATGCCGATTTCTTCCGGTCGATGAGCACGGCGATCACGATGACGATCCCTTTGACTACCATCTGATAGAAGGAAGACACGCCGAGCAGGTTCAGACCGTTGTTCAAAGTTCCGATAATGAGCGCGCCGATGAGCGTGCCCACGATGCGGCCGCGTCCGCCGGAAAGGCTTGTACCGCCCAGAACGACCGCCGCGATTGCGTCCAGTTCGTAGGATGTGCCGGCCGTAGGCTGCGCCGAGTTCAGACGGGAGGTCAGAATCGCGCCCGCCAAGGCCGAAAGCAGGCCTGCCAGAGAGTAAATCATGATTTTGACGCGGGATACTTTAATGCCCGATACGATCGCCGCTTTTTCGTTGCCGCCGATGGCATACGTTTTGCGGCCGAACGCGGTTTTATGCAGAACGATCCACAGCACCGCAAAGGTAATGATCATCGTAATGGCCGGAACCGGGATGCCGAATTGATAACCGCGGCCGAACAGCTGGAACGTCATGCTGTCGCCGAGGCCGGTGATCGGGTTGCCGTCCGTGTACACCAGCGTAAGTCCTCTGAAAATCGTCATCGTGGCCAACGTGGCGATAAACGGCGCCATTTTCCCTTTTGTAATCATAATGCCGTTGATCATCCCCATCACGCCGCCAAGCAAGCAACCGATAATGATCGCCAAAATCGGATCAAACCCGGCAACGAGCATGTTGGCGACAAATGCGCTGGACAACGCCAGGATCGAGCCGACGGACAAGTCGATCCCGCCGGTCAAAATAACGAACGTCATGCCGAACGCGATCAACGCGTTGATGGATACCTGCCGCAGCAGATTGAGTATATTAAGCGGTTCCAAAAAGCTTGGATTCAGAATCGAAACGATTACGATGAGTATGATGAGGCCGAGAAGCGGTCCAAGCTTTTGCGTGATTTGCGAAAACTGAAACCCTTTGGCCGTTTTTGCTTCATTGAGTGTTGTCATTTTACTGTCCCCCTGTAGCCAGCGTCATAATTTTTTCCTGCGTCGCTTCGTCTTTGGTCAGCTCTCCCGTAATGCGGCCCTCGTGAACGACGACGATCCGGTCGCTCATTCCGAGCACCTCCGGAAGTTCGGACGACACCATGATGATGGCGACGCCATGTCCTGTCAGCTCGTTCATCAGTTGGTAGATTTCGCGTTTGGCCCCGACGTCGACGCCGCGGGTCGGTTCATCCAGGATCAAAAGTCTCGGCCCGATGCCTACCCATTTGGCGATGACGACCTTCTGCTGGTTCCCGCCGGACAGATTGCCTGCCGCCGTTTCGCGCGAATGGGTTTTGATTTGCAGACGCTTGATCAACGCATCCACAAAGGCGCTCTCTTTTTGCGAGGAAATCAGCCCTTTGGTCGTAAAACCGCTCAAACTTGGCAGTACCATGTTTTCGCGTACCGAAAAGTCCAAGACCAACCCTTCGTCTTTCCGGTCTTCCGTAATAAAGCCGATCCCAAGCTTCACCGCGTCCACCGGCTTCCGGATCACCGCCTTTTTCCCGAACATGCGGATTTCCCCGCTGTCCAAACGGTCCAGTCCGAACAACGCTCTCATCATTTCCGTGCGTCCCGAACCCATGAGCCCGGAGAAACCGACGATTTCGCCTTCGCGGACCTGGAAGCTGACGTCTTTGAATAGACCTTTGCGCGTTGCGTGTTCCACCTGGAGAACGACCTCTCCGGGATTCGGATTCCGTGCCGGGAAACGTTCGGTCAACTCCCTGCCGACCATTTTTTTGACGACTTCGTCGAAGTTCGTGTCCGGGATGTTTTTCGTATCCACGGTTCGTCCATCCCGCATCACGGTAATTCGGTCACAAATGGTGAATATTTCCTCCATCCGATGCGAAATATAAACGATGGAAACACCATCTTTTTTCAGGGATGCGATTACTTCGAACAGCTTTTGGATTTCCCTTTCCGTTAACGCCGATGTCGGTTCGTCCATGATGATGACTTTCGCGTCGGAAAGCAGCGCTTTGGCGATCTCGATCATTTGCTGCTGGCCGACGGAACATTCGCCCGCTTCAAGGCTTAACGGAATGTCGACGGAAAGCTTTTGAAACTGCTCATTGGCAAGCGCCTTCATTTCCTTGTATTTCAGAAATCCGAGCGAAGACGACATTTCCCTTCCGATGAACAGATTGTCCAGCACCGTCATATCCGGCCAGACGTTGAGTTCCTGGTGGATGAATGCAATCCCCTGACGCTCCGCTTCCTTCGGATTGGCGAAATACGTCTCCTTGCCGTCGATGTGGATCGTCCCTTTATCCCTGGCATGCAATCCGGTAAGAATATTCATCAGGGTGGATTTGCCGGCGCCGTTTTCCCCCATCAGGGCGTGAACCTCGCCTTCGCGCAGGTCAAAATCGACGCCGGACAGCACTTGATTGCTGCCGAAGGCTTTGTGGATTCCCTTCATTTGAATCTGCATAACGGCTCCTCCTTAAAGTTTTGCGAAGGAAAACTTGCTTCGTAAGCATTGGCTAAGTTTTACGAAGCAGTGCTCCTAAAATAATTCTTCGCAGTAAAACTTGCTTCGTAGCATAAGCTTAGTTTTGCGAGCAATACTTACTTGAATGTCTTCGAGCAAAAACTTGCTTCGTAAGCGCAAGCTTAGTTTTTGCGAGCAATACGTCTTGATTGTTCTTTCATGGACGCTTCCGCAAGGTGCAGTTTCACGACAAACCTGTTCGGAAGCCCCAGCGTTTTAACCAAAATTGACGCCTGCCTGCAAAATAACGTTCGCAAACGGCTTCGCCTCGCCGGTCCGGATCACGGCTTTCGCTTTCCGGGTCCGCTCTTTGAATTCTTCATGCGGGCAATGCTCGATGGCGCAGCCGGCGAATTTCTTCTCTATAAAATGAAGCGCATCCGGATTATCGCTTTTGATTTCATCCGCGAGAACGATTTTTTCGATTTCCATGTCGGATGCGATTGCATTGACGGTTTCTTCAAAACTCGGCGAACCGATCGTGAGCGCCAGATCGATTTTGGGGACGCCGTCGGGAACGGGCAGCCCCACGTCGGCGATCACGATCGTATCGGTGTGGCCGAGATCGGCCAATATTTTCGATATATGACTGTTCAAGATGCCTTGCTTTTTCATGTTACAATTGCGCCTCCACTTCTTCGCGATACGGCATGCCGCCCTGCGCGCCGAATTTCGTGACCGACAATGACGCGGCCCGGTTGGCGAAACGTACGCTGTCGTATACCGGCTTGCCTTCCGCCAACGCGACGGCGAAGGCGGCGTTAAACGTATCCCCCGCGCCCGTCGTGTCAACCGCTTCCACTTTGTACGAAGGCACGAGCACTTCGTCATTCCCGTCGAAATACCGGACACCGCGGCTGCCTTCCGTAATAAACAGCTTGTTCGGATATTGGCGCAGCGCTTCGGCGACGTTTAAATCCGGAAACAAAATGGCGGCCTCATGTTCGTTCGGCGTAATATAAGCGGCGTTATCGATAACCTCCTGCGGCAGCGGACGGGCAGGCGCGGGATTCAGCAGCAGCGGGATGCCCCGCTCTTTGCACAGCCGGCCGACATGCATCACCGTTTCCTCCGGAATCTCTTGCTGGATCATGACCATATCGGCATCGTCAAAAGCAGCCAACGATTGGTCGATATAAGCGGGCGTCACCTCATGATTCGCCGCTTTCACGACGACGATGCTGTTGTCCCCTTCGGCCAGCACGATGTGGGCGGTTCCGCTTTCCATATGTGTAACCGGTTCCACATAGTCGATAGAAACATGGTTATTTTTAAAGTTGTTTAAAATAATGTCTGCGTAATGATCGTCTCCTACGCGGCCGACCATCGTCACATTCGCCCCAAGCCGCGCCGCGGCTACGGCCTGGTTGGCTCCTTTGCCGCCTGGGACCGTTTTGAAGCTGTCTCCGAGAACCGTTTCACCGGCTCCCGGGCGCTTGGACGATGTGACGACAAGATCGATCGATGCGCTTCCTACCACAATGATTTTAGCCATACTGCTCCACCTTTCTCGTCGTATCCCGCTCCGTAAACGTCACGGGCATTTGAATCGTTTTATTGTCTACGTTTTCATTTTCGATCAATTGAATCAATAGGGAAGCCGCCGCTTTGCCCATGTCGTACGCGGGCTGCCTGATCGTCGTCAGCGCCGGGGTCAACAGCGTGCTCAGCGGAATGTCGTCAAAACCGACGATTTGCACGTCTTCCGGCACGTTTTTGCCAAGCCTGAGCGCTTCATGGAGGACCGCTGTCGCCACAATGTCGTTGCTCGCGATCACGCCGTCGGTGTCCGGATGTTTCTCGAACAGCTCCCTGGCCCAATTTCCCGCTTCCGTAAAGGAATAAGACGAGGTTGGGATGACGTTGAAAGCAATCCGCTCGCTTTTCAGCACATCGACCGCTCCTTGGTAACGGTCCTGTGCCGGCCGGATATGCTTCGGGCCTCTAATTACCGTCACCTTTTTGCTGCCGCGGGCTACGATTTCCTGGGCGGCCATCCGCCCTCCTTCCCGGCCGTCCGAATAAACGGAGGGTCGGTTGTCCGCCGTCCGGTCGAGGAATACCACCGGAATGTTCAGCTTCCGGTATGTATCGTTATCCGGATGATTCGTGGAAGCGATCACGCCGACCACGTTGTTTTGGACGAACGTTTGAATATAATCTTTTTCCTTTTTCATATTTTCATCGCTGTTGCCAAAGATAATCCGAAAATCGTTCGCCTGCATTTCGTCCTCCACCCCGCGCGCAAGCTCTGGAAAAAAGGGGTTGGTGATGTCAGGCAGCAGCAGGCCGATCAGCCTGGACTTTCGCTTATACAAGGATCTGGCGACTTCGTTTGGCGTATAATGCAGTTCCCGGATCGCGGTTTCAACTTTCTTGCGGGTATCTTCATGCACATAACCGGTTTCATTGATTACGCGCGATACCGTCGCTACCGAAACCCCGGCATGTTTGGCCACATCTCTTATCGTTGCCATCTCTATCTATCACCTCGATATGGAACCGGTTACACATTTAAAATAACACAGCCCGATTTTTTTGGCAAGCATGAATTCGCATACAAAATACGGAAATGGTCTTGCCAAGGGATCATTACTGCGCATGTGGCATGATTCATTGATACGCGTAAAAGCAATACGCTGATACATGGATAAGTCGTTTTTCCTCCGGGATTTGAAGTAGAAAACCAATCGATTAATTTTTATTGACCAGATGTCAAATCTCCTTATATAATATATTTTGTTAATATTTGTTATATTAAGGAGGCGCTTCCTTTTGCGCAGCAGAATATCTGCTCTATCACAAATAAAAATTGACACGTTAGTTAATATGATAAAAATGTCTTATTCTTTTGAAGACTGGAATGAAGCAATATCCTTGTCGGAGAGCCTGCTTGAACTTGCTCATTTGACTAAGGAGCCGGAAAAACGGTTTTCTTGTCTGGATTCAATGGAAAAACCGCCAGTTTACTACTTCGGGTACAGCTATTTAATGAAAGGCTTGGCGTTGCAAAAATTAAGATCTTATTCGGAATCAAAAGAATGCGTCAATCGTTATTCTGATCTAAGTTGGGTGGAAGATTCAAGCGAAGAGAGTCAATATTATATCGACAAATTTAAAGTTTTTGCTAAAGTAAATGCTTTAACATTGGATATATTATCGGGGAACAAAGAGAAACTTCCTGAATATCTTCATGCGCTAATGGACAACGGCGATGAAATCATCCCCGGTTTAATTACGATTATCGAATCCGCATTAGCCCATGATTTTAATGTCGACAGCGAAATCGAACAACTCACTCCCTATATTGCAAAATACAAACATCAAAATAGACCCGTTCGAATCTCTTACTATTTAACCGTCCACTATCTGTTGGCGCTGTATTATTATAAGAACCGGCAATACGCTGATGCAATAACTTATACTTTACATAATATTACATTATCTGATAAACTTAGAAATGATAAGTTTTTCAAAAAGTCTATTACACTTTTTGAATTTCTTAAAACATATGCTAATGATTCCCAAACTGCTGAGTATTCACGCATTCTCAATTCTATTTTCAAAGGAGAGATTGAAAATGAAGAAAGCTTTGATTTCAATTGTATTGCTAGGTGTTCTCAGTAGTCTTTCTGTCTTCAGCTTGGGACCGGTTCAACCGCCAATTGCCCCGCAAGACAATCACGGCGCAGACTTTTAATGATCGGAAAGCGGATTATTTCTTTGAAATAATTCGCTTTTTTAATAAATGAGGTATATTTATTTACTTGGTGCATCATCTTCTTTCGGATCTTTTTGCTTGCAAAAAAGGGAAGTAATCAGGAGGTCAAACATGGATTCCCGCAATGAAACGCCTGAAGAAAAAAGAGAACGTCTACGGCAAGAAGAATTAAAAAGCAACCCTTTTGGGGCGTTTGGCGATGGAGTCAATCGAGCTCAACATGGAAATTTAGCCGATTTAGTCGGCGGATTAGGGTGGAAGGGTACTGTAGTAATCCTCCTGGTCTTAGTCATAGGGTATATCATTTACAAATTATTGTTCTAACGCATCCATCGGGCGATCAAGCCTTTTCCAAAAAGTTAAGACCCCCTAAGCAAGATTTGCTTAGAGGGTTTTCTACGTTCAGCCTTAAAATCTGTTAAATACGGAGCGTTTACAATGTGCGTTTGCCCTGCTTCCAAACCCAAACCGACAATCTTTCCATTTTCGGCTTCAAGGAAAACCTCTCCGTTTATTCCCCCCGCAAATGCGAATCCAACCACGGCAGCAAAACCGGCAGCACATGCTTCGCCTGCATCGCTCCCGTATGATCGAGACCGTCCAAAATCCGGACATCCCACCCCGCTTCCGTCAGCTCATCTTTGTATCGGATCAAAGGAGAAACGATATCTACCGTTACATCCCCCCACTTCTCTCCGTATTCAATGCGGTCTTTGCTCCCTGCAAAACAAAGCCGCGGGCATGTCAGGCGGGAAAGGGCCGTCCGATCGTCAAAATCCCGCAAATGCTCATACAACGTCACAAACTGCCGCGTTTGCAGTTCGCTCATGGACACTTCGACGTTGGCCCAGTCATATTCCCCGGAACGCTCCCCCCATTCGGTCGTTTGCGCCGTTTCGCTTGGGTGGTTACCGGAAGCATTGGCGGTCGACATTTCATGTGTCGCCATCGTTACCTTCAGCATTTCTTCGTACGGACCATCGACCGGAGGATAACCACCCATTACGAGCGCGGAAAGCCGACCGGTGCGGAGCGCAAGCTGCAGCCCGCTGAGGGCAAGCCAGGAATAACCGTAATAAGCGAAGCTTTCTGCACCCGCCGCATCGGCGATCCGGAGAAAATCGGCGGCGATATGCTCAGGCGTCAGCGTGTCCGCTTTTGGCACTTGAAGGACATGCCCTTCATAGTCAAAAGCAATGACGCGGTAAGTCCGGCTCAGCCCTTCGATTAGCGTACGTCCAAGCGCCGGATCGGCTCCCCATTTTCTCATTTCATCGGCTTGCGGCCCTTCGATCGGAACCGGATTGACGGGGAGCAAAATAGCCGGCCCCTCCCCTTCGATCACGACATCGATTCCGCTTCCATCAAGCAGTCGTACGTTCATATCTATCCCACTCCTTACCCGTTTTCTCCCGCAAACTTGTATGTTCCCGATTCAAGCTTGCCGATCAGCTTCAGCGTACCCGACAGTTCATTTTCCACATACTGTTCCCATATTCCGACCAGCTCCGGATGTTTGGAAGGTTCGGACGGCGCTTCCTCCGTTGGCAGCGTGCGCAAAAAGGCTGCGGATTCTTTCAAAGCGGACGCCCGGCGTTCAAGCAGCCCCATAACCTCCCGTCTCGGCAGCATGTCCATAAAGGCGATCCCGACGGCAAACGTCTGGATTTCAAAGCTTTGCAGCGCCGCTCTCAGCAAGGTTTCGAATTCGGTTTTCCCCTGCTCGGTGACGCTGTATTCCGTACGGGAAGGTCCGAGCTTGACCTGCGGATCGGAAGTCTCCGTCCGGGTCAGCCCTTGGGCTTCGAGCTTTTCCAGGGCATGGTAAATCGATCCCGGTTTGACGTTTGTCCACGTTTCGGCACGCCAGGAGGTCAGATCGTTGTACACCCCGTAACCGTGGCTGACGCCTCTTCGTAAAATGGAACCTAATACAAGCAATCGTACCGTTGACATCAAAGCGACTCCCTCCGTTGATTTCATATTGATCTTAACGCAAACGATATCACTAGTCAAATTTGAATAGCTGTTTATCACAAAAAAATACCCCCGAAATCAAAAATAATTTGATCTTCAGGGGCGACACGGGCTATGCCCATTCAATTCGAACGGATTTGCCTTGAGGTGAACCTTCAAATTCCAGAAAAACCGTCTGCGTTTCTGCGTCATAATCAAAGACTACGGCATCCTCATCCACATACGCTTTGAGCGGCTGACGCGGGACCCGCGCCCGGACGCTGACCCGGATTCCTTCCGGAGATTCGGCCATCCAACGAAGTTCCCGATCCGAATAAACTTCTTCCCGGATTCTGGAGGAAGCGGCCAATATCCGCGGCTGAAGGCGGTCTCCCGCATCATAATCCAAATCGTAAAGCAGCATGTTTCCGTTTGGCTTTAGTTCCACGCGTTTGGCCAAAGGCAGTTTGGCATCAAACAACCGAATAAACGAACCTTCCAGCACGACTGATGCGTCAGAACCGGTTTCATCCAAAACATGGAGAATCCGATAAGGGCCGCGCTGGATTTCAAGAACGCGGTTTTCCTTAAACTCTTCCTCCGCACCGAGAAATACAAGCGCTTCTTTTAAACGGAACAGAACCCGATCCGCGCCATCGGAAGTTTCGGCAAAATCGGCCGGATGCTTCCGCTCATAGATGACCGCCCCGCTGCCAACTTGGTGCATTCCTTCTTCCGGGTGGCGCCCGAGTCCCAGCGTTTCGAACAAATGCTCCTCCGGACGTCCGTAAGCGCCGCGCCGCGTTTCCCGTTTCCACCATTCCCGAACGTGATGGTAAGGATCGCTTCCATCCCCTGCGTAGACGAGAACGCCGCCCTCCTGAACCCACTGCGCCAGCACCTGATGAATGCCGGGATGCTCCGGCTTCATGAACTCGTAGCTCAAAAGCAATATTCTGTAGTCGTCGAGATACCCTGGAAAATGCAACAAGTTATCGTATTGCAGCGGCCGGACCGGCACTCCGAATTTGAGCAGCGGGAGCGCAAGCCCGTAAAACGGCGACCAATCGAGCAGCTTCCTTTCTTTTGCGGTTAATGCGTCATCCGCTTCGGTACCGTCGTACCGCGAACCGGAGGCATCCTGTTTTTCTTCGGGAATATCCACGTCTCCCCGTTGGAACATCGCCGAATTGGCCAGGCATAAGCCGATGCCTGCCGCCGAGGGTCCATGCGTATCCGCATCGTATTTATGCATTTCGCCGAGCATGTGTATCACCGTCATCAGCTGCGTTGCGTACCGGCCGGGAATCGCTTCCTTGCCGCTACCGTCCTCTTTCGGATAACTTCCCTCGAAAACGCGGTACGGCCAAGGACAAACCTCATATTGGCTGACGCCCGGATGGAGCAGCGACGCGGTCACGGTCGCCAAGTAATTTTGCTCGTAATCCGCCCAAGTATGGCGCGGGTTATCTTCGATCGGGTCATGCAGAAACCACATCTCGCGTCCCGTTCCACGGGTCAGCTCCTGCATCATGCCGTATTCCAGATAGGCGGTCTCGAACGTCCGCTCCCGGCGCACGCCCCGGTAAACATTCGGCGTTCGGCTTGTACCGGTCCAAATCTGGGCGATAAAGCCGTCGCAGGAAGGCATCGATACAAACTGCGCCTCGGGGCTGACGATCCGCCACTGGGTATAGTTGATCAAACTGTGCGTCGGGATGTAAAAGCGTACGGTCCGGCCGTAGGTTGCGAGCGCGTATTCCTTCATTGCGCTGCAAATCCGGTCCATCGCGCGATAATACATCGCCGCCTTCAGCTTGGAAGCACGGTACTGCGCGTCATGGGAAGCATGCGGCGGGATCCATTCTTCTCCGTAAACGTTCAGCCATTCCCTTTTGAACGCTTCGGCATATCCGGCCGCCGCCCAAAATTCGGGCTCTTCCATATGGATCGCTTCCACGCCGGCATCGATCGCCTTTTTGATATGCGTGGACAGGTAATCGGCAAAAGACACGGTCGGGACCATATAAGGAACGTCCACATTATGAAGCAGATGTTTGCCGGTGCGGACCGCTTGCGCCTCATCCCAATGATTCCGGCCGTCGAACCGGCCGTACAAATAATCCTGGTATTCACCCCAAGCCACGCCCGTCATGAGATGGACGGTATATCCGGCCTTTTTCCAGCCTTCGATCCGATCGGGCAAATCATCCGAAATGCCGTATACCATCACAAAATCGGTGCGCAGATCGTATTTCGGCCCGTAGGGCCGCGCTTCCTGAAACCCCGTCCATTCCGGTGCCGCTTTTGCTGATCGTTTCAACGTTTTCCCTCCTTAGTTCGGTACACCAAGCTCGACGACTTCTTTCCCTTTCAATTCCTCGGTTCACGAATTTCATCGCGTCGTCGTACCGTTTCTTTTGATTTGATTCGCTGAGATCGTACCTGCCGTTTTCCTGCAGAATGTTTACAGACTTTGGAATTATAATATAATATATATTTGCTATATTCAATATATATGTTTACGAAAAAAAGCAGGCTTTCGCCTGCATGCACTGTTTTTTTCGGCTCGGTTATAAGACTTCTGGAGTCGGCGTGGGCGGCGCATATTTGCCCGTGGAATAGGTTTGGTCGATGATCGCGCGGATTTCCTTCAGCGATTTTCCTTGCTTGCTCAGTTCCGACACGGTCATGGCGGTCTCGACGCATATGCCGCAGCGTGTGCCATGGTCGTCCCAAACGACGCTGCCGTCATCCGGATTCATTTCTTTGATAAAACAATTCAAATTGCTTTTATGCCCGGCACTTTCGCCGCAGCCGCAGTAACAAGGAATGGACGACAACATGTCCTTCACGCCGGCGGCCGTGCTATAGGCCGTTTTCAGCATCGGGTCGAGCGGATCCAGAAACGTCGGAAGCTTGTCCGTTCCCGCGGTTTTTTCCTGCAAATCCCCGTTTGCGGCAAACGTCTGATGCGCGTCTGCATGTTTATCCGAAGTCTCGGCTTCCTTGGCTCCGCATCCCGCCAGCAGCATGCCGGAAAGGACGACGCTTAGAACGGTAATACGTGTTTTCTTGCCCAACATCAATCTCTCCTTCAACAAGTGATCCTTTGAAAAACGTTTCAATTTTAACTTTGCCCGGCGTATTCCATGGGATCGTACCGCGCAAATCTTCCAATCTTCACCATCGAAATTTTATGCATGATACCGTTTACCACGCGAGCTTTCTTTTTCTTATCTGTAATCATTTCGTTTAAGCGTTACTTTTGCTATAATTGGGAGCATAAGCGTAATTCGCAAGCCGATAGAAAGGTGATTAATCCATGGAACAGTCCATCAATCCGATTGAAGAATGCGATGCAACCTGCATGGGTTCGGAAGCCGAACTAAATCAAATCAAGGAAGGACTGATCAACGATCAGGCCGCCTCGCAGGTTGCGGACTGGTTTAAGGCTTTTAGCGATCCCACCCGCGTGAAGCTGATTGATGCGCTTCTGCAGCGGGAGCTGTGTGTGCATGACCTCACGGTTCTTCTTGGCATGGGACAATCCGCCGTCTCGCACCAGCTGCGGTATTTGCGCAATTTGCGCATCGTTAAACGCCGCAAGGAAGGGAAAACCGTCTTTTATTCGCTTGACGATACACATATCGAACAAATTTTCGTGCAAACGCTGCAGCACACCCAGCACGGGTGAAGGCAAAAGAAACGGCTCTCCCGATCCAGGGAGGGCTTTTTTCTTCGCTGCGGTTTCTTACCCATTATAAGCCAAAATGGCTATCCGGATGGATGGAAATCATGAACTTTTACCGATAATTTTCCTATTGTTAAAAAGAGAAAAAACAGCCCGATCCGAAGGCAGCGGCTCATCAACCGCCCCTGCTTCGGAAAAACGGCTGTTTTTCCGTTTATTCCGGCTTGTTTCCGGCATTCGGATCCGGTTTGAACGTATTGTTAAAATCCGTATATTTCAGCTCCGTCACCATGCCTGCCGCCGCGTGATGCAAATCATGGCAGTGGAACATCCAATCTCCCGGGTTGTTGGCCTCGAAGGCGACGACGTACTCTTCTCCGGGTTTGACGTTTAACGTGTCTTTATATTCGGCGGCTCCGCCGAGCGGTTTTCCGTTTTTGCTCAACACCTGGAAGGTATGCCCGTGCAAATGCATCGGATGGTCTTCATTCGCCGACGAGTTCACGAAACGAACCTTCACCTTATCGCCCGTCTTCACCTTTACCGGATCGGTATCCGGAAAAACTTTGCCGTTGATGGTATACACCATTTCCCCGTTCCGGTGAGCGGTGCCCAAATCCATCGTATATTCGAGATTGTACCGGTCGGTGAGCGAAAATTTGCCTTTTGCCGGCTTCCCGTATTCCGCCATGTTCACCGTCCCGAGGGTTTGGTCCGGGTCATCTTGCACCTGATTTTTCTGTGAATCCGAAGCATTGTCGTATTGAATCGCGATTCTCATGTTTTTGGCGGCTGGATTATCGTTATGCTCGTCAAGCAGCCACATTCCGGGATGATTCGCTTCGAATTCGATGTCGTAACGCTCCCCGGGCGCAATCGCAAGCAGTTTGTTGTCTGCCCATTCGGGGTTTGCGATCCGGTTGCCGTCCGTCGCGACGATCCGGTAGCGGTGCCCCTGCAAATGCAGGGAGTGGCTCATATAGCCCGCGTTAATCAGCCGCAGGCGCACGATTTCACCTTTCTTCACGTTCAACGGCTGGGATGCCGGATACGTTTTGCCGTTGATCGTGTATACATTATACATGCTCATGTCATGCCCCTTCGATGCCTCGCCTTCCTGACCGGTGCCCATGTCGTGGCCGGCAGACGGTTCGTTTTTATGGCCGGTGTCCATGTCCATGCCCTGCATGTCTTGTCCCATATCCATGCCCTTCATATCCATGACGGACATGTGCATATCGTTTCCATCGCGGCCGGACATCCCCTCCTCCTTGCCGTTGGAGGCTTGGCCGTTTTCCATTTCCATACCGCCGCTCATCCATTCATCCAGCATCAGCGTATAATCCCGATCGACGACGTCCTCATCGCTCTCGACGACAAAAGATCCGTAGAGCCCCATATCGACCTGCTTCACGCTGTCCTGGTGCGAATGATACCAATAGGTTCCCGGAACCGTCGCTTTGAAGGTATACGTAAAGCTTTTGCCCGGAGCGATGGCATCTTGGCTGACGCCAGGAATGCCGTCCATTTCAAAAGGTACCGGATATCCGTGCACATGCAAGGAAACTGGAACCTTTAGCGTATTTTTTAATGTAATTTTCACCGTTTCCCCTTGTTTCACTCTGATCTGCGGACCAGGCACCGAATTGTTGAACGTCCAAACCGGCAGCTTTTTGCCTTGTCCGACGTCCAGCGTACTTTCCTGCGCGGTTAGCGTCACATCCCGCCCATCCACCCGGCTTGGCGGATCGGTTTCAAGTGCCGTCTGCGTCAATCCGCTTCCTGAGGCGGCCTTGTCGGAAGCATGGGAACCATGCATGTCCGCTTGCTTGCCTCCGGCGCAGCCTGCCAGGATCAGCGGCAAGGATATCGTTCCGGCAAAAACCGCTTTTTTGACCGTTGAAAATGTGTTCATGCCGAACACCCCTCCTTTTTTTCATTGCTCCTTCCTATTGTAGCCAACAAATATGTAGAAACATGGCGCCGCAGCTTCACATTTCCTTCACTATTTTCAGAAAACGAACGGATATGGGATGGATTTGAGAAAAGAGCGATTTTACGGGGAGATGAATCTAAAGCCCATAGTAACGGCCCACTTCAGCTATAATCATTTTCTCCAACCCATGGGAGCCGCCGGATTGCTATGATAATCAGGGTATCTTTTTTTCGGAAGGAAACATGGGATGAATACCGATTCCCGCCGCATGGAGGAAAAAAGCTTGTTTTCGATTGAATGCAAAGATGTGTTTTTAAGGGAGTGGATCCCCTCGGATCTGGATCGGTTCCATTCGCTGACCTGGCAGCCCGAGATTTACGAATTTTTGCCCGGGTGGAACGTATCCAAAAAACAACGGCAGGATTGGTTAACCCATTACGAAATTCCGGAGAACAAAAAGTTTCTCGGCGCCGTATCGGAAGGCGGAAACGTCGGGGATCTTCGTTTACGGCTTGGAATCGTATGGAAGGAATCCGGGGAATTGATCGGTTGGTGCTGCACGGGAATGAAAGAGGAACTGCCTGCGCCGAACCGGGAAATCGTATATGCGATCTCGAAAGATCACCGGGGAAAGGGATATGCGGCACAAGCCGTTCAAGGATTGGTCACCTATTTATTCGAAGAAACGGACGTCGATGTCCTGAATGCGCTCGCTCTCTTACGCAACATACCGTCTAACAGGGTCCTTGAAAAATGCGGTTTTCGTTTCCAACGCGACATCACGATCGATGGCGAATGTTACCACTGGTATACACGCGAAAAGGAATCCCGGACTTGATGTCCGTCGGGGGCAATGTTGGTGACGTTCGTTTTCGCAAAATAATGAGCAAAAAACGGTAAAAAATCCGCGCAGCTGCGCGGATTTTCGCTTTTGGCACGAGGCGGTGCTATTTCTTCAGCGGGCCGGCCTCGTCGACCCATACCGTGAACTCCCCGAACGGTTTGCGTTTGCCCTGCGGCGCCTGCCCTTCGGCTGGCACGCCCAAATAGATGAAACCTAACACTTTGTCTTTTTCGCCGAGCCCGAAATGTTCGTTCATCTTGGCGTGATAGGCCGGTGCCCCGGTTCTCCAGATCGCGCCAAGACCAAGCCCGTGGGCTTCGAGCAGCATATTTTGAATCGCCGCAAACACGGCGCCGTATTCTTCCAGCTCAATGACTTTATCATGCTCGGAAGGAGTCACGGCTACGGTAATGACAACCGGCGCGCGGAACGGCTTCATTCTGGCCGCTTCGGCTGCCGCTGCGGCTTCCGGCGAGGATGGGTCGGCAGCGCTTGCGAGCGCGACATCAGCCAAAGCTTCCCCAAGCACCTTCCGTCCTTCGCCTCTCAGCACAAAAAACCGCCACGGTTCGGTCATTTTATGATTTGGCGCCCATGTTCCGGCCTCCAGGATTTGCTCGATGTGCGAAACCGGGATGTCCTCTTCGGTCACTTTCCCGATGCTCCGGCGCGTACGAATGGCTTCCGAAATGTTCATGTTTCGTTCCCTCTCTCCAATTAAGAATCTTTCTCAATGAGTTCATTGTACCAAAAAATCCGGCGAATTGCCTGATTATCCGAGATCGATATGCGCAAAATGATCGGCTAACAACAAACCGCCACCCTTGCAAACAAACGGGCGGTTCGTCTGCTCCTACGGTTTCCTGTTTCCGAAGCGAAATTGGTACACGTACGTCCCGCTTATGTTTTCCGCCATGCAAACCAGAACGGGCTCATCCTTTTTCCACTGCAGCATGCGGACATATCCCGGATCGCTGTACACTGTGGTTTCATCCACAAGCCGATCCCCCTTCACTCTGGCGGCCATAAGCTTGAATTGGCCATCTGCAGTACGCATGGAATAAGCCGCCCCATCCCCATTCGTGTTTGCAGCTACATTTTGGAAGCTGCCCTGTTTGACCAGCCGGAGTCCCTGCTGCCCGTCCCACTTAAAAATACCTTCCTGTCCGTTCATTCGGCCGGAAACGAGAAGCGACCCGCTGCCAAGCGTGGAGAAGTCGTACACCTCCCCTTCTGCAAGCTTGCTGACGTCGCCGGAGGCAGGGACGATCGACAGAAGCACGCCCTGATCCGGCTGACCGATCGAAGGCAGCGAAACGTAGATACGGCTTTGGTCCGGGGAGGCGACCCATTTCACCATGCTCAAATCATTTTTGGGGATGTCCGTGCCGGATGAGCTCAGTCTGGCAACGGTACGGGTTTGGCCCGTGTCCAAATCCCGAAGCAAAATGTCCAAACCCAACAGTTCCAAACTGTGCCGGTCATCCGGCATGGCGATGGGGAGCGGCCAATCCTGCCAGGAGCGGATGATCTTTTTCTGAACGATATCGTAATATACGATATACGGTACATCGCCAACCGAATACGTGATGTACACCGCTTTTGTTCCATCCGCTGATGCGATAGCGTTCTGCACAGGCTCGTTGGGTTGATAGACCTCCGATCCGCCTGTCGCCAAATCAATGAAATGGAGGCCCGTGCCGTCGGCGGACCGGATATCTTTTAACCAGTATAGCAGCGCATTGCTTGTTGGCAGCAGCTGAGCTTGTTTAACCTGCTCCGAAATCTGCTGTTTGACCACGCTTTCCACCCGGAATCCGGCCATTGGGGGTTCGGCGAACAAAGCCGGGTCCATAACGACGGTTTTTTCCTTATTCAGCGAATGGGTATACAGCTCGACCATGCCAAGAAAAGCTGCCGTGACAAACCCCATGAAAGCTGCAAGCCAAACGATGCGGAGAAAGGGATAACGCCGCCTGCTTCCTAGCTTCGACATGCTCATCCCTCCCCCATTTCAATGATGACTTGCGTACCGGCACTCCGTGTGCTGGCAAGCTTAACCGACCCGCCATGTTTTTCGGCGATGGCCTTCACAAGGGCGAGACCGAGCCCGGCGCTGCCCCGCTCCCTTTCCTGAGACTCGCCGGATACCCGATAAAAAGGCTCGAAAACATGCTCAATATGCTCCTCCGCGATCCCCTTGCCTTGATCCGATACGAAAATCGTCACCTTGCCCGTATCCGTCTTCTTCAGGGATACCGTCACCGTCGAATCAACGCCCCCGTACTTGACCGCGTTATCAACGACATTAATCAGCATCTCCCGCAGCTTTTCCCGGTCTCCCCGATAATTAAAATCCGCACCGGTTTCGCATCGGATATCGATCTTGTATTTTCTCGCCTTCACAGTCATATCTGTGCACACCTCCCTGACCAATGCAGGCAGATTTACTTGTTCATACCGGTAATCCGATTGTCTGGAGGCCGCGGTGGACATTTCCAGAATTTGAACCACCTTATCATTCAGCCTGCGGCTTTCATCCATAATGTACTTTATCCCTTTATCGAAAAAAGGCTTGTCATGAAATCCGTTCTCCCTCATCGTCTGCGCATATCCGCTAATGATGGTCAGCGGCGTCTTGAGTTCATGGGTGACGTTGTCAAAAAACGTTTTGCTCATTTTCTGCGTTTTCAAAAGCGTATCCCGCTCCCTTTTGATCACGTCCATCTGCTCTTCTATTTTCTCGGCCATCCGGTGAAAAGCCCGCGCCAAATCACCGATTTCATCCGTTCTGCGATTGAATGGCAGCGGTTCATAACGCCCGTTCGAAAAATCCTTCAAGCTCCCCGACAGTCTGCCGATCGGCCCGGTCAGGCGGCTGGATAAAAACACGGCCGTGATGAAGACCAGGGCAAAAATAGCCGCCGCAATCCATTTCACCGCAAAAAGAAACCGGTTTGTAAAATCATGCAAAGCCGCATTGTCTTTAACGACGCGAACCACCCCGATGACTGCCCCATTCGCCAGGACCGGACTGGATAAGCTGATGGTGGAATCAGCCCCCGACTGGCTGACGACATATGAAATCCCCCCCTGCAGCGCGCCCGAAAAATCCGATGTGTCCGGTATCGGACCATTCAAATCGGACAAGCTTTTTCCCTTCGAATCATAGATCGACACGGTGCTGCCTACAGCTGAGCCGAGTTCTTTGACCAGTCCATCCGCTTCTGTATGGAAAGAGCCTGCGCTCAGAACCATGTTTCGGGTCAGGAAATATTGTTTCAAATAAAGATCTACCGTTTTTTTCGTCTGCACCATGTCCCGGTCGATGAGGCGCGAGACGTTCTGTTCGGTAATTTTGACGGACACCAGCAGGAGGGACAAGAGCCCAATAAATATAACCAATGTGAATGAAAGCAGCATTTTGTACCTTATGGTAAGCCTTATGCGTCCGAATAAGTTCATGGCATCCGGTAGCCGACGCCGAAGACGGTATCGATGATGGCTGCATCCAGCTTTTTGCGGAGCCGCTGCACATGAATGTCCACCGTTCTTGTGTCGCCTGCGAATTCGTAACCCCACACCTTATCGAGCAATTGGGATCTTGTAAACACCATGCCCCTATGCTCCGCCAAAAACATCAGCAAATCGAATTCCCTGTTCTTCAGCACGACTTTTTCTCCTTCCTTTTTCACTTCGCGCTGCCTCTTTCCGATCTCGATTGAATCATAAATACGAATCATGCCTTCGCCCTCTGGATGATCCAATTGTCCCATGACCTGCTCAATCCGCCGGAAAACAGCCTTGATCCGCACGATCACTTCCCGGATATCAAACGGTTTGGTGACGTAATCATCCGCCCCCAGCTCCATCCCCAGCAGCTTGTCCACAATATCGGATTTGGCGGTCAGCATGATGATCGGGATATTCCAATTTTCTGTCGACGCAATCCGGCAAATATCGAAGCCGCTCATATCCGGCAGCATCAGATCCAGCAATATCAAATCCGGACGATTCGCACGGATGAGCTCCGCAGCCTCTTCCCCTTTTCCCGTACTGACAACGGCATACCCTTCTTTCTCCAAATTATATGCAAGCAGCTCCGCAATCGGAGCTTCGTCTTCCACAATGAATATTTTCTGCTTCCCCATGATCCATCCTCCGTCACGCAAATGAAGTTTCCTATCTATCTTAGCACGTGTCCCTGTACGGAAATCAATTGATCTGAAGTGTCCGCCGAGATTTTACATTTTGGATACAAGTCGGCAGTATTCCGGATACATCGACAGAAAGCGCGGAAACATCCGTCCTATACACTTCCGTTATGACCAGCGTGGAATCATGATTCCCCGACTTTCCAACAAAGGAGATAGAACACATTGAAAAAAGCAATATTGATCTTTGCCGTTGCGGCATGCCTTCTGAGTGCCTGCGGCAAACCTGCGGACACGGCTGCCGTGAAACAAGACGTACAGAAGGAAAAGCAAAACAGTGCGGGCAGCAGCGAAGCATCCCTTCAGAACAGCGGGGAAATCACCGCCTCCACCCCCACGGTAAGCGGAAGAAGCAACTCGAGTAACGCGGACAAGGGGACAAGCCCTTCAGGGAAAAATGGAGCCGGTGATATCCAAACCGTCGCCAATCCCACCTCCACAGACGTGCTCGTAAACAAGCAGCATAAGCTGCCGGAGAACTATGCGCCGGACGACCTCGTATATCCGAACGTACGCTTTACGTTTAAAGAGAAGATCGAAAAGCGCATGATGCGGAAAGAGGCTGCGCAGGCTCTCGAAAAATTGTTCAAAGCTGCGGACAAGGACGGTCTGCCGCTCGCAGGAGTATCCGCTTACCGTTCCCACAAGAGACAAAAGGCGATTTTTGAAGCCTACGTCCAAAAGGACGGCGAAGAAAAAGCACGAACTTATAGCGCTTATCCAGGCACCAGCGAGCATGAAACCGGTCTCGCCATCGACGTGACCAAATCGGACGGCAGCTGCGCGGCGACGGGTTGCTTTGCCGGCACGCCGGAAGCGAAATGGCTTGCGGAGCATGCGCATGAATTTGGCTTTATCATTCGATACCCGAAAGGAAAAGAAAATATTACGGGCTACAGTTACGAGCCTTGGCATCTCCGTTATGTGGGTCAGCCCGCGGCCGATGACATGTTCAAAAATGATCTTACATTCGAGGAATATGCGGAACAACTCCGGGTCGCCTCCGGTTCCTAGGCTAATCACTGCCGGTTCATGATTACTAGCCGCAATTGAAGCCAAAAAAACACCATCATCTTCTGTTAAAGAGAGATGATGGTGTTTTAGTCGAGCGCTTGTTGTTTTGTACTCCTAAACTGGCAGTTCTCGCCCAAAAACCGCTTTCTTACCGGAACTCAACCATCAAGTCGAAACCCTCGGGGGCTTCCGTTTCGATTTCGACATGCGGCGGTGCAGCGATGGAAAGCAGGAGCCGCTCCTTCCCTTCGACCCGCCAGGAAACGTCGATTCGCCCGCCATCCGGATGCGGCACGGAACCCGCAGCATGTTCCAGGCCGCATGGCTGCGGAGCCACTCTGACCTTGGACCAACCCGGGCTCGCTCCCTGAACGCCAAGGATATAGGCCCCAAGAAAATAGACAGGACCGGCGGACCAGGCATGGCAGTGGCTACGGGTCAGCATTCTCGGATCCTCGAACAATCCGCTCCATGGATACATTTCCCAACACGCCGTAGCGCCGTTTTCGATCATGATGCCGTAGCTCGCACGCATATCGCTG
Organism: Paenibacillus sp. USDA918EY; assembly: GCF_009870825.1. Lineage (GTDB taxonomy): Bacteria > Bacillota > Bacilli > Paenibacillales > Paenibacillaceae > Paenibacillus_AQ > Paenibacillus_AQ albilobatus. Next base: position 815,616 of record NZ_WTWY01000001.1, on the reverse strand, counting down.
ACTAAAACATCCATCCTTCCCATTTTCGCCAGAGCCTCATAATAAAAGAAAGACATAAACGGGCTTCCGATCTTTACGAAGGACTGCGGCGGCGAAAGGATATGGGCTGTGATCTTCTGTAATCGCTCCCCTTCAGCAATATCGCATAAATAAGCCACGACTTGCGTTTGGGCGCTGAGCGTTTCCGAGAAGCCGCCGTCACGGCGGATGCAGTCGGCGTACGCCTGCCTCGTCCCATCCCAAAGATACGCATTGATCAAGGTTTTCAGCTTCGCGGCTTCTTCACGAAAACGCTCGGAGCCCTCCTGATCGCCGGCTATAGCTCCGATTTCGGACGCATGGCACAACGTTCTGCGCAAAAACATGTTCTGCGGGGCGACCACGCCTGCATGCGGCTGCTCGAACGGAGCCCAGTCCAGTAGATTCCAGCCGTCGAACGAGAACAGTCCCTTTTCGTCGATCAGCTTCAAATATTGTTCCATCGTCCGTTTTACGTGAGGCCAAATCCCGGACAGGAACGAATCGCGGCCGGTATAATGGTAATATTCGAGGCATGCCGTCACCCAAAAAAAGGTCCAGTTCGGAATCACGCTGTTCCAGCCGCTTGGAACCTGATCGGCGTATAACGGCGTTTGGCATTCGGAGCCCGGAACAAGCTTCAGGCAGCGCTCAACGATGTCTTTCGACCCAAATGCATAATAGCCGACCAGCGCCTCGTTTCGAGCATCGCCGACCCAATAGGCCTGCTCGTAAGCCGGACAATCGACGAACGTATCTTCCATGCACAGGCGGGTCGTATCTCGGCTGATTCTCCATATTTCATTCAGCAGCGCGTCGCTGCTTTGGAAACTGCCGATGTTCGCTACCGGGAAGTTGCTTTGAATCATCTTCACCTCATACAGGCGCACGGGACGAGCGGCTTCACGGACGGTGAGCGCCAGATAACGGAGCCCGCGGCGGATATAAGAAGTATAAGACTTCCTGCCTTCGCGGCAGCGGTATCGGAGCGTATTGTCCAACTGGTAAGTATGCTGCCTCCAGCCATCCTTCATAAATTCGAAGCCGTACAAGTCGATGACGGTTCCGGCGGCGGCATCCACTTCGAATGCGAGATATCCCGACAGCTCTCTTCCAAAATCAATGACGATTTCGGTGTCCATATCCTCAAGCACGGGCAGGACGGCGGCATCCGGGCTCGCGACAACGGCCTGCTGCAAAGATGCCGGCATCGGCAGCTTCGTTTCGGCTTTTTTCCATACGCACGCAGCGAACACGTCATTCCGGTTAATGAACGGGGTATCAACAGGACGTATCCAGGCTTCGAACGGCTTCAGGTCGGAAACGGAAGCTGCCTGAAGAATCGATAGATAATCCGGATGTTGGCGGTTCAGTTCTCTCGTCGGCTGATGGTCAACGATCGCCACCGCATCAAACGGACCGATGAGGCTGAACTCCGGCGTATGCGGCTTCACTCCCGATTCTCCAGCCACTGCAGCGCGTTTCTCGGCCTTCACGGCAGCCGATACGCCTCCCTCCAATGCTTCGTCCTCCGGCACACCAACGGCTTGCAGCCGGAACGGCACCTCGGAGTCGAAGCCGATATGGAAACCATGCCCGTGGCTCACGCCGGTTACGTCCATCAGAAGAAGATGTTCTCCGCCTTTCAAAGCGACGGTCAAATAGCGTTCAGGATGTTTCCCGGCATAATCCTTGGATTCGTACAGGTGTCCGTCGATTCGAATAAGCGGGTCGATGCGCCCCGAGTCGGGAATGCCGATGGTGAAATCCCCCGCTTCCGCCAAGGTCACCCGCGCCGCCAAATACGCGCAAAAGGCGGTATTGTTTGCATGATAACCGCTGTTTGGCGACATCATGCCGTACAGGTCGATGACCGCTCCCCAAGCAGAAGGCTGAACGCCGGACATGCTTTCGACCCTTGACGGATAAATCGGCTCCTCCGTCAGGAAGGGGATGTCCCTGGGCACGAGCCCCGTCCACGGCTCCACACCCACTGGCCCGATGACCGAAGCTTGCTCCCAGCCGCTGTCGTCATAAGCCGCCGTAACCCAGCGGTCATCCCACTTTCCGGCATCCACGATTTCGGTAAAAGCCATCTGGCAGGAAATGCGCGAGGAATTTGCGTCATGCCCTTGGTGGACCGCGGTTTTCCACGAGGCGTCCGTCACGAGGCTCCATGCCGCCGCATGTTGGCTGGCAGGACCCGGACCTTCATCTGCATTTTGCATATCCAGCTGCAGCAAAAGTCCGCCGCGTCCCCGTATGTATTGAAACGTGGAGATGCCGTAATGCATGACCAGCACGGCAATGACGCATTCTTTTTCCGCCTTCAGCAGATGGCCGATCTCGTATTCGTCATAAGCCCAGGCGGACGGCCACGAACGGACGGGCCCCCGCCCAATCGGTTTGCCATCGACGTAGAGCACATATCGGGAATCGGCGCTAATGCGCAAGCTGGCCGAGCGAACGGGACTCCCCGGCGTGAAGGTGCGGCGGAAGCAGCGCCATTCGTTTCTGGGGCTCGGTTCGCCGCTCCCCCAAATCCAGGCTGCTTGCCATTCCGGCACTATGGATTGGCTCATGAATAACTCCCCTTCCAATTCCTTTGCAGATCTCCAGATCATTGCTTATGGAATATCACTATTATTCATGAAAGCCTTGTATGAAAGAAGGGGGATTCGAAGCAATAAACGGGGGGATTCCGACATATATTCCAAACTGCCCGGACGGTTGCCCGCGCCCGCCATCCCGCAGCAGTCATTCTATCCGGATAAGGCCTGATTAAAGCGCTGCACGAACATCATTTTTCAATAAAAAAGAACGCCTCTTCCCCCAAGGAGATGATGCGCTCTTCTCGTATTCCGATCATACGTTTTCGAACGTGAATCTTTTTATCACTGTTTTACTTTCAAAACCCGCATTGCGTTTAACACCGCCAAAAGCGTGACGCCTACGTCGGAAAATACAGCCTCCCACATCGTGGCGATCCCGAACGCGCCCAAGAGCAGGAAGATGCCTTTCACGCCCAAAGCGAAAATAATGTTCTGCCATACAATCGCGCGCGTACGTCCTGCAATCCGGATCGCCGTCCCCACCTTGGACGGCTCATCTGTCATGATGACGACATCCGCGGCTTCGATCGCCGCATCCGAACCGAGCCCTCCCATCGCGATGCCGACGTCGGCCCGGGCAAGCACCGGCGTGTCGTTGATGCCGTCGCCGACGAAGACGATTTTTTCTTTCGGGGATTTTTTGGCGTCCAGCTTTTCGATCTCTTCGACCTTATGCTGCGGCAGGAGTTCGGCGTGAATTTCGTCCAGGCCTAGCGAGCGCCCCACCGCTTCTCCGACGGCTTTCGCGTCTCCCGTCAGCATGACGGTCGTTTTTCCCATCTGCTTGAGGTTGCGTACCGCCTCCGCGGCGTCCTCTTTTACTTCATCCGATATCGCGATGTATCCGGCATATTCGCCATGAAGGCCAATATGGACGATGGTACCGGCAGCCTCCGGCTTGATATAGGTTATCGATTCCCGTTCCATGAGCTTCGCGTTTCCGGCCAATACTTCCCGGCCGTCCACTTGGACTTGAACGCCATGACCGGAGATTTCGTTATAACCCTCAACACGCGTCTCATCCAATTCTTTTCCATACGCCGCCCGGATGGACTCCGCAATCGGATGGGTCGAATGGGATTCTGTATAAGCGGCGATTTCCAGCAGTCCCTGTTCGTCTAGTCCTTCGAGAACCGGATGAACTTCCGTCACCTTGAATGCGCCTTTCGTAAGGGTTCCGGTTTTATCGAAAACGACATATTTGACGTCGTTCAGCGCTTCGAGATAGTTGCTTCCTTTGATCAAAATGCCCGATTTGGAAGCGGCGCCGATCCCGCCGAAAAATCCGAGCGGAATCGAAACCACCAGGGCGCAAGGACAAGAAATGACGAGAAAGATCAGTGCCCGGTAGATCCAATCCGAAAATGCCGCTCCCTGAATGACCAAAGGAGGCACCAGCGCCAGCAGCACGGCCACGATCACGACCACCGGCGTGTAATACCTTGCGAATTTGGTGATGAACTTCTCGGTAGGCGCTTTTTTGCTGCTTGCGTTTTGCACGAGGTCCAAAATTTTCGCGACCGTCGATTCGCCGAAATCCTTGGTCACTTCAATCGTCAATACGCCGTTTTTATTGATGAATCCGCTCAAAACCTCCTGGCCCGCCGAAATTCCGCGCGGAACCGATTCTCCGGTTAATGCCGACGTATCCACCATCGAGTTTCCCTCGATGACGATCCCGTCCAGCGGCACCTTCTCTCCCGGCTTCACGACGATGTGATCGCCAACCCGCACTTCTTCGGGAGCCACTCGTTTCGTTTCGCCGCCGGCCTGCAAATTCGCGTAGTCCGGACGCAAATCCATCATCGCGCTGATCGATTTTCGGGAGCGGTTTACGGCAATGCCCTGGAACATCTCGCCCAGTTGATAGAACAGCATGACGGCGACGCCTTCAGGATACTGCCCGACGGCAAAAGCGCCGATCGTCGCCAGCGACATGAGGAAATATTCGTCGAAAACCTGTCCGCGGATGATGTTTTTGACCGCTTGAAAGACGATATCTCCTCCGGCAACGAGATAGGCAACCAGAAAAATGGCCAGCTCTGCGTATGCGTTGACTTGCAAAAACATGCCCGCCGCGGTCAGCGCCGCGCCAATGACCAGCCGCGCAGCCATCGTCTTCGTTCCGCCGCTGCCATGATCGTGGCTGTGCGAATGCCCTTTCTCGCGGGTCTCTCCATGTGCATGATCGTGACCATGGCCGTGCCCGTCATGCGTATGCGCATGGCTGTGGCCGGTGGAGGTCCGGTGCCCTCCCATCGGTTGATCCAGAACGTTGATGTGAGGTTCGAGCTTTTTGATTTTATGTTTAACTTTGGAAATCAGCTCGTCGTCTTCCTTGTCGGTTTCGTAGGTGAGCGTTTGTTTGACGAAATTGACGGAGCAGGAGGTGATGCCCTCCATTTTTTTCACGCCGTCTTCAATTTTCATGGCACAGTTCGCGCAATCCAAGCCTTCCAGCACGAGTTCCCGTCTCACTTTTACGGTTGCCTCAGCCATCGTACATGCCTCCGATCCAAACTGCAAATATAATATGAGCATATGTTCATGTATCAATCTTGTTAAGCACATTATATTCACTCTACCGGGGAGATGTCAATGAAATTGAACCTAAAATACGTATCATTGGCAAAAAAAACCGCGTTTATACGCGGTTTTTGCAGTACCGTCAAATGATTGGCGGTTTCGTGTCATTCGATTTTCGTTTGGCGTCTACCGTTACCTTAACGGAAAATGCCAAAATCATGGCAGCGATTAAACACAGTTGCATACCGGTAAAACCCAGCCACCAAGCTTCATCCGGAGCGCCGCCAAGCAGCGAAGCGGCAAACCATCCGATCGAAAGCCAGAGCACCGATACGACAAAATGATACCCGCTGAACATTCGGTCCGTGCGTCGAAGCTGGAATGTGACGACGGCGGCGGATACAACCGCGGATGCGATACTTGAAGCTCCCCCGCCATCGAAGAAAACGCGAAGCAAGTTCCATATTCCATAACCTGCGGCGAGCCAGGCCAATGCCGCGTTGGCGTAGGCCGCCCACGGCTTGCGGTATTTCAAGCATTTATAAACGGGAATCATAGCCCCGATAATCGCACCCAAAATCAGGCCCTCCGTTCCACCCGTAAAATACAGCAACGATCGCGGCGAACGGATGACGCTATGCGGATCGAACACGATAACGCTGAATTTCCAGACCAATATGCCGATCAAAAGGGCCGTCACCAGGTCATCCATCAACGGCTTTCGACGGTCAGGCTCCAATCGTTTTGTCAGAAAAAAAGGAACCGCATACCCTGCCGCAGCGGCTGCCGCCAGCATAAGCAGCGAAAGTTTCAGCATGAACGGTCCGATCATGACGACTTGCACAGGAAAGCTCCCCCCATTCGTATATTCTATATACGTTGAACCCATGTTTTGTGCGGATGAAGGCAGCCGGGTCAGCTCGCGCCTGATTTTACAAAAAAGACCTGGCGGCAGCGCCAGGTCTGATTTCATCACGTCTTATGAACGGCAGCATACGCCGCAGTTCAATGCAGCTTTTCCGTTGCGGGGCGCATAAATTCGCAAAAAGCCGTACCGTTTCAGCATACGCGCCGCCTTTTTGATCTGGCGGTTATTCTCCGCCAGGATGAGCACAGGTTCCTCGGACGTTAAATGCGAATGATGTACATAAGGCAGTCTTCCGATGGAAATATTGATCGATCCGGGAACATGGTGCTTGATGTAGTCGGCAGCGTCTCGGACATCAAGCATTTGCAGATCCTGCCTGTTCTCCCGTTGAGCGTTCAGCTCTTCGGAACTGATGAAGGTCAATCCATTCACCGGCCGCAGCTCCCTTACCGCCCATAATACAACCACTACGGCAAGCGCGGCGAACAACACCCACAGCATCGATACACGCTCCTCCTTCTAGGGAATGTGAAGCTTTTCATTCATGAAAGGTCGGACGCTTTCCCTGTAGTGGTCCGACTTATCTTCACTGACCGCTTGGCGCGGACAATTTCCATTTTTGTTTTCATACCCTTTGGGGTATAGACCGATTATAGGTTCCATCGGCGCAAAAGTCAATCAGGATGAAACCCCGTCCGCCACGGCGTTTTCCGCAATCCGGAGCTGTTGGGTCGCAAATTCCCTGTACATCGGATGGCTTTCGACCAGCTCCTGATGCGTTCCCACGCCCGTAATATGGCCTTTTTCGATAAAAAGAATTTGATCCGCGTCCACGACCGTCGACAGACGGTGGGCAATGACCAGCGTTGTGCGCCCTTTCATCAGGTTTTGCAGCGCTTTTTGCACGAAAACCTCCGATTGGCTGTCCAGGCTCGACGTCGCTTCGTCCAGCATCAAAATTTGCGGGTCGCGCAAAAGCGCCCGGGCAATGGAAATCCGCTGGCGCTGCCCTCCGGACAGCTTGATGCCGCGTTCCCCGACCTCTGTTGCGTATCCTTCCGGCAGCTCATCGATAAAAATGTCGGCGTAAGCCATATGGGCCGCATGCCGAAGTTCCTCGTCGGTCACCTCGCGATCCATGCCGTAACATATGTTGTCGCGGATCGTTCCGGCGACAATCGGGCTTTCCTGAGGAACATAACCGATTTGCCGGCGCCAAGACTCCAGCGAATACCCGCTGACATCTTCCCCGCCGACGAGGATCACGCCGCTGTCCGGGAGATAAAACCGTTCGATGACGGAAAACAGCGTCGTTTTTCCGCCCCCGCTCGGGCCGACGACGGCGGTCACTTTCCCCGGCTCAAGCGTGAAGCTGATATCGTGAAGGACGGTATCGCCCTTTTCGTACGAAAAATAGACGTGTTCTAACCGGATCGTTTGGACCGGGCCGGCCAACGTCTTGCCTTCTTTGACGTTTTCCTGGCGATCCTCAAGAATGCTGACGATCCGTTCCGTTGCCCCGACCGATTTTTGCAATTGGGTAAAAAACATCGTAATCTGGTTCATCGGCATGACGATCTGTACCAAATACAAAATAAACGCGACCAAATCGCCCGCGGAAAGCGCGCCGCTGGATACCCTCATTCCGCCATAACCGATAATAAGCACCATAAGACCCATCATGACGAAAGAAATGATCGGGCCGATAAACGCCTGGATTTTGCCTTCGCGGATCCCGAGCTTGAGCAGGCCCCGAATGGCGTCGTCCCCCATCGCGTTTTCCCGTTCCTCGGCATTGGACGCTTTGACAAGGCGGATTTCGGACAGCACCTGATTCAGGATCGTCGTAAAACCGGCGGTTTCATCCTGCAGACGGCGGGAAATATGAAGCATGATCCGGCCCAGCGGAACAAGCACGGCCGCGGTAACGGGAATCGCCGCCAGGATGATCAGCGTCATTTTCCAATCGAGAAGAAGCAAAATGACGATCGCCCCGACCATCGAAATGACCCCGTTAAAAAATCCCGTGACATGCTCGGAGACAAGCCCTTTCAGCACGGCCGTATCGTTGGTCATCCGGCTGATCGTGTCGCCAGTCCGGTGATTGTCGTAGTATGGAATCGTCAGCTTCAGCAGCTTTCTCCAAAGGCGTTCGCGAAGTTTGGCTACAACTTCCTGACCGAGGCGGTTCAGCAAATAAATCGAAATCCCGCCCGCGACGGCGGAAGCGACGAAGCTGACGATCAGCATGACGATTTGGGCCGGCTTGATGCTGTCCGACGTGAAGCTGTCGACGAGCCCCTTCGTGAAAAGCGGCACCACGAGACTGACCAAGGTCGATATAACGCTTAAAATGACGGCCACGGAAAGCATCCATGCAGACGGTTTCGTTTCGCGGACCAAACGCACGAACGCCTTCCAGTTCCCTTTTTGATAACCTTCTTTCATTCGATGATTGCCCCTATCCAATTGTATTTTTTTATAAGTTCCCAATTCGATTATACATGTATTGGAAGATGAAGTCATACCGCGGCGGACGGCGTCGAACCGGCGGCTTCCCGGGGGCAGCGCAAAAGGCGCGGACCACGTCCGCGCCTTTCAAGATTCGGGAACAAACAAGCTGTTTACTTTCAAATCAATGGAATCCCAGAAGGACTGAATGTCTTTTTTGAGCGGTCCCTGCATGCCGCCGGTGCCCTTTTCGTAGATGACGTCCTTGTTGCGTTCAATCGCCTCTAGATATTTTTTGACGATGATCGCCGTCTTGGATTCCGGGTGCTCGCCGACGAAGGTTCGATAGCTTTTTTTCACGTCCGGCAATAGCTTCCCGGTCCGGTCGTCGATGGCGTCATAACGGTAATCCGTCAAATAGGTATCCAGATAGGCTTTGTACGCCTGCAGCACTTCCTTAAACCGCAGCCCGTCCGGATGCTCGATCATGTAATATTCGGCTTTCATCATCCGGTCGCCGAGCTCTTCTCTCGAAACGGCAAGCGCCCCGTCTTCAATGTAGTTTTTTTCCGCATCCAGCGCCTTCAAAGCCAGGTAGCTCCGGATGTCGGTTGAGACGTAGCGGTTGTATTTTTGCAGCGCCTTATAGTCCACCTTCCAGAAAAACATGCCTTCCGTATTGCCCAAGGCAAGCCCTCCCGCCATCTGGTCCATGAGCCACTGCTTCAGCGTATCGTCGCCTTTGATGTTGTTCACGTCCATCGGATACCCGATTTCGTTCATATTTTGCGCCGTTTCGGGCTTCGCCAGCATCGTGTCGAAATTGTCGTTCAGGCTCGGCAAATACCGGTCATAAAAATGTTCCAGCTCCAAGATCAGCTGATCGGCCTGCTTTGGCGTTGCTCCGGGCATCTTTTCGTCCAAAAAACGGATCACTTCCGCCGCGTCCTTCGCCTGCGCGGTCAGAAGCTTGAACTGGTCCAGCACGTCTTCTTTCGTTTCGGACGGCTGACCGGCAGGAGGCTGTTGTTCATGCTGCCCCGCAGGCGTTTGGACGGTAACCTTTTGGGGATTGCCGCAACCGCTGACGACGATGACCGCGCTCATCGCCAGCAGCATGAAAATAATTTTCCGTTTCAACCCCTTCGCCCCTTTCCAAATCTCTTATTAGCATTCTTCGCCAGTTCGATGCAGCCGCTATCGGTTACGGAAATTAAAATCTACTCATTTAAACCGGTAGATCTCGGTCATCAGCTTCGTTCTCTCTGTCGTCAGGTTCATCTCCGGGTTTTCCTGACTCATCATCAGCTGATTTCCATCCGGACTCCATATGAGCAGGCTTTGCAGATTCGGATACAAAGATACCAAAGTGGTATGGCCGGTTTTCGTATTCATCACATACAGGCCCGAGCCGCCCCTTTCCAGGTTGAACAACGAATAGGCCAGCTTGGAGCCGTCCGGCGACCATGAGATTTGCCTGATCAAACGTCCCTCGATCAACGTGGTCCCCGTTCCGGTTTCGCCCGTCTTGACAAGCTCCAGCCTGTTGGCATTTTCCCCGGTTTCCTTCGCGACGGCAAGCCGGGTGCCGTCCGGCGAAACCGAAAAATCCGCCGCGTTCGTCTCCAACAGCTCGGGACTCCCCTCGGCTTTTGGAAAACGCGAATCCTCAATAACGATCTTAAGACTGTAAACCTTGCGTTCCTCATCGATAAAATACGCCGTAAACCGTTTGGGATCTTTCGGATCAACAGCCGCTTCGACTTTGACCGGTGCCTGCCCGTCTTTGAACTTCAACACGCTGGCGGCATTCCCGTCCAAATCCGCGACGACGAGCCCGTCGGCCGACGCAAACAGATACGCCTTCTCTTCCAGCCAAGCGCCGCGGACGTTGCCGTTTAAGATGGACCCGTTCCCGTTCGATACGTCCAGCGGTATTTTTTTCAAGTCTTCCATACGGAGAAACGACGCTTTCATCTGGTTGCTGACGAACAAAACCTTTCCTTCCGGCGATGGATTTACCGTTAAAGCCTCTTGAACCCCTAGAGTCTTCTCCGGATCCTTCTCCCTGACGAGCGAATGGACGTACAGCGGCGCTTCCATCCACTTCGGCTTTTTCGTGCTAATGATTTCCGAATCCGACAGCCATGCGAAACCGTACGCATCTTCGAGGCGGATGATCTGCTCGAGCTCGATTTTGCCGGATTCCGCGCGGATCGGGGGAGGTTTGACGGTGACTTGATCGCCGCCGCTGCCGGCGCATCCGCCAAGAAGCGCGGACGCGACGGCCATGGCTGCCGCGCATGTTAATAACATCCGGCCCGTCGTCTTTTTCAAATCGCGCCCCCTCCTTTCCGTTTGCGGCTGCCGGGATCCCCGGTTGTTTTCGATCTGTTTTTCGATCTGTTTCGAGTATAAGGGACAATCGTTTCGAAAATATAATGAATTGTTTCCAACTTGTATCCATTTCGCCTTTTCATTTCTGGGGCAAACGTAGCAGGGGTTCGGAGCCATCCTTTCCCGCAAGCGGAAACGTAAGAATAAACTCCGTGCCTGTACCTGTCTCGGGCGTTTCAATCCTGATTTCGCCTCCGTTTTGGAGCGTCAGCTGTTTGACCAGTGCCAGCCCCAGGCCGCTTCCGCCGGATTTGCGGGCACGGTCGTGATTCACGGTGTAAAACGGCTCGAAGACGAGCTCCCTTTGGTCTTCCGGAATGCCGACTCCCGTATCGCGGATGCGCACCACGGCATGGTCGCCATCCTTTGCGCCCGCAATCGCGACCGAACCCCTGGCCACGTTATATTTGATCGCATTATCCAGCAAATTAAGGAAGATATGCATCAGGTTGCTGCGGTCGCCGACGATGACGACCGGTTCGAGCCGCTGCTCCAGCGTGATGCCGAACTGCTCGGCTTTTCCTTTCATCCTGGAACATACGTCCGTGAGCAGCTCCATCAGCTCGACCTCCTCCGGATGGTGGTCAAACGCGTATTTTTCCGAAGCCGCCAGATGGAGAACCCGCTCCACCAGATCATACAGCCTTCCCGTTTCCTTCGTGATCGATGCATGGGCATCCTGAACCAGCGCCGGGTCGTCCGGGTACATCTGCAGGAGATCGGCGTAGGCCCTTATGGAAGTTAGCGGGGTTTTGAACTCATGGCTGATGTTATGGATAAAATCCTTTTGCCTTTTTTCGAGCTGTTGCAATTTATCGAGCGTTTCCAGCAGTTTTTCCCGCTCCTCGCGCAGCGACCGCACGTTTTCCCTAATTGCCAGGTTCATCTCGAAAATGCCATTGCTGAGCTCTCCCAATTCGTCTTTCCGCCGAAGGCTCGGCTCCGCCAAATAATCCCCGCGCCGAATCCGTTCGGTCGCTTTTTTCAAGGCGTGAATGGCATTGGCCTGTTTGTTCATATAGATTAACCCGAAAATAAAAGAAACGATAAGAACCGCCGCTCCCGCTATTAGGAACAATCTCTGAATGCTGCGGTAAAAGAGATGCCGGTCGGCGACCGAGGTTTGAAAATGAACGACTCCCAGCTGTCCCTGATCGCTTTGCACCGGCGACAAATATTCCAGCGTGTCCCCATGAATCTCGTACGCAATTTTATTTTGCAGCGCAAACGGCAGCGTCCCTCGGACATCCGGCTTATCCGCCATCATCAGCGAATCCCCGGCTTCTTTGCCTGTGGCGTCATACAGAATCACCCGCATCCCGCTGACATTCCCGAGTTCGCGCGCCAGGGCCGGTCCCTGTAAACGCATGAACACGTCCGCATCCACCTGCGTTCCGGTCACGTACAGCTGCCGGATCCGGTCCGCGGCCACCGCCGCCTGCTGCTGCATCGATTGTTCCATTTCCCGCCGCTGATTGCTCGACACTCCCTGCAAAATGAGAAAGCTGAGCAAGCCGATCGCAAACAGAAGCAGCAACGCAAGAAAACCCGTAAATTTCCATTTTAAGCTGAAGCGCATGCCAAATCCTCCGCTTTTCTTCAATCGTCCGTGTCCTGGCCGAGGCCAGGCGAGTTGATCTAAGATTAGCGGAGAACCGGTTTATTTTCAACAAGCTGGAATAAAATGAATGATGCCTTCGGATCAATCAATTGTGCTTGGACCTGTAATGCTCCGGGATTTTCCCGTACGTGCCGATCCGCCACAGCCATTCGAGCGGTCCCATGGCAAAACGGTGCAGCCACATCGTGCTGCAAATCGCCTGGATGACCAAAATTTCGGCGGCGATCATCGCCAATATCAAATAGTAAGCATGGCCGCTCAGGTTCAGCACCGCGTCCATCGCCAAAATCAGGACGGTTTGCATGATGTAATTGGTTAACGCCATCCGTCCGAGCCGGTTTAACGGCATAAGCCACAGCTTCATGAACGGAAACTCCAGCAGGATCGTCAGCGTCGTGACATAAAACACGTCTTCGGCCAATCCCCCGGCCACCATCGCGATGTCGACCAGACCCGTTGCATCAACGATCTCGCGCTCCGCCCATAGTCCGAAGGGGATCAGTACGAGGGAAACGGCCTGGGCGATGATCCACCGCTTTTTATGCCGCTTCACTTGCTCAAAAATGCGGCTTTGCCCTGCCCACAAACCGAGGACGAACATCCCAAGGCTAATCCCGATCGGACCGATCCAGCAGCCCGAAGCCAAAAAAAGCATGCCGGCGGCAAGATTTGCCCCGGGTTTCAACCGATAAAGCGGAAGCAGCAGAAAACCTAAAATCGCGTACATCAGCAGCGCTTCGCCCGGCTGGTACTGATGGTGAACGAAGCCGAACACGAGCAAAATCAGCAGCCTGCGCACAAACAGCACATTCGCTTGATCCCCTCTTTCCCGTGCGCGGGAAATAAACAGATAAAACCCGACGCCGAACAAAAAGCTGAAAATGGTATAAAAACGGCCGTATACCGCGTGATAAACAAACGTTAAAATCCCTTGCTCAAGTCTGCTCCAAAACCCGTATTCCGGCGGAATCCGGACATAAGGAACCATCTGCAAAATATTGATAAAAATGATGCCGACGAGCGCAAAACCGCGCAAATAATCCAGCGTGTCGATTCTTTTCACGAACATAAAGCTCCTTTCCCTACACCATCACCCGTTTCAGCTTTTGGATATAACGGGAGCTGACCAACACGAAATACACGGCCTGAACGATGAGGAAAGCCGCCGAAGCCAGCAGCACGGGCTGATTGACGTCATCCAGATCAAACCCTTCGCGCACCCGATTCAGCACGACCAAGGTTTGAATCGCCGAAACGAAGATCGGCGTAAAAAACAGCACCGCAATTTGCACGGTCGAAGATTTGCCCATTTCGCCGGACTGCAGTCCGATTTTGGACATCGCGGTATACATCTGCTGGTCCTGCCTTAGCTCGGAATGAAGCTTGAAATACAGGAAGCTTGCCGAACATACCGACAGCAGCGAAGCGATAAAGATGCCGATAAAACTCATCATGGCCGTTCCTTGCTCATGCATGGCGTACATTCCCCCGCGGGAAGACAGCAAATCCACCGATTCTCCGCTCACATTCCGTTCATGCGCCCACTGGTCAAGCTCCAATCCCACCTTGTATTCCTGGTCGTTTCTTCCCGGAGGCGTTTCGCCGGACCAAGAGGGAACCATATAAATGTATATAGGGTAGATCCAATAGCTGCGGTCGGCAGGAATCCGTTTTATCAATCCATCATAAAGATCGGGACTCACGACAAGAAGGTTGGTGCCGCTCACCGGCGAAACATCTTTTTTCGTGCGGATTTCCTTGACGACCTCCAGCCGGGAAGACGGATTGTTCAGCTCGATCGCCGTTCCTGCGGACCAGCCCGGGTTGTTCCGCGCTTCTTTTTCGGATTGCACCAGCACGGCTTGTTTCCCTTTGAGGGCATCGATCTTTTCCAACCCAAGCGCATCCGCGATACTCTTGTAGCTTTCCTCCGACATGACGGCAACGCCGCCTTTCCTGCCGGAGGCAGTCGCCATATAGGATTCGGTTTTAAACTTCTCGTATGTTATGCCTTTTTCGTTCAATTTTTGCTCGACGGTTTTCAGACCGCTTTCGCCTTGCGCCGCATCGCCGACATAATACCGGAACGGATACGGGTCCTCGTGGTACATGTTTTGGGTACGGACATTGATGGACATGACAAAAGCCACGGCCATGCAGCAAATGGCGGTAACGACGGTCACCATGAACAAAATGACCGCGTTGTCCTTGATTTTATAGGCCATCTCCGAAATCCAGATCAAATTGGTGCCCCGCCAGGTCAGTCGCCGGCTCTTTTTGAGCATGCGGAAGACGAGGACGGTAATTTGCGTGAAAAAGAAGTACGTTCCCGCGATGCCCGTCGCCGCGGCGACGGCAAGGTTTTTGTCGACCGTGACATACCCGGCGGCGAGCAGCAGAACGCCGAACAGGGAGATCCAAATCGAAACCTTCGGTTCTTTTTTGGGCTTGCTTCCGCCTTTCAGCAGTTCGAGTACGCGGCTTTGGTTAATGAACAGCAGCGTAAAAGCCGAAATGACCAAAAACAACAGCAGGAACGCGCCGACGGTCAATAGCAGCGCTTTTGCCGGAAAATAGAGCCCAAGCTCGTCGATCCCGATCATGCGGGCGCTTAACGTCAGAAACAGCTTGGACAGCAGCAGCCCTGCCAAAATTCCGGCGACGATCGCCAATGCTCCGATGATCATGTTTTCGACAAATACCAGTTTGCTGAGCTGCCCTTGGGTCGCCCCCAACATGGTTAGGATGCCGAATTCCTTGTTCCTGGCTTTCAAAAAGGAGCCGATCGAATACAACACGAACAGAAACGCAAAAGTATAAATCACATATTCCATAATGAGCATGACCATTTTGACGTTGGAGCCAAGCTCGGTTTTATCGATATCCGGATGGAAAATGAACAGCGCATACGTAAAAAACACCATCACCATAAAGCAGCTGCTCAGGAAATAGGCGAAATACGCGCGCGCATTCCGTTTGACGTTGTTAAACGCGAACCGACGAAAGCTCATGCGCCTGACCTCCCAAATACGAAAGCATGTCGATGATTTTTTGGAAAAAGGCTTGCCGGCTTTCGCCCCTGCGGATTTCCCCGGAAATCGTGCCGTCTTTGATGAACACGACGCGGTGGCAGTAGCTGGCCGCCTGCGGGTCATGCGTAACCAGCATCATCGTAACGCCGTCATCCTCGTTAAGCTTCTCGAGCGTCTGCATGACGATCCGCGATGAATTCGAATCCAGCGCTCCCGTCGGTTCATCCGCCAAAAGCAGCGAAGGCTCCGGGATGATGGCGCGGGCGATCGCGGCGCGCTGCCTTTGCCCTCCCGATATTTCGTAAACCCTTTTGTTCAAAATCTCTTTGATGCCGAGCCGATCTGCGATCGCTTCAAGCCGGGCTTCCATCGATTTCAGGCTCTGCTTGTCGAGCGTCAGCGGCAGGACGATGTTTTCCGCAACCGTCAGCGTATCGAGCAGATTAAAGTCCTGAAACACGAATCCGAGCTCACGTCTGCGGAACAAGGCCAGCTCCTTTTTCTTTAACGCATGCGGGTTGTTCCCGTTAATGAGCACAGTGCCGGAGCTTGGCGCGTCGATCGTCGACACCATGTTGAGCAGCGTCGTTTTCCCGCTCCCCGAAGGTCCCATGACGCCGACAAACTCCCCCTTTTGTATGCTTAGGCTGATGTCCGTCAGTGCGCGCGTCGTCACTTTGCCCGGATATACCTTGCTGAGTCCCGAAACTTTTAAAATTTCCGTCATGAAAACTCTCTCCTTCCTGGTTCTCTTCTCTCTATGTATTTCACTTTATAGCATTGCCTCGGCCAAAACTATGGATTCTCCTTACCCGAACCTTAAACATTTGTAAGGTTTTGTTCGAAGCGATGGGGTGAAGCGCAAATCAAAGGACGCCGCTTGATGCGGCGCCCTCGAATGCACTACAATTTAAAATAACCCCGCAAAGCGGGCATTGGCTACGAAACCGATTCAGGTACTTTGCGGGGACTTCCGGGCCGGTAATGATCAATTCCTATAGATTAAACGTAAATCTGACGGTCGTTCCTTCGCCCGGCGCCGAGTCGATCCCGACCTGGTGATCAAGCTTGCGGCACACCTCCCGGACGAGAAACAGGCCCATGCCCGTCGATTCGTGATACTGCCTCCCCTGATTGCCGGTAAAATAAGGGTCGAACACCCGGCCCAAGTCCTCTTTGGCGATGCCGATGCCTTCGTCGCGGATTTCGAGAACGGCACGGGGGCCGAGCTTGTAAGCACGGAACGCAACCTTCTTGCCCGCGCCCGCCGAATAGTTTACGGCATTGACGATGACCTGCCCGAGCATGAACGCCAGCCATTTGGCGTCGCTGATCACGGATAGATCAGGGGGAATATCGATGACCGGGTAAACCTCTTTCCGAATGAACCACTGCCTGTTTTCGGCGACGGCGTTTTCGACGGCCATGAGAAGCGGCACGCCTTCCACCTTGAAATCCTGCTCGAACTTGTCCAGCCTGGCCGTGTACAAAGCCATCTCGAGTCCCTTTTTGAGGCGGTCGATCTCCTCTTGCAGCCCATCCTCGACATCGTCGTCCAGGTCCAAATCCTGCAGCGCAAGCTGTATGACGGAAACGGGCGTTTTCATTTGGTGAATCCAGCGATTGATGAAGGCCGTATGGTGTTCCAGCCGCTGCTGCGTGCCGTAAAGCTCGTTTTTGTACAGCTGGAATTGATTGCGGAGCAAATCGCTGACCGCCTCGGCCATCGGCGCTTCGCCGAGCCCGGCAAGCGATTGGTCCATGTCGGCCAGAGGCGTTTCCAGCTTCGCGTACAGCTTGCGATGCGTATAATAACGGTAAGCCAGATAAAGCGCCAGCACCACGATGCCGAGCAATGCCCCGTAAGCCGCCGTCGCCCAGGAATGGTCCTCGACCGCAAGCCAATACCATAAGCCGACGATCAGCATCTGTCCCGCGTAAAAAATAAGTAACGGCAGCTGCTCCCGAACAAACAGTCTCATCGTCAATCCTTTCCTTCCAGCCTCAGTATGTATCCGGCGCCGCGGACGGTTTCCAGCGGGTCATCAAACCCGAGCTCCTTCAGCTTTTTGCGGATTCTCGTAATATATACGTTCAGCGTGTTATCGTCTATAAAATGCCGGTCTTCCCACATGAGATCCAGCAGCCGCCCGCGGCTGACGACGCGGTCCGCCTTTTTCATCAACGCTTCCGCCAGAACCGATTCCTTTTGCGTAAGCTCCACCGACTGTCCCCCGTAAGTCAACATAAACCGCTCGGGATACAGCACCAGTCCCGACGCTTCCACCGTCCGTTCCTCGGATTTGGCGGAATACGACCCGTAGGCCCTCCGCAAATGGCTGCGGATTTTGGCCACGACCACATCGTAGTGGAAGGGCTTCGTAATATAGTCGTCGGCCCCGTTTTCAAGCGCCATCACCTGGTCCATTTCGCTTTCCCTCGCCGAAATGAACAAGATCGGGCACGTGGACACCGTGCGGATTTGTCGGCACCAATAAAAGCCGTCGAACATCGGCAGGTTGACGTCAATCAGGACCAAATGCGGCTGCACCTCGCGGAATGCATCCATGACGCGCGCGAAATCCTCCACCGCGCTGGCCGCGTAGCCGTATTTTTGAATATGCGATTTCAGCAAAGACGCGATTTTTGCATCGTCTTCGATTATCAGGATGTTGACTTGATCCACCTTTTCATCTCCGTTTCTGGCCGCTCCCGCGGATTCTCGCATCTCTCCCACGCCCTATCAACGATTCATATCATATACAAGGCCGGCCGAAAAATCCAACCTCCGCTCTTTATTCGCAATATACAATGGGGAATCACGATCACTCCGCCGTCTCTCCATGCTTCAAAAGCCCGGTTTGCGGCGAAGGCTGCCAGCCCGTCAGCCATTCCTTGGCGCACCGAATCAGCTTTTTGGCGGCCGGCGCGGTGTTTTTGGCCATGTTCAGGGCAATGCCCAAAGATCTGTAGCTTTGATCCTCAAGTTCGAGCGCCACGATCCGGTTCGTTCTTCCCTGCAGGATCATTTCCGGCAAAATGCTGATGCCAAGCCCGTTCTCGACCATCGCGATGATGGCATAATCGTCCGCCGCCTGAAAAGGGACGGGCGGTTTGATCCTTCCCTTCCGAAGCACGCGGCGGACGTCATAATCGCTGCCCTCCTTCGGCATGATGAAAGGCTCCTCCGCGATTTGACCGTAGCGGACAAACGGCTCGTCCGCAAGCGGGTGCTCCGGCGGCATCACGCACAACATCCGGTCCTGGCGGAGCGGGATGATCCGGAAGGAATCCATCGTCGGGAGCGAAACGAAACCGAAGTCGATCTCCCCTTTCAGCAGCCATTCCTCGATTTCATGATAATCGCCTTCATACAGCTTCACTTCGATATTCGGATGCTCGCTTAAAAATTGCCGGATGATCCCGGGCAGCCACTGGACGGAGATGCTCGTAAAGGTGCCGATCCGGATCGTTCCGGTTTCGAGCCCGTTGATCAACGCCACCTCCTGCTTCAGCTGCTCCTGCACCCGAAGCATGTCCCGTATGTGCTTTAATACGCGTTCTCCGTTGTCCGTCAGCTTCACGCCGGATCGGCTCCGGCTTAACAAAGAAAATCCGAATTCCGTTTCCAGGCTCTGGACTGCATGGCTTACGCCGGATTGCGTCAACCCGAGCACCTCCGCGGCTTTCGTCAAGCTGCCCAGTTCCACGACCTGCTTCAAAATCTCGTATTTGATGAGGCTCATGATTCCCCGTCTCCCGTCACTAAACCGATGTTTCATTTACATGAATTTTTCTCATGTGAATGATGATAAACATTCAATTTTCTTATTTTGTTATACCATTTATACTGATTCAGGCACAAGCGGGAGTCGCACGAAGATTGATCCATGTGCCGATTTCTTCGATCCATTTTTGACGTAAAGGCAGAGACAGGGAACATGAAACAGTACAAAGCGGATTTGCTTATTTTGTTGGTGACGTTTTTTTGGGGAACCTCTTATTTGTTTATGAAAATCGGGCTCGATACGCTGGCGCCGTTCAATTTGATCGCCCTGCGCTTCGGCGTCGCCTTCGTGGCGGCGGGCATCCTGTTTCATAAAAAAATCAGGCATGCCGACCGCAAGGCCGTTCAATACGCGCTGCTGCTCGGCACGCTGCTGTTCGGCGTGTTCGTCTGCATCATTTTCGGGCTGCGAAACACGTCGACTTCAAACGCCGGCTTCCTAATGAGCATGACGGTCATTTTCGTGCCCGTGCTCACAGCGCTGTTCCTGAAAATCAAGCCGGACAAGCGGCTGATCGCGGGGATTGCGGTGGCGGTGGCGGGGATTGGCCTGCTAACGCTGAAGCCGCATGCCGCAGTCCAATCCGGAGATGCGTTATGCATACTCGCCGCATTGTTTTTTGCTATACATATTATCGTTACCGGACGGGCCGGCCAACGGGTCGATCCGATTACCGTCGGCGTTCTTCAACTGGGGTTTGCCGCGCTTTTGGGCATCGTTTCCTCATTTCTTTTCGAGCAGCCCACGCTGCCGCAAAACGCTGCCGGTTGGCTTTCGATCCTGGCGCTCGGCATTTTGTGCAGCGCCGTCGGCTTCGTCCTTCAAGCCATGGCACAGAAATATACGTCGCCGACGCATACCGGGCTCATTTTTGCGATGGAACCCGTCGTCACCGCCTTTTTCGGAATTTGCTTCATGAACGAGACGCTGACCGTGCAGGGGTACATCGGCGCAGGCCTTGTTCTTGCCGGCGTCGCCGTCTGCGAGTTGGATTTCCGGAAGCTGCTTGCGAAACGAAAAAGCGCAGGCAAATCCTCTTACCATCGGGCGGCATAAAGCTGCATGCGTTTTTTGCTCACATCAATTCGCCGAATCGCAAAATATTTCGGTTCCACGCGGTTACATGCAAACAAGCCCTGCAGATGCAACCCGCATCGGTCAGGGCTTGTTCCATATTCCGTTCATTCCTTTTTTATCCGTGATTCCTATTAACGCAAGCCGTATTTTTGGAGCAGTTTCGTCAAATCCCGATTGATGTTTTGCACATCCGGGCCTGCCGCCGGGCGGTCCGTTAGCCCGTATGCCTGCTTCAGCTTCAAAATGGCGTACACCCGGTTATCCAGCACATCCGCCGAAATCGTTCCGTTAGCCACCGCCGTTTTCAGCGCCTCGATCGCGGTTTTTTCTTTGGCGTAATCATGCCCGACCAAAACGATGTTGCCTCCCGCCAAAATAGCGTTGACCGACGCTTTGCCGATCTCGTAATTTTTTTCGATCGCGCCCATCGTCATATCGTCGGATATGACAACCCCTTGATAACCAAGCTCTCCCCTCAGAAGATCCGTGATTACTTTTTTGGAAAACGACGCCGGGTGATCGGGATCGAGCTTCGGCATCAGCAGATGGGCGATCATTACAACCTCAGCTTTGTTTTCAATCGCCGCTTTGAATGGAACGAGCTCCAGCTTCCGAAGACGGGTCAAATCATGGTTAACGACCGGCAGACCGATATGGGAATCGACGGAGGTGTCGCCGTGTCCGGGAAAATGTTTGACGACCGGAACGACCCGCTGCTCCCGGATGCCTTCCATCGTCGCGATGCCAAGCCGGCTGACGACGTCCGCCTTGCTTCCGAACGAGCGGTCGCCGATGACCGGGTTTTTCGGGTTGCTGTTCACGTCCAGCACGGGAGCAAAATCCATGTTAAGCCCGAAGCCGGAAAGCTCGCGCCCGAGAATGGCGCCGATGCCTTCGGCCAGCTCTTCGCTGTCCTTCGAGCCGATCTTTTTGCTTGCCGGCACCTTGACGAATTCATTCGGCATGCGCGTCACGCGCCCGCCTTCTTCGTCGACGCTCATCCAAAGCGGAACCGGGTTCGATCGATTGACCGACTTCAAATCATTAAACAATTGAAGCGCCTGCTTGGTGCTTTCGATGTTGTTTTTGTAGAAAATAAAACCGCCGACATGGTATTTTTCGATGAGTTCGCGGGTTGCGTCGCTGCCGGACGTCCCGTCCATGCCCACCAGCACCAACTGGCCGACTTTTTCGTCCGTGTTCATTTTTCCGAGAAGCTCGAGCGCCGGATCGCTTGGCTCCGGATTGACGCCCCCCGGTTCGTTGCCGCCGTTTTGGCCGCCGCCTGCCGATGTTCCTGGTTTTTCCTGGGCGTTGTTGCCCTGCTGCGTTTGCTGTCCGGTTGTCCCTTCTTCCGGATTCGCCGGTTGAACCTCATTCCGATTTCCGCCGCATCCGGCAAGAAGCATACCGACAAGCAGCAGTGTCACACCTGACTTCCATATCCGTCCCATCGTCCTGGCTCCTTTCAAATGTTCTGCAGATTTATTCGTTTTTATCACCTGACAGAGTTGTTTCATTCTGTTGTTTCGAACCGTTTGGCCGAATCAACATTTTTTTCCTCGTGAACAGCGTCGTTCCCTCCGGAACGACGATCCGATCGCTGCCCGAAACAACGATCCGCTGCGATGTATAAATTCCGCTGTACCCTGCAAACAAATAGCTGATGAGGCATGCAAGAAACATATAGACGGCGCCGCCGGAGCCGAACAGCTCGATTCCCATCAAAAAGCAGGCGATCGGCGTATGCGTCGCTCCGCAAAATACCGCGATAAAACCGAGGGCCGCCAAAAACGGACCGTACAGATGGAAAACCTCCGCCAGCGTGTTCCCGAGCGTGGCGCCGATCGCAAACAAAGGGGTCACCTCTCCGCCCTGGAATCCTGCGCCCAGCGTAACCGACGTAAAGACCAGCTTCCATAAAAAAGCAAACGTCGGCACGTCCTTGTCCAGCGCATCGGAAATGAGCGGCAAACTAAGCCCCAAATACGCGCGCGATCCGACGGCATAAACCAGCCCGATGACGATCAGTCCGCCAACCGCGCTTTTCAGCACCGGATTCCGGAATACGGCCGCAAACAGCCTTTTTAACGCATGGGTCAACTCGCTGAATAAGATGCTGGCGAGCGCAAAAAGAACCGACGCGGCCATAACTTTGAATACCACCTGCAGGCTAAACTCGGGTGCGATCATTTGAGGGTAACTGACATGGTGAACGCCCCAAAGACGCGTGGTCACAAGGTGGCCGACAAAGCTTGCGGTAAAGCACGGGACGAGCGCTTCATAACTCATGATCCCGATTGCGGCAACCTCCAGACCGAACATCGCTCCGGCCAGCGGCGTGCCGAACACGGCGCCGAAGCCCCCGCTTACGCTGCATATGAGCAAAATTTTCCGATCCAACGCCCCGGCCTTGATCCATTTGCCGAAGGTTTCGGCTAAGCTTCCTCCCATTTGGACCGCCGTGCCTTCCCGGCCGGCCGAACCCCCGAACAAATGGGTCACTAACGTACCGAACAGAACGAGCACCGACATGCGGAACGGAACGGCTTCGCTGCCGTCATGAATCCGTTCGATAACGAGATTGTTGCCTTTGGAGCTGCTGCTGCCGAATTTCCAATATAACAAGCTGACAAGCGCTCCTCCCAGCGGCAGCAAAAACAGGAGCCAGGGGTGGCTGTTTCGGGCGTCCGTCGCATATTCGAGACCAAGCAGCAGAATGGCCGACGCCGATCCGGTCAACAGGCCGATCACGCCGCCGCGCCAAACCCATTTGATGAAATTCCGGATCATTTCGCCGTACCATAACGTAAAGTGAAGCTTGTTTTTGCCGCGTTTCGCGTTGTTCATATTTCTGTTATGCCCCTTTTTATAAACGATATGTATAAATTTTCCTTGCCGGCCTGGCAGGAACGGCCCCAAAAAAAACAGACTCCTACCAGTGCGCTCTTTCATCACCGGTAGGAGTCATCAGCCCTTGCGGGCGGTTATGGCGAACTCCATCGCCTTTATTACGGTTTCATGCTAGTTCTATTTTAAACGAGCCATTCCGCATTCGTCAACTGTCGTTAACGATAAATCAATCGTTTTTTGATTGGTCTCGTTCTACGGTGCTACGATCTACGAGGCTGCAATACTCCACCATATTTTGACGGCGGTCGCCGCAATCAGCACGGCCAGTCCTCCCCGCAGCCATTTGACGTTCAGATGGCGGCTGACCCGAGTTCCGATCGGAGCTCCCAAAACG
This sequence comes from Paenibacillus sp. USDA918EY, assembly GCF_009870825.1. Taxonomy (GTDB): domain Bacteria; phylum Bacillota; class Bacilli; order Paenibacillales; family Paenibacillaceae; genus Paenibacillus_AQ; species Paenibacillus_AQ albilobatus. Next base: position 791,979 of record NZ_WTWY01000001.1, on the reverse strand, counting down.
CTGCCGATAACGGTGGCAACCGTCGGCAGAAGCGGAACGCTGCCTGCAATCAGCTTGCCGGATACCCCGCCGATCGCCGAGATGAAAACAATCGCCAGTGATGAAGCGATCGTTACCCGGGTAGGTATCTTCATCACGGTCAGCATGATCGGAATGAGGATAAACGAGCCGCCGGCCCCCACGATGCCGGATACGATCCCGACTAAAAACGCCGCAACGGAAGCCATGGCATGATTATAACCTATCGCTTGAGGCTCGACATCTTCCCTGCTTCCCCGGCTTGGCACCAGCATCATGATCACGGCGATAACCGCAAGCACACCGTACACGATATTGATCGTTTCGCTCGGCAAATATTTGGAACTGACGCTGCCCGCCAAACTGCCGATCAGAATGCTAACCCCCATCGTGCCGCTCAGCCCTTTATGCATCAGCGGCTTCTCGTTCCTGCTTTGCCGTTTATATGCTATAACCCCCGCCAAGGAAGAAAAGAAAACCTGAAACATGCTGATGCCGGAGACTTCTTTGGCGGTGAAGCTTCCGGCATGAAGCCATTCGGGCACATACAGCAGCAGAGGGTAGTTTATAATCGCCCCGCCGATCCCAAGCAATCCGGAAAAAAAGGAGCCGATCAGGCCGATTACAAACATCACGATGTATCCTGTCGCATCCAAGTTCTTGCACCTCCTCCGCTGCCGACATTTCGCATAAACCTCCCGCAGAAACACTATACTAATGAAGAAAAAAGCGTTACAATGAATAAAACCAAGTAATTCAATGGGGATAGGATGATGGATTTGTCATGCTTCGCAAGCTCAAATCGTATTTTCAGGAACGCTGTCCGGAATGCTCCGAAAAGCTGCATGCCACAACGGATTCCCTTCGCTGCATCAAAAGCTGCCCCAACCGGCATTATACCGAGGAAACATACAGCCACTTGAATATCCGCATCATTTACCATAATTAATCGGGAGCACCGCAAACACTCCGTTCTTCGGAGTGTTTGCTTTTAGGTTGGGTTTTATTTATTTTTTCTTAATCCAAAACGTGTAGGTGCCGCCTTCGGCTTTGGTGTCCAACAGCTGATGTCCGGTGGCGTTCGCCCAGGCGGTGAGATCGTTTTTCGAGCCTTTGTCCGTCGTTTGAACCTCGAGGATTTGCCCGGACTGCAGCTCTTCGATCGCTTTTTTCGTTTTGACGATCGGCATCGGGCACGCCAGTCCTTTGGCGTCAATTACTTTATCTGCATTCATCGAATTGTCCTCCTTTTATTTATCATGCACGGCGCAGCGGTTGGGTCCGATTTCCATCTCGCGCCGCTCTTCTTCATCGGGCCGGATTTTTCCCATGTTGGTTTGCCGGATTTCCTGGTACGCATTCGGCTGCGGCGGCAGATGCCGGGTTACCGTTTTTCGGAATTCATCTTCGTCCGTCATGTTTAATCCCGGATTCCGCCTGAACAGATCACCGAGCCTCTCCCAAACTTTCCCCTCCTTATCCATCTCACTCATTCGACCGAAATGGGCTGGCAGCACGATCAGTTGTTCCGGCAAACTTCCGTACCGCTCATACAGGGAATGGCGCAGGTCGTCGACCCAATCCTCGGCTTTGCCGGCCAAATCCGGACGTCCGATGGAAGCCACGAACAAAATGTCGCCCGTCAGCAGATACTGCCCGTCCACGAGAAAAGAAGTGCTTCCGATCGTATGTCCCGGCGTGTACATCGGATGAACGGCCGTTTTGCCGTTTCCGATGCGGATTACTTTATTTTCGACAAGCTGACGATACGGATACATTACTTCTTCCGCATCTTTGGGAGGGAGCCAATAAGCCGCTCCGGCTGCTTGTGCCAGCTCGCGTCCACCCGAAATATGATCCGCATGCAGATGGGTGTCCAGCACATGCCTGATCCGTACCCCGCGCGCCTGCGCAAAGTCAAGATAAGGCCGGATCATGCGAACGGCGTCAATGACCGCGGCTTCCCCTTCGGAAACGATCATGTAAGAAAGACAGCCTTTCCCGATCCGGACAAACTGGTAGATCTCGCCCCCGCTTTGCAGGTCACCGATCTTCACGGATTCGAGATGTTCGCTCCAAAGTTTCATGCCGCCTTCAAGGTAAAATACATTTTCCCGGCCGGCCCCGGCCAACCGTTCACCGATAAAGACGGACGAGCCTTCTTTCGCACATACGACCAGGACGCGCTTGTTGTCCGGGATCCGGGTCAAAACGGGGTCTATGCCGTCTAGGAGTTCAAAATAAGGAATATTGATGCCATCGATGTTCTCGCCTTCGATTTTCCAATCGTTAAACTCCGCTTCGTTGCGTACGTCCAATATGAACAATTCCTCGCGCCCGACGATGATTTGCGCCAACTCGCGGGGGGTCATTTTGGACAACACGGGCTGCTTCGTCTTTTCCGACACGATTTCTCCTCCTCCTGATGTTTCTCTCCCGAATGTTTAAAAAGACAGCGTGATGTTCGCATCCTTGGCGTAGTCGATAAACGTCGCCGCTCCGCCTACTTCGATCCCGTCAATGAAGTCTTCTTCTTTCAGGTTCATCACGTCCATCGTCATTTGGCAGGCAATGATTCTGACGCCCAATTCCTGGGCCATCGCGACCAGCTCCGGAACGGAAGGCACGTTTCCCTGTTGAAAACCTTCGGCAACATGTTCCGTTCCCGCCGGCATCGGCAGCTGATGATGCGCCTGTTTATGAATCAGGTTCAGTCCTTCGAACGTGAAAAAAACGCCTACTTCCGCGTCGCTTGCCGCAGCCGCCGTTGCGATGTTGAACACCTTGTACGCGTCGAACAAACCGCCGTTGGCCGCGATGATTGCCACTTTTGTTGCCATTTCCGCATTCCTCCAATGGGATTGATTTATGATGTCGTCGTCGTTTCTCCTTGCCATTCCAGCATGCCGCCGGCCATGTTGCGGAGCTTGCGGTAGCCATGGGCGGATAAAAATTCGCAGGCCTGACGGCTTCGGTTCCCGCTGCGGCAAATGATGACCGCATCCTTGTCGCGGTTAATCTCGTCAAAACGAACCTCCAGCTGGCTAAGTGGAAGCAGTTTAACTCCCTTAATATGTCCTTCCTTGAATTCGGCCAATTCCCGGACATCGATCAACTGGACGTCCTCGCGTCCGTCCCGGATCAATTGTTCAACTTCTTGCGGTTTGATGTCTTTCCATAATCGCTTGAACATCATGTCGCCTCCTCCTTAATACCCCATGGGGTATTTGATAAGCTATAAAAAAACGCAGGAACCAATCCTCGCAAAAGATACCCCAGCGGGTATAAATTTTACCGAGTTGCCACCTTGATGTCAAGCCGATACGATTTTCCAAATTCCGCTAACGGCTGCAACCGGTCGAGTTATTCTCAATTGCAAAAAAAAGAACCCGCGCATGGCGCGGGTATAGAAAAAGCGGCAATAGCCTGCGCGGTTCACCTTCACCCCGCATCATCGGCATACGACGGAAGCATGTTTTCCCGGTATTTGCCGGGCGTGACGCCCTCAAGCTTCTTAAAGGCCCTGATGAAAACGACGTCGCTCGTATATCCGACCATTTGCGCGATTTGGGCGTTCGTGAGGTCCTTGTCGCACATATGCTGCTTGGCGAGCTCGATCCTTTTTCTGACGATGGCGTCGCTGAGGTTTTTCCCGCTTTGTTTTTTATAGAAGGTCGAGACGTATTGAGGCGTCATGCCAAAACGGTCCGCAACCATGCCAAGCCCCATGTTGGGGTCCGTGAAATGCTCATCGACGAACCGCTCCATCTCCTGCAGCAGCTGCGAACTATGGTCGGTCCGCTCCGTAACGAGGGATTCGGTCAGCAGTTCGTAAAGCTTTTTCGTCCGCTTGTGCATTCCTTCCGCCGTTTCGTACGAGAAAATGTCCTTCACCAGATCGATATCCGGCCCCAAAATGTCATGCTGATCCGTTCCCGTCGCGTTGATGATCTTCAGGAACGTGCTCGTAATGTTAAAAAACAAGCAGCGTCCGATTTCCGGCGTAATGCTGCCCGACTCGAAATTCATCATATAAATCGTGTCCAGCAGCTTAAGGACGTTTTCCGTATCTCCGCTCCGGACGAAATTGATGAGCTGAACCTCGATATCGATCGGATAATAATAATGGGCGTGCACTTTTTGGATGTCCTGGAAATGGATGATCGTGCCGCCCCCGCGAATGATGCGGTATTCGAACGCGGCCACCGCCTCCGCATAGCTTTCGCCGATGCTTTTTGCCCCGGAATGGGGAAGGCCTGCGGCCACCGTAATATCCATCTTAAAGCGCTGCTCGATAATCGTTTTGAGGGACACGCACATTTCCCTGATGACCCGGTCTGCGTCCCCGAACAGCTGCGGATCAAAATTGTTCAAAAAAACCACCCGGTCGCGGTCGAGTTCCACGGCGAAGGACTTATGGGGGATTTCGATCATATCCATTCCGATATTCGAAATGATAAATCTGGCCAAGGCCCATTGTTCCTCGCTTTGTTCCTCGTTAAACCTCGCAATGCCGTCAATATGGACGACGATGACCGAAAAGTAATCGCTTACAAATTCAATGTCCATAAACCGCAACGACTGACCGCCCCGCTCCGATGCATCCACGTCCATCTGTCCGCGAATGAGCCGCGATAAATAGTTGGACCTGATCACGGGCGTCTGTTGGGCCAGGAGGCTCCGCAAATTTTTCTCTTCATGCAGGGAACCTTCGATGGTCTGCATAATGAACTCGTATTCGTTGACGGACGGTTTTCCGCTCCAGTTTTTGCCGCGAAGGATCGCATTGACCGCTCTCCGGAGCGGACTGTAGTTGCGGTATGTAATCATGAAAGCGGCGGACATGCCGACAGCCAGGCACAAGGCGAACAGGATGACGGCCCATTGTTTGATCCGAATGACCTGCTGCATGAACACGCTTCGCGGCGTGACCAGGACGTATTTCCATCCTTCTTTTTTGGAGGCGGTATACGACACCATTTTTTCGTCGCCGTTCAAGGACTGATTGAACAACCCCCCGCTGCCTTTGATCCGTGACAAAAGCTCTGAAGGGAGCGGCTCCCGGTCCGTCGCCATGATCGTTCTGCCGTCGCCGTCCACGACATAGATCGAGCTGTCGTTCGCCGATTCGATCTGCGCGAACATTTCTTTGATCTGGCTTTCGTTGATCAAGACGACAAAACTTCCCTTAATGTCTTTCCGGTCGCGTCCGGGAAGGGATTGGGTAAACGTCACGACGTTCAGCGGATTTTTGTCCAGACTTTCCATCGGATCGTATTCCGCCCGGCGGAGCAGCGTCGCGGTAGGAAGATATGCCATCGTATGGAAACTTCCCAGCATCTCTTCCCGCCACTGCTCATAGGACATGCCCTGATAGCTGTAATACATGTCGTAAAATTTTCGCGAATCCGTCATAAGGCCGGACTTTAGAATGAGGTCGCTTTTATCGAAATAGACGTAATAATCCAAAATGAAATTCGTGATGTTCCCGGGCCGGGACATCGTATTTTGCATGAATTCGATAAACTTGTAGCGGTCCGGACTGTCCGGATCCCCGCTGAGCTTGAGCAGATATTCAAGCTTCGGATCAAAAATGATTTGCTGCGCCAATTTTTCCACTTCGTTCAACTTACCGTCAAGGGACAGTTTCAACTGCTCCAGCATCGCCTTATTGGACCGGTTGGCCCCGTTTTCGAGGCTGGCTTCCACCTTGGTGTACAGAAAGGCGCCCATTGAAACGGGTATAAGCAAAAGAACGAGATTCGAGATCAACATCGTCATCCATACGCTTCTCAGATTGGATATCCCTAGCGGACGAAGCAGCCATTTCAACAAGCATCACCCCTACCTTAATTTGCATTATGCTGCTTACGCAAAAATGAACGATTACGTACATTATAATGCAAGCAGGCAGGGCCGGTCACCCGTTTTATTCTTTGATGGCACCAATCAAAACTCCTTTGACGAAATACTTCTGCAGAAACGGATACAGGCAAATGATCGGCAGCGTCGATACGATGATCGTCGCGTATTTGATCGTTTCGCCGATGGCGTACTTATCGTCTGCAGCCACCCCGGTCGACATCGAATCCGTCGAGTTGGCAATCAAAATTTCCCGCAGGACCAGCTGCAGCGGATACATGGTGCGGTCGCGCAAATAAACCAGCGCCGAAAAATACGAATTCCAATGCCCTACCGCATACCATAAAATCATGACCGCAATCACCGGCATGGACAACGGAATGACGATGCGGAACAGGATGGTCATTTCCCCCGCCCCGTCGATTTTGGCGGATTCCTCCAGGGAGACGGGCACGCCTTGGAACGCGGTTCTCATAATGATCAGGTTAAACGTGGAGATCGCTCCGGGAATCAAAAGAGCCCACGGCGTGTTCATCATCCCCAGCTTATTGACCAAAATATAGTTCGGAATCAAACCGCCGCTGAATACCATCGTGATGACGATGCCGAACATCAGGATATTTTTGAAATACAGGTTGCGCCGGGAAAGGACGTACGCTCCGAGCGCCGTCATGAACAAATTGATCGCCGTTCCCGCCGCGACGTAAAATAGCGTGTTCCTGTAGCCGCTCGTGATCATCGGGTTATCAAATACAGCTTTGTATGCATCCAGATTGAACCCAAGCGGCTTCAGCAGCATGCCCCGGTGTTGAATAAAGGTGGACGCCTCGCTGAGAGAGGCAAACAGAACATACAAAAACGGGTACAACGTGACGAAGCAAAGCAGCAGCATCAGAATCGTATTGACGACGCCGAATATTTTTTCACCGGTTGTTTGTGCGCCCATCGTTTGGCCTCCTTACCACAATTTATTTTCGGATACGCGCTTGCTGATGGCGTTCGCCGAAACGATCAGAATCAAACTGATGACCGAGTTGAACAAGCCGACGGCCGTCGTGAAGCTGTAGCTCGCCTCCAGCACCCCTTTGCGGTACACGTAAGTGGAAATGACGTCGGCGGTTTCATAGGTGAGCGGATTGTAGAGAAGCAGCACCTTTTCGCTGCCGACCGAAAGCAGATGGCCCATGTTCAAAATCAGCATGATGACGATCGTCGGCATGATGCCCGGGATCGTAATATGGAAAATCTGCTTCCACCGGCTCGCGCCGTCGATTTTGGCCGCTTCGTACAGCGTCGGGTCGATGTTGGCGATCGCCGCCAAATAAATGATCGAACCCCAGCCCACGCCCTGCCAAATGCCCGAGGATACGAAAATAAACCGGAACCAGCCCGCTTCTTTCAGGAAATCGATCGGCTCGACGCCGATAAAACCGAGAAGCTGATTGATGAGCCCGTCGCGGCTCAAAAAGTCGAACATCATCCCCGCCACCACGACGATCGAAATGAAATGCGGCAGGTAGGAAATGGTCTGCACGAAGCGCTTGAACATCATTTTGCGGATTTCGTTTAATAACAACGCCAAAATGATGCCGGCCGGAAAGCCGAAAATCAGGTCGTAGACGTTCAGGAGCAGCGTATTCCGAATCAGTCTCCAGAAATACACGCCGTTAAAAAAGCTGTCGAAATGTTTAAAACCGACCCAAGGACTGCCCCAAATGCCGCCGGCCGGCGTATAATCCTTAAATGCGATTTGCAGGCCGTACATCGGACCGTAGTGAAAAATGACGTAATATGCGATGACCGGCAGCGCCATCAAATAAATGACCCAGTTCCGTCGCAGATCCTTTCGGATCGTTTGACCGGTGGAGAGATCGTGTTTAAGCTTGGCGGAACGCTTGTTCATCGGCTTGTTTTTGCTTATCTGCCACATGCTTATCCCTGCCTTTCTGTAGGATTCCGGATGAAATAGGAGCCTGATGATACGTGTGAAACTTATACCTCCCCATATTTCTAGAAAAGCCGGGAGATGAACGTTCATCCCCCGACCCTGAATCGGCGTTCATGCCATTAACGTTTGTTGAACCGGTCAAGGGCTGCCTGTTGGATTTTGATCGCGTCTTCAATGCCCATAGCTTCGATTTTCTTCACGTATTTATCGAAATTGTCGAGCGGTTCGGCGCCCATGATAAATTTCAGGAACATTTCGTCCCGGTACGTGTTGATGTCCGTCATGATCGAAGCGTACTGCGAGCTTTCGTCTTTCGTCGGCGTCACGAGCGGCATTTTGCGTTCGCCGGTAGGCTGGGACCAAATTTCAAGCGCTTCGCGCTGGTTCGGCAGCGCCAGGTACTGCATCTGGAAGTCGTCGCTAAGCACGAACGGCGCGCTCCATGTCGAGCGGTTATGCTTCGCGAACGATTGCTGCAAGCTTACGCCGCTTGGCGGGTTAAGCACTTCCGGCAAAAAGACCGGCTTGCCGTTTTCCATTTTGTAAGCTTCGCCTTCCTTGCCGTAGTTAAACAGCAGGCTTCCTTTTTCGCCGTACGCGTAGTCAAGCCACTTGACGGTTTCGATCGGGTTCGGATTGCTGGTCGAAATCGCCGCCCCGATGCCGTTCGTCGCAAAGTCCTTTTGGCCCCAAATCGCTTTGTCGCCTTTGTTCAGCACCGGATAAGGAGCGGCCACCAAATTGAACGTCGGGTCTTTATCCTTCATCAGGTTGGCGTATTTGCCGATGCCGCCTCCGTTGTAGGTCGGCGCCGCGCCAAGCTGGTTGCCCGTCATTTTGGCATCGAACAGCTTGTCGTTCGGCGCCGCGAAGTCTTTGTCGAGCAAACCTTCCTTGTACCATTTGTTCATCGTCGTCAAAAATTCTTTGTATTCCGGCTGAATCGGGCCGTATTTTACCTGGTTGTCGACTTGATAGAATCCGTAGTTGATCCCCCAGGCGCCCAGGAAAGGCGCGTCGATGCCGACATCGTCTTTGGTGAAATACAGCGGGATTTCGTCCGCTTTGCCGTTGCCGTTCGGGTCTTTTTCTTTGAATGCCTTCAGCACCGTGTACCATTCGTCGATCGTCGTCGGCTTTTGCAGCCCGAGCTTATCCAGCCAGTCCTGCCGGATGGCCGGCCCGTAGAATACCCGGACCTTTTCGCCGCCGCGGAAAAACGGGAACATATATAAGCTTCCGTCATCGGTCGTCACCTGCTTTTTCCAATCCGGATGCTCTTCCAGCAATTTCTTCAAATTCGGCGCATATTGATCGATCAAATCGTTTAATTTGATGATTTTGTTGTCCTGGATCGCTTTTTCCGGCCCGCCCGGATAACCGATCCACGACGTCTCGATGACGTCCGGCAGCTTGTCGGATACCATCATCAGGTTGAACTGCTCCGCTGCCTGCGCTGCGTCCGTCGGCGGATGCTGGAAATCGACTTTGACGCCGGTAATGTTTTCAAGCTCTTTGTACATGCCCATCTCGGCGTACGTTTTCATTTGGGCCGCAGCTGCAGAGTGCATGCTTACCCAATACGTCAGATGCGTAAGCTTTGCCGGTTCGCCCGATTTTCCATCCGCGGAAGTTCCCCCTTTCGCTTGATCCCCTCCGGAACTGCTTCCGCATGCCGCAAGCGATAAAGCCAATGTCGTCGCCAAAAGCGCGGTTCCGATTTTTTTGCTTCTTTTTACCATGTAAGCGCCTCCCTTTTGATCGTTTCTAAACTATCCGGAGCTTGGTTCATTTCGCCCAGCCGGTACCCAAAGTATAGGGAACGCCCCCGCCAGCAAGATACTGGAACTTTTTCATAAAGCTTATATTTTCGTAAGATTGATGACTGACGATTCTTATTTTTTCCAGCCTTTTTTTAATGTTAAAATTGTACAAAAACGCGAAAACCCTTGTCGTGACGGCCTTTTCCGGCATGATGAAAAACGTCAGCCACTCACTCGAACCAACCTCAACGCCCGCAGCTTGACCGCATCGGCATGCCAAATTTCCGTGAATCTCGGCGCCGGGTCCTTCAGCTTGGAAGAGAGTAAAGTTAATGTATGGACACCCGCCTGATCCCAAGTAAATTGCCCCATTCGCGACAGCACGGCCGTATACGGATGCTGGCAGGAAGGCGAATCGGAATCGGCCAGATCTTCCCGAGGATCCACGGCGATCACTTGACCTGCCGATTCCAGCAGAATCGGTTCCGGATACAGTCCGTCCCACTCCTGATCGTGGCGTTTGAAGCTGACCAGCAGCAGCTCGTAGGTTCCCGGTGTCACCAGCTTGAACGTCCATTCCGCGCCCCGGATGTCGGGAATGCCGGCTTCCTTGTCCGCTTTCCGGACCAGGCTGACCTTGGCATGAGGCACCTCCAGTTGGAAAACGCCGTCCGGCATCTGCGTAAGCGTGCGATCGAAGTCGTTTTCTCCTTCAAGTTCCAGAGCGACAACCGATACATATTGATCCGCAGGCTGGCTTGGCAAACGGATCCCGAGCGTATGAAGTTCCAATTGTTCATCGTAAGCCTGCTCGAATTCAAGCCCGGTTTGACGCTGGTCCGCCAGACAGTAAGCACGCAGCACCTTATTCCGGATCCCGTTTAACCGCAGTCCGTTTGCCGGCCATTTGTCGTTGTGGATGTGAAGATAAACCCTTCCCGGCCGGGTGGTCAGCGCCCCCCATTCGAGCTCCACGGGAAATGGGCTTCCATCCGTTCCATAGATGGCCTCCGCATTCCGGCGGGTCCACTCCCCAACCTCAAGCAACCTTTCCGCCGAAAGCTCCGGTATGGTTCCTTGCGGCGTCGGGCCGACGTTCAGCAGCAGGTTTCCGCCTTTTCCGATCACGTTCACAAGCTTTTTGATCAATGAATCCGCCGTTTTCCACACCTGATCTTTGGTGGTATACCCCCAGGACTGGTTCAGCGTCATCGGCGTCTCCCAAGGCCTGGCGTCTTCCCCGCTCATGCCGATTTCATTGTCGCCCTTGGAAACGAAGTCGCCCATCCCCATAAAATGGGACACCCTGGAATTGATAAGACAGTCGGGCTGAAGGCTTTGCACGTGGCGGACGATGTCCTTGCTGTCTTCTTCGGACAACCCTCCGGCGGTGTCGAACCAAAGCAGCCCCACCTTGCCGTATTCCGTCAGCAGCTCCTTCAGCTGGGGTTTCGCTTTGCCTTCGAAATATTCCGGAAAACGTTTCTCCTCCAGCTTGTAATCCCAAGTATTGTTATGCTCTTTATGCAGCGCATGCGGGTGATGCCAGTCGATGACATGCGAATAATAAAAACATAAGACGATTCCCGCTTCTTCGCAGGCTTCGGCCAATTCCTTCAATGGGTCGCGGCCGAACGGCGTGGCGTCGATGATATTAAAAGGATCGGCCTTCGAATAGTACATCGCAAAGCCGTCATGATGTTTGGCGGTGATCACGATGTAGCGCATGCCGGCCTCCTTCGCCAGCGTTACCCACGCTTTCGCGTCAAATTCGGTCGGATTGAACCGCTGCGCCAGCTTTTCGTATTCGCGGACAGGCGTTTTCTGCGCGTACATGATCCACTCGCCCTGCGCGGGAAGCGCGTACAGCCCCCAGTGGATGAACATTCCGAATCGGGCCGCCGTCCACCATGCCGTCCGCGGATCGCGCCGCGCCGTTCCGGCGTGGACATCATGTCCGGTGCTGCCTGCTTTGCCCATGGTTTTCACGCTCCTTTTACCAATAAGGTTTCCAATCTTTCGTCACGCGGACAAGTGCTTCATGCATGTAATAGTCGCCCCAGATGCAGCATTCGTCGACGCCGTTGTTCCCCGGCTTGCTGTATACCGCATGCAGCAAAATCCCGTTCGATTCCGGCACGTCCTTCGTCATGTAGTTTTCGATCAAGGATTCGAGAATCGATAACGCCGCATTTTCATATTTCCGCTTCAACGGTTCGGTCAACGGAAAATGCGCCGCGGCTTCCAGCAATCCGCAGACGGCAATGGACGCGGCGGAGCTGTCTCTTTCTTCCGTCCCTTCGGTGAAGATCAAATCCCAATAGCAGACAAAATCCTCCGGCAGCCGGTTCAGGAAATAATTTGCGATTTTCGTCGTCAATTCGAGCAGTTCCGTTTCCCCCGTGTAACGGTAAGACAGCGGGAAACCGTAGATCCCCCAGGCTTGCCCACGCGACCAGCACGAATCGTCGGAGTAACCTTGGGCCGTCTTGCCGTATTTCGGAGCCCCCGTTTCGGCGTCCATATAATACGTGTGATAGCTGGAAGCATCTTCCCGGATGAGATATTTCGCCGACATATGGACATGGGAATGGGCGGCATCGTAAAATTTCCGGTCGCCGGATACTTCGCTCGCCCAATAAAGCAGCGGCAAATTCATCAAGCAGTCGATGATCATCCGGCCGCGCTGCCTCGGATCGTCCAAATTGCCCCAGGCCTGGATGATGCCCGCTTTGTCCAGATAACGGATGTACAGAAGCTCGGCGGCGTCCAGCGCAATTTGTTTCGCATCCTCATTGCCGGTCAGCTTATAAGCCGATACGCAGGAAAGCGTATACAGAAAACCGAGGTCATGCGTATTCGTATAACGCCGTTCTTCGATCCGCTGCTTGTAGCTGGGGAGCTGCTTTTCCGCCGCTTGCCGGTATTTTTCGTTTCCGGTGGTCTCGTAGGCAAGCCACAGCATTCCCGTCCAAAAGGCCGGGGTCCATTCGGTATTGCCGACCTGCCGATACACGTTGCCGGAACTGGCTTCGGACGGAAAGGTGTCGATGAACGTTTCAAGATTGCGGTCGATTTGATCCAAAATAAAAGACAATGCCTCTTCGCACCGTTCTTTCGTCAACTGGGGCGCATGGTCATACCTGCCGGCGGCCAAAATTCCTTCGTCAATGACTTGCTTCATGCGTGCACTCCTCCCGAAAATTCAATTGGTGTTCGGATCAAATTGTAGCCAGTGCGAGCGAAACGGACAATCTTTATCTTTTCGGATCAACTGCCGTTTTTACTCCATGCGGGGGGCGGTTGAAAAAAAGTCGATGCAGCTTAAATATCGTCGGCACGAAAAAAATCCGCAAAGAACCGCTCCTCAACAAGCGTTTGTCTTTACGGATTTTCTTTTATCCTTCCACCGGCTTATGCCATGTGAATTGTGATTTCCTACCCGGTCCGTGCGTTTTTCGCTCCTTTGAAATTGTTCAAGTCCCGGCTCGCCAATATCCATCCTGTTAAACCGGGAATTTGCACCCGTTTTTTGCTGGTGAAAATGGACGGGAACTATATATAATGGGTATATTCACGGAATTGGAGTATTTAAAACGATCACATTTTATAAGGGCGGTGCAAAATTGATGAGTGCAATCGTAAGCAAACCTTGGGTTCTGGCCCGAATGTATGAACCGGATGTCACGATCGTGGACTGCAGGTTCGAACTCGGAAAACCCGAAGCCGGAAAAGAAGCTTATGAACGAGAACATATCCCCGGGGCTATTTACCTCGATTTGGAAAAGGACCTTTCTTCCCCCGTGCGCGAGCATGGCGGCCGCCATCCCCTACCCGACCCGGAACAGCTCAGCCGCACTTTGGCCAAAAACGGGGTCTCGCCCGAAACGCGCATCATCGCGTACGACGACCAAGGCGGCCTGTACGCTTCGCGGCTGTGGTGGCAGCTGAAATATTTGGGGCATGGGCAGGCTTTTGTCATGAACGAAGGTTTCAGCGCCTGGAAAGCTGCGGGTTATCCGGTGACGGCCGATCAGCCGATCCGGGTTCCTGCAAGTTACGGCTATACACTTCATCCCGAACTGCTTGCTAGCATGGAAGACGTGCGCGACGCGTCCGGCCGGGATGACGTTATCGTCATTGATTCCCGTGATCCCCGCCGCTACCGGGGGTTGGACGAAACGATGGACCCCGTCGCCGGACATATTCCGGGGGCCAAAAACAAGTTTTGGAAGCTGCTTTTGGACGACAGCGGAAAATGGATTGCGGCGGACCGGCTGCAGGAACACTATAAAGAGTTCCCCCGCGACAAAGAAATCATTGTTTATTGCGGTTCCGGCGTATCCGCCTGCCCGAACTTCATTGGACTTAAAGAAGCAGGGTATGAAAATGTAAAGCTGTATTCGGGTAGCTGGAGCGATTGGATTTCGTACAGCGAAAATCCGATTGCGACGGGAGAAGAGTAAAAGCTGAGGGGCCGCGTCTGACGAAACTTTTTAGTGTTTCATACATGGCAAAATAAGACGGTATCAGTTCCACGGAAAAGAGTTAGGTCACCACCAACTCGACACGTGGCTACTGAATATATTTTTACGATGATGCACCGAGCATGTGCGTTCTCGTTAAATAAAGGCTAAAGGCCGAAACTCCACACAAAGGAGATTCGGCCTTTTTAATGAATGCGCAGCAACGGGAATTTTTTTAAAATCACATACAGCGAAATAAATACTTGCCTCTGTCTAGGCTGTTCAACATGAAGTCTCCCCCCCCCCGTTAACTTTATTCTGCATCCTGCCAAACATTGAACTTGTTTCCGTCCGGATCTTTGAATTTAAATTGCAAACCACAGCTTCCTTGGTCGCTGATCGGTTCGACGTAGACACCACTTTCGCGAATCCGTTTATGGACCTCTACGATATTCTCAACCTCGAATGTCAGAGAGAACATTTCATATTGTTCGCCTTCCCATTGATCGGTCATGAAATTTGCCGTTCTCTTCTCCTTCGTTTCCAGCAGGAACAGCCATTGCCCGTTACCGAGCACGAGGATGGCTGGGTCGGCAGATCCGCGGGGTCTTGCTGTAAGTCCTAATGTCTCTTTGTACCACTTGGAGGCAAGTTCAACGTTAGATACGGGTAAGTAGTTGTGAGAGACTCTTTTTAACATCGGTGCTTGTGTTGCTTGTTGCTCTTGTGTTTTGATTAATTCTTTTTTGGCCATGAAAGCCCACCTCTCTTAAAAATTCGTATTTCTATATATAGACGACCTAATTTCATCAAATCCGTCATACTCAAGCTGTGTTTTTTCTTTTTTTTCAACCGCATGATATGCATTACCGTCCGGGTCGTAAAAAACGAAGTGTTTGCCGATAAATTTGTTCGTTTTGATCGACTCCGACTTGACTTCGTCATGTTGCAGCTTATGCCAAAGTCCCTCTATATCGGACACCTCAAAGGCCAATAAGGGGACATCGCTTGGCAGATGGGCATGGCATTCCAGCAAATACAATTCATGCCCAGACTCCATTAAAAGATTGCCATGTCTGCTGATTCCCAGTTGAAAATGACGGACGAACCAGTCTAATACCCGCTCTCGATCAAGTACAGGTATATAGAAATGCCCGGCGCTTCTCAATATTGTTTCCATGACTCTCTGTTCGAATTTCCGATCTAGACGCCGCATGCGGAAATAAGGCTCGAAATCGTCGGTGAGATGACGCTTCAGTATTTCTCTGGCCCGACGAATACGGCTTTCTACAGCGGATAAGGAAATATTCAGGAACTGACCGATTTCTTTCATTGTCCACTCGCTTAAATAGTAAAGCATGATGGCTATTTTACTTGTCTGCTCTAAATTTTGCATGGCATTCCAAATCATTTCTTGCGTCATATGATGATCTAACCATCGATCGACATTATTCATGGAGGGGGCAATTGCATCTTCGTAAGGCAATGTTTGTTTTTTCTTTTTTACGAAATCAAGACTTGTTCGATAAGCAATAGCATATAACCAACTGCCCAATTTCGAAGGATCATCTAAGGTATGTAGTCGACGATAACATTTAATAAAAGCTTCTTGCGTTGCATCCTGCGCTTCATGGAAGTCCCCGATCACGCTGAGGGCAACGGATAACATCGCGTTGGAATATTGAAGCACAATCTGACGAAAAGCATTGAAATCGCCATTTCTGGCTTCGGTTATGAATCGATGAATATCGGCCCCCTGCTTCTCTTCATCCATGCCAATCCCCCTTATTATTGAGACATTCACATATCATGTAGACCGTTTTGTTCGATAATATTATGAATTCGGCGAAATCAGGAAGAAAGGCAGTTACAGCGGACTCCTCTCGGCGGATTGCTGGGAACATCCTAGGAGACAAGAAACCAAAGCAGCTAGAACCCATTTAATAAGAAAACAAAATTGCCTCCCTTGCCCCTAATTTTTCTCAGTTCTCCTAACCTGATCTTAGAATGTGTACTTGCTTGTTTTTGCCCTTCAGTTAGGGAGACATGGTGACAACCCGGGGCTATAGATCGTCCCCAATGAAATCAAGAAATAGACCAAGTTCAAATTTCGCGATAGGCATCGGCTTCTTTTTTGAAATCCAGAACTATTAAACTACAGGGAAAAGTTTGTAACAAGATAATCCTTACAAGGTGAAAAACCGGTATCCGAACAAGTGTTTGTGTTCAAAATCACAAAAATAATGTCTACGCGGCCACAGTAAAATCTAGAGAACTGGATTATCATACTTATGGGTGGAATGCCAACGTCGTTCATTGTCAACTGATGGTTCATGCTTTGCGATCTTCTGAATTATATCCAAATTAATAATGATGAACATTCTGTTTTTAATATGTAATAACCCTTCTGCTTGAAACTCATTAATAACCCGTGATGCGGATTCCCTACCTACACCGATCATGCTGGCGAAGTGGTTCTGTGTTATTTTCCAAGAAATAAGAAGCCCGTCTTTCGTTTCAACGCCGAAATTCGAGTAGAGATCAAGCAGCAGATTGGCCACTCGTACACGTGTATCTAGAAATGCTAAATATTCTAATTTACGGTCTGCTTGGGTTAGACGTTCACTCAAAATGTAGATGGTCTTTCGCATAATATCAGGATACATACGCACTAGCTCATCCAAATCTTGACGCTTAATGGCCCAAAGCATTGTACGCTCTATGGCCGCTACAGAAGCTGTTCTTCGATTGTCGTGATGAAACATCTCCAGTTCTCCGATTGCTTCGCCTGGGAACTGATGCCCAAATATGATTTCGCGGCTGTCATCCTGACGATATATCTTTAAAGCACCAGACTTTATAATGTACATTTCGTGGCCTTCCTCCCCATGTAAGTACAATATCTGGCCTTTGGGATAAGTACGGAGCACAAATTTGGATTCCACCAGTCCCCTGTCTTTATCCTGAATTATGTCTTTAAAAAATGAGGTATCTAAAACAGAATCAAACATAATGCGAAGCTCCTTTGCAGGACTAGCGGTTTTTCTACCAGTCCAAAATGGACCGGATCAGTAGTAGAGCAAACTAGCTAATCCATCTGTTTTCGTGGTGTTAAGCGAATTGGCTCGCCTAAATTTTTATGATATTTGGCACGTACATCACCTTATATAGATGATGTCATTTCAGGATATTATAACATCTAATGTTTTGTTTTTATAAGATCATTAGTAGCTTGTTGATATCACCCACTATATATTTTACATACCTGTACAGAGATATTGTATTGGAACCATTTACTTAATGGAACTACTATAGTCAATTCAAAAACGGAGGAGAACATATGATGTTTAAGAGAATTCTGTGTAGTGCTTTAATTGTTATTTTGGGAGTTATAGGTTGTATGTCTTCCTATTCCTCAGCGGCGATGGGCAGCCCTCCTAAGCAACAAATAGTTTATAAGGTACAGACAGATTTCATAAAGGCAAACAAGCTGGCGAAGTCTGATATTAGACAAACATTAACGTACGACATCAATAATGATGGAAGCAATGAAATTATTATTCTTGGCGGAGACTTGCAACATAGTATTGGATCAAAGGGATACATCGGTGTATATTCCAAGGAAGGCAAACATTTAGCAACCAAAAAATATGACGATTCTTTTTTACCGTTTGATTTGAGAAAAGTAAAAAACGCAACATATAAAAACTGCCTGGGGATAGGTGAGTTACCAGGAGCTAGTGGTGGATCAAGAATTCAAATATTGGCTTTTTCAAAGGGTGAATTTATGTCGTTAGTTGTTACTGATTCCAGTGAAAACGGAATAACAATCAAGGATGTTGACAACGACTCTAATGACGAAATTATTGGTTATGAGTGGTACCTTACGGAGGAAACGCGTCATTTAAGCCATGTAGCAGCCATTTATGATAAGTACGTTTATTCCTGGGATAAGAAAAAAGGAAAGTATATCAAACAAGTCTACGGACAAGACGGTAAGCGGGACGACCTCCGGAAACCAGTTAACACACTTACGAAATCAGAGGCGATCCAGTTGCTAAATAAAGCAAGTAAAACTTTATTTAGCGGTAATCCTCTTCCTCGTTTTACTGAGTTTAAGGAGAAAATGCAATTCTTGCTCACGTACAATTTTATATACCGCTACAACTCAACTAATAGTATCGATGTTTACTCAATCCCGTTAAGCGAATTTGATATGAACAAAGCAACTTTTAAAATGTCACCCGATAAACAAACGGCAACAGTCACTCAAAAAATAGAAATAGTTGATGCAGATACAGAAGAACATTCTTTCATCAAAATTACTGCTGTGTTAATCAAAACAAAATATGGTTGGAAAATAGATAATGTTACATTCTAGATAATTATTTTCCAATGGCTTGTTATATTAATTCAAATAATGGAGGTAGTACAATGAGTTACTTAAGTAAAATAAAGTACGCAATCTGCGGGTTTGTGGCAGGTGCGATGTTTTTTGGAAGCATAGGTTTTGCGGCTTCGACTTCTCAAAGCATTCAAGTCTACATGCAGAAAGTTTTTTTTAGAATAAATGGCGTTGATAAAACTACGGCAGACGGAACATTCAACAATAATGGAACAAATGTCCCTGCCTCGTTTATGTATAAAGGGACAAACTATCTCCCGATGAGAATGGTTGCGGAGATGTTAGGCAAAGAAGTTCAATGGGATGGCAAAAACAGTACTGTTATAGTTGGCGGCGATAAAGGCGATGTCGACGTACTTTCAAAATTATCGCCCACTCGTTTATTTGATACTTCAGACCTTTATGAATACAGAAGTATTAATAAAACAATGAAACTTCAAGGGCAAAGTTATAACACAGGACTACAAGTTTGTTATCTTTCAGAAAAACCAACGACCCAAGAATACGACTTGAATGGCCGATACAAGAAGCTTACGTTTAATTTTGGGGCTGATGATGCTCTCTATGATAGCTGGAACGGAACACATGAAGGTGCTTCAAAACTCACTGTTTTAGGAGATGGAAAAGAATTGTGGTCAGGTATTGCCACTACCGGCGTACCCCAGAAGGATGTTTCAATTGAGGTTTCAGGAGTATTGAAGCTATCCCTTGTTATTCAGAAGTTCGGAGATAAATACCCGGCAGTTGTTGATATTGTCAATCCGATTTTATATTATAAATAAAGATCTTATTTGCAAATACGATCCAATAGAATCAGCCTTCCATAGTGAATATATGAAACAAAGATTTAGCATTCATATATCAAAGATTGAATTTACTTTCATGGATTATCCGTATAATAACGCATGTTTACAAATTATTCGTAATTGCCAAAAGGGTCGTTCTTCTGCAGCATTCACGCTGCAAAGGAACGACCCTTTTTTGAATACATGTATCATTTATAATCCGGCGCGCAAACGGTTTGCGGTTTTTTCACCGGCGAGAGCCTTCGGCCGGAACACCCACCAGCGGCTTCCCGCAAAGTTAAGCACGACCCCCAAAAGTGTCGCCGCCCCTTTGCTTACCCAGAACGGGATTCCCATCTGATCATGCAAAAACGCCATACAGCCCGAAGTGATGCCTAGCGTAACCACATTCAGCAAAAGAAAACGCAGCAGCCCTTTCGTTAACGCCCCTTGCTGTTGAAACGTGAACTTGCGGTTCATGAGGAAGCTGTTCAGCACCCCGCAGCCGTAAGCAACGACCTGGGCGTCCAGCCAGGGCAAGCGCCACCAGGTCAGCAGCGTAAAGGCGGCGACGTCTACGCCGGTGTTCAGAATGCCTACCAGGCCAAAAACGATAAACGAACGAAGGGATTCGCGCGTCGCGATCGACTTCATAAGGAGCTCACCTTCTATACATCATATTCCATCTTCTGGCGTGCATTTGCGATAAAGTCAAGCGGCGTCCGGATCTCTTCGGCATGGTACTGAATCGCTCCGACCGTAAGCTTCAAATCAAGCTTGTATTTGTTGGAAAATTCGATCGTATTGAACGACTCCACTTTTTCCTTTAAGCGCTGCACCACCACTTTTGCCCCGTCCTGATCGGTAAACAGCAGCAAACCCCAGGTCGGATGATCCGCATTGAGCATATAGAGAGAATCATTCATGCGGATGCTTGTCTCGCTCATCCTCGAAATGTCGTAAATCATTTCCGTGACCTGGGATTCGCTGATCATCCGGCTCAGTTCATCCCAATGTTTGACCGTCATCACAAGCAGCGTCAAGGGAATGTCATATCGTTTCGAAAGCGCCATGAATATCGTCGCGTCGCTTTGAAACGAGCGGCTGTTTTTCAAATTCGTGCGTTCGTCCAGCGTCGCCAGCGAAGCGTTGCGCTGCTTCAGGCTTTCCGCTTCCAACTGAAGCCGCCGGTTGGAAGAGGTTAGCAGCGAGATAACCACAGTCAAAACAGGCGTCATGATGAGCCAGTAGTAATGGTAGCCTTGCAGCGGCTCGCCGACAACCACGGTTTGATAAATGGCAAAGGTACCATATCCGAAAATGAACGCGATATTCAGGATCAGGCCAGCGGTTATACTTGTAAAATAGGTGATAACGGCAATGAGAAACGATACATTAAGCAGGATCATATTGACTAAATAATGTTGCGGATCCCCTGCCGTAAACACGATATGAATAAAACAGACGACAAACAGCAGCAAAAAAGCGGCATCCGACAACAGACTGTTCTGGTAGCGTTTCATCCTTTCCCACCTGCTCTCTTTCTGTACTTACGAAGGAGAAGGATCAGCGACACGATGACCAGCACGGCGGTCAGCCCCAAGGCCGCGATAAAACCCAGCACATCTTTCCGCTCGGAGATCTGACCGACCAGGGAGTTTCCTTGCTGCGTCTCCGCTTGTTTCTTGAACCGGAAAGCCTTCGTATTGCCGTCCGGATCCGTCACGACGCCATCTCCATAGACCTTCCACTTGGAGCTGTCCGTCGCCAGCAGATTCGATGCCAAATCGTCGTATTTGGAGGTTGGCCCGGTCACGGCGAGCCAGCCGTATCCCCAATTGTAAGGAGACTCCATCAACTGCAGCGTGCCGATCCGCTTGCCGTAGTTTTCTTCGATGCTCATCTTCTCATTGGACATGATCCTTGTCCCGTCCGGGCTGTACCGGAAGAAAAGCTGGTCGTTGTGTTTTTGGAGCCATGGATTGTCCTGATACGAGCCGATGGAGATAAGATTGTACTGCTGCAGCTTCGATTCGTCCGGAAGCTCCTTGCTTCCATAAAAAACGACCTCGCCCGTGTTGGCCTCCGCATATTTGCCCAGCAAATGGAACAGGTTTCCGACCGTTTGATAATCGTAAGCGTCCATCTTTTCCGGCAGCAGCACCGCGATTTTGTTGAAGCTTGCATCCCTCAAAAACGGGTTGGGATAATTGTTGAACAATAAGTCCGTCCGATCTTTGGTGTTTAGCTGCAGCAAGGAGTCTTTCGTAATGAAAGCCCAAGGCAT
Organism: Paenibacillus sp. USDA918EY; assembly: GCF_009870825.1. Lineage (GTDB taxonomy): Bacteria > Bacillota > Bacilli > Paenibacillales > Paenibacillaceae > Paenibacillus_AQ > Paenibacillus_AQ albilobatus. Next base: position 770,445 of record NZ_WTWY01000001.1, on the reverse strand, counting down.
TTGATCCTGCAGCTCGATGCAGCCTGCGCTTTTCAGCTCCAGGTCGAAGGCGGCCGTGACCGTAAAATTGCCCGAAACCTCGATGTTTTTCGGAATCGTCAGCGTAAGCCGGTCCTGATTCGCCATCTCCTTCGTCAGCTTTTTGCTGCCGATCGGGGTGTCGTTAATCAAAATCGTAACGAGGGAGCGGTCGAAATCAAGATTGTCCGAATAACGAAAATCGAGGCTGATTTTGCTGGAGTCGGCTATGAACCGGTTTGCCGGCAGCGTCACGAAGTAGCTCTTTTCTTGATGCATCATGCCGGTCAGCTTGTCTCCGGTTTCCGTCAGCGTGACGTCCCGGCTCACATTCATTTCCGGCGTATCTACCTCCGTGCTCGCGTCCACCCATTTTTCGGGACCGTCGAGCTGGTCGACCAGCATCTGATTACCGATCAGGCGGCCTGCCTTTTTCAGCATGAGCGGGTCTTCGGACGTCACGATCAGGGCGGAATCCGAGCCTTCGTTCACCACCCGGATCAACGCTTTGGTTTGAACGTCGACTTGTCCCAGTCGTTGTTTCCACTTTTCCGGAAGATTTTTGTATAAGGCGACGATGACCAGCTTGCCGCGTTTTTTGAGCGCCTCGTCGTCCAGCGGAAGCAGCGGAATCGCGGTATCGTCGGTGCGGTTGATCTTGGCGAATCCGGAAAGGGCGTACACTGCGGCTTCAAGCTCCGAAGCATCGCTGCCGTTTGGGACCGCAAGCGCGTTTTGCTCGTCTTTTAACGTATCCAATCCGGCGAACCGCCGATTGAAATCCCGGATGCTTTTGGCCGTGTCTTGTTTCGCATAATTGATTTCGGCATAGGAGGTTTTGTACAACTCAAGCCAATTGTCCCGTTTCTCCGTTGGCACGCAGACGCGTTCCGGCAAATTCGTCAAAATGTAACCTTCGACCGTAAGCGTATTGCTTCCTGAAACAAGCAGTTCTTTCGGAACCGAAACGGTTAGGTATTGCTTCTTGTCCCCCACGGGGCGAAACGAATAAAATTTCGTACCGTTCATTTTCAGTGTAACGCTGGACTCTTCCGTTCTCGCGAGCTGGGTCGCCTGATAAGCCAGATACAGCTTTACCTCGCTAACATTCCAGTAATCTTCCAGCCGGATAAATAATGAACGGGAAGCCGTGACCCCGGATAAAGATATATTCGTCGAGGTTAACCTCTCTGTGAACGTAAATGCGTCTCCGTCTTGTTTGGGCTGGGCGAATGCTTGTCCGCAAGCAATCATAAATAACAGCAAGCAAAGAATACCGGAGATCGTAGATTTGGTTTTCACGTTTCTCCTCCTTGTTTTAATAACGTTCGGTTTTATACCATTTGACTTCCCTTTTGAAAATCAAATCCTTGATATAGTTGTACAACCCGTAGGCGGCCACAACCATCCATAATTGACAGTACGATATGTACATCAGCATGATGATCAGCAGATTCGAAAGCCTCATTTCTCCCTTTTCCGTGATCAGCGTAATAAACGTGCCCGTCACGAATAAAATGACGGCGAGCAGCCACAAAAACGAACTCAACCCGGCAATCGTCGTATGCACAAGTCCAAGCGCATAGAAGACGAGCAGCACGTCGGACATGATCAGCGAAGTCAGGAGCAGGAAATAGATCGATAAAAAGTACAAAAGATCGAAATGAATCCGTTTGGCGGACCGGTCGAAAAGCAGCGGGATATTTTTCACGATGACGTAAATGTTGCCCTTGGCCCATCTTGTCCGCTGTTTAAACCATACCTTCAGCGTTTGGGGCTCCTGCTCCCACGTGACGGACTTGGGCTGGAATTTGATGCGGTAGCCCATCCTATAAATGCGAAAGCTGATTTCCGTATCCTCCGCGATCGCCTTGACGTCCCAGCCTCCGATGGCTTCGATGATCTCGCGCCGCATAATGAAATTGGTGCCGGGAATGGTGCACAATTTAAACAATTTCCATCGTCCGGCTTGAGCCATCCATTGGAAGGACAACGTCTCAATATTGATGAACCGGGTCAGCAGGCTCGCAAACCGGTTGCGGGTTCGGAACTTCCCGATGACCGCGCCAAGCGTGGGATCATGCGTAATTTCCCCGACAAGGTAACGGAGAGCCGTCTTCTCCGGCGTGTTGTCGGCATCGTAGATGGCGATAAATTCCCCCCTGCTTTGCTGAAAACCGATGTTGAGGGCGTTCGATTTCCCTTTTCCGCCGATGACGTTGTCCGTGTTAATTACGATCAAATGGCGTTCTTGATGCTTGGCCTGCAGCTTCGCAAGCAATTCGCTGCTGTTATCGCTCGAATTGTCGTTAATGACGATGATCTCATAGCGGTCATGCGGATAATCGAGCGCAAGCAGCGCCTCCACCGTTTGCGTAATGACCTTGCCTTCGTTGTGGGCGGGAACCATCAGCGTGACAAAAGGGACTTCTTCGGGGAGCGGCGGCACCTCCCGGCTTTCGTTTCCGATGTAGTACAGATAGCCGGAGATGATCAGCACGACATTGACGAGAAGCAACGACCATATACTGATGACGGCAATCATCATCAAGATGTCTGCAGCGGTCATGACTGCCTCCTTTGCATGGATTTGGGCAAAATCCTCTACTTGTAAAATTTCCGCTTGTACATGCGGTATCCGATCATCAGGAAGCCGCAAAATACGATTAAAGTGATGAAAATAATGACGATAAAAATTTTGTTTTGAACCGTAAACCAGGTCTCAAAGCTTTTTTTCCCCTGCTGCTTGTATACATGGTCGGAGCTCGTTTCCACATGACTTGCCTGAATGCCCAAGCTTACCCCGTTAAGCACCAGCGAACCTCGATCCGATGCGAGTTCGTTGGTCCCCGTTTTTACGCTGTGGGCTTCGTTTTTGTAATCTTCGAAAGTGATCCAGCTGCTTTTAAGCCCGTCGACCAGACGATCAAGCTCCGACTCATTCTCCGCAAAGTCAAAGGTTATCGCCGTGTCCATCGGCATCGGTTTGATCAAGCGGTCGTCCGAAAGATAGCGCTGCAGAAACGCCGAATTTACGCTGTAGAGCGAGGACGGGAACGCCGTGGACCGGTTCCGTTTCGCTTTATAGATCGGGCGCGCGTCCGGATAGAGAACGACCGAGTCAAAAAACGCCATCCCTTCCGAAACGTAGTGCTCGTCATAAGACCAGTACATCTCGGTCCCCATCCCAAGCGGAACGACGCCCTCCTTCGCCAGCTCATCGATAAAATGCTCCATTTGGCGCTGCATGCTGCGGTCGAGGTCCTGGATGGTGGAAGCCACGACGGGCGATTCGACCAAAACGGTCCCGTTACGTGACTGAACGTATTTCAGGGTGTTGATATAACGCTTCATGGCGGGATAATCGGTATTGCTGAATACAGGGTGCACGCTAACGATAAACGGAATGCCAGCCTCGAACAGCTCGTCCGACATCCGCTCCAGCAAACTTAAGTCCGAAAAAGGGTATATTTCTTTGAAAACGAGAAAATAATGACCTGTTTGGTGATCTTGAAGCCAATCCTTAAGCACGTAAGCCAACGCAATTTCGCTTAACGTGTCCTTCTCCATGAAAGGAACGTACGCGTTTGCCCCATTCAGCACCCCGTAAGGATAGCTTGCGCCCGACGAATGAATCTTTAAGGTTCCGTACCGCTTTGCTTCGTTTTGCGTCGAATCGAAAAGATACGGGACATCGATGGATTTCTCGACGAACGGCCCGATGGCCAGGTCGGCCGTTCTCCGTGCGGCCTGAACCCGCAGCCCCAGTGACCGGGCCAGCTTGTCGCTAGGCTTTTCCCCGATGTAGAGAAGGCCTCCTTGATACGACTGCAAGTCCGCGAGAAATCCGCTCGGTTCCTCCATCCAATCGGAGCGGTTGCGAACCTCGACAAGTTTGGAATAACCGTTAAGCGACCCGGCGGCATAAGAATCGATCGGCTCGGCCGTCACTTGAACCCGGAACGCGGCAAGCAGCCGCTTTAAAGCCTCGACGTTGCCTTCTTGTTTCGTTCCGACTCCGAGGCTGTCATACAAGATCAGAACCGAAGGAAAGGATGTTTGCTCAGCCGCCTGCACCGGTACCGGCACCGAAAAGACAAGGCTCACAACAAGCAGCGCCAGCAGCATCATATATGAGCGATGGTGGTTTCGTCTCAATGAATCGCCCCCTTTCTCCCGATTTAACTCTGCGCCGTTACGGATTGATCATGCGCCGCAGGCTTGCTTTGCCACAAATTCCGGCATATAGCGTCCGACACCGCGGTGAGCGTAACCAAGTCAAACGCGGCCGTAAATAAAAATTCATGCTTTGACAAATCCGCGTCCCCTGCGCCGATAATCGACACGAAGATTCCTGACAATCCCATGAACATCAGCATGAGAATCAGCGGCAGCCGGATCATGCCCCGTACATCCCTGGCCTTGACGGACGCGGCGAAATGAGCGGCATACATGCCCGTAACGACCAGCATCCATATGATGATGAAGCCGAACGTCTTGGGGGCCAGCGCCTTTTTCAGCTCGCTGTATCCGGAAAAAAACGTCGTTTGCGCCCCAAACGGTTTTCCTACGGACTTTTCATAGTTTCCCATGGCCGGCGGGCGGATCGTGAACGCGTTTTTGGCTGCAAGGTCCATCATTTTGCCTGCTTGTCCCGGATGGGTTACGTAATAAGCAAGGATGGATACGAAGCCGTAATGATTGTAGAAGTTATCCTCCAATATTTTGGAGTTCACGTCCACGGTCGTATATGGCTCGTAATAAATGCTTTCGTTCAGAATGGCATATTGCCGGTTGATGCCGAACGATTTCAGGGTGGCTTCCGGGTCTTCGGATTGCATCAGCACGCCGCGCGTCATCGCATGGTATTGGTTGATGTTGACGAATTCCTTCGGAATGAGCACGTAGGTCGCGATGCCGGCAAGCATAAGGAACGCGAGCGCAGACGCCGTCATGACCCGAAAGGTCCGCTGCTTCCGCACGAAAATAAAAACGATTCCCATCACGGCGACGATGATGCCGACGGGCGCATTTTGCTGCTTGCTTGTCGTAAGCAAAAGGCCGCTGACAAAAAAGACTGCCAGCATCGCATAATCGGAGTATCGTTTGCGGAACAGCAATAAGCCGGAGGCAAACAAATAAATAAGCATAATCCAAACCATGCTTTCGCTGAAAAACGAGTTGAAGAAAGCTGTATAAGCGGTGTCACCAAACAAGAACACAGCCAGAATGGCCACCGCGTAGCCGTATTTCGGTTTCATTTTCCAAGTTAGCGCCTCGACGAAAAGATAAACGGCAACCGTATATAAGACCGTCAACAGCGCCCCTTGCACCCGAATGTCGAACACCTGCCGGTCAAACCATTGATTGATCCAAACGGATAAACGTATAAGAAGAGATTGCGAGGACGTTAAGGTAGCACCGTTTTCGTTGAAGTATTGGAATATCCCGAATTGCTTGTTAAAAAAGCCCAAATACAAACTGTCATAGTCCGGGTTGTTGAAATATAGCCCGTTGCTGTACAATACGCGGAAATAGTCTCCGTTGTCGGCCATCCCGATGTAAGGCGGAACGAACAGCGCGATCGCCGTGATGACGAGGACCAGCGACGCGGCCAGCAGGGGCGGGGAAACATAGCGGCCGAGTACGGTCATGCCGAATCCCAATCGGTCGATTAAGCGAGCCTTAGCCAATGCATACACCTGCCTTTATTCCCGCAAACGCCCGGCACTAATGGGCATAAGCGAGCAATGCCATCAAATTGTCGAAAGAAAAAGCTTGTTTTGCTGCCGGATCGCCGAAGCCGCCGTACAACGGGCTTGCCTTATCGGTCACCCGGTATTTCTCCATCTGCCGGATGCTGTCTTCATACAATTCCTCATCCGCCAGCACGGAGCCGATCATGGCCGTTATCGCATAGATCGCGGTGGATTGAATATCGTTCCGGGGGACGCCGTTCCGATCGTATTGGCCGTATAACGTTCCGTTCTTCACATGTTCCTTTAGATAAACGATGCTTTCGGGACGCTCGAGGCCGGCCTCGGATAACGCCAAAATCGTTAACGCCGATTCGACGGTGTTGATCCCCTCCGAACGGTAGGTGTCCGTGCTGTAATCATAGCTTGTTTCGTAAAAGGGAAACGCGTCCGACAAATATCCGTTTTGGAGGATTGCCGCCATGTTTTGGACCAATGCGGATTGCTGCTTAGCAGGAACGGGCAGACGTTTCAATGTGACCAAATCAATGTAGCACAACGTCACGAAATCGTTTGTAACCTTGTAAGCATCGTCGTAAAAATCGTAAAGCTTATCGTCCTTGACGTTAAACGCATAGAACCGCTTCCCGTAGTCGTCGGCCCACCCGTCGTATTCCGCGGAATGAAACCGATCCCCCGCTTCATACAAAGCCCTGATGATCCGCAGGTCGTCGACGGCGGCATTGACCGAATATTTCTTGTCCTGCTTTGGGCTATACCGGTAGCTGAAACCTGAAGGAAGCTCAAAAACCTGCTTTGCGCGCTCCCATTCGGCTTGAAAAGCGTCCTTCCGGTTCGTAAGCGCGTCATAACGCATCAGGAGGCTTGAAGATTCGCTTAATACTTCGTGGCCCGTGGCAGCCGTGTCCGATTCGCCGCTGTCGGCGTAATTGGTATATACGCCATACGGTCCGTACATTCGGTTCATGACAAAACGCTCCGTGTCCTCACGATGCTGCCGCAGGTTCAACCGATCGCCGAAGCTTGATTCCCGTTTCGCATTGGGATCGGCCGGCTTTGCCTGCTGTACCGGATGTTCCGCCTGTCCGTTCCCGTTCGGAGGGCTGCCGCAGGCAGCGAGGGCGTTAAACAAAAGCATGGTGCCCATCCCGCATATCCAAAAATTTTTCAACATCCTACCTCCTGCATCAAGCTTGCGCCCCGTTTTTATGGAGCGTTATTGGTTGCCATCTCGGCCTGGCGGGATTTCGGTTGATACGTTTCCTGAATATGTAGTTCTTCCTGCGGGTAGTGGATCGTCTCTTTTATAATGTACTGCGGTCTGTTTTTGCTCTCGTCATAGATTCGTGCGATATATTCGCCCATAATGCCGAGCGACAGCATTTGAACGCCGCTGAACAACGTAATGGCCGTCATGATGGACGTCCAGCCCCGCTCGACCTCCGGAAGATGGAGCAGCTTGGCGCTTAAGGAATACACAAGCACGCAAAATGCGATCACGACCGTCAGCAAACCCATTCGGGTGATCAGCTTCAGCGGCTTGGACGAAAACGAAAAAATCCCGTCGGAAGCAAAAGCGATCATTTTGCGCAGCGGGTATTTCGTTTGCCCGGCAGCCCGTTCGTTTCGGTCATATTCCACGTAGGTCTGGTTAAATCCGATCCAGCTGATGATCCCCCGGATGAATTTGTTCCGCTCCGTCAACCGGTTGAATACATGCGCGACCTTATGGTCGATTAAACGGAAATCCCCTGTATCGCGCGGAATGTGGGTATCGGACATGCGCTGCAGAAAGCGGTAAAACAAAGAAGCGGAAGCGAGCTTGAACAGCGTTTCGCCTTTGCGTTTTCTCCGTTTTCCGTATACGACCTCATACCCTTCCTCCCACTTCTCCACCATGTCGTGAATCACTTCGGGCGGATCCTGCAAATCCGCGTCGATGATGACGACGCAGTCGCCCCGCGCTTGATTGATGCCCGCCGTGACCGCCGCCTGATGACCAAAGTTTCTTGCAAAGTTTACGATTCGCACATGTGCATCCTGCCTTGCCAGCTCATCCAAAATGCTTATCGTCCGATCCTTGCTCCCGTCGTTTACAAAGAGAAGCTCGTATGTATAGTTTGTGCACTTCATCACGTCCGTCAATGCTTTGTAGCACTGCCGGATGACTTCTTCCTCATTGTAAGCGGGGACAACGACCGATATGCATTTATCGTCCATTCATCCCACTCCTTATGACCTAATCCCTTTCAATATAACATAAGATAATGCAGCAGCCATCGACAAAATGTAGGGTTTTTTTACCGTTAATCCTTTATTTCGCCCTTACCTTGGCTTTTTTCATAGTTTTTCACGTTTTTTCATAGTTTTCATGTTTTGCAGTCATGCGTCAATCGCACTAAAAATTTCTTTAAACATATTTACAAACCGCTGGTCGGTTTTTATAATGATGATAACACGATAAAAAATCGATTACCATTCCGGAGGGATCCGATTGAAACAAGAACAACGCAGGCAGCAAACAACCAGACTTCTGCTGGATACGGTCAAAGAACTGATTCAGGAAAAAGGATGCCACTCGATGACCATGAAGGATATCATGGATCGATCGGGTTTGTCCAAGGGGGCGATTTTCCATTACGTAAAGAGCAAGGACGAAATTTTTGTTTGGGTGCTTCAGGAGCGGCTTGAAGAAACGAATGCCCAATTTATGAACGAGGTGGAGCAAGGCCGACGTTCGTTCGGTGAACCCATGCAGAAAATTGCGGAAAACATCCTGCAATACGAAAACGCCCGGGATGTGACGAACAAGGTGCTTTTGTATTTGCTTGGCAAGGAGGATCAGCCTGTCATCGCGGAAGCCCTTAAACAGTATTATGAGAGATCGGTATATTTATCCAAGGAGTGGATTGAGACCGGCCAGAGGTACGGAGTCATTCCGGAGTCGGTCGATGCGGACAAAACGGCGGATATGTTCGTCCTTCTTACGCTCGGCTTGCGAGTGCGCTCCTCCATCCCGTTGACGGCGACTTCTTTCAAGGGACAGGATTTCACATCCATGATTTCGGATATGTTACAGTCTCGAAAATAAAAAATCGAAAGGTGGAAGCATCATGAATTTATGGTTGACGCTTCATTTGCTCGGAGTCGTATTATTCGTAGGAAATATCGTGACGGCGGCCTTTTGGAAGGTTCGGGCGGATTTGACGAAAAACCCTGCAGCCATTCATCATGCCGTGCAAAATGTCATGCTTGCCGATTATATCTTTACGATTCCGGGTCTTTTCCTCGTGATCCTTTCCGGCGGCATGATGGCTGCGCGTGCCGGAGTTTCGTTCTCGGGTTTCAATTGGCTTGTGCTTTCCCTCATCTTATTTGCCCTTACCGGCATCATTTGGGCGGCGATCCTCATTCCCCTGCAGCGCAAAATGATCCGGTCCAGCGCCCGCTGCATCGAAACCGGCGTGATTTCCCAAGCCTACCGCAACGCCTCCCGTTCCTGGGCCGTGTTCGGCATCGCCGCCACGCTGCTTCCGGTCGTCATTTTATACCTGATGGTCATGAAAGGATTCTAAGCAGCGCGTAACGGCTGTCACAGCAAGATGTTTGGCTTAGCATTGTCGAGCTTTGATTATGACTTCCAATGGAGGGATATCCGGATGCTGCCTTTTTATGCGCTTGTTGCGGTTTTTCTGTTGTTTAAGATTCTTGGCTTGGCCGGGCTTTCCTATTTCGAAGGCTGGCATACTTCGCTGCAGGCGGCTGTGGCCGCCATGCTGCTCCTAACGGCTTCCGCGCATTGGGGAACCCGCAGGCGGGATCTGATCCGCATGGTTCCGCCGTTTTTTCCCAGACCGGATCGGATCGTGACCGCCACCGGGCTGCTGGAACTTGCCGGAGCCGTCGGCATCATGATTCCTGCCGTTTCCAAGGCCGCTTCGATCGGTTTGGCCATGCTGCTTGTCGCCATGTTTCCCGCCAATGTGCGCGCAGCCAAGGAAAAGTTAACGATCGGCGGGCGCCCTGTACCTAAGCTATTTCCCCGAACCGTGCTGCAATTCGTATTTCTTGCGGCCGTCCTGCTGGCAGGTTAAACGTACGACTTCCCCGACCGTTATTGGCCCTGTTTTCAAGCGCTTGATTGCAGCGGCCAATTCGTTTATACTCTAAAAGCGAATGGAGGTTCATTTATGGTTCAGGTTTTGAAGGAGGAATTGCGGCAGGCGATCGTCCAACATGCCCAAGATGAGTTTGCCCAGCATGGTTTTGCGGATGCCTCGATCAAACGGATTGCGGCGAATGCCGGCATCTCGGTCGGCAACTTGTACCGGTATTTCCCGGGGAAGGAAGCGTTATTCGATTCCATCGTGTCTCCCGTCCTCCGCGAGCTGGAGATGCTGATCGGCAATCACGACAACCATCCGGATGAAACAGGGGATATATTTGAGCTTGTCGTCCACGCATTGGCGGGGATCGTTGAAAAATACCGGAGGCCGCTCCTAATCTTAATCGATGGCTCCAAAGGAACCCGGTTCGAAACCGCCGCTGCGAATTTTCACCGGGTAATGGCGGACAACGTTGCGGAGCATTTGGCGATCTATAACGGCAAACAAGGAAGGACAGTGTTCGAGCGGCAAGCGGCTTGGCCGGTTTCGGTCGCTTTTATGCAAGGCTATTTCGAGATCATCCGCCGCCACCAAGATCCGGAAGATTGCAAACGGATGGTTGGCCAGTACGTTTCTTTTTGGTATCAAGGCCTGCGGGCGTTTCTTTAGTAAAGGGCGCACGCGTTTTTTCAAATCTAATAATGAACCATAATTCGCTTTTAGGAGGCGCAAACGTTATGGAAAGATCCATCCATCAATACGTGACCCAAAACGGCTTCAAGCTGGAATACAGCATCGTCGGATCGGGAGAGCCGGTCCTCATTTTGCACGGAGGCCATTCGAGCTGCCGTGAAGAATTAGGTTATGACCTTCTTACGGCACGTGGTTTCCGGATTATTACGCCTTCCCGTCCGGGTTATGGCAACACGTCAGCGGAGCTGGGCCGATCGCTCATGACTGCATGCGAAGCCTATATCGAACTGCTGGATGAGCTCCAAGTGCCCCAAGCGCATATCCTCGCCATGTCCGCCGGAGGCCCAAGCGGGATTTATCTCGCTTCCCGATACCCGAACCGGGTAAAAAGCCTTGTCCTGCAATCCGCAGTCTCCGATCGCTGGCTGTTTCCGGGCAGCAAGACGCATCAATTGGCACGGATCATGTTCAACCCCTCTACTGAAAAATATGTATGGGCGGCGATACGGTTCATGAACAAATTTGCTCCCCGCTTTCTTTTGAACAGCATGATTCCTTCCTTCAGCACGCTGCCGAAAGAAAAGGTACTGCCGGAAATCAGCCGCGAGGATCGGAGACGATTCAAAAATATGGTCAACCGTCAGCGGTCGGGACGAGGCTTTATGATCGATTTGGAGCAAACAGGACATGACCTGACTCCGGAGCTTGTTTCGATCCAGTGCCCTTCCTTGATTATGCATAGCATTCATGACGCTTCCGTCCCTGTGGAACACGCAAGGCACGCCCATCGGGTCATTCCGAACGCCCGGCTTTGCGAGCTTGATTCATGGGGTCACCTGATTTGGCTGGGAGCCGGCATCGATGTCATGGGCGAACAGCTGTTTTCTTTTTTGGATAACGCCATTCATCTCGAGTGCAGCTTACAATGACCATGTTGGGGTCGAAGAAAACTTTGAGCGAGATTGAGCTTATATATATTTTATTAGGAGCAATTTCTTTTACAATGGTTTAGCAAAGGAGGATATGATGAAAAGATACTTGCCAATCATGTTTTTAATAATCTGTTTATCCGTTTCTTGCCAATCCAAGGGAAATCATATACGTGGGGATGAAGGAGAAAAAACGCATGACGCAAAACCCCAAAATATATCTAAAGATAATGGTATTCAAGCAAATCGGGAAAAAGAGCTGTTGCTTCAAATGAAAATTCCTAACCAAAACCCTCTCAACATCTCCGTCGACAAAATTCCGATTATAAATTCGTACTTAGAACCATTTGAGGACAAAAAGAGTGAATTAAATCGAATGCGGATTAATGATTTGTTCACATACAATCAAAAGGACTACATCCTTTTGAATTACAGTTGCGGGACGAAACTTTGCAATCAACTTCTATTGGAACATAAGGATGGAGAATGGCAGTCATTGCAGATTTCAGAGTCAAGTTTTTTTCAAGTCTCTAAGCAAAATGGTGAAATTGCGGCCTTTCTCTTTGGCAGAAATGAAGGTTCAGAGGTTCTTAGAAATCAAGTCGTGATCGTTAATTTGAAAAAGTTTCAGGAAATTCCACCTCCAGAAAATTTGAACATGTTAAGTTCCTTCGAATATCCAATTTCGATGATCGAGTGGAACGATGACACGTTAATAGCCAGGGTTACAAACATCGATGACACCTCATTTACAAATGTGAAAGAATGGAATAAGAAAACTTTTAAACGGTTAGAATGGAAAGTTTATTAACATAATACACGCCAGCAGGTGATTCAATTCAACCATGTTCTCTTTGTCCGATTCGTTTAGTCTCTACGACCGAATTTATCGATCATTTATTTCCTTCCCATCGTCGAGATTTTGCTGCCACATTTTTCAACCCTGACTCCCGAGTTTTGGATTGTTTAGGCGCCGAAAAACAGATCAGGTATGCTTGCTTTTTGAAGTCCTGGCGTCAACGCGTCAAAAGCATTTTTCAACGCAGGATATGGGAATATTCACCTCAAACCGTCTTTTTCTACTTCAATGGCTTCATATATAGGCTTTCAAAGCGCTTTCCATATCAACGATTACTTGAATATCCGCGAACCGAAGCTGGCGCCCTCCCCTCGTATTCTCTACTCGCGCCCCTTCGCAAGTTAATATAACAAATTGCTACCACTTCGTTTGGTTTTATTGTAAAATATAACCACGCCTTCATGAAAGCGTTTACCTTTACATATAAATCGATGATTAGATATATCTTTTAAGGACATGTATTCATCCAAAAGATCGATCCAAACATAGCCGTATGGCGCCCTCTTCGCGATCCGGGTATACCCTTTGATCCGGGTATACCCTTTTTCGAGTTTGTTTATTCCGTTCAAATGAGAAAGAGTTCTAGGAGGTTACAGGATGAACATCTTGATTGTAGAAGACGAAGCTTCCGTAAGGGACATCTTGCAATCGTACTTTATCAATGAAGGCTGGAACGTGCACATTACGGGCGACGGCAGGGAAGCATTGAAGCGAATTCAGCTATTGAAGCTGGACCTGGTCGTGCTGGATCTGATGATTCAAGGGCTCCCCGGGGAGGAGGTTTGCCGCAGCATCCGGCAGGTATCGAATATTCCGCTGATCATGATTACGTCGAAAGCCCGCGAAACGGATATGATAAACGGCCTGAACCTGGGTGCGGACGACTACATCACGAAGCCGTTTCGGATGAAGGAAGTGATTGCAAGAATCTATGCTTTGCAGCGAAGAATCAATCATTTGAACAAAAGCGGGCCCAATGTGCTCTACTTTAACCGCCGCAGGCTGATGGTCAATTTCGAATTCGAGGACGTTTATATCGACGGCAAACCCGCAAACCTGACCGCAACCGAATTTCGCACGTTAAGCATCCTTGTCAAAAAGCCGGGCAAGGTTTTTAGCAGGCATGATTTGTCCTATGAGGTTCAAGGCTACCGTTTCATTGGCGACGGGCGCGTCATGGACGTCCACATCCGGAATATCCGCAGAAAAATCGAAGAGGATCCCAAAAACCCGCAGTATATCGTGACCAAAATCGGCTCCGGATACAAATTTACTTTTCAACCGGACGAAACATGAAAAAGATGTTTTCATTCTTGACGATCTCCACCCGTACATGGCTGTTTTTGGTGATCCTCTGCCTGACGGTGGTTGCTTCCATCGGTTCCTATGTGGCCCTGACGCAAATTTGGAGCAAACAACTCTCCGTGTTTAAGCAAAAATATGCCGCCGAGCAGAGCCAACATCTGCTCTATTCGCTTCGGGAACGGATGCAGCAAAACGGAACGGACCGCAGCGACAGCATCGGAATATTCGAGGAAGCATCGCGCCATTTTGCGATTCCGATTCAATATGTCGACGCGGATCGCGAAACGGTCATTTTGGATTTGCTGGACCCGGTCTGGCTGAAACGGACCGATCTTTTTACCGTTGAAGCGCCGCTCGTATTAAACGGGAAAATCGATGGTTATCTCACCTCCTATTTTGATACGTCGGACGGTACGTATTCGCCCGCCATCCGGCAATTCGAAGAGCAGATTCAGCGCCGGAGCAGGTTTGCGATCACGATGCTCCTGTGTGCCGCTTTCGCGGTATCCGTATTTGCCTCTTGGCGCTGGAGCCGAAGCCTGTCCACGTCATCCGGCATGGCGGAGTCCATCGTCACGAGCAACCAGCTTTCGCCGATTCCGGTCCGAGGCACGACGGAGACCCGGGTTCTGATCACGACGATCAACCATCTGATCGACCGTTTCGAACGCCATGAATCATGGCGCAATCAGCTGATGCAGGATCTGACCCACGAGCTCAGAACGCCGCTGACCGCCGTGTTGTCGCAGCTGGACGCGATCATTGACGGCATTTATCCGCTAACCGCCGATCAAATCCAGCGCATTCTCGTTGACATCGAACGGCTGTACCGACTCGTGGAAGACATGGAAAAACTGTCGGAAGCCGAAGGGGCCCAATTCGAGCTGAATAAGCAGGAAGTCAATTTGTCCCGGGTCGTTCAAGGCATTTATGAAGGATTTTTATTTCTGACCCGGGAAAAAAACATCCGGTTTGAATATGTGCCGTCCAAAACGCCGTGCTACCTGCAAGCCGATCCGGACCGGGTCGCGCAAATCCTGTCCAACGTCATGTACAATGCCATCAAATATACGCCAAGCGGCGGAAAAATCGAGGTCGGCGTCGTCCATGAAGAGGACTCCATGCTCGTATACTGCAAAGATACGGGGATGGGAATACCGGAAGAAGATCTGGGCCGGATTTTTGACCGTTTTTATCGGGCGGATAAATCCAGATCCAGGGACAGCGGCGGCCTTGGCGTAGGTTTAAGCATTGCCAAAGCGCTGGTGGAGGCCCATCAAGGCAAGATATGGGCTGAAAGCAAGCTTGGCAAGGGCTCCGTCTTTTGGATCCGGCTGCCGGTGCAGCAATCGTTTCAAATGGATTCATCCCGACAAGCCTTATCTGCGGGCTGATTTCCCGAATAACGTATGTTTTTCGAACCTAAAGGAGGTCGCTATGCCGTTCCTTGAAGCTTGCCGGACGTTCAAAAGGCAGCCCTATATTGTCCTGCAGCCCTTCCTGATCGACGCCATTCTGCTGGCTGTTCTTTATGGCTCGCACGGGTGGGCGGTTAAATCCCAGTGGAGCTCGAGGGTCATGTTGGGCATCGGAATTCCGTCCGTTTTTCAGCTGTATTCCCTCCCGTTTACGTGGTTTATGCTGGCCGCCGCCGTGCTGTGGTCATTCGCGCAGGGAGGATATATAAGTACGCTCGCTGCCGCGTGCCGGGGTTCGAAACTTCATGCTTCCCAGATTTTGCGCGCGAACCTGCGTTTCGGCCTCCCCTTTCTGCTGCTGCAGGCCGCGATGGTGCTTGCGACGTCAACGGTATCAACCCTGTTGATCTTATTGTTTGGAGCGATTGGCTCCGGAGCCGCCCTTCTATTTTTTATCGCTTTCCGTATCCTGTTTGTATTTTTGGAGTTTACGGTCGTCACGGACCGCGTTCCTTTTGATGCCGCCTTTCGCCGTGCCTTTCGATCCTTAAAGCAGCACTGGCCCGCCTCCGTCGCAATGGCCGCCGTGATTTTGGTTGTTTCGGGCCTGGCAAGCCTGGCAGCCAACTTGTTCGCCGCTCCGGTTCAGCTTGTGCTGATCCTGATCGTTTACGATACGATGATGTCCGTGCTGCTTTTGGCGCTGATGCTTACCTATCAAGAGGCTAGAAGATATGAAGGATAAGCGTCGTCAGCCAACTTGACGGCGACAAATCGAAGAGCCCGCCTCCGATTCGGATGCGGGCTTTTTTACGGTTACCTGTTTACGGCCGATACTTAAACTTTTAAATATTCATGCGGCTTTATCACTTCCCTTTTGAGGATTTTGCTTCCTGAATCGCTTTTTCCGCTTTTTCCGTCTGCGTTCTCAGAAACTTCTGAATGTCCATGTCCGACTGCAAAAACTCCTTGATCGCGTCGTCCAGCTTCACGTAGGAATCCCATGAGCTGCTTTTGGCCGGCGGCGGCGTGAAAGGATATTGGAAAAACGCGTTAATGTTTTTGCCTTCGTACCTCATATTGTCCTGGGCGAATTGCTCGTTGATCGTTTTGTCCCCCGTGATGACGGACGGCGTTCCCGCCCGGGCAAGCGTTGCCTGATATTCGGGCGAAATGCTTTCAAGGATCCATTGGAATGCCGCTTCCTTGTGCTTGCTGAACGCATTGATCGCGAAAATCTGCGTGTTCGGCGTTGGCGCCGTATTTTCCCGGCCCGGAAAGGTGGGTACGGGAACTATATCCATGTCCTGCTGGAATTCCTTCGCTTCTTCGTCGTTCCCCCCGAACCAGGTTAAATAACCATGCCAATCCACATGCATCGCGACGGTTTTATCGCTGAATCCGCTGATGTTTTCATCGTACATGCCCGGTATGCTATATATTTTTTTCAACAATTCCATATATTGCGTGAATTCCGGATTTTTGGATAACAGCACTTCGCCAGTATCGGGATCGGTTAAAGTGACGGACAGCTGCTTCAGGGGGAACGTATAGCTTCCAAGCTCCAATCCCCTGTAATGCACCCCGTTCCGTTCGGCGGTCATTTTTTTCGCCATCTCGATCGCTTCATCCCATGTCATATGATCCGAAGGATATTCGACCCCGAACAGATCAAATATTTCCTTGTTGTAATGAAGGCCGATGACGCCCATCTCCTGCGGAATGCCAACCAAACGCCCCTCCCGGTCCCGCGACCGCACTTGGGCGAGTATGGCCGGGTCCACTTGGCTCAGATCGACTCCGTATTCTTTCACCATGCCATCCAGCGGATAAACCATCTCCAGTTCTTGAAGCGGTTCTTGGCCCGTAAACGCAAGCACGATATCCGGAACGATCTGCGAAGCGTTAAGCTCCTGCATATTCTCCACGGTACCGTTCCAGTCGACATGCGTCACCTTGATATGAGGCAGCTTTTCCTTCATATAATTGCCAATGCGGGAATTAAAGTAATCCTCGCCCCAAGGCGTGGCTACAAGCAGTTCGACCGGATCTTCCGGAAACGTCTTCACGGGAGTCTGCTCCTCAGGCTTCGCTTGTTCTACTTCCGTCTGTGGCTTCGGCTCAGGAACGGCTTCCTGTTTCGTTTCGCCGGCGCAAGCGGAGATCGTAAGCAACAGCAGCAAACCGATCATCCCATACACCCAAGATTGCTTTTTGCCCACTCGTATTCCCCCTCATCCGTAAGGTTATCATGGAAGGGCTTTAACATCGCATCAATTCTGCTGGTTTCTCTCCTTCACGATGGCGGCGTAGTCCTCATCCATTTTCCGCAGGAAGGTTTGAACGTCGTTGCCTGAAGTCAGGAAAGGCTGGACCTGTGAACCGACGTAGTTGGTTCCGTAGAGCAAAATGTCCGGGCCGTATGGACTGTACAACGCCGGTTTGGCCTGCTGCAGCGAATAGATGCCTTTAATGTTGAATTCCCGTCCGTTCAGCGTATCCCCAGCGAACTGCTCCAAGATGCTTTGATCCGAAGAGACGGAAGGAATGCCCGCACGGGTCATGCGGATTTGCTGTTCATCCGTCAGCAGGAATTCCAGCAGATCCATCGCTTCGTCAATATGTTTGCTGTGTTTGTTGACGGCGATCGTCAGCGGCAGCGTGGACGGCCCGACGCCCGGCAGGTCCGGCCAGCTCGGGAAGCTCACCACGTCATAATCGAGTTCTTCCGGATAATAAGGGATCGTGTTTGCAATCAGTCCCAGGCTCATCGCCACGTCGCCTTTTTTAAAGTCGTATTCGATTCCGGGTTCCCAGTTCCCCGGGATGCTTGCGATCCGTTTCGTTAAGCCCAGAAATTTCGCGAATGCCGGATTTTTCGAAAATTGGGGTTCGCCCGTTTGCGGGTCCGTGCCATTGGCGGATAGCTGCGTCATCGCCTGGGACAAAGAGTTGGTCGCCAATCCCCGGTATTTCACGCCATCCCTTTCCCCGGTCACCTTGCCGGCAAGGTCGATCACCTCGTCCCAGGTCATCCCGTCGACCGGATAATCCACGCCGAACTTGTCAAACACGGCTTTGTTGTAATGCAGCGCCACCGTCACGTCCTCGATCGGAACGCCGAGCAGCCTTCCTTTTCCTTCCGGATCCCGCGCCCGAAGCGCATCCATGATTCCCGGCCTGATGGCGTTGAAATCGAAGTTTCGTTCTTTCAGCATGTCATCCAGCGGCAGCAGCATATCCCTTTCCTTCAAAATGTCGAAGCCATCCGTCGTCAGAATCAAATCCGGCATCACATTTTGGGCGAACAATTCGTCAAAGGACGCCGCATCCGCGAATTTGCCCGTAGGTTCGATATCGACATTGGGGAATTTCTCCTTCGTTCCCGCAAGAATGCGGCTTTCCACCTGTTCTTTGCTCCAAGGCGCCATGAAAATCAGCTTGATCGGCTCATTATTTTCTTTTTTCTCCTCAGGCTTCTGCTCCGCCGGTTGACTGGGGGCTTGCTTTGTATCCGCCGGGGGCTGCTCCTTTGCCGCCGTATCGTTTCCCGAACCTCCGGAGCCGCATCCCGTCAACATAAGCGCAAATGCAACGACTATCAAGAAAATAACATTCATCCGCTTTTTCATGACCGATTCATCCCTTCAACATGTATTCATCTTATACCCTTTGGCATTACATGAACTTATGGAAATCGCTTCGGTGCCTTGCAGCATTTTTTGGCCCGCATCCCCCCTTCTTCTGTCCCTGATCCCTGCAATGCCCAACGTTTCCGTGCCGGCCCGATGGCATTTGCAGCATGCACGTTATTCTACAAGTCCCGTACGCTCGACGCTTTCGACGAAATAACGCTGCGCAAAGAAGAAGATGAGAAGCGGCGGCAACAGCGCAAGGAAGCTGGCAGACATTTTGATGGCTTCCACCAATACGAGGGCGGTTTCTTCGTTCCCGAGCATGCTTGTTATGCTTGCATCCACCCGGGACATCTGGGTCGAAAGCGGCACTAAGGGCGATTGCCCGAGAAACATCCGCGGATAATAGGTGTCGTTCCACGTCCATACGAAGGAGAACAGGGAAACGACGAGAATCGCGGGTTTGGCCAGCGGAAACATCACTTTCCAATAAAATTTGAAGCTGCTCGCGCCGTCGATTTTTCCCGCCTCCTCAAGTTCTTTCGGCTGCGTCGTATAAAACTGCCTGAAGATGATGACAAATAACGCGCCTTTGATCCCGAAACCAAACAGGGAAGGCAGAACCAGCGAAAAAAGATGACCTTGCAGCCCCAGTTTTGTGTACATGATGATCATCGGCAGCACGATCACCTGCGGCGGAATGATAAACGTTACCGCAAGCAGCGCCGTCAGCAGCTTTTTGAAAGGGAACTGCATTCGGGCCAAGGCATAACCCATCAATCCGCAGGCGATCACATGAAACAAGGCCACGACCGCGGAAATGCCGACGCTAACCGATAAGGATTGCACGTAATGAAGCGCCTGCCAGGCCGTTTTCAAATGGCCAAAATAGACTTCATGGGGTACCCAAGTCACCGTCGGGTCGTTCAAGTCCTTCTCGTTCATCACCATTTTCACGAGCATTTTCAAAATGGGATTCAAATAAATGTAAGAGGTGACGATCAGAATCCAGTAAATAAACAGTTTGAACAATAATCCCCGGTTCACTTCCCGGCCGAGGATGACGTAACGAATCGTGTTCAAGCCGTCGCGTGCGACCCTTTTTTTCAGCGAAGACGTTTTGGTCTTTATCGCGTTCATTTTCCCAATCACTTCGGCCCCTCCTCTCTTGCGGGATCTGCATCACCGGTATCGGCGGCTGCGGTTCATTCTCAAAAACAGGAGCATGATCAAGCTCAGGAAGCAGGCGATAACGACGAAATAAATCCAGGCCAAAGCGCTGTTGTAGCCGTAGTTCCCGGTATTGATCAGCTCGATGATCGGGTTGTAAGGGAACGTGAACATATCGACCACCGTATAAATCAGGTTCAGCAAAATGAACGGGGACATGGCCGGCAGCGTAATCTTCCAGAACACCTCCCACGGAGAAGCGCCGTCGATCCGCGCGGACTCGTAACTCGATTTCGAGATCGTCTGCCTTCCCGCAAGGAAAATCAGAATCTGTACCCCGGAGTACCATAACACGAGCACGAACCGGTTCAGCACGTCCATCACGGGTTTCGTCCAGGAGCTGTCCCCCAAAAAATCAAGCAGGTATTCCCCGATCGAAAACCGTTCCAAAAAACCAAGCGTCCCTTCGCCCTGATTCACGAATTCCGTCAGCACGTACCCCGAAGTAAAAATGATCGGCAGGAAGAACACGACCCGAAACAAAATCCGCCCCGGAAAATTCTGATTGAGCATGATGGCGATAAATAACGAAAAGACGATGATGACGGGCACCATGATGACGATTTCCTGAAAAAACGGAATGAGATTATCGTAAAAGGCCGAACTCCCGAACAGAATTTCCTTATAATATTTCAAGCCTTGAAAATCGTATTTGAGGCCCGTCGGCAGCACCGTCACCTTGTGCAAGCTCATATACAAAGAGAAAACAAGCGGAAAAGCCATAAACAACAGGAAGCCGAGGATCCAGGGAGCAACAAACGCCAGCGCTTCCAAATGCCGCGAAGTCCGAGCTTTGAGCTTGAATTTGCCCATCATGATCTCCCCCCATGAACGACGGCAAAGTCCTGGGCTTTGACCTCATACCCGTCCCCGTAATATGGCGATTCGTTGTAGTTCACGACGATCCGTTTCCCGTTGTCGTATGTCGTCTCGTAGACGCCCGCGGCCAGGGAGCGGTGGCCTACGATCATCCGGTCCTGCACGTCCCCGAGCGCTTCGTTGAACCGGCTGTACTGCTTTGCGATTTCTTCCGACCAATCTTTGTAATGCGTGCTGTAGTAGTTATAAAGCGAACGCGTCCCGATCAGATCCTGCGAAGCCGCATAAGTCAGCATGAAACTCGGGATGGAGCCGTACTCCATGTTTTTCAGAAGATAGGTCGCATAGTTATCGGCGGTATTGGCAAAGCCGGACGAATAAGGGATCAGTCCATGCAGCGCTATTTGCATAAACGGCACCGTCCCGTCGACGAACAGATCGAAGGAATTTTCGATCGGCACGCCGTCCAAAGCGTCGACGTATTTCCAAGCATACGCGTTGGCGCTTTCCGCCCTGACGGGGCCCAGCGTTTGAACCGCCTGACCCAACAGCTGCTGCTGGATTCCTTTGGCTTCTTCCCGCGTCGCCTTGTGCCGCTCGTTAAAATCGCTGTTCAACAACGATCCCAAACCGCCCCCTAGCGTCAACCCGTCCGTTCCGAGCTGCTTGAACTTGTCAAAGTCCTTCTCCAGCACCTTTTGCATGAAACGGGGGCTCACGAGCGTCGTTGCGGTCTCGTTTCTTCGTCCATATTTGATGACGACCGATCCCAGGTCCTGCAATCCGTCCCGGCTGGAGCGGAATCCGTCCCGCCCCGTGTTGTTGAACGTGTACGAAGAGGCCTCCAGCGTCACGTCGTGGCCTTTGACATGGGCATATTCGATGAACTGCCGCATTCCGTCATTGCCTCCGATGCCTTTGTCGACCGGAAAATGCCCGCCGAAATCGCTGATGCCTCCCTTTTGCCAGCCGGCGTAGGTGATGGACATTTTCTTGACTCCGGTCGCCGTCAGCTCATTGACGATCTCTTCGGCTTCCGATGTCGTAGTCAGAGCCTCGTAAGAGTCCCACAGGAACCCTTTTTTGGAGTCGGCCCCAAGCAAATAGACCGGCAGACGGATGGAATCGCCATCCGGCGTCACCCGCTTCAAACCGTCTTCCTCCATCAGAACCTGGCGATAACGCGCCGCCATCCCGACGTAATCGGGAGAGCCGCCATTCAGGAAATAATAGCGGATCGAACGGTCGCCTTGCGCGCGATCTTTGTTGAAGGTCTGAAATCCGTTTTGCTTGCGCTTATCGGTAGGCTGAAAAAAACGCTGCCGGTACGTAAACTCGGCCGTCGCCCAGTTATACTGGTTCATCGATTTGGACGGCGCCGCAAGCACGTTGGCGTATTCCGCCCCGTCATGAATGACGGCCAGGAGTGCCTGATCACCGGCCTTGATGCCGAAAACGGGCATGCGAACCGGCTGGCGAATCGAAAGGGACGGGTTGTTGTTGCTGAAGGCGTAATCCTCGCCGTATACCGCTTCGAAATAAAAATTGTTGTTTGGCGGCCGGTCCTTCCGGAACTGAATCAGCGTCCCCGGTCCATCGGGTATCAAGAGGTAACCGTCCTCCCGGTCCGAAGTGTGGGCGCCGAGGAACGGATATAAGCGAAGTGCGGCAATGCGCGCGTTTTTATCCTTTTTTTTCGCGCGTGCCTCATATTCGGCCATCTCCTCGCTGCTTTTTCCGTCCTTAAAACCTTCCTCGATAATTTTCGTTTCCACGTAGTCATCCTTCAGACTCACTTCGATCGGAATGGCGAACCCGATGTCGGGCATGTTAAACGTCAGCCGGAAGCCCGAATCCGTCAGCTCGAACCGCTCGATCGCCGCTTTCTGGTCCAGGACGTTCGTTTCCTTGATTTGGTCTTTTCGCACGTTAAATTCGACGTATTTGATAAATACCGGGGACTGCATATGCTTTTTCCAGGTGTTGGTGTTATCCTTGTCGTTCCAGCCGTAAGCATCCGGAAAAGACCTCCACGCTTGGCCGCTGCGTTTATCCTTTACCAGGAAATGTCCGGTTTTCGGGTCGACATACAGCCCGAGATTGGCATTTTCGCTCGCGAGCCGAAAGGAATCGTCGTCCGGAAACAGGGAACGGTAGCTGTTTTTGGCCGTTTGGACGTTCGCGCCCTTCGCGGTTCTGGCGCCGGTCGTTGAACCCTCCTGTGCGTCCTTCGTTTGTTGGGGAGTTCCGGCTTTCGTCCCTGTTTCGGATTCCCGAACGTTTGCGGCATGGTTTTCCTGCTTCGCCCCCTGCTCCCAATCCGTTTTGGCCGCTTCCGCCTGGCCTGGCTTCTTCGTCTCCGCGGCAATGGTATACGTGACGATGCTTGCGCTTGTTATGGCCGCTAAAAGCGTCAGAACGAAAAGCCGTTTCCATTTCGCCGGCAACTGCATCACATCGACACCTCCTGGTATATGGTATAGAAGAAGTTTTGAAGCTCGGAAGACAGCCCCGCGATGATCGATATCAGCACCCAGGCGATCACCATCGCAAACGCCGTCAGAAGGATATTCCCTACCGTTTCGCCGACGCCGTAATTTTGCAGGGACTGGATTTTCCAGAAAAACAAACATCCGCACCAGATCAGCATGCCGGTCTGGAAAAAGCCGTAAATCGACGATTCGCTGAGCGCCATCATATTGGATACGGCCGCCAGCGGCAGCCCGAGGATCACGATCGGGAACAAGGCGTAGGAGCTGCCTACAAACACATCCTTAAAACGCGCCTCCCCTTGCCGGATGCTGCCGATCAAATAATTGCAGACGACCCAAGTCAGCCAGGTGACCGCTCCGGTCAACAGGAAGCCGCTGCTTCGTTCGTTGCTGGGGACGGGCATGAAGGTAAAACTCGTGTAATATTCCTTCGCCAGAAGCACCAGCGTTACAAACAGTAGAAGAATGAATGCGCTCAGGTAGCCGCCTT
The DNA here is from genome assembly GCF_009870825.1 of Paenibacillus sp. USDA918EY. Lineage (GTDB taxonomy): Bacteria > Bacillota > Bacilli > Paenibacillales > Paenibacillaceae > Paenibacillus_AQ > Paenibacillus_AQ albilobatus. The sequence goes on along the minus strand of NZ_WTWY01000001.1, from coordinate 746,734 downwards.
TTTGCGCATACCTCAGATCCGCGAACCCGTCGATCGGGTGCCTCAAAATGGTGAACGCATGCCGCAGCTGGGCCAAAAGCTTGTTTTTGCCCAAAAACCCCCGTAATTTTTTGCTCCCCTGCGCGAGAAAACGCATCTTCTTCCTGCTGCGGTAAAATATCCAGATCAGGATGGCCGCGATGAACGCCGTATTGGCCAAAACGGAGAAATGGCGCTGGAACCACTGCAGGCGAAGCTGCCAAAACGAGTCGGAATATCCGCTCACATCCCCCGACAGCTTGAACAGGCGAAGCGCTTCTTTATAATCCTCCTTGTAATAAGCCGCTTCCGCGAGTCCTTGATAAGCCGGGGAATACAACGCGTTTAACCTCAGAACCTCCCGCCAGACGGGCTCGCTTTCGGCATATTTTCCTTCCTGGGACAAGGTGGTCGCTTTATGCAGAAGCGTCCCGAATTCGGTCGGCTTCAGCACGTGGATCAGGTTTTGGGAATCGTCCAAAATGAACAGCTCGTTTTTGGAATTGGTATCCACCGCCACCGGGCTTTGGCTGATGCCAAGCTGCGGAGACCCGATCGTCACCGGTCCCGTCCAGAAAAAAAGCAGCTCCCCGTTCGGGCCGTATTGCGTCACCGCATTGGACACTTTATCGATCGCGACCAGATTTCCGTTGCGGTCCACCGTAATATCGGTCAAGCCGGATTTTTGCACTTCCTGCTTCGAATCGGCCGTCTTCGTTTCCGTCGCCTGGCTCCGGCTCCTGAACCGGGGCTCGATCCCGAACTTTTTGTCCTTCCATTGATTTTCGCCGCGGATATTCAGCTTTTTGACCTGTTCCTTATCCGTCGCGGACACCGTATAGATGAACCCCTGTGCGTCGATGTGGATATTGCGGATGGTCGAAGGCAGCGTGCGAACCTGGCGGCTGAGCTGCTCTTCGGTATAAAACAGCTTGCGTACGATGTCCATGAGGGATACTTCGGTCATATTGGTGCCGTAAAAGCCGTAAAAATTGCCTTCGGGATCCAGCTGGATCACCCCTTGATAACTTCCGTTGCTGATGACGTACATGAATCCCCTGGCGTCCACGACGAGATTCGTCGGTTCATAGTGGAAGGATTCATCGATGAAACGCGACTTCGGACGCCCGTACTCCGCAAGCAGCTCGCCGCTTGGAGAGAGCTTCAGAATCCGTTTGTTTCCCGTATCGGCGACATAAATCATTCCATCCGGGGTCACGAACACGCCTTGCGGCGATTTCATGCCCTTCGCGGTAATTTCCCTCACGAATTCCCCGTCCCGGTTCAGGTGAACGATCCGGTTGTTGTCCGTATCCGCGATATAGATTTCGTCTTTGCCGTCGATAAACAGATCCTGCGGACGTTTCAGCGGCGAGTACTCCAGGCGTTCCGCGCCGTTTTGCGACATCGCTTTATAAATGTTGTCTCCCACGACCGCGGAAGGGTAATAGGCCGCCTGACTGGGAATCCTCCGATCGTAACCGTCCTTGCTGAAAGTCATGTAGGGCGGTTCCGCCGCAGCCAAGCCGGGAAACAAGATCGCGGTCAAGATGCAAAAAACCGTTAACAAAAAGACGAACCGTCGTTTGCCCCTTCTCTTTTCCATGTTTGAACCTCCGTTACCCTACTTGATGCCCGAATGGGCCATCGTCTGAATGACTTTCCGCTGCGACAGCAGGAAGATGATCAGATTCGGCATAAAAATGATCAATGATGCCGCGGCTGCGACTCCTTGGCGCGCTACCGTGTTCGCCAGATTGGATGTAAGCGATTCCACATAAAACGGCAGCGTCTTCATCGCGTCGTCCTGCATAAAAAGCGCGGAGGTTTCCGAATTGCTCCATGCGGTTTGAAACGACAAGATCGTAATCGTCGCCATCGCCGGCGTGACGATCGGCAGAATCATCCGGACGAGCAGCTGCCACTCGGTTGCTCCGTCAAGCTTCGCCGCTTCCAGCAGCTCATCCGGCACTTGATCCATAAACTGCTTCAGCAAAAACACGCCGACGGGCAAAGCAAGGATCGGCAGCACATGCCCCCAATAGGTGTTCATGATCCCCAAGGACTTGACGACGATATAACGCGGAATGCCCATCGTTTCCACGGAGATCATGATCGACAGCAGAATGACGCCGAATACGATCTTCCGACCCGGGAACGGATGTTTTGCCAGCGGATAGGCGCACAAGGCGCCCAGGATGACCATGCCGACCGTTGAAAGCAACGTGACCACAATACTGTTGAAAATAAACCGGGTCACCGGGAGAAACGTGTCCTGCGTCGCGTGAAGCAGGTCGGTAAAGTTCTGCGTCGTCGGCTCGCGCACGAAAAACGTCGGCGGAAACAGGAACAGCTCGTGCAGCGGCTTGAACGCATGGTTGAAAATAAAAACGAGGGGCAGAAGCATAAATACGGCAAGAAGCGTCAGCAGAACAAGCAAAAAGATTTGCGTTTTGTCCATGCTGCGGAAATCGCTCCGGTACAAAGACCATGATCTGGCCATGGATTGCCGCATTTTTTTCAGCAGCGCCATGCTATTCATCCTCCTTCGGCCCGAGCAGCATCCACAGGAATCGGCTGAGCAGGACGGTAAGAATGAGCAGAACGATCGAAATGGCGCTCGCGTAGCCCAGCTCAAGCCTCGTAAAGCCGAAATCCTCGATATGATTCATGAATAGCTGCCCCGAATAATCCGGCGTCGGGTTCATCCCGGACAGCTGCGTTCCGATGCCGCCGGATTTTAACGTCCCGACGATCGCCATGACCGCGGCAAACAACATCTGCGGTTTCATCATCGGAACGGTAATGTACCAAATTTCCTGCAATCGGCTGGAAATGCCGTCAATCCTCCCCGCTTCGTACAGCGTGCGGTCGACGTTCAGAATGCCCGCCAGAATGGCGAGGAATCCCAGCCCCATGCTGGACCAGATCGACACGACGATCATGATGCCCAGCAGGTAGTCCTTATCGATCGTTAACAGCACGGGCTGGTCGATAAAACCCCATTTCAGCAGGAAGCTGTTAATATAACCGGTGCGATCCCCCGTAAACATGACCTGCCAAACGACGACCATCGCGATCCCGCCCGTCAGGGAAGGCGCGTACATCGCAAGCGCGTACCAAACGCGAAGGGTGCCCGGAAGCTGGGCGATCAGCCACGCGAGGACAAAAGCCAGAATATATCCGATCGGCCCTACGAATAAGGCAAACTTGAAGGAATTCGGGATGACGTGCTGCAGGAAAATGACGTCCTGCGAAAATAAATTTTGATAATTCATCCACCCGGCCCACTTCGGGAACTCGATCGAGTTGAAATACGTAAAACTGAGGGCGACTCCCGTAATAACCGGAATGATGATAAATAAACTGAACACGATGAGGAAGGGCGCGATAAAGAGATAGGAAAGCCGGAACTTCCATATTTCTCTCATCTTGTCCTGCAGCATCCGGCCGAGCTGACCCTTCAGCTTCGGGTTTCGCGCCGCCGCCGGCTGCCGTACGACCCGGGTCGCTTCATTCGACAAGCTGATCCACTCCTTCCCATGGTTTATCCATATGCGGAAGATCCAGCGACTTCAGCGCTTCGCCGTTCGGCCCCGCGATCCCGAACTCCTGCTGCTTCCGCGCAAGCTCGCGGTTGATTTCCTTGATCGCCTTTTCGAGCGAAATGCGGGGATTTTCCGCGTCCACGACCGTACGGTTCCAGGCGAACCCGATCTCACGGTCGGTCATATACCCGCCCGGGACTTGAGGAACTTCCTTGGTCCACTTCCACTGCTCCAAAATGACGTTCAAGTCCTGCGGCTTCCACGGCATTTGCGCGAAAGCCCGCACATTGGCCGTATTCCAGCGGAACGTCTCCCCGTAATATTGCTCAAGATTGAGCCCAAACTCCGTTTGGACTTCGGCAGACATATACCACTGGAGGAATTTCCAGGCTTCCTGCTGCTTTTCCGGTACGCTGCTCTTGAACAGCATGGCGTTGGTCGGATTGGCACCCCCTGACCAGCGCACCACGCTGCCGTCTTCCCGCTTCGTCCCCGGAATCGGTGCGATCGCCCAATCGTTGGCGATTTCCGGCGCAGCCACGAGCAGCTGGATGTACATATTAAAATCGGAAATGCCGATCGGAATGTCCCCGCGCCGGAATTGGTTGTAGAAGCTCTGCACGACGCGCTCCAGCCCTTGAACGTTGTAGAAATCCGTCCACATTTTGTACGATTTGAACGCATCCGGCGTATCCAGCCCGGTTTTTAACCCGTTCGCCGTATAAAGATTGACGTTGTTCTGGAACAGAATCGGCGTATAATCCACGGGGTCCACGTAGAAGTTGTAATGGTTTTGCAGCAGCGTCGGCAGGGCCGTGTAAACGTCGTCCCACGTATCCGGCACCTTCAAGCCCAACTGATCCAGAATGTCTTTGCGGTAAAACAAAACTTTGAACCGGACCGTTTCCGGCACCCCGTAATAACCGCCGTCATAATACAGCGGCTGCAGCATGCCCGGATTAAACGAAGAGAAAAACTCATCCGCGCCGGGAAGCTTGCTTAAATCAAGCGCCGCATTGCGCAGCGCCATGTCGAACGGAACGTTGGCCGGAACCCCCAAAGCGACGTCGGGCATCATGCCGGACGCATTGGCAAGCGTGAGCATTTGCGGATTTTGGATCATGTTGATATGTACCTTGATCCCCGTCTCCGGCGTGAACCGGTCATTGACCAGGCGCTGCAGTTCGTCCACGTAGTCCCGTCCCCAGACCATCCAAACTTCGAGCACATTTTCATCCTGGGCTTTCGTCGTCGAACCTTTCCCGAACGAATAAAATAACGATTGGAACATACCGCCCGTTTTTTGCCAAAAATTAGACGTCATGCCCGGCAATTGTTCGTCCAGGGGGGCAAGGAACAACTGGTCCAGCTGCAGCGGGCTATCCATCAGAAGGGATCGGTTCGATTCGAGCGATTCCTGCACCGAAGCGATACGCTCCTTCGCATAAGGAATTTGGTTCGGTTTATTTAAGATGCTTTTCAGATCGGCGGCCCCGTTTTTCAGCATTTGCGCTACGTTATCGGTTTTCGGGTTGATGCCCTTCATTTGGTTTTGCAAGGAAACGAATTGTTCGCGGATCCGCTCCAGCCGTTCGATTAACCCCGGAATATCCTTTTCGACGTTCCAAACCCTGTATTTGTCTTCCCGGTTGCCGGTGGCCATCCGAAGCTCCAGCAAAATGGACCGCAGCTCTTTGGAAATATGGTCCATCTCGATCATCATGGGCATATAAGGCTCGTAATGGGCTTCCATGGACAAGGTGTGTTTGCCCTTGGTTAGGTAAAAAGCAAACGGTTTGCCTTCCGAGTCCGCGAGCGTCATTCCCTTCCAATCCGAATCATAAGGGAATTGAACGTTTTTCATTTCCTGGAAAGGAATGCTGCCGTCGATATATAAACTGCGGAAAACCGCCATGTTTTTCATGCCGTTCTGATTGACCCGCATCGCCAGCTTATAAAGCCCGGTCTCCGGCACGTCGATCGTCCAGGCGACCGACTGGCCGCCCTCCATCCACCTTGAGCCTCCCAACGTGTTGTAGGCGATGGACCCGATCGATTTGGGATGCGACGCGGGATCGCGGTCATACACGTTTTGAATGGATGTCGAGTTTTTCTGGTCGTAATGCTCCGCCTCGATGACGACCGGAGTGCCAACGCGAACCGCATCCGCCGGATATGTCGACTTGACCTCCGCATACGCGGGCAATTCTTCGGCAGGTTTGATCGTCATTTCATGCAGCGCGACGGGCTGCTGCAGCACTTGCAGGCGGATCGTGTTTTTCCCCTGTTTCAAATGCCACTGGAGGGGAAGGGCGTACGCTCCGTTCGATTCCCGGAACGCCGTCCTTTTCCAGCCGGGGACTTCTTCGACCTGGGCGCGCAGCTGATTTCCCGATTCGTCGTACCGTTCTCGCTCAACGTCCCGGTAGTAGCGCTCCAGCACGATGGACCTTGCTTCGTTGAACGGGTATTCGCCGTTGACGAACACGGAAAGCAGCACGGGTTGGCGATTGCCTCCGTCGTTCACGGACAGCGGGTAATAATCGGCCCAAATCTCATACAGCCCTTCCCGGGCCACATCGACTTCGTATTCCACCCATCCGCGCTGGCCCGACCAGACAAGCGATTCGGGTTTCCCTTCGAACGTTTCGACTTTAAGGCCGGCATCGTTGGATTTGGCGGTGAACGCCGCCGCACGCAGCGTTTGCTCGGATGTTCCCTTCGATATGCCCGCTGTTTGCCATGCTTGAAGCCGTTCCAAATAATAGGGTTCGATCGCCCCCTCTTGGCCTGCTTGCTCGACGCCTGATGTTTCCTTTTTTTGCTGAGATCCGGTCGGTTCGGCATATGCGGAAGGCTGATGACCGTAAGGTTGCGGCTTGATGAGGCTGATGGCTGCCGCCAGCAGCAAACCGATGATGATGGAGCGTTTTCTCCACTTATGCATGCTGTGTTTCACGTCTGCACCCCCTTATTTCGTCAGGAGCATTTCGGTATCTTTGTGGAAAAACAAAGCCTTATCCATATTGACCGCCGCGGTAACCAAACTCCCGTCATCGCATCGGATGCCCTCGTTTGCGCGGATGACGAGCCGGCGATCCTGCTTGATATCAATATGGTAATAACGGTCGGAGCCGACGAATTCATTGAACTGCAGGACACCTGTAACCAGGGATTTCGAGGAAGCCTCGATCCTGTGCGGTTCAAAGCTGATGTGCTCGGGGCGTATCCCCAGGATAATCTCCCGGTCCACCAAATGGAGCGACCGCAATGTGCCGGCTTGCGCAGGCGGTACGGTCAAGTCAAAGCGGTTCGTATAAAACTGCAATTCCCCGTCCCGCTCCTGGAGCTTGCCTTTGATGAAATTCATCGGCGGATTCCCGATAAAGTTGGCCACGAACATGTTCACGGGTTTGTTATAGATCACTTCCGGCGAATCGACTTGCTGAATAATCCCCCGGTTCATGACAACCACCCGATCCCCCATCGTCATCGCCTCGATCTGGTCATGGGTAACGTATATCGTCGTCACTTCGATTTTGCGGTGCAAATTGATGATCTCAGAGCGCATCTGCACGCGCAGTTTGGCATCCAAATTCGAAAGCGGCTCATCCATGAGAAACACTTGCGGCGTCCGTACGATGGCCCGGCCTAACGCCACCCGCTGACGCTGTCCGCCGGACAGTTCCCTCGGCTTCCGATTCAAAAAATTTTCGATTTCAAGCACGCGGGCCGCCCGTTTGACGGCAAGGTCGATTTCATGTTTGGGCAGCTTCCGCAAGCGAAGGCCGAAGGCGATGTTTTCATACACGCTCATATTCGGATACAGCGCATAGTTTTGGAAAACCATGGAAATATCCCTGTCCTTTGGGGGAATATCGTTGACCAGCTTGTCGCCGATATAAATCTCGCCGTCGGATACGTCTTCCAAACCCGCCAGCATGCGCAGCGTCGTGGACTTCCCGCAGCCGGACGGACCCACCAGGACGATGAATTCCGTATCCTCCACGGTCAAATTGAAATCGCTTACAGCAATTTCTTTGTATTTTCCATATCGCTTGTAAACCTGATTGAATAGAATGTTGGCCACTGGCGATCCCTCCCGATTTATGCCCATTATAAGGGGGTGGCTGTTAATTTGGTGTTAATAAAGGTTTAAGCGATTTTATTTTGGAACATAAAAAGGGAGCCGGTTTCGGCTCCCCAATTCGGCTTATTCATTTGTTAACTGCTGATCGCCGTCTTCATCGTTAGACATGCCGCGGATCACGTCGGCCCTGCCTTCCCCTTTTTCATTCGCGTCAATTGCTTGCATTGCCCGCTGTAAATATTGAAACAACTCCGGGGTTAGCCCGTATTGAAGAACATTTTGTTTGCTTCCGGCATGATCGGCATGGAACGTATATGCGGCATTAATGATATCCGGATCATTGCCGGTTACGGTTTTCACAAAACGTTGCCAGTAGTCCGCCAGCGCTTTTACTTCGGGATCTTCTACCGGCAGCTTGTTGCTTCGGCATTTCTCCAACCGGGATATGAAGCTCCGCCATCCTTCCCTTAAATCCCGTTCCTCTTCGGGCGGAATCGATCGATAAACTTCTTTGATTTGCGCGATTTGTTCATCCGTCAGATAAAACCTCGTGTTCATCTGCATCATGACGACAATTTCGACAAGATCGCTTACGGACGGGGATTGTTGTGCTCGCAGCATGGTTTGGACTTCTTTCAGCGAATCGCAAAGCTTTTGCTGCCATTGCAGCATTTTCGTCGCCTTTTTCAATTGCAAATCAATCAAAAAAAGCGGGTTCACGGAAACCGAATGCATCAGATCCCGAATCTCTTCGAGACTGAATCCGAAATCTTTTAACGCTATAATGTGGTATAACTTCTTGAGGTCTTCTTCGTCGTATAACCGGTGTCCGCCTTCCGTCATATGGCCGGGAATCAGCAACCCGATCTGATGGTAGTGATGCAGCGTTCGGACCGAAACGCCGACCATTTTAGCCAAATCGCCGATTTTCATGTACTCTTGTTCCATGTGCACATCTTATCCTTTCCCCATGAGAGCAAGCAAGTCCCTGCTGTTATATACGTATGTTTTGCCGCAGGTGCTGCATGCGATCTCGATTTCCTGGTTCTTGTCGATCGCCTGATTCAATTCTTCCATGCCCAATCCGAACAGCAAGCCGATCAAAGCATCTTTGGAACATCCGCAAAAAAGCCGCACGGTGCCAAATTCCATGACATCGGCGTCCGGGAACAACGTGTTTAATGTCTGTGGATCCATTGGCAAGGACGCTGTCCTGAATTTCTCCCGGCTTTCATCCATCCGATTTGCCCACTTTTCGAACAACCCGTTTTCCGCAAACGGCAGCAGTTGAAACAGCATGCCGCGGCTAAAAGCGACGTTTCCGTTTTTGTCCGTGCCATAATCATAACGAAAAAAAGTTTCCACTTGTTCGCTTTGCAAGAAAAAATGGGAGAAATCGTCCGTAATGTTGGCGTGCGGCATATCGACGGCACTGGTATACATCGCCCCCATCCCGATATCTTTCGTGATCCGGATCACGCCTTTGTCCCCGATCAGTTCCGGGATCGTCACGGGTTTTTGCTTGATGAATGTATCGCTGGCGTAACCTCTGACATTGCCCTCCGAATCAACATCGCAATGAATATATGCGGAAGGCACCGACGTGTCGATGCGGATGCTTAACCGCTGACCATCCTTCAGTAAACCACAAACCAGACTCGATAGCGTAAAACTCGCAGCCAACGCTTCCGCGCATACGGGATGTATGGGACGCTCGCCGATCAGCTCGCGCATCATGAACGTGTTGTCCAGATACAAAATTCTGGCTTGTTTGTCCGTAGTCATCATTTTTGCAATTGTCGCTTTCATCTCTGGTGCTCCTTTCTTCTTTCGTACCATCATACAACCTAACGTTACGTCAGATTCAAGAGCATGGAATCAAATCGCTAAAAAAGCCCGAAACTCGGGCGGATCTGCACTTTCAGCTAAAATGCTGTCCGGGCGTGATCCAGTATTTTTTAAGCCGCTGCTCAAACACCGTATGATAATAGAATTTTCGCGGATAACGATCCTCCTGCAACACCCGGTACAGCACGGATTGACCTTCCTCGTAACGCACCGGAAATTCGCATTCGTCATACAACTGCCGCGATAATCGCTGAAGTTCCCTGTGATGTCCCTGCGATCTCCAGCCGAACCGGATCATGTCCAGCAACGCCCCTACTTTACTAAATCCATTCCGTCCGTCAAACACGAAATTGCTAGGCAAAACTCCACCATTTCGCGTTACACTGCAAATATTCTTCATTTATCAGGTACTCCCTGCCGGATTCATCTGGTGTGCGGTTTTAATATTCAACTAGAAAACGGCGAATAAAATCCTTCCGGCGTCGGAGATCGACCGCTATATATAAAAGAAGGCGTTGGGTCGTCTCGGGCTTCTTTTGCATTCGCTGAACTTAGGATAAAAAAATCCCCAGAAGGGGCAACTTCTTCCTGTCGAAAATCGTATATAATGGGGATAGTCGACGGACGGGAAACGTTCCATTCAGCCATCGCGCAAAACGTTCCTAGGTGTCTCGACATACATAAATTTCATACTTGAAAGGATGCTTTACATGAAAAAATGGACGGCTTTATCTCTCTCTTTGGCGCTGTGCGCATCATTGACAACCGCTTCCCTCGCTGCAAGTTCCATCCCGGCGAAAGCCGAGGCAGCCAAAGAATGGGTGAAATTACCGAATCAAGCCTCTTATTTCGGCGAGGTCAAAAACGGAATTCCGAACGGGCGCGGAACCATTCAATGGGGCGAAGGAAAACAATATTCCGGCGAATTCGTCAACGGCAAACGCGAAGGCTCGGGAAAATATATTAACGAGTACGTTCAGGACGGCGAAAACCATAAAGTCGTATACTCCGGTACATGGAAACAAGACAAAATGAGCGGTCAAGGAACGTTGACCCACAAAGTAACCCAGGAAGACGGATCAGTCCGCTGGAACGAAATTCAAACCGGCACCTTCAGTGGCGGCGTACTTCAAACCGGCTACAACGTGATCCATGCGCTGGCGGACCCGGATTACAGCTTCACCTACAAAAGTCCGAATGAAACGTTGAATATCCTTGGGTTCAACAGCAACATGAAAGCATCATTCAAAAAAGGACAGGTGTTCAGCGCCGATTACCGCAGCGGCTCCATTCACCACGCCTATAGCATATTCCCTGTGGATACCAAAGCGGAGCAGCGCAAATACGATGCGGCCCTAAAATATTTCCAAAGCCATACCTCCAAATTCAATCCGATTTTGGACGAATTTGAGCGGTTGTCCAAGCAGCTGCCGCTGAAATAAAAGAGAATATAAACTTCAAGTTATGGGAAAATAAGCCGTGCACACATATGCGCGGCTTTTTTTGTTGAAACGCAAATCACACCATAATACGGGTTATATATGCAACGATTGGATAACCTAACTTTCAGAAGGAGTTGATATGAATGGCAAAGCTTGTTGTCAAGCTGCTGGTTCACGGCGCAATGATTACGGCTTTGGTATATATGCTGTCGAACGCTACGCTGATTTCCGCGTTGCTCGCTGCGCTCGGTATAGGCATTGTTGCTTATTTGCTGGGTGATGTGATGATCCTGCCATTTACCGGAAATACCGTTGCGACCATCGCGGATGCAGGGTTGGTTTTTCTCATGTTATGGATCATTGCCGATGTGACCGGTTGGACGCTGAGCTTCTCCGAAATTTTGCTGATTGCGGTTTTGGCAGGGGTTTTTGAGTACGTGTACCATATCTGGCTTCTCCGGGACGATGCCGGAGTCCGTAGACAACGAGCGTGACGGGCGGCTGAAGGCCTTATGAGACAACATTGTGGTCGGATGAAGGGAAAACTGCGGATAATTCATCCTCAGCAAACTAAAAGCTGTGCCCGATCCAGGGCACAGCTTTATCGTTTATCTTATCGATATTCAAAGTCCGCGTCCCGTTTTTACAGCTGCATCAGGATTTGCGGATCCTTGATTTTATGGTCCTCAGCCAGCAGCACCACTTTGGACAACACCTCGGCCGTTCTCGGGTCCTCATCCAAAAACGGCAGGAACAACCGCCCGCGATGCTGGGAATGCACCGGAATAATGTTTAATGCTCCCTTTCCCTGCTTGAACGCAATGCCGCTGCCCAGATGGACCGCATATTCGCCGAGTTTGCCGGCAATGCGGGCATGGTTGCCGTCCAGCTTCACGTTGTCCAGCTTCAGAAGACGCAGCGACTCTTCCACGATGACTTTCCGCAGCTCGATGGTCGTCAGGCTCGCTTCCGGATCGACCCCTCCCACATGGGCCGTGCTGACAACTAAATCGATGTCGCGCATCGTTTCCGAGAATAAAATCGGCGGGATTCGGTCGACGGCGACGGGTTTATACGTCTTCCGGTCCAAAAACTCGACCGTTTCGAGCGTCGGCGCTTCGCTGTCCGCGGGCGAAAACCAGTCTGCCATTGCATAGACCGTCGCAATGATATTTTCCCGGTAATGCACCTTCTGCAGCCCGGACTCGTAGCTGACCGTCCAGCCGCGTCCGCGCAGCAGCGCCACCGTTTTGCTCGGCTGCACTTGGTATCCCGCATATCGCCGCGATCCGGCATGTTCTTTCCGCTCATCTTCATTCACAAGATACAGCTCACGGAACACTTGCATAAACGGCTGACGGATGCCGCGCGCGAACAAGTCGCGCTGATACACACCCCACTGCCCGCCGGCATACAGATCCACCGGATGGGCGATCGTAAGCTCATCGCTTTCCTCAAGCTTGCAGAACTCGCCGCCGGGCTGCTCCAGACGGGATGCGCCATCCTGCCCCGCAGCAAAATATCCTAGCCGATCCCCTGCCTTGAATACCAGGGTTTCAACCAGCGGCCGGATCACAGGATTGTCCGCTAGCGCCGCCAATTCTCCCGCCCGGAAGCGGCTTTCCTCTTCCATCGAACGCTCCAGTTCCCTTTTTGCCCGGCGGTACTGGTCGGTAAGCTCCGTTTTCGCTTCCTTCAACTGTTCTACATAACCGTGTTTTTTGAATTTTGCGGGCACCGATTTCAGTTTCTTGCCTTTGCTCGTAATTTCAAGCTCGGTTTTCCCTGACTCGTCGATGGCAAGCGACACGTACGTATCGGAATCGAGCGGCTGCGGTTCGAACAGGCTTCCCAACGTTTCGACCTTGCGTGCCTCCATATCCCAAGTCAACCGGATCACGTCGGCGTAACCCGCGCTGCGGGCAAGGTTGCCGAGCGCGATTTGGGCCGCGGTGCCTTCGCTGGCCCGCCGCTGCGCGCCGAAATTCCGGCTTTGCTTGAGGAACAGCTGGATGAAGTCATACCTTTCGCGCAAGTCTCCCTCACGGTCGCAGCCCAGCGGAATGAGGCTGTAAGCCAGCAAATGGTCTTTGTTCCGCTTTTCCTCGACGGAGCGTTTCATGTCCTCCAGCCGCAGCCGCCCGAGCACAGCGTCCGAAAACAGCTGGGAACGACGGTGGTTGGCTCCGCCCGAAATGTATTTGGCGCAGTCGTACAGCAGCCGGAACCTTTCCTCGCCGAGCGTTCGATGCGCCTCTTCGAACCATTTCACGTCAAAAGCCCCGTCGTTGAACTCCTGCGGCGTGATCGGCGAATAATGGGCGACGACCGTTTCTTTTTCGGCCGAAAAGCTCTCGTTGATATGCGCATGGAAATACCAAGCGGCGCTGCGCAGCCCTTCCCAGCCCAAATATTTGGCGACGATTTCGATCCATTGAGGCGCGTACATCGCGGCTTCGAGCAGGAGCTTGTCCGTGATGCCCGTCCCGGCAAGGAGCTGCTTCAGCTTGCCTTCGTCTTCTCCTTCGCGCGGATAACAAACCTTTAGCAGATGGCTGAACGATTCTTTTTTCGTCGGGTCACCATAGCTGTAGATGTACCCGCGGACAAACGTTTCCCCGTCCAGGCTCGTCAAAATCCGGACAAAAGGCTCCATGCCGTAAATCCGCTGGAAGGACATCGTATACGCGCTTGCTTCCGTTTTTAGGTCGCCGCGCCCCAGCTCGATCTCCAGCAGTCGCGAAACGATCCGTTCACGCAGCATGGCCAGCTTCTCGTTTCCGTTTACCATCGCATGCTGCGGCGAGGTTATTTCCCGCATATAACCGCGGACGTTTCGGCCAAGCAGCTCCTTGCAAATCTCGTTTTCTCCGATGAGCCCATCGCGATAGGCCCTCAAAAAGTGGTTTGTATGAAGGATCGAATAATCCCCGTTTCCGTTTTCTTTTCTTGCCAGATCAAATTGATATGCCGTCCGGAAGAAAGCCCGGAACGATTCCATGTCATGCACCCGGCTGCGCATGATCGCATACCAAGGATTCGCGGCAACATACAAAACCGGCCGGTCCTGTTCCGGCAGCCGCCTGAAATCGCTCTCCAGCGTTTTGCGCAAGGCAGATTCGGCAAGCCCGTACGTTTCGCTGCGCTCGCTGTCGCCGAAATAAGCGGCCACCAGCGTCTCCACTTGCTCCCTGTAGCGCAATCCCGCCATGATTTCCTGGATTTTCATGATTTGCTCGAGAGGAATGGTTTGTTCCAGATACTCCTTCCGCCGGCCTTCCAGCAGCAGGGTTTTTCTTAATGGATCGTAGTCGAATGCGCCGGAAAAGTAGCCGTAATACGAATACAGCGTCTTCGTGATATCCTTCAGCAAGATACAGTAATAGAGCTCCATCAGCTCGCTTGATGTTAAGCCGTTTTCCTCGAAATAACGCCGCCACGTTTCCGCCAGCGGATACTGCTCCAACCAGCCTAGTCGCGCAAAATCGTCGGCATCCAGCGGTTCTTGGCGCGGGGCATACGTCAATGGGCTTAACGTGACCCCAATGAGTCTCATATCTCGCTGACCACCGTAATATACAACGTCGTATTCGGTATCGCGGTGCTCATGCACAAGATCGTCCAGGCCGCGAAGAAACGCGCCGGCGCGTTCTTCCGAAAGCGAAAAAAGCTGCCCCAGGCTGAAGGATGACGTGTCCGGCCGCTCCAGAAGCCATGCCTCGGTTTCCTGCGGGTTAAACAGTCCAAAACCTTCTTCCTCCGAATATCCCCGCTGCTGCTGCAGCTTGTCCAAAAGCTGCTTCTCTTTGGGCGTCGGGCTCGCAATCAATCCGGCTAAAGGCTGGAGCGACTCGTATGCTTCCGTTCGTTCCCGATCCTCTTTTAACTCCGTCAGCAGTTCCAGTCCGGCGAGGCGCTGGAGTTCGCCTTTGGCCTTCAGCAGCCGCTCGAGGCTTGAAGCAAGCGATCCGTTCCGTTGTTGCAAAAGAATTGCGATGGCGCTTTGGCGCAGCGACCCCGTCTTCAGCTTCAGCAAACCTTCGACTAGAAGCAGCTCTTCCTCGTTCAGCGTCAGCTTTTTCACCTGGCGGAGCGCATTTTCGCGGTTGGTCATGCTTTTATCGGTCAACGATGAAAATATAAATTCACGCTGCATTGCCGATTCCGGATTTCCCGTAAAATAGTTAATGAGATCGCCCCGCAAATCCGGGCCCATTTGCCCGCTAAAGCCGATCAGCTCGGCGATCCATGTTTCGTCCATATCGTAGGCTGCCAAATACATCATTTTATGCAGAACCAAGTCGCTCGAATAATGGAAACCGGTAAAATCAAGCACGCCGGATGCGCCGGACTTTTCTTTCACCGGGACCCGCTTCAGAATGGCTTTGAACCGCTCGTATTCCATCGTCCGCGTTTCTTTGTCTTCCAGAATCGGCGTGCGGTTGACATTCAATATACGGTTCTCGATTCCGCCGACCTGCCACTCATATGCATAATCGTAAGCGTAGTTCCGCAGCACCCAATACAGCAGCTCCGGATCGGTTTCATCCAGGCATTCCCGGACAATGGCGAACTTGACCTCGTCGTTTTGGCTGTTCGCCAACACGTACTGGGCCACGATTTTTTGATACCGTTCTCCGGTAACCATCAAATGCTTGATTCGTTCCTGCAAATCCTCTTCCTCATGGACGGCGGCCGCCCACAAGCTCAAATAAACCTGGTTGGCATTCGGGGAAGTCAACCATTCATCGCGCTGCTTCTCGTCGGTTAGTGCCCTGTATGCCTGTTCGAGAAGTTGGCCCGCCACGCGCTGATTGGCCGTCTCAAGCCCCATGCCTGTCCAGGTGCCGAGCGCGCGGACGATGGAGCTGTACCGGATGAGTCCCTGGTCCAGTATGACCTTCAGCAGATGCAAATTAGCCTCAAGCGTGCCCGCATCCATCTGCTCGGCAACGGCCTGGCGCAATCCTTCCTGCAAGCGGGCGGCGACCAGAAGCTCGCCGATCATGGCGTAAAGTTCCTTGCGGTGGCTCATCAGGATCCCCTTGATCATCTCGGGTTTCAGAAGCGCGGTCTGGTTTTCGCCGAAAACGATCTCTCTCAGCGCCTCTTCCGCCCATCCGTCGCCTTGATCCAGCTCGTATGCGATCAAATCCGGGATCACGCGGTTGATCCAATAGATGCGGTCAAATTTGTAGTCCGGTTTCGTCAAATAATCCCGCAGCGAAAAACGCAGCGCTTCTGCGGCAAACAAATGGTTTAGCTTGAAGATCAGGGTGCGGAAACGCACTTCAAGATTGCTGGTACGATACGGCCTGCGGTAATATCCGACGGCATAAGGATACTCGGCCGTATGCTCGGCTATGTACCGGACGATATCCGCGGTTTTCCCGCCCGCCAATATCGAAACGGCTTCCGGAATCGGAGCAAAAAAAGATGGGCCTCGGGTATCGTTCAGTTTTTTCAGGTGATGAAGCACCGCCGTGTACTCGCTGCTCTCCATATCGAAATGTGGCTCGCGGCAGAGGCGATAGAGATTTACAGCTAGCTCGTTCCCTTCGTTTCCGGCCTGTTCGGCCCTATTTTCCATTTCCCCCCAGAATATTTCATCTGGATTTTTGTTTGGCATCGTTTCTCCTCCCTCTCTTTTACCACATGCCGCCTGCAAGCATGGTGAACCGCATGAATACGATATGGTCGCCTTCTTCCAGCGTCAGCGGGTTGTCCAAGTCTTCTGCTTCCGTTTCGTTCACGAATACCCGGTAAAGCCCGTCTTCAAAAGCGGCCTGCGCAGCCTCGATCGCCCGCTTGTCATTGGGCAGCCGATCGTCGTACATCGCGCCGAAACCAACCTTGCCAAGCTCGGCCCGCTCCCCGATCTCCGCTTCCGTCAAATAGGGAACGAGGCTTTTACCGGACTGCCGGTCCTTAAACGTCTGCAGGCTGTGTTCCACGACGGCGGCAATCAGCTCCCGGAGGGTATGCGGTACGGCAGAAAGCTCGATTTCCTGCATCATGAGCTCTTTGCGTTTTCCCGGCTTTTTAACCTTTGCATAAATCTTCATTTTTTCCCCGCCCCATCCGTTTTGTTATTATGTCAAGGCTCGAAACCCCATTGGCCGATATATTTCGGCGCGTGCATCATTTTAAGAATGTCCACCGGATCGGTCAGGTTCTCGTATAGATTCACCGTTTTGCGATGCTTCTCTATGTAAGCCTGCCGAGCTTTCCGCTGCTGTTCCTGACGGCAAGGCATGCAGTATTCGCCCGTTTTGGCCGCCGTGAAGGCAATATCGTGGCCCTGCAGCCTTTTGGCATGGAATCCGTTCCGTCGTCGCTTGTCTCCCCGATTCTGCCAAACTCGCCATAACGCCAATGTCATTTGCGGCCCGCCGCAGCCTGCCATGCTTCTTCTACGGGAATCGGCGTCTTGCTGCTCGTTTCCCCGCTTCCTTCCCGCGACCACAGCGGCGGATAATAGGCAAACACCCGGCCGGCCCCAAGTTGCCGAACAGCCTCCTGCCAACCCTCCCAACGGAACGTTTCGTAAAACAGACCTAAATCCCCTTCGGCGAGCCAGCTTAAAAATCCGGAATAAGCCAGCTCCGTTGACTCCCATTCCAGCGTATCCGGCGCAAAATAGCAGACATGACCGGTACGCCCGAACCTCCCGGCATCCAGTGCGAAAAAACCGCCTGCAGCATCGTAAGCCACAAGCAGCACGCCTTCAAGAGACTCCGTTACGGCTTCCTCTTGCAATCCGTTCCAAAAGGTCAAGCTGCCGTGGATTCCGGCTCCGCCCGCCCCGAGCAGCTTGATCCAGCCGTGATCGAACAAGATTCCCCCTGTTCGGTAGGCAACGGTCCCCAAATACGATCTCGTGCTGACCTGAAGCCGATACAGTGCTTCCTCGCCGGCAGCCGTTTCGTTTGGCACGATCGCATAGGGATTCCCGCCCTTTTCAAGCATCCTACTCACTTCGGCCCATGCATCGTTTTCGTCGTCGATCAAATCCTTTACGGATAACGCGCGCATCATTCCCCCCCTTTCTTTATCGCTGCTTGCCATCGTCAATCCCCTTGCCCGGCCGTTCAAGACCGGCGGTAAGGGTCCAATATTTTTCTCAGCATCCCTTTGACCTGCGGCAGGGAAAACGAAAGCTCGCGTTCGACTTGTTCCATCGATGTGAACGGAAAATGTTCCAGCAGTCCCTTCACGTTGGAACGGATATCATCTTTGTTCGTCTTATGCTGCTGCAAAAGCTTTTCAAATGCCGGGAGCAGCCTTCGGTCTGTGACCCCCCGGAGCGCCTGCAATGCCGTATGCTGAACCCGGGGTTCGGCATCTTCCAGCGCCGTCAAAAAGGCTTCGAGGTAGTCCGCTTTGGCATCCGATTGGCCTGCCTGATATAAGGCCTGTATCCGAAACTCCTTGTCCGGGTGAGCAAAAAAAGGCAGCAGCAGCGGCAGCATGTCCGCACCAGAGTCGCTCAAAATCGTGGTTATAAACCGAAACGACCGCTCGTCCGACTCGCTCGGCAGCATGGCGGTCAGCTCTTTGGTAAAGCTTGCGTCCCCTTTAGGCATATACCATTTGATCAACTGCAGCGCATTCAGTCTGCATTCCGCGTCGCCGCTTCCAAGCATCTCCCGCAAAAGCGCCTCGGCGCGGCCGAATTTGAATTTAGCCAGGACATGAAGCGCCCATTTCCGCACTTTCCTCGAAGCCCCGCAATGTTCATCAACCAAAAATCCACCCGTTTCATCCGTGATCGCCCGCAGCTTCAGCATGCCTTCGAGCGCTTCGATTTGAACGGCTTCGGATGACTGCGAGCGGTACAGCTCCGTTAATACCCGTTCGTCTCCGGCACGCCGAAAGCCGAACCATGCGCTTTCATATCCGGCGATGACCTCATCGAGCCAGCGTTCGTACCAATCCAGAAAATGGTCCTCATATGTAAAAAAGGGCCTCGGATGGTCCAAATCCATATATATGACCTTTCCCCGGTATTCCCCCGTAACCACCAGCATCGTTTCATACGAACAGCCTTGCTCGCCGATATTCAGCAGCCCATGATAAAATTCATAACCGCACTCGCCTTCTTCGTCCATCCCCGTCGTTTCTTCGTCGATACCCTCATGAGCACCTTCTTCCGAAGCCTCTTCGCGTGATTGCGGCCGCAGCGGCGATGGGAGCCCGATGCCGTCAAGCTCGATCGACTGCCTGGTACCCAGCGGATGTATGCCGTAATACGGGCCCGCCCCGCCGTTACCGATTTCCGTCAAAAAAGCCGCATATTCTTCCGGCAGCCGAATGCCATGCGTTTTTTCAAACCGTTCCAGTTCTTCTCGTCTTAGCGGCTCATGGAGTCGATACTTATGAACGCGTGCTCCAAATACGGTGTTTTCCGCATCGGCCGCGGCCGCTTCCCTCAGTTTTCTGCGTATGCGTTCAAGTTGTTCAGCGAACATACCATTCTCCCCTCAACGGCCGATCTGACGCAGCTGCATTTTTACAATCCTCTTGCCTTCTTCAAAATGCCATATGCCGCTTTAATAGGGACTTGAAGCTTCTCGGCGATGTCTTTGATGCGCATCCCCTGTTCGTTCATCGCTCTCACTTGCCGGACCAGCTCGTCCTCTTGCTCTTGGCCGTAGCTGTAAGCGGGCTCCAGCAGCGTTTTCCATGTATCGCTATCCGCATATTCGTCGGCGTTCGAAATGGCATGAACAACTCCGTCCAATTCATCGCAGGTAACCTGCAAACCCGATTCCCCGCCCGTTTTCAGAGAAAGGAACCGACTGATGCGGTTAACGCCTTCGATAAATTGTGCGGCCGAGCCCGCTATGTAACTCCCGGCACCCCAGTGACCTAAGCCATGCATGAGAACGGCCACCGGCTGCCCCGGTTCATTCGTTTCGATGATGATCGGATCGCCCGTCGTTGCCATATACCCGATGACGAGCCAGCCGTCTTGCCACGCGCCCTCTTCACCGGTGACCAGGGAATTTCCTTCCGGATCCATGGCGTATCCGATTTGCTCGCGATCCAATTGCTCCGGGTCAAATATTTCAAAATCAATAAACTCGCAAATCTTTTCGCTTGCAGCCTTCAATGTCTTTAGCTGTTCCATTTGTAGAGGACTCATGTTCGTCATCGCACATCTCCCAACAATTCAATATGCGGGCGGGGACGCGACTTTTTCCCGCAGATTCCAAGCACAAAATGCCGTCAACGATTTCCCGTTCTTGTTTATCCAAAGTTAGGCGCACCGCCCCTTTCGTATTCAGAAGCAGGTCCGCCATCGTTTCGTCCAACCTCGCCGCATTCCATGCCGTGCCCAAAATGCCGTGCGGAGAATCTAGCTTAGCCCCGAATTCGAGCAGCAGTTTGACGGTCTCCGTTTGCTTAAACTTCACCGCTTTTTTTAGTGCCGTATCGCCCAGCTTGTCTTCCGCTTCCAGATCCGCGCCCTTTTCCAGCAAAAGCCGAATTCCTTCGGCGGGCATCCGGTTGGTGATGCAAAGCATCAGCGGCGTTCTTCCGCGGGCGTCCCGTTCGTTCGGATCGAGCCGCTCCGCTGCCAAGCGGACAGAATCCACATCCTTGGATTTCCCGACCTCATTCCAGTTCATGGGCTTCTTCCTTTCAGCTTCATACCGTCAAAATGCGCAGCGGGCATGCCGTCATCAATAGGCCGATTCCCGCTGCGAATGTCCTCGGCGTTACCGATACCACGCGAGCAGCCGTTCCAGCTTGTCCTTCAGCGGAGGAGACGCTTTTTTGACCGCCTGCGCGAGTTTGCTTGAGCTGCCGAATATCCGGTACAGTACCGTTTCCCGCCGAGCGTCTTCTTTTGCTTCAAGCTCGGCCAAAAGCGCGTCCGCCAATTCCGGGCGGTCGATCGGGATATTTTTGGCGGGTTTCGCCGACTCGCCGCTGCCCAGCAGGATCGACACCAATACCGGCATCCGTTCGGCCGAGAGCCCATGGGCTTCGATAAAAGCATCCGCATAATCGTCCTGCATCGACTGATGCTCGGAATCGACAAGCTCCATATATTTTTCAACTAAAGGGAAATAGGCATCGCTGTATAATCCAAGCCCAAAAACGGCATAGGTTCCCGGCATGACCGACTTCTCGCCCGGCTCCACGTCACCGTACCAAGCAAATTCCTCCATCGCCAGCTCCGCATATGCCGCGAGCCGCGGGTAAAGCGAAGGATAGCGAAGCGCATTGCCGAAAAATTGATGCTGTTGGGATTTCGCCAGTTTTTTCAGAGGCAGGTAATGCTTCTCTTTGCTCTTGAACGCCAGCTTGTACCCTTTCGGAAACCTTTGCTTCAGCAAGTCGATGATGTAGTCCAGCGCCTCGCCGTAGGCCGCTTCTTCTTCGGAAAGAATGCGGACGTCGATGGTCTGCAAAATATCGTTCGCTTTCCCTTGGAACATGCTGCCCTTGCGCAAGCTTTCGAACCGGCCGCTGCCTTCGTTCAAAAACCTTTCCGCCTTTTCCGAACCGAGCCGTGCGGCCAGCTCAAGATATTGCTGCCGGGTATCCGGTTCTTTGATCCCGATTTCCTGCGCCGCATAAATAAAAAACTCCAGTTCGCCGGATCGCGGCTCTTCTCTCTCTCCCGCTTCCTTCAACGCCCAATCCAGTCCAAAGTTTCCGGTTCGATGAAAATAACGGGGCAAAAAGCGCTCCTCCGCCCAGCCTCTAAACGCTGAAGCGCATTCGGATTCCCACCCTTCGGCCCGTTCGCGGTTTGAGCGCAGCTTCTCGCTGAGACGGCGAATGAGCGGATCGACTTTTTCTTGTTTTTGCTCGAAAACATCCGGATTAATAAGGAGGCGCGCAAAGAAAAATTCATCCTCCCGAGCGGGAAGCACCGGAAGATCGGACATGATTTTGGTTTGAATGAAGGTTTCCAACCGCTGCTTGAGCTCAAGCCGTTTCGCTTCATTCCTTAACACCCGGGAGTGCCGCAGCACGGATTCGCCGCGATCAAACTCGAATACCAGTTCCAAGCGGTAGTCAAAAAATCGGGGAGCATAAGGTCCGTCCATAAAAATCCGATTCATCCGCTCCAACAATGCAGGGAAAAATTCGTTTGCAAGAACCTCGTCCGTCAGCTCTTCGACATAAGGCCCTGCCTCAAATTTGTAAGAATCGTCGCTCCAATCGAACGGCTCGTACACATCGATATGGAATTGTCCGTATCCGCCGCCCAGCTTCGGCTTTCGCCACGCGACCCTCAAGTAGTCTTTGATTCCCGCCTGCAGCTTTCTGCCCTTCGGCAGCTCCCCGATTCTTTCATTTTCTTTCTCGTAAATATCCGTTATTTGTTGCCATACATCCTGCAAAAAGGCTTCGGCAGCCTGGGTCAACGTTCCAACCTCCTTTAAAATAGCAGCGTTTCATGCTCTACCCGATATCGGAAAACTTCACCGCTTCCAATGATAAAAGCGCTACGCAAAAACAGATCCGGCGGATCGCTGCAGCGGCGCGTCGTTCAGGCGTTGTCCCCTGGACCAGGGGGAGTCATGCTTGTTCCTTGCTCCCGCTAACCGATCGTCTCCACCACGTTTCCGTCCTGGTCCTTGATGTGGGTTTTCACGATTTGAACCTCGGTGCCTTTTAATGCCGTAATCTTGAACGTGCTTTCTTTCGGGAGCAAATTTCGGCTAAAATCCGTTACGGCTTCTTCATTCAGCGAAATGCGGGCCTCCCCTTCTTCAAACACGCACGCGGCCTGTTCGCCCGGTTCAAGCACAACCCTGACGTCCGGCCCCACCAAGGTTAAGCTTTTCCCTTTCAAAATCCGCCCGCGAAGCAGCTTTCCGACGATACCGGCTTGCTTCGCTCCCAGGGAAAGCACCGAAGGCGTTTTGCTGAACAGTCCCTTTTTGCCCGGGGTCCAAGCCAATTGATCAACAAACAAAAAGCCGGTGTTCGATCCCTCTTCTTCCATTCCTTTCTCCACGGCTTCCGAGACGGCGGGAATCCGGAGAAGCGACTCCCGTTCCAAATCGGTGATGTATTGCGGGATATACGGAAGTCCCGTGGAGAGCACCCCCAGCGTATTCCAGGTTTGCATGGACTCGAGCTCATCCTTCGTAATTCCGACCATCTGAATAAATTCCAAGTTTCCGTTTGGTGTCTCGATAATGGCTGGAAGCTCCGGATCATGGACAAAAGCGAGCGCCGTGAGCTGCGTGTCGGAACCGAGGCAGATCGGGCCGTTTGCGTCCAAATAATCCCCGGACCTGAACACGTTGCCTGTATTAAACACGTATCGGCCCATGTTTTGCAGCAGGTTCAAAGCCCAGGCCGGCGGTTCCTCCTCTTCCGGGCTCCGGGCGAGGCGAAACGTTAATTCGAACCCGTATCCGCTGGTTTCCGCGTCTTCCGATTCCTTTTCATACAGCTCCGAAAAGCCGTAAGTCACCACATGCCAATGCGGAACGGGCGTCTCGCTTTGATAGGCGCTGATTCCCTGCAGAGGGTCCTGCCCTCCGAGCATATAGGGAAGAATCGTTCCGTAATGCTTGGGTTCCTGCTCCCCGTAAATTTTCGTAAATTGCTGTTCGATGGCATCCCAGCCGGGTGCGTTTGTTTCTTCGCTCATTCGTGACATCCTCCCACGTTCTTTCTTTTTATAGCGTTGCAGCTTTTTCTTCGATCCGCTTCATTGTTTAAGCGCCCGGTCTGTGCGGACCCGCTCCCCATGGCGATGCATCAGCATCAGCAGGACGGAAACGGCAAACGCGGCCGAAACGATCCAAATCGGAATGCGCGGATCCAGTTCGTAAGCCCAGCCTCCGATAATGCCTGCAGGCGAAGTCAGCAGCAGGATCAGCACCGACAGCATGGAAAATACTTTGGCCCGTTTCTCGTCGTCGATCGCATTTTGTACGGCCGCTTCCAAATAAGGAGAGCTGATCATCAATCCGACGGCTGCGAATACGGTGCTTAATCCAATCCATGCCAGGTTGGAAGTCGGCAGAATGACCAGCATGACGTTAGATAAGACGGATAACGCAAAACCCGCCATCATGGCCCGGTTTGTGGCATGTTCCGGGATTTTGGGCATAAGAAGCCACAACGTCAGCAGCATGATGACGGATGACACCGCCGGAAAAAGGGAGATCAACCCGCTGTTGACATGCAAATAATCGGCCAGATACAGCGAGAGATACGTCGATTTCATCGTCGCTTGGAAATTGAACAGAATATAAATGCCAAAAATGATCAGAAGCGGTTTGCTGGCAAAAATATCGCGGACGGCCCCGCCGTAATCGATCAGGCTTTCTTTGAGGCCAAGCTCCCGCGTTTCCCGCATTTTTCGCCGGCCGATTTCCGTCTCGCGCGTCGTCAGATGCCGTCCGACGAACTGAAAGGTCATCATGAGGAACGCAAGCACATACATGATCCTGACGCCGGACACGAGGCCAAAACGCTCTACAAGCAAACCGCCAAGCGGCGCAAACAGCCCGCCGATGACGCTAATAATCTGCAGCAGCGTAAAAACGTAGGTTCGGTCGGAAGGTTTCGTATCCTCCACGACCAAGCAATAAAACGCGACATGCGGCACCCGCTGAAAACCGTTCACAATCGCCGCCGCCACAAAAAACCATGCGTTTTGCGATACGGCCCATAACAACGTCGCCAATGTCCAGCTCAATAGATCGAAATACAAAATCGCCGATTTTCGTCCCATCCGGTCGGTTAGGTACCCGCTGATGAAAGAAGAAAACACTTGGACGACGAGACCGATGGTGGTAATCCATCCGATGTTCGTCTCGGAAACGCCAAGGTTATGCATATAAAGCGTTGCATATGTACCAAACATGCTGTAAGGAATAAGAAAAAAGGGCTCGAACGCAAGGCATCCCCTGCTGTTCCCCTGCAAGCGGCTGAACCGTCGGCGCGACATACATTTCCTCCGAATCTGTGATGGTATCCATTCCTTTGATATGCTGATCAGGGCAATTTTCTTCGGGGCTTCTTCGGCTGCGGCGGTCTCCATGCCACCAGAATGCCCGCTTCTCCCAAAATCCTGTTGATTTCTTCGAGCTGCCCGGCTTCCACTTCCCACATCCACAAATCTTCGCGGACCCGGCTTAATATCCCATGTTTCGGATCAGACTGAATCCAGTCCCCAAGCGCGATTCCGCCGAGTTCGATCTTTAAGTGCTCCATATTCAACAGATTGCACGGGTATGCCATCCGCAGCATTTTGTCGACATAACGCGCCTGTCCATTATACAAACCCGGCGTTTCACGGTTGAAAGCAGAGCCGTTTTCGGTTGCAAACATCGTTGTGAAGTTATATCCCGCCGCATAATAAAAGGCATCCGTCATGTTTTCGGCCGTATACAGAATGCCGTACGGAAAACGGACCCGCTCGGCGGTTTGCCTCATCCAACCCGTCAGCCTCCCGTAAATCCGATCGATCCCGATATTGCAATACGCGGCCATATGCGGGAAACTCCCGAATCCGTCCGTTTGGTATTCAAATGCGGCGTTCCAAGGGACCGTCCCCTGTTGGTTGTGCAGCCAGAAGGCGGTTGCTTTCCCGCTTGCAAGCAGTGCTCTCAACTTTTCCAAGGATACTTCCATGATGTCATGGTCTCCTTCATGATCGCCGTTCTCGAGATATTCATAATAACCCGCACTCGTGATCCGAATGCCCGTCGATTCGAAAAAAGCGCATCCGATCTCAAGGGCTTCCAGCGGACCTATATGGCCCGTGTGATAAAAAGCCGCCCCCGTACACATGAGGCCATCTCCTTTCCAAGAGAGTTGCGATTCTTTGAATTTCCTATGTATGTTGCAGCTTCAATCGAAAGAAACGTTTCGATACTTGGTGCTCTTGGGTAAATGTCGCATTTGTTTGGGTACCCCGTAAGGTTATGAAGCTATGAAACTAAAAAATCAGGAAATCGGAATCCCTATTGCCCATTGGAAGATGAATAGAAGGAAGGGGGTTCCATAGCCTGATTATGTATCAGTATATAACCTTTGCGCTGCGGCATCAATTTTCCGGACGTGAAACGGCTTTAAACAATGCTTTTGAACTAGAATGTTTAGTAGATTTCTCCTAACATTCGATTTTCCCTGTGCATGATGACGATAACCGAATAAACGTCTTTAGGCACGGAATTTTAAGGATTGCTCCCATCGTATGTATAGTACTGCCGGGTTTTTCTTCGACTCGGAAAATCTGTCGGACGAATTACATGATCAACACGCCTTTCTTTTCTTGAATTGTGAACCGCTTATCCCGTTGCTTCACCTAGCTGCGATTTTACGGCGATGGAGCTAACCGATTGGGTTCGACCGGCTTGCTTAACCAATGCTCGTCGGTTTGCACGTGGTTTTTGCGGACGAATTTGGCCGCGCTTTGCTGAAAATCCTCGTATCGGAATGCAGACGCCAGCCTTACGACGTACCCTTCCTGCTCTCCGCCGCAGCGGGACAGCTTCGTGTAACAGGCTTTAGCCGCTTCTTCGCTCCATATCCCTCTGTACAATACCGGAACGGTCGACAGCCCAAGACGCGCCGCCCAGCTTTCCGTTTCGTCCCAGGAAAGGCATACGTTGCGTTCGTTCCATACCGAAAACAGCATGAAATACGAAGGCAATGATACATATTCAATCGAATGCTTGGCGTATACGTTTTCCCCGCATAACCGGTAGCCCTCCGGTATCAAATACCGGATTCCTCCATGCAGCGTCTTGACAAAATGCCGGGACGGATGATCCTTGCCGTCAAGGGATCTGGCATGGATGTCGTCGGGGTACATCGTCGTGTTTTCCCCATCCATTTTTTCGGTAATGGCCACTTCGCGGCCCGCAAAATGATCGGTGTTCCGCAAAATTTTGTCATCGTCGGTATAACTTCTCGACCACGGCAGATGCATCGTGCGCGGATATTTTATTTTCATTTCGTTCACCTCCCGTCAACTCGCCCATAATTGAGCTTGTATGCTCCGAAACAGCCGCCAATTTCTTATTTGGCAAACGTGTCCGCTTCGGCGAAAAAATAAAGCTCCGCCAGCACGTCCTCGCCGAGCAGATGGTAAATCTTTGATGCTCCTGCATCCCCGCCATGCAAAATATCCATATGGAAGCTGACCAGATGGATGACATGAAGGGCGAACCCTTTGTCATATCCGAGCTCCTGCAATACATGGGCTGCGACGCTTGCCGATACATGCTCATGCCCGTAATACGAATAATAGCCGCGGGATGCTTTCCATACTTTGCTGAACGGCTTGCCTATGTCATGGAACAATGCGGCCAGCTGCATGGCGAGCAAATGCTCCCCTTCGTAGCAGGCGTTCAAGTATTCCAGCACGGCATACGTGTGCTCCGACAACGTCTTGGAATGATGCGGATTTTCCTGGTCGAAGCCAAGCATCGTCCGAAAGTGCGGATATGCCGATAAATACGCAAAAAGCGTGTCGTGGTCCGCCCCGCTCGCAAGCAGCTGCTCCAGCGTCTCCCGCTCAAGACCCGTTCCCGAAGGGAAATGAACCAAATGCAGTTCCTGAAAACCTTCACCGGCGACGGGGAATTCGAAGCTTTTGGCGTATTTCGTTAAAATCCTTTCACCGACCCGGCGTTTTCTCGAAAGATTGCGCTCCGCAACCACCTCGTACGGCGTCGTCATGACATGGCATTCCACGGGTGCGTCCTTGAATGTTTTCAAAAACTTCAACCTGCGGTCCCGGCTGACGTTCGTGGCGTCAAAAACGACGTTTCGGCCGGATTCCAGAGCCTTCCCGATCTCCAAATAAGCTTCTTCAAAAACCAGGTACGCGTTTTTTTGAATCGATTCGCTGCCGAACAATCTTTCGCGGATGGCGTCCGTCGCGACCAGTGCGGCGCGCTGACGTTTGCATAATTCTTTGGCGTAATGGCTTTTGCCGCTGCCCGGGAGGCCGACCAGCATATGAATCGTGCTCATCGCGATCACCTCCTTCCAGCACCATGTTTTCGGTGCTTTTAAGTTATACGCGTTCGCCGCCCCTTTTGTTTCAGACGGAATCCCAATATCTCCAATCTCCGCCAAAAAGAAATCGGGGCGAAGCAGGTTATTTCCCTGCTTGCGCCCCGGTTTGAAACGATCTGCACTTTTTTATCTCTTATCGCTCGTTCGTTTTCGCTACGACTTCAAATTCGGCAGCTCGGCAGCCTGTGCAGGCGTCAGCGCCCCGTCATAAATGCGAAGGTCGTCGATCAGCCCTTTGAACGGGGCATCCCACCAATTGACCCCAAGGCTGAACGCTGCATCCCCTCCGCTAAATACGTCAGGGAAGTTTGCCCCTTTAAATTTCTGAACCCCGTTTACATAAACCGTTAACGTGCCGCGGTCCACGGAGAATGCCAGATGAGTCCAATCCCCGGCCGGAACCGTCATTCCCGCCGGACCGTCGTACCAGCTTGCGCTGCCCGACCATACCATCGTATTGTCCTTCACCGGACCGCGCGGCACCAGGCTTACCCAATGCTCGCTGTCTTTGGCGCCGAAAAAGGTCGGAGTATACGTCGTTAACTCCTCCGGTTTGACCCAGAGGGATACGGAATACGTATGGCTCGCGATAAGCCCTTTCGGAAGGCGGATCCCGGATTTGCCGTCAAAGCGGGCCGCTTGGCCGTTTTTGCCATCGGCAAAGGTGATGCTGCCGCCGGTCTTGTCGATCCGGTCCCCGGAAACGGTGCCGACTTCGAATCGTCCGGATTCCTCCGCCAAACTTCCGTCAAACCCGTAACGGGCTTGAAGCTTCGCTTTGACATGCGGAAGGACGGTGATGTCAAAGCGCTTCGTTTGCTTTTCCTTTCCTCTCGTGATCGTTGCCGTAAGCACCGCAGTAACCGCAGATCCTTCTTCCGGACGGCGAATCTCTCCTTTGGCGGATACGACGGTCGGATCCGAGCTTTCCCAGGCAATGGCCGTATGACGCGTTCCTTCTGCCGGCAAAACCAAATCGGAAACGACCTTGGTCGTATCCCCGAGGTTCAGATCTTGATAAACGGCCTGTACGATTTGCTTATCGGTTTGTTCTTCCAGCTTGCTTCCCCATACGGCTTCGCCTTCATGCGAAGACGCCGTAAAGGTCATGACGCGGCGTTCGGACACCGGATCCCATTCGCTGACGAACACGCCGGAATAGACTTTGCCGCCAAGGGTAAGCTCGGCTTCGTTATGTGCCGTCTTTTTCCACGTACCGGTCACGTCTCCGGAAATGGCATTATTTTTGTCCAGCCGGATATACCGCGCCTTTTGAATCGCCGGACTCGTCTCTTTGCCGTAATTAATGAATTTGTATTCCCCGATCAGCTCCTGGCGGTCGACCTTCTGCAAGGTTTCCCCTGTATAGCGGTATGGAGCAACAACCGGCCAGCCTTCCCCGTTCATGAAAATCTGGTGCACCCGCAGCTCATGCGCCTCGCCCATGTTCGGGAAGCGGGTATGGAATACCAAAAAGCGTTTGCCCGTCCTCTCATCGATCAGGACGGAATTATGTCCGGAAGATACGTAACCCACGCCAATCCCGGTTCCCGGATCACCCACATCCCGCTGGAACAAGTAATTGCCCATCAGTTTGTTGCCGTAAGGCGCATTGTCGGTATCGGCCGGAAGCACGGCGTTTTGCCCGCCGGCATCCAGGTAAGGCCCGTCCGGATTTTTCGAGCGGAATACGCGCATGTTGTAGCCGCCGTCGGCGCCAAGCCATCCGTAAGTCACATACAGGTAATAATATCCGGTTTCCTTGTCGTAAATGACGTACGGTCCTTCGCCGGATTTGCCGAATCCGCCGGCGATTTTCGTTCCGAAATACCGGTCGATCAGACGTCCGTCCGCCGTTTTGCCGTCTTTGCCCGGATAGATGACCTTGCCGGTCTTATCATCGACCTGGAGCACAAAGATACCGCCCGACCACGAGCCGTAACTCATCCAGAGCTTGCCGTCCTTATCGCGGAACAGGTTCGGATCGATCGCGTTCGGATAGGTGCCGTTGGCGTAAGAGCCGTCCGGGTTAAACCATCGGTCGTTGGCGCCGGACAATGTGCCGCCTTCGATCAGTTTCCGGATGTTCGTATTCGTCCATTTTTTGTTGACCTGGCTGTCTTTATCCTTCGCATCGTCGCGGGTAAATCCGGAGTATACAAGCGTGCCGACGTCCTTGTAAGGGCCCTCGATGTTTTGAGATACCGCGTAACCGATCGCGGACCGGATATACGTCGAGGACGTGCAATAATAAATCATGTACGCCCCTTTGGTTCCGTCGGCATTGACGTAGTCATTGTTCCAGAACACTTCGGGCGCCCATACCGAAAAACCGCCTTTGCTGTCCGAATCGTTCTCGCCCGCCCAAGCAAAGGACTCCGCAAGATTTTTGGACAAATCCCCGTACAGCGTGTTCCCCGGCGTCGTATATCCGTTCGTAAACCGGGTCCAGTTCTGCAAATCCTTCGACTTCGCCGCCTCGATATGCGAACCGAATACGTAATACGTATCGCCGTCCTTCACGATCGAAGGGTCATGTACGGATACGTTCGCAAACACCGGTTTGGTTCCTCCCTGACTTTCCGTTTTACCCTCATTGCCGCGGCTTGAAGCAGCTCCGGCCGCATCCTGTCCAAACCCTTGCCCCGCAACCGATGCAAACAGCATCAACGCGGCGAGCATGGATACGCTTTTTCTTTTCATTTATGTTTCTCCTCCCTTGTCCTTGCGTAGCGGAACATGTCTTCCTGCATCGTATTTTCCTTTATGTAACCGGCCGCATCTCCTTTCTTTCATTCCCGCGAATAATTAAACGCTTTCAAGCCCATTTAATTTGAAAACAATTAAAATGTTTTAGATTATATTATATTAAATCAATTTGAAATTCAATACTGAAGTTCATAGGTTTTAGGGCGCCTTATCGATCCCAAATAAGTTATTGCACTAAAGAGAGCGAAAAACATAATCATAGTTGGCATTTCATTTGTTCACGTTCGAAACGACGTTCGAATTTTATTTGACATGTAGCTAAAATAAAAAATGGATGATAACGCATTATACGCCCTCACGTTTAATGAAGAAAATATGCGGTTTTTATATTGACATTCGATATAACTGATCTTAATATATCGTTATATGATATATCGATACTCATTATATTTCGGAGGAGAACACCGTTGAAACCACCTGAACAGATGCTGCCGCTGACCGAAGCTTTTTATTATATATTGATCGCCTTGTACAAAGAGCCCGCACACGGCTACGGCATCATGCAGGATACGGAAAAAATGAGCGGCGGCAGAGTAAAAATCGGCGCGGGAACGCTGTACACAGCGCTGAATACGTTGCTGAAAAAAGGACTGATCGATCATTTTCCGATGCCTGAAGGCTCGGACCCAAGGCGTAAAATGTATCAAATTACGCCAGACGGAAAAACCGTTGTCGCTGCGGAAATCGTTCGGCTGAAGGAGCTTCTGGCGGCTGGCGAACAGGCAGTAAATGAAACGAAGGAGTGACGATGCATGGGTGAGCATTTGGAGAAAAGATTCCGCTTCACGACAAGCTGGAATTATGAGAAAGAAGAAGAATGGTTAAACGGATTGTCCGCCCAAGGGCTCCACTTTAAGAAAGCGGGCGCATTCAATAGCTTTTTCACGCGCAATCCTTCGGTACGATACACCTACCGTTTGGATTATCAGCCGGGACTTACGAAAGAACGCCTGGAGGAATATAAGGATTTGTATCAAGACGCCGGATGGGAATATGTGTCTTCTTACAAAGGCGCGTGGCATTATTTCCGCACGGAATGGGAATCGGGCGACCTCCCGAAGCTGTATACGGATACCGAATCTTTGACCGAGCATTACAAAAAGATACAGCGCGTCATCGGAATATTGATGCTTACGAATGTCATCATTTTTTCGACCAATATGGTCAATGTATTGAACCATTACAGCGGCGTATGGGGAATCATCCTTCCTGTCGCCTGCATTTACGTGCTTTTATTTGGTTTGTTGGGATACGGTTATGCGAAAACAGGGAAAAAGATCAAAAAAATAACCTCCTAACGACTAACGGCGCCGCGTTTTTGAAAAATTCTTATATAGCAAAAAAACGAATGAAACACTGGGCTTCATCCGTTTTTAGCATCATCATGCGTGAGCGCGCTCATCAAAAACTTGTATACTTCCGCTTCGTCGATATGGTCGTCCGCGCCGATAATGCGCTGAATCTGCAGTCCATTCTTGAACAACGCCAACATGCGTGAAGCCTTTCTCGCATCGATCGTGGCAGGAATGCCTCCATGCTGCTGCCCGACTTCGATCCATTTCGTGGAAGACTCGATGGAAGCTTCGTAATGCCGTTTCAAAATATCCGCCACGGCGGGTTTATCTTTGTTGCTCAGCAAATACATGAAGATCAGGGTGGTTGCGTTGTCGGCCGCCCCGACCCTCCCGATCCGCTGAGACAGCGCGTTCATCGGGCCTTGAAGCCCTTCGTCGCCGCCCGGGGATTTTTCGACGGATTCATAAAAACGTTGGTTCGTTTTTTCCAATCCCGCCTCCAAAATCATGCCGAAAAGCTCATCTTTGCTTTTGACGTAGTGATAGATCGCTCCTTTGGTCAATCCGGCCCGGTCCGCGATATCCTGCAGCGTCGTCGCCCGGCACCCCTTTTCCAATATCATCTCTTCCGCAGTGTCTAGCAGCAGTTTTAAGCTTTCATTCATTGGTTTGTCTTTGGACATGATATGGTTAACCTCCCTATTACTGTGTCACGCCGGTATTGCGCGCAGCCTGCTTTTTTATTTTTCTGACATAGGCGATATTCCACCAAATCGCCAGCGCGATGATGCCATAAGTGAAAAACGGCGAAATCGCAAGGAAAGCCGGCACCGACAAACTGTAAACAAGCACCACTTTGACGCCTGCCTCCAGCAGCAAGCACACCCCCCATACTCCGGTCATCAAACGGAACCTGCGCCGATATGCCGGAGATTGGTTCCACTTCTGCTCCATGTTCGGATCATGCCCCGTAAATCTGTCGGCAAAATAATAAATGAGCGGCCGGGCAAAACAGAGCGAACCTAAAAACAAGATCCCCATAATCCCGGTCACATAGGATTCGCGCAGCAGGATGAAACGTTCGTCGCCGCCAATGAGAACGGCAATGACCCCAAGAATAAGGCCCAAAAAGATAAAGCTGGAGAATGCATCCACTTTGCGCGACTTGATCAGGCTGTAAACGGAATCGAAAAGCGGAACGACGGAAGCGACGGACAAAGCGACAATGCTGCTAGTATGCGGGATAAGCATGGTGTAAATCAAGTAAGGCAGCACGATATTCATAACCAGAGTAACGATGATGGCTCGACGAGTTTTCATAGTTATACCCCTTCCTCTTCATTAAATAATTCATTCGTGTACAAACCGTGAAACCCATACGGAATATGATGCGGGACGACGGCCCTGCCAAGCTCCTCAAACGTAACCGCATCAAGCGCAAGCAGGTAGGAGCTTCCGCCATCGCCGTCCAATACGACGGACAAAATGACGCCATCGTCTTCGCTCGAAGCTTGGGGCGTGGCCACAAACACGGGATCCACAACATACCTTCGGTAGGTATCTCAAATTTTACATACCTACCGAAGGTATGTCAACGAGTTTTGGAAAATTTTTTTGCAATCCGCATTTGGATCGCTTCAAAAAAACAAGCTAACCGGGCGCAGGGATTCCGGGGGAACGTTTGCGCCGGTTAGCTTCAGTTTTGCTGTCGTTCTATTTTTCGTTCACGTCAAATCGCTTAATAGGAATCACTCTCGTGGCCTTTACGCTCCGCTTCTTTCACCGCCTCGTGCGTGCCGGTCGCGCCAAGCGGGCCATGATCCTTGCTAGCCCCATGCTGCTTGAGTCCTTCGGCAACGCGGCGTCCGTAATCCGGGTCGCATTTCGTCAAATGCTCGATCATCTTGTTCTGAATGACCGGTTTGCAGGAAGCCAAACCGTTCACCAGGTTGCTGATCAGCTCGTCTTTTTCGAAGTCGCTGAACGCCCGGTACGTTTCTCCTGCCTGCTTGTAATCATTCGTCCGGTCGATGCTCTCGCGCACCAGCTTTCCTTCGACGTGAGGCGTATAATCGGCGCTCGTTCGGGATGCCTCCTGCAGCCCGTTCAATGAAGACGGCTCGTAATTGACGTGCGGGTTTTGGCCGGGAGCCAGGTCCACATGGTACGTCATCTGCCCGTCGCGCTGGTTGGTCGCCACGCGCTTTTTCGGCGCGTTGATCGGCAGCTGCAAATAGTTCGCGCCGACGCGGTATCGTTGGGTGTCGGAATAGGACAACGTGCGGCCTTGCAGCATTTTGTCATCGGAAAAATCCAGCCCGTCCACGAGAACGCCGGTTCCGAACGCCGCTTGCTCGACCTCCGCGAAATAGTTCTCCGGATTTTTGTTCAGCACCATCCGCCCGACCGGAAGCCACGGAATTTGCTCTTTCGGCCACAGCTTCGTATCGTCCAGCGGGTCAAAATCCAGTTCCGGGTGTTCGTCGTCGCTCAAAATCTGCACGAACAGCTCCCATTCCGGATAGTCGCCGCGTTCGATCGCCTCGTACAAATCCTGCGTCGCATGGTTGAAATTTTTCGCCTGAATCGCCTCGGCTTCCTTCTGGGTCAAATTTTTGATGCCCTGTTTCGGCTCCCAATGGTATTTGACGAGCACCGCTTCCCCTTTGTCGTTCACCCATTTGTAGGTATTCACCCCGGAGCCCTGCATTTGCCGGTAGTTGGCCGGAATTCCCCATGGGGATTGCACGAACGTCACCATGTGCAGCGTTTCCGGCGAGTTGGAGCAAAAATCGAAAAAGCGTTCGTTGTCCTGAATGTTCGTCACCGGATCGGGTTTGAAGGCATGGATCATATCGGGGAATTTGATGGCATCGCGGATAAAGAAGATTTTCAGGTTGTTGCCCACCAAATCCCAGTTGCCGTCTTCCGTATAGAATTTGACGGCAAATCCTCTCGGGTCGCGCAGCGTTTCCGGGGAATGCCCGCCATGTATAACGCTTGAGAAACGGACAAAAACGGGAGTTCTTTTGCCTTCCCCCTGAAACAGCTTGGCCCGGGTATATTTCGAAACCGGCTCGTCGCCCACCTTCCCGTAGGATTCGAAATAGCCGTGCGCGCCCGCGCCGCGGGCATGCACCACCCGCTCCGGCACGCGTTCCCGGTCGAAATGGGTGATTTTTTCGATGAATTGATAGTTTTCAAGAGTCGCCGGTCCGCGGTTCCCTACCGTCCGAATGCTTTGATTATTGGTTACCGGATGCCCCTGCCTTGTGGTCAACGTCATGTCGTCTTCCCCCGTGCCCATCCGCCGGTCCAGCGCGTCGCCCGAACCCGTGACCGAAATTCCGTGTTCCGATGGCTTTTGTTCGTTCGTCATAGGTTGCTGTCTCCTTAAAAGCAAATTTTTGCCCTGCATATTTTCGTCAAAGGTAGATTTGCCCATTGGATTTCTTTTTATACCGATGGAAAGCCGTATCCCCTTTCTCCTCCAAGCTTATGAAGTCTGTGGGTCTTCGGCCGGCCATTGGAATTTGCCTATTGACAAATGAGGATCTGCATCGCTATGATCTAGTTAGAATTCTAACTAGTTTGGGGTGCATGAACGTGACGGAGCGAAACTCCGAGTGGAAATGGCAGGACGGTCCCATCGGGCGGTTGATGAAGATGGGGTACATTACGCTTCGCAAGGATGTCGAGGAAATGTTGAAGCCCTTGGGGCTGACGCATACGCAGTGGAGCGCGCTGCGCATCATCCGGCAATTCCCGGGCATCACTTCCTCCCAAATCGAGCCGATCCTGATGATCGAACGTCCCAGCGTGACGAGCCTGATGAACGGCCTGGAGAAAAAAGGGCTCATCGTGCGCAAGGATCACCCTGAAGACGGCCGGTTCAAGCTGATCTACCTGACCGACGAAGGCGTGCGGACGGCCGATGAAACGGAGCGGTTTGCCGCGGACGTCGAAAACAAGGTCAAGGCTGGCCTAACGCCCGAGGAGTTCGACTCGTTGAAGAAGCTATTGGTCAAAATGGTCGGAATATTCGAGAAGCGGTAAAATCCGCTTTTTTCGCCCAAGTAGTTAGAATTCTAATTAGTTTGTTGAAAGGAGAGCATTTGAAATGGATGTATTGGATCCACATGGGAAACAACCGCGCTTTCATTGGCTCGGCTTCCATCATATCGCCTTGGTAACCCCGGATTTGGATGCAACGATTCGCTTTTATGAGGATGTTCTCGGCATGAAAGCCGGCAACATTTACCCGGCGATGAAACAGCGCGGCAGGCATTGCTTTATCAAGCCGGGCGACACCGATGCATGGGGGCTCCATTTTTTTGAATACCCCGATGCCGAAATAACCTCAAGCGCCGATGCGATCCGCCGGCTGATGGACGATCCGGGTTCTGCGGACTTGTACCGATTCGTGCCGGGAGCGCTGCAGCATATCGCGTTTGCGTTGGCTTCCGAGCAAGAGGCCATGACACTGCGCCAAACATTGCAGCAGCTAGGCATCGTTATGACGGACATTTACGGGCAAGGCGCCATCCGCAATTTTATTTTCGTCGATCAGAACGGCGTACAAATCGAAGCCGCGTGGGAGGTAGAATAACATGCGTTTGAACCATTTGAATCTATGCGTCGGCGACCTGGCCGAAGCCAAAGAGCTATTTCAAAACCTGTTTGATTTCGAATTGGAGCAGCAAAAAGGAGACGCCATGCTGGTCATGAACGACCGCTGCGGCTTCACGCTCGTCTTAAGCAATCCGAAGGCATTCGGGGGCGAAGCTCCTGTCTACCCGGAAGGTTATCACGTAGGGTTTATCGTGGATACGCCGGAAGAAGTCGACCGGTTTTGCGACCGGCTGACCGACGCCCGCATGCATGACGGAACCCGGCCGCGCAATGTTCGAGGCGGATACTCGCTATATTTTACCGCCTTGGGCGGGATCCTGTTCGAGGTGACTTGCTTTGAGCGAAAGCAGGTTACGGCGAAATAGGCTCCCTTCCCGGATGTTCACCAAGGAATTCCTCCGGGTTCGCCCGGGACGAAAAGACCGCAAACGTCGGCACGCTGGCTGAAATGCGGTCTTTTTTGCGCCTTTCTCACGGAACGATGCCGCAAAAATGTTAAACATTGAAATGTCTGATTTTTAATGAAAGAGGACGGATTTTTGCATGGGCATGACGCTCCGAACATCCTATCATTTGATTGAGCATTCGTTTTTTGCCAATTTTTGCATAAGGGGGGGTTAACTTTTAGAAAAATATCCGGATCGGTTTCCTTGTT
The DNA here is from genome assembly GCF_009870825.1 of Paenibacillus sp. USDA918EY. GTDB lineage: Bacteria > Bacillota > Bacilli > Paenibacillales > Paenibacillaceae > Paenibacillus_AQ > Paenibacillus_AQ albilobatus. Next base: position 709,415 of record NZ_WTWY01000001.1, on the reverse strand, counting down.
GAGGCATCATCGATACGCACCGCTTTGCAAGCGCTTTCTGTCGATTGAACGCACCTGAACAGATTCCATTAGAAAGAGGGTTTGACCGTTATATGCGAACTTTTAAACATTTTAAACGTCCTTTCCTCACGCTGGTCAGCGCAGCCTTGCTCCTTGCCCCCCTTCTTCCATCGGGCATTGTTCGGGCTCAGGCGGAGGAATCCGAGCTGTTGGACGGCCCGGGCGCAACCGTCACCGGCTCCGTTTACGGCACCCCTTCCCCGCTTTCCGGCGACGGGGAGTGGCGTTTTGACTTCGGTCCCGGCGCGGTAGCTGAAGGATATACGGCGGTGCCGGCGTCGACCGCGTACTCGCCGGAGCTGAAGTACGGTTTTGCCGATCCGTCCAACGTCTCCGAGGCCGACAGGGGCATCCCGGATCCGGTCCGGACGGACTTTGTCATGCCGCAGGATACCTCGTTTATGGTCGACCTGCCGAACGGAGATTACACGGTGTCGCTGATCGCCGGGGACGAGGTTGAATCGACGGATATTGCAATCAAGGCCGAACTCATGCAAAAAGTGCAGCAGACCACGAAGCCTGCCGGCCAATATTTGGAAATGGATTTCGATATCGCGCTTGTGGACGGCCGGCTGAATTTGGAGTTTTCGGGAACGGCTCCGAAACTCAACGCCCTCGTCATCCGCAAGTTGCCTGAGCGTCTGCCGGGGGCGCTGCCTACGGCGTACATCGCAAGCGATTCCACCGTGCAGACCTATGATCCCTATTGGGAGCCCCAAGCGGGATGGGGTCAAATGATCGACCGCTATTTTACGGAGGACGTGCGTTTCGACAACCGGGCCATCGGAGGCCGCAGCTCCAAAACGTTTATCACCGAAGGTCGGTTGGACGAAATTTTGCGGAGCATTGCGCCAGGAGATTATTTGCTCATCCAATTCGGGCATAACGATGCGACGATCAGCAGGCCGGACCGTTACGCCTCGCCGGAGGATTACAAAACCTATTTGAAAACCTACGTGCTTGGCGCGAGGGAACGCGGCGCCACGCCGATGCTGATCACGCCGGTCGGCCGCAGGGATTTTAATGCGGATACGGGCAAATTTAACGTCAGTTTTCCGGAATACGTACAGGCCATGAAGGAAGTCGCTGCGGAACTGGACGTCAAACTGGTCGACTTGAGCTCGTTAAGCAGAGCCTATTATGACTCCATCGGCCCCGAAGCCGCCAAATCGGTCTTCCTGTTTGCCGATCCCGGCGTGTATCAGGCGTTCCCGAACGGCGTGGAGGACAATACCCATTTTCAAAAATACGGCGCCATTCAGATCGCGCGGCTCGTGGCGGGCGGCATAAAAGGATTGGGGCTGCCTCTCTCCGGGTACGTCAAGGAGACCGGCGAGCCCGAAACCGTGCCCGCCAAGCCGCAAGGGCTTACGGCGGGCAGCATCAGCAACGCCGGCGCGGCGCTGAAATGGAATCCGGTCGACACGGCGGAAATTTACAAGGTTTACCGCAAACTCGAATCCGAGCCTGAATCGTCCTACGCGATGATCGGCACGACGACGGTTCCGTCGATGACGATCGGCGGCATGGCGGAAGGCGCGGTATACACGGTCCGCGTGACGGCCGTCAACGGCCGCGGGGAATCGCAGCCTTCGGACGAGGTGCGGATCGGGACGAAGTCGGCGGCGTACCGGTTTGATTTCGGCCCCGTCGGTTCCCCGGTCGCCGAAGGATATACCGAAGTCAACCGCAATATACTGTATACGCCAGAGCGCGGGTATGGCCTGGCTTCAAGCGCCGGCATGGCCGACCGCGACCGAGGTAACGTCACGGATGCGCTCCGCCGGGATTTCGTCATTTATTTCGGCGGAAGCTACGAATTCAAAGTCGATCTCCCGAACGGGTCCTACGCCGTCAAAACCTACACCGGCGACTGGATCGGCTCGACGAAAACCAATGTGAACATCGAAGGCAAAGACTACGGTACCGTCTCTTCCGGCAAAGAAAACATCGCTGAAAAAGTATTCAACCAGATCGCGGTGACGGACGGCCAGATGAACCTCGTATTCAGCGGCCAAACCGCGCATTTGAACGGCCTGGAGATTACCCCGATCCTGCTCGCGCCCACGTCGCTGAAGGTCGATGAACTGGATCTTGCGGGCGATCCCGTGGTGGCGAAGCTGTCCTGGCAAGCATCGGAAGACGCGGCGAAATACCGTGTGTACCGGAAAACGGAAGGTTCCGCTTCCCCCGTCTTGATCGGGGAAACGACCGAAACGGCCTTTGCCGACGCGACGGCCGATGTCGGGCAGGTTTACGAATATACGGTCACATCCGTTGACGGCGGAGGCGTCGAATCGGTTCCGTCCGACGGACTTCGAATCGCGATGATCGACCCGAACGTTCCGGTCGCCGCTGCGCCGGACGGTTTGAAGGTCGAGGCGATTCATAAAAACGATATCGCGCTCACTTGGAACCAAGTCGACGGAGCCCGGTTGTACAACGTATACCGTGCCGACAAAGCCGACGGCGAATACGCGTTTGTCGGCCAGACCAAAACGAATTCCTATACGGACGCAACCGTGTTGACCACCATTCCTTATTATTATAAGGTGGCGTCGGTCAACGCGGGCGGCATCTCCCCGATGTCCGAACCGCTAAAAACCGAGGCCGTGACGACGTTGTACCGGGACATGGAATATTTGGACCGCGCCCCTGTCGCAGTGCGCACGGAACAAGGGAACTATATCGGCTGGCGGATGCTTGGCCTCGATCCGGACGACATCGCCTTCAACGTCTATCGGGACGGCGTGAAGCTGAACAAACAGCCGATCAAGGACAGCACGAATATGATGGATACCCGCGGCAAGCCGGACTCTGTCTATAAGCTGACGACGGTGGTGCAGGGCAAGGAAAAAGCGGCCGGCCCCGGGTTTGGCGTATGGCAGCGGCAATATCTTTCGGTTCCGCTGCAAAAGCCGGCGGATGCCTATACGAAAGACGGCCAGCCTTATACGTATGTGGCCGGCGACGCAAGCGTCGGCGATTTGGACGGCGACGGCGCATACGAAATCGTGATGCTTTGGTCCCCGTCCAATGCAAAGGACAATTCGCAAAGCGGTTATACGGGCATCGTTTACATGGACGCCTACAAGCTTGACGGCACGCGGCTTTGGAGAATCAACCTCGGCCCGAACATTCGGGCGGGAGCGCATTATTCCCCGTTCCTCGTTTACGATCTGGACGGCGACGGCAAAGCCGAAGTGGTGCTGAAAACCGCCGACGGCACGGTGGACGGCCAAGGCAACGTGATCGGCGACCCGAAAGCGGACCACCGGAACAGCTCGGGGTACGTGCTGCTCGGCGACGAATTCCTCACGGTGTTCGACGGCCCGACGGGCAAAGAGCTCTCTACGGTTCCGTACGATCCTCCGCGCGGGGACGTTGGGTCTTGGGGCGACACGTACGGCAACCGGGTTGACCGATTTTTGGCTGCCGTCGCCTATTTGGACGGCGAACACCCCAGCGTCATTTTCAGCCGCGGCTATTATACGCGCACCGTTTTGGCCGCTTACAGCTTCCAGGACGGCAAGCTGGCGCAGCAGTGGCGATTCGACACGAACGACAAAGGTTACGAAAGCTACGTCGGTCAAGGCAACCATAATTTGTCCATCGGGGACGTGGACGGAGACGGCAAAGACGAAGTGCTGTTCGGGGCCTTGACCATTGACGATAACGGAAAGCCGCTATACAGCACCCGGCTTGGACATGGCGACGCGATGCACTTCGGCGATCTGGATCCGGAGCGTCCGGGTCTAGAAGTGTTCGGCGTGCATGAACATAAGGACGCGACGTACGGGATGGAAATGCATGATGCTTCGACCGGTGAAATTTTATGGGGTGTGTTTACCGGCATGGACACAGGTCGGGGGTTAACGGCGGATATCGATCCGAATTATCCCGGCGAAGAAGCATGGGCATCGACGATTACGAACGAGCAGCACATCCCGATTACGGGACTTTACAGCGCCAAAGGAGAACTTATCAGCAAAACGATTCCTTCTTCCACGAATTTCGCAATCTGGTGGGACGGCGATCTGCTGCGCGAACTGCTGAACCACGATTGGAAAAGCGAGCTTGGCGCCGGTCCGGGAACGATCGACAAATGGGATTACGAAAACAAAAAAACAGTCAACCTCCTAACGGCGGAGGGCACGCTTTCCAACAATTTCACGAAAGGCAATCCGATGATCCAGGCCGACTTGTTCGGCGATTGGCGGGAAGAAGCCGTTTGGCGCTCCGCGGACAGCACCGAGCTGCGGATTTACACGACGGTCGATCCGACGGAACGCCGTCTGCGCACGCTGATGCACGATCCCGTGTACCGGCTGGGCGTCGCCTGGCAAAATGTCGGCTACAACCAGCCGCCCCATCCAAGCTTTTACCTTGGGGAGGGCATGAAAGAACCGGCCGCGCCGCAGATCCGCTACGTCGGCGGACCGGAAGAGCCCGTGAAAGCCGAAGGGGTGCCCGGAAAGCCCGTGCTCTCCGACAACAACGGACAGGATACCGGCCTGTTGGACGGCGACTACACGATCACCATGAACATGTGGTGGGGAAATAACGGTACGGAATATAAGCTGTACGAAAACGGAAAGCTGATCGACACGCAGAAGCCGACGGACGACTCCCCTGCCGCCCAGACGGCGGCAACGCCGATTTCGGGGCGGGCGGACGGCATCTATCAGTATACCTGCGAGCTCACGAACGCCTTCGGAACGACCGCTTGCGAACCGCATACGGTTACCGTCAGGCACGCCGCTCCCGGCAAACCGGTCCTGTCGGATGACAACTGGGATGGCGACGGGAACTACCAGGTCACGATGAATCTGTGGTGGGGCACCAACGGAAACGTTTATCGGCTATACGAAAACGGCGTTCTCATCGACACGCGGACGCTGACTGCCGCAACGCCGCGGGCGCAAACGGCCGCCACCAAGGTGGAAGGCCGAACCCCGGGCGTGTACGAATACCAGGTTGAGCTGGAGAACGGCAGCGGGGTTACCAAAAGCGACATTCTAAAAGTGGCCGTCAAATAGGAAGGTGAAGCGGTTTTTCATAAAACAAGAGACTTCGATCAAAAAACAGGGCTGCAGCCGGATTTCCGGCTGCAGCCTCTCTTTTAAAATCATTTATTGTTTTTTTGGAGGTTGTTTCATCATAAATGGCAGATTTTCAACTCCAACCATTCTTGCATACGTAAACAATTGGCCTTTATGGTGGATTTCGTGGTCCTTTGCTGAAGCCAACCATAATCTGCCCGTACCTATAAAGCCGTTAAACTCAATTTCTTTTTCCAACTGTTCATCGTTGATCGAATTCAAATTTTCACGTGTCTCCTCCGTCAATTGCCGGACGACATTTCCGATTTCCTCCATCGTTTCGCATGGATTTATTTTTGCCGGAGGTGTAAACATGCCGTTTTTTACCGTTTTTACGAACATATCCGTTGATGTGACGATATGGGTTATTAAAGTTCCCATGGGCATTGCATTCTCCCAAGGTTTAAATCCGATGTGTTCATCGGGAATCAATGCAACCAAGTCCTGCAGCACCAATCGATGCCGGAGCCATTCCTGAATATACTCCTCTACCTTTTTCACGATCCATTCGCCTCCTACATTTTAGTTGTTGCATCATGGTCATTGTATTGATCTTATTCGACGTTACGCTCCCATAATCCTGTCCGTCTGCAATGCGGCGACAAACCAAAATCATGCTCGCAAGATCTTTGTGGGCATTTCTTTTTGACGCAGTGTGAAATAAAAAAAGCCTCGGCCATTCCATGCCTCAAGGATCGATTCCTTTTAGCATGGTAACGGCAAGGCTAAATCTGATGTATTTTTCTGTGAGGGATTCAGTCCGAGCGTTCTATTTCAAAATGTTCTTAAACGCTTCGGTTTGCTGCTTGATGCCCACCTCTGTCGCAAAACGTTCGATGCTGGAAGCTCCGAAAAATCCTTCGACGCCTTTCGTTCTGGACAGCACGTATTCCGCGTCTTCCGGTTCGGCAATCGGGCCGCCATGGCACAGAACCATGATGTCCGGATTGACCGCCTTGCCCGCGTCGCAAATCGCCTGGATTTTTTCTACGCAATCGTCCAAAGTAAGCGCCGTTTTCGCGCCGATGGTTCCTTTGGTCGTCAATCCCATATGCGCAACCAAAATATCCGCCCCGGCTTCGGCCATTTTTTTCGCTTGCTCCTCGTCAAATACATATGGCGTGGTCAGCAGATCCAGTTCATGCGCTTTGCGGATCATGTCGACCTCCAGGTCATACCCCATGCCGGTTTCCTCAAGATTCGCCCGGAACACGCCGTCGATCAGGCCTACCGTCGGGAAGTTTTGCACGCCTGCAAAACCTTGCTCCTTCAGCTGTTTCAAGAAAATATCCATGATCCGGAACGGATCGGTCCCGCAGACGCCTGCAAGCACCGGCGTTTCTTTGACGACCGGCAGCACCTCGTTCCCCATGTCCACGACGATTTGGTTCGCATCCCCGTAAGCCATCAGTCCGGCAAGCGACCCCCGTCCCGCCATCCGGTACCGGCCGGAGTTATAAATGATAATGAGATCCACGCCGCCGGCTTCGGCGCTTTTGGCCGAAATGCCCGTTCCCGCTCCTGCGCCCAGCAGCACGTTGCCTGCAGCAACCTCCGCTTTTAATTTTTTCAAAATTTCAGTTCTGGTTTTCATCGTATGTTTCCTCCTCCATATCGCGTTGGTTTGAGATCGTTCTCCGGTTAGCTTTTTTTCATCAGTTCGATCAATTTTTTCGCCGCCGCCACGGCAAAAGCTTTGTCGTTGATGTCGGAGTCGAGCTCGATCAGTTCCACCGTTTGGCGGTCAATCCGTTGTCTTAACGTGTTGAACAGCATTTCGTCTTCTTGCGTTCCGTGGAACGGCTGGCCTTCCACGTCAAGCATGGACACGCCCTTCAGCGGAAGCATGAGCGCCGTCGGCCCCTGCGCCCGGTTTAGTTTATCCGCGATCACTTCGCCAAGCTTCCGGTTTTCCTCTACGGTCGTCCGCATTAACGTGACCGACGGATTATGTTTGTACAAATTGCGGTTTTTGAACGCAGCCGGCACGGTATCGTAAGGCCCGAAATTGACCATGTCGAGCGCGCCCGTCGATACGACCTGAGGCACCTTGCAGCGGCCTGCCGCCTCAAGGCGATGCGGTCCGGCGGCAAGCACCCCGCCGACAAGCTCGTCGCACCATTCGGTCGTGGTCAGATCCAGGACGCCGTCGACGAAGCCGCCTTCGATCAGGCTTTCCATCGTTTTACCGCCGGTGCCTGTCGCGTGGAATACAAGCACCTCGAAGTCCTGCTGCTCCAAATATTCTCTGGCATAGTTAACGCACGGTGTCGTCACCCCGAACATCGTCGCGGCGACCAGCTGCTTCTTATCCCGCGGCGGAGCCGATTCGAACTGCACCATGCCTGCGATGGCATGCGCCGCGTTTGCAAAGATTTGGGTCGAAAAAGAGTTCAGTCCGGATACGTCCACGATCGACGGGAACATAACGATGTCGCTGGTTCCCACGTACGGCTCGGTATGGCCGGAGGCGACGGTCGAAACCATCAGCTTCGGAACGCCGATCGGCAAACCTCGCATGCCTGCGGTAACGATGGACGTGCCGCCGGTGCCGCCGAATGACAGGATGCCGTCGAATTTCCCTTCCGCGTACAGTTTCGGAACGATCCGTTCCATTCCCCTGGCGAGCGCTTCCGTTCCTGCGGACCGGTCCTTCCTTGCGGCAATTTCCCGGATGTCCGCTCCTGCCGCCTGCGCCACTTCGTCGTTCGACACGTCGGGCGTAAACATGGGCTCGAATACGCCGCAGTGGATCGTAAACGTTTTTAAGCCAAGCTTTTCAATGACCGATTTCACGTACAAAAACTCTTCGCCTTTGGAATCGAACGTTCCGGCAATCGCAATCGTTTTCATGAAAACAACCTCCTTCACTTGAGCTTCGTGCGGCCTCCCGGATCGGGCTGCCGTTCATCCCGTTACAAGTTAAGGATACAGCGCTTTCATCAAAAAAGGATCGTATCCATGTACGATCTTTATGTATATTTGTCTTATGTTTGTCGGCGGTAGGCTTGCGGGGTCATGCCCGTATATTTTTTGAACGTTTTGCTGAAATGGACGTAGTCCGGATAACCGACCGTTTCGGCGATTCGCGAAAGCGGCAGCCTGGTGTGCTTGATCACTTCCTGCGCCTTATGAATGCGGTATTTCGCGATGTATTCGGGAAAACTGCAGCCGACCTCTTTGTTGAACAAAGCGCTCAGATGGGTGCGCGATACGTGAATCCGTTCCGCCAGCTCGGTGAGCGAAATATTGTTCATGTAATGCTCCGCCACGAATTCTTTGACAAAAGCGACATAATCGTACGGTTCGTTCGCATGCGACAGCCGGTCCATCAGCTGCTTGTCCTGCTCCAGATGCCCGGTCAGCTTAAAACGGTGCGTCGTTTCCACGATCGCTTCTTCCGTCGGAATCCGCTCGAAGCTGGACCCGCCGACATACCCCATCGCCGACGTATTGTCGTACATATATTGCACATCAATGGGAGCATGCACGGGACCGCCGTAGACGAGCTTGATCGGCCGCTTGCCCGAAGCGTCGCAAACATCGAAAATTTGCCGGGCGAGCTTCGCCCCTTTTTCCAGGGACAACACTTTTTTCGTGCCCATCCATCCGCCTCCGGTAACGCCCAAATGAGCGCAGATGCAATCGGCGCCCGCGTTCAGCATCCACGAGGCTTGTTCCTCGTTAAAAACGAAAGCCATCGTGAAAAGCCCCAGCTCATGCGCCAGCCTGACGGCTTCCACCTCCTGCAGATACGTCATGCCCTCTTCTTCCAGCGCTTCGCGGAACTTCCCGTCGATCAGCCCCACGGTCGGGTAGTTGATGACGCCCGCAAAGCCGCTTTCCCGAATCCGTTTTAAAAAAGCTTCCGGTTCCATCGTCGGATCCGTCGCGCACAGGCCGAAAATGACCGGCGTTTCCCCCACCACGGACAAAATTTCCCTCGACCCGAATTCCATGACCATGTCATTGCTGTTTGCGAATGGCAAAAAACCGGCGACGGAGCCGAGTCCCATCTGTCTGAATCTTCCGGAATTCAGCGCCAAAATGAGATCCGCTCCGCCTTTGACGGCGTATTTGGCCGAGATGCCGGCACCCGCCGCCACGCCGATGAGATGCTCTTTCGCCTGTATTTGTTTGTTCAACCGTTCCACTATCCGTTCTCTTCGCGCCGCCAATTCACAAATCCCCTTCGTTCGAATCGCCCGCCGGCTTTTATTAGGTCCTGCGGTCTTTATCTATTATTATAAGGGAATGTTCGGGTTATTGGTAATGAAGCCACGGCTTAAGTTCGTTTTTCAGCTGCTCGGAAATCGGCATCAGCGGCAGCCGCAGGCGATCCGAGGCGATTCGGCCCAAGCTTGCCAGCATCCATTTGAGCGGAGCGGGGTTCGGTTCCCGGAAAAGGCCTTGGATCAAGGGAAGCATGTCTTCAAAGATTTGTTTGGCCGCAGAGGAATCTCCTTTTTGAACATGGTTAAATATATCGATAAAACGCTGCGTGTTTACGTTCGCGGAAGCCAATATTCCTCCGCTTGCCCCAAGCGCCAGCTTGGCGAAATAATGCGGATCATCCCCGCAAAGGACCGGCCCGGCGTTATGCCTCGTCAGCTCTCCGATCAGCTCCAGGCTGTCGGAACTGTCCTTGATGCCGATGACTCCGTCCAATTCCATGATGGCTCTTGCCGTATCCATGCTTAAGCGGACTCCCGTGCGGGAAGGAATTTCGTAGGCGATCACCGGTATTCCGACCTGAACGACGCTCCGAAAATGCTCCAAGATCCCTTCCTGCGAAGGTTTGCTGTAATACGGGACGACAACAAGGACCGCGTCCGCCCCCATGTTCGCGGCGCTTTCGGTTCGTTCGACGGTCGAAGCCGTATCGTTGGTTCCGGTTCCGATCACGACGGGCAAGGCCCTTTTTTTATTTTTCACAATCGTCCGCGTCGCTTCCGCCAGCTCCCGCACCTCTTCCCAGCGTACCGTCGGCGCTTCCCCCGTCGTACCGTTCACGACCAGTCCGGCAATCCCATGCTCAACCAACTGCCCCGCATAGTTTTGATACGAAACCAAATCCAGCTCCCCATCTTGCGTAAACGGCGTAACGACAGGCACAAAGACGCCTTGCAAATCTTCTCTTTTCAACATCGGGATGACCTCCTATCGGTTTGTGCCTCCAATTTACCATAGGAATTGCCATCGGCGTTATCTATAATAATCGATGAGCATGATCAATATTATTGATGGAGTTGAACAGGGATGGATTTAACATATCTTCATACGTTTCGCGAGGTCGCCCTTCGCCAAAGCTTTACCCGGGCGGCCGAGGAGCTTGGATACGCGCAGTCCAGCGTCACGACGCAAATTCAAAAACTGGAAAAAGCCTATGACGTCCAGCTTTTCGAGCGCTTCGGCAAAGGGTTGCGCCTCACTTCCGCGGGGGAAGAGCTGCTGCGGTTCGCGGTCCAGATGCTGGATCTCTACCAACAGTCCAAAGAAAGGCTGGGCAACCAAAGCGGGGGCACCCTCTCCATCGGCACCATCGATTCGCTGGCCGCCTATTTCCTCCCCCCTTACCTGCAGGAGCTCCGGGAGCGTTACGAGGGGCTGTCCGTCCGGCTGCAGACCGGCCGTGAGGCGCATATCCTCAAGCAAGTCAAAGATGGCGAACTGGATCTCGGCCTGATCCTGGACGACGAACCTTCCGATCCGACATTGGCATGGCAAACGATCCGCGACGAACCGCTGGTCCTGCTGGCGAGCCCGGGACACCCCCTCTGCCGGAAGAAGAAAATCGCTTTGGAGCATTTGGCCGGCGCCGAATGGATCATGCCCGAAGAAAGCTGCAACTACCGGATCATGCTCGAAAAAGCATTAAAGCAAAGCGGGACGCCTTATGTTATCGGCCTTGAACTCGGCAATCCCGAAGCCATCAAACGATGCGTGATGAGCGGTTCGGGCATATCGCTGCTGCCGCGGATGGCCGCCGCCGCCGAAATCGGCAGAGGGGAACTGGTCAGCCTTCCCTTTGCCCATCCCGGTCTCCGGTTAACCTTGCTGCTCGCCATGCATCTCAAAAAGTGGATCTCTAACCCGCTTCGCGAACTGGTCGATCGGATCAGGCATGCTGCCGATTAAAAAAACAAGGCCACGGCATGAAAGCCGGGCCTGCCGATTTTTATTCCATGGATGCGTTATGCGCAGGTTTGCCCGCTCTTTTGAATCCCGGCTTTCGGTTCGCGCTCCTTCACGAGATACGGCAGCAAGGACAAAAGGCCGAGAATCCCCAAAATCGCCCCTACCCACAGCGGGGATGAAAGACCAAGTCCGTGGTCGATGGCAAGTCCGCCGATCGTCGATCCGACCACGATGCCGAAGTTGACGACGGAAACGTGAACCGTGCTGACCAAGGATCCGCTGTTCGACGTCCGCGAGACCCGCGTCACCATGGCGGGATTCATGGGCACGCCGGCGAGGCCGATGACGATTACGGCAGCGATCGCAATGACCGGATTGCCCGCAAACAGACCGAACAGGATCAGCGCCGAGGCGAGCACCGTAAGCCCGATCGTCAGAATCGGCATCATGAAGCGGTCCGCGAGCCTTCCGGTGATCAGGTTGCCGACAACCGTCGCCGCGCCGTAGATACCGAGAAGAAGCGGGACGATCTTCGCGTCAAAACCGGCCACATCGGTTAAAATCGGCGAAAAATAACTGAATGCGGCAAAGGTCGCGCCGATGATCAGCATGCTTGTCGCGAAGGCCGCCCACAGATGACGGTTTTTAAAAGCCGCCAATTCGCCGCGGATGCTTACCGATCCGACCGAAGGCGATGAAGGGATGAGCCGCAGCGCCATGATTCCGGAAAGCAGCACGAGAATCGCGACCGCCCAGAAGCTGGAGCGCCAGCCGAAATACTGATCGAACAACATCGCGACAGGCAGGCCGATCGCCGTGGCAACCATCAAGCCGCCAAGAACGATCGAAGCTGCGCGCCCGCTGGCTTCCGGCCGGACAAGGGTCAAGGCGATTTCGATGGCAACCCCGAAGCAGGCCGAAGAGGCAATGCCCGTTATTATCCTCGCCGCCATCATCAGCTCATAGTTCGGAGCAAGCGCGCCCAAGATTTGACCGGCCAGAAATACAAAGGACAGCGTCAAAAAGGCGGTTTTTCGGGGCAGCCTGAGCAGCCCGATCGTCAGCAGCGGCCCGCCGACGATCATGCCTGCGGCGTAACCGGAAACCAAATAACCGATCGCCGCGATCGATACCCCGAATTCCGCCGCAAGCGAGGGCATGATGCCCGCAACCATAAATTCCGATGTCGTCATGGAAAAAATCATAAGTCCCAACACATAAATCGCCAACGGCATATAATCACTCCCGGATTCAATATTTTGTATAGATCAGTACAAAATTAACACTAAAAAAGCGCCCCTTCGTTCATAAGGGATGGATCGTCAAACTCATTAGATATTTTTGTACAACCCAGTACAAAATTAATCAAAAAAATAGTTCAGCAGCATATAAACCTCTTACCTGACCCATCGCACTCGCCGGCAGCCGCGGGCAGCATTTGCGCTCTCCAGTCCGGAAAGCGCAAATACCGCTTCTAAAAAATGGATGATAACGTTCCTTGGATGATCCGTTCCGCCAACCCCCGGTTCAGCGTCGCCGGATAAATGACGCGGAGCCCGTAGTAACTGCTCAAAAACATGTCCGCAAGCTCGGAAGCTTCGCGGTTTCGCGGGATTTCGCCCGTCTCCTGCCCTGTTTTGATCGTTTTTTCGATCGCATGCTCCAGCAGGTCGACATGCTGCTTGAAGATGCGCTCCACGGCGGGATCGGTTTTGCTGCGCTCGGATGCCGCGTTAATCAATAGGCACCCCCTGTTTTTCGATTTGGAATCCTCATGGATTTCCCACTCGAGCAGCGCTCGCAAACGGTCCCGAATCGGCCCCTCCTTCTCCAGGATGTCCATCTGTTCCCGGATTCCAAGCTCATGGTACCTTTGGAGGGCTTGCTCATACAGCTCGTGTTTGCTTCCGAACGCGTTGTACAAGCTCCCCCGGCCAAGACCGGTCTTACTGCACAATGCCTCGGTCGAGCAAGCTTCGTAGCCGTTGTCCCAAAAAACCTCCACGGCGGCATCGATCACGGCTGTATCTTTAAACTCGCGCGGTCTTCCGCTTTTGCTCATCTCTCGCATCCTCCTTTCCGGAAAATGTTGGTGGAATCATCATACTTATTTTGTACTGATCTGTCAAATATGGTTTCGGTCGCGATTTTTAGAGCGAATTCTTCCGCATAACGCAAAAAAGGCCCATGCGTCACCCGCACGGGCCGAAAAAGCCTTTCGTTGTTACAGCGTCAACCCGCCATCAACCGGGACGATCGAACCGGTCATGTAGCTGTTTTTCGGCGAAGCCAGGAACGTAACGACTTCCGCCAGCTCCTCCGGATTGGCGTAACGTCCGATTCTCATGTTAGGCAGTTCCTCCGGAACGTATCCGGATTCCTGCATCATGGACGGAACGGCTTGCGTCAACGAGGTATCCACGCCGCCAGGGCAAATCGCATTGACGCGGATTCCTTTTTTCACGTATTCAAGCGCGGCCGATTTGGTCAGCGCTACTACGGCGTGTTTGCTTGCCGAATACGCCGCCAGGCTGTGTTCGCTCCGCAGTCCGGCCGTGGAGGCTGTATTGATGATGACCCCTTCGCCCTGTTTTTCCATCACCTTCAGCATATATTTCATTCCAAGGAAAACGCCTTTGACATTGACGGAGAAAATCCGGTCGAACTCGGAGTCCTCGATATCCGCGAACATAGAGAATTTTTGCAGGACGCCCGCGTTGTTGAAGAAGACGTCGATGCGGCCATAGGCCTCAACGGCTTTGTTCACGTAATTTTGGACGTCGTCGCTGTTTGCAACGTTAGCTTGCACGAAGATGCCTTCTCCGCCTTGCTCCTTCACGAGCTTCAGCGTTTCTTCTCCTGTTTGCTGATTAAAGTCTACCAGCACGACCTTGGCGCCGCCTGCGGCGAATTTCAAACTCGTCGCGCGGCCGATGCCGCTTCCCGCACCCGTAATGACAACAACTTGATCGTTTTCCGACATATGGACCGACTCCTTTAAGATTTAGAATAAAAATCGAGGTATGATAGTTGTTGTATCAATGTGATAGCATAACTATCACCACACCGATTATTATACTCCGCTCGCCGGCGGGTGACAACCCTTCCATCCGGGAGTCGGCGCGCAAGCTTTTCCCGCTTCGTTTGGTTGACAGGCTCCCGCCCATTTGATATGATCACGAAACAAAAAAACGAACCGTTTGGAAGGAATGTGAACCAATTGAATTCAAAAACCAGATGGGATCGGGAACGCGAGGAGGCCAAGCAGCAGCGGGTATCCCTGATGCTCGAAGCGGCCCAAAGGGTCTTCAACCGGAAAGGGCTCGATAAAGCGACCATGCAGGATGTCGCGACGGAGGCCCATATGGGGGTAGCCACGGTGTTCCGTCATTTTCCGAAAAAAGACAAGCTCATCGTCGCCGTTGCAACCAAGATTATCGATTCCCAAACCGAGACGTTCGAAGAAATCCTTCATCGTCCCGGCACTTGTTACGAAAGGCTGGAGCAAATGCTGGACGTATTCATCGGTTTTGTCGGCGACCATCACAGCGAAAACACGAAACTGATCGAAGCGTTCGAGAGCTACGCCGCCCAGTCCCGCGAACCCCTCGAGGATCTTCCGGTTTATAGCGCCGCCGTCGGACGGATTCAATCTTCCTTATCCCAAATTTTAAAAGACGGCGTCAACGACGGTTCTCTGCGCTCCGACTTGCCTCTGGAGGAAACGATCGCGACCGTCACAAACGCGTTTGGCCAGTTTGCCAAAAAATTGTCGCTGCAAAACAGCATTCCGATGCTTCAGCCGAACATCGAGCCCGTAAAGCAGCTTGAAATTTTGAAATCCATGATTCTTAGTTATTTAAAAGCGACATAAGTCGAATGGAGGGGCCGTCCCAAAAGCAAGTCATCTTGCAGCAGAGTGGACGGATCTTTGCAAAAAAAGTAAGCAAAGCGCCAATCCAAGGGGGGATCCTTGGGCTGGCGCTTTGCTATTTTGGTATACTATATGCTTTTTCAGAAGATTATGGGCAAGCGAAAGCACCCGACTTCCGTCATGCTTTACGGATTTCGAAAAATTGGCATTCCTTGCGAGGATGATACGTTACGTCGCTGACATCCGACTGGGTAATGACCGTCGTGTCTGTAAAACGGATGATGGTTGTCTTGGAATCAATCAAATGGTCGTCGCGAAAAACGCGAATCGTCAGCTTTTTTTCCTCGGCCTCCCGAAAATCCGCCTCCGTCAACAGCTCGCGGACTGTCGCCATAATACGGCAGCCTCCTTTGCAATAGGTTTCAGACAGGTTCTTTGAACGCTTACGCTTCGTTCCCGGCTTGAGGCTTCCGTTTGCCGGACGCCGCCGCCTTGTAAGATCTGCCTGCAACGGCCGAAGGCTTGTTCGCCCCGGTTCCGTTCCGGTACAATGTAAATGTAGGGATGCCTGCAATTAACGTATATAACAGCACATCGGCTCGTTAGTGATTTTAACATACTTTAAAGGAGCGAAACATAATGGAATCGAAAGTGGCGCCGTTTTTAATGTTCGAGGGGCAAGCCGAGGAGGCGATGAATTTTTACACCTCGGTGTTTGCTCCCGCGGAAATCGTCAGCATCAAGCGTTACGGACCGAATGAAGCGGGACCGGAAGGATCGGTGCTGCAAGCCGCCTTCTCGATCAAAGGACAAAACATCATGTGCATTGACAGCTTCGTTCAGCACGCATTTACGTTTACGCCGGCGATTTCCTTGTTCGTTCATTGCGATTCGGAAGAGGAATTGACGGAAGCCTTCGGCAAGCTTGCCGAAGGTGGCGCCGTCCTGATGCCGCTGGACAAGTACCCGTTTGCCGAAAAATTCGGCTGGGTACAGGATCGGTTCGGCGTTTCCTGGCAGCTGAGCTGGAACTAAAGTTCCTTTTCGCAAAAAAAAGACCGGCCGTTCCCTTTACATGGAACGACCGGTCTTTCATTTGACAAAAACTCCTCTTGTTTGCGTTATCCCCCTGCCCTTTTCCCGCGGAATTTTGCAAAAGCCCAGATGATAAGCAGCAGCAGAACGGCAAGGCATATCCCGATGCTCAGGCGGTTTTGTTGGTCCACCACAAAAAACGCGGCGATGACCGCCAGGCACAACACGGCAAATCCGGTTACGTACGGGTATCCCCACACTTTAAACGTCGGTTTCGCCGGATATGTTTTCCGCAGCTTTATCTGCGATAACGCGATGCAAATCCAAACCAGCAGCACGACGAAACCCGGCACCGCCATCAACACGCGAAAAAGCTGATCCTGCGCAAAAATGCCGAGCATGGCGCCCGCAAGCAGCAAAACGGCGCATAGCAGCAGCGTGTTGACCGGACTGCCTTTCCGGTTCGTTTTCGCCAGCCCTTTCGGCGCTTCTCCGGCCGCAGCCATGGAATAAAGCATCCGGGATGCGCCGTAGATGCCCGAATTGGCCGCCGACAGCACCGCCGTGATCAGAATAAAGTTCATGATATGCGCCGCGCCCGCAAGCCCCGTCGCCGATAATACCTGCACGAACGGGCTGCTCTCGGACCCGACTTCGTTCCACGGAATCAAACCGCAAATGACGAGAATCGGTAGCGTAAAAAACAAAATGATCCGCAATATGAAGTTGCCGACCACTTTGGGCAAAATCCGTTCGGCATTTTCCGTTTCGGTCAGCGTCAAGCCGATCAGCTCGGAACCGCCGTAAGAAAACATGACGACAAGCATCGCCGAAAACACGGAGGACAAGCCCCCCGGAAAAAATCCTCCGGAAACGGTGAAGTTGCGAAAGTATGGCGTATTGCCGCTCGGGATGATGCCGAAGATAAGACAAGTGCCGAGCACGATAAATAGGATGATCATGGCAATCTTGATGCCGGCCAGCCAAAATTCGAATTCTCCGAGCGTGCCTACGCTAAGCAAATTGATCAGAATGATCAAGGCGGCGCAGGCCAGGCTAAGCACCCATAACGGGACTCCCGGCAGCCAATACTGCAAAAAGCTTCCGGCCGCAATGATTTCGATAACGCATACCGAAAGCCACATAAAACAATACATCCAGCCCAGAATAAAGGAAACCTTCTCGCCGAACGCCTCCCTGACGAAATCCTTCATGTTCCGGCCTTTGTATACCGTGGCCATTTCCGCCATCGCCGCCATCACGACCAAAAGCAGCAGACCGGCAAAAACGTAAGTCACGATAACGCCGGGCCCCGCCAGCCCGATCGTTTCCGCGCTGCCTTTAAAAATGCCGGTTCCGATAACGCCGCCCATGGCCATAAAGCTGATATGTCTAGGCTTTAGTTTTTTTTGTAGCGATCCTTCTGGTTGTCCCATCCATATCCTCCCGGTGTACACTCATTGATGAATGACTATAATTTTTAATAAATGTATAGTTCAGTATAAACTATTTTGTGTTTTTGTGAATAATAATGGCCGAATTTAAAGCTGGCTACAGGAAAATTTAAACTTAATTTAATCGTGTACCACACTCGATTATGTTATGATCAATATCGGCTGTCTTGTTCGGCAGCATTGATTAAACATTGGCGGTGATCGTATGCTTCAATCCTATCTGTTTCCCATTTCTTACGCCTTTATGTCTTTTCCGTTTGCGGCGTTATTGTTTACGCTGCCGTTTTTGATCGTGCAATACCGTAAATACGGTTATATCAATAAAGTTCGGGCTTTCGTGCTGTACCTGTTTTTGCTTTATTTGATGAACGCGTTTTTCCTTGTCATTTTACCGCTGCCGTCATCGCGGCATAACGCCGCGCTTGCGTCGGGAGCCATGCAGCTGATGCCGCTGAACTTCATTTTGGACATTTTAAAAGAAACTTCGGTCGTCGGATCGGATCCGTCCACCTACTGGCATTTGCTGAAGGAACGGGCATTTCTGCAGGTCGTGTTCAATATTCTCCTGACGGTGCCTTTCGGCATGATGCTCCGTTATTATTTCCGCAAGGGCTGGGTACGGTCCATCTTGTTTTCGTTCCTGCTGTCCCTCTTTTTTGAGGTCACCCAGCTGACCGGCATCTACGGCTTGTATGACCATGCTTACCGCGTGTTTGACGTTGACGATTTGATCATGAACACGCTGGGCGGCATTTGCGGATATTTGGCGGCCGAATGGTTGTCGGGGCTGCTGCCGAGAATCGAAAAGCTGGACGAAAACGTGGACCTATCGGCCAAAAGAGTCACCTACACCCGCCGGGCCGTTGCATTTTTGATCGATTCGGTCATTTGGCCGATCTTGATGGCGATCTGTTTCTTTCTCCATATCAGAGCCTCGTTTTGGGTCGCTACGGGCATCTACTTTATATTGATCCCATGGCTGACGCACGGCGTCACTCCCGGAAAATGGATGGTCCGCATCAAGCTGACGAAAATGGGAGAACGCGTTACGCTTTCGTCGCTGCTTTTACGGTACGGGCTGCTGTATTGGGTATTTTTTGGCCTGAATCGCCTGCTTGCCGGATCGATCGATAACGTGCCTGACATCGGGAGGCTTGTGCTCGGCGTGATCGTGTTTGCGATGGATGCCTGGTTTTTTATCCATGTCGTCATCCGTCTGTTTCGAAAGGATTCCCAGCTCTTTTACGAGAAATTCAGCAAAACCAAACACGTCATCCTCTGGAACAAACCGGCGGAAAAACAAGAAAAAGAGCCTGTTTAAGCGGGCTCTTTTTCCATTATCTCTATTCGTATCTCAACGCTTCGATCGGGTCCAGCTTCGCCGCTTTTCTTGCCGGGAACACCCCGAAAATCATGCCGATGCACGCCGAAAACAACGTGGCCAGCAGCACGGAGTTCAGCGATACCGCCGTTTGGATGCTCATGAAATGGCCGACCAGCTTCGAGCCGCCAAAACCAAGCATGACGCCGACGATGCCGCCGAAAATGGCCAGCGTAACGGATTCGACGAGAAATTGGGCCAAAATCGTACCTTCCTTCGCCCCGATCGCTTTCCGGGTGCCGATCTCCCGGGTGCGCTCGGTGACGGACACCAGCATGATGTTCATGATGCCGATTCCGCCGACAAGGAGCGAAATGGCCGCAATGCCGCCGAGGAACAGCGTCAGCGTCTTCGTCACGCTTTGCGCCGAGGACAGGACGTCCTCCTGGCTTTGAACTTTGAAGTCATCCTCGGCGCTGCCAAGCTTGTGGCTTTGCCGCATCGTGTATTCGATCAGCGCGATCGTGCTCTGCATCGCCTCCGGCGAGTCCGCTTCCACCAGAATTTGGCGGAGGCCGTTCCTTGAGCTGCCGGACATGAAGCGGGACTGCACGGTCGTAATCGGCGCGATGGCGGTGTCATCCTGATCCATGGAGCCCGAGGAGCCTTTCGATTTGAGCACCCCGACGACGCGAAACGGGATGTCGTTGATTTTGACGATGCTGCCGATCGCATCAAATCCCGCATTTCCGAACAAGTTTTCGGCCGTGGTGGCGCCGAGGACGACCACCTTGGCTTTATCCGTCACTTCATCCTCGGTAAAAAAGCGGCCGATATCCGTTTCCCATGATTTGATGTCCGCATAATTCGGCGAGGTTCCGATTACGCTGGTTGACGTAACATTTTTTCCGTTTCTGAATTGTCCGCTCGCCTGCGTGACCGGCGCGACGTATTTGACGGTATTGATCTTGGAGAGCGGGTCGGCGTCCGTCAGCTTCAGCATGCCGCTGCCGCTTCCCCCGCCAGCCTGTTGCCCCGACGAAGATGCGGTCACCGTGATCAGGTTGGAGCCGAGGCTTTGGATTTGGCTGGTCACCTGGTTGTTTGTCCCCTGACCGATCGAAATCATGGCGATGACTGTCGCGACGCCGATCATGATGCCCAGCATCGTCAAAAACGAGCGGAGCATATTGCTTTGCAAACTCCGAAACGACAGCTTCAGCAGTTCCATCATATTCATAGCGAAACACGCTCCAGGTTCGGCCGGTCCGATTCGATTTTTCCGTCCCGGAACCAAATGATCCGTTTCGTATGCGCCGCGATTTCCGGCTCGTGCGTCACCAAAACGATCGTATTGCCGCTGTCGTTCAGCTGCTTGAAAATCCCCATGATTTCTTCGGATGAAGCCGTATCGAGGTTGCCTGTCGGCTCGTCCGCCAATATAATCGCAGGTTCGTTCGAGAGCGCCCGGGCAATGGCCACGCGCTGTTGCTGCCCGCCGGACAGCTCGTTCGGTTTATGGTGCATCCGGTCCTTTAAGCCGACCAGCTCCAGGCAATATTCCGCCCGTTCGCGCCGCTCCTTTTTGTTTTTTCCGGCGTACAGAAGCGGCAGCTCCACGTTTTCGATCGCCGAGGTCCGCTTCAGCAGGTTGAAGTTTTGAAATACGAAGCCGATTTTTTGGTTGCGGACCGCCGACAGCTGTTTGGCCGACGCGGAACCGATCCGGATTCCGTCCAGGACGTACGTGCCGGAGGTCGGTTTATCCAGGCAGCCGATCACGTTCATCATGGTGGATTTTCCGGAGCCGGACGGGCCCATGATGGACACAAATTCGCGCGGCTCGATGTGCAGCGATACGCCTTTTAACGCATGGACCCTCATCTCGCCGGAGGCGTATATTTTGTCCACATGCTCAAAAGTAATCATTGGCCGCCACCCCCGGCGGCGCCGTTTCCTTGGCGCATGCCGCCTCCGCTGCGGCCCGACTGCTGGAACTGCTGTCTTCCTCCGCCCATTTCGCCGCCGAATCCGCCAAAACCTCCAAAGCCGCCTTGCATCATCGAAGAAGACGTTCTGGACGAGGACGAAGTTGTCATCGTAATGCTGACCTTGTCACCTTCCGCCAAGCCGGAAACGACCTCCGAGCTTACCCCGTCATCCAGGCCGGTCGCAATTTCTTTTTGTTCCGTTTTGCCGCCCGTTTCCACCATGACGATCTTTCGGCCGCCAAACGATTTGATCGCCGCATCCGGCACGGTCAGCACATCCTTTTTCCCGTCGGTGATGATCGCAATCGTTGCGCTAAGGCCCGGAATGAGTTTATCGGCATTGTCCTGGCCCGGAGTGATTTCTACGGTCACCGGAAACGTGACCAGCCCGCTGCTTTGAACCTCGCCGAGAACCGCCTTGCTTGTGACCTTTCCTTTTAACGTCACGCCCGCCAGCGCGTCGAACGTGACACGGACCTCTTGACCGACCTTGACGTCCGTAATATCGGTATCGTCGATGGAGGCGGAAATTTTATAATTGCCCTCGGTGGAAAACATCGAAACCGCGGCGGCCGTATCCCCGGAAGGGTATTCCCCGGCTTTGACGTTGACCGCCGACACGATTCCGTTAAACGGAGCGTAGATTTTGGCTCCCGCCAGGTTGGCCTTCGCATCGCTTAAGCCCGCCTCCGCCTGCGCCACATTGGCTTTGGCCATGGCAAGGTCGCTTTCCTCCGGTCCCTTTTGCAATTTGTTCAGCTGCTGAACCGCCTGATCATATGCCCGCTTGGCGTTTTGGGCTTTGCTTGCCGCCGTCTTGACCGCGGCGTCGGAGGAATTTGCGCCGTTTTGCTGCGCCGCCGCCTGCTTGTACGCATTTTGGGCGTTTTCCAGCGCCACCTGAGCGAATAAGACTTGGGATTGATCCGTGCCTTGCTTGGCTTGATCCAGCTTTGTCTGCGCATTGACAACGGCGGTTTTCGCTTGATCCAGCTGCTGCTGGACATATGACGGATCCGCCTGCTTTTTGGCTTCCGCCAGATCGCTTTGCGCGCTGTCCCAATCCGCTTTCGCCTGGGATACTGCATACTTCTGGTCCGCTATCGTATCCGCATCCGTTCCTTCCTCGAGGCTCCTCAGCTTGGCGGCCGCACTCTCAACATTCGCTTGAGCGGACAAAAGCGAGTTTTGCAGCGCGGTGGTGTCCATTTCGGCGAGCAGCTGGCCTTTTTGTACCTTATCGCCGGGGCTCACGTGAACTTTGGTCACCTTGGATTTTCCGCTAAAGGAAAGGTTGACGGAATCTGAAGCTTCCACGTTCCCCGAAGAGGTAACGGTTTTTGAAAGATCCCCTTTCTTGACCTCGTATGTAATCGTCGCCGTTTCCGCTTTAGGTTTCGCCGCGCTTTTCTGGACAAAATAAGTCCCCCCCGCTCCGATCACGACGACGCAGCCGCAGATGATTAATACGTTCCTAGCCACCTTGTTCATTCATCTTCATACTCCCTTCCCTTGAATGATTATGATCGTAGCACCGCCAGCTTAAAGAAAACTTAACTGCGGTTGCGGAGAAACCAAACCCTGACCGGCCCCTAAGAAAAAAGAAAAAACGGCTTCAGGATTATACCCTCAGCCGTTTTGTTCAATTTGTGTTCATAGATTCGCCGTAAAAAGCTCCCTTCATCCAAACCGCAGGGCTGGATTGCGCCGGGCGCAGCAGCCGTCCTAGCTTCTTTTTCGGTCGCCCAACACAATATACACCCCGGTGTCGTCGATTTCCACCGGATACCCCCGCAGCTTTGCATCGCTGCCGGCAGCCAGGTGGCGGCCGCTCTTCAGGTCGAACTCCCAGCCGTGCCACGGGCAGCGCAGCACTTGATCGTCCATGCCGTATGAATAATCGTACACGCCGGAAGGGAGCCGGGTCCCTCGAATCACTCCCGCGCATACCGGCGCCGCCGCATGCGGGCAAACGTTAAGCCACGCATAGTATTCGTCTTCGATTCGAAACAAACCGATTTCCATCTCTTTTACTTTTACGATACGTTTGCCGCCGCTGCTGAGCTCATCCGGCTCCGCCGCTTTTACCCTCATACAGGATCCTCCCCCTTATGCTCGGAAGGGATCGGGAAGCCGTACAACTCCGCCGCGTTATACCCTAGAATACGCTCTTTCAATCCCTGCGGAAGACCCCTCAGCACAACTTTCGGATTGTCGAAGTCCCAATGAGGGTAGTCGGACGAAAACATGGCGATCCGTTCGGCATGCATCATCTGAAAGATCTGCAGCAAATGCTCCGGTTTCTGCGGTTCTTCGATCGGCTGCGTTGTCACACGAACATGCTCTACAATATACTCCGACGGCAGCCGCTTGAGCCATGGCGCGGAATCGCGCAGCGCTCTGTAGTTTTTGTCCATGCGCCACATCAAATGGGGCAGCCAGCCTATGCCGCCTTCAATCGCTATAAATTTGAGCTTCGGATATTTTTCGAACACCCCTTCGCACACCAGGCTGTTGATATGGGTCATGAAATTCGCCGGCAAAATATTATGCCATTCCATATACCGGGTCGGGTACCCGGAAGGTGTCGGCGCGCCGGCAATCCCCTTCCCTTCGGTGCCCGGATGAATGGCGACCGGCAGACCATTCCGTTCCGCCGCTTCATAGATCGGGTGGTAGAAGCGGTTGCCGTACGGCATTCGCGCTCCGCTTCCCATCACGATCTGCACCATGCCCGGATGCGCTCCCATCCTGTCGATCTCTTTGACGGCTTCGGCCGGATCGGAATGGTTGATCTGAATCGAACCTTTGAATTTCGGACTGACGCCGAGCCAACGGTCCACCAGCCAATCGTTAAAGGCGGAAGCCAAGGCATTCGCATAGTCCGGATCGGCGTGAAGAGAGAGGCCTTGCTCTCCCCCGCCGGTCAGTATGGCATAATCGATGCCGAACGATTCCATATAATGCCGCAGGACAAAATGCGGATCGCTGCCGGCAGCCCCGCCGTTTTCGGGCCTTGCGTCCTGACGCATCACGCCGACGGGCGAATAATACTGCCCATGCACGCCGACCCCGCTTTCGAGCCATTGCTGATGCCATGCTTTCGGCAAATAGGCCAACAAGTCCTCCGGCTTGCCGATGGAATTATGGACGTCGGCATCAACGATAAACGATGCGGATCGCATTCCATGCCCTCCTTTTGATTTGAATCTTATCGCTTACTTCGAACCGTACGTACGGGTATACGCCGTGTTGTACATATTCAACAATTCATCGGCGCCGAGCTTCTTCAATTGATCCAAAAACTGCTGGTAATTCGCGTCGGTAATCGGCGTTTTGCCTGTAACGAATTCCGTAATTTTCTGCTCCAAAAACTTGGTGAGCGGGGTCAGCTTCGATTTTTCCAGGTCGAGCTCTTCCGTCGTCTTCACGATTGCCTTAGGCGCGGGGATGATGAACTTTTCGTAGCTTTTGTTGATCTCCTTGCTTTTGTCGTCGAGGCCTCTCTCCCACGTTTCGCGCGCAAGCGCATTGTTCAGCGAAATGTTGTCGTACCATGCGCCGAAATCGCGGCGCAGCGGCACATAAGGGCTCGCTCCGAACTCTTTCATGAAGACGGGTTTTCCGTCCTCAAGCGTATACGATTTGCCTTCGATGCCCAGCGATAAATATTTGGTGCCTTCTTCGCTCACCAGATAGTCAAGGAATTTGACGGCCCGCTCCTTGTCCTTCACTTTTGCCGAAATGGCCCGCCCCGACGATCCGACGACCGGACGGGAAAACTGGTAGCTCTGAATGCCGTCCGCGGCAATTTCGGGAAGCGCATCCAGATTGTAATCCGCCGTCCCGGACTGCTTCGCTTTGTCGATCATCGGGTTCACTTCCGCCTTCCAGTAGTACGTTACGGTCGACTTCCCTTTTAAGAAGCGCTCTTCCCACTGCTCCGGGGTCAGCAAATAAAATTCGGGGTCGAGCAGCTGCTCCGTGTACAACTTATTCATAAATATAAGCGCATCTTTGTACCCGCTGTTGTACGGCGAGAACTCGTATTTGTCACCTGTCGGGCTTAGATTGAAAAAGCCGGATATACCCGTAAATATTTTTCCGAAAACGGTATACATTCCGGTATCCCCCGTCACCGGGGTATTGAAGCTGAGCGGGAAGCTGTCAGGCTCTTTCGCCTTCAAATCTTTCAGGAATTGATAAAATTCATTCAAATTCGTCGGCGCCTTCAGGTTGTATTTATCCATCAAATCTTTCCTCGCCATCCAAATATAATTGAAGCCTTTCCCCGCGGGGTCGCCTTCGAGCACAGGAACGTCGTAGAGGCCGCCGTCCGCGCCGGTCGCCACGGCTTTTGCTTCGGGATAATTATCGTAGAACTTTTTAAGGTTGGGCGCGATATCCAAATAGTCTTTCAAGTTCAGGAACACTTTCTCCGGCCCGTTCTCCCTGGCCTCTTGATTCGTCGGCTGACTAAAATCGGTGACCGAGTTGGTGGCGATCATAATCTGCCGTTTCTCCGTCAACCCTTCCTGGCTGACGACCTGCCAATCCACCTTGACGCCCGTCTTTGCTTCGATCTGCTTGAAAATCTCCCAGTCGTCCTTTACCTTTCCTTCCGGGCGGTCGTAGACGAGCCAGGAGAACGTAATCGGTTTTTGCGAGCCTGCGCCCCCTTCACCCGCCCCTTCTTGGGTCCCGCCCTTTCCGCTGCAGCCTGCGGTCAAACCGCCCAGCATCACGGCGACAAGCATGATGGCCATCGTTCTTTTTCCCATTTGTTTATACCCTCCTTTTATTGGCATCGGTTATAGAAATAGATTCCGGTGGAATCTACGGCTACCCCTTGATCCCGCCGATCATGGCGCCCTGGACGAAATATTTTTGAATGAACGGATATACGCATAAAATCGGCACCGTAGCGATCGTGATCATGGCGTATTTCAACGTTTCTATATAATCCGTGTTTCCTTCGCCCTGTACATTGGAGCCGGCGATAATAATGTTTCGCAGCATGATCTGCAATGGGTACATGTTCCGATCGTTCAAATACAGCAGCGCATCGAAAAACGAGTTCCATTGATTGACGGCGGTAAACAAACCGATGGAGACGAGTACCGGCAGAGAAAGCGGCAGCACAATCCGCAGAAACACCTGCATCATGCCGCAGCCGTCCATGGTGGCGGCATCTTCAAGCTCTTCCGGCAATGCTTCGAAAAAGGTGCGCATGATAAACAAATACCAGGTGCTGACTAACGACGGCAGCACGATCGCCCAGATCGTATTGAGCAAGCCCAGTTTCTGCACGACAAGGAAGGTCGGAATCATCCCTCCGCCGAACATCAACGTGAAAGCCGCGAGAAGAAGTATCAACCGGCGGCCTGGTAGCCACCTTTTGGCTAGCGGGTAAGCCATGGCGGATGTGACGGCGAGCGATAAAAAGGTTTGAACGGCGGTATAACGAATCGTGTTCCAATAGCTGATCCATAAATCCGGGTTGCCGACGAGCCGTTTGTAAGCAGCCAGGGTGACCGCCTTTGGCCAGAGGACGACCCGCCCGCTCATGACCATAGCGTTGTCGCTGATGGAAGCGGAAAACACATATACGAGCGGATAGACCATGACGATCACGAGGACGATCATGAGGAAGATATTGACGGCGTCAAACAGCCGGGAGCCGAAGCTTTCCTTGATTTTCATTTCCCCGCCCCCTTCACCATAGACTCGTGTCCGAAAATTTCTTGACGACGCGATTCGCCGCCACGACCAGCACGAAGCCGATCACCGACTGAAACAAACCGACAGCCGTAGCGAAGCTGAAGTCGGCCGACAGGATGCCGCGCCGGTAAATGAACGTATTGAGGACGTCCGCGGTCTCGTAAGTCATCGGATTGTACAACAAAATGATTTTTTGAAAGCCGGTTTCCATAAAGTGACCGAGCGTCAGGACAAACAGGACGATCATAACCGGAATCATGCCGACCAAAGTCACATGGCGCATTTGTTGAAACCGATTGGCGCCGTCGATTTTGGCGGCCTCGTACAAGGTCGGATCGACCCCGGCAATGGCAGCCAAGTACAATATCGTGCCCCAGCCGATCGTTTGCCATATTTCCGAGCCGACGTAAATCGTACGGAACCATTCGGGTTGTCCCAGAAACAGGACCCGCTCGAATCCGAGCCAGCTGAGCATATGATTGATGATTCCGGTCTGCTGCGACAAAAAGGTAACCATAATGCCGGCGATCACCACGGTTGATAAAAAATGAGGCATGTAACTGACGCTCTGCACGAACCATTTGAACTTCCGGCTTCGAATTTCATGAAACAGCAGAGCAAGGATGATCGGCGCCGGAAAACGGAACAACAGGTCGTACACGTTCAGCATGACCGTATTCCGGATCAGCTTCCAGGCATCCGGCGTGTTGACGAAAAAATCGATGAAATGCTGAAGGCCGACAAACTTGCTGCCCATGATGCCGCGGCCGATCGAGAAATTCTGAAACGCGATGATCACCCCGTACATCGGCACGTATTTGAAGAGGATGTAATACAACATGCCGGGCAGCATTAACAAATATAAGGTCCGGTACTTCTTCGGAAAGAATCGGAGAGAAGCCCCCTTTCCCCTACGCGGGGCAGGCATTCGTGCGTTCGCAGCATCGCTTCGTTCCAATGACAACGGTTCCACCCCCTTTGGCAGGCGTTTGCACGCCACCCATACTGAATCTTTGCCCTGACTATACGGGTTTGGCGAGTCACGGGTAAAGCATCATGTTTTCGGGACGTCTCCGTTTTTGCATCCCGCACCGCAGCGCTACTCGCATGACAAGCGGGCGAAAAAAATGAGACTTCCCAAAAAAAGAAGTCTCAGGATTGATGCATCATGCGATATTTAGCCGGGGTAATTCCTTCATACCTGCGAAAATTACGGATGAACGAATTCCTTCCCCAATAGCCGATTTGTTCTGCGATATCGTCGATTTTCAGATCCGTTTCCAGCAAAAATTGCTTCGCTTTCGAAATCCGGTATTTGGCAATGTATTCCACATATTTCTCACCCACTTCTTCCTTGAACATGCGGCTGAAATGCCCGGCGGACATGTTCATTTGCTCCGCGAAATATTCAATGGAAAGCTCTTCATTATAGTGGTTCTGAATATAGGCCAAAATTTCGGCAAACTGCTGTTTCCGATCCGACGGTTCGATCGTCCGGAACAATGCGCCGTGGATGTCGCGGAACGTTTGCCTCATTTCTTCCCAGGTCACGCAGCGGTTGATGGCGGCAAAAAACTCGGAATAGACCGAAATGTCAAAATCGTTGCGCTCGCTCTCGACGGCGCGGGTCCAAGTGTTCAGCACATCGATGGCTAAATTTTTCATCTGGTGTGCGTTTGTGTTGCTTCGCATTCCGGCGTCCAGCAAGTCGAACACGGACTGGAGCAAGCTTTTGCAATCCCCGGCTTTATACCAATTTAAGATCCGGTTTACTTCATGGGCAGACAAAAAACTGTCGCCTGATATTCTTCCCTTCCACTCCCTTTGTTCGCTGCAAATTTCCGCGCCGGGCTGCAGACTCTTATATTTGAGCATCGAAAGCGCATGGTTGTAAGACTGATGGAGGGCGGCGATCGCGTGAACCGTTTTCCCAATTCCAATGGAAGCTTTGTAATCAGGCTGCTGCAGAAGCTGTTTGATGGCATTCGCCGTCTCCCCAGGATCGCAAAGCCGATTCTCTTCATGATGCAGCACGCAGGCCAATAGATCGGAACGCGTCTGACATACCCAAATCATGGCCGGAGACAGTTTGCGGATCTTCTCCTTCAGCTCGGCCAGCTTAAAAGATTTGGACGTCTCGGACAGCTGGTCCGCGAATGGCGAGTAGTATTGGATTTCAATACAAAGCACCGTTGCGGCTGCAACCGGGTTGTAGGGGAAGGAAATTTCTTTCGCGTAATATCCGATCGACAGGCTGTCGCGGTATTCACCGAGCAATACTTTGACGATAAACTGCTCCCGGACGATCGGAAACATGCCGTCCACCGTCTGTGCCAGCTCTTTGTTCCTCGAGATCAGCAAACGGGAAAACCGTTTGATCATATCGAACTCGTTGCCGTTATGCAAACCGGGTGCATCGCCCAGATGCTGCGATTCCAGCCCGGATTTGATTTCGCGGATCGGGTTGTACAGCCTCCGGCTCAACACGTAAGAAACCAGGCCGCCCACGATGATAAACATGCAAAGCAGCGCGACCGTCATCATACGGATCGTATGAGCCGGCTTCAACAGGGTTTGCAGGTCGATCATGCTCACATAGTACCATGAATCATCGAACCGGGATTTCGTATATGTAAGCGCTTTCCCGTCATCGTTTAAAAATAAATCATGTTCCGGCTTCGTGCGGATCATCGACGCGAACGAATCCGGCCGGAACCCGGACGATCCGTTTGCGATCAGGACGGAGCCGTCCGAGTTGACCAGCATCGTATCCGTCACCCATTTCTCCTGAATGCCCAGTCGTTCGCGAAGCTTATCCTG
Organism: Paenibacillus sp. USDA918EY; assembly: GCF_009870825.1. Taxonomy (GTDB): domain Bacteria; phylum Bacillota; class Bacilli; order Paenibacillales; family Paenibacillaceae; genus Paenibacillus_AQ; species Paenibacillus_AQ albilobatus. Next base: position 679,899 of record NZ_WTWY01000001.1, on the reverse strand, counting down.
ATCTAAATTCACAACCAAATAGACGTCGGGGCTGCTGCTGTTGAACGGATAGCTCATCATTACGGCGATGTTCGAATGGGTCGAGACGATGTCCCGGGTGTATGGCGGCCTTTCATAAACGGTATGGGATTTGGCAAAAACCATCGACTTCTTGCCGGTAAAATTGGCGAAATACGAGGGGACATCCGTGTCTTTGATCGGGTATTGCTCCCGGAAATACTCATCTTTGCCGTTGTACGTTTTGCCGTCGATGACAAGGTCCTCGTTCGCAAAATACAGGAACGATTTGTACACCAGATTACCAGAATCCAGTTTGTTCATCTGCTGCATAAGCGAATGGATCGATTCATAGCGTTGCTGAAGTTCGGCCGGATTGCCGGTCGATCTCAGAAAGCTCTTGACGCTTACAGCCGACAGCATGTTCACCATATCCCGCTCAAGCGTACCGAAGGTGTCGTCAATTTGCTCCGAGAAATGCTGCATGATGGTGTTGTTTAATGTTTCCGCATCACGCTCGATCAACCGGACGACAAAGAAGTGGGTCAGTACGCTGGCTACGATGACTGGAATGAGAATCAGCGCAAAATAGTTGGCGAAAAGCCGACAAAACAACACAGTGCGATACGTTTGCCAGACACGGTTCACCATGATGACCTCCTAAGTAAAATGTCATAAAACAAACTGAATGATGAAATATTATTTCACCCTATTCTAAACTATTTCGCTACGTTTGTGTTTAAACTTCCCTTACAATCATTTTTTTGAGGCGCATACTTCCCTTCATTTGAAACAGCCCCGCTAACATTTTTGACCATTGACATCTCCTTTTGATCTGCTAAAATCGGTAATACCGATAATTCAAAGCGTTTTACTAGTATTTGAATTCATAGAAAAAGGGGGTTCCCATATGATGTTAACGGGCTTGTTATGCGGCGCCTTGCTGGGATTTGTGATGCAACGCGGCCGCTTCTGCCTGACGGGCGGGTTCAGAGACATGTATTTAACCAAAGATAATCGCATGTTCTACGCCCTGCTGATCGCCATCACGATTCAAAGCGTCGGCGTTTTTGCCCTCATTCAGGCTGGTCTGATTGAATTTAGCGCAGGCGCGTTTCCTTGGGTCGCAACGATCCTCGGATCTTTTATATTCGGGATCGGGATAATCCTTGCCGGCGGTTGTGCGACGGGTACATGGTACCGTGCCGGGGAAGGTCTGATCGGCAGCTGGATCGCGCTTTTTGGTTACATGGCGATGAGTGCGACGATGAAAACCGGAGCGCTTGCCCCAATCAACAATGGAATCAAAAAATTTGACGCACCGGTGAATTCGATTCCGGAAATGTTCGGCCTTTCCGTCTGGCCGTTTATTGCTATTCTTGCCGTTATCACTGTAATTTTTGTCATTCGGCAGCTGCGCAAACCGAAGGTGGCCATTCCGACCATGAAAGCGAAACGTTCCGGTCTGAACCACCTGTTGTTCGAAAAGCGGTGGCATCCGTTTTTTACGGCGATTTTGGTAGGGTTGATCGCTCTTCTTGCTTGGCCGCTCAGCGAAGCGACCGGCCGGATGTCCGGTCTGGGCATAACCACGCCTTCCGCGAATATTTTGCAGTATTTGGTTACAGGGGACAGCGATAAATTCGTGAATTGGGGCATGTTCCTCGTTCTCGGCATTCTGATCGGATCTTTTATCGCCGCAAAAGGCAGCCGTGAATTCCGTTTCAGAGCTCCGGATGCCAAAACGGCGGTCTCAAGCTTCATCGGCGGGATTCTGATGGGCTTTGGCGCCAGCTGGGCCGGCGGCTGCTCCATCGGTAACGGTCTGGTGATGACCGCGATGATGACCTGGCAGGGCTGGGTTTCCCTTGCCTTTATGATTCTCGGTACCTGGACGGCGTCTTACTTCGTTTATGTACGCCCGCGGACCAAAACCAAAACGAATCCAAGTGCGGCGCTTCGCACATCAACAACTTAAGGGAGGATGATCTTATCATGAAACAACAAAAGCTGGCCGTCGTCGGAATGGTATGCCCGTTTCCGTTAATTGAAGCCAAGCAGGCGATCGAAACGCTCGACAGCGGAGATGAACTGGTGATCGATTTTGATTGCACGCAAGCGACGGAAGCCATTCCGCGCTGGGCTGCCGAAGCCGGTCACGCCGTCACGAACTTCGAACAGATAGACGATGCTTCCTGGACGATTACGGTTCAGAAGAAATAAGTGGTTTTAGGCGATTTTCCCCGATAAAAGACGGGCGAAGATCGCCTTTTTATATGTTCTGGGGCGGGCAGCGATTGGAGGAATGCTTCCTTCCGCAGCGTCCTAATAACAGACCAAAGAGCCGCCCACTGGTCAAGATGACTTTTGGGACGGCCCCAAATTTGAAAATATGCGTACTCATGTCCGGTCGATAAAAAACAACACATTCCCATAATGCTTCATAAACCTTTTATAATCCGCCGTTTCTTTTAAAACAATGACGGTTGGATATGCGTTTACTTTGCGTCGTTTTAATGCGGCTAACATTTCTTTTTGCTCGATGCAATAAAATTTGCCTTCTTCATATTGAATCAGGAGAGGCGGAAGATCCGCCGCGTGATCACCCGTTTCATCCGGTTCATCCGCTCCAATTGCATTTCCCCACACCTCTATTCCATCTAGCTGGACAAGACGCAAGGGAAACTTTACGACGCCAAAATAGACATGCTTTTCTTCCATGAAATCATATAATACGGGGTCCGTTTTTAGCGTCAGTTGCAGAAAACATTGGATCCATTCTTCGAGCATCCCGATATTCGTATATTCGACGGCCGATCGTACGGTTGGAGCATACGTCATATGTCCGTCATTTCTCTTCGAATAAATGATTTTCTTGATCGAATCCAAGGATAAAAAATATTCGTCCGCGAGCTCCGAAACGGTCATTCCACCGGCATATTTATTGCGAATCATCCTATTCCGCTTCTGCAATCGATCCCGGTAACCGGTTGCTTCACCCCAGCCCTTCTTTTCCTTTCCGATTGGAATATATAACAGTTTCCCGGCCGCGTATTTTTGGATTTCTTTCAATAGCTTCTCGGGTATGACTTCGCCGGCGTTTTCATACTTCATACGATCACCCTTTATAAGGCGTAGATTCTGTCCTTCAGCTGACTGATCGATGTCATGATGGACGTGCAAGATTCCGTGTCATCGATCGACGCATGCCAACGCAAGGTATCGACCCCTTTATAATACGCCATGCATAAAAATCTTTCTTTAAAATAGGGAATGAAAATGTCCCTTTTTTTGCAATACTCGAACAGCAATTCAGGGATGTGCAAGTAAGGCTTATTTAAGTCCATAATGGCAAAATCCAAAAGGAAATCGCATATGCCGGATCGGCTCCAATCCGGGAAACCGACCGTTGTTTTTCCATCCGTGATCATAATCTCAAAAAACGTATTATTATTGACCAAATACCGTTGTCCTTCACAATAATCGATTCTGGCGGCCATTTCCTTCAAATACGTTTCGACAAAGCCGCGGTCCAACATCGTCGTATCGTAAAGTTCCTTCCAATGAAACCAATATCCTTCCTTCTCTTCCGCAAAGGTGTCGATCAGATATTCCCTGCAGGTTGGATACTCTGTTTTGCAATCCTCGTTGAACTCGCCGTAGCCCTCTACTCCAGTGATATCCGACGCACTAATTTCCAGGATCTTGTCAAAAAAAAGCTCATAACAATCCGCAAATTGGGCCGGGCTTAAGTGATCTGCGAGAAATCCGTTTGGCGTCATGCTTACTTGATCCGATAACATCGACTTAATGATACTGTCTTTACTCATATCCATATCCCCTTTTTTATATTGAAGATTTTGCAAAATCCTCATATTAACAATGGTTGCGCGCACCTGATATTGGTAATGATACCATCGGCCTTGATGCGGAGATAGGCAATGAATAAGTTTAGTCAACTTTACACTCCCGGGCATCATGATTTCAAAATCCTGCGTGAATTGTTCTCCTCCGGAAAAGCAAAACCGCCCAGGCTGTCGCCGGGACGGCTTTGCAAAGTTATGGCAGCCTCAAGCCTTCGATCATCTTGAAGCGGCGGTGCAGCCGGGCAGTCCGACAGTCTGGGCATTTCAGCTTTTGATTGCGCCGGCGGCAATGTCCGAAATGAACTGTTTGCTGACGAACAGGAACAAAATGATCAGCGGTACCACCGCAAGCAGCGTACCGGCGATGACCATCGAATAGTCCGTGGTGTAAATGCCGTTCAAGGAAGACAGGGCCACCTGCAGCGTAAACTTGCTTTCGTCGTTCAAAATGATGAGCGGCCACAGGTAATCGTTCCACGCGCCGATAAACGTAAACGCGCCCAGGAAGGAAAGGGCCGGCCGCAAAATCGGCAAGGCCACGTTCCAATAGAGCCGGAAAAAGCCGCAGCCGTCGATCCGTCCCGCGTCGAGCAGTTCGGTAGGCACGGATTCCTCGGCATATTGCCGAATCCAGAATATTCCGAACGCGTTCGCCATGCCCGGGATGATCAGTGCTTTGAAGGTGCCGACCCAGCCGAACTTCGCCATAATGACGAAAGACGGGACAAGCGAAAGCTGCGCCGGAGCCATCATCGTCGCTAAGAGCAGGACGAACAGCCATTTTTTGCCCGGAAATTTGAATTTGGCGAACGTATAACCGGCGAGCGAATCGAAGAACAACACCAGCACGGTGCTGCACCCCGCCACGAACAGCGTGTTCAGGAAAGCGCCGAAGAAATCGATGTTTTGCAGGACCCGCGAAATGTTGTCGATCAGGTGGGTCCCGAACCAAAACTTGGGCGGGAAGCTGTAAATCTCCGCCGTCGTGCGCGTAGACATGACCACAAGCCAATAAAACGGAAAGACGGAAATGATGAGTCCAACGATCAAACCGAAATAGAGCAGGATCGATTTTCGGATAGCCATGCGATGCACCCCCGTTTATTCGTCTTTGGCGCCGCCGCCCTGAACGACCCGCCAGTTGAAGATCGAAAACAGGGCGATCAGGATGAACATTCCCCAGCCGACGGCCGAACCGTAACCGAAATAGTTGTTCACGAAAGCTTCGCGGTACAAATACAGCACGATCGTCAGGCCGCCGCCGCTGACGCCGCCGTCATTGCCGACCAGCACCTGGGATTCGGTGAAAATTTGCATGCCGCCGATCGTCGACGTAATGACCGTAAACAAAATGATCGGCCGCAAATTCGGGATCGTGATGCGAAAAAAAGCCTGAACGCCTGTGGCGCCGTCGATTTTGGCCGCTTCGTACAATACGGTCGGAATGCTTTGCAGGCCGGCAAGATAAATGATCGCGTTATAGCCGACCCAGCGCCAGATGACCATCACGGACACCGCCAGCTGAATGCCCCACGTTTTGTTCAGCCATTCCACGGGCGAGATGCCAAAGAGCGAAAGCAAATAGTTCAGCAGACCGTAGTTGTTGGAAAACAGCGTGCTGAACACGATGGCTACGGCGACGAGCGAAGTGACGTTCGGAAGGAAATAGCCGATCCGGAAAAACGTCCGGAATTTGACGAAGGACGCATTCAGCAGAAACGCCACGATCAGCGCGAAAAACAGCATCGGAATCGTGGAATAGATCCAGATCAGCAGCGTGTTGCCGACCGCCTTCCAAAATTCGGGATCGGTGACCATGAACCGATAGTTGTTCAGCCCGTTAAAGGTCATTTCGCCGATGCCGTCCCATTTTTGGAAAGAAAGATACATCGAAAACAAAATCGGAAACAGTCCGAACACCGCAAACAAAATGTAAAACGGAGAAATCGCCAGGTACTCTTTCCGGTGCTTCCATATTTCGGACGCCAATCCCGTCTTCCGCCCCATAGGCTGCATGGAGCTTCCCGGATCGAAATGAGTTTGCTTCTGTAAAGGTTCACCCATAAGACTCAACCTCCATTGTCGATGATGGTATGATCGTTTACCGCAGCAGCTCCTTTTTGACCCTGGAGAGCGCGTCTTCCCATGCCTGATCCGAATTTTTGCCCTGAATCGCGACCGCCGACAGCTCCCGGCTGACGATGCCGTTCAGGTTGGCGTATTTCGTCCCGAAATAGGCCGGTTTCACATGGCGTGCGGACTCCGAAAAGATTTCGCCGGTCACCTGGCCGCCGAAAAAATCTTCTTTTTGTTTCATGACGTCGGAATCCAGCGCTTTCACGGCGGACGGGAACAGGTTGAGTTCTTTCATGGCGGTTACCTGGTTCTCCGGATTTTCGAGCCATTTGATAACGTCAAAAGCTTCCTGCGGATGTTTGCTCGTTTTCATGATGGCCAGAAAGGATCCGCCGTTGTTGCCGTCCCCTCCCGGTGCCCTTGCAACGCGCCACTTCCCTGAAGTGTCCGGAGCCGCCTGCATCAGAATTTCCTTGCACCAGACCGCGCCGACGAACGACGCTATCTTTCCATTGTTCGCCGCGGCGTTCCATTCGGAGGAGAAGGTGCTCGCATTGGCCAGCAGCCCCATTTGGGATGCTTTGACGGCGAGGTCCCATGCTTTTTTCATGGAAGAAGAAGGATTTTCGCCTATGAAGTTTTCGTTTTTATCAAAATAGATTTTGTCCGACTGGGCATTCACCTGGGTATAAATGTTGCCGATGTTGTCCGTAAACTTGACCTTGCCTCCCAGTGCGTCCTGCAGCTTTTTGCCTGCGGCGAAATAATCGTCCCAGGTTCCCATCAGCTTGTGGACCTCTTCCGGATCGCTCGGAAGCCCGGCCTGTTCGAACAGATCGGCCCGGTAAAATAATGCGGTAGGACCGGTATCCATCGGCAACGCGATCATTTTCCCTTCCGGCGTCACGCCCAGTTTCCATTTCCAATCCAGGTAATCCTGCTCGATGTCTTTGGCGCCGAGTTCGTACAAATCGTAAAAACGGTCGGCGCTTGGGAACAGCTCCGTTACCCAGTCGTTAAAGGCTACGATGTCCGGTCCGCCGGTGCCCGCCGCCAGCGTCGTTTTCAATTTGGATTTGAAATCGCCGCCGATCTTTTGGGCGTTGAGGCGAATACCCGGAAACTGCTTCTGGACCGATTTGATGAGGTTGTCATCGATGCTTCGGTTCCAGTACCACAAAGTAAGCGTTTTCACATTTTCGTTAGATGAAGAACCTCCTGAACACCCGCTAACCATGAGAACGACAAGCAATAGACACGTGAACGACATGCATAATTTTTTCAATCGCTTCGGCCTCCCATCGCTGGCTTATGGTAATGCAGTTTTTACATCATCACTCCTTTGGACAAAGCTTTTATGATTAATATGTATGAAACATTATAAGCATTTAACATCGTTTTTGAAACAGGGTGGAAAAAATTTAATCTTCTAAGCGTCGGTAAGGGATCCTCTTATTCATCTTACAAATTTTTCAAGACTTTCGGGTTGGTAGACATAGATTAATACAGTGGGTACAATGTGAAAAGAAGGCACTTTTCGGTTCGTCGCGAACCCGAAGGTGCGTTAGGAGGTGGAATTGATGGAAAACATGAAAGCAGCGGAACCCGCATTTTCGGTAACGTCCTGCACGGCTCGGCGCGTACTGGAAATCGTTTCGAATAAATGGCCCGTCCTCATCATTTTCGTATTGGAAAAAGGCGCTAAGCCTTACGGTCAGCTGCAGCGCAGCATCGCGGACATTTCCCCAAAAATGCTGACCCAGACGCTCCGCCAGCTGGAGCGGGACGGCCTTGTTGAGCGCGGCGTCCTTCCGGAGGTTCCGCCTGTGGCGGAATACGCTCTGACTCCGCTGGGAGCGAGCCTGATCCCCTACCTGCGCCATCTTAACCATTGGATGAACGAGCATTATCCTCAAATCGAACAAGCTCGGAAAGATTACGATGCGAAAGAAAGATTTCGGGAAGACAAAAGCACGCGGACCGTTTAGGTATGCGTGCTTTTTTGGATGCATGGACGATTTTTCATGCCGCATGATGCCAACCGCCCCGCACGGCGGCCTGCTGACGGTCACGCCGGTTATTGCCCGGAGCCCGCTTTCGAGATTTCGGTCAAAACGAGCTGCTTCAAGGAAGCGTCTCCTTCGATCGCCTTTTCCTCGTATTTAAACTCGACCTGCTGGTCGGGTGCGATCGCTTCTACGGCAGATTTCAGCTTTTCGCCGAATTGAAAAGCCATCGGGCTGCCGTCCACGATAATTTCGACGGTATGCGGATCCGCAAGTCCGGTAAAGCTGCCTTGTCCCTGCTTGACGACCGGGGTCTCCTCTCTCGGCGGTTGCTCAGGGTTCGGGGGAGTCGCCGGCTTTTCCGCTTGCTGCTCCGGCTGCTGGGCAGCTGGCCGATCTTGTCCCTCCGGCTCTGGTTTGTCACCGCATGCCGCGATCGCAAAGATCAGCAACGCGGCCAGCGAAACGAGGCTTAACTTCATTGTTTTGTTGTGCATGCGCAGTGCCACCTCCTTCTTCTTCTGACGGGAAACCGCTTGTCCAGGTTTCATGGTCAAGTTTCATAGGTTTTACCCGATATGGCGCCCATCATAACAAAAAGGCCCGCTCGGCAGCCGTGAAGGCCGCAGGCGGGCGTATCATTTTATCGGGCGGCTTTTCCCACGATCGGACGATCCTCATCCGCTTCGAAGGAAACGTTGAACTTGTGGTCGATCTTTATATCCTCTTCACCGAACCTTACCTCCATCGTGATGCAAAACGGGGTTTCCACGCCCCGGATCGAAAGCAGAAGTTGATCCGGCGCTTTCCATGTGAAGCTGGAGGCGGTACGGGTGTCTCTTCCGCCGAACACGGGCGATTGTCCCATAGCCCAGCTCTGGCGCCCTAACGTGATGATTTCGTCGCCCTCTTCTTTTTCAAAAGTCAGGCAGGCGGAGTCTTCGCCAAAATCGATGCGGAAGCTTTGCAGCGAAAACCGATTTTCCTCCAAATCATAGATTTTGCCGCCGATTCGAGCCTCCATGTCGGATCGCGGTTCAAATCCGGGCATGTCCAGGCGCAGCTTCGCGAGACGTTCCTGCAGTTCGGATAACCTTTCATCTTCCTGGACCGGTTCAGGCAAAAATGCATCCAGCAGATGTTCCCATACGCAATTGAGGACGCCTTGAAGATCCCCGGTTCCGGCCGTGATCGCAACTACCGCGTCCTGCTCCGGCAGCACGATGCAAAATTGCCCGAAAGCGCCGTCTCCGCGGTAAACGCCGTGGCGGCAGCGCCAGAATTGATACCCGTACCCTTGCGCCCAGTCGCTGTCTCCACCGTCTCCGTTCGAAATCTGCTTGCCGGTGGCTTCTTCGATCCAATCCTCTTCAATGAGCCGTTTTCCGTGCCATACCCCTTTTTGCAGGTAAAGCTGCCCGAACTTTGCGATATCTTCGGTGGTTACGCTCAAGCCGTACCCCCCGGTATGTATGCCTCGGGGACAAGTTTCCCATGTCGGACCCAAAATGCCCAGCGGCTCGAACAAGCGGCTCTGCAAATAGTCGAGCAAACGCTGTCCCGAAGCCTTCTGCAGAATGGCTGAAAGCATGTATGTCGCTCCGGTGTTGTACAGAAAATGAGTGCCCGGTTCATGCGGAACCGGCAGCGCAAGAAACGCTTTGGCCCAGTTACCGTCCTCGGCATCATGGAGCGCGTCCGTCGTGTCCTTGTCATGGCCTGTCCCCATCATCAACAGATGGCGGATTTTCATGGCCGCAAGATTCTCCGATACTTCCGAAGGCAAGTCTTCCGGGAAATACGAGACGACCGGATCGTCAAGCGTTAACAGCCCCTCATGAACCGCCATGCCGATCGCCGTTGAAGTAAAGCTTTTGCTTAACGAAAAAAGCATGTGCGGAAGCTCGGGCGCATAAGGGTCCCACCAGCCCTCCACCGCCACGTGTCCGTGCCGGAGAAGCATAAAACCGTGAGCTTCTAGCCCTCGTTCCTGAAGCGCATCGAGGAACCCGATTACCTTTTCCGAGGATATCCCCAACTCTTCCGGGCTTTTTCTTGGCAGCGACGTTTCCGTTTTCTGCATACATCCACTCTCCCTTATATTGAAGTGGCATTGCTTTTGGCATTTCACTTCCATTATACACCAATTGCGCAGCGCTTTTTGGCTTAAAATCGAAAGCGATTATATGGATTTCGGGTTATAATAGGGATTGCCTCTTCGGAGCATCATTCCTGTAAGAGATTTTCAACGAAACCGGAGGATAAAGCCATGAAAAATTTCAATCGCATGCTGGAAAAATACGCCGAGCTGGTTGTCAAGGTCGGAGTAAACATTCAACCGGGGCAGGTGCTGCTTGTGCAGGCGCCGCTCGAAACCGCCGACTTTACCCGTCACGTCGTCGCCAAAGCCTACGATGCGGGCGCAAAATACGTGCAGGTCGATTGGGATGACGAAAAAATAACGCGTATCCGCTACGAAAAAGCTCCGGACGATTCGTTCGGCTTTTATCCGAAGTGGACGGCCGACATGATGGAGCAGCTTGCCGAAGGCGGAGGCGCCGTATTACATATCAAAGTGCCGGATCCGGAGCTGTTCCGCGGCATCGATTCTTCCAAAGTGTCCACCGCCGTGAAAGCCGCCGCGGTCGCCCGCGAAAAATACCAGGCTTACGTGCGCAGCAACAAAGTGACCTGGTCGCTGATCAAGGCGCCGACGAAAGCTTGGGCGGACAAAGTGTTCGCCGACCTTCCGGAGGACGAGCGCGTGCCTGCCATGTGGGAGGCCGTGTTCCAAATGAACCGCGTCACCGAAGACAACGATCCGGTCGCCGCCTGGAAGGAGCATATCCGGACGCTGAAGGAAAAGCAGGAGCACATGAACAACAAACGGTACAAGGCGTTTCATTACCGCGCTCCGGGCACGGATTTGCATGTCGACATGCCTGACGGTTATCTCTGGCTCGGCGGGGGCGACTACAACGAAGCAGGGAATTATTTCGTCGCCAACATGCCGACGGAAGAAATCTATACGATGCCGCACCGGACCGGCGTCAACGGCACCGTAACCAGCACGCTTCCGCTGAACCTGAACGGCCGCCTGGTCGAAGGCATCAAACTGACGTTTAAGGACGGCAAGGTTGTGGAATACGACGCGGATTCCGGCCGCGAGCATTTGGCGTCGCTGTTCGAAACGGACGAAGGCGCGTCGTATCTCGGCGAAATGGCGCTCGTGCCGAACGACTCGCCGATTTCGAAAATGAAGCGGGTATTTTTTAACACCGGCATCGACGAAAACGCCTCCTGCCATTTCGCGCTCGGCAGCTCTTACCCCGTGAACATCGAAGGCGGCACGAAGCTGAGCAAGGAAGAGCTCCTCGCCCGCGGCGCCAATGTCAGCCTGACCCACGTCGATTTTATGGTCGGCTCCGCGGCGCTCGAAATCGACGGCATTTTGCCGGACGGTACGATCGAGCCGGTATTCCGGAACGGCGTATGGGTGTAACCGGGATGAATTGAGCTTTGCGATATGTTCCAATAACAAAACCCCCTCTTCAGCCGGGAGCCGATTAGAGCGCATCCCTTAGAATAGACATTGGAAAAACCCCTTGTTCATCCGATGAATTCTAAGGGGTGTATTTTTATGTTGATTAAAGGTCAGAAGTTTAAATCTTATTCGGAAGAATTGAGAATGGAAGCTGTTCGATTGCATGTGGATGAAAGATGGCCATATAGGCAGATTACGGATCATTCAATAATTTTCATTGTTCTTTCCGATTTCAGGTCTTTAGTCCGTCTCTAAGTCTATACCAGCATCTTTTAGCTAAACGAGCCAGCTTTTCTGTATTCCTGTTGATCCAGCGTTATACTCCATATAGCCAACAAAATCCCAATCATTGCAACGAGCGAGGCAACCCATGGTACAGCAGATAACCCCAACGAGCTATCAATCACCAGTCCACCTATGAACGCGCCAATTGCATTACCCATATTAAAAGCAGAGATATTAAGTGCTGAAGCCAATTCTTGAGCGTCACCAGCCTTCTGAAGTACTAGAATGTTAAGAGGGGCAATAATGCTGTAGGATGCAATCCCCCAAACAAAAACACTGATCACGGTAGCGACTTTGTCATGACTCGCCCAAGTAAAGATTGCCATGGATATCGCAAGCAGCAAAATCCCCCCCAACAAGGTTGGCATAAGCTGCTTATCGGCTAGCCTACCTCCTACGATATTACCAATGAATGAACCCACACCGAAGATAAGTAACACAATAGTAATCCAACCTTCGGAAAATCCCGATATTCCCTCTAAAATGGGCGTAATGTAGGTAAACGCTGCAAAGGTTCCACCAGTTCCGAATATAGTTATCAGAAGAACTAGCAGGAAAGATGGACGGCTTACAATTCGCAGCTGCCTTTTAAGTGAGCCCACTTCTACGCGCGGTAGTGGCGGAATCAGTTTCATTATGCCTAACAAAGCCGCAGTTGAAAGACATGTAATAACAAGAAAGGGAAACCGCCAGCCGAACTGATGCCCAAGCAAGGTTCCGAGTGGAGCACCGAGTATAACGGATACGGTCAGTCCCGAACCAACCAATGCGATACTTCTTCCTTCTTTGCCGGGTTGAGCCAATTCCTTGGCAGTGACGATCATCGTGCCGAATAGCGTTCCGTGTGCGAGTGAACTAATGATTCGTCCTACAAGTAATACCCCAAAAGAAGGAGCAACTGTGCTTACGATGCCACCTATCACGAATATGCACAGAAATAAACTTAATATGATTTTTCGCGGTAATCTCCCAGTGATCGCTGATAATACGGGGCCTCCAAATACGACACCAAGCGCATATCCTGTAACAAGCATGCCAGTAATTGAAATCGATACCCCTGTCTCGTTGGCAATAGGCATCAAGAGCCCCATTGGGAGAAGCTCAGCAGTGCCTATGGCGAATACAGTGAGTGTTAAAAGCAATAACGCAGCCGTTCTCTCTCGATTGGTAAGGCTGTTAGTCAGAAGCTTTTGGGAATCTGCCATCAGTTTAATCCCTCCATTCGGTTTGCGATAATAGGCATCTGGCTTTCGGTGACATATCGAGATTCTCTACCTTCTTGCCTTGATAAATAAAGCTCCCTGCTTGGCATATCCGTGCTTATTTGGTAACCATTCTTTTCTATCCAAGAACCAAGTTCGATACTCACCGGCGTATCCGTATCCGGACGGCTGAAATGCTTGACCGACGCAACCGTCATTTCTGGAAGCAATTTTATCTTAAATCGGTCCGTGTCTGGTAACGGCAGCGTGATCGGACAGGCAATCTCTAAGCTGATACTGCTTTCGCATTCCGGACAACTATGCCATACGACCATATGATAAGAAGGCTTCGTCCCCCAGTTTCGCCTTACATATTCGCCAATCTCTTCGAACAAGTACGGAATACTTGCTCGATTCGTAGTTTCTCTAACCGATACGACCATTAACGGATCGACCTTCTTAACTAAGATCTCATGATGAGGCATTCCGCTGCGTTCAATCTGTTCCAGCCTCGCTTCTATGCGCTTCAGACGCTCGGTTTCCGACTGAATCAACGACTGTAACTCTGCTTGCTTGAGTCGAAACATACCACGCATTTCAGCAGGGGAAACGTCATCATGAATGAGTTGTCTAATTTGATCAAGCGTAAAACCAAGATCTTTAAACACCAAAATCCGATGCAAGAGAAGCAATTGATCGCTAGTGTAGTATCGGTAGCCACTTTGCCGATCCGTATAAGCGGGCTTAAGCAATTCAAGTTGGTCATAAAATCGTAATGTTTTGGCGGGAACTTGACTCAACTTGGAGAATTCGCTGATCTTGAACATAATCATGCTCCTTTCATGTATGTTTCGGAATTATGGTAATATTTTAAACCTTCCACACAAGGGGAAAGTCAAGTGCAATACGAAACCCGTTTCGGAACCAAAAATAGGTAAGTATCTTAAGCTGCAGGGCATAGGCTTTCAAAGTACTTGGACTAAATCCCTGATTACGTTTATCAGCTTCGTGAAAATTGTCCGAAATCTGGCGGAGGCACAAAGGATAATTGAGAGATACATACTAACGATTTTACAACCGAAGACGGCCACAGCGAAAATTAAACAAACTGACGCCGGTAGACTACCAGCGCCAGTTTGCAACCTAAGTGTTTTTTTCAATCTATAAATGAGGTCTTGACCAGGTTAAGGGTGGGTTTTCAGATTTAAGCCGACAAACTTGTACTTCTCGTTTGGTTTTTGCGGATTTGCATCGCCATCACCGAGGCGATAAAACAGAGGAAGCCGGCGACGACAAACGCCTGCGAATAGCTGCCGAGCCAGTCGCGCAAGGCGCCTGCGCCGTAAGCGGCCGCCGAAGCGCCGATTTGGTGGGCGACGACGACCCAGCCGAAAATCATGCCGGATCTCTCCTTGCCGAACGCTTCTCCCGCCAGCTTGGCGGTTGGCGGAACGGTTGCGATCCAGTCCAGGCCGTAAAATACGGAGAAAGCGACAAGCATGTACGGAGAGGCGCTGTTTAGCGCATAAGGCAGGAACAGTAAAGACAACCCGCGAAAACCGTAGTACACAAACAGAAGTTTCCGGCTGTCAAAACGGTCGGACAACCAGCCTGAAATCGTCGTGCCGAACAAATCGAACACCCCCATCATGGCAAGCAGCCCGGCGGCCGCAACCTCCAATATGCCATGGTCGCCGCAGGCGGCGATGAGATGGGTGCCGATCAGCCCGTTCGTGGACAAACCGCAAAAGAAAAACGTGCCTGCGAGCAGCCAAAACGTCGCGCTTCCCAAAGCCATTCGCAAATTTTGCAGCGGAGCGAGAAATATGTTCCCTTTGAAAGGCACCGGTTTCGCCATTTCGGTCGAACCGTACGGTGCGGCGCCCACTTCATACGGGTGGTTGCGCATCCATACGGCTACGGCGGCAAGCACGACGACGATGCTGAAGACCGCGGCGTACACGGCGTATCTCCAACCGAGTTCGGACGTCAGTTTGGCAAACAGCGGCAAAAAAAGCAGCTGGCCGGTGGCGGCGCTGGCCGTCAGCAACCCGACGACAAGCCCTTTGCGTTTCACGAACCACTGATTGCTGACCGTTACACCCAGCACGTTGGCCATCATGCCTGTTGCAAGCCCGGACACGATTCCCCAAAGCAGTTCGTACTGCCAAAATGAACGGATCAAAGGCGTCACGGCCAGACTGAGCCCCAATACGGCTAGCGAAGCAACGATCACTTTGCGGAAACCGAATTTCAGCAGCAGCGCCGCCGAAAACGGCCCCACAAGGCCGTAAAGGAAAATGCCGATCGAGATGACGCTCGAAATGCTGCCGCGGCTCCATCCGAACTCGTTTTGGAACGGAACCAGCAAAACGCTGGGCAGCGAACGAATGCCTGCCGATATAAGCAGCGTGGCGAAGGTAAGCAAAACGATAATCCAACCATAATAAAAACGCGATTTCGGCCTGATTTGAACCTGTTCTTCCGTCATGCTCTTCGTTTGATTCTCCCTTATCATTATATCTTGGTTGTACATACAAAATTAAAAAAGAAAACAACCAAGCGCTTATCGGGTATGTGCCGAAAAGAATTGCGCTTTGGTGCTAAATCTGTGTATGCCGCCTCTGTCAGTTCTCCAAAAGTTCGCTTGACGACTCCTGCATCGAGGTCAGCATATCTGCCAGCTCCTTGCCGAGTTTGGCCACGTAAGCGGCTTTCAGCCTTTTGGATGCTTCGCGAAGCGTTTCCTTCATGGCCGTCCCTTTTTCCGTCGGATACACGAGCACGGTTTTCCCCTGCACATGACGCTCCACGAGCTGTTTTCCTTCCAGCTTGTCGATGAAACGGGTCAGCGTTGAAGGAGTGATGTACAGCTTCTCGGACAGCTCCTTTTGAGTGATGCCCGGATTCGCGATGACGAGCCGAACCAGATAACCGTAAGCCGGCGCAAGCCCCGTCACGGCAAACGCATCGTCGGCGAGGCGCGTAATCGCCCGGCTTAAACGGTTGGTGGTGAAGTACATACAGCTGTGCAAAAACGCTCCGTCTTCTTCAGAGGATGGCTTGGTTGCGTTGTTGATTTCGTTGGTCACGGAAATTCCTCCTTCGTCGGATCGGTGACGCGAGTTTATTTTGTATGTACAACAAAAATATAACGATTGGGTGAAATTGTCAAGAGTATGCGAAAAAATTAGGCGAATGAAATCATTCTTAGGCAGTGAGCCCTATTGTACGGGAAGACGCAAAGCGCCTGAATATGCAGGCGGATGCCGCGTTATCCCTTGACGGCTTCGGCGGCGGGAAGTCCTGCGCTTTCTTTCGTCGTCCCCATGATGACGGAGTCCTTTGGCAGCAACAGCGCCAGCAGTCCCAGGAGAGGCAGAAATGCGCACACCCGCGTCATGATTTCAACCCCATGGGTATCCATAAGCCAACCCATCACGACGGAACCCAGGCCGGCCATGCCGAACGACAGGCCAAAAAACAATCCCGCAACCGTCCCCACGTGGCCCGGAAGCAGTTCCTGCGCATAGACGATAATGACCGAAAACCCCGACATCAGAATCAGTCCGATGCAAACGCATACTATGACGGAGCCTGCCGGTCCCGCATACGGGAGAAGCAATGAAAACGGGGCCGTGCCGAGAATCGAAAACCAGATCATTTTTTGGCGGCCGAACCTGTCGGCCAGAGGTCCTCCGATAAAGGTTCCTACCATGCCGGCAAACTGCAGGGCAAAGATCGATATTTGCGCGTCCTTGAAGGGCAAATGGTATTTGTCCATGAAATAGAAGGAATAGTAACCCGTCATGCTGGCCAAATAAACGAACTTGGAAAACAGCATCAGAATCAAAATGCAAAGAACATACATAATGAAACCTTTGCCGAATCGTTTTTCTCCGGCATTTCCCGCTCGACTAACGGCCCGGCCATGCGGTCGGGTCTTGCGTCCGTACCAGCGGCCGACCCCGATTTGCAGTACGAATCCCGCTCCGGCAAGCAAAATAAACCAAAGGAAACCAAGCTGCCCTTGCGGGCTAATGATGAACGCCGCCATGAGCGGGGCGATCGCCTGCCCGGCGTTGCCGCCGACCTGGAACACGGATTGGGCGAAGCCCTTGCGCTTACTCATCGCCAAGTGGGCCACCCGCGATGACTCCGGATGGAGTACGGATGATCCGATGCCGATCAAAGATGCCGACAGCAGAAGCCACCCTAACGACGGCGATAAAGCCAGCCCCACCATTCCCAGCATCGTGAACAGCATGCCGAGCGGAAGCAGCAGCGGTACCGGCCGGCGGTCCGTAAAATAACCGATCATCGGCTGAAGAATGGAAGCCGTGATGTTCAGCGTGAAAGCGACCCATCCGATCTCGGCGTAGCTAAGCCGCATCTGCTGCTGGAAAAGCGGAAACATCGAAGGTACGACCGACTGCATCGCATCGTTCAGCAGATGGGCCGCGCTGACGGCCAGCAAAACGCCGAACGCCGTATTGCCGGCGGCGGCATAGGGTGGCGATAACGCCGGGTTTGGTTTTGACATTTCTCCCACATCCTCTTTTTTTTCCACCCATTATAGCCGCCGGTACGGCGCCTGTCGCTTGTGATTATTGCGGGAAAAACAAGCACTTTATGCTGTAGACTCGAAGGCGGGGCTGAACCGGTGTTCCGAAGAGGAGCCTGCGTGCCTTGGCCGGGTGCTCTCAGGATGCGCCGAACGCTGCTTGGAACGGGCCGGAAGATGATTAGCCCTCAAATCAACGCACAAGGAGTTAGGGGTGGTAGCACCATTCAAGAAATCCAAAACCAGCGGCGATGGGAGCAACGTCCGTTCTCGGTGCCTTTCGAACACAAACCGAACTCCCAAACAAAAAATGAGGGGCCGTCTTTTGGGACGGCCCCCATTAAACATTCACTTGAAATCAATCATTTTCCGACCGATCAGCTTTCGCTCCCGATTTGCGCTAGCCGGGCCTCGTCCAGCTCCAAAATAACCGGACAGTGGTCGCTGCCCATCACCCCGGCATCGATCCGCGCATCGGTCAGCGCAGGAACAAGCCGCTCCGAGACAAGAAAGTAATCGATCCGCCATCCGATATTCCGTTCCCTTACCTTTGGCATAAACGACCACCACGTAAACGCGTCGTCGCGGTCCGGATAAAAATGCCGGAAAGAGTCCACGAACCCGGCTTCGAGCAGCTCGGTCATTTTGCCGCGCTCCTCATCGGTGAATCCGGAATTGCCCATGTTCGACTTCCAGTTCTTCAGGTCGATCTCCCGGTGAGCGACGTTCATGTCTCCGCATATAATTACGGGTTTCTTGGCATCAAGCGACGTGACGTAGCGGCGGAACCGCTCCTCCCATTCCAGGCGCAGCGGCAGCCGGGACAGGTCTCTTCTGGCATTCGGCGTATACACGTTCACAAGATAAAAATGCTCGAATTCCAGCGTAACGAGCCGTCCTTCCGCCTCCGCGTTTTCCTCCATGCCGTAATAGGCGGACAAAGGTTTCAATTTCGAAAACACCGCAGTCCCGGAGTAGCCTTTTTTCTCGGCATAATTCCAATACTGTCCGTATTCCTCCCCGTAATCGAGGCAAATTTGCCCTTCCTGCAGCTTCGTTTCCTGCACGCAAAACAAATCGGCATCGCTTGCCGCAAAATAATCGTTAAAACCTTTATTGACGCAGGCCCGCAGGCCGTTTACGTTCCATGATACAAGCTTCATCCGCGACTCTCCTTATGGCTATCCATCTCGGGATTTTGCAAAATATGAATCTATCCACATTTGATAGTGTACCATAAAAGGTATACGCCGTGGCGCTTCGCCTTCCTGTCCTGCCTGCGGTTGATACGGCCCGAACAGGACGGAACAGGACGGACAGCCTTACGATCCAGCCTGAGCCTTCAGCTGCTCATACCAGGCACGGATTTCACCCTCGAGACGGCTTGCAAGTTCCGGGAATTGATCTTTTAGATTCACCCGTTCCCCCGGATCGGCTTCCAGGTCCGAGAGGTGCACGTCATCCGGCTGCAAACGGTCAAAATCCAGTTTCCCGCCCAATACCAGCTTCCATTTGCCTTCACGGACGGCAAGCTGGCTGCCGTATTCCCAAAAAATTTGTTGATGCGGCGTTTTTTCGCCTTTCGTGATCATGCCCGCCACGCTGAACCCGTCAATTTCCCCGGGCGAAGGCACAGGCAGGCCGGCAAACTCCATCACGGTCGGGAGGATGTCCGCCATCATGCCGACTTCTTCGCAAACCTGATCCGCCGGAACGGCTGCCGGGTAGACGAGGATGGCCGGCTCCCGGATTCCGCCTTCGAACAGGCTTCCTTTATGCCCGCGAAAAATCCCCGCGCTTCCCCCGTAGTAAACGTCTTCCGTGCCGTCCAAGAAATTGCGGGACTCCGAGGATGGACCGTTGTCGCTGGAGAAAAAGATCAGCGTGTTTTCGTCGATGCCGTTGCGCTTCAAGGCAGCCACGATCTCCCCGACTCCGTCATCCACGGCGGAAATCATCGCCGCCATGAGCTGGCGGTCACGCGGCAGATGCTTGTAACGTTTCATGTATTTTTCCGGCGCATGCATCGGATAATGTGGCGCATTATATGCCGCGTACAGGAAAAACGGTTTGTCCGCCGCCCGGTTCCGTTCAATGAAATCGACCGACTTGTCCGTGATCAGATGGGTTAAATATTCGCCGTCGTGCCAAACCTCCTCCCCATTGCTCCACAGGTCATGCACGGGATTCGTGTGAGGCATCCCCCAATAAAAAATATGGGAATAGTAATCCACGCAGCCGGCTTGAAAACCGAAATATTCGTCGAAGCCGCGCGCGTTCGGTTTCGTGGCTTCCGCCGAACCCAGATGCCATTTTCCGTATAACGCCGTACTGTAGCCGAATTCCTTCAAGCGTTCCGGCAGCGTTCTCGCTTCCGGCTTCAGTCCCGCCGTGCCTCGCTTCCCCTCCAAAATATGGCTCACGCCCGTTTTCGCGGGGTATAACCCCGTCAGAAGGGCGGCCCGGGAAGGTGAACATACAGGGGAGTTGGAATACCAGTTGGTGAACCGGACGCCTTGCCGCGCAAGCGCATCCAAATGAGGGGTGCGAATCGCATCCGATCCGTAACATCCCAAATCGCCGTATCCCAAATCATCACAATAAATGACCACGATATTCGGTTTCGTCATTAGAAGTCACACCTTTTTCTTTTATTTCGGTTCGTTCCAGCGGTCATAAGCATTCTGATCGGTTTTCAGCTTACCCGAAGACCATTTTGCCGAAAATGCAAACGCTGTCAACCGAGCCGTAAAAAAGGAATCCATACATTGCGTTTTTCTTCGATACAATATAGGCGTTAAATGCGGGTTAGTCAATATAGGGGTCGAAAGAACGGGTAAAAACATGGCATGGCTCTTGAATAATTTTATCTGCCTTCGGGCTTTCATTTGTGTTAAAATAGCAGAACTGCTGCTTTATTGAAGGATTTTGCAGTAATCTTGAAAATTGAAGAAGGACAGGACAAAATGAGATCTTCGTTTACGGTTAAATCATTTAATTTTCTTTTCTTTGCGCTGCTGTCGATGTTTATTCCTTTTTTGCCCCTTTATTTCAGCGACCAGGGATTAAACGAGACGCAAATCGGCGTCATCGTCGGGACCGGCGGTTTCATTACGCTCATCGCGCAGCCGCTGTGGGGCATGATCAGCGACCGCACGCGGACCATCCGCAAGGTTCTGCTGATTTTGGTGCTCTGCTCGACGGTAACGGGATTCCTGCTTTACAGTACAAGCCAATATGCTTTGATCGTGCTGTTCGTCATGCTGACCTATTTTTTTCTCATGCCGGTCGATCCTTTGACGGAAAGCCTGAATTTCCGCGTGGCGGAACAAGCTGGAATCAGTTACGGCTCCTTGCGGACGTTCGGTGCCCTCGGTTATGCCGTAATGTCCTTGCTGGCCGGTTATTTGATGACTGAATTCGGCTCCCGCAGTCTGGGATATACGTTCGCGGGACTCGGGATCGTCAGCCTGGTCGTTACTTTCTTCATGCCGGACGCACCCGTGTCCGGGAAACCCGTCACGATGAAAAGCCTGAAAAACTTTTTGAGCAACAAGGAAACGCTGCTGTTTCTCATCCTCGTATTTATCAGCTCGGTTCCGGCGAGAATGAACGACACGTTTCTGGGGTTGTACATCAAGGATTTGGGCGGGAAACCGGATTTGCTCGGGCTCGCGTGGTTTTTGGCGGCGGGCAGCGAGATTCTTGTGTTTTCCTTAAGCTTTTGGTGGCTGCGCAAAAACAAGGAACTGGCCATTATATCGTTTTCCGGAGCGTTCTATTTTTTGCGCTTTTTCATTTCGGCCTGGATTCAGGACCCGAATTGGCTTGCCTACATCCAGCTGCTGCAGCTGTTAACGTTTCCGGTCTTTTATACGGCGGCCATCCAATATCTGTACAACATCGTTCCCGTGGAGTGGAGAGCAACCGGCCAAACCGTGCTGGCGCTGCTGTTTTTCGGGG
Organism: Paenibacillus sp. USDA918EY; assembly: GCF_009870825.1. Lineage (GTDB taxonomy): Bacteria > Bacillota > Bacilli > Paenibacillales > Paenibacillaceae > Paenibacillus_AQ > Paenibacillus_AQ albilobatus. Next base: position 658,396 of record NZ_WTWY01000001.1, on the reverse strand, counting down.
TATCCGGCATTTTGTCCTCCTTTGCGGGCGGCGCCTTATACCAGGCTTTCGGCGGACGGACCATGTATTTGACGATTTCGGGCATGTCGTTTATCGGCATGCTGTTCGGAATTGCGCTCTACCGCGTGTACGGACGGAGAAAATCGGGGGAAACCTCGTAACCTGCGGACAAGTCTTTGGTACATGGAAAAGGAACTAAATACGGTTCGCCCTAATGCAAGAGCCGCTTCCGGATAAATCCGGGAGCGGCTCTTGTCGCCGACTGTCTTGACCAAAGGCCGGTCTTGCTGCTGCAACAGTCCGATCTGTTATAGGCTTTGCGAAGCTTTTCCTTGGGTTACGCTCTGAACCTCGTACATGTTCACTTTTGTGCCAAGGATATACTCTGGGGGCTCCTGCCCTTTCTTCTCGCGGTGTCCCTGCAGATGCGCGTCGCTTTTCTCCCAGTTTTTCCAGTCTTCGCGCGAACGCCAGCGGATCATGACCACAACTTCCTCTTCTTCCTTGCTGAGTTTGGTCGTCATCACCGTTTTATCGATCAAACCTTCCATGCCGTCGATCGGGCTTTCCTTGCTGAACCGGGCCACGACTTGATCGGCGTTACCCGCTTTGACCGTAATTTTTCGAAGCTGAACAAACATATAAGCCGCCTCCTAAGTTTTTGTAATGGTTGATTTCGGCAAAATGACGTTATGCGTTATGTATCATGCAAAAATCATCTGAACCTCCCTTTTATTTTAAGTGATAATGATTATCATCGTCAATTGCTTTGCGCACGGTTCGTTTTTCATTCCTCATCCAGCTTTCAGGTTGGTCCTTTCCCAAAAAATTGATACAATAGGATGGAGTATGTCCATATCTTCTTATGATGCATTACTATTTGGAAGCGAGGAAAAGTCTAATATGATCATTAAACCGAGAACACGCGGATTTATCTGCACCACTTCACATCCGGCCGGCTGCGCGGCCCAGGTTCAAAAGCAAATCGACTACGTGCAGTCCAAACCCGTGATCGAAGGGCCAAAAAACGTGCTGGTCATCGGCGCATCCACAGGTTACGGACTTGCGGCCCGGATTACGACCGCCTTCGGCGCCAAAGCCAACACGGTAGGCGTCTACCGCCCAAGCAGCGGCTCCGAGAAACGTACCGCCTCGGCCGGGTGGTACAATTCGGCTGCCTTCGAGCAGGCCGCTCAGGAGGCGGGCTTGAAATCTTACAGCGTAACCGGCGATGCTTTCGCGAAGGAAACAAAGGATAAAACCATCCAACTGATAAAGGAAAAGCTCGGCAAGGTCGACCTTGTCGTTTACAGCGTGGCTTCCGCCCGCAAAACGGATCCGGAAACCGGAGAAACCTACAACTCCGTGCTGAAGCCGATCGGCAAGCCTTTTACGAATAAAACGGTCAATTTCCATACGGGCGAAGTGACCGACATCACGCTGGAGCCGGCGACGGAACAAGAAATCCGCGAAACGGTTGCCGTCATGGGCGGCGATGACTGGGAGGCATGGATCGAGGCGCTGCGTGCGGCGGAGGTGCTTAGCGAGGACGTTACGACGATCTCTTTCTCTTACATCGGCTCCGAAATTACGAAAGCGGTGTACCGGGAAGGTTCGATCGGACGGGCAAAAGATCACCTGGAAGCTACCGCTCTGAAATTGAACGACGAGCTCCAATCCACCGGCGGCCGCGCCTATGTCGTGGTGAGCAAAGGACTCGTCACGCAGTCCAGCTCCGCGATCCCGATCGTGCCGCTTTACATCTCCTCCCTGTACAAAACCATGAAGGAAAAAGGCATCCACGAAGGTTGCATCGAACAGACCTATCGCCTGTTCACGGATCGCTTGTATGCCGGGGGAGAACCTCCTGTCGACGAAGCCGGTCGCATCCGCATCGACGACTGGGAGCTGCGCGAGGACGTTCAGGCCGAAGTGGTCAAAATTTGGGATCAAGTCACAAGCGATAATATTTATGATCTGACGGATCTTGAAGGATACCGCAAGGAATTTTTCCAACTGTTCGGGTTTGAAACCGAAGGCGTGGATTACGACGCCGACGTCGATCCGGACGTGAAAGTTCCGAATTCAATCTGATAGATGAACATACAAAAACGTCTATCGACGCACTTCAAGAAGACAGACCGCGTTTAAAGGTAGTTTTTCTCTCGCAATATCAGGAAGCAATGGCTCTGTAGTATATGCTTTCTGATATGAAGACCAAAGCCCGCTTTGCGGGCTTTTTCCTTACTCTCCATCCCTGCCCCTCCCCTTTTTCCCCTTCCCTTTCTCACTCGGAAATACACTTGTACGCTCTTGGCGGACATTTCCACCTTTTTTTCATTCCGTAATGACATAGGACTGGCAGTTCCCACGTTTAAAACGTATAATGATAGCGGGTCCGATAAAATAAAGCGTTCTCATCTGACTCTAATTTCCAGTTCACCAAACTCGGAGGAATGTATTCATGAGACTAGAAAAAGACTTTCTCGGCACCAAAGAAGTACCCGAAGAAGCATATTACGGCATTCAAACGATGCGTGCCGCGGAGAACTTTCCGATCACCGGCCAGCGAATTCATCCGGAACTGATCCGGGCGATGGCCATGGTCAAGAAAGCGGCCGCGATCGCAAACATGGAGATTAAACGGCTGCTCCCGTCCAAAGGCGAAGCCATCGTCAAAGCCGCCGATGAGCTCATTGACGGTAAATGGTTCGATCATTTCATCGTCGATCCGATCCAGGGCGGGGCAGGCACGTCTATTAATATGAACACGAACGAAGTCATCGCAAACCGCGCGCTTGAGCTGATCGGCAAAGGGAAAGGCAGCTACGCCGACATCAGCCCGAACAACCACGTCAATATGGCTCAATCGACGAACGACTCCTTCCCGACGGCAGTTCATTTGGCTACGCTCACCATGATCGAAAAGCTGCTGCAGACGATGAAGGATCTGAAGCAAGCCTTCGAACGCAAAGCCGAAGAATTCGACTCCGTGATCAAAATGGGACGCACCCACTTGCAGGATGCGGTACCGATCCGTCTCGGGCAAGAATTCCAGGCATACGCGCGCGTGCTCGGCCGCGATATCGAACGTCTTAGCGCTACGAAGAAAAACCTGCTGCATATCAATATGGGAGCCACCGCCGTCGGCACGGGCCTTAACGCCGATGTCCGCTATATCGAGCATGTCGCCAAGGTTCTCGCCGAGCTGAGCGGATTTCCGATCGAGCCGGCGGATCATCTGGTCGACGCCACGCAAAACACCGACGCGTACACCGAGGTATCGGCCGCGCTCAAAATTTGCATGATGAACATGTCCAAAGTCGCCAACGATATCCGCTTAATGGCATCGGGACCGAGAGCCGGACTCGGCGAGCTTTCGCTCCCTGCAAGACAACCGGGCTCTTCGATCATGCCGGGCAAGGTGAATCCGGTCATGTGCGAAGTCATCAACCAAATCGCGTTCCAGGTCATCGGCAACGACCATACGATTTGCCTTGCTTCCGAGGCCGGACAGCTGGAACTGAACGTCATGGAGCCGGTGCTGGTCTACAACCTGCTGCAATCTCTTGAAATCATGAACAACGGCTTCCGCGTATTCCGCGAGCATTGCGTCGAAGGCATTCAAGCCAACGTGGAACGCTGCCGCGAATACGTCGAAAACAGCGTCGGCATCATCACCGCGCTTAATCCGCATCTCGGTTACGAGGTCGTATCGCGCATCGCGCGCGAAGCCATCATGACCGGAAAGCCTGTTCGCGAATTGTGCCTTCTCTATAACGTGCTCTCCGAGGAAGAATTGAACATCATTCTGGATCCTTATCAAATGACCAATCCGGGAATCGCCGGGGCGGAACTGCTGAACAAGGAATAATACGGCAACGCGGGCGAATCTGCTTGAAACGGCAGGCGCCCGCGTTTTTTTGTTTCTTATCCATCCTTTTTCACTCCCCCTTCACTCCTCCATTGTCTTTATCCGTTCATAGCCTTTATCTGTTTTCCGAAATCTTGGTACGCGGTCGTTGGCAGGTTTCGTCTATCTGTGCAAAGTTCGGATTGTATATCATTTATTGTGAATTTTTCATATGTTGAATTTATAACATGTAACTCCGTTCAACCCCTAGTTCCGATTTTTTGACCAACATCTCATCACTTTTCTCATCACTTTTCCAATCTAGCATGCCTTTTTCCTTCGTTGATACGGTCGATATCACATCGCCAACGATGTTTTCATTCCTGTTGTCCTAATCGCTATAGGCCATCTTTTCAAGATCTTGGAATAATTGCAGGGGATTTCAGCCAAAATACGTTTGAAAAATGATTTCAAGGAGAGGAACGAACCTCCCATGAATAAAACGGCACCCGTGCATGTTTTACAAATATTCATGATGCTTATGTTAATGAACGGCTTGACAAGCCATGTTGTCATCAACCCGATGGTGCTGGATGCCGCCGGGAGGGATGCATGGATTTCGGTTCTATTCGCGACCGTATTGCTTGTCCCTTGGACGATTATGCTCGCCTTATTTATGCGAAGAAGCGGGCAGCAAAAGCTTCAGCCTTGGCTGGCGGAAAAGACGAGTCCCGTCTTGTCTTGGATTCTTGTTGCACCGTTTATCATCTATTTGTATTTAATTGGCGGTTTTACCTTGTATCATACGTCCAGTTGGACGATCAGCAACTATTTGCCCCTTACGCCGAAAGTCGTATTGGTCTCCACTCTTGCGTTTGTCTGTTTCTATACGGCCAAGCTGGGCATCCGGGCCATCGCCGTCGGTGCCGGAATCCTGCTTCCCTTGGTCGTTAGTCTCGGAATTTTCGTATCGCTCTCCAACGCCTCGGAAAAAAACTTTAATCTGCTGGTTCCCATTTTCGAACACGGCATGATGCCTCCATTGCGCGGGATGCTGTACATTGGCGGAGGGTTTGTGGAGATTCTCGTTATTTTATCGCTGCAGCACCGGATCAAAAACAAGGTCAAACCCTGGCAAATGATCGTCTACGGGCTGATCATTTCCTACATTACACTTGGTCCCATCGTCGGCGGAATCTCCGAGTTCGGCCCCGAGGAGTCCGCCAAACAGATGGAATCGCCCTATGAACAATGGAGGCTTGTGAAAATCGGCGATTATTTTGAGCATGTGGACTTTCTGTCGGTATACCAGTGGATTGCCGGCGCTTTTATGCGTATTTCGCTGGCGCAATACATGCTCGTCGAAATGCTTCCTTTCAAAAGCAGGGTCATGGCCAACCGTTTTACTCTCGCGGTGACCTTCAGTTACATCCTGATTGCCATGTTTCCGATAACTCAAAACGCATTCTATCAAATGAGCTTTAAATATTACTTTCCAATCTCGTTATATGTGAACGTTGCGTTATCCCTCATTTGGACAGGCATATCGTTTCTGCCGAACAAAAGAAAGGAGGAAATCCCTTGACGAAATCAGAATCCAAAAGCGAAAAAACGGTATGGACCATGTCCAAAATCCAAAACCTTTTTGCGAAAAGCTTTGATGTGGTCATCAGGTCTTACCGTTTGGATAAGGAATCCGCCTCTTCGGAAGTCGTACTCGTCTACGCCAGCGGTCTTGCCGATTCGGCCCAGATCAGCCAGGTCGTCCTGCCCGAGCTTCAGGATATGCATCGGGAATCCGGCTTCTTCCTTCAGCAAAACGGCGAAATGTACTCCAAGCTGGCGATGGACGAAATGAAGGAACCCGTCTCCGAGCAGGACATTGAGGACACCCTGTTTCAAGGCGGACTCATCATTTTGATCCCCTTGACCAATAAAATGTACACGTTGGATATTTGCAACGCGCCGAAACGGGCGCCGGAAGAATCAAACGTTGAAATCTCGATCAAAGGGCCGAAGGACGGCTTTACCGAAGATTTTATTACGAACATCGCCTTGATCCGCAAACGGATCCGCAGCAATACCTTGTGCTGTGAAGAACTTATTTTAGGGCGGAGATCGAGAACGAGGGTCGCTTTAATGTACATTGACGACATCATCTCGCCGAATATTTTGGAGGAAGCGAGAAAACGGCTGAAAAAGATCGATATCGACGCCATCTATTCGATCAATCAGCTGGAGGAGTTTTTAGCCGACTCCAAATTTTCGCTTTTTCCGCTGATGGACTTTAGCGGTCGTCCGGATTATGTCATCGCCAGCCTGATCAACGGGCGATTCGTCGTTGTCATCGACGGCGTTCCGATGGCGCTGATCGGACCTGCAACGTTGTCGCTGCAGATGAAGTCGCCGGAAGACGTTCAGTTCAACTATATTTACGTATCCTTTGTGAGGTTCATCCGTCTGTTAAGCCTGATTATCACCATCGGCTTGCCTGCTTTTTGGGTTTCCTTGACGGCCTTTCACCAAGACCAGATTCCATTCCGGCTGATGGCCACCATCGCGACATCAAGAATGGGGCTTCCGCTTTCCGCTCAAATGGAACTGTTTGAGATGCTGATCCTCCTGGAGATTTTTCGCGAAGCGGGAATCCGGCTCCCAAGCGCCATCGGTCAAACGCTTACGGTCATCGGAGGTTTAATCATTGGGGATGCCGCCATTCGGGCCGGACTCGTCTCCCCCTCTTCCGTCGTTGTCGGAGCCATCACGGCGGTCGCAAGCGCAACGCTGGTGAACCAAACGTTAAGCTCGGTCGTCAGCTTCATCCGGTTCCTGCTGTTTTTCGTATCTTGCATTCTCGGTATGTACGGCATGATTCTCGGCGGTATCCTGCTTATTGCCTACGTGTCACGGCTCAGAAGTTTCGGCGTCCCCTATCTGTCCCCGGTCTCGCCTGTCATTCCAAAGGATGTGCTGCTGTCCCTTCTCCGCAGCCCGTGGAAGGCGCTTCGCAAAAAGCCGTCCTCGTTGAGCACCGTCGACTCAGACCATCATGGAGAGAGTCCGGCATGAAGAAAACAGGAAAAATATTGATTTCCGTTTTGATTACGGTTCTCCTTGCGGGCTGCTGGAATTCCAAGGACATTCAAAATATGGCTTATGTTACGACCCTGGGGATTGATTATGAGGATGGAAAGTTTAAAAGTTATGCGCAGGTATTGAACTTTGCCAACGTCGCCAAAGCGGAAGGCATTCAAATTGGCAAAGCCGTTCCCGTCTGGGTCGGAACGGGAGAAGGAAAAACGTTGACCGAATCGATGACGACCTTATATTCGACCTCCCAAATGAGAGTGTTTTGGGGGCACATGAAATCGGTCATTTTGTCGGAAAACGTGATGAAACATGGTTTGCTGGAAATTTACGACATGTTGAACCGCTATCGGGAAATTCGCTACAACATTTGGATATACGGCACAGGGGAGCCTATGTCTGACGTTCTTACGCAAAAATCGATCCTGAATCTTTCACCGCTGGAGACGATTATGGATTCGCCGCTCCAAATCTATTCGGAAAGATCGTTTATTCTGCCCGAATACGGCTTCAAAACGATCGCCCAGATAAAAGAACCCAGCGGTCTCGCCATGATTCCCCGTCTTGAGATCGACCGCACGAGCTGGTTTGAGGACGTGGATAAACGTCCCATGTTTCGGATCAATGGGGCCTATTTTTTTCAAAACAAGGAATACCGCGGCCATTTGAGCGAGGATGATCTGAAGGGAACGCGCTGGATTCAGCGGAAGCTGGTCCGTTCCCCGATGAACATCCCGCATACGGGGCGTCCGGTTGCCACGCTGATTCTTGTAAGACCCCATCTCTACGTCAAACCGGTGATCGAAAACAATAAAGCCCGTTACAATATCCGCGTGTCCCTCAACGCGTATATCGACGAGCTTGCCACGGATACGCCGCCAAAAAAAATGGAGGAGATGGCCAGCGAAGCGATCAAAAACGAAATCAAAGTGAGCTTCAAAAAGGGCCTCGAAAAAAAAGCGGACGTATTTTTGCTTGACGAAAAGCTCTACCGCAAGCATCCGAAAAAATGGCATCAATTCCATCGCAACAGCTCCTTTATTCTTGATGAGGATTCCATTAAATCGATCGAGGTTCGGGTCGCCATCGACAGCTCGGGAAAATACAAGCAAAGAGTGGAATAGTTGGATCGCAAATACGCTTCAATGACAAAAGGAGCCGCTTGGGCTCCTTTTTTGGCGTTCTTCTTATGCGCTTACTGCAGCGTCAAAATTTCCGGGCCGTCCGCCGTAATCGCGATCGTGTGCTCGTATTGGGCGGACAATCCTCCGTCGAGCGTTCTTGCCGTCCAGCCGTCGCTGTCGATTTTGCTGCGGTACGTGCCCGTGTTCAGCATCGGCTCGATCGTGATGACCATGCCTTCTTTCAGGCGCGGCCCGACGTTTGGCGGTCCGTAATGCGGCACCTGCGGCTCCTCGTGCATTTCCTTGCCGATTCCGTGGCCGATAAATTCGCGAACGACCGAAAAGCCTTCCGCTTCGGCGTAGACCTGGATCGCATGCGAGATGTCGCCGATCCGGTTCCCGATGACCGCTTTTTCGATCCCTTTGTACAGCGATTCTTTGGTCACGTCAAGCAAACGCCGGGCCTGTTCGGACACGTTGCCGACCGTATAGGACCATGCCGAATCCGCCAGCCAGCCGTTCAAATTCACGACCATGTCCACGGTCACGATGTCCCCGTCCTTTAAAGCATATTTGCCCGGAAAGCCGTGGCAGATGACGTCGTTGACGGACGTGCAGGTCGCGTATGGAAATCCGTTGTATCCTTTTTGCTCCGGTGTCGCACCGGCCGCCCGGATGAATTTTTCGGCGAAACGGTCGATTTCGATCGTCGTAATTCCGGGAGCGATCAGCTTTTTGATCTCCCGGTGGCAGGCCGCCAAAATGGCGCCGGCTTCTTTCATCTGCTCGATTTGTGATCTCGTTTTAATCGTAATCATGTAATCCCTCATTCCTGTCTGATCTCTATATTATACCCTGAACGGATGAAAAACGTCCATCGACGTACCTTCACAGAAGACGGATCGCGTCGTGTTTAGCATAAATTTTTTCACTTTCTTGTTCCCACAAAAAAAGTCCCGATCCTTTACGGATCAGGACTGCTTTCTTGCAGGACTCGTCTTTGAATCCCTTGGTTTAGGCCGCCGCTTCGGCAGGCTGCTGCTTTTTGCTTCCCTTCCACAGGAAATAGATCAGGCTGAAGATCAGGAAGATCACGGCAACGATGCCAAGCACGCCGGCTTGCTTCCACATTAAGTCATAATCGCCGCTGGATATAATCGCTTTATATCCAAGCACGCTGTGCGACATCGGAAGCCATGGATTGATCGGTTTGAGCCAATCCGGAATCAGCTCGAGCGGGAAGGTGCCCGCGCTGGTCGTCAGCTGCAAAATGAGCAGGATGATAATTAGGAACCGTCCCGGCATATCAAACCAAGTGACGACCGCCTGCACGATGAACATAAACGTCAGGCTCGTAATAAAGGTGAAGAGGAAGAAATACGGCACGCTCTGCACCTTCAGCCCCAATCCGTACAAGATAATGACAGCGGCAACGACGGATTGGAACAGGCCCATGCCCGCAAAGGAAAGCGCGCGGCTCACGAACCGGCTGAATCCGGAAGCGCCCTCTACCGTCGTACCTTTCAGCGAAATGACGAGCGTCGAAATGAGCGCTCCGACGAACAAGCCGAGGGACATGAAATAAGGGGTCAAGCCCGTGCCGTAATTCGGTACCTTACGGCTGTCGATTTCCTCGGAGTCGATCGGCTGGGCAAACATTTTGACCAAATCGTCGGTCTTTTTCAGCTCGGAGGTTTTATCCGCCGCGTCGTTCAGCTTGGTCGCCAATTCCTTCGAGCCGTCGTCCAGCTTCGTAATGCCGTTTTCGAGCTCGCCCGCGCCTTCATGGAGCTGCAGCGAACCGTCGGCCAACGTCACCAAGCCGCCCGACAATTTGTCGACGCCGCCTTTCAGCTTGGACGTGCCGTCCACGAGCTGTTTCGAGCCGGCGACAAGCGCTTTGCTTCCGCTCGCCGCTTCGCCGAGCTTCCCGTTAAACGTCGTCAGTCCCGCCGTCAGCGCCGACTGTCCTTCGTTCAGCTTCGCCGCGCCCTGCTCGAGCTGCTCCTGGCCTTGCACGAGCTGGCTGCTGCCTTCCAACAGCTGCTGCTGCCCGCTATGAAGCGCCGTCGCTCCGCTCAGCAGCTGCTGCTGGGCGTCGTGCAGCGAGTCCGCGCCTTGGGAGAGCTGCTCCTGGCCGGCAGCCACCTTCGCGCTGCCTTCGGCCACCGATTGGCTGGCGGCCAGCAGCTTCTGGAACTGCGGATTTTGGGCCAGCTCCGGACTGGAAGAAGCAAGCTGCTTCAGCCCGTCGGCAACGCCTTTCGCGCCTTCGGAAACTTTGGATGCCCCGTCAAGCGAAGACTTGAGTCCTGCAGCCAAATCCGCGCTGCCTTTCTCGGCGGATTGCAATCCCGCCTCAAGTTTGCCCGCACCCTGTTCGGACCCTTGAATGCCGGCGTTCAGCTTTTTCGCGCCATCCAAGGAGCTTTGCAGCCCGGCATGCAGCTGCGCTCCCCCCTGCTGCGCCTGCTTCGCTCCGTTCAGCAGCTGGCCGCCCGCGGCGTTCAACTGACCCAGCCCGCCGGCAAGTTTGCTTGCGCCCTGGTTCAGCTGACCCGCGCCTTGATGAAGGTCGCTCACGCCTTTGGCGAGCGGCGCCATGCCGTCTTTGGCTTCCAGCGTGCCATCCGCCAATTTTTTCAGGTTGTCCTTCAGCTTGACGGCGCCTGCATCCAGATCGGTGCTGCCGTTATGGATTTTATCCGCGCCTTCGCCCGCTTCCGCAAGTCCGTCGGATACCTCCGTAAAATTATCCAGCAGGCTTTCCGTATACGATTCGGTGACTTTCGCGGACACTTTGGCTTTGATGTCCTTGATCGCCGTATTCCCGATTTGGGAGGCGATAAAGTTGTAGTCCCCGTTCGGTTCATATACGATTTTTGCCGGCTGCGGATGATCGTCCATCAGCGTGGTCGCTTGGCTGGAGAAGTTTTCAGGGATGGTAATTTTCATATAATAGCGGTTTTCCTTGATCCCTTTCTCCGCTTCCTCCGGACTGACGAAATGCCAGTCGAAGTCTTTTCCTTTCTTGAGTTCATCCACCAGGTCCGAGCCGATGTGAAGCTCTTTGCCTTTAAATTCCGCGCCTTTGTCCTGGTTGACGACGGCGACGGGCAGTTGGTCCAGATGGCCGTACGGATCCCAAAAGGCTGCCAGATACACGCCGCTGTACATGATCGGAATGAACATGACGGCGATGATCGGGATCAGCACCTTCGGATTTTTTAAGGCTGCACCTAAATCTTTGAAAAATACGGATAATGCTTTCATGTCTGGCGGTAGCCCCTCCTTTTCCAAAAATGATGTACCAAAACATTCTGACTGAATTTTTCAATTGGTCAATCATACGCATGCGAAAACAAGCTCCGATCCTTCGTAGCCGATTCGCATGACGGGACTTTCTGGGACCCCATGTATGAGCTTGGTTTGGCGGTGCTACGTTCATAGCTTCCGGAATGCATTAAGCGTGCGCGGCGAGCCCGTTCTCCAAAAAAAGCCGGATATGCTCCTTGATCTCTTCCTTCGTCAACGGCTTGTGGTTTTTGTTCCATTCCGAGGTCAGTGCGATATACATCTTCACCATCAGAAAAGAAACGATCTTCGGGTCGCATTCCCGCAATTCCCGCTGGGAAACCGCCCGTTGAACTTCTTTTTCGATATAACCCAAAATGACGTTTTCAACCTGGGCCATCGCTTCCTGGGACTGCGGCGTGCCGACGTCCCGAAGCTCCTGGGACAGTTTGATGAGGAGTTCGTGCTCGCTGCGGAATTCCAGAAACGAATCCAAAACGCGGAACAAATTGTCAAAAAACTTTTTGTCATGGTCCACTTCCCGCAAAATGATCGATTTCATTTCGGAAATGACGCCATTGACGATCTCGTCGAAAAGCTGCTCCTTGGTGTCAAAAAAAGTATAGATCGTGCCTTTCCCCACGTTGGCGATTTTGGCCACCTGATCCATCGTCGTCGCTTTGTAGCCAAACAACGCAAAAGACCGGGAAGCCGCTTCCAGCACCTGCTTTTTACGATCCACCGTTCCTATGATGTTCCCCTCCCGTTTAACGCTCTGTTTCGTATGATTGACCAGAAAACATTTTCAGTCATAAGGTCATTTTTTACTTTACCACGTTTTTATGGATATGACAAATGTTTAATACGGATTTTCTGCAAAAAAATTAAAAAAAGGCCGGCGGTTTTTCATGAAAGCTTCCACCCGCCGAATTAAAAATGAACATCAGGAAATAACGGAAATGTGGTATTTGGCGCGTCCGGTCGTCACGCTCAGCCCGTTTCCGTCGCGGCTGCAATCGAACTTCCCGTCTACGTAAATTTGGTATTGGTCTCTGGGCAGCGGCAGATCGCCGTGTCCGCCTAAAATATTTCCCGGCCCGTGCAAGATCAGCGAGCTTCCTTCCGCATACTCGTCGAAGGTCGGCACCGTTTCGTCATATTCCACGCTTTTCAGCCGCACCCTGGTTTCGTCGATGTCGTCCCGCTCCTCTTTGCGGATCAGCAGCGTTTCCCCGGTATTTTGCTCAAGCCATGCCTTTGCGGCATTCAGTTGGTCACTCATTGCTTTTCCCTTCTTCCTGTGATTTGTCGTTTAACCCTTTTTCCTAATATGAGTCTAACCATTCCAAAGGACGGCAAAACATCGGGTGCGAAGAAAAGCGCCCTAAGTCTTGCGCAAAAGAAAAAAACGCCCGACGCATCGGACGTTTTTCTTATTATTTCGCTTCAGCTTCGCGTGGATGCTGCTGCGGTCCCTGCTTCAGTTCGACCCGCGATTTCCCCATCAGAAAAACAAAAATGACGGCGATAACGATCGGAACGAGGGCTATGAGGAACATATGGGTGATTGAGCTCGACATGGCGTCAACGATTTTGGAGAGGATTTGCTCCGGAATTTTGACGCGTACGCTCGGCGAAAAAATCTGCTTCGGATCGCCGAGGTTGGACATGGCCGCATTGGCCCCGCCGCCCATGCCTTTAAAATTCTCCTTCAGCTGGTTCGTAAACATATTGTTCTGAATCGTGCCGAAGATCGTAATCCCCATCGTCATGCCGAGGGAACGGAGAAACTGGTTGGTCGAGTTCGCCGTGCCGCGGTAGCGCGGTTCCAGATTGTGCTGGGAAGCCGTCGGCAGCAGCGAAAAGGAGAAGCCCATGCCGAACCCGACGACGATCATAAACAGCGTCAGCAAATAACGCGCCGATGCCGGATCCAGCGTGCTGAGCAAATACATTCCGGCAAGATAGAAAACGACCGAAACGGCCATCAGGTTGCGGTAGCTTGTTTTCGTCGAGAAAATGCCGCCGATCGAGCTGCCCGCAACGGATCCGAGCATCATCGGCGTCAGGATGAGCCCCGCGTTGGTTGCCGACCCGCCATAGACGGCCTGTACGAAAATCGGAATGTATACGGTCAAAATGATAAACGTGCCGCCGTACAAAAACGCCAACATTTGCGAGGATGCAAACAACCGGCGCTTAAACAGGAAAAACGGCAAAATCGGTTCCTCGGCCCGCAGCTCCACGAAAAAGAACGCAATGAAAAAGACCGCAAAGCTGGCGAACAGCGCAATAATCGGTGCCGAATTCCAATCATACTGCTTGCCGCCGAGCTCCAGTGCGAACATCAGGCTGATGACGGCAATAACGAGCGTAATCGCCCCCCACCAGTCGATCTTTTGCTTTCGATGGGACGGAGACTCGTTGTAGCTTTTCATGATCAACGCAAACGAAACGATGCCGATCGGGACGTTGATGTAAAATACCCATTCCCATCCCATGAAGTCGGTAATATACGCTCCAAGCAGCGGACCAACGACGCTGGCGGCTCCAAAAACCGCCCCAAGAAGACCGGTCATCTTCCCGCGTTTCTCCGGAGGAAAAATGTCAAAAATGATCGTGAACGCGATCGGCATCAGCGCGCCCCCGCCGATTCCCTGAATCGCGCGGTAAATGCTCAGCTGTTCGATCGTCTGCGCCAGGCCGCACAAGGCCGAGCCGATCAGAAATACCGTTAAGCCGAAGATAAAAAATCTTTTTCTGCCGTACATGTCCGACAGTTTGCCGAAAATCGGCATGCCCGCCATCGTGGTGACCATATATGCGGACGTCACCCACACGAACTTGTCCATCCCGCCGAGCTTGGAAACGATCGTTCCCATGGCCGTGGCGACGATGGTATTATCGATAGCCGACATAAAAATGGCAAGCAATAAGCCTGCCACAACCAGCTTTATGTTGCTTTTGCTAGCTTCCATCCGTAAACCCCTTCCTCTTTACAAAGCATGAATAAGTTCGATAAAATACAAATAATATCTCATTTATCGAATATCTCGTCTATCGAGATATGTAAATATTAAGAGGAGGTTAGTCTTTTGTCAAGCGAACAGCAGGATAAAAATACAGACCCGAAAGAACAGCTCGTGCTGCTGATGCGAGGCTTGGGAACCCGAACCGTATTGTACCAACAGTTTGTCGCCGCCTCCCACGGTTTATACAATAATGACCTGAAATCCGTTGATATCCTGCGCGAAACCGGTCCGATTACGGCCGGCGAGCTGTCCAAATTTACGGGACTCGCGACCGGAACGGTTACCGCCCTGATCGACCGCCTCGAAAAATGCGGCTACGTGCGCAGGGAACAGGACCCGACCGACCGGCGCAGAGTCATCATCGTGCCCGAATACGAGCATAACGCAGAGATCAAAAACACGTACTCCCCGCTTCACTCGGCGATGCTTGAACTGGCCTCGTCCTATAACGACGAAGAGCTGCAGCTCATTACGCAGTTTATCGGCAAAGCCAGCAAAATACTCGAGGGACAAATTCAACACCTCAGCGCTTCCCGCGGCAAATCCTCGTCCTGATTTCAAAAAAAACGAAAGGGACGGCTTCCGGTTCAAACGGAGTGCCGTCCCTTCTTGCATGAGCGGGCGAACGCACGCCCGAACAACCTCATCGCTTTATCGCTTATTTAAATACTTTGACGCGTTCTTCAAGCGGCTGGAATTGCTTCTCGCCGGCAGGAGCCACCACGTTGCCGAAAGGCATTTGAGCGATGAGCTTCCAGCTTGCTGGCAGGTTCCATTCGTATGCGACCTTTTGGTCGATCAGCGGATTGTAGTGCTGCAGGCTTGCGCCCAGTCCTTCGGCTTCAAGCGCGGTCCATACGACCAGCTGAAGCATGCCGGAGGATTGGTTGGACCACACAGGGAAGTTGTCTTTGTAGGCCTCGAATTGAGCTTGAAGGCCTTCGATGACGGTATTGTCTTCGAAGAAAAGCACCGTGCCGTATCCGTTGCGGAATGCGGCCATTTTCTCCGCCGTCGGCGCAAAGTTTTCAGCCGGCACAACGCCTTTGAGCGTTGCTTCCGTCAAGTTCCACAGCTTGTCATGCTGTTCGCCAAGCAAAACGACAACGCGGGCGCTTTGGGAGTTAAAAGAAGAAGGCGTATATTTAACGGCTTCATTCACGATTTCGATAATTTTTTCGTCCGAAACGGTTACATCCTTGCTGATGGCATAAATGGAACGTCTGTTTTTGAGCGAGTTCAGAAAATCTGTCGACATAAGTATAGTTACCTCCAATATCTTATTTACTTACTTTTTTATTATATATCCCCATCATGTTTCTTGCAATACTTTGTTTTCAATGGAGCGGGGATCGAGCCCAACAACAAAAAACCTTTCCGAAAGCGGAAAGGTTTATACGCGGCATGAACTTTATTTTTGATTTTCACTTCACGACGACGACTTCGGGCTCGGGCTGGAAACCAAACGCATTGTCGATGCCTTCGATGATGACATTCATCAAATATTTGACGTCTTCGGCCGTCGCATGCCGGTGGTTGATGATCATGTTCCCGTGGTAAGGGGAGATCATCGCTCCGCCGTGTTCCTTCCCCTTCAAATTCAGCCGGTCGACCAGCGCCCCGACGGGTACGCCGAAATCGTAGTTGTTTTTGAACACGGAACCGCAGGACGGGTATTCGAAATGGCGTTTTCCGTTGCGGTAGTCGGCAATGTCGGTCATCTCGGACGGAATGAGCAGCCCCTGCTTCTTCAGCGCCTCGGCTTCGGCGGACATATACGAATAAAACGAGGCCAGCGTGGACATGCCCTCTTTCCCTTTCCAGCGCGCGAGCAGCTCATTGCCGGCGGCGATCTGTTTTTCGTCCGGAACGGCGAGCATATCCGCCCCGAGCACCAGCCAAGGATTCATCTGGAAGATCGACTGCTTGTAGCCGTATCTGCACTGCGAAACGTCAATGGATTGAACCGCCAGGGAAGGATCGGACAAGTCGACGTAATAAACGGTTTTCACGATGTCGCTGATCTGATGCTGGTTGTATTTGGCGTTCATGTAAATGCCGGCGCCGAGTCCCCCGGGCAGCAAATAGGTAAACTCGTAGCCCGGAATGCCGAACATTCTGCCGCTGATCGCCAGCATCGACATCGGCGTCCCGGAGGATATGAACCATTTGGAAGGCTGAATGTCCCAATAGACGAATTTTTTCAATGAGATGTACAGCGTATCCTCTTGCGGACGGTCGGGAAAAAGCAGGTTCGAGCCCATCCCGCAAATAAAATAGTTCAGGCCATGCGTTTTGCAGCCCCGAAGCAGGGTTAAAAGCTCTTCCACGGTTTCGGGCATGGCAAAAAAGTTCGCCTCGCCGCCGATTTGGTAAGAAGAATGGTTCGCCAGCGGTTCGTTCCGCAGACAAAGGCTTTCAAATGTCATCCGGTTATTTAGCATTAGGTTCCTTCTCGCTTTCAACTTCATTATTAAAGATCAAAATTCATGTTGGATCAGTGCTTTATGTCACGGGAAACGTAGACCTATCTATTCTAATATATCGTCCGCCATAACGCCATGTGTCAATTCATATCCCTTTCCAGGGATTGGATGCAAATTTCTTTTCAAAGAAAACGGCACCCTTGCCGGGCAAAGTATTCGGACATCATTTTGGGTCAAAACTGGACGTATGAGCTGTAAATTTTTCCCGGGGACGGTTCTTTACACGGCGCAAACCAAACCTCCCCGCGGCATGATCAGATGGTTATCATCCATCGGCATCATCAACCATGTTAAGATCTTTTCGCTTCATTTGCAAACGGCCGGGAAGGATTCACGGATTCCGTCATCGATCGGCTGTCCCACTAATGTTTATTACAACCATGGGGTTATTATGTTTTCAGGCGGACCCGGGAACAAAACGCCGAACCTGACTGAAATGCAAAAAGGCGGCTGCTGCCGTCTTTTTACCAGGCACTCGTCCGTTTTCCGTTTTGGATTATCTGGTCTCCATGTCGCCTTTTCCCCAATATGCCGTCATGCTTGCGATCCGACCGTCATCGTTGAAACTCATGATTTCTATGACGTGAATGACGATCGTTGCACCTTCCACCTTGGTTTCGATATGCACCGCCATGGCGCCCGAATTGGCATGAGAGCCCCGGATCGGTTCCTCGCGGCAGATGCGGGTGGTTCCGTTCACGACGTTGCGGTAAAATTCGGCGATGGCCGCCTTGCCTCTCACCGGCTCCGAGCCTGCGGGATCCTCTACGACCGCATCCTCCGCGTACAACGAAAGAATCCCTTCCAAATCGTCCCGATTAAAACAATCGATATAACTTTGCATGGCTGTTTTGATATGCTGCTCTGTAGGCATCTAAGCTTCCTCCTTTTATTGACACGATGTCTAATAAATTGATTATAACCGTTTGGAAAGCGTTTGTAAAAACGACGGCGGGCGAGTCCCCTTCCGAAACCAAACCGTTGCTGCGCATTCGGAAGCCGCGGTTTGCATGAGGCGGGCCACATACCGGATCCTCGCATGAAGACCCCCGATCAGTTCCATACGCTTTACATGGCGCCACGCAAGTTATAAGGTTAATATATTGAGGTCTAATTTCTCGGCTACCCAATAATAGATGCTCAAATTGATTTTGTACTGGAGGATTGTGCATGAAGTCAGACTTGGAGACCGTGATGCATGACGATGAAACTTCCCTGCCTGCGCATGCAGGCGGACGGATCCTGATCATGACGGCCGTCGAAGCGGAACAGCAGGCCGTGCTGCGCGGGATAGGCGACGCGGCGGAGCTGTTCAACGTGCAATTGGCGGGATTCGGTCCGGCCTCGGCGGCGGCGCGAACGGCCGCGGAGCTTGCGAAAGGACGATACGGCCTGGTCATCAGCGCCGGGATTGGCGGCGGATTCGCCGGGCGGGCGGACATCGGCTCGACCGTCATCGCCGATCGGATCGTTGCCGCCGACTTGGGCGCCGAATCCCCTGACGGATTTCTCAGCGTGGACGAGCTTGGTTTCGGCCGCTCCGTCATCATGCCGGATTCGGCGCTTGTGCAAACCGTAACGGATGCCATGATATCCGCCGAAATTCCCGCCGTCCGCGGCGCAATCCTGACGGTGACGACGGGCACGGGGACTGCGGAAACCACCGCGTCCCTCCTCTCGCGACACGGCGATGCCGCGGCCGAAGGGATGGAGGGCTTTGGCGTCGCGACGGCGGCCAAGCTGTGGAATTTGCCCGTGCTCGAAATCCGCACGATATCGAACATCGTCGGCCCGAGAGACCGGTCCGCCTGGCGCTTCGGCGAAGCCTTTGCCGCGCTCGAAGCGGCGGGCAACATCTTAAGGAGGGTATTTACCGAATGAAGATTGCATATTCACCATGTCCAAACGATACCTTTGTATTCCATGCCTGGGCGCATGGCCTTATTCCTGGCGCACCCGCGCTGGAAGTGACCTATGCGGACATCGATATTACAAACCATTTGGCCGCGCAGGAAAACAGCGACTACGATGTGCTCAAAATTTCCTACGCCGCATTGCCTTGGGTTTTGGACCGCTATGCGCTGCTGCCTTGCGGCGGCGCGCTTGGCAGAGGCTGCGGGCCGCTTGTGCTGGCGGCCGGGGGGCCTGACGCCCCAAAAAGCCCCGAAGATTTGTCCGGCCGGCGCGTAGCCGTTCCTAGCGAGCGCTCCACCGCGTATTTGTTGTTCCGTTTATGGGCAGCCCAAAACGTTCCGGGCGGCGTCGGAGAAATCGTCGTCATGCCGTTCGACCAGATCATGCCCGCCGTGCGCGACGGCCGAATCGATGCCGGGCTTGTCATCCACGAGGCTAGATTTACGTATCCCGATTACGGCTTGACGCTGATGACGGATCTCGGAAACTGGTGGGAACAGGATACCGGACTTCCGATCCCGCTTGGCGCCATCATTGCCAAACGGAGCCTGGATCTCAAGGCCATTACCGAGTGGGCGCGCGCTTCGGTGGAATACGCTTGGGCGCATCCCGAGGCTTCCCGGGAATATGTCCTCAGCCATGCGCAGGAGATGGATCCGAAAGTGGCCGATGCGCATATCGAATTGTACGTCAACGGCTTTACCGCGAATCTGGGCGAAGACGGGTATGCCGCGATCGCATCGCTCCTTACCCGGGCCGCCGATGAGGGGCTTGTCCCGCACATCGATCCGAAGGCGCTGCTGCTGCCGGAATGATCCGCATCCGGACGCCAATCGTATGAAACGAATGAAAAAACCCGTGTTTCCGATAAGAGAAACACGGGTTTTTGATATATAACAATTTAGCGGAAATCCTTTGGAATTCTGCGGGCCACGCCGGTCAAAATGGCGGCCTGCACCACGGCTTTGCGCACTTCGGCGACAACCTGATCGTTGAATATGCTCGGAATGATATACAGCTCGTTCAATTCCCCGCCGGAAACGACCGACGCGATGGCGCGCGCGGCCGCCAGCTTCATCGGCTCGTTGATGCAGCGCGCTCGGCAGTCAAGCGCCCCGCGGAACAATCCCGGGAACACGAGCACGTTGTTGATCTGGTTCGGATAGTCGCTCCGCCCCGTCGCGTATACCCGCGCATGGGGAAGCGCTTCCTCGGGCGAAACTTCCGGAACCGGGTTGGCCATCGCGAACACGATCGGATCGGGACCCATTCCCCGGATATCCTCGCCGTTAAGCAAATTCCCGCGGGAAACGCCGATAAACACGTCGGCGCCTTTAATGACTTCCTTCAGCGAACCTTCCGTGGCCTCCACCTGAGGCTGATCCGCGAGCCATTGCCACATCGGATGAGAATAAGATCCGCCCCTGACGATCGCGCCGTCCCGGTCCACGGGCACCAGCCTGGTCACGCCTGCGCTCAGCAGCATTTTGCAGATGGAAACCCCTGCCGCGCCGATGCCGTTGACGACGACCCGGATGTTTTCGATCCGTTTGTTCACGACCTTTAACGCGTTCAGCAGTCCCGCGATGACGACAACCGCCGTGCCATGCTGATCGTCGTGGAAAACGGGAATTTCGAGTTCCTCCGATAATCTTTTTTCGATCTCGAAACACCGCGGGGAACTGATGTCCTCAAGGTTGATGCCGCCGAAAATCGGGCTCATCGCCTTGATGGTCCGGATGATCTCTTCGGTGTCGCGGGTATCCAGGCAGATCGGAAACGCATCGACGCCGGCCAGCTGCTTGAAGAGCATCGCTTTCCCTTCCATGACGGGAGCCGCCGCATACGGACCGACGTCCCCGAGGCCAAGCACCGCCGTTCCGTCGCTGACGACGGCAACCGTGTTGCGTTTGATCGTGAGCGAATAAGCTTTGTCCGGGTTTTCATGGATTGCCGTGCATACCTTGGCCACGCCGGGCGTGTATACCCGGGACAGGTCGTCCCGGTTTTTGATCGGCAGCGTCGGCTGAATTTTGATTTTGCCGCCCAAATGTACGAGGAAGGTCCGGTCCGAAACGTTGATGAGCTTGATTCCGTCGTGTTTTCGAAGCGATTCGACCACGTTGTCTTCTTCGGTATCCACTACTTCTACCGTAATGTCCCTGACGGAAGAATCTTTCCCCGGCCGGATCACGTCGATGGACGTGATATCCCCGCCTGATTTGCTGATTGCGGCAGCGACATCCCCAAAGGTGACTTTATCATGATCAAGTTCAACGCGCAGAATGATGCTTGTGTTAGCCATGATGCTTCCTCCTATATGTAATAGTTCTCATGTAATCGATTTCAGCACGCACATATCATAACAGCCGGCGGGCAACAATACAAGCCTTCCGTCATTCATCCAGTCCAATTTTTCCTTCGAACCGAAAGGCACGCGGACGCTAAGGAATGCTGGTGTGGTGCGCGTTCGCCATCCTTTTGTTCGTTTCGTGCACGCCCATGACTACGGCGATCAGTTCATAGCTTCCCAACCGTCCCGATTCGTTCCGCAGGCAATAGGCGCCGGATTCGAACCAGCCGTTCACTTTTTCGAATTGGGCCACGGCGATCCCACTTTCGTCCGTGATCGAATATTCCTTGAAAAACGCAGGCGAAAAAATTTCGTAAATTCCTCTCCCTTCCGTCTCGTAAATGAACTTCTTCGATAAAAAACTGAGCCGGTGCTTCAGTACGCCCAGCAGGCCGCCGTCCGCGCCCGTAACCTCCCATTTGTTCGACATTAAACGGAATTTCCCGCCGCATGCCAAGTTTCCGTCGGCGTCCAGCACATCGAGGGACGAGCCGAAGGCGCTTTTCAGGTCCAGCATTCCGGCGGGTTCCTGATTGGCGCCTACGATTTCCGTACGGCCGGCATTGAAGAAGTTATCTCTAAAATAGAGTTCCAAAAAGGCACCTTCTTTCGAAAGATGAATTCTTCGTCCATGATACGTAGCAAGAAAGCCATGGACCGAATGATACATCCATGGCTTATATTTCTGTACAACGCTGCATTTTTCGTTTTTAAAGGATCCGATCAAGACAGCATGCAACAATACAATTTTAACCTATTTTTAGAATATTTTCTATAAGTTCATTACGGGGTCAATTCGAGTTTCATATGAACCTGATTGACAGTGGTTTTAAATCCGGCATCCTCCATGATGCGCACGAGCGTCGTTTCGGATAACGGGAGATTGATGGCACGGCGCACTACGTTGTGATCAAGCGGCGCATACACATGCGACAACAGCGCTTTCAACAGCCCGGCTGCCTCTTCCCCCGAAGCCTTTACCGTCCGGCATTGGTACAAGATGATGGACTGGAGTTCGCCGTCAGCGCCCATAACCCGTTTGAACAACGCGTAGCCGGCAACGCCCCCATTCGCGTCTGTCGCGATCACCGATTCGCCGTTCACGATGTTTTCCCAATGCGTCTGCCACGGCATGTCCCCTACCGGAAGCTTGAAGCGCTGAATGTCTTGCGGCAACCCGAGACGGAACCGATAAGCTTCCGCCGCATCGCCGGCAAACACGTCCGTCTGCAAGCCTTCCTTCTGCTCATAAAACCTTAAGTCGCCGATCCATCGGTACCCCATTTTGGCATACAGCTTGATGGCAGGCTCATTTTCACTCAGCGCCTCCAGCAAAGCCGCTTCCGCGCCCTTTTCCCTGTATACGTTCAGCGCCCCTGCGATAAGCTGCTTGCCGATCCCTTTGCCCCTGTATTCCGGGATGATGCCCGTCCCCCCGTTCCAGGCCGTCAATCGTCCATCCACCGTTCGGAAGCCGCTCATCACGAAGCCGACGGGTTTGCCTTGATCGCAGATGGCGACCGAAGCATCCAGCGAAAGCTGATTTTCCGGAATCCGCTTGATAAACGCGTCGACGCCCAACGTCATGTCGAATGCATACCCTTTAAAACCTTCGTTCCATAACCTTGTAAGCTCACTTGCCGTAAATTCGCTGAATTTCACAATTTCCATGATTCACCGCTCTCCCCCGCTTAAGAGATGACATTAAAAACATTCGATATGAGAAAATGCTTTCATTTCAGCATCTTCTTCCGAAGTATGACCCCCGTATTCAAAGCAGTGGTCATGGACACATGATACATCCATGGCTTATGTTCTTGCAAATGCGGCGACATGCCGACCGGAAACCGCATGCACGGTTCAACGGAGCTTCAATGCCCCGGATGAAACCGCATAATGAACAAAATGTGAATGGAAAGCAATCTTTTTGTAACTTAAAACAAAAGCCCTTATGATAAAGTAAGTACTTGTGAACTACTTCATTGACATTCATCATCCCGTACGGAGGCATCAAGAACATGAACGTAAGCAAAATGAAACGGACCGCATACATAACCGCCTTATCCTGTCATTGGACGAATGAATCCTGTGTGGAAAGCAGGGTTTGTCTATATGTCTGATCACCTTTCATTACATAAACGCTACATGCCGGGGCTGGACGGTCTACGGGCGCTGGCGCTGTTTTTTGTCGTTTTATATCATTTGAACGTCGCATGGGCCCCGGGAGGGCTGCTCGGCGTAAGCATCTTTTTCGTATTATCCGGCTATTTGATCACGGACTTGTTGACGGCCGAATGGAGCCGCAGCCGGTCGATCGACCTGAAATCGTTCTGGATCAGGCGGTGCCGCAGGCTGCTTCCGGCCATGTTCGTCATGATGGCGGCGGTTGTCGCCTGGGTTACGCTGTTCGACCGCTCGCTGATGCCCGTCTTGCGCGGCGACGTCGTTTCATCGCTTTTTTACATAAACAACTGGTATTCGATCTTCCATCAGGTTTCGTATTTCGAAAAATTCGGGCCGCAGTCCCCGTTCGGACATATGTGGTCGCTTGCGGTCGAGGAGCAGTTTTATCTGATATGGCCCATCCTGCTTCTTATCGGCATGAAACGGATGAAAAAACGCGGGCCGGTCTTTTTGCTGATTTTGGCATTGACCGCCTTATCCGCCCTTGCGATGCTCGTTTTGTATAACCCGGACACGGACCCGAGCCGCGTCTATTACGGCACCGACACGCGCGCCTTCTCCCTGCTCATCGGGGCTGCCCTCAGCATCGTCTGGCCGAGCCGGAAAATGTCCGCAAAGGCCGGCATCAAAACCAGGCTTGCGCTGAATCTGATCGGCATCGCCGGTCTCGTTTCGGTCTTTGCCATGGTATGGAAAACCAACGAATACGATCCGTTTTTGTATCCGTTCGGCTTCCTGCTTCTATCGCTGCTTACCGCCATGATCATCGCATCCGCCGCGCATCCGGCCAGCTTCGTCGGCAAAGTGCTCGGCATGAAACCGTTGCGGTGGCTCGGGGTGCGGACCTACAGCATTTATTTATGGCATTATCCCGTCATCATGCTGTCGGCGGACCCAAGCGGCGAAACGAGCGTGTGGCGGGCCCTGCTGCAATCGTCGTTAAGCGTGGCGTTGGCCTGCCTTTCCTACAAATTGATTGAAGAGCCGATCCGGGGCGGACTCATCGGCCGTACGTGGAAAAAGCTCCGCAAAGGCAGCGTCAACCTCTCCCTCGTACCGTTTAAAGGCTGGGCGACTTTAACTTCCGTGCTGCTGCTTGTCGTCGTGTCATGTGCGGGATTCGCCATCCGTACGCCGGTAAGCGCATCGACGCTTCATCAAGAAACGGCGGCGGAAGTATGGAGCCCCTCCGAAGAAGACGGCGCTCCGGCAGATCCGGGATCCGGTTCGCAGGCGGCGGCCGGCGAAAAACCGACTGCAAGCCAGGAACTCCCGGGAACCGCGGCGGTAGAGCCCGGGAACGGGACCCTGCCGGATGCTCAACCGGATGACTCCGATCCGGCAGAAGGCTCGGAACCGGCACCGGATCAGATCGCGCCGCCCGTTGACGTTGACGCCAATCCGCAGGACGGGAAGCCGCAGCATTCGGGCCAAACGCAGCGGCAGACGGGCAAATCCGGATCCGTAAAGCCGTCCGACCGGGCGGACTCCGGATCCCAAACGAAAAAACCGAAACCCGGCCGGGATTCGACCGGCGGCAAAACGGGAGATCCGCGCGACACGAAAAACACCAAAGGCGCCGTCCCGGTAACGGCGATCGGCGACTCCGTCATGCTGGACGCGGAGCCTTATTTGCAGCAATTGATTCCCGGCGCGGTGATCGACGGCAAAATCGGACGGCAAATGGCCGAAGCGCCGGAGCTTGTCAGCCGTCTGCGGGCCGATGGCAAGCTCGGCGATCAAGTCGTGATCGAGCTTGGCACGAACGGCCCGTTCAGCACCAAGCAGCTGATGTCGCTGCTCGATTCGCTGAAGGACGTCCGCAAGGTGGTGCTGGTGAACGCCAGAGTGCCGCGCAGCTGGGAAAGCGTCGTTAACGCTTCGATCAAAAAAGCGGCCGCCGCTTATCCGAACGCGACGGTGCTCGATTGGCACGCGGCCAGCAAAGGCCAATCGTATTTCGAACCCGACGGCGTCCATTTGAAGCCGCAAGGCGGAAAAACGCTGGCTGAGCTGATCGCGCAATCCGTCGGATTCGGCAAATCGTAATCGCTTCTGCACTTATCCTTGATCTCGCAATGGCATCGGCCGTATTCAACATGCGAAGCGCTCAAAAAAGGACTTCTTCAATTGAAGAGGTCCTTTTCATTTAACCTTATGGGGGTCATCCGGCCTGCTGCCGATGCCGAGAGCTTGCACCGCCGGGATTCATGTCCGGCCGTGCCGACAGCGAGCCTTCGATGATCGCGTCCAAAAGTTCCGGGAAGGAAATGCCGGCGGCAAGGGCGCTTTGCGGCAGCAGGCTGGTTCGGGTCATGCCCGGCAGCGTGTTGACTTCAAGAATATACGGAATGCCGTCCTTCAGCATCATGTCAACCCTTGCATATACCGTGCACTTCATGGCGCGCCAGCTTTTTTCGGCCGCTTCGCGGATGCGTTCCGCGAGCTCCGGTGCAAACGCCGCAATCCGCTCGTCGCTTTGCCCCGGTTCATATTTGGACGTATAGTCGAAAAATTCGCCGTTTGGTTTGATCGTCAATATCGGCAGATGTTTCCCGTTCAGCATCCCGCAGGTGATCTCCTCGCCGTCAATATAGGCCTCGACAAGCACTTCATCGCCGAAGGAAAGGGCGGTTTGGACCGCTTGCCGCAGGCTGTTTTCGTCCCGGACGAGCGTAACGCCGATGCTGGAGCCCCCCGCATTCGGTTTGACCACAAGCGGATATCCGAGCGCAGCCACCCTCGCGCCGTGAATTTCGTCCACTTCGCGCAGCAGCACCCAATCCGGCGTATGCAGACCCTCATAACGAAGAATTTTTTTGCTCAAATCCTTATCCATGCACAACGCGCTCGAGAGAAGCGAGCATCCCGTATAGGGAATTCCCATCGTTTCAAGGGTGCCTTGAACCGTGCCGTCTTCGCCGAAGCTGCCGTGAAGGGCGAGAAGCGCCACGTCGATCCCGGCCGCCCGGATCAGCAGGTCCTCCTTCTTTTTAATATCGATCGGGATGATTTCGTATTTGTTCCGGTCCAGGTGCGTCATCATTTCCTTGCCCGTCGCCAGCGACACTTCCCGTTCGGAAGAAACGCCCCCCATAATTACGCCGACTTTCATCGCAATGCCTCCATTCTTTTGGTTACTTCCCTGCCGATGATCTCCGTTCCCCGGCGCAGCTCGTCGTCGCTGACCCGCGAAAAGCCGAGCCGCAGCGTATTGGCGCCGCCCCCGTCGGTATAAAACAAATCCCCCGCGGTATAAACCACGCCCTGCTTGTAGCAATCGGCGAGAATTTCCCGGGCGTTTAACGCCTCGGGCAATTCGATGAACAGGTGGAGTCCGCCCGAGCCGGTGACGCGTTTACAAGGGATGAATTCGGTGCAGTACCGGACGGCAAGCTCATGTTTGCGTTTATATTCCGATTTTGCCCTTTTCAAATATTTCTCGAAGTTGCCGTTGTGGAAATATTGGAACAACACCGCCTGGTCCAGCGTCGACGTATGGATGTTCCGCGAACGTTTCACGCTGACAAGCGCATCGATCAGCTCCCGGTCTGCCGCGATCCAGCCGATCCGAATTCCGGGAAACAATATTTTCGAAAAGCTGCCGAGGTAGATGATGCCGTTGCCCTCCCCGCCGAACGCCGCAAGCGGCGCCATGTGGGAGCCCGAATAACGCAGTTCCTCGTTGAAGCCGTCCTCGATCAGCGGAATCCGGCGTTCCGCGAGCAGGCGCAGCACTTCGACCCTTTTTTCGGCCGACATGACGATGCCGGTAGGATTATGATACGAAGGCGTCAAGTACGCAAGCCCGAACTCCCGCTCGTTCAGCGCCCGTTCGAGCAAATCCAGCCTTACGCCGTCCTGTTCCATCGGGATCCCGGTCAAGTCGTAGCCGTGCAGGCGGGATATTTTGATCGCGGTATGATGCGTGGGGTTTTCGGTAAGGATGTGTTTGCACGGCACCTGCAGCGAAGACAAAATGATATCGTACGCTTCGGTAAACCCGTTTGTGATCAAAATGTCCTTCCCTTCCATGTCGACGCCTTTCGTCTCCATATACCCCGTCAAGTATTGAATCAGCGGCTTATAACCTTTGGCATACCCGTAATTGAGCAAAATTTCCCCTTCCAACGCCATCCGGTCGAGAAAAGCGCGCTTGACGTTTGCCAGATCGAACAGCTTTTCGTCCGGCGCGATGCTGGCGAAGTTGATCATGCCTTTTTCGCCGCGCAAATCCCGCTTCATCAGATCGTAGTCGATCGCCTTTTGGGCCGTATCGTTCAGCCGCTGCTGCCAATCCAGCGACCAGGACGGAACCGAGGCGATGCCGACGCGGGAAACGAAGCTCCCTTTGGAATGGACCGTATAAATGAACCCTTCCTCCTCCAGCTCCGAATAGACGGTTACCAGCGTATTGCGGCTGATGCCCAGCATCGTGCTGAGCTCCCGGGTCGACGGCAGCTTCTGGTCCACTCTCCCTTTCCCCTTCGTAATCCACTGCTTCAAATATTCTTTAACCTGCACCGTTAACGGCCGGCCTTCAACAATTTTAAAATCGGTGAACATATGGCAATCCCTCCAGGTACTATCTTGGCATAAAGCAAGGTCGGAAGAAAGGGCCACCGGGGCGCGTTTTGCCGCCGGTCGTGGTACGGCATGGAATACGGCAAAAGGGCGCCGGCCGGATCCGAAGTTTCGGACCGCCTGAACGCCCTTTTTTTCATGCATGTTACCGCAAAACGAAACGACTGCTATCCGATTGCGACCCGGCCAAAAACTTCACGGGTAACCCTCGTGCCTTCCATCTTCCGGTTGGATGCCCGTTCAGCAGCCATGATATTCTACCGGCCGGATGCCCTTTGCTTTAAGCTTTTTCGACGCGCGGAACGGTGGACAGCGCCACGTTTCCGGCCACGGCGCGGGAGAT
Source organism: Paenibacillus sp. USDA918EY (assembly GCF_009870825.1). Lineage (GTDB taxonomy): Bacteria > Bacillota > Bacilli > Paenibacillales > Paenibacillaceae > Paenibacillus_AQ > Paenibacillus_AQ albilobatus. The sequence goes on along the minus strand of NZ_WTWY01000001.1, from coordinate 630,142 downwards.
CATGCAGGAGCTTTCCGCTTTTTCGGCCAGTCTGAGGGCATGCTCCACATCTTTTTCTCCGGCTTCGGCCTTTAGCACGATATATGGTTTATGCGTAATGCTGACATACGTAAACACGTTGTTCGTGACGTCCACGATGCCTTCCGATTCCAGCGACAGCCGCTCAACGGGCAAACCGCCTCTCTCCATCATCGCGGCCAGCGTAATCAAGTAGCAGGTCGCCGCAGCGCCTAGAAGCATTTCGTCCGGATTGGTGCCGATTCCCGGGCCGCCCATTTCCTTCGGAATCGAAATCGCCGTTTTCAGCTGCCCCGCTTCGATCGTTCCTTGGCTGTTGCGGCCGCCGTCCCACTCCGCCTTCAAAATAAACGAATGATTCATGATGTTCTACCTCCTGCCCGAATGTGCGATAGGCCATTTTGAATCCCGTCGCGCTTTCACCTTATATTTCATCATGTAATCGTACCATATTCGACGGCAAAATGCGCAAAACGGCGGGCCAAAAATACGAAAGCCGTGTAAAAATACAAACCATTCATAGATTCGTTCATATGCTATCAGCAGGAAAGGAGGACGAAGAAATGCCGAGACTTACTATTTTTGAGGAAAAGGATTTTCGGGGCCGCAGCAGGGTCATCGCGGGAAATTTGGGCATAGAGAATATGGATTCGGTCTTTGGCGGAGCCCAAAGCCTTCGATTCCGTTCAGCCTGTTGGAGCCCCACCCTCGTCTTGTTCAGCAGACCCGGATTTAAAGGCAGGTTCCACATTTACCGCGGCAACATGAATTTTTCCGATCTGCAGAACCTGTTTTTCGGCTGCGACGTCGGTTCGTTAATCTCGAGCGGCAAACGGCTTTCCCGCCGGAAAATACGGCAGTTCCGCAAAACGGGACAACTTCCTTCCCATTACCGTTTGATAACGCTGTCAGAAACGTTTTCCGGATCAGGCAATAAATAAGACCCTGCCAGCATCATGCCGGCAAGGTCTTGAACATGCAGCTTTGTTACCAAATGAAGGCTCTGGAGATGATGACCAGAAGGATGAACAATACGAGTATTGCTCCGATGCCTCCGCCCCACAGTCCGCCGTAGCCGTAGCCGTAACCGTAACCTGCGCCAACACCGCCTACTACTTCACTCATCGTATTACCTCCTTGATTTTTGAGTACATTGTATTTTATGGGTCAAGAAGGCTTTGGTAAGGGCGAATAGGAAAAAAATCAACATCGCTTATCCTGTTCATCTTTCTCGAAAGCGAGCTTTATGGATTAAAAAGCCATCCCCGGCATCCCAAAAGTTTCGCAAAGCTTTATTGCGGTGTTAATTTATACAGGGCCGCTCCATGCGGAGCAATCGTCGATGCCAACGTTCCTCTCCGCGGTCCATGTTCCTCTCCGGTCCACAGGTTTTTCGCGGATGCCTCCCTGGCGATCCCTAACTCGGAAAGCGATACAGAGACTTCCGCAGCCGTCTCGCCGGTATTGAACAATGCCGCGTAACGCTCTCCGTCAGGTCCTTCGGCCGCCCAGACGATGCCGCCGCCTGCGCGGCTGACTTGCCGGGCGCCGAAGCCGTGTTGGTGCATATGCAGCACGTCCCGGTTCGTCAGCAGCGACAACGTCCATTCATCGTTGTCGCGCATCTCTCCCCCGAACATGAGCGGTGAGCGAAAGATCGTCCACAACGTCATCATCGTGAGCTGCTCGTTCCGCGTAAAGTTCGTCATCCGGTCGGGATGGCTTGCCCGAACGCCGATCCGCCCGAGCGGCAGCATGTCGCAATCCGGCCAACAGCCGGGTTTTGGCCGGCCTTGCCACGTTTCGCAGCGGTCGAACATGTCCAAAAGAAGCGGCCAACGATCCCAGAAGTCATCGGTCATCCGCCACATATTCGCATTCGCTTCAAAAAAGTCGGCATGCTCCACGGGTGCCGGTCCCGGCGACAGGCTCAGCACCATCGGACGGCCGGCATGGTCGATCGCCTTGCGGATCAGCTCGATTTCCGCAAGATGCGGCCCGCCGTGCAGCCATGAAGCGGCAATGTCGTCGACCTTGATGTAATCGACGCCCCAGCCGGCGTACAATTCGAACAGCGAATTGTAGTATTCCTGTGCGCCTTCCTTGGAAGCATCGACGCCGTACATGTCGGTGTTCCATCCGCAAAAAGAGCAGGTATGGGCGATGTCCCGGGCGGTCGCATCCGTTCCCTTGATCGGTGTATCGTCATGTACCGCCTGCCGCGGAATGCCGCGCATGATATGGATCCCGAACTTCAAACCAAGGCCGTGCACATACTCCGCCAGCGGTTTGAACCCCCGGCCGCCTGCCGCGGACGGAAAACGGTTGACCGCGGGCATAAGCCGCGAATAACCGTCGGTTTCAAGCCGGACGAACGGCCTGTATATGTCCGAGTCGGCCTCCGGTTCATACCATTGAATGTCGACGACGACGTACTCCCATCCATAATCCTTCAAATGCTGCGCCATGTATTCGGCGTTGCCGCGAACCTCTTCCTCCGTTACGGCGGCGCCGTAACAATCCCAGCTGTTCCATCCCATCGGGGGTGTTGGTGCAAAGGCATGATGCTGCATGTCGTTCCTCCTGATTCATACATGGATTGCGCATCCTTCAACGGATGCCGCTTATCGTTCTACGCCCCTATATTACGGGTTGGAGGAATGGCGTTTCTATAGTAATCTTTCAAAGACAATAGCAAAATATTGCGGTCTGGCGGTCTAATCGAAAAACATCCGGCTGAACGTCAGCTGCCCCTCTTCGGACCGGAAGCTTCCGGGCGTTCGGCCGGTCATGTTGCGGAACACTTTGATGAAGTAGCTGCCGCCGGAAAAACCGACCTGTTCGGCAATCCGTTCGACGCTCAGGTCGGTCTGGCGGAGAAGCCGCATCGCCTGATCGATGCGGACGCGGTTCAAATATTTGCTCGGCGTTTCGCCGACCGCCGCGGCGAATGCCCGCAGCAGATGGTATTTGGATAAACCGAGCCGCTCGGACAGCTGGTCCAGGCTGATCATGCGGCTGTAGTTGGCGTCCATGAATTCGGCCGCCCGCCGCACCTTTTCGGGCCAACGTTGGCGATCGCCCTGCGGCGCCGCCGAAAACCGGCACAGCTCCGACACGAATTGGTATACCCAGGAAGAGGCGGTATACGGATCCGTGATCTTTCCGTCGTTTGCCTGATCCCAAATTTCACGCAAGAGGCGGACGGGCCGGCTTCCGGGCGGCAAATAAGGCGCCTCTCCCAGACGCGATTTCGCTTCCTCCCAATTCGGCAAAATGAGCGTTGGCCGCATCAGGATGAACATAAACGACCAACGGGATCCGTCCTCCGGGAAATAATACCGATGATCCCCCGGAATGTCGGCCATAAACGCCCGTCCCGATTCCATCCGGTAGGTTTCCGCGCCCGATTCGAACATCCCTTCGCCTTCGATGGTATATTGAAACAACAGCAGCGGACCGTCCTTCCGCGCGTGCCCGTCCCACCGGTATGCCGGGCTCAGGACCACGTCCCGCCCGACCGCAAACAGGTTGCACATGGCCAAGCGTTCAGGGGGCGCAAAACGAAAGCCGAAGGTCCCTGTATCGATGCCGGATGCCATGCGTGCCCTCCTTTCAGGTTCTTTTTTATGAAAAAACGCCGTCCCGGGTTCATTCCATGCAATTGCGAAAAACAAACCCTGCCGCTAACGTAACGGCTTCCGAACCGTTGGAAATCTCTACATCAGGTTACGATGAACCGCGTTATGCGTCAACCTGGCGAGGCAGCGGCTGTGTCCCGTTTTTCGAGCAGACGACTTCCGCATAAACGCACCAAACCGCGGGCGTCTGCCGAAAACCGCCGTTAAACCGATTGACCTTCCGCTCTTCTTTCCTTAGTCTAATAAGACAAGCTGCTTTACGGTTTAGGAAGGGAGCAAAAGAAATGTCCAAAGCAAAAACGAATGCGATGAGGATTCTGGACCAACATAAGATTCCGTATGAAGTCATCGTATATGAGACCCAAGACAACAAAATCGACGGGGTTTCCGTCGCCGGGAAGATCGGCAGGGACCCGAAAATGGTGTATAAAACGTTGGTCCTGCATGGGGAGAAAGATCGAATCTATGTCTTTGTCATTCCTGTCGAAGCCGAGCTGGATTTGAAAAAAGCAGCCAAAGCGGCCGGAGAGAAAAAGGTCGAGCTGCTGCCCGTCGGCGACATTCAAAAATGGACGGGTTACATTCGCGGCGGATGCTCGCCGGTGGGCATGAAAAAAAGGTATCCGACGTTGATCGACCGCAGCGCGTCCGAGCTTGAACGATTGGTTGTCAGCGGAGGGAAAATAGGCATGCAAATCGAGCTGGGCGTAGAGGCGTTAAAAGAGATAACGGGAGCCCGCTTTGAAGAGGTCATCCATTAGGCTGCGGATGAAGGCAAAAAAAGAACACCCGTTGGTCCTGCGCCAAAGGAGCGCCGGAGAACGGGTGTTTTCGCTTCATTCGTGGTTGATGTCGCATTTGTTCATAATAAACGCGATTTGATTTTCGAGGCGGTTGATTTGTTCCTGCGTTACTTGATCTTCCCTGCCCTGACCGCGGAGCGAGGCGAGTTCCTGCTTGAGCCGATGCAAGTCATCTCCCGCACGCGCGCAATCGTAGCTGCTTTCGAGGTTGTCCAGCATATGCTTTCCCTCCATTCTGACTTGGGTGTACTTCCCTATTATGGAGAATTTGGCCGAGTTTATTCAGCCGGAAGCATGCCTTGGTTAGCGATATGCAATGCCCCGAGGTTCGATTCAAGGCAGAATATTCCCGGAATCGTCGGGGGATTAAGAAACGTCGATCTATTCCTGTTTTTCGGAAAGCTCGCCGATCTTCTGCAGAAAAGATTGAATATGCTCATGCATGGCGGTTATGTCTTCGAGTTGAACGTTAGTCCCGGCGTAAAGCTTTTTCGGCACTTCGGCGGCCTGCTCCCGAAAGGCCCGTCCCTTGTCGGTCAGCTCGATGATCACGTTGCGTTCATCCACCTTGTCGCGGGTACGCGTAATGAGCTCCATCGTTTCCAGCTTTTTCAGCAGCGGGGTCAAGGTACCCGAATCCAGAAACAGCTTGGAGCCGAGCTCCTTGACGGTGACCCCGTCCCGCTCCCATAGGGAGAGCATCGTAATATACTGCGTGTAGGTCAGCCCGAGCGGGGAAAGCAGCGGGCGGTACAGCTTCATGATCTCGCGGGAGCAGGTATAAAAAGCAAAACAAAGCTGGTTTTCGAGCTTCATATATTCGTTAGGCTGCATATTTCTCACCTGCCATTTAATTGTATGCAATTTATTTATGCGGGTAATTATAACATTAGGGATCGGGTACGTCAAAAATTTAAAGAGAAGCTTGCAATCGTCATTTAAGTTGTATACAATTTAATTGTTCAAAATCATTATAAGCTTGGGAGGAGAGTTACCTATGTCACTTTATAATATGGAAGTTAAAACGATTAAGGGAGAACTGCAAACATTGGAGCCTTATCGCGGTCAAGTGCTGCTGATCGTCAATACGGCCACCAAATGCGGGTTCGCGCCGCAGTTCAAAGGGCTGCAAAAGCTGCACGATACTTACAAGGAGCAGGGATTTAGCGTCCTCGGTTTTCCTTGCGGCCAATTTGCCAACCAGGAGCCGGGGACCGACAAAGAGGTCGCTCAAGCATGCGAGCTGAATTTTGGGGTCAACTTCCCTCTGTTCGCCAAAATAGACGTCAACGGCCAAAACGCGCATCCGCTGTTCCGCCATCTGACCAAAGAAGCGCCGGGCCTGTTGGGTTCCAAGGCGATCAAGTGGAACTTTACGAAGTTTCTGGTCGACCGCAGCGGAAAAGTCGTGAAACGGTTCGCGCCGACGGAAGAGCCGGAAAAAATCGAACGGCATATTATCGAGCTGTTGCGTGCGGAAGGCTAATCCATTCATCCGCCGAATGATCCGCCCGGCAAGAAATCATTGCAATTCATCGGGAACATTTTTTGAATAGAGGCATTGGCATAGGGAGCGCTAATAACGCTCTTTTTTGCTTGCCCGAAAAATCGATCAGCGATCCTCGCCGCTCCCCAGCCCGGCATCCGCCTTCCCATCGCGCCGGCACGAAACATCGGATCATCACTTTCATCTCCTGAATCTCCGGAATCTCCAGAATACAAAACAATAAAAACATCATATAAAATGATAAATATTTATTGTAAAACGATAAACAATCCTTATAATAAAACATAAATGATGAACAACGAGGTGCTTTATGGGACTAAGATCAACGCTCTTTTTAAAGGTGGCTGTTTGGATCATTGGAATCACCGTTTTTGCCATGTGCCTATTTTGGTTTCCAAGCCTGGCCAGAGACGCAGCAAAATTCAATCCGGAATTCGCCTACTTGCGATATCCTGTGCTTATAGGTTTGTATATGACAACCATCCCTTTTTATTTTGCTCTATATCAGGCTTTCACGCTTTTGAATAATATCGAAAAAGGAAATGCATTTTCAAAGTTAGCGGTTACATCGTTAGGACATATCAAAAACTGTGCTCTGATCATCATCGTGTTATATGTCATTGGGATGTTTTTGTTGGCCGTGCAAAACGCTTTGCATCCCGGACTAGCCATCATTGGCGGCGTCATCATTTTTGCGGCCACGGTAATTTCACTTTTTGCCGCGGTGCTTCAGGAACTGTTAAGAAGTGCTCTTGATTTAAAAACTGAAAATGAATTGACAATCTGAGGTGCTAAAATGGCAATCATCGTTAATATTGATGTGATGTTGGCAAAAAGGAAAATGAGCGTAACGGAACTTTCGGAGAGGGTCGGAATCACCATGGCCAATCTTTCCATACTCAAAAACGGCAAGGCAAAAGCCGTTAAGTTTTCCACCCTGGAGGCCATTTGCAAAGCTTTGGACTGCCAACCCGGCGATATTTTGGAATATCGGGATACATGACTTTCATTTTATAAACATAGGCGGGAGGTTAATATGACGTTCATCCTTTTAATCGGTCTTCTTGGAATGTTCCTTGTTATTTTATTTAAACGGCCGATAGCTAATCTGCTTGGAGACGGTAATCCGTTGGTACGTAGGCTTAAAAATGCCATTTGGTTTCAAAATCATTGGAAATCCGGATTGTTTTTATTCGTCATGAATGCCGCTTTATTTTTTACAACCTGTTTCGTGTTGTATGTATTTGTGTATTTCTTCATTCCGTTTGTTCATTTTGCTGTCATGTTTTTGGCAGTCACAGGAAGTATCATTTTATGGCTCATCATCAATAAAGCATGGGAAGGCACGACGAAAAACCGCATGAAGATGGGGGCTCTTGGAAGCAGTTTTTATATGATCATGGCCGCCCTGTTCGTCTGTCGGCTCGTGAGATTAAAGCCTTCTTACCCGGGTGACGATCCTTTTATGGCGGCTGTTGGATTAATGTTCGCAATCATTGTCGTTACCGTTGCGTTTATTACGTGTTTTGTAATAACGGGATTTGCCATGAGGAAAAATCAGACAAACAAAGTTTAAAAACCAGCGATCTATACTCCGGATGCGTTTCAACTCCATCGCGATATGGTCCGAAACTTCCTGGTTCACCTCAATCCCCCCATTCGTTTAACTGTTTAATCTGTTTGACCAATCTAGGATATCACAATAACGTTTTGGAATGGCTATCGGCAAAGCAAATAAAGACCCATATCCCTCCTTTTGGCACAAATGATTCGTATCACCTTCCATATTGACAAAACAAACATGAAATGGTATGTTATTCATCATGTCTTTATTAATTAGTAAATCCTGGTATAGGAAAAAGGGAGAGTGAAAGCGAATGTCCGCTCCACAACATTATGCAGTCAAAGTCGTTCCATACCGTTCCGACTGGTCTACGGAATTCGAGAAAGAGAAAGCTCGATTGCTTGAAATCCTGGCTCCGCACGTCGTTACCATTGAACATACCGGCAGTACTTCCATACCCGATCAGGACGCAAAACCCATCATCGATATTTCCGCTGCGGTTCATACGCTGCTTGATGAACAGATCTATGGGGACTTGCTTAGCCATTCAGGCTATCGTTATATTGATACCGGCATGACCGGGCGACACTTTTTTGTAAAAGAACACGAAGGAGCGCGTACGCATCATTTGCACATCTTCCCCCTTGAAGGATTTTACGAAAGAAATGAGCTGCTGTTTCGCGACTACCTTCGGGCCCATCCTGAATTCGTCAAGGAGTATGGAGAACTAAAACGGACGTTGGCTGAACAATATCATTCAGACCCGGACGGTTATACGCGGGCAAAAACCGCCTTTATCCAGCGTGTTGTGGACTTGGCGCGGACAGAACGGGGACTTCCTCTTCAAAACGTATGGGAAGATTAGTTCGTCTTTTTTACGGAGCCGGTTGATTCCATCTCGGCCTGCTTTATATTATCCATAAAAAGGAAGGACAAATGATTGCATCGTCCTTCAGTCAGTCGAGAAACCCTGTCCTTTTTAGAGGAACAGGGTTTCTTTTGATTCCTGGCGGCTTTCGCCAAGCTTGAAGATTATACACTATTTTCGAATCCGTAATTGCAGTTCATTCGTCCCCATTCAAAACGTCATGGAAAAGGAGCCGGCTAAAATGATGCAGATCGTGTTTCCATACCGGCCAATCGTGACCGCCGCCCTGTTTCATGTACCAAACGTGGGGAACGTCGTGCCGCGCCAAATAGTCATGCGTCCGGGTGCTAATCGATAGGAGTCCGTCCTGGTCACCGCATGAAAGCCATAGCAGTTTAAGGTTCGCCGACGTTTCTTTCGGATTCGGGACAAGCAGTTCAGGTGCCTTCGTGTTGGGGGCAGGGGAAAAAGCTCCGATCCATGCGAAGCGGTCAAGATGATTCAGCCCGATATTCAACGACTGACCCCCGCCCATCGATAATCCGGCAAGCGCCCGGTTCTCGCGATCTGTCAACACCGGGTAATTGGATTCAATAAAAGGAATCACATCGTGGAGCAAATCCGATTCGAATGTCTCGAATGCCTTTACCTTTTCGGCGTCGAAAATATCCCCCGTCGCCCGATCATCCGGCATTGCGCGGCCGTTGGGCAAAACGACGATCATGGGCGCCAGCTTGTTGTCCGCATAAAGGTTATCTAAAATGATCTCCGGATGCCCGTGATTATACCACTCCGCTTCATCCCCTCCTATGCCATGCAGAAGATAAAGCACGTTATACCTGCCGCTTTCGGAAAACCCGGGCGGGGTATAAACCATTGCTTTGCGGTGTTTCCCCACCGTCGAGGAATAATATTCGACTGTATTCATGTCCCCGCGGGTTATGTTTTCCCTGTACTGGTCGTATCCGATTGGAGCCGTTTCTATGATCATGGAATCACCCTTTCCGGTAAGTATTTTCATTTGAAACATTGCTTATTTCAGCCGTTACGGCACATATCCGAATCCCAAGATCGTAAACCGCTTATCCTCATTGCCTTCCGCCATCGCGATCTCTATCGTATGTTCCCTTACATCCTCTTCATCGTACAAAAGCACGGCATGGCAATGCGTCCAATTCACCTGATGCGGATCGGCGGTTCTTTTCAGCTGCCCATCCACCCAAATATTCGCGGTTCCGAAATCATGGCTTCCGGAGTCCTTAAAGACCAGAATAAGGCGCCGGCTTCGGATGGTCATTTTGAAGCTGGGATTTCCGGATTCGGCCGTATGCATCCAGTTATGGGGAAATAGCGGAGTGCCGTATGAATGGTCATCCAGCTCCGCCATTTGCAGCTCGGCATCGGTCTCTTGGAAACCACCCGGATGAATCCGCGCAATGCCGTCGGCATTCATGCGATCGAGAAGACGCGTCCCAACGTATCCGTTCCCGATCAGCGGCGGCTTGTCAGTCGGAAGATCCTCCCCGTCAGCTGCGGATCGGTCCGTAACTTCGAACAGCCAGCCCAGACAATCGGACATGATCTTATGTCCCGCATTGGTCGGATGATAAATATCGTAAAAAAATTGCCGTTTGGAGATGACGTTGCCATCGGCTTTAGATAACCGGAACTGTTCTACTACGGCATCCTTCACGCTGACCATCGGCAATTGATAGTGCCAACCGATGGGAGCCAGCCGGTCCTGAAGATTCCAATCGTTCATAAACACGCTGAACAGCAAGATCACCGCGGGTTTATTCCCGCCGGCAAGAGCCTTGAGCACCAGGCTCTCGTAACAGCTTCCTTTTGTCTCGTCGTCGGCGTCGTTAACGGCAAACTCCACGATCACGATATCCGGCTCCACCGTGCCGTCTCTAAGGACATCCCGCTCATAGCGGACGATGCCCAGCTCCGACGGCGTGCCGCCTACTCCCGCTTTAATGAAACGGACCGAATCCCCGCCGGATGGCACGAACCAACGTTTAAAAAGATCGTACGATCTGTAAGCGTAACAATTCGCAGAAAGCGGAACGGCTCCCGCTCCTTGGGTAATGGAACCCCCGATATAGGCGATCGTTACGGGCTCTCCTCTTTTCGCTTTTTCTATGGCCGTCTTCAATCTCTTGTTATTGCCTTTGTTCAGAAGCGACTTTTCGATCATGCGGCGGTAGGATTCGGAACCGAAATCGACCGGAGGTTCGGGGATGGACTCGGGAACCGGATAACCGTCATGCAGGTAGAAAATGATGTTTGCCGTCGCCAGCACGCCCGCCCGTTCGAATTCGAAAGCAAATTTGCCGGGCACTTCGTCATCCGGGGACCAATCGTAATCCTCCAGTGTCAGAAGCGATTCGGAGCCGTCGGCCGGACAAGGGAATCGGAGCCGGGTACCTGATTCGAATCGGCCCGATTTGCCCCGATTGTGAATCGTAAAAAAGACGGTCGATTTCTCGTTGCCATGAGCATGGACCGAAATTCCGATGCGATGGACCATCCGGCGGAATCCGTCGAAGCTTCTCAGATTCTCAAGAATGGCCTCATCCAAGCCCCCTCCGGCATACCGGGCTTTATCGATAAGCCGTTGTCCGTCCAAATATATCTCTTGCGCAAAAGTGCCGTCGGGCCGAGCCGTTGCTTCAATCGCCGCATCATGTAAAATGTACAGCCCGTTTCGCCCGGACGCCGGGTCCTGCGGAGCCATCGGCGCCCGCGTTGCATCCGCGGCCGATGATCGAGGGTCGGTCATCGAAACGTCATCCTTTCCATGAACAGATTACAAAGACGTTTTCCTTCCGGTATTTCCTATCTTTTCTATCGTCCCTAGCACTTCCCAATAAGACGGTTTGGGCTGATGCTTCGCATCAAATAAGAAAGGCCAATTCTTCCGGCCACGTACGGGAAAATGGTCCAGCCAGGTATAATCATCGGCAGCCCCCCAAAAAGTGACGGAGGTGATATATTCGCTGTATTCCTGAAATAACCGGAAAAATTGTCCGTAACGTTCCGCTTGAAGAGCGAGCATCTCTTCGGTCGGAGCCGTGAGGTCGGTCCGCCGGTCATCGAACGCAAACATGGAGACATCCAGCTCGGTCACATGCAGCTTCACGCCCAAACTGGCGTATCTCTCGATCGCCCGGCGGATATCGTCCAACGACGGATGATACAGGCTCCAATGCGCCTGAAGCCCGATGCCATGGATCGGCACTCCCTGTTCGAGCAATGATTTGACGAGCGAGTAGATTTTTTCGCTTTTCACCGGATCGGCCTCGTTGTAATCGTTATAGAACAGCAGCGCCTCCGGGTCGGCCTCATGGGCGTACTCAAACGCCTTGGCGATGAAATCCTCGCCGATGACGTCGAGCCACTTCGAAGGCCGCAGCCGTTCGCTGCCGCTGTCGGACACCGCTTCGTTCACCACGTCCCAAGCATAGAGTTCTCCCCGGTAACGGGATACGACCGTGTTGATATGGGATTTCATGCGGGCCAGCAGCGTCTCCCTGTCAACCTGGCTGCCGTCTTGATGTTCAAACACCCATTTCGGCGTCTGATTGTGCCAGACCAGCGTATGCCCCCTGACCGCCATGCCGTTGGCTTTGGCCAGAGCCACCATACGGTCTGCTGCCTCAAACGTATACCGGTCTTCCTCGGGATGCACCCTTTCGAACTTCATTTCATTTTCGGCAGTCACGCTGTTGAAATGCTCGATGAGCAAATCACGCTGGGTGTCCAACGTCGCCGGATTCACGGCGGCCCCGATCAGGAAATGCTCTTTAAATGCTTCACGCAACTTTATCATACTCATCCCCTTTTCGACGGAATTTCTCAAGCAACCAAATTACGGCACACACGTTCACCCCAAAGTGTAGCTTTCGCCTCGCCGCGAAACAACCTGCCGTTAACCGTATCATCACCCGGCAAATCACGGATCCTTTACGCCATAACTGACAACCTTCGAAATGAAATTAAACAACAGGGACCGGTTAATTGAGCACACGGTATTGGAAGTCGGAAAACTCCGCCGTTCCCCCGATCTCGCGGGTTGAAAACAAAAACAGACCGATGCGGCAGCCCATAAAATGGTCCAGCTTGTATATCATCTTGTGCGCAATCCCGAGCTGCTTCCAATCCGCCCCATCCCGGTAATAAAACATGCACTCGTCCGCGTTATTCACGAAATGGCCGGCCGCCCTGAGCGTGACGACGTCTCCGGAGACGGGAATACGGGCAAATTCGGTGCCTGGCTTCTCGTCTACCAAATTGCCGAATATGGAATGATCCTGCGGCTCTCTGGCCAGCATAACCAGATAGGATCGGCCGGCTTCCTTGGTCAGGGCGATCAAGCCGTACGTACCGATCAAAAAGCATAGGCCTGCATAATCGCCATCCTTCAGCCCGCTGCCGTCCAACGTGACCGTCGCTTCGCATGCCGGCCCCATGGCGCGCTGCGTCAACGTATTGACCGCAAACGTCAAGTTGGGGCTGATCTTTCCGGATTGGATCCGGTAGGCTCCCGGCTTGTCCGTTACGGACCATAATGCATCGTCAGGCGTATGATTCCACTGCCAAACATCCTTCAGGCGCACCTTGCCGTGCTCGTCCGGCGTGTAATGAAAGTCATCGCTTCCCACCAAAGGCTGGTAGGTATAACCCGGCCTTGTGCTTGGCAGCTCGATCATTGTGGGTGCTTTCTTGGCGAATACCGGAAAACCGTTCTCGAAGCGCAGCGGAACGAGCACCGGAATCCGGCCGACGGCGCCGTGATCCTGAAACAGCACGGCCACCCATTCCCCGTCCGGCGTATCCACGATGCCTCCCTGCGCAACGCCCGAATTAAAATACCCCATGTCGTCGTTAAAGACCTCTCCGCCCGTGAACTCTCCTTCCAGGGAATCCGCCGCGAAGCAAGCCTGCGTTCGGCGACCCGCAGCCTTCGAAATATGGATAAAGAAGGCGTAATACCTGCCGTCGATCTTATAAAAATGGGCGCCCTCGTACCCGAGATGATACGGCTCGCGTTCTTTGACGATGATGCGGTTCAGCCCGCCGGGCTTGGGTCCGGATAGATCCTCCTTCAATTCGGTCAGGTGAATTTCGGCATTGCCGTAAATCAGATACGCCCGGCCGTCATCGTCAAACAGCAGGGAGCAGTCGTGATAAAAGCCCTCGATGTATTGCTTCGTCCATGGTCCGGACACGCTATCTGCCGTGTACAAATATGTTCGGCGGGTATCGTTCGCCACGAAGATCACGTAAAATTTCCCCTTGTGGTAACGCAGGGACGGCGCCCACATGCCCTGCCCGTAAATATGTTTGCCGTCTTCGAGCCGCTGCGCCGGCGTATTGTCCAATACGTCGTACACATAAGAAGCCACTTCCCATTGAATCAGGTCGTATGAGCGCAGGATGACGCAGCCCGGCATCATGTGCATCGTCGTGCTGACCATATAGTAGGTGTCCTCTACCCGGATCACGTCAAGATCCGGAAGGTCGGCCCATATTATCGGATTCGGATACATACACTTTCTGCCCCTTCCTAGTCGCGTTTTACAATGACTTCGATCGACACCCCGGCCAAAGCCGGGTTCAAATCCCGCTCTTCCGTTAAATCAAGCACCGGATATCCGTCCACGCCGAAATGAACGCGGCGGATTCCGGTGCCTCTTGGCCCCTCTACTCCCGGTCTGGCGTGGTAGACGTTCCAAGTGACGCCTTCATCATCGGTCACGTAGGAATTATGGCCGGGGCCGTATTCGCCGGGAACGCTTCTCGACGTCAGCAGCGGATAGTTGCCCTTCGTCCAGCTGTCGGGATTCAGCAAATCCGCATTTACATCGGCGGTCAGCAGGCCTACGCAATACGTCGCGTCGATCGCCGCGCTTGAGAAGGTCAGAAAGATCCTGCCCCCCCGGATCAGGGCAAACGGCCCTTCATCGACAAAGGTATGGTTATTGGCCCAGCCAAAGTCCGGCCTGGTCAGCAGCACCGGATCGCTCGTCAGCCTCCACGGTTCTTTCGGATCCAATTTTGCGATATAAACCCAGGCCCCAAGATCTACGGGCACGAACTGCCGCTCCGACCAAGCCGCATAACATTCCCCGTTCACCTGGATGACCGTCATGTCCAGGGAGATCACCTTGCCCGCCTCGCATAAATCGGCGCCGTCTCTCTTGACGACACGCCGGGGCATCGACCAGTCCGCGGCGCAGGTAGGATCCCCTCCCTCGCGGAGCTTCATCACGTGACACTCTTCATAGAAAAACTCGCCGGTCGTTGCCGCATGAAAAATGTACAGCTCGTCCCCGATGATATGGAGCTCGGGGGCCCACAACAGCCCTTTAATGTGATCATAGGTTTGCGTATCCAGAATTAAGGACTCGCCGGCCTGAATCAGACCGGATATCGTCTCCGCTTCCCTGATATATAAGGTTTGATTGCCGTCGGCGTCATTGGTCGCAATGAAATAATACTTGCCGTTCCACTTCGCGATGCACGGGTCCGCCCGGTTCGCCGCGACCGGAAAGGCATAATGCTCCTGACGAACCGTTCCGTTCACCCGATAAGTCCCGGCCTGATCCCAGCGAACCGCCGCCGTGTCCCAATCCACGGACTTGGGAGCCGTGGTGCCGTCGCTATATACCGCGGTCGCTTTAAGCGTCTTCAAATCCTCGGCCGATGCAGCCGTGATGCAATCCGGAACTTCAATGGCGACATTCTCGGGAACCGTAAGCCGGCCTATGAGACGGTCCGCCGTTTCCCGCGGAACGCGGATCACGTTTCGGTGCTGCATGCCTTCGATGTCGGCCGATACGGCTACCAGCGTAAACGGCTCCGCCTTTTCAGGGGCACCAGCACCGGTAAGATCGAAAAGATCCTCGATCCTATTTCGGTAATGCCCCCCGTTTTCGTCGCTCCAGCGGATGACGTAGGCTCGGCTTGACTCATCATATTCGCAAGCGACATCGCGTACGTAAGCATCGCTCTGCAGATCGATCAGCCCGATTTCTTGGTATTGCAGCAAATCGTCGGAAGCAAAGAACAGCACTGCCCCTCGGCTCTCCTCATCCTGCTGGCCATCCGCCTCCGTCCGTACGGCAACGACGCCGAATGTTCCGTCGGCCATGCGGAAGAGATACGGATTTTTCAAGCTTTTGGCTCGGAGCGTCCCGTTCTCATTTTGGGTTGCCTTGGCGAACAAGACGCCTGAATTATGGTTCAAAGCTTGGAAAGGCTTGCCGTCCTCGCTATAGGCAAGATGCATGCTGAAAGCCAGCCTGGGCGCATAGATCCGATCCTCCTGCGGGATGCGCGTATAGCAATAGCACCTCGATAAATTCGCTTTTCTTTTTTGGTATCATGGCACGGACCTCACCTTGAATTGATCATTTCAAATACAAATACGTAAACAGAAGCTTTCGCCATTTCTTGTTATTCTATTGACTCCTTTAAATTGCGTTTACTATGAAATTATAAGATAGGACACCTCATCAAATGAATGATCTATGCTGACAGAAACTTGATCTATTCTAAGATTGGAGATTGCGATGGCCACATCCATTTACGATGTCGGATATGATGCCGCCCATCCTGGCGACTTTATTTACGACATTTCGGATGGGCACGACTTTTGGCTGCTTATTCTGACGCAAACGCCGGCCGAGTTCTGGGTTCAGGGAGCGAGCTGTGCGGATACAAAAACGTCGAGCATTTCTCCAGACAATTCCGGCGGATCGTGGGCTGCACGCCCCGTGAATACCGCAATCGGCTCATTTGCGGCCTTGAGACGCTGCCGGCATGGCCATAACGAAAACGCCTTTCGGATACCAGCCATTTGCAGCTTCATTCCGAAAGGCGCCCTGAATGTATCCCGCGTTTACCCGACGATGCCGGTACGCTCGATGCTTTCCACAAAGTAACGCTGCACGAACAGATAAATAATGATCAGCGGCAGGATCGCCAGCAGGATGCCGGTATCCTGAACCATGCTCATATAGAAAGGATCCTTGTTGGTCGCAACCCCGCCCTCGAGCATGATGGAGAGGTTGTGCGGCAGCGACGACAGCTGGGTGGACATCACTTTGCCCGACGTTAAATACGTTGTCGTAAAGAAGCTGTCATTCCACTGCCATACGAACGAAAACAGCAGCACGGTGACGATGGCCGGAACGGCATTCGGCAGCATGATGCGCAGGAAGGTTTTGCCTACGCCCGCCCCATCGATGTAAGCCGCTTCCTCCACTTCTTTCGGAATGCCCCGGAAGAACTGCCTGAAAATAAAAATGTAGAGACCCGCCTTCAGCGAGTTTGCGGTGACCGAGGTCAGGATGAAAGGCCAGTACGAATCCAGCAGGTTCACCGACTTCCCGGTCAGCAGCGGGATCAGTCCCATGAGGCTGAAATCCTTCAAATTCATGTAGATCGGGATCAAAATGGTCGTTGGCGGAACCAGAATGGTCAGGATGACGCCTCCAAAAAGCAAATTGCTGCCTTTGAATTTAAGCCGTGCAAAGGCGTATCCCGCAAAAGCGCAGGACACGGCCGTCAGGATCGTCGTCATGGCCGATAAGGTAAACGTATTGAACAACGTATGCCAGTAGTCCATGATCGATATGGCTTTTTTGAAATTGTCGAGAGAATAATGCTCCGGGACAAAGACGACGATCGGCGAATACAAGTCGCTTTTATCCTTGATGGCCGTCGAAATCTTTTGAAGAATGGGGTACAGAATAACAAACGACAGTCCTGCCATCAAGACAAGCCGCACGACGGTCCATAACCAGCGTTTCCAGCTTTCGAGCGACAACAAACGGGCGATGATCAACGCTGCTCACGCTCCTTCTATTCTTGATAGAAAATTCTTTTGGAAATAAAAAACGTAATGATCAACAAAATGACCATGATCGCCAGGAAGTAGATCCAGGCCATCGCCGAGCTGAGGCCGAAGTTGAAATTCGTGAACCCCGTTTCCCGGATCAGCGTCGTCATTTCGCTCCGGGAGAACGAGTCGATGATCGTATAAATCACGTTGACCAGGATGAGCGGGCTGACCATGGGCAGCGTGATTTTCCAGAACGCTTCGTAACCGGTCGCCCCTTCGATTTTGGATGCCTCGTAAAGCTGGGGGGATACCGACTGGATCCCCGCCAGGAAGATCAAAATTTGCACGCCAGACTGGCTGACGATCTGGTAGATGCGATCCACGGCGCTGGTCAGGTACGCGACGACGTTTTCGCTGACGCCGGAATTGAGCATGATCCGCGTCAGCTCGCTGGTCCCCAGGCCGCTCACGGCGCCGCCGGCGTTCTGCTCGTTGATGGCTTGAACCAGGCTGGTCGTCTCCAAATTCGCGATGACCCCGGAAGCCAAAATGACCGGAAGGAAAAAGATCGATCTGGCGATGGCTCTGCCAACAAACTTCTGGTTCAGCAACACAGCCAAAAACAGGCTGAAGATCACGATCAGCGGCACGTTGATGACCATGTTTACGATCGAGGTCGTCAACGTGCGGTTAAAGCTCGTGTTGACCGTAAGGGCTTCCACGTAATTGGAGATGCCGATGAAGCTGATATTCATGCCGTTTGCATTGGCTTCGATGGAGCTGAAGCTGTACCTTAACGAAGAGACCAACGGGATCAGGAAAAAAAGAAGGAATCCAAGCAGCCACGGCAGCACGTAGATAAAGCCCCAGAGTGCCTTCTGTTCGGCGTACGTCCGCCGCTTCATGCCGAATTTCAGTATGGACTTCAAGATTGCACACCACCCGTCAAATAGCTCTCGGCTTTCACCGTTCGGCCGTCCGCCGTCGCATCCGTGCGGTTATAGTTGACAATGACGTAAAAGCCGTTCCCGTACACGGTCTTGTACACGCCTTCGCCAAGCTTCTCGTGGCCGGTGATCGGCTCATTCCGGACGTTCTTCAGCACGTCGTTCACCTCGCGGTACATTGCGGCGGCCTGATCGATCCACTGCTTGTAATGGACGGCATACAGGTCGTTGTATTCCGTATCCTTCACTTTGTCGTTCGGTTCATGGATCCATTCGAAGTACACGCCCGCTCCGTATTCGAGGCATTTCAGGATATACTGCCGCTCATCCGTAAAGGTCGACAGGTTAAACGGACTTCCCGTGTAATCGACGTACCCGCGAATGACCATTTGGTAGAACGGGATTTCTTCGTCCTCGATCTTGAAATGGCTGCCGGACATCGGCGCGTTCGTAATATCCGACAAGAATGGAAGCGCATAAACGTTGCCGCCATCCGCCATGACCTTCGGATTCGCCTGCGAGAAGCTGCCCAGCGCCTGAATCGATAGGCTCTCGGATTCGGTCCGATCCAGCTGATTGTGCTTCCGGTAGTCGCTGTTGAGCTGATCGGCGAGATCCCGTAGCGAAATGCCGCCCGGCTGGTACTCTTTCAAGCCCTTCAGCACCGATTCGGCATAGGATAAGGTCAGCCTTGGGGATACAACGTACGATGGCTCCTTATCCCGGTCCCTTCGGTTGAGCGCCTGATCCAGCGGGTAAAGAGCGGCAGGAACGCCTCTCAACGTTCTGGCGGCATTTGCGTTCTCGTTGAATCCCTTTCCCGTATTTGCGGTCAGGACCGCAACGTCTGGATAGAAGGAAACCTCTTGTTCCCGGGTGAAGGTGATGAAGTTTTGCAAACCTTTGCTGCCGCCGACAGCCTTGTCGACCGAAACATGATCCGGAACCTCATGATCCATCCCGCCATTGAACCAGCCTGAAAATTTCAGTTTAATGTTGGATATGCCCCGGTTTTTCATCTGGTTGATGATGTCCTGCGACTGTTCGAACGTCGTGAGCGGTTCGATCGTCCGGTATGGGATGCCGGCGAAATGCTTTTCTTTGGCGATGCCGCCGACGAGCTGCAGGTAAAACGGCATATTTGCCGCTTCCGCAGCCGGCTTCGGCTTGGGCAATCCGCCGTGCTCTTCAAGATAACGCCGGTAGTACCGCGCCAGTCCATGATATGATGCTTCTTCCTTGTTCAAAAAAGCGTACCGGACCGTAAAATCCGATTTCGTCGGACGTTCCTGGAACCTGGGCAGCGTGCGTTCCTGACCGTTCGCCTGCAGCACCACATCGCCCTTGTTGACGACATTGAAACTTGGATACACATAGTTATAGCTGTTCAGCTTTCCGCTGATATCGGCATGGATCGTCGCAGCCGAGGCGCCTTCCTCGATGATGCCGAGGATCGCGCCGCTTTCGCGGATGATCCCGAACACCGGCAGACGAACCGCTTGCTCGGTCTTGGCATCCTCGATCGTCTTCATCGTCAGATCCTCCCCGTACACCGGTTGCTGGTAAGCGGGATACTGCTTCTTCCCGTTGTTGAAACGGATGAGCGCACCGGAGCCGTCCGGCACGAAGATCGCCCCCTGCTCCTTGGAACCGCCGGCTCCAAAAAAGCTGAGGAAGGATATGTTCCCGATCGGATATGCGCTCGGGTATTGAATGCCGGATGCCGGGATTTTGGCGATTAGGCTGCCGCCGTCCAGGGCGTATTCGATCGATGCCAGGAAAATCCGCGGTTCCGGCTTTTCCTGCGTGAATTGCAGCTCCTCCATGTCTTTCTTCAGGTCCTCTTCGGTATATCCCGCGTCTTCGAATGCCTTGAAGGCACGATCGAGCTGCAGCCCGTTTAATGCGCTGTCGTTCCGGACATACACTTTTTTATCCGGATCCTCTTTGTAGGCGATTTTCAACGCCCGCTGGCCCGTTTTGTCCAGCTTGCCCAGCATCGCCTCGATTCGCTCGCTGCTGAGCATCATCGGCAAATCGGCGGCCGATTTCACGGCCGTTCCGAACTGGTACGTGACCCTTACCCCGTGAGGGATCGGCTCGAATTTGATCTGCTTATGCGAAGCGCTGTCGGTGAACGTGTTGATGGAATTCACCTGGCCGAAATTGTTGTAATAATCGATTTTGAGCTGGGACGAAAGGATGCCTTTATTCACCCCGGACGCAAGCGGATCCTTATCGCGTTCCGGCGGGTTGCTATACCATATCTCGCCGGATTGCTTATTCAGAACGGCGATGACGCCCGTTTTCTCATCCACGAACAACCGCAGCCGTTCATTTTCGGCCACGCCTTTCATACCTGCTGCCCGGGCATCGGTGAAGGCGGCTTTCACTGGCTGGCCCCTGGTGAATTCAACTGCAGCCGGTGCATCGTTGGCACCGGTATGGACCGGGTTCGAATCGTTGCAGCCGGCCACCGCAATCCCCGCGAGCAGGACCGGGAGCCACAAGGCTTTACTGGCTTTGCGCATGGTTTCTCCTCCTCTCTTTAGTTTCTCAGCATGAGTTCCTGGTAGATGACATGAACGAACGAAATCATCTGCTGGATCAGTCCGAAAAACAGCAGGCAGATAAAAGCCATGAATCCCATCGCCACGATCGTCAGCAGGATCGTCCCGATGGTCTTCGACGGCGAATATTGATGCACGGTCATGTTGCCGACGAACAAGAGATACGCCGACCAAAGAACGGCAGCGCTGTTGCAGAAGTAATAAAACGCCGTCTCCTGCAGCGATATGACATTGCTGAGCCAAATCCACGGGAAGTTGATGATCATCATCGGGACGAGGGCAAAACACGTCGACGTAAAAATTTCAACGAACTTCCCTTCTCCGTCCATGAGCGTCGTCAGCGACCAGTTGGCCACGCACCAGAACAAGACCGGGACAACGACGTACACCACTTCCATCAGGCTGTTCATATCGTCCGGGTTGGACAGGCGGACCAGAAATCCGCTGTACTGGTTGCCCAGTACATTCGTGATGATCATCAAAAACAAAATGACAAAAGCAGTGATCAAGGTATGCCGCTTGTTCCGTTCATATTTCAGATCCCAATACGCGTTAAAGGGATGAACAATAAGATGCAGGGGGTATTTCACGAGCTCACGATTCAATCGTAACACCTCCTTGTCTCCTCATCCGCTTACGGAGCTTTTTGAAGAGCAGGAGAACTGCGGCGAGCACGATCAACCCCGTCATGACGGCCGGGAAATATTCTCGCATCACCTGCTTGCGGTAAAGCAAGTAAGCCTTTGAATAATTGGCTTGATCGTAGCTTTCCTTGAAATAATGCATCGCCCCTTTGTAGTCTCCTTTCCGAAGGAGGGCCTTGCCCACGCCGGAATAAGCAAATTCCAGGTTGGCATTCATGTTGATCGCCTGTTGATAGAGATCAAACGCCTTTTCCTCATCGCCTCTGTAGTAGCTCCGGACCGCTTCGTTCAACAGCCGGCCGTACGCCGTCGTCCGAAACACCGTAATCTCGCCGAATGCCTTATCGAGGACAAGAAAATCGTCCCCGACCCGTTCAATCGCCGCGGGCGAGTTGAATTGGCCCAATTGGTTGCCCAGGCCGCCGAATATGTACATCAGATGACCATCCCCGCTGTAAGTGAAGATTCTGCCCCGCTTGGAATCGAGGACCGAATACATCTCGCTGTCGGCGACATCGATATCGATGAGCCGCGAAGGTCCGACATCGGTCGAATACCGGGTATCTCCCACCAGGCTGAGATATCCCGTCCGCCGGAGAATATCGTTGCCTTGAGCGTTCAATTTCTTGATCGGGTTGTTCGAGTAGTCTCCGCTCGTTGCGTAAATGAAGCCTTCGTCATCGATATCCAGGTTCGTGAATTCGGTAGGCGTGAACATGACCATCCGGCTCCGCTGCGCCTTTGTGGACATCTTTTTCCAAAACAGCTCCACCGGATCGACCGTCACCCGGTTGGCGCCGATAAACGAGGTGAACGCTCCGTCGGAATTGAACTCCATAAAGCCGTCAAATACGCCGATCGACATGACGTAGATCCGCTGCGCCTTGTCCACGACCACCCGAACCGGCTGGAAATCGAAATTGGCCTGCAGCAGGTCGGACTTCGGCGCTTCGAGCACTCCCGATAGCCTTAGGTTTGAATCCAGATGAACCACCCTTTTATTGCCCGTATCGGCGATAAAAAGCTCTTTCCGGTCGGTCACGAAGATCCCTTGCGGGTTATTGAACGTATCCTTCTTCCCCCCGTGATCAAAGGAATCTACCACCTTCACCGGCTTGAATTGCTCATCGAGGACGACGATGCGGTTGTTGCCGGAATCGAGCACATAGATCCGCTTGTCAGACGTGACATGGATGTCGCTCGGGTTTTTGAAGGGACCGACGCCAAGCTGAACGCCGTTCAGCAAAGACGCGGCCTCATACGCGGCAGGAGCCGGGGTGGTATCATTCCAGAAGGAATAGTTGTAAGAAGCACTGCCTTCCGCGTGGGCTGTACTTAAGACCATACTCGTACCGATCAGGCAGCAGAGGGCAGCCAGGAAGTACATTTTTACTTTGTTTATGCTCAGTCGCATCGTGCTCGTGTCCCCCTATTCTTTCATTCCGGAGGTCGCCATCGTCTGAAGGACGTTGCTCTGCGAAATGATAAAGAGTGTAATCGGCACGATCATCAGGATCAGCGCGACGGCGGCCCCCACGCCGGCACGGGCGATCCCCCCCGCGGTAATTTGGCCCAAAGCGTAGTGAAGCGTTTTGAGGTTCTCGCTGTAAATGAAATTGCCACCGTCCGAGCCCCACAGCATCGGAAACTGCAAAATCATCAGCGTCAACCAAGCAGGTTTCACGTTGGGCATGACGATCGTCCAATAAATCCGGTATTCGTTCGCCCCGTCGATTTTGGCTGCCTCCAGCAGGGCGTCCGGAATTTGTTCCATGAATTGCTTCATCAGGAACAACCCCAACGAGAATGCGAGCGACGGGACGATAATCGATGCGTGCGTATTGATCCAGCCCAGCCACGACATCACCATATAGTTGGGAATCGCCGTAACGTGCCCGGAAAACATCAAGGACATGACGACGATCGAGAACAGAATCCTGGACCCGGGAAAACGGTATTTCGCCAGCGGATAAGCCGCCGCGGACGACAGCAGGATATGCCCGACGGTCCCGATAATCGTAATGAAGAGCGTATTCACGATGTACCGGGACAGCGGCACCCAGGAATTTCCCATTAACGCCACCAGATCGTAAAAGTTGTCCATCGTGGGATTATTCACGAAAAAACGCGGTGGAAACAGGAAAAGTTCGTTCAGCGGTTTAAAGGCATTATTTACGGCATAAACCAACGGCAGCGCCATGAATGCGCCGAATACGGCCAGGAACGCGAACAGCATAAAGCTGACGGTAAAAGAGCGGTTCAGCCTTCGCGGCATGCGAATGGCGCCCATCATTCTCGTAACCAAGTCACTCCCCTACCTTTCTTAGCAGTCGCTGCGTCAATTTGTTGGCACCCAGCATCATGGCGAACAGCACCGTCGCAATCGCGGACGCATAACCCATTTCAAAACGGATCGTTCCGTAATCCATCAAGTGGGTGACGATCGTATGCCCCGCGTAGTTGACGCTCGGAAATCCGGCAAGCGCCACCGAGATATCGGCCACCGCAAACGAGCTCGTAATCTGCATGACCGCGCCG
This sequence comes from Paenibacillus sp. USDA918EY, assembly GCF_009870825.1. GTDB lineage: Bacteria > Bacillota > Bacilli > Paenibacillales > Paenibacillaceae > Paenibacillus_AQ > Paenibacillus_AQ albilobatus. The sequence goes on along the minus strand of NZ_WTWY01000001.1, from coordinate 606,188 downwards.
AACATCAGCTGCGGTCTCATGGACGGCAGCGTAATGAACCACAGCTCCTGCCAGCGGTTGCGGATGCCGTCGATCGCCCCGGCTTCAATCAGGGACTTGTCGATCGTCTGCAATCCCGCGATAAAAGCCAGGAAGCTCGTGCCCAAACTGAGCCACAGCTGGACGATCATGATGATCGGCAAAATATACTTCTCGTTCGTCAGCCATTGAACCGGTTCCAGCATAAAGCCGAATTTAATTAAAAAGCCGTTCAAATAGCCGTACCTGTCGCCTGAAAAAATAATGAGCCAAATAAAGAAAACGTTGCCGGAAATCGACGGCGCGTAGAACACAAGCGTCATCAATGCGCGGACCTTCGGGGACAGCTCATTGATAATCCATGCAAACAGAAAGCAGGCCACATAGCTGATCGGTCCGCAAATGACCGCAAACAGCAGCGTATTTTTCAAAGCGATCATAAAAACATCGTCATTCAAAAACAATCTGGAGTAGTTTTGCCACCCGACAAACCGGGGGAATTCCAGCATATTGAAATAAAAGAAGCTGAGAACGATCGAAAAAACGACCGGAACCACCGTAAAGGCAAAAAAGATCAGCATGTACGGACTCATCAAGATGTAATAATGCTTGTTCTTCTTCAGTTCTCTCCATAAGCTAGCCAGCCGCGATTGCTTTTTCGGCTGCACGAGGTTTGAAACGGCGGCCTTGCTGGTTGTTTCGGCTTGCATCCGATTCCCCCCTTACTGTTCAGGTAAATTGAATTCCTTCCGCTTGACCGCGATTTCGTCATTGATGTACAAGAGGTAATCCGACAAAGCCTCGCGGGGATTCTCGCTGGCGTTGACGACCTTGCGGAATGCGTTGTCCAGATGTCGGCCGGTAAAATAACCGCCCGGAACCTGCGGGATTCCCCGGACCCATTTCCACTGATTCTCCAAATTACGATAGTCTTTGACCGGCCAAGGCAGCTCCTCGAGCGCCTCGACGTTGGCTGTCGGATAACGGGCCGCCTCGCCCATCAGCCCTTCCATCTCGCGGCCGTAAGCGATTTGGGTATCCTTATCCGTCCACCATTTCATAAATTCCCAGGCCGCCTCTTGATCCCGCGCGCCCGCAAGCATCATGACGCCGGTCGTGTGGCTGGCCACCTCGTGATGGATCGTGCCGTTTTTCTCCGTGCCGGGAACCATCGTGAATTCCCACAGCCCCTTGATTTCCGGCGCCAAGACGGTCAGCATGTTGTACGTCGTATAGTCTGCGATGCCGATGGGCATTTCGCCGGTCCGGAACCGGTTCGGGAAATCGGCCAGCAGCGGGAACTTGTAGCTCGTATAGAACTGCGTCCATTTTTTGAAGGCATCCATGGCGATCTCGGAGTCCAGCGCGCTTTTCCTGCCGCCGTCCCGATAGAATTCGCCGCCGCCTTGATACAGCAGCATGGAGAACGTCGGGTTAGGCACCAGGCTCGCGTTGGCAGCCTCGATCGGCAGATAAAATTCCATATTATGCTTCTGCAGAACCGAAATCATGTTGTAAATATCCTGCCAGGTTTGGGGCGGCTCAAGGCCGAGCTCCTTCAAAATGTCCTTGCGGTAAAAGAGCATAGGGAACGACTGCTGCTCCGGCAGTGCGTAGACCCCCCCGTCATATTCGTAAGGCACCAATCCGCTCTCGCGAAAGCGGGCTGCCACAGTGTCATAATCGGCAAACTTCGATAAATCGGCGGCGGCCCCCCTCATGGCATAGTTCACGGGCACGTCTTCGCCAATTTGCATGGCCACGTCCGGCCCTTCCCCGGCGAGCGTCGCGGGAAGAAGAATGTTGGCGGGAACGAGCTTCAGATTGACCGAAATGTTCGATTTCGGAGTAAAGGAATCATCGATCAGGTTTTTCAACACCTGCGCCTGATCCCGCCCCGTCGTAATCCAAACCGTCGTCGATCGCTTCTGCTTGCCGGTATTGCCGATGCTGTCGTAATCCTCGGTATAAGAAGCGGTGAGCGCCCCGGCTTCATGCTTCACCACTTGCAGAAACGTCGCATCCGCTTTCGGCAGCTTATGATCCGGCGAGGAAACGACTAAATAATCCAGCGTAAGCGGCTGTTCCCGGACGGTCAGAATCCAGGTACCCAGGCCGCCAACATTGATTTTGAAGGCCTCCAAACGGTTCGCAACCGTATCCGGCCGTTTGGCCATCTCTTGGAGCTGCTTGACCATCGTGTGCAAAATGGCAACTTTGTCGCTCTGTTCACCTGTCGTTTGTTCCAGGTAATCGGCCACGCTTTGGATCGTTTCGGCTTGTTTGCTGAATACCTCCACCATTTCCGGGATCCGCTTCTCCAATTGATAGTCGCGGTACGGATCGGGCGAATTGGACGTGATCATCAAAATTTTGCGGTACATTTCGTTCAGCTGCAGCACGCTGGACTCGATTGTCTGAATCAAAGGAGCCAGCTCGCCAAGGGAAACCGTCATGCGAATGCGGTGCTTCCCTTCGGTCAAGTGGAACAGATACGGCTCATCCCCTCCCAGCACGTACATGTTCCAGTCCCTGCCGAATTCGAATGGAATCCGCTTCATCTCCTTGAACGGAACCTTTCCGTCAATCGTCAGGCTTCGCGTGGCGAAGACGCCGCGCAGCTGATCCTGCTTCTCTTTTAAGGCGATTTGATACAAGCCGTCCTCCGGCGCTTCGAATTCCCACTCGATCCACTGTCCCGGCAGCTTCCAGTTCAGCCCTCCGATCGTGTTGATCCGGATTTTGGACACATCGTACGGAATCACCGTCGGGCTTGATCTGTCAGAAACCGGATACAAGGTCGGAGAGGATTTATACACCGCATCCTCCGCCTGAATCAGGGTGTATTGGTCTTTGACCGGCTGCAGCCCAGCGGCTGAATAATCGCTTTTGATTTCTTCATACGTCTTTAATGCTTCTTCCTGGTACAGCTCGATATAATCGATGGCCATAGGCTCGCGCAATGCCGTCAAGGTTATGCTTTGAACGCCTTTGTCAAAATAGAACAAATAGGGTTCGTCATAATAACCGTTTCGGTCAGTGATGGATTCAATCTGCCATATCGGCTTCTCCACCTGACTCGGACGCAGATCGTTGCCTCTGTCGTCGCGTTTGATCTTGTCATCCCGGTTGCCCCAGACCCGGTCAAACGTAACAAGGTCGGCTCCCTTAAAGGGAATCTGTTGATTGATCGTAAGCTCGCGCTCAATCGCAGAACTTTTTCCTTCGACGGGCAAATATCGGATTCGAATGTTATAGAAACCCGGTTGTTCGATGGGTACGTTCCAGCTGATGGAACCCGATTCCGGCGTAAGGACTGCGTCTTCCCCTGACGGGTGGACAACCTCGAATCCCGGTCCGTCGGTTTTGGAAAAGCTCTCGCCCTCAATCCGAATGACCTGATCCGGACGTTTCCCAGCTGAATGGGCTTTTAAATACGCATCGTAGCCGCCGTCATCATCGCCCGATCCCGTAACAGCCTTAAAATCAGCCATGGCATGAACTCTTCGGACTTCGGATGAGCCGGAAGGGTAGAAGGCCCAAATGGACACTAATATGGCAAGGACGAGCAGGACAGCGACGTAGCTCTTCTTTCGGTTGTTCACTCTTCTCCCTCCTGAAGCAAAGAGACTTATCAATTCAACAACAGTCCCCATTAGAACATTTCTAATCGGGACTGTTGTTTCAACGCGTGGATTTCAGGATTTTGCAAAATTCGATTCCTGCCGCTCCCGGGTACAATATATAGACGAACTAGATCGTTTCGCATTATATATTGCTGATTGAAAGTCGCTTTTTGGATTTTTGCAAAATCCTCATTTATTTCGATCCGTATACTTCGTCAATGGCTGCTTGGAACGGCGCCTTGTACTTCTCCACGACGGTAGACACCGAAGTTCCGCCGATAATTTCACCGAGGAAATCGTAGAACTTCAGATTCGGGAACGTGCCGTGGTCGAGGACAACCAAATTAGCGGCGACTTCCTTCGCATTTTTAATGTCGTTTTCGTCCGTGAACAGGGTTTCATAGGTGGCCTGATCCGGATAGTCGTACATCGAATCGATGTCGTTGATTTTCTCCCAAATGTAGAGCAGCTTATCCGGGTCCTTGGCCGCCTTAGGGATGAACAAAGATTGATAAAGGCCTTCGAATGAATGGTACGTGCTTGCACTCGGGCCTTTAGGGAACGGAACGAATCCGATATCCACATCAGGCATATCCTTCTTGATGCCGCTAAGCTCATGAAGAGCTCCCGTATACATCAGCGTGTTGCCTTGGCGGAAAAATTGGCCCGGCTCTTTCCAGTCCCCGCCTTCCGTCGGTCTGGCCACTTTTTCGGTCACAATCCGGGAAATGAAATTAAGCGCTTCGATCGTTTTGGGATCTTCCAGGTTCTGCTTGTTGTCCTTCGTTAAACTTGTTTCGTTGGAAGCGAGCGCAAATTCAAGCGGCGACGGGTTAGCGAGTCCCCAGGAATCCAGCTTTCCGTCGTTATTCGTATCCTTGTTGGCTTCTTTGGCCACTTGCAGGAACGTATCCCAATTCCAGCCGTCTTCATTGACATAGTCTTGAAGCGGCTTCAAGCCAAGCTTGTTCATGAGCGTCCGGTTGTAAAAAACACCTTGAACCAGGTTGGCTTGGTTTTCTGTGAATCCGTATCCCCTTCCGTTATATTGCATAAATTGATTGGTCACGTTCTGGTTAAAAGCTACCGGATTCTTCGTATACTCATCGACGGGTGTCAGCAGATCCTGTTTCACAAGCGTTGGAATCGTGTAGTTTTTGCCCAGTCTGACGATGTCGCCGAGCGGCTCGCCGGCCAGCAGGGATGCCGTCACTTTTTGCTGGTATTCGCCGTAGTCGATCGCGACGTATTCCATTTTGAAATTATGCTTCTTCTGCAGCTCCTCCAGGTTTTTTTTGCGCTGGATGTTATCCGGGTTATCCTCCGGAATCGTCATATCCCACCACGATACGACCTTGATCGTTCGGCCGCCCATGTCGAAATCCATGTCCGGCGTTTTGTACGTTTGCTCCGATTCTTTCTCCGCGCCCTTATTTTCCGTGTCGGTTGCCGCAGTCTCGGTTTTCGTCTCCGTCGCGCCGGTTGTGCTTGGCCCACCCTTGGAACCGCCGCTGCTGCAAGCTGAAAGCACGAGTGTCAGCGCGCAAAGCAGTGTCATCGTTTTACCAATACGCATTCCTGTAATCCCCCCGTAAAATGATTTGCATCCCAATTACATTCAAAGTGTAGCGCTTACATCGAAAAACCAACAACCCGTGGTATGTTAGTTGTTCTACCCGTCAAAATATAGATTTCTTGCAACCCCTTACATCATAAATGGCTAATAAGTAAACAACGGTTAGCAATATAAAGAAAAGCACATTGTTTACGAGACGTTTTTTTTTTCATAATGAGAAATAAGCAGCTTCACCCGAGTCAATGGTTGAATGAGAAAGAAGTAGGGGGGAATATCGTGTATAAAATGCTGCTTGTTGATTCCGATCATCATGCGAAGGAATGGATGAAGCGTATGTTGGACAGACACCAAGCGGAGTTTGAACTGGAATCCCATGCCGCTGCAGCTGTCGAGGCGATGTCGATGCTCTCCGCCCAGGATCATCAGCTGGTGCTGATTAACATGAGAGCCTCGGAGGAAGAGGGACTACGGCTTTGCGGTTGCATCCGGGAGAAAAGCCGCGTCCCGATCGTTCTGATCGGCGGGCGCAATGAGTTTCAGTTTGCCCGGAAGGCCTTGTTTTATCAGGTGAACGACTATCTGCCCGACCCTGTATCGCCGGAGGAATTCGTGGCGAGCCTCGAGAACGTAAAGCGGGAGCTGGACGCAGCGCTGTTTTCCAGAAATCAACCGGTCCCATGGGCAAAAAACGTTCAACAAGCTGCTGCCGTCTCTTCGGCCGACATTATCGACAAGGTAAAGGCATATGTGGAGGAGGCCCTGCATGAAAACATCACGCTGAAGGAAATCTCCCATATTTTTCACTTCAATTATTCTTACCTCGGCCAGAAATTCAAGGTTCAAGAAAAGATGACGTTCAAGGAATATCTGCTTCAACAGCGCATGGAAAAGGCCAAATTCCTGCTCGAGAATACCGACATGAAGGTGTATGAAATCGCTAATGAGGTCGGATATACCGAGATGGACTGGTTCTACAAGAAGTTCAAAACGTACACCGGTGTAAGCGCTAACAAATATAGGAAGACCCTTATCATAACGGCATAAAAATAATCTATATCGAAGTAAGTCCATGAAGCCAGACCGCGCTTAGCGGAAGTTATTCTTGCGAGATCAGGATGCTTAACCTCGGAAGGTTATACGTTCTTTTCTCTAAAAATGCCTATGGTCTTTGAAGCCAGACCGCCTGATCTCTAAAATCAAAGGCCGCTTCCCGGTTGTTCATCCAGGAAAGCGGCCTTTATTCGTTCCCCCACTCTCTGGGGTTATTCCAATGTTAACAGTCCAATGTTGGAGAGGTTTTGCCAAGTTCTGTCCGACGTATCGTTCCAGATCGCCACGCTGTCGCGTACCCCGTCGTCATTCTCGTCATTATTGACCTGTACGTCAAACCCGATGGTATTGCCCGCCTTGGGCGGTGTTCCGACCCAATCGATAGCGGCCTCAATGATGTAGCCGGTCGGCGTCCGCTTCGCGGCGGACGTCAAATTGGCGCCAAGCGATCCGGGATTGACCGAAGTTTCGTTATCGAAGTTCACGCGATATTGCCCGTCGTCGCCGTCATAAGAATCGGTTCGTGCATTGTTCTGATCGATGAAGATTTCGACCGAATCCTGCTCCCACGCATTGGCGCTCCGCTTGGTCACCAAAGAGTCGGTCACCTCGGCCAACACGTACAGACGGTGATCATCCCAGAGCGTCCGGACCTTGGCCGTTGAGCCGGAAGATCCGCTGACCCAGCGGTCGGTTACGATCTGCTCCGCCTTGTTCCATATTTCATCGATGTTGCCGTCGATGACGACCGATCCCCTCGCCGCTTTGGCCGTACGGGGCCCTTCCACCAGCGTCAACACGCCATAACCGGACGTATCGGTGTCCTGCCTATGATGAATATCGTTCCAAGATGCCAGCTCTTCCGCCGAACCGGATCGGTCGCGAATGCGAACGTCAAAGCCGATTTCCTTTCCGGTTTGCGCACCGTCGATCGGGATCGAAGCTTCGATCCGGTATCCCCTCTCCGTCTTCACCGCCTTATAATCGGCCGGTTTATGCGGGTTCGCGCCGCTGCGCCGAAACGTATACTTTTTGTCGTCCGCTTCATAAGCATTCGTTTTGCCGTTGTTGCCGTCAATGTACACCTCGACGGAGTCATTGCCGTTCACCGTGGCATCATCGACATCGACCCATACGTACAGATGTCCCGCATCCCATAACGTTTTAAAAGTTGCTGCCGTTTTGCCGCCTTTCTGGATCGGTACCGCCTGCGCCACATTCCACGCCGCTTCCGCCTGACCGTCAATCTTCACACTGGCTTCCGGGGCTTTCGTGCGCTTCGTTTCGACCGGAACCTTTGACGGATCGACGAGCGCCCAGTAAGCGTATTTGGCTTGCAGCCGTTCATCGAACAGCAGCGGCCAATTGTTGCGAACGACCGGGAACGTCCGCAGCCAGGTGTTCAGGTCGTCTTTGCCCCAGAATATGACGGCGCTGATCTGATCCGCATGCTTCCTGAATACGTCGAAGATCTCCCTGTAGCGGTTGGCCTGCTTGATTTGCAGCTCCGTCGGGAACGTCTCATAAGCGTCCGTGTCATTCGTATAGACACTCATGTCCAGCTCGGTGATTTGCTGATCGATGCCTAAGTCCCGGAATGCCTCAATCATATCATCTAACTCCTGCACCCGGGGATACTCGATCCCGATATGCGTCTGGTGGCCGACTCCGTCAACCGGAATCCCTTTGGCCTTCAAACGTTTAATCAGATCATGCAGAAACTGCCGTTTTACGGGATCATTCGTGTTGTAATCGTTGATGAACAGCTTCGCGTCCGGATCGGCCTCATGTGCATAAATGAACGCTTTTTCAATGAATTCCTCGCCCGCAATTTGATACCATAAGCTGTTGCGCAGGCCCCCCGGCTTCTTGTCCCCGGGCTCAATGACCTCGTTCACGACGTCCCAGGCGTAGATTTTTCCCTTGTACCGGCCGACGACGGCATCAATATGCTTTTTCATCCGCGCATATAGAAGCTCCTTGCTGGCGAGGTTGCCGTTGCTGTCGTAAAACACCCATTTCGGCGTCTGGGAATGCCAGACTAGCGTATGACCCCGCATGGCGATCCCGTTATCCATAGCAAAGTTTACAATGTTATCGGCTGCCGTAAAATTGAATTGGCCCTCCGCAGGCTCCGTGGCGTCCCATTTCAGCTCGTTGCCGGCCGTCAGACTGTTGAAATGCTTCCGGACCAGCTCTGCATCAGGGCCGTTCGGATTCTTGATTTCATTGACCAGCAGGGCCGTCCCCAGCTTGAATTGGCCGGCGAACACGTCCTTCAGGCTCGGAATGTCCTTCTGAATCTCGATCGGAACCGGATCCGGAGCGCGCTCGATCACGACATCGTCCACGTAAAAGTCCAGCGTCGGATGATCGAAGGATTCGAAATAAACGGCCAAGCTTTCAATCGGCTGCTGCAACATATATTCGCCGCTGAGCTTGACCCATCCGCTGTCGCCGGCCTGAACCGATTTGACGGCTTCATATGTATTGGAGCCGCCCGTCGTGCGTTGGACCATCATCGATACCGGCGAGCTTGGCGTTCCGGCAGGCAGCTTGACCCAAGCCGACAAATGGTACGTTTTTCCCGTTTCCATGATTGGCGTCACGTCGAGCTGCGGACCGTTCCAGCCCTGGGTTCTACCGGTGACCTGCATGCCGTAAGATCCCGTATGGGCTGCTAACGGGGAAACCGTCAGGATTTCGTTGCCTCCCCGCCCGAACCAGCCTTGGAGCGTCCCATCCTCGAAATCCTTGGAGATCCGTCCCGGGCCGCTTGTTGCCCCATTGCTCGTCTCAGATGTTCCCGCGCGGGCTTCAGAAAGCGGTCCTTGCGATTCCTGCTGTGCACTGGCCGAGTTCAGGCGTGTACCGAGCGATAATGGGGCCAGTACGAGAACAAGCGCAATCATCAGCAGGATGGAACGTTTTATTCGATGCTTCTTCATGAATCCACCTCTCCTTATGTCATCTATTCCATGAAAACGCCTCTTAACGGCGTTCTATGGCCATGTAACGGATCGCAATCTATATAGGATGAACTAAGAAAATTGCATTTCTGACTCGGAAGTTACCCGTGGATCAAGAGATGACAAGAAAAAGACTCCGTTCATTCTATTTTGTTAAATGCTCTGCCGTAGGGTAAAAGGACTAGACCCCAAGCACGCTCACGGATTCAGACCGTCTGTCTTTCGTTCGCCGGGTACAGGACGATACGCCCGTCTTCCAGTTCGACGCGCACTTTGTTGCTTTCCTTGAAGCTCCCCGTGTCGAGATAACCGGCAGGAATCTGTAACCGGCCGGCCTTATCGAGGACCGCATACTCTATATGGCTTTCAGCTTCGCGCCGGGCGCTGTCGGCGTCCATCTGCGTCAATACGTCGGAATAAGACCTGCGGATCATCTCGGCGGACGTCTTGCCGTCGCGGATCTGAACAACCCGGTCCACCTTGCGGGCCAGCTCCGGATCATGGGTCACGATCACAATCGTGATGCCGATCGCCCGATTCAACGTCCGGAACAAATCGAGAACCTGATTGGACGTAGCCGTATCGAGCGATCCCGTCGGCTCATCGGCCAGCAGCAGCCGCGGCTCGTTCGCCAGTGCGATGGCGATAGCCACCCGCTGCTGCTCACCGCCGGACAATTCGCTGAGCTTGTTCTTCACCCTGTGGCTCAGGCCGACCGATTCCAGGAGCTCAAGCGCGCGGGCCCGGCGTCTTCGGCCCCGCAGGAGAATCGGGAGCTCAACATTTTCGATCGCGGTCAAATAGGGAATCAGGTTGCGCGCGTTATTTTGCCAGACGAACCCGACCGACTCCCGCTTATATTTCACGAGGTCGCGCTCGCTGAACGCGAGCAGGTCCTTGCCGTCTACGAACAGCTTGCCGGCCGATGGTTTGTCGAGGCCTCCCAGCATGTTGAGCAGCGTCGATTTGCCGCTGCCGGAATTGCCGATGATCGCCATGAACTCACCGTTCTCCACCTGAAGGTCCAGGCCTTGAAGGGCGACGACTTCCAAATCCGCCGATTTATAGATTTTGACGAGCCCTTCGCATTGAATCATGAACTATTCCTCCCCGAGCTTCAGCGCCTGCGCGATGCGGATTCGTGTCAGCCGGTATCCCAAAATGAGCAGCCCGGTCGCCAGCGTGAACCCGATAATGCCGTACAGCTGCAAATAATCGCTGAGCTGATATGTAATCGTGAATGGAGGGACTTGTTCTTTGGACGCAAACGACATTTCGAACAGCGGCACGAATTTCATGCTCGTGACGTTGCCGATGAACACGCCGATGAGGACCGCGGCCCCCGACGTGAGCAGCTGTTCGCTGACGAGCATGCCGATCATTTGCGGGAAAGAGATGCCCATCGCCCGCAAAACCCCGTATTGAAGCGTTCTGCCGGATAGGGTCAGGACCCAGAACAGCAGGAAACCGATGAAGCTGACCAGCATCGAAATGGCAAAACCGAGCGTCATTACGCCGTTCATCGCCAAACGGAACGGATCGTTCCTGGATTGGACCAGCTCCTGGGTCGCGTCCCGGAGGCCCGTCACCTGCAGCTTCTTCTCCTGCAGCTGCACGTAGATTTGTTCGCTGCTTGTGCCGTCCGCCAGCTTCAGCCATACTTCGTACGGCTCGACAGCCAGCCTGTTCTGAATCGTGCCCAGATGTCCGACAACGAGATGCGGCTGCTCCGGTTTTCCGCTTCCTTGACTGGACGGCAGCGGACTCCAGCTCGGCCAATAATCGATGATGCCGTACACGGTGAACGTCGCCCCATCCAGACCGTCCCAGTATACCCGGATCGGATCGCCGGGCTTCAGCTTGGCATCCTCCGCAAGCGAGCGCGAAATGAGCACGGCCTCCGGATTCGGGGCGATCAGATTCAAGTAGCTGTTGATCGGATGCTGCAGCAGTCCCTCCTTCATCCAAGCCGTATTGCCGAAATCCTTCGTGTCGATGCCAAAAAGAGCCGTTTTGCCCGTTTTTTCATTGCCGCCGGCACTGAACCTGGCCTCCTGCTTCTTGAACACCCGTGCTGTCGCCTGCACGCCGTCCAGCTCCTCAAAGGGCTCGAAGGGCGGCTCCGTATACTGAACCCGTTTCTGCACTGTTGTCGTTGCCGGCTCGGACTGAGGCTGCCCTCCCGCCCCCGGGGATACGGGTGGAGGCGCATCGCTTTCCCATTTCGTCGTCAGCGCAATGTCCGTGCCGACGGCATACCGAACCTTGCTGTCCATGTTGTCGTTGATGGTCCTGGCAGCGTTCGCGCTGAACAGGCCCGTCGCCACCGTCATGATCAAAAACACCTGGATGGTCAAATACTGCCCGGACGAGCGGCTGATCTGAACGAGCGTATGATACAGCGCCGGCGGCCACCCGTTTCGGCCCAGCCAATAAACGAGCCGGACGAACCAAGGGTATACCCGCAGAACAAGCAGGCCGCCTCCAAGCGCAAAGAGAGCCGGCGTCAGGAACAGCAGGGGATCGACCTGCAGGTCGGCAGATCCCAGCGCAAGCCTCCGCAAATCCGCCTGGCGCTGGTTGAAATTGTGCAGCAGATAAACTGCCAGGCTGACAAGCACTAGATCGAGACCGGTCCTATGCCAGATCGACAACCGGGTCAAGCGCGCCGACCGCTGCTTATGGCTGACGATGCTGACCCGCGTTGCGAGGAAGGCCGGGATCAGGATCAAAATGATCGCCCCCGCCACGGCGGCCGCAGCCACCTGGTAGGCGCTGCTCGTCATGCTGACCTTCAGCGCGGAGCGCTGCACGAACTCCAGAAAACCATTGGAAGCGCCGAGCAGTTTCGTAAACCATACGCCGAGAAACGGCCCGGCGGCCAGCGCGCTCAAGCCGAGCAGCAGGCTCTCCAGCAGATAGGCCGCCATGATCTGCAGACGGCTTGCTCCCCGGCTGCGGAGCACGGAGATCTCCGTTTTTTGCCGGTCGATGATCAGATTGGCGGTCATATATAAATAGAACGCCAGCATCAGCATAACGGGGGAATACAACGAAAGCGTCACGGTATCGAGCTTCCCCTGTTTGCCCTGGTACGACGCGATGGTCTGGCTCGCCGGGATTTTGATATCCGCAACCCCAAGCTTTCCTTTGAAATAACGCCGGACCTCCCGGTCCGCCTGGGTGAATGCATCAACCTTATCGAGCGACAGCTGTTCGTAATTGAGTGCGAGCCGCCACTCCATGCCGGAAACCCTGGCTTTGCCGCCCTTCGTAAACTCGCGCTCGAACTGCTCGAAAGGGATCAGGAACCCATCCTCGTTCTCCGTGGTCAGAAAGGGCAAATACCGGTCAGCGTCCGGGTTCGTCTCTACGATGCCGACCGGGATGACCCGAAAGCGGGTACCTCCTTCATCCTGCGATTCTACCGTCAACTCCTCGCCAAGCTTCCGCTTGGCCGCCAGCTGAAATTTTTGCGTGACCAGCGCCTCGACGATCCCGTCCGAACGATCCGCCGGCATCCGACCCTCGATCAGCCGGACCCGTTTCTCCAGATCCGACAGCGACATAAAGCCGCCTAACGTCCTCTGCGATTGCTTCTCTTGAGCCGAAGCATCCGCGCCGTATACCTTCATCTTCTCCGTGAACCGCTGCTGATAGAACGACAGCGCCTCCAACCCCGTACGCTCCGGAATCGTCTTTACGAACCGGTCGGCGCTTTCGACGGCTTCCGTCGTCTTTGCGTCCATGGATGATGCCGAGACCGTGGTGCTTATTCGGAGATAGCCCGGATACACCCCGTTTGCGGTCTGCACGGATTGCAGCTCCTTCAGTAACGTCCGCTGCAGGATGGCCTTCGAGTAGAGCGGCATGGAGCTGAACAGGGCCACGCATACGGTAAGGCCGATCCACAAATTCAGCTGCAGCCACTTGTTGTTGGCCATCTTGCGCAGGATCATCGTCCACAAAGCCAATACATACACCCCATCCCTCATGCCCGGTCGGCCCGGGCTATAGCTCTTCGGTTAATTGTTCAGAATGACCTTCTGGCCTTCCTCAAGTCCTTTGACGATCTCGACTTCCGTCGGCGTCGTCAATCCGATCTCGATGTCAACCTCCTTGCGGCGTTCTCCTTCGGCGATCTGAACATAGGAACGTCCCATATAGGAGCGGATGGCGGAGCGGGGCACAATGATGGCGTTATCCCGCTTCTGAAGCTCGATCGTCAGCTCGGCGCTGTCGCCGACCTTGACGTCGCCCGGGGCGTTGTCCATGCTCATGAAAATCGTTACCCCGTTCTTCTCCGCTTTTGTACTGTCGGCGGCAGCCGGCAAATCCGAAGGGGTTTGAAGAACCCTTCCCTTATAGTCCTTGCCTTTATACTTGAGGCTGACAGGCATGCCGGCTTTGACCGGGTTCAGATCCTTGCTGTCCGCCGCAACGTAGGTCAGCTGTACTTTGTTCGGGTCGGAGACAGTGACGATCGCTTGATAAGCATTCACGTTGTCTCCCGCATTCAGCTTCTCGACGAACGTCACCGTTCCCGATATGGGAGCGTATAAGCGCGCTTGCCCCAGCCTTGCTTTCATCTCCTGAAGCGACATCCGCTCGCGCTCCAGGTCGATTTCCTTGAGCCGCAGGTCGACGGCGCCAGCGCCAGCCTTACGCGCCTGATCGTACAGCAGCTGGGCGCGCTCTACATTCAGCTGCTGCAGGCGAACCTGAAAATCCAGATCGCCCGTCTCCAGCTCAGCCAGCAGATCGCCCGCCTTCACTTCCTGGCCCACCGTCACCGGAATCGATTTCAGCCTTCCGCCCATATTCTTGAAGGAAAGCGCTTCGGATTGGGCCGAGACGAAATAAGCCGTCCCCTTCAGGAAGGTCTGAATCTTCCCGCGGCTGGCCTGCACGACATTAAACTGTTCTTTGGCCGGCTCAACCAGAGGCGGCTGCAGCGTTTCCGGTTCGACCGGCAGGAGCGAACAGCCCGAGAGCAGCATCAGCGCTGTCAGCAGCGCGGCTATTCGGCGCAGGCGCCGGTTTATGTTAGATAAGGGGAGATTCGTTCGTTGTCTGCGATACAATAGTTCCATCCTCCAATGCGATAACGTGATCGACAAGCTCCATCATGCCGGGGTCATGCGTCGTGAGAACAACCGTCATCCCCGATTCTTTCACCAGCTCGCGAAAAATGCGGACGACCCGCAGCCCCATCCTGCTGTCCAGCTCGGCGGTCGGCTCATCCGCAATCAGCAGCTCAGGCTGGTGCACGATTGCGCGGGCAATGGCTACGCGCTGCTGCTCGCCGCCCGACAGCTCGGACGGCCGATGCTTCATCCGCTCCCGCATGCCGACGCGGTCGAGCGCATCCTCCACCGCCTCCCGGTTCCCCTTTAGTCCCGCGATACGCAGCCCGAATTCGACGTTCTCGTAAGCCGACATCAGCGGAATCAAACCATAGGACTGGAACACGAGGCCGATTTCCCTGCGCCGGATCTGGCTGCGTTCGGAGCCGGATAATCCGGTGATTTCCCTCCCCTTGAAATACACCTGTCCCTCCGTCGGGTCGTCCAATGTGCTGAGAATGTTCAATAACGTTGTCTTTCCGGAACCCGAGCGCCCCCTCAGAGCCACAATCGTTCCAGCCGGAATGTTCAGATCGATATTCTCCAAAGCGGCAACGGCCGTATCCCCCCTGCCAAAAATCCGTTTGATCCCGCTTGCCCGCAGAATCGGTCCGCTGCCCGAATCATTCATCTCCGTTTCCTTCGTGTTCATTGCACTCGCCTCCTTCGATATGGCCCGATTCGATAATTTTCAGCGTCAAAGCCGCATCCGGATGGATTGTATGCGAACCAATGCAAAGCGCAGGCGCCATCACAACCCCATTTTAGCGCTTTCATTTCGAACGAAATACCCGTTGATTCCCGTTCGTTTACCTGAGAAAACCTAGAATTATGCTGGTCGCAGGTTTGGCGGCTTCCTATTGCAAGGATCGGATATCGGCTCTTGGTGTTTTTCTTCTGCAACGAGGCAGCGGAGGTTCAATAAAAAAGAATGCAGCCCGCTGGATCGGACGGCATTCTTTGAACGGCACTGCTTGACAAACGTTCAATACGGCTTACTTACCTAAATTGCCATTCACCTAGCCGGAACAACTCGATGTCCGGCTTCCCTTTGAAGATCAGGTACAAATCATGCACGCCCTCGGCACCGCTGACGGGCGTCGTCATTTCGCTCCACTGTCCTCCGGTCGAAGGCACCTGAAGCGAACCGATCCTTTGGCCATCAGGACTGTCCAAGCGGAGCTCGATGACTCCCCCGTCATTCGTACACGATACGGATGCGGCAAACGCTGAGGCCCCGGCGCCGAAATCAACGCCGGACACGGCCGTCCAATCGCCATGATGAATATCCGCCAAGGCCACGAGCGGCTCGCCCTGTCCCACTGTGCCCGGCTGGAATTGCTGCACGTTCACCCCCGCGCACCAAGCCATCGTTTCCGCCCCGACGCGGGCATACGGATTCAGCGGCTTGATCTGCTTAACGCCGACCATGTCCGCTTCGATGGGGAGAATCGCCCCCTCTTCGTCCAAAAACACTTGATTCAGATGAGTGGACCGATATCCCTTCGCCACGCCCATGGCCTTCGATAAGGTCTGCGCGTGATAAGCAATATACCAACTTTCATGAAATTGGAAAATGGCATGGTGGTTATTGCCGCTGACACCGAAAAAATGGCCGGGATTTTTAAGGATCGATCCCTGGTACGTCCATGGTCCCATCGGATGGGTGCTGGTCATATAGGCAATCTCCCCTGCCGGGGGGCTTCCCTCCGGCCGCATGCCATCGTAGAAGTTGGAGCAATAAGAAAAGTAATACCTGCTGCCCTTCTTGTGAATGCCGGCATCCTCGAACATAAACGGTGCCGGGATCGGCTCGGCTTCGCCGACCACGCTGATCATATCGTCACCCAGCCGCATCACCCGGGCGGTCCCCGGATTCTCATGCTGTCCTTCCGGCACGCCGCCGCCGAAGTAAATATATCCCTTGCCGTCTTCGTCCACCAGGACGGCCGGGTCGAAGAGCCATACGACGCCTTGAACGCCCGGCGTGTCCCTTGCGATGAGCGGCCTGCCGATCGGATCGACCCACGGCCCGGTCGGACTGTCGCTCGTCAGCACGCCGATGCCGCTGGCGTTGTTGGCAAAGTACAAGAAGAAACGGTCTTTGCCGTCTATTCTTTTGTGGGCCGCAGCCGGCGCCCAGGATTGCGTCGCCCATTTGGCCGCTCCTTCCGGACCTGCGACTTGAATGACGCCGTGGTCCGTCCAGTTCGCCAGATCATCCGAGGAAATCACCGATATGCGGTTTATGGTGCCATAGCTGTTCTCCTTGACCTCTCCTTGCTCGTCATACTCCAATACGTCGTCCGTATTGTAGAGGTACACGCGCCCATTGAACACAAGCACATAGGGGTCGGCCCCGAATTTATGGGCGACAAGCGGATTTCCGTTTCGCGGCAGTTTGCCGATCGGCGCATGAACGACTTCATTCATCTTTGTGTCAACTCCCGTTATTCAGCATTTTTGGTCTTAAACCCAACTCTCTTAAAAGCGTAAGGCTTGCGCTCAGAGGGAACAACCCGTCTAATCCGTCCGGATTACCCGACAAACTCTAGTTTTCGGCTTTCAGTTCAAAGAAAGGGTATCCCGGTATTCCTGCGGCGTAAGTCCCGTCGCCTTTTTGAAGAAGCGGGTGAACGAATGGGCCGCCTCGTAACCGACGGATAACGCCACCTCGCGCACCTTCAAATCGTTGTCCCGCAGCATCTCCTTGGCTTTCTTCACCCGGCATTTGTCGATAAAATCGGATAAATTGATTCCTTTTTCCTGCTTGAAGAACCGTGACAAATACGAAGGGTTGAAATAGTGGATTTCCGCGAGACGCACCAAAGACAAATCTTCGCTCAAGTGTTCTTCGACGTACTCGCAAATCCGGTCGACGATCAGTGAGGCCCTGTCCCTCTCCTGCGTTTGTTTGCTTAGAAAAATAGATTCCGCGACGCGCTTCAAATAACCGAAGGCGTCCTCGATCGAAGGATGATCATTTAGCCGCATCAATTGCCCGGCATCGTCGATTCGTCCGTGCATTCCCATTCGGCCAATGCAGGAATGAAGCATCAACGCGATCGTATAGTATGTTTCAATCGTTAACTGTACATTTCCCTTCATTTTAAGGGCGTTGCCCATCACCTCTTCAAGCTCCTGAAGAAACTCCTCGTTTCTTCCCGATTCAAGATAAGCTCTCAGCACCTCCGCCTTCTGACTGTCCGCAAAGCTCTCTTTGCCGGCCAATCCATCGAGCGGCTCGAAGCCGTCGCGCACAATGATGGCTCCCCCGCTGCCGATCCTTAGCTGCTGCAGCTCCCGCAGCCTCTCGTACTGCCGCGTCAAGCATCCCCACCTGCATGCTTCGCAGCTCAGCGTCCATCCGATGGTCAATCCATGCGAACCGAGACATGATTCCTGAATCATCTCCAGCGTCCCTTCCACGAAACGGATGAAATGGCTGTCAAGCCTGCCTTCGGCCCGCACAGACGGTTGCAGAAACCAAAAAAGGTCGCCATGCTTATCGATGATCCCCATGCTTCGGGCCCTATCCGAAAAATAGGTATCCCAGGCCATTCTGACGGATGACAGAATTTCGGATCTTTCGGTATACGTCCTGCCCTCCGGATACGAGATGCGGCCAAGGACCAGCACGACCGGCTGGGCAGGATCGAGGCCGATGTCCAGCTTGCCGAATTCGCGGACCATCACGTCCGTATCCCTGCACAAAACACGGCTGTTCTGGAGAAGATGCCTCATATAGTCGCCCTGTGCCATGAATCGGTACGCAAGCAGCTGCTCGCGGGACTGTTCCAGCAGCAGGCTGTCATGATGAGCACGGTCCATTTCGTCCATGACAGCCTGCACGGTGTCGATCACCTTGCCGTACCCTTCCGTCTTCAACACATAACGGACATTCGTCATTTGGATGGCACGGTACGCATATTCGAATTCGCTGTGTCCGGTCAAGAACACCACTCTGCATCTTGGCCAATACTTCTGAATTTCTTCGGATAACTCCAGCCCGTTCATGCCGGGCATGGCAATATCGGTCAAAACGATGTCGATTCTCGTGCGCGACATCCAATCCAGCGCTTCCTTGGCGGAATAGGCTTTGCATACATCGAGCCGCTCCGGTTGATGGCGGTTGAATACTTCATATAGTCCGTCCGTAATGATATCTTCATCGTCAACGATTAGCAGTCTGTACATCCCCGTTCCCCTCTCTGATCTTGATTCGAATGGCTGCCTGAAGCCCGCCCAGGCTGCTTCTGGACAAGAACAGCCCGCTGCCTTCTCCGTAAGTAAGCAGGATCCGCCGATGGATGTTCATGATCCCCGTCATTTCATGGGATTCGGCAGGACCTGATACCCGATGCCGGAGGGCCACGAGCCCGGCATCGTCGATGCTGTTCCCGTTATCCTCGACCTTGATGAGACATTCGGAGCCGGTACGCTCAAACGTGACGCGGAGAAACCCTTCGTCCGGCATGCTCTCCAGACTGTGTTCATAGGCGTTTTCGATCATCGGTTGGACGATCAATCTCGGCACCTTGATGCGCTGCATGTCCACCGGCAATTCGTCGAACTGGACACGAATGCGCCGGGAGAAGCGAAGCTGCTGGATTTCCGTATACATTCTCGCATGCTTGATTTCTTCCGACAGCGTGACATGGTCCTCGCCATTGCGGGCGATGAACCGGTAATATTCGCCGAGCATGATCGTGAACTGCTCGATCCGGTCGGTATCCCCCGTCTTCGCCAGCGAATTCAGGATAAAGAAGCTGTTATACAGGAAATGCGGTTTGATTTGAGACTGCAGCTGTTTCAATTCCGCCTTCTGCATCATCAATTTCTGTTTGAAATCTTGGTCGATCAAGGTTTGCAGCTTGACGAGCATCTGATTAAACCGGTCATACAGGTAGCCGAACTCATCCTTTTGCTCATGGCGGATCGGAATATCAAGGGTCCCGCCCTCCATTCTGCGAAAGCTTTGGACGAGCGAGAGCAGCGGGCGATGAACGTAACGGTAAGTGGAAAAGGCATAAACGACGATGGCAAAAACCGAAGTTACGGCAAATACCCATGCCCAAAGATTGAATTTGATCAGCGGCCTCCTCACCGTTCCTTCCGGCAAATACGATACGAGAGAGAGGCTCAGCTTGTCGGAATGGGCGAGGTTGAAATGGTACTCCCTTCCCCCGATATCGAGCAGCATCGTATTGTCATCCAGGTTCTTGACCGCCTTGATCCATTCATCCGGCAGTCCCGGCGGCGTGCCGGTGCTGGACAAAGTGAACCCCGCTTCCTCCGCGATCAGAATCGACCCGCTTTCGGGATACGCGCCTAGCGGTCCCATAGAATCCTTCAGCTTATCGTTATCCAATTCGATTTGAACGAGATACAGCGGATCCTCGTCATTTTTCCCGCCGTACTTGGAAGCGGTAAGCTGAAGCGAATCGCCCTGCCGGACCAGCCGGCTGCCGCTTCGTTCTCCGATGGAGCGTATTTCTTCATATTTTTGCCGGTCCAGGGCACGAACGGCGTTGCTGGCCGAAATCGTTTTGTCGATCGAATGAATATGGACATAAATATCTTTAATATACGGGCTGCTGTTTTTTATGGAGGTCAGGCGATGGAGCAAATAATTTACGCTGGACCTTTTCTCCGCACTGTCCATCATCTCCCACGTGACGGCAATTTTATGGAGCTCGCTTTCCTGCAAAATATCGAACTGCTGAATTTCCAGCCATTCGATTTCCCGATTCAGCCCCTCGAGATAGGACGACAACTGCGCCAGCGCATTTCTTGATATTTCTTCGCTTGCGTTTTTATAGCTCCAATTGTACAGATAAACGCCGAGCAGAATGATCGGGAGGATCACCACCAGATACATCAGGACGAGCCTGGCCAGAATGGTATGACGCAATGAATTCACGGGAATCCTTATCAAATTAACGCCTCCGATGCACTAATCTTTCTGTTTGTCCAAATACCATTCATTGACTTCGGCCGTCATTTTGTCACCGCCCAGACGATTCCACTCCTGGACGAAACGATCAAATTCCTCAATGGGGCGCCCGAGTATAATGTTGGTGAACGTATCCATCGCCAATGAGTCGAGAATCGATTGTTTCTCGATCATCGTATCGGTTGGAGCACCCACAAAGCTCTCATACAATAACTGGTTGTTCCTTTTATAGCGGTCAAGGATGGAAAAAGCTCCCGACGGGCCATAGGTTCGTTCCCAACCCCAACCGGACGGATCGTTCCGGGTAAGGTAGGCCTCGATGTTTTTTTGAATCGCCTTTGCCTCATCCTTAAGAACGGAAGAGTTCCCGGTTCGGCGAGCTTCTTCGATTTGGTAAAAGGCATTCAAATTTTTCAGCGCCGGGTACGGAGTGACAGGAGAAAGCTGCCACGCCGGATAAGGGGTGCTGTAATAGGTTTCGTACTCGGCCGTCGCCCCCCAGTTCTTTTCCAGATGCAAATTGAGCAGCTTTACGACCGCTTCGGGATAAGCCATCCCCTTGCGGACGGCAAGGAATTGATGGGTTGCGAAGCGGAGCGGAACTTTGGCCGCTTTTCCCGTCGCCGATACGATGGGAAATGCCTGCCACCTCGCTTCCGGGTCCCGCTCATGATTTCCTTGCACGACAAACGAACCCCACTGTTCGCCGTACATCATGCCATATTTTCCCGCGATCATCTGTTCTTTTACCTTGATGCCGTCCTTAAACATAAATTCCTCATCGATTTGGCCGTTCCGATACATGTCCTGCAGGACCTTCAGTGCGGTCTTGACCTCCGGCTGAACGGAGCCGAATACGAGCTTGCCGGATGAATCCCGAATCCACATGTTCGGAAAGGCATCGTAACCGGCCATGAATGCCGACAAGCCCATCACGGGATCCCATAAATATTGGGTCACCGGAAGCCCCCATGTATCGTTTTTTCCGTTTCGGTCGGGGTCTCTTTCTGTAAACGCTTTCGAAATGTCCAACACGTCTTTCATCGTTTGCGGCGGCTGCAAACCAAGGCGCTCCAGCCAATCGGTCCGAATCCAAATATATTGGGCTCCCTCAATCGATGAGCTTGTCTCGGGAATGCCCATCAATTTTCCGTCTACCGTAGCGGCTTCGAACGGCCCGGTCCCCTCCTGGCCCAAAATTTCCTTCGTGAACGGCGCCGCATATTTCTCATAGGCTTGGGACAAATCCTGAATCAGGCCCGCATTGCTCAGCTGACGGAGCTGTTCCGCATTGACTCTCACGACATCCGGCAATTCGCCCGCGGCCAGCGCGACGCCGAGCTTCTGATTATAGAGGGTGCCTTTAGCCGTCCAATCATATTTGATTCGGATGCCCAGAACTTGTCCGTACAAGTGAGTCCACCGGTTATCCTCCAGCGTTTCCCCCGGAAACATTTTGATGAGATTGTCCAAATCATCGCTCGTCTCCCGCACGAAGGTCAGCTCGATCGGCGGGTTGTACTTACTTAATCCTGGCTCTGTATAGGTATATTCTCCGTCACTCTTCAACGGTAAGCCGCTCTGATTCGTCAAGCCGTTTCCGTCGCAAGACGCCAGCATAGACAACGGGAACGCTATCGCTAGAAGAAGTGTGACCATGCTTATTCTGGAAATACGCAAGCGTGCAACCCCATTTCGTCTCATAGTGTTAGAAGCGTATCATTTCTATTATTTATGGATTTCGTCGACAAAACAATCCGCATCTCTTTACCTGCATACCGAATATTTACTTTTTTCGTTTTCCGGCATTTTATAAGGGAAGGCTCCCCGCTACTGCGAATGGGCCTTCCCTTATTAATTTATTAAATACTGATACCCGCTGCCTGCTGCGTTACGAACCTGGCGAAACGGTAATGCTGTCCATATTCGGCCCTTCCGTCCCGGTTGTAACGACTTTTAACGTGTTGATTCCGCTGTCCATGGATACTTGAATCGTTTTATTTCCCCAGGCGGACCAGCTGCCGGTCGCTGTAAACTCGGCATTGCCGATCGCTTTTGTCCCATTGACGTAAACATCCAGTTTTCTTGAACCGGTTTCCAGCGCGTAACGAAAATTCACGTTTTTGGTTCCGGCCACCGCGCAATAAATACCGTTCCACTGAACGGCTGCGCCGGATGAAGCATTAAAGTTAACATATCCTGTACCGTTATATCCGGGATAGACGGTTTCAACGACCGCATCGGTCAATGCCGTGCCCGTCTCTGCCTCGTAAGTTGTACCGTTGCTGCCCAAGTCTACAACGAACGTTGTAACACTTTGGGCTGGGAGCTGTGCCGCAAAAGAACTTCCGGACGTATTGATGGATCCGGGGGCCATATTGCGTCCGGCGTCCGTCACCCATGAAGATACCTTGGATGCCGTTCCGTTTTGCAGTACGAAATGTTGGCTTTTGGCCGAAGTTCCCCTGTTGATCGCCACGACCACAACCTTGTTGTCGCCTTTATACGCGGATGTATATACGTCGGTATCCGGATTCTCCGTTGCATCGATCCTCACGTAACCAGGACGAACAAATTTGGAGAAATGAGCCATATTGTAACCTCGCTTGCTTATCGTCCCATCCTCCTTGATCGGACCGTACTGCCTGCGGATATACCACCATACGTAAGCCTGAAAATCCCCCTTCGCCATCGCCTTGTGAATATGATAGGAAACATTCAGCGCCTCAGGCCAACGATCCGCCGATTGATTATCGCTATTGGGGTAATAAACTTCCGTCATCCAGAGATCTTTCCCCGCTCCTTTTTCTTTGAATAGAGGATAAGAAAAGTTGTCGAACGGAGTTCCGTAAAGATGAGCGCCCAGAATATCCATGTTGGCAAGAGCCTGCGGATCATTCAGAATCGGGTCCGACATGTTTTTCAGGTAAGAAAATGACTCGGGAGCGATCACCCAGCATTGGATGGATCCCGCATTTTCTTTCATAAAGCGAAGCATTTCTGCTGGCGTCCACCACGTCCAGGTATGCGCATAGTCAGGTTCGTTTTGGACCGATATCGCATACAAATCCACGCCGTTATTCTTCATATACATAACAAAATCGTTGAGATACTGCGCATACGCAGCGTATTTATCGTATCTGAGCCGTTTGGCCGACGTGTCTCCATTACGATTGAAGGTCTCGGTCATATCGCTCGGGGGATTCCATGGCGAAGCAAAGACGATGGCTCCGCGCGCGATCGCGCTTTTGGCCGTTTCGACTTCCTTGCTCCACTGCGTTCGATCTTCATCCACATGAATTCTTAAAATGGAAAAGCCCAACTGGTTGTCCCCGTTGCCAAATGCGGTTTCTCGTTGATCTGCCGTCAAATCTCCGATCCATACCGGGTGGTTTATACCTCCAAACCCGCGGATCACTTGTTTCTCGGCCGACAAATTGATCGTTACATCGCTCGCCGCCAAAGCTTGATTAGGTACCGACACCGCAACGCTAAATATAAGTGACAACATCGTAAAGCATGCCAGCAATGCACAAACGGGTTTCTTAAATCGTGACATCTTGTTATCATCTCCTTATATATAGTCCTCTTGCTAAGACGAGCACTGCGATAAACATGATTTCATGGGAAGACTGATGACCAACCCGTCCCTTGACGGATACGTTCGTCTATGATATTCATGCGACGTTTTAGTTCCACTTCATTTCTTGTTCAGCCAGCAGCCGTTTGATGGCTTTGGCAGCTACCACGAACAGTTCGGGTTTGCTAAACCCCGCATATCTTCCGGTTGCCTGCAGATGCGGTTCCAAAGACATGAATCCGGAATATCCCGTCCGCTTCAGTTCTTGGAGAAGCAAATGCATCTGACCGTCTCCCTCGCCGGCAGGAACAACCGTACCATTGTCCATAAGTGCATCCTTGATATGAATATACGAGATATATTCGGCGAGCAGCGGGTAGGCCTCGGACACGGGTTTTACCTTGCATTGCACGAAATTCGCGGGATCGAAGGCGGCTCTCAAGCCGGGCGATGAAACCGCCTCCAAGATGTCCCGGCAGCGCTCCCCCGTATCGCCGTAAATATGGCTTTCATTCTCATGGAGCAGAACGATTCCGGCATCATTCGCCAGCTGAACGAGCCGTTTCAAGCGACTGAATACTTCCTCTCGGAATCTATCATGTTCTCCGTCCGGAATATAAAAGGAAAAGATGCGGACAAACTTGGCTTGAAAAAACGCCGCCAACCGTATGGCATGCTCGGCATCGGAAAAATGGGAATCAAAATCGTCGGTGATTTTTATTTTTCCTAAGGGAGAGCCGATCGAGGAAACGCCGAATCCCCGCCGGGTCAGTCGTTCTTTAATCTTTGCCGTTTCCTCTTCGGTTAAGCTCAATACGTTTTTTCCCCAGACCCCTCGCAGCTCCAGATAACGAATATCTTCCGATTCAAGTACGTCCAGCTGTTCTTCCAAATCCGCGGAAATCTCATCCGCGAATCCAGTTAATGTAATCATGACAAAACCCCTTTCATTGATGAACGGAATGAAGTGCTTTTTTCTCTTGAAATTTCTGGAGCAAAATCTATGATTAGCTTATAGGAGGCGGTGTCCTTGGAAATTGAACATCATCCCCATCTTGTTCCGAATATTTTTCTATTCATTGACCGCAGATGTTTTCCCGAGTGGACGATCCAAAAAGCGAAAATCGATTTTCACGATCTAACGTTTGTTGTGGACGGCAAGGCGGATTACTATATTAATGGAGAGAAATTCACTGCCGAAGCAGGCGACCTTGTTTACGTCCCGGAAGGAAGCGTCAGGGAAGCGCATACGTTCAAGGAGTTTCCCATGCATTCGTATCCGTTCAACTTTTTTTGGGCCGAACCGCATAATCATATTCATCTCCCGTTTAAAGGCGTCACGAAAAAAGTGATCACCAAGGAGATTCTGGGGTATATTCGCGAATTCAACCATGTATGGATGAGCAAGCAACCGTTTTACCATATTCAAGCACGCGCCTTGTTCGAACTCATCCTCCACCGTCTGCTCAGCAACTATTACCGAAAAGCTCCCATGCCGATCGACCCGCGGATCAAGAAATTAACCGAATACATTGCAGAGCATTACTCGGAAAATCTCTCGATCGCCGAATTGGCGGAATGGCTGCAACTGCATCCCGTATATTTGGGCAGGTTATTTAAGCAGAGTACCGGTACGACGATTAAGGAGTATGTCAAACGCATTCGCATCAACAATGCCGACATGATGCTGTCATCCGGCGATTTTACGGTGAAAAACGCGGCGGAGATGTGCGGAATTGACGATATTTATTATTTCAGCAAGTTGTTCAAGGAAATGAAGGGTTATCCCCCATCCGCTGCCAGGAAGCAGGCGGGGCTGAAGCACCTCCTCGAATGAGGAGTCCCCGCCTCAGTTATTTTCTTATGTGGAGACGGTATGCTTAACCGCTACTTTTTCCAAACTTCATCAATCGAAGCCTGGAACGGTTCTTTATATTTCCCAATGACCGTGGAAACGGAATTTCCTTCGAGGATCTCTCCGAGAAACTCATAATAAGGCATGGAAGGATACCCGTCTTTGCCGTCGACGACGTTGATGATTTCCCCTGCCATTTTGGCATTATGGATATCGTCTTCGTTTTTGAACAACGTTTCGAGCGTTGACTGTTTCGGGTAGTCGTAGATGGACTCGATATCGTTGATTTTTTCATAGATGTAAACCAATTGCTCGGGATGTTCGACCGCCTTCGGGATTGTCAAGTAATTGGGTATTGTAAGATGGGAGTGATATTCGGTAGCGCTGGGCCCTTTAGGAAAAGGCAGAAAACCTATATCCAAGTCGGGCATATCCTTTTTAAACCCATCCATCTCATAATCGCTTCCGGCATACATCAACGTGTTCCCTTGACGGAAAAATTGGCCGGGTTCGGTCCAATCGCCCCCTTCCGTTGGCCTGGCGATGTGTTCCGTTGCGAGGCGGGATATGAAGCTTAAGGTTTCTTTTGTTTTGGGATCTTCCAGATTTTGTTTACCCTCCGAAACGATATTTGCGTCGTTGGCCGCCAAAGCCTGGACTAAAATCGAAGCGGAAGCGAGCCCCCATATGTCCAGCTTCCCGTCATTGTTGGTATCTTTGTTCGCCTCTTTGGCAACTTGGATGAACGTCTCCCAATTCCAGTTGTCTTCGTTCACGTATTCCTGCAGCGGCTTGAGGCCGAGTTTCCCCATCAAGGTCCGGTTATAAAAAATACCCGACGAAGCGCCGTTGATGCCAGCCCTGAACCCGTAGCCCCTGCCCTCAAACTGCGAATAATCGTTCGTGTACTGCTGAATAAACACGTTCTGATTTTTCGTGTATTCATCCACCGGGGAAAATAAATCCTGCTTCACGAGCGTCGGAATCATCCAAGGTCTTGCCAACCGGATGATATCGCCGATCGGTTCTCCCGCCAACAGGGATGACGTCACTTTATTCACGTACTCCGCATAGTCGATTATGACGTATTCCATTTTAAAATTATGCTTTTTCATGAGTTCGTCCAGGTTCTGCTTCTTCTTGATACTGTCCGGATTATCTTCCTTGATCGATTCGTCGTACCATGACACCCATTTGATCGTCCGGCCGCCCATATCGAAGTCCATTTCCGTCGTACCACCCGCTTCTTTTTCATCCGGCTTCGCGGGTGCATCCGTGCTTCCCTCGGCGGAATTCCCGCCGCTTGAATCCGGGTTGGTTGCGCCTCGTTCTGAACCGCTGCTGCAAGAGGCCATTAGGATCAAAACCAAACACCAAACCAGCACCATCGTCTTACGCTTCCTCATAAATATCCCCCTTTGGATAACGCTGCACTTCAAAGTACAGCGCTTTCAAAAATGAGCTTGCATGCGCATGAATGATAACCGATAGAATCGGTTCCGAAGCCGGTGGTTCCCGATGAAACAGCAAGCACATGGATCATGTTAAATGGATTTCCGGAAAACAACCATGGATAATCTAAATGGCATTTGTAAGTTTTAAACATCATTTGGGGTATCAAAAATACAATTCTATTTCCGATTCCCGCATTTGCGACCTGCCTGAACTTCGCCGACTTTAACAGGAAAATGCTCAAAAAAACCTATCCAAATAGGAAAGGCTCCCTGATCAGATGTGATTCCATCGAAAGATGGCCTGTAAGAAATGATAGCAACATCTCACTGTCAATCTCCCGGCTGATGCTGTTTTCTGTACACCTGGGGTTTTAGAGCCGCCCGCTTCTCTATCGTTCATGTTTCCCTCGCTATGGTATAGTAGAGACATACTTCCAGGGAGGGATAAGGATTGGCCCGTATTCATTTTGTTGAGTGCAACACGACGCACCCGAGCAATTTTGTTATCGATGTTCCCGTGGGCCATCACTGGCTCCTTGTCGTCACCAAAACTCCGGCGCAATTCTGGGTCAATGGAGATCTTAAGGAATACCCTAAGCATAGCGTTGTCCTCTATCGCCCGAAACAGAAAGTTTATTATCGAGCATGCGCCGATCAATTCGTCAATGACTGGATCCGCTTCGAATCCAATGAACCCTACATTACGGAATCGCCGCTGCCGTTCGGAATCCCGTTTTCCTTGGATGATCCGGACTACTGCCGCAAGCTGTTTGAACTGTTAACCATCGAACACAGCTTTAATCGGGATTACAGGGCTTCTTCCATCGACTGTTTGCTCCGGACGCTGTTCAACAAGCTGTTGGAATCTTATTTTCATGAACGCATTACGCCTCAGTACTATAACTTATTGAAACTTCGAACCGCCATTCAGAACGATCCGGGCGATACCTGGACGGTTTCGAAAATGGCGGATGATCTCGGAATCAGTCCGGGCTATCTGCAAAGCATCTACAAAAAAACCTTTGGAGTCTCCTGCATGGAAGACGTCATCAACAGCCGGATCCGGTTGGCCAAAGAATATTTAATACATAGCACCCAAAGCGTTGCTGAAGTCGCTTTCCGCTGCGGATATCAAAATGTGGAGCATTTTTGCAGGCAGTTCAAACAGATGACAGGTTATACGCCAAGAAAATTCCAAGAGCAAACAAAAGGTTGAGATTCGGATACACCTCATCTAAACTTTCGGTTGCAAGGCGGGCCTGTTTTTCTTGAAATATTGGCGTACCAGAAACTTCATGATCTCGCTCGGCTGTTCTCGGGAAAATTCGGCCCGATCGGCAAAAAGCATTCCATACGGAGCTTCGGGGGTATATGGTTCCCATCGCGGCAGCTTCTCTCCGGTTGAATCCAGCCCGTTCGGGTCTCCGGTACGGATGAAGTTGGCCCAATAATTGCACATCTGGCGGGCCAAATCGTAATGTTTGCCGACAAACGGCCTCCAGCATTTAGCCAGCGTTTCAAAGAAAAACCAGAGATCCACCGAGTGGAAGGTACCCGGATGATCCCAGCCAGGGATCTCGGCATCAAAATTGTAATAATACAAAGGGGTTCCGAAGCCGGTATCGGCATTGGCCTGCGCGGCTATGCGGATGGCATATTCGATGCCGCTCACCGAGGCCTTCTTCTTGATCTCATCCATGTCGGCCGACTGGGCATCACATAGCCCCAGGAACACATCTGCATCTTCACCGAACATGTCAACAGCCAGCTTCTTGAAGGCTTCAGGCGTATCGACGTCCGGAACGCTGAAAAACTCGGAGGACGTGTGGCCAAACATGACCGGCACCTTCCAGCGCTTGTTTTCAAGAAACAATTCGAACGGGTTGCCTACGCTGAACACCTGATCTGCGACGGTGCCCCAGAATCCCTTGTACTGCACAGCCTTGTCGCGGAGAGTCACTGCATCCAGCCGCCGGGCTTCCGCAAGCGAAGATACGCCGAGATATTCAAAAAACTTCACGCCGTCCTGTTCTGCTTCGGCCAAACGACTTCGAAGCGGAGGCATGCGAGTTCCCGGGTAAAGCTTCGTATATATCCCGCTTTGAATAATCGCCTTCTGAAAAAGCCCCTCATTCTGGGGCGAAGTCAGCTGGGTCATCACGCTGCCGCCGCCGGCGGACTGACCGCCGATCGTGATGTTGTCCGGGTCGCCGCCGAAAGCCGCGATATTGCGTTTGACCCATCTTGTGGCCGCCTGCTGATCCAGATTGCCGAAGTTAGCCGGCGCTTCGGGCGCTTCCGCCGTAATTTCGGGATGGCATAAAAATCCGAACACATTGAGGCGGTAGTTGATCGTGACGACCACGATCCCTCTCCTGGCGATGCGTTCGCCGTCGAACTCCATTTCAGCCGTATGGCCGACCTGAAGCCCCCCGCCAAAATACCATACATAGACAGGCAATTTTTCATCGGTGTGTTTGGCCGGCGTCCATACGTTCAGGTAGAGGCAATCCTCGTCCATGGCGATATCCGGTTCCACGGCCCACTCCCGGGTATAGATATTGTTTTCGTCGATCTCCTGCCTCACCTGCATCGAGATCGGCGCGAATTCATACGCCTTAAGCACGCCTTCCCAATCCTTGGCGGGCTGCGGGGCACGCCACCGGTTGTCGCCTACCGGTGGAGCGGCGAACGGGATCCCCTTGAAGCTTGTGATGCGGGGGTCGGCTGCCGGCAGCCCTTGGACCAATCCGTTTTCAACTTCTACGATTCGAAGCATGGTTAACGTCTCCCTTCGTGATGCGGATTCCCGGCATTTCGCTCCGTGAATCCCATGCATTTTCGTTTTGATTCAGTGGAACTCCGAACTTGGACAAATCAAAGCAAGCGTTTTCATAGGGATGCAATGGAACCCTGGGCGATCACCCCCGGATATTCAATGACGAAAGTTCATTTCTTCGTCATTCACGAAATTAAAAAAATTGTAAATGACCATTCTGACTTAAACAATGATATATACGAACATCCAATTGATATATTGTGAGACGGGTATTTTCAGTGCAGTCCCCGTAATCAAAGGAAGCCCATCCTTCAAGAGGATCGGCTTCCTTCTCATTGTGCTACGCCCCGTCACAGATCGGTTTCATACATTATGAACGCCTCGGTAGACAAATCCCTTCGTCGGAAAGTTGTCGGTGGCGCAGCATCGTCCTTTCATCACGCTCGAAGAAGTACGGTTGGATGATCGATCTCGGGAATTTCCCTATACTTTGTTACATTGATGGGAGAAAATTCTCCGTTTCGATCCTATAGGCTGCTCCCGATTCCGTGTAAAAACAGATACAGCCATCATCGGTTTCCTCGTGAGGCATCATTTTTCCATCCTTTTTCACCGCAACGGGCCGCCGTGTACGAAGAATACATGGCCCTCCGGCGGTGGATACAACGGTCGCTTGCGTCAGCTCCCCTTCCTTCCACTCCATGTCGACGGTAAAGCCTCCTCTGGCACGGAGCCCCTTAACGATCCCCTCCGACCATGAGGACGGAAGAGCCGGGAGCAAATCAAGCCGGCCTGCATGGCTCTGCAGCAGCATCTCGGCTACCGCAGCCGTCCCGCCGAAGTTTCCGTCAATCTGGAACGGCGGGTGGTTATCCAGGAAGTTTGGCAGGGTGGAGTGCTTCAAAAGCGCCGCGAGATGATTTTCCGCCGCTTCCGCGTCCCTGAGCCTCGCCCAGAAATTAATGATCCACGCCCGGCTCCACCCCGTATGGCCGCCGCCGTTTGCCAGCCGCCGTTCCAGCGTGTTTCTGGCCGCCATGGCCAGTTCCGGCGTTCCTTCCGGCGTGATTTGGCTGCCGGGATACAGGGCAAACAAATGCGAAATATGGCGGTGGCCCGGCTCGGCTTCCTCAACATCCTCGTACCATTCCTGCAGTTGGCCGTACCTTCCGATCTTTGGCTGCGGCAGTTTGGCCATCACCCGCCGCAGCTCCCCTCCGGCGGCTTCATTCCCGGTAATTCCAAGTATCGCCTCCGTTTCAAGAACGGCTGCAAACAATTCGCGGATGATTTGGGTGTCCATGGAAGGTCCCGCGCATAAAACGCCCGATTCTCCGTTTTGAAGAATGTAGGTATTCTCCGGGGATACCGACGGGCAGGTCACCATCTCGCCCCCTGGAGTTTCAGTCACATAATCAACAAGAAACTGCGCTGCTTCGCGCAGCGTGGGATACGCCTGTTTCAGAAACTCCACGTCCATTGTAAAGCGGTAACGCTCCCATAAATGGAGCGAAAGCCACGCGGCGCCCATCGGCCAGTAAGAAGCGGGAAGGTAGGAATCCTGAGGAGCGGTATCCGCCCAGATGTCCGTATTATGATGAGCCGTAAAGCCTCTGCAGCCGTACATGACGCTCGCCGTGTGACGGCCCGTCTCACGCATCCGTTCCAACAAATCGAACAGCGGCTCATGGCACTCGGAAAGGCCGCATAATTCCGCCGGCCAATAATTCATTTGGGCGTTGATGTTGATCGTATATTTGCTGTCCCACGGCGGGAGGAAATGCTCATTCCAAATCCCCTGAAGATTGGCGGGCAGTGACCCGGGACGGCTGCTCGCAATCAGCAGATACCGTCCGTATTGAAAGTACAGCGCAAACATTCCCAGATCCGCTCCGCCGCGGCGCATGCGTTCCATGCGGTCCGGCAGGCTCATGGATTCAAGTTCAGCGTCGAATGGACCTAGCGAAAGCGATACCCGGCTAAACAATGCGCGATAATCGTCTGTATGACGTTGGAGCAAATTGGCATAACCGGCATGTATGGCGGCTTCCGCCCTTTTTAAGGCGTCACCGATCGGATCGGAGGACCTAAACGTGGTTGCGGCCGCCAATACAAGCGTCACGCTGTCTGCGCTCTCCACAAGGAGATGCTCGCCGATGGCTTTAACCGCTCCGCCTTCCGCTGCCGCCTTCAACACCGTGCCGAACAGGCTGCCGCCTTCGCCGCCGCAGCTTCCGCCCATCCAGATCGCGTCGTCTCCACATCTGCCGGTCCTGTCGGCGTAACGCCATTGGCCTCGTTCCAAGCGTGCACTAAAGCCGACTTTACCCGGCCTGTCGGCTGTCATCCGCACGACGATCACCTGATCGGGGTGGCTGGCGAACAGTTCCCGCTTGAACGCAACGCCACCTTGCGTGAAAGAAACGGCGGCGGTGCCGCTGTTCAAATCCAGCGTGCGAGTATACTTCTCCAGCTTCCCGCTTGGAAGTAGAATGTCAAGCATCAAGCGGCCGAGCGGAAGATAGTGCCGCTGCGTTTCGGGCAGGCCGGACAGGGAAAGCCGGGCAAGCCGCTCTGCTTCCGCTAATTTCCCTTCAAATATAAGCCTGCGGATCTCCGGCAGGTTCTCTTTGGCGTCGGGGTTGTTTCGATCCCGCGGTCCGCCGTACCATACGGAGTCCTCGTTCAGCTGCAGCTGCTCCCGGCCCGGCTGACCGTATACCATTGCACCCAGCCGGCCGTTGCCGATCGGCAACGCTTCATCCCATTTATTCGCCGGCTCCTCGAATAACAGGAGCTGGCTCTTTGTTTTTGGTTGTTCCCCCATCGGGATACACTCCCCGTTAATTAAAATAGTGTTCATTCCCCGTCTTTCGCGTCCCGTTTCGGAAAAGTCCATCGCCTTATTCGTCGTCCATCCGCTTTTCCCTCATTATCAGCCCTCTCTCTTTTCGGTACAATAAGCATTTTTTGATTCTATTGCCCGTTTTCGACTTGAATTCTAACAAAAAAGATTCTTGGGGCGAATGATGCCTCAACAACATGATGAGCCAAAGCAACACGAGGCCTTCCACTTCAAACCTTATGGGAAGATTGTTTATTCCATTAAAAAAGAAGGGCGAATGATTCCATCGTCCTTCTTTTTAGGGTCGATTATTTTTTGTAATGCAACCCAACGACACCGTTCGAATAGGTTTTAGCGTCGGCTAATTGGAGGGGTTGCTGTTGTCCGGCCAATGCGAATAAACGTTCACCCGCGGCTGCGATGACGGGATGGACAAGCAACCATAAATCGTCGTAAAGGTCGTGTTCGATAAAGGATTTCCATGTCCTAACCCCGCTTTCAACCGATATCCGTCCCGCCTCTTTTTTCCGGACTTCAAGTTTTTCAGCGAATGCCTGATTGTCATGGACCAGCCATAACTCCGAGTTTCTCCAGTTTAATTCCACATCGGAACGCGAGATCACGACTTTAGGAATGTCATTCATTTTTTGGGCGATAGCCCGTTCCAACGAATTTTTGGAAGAGTTCTCCGCCTGCTGCCAATAATCGGCGAGAGAAGCATATGTGTTTCTACCGACGATGATCGTATCGACCGTCTTGTAATATTCCAGATAATCTTCGAAAATCTCCTCACTCAAAGTCATCCATTTGTGCTCATCCGAGACAATCCCGTCCAACGACACCTGCATGGTTAGAACAATCTCGCCCATATCAAAATCCACCTCCAAGAGTATGATGAATCCATTATATCAACATTGACTGGGGTTCATTTCTCGCAGATTGCTTAACCTCGACGGCCGGCGAATTCGGACCTGCACACCCGATGTCTATCGGCTGGTCCGATCATCTGCTCCCAAGCAGACGTCTTTCAAGATCGTCCAAGCGGGGCGTCGGA
Source organism: Paenibacillus sp. USDA918EY (assembly GCF_009870825.1). Lineage (GTDB taxonomy): Bacteria > Bacillota > Bacilli > Paenibacillales > Paenibacillaceae > Paenibacillus_AQ > Paenibacillus_AQ albilobatus. The sequence continues at coordinate 572,300 of NZ_WTWY01000001.1, read as the reverse complement.
ATGCCTGATTTCCGCTTCCATTCGCCAAACGCTTCGAATAAAGAGGCAATTTCGTCATAAGAACCGTCGAAGAATCGGGAAAATGGCAGGAGATGATAGATTTTCAGCATGAGATAGGCTGTGCGTTTATTTTTGCGAAAAAGCCTTGCCTGGCTTGCCGGCGTCATCATGTATCCCAATGCTTCCAGCACATCGAAACCTTCGCCAATGGCCGCAATGATCTGTCTGAGCATTTCTTTATCCCTCGCAAGCTCTCTTAGACTCCCCCCTTTGGCAAACAAGGCTGAAGTTAACGCTATAATCGGCACGATGTGGTTTTTCAGCCAGGCGTCCATATCTTCGTGAAAGATCAGTTTATATTTGACCGTGTCAAATGCCTTCTCCAGCAAAGGCCGAAAAGGAATCGGACCGTCAAGCCCGCCCAGCACCATTTGCCCGCCTCCGCGGATGCAAACGATACGTCCGTTTTCCCGGCGGCCGCCGTTAATCTGGAAACCGAAAGCGACCTGTTTTTCCGTACGGCTCATGTTTTGCAGCTCCATTTGCATCCTGCGGGCATCCGCATTATTGCCCACCAAAACGATATGACGGCTCCGATTGGCGGCCAGAATAGGCAGCACGGACGGAAAATCCGAATAGGTCATCACCACAAAGATGATATCGTAGCCCTCATCCTCTTCCAGCGTCCGAATGACACGAACCTGATCGATGGTCGTTCGGCGCTGTAAATAATGACGGATGACGACCCCGTTCCGCTCCAGCTCCTCCGCTCGCTTTCCTCTAGCCAATACGGTAACGTCATGGCCGCCCCGCACCAGAACATGCGCCAAGTAGCTGCCCCACACGCCCGCCCCATACACCAACACTTTCATATGTTTTCCTCCGATTGCTCATTTTTAAACTTATATTGATTTATCAACGTTTGTTGATTAGACTTAGCATAGCAATGCGTCAGCATCGCTTCAATCGGTAATATCCATGCGTTTGTCGATAAATCAACAAATCAACCCCATATGTTTAAAAAACTGAAAGGAGAAACGATGGACAGACGGATCCCGAAAACGAAGGAAGCGATTCTCAAAGCTTTCGTCGAACTACTGAAGGAGAAAAAAATCGAGCAGATCACGATCAATGAAATTGCCGACCGGGCCAATGTAAACCGCGGAACCATCTATTTGCATTACACGGACAAATACGACTTGCTGGATCAGTGCATCGACACGTATTTGAAGCAGTTGTACGAAAGCTGCATGCCAAAGAAAGAGACATCCCTGCTTGCGTCCGAAGGTCCGCTGCTTCAAACCTTTGAATATTTGGAACAAAACGCGCACATTTATGTAACGCTTTTGACCCGAAAAGGAACCCATGCGTTCCGAAGCCAGATCATGGCATACATCATGAAGGGAGCCGAGGAACAAATCAATCTTTACGGCCTTCCTGCAGGGATGAATCGGGAGATCACCGTGCAATTCCTAGCTTCGGCGATTACCGGCCTGGTGGAATGGTGGATCGTGAATTCCATGCCGTATCCTGCGGAGGAGATGGTCATTCAATTGATGATGCTGCTGAAACAGCATCTGCCGACAGTGTCTTGACTTTAAAAAAATCCAAGAGCGAGTGACACGCTCTTGGATTTTTGGAACCGATATCTCTGAAACTATTCCCCCAGAAACTGACTTGTTAAGGATAAACCTTGAAGTTATCGAAATGCGTATGCTTGCCGGCCGTTCTGAGCCCAACTTTGCCATGCGTGAACGGGTTCAAGCTGTTGTCGGTATAATCGATTTTCGGTTGATCCATATCGTCGACGTAGACTTTAATGTTCGTATCTTTCACGACTACCTTCATATGGTACCAAGTGTCCGTCGCGTACTTCTGCGGCGATCCTTTGATGAAATTCCAACTGTAATTCATCTTGCCCAGATTCACGCCGCTTGTCGTCAAGTAGGCGTAATATCCCTGCAATGCGTCAAAGTTGTTCTGCCCCCGCTCCGTGCCATGGGAAGGATTGGACACCCTGACGAGCACCCCCCCGTCGCCTCCCGAGTCGATCATCTTGACGTCGGCTTCGACCGTATAATCCGTCCAATTCGCGTCTCCGATCGTCGTCTTGGCAGGCCCCGTGCTGCTTCCCGAGCTGTACTCGCCGTTCTCCACGGCCCAGCTGCCTTCAAAGCGTGTCCATCCGTCGTCATTGCCGTCGTTGAAATCATCGCTAATGCTGGTAACGCCTGCGTTTTTATGGAACGTCATCCGCGAAAAATCCGCCTCGCCTTTAACGAACTCAACCCTCAGCTCCCGCTGTCCGGCATTCAAATAAACGCCTTTTTTAGATACGGTACGCCAGTTGTCCCAATCTCCCGTATTCGGAACGTCAATGATCCCGGTTAAGTCCGCCGATCCGTCCCACAAGCGGATTTGAACGCCGCTCATCGTGGTGGCCATACGGAAATCGATGTCGTAATAACCGCTGGACTCCACATTCACTTTATACTTATACCATTCTCCGGTTTGATTCCAGCCCAGATTGAACAAGCCTTCGCCGCCCAGACGAATATCGCCGGCATCGTTGCGGTACGCGCCTCCGATATTATTCGCGGTGGTGTCGTGATAGGCGACCCCTTCGCCTCCTTTCATGTAATGCACCGCTTCAATCTTGCCCGGAACCGGTTTATAAGCATCCCATGCGCTGCTTCCGTTCACATCGTTGCTGAAAGCGACAAATCCGAAATCCGCATGCGTGTCTTCCGTCAGGACACCGATTTTGCCTCCGCCCAAATTGGCTGTGCGCGTCCCTTTCATCATGCCGTCTACATAAAACTTAAACGTGGATCCGGATTTCTCAATGCGGATATGATGCCACTTCGAATAATCGAAACCTGCGGGCAGGTCGAACGTTTGCCACGCCTGGTCCACGCCGTTAATCCGGAAAAACGTGGCGAGGCGGTTATTTTTCGAACTGAGCATCGCTACCCCGAAATTATTCTCGTCCTTATATGAAAAGGTGGCGCCGTATCTCGGGCTTGCGGAAGCGCCCCGCTTCATTTCCTTCATATTAAATTCGGCCGTGTAATCGGATGCGCTCGCCGCCGCCGAAATTTGCTTATGCCAGGTGGTATCGCCGACCGAATCCTGCCACATCAGCTCTTGATTGTAAATTCCCCAATGGCCTCCGTTCACATTGGCCCACCCGCTTCCGATCGACGTTCGGTCGAAATAATCGTAAAAAGCAGGCATTTCCGGATCGGGCTGCGGCGTCGCGGTTGGACCGAGTACGATCATCTTGTCGTTGTTCCAAACGATGCGGTCCATGTTCAAATGGCGCAGCGGGCCAATGACGCCGGGGCCCTCAAAATTGTGATAAATCATGTAATGCGTGTCCAGATTGGGACCGATCACCACGGAATTATGGCCGAGACCTACGGTTGGCCCTTCCGTGCTGATCAAAGCCGGGTTCAGGCTGTCGGCCACATAATCGGATCGCGGCCCCGTTGTGCTAACGGCATAATCAACCCGGTAACCTTTGCTGAACACGTGATTGCCGGTATAAGTCATATAATATTTTCCATTGCGTTTGAAGACGGTCGGCCCTTCGGTCCAGCCCCCCATGCCGATTCCCGTTGGCGAGCTTGTTCCAATGGTGGTGGGACTGCTCATCGGCGCCGCATCGATGCGGCCCTGACCGGCATGAAAAAAGCTGAATGAACCGTCATCGTCGATAAACACATTGCCGTCGATCGTTTTCCCAAGATTGCCGGTTACGACTTCGAACGGTCCGGTTGGACTCGAGCTGCTGAGGACGTAATGGCCTTTTCCGGCGGGAGAAGTGTACATATAGAACCTGCCGTTCCAGTAGATGACCTCAGGGGCATACGCGCCATGCGTAATCGAATCCGTTGCCGCCAAACCGCGGTAGGACCAGTTTACCAAGTCCCGGGAGCTCCACACTTTAACGCCGTCGTCCGTGTCTCTCGTACTCACATACAAATAGTAATACCCGTTGAATTTCATGACATAGGGATCGCCGAGCCCGTACTGCTCCCACTCGCCCGGCAGTGATCGCGGATTTTGATAGGCATGCGTTTCCGTTGGCACCGAAGCGACAAGAGAAAATGTAACCGCTAACAAAAATAACCATCGCATCGTTTTCACTTTATAATTTCCTCCCTTTTCTTCTGAAGATGTACCTTCGGTGATGGCTTGACTCTGGCTTCATTTCAAATTCACCTGGGGCGCAGCTTGGTTCTGTATCGCGTCCTGCGCGGGACCGAATTTATCACCCCCTTCCCGCCATATGACAAGAGCCAAAAGAAAAACAGGTTCTCTTTTGGCTCCGGTTGCTTTGCGTCGTGCGGTTATGCCATATTGATTTTTTTAATTTTATCAAGCGGGAGTTTAGGGCTGCGGTCTTCATACAAGAGACCGTTGATCTCCTGCTGAACGTCGGTAAGCTGGGTATAACAATAGCCGACAATCGCATCGACGCTTTTGATCGCCTTGGTCAATCCCTCGAAACGCGCCATGAATTCTTCTTCGGAAGAGACCTGATGGCCGTAGCCCCAACCTTTGTCCGATTGGAACGCAATGCCGCCGTATTCGCTGATGATAATCGGTTGTCCCCGGTAGGCGTATCCTTCCGCGAAGGCATATTTCCATTGGTTGCAGGTCGTTTCGCAAGAGAGGACCGCCTCCAGATTGGAATACCGTTTCATAAATCCGTCGCCGGTCTCCACGTAATCGTGCAGCGTCAAAATGTCGGATACGGTATGCTCCCAGCCGTCGTTTGTGATGACCGGGCGGTACGGATCGATCGATTTGGTCAAATGATAAATGCCCTCGGTAAATTTCTGCTGTCTCGGGTCGCGAAGGATGGACGCAATCCCCCATGATTCGTTGAACGGAATCCAAGTGATGATGCTGGGGTGGTTATACTGCTGCTGAACGATCTCCACCCATTCCTTCGTAAACGCTTCGACCGCCCGATCATGGAACTCGAAGGTTGCGGCCATTTCGGACCATACGAGCAGGCCTTTGACGTCACACCAATAGAGAAAACGGGCATCTTCGATTTTCATATGCTTGCGTACGCCGTTGTAGCCCATCTCCAGCATTCTGTCGATATCTTCGATGAGCGCTTCCTCGCTTGGCGGCGTCAAATGGCTGTCCGTCCAATACCCTTGGTCCAAAATCAATCTTTGGTAGATCGGAACATTGTTCAGCAGCACCTTGCCTTTTTCAATCGAAATCTTTCTCATCCCGAAATAGGAAAACACTCGGTCCACCACTTGATCGTTCAAGGTCAGGACAAACTCGACATCGTACAGATTCGGGTGCTGGGGAGACCACAGACTTTTTTTCCATGGTCCGTTAGCCTCGTGGATGAGATCAACTTCCACCGTCAGGCAAGGTCTATCGATCACCAAACTTACCCGTTTAACAGGTTTGTCTTTCAAGGTCACGATGGCTTCCAGCTTCAAATCGCCTGCCGCCGGCACCCCGTTCACCTCGTAATCGAAGCGTACGATATTACGGTCGATATCCGGCGTGATTTTAACCGACTCCAGCCGCTGTTCCTCCACGTATTCAAGCCATACGGTCTGCCAAATCCCCGTCGTTTGGACGTAAAAGCATTCGAAGTTGTCCTTCGTCCACCGTTGTTTGCCGCGCGGCTGGGTGCAGCTGTCGCTGTCCTCCGCCTTCACCGTAATTTGATTGTCGGATCCGAAAACGAGATATGGGGTGACATCAAAAGAAAATGCCGCATATCCGCCCTGGTGGCTCCCGGCCATTTTGCCGTTGACCCATACTTTGGCCACGTGATCTACCGCTTGAAAATGCAGGATCACCCGTTGGCCCTCGGCTTCTTTTGGAATATGTACCTGTCTGCTGTACCAAACGTTCGGGTGAAATTCTTCCGCTCCGATGCCGCTCATCTTGGTTTCGTACGTAAAAGGGACGTTGATCTTATGCGTTTCCGTGAACTTCTCCTGCCAATTGTCCTGTTCGCCCGCGTTATGGTCGTCGAACCGGAAGCTCCACTCTCCGTTCAGGTTCGTCCAATCCTTGCGTACGAATTGGGGTCTGGGATAATCCTTGATATACGCTTTGGTCGTCATTTCTTTCCTCCTGATTTCTGCGCTGACTTGATTTCGACTGCATAAACGGATGTTTTCCGTAAAGGATACCCGTCCTTCCAGTCGGAAGCGGGAACGGTGCGGGTCGTACAAACGATTCGATCCGGCTCGAATACGGAATTGATGTCTTCAAAGGAATCCCCCGTGATCTCATGCAGGACGGTGTCCCCGGAAAAGTCGAAGGATTGGAGCGCAAGCTTGGCCTTCACCTCATGCAGGCTGCGGTTCACGATAAACAGGGTGATGACGCTTCCGTCGTCATTCGTACAGGCCACAACGTCCAAATCGGGAAGTTCATCCAGCCCCACCGGTGTCTGTTTCGGCGACTGCACGGAAAAGGTGCCGCACACCGTATCCACGGGCAGGATCCGCCGGATTCCCCGATTGGCGTAAAGCTTTAACACTTCATACGTCGGCGTTCCATACACGGTGAGAGGCAGGCCGCTCCAGCCGGAGACCTTGCCGCTGTTTTGATCGGCGTAGTAGTCGCCCACGCGTATACATCCTCCGAGCCAGCCGTTCACCAGATCGGAGAAGCTGCCGATGTGCACCATGTCGCTTGCGCGAAGCATTTCGTTCAGGTTGGCGGCATTCGCGACAGCGGCGCCCAATGTATGTTCGTCCGGCAAACCTTTCCGGTTCGTGTTCGGATAATGCATCGTGTTGTATTCGGTAATGGCGAGTTTCACATGGCTGGTCTTCGGATTTGCGCGAATAAGCTCCACCGCTTGCCCGATATCTTTGCGGGTCCATTCCGGGAATGTCGCGATGGCTTTGTATCGTTCCTCGGCCGGCGTTTCCCGGTTCATCCCGAAGCGTCCAAAGCCGTGGTATAAATGCATCGTCAAATAGTCGATGTGTTCTCCCGCTATATCGAGCACCGGCTTGTTCCATTCCGGATCGGTATGCCCGCAGGCCAAAATGACGATCGAAGGGTCAACGGCTTTCATCGCTTGCGCGAATGCCTTGCAGCGCTCCGCGAACCGGTCGGCGGAGCAAGTGCCCACCTGCCACTGACCCCATACTTCATTGCCGATTTCCCAATACTGAACGTTATACGGCTCCGGATGACCGTTCGCCGCCCGCAGGGCTCCCATCGGCGTGTCAATGCTTCCGTTGCAATATTCCACCCATTTAGCGGCTTCCTCCGGCGTCCCGGATCCGTCATTGACGCAGATTAGCGGCTCAACCTGCAGCTCCCGGCAAAACCCGATAAACTCGTCCGTCCCGAAGTACTTGCTGGTCCATCCTCCCCAAGCTTCGTTGTACATCACGGGCCGCTCAAGAACTGGCCCTACGCCATGTTCCCAGTGGTAGGCGCTGATGTAATTTCCCGCGAGTCTCATCATTCCCGCATTCAGAGGCCGGGTCATGTCCATCACTTCACGTTTCACCATACCGATGCTGTCTTCAGGAAGCAAAGACACGTGATCGAGCCAAAGCAAGCCTGTTGATACGTGATCGATCCAGCGGGGATGATCTTCCGGAACATAGACGCGAATCTCCGCGTCGGAACAGCTTCGTGAAACTGTCAGGCTCGCTTCGGCTTCCTGCCAATTGTGGCTTTTCAGCTCCATGCGCGCACGCCCGAGAAGTTCCTCCGTCCGCCGATCCACCGCGTCCACGATCAAATAGTGCAGCTCAACGGATGCACGGGCGACGATTTTGACCGTGTAAGCCGTCGGTCCCTTTAGCGCGGCTCTTTGCGCAATGCCCGCATAAGCCTCGTCGTCGCTCAAAATCCGGATGCGCTGTGCGCGGCCCGAATGCCTTTGGGCCGGCGCCTCCAGCGCATATTGCGTATTTTTGCCGTTCGTATAAGGAAGCCAGCTTCCGGAGACGGCGATCTCACCGGTCTTGTCGCTTTCGAAATCCATGTCTCTTAAAGGAAAAGCCAGCATCGCTTCCATATGGTCGCGGATATCTTCGACGAAATGCCCGAAAAGATAGGGATGGATCGTATGCTCTTCGGGCCTGTTGCAATCAATAGTAATCGTCGCATTCGTTTGCACAATATACCTCCATGAGTATGACGTTAAGAAAGAATCGCTGTGGATCAAGGTGTCTGCCAGGGTCTTTACCCTTTGATGGAGCCGATCATGACGCCTTTGACGAAATGCCGCTGCACAAATGGATACATGATCAAAATGGGCAGGCTGGAGATCATGATGACCGCATACTTGATGCTCTCGGCGAGCATCACTTTATTTTCCAGCCCAACGTTAGCGTCGACGGCATCGGACTGGCTGATCAACAATATTTCTCTCAAAACCAGTTGAAGCGGATAACGCGCTTCATTACGGATGTAGATCAAAGCGTTAAAATAAGAGTTCCAATGCCCGACGGCGTAAAACAAAACCATAACGGCCAGGATCGGCTTGGACAAAGGCAGGATAATGTTCAGCAGCAGCCGCCAGTTGGAGCAGCCGTCGATATGGGCGGCTTCCTGCAGTTCCCAAGGTATGCTGGTTTGAAAGTACGTCCGCATCACGATCAGATTATACGTTGCGATCGCGCCCGGAATGATCAAAGCCCACATCGTATCGAGCAGCCCCAAATTTTTGACCAGCAGATACGTTGGAATGAGCCCGCCTCCGAAAAACATCGTAAGCGTAATGATCACCATGAGCAGCTTGCGGCCGGGAAGATCCGGTCTAGACAATGGATACGCCGCTAACACGGTCATGATGATATTAACGACCGTACCAATCACCGTATATATGATCGTGTTGGTGTATCCGGTCCATATTTTCCCGTTGTGCAGAATGTTTGTGTAAGCATCCAAGGATATGTTTTTAGGCAGCAGCCATACTTCCCCGCCCAATACTTTCGCCGGATCGCTGAATGAAGCGCTGACCACGAAAATGAGCGGATATAACACAATCACAATGATAAGTGCAGCAATGGTATATATAACGGCATCGAATATCTTTTCATCCGACGATCGGCTTATGGAAGCTTGATTAGACATGCTCATTTTCCCCCTTTACCATAAGCTGGTCTCCGATACTTTGCGTGCGAACCGGTTGACAAGTATCAGCAGTATTAGATTGATAACCGAATTAAACAATCCGATCGCCGCCGTATAGCTGTATTCGCCTTTCAGAATGCCGGTTGTATACACGAACGTGGATATGACGTCGCTTGATTCAATATTCAAGTTATTTTGCATGAGCAGGATTTTCTCGAAACCGATGTCCATGAAATGCCCGATATCCAGAATAAGCATAATAACGATGACGGGCACGATGCCCGGCAAGGAAATATGCCATACGCGCCGCAGTCTGGAAGCGCCGTCCATCTTGGCCGCTTCATACAGCTGCGGATTCACTCCGCTGAGCGCCGCGATATAGATGATGGATTGCCAGCCCATGTTCTGCCATATGTTCGAGCCGATGAAAATGGTCTTAAACCAACCGGCTTCCTCCAGAAAACGGATCGGCGACCCGCCGAGAGCTTCGATCAGCGAATTGACCGGCCCCGTGGTCGGCGAGAGGAAAACGTTCAGAATGCCGACGATGACGACGACGGAAATAAAATGCGGAATAAACGTAATGTTTTGCAGTACTTTGCTGAACGTCTTGCTGCGAATTTCGTTGACGATCAGTGCAAGCAAGATGGAAATAGGGAATGCGATGAGCAGCGAGAACAGGTTTATCGATAACGTGTTCCACAGCAGCCTCCAAAAATAAAACGAATCAAAAAAGCGTAGAATGTGGTCAAAACCGACCCAACTGCTGCCGAAGATCCCCTTGGCCGGATTGAAATTTTTAAAGGCAATTTGCAGTCCGTACATCGGCCCGTAATGAAAAATCAAATACCAGGCGATGGGCAGCAGCAGCATAAGATACAGGTCCAACCGTTTTGCCATCTGTTTCCATACACGGCCCCGCCGTCCCGGAATTTTCCGGGACGGCGCAGCATTGACGTGGACTTGAGCGCTCTTCATAAGCATCTACTCCTAACGAATGCGGGAAATCGTATGATGTCCATTATTTTGCCATCTTGTCGTAGGCTTGCTGATACAGGTCCTGCAGCTTGTCGATTTTCATCTTTTTAAGCGTGGATTGGAATTCATCCCACTTATCGAAGCTGAGTGCTCCGGCGATAAACTTCGCGCTCTGCTCTTCGTAATATTTGTCGATGTCATTACGCAGGACGTTGACTTCCTGAGCCGTTTTCTCATCGAACATCGGCGATGCGTAACGAACCTTCGGCATGAACGGAGTCAGCTTGTCCTGTGCTTCCTGAACCTGCGGAGGATTGATGAAGGAAGCAACCTTATCGCTGATCAGATGCGGCGCTCCGCCGCCTGCATACGGCGTGATTTTGGCTTGGTTGCCCGTCGCGAGGAAAGCTTCCGTATAATAAGGAATGCCGTCTTTCATTTCGTAGTTCTCGCCTTCCCTGCCGAAACGCAGCATCGTCGAGCCTTCGTCGCTGTAGAAGTAATCGATCCAGCGCATCGTGACTTCCGGGTTCTTGTTCGCGGAGGTGATGGCAAAAGCTCCGAAGTCCCGGGCGACAGGCGCGCCCTGGCTTTGCATCTGATCGCCGTGCGGACCTTTGAACGGCGCGATGCCCGTATATTGATCCTTGATCGGCATGAACACATTGTTCGTCTGGTCAAAGAACAAGCCGGTGTTGCCCGAAGACTGCTTCGCAAGGTAGTCGGCTTCCTTCTGCGAGAACATATCGGGATCGAGCAGCTTTTCCGTATAAAGCTTGTTCAGATACTGGAGCATCTCTTTGTTCCGATCGTTGCCCATCCAGATTTCGACCTTGTCGTTGACGAGATTGATGTTATAGCCCAGCTGTTGATCGAGGCCGAACGAACCGCTCATCATGTTGACGATCGGCAGCCCCTGACCCGGCACCGGCGGACGCGCAGTCATCGGCAGCTCGTCTTTTTTGCCGTTCCCGTTCGGATCCTTGTCGCGGAAGGCGACCAATACGTCGTACAGTTCGTCTGTCGTCTCCGGCACGTCCAGGTTCAGCTTCTTAAGCCACGCCTGGTTGATCCATTTTTTGTCCGTGCGGGCAGCATCAAGGGTAACAATGCCCGGGATCGCATAAATATGGCCCTCCGGCGTCGTGATGCCCGAACGGATCTCCGGATATTTCTCCATCAGACCCTTGAGGTTGGGCGCATATTTGTCGATCAAATCTTCCAACGGAATCAATTGGCCGCCCGTTCCGTAGCGGGTTGCTTCCAGCTGCGTAATTCCCGACCGGTAAAAAGCGTCAGGCAGCTCGTTGGACGCAAACAGGAGATTTTTCTTTTCCTGAAATCCGTCCGTCGGCGCTTCGGTGAATTCGACATGGACGTTGCTCATTTTCTCGTAATCCTGGAAAACAGGCATGTCCTTGAACGGGCCGTTGGCGGGAGCAATCCGGGTAAACATTTTCAGCGTAATAGGATCTTTGGTCAGCGGAAACCCGGATGCGTTGACCGTTGTTTCGGATGAACCCTCCGCGTTTTTGGGTTCGGCTCCCTTTTCGCTATTGGAACCGCATCCCGCGAGTAATAATGCCGAGATGAGCGCTGTGCTCAGCGCGCCTCTTCCCCAGTGTTTGGACATGAATGAATGACCTCCGTTTTATGTAGTTCTGAACCGTTGTTGAAAGCGTTTCCCGTGGTGTCTGTCAGTATTATAGTTCATCCGTCATGACCGCAAATTCTAATAATATGACTATTTACTCCACAATTTTTACGGTTTTATCATATGGTCTCCGGCCGGAGGCTGCTCAAATAGGCATGCGGCGTCATGCCTGTGAATTCTTTGAATACTTTGAAAAAATAGTTGTACGTCGTAAAACCTACTTGGCTGCTGATTTGTTTCACCGAATATTGCCCGCTCTCCAGAAGCTTCTTCCCGGCATCGATTCGGACCCGGTTCACATATTCGGAGAAGGTGTACCCGGTCTCCTCTTTGAATAATCGGCTTAAATAGGAAGGATTGAGCCCGATTGCGCCCGCCGCCATCTCCAGGGTGACGTAACCTTGGTACCGCTCCAAAATGAAATGGATCGCCTGCGACACATGCCGGGAATAGCTGCCTGCAGTACGCTGCTGTTTGAGCAAGTTCAGCAAGGCGGCGAAGTAGGACTGCAGCCATTGCTCCAGTTCAGCCATGCTGCCGATCCGCCCCAAATCACCGCGCGGCGGGAGTCCATCCCGGGCGGTTTCGGGCGCAGACGTGGGGATTGATTTTTTTATAGCTTTATCGCCGGTGTGCAGAAGCTCGCTGACGATCAATTGCACCGCAGGGGAATGGAGCGGCTGACGGCGGACCGAACCGCACACCGAGGCGATGAGGCGGCGCAGCCTCTCTTGGTCCAAACTTTCCATGGCAAGAAGCAGCTGCTTCTGTTCTTCGATGGTGAGGGCAACACGCAGCTGCGGTGCGATCGTTCTGCCCCCTGCGGACGGGTTCGTTCGATCAGCATCTGCGGCCATGGCATCCGGCTCGCCGGCAGGAGAAGCATCAAGCGCCTTCTCGGCCGATCTGTAGCTGGCTCCGAGCTGCGACAGGCTTGTGCAAGGATGCCCAAGAGCATAAGCGGATTTCAGGTTCAGCATCAGCTCAAGCGCATGCTGAACCTTCCCCATCCAGCGGTGTGCCTCGCTCGCGCCGGTATGCTCGCTGCGGTCCTTGAACGCAAACACGACAACCACCCTTCCGTTCTCTACATAAGCGGCCGTCCGTTCATGAATATCTCCAAGGCTTTGCTGCATCACATCGACCGCCTGCTGCACCAGCCGGTTCGTTTGCCTATCGCTGAATGACTCCGTCAGCAGCAGGAAGGGAATGATCTGCAGCGCTGCTGCCGTGTAACTGACGGCGTCGGGATACAAATTTTCCATCCCGGAGGCCGCGTCAAACGTTCCGGCATCCTCCTTCCCCCTGACCAGGTCGGCGATGTAGCTTCTTATGAATACCGGCTTCATCGATTCTTCCATTTTGCGGCTTGCCAGCCTGCCTTCCTGCGCCCTGCTCTCCTGCTGCAGGTCCTGAACGGCCTTGTTCAACACGTTTCGCAGCAGCGGTTCATCCAGCCGGTGCTTGAGCAAATAGTCGACGGCCCCGCTTCGCAAGCATTCGCGCACGTAATCGTAGTCGTCGTAGCTGCTGAGCATGATCGTCTTGATGGCCGGATACCGCTCGCGAATGATCCCGTGAAGTTCCACGCCGTTCATCTCCGGCATATTCACGTCGATGATCGCGATGTGCGGCGGCGACTCTTCGAGCATCGTCAAAGCCGCCGTCCCGCTGTATGCTTCGCCGACGAACTCGAACCCATGCTCCTTCCAGTTGAATAACGTCCTTATCACATTGCCGATCAACGGCTCATCGTCGATCAGGAGCACTTTAAACATGGTTAGACCACCTCTTGTTCAGATTGTTCTGCATGTTGTATTTTCGGAAAGCGGATTTCTACCTTCGTATACAATCCCGGCTCGCTGTATAAGCTCAGACCGTACGTTTCGCCGAACATCCGGACGATCCGCTCGTGCGCGTTGCGTACCCCCATGCCGCTGAAGCGGGACGGGGCGTCCTCTTTTCCCATGTCTCCCAGCAGGGCGTCCATCTGTTCCTGCGTCATGCCCCGGCCGTTGTCCGTAACTTCGATCCGCAGATCATGATGCTCCGCATAAACGCGAATCAGGACATATCCCCCTTCCCCGGAAGGACCGATGCCGTGTATGATCGCATTTTCGACGAGAGGCTGCAGCACCAGTTTCAGCACCCGGCACTCCAGCAAAGCGTCGTCTTCAATTTGCGTGTGCACCTCGATCGGCTCCAAATATTTGTATTTCACGATCGAAATATAACTGTACACATAGTCCAGTTCTTCGCGCAGCGTCAGAAATTCGTTGGAATTCCCCAGCAAGCCGCGCATCAGCTCGATGAGCGAACCGGACACCTCTTCGATATTGGGCACTCCGTTCAGCTTGGCCAAATACTTGATGGTGTTGAGAGAATTATAGAGAAAATGGGGGCGAATTTGCGCCTGCAGGGCGGTGAGCTCGGCCTCGCGTTTCTTTTTCTCGCTCGTTCGGATGCCTTCCATGAGACGTTTCAATTCATCTACCATGCTGATAAAAACGCGATACAACTCGCCGACTTCGTCCTTGGAGTTGATCTCCGTTTTGGGAAAAGACAAATTTCCGTCCTTGACCTGCATCATCATCGATTTCAGCCGGCGGATGTTTAAAGTGCTTCGGGAAGAAACCTGATGCGAAGCGATCAGGATGACGATAAAGACGATGATCGACACCTCGGCCATCAAATTCCGGATTCGCGTGGATTCGCTGAGCAGCGAGTCCAGCGGGATCAGTGCCAGTGTGCTCCAGCCCGTATACTCGGAAAGACGGCTGACGACGATGTAGGATCTTCCGTTGATCTTCTGCTCAACCACTGTGTCATGGCCGGCAATTTCCCGTTTGATCTCGACAATCGTATCCAGAGGAGGCGCGTAGGAGGATGGTGAAGATTCCGATTGATAGACATACCCGTTCTGTTCATCCAGTACATACAGCATGCTGTCCGCGGTCGGCTTTACGCCATAGGTTTTTTTTATGAATTCGTAGTCCAAATCGACCATGACAATGCCGACGGTTTCGCTGTTATAGCGAATTTCGCGCCCGACGGTGATCGCATCCGCCGTTCCTTCCGGCTTAAAGTACGCATGGCGCGATCCGTTGAGCAGCATATAGTTCAGCATCGGGGTTCCCAAGACGCTCCGGTCCATCCAAGGACCGCCGGTGAAAAACACCTTCCCGTTCAGACCCACGACCGCCATCCGGGAAATATAGGGCTTATACTTGGTCAGACCCGACAGAAATTCCGTAATCCGCTTCTGCTCCTGAAACCATTCATAACTAGGCTCCTCGTTTGGGCTCAAAATCGTATCGATCACCGTGCTTTTATTGGTCACGACCACGGTATTCAGCCGGTCGATCTCCTCCAGCATGACGTTGAGGGATTCATCCGCCTGCCGGATGCTGTCCGAGACCGAGGTGACCGCGTTGTCTTTGATGGTTTCGCGCATATTGACGTACACGATGCCGGTGACGGAGACGATGGACAAAAAGGTGACCAGGCCGAAGGCCATGAATATTTTCCCCTGAAAACTCGTTTGCGGCCAAAACCACCTTCGAAGCGTCGTAAGTTTCATAGCATATCTCTCCTCAAAACGATGTATTGAACCTGCCTGATTCCTTCGATGGACGAACAATCCGGCATGCAAACGCTTCCCAAAACCGGCGGCGGAGCTCTCTGTTTTTTATGGATCCGGATGGAACAGGTGGAAGGCTTTTGTATTTTCCGCAACAAAATGACAATCAGCCAAATGCTTGGCTCTATTTTCAAGCCAGGAAAACGTATACATATTATATAAAGGCAAAATTAAACTTGTCGAGATAACCTGACAAATTGACAAATGAATATGAACGGAATCCCCATGCGGGAGCCATGCCGAAAAAGCCGGCCGCCGTTTTCCGGCGCATCCAGCTTGAAAGGCAAATAGTTCTTGTTTAGGCCGATTAATCTTGATTTTGCTTCCGGTACTGCGACGGGGACATCGAACAATAGTTTTTGAAGGCCCGGGTAAAAGCAAACAGTGTCGGATAGCCGAGGGAATAAGCGATCTCCGTCACGGCCGCCGACGTTCCGAGCAGCATTTGCTTGGCCTTGTCCATTTTGACCATGGCAATGTATTCGGCCGGCGTCATGCCCACGGACCTTGTAAACTGCGTGGAAAAATAAGTCCGGTTCAGTCCGGCATATTCGGCCACCTGCTGAACGGTGATGCCCTCGGCCGCGTGCCATTCGATATATTCGGTCCAAAGGGAAGCTTTGCTTTTTGGGGTCGCTGCCGGGCTTGGGTGCGCATCCGTCAATCCGGCGCTTGAGATTAAAAGGGATAACACTTGGTACATCAGCCCCTTCAAACATAGGGAGGCGGCAATCCCATCCGTCTTCCCTTTTCTCCACTCCTCAAAAAGCCGTCCGATCACGTGCTCAAGCGCCGGGGTCCATCGGCCTCTGGAGCATGGATCGTCCGGGTCAAAGCCGGCCAGATGCAGCATCTTTTCCAACGCCGGTCCATCCATGGCCAGCCACGTTAACTGCAGGGACGGTTCGTCTTCCGGTTTGTAATAAATATAAGTCCGGTTCGGATACAGACAAAACGCATCCCCCGTCTGAAGCCTGCGCGATTGCCCCTTATATTCAACCATCAGGCTTCCCGCCCTGACAAAATGAATACTGTAGCATTCAATCCTGCGCGGCCCGATCCGATATCCCGGCTTCGCCGTGTTTTGACCCGCTCTCACGAGCCAAAATGGACTGAGGTTATCGTTTTCGGTCGGCGTGTAATAAAAAAACTCCGCAAATTCATGATCATATTCTTGCAGCATTCGTCCGCACCCTCCGTTTTATTTTTTTCGTCAACTGACAAAATGATAAATATATCATACAATACGCCATTCCGTTCGCGCACCCCGTTTAATATAATTTGGTCAAGGAGGATGACGGATGAAAAAACCTAACATTTTGTTAATCACCAGCGACCAGCAGCATTGGAACACGATTGGCGCGTTTAATCCGGAAATACGCACCCCGAATCTGGACCGGATCGTCCGGGAAGGAACGACATTCGATCGGGCGTATTGCCCCAACCCGACGTGTACGCCAAGCCGCGCCTCGATCATTACCGGGATGTACCCGAGCCAGCACGGCGCGTGGACGCTTGGAACCAAATTGCTGGAAGATCGGCATACGGTGGGCGAAGATTTCAAGCAGGCCGGCTATCGAACCGGATTGATCGGCAAAGCCCATTTTCAGCCTCTGGCCTCCACGGAGGAATTCCCGTCGCTCGAAGCCTATCCCATCCTGCAGGATCTGGAATTTTGGAAAAATTACAAGGATGGATTTTACGGATTCGACGATGTGGAACTGGCCCGGAATCACACGAACGAAGCCCATATCGGGCAGCATTATGCGCTGTGGATGGAGGAGAAAGGCTGCCATAATTGGCGGGACTACTTCCTGCCGCCCACCGGTACCATGGACCGGGATCAAACGTATCGTTGGCCGATTCCCGAAGAATACCATTACAACACCTGGATAGCTGAGCGGACAAATGCTTTGCTGGAGCAGTATCACGAAAATGACGAGAGCTTTTTCCTCTGGTCCAGCTTCTTCGACCCGCATCCCGAATACCTCGTACCCGAGCCGTGGGATACGATGTACAACCCTGATGAGCTTACGATTCCGGAAATGGTGCCGGGCGAGCACGACCGCAATCCGCCGCATTTTGCAAAAACGCAGGAAGAACATCCCGACTTTTCCGATCTGCAGGAAACGGGGTTCGGCATCCACGGTTACCGGTCGCATCATTATTATGAATACGGCAGCAGGCCGCGGCTGACGGGCTTTGACAAGAAAAAGCTGGTCGCCGTCTATTACGGCATGATCAGCATGATGGATAAGTACATCGGGCGTATTCTCGATAAGCTGGACGAACTGGGGATCGCCGACAACACGATTGTCGTCTTTACGACGGATCACGGCCATTTT
The DNA here is from genome assembly GCF_009870825.1 of Paenibacillus sp. USDA918EY. Taxonomy (GTDB): domain Bacteria; phylum Bacillota; class Bacilli; order Paenibacillales; family Paenibacillaceae; genus Paenibacillus_AQ; species Paenibacillus_AQ albilobatus. The sequence continues at coordinate 554,578 of NZ_WTWY01000001.1, read as the reverse complement.
TTCGGGCAGCACGGTTTGCAGGCCAAGGGCGGTTTTCATTACGAGGACCTGATCAAACTGCCGTTTATCGTCCGGTATCCCGGACAAGTGCCCGCCGGCAAACGCAGCGGCGCCATTCAATCTTTGGTGGATTTGGCTCCAACCTTCTTGTCCCTGTGCGATCTTCCCGTTCCTTATGCCATGACGGGCGTCGACCAGAAAAAGGTATGGCTCGGCGAAGCCGCGCAGGCACGCAGCCACGCCATCTGCGAATTCAGGCATGAACCGACCACCATTCATCAGAAGACCTACGTCGATGAGCGTTATAAAATTACGGTCTATTACAATCAAACCTATGGAGAAATCTTCGATCTGCATGAAGACCCCGGTGAACTGAATAACCTATGGGACGACCCGGCGCACGCAACGCTGAAAACCGAACTTTTGCTTAAATATGCATGGGCTGAGCTTGGAAAGGAACCGATGCCGATGCCGCGAATTTCCGGAGCTTAATATGTTACGGATACCCGCGACGCTTATATCTCAGGTTTTTGCAAAATTCGATTCCGTTCGCTCCCGCGTACAATATATAGACGAATTAAACCGTTTCGCTCTCTATATTGCTCATTGAAAGTCGCTCCTTGGATTTTTGCAAAACACTCGTCTAAAAAAATGATGCGCAGCAATCAAAAGGCCCTTTCACAGGCGTGTGAATCGGCCTTTTGTGATGTATGAAAACCGGCTGTCCGCTGTATTGCATGAAATAGGGTTGAGTCCGTCTCAATCCCCCTGCTATCATGGGGTCATGGATATTGAAATCAAGGGGGAGCGAGCATAATGGATCGAAATCGGAACTGGGCAGGCAATTACGAATACAGCGCTTCAAAACTTTATGTCCCTGAAACCATGGAGCAAGTGAGCGAACTCGCGGCCAAAAGCCGCCGCATTAAGGTGCTGGGCACGCGGCATTCATTTAACGGCATCGCGGACAGTCCGGAAGCCCAGCTTTCGCTGGAAAAACTGAACCGGATCATTGCGCTGGACCGCGAGAATCACCGGGTAACGGTGGAAGGCGGCATCCGCTACGGGGATTTGTGCCGCTTTCTGCACGAACAAGGTTATGCGCTTCACAATCTGGCTTCGCTGCCGCATATTACGGTCGCCGGCGCATGCGCAACCGCAACGCACGGCTCCGGCGTGAACAGCGCCAATCTGTCCTCCGCGGTCCATTCGATGGAGATCGTCGGAGCGGACGGAGCCGTCATGCGATTCTCCCGGGACCAGGACGTGGGGGTGAATGCAGCCGCTGTCGGTTTGGGCGCCTTGGGAATCGTCACCAAAATCACGCTTGATGTCATTCCGGCATTTGAAATGAGCCAGTACGTTTACGAAAATCTGCCTTTGGGGAAGCTGGAAGAACACTTCGGCGAAATCGCCTCCGCCGCTTACAGCGTCAGCCTGTTCACGGATTGGAAGGCATCCTCCTTCAACCAAGTCTGGCTGAAGCATCGTACAACGGACGGCACCGCAGATGGAATGGGGCCCGAGTTTTTCGGGGCGGTCAGAGCCTCGGGGAGTGTGCATCCCGTAGCCGGTTTTCCGGCGGAAAACTGCAGCGAACAAATGGGCGTCCCCGGACCTTGGTTCGAGCGGTTACCCCATTTTCGGATGGAATTCACCCCAAGCGCCGGAGAGGAGCTGCAAAGCGAGTATTTCGTGCCTCGTTCGTTTGCTTACGAAGCTTTATGCGCAATCGATCGGCTGCGGGAGCATATATCCCCTCTCCTCTATATTTCCGAGGTGCGCATGATTGCGAGGGACGAATTGTGGATGAGTCCCTGCTACAAGCAGGATTCGGTCGCGATCCATTTTACCTGGAAGCCGGACTGGCAAGCGGTGCGGCAAGTGCTGCCGCTGATCGAAGAGAACCTTTCCCCCTTTGCCGCCCGTCCGCATTGGGCCAAGCTGTTCACCATGCCGCCGGCCGATGTGCAGGCTCGTTACGAGCGGCTGCCTGATTTCCGGAAGCTTCTTCTGCGCTGCGATCCGGAGGGCAAGTTTAGGAACGACTTTTTGAATACGTATCTTATGGCAGACTGAAAACTTATAAGGTAAAAAAGGAGCATCACGAAATTCGCGAGGCTCCTTTTTCTCTTCGTCCGGCCCTCTATATTTTCTTCAAAAAAATTGGATGTTTCAACACGATGACAGGAACAGCTCCGCGCGGCTGCCCTTCACCCCTTCCAATCGGGTTCTCCTCTGTTTATAAGACGGAAGACAGGACAAAACATAGACAGCAAGCGGGGGCCTGTTGCTCTTGTTATATTTTTATCGATGCATTGTTCGATTGAGCTTCGAGAACATCGTATAATGCCAATTTACAATTTGTTTTATCCATATTATAGTAAAGCACTTTTATTTTCCTCTTAATTTCTTTTTTATGATTGAGCATCATTGCATTGGAATGTCGGATCCGGTAAAAAGGTTGCCATTTTGGGGGTTGGAGGGCTCGGCCATCTGGCAATCCAATAGCGCATGCCCTAGGGCGCCGAAGTTACGGCCTTAAGCCGCTCTAAAGATAAAAAAGCGAAGCGCTGAGCTTTGGAGCAAATCATTACTTTGCAACAGGCGATCCTGAAACATTTACAGCGCTGGCCGGTCATTTTGACATCATCCTAAACACTGTGTCTACCAATCTGAACGTTGATGCGTATTTATCGTTGCTTCGCGTAGACGGTACACTCGTCAATGTCGTGAAATCCGGCCGCTTTATTCGCCGCGACATTTCGGATAACATGTTAACTGATACAGTCTATTCTTCTTCATGAAACGGAGCGTGAAAAAAGTGAGCGAAAATGATTTATTGTGGCTTCAGGATCAATTGCAAACCGAAGCCAATGCGGTAGCGGAAGAGCTGGGCGTGAACGACCTGCTGTCTTTGGCGGGAAATCCTGTCCGGGTCGGCAGCGCAGCGCTCGGGTTAATGGCATGGAGGGATTTGGACATTACCGTCGTAAGCCCTAAACTCGATGCGGATCAGGTGGCCGAAATCGCTTCGAAACTGATGGTCAGGCAAGGCGTCAGGGAGCTTCGCTTCCTGAACGATACCGGTGTCTGGAATACGGATATCAACTATCCTGACGGTTTTTACATCGGAGTAAAATACCGGGCCCAAAGCGGGAAGGATTGGAAATTGGATTTGTGGTTCGTGGATGAACCGGACAAGCAGCCCGATCTTGCGCATATCAAAACGATGCCGGATCGGCTCACCCCCGAGCTGCGGGAATCCATCCTGGCGATCAAACATATGTGGGCCTCCCGCGAAGAATACGGAAACGAAGTGAAAAGCTTCGATATTTACACCGCCGTGCTGGACGATCACGTTAGAACGCCGGATCAGTTCGAGGAATGGCTGAAAAAGAAACCCCGTTCCTAATGAAACCGATGATTCTATGAGGAACATTCCGGGGCTGAAAAACCCGTGTGCCCCATCCTTTCGGCCCCAAAAAAGCCCAATGAACCGGCGGTGTTGATGCCGCTGTTCTATTGGGCTTTCTAGGAGGCGGCTCTAAAGCCACCCAATTATGTTAAGTTCTTCGTCTTATCCCCTAACTACATAACACGACAGCCAAGGTTTTTTCAGGCTGCTTTTAAACCGGCGGTTTGACCCCCATTTGCATCCAACCTTCCTTGGACGGGCCATATACCGCAGGGATATTTAATCCTGCTTGCCGCATAAGCACGGTGACCTGGCCTCGATGATGGACGATATGCTTAATCAATCCCATAAAAATGGACGCATTCGATTCCTGTCTTCCAAAAGCATTTCGGATGATCTTCAAATCGTCGTCCGTCCATTGTTCTTCAATCGCTTTGGCCGCATCGCGGCTTATTTTTTTAAAAGTCTGGGCGATTTCTTTTGCAGAGGGTATTACATCCGAATCAGGCACCCGCTCAGTCGCAAGACCAAATTCATTCAGGTAATCCGGGACATTCGTTACAAAATGCCACGCGATCCTTCCTAACGTGCGGCCTTCAGGATACACTTGCTGACGCAAGGATTCATCGGTCAATGCGTCCAAAATGTTTTGGGTTAATGCAGCTTCCTTGTTCCATTCCGCGATCAAATCCGCAACCGTTACATACATCATGGATTCATCCCTTTCTTGAGTAACTTCCCCCGACTGCTTGATGAAAACAATCGGTCGGTTCATCTCAATCATACTCATTAATAGTGACAGGGATTGTCATAATCATGTTTTTTATTTGTAATTACGGGTGAAGTGCATGCCCCTTATAGTACACTCGGGGAGACTGAAGTTCTAATGAATTATGGAATAACTCCTCTATCTAAGTGTCCGCTGTAACACATCACTTTACGGATCAATTATGGAATGTATGGCGGAAAATTCATGGATAACTCATACTATTTTTCATTTTTTCAACCTAAGGAGATGCAGCCGCCGATAGAAGCGAATTTCGGATCAAGAATTTCATTGCAAATTAGAGTTGAATCATTTATTATGGATATCGAAGATCTATATTAATGATAATTCTGTGAAGGGAGGGGGAAACTTGCAGTTCTCCAAAAGTACAGATTATGCCCTACACGCCTTAATTCATCTGGGAAACTCGGAGCGTTGCAACAACATCGGGATCAAGGAATTATCCGGGACACTCGGCGTATCCGAAAGCTATTTATCCAAAATCATGTCCAAGCTGAGGCAGGATGGAATCGTGCGTGCTGTCCCAGGGGTGAACGGTGGTTACGAGCTCGCACGGCCGGCGGATCAGATTACGTTCCTTGACGTGATTCAAGTGATCGAAGGAAGACAGAAGTTATTCGAATGTTCCAATTCGAGTTCGCGGCAGCATCGGTTGTTAGCGGAAGAGAGGGCTGCACAGCGGGAACTGAAACATCCGGAAAAAAAAGTATGCTTGGTTGAGAAAGTTATGTACGGCGCGGAACAGCATCTGTACCAATATTTGCGGGAACACACGATCCAGTCGGTACTGGATGAAGCTTTCAAGCGTTGTACCCATAGGGAAAACAAGAAGTGATACGCTTCTTGCGCTTTAATTATGGATATTATAGGTCGTTCATGGGGTCGTTTGAAGGATGGAAAAGCAACTTTTGGATGTAACCATTGCGGTCATCCACAATGAGCTGAATACAGGGAGTTGGAGGAGAAAAAATGAGCACGATAACGAATATTAAGCGCGGACCGATCATGTTTGCCCTGATTATCGGCATGTTCGTCGCCGCTTTGAATGAGACGCTAATGGGCAACGCCCTTCCCGAATTGATGAAATCGTTTGGCGTATCTGCGGCAACGGTCCAGTGGCTTTCCACCGCCTACATGCTCGTCGTTGGTGTGCTTGTACCTGTAACTGCAATCCTGCAGCAATGGTTCACGACACGGCAAATATTTCTGTCGGCGATGGGTCTGTTCTTCGCGGGAACGGTCACCTCGGCGGTTTCGCCGGAATTCGGGGTGCTGCTTGTCGGGCGGATTATCCAAGCGATCGGAACCGGCATGCTACTGCCGCTTGTCATGAACGTCATCATGACCATTTATCCGCCGGAAAAGCGTGGAGGCGCAATGGGGATGTTAGGGCTTGTCGTCATGTTCGCACCGGCGATCGGTCCGACTATATCGGGTTTAATCGTTGACGGGCTTTCATGGCGCTGGCTGTTTTACCTTGTCCTGCCGTTTGCGCTGCTCTCCATTATTATAGGAGCCGTTGTCTTGAAAAATGTGTGGGAAGTTACGAAGCCGCGAGTGGACTTCTTATCCATAGTATTGTCGACAATCGGCTTTGGCGGAATCGTCTATGGGTTCAGCAGTGCCGGGGATCACGGCTGGTCGCAGCCGGAAGTCATCTGGACGATCGTAGCGGGCGGTGCGGCGCTGTTGCTGTTCATCTGGAGGCAGCTCATATTGAAGCAGCCTGTCATGGATTTACGCGCATTTCAATATCCGACCTTTGCGCTTGTCGCGGTGCTGCTGCTTGTGCTTATGATGACCTTCTTCTCATCGGCCATCATGCTTCCGATGTTTATGCAAGGCGTACTTCTGGTAACGGCATTCAAGTCCGGTTTGATCCTTCTTCCTGGCGGGATTATCAATGGGTTCATGGCCCCGGTCTCCGGCAAGCTGTTTGACAAGTTTGGGCCGCGCGTTCTGATCATCCCGGGATTGGCCATCTCCGTCATCTCATTATGGCAATTTACCCGCTTCGACGAAACGACGAGCACCGGCTTCCTCGTGGCCGTTCACATTGCGCTGATGATTGGCATCGCGCTAGTCATGATGCCTGCACAGACGGCTGGACTTAACCAGTTGCCAAGCCATCTGCACCCGCATGGGACAGCGATCTTAAATACATTGCAGCAGGTGTCCGGCGCAATCGGCACGGCCCTGTACATCAGTATTATGTCGAGCGGGCAGAAGCAGTATTTGAGCAATTCAAGCGATCCGCAGGCTCCGGCGGAAATCGCCAAAGGGCTTGCAGCCGGCATCAACAACGCATTCTGGTTCGGCGTCATCATCGCGCTCGTCGCGCTCGTGCTCGGTCTCTTTATCCGTAAAGGGAAGTCGTCGGAGCAAGAACAGGCGGCTGGATGAACCAGTTTGGGGAATTCATAAACCATAAGGAAAGCGTGGGGAATACTCATGGACGATTTTTTTAATGCAGCCCTATGGGAAAAAGCGTGGAAAGACGAGTCCGATTTGAAAATCGACAGGATGAAAAGGAATGGAATCGATCCTACCCGATCTTTTGATCATAAGGCCGCGACCTTCAACGAACAATCGTTTAGCGAAGAGGGAAAAAAACGAACCAAACGAATCATGAACTGGCTTGAAGGACAAGGCGTTCAATTCGAAAACAGCTCCATTTTGGATATCGGCGCCGCATCGGGCGTGTTCACGGTTCCGTTCGCGGAGCGAGGGGCCCGCGTAACCGCTGTAGAAACTTCTCCGCCGCTGATCGAATTGCTGGAAGAAAACATCTCGAATTTCGCCGAAGATCAGGTGAAGATCGTACCCGTACCGTTTGAAGATATTGACGTAGCGGCCAAGGGCTGGAACCAGGCCTTCGATCTCGTCTTTGTCTCGATGAGCCCGGTCGTGCACAATTGGGAGAGCGTGGAGAAGGTGCTCCAGTGCGCTCGAAAGTTCTGTTATATCAGCATGCCGGTACTTCATACGGAGCACAGCCTGGTGAAGGAGGTTTGGCCGCTCGTCACCGGTCAACCCTACCAATCCAAACTTACAGAAATGGGATATTTATTGCATCTGCTGTATCTTAAAGGTTATGCATACGAATCGTTGATCACGCGCGAAGGGAAAACGACGGAAGTCTCCAAAGAAGCGGCGTTGCAGGAAGCAATGACTTGGCTTGGCCATCACCGTCTGCCTGTTGACGAGCGGAATCGGAATATCATTGCCGACTATCTAGAGCAAGCCTATCCGTCCGGCAAAATCGTCATTCGGGAGGAAGGACGTTTTGGCAAAGTGCTGATTCGATTGCAGGATCAGAACATGTATTAGAGAGAGATTTGAGTCTGACAAGGCGGGTTACGTATTCATTCCAGAAAAATCGGCTTCCCAGTTCAACTTAGTCTTGTTCCCGCAGTGAAAAAATGATAAGGGTCGTGAGAATGGTATAACCGACGGCAACCGCCGCGCGATCGGCCCCGCTCCGAGCGGCAATCCGATGATACTGTGCGGAAAGGTGCGTGTTTGGGGTTCTCACGACCGATCGTGCTGCCTCGACAAGAGCATAACGCCGTTTTTTGTTGCCTTTTCGTGTTCGGCCGGACTTTCGTTTTCCGGCACATTCATGGTTACCTGGAGACATCCCTGCCCATGAACACAGATGGGAATCGATTCTTCGCGTCGGTGCCGATTTCCGCCAAGATTTGCTCAGCATTTCACGGCCGATACCGGGAATCGTATCCAAGCGCCCTTTATGCTCCAGAATGTGTCCGCTGTAATTAATTTTGTCATCAAAATCAGCATAATAACAACCTTTTAATATGCCTGGGTAAATTTTACACGTTATGGCAACCCCAACACCCCTTCCCTGCCCCAGTGGCCAGCATGTACTCTGGGAGATGAGGCAATCATGATTTTTGACCGCAGCTGTACAGTAAGGCATAATTTTGATAACACGTTGATGGAAACCTTACTGAAAACGAAACCGAGACTGCCTTTCCTGCCAAGTGCTAAGAAAGAAGAGGAAGGTTTTATACTGCATTAATACATCTTATAAATAATAGAAAGAGCGTCTTTGCCGGCAGGCGGAGGCGCTCTTTCTGTTGGTATGTTGTTTCAGTTCCCCGTCCTTGTACCGGTTTAGTCGCAATGTAGAGTAATTCGTTTGAGTACAGGGGGATTATGACCGAAATCTTTTAGGTCTCAATCAAAAATGCCCTGCATCTACTATTATGCTTTTCACCCTAAAAGAAATCCTTCTCCGAGCGGATCAGCAGGATCCACAATAAATTGGTGTGTGCCCGTGATGAAAGCTCTTCCTTTAATTTCGGGAATAACGGCTTCCTTATCGGCCACATACGTCTTCTCTAGGATTCGTCCGGTGAATTGGCTATTCACGATGCTTTCATGGACAAAATCATCGCCGATGTCGAGCTCCCCACGGGCATACAATGCCGCCATTCGTGCGCAGGTACCCGTTCCGCAGGGGGACCGGTCGATTTGTGCATCCGCAAAAATCGTCACATTACGCAAATGCGAACCATCCTTACGTGGCGAATCGGAGACGATGACGCCGTAAATGCCCTGCAGTTCCGGTTCCAATGGATGCCTTACTGTAAGCGTGCTTTCAATGTATGCTTTAATCACAGAGCCCCAATGTTGAAGGTTCGGAAGTTCGGCAATATCGACCGATGTCCCAATGTCTTCCGCTTTGACAATCGCATAGAAGGCGCCTCCAAAGGCAATATCAACCGTAAAGGATTTGCCCGCAATTATAATTGGATAATTCTGAGCGAACACGAAAGAAGGAACGTTTTGGAACGATACCGACTTCACTTCCGTTCCTTCGTGATCTGCATGCGCAATCACTTTGCCGGCAGGGCTGTCGATGACAATTTGAGAGCGTTCTGCGGTTTCCGGGAGAAGCCCCAATTCGAGAGCTGCCGTCACAACGGCAATAATGCCATGGCCGCACATCGTGCTGAAGCCTTCGTTATGCATGAACAATACGCCAAAATCGGCGTCATGACTCACCGGCGGAGTAACGACGCAACCATACATTCCATGATGTCCTCTCGGTTCATACATGAGCACTTTGCGAATGTAATCGTAATGTTCCCGGAAATACGCTCTTCTGGCAAGAATAGTATCGCCTTTTAATGGTGGAATGCCTCCCGTAATAATGCGCAGTGGTTCTCCGCCAGTATGCGCGTCAATCGTTGTATAGTACTGTTTCAGTTCCATTTTCGATGACCTCCTATGATTTGATTACCCATGGTCTTCCGCTGGCGGAATTAATAAAAATCCTTCCGGATGTTCGTCGTCCTCATGCACAAAAAATGTGTGCATTCCCATCAGCCAGGCGGAGCCTTCAATCTTCGTCGTCACTGCAGGAAAAGGGCCGACTTGCGTTGTGCTCACGATACGAGCCCGGAAGAGCGAGCCGACGATGCTTTCATGAACGAACTCTTCATTGATGCCTATTTCCCCGTTCGCAAACAAAACGGCAAGTTTCGCTGAAGTTCCCGTACCGCAGGGAGATCTATCAATGCCGCCAGGCGGGACAATGACGGTATTTTTTACGTCCGCTTCCGGGTGCGACGGGTCTGAATAAAATTCAACATGCGTTACTCCTTTCATGTACTGCGCTTCGGGATGCATGACCTCGATCGATTGATTGATTGCTTTGCGTATGCTCACCGCTTTGGCCACGATAGCGTCCGCATTGGATGGAACCAACTCGATGCCCAATTTTCTGGCATCCGTTATCGCATAAAAATTGCCACCGTAGGCGATATCGCAATCAACGCCCCCTACTCCTTCCACTTCCACATTCAGTCGTTTGTATAAAAAAGCAGGGACATTCTGAAAAGCCACTTTCAGCACTTTTCCATCCTGCACCGAAAGTTCCGCTTCTACCAGTCCGGCTGGGGTGTCGAGTTTCACATACGTTATTGGTTCAGTAACGGTAATCATGCCGGTTTCAACCATCGCCGTGCATACACCAATGGTGTCGTGTCCGCACATCGGCAAATAGCCGCCAGTTTCGATATAGATGACCCCTATATCCGCATCCGGCCGACAAGGCTCCACGAGTACTGCGCCCGACATTACGCCGTGTCCTCTTGGCTCGTACATCAATATTTTTCGAATCCAATCGTGTTCGGTTTTCATATGAAGCATTTTTTCCGACATCGTTGCTCCAGACAGCTTGGGAATGCCGCTGATAATGGTTCTTGTCGGATTTCCTCCGGTATGCGAATCTACGGTCATAAACACTTTCCTGCTTTTCATGCGTGATTCACCTTCTTCCGAAATCTCTCGAATCTTAATGGCTCGGTTGGAATAACCGTATTCGACTGTTCCGTTAAAATTTGGGTCATCAATTTGCCCGTTACCGCAGCTAAACTGATGCCGTCTCCTTCATGACCTGCAGCAATATAAAATCCGGGAACCTCATCGACTGCCGACACGATCGGTAAATGATCCTGCGTCCATGGCCTGAGCCCTGTATAGGTACGGATGATCTGGAAATCGCCGATTTTTGGATAAAAGCGGAGCGCTCTTCTCGCCATCGTACGAATCGCTTCCATATTGACCGTCGTGTCAAAACCGACAAACTCCCTGCTGCTGCCGATCAGGAAATTTTGGCTCTCCGTGGGCTCAAATACGAGAGCTACGCCGTATTTCTCCGTTAATGGATCGACTTTACGCTCACCACCGAACTTAGAGATCAAATAGCCGAACTCCATCACTTTGCGCATACCGACGGGCACTTGGCGGGAAGCTACAATCAAATGTCCTTTACGGGGTACGATCGGGATGTCCAAGCCAACCATTCGGCCGATAACTGGTGCCCACACCCCCGCTGCGTTCACGATTTTTCGGGCCGAAAAATCACCCTGCGTTGTGCAAATCTTGAATTCTGCCGTCAATGGATTTCTCAAGATCGACTTAACCTCGGTATTTAAACAGACACGAACCCCATATTTCTTTTGCGCATCGTCAAATAGGGCAAAGGTAAGCAGGTACGGGTTAACGGTGGAGTCCGTTCCACACTCTAATCCTCCAGGAAGGTCGTCCGCAAGGTACGGCGATTCCTGCCGTATATCCCCACGATCCAGCATCCGGAATGAAAGCCCCAGCGCCTTCTGCCTGTTTACCCATAACTGAGCCGCCTCCATTTCCTCATCCGATTCACAGACGAGGATGCTGCCGGGCAATCTGTACTCGAACGGACTGCTGAGCTCCCGGCTTAGTTCATCGATAATGCGTTGGCTGGTAAGCGACATTTGGCTGTCAAATCCAGGGTCTTTGTCAATAGCGAGTATATTGCCGTCGCATCGCGATGAGGTTCCGCTGGCGAGTTCTCCTTTTTCAAGCACAATGACGTTCACCCCCTCCCTGCCCAAAAAGTATGCAATAGCTGCACCGATAATCCCGCCACCTATGATGACGACCTCGGTATGGTTCACACCCATAGCCACGTTCCTTTCATGTAGGATGATCAACTTCAAACTCATGTTGAAATAGCAATTTTAATGCCAAACCCGAGGCCTGGCCTGATGTTTAAAGAAGGATCGCAAATTTACAAGTTATAGGACGGCGTGTATAATTTAACCAACATGTTAACCCATATAAAGCGAGGTAAGCCCAATGAAGCACAAAACTCCTGCCGTCACCGAACTTATCCGAACCAATTATTGTTTCATTGAAAATAATGACGATACCAGTCAGCATTTGGAGCGATATTTATCTTCCGTGCAATCGGACCGGGACATGATTCTATTTTTTAGGGATGGAAATCAGCTTTATGTTGATCCAGAAAGTGATGGGTCGAACGGAATGGACCTCGATAGCATCCCTTGGCAAACTGCAAGATCGGTGAGCAAAGAAGCGACGATGAATGACATCATTCCGCTCTTTCAAGAAAGCGATTACATCATGGTGACCGAATTGACAGGCCAACCTGTCGGTTATGTTACCGCCGCGGACGCGCTTGCCGCTTGTTATCAGTCACACCAATACTTGGAAGCTTATTTCGAAGCCATGATCGAAACGATGGATGCCTCTGTTTCCATGATCGATGATCAGGAAAATACAGTCGTATGGACACCAGGAGCCGAACGGATTTTTTCAATTAAGGCGAAGGATATCTTAGGTAAACCGATGCCTGAATTTTTCCCCGTCGATATGCTGCAAATCTTAAAGACGCACAAGACCGGAGAAGGCGTCTACCAAAAACTGCACCAGCCGCGGCCAGACATATATGTTCTGATCAATTCGAATCCGATTCGGCTCAATGGGAAAATTATCGGTTCCGTCGTTGCGGAAACCAACATCACCAGCGAGGTCAGATTGAATCAAGAATTGTTTAACGCAACATCCAAGGTTCATCAGCTTCAGCAGCAAATGGCTCACTTGAATCCCTCGTCCGATCCGTTCAGCAGGATCAAAGGAACAAGCAAAGCCATTAAGCGCACAGTCGATATGTGCAAAAAAATCGGATCAACCAAGGCGACCGTGCTTATTCTCGGTGAAAGCGGAGTAGGCAAAGAACTTTTTGCTAAGGCCATTCACGATATTCGGGAAAAACCTGACGCTCCTTTCATAGCCATCAATTGCGGCGCTATTCCGCCATCTCTGTTTGAAAGCGAACTTTTCGGTTATGAAAAGGGAGCATTTTCCGGGGCTGATCTTAATGGCAAAAAGGGAAAAATCCAGCTTGCCGCAGGCGGTACCTTATTTTTGGACGAAATCGGTGAAATGCCTCTGGAGATGCAAGTCAAGCTTCTGCGTGTGCTTCAGGAAAAAAAGTTTTATGCGGTAGGCGGAACCAAGCAATTAGATGCCGACTTCCGGATTATGGCAGCTACCAACCGCGATTTGGAAGAGCAGGTCAAGAAAGGGGTCTTCCGTGAAGACTTGTATTATCGGTTGAATGTGGTTACATTAGTTGTCCCTCCCCTTCGGGAAAGAAGAGAGGACATTATCGAACTGACCCATTTTTTCCTTAACGAGTTTGCCTTAAGCTATAACCGATTGATCCAAGACATTCCGCAGGAAGTTCTCCTGGATTTGCTCCATTATCACTGGCCGGGCAATATCCGCGAGTTGCGGAATACGATTGAGCGATTAGTCGTGTTTTCATCTGATGGCACGATAGAAAGGGGTTATTTACCATTATCGATCCTGTCGAACAGAAACGGCAAGGATCTGCCGCGGGCTGAACCAACTGCGGGTGCGTTTCACTCATTGCAGGAAGAGCTCGTAGCGCATGAAAAGCAACTCATCCTGTATGCACTGAAAATGGAAAACGGAAACAAGCAGGCTGCCGCCAAACGACTTGGCCTTTCGCGGGCAACGCTGTACAACAAAATGAAAAAGCTCGGTATATTCGATTAAGTTCAAACCAAACAAATCCTTATGTCATGGAGATCTGCGTGCCAACGCCAGCCATCAACGCTCGATCATAAATTGCTTTGGCAACGACGATATCCATAGCAGCCAGTCCCACTGATTTAAATACCGTTGTTTCGTCATGCCGCTCGCGGCCAGGCTTCAATCCGCAGACGATCTCCCCTAATTCTGCGTAAATAGAGGCCGGATCAAAGAGTCCCTGCTTTTCGGGGATAATGAAATCGCCCGACTCCTCTAATGCCATTTCCCTGGATTCAACGACGATTTTGTCGGCATGGGCGATCAGATGAGTCGGCAGTTCTTGCATATCCGGACGGAAGGAACCGACCGCATTCACATGGACGCCCGATGGGACCGCTTCTTTGCTAAAAACAGGATGTATGGAGTTCGTAGCGGTGACGATAATATCGGCTTCCCTTATGGCCTGGTCTGCATTACTGGCAACCGTTATCTCCAGCATCCTTTGCTCCGCTTCGGCGGATTCCATCAGTTCGTGTGCCAATTCATAGGCTTTGTGCTCATGCCGATTATACAATCGTATTTCCTCGATGGGACGTACTTCTCTTATTGCTTGAATGATTCCTCTGGATTGCGCCCCGGTTCCAATGACGCTCAGCACTTTCGCATTTTCCTTCGCCATGAGTTTGCTGGCCAGCCCTGATGCGGCACCGGTCCGGATTACCGTCAAATAAGACGCCTCCAGGATGGCTAGCGGCTCCCCCGTTTCTGTGTCTGCAAGTACCATCAAACCGTTAATCGTCTTTTTTCCCATGGCTGTATTGTTCGGAAACACCGAAACGAACTTCACGCCCAAACTGTTTGCCGCTTCAACAAATGACGGCATAAATAACGACGTTCCCTCCGATTTTTTCAAATAGAGTGCTGTTCGGATGGGTGTGATAGCGCGCTGCCCCGAATACTCGGACAAAGCAACGCTGACCGCGTCAATGACTTCCCCCATTTTGATCACTTTGCGTTGATCATGCGAAGATAAAAATAGCATGGACATCTCCTTCCTCTCTGTTTATGAGTAGAGGGCTTTCCCCCCCTTTCCTTTCCTAATGCAAAGTACATTCCAACTCGTTTCGCGCTAATAAACGACATATCATGTCTAATTCTCTATACAAAACACGGCTGTCATTTCAAATTTTAGACACTGACATTCACAAACAATATTGTTTTGCGTTGACATAAAGCTGGCATTTTTTTTGCAAGGAAAATAAATGTAGAAATCAATTTGAAGCAGATTGGGAGGAATTGATGTGCAAACTAGGATTGAAAAGCTTAGGGAGGTTATGGAAACCCTCGAGCTGGACGGCATGCTGATCGAGAGCGCAAGCAATCGCCGTTATATCACCGGATTTACCGGTACCGCAGGCACTGTGCTGATCTCTAAAAATCAAGCGAAGCTGATCACTGATTTTCGTTACGTCGAGCAGGCCGGTGCTCAAGCAGCCGGATTTGAAATCGTTAGGGGGTCTAAAGCTTCGATGATCCAGCAAATTGCCGATGAAGCATCGAAGATGAACATGACCAAGTTGGGCTTCGAAAAAGAACATCTCACTTTTGGTAATTATCAGAAATTTCAAAATGAGATCGCTGCCGAGTTGGTCCCTGTTGCCGGAGTCTTAGAAAACCTGCGTATGGTTAAATCCGAAACTGAAATCGGCTTCCTGCGCACTGCCGCGCAAATCGCTGACACTTCTTTCGCCGAAATTCTTGAATATATCCGCCCCGGACTTACCGAAAAAGAAATAGCCAATACCTTGGAATCAACTTTGCGCAAGCATGGGGCTGACAGCTCCGCATTCAATTTAATCGTCGTTTCCGGCCACCGCTCCGCCCTTCCCCACGGCTTGGCCAGTGAGAAAATCATTGAAAACGGCGATATGCTTACGCTTGACTTCGGCGCATATTACAAAGGCTACCGCTCCGATATAACGAGAACGATCGCCATCGGTGAGCCCGATGCACAATTGCAAGATATTTATCAGATTGTGCTGGAAGCAGAGATGAAGTGTATCGCCCTTCTGAAACCGGGGACATTATGCAGCGAAATAGACATCTTTACGCATCATTACATCGAATCGCTAGGATATGGCGATTACTTTGGTCACGGCACGGGTCATGGAATCGGATTGGATATTCATGAAGAACCATTCTTTTCGACAACTTCAGAAAAAATTCTGGCTCCGGGTATGATCGTAACAGTCGAACCCGGGATTTACATCCCTAACCTCGGAGGCGTCAGAATCGAGGACGATGTATTGATCACCGACTCGGGACATGAAATAATTACAACCGCTTCAAGAGAACTTATTGTTTTGTAAATCAGGATTTTGCAAAATTCGATTCCGGCCGCTCCCGGGTACAATATATAGACGAACTAAACCGTTTCGCTCTATATATTGCTGATTGAAAGTCGCTCCTTGGATTTTCGCAAAAATCCTCAGTCAAAAATTGAAACCGCTGTCATCTTCACGGTCAGGCCCAATATTCATTCACAATGAGAAGGGTGATCGATTCATGAAAATAAAAAAATCATTATTGCTGGCTTTATGCCTTGCGGTCTTAATGACAACAGCGTGTACCTACAAGTCTGCTCCAACGACGGAGTCAAAAACAAATCCGCCAGTGAAAGCAACGGAAGATGCCCAAAAGGAGGGACAGATCCTTAATCTGGCGGCGGGACAAGAAATTACGACGCTCAACAGCCTCGGACTCATCGACAATCCTACGATCGCGATTCAGAACAACCTGTTTGAAGGCCTTTATCGGCTGGATAAGACAAGCAAGCCGACCCCGGGTATGGCCGAATCTTACGAAGTAAGTGAAGACGGGAAAGTGTATACCTTTCATCTGCGCGATGCCAAATGGAGCAACGGAACACCGGTCACGGCCAAAGATTTTGACTACGCCTGGAGAAAAGCCCTCGATCCGGCAAATCTATCCCCCTATGCCTCCTTCTTTGACGATATCGTCAACGGCTTGGATATCCATAACAAAAAGAAGGGAATCGAAGAGCTTGGCGTAAAAGCTATTGACGATCATACGTTTCAAGTCACGCTTTCCAAGAACGTCCCCTATTTTCTGGATTTGATAACAGCTCCTGTTTTCTTGCCGCAAAACAAAGCGTATGTGGAGGGCCAAGGAAAAAACTACGGACAGGAAGCGAATAAAGCGATTTATAACGGACCGTTCGTGCTGGATTCCTGGAAGCACGAAGAAGGCTACGTTCTCAAGAAAAACCCCGACTATTGGGATGCGCAGACGGTGAAATTGGAAACGATCAATTTTAAAATCGTCAAAGACAACAGCACTAGAATGAACCTTTATGAAGCTGGCCAACTGGATATGACCGGCTTAACATCCGAATATACCGAGCAGTACAAAGGGTCTCCCGAATACGTTGCCTATCCTGATCCTGGCATGCGCTTCTTGCGAATGAGCCAAAAAAATAAATATTTGAAAAACATCAATATACGCAAAGCATTGACGATGGGGTGGAACCGACAGGATATGACCGACGTCATCCTGAACAACGGCTCCACTCCGGCCAACTATCTTGTTCCGAAAAGTTTTGTTATGGGACCGGACGGCAAGGACTTCAGGGCCAAACATGAAGAGGGGTTCAACACAGGCGGAATCGATGAAGCGAAGAAATATTGGGAGCAGGGTCTCAAAGAACTTGGCGAAACCAGCATCAAACTTGAATTGTTGAACTATGAGGGAGATGTATCCAAGACCATCGGCCAATACCTGAAAAATCAATGGGAGAAAAACCTTCCCGGTCTTACCGTTACGATCAACCAGCAGCCGCAAAAACAAAAACTCGCACTGGAAAAAAAGGCAGATTATGATGTAAGCTCCTCCGGCTGGGGACCGGATTACCCGGATCCGATGACATTCCTGGAGAACTTTACGTCAAACTCGCCCTATAACGAATCGGAGTACAAAAGCACCAAATACGATCAACTTATCGATGAGGTAAGGAATGCCACAGACCCTGCCGTACGATGGACAACGCTGCAAGAAGCAGAGCGCGTTCTCCTTGAAGAAGATGCGGCAATCATCCCGATGTATCAAGAAGCAATCGCCCGCTTGTCCAAACCTTATGTGAAAGATTATGTAACGCATCCCTTTGGTGTGTACTCCAGCTACAAATGGACCTATATCGAAGGCAAAAATAAATAATACGCCGACAAAAAACAGCCGTTTCCCTAAACTGATATCAATTGGGGAAATGGCTGTTTTAGTTTTATGGGACTATTCAGTTGTTTTGCATCTCAACTGGACTCGCTTCGTCAACGGAAACCTTAATATTATATGCTCCGACATTGCTTGGCGTATTCGAATTTTTGTATACAAGCAGATAATATTTGCCGGCAGGTGCATCGAATGTATTCTCTTGAAGATTTCCATTCCTGCGCGAATCTTGCCAATAGTTTTGAAGATCGCTCTCTTTATACAGAACCCAGGTTAAATCCATGCCGTTCGGTTGGGTGACAACGAGGTGGACCTTTCCAGCGTTCTCCAACTCGAAGTAAAAATAGCTTGCCGTATCGGATTGGTCCATAGTCGCAGGAAAATCGACGTCAAATGGCAGCGGACCGTTTGCCAATTCAATTCTGTTGTTGGGCTTTATTTCCTTGTCAAGCGAATGAATCACAGCTGTCGTTGTTTGCTCTTCCGTTACTCCATTGCTGTCCGTTACTTTCAAGCTAATGTTGTAGGTGCCCATTTTTTTATAGACATGCGTGGGATTAGGCAGCGAGCTTGTTGTGCCATCGCCGAAATTCCATTCGTAATTGGTGATCGTCCCGTTATGCGAAAACGTCCCTTCGCTATTAAATTGTAAAGCGTAACCGGCAGTTCCCTCATAGGGTCCATGGATATCAACCACTGGCGGGAGTGTGGGATTACTTGCGTCATCCGGCAATACACCATGAAATACGACATCGAAAACAAAATGATTATTTTGATCCAATCGGTGGTTTACGAAGTATCCCGTGAAGGTTTTATAGCCGCTCCATGGCAAATGATCAAGCGCTTTCAAAGAATGATCGACGATTTCATCCATGGCTTTTCGATCTTCAATGATTCCCTTGCTTATCCCTCCGGTATAAGTTCCCCGGACCACAAATGTATTAAGCAGTTCCGAAGAATGCTCCTCCGTCCGGATATCGGTTAAGTTCACGGCCTGATGGATATCATTCAAAACGGTTGAACGCGGTCGAACGGGATGGCGCAGTAAATAGTCCTCTGCGACAAGCGGTATCGTTAATTGCCCCGCATCTGCCCTTTGGTGCAAATCGATAGCCGAATCGATATAATTCTTATTTAGCTGTTCATCATGCCCCAAAACGTTCATGTAGGCATCATAACCCGTTCCGTCATTGCCGCGGACCAAGTTTGCAATGTTTTCTAATACATCCGGCCGTTTTTCATAAAGATAATATTGAAGCTGATATGCAAAAGTATAGAATCGAAATCCATTGAATTTTGCGTGCACGATTTCATTCGCATTCATCCATGAAGCGACTGGATCATTTAAATACCCCTGGGACATGGACCTGCGAGGCAGAATACCGTTTTCCCTTGATGAACCGGCTAGCAGTTCCGCACCTCCTTCTTCCATCCATGTAACTCGGTCATTCCGATAAATTTCACTTTCTCCCCAAAAACCCGGAATCAGGTATCGGCTTTGCAGGAAATGGGTAAATTCATGCCGAAACAGTTCCTCTAAAGTGTAAACGCTTTCGGAAGAGGTTCTTTCCCACGTATAAAAAGTGCCCTGGGATTCAATATAAATCCCGCCATTTTGAGTTTCAAGACCGTTCAAGAGCAGATTAATCTTATATTCTTCCATGTTGTTGTAAATATAGATGCTGAGAATATCATCAGGATGGCCTTGCTCTAATGGAACGTCACTGCCGGATATTCGGTAAAACTGCGCTCTAACTTCTTTTGACGCCCAATACAGGCGCTCTATTTTGTCGTCCGTTACGTCTTTCCCAGTGTACATAATCATTTGGCCGTCATCGAAGGTATAACGCTTTGGAAAATAAAAATGTTTTGCTTCGTTCACAAGCTGGTCATAGTGAATCGCGATTCCTTTTGAATTCATACCGTTAAAAATTTGATTGATGGAGCTTGCCGATTGCATATAAGCGTAGCTGTACTGGGGGAAAATCTCCATATCTCGCGTCAAGATTTCATTCACTGAGGAAGGGTTACTGCTGAATTTACTGAACAGTCCGGAGTAATAAATAGCGTTATAGAGAAACCATTGGTGGTTTGGCGAGTAATTTGTGTGAAGGGAGAGTTTGCCGATTGCTTTAATAAAGGGGTCAAATGTACCGATATAATCCGGTTGCTTTGGAACATTTTGTTCGTCCAAAACATTGTTTAGAATAAAATTTATTCCTTTTAAAAGTTCATATACAGCGGAGAATTCTCCTCCGTTTGCATGATTGTAAGCATCAAACTGTTGCTCCGCCTGCAATAAAATTTTCGTGGCACCATTGATCACTTCCGCATTGACAGCGGTATTCCCAATCATTCTGCCAAATGCAGCAATGACGTTATTTTGCTCTGCCGTACCGATTTCGAAATTAGGGTTATCCTCAATGGCGATTAAAGCTGGGATGATCTTCTTCCGGTATTCCCACTCATTGATGTAACCCAAGGTATCCCGATTGTAGTAACCAAGATAATAAGCGGATCGGAGCACTTCCACGAGAGTATCGATTCCTTTGCTGTCGTCTTTCGTATAATCTCTTCCGGCATTTTTCAAAGCGGCGATAAGCGCCTCCATCCGGTTTCTGTCGCCATAAAACTCCGCAGTATCGTTATTATACGCGAATAATTCGGGAACATTGGTCCATCGCAGCTTTGGAAGAAGGGCAGTTAAGTCCGCGTAGCTCATTTTATTTAATTCCGCCATTGTATAATTTCTTATCTCGACGGCCTTTAGCTGACTTTGGTTCCCTTGCACGTCTGTATCACGAAACGGCGCGATTTGGCTTTGATGCGGCGATTGTACTTGTGGCGGAGCTCCTTCAGGAACAATGCTTGCAGTGTCTTTTGGAGAGCGGTCTCCTCCGAGGTCGCAAAGAGGCTCGTCCGTTCCCTTTGGCTCCGTCAATTTACCGGGAGGATTTAAACCCTTTGGTGCATGAATTTCCACCTCCTGATCTCTATTCTGACTTGGCGCCTTACTTGCAGCCTTGCTTTCTGTCCGGTCTGCTTTCAGACTTACTGCCTGCAACGATACATCTGGCGATTGTGCCAGAATTGTCGTTCCCAAACCATTCATTGCCATAGCTGTAATCAAGCTTGTGACAATACAGATTCCAATTTTACGCCCCATGAACCCCATACTGCACACACTTCCTTTCAAAATTGGTAGCAGATCATCTCCAAACGTCTTACAGTCGGATCCTGATCGTTTGAGCGAACTCCAAGCGTTATAGCTCACTTTTTAATTTACATGACGGTTCTCCCTCCTCTTTTTACCGGATACCTTTCCCAACATGCAAAATCCATTCCAAACTTTACACCGGATTAGCGGCTAAAATCTGTCCATTTTTTGAACAAAGCGCACCATGCATCCAACAATTTAGACAGTTCAATGACGCCATATGATCAAAACAATTTGAGAAAAAAACAACAGCCATTCCTTCGCATGCAGCGCAGATAAATGGCCGTGAAATGAATTCAATGCATCAAGATAGAACACACATACGTGAAGATAAACAAAATTCCTCCCGACAGCAATAAAGGATAAGTCAACCTGAACTTGCCCCATTCCTTCCATCGCTTTTCTTCCCGGTGAAAGCGGGACGCATACTCACCCTGCTTGGTCGAATGTTCGAAAAACCGCCTGCAGCTATGCAAAAACCCGTTGAACAACCCGCCTTGCAGCACCAACATACCGGCCCCCGCCATCAGCAGCAGCAAAGAGATAATCGATAAAAGATTGACAAGTTCCATGAACAAAGAACCTTGTGCTTCCATTGCCTCCCTCCTCTAAGTTCGAGCCTTATATTAGACGTGGTGCTGCCGCAGCGCAGGCTCTACACCTTCATCCGTACAAGCAACCCAGTGACCCCGCCCCACTTCCCGGAAGACGCGGCTGGCATCATCTTTGGCGTACATAGCATGATCAAATACGATTCGTTTGCGTTTACGTTCCAGGACAGGATCGGGAACGGGGATAGCCGAAAGTAAAGATCGCGTATAGGGATGCAACGGATTTTCATACAGCTCGGCACTGTCTGCCAATTCCACAATGCGTCCTCGATACATAACGGCTATCCTGTCGCTAATATGCCTCACCATGGACAAGTCGTGCGCGATAAACAAATACGTGAGCCTTTTTTCCTTCTGTAAATGCTTAAGCAGGTTCACGACCTGCGCCTGCACGGATACATCCAGCGCGGAGATGGGCTCGTCAGCGATGATGAATTCCGGACTCACGGCCAATGCGCGGGCGATGCCAATTCGCTGACGCTGGCCACCGCTGAACTCGTGAGGATACCTGTTCGCATGATCGCGGTTCAACCCCACCGCCTCCAGCAACTGATACACAAATTCCCGCCGCTGCCCGGCATCTTTGGCAAACCCGTGAATGTCCACACCTTCGGCAATGATATCCGCTACAGTCATCCGCGGATTTAATGTTGAGTAAGGATCCTGAAAAATCATCTGCATACGGCGGCTCATTTGCTGGCGTTTTTCCAGGGAATTCAGCCCGGGCATGTTTTCGCCTCCATACAGAACTTTGCCTGACGTGGCTTTGTACAAACCGATGAGGGTTCTTCCGGTCGTTGATTTGCCGCATCCGGATTCCCCCACAAGCCCAAGTGTCTCGCCTTTGTAGATATCAAAAGTAAGTCCGTCGACGGCTTTATGAATTTGACCTTTGCCTAGTGGAAAGTATTTCTTCAGATTCTCCACGGCCACCAATTTCTCCCGGGCAGCCTGCAACGTTTTCGCTTTGTCGGGATCATGAAGATGCAGCTCCCGTTGGCTTGGGGACACATGAGGACGGCTAACCTTTGGTGCATACTCATGCAGCAACCAGGTGGCAGCGTAATGCGTGGGGGTGATTTGAAACATTGGCGGTTCTTCCATAAAATCAATCTTGAGCGAATACTTGTTGCGCGGCGCAAAAGCATCCCCTTTCGGCAGCGACATCATATTGGGAGGCGTTCCCGGGATGGAATATAATGTCCCCTCTTCTGCATGGAGTCCCGGCATGGAACCGAGCAGTCCCCAAGTATACGGATGTCTGGGGTCATAAAAAATTTCGTCGACCGTCCCTACCTCCACCGCTTTGCCCGCGTACATGACGATGACACGATCGGCCAGGCCAGCCACGACACCAAGATCATGTGTGATGAAAATGATCGACATGCCAAGTTTGCTCTGCAAATTTTTCAGCAGCTCCAGAATTTGCGCTTGAACCGTCACATCCAGCGCTGTTGTAGGTTCGTCGGCGATTAATATTTTCGGTTTGCACGCAAGGGCGATCGCTATGGACACCCGCTGGCGCATGCCGCCGGAAAATTGATGCGGATACTGCTTGATTCTAAGTTCCGGATTCGGAATCCCGACCATATCCAGCAGCTCTATCGCTTCCCTTTTGGCTTTGCTCCTGCTGACACGCTGATGCTTTCGGATGCACTCCATGATCTGATTGCCGACCGTCATCGTCGGATTTAATGAAGTCATCGGGTCTTGCGTAATGATCGAAATGTATGAGCCTCGAATGCCCTGCATCTGCTTCTCGGTTTTTTGGAGCAGGTCCTCTCCCTCAAACCATACTTCTCCCTGTTTAATGCTGCCGACGGATTTATCGATAAGTCTCATGATGCTTTTCACCATGACAGATTTACCCGATCCAGACTCGCCTACAATAGCGAGCGTTTCCCCTTTTTGCAATTGAAACGAGACGCCCCGAACTGCTTGAACCTCTCCCGCATACGTGTTAAAAGTGACGGCCAAATCTTTTATAACCAAATTTTCCACCATTCAGGCTTCCTCCTATCTGCGCATTTTGGGATCCAGCGCGTCTCTAAGACCGTCACCCAGCAAATTAAAGCTGATCATAATCAAACTAATAATGACGGATGATGAGATCATCATATGCGGATTAATCCGCATCATCTTAAATCCATCATTAACGAGTGTGCCTAGCGATGCGACCGGCGGTTGAAGGCCAAGCCCGATGAAGCTGAGAAAGGCTTCCGTAAAGATGGCGCCGGGAACGGTAAACATGGACGTGACGATGATAGGTCCCAGCGTATTCGGTATAAGATGTTTCCATAAAAGCCGGAAGTCTTTAGCGCCAAGCGTTCTGGCTGCCAGAACATATTCCTGATCCTTCAGCTTGAGAATTTGACCGCGCACGATCCGCGCCATGCCGATCCAGCCGGTTAAAACCATCGCGAGCGTGAGCGTCATAATGCCTGGTTTTAACACCAGAATCAACAGAATAGTGACAATCAGGTTGGGGATTCCCACCAATACTTCGACAATCCGCTGCATTACATTGTCGACCTTTCCGCCGTAAAATGCGGATATGCCGCCGTAGGCCACCCCGATAATCAGATCGATGGCCGCTGCGAGAAGGGCAATATAAAGGGATACCCGGGTGCCTTGCCAAACGCGTGTCCACAAGTCCCTGCCGAGCTCATCCGTGCCGAACCAGAAATAGTCGGTAACGCCTTTTCTGGCATATTGGTCGATTCCGTTCATATCCTTGCCGTTAAAGCCAAGCCAGCTTATATTCTCTAGAACCGGCACTTTAGGGGGCAGCTTGGAGCGTACCAGATCCTGATCATCAAATCCGAATTTGCTCATCGAAGGGCCAATAACCGACATAATAACAAGAATGATAATAATTACTAATCCAATTAAAGCGGCTTTATTTCTAAGAAAACGCTTGCAAGTATCTTGCCAATACGTTAACGTTCGGCCTGCAGCTGCCTCCTGCCCTACCATCGAGTTTTCAGCCGCTTCAAACAAATCCTTTGTATACGTTTTGATTTGAGTGTTCATCATTGCTTTCCTCCCGTCAGGCGAATTCTCGGATCAATGACGCCATACAACAGATCGACGACGAACACGATTCCGATAAACAATGCGGCGTAAAATAAGGTTGTTCCCATGATCATCGGATAGTCGTTTGTCATGATGGATCTGGTAAACTGCTCACCAAGGCCGGGAATGCTGAATATTTGCTCGATAATCAGCGTTCCCGTCATTAAATTAATGGTCATCGGTCCGAGCAAAGTGACGATTGGAATCAGGGCGTTCCTCAGTCCATGCCTGAACAAAACGGCAGTACCGCTTAATCCTCTTGCTTTGGCCATCACGATGTAGTCCTGGCTAAGAATCTCGATCATCTCCGTGCGCATGAACCGGGCCATCGTTGCAATGACGCCGACAGCCATTGAGATCGTCGGCAAAATGCTGCTCGCAAACCCGTCCCAAAACGCGATTGGCAGCCATTGAAGTCTGACGCCGACCCAGTACTGAAGCAGACCGGCAAATACGAAAGAAGGAATAGATACGCCAAGTACGGATATGATCATCGAAGAATAATCCAGAGCGCTGTTTTGCTTTAAGGCGGCGAACATCCCAAGGAGCAGTCCCACTACGGTCCCCAGAATGATAGCCTGACCGCCAAGTACTGCAGATGCCCCGATTCTTTCACTTATGACTTTGGTGACGGGCCGACCTTCAAATTGAAACGATTCTCCCAAGTCTCCCTTCAATATATTTGCCATGTATTTGACGTAGCGAAGGGCAACAGGTTTATCCAGCCCATACTTTTCATACAAGGCTTCCTTTTGGGTCTCGGACAGCTTCTCGTCGTTAAACGGCGATCCTGGCAGCGTTTGCATGAGCAAGAAAGTAAACGTGGCGATTACAAGAAAGGTGATGATCATATATCCAATTCTTCCTGCAATGTATTTCCCCATAAACCTACCTCCATAAGTTTTCCAAACCGGGAACGCAGGCATTTTGCCCATGATGCCGTTTTGGCGAGAATGACCCTATAATCTGCGTAATTGCTTTGGATATGTTGTCAGAATCTCAACCTTGCCGCCCGAATGTACGCAAATATCGTCCTCGATTCGTACTCCGCCAATGGCAGGCAAATAGATGCCCGGTTCAATCGTGAAAACATGGCCCGGCTGCACGACCTGAGTATTTCCCCCGTGAATCGAAGGGATTTCATGGAAGTCCAGACCTAAGCCGTGACCGATCCGGTTGTTGAAATAAGCTCCATACCCCCGCGCAGCGATGACCTCTCTTCCCGCCCGGTCGATATGTCCGTAAGGGGTGCCGATCTTTACTTTTTCAATTGCCGCCAGATTAGACTCAAGCACGATCTCATAAATTTCCTCCTGTTTTTTGGTCCCTTCCCCAATGACAAAGGTGCGGGTGATATCCGAGCAAAATCCGCCCGCATAAACGCCAAAATCAACAAGCAAAAAGTCGTTTTCCATTATCGGATAAGGGCCCGGTTTGCCGTGGGGCAAACATGACCTTTTGCCGGTTAATATGATCGTTTCGAACGCCGGCTTATCGCCGCCGAGTTTCCTGATCCTGTACTCCAGCTCAGCGGTCAGATCGAGCTCCGTCATGCCGACGCGTACCTGCCGTAATGCAGTCTCAAGCGCTTCTTCCGTGATTGCTATCGCGCGGCGGATTTGCACGAGATCATGATCGGACTTGACCAACCGCTCTAAAGCGATGAATTCTTCAATGTCGTTGGTATTGACGCCGGTAAAAAGCTCTTGCAGACGCTCCAGCCTATGAACGCTGAACGTTTTCTTTTCCAAACCGATCGTGCCGATCCGTTTTCTGCCAATTTTGGCATTCAGCAGAATAAACGGATTATCGGTATCCGAGCAAGGAATCATGTCGCGAACGACAGAATGCTGTGCCGCCGCTTCCAAATCCAGACTTGGAACGATCATGAAGGTTTGCTCGCGTTCGGCATCGACGACCAGCGCCATGAACCGTTCATGCGGATCGGAATAGAAGCCGCTAAAGTAATAAATATTCGTTGGATTCGTAATGAGGGCAATGTCAATCTGCTCACGCTTCAAATAATCCCGCAATCTCTTTAATCTTTGTTCATACATAGAGTTCATTTTTTCTTAACCTCCTTTTTAACTGAGGATTTTGCAAAAATCCAAGGAGCGACTTTCAATCGGCAATATAAAGAGCGAAACGGTTTAGTTCGTCTATATATTGTACCCGGGAACGGCTGGAATCGAATTTTGCAAAATCCTGAACGATTTTCTCATCCTGCCATTCAGCAAAAATCATGCCAGTTAAACGGTATGATGCATCTGCAATGAAAAAGGCTTCTGTCCAGCTTTCTTAACACAGCGAATGCTGTATGTGTATAAATTAGAGTTCGAATGACGCAAAAAATCGGACTCTTGTTTATTTTTGACCCGGTTATCGTTGGCGAGATATTTGCTAGAGAAGTATTAAATCTTGACTGAATGAAGAACAGGAAAGGATGGAATCTAATGGAAACGCAATCAGTAATCGTTTGTCGATGTGAAGAAGTGGACTTGAAGCAATTGCTTGAAACGGCCGAACGGTACTCCTGCTCTTCACGCGAATTGAAACTTCGTTCACGGGCAGGCATGGGGTACTGCGGCGGTCGGACCTGTCGTTTGCTTGTCGATTCGATTGTACAGCAGCTTACAGATACGCAGGCATCCAATGAAATACCGCTCAAACATCAGCCGCCTGTTCGACCTGTCACATTTCAAAACTTGGGAGGAGGTCTTTCATGAAAAATGGTCGCGTCACGAATCATCCCGTTTTGGGGACCTTAGACGAACGAGTAACCCTCCGCTTTTTGTTTGATGATCAAGAATTCGAAGCTTTCGAGGGGGAAACCATCGCGGCAGCCTTGCTTGCCAATGGTGTGCGCACACTTCGCCGTCATGAAGAAACCGGCACGCCCCGCGGCATTTATTGCAATATCGGACACTGTTTCGAATGCCGCGTGACAATCGATGGGATAACCGGACAACGAGCTTGCCTTACTGTGCTGAAGGATGGTATGAATATCCGTTCAGGTAAGACGCTCCCTGCCCCGTTAAAGAAAGGAGTCCATTAAGAATGACAGATGTGCTTATCGTCGGCGCTGGTCCTGCTGGCCTATCTGCTGCTATTTCCTGTGCGGAAAGGGGGCTGCAGGTTCAAGTCATCGACGAATTCATGAGACCGGGAGGCAGATTGCTTGGTCAGTTGTATCAGGAACCGGACGGCTCTTGGTGGAACGGGATCGAAGAAGCGGCCAAACTTCAAGATAAGGCTGCATCACTAGGCGTCGAGCTTCAACTTGGCATATCCGTTATCGACTTAAATCATTCGGACGACGGCTGGATGGTTTATACATCGACCGGTATCCTTAAAGCGCCGGCCCTCTTACTTGCGACAGGCGCGGCAGAAACGGCTTGTCCTATTCCGGGTTGGACACTGCCCGGTGTCATGTCCATCGGCGCCGCTCAAGTGATGACGAATGTACACAGAGTCCGCGTAGGTATGCGTGGAGTCATTGTAGGGATCAATGTGCTGTCGATGGCAATTGCGCAAGAACTTGAGCTCGCGGGCATCAAGATCGCCGCCATGGTGCTTCCCGCTAAAAATATGATCAATCATGATGCGGGGGATCCTAGAAAAGTGATGCAGTCCATCGTCCGCCTCGGTCATCTTGCGCCATCTCCCCTACTTCGCCTTGGCAGCGGCTTAATGCGCTATACTCCTCTGCAATCCTTGGGACTTCACTTATATCCCAAAGGAGGTTTTAAGGTTTGGGGGATTCCTGTCCAGCTGCGCAAAGCTGCAGTAGAAATTGAAGGCATTGAGAAAGTGGAGAGCGTACGTGTGGCGAATTTGTCGCCGGACGGCAATATTGTCCCGGGCACTTCTAGAAGCTTGCCGGTCGATTTCGTGTGCATGGCTGGAGGCCTTTATCCTTTAGCCGAACTGGCGGCAGTCGCCGGCTGCCCCTTCCGGTATATCCCTGAATTGGGGGGACATATTCCGCTTCACAATGCTCGAATGCAGACGCCGCTCGCAGGGTTGTTCGTAGCCGGCAATATTACCGGCATTGAAAGCGCCAAGATCGCTGCTGCTCAAGGTACCGTTGCCGGCTTATCGATCGCGGCTTTCCATCAAGTCAGCGGAACTGAAGAAGATCTGCGGGAATCCATTCAAAATCTTCGCATAACTCGCGCGAAGGCTTCGATCCAGTTTCACCCTCAAGTCGCCGAAGGACGGCAGCGCTTGGAGTCGATGTACAGCGAAAACTTCAGTTAAAAATGCGGCCGGGAATAACTCATTCCCGGCCGCATTTTTTTAGATAATTTATGTGTTTCGGGGTCCCCGCAAAGTATTTGGAATAAGCATCGAAGCATAGGCTCCACTTTGTGGGGTATTGTGTTTCGGGGTCCCCACAAAGTATTTGGATTAGGCATCGAAGCATAGGCTCCACTTTGTGGGGTTATTTTGTTATGAACTACGTATAACTTATTCCGCAAGTTTTCACATCGCTATAGAAATCCAGCGCCGCTTGCCCTTGCTCTCGCGAGTGCGAACTTGACATTTTCATTCCGCCAAAAGGCGACTGATATTCCACGCCTGCCGTCTCTTGATTGACTCGAACCATACCGGCTTGCGCATCGTCGAGAAAGCGCAGGCCGTTCGATAAATCCCTTGTAAACACTGATGCGCTTAATCCGAATATCGATTGATTGCATAAATCAACCGCATGTTCGTAATTGTCGGCCTCCAGCATGACGGCAAGTGGACCGAAAATTTCCTCTTGAACAAGTGCATGATTGCTCTCGATGCCCCTAACAAGCAGTGGATAAACGTAATGTCCTTGGCTTTCGGTCACTTTTTGGCGGCATTCGGCGATCACTTGTGCTTCTTCGCGGGCCATTTGCACGTATGACATGACGCTTTGAAATTGTGAAGATGAAGCGACAGGCCCTAGATATGCAGCGGGATCTAGCGCCGGCCTAATGTTTAGCGACTGGACCGCTTTCTGCATCGCTTCGGTAAACGCGGGAGCGATTTCACGTTCCACGATAATGCGGCTGGTTGCCGTACACTTTTGCCCTGCCGAACGGAATGCCCCGCTCAGGATCGCCGGGACCGTTTTGTCCAAATCCGCGTCTTTCAGCACAACGGCTGCATTTTTCCCGCCCATTTCCGTCTGGTATTTGATATTGCGTTTCGCGCACGCGGATGCAACACGCAGACCTGTGCCGGTTGATCCGGTAAAGCTGACGGCATTCAGATCGCATTCCTCCAGCAGCGTGTCGCCAATTCGGCTCCCTTTACCGATGACGAGATTCAACACGCCGTCTGGCAGTCCGGCGAAATGGAATATCTCCGCCATTTTGGTTGCCGTTAGAGACGCATATTCCGCCGGCTTCCATACGACCGTGTTTCCGCAAATCAGGGCGGGGGCTAATTTCCAGATCGGTATTGCCACGGGAAAATTCCATGGCGTAATCAGACCGACAACGCCTAACGGAACACGCTTCGTATATTGCAGAATGTTCGTATCATAGGCCGGAATCACGCTTCCGAACGAACGCACACCTTCCGCTGCATAATACTTTAGCAAATTTACGCCCCGTATGACTTCACCTTTCATCTCCGTAATCGGCTTTCCCATTTCACGGCTGGCCAGGGTAGCCAATTCTTCGAGATTAGCTTCGAGCGCCACCGCAAGCCGTAAAATATGCTCCCCGCGTTTGGGAGCAGGTAGTCCCGCCCAACCTGAAAATGCCATGCGTGCGGCCTGTGCGGCTTGAAGCACATCGGACTTGCCAGAAAGATGAAGAACGCCTACTTGTTCCTGTAGATCTGACGGATTCATGACGATAAGATTTCCTTCCGTCGGTGTATTCCACTCCCCGCCAATCCAGTTTCTGCTTTCTAACATAAAAAGATCTCCCTATCTTATTTATTCTTGAACGATTCTAATGGGACGGTTTACAGCATATTTGTACGCTTCCTGTACTGCAAGCCGGTCTTCTTCCGGAAGCGGCAGTCTAGGAGGACGACTCGGCCCAGCCGGTTGACCGACAAAATCCATTACGTATTTGATCGCCTGGACCAGGCGCGGATTGGCATCAAAATGGAATAAAGGCAATAAATAACGGTAAAGTTCAAGCGCTTCGTCCACACGGCCCGTTCTTGTCATGTTAAAGACCGTGATGCTTTCTCTCGGAAATGCATTTGCGAATCCGGCAATCCAACCGGTAGCCCCTGCCAAGGCACCTTCAAGCGCAAGATCGTCAACGCCGATCATCACTTCCAAATCGGTCTCTCGAAGAATATCGTAAACCCGGCGCACGTCACCGGAAAATTCTTTGACAGCAACGATGTTTTCGAATTTAGACAGCTTCTGAAGGATGCGAGGCGTCAAATCAACCGGGTAATCATAAGGATTGTTATATACGATAACCGGCAATCCCGCATTGGAAACCGCCTCATAGTGGGCCACGACCTCATCTTCAGTAGGTTTATAATTGATCGGCGGCAGCGCCATAACTCCTTCTGCGCCTTTCTCTTTGGAAAACTGGATCAGTTCGACCACTTGTTTGGTGGAAGGTGCTGCTCCGCCGATAACTACCGGCACACGTCCCGCGGCTGCGTCGATGGTTGCCGTGATCACCTGAGCCCTTTCTTCGCTTGTTAGAGTGGCATACTCGCCCAGCGATCCCGTCGGAATAATGCCGTCGACGCCCTTCTGAATCAACCAGTCAACATGCTCCTTCAAACGATTGAAATCAACCTCATATGAAGCTGTAAAAGGTGTTACAGTTGCAACATAAATTCCAGGAAATTTGCTCATTTTTCGTCTTCTCCTCTCAATTTTTATGCTGTTTCTTGCACAAGTCGCAAGTATGATCGAGTAAGCATCCCTCCTTACCGTAATTCAGAGTCTCAACCGTTTGTCTTCCGCAGGGAGGAGCATAAGATATGTTCCTCTTCACGGTATTTGGCAACGGTTCTGCGCGATAAACAGATTCCTTTCTCAATGAGCATATTCGTAATCTCTTGGTCGGACAGCGGTTTTCTCTTGTTTTCCCCGTGAATCATTTCCTTGATCATGCATTTGATATTTTGAGCCGAGATGTCTTCACCTCCGTTGGTTTGAATGGCGATTGAGAAAAAAAACTTCAGCTCAAATATGCCTCTTGGCGTACGAATGTATTTATTTTTAACTGCACGGCTGACAGTGGACTCGTGCAAATCAAGCTTTTGCGCGATGTTTCTCAAAGTCATCGGTCTAATTCCCTGCGCCGTTCCATTTATAAAATCAGCCTGTTCCTCCACAATGGCCGTAATTACTTTTAACAGCGTTTGATTACGTTGGTTCAAGCTGCGCAGCAGCCAATGAGCCTCCTTTATTTTTTCATCATAAAAGCGAGAAACCGCTATATCGTTAAGACCATCAACCATGTGAAGATACTCTTTGTTAACACTGATTTTTACGTGATCTTGATGATTCAGCTCGATGACAAACTGGTTGCTGTTCATGTAGACATGGGCATCGACGATGATGTTCTGCTCCTCATCCGTTACAAAAGCTAGACCAGGACGTGGATTGAGTGTGCGAATGTATGTTAGGATTTTAGACACTTGCAACGGTTCGATGTTTAACTCTTTGGAAATTTTGTCGGTTCTTCCTTTGGAAAGGTCTTGCAAATAACCTGAAACCATCTCCAATGCCCCTTTTATGGCAAACGGATCTCGTTCGATTTGAATCGTTAGACATTCCTGCAAAGTTCTCCCTCCAACACCCGGGGGATCAAATGATTGAAGCGTCCTGAGCGCGGTTTCCATGACATCGCTTGTCAAATTCAGCTCTTGTGCGGCTTCCTCCAGACTTACTGTCAAATAACCGGCCTCGTTCAGGTTACCGGCCAAATAGGAAAACGCCTTAAATTGTTCCAAGGAGTAGCTCGTCATTCGAAATTGGTTCATCATCCAGTTTTCAAGCGTACCCCTTGTTGCAGTTTTCGTACCGTAAGCCTCAACTGCGTTGAAATTAGATTTTTCCATATTTTTGACGCCGGAGCCGGAATAGAATGACTCGGATAACCATTCAATCTCTATAAAAGGATTTTCTATTGCCTGCTCTTGAAGGTACGGAGCAAGATCCGTTCCAGCTAGCTGTAGAATGTGAAGGGACTGCTTCAGTTCAGGGGTAATGAACAGTTTTACGCGCTGTTCCTGATTCAGTCGATATGTCATCTGCATATGGTACATCCCTCCCGTGATCCAGATACTTTTCTTGGTGAATTTAAAGCAAACTTCATGCCATGGTAAAAAAATAAAAAACTCGATGTCCCATAATTATAGGAAATCGAGTTTTTTTAAATTGTATAAATATTGGGGGAATTGTGCTTCGTTCAATGGTATTTCTATTGGGTTTGCATAAATTAACCAGCCTACATGTTAATACACTATTAAATGAGCATAAAACACCTCCGAGGTATTCTCCAGATCATTCGATATGGCCCAATTTCCTTGAAGGTGTTTCATTTTGCCTTACACTATGATATCAGTCCCATTGCAGCTTAAAAGGTAAACTGGCGTTTCCTATTTTTCCATACTTGTGTACGTTGTTCCAAATGGAACTTCTACTGGCTCAGACATTTTGCCACTGAAGTCTTCAAGAACGACTTTAATAACGCCGGAGCCTCCCTCAACTGTAAGTGATGTTAAATCATCAACACCGCGAATGGCAAATTGTCTTCCATTTTTGAATGTAATCTGTTTGCCGTCCTGCCATGCATATAAATGCCACCAATCATTGGATGTTGGCCCAGACAGTTTAACTTTAGATCCATTCAAAGTTGCAGTGCCTTCATAAACATCTGCATGATTATCATTTAGTACGCCTATATGATCTGCATAACTAATTACACTGCCCTTAGCGTCCAATAATAAAATTCTAACGGTATATGTGCTTCCGTCTGTAATAGGAATTTCAATTCTCGCTTTATTTGTCCCTTTAACAGGTTTACCCACTGCAATATTTATTTCGACTAACAGTTCGGGGACGTCCTCGATTCTAGACGCCAGTGCTTTAGTTTCATTTGCGGACATTCCTGGAGCGCATCGGCCGCCGCCATATCTCCTTCCGGCGTGAACAAGCCGATAATGAAGTTGCTTGAGACCCGCTGTTTTATAATCGCCTTAAAAATGAAAGCCGTATGGAGAACACATCTTCTCTCCTCTTCATAGAATGTCCCTATTTGGAAGACGTTCGGAATGCGACTATTCCATTATTCATTTGATGGCAACGGCCAATTGCCGCATTTGCATCTGCCAGATCATTCCCCCACTGTAACAAGTATCTGAATTCGTAAAAACCGCCGACCGTGGCCTGAAAATTAGTCTCCCAGAAATTGTTCAGCACCCATGCATACAAGTGGCCTGGCTCTTTTCCTTTAGCAGATTGTTGATGCAAATGTCTTGCCTGATGCTCGATCGAACCTAATTGAATCAATGGAGCATCCGGAGTTGCAAGCGCTAATCCAGCTTGTGGTGACACAAATGCCAATCCTTCCTGTATACAGTAAAAATCAATACATGTCCCTGGCAGCTGATCTTCCCCCGGACGAATCATGCAACCCGCTTTTTCAAGCCATAATTGTTCATCTTCATCCTCACTTGCACGGAATGGTAATGACACGTACACATTTTCCGGACTCCATACACTATCCTTATGCAGGCGGACGGCAACATCGACACGCGGCATATTGGCATATGCAGTAACAAACACGGAATAATAGGACATTCCGGCGACTTCATATTGCAGTTCAATCGTTCCGTACATCTCGCCTTGCTCACCCGTTTTAATACGAACGAGCCGTCCGACACTGCGCTGGACGTTAAATCCTTTGCGATTTCGGCCCATCCCCCTGCGCACGGACATGATCTCTGCTTCATTCTGCACGGGAGTTACTTCGTAAACCGGCGTGAATGGAGCATGCTCGCTTTCTTGCAGTAAATCTATACCCGTTGTCAGATCAATCCAAGAGGTAATCCCTTCGCCTGCCTTCCAGGAAATATGGACATAAGGGGTGCTAATTTTATGCTCCGAAATACGAATCTTCTCCGGATTGTCTATCGGATGGAAAGGGACAACATCCCGCACGCCATCACTTCCGATTAAATCAGCGTTTATCGTTGTGATATGACTTTCGATGACAGCAGGTCGAAGCATATAGCTTTGTTCTTCTCCTGCATTCAACTTGACCTGAATAATAATCTGCCAACCTCTGCTTATCGCCTTTATTTGATGGGGAACGACAGAGCCTGTCTCGATTTCCACCACTTCCATGCCATGCTTAAAGACAGGACACTCCCAATAATCGATATGCAAAAAAGCCACATCTTCAACAGGTTCTGCGGTTGGATTGATCACTTTATAAGTGAAAGGCCGATCCGGATACAGCTCCGCCTCCCCGCGATGCCTGAGGATCCTATCGAGCGCTACACTAGTAAGACGGCTTGCATTCGCTGCATATGCGTCCTTTCTTACTCTTAACGACTGAACGTGAGGATTCCATGGTTCACTTACGGAATGAGAATGCCCCCACGTATGCTCGGCATATTGTATTAATTGATACTCGATTTCTTCTATCTTATCTGGCGAATTGACTTGGTGCTCGGGGTCCAACTGTTTAACCAGCCGCAATGTGCGTTTCGCTTGCCGAAACACCTGAGTTGATATGGCCGTAGAAGCAACGCCATCCGACCACCAGTCAGGCCAATCCCCCTTATAGACCGGGATCGAATCCGCATGCGGCTTGAATATGGTGAAAAATTCGCTTAACGTCACCATCTTCAGTTCAACAAGATCGCCATGTTTCTCATTCCATTCTTGAAGCAGCGGGATGATCCCGGCATTGGGCGGCGCATTATCTGTCATTAATCCCGAAACCGCTACGGGAACGAAAGAGTATGGGAATTTTTCAGCTTCCAATTGAGACAAGTAGCGGAAAACACGCTTTTCCAGCACCTCCCAATGGTTTTCCCGGTTCGTCTCATTCGGAAATTCATCGAGAATGACATAGCTGTGTGTCGCCTTTGGCGCAAAACCGAAATCATTCCCCAAATTATAATGGTCTCCGTTCCATACGAGGAGGCGGTTGCCTTTCGGAGTCTCCCACCAAAATGGAGTTTGTTTCTTCCAAAGCGGGAACATCCCGTGATGCGGATGGACGCACGATAATAGATGCTCTACTCCCGCATCGGCAAGTTCTTGAGCGAAACCCCAGCTGTAGCCGTTGATGTCGGCGGTCATGGCCGAATCCACCTTGATGTCGTGCGATTCTGCAAAACGAATGGATTTCGCTATCATATTCCGCAATAAGGATCCGTCGATCAATTCCGTCATATTCAAGTAGTTGGCCGAAAGTCCGATCGCTCCGGATTGAACGGCGCGGACAAATTGTTCCCTGGTTTCTTCCGAGGCTTGCTCCCAAAACCGTTCGACGGCCCAGAATGTTTCGCATGTCCACTTAAACCCTGCCCAATCTTTACGTTCGCCGGATTCAATGGATGCAAGGATTGATAAGGCTTGGTGAATAAAATCAATATGAAATTGTTCGATTTTTTCTTGTCGCTCTGTATACCCGATATCGGTATGCGAATGGTGAATCACATAGATCGTCCATTTCCGTTCAGGATATTTCATGAATCTCGCCCTCCTTAGCCCAACTCGGCAAAGTCTTGGAATATGACAACCGGTTCCTGCATTCCGTGCAGTTCAAATACGATCAGCTCATTTTCTCCTTCGCGAAGAAGAGGACCTGGAACGTACAACGCCTTTTGCGGTCCTATATCCCAGTAGCGCCCTAGATTGAAGCCGTTGATGAAGGCGACTCCTTTCGTCCAGCCTTCCAATTTGAGGAAGGTGTCGCCTGCCTCTTCAATGTGGAACACGGCTTTATAAAAAGTAGGCGTATATGCCTCATCCGGTTGCAAATCCTGAAATGAAAGACCGGACAAATCGTCCAGCGGAAGCGTATGAATCGTCCAATCATGCAGGAACATTCGCTCGAAGCGGACGCCTTCGGTAATCCCCTTCGGGTCTTTCATTCCGAAACCGTAATTGATCCGGCCCATATTTTCAACGAGAATGCTCAAGGTCGCACCTTCCGGCGGAATGTCCGCCACGATGTCATTTTCTTTGATCTCCAGCGTTTGATCGTGAGTGTTGCGCTCTACGCACCCCTGATACACACCGTCCAGATAGAGCAGCGCCCGGTCGCGAACTTCCTGAATCGTGATCTTGTTTTTCGCTCTTGGACCGGAAATACGGGTTGTATATAGGATAAAACCATAATTCTGCCCCATATGCTCCATCGTTTCCGGACAAGGCCGCCGCACCGGCTCAGACAACCGATCGAGCGAATCGAACAAACGCGCCTGCTCGGTTAGTCGGACTTTGCCGTAGTTTTTCTTAGGGACAGTTGGCGGCAATTCCACCTCTGGCAGTTCTACATATTTAGAAATGACTTCGCGAATCGCTTCATATTTATCCGTGATATCTCCAGATTCATTCAATGCCGCATGATAGTCGTAGCTGGTCACAGTCGGTTCATACTTACCTAGATAATTGGCGCCGTTGTAAAAACCGAAATTCGTCCCGCCATGGAACATATAAAAGTTGATAGATGCGCCGGATTGTAACATCCTGTCCATTACATCCACCACATCATCATGTTCTCTCACATGATGCTCGTCTCCCCAATGATCAAACCAACCGTTCCAGTATTCCATACACATCTTCGGCCAGTCGGGCTGATATTCTTCAAGCTTAGAAAAGGCTTCCTCCGGTCGCGATCCGAAATTGACGGTAGCCAGCACCCCTGGAAGGAGTCCCCCTTGGAGATTGGAATCGTCGTATCCATCCGATGTGAAGAGAAGTACATCCATTCCGCGCTTAATCATGGCTTGTTTCAGGTACGCTAGATACTGTTTGTCGTTCCCGTAGCTGCCATATTCATTTTCGATTTGCATCGCAATAATCGGTCCGCCGTTCGTACATAAAAGCGGCTTTAACCTGGGCATTAACTCATCGTAATAAGCATCGATTTTGTCCAGATAAGGCTTATAGCAGCTACGTAGACGCATGGAAGGATCGCGCAGCAGCCAAGCCGGCAAGCCGCCAAACTCCCATTCCGCACAAATATACGGGCTTGGCCTGATGATGACATGCAGACCTAGTTCCACCGCCAAC
The DNA here is from genome assembly GCF_009870825.1 of Paenibacillus sp. USDA918EY. Lineage (GTDB taxonomy): Bacteria > Bacillota > Bacilli > Paenibacillales > Paenibacillaceae > Paenibacillus_AQ > Paenibacillus_AQ albilobatus. The sequence goes on along the minus strand of NZ_WTWY01000001.1, from coordinate 516,622 downwards.
CGGATAAAACGCTCCACATCGGCAATACCTTGAAAGTTGAATTGTCCTTCCTGCGGCTCATGCACATTCCACGCCACATACGTTTCAACCGTATTAAAGCCGCAAGCTTTCAATTTCAGCAACCGATCCCGCCAATATTCCGGTACGATGCGGAAATAATGAATGGCGCCGGATAAAATTCGTATGGGCTCACCATTGTACAAAAACTGTTTCCCCTCGACTATAAAAGTTGCCATTCCTGAAGTCTCCTCAATTCTTTAATTTAAGGCTTGAGGAAAACGTAACATGTAACGCTGATTTCAAAAACAATGAAAAATGCTATTACCTTCAAAAAATGCGACTGTCGTTCTCTTCTTTTATTGTAATTCTCAAAATCTTAACATCTCCGTTGCTTTTCTGCGAGATGGATCGTTCGTCACTGGGCCAGACTTTAATGGCCTTCTCATCTCTAATCGACAGCGCGACGCTAATTTTTACGTTTATAACAATGAGCGAGCAATTTACCAATCGGTTATATAGTACTTACGCCTTCACACATTTGCCGGTGAATTCGTGCTCCCTGGTGGTTCGGATCCAATTGAAGGACTCTATCGAATTTCTCTTTAGCCTGCGCCGAATGGCCGAGTCCAAGCAGCCCTAGTCCCATCAAAAAAAAGCAATGAATCGTATTCCGCTTCTTCAAATCGTCTTCAAATAGGAGAAACTCAGGCAAAGAGACGGCAAAATAGTCCATTCTGACATCGTCAAACAGATGTTTTTCGGCAAAATCGATTAATTTGTTAAAACGCCGTTTCGCTTCTTTTTCATTATTCAGCATTAGCCATGCCCTGCCCTGGTAAAATATCATCTCCGGCGGCTGATCGTTGTAATACATCGCGTTCGTTGGTTCAGCTAATCCCAAGGATGCATTCGTGAAGCACTCTAACGCCTCTTTTCCCTTTTTCAAGTTTTGGTATGCGATTCCCATATAGTAATAGATATGGTTTTCCTGTGCTCCGAACAATTTCCCTTCTCCGAGGTTTTCAGGATAAACAAGCGCTTCGTTCAACAGTCGGATCGCTTCTTCGTTCTCATTGTTCTTCAAAGCGCATTTGGCCATCTCGACCCGTGTCAAAACATATTGTCCCGTTACTTTCCCTTCGCCTCCCTCCCAAGGATGGAATGTTCTATTGTCCAATACCTCTGCCGCTTGCTCATAACGGCCTAAAGCGTTAAGCAATGATGCATACTCCAGATAAAGATCGTCCCGTTTGAGGACGAGCGATTTCTTATCCTCGAGTATTGCCAACCGTTTTGCAGGCTCGTAACCCAATTTTTTATAGAATTGATCCAGTTCGAACAACACCCTGGGGTCATTCGGCTGGACCTCAAATGCTTTCTCCAAGGAGACAAGCGCCGCTTGAGGATCCTTCCGTTTGTTGTAATATGCAAGCGCCAGGTTCCGGTGAACGGTTGGATAATCCCCCTGCAATGTACGGGATGCTTCCCAATGGTGTATAGCTTCATCGTACCGCTTTTTATCATACATCCAATTCCCTAAATAATAGTGTGCTTTATCGTCTTCGGGCCGTACCATGACGGCGTTTTCCAGAACAAGGAATTCAAAAAGGCTGTTAGGAAAGCAGTACTCCGGCGGGGCTGCATTCCCTCCCTGAAGATAAAGAAGCGCTTCTGCCGGTTGACCGTTTTTTTGATGTGCATAGCCTAACGTATAATGCAGCATGGGATATGCGTTCGACCTATGGTCTTTGACGATGCGGTTCAATACCTCGATCGCCTCATCGAATAGCCCGCAGGCAGCATAATCGGAGGAGAGTTGCACATAGTTATGCGCATCGCCGCGCATGAGACAGACAAGTTCTTTGAGAACATCATCCGCTTTATCGATTTCTCCTTGAGCGCGAAGCGTCAAGTAGCTTTCGTTATAAGCGCCGAAATCAGCGATATCCAGAGTCAACGTCTCCCGGGTGAAGGTCAATGCTTCGTTGAAACGCCCCAGCTTGCGCAAAAGGGCACCTTTCAAAAGACGTGCTGTATAATGATGACCGTTCCGCACGAGGGAACGATCCACGAGTTCGAGCGCATCCGCATATTCTTTGCGTTCACAGGCGATTTGTGCGAGAGCAAAATAGCCGCTGTCCTGCCAGGCCGCCGACCATACCGCCTTGTAAAAAGCGGCAAAAGCTTCATCCAGACGACCTTGAAACTTCAGCGATAAGCCAAGCTGATAGTAAGCTTCGCAGTCATAAGGATTCGGATTGCGCCAGGTTAGCGATTTCACGGCGGATCGGAAATGCCCTTCGGCCTCCCTGAATAAACCGCGGCGAAGAAGCAGCGTACCGTAAGCAACGTTAATCCGGATGTCTCCCGGGTCCCTTTTCAATCCCTCCAAGTAATACATGTCCGGCTCAAATGTAGCGTGGCGGTATTGCTCAAGGTGCAGACCTGCCAAATACAGCTGCTCATTTGTTTTTAAATCTTCCGGCTCCGGAAGCGGGCTTGCCGCATCCGGAACCTCTTCAATCGAAGTTTCGGCCGGGCGATAAGATACCAGCAGCTTACCGTCTGCGTTTCGAACGGACACGATCAGATCATGCGGTTGATCTTCCTCATCCATAAGAATGGACGACTTAAACGTTGTCTCCGGTGACAGTTCAACTTCTTCCCGTATATAGATGCCCTTACGGCCTTTAAGCTCAACAACAGCACCCTTAAATAAAGAGGTCGCATACGCCATGACGACAGCCTCGCGGCTTCTTTCGTCGATTTCAAGATTGACAGCGGCGTCAATCGAAGCGTTTTTGACCACTCCAATATTTTTATACGGCATAAAATACTGCTTGAATGATTTTTCCTCATAGGGCTGCAGCCATGAAAAGTCCGGCTGGTTATCGGTATACACACCCGTCATCAGTTCAATGTAAGGCCCATCTTCATCCGTCAGGTTCCGATCCCATGCCTGGCCGAATTCCCCGTTACCCCAAGTCCACTGTTTTTTTCCCGGAGAAACGTAATGATTGGCAACATGCAGCAATCCCGCCTGAACACTGTGATCATAACCTCCTACGAAATCATAATCGGACTTGTACGCCATATAAGAGGTTGGTACGGGAATGTTTTTATACCTCGAAATGTCGACGCCATGAGAGTAGTCCATTTTGTAATACGTACCCGTTGCGATCGGAAATCTGGAAACGTCTCGTTTGCCATGATCGAAGACGGCCGTTACGTCAGGCGGAAACACAGATTGCGTATGATCATTAACGGCAACGGCAGGATTCGCCCACCAGAGAAACGTTTGCGGTTCAGGCGTTCGATTGTAGAGCTGCGCCGATATTTCCAGATACGCTTTTCCCGGATACAGCGTGAAACCTGCGGTTGCTTTGGTTCCGTACATTCGGTCGATCTCGCTGACCCAAACCGTAGCGCTGCCATCATCATTTTGAGCAAAACGGTATTCCACGGGGCCATAAGTATTCGGGCGATGGTGCTGTGGCCAATTGAATTCGATCCCCCCCGATATCCAAGGTCCGGCAAGACCGACAAGTGCCGGTTTAATCACTCTGTTATAGTAGACAAAGTCGTAATTGTTCGTCTTGTCCAAGGCGCGGTAAATCCGGCCGCCCAGCTCCGGCATGATCTCGATACGAACATATTCGTTCTCGAGTATGACAATCCGGTAGTTTTTGAGCGTTTTCCGATCATTTATTTTATCGATGACCGGGTAGGGATAGACTCGTCCCGAACTACCTTGGTATACGCGCTTTTCCAAAAACATCGGGTTTTTGTCCGGCTCGCCTGTTTCATAAGTGGGGATTCCCGTAACTTGCTCCCAGACCCTGACATGTTGATTATCCATACGAACTCCTCCTTCATGGGTTATAGAGGTAGTTCAAAAAGTCCGCTTTTGATCACGAAGTGAATCAAGAAGTAACTCGGCATCGAATCTTGAATTCACCCGGGACTTCCGGTGCTCACGTACCTATAACGTACGCTCCGCTCCTCAGTCCCTAGCTTCATTCAACCTTCTCGGTGCTGAAAACCGTCCTTTTTGAACACGCACTTATAGCTATACTGTATCGCCCAAAATGCAATCGGCCAATTGACGAAATACGGATATTGATGGATGATATTCTTATTTTTTTATCACTTTTTTGTTGATATAATCAATATCATAATAGATTCATGAATTATTTTCTTAATGTACATGCTCAATAAGGTCGGTTTTCAGCACCGAGGCTTATGCTTCCGATGTGCGTTTTTTCAAAACGCTTGAGCTGAATGAAGCTAGGGACGTAAGGAGCGGAGCTACACGTTTTCGTAGAAAACGCCTTCGACCGCTTTTTTAGGTACGTGAGCACCTGAAATGTTTCCCTAGGAAACATGCTTCGGAAGCATAGGATTGTCGCGGGTGAATTCAAGATTCGATGCCGTGTTACTTCTTGATTCACTTCGTGATCAAAAGCCGACTTTTTGAACTACCTCTTAATGATCAAAGCTTTTTGCAGGGAGAGGAACTTCATGGATGACTTAAAGAAAATGGACGGCTTTAATGAGCAGAAGTTATATGTTATGCCCGATTACAGGCAAAGAGAGCTGGCCCTGTCCGAATTGGCGCGCCATTTCTATGTCAGTGACATCGGCGTTTTTCCCCACGCAAAGTTTCATTATCGTGAACGGCCCGAGGGCTGCGACGCTCATATCTTGATTTATTGCACCGAAGGGAGCGGATGGATCGAGCTGGAACATCATACGACGATGCAATTGACCGCACGGCATTTCGCCGTCATTCCGGCAGGAATTCCGCACCGCTACGGCGCTTCTGCCCATTCCCCCTGGAGCATCCATTGGTTGCACCTCCATGGCGGGGAAGCAGCCTCCATGGTCAAAATGTACGGGCTGGATGGAGCTCCAATTCATTTGGATACGAATGCGCATTCAATTTTTTCGGAAGGCTTTGATCAATGTTACGCCTTGCTCTCTAGTAAAACCTACTCGCTGCCGGTACAAATTCATGCATTCAACGTGATCCGGAAACTTTTAAGCCATATCGGAACCTACAGCGCAGCCTCTGCTAAGGACCAAAAAAAAGAGAGTTATCTGGAAAACGCCATCCATTACATGAACGGACGATTGGACGATTCCATCAAACTCTCTGAATTAGCGAAACATGCCGGTTTATCCAAGCAGCATCTGATTTACCTATTCAACAAGGAAACCGGGTGCCCTCCTATTGATTTCTTCTTGCGGATGAAGATGCAAAAAGCCGCTCAAATGCTAAGCTTAACCGAGCTTACGATCAAGGAAATCGCTTGCTCGGTTGGTATACTCGATCCCTACTATTTCTCCAGGCTGTTCAAAAAAATCATGGGTATTTCTCCGACGCAATACCGCAACATTCCAAAAGGTTGAACGGCCTATATCACGGAATGCTCCTGTGAAAGGATAGCAGGCAGCGAATCCTCCCAGTTCCCGCGGCCAAGCCAAAGCTTCATTTGCCATGCAAAAGAATCGTTGGGGGGAACATATTGCGCCGTGCCGTTTCTTACTGCGGTTTCAAGCGAATCGTAATAACCGATACCAGGTTCGAGCGCACATGTCACCCGATCGTTAAACATGCCCTCATCAATCCATACGCCTAGAAATGGAACTTCATCAGGGGAAACGGAAAGAATAAGGTAGCAATCGCTAACTTGTCCGTGCAGTCCCGACCATCCGGCAGTAGAATAACCAGGATAATAAAATTTACTTCCCGCCCCTGTCTTTTCAGGGGAGACAAGAGACATCCGCTGCGCGGCATACGACTCCCCCGCTTTGAATTTGTCGAATCCAAAAACGCACAGCATCTTGTCGACCTCGGGAGGCAGCAGAATGCGAGTCGGTTCCGAGACGGCAAATTGCGGATGCGGGACCCACAAAAAGTGAAGCATAAAGGCGCTTAGATTCTGGACGCTATACTCAAGATTAACGCAATCAGGCGCCGAAAAAGAGATTCGTCGTTTCAATCTGTACGGCATGTTCGGGCTGACGACAGAGCATTCGATTGCATTATCCATACATTTAATTGACCACGGCAGCGACCATAACTCACCATGATCGGGAAGCTGAATCCTGTCATTGTCCAGTTCTGCCACGCATGGGTTAATCGTTGGGAAACATTCATCCCATCCGCTCATGTCCCAATCCGTGAAGGCCGATCCGTATACCGGCTGTTTCAATGGCCGATCACCGGAATCGAGCAACCACTCCTTCCCGGATGGCTTGTGAATGAGTGAAACCCATTTACCTCCGAGAGCAGGGACGAGCTCGATTCTTACTATCTCACTTTCTGCGATGACGGATTCCTGCTGCTTATAAACCCCTGAATAACAGCAAAAGCCATTAGATTTTTTCAACGAATTAAACTCCCTTATCTTCACCTTCTACCTGAATCAGCCTGATTATGGCGCTGTCATAGTCTCCCTTTAGCTCCAATTGAATGCCCCGGGACATCCAGCCCTGCCCGCTGTGGACTTCGCCGGTTTCTTCGTTGCAATACCACGTTAACGGATCCAAACCGCGCGGTCTGACAGGTAACGCGGGGTGACCGAATTGCTGCGCATGCCTGAACACGAACACGACCGCTTCCTGCCCGTCTCTCCCTATATACTGCATAGAGGTAAGGTCCGATTGCTCAGGCGGGGACAAACGATAGCAAAGCCCTTCCTGAACCACCGGCCGTATTTGTTTATACTGGGCAATATAACCTGCAGCTTCCTCCATTTCCTGCGGGGTCAAATGATTCAGGTTCATGCCGATCCCCAGCGTTCCCATCATCGCAGAGTGGAAACGGAATTTTAGAGGTATGCGGCGGCCGTTCATGTAGTTGACCGTTTCAGTCACCCAACATACCATTGATTTGCTGTTATAGGCATGCGAGTACCCCCATTGTATGCGTAGACGATCCAACGCGTCGGTATTGTCGCTGGTCCAGAATTGGTCCGCGAACCGCATGATCCCCATATCCACCCGGCCGCCGCCCCCGGCGCATGACTCGAACTGTACTTGAGGATGCTTTTCCTGAAGCCGCCGCCAAATGTCATAGAGCGCGTTCACGTGCCTAACCCATATCTCGCGTTCGCGGCCGGCTTCCGCACCGGGCCAACCCGGCTCACTAAAGTAGCGGTTCATATCCCACTTGATAAATGAAATAGAGTGGGCAGACAGCAACTCATCTACTGCATGATATACAAAGGCCTGAACGTCATCCCTAGCCAAATTCAGAACAAGCTGATTTCTCCCCTCCGAGCGTGGACGGTCCGGGAAATGATAGACCCAGTCCGGATGCTTCCTATATAACTCGCTGTCCGGATTCACCATCTCAGGCTCGACCCAGATACCGAAATCCATGCCAAGAGTTGTTACGTAGTCAATAAGTGGCTTTAGCCCGTTGGGAAACTTGGTCCGGTTTACATACCAATCGCCTAAACCGGCCTTATCGCCATTGCGCTTTCCGAACCAGCCGTCATCCACAACGAAGCGTTCGACGCCAAGTCGCGCGGCTTTTTCCGCAAGCCGCTTCTGGTTTTCTTCGTTTACATCGAAATAGGTCGCTTCCCAGGAGTTGTATAAAATTTTTCTGAGCTGCCCGCCGTTACGCAGCACGTGTTTTTGTTGATAATTGTGCAGCTTCCGGCTCGCATCGCCAAATCCGCGGGCGGTAAATCCGCCCACGCATACGGGCGAAACGAATGTTTCACCCGCTTCAAGCAGCCAGCGAAAATCAAAATCGTGAATGCCCGCCGCTATTTGCAGCGTTTGATACGGCGTCCGCTCGGCGACGATCTTCCAATGTCCGCTAAAGGCAAGCCCTCCGAAGTACACAAGACCGCATTCTTCCGTCGTTTCGCCAAAATCTACGGCAAAGAAAGGATTGTTGTTATGTCCCGTAATGCCTCTGCGGGCTTCAATCACTTTCTTTCCCTCCTGAAGCATTTCCCGGCGAAGCTGCGTTTCCGCCCCCCAATGCCCAGTCAGATAAGTAAGGCGATAAGACGGGTACACGGGAAGATGCCAAATCGCGCTCATTACCTGCTCGATATGCACCGCACCCTCACCTGTGTTTTTTACTTCAAGGGAACGCTCGATCAGATCGAACTCGTCATATAGACGGTAATTAACCGTTACTTGCAGCGATTTCAATACATCCAGCAGCTCTATTCGAAGCGTGTCGTTTTCGATATGCGCCCCCGCAAAATGAAGGACAAGATCCCGCGTCCGGTCCGCGAATTCCACCTTCAACCCCGGTTCCGTGAAGTTTCGTTTGCCCCACGGCATCGTTTCTTCCCTGCTGTTGCCATCTTCCGACTCCCAAATCCAGGCTTGCCGGCAGTCCCCTCCCGGGTAATCGTCAGGCAAGCTTAGCCTCTCGCCCCAATACAAATGCTGCAGCGCACCGCTTTCGTCGACGCCGATGGCGTAATCGGCATGGTGGGTACGCAAAACCCAGGTTTTTCGCTCGGGTATGCTGATGATCGGCATTTTCCTTGTCCTCCCTTTTAAATAGAATCAGCCTTTTGAACACGCACTTATAGCTTTACTGTACCGCACAAAATACGATCGGCCAATTGACGAAATACGGATATTGATGGATGATATTCTTATACTCTAATCACTTTTTTTCTTGATATAATCAAAATCATAATAGGTTCATGAATTATTTTCTTAATGATCAAAGCCTGGAGCAACGACTTCCGCGTAAGTGCACCAATGCCATCCCAAATCGCCGTCCCTTTCTCCCCCGTAATCCGCCAATCCGATTCCCACGAGGTAGACGCACCTTCGGCGCACCAGGAGCCTCGATAGCAGAAGACGGAGCCATCCGACATTTCGTAAATACAGATCGCCGCAGCGTTGCCCTGGTACCAGGACCCCGTGGGATTAAACTCGTGGCAGTATACCGATACCGGATCTGCTCCCAGAATAAATCTTGCCTGATCGAAGGTGTGAATCGCCATATCAACGATTAACGGACTGTCCATAAGTTCCCTGAACCCGCCGAAATGGGGTCCAATAAAGAAATCGGCGTTAACCATCCCAGGCTTGCCAATGGTACCGAATTGGATCATCTCTCGAAGTGCGCGAATATTGGCATCGTAGCGCCGATTCTGCATGACGGATAACGTTCTTCCCGTCGCTTCGGACACTTGGATAATTTCCTTCGCTTGCTCCAGATTAGCCGACATCGGTTTCTCCCCAAATACATTACAGCCATTTCGCATCGAAGTCGTACTAATATCAAAATGACTATCCGGAATCGTCACATCCATCACAAAATTCGCATTCGTGTCCTTAATTGCTGGTTCCAATTCCGTGTTTCTGCAACTGTCACATTACAGGTTGCAGTCTTTCCGGTTTGCTCCCCTTCATCTTCAACAATTTAATAGGTCTTAGAAACACCCGTTCAGCTGTCGGTTTCGTTAATATATTCCGTTTATCGCCACTTCAAGTAAATCCATCGTCGACCCGTTTGAACCGCTATCAAATATGAGTTTTACGTATTGAGCCTCCTTATTTATTGGATATTGGTTATAGAATCCGAAATAAGCATCCCCAGTTGGGCCATTAACTGTGCTCACATCTTTCCATTCCATGCCATCATCACTGGTTTGAATTTTAATCGTTTTCGGCGTATTGATATATTTTTGGTCTAACGAATTAAAGTTAATATTGACATTAGCTATCTGGGATTGCGTCGGCAGCTTAAACTGAACCCATGCCTTTTCATCTGCCGCCAACGACCATTTGGATCGATCAAAATGAATGCCGTCAATCGCTTTGCCATCAACCAGATGATTAACAGCTTCTTGATTATGACTAGCTGTAATTTCAGCAGTCCTTGCAAGATTTTGGTACGGCAGCAGGTCCATGAATACTTTATTGGTTGTAAATGTCTTGCCGTCCAACGTTACATCGGCCCATACAACTCCCCTTGCAGGCTGTTCTACATTCGGCGTTATGATTTCATTTTTTTTGAAAGTAAACGTGTTGACTTCTTTGATCACGACGGGCTTATATTTATCTCCCGCTTTCAGATCGACGATACCGCCATGCCATTTAATCTTCGCTGCGCCAAGCCCGATCGCTCCGCCCTTCGATGATCTGCCTTCGATTTGATACCCAAGCTTTTCTAATGTGCCAAACTCGCCATAAGTTTCTTTTCCGTTAACGAATAAAGTAGCGCCAATCATATTCTCGCCAACATAGATTTTGCCGTCTTTAGCCGTTACTTTCAAAGTATCCTGTTTCGTTACTCCTTCATAACTGCCGCTAACGGTGATGCTTGTTGTTCCGTTTGATTTCGGGGTGACAATTCCGTTGGCATTAACCGCTGCTATTTTAGGATTCGTACTACTATAAGTTAGACCCGAAAGCTTAGCTTTAAGCGCCGGATATGTCATATACCCCTCAGCGTTGATTTTGAGTGATGCAGGCGATAACTGCTCACCCGTTGCTATGACATTCGTAAGCGTATATTTGCGTGCAGCATTGTCTGTTGCAATCTTAATGATCGAATCAATCGGATCCTCCTGAACATTGGCGAGCTTGATGGTCAGACTATCACCATTTTGCACGAACGAGGTTACAGGAATATTCTTGTTTAACCAGGTGACAGACGTCACTTTGTCCTTAATCGGACGAATGGTTAAAGACTTTCCGGCTATGGCGTCAAACCCTTTTTTGCCGTCAGGCCCTTTCATAATATGGAGATAAATATTGTTATCTCTGGACGTTGCATATCCCCATTGTGGGCCTGTCGTACTATTAGGGAAGGCGAACTTTCCATAGTTGCCTTTACCATCGTCTTCGTTGCCGTAGCCCGACAAGAAAAAGGGCGTCGTACCCGTGGTAGACTCATGCTTTTCCGGCATGCCTTCAGGCGCAAACCAGCTCGCAAGCCCTTCGCGAACATCGATAAACTCTTGAATGGATTTGGGCTATCTTGTTGCGACATCTTCCGGAGAATCCTAGTTGGTTCCACGGCTCATCAGCGGCATTTGGTCATTGTTGTCCACATAACCTCTGTTGGCATTCATGATCATTTCTTTGGCAACCTGACGGTAATCATCGCGTTTCGCATAGTATGGCGTGTAGTTGTTCTTGGTGTGAACAGACTTCCATGGTTCCATTGTGGTGCGTTTAACAAGATGATTTGCTCCTGCGTTCGCGTAAATATGACTGGCTTCGGATGTTCTTAAATCCGGGTCACCGTACTCCGCACCCCATGCATTGGAGTTGACGATGATCTCATCACTATGGTTCCGAATGCTGCTGAACATCACATCAAAATTGGCATTAGGCATTGCCTGTGGACCGTCAAAATAGAGGTATGCCGGATCATAACGCATAATGAGATCCTCTACATTTTGCACTAAAACATCTGTAGAAAAATGCTGCAAACCTCCACCCTCGGTTGCGTAGTACAAGCCGAATTTCATACCATAACGTTTGACCGCCTCTTCAAACTGCTTAATACCATCCACAACATTCCCATCTTCACCCTTAGGGTAATACAACTGCCGCTCATGCTTAGGATCGCTAAACTTTGAAGGCCAATAATAATTTTGTTGCAACGATTCAACTGAAACTAGCGAATGTCCCTGACGCTTTGCTCTTTCTGCCCATAAATCAGCAGAGAAATTAGGATCATTAAAATAGCCGTAAGTTACGATCGTATGGCTTAACGCGCCGACCCTGCCCTCCTCAAACCATTTGTTGGGGCGTTCTTTCACTGTAATTGTAAAATTCTTTGAAGCCTTGTTCCCACTGCTGTCCGTTACTTGTACAGTAAAGCTATAGTCTCCCGGCTCACTGTTGTTACTGATGATGCCTTTGCTGCTGTTGAGATCAACTTTTCCATTCACTAATCCGTCTGCAATGGTGCCATCTGCTTTTAATTCCAAGCCGTCAGGCAATTTGCCCTCTATAATTTTCCAGGTATAACCAGGCTCACCTCCGCCAGCCATAAATTGAAAGGCCGATGCTGCGACGCCATATTTATTCGTCGTTATCGATTTATTCCATACATAAGGCCATTCCTTGTAACCAAGGGGCAAATTATTGGCAGGAAGCGGAGATTTAATGTCATCTTCGGTCGATAAATCCTTGCGAGACAATTTTAAGAGTTTCAGTATCGCCTTCAACGGAATGAATAAGCCCGTCGATTTTATTGCCATTTTGATCCGCGACTCTTCCGTAAAACCCTAGGTACGCGACGTTCTGATCCTGAGCGATTGGAACGCCGTTTTCATTCACATCTTCTGTAAACGTATGTTCGATTTGAATCATCATTTTATTCCAACCCTGCTTCAGTTGGATCGCTTGTTTGGTCAAATCCTTTTGCACTTCAACCGGTACGGACGGTGCGGTTACACACTTGTCATTTACGTAAAGTCGATACGAGCCGCTTGCTCCTACATTGAAATAAGCCTGTTGTTCGACCGGACTATATACGTATGTGTGAGCGTATATATATTTGTTTCGCGTATCCGTTCCTTTCTTCACCTGATAGTAACCATACAAATCTTGATAATCATCATAGTTTCTGTTATAGATACGATCATCGAAATATTCCCATTTGCGATTTTCGTCGCCATAGCTTAACGGCTCGCCAATTTTGGGCGTGATCGCAGAAGCGTCAGGATTAGGCTCAACTGCCTGTTTATGATATACCTCGATTTCGGAAATTCCGGTAATCGGTGGATAAGGTGTGCGCTCTTAATCGATTTCCACCTTCATTTCCACTACATTTTTCAACACGGATGTCGTCGAATATACGGTTGGTTCAGAAGGGCTGGAAGAGGTGCTGTTAATTTTACCGGATTCTACTTTGCTGCCGTCTTGAAGCGTAAAGGTAAGATGATACCAATTGTTGACGTGGCGTGAATCACCCCATTGCGCGATTTTGACTTCATTGATGTCAATGGGTTCGTTCCATTTCAAGTTTACCCAAGGACTAGGGTCATTCTCGGTCACCCATTGTTTTATGGTACTTCCATCCACGAGATAGGACACGGGATTTACGGCAAGCGTTGAGGATGATGCCGTGATTTCTGATGCCAATGGCGCGTAATTAACGATTTTCCCCACTTCGCATTCATAAATTTTGTCCACTACAGGCGATTCGAAAGGACCAGAAACTAGCCATGAGTTAATATAAGGGGCATTCCCCGTCGTTTGCTGCGCATAAACATTCGTGCCTGGCATGTCCAATATGAATGATGTAGCGATCATAGCAGTTGCCAATATGGCAGAAGTAATTACCTTGTATATTTTTTTCATTCGTTTCTTTCCTCCTCATTGGAATGATGACGCTTTCAAATTTTGATATTGATATGGGAACGTTCCGAAGGTATTACCAACTCTATCCCCCTCTTTAAGTTTCTATAAAAATTTAGGCAACTAAATAATTTTCAGACTGCGGGACTAGAAAACTCCAAAATTAGTTCTAACGCTAATGGGGTTGCCTCTACCGATTGTTTCTCACTATAGAAAAGCAATCGATTGGAGTAAACAAATAAAAATAAATATTTCTTCAATCAACCGCCGTCATACTCTCCAAAAAATAAACATTTCTTTGAAATTCTACGAATTTCACCTTCTAACGACAAAGGCTTCCTCCCTGGATGGGAAGAAGCCTTTGTCGACTATTGATTTTGAAAGCCGGCCACCTGAAACCAAGGCCTTACAGGTACTCCTCCAAACTGATCATGCGGCACGGTTACGGTTATTGAAGCAAGCGGATTGATTGCCTTATAGGCAAAAGGCCGCCGCGCCCGCATCCTGCGAGTAATAGAAGGCTATAAGTGCAACAATGATTGCGGTTACCGTCTTTGTTAATCCAGGCTGATGACGAATCTGAATATGGCATTTTCTTCGTACCACATCGGAAAGTTCGTCCCCCAAACGTTATTGTATAGAAGAAAGTGCATGCCGCCGTCCAACGAAACGAAGGTATGATCGAATTGCAGAAGTCTCTTCTCGCCTGGCGCTACTAAAGGCGCATCCAGCGTTTCGATCATAGCCTCACCATCGCTGCCACGGTAATTAACTCCTGCATTTACCGCATGCAAGTTCCGGTTGCCGTTCTTGACGACCTCCAACGGAGAGATCCTCATCCCCATCTTATCCATCTTCCATAGATTCGGATTATCCACCTTCAGCGCGAACGTAAACCAACAGGCTTCCGGGAGACGATTCGCCTGCTTATTGAACCAACTGATATCGATATCAATCTTCTGCTGATACCTATGGAACCTGTAATCGATACGTATTTCTCGGGGAGCTCCATGTACCTGAACACATTCCGAAGGCATGGCAAGCCGAACATGCACCAAGTCATATATCTCTCTCGAGCAAGACGTTATGCAGATTAGATTCGGTGAAATCTGTCTGTATTCCGGCCTTGGTTCGGCAAATTCCATGCCGGGCTTGCCGAAGTCGGCGTCCGCCCAATGGTACGTCTTGCTCCACTGCTCCACATAATGCTCGAACCAATGGTGGTAATTTTCGAGACCGAAAGTCTCGTATACAAAGCGGCCCAAGCGGTGAGATTCGTCTGCCCATACTTTCCCGCGCCGGTCGACGAGTTTGCAGATTGATCCGTCCGTATCGAATTCAACCTTAAACAACCCAAGAGAATGGGGCCTTCCCGGGTTCAGGCTGTGGCCATCCTTGCATTCTTCCGGTACAGCCGCCAAAGCCTGAATGGCCGCTGCCGCTTCAAGCCGTTTATCTTCAGACAGGCACTGAATAGCCTGGCGAATGTACCCTCGTTGCTCCTGCCACGAGCTTTCGAAGAGCCGGAAGCTTCTTCTGCCTGACAAGGCAAACAATTCCGAGGAAAGACGGTCATGCTCATTCATGGCGAACGATCCCATATAGCGGTACTTATCAGGAATGGCATCTTTCGATACCGTGTCGGCCTGCCGCGCCGCCTGGAAATCACGTAGAGAATAATGCTTGAAATCGGGTAAAAATTTCTTCTCATCCAATCCCCACGTATGTTCCGGGATGAGTAAGAGTTTGTCGCAAAAGTCGGCGTATTCCTTGCTTGCAGGATCGAACCGTCCCTCCGCCGTCCACCTGTCCCGAAGTTTGAGCATCTCCCGATACTGCTGTAATTTTCCCGGATCTGACGCCGCCCCGTGAATCCAGGTGTCGCCGATCTCTTCCTCCACAACCGGAAAACGGTCTTTCAAGGTGACTAATTTGGAAGCAAAGGCCTCCATCGTGGAGGCTCGAATCAATGCGCCGGGGAACTTTTCGGACAACTGGTCAAACTCTGCCTGGATGTCTTCCTTGGTAGGCGGCCCGCAATTGTCTCCCGTATGAGCGAACACCATAGCCTCGTCGAATCCGTCAATCTGCACCGTATCGCCATAGTTGTTCGCATAATTGACGACTACTTCCGAGCCGTCCGGCGCTCTCCATACGAAGATTTCTGGCACGTTTGGCACTTTGGACGCCGGATTGACGCCAAGGTGTAAGTAGCGAATACCGTATTTCGCCAAGAGAGGAACCATCGCAATCGTATGTCCGGGGACATCGGTCATTTTCGCCGTCATCGTACTTTCGCCATACTGTGCATTCAGTTTCTGAGCGATCGACAAGCCGTATTCGAATAGCGCGGGGTCCATCAGCTCGGTATGAGTGGTAAATGGTAATCCGTGCCAGACGATGCTCCCGGCAGCGATCGCGTTCTCCATGTTTCTTCTCTGCTGTTCGCCGGCTTGTTTCAAATATTCGTGAATCAACCAGGAACCGGTCGTCCATACGAATTGGGCCGGACCGCCTTCAAGCCGCAATTGCTCGGCCAGCCGGATCGCGTTTGGGATATAGGACTTGAAATATTGGTCTATTACGTTCTGCGCCATGTCCGTAAACCCGATGTCGAGATGGGTCTTGAATACGACGTGAACGGTTTGGATGCCGCTCATATACTATACCTCCAGTTCATTTATTCCCCTTTAATAACAAAATCGTTCGCGCAAATCCGGGAGCAAGATGCGGAGAGGACGATTTCTCCTTTCACTCCCTTTGTTTTACCCATGCCGCGATACAACCTACCAAACTGACTTCGTTCGGTCCGATCAGATCCCCATCGCCGGTCACGTGCATTTTAATGATTTTGTTGCAATAAATGGTCGCACATGTTGTTCATGATCTGCTTCTCCTTCATCTTTTTGTGATATCATGACATGATTTATAATTTCACTATCCAAAATATACACAAGCAAATGGAGATTGAGTTCAATAAAAAGTAATACTTTATTCAATAAATCGTTATTTCGCTTACCAAAAAATAAACTTTTCATTGAAATCCGACCTAGATTTCTTCATTCTTAATCACGATTCGCCATAATTGTAATGTTCCGTTCATGTTCCGTTCATGTTCCGTTCATGCTCCGTTCATAGTACAAACATATACTGATGTGTACCCATGAAATGGAGGAAATATCATGAATATGGCATGGAAAGAAATGAAGAAAAGCAAAGCGAAGTTTATTATCTTAGGGTCGATTATTTTTCTGGTTAGTTTTCTAACATTTATCATCTCGGGATTGGCATACGGTTTGTCCCAAGAGAATGCTGCCCTAATCAAAGATTTGCCCAAGGGACATTTTTATATGAATACCGAAGCGAAACAAACGTATAATCTCTCCAAAATAGATCCAAGCTTACAGGATCAAATAATGAAGGAAAACAAGGACGCCGAGGCATTTTCCATTCAGATGGGCTTTGTGAACGATGCGGATGACAAGCAGCATACCGTAGCTTTCGTGACTTCGACGGATTCCCCGTTCTTTGAGAAAGTCGGCCCGGGGGAAATTGTGTTAGACCGTTCCCTAGAGAAAAATGGCATTAAAGTCGGAGATGTATTAACGAATAATCAGTTCAGCGGTGAATTTAAAGTCGTTAAATTCGTGGATCAAAAAAAATACAGCCACGCCCCTGTCGCCTTTATTAACATGGATAACTATAAAGAGTTTTACCGTGCGAAGGGAATGCAACTGATGTTCATCCCGGGAGAAGATAAAGCAACTTCGATTACGGGATTAGAATCCTTTTCAAAGAATGAGTTTCTTAACACCATCTCAAGCTATAAGGCAGAAAACATGTCCCTCAAACCTCTCCCTGCAGGAAGGGGAACTCACAGCCCTCGTGGGTGCATCCGGTTACGGAAAAAGCACGCTGCTTACCATCGCTGCCGGCCTTCAGCGCGCTTCCGGTGGGAAGGTGCAGTTTGACGGGAACAACTTGACGGAGATGACTCAGGAAGAGATTCGCAAGATTCGCGCACGCAGGTTTGGCTTTGTTTTTCAATCCACTCACCTGGTACCGTTCCTTACCGTTGAAGACCAGCTTATGCTCATGCTTGATGTGGCGGAGTCCAAAATGAACAAACGCGAGCAAAAGGAAGAAGTCGCCAAAGTTCTCAAGTTGGTCGAAATGGATCATCGGAAACATGCTTATCCTTCATCGTTATCCGGTGGAGAAAAACAGCGCGTTGCTATCGCCCGCGCCATCATCCACAAACCTAAAATCCTGTTCGCGGATGAACCGACGGCAAGTCTTGACTCGAAGCGTTCCAGAGACGTGATGACACTCATCCGTGATCTGACCAAAACACTGCACATTACAACCCTGATGGTCACCCATGATGAGGAAATGCTTCCTTATGCGGATCGTAGCATTACGATGAAGGATGGATTGATTGTATAGTCCCCTCCAAAGTTATGGAATAATGAGTTCTATCCACCGTACACGAAAAACAGATGAAACAAAATTATCTGTCCTTTTCACTTAATATCTATGACCCCGCTATTTTTTCTCCCCTTGGCTGGCTGCTGTTGGCGTCCGGTTCAACGGTGATGCCGATTTGGTCAAAAGTCTGCCCTTCGGCGAGCTGGTAGGTCAGTATCCCGGATCCGTGTTCGTCGGGCTTGAATATGCCGCCATTTTTCCTCGTGCCGTTTTTCAGCAGCCAAACCTGGTACACCTGTGAACCTACGACGCCTGGCAATTCGTGAACCTGCACCACCAAATTTTTCTTTGATCCCTGCTGGACAATATAGGCGATGCCGTTGGTTCCCGGATGGCTTTGATTGGCTGCTTTTAAGGGAATGGCCGTTAAAATTTCAATGGGTATATCTTCGGCATGGCGATTTATTTCCTGTATATTTGTTATTCCAAGGCCAATAATCGCAAGCAACAAGACGGCCACGATACCGGCTGAAACCGGGGTGAACTGGCTTTTGAGCATCATGGCAAGCTTGCTCATCTTCGCCATGAATGTTTCCGTACCACTTTTCCTTTTGTGAAAAACAAACCCCAGCACCTCGCCTTTTAGCGACTCGGGCACCTCCATTTCGGTATAATCAAACGGCAAAGCATGCCAGACCTGGGACAATTCCTGATATTCTTTCTTGCAATCCGTACAATTCTTTAAATGTTCAACAAAGGCCATGTGTTCGCTCTCCTTGAGCTCATTTGTTATATATGGAATTAAATGATCACAATCTCTTCTCATGTTATATCCTCCAGTTCCAGATGCTTCCTCAATCCTTTAAGAGCCTGGTGAAGCCTGTTTTTAATCGTGCCGAGCGGCTCTTGTTCCAGCTTGGCAATCTCTGAAAGAGAGTACCCTTTCCAATAAAGCATATCGATTAATTTTCTTTGCGCCGTCGGCAATTTGTTTTTCGCCATCGCAATATTATTCATATTTACTCGTTGCTCGATTTCATTGGCAGGGTCGGCGATCTCTTCATGTTCCTCTTGATGGTGCTCAGTATGCTTCTTCTCTTTGCGGATATAGTCAATACAAATATTGCGGGTAATCGTGAGGAGCCAATTGACAAAGCTGCCTTGAGCGGGATCGTATTGGCTGTTTGTTGTCCATAACCTCAAAAAGACCAACTGAATAATCTCTTTCGTCTTATCCTCATTCCCATTGCAAAACTTCATAACAAAGCTGTAAACAAGCTTTATATATCGATCATAAAGCTCCTCTAATGCGTGACGGTGTTTTTCGTTTACCAATCTCATTAATTCCGCATCGTGTTTTTCTTTCATATGGCACTCCCTGCTATTGGATAAAAATATATTGCCATTTTACTATTTTAAAAGAAAGAATAGGAACGACCGCGACTGATCGTTCCCTAGGCAGGCTTATTCAAATTCTGTTTCGCTGCTTACTTCCAGCCCCATTTTTGAAAGATTTGATGAGATTCTTCCGTTCTTAAATAATCAATAAATTGCCGTGCCTCTTTTTTCTGATCGGTGATATTCGTCAGGGCGATCGGCGTTCCACGATAGAGCTTTTCTTCTTCGGGCAGTTTGACCAGGTCGGTCACATGCTGGAGCCGGTAATGCCACGATTCATAGGTAATCCAGGCGTCCAGGCTGGAATTCGATTTCCATCGTTCAATGGCTTCAGCACTCGACTTTACAGAGAGGTTAATATTTTGGGAGGCCTTCGATCAGCCCTTTTCTGCCTGCCAGGTCTTCCCACAGGCCAAGCTGGCCAGCCCCATTCACATCGATTATTTTTACTCCCTTTTTCGTTAAATCCTCCAGGCTTTCAATCTTCTTAGGATTTCCTTTCCTCACCAATATTCCTGCAGCACGCGGGTAAAGCTCCATTCGTGATTTCGTGTCGATCATTCCCGGGTGGTTAAAGATGAAGTCCTGCAGCATGTACTCGGAGCCACCGAAGATAATATCTGCATTTTGCTTTGCCTGGTCGATCCAATTGCCCTCTGGTCCGGCTGTTACTTCCACCTTGATTCCCGTTTTAACTGAAAAATGTTCAGCAGCTTCCTTGATCGGTCCAAGTGGTCCGCCCGGCCCGTACACCCGGATGACATGATCACTTTGGCTGGAATTTGGTGTCGCTTGGGTCGCCGGCTTATTGTCCATTTTTGCATAGGCTGACCATCCGGCAGCCGTAAAGACAAAGAGCAGTAGGGCTGACAGGAACACGGTTTTCTTCATGATTCTTCCTCCATTTCATACATGATTTTTATCGGTACTATTAAAGGAAACGAAAGGAGGCTGTAAACGGTTTGATTTTACAAATAAAAAGAATCCATTTTGAAAAAATGATTGATCAAAATGGATTCTCATTCTCTTGTGTTCCGATCATCACCACAGATACCTAAGCCTTAACCTCAACCTGCCGTTAATATAGGAGCTAGGAACCTTTTTTAGCCCTTACCTCTACGACTTGCAAAATATCTCCATTATATCCTTCGGCAGTACCAACCACTATTATGGTTCCTTTTCGTTCATATAAGGAGGGGTCCAATTCCGCAAAAGTCAGTGGCAGCTCTCTGGTATCATTTAGATACAGCGCTTTAACTGTTGTTGCCAATTTTGGTACGGCACCAGATAAAGTAGTCACACTGCCCAGCTTATCTATGGATCGTATGCCGTCTACGGTTACATTGACGCTAAATGTGCTTAATGCGCCTTTTAGATCGGCAAGCTGACCTTTTACGGAAAATGTACCCGGGTTCTTATACAATGATGGATTTACTGAACCCCAGTTCACTTTAGCAGCCTGAGAACCACCATTCTTAAAAGTAACAGTAACCTTTTGGGGTAAATTTGGAGCATGATCAACAGTAGTTGATAGATTATCTTCTATACCTTCTATGGAAATGATCTCATAATTTTTATCCATATAAACGGTATAATCTTTACTTCCCGCTGAAGTGATTTCGGTCAAGACTAAAATATTCTTTCCATTCACCAATTGATCTGGTGAAATCGATGCAAGATCACCTTCAATTTGAATTTCTTTGCCATTCATCTGCAGTTTAATCTCTGCTCCACCAAGTACGATAATCGGTTTCTTGAATGTAATAGGCTTCCCGGCGTCCGTTATAGAAGCATAATAAGTATAATAATCCGGATTAAATTTACCATTTAACACCGCATTTCCCAGTCCGAGATCATCCCCATAATCTACGTATTTCGGATTGGATATGATCTCAATATCATCCAGGTAAACGTTGGCGTTAATTCCTCCAAAGCCTACCCCGCCTGATTTATACTGACCGTCATCAACAGATATCAATTTTTGTCCATCCAATACGAAACCAATCTTCCCGTCAAAGGTTTGAATCTGCAAATCATGCCATTCATTCGCATTAAATCCATCCGGTACGCCTACTTTACCTAATGATTTATCTGAGCTGGCCGTATGTTTCGATATTTCAAAATACGGAGTACCCGCCGGAAAACCATCGGTTCCATTTTTATTTCTTCGATAAACGACTTGATAGGATAACGGTGCTTTACCAGGGGCTAAACCTTCATTAGATGCCATTACATAAATCGTAAAGTTATCGTATGCACCCCCAAGAACATCCGTTTCACCCCATCCTTCAAGTTTCCATTTCATATTAACCAGATAATTATTCCAAGGGGCATTCATTTCATAGAAATCGCTGCCGTCTCTAATCTCATCCTTTAAAACTTGATTTCCGGCATCATATACAACACTTGTTACAGTTGGCATACCACCTATTTTGTCAAAAGCAGGAACTTCTCCATCTTCAAAATCCAGTTTAAGCTGTTGCTTATTATCTTCTGATCCATCATATACTGGAGGTGCCGGGATATTTGATGGAGGGATTGGCATTGTCGCTGGATCCCCGCCAAACACATAAAGCTCATCATAGAAGGCTTGCCCTCTGCCATGATCAGAACCAAGCGAGATATAATCAAATCCGGAAGCAGGTAAGGTTTTCACGAATTGATTATCAATATAAAGCTTGACATCGGTACCTGATGTATAGTCAAACTTTAGCTCATGCCATCCAAAGGTTCTAACGATGTCGGTAGCTTCCTTTTGATCTCCAATCTGGATAATATATCGATCTGCCGTATCATAATCCAAACCCATACCGACCATATTCTTACCATCATCAACTCGTGCAATGGATGTAACCTTAGCCGAATTCTGATGCCCTGAATCGTACGAAGCCAGATTATTATTTTGTCTGTCAAACATCTTGATCGTAACGACTTTGTTCAGCATTTCAGGAAAATTCTTGAATACTTGAGTTTTATCCAGCAATTCCAGGCTTTGTTTTCCGTTTATAGGTCCTTCAGACATAAATTCTGTTGAAATTTGTGCCTGACCGTTTTGAGTTGACCAAACTGTGTCATCCAGTCCATTTTCAAAGTTTTCTTTAAAATAAATATCTTCCGGTTCTGCAAGGAGGTCTCTGCCTGTTAAATATTCCTTAGGATAATCTGACGATACTCCAATTTTGTCATACTCCATCTTGGAGTCGTCAAATTCCTTAATATGATTCGTATGTGTTCCATAATTAACATTCGTATTATCAAACTTGATTACATCCCCATATTGGGTAATCGTATTCACTTCTATGTTAAAGTTCATTGGATTCGTGGCTTTAACATTGCTTAACTCCATGCCTGAGGCTCCCATATCCAGGTTTATGTCATTCGGACCCAAATCAGCCATGGTAGGATTCGGGCCAGTGTTATCAATAATAGCCTGGTTTAAGTAGTTAGGCTTGTAATTTTGTGATCCCTTGTATAAATAACATGCAAAGAAAGCTCCATCATCTCCACCGTCTTGTTGAGCATCATGCAAATATACATATTCAAACTTATTATGGTGAGTATACATATCCGTCATCATATTGAAATCTTTATCGCCATTGGGGAAAGCAACATTTGGGTTGCGACTATATCCGGCTGTTAAAAAAATTCCTCTTCTTGGTGAATTATAGACCTCTACATGAGATACCGTATTATAGCTTGACTGCTGAATCGTGATCCCTGAAGCCTGACCAATGAGCTCGCCAATATCATGGACAATCGTATTCGCTATCGTATTATTTCTGCTATAGCCATCTCCGTTTTTATCTCCAGCCACACCAGGGTAACCGCCATCGATGGTTATACCTCCATGACCTGTATATTCAATAAGGCTGTCCTTGATCACTGTGTTTTGGTTAGCCAAATAGAGATTAATTCCAAACATGCCTGAATTTTTGATATGTGCTTTGGAAATCGTAATGTTTTTAGTATTCGTTAGCGTTATCACACCGTATTGGAACTCTATTCTTTCGGATTGCTCGGCATAGGATGGTTGCGTGCTTCCTTTTGCTTCCGGAGGATAAAAACCTAAACCGGCTCCTGCATCTCCCCAGTTCCAACCATAGGCGTACCAATCCGTCGTATTGGTGTCCTTGAATTGCAAGCCGCTGAATTCAATATTTGAAACCATATGTTCCCGATCGGAGCCTTCGACACGGATCACTTCTTTGACAGTAGGAATGATAATTTCATTATCCTTTATCTTTCCTTCGGGATAATAATACAAATCTCCAGTCGTTTTATTAAAATAGTATTCACCGGGAACGTCCAAGAAACCTAAATTTCCTTGAACAAAATACCTTGCATTTGTACCTGTTTTATATTTAGGTCTGTACATTTCCGGTTTTCCCGGGACCGTCTTGTATGCAAGTTTACGGCTTGCGGTATCAATCGCCGAAATTGGAATCGTATCCGTCATCCAATCCCAATAACCACCGTCCCACATATATACGGAGGCATCCAAGTCTCCACGTTTTTGGGCGTTTACCATACCGTTTATCGACTCTTGATCAAGGTCACCATCTCTATAGATCAGGTCACCAATTCCGCCTGCCGCACTTTTCATGTATGGAGTTAAAGCTGATGGAAAGCGTTTATACTTATCTAAATTATGAGTACGTGCTAGTGTTGCACGTTTATCGTTTACATAAAGAGTATCAAAAATCACATCTGTGCCAACGTGCGTTTTGTATACCTTACCCTCTGCAACAGCCGGTAAGTCAGCGTCAGCACCTGTTCTTTTAACTATTTTCCATGGTGTGTCAACAACTTTACCGCCGATGATCTCGGCACTAGCCAATCCATCTAAATTTCGATAGATGATATGATAACCATTCGTACCGGAGTCTCTTTCGTCGAAAGTAATCGTTTCATCAAGATAGTATTTACCTTGTGCAATAAATACGTAAATATCACCTGTCATATTCTGATTGATCTTTCGAACCGCGTCTCTTGCGGCTTGCAGAGTTGCAAATGGCTTGTCGTACGAGCCATCGTTTTTATCATTTCCATTCGGTGAAACAAAGATTTCGGCTTGTATTCGATTTTGATTTTGAGAAATTTCTGCTCCTCCTTCTTCTGCCCGAACATTTTGTGTAGAGCCAAATAATGAAGTGCATACCATACACATTACAAGCATGTAACTGAAGAATTTCTTCTTAGCCATGATCATACCTCTTCCTTTCTAGTTGTATTTGTTCTCACTATGTGCCAACTTTACTAAATACGCCTGGTGATTCTTCTACCGAAAGTACAGCGCTTACATTTTTTTCGGGATTGAGTTTTATAAATTCATACCGGCGATGCTGGCTTTAAACCTATTCATAAATCCCCCCCCTAGCTAAGGCTGCATACTTTTGATGAATTCAAGTCCAAGATTTGTAAAAATATGCAGCAAAGTTACCTGCATTGTAGTCGAGGTAATCTCAAATCAGCAATCTCAAAAACTGTAGTTATTCATGTTTTTCTACAATATAAATGAACACTTGAACTCATAATTTTAATAATTTCTCTAATTTCTTCTAGCTAACAAAAAAATAGCCCAGTTCCCATAAGGAAAAAGGCTGTTTTTAATACAACATAACTGGTTAATTGACATCGATTTCTTGTCCAAGCTGCAGCTTATACTCACTGAGGGACATGCCAAAATGCTTTTTAAACCGCGTGTAAAAATAATTGTTCTTTTCAAGACCAACCTTTTCAACGATGGACGACAAAGGCAGTTGGGTGTTGCGCATATATTCGTCCAGCTTTTGCATGCGGCAGTCAAAAATGTATTGCGCAATCGACTGTCCGTGTGCTGCTTTGAACAAATGGCCTACATAATTCGGAGATAGGCGCAACTTTTCGGCAATGGAGCTGAGGCACAGTTCGGTGTTGGAATATTCCTGTTCCACGATTCCGATAATGCGCTGCACCAAAAGATCGTTGCTATTGGATGTGTTTTTGATCCCCGTTACCTTATGGCTGAGCTTTTGTAAAAACGCATTCATTAAAATATCGATATCTGCCCCCACTTCTGCATGTTGTACATCTTGCAAAAACTCCTGCAAAGTCAGATCCTGATTGTCCTTTATGGCTGGCACTTTACTGAATACGCCCGAATAGATTCTGTAAATCAAATGTACAATGCAGAACAAAATCTCATTATAGGTATATTGATACAGCTGTTGACTAATCGATTGATAGATTCTACTAGCTTCTTCACAATCACCTTCCAGCACTTCCTCGATCAGCTGTTCCTCCTTTTTGGCTGAAATATGGAATTCATCGGTATTGATTTCATCCATCATGTAGGGAGTGATGATGCAGCCGTGCCCATAGCGCATTTTCAAAAGAATCGAACCCTTCATATTGTTATACATGCTGGGCAAATGTTCCAGCCCCTGGAACATCGTGCTGTACGCCATAGACAGCGAAATATGAATATACTCTTGCGTATTCCGTTGTATTTCGCTTAATAAACGTTCAACTTTATCCTGTAGCACCTTATATTGCGATACCGTTTCGCAATCCATAAGCATCACGAATTTATCGGAGTCACAGCTGAAAATTTCGCAATTGCCGTAATTCTCAGCAATTTCTGTTGCGATATTTACAATCGCATAGCGCAATGCCCAACGCTCCTTCTGACTATTTACAGCCATAAACTTATTGTAGTTGTCAATTTTAAAAAGGCACATACACAGTTGATTCGAGGCGACATAATCCAGATGCAAGTCATGAAGTTTTCCCCTTACGGTTTTCATTGAATACGTTGTACTTTCGCTTAGCAGAGCATTTAGAAAATCTTGTTTGGCAGCATACCCTGTTTCGCGCATGATTTTATCGAGCTGCAGATTCTGCTCCTTCATGGAGTCAAATACAGACAGAATAACTTGAAACTCTTCCGTTCCAGACACAAGTGAATTACTTTTTTCCGGAGATTCTCCGTTTATAATTTTCGTCATGGCTTGAATAGGATTGTTCAGCCTGCGTGCCAAAAACAGACAAATGACCGCACAAAAAATGAATACGGTTACAACTATACCTGCAGATATGATCGACGCCGTAATTACATCTTTAAAGATTTTTTTAACGGGCGTAACGCCCATGATGTACCAGTTGTTTGCATTACTTTTGCTGCTCGAAACAAGGTAACCGATTCCGCCGATTTTTTGCACCTGATTGCTGCTGCCGTCCAGTACCTGTGCTTTCTGGCTTAATGCCCGCACCTCACTCATGTCATGACCGAACTCCGGTGAAAGTGCCATACTTAAAATAGAACCTTTGGCGTCAACTACTAAAAAAGACGTTTCCGGTACAGGATCACTACTATTAATGGCTTGGATGGAGTCCGTAAGCGCTTTCGTTCGAATATTGACAACGACGGCATTCTTCAAACCGGATGCGGTGGCGCCAGGTTCAAACAGTATATAAGAGCATACATTTGCCGATTGTGTTGCTTCATTTACAGATCCAGCAATGGGGCGACCGCGATACTCAGCTACAAAATTTTTGTCGGTTAACAACTTGGCAATCGCCTGATCTGAAAATGCGGATGCTGATCGACGTTCACCGCTCCGTGAGGAATAGAACAAGTCCAATCCCGCATTGTAAAGATAAACACTGTCAATATCTTTCAGTGTCAGAAAGTGCTTATCAATGACCTTGCTTGCTAATAGCGCTACGCGCTCATCGCTTTCCTTCATATTTAAAAATTGGATAATGTCTTTGTCGCTGTACAGCGCATTGCCTAATTTTTTTGCGGTTTCGTCAAGATAGGTAATGCTATAATTCGACTGTGCAATCAGTTTGTCGTTATAGCGGCTAATCAATGCATTCGTAGTGCGTAAATAAGTAAATGTCAAGAAAGTCGTAAGTAAAACAGTGATGATCATCGTGATCATCAAAAAAGAAAAAAAAGCTTTGCGGAGAAAGCTAGTGCTGCGGTTTTTGGTCTTATATGAGAGCTTCATTGCGACCTCCTAATCATGCGGCTATCTGGTATGATTTCAATTGTTATTATAGTGTCAATTAAATTGCGCCTCAACAATTTATAACACTTTGTAGAAATCGTTGGTTTTTAGAGATGCGATGTGTTGAAAAACAAAAAGATCAACATATTTGTTTGTTGAGCAAGAAATTTCCCCTTACTACAATGATGGCAGATGTACATATTGTTGCAAAGAAAAGGGGTGAAATAAATGAAGACGATTACAAGTCCGTCTCACAAGGGCAAATCCTACAGAGCATTACGGAGCGCGCGCCGTCAGGTACCTTTCTATTTCATGATGGGACCGGGATTAATTTTTATCACAATCTTATTTTATATCCCGATGGCCGGCGTTCTCATTGCCTTCAAAGATTACAAAGCACGTGATGGTATCCTCGGAAGTCCATGGATGGATCCGTTGTTCAAAAACTTTGAGTTTTACTTTAAATCCGACGCAGCGAAAACCGTTACCTTCAATACGCTTTTTTACAATCTCATAGAAGCCGTTGCCGTTACACTTTGCGCATTGGCACTGGCGATTCTATTAAGTGAAGTAAAAAACAAATTTGTTTCTGCTACCTATAAAGGTTCCATTTTGCTGCCTACCTTCCTCTCATGGATTGTCATCCAGTACATTTTTTTCAGCCTGCTCAGTGTTGATCGCGGCATTGTCAACAGCACGATTACCTCGAACGGAGGAGAAGCCATTTACTGGTACAGTGAGCCGTCTTACTGGCGGATCATTATGCCAATCGCCTATCTGTGGAAGAATGTAGGTTATTATTCCGTGCTTTATGTGGCGGCGATTGCCGGGATTAACACCGACTATTACGAAGCTGCGCAGTTGGACGGCGCTTCGAAGTGGCAGCGAATTCGATACATTACACTCCCACTTTTGAGTCCAACCATCATTGTACTTTCACTGCTGTGGGTTGGTAAATTATTCAATGGCGGACTGGGCGATTGGAACGGATTCTACACACTTCCAAATGATGCAGGTGCTCTTTACCCAGCAACAGACGTGATCGACACACTTGTATTCCGCTCGCTGAAAAAGATCAATGATTACGGCATGGCGTCGGCCATTGGTTTATATCAAGCGGTCGTTGGTTTCTTCCTTGTGTTGATCTCTAACTACATTATTAAAAAGAAAGATCCCGACAGCGCACTATTTTAAGAGGTTGTTCAAAAAGTCCGCTTTTGATCACGAAGTGAACCCAAGAAGTAACTCGACATCGAATCTTGAATTCACCCGGGACTTCCGGTGCTCACGTACCTAAAACGTACGCTCCGCTCCTCAGTCCCTAGCTTTATTCAACCTTCTCGGTGCTGAAAACCGGCCTTTTTGAACACGCATTTTAATCGATCCGTAAGGATAGAATTTGTCCTTGCTGACCGTCAGCAGAAACGGATACTGTCTTTGAAAAAAACATAAACCGTTTCTACTTGGGAGGGAAATACATGCTTCTAAGAAAGCTACATTTTTCAAAAATGGTGATTCATCTTATTTTCATTGCAATGAGCCTTGCCTGCATCCTTCCGCTGCTTTTGGTTGTTTCCATATCGCTTACGGGCGAGCAATCGCTGATGCTTGACGGATATCGCTTCTGGCCCAAGGAGTTCAGCACGTCAGCTTACCAGTATGTATTCAACGGAGCAGGCTCTATTTTAAATGCATACGGAGTTACGATTTTTGTGACCGTTGTTGGTACAGTTTTGCATCTGCTGATTACTTCTATGCTGTCGTATTCGCTGACACGACCCGAAGTAACTCATCGTAAAGCTCTCACTTTCTTTGTATATCTTCCGGTTTTGTTTAACGGCGGTCTCGTTCCTCAATACATTTTGCTGACGCAAATTCTGCATCTGAAGGATACCATTTGGGTACTGATCATCGTCTATCTGGTGTCGACGGTTAACGTGCTGATTATGAAAAACTTCTTCCGCACGATTCCGGATTCATTAATTGAGTCAGCGCGTATCGATGGATCGGGTGAAATCCGTACCTTTTTCCGGATTGCGCTTCCGCTTTCCAAACCATCGCTGGCGACCATCGGTTTATTTGTAGCTATTGCATACTGGAATGATTGGATGACCGCCTCATTGTACATCGAATCGCCAAAACTGCGGCCCCTGCAATATCTGCTACAATCTTTAATGAACAATATCGGATATTTGCAGTCGAACGCACAAGCTTCGCAGTCGATGGAGTCAGCTATTGGCATGCTGCCAAGTGAAGGCGCGCGCATGGCAACCTGCGTACTCGCCATCGGTCCGATTATTTTGCTGTATCCGTTATTGCAGAAGTACTTTGAAAAGGGCCTGACCATAGGCGCTGTTAAAGAGTAATTTTACCGGAAAGCAACCCGGAAAATTTCAAATAAATGATAGGGGGAACGACAATGAAAAGATTTTCCGCGATTTTGTTGTCTGTAACAATGCTATTTACTGTGATGCTGGCCGGCTGCGGACAGAAAGACGCAAGCTCTACCGGTGATCCTGCTACGGGTGATGATAAGCTGACCCAGCTCAACTTCTATATGATGAATAGCCCTGTCAATGATTTTGACCGTGTCATGAAGAAAGCTAACGAAATCATTGCCAAAGAAATCCACGCGAAACTGAATCTGATTCTGGTAGACAGCAGTACTTATGCTGACAAAATGAATCTGATGATCAATTCCGGCGACGACTGGGATCTCGCATTCACTGCAAGCTGGGGTGGCATGAACTTCTTTGAAAATGCCGCCAAAGGTGCTTATGCTGATCTGACCGACCTCCTTCCTAAATATGCGCCTAAAACGTATTCCCGAATTCCTGAAAGCCAGTGGGAAGGCGTGAAAGTAAAAGACCGCATCTATGCAGTTGTTAACTACCAGCAGTGGGGCTCCGCGAAGCGAAACGGTTTTGAGTTCCGTAAAGACATTGCGGAAGAAACCGGCTTCGACTGGAAGGCTGTAAAAGGCAAGCCAACCGTTGAAGCGCTCGAAATGATTGGACCTTTCCTTGGTAAAGCGCTCGAAAAGCATCCTGAAATGATCGGTTTTGAAACCAGCTCTACTCACAGCTTGTTTGCAAACGAGCCGCTCTACTGGAATATGGAAGCTGTTGGCGATCTGACCATCCCTGGATGGATTAACCTCGATCATCCGGACAAAGTCATCAATCAGTATGAGACTGAAGATTTTAAAAAGTTTACTGAAATTATGCGTGACTGGTACGTCAAAGGGTATGTTCGCAAGGATGGCGCAACGGTAAAAGATACTTCTCCTGACCGTAAAGCCGGCAAATTTGTCGCTGAAAAAACCTACGGCTTCCCTGACTCCGTTGACGTGCCTGACCAAAACCTTGCCATGTCCATGACTCAAAAGAATGGAAAAACTCCTGCTGTATCCGTATCCACCACTCGTACGATGATTCCTGCAGGAGCCGGTTCCAACGCAGCTATTGCCATCAATGCCGATTCCAAAAAGGTTGAAAAAGCTCTGGAACTGATTGAGCTGCTAAATACAAACGATGATCTGTACAAGCTGATTACGCTCGGTGAAGAAGGCGTTGATTACAAATACGACGAAAAAGGCACGTATACGCCAATTGAAGGCAAATACAATTTCAACTTTAACGAATGGCAAATCGGTCAATCCTACAGCCCAACCTTTAACCGTGCTCAATATGACAAGAACAAAGATGGTGAGACTTCGAAGGAAGTCCAAAAATTTGTCTATGAAACGGACAAAACGGCAGAGATCTCGCCAGTAACTGGCTTCGTATTCGACCCTTCTCCAGTAAAGACTCAGGTTGCAAACTGCGCTGCAGTTACCACGGAGATGATTCCGGCACTAAGTTCCGGTTCCATAGATCCAACTAAAGCATTGCCTGAATTCTTAAAGCGCCTGAAAACTGCCGGCGTGGACGACATCATCAAAGAAAAACAGGCTCAATATGACGCCTGGAAAGCCAAGAAATAGTCTCGCGCTCATTTGTGATAACCGGTGTATTGAATTATATCGTACACCGGATTTCTATTTTAATTAGTTTAATATAGAGAGGAACCCGATATGCGCTATTCTCTTATGTGTAAATCTTTTGCTGGCAGTGAAGTATTGGACTATGAGAAAGTCCCGGTGAATCCGGAAAACAATCAATATACTTTTTCACAGTACCCTTGCAGTGCTTCGATCACAACGCAACTACTTCCGCATGGACAACGATTGGATATTACCTTGTCTTTTCATGAAGATACAACCTATCCGATGAATTTTTCATTTTCGATGGAAACGGAGCAATGGAAAAAAGACAACTATGTGTTGATGCCCGGCGCAGTTTATAACGGCAATCGCTTTACAAGCGTACCTCTACAATATCCGCCTTACTATCAACCTGCGGAAAATTGCTCTTATGCGGATGCCGAAGTCATTACGAGTATTCCCCATCTGGATTTTGAGAAGACGCAATCACAAATTTCTTTACTTTCTGGTGATATGGCATCACCTTTATGCGGATTTTATGATTTTAATGGCCAATCCGGTTCTGTTCTATTGGGCGAACACCAATGCGGCAGTTATTATACAGGTTTTACCGTGGATGAAAATCAAACCGATCGTGAGGCCTTTTTTGTGCTTTCTGCTCCGGGGGTACGTGAAGCCACACAATATTTTTTTGGGGATCAAAACGACGGACAAGGCTTTCGTCCAGATAACTTAGCTCCTTCACAAGATACCGGCGCTTTGTTTAAACAGGGGCAATCACTAACGCTGACTGTCTGTGTCTTTCAATGGCAGCAAATATCTTTGCAAGATTTTTTCAAGCTGGTAAACGGCGCAAAAACCACTTTGGAAAACCCAAACATTTTTTATAACGTGCCGTTCTATAAGGCGTATACAAGCATCAAAGAAAAGTACCAACAGGAGAACTTTACAAAAGAAGGATATTACTCTGTAGGAACCGACTGGAATATCCCTCAACAGTGTTGGCAAGCGGGCTGGATTGGCGGAGGCATTAACTGCTATCCGTTTTTGCTGGAAGATTCGTCGGAAGCACGGCAGCGGGCGCTGTCTACGCTCCGCTTTATTTTTTCGCGCTTGCAGCATCCTAGCGGATGGGTATATGGCATGTATGGAGACGGAAAATTTTATGGTGATGGCGGTAACAGTAACCCTGACACCATTTTGTTGGTTCGAAAAAATGCCGATTTGCTATATTTCGTGGTAAAACAACTATTCTGGCTATCGGATAACGGCCATTCCACGTTAGAGCTTGAGCAGCCTGTAAAGGCTTTTTGCGATGCATTTGTGAGACTTTTCCGAAAATATGGGCAGCTCGGACAGTTTATTGATATGGCTGCAGAAGAAATGGTGATAGGTAATTCTGCCGGAGCATGTATGGCTGTGGGCGCATTGGCACTGGCAAGCGAGTATTTTCAGTGTACGGAATACCGCGATGTTGCAGTACAGCTCGGGGAGTATTATTACATCAACTATGTAAAAAAAGGGATGCTGAACGGCTGTCCCGGCGAAATCTGTCAGGCACCGGACAGCGAGGCGGCGTTCGCGATGCTGGAAAGCTATTTGCAGCTGTTTGAAACGACGAAAGAGAGCATTTGGCTTGCTTATGCGGAAGAAACCTGCGAAATTGCCATGACATGGGTTATGAGCTATGACTTTGTGTTCCCTGCGCACAGTACCGCAGCTAGACGTAGCGTGCACAGCAGCGGCACGGTATTTGCCAACGCACAGAACAAACACTCTGCGCCGGGGATCTGCACGCTTTCAGGCAATAGTCTTCTTAAACTGTACCGCTTTACGGGCAGCGTGAACTATCTCCATCATCTTTACGCCATTGCACATAGTTTGCCGCAGTATGTATCTCTGGCAGAAAATCCGGAATTCACCCTTGAAAAGAAATATTTGCCCTCAGGCTATATGAACGAACGTGTGCAAACAAGCGACTGGGAAGGCAAAGAAACGGTTGGGGAATTCCTATATGGTTCCAACTGGCCTGAAGTATCCATGCTGCTTACCTTTGTGGAAGTACCAGGGGTCTATGTGGATTTTACAAGCCACATATTGCAGGTGTTTGACCATGTCGAATGTTATGTTACAGCGTGGAATTCGGATTCTGTTTTGCTCGAAATGTATAACCCCACGGCATACGCCACAACGGTCACATTGCTTGCTGACGAACGTACAAACACAATGCATGTGATGCGCAATTACTTTGAAAAGATGAAAACCGTTCCACTTTCAGCAGGACAACGGATACAATTTGAACTGAAAAAATAGCAGGAGGATTTTCTTATGTTGAATATTGGTATTATCGGATATGGCGTGCGGATCGACATGCTGATGGATGATTTGTTCGCGCTGCCTTATGAAATCTGCATCAAGGCAGTAGCGGATACCAACCACGAACGTGTGCGGGCTCTGATGAAAAAAGACGGCTCACAAGAAACGATGCATCATATGGAAATCGATAAAATCGACGGACTTATGCGTAGGTGTGAGATGAATCCAGAATCCATTACTTTTTATTCGGACGCTGACGAAATGCTGAACAAAGAAAAACTGGACGGCGTCATCGTAGGTACGAACTGCAGCACGCATACTTACTTCGCCAAAAAGGTGCTTGAACGCAATTTGCCGCTGTTTCTGGAAAAACCGGTGGCTACTTCGATGGAGGATCTAAGAACGCTAGCCGAGTGCGAAGCGAAAGCGGCAGCTCCCACGGTTGTTTCTTTCCCGCTCCGCGTGACACCGCTGGTTCAGGAAGTAAAGCGTATTCTGGATGCCGGCACGATCGGCAAAGTAGACCATGTGCAGGCATTCAACGATGTAACCTATGGTTTTGTATATTTCCATGATTGGTACCGCGATGAGTCTGTTTCGAAGGGACTTTTTCTGCAAAAGGCAACGCATGATATCGACGTCATCAACTATCTATTAGGGGAAGAGCCTGTAAAAGTCTGCGCCATGAAGTCCAAGCAGATTTACAAAGGCGACATGCCGGCCGGCCTGCGCTGCAGCGAATGCGACAAATGGGAAACCTGTATGGACAGCACTTACAATATCATTCATCTACGCAATGACACTCCACGCAGCGATTATTGCGGTTTTGCAGTAGACACCGGAAACGAAGACTCCGGCAGCATGATTGTGAAATACGAAAGCGGCATGCACGTCACGTATTCGCAGAACTTCTTTGCCCGCAAAAAGGCTGGGCGCCGCGGTGCAAGGCTGTACGGCTACAAAGGTACCGTGGAATTCGATTTTTACACGAATGAAATCAAAGTATTTGACCATATGAGTGACAAAGTAACCACCGTGCGTCTAGATGATCAAAGTTCGCGTCATGGCGGCGGTGATATTGTACTCATGCGCAATTTTGTGCAACTGATGCAAGGCAAGACTGCCGAATCTGTAGCCCCGCTGAAGGACGGCATCCGCAGTGCTCTTGTGTGTCTGCAAGCCAAAGCGTCTTCCGAAAGCGATCAATTTTATCCTGTTACTTTATAAAGCTAATGGAAAAAGGAAGATATTTTGAAGTGAATAATATATAAGCTCTAAAGACAATCGAGAACCAATTTCGCTTACTGCGTTTGGTTGATCACCGCGGCCCGGTTGGCTTGTAAGTTCCATGCGACCCGTTAATAGCCGAATATGAATAAAAGCTTGGGTTCCCCCAAGCTTTCGTGTTTTATACTTGCTTTCGACGATCAATTAGCCGACATCGACATCATGTTCGGGAAGTCCTGTATGAATCGCTACAGCCATAACGCTTACTTTATTCAGTTCCCTTCTACTTCGCGGAATTCATGTACCCACACTTTGGCTTGTGGCAACCATGGCATACCTTGATGCAGGGATAGAATATACTTTTTGTACGATTCCAAGTCGGGGAATGCCTCTTTTCTTGCGTCGTCATCCGACATTTCCCCTAACCTCTGCTGATACACGCTATACACTTCTAGTTTTTTTCGCCAAAGTCCATAATTTCCCCAAGATCGGCGTACCGACCGTTTCTACGAGTAGCTGTTTTCGCTCCGCTCAACAACTTTGCGACATCTTCTTTTCGTGTGATTAGACGATCAATGGAACATGTTTTAGGCGGCAATACTTCAGCCATATAAATTGCCCCTTTCAAATCAACATAAAATTCAGGACATGTAAAGACAAAATCCAAAGGGTTATGG
Organism: Paenibacillus sp. USDA918EY; assembly: GCF_009870825.1. Classification (GTDB taxonomy): domain Bacteria; phylum Bacillota; class Bacilli; order Paenibacillales; family Paenibacillaceae; genus Paenibacillus_AQ; species Paenibacillus_AQ albilobatus. The sequence continues at coordinate 481,280 of NZ_WTWY01000001.1, read as the reverse complement.
CTGCGTTCCTTCACAAACCGCTGTGGCGAACTTCAAACCTTCCAAATCCGCAGCCAGGGCTCGATAATCCCTTTTCGATGATGTTAGAGCATCAATGTGGACGGAACATGAACGGAGTATTACAAGACAGGGAGTACGCCCATTCCGACAATCACGAATTAGCTCCGCAACTTTTGCGAATCACAAGCTTTGTTGGGATGGTTACATGAAGCGCTACTTCCCTGCCGTTTTCAATCCTGTCTGCCAAGAGCCTTACCGCAGTCGTCCCCATCTCTTCAGACAGGACTTTCACTGTCGTTAAAGGAGGATTGACATATTGCGCTATATCTATGTCGTCGATACTCACGATCGCGATATCCTCAGGGACCTTTAAACCGAACTCATCCAAAGCCCGAAGCGCACCGATCGCCATCGGGTCGCTGGCAATCAGAAAAGCCGAAGGAAGATCGCCTTGTTCGATGGCATGTTTCATTAGCTGATATCCCGCGTCCGTCCCCCATCCCCCTGTATGGAGATCCCTTTCCCTAAACAAACCTCTCTCCTTCATCAGAAGAAGATACGTTCGTTGCCGTTCATCGGTATAATACTGCCTATTGTCTTTAGAGAATACGTAGCTTGTACCCCCGATATAGCCAATTTTTTCATGACCCAGTTCAAAAAGATGCTCCATCGCCTGTTTGGCCGCCTTTTCCAAATCAAAAACGACAGCGTCGCATTGATCGGAGCTAATATAATCCACGGAAACCACATGCAGATTCGGGTCCTTGGAACTCGTTATAAACGAAGTGTTTACTTTTCCAATCGCGATAACGCCGTTCAAATCCGATAAATCCATATCCTGACTTGAACCTTCGACCCAGCGAAAAACTTTGTGAATTTCTATTCCGCGTCTTAGACATTCCCGCTCCACGCCAAGGCGGATAGACAAATAATATGGATCGGAATACTCCAACTGCTCCGAACACCAAATAAGAAGGCCCAGTTTAATATCGGACTGCTCTTTAGACTTACGCTTGCGCTCTGTTTTACGGTAATTCAGTTTCTTGGCAACCTCAATAACTTTATTTTTGGTCTCTTCCGGCACATGAAAAGAAAGGTCGTTATTGAGCACTCTGGAAACGGTTGCGCTTGATACCTGCGCTAATTCCGCAATATCTTTAATGGTAGCTATCTAAATCACACGCTTTCTTCACTAAACTCAAGCTGTCCCCCGAAATTATCATTCCAGGGCAAGAATTCCTACATATATATTCAATTATACCCTTTTGATTTCCAAGTTGCGAACGCGAATTTCCTAAATTTTCATATAAGGAAAACGTCTATATGATATGCTTTCTAAGAAACGATGGCCATTTAGCTGTAGTTTCTCTGCGATCATAGGATGCATCCACTCCGTTGAAAAATGTTAGCTTCAAATCTAAAAAACCTGTATAATCTAGTATCTACTAGATCAACAGGTTTTAAACTTGCAGATTAGCAGCGCTCCAATCCATTCACAAAATTTAGATTCCCGCAGCTTTCCCGAATCATCAACTCTGTTGCTACATTCACGTGTATTGCGTAGTCCCTGCCGGTCAGGCGGTCAATGATCAGCTTCACGGCCGAGCATCCCATCTCTTCCGTGTAAACTCTGACCGTTGTAAGTGGTGGATTGACGTATTTGGATACATCAATTCCGTCAATGCTGGTTAACCCTACTTGATCCGGAATTTTAATGTCCGATTCATGCAGTGCCCGCAAAGCGCCGATTGCCATGAGATCACTGGCCACAAAAAAAGCCCTTGGAAGATTGCTTTTTTCTATGGCTTCCTTCATTAACCTGTACCCTTCTTCTGCTCCCCAACTGCCTATGAACATGCTCTGTTCCTTGAACAGCCCGCGTTCTTTCAACATGATTTCATATGTCTTCTGCCGTTCGTCTTGGTAAAACTCAATCCCGTCCGGTGTTCTGATGTAACTTGTTCCCCCAATATACCCGATCTCCGTGTACCCTAACTTCAGCAGATGCTCCATTGCCTTACGAGCTGCCTCGGAAACATCAAACCGAACGGAATCATGCTCTTCGGAGAACTTGTAATCTACGAATACGATCGGAAAATTTAAGCGAAGGCGTTTCGGCTCCAGGCTGATCTCGACTTTTCCGACAACGATCAACCCGTCTATATCCGAAAATTCGATTTCAGGGCTGCTATCATCAACCCAACGGTATATTCGATGGATCGTCACGCCTTGTTTGGTGCATTCCTTTTCGATCCCTTGCCGGATGGACATGTAGAAAGGATCGGAAAATTCAAACTGCTCGGAGCACCAGAATAACAATCCGATTTTCCAGTTCTTTTTTACGTCAAGTTCGTTTTGTTTTTTCCTTGATCTTTGGCGATAGTTTAATGACGTGGCAACCTCGAGGATGTTCCTCCTCGTTTCCTCGGATACGTTGAAGGAATAATCCTTGTTTAACACCCGTGAAACAGTAGAACTCGATACCTTTGCTATTTTGGCAATTTCTTTTATGGTTGCGATATGAATCACACACTTTCCTTGGGTTACTTCACTACCCCTACGACTATTTTCCGGCCCGGTTCCACGCAGAGACGTATTGAACTTACGGTTTCAGAGCCGCAAACTTGGTGAACTTCCGCTTGACATTCCGTGCCGTCCACGGATATTACATCCCATTCCCCTGGAAAACGGGCTTCCCATACGAATTCCTGACCGGATGCGTTTACTAAGATGCTTTCCTGGTTGTTTCTATGCGTCAGGTGAATTTCATTTTCCCATAAAGGAACATTCATCGCCGTCGCCCATTCTACGGGATTTATACGCGGCAAAGTCACCAATACCCGATCAGCTGCATTCGGAACCATGCCCATCATTCCGGTGATTATAGAAGAGATGACGCTGTAGGATACTTCAGGATATGACCGTCTCGACGTATGCGGTGAAGAGAGATCAAGCAGCATGGAATATGCGATTTCATGCAGTCCATAGTTGTAATAGATCTCCGATAAATACGATCGTTCCTCAACGTTATTTCCTCCATGCTTGACTACATCCAGCAGCGCGGAATTCATCCGAACGCCGTGCTCCACCAAACCGAAATATAAAGGCAAATAATGGGCTGAAGCGTAATAGGCCGTAAAAGGCGAACCATCCTGCATAATTGCTCCGTTAAAGCGTCCTGCTTCCTCATTCCACCAATCTTGATTATAAATTTCGCCGATACGTGCAGCCATTTCGGCATATTTATGTGAAAGATCATGATGACCGCGAAGCGCCTGGATTTGAGAATACGCGCGGTATCCGGCATAAAGCGAGGCCACGAGATCGCCGCCCACAAGCGGATGAAGGCCGTCTTCCACGTAAGAAGCAATGCCTCTGCGGCCGTAGTTAGTATAATGTTCAGGCAGCCCGTCGCCATCTTTATCCCAACGTCTAACGTAGTCGGTTACCGAACGGTCATAAAAGTGGAGCATTTCGTTTTTTTCAATATAGTCCTTATCTCCAGTCCACTGATATTGCCGTAAACAACAATCGATCAAATCGAAATTCGCAGGCAAATTATACCAAAAGTCAGCGTCATTTTCATAATCCACAGGTGCAGGCACTCCGTCTTTCGTAATTTCCCAATAGGTGCACCAATCTCTGTCTGCGCTAATATGCCTGGCGAATTGGTACAGCATGTTCTTGTTATGTTCCCACAAACCCAGTAAATGGGCTCCGGTGCTTTGATGGGCTATGTCGCGCATACAAAATGCGTCCCGCCCGGGCAAAGCGGCCTCATACCATGGACCGACCGGATCATCGGCATGAGCATAAAACAGGGCTTGCTTTTTGGCCCATTCAAAGGTTTCATTTAACTTGGAACTGGAGGAATCGAAAGTGATATTACCGATAGGCAGCGTATTCATTCATTTCACCTCTCTTTTGATCAAGGCAAGACCGGCACCCGGAATCTGAAGACTGTGAATGCCTGCGCTGAAGTTCATCTCGTAGGATTCGACCACGTCGCCACGGACGTTGCGAACTTCTACTTGGGCCGCTCCCATATCTTCGGCGATCTCCAGAACCAGCCGCGCATGAAACGTGCCGTTCACGACAATAAGCCTTTCAGGGATTGGATCGCCCACGCGGATAACCATATCATCATATGCGCATATAATCCGTTTCTCCGCCGTTTCCGCACAGACGGTAGCATACAGCGCATCCGGTTTGCCCGGTTTAAAATCGCCTTCGATCAAGGCATCGCGATGCTCGCGCCAGAAAGACAGCCAGAAGGATACCACTTCCAAATGCTCTGTCGGGATTTGGTCCAGCTTTACGGAAATTTGCGGTACGGAAAACAATACGTTGATCAGTTGCAGCGCGGCGCTTTCCAAAGGCTCATCGGGATTCCACATGATCATATCTGAATGGACTGCGGTTTCGCCGCTGAGAAGTCTGACATCAATCGTCCGAATCCGGTTCTCGACCGCATCGTTGGGGCAATCGGTGGCCCGAAGCATATTGCCGTATTTTTTCATCAGTGGTCCGATATAGTTCTGCCTGAATTCAATCAGGATGTCCGGTTTGATTGCCTTTAGTCTTGTAATTACGTCGCTCATCAACCGGTCAACGGCTTCCGGTACGGAAGTAAAGTCCATCTCGGGATCCCTTTTGTCTTTGGTCTCTTCCGTCGCATAAAAGCTGTCCACGAAATCCAGCTTGAATCCATCCAGATCCCAATCGCGAACGGCCTGTTCGTAAAGCCCGATCGTATATTCGCGAACTTCGGGGTATCTTGGATCAAGCACGCCCGCACCAAGATTTTCAAATACGGTCAACAGTTTATGTTCGAATCGATGCCAGGCATCGCTTTTCATTCCAACAAACGGTACGGAGTACCATAACATATATTTCAAGCCGATCGCATGCACGCGTTCGACATGGGCTCGCATATCGGCAATTTTCTCTTCGCATACTAGCCAATCCCCGCAATACGAATACCCTCTGGCGTTATCGGCGGTTTGCCATCCGTCGTCGACAATGACCATCCCGCATCCGAGATCTTGCGCAAGACGGCACTGCCTTTCGATGTCCTCGGGGTTCAGATTTTGATGAAAACTGTACCAAGTGGAGTATACGGGCAGCTTTGCCGCTTCCGGAACAGGAGCCGGTTCAAATCCAGGCAGGGATGCCCACCAGCGCTGCACTTCATTGAGACTCTCATAATAAGGCATATCTCTCGCATCCAGGCGAAGAACGGCTTCATACGTCCGGATCGGAGCCATCGGCTCCGTGAACAGCTTCACCGAACACTTGAAGACCGACGTTTCCTCATGGACGCCTGCTAACATTCCAACCGCGTTTAATGCATCGGAATAGGCGAAAGTCAACCGATTCCGGCCCATCGTATTGAACAGACAGCCCACGGGAGCGGAATAGGTTGCTTTTGAGATCAGCTCCCGCTCCCAATCCACATGCAGGCGCCGATTCCGGTATGCGGCAGGATGCCAATAACCATGAATGTCAACGGCAGGAATATGCCATACAATTTCAACGGGCGACGGCTGCACCGGAGCATCCGCTTCCATCCGAATATGCAGCAGTTCGATACCTTCACTTCCTTTTTGAGATGACAATATAATGCGAAACGGATGATCCTCGCCAAGAACCGAAAATTGATATGTTCCGGTATTTAACCCGCCTTGTTCTATCTTTATTAAATTCACAGTAGTCCCCTCCATTTTTGCTCGTCGTCTTGCTTATTCCATGTTTCCTAGCCTTTCACGGCACCCAGCGTGATACCGCCGACAAAATATTTTTGCATGAATGGATATACGCATACGATCGGCAGCGTAACGACCATGGTTACGGCAGCGCGCAGCGTATTGCTGGATATATTGCGATATTTCGAATAAGCGGCCTGCGCGTCCTGAATCTGCTGCAGCGCCTCAACCTCAAGCAGAAGTTTGCGAAGATACGTTTGCAGAGTATCCCATTTTCCGTTCGAATTGTACAAAATAACGTCAAACCATGAATTCCAGTGGCCTACCGAGCTGAACACGGCAATAGCCGCGAATACAGGCATGGAAATGGGGATCACGACACTGGCATAAATGCGCAGTTCGGAAGCGCCGTCGATACGTGCGGACTCGAACAGCGACTCTGGCAAGCCTTGCATGTATGATGCCATTAGGAGCATGTAATACGCATTGAGAAGCCCTGGTATCCAATATACGTTAAATGTATTGGTCAGTCCGAGCTTGACCATCAGCAAATAGGTAGGAATCAAGCCGCCGCCGAAATACATCGTGATCAGAAACAACATACGCATAAATTTTCTTCCGGAAAAGTTGCGGATCGTTACGACATAAGCTAGAAGTCCGGTCATGAATACACAGGTGACGGTTCCGACAACCACACGTAAGACGGAAACCCATAAGCCTGAAAACAGCTTTTCGTTATTCAGCAAAAACATATAGGAATCCAGCGAAAAAACCCGGGGAATAAAGTAGATACCGCCTCGAGCGGCATCCACTCCGTCATTCAGGGAGATCGCAAGCAAATTTACAAACGGATACAACATCAGAAACATAAACACAATCATAAATACAATGTTAAACGCATCGAAAATACGACTGCCGATGCCGGGCTTTACTGCTGTCGAATTCACGGTTGTCCGCCTCCCTATAAAATCGAAGTATCCAGCGCTTTTTTACTGATCCGGTTCGCAGCGAGCACAAGCACAAGCGAAATGACGCCTTTCAATAATGACATTGCTGCGCCGTACGAATAATTGCCTAACTGAATTCCGTACTTATAGGCATACGTATCGATAACTTCGTGGTATTCTCTCGTTTGCGAGTTGCCGATCAGCAACTGCTGCTCGAAACCCGCATTCAAAATGCCGCCGATCCCAAGAATAAACAACAATACGATGGTCGGACGAATGCTTGGCAATATGATATGCCACACCATACCGAACCTGCCTAGACCGTCCACTTTACCCGCATCAAACAGTTCGGAATCCACACCGGCGATCGCGGATAAATATATAATCGTGGACCAGCCGACATCCTTCCATATATTCGTTGTGGTCAGCACGCCCCAAAAGTATTTACCTTCGCCAAGGAAGGCGATCGGCTTGTCGATCAAACCGAGACGCATCAGCATGTCATTCATGAATCCTTCGTTGCCCAGCGTGGCAAATAAAATGCTGGCTACGACAACCCACGAAATAAAGTGCGGCAAATACGATACGGTCTGAACAAAGCGCTTGAAGATTCTTCCCCGCAGTTCATTGAGCAGCAGGGCCAATACGATGGGCGCCGTAAAGCCGAATACGATGCCGAGCCCGCTGATTGCCAGCGTATTGCGCAGCACATGCCAAAAATCCGGGGAGTGGAAAAATGTTTTAAAATGCAAAAATCCGACCCATTCACTGCCGAGTATCGGCTTGCCGGGAAAGTAGTTCATAAAAGCGATGATGATTCCATACATCGGCAAATAACAAAAGATAACCACCCATGCGATCATGGGGATGCTAATCAACCACAACTGGCGCTCCTTATATATGGTCCGCTTGATCAGATCGAATCGCGATTTTCGTTGTGTTGGTGTATGTACGACTCCGGCGTTCATCCTGGCCACCCTCTTTCTAAAGTCAAAAATTTTCCGAAACGGGAGGAAGGCTTCCTTCCCCCCGGCTCATTTGCGTTATTTCCAGTTCTTCATGCGATCTTTATACACGTCGGATCTGTATTTCTCGATGTCATGCAGTCCAGCGCTATTCAGTTTTTCCTTCATATCATTAAAGTTTTTCGTCATCTCATCCTCCGTTTTGCTCATGACGGCTTTTGCCCACAGCGTTTCTAACTGGTCGTCGATTTGCTGCTTCGTGATGAGAAGCGGATCATTCGCCGGGATCGTAATCGAGCCCATCGAGTTATCGTAGATCGTATCCTTCAAGTTATCGTTCATGATTTTCTTCCACTTGGCTTCATTATTGAAGTTCTGGTCGAACCAGAGGGTACTCTTGCCGTCGTCCTTCATGGTCCCTTGGCCTTCAACCAACATCAAATACACCTGACCCAGCATATCGGTTTTCTCGTAATTCCATGTTGCATTTATAATCGCTTGCTTGGCTTCCTCTACCCAACTCCATTTGCCATTTTCGAACTTCCAGACCGAATCAGGCTGATTCGGGGCACCCCAACCAATCAGGCGAGTCCCCATATCCGTAATCGAAAAGTTCATCCATTTGACGATATCCTCCGGATGTTTCGCCTTGTCCGTAATAATCGTGAACGTGCCGCCGCGTGCATTTTTCGGGGACAAGAAAGCTTTTTCTACACCATCAGCTTTCAAGGCCACCTGCACGTATCGCTGGTCTTCTTTCCAATCCTTATTCGTTTTCTGCCATACTTCATGCCCCGCGTTCCACGACTGCCACCACCATCCGATGTGTCCCATGATACGTTCAGAAGAGAATTTCGCCTTCCATTCATCGAATTTGTTAACGAACGTATCTGGATCAAGCAATCCGTCACGGTAAATTTGATTCATGAATTTCGTAAGCTCGAGGCCTTCCTGCGTATTTACCCAATGAGTCATATCTCCTTCCGGACTGACTTTATAACCGTTCTGAAGTCCCCACATACCGGCAAGCGTCGGTACCATATTCGTTGTAACGGGCGCTATTCCTGAAAGCGCATACGTTTTTTCGCCTTTTGCGTTCTTCGGATGCGCAGCCTGCATTTGCTTCAAAATGTCATAATATTGCTCGGGCGTTTCAAATTTCGGCGATCCCATGGCCGTATACCAATCATTCCGAATATGTGCCGAAAAATCCGGGATCGGCAGCATTCCCCAAAACTTAGGCAGCATGTAAAGCTTGCCGTCTTGACTAAAATACGATTTGAACCATGGCTCCAGCTGAGACTTGATGTTGCCGCCGTACTGGTCCATATATTGTCCGATTTCCACTGCCTTGCCTTGGTTGACCCACTGCTGCGCCTGAGACTCGCTCAAACCCGTAATCACCTCGGGGTAATCGCCGCTTGCAAGCATGAGGTTCAATTTTTCTTTTTGATCCACATCGTATACGATATTGTTCAGTTTTACGTTGAACTTCTCGAGAATGTACTTCTGAAGCCCCGCCTGGTATTTGTTGACTTTATCCGGATTATCCTGTCCGGAATAGAAATTGATCTCGATCGTTTTTTCGGGAACCTCCCAACCGAACTCATTGACTTTTTTTTCAGTCTTCTGGCCCGTGTCGGTCTGCTTGTTTCCATCGGCTTCCTGTTCCGGCTTTGATCCGCCGCATCCGGCAAGCGCTGACAATGAAAAAATAACGGTAAATAACAGCATCAAGGATTTCTTCACAGGTTGACCCCCCTCAATTTGAATCCGCTTACAAAACTATTGTTAGAGTAAATACTGCAACGCAATTCATATGTACTGTGCGGACATCACCCCATCTTACGAATGTATTACACTTCAATAAATTTACTAAACACAAGATAATAAATTCAATATTTTTAGTAAATTTACTTAGGTTATTTTACCATCACCATTTCGCATAATCAATAGGAATTATGGATTAATAAAATAAAATATCGTTGCCTAAACTAGCATTGTTTTCGAATGATGATCGAACATAGCGACAACCTTTCTAGTAAGTTCAGTTTACGCTTATAAATTCCAACAGCTCCACTCCAAATTATTTACTAAATTAATTATTATATTTTACTAAATATTATCACATCAATATTTATTGCAATAGACTTTTATCAGGTACAACGGGTTCTGCTTACGGCCTTTCTCGTTCATTCAAACAAAAAAACCAACAACTCGGAGTTGTTGGTTTTTTTTGCTTGTTTACCTATAAGTGGAACACCATGTCTTTTGAAATATCAAACCCGTCTTTTGCTTCCTTATTGCAGCCTGGCATCGGCCCAATCCGCATGGTCGCTGTTGATGCCGTCGCCTGCGTCGGTTACCGTCAGCACCAGTTCGTTCACACCGTTTACGCTTACGTCTATCGCTTGAGGGCCGCTGGCATTATTCATGATGCCGCTGTCGAATATTTTGCTGCCGTCTGCCCATACCTGAAACACGATGCTTGAATTCGCTCCAACTTCATCGTCCACCCCGACATCCGACCGGAATCTCGTATATTTCCCGTTCAGATTGTACGTTATATTGCTTAAAGCATGCGTTCCGATTCCTTTGGTATATGTTTTTCCCTTTAGGCTAATCGTATTCCCGCCCACGCTTTTATCCTTTTGTACCGTTTCCCAGCCTGTTGTCGCTGACTTCCAGGCAAGGTCGCTCACATAAACGGGTGTCTGCTGCTGCGGGTCGCGGGTAGTGACATTTACCACATTGCTTGGCAATGATACGTTACCGGCTGCATCCTTTGCTTTGACGGTGAAGCTATAGGGTGTAGCTGGGGCCAGCCCTTCAACATGAAAGCTTGTCGTTTCGGAAGTGCCTGCTAAAGTCGTTCCATTGTATATCAGATAATCCGTTATCCCTACATTGTCGTCAGATGCCGACCAATTTAAGTCCACGCTGTTTTCGGTTACATTGCTCGCAGCCAGATTGGCTGGTGCCGTCGGAGCTTGTGTATCGGCGCTGCTCCGTAAAAGCCTGGCATCGGCCCAATCCGCATGGTCGCTGTTGATGCCGTCGCCTGCATCGGTTACGGTCAACATCAATTCGTTCACACCGGCTACGCTGACGTCTATGGATTGGGGAACGCTGGCATTGTTCATGATGCCGCTGTCGAATATTTTGCTGCCGTCCGCCCATACCTGAAACACGACGGTTGAATTCGTACCAACCTCATCGTCCACCCCGACATCCGATTGGAATCTCGCATAACGCCCGTTGAGATTATAGACTATGGTGCTTGCCGCATGCGTTCCAATGCCTTTGGCATAGGTTTTTCCCTTAAGGCTGATCGTATTCTCGCCCACGCTTTTGTCCTTTTGCACCGTTCCCCAACCCGCATTCGCGGATACCCATTTCAGGTCGCTCACATATATTTCCGGCGTGATCGGCGTCGTTACATTCACCGCATTGCTGGCGACGGACTCGTTGCCTGCCACATCCTTGGCTTTAACGGTGAAAGTATAGGTCTCTCCACCTGCAACCAGACCTGTAACGGTGTAACTAGTAGAAGTTGAGCTTCCAATGAGCGTTGACCCATTATAGACATTATAACCGATGACTCCGACGTTATCTTCGGATGCCGTCCAACTTAGCTTGACGGATGTTGCGGTTAAATCGCTTGCCGTTAAGTTGGTTGGGGCTGTCGGAGCGGTATTATCAACGGTTTCGGGACCCGCATTGCATGTTTCTCCGCTGTTTACCTGTACATCGACATAAGAAATGGGCTGGCCGTACAACGTTTTTGTTTTCGGAACGACCGTTTTCCCGTTTACGTTCAGCAACGAATATGTCCCATAAAACTGGGCTTCCCACGTCATCGTGCCTCCTGAATTATTGGTTAGCGTAGAGTTTGTTAGCCCGTTATGTTTTAATTTCAAGTCATTTGACCCGACCTTGATATGATTGATCTCCACCCACGGCACATCATCGGTCAGACGCGATATGGTGGACACTTTGTTTGCAGGGGCATCCGGCTGTACGCCCATCATGCCGATAATCGTATTGCTTAACGCGGTAAAGGAAACCTCAGGATAAGTATCCTTTTCTTTCATGATTTTGCTTAGCCAGTACCAGCCTTCCGAAGACCGGTTATAGTTGTAATACATTTCGGGCAAATAGGTCGTGGCTTCGACATTCAGGTCGCCATCTTTTGCGCTGATGTAATCCAAAAAGGCAGTGGTTCTCGGTCCGAAATCGCCCAGACCTTTCAATGGAACGAACATGCTGGCCTCATGCCCCCAGTCGCTTTTAAAGCCTCCCTTCGCATCGAAACCGCGGATATAATGTCCGGTGGATGGATCATACCAATGCGCCTCATAATAGTCTTTTAAACGCTGCGCCCTGTTTTTCCAAAGTGTGCTGCCTCCCGAATCGCCCTTGGCCTTCAATATTTCAGAATAAGCCAATAAGGATTGGTATTCGAGTGCAAGCGAATCGCCGGCAGACACAAAATTGTCCGTAATGAATTCGTAATACGTAGGCGTATATTCCCCTGGTTTCATTTTGACTACGGGCTGTTCTTGCGACGGATCGGCATCATTCCAAACGACGCCATGATCGGAAAGGAATGGACCTACAGTTGAATCGTAATACGCTGACAAGATTGGATCGTTTATCCATCGGGAATCTCCCGTCCAAAGATATTGCTGATATGACTTGTGCATGACGTCAAAAGGTGAAGGCAATTCCCTAAAACCTGTACCGTCCATATAGTACATAAGTCCATACGAGCTATGTGCCCACAACGGCCAACCATCCTGTCCAGGGCGGGTGGACGATGCGGCGAAAGTTTTCATCATGTTAAAGGTTTCATCATCCAGGCCTAATAGATGTCCCCCGTCGGACTGATGGGATATATCCCGGTTGTAGAAGCTTTCGCGGTTCAAATAGGCACCCCAATATCCGGGAACGATCGAGGCATGCGTGGAATCGGAAAGGCGCCACCACTCCGACTCGTGACCGAGCATCGGGTTGCCTGGGTAGAACGTGAGTCCAAGGGCTCTGTTTTTGGCCCAGTTAAAACCATCGTTCAGCACTGCATTCGGGGAGTCGATTGTCAGAGTACTTGCAGGAGGTCCTTGGTAAGTTTGAACGGTCAAGCGGTCAACACGCGCGATTTCTTTAGTAGAGACGGCCGTTAGCTTCATGACGTCTCCTGGCTTTAGCGTCAACTTACTGGTCGTATGATTATCAATGTCTCTTGGATCCGTATAATCCGTGCCGTTTCTTTGCGAAGAGCCCCATTGATCGGCAGTGATGCCGTTGACGGTGATGGAATAGCTGACTCCATTCTGAACCTGGCCGATGTATCGGGTAAGGATATCATAAGTACCGGGCGTTCCGTTAAATACGAAACTTGCGGTACTTGTTTTGCCCAGAGCACCTTGAATAAATGTCATCTTTTCGATGGGTTGATGATTGACATAATTCATGTAAGTCCAGGTATCAGTCGTGAAGTTTGTTAAGGTCATGTCTTCAGCTTCATACACATACTGTCCTCCTGATGCTTCAGACACTGCCGCATTAAAATTATAGCTTCCAACGATAATCGTCATGATTAACAATAATAATGAAATCCGACGCAAGATCCTCAGCTCCTTTTTAGGTTAAACCGCTAATCACATCAACCATTCCTGCTATTCCTTGGCTCCCCTCCAATCGTCTGAAATCGGAAATCCGCTCCAAACGAAACTTCGCATACCCTCCCTTCGACTTGGGTTTAATCGCGGATAATGCAGCATTTAGACAAGTTTTAAAGCGCTTACAATAGTGATTGTAAGGGAAGCTTTTTTCCAATTAAATGCACAAAATTGACCTTCGAAGGTGGATAATACTGACAGTCGGCCTTAGGCAACCATGCAAATAGACAGGGCCCCTACTAGCCCTGCCTAAAGCCAAAACCTTGGATGAAAGCCCGCCGTAACCGGATTCTTCCGCAGTTTCGCCGAAGTCCACAACGAAAAACGGATTGCTGGTATCACCTGTAATGCACGTGTTCGGGCTTATCAGCCTTTTACGGCTCCTGCCGTCATTCCCGAAATGATATATTTCTGTCCTAGCACATAAACTGCCAGAATCGGCACCAGGTTGATCAACATGGCGGCCGATACCAGATTCCATGAGCTGATGTATTGGCTGAAGTAATTATACATGGTCATGATCATTCCCCATTTGGCCGATGAATTCAAAAAATAGAGGGGAAGCACGAAGTCGTTCCAGCAGTTAAGAAAGTTGATGATCAGCGCCGTAACCGTAACAGGTTTCATCAGCGGGAAGATGATTCTAAAAAACAGCCCTCCTCCCCCGCTGCCGTCCATGACCGCCGATTCATCCAGTTCTTTCGGGATTCCGCTGACAAAACCGTAAAAGAGGAAGACCGTAAAGGGAATAAACGTTGCCGAATACAGCAGGATAATCCCGGTGAACGTATTGATGATATGAAGGATTTGCAGCACTTTCATCGTCGTGATATAGTTCATCGGAACAATAAGACCGATCAGAAACAAATAATATAAATAGCGGTTGATTCTCGTACGGTTTCTGGTCATGACGAAAGCCGCCATCGACGAGGTGACGATGGTAATCAAGGAGGTCAATGTCGATATGAGCAGGCTGTTCCAGAACGAACGCAGTATATTTCCATCCTTGAACACGGTTGCAAAGTTCTCAAAGTGAAACGAGGTCGGCAGTTTTAAACTCATCGCGGCCGATTCGGTCACGTTTTTAACGGAATTCAACAGCAGCATCGCAACTGGAATTAAGATGACCAGGCTTAAAATCCACATGCAGAGTTCTTTGATGGCGTTGCTCATCGCCTGTTTTCTTGTCATCCCTCTTTCACCTCGGAACTCGTGAATATCCTCACCATACCAATCGAAATGAAGATCAAGAACAAAAAGAGTACAACGCTCAGTGCCGTGCCATATCCGTAGGTTCCAAGCCCGAATTGGTTGAATATCGTTAAGTTGACAACCTCTGACGCCCTGCCCGGACCGCCGTTGGTTAATGCAAAAATGACATCGAATACTTTCAATCCGGAGATCACATTCAGCAGCATATTGATGGTTATGGAAGGAAGAAGGAAAGGAATCGTGATCTTGAACAATTTATTCCAATAATTTGCCCCGTCGATCGCTGCCGCTTCATGCATGTCCTTAGGTACCATCTGCAAACCTGCCAGAAAAATGACCATATTAAAGCCGGATGCTTTCCAGATTTCAACGCCCATGCCGGACCAGATCGCAAGTTGCGGATCGGCGATCCATGATTGGCTAAGGAAACCCAAACCGACGGCATGCAAAAATCCATTAAGGATACCCGTGTCGGGGTTATAAATTTGCTGGAAAATAAGCCCCACGATCAAATTGGATATGATGACAGGCATAAAAAAAATGGTTCTTAAATAGTTTTTCGATTTGACGCCCTCATTCAGCATAAGCGCCAACCCTAAGCCGATAACCGCTTTAAAGATCGATGTCACAAGGGCAAACATCAACGTGTTGTATATCGTCGTAAAATTGGACTTATCCGTGAACACTTCTTTAAAATTGTCGAGCCCGATCCATTTCACCTGATCGCTCATGGCATTCCAATTCGTGAGCGAATAGTAGAATCCCATCAGATTCGGGACAAGAAATAACACAAAAAACAATACAAAGGCAGGTAAAACAAACTTCCATGAATAGAGTTTTGAAGCATACACGCTGGATCCCTCCGATACAATTACCTTCCAACCGTACAAGTGGTCGATGCCCGGTTGTTATGGCCGAGCATCGACCACTTTTGTCTTTAGAGATTATCGATTATTTTCCTGTCGCATTAAACAATTTTTCTCTGTCCTTATCGATCGACTCCAGGACCTGCTTTGGCGTCAAACTTCCAAGCATCATATCCTGAATATATTTGCCGACAACCGTATTGTCCCAATAGAGCACACCATATTCCATGTCCATGCCATCTCCGCCCGGCGCATTTTCAACGAGCGATTTGCCGCCTTGCGTCGGTTTCGGTTCCACATCCGTGAAGGATGGCGCCGTTTGGATGTCAGGGCGAGCTTCATAGTACTTCTTCAAATTTTCAGGCCGGGCCAAAAAATCGAAAAATGCCTTTACGCTATCCAGGTTTTTTGAATCCTTATAAGCAACGCGCATATTTCCGCCGGCCGAATGAGAGAATACATTGTTTCCGGCGAGAGGTATAGGGTACATTTTCCAATCATTCGCATTCGAATCCGGGAATTTGCCGGCAACCTCGTTTTGATAAGATGTATATCCCAAGAAGGTAGCCGCTTGCTCTTTTCCCATAGCCTCATATCCGGAATCCCATGTATTCGAGATCGGGTTTTTGCCGAAATATCCTTTGTCATACATCTCTTTGAATTGGCTCAGAAAGGTTTCGAACTCCTTGACATCGGCGAATTTGATCTTGTTCGAGTTCAATTTGTCGTATAAGCCGGGACTGTTTTTTTCGGCGAGAGCCCCCATTTGCGATAACCAAACACCCCAATGCCAAGCTTCCTTCCCCACTTCATATATTGGGGTTATGTTGTTAGCTTTCAAAGTGTCCATAGCTTTGGTGAACTCGTCGTATGTTTTAGGGACCGTCAGATGGTATTTTTCGAACATTTTCGTGTTGTACAGCATCCCCCACCCGTCTACGGACCAGGTCATGAAGCCCATGACTTTGCCGTTTATCGTACTGCCGGCTTTGGCATAGGGCACATAACGGGATACCCACTTCTCGTTCGACAAATCGGCGAAATATTTTTCCGGAAGAAACTTTTGCGCGCCCACGCCTGCGCTGACCATGAAAATATCCGGTGCTTCCCCCGATGCAAGTTTGGTCTTTAAAACATTCGCATACTGGTCATCCGGGATGACCTGCATATCCACCTTGATACCCGTTTCTTGTGTAAAGGCTTCGTTCAGTTCGGAATCGATTTTGGAACCTTTGTTCAGCCAGTTTTGCGAACCCACGAAAGTAATCGTAATATCTTTTTTCTGAACTGCTTGTTCTTTGTTTTCTCCTCCGGTTTGCTCATCCTTTGCCGTAGAGCATCCTGCCAATCCGGAAATGCCAAGGATTGCAATGAGGGCTATGCTTAGTGATTTAAGCGGTTTCAATTGATGCATTTACAAACCTCCCTTTTTTCATTATTGTGTTTTTTGTACGGTGCAACTCTATTATTCATCATGGATCAAACGAAGGAAATGAAGGAAAGTGACTTGATGATGTGGATAATCTTGACCACATGCGAAAGCGCTGCCATTGGAGGATTGGAATAATGAAAAGCTTCAGAACGGTGCAAGCCAAGCTGTTTATGGTGTATGCCTGCCTCATTATGCTTATCATCATTATTTTCGTAACATCTTTTTATCTGTACGTTTCCCGGGCATTGGAACAAAAAGCTTCCGAATCTATTCATCAGCTCTCTCTTAATATTTCCGATAAGTTTGATGCGGAGCTTCGAAACATGGATGCGATTGCGGAGCGGATCATTACGTCGGACAGTTTGCGGACCTATTTTTTTGAGAATGCGGACAACCCGGCAAAAGAGCTGTATAACAGAAGGAATATCTCCAACACCTTGTTTTCCATTACCGGCTATCCGTTTCAGTTCTATCAGATTCACATCTATGGACTAAATGGAAAGTATATTGAATTTGGAAAAAACTTCGATGTATCCCGACTGTCCCCCGATACGATTCAGAACAAAGACTGGATACACGCGACCTTGGTTCAAGACGGACGGCGAACGGTCATTCCTCCCCGCAAGGACGATTGGGATCCGAATACGACCATCCTTTCCGTCGGCCGGGCGTTTACGGAGGTGCTCGGCGAACCAATGGACAATATCGTTGAAATCCAGCAAGATTACAGTGTCTTTGAAAATATCATCAACCGTTCGATTGCCATTCCCGGGGAGAAGTCCCCTTTTTCAACCAAGGTATACGTTTATGATAGGAACGGTAATTTGATCTACCCATTATCGCAAGGGTTGCCGCGGGTCGTGACTCCTTGGAATGAGATTAGCAAGCTAACGAATTCAAGCGGGATCCTAGCGCCTGCTTACCTACCCACGTTTCAAGACGCATCAAAACAACCTGCTGAAATGGCGGCCTACTCTCGCTCCGACTTCAGCGGGCTAACGGTTTTGCTTGTTGAATCTGAGGCAGCTTTGCTGCAACCGGTACAAATATTTCGAAATCAAATTATTTTGGTCGGTGTCGCCGCACTGCTTTTGACGATGATTTTGACCTATTATGTGTCCAAAGGGCTGACGACGCCCCTTAAAGCCATTCGCAAGTCGATTAACGGCTTAAGTTTGCAAACGCTTCATCCGAAGAAAATGATGGATGCTCCCTCGCATTTGAACGAGCTCGAAGAGCTCAAATCGGCTTTTGTCCAAATGTGCGAAAGGCTTGAAGAATCATTGCATGAGACCGTCGAAGCGAGATCCCAGGAAATCAAGGCGCGCATGCTCGCCCTTCAGGCTCAGATGAATCCTCATTTTCTTTATAATACGCTGACCATCATCAGCATTAAGGCAGATAACAACAATCAACAGGAAATCGTCAAAATGTGCTCGGACCTGTCCGGCATGATGAGATATATCGCCGTTGAAGAATCGGCTCCTGTAACGATAGCCCAGGAAATGGATTACACCGGCAAATATCTGGATTTGATGAAATCGCGCCATTCCGATCAATTCACGTGCAGCATCGATATTCCTGTGAACATGAATCATGTGCGCGTCCCCAGGCTCATCATTCAACCTATCGTGGAAAACTGTTTTAAGCATGCTTTCAACCAAAGGCCTCCATGGCACATTCATATTGATGGCAAAATCAACGATAACAAGTGGGAATTGATCATTTCGGATAACGGCATCGGTTTTGATGAAGAGGTACTCGCAAATATTCACGCAAAAATCGATCATCCTGATCGGACCATTGCCGACGATGATCCCCACATCGGGCTGCTAAACATTTTCCACCGATTAAAACTGCTTTATAACGACTTGGCTGTCTTTCAATTATCGAACACGGAGAAGGGCGCAAAGGTGCGAATTGGCGGACCTTGGCCGAAGGAGAATTAGTATGCATAGAGACCATTCTTTCAAAATACTGATCGCAGAAGACGAAAAGATTATTCTGGAGCATATCGTCGAAAAAATAGAACAAACGGCGCCCTTCTTCGAGGTCGTTGCCACGGCAATGAACGGAGAGGACGCACTGGAGCTTGTAAAATGCCATAGGCCCGATGTCCTTTTTACGGACGTAAAAATGCCTTTGATGGATGGGATCGAATTAACGCGCCAAGTCAAAATGCTTTATCCCGATATCCATATCGTGATTTTAAGCGGCTATGACAATTTTGCTTATGCGCAGCAGGCTCTAAGGCTTGGCGTATCCGATTATCTTCTTAAGCCGATGACCCGGGAAAGCCTGCAGGACACGCTTGACGAAATCAGGCTCAAACTGGAACAGCGCAACAGGATTCATGAAAGGAACATTATTACGCAAGATTTGAACGGACTTCAGCCGAGCATTTCTCCGCCTCTTTCCTTGCAGAGCAACAGATTCATGTTGTATCTCATTTGTCTCGGCAATTTGTGCCGTTACGTCATGGATGATATCGACGCCCAAAACACAAACAAAATATGGAGCATGGTCCAATGGGATCAAATGATGGACCGTCTGGAATCCACCGCCAAATGGTGGGTCATCGATGATAAAAACTATAATGTTAAATTTTTGATCATGACAACGAAAGAAAAAGATATGAATTCCCCTAAAAATATTGCGAATGAAATCCAAAGCGAAATCAGATGCTTTATTCAGCAGTCGTGTTCCGTCACTTTGAGTACGCACATGGACTCCGTCTCTTTAAACGATTTATGGGAGACCGCCCAAACACTCAGAAAATCACTGGATAAGGGCCTTATCCCCTGCCAGTCCACGATCATACGACAAGAAGAGAAAAAGCTGAAGCAAGAACACTTCAGCCCTTTGGATCCTGTTACCGCTAGTTCCATTGAGAAATTTGTTAAACAGGGAAAATTTGAACCGCTTACTTCGGAGATTGCTCGCCTTCTCGAAGAATGGTCGCTTGAAAACTATACGCAGCATGAATTGGAGAGATCACTTATTGAACTGGCGCGCCTTCTATTCGATCGCCTGGATGTTTCCAAACCGAATTCGGCCGAAATCGAATCGGGAATTTATCGCATCGTGGCAACTGCCCGTCATGCAGATGATTTGAACCAAAATATGTTAAGTCTGCTCACCAGCTGCTTGCCCGCACCCAAAAAGCCGGATTCGTCTGAAGAGCTCTACATCAAGCTTAAGGAATACATCCGTCTCAATTTTACCAAAGCCATTAACGTGGATCATTTGGCCCATACATTCCAATTTAACGCATCCTATATTATCCGCGTGTTCAAAAAATATCATGGCATGCCGCCACTGCAGTATCTCATTTCGCTGCGGATTCAGGAAGCGAAGCGAATGATCGAAGAAAAGCCCGAAATGGATTTCAAAGACATATCGGAAATCATCGGCTATACGGATCAGCATTATTTCAGTCGCGTATTCCGGAACTGGACGGGAATGAATCCCTCGGAATACAGAGATTTTGTCCATAAAAAATAGGCTGTTACCTGTACTGAAGGATGAGGTTCAGTGCAGAACAGGTAACCCAGAAGTAGGCCCTCAGCAAGAAGAGAACCAGAACCTCTATCATGTGCCCCTATGAGTCCTGAATATAAGGATTTATGGGGGTTATCTGCTCTTTTTCAATATATTTTTCGATAAATACAATAAATATTTATTGAATTACGATAAATTCCGTGATAATCTGTTACCAACATTCAATTGTGAGGTGTTCTATGATACGAAGCAAAACTGCGTTCCTGAAGTTGGCTGTTGTGACTCTTGGCATTATTGCTCTTCTGTCCTGTATATTCTGGTTGCCGGAGTATTCCAGAAATTCAGTAGAGACGAATCCTGATTACACCTATTTGAGATATCCTTTGCTTATTTTCGTGTATATTACAGCGGTACCGTTTTATATGGCTTTATATCAGGCTTTAAAACTATTACATTATATCGAAAGCAAAAATGCTTTCTCTGAATTGGCGGTAGAGTCTTTGAAACACATAAGATACTGTGCCATTGCGATCATCACGCTATATGTAATAGGTTTAATATTCCTGTGGTTCCAGAACGGTTTGCATTCTTCAATCGCAATGATGGGAGCGATCGTCATCTTCGCAACTTCGGCAGTCGCGGTTTTTGCAGCTGTTCTACAGGAACTATTAAAAAATGCACTTGAAATCAAATCAGAAAATGATTTGACGATCTGAGGTGTTTATATGGCGATCATAATCAATATCGATGTCATGTTGGCTAAAAGGAAAATGAGCGTTACGGAGCTTTCGGAGAAAGTGGGACTGACCATGGCGAATATCTCCATACTGAAAAACGGAAAAGCGAAAGCGATTCGCCTGACTACATTGGATAAAATATGCGAAGTGCTGGATTGCCAACCCGGGGATATACTGGAGTATTCAAAAGATTCAACAACAAATGAATAACAAAGTAGAGCCAAAGAATTGAAGGTAAAGAAATATTTTCTAAACACTTATATGGAGGTTGTGATCAATATGAAATTAAAATATCTTCCAGCATTAATGTTATTAATTGTAGGAATCGGTTGTCTAATTGCCCATAGTATTATCGGTGCCAAAGTCGGTTCTGACGGTATTCTTATTGAACCCTTTTATCTTCTCCCGGTAGGATACTTACTTGCGGCTCTCGGTATAATAATCGGACTTACAGTCGGTATTGTGTCGTTTTCCCGTAAGACTAAAAAGACTTTCAAATGATTAAGGACTTTAACTTGGGAGGCGCGAATGCAAATAGAACAACCAAAGAGGATTGGATCAAGCAAGCGGCGCCGAATTCTTTGCGGGGAATCACTATTGCAATTACTTCATTTCGGGTGCCAGCAGGCGATGAGCTGCATATTCCCAGTGGCGATATTCGGAACGTTGGCTATCTCCAAATGGCTTAACGTCCCGTTTATCTACAGGTACGATCTCATATTGCTGGTGCTGATTGCCGTGCAGTACTTGATGTACCGCAGCGGATTGGAGACGCTTGACGAAATCAAGGTCATTTGCGTGTTTCATATCATCGGTCTGGCTCTGGAACTTTATAAAGTGCAAATGGGCTCTTGGTCATACCCTGAACAGGGGTATAGCAAATTGTTCGGGGTTCCTTTATACAGCGGTTTTATGTACGCAAGTGTGGCGAGTTACATGTGCCAAGTGTGGAGGCGGCTCAAGATGGATATGACCGGCTGGCCGGGAATGGTTCCTGCCTCCGCGCTTGGAGCTGCGATATACTTAAACTTTTTCACTCACCATTATATCCCTGATTTTCGCTGGTGGCTATTGGCGCTCGTGGCTATTGTTTTTTGGAAAACTTGGATTCATTACACTGTTCGTACAAAGACTTACCGGATGCCGCTAACGATTGCCTTCTTGCTCGTTGGCTTTTTCATATGGTTGGCAGAAAACATCGCAACATTTTTCGGCGCCTGGAAATATCCCAACCAACAAGAAATATGGCAGCCCGTCGGCTTTGGTAAAATCAGCTCATGGTTCCTGCTCGTCATCATCAGCGTCATTATCGTGGCGCAATTGAAGTTCGTGAAAGCGGGTAAACACAAGACATAGGAATTCGGTTTATGGAACACGAAAACAGTCGTTACGCTTAAAAAACATATGTTACCGAAGCGTACATGAGAGCAGTTATCTGCTACACGTACTGAGCTCGTATGCGCTGGAATATTCGCTTCTTGTAACGATTATCATGGCAATCAAACAAAGTTCCTTAGAAGATTTGAAGTATTGCACTTTAAAACTTGGAACGCACTTAATAGCTTTCTTAGTGTTGGTGGCGGGCACACATGATTTGGAAATCACCACGTGTATCCGCCACCTTTATTACGACAAATGATTCCCCTTGCCAAGAGAAAACATTTGTCGTTTGAACGATGTACGGGTAGCTCTGTGCGAAGGTTACCTACAAAACTTATCTCTTAGAGCCAGCGTATATTTGACAGATTGCTCGACACCCTTTGCCTGATCTTCAATCATCTCCTCCAAAAGCTCCTGCGGCGGATCATAATAATCAAGCGGCTTGATGACAGACAAGTCGTACGGAGGTGATTCGACTTTGAACGCACCTTCGCCAACAGCGAACACGCCGCCGGCTCCTGAGTCCCTTTTGAAGGAAGTCGCATAAGGAAAGCACATTTCTACATTAATACGTGTCAACGTCGATTGCTCAACAAGAATTTGAAAGATTTGCTCCAAGTCGATGTTGCCAGTCCCTACAGGAACGCCGCATACCCGATAATCGTCCCCGTCATGAACGATAATATGGTCTTTGAAATGGGTTGTGAATGCATAAGGCGCCAATCTTTTGACAGCTTCAACCGGGTCTTCCCATGCCATCATGCTGTTTCCGATATCGCAATGCGCACTTACCCAAGGGCTATCGACTTCCTCAATGATACGAATGACCTCGCTCGTCAGCTCTTCCTCATGATTTTCTACAGCAAGTTTTATTCTGTATTTTTGCAGTAAAGGAATAATTCGCCGGATGTTATCGGGAGCTTGCTTCAGTCTTTCTGGATCATATGTGCCAAGGCAAGTATAGGTTCGGATAACATCGGCAACGATTTGGTGGGCAACCTCAATGACTTGCTTCAAATGCGCCGGATCCGTGCCATTCGTGTCAATTTCAGCGAAGAATCCGTATTTCTGAATTTCCGCCTTCACCTTTTCTAAATATTCTGGTTCAAACGATGCAAGCGTACCCCACCCGGGCAAATCCGGCCATTTCACGATATTGATCATGACTCCGTCCAAGCCCAGCTCTGCCGTTTTTTTGATAAATTGAAAAATATCCATTCTACCTGTCATAAACTGCAGATGATAGCTCTCAGTCTCCAAACCAATCTTCATGTTATTCTCTCCTTCAAGAATCCAATGACATATAGTCTGGCTGCCGTCTTAATAGCAAACTCCTGCTCGTACATACGTTCCAACTGTACTTTCACTTTCCGCTAGTCATTTTGCCAGATGAATCGTCCGTCTGCCTGAACGATGTCGGCAACCGTGGGGATCACAAAATCGGCATCCTGCAATTCAGACATGCCGCTCGCGCCTGATAGCACGCCAATCGCAAGACCGGCTGCACTATTTCTGGCAAACCGGATATCCGTCACGGTTTGGAGAACAAGCAAATAAGCTAATTCAATGAAGACTGAGTAGAGGATAGTTGTTGCTTAGGAGACATTAGTTGTCGATCCCGATTCCGAACGCCATTGCCAGAACTGGGGAAATACAAAAAGGATGCAGCACTTCCAGGCTGCATCCTTATATTTCTGAATTTTTATTTTATATACGCATTACTTACTAATGCATCGGCAATCACATGGGTCGGTATGATAAATTCAACTACGCCCATGTACCCTGGAGCGACTTCGTATTTATCAAAGGAAATGACAAGTTTACCTTCATTGTTTATATAAAAGCTTTGATCTTTTTTGATAGGGTCAATGTCCAACTCACTCTTCCCATCTATATCTGTCGTCCAATATGTCTTGTCTGGGTCCGTCTTCATCTGCTGTCTCATTTGCTCTTTAATATTTTCACTGATCAGTTTGATGTAGCTGTCGTCTTTAAATAAGCTTGGCAAGGTAATTAAAATTTGATTTTTTTTGTCGATCGTATCGTATTTAAATGTTGTCGAGGATGAACCAACCGTATTTACAACATATCTGCCTATGGCAAGAATCTGATCATTGTCGGTTTTGACTTCATAGCCGCTATCCACGCCTGTATGACCTCCGCCATTTTTCTTTAATTCCTTCATTTCAGTCGTAAAATCGCTGTACAGCTTTTTGCTCTCTTCCAGGTATTTGTTATTTAGAGCGGCTTCTAACGTTTTATTTTCCATATTCGTGATGGCAGGTACTTTGATATCGGCTTTCGCAGTTTCCTCATCCACTTTAAATTCCGTGAACGTCAGCACCTTGACGAGTGAACCAACATATGGCACATCTGATAAGGCCTTTGCGAAGGTCGGGCTGGCATTAATCCCTGTTACGAATATCATTGCCGCTGCCCCGACACCGACGAGACTCTTCACCCAACCGCCACTTCTTTTTTTGCTTTGTTTAATGGCTCTCTTCACAACGAAGTCCAATTCATCAGGGATTGGTGTACTTTTATATTTGCTTTTTAACTGTTCCAGTTGTTCGTTCATTCCTATTTTACCTCCTCAAAAATTTCATCGCTCATTTTAATTCGGAGTTTGCGGAGCCCTTGATACAATCGTGTTTTGACAGTACTGAGGTTTTCATTCATGACTTCCGCAATTTCGTCGATTTTTAAATCTTCAAAATATCTAAGGACAATCACCGTACGAAAGGCATGGGGCAATTCCTCCAAAGCTTTCTCCAAATCCATGTCAGGGTAGACATCTTCACCCGTTGGGCTGTGTAATTCCAATGTCTTGTCATCTACAAATTGAATCCGCTTATGTTTTCTTAGGAAATCGATCGATGTATTCACCAATATCTTGTATAACCAGCTTTTCATCGAACCTTCGGATTTTAAGGTCTCTGATGATGTCAGAGCTTTATGAATCGTATCCTGAACAATATCGAGTGCATTTTCATCATTTTTTACATAACTGAAGGCTAGGCGATACATATTTTCTTTATTTTCCGTAATAAAATGAATGA
The DNA here is from genome assembly GCF_009870825.1 of Paenibacillus sp. USDA918EY. Classification (GTDB taxonomy): domain Bacteria; phylum Bacillota; class Bacilli; order Paenibacillales; family Paenibacillaceae; genus Paenibacillus_AQ; species Paenibacillus_AQ albilobatus. Next base: position 455,795 of record NZ_WTWY01000001.1, on the reverse strand, counting down.
ATAACTTTTCAAACTTTTTATTCATTTAAAGACTCTCCCTTTGATATGCGCATATCATTTCCTTGCTATACAAATAAGACGTGGATGATATCTAAAAAAGTTTGTTTTCATTTCATGAGTATGAGATGTAAATATTTCAAGTTCATTTCCTAGTTCGTAAAGTTAGGCTCTCCCGGTGTTATAAAGATTTAAAACGACTAAGAGTTCCGAAAGAAAAAAACTCGATGTTCCTTATCTTAAGGAAATCGAGTTTTTTATTCCATTCCAATTATCTCCATTTTTCGTTTTATATCTATATAGATCCTTATTCATATCTTTTCTATATATAAGTATTAAACAACCGGATAACTAGATTCTGCAAAAACCTATTTTAGCAGTTCGAAAGAATTTTTAATGTTCAAATCACCATAGAGTTGATCAAAAAGCTTGCCGTCATTCGACTGTGGATCAAACGGATTGGACTGCGGAGTTGTATACACATAAACCATTCCGTTAGCTTCAGTAATTACGCTTCCTACAGGCGGGCCTTGTTCACTGGAGAGGCGATTCCAATCATTTTTGGAAAATACGGAGATCATCAACAGCATTTCAGTATCTTTTCCATCTTTTGTCGTATAATCGAACTGCACTACATGCTTAGCCGACGGCATGATTTTATTTGTGCTTGCGCCTGCATATTGGCTTGCCTTGTAATGTCCCTTCCATGAAGCAGGCAGTTTTAAACGGAAGTTTGCCTGAGAATTCGTGTATAGTTCTTGGTTGTCCGCCACAACATCTTTTGCCAAAACATCTTTAAGCGTATTTCTTTCCCAAGTTAAGATCAGATGGTCCACGAATCCGCCATTTCCTCCTTGAGGGGCAGTGACGATAATATCGTTTACTTTGTTACCTGTGTAGTCACCGATAATCAAATTCGGTTCTCTTCCCAGTTCTCCGTACAATTTACCGTCCGTACCTTTGTTCACCCAATCATATTTTACGTATTTTTTGGTTTTTCCATCTTGCACAATGACGGATAAATTACTTGCATACGCATCCAGCTTCCCATCAATTTTTTCTTTTGTCCCGACCAAAATCACTTGGTCTTTAACGGAATCGCCGTTGATATCGGCCGGTTTGTAATCAAGTACATACGTATTTTCCTTCAGATTAAGTTCGGGCACCCTAAGTTTTTGACCGATTTCTATTTTTGGCTGAGCTTTTTGGGATTGTTGATTCACCACTTTTGATGCTGCGTTTGCCTGTTTTGCTGATGAAATTTGTGGCGCCCCGATTCCAACCGCACAAATAAAACCCGCCAGCGCTAAATAAGGAATTTTTTTTGTAAACTGTTTTTTCATCTTTCAAACCTCCGATTAATCCTTGTTTGTCTCTTACATAAGTAAGACGTATGAGTTCCTCTAAAAAGTTTGTTCTGGGTATGTAAAATAAATTTATAAATTGTATAACCCCATCCTAAAATCAGGACAGGGTTATCATAAATTTTTTTAATGTTTGATAAAAACACTTCACCGCACTTAAAACTTGCCAATAAAATCGTTTAGTACTAAGATACCCGTCGTGAAGTTACTTCTGTAAAATCTGAATAAGGTTGCCGCATGTATCGTCGAAGACAGCTATTGTGAGTTCGCCCATTTTTGTCGGCTCCATAGTAAAATTCACGCCGTTTTCCAATAATCGTTTATACTCTTGATTTATATCTGCAACGCCAAACATGGTTGCTGGAATGCCATCGGCAAATATCTTCTCTTGATACTCTTTGGCGGCAGGATGGTCATTCGGTTCGAGCAATAGCTCGGTACCGTCTTGATCATCGGGAGCAACAAGTGTTATCCACCTAAATTCTCCAACGGGAACGTCCTCCTTTTTTACAAACCCCAGCTTTTCCGAATAAAACTCCAATGCCTTATCTTGATCTTGCACGAATATACTGGTAACGACGATTTTCATGCTGTTTTGCCTCCTTTGATATTTGCGACATCGGTGCTTTGCGAACAATCCGGCTCCCATCAGAACAAACCATGTTTCGTCAGAAGTTTTTACATTAAAACTACTCTACCCATCCTTTCAGCAAATTTTTAAGTGGTTCGTTGTTGAATACAATCACTCGATATTTTCCCTTTTTTTCTGATTTTACGAGCCCTGCATCTTCCAATGCAGAAAGATGTTTAGCAATCGCCTGTCGCGAAATGGAAAGATCGTGTTTCATAATGAGACGTGCCGTAAGTTCATACAACGTCAGCTCGTTGCGCTCGGATAGTTCGTCTAACATAAGCCGCCGTGTCGAGTCGCCAAGAGCTTTGAATATAGCGTCTTTATCCCAATGCATATATCAAGTATATGCAACCCTGTGGTTGCCTGTCAAGCATAAGTAACTCTACGGTTGCTTGTCGAGCAAAAGCAAAATCCAATTCTTTAATCGGGAATGCGAATCAACATTCCCATATCATAGCTTGCTGATGGCATTGACAAGAATTGAGGCGTAATATTCTGCACCATCCCGCTTTAAATGAACGCCGTCTCGGTAGAAGTAGTCATTCTTTCCTTCACTGGCGGAATACCAGTCTACTACCGTCGTGTTACTGAAATCCTTGGAGACTTTTTCAATCGCTGCATTAACGGTATCCTGCCAGTTTCTCGGAACGCGAGTGTTGACCAATATAATCTGCTTGTCATCGCCAAGGGATTGGAGCAGTTCTCTTAATTGCTTGGTATTAAAAGCCCCGTTGGTACCGAGCTCAATAACGATACGGTCCCCCAGCTTACCGCGGGCTTTCAGCTCATTAACAACTTCCTGGGCCTGCCACATTTGGCGTCCAACCTTACCGTCCACGATTATCCCAGGTAGCATTTTCTTCAAAAACGGCTTCGCGTCCAATATAACGGAATCCCCGATCGCTGTGATCCCCTCCCCCGATTGAATCTTGGTTGTGATGGACTCTTTGTTTTCAGACCGGTTTAAGTTGTCTGATGTAGAAGGTACGGACGTTTCCTCCTTTTTTTCGGCTCCATTCATCTCTCGGGTGGCTTTTGATGGATCGGAATGTTCCGCTTTGCTTTGACTTTCCTTTTGCTGCTGCATAGTTTCGCTTTCATTTGACCTCAAAATCTGCTGCGTTCCACCAGCCTCAACCGTTTCTAACGGTGTCTTGGAATTGGACAAATTCGCAGTGCAAGCCAGTGGAATAAAAATAACCAGCAATACCGCCGCGAGAATAACCGGACGGATTCGGAGGCGGTGACGGTAACCGCGACGGCGAACCGGGAACCCATTGGACCGGACTTCTCTGAATTTCCCACGTCTTAGGGGCACTTCGATATATTTAAAGGATAAAGCCGAAAGGATAAGACTGAATGTGAGCTGCAGTATGATCCGCCCCACGCTGATACCGTCCGTATTAACGGCAGGGTTCGTTAGAATAATAACGGGATAATGCCAGATATACAGGCTGTAAGATCGCATTCCGATCCAGCGCAGCGGCTTACATCCCATGATTCTGCCTACGAAGCTGGAGGGATGCGCCAGGACGGCTATAACCGCCGCAGCAATAAAGGATATGATTACAAACCCTCCGTGGTATAGGAAGTCATCGTATTCATTGATACGATGCATCAGGATCAGAAGAACGACAATCCCAAGCAATCCGGTAATATCCAGGACGCCGCGGGCTACTCGGGATACATGTTCACGGAGTTTTCGGCTTGGCCATACGATGGCCAGCGCTGCGCCGATCAGAAGGGCGAATGCGCGGGTATCCGTTCCGTAATAAACCCTGCTTGGATCCGTACCAGGTACATAGATCATGGCCATGGCCAAAGCGGATACAGCCGCCAAACCCAAAATCATTAGGACCAGTTTTCTGCGACGGCGTGTGATCTTGAGTCCAAGCACAAGCAACAGCGGCCAAACCACATAAAATTGTTCTTCAATAGATAGCGACCATAGATGGCCGATCGGCGAAGCCGGCCCAAAGCTTTCAAAATAAGACACTTCATGAAAAATGAGATACCAGTTATTGACGTACAACAGAGATGATAGAAAATCGCCTTTCAATGCTTCTAGGCGGGAAGAATCTACGAAGAGCAAACACACTGCCACAAACATCAGCATGGCGATCATCGCCGGCAGCAGTCTGCGGGCTCTGCGAATCCAGAAGTTCATCAGGTCCAGACTATTGTGCTTCTTCCATTCGCTCACGATTTGGTCTGTAATGAGATAACCCGAGATGACAAAAAAGATCCCGACGCCAAGTAGCCCTCCCTGCGCCCACTTCAAATTCAGATGGTACGCAATGACGGCGAGCACGGACAAAGCTCTGAGGCCATCGATTCCCGGCATATAACGTTTACCGTTTGACCCCTGAAGAGGTGACATTCTTTGAAAGTTTTGTTGTCTAAACAGCCTCGTGTTGTTATTCATTGTAATTCCGTCCTTACCCTAATATTTGTTGTATATAGGTAGGACGAATCAGTGGATACAAAAAGTTTTTAAGTACTTTCAGGTTTATGTTACCAGCAGTTAAAACTTCTAATTATTCCGAAGAAATTGAACGTTTTTATAATACGAGCAATTCACAAGAAATCTGATATGAAAAAGCACATTTTACTATGTTAATCAGGTCATGGTAAAATGTGCTTCTATTTAAAAATTGAATGGATATCACTTATACAATGGATCCATCAAACGGCTCGATCGGCAGAGCGGCATTTCTTTGTCACTTCATGCTGAAGAACATATACAGACGGCCAAAGTCAAAAACATGAATATACGATCAGCACTAGCTTCAGCAAGATGATCGTTCCACCGACTCCGCAAACCCATTCGCCTTATAGTTAAACCGCTTGCGGTACCCGCATTTCCGGCATAGCTCCTCCACCACTTCGCGGCGGGAAAAGCCGTCGACGATGTTCGTTGCGCGTTCGCCTTCGATGATGTCTTTAAAAGGCGTTTTGTAGATATTGCCCAGATTGATGACCCCTTCCCCGTCCAAACAACACGGGATGACGGTGCCGTCGGCGAGCACGCCCGCCTGGTTCCGCAATCCGTGGCAGAATCCCGGGCCAAAATCCTCTTCCGCGTTCAAATCCGGCCATTCGAATTCATGGTCCATGTTGATGTAAATCCGGTCGGCGATTTTGACGCCTTTGCCCGGCTCGACCTTTTCCTCGATTTTATAATCCAAGCCAAATTCGTTTTCGATATATTCCAGCATTTCGCGGTTGCGCTGCTTCTCCAGGTTCGTGGCGTTGTCCATATCCAGGTTCCACAATCGAAGCGACACGATCAGGTTCGAGCTTGCCGTCGCTTCCTTCACGAAATTCAGCACTTTGGCGATGTACGCGTCTTTGTCCTTGGAACCGATATGCCCGTCGAAGCTGTGCAGCGAAAAGTTGATCTGGCGCAGCGCCGGTTTGTTCATCAGCTTGTGCCCCGCCTTATGCAGCAGCGTTCCGTTCGACGTGATGTTCACCTTGAACCCTTTTTCGTGGGCGGCATCGAGCAGCTGGTCGATGTGGGGATGAAGCAGCGGCTCCCCTTTGACGTGAAAATAAATATAATCCGTATACGGCTTGATTTCATCCAGCGTATGCTGAAATTGTTCAAGCGTAATATATTGAGTGGCTCGGTGCGTTGGCGGGCAAAACGTGCAGGCCAAATTGCAGCGGCTCGTCAGCTCGACGTAAAACTTTTTGAATTTCTTCATCTCGGTTACTCCAGTCCTCTGTTTCCATGTCAGATATTTTCGTAGAATCCATGCGATGACTCTCCCAAAAGTGTATATGAGAACCCGTAGGATCGCAATACGAACCCGAAGATCCGGCGTTTTTCCGTCTAAAAATCCGTTCATTTGACATTTCCTGGCTTGTATGCGTCATATGCTCTACTTAGGATAACGAAAGGAGCGGGATAAGGCAGTGATTCGAATCGGCAACGAAGAAGCGGTGCTGGAAACCGGGAGTTGGCCCCCGTTATGGCAAAAAATCGTAAACGCGAAACGCAGCAGTCCTACGGTATTCCGTTACGTTTCGCTTGGTCATTTGCGGTTTGAGCTGCGGCTCAGAACGGCCATCGTCGAAGCGGCCAAAGCGCTGAAGCGCAGCGGCGTGCAGTTCGAAGATTTTGAGCACTCCCATTGCAACGAGCGGTATTGGAATCTGAACCGTCAAGGAGGGTTTGAGCTAAGACCCGACGTCACGCCGGCCGAGGGCATCCGGGACATTTTCGTCAACGGTCCGCGGTACGGGTTCGAATGTGCGACCGCCATCGTGATCGTCCTGTATAAAGGACTGCTGGATTGTATTCACGAAAGGGATTTTAATCGGATGTTCGCGGACCTGCTGCTGTACGACTGGCATTACGACAGCGATCTGCGCCTTATCGAAAAACAGGGAGTATCCCAGTCGTTTCCGGGCGACGTGCTGTACTTCAAAAACCCGGACGTCAATCCGCGGCAAATCGAATGGCAGGGCGAAAACACCGTCAAACTCGAAGAGGATCTTTATTACGGCCATGGCATCGGGATCGCTTCATCCCAGGCCATCATCGCGAAGCTTAACAGACACCGGAAACCGGGAAGCACCGTGTCCGCCTATCTGACCGACCAAGTGATTTCCCCCGATTTTCTTTACCTGTCCCAATACGAGGCAGGGGGCTCGGAAGTAAACCCCGAGGCGCTTGAGCAAAACTGGATGCAGGAAAGCGGCATCGTCTCGCGAATCGGGCGGCGGCGTTATTGGATCGCATAAACGAAAATGGCGGAAAAAGCTGGCGCGCTTGCGGCAGCTTTGTTTTTTTGCTCTCTTCGCTGCGAAAATATCGAATTATGTCAAAATAATCATCGGTTTTGGCTCATTTTGTAAACATTTATAGACCATAGAACCGGGTCGGTGCTATAATATGGTAGAATTAGTACATACTAAGGGGGTCTATTTTCCTATGTCGTGGTTAAAAAATCTGCCGCTTTCCCAGCGGGTTATTGCCGGGTGCTACATGGTCGCCGCTCTGTTCGCCCTGCCGGCGCTCGTCATCTTCATTCTGATCGGCAAGCTGATCATCGGGGTCGTATTCGTCGTCGTTTTGGCTGCGCTTACATATCCCCTTGCCCGTTATGTGGAGAAAACGCTCACCTCCTCGTTCGAAAACATCGCCAACGTAACGGCCGCGATCGCCAAAGGCGACTTTACGAACCGCGTCGACGAAACCGGCTCCATGGGGGATGTCAGCCGTTCGTTCAACAGCATGATCGACAAGCTGAAGAAAATTTTGAACGAAGTATCCGGCATTACCCGCCGGGTCATCGATGCCAGCCGCGGCATCGCCGACAAAAACCAGGAGCTGAAAAACGTGATGGCCTCCGTCGCATCGGCTTCCAACGAGCTGGCGATCGGGGCAAACGAAATATCGGCCGATGTCGCCGGCATGACCGAATCGATCCAGGACATTGAATTGAAGGTCGGCAACTACGCCAAATCCACCAAAGAGATGAAAAAGCAGTCCGACCTGACGTTCGGCTTCGTGGAAAAAGGACGCCAGTCGGTCGAAAAGCAGGCGGAAGGCATGCGCAAAAACATCGAAGCGACCGAAAACGTCGCCAAAACGATCGACGCGCTTTCCAAAAACGCGTACGGCATTCATAAAATCACCAAAACCATCTCCGAATTGGCCGAGCAAACGAATCTGCTATCCTTGAACGCATCGATCGAAGCCGCCAGAGCCGGCGAGCATGGACGCGGTTTTGCCGTCGTTGCGCATGAGGTCCGCAAGCTTGCCGAGGAATCCACGTCATCGACCCAGGAAGTGTTCGGGCTCGTCAGAAGCATCGAGCAAGGCATCCGCGAAGCGATCGAGAACATTCAAGTGAACGAGGAAGTCGTCCGGATGCAAAATGAAATGATCCGCGAAGCGGAGCAAATTTTTACCAACATCGTGGAAAGCGTCCAATACATAAACGAGCAGATCAACGCATTCTCCAGGGAAAGCGATGTCATGCTCGAAAGCGCGCAGAAAATTTCCGCCGCGATCCAGAACATTTCGGCCATTACCGAGCAATCTTCGGCGGGAACCGAGCAGGTGTCCGCTTCGATGAACGAACAGATGAAATCCATCGAAGCTGTCGTGGAGGAAACCGAAGCGATGAGACAAGCCGTGTTCCAGCTGCAGAAAACGATCCAGATTTTCAAGTTTTAGCGCCAGTGCCGCTTATCTTCAGTCCTTTGCCCGATTGAATCCTTCTCCTTTCTGTTATATGATGGATAGAATTACAACGTAAAATGGACTTGCCGTCTTTATGGGGTCCATTTTATTCAGCAGGATTTTTGGAGGAATGAAGGCATGGCTTCAGTACAACCGCAACGACTCGACCCGAGGGTCATACGGACGCAAAGGCTGCTCAAAAACGCGCTGTTCGACCTTCTGGAGGAACATAATTATGAACAAGTCACCGTGCAGGATATTGCCGACCGGGCGACCGTCAAACGCGCAACGTTTTATCTGCATTATAACGATAAACAGGATCTCGCGAACCAATGCATTGCCGATCTGCTCGCCGAGTTAAGCGAATCGATCCGCAGTTCGACCGAGGATCCGATGCAATTCGATTTTCACAGCGGCAAACCCCACCCGATTTTCATCCGGATGTTCAAGCATGTCAGCCAAAATTTTCGCCAGTACCAAGCTTTGCTTGTCCAAAACCGGATTGCGGCGTTTACTGCCGGTCTGCTGGACGTTCTTCACAACTTTATTTCAGCGGGCATCAATATGACCGAACCGGACGATTCCAACTTGTCTGCGCGCAGGGAGGTCGTCATCAAATATGTCGAATCGGCTTTCCTGGAACTCATTATATGGTGGGTCGAAAATCAAATGCCTTACAGCGAAGAGGAAATGGCCGAAATGTTAATGAATCTTTCCATTTTAGGCCCTTACCGCGTCCGCCCTTTTGAAAAATTGAATCAAATAAAAAATAACCCCGACGGACCGTAATCCGTCAGGGTTATTTTTTTGGGCCGCTGCCTGCCGTTTACAGGGCCGTCCAACCGCCGTCAATGACAAGCTCCGCCCCGGTCATGAAACGGGATTCGTCCGATGCCAGGAAAAGCACGCCGTAAGCGACGTCTTCCGGGTTGCCGAAGTAAGGGAGCTGCGTAAACGTTTTGTAGTACGGCTCCGCCTCCCCGAACGTGCCTGCCGTCATCGGCGTCACGATGATCCCCGGATGGACCGAGTTGACCCGGATGCTCTCTTTCGCATATTCGACGGCCGCGGCTTTCGAAATCGAACGCAGAGCGCCTTTCGCCGCCGTGTATGCGCTGGAGCCGGCCATGCCGACAAGGCCGCCGATCGAGGAAATGTTGATGACGGAGCCGGAGCCGTTCTTTTTCATTTCAGGGATGGCGTATTTCATGCCCAGCATGCAGCCGTTCAGGTTGATATCCATCACTTTGTTCCACTTGTCCATTTCCAGGTTGGCGATGGTCATCGTGGAAGATACGCCGGCGTTGTTGACAAGCACGTCGACTTTGCCGAATTGTTTTACGGTTTCTTCGATGATGTGTTTCCATTCTTCTTCCGAAGCAACGTTATGTTTGAAGCCGAGCACTTCCCCGCCGCCGCTCTTGATTTCGTTTACAATTTCATTCAATGCCGTTTCGTTGATGTCGGTAGCGACCACTTTGGCGCCCTCCCGGGCAAACAATTTCGCTTCGGCTGCGCCCATTCCGTTGCCTGCTCCTGTAATCACCGCTACTTTGCCTGCCAAACGTCCCATGTCCATCTTCCTCTCTATATGATGCCTCGTTATGTTGTGTAATCGATTACGATCAAATTATACACCCGTTCGTCTAATTTGTGAAGTATTTTACACTATGTCATTTAACAAGGATCGAAATAGGGAGCATTGAAATCGTCATCTGAAATATAGGAGCATGGTTAAGACTAGATCTCGAAAAAATAAGGGAACTCCCGTATCGACAGGAGCTCCCTTATATATTGCTAATCATGTTTTTCCAGCCAAATATCCTTGAAATCCACCCATCCAAGCGGATTGAGGCTCATCCCGCGCACGAACGGATGCAGGAAGGCGTCAAGCTGCCGGTGATGGAGAAAAATGACCGAGGCTTCGTCGCGCAAATATTCCTCGATTTCCCGGAACGTCATTCGTCTCGCTTCTCCGCTCTCCGCCTCCAAGGCGTCGTCGATCCGCGATTTGATCCAGTTCATGCGCTCTTCATCCAGGTACAGCCGCAATCCGTTGATCCCGTTCTCATACGTCTCGATTTCGCATACCTCGTCTTCGGCCAGCACGATGCTGGATAGGGTGCAGTCGGCTTCCTTCCAATTTTTGTGGTTCTCGATTTCGACCCGGATCCCCCACTCCGACAAACGTTTCCGAATCCATGCCGCGTCATCCTTGTATTTGTCGTAAACCGCGAGCCGGACCGGCCTTCCTTCATAACACGATTCCTTCAAAGCTGCCTTAACGCGTTCGGGCCGGATCGGGTCGATGACGCGGCCCCGGCTCTCACACGGGCGGAATCCGAAAGCGGGAAGGATACGGGGGCCTCCCAGCTCCGCGATCATCTCGCCGGGATGCAATATCATCTTTGCGGCCCTGCGGAAGGCTTCCGACTGCTGCGGGCCTTCCCGCTTCACGTTCCAGCACAACATCGTGCAGCCTTGTCGAAGGTCGGGAACCGCTCCCCCCCGATCTTCCTGTCTATACCGGTCCATCATATGTAATACCGAGGTAAAACCGACCGATTCCGGGTTGCAGTCCGCAGGCATGATGACGATATCGACGCCGTCCAAATACGGGCGGCCCTGATAATAATGGGAATGCGCGGCGAGCTCGACGCGATGTTTGGAAAAGGAGACGACGCGAAACGGACCGGAGCCGAGCGGCAAGTTCCAGAAGTTTTCTTCCTCCTGACCGGCGAAATCGGCAGGCAGGATCGACACCCCGACCGAGCACATGAACCGGTCGAAGATGCGGTTCGGTTTGCGGAGCCGAATCCGCACAACGCGCGGCCCCAGCGCATCGATCCGCTCGACTCCGCGAAGCAGCCATTCGTTTTCCGTGTTGCGGCGCAAGCGGTTCAGGGAAAACAACACGTCGGCGGATGTCATCTCCTGGCCGTGATGGAAACGAATGCCTTTGCGCAAATAAAACGTCCATTCGGTCGCCGCCTCGTTATGGCTCCAGTGGTGGGCGACGCCGGGCACGATTCGGCAGAGCCGCTCATCGTAGGTCAGAAGCCTGTCGAAAATTTGTCTTTGCAGATGCGAATCGAACGCAAAGCTTGCGGTCGCGGGATCGAGCGTCCGCGGCGGATACAAGACGGGAAAAATCAAATTATCCGTCGCAGGGGAGCCTTCGGCGCCTTCTTCTTTTTTATAGCCGAAATGACCGTTCAGCCAATCGAGGAATCTCTCCTTGGCTTGCGTTCCGCTACTATAGGAACCGATTTTTTCGAAAGCGTGCCGGTAATCGCCATCTTGGGCGAGTTCGATCGCCAGATTCAACAAAAAATCTTCTTTTTCCTCTTGAAACGTGATACGCGAATAATTGCCCCGGCCCCGGCCCGGGAGCCAGTCGACCCACCCCTCGTCGACAAGCTTTCGCAAAATCAGCTTTGCGTTCCTCACGGTGCAATACAACGCTTCGGACAAATCCTCAAGCGTCACTTCGATCGGGACACCGCTTTCTTTTCCGTTCGAAAACCGGCTGTGGAGCATTAAATATTGTTCTTTGATCAGCATGGAACCTACCCTCCCAAACGCAATGCCATCATAAAAGGGGAAAATCATTTCGGTAAGTATACACTTTTTTGCCCCTTTTGAACAGCGCATAATGAAAGCAGATCAAATGAAGTGGAGGAATCAACCATGCTGGAATATTACACGTATCAAAAGCTTCTCGAATATGATCAGGCCGACCGCAAAAATCCCGTAAAGATCCGAAGAGAGCAGGAAAGACAAATGGCTTATACGGCTAATCGGGACCAAGGAACCTTTAGCCAATGGTTTGGATCTGCGCTGGGATTGTTCCATAAGCCGGAGCGGCGCTAAAAATACCGACTTGAGGCGTTAAGGCATAGAAAAAGGGTATCCTGCGCGGCGTTTGGCCCGTCTGAGATACCCTCCGTTTTTGATTCGTTGTTTTCCCCTTTTCATGTTTCCCTTTTTTGGAGCCATTTTTTCGCCGTTCGTCAGGCCGGGATCGCCCGGATCCTTCAAATCAAGGTCCGGGATCGCCTATCCTCGGATCCCGCCCACGCCAAAATTCGGTTTAATGTTCCTCATCATTTGCCGGCGGGGCGGCCGTCAGGATCGTAAAGGCTACGCAAGCTCCGCCCTCCTGACGGTTTAATGCGCGAATGCTGCCTCCGTGCTTCTCGACGATGGCTTTGGCGCTATAAAGCCCCAGGCCGGATTGCCCTTTGTCCCCCCGGTAAAACTTTTTGAATACATGAGGGATGTCCTTATCGTTGAAGCCGGGGCCGTTGTCGCATATTTCGAATTGCAGCGCGGATGCGATCCTCACGATCCGAACGCCAAGCCAGCCTTCTTCTGCCGGCAAATATCGAAAGCTGTTGGCGATCAGGTTGTCCAGCACTTGACTGATCCGCTGCACGTCCATAAATACGGCCTCTTCGGCATTCGGCACGAGATCCTCGTATTCAAAGCTGAACCGCACCCGACGGGAACTGCACATGAAACCGATCTCACGCTCCTTGTCCTGCACGAATTGCCGTAAAGAGACATGCGCGCCCCGAAGCGGAAAATATTCCAAATCTTTTTCGGAAGCGATCTGTACGTCCTGAATCAAGCGGTTCACCTTGCGGATGTTGTCTTCGATCACTTTCAGATGGCCTTCGGCTTGGCTCCGGGGCATATCGGGCGTATCCGCGAGCAGCTCTACGTTGCCTTGGATGACCGTCATCGGCGTGCGGAAATCGTGGGCGATCGCGTCCATCATGTCCCTGCGTTCCTGCTCCAGCTTCCACTCCCTCAGCAAGGCGTCCTTGAGGGCGCTGCGCATGTTTTCAAACGATTCGGTCAGCTTGCCCAGCTCATTGTCCGCCTTATAACTAATCGTAAAATCAAGGTCCTGATCGCGGATGCGTTTGGAGGCTTCAATGAGATTATGTACGGGTCTGGCAATCCGTTTTCCGAACCTCGCAGCAAACAGAGACGTGAACAAAGCGACGTATAAAAACGGCGAGACGACGAAATAAAGGACGATGCCGAGATTGATCCAGTTGGAACCCGACGCGGCGGTGGTCGCTTCCAGCTTATAGCGGAACAGCATAGCCCCTTTTAAATCCCCTGTCGCCGACATGACGGGCACGCTCCGGATAAACATTCCGCCAAAAGATTTCGTCGTTCCGGCCGATTTGGTCGTATTCAGGTTCTCGATCAACGCTTGCTTCGTCGGAAACTTGCGTTCCTGCATCGTTCCATAGAGCGGTTTCCCGGAAAGATCGACCGCCTGGTATTGAATTCCGTCGCCCGGAATCCGTTTTTCCAGCTCCGGTCGGCTTATCGGATCGAGGATCGCGTCTCCTTGCGATTTGACGTATGCAACGAGAGAAGGGATTTTGTTTTCATAACTGTTCGCAGGACGTATCCATTTGTTCGAAACGATCCAGCCCACGCCGAAAACAAGCGTAATGACCGTGCACGCCACGCTGAAAACCATGATCCATACGAAGGTGAGAATCAGCTGCCGCTTGATGGGCATACGTTCTACGAATCCGATCTTTCCCATTTGTAGCCGACCCCCCAAAGCGTGGAAATATAGCTGTTCAAAGGATCCCTTGCGCCCAGCTTGGCGCGGATCTTTTTGATGTGCTCCGTCACGGTGCTCGCGTCTCCGCTCGCTTCGAGCCCCCAGATCCGGTCATAAATTTGTTCCTTGGAAAAGACCTGTCCGGGATGCAGCGCCAGCAGCTCGACGATGTCGAACTCTTTGGCGGTCATCGGCACGACGGATTCGTTGACATGCACTTCCCGGCCTTTCAAATCGATGCGCAGCCGTCCATACCGGAGCAGGGACCGTTCCGCGGAGCTTTCCCGCATTCTCCTGCTTCCGCGCAGATGGGCGGCCACTCTCGCTTTAAGCTCCCGCAGGCTGAACGGCTTCGTAATATAATCGTCCCCGCCGATGGACAACCCTTGAATCCGGTCCGCTTCCGTCTGCTTCGCGCTGACGAACAGGATCGGGCAATCCACCTCGTCGCGGATCATCTGGCAAAGCTCAAAACCGTTTATGCCCGGCATCATCACGTCAAGAATGATCAGATCCGGCGCCTCGCCGAGCCGACTCATCGCTTCGGTTCCGTTTGAGGCGGTCAGCACCCGATATCCCTCCGCCGTCATGGCCTGCTCCATCAGCGACACGATTTGGGCCTCGTCGTCGACGATCAGTATTTTGTCCTGCATGTAAAATAATCTCCCTGCTTCCGGGCTATTTCACCCAGTTTCTTCGATTCCACCACAACATTGTAACGGCAAAACCTAGAAATATACAACCGAATACCGGCAAAAGAAAGGCATGAACGTACCGGCCGGCCATCCATTGGAAGACGGTGCTCATTCCCATCAGCAAAAATCCGAGCGTGTCCGAAACGTACAGGCCGCCGACAGCCACTCCGATCCAGCCGAGATAACAAATGATCGGGCTCGGAAGCAGGGTGCAAAGGGCCGCGGTCACGCTTAATTGCGCGAGCAGAATCAGCAGAAACAATCCGTAGGATTCCAGGTTGTATATGAATGCGCCGGCAGGGCCGTAAGCCTGTTCCGGATTCAGGTATACGACGGAGTCGACGCTTGGTTTGAGCAGATGCCCGAAACCTTCCCCAACGGCAAAGGTTACGGCCACAAACAGCAGCATGATGACGGCCAGATTGATCCATTTTGCCGCAAACAGCCGCAGGATCGATATCGGGCGGATCAGCACCAGACGCAGCTGCCCTCCGTGATATTCGCCGTTAAAGCTGTCGATCATCAGGATCGGGCCGATAATCAGCACCAGAAAAAATGAGACTTCCTTGAGCAAAAAAAGCGAAAAATTTTGTGCGGTCAAAGGCACCGACGATACGTTATCGAACGCCCCGAACGACTGCACGCCCAAAAACAGGCAGTCGAGCAGCACGATCGCAACAAAAATCAACAGACTGGCAAAAGTTTTTTTCCGTTTCCATATCCGCTGCCAGTCGCTTTGCAAAAGCTGCATCATGATCCATTTCCTCCTTATATGAAGCGATCCGATTTGGTGAAGATGAGACGGGCGGCTGCCGTAAACACCGCGATATATCCCGCAAGTATAAGCACCATCCACAGTCCGGCATGCCATCCCCTTACCGCCGCGCTGTCTGATAGCATGACCGCGATCCCGCTAAATTGGATTTCCGTCAGCGAGACGTATTTCAGCATGGCCGGCCAGCCGAACCCCGTGACGCGGTTGAACATGTCATAGACGAGCGGATACCCGAGGGAACAAAGCAAAAATCCCATGCCGAGGCCAATGGCCGCGGTCGACGAACGGGAGACGACGCCGATCGCGATAAAGACGGCCGCCGTTCCGACGACCGAGGCATAAGCCATCCCGTAATAGCCGAGCGTATAACCGATCATGTATTGGCTTGAAACGGCATGATCGTAATAAAACAACGCCTGCTGCGGCGAAGATTCGAAAAAAACGTAACCGGCGATGGCCGCCGCAACCAAATAAACGATAAAAAACAAAGCCATCATGGACGCAAACGCCAGCCATTTGGCCCAGAAAATTTGCGAGCTGCCGTATGCCCGCAGCATGACGAGCCGCAGCTGGCCCGAACGGTATTCCTCCGTAAAGGAAACGGTCAAAAGCACAAGCGCCACGAAGTTAAACACGACGATCAGCTGCTCGATCATGGCCATGACCGGAAAGTTTTCCGCCGTCGTATGCTCGGGACTTCCAAGCGGAACGGACGCGTTATGGCCGATGTAATATTTAGCCGTCAGGACAATGATCAGCGGAATGGCGATCAGGAACAGCCAGGCGATTTTACGTTTCCACAAACGTTCCCATTCGCTGTGAAATAAAGCCCTCATGTGGTCATCATCTCCACGAAATGGTCTTCCAGGCTGCTCGTTCCGGCCATCTGCAGCCACGCTTCCTGCGTGCCCTGCCATACGAGCCGTCCTTCCTTGATGATGACGAAGCGGTTGCAGATCCGCTGCAGTTCGTCAAGCAGATGGCTCGATACGAAAAAGGTGATGCCGTACGTCTGGTTCAGCTTTAGAATCAGGTTGCGCAGCTCGCGAATCCCCATCGGGTCCAGCCCGTTGGCCGGTTCGTCCAAGATGATGAGCTTCGGGTTTCCAAGCAGCGCTTGGGCAATGCCGAGGCGCTGCTTCATGCCCAGGGAATAGGTTTTGACTTTATCGCGTCCGCGCCCGTCCAGCCCGACGGTAGCCAGAACCTCGTCGACGCGTGCGGCGCGGTTTTCTTTTGGGATGCTTGCATGCAGTTTCACGAGATTCAGCAAGTTGTCCCTGCCGGACATATATGGGAAAAAGATCGGCGATTCCACGATGGCTCCGACCCGGCCAAGCGCCTTCATCCGGTCCCGCTGCACGTCGAAACCTTCGATGCGGATGGTGCCTTCACCCGGCCTGACCAGCCCCGTAATCATGCGGATGAGCGTTGTTTTGCCGGCGCCGTTCGGGCCGACGAAACCGCAAACATCCCCCTGCATAATTTCAAAGGACATGTCGCTTATAAGCGTCCGCCGTCCTGCTTTTTTGGTTACATGTTCAATTTCCAGTACTCTCATATTCAATTCCCCTCCTGGGATCTATCGTAGAGGGCAATTCTAAAGAATTTATAACGTCCGCTAATTTCTTCGAAAATGTAGCCATTCCATTTGGAATGTTATATAATACACGTAAATCATCCCATTTAATAAAACTAAGTTTCATTAGACGAAACAAAAGGAGGGCTTTTCTTTATGCCAATGGACTTTCATGATCCACGAAACCAAACTTCTTATACGACCCGCGTCGCGGATGCCTCTTGGCTTGAGCTGATTTCCAAGCAAGTGGAGCTAAAAGGAAAACGGGCGGCGGATATTGGCTGCGGCGGAGGAATCTATACGAAAGCGTTGCTTGCCCTTGGAGCCGAGCATGTCATCGGCGTCGATTTTTCGGCGGAAATGCTGCGGGGGGCGAAACAAAATGTAGGAGAAACGCATGAAGTGGAGTGGATTCAAGGCACTGCAACCGAGTCGACGCTGCCTTCGGAGCATGTCGATGTCGTGCTGGAACGGGCGCTGATCCATCACTTGAACGATTTGCCTGCATGTTTTCGCGAAGCCCGAAGAATGTTGAAAACCGGCGGCACGCTGATCGTGCAGGACCGGACGCCGGAGGACAGCGTATTGCCCGGATCGGATACGCATATCCGCGGATACATTTTCGAAAAATTCCCAAGGCTTATGGAAACGGAGATGTCTCGGAGGCATGATTCCGCAAAAGTGACTGAAGCGCTTCGCGAGAGCGGTTTTCGCGACATTCGCGAGCTGAAATGGTGGGAGCCAAGGGCGGTCCATCCTGACCCCGAGGCATTGTTCGAGGATTTGCGGCGGCGCACCGGACGTTCGATTTTGCATGAACTTTCGGATGCAGAGCTGGAAGAGCTGATAACGTATATTGATGGAAAAATAAAAGGATCCGGCCCGATTGTCGAGAAGGATCCTTGGACGTTATGGTTCGCTAAGGTTTGATCGGGGGCCGCCCGGGTTCGGGCAGCCCGTCTTCGAATGGAAACAAAAGCTTTTGGTTTTCGCTCATGTACATATTATATTTCGTAATGATCTTGGACCCGGTATCAGTTACTTTGATGGAACCCGGAATGGATATATAAGAAGAAAAACGGATCCGCCGTGTTTTCACGGGAATCCGTTTATTCTTCTCAACCTCGCTAAGGTTTCAGCACCACTTTAATGCAGTTGTCTTCTTTGTTATCGAAAATGCGGTATGCATGCTCCGCTTCCGACATGGGAAGCCGGTGCGTAATGATGTCGGTGGCGTCCACTTCCCCGGATTTGATCATTTCAAAAAGATCCGGCATATAGTGGATGACGGGGGCTTGCCCCATTTTGACCGTAATGTTCCTTTCGAACAAATGGCCAAACGGGAACAGGTTGTATTTTAATCCGTATACGCCGACGACCGAAATCGTGCCGAACTTGCGGACGATGTTGGCCGCCATGTCGAACGCCCCCAGCGAACCGCCCTGAAGCTTCAAGGCTGTCTCGACCTTTTCCATCGGCGTGCGCTTCGCATCAAGCCCTACGCAGTCGATGACGACGTCGGCGCCGCCTTTAGTCAGTTCGATCAGCTGCTTGTCCAAGTCGTCGACCGCTCCGAAATTGTACGTTTCGACGTTGTTATGTTTTTTTGCGTGTTCCAGCCGGTAGTCGACCTGGTCGACGGCGATGACGCGTTTCGCCCCTTTTTTCCAGGCGAATCTTTGGGCAAGCAGCCCGACCGGGCCGCAACCGAGCACGATGACCGTGTCCCCCGGCTTCACGCCGGCATGATCGACGCCCCAAAAGGCCGTCGGCAAAATGTCGGACAGGAAAAGAATTTGCTCATCCTCCAGCTCGGCGTCCTTCGGCACGACGAACGGAATGAAATTCCCGAATGGAACCCGCATCAGTTCGGCCTGTCCGCCGGCATAACCGCCATAAGTCTCCGAATAACCGAAATACCCGCCCGTATCCTTTGCGTCGTTGGCGTTGTCGCATTGGCTTTCCATCTGGTTTTGGCAGTAGTAGCATCGTCCGCATGCGACGTTAAACGGAATGATCACCCGGTCGCCTTTTTTGACTCGCGTCACGTCCGGGCCGACTTCTTCCACGATGCCCATCGGCTCATGGCCGATGACATAGTTGTCGTACATGCCGGGGATTAAACCGTGGTACACGTGAAGATCCGAGCCGCATATCGCGGTCGTCGTTACCCGGACAAGAATGTCGTCCTTTTTTTCAAGTCCGGGATCGCGGACCTCCTTTACCTCCACCTTTTTTCTTCCTTGGTACGTTACGGCCTTCATGCTCCAACCTCCATGGCTGTTTTCCCCTAGTCTGCCCTGTTTGTGGAAAGTCCATCACATGATATCGCGTTCGGGAAAAGTGATATTGAATATGGTAAAGCATTAGATGACAAAGCTATGATAAGCCAATTGGAAACGTTCAGTAATTTTTTTTAAGCTTTTGGCTTGTCGGTTCTTGGGATCAAAAAAAACTCTAAAGCAGTCACAACTTCAAAGAATGATCTTGTAATAAGAATGACAATTGGAATATTGAAAGCGATTATTAAACGAGCAGAGCCTAATCCAATATCCTTTTTTAGATGAAACAGAAAATTATCTTTATGTTAATACACATGTTGTTGCTGAATCTATTGGAGTTACTGGTTGAATGGAAATCCTTTTAAAAATTCACTCTATAAATACATAGTTTAGGTATTATGTCGATCTATTTTCGTTTTATCTAATAAAATCATAACAATAGTAATATTGATTTTCATATAAGGCAGTACTTGTTGATCATTTCCCCATGGAAATATTTACAATTTAGATTGTTAAAATTTAACATAGATGGTTGATAAAATGAAAAAACTGTTATTCTCTCTTTTTATTGTATTTATGCTACTTTCATTACCTATCGCGTCGTTTGCTGATTCTGCAAATCCAGAAGAATCCCAGCAAACAAGTTTCAGTTCTCGATTTTTTCTAGTGGAGGAAGGAATAGAGAATAACGCTGCCGACTTGAAAAATTTAACAACTGATGAAATAAATACTCATGCAGCAGGTGTGGGAGGGTTTGGAACAATAAATTGTGAAGCAATCGGCAGCGGCAAAATGTTGTGTAATTGGACAGTAACATTAACAAGATCAGGTGAAGCAATTCAACAAGGAGTTCTAATTTTTGATGTAAAAAATGATAGTGGCAAAATCGTGGGTCAAAAAGATCATTATATTAATCCAAAAGGTGGGAATAAACCAACTGAGAAAGGTCAGATAGAATTCACACCGGGTAAGGGGACGTTTTCCGTAGAAAAATATGGGTCAATTGAAGGGCGATATGCAGTTTATGACATTATTGCTGTAACTCCTAGTACTATTAGAGTATACTAATATTAATGATTTAATAGAAACTGCCCAGTTATATACTTGGGCAGTTTCCTATTAGGAGAGATGCTGATGTGGTATAAGAGAGTTGAACACATTGAAAGAAAAAACTTGTCACACGAAATATATAATGCTGACTTTGCTATCAATCAATTATCTGTAAATACCTCAGCGCCATATCACTTAGAAGAAAATAGTTTGCTCCAATGGATTGTTGCGCCATTCTTACAGGAAAAGCGCGGTACTTCTTTTGAGGTACCTTTGTATTCACTTGAAATCTATCGTTTTATTATTGATCTGGTTGCACCACATTTTAATTCGATAGAAGGCATACATGAGAATAATGAGCTAACATCTATTAGATTAAGTGAGATGAAAAATGAATCGAGAATGGCATTTCAACAAGTTGTCACGGAGAATGATATCTTAAGTCCGGTAGTAAAAGACTTTTATCTACGTTCAGAATTAGATATTAGAAATCAAGTACTTGATTGCGAGGATATTGAAATAATTATTGATAACTTTCAAGCTATGAACAACGTAGAAAATAGGGAACTTGAAACTTCTATTTGGGAATATTTGGATAATATTATGTTACTCAACGGCGGAAATATTATTCTAGCTCCACAAAATTGGCTGTTTAATGAAAATTTGCTTGAATCACCCGCTTTGGAATATTTTTCTAGATATGCTAAAAGGCTCTACCTTACAGTCAATAAATTTAATATGCATGTTAGAGCAATAGAAATATTTATTGAATAGGGGATGATAAGACGAGACGCACGATCAAAGGCATGAACTTTTTGGGCAAAATGCGGCACACGAATTATAACGATGAAGGATACGAGGATTCTCCCCTCAATAAATAGGGTGTGACAATTCCTTAATCCAAACAGCCCGTTCAGAAAGAACGGGCTGTTTGATGTTCTGAAATGTCACGAGGGAAAGCAGTCGGACCTGCCGTAATCCCAAATACACACAAAGCTCAAAAACGCATATGGTTTCAGCATGGCTTAAATGGCCGCCCATGGCAGCGGATTGCGGAACCGCGACCAGTCGAAGCTCATTTCCTCCGGCGTGAGCAGGCAGGCATCCAGCTGCCGTTCAATTGCTTCGCGATCCAGGTCGATCCCGATCAGAACGATTTCGTTCATTCGGTCGCCCCAGGTCGGATCCCATTTGCTTTTGAGGTCCGGCTCGGCCGCCAAAATGTCGCGCTGCTCGGCTTCAGGCATCGCCGCCAGCCAATACCCCGCAGGGCCGAACTGGATCGACGGTCCCGCCTGGCTAAAGGATGCGGCGACATCGTCCTTGACCGCCAGCCAGACCAGTCCTTTGGCCCGGACCACCTCGGCAGGCCAGTCCGCCATCATAGCCGCCAGCCGTTCCGGGTGGAACGGGGCGCGTTTGCGGTAAACGAACGAGCCGATGCCGTATTCCTCCGTTTCCGGGGTATGATGATCCTTTTCAAGCTCCTGGATCCATCCGGCGGACATGCTCGCTTTTTCGAAATCGAACAATCCTGTATTCATAATTTCGGACGGGCTTACCCGGCCGTTTACGGTCCGGATCAGTTTGGCCGAAGGCTGCAGCTTGCGGAGCAATCCTTCCAGCCGGCCGAGCTCCTCTTCGCCCACCAAATCGCATTTGTTCAGCAGCAGCACGTCGCAGGTTTCGATTTGGTCGATCAGCAGGTCGACGACATCCCGGTCGTCGGTTTCACCCGAAGCCTCCGCCCGGTCAAGCAGGGACTCGCCTGACGCAAAATCCTTCCAGAATCGGTACGCGTCCACCACCGTTACCAAGCAGTCCAGGCGGGCATGCTCGGCCAGGTTGATGCCGGAGGTTTCGTCCGCATAGCTGAAGGTTTGGGCAACGGGAATCGGTTCGGAAATGCCCGTCGATTCGATCAAAATATAATCGAACCGCCCTTCCTCCGCCAGCTTTTTCACTTCCTGCAGCAAATCGTCGCGCAAGGTGCAGCAGATGCAGCCGTTTGTCATCTCGACCAGCTTCTCTTCCGTGCGGGACAAGCTGGATCCGGATTGCACGAGCGCTGCGTCCACGTTGATTTCGCTCATGTCGTTTACGATGACGGCTACTTTCAATCCTTCACGGTTGTTCAGGACATGGTTCAGCACCGTCGTTTTGCCTGAACCGAGATACCCGCTTAATACGGTAACCGGCACGATGTTTCGAGTCATTTGGCGTTTCCCCTTTCGTCTCCTATTCGTTCAGCGCTTTTTTCAGCGCCTCCAAATTCGCGCGCATGACGGAAATATAGTCCATGTGCTGCGCTTGCTCGTCCGCGGTCAAACCTTCGAGCGGGTTCAAAACGGCCGTTTGGGCGCCAAGCTCCTTGGCGATCGTATCGGCGACCTGGGAAGAAACAAGCGTCTCGAAGAAAATCGTTTTGACCTGATGCTCCTTTGCGAATTTCACGACTTCCGCCATCCCGGAGGCCGACGGTTCCTGCTCAGGCGACAGCCCGGCAATCGGCACCTGCGTTAGACCGTAAGTCTTGGCCAAATATCCGAAAGCGGCGTGCTGGGTAATGAAATCTTTCCGTTTTGCGTTTTGCAGCTCCTTCTTGTAATCCGCATCCAGCTGTTCCAGCTTGGCGACGTAGGCGTCCGCGTTTTTCGTGAATTGCTCTTGATGTTCCGGAGCTTTTGCGATCAAGGCAGCTTCGATATTCCGGACTTCCTTGACGGCCAGCTGCGGCGAAAGCCATACATGCGGATCCATTCCTCCGTGGTCGTGATTGTGATCATGAACGTGCTCATGGGAATGATCGGCTTCCGCAGCATGATCTTCCGTCGTAACCTGATCTTTGCCGTCCGCATGCTCCGAATGCGCGTCATCTCCATGCCCGTGTTCTTCCTTGCCTTCGATCAATTCCAGTCCCTTGCTTGCTTCGATGACGCTGAGGTTTTTATTGTCCGAGCTGCCCAAAATTTGATCGACCCAGCCTTCCAGCCCGGCGCCGTTATAGACAAGCACATCCGCCTTCTCGATGTTTTCGATGTCCTTCGGAGTCGGTTCCCAATCGTGGGGCTCCGTATCCGCCGGGATCAGCAGATGAACGTCCGCCAGATCGCCGGCAACCCGGCTGGCGAATTCGTACATCGGATAAAAGCTCGCTTCGATTTTCAGCTTTTGAGTTTGCGTTGCCGGTTCCGCTCCGGCCGGCGTCGAAACCTCCTCCTTTTGGCCGCAGCCGGAAATTAGAAAGGCCAACGCCGCGATCGTACATGCGGATACAATCGGAATCCATTGTTTCTTCATTATTTTTAAAGCTCCTTCCGTAACGTTTGGTGGGTTTGATTCGCATGGCGGGTTTGCTGCTGTGCGCCGATTCCCGTTTTGGCGAAACGCCGTTTGACCCCCAGCTTGACGATGCGCTTGACCGCGATGCCGACCAACAGGATGGCAACCAGAATCAGCGCGATGGTTCCCCCGGGCGGGGTATCCGTGTAATACGAAACGGACAAGCCGCTGAACACGCCGATCATGCCGGTGGCGACCGCAAGAATCGCAGCCGACGTGAAACCTCCTGCAAAACGGAGGGCAAACGCCGAGGGCAAAACGATCATGGATGACACGAGCAGCACGCCGACAATCGGCATCGCCGCCGCGACGATCATGCCCGTGACGACCGCGAAAGCGAATGAAAGCAGCTTGACCCGAACCCCGCTGACTGCAGCCGTATCTTCCTCGAACGTTAGGCTGTAAAGCGGTCTGCGCAGCAAAACAAAAAACAGGAGTCCGGCCAGCGTCACGGCCGCGATGATGATCAGCTGCGTCCGGCTTACCGCCACGATGGAACCGAACAGATATGAGGTTATGCTTTTGTTCAGGCTGGTCTTCAGGCTCATCAGCACCATCGCGAGCGCAAGCCCCGAGGTCATGATGATCGCCACGGGCAATTCGCTGTAGGAGCGGTACGTCCGCCGCAGCTGCTCGATGACGATGCCGCCCAACACGGCAAACAGAAATCCGCATAATACCGGGCTCAGATGAAGGACGGTGCCAAGCGCAACCCCCGCCATCGAAACATGCGAAAGCGTATCGGACATGAGGGACTGCCTTCTGAGCACGAGATACACGCCTAGCACCGGCGCGATGAGCGAAATGAATCCTGCCGCCAAAAACGCGCGTTGCATAAATTCATATTGAAACATCGCTTTCTTCCTTCCCTTCCAGATAAATCACGCGATCCAAGTAATTTTGGGCTTCGTCCAAGCCGTGAGTTACCATGATGACGGTCATGCCTTCTCCGCTGGACAACCCCCGCATCCACTCGTAAAAACGAATCCGGCTCGCGGCATCCATTCCGGTTACGGGCTCATCCAAAACGAGCAGATCCGGCTGCTGAACGATCGCTCTGGCAATACAGGCCTTTTGCTTCTGCCCTCCGGACAATTCTCCGATTTTCCGGTTTCTCAGCTCCCACAGGCCCGCCGCTTTCAGCGTCTCTTCGACGCGTTCATGCTGCTCCTTCCGGAAACGGCGGAACAATCCCAGCTCCGGAAAACTCCCCGATCGGACCAGTTCGATGACCTTGCTGGGAAAACCGGCATTAAAGGACGCGGCCTGCTGCGGAACGTACGCCACCCGGCTTTGGCCAAGTTCGGCCGAAAATTGCACCGTGCCGCTCCATGGCTTCAACAGCCCGAGCATCAACTTTAACAGCGTGGTTTTGGCCGCCCCGTTCGGACCGCTGACGGCAATGAATTCTCCGGCATGAATATCCAAGGATACATTCCGGATCACAGGTTCATGTTCGTATCCAAACACGATATCGCGTAATGAGCAAAGGATCATATGTATCCTCCTTATTTGAATTTAATAGTAACAATTACGATTTAAAAACAGGCAAAAAAAATATCTTTGCTGCTTACGCACATGTTTGTACGGACGAACCGGCTCATTGCACTTATTCGTAATTATTACGTTTAACATTAAAACACACATTTTTCGCCCTGGCAAGTTATTCGTAATAATTACTATTAAAAAAATTACACCCTTGCTTCTCATGGCATTATCTGTTAAGATAACTGACGATCGTTCGTTAGTCGGAGGTGCTATGATGTGAAAGTCGATGAAATCAAAGAAGCGGCTTTGAAGTATTTTACGATTCATGGCTTTGAAGGAGCCTCCCTTTCCCAAATCGCCGAAGAGGTCGGCATGAAAAAGCAGTCCCTTTACGCCCACTTTAAAGGAAAGGACGATCTTTTTCTGCACGTGCTGCGGGATGCAAAAGAAGCGGAGCTGACGTCGAAGCTGGAATATATGGAGCGAATCGACGCGTACCATCCGGAACGGGATTTGTACGGATTTTTACGGCTTGTCATCGATATGTTCCAAAAAAACGAGCAGCTGAAGTTTTGGCTGCGCATGTCCTTCTTCCCGCCCGCGCATCTTACGAAAGCCATCGAAAAGGAAGTCGTCGACATTGAAACTGAAATTCAGGAAAAACTAGAAAAAAAATTCGAGGATTGGATCGAAGCAAAGACCATTTACGGAGAAACGGCCAAAACGCCCACGCTTGCCTTCCTCGGAATCGTCGATTCCATGTTGATCAGCCTGGTCTACGATAACGACGAAGGGCGGCTGGAAGATAAATTGCAAGCCTGCTGGAGCGTATTTTGGAGAGGCATTTCGCATCCTTGATTTTTACGGAAAGAGTGTTGAATGATGAAAAAACCAATCAAAGAGCAAAAAGCGGTCCTGCTCATTCTGCTGAGCAATGTTTTCATTGCGTTTCTGGGGGTTGGCCTGATCATCCCCGTTATGCCGTCTTTTATGGACATGATGCATTTATCGGGAAAAACGATGGGTGCCCTTGTCGCCGTCTTCGCCGTGTCCCAGCTTGTGATGTCCCCGCTTGCAGGGCGCTGGGTCGACCGCTACGGCCGAAAAAAAATCATCGTCATAGGGCTGTTCCTATTCGGAGTATCCGAATTGATTTTCGGGCTGGGCACAAACGTCTGGGTGCTGTATCTCGCGAGGGTTCTGGGCGGATTCAGCGCCGCCTTCATCATGCCAAGCGCGACCGCATACGTGGCGGACATTACGACCGTCGAGGAACGGCCGAAGGCGATGGGTTACATTTCCGCAGCCATTAGCACCGGCTTTATCATCGGCCCGGGCATCGGCGGATTTATCGCCGCGTACGGCATTCGCGTGCCTTTCTTTTTTGCGGCGGTCATCGCCTTTTTAGCGTGCGTTATCTCGATCTTTATTTTGAAAGAACCGCTGACCAAAGCAGAGCTTGCCGAAATGGCATCGAACTCCAAGCAAACCAGCTTTATGGGCGATTTGAAAAAATCGCTTCATCCGCTCTACTTTATCGCGTTTATTATCGTATTTGTGCTTGCGTTCGGCCTTTCGGCTTACGAAACGGTATTCAGCCTGTTTTCCGATCATAAATTCGGCTTCACGCCGAAAGACATCGCGGCCATCATTACGATCAGCTCCATCTTCGGAGTCGTGGTGCAGGTATTTATGTTTGGAAAAATGGTGGACGTTCTCGGCGAAAAAAGACTCATCCAATGGTGTTTGATCGTTGGCGCCGTTTTGGCGGTGGTCTCGACCTTCATCTCCGGATTTTTGACGGTTTTGGTGGTCACGAGCTTCATTTTCCTCGCCTTCGACCTGCTGCGCCCGGCCTTGACGACGTTTTTGTCCAAAGCCGCCGGGAAAGAACAGGGATTCGTCGCAGGCATGAACTCGACGTATACGAGCCTGGGCAATATCGCCGGACCGGCCGTCGGGGGCATTTTGTTTGACGTAAACATCCACTACCCCTACCTGTTTGCCGCCGTCGTCATGGTCATCGGCCTGGTCATTACCGTCATGTGGAAAGAGAAACAATGGGGAGAAAACGAACCAAACGCTTAATCTGTACGCCGATGCCGGTTCTTCCGGTACGGCGTATTTTTTTTCGGGCTGATCTTCAGAAATAATTCAGATTTTCCTTTGCTTGTTCCCAAGAAATTTTTTTTAGCATGGGGATATGTAAAAGCAAGGGAGAGAAATCGTATGATGAAAACCATCCAGGAAAAAATGCTGTTCCTGTATAAATTTTCGCAGGCGCCGAAACAAGTCGGCAGCATTACGCCAAGCTCGGCTTTTTTGGCAAAAAAAATGCTTGAGGCGATCGATTGGCGGGAGGTCCGGCACGTCGCCGAGCTCGGCGCAGGCACAGGCGCAATTACCAAATATATCGCCGAATACAACGCAAACCGTGCCGATGTGATATTATTCGAAAAAGATACGCTTCTGCGCGACCGTTTAACAAACGATTACCCCGGGTACGCCTGTTACGCCGATGCGTGCAACCTTCGGGAAACGCTGCGGGCCGAGGGCGTCGACCAATTGGACTGCATTTTGAGCGGGCTGCCTTTTTTCAATTTCCCGCAAGGACTGCGCGACCGTCTGATGGACGAAATCGTCGCCTCGCTGAAGCCCGGCGGCTTGTTTATCGCCTTCCAATATTCGCAGCAGATGAAAAAACAGCTGTCCCGTCTGTTCGAGATCGAACACGTTCATTATGTCCCTTTAAACATCCCTCCGGCATTTGTGTACGTTTGCCGCAAGCGATATGATACGTATGAATAGAAAATTCGCCGCCTATTTGCCGCTCTGCTGGCTGCTGGCCATTCCCGTCCTGAACGTGTTTTACGGTTTGCTGAATCACGGCGGTGCCGATACCGCAAGGTTGGTCACCGAATGGGACCGGCTGATACCTTTCATGCCCGTGTTTATCATTCCGTACCTGATCTGGTACCCTTACGTCTTCTACATGTTCGTCGTCTTTTTCAAGAAGGACCGGCAGGTGTATTACCGCTCCTTGACGTTGACCTGCATCGGCCTCGCGGTTTGTTATGGCATCTTTTATTTGTTCCAAACGACGCTGCCGCGGCCGGACCTCGGCGAAGGAGGCATTTTAAACTCGCTTGTCGGCTTCGTGTATGCGACGGACGCGCCGTATAATTGCTTTCCGAGCATCCATGTCCTGACCAGCCATATCGTCCTGAAGGCAGCCTTTCAATGCAAACTAAGCAGACGGGCGACGACGGCGGCAGGGCTGATCTCCTGGTCGATCATCGTCTCCACCCTGTTCGTTAAGCAGCACGTAATCATGGACGTTTTAGGAGGCATCCTCCTGTCGGAAGTGCTTTTTTTCTTGATCGGGCGGAGATTGTTCAGAGAAAGCGGGAAGGAGCGTGCGGCCCATGAATGCTGATACACTGCTGTCGTTTATCCAGCATTTCGGTTATGCCGCGCTGTTTTTCGCTTTGTGGCTCGGCATCGTCGGCATGCCGGTTCCCGACGAAGTCGTTGTGATGACCGGAGGCGCCGTGACGGCAAACGGTTTTCTTCACGTGCTGCCCGCCTTTGCGCTAACGTATTTGGGGGTCGTCTCCGGGTTGTCGTTAGGTTACGCGCTCGGCCGCTTTTTCGGAAACGCAGTGCTCGACCGGCTGCGACGGAAGAAAAACATGCAAAAATATATCGATGTTTCAGACAGGCTTGTCCGAAAGTATGGCAGGTTTGCATTATGCATAAGCTATTTTTTTCCGGTCGTGCGCCATGTCATGCCCTACGTCGTCGGGCTTCATCATATGAAGTTCAGGCAATACGCCTTGTTCTCGTTTACGACGGGGCTCGTATGGACGGCGATTTTTTTCACGATCGGACGCCTGGTCGGGGACCATGCGCAGACGATCGGGGAGCTTGCTTACCGCTATGGTCTGAGACTGGTCTGGATCCCGTTTGCCGCGGGTGCCGCCGTTTTAGCCATTCGTTATATGTTCAAACAGCACAAATCGAAAGGAGAGCGTTCGTCTTGACACATACCGTGCTGGTCGTCGATGACGACCCGGAAATTCGCGACGTCGTGCATATCTTTTTGCGAAACGAAGGCCTTCGCGTTTTCGAAGCCGAAGACGGCCTCGAAGCTTTGGAGCTGCTAAAGCGCGAAGGCGTGGATTTGATTATTTTGGACGTGATGATGCCCAACCTGGACGGGATCAAGGCATGCTTCAAAATCCGCGAAACGATGAACATCCCGATCATCATGCTTTCCGCCAAAGGCGAGGATATCGATAAAATTACGGGGCTTACGACGGGTGCCGACGATTACGTCGCAAAGCCGTTCAACCCGCTCGAGCTGATGGCCCGGGTGAAGGCGCAGCTGCGCCGAATCAAGCTGGCGGGCGATGGCCTCGGCCAATCCCAGACAGGCGAAAGCGTCATTGAGATTGGTGACCTGATTATCGATAAAAGCCGGCATATCGTGACGGTTCGCGGCAAGGAAGTATCGCTGACCCCCATCGAATTTTCGATCCTCGAGCTGATGGCCACCCACCGCGGCCATGTGTTTAACGTAGAAAAAATATATCAAAGCGTATGGAAAGAGGAAAAATTTTTAACCGATAACACGATCATGGTCCATATCCGGAATATCCGCGAAAAAATCGAGGACAATCCGCGGGAACCCCGGTACATTAAAACGGTCTGGGGAGTGGGATATAAAGTTGAGTAAAGAGTTTTTTTCTTTCCTGGCATCCTTTCTGACCGGGAAAAAGAATATCCGGGTCCGGATGTTTTGGGCGGCATTGTTCAGCTTTTTACTGATGGTTGCTTTGTCGTATATCCTTGCCTATCTATCGGTCAATTTGATATCGCTCGGGCCGGTCGGGAGTTTTGCGTTTTTGGTAGTCACGTTTTTGTTTTTCTTTTTTATGCTGACAAGGCCGATCGTGCGGTATTTGCGGAGGCTGGCCGACGGCCTCATGACGATCGCAAGCGGAAATCTCGATTACCGGCTGCCGGATTCCGGCGAAGATGAGCTGGGAGAGGTCGCCAAAAGCATCAATTTCATGGCGGAGCAGCTGCAGGAAAAAATCAACCTCGAACGCCGGATCGAACAATCGAAAATGGAGCTGATCACGGGCGTTTCCCATGATTTGCGCACCCCGCTGACCAGCCTCATCGGTTATTTGAATCTTTTAAAGCATGACGATTACGCGAATTTGGATTTGGAGGAGCATAAACGCTATGTCGACAACGCGTACAACAAATCGCAGCAGCTGAAGCAGCTGATCGACGACTTGTTCGAATACACGCGGTTAACGAGCGGTACGGCGAACCTGTCGCTAAAAAAAATCGATTTGGGCGGTTTGCTTGAACAGATCATAAACGAATTCGAACCCATCGCGCAGGAAAATGCGCTTTCCGTGCGTTTGATCCGGGACCCGGGGCCGATGTACGCGTCCATCGATACGGAAAAAATGGTCCGCGCCATCGACAACCTGTTAATGAACGCGCTGAAGTTTTCGTTTAAACCCGGCAAAATCACGGTGCGGCTTTTGGATAACTACGGGCAGATTTATTTCGCCGTCGAAAACTTCGGCAAGCCGATCGCAAAAGAACAGGAAAAACTGCTGTTCGAGCGGTTTTACAAGGCGGACCCGTCGCGCAGCGAATATCGCGCCTCCCCCGGCGCCGGCCTCGGGCTGTCCATCGCCAAAAACATCGCCGAACTGCACGGCGGGCGCATCGGCCTTAAACACGAAAACGGGCACTTCACTTTTTTCATCGAGCTTCCCCGATGGTCCGAGTAAAAGTGCCCGCTTGCAGGCTTTAGGCTTAAGTTGATCACAATCACAGCCGGTCAATACCCTATGCCGATTTTAACGGTTCGGCCGCCTGTTTTCCCTTCGGTTTCCATTTGAAACGGTCCGCGTTCAAAAAGACGATCAAGCCGAAAATGGCCAGCATGCCCCCGACGATCTGGAACCATGTCATTTGTTCGCCGAGCAGAATGAACGCAAGCAGGCTCGACCCGACCGGCTCCCCCAAAATGCTCATGGAAATCGTCGTGGCCGAAACATACTGCAGCAGCCAGTTGAACAGCAGATGCCCGAAGACGGTCGGCACGACCGCCAGCAGCGCAAACATCGCCCAGTCTTTGCCGGGATAGGCTGTAAAGGAAATGCCGCACACGGCGTTATATACCGCAAATACGGCTGTTGCCGACAGGAATACGGTAAAACTGTACACATACGAGGACACCTGCTGCACCACTTTCTGGCCGATCAGCATATGCACGGACACCGCAAGCGTGCCGAAAACCGACAGCAAATCGCCGATCAGATTGGCCCGGGATACGCCGATATCCCCCCAGCCGATCAGGACCGCCCCTATGATCGCCACGCCCATGCCGGCCATGGCCACACGCGACGTACGTTCTTTATAGATGAAAAATGCGCCGATGACGATAAAAACCGGCTCCAGCGCCAAAATAATCGTCGAGCTGGATACGGTCGTAAGCTTCAGCGATCCCATCCACAGCAAAAAATGCAGCGCCAGAAAAAATCCCGAAGCAAACAACATCAGGATCTTTTTTCGGGTTAATGACTTGAGCTCCGCCAGATGCGGACGGATAAACGGGAGCATCAGCAGGGCCGTTATGAGCAGCCGGTACATGCCCTGGATCGACGCGGGGGCCGAAGACCATTTGACGAAAATCGATGAAAACGAAACGGCGATAATGCCGATGATTAAAGGGATTGCGGTTGGGATCGGTGCGTTTTTTTTCATGGTATTTCCTTTCCGGTGACGATGATAACAACAATTCATTGTATCACGGTCCGCCGAGAGCGGCTATCCTGATTGTTTTGAAACGAATCAACATAACGGGTATAATAAAACTCATTAACTGGGTGTACGCGACAGCTCAATGCAATCCAAAAGATGCAATCTCCCTGCTTTGCGAGGGTCGAAGAGATTGCTTTTTTCACTTTTTATGACGCAACACTGTAAACAGGAGGGATTTTTATGATATCTACCCGGAGCGTCCAGATCGGGCCGCCGCGTTTCGGCATCGCCGTGCATGCCCTGATCTTGCTTGCCAAATGCGAAGGAACGCTTTCCAGCGCGGCAATTGCCTGCGATGTCCAATCGCATGCCACGTTCCTCCGCAGGGTATTGGCCCAGCTCATGCACACCGGTATTGTCGAAGCGAGAGAAGGACGAAACGGGGGCTACTATCTGAAACGCCGTCCGGATCAAATTACGCTGGCGGATATCTTTTTGGCTGTACAATCGGATTGCTGCGAACCAGAGGTTCAAGAGAAATGCGCCTCGGGCAAGCAAAAGCTCGAAGCGATTATGGCAGAAGTGCAAAAGCAGACTGTCGAACTGCTCAAGCAGCATACGTTAGCCGATTTGATGCAAGAATAATTACGGGATTGCATTGTGCGTCGGAACGTTATATACTGTACTCGGATAGGTTGCAGTTGATGGTTCGACTGCATTTTATTTTAAAACATACTGTGCTTATTGCAAGCACAGTAATTATTTTAAAATATACTGTGCTTGTATTAAGCACAGTAATAATAAGGAGGAAGAAACATGTCCGTTACACAATTGTCCCAAACGGTGGAGCAGCAGCAATTTTTCAGAGTTATTCAGGATCGGCGGTCCGTCCGCTACTATGATCCCGAAGCCAAGATTTCGCGGGAGGAAATGAACGAAATTTTGCAGCAAGCTACGCTGGCCCCTTCAGGCGCCAATCTCCAGCCGTGGCGGTTTCTCGTCATCGACTCGCAGGAGCTGAAGCAAAAACTGTTTCCGATCGCCAACGATCAGCAGCAAGTGATCGAGGCTTCGGCCGTCATCGCGGTACTCGGAGATTTGAAGGGTTATACATTGGCCGAAAAAATTTACGGAATGGCGGTCGATGCGGGTTATATGCCTCAAGAGACGGCTAAATCGTTCGTGGGACGCTATCAAGGGTTGTTTGCGAGCATGCCTTTAGAGACTGTTCGCCAAAAAGTATCTATTGACGGTGGATTGGTATCCATGCAGCTTATGCTTGTCGCCCGCGCCAAAGGCTATGATACGGTTCCGATGGGCGGCTTTGACCATGCTAAATTTGTAAAAGCGTTCAATATTCCGGAGAGATATGCTCCTATTATGCTTATCGCCATCGGTAAGGCGGCGAAGCCCGGGCACCCGACGACAAGATTGCCGATTGAGGATGTCGCTTTTTTCAACGAAATGCCTAAGGCATGATATAACCATTTAGCAATATAAAAGACACCCAAGGATATGAACTTTACTCCAATGATTAGACCCAACGGGCAATTGGAGCGAACGTCAAAAAGCCCCCGCCTAACGGTTAGACGGGAGCGTTCGATCACGCTGTAGAGAGCTGCGCTGGCCGCAGCTCCTCTTTCGCGTGTTGGCGAATCATCAGTTTTTCACGTTCGATAACAAGGGTTTGATCGAACCCTCACTGCGGTTGTTGATTTTCAGCCGTCCATCCCTCAGGAAGGTCGCGAGCTTCTCCCTTTGGTTCAAGCTGTAGGCAATCGCCTGGCCGATCAGGCTTAAAATTCCCGATTTTGCAGCTCCCGCTTGGCCGTTTCCTGAGTAAACACACCTTCAGAAGTGATGATCTTCATCGGCAGTTCCTTGCCGTCCATTAGATCCCGGACTGCTTTCATAAGCTGGGGGCCGAGCAGCGGGTTGCATTCGACGGCCATATTCAATTTGCCCGTAACCATCGCTTGGAACGCCGGGCGTGTCGCATCGATTGAAATGATGACCATGTCCTTCCCCGGATGAAGCCCGTATTCTTCGATCGCTTGTATGGCTCCGAGCGCCATGTCGTCATTGTGAGCGTACACGACATCAATCAGCTTGCCGTGTTGCCGCAATGCGGTCTCCATCATCTTCTTGCCGTCCTCGTAGGTGTAATCTCCGCTGTACGACCCCAGAATTTCGAAATTGCCGTGCTGACGGATGACCTCCTCGAACCCTTTTTTTCGGCCGACCGCGGGTGCAGACTTCTCCGTGCCCTCCAGCTCAACGATGCGATATCGCTTCTGCCCCGTCAGTTCGCCGGCCAGCCAATGCGCCGCTCTTCGTCCCTCATCCATCATGTCCGAACCGATATATGCCGTCCAAAGCGTATCGTCGCTTACGTTCACTTCCCTGTCGGACAATATGACCGGAATACCGGCCTCCTTCGCTTCCTGCAGCACTTCCTCCCAGCCCGTCTCCGTCTTCGGCGAAAAAGCGATGACATCTACTTTTTGTTTAATGAACCGCCGAATAATCTCAATCTGCCTCTCTTGCGATTGCTCCGCATTATCGTAAAGAAGATCGATCCCCGCCTCCTTGGCTGCGGCAATCACCGATTTCGTGTTCGCCAGCCTCCAGCTGCTTTCGGTACCGACCTGGGCAAAGCCAAGCACGATAGACTTCCCTTCATCCTGTTTCGTCGTTTCACGCTTTTCCGGGTCGCTTCGATCTTTAGCCGGGTCCGATCTTTTTACCGACATGTCCGTCCGGGCGGTAATTTTTTGACTCCGTAAAATGACTTTCTTCGGAATGCCTTTCTCTTTGTTCAAAATGTCAATGCCATAATGGACCGCTTCTTTACCGCCGGTAGGGCTTGTGAATGTACCCGTCAACCGGTTTTCCGAGATTAGCTTGAAGCTGCCGTTTTCCGAATTGACCCCGTCAATCCCGATGATATCCAAATGGTCCAGGCCTGCATGATGTGCGGCGCGATAAGCGCCGAGCGCCATCGCTTCATTATGCGCAAACACCATATCGACCCCGCGATGTGCAGCGAACCACCCTGTCAACAGGTCCTCGGCCATGTCGCGCTGCCAATCCGCATTAAATGTTGCGGTGATTTCAATGTTCGGACTTTCCGTCAGAGCTTCGCGAAAGCCTTTGCTGCGCTCTTCAACGCTTGGCGATCCTTTCAGCCCCTGCACCTCGATGATTTTCCCGCCGGCCGGACCTAATGTTTCAAGGGCGAATTCGCCCGCTTTTTTACCGATCATCTCGTTATCCGTTCCGATATAAAGCGTATAATCGTAACCGGTTACGCCCCGTCCCATGACAATGACGGGAATTTTGCGGTATACATCGCTAATCGTCGGCGTCAACGCCACCGGATCGTCAAGCGAAACGATGAGCAGATCGATACCGTACTCGAGCAGATTCTTCACATCTTCCGCCTGTTGGCTGCTGCTCTGGGCCGCATCCGTAAAGATCACGCGAACATCGCCCCGCTGCTCCACCTCCTTGCGGATTTCATCGTTCATAACCACCCGCCAAGGCTCGGACAGATTCGGTTGGGAAACGCCGA
This sequence comes from Paenibacillus sp. USDA918EY, assembly GCF_009870825.1. GTDB lineage: Bacteria > Bacillota > Bacilli > Paenibacillales > Paenibacillaceae > Paenibacillus_AQ > Paenibacillus_AQ albilobatus. Next base: position 420,425 of record NZ_WTWY01000001.1, on the reverse strand, counting down.
TTAAATATCGAACGTCGTTGCCGGCTTCCCTGCCGTTAACCTGTATGCAATGCCAAATGAAAATACACAGCAAGGCGGCCGTCATCAATATGCCGCAGCTCCACAAAGAACGTCTCATCATCTTTGGCCTTTCCGGTAGATCAACGGAGTGGTGCCGGTCACTTTTTTAAAGGTGTTGCTGAAATAATGCTGACTGCTGTAACCGACCATTTCGGCGATCTCGTATACTTTTGCCGCAGGATCGTTCATGAACTGAATGGCCTTTTGAATCCGGACTTTGGTCAAATAATCGATAAAGGACAACCCCAGCTCCCGCTTCAACTGTTTGCTTAAATACGCGGGACTCACCTGCACCCCGTCCGCCACTTCGCTTAAGGAAAGGTCCGGCTGATGATAATTGCGGTCAATGAACTTTTTTGCCAGCACAACGACCGGAGATAAACTTCCCTTTGTCGTCAGCTCGTCTGCCAGTTTCCGGTATGCCGCGGGTACTCCGGCAATTTCGTCTACAGTACATTGATCCAGCAAAACCACCTTTTCGAGGATCGTTTCAAGCCGTTGTTGAATTTTTTCCCCCAGCGCCGGCCAATCCGCTGCTTCAGCCATCGTAACGAGTACGATGATGTGGCCTTTCGTATCGTTGAAGACTATTGCGGATTCATACCGGACAACGTCTTCAGCCACGTTTCTTGCGGCGAATTCCAGCAGTTCCCGGTCCCAAGCGCGGTGCGTGCCGCCGGTATCCAGATGGCTCATCACCTTCAACAGCACGATGCCGATGTTTGGTCCGATCTGCAGCCCGAAAAAATCAAGGTTCTTGCGCACCTCATCTTCATCCATCAAATGATCGATCCATTTCACCAGAAACTTATCGCGTATCAGGATGGAATTGGATTTCAGCTGATGATCCACCCATTTGTGACGCTCCTCATATTGCCTTGTTTTCTCTAAGGTTTCAACCGCCTTGATCGCTACCGATTCCAGCTGGTTCCTTACGACCGGCTTTAAAATATAGTCGAAAACTTTCAGCTTTAAAGCTTGCTGGGCGTAAGCAAACTCGTCATGGCCGGTAATCACGATCACTACGCAGCGCTCCAGCGTCTGCTTCATTTTCTCCAACAAATCCAGTCCGTTCAAAAAGGGCATATTGATATCGACAAACAAAATATCCGGTTTCAGCTGATGGATCAAATCGAGTGCTTGCCGGCCGTCCTCGGCTTCTCCGACGACCTGGATGTTCAGGTCCTCCCAAGGCAGAACTTTCTTTAAACCTCTGCGAATTTTCGGTTCATCATCGGCGATTATCAGCTTCCACACGACCCTATCCCCCATCTAAATATTCACTACTGGCAGCCTTGCTTCAACGACCGTTCCTTGGCCGGGAACGCTGTGTATGGATATTCCGTATTCGGGACCATGCGCCAGTTTGATTCTTTCGTTCACATTAAATAGTCCATACCCCCGCTCCCTGCCGGTTTGCCGCGTAACTCGCATATCTTCCCTCAACTGGATCAGCTTCTCTTCCGGCAAGCCTACCCCGTCATCTTCAACAATCAATCGCAAAGCATTGCCATCCCTAAAGCCGCGGATCACGATGTTCCCCTTGCCTGATTTCGTCTTGATGCCGTGGTAGATCGCGTTCTCCACAAGAGGCTGCAAAATGATTTTCAACACACGGTATCGTTTGATTTCATCGGAAACCAGCATCTCATAATCCAGTTTATCTTCATACCTCGCCATCTGGATCACCAAATAGCTTTCGACATGCTGAAGCTCATCCGTTAGCGGAATAATCTCATTTCCTTTGCTAAGGCCAATCCGAAAAAGATTCGTTAGCGCAACGACCAATTCGACGATATCCTGGGCGTCCCGATCCAGCGCCATCCATTGAATGGTATCCAGAGTATTGTAGAGAAAATGGGGTTTAATTTGGGCTTGAAGCGCTTTCAATTCTGCTTCACGCTTTTCCTTTTGTTCCGTATACACCATATGGATCAAATTTTCGATTTCTTCCACCATTTTGTTGAAACTGTTGCCGAGCTGTCCAATTTCATCATTCGTCCTACTAGGAAACCTTAAATTCAATTCCCCTTCTTCAACTTTTCGCATCAAGCTGCGCAGCTTGCCGACAGGCCGCACAATCGAGTTGGTAAAAAACCATGAGGCGATAAAAGCAAAAAACAAAGTCACCATCGCAATGACCACGGTAACGGTTTGTAAATCAGACACGACTTTAAGCGATTCGTTGAGCGGAATGACCCCGACGATTCTCCAGCCGATATCCGGGAACATGTTATAGATGATTTGGTAATTGCGGCCAAAAATCGGCTTGACCAGACTGCCTGTCGTACCACCTGACCACTCGCCCGTAATTCGATAGACGATCCGGTTGACCGGTGAATAGACGACCCCGTTCTTTTCATCCATAATAAAAATAAATCCGCTTTTTCCAAGAGACACCGATTCGACGATACTCCGAATGAATTCAAGCTTCATATCGATCATCACGACTCCGATGATTTCGTCCGTTACCGGGTCTTTCACCGCCTTCGCAACGGACAGTACTTGATCCGCGCTTATATTTTGCCTCAGTTTGATATTCCGTCCGATCGGATGGCTGAATAAGTGAAGGGTGTCCGGATTGCCGACCGCGGCCTGGTACCAACGCTCTTCCGTCAGCGGATCGCGCCGGATCCGCTCCAACGCATTGCTGGCTGAAGCACTATGCCGGTTGACGGTCAGAATGCCTGCAATTTCGGGACGTTGTCTTTCGAAAATGGCTTCCCTCCGCTGCACTTCGGCGCCGGTTTCAGCCAATGTTGCCCAATCTTGTTCGCCTGCCCGCATAAATTCAATCACGGCTTTTTCGGCTGCCAAATATTCGATGATGTGATCCATCTCTTTCAAATAGACTTCGATGTGATTTTTGACTTGATTCATCATCTGGATCGTATGGGAGTTCATCTCTTCTTCAATCGATTTCTTATAGAGATAACTGCCCAAAAAACCTAGGGTTAAGATGGATAATGAAATAATGAAGATGAAGTATAGGAGCAGTTTGAATCGTATGCTTCGATTGGCAATGAACCCCATACGCAAAAAGCATCAGCCCATTCTATCGAAAGATATCAAGAGGTTTGATCCTTATCATAATGCAAAATGTGAAAATGCAAAAGAGTCCATCACTCTTTTGCAGCTTCACATGGCTATTATTCGTGGACGGTCATGAAAAAAACGCTAGTATTTGCGGTTTGGCAGGGCATCGATCGCTTTCTGCCCGAAATAGACGTCTTCTTCAGACTTAATCCATCGCGGAAGTTCTTTGCCTTCTTTATAATCCAGTATCGCTTGCTTTAATTGCGGTCCGAGCAGCGGATTGCACTCGATCGTAACGTTCATTTTTCCCTGGGAAATCGCTTCGAAAGCTCCTTTAATGCCGTCGACGCCGATGATTTTGATGTCGGTACCCGGCTTTAGGCCGGCTTCTTCGATGGCTTGAACCGCGCCAAGCGCCATGTCGTCGTTGTGTGCATATACGACTTGAATATTCTTATCTTTTTTCAGATATGCTTCCATCACTTCCTTGCCCTTGGCTCTCGTAAAATCGCCGGTTTGAGAGTAAACGATTTTGTATCCCGCATGGCCTGCAATCGCCTCTTCAAAGCCTTTTTTGCGATCGTTCGCCGCACTCGCGCCGACGGTGCCTTCTAGCTGTACAATATTCACTTTCGCGTCTGCGCCCAACTCTTCGAGCATCCATTTGGCCGCGTTTTGGCCTTCAAGCACAAAGTCGGAGCCTATAAAGGAGGTGTACAGGTCTTCATGGCCAGCCGTGATGCTCCGGTCCAGCAGGAACACCGGAATGCCGGCGTCTTTGGCTTCCTTTAACACCGTTTCCCAGCCGGATTCAACAACCGGTGCAAGCCCGATGGCATCTACTTTTTGAGCGATGAAGGAACGGATCGCCTTGATTTGATTTTCCTGTTTTTGCTGCGCATCGGAAAATTTCAATTCAAAGTTCGAATCGTTTTCAAACGTTTCCTTGATGGATGCCGTCTCGGCGTCACGCCAGCCGCTCTCCGCACCGATTTGCGCGAAACCCACGACGATCTTTTTTCCCGTAGGTTTATCCGCCGGCGCTGCATTCGTTGGCTCGTTCGCAGGAGCGGTGTTCCCCCCGTTGGCGTCTTTACTCGGATTGTTGCTGCTGCAGCCCGCGAAGATGGCAACAACCATCACCGCCATAAGCAAGGTAAGCAGAAAACTTCTTCTGTTTGTTTTCATATTTCTAGCCCCTCCCCTAAGATTAGTTCCGATGCAACTTCACTATAACGATTTGAATATGGGGTGTATTTACATTTTCACGTCATTCTTTGCAATTTTCCGATCTATCTTGATCTTGCCGCCGGCTGCCTTTTCCTTCTGCATCACAATCAGTCTTTGCAAGGCCATGAAGAGGAACAGGAGGAACCCGACGGCAATTTTCGTCCACCATGAGCTGAGCGTTCCCTGAAAAATGATCATCGTCTGAATGATGCCGGTACAGAGCACGCCCAGCGTCGGACCGACCAAATAACCGAATCCGCCGGTCAGCAAAATGCCGCCGATGACGCAGGCTGCTATGGCATCCATCTCCATTCCCATCAAATGCAGGGAGTTGCCTGACAGCATATAAAAAGTGAAGACGATGCCGCCAAGCGCGGAGCAAAAGCCGCTTAACGTGTAGACGGCAATCGTGGTACCGGCAGCCGGCAGGCCCATCAGTACGGCCGAGCGTTCACTGCCGCCAAGCGCGTAAACAGCCCTTCCAAAACCGGTGTAACGGCCGACGAATATCGCTGTAAGAACGAATAACAGCGCGATCACGACACTGATCGAAATAAAACCGTCCCCAAACAAGCGAATTTTATAGCTGGAAATTTGCGTATAAATTTCATTGGAGATGACGATGCTATCCGTCCCGATCAAATAAGCGAGCCCACGGCCCAAAAACATCCCGGCAAGCGTAACGATCCACGGATGAAGGCCAAATTTGTTGATGAGATATCCTTGACCAGCGCCGAACGCTAGCCCAACCAAAAGCGAAACCGCCATGACCAGATACGCGTTCATGCCTTGATTCAGCAGCGTTGCGGATATCATGCTGACCAAAGCGACGACCGAAGCTACCGACAGATCGATGCCGCCGGTAATAATGACGAAGGCCATACCTGTGGCTATGATGATTAAGTACGCGTTATCAATAAACAAGTTTAGAAATACTTGCAAGGAGAAAAAACCGTTATACATCAGCGATCCCGTTCCATACAGCATGACCAGAAGGAGCAGCGTCGCCAATATGATGATATGGTTGCTGCCGATTCGAAACCGGAACGAATTCACGACGCAGTCACCTTCCTTTTAATCGAAATAAGCTTCCGTCTGAACACGTCGGATTGGATCAAGCATACAAAAATGACGACGATCGCCTTGACAAGCAGGATCGATTCCGGCGGAACGCCAAGGGAATAGATCGTCGTCGTCAGGCTTTGGATGAAAATGGCGCCGACCACGGTACCGCCGAGATAAAACCGCCCGCCGCGCATCGAAGTACCTCCGATGACTACCGCCAGAATGGCGTCAAGCTCGTACCATAAGCCGGCGTTGTTCGCATCCGCACTGCTCAGATTGGAGCTGTAGATAATGCCGGCTGCCGCCGCCAGCAATCCGCTGATGGCGTAAGCCGTCATAAAGATCATCCGCGGCTTGACACCGGCAAACTCGCTGGATTTCCGATTGGCCCCGGTGGATTCCAGAAACAACCCGAACGCGGTTTTGGTCTTGAGCAGATACACCAAAACGAACACAGCGGCGGCCATATAAACCGCAAAGGGAATGCCAAGCAGATACCCTTTGCCGATATATTCAAAACGTTCGTTCGTCGTTGATAGAATTTGTCCATTGGTAATCAGCTGCGCGATTCCGCGACCGACCGTAAGCAAAATGAGGGTCGCCACCATCGGCTGGATACCCAGAATCGATACTAAGATTCCGTTCCATAAACCGCACAGCAATCCAATCCCGAGCGCAGTCAAAATTGCCACCCATAGCGGACTGTCTTCCAGCATGAAAATGGCCATGGAGCCGGCGATAGCCAGCACCGAACCAACGGAGATATCGATCCCCTCCGTTGCAATCACAAGCGTCATTCCGATCGCCATCATAATAAGCGGCGTACCGCGGTTAAGTATGTCCACGAGATTGCCGTACAGGTGGCCGTCGATGATATCGACTTTGAAAAAGCCGGGCATGACGATCAAATTGAACAAGTACAACATCGCAAGAGCTAAAAGCGGCCACATGATTTTGTGGCGTGCCGCCTTACGCGCCGGCGCTTCCGAATTTCGCAAACACTTCAGCCCCTTCCGCGATCATTTGCATAATTCGGTTGGCCTTCATCCCTGTGCCGGTAACTTCGCCGATTTGAATGCGGTCGCGCAGGACCATAACCCTGTCGCAGCAACTGACCAATTCCTCCAGTTCAGCGGAAATGATTAAGATAGAAATGCCGGAAGCGGCCAGTCGGAAGATCAGTTTGCGAATTTCCGCTTTCGAGCCCACATCGATGCCCCGGGTCGGCTCATCAAGAATAAGCAGCTTGGGCTTCGTCGCCAGCCATCGTGCGAGAATTACCTTTTGCTGATTGCCGCCGCTCAAGTTTTCGATCCTTTGCTCCGTGCCGGGCGTTTTGATGTTCAGCATGTCGATATACTCCTGAGCGATCTCTTTTTGCTTTTTGACCGGAATGAAAGAGAGCAATCCTTTTTTCGCTTGCATGGCCAAGGCGATATTTTCACGGATGGTGAGCTCGCCGACGATCCCCTCCACCTTGCGGTCCTCCGGCAAGAACCCGAGTCCGCGTTGAATCGCTTTCCGGGGATACATCAAGGCGATTTCCTCTCCTTCAAGCTCCAGCACCCCGGTGTCGCTTTTGTCGATCCCGAATATTAAACGCGCCACCTCCGTCCGGCCTGATCCAAGCAGTCCCGCGAGACCAAGCACCTCACCTTTATGAATGGTCAGGTCAAACGGCTGGATCGAGCCTTTTTTGCTAAGTCCCCTCGCCTGAAGGAATACGTGAGTCTGATTTGGTTTACCGGCTTTTTCACCGGACAGCTCCTCGGGATCCCATACCCGGCCGATCATATGGGAAACGAGCTGTGTTTTGGGCAGCGCCTCCGTCTCAAATTCGCCGACCAACGTTCCGTTTCGGAGTACCGTGATGCGATCCGTTACTTCGTAGACCTGGTCGAGGAAGTGGGTGACGAACAGGATGCCCATTCCTTCCTCTTTCAGCCTGCGCATCGCGGCAAACAACTGCTTCACTTCGTTCGCATCCAAGCTTGAGGTCGGTTCGTCCAATATCAAAATGTCGCTGGAGATATCCACTGCGCGGGCAATGGCCACCATTTGCTGCACGGCAACCGAATACGCGGACAACGGCTGTCTGACATCCATATGCAAATCAAACCTTGCGAGCAGTTCTTCGCTAAGCCGGTTCATCGTGTTCCAATCAATCATGCCCCATTTGCGGGGCTGTCGGCCGACAAATATATTTTCCGCAACGGACAAGTTCGGGCACAGATTAATCTCTTGATAAACCGTACTGATTCCGAGCTGTTGAGCTTCCAATGGGGATTTGGGATGAATCTCCCGTTCCCGAAGTTTGATCGAACCGGCGTCCTTTTTATGAACCCCTGTCAGCACTTTGATTAAGGTGGATTTACCCGCGCCGTTTTCTCCCATCAGCGCGTGAATCTCCCCTTTCCGCAAGTAAAAGTCTACATCCGATAAAGCCGCCACACCGGGAAATTCCTTCTTGATGCCTTCCATCGCTAAAAGAATATCCGAACCCATATGCTCACCCTCTTTCTATTCTCACGATCTCATTTTAGAAAGTCGGAGGTCTGATTGTATTTAGAATAATAAGTCTTTTTTTAAGCATTTCGGTCTTTCGCATATCGGGTATCGGGAAGAAGTAAGGGCGCCTCTCGAAGGGGGCGCTTTTGCGGAGCAAAAGTACTGAGTGAAGCCCCTGTCTCCCAAGTTGACAAAAAAAAGGAACCATGCATAAAAAGCCATGATTCCATCGCGTCGCATTATGGATTTTTTCACTTTTGCGTACCGATTAATTTTTTATGAGCTTGCGCAAGACGTTTGAAATCCGCTTTCTCCACCTTACGGTCATAAGAAAGCAAGCCGTTGATCTCCATTTCAACGTCGGTGATTTGAGTATACACCGCAGCGCTAAGACCCGATGGCTTCAGGTCTTCCAGCTGCTTTATGAAGCTGATATAACGATTGGTCAGTTTCGATACGCTCTCTTGCTCTTCATAGTTGAATACACTGGAATTCCATTCATGTCCAGGCACCTGCAGCCCCAGTCCCCCGTATTCTCCAAGCACCGCCGCACGTGTATCCGTTGGCTGCGGCATCATCGGCGACGGATAATTATGCGCATCGATGAAATGACCTACGTTTTTATCCGTCCAACCGCTCGCATTATTGATGAGACGTGTCGGATCGTAGCTCATCGCCCAATTGGTTAACCGCTCCGTGTCATACTGCCCCCAACCCTCATTAAACACCGTCCAGACGACGATCGAAGGGTGATTGCGGAACTGGTCGATCATTTCTTTGAATTCCTTCTCCAAGTGGGCGCGGTTGTCCGCCGAGTCGCCAAATTTGCTCACCTGGTCCTGCCATACGACGACACCCAGCTTATCGGCCCAATAATACCAGCGATCCGGCTCCACTTTCATATGCTTCCGGATCATATTCATGCCGAGACGTTTTACCGCTTCAATATCGAATTTCATGGCCTCATCGGTTGGCGCCGTATATAACCCGTCCGGCCAATAACCTTGATCCAGCGGCCCGATTTGGAAAATAAACTTGCCGTTAATGAGCGGACGAGTGATGCCGTCAACTTTGCCCAGCTTCACTTCCCGCATACCGAAATAGCTGGACACTTCGTCGACTTTTGCAGTCCCTTTCACCAGGTTCACCTTCAGGTCATACAGAAACGGATCATCGGGCCACCACAGTTTCGGATTCGGAATCGGGATGGACAATTCCTTTCCGACGGCCCCGGTCGCACGGGCCACTTCCTTTCCATTTTCCATGACGATGGCTTCAACCGCTTCATCGGTAACCCCGGCGCTTCCCGTTACCTTTAATTTAAGCGAATTGCTCGCAAGATCCGGCGTCATATCCAATCTATCAATGGACGCAGGAGCCACCGGTTCCAGCCACACCGTTTGCCAAATGCCGGACACCGAAGTGTACCAGATCCCGCCTGGGCGGTTTCGTTGTTTGCCAATCGTATATCCGCCGTCATCCGTCGGATCGCTGACATAGACGATTAATTCATTCTCACCGGCCACAAGCTGCTTCGTAATATCGAAGCTGAACCCGGTGTACCCGCCGCGGTGTTTTCCAACCTCCTGTCCATTCACATAGACAGTCGCTTCAAAATCTACCGCGCCGAAGTGAAGCTGGACCTGCTTGCCATCCCAATCGGACGGCAGGGTAAATTGGCGTTTGTACCACATCTTGTCTTCATGCCGCTCAAGACCCGATAGTTGCGATTCGACGGCGAACGGCACAAGGATTTTCTCGCTTAACGTCTTACCCGTTGGAAGCGTCGTTTGCTTGCTGCCGCTCTCGAACTCCCATTCACCGTTCAGATTGAGCCACTGGTCGCGAACCAGCTGCGGACGCGGATATTCAGGCAGAACATTGTTTTTGTCCACGTTGTCCGCCCAAGGGGATCGAATTAAAAACTCGGAATGATTCGCCACCTTCGTTCCCACGAATGCGGATAAGGACTGGCCGTCCTCTTTCTTAATTTTGCCTTGTCCGTCATAGGTCACGATGATCGACTGATCCGGTTTATAAATGGGAACATCCCACTTCAATCGAAGAACAGACGGATCATCCGGTTTTAAGGTGACGCTTGTCGGAATATGAGTGCGACGACCTGCTGTCAATGTGAAATGCTTCGCTGCCGCCTTAGGAACTGTTTGCAGCTTGCTGCTGAACTGCAGCTCGGCTTGCAGGCCGTCTTGCAGAATGATGCTTTGTTTCGGACTGTGGTTTACATACCCCACCGGCAATGAAAATGCCTCCTCAGGCACCGCTTGCTTTTGCAATGTGGAATTGGACCATTTCAATTGAATGTATGCCCCGCCATAGTCCTGAAAAAACTCTAATTTAAAGCTGACTTTCTTGCCGGCTTCCAAACGAATGGGGGCGCTCGTCTGCTCGATGTCCCAATCATTCACCCAATGGTCGATCGCCAGCTGATCATCCACCCATAGGCGGAACCCATTGTCTGCTTTAATATAGAACTTGTAATCATCCGTCATCGGCGCCGTCAGCTGCCCCGTCCAACGGACCGCATTGTATTCATCCTGTCCTGTAAGCGCTTTTAGAACCGGTTTAATATCATCAAAATCAATATTGGCATCAACCGTCGTATTCTTCAGCTCTTTGAAATCGAATTGTCCTTTTCCCGAGGTTGTGTAATACTCCGCTTTTAAACCTTGGCTTTCTAAACGATCGCCTGATTGATTGTTCTCTGCAAAAACCGTGGACACGCCGAAAACCTGCAAGATCATGATCAAGGACATCATTAGTGAAACAGTACGCATTTTCATATGTTTCAGCTTCCTTTCCTGAATCTTGATTTGACGTGCAATGGTAGAAACATGACGCTCATCCGTTGGCTACATTTATTCCCCCCTTCCTGTAAGAAGTATTTTACAAGGAAACCTGTGGAATGTATTTGTAAAATTAGGTTAATAGTTGCAATTTTCCGCAGTGTTTCCCATTCGCTTGCAAAAGTTTAGATCATGCCCCCTATCGACCCAGGGTGGTATATTTACAGAAGCCAAAACTTATTGAAGAACCGACCAGCTAAGCCCGCCGTCCCCTGTGGCCGCCGTCCCTCCGTAGAACCGCAGCCAGCCGTGTTTCGCATCGGCGAAGTAGAGTCCGCTTGCGTCGCTAACGCCGGACGTCTTGGGAATCGGATGATCCGTCCACACTTTCCCTCCGTCGGCCGTAGCAAGCAGGTGAGCCATGCTTCCCGATGCATTCGTCTCTCCGAAAACGATGTATCCATGACGTGAATCCGCGAAGGCGATCGCTTCCGGAAACCAGCTCTTGGGCAGCGTAAGCGTTTTCCGCACCGATTGTTCACCGTTCAGCCGAAACAAAACCGGACCATGCTCCCGATCTCCCATCGGTGCCATCCATCCCTCCTTCGTAGAAATAAAAAATGCCTTCGTTCCCGAACCGTTACCTTCCAATGGTTTTGTTTGCTTCCAGGTCACCCCGCCGTCCGAAGTGCGCCAGACGTTTTTTTCCTGGCTGCTGGCAACAAGCACGCCTTGTTTTCGGTCATAAAAACGGAAAAATGAAATATCCGAAATCCCGCTTAGTTCATGAAGCGATTGTCCTGCAACAGGCGTCCAGCTTTTCCCCTCGTCCGATGTCTTCAGCAGAACATGATGCGGCTCATGTTCGCGAAATGCGGCAACGTAACCTTCCTTTTTATTGATGAAGCTGACGTTTTCCAACCGCAGGTAACCGTCGACTCGGGCTAATATGTTCCAGCTTGTTCCGCCGTCAACGGTTTGCAGCACCACGTTGTTGTCCAGCAGCGTTCCTACGGCATACCCAAAAGACGAGTCGATCATGGAGACGTCCCCGATCGGCCGCACCGCCGGATAAGCCTGTTTCCATGTTTTCCCTCCGTCCGCGGAATGAAGCAGGAAACCTGATTCATTGATGCCGTCCGCGGCAGCCCATATGTCCTTGACGCTTAACATTTGCACCTGATTGACGGCAACGGCGTGATTTGGTGCCACGCTCGCAAAGCTTTTGCCCCCGTCATGAGTAATCCAAATTCCGCCTTCGATCGGACCGGCGCCGGGATGAAGCGACATCACTCCCGTATTGGCGTCCGCAAGCCGGATATCGGTTGGCGTCGGGCGCCCCGTGCGCTGCGCGCTCATTTTCGCCCAATGCTCGCCGCCGTCCGTCGTTCGGTACAGCTCTCCGCTTAACATGCCTTCTTCGTTCGTCAGCAGCCAGCCGGTGCGTTCGTTCTTAAAATCGATGCCCAAGCTCGACAGCGGCGAATTTTCCCCCGTAAGCTCCAGCTGTTTCCGCCAGGTTCGGGCGCCGTCCGTCGTTTTCAAAACGGCCAGCTTGCCCGCATCCGCACCGACAGTGCCCACGACGTAGCCGATCCGTTCACTTGGAAAGCTTACATAAAGCGGAATGAAATGTTTGACGCCGAACGAAACCTGATCAAAATGAACGCCGCCGTCGCGAGTAACGAATAAGCGGCCGTTGGCCAGCATCACCCCGTTTTTCGGGCTGTCAAAAGACAATCTGCGCGTATTCAAAAAAACATGGCTGTTGTCTTCCTGCGAAGCGGCTTGCCATAATGCCGTCCAGGTTTTCCCTCCGTCTTTCGTGCGGATCAGCCGGATGGTTTTGCACACGGTCGTTCCTTTGACGCTGCACTCGTCTTGAACCAGCGCCCAGCCGGTTTGCCGATCGAGGAAATCGAGTCCCAAGACAAGCTCTCCCGGCATTTTTGTCTCTTCCCACTGGGCGCCGCCGTCCGTCGTGGAAATGAGCGACAGCGATTTGCCATACACCTGCTTCACGGCAAAACCCGTGTCGGCGTTCACAAAATCCATGACCGGAATTTCATACAGGTTTGAACCTGGTTCAATTTTAACGGGAGCGCCCTTTTTCAATACCGATTTGGGGCTGGCCTCGACGGGGACGCCTTGCGTTCCGGATGTTATTGCAACGTTCCCGGTCGCTGTCGCCGCAGATTGCAAAGCGGGAGGGTTGTCCCCTGAAGCGGCCGTTTGCCCGGAGCCGCCGAATGCGCATCCCGGCAACATAAACGCGAATATAAGCAGGGCGAAGGCCGCCCGCATGGATCGTTTCGTTTTTTTCATATGTACCTCCTTAACGTCCCGATGGATGAATTTTTCTTTCATTATAAATTCCATTCCCACGGCAAGATGTTAAGGATTCGTTGCAAACCGGAGTCAATTTGGTCTTTTTTGGACGACCCACCATCCCCCCAAGACGGCAAAAGAAAGCCAAAACAACACGATGTACGCGTTAAAATAAAGCGAGTTTGTGTACATGTTGACAAGCCCGAGCGACCGGATGGCAGGCTCGTCGTCGCCGCGAAGGGAAATCAGCGCGTGCTTGACTTTGCGCAGCTGGAGAAAAAGGGCCAGCAGCAATGCCGCAACCGACAAACCGGGGACCAGAAGGTGATAAGACGGTTTGGCGATGTAGTCCTGCAGCATATCGAAATAACGCACCGCGACCACGAACGTCATCAGCATCAGCAGCAATAAGGAAACGAAACCCGGAACAAGCAGCACCCCGCCCGGATTGGCGTTCCCCGAAGAAGCGGAACCGCTGCCGACCGCCGTAAAAAATTCGACCAGAAAAACCAGCAGGACGTTGACGGCAAGCAGCAAAGCACAGGTCATCCATGTTTTGGCGGACATGGGCGTCCTCCTTCCTTTTTCTCAAATGATAAATGGTCTGCACAAAAAAAGAAGCCTGTCGGGATTGTATGCTGGCGCAGCCTCCCTTGGGCTTCTTATGATGATTCGTCTAATGCATCGCACGGTCTTGTCCATCAACATATTTCCCGTAGTCGGGAACGGCGACTTCGTCAAAGCGGACGACAAGCTCATGCAGGCCTTCCGCCAGTTCTTGGCCGGAAACCGGCTTTCCGTGCCCTGTCAGCGCATCGTGCGGCTTCAGCGCTTCCAGCTTTTGAACCGACGTTTTGGCTGCCGCCCAATCCGTCGTGAAATAGCGGGGCGGTCCGCTGATCTCCATCTTTTGCGTGAGCACGCTGTACAACTGATCCTGCCGGACCGTCACAAATGCGTCGCCCGCGATCAGCATCCGGTCCCGCTCCCTGAAAAACGAAACATGTCCCGGCGAATGCCCCGGCGTGTGCAGCCAGCGGAATTCCTCCAGCCCGGGAACCGTACCGTCATCCGGCAGAGGCCGGACCCAGGAGCCAAGGCTAAGCGGTTCATTCGGGAAAACGAAGGACAGCTTGGCCAACAGCCCGCCTTCCACCGACGGATCGGGGTTCGGGTAGCTTTTTTCTCCCGTTAAGTACGGAATCTCCTCCGGATGGGCGTAAACGGGAACCTGCCACTCCCGAATCAAATCCACGAGGCCGCCGACATGGTCAAAATGCGCGTGGGTCAAAAGGATCGCTTCCGGACGGGAATGCCGTCCGAAACGCTGCCGCGTCATCTCCAAAATGTCGTCCGCCGATTCCGGCATGCCCGCATCGATCAGCACAAACGACGATTGGCCCGGCACGCCGACGGCCGCGAGATTGACGATCTGCGTCGTAAATGCGTACACGTCGTCTTTGATCTGAACGCCCTGGCCGCTGGCGACGGAAAAAGCGGGTATGTAACGATAATCTTCGCCGTCATGAATGTGCTCTTGGTTTTTCGTATCCATATTCAGACCTCTTTTCAGCAAATTGCCAATCTCTTATGAATATGATGTCATGAACGTCAAAGTTTATTCTTTGGAGCCCGGTATGCCGGTTCTTTTTCGGATCCTCGCTCTCAAGTGCCAAATCGTCGCCGCGCCGGAAACGGCGCAAATCAAAACGCCCACGGAAAGAAAAAGCTCCGGAAGTCCGAAGGCGGACGCCCAATAAGCTCCGTACATGACGCCGAAAGGAGTTACGGCCTTGGTCAAGAGCGACTTGGTGGAGAGCACCTGCCCCAGGAGCGATGCTGGAACCATCCTGTAATAAATCATGCTGCTGTACACGTTCCAAAACGGCATGGCCGCTCCTGCCGCCGCTTCGATGAGGACCGCCGCCGTCAGGTTTGTCGTCACGCCGAGCAGAATGTACGTAACTCCGCCGGCGAAAAGCGCCGCGCTCATCACGGCGCCCAATTGTGCGCCAGGCTCGCGCAGCCGCCCGACGAGCATGCTGCCGCAAACGTATCCGAGCGGGAAAGCGGCGGTAAACACCCCGTATTCCAGCGAGCCGCCGCTCAGTATCTCCGTGACATAAGGCAAATACATGGCTTGCGTGGCACAAACGCCAAAGCTTGTGATCGAAACGAGAAACGCCAGTTCATACAGCACCTTATTCGATCGATAGACCCCGATCCCCTGCAAAAAGCTGTTTTTCCACGTCCGTTTTTCCCCATCGGTATGGGGTAGTTCTGCAATGAATCCCGCGGGAAGCCATGACGCAAAAAACAAGAGCGCCAGCAAGGACAGCAGCATTTCCGGCGCCAACACGCGGGTAAGAAGCCCGGCTGCCGGCAGCGCGACAACCCGAATCAGCTGCACCATGCCCGAGACGGACGCATTGACGCGCACCAGCTTGTCCGGAGCGGCGAGCTTCGGCATGATCGCTCCCGCCGCCGCGTCGTAAACCTGCAAGGAGCTGAGGAACGACCCGATCAATAATACATATGCTTCCCGCTGGTCCGCTATCCACATCGCGCACACAAATGCATAAGCCGAGCCGCGGATCGTTTCGGACGCCCGCATCACGACCGTACGTTTCCAGCGGTCGATCCAAGGACCGGCGAGCCACTGCACGAACCATTGGCCCGATAAGCTGAGCAGCCACAGCCCGCCCATCGCGGCTTTCGAGCCGGTCAAATCGTACAACATCCAGGATAATACAAACGTGCCCGCTGCAGCCGCAAAAGCCGAGCGCATTTGATCGAAACATAACCAGCCGAGGCTGCGGTTCCACGTATCGCCCACCGATTCAGCTCTCCTTTTTACGCAAATGTCATTCCTCCAATCCCAAAAAGCCGCGCAGCTCCTTCGCGTGATGGTCCAGCGAGCCCGGATTCCATGCGTAGCTGCCGCCCTGAACGCGCACCAATCCCGCGCTGCGCAAAATCGCCAAATGATGGTGCGCGTTGGTTTTGCCCATGTTGAGCAATTCGGTAAGCTCCTTCAGGGACCGGCTCTGTTCGGAAATGAGCTTTAATGCCCGCAGCCGCTTGTCGTCGCCCAAAGCCTTGTATAGTTGAACCAGCCTGCCGGGCGGTTCGTACGGATCCGTGTCACCGTTCAGGTTGGAGTCGCTGACGGGGTAATAATAAATTTGCGTGTCTTCCATGTTGGCCTCGATCGTCCACGGACGATAAATGACATGCGGAATGAGCATGACCTTGCTCACGCCCGCTTCCGGTTTGTATTCGACGCCCGCGGCCCGCAGCACCACCTCTTCCGGCGAGCCCTTTTGCAGCCAAGCCTTTTTTTCGGCCAAATCCCGTTCCAAAATCCGTTTGTTCTCCGCAGCGTCCTTTTCCCCGATTTCTTTCTCCCATAACCGAAGCAAATCGGCGAGATGATGTTTCAAACGGCTAGCCCCATATCGGCTGACCGCCCGGATCATGTCCGGAAAGAAAGCATGCTCCCGGCATGCTTCGATCAACGCATCGACCGCTTTCTTGTCGCCTTGGGCCGCTTGCATCCGCAGCGCTTCCTCGCCGCGTCCCAAATACGGAAGGACCATATAATTGAAATCTTCATCCCGCATGGGAAACACCCGATCGGCAACATCCCCGGGCGATGCAAATGAATCGGCATGCAGCAGTTGAAGCAGCATCTTCCACGTTTGATGTTTTTGGCAAAAGTCCAGCTCCCGAATCAGATCGGCGGACGCCTCCTCCCGAAGCTGCCGCCAATACGACGCCGGCTTGTCCATCGCTTCGTGAAGCTTGGGGTAGGTCATCGCTGCGATGCTAAGCGCGTATTCGAAAAGCAGCGAAGCATTCAGCTCGACTTGATAGGTATTCCGTTTAAACGACGCGTCAAAAACATGCATGAGTATCCTCTCTTTCGCCTTTGTTCCAATTCGTGTTTGTTTTATTTATTTTTCGTTTCGGTTTTATTTCATTCTATATTTTTAGAATTTAATATTCAATATATTTTTAACTAATAAATCTAAATATTTTTTACGAACGGACCCAAAAAATCACTACCCGATGACATCCTTAGACGTTTCCTGCAAACAATCCCGAACAAAACCAAAAGCCATGGAATCACAGCGTGGAAATAACGCGTGCGTCCATGGCTTTTTGGTTTGGAGTGAAGCCCATAAAGGCTGCCGGCCTGACAAAGTTTGTCATGCGGCGCCCTTATCCCAAGTCGAAATCGCTGAAATCCGGCCGCTTGCCATCGAATTTTGCGCTCGCCCGGGAAATGAACCCCGGGTCACCTTGGGTTGTATTCAAATGCAATCTTCACGGGTGTCGACATTCCATCCATCGAGAGATAAGCTTCGTTAGTTCCCTTTAAATTACCAACGAGCTTGATTATAAATTGGAAACGTCCTGTTTCCGTGCTTGTCGTCTGGCCTTGATAAGGACCTTCCCTTTGGAATCGACGATTTTTAAATTCACTTTGGATGGGCCGCCATTCATCACCAGACCGTCGATCGTCAATTTCCCCGCAGCGACATCTGCCACAGCTCTTGTGCCGTCGATCGCAGTTACCGCATTTCCTCCCGAAAGATGATATACGCCAAATTCATAGAAGGAATATCCGTATTCCGTATTTCTTTGAACGCCTTGGAATTTGACGTATCTGGCTTTAACCGGATCAAAATGAACGGTTTCCTTCCCCGCTTGTGCCGTAATGATTCCGTCATTATCCTTGATCACGTTGGTCCAATGCTGATTGTCGTCGGAAACAAGGAGTTTGTACGTTTTAGCCCGCGCATTCTCCCAGTCGATTCTGACCGTATCGAATTCTTTGGATTCGCCAAGATCGACCTGGAACCAGGTGTCATCAACATAGCCGCTCGACCATCTTGTCGAAGAGAATCCGTCTACCGCTTTTTCCGGCGCCAATCTCTCTAGGGAGCCTTCTACGGATGAAGCCGTTGCCGGTTTACTTTCCGCCAGATTGCCGATAAGGCTATAAACCTCTTCTTTCAGCGCTGCGTATGCCGTATCCGAAATGGTATGATCTGCAGACAATTGATCCAGCTTCACGTTGAAGCCTTTTAAGTACTTGTCAAACTGCGCTGCATCCGATCCTTCATAACGTTTCATCAGTTCCAGATAATTGTTAAGCGACCGAGGGCCTTCGGCTGTCGTAAACTGATTCTGTTCGACGAATCGGTTCACATTAGCTTTCATCGTGTCGGCGTTCGACACCGCTCTGATGATGTAAGTCGTCGTCTTGGATTTGGCAGCAGCCACGGTGACGACCAATTGATGTTTACCCGGTTTTCCCGCCAGATTAATCGGTGTTCCCTGGGTGTAAGGATTGCCGTCGAGCATGGCCGTTACCTTCGCCAATCCGCTGCCGTCGTCGTCTTTGATTTTCCACGTAATCTGCAGGGTTTCCGTATCCGGTATTTCCATATCGCCATTTAACGTTTGTCCGTTGATGACGATGTCCGCTTCCGGCGCCGGGCTATCGTGGACGACGTATGTTCCGTTCAAATATTGATACAGCCAGTCATACATTAAACGCAAACTTGGATCCTTGCTCACCCCTAAGTTGTAAACGGCATTATTTCCTTGGTAATAAGCCCTGAAGCCATTTTGCATCAAACCGGTTGTGGCGCCGCTGTTCAAGTAGTCGATAAAACGCTCGCGGAATACGTTGTCCGTCAGCATCCGATCATCAAATTCGACTTCGTTACCCATCCCGTACCGTTTGGCATTATTCGCGGCATCTTCCAGACGGTCAACATCCATTCCACCAAAGAAGTAGTTTGGCTGGTAAGCAGCGGCATCCATGCCGACGTCTTTCCACATATACATTTTGTAAGCTAAAGAATGAGGAATCCAGAACACCTTCAAGTTCATGGCATGCACTTTTTCCGTCATCATGCGAGCATCGTCTGGTCCCGATTCACCTACATCGATTTGCTCCGGCAGCCAGTACATCCCGACAAGTTCAAGATTAGAGTAGTTCGCCGCCTGCCATCTTTGCTGGACCTGATCCAGCCACCACTGTATCGCTTTTCCCCTGTTTTCAAGCGCTTTAGCTTTGCCGACGACGGATTCGTTAAAGTTCAAGGAACCGGTACCGTCAACGTCGCCAAAATCGGTTAAAGATCCCCCTGGATTCGGAATCATTAACACAACCTTCTCTTTATGATCGGGCTGGTTCAGCTTGGCTCCGACTTCCTTGGTAGCCTCATTCAAATTCTGCATATCCCCAGAGGGCGCGAATGTTTTATCCAAATACCATTTCCATTCCCCAAGATTCGTCTGCCCAAGGCCGAAATCACGGCCGGCAGGTGAAGCAAGCCCGAGATATAGAACGCCGTCAAAAAGCCAATCGGTAGGCTCGCCATCCTTATTGACATAACTGATGTTAGGAATAATCCGCTCCTTACTCCAATCACCCAAACCATTTGCATACTGTCCGTTATACAGCAGATTCAGGTTCCGGATACCGGCTGTCGCTTCCCCTGGCTCCAAAAAATGAGGCTGCTCGGCTGGAACGGTTACTGCACCGTCGACCTTGCCGTCCGTCCCCATAATTTCGATTTCGTCAATGTACTCCCACAGCTCTTGATGCATCGTAAAGATGACTTTGACGTAACGGGCATAAGCCAGCTTGCCATCCGTATTTCCGCCTTTGATTCCGTCCCGGCTGCCGTCCCATGTGAAGGTCTCCTGTCTAGGAGGTCCTCCCCCCCAGAGGAGCTGCGTGGCGTTATGGGAAAGCAATCCCCAATTCTCCTTATCGTCGGAGACATACATCGATACCTCTAGCGGCACGAGGATCGAGTTTGTAGGATAGTCCTGAAAAAAGTGGGCCGAAATTTTGGCGATCGACTTTTCGTCACCCAAATCAAACACAACTTCGCGCGCTTTTCCGCGCACATGTCCCACCCATGCCGGGTCGTTCATATCCAACTTGCCGTATTTGCCGTCCGTAAGTTTGTGTCCGTCATCGGGGTGCGACGCATCCGGCGCTTCGGACCATTCATACGAAAGCCCTGCCGCGAGATTGCGTAGATTCGTCTGCTCCGCGTCCGTTGCCGCCGTCGACGGGTTGGCGTCGGGTGCTTGATCGGCCTGATCCACAGGCGGCTGTCCGGCATCGGCCGGCTCACCCGGTTCGGCTTGCAGGCTTCCCGGATCATTCCCTGCCTGCTGCCCGGCATCTCCCGCCTCCACGGCGTTTTTGTCCGGAACGCCCGGATCAGCCTGTGCCGCGGACACCGGGGCCGTCAACAAAGCTGCGGCGATCAGGACGGAACCCCATTTTTTACAATTCAAATTCATCAAGGCCAGCTCCTTTTTCGATTTTTCGAGTACAGAAATACTTGCATCTGATAGTCTTTTTTTCCTGTTTCGGGTGACGCTCGCCGGATCCCCCCTTTCGCAAACTCAGGCGGAAAGCTGCCTTTGAAAGCACTTTCATTGTCTCTACTGTAGGGAAATTCAGTCCCGCATCAAAGAGATAAATGTTGACAATTCATATACATTTGTTTACTTCCGTGCAATTTAACGGCAATAGCAGGTTTTTTTCTTTGTTTGGAATGTCCATCCGTTTTCGGAACGCAGAAGGCACGCGCGCTGAAAACTCTGAAACCATATATTCCAATTCGTAGCCAATTTTAGGGAGGCACCCGAAATTCATACAGGGATATACAGCAAAAAGGCCCTGCCCGAAAGGACAAGACCTAAAAAGAAAGACAGCAATTATTTTTTAATACGAAGCATAACGGATTGCATTGCTCAGACTGGTCCAGATTTCGTCTGTTTCCGCGCCCACATACCAATAGGCATAACCTGCGACTCCCCGTTTGGCGGCCATCATCGTTTTAAGCCCGAGCGAACGGCCGTCTTCCACCCAAATCTTGTGCTGGCTCCCTTGGCGCATGTAGCTGACCACATACTGCCCAAGATCCGAATCCCATGAACGGTTGTAGGCGACCGAGCGGATACGGTAACCCTGCTGGATCAACGTCAGCTCTTCGGACGATGCCCCACCGGACTGGAGCGTCCAATCCCTAGTATAGAACGGAAGCGCCAGTATGGTTTTCTTCGCCGGAACGACGGAAAGCATCCGGTTCAAGGCCGATTGAACCCACGGGAGCGAGGATACCGAACCCGCCACGGGATCGCCGTCCCAGTGTTCGTCATAACCCATGAGCACGACGTAATCCGCATATCTTCCGAGCGCTTCGTAATCGAAGGCCTCGGTCCAATCGGTGCCCAGGTCCGGGGAAACGTCGATGGACAGCACGGCCCCGGCCGCCCGCAGGCTCGTTCCGAACTCGGAAATGAACGCCGTAAGCGAAAGCCGATCCTCGGGGTTTACGTTTTCGAAATCCACGTTGATTCCGGATAATCCGTACGTCTTTGCATAACCCGCGAGCTTCTGAATGACGGCGGCGCGCGCGTGTCCATCCGACAGGATTTGATGCGTCAAAGCCGAATCCGAATGGTTTCCGAGCATGGCCCACACCTTCTTGTTGTTTTGCTTGGCCCAACTGGAAAGACTTGGGTCCGCATGGTTGGAAACCGGCGTCGATCCGTACTCAAGAAAAAACCATCGCGGAACCAACGTATTCACGGCGCTGTTTTTGACCTGCTCTTTAAACTGGGCCGTCGTTAGGCCGTTTTGCCAGCCAAGCTGGAGGCCCATATTCGGCGTTTGACGGATCGCTTTGGACCAAACGTTGTCGTGCAAAATCCGGTCCAATACGGCGGCCGTTTCCTCGCGGGTCATCGCGTCGACCGGACGGAACTTCCCGTCGGCTCCGCCCATCAGGCCAAGCGTATGCGCCGCCTGCACGTAAGGGGCCGCCCAAGGGGCGATCTGACTTTTGTCTTTATAATCCAAACCGCTGCCGGTATCGCTGCCGGGGTCGACCTTCAGCGCCCGGACGATCAGAACGGCGGCTTCCTGCCTCGTAATTCGGGCCGACGGCTCGAACGAGCTTTTGCTTTTCCCTTCCGCGATCCCGAGCTGAACGGCCGCCTCGATCCAGCCGTAATACCAGCTTTTGGCCGGAACGTCGGCAAACGACGGCATGTCGGCATCCACCGGCGCCAGCTTCAGCAGCCGGTCGGCCATGGCGACGAATTCGGCGCGCGTCACGTTTTTTTTCGGTTCGAATTTCCGGTTGCCCGTGCCGTTGACGACCCCTTCCTCCACCAGCTCCACAATCTCGTTTTTGGCAAAACTTCCGGCAATGTCGTCAAACGGCAAAGAAGCGGAGGAGGCCGCCGCCCACGCGTTTGCGCAACCGCCCAGCGCCAAGGCTCCCGCCATCCATCCAGCTATAATGATCTTTCGTGTCTTCAAAAGAAAATGCCTCGCTTTTTTGGTTTTCATAGAATAGATTCATGACCTATCTCAGGATTTTGCAAAATTGATTCCGCCGTTCCCGGGTGCAATATATAGATGAAATAAACCGTTTCGCTCTATCGATTGCTGATTGAAAGTCGCTCTTTGGATTTTTGCAAAATCCCTATCTACTATCCTATCAAAAAAGGGTATGAAAGGTGGATAACCAAATATTGGTATAAGCGCCCCATCTTCAAGTTTTCAGCCACAGCATGATTGAAATTTGTCTGCGGGAAGCATATAATCTTTCTTCAGCCTGCATGAAAAGAACGGAGGAATTTGATGATGTTAACGGGAATCAACGGAAAGCTCGCTTTGCGGCGATTAACGCCGGAGCATGCGCAGGAGATGCTTGATCTCCGGCTCCGAAACCACGAGTATTTGCAGCCGTTCGAGCCGATCCGGGACGCGTCTTTTTTTACGGTCGAAGGCCAGGAAAAAGACATTTTAACCGGAATGGGCGACCGGGATCAGGCAACGTCCGCACTGTTCGGCATGTTCGTAACCGGAAATGAAAAGGACGAGCTGGCAGGGCGCATCGCGCTCACCGGGATCGCGCGCGGCCCGTTTCAAAACGCGAATCTGGGGTATTTCATCGGCCGGGAGCATCAAGGAAAGGGCTATATGACCGAAGCCGTGCGTCTATGTGTCCGGTACGCTTTCGAGGAGTTGGGCCTTCACCGCGTACAAGCCGGCGTGATGCCGAGAAACGTTCCTTCGCTGCGGGTCCTGGAAAAGGCGGGCTTCCGGCGCGAAGGGCTTGCTCTAAAGTATTTGCTCATCAACGGCGTCTGGGAGGATCATGTATTGTTTGCGAAAACGCGGGAGGATTGGGAAGCCGAAAAAAAATAACCCGGCTCCGTAAAGCCCGGGTTATGAACGGATACGTCACAGCCGTTTGACCATGTGATAATACACATGACCGTTGATCGTAATTTCCTTGTCCACTTCGTATCCCAGATGAAGGTACAGGGAATACGCTCTTGCGTTGTCCGTAACGACGGCCATGGCGATTTTACCGTAGCCGAGCGCGGACGCTTGTTCTTCGGAGGCGCGGATCAGCTTCGTGCCGATCCCCTGCCCGCCGAATGCCGGGGAAACGGACAGCGTGTCGATGTAATATTCGTCTTCGTCCGATTCCTTGTCGAGACGGAAGTGAGGGTCATTTTTCAGCTTCCGCAGCCGGTCCAGAATCGGCCGGTCCAGCTCGGCGATTTGATCCCCGCCGTAAGCGACGACGACGCCGGCGACCACGCCGTCTATTTCTTTCACGAGCGCCTGCTTATGGGAAAGCCTTCCTTCGTCGGCAGCGAAATACCGTTCCAGCATCTCCACAACATCCTGCTCCTTCTCTTCCCCCGTCAGCTGGTGCGCCACATCGTGAAGGGCGTCATACAGCAGTCTGGCAGCTTGCCTTGCATCTTCGGGTACCGCTTGTCGAATTGTCATGTTGTTTATTTCCTCCAATAATAACTATTCCCCTTTATTATAGTTAACCGTTACCTGAGGAACAAATTTCCGCGACCCGCAAGGCCGCCTCTTCAGCGGCAATCAGCTCTTTTTCATCCCCGTCCCGCCGGTTCTGCCATTCGACGAGTCCTTCGGCGGCCGCCTTCCCGACGACGATCCGAAGCGGGGCGCCGATCAGGTCGGCGTCCTTGAATTTCACGCCCGGACGCTCGTCGCGGTCATCCAGGAGCACGTCGATTCCGGAGCTGCGAAGCTTTTCGTACAACGCCGTCCCCAATTCGGTCTGCGCCGCATCTTTGGCCGATACCGGGATGACGTGCACCTGGAACGGAGCGAGCGAAAGCGGCCAAACGATGCCCGACTCGCCGCCATGCTGCTCCGCCGCAGCCGAAATGAGGCGGGATACGCCGATGCCGTAGCAGCCCATGATCATCCAGTCTTCTTGACCGTCCTTATTTGTAAACGTCGCGCCGAGCGCCTTGCTGTATTTGGTACCCAGCTTAAATACATGGCCCACTTCGATGCCGCGGCTGAAAACAAGCTCCTCCCCGCAACGGCTGCAGCGGTCGCCGGTCTGGGCGTTGCGGTAATCTCCGATCCGTTCGGCCTGAAAATCCCGGCCGGGAACAAGATGGCGGACATGGTAATCTTTCCGATTTGCACCCGCGGTGCTCCCTTTAACGGCAGCGGCCGCGGCCGCTGAATCCAAATAAATCGGAATGTGAAGGCCTTTCGGTCCGGCAAACCCGTGCGGCGCGCCGGTCACCCGCTCTACCGTTTCCAAATCGGCCAATTCCAGCCGGTCTGCGCCGAGCTCGTTTTTCAGCTTGAACTCGTTAACCTCATGATCGCCGCGGACCACGACCGCGATCGGCTGACCGTCAGCCGTATAAATCATCGTTTTCAGGCATGTTTCCGTCCTTTCTCCCAAAAAAGCGCTTAGCTCGCCGATCGTTTTGATCCCCGGCGTATGCACCTCTTCGGGCTCCGAAACAGAATCGCCGTCACCGGATCCACGCTCCTCTTGAAGGAAAACCGCCTTTTCCAGATTCGCCGCATAATCGCAGGACGGACACGTCACGACCGTATCTTCCCCGATGTCCGCAAGCGCCATAAATTCAAGCGTTTCGCCTTCGCCGCCGATCGCTCCCGCCTCGGCTTCCACCGCCCGAAAACGCAAACCGCATCTTTCGAATATCCGGTGATAAGCGCGCACCACCGCCTGATAATTTTCGTCCAGCCCCTGCCAATCCGTATCGAACGAATAGGCGTCCTTCATCAAAAATTCCCTGCCCCGCAGGAGGCCGTGACGCGGTCGCCGCTCATCCCTGAATTTCGTTTGGATTTGATATAAACGAAGCGGCAGCTGCCGGTAGCTGCTTACCTCCGCCGCCGCCAACGAGGTGACGACTTCCTCATGCGTCGGCCCCAGCACAACCCCGCGTTGATGCCGGTCCTGAAGCCGGATCAGCTCCGGTCCGTATTCCGTATGCCTGCCCGATTGCTCCCACAGCTCGGACGGCTGCATGGCCGGCATCAGCAATTCGTCAAAGCCGGCCGCCTGCATCTCCTCGCGGATGATCCGTTCCAGTTTGCGCAGCACGCGAAAGCCAAGCGGCAAAAAGCTGTATATGCCCGCAGCCGTCTGCCGGACGTAACCTCCCCGGAGCAGCAGCCGGTGGCTTGCCGCCTCCGCTTCGGCCGGCGCTTCCCTTAACGTGGAAAGCAGCATTTGTCGTTGTCTCATACGCTCATCTCCCTTGCGTCATCGTATACAAAAAAACACATCCGTCCTTGCAAGGGACGAATGTGTTCGTGGTACCACCCTGTGTTTAACAGCCGCCTGCGGCATGCCTTCCGCAAAAAGCTGTCCTCCATGGTCAACATAACGGGGTTCTCCCGGCCGGGAATGTTTCGGAACCTGCAGATTCCGTTCCATCCGGCAGCTCGCAAGATAGGGAAGCCCATGCCGCATGCGAAACCTTTCAACCGCGGGTTTCTTCTCTGAAGCAGGCGGGTGTTCATGAGCCGTTGGTCTTGGTCACAGCTTTTGAATATGTTTACAAACGCGCGTTTGTTTTTCCATACATTACAAGATGAAGCAAGGTGATGTCAAGCAGGATCCGACCCTTATTGCAGTTTTTGCAAAAGCTGCACGCGGTACGCTTCGCTCTCCAGCGATTGGATTTCCTTGTATTCCGCGTCCGTCAGCACTTTCGGCGTTCCGGCGGCTTTGGCCGCAAGGTAAATTTTCGCGCTTTCCTCCACCACTTCTGTGCGGTAATAGGCTTCGCGCAAATTTTTCCCCGTGGTGACCAGGCCATGGTTTTCGAGCAAAATGGAATTGTATTGCCCGACCTTCGCCGCAACCGCGTCGGCCAGCAAGTCCGTCGTCGGCAGCACGTACGGGACAAACGTGACTTCCCCGACAAGCGCAGCCTGATCCGGGAACAGCATCGGCAGCTCCCGGGAAACCAGCGTCAGCGCGATGCAGTATGCGGGATGCGTGTGCACGATTGCCTGAATGTCCGGGTTTTCGCGGTAAGCATACAAATGCATCAGCACCTCCGACGATGGACGGAACTCCGTGTCGAGCACTTTGCCGGACCCGATTTCCACGCGGATCCACTGATGAGGTTCAATATCTTCCAGGGCAAAGCCGCTTGGCGACAGCAGCATCAGATCGCCGGCTTTGGCGCTGATGTTGCCCCCGGGGCCGACGACAAGTCCTTTGGCGACGATTTTGCGTGCGTAGAGCGTCAGCTCCTCGCGTACTTGTTGTTCCAGTGATTGCGTCATCTCTCCATGCACTCTCCTATCCGATTTCTTCCGGTCCTAAGACCGGAACGCTTCCTTATGCCTTACTCTTCCGTCTTCTGAAGCACAAGCAGCCGTTCGTACGTCCGGTACCGTTCTTCCCATTCGCTTGCGTTTTCCGGCACGTACATTTCGGGCGGGAAGGACCGGCGTACAACCTCGCGGATGTCCTCCAAACCGCCAACTTCCCCATGGGCTTTGGCCTGCATCATGAGGTTTCCGATCGAAGTCGCTTCGACCGGCCCCGCGATGACGGTTTTGCCGGTGACGTTCGCCGTCAGCTGGCAAAGAAGCCTGTTCTGGATGCCTCCTCCGACCATGTGGATCCGCTCCAGGCGCTCCCCGGTCAATTCCTCGATTTCATCGAGCGTCTGCCTGTATTTAAAGGCCAAGCTCTCCAAAATGCAGCGAACGATTTCGGGTCTGGACTGCGGTACGGCCTGGCCGGTAGCCCGGCAGTATTCCCGAATCCGCTCAGGCATGTTCCCCGGCGGCAAAAATACGGCGTCCCCCGCATCGACATAGCTGGCATTCGCCGGCGCATGCTGCGCCATTTCCGTCAATTCGGCGAAGCTGAGCTCCGTCCCTTCCATCGCCCAGGTGCGGCGGCATTCCTGAAGAAGCCATAACCCCATGATGTTTTTGAGCATCCGGATTTTGCCTTCGGTACCGCCTTCGTTGCTGAACAGCAGCCGTCTGCTCCGCTCGGTCAAAATCGGCTCGTTAAGTTCGATGCCCATAAGCGACCATGTTCCGCTGCTGATGAACGCATACCGCGAGTCGGTCGCCGGTATGGAGGTGACCGCGGCGGCCGTGTCATGGCCCGCGGCCGCAATGACCGGCATCGCATCCAGCGAAAGCTCGGCGCAAATATCCGCCCGAACCGTGCCAAGACGCGTTCCCGGCATGATGATCGGATTCAATAGCGATGACGGGATCGAAAGGGCATCCAGCACCTGCCTGCTCCAATCCCTTCCGGCCGCATCCAGCATGCCGCTTGTGCTGGCAATGGTGTATTCGCTCGCCATGGTGCCGGACAAATAGTAATGGAACAAATCAGGCATAAACAGCATGCGCAAGCCGCCCTCGTTTTGACCCAAACGCAGCTCCTCGTCGGCAAACAGTTGGTACACCGTATTGATGCTGGAGGATTGGATCCCGGTCCGGGCGTAGAGCTCGGTTTCCGGAATGCGTTGTACAGCCTCCTTCATCGCCAGCTCGGTCCGAAGGTCGCGGTAATGGTACGGGTTGCTTGCCAGTCGTCCCTTCGGATCGACCAGACCGTAGTCGACGCCCCACGTATCCACGGCGATGGACGCGGGCGTGCGGCCAAGCTGCTGCTTTGCCTTCATCATCCCCCGCTTCAATTCATGGAACAGCCGCAGAAAATCCCAATGGAGCCTTTCGCCGAGCTGGACGGGCTCGTTTTCAAACCGGTGGACCTCCTGAATGGAAATCCTCGAGCCGTCAAAATGCCCGACGACCGCCCTGCCGCTGCTGGCGCCAAAATCGACCGCCATCATCTGCAATGATTTTGTGCTCACTTCTTCACCCCTTCGATTCTCAGAGCGGAAAAACCCGCCGACTCCGGTTTTCGCGATGTATGTCGGCGGGCATCCTCGTTTGAAGCGGAATTATTTATACAACGGCCCGAAGTTTTGGCAAGCCCTGTAATCCGCGCCTTCCGGATCCTTGGTTCCGAACAGGCCCCATGCCCTCGGCCGGAAGATCTGGTCTTCGCTGACGTTGTGCATGCTGACGGGAATGCGGAGAATGGAAGCGAGCGTAATCAGATCGGCGCCAATGTGCCCGTAGCTGATCGCCCCATGGTTCGCTCCCCAGTTGTCCATGACGGAGTACACGTCCGTGAAGGCGCCTTCGCCCGTCAAGTTCGGCGCAAACCATGTCGTAGGCCAGGTCGGGTCCGTACGTCGATCCAGCTTGTCATGCACTTCTTCCGGCAGGTCGACCGTGTAGCCTTCCGCGATCTGCAGAACCGGTCCCAGCCCTTTCACCAGATTGAGGCGGGACATCGTGACAGGCATGCCGCCGCGCGTCAGGAAATCGGAGGAGAATCCGCCGCCGCGGAAGTATTCCACCGCCGCCGGACGCCACGAAGTTGCTTTAAGGCACTTGTTTGCCTCTTCTTCGGTAATTTCCCAGAACGGTTTCATGACGGGTTTGCCGTCCCTCGTTTGTTCGCCCGTGCCGTCGAGCGCGGCCGGACCGGAGTTGATCAGATGCAGCAGACCGTTTTGCCCAAGCCCCGTCAGTTCGTGGCCGGTAACGCGTTTCACCGCGTCCGGGCTCCAATATGTACGGACGTCGGCAAAAATTTGCGCGGTGTTGGTCAGCAGGTAACCGAACAGCATCGATACGCCGTTCAAGCTGTCGTTTTCCGTTGCCACCAGGTAAGGGGCGCGGATTCCGTTCCAATCGAAGGAGGAATTCAAAATCGCTTCGTGGAAGTCGCCGTTCGGGAAATGGTCGGTCCATTGGCGCTGTCCCTGGAAGCCGGAGACGATCGCGTTATGGCCCATCGCTTCTTCGGCGAAGCCGAGCTCTTCGAGCCGTTGGTTGCCTACCATCAAATCGCGTACGATTTGCGTCATTTTGACGACCGTTTCCCAATCCTTGTCTTTCTTTTCGCGGGAGGTTTGAATGTCGGCCGGGTTGTTGTCCGGGCCCTCCTTGCAGTTTTCCTTCACCCAAGCCAGCGCCGTTTTATATTCTTCCGGATCATAGATTTCTTCCTCGATCCGGCGGGTAATTTCGGACATATCGACGTATTCGTTGCGCATGCCCAAATATTCCTGGAAGAAGTCCGGATCGATCATCGAACCCGCGATCCCCATCGATACCGAGCCGATCGCCAGATACGATTTGCCTTTCATGAGCGCAACCGCCAAGCCCGCCTTCGCAAAACGGAGCAGCTTCTCCTGCACATCCGCCGGAATGGAAGGATCGTTCAAATCCTGCACGTCCCTGCCGTAGATCCCGAAAGCCGGAAGGCCTTTTTGCGCATGGGCGGACAAGACGGCGGCCAAATAAACCGCACCCGGTCTTTCCGTGCCGTTAAAGCCCCATACCGCCTTGGGAATGGCCGGATCCATGTCCATCGTTTCGGTGCCGTAACACCAGCAAGGCGTGACGGTAATCGAAACGCCGACGCCGGCTTTGGCGAATTTGTCCGCGCATGCGGCCGCTTCGGCCACGCCGCCGATGCAGGTATCGGCAATCACGCATTCCACCGGCGAACCGTCCGGGTACCGAAGGGTTTCGCTGAGCAAAGAGGACACGGCTTTCGCCAGATTCATCGTCATGCCTTCAAGCGACTCGCGTACTCCCTTTCTTCTGCCGTCAATGGTCGGACGAATGCCGATCTTGGGAAAATCCTGCTTCCATCTTGCATCCTTCGTCATAACTGTTTCTTCCTCCTCATAGGAAAATAGGATGGGACATGCCGCTTTTACAACATAGGGTTACCGATAACCCTAATACCAAAATGAACGCAGCTTTCGCTTTGCTTAAAAAAAAATGATCTCAAGGAAATAAATCTTGACGGACCTTCACAAAAAGAGAGCTGCGTATAAGTTATAGCCAATGTTATCCTAGCAAGTGTATAATGGGGTTATCGATAACTTTAAAATAGCAATGAAAACGGTTGCTGTCAATCGAAATTTTCTTCTGACGCACTCTTAAATACACATCCAAAAAGGGGTCTACCATGGTTACGATTTACGATATCGCCCAAAAAGCCAACGTCTCCGCGATGACGGTGTCGAAGGTGATCAACAATACCGGAAGGATCAGCGAGCAGACGCGCAAGCGGGTTAAAAAGGTGATGGAGGAGCTGAACTACGTCCCGAATTCCAATGCGCGCAGCCTCGTGCTGCAGCAAACGCAAATTTTGTCCCTGCTCATCACCGACATTACCAACCCGTTTTACACCAGCCTCGCCCGCGGGGCCGAAGACAGCGCGAAAAAGTTCGGGTATCGGCTGCTGTTCGGCAACAGCGACGAGGACTACGACAAGGAACGGGATTACGTCGACATGATTCTTTCGACCCGCGTGGACGGCGTCTTGTTTGCGCCTGCGGGAGACCACTCCCTCAAGCATCTCGAAAAGCTGCGCGCACACAACATTCCGTTCGTAATTTTGGACCGGGCGGTCCCCGGTATCGACTCGGATATCGTGCTGGGGGACAGCAAACAAGGCGCCCGCAATCTAGTCGATTACCTGATCGGGCTTGGACATCGCCGCATCGCGCTCGTCAACGGTTCGCTGGACGTTTCCACCGCACGGCTGCGCTACGAGGGATACGCCGAGGCGCTCCGGCTGCACGGCATCGGTCTGGATGACCAACTCGTCATCCATAAAAGCTACCGCGAATATCAAGACGAAGACCAGCTCGAACAGCTGCTGGATCAATCCTCGCCGCCGACCGCCATTTTCGCGGCGAACAATTTTTTGGCCGTAGGCGTCATCAACGCCCTGCGGAAAAAGGGGCTCCGCGTGCCGGAGGATATGTCGGTGGTATGCTTCGACGACCTGGATCTTTCTTCGGCGCTAGACCCCTTCCTGACCGTCGCTTCCCAGCCGGCCTATCAGTTCGGCGCCATAGGCATCCAGCTGCTGGTCGAGCGGATTCAGGGCAGCGCCGTGCCGGAGCCGAGGAAGCTCATTTTGCCTTCCGAGCTTATTATTCGCTCTTCCGCCAAGACTTTCGGCAAATAATAGGGTACAATAGAAGGAACGTTTTGCTTGAAGAAGGTGACGTATCATTCCATCCATTCGCTCGAAAAAAATAACGAAAAACCTGCTGACGCCTCCCAAAATATTGGTGATCGGCTTCCTGCTCATCATTACGATCGGGACGTTCCTGCTGTCTTTGCCTTTTTCTTCGGCAACCGGCGAACGGATCCCGTTCCTGAACGCCTTATTCACGGCGACCTCCGCCACATGCGTAACCGGGCTTACCGTCGTGGATTCCGGGACGGCCTTTTCCTTATTCGGCCAAATCGTCATGATCGTTTTGGTCCAGGTCGGCGGGATCGGCTTCATGACGATGGCGACGATCATCGCGTTGGCGCTGAACAAGCGGATCTCCCTGCGCGAACGGCTCATTTTGCAGGAAGCGCTGAACCACGGAACGATCGACGGCGTCGTTCGTCTCGTCAAAAAGGTCATCATGTATTCCGTGCTCGTGGAATTGGCCGGAGCGCTGCTGCTCGGAATTCATTTTTTCTTTTCGCTGCATCTCCCTTTGGGAAAAGCGGCTTATTTCGGTGTATTCCACAGCGTCTCCATGTTCAACAACGCCGGATTCGACTTGATGGGCACGGTCAACGGACCGTTTAGCGGCATGGCCCCGTTCGTCAACGATCCTTTTATCAACATCGTGATGATGGTCCTTATTTTCCTCGGGGGCATCGGTTTTATCGTGCTTTCGGACCTGATCGAATTTCCGTCGGCGCGCAAAATTTCGCTGCACAGCAAAGTCGTCCTGACCGCGACGGCCTGCCTGATCGTCATCGGCACCGTGGTCATTTTCGTGATGGAGTTCAGCAACCCGAACACCCTTAAACCGCTGCATGCCGGGGGCAAATTTCTCGCTTCGCTGTTCCAGTCGGTGACGACCCGATCCGGCGGCGTCGCCACGCTCGATGTCGGCTCGCTTCGTCAATCGACGCAGTTCATGCTGATCCTGCTTATGTTTGCGGGGGCCGCGCCGGGCTCCACGGGCGGGGGGATCAAAATCACGACCTTCGTGCTGCTGCTCGGAGCGGTGCACGCCATGATGCGGGGACGCCCGGACGTCATTTTGTTCCGGAAACGGATCGCCAAGGACGTCGTATACAAAGCGATTACGCTGACGCTGCTGTCGCTGCTCCTGATCATTTTGTTTTCCATGCTGCTGTCCGTTACGGAGCATCAGGATTTCCTGACCATCCTGTTCGAATCCACCTCCGCCTTCGGGACGACCGGGTTGTCCATGGGGATGACGACACATCTGTCCCCGCTCGGCAAAGTATGGATCGTCTGTCTGATGTTCTTCGGGCGGATCGGACCGTTAACGCTGATCTATGCGTTATCGCGCGAGCGCAAAAAAGATTTGTACAATTATCCCGAAGGACAGATCATCATCGGCTGACGAAAGAGACAACCGTTTATTTCATAAAAAATCCGGCAGACCGCTTTTCGGCTGCCGGATTTTTTGCTGCGGCTCCCCTTGTTGATCCGCGCCGGGTCGTAAAAAAGATGGAAGGCAAACGCCCTCCATCTTTTTTGCTCCCGGACCTCCCGGCCCTTTGCGTTTATTCCTTCCACAGTTTGTTGAAAAGCCCCGGCTTGCGGCCGACGAGCCCCTTTTCGATCGCATAACGCGTCAGCTGAACGCGGTTTTCCAAATGCAGCTTCTGCAATATGTTTTTCAAATGGTTTTTTACCGTCTGGTCCGATATATGCAGCTCCGCCGCGATCTCCTTGTTCGTCAGCCCCGAGGCGACCCAGTTCAAAATTTCGCGTTCCCTGTTGGTCAGCGTCTCATGGTACTCCGGGTTTCTTGCCGTCAAAGGAAATTCCCGCAAAATTTGCGTCGCCAGCTCGCGGCTGAGCGGGGCCTCATCGCTCATGATCGCATGCAAATATTCGATCCAGGTGGATGGCGATAAATTTTTGAGCAGATAGCCTTGCGCCCCCTGCTTCAGCGCCTCGAACAGATGCGAAGCGTCGTCGGAGACGGTAATGATGACGATTTTGACGTACGGAAACTGCAGCTTGATCTGCCGCGTCGCTTCCAGCCCGCCGATGCCCTGCATTTGAATGTCCATCAGAATGAGATCCGGCATCAGGGTTTCGGTCATCAAAACCGCCTCTTCCCCGCTTGTCGCCAGCCCTACCACTTCAAACGAATCGTCCGCGGACAAAATTTCGTTCACCGCCTCGCGCGCGTGGGCGGAATCGTCCGCGATCAAAACGCGATACGAGCTCATGGTTTCTCAGCCCCTTTTCTAATTTCGACCCGGCTTCCCTTGGAAAGCGGAATAAAATCGACCTGCCATTCCAGCTCCTGCGCCCGTTCCTTCATGATCCGCAGCCCGTACCTGTCTTTCATTTGAAGCGGGTCGAGGATCATTCCTTTTCCGTTATCGTCGATCCGCACCACCCAAGCCAACGCGTCTCCGCTGCCGGTCACCGTCACCAAATCCGCATGGGCGTGCTTTCGGACGTTCAGCAGCGCTTCGCGGATGCAGGCGAGCAGCTCCACTTTTTCCTTGGCGGTAAACGCCTGGTCCGGAATGTCCCACCGGATCGAAGGATGAATGAACGTTTCTTTTGCCGTATGTTCGATCCGCGATCTCATGGAATCCTCGATTTCCTTCTCGTCCGCATTCGCTTGAAAACGCAGATTGGCGATGGCTTGTCTCACGTAGCGGTTCACCTCGTGCACCAGCTTGCGCATCTCTTTGAATTCGGCCTGAGCGGCCAACCCTTGCTGCCGGGCCTCCGCCCGGTCCATTTTGACCGACAACAGAAACAGCGACTGCGCGATGCCGTCATGCAGCTCCCGGGCCAGCAGATCGCGGGCGGCCAAGGCGGCATTTTCCGCGCGTTCCTTGTTCAGCTCTTCCTGCACCTGCTCAAGCCGGTGAAAAAGCTGGCTGAGCAGCGTCACGCTGATCAAAAATATGATGACCGGGGTCATAAAATTCCCCGCTTCCATCGACAAATACGGCATTAACAGCGTATGGCGCACATATTCCCACAACCCGACCGTCAGCGTCGGAACGATCAGGATCATCCATTTGATTTGCGTATAAGACATAACGCCCTCCCAAACAGGCTTTTTCAGAACATTGTAGCATGAAGCCGGGAAAAATGCCTGACCCCGATGGGCCATGTATGTTTACTTATCCCCTGTCGCATACTAGCTACGGACTTTACGGACGGGTCATGAAAGCCAATATAATGGAGGGGTTGAAACCATGCAAATTTACATACGGCGGGTTTTGCTGACCGCATGCGCCGCGGTGTTCGCGACGGGCATCCTGACTCCCGCTGCCGCAGCCCCTTCCGGAAGCAAAGGGCGGGAATATTACGAGCAGCGCGGGGACGTCATTTGGGAAATTCCGAACAGGGAGAAGGTCATCGCCCTCACCTTCGACGATGGCCCGGATCCGGAGGAAACGACGCATATTTTGGATTTGCTCAAGCAATACGATGCCAAAGCGACCTTTTTCGTCGTCGGCAAGCAGGTGGAAAAACACCCCGAACTGGCGCGGAGAGAGGTGGCCGAAGGGCATGAGCTTGGAAACCATACCTACGACCATGCCTATTTTAACCGCGGCAGCTCCGTGGAAACGATCGCCAGCCAGCTTCGCCGAACCCAGGAGGCGATTTTCAAAGCAACCGGAAAACGGTCTTATCTGTTTCGCCCGCCGGGGGGCTACTACAGCGAGCGCTTGGTCGATACCTGCAAAAAAGAAGGTTATTTGGTCGTCATGTGGTCCTGGCATCAGGATACTTGGGACTGGCATCGCCCGGGCGTGCGCAAAATCGTGAACAAGGTGCTGGGCAATGCCCGCAACGGAGATATCGTGCTTATGCATGACCATGTCGAAGGAAAATCGCAGACGATTGACGCGCTGAAGGAAATTTTGCCCGAGCTGAAAAAAAGAGGCTACCGTTTCGTTACCGTGTCCGAGCTGGCGCAATACAACATCCCCTAAATTAACGTCGCCAGCCACACGGAATATGTACTTCGCCATTCAAAAAAGGACATGGTATTTCCGTTTCGCGGAATAGTACCATGCCTTTTTTCAATTAAAACGTACTTATGGCTTGGACCAGTCCAGCGGGACTCTAATGACAGTCGGCGGTTTGGGTTTATACCCGGGTTTGTTGTCGTACGTTATCATCTTGATTTGCTGAAAGGATCCTCCATCCGGTTTAGGGAACTTGATTTGAAATATGAACCGCTCTTTTGATATTCTTACCGGCCGTCCACTGCCTCTCTGTTCTTTCCCTTTAGAATCGACAAGAAGCATGGCAGGATTTTGATTCTCGGCATCGCTCGCTTCGTAAGTCAGCACCGTTTCGTCGTCGCCGGCTTCCATTTGGGTGATCGTTACCGTCCCGCCGTTCATGCCTTTCAGAACGATCGGAAATGAGCGAGCTAAAGATGCCGTTTCCTCCCGTTGAACGAACTGCTCCGCATTGCTCGGTTGATCGTTGATCAATACTTCAACGTATTTTGGATGCGGATTGATGGCAGAGGGCGGTCCGAAATTGTAGATAATATCATATTCTCCCCCCTTGCCTCCGGCCATTGCAAAATCGGTTTGGAGATCGTCCCGCAGCCTGTACGAAACCTTATGTTCTCTATATTCGCTGGTGCGAATGGCAAGCTGCGTCGATACCGGCGTAAACGTGATGCGTTCGATCGTTCTTTTCTTGCCGTTTGCCTCGATGGTTTTGTTCGGAAAAAAGGTTTTCGTATCGGGACTTGTTTTCGCCACCGATAAAGGCACGATAACGGACCAGTCGCCTTGAACCTGGCCAATCCGGGAGATGTTCATTCGCAATTTGTACCCGTCCAAATACTGGTACGCATCGATGAGCGTGCTTCCGATAAATGCGTGGTCGTTCAGCTTCGTAAATTTATGGGTGCTCATCATCGTCGGCTCGGCTCCGGCAATTTCCAGGCTGTAGTACACCGCCACGTCTTTGTCTCCGATTTTTTTCTTGTCGTCCAAATATTCCACGTCGTAATTCAGGACGATTTGAACCCCGTCGTAAAAAACTTCATCCATCGTAAACCGGATATCGCGGTCGGTCACGGACGTATTGACCTGTACCCCAAGTCCCTCTTTTTCGATTTTTGATAAGCCTTGTTCCTCGAACCCGCCGTCTGCCAGCAGCATTTTCATAAAAGGAAACCGGGACAATGCCGCCCGGACATCCGGGGAAGCGGTAAAAGCAGCACCCCCTAGCAGAATCACCACAAGCATGGCCGAAGCAGCCGTCTTCCACCGGTTTCTGCTTTTTGCTTTCCTCCGGATACGCTCTGCGGACGACACGTGCCGTTCCCACACCTCTTCAAAAGATACGGCGGGTTGCTTATGCCTCCAGCTGTTATGTATTGCCTCCGCATGTTTTCGCAAAGCTTTGTCTTGTTCGGTACGTCCAAAATCCTGCGGGCTTGTATTCGGGCTCATTCCATTTCCTCCTTGCATCGGACTCCGGGCCAACCCGGACCGTGGCTTCGCCTTAGCTGCTTTAGCGCTTCATGCAGCCTTGACTTGCATGTTCCTTCCGGAATATTGAGCGCTTCGGCCACCTCGGGCAGCGACAGCTCCGCATAATAATGCAAAATGATCACTTCTTTTCTTTTGGCCGAAAGCTTGTTGACGGATTCCCAAAGTTCCCGCTCGCTTTCGCTTTTCATCATCGATTCCTCCACCAGAAACTCGTCACCGATGTCGGGCGGATCCGCCTGAAAGAAAAGCCATTTCTGCCGGCGCATGGCGCTTTTGGCAAAGTTGACGGCAATCCGGTACAACCACGGTTTTAACGGTCTGGATGGATCGTACTGGTCGTATTTCTGAAACGCCCGCAAAAACGTCTCCTGCATGATGTCGTCAGCCATCGGGGCGGACCGGGTCAACATCAACGCGATGCCGTACACATAAGGCGAATAGCTGTTGTAGATCAGCCTGGCCTGCTCTTCGGATATGTTCTGGAGTCCCAATTTCGCTTCCCCCTTGTCTCTTGCTTACTATACGCTTTAAAAAGACGAACCGTTCGGTCAAGCTTTCAAAAAAATGCTGCGATCGGCCCCGTGTTATGTTAAAGTTGTGAAAAATATCGTTTTACGCCAAAAGCAACATATAGTAATTATAGAGGGGCTTTAGGTTGAAAAAGGATCAGACATTCCATTTGGGGAGGTACATGTTATGAATTCGGATTTACGTTATCCTATCGGAGAATTTGCGCCGTCCGACGCGATCAGTCCTGCCGAACGCAGTTATTGGATCGATCAGCTTCGCGCGCTGCCGGGCCAGGTCAGGGATGCCGTGGCCGGGCTTACGGATGAGCAGCTGGATACGCCTTATCGTCCGGGCGGGTGGAGCGTTCGTCAGGTGGTGCATCATTTGGCCGACAGCCACATGAACGCGCTGCTGCGCATCAAGCTCGCGCTTACCGAAGATGAACCGACGATCAAACCCTACGAAGAAAATCTTTGGGCCGAGCTTGTGGATTCCACCGCTCCGGCTCCCGAGCATTCGCTTAAAATTTTGGACGGCGTTCACGCGCGCATGGCGCTTATTTTCAAGCACATGAAAGAGGACGATTGGCATCGGTCCTTCGTACATCCGGTCAATGGAAAAACGACGCTGGACCGTCATCTCGGCTTATACGCTTGGCATGGACGCCATCATCTGGCGCATATTACCTCGCTGATCCGCAGGATGGACTGGTAAACTTTTCATTGCCGCTATAAACGGTTAATATATCGCAACAAAGCAAATAATAACAAAAACCGTTTCATAGACGAGGTATAAAAGCGACATGAAAAACATCGGACTTATTTACGGCAGGGATATCCGCAATATCGTCACCAATTGGGCAGCGCTGGTCATCATTCTTGGATTGGCCATGCTGCCGTCTTTGTATGCGTGGTTTAACATCAAGGCCTCTTGGGATCCTTACGGCAACACCGGCGACATCGCGATCGCGGTTGCCAACAACGACAAAGGGACGACGCTAAGGGGCCAGCCGATCAACCTCGGCAACGAAATCATCAACTCTTTGAAAGACAATCACAAGCTGGGCTGGCGCTTCGTGAGCGAAGCGGATGCCATGAAAGGCGTCAAGCACGGGGATTATTATGCGAGCATCGTCATCCCGGACAACTTTTCGGCGACGATCGCCACCGTGCTCTCCAACCAGCCGATTAAAGCCGAAATTTTATATTACGTAAACGAAAAGATAAACGCCGTTTCCCCCAAAATCGCGTCGTCGGGCGCGAGCGGCATCATTCAGGAAGTCAGCAAAAACTTTGTCCAGACCGCCAACGGCACGATTTTCAAAATCTTCAACGAGCTGGGCATCGAGCTGCAGGAGCAACTGCCCACCATTGAAAGAGTAAGGACGCTGATCTTCAAGCTGGAAAAGGATTTCCCCGAAATCAACCGCGTCGTCAACACCGCTGCCGATGACGTTCAAAAAACCGACCAGCTCGTCAAAAAGGCGCAAAGCAATCTTCCGGTCGTCGTCGACATCGCGGAAAAAGGGCAACGTTTCGCTTCCGGTCTGGATACTTTTTTGACCCAGGCTTCGGGAGCGGCCAAAAATATCGCCCCAAACGTCAAACAAGACCTGCTGCTCCTGCAGCAGACCGCCATTGCGACGCAGCAGCTTGCTTCCGCCTTGAAAGACCCGAACGTAGACCCGGCCGTCGTCACCGACATGCTCGATCATGTGGCTTCGAGGCTGGATATCGGGCTCAAGGTCCAATCCCAGCTCATCGCCTGGTTCGACCAGCTGAACAAAGTGACGGGCAACAAGCTTGGATTCGTCAGCTCGCGGCTGAGACAGGTGCAGGATAAAATGAAGGAACAGCAGACGCTTGTCAGCACGATCAGCAGCGCCGTAAAAAAAGGCGAAAAACCCGCTTCCGATCTGGTCGACCGGCTGAGTCAAGTATCCGGGGACGCCTCGCAGCTGCTTGGCAATATCCTTGGCAGATACGACAGCGAAATCGAACCGGCCATCCTCAGCGGGCTGAACCAAGCGCGTCAAACGGCGGAAAAGGCACGGAATACGCTAAACGACGCGCTGAAAAGCGTGCCGGACGTGAAGAAAATTTTGAGCGATGCATCCAAAGGATTGGCGGTCGGAACCCAAGGGCTGGCCGTCATCAAAAAGGAACTGCCCGCCGTCGAGAAAAAGATTACCGAGCTTGCCGATAAAATGAGGGATTTCGAAAGCAAAGGCAACCTGCAGGAGGTGATCGGGCTCCTGAAAAATAATTTCCAGCTGGAAAGCCAATTTTTTGCCGAACCGGTCGTCCTGAAGGAAAACAAGCTGTATCCGATTCCGAATTACGGATCGGCGATGTCGCCGTTTTTTTCCACCCTTTCGTTATGGGTCGGAGCGACGCTGCTCGTGTCCTTGATCACGACGGAGGTTCACGGGGATCATCCGTACAAAAACTATGAGGTCTATTTCGGCCGGTTTTTCACTTTTCTGACAATCGCGCTGCTGCAATCCGTTCTGGTTACGTCCGGCGATATGTTCATCCTGGGAACGTATGTGGTGGATAAGCCGTGGTTCATTTTGTTTGGCCTGGTGAACAGCGCCGTCTTCATGCTTATGGTGTATACGCTGGTGTCGGTATTCGGCAACGTCGGCAAAGCGCTGGCGATCGTGCTGCTCGTGCTGCAGCTGGCCGGCTCCGGCGGCACTTTCCCGATTCAGACGACGCCGCCCTTTTTCCGGGCGATCCATCCGTTCCTGCCGTTTACGTACGGCATCAGCATGATGCGCGAAGCCGTCGGCGGCATCATCTGGCCGATCGTTCGCAACGACCTTCTGATCATGTGCATCTACGCGGCGGTCACGCTGGTGGTCGGTTTGGCGCTCAAAGGCGCCATTAACCAGCTTTCGGCCGGACTTGTCAAAAAGGCCAAAGAGAGCAAGCTGATCCATTGATGCCATGACGATACAAAAAGCCCTGTCCGAAGCGGCATGACCGCTTACTGGACAGGGCTTTGACGTTAGAACGGCAAAAACGGTTTTTGTGGCTTCGGTTCGCGGACGATGAAAGAGATAAAAATAAAAGCTGTTTATTCCGATATTTTCTGCAATGCGGCGGATCTTATATCGTTTCATCCTCCAGTTCCTGAAGCGTCTGGATCAAAAAATTTTGGTTGCATTCGAGCAGCGCCAAGCGGTGCCGGAAGGACAAATTCACACCGATGCCTTCGTCATGCGGCGGAATTTTGGAGATGGCCCCGATGAGCCCCTGTACCTTGTCCAGCTTGATCCGCAGCAGCTCTTTCGCATCCCGCCGGGAGAGATGATCGATAAACATCAGCCCGATGTTCCCGTCCGGCGTCGTATTTTCGGCATGGATTAGGGAAGCGCGCAGCAATTCGTAAAACAGCTGTTTTCCCTCTTCCGTAATCGAGTAGATTTGGCGGGGCGGCCGGTTGCCTTCCTGCTCGACCGTCACGTTGACGCAGCCCTGCTTATCCAAGCGTTTTAAGATGGCATAAGCCGTCGCTTTTTTCATATCGGAAACTTGCCCTAAATTGCGCTCAATAAAATCGTTAATCTGGTATCCGTGCTGGCTTTGAGTCATCAGCAGCCCCAAAACGAGCAGTTCGCGTTCATCCATGTCAAGACTCCTTCAATGCTGTTGCTACTTCTAGTATAGTCATCCTTGACTACGAGGTCAAAATAAACCGGGACGGGCAGCGAAAAGACGAACACTGCCGTTCCCTTTTCGGCGCCTCTCCCGGTTTCCGTGTCATGTCAAAACGTTACCCTTTCTTTCGGGCCGCAATAACAAACCGGTGGCAGCTCGTGTCCAAATACCCCTGCTGCTCCAATTGGCCATGGAGGACGCGAAGCTGCTTTTCATACCGTTCTACCGAAAAATCCGGAATTTGCCAGGGGATGACGCTCAAATAATAAACGATGGCGCCAAGGTCGAAAAAACGGGATCGCGTTATCTCTTCGTCGCGCCCTTCGATGTCAAAATAGGGCTGCAGCTCCTGAACGGCGTATTCCAGATTCCAATGGGCGAACTCGTCGTTTGGCGCCCCCAGCCACTCGTTGAATTCCTGGTCGTTAACCCCGCCAACCTGCTGGGTAATAAAACGGCCGCCCGGCTTCAGGATCCGATGAACCTCCTTCGGGCTGTAAGACTCATGGCGGTTAATCACCAGGTCGAACTCGCCGTCGGCGTATGGAAGCTTTTCATCCTCCGTAATGTGCGAAACCCGGACCCCTAACGGTTCAAGCCTTTGCCGGGCCACCTCCACATTCGGCTCATATCCTTCCGTGGCGCAGGTATGCGCAGGAAGCTTGGTCAGCCTCGACAGAAACTCACCGCCGCCCGTCCCCATATCCAGCATGCTCCCGGAATGGCGGAGAGCTTGTTCCACCAGTTGATAATAATTCCAGCGCAGCGGAAATTCCTGCAGCCTGCCCGTATTCCCAAGGTATGAAAAATCCCAGCCGCTAAAGGTCATATCCGTGGATTGCAGCACTTCCTCATAGGACAGATTGGTCATCAGCTTCATGTCGTACACCTCTCGTTTCTCTTTTACACCTAGATATTATATTTTCTATGAATATTGCTAAAAACCTTCCCGCAAAGGTCCGTTGCATCGTTAACGGCCATCATTGAACATAGCCGCCCCCTCCGTTAACTTCGCTTGAAGCAATCTCGCCGGATAACTTAATTCCCGGTTTTTATGAACGATCAACCCGTGCATGGAATCGTTTGCCGAACTGATGGGAAGCAATTTAAGATCGCCATCCTCAAGCTCTTTTTTCACCGCAATTTCCGGAACCAATCCAAACCCAATCCCACATTGGACGGATTGCTTGATCATCTCCAGACTCGGGAGTTCTATCGCTTCCATGACGTCGATTCCCGCATCCTGAAGCGCCATGCCGGCCTGTGTGTGATATAAGCAATCGGTCCCGAAGCTGATCATGGCTTCTTGGTTTAATCGCTCTAGTCCCTCGCGTCCAACCTCCCGCGCCAAAGCAGCCGATGCGACAAAAATCAATTTTTCTTCAACCAAAGGATAAAACAGAATGTCATTTCGCTTCGGATCGCGCGGCACGATGCCAAAATCAATCGCATGGTTCAGCACTTGATCCAGAATATCTTGATGGAACCCGGACTCAATCCGAAGTTTCACTTTGGGGAATTCCTTCACGAAATGCTGCATAAACAAAGAGAACCGCGTCAGAAAAAAGGATTCCTGCATACGGAGATAAACCGTGCCTTGGGCTTGCTCGATCTCATTCATCGCTTCTTCGATCGAAGTCCCCAAGTGGATAAATTGATAAGCATATTTCAAAAGCTTCTCACCCGCTGCCGTCGGCTTGACTCCGCGAGATAAACGATGGAACAATTTTTGCCCGCATGCTTGCTCCAAAAGCTGAATATGCGTTGTCACGGTGGATTGAACATATCCCAGTTTATCCGCTGCGCGGCTAAAACTCTGTTCTTCCATCACGACGATAAAGGTTTTGAAAAATCTTCCTTCCAGCAACTCTATCACAATGAACTCCTCCTGATATCGAAAAACAAAATACACTATATCGATGACTATCATGACTGTGATATCTGATTCCATGATATCATGAACTTCGTAAGAAAATAAGGAATGGATTCGAAAACTCGATAGGAAGGCGAAAGGAGTAAGTGATGAGTAAAAAACAAGGTTTTAGACTCGGGGTTTATGTTTTCAAAGATGCTGAAGTCGTTGATTATGCAGCGCCTTACGGCGTATTTTCCGTCGCAAGAAGGCTCGATCCGGAACTTGACGTCTTTCTTGTGGCGGATTCTTTAAGACCCGTTCAAACGCAAGCCGGCCTTACCGTACATCCCAATTACAGTTTCAATGAAATGCCCGATATGGATGCCTTTCTCATTCCGGGAGGTTTCGGAACAAGACAGGAAACTTACAATAAACGGCTGCACCGATTCATCTTTTCGCTTCCCGATACCACGCTGCTGACAAGCGTCTGCACAGGTTCATGGATTTATGGAAAAATGGGGCTGCTGGACGGCCTCCCTGCTACAAGCAGGAAAGAACCGGATCGGCAGGAAGCATCCGAAATGGGCAAAGTGCCGATCGACCGTCTTGCCGAAATTGCGCCGGCCTGCACGATCAGCAGGGCTCGAATTGTGGATGCGGGCAGAATCATTACGGGAGCCGGCATCGCATCGGGGATGGAAATGGGGTTTCATTTGCTAAGACGCGCCGGATACGGCGAGGACTTCATCTCGGACGTAGCCAGGGTAATGGAGTATGCCGAAGCATACGATCTTTACAAACATGACATCGAGTATTTCACTCCCTCCCGCATGTAAACGAAAGGAGCCATCCGGCATGGATCGGCTCCTTTTCTATATTTTTTTTACAAAAATAAACTTGAGGGCTTTACGTCACCACATTTTTATGTTACATTATTTCTACAAATATCGAAATATAAATCGAATTTAGGAGGCCGGGCGGCATGAAAGAAACGAAAGATCAGCAGCAGGCAGTTAAAATTTATAAGGCGCTCGGAGAACCTACCCGGCTCAAAATCGCCTTGCTTCTCAAAGAAGAAAGCGACCAATGTTGTTCCGTTCTGGGAGACAAACTGCAGACGGTGGCCATCTCTACGTTGTCCCATCATTTGAAGCAAATGGCGGAGTCCGGATTGCTGACCTCGCGTAAAGAGGGAACCTTTATCTATTACACCTTAGACAAGGAAGTGGCTGCCAGATACGCTCCATACCTGCTTGAATAATTTTTTTTGGTTTATATTTCGATATTTTTAAAAATATAGTTATTAATCAGATTGGGAGAGTGAATCTTTTGCAAAGCACATGGAAAGTATACGTTCTAGCCTTGATCAGCTTTTTGGTCGGAACATCCGAATACAT
This sequence comes from Paenibacillus sp. USDA918EY, assembly GCF_009870825.1. Taxonomy (GTDB): domain Bacteria; phylum Bacillota; class Bacilli; order Paenibacillales; family Paenibacillaceae; genus Paenibacillus_AQ; species Paenibacillus_AQ albilobatus. Next base: position 376,002 of record NZ_WTWY01000001.1, on the reverse strand, counting down.
CATTTCCGGGATATTGGACCGGATCGCAGAGACGTTGGGAACAAGCGTTGCGGCAGCAGGCCAGCTCATTACCGTCTTTTCCCTGGCCTATGCGGTCGGTACCCCTATTTTAATGGCGCTGACAGCCAAAATGGACCGGCGGAAACTTCTCCTTTATTCGCTTGGCCTCTTTATTGCGGCCAATTTGCTGACGTTTATTTTGCCTGGTTTCGGCCTCTTTATTGCCGCGAGAATTATTATGGCATTAGGTGCAGGCATGGTCATCGTTACCGCGCTTAGCATCGCCGCCAAAATTGCGCCGCAAGGCAAACAGGCCAGCTCCATCGCCACGGTGACGATGGGCTTTACCGCATCGCTCATTATCGGGGTTCCGCTTGGCAGAATGGTAGCTTCGGCATTTGGCTGGAAGGCGGTGTTTCTGGCCATCGCCATTCTCGGGATCATCGCCATGCTCGTCATTGCTGCGGTTATTCCACGTATGCAGGGCGACAAGCCGGTCCCTTTGGTCAAACAATTGGCTTTGTTAAAAAAACCGCAGGTTTTGGTTGCTTTGGGGATTACGTTTTTCTGGCTGGGAGGATATTCGCTCGCCTATACCTACATCTCCCCTTTTCTGCTGGAGGTAACGCATTTAAATGAATCACTGATTAGCGCAGCCCTGCTCGTGTTCGGCATTGCCAGCTTGATTGGCTCGAAAGTCGGCGGCTACAGCGCGGATAAACGCGGCATTATCTTTACGCTCGTTTCAGGGATGATTCTTCACGTCATTTCGTTGATTTTGCTATCCTTCGCCGGACAGTCGGTCATTGCGATATTCGCCGTCCTGATCCTTTGGTCTTTTGCCGCATGGTCATCCGGCCCGACGCAGCAATTTAACCTCGTTTCGCTTGTTCCCGAATCCTCGGGCGTCATGTTGAGCTTGAACCAATCCACGATGCAGCTTTCCATGGCTGTCGGCGCGGCAGTCGGCGGACTGATCGTTAACCGTATTTCCTTGGCATCCATTACCTGGTTCGGGGCATTCGGCGTACTCATCGCCATCCTTGCCACGTTTGTATTGTCCAGCTTGGCATCACGCCGTTCGGCGGTGCAGGCTGCGGATTAAGGTTCGTAAAGAAACTGCACACCCCATGGTAGACACAGCCATGGGGTGTGCAATTTTTTTGGGTCTGCATGCAATAAAACACTCAAATGAAATCCAGGCGCGGCGATGCGATCGAACCCTTCGCTCCGTGCGGGGAGAAGAAGCGAGGGATTGGAACGTAGAGTGCCTTATTTTAGATCATTCAACAATAATATCAACCGATCAAGGGTTGCTTATTTTAAATTAAGGACCAAATAACTCACGAAGATAATCCCTTCGCCCGAATAAAATCCGGAGAGAATCACCGCATAATTGTCCTGCGAAATGATTCTGACTTTCTTATATCATTAAAATAAACATAATAAACACCTTTAATGGGAAATGTGCTAAGTCCGGTTAAATTTCTATTGCGAAATTTTCATGTAATGGTTTTTTAACCTATACAGAAGATCACAAACGCTACTTCCCTACAAGCATCTGCTCTATTTTTTCAATCCCTTAACAATAAGTTGTATTCCAAATTCAAAAGCACTTTCTGCCTCGTTCTCAATCGTATTCATTACATCGGAAGTTAATTTATCCATATCTGCATCACGTTGAGACTCATTAACCTTTTCCAAAGGAGATGATGTTAATATTCTCCTTTTATTCCGTGTTTGTTCTTCCATTACAGATCCCAAGGTAAATTGGCCCATGGTCAGCATGGCCATTTTAGCTTCTCTTTCCGAAAAACCTGCCCGTACTAGATATTCAACTTTAGGCGCTAATTTAGCAAGCTCATTATAAGTGGGAATTGAGCCGGCATGAAGCATCGCTCCATCTGGATAAGCTAATAAAGCATTTCTAAGGCTGCATGCATGATCCATAAACCACTTCTCCCATTGCTCCGTGTCATGAGGCGTCTCAATGGTGTGGTATCTGTCGATTATAGCAGAGGCCATCTCCCCAAGCAGCGTTGCCTTATCTTTTACATGCCAATATAGCGATGCTGATTCAACTCCTAATCTCTGTGCCAAACGCCTGGTTGTAATCGCCTCTAATCCACCCTCTTTAAGAAGTGCAAGCGCCTCCTCTATAACATCTTCACGTTTTATCTTTGCCATATTTAAAAATTCTCCTTATCCCCGTATTAAAACCTTTCAGTGATTTATTATATCATATTGACAAATCTATCACTGATAGATTATGATCAAATCACTCCAAATCTATCAGTGATAGATTATTTGGAGAACTTATATCCGAGAGGAGCTAACCTAATGAAATTAGAATCTGTTGAATCCATGCAAATTGATTGGGATGTACCTATAGAAATGGACGATGGCGCAATCGTATATGCCGATGTATTTCGCCCGGCCATGCCTGGCAAATACCCTGTCATTTTAAGTCACGGTGTATATGGTAAAGGACTCCCCATTCAAAGGTTTAGACACCGGCTATTTCAACTGGTAAACACTACGCCTAACAAGTCGGTTGGCGATGTTTTTGGTGCTGATCTTGCGGATGCCGTTGTACCTAATACAAGCATGGAAATCGATGAAGACGATTATCGCGTATGGGAGGTTGTTAATCCAACAGATTGGGTTCCACATGGATACGTCGTTGTGCGTGTCGATTCCCGAGGTTCTGGTAGCTCTCCAGGCAGATTAGACCCATTATGCCCCAGAGAAATTGAAGATTATGCAGCATGTATTGAATGGAGCGGAGTTCAAAGCTGGTCAAACGGACGTGTCGGTTTATGTGGAAAATCGTATTATGCCATGTCGCAATGGCTCGTAGCCGCAAAAAAGCCTTCCCACTTGGCGGCAATTTGTGTATGGCACGGCTGGAGCGACTGGTATAGGGATGCAACTCGCCATGGGGGAATCATGTATCAGTTTTGGGAGAATTTTTGGTACCCTCAGCTTGCGCTTCCGGTACAACACGGCATAGGTCCTGAAGCTGGATTTAATCCTCACAGCAGCAGACCTATTGCTGGAAATACAGCACTTGACTCTGATACATTAGCTAGAAATCGCGCGGATATCGTAAATGACATTCGTACTCATCCATTCGAGGATGAACACTATTACAAGGTACGTACCCCTCAATTGGATCAAATCACCGTTCCGGTTCTGGCCAGCGCTGACTGGTCCGATCATGATCTGCATCTTCGCGGTACAATCCGTGGATTTGAGAAGATTAGCAGTAAAAATAAGTGGTTGGAAATTCATGCTGGAGGGCAATTTGACGATGAGGCTTCAGTTGACTTGCAGCGGCGTTTCTTTGATTATCATTTAAAAGAAACTCAAAATAACTGGGATGATCAATCGCCTGTTCAACTAGCCCTAAGAAAAGCGGATGGCAGCTCAGCTACAGTTGAAGCTTCGGCTTGGCCAATCCCTGGTACCGAGTGGAGGCCTTACTATTTTGACTTTAGCACCCATTCTCTTGAAATAAATGAGCCTGCAGCTGCATCTCAGGTAAGTTACAAGGCGGATGGCGATGGGGTTACTGTTTATAGTCAAGCCATGACAGAGGATACGACCATTGTTGGTCCTGTTTCGGCTGCATTGTGGATGTCCTCTACTACAGCCGATGCAGATCTTTTCCTTGTACTAAATGCAGTTGGTCCTGATGGAGAACTTGTGGAACTTCGTGATCACAGAGCAGGACTGACTCCCATGACAGTGGGCTGGTTACGCGCCTCACATCGTGCCCTTGATCCGGAACGCAGTACTCCTTGGCAGCCTTATCATACGCACACAAGCTCGGAGCCTCTGGTACCCGGTCAAATTTACAAGGTCGATGTTGAATTACGCCCAACAAGTCTCCTTCTTCCGGCTGGTTATAGACTGTGCTTAACGATCAAAGGAAATGGTCCAGCGCATAATGATCCTGTAGACCGTCCGGCACAAATTTTTAACAACACGGTTACTGTATATAATGCACCAGACATGAAATCTCAGCTTCTTATTCCAGTCGTTCCTATGCACAATGATCATTTGGGGGAAAACTTATAATGATAGGCTCTGGTAAACAATCTGCTGCTAAACTTGCCCCTATACCCTTTGTATTATGGGGGCAAGCTATCATTATAGTTATTGGTGCATTTACATCTATGTTGTCTTCTACGATGCTTAACACAGCTCTACCCTCAATCGCAGTCAGTCTGCATACTTCAAGCTCCATTGCGCAATGGACATCTACAGGATACTTTTTATCTCTGGCTGCAGGTGTTCCCCTTAGTGCCTGGTTATCCCGAAAACTTGGACCAACTAAGCTTTGGCTAATTAGCCTGGTCTTGTTCCTGGGGTTTTCAGTATTGTGTGCAGAATCAAAAGGGATTTATATGCTTATCATCTGTAGAGTTCTGCAAGGCTTATCAGGGGGGTTGCTTGTACCTGCCGGGCAAACCATCATAAGCATAGCAGCAGGTCAGAAGCGTCTTGGTAGAGTGATGAGCATCGTTGGCATAGCCGTTGTGGTTGCTCCAACGTTAGGCACAACGTTAAGCAGTGCTATCCTCAGCAGCTTAAGCTGGCCTTGGCTATTCTGGATTAACATCCCTCTTAGTATGGCAGCGTTTTTTGCTGGTTTGAAGTGGCTTCCAAAAATTGAAGTTACTGAAGCTGGTAAATTTGATTGGATCGGCTTTTTACTCGTATTAAGCGGCGTACCCCTGCTCATTTATGGTGTAACCTCCATTGGAAACACCGCAAACGCAGGTTCGAATAACACTTCTATTATTATCGGAACCGTTCTTATCATTGGCTTTGTTATAAGGTCATTAAGACTTGACAAACCCATACTGCAGCTAAGACTTTTTGGTAACGGGGTATTCACAGTAGCTGCTGTCGTTATGTTCTTGGGTGGTGCAATAAACTTCGGAGCACAACTGCTTCTTCCCCATTACTTAACCGATGTCCGCCACTTGAGCCTGCTGGCTGCAAGTCTGCTAATCTTGCCCCAAGTTATAGGAACAGCAGTTGGTTTTCCGATTGCGGGTCGATTAACAGACCGGTATGGAGCTGGAAGACTTATACTTACAGGTTGCATCATTATGACGATATCCATGCTTTTGCTAAGTTTTATCGGAGTTAATACAGACACTACTTGGGTGGGCCTCATTTTTTTCATCTGGGGACTAGGTACAGCACTGGCCACTGTTCCAGCCATGACTGCCGGTTTAACCACAGTTGCTCCCGATCAAATACCTGATTCTGCGCCGATCCTTAACATGCTGCAACGAATTGGAGCATCTTTAGGCACAGCTTTAATCACCTTGCTATATACTAAAAATTTAACTAGTGGCCTAGACCAAGTCCATACTTTAGTTGCTTTTAAAAATGTCGTTTGGTTGTTATTGGGAAGTATACTAATACTCCTGATATCATCCCTAATTTTGGTACTAAGAGAAAATAAAAACTCACGCTAATACTAAGCGTCGGCTCATCGGATGAATGACAGCCTATAATAGATTTGTTAGCACAAGCAGGGCATATTGGTGAAGAAAAATAACACCGATAGGTGCAAAAGGGACGGAGCAGAGGTTTATCTTGCTTCGTCCATTTGCGTCTTTCCATCATTGCCGCTTTTTGAGCAAATTGTGGGCAAGGCAAAGCTACCCGACTTCCAGGCTTACTTTTTGCGAGCCGCGAAGCAGGAATCTTCGAAAACCCCGGGTTGGTTTTGATTTTGCCTAACACATTTTTTAATTTCCATCCATTGTTGCAATTAGCCATTGCCCACTCACCTTATCCTTTAATAATGAATAGGTCATGGTACCTTGCTCAACTTCTTTATCTTTTATATTCCTTAAAAATGTAACGATGATTTGGATACGTTTCACATCTTCGTCATAAGTAATTTCATTGACGTCCTTGAATTCAAATTTAACCCCATCTTCATACTTATAGCCAAACCAATCCATGTTAAATTCTATGGAACCATCATCCAGCATGTTTTCTTTAAACTTTTTTTCATTATGCTGAACAATGGCTTCCATATTATTTACAATTTTGTCTGCAATATCTTGCATGAAAAAATCTTTAGCATAATCCGATAAGTCGAAAGAAATTCCCTTTTTGAAATTTGAAAGTTCGGGTTTTTCCGTACTAAATTCTTTTTTATACAGAATAGTTGTACTTCCTATCTTGTCTTTAGTTGAACCTTTGGTTTCTTGATTGTCTTCTAGATTATTTGTATCCGCTTCTTGTTTTATATTCACACTTTTTAGCTCTTGACCGCATCCTGAGACAATAACGATCGATAAAAGAGCAATAATTCCCATTACTTTTTTAAACTTCATTTTAATCATCTCCAAAAGCAAATTTAAATTGCGTAACGATAAAGACAGTGATTGAGGATATCAGAATGTCCTCACAATTAGATTGAACAGAGCGCGAATAGTAGCTGCGATCCTGCTGGTCAGGTTTCTATTCACATCCAGGCTTTCTCTCCTACCGGCATTCAAATATTTTGAAAATTTAACCGTCGATACGTATGAATTTATAATAAAAAAGAACCAAAAACATAAAATCGTTCTTGGCTCATAGCTGCTATTCGTATAATCAGATTTGTTAAACGTATGTGCTGAAATAGGAATGTTCACTGCCTTTACTGAGGAATACTTTGAATGATATCTCCATAATTATTTCCTTTATATTTGAAAGTTTTTAAAGTTCCATCACTAAGTCTGTAATATCCAATATAGCTACCATTATTATAATTAAAGGAATCGTTGTACATATCTGAAATATAATCTGGTTTTGTACCGCCTAATGTCTTTGTATTATAGCCAGGTATATCCGCATCGATAAATTGCCAGACAGCTTCTGCAATTTCGTTTTTAATTTCTACTACTGTTGTTACATTGCCATTACTATAGGTATAGCGAGTTGCGTCATTAGATGCAAAAGTGTAGGTATAATATTGAGATTTATCGCTCTCGGCTTTCGGATCTGGTTTAAATGAATAATTAATCGGTAACGAAATAGCAGCCAGACGTGCCAGCTTTAAGTCGGATGAATTCAGTACATTATCATCTGGGGTGAAATTCTTCGACTGAATGAATAAAATCCCCCTAGTCTTCTCATAGTTCACATTATATCCAAATGCTTCGCTAACAAATTTCGCAGGAACCATCATACGATCGTTATAATTATTTGCTTCACTATCCATCAGCACCGGCTTCCCGTTTTTATATGCAGTACGCTCACCTTGAATCATTCTGAATGTCTCATTAGCGGAATTAGTAATTATTGCGGTATGCTTTTTAGCGTCCCACGTATAATTGAGCCCTAGAGACGCAAGTGTTCTAACTGGTACCATCACTCTACCGGCTTGTATAAAAGGATTGGCGTCAGTTGAGATAAACGCCCCGTTAATGTTAACGGTTATAGGTCTTGGTGTTGGCTTATCAGTTGTAACAGTAGAAGCAGCTGAACTTACACTCGGTAACATTAAGAGAACGGCAAAGCAGATGGGAGCAAGTTTCTTAAGCAAAGACATAAAATAAATCCTTCCTGATATTTGTTTATTATCATAAACATCCAAGACGTAAAAATGTTACAATTTAACTGAAACATAAATACCAAACTTATCACTTATGTGCTTCCAGCAAGTTCTTTTATCTATGCCTCACAAAGGTGTAGTATTATAAATGCTTTTTGTTATCATTCGATCGTACGTAACATATTGTGTTATTGGGGGTGCAGCCGAGGAGGCTCGGCATAGGAATAGACTGTTCCAAGTAACTCTATCGTCGGCGGAATCATTGAATTTTCGCTCAGCAACACTGTATCCAATACTGCTATGAATTATCGAATTCATATAGTTGCTGCCAATAATACAACCGCAGACCTGACAAAGAATCAAAATCCCGTCGTTAATTACTATTCAGAGGACGGGGCACAGGTACCTAAGCTTGAATCATATACTAAAAGTCTCTGGAAATGAACAACCAGCGGTTGAGGTCGCCACTGTAAAGCTTGCGCCGGGAGCCTGCCTCAAATGAATTACCCGAAACACGTAAAGCTATGGTCGAGCGTGACATGCGCCGCGCCACCTACCGCATCGCGATCGGTTCCCCGGAGCCTTAAGCCGGTGAGGGTTCGAGAATACAAGAACGTTATCTGAAATTCTGTTAAATGCTAATTAAGCAATCTAGGATGGTGATTTCAATTGAAAGAAGTATATCAAAGTCTTGTATTCGAAGAAGTAAGTAAAGAAACTCAAGAACATGCAAAACAGGTTGTTTTAGCTGGACTGAAAGAAAGATTTGGAACACTGGATGAATCATTAAATCAAGATCTCAATGAAATTGTCCTTAATTATAATCGTATAGGGAATCTCTTTTTGGTGGGCAAAATAAATACCAAAGTTGTTTGTACTGGTGCATTAACTCGTGAAGAGGTTGATACAGGAAGAATTGTTAGAATGTCAGTACAAAAAGAATATCGAAGACAAGGAATAGCTCAGAAAATGTTAAAAGAGCTTGAAAGAAGAGCACAAGCTAAAGGATACAAGAAAATTGTGTTAGAAACGACAAATTCCTGGCATGATGCAATTTCTTTTTATAAGAAACATGAGTATATAGAATATGATAGAAATAAATATGAAGTGCATATGGTAAAGGATTTATTTTAGTTATGCATGCTTCAGGCCATGCGCCCCTCGGTCCAGGTCAAAATCTAGCAAATGGGATAAGGATCTCCTGTGTTCATTGTCATTTTGATAAATTTGAACACGGATATGCACTATGAAATACAGCTTTCTTAACTTTCCTAAACCTCGATTTTGCCAATCGGTCAACGTATATAATTTTTCGCAACCGTATGTCCCTGGGTTGTAAATAATGCCCTGTTCATCAGCAAGAATGCCACTGCCACAATAACCGCGCTGGCGAGCAAATAAATCAGCGGCTTTTTAGTCATTCAAATCTCCTCGCTTTATGCGTGACTTTCCCAAAAATTCTACCAAAATACGGAGAGTTCAAAACCTATGCAGATAGATATCTTTTCTAAATTCTTCATCTATTAAATGAATTTCCTCTTTAGTAATCCACTGGTACTTAAATTTGCTCCCTTGATCCCCTCCATCTCCTGTGCCAATATATTCCCACTTTTCTGGAAGTTTTCATTCTGGTACAACAAGAAAATCATGTCGTTCCACATTTGAATCTATAAATTCCTTGTGCTATAACTTCATTGTATACTACAACATGTAATAATTGCCTGGGTAAGCCAGCTTGACATTCACTACATAGTGTAGTAAATTCTAATCACTACGTAGTGTAGTAATTAAATTGTTATGGACGCATAACAATGGGTAAAGAGGTGTGCACCGTGAAACATGTTCAAAAATTATCCGACACGGAAATGGAACTCATGGAGGTAATATGGGATTGTGAGCATCCAGTAACATCAACCGAATTATTGGGTATTTCCCTATGAGATTAAAACTAACGATCCTGTAATTGTACCCCATGATACTAAAACTAAGCGATGATATCTCCAGTACATGGGAAGTAACCGTTAAGCTGTCACCAAGGGCAAAGAGGATGTAATTAAATTGGAAATACATTCGAACGGCGTCAGCTTGTTCAGTTTTCTTTGGATTTATCTTTGAGGTAAGCTGCAGCAGGTACAGAACCCTTTCGCTTCCGGCAACGAAGTGGAAGGGTATATTTTTGCGATGTTAAACGTCAAAAAACTGTAAGAACTCCAGCAGCGCCCATTGTTTCGGAAATTCAATTTGCCCGTTCGGCGCTTCGAAGACTGATTTGTCAGATTCGCCCTTGATCTTCTCGCGCATAAGTACCATCTTCACCGCATTGCTAACCTTAGCCAACACGTCCGCCAGGCGTGGGTTAGTCCAGTCTATCTGGAACTCTTTCTACCACTTTGCGAATCAAGCTGGCAATGAAGCCGAACAAGAATATCCAAAATTTTAAAAAAAAGGTGATGAATATATTTTTATATCATGATAGCATCCGAGATGGATTCGTAATTATTGGAAAAGGAGAATAAAACATGAAGATGAACATCGAAACTATCCCGAATTACCGCATTGCCTATGTAAGGCAGATGGGTCCATACGGTCCCGCCAACGCGCAAACGATGGAAAAGCTGAAAAAATGGGCCGCGGAAAAACATCTGCTGACCGAATCGGCCATCCTGTTCGGAATCCCTCAGGACAACCCCGATACGACGCTTCCCGAAAACTGCAGATATGATGCATGCATCGTTATTTCGGCGGACGAACCGACGGATGATTCCATTGACGAGGGCGAATTTTCCGGCGGAGAATACGCGGTTTGTACGGTCAAACACACCCCGGAAGACGTGCAAAAAGCATGGGCGGAGATTTTTCCCGCATTGCAGCAAAGCGGATATCGGATGGATCACAAGCCGGTTGTGGAAAGGTACACCGGAAAAATGGTTGCCGAAGGTTTTTGCGAACTATGCATTCCGGTCATTAAAAATTAACTAGCTTGATTCGTTCGTTTTGGCTTGCTTAAGGCTTTTCGGCGTCATGAAAGATGGATGATGCAAAAAGAAGAACAAGCGGCTGTCGCCTGCGACAGCTCTTGTTCTTCTTTCACGGATATCAAAGTCTCTTTATGGATGCTTTCCCTGACCTATTTCAGTCATCGGTTTTACTGATCCGTCCGGTATCAGCCTAACACAACCCGGTCATCGGAAAGCTTGTGGCCGCTGATTCGCTCAAATTCGCCCAGCAGCTCCTCAACGGTCAAATGTTTTTTCCGCTGTTCGTCGATATCGAGTATGATCCGCCCTTTATCCATCATGATGAGCCGGTTCCCAAGCCGGATCGCCTGCTCCATGTTGTGGGTTACCATCAGCGTCGTCAGCTGCATTTCCCGGACGATGTTCTCCGTCAGCTTCGTAATAAGCTCCGCCCGGGCCGGGTCAAGCGCGGCGGTATGCTCGTCAAGAAGCAGGATTTGCGGTTTCGTGAACGTGGCCATCAGGAGGCTGAGCGCCTGCCGTTCCCCGCCGGACAACAGCCCGACTTTGGCGCGAAGGCGATTTTCGAGACCGATGCCCAAACGTTTGAGCGATTCGCGGAACATGCTGCGACGTCCGGCGTTGATGCTGATCGAAAGCCCGCGACGCGCCCCTCTGCGATAAGCCATGATCAAGTTTTCCTCAATGGTCATATGCGGGGCCGTCCCCGCCATCGGATCCTGGAATACGCGGCCGATCCATTTGCTGCGCCGATATTCGGGAAGAGCGCCAATCGCCTGGCCTTCTATGATTACGTTCCCTGCATCCGGCTTCATGACGCCGGAAATAATGTTCATCAAGGTCGATTTGCCTGCCCCGTTGCTTCCGATGATCGTAACAAAATCGCCGGGATTGAGTTTCAAATGGATGTGATGCAGCGCGATTTTTTCATCCGGCGTCCCCGGATTAAAAAGCTTCGATACCTGCGAAATCTCAAGCATGGAGATCACCTCCCGAAGCACCTTGCCGTGCGGAGCCCGTCAATTCGAGCGTCCGTCTCTTCGCAAGCTGTTTCTGCTTGATCGCCCGGCTTGCCGTCGGGAAAACAAGCGCTATAATGACGATCACCGCGGTGATCACCTTTATATCCGACGCATCCAGCCATTCGACGCGAAGCGCGAGCGCGACCACGATCCGATAGACAATCGAGCCCAGCACGACGGCAATCGTGGCATGAATGACGTTTCTTGCCCCGAATATGGCTTCGCCGATAATGACCGAAGCGAGCCCAATAACGATCATCCCGATCCCCATTGAAATGTCCGCAAAACCGGATTGCTGTGCGATCAGGGCTCCGGACAAAGCAACCAAACCGTTGGAAAGGCTAACCCCGATGATTTTGGTCGTGTCCGTGTTTGCGCCGAAGCTGCGGATCATCCGGTCGTTGTCCCCCGTCGCGCGAAGCGCGAGGCCAAGATCCGTATGCAGAAACCAGTTCATCAGCAACAATACGATAATGACGATCACCGGAAGCAGAATCCACGGATTGGCTGTTGTGAACACGGTGCCGGCATCGATAATGGCGATATTCGGTTTGCCCATGATCCGCATATTTATGGAATAAAGAGCAATCATCATCAATATCCCCGACAATAGTCCGTTAATTTTCCCTTTCGTATGCAGGAGTCCAGTAATTGTCCCTGCGATGAGGCCGCCCATAAAGGCCACGATACAGGTCAGCCAGGCATTATAACCGTGGGAGATCATGACGGCCGCGATGCCGCCGCCCGTCGTAAAGCTGCCGTCAACGGTCAAATCCGGAAAATCGAGAATCCGGAACGTAATATAGACTCCAAGCGCCATCAGGGAGTATAGAAGACCAAGCTCGACTGCACCCAATAATGAACTCAAACTCATCATGATGACTTTCCTCCTTCAGTACGATTTCAGCACTCGTCTTCGTCGCCTTTTTCTAAAAAGCGTGACATCTTCCCTTATGTATTGAAGGGAGTGGACGAAGGATATCGCCACTCCCTATCACCAATCCATACTATTACTTATTGAGAATATAGTTATCCTTGTCCTGAACTTCGTTTTTCATTTCGTCCGTCACCGTAACGCCCTGCGCTTCAGCAGCCTTAAGGTTCAGCACGACGTCAAGCTTTTCCTGCATACTTACCGGGATGTCGCCGGGGTTTTTGCCGTTTTTCAGGATATCCACGGCGATTTTGCCGGCTTCATAGCCATGATCGAAATATTTGAATCCGACCGTCGCAAACGCGCCTTTTTCTACGGTGTCATAGTCGCTGGAGAAAAACGGGATATGATTTTCGTTCGCCACCTGGATGATCGAATCGACGCCGCTGACCACGGTATTATCCAACGTCGTGAAAAACGCGTCGGAACGGCCGACCAAAGACTGAGCAGCCTGCTTCACTTCGGACGTATTTGTCACGGCCGCTCTTACCAGCTTGATATTATGTTTGCCGAACATTTCTTCTGCGTTTTTTGCCATAACTTCCGCGTTGGGTTCTCCTTCGTTGATGACAAGCCCCACCGTTTTGATGTTCGGGAAATATTTGGCGATAAAATCCGTCAGTCGCTGAACCGCAGCCGGGTTCGTATCCGATACGCCGGTTACGTTGCCTCCCGGTTTTTCCAGGTTCGATACGATTTTTGCATCAACCGGATCCGTGACGGACGCGAATACAATCGGCTTGTCTTTCACTTGCTTTACCACAGCTTGAGTCGAACCTGTAGCGATCGTGAATACGAGATCTTCCTTGTTCGAAGCGATCGTTTGAGCGATCGATAGATTCGTCGCCGCATCCCCTTGTGCATTTTTGTAATCAACCTTCAGATTGTCGCCTTCGGATATCCCTGCATCTTTAAGGGCAGCGAGGAATCCTTCCCGTGTCGCATCCAGAGACGGATGTTCCATGATTTGGGAAATGGCGATTTTATACGTTTTCTTATCCGTCTGGGTTTCGGACCCGCCCGCTTCCGTTTTTTTGCCGTCACTGCTGCCGCAGCCCGCTAGCGCCGCTCCCAGAATCACCGACATAACGACTGGCAACCATTTTTTCTTCAACATAAAGACCCCTCCAACATTTTCCTCTACATCGCTTTCGCGTTCGAAAGCATTAAAGCAATTGGGTAAAAAAAAGAAGTGCCGATCGTATAAAATTTTCCATTCCATACAATCCATTGATTATTCATAATCATAAAGGGGCACTCCGTCATCCGTCAATCGGAAACATGTAAAAAAATGAATTTTTTTATCGAATGTCAAAGGATGATTATTCCGATTCCTCAACCCGTTTTTGTCGCTCTAGCCGCCGGATCAGCTCGTTTAACGGCATCGCTTCCATGTCGGGAATGATCAGGTCGTATCCTTCGAACTTAAAGGTCGCCGTCATTTCGTTCGGCACGATCACCGTGCGCACTCCGGCCGACTTCGCTGCGTTAAAACCGTTCAAGGAATCCTCGAAGGAAACGGCTTCCTCCGGTCGCACCTCCAGCTTTTGCAGGGACAGCAGATAGAGCTCGGGGTCCGGTTTTACCTTTTTGACCAAATCCGCCGTGTTGATAAAGTCGAAATATCCGTGGAGGTTAAATCGGTCCAAATACGGCTCAATCCAGTTGTAGTAAGAACTCGAAGCGATGCAAACCCGAAGCCCCAGCTTCTTCGCTTCCTGCAAGTACGATATGACGCCGGGCCTTGGCTGCACGTCCTTCAGCAGATCGCGGTAGCATACGTCGACCTGCTGGCGGATCCGCTCGGGATCCCCTTCTTGCCCCAACAATCCGGCGAGATGGGTATACGGGTTAAAAGCATCGAAGGAAGTGCCGACGCATCGGGCGTACAGCTCGAGCGGCAGCTCTCTGCCGTATTCCCCGTATATTTTGCAAAAGGCGTGGTAGGCCGGCGATTCCGTATCCACGATCAGTCCGTCGAAATCAAAAATAAGCGCTTTAATCATGCAGTTCTCCTTTTAATCCTCGTTTGATGGTAACATTCTTCCCCTGCGCCGCCGATTCCTTCTTTTTCGGAAATATAAAGGGTTTTCAGGAACGGGTCATGCGGAGCATCCCGTCCGCTCGCAAAATGAAGGCGGAAACGGCAAAAAGCCCGGCGCTTCAAGCGCCAGGCTCATATCCGAAATGAACTCTCGGCCAGGATCCTAAACTTTGGCGATCTGCACCTGCTGGCGCAGCCGCTCCACCGTTTCCGGCTCGATGAGACCCGCTTCGTCCGTCATGGCGTTCGAGGTGCCCGCTGCCGAAGCCAGAGCCAGTCCTTCCTCAAAGGACAACCCATTGGCCAGCGAAACCGCCATCCCGGCGACGTAGGAATCCCCGCAGCCGACCGTGTTCACGACATCGACTTTTGGCGTCTCGACCCGGAAACAGCCGTCCGATGATGCGACCATGGAGCCCGCGCCGCCGAGCGACACGCTGATCCGTTCCATGCCGTAGGTTTGCAGCAGCGTTTCCACCGCTTTTTGCAGCGCCGCCTCATCCTTGACCTCGATCCCGAGAAGCCCTTCGACTTCCTCCTCGTTCGGTTTGATCATATCCGGCCCTGCCTCCAGGCCCAGCCTCAGCGCGTCCCCGCTCGCATCCAAAATCACGTAAGCCCCGGCTTCCTTGGCGATGCCCACCAGCTTCACGTAAAAATCCTTCGGAACGCCGGCAGGCAGACTGCCGCTGAAGCAAACGATACGGGACTTGGCCGCATGCTCGCGGATTTTATCCTCCATCTGCGCCAAAGCTTCCGGGCCCACGATTGGTCCCGGCTCCAACAGCTCGGTGGACACGCCGTTTTCCTCATCCAAAATGTTCAGGCAAACCCGCGATTCCCCTTCGACGGATACGAAATCATGTTTGATCCCCATCCGGTCCAGAAGCTGCTTGATCATTTCGCCGTTGAATCCCCCTACGAAACCGGTTGCGGTCACCGGCACGCCAAGCTGGGCCACGACTTTTGCCACGTTGATTCCTTTGCCGCCCGGCGCGGCCCGAAACCGCTGCACCCGTGAAACCTTGCCCAGCGGAAACGACGGAAGATAATACGTCTTATCGATGGCTGCATTCAATGTTACGGTCGTAATCATAGATATCCTGTCATCCCATCCTAGCCGTGAACGTGAGCGTCCCTTTCCGTATGTACCCGGCCCGGGGAAGGCCGCCGATGCCGCCGCCTGCTCACCGTCTGCTATCGTCTCGATGCCCCCTGTCGCCCGCTTCTCCCGGTCTTCGGCAACCCGCGCCGGATACCGGCGGACACATCGGCAATATCCAAAGTATACCTGTACGCCCACCATTGCACAATGCTTCATTTCGCAGGCGATCCAAATTATACTTCCCCCGCGGTCCGGTTCGGTTACAGATTCACCGCGTCCAAATGGCGGCGGCAATTGTACAAATCGCACACCCACAGTTCATCCAGCTTGCGGATGAGCGTGACCGAAGTATTGTGAAGATGCTCGCGCGTTTCCATGTTCGCAACGAGGGCCGGAAGCATCGTTGAAATCAGGGCCCCGTGGCTCACGAGGAGCACGCGCTGCCCCGGATGCCGTTCGCAAACCTGCCGCACGAGTTCGGTTCCGCGGGAAATCATCGATTCCTCGGTCTCGATGCCCAGCTCCATTTCTCTCCAATCCTCGCCCCACATCCGGATTCTGTCGTCCTCCGTCGTGCCTTCGATTTTGCCGCAGCCCTTCTCTCGCAATCGCTCATCCACATATAGCGGAATGCCCAGCGCTTTTGCGATCGTTTCGGCCGTCTCCCTGGCCCGCGACAGATCGCTGGTATACACCGCGTCCCATGTTTCGTGCCGGAAACGTTCCGCCAGCGCCCGTGCTTGAGCCCGCCCCGTGTCGTTTAAAGGAATATCCGTTTGGCCCTGCGCTTTTTTCTCCACGTTCCAATCCGTGATGCCGTGTCTGACCCAACCTATCGTTGTCATGATCGTTCCCCCTGCCATTCGTCGTAAAATGTCATGTGTCCTTTTTCTTCCCGGTAATAATCAAGCCGGTCACGAAGCGTCCCCGTATGCAGCTCGAAGCGGTGACCGTCCGGGTCCAGGAAGTACACCGATCGTTTGTCCCTTTCGTCGCGCTCCCTTCCGGGAAGCACCCGCACATGAAGCTCGCTTAAACGGCGGAGCCAAAGTTCAAACTCCTCTTCCTTCACCGAAAAGGCGATATGAGTATACGTCCGTGGCATCGTTTCCCGCTCGACGTCTTCTTCGTTCAGCGCAATCCACAGCCCGTCCAGGTCGAAATAGGCAAGCTTTTTCCCTTGGACAAGCCGTTTGGCGCCAAGCACATGTTCATAAAAAGAAACCGAAGCGTCCAGGTTCGAAACCGAAAAGCATAGATGGTTGATGCCTTGCAACTTCATCCGCTCGCCCCTCCCCTTGAGACCCTCTGAGCGTTACGCTCACTCCCATACTTCATCCAGCTTATCCGCATAAAAGCGGATCGCCTTGGCGTAGCCGCGAATCCCGTCATCCCCGGACGTATCGGCGATTTCGGCAAGCAGCAGCTCCATCGCCTGCGCGTGTCTGCCTAGATTATACAACACCATCGCATAAAAGACGCGGAATTCTCTTCGCTCCGGAAACGTTCTGAGCCCCTGTTCAAGCACCTCCGATGCCCGGCCGTATTCCCCGAGCGTTCTAAGCGTGCTTCCGAGACCAAGCAGCGCGCCGGCCAGCGATTCTTCGCCAAGCCCTAACCGGATGGCCTCCTCATAATACGGCACCGCCTCCCTTTCGAGCCCGAGAGCATCATGGGTCCATGCCGTTTGGTACCAAATTTCCGCATTGCCCGGCTCCTCCTCCAGCAGCGACAGCCAACATTCCCTGGCTTGTTCCGCGTCGCCCGATGCCCGCAGCGATATGGCCTGACGAATCTTTTGTTCAATATTCATCTTTCCACCTTATTCCCTTCCGAGTCCGATTACTCCAAGTAAACCGTGCTCCGCTTCATTTTCACGCTAGACTCGCGCACGATCAGCCTCGGCTCGAACTGCACCCTTTCGTATACGCCTTTGGATTGATCGCGGATTCGTTTCAGCAGCAGCTCCGTCGCCAAACGGGACACCTCCGCTCCCATGATGGATACCGAGCTGATTTGCGGCGATGTGAGCGTCGTCCATATGTTGTTGTCGATGCCTACCACCGCCACATCCTCCGGCACCCTGACCCCAAGCTCCTTGAAGCGGTTGATCAGGCCGATCGCCACCATGTCGTTTCCGGCGTAAACCGCGTCCGGCATGTTCTTCAAACTTTTGAAGTAATCGGCCGCCTTCGCCCCCGTGCTTAACGAAAAGTCCTCGCCGAAATAAACAAGCGACAAATCCACATGAGTCAACGAATTGACGTACGCATTGTAACGCTCTTCGATGATATCCCTCGGCGCCCCGGCGTACCCGATCCGCGTGCGGCCGATGCCGATCAGATGCTCCATCGCAAGGCGCCCTTCCTGCTGCGACATGCAGACGACGTCCGCTTTAATGTCGGGATCGAGCTTTTTGCCGTAATTGATGATCGATATTGGCAGCGGAGTTTTGTTCACGAGCTCCACGAAGTTTTTCGGATAAGCCAGCGGCAAAATGATCAGGCCGTCCACATGCAGTTTTTTGACGTCCCGGATCGTTTCCAGCTCGACCTGCCCGATGCCGGACGTGTTGATGTTGACCACCCGATAGCCGTGGTGTTTGGCGGCCTGCTCCACGGACCAGGCGATTTCCGGCATAAACGCGTTGCGTATATCGGGCACAGCCAGCGCGATCTGGTACGTGTTCCGCACCTTAAGGCTTTGCGCCGCAATGCTCGGAATGAATCCAAGCTCCTCGATCGCCTCCAGCACTTTCGCTTTCGTTTTTTCGCTGATGCCCCCCGAATTGTTGATGGCTCTGGATACCGTCGCAATTCCCACACCGGCTTTTTGGGCCACGTCTTCGATGGTTACCTTTGAATTTTTCGACAAACCGATTTGGCCCTCCTTAGTTCGGAATCGTTTCCTATCTGTTTACACATTTTCAACCCTTATTTCTATTATACCATCAATGGTTTATCCAGATAAATCATGCCGGACGATTTCCGTGATACGATGCGAAAAAAGCTTTTGGATTCAGTATCCTATCCGCCTGTTCCCTTCCAAAACGCATTTGACAATCCCGACAAGTTGTGACATATTAGTTTCCGGAAACGTTTCCGTATGATGAGCAAACGATGCTCTTCTGATCATATTCAGACCTTATTACCGAATGGAGATGTCAAGCATGAAAGCATTAAGATGGCATGGCCAAAGAGACCTGCGTCTCGACAACATCGAAGAACCTGCCGCAGGAAAAGGCAAAGTGAAAATCAGAGTGGAGTGGTGCGGCATCTGCGGCAGCGACTTGCACGAATACACGGCGGGACCGATTTTCATTCCGAATACCGCCCCTCATCCGCTGACCGGCGAAAAAGCGCCGATCGTGATGGGACATGAATTTTCCGGGCAAATCGTCGAAATCGGCGAAGGCGTCACGAAATTCGGCGTAGGCGACCGCGTCGTCGTCGAACCGATTTATGCCTGCGGCGAATGCGAAGCATGCAAGCAGGGCAAATACAATCTGTGCTCCAAAATGGGCTTTCTCGGCCTTGCCGGCGGTGGCGGCGGATTTTCCGGTTACGTGGCCGCGGACGAACGCATGGTGCATAAAATCCCGGACTCCGTGTCCTACGAACAAGGCGCGCTTGTCGAACCGTCGGCCGTCGCCCTTCATGCGGTCCGTTCCAGCAAGCTGAAAGTCGGCGATAAAGCGGCCGTATTCGGCACCGGACCGATCGGACTGCTGGTGATCGAGGCATTAAAAGCTTCCGGCGCGTCCGAAATTTATGCGGTCGAGCTGTCGCCGGAACGGAAGCAAAAAGCGGCGGAGCTTGGCGCGATCGTCATCGATCCGAAGGAATTCGACGCCGTGAAGGAAATCCACGAACGCACGCACGGCGGCGTCGACGTCGCTTATGAAGTCACCGGCGTTCCTCCCGTTCTGACGCAGGCGCTGGCGTCCACCAAAATGGGCGGCGAGCTGATGATCGTCAGCATTTTCGAAAGAGAAGCGCCGATCCATCCGAATAACGTCGTGATGATGGAGCGCACCGTCAAAGGCATCATCGGCTACCGCGACGTATTTCCGGCGGTCATCAGCCTGATGGAGCAGGGATATTTCCCTGCCGAGAAGCTCGTAACCAAACGCATTTCGCTCCATGACGTACTTTCCGAAGGCTTCGAAACGCTGCTCAAGGAAAAAAACCAGGTTAAAATTCTCGTTAAACCGGAATAATTTGTCCCTGGAACGTTTTTTTCATTTTTCTTTTTTTTCGTTTTTATCTATCCAACTTCCACCCAATTCTTTAAAAGCCGGATTCTCGAAAGGAGAAATCCGGCTCTTTTTTTAAGATTCGGCAGCGCAGAATATCTATATTTTATATCTTGACAAATTATTATTTTCATGTTATGATATAATATTTTGCTTTGACTTCTTGTTTTTAACCCGCTATGATAGTACCTGCAATGGAACGTTATCCAATCCTTGGAGGTGCGTTATGAACATAAACCCGTCAAATCATGAAAGCCGGATTCATATGCTGGAGATCGCCTCGTTCGTCATGGGAAAAACCGAAGTGATTCATCCCGTCTTGATCCATGACCGTGAGCGCGCCGTTTTGGTCGATGCCGGATATCCCGGCCAAATCGCGAAATTTGCCGAGGCTTTAAGCCTGTACGGGCTTGGCCTTCAGGACGTGACCCAGGTCATAATAACGCATCAGGATCTCGACCATATCGGAAACCTTCCCGCAATGCTCGAACAATCCAAGCGCGGCATCGAAGTGATGGCAAGTGCGGAAGAGAAGCCTTATATCGAAGGGGAGAAGATGATTTTGAAAATCACGCCCGAAGCGCTTGCCGCAGCGGAAGCGATGATTCCTCCCGGCGTGTCCGACGCGTGGAAGCAGGCTTTTCTCTCCATGTTAAAAAATCCGCCCAAATCCCCCGTACACCGGGTGATCCATGACGGACAAATTTTGCCGTTATGCGGCGGCATCGAAGTGATTGCCACCTCCGGGCACACGCCCGGACATATCAGCCTGTACCATATTCCAAGCAAAACGCTGATCGCCGCCGACGCGCTCCGCGTCGCGGACGGGCGTTTATGCGGTCCGGATCCGGACCAGACGCTTGATATGGAGCGGGCGAAGGCCTCGGTCAAAAAGCTTGCGGACTACGACATCGAAACCGTCATCTGCTATCACGGCGGCATGTATCAAGACGGCAACATTTCGCAAACGCTGCGGAAACTGGCGGCCGGCTGAAGACTTAAGGAAACACACCGCTTCAGCCCGTCACCTTTTCTCCTTCGTTTACGGTTTCGCGGCTGCGGTACAACTCGAAAGCTTGCTGCATTTTGCGCAAATATTCCGGTTCCCGGCTGGAGCACGCGAAACGGATGTCTCCGTTGCCTTTGGAGCCTAAGAGCTTCCGTTCCGCCAAAACCTGGCGGAGCCTGCGGACCGTGCCGCGGCTGCCGTCGATGATGTCCATATGCGCAGGCAGAATCCGGCGCAAAAGCGGTTTGTAAAAAGGAAAATGAGTGCATCCCAATACCAACGTCCCGTAATCGTTCAAATCGTACGAGGCGAACTTTTCGCGAAAATAAGCCTCGATCACGTCCGGATCGAACTGCATCGCCTCGCAATACGCAACCAGTTCGGGCAGCGGAAGCGAGTCGACGATGCTGTGGTCGTCAACGCGGGAGACAAGCTGGGTATATTTGGATTGATGAAGTGTCAGCGGCGTAGCGGCGACCAGGACTCTTTTTCCGGTATCGCGGTTCATTTCGACGGCCGGCTTTACCGCAGGCTCCATCCCGATGATCGGAAAATTGTACTCCCGCCGCAGCTCCGCAGCCGCCGCGCCGGTTGCCGTATTGCAGGCGATGACCAGCGCCTTGATGTCTTCCTGCAAAATTTGATTCAGCGATTCACGCACAAAGTCCTGCACCTGCTCCTTGGTTTTCGTGCCATAGGGTACATGAAGGGTATCGGCAAAAAATAAAAAATCCTCTTCGGGCAGCTGCTTCACGGCTTCAGAAAGTACGGTCAAACCGCCTAACCCTGAATCAAAAAGCGCAATTCGCATGTTGTTCACCTGATTTTTCATAGATTCGATTCACAATGACTCTTTTTGTTCCCTATATGATAAAACCAAATTATTGCCAAAAGTCAAGGAGAACCGCCGTGGAAAAATAATACATCGCCGCTGAAATCGCGGTTTTTCGAACGGTTCCGGACCGGCTGCGGCCATGTCATCCATCCCTTCTGACCATGCAAACAAACCTGGTTTTTTCGCCGTGCACCGGCGAATCGAAAACGCAGGTTCGTTCGAACCCCGCCTTTTCGTAAGCCCGGATGGCCCGCTCGTTAAACGAGGCGACAACCAGCCGGACTCCTTTTCCCGGAAATGTCCGTCTGACGTAATCGACTCCGGCGCCGACAAAGCGGCTTCCTTGGCCCTGCCCGGTCAATTCGGGCTTCATCCCCAGCCCAAAGTCGACCAGCGTTTCGTCCTCATAAATTCCCGCTGCGTAACCGCCGGGGACGCGGGCGGAAATTCCCGTGCAAAAAAATCCGATGACGCGTCCTTCCGCGTCCTTCACGGACACATAATCCCCGTTCAACAATTCGGCCGCGTCCTCTTCGCTTCCGTCCATGCTGTAAAGTTCATAAGGATGAGGGTACCGCCATGCGGCAATTGCCGCCGCATCCTCCTCGTTCATGCTGCTTACCGAAATCATACAAAAACACACCTTTTCCTGGTCTTAGAATAGGGTCCGGATCGATTTTTCCTGAAGCAGGACTTCGCCAAGCCCACGGTCGATCACATTCGCCGATACCCGCCGGATGCCAAGCTCCTTGGCCCAAACCGAAAGCTGGCCGACGTGATGGATTTCATGGGCAATGACGTGCCGCAGCACCTCCCCGTACAAAAGCGGCCCCTTGTGCCACGGGACTTGGACGGCTGTTTGCTCCTTTTCGGCATCCGCTGTCGATAACATATCCCGGATTTGTTTGCGGCCCGCATCGGACAATTCCTTGATTCTCTCCAGCGATTGGTATTCCTCAAAGCGGGGCTCCCAATCCTCCATGCCTTCGATAGCCCGGATCCAGCTGAGCTCCACGTCGACGATATGGAACAGCGTCTTCAGGATCGAGCCGACGCCCCCCGTCCGTTCCTTTGCAAGTTCGTCCACAGGCAGCACGGAAAACGCCTCAAACCACTCGTCGCGAACCTGCCAGTTATAGGCAAACCAAGTTTTCAAATCGCCGCTCCTTTCTGTCTCCTGGCCATATACGGTTTATCCTATGCTGCAAAGCCGATGAATTCCCTCCGCGATGATTCTATTTTTTATATGGCTGCTTCGGGAACCATTTCCAAAGTTTCATATACAGTATACCATGGATGCGTGACAGCCGCGGCAAAAAGACTCCGCACGGGACCGATCGATCATCGTTCAAAACGAGGCCGTCCCAAAAGATTTTGGATCTTGAGGGCGGCCCCATTAAAAACAGAACAAAAAAGAAACCGCCCTTTAGTTAGAATGGATGTACCACCCACCATCTACTGAAAGGAACGGTTTCTCTGTACACTCAATATAGATTTATTCTTTGTTCATCAGCATATACACCATCTTAGCCATTTCCGCCCGGGTGACGTTCCCTTTCGGATCAAAGCGGAGATTGCCTTTGCCCGTCATCAGACCAAACCCGTTGACGCGTTCGACGGCTTCCTTCGCCCAGGAGGAGACCCGGTTCATGTCCGTAAACCCGGCATTGGCTGAACCGGACGGTTTCGTCCCGTACCGCGCATCGCTTGCTTTCATCAATATGACGGCGGCTTCCTCGCGGCTGACCGGATCCTGCGGCCGGAACTTGCCGCCGCTGCCTTGAACGATGCCAAGCTTCGACGCTTGCGCGACCGCTGCCGCATAATAAGCATCGGCAGGCACATCCGTAAACGTATTGGCGGTTTCGGACAAGTCTACCCCTGCTCCCCGCATAACGAGGGTAATGAAATCGGCCCGGGTAACCTGCCGGCTTGGGCCGTAATGTGCCTCATCCACGCCTTGAATCAGATGTTTGGCCGTCAGCTTCGAAATAAATTCCTCGGCCCATGAACCCTTCACGTCAACGAACTGCTTGCGATATTCGAGGACCGCGTACGAGCCCGGCTCCCCGGCCGCAAACGTCACGGCGCTTCCCCGGAAGCTGCCGCCCTTGTACACCGGCTTCCGGTCAAGAAGATATACGCCTGCATAATCGCTTTGAAGCTGTTTTTGCTGCTCGGCCGACAAACTTCTTTCGATCGTGACCGGACTGCCGAAAGCGGTAACCTCCGATTCGGTTTGCCCTTTCAACTTGATCATCCGCAGCGAATAAACGAGACCCGCATACGAATAGTCCTTTGCGGCGTTTAAATTGTCGCTCAATTTTTGCTTCATGACGCTAGTCATGGACGTGTCGATGCGAAGCAGCAGCTGATCGATCGCGTCGAGCTGATCCGGCATCGAAGCCGCAGGCAGCGTAACCGTGATACCCGGCGCGGAAATGATGACCGAAAGTCCGCTGTCTTTCGCCTTTTTTAACGCTCCCGCAGGAAGATACACGGCCGATTCGCCGTCCTGCTTGCCGTCGCCTGCCAGTTCGACGACGACTTTGCCGCCGCCGGCCGTCGTAACGGCTTGTTCCAACGCCTGCGCATCCGCATGGTACGCCCCGTCGGAGGACGGCTTTATCGTGATCTGCCCATTGCCTGCTTCCGTCACTGGCGGTTTCGGCACGTTTGGCACGCCGGGATTCGTACCCTGGCTGCCGCCACCGCCGCTTCCTCCGCCTCCGGGAGGCTGCGCTTCGCCGGTTTTGGCCCCGGTATAAAAGCCCCAAATATCCGACAGCGCGCTGCCGCTATGCTCATCTTCCGCTTTGACATACCATTGCTCATAGCTGTTGGCCGGGAGGCCTTTCCACGCCACGGAGGTTTCCGTGCCGCTTGGAACGCCCGACTTGGCGCCGATTTGCTGGTCGGTATAAACCTTTACGCCGATATAATCGGTGGCCACCCGTTTGGTTGCCGGTTCAAGGCCCAAATCGAGGCTGAATTCGTCCTTGCCTTTTTCCGTCTCCGGATCATAGTAATTGTAATCGTCCAAATACGGCGAATACGTCTTGATGTGGAGCTTGTTGTTTTTCATGTCGAATTGCATGAGTCGGATGTAACCCAGTCCGCCTTCGGGAGCACCCTGATAATCGGCCAGCATTTGATACACGCTGCGGTCGGGGATGCCGTCCCCGTTATCGTCCAATTGATCCACTTTCAGCTCCGCGTCGTGATAATGCCCGGACAACGCCGCGATGACGTTTTTGTTCGGCTTTACGACCTTTTCGAAAATTTGATCGGCAATCGGCGCCCGGTTGTTGGATACGAGCAAATATTCATGCAGGCACAAAATCGCCTTGCGTTCCGGATATTTGGAAACGACCTCGTTCATCCATTCGATTTCCTTGTCGCCGAGTCCCCATCCCATGTACACGATGATGAAGTCGTTCCCGTTCGACGATACCAAGTCGTAATGGCCGCGGTTATTGTCGTACGACCCGCCGAACACCTGGTTGTTTTTGAAGCGGTTTTCGCCGAAATATTCCTTGAACTTCGTATAATCGTTGTTCTGGTGATCGACGTCATGGTTGCCTGCCAGCACGCCGTACGGAATGTTGGCGTCTTCCAGCACCTTCATGTCCTTGTCGGCTTCGATCCATTGGTATTCCTGATAGGATTTATCGACGACGTCGCCGGTATGGATCACGTATTTGATGTTCATTTTATCTTTTTGCTCGACGACCCAGTTCACGATTTTTTGATAAATCTGCGGATAGCTTTGGGAGTAATATTGGGTGTCGGACATCCAGACGAACGAAAAATCGTAAGGGTCCTGCGATTCCGGCGTCGGCTTGCTGCCGCTGTTGGCCGCTTGGACCGCAATTTCGTCCTGCACCATGACCTCGATGACTTGGCCGCTCGCATAATCTCCTGCTTTGACCACCGCATTCAAGCCGAAATCATCCGTACCGGCGATGACTTGATCGAGCTGCACCCACTTTCCTTGCGACGGGCTCCAGGCATACAAGCTTACTTTCCGTCCTTCCAGCGATTTCCCCTTCCATTCGATGTCCACCCGGTCGGTGCTTTTTACCGAAGGATCAAGCTTCACTTCAAAGCGCTGGTAAGGGAATTGTTCCACGGAATCGTTGACGAGATATTTCCCGTCCACCGCGCTGATTTTTTCGTAATCCGCCGCGCCCATGGCCTTTTCTCCCGCTGGAGCCATCTCTTTCGGCGGTTCGGTTACGGACGTATTCATGTAGCCCGAAAATCCTTCCGCGCGGCTGCCGTCATATTTGTAGCCCTTGTAAAACGTCACGTTTAACGGATCCTGGTTCGGGTCCTGGACTTTGACGGTCAGATCCGCATCGGTCCCGGCATGAGTCTGGCCCTGCTTAGGGCTGACCAGCTCCGGAGGCAGCGGATTCTCGTCGGGCACTTTGAAGCTCACGGTCGTTTCGGAAATGTTTCCAATCTTATCGGCCGCCTGGATATACAGCTTATGGGTTCCGCCTTTCATTTCCCCGGAAGAGGTTTTGAAAGGAAGCTCAACCGGCTTGTCGTCCAGCTTTACGGACACCTTGTCCACGCCTGCCAGGGCGTCCTTGATCTCGGCATCGATGACGAATTCCCCGCGGTATTCCTTGCCTTCTTCTACCGTCGGCTTGATGGTCGGGGCGGTATTGTCCACGATCACGTTTGCGGTCACTTGCTCCGTGCCGTCGGAAACGGCCACTTGATGGGCGCCGTCCGGCACGGCAGTCGTATCCCAGTCGTACGCTTTCGCTTTCAGGTGTTCCGGCTTCAGATCAAAATGAAATCCGATCGACTCGCTTTTGCCTGCCGAATCGCCCATCTTGATCTGCTTTTCTTTTTCGGCGTAGGCAGGATCCCAAATTTCGGTGCCGTCGGCCAGCAGCAATCGGACGTTTTTCACTTCGAAATCGTCTTTGTTCTCTTCCGGACGTTTATCGAAAGGAGAAGTTTTGGAGCCCGCCCGGATATAGATGACATTGTCTCCCGCCTTTAAGCGCTCTGCGCCGATCGGAAAGGACAACGTCGTATACGTGGTGATCGGATCCATAAAGGTATACAGAATCGTTTTGTCCTCCAGTTCCGGAGGTCCCATCGTCACCGCGTTTTTGAAGTAATAATCGACGTTGACGGCGTCGAATACGAAATAAGCGTCATGTTCAAGTCCGGCATACGTGCCTGGGTCCGGCAGCTTTTTCCCGTCGATGCTTAAAGTTACGCCCGCGGTTCCGGCCGCTTCCGAAGTCCCTTTGACCGTATGGATCCCCTTCACGATCTCCTGATCCTTTACGTTCAGGCGAAGCGGCGCATCGCTCACCCCTCCGGTGACAGCCACTCTGGTCGTGTCGGATTTCGTTTCATTCACTCCGTCGGAAACGACGAAATAATATTCGATGAACTTGCGTCCGATCAAATCGGCAGGGCTCAGCTTGTAATGGTACAGCATGTCGTTAAAATCTTCCGTCAGGCGGTGCCCGCTAAATGCGGCCTGCTTGTCCGAACGGACGAATACTTCGACCGAAGTCACCTCGCGATCATCCTTGGCATCGGCCTTAAGCTCCAGCCCTTTGGACTGGTCCGCTTCCTTGACTCCCGTTGCGTCCTGTACCGTCGGCGAAACGGTGTCCGCGACGACATGGACCGGTTCTGCGGGAACCTGCGAAGGCGTGACGGATCCCGGCGTCGGCGAGTCCGTACCCGATCCGGCTTTGATCATCACCGTGCCGCCGTTCATCGGGTAGCCGAAAACGATCGCCTTGTCCTCTTTCGTTTCATCGCCTTTCGTTCCGCCCTCATACGTCAGATCGGCGTCGTAATACGCGGAGGAAATTTCCCTGCCGGTATTCGTTTTGATCACGACCGCCCGTCTGCCGGAATTGGCCATGCCGTCGCTTTGAATCGACTGCAGCGTCTGCCCCGGAATCAGGTTCGTTTTGTAAAATTGGTTGAAGTCGTTTTCCGTGTAGGTCGTGTTGGCGCTGTTTTTAATCCAGAACACGACGGATTGTTTCGGCGCAATAACAAAGTCAGGGTTCACGGACGGCCACTCTACGTCGGCTGCCGGGCCTTTATCCGGATAGCGGTAATAGATTTTGTAGTTTTTGAAATTTACCGGCTGGTCGGAGTTGTTGTACACCTCGATGTATTCGTACGCATCCGTCGACGTGCCCGGCACGTTGGCCGTGTTGGGCACAAGCTCCGTCACGAGCAGCACCGGCGCCTTGGACGGATCGAACGGATCCATGTTGACCCGGGTGGTATATGGCTTGTCGAGCTGGCCCGCCAGAATGCGGTATTGCAGCGTAGGTTCCGCAAGCGCGGCTGCAGGAATCGTCGCCGTATAATCGCCCGTGTTGCCCGAATCCGTCATCGTCGCTACGGTGTATCTGGCTTGGGACGGCGTTTTGTAAAGCAGCTTGACAGGGGCTTTGGAGCCGTCCGCGTTTGTGCCCGGGTTTTTCACATGGGCTTTGATTTCATAATCATTGGCATTGACGACGTCCGCCGGCGTATGGGTGATTTCGGTTTGTTTTCCTTCTTCGATGACCGGCGGAACGGCTTGCGAAGGATCGATTTCCCCCGGCGTGGCCGCCGTTTTCCCGGATTCCGCCATGACGGTCA
Source organism: Paenibacillus sp. USDA918EY (assembly GCF_009870825.1). Classification (GTDB taxonomy): domain Bacteria; phylum Bacillota; class Bacilli; order Paenibacillales; family Paenibacillaceae; genus Paenibacillus_AQ; species Paenibacillus_AQ albilobatus. The sequence continues at coordinate 347,596 of NZ_WTWY01000001.1, read as the reverse complement.
TCAGCGTGCTTCCCGCCACCGGATGCTTGAAAAAGATGCCCATATTGGGTTTGACATGTTCCGGCCCATAAGCGGCCGACACGATCGTTTCTCCGCTTTTGCCTTTGATGGCAAGCGTTCTGGCGCTGCCGTTCGCCATCCCGCCGCCTCCGGAAATCCGGAACAGATGGACGCCTTCAACCAGATTCGTGCCGAAATTGGCGTTGAACTGATCCGCCGTTAACGGGTCGTTTTTTCCGTTCATGATCCAAAACACGACCGGCTGGCGGGCCGGAATGATGATATCGGTTCCCGGATCGGGTGTCCACGGATTGCTGTTATTGTAAAAGAAAGAATAGTCCTTAAAGTTCACATCCTGATCCGTGTTGTTGTAAACCTCCACGAATTCGTAGGCGTCCGTGCTCGATCCCGGCAAATCGGCCGTGTCCGGCACCATTTCCGTAATGAGCAGCGCCGGCGCGTCAACCTGTGCCGCAAGTGCTTCCGCCTGCAAAGACCGGATGGCAGCGGCGTAAGCGCCGGTCCGAATGACGTTCCCTCCGGAGTCCAACACATCGATCGAATACTTCAACTCCCGCCCGATCAGCGTTTCGCCCGGAATGTCTCCCGTGTATGTATCCGGCTGTTGTCCCGATGGCTTCAACTCGACCGGGCCGAAATCTTTCCCGTCCACCGAAAAACGGATTTGCCCGCTCCATGGTTGATCCGCGCCGTACACGACAGCCGTAACCGTATAATTTTGCTTTTCCGGAATCCATGCCGGCGGCGTATGATCCAATCGGATGCCGCTAGGCTGGTTAAGCTGGGTTTGCTGCGCGCTGTCCATCACCGATAACGGCTCGGCATGGGCCGCGTTCATCAAAACGGCGGGCGTTCCGGTCGTCAGCATCACGCCGCTCAGCATGGCGATCGAAACGCTCCGTCTAAGTTTCCTCGTCCTGTTCAATGCAGCTTACATCTCCTTCACAAAGGTATTTGACCATGCAAATCCATTGTATGAAGGTTGTGTTAGCTGGATATTATTGCAGGGTAAAGCGATAGTTAATCTCATTAAATAGCGTTAACATCGATTAATAAAGCCGTTTTTCATAGCTTTCGGCGAGCGACGCCCGCACTTCGTCCACAGTCAGGCGCAATTTCCCCGCATGCGTGGCGATGATCGCCGCCGGATCGGGAAGGGACGCTGCCTCGGGCCAATGTTCAGGCTGCCACAGCCTAGATCTTTTGAACGCTTTCGCGCAGTGGATGTAGCACTCCTCCACCTCGACCGCGATGCCAACGGCGGGAATTTTTCCTTGCACGGCCATGCGCTCCATCAAATCCGGGTCGCGGATGATGCTGGCTTTGCCGTTGATGCGCAGCGTTTCCTCCAATCCCGGAATGACGAAAATGAGGCCGATGCGCGGATTTTCCAAAAGGTTGCGGAGCGAGTCGTATCTCCGGTTGCCGGGGCGTTCCGGCAGGATCAAATGATGATCGTCGAGTATGTATGCAAAACCTGGGGCATCGCCGCGCGGAGAACAGTCGCATGTGCCGTCCGCGCCGCTGGTGGCGACAAAAACGAGCGGAGACAACGATATGAAATGCCGGCAGTGATGATCAAGCGAGGGGATGACTTTTTGGTTGACGAGTTCCCGGGGTTTGCCCGCAAGCTGCTCAAGCTCCTCTACGGAGCAAAGGATATGCTGAAATTTCTCCATTATAAACACCTCCGGATTTATTATAAAGCAGCGCGACCGTTTGATGTCAAAAGAAGGAAGAAGCAGCGGACGTTTACCTGGTGCACAATGGGTTTTAGCAAGCAAAAAACCGGAGCAGGCTCCGGTTTTTTGCTTTTTTTGGGTAACGCTAGTTTCGGCGATCCGCATATTCGGCCATGGCATCCCTCATAAAAACGGCAAGCCCCTCGCCAAACTTGTCGATGTTCCGCGTAAATCGTTCATCGTCCACGTACATTTGGCCGAGTCCTTTGAACGCCTCCAGCGAATAGCTGCCCAACCGGTTCAGGAACCGGTACCATTCGCCGATCGCCTCCTGGGCCTCATCCGATTCCGGGGACAATTGCCGCAAAGCCGCCAGCTTCCGGTAGATGGCGTTCATTTCTTCTTCCAGCTTCGTTTGCTCGCTTTTGGACAAGCTGCCGAGTTTGGCGTTGGATTCGTCCACCGCTTGATCGCCCCAGCGCTCTCGCGCTTCCTGCTCATACGGATTGCTGCTGAAATCAAAGCCCGCAAATTTTTCCTGATTCGACATGTTGATCTCTCCTTTTTCGTGTTTCATCGTTTTCTCCAAGGTTTCGATCATCCGCTCCAGCCTTATTCGCTTTTCCAGCAGAAGCTTGTGGTGAAGCTCCATCGCCTCCATCCGGTCGAAATCCGTGCTGCTTACGATCTGGCGGATTTGCTTCAACGGGAACCCGAGCTCCCGGAAATACAAAATTTGCTGAAGCTTCGCCAAATCTTCATCGGTATATATCCGGTAACCGGCTTCCGTGGTTTGGCTCGGATGCAGCAGGCCGATTTCGTCATAGTGATGAAGGGTGCGCACGCTGATCCCCGCCAGCTCGGCGACTTCTTTCACCATCATGGATGTTCTCCCCTTTCCTTTTTCACTATAAAGAATCACGTAACGTGAGAGTCAACAGGCATTTTCATTTTTTTGCGGACTCAAAGGATTTTACTGCTTTCGGATCAGCTCCAGCAGCTTCTCTTTTTCAGAATCCGGAATCCATTCGGTTAAGCGCGCCGAAGCGACCGGAACCATCCACTTTACGATCTCTTCGCGGGGAATCCGGGTCAGCCTAGTATATTCGTTCATATACGCCGCGGCTAACTCCTGCCGGATGCCGGTAAAGAACTCGATGGCCGAAGGAGGCAATTCATCCGGCAGCGCGCCGTGCTCCAGCATCAGCAGCGTTCTTGCGACATCCGCGGCGGGACTGCCGGCCGTAGCCGTCATCCAATCGATGACCCATTCCTTTTGCCCGAGAATGACATTGTCCGGATGAAAATCTCCATGACATAACGAGCCCCCGTCTTCCAGCTCTTCCAGCTTTAGGACGATCCCGGCCTTCTCCTCGGCCGACAGGAGCGGGGCATCCGAAATCCGGCGTTCCAAAGCCGCTTTCAATCGCGGCAGTCCCTCCGCCTTCCGCCCATGTATTTCCGCGTGGATGCGAGCCATCCGCCGGGCTTCGGTTTCGACGATTCCGGGATTTTGAAAAATCGCCGCAAGCATCGTGTGTCCCTCCGCCTTTTCGTAGACGACGCCCACGCGTCCTTCCCTTTCAAGAAACTCGAACGGCTCCGGTACATGCAGCCCTGACCGGAACACGTTCTGCGCGATCCGAAACTCTTCTTCCGCCATCGTTCTCGGCAATCCATTGCGAAAAAGCTTCAGCACCCTGCCCGATTCCAAAGCATAAAGCTCGGCAGTTCGCTCGGCGGCCACCATCCGCTCCTTTTCTTTCATCCGACTCTTCCTCTCCGTTTGCGCCAAATGTGATCCCATGCCACACCTTTTTTTGAAACGATACATGCATTGTAATTCAAACCCGAAACATTGAGAAGCGCGAATCGGCGGGCGAACGCCGACCTCGGGCTATGTCGAAGGTTTTTCGTCCTGATCCGAATCGGAATTCAGGCTCTCATCCCATACCCTGTTCGCTTCTTGGCGCTCCGCCCAGTTCTCTTTTGCTTTTTCCTTATAACGCTGAACCGCGGCCGGGAAATCCCCGAGAATGAAATAAACCACCCCCAATATAAAAAAGAGGATGCTTAACAGCAGCAAAAAAACACCCGACTCATAAAGCGCCATGCGAAAATCGTATGATCCCATACCTCCGTTTTGCGTCAACAACATCGCGTCCGTCACATATCTTACCGCAAACAAAAATGCGCCGATCGCAAGGAATGCGACGCCTGCTCCTCGTCTGTTCATCCGAACTCCCTCCTGTCGCGTTCTTAAAAAGCACCCATATCCTTAACGCGTTCCGCACTGCCGTAGTTACCTTTAACTTTTACATCCGAATCTTTCCGAGCATTTCCGCTCCCTGTGATTTTATAGCCCGTCCGTGATATCATAGAAAGGAGACACAAATACATACCGAGCTTTTATCGACGGGGGAGCCTCCGGGCGTCCTCTACAATAGAAAAGGAGCTGACAATTGTGAAACAGGAAATCATGGAACGCTTTATTTCCTACGCCAAAGTTGAAACGCAATCGAACGAGGACAGCCCGACCTGCCCTTCCACGCCGGGTCAGCTGAACCTTGCCCGCATGCTCGTCGACGAACTGAAAAACATCGGCATGCAGGAGGTGACCATGGACGACAACGGCTATGTCATGGCTACGCTGCCTTCCAACAGCGACCGCGACGTGCCGACGATCGGATTTTTGGCCCATGTGGATACCGCTACCGATTTCACGGGAGCCGGCGTGAACCCGCAAACGATCGAAAACTACGACGGCGGCGACATCGTCCTGAATTCCGGGCTGAACGTCGTGCTCTCTCCAAAACAGTTTCCGGAGCTGTCCGGCTATAAAGGCCATACGTTGATCACGACGGACGGAACCACCTTGCTCGGGGCGGACGACAAAGCAGGCATCGCCGAAATTATGACCGCCATGGCCTATCTGATCCAGCATCCCGAAATCAAGCACGGAAAAATCCGGGTGGCGTTTACGCCTGACGAGGAAATCGGCAGAGGCCCGCAAAAATTCGACGTCAAAGCGTTTAACGCGGACTTCGCGTATACGATGGACGGCGGACCGCTCGGGGAGCTCGAATACGAAAGCTTCAACGCGGCCAAAGCGAGCATCACGATCAACGGCACCAACGTGCATCCCGGCACGGCCAAAAACAAAATGGTCAACTCGATCAAAATCGCCATGGAGCTGAACGGCAAACTTCCGGCCGAACAAGCCCCGGAACATACGGAGGGGTATGAGGGCTTCTACCACCTGCTGAGCCAAAACGGGGATACCGAACGCACGAAAATGGAGTACATCATCCGCGACTTCGACCGGACGGAATTCGAAAACAAAAAGGAAAACCTGAAGCGGATCGTCAAAGAACTGCAGGCCAAATACGGGGAAGAACGGATCGTGCTCGACATGCGCGACCAGTACTATAACATGAAGGAAAAAATCGAACCCGTCAAAGAAATCGTGGACATCGCGTATGATGCGATGGAAAGCCTGGGCATCAAACCGATCGTCAAACCGATCCGCGGCGGCACCGACGGTTCCCAGCTCTCCTACATGGGACTGCCGACGCCAAACATCTTTACGGGCGGCGAAAACTACCACGGCAAATTCGAATATATTTCGGTGGACAACATGCTGAAGGCGGTTCAAGTGATCGTGGAAATCGTTCAACGATTTGAGCGGCGCGGCGCATGAGCCACATTCCCGAAGGCAACCGCCAAAGCAACGTCGACCGTTTCTCCGGTTACAAGGATTTGTATGACCGATATCGGCCCGGCGCCCCCAGCGAAGTCATCCGGATATTAACGGGATATTTGCAGCGCAAGCCCCGGCTCGTTCTGGACGTTGGCTGCGGCACCGGACTGTCCACTTTCGTTTGGAAAAGCGACGCGGTAACGGTCGTCGGGATCGAACCGAACGACGACATGCGCAGCAAAGCCGAAGAAAAGCTGCGCTTGCTGCAGGCCGAAGACCCTGCCGCAGGCAGCATCCGGTTTATGAGCGGCTACTCGAACAAACTGGAGTTTCCGGACGGCGCAGCGGATCTGATCACCTGCTCCCAATCCTTTCATTGGATGGACCCTGTCAGCACGCTTGCCGAAGCTGCAAGGGTTTTGAAGCCGGGCGGCATCTTTGCGGCATACGACTGCGACTGGCCGCAGACCGCTTCCTGGGAGGCGGAAAAAGCGTACGTCGATCTTCTGGATCATGCCGACCAGCTGCTGAAGGAACGTCAAAGCGAAAAGGATCAAGCCGTCAAAGGGGACAAGGAATCGCATCTGGCCCGCATCAAGGAAAGCGGCCACTTCCGATACGCGCGGGAAATCGTATTCCACAACGAAGAAACCTGCGACAGCGAACGGTACATCGGTCTAGCGCTTTCCCAGGGGGGCCTTCAAACCTGTCTCAAGCTTGGATTCACCGATCTGGAAGAGGAAATAAAGCGTTTCAAGGCGTTGGTGAAGGAGTATTTTCTGGAGCGCACGCTTGAGGTGCTGTTCAGCTACAGAATGAGAATCGGCGTCAAATAACGGTTCGGTCACCCTTTTGTTTCGTTCACCCGATAACTGCAAAAGGCGGAAGCAAGTTCGTTACATCTTGCCTCCGCCTTTTTATGTACCCGCACCAAAACGCGCGCCGTGATCAATCCGTCCAAGCAACCGTCATCTCCGGAGCATCAACAGCCGCATCGCATTTTCCGCGGCACGCTCCATGTTGGCCTCCCCCTGCCGAAGCGCATCCTGCAGGTCGCAGGCGCCGGGCAGAATGCCGAATACCGCGTCGATTCCTTGTTCGTAAAGCTCGTCAATGCCGTCGCCGATCCTTCCGGCAAACGCAATGACGGGCTTTCGATGTTTCTTGGCCGCCCGGGCTACGCCGTAGGGCGTTTTGCCGAACCGGGTTTGGGCGTCGATGCTCCCCTCGCCCGTCCAGACCATGTCCGCCCGTTTTATTTTTTCCTCCAGTCCCGTCATTCGTGCGACAAGTTCCATCCCCTTGTGTAACGTCCCGTTCAAAAACACCATGATCCCGGCGCCCAAACCGCCGGCAGCTCCCGCTCCGGGAACGTCGGCGATGTCGATGCCAAGCTGGCGGCGGATGACATCGGCAAAATGCCGCAAATTCGCATCCAGAACGGCCGCCATATCCGGGGTGGCTCCTTTTTGCGGCCCAAAGACATGCGATGCCCCTTCCGGCCCGCACAGCGGATTTGTCACATCGCAAGCCGCTTCGACCTTGACCTGCCGGATTCTCGGATCAAGTCCGCCAAAGTCGATTCGGCTCAATTTGTGCAGCGCGCCTCCGCCGGGCCCCAGCTCATGCCCGCTTTCGTCCAGCAGCTTGCCGCCCAGCGCCTGAAGCATCCCTGCGCCGCCGTCATTCGTAGCGCTGCCGCCGATTCCGATCAGCAGGCGATGTATCCCATGATCCAAAGCGGCTTTAATGAGCTGTCCCGTGCCGTAGGTCGTCGTCAGCAGCGGATTCCGCTCCGTTTCGGGAACGAGGCCGATGCCGCTGGCGCTCGCCATTTCCAGCACGGCCGTCTTTCCGTCGCCGGTAATTCCGTAACAAGCCTGCACCTCGCTTCCTAGCGGTCCCTTCACCCGAAGGGGGTACAACCTGCCGCCGGTCGCGTCGACGATCGATTGCGCCGTTCCTTCCCCGCCGTCGGCCATGGGCGCATGCAGGCAGCGAATTTCCGGGTTGGCGCGCCGGATGCCCCGCTCCATCGCTTCGCACACCTGTTTGGCCGTCATGCTTTCCTTGAACGAGTCCGGGGCCAGCACAATCGTCTTTACATCGATCATTTGCAAGTCCTCCCCTCCAGAACTACGATGGTCCGGCTTCAATGCAGCCATGAACCCGGCATCTCGGCTCAAGGCGTCTTGGCAGCGCGAATTTTCCGGATCAATTGGTTGGTTACCTCGGACAGCAGCAGTCCCAGCGCGATTGCTCCGGACATCATAAACGCCACCGCGCCGGATTGCACCGCCTGGTCGTAATGGTTTTCCACCGCGTTGCGCATCGCGTCATAAGCCAAACCGCCCGGAACGAGCGGAATGATCCCGGACACGCTGAACACGATGATCGGTTTGCGGTACATTTTGGCGAAAAAATAGCTGATCATCGTAACGCAGTATGCGGCAACGACCGTAGCCGCAAGCTTTTGGACGCCGATATCCTGCAGCCATATGTATAGCACCCAGCCCACCATGCCCGCGAGCCCGCACTGCCAGAGCGTTTTTTTCGGGGCGTTGAAGATCATGCCGAATGCGGCGGATGCGATGAAGCTCGTAACGATTTGTTCGATATAATACATCTTGACCTCCTACTGCAAAGACAGCATAAACGCGATTCCCGCCCCGATAGCGAAGGACGTAATGAAGGCTTCCGCTCCTTTGGACAAGCCTGAAACGAGGTGGCCCGCCATCAAATCCCGAATCGCGTTCGTGATCAAAAGGCCGGGAACGAGCGGCATCACGGAGCTGATGATGATCGTGTCGCGGGCTTGCCCGAACCCGTATTTCACGAACAGAATCGCGCATAACCCGATCATGAGCGCCCCCGAAAACTCCGCAAAAAACTTGACCGGGATAAACCGGTGCAGCAGAACCGAGCAGTAGTAGCCGATCCCGCCCGCAAGCATCGCCGGAATGAAGTCCAGCCAGGTGCCGCGGAACATGATCAGGAAACATCCGCTGGCCACGGCCGCCATGAGCACGTTCAGCCATACCGGGTAAATGGCGCGCGTCCGGTCGATTTCCTGCAATTCACGGTAGGCATCGGCGATGGACATGCCCCCTTGGCTGATTTTGCGGGAGAGGGTGTTCACCCGGTCGATTTTATACAAGTTGGTCGTCCGCTCCGTGATCCGGTTCAGCCGGGTCATCGGCTGCGGATCCTCCAGCGAGAAAATGATGCCGGTCGGCGTCATATAGCTGTGCGTATGGTCGATCCCGTAAGACGAGGCGATCCGCATCATCGTATCCTCCACCCGGTACGTTTCCGCCCCGCTTTCCAGCATAATCTGCCCGGCCAGCAGGCAAACCTTCATAATTTCGCGTTCTTCGCGCAATGATTCCTCCAAAGCCAAAGCTTGCTCCTTTCGCGACTTTCAATCAAAATACGGAATTTACATACAGTATAATGCCTTTTTCGAATAAAAGCATTGGTGTTCCGGCGTTTTTTGGCTTGCATCTTTTCCCACGAGCCATGGAATGCCGGAAAGCCGGTCCGACGGAAAAGATCCCGATCGGACCGGCTGTTCGCTTTTTTGCCAAGTCAAACCTTTCTAACGGAAAAAACGTCGGCAGTCGGCCTTGCTCTAACCTTGCAAAGCCCATAAAGCCGGCACGTTCGGCGGCTCCCAGCCTGCCAAAGAGGTGTGGGGCTGCAGGCATTTATATGTTTTTCCATTGTAAGTCACCAGATCGTCCTTGACGTACGCTTTGCCGGCAGCCCAGGCTGCCGGAGCCGAAGCATCGGGGTCCGTCGTGACCGTCAGTGCATTGCTGGCTGCCGACACGTTGCCTGCGGCATCTTTGGCTTTCACCGTAAAGGTATAAGCGGTATTCGGCGTTAGAGCGTTTATGACGGCCGTTAGCGTGGAGCCGTCAACCGACGCCGCCGGCGCATTCCCCTGGTAAACATCATAGCCCGCAACGCCTACATTATCCATCGAAGCCGTCCAGGTCAAGGTGACCGAAGTGGATGTTTTCGCCGTTACGGACAGGTTTCCCGGAGCGGTGGGCGGCACCGTATCGGCAGCGCCAAGCTTGACCGTAACGGCATTGCTTGCGTCCGAAACGTTGCCTGCCGCATCCTTCGCTTTGACGGTAAACGTATAAGACGTCGAAGGAGACAATCCCGATACCGTATACGTCGTAGACGTCGCGCTTCCCGCAAGCGAATTTCCTTGGTACACATCGTATCCGGTTACCCCGATGTTATCCGTGGAGGCCGTCCAGGTCAAGGTGACCGAATTGGATGTTTGACCCGATATTTTCAGATTGGATGGAGCCGTCGGCGCCTGGGTGTCCTGGGGAGGAGCGGACTGCAGCTGCCACAATGTCGGAGCGGAAGGCGGTTCCCAGCCAACGATCGAGGTATGGGCATACGTGCATTTATACAGGTTGCCGTTATACGTTACGAAGCTGCCCACAGAATAGGCCGTATTCGCCTGCCAAGCCGGGTAGTTCGGGTCCGTTGGCGTTGTGACGCTGATGGTGTTGCTCGCCGCGGATTCATTCCCCGATAGATCCCTCGCTTTGACGAAGAAGCTGTAGGTTGTGCCTGCCGTCAAGCCCGACAGCGTTTCCGTCAAGTTGGCGGTCTGTTTGGAAAGCGTGCCGTTTTGATAGATGTCGTACCCCGCAATATCGTCATTGTCCGTCGCAGCGTCCCACTTCAGCGTGACGCTTGTTTTGGTCTTGGCTGCGGCGACCAGATTGGCCGGAGCCGTCGGCGGCTCATGATCGATGACCGGCGGCGCGGTCGTCACGGTTAGCGGACTGCTCGCGGGAGAAGCGTTGCCCGCGGCATCCCTCGCTTTGACCGTAAAGGTATAGGCCGTGCTTCCGGCCAGCCCTTTGATCACGGCCGACGTCGTTGCGCCGTCGACGGTTTGCGCCAGCTTGCCGTCTTGATAAATATCGTAAAACATGACGCCCACGTTATCCGTGGAGGCCGTCCAGCTAAGCGTAACCTTTTTGTCGCCAACAGCCGAGGACGCCAGATTGGATGGAGCCGTCGGTGCGATGTTGTCTACCGGAGACGTTCCCGTATTCAGGTCGTTATACACTTTATCCAGCAGCTTTGGACCGGTGCACCGGTATTTCGGGCTGGTCCGGCAGTCGGAGCTGAACTCCCAGAACATTGCCCCGCCCAAATATTTGCTTTTGATATAGTCGGTTTTGTATCCCAACGATTCGGTGTCATCGTAAGAGATGAAGATTTTGGTGCTCGGATTGTACAGATAAGGCACTTTGGCCGCGTTGTTCCAAAAGCGGGTGTATCCGTTTTTGTTCACATAGTTGGCCGCGATGTCCCCGTAATCGAAAACGCCGGTGTTGCCTGAAGTGGAATCGTCCCACGTTCCGACCGGAGACCATTTGTAAACTGCGCCTTGATCCGGCGTGCAGGTTTGGAACTGGCCGTCGTTATTGGGTCCCGGGGGGCAGTTTTTCCAGCTGCGCGCCATGAATTCGAGGCCAAGCACCAGCTTGTTCATGGGGACTCCGGCTTTTTGATACGCTTGGATGGCCCCATCGACAAAAAAGTTGCTTGCCAGGTAGGGGTCGTTCGGATCGCCGTACAGTCCGGTGTTATGGCTTGTCGTGCCTTCCCATGAACCGCCGTGTAGATCGTACGTCATGATGTTGATCCAATCGACGATTTGCGCGATTTTGGCCAGCTCCGTATTGTCGACGAACGTCTGGCTCGCGCCGGAGGCGATGGTCAGCAGATAACGCTTGCCGTCCTGCGCTCCTGCCGCGTCCAGCTGATTGCGGACCTCCTGCAGCAGCAGGGTGTAGTTTTGCTTGTCTTCGGGACGATGGCTGTTCCCGGGAATCGCTTCCACGTTCGGATATTCCCAGTCGAGATCGACGCCGTCAAAGCCGTAGGCCCGAAGCGCATCGACCGCGGATTTGGCGAAGTTTTTGCGCGTCGTATCCGACGCCGCCGTATCCGAAAACCGATTCGACCAGGTCCAGCCGCCGACGGATAATATCGTTTTCAGGTGCGGATTGGCCGCTTTCAAATTGCGAAGGGCGCCAAAATTGCCGCAAGCGGCGTCGGCCCAGCATCCGGTCGTCGGTCCGCCCGGCGTCGGCCGGAGGGCATCCGCATCCGGGTCTCCTAGCACGATGCTGCCGTTAGGCACATTGCCCTGCTGAAGGGGAATTCCGGTGACCTGGCAGGGCCAGGTTTGCTTATTCGGATTGCCGGGGTCGGTGGAAGGATTGCCGTGTTTTCCATCCCAGCAAATGTCCGCGAACGCGTAATTGATATGCGTAACCTTCGATGCGTCGATGTCGGTGACGTTGTAGCTTCTTCCGTAAATTCCCCATGAAGGAAAATACCCTACGATTTTGTATCCGCTGCCCGCCGCCGCGGCGCCGGCATCGCTGCCTGCGGCCGCAGCGACAGCCTGGCCCGGAGCCAAAGGCAGCAGCCAAATAAGCAGGCTCAGCAGCACAAGCAGCACCCCGCGGAATTCCTTCTTCTTGTTCATGGCGACGCCTCTCTTTCATCACATCAAAATGGTTTGGCGTTATTTTTTCAACCATAAAGCAGGCACGTTCGGCGGCTCCCATCCCGGAAGCGAGGTATGCGCAAGCCGGCATTGATAGACCGCTCCGCCGTAGCTGACCTCGGCGCCGACGGCATAAGCCGTATTTGGGGCCCATGCCGGAGTGGTTGCCGGCCCGGAAGCATCGGTCGTTACGGTGACCGCATTGCTCGCGGGAGAAACGTTCCCGGCGGCATCTTTTGCTTTCACTGAAAAAGTATAAGCCGTTTGCGGCTTAAGCCCGGTAACCGTATAGCCGGTCGTTGTCCCGTCCACTGTACCGGCAAGCGCGTCCCCTTGGAAAATGTCATATCCGGTGACGGCAACGTTATCCGTCGACGGATTCCACTTCAGCGTCACGGTGGTGTCCGTATGTGCCGTTACCGATAGATTGGCGGGGGCTGTAGGGGCTTCGGTATCCGTTCCCAAGGCAAGCGTGGATACGGTAAGCGGAGCGCTGGGATCCGACACGTTCCCGGCGGCATCGACGGCTTTTACCGTAAATGTATAGGAGGTTTGCGGCTTGAGGCCCGCAACGGTATAAGTCGTGCCGGGTACGCGGGTTAACAGGGTTTGGTCCCGGTATACGTCATAACCGGCAACGCCGACCTGGTCGTAGGATGGATCCCATGTCAGCGTGACGGTGTTGGCCGTTTGCGATGGAGAAGTCAAATGCGTTGGAGCGGTTGGCGCGGTTGTATCCGGCGGAGCCGGGTCCGATTGCAGGTCCGAGGCGAGTTGATTCAGAAGTTTCGTGCCTGTGCAGGCGAATTTGGGGCTGGTCCGGCAGTCTTCGCTGAGATCCCAAATCATCGCGCCGCCCAGAGAACGGTTTTTGATATAGGCCGCTTTTGCGGTGATTGACTGCGGGTCTTCGTAGCTGATAAAAATCTTGGAGGAAGGATTGTACAGATAAGGTACTTGGCCGGTCTGGCTCCAATAACGGGCAAAGCCGTTTTTGTTCACGTAATTCGCTGCCAGATCGCCGTAATCAAACATTCCCGTAGGTCCGGACTCGTAGTTGTCCCACGTTCCGTTTGGAACGACGCTGCCGTTAAAATCCGGAGTGCAGGCTTGATAAAGTCCGTCGCCGCGGGGTCCGGGCGCGCAGTTTTTCCATCCCCGGCCGTAAAACGGAATGCCCATCACGATTTTGGAAGCAGGCACTCCCGCATTCAAATAAGCGTTTATGGCCGAATCTGCGCTGAATTTATTGACGGTATCCGGATCGTTCGGGTCGGAAAAGAGGTTTGCGTTGTGGTTCGTGGTTTGTTCCCAGTCGCCGTGGAAGTCGTAGGTCATGATGTTGATCCAATCCAGAATGCCCGCGATGGCGCCAAGCTCGGTCGTCGTCGCGTAAGAAGGATTGGCCCGCCCTGCGATCGTCAGCAAATAGCTGCGCCCGTCCTGCGCTCCCGCGGCGTTCAGCTTATTGCGCGTTTCCTGCAGCAGCAGCGTGAAGTTATGCTTGTCCTCCGGTCGCTGGCTGTTATCCGGCAATCCGTCCTCTACGGGATATTCCCAGTCGATGTCGATCCCGTCGAAACCGTAAGTCCGGATCACATTGACCGCCGAATTCGCGAAATTGGTGCGGGCAGCAGGATCGGCCGCCACATCCGAAAAATGATTGGACCAGGTCCATCCGCCGACAGATAACAGCGTTTTCAAGTTCGGGTTCGACTGTTTCAGCTTGTTGAGCTTGTAAAAGTTGCCGCATTTCCCTTTTTCGCAGTCTTCCCATTCCAAAGGCACGCCGTCGTTGTTGTTGACGTCCGCCCACGGATCGCCAAGCACGATGGCTCCGTTCGGGACGTTTCCCGTTTGGGTCGGAACGCCGGCATCCTTGCAGTTCCAGGTCGCTTTGTTCGGATTTCCGGGATCATTTGACGGGTTGCCGTGTTTGCCGTTCCAGCAAAGGTCCGCAAATGCGTAATTCAGGTGGGTGAGTTTCGTCGCGTCGATCTGTTCTACCTGATAGTTGGCGTCGTAAATGCCCCAGTTCGTGAAATACCCGACAACCTTGTAAGAGGGGGCGGCGGCATCCGCTTGTCCCGCACCCGGTCCCCACCAGCCAATCGCAAGCAACAGGCTGAACAAAACGGCAAACATGCCTTTTACCCATGTTTTTTTTGCCATCACTCATCCTTCTTTCGGTTCAATTTCCGCTCCCCAAGCCATGAAAATTTGGACATGCAGCCGGAATTGACGCGCTCGCCTGAAGCCGAAACGCTGGTTCACCTCCTTTCGCGGATGAGCTTTTGGCACTGCGTTAGGATGAGAAACGAAAGTTAATGCGCTTTCATTTTTATGCCTGCAAAAAGGACAGCCGTAAAGTTGTCCTTTTCTCCTGTAACCAGATCGATTACCGATGTGCTTTTATTCTAATCCCATTTTGTGCCATCTTCAACCATTATTTTAGTATTTAAAGTAAAATTTTTTATAAAATTCCATATTTCACGTGGTAAATCTTTGATGGCCATGCTCGACCGCTATTTGTTTTTCAGTAGTTTATGGCCTTGCGCCTTCTTACTTATGTAAAGAGTCATAGCGCGATTTATATTATCCAATAGAATCCAGATCTTTCCATTGAAAGCATAGATTCTGCACCTCTTCACCGCCGATTTGCAAACGATCCCTCATCAGAAACTCGCCGCCCATTTTTTTGTAAAACCCGACGGCCGGATTTTCTTCCAGCACCCAAACCAGCATGGAACGATACCCTTGTTCACGAAAATACCCGATCAAACGATTCATCAGCTCGCGGCCGGATCCCCGTCCTTGCGCTTCCTGCAGCAGATACAGCGAATAAACCTCTGCTTCAATGTTCAGTTCCTTTTCCCGGCTGCTTCCCCCGTTAATGAATCCGGCCACTTCGCCGGTCGGGGCTTCCAGAACGAAAGTAACCGACTCATTGGCCGGGTCTAACACCCGCGTCCACAGTTCCATTCGCGTTTCAAGCTTCAGGCTGTCCAGATAGCTATCGGACACGATCCCGCGGTAAGTCGTGAGCCAGCTGTTCAAGTGAACCTTTGCCAGCCCGGGAATGTCCTTGGGCTCAGCCTCCCGGATGATCCATGATTTCATGTTTCCGCCTTCCTTTCCATAGGGATTTGAAAGATATTATGTTCGAATATAGTTTGCGGGGGACGGAAAATCAAGGGTTTTCGCTTGCTTTGTTAAAAGAGGATTTGGCAAAAACCCAAAAAGCGACTTCCAAATCAGCAATATATATATCGAAACGGTTTGATTCGTCTATATTTTGTACCCTGGAGCGGCAGGAATCGAATTTTGCAAAATCCTGAAAAAGAAAACTGCCGATTCGGAATGATTCGGCAGTTCATGCAACGCTTTCGTTATCAAAAATCCGGGGATCTGCTTGAACCCCGAGTCTATGGAAACGGCGGCGCTGCTTTCATTTTAACGACCACGGGAGCCGCCGGTACGGCCACGAGATCCGCCGGTACGGCCGCTACGGGCCCCACCTGTACGACCTCCGCGAGCACCGCCGGTACGGCCGCCGCGCGATCCACCCGTACGGCCGCCTCGAGCGCCAGGCGTACGGTCGCCGCGCGATCCACCGGTACGGCCGCCTCGAGCGCCAGGTGTACGGTCGCCGCGCGATCCACCGGTACGGCCGCCTCGAGCGCCGGGCGTACGGTCGCCGCGCGATCCGCCGGTACGGTCGCCGCGAGTGCCATGCGTACGGTCGCCGCGAGTGCCGCCGGTACGGTGGCCGCGAGTGCCATGCGTACGGTCGCCGCGAGAGCCGCCGGTACGGTTACCATGCGATCCGCCGGTACGGTCGCCGCGAGTAAGGTCTCCTCTTGAGCCTTCGCCCGGAGTGCAGTCATCTCGGGTTAAATCTCCTAAAAGATCTTCAAACATATTTTCAACTCCTCCACGTAGAATTGATATATGTTATGAAGTGAATCTAGCATTTGTTATAGCCATCTGCGCATTTCATGCTAGAGAGGCAGATTTGAGAAAACCGCCGCGTGTACCGATTCACCGTGATTCAAGGCGAGGCTTTTCTACGTAGAATCATAGGGAAAAACATCCGAAGACTCGTCCAAAAAATTATGGCCTTTCCTGCCTGTATTCAAACCAAAATCGGGCCCCGCCCAAATCCGATCCCTCGCAGCCGATCGTCGCCCCGAGCCTGTCCGCCGTCTGCTTGCAAATAGCCAGCCCGATGCCTGTAACACCCGCCTTTCCCGTATAAAACCTGTCAAATACCGACATTCGTTCATGTTCGGAGACGCCAGGGCCGTCATCGTCCACGCGGATCCTGAATCCTCCCGCAATCGCCGTAAGCTCTAATCTCACTTCGTTTGAAGCATACCGCACCGCATTTTGTGTGAAATTCATGGCGACCTGAAAAATTTGCTCCGCAGGAATAGCCATTTCAAGCGGGACCGTCTTGACGAGAACAGCTACGCCCCGGTCCGCCGCTGCGGGAGCGATCAGCTGATGAACTTGCTCCATCATCTCCTGTAAGTCAACCTCCGTCAGTTTCCATTCCTCCTGTACCGTTTCCATTCTCGTCAGCTGCAGCAGCCGGTCCACCATCCGAATGAGGCGCTCCGACTCGGCCGTCACTACGCTTAAGCCATGCTCAACGGACACGACTTGATCCTTCACGGCGGACGCGTATCCCTGGATGGACATTAACGGGGTCCGAAGCTCATG
Source organism: Paenibacillus sp. USDA918EY (assembly GCF_009870825.1). Taxonomy (GTDB): domain Bacteria; phylum Bacillota; class Bacilli; order Paenibacillales; family Paenibacillaceae; genus Paenibacillus_AQ; species Paenibacillus_AQ albilobatus. Next base: position 330,906 of record NZ_WTWY01000001.1, on the reverse strand, counting down.
GGATACGTTTTGCAAAAATTCGATTTGCTGCTGATGATGCCATTGAATGCGCCCGGACATATTGGAAAATGTATCCATAAGCTGCCCGATCTCCGACGTGTCCCCTTGAGGAATGCCTAGGCCCCGGTAGCTCGGATGATATTTGCTGACCGCTTCCTTAAGTTGCTGCAAGGGCCGCGTCGTTTTCCAGACAAACCACAGGCCGACGATGAAAATGACGCCGAAGCTGATGCAGATCGCCAAAAGCGAAACGCGCAGCACCCGCCCCGAAATCTGCTTAAGAATGTCCATGGGGGTGTACACGACGATGCGGAGGCCTTTCTCCAGCTTTTGGTGGGTATACATCATTTTTTGTCCATGAAGCGTGAAAAAATGATCTCGCGGACTCATCGAAATATGAATGAACTGACCTTCCATGCCGCCGTCCCCGGCGGCGATGATTTGGTCCGAAGGATTCAAGACGAAAAAATCGGCGTAAAACATCCGGTCCCGGAATCGAAGCTCCAAATCCTCCGTGCTCAGGTCCCCCACGTCGCCGCCTTCAATGATGTCGATCGCTTTGGTCATCTGCAGCCGCAATTGGTTCCGCGCTTGGTCCATCAGCATCCCGTCGATCAGGCGGTTAAACAGAAAAACGGTCGTCAGGACCGAAAACACCATGACAATGATGAGGGAAGTGAAAATTCTGCCCCGAATCGTCTGCATCATCCCCGGACCGCCGCTTTGTATCCAAATCCCCACAACGTTTCGATCTGCAGGGATGCGCCGGCTTCGTTCAACTTTTTACGGAGTCTTTTCACCAGATCGTCTACGACCCGGGGCTCGCCCATAAAATCGTATTTCCATACCTGCTGGATCAGCTGCTCTCTACTGAAGGGCCGCTCCACATGTTTGGCTAAAAAAACAAGCAGCTCATACTCCCGGGAAGTGAAAGACACCTCCTGATCTCCGACGGTAACCAGCCTGAATTCCTCGTTCAGCGTCATGTTGCCGATCACAATCCCTTTTCCCGATTCGGTTTCCCCCGTCAAGCGGTAAGTCTGAACAAGACGCAGCATACCTTTCACGCGGGCGATCAGTTCCCTCGGATGGAACGGCTTACGCAAAAAATCGTTGCAGCCGAGCTCCAAACCGATGATCCGGTCCATTTCCTCGCCGCGGGCCGAAATCATGATGATGGGCATTTCCGTAAAAGTTCGGATCGATGTCAGCAAGGCAAGCCCATTGACGCCGGGCATCATAATATCCAAGATGAGGCAATCCGGTTTTTCAGACCGTACGTTTTCCACCAGACTGCTCCCGTCGGGAAAAGCCGAAACGGTAAACCCGTCCTTCCGCAAATATTCCGTAATCAATTGCAGGATATTGGCATCGTCATCGACGACAAATATATGCGCCATCCCGTTTCCCTCCCGTCTGATGCTACTATTGTACTCTCCTTGATCGGAAATCGTCTATCGGCCTGTTTTTCCGAAAAAGGCAACCCGCGTCAACAGATTTTCACAAAAAAAGACGGGTAGACTGTCGTCTCCCGCCTTTCCCAGTGCCGTTTATTTGCTCTTTTTGGCTGCCGGTTTTTTAACGACCTTTTTTGCGGCCGTCGTATGTGTTTTAGCATGATGCGCTTTTACATGATGCGTTTTGGCATGATGTTTTTTCGCAGTATGTTTGCTATGGACGGCTTTAACGGCTTTTTTCGTTGTTTTCGCGTGTTTTGCCGTTTTGGCCTTTTTTACGGATTTGCTTGCGGCGGGAGCTTTTTTGGTTTTTGGCGCCGTTTTTGCTGCAGTAGCCGAAGCGGACGTTTGTTTGCCGGTTTTGGCAGACGCTTGTTCAGTCGTTTTGGACGCAGGTTTTACCGTTTTAGTCTCTGCTTTCTTCTCCGCTGCGGCAGTCGTTTTCGCACTCGCGGCGGCAGGCTTGGCGGCATCGGCAAACGCCGCTGTACCCGCGCCGGCAAGCAGCAGGACGGAAGTCATTCCGGAAATCAGCAATTTTTTGGACCATGTGTTGTTCATGTCGTTTAACTCCTCTCGATTGGGTATGTCTTTATACTACTTACCAATCATGTGAGAGTAGCCGTAAAATCGTGTAAAAAGTATATGAAAACAAACACAAAGTTGTCACTTTTTTAGAGCTTTTTCACGCTTTCCTTCAAGGTTTTTTTGTTATCCATGTCATAGACTTCATAAATTTCGAACGTGCCTTCCTCGAAAAAAAGCGGAAAACGCCGCTTAAACCAGTCCTGCATCGGCAGGGAGGTCGCCTCTTGAATCGGAACCCACAGCAATTCGCCTTCCGGCGGATTTTCCAGCAGTTCCCCTTCGAACGAAGTCGCCAAATAGTTGAAAACCATATATCGGTAGTTCGTGGAAGGATCGACGAATTCGTCCAGTCCTTTATAGACCAGGTCCTTGACGATCAGTCCCGTCTCCTCCCTCACTTCGCGGATGGCGCCTTCCGTCAGGCTTTCGGGAAATTCCACTTTGCCTCCGGGGCCGATGTAGCCCGGAAAGCCGCGTTTGCTGGGGCGGTTCAGCAGCAATACTTTGTCTCCGTCCTGGACGAGGCACATCGTGTATAAAGCCACCTCGACCGCGGGCGCGGATGTCGTCTGTGTCATCTTTGTTTCCTCCGGTTCGTTTGCATGATCGAATGTATCTCCTATTCTAGCACATTCTTCATCCGGCCAGCGGAGAAAACGGCATTCGATCACGGCTTCGATACGACGACGTTCGCGCCGTCTTCGCCGGATGTGAGCAGAAGCTCCTTGTCGCCCCGAATCTCTTTGAAAGCGGTGAAATCGGCCATGGAACGGTTTAGCGTCACATCCAAGACGACCTTTCCGTCATCCATGAACACGAGCTTGTTCAGCGAATCGTCATCCAGCGGATAAGCCCCAAGGAACGTGTTGTCGAGCAAATACCCGACGTAAGAGCGGCTTGTGGTCCACGAAGTTCCGATGATCCGTTCCATCTCGCTTTTCGTCGTATAGGGATGAAAAATGTATACGTGATCCCATGCCACCGGGGTCAACTCCGATAGTTTAAAAGCCGTGCGGCCGTCCATAGCTGCCTGCAGCTTGCGGACAAACTCCTCCGCTCCCTGATTGTCGACATGCTTGGACTGGAACGAAACGTAACTGAACCCGAAAGGCACCAGCAAAATGATCAGCAGCAAAAGCGGAATGACCAGCTTCTTTATGTTCTTCTTGTTCATCGCAAGAGTCTCCATCAACATAATTCACAGTATATTCATAGGATATATAAGAATTTCCTATATCATACCTTTAAGAAGCGGACGTTTCCAGCTTTTTTTGCTTTTTTCTTGAAAATAAAACGGTTTGTCTCCCCGTTTCATTTCATGATCTACGCGTTGTTATTGCATTTCTTGGCCGCGCTTTATTCGAATTCAACATGCCGGACATGGCTGCCGACCACGATGTTGGTAGCTGATCTTTTCCTTCGCGGCCGGCGCAGCCTCTCTAACGACCCGTCTGATCGTTTGCAGCTTTTCCTGAATTTCGGGCGTAAATGTCGAAATGTACTCATCGACGGAGCTATAGGTACTTTTTTCATTCATGGGAACCGGTTCTCCTTTCGCAGGCCTGAGATGAGGACGCCCCCGGCGAAATGGCCCGTTTCCCCTACAGGTCGGCTTCTTTAATAAATACGATTTTCACTCCTATAATACGCCCTTCGCCATCGGCGGCTGCGTACGCCGCGTATCCCCCGTCTCCAAAGCCGGAATGCGAGACTACGCCTCCGTCCAGCACGCCGGCCTCTGTTTCGCTTTCCGTTATATCGCAGCAGGCAAGATACCATTCGCTGTCGGTCGTATCCTGCTCCGGCGCTTCCGGATCGGGAATGCGGTATTTGCTTGCATCAAATATGCCCGCCTGTCCACTGTCTACGCCGACGATGAAATTACATTTCACCCATTCGAGCCGATCCTGCTTGTCCGTAAACGCACTGTGGCAGGCGACCAGCTTGGCGCAGGCCTCTCCCCAATCCCTCACCTCGGCTTTATGGACGAAGGCGTCCCAGGTGCCGTTTAATGCACGGTCCAACACCCCCATAATAATCGTGTCCGGGTTCAGGTCGTAACAAGGATCGGACACGACCATGCTGCCGGATGTCACCTCGAATTGTCCCAATGGAATCATCATGTTTGGTTTCCCCTCTCTGTTCTTTAAATCGACTGTGCTGCACTGGCATGCATAAAATAGCCTTTTTATTGAGATTAGCATTCGCACTGCGGAAAATTCAATCCAATTACGCGATTCCCTTCCGTTTCAGGTACATCCCCTTAAGGCGTGAAGCGAAAAAATTCGGGCTTCCCGTCCGGATCTACCCGCTTTTCTCGATCCATTCCCCTTCGTATTCGCGGATGATGCCTTCCTGATCGGTCCGCAGCCGTGCGGTGTAGCCGCTCATGGAGCGGTATTCGTATTCGCATTCTCCCAAGCGGGTATACATTTGCTTCAGCGGCATCACGTCAAACTCCGGAAACCGGACCCAAACCGCCGTCATTTCGCGCGATTCTCCGATTTCAAGCCGCGTTCTGCGGATCGGAAGCAAATTGGTCGAAGGCGTTGCGCCGATATCGATATCTGTGAATCCGTCGAATTCGGGCAAATGGATGCCGTCCTGCGTCCAACGATTGGCCTCATCTTTTTGCAGCCGCATCGTTTGAACGTTCTCCTGGCGGACGTACCGTATGACGGCTTCCCGGGTGTTTCCCAAAACATCGCACACGACATGATAATCCACGAAAGAACGTTCTCCCGGCTCCGAGCGAATCACCTTCCCGTCAATCTCCGTCCGTTCTCCCAGCGTATGGGTGCAATATTCCATGCCCGTATCGTCCAAGCGTTTCCAAACGATTGATTTTTCCATGTTGCGCTCTCCTTTTGATCTTGATGGTTTACATGGAGACCGACCCTTGCGAAACAGGCGTTTCTACCGTTCCCGTTGGGGATCTCGTATTTGACTTCCGAGTAGTTATGTACCAGCAATTCCTCTTTGATCGTCCGCCCCGTCTTTTTGTCCACGACCCGCCGCCGGATTTCGTTTTCCCTGAAATGTTTCCCGTTCTTGGGATGGAACCATTAAGACGACGCAAAACTGCGGTTTGTTTCATTTGATCATAGCCGATCCGGGCCGGGGACGGTAGTTAAAAAATCGATATCATTGAAACTTTGCATCGCTTGGGCACTCTGGCAATAGGCCGATCCGGATATTTCGAATCCTGAGTATCGGAAGTTCTATTATTAACTCTCTGTTTACATTCCCCCTCTTCCCCCCCCTGTCTCTTCCCCACGGACATCTTCCATTTTCTGCTTCCCTCGGGGAGAACCTCCTGCTACAATGGGGATGACCATACAACGATGACAGTGACGGGGGATCAGCAAAATGCATGTATTGCATGCGGTTACATCAGGATGGAAACAGCTTGGCCGCAATATCCGGCTTTTTTTTCTGGCCAATATGCTGTACCAAATCGGGACGGGCATGTTTTCGGTGCTTTACAACTTGTATATTCAAGCATTAGGGTATGAAGACACGATGAACGGGACGATCGTCAGCGTGCAGTCTTTGGCGACGGCGCTCGTATTTATACCGATCGGGCTGATCGCCGACAGGGCCAGCCATAAGCTGCTGCTTTCGCTTGGCGCCATGCTTACGGGGCTAAGCTTTATGGGAAGGGCTTTTGCAAGCGGGGAATCGGGACTGGTCCTGCTGGCGGTGGCCGCCGGCTTGTTTGCCGCCTTTTTTCAGGTGATCGCCGTTCCTTTTCTGGCGGAAAATACGGATAAACAGCAGCGGCTGAAAATATTCAGCTATCACTTCTCCCTCGTGCTTGCGGCGCAGGTGCTCGGCAGCAGCGGGGGCGGCGTTTTGGCGGATCTGCTGCAGCAGGCGGGGATGGAAAAAATCCACAGTCTGCAAACGGTGCTGTTCATCGGAGGCGCGGCAAGCTTGCTGGCGTTTATTCCGCTATTGTTCGTCCAAAAAACGGCGAAGGAAAAAGTGCTGGTCGAAACCGTCGTGCCCGAGGCGGCAACCAAACCAATGGTTCCGGCCAAGGATGACTGGAAAGCCATCTGCAAATTCACGCTCGCCCAACTGATCGTCGGAACGGGCTCCGGGCTTGTCGTGCCTTATTTGAATCTTTATTTTACGAACCGTTTTGCCGTGTCGCTATCGGCCGTCGGGATTTTGATTTCGCTCGGCCAGGTGATGACGATCGTGTCGATGCTGATCGGCCCGACGCTGGCGAACCGGGTTGGCCCCGTAAAAGCGGTCGTGCTGTTTCAAATGATGTCCCTGCCTTTCCTGCTGCTGACGGGGTTCACGAACTTGTTCGTCATCGCTTCGATCACGTTCCTGTTCCGGCAGGCGCTTATGAATGCAGCCAATCCGATTCAGTCCTCGATTATGGTGGACCGGGTATCCGACGCGCGCCGAGGCATCGCCAATTCCATGACGCAAACCGCATTTATGCTCGGCTGGGCGACGATGGGGCCGGTGCAGTCGTTCCTGCTGACCGCTTACGGAACTTATTGGGGATATGCGATTACCTTCAGCATGACCGGCGTTTTGTACATCAGTGCATCGGCAATGTATTATTTTATGTTCAAAGAACGAAAAACCGCAGCTTCCAAAGCTGCGGCCGCGATGTAACTTCTTGTTCATTTCTTCTTATTTACAAAGTTGTTTCTGTCAGGCGGAAGGCGATGCCTTCCGCCATTACTATAGAAGAAAAGAAGAGCTAATGACAAATTTTTTGACCGTTGGCTCTTCAAATTAAAATTTAGATAGTTGTAACAATATATTGTCGTTATCTCATCATATAGTTTAGAAGATCAAACTCTGCTAGGAGCATCGACCCTTTATAAAACTTCAACCACTGTAGCAGCAGTCAGATCTTCCGTAGATAAGCTGCTATTTTCGGAATCGATGCTAATCAACATAACAACCTTTATTGTATAACGTCCTTTGGAAACATGACGGCCCTTTATATCTTTAAAATCCCATGTTTCTTTGTAACTTAGTACCTCCTCATTCTTAAATTCCCGTTGTATTAATTTCATGGGAAATACTCTATTTGTAGATCACCTGTAAACTTCTTCATTTTCCTCATTCATTATAAATATCTCATATTTTTGAGATCCGTAGTGAATTAGTTGGTCTTTCCCTGAAATGTTTCGAAGATTAAAAAGAATGGTTATGTGGTCTTCCTCCTTGATGGTATCTATGGAAGTTTTCATTACCTTACTTGTAGGCTCCATTCTTTTCTTGGTTTGAGTTTCTAAATGCCCTTCATTTTTGCCAGAATTCATGCTTTGAAGGTCCCTTGTTTTCAAGGTATCACAGGAGTTGCATAACGTTATTAATAATAGACAGAAGACCAATATTGTAAGTTTTTTCATGCAATTCACCTCAAGTAACTAATGAGGTAAATATAGGGAATGTTTCAAAAAAAACTCCAGATACCCTCCAAAAAAGCAATCAACTCCTCCACGGTTTGCACATGATACGCCGGCCGAATCGCCGTCCGTTCTTCCTCGCTTCCGTACCCGTAACCGGCCGCAATCGAATCGATGCCGAAATGCTTCAGCACGCCGATCAGGAACCCACTTCTCTAACTCTAACTATATAAAGATTTTTCAAAAATGAATAGAGAAGCTTTTAATGCTGCGACGCCATCTCCGGCACCAAAAAGGTATTCCGGATATAATCCGGGTCCTGAAGCAGCGGTCTGCCGACCGCGATAAAATCGGCCAGGTTTTCCGACACGATGAATTCCGCAAACGACGGATCATAGATTTTTCCGACGGCGATCACCGGAATGCCCACGTATTGTTTTATAATGGAAGCATACGGAACCTGGTATCCATCGGGGGTCGCGAGCGGATTGACCGGCAGCAGACCGCCGGAGGACACGTCCACCGCATCGATGTGGGCTTCCAGCTGATGAAGCATCTTCCCGACCTCGACGGGAGTCAGCCCTCCTTCGGCAAAATCGGATGCGGATACCCGGACGATGACGGGATAATCTTCCCCTACCTCGGAACGGACGGCTTCCAGGATTTCTTTTAAGAAACGGCTGCGTTTTTCGGGCGATCCGCCATATTCGTCAGTCCGCCGGTTGGATAGCGGGGACAGGAACTGATGCACCAGATGCCCGTGCGCCGCATGCACCTCGATGCCGTCGAACCCGGCCTGCAGGCTTCTTCTTGCCGCCAGGCGGAAATTTTCGACTTCGGCGCGGATGTCCGAGACGCTCATTTGCTCCGGTACGCCGTATTCATCATCATAAGCGATGGCACTTGGGGCAAGCAGCCGCGATGAACCGCTTTTCCATGATTTTCTGCCGCCATGCGTCAGCTGAATAAACACCGGCGTATCCTTGGCGTGAACGGCATCGACGACCAGTTTCAAAAAAGCGGTATGGTCGTCGGTAAAAATTCCGATGTCATTGTGAAAGAGCCGCCCATTTGGGGAAACGCCGGTCGATTCGATGATCAACAGCCCTGCCCCGCTTGCTAATTTACCGTAATGCCGTACATGGTAGTCGGTTGCAAAAGCTTCCGGCGTTCCCTGCCACTGCTGCATGGGGGATACGATCAGACGATTTTTCAAGGTCAGCTTTCCTAAATTTTTTTTCGCTTAAAATGGTTGTGATCATTCGTTAAGCCCTCCTGATGTTGAACTCGTGTACTGCTTCTTTTTTAATTACAGTTTATCGGACGGAGGGCTGGCGTGCCATGCCAATATCAAGTTTTCCTTCCCGTTTTACTATGGATTTGAAGGACTATTTCCCCTTATACTTAAAAAATGAAAGCAGCCGTTACATGGCGGTGCGATGCCGATAATCGCGCATGCCTTGAAGGCGCCGGGATAAAACGTATTTCGTAAGATCTTATGTTATTTTCCGCCAAAGGAGGATGCCTCTATGGATCAAACCGATTTAAAAATTTTAAATATACTGCAGGACAACGCCCGAATCTCCATTAGCGAACTGGGCCGGATGATCAATATGACCGGTCCGGCCGTGACGGAACGGATACGGAAGCTGGAAGAAAAAGAAGTGATTCGTTCCTATCGCGCCGTCCTGTCTCCCGAAAAGCTGGGCAAAGCCATTACGGCGTTTGTGATCATACAAGTGAACCGCTGCGACCTGTTCACGGATTTTTGCAGACGGTCGCCGGATGTCGCGGAGATCCACCAAATTAGCGGCCAATTCAACTTCCTGATCAAGGTTGTCACCGAATCGATGCAGTCGCTTGAACGATTCCGGCGGGAATGCAGCGAATTCGGATTTACGCAGACGATGACCGTGCTTTCGACCCCGTTTGATCCCAAAGGCGTGCCGCTTGACGACTAAAAGGCCGGTTAACCGTACTTTTTCCCAAGGTGGAGAGTTCTTCTCCACCCGAACATCGGCAACGAAACATTGATAAGCTTCCTTCATTTTTAACTGTCCGTCGCAGAAGCCGGCACCGCATCTGCCGCTCGACCGGCTTTAAATCCCGAAGCGAGCAGCAGCACTAAAAATCCCCCGGCGACGCCCCACAAGACGGTAGCGTTCGAAGAGGCCGCATCCAGCCCGCCGAAGTACATCGCTTCCCGCAGCCCTCCTGCCGCGAACCGCAACGGCGTCCACGAATAGATCCAATCCCGCGTCGCCTGCGACAAAAACTCCGGAGCCATGTTCAGCAGCGGTAAAGAGAAAAACATCAGCAGTACGAGCAGCGGCATCGCCGGGAATCCGATCCAATTCAGCAAGGAAGATTGCAGCAAAAAAAACGCCGATCCGGCCAACCATAGGAACAACCAAATTTCACCCGCGTTCACCAGCTCCATGCCGTACCACGACGAAGCCATCCATAGGGTGAAACCCGACGTTATGCCGGCGATCACAAGTCCCGCGATCGCTTGCAGCGCGCTGACCGTCCATCTTCCGGAACCCGCCGCGACCGCTTTCCGGCTGGCCAGGAACATGACGACTCCTGTCACCAGGCTGCCGATCCACATGATCTGAATCAATAACCCCGGCGCGTTCCCCGACGCATGGTTCGCCCCCGGCGGATGCACGACTTCCTCCTGAACGCTCACCGGCGCTATAAAAGCTTTAGCCGTCTCCACCGGAATTTGTACCGTTTGCTGCCCGATCTGACCAAGCAGCTGCTGCGCCAGCTCCCCGCTAATCATCTCCATCGCTTGCCCCAAAACCTGTCTTACGACCGTCGAGGCTTGAGCGTTCATCCCCTCGTTGGCGATGATCTTCACCTTAGGGTGAATCGGCGAGGGCGTGGCTAACGAGAGCATTCCGCTGCTCAGATCCGCCGGAAGCACCAATGCTCCGTAATATTCGCGTTTATCCAGTCCTTCCCGGGCTTTTTCCTCGGAATCCACGACATGCCAGGCGAAAGGCAGCGCCTGGTTCGACAACATTTGTTCCCGGATCGTTTCCCCGACCGCCAACGTTCCTCCATTCGGCAGCCCCGCAGGCCGGTCAAGCACAACAAGGGCTACCGGGAGCTCCTTGGGCTTCGATCCAAGCACCGATCCCATCATTGCCGCCCCGAATACGACCAATACGACCAGGACGATCGCCACTCCCAGCCACGTCATCTTTTGTTTTAGCATGTTCATGATCCTCTACTCCCCGTCTCTATACAATGAACAAAAATAGCGTTGCTGCGGCAACGCGACCGTATCCATTGGATACCCCGATTTATTCGTAATGCGAAAGACATCACCCGTAGAAATCGGCGATGTCTTTCTTGTTATTCAGCTGGGCCAAATTTTAAAATCTGCTGTTCGAATTTTTGCGTTTTTCCGCCGGTAGGATCGCCTCGACGACGTCCCAATGCTCGGCAATCTTTCCATCCTCTATGCGGAACAAATCGTAGAAAGCCGTAGGTCGGCCGTCGAAGAGCCCTTCGCTCACGGTAAGAACAAAATCGCCTTGTCCGATCACCTGATGAAGATGAGTATATTGGAATGTAATATTTTTTTCCGCCAGTGCCTGCAATGCGGCATGAAGACCCGAAAGTCCGTCCGCAATATGCGGACTATGCTGAATGTAGCGATCCCCGTCAAAATAAGAGGTAAGCAGGTCCGGGTTCTTCCCGAACAATATGTTCTCGACATAACTTTTGACAAGTGTTTTGTTCGCGTCCGTCTTATCGATATCCCCAATCGTGACCGGTCCGTCAATCATCGTATGGTTGCTTGGGGTTTTCTCCACCATCTCTTGCAAATTATCCCAATGTTCGACGATCAGTCCATTTTCAAAACGGAAAATATCAATAGCGACTTTGGCGCCGAAAAAATCATATACGGAATGAAGCACCACATAATCACCGTCGACAAAAGCGCGCTTTACGCTTACCTTTGTACCGGCTTCCTTTAAATGATCCAGCGCTCCAAGCATAGCTTCACGACCATCGAGTAAAGCCTGGTTGTGCTGGATGTATTTTTCCGGATGAACGTAAGCCGTAATCGCTTCGGGGTTGCCGCTCTGCAAACTTTCCAGCACGGCGATAGCCTTTTGGACAAGCTCATTTTGATTGTTTAACGTCATTTGAATATCCTCCTGATATGAATGAAAGTTAAAATTTCCGTTGGCGATGAACAGGTCTAATCTTTGAACAACCTTACCGAATTTTTATTCCCCCTTTCCCTCCGAGTTTATAAACATCAAGATAAATAATGAACTTCATGTTGTTTATTTATCTTTTGCTCATTATAATAAAGGTGAATATGACGCTCAATATTCAATATTTTTGTTTATGAAGGATAAAATACAAATTCATATCGCTTTGTCGCTTAACGCTTGAAATTTTTTTAGGAGAGCGAAAACAATGAACAAAAAAACCGATTTAAGAGTATTGCGCACGAGACAATCGATTCGAAAAGCGTTTTTTGAGCTTATTAAGGAAAAAGGATATGATGCGATCACGATCCAGGATATTGCCGATCGGGCCATGATCAATCGAAACACGTTTTATCTTCACCACCAAAATAAACCCGATTTATTGGATACTTGCATGGATGAGTTGCTCAGCGAATTAAGGAAGGCCGTTGTTTTATGTCCGATCCACATGAATCCCTTCAGCATTTCCAGGCTCGAAGCCGTGATGCAAGCGATATTGGATCATATTTCAGGCAATATCTCTTTTTATTACGCCATGCTGATTGATGAGAACAGAATCTACCCGTTTCGGGCGAAAATGGAGCATATTATTAGAGATAAACTTAATGAGGGGTGGAATCCCGATCAGGGAAATTCCCCTTTAGCGATATCGAAGGAGCTGCTGCTCGAATACCTCGTATCGTCTTTTATGGGGATTGTCATTTGGTGGGTTAAAAACGATCGGCCGCTTCCGGCGGGCGAAGTTTCCTCGCAGTTTAGCAGCATCGTTACGCACGGGCATTTGAAAGCCGCCGGCATTGCCGTCGAGGAATAAATTAGCGTGGATTGAAGAAACGCGCGTATTTCTTATATTTAAAAAAACGCTGCCGGCGGAATCAACCGCCGGCAGCGTTTTCAACATTAGTTATGGATTATACCTCATCCCAAATGCGTCTTAAATTTTCAAGGCCCAGCTTCGTGCCTTCGCGGCACTCCTCCATGCCTTCGAATTCCAGCGTGACGTATCCGTCGTAACCGGACTCCTTGATCATCCGCAGCACCCGCCGCACGTCGACGTCTCCTTGCCCGAAGATCGATCCCCGCAGGTAATTCCCATGGGACGTCCGGAACCAGGCGCCGCCTCCCGGGTTTTCATCCGCCGGACGGATGTAGAAATCCTTGACGTGAATCAGCGAAGCAAACGGCAGGTTCCGTTTGACGCCGACCAGCGGCTGCTCATCGACGCAGAGGAAATTGCCGATGTCGAGCGTCGTTTTGAAATTTGGACGGTCCACGGCACGAAGCACCCGCTGCACCCGGTCGCTGGCCTGCACGCTGACGCCATGGTTTTCGATCGTCGTCGTGATGCCGTATTGCGCCGCATAATCGGCGATGCGCCGGCAGCCCTCCACGATTTGAGCCAGGTTATCCTCCAGGTAATCGATGCCCCATTTTTCCGGTGGAAGCGTGAAGGCCGTTACGTCGTGGCGCATATGTTTCATGCCGAGACGATGCACCGTATCGACATGCCGCTTTATTCTATCGATCTCGGCTTCGAACTCTTCCGGGGTTTCCTGCACGAAATTCGCGGGCATCGAATAATTGGACAAGGCAATGCCTTTTTCGGCCGCCCGCTCGCGGACGGCATCCGCAAGATCCGGCTGGTCCTCGAGGGTGAATCCGTAAGGAACGATTTCCATATGTTCCCCGCCGTGTTCCGCGATCCAGTCGATCACGTCCAGCACGGTCATTTCTCCCGCTTTGATCGCTTGAAGCAGGCTATAGGTGCTTACTCCAGGTTTCATTCCGTTCATCCACCCTTTCGGTAAAGGTATCAACAGCTCAGAAGACGTTCAACGGTTTATATTTCCTCCGTCAGTTCAAGCTCAATGACGGTATCGAGCTCATCCGGCAAATCTCCTCCGGTAATGTGGATGAACGCGCCGCTTTCCGTATCCGAATATTGGTCGGCCATCCATGGCGTTTGCACATGCAGCTCGCTGCCGTCCGCAAGCAGGCGGGCTTTTTTGATCTTTCCTTTTAAGCCCTGGAAATAGATCGGCCCGATGCCCCGGTCAAACACATGCGCATACAGCTTGTTGCCGCGCTGGGTGTAGCGGCCCCACTCCGGTTTCGGCAGCTTGGCGATGCCGCAGCCGTAAATGCTGTCGCCGTTGCGGCGCAGCCATTCGCCGACCGTATCCAAAATTTCAAGCGATTCCTTCGGGATTTCGCCTTTGGCATCCGGGCCGACGTTCAGAAGCAGGTTGCCGTTTTTGCTGACGCATTCGACGAGCGCACGGATAACCTGGCGCGGGGATTTGTAATTCCGGTCGGTCGCATGGTATCCCCAATGATCGTTCAGCGTGATGCACGCTTCCCACGGAATCGGCTCGCCGGCCGAATTGACGATGCCCTGCGGCGGAATGATCTGCTCCGGCGAGAAGAAATCCCCGGCGTACACTTCAGGCTCCGCCGCCATGATGTTGCCGCCGAGCCGGTTATCGATCACGATATCCGGCTGCAAGGAACGGATCATCTGGATAAGCTCGGTCGCGCGCCATTTTTCTCCCGTCATGTCGTCATAAGAAAAGTCGAACCACATGATATCGATTTTGCCGTAGTTGGTCAGCAGCTCCCGCACCTGGCCGTGCATATAGTCGAGATAACGGTCGAAATCGATCTTTTTGTCCTTGTAAGCCTCGTTGTCGCGCATCGGGTGCTGACGGTCGCCATAAGCCGGATAATCGTCATGATACCAATCGATCAAGGAATAATAGAAACCGACCTTCAGCCCCTCTTCACGGAATGCGTCCACATATTCGCGTACGAGGTCCCGCCCCGCCGGCGTATTCGTCGCCTTGTAATCGGTCAGCTGACTGTCGAACAGGCAAAAACCGTCATGATGTTTCGTGGTCAGCACCGCATATCGCTGCCCGGCGGCTTTGGCCGCTTTGGCCCAGCTCTTCGGATCGTAAAGCACCGGGTTAAACTCTTCGAAATACGGCTGGTACTGCTCGTTGGTGATCCGCTCCTGGCTTCGCACCCATTCCCCTCTGGCTGGAATCGCATACAACCCCCAGTGGATGAAAAGGCCGAAACGGTCGTTCATCAGCGGAAGCGTTCGTTCGAAACGCGGATTCATGTCGTATTACCTCCGTTTGTTATATAAGTTGAACCCATATTTTGTACGGATGAAGGCCCCTCTTGCCTATTCCTTGTCACGTATCTTTAGTCCAACTTATATAGGTTTATTTTTTGTTCTTTTCGTCGTAAGCCGTCTGGTATATTTCCAGATATCGCTTCAGGTTCATCGCGTCAAGCTGGCTGACATAGCTGTCCCAATCCGCATCCAGGCTGGCATCGCCGATGACGAAGCGGGCGATCATTTCATCCACGTAGTCATTGATCGTTTTCGCCAAATCGGCAACCTCGGACGCCTGTTCGTTCGTCAGGAACAGCGGCGGCACCGTGCTGACATCCTTCGGCTGATACGGCTCATATTTATTCTTCGTCTCGTTGTATAGAATTACCTCTAAATCGTCGTCACCTTTTGCGACGGCCGACAAACGAAAATCGTTCGTACGCAGCGCCGGGCCGGTTTGCGCCCAGTTTACGTTTTGAACCGTGCCGTAGGACTTGAGCTCCGACCATACCGCCGGCTTGCCGTTGATGCCGATTTCGCCTTCCTTGGCGTCGCGCCATTCCTGATCCGGACGTCCGTACACGCTGCGCAGCGTCATCTCTTTCTCGTACAGCCCGTCGGCCCAACGAAGCGCCAGCTCCGGATTTTTGGCCTTTTTGGTGATGATGAATGCGCCCGGCGTCAAAGCCGTCGTGTCGACGGCGGCATACTGCACGCCTCCCGGTCCTTTTAACGGCGGAACCGCTTTGTATTCCTTCCAGCGTCCGCTGTCTCCCATCAGCTGCGTGAATACGCCTTCATGTCCGCCCGTGGATGCCCCCAAGATGACCGTACCCGGATTCTCCCCTTGTTGAATCAGCTGGTTTTCGTCCTGGGTGAAGGATTCCGGAGCAATGAGCCCTTCCTTGTACAGCTTGTTCAGGTACCGCAAACCCTCGCGCCATTCCGGCTTGTTGAAGGCCACGTCCAGTTTGCCGTCCTTTATGAACATATGCTTGCTGCTTGATCCATACACCGGATTATAAATAAAAGAGTTCATCAGGAACGCGTCGATGGTCGAACGCCATGATTTTTGCGTAATGGACAGCGGGATTTCGTCCTTTTTCCCGTTGCCGTTCGGGTCTTTTTCCTTGAACGCCTTCAGCACGTTATAGAGGTCGTCGGTCGTTTTTGGCATTTCAAGCCCCAGTTTTTTCAGCCACGGCTCGTAAATCCACATTTTTTGGCTCATGGAGCAGTGGTAGCAGTCATTGACTTCAGGCAGTGCGTATATGTTGCCGTCGGTCGCCGTAATCGTCTCTTTGATTTCCGGGTTATCCGCGAACATTTTTTTCGTTTGGACGCCCTGCTTCTCGATCAAGTCGTTTAATGAAACAAAAGCGCCTTGGGAGCCGTAGATCATCTGCTGGGTCGGCGAGACGTTCAGGCCCATGATCACGTCGGGGTAATCCTCGCTTGCCAGCACCAGGTTAAGTTTCTCTTGCATGCTTTGCTCCGGAACGACCTCCCATTCGATATGGACGTTCGTCTTTTCCTCATACCATTTGGTGAACTCGTTGGTCTCGAAATTTTCCACCAGCGGGTTGCCGCGCACCATAATTTTCAGCGTCGTTTTTTCTTTGACGAGCGGGTAAGTCCCCGGCGGCGTCAGCTCCACAGTACCCGCAGCGGGCTGGTTGCTTCCCTTCGTATCCGCGCTCCCCTCTTTCGCGCCTCCGGAGCAGCCTGCGAGCAGCATGCCGGCGGCGATCACGAGCCCCATGATTTTGTTCAGCTTTTTATACATAACACCCCTCCATCGATTTCAAATTTGGCTTTGCGACTATCCTTTTAATGAACCGATCATGACGCCTTTGACGAAAAACTTCTGCACGAACGGGTACACCACCAGAAGCGGCACGGATGTGACGACGATCAGCGAATATTTGAGCAGCTCCCGCAAACCTTGGCGCGCAGCGGCCGTTTTGGCGTCGCCGAGCATGTCGATGTTGATCTCGTTTTGGACGAGAATGTCGCGAAGGATCAACTGCAGCGGATACAATTCCGCCCTTTTCAAGAAAATCATCGCGTTAAAATACTGATTCCAATGCCCCACGGCATAAAACAACGCGATCACCGCCAGAATCGGCCCCGATAGCGGCAGCACGATCCGGAGCAAAAAACGAAAGTCCGAACAGCCGTCCAGCTGGGAGGCCTCCAGCAATTCGCCGGGAATCGTCGTCTGGAAATAGGTGCGCATGATGATGACGTTCCATACGGACAGCGCCCCCGGAATCAACATGGACCAGACGGTGTCGATCATGCCCAAATCTTTGACGAGCAGGTATGTCGGGATCAGGCCCCCGCTGAACATCATCGTAAACACGAACAGCAGCATGAACAGATTCCGCCCGCGAAAATCGCCCCTGGACAGCGGATAGGCCGCCAAAACCGTGAATAACAAATTGATGCCCGTTCCCGCCAGCGTATAAAAAATCGTGTTCATGAAGCCGCGCACGACCATCGTGTTTTTGAACACGGCCCGGTACCCGTCCAGCGTCGGTTCGACCGGCCACAGCCACACGCGCCCCGACAAAACGGCGCTGCTCGAGCTGAATGAAGCGCTTACAACATACACAAGCGGATACAGCACGATCAGCATGATCAGCGTCAACACGCAATAATTCACGATCGTAAACAGACGGTCAGCCCCGGCTTCTTTTATTTTCATTGCATGCATAGTTCCGCCGCCTTTCTACCATAAGCTTTCCTGCTTCAATTGCTTCGCCGTCTGATTGACGATGATCAGCAGGATGAATCCGATCACCGCTTTGAACAGGCCGATGGCCGTCGCATAAGAGAAATTCATCGCCTGCGAGACAAGCCCGACCTTATAGACGTATGTGTCGATCACTTCCGAGGTGCGCAGATTGAGCGGGTTTTGCATCAGCAAAATTTTCTCGAAGCCGGTCTCCAGCATTTGCCCCGTGTTCAAGATGAGCAAAATGACGGCGATCGGAAGAATGCCGGGCAAATCGATATGACGCATCCGCTGAACCTTGGTCGCGCCGTCCATGACGGCCGCTTCATGCAGCGCCGGGTCGATGCCGGACAGCGCCGCCAAATAAATGATGCAGGCAAACCCCGTGTTTTGCCATACATGCGACCAGACGTAAATCGATTTGAACCACGACGCCTGCGCCATAAAATGGTACGGACCAAGCCCGAACCAACCGAGCAGCGTATTGATGAGTCCCGTCCGCGGATCGAGGAACTGCAGCAGAAGGCCCACCAGAACGACCAGCGAAATAAAATACGGCGCGTACGTGATCATTTGGACCGACTTTTTGAAGCGTTCGTTTTTGACGTAATTGAGACCGAGCGCCAGTATAATCGGGAACGGAAAACTTGCGATCAGCGCGTAAAAGCTGACCACGAGCGTGTTCCGCAGCAGCCTCCAAAATTCATGCGAGTGGAAAAAACGCTCAAACTGCGCGAATCCGACCCACGGGCTGCCGGCGATGCCTTTGGTCACGTTAAAATCCTTAAATGCGATTTGCGCTCCGTACATCGGCACGTATTTAAATACGATGATGTAAATGAGCGGCAAGGCGAACAAAGCGTACAGCTGCCATTTGCGTGCGATGTCTTTCCAAAGATTCAGCTTGGTCACCCCCTTCGTTTTTGGATGGAAAATCCGGCCGGTGACCACAGCTTAATTGAAAGCGCTTAAGTCCGTAAATCTGCATGTTTTGGCGGTTATGCCGTGCTTTAGAAAAGGCATTATTCCGTTTTTCGGGAGTATTCGTTTATTAAGAAAAGGCCGCTTCCGGCCGCCGTTTCTTCAATTATGCCTCGCGCGGCTGATGTACCTTCCGGTATTCGGTCGCGCTGACGCCGTTCGCCCGTTTAAAGGCCCGGCTGAACGAATTGAGCGACAAATATCCGGTCCGGACCGCGATATCGCTGACGGGAAGGGCGCTGCCGACGAGCAGCCGTTTGGCCTCTTCCATGCGGACATGCTCCAAATAATCGGAAAAATTCATTCCGGTTTGCTCCTTGAAAAAATAAGAAACGTACGCTTCCGAATTCCGGGCTTCCTTGGCGAGAATGGCCAAGCTTAAGTCCGGGTCCGAAAAATGGTTGTCGATATACGACATCAGCTTGCCGGCCAGCGAATCGTTATGGCTTCGTTTCCGCTCCTCATGCTTGCGGCACAGCTGCATTAAGGCTTGAAAAAGCTTGTGCACCGCTTCGTCCGGCGGCAATTCGGAATCGGACACCTCCAGCACCACCTTCATCTCTTCGGACATCATATCCTCGTTTGCCGGGGAAAGCTCGCAGCATTTCATCAGCGTTCCGCACAGCTCCTGGGCCAGCAGCTTTTGGGCGACGACCGGAAGCGGACGCCCGCCGTCGTTTTCCTCCCGGATTTGCGCGATCAGCCGGGCCGTTTCCGGCTTGTTGCCCGACCTGACGAGCTGGATCAGCCGCTGTTCCACGTCGGACGGATAAAAATAGACCGGCGGCGGCACCTCGGCTTCGTCGTAAAACAACACCGGCTGGCGTTCGCTCCAGGCCGCATGCACGAGCAGAAACTCCGCTTCGCCGTAGGAACGGTACACCTCCGTCAATCTCGTTTGGCAGGTACCGACGGCGATCCAAAGCCCCGAATGGCTGGCCTGCTTCCAATGATCGCCTAATTGCGAGATCTGCCGCTGAAGGCCATTCATAAAAGCCTCCGGCGAAGTCCCTTCCCCGTGAAAAAGCAAAGCCAGCTTGTTTTCGCCCAAATCATGAACCTGTGCGAGCGCCTGCCGCTCCGCTCCGATCGTTCCGATCCTATCGCGGACGTTCAGCTTCACGATGTCCAGCTCCGTTAGCATCTCCTCGTTGTACGGGGCATGGTATCCCCGAATTTGAATGGCCGCCGCCGCAAAATAATGCCCCTTCAGCTCCACCCGGGCATGCTCCATAGCCGCTTCAACCTCATCCATCGACGTAAAGCCGCCTTGCAGCAGCCGGTCGAAAAACACGTTGCGCAGCATCGGCACCTGCGCCTCCAGCCTGCTGCTCAGTTCGCCATGGCTTTCCACCAGCGCGGAAACGGAGCTGCGGATGTCGTCCATCAGGTTGCCAAGCGGGCGTTTTTTGCTGCCCGCGGGTTTCAGCGGCAGCAGCTGGAGCATTTTAAACACGGGCCTGCTGCTCCGGTATGCCAGCAATGCGGCAAATACGAGCCCTGCGCCCATCGCCAGCATGAACACGGTCAACGTCAGCTCTTTGATATAATTGGCCTTTGCCAGCACGACCTCCTCCGGCTGCGCGGATACATAGGTCCAGCCGTTATACCGGGAAGTGGTTTGGGTAATCAGCATCTTTTTCCCGTTCCAGCGAAATTGCGAAAAACCCTCCTTGACAGGAAGCGCTTTCATATTTGCGGTTGTCGGATCCATGCCCACGTAACTGATCAGGTTTCCGTTTTGGTCCGCGACATAAGCAAAACCTCCCTGCTCGGAATCGATATGGCGCAGCATCTCTTGGATTTGCTTGTTGTCGATCAACACCGAAATGACGCCTCCGCCGTCTTTGGCCCCGAAGGACTGCATGTAACTGACGACCGAATACGGTTTTCCTTCATATAGAACCGGCATGCCGGGCTGATAGGTTTTATAATAATAGCGGCTGAACAGCTCTTTGTACCACTGCTCATAGGACTTGCCCTCGTACCGAAGCTGCAGGCCGTAAAACTGACTGCCGTTATACACTTTGCGGGGCGAAATGAACATGCCGCTGTTTTTATAAGCGATAAAATAATCGACGATAAAATGGTTGGTCATCCGGTAGTCGAACAAACTTTTTTCGAGGTCCCATAATCGAAACGGATTCGTTTGCTCGAACGGGGCTTTGACGAATTGAAAGGATTGGATTTTGGATTCGCTCGCCATCTGCTGCGCGATCGTCTCCACTTCGGCAAAACGCCCGTCCAGCGCTTCGCGGATTTGTCCGAGCGCCGCCGTATTGCTTTTCATCGTTTCCGATTCCAAGAGCGACGACGTTTTATGATAGGCAAACCACCCGGATAGCAAAGCCCCGAGCAATATGAGCACATACGGCACGAAAAACCGAAGCACCAACGTCGCGCGTTCACTTGAAGCATTCACACATCATCCCACCTTTGTCTCTGTTTATCATGTCGTTCCGGCCGCAAGCGGGGCCATTGTACTTAACGATTATAAGATGCCGCAGGCGATTTGAAAACGTATACAATGGAGGATTTGAAAAAAATCAAAGGAGCGACAATCAAACAGCAATATATAGAGGGAAACGGTTTATTTTGTCTCTATTTAGTTCGTCTATATATTGTACCCGGGAGCGGCCGGAATCGAATTTTGCAAAATGCTGAACGAAAACAAAAAAAGAAGCCGACCGGGCTGAAAGTTTCCCGGCACAGCTTCCCCTATGCGTTCTCAAATCCTTTATGTACAAGAAACCGCTCTAACTTTGCTTCGCTCCAATCATGCATGTCAAGCAGCGCCGCATACGGATCCCCCGTAAGACCAAGCAGCCCGGCAAACGCCGGCTCCGTTTTGACGCCGCTCCGTTTTAATGACCTGACGTGTTCCCGGAATTCCGGACCAAGCCGCTTCAGAATCCGCTGTTCAACGACCATGTGCTTGTAGGCGTTTTGCTGCGTTACCGGGCGGTTTTGGGCAAATATCTCGACGGGCCAAGATTCGAACCTAAAATTGCACACGACGACGATGCTCCCATGCAGCCGCTCCCGTTCTAACGTAAACCGTTCCAGCGTGCCGTATGCCGTGATCAACGTCCGCTCCAGCGGTTCCGGTTCCCGCATCTCGCAGATAATATCCAAATCGCTGCCTTCGACATCGATATCGATCGGAAACGTTCCGGCGAGTACCGGGCCGTAGGCGGCCAGCTTTTCGAAAATGCCGAGCCGGCCGAGCGCCTCGAAGGCTTCCCGCTGCTTGGCATTCCCTGTTTTCAGGTATGAAACGTCCGTAAAAGATTGACTATTCCGGGTATCGATGTTGATCCTCCTTTTCCGCCTTCCGCTGCCGATCCCGATCCAGCGCTTCCCGGGCGTAATCCCGCTTAGGGAGCTTATGATTGATATTCAGCAAAACCGCCAGATTGCAGATCAGCAGCAAAACGATCAAGATGCTCATTAGAAGTCCTCCTTATGCCGGACGCGCGCGGTCAATCCGCCCAGCATCTTGTCACTTCCGTCAGTTTAAGATCTTCAAACACCAGTTTATACACATCCGGCATCGATGTCGATCTCCAAAAGTCAAAGCCGTATTTGGAATCAAAAAAGTTCAAAACCAGCGTCATGATATCCCCATGCGTACCGATTGCGAGTTTCTTGCCCGGATACCGCCGAAGAAGCTGGATAAAAGCTTCCGCCCCTCTGCGCTGCGCTTCTTCGTTGGATTCCCCTCCGGGGTAGGCATGCCGGAAATCGTCGTACAGCCGCTTTTTGAAATCGACGAATCGCTCGCCGGGAATGTGGATCTCATCCGACGCAAGCGCGCGTTCCCTTAGCCCATCGATGACGGCGATTTCTTTTCCTGCCGCCCGGGCGGCAGGCTCCAGCGTTTGGATCGCGCGCACGTAGGGGCTCGAAAAAAACGCATCGATTTCTTCCCGCTGCAGCAGCTCTTTTACTTTTAACGCATCCGACCTGCCTTTTTCGGAAATCCCTCTTGTTTTTTCCTCGCCCGGCACGTATTGCGACTCCGCATGCCTGACCATATAAATAATCGTTTGAATGGATCTCACCCCCCGGAAAATATTATGACCTGCCCGAATCGAACACTTGGGTCGGACCGTCCCAGCCGTCTTCCCTGATTTCATCGTACCGTCCGCCGGTATACCTTTCGATAACTTTCCGCCAGAATCGCTGCGCAGGCACGTTTGTCTCCATTTCGGCAACCTTCCATTTCCCGGGCAAGCGGTCGAACACGTCGAACGCCCCCTTTTGCCCCGCGCATGAACGGCGGTATTTTTTCAAAACAAAAAATTCGGCCATTTCGTACACGGGAACGCCCTCCTGCATGCCGGTCCGCCGCACCAGCGCAAATCCCGCCAGCTTGCCGCCAACCCGGAACAAATACGGAAACCTCCCTTCTTCGGTCCAGTAATGGTCCAGATACTTATACTCATATAAGCCGTTTTCGTTCAGATCGTCCTCCGGGTCGAATTCGCTGAAATCGTATTTGTACAGCTCCAGCAAGTTCCGGAGCGTCGATTTGTCGGCATACGCCGCTTCATGAACCGTAATCACGTGGATGCCTTCTTTCTTGTGTGGTTTGTGTACCAAGCGGGAATCAACGTTTCAAAATTGCGATGTTCCTCCAAGACGCGGCCGATTCTGGCCAACATATCATTTAATCCATCCGGGTGGACCTTCAGCGTCCAGGCAACCGAACCCACCAGGTTCATCGCCAAATACAGGGAATAAAGCCGCCAAAATTCGGCGTCCGGCTCCCGGCCCTGATGGTACCCATGGATTTGGCCGACGGCAAACGCAGTGCTGATGTCCGCGGAGAAAAAACCGATTTTCAAAAAATCATGGATCGGATCTCCCCAATCGCAGCGGTTAAAATCAATGACGCCCGATAAATGCCCATCCTTGACGACCAGGTTTGCCAAATGAAAATCGTCGTGCTGAAACCGGTTCGGCCGGTCCGTCATCGCGTCCAGATGTTCTTCGATAAAAGCCAGCAATCGGGCGTCTCCCGAAAACCGTATTCCGCAGCCCCGATATTGCTCCTTATTCCGTTCGTGTTTTTTCCTTTCCCGCTCATGCCACGATCCAACCGAATCCGGCGCCTCATATCGGTGGATTTTGAGCAGTTCCGCTCCGGCCTCCAAGCCGATTTCATATTGGGTTTCCTCCGGATAGGAGCAAACGACGTCCGCCCCTTCATCCCCGTCAATATACGTAAATACGATGTATCCCAAATTTGCTTCTTCCCAGCGCCCCAGCTCCAAAGCCCTTGAACAAAGAACGTTCTCCTGCCGCATTCGCTCCAGCGCCTTGTATTCCATTTCCTTGCGCGGATATTGACGAAGATCGAAAACCCGCAGCAGGAAACGCTCATTTCCTTTCGTCACGACATATTTTCGATCTTCGGAAAAACCTTTGGCAATGAGTCTCGGCTCGCCGCTGCCCGCAAGCAGCGGAATCCGTTCGACTCGCGCACGAAGCTCTACCGTCTCGTCTACCAAGTTGACCCCCCTTTTTTTCGATCATTTTAAAACAAGACTTTCGGTCTTCCGGCTGCCGTTTGATTCGATAACCCTTTTTCGTCCCTACTCCTCGACTTCAAAGATCGAGTCGATAATGATCGGCAATTGATCCCTTACCGACACCGCTCCGAAGACGGAGCGCGCATGTTTCCCTATATCGCCAAACACGTCGATCATCAGGTCCGAACAGCCGTTCAGCACGAGATGATGCTCCGCGAAATGAGCCTCCGCGTTGACGAAACCTTGTATTTTCACTACCCGCTTCACCTTATCCAGCGTTCCAAGCGCCGTTTGGACGACGGCCAGAATTTCCAGCCCCGTGCTCCGGGCGAACCGGTAACCTTCCTCGGTGGAAAAATCGCTCCCCAGCTTTCCTTTCGGATTCCCGGACGGGCCTTTTCCCGAAACGAACAAAAGCCCGTTCAGCAGGACAAAATTGACGTATTTGGCCGCCGGCTGGCCGGCCTCTGGCAGAACAATGCCAAGCGAAGCAAGCCTCGACTCCACGCTTTCAAAAGCCATCCTTTTCCACTCCGTTTCAAGAAAGATAGATGTCTTGATGAATTCGACAATTAGCGAGAAAACCCTTTGATATACAGGTTAAAATGGATCTCCACCCTGCTTTTTGCGTATGATTCGCTGCGATAAAGGAACTAATTTAACCCGTTATTTTCAGCATTTTTTTCAATTCCGAACAAGTTTTGAATCTTCCATTGAAGACCGTCCCGGTCATGCTTATAATATGGATACAATCCGACAAAAAATTGGAAAAAAAGAGAGGAGTTTTGTAGTGCTACGTGATCATGTCCGGAATTATGATCCCATCTTTCAGCACGCTGCGCTTGGAATGGCTCTCATATCGCTCCATGGAACTTTCATCATGATTAATCCCGCATTATGCGTCCTTTTGGGACATCCACAGCACGAAATCGATTCCACCGCTCCCCTGGACCATATATACAAGGATCTTTTGTCAGATATTCAACGGTTCGGCGAATCGCTTCCAAACGAACGAATGACTTCAGGCAAATTCGAAAGCAGGCTCAATCACCTCTCCGGCCGGGAGCTTGCGGTCATCGTCCATGTATCGCTCATCCGTAACGAACCTTTGCCCCACTACCTGGTCCAGTTCGAAAACCGCACCTCGCTGCTGGAAATCGAAACAAAACTACATTCCACGGAACTCGCACTGATTGATATACAAAACTCTTACCACGAACTGCTGGAGAAAATGCCGCTTGCCGTTTTGATTACCAAAAAAGGGGTCATCCAATACGCCAATCCCGCCGCGCTTCAACTGGTCCATGCCAAAGATCGAAGCGAAGCTGTCGGCTTATCGACCAATACGATCGTTGATGCGTCTTATCACATGGCGCTCGAAGAACGCCGGAGAGTATATGATGTAAGGAAAGCGCTGAATCCCATTATTTATATGATCAACTGCATGGATGGACGTCAAAAATATGTCGAAGGTTTTACCCTTATTATCACCTACGAAGGAGAACATGCCGCCGTCGGCGTATTTAAGGATATTACGGATCAAAAACAACGGGAAGAGCATATGATGCAGTCCGAAAAATTGACGATGGCCGGTCAGCTGGCCGCGGGAATCGCGCATGAAATCCGGAATCCGCTGACGTCGATCAACGGCTTCATGAAGCTGATGAGATCCTCCAAACGCAGCTCCGAAACCTATTTTGAGATCATCGAGTCGGAGCTGAAGCGGATCGAACTGATCGTGAATGAACTGCTCGTTTTATCCAAACCTCAGGAAAAGCATGTCAGCAAAGCAATCAACGTCCTGCCTGTTTTGGATCAGGTCATCACGCTCATGAATGTTCAAGCGGCATTAAAAAATATCGAAATTACGTTTGAAAGTTCCGATGTTTCGCAGTGGATCGTCGGGGAAACCAATCAGCTCAAACAGGTGTTCATCAACTTGCTCAAAAACGGCATGGACGCCATGGACGCCAGCGGAACCATTCGCGTGTCCGTCGATTCCACGGAGCAAGAAGTGCTCATCCGCGTGCAGGACGAAGGCAGCGGCATGACGCCGGAGCAGGTTCAGAAGCTTGGACAGCCTTTTTTTACGACAAAGGAAACGGGAACGGGACTTGGCTTTATGATCACGCAGAACATTATACATAACCACGGCGGCGCCATTCAGATCGAAAGCGAACCCGGACAAGGAACGGCCTTTACGGTCAAGCTGCCAAAAACGATGAAACCGGAACATACATAGCTTCGAACCGATGTGGATAAGCAGCCCTTGTTTTATAAGGACTGCTTATTCGCCTTATCGAAGGGCATGCGAAGGACAAGACCGTTATTTTGCCGGCGGGGGAGCCGGATATCCCAGTACCTTCCCTTGGATCGAATCGATCGGTAAAGGGCCGAAATGCCGGCTGTCGAAGCTTCGGAACCAATCGTCGCCAATCACGAATACATGCCCATCCGGAACGCGCAAGGCGTCCAGCTGATTCGATTCCAGATCCTTGATCGCATGTTCGAGATTTTGCCTCGTTCGACCATCCGGATTCTGTTCCAGCCCCTTTTTCAACCCTTCAATATCGGATCCGATCCGGTGGGCCTTCCCGTAAAACGAATCGAGCTTGCGGCGATCGACGTAAATTTGCCCTTTTTTAATTTCTATCGTTTCTCCCGGCAAGGCCACAATCCTTGAAATGCTCATTTTCTCAAGCGTAATCCTCGGGTATTTTTTATGGTCGAAGTCCGGATTTTGAAAGTATACGATTTCTCCCCTCTTGAAAGGGTGACGTTCGTAATAATTCGGATCGATGACGGCCCGTCCCTCGAAATCATGGTCGCCGCGGTCCATGTTATCATGACGATGTGGATAGATGAAATATCCGTCCTTCATATCAACGACGGGAATATCGGGCACGGTTGTCTCGTCTTTAAGGGCCGGGCCTTCCCCGTCTTTGCATCCTGCAAGGAGCAGCACGAACAGCACCGTATATCGTATCGTTTTCTTCATGGAATCACCCCGCTCGAAAATTCCGGTCAACCACCTCTCAAAGAGGTACTAGGTCGCATTTTCTTTGGTAAATGACTAGGAAAGCTCCTTTTTCCTGTTCAATAAAAGCGCCGCAAGCTCTGCCGGGTCGGTGACCCATTCGATGTCCGGCGCGATCGGAACGGACTCATGTTGCAGCAGTTCGCCGTTTTGATACACGCAGATATGCTCGAAGCAGCGGTCATCATACAATATTTTTTCGATGCTTTTTGGAATATTGTAAGCGACGCCGCGGTTTTTCGGATGCAATATCCATGCGAGCTCCTTCCAGTCCAAAATCCCTTCTTCCGTGCCGATCGGGGTCGGGTAGCTCGTCTCCTCGGACAATTCTGCAGCATAGACGTACATGCCGCCTACCTTTTTATCATCCACGACCCATGTTACCAAACCTTTGAAATCGAGCCCCCCGGGCACAAGTCCAGTCTCTTCCCGCATTTCCCTCATCATCGACTCCCTCGGGGTTTCCCCCGGCTCTAACTTGCCTCCGATGCCGTTCCATGCCCCCATCCAGCTCGGCTTGTTGCGGTTCAGCAGCAGGACCCGGTCTCCCTGCCTAATGAAGCAGATATTGTACGCGATCATAAAAACACCTCGGGGTACATGAGTACTCCCTTGATCCGGCCGAGAGCGCCGTCCTGCAGCTCACAAACCATAAAGACGTCATCGGAAACGTCGAATTGCTTTAATTCGAGGCCGTAGGGGCGAGCCGGCTTAAACCCGAATTTCGGATAATACGCCGGATGGCCGATTAACAGCACAAGCTCATACCCCAGCTTCCGGCAGCGTTCCACGCCTTCCTGGATCAAAAGCCCGCCGATTCCTTGTTTCTGATGTTTCGGGTCGACGGCGAGCGGGGCCAGCGCAATCACGCCGGTCTGTTGGTCCCCGTTAACAACCTTCGCCTTGCTTAACAAAATATGGCCGACGATCTCACCGTTTTGCTCGGCCACGAGCGACAGTTCGGGGATAAACCCTTCGGACTGCCTGATTCTTTTCACTAATTCGGACTCGTCCTCCCGGTTGCCGAAAGCTTGAAACAACACCTTTTCGACTTGCTTGGCATCCGCTTGCGTTTCCGTTCGAACAGTTACGGTTGGCATCGCTGTGTTTCTCCTTCTCTTTTTGCGCGCAATAGTTTCAGAAAATGGGTGGTATTCTTGTATTCATCCGTTTGCCGAAAACCTAAGGAGCGGTAAAAACGCGCGGCTTCCTCTGTATCGGTATGATTCGGATTGGAGAAACTGCCATGCGGCACCCCTTTCTTGAATGCTTCCGCTTGCAGCGGTCATCGATGTCAGAAAATAAAACGGCCCGGCCTGGAGCCATCTCCCTCCGACCGGGTCTCGTTGTCACTCCATGCTGCCGATCAACCCGCGCAACACCGTTTTGCTTTCCTCGTCTTTCGGACGCGGCATTCTGCCGATTTCCCGATACACTTCTTTTTCTTCGAGAAGCTGACGAGGGTTAAGGACGCATGCCGAAATACCATATAGGCTGAACGTCTCGGTCTGCAGGGCATCCTTCCTCCATACCCATTCGGGGAGTCCGTTCAAGATGATTTGGCCGTCCTCCGTATAGGTCACGTAACAAACCTGGATATCGGTTCCATTTTTTCGAAAATCCGTCTGTCTCCCGCTGATCGGAAACCTTTCATAACCGGCATCGGCAAGCTTCTGCTCCAGCAGATCCCGGCATTCGACGAAAGCCACAAGATCAAGATCCTCATGGGGACGTGTGACGCTGCCGAGCAAAAAGTCGATGGCCCAACCTCCGCGAAGCCAAAACGGCCGGTCCAAAGCACAAAATATGGCGGCGATTTCGCCCAAAATTTCCAGCTGAGCTTTCGATTTTTCGTCCATCTTCCGATTCGGGTCAACATCCGAACCGTTATGTTCATGTTTTATCGGCAGGAGGACCGCCCCCTTTCTTGTATCAGCATTTTGCAAAATTCGATTCCGTCAGCTGCCGGGGCCAATATATAGACGAATAAAACCGTTTCGTTCCATACTATTGCTGATTGAAAGTCGCTCCTTGGATTTTTGCAGAATCCTTACATTACATTATACTTGGATTACACGGGGCGATAAAGACGCTTTCACAAGATGCTTCCATGCGGGTCGCTGTTCAAGTATGCTACCTGAACATCCAAGACGGGAACGAGGTTATGAAATTAAGCCAAATCCATTGTTCGATAACCGGCGGATTCGTTCGAATTTTTTCTCTTCCTGCGCTTATCGCTCATCCAAGCAAAAATAATCCCCGGCAGAGTCATGAAACTCGCGTAAATGAATGTTTGACCGAACCCTTTGACGGAAGCATTTTTCAGCTCCTCATCGACACCTGAGAGCAGCACCTTGATTTCCTCCGTTTGACTTTCGCGCTCAGAGACAAATGCCTTTTGCTGCTCCGGCCCCAGTGTGGCTGCAGCCGTCTCCAAATCTTTTATGATCTTAGCGGCCAGCATTTCCTCTTGAATCCCGCTACCGGATCCATTTCTCATTTGGCTCCCTTGTTCGTTGATCACGCCTACAAGAACCTCTTTGACAAATGGCATCAGCAGCGCATCACCCTTCACCTGCTCCAGAACACGGGTCTGGGCGGTCTGCATTTCCCCGCTGAGATTTTGCTGCAGCAAGGTCACGATAATGGCCACTCCCAATACGCTGCCGATCGACTTCGCCATATTGATGATTCCCGACGCAATGCCGACCTTCTCCTCAGGCACATGGCGTATACCGGCCGACATGACAGGCGCCATCGTCATACCGACGCCGATCCCGGCTATGAATAAGCGTAGGATGATATCGGCAAGCGGGGAATCCGCATGCAGAAAACTCATGGAATAAAGGGAACCGCTTATCGTCACGGCCCCAACCGCTCCAAACCAGCGGCTGCCGTATTTATTGGACAATCCCCCCGAAACCGCCGAACTGACGATGGACCCTGCAGCTACGGTGGATAACACCAGCCCTGCCCTAAGCTCCGTCATCCCCATGACCCGGGTTAAGAAAAAAGAAGTCAGTAATGCCAGATTGGATAATGCCGCTCCAACGATAAACAACGCCAGCGAAGTTCCGTTAAACGCTTTGATCTTCAGGAGCGCCAAGGGGAGCATCGGCTCTTTCCCTCGCTGCTGCATAAAAAAGAATAACGCGATACCTAACAATCCCGCGCCGATCAGGGCGAAAAATTCACCAGAATTCCAACCTAAATCATTGGCCTTGATAAATGCATAGGTAATCAAAATCATCCCTGAGGTAATCGACAACATGCCGCCGTAATCCACCGATTTTCCTGCGGATTCATCCCGTGATTCTTGAATGAACAGCAGGATCAACACCATGCTGAGCACCCCGAGCGGAACATTCACATAAAAAATCCACTGCCAATTCAGTTTCTCCGTAATCACTCCCCCGAGCGAAGGCCCGCTGGCAGCGGCAAGCCCGGCGATCGCTCCCCATAAACCGATGAGGATGCCGTGCTTTTCCTTCGGGAAGGACGTCGTGGTTAACGGAATGGTGACCGGTACAATAATCGCGCCTGCCAATCCTTGAATGGTTCTGAACAAGATCAGCATGCCAAGCGATGTTGATAATCCGGCAAACAGGGAGGACAACGTAAACAATGCAACTCCCAATAAAAAAACTCTCTTCCTCCCAAATTGATCGGCAAGCCGCGATGCCGTAAGAATCAACGCCGCAAATGCCAGATTGTATCCATTCATGATCCAAGAGATTTCCGAAACCGTGCCGGCAAAATGCCGCATCATTTCCGGAAGGGCGATGTTCACGATGGTCGTATCCAGCAATGCCATAAAATAACCCAGCAAAATGGCCGTAAAGACCATCATTCCTTTTACTCGTCCGTTCATCTTTCACGCTCCTCAACAAAATGTGAACTTAAGTTCATGTTTTGAGTATATGAACTCTAGTTCACATTTGTCAACACGAAACGTGAAACAAAGTTCAACTTTCGTTGACAGCCCATTTGTTCTCCTCTACAATCGTTATTACGAAGGGGGCAAAATGAATTGACCGGGACCGAAAATGAGACGACCAAAATCCGAATACCCCGGCAGGAGCGGGGCATCAAAACGAAGGAAGCCATTTTGCAAGCGGCCATGAAGCTCTTTTCCGAAAAAGGCTACCATGGAACCAACACCAAAGAAATTGCCGCCGCGGCAGGCGTATCCACCGGGAGCTTTTATTCGTATTACAAGGATAAACGCGCAGTATTCCTGGATTCACTCTCCATCTACTTCAGCACGCTCCTGGAACGGATCGAAACCTACCTTGCCGGAATCAATTTCAGTACCATGGACAAGCACGAAATGATTCGGGAAGTGATCGACAGCCTGATTTACTCCCATCAAGTCTTTACCGGGTTTCACAAAGAGCTGCAGGTAATGTATCATTCCGATCCGGAAGTCCAGTTAATTATGGACGAGCAGTTCGACCTGGGTCGCCGTAAAACGCTGGAGTACCTTCTGATGAACTCCGAGGAATTAAAGGTGGATCATGCCGAGGCGGCTTCCATCGTTATGTTCGAAGCCATAAATAGCGTTGTCGACATGCTCGTGTTCTCACAGCAAAAAGTCGACGACAATCTCATCAAAAACGAACTTGCGAAAATGATCGTAAGCTATTTATATCATTGAAGATACCCCCAAATAGAAAACGCAGCCTAGTCAGGCCGCGTTTTCTTTCAGCATTTTAGATTCAAACCCCCTGCATATCCCATTTCAAAATAATAAAACGGTTGATGACCGCAAATGCGGCAAAAATGACCGCAAATACGGTAAAACCCGATTGGATGAGACAAAATACCGCTGCCGCAAACAAAACCGCTTCAATGATAAGCACCGCAAACAGAGGAACCCGAACCGAGGCCTTAGGTGAAACGAACAATCCCCAAAGGAAGGCCGCCGCAACCGGCAGGCCGAGACCGGCCGCAAACCGCAGAAACAAGTTCACATCCAAATGGAAACCCCAATAACCTAAAGAAAAAAGGAGGATAAGCTCTAACACAAACCGTACGATGAGATTGACCGCTTTGAATATGGATACCGCCTCTTTTCGATTGAAAATATAAATGAGAAAGCGTCAAAAAAGGTCGCTAACGATCGGGATACTTTCCTCCAGACGTCTTCGGCTTTCACGCAAATATGCGGTCGTCCAGTCATCCAATTTCGTCATGTCGAAGCTGCGGTGCATGCCGACGTATACGATAAACTCGCGCAGCCGTAGAAACCGTTCCATTTGCATTAGCGATGCGGAATCCAGCAAACGGTGCTTTTCATAACCTTGCAAAAAGAACCTCATAAATCTTCGTGCCTGTTCATGACGTTCAGGGATAGAATCGTCCAGCACTACGTAGACCATATAAAACAGTTGAATTGCGATGTCCTCTACAAACCAGCTGTATTGGCACTCATCAAAATCGAACAGCGTAATCCTGCCGTCATCCACGAAAAAGTTCCCGACGTTGATGTCGCCGTGAATCAGGCCATAATGCTCTCCCTGCCTCAAATCTTGCATTTCTTTCATTAATTTTTCAATGCTTGCCCAAACTTTGTGTTGGTTCGCCGGTATGTATTTTCGCGCATGCTTGATATAGTAGTTTTCATTCCAATGATGCCGTCTCGCAAGCTTGTCTGCCGGTTCATACGTTTGGGATAAAACATGGATCCGTCCCGTCAATTCGCCGCATGCTTCAGAGAGAAGATCGTTGTTCATGCACTCGGGATAAAATATCTTTTTTCCCGGCGCTTTTTCGAAAGAAGAAACAATTAAACAGGAATCCTCCAGTTGGAGCACCTCAAGCATGCGGCCATGCACGGAAACGATCGGTTTGCTTACAGAGACGCCGCTGCGGGAAAGATCATCAATCCTGTCCAATTCGGCCTGAACTTGATGAATCTCCCGATGGGAGCTGTGCGTGAACCTGAGAATATATGAAGTTCCGCTTCGCTCATATTCATATATAAAATTATGAAATCCGCCGACATCGTTTACATCCTGCGAAAGATGCGCCGAAAAACGCCGCCCCTTCCATGAGCAGTTGATCGTTCATCAGCGCCTTGAGTTCCTTTTCCACTCTTTTCAGCTCCTGTCGGTTGCCCTGGCCAGCTTTTCGTTATCTTACAATCGACAACGCCGCCTCATGCAAAATCGGCCGTAAATGCCTCAACTCGTTATGTTCCCTTCCCAAGTGCACCGCGTTCGTCAAAAATACGACGGTCATCTCGTCCACCGGATCCACCCACATGCTGGTTCCCGTAAAGCCGGTATGCCCAAAGCTGCCTTCCGGCCAATTCGGGCCGCATGACAGCCCTTCATCCGAGGCTCCCTGTACCTGCCATCCCAGCCCGCGTCCCTGAAAAACAGACTTCAAACACGCATCCACCGTCTCCCTGGACAGCAGCGAATAACGTTCGGGGTAAAGCCATATTTTCGCATACCGGGCCAAATCCTCCGCCGTCGAAAACAAACCCGCGCTGCCTGCGACGCCTCCGAGGCGATAGCATGTTTCGTCATGGACTTCCCCGTGGATGTATTGTTGACCGTCCCACTCGGTTGGGGCGATTCGTCCCTTTAAGGTTTGCGGCGGGTTAAAATAACTGTCTTTCATGCCAAGCGGCTCAAAAACATGCTCCCTGGCCCATTCATCCAGCGGCTGCTGCGTCAACCGGGAAACGATCCAGCCGATCAAAATGAGGCCGATATCGCTGTAATTCACGCGCTCGCCGGGGCGGGATTCAAGCTCCAGCTCAAAAATTCGCCGAATGTCCAACGTTTTGAAACGTTCTTTGAAATCCGGAACGCCGGAAGGCAAACCGGAAACGTGTTTTAAACAGTGCTCGATGGTCACGTCCGGATGGCGAAACTCCGGGATATAGGTTTGGATCGGGTCCTGAAGCGAAACCCGCTCCGACTGAACCAACGTCATGATCGCCGGCAGCGTCGCCACGACTTTCGTTAGCGAAGCGACGTCAAAAATCGTATCCCGCGAGGCAGTTCCGTAAGCGGCTTGCCATTGTAGCTTGTCTTTGACCTGAATGTCAATGACCGCGCCGGGTATTTTTTTCTCCGCCACCCAGCCTTCGATTAACCGATGCACTTTCTCGATTCCTTTCATATCGCCACCGTCTTTCATTCGATATTCGAATCTTCGATCATGGCCTTAAGCCGCGCATTGCGGTATTCCAGAAACCTTGTCATATATCTTTTTAAAACAAGCCGTTCCGCCGCCCAGCCGGCGATGCCGAAAGGTGCCGCAAAAACGAGCCGGTCTCTCATGAGCGTCTTCCCTTCCGCCATCTCGAACCAATGCTCATGCCGCATTGATTTGAAAGCGCCTTTGACCATTTCATCCACAAAAACATGAGGTCTCTCGTACGCCGCAATTCGCGAGGTCAATTTTTGCCTGACCAGAAAATGGGTTGCTTGGAACGTTACCGTTTCCCCGGCGCCAATCATGCCTGTCGTCCTGCCGTGAACCGCTCTCTCGCGGGTATGCGGCCACACCGTTTGCGTATGTACGGTAATGTTCCGTGCCATGTCAAAACAAACCTCCGGGGGCGCATCGATCATGAGCTCCGTCTCTACCGTGATCAATCTTCTCACCTCGCCTCTCGCCGTTAGGAACGCGCCCGAAACTCTTCTTCCAAAAGCGCCATCAAAATCATGTCATGAAACCGGCCTTCAAGAAACAGCGCGTCCCGCTTCACGCCTTCCCGGCAAAAACCAAGCTTCTCATACACGTGGACGGCTCTGGGGTTAAACGCATAAACTCCGAGCTCGATCCGGTGCAGCTTCAAATCCTCGAAACCGTGCCTTAGCATCAAACGCATCGCTTCCGAACCGTACCCTTGATCGTTGTGCCGCGCGGAAATCATAATGCGAATGTTGGCGCAGCGATTTGCCCGATCGATTTCGTTCAGAACGACCTCGCCGATCAATTCATCCGTTTCGTTTAAGGCGATCATCAAATCGACGCGATCCTCATGAACGCGGCTGATCTTTTGCAGCCATGCCGCGGCGTTTTCTTTGGTGAACCGTTCCTGTGTTCCGGTCAGCCTCATCGCCTCCGGCTCCTCCAAAAGGCCGAAATATGCATCCAATTCGTTTTCCCGCACGGGGCGAAGCAGGATCCGATCCCCTGGCAATCGCGTTTCAAGCATACCTTCCATCCCTTCCACCCTCCAGCTTGAAAAAATTTCTTCAAAATAACGATGCCGGCGAATGAACAGCTTCCATCTGCGGCAACAATAACGTAAACAATTATAAAACGGAGTCCGACCCAGTGAATAGTAAATTAACAGATTTCATCAAAAATAATGGCACGGTATGGAAAATGCCGTTAGCTGCAGCGCTGTCATGGGAAGCCGCCAAATGGGCCGGGTCCAACCATCCTTACTTGGCCCCGCTGACGGCCATCTTATGTTTTCAAATTACGGTCAGCCAATCCCTGCTTTTTGCCTGGCAGCGTATCATCGGAACGATTGTCGGGGTTGCGGCGACCGCATGCATAGCGCCTTATATCGGCGTAAGCGGATGGAGCATCGGGCTTCTAGTGCTGCTTGGCGCCGTCATCGTCAAGAGGCTGAACTTGGATCATGCCCTGGCGGTTCAGGTTGCTCTCAGCATTTTGCTGGTATTGTATTTTCAAAGCAAAATGCCGAGCTATCCGCTAGACCGCGTGCGCGATACCGTAGTAGGTGCCGTCGTTGCGGTTCTTATTCACGTGCTGTTGTTTCCTCCCGATTCCATCCAAACGGCCCAACGAAAAATGGCGCGTTTTGCGGATCGTTTAACCCGGCATTTTTATCAAACGGCCGAATGGGTACGACATGGCTGCCCGGCAAGCCAAGTAAAAATAGTCGAAGACGAACTGCAAACCATGTTTCAGGAACTGCATCAAGCGACCGTCGAAACGGACAAGGCGAACCAAAGCTTGCGTTACAACCCGCTTGCCTCCAAAAAACGCACCGCCATGGACGAATTGACCCGGCAAATGGCCCAGCTCCGATCAAGTTTTGCCAATCTGTCGGACATGGTCCGCATTTTCAAAAAATGGGCCGAAAGCGGCCATTTTACGGAAGAAGACCGGCGGATTTGGGCGGATCACCTGAATACGTTAGGCTCGCTCGTCAAAAGTTGGAATACTATGCTAAACGATCCCAAGCAAACGACGTTCGAACCGACTGCGGCCTCTTTGGCCGTCAAAGCGCCTTCTCATTTGGCGAACGATCAGTATCCGCTTGCTTTGTACATGAACGCGGAACAAGTCGTTCAAGATTTCCAAAAAAACGTTTTTTTCAATAAAGACGCGTAATCCGTTCCGGTATCGACGTCCAAAAACAAGTCGGGGTCGTCGAATTCGACGCAAATTCCCGGCCGATCCTCGCGGATCAGGCGCCTGGCTCCGACGTCTCCTTGCAGCGCAAGCAGATCCGGAAACATGCGATGGTTAAAAATGACCGGCGGTCTTGCCAGCCCATGGAGCCCTGCGGCTGCGTAAAGAATGCCGTCGTGACGCTGGCGTTGATAACGATCCAGCAGTTCGTCGATCATCCCCGCCGTGATGAAAGGCTGGTCGGCCAGAAGAACCATCGCCGCTTCCGCTCCCGCCGACGCGGCGGCACGTATGCCGCATCGCAAAGAGTTGGATTGCCCTAGACGGGCATCCGGGCAGCTGATCAAAGACCATCTGCGGCGGTTCCGGTCCTCGTAGAAAGAGCGATCGATCCAATCGGCCTGCGTATCGCCGGAAACGACCCATACATGGTTCAAACCGGAAGCAAGTGCCGCAGCCAGCCCGTAATTTCCAAGACACACAGGCCCCAGCGGCAAACGAAGCTTATCGGAACCCATTCGCTCGCTGCGACCTGCTGCCAAATATACACCGATTATACGGTTTTGCCTCATAAGCCGCCGCGACGCTTTCTTTTGGCGTTATGAACCTGAATGACTTCCGCAAGCACGCTTACGGCAATTTCCTCCGGGCCTTCCGCCCCGATCGGGATGCCTACGGGAGAGCGCACGTACGGAGGGATCGGGACGCCGTCAAACAAAAGTTCCGTTCTGCGCTTCGGACCCAAAATGCCGAGATACCCAAGCCGAAGCCGGGAAAGGATGCGGATCAGCTCCATGTCCCTTCCAAAATGATGGGTCATCACCACGACATAATCATTGGATGTGATGCGAAGCATGTCTGCCGTTTCCTCCGGAAATCCAACCAGAAGCTCTTCCGCATCCGGGAAAAAACTTCGGTCGCAGAAAGCCGGCCTCCAATCGGCAACGGTCACGGAAAACCCGGCGGCTGCCGCAAACGATGCGAGCGGTCTGGCATCCCGCCCGGCTCCGAAAATGATCAATCTCGGTTTGGGCGAATAGATATGGACGAATATTTCCTCATTCAGAGTGGATAACGCCTTCATTCCGCTCTTCCCGATGCTGCCGGAACTCGCCATGCTGAACAGCTCCTCGGGAAAAGTGCCCTTCCATTCACCAAACAGCTGCCGATCGGCGGCAAAAAAGCCATACCCGGAAACCGAACGGTCCGGGTTGAATGTTTTGATGTGGACAACCTCGCAAGCCTGATCCAAATATCCCTTCACCGTGCGCAGATGACCGGCGAAAACATCGTTGACGGGTTCCATCGCTACGTGAACGATTCCGCCGCATCCCGATGTTTCGCCCCAGGAAAAGGGATCGAAAGACTGCATGTCGAATGTATAGACGCGGGATTCCCCCGTCTCCAACATTTCCGGCACGCGCGCCGCCAGATCGGCTTCGATACAGCCCGCGCTCAGCATTCCGGTTTGCGTTCCGTCTTCGAAAAACAGCATGGACGCCCCTTCTTTTCGGTAGGCGCTTCCTTCCACATGGACAACGGTGGCCAATACGCTTCGCAGGCCGCTTCTTTCAACGGATTCCAGAATGCGATGAATCTCCTCCAAACCCATCCTCCTTCCCCATGCCGGTTGGCGGTTTCTCCGCGTTTTCGGAGGTAAAAGCAGCTCTGACCGCTTCATGGATTTCTTCATATGAGGTGCATCTGCAAATATTCGATTCAAGCCATAGCCGGATGGTTTCTTCATCCGCTTCCGGATGGGCATCCAACAGTCCCTGGCCGTTCATGATAAATCCGGGAGTGCAATAACCGCATTGGAACGCTTGCTTATGAACAAACGCTTGCTGCACAGGGGAACCGGACAAGCCTTCGATGGTGGTGATCTGTTGTCCCTCCGCTTCCACCGCAAGCATAATGCAGGATTTGAACGGCAGGCCCCCCATGATGATCGTGCAGGCCCCGCAATCCCCATTCTCGCAGCCGGGTTTGCAGCCGGTTAATCCGAGGTGATCCCGAAGGGCATTCAGTAAGGTTTCCGCCGCCCGGACCCTTACCGTCCTCTGTTCGCCGTTAACCTGCAGCTCGATCGGATAAAGTTTCGGAACGTTCATTTGCATGCTCACCCTCCTTCCAAAGAACCCAAGGCTTCTTCGATCGTTTGTTTCAGCACGAACTGCCGGTACGCAGCGGATCCTTCCGCATTCGACAGAAGTGGAGCCGGCAGCTTTTGGATGGCCCGGTTCGCCTTTTCCTCGGGACGCAGCAACGGATCGTTCAACACCTGCTCGATTGCGGAAGATCGAAAAGGGAAAGCGCAAACGCCGCTGTACGCAGTACGAATTAGACCGTCTTTCTTTAGGGCAGCCAATGTGACGAGAGGGTAAGCGACGTTCCCGATCAGACGTTTTTTGACATGATAATACGGCAAGGATACGTATTTGCGATCTGTAATGATCTGCATAAGGAACTCTCCGGGCTTTAATCTGATCCGTTCCGCGAACACTTCATGGATTGAAACCTCCCGCTTCCCCTCCGGTCCTCCGATGACCATGCGGCTGTCTGCCAGCAACAAGGGAAGCACGGCCTCACGGTAATGGATTTTTCCGCAGATGTTTCCTCCGAGCGTGATTTTGTTTCGCGATGTTTGATCGGCGACGCCTTGCGACGCCGCGCTGAGCAGCGGAAACGGATTTGCCGCGGACAATGCCGATAACGTGATGCAGGAACCGATAACCAATCGGTCCTTATCGAATTCGAGTATGCCGCATTCCGGAATGGACTTGATGTCCACCACCGCTTGAGGTTGAATGGAATTTCTTCGGGCCATCGTAATGATTTCCGTCCCGCCCGAATAATACATCGGTTTTTTCCCTTGCGAATGCAGCTTCATGTATAACTCCGCCGCCTCCGTGGCGGAAGCCGGCCGGTAATAATCGAAATCAAACGGAATCATGGACCGCCCTCCAGATTCTCTCCGGCGTTAAGGGCAGCCGGTTTAGTTCGACGCCGGCAGCGGCCGACAAGGCGCTCGCCAAGGCGGCAGGCATGCCGATCACGCCATGCTCGCCGATTCCGCGCAGTCCGTAAGGAGCTTCCAGATGCGGCGTTTCGACGAAATCAACGAAATACGACGGCTGCTCCCCGTACCGAATCAGTTTATAGGTTCGAAACTGCGTATCTAATACAACGCCGCGATCGTTGAACAGAAATGTTTCCCTGCTGGCCAAACTAAGGCCCATGCTCATGCCCCCCGTAAGTTGACCGCGCGCGAACACCGGATTGATCACCTTGCCGGCATCGATGACCGTAGCCGCTTTGACGATCCGGTAGGTAAAGTCCCTCGTGTCGAATTCCACTTCGACCGCCTGGGCGCCGACGGTCCATTCCGGCCCGGGATTCCCCCTTCCCGTCTCCGGATCGAGCTCCGTAATTCCGCGCATCGTGTAGCTTCCGCGGCCGATGACCTGGCTGCCGACGATCCGTCCGTCCGGAAGTTTGTAGCCGTGGGCAATCGCATCGATGCCGATCCCGTCGGCCGGGTTATCCTTGCAGTAGACCCTTCCCCCGCCCGCTTCCAAGCTGTCCGCCGGGCATTTCAAAACAAAGGAAGCCGTGCGTTTCAGCTGGGCAATCGCATCGTCGGCCGCCGTCATGAGCGCGTTCCCGACCAGAAAGGTGCTTCGGCTTGCGACGGTTTTCCACAGCTCGGGATCGGATTCGGTACGGACATCGGTTGCGATATGAATCCTGCGCCCATCTATTTTTAGCCGTTCGGCCAACATTTGCGTGAGCGCCGTGCGGGTGCCTTGACCGATCTCTACGGCCCCGCACAGCACGTTTACGCTGCCATCCGCATTAAAAATGACGACGGCTCCCGCCCCCGCGTCTGCCGGCGTATTCGAATTTTTCCAGAAACAGGACACCCCTGTCGCCTTCACGAGATGGCTGCTCGATTTCACGCGGCTCCTCTGATCCCACGGGATGATGTCGTGCAGCTTGGCAATGCATTTGGGCAAATCGCCCACATTGCTTCGATTTAACAACACCTGCGTCGGCGTCGTATCGCCCGGCCCGATCGCGTTATGGAAACGAAACTCGAGCGGGTCCATTTGCGCTTTTTCGGCCAAGGCATCCATGGCCCTTTCCATCGCGAAGGTCAGCTCCAAGTGCCCGAATCCCCGAAACGATGTTGAATAAGGATGATTGGTGTACATGCATAACGAGTCGCAATGAAGGTTGTCGATGCGGTACGGGCCCGAGCAATCGGTGGCTCCGGCCCGGCTCATGATCACTCCCCGGTCCGAATAGGCGCCACCGTCGAACAAATGCAAAATTTCGGCGGCGGCGATTTTGCCGTCCCGGGTACAGCCCAGCCGAACTCTGGATTCGAGGCCTATATGAACCGGAGACGAAACCATATCCGTTTCCCTGGCATTCACAAGTTTTACGGGTCTTCCTCCCACGGCTCTGGACGCCAAAAAGGCGAGAAACTCCAATTGAACGGCAGCTTTTCCGCCGTATGCGCCCCCGACCAACGGGGTATGGACCTGAACTTTTTGAAGGGGGACGTGAAAATAATGGCTGATCTGCTTTCGGATGATGTAGGGAGATTGCGAAGCGGAATGAATGATGACGTTGCCGTCCGGCCGGATTTCGGCGATGCTGCACCTCGTTTCCATGGCGGCATGGTCGGACTGCGGCAAACGGACATAAACCTCGACGGTGTGGGCGCATTGCTTCCAGCCTTCAACCATATTGCCTTTGCGGATTCGGGTTCGGTTGGCGACGTTCGTTCCAGGTTCGGGATAAACCTCTTCATCTCCATGGTAAGTTGCGAGACGTTCGTGGATAAGCGGGGCATCTTTTTGGTAAGCTTGGCTCGGGGAATGTACGATGGGCAGAGGTTCATATTCGGCTTTAATCCGTAAAGCGGCCATTTGGGCAATATATTCCGAATCGGCGACGACCAAAGCCACCGGCTCGCCGTAATATCTGACTTTATCGATGGCGATCGGCGGCCGGTCTTCCAGCGGAGACCCGGTCAACACCGGAAAATGTTGCCCTGTCACTACCGCCCGTACGCCGGGAATGCTTAAGGCCTGCGAGGAATCGATCGATATGATTTTGGCATGGGCATGGGGACTGACCGCGAGTTTGGCATGCAACATCCCCGGTTTTGCGATATCGTCCACATAGCGGGCCGTTCCGGTCGCTTTTTGCCAGGATTCCTTTCTCGGAACGCTTTTTCCGACGGCTGAACCGCTCATGTCTCCCCTCCTTGAACCTTGAATGGGCGTAAAATTCATTTCTCCACAGCTATGTATATGGGAAACGAATGGTCGATATATCTGAGGATTTTGCAAAAATCCAAGGAGCGACTTTCAATCGGCAATATATAGAGCGAAGCGGTTTCGTTCCCCTCATAATGTACCCGGGAGCGGCGGAATCGAATTTGGCAAAATCCCGATCTAAATTATGAGGGGCTTGTTCCTTCCCGGATGCCGGCTCCGGTACGTGTTCTACAGCAGCTTCCTGAATCCTTCGACCTGTTCGTCGCGGTAACCGAGCTTCTCGTAGAATTGGTGCGCTTCCTTGCGCTGTTCTCCGGACACGAAAATGATATAGCCGCAATTATGCTCCCTCGCGATTTGCTCGATGGCTTCCATCAGCTTCTTTCCGATGCCTTGCCTGCGAATGCGGCTTGAAACGATGACGTTTTCGATGACCATAAACGGTTTGCAGCTTCCGACAAAATCAAGGCATATAATCCCCATCAACGATCCGGCGAGCTCCCCTTCATGGAACGCGCCCAAAATATGATAGTTTCCGCTGCTTTCGGCCTTTCGGAAAACCTGAAGCATCCTGTCCCCGTTCGTCGGGATTCCCATGAGCTCTTCGTACAGCCGGGCAAGCGCCGGAAGATCCGATTCGGCAATGTGTTTGATTTCGGTCATAACCATCCTGCTTTCTGTCTTTTGTTTTCGTAAAATCTTGTTTGTCTTCTTTCTGCATTAAGAATCATATCAACGGCTTCGTCAACATGGCGGAGCAATCCGTGCAGCGGTTATTTTGGTATTTCAGTTTGATCAGGGACGCTTCCCGAATCTCGGAGCGAAATGATGTTTGGATGCTGCCCGTGCAATATTGCAAAGCTTCCGGCAGTTTCCGTTCATCAAGCCTGCTAGCGATCGTGCAATGCGGCACCCATGCGTTAGGAGCGTAGAGCGGATTGGCTTTGTTCGCATACCGGCTAAAATATTGATGATGTTCGGCATGAAGTTCCAACAGCTCGGCCGCCGGATTGGGGGCCAGAAGCTTACTCCTGCATCTCTTCCCGAAGCATTTTCAGCCTTTTTAGAATTTGCGTCATTTTACCGTTTTCGAGAACCCGGATCCATACCCCTTCCGTAAACCGGTCCCCGCGCACGTAACTTGTGACAAGTTTTCTTAGCGTCTCCAAATCCGCCTGCATCAAATGGTCTTCGATGTCCCGGTCGATATCTCGATAGATTTCATGCTCCGCGACCCACGAACTCCAATCGAATACCATCATGAAACCCGTGTCGGACAGCTCTTGCACAAAATTCCGGACAACCTCCGTTTCAAAGCGGTAACCGCAGGACGCAGCAGACAACGGCTGGTTCGGATCTTGAAGAACATTCAAAAAAGGAAGCAGCCGATCCAGCTCCGCGGACGTGATTTTCGCATCATAGGGCATAACATTTCCTCCAGTCTTAGTCATCGCTTGGAAGCACTACTTTTACTGGTTCCATACGGCGTACATCAACCAGGCCACAAGCAGGTACACAGGTACCGACAGCATAACCGCAAGCCATCTTCGCTTCCTTTGGATCAGAATGGCCGAACCTGCGAATAAAAGCGGAAAAACGAGTCCCCAGAACAGAAACCGCGGCGTTGCCGACAAATATAACGCTAATGGAAGCAGCAGCACCGCGGATAGGTAAAGCAAAACACTTTTCCGGAAAATAAGGCCGATCACCGAAAGGATAACCGCAGCGAAAATGATCATCCAAAAAATGTTGAAAAA
Source organism: Paenibacillus sp. USDA918EY (assembly GCF_009870825.1). Classification (GTDB taxonomy): domain Bacteria; phylum Bacillota; class Bacilli; order Paenibacillales; family Paenibacillaceae; genus Paenibacillus_AQ; species Paenibacillus_AQ albilobatus. The sequence goes on along the minus strand of NZ_WTWY01000001.1, from coordinate 287,412 downwards.
GACCAATGGATTGCGCTCCATTCTTAACGGAATTTTGCCTTTCTGCTCAGCTTGCTTGTCGTTCATCCAATGTGCATCCGCGTTTCCATCGTTATAAGGCTTTGCGGCTTAATCCCTGTTTGATTTTTTTCTCCGGAAAATGGAAATGCTTCCGAATCCGCTAATCACCGCAATATAGAAACCCACATCATACCACCAACCGGAATTATACATTTCATACACCCTGATGTGGGGTTTAAACAATCCTATAATTAATGAAATAGGTGCGATCCAGCCATGCCATATGCCCCAGAAAAAACCTGCGGCATGCTGAGGCGTGTTCGTACCGTCTCCGGGAACGCATCCTGTTAGAAGCGAAATCGCGGCAAAAATCAGCAAAAGCGCGAATACGGTTTTCTTTTTCATTTCCATCCCCCTTCGTGAGCTGTGGCGTTCTCTTCATGAATAACGGCATACAGCTTCAAATCCTGGAATTTGCCTTTGACAAATATATGTTTTCGCAAAACGCCTTCGAATTGCATCCCGCATTTTTCCATGACCCGGCTGGAGCCCACGTTAAGCAGGTGGCAGCGGGCTTCAATCCGCACCAATTGCATCGCTTCGAATCCGAACCGGACCACTTTTCGCGCAGCTTCGCTCATCAGTCCCTTATTCCAATATGCTCTGGAAAGCGCATAAGCCAATTCGGCCCTTGCCTGTTTGGGATGCCAATAGACAAAACCGACCGTGCCGATAACGGCACCGGTTTCCTTGTGTTCGATTCCCCATGGCGCTAGATTGTTTTGTTCGTACAAACCGAGGACATGATCAACGAACTGTCTGGAATCCTCGATCGTTGGATGCGAATGCCAGGTGGTATATTTCGAAATTTCCTCGTCGGAGCAGTATTTGAACACGTCGCCGACATCGTTTGCCGTCAATTTCCTTAAAACGAGCCGTTCCGTCTCCAATAATGGATTGCCGGGGCTTAGGGATGGTTGTTGCATGCTCATCACCTTTCTATGTATTGTCGATCAATGCGATGATTTCATCCAAGCTGCCGATTCGATGCTTAGGTTCATCCAGATCGCTATGCCATTCCATAAAGCCCTGCAGCCAAACGGCGTTTAATCCGGCGCTTGCTGCGCCGAAAATATCGTTCCGAGGATGGTCGCCGACATACCAGCTATTCTCCGGTTTGGCTTCCAGTCGGCTTAAGGCCAGCTCAAATATGCGTTTATCCGGTTTATGGAACCCCGCTTCGCCCGATACGATGACCGTGTCAAAATAATCCCTGATTTGCGCCTTATCGATTTTGGAATTTTGGGCATGCGGCGAACCGTTCGTAATCAGGCCGAGTTTGATATGCTTCTGTTTCAGGCGGTCCAAAACGTCCAAAGTTCCGTCCATCAGAACGGTATAGCCATAAAATTCGGCGAACCAGTGGTTGAGCAGTTCCTCGACAGTCATGTCCGGATTTTTCATCGGCAAAGCGGCCAGGCATTCCTGAACCATTTCCCGTTTGTCGCGGTATCCGTCCCGATCCGACACCCGCATGAATTCGATGAATTCTTCTTTTTGCCGGGCATCCCGGGCGGTTACGAATCGATCGATAAAATGCTCCGAATAAGCGCGAAAGGCAAGCTTCCGGTTAATCAACGTGTTGTCGAGGTCGAAAATAACGGCTTCCGTTTTCATCGGCATGTTCCTTTCCATATTCATTGGGCAGCGTACAGACATTTACAACTTGCGCTGCAATCCTATTCCGCGTTCTCGTAAAACGCGATTTTATTGCCGAACGGATCGATCACGCAGCATTCCTTGGTGTGCCACGGCGTCATCTCCAATCCGGGTCTGGAATAGTTATACTGCTTGCCGATCAGCTGCCGGTGGAACTCTTCGACGCCTTTCATTTCGACGCGGATGGCGGCTCCCGGGCTGCAATCCCCGTAATGTTCGCTGAGATGGATCGTGACGTCATGCAGGGAAATTTGCGCGTATAACGGCAGATCCGGTTCGAAACGATGCTCCCAATCCAGCTTGAAACCGAGGTAATCGATATAAAATTCTTTTGCTTTCCTTTCGTCGAACATGCGAAATATCGGAATGATTCCCTGGGCTTGCACGCCAACCGCCTCCTAAAATCTTTCGATTTGCATATCACTCTATGTCATCATAGGTTGAATTTATTCTACCAATAAACCACGTTTTTCTAAATATCTCAATTTAAATCAGTGGTTCGATGTTCATTTTTCTTTAATGAAAAAATCCCCGCCGGTCCAAATGAACCATTTCATGGCGGGGACTGCATCCGCGCTCAGCCCCGACGGGTGCAAGCCCAAAACAACAGAGCCAGCGCGCTTACGGACGCACCCAACGTGCAAACCCCGGTCCATCCAAAATAGGAGTATACGGTCGTGGATGCAATCGATCCGGCGGCGCTGCCGATCGAATAAAAAATCATATATCCGGCGGTCAGCCGGCTTCTTGCTTCGGGGCGCACGTTAAAAATCAAGCTTTGATTCGTGACGTGCACCGCCTGAACGGCCATGTCCAGGAGAAGGATGCCAAACACCAACAAAAGCAGGGAATGATGGAGCAAACCGATCGGCAGCCATGATAACAGCAAAAGGGCAAGCGCGATGCCGGTCGTTTTTTGGCCAAACCCGAGGTCGGCCCAGCGGCCCGCCCTTGCCGCCGCAAGCGCCCCTGCGGCCCCCGCGAGACCGAACGAACCGATCGCCGAGTGGGAAAGGGAAAGCGGCGGACGGCTAAGCGGCAGGACAAGCGAAGTCCACAATATGCTGAACGAAGCAAAAATAAGCAGCGCCAAAATCGCGCGAATGCGCAAAATCCTCTCCTGCATGAACAAGGCGAGCACCGATTGCAGCAGCTGCAAATAGTTTAACCGGGGTTGATCCCGATGTTCGCGGGGCAGCGAGCGCAGCAGGATGCAGGCCACGAAGAACAGCAGCACGGCCGAAGACAGGTAAACGGAGCGCCAACCGGCAATGTCGGTTAACACCCCGGCGAAGGTACGGGCGAGCAAAATGCCGATGACGACGCCGCTCGTCACCCAACCGACGATTTGTCCGCGTTCGGAAGGTGCCGCCAAGCTTGAAGCATACGCGACCAGCGATTGCGTCACGACGGCAAGCAGCCCGACCACCGCCAACCCCGCGAACAAAACGGCGGTGCTGCTTGCCGTACCGGCCACGATCAAAGCGATCACGGATAACAGCATCATGCCCGGGATCAGTTTTCGCCGATTCAGCAGATCACCCAGCGGGACAAGCAGGAACAATCCGAGCGCGTAACCAATCTGGGTTACCGTAATGACGATGCCGACGGAGGAATGCGGGAGTCCGAATTCGCGGGCCAAAGCATCCAGCAGCGGCTGCGCGTAGTAAATGTTGGCTACGGATAACCCGCAAGCCACCGCAAACAGCAGGGCCATCCGGCGCGAGATCGAAAATGCGGCCCCCTTTCCTCCCGCGCCTTCCCCGCCATGTTCACGGGATTGCGCGGTTGCGGTTTCTTTTTGTTTTTCGATAACCTCCGTGTTCATCAAATACCTCCTTTTATTTCGTACCGAAAAGTATATTATACCGATCGATATGTTATGATGAGCATAACGATAACCTTCCTTAAAGCAAACTGTCAAGAGAAGGAGGACCAAAAATGCGCGGATGAAATCGGTTAGGCAGTTTGATTCACTGTAAAAAACAGCTTTTCGGCTCAGCCCGTCGCATAACTTTTTTTGACATTGCAGCATGACATCGGCTAAAATCGTATCATACTGATCGATATGAAAAGAGGTGCCATCATGGTTCGGCAGCGGGAATTTGATGTTGAAAAAGCGTTGGACGCGGCCATGCAGCTTTTTTGGGAAAAGGGGTACGAAGCGACGTCGTTAAGCGATTTGACCTCGGCCATGGGAATCCAGCGGCCAAGCATATACTCTACGTTCGGGGATAAAAAGGAGCTTTTTGAAGCGGCTTTGCGGAGGTATACTTCAGTCCACGCCGCCGGCATCCGCGCGAAGCTGCAGCATCATCCGTCGGTGAAAGAAGCGTTTCGCCGTTTCTTTGAAGGATGGGTGGAAGAAGAATATGCGGGGAAAGGCAACCGGGGTTGCTTCTGCATCAATACGATGGTTGAGCTGGCGCCGCATGACGCCAAGTTCGAAATCCTTACCAGGGAGCATGAAATGTATCTGGCGGCGATTTTTCAGGAGATGCTTGAAAAGGGGATGCGTTCAGGCGAACTTCAAACCGGAGTGGATGCCAAAGCTTTGGCGCAAACGCTTGTCGTTTCGTTGATCGGACTCACCGTTATGATGAAAGCCCGTCCGGAGCGTTCTTTTGTCGATCATACCGTGGAAGTGATGCTTTCGCTGATAAAATAAACTTGAATCCTTTCCGGGTACGTGCAAAAATGAATTGGAGACTGTCTGCTTTGCTTATTCATCAAGCGTAAACGCACACAAGACCGCAAACTCCCGGGGGCAATACCGCCGCGGAGCAGAAACATCATCCTATTATGAGTCTGGGAGGACAGCATTCATGAAAACGATCAAGCTGGGAAGCAGCACACTGGAAGTCCCTGTCGTAGCCGTAGGCTGCATGCGCATCAACTCGCTCGACAAAAACGGCGCGGAGCGTTTCGTGCAAACATCCCTCGAATTGGGCGCGAATTTCTTCGACCATGCCGACATTTACGGCGGCGGCGCCTGCGAGGAAATTTTTGCGGACGCGATACATATGAACAGCGACATCCGCGAAAACATCATTCTGCAATCCAAATGCGGCATCCGCCAAGGGATGTTCGATTTTTCCAAAGAGCATATTTTGAATTCGGTCGACGGCATATTGAAAAGACTGAAAACCGACTATTTGGACGTCCTGCTGCTGCACCGTCCGGATGCGCTCGTCGAACCGGAAGAGGTGGCGGAAGCGTTCGATCAACTCGAAAGCTCCGGCAAAGTGCGCCATTTCGGCGTGTCCAACCAAAATCCGATGCAAATCCAACTGCTGAAAAAAGCGGTGAAACAGCCGATCGTCGCCAATCAGCTGCAGCTCAGCATCACGAATGCGACGATGATTTCCAGCGGCATCAACGTGAACATGGAAAACGCGTCCGCCGTGAACCGCGACGGCAGCGTGCTTGACTTCTGCCGTTTGAACGATATTACGATCCAGCCGTGGTCCCCTTTCCAATACGGATTTTTCGAAGGGGTATTCCTCGGCAATGACAAATTCCCGGAATTGAACCAAAAAATCGATGAAATCGCCGCCAAATACGGCGTCAGCAATACCACGATCGCCATCGCGTGGCTGCTGCGCCATCCGGCCAACATGCAGCCGGTCATCGGCACGATGAACATCGAACGTCTGAAAGACTGCGTGAAAGCAAGCGAAATTACGCTGACCCGCGAAGAATGGTACGAAATTTACCGCGCGGCAGGCAACATTCTTCCATAAACGACCGAACGCTCGTAGCGTTCTAAATAAAAGGGATGCCCCAAGCAGCTTATGCGTTAGGGGCATCCCTTTTAATAGATTGACGATAATTTAAAATTATCATTTATGAACCAACGGGAGAAGGCCGGGTTGTTTTAGTTACTGTTCAATTTCGGTTTTTTGTTCAGGATAAAATCAACCATCGAGCGCACCTGAATACTACCCGGCACGGCAGGTTTGCTCGTCACTGTCCCTGGCTCGCGGCGGCGGTATTCAACCGTCCTCGTTACTCCCGGAATAAGGTCGAAAAAGTTATCGGAAAAGACGCCCGGCTGTTCGGAAGTCAACCATACCTGCTTAGCCAGCGAGTCGGTCGTGAGGGAGAATTTCGTCCCCCCGCTTCCTTCCACCTCCGCGATCCGAATCGTGCAAGCCTTCAATCTCAGCTCTTTTGACTTTACAAAATAATATGCCTTGCCATCGACCCGATGCCCATCCGACCAAAGTTCCGCATTCAGTACCACGCTTCCGGGATGATGGCCGCCCAACCAATCTTTCTCGTCGAACGCGAACACCACCGCGGAACTATTGCTGTCGACTGCTGAAGGCCTGCTCGACCGTTTAAGGATCCTACCGTTAAAATCATATAATGTAACGATTACATCGCCCGACAATGCCGTCAAACCGTCATGCACCACATACACCTGCACCATTCCGCCATCCGTACGGTCGAACGAGACCATCGTGTCGGCGAAGCTGTTTTTCGCGTAGTATTGCATCGCCTTCCATTTGCCGAAATAATCCATCCCCGACCACGATGCGACCGGCCAACAATCGTTCATCTGCCAGTAGAGCGTGCCCATGCAGTACGGCTTTTTCCTGCGGTGCGCTTCGATCGCCATTTTCATCGCTTCGGCTTGCAGGACTTGGCTCATGTAAAGGAAGGCCTGAAAATCCTTCGGCTCGCTCATGTAAAGGTCCATATACTCCTTAATTAACCGGTTGCCGTCCCCGTTCTTCTGATGAGCACGCATAACCTTCGAATCAAGCGCTAAATCCGTCTCCGCAGCAAACGTCATGACGGTCCCGTATTCCGGAAACGACTGGAATCCGTATTCGCTCATGAAACGGCCAATCTTCGTATTATAATTCTCGAAAGGCTCTACGGCATGCCACACGCCCCAGTAATGAATATCGCCTTCCGAGGAAAGCGGATGGGCATGCTGGCGAATGTCCCCGGTCAGCGAGATCAGAGGGGACGACGGCCAATAGGCCGTTCCCGGCGCGTATTCACGCACCACATCCGGAAGCAATTGATGGAACAGAACCTCGTAATCGGACCAGATCTTCTTCCGCTGCTCCATGGTGTAATGCTGTTTCCAGCCCCAGCCGCCATGTTCGTCATATTCGGCCCATGCGGAGTCGATCTCGTTATTCCCGCACCATAACACGATACAAGGATGATTGCGCAATCGCTTGACGTTTTCTTCAGCTTCGGCTCGGACATTGTCCAAAAACGATTGATCCCCCGGATACATACTGCACGCAAACATGAAATCCTGCCAAACGAGGATGCCGTGCTCGTCGCAAAGCTCGTAAAATGCCGGTTGCTCGTAGATCCCGCCGCCCCATACGCGAAGCATGTTCATATTCGATTCTACCGCGGTCGCAATCTCATGCCTGTACCGCTCCTCCGTGACGTCCGTAACGAAGCTGTCGTTGGGAATATGATTGGCCCCTTTGGCGAACACCGGCACGCCGTTCAGTTCGAAATAAAAGCTTGCTCCCGCTTCATCTTTGTCGCGGACAAGCCTTACGGCGCGAAGCCCCGTTCTCGCCGAACCGGCGGCGACCAACCCATGTTCGAATAACAGCTCCGCCTTGAAGGTATGCAAATAAGCTTCGCCTAAACCTCTGCTCCACCACAATCTTGGCTTCGATATCGTGACCGGAATTTGAACAAGATTCGTCCCGCGCTTCAATTCAGCCTCATATTCCCATGAACGCCCCTCCGTGCTCAGACGGATCAAGCCGTTAGCCTCCCGATCCGATTCGATCGTAACGCCGACGGTTAACGCCGCTTCCTCCACGGTCACCCTGTCCTGCTTCACATGGATATCGCTGATCTTCGCATCGGTCCAGCCTTCCAGCCTCGCTTCGCGCCAAATTCCGCTCGTGACGAACCGCGGTCCCCAATCCCAGCCGTAATGATAAGGAGCCTTGCGGGCGAATACGCTTATTTTGTCTTCTCCGAGTCCGCCAAGCTCCGATTGATCGTTCGTAGCCGGCAAATTGTATCCTAGCTCTTTGATCTTAGGCAGATCCTCTTTAACGGGCGAACGGAAACGAATCTTCAGAACGTTGTCCTTCTCCTTGGCGATCCCCTTGACATCCGCTTTCCAAGATCTGAACATATTGTTCGCGGATAACACGTGAATCCCATTAAAAAGGACATCCGCGTATGTATCGAGGCCGTCGAATACAAGCTGCAGATTTGATGAACCCAGCAAGCCGGCATTGATATCAAAACAGGTTTCATACTCCCAATCGACTTTGTCGATCCATTGCAAATCATGCTCGTTCGTGCCGTAGAACGGATCGGCGATCGCTCCCGCGCGAAGCAGATCCGTGTGGACGCAGCCGGGAACGACCGCATCCATCCATTTGTCGTCCTTGCAAGCCTTAAACTTCCAGTTTCCTAAAATTTGTTTGCTTTCTCCCATGGTTTCCTCCTGTCGGAACCGCCCCGAGTCGACGGAAAACCAAAAACGTCCCCATCGCTTCCGCCAACCGAACACGGTGCCCGTAACGTCAAGGGACCGCTTCCCTTTCCGGCGAAAACGGATAACGGCCCCTTTTTTCAAAACGTATTATCGGGTAGACCAGAGCTCAATCCGGTCCTTGATATGCTTGGCATAGGCTTCTTCCATTTCCTTGACTCCGGCCTTCTCCAGTTCCGCCATGTAGGCGTCCCAGATTTTGTCGAAGTCTTCGGGCTTGGACATGACCGCTTCCGGGATGCGTTTCCAGGTGATATCCTTCATTTTGGCTCCCAGGATCACGGCAGGGTCGTCGTTAGGCAGCGACATCGTATATGCCGCTCCATAGTCTCTCGGTTTGAATTCTTCTTCCTTCGGGAAAAGGTCTTTCCAATGCTCCGCGTTATAAGCTTTCAAAGTCTCTTTTTCCGCCTCGCTGTAATTCGCCGTCAGCAGTTCCGGGTAGTTACGGGTGAAGTAGTTGCCGGTCGAATCCTTGATGCCGTCGCCGTAGTGGACCATCAGGTTCCAGTACAGCCCCAGACCGGATTCTTTTTGGAACGCCGCGCCGTCATTGTTCGCCCGTTCCTGCACCTCCGGAATAAGCGTGCGTTTGCCGTTTTCAACCGTGTAATGTTTGCCTTCGATGCCCCAGTTGTTCAGGATCTGCCCTTCTTCCGATGCCAAAAAGTCGAGGAACTTGATCGCACGCACCGGATCCTTGCATTTGCTGGAGATCGAGATGCCGTATCCTCCGTCAAAGCCGGCGGGCCAGAAGTTCGTATCCTTGTATTCCTTGCTCATCGTGACCGGATAATGACCGTACGTCTGGTCGAATTTGCCCGCCGCTTTGAGCGCATTTTGTCCGTCGCCGTAGTCCCATTCCGGATCGGCAAGGCCAAGCACCCGCCCCGAAGCCACTTTCGCTTTAAACTGGTCGGTCTTCTGAACGAAACTTTCCGGATCAAGCAGTCCAATGGCATTCATATGATTCAACCAGCGGAAAAACTCCTTTTCTTCCGGCCGGCGGAAATGGTAGGTGGCTTGATGCGTTTCTTGATCGATGTAATATTCGCCGTCGTCCGGCCCGCCGGTCGTCTGGAATCCCAAGTTGGTCACCTGGTACATATGCCAGTCGTCCGCATTCAGGGACAAGCCGATATTTTTGTTGCCGTTTTCGTCGGTCGGATGCTTCGTAATATAGTCCTGAATGACCTTCTCAAAATCCTTCACCGTGCGAATTTCCGGATATCCCGCTTCCTTGACGACGCGATGCTGAAGTTCAAAACCTCCGTCGGCTTTAATCTTCTTCTCATCGACGGCGGACCAGGTCGGGATCGCATAGATCGCTTGGTCGTCCAAACTGTACTTCGTTCGAACAAGCTTGTCTCCTAGCATTTTTTTGATGTTCGGCGCGTGCTTGTCGATCAAATCCGTCAAATCGATGACGGCGCCCGCGTCGACGAGTTTGCCGACGTCCGCTTTGGCTGCGATCAAGTCGGGATAGTTGCCGGTGGCCGCAATCAATGAAATTTTTTGTACCGGATCGCCGACAGCGAACTCCGCATCCAGCGTAACCCCGGTTTTTTCCGTGATCACCTTGCCGACTTCGTCTTTCATGTTATTCCAGTTGGTGCTGGAGTCTTCCGAAAAATACGTGAACGTGATGGGCTTTAGGCCGTCACCCTTCGTTCCAGCATCTCCCTCTGTCCCGGCAGCCGGCGAGCCGCCGTTTCCGCCGCACGCTGCGAGCGTTGCCGTCAAAGTCAGCGCCAGCAAAGACGCCGCCCATCCTTTTTTACCTGACTTCATGAAGCTTTCCCCCCAAAAAACGTAATGATTAACGACAGTGTCGTATGAAACAGGCGATAAGCCTGGACACACCTGGATCTGTTTTTAACTTTTGACCGCCCCGAGCGTCATGCCTTTCACGAAATATTTTTGCAAGAAAGGATAGACGATCAGAATCGGTACCGTCACGATGATGGTGATCGCCATTTTGACCGATTCCGGCGACACCTGCGCCATACGCTGGGCCATGTTGGCGGCATCCTGGGAGTTGGTTGCGCTTGTCGTCGTGCTCTGCAAAATTTTCATCAACTCGTATTGCAGGGTTGTCAACGATTCGTTGGACCCGTTAAACAGATACGTATCGAACCAGGAGTTCCATTGCCCTACCGCCAAGAAAAGCGCCACGGTCGCCAATGCCGGTTTGCATAAAGGCAGGATCACGCGCCAGTAGATCGTAAAATCGTTGGCCCCATCCAGTTTGGCCGATTCTTGCAGCGCATAAGGCAGACCGTCGATGAAGGAACGAATCACGAAGACGTTAAACGCGCTTACGAGGCCCGGCAAAATGTAAACGGCAAACGTATTGATCAAATGCAAATCCTTCATCAGGATAAACCCCGGAATCAGCCCCCCTGATACGTACATGGTTACAGCGAGAAAGGTGGAAATGAATTTTCTGGCTTGGAAGTCGCTGCGCGCAAGCGTGTAAGCCAGCATGGAACCGCTGATCAAACCCGCTACGGTACCAATGGCCGTCCTCAAAACCGAGATTTTGAACCCGGTGATCAAGCCGCTGTAAGTAAAGATCAAATCGTAATTTTTTAGCGTGAATTGCCTTGGCCAAATCGTAATCCCTCCTCTGACGGTATCCACCGAATCGTTAAGGGAGATCGCCAGCACGTTTAAGAACGGATAAATCGTCAATACGGTGACCACGATCATGGACAGATAAACGACCACTTCCAAAATCCGGTCTTGCGGCGATTTCGACTTCAGTTTGCTTGATGCCCGACCGACCGGTGCAGTACGATTGACAGTCCCCATGTCTTCCTCCTTACATAATGCTTTCGTTGGTAAAGCGCTTAAAAATTCCGTTAGCCGCAAACAACAGGATCAGGCTGATGACCGAATTGAAAATATTAATTGCCGTCCCGAAGGAATAACGTCCCATGGCCAGACCGTAATTAAGCGCATACAAGTCAAGCACTTCGGAGTAATCGATGACCAGGTGATTGCCTAACAGAAACTGCTTCTCGAAGCCCGTACCGAGCAAATGGCCGATGGACATGATCAGGAGCACGATGATCGTCGGCCGTATCCCGGGAAGCGTAATATGCCACATTTGCCGCAGCCGGCTTGCGCCGTCTACCCGCGCCGCTTCGTACAACTCGGGACCAATGCCGGAGATGGCCGCCAGGTAGATTATCGCGTTCCAGCCGGTTTCCTTCCAAATGTCCGCGCCCGTTACGATCCCCCAAAACCAGTGCCCCTGGGCCATAAACTGGATCGGCTGATCGATGATATGAAGGCTTATGAGCAAGCTGTTCACGACGCCGCCGTCCGTCGAGAGCATTTTGGTGACGATGCCTGCAGCAACCACCCACGAAACAAAATGCGGCAGGTAAGATACGGTTTGCACAAAACGTTTCATCACTTGTAATCGAACCTCGTTGAGCATCAGGGCAAAAACGACCGGTACGACGAAACCCGCGATCAGGCCCATCAAGCTCATGGCCAGCGTATTCCGAAGAACTTGGTAGAAATGGTCATCCTGGAACAAGGTCCGGAAATGCTCCAAGCCCACCCACTTCTGTTCAAAAAAACCGACGCCGGGCCTATATTTTTGGAAGGCCATCGTCCAGCCCCACAGAGGCAGGTACTGGAAGACAAAGACCCAAAGAACGAACGGGATGGACATGTAGTAAAGATACTTCTGGTTTTTCAACACCTTCCAGGCACTTTTCTTTGTCTGCTTCGCCGGTTCGTAAACGTTTTCTGCTTTGGATGATATCGTTTTCATGTTTCCTCCCCTCTCCTTGCCTTCCATCATAAATCAGGGGAGAGAAACGGCCCACACAACGGATTTCGGTAAAAATCATCCACGAATTATGGATTTTTAAAATCGGACGGCGAACGGCCTTCGTATTTTTTGAACTTGCTGTAAAAGTAATTGACGTTTGTGTAGCCGACGCGCTCGGCCGCTTCGTAAACCTTCATTCCCTGCTCCAGCAGCTCCTTTGCTTTTTGGATCCGGACCTTGTCGAGGTATGTGTTAAAATACTCTCCCGTCTTGTTTTTGAAAAGCTGTCCCAAATAGGCCGTGCTGTAGTTCAGCATGCCGGCCAATGTTTCCAGTTTCAAATGGTCGGCGTAATGCCTGTGGATGATGTTGATCATGATCTTCAATTCCTTTTCCTTCCCCTCCGGTTCGGATTCCTCCGCCAAAGCGAGAAGAAAACGGTGAGTCTCTTCCAGCAGATCGCCCAGATACTCATATTCGAAAATCCCCTTCAAAAATCTCGAAACCTCCTCCGTTTTTTTCCATTCCTTGCGGGAACCCGCGGCCAGCTTATGAATGACGGCGTTGGATAGAAAAAAGAACGATTCTTTGACGGAATGTTCATCCTGTTCCTGCATAAGAAAATATTCTGCCGCTTCTTGCAACAACGGGAGGATCATCGTTTCATTTCCGGCATCCAAACTGTAATATAGACGGAGTATGAACTCCTCCATCATCTCTTCGGCGTTTTCGTTGAATCGTCGGGGGGCCCCCGAAACAGGGCTATATGGAGCGCTCGGCCCCAGCAGCCTCCCCTTCTCGCTAAAAAAAGCCTGCTTGATCCATTTCCGGGCTTTTACATAGGAGCGGCTAATCTCTTCGGGCACGAAGACGGCTCCCCCGGTTGCAGCGACGAAACGTAAATCGCACAAGGCGTTCCGGATTTCCTGATGCAAATGCTCCCGCTGCCGAATGCCGCGCAGCGGCTTACGGAGGAGCAAAACCACGTTTGGGGCATTCACGGTCACCAGCCCCATGCCCTTGCCTTCAATCAAGGGTTTTAATGCATCCGCGCACCGCTGCGGCACATCGGGACGGCCCGCTTCAAAGCCCCGCGGACGCACGCAAACGACTTCATAGCTGCTCCATAACAGGCCGGCTTCGGTTGCGACGTTTCTCAATTGGGCAGGGGCTTCGTTATGATCCTGCGGAATGAGAAGGCGATGCAGGAACCACTCGCGGTTCTCGACCCCGAACTGCCGTTGCGCCCGTTTCATCCGCTCCGCTTCGATGCGCTCGCGCACCCGCTTTAATGTATTCGTCATTTCTTTGATATCCACCGGTTTGAGAAGATACCCGGCAACCCCGTATTTGATGGCTTGCTTGGCATATTCGAAATCGGCATACCCGCTAAGTATGATGCATTGCACTTGATGACCGTTCGTTGCCAGCTGCCGGATCAATTGCAACCCATCCATAAGCGGCATGCGGATATCGACGAGCGCAATGTCCGGAGGTTCATTTTCCATCATTTCCAACGCTTCTTTTCCATTGGCTGCCGCGGCCGTCACGGTTAGATCCAGGCTTTCCCACGGAATCAACGTTTGAAGGCCTTGGCGAAGCTTCGGTTCGTCGTCCACGATCATAACCTTCAACAACGCGAATCACCTCCCGGTATAAAAAACGCGATGCAAGTTCCGGCTTCAGGTTCGCTTTCGATTTGCAAGGCGCTTGACACCCCGTAAAGCAAGACAAGCCGATCGTTTACGTTTCGCAAACCGATCCGCTGTTCCTCCTCATCCATCATGTCCGAAGCAAGCTTTTCCCGTACCAGGGCGAGACGATCAGGCGTAAAGCCCGCGCCGTTGTCGCTCACCTTGACCCGAACTCCCCTTGGAACGGCTTTTGCTTCCACCTCGATAAAAACGGCTTCCGCCCGGCTATCCAAGCCATGAACGACGGCATTTTCGACCAAGGGTTGGATGATCAGCGGCGGTACCTGCATTTCCTCCAAGCCCGCATCCACCGTCAATTGGTACCTCAAACGGTCTTCATACCTGAACTTTTGAATATCAAGATAGCAGCGTACCCGCTCCAGCTCTTGGCCGAGCGAAATTTTTCCGTTCCCGGTCTCGAGACTGCTGCGCAGCAGCGTGCTGAGCAGCCACACCGCCTCCGCGATATCGTCTTGCTTCCGGATATGGGCCTCCATCCGGATCGACTCCAGCGAGTTGAACAGGAAATGGGGATGAATCTGGCTGGCCAGCATCTTGAACTTCATCTCGTTTTGCCTTTGCTCTACCAGGTATTTCTGGCGATTCGTTTCTTGGACTTCATGGACCAAATCGTTCACTTCCCTCACTAACGCATTAAACTGCCTGGACAGCAAACCAATTTCGTCTTTTCCGTCGATATCCAGGAAGGTTTCCCAAGATCCTGACCGGACCTTGGACATATGCTTGCTCAAGCGGAGGAGCCTTCCGGATAACAACGAAGCGGAAGCATAGATAAGCGCAGCGGCAAAAATCAGGCTGGCCGTCATCACGACCACGCCGAGTCGGATCACTTGGTTGGCGTCATGGGTAATCTCGGCAACGGAAAAAATGCAAATGACCCGAAGCCCGTTCCAACTGTCCTGCGGACGTATGCTGGCGATAACCACTTTGGACGATTTGTCGTTCACGGACAGGTCATAACTTCCCGCTTGAAGGGATCGTATATCTTCGTCGGCATGGATAGCCGAGAGGTCCTTTCCTGTGACTCCCGCTTCATTGGACGCGACGATCCGGTTCCGGTCATCCACGATCAACGTAGGAAACGACTCTTGATCCAAAATGGAGCTTAATCGCTGCTTGTCCACATTGATGACCAGGACCCCTTTTCGCCCTGAAGAGTCCAACGGAAACGAACGAATCAGACTCAGGTCATCAGCATCTTTCCGTTCGTCTTTCATGAAGTTCCAGCCTGCCATTCCTTTCTGGTCTATGGCCTCCCTGTACCAATCCTGGGCCATGACGCTTGCGTCCGGCTGGATAAACTCCCAATTGTTGAGCGCTCCGGGATTGACGGCATAGACGCGGATGCCCGATATCTCTTTATACAGCTGGAGGTAGTCGCGAATATCCGTATACTCCCGGTAAGTCTGTATGACATCAACGTAACTATCGTACTTTTGGCCGGCTGCCTTCTTCATCCGGTTGTCATTCATTAGCCGGTTCGAAATGTCCAGCGGCACCTTAATCAGCTCTTCCGTGCGCTTCCGGACCCGTTCAACGTTGTTGGACGCTTGGGCAAAGGCGTTGGTGACGGCGGTTTCCCGAAGCTTCCCGGTCAGAAACAGGCCGCACAGCAGCAAGGGAAGAACGGCTGCCGAAATGAACGTAATCGCCAGCTTCTTCTTCATTTTCATGTCGTTCATGAATCGGATAAAAAACATGGTTTCAACCTCCCGAGCCAATTCGGCTGCTGCGCGCAAAATGCCCCTTTTCTCTCAAAAAGGGGCATCGCTCTCCATCGATTGTGTTCCTTCGGGCGTTGGCTGATCCTTTACGTCAGTCCTTCCCGGGCTTTAAAGCTTGAAGCCTGAACCATCTGCTTTCGTAGTCTTTTTGTTCGTAAGCGAGAGGCAGTCCCATGTTCATGAGTCTGTCCCCTCCGATGATAGACCTTTCTCCGCGGTGTCCCGACTGCACCTCGTATTCCAGTTCCGGGTCCAGTCCGGCAAGCCGCAAGGTGCGCCGAGGCGCGTTCGGAACGGCCATCACTTGGAAACAGAAGACGAGCGCCTCCCCTTTGTCTTCCGAAACGAACATCCAGGCCGACTCGTTTCCTTCAAACGGACTCTTCAGCCGGTACAGGTCGCCTTTTTGCACTAACCCGCGAATCTGTTTGTAGAATGCGACTTGGTGCTTAACGGTCTCTTTTTCCTCATCGGTGAATTTCGTAAGATCCAGTTCGTATCCGAAATTGCCCGACATCGCGACATCGCCACGAAAATCGAGGGGCGTCATCCGTCCGACTTGATGGTTCGGAACGGCCGATACATGCGCTCCGATGGCGCTTACGGGATAAACAAGGCTGGTGCCGTATTGAATCTTCAGACGTTCCACCGCGTCGGTGTTGTCGCTTGTCCAGGTTTGGGGCATGTAATACAGCATGCCGGGATCGAAACGTCCGCCGCCGCTGGAGCAGCTTTCGAACAAAATATGCGGAAAATCGGTGGTAATTCGCTCAAGCAGCTCGTACAACCCAAGCACGTAACGGTGAGCCGTTTCCGCCTGGCGCTCCGGCGGCAGATCGGCGGAGCCGATTTCCGTCAGGCCGCGGTTCATGTCCCATTTGACGTAAGCGACCGGCACGCTGGAGAATATCGCGGACAACGAGTCATAGATATAATCGCGTACTTCTTGACGGGTATAATCCAGCACTAACTGCCATCTGGCTTCGGTCCGCCGCCGACCTGGAACATGCAGGCACCAATCCGGATGCTTCCGGTACAGCTCGCTGTCCGGCGAGATCATTTCGGGCTCGAACCATAGTCCGAATTTCAGGCCCGACCGATTGATGCGTTCCGCGACGTCCGCAAGCCCGCCCGGCAGCTTCCGGCGATCCTCATACCAATCGCCCAAGGATGAATTGTCGGCATCCCGTTTCCCGAACCAGCCGTCATCCAAGACGAACAATTCGATGCCTAGCTTAGATCCTTCCTCAGCGATCGCTACCAGTTTATCCGCATCGAAGTTAAAATAGGTCGCTTCCCAGTTATTGACCAGTATAGGCCGTTCTTCGTCCCGATACTTCCCTCGGCAAAGCCGGGTTCGATATAAACGATGGTAGGTCCGCGACATGTCGCCCAGCCCTTGTCCCGAGTAAACCATAACGGCCTCCGGCGTTTGGAAGCTCTCCCCCGGACTTAGCAGCCATGCAAAGTCAAAGGAATTGATGCCGATCCCAAACCGCGTGGAACCGAACGAATCCACTTCGGCCTCCGCTTCAAAGCTGCCGCTATACACAAGGCTGAAGCCGAAGGCCTCGCCATGGCATTCCGTCGTTTCCTTCGCGACCAACGCAGCGAAAGGGTTGAACTGATGGCTGCTCATGCCCCTTTTGCTGTCGATGCGGGTTTCGCCCTGAATAAGCGGCCTGCGGGTTATATTGCCTTCCCGAGCCCAAGCTCCGGAAAGGTACACCATCTCCATATCTTGTTTACCAGTAACATCGACGCTTGCGCTTAGAGCGCGACGAATGCGAAGCCCTCCTTTCCCCTCGTTCGCCAAACGAGCCGAGCGCACGATCACGTTTCGATCCGCGAAGACCGTGTAGAGGAGAACAACCTTTAGTCCCGAGTAGGCATCTTTCAATATCAGCTCGAGCGTATCCGCCTCGGATGCGTCCTCGGCATAAACCGCCGGCAGTCCGGTCAATGGCGGCTTTCCCTTGAGAATCCGGTAACCGTCGTATTTTAGCTCCGTAATCCGCGTTCCATCTTCAAGCTCGACTTGGTACGCCGGGTTACGAAAGTCTCCGCTGCCATACTGCGGATATTCTTGGGGCAGCCGGTCCAATCCCGCCCCCGCAGGGGTGTGAATCAGCAGATCAGCCATCGATTCCCGGTGCTTCAGCCTGCCTCCCCAATATACATGCGCAGGATATCCATCCACGATTTGGATAAGATAGCTCATGTCGGACGACTGCAAATGAAACAGCCCCGTTTGCTCTTGAACAATTACGCCCATTAAAAAATAACTCCCTTCCAGATCATACTCCTCGGAAACCCATACCAAAAAGAGGCGCTATAGAAGAATCACCTTTGTCACGCATATTTGATCTTTCATTTCGCCTTGCCCATTAGAGTATTTTGATCGATGATATAAAGAATCCGACATGGTTTAAAGCTTGATTAACTCAAATTTAAACTGACCGCCGGATACAGAAATAATATATTAAATTCAAAGATCAAGTACATGGCATTGTACTCATAAAATATGTTATAATGCTAGAAATTTTGTGTAAGGAGATTTATCGTGATTGAATATTTGCCACGCAGCAAACATCACGCAGAGTTGCATCTTACCCAATTTGGCGTAGAGGATTGCATACCCGGTCATTATTTTGGGCCCGCTGTAAGAAATCACTTTCTGCTTCACTATATTTTGAGCGGAGAAGGAATTTTCGAGGTAGAAGGCAAAAGGTACAGTTTGGGTAAGGGACAAGGGTTTCTCATTAGCCCCGATGTCATCACTTATTATCAAGCCGATGCGGTAAACCCTTGGTCTTATTGCTGGTTTGGCTTTAACGGAACGTTGGCGGAATTACTCCTTAAGCAGGCCGGCCTAACGATGGCTTCCCCAATTCTTTACTATGATCGGAACGATATGATCTACCAGTATCTGCAGCTGATGATCGAGTCGGGAAAATGCCGTAAAGCCCGGGAAACGCGGCTAACCGGGCTGCTGTATTTGTTGTTATCGGACCTTGTGGAGTCTGGTCCTTTAACGCTGCCCAATCCAAAAGAAAGCCTGGCGGAAATTTATGTTGAAAAGGTGAAGGATTTTATCGAGATCAATTATGCCCAGAAAATGACCGTCGAGGACATCGCACAATTTATCGGACTCAACCGAAGCTATTTGTGCTCGTTATTCAAACAACGGACGAATACGAGCATCCAGAATTATTTGATTCGCTACCGGATCAACAAAGCTTGCGAAATGATGGAAAACGCGGAGCTTTCGATCGGCGATATCTCCCGCTCTGTCGGCTATAACGACCCTTTGCTTTTCTCCAAAGTTTTTAAAAAGGTAAAGGGGGTCTCCCCAAAACATTACCGGACTACCGAAGCCGCAGCACCGATTGCCTTTTCCGGACCAGGACAAAAAAGCAGCCGGATTTAAGTCCGGCTGCCTAGTAAAAACAAACCCTCAGCCCTTATCCTAACTATACCCGTATTACCTGTCGATAGGATCTTGGCATCTCCATATGCAAATCAAAACATAACCCTCTACGTTGAGACAAACTTATGAGTTCCCCGGTAGCCGCATGGTGGTCCTGCGTCAATCCACAATTGGAGAGATGCAAATGAGCATAAAGCTACCTGCTATGCTTGCATGCTATTCTATAATTTTTCATAAAGATCTATGCGCCATTCGTTGCATCGCATCATGTTCCCTGGCGGGTACTCGAACGCGCACTCTGCGATACACGAGAAGCCGAGCTTCCGGCAAATGGCGTTTGACGCCGGATTATCGGCCGACGGGAATGCATGAATGTACCTATGTTTCCGTTCCGCTTTGGCACTTGCGAGCGCAGCCGCAGCGGCAGCAGCAGCTATGCCTCTGCCCTGAAAAGGCGGCAAGACGCCCCAGCCGATTTCGCAAATGGTTTCCTCCTGCCAGATGCGTTCCCAATACCCGATGTTGCCGACCGTTTCGAATTCCGGGAGCAGGACGATGCTGAACATACGTCCAGTTCCCTTCATGCCAACCTCAAGGTACCGCTTGTGTCGTGCAAGGATCTGTTCCTCGGTCTCCGGGCCGCCCAAATGTTCCAGCATTTCCGGTGCATTCAGGCGATAGAGCAAAGCAAGGTCGGCATCTGACCAAGGCTCGATTCGTACGTTCATTCGACTTCGCATTTTTTCACTCCTCTAAATAGCATGGCGAAATTTCTTGTCCATCACAAAGAGGAACGCATGTTCCTTTTTTGGGATTGTATCACCATTCGCTAAATATGTCATTACATAAATGTTCGTGGATTACAAAAACAGTTATGAGTTCTCGTAAACAAATGAATCGGAGGAATATAAATGCATGTATGCTTTTGCCTTCATCGGGATCCGCGTACTTAAAAAAAAGGATGCATCGCAAACATAACCGGCGGTAAGAAAATTAAACCAAAGTAGAACCGCCATCCACGACAACGATCTGCCCGGTGGAGTATTTCTGACGCATTAAGTAGAGAAAAGCCTCGGCACCGTCCTCCGGTTCGCCGATTCGCCCAACCGGCAACGATTTCCCGGCATTTTCATACATCGCGTTCCGGTGTTCCTCAGGAATGCCGTCCCACAGCTCGGTACGCATAAGGCCGAAGCTAACGGCATTGACGCGAAGTGGACTCAGCTCGACGGCCAACGCCCGGGTGAGCGACTCGACAGCGCCGCATATGCTGGCTGCGACAGTAAACCCCTTCTGCGGGCGAACTCCGGCAACGCCGGAAGTCAATGTGATCGAACCACCCTGTCTGATGTTTCGGCTACCGTATTTGGCCGCCATAAACGCTCCCCAATATCGAACGTTAAACAATCGGTGCGCTGCATCGATGTCGGTGGCGTCAAGACTTTCGACCATCAGTGGGTCGCCGGCGGTAAAGACCAAGTGATCGAATTCCCCGATTTCGCTGAAAAATTGACGAACCTGTTCCTCATTCGTCAGATCAACCGCATACCCCTCGGTACCTTCGATCAAACGCGAAACGGCAAGGTCAACTTTTTCTTTTCGACTGGACACGACGACCAGGGATGCACCTTCCCGTGCAGCCGCTTCGGCTGCCGCAAACCCGATTCCGGACGTACCTCCAAGAAAAACAACACGTTTGCCCTTGAAACTATACTCACGTTCGATCTGTTTTGTTTTCACCATATCATTCTCCTTCGTATTCGGTTACTGGATTGACCTTGCAATTCGATTCTCATCGGCCGCAAACGGCTAATCCATGCGAGAATTTCGGTACAGCTTGTTTCATCCCCGACTCTCCTTCACGACGGACGATAATCCGATTATAATGAGTCATGAAAAGAACAAACAGGTCAGCATTTACAGTATTATCATGGATACTGCTATAAATTCTATCACCGTAGGAAGAGGTAACTTCATGATGATTGATAAAAGAAGACGCAAACAATTGGCTGACTTTCTCCGGTCACGCCGCTTGCGGCTCTCCCCGAGAGAGGCGGGTTTGCCGGTTGGAACATCGCGCCGTCGCACAACGGGGTTAAGACGAGAGGAAGTGGCAAGTTTATCAGGCATTTCTTTGCCGTGGTATACCGCACTGGAGCAAGGCCGGGACATTCGTGTGTCTGAACAAGTCTTGGAGAGCTTGGCACGAACATTGCGGCTTAGCAGCGACGAACGCAACCATCTTCTCGTTTTGGCCAATCCGTCATCGCTTCCTCAGACCAAAGAGAATGATTCCGCCCCCGCTTCCCTGCAGCAGATTCTGGACAGGTTGGGAACCTATCCGGCCTACATGATCGACAAACGCTGGAACGTTCTCGCATGGAACCAAATATCGGGTACGTTGTGCGGTGAATTAAGCCGAGCCCCGGAGCTCGAAAGAAACATGCTTTGGCGCGTCTTCGAGGTGGAGGACAACAAGTCTCGCATCGTGAACTGGGAGAATGTCGCTTCTACGATGGTGGCTCATTTCAGAAGCCGGTTTGCCCGGAACATGCACGATTTGTGGTATCAAGAGCTATTCGACAAGTTATATGACAGGAACGAGGAGTTTAGGACGTTATGGGCTCGACAAGACGTTTCCGATACTTTGGAGGGGGATCAAATCATTCGTCTACCGCAAGCTGGCCTGCTGACTTTCCATTACCATACGCTTACAATCTCTGAAAGCAGCGCTTTTGCCATAAGGGTGTTTACGCCGCTCGAAAACTCGGGGACCGACGAACAGTTGGAAGAGTTGCTAAAGTAAGTTCATGCTCCCAAACAATATTTTTTCGTTACCACAACTTTTTGCATCAAGGTCCTTGTCCTATAAAAGGCCACTTATCACGGAAGAAGAAATGCCGAAAAAAAACGCCCGAATCCTGACCGCGCTTTGCGCGGTTCGGACTCGGGCGGTTTCCATTTTACGGTACAGCACAAATCCACTCTATTTCCACCGCTCACCACCATCTCCCTCGATCCCCAACTTTTTTATCGCCATCACTTGTGGTAGGGCGTGCTGACTGTATAGGCAAATACGGTTCAGCTTAACGGAGCTACTTGCAAAAAAACCGTCACGGTGCTTGGCCGTCAACCTTCTTAGCCCATTTACCGGAACCGCTGTAGCCTGATGCTGCCACTCAGAATGAGACTCCCGGGGGCAAACTAACATGAAACTGCCAGTAAATTTTGACAAATGAAGCGGGAAAGTAGTAGATTCTATCTATACTAATTCTTTCATACGGGTGGGCTTATGAGAAAAAAATTACAAATTTATATATCGGCTACTTACTACGATCTTATTGAGGATAGGCATGCCGCTGTTGAATCCATTCTTCAAGCCGGTCATATCCCTGCTGGAGTCGAGCAATTTTTCAAGGAAAGTCCAATGAACATCAGGAAGAGATGGATCGACGAGTCCGACGTATATATCCTGATTCTCGGTGGATTCTATGGTTTAACGCTCCCTGATGATGAATCCAAAAGCTATACGCAATGGGAATATGAGTATGCCGGAGAAACGGGAAAACCTAGATTTGCTTTTGTTCTCACAGATGAAAGGTTAAGACAACTGCCATACGATTTCACAGCCATTGAACACTATCAGGAGTTTCAAGCGTTTAAGCAAACGGTCATGGAACAAATCCCTATCTATTATGTCGATGATGTACGGCACATTAAAATGGTGCTTCGTGATCAATTGCCGAAGTATGCAGCAAGAGACGATTTGCACGGCTGGGTTTCCGGCAAGGATATCCCGGACGTTCAAAAGCTCTTGGAAGAGAATGCAAGATTAAAGGCGGAGTTGGAAAAAAAGGAATAAGGAAAACGTCTATCGATGTACTTTCGCAGAAGACAGACCGCGCTTAGCGGATGTTTTTCTTGCGATGATCATGAAAGAGGGGGTGGAACAACCAGCCCCTTTCTTCCGTCTCCCTTTCTCAATCTCCTTTAATGACAAAAAATGAGCCCCGAATAGTCCCAGCCAGCTTAAACTTCCGCCTTGCAAACTTAAACTTCCCTAACTCCGCAGGTACCTCCAACCTCCATCCCTTAGAAAACTAAAACCCAACGGCCCGTTTCTTAGGGTCATAAACCGTAAACAAGACATTAAACCCCAGTCCGTCCTCAAAGAAGGGACTAAGGAAAATGGGGATTTTTCCCGCAACTTATACGGTTCAGCTTAACGGGTTGATCGGCGAAAATTGCGAAAGGAGCAGCCGTGGCGTATAGTTTCCAACCTTTATCAAGCCTACATAACATGCACAGATGGCCACCGAAGTAATCGGCGGCCTTATCCTTGGTGCCATCGTATCCCGTTGGCCTTAATCAATTGTCGTAGTCACTATTGAGCTTTTAATCTCCGCTTATTTGGACAATATTACATGGCCAGCGACCGTCTGGGTAGATTTGATCAGCATTTCCTTCAAGGTTCGCTTCTCCTCTGCGGTAAGAGCTTGAACGATTTCGTCCTCCACGCTTTGGAAGGAGTCGAAATCCTCGATCAACGTAACGGCTTTGGGCAAAACATATATATTATTTTGCCGCTTAGCAGGGATCTTACGCTCGATAAATCCTCTTTTCACAAAGCCTGCTGACCACTGCTACAGGCCGATTCGGTACCGTCTGCTTAATGGCCACGCGCCGCTCTGCAAGCCCTTCCTCTTCAATCTTAGGCGAGGTCATGAGGAGAAATTCGCTTGCAGAGGCTAACTATAGCCAATTCCTTGATAATAGAAGCCGATGTCCTTCATTTGACCGGCATCCAACAAGTTTCTTCCGTCAAACAAGTTAGGCGCATTCATGCTGTCTTTGACTTGAACCCAGTCTATTTTAAGAAACATTGGCCACTCCGTGCATATGATGGCCGCATCTGCCCCCTTCATCGTTTCTTCCGGACTACTGCCGAATTTAACACGCTCATCCATAAGCTCGGGAGGCAGCGCGGCTATCGGATCATATACTTGGACGTATGCCTTTTCGTTACGCAATTTTTGGATCATACGAATGGCAGGCGCTTCCCGAATATCGTCGGTATCCGGCTTAAAAGCAAGACCTAATAGGGCAATTCTCTTGCCCGCCAAGTTTCCGATCTGCTCCCGAACTTTTTGAAGCATATACAAGTGTTGTCTCTGATTGACATGAACGACTTTCTTCAGCAACTTCAGTTCCACGTCATTGTGTTCGGCCATATTCAGCAATGCAGCTACATCTTTTGGGAAACAGGAGCCGCCATATCCGATGCCCGCTTGGAGAAAGCTTGGCCCAATTCGGTTGTCAAGTCCGATACCGTACGCCACTTCTTTTACATTGACGCCCAGCCGGTCCGATAGTCTGGCCAACTCATTGATGAACGAAATTTTTGTTGCCAAAAAAGCGTTCGCCGCATACTTTGTGAACTCGGCAGTTCTTGGCGTAGTGACAATGATGGGGCATTGCATCGACTCGTATAGCTTTCCGATTCGTTTTGCTACGTTATCGCTGTTCGTTCCGATAATAATCCGGTCCGGCTGCAGCGCATCCATCAACGCTTTACCTTCCCGTAAAAATTCAGGGTTGGATGCGACTTCAAACGGATAAGGAACCGTCCGCGCATCTCTTGTCCATCCAGTGACCAGTTCTTGCGTGCCAACAGGAACCGTGCTTTTATTGATAATCAATTTATCACCATTCATATGTCTGCCTATATCTTCCGCCGCCTGTTTCACATATCGCAAATCGGCGCGGCCGTCAGGGAGGGAAGGCGTTCCGACACAAATGAAAATAATTGCGTTGTTTTCTATCGCCTCCTTCTTGTCCGTTGTAAATCGAATTCGTTTCGTCCCCAGATGTTTTTTCAATAGACCTTCCAATCCAGGTTCATAAAAATGAAGCTTCCCTTGTCGGAGGTGCTCGATTTTTTGCGGATCTACATCCAAACCCGTCACATTCCAGCCAATTTCTGCAAATACGAGAGCAGTGGTAGTGCCGACATATCCCGTACCTATCACTAAAATATTCACCCGTCTCCCACCTTCCTTGGCGAATGAAGGCCAACCATCATGGATCGAAAACCGATCACGCTGTTTTTTATCGGATTTACCGCTTGTTTCAAGTGTGCGCCATTCAAAATAACGCTGTTCTCGATCCGGCATCCTTCAATGTTACTGCCGGCGCTAATAGAAACATAGGGGCCGATTACGCAATCCTTGAGTACACAATTTTGACCGATCCGTACGGGAGCGATGATCTTGCAATTGTCCAAAACCACTGTCCCGTCAATTTCTCCGGGTTCCTTCCCGTTATCCAGCATCATGCGATTAGCTTCCAGCCATCTTTCCAACGTACCTACATCCATATTAGGCTTTGTCGAAAGATAATAGGATACCGAACAGCCTTGGTCCAACATCCATTGAATGGCATCGGTTATTTCGTATTCTCCTCTAGCAGAAGGTTCGATCGCTGCGGAGGCACTGAATATGGTGTTAGTAAATGCGAATGCACCGATTATTGCCAGATTGGACTTTGGGACGCTTGGCTTTTCCTCCAGTCGGACAATGCGGTCATTGATTACTTCCACGATCCCGTAGTCTTGAGGATTTTTCACTTCAGACACCATCAACGCCGCATGGCAACCATTCATCATTAGGTTTTTTAATTCGGTCAAATCATCCAAAATCAAATTATCCCCTAACAGCAGTATAAAACTATCGTCGCCGATAAAATGTTCGGCCTGCCTGATCGCATGCGAAATACCTTTAGGTTCTGTTTGATAAATATAAGTGATGTTCGCCCCCCATCGCTCTCCTGTACCCGCCTGTTCCTTGATTACAGATTCATGCGAAGGATGAATGACGATCCCGATCTCCGTAATGCCCTGCTTCTTTAATTTCTCAATACATAGCTGCAGTAAAGGTCTATTGGCCACAGGTATAAGTGTTTTTGGATACGCGAGAGTAAAAGGGTATAGTCTTGTCCCTTTGCCAGCGCCTAGTATAAGGCCTTTCATCGTGCTTTCCTCCTATTCACTTAAATATTGTCAGCTACTAATTTATGATAGAGCCGCAATATTGGCATGGACAATCTGATAAAAAAATTGGCCCAGATTGACTGGACCGTGGCACATGCCGCTACAAAACTTTTTTAGTTACATATGGAATATAGCGTGTTGTATACCTGACTAATTTGCACCTGCGCATGTATTCTTCCGTGGATGTTTTTTGAGTATGGGAATTTACATCTTTTCTTCTGATACAAACATAATTATATTTCGACACGGAATAAATTTTATATCCTCTTTTTTTGCATCCGCGCAAAAAGGCAACATCGCTTCCATGCAGTTTTTTTTCATTAAACTTTACATTACTCCACACGGATTTCTTAAACATCAACGTACCGCCCTTAATGAAGCCCTGATATTGGTTTTGCCTGTTTCCTCTAAATAACATAAGTGCATTTTTGGGTTCAAAATATATAAAACAGGCACCTTTCCCAATGACGGGAACGTTTTGTCTACGCATTTTATTGACGGACTCTTCCAAGTAGTAGCGGCCATAATAATCATCATCATCGAATTTTGCTATAATGCTATGTTTTGCCCTCTGAATGCCAAAATTTAAACATTTGCCCAGCTGATATCTCTGAGGGACTCGATAAACAGACACGTTCTTGTATTGACTCGCTTTTTTTCTCCACTTGTTAATGTCCATGTCATCCCGGTTTAAAACAATGATCAATTCTTTATTTTTATAACTTTGCCGTTCATAATTCGCGAAAACATTGTTCATAAATGAAGGCCGCTCCGTACAAGCAATAATGGAAACCAACGTTTACCAACCCTTTCTCCCATGGATGAAATTGAACCGATTGTATTTTTTAACATTAATATACGAAATCATTTTTACAGAGTAACGGCGGTTGTACTGTCACCGCTCACTTCCGCTGATGGAAGGTGGGGGGGCGATTTCTTATGTACGGTGACGGTGAACTGCAGTTCACCGACAATCAAAGGAGAAACGGCGTGCTGACACTGTACCCGATTAAAACCCAATCCTTATAACGGTTTCGGCATAAGCTAAAGGAGCAACGGAATGTAAAAGGAACGTACAGCAAAGACAAATGGATGGATAAAGGAGGGTACTCATTGAGTCGCCATATAACTGGAACAAGCTCGATTTATTCGACCAAAAAACAATTAAAGCTGGTGGAAACATACTTTTTAAACAAACACGTCAACAAGAACAAGGCAGAAGTGGCATTTGCAATATCTTTGAAAAGTAAAATCGTTTCTCGAAATTGGAATCAGGTTCAATCCAACTTGGCAAAAACATTGCGTTCGATTCTAAACAATACAGACCCCCATTTTCGTGTGATTGTTGCAGGTCATGAAAGGCCTGACATTAAGGAAATGCGGCATAAACGTGTAACATGGTTGCCTGTAAACTTTCCACCCCCATCGAATCCAAAAGGATTCAGCCAAGACAAAATCCGTAAACGCAAAGTGATTGGAGCGTATTTAAGAAAAATAGGATTTTCCGGCTATTTTATGCCTTTCGATTCCGATGACTGGGCACATCATAGGCTCGTACATTATATTCGATCGCAGCCCTCGGGGAAGAATTTTGTGATGGACACGGGAATGATGGTGAATTTAGTAAAAAAAGAGGTGTGGCTGAGGAAGAAACGTTTTTATATAGGATGCGGCAGCAGTGCGGTCTTTTATTTTGCCAATAAAGATTTTCCGCTGACCCCAAAGACGAACAGTGCCATAAAAGAGCCGTTTCACCTCGTTCTCAAAGCCCATCCCAAAGTAATCCGAAACTTGAGAACGTTGCGCAGACCTTGTAAAATCGTCAAATTCCCTTTGGTCACTTGGGTACTTGGACATGGCGACAACAACAGCATGCTTAAAGGCAAAAAAAATAATACGGTATCTGCTGAAAACTATGGATCAAAGGGAGAAAAGTTAGAAAGTACATTTTTTCATTATTTTAAAGCCAAGAAAAATCACCCATGACGCATGACGTTCACCCAATACTCAAGCTCACACGAAATCCCAATGCATTATCAAAAATGATCCTTGTGATACGGTTCAGCTTAACGGATCGATCGGCGGAAAAATCTGACACAGCACTTAACCGCCAAACCTTTCCTTGACCTATGCCTGGGCTATAATCCGCTGCATAATTTATAAAACCTTGATTGAGCTCTCTCTATATACTAGATGAACCGAAAAGCCATCGGTTTTCCAAGATCCGGTGGCTTTATGTCTTCCCTGCTTTCAAGCATTATCCCAATATTTTCGCTCCTATATTTCCGTATCTTGAATGATAGGGCTGAATACCATGAGATAAGGCAACGATATCAACCGGACTGCCATCGATTCGAATTTCATAATGCAAATGGGCCCTTTGCGTGCTCCCGTATTTCCAATATTCCAGATATGCCACCCAACCGATACCCTTGTTCCGGTAGATCATGTTTGCTATATCCGAAACTCGCAGCCGTCAAAAGATCGGCCGTTTTCGATGAAACGTACAGCTTGATCGATAGCATTTTTCTGGGCGTCGCTTAACTTGTTTTCATCCCCGTTCCAAGGATGGAGCCACCAAAAAAACGAGCATATATTCCTAAAGTCCATAAACATCGGAATCCGCTCAATCCATTCATGATCAAGATGATGATGCTTGAAATATCCTTCAAGAAAATCGTTCAGAAACTTTTGAGCGAATTCGTTTTTGGACTTCCGATCCTCTTTCGGGGATCCCCCCAAACGGCATGCGCTGCCGCGATGGCAATATCCAGCGAAAACCATCCGTAAAGGCAGTCATCAAAATCAAATACCGTCATCAAATCCCCGTCGACATGAAAATTATAGGGGTGAAAATCATTATGGATCAGTCCGTATGCTTCTCCTTCACGGGGAAGGGAATCCATAATATTTTCGAGCTTTCTTAATTTTTCGAGCAGAACAGCATACTTGCCATGCCGCAAATACGGGTTATCTATTTTCGACCTGCTCCAGTCCTCCCGCTTTTCAGCATCATTAGAAGGTATAAAGCGTCTAGAGAGCCGATGCATCTTCCCCATGGTCTCTCCCCATTGCTTAAAGACGGCTCCCCCCCACAAAAGCGGATCATTTTTGTCAAAAAACGTACCGGGCGCCATTTCAAAAACCGTTGCGATAAAACACGTTTCATCGTCGGCAAAAACAGCCATGATGTCATGATCGATCGTTTTTACCGGCAGCGATACGCGTACCCCGTTTTGCGCCAAAAATTGCAGCCAATCGAGTTCTCCCCTTATTTTTTCTGCATAGGCAAGGGGTTTTTCGGATAACCGCAAGATGAAGCTTTCATTATTTTTGGTAAAACGATACACCTCATTCGTTGATCTGCTGATCAACCGAAGTGTACGAACATCAAACGCAAACGATTTTGCAGCTTTGGACAACATTTCTGGGGTTACCATCCTTGAACCTCCGCGTTCACAAACTCCCGGCCGGGTATAACCACTTTACATGATATCCCCCAAAAGTTATAGACTCCTCTTTTTCTCTGATTTATACTACTAAATAGAGCTCAAGCGTATTTTCCCTTCGCTTATTGAACGCCTCCCCTTAACGATGCCATTCATCTTTAATAAGACCGTAAACCACCCGGTCAAGGTATTGATCATGCAGCCGCTCATAGTTTCTCATGATCCCCTCTTGCGTAAATCCCAGACGTTCCGGAATTGCCCTGCTCTTGATATTGTTCGTGGCTGCCCCGATCTCGATTTTTCGCAAATGCAGCTCATTGAAGGCGTGAGCAATAAAAGCATGGCAAGCTTTCGTCATCAGGCCGTTTCCTTCGAATTCCGATCCCAACCAATAACCTATTTCTGTCCTTTTAGCATCCCAATCGATCCACAAAAAACCGATCGATCCGGCAATTTGCCCGTGATGCCAAATCCCTGCCCAGTATCCGTTATTGTTGGCAAATCTGCTTAAAGACCGGCGAATAAAAGCCTTTGTATCGTCGACGGCAATTGTTTTATCGGGAAAATCAAGCCATTTTCTTATTGAGTCACGACTTTCGTTAATTAAATCAAATAATTCCTGGGCATGCCTCTCCTCGAGAATAGCCAGGTATGTATGTTCATCCATTTCGGCTCTAAACATGGGGCTTTACTTTCCTTTCAATATGATTCGGGTTCCATTTCTTTATTAACGCGTAAATAAGTCGCTATAATTCCTCAGTTTTTCTCGTTATGATACCTCTATCGACACGAGGAGCTGAAATGAATTCAATAATACAGATGCGGGCGAAACAGAAGAAAAAACGTGGGTTTAGCAATTGCTTGACTTGTCACCTCCCCAAAGGATTTTTCATCTTAATTTATCAATGAGCTCCATATATTGTAAATCCCCGTAACCTACCGTTGGGAAACGTTCAAACAACCTCTTGATTAATTCTTTTGTTGGCAGATTTCTGTTTTTATTTATATATTTTACCACTTCATTATCTTCGTTTAGCATATCTAAATATATGTTTATTGCTTGATACATAACCGGAATTAGTTCATTCGATGGTTTCGTATGATTGACCAACACCTCTTTATATACTGAATCATAATGACCTAATTTAAGTTCGGTTTGATGAACTTTAAATTCATCCTCCCTGAAACGATTTAAAAACACTTTCCCCTTATAACCTGACTGCTCAAGATAGGAAAGCAGGGTAAGCTGGTTCATTTGACAAAACATGTCTTCACCAAACCATAATACGATACATTTATACTCTTTATTAAAGAGATTGGCTAAAGGAGCGATTACCTTTTCAATATATCCCTCTACCGATTCATGATGACCCGCAGCCCGAACATTTATAAATTCTTCATCAAATATTCGGTCCGTAGTCGCATTCACGCACATCGCTTCATTAAATGGAGCATAATCGGAATCGCCCATCAATCTGTTCTTTTTAAATTCCTCATACATAACCTGACCATTTAAAATATGTAATACATCTTTATCAAACAATTCACTTCTATTACGGCGCAGTTTATCGACTTCGATTTTTTTAGAAATATTCATTTTATACCGCTCCCCATTTATAATTTGATAGTTCATCTAATGAAAACTTATTTTTTTAATTTGCTTCGATCCAATCCATCATAAGCTGTATTTGTTCATTCATTTGTCTCGCTCTATCTTTAATAATAAGAGGAATTGGTTTATTTTTCTTGATATTTCTTGTGAAGCCTTGTTGCATACACAACCAGCGCCTGCATGATTCTTCGCGGAGATAAAGCTGCGGGAAGATAAAACGGGAGCAAGGAAACGAAGGCGCAACATGGATAAAAACAGCCTCTTTCAAGTTCATGAACCTGAAAGGGGCTTTCTTTTCACTCCTGAGAAAAATTATTCAACCTTCGTTACTTCCTGTAGTCAGCTCCCGATAAATCCCGGCAAATCGCCGTAATCCCTCCCGCAATTGCTGCTCGTTCAAAAAGGAATAACTCAATCGGATCCAAGTCTTCAACTCCCTGAGCGGGTCGCAGATCGAGCCCGGGACGAAGCTGATGGATTGCTCCCTGCTTGTCACGAGAAGGCGCTCCATCGGGGTTGATTCCGGCAATTTGATCCACAAATTAAAGCCGCCTTCGGGACTCTTCCACTCCCAGCCCGTTCCGGCCAGCTCTTCCTCCATAACGTCCTTGCGGATCGCAAGCGCCGTCCGAAGTTTTTCCAAATGCCGCTGCATCCGCTCCGAAAAAAAATAATGCAAAAAGATCTTCTGATTCAAAAGCGGCGTTCCGCTGTCCGACAGCGATTTTGCCTTCACCAAATAGCTCATCAGACCGGGGCGGCAGGCTACCATGGCAATGCTTAAGCCCGGGGCGACATATTTGCTGAAGCTGCGGATATATATCGTCATCCCGGCCGTATCGTATGCGAAAAACGGAAGCGGTGGTTCGTGTCCGAAATAGATATCCGGGCAGGGGTCGTCCTCGATCAGCAAGCACCGATACTCGGCCGCGAGATCCGCCAGCCGCTTCCGCTGCTCCGCAGGCACGGTGTACCCCGTCGGGTTCTGAAAGGTGGGGTTGAGATAAAAAAGGCGCGGTTTATGCTTCTTCATCAGCTCTTCCACCTGATCCAGCCGGTATCCGTCCGGACCAATCCCGATCGGCACCAAATGGGCTCCTTGCCTCCGAAACACGTCGATCGCCGGACTGTAGGTCGGCCTGTCAATCAATACGGAATCCCGCGGCCTGACCAACACTCTTGCGATAAGATCGATCGCTTCCTGCGAACCGGAAGTAATCAGCACTTCGTCATGGGTCAGATCGAAGCGATACCGTTTCGTAAAATAGCGCGTTAGCGCCTCCCTCAGCTCCAAGTCGCCCTGCGTGGTCGAGTAGGTGCCCAGCACTTTGGGATACAGATCAAACACGTTTTTCACATATTCGGAAAAATAACGGTTCGGCAGCAGATTCGGGTCGAGCAGCGCTTTGGAAAATTGATAAGCCGCCTCCACCTGATGAATTTCGGAAAGATGGCTTTCATGAACGTAAGCGGAGACGATCGGATCCTGCTGCGCAGCAGGGGACAGCAGGCTGCCCGGCTGAACATAATAACCGGACTTGTCCCTGACATACACCTTATTCTCTTGTTTCAGCAATTGGTAGGCTTTGAACACGGTCAACCGGTGCACGCCGAATTCCGCCGCCAGCATGCGGATCGAAGGGAGTTTCTCATGCTCCTTCCATTCCCCCCGGCGGATTCGTTCCAAAATATAGTCATACACTTGTTCAAACCGCTTTTCCGGATGGACATTCTTAAGCAACCCGCTCTTCAAAAGACTCCCTCCCTTTAGCTATATCTTATCAAATACGTCCTTTATCTGTTCTGTTAAATATCATCTGTTCTATTCCGTTTCTTTTATGATAAAGCAATACAAGGAGGAATGGACATGATATTTATGAATTATGCGCTGATGTGTCTCGTGTTCGGGACGACGTTTTTGGCTATTAAAGTAGGGATCGACGCAGGGGCCCCGCCTTTTTTCTCTGCGGGTCTCCGTTTTCTTTTGGCAGGGAGCATCCTTTTGACATACATGGTCATTAAACGAAAAGCAAAGTTGTCCCTGCTGTTTCGCAAGGAAATGTTTTTGACGGGAACGGCGCTGACCTTCGGCACGTTCGCCACCCTATATTGGGCGGAACAGCATATAAGCTCAGGCATTGCCGCCATTTTGTCGGCAACCGCCCCCCTGATGATTTTGGGGCTTCAAACCGCCATGGCGCGGCAGCGGCTTTCCATCCACGCTCTCGCCGGCTGTCTCATAGGCACGGTTGGCGTCGTTTTGCTGCTTCTGCCCGGCCTGACGGTCAACTTCAGCAAACTGTGGGTGTTCGGATGTATCTCGGTGTTGGTGGGCCAAGTGTTTTACTCGGCCGGTACCGTCTATTCGCGCCGTGTCGTAAAACGGTTTGAGGATACGTCCCCCATCGCTTTGAACGCGGCCCAAATGATGTATGGCGGAGCAATGCTTCTGGTGTTGTCCTTGTTCGCCGAACCGGTCGATATCGGTCCCATGCTTGCGCCGAAAGCCGTGTTGTCGCTGCTCTATTTGATCTTTGCCGGCTCCATGACGGGCCATACGATTTTTTACTGGCTCATCGCCAAAACGAACCCCGTATTCCCGTCCACCTGGCTTTACGTGTCGCCGCTCATCGCCCTTTGCCTTGGCGCCGTTTTGTACGGCGAGCCGATTTCCGTTTTGTCCGTGATCGGCGGCATCACGATTATCGTCGGCATTGTCGCCGTCAACCTGGATTCGTTGAAAGCGCTCATGTTCAAAGGCAGGCCGCAGCGCAGCAAAACCGGCGAAACCAAAGCAGTATAACGAAAAACGCGGAAAAATGTTGAAGAGAGTTTCGAACAAGGCATGCGTAGTGGAGAATATACGCTTCAATGGAGTGGTGGCGGTACTCCCGTTAATGGACGAAATGGAATTTGATAAAAGGATGAGGACTTCATTTTCGATAATTTTATTGCAATTAGTGTGTTGGGACTGGGAATTAAACTCCCAGTCCTCTTTTGTCGTAAGCCATTCTCTCAAGCCTTGTTCCACCGTTCTCCCTATGATATCCCGAGTATTAGAATGTGCTGCGGGCCCGCCGGCCCGATTCGGGTGCGTCCCTCATCACGGAATCCCGCTTTGAGATAGACATGACGCGCGGCGGCGTTTCTCCTATTGACCGCAAGAACCACTTCATCGGCCGTCCGGAAATGCTGTTTGACAAACTCCTTCAGTCCAAGCAAGGACTGCGTCGCGTACCCTTGTCCCTGATGCCTGTGATCGATGGAGAACGCCCGCAGCAGCAGGGCATTGGGGTTGTCCGAGTACTGACTCCTGTCTTCCCCTGCATCCAGAATGAAAAAGCCAACCGGCTCGTCATCCCCCAAAATGACAATCGGATGTTGCTTCTTCCCCTCCAGCGCGTTCTGCATGACTTCAAACGGCAGTGCGGTAAATTCATGCTGTTCCTCAGGCAGCGTAAAAGCTTCAAGTCCGGCCTCATGATCCCGGTGATATAAGGCGAGCCGGACGTTATTCATCGTGTTTTTCATTTGAGTCTCCTTTGACCATGTTTTAATAATGGCCGATTTTGCGGTTCAGCATAGCCTCATATTTTTGGATCGATATCGCCGAGTCTCAAGACGTAACCAGATATTTTGGTGAAGAAGCCCGGGAGATGTATTTGTAAGGCAATTGCTTTTTCCATGAGCATGAATGAGGAGCTGCCAGGCTTTCAGGCAGTGGACTTGTTCATGCTGTTTTCTTTTGTTGCTGTACGCCTCCCACTATCGCTCGCTTCAGTCGTACACTACCCTATAAATCACTAAAACACCCTATATTTTGACAGGTTGTCTTCTTTCTTCCTCTGGAATACACTCTTTTTTGAAAACGCATTCATAAAATGTGCCCAGTGATTTCGTACCGTCATTGATTTTACAAAAAACAAAAAAGGAGATGGATCGTGTGAAGAAAATGAGATGGACCATCAAGCTTCTGCTGGCTCTGGTCATGGTGGTACCCACGCTAATGGCCAGCCAGCGCGCAGATGCGTGGAACGGAATGCCTATGTCCAAGCTCCATGTGAGCGGCAACCAACTGGTGAACAGCAGCGGACAGCCCGTCCTGCTAAGCGGTTGGCATCAGCCTTCGGGCTCCTATTGGACCTACCAGTCCAGCAAGTACTATCTCGACCGGAACGGAGGAAACCGGCATGCGGCCATTTTGGACTATTTGAAGGATATCACCGATACCTTTACCGATACGTCTGCCAAATACGGCAGCAGCCACGGCTGGTACATGAATCAGGTCCGGCTGTTTATTGACCGGGAAGACATGGGCGATGTAGCCGCCGGCACCTATAATTTTGCCGGTTTGCAAAGTGTTACGCAAAACGTCATCATTCCGTATATTGCCTATGCCAAGACAAAGGGCCTGTATGTTACGCTGGGTCTCGATACCCTTTCGAACAACCAGGCAACCACCCCATCCAATCTGAACAAATTCAACGAAATCTGGGGTTACCTTGCCTCCCAACCGTCGATCAAGAGCGCGGACAACGTGATGTTCGAACTGATCAATGAACCGGTCCTGTCCGATGTCAACGGGCAATGGGGCGGAAATCCCTCTCAACCCAATTTCGCCGATTACTGGAACTCCCTTAAAAATTTCCAAAATTCCATCATATCCACTATACGCAGTAAAGGCGCCGACAACGTGATATGGGCCGCGGGGCTTGGCTGGGATCAATACTACCAGCTGTGCGCGTCCAGTCCGCTGACGGATCCCTTGAACAATATCGGGTATTCCGTCCACTGGTATCCAGGGTACGGTGCCCATGACGATTATGCGACTTTGCAGCAGCAGGGGGATACGAATATTAAGCCTTGCGCCGATCACTATCCCATCAACATTACGGAGACCACCTGGTTCAAGACACAGCCCGGGGATTCCTCCTACTGGGAGCTGTTCAACGGGTCCAATGAAGGTTTCGGCAAAAATACGAAGGCCATTTTTACAGCGGCTGGCAATGTTAGCATGACTGCTCATATGAACGGATTTTTGCTGGAGCCCGGCCCAAAAAGTTCTTTCGCCGATCCGACCGCAGGCCTCAAGTATGACGGCAATACTGCACGGGACGGCATGGCCCGTTTCCTCTTCGAATGGTATTATGAACGGGCGCAGCTGAACCCTTGGAACGGGATCTGGAACGGAGTCTTGTCCGGCTCGACGTATAAGATCGTGAACCGCGCATCAGGTAAAGTGATAGATGTTCCGGGCGGTCAGAATACCAACGGGCTGCAGCTTCAGCAGTGGTCGGACAATCAAGCGACAGCCCAGCAATGGGTTGCCAGTGATATGGGGACTTACAACAATGTGTATAGGCTGCGAAGCGTCAGCTCGGCCGACCAAAAAGTCATGGATATCCGAAACGGAACGAAGAACAACGGCGAAGCGGTCCAACTCATGGAAGACTTGGGAAATACTGCGCAGAAGTTCAGATTGATCAAACTGAGCAACGGTTACTGGAGCATCCTGAATGTGAACAGCAACAAGGCCGTCGAGGTTGCAGGAGCCTCCTCCGCGGATGGGGCGAAGCTTCAGCAAAATCTATATCGGGGCGATCTGAACCAGCAATGGCAATTGGTGAAGATCCGCTAGCTGCCCATCCTGTTAATGTCAGCCACGTCGCTGCCCCCAAAACAAACCCTGATACCGAGATCCTGATGATGATTCAGTGAAAAAACGAGCGCAAGGGTGATTTTACAGATTGCGATCGAGAACAGAGGCAGCAGTATTCAGCCTTTTCCGGTCATTAGCCGGAAGGGGCTTTCTTTTCGCTCCTGAGAAAAATTATTCAACCTTCGTTACTTCCCTGTAGACAGCTCCCGATAAATCCCAGCAAATCGCCCTCCCGCAAAAACGCTCGATGGCTTCCACTACGCCGTCTTTGGACATACGTGTTTCCAGCCCTCCGACCACCAAGTGGGTGCCTTCAAGAGGATAATGGCAATAACCAGTTAAGGTCCCGTGCCGGATCCAAGCCGTTCCCCGAAATACAGTATCAATGCCAGGACCGGATATGGCTCGAGGATCATGCTTAAAGTCATTTGGTCTCGCCAAGGCATGCTTTCACCGAGCTCTCCAGCACCTCAATCACCTCGTCAAAATCCAAAATTTCCAACGCCTGCTCTTTGGCTTCATCCTTCATCGCAAAATCGGATTGCAGATCCCGGATCAATTCCGGAAGATACGTATAGTCAATTTCGTCTATTCGGACGGCTTCCGCATCAAGCGGCTTCAAGGTCAAGGCATAATGGTCGATGAGCTTTCCGTTCAACCGCCAAAAGTCCCTGTAATATTTACCCTGCGCTTCTTTTTTTTCCGGCTGGGGCAGCCATTTGATTTTTTTGTAATAGATCTCTTTCACCCAAATGTCGTCCGAGATCAAATGATAAAAATAACCGAGAAAAAAAGGATCTTTCATGTGGTGCTCATATTTTTGGCAAAAACCGCGGTAATCGCAGGCAAATTCCGAATCCGTTTGGAGAATGATGAAATGGGAATCCTTTTTCGGCGCATTCATGTATTTATGGACGTCCGGCGCGATGCCGCCCAGCAAAAACTGATCGTCATCGATGCCCAGTTCCCGGGCCAGCAGCGTTGAAATGCAGTAATGCATCACTCTCGATCCCATCAGCATTTCCCCCATTCCTAGTTATTCGGTTGAATGACGCCCCACATGTTTCCGCTGGGATCGATAAATTTAAGCACCCATCCGAAACCTTCATTTTGGTAAAACGTAATTTCGACGCCGAGTTCATGCAGATGATCATGCAAAACGTGGATTTGGTCCGTGTTATACAGCAATACGGGCATCGTTTGGCCGTTCACCGAAAAATTCGCGCCGGTTTCGTCAGTTGTTTCCCATAACATGAGCATGGGCCCTTCCTGGAGCTTCAGAAACGCATGGCGATGTTCCTCGGAGACGCCCAGCACTTGAAAGCCGAGATGGGAAACGTACCATTCAGCGGCTTCGGATACATGTTTGACCGGAATTTGCATATGCTCCAATTTTTTAAGGACGGCTTTACTCATATCGAACACCTCGATGATTTAATTTTCATTTTCAGCCCGTGCCAACTCGATGATTTTGCGGATAAACGAACCCTTCGCTTCGGTATATTTCGCCCGGTCATGCGGGTACAGCTGCGCGAGATTCTGTTTCAATCGAAAATAATCCTTTAAAGCCTCCGGATGGCGGATCAAATAATTACGAAACAAGAGCTGCATGTTCCAATGTTCGCCCTCGTGCCGATAGACATGCAAATGATGCGTTCCCGCACGCCACTCGCCCCGGCGGAAAAACCTTCTTTCCGGAAAATGCGGATGATCGACGAAATGATACCCGATCCGTTCCAATCGGACCCGGTGCACAGGAGTTATTTCGTCCAGAGCAGAAACGCCGGCCATGATGTCGATGATCGGCTTCGCCCCCAAGCCCGGAACGGAAGTGCTTCCGATATGCTCGATCCCAAGCACGATACCTTCCAGCGCCTCGGCGATTTTCAACTTTTCCTGCTCGAATTCCCAAGCCCAATGCGGGTTATATTCGGAAATATTGACTTGTTCCATCTGTCTGCTCCATTCTGCCTTTATACATACAGGATCATCTATATGGGTTTTCGTATTTTTATGATAAAAAATTTGATGCTCGAAAAACGGTCGTACGTTTCCACCTTCTCTGTCTCCATGTGCAAATGGGGAAGCAACTCCAGCAGGTTGTCTTTGCGGTCATCCTGATCAAAATCCATATACATCAAAACGCCGCCGGGTTTCAATATTTGGCCGATCTTCTCGAATGTTCCGCCGAAAACTCCGATTTCGTTCAAGGTGGAGCCAATCATCGTCACGAGGTCATACTCACCAGCCGGCAAATCGCAGGTTAAAAAGTCGCCGCAAAGCACCGTCGAAGGATTCGGATGCCCTTCCCGCTCCTGCCTGTAGCCAAACAGCCCGCAAATGTCCGGATCGATGTCAATGCTTGTCAGTTTGCCGAACCCATGCAACCGGTAACCTAAAAAATCGTCCCATTCTCCCGTGCCAATACCGATGTTGCATGCTTCGATTCCTTCATGCGCATGGAAATGCCTTTCAAAAAAGTCGCGCGTCTCCAGCTCAAGATACAGGCTTTTCGCAGACAAATTCCATTGGTATGCTTCCGGCTCCCGCATGTTCAAATAATGCTGCAAAAGTTTCGCATCATTCATCGCACTAGTTCGCGCCTCATTTCCAGAAACCTCTGGATGATCGGCCGATCCGGCGGGCTGATCGAGTCCGGAAGGCTGTCCAATCCAAAAAATCTTAACTCTTTGACTTCCTGTCCGTCTTCGGCAATTTCTCCGGAATAACGGCTGCAAACGTAAGCTGCAACGACATTGTAAACCTCGTCCCCATGCGGATATTTGTAATAAAGTTCCTGCCCCGAAAATACGCCGAGCAGTTCAAGCCCCTCAGCCAGTAGCCCCGTTTCCTCGTACAATTCCCTTTTGGCCACTTCTTCCATCGATTCGCCGGGCTCGAGGGAACCTCCGGGCAACCCCCAGCATCCGTTATCCTCCCGAAGCTCCAGCAGCAGACGGTGATCTTGAAGCAACAACACGCATGCTCCCGCCATGATGAGCGGGCGGCTTCCGACCGTTTTTCTGAGGTCCATGATATATCCCATATTTGCGCCTCCTGTTTAGTCCTTCGTCCGTCCTACGATCCATTGAACGGCCTCCAAAATATCCGCGGCCACAAAATCCGGCTCCGTTTCTTTCCAGCGGTCGCGGAAAGCGCCCAATGAGCCTTCGCCCCAGCCTGTTCGCACCAATATTTTTTGGGCTCCCACTTGATGCGCGGCAAGCAGATCCGTGTCCCCCACATCCCCGATGACGACGCATTTCGATAAATCAAGGCCATGCTCTGTCGAGGCCCGATGCAGCATCCCCGGTTTCGGCTTCTTGCATTCGCATTCTTCCGACATCCCGTGCGGGCATATATAAGCGCCGTCAAACCCGTACGCTTTAAACTGGTTTTCAAATTGTTCGATCGTGGCTTCTCCCCGGGAAATCCGGTGTTGATTCGTAAAAGCAAACACCTTGATGCGGTTTGCCTTCAATAGATCAATCGCCGATTGCGCATTCGGATATAGCGTAAAGTCGTCCGGGTGAACAAAATGGCCCGTCCCGCCGATGGTTCCATCACGGTCGATAAACACCGCTTCGATTTTGCTTTCCATAGATCCGACCCCCTAACCCTTTTTCAATTCTTTTAAAGTTTGGTTGATCTGATCCAATGATTTTTGCATCTCTTCCATTCGTCGAAGTCCGGAATACTGGTTTCCGATCACTCCGGCGAAAGCGATGATCAACACGACGACGAGCAATAAGATCACCGAAGATCCCTCCTTTCCGATCATGAAACGGCAAAAACGTAAAACCCGGCCTTGAATCTATCATTCTGCAGGTCGGGTTGCCGGTGTGTTTGTATTTTTATTCATTCGTTTTTTTACTCATCGTTTATAAGTATTTTACTGGCTGCTCGGTACACTATCGCCGACGAAAATCGCCTCATGGGGACGCCCCCCTAAACGCTGCAATGCCTTTTGGAATATTTCGGTATCGGACTTTCGAATCCCTTCCGTTTCGGAAATCAAAATTCCGTCAAAATAATGCCCGATCCCCAAACCATGGACATTATTCATCTGAAAGCGGCCGAATCCGTTGCTGATGATGCCATCCAAATCAAACAATACGGCTTGGATCATTTGTTTTATTCCCTCTCCCCACCGTTACTGATATAATGGCTGTTAAAGTCTGCTCGCTTACGGACACCGACATGGAAATGAGTGGTGGATATGAACATTTATGCGGATTGGAGATATACCATTACCATCTTTGATATGCAATCGAAAGGAGCGTGATTATCAATCTAAAAAAAGGAGCATACCAAAATGCAAAACCGAAAAGCAACCGCCAATGACGTTAGCCTGATTATCGATATTTGGGAAAGATCCGTCATGGCGACCCATCATTTTTTGAGCGTCGAAGACCGGCAGGAAATAAGAAAAGAAATCCCTTTGTATTTGCCTCATGTGGATGTCCGTCTGTGGTACGCCAAAGGCGCCTGCATCGGATTTTCCGGCATCAACAACAACCACTTAGAAATGCTGTTCCTGGATCCTGGCAAAATCGGCCAAGGGTACGGACGGCAAATTTTGCATTCCCTGATCCGCGATTTTCATATCCAAACCATTGACGTCAATAAACAAAACGGGAATGCGGTAAGATTTTACTTGAAAAGCGGCTTTAAGGTGATCCGCGAGGATGCGACCGACAGCGCAGGTCGCCCTTATCCTATATTACATTTGAAATACGCAGATCATTAGAAATCATCTTACCCGGGCTGTCGGGAACTCGACAGCCTTTAAAGTTAATTGCCGGGTGCTTTCGTCCGAATGAGGTCAACGAACCTGAAACGAAAATGGGACTCCGCTTTGCGAAGCCCCTTGTAACCTTATTTCACCATGCTTGCGCCGTTCCGGTACGCCTCTGCAAGACGGTATGCGGTAAATCCCTTTTCCTGCAGCTTTTTGACGACCTCCGCCGAATATACGCAATAAGGTCCCCTGCAATATGCGGCTACTTCGACATCCGGGGCAAGATTTTGGATATAGGCATCAATTTCATCGATGGGAACCGAAATCGCTCCCGGAATATGTCCTTCCTCGTATTCTCCCGCAGGACGCACATCCAGCAAAATAATCGTTCCGGCTTCCAACTTTGCCATCACTTCATCCAGCGACAATGTCTGCATATCATCGGAATGCTGCAAAAAGTTTTCTTTGATTCGGGTTATATCCGCCAACTGGCTCTCGGAAACACGCCATAGGGCAAGCAGAAAATCCGCAATCTCCGGGGAACTCAGCGAATAGATGACGTAAGTTCCCTGTTTGTGAAACTTGACTAACCGGGCATCCAGCAGGATTTGCAGATGACGGGACACGTTCGCTACGCTCATTTCCGACTGCTGCGCCAGTCCTTCCACCGATTTGGGCCCTTGGGAAAGCAAACTTAAAATTTCCAGCCGCTTGTCGCTGGACAAACATTTTCCGATCCGCGCATATTGCCGGTATAGTTCGTCTTTGAATTCTCTCGCTGAAGGTAAACTTTCCACCATTCCTCCGCCCTTTCAAGTTCGTTAAATCAATTATACAAAGGGACTGGACACGAAACAATTTTCCTATCCATACGTTGAGTAGATCTGCATGGCTTAAGCTTCCCGATCCAATGATTGGCGCGGCCCAAGTGGCAGAGTGTCTTTCCGCTCTACGGAGCGCCGGCGAGACCAGATGACCACCGGGATCAGCAGCAGGGACAACAGCCCTCCCGCTAAAGCGAGCGTCGCGTAGTTCGAATTCGCGACGACCATTCCGGACATAGCGCCTCCGGAAGCCCCCGTCAAAGCGACCAACACGTCGATGGTTCCTTGGGTTTTGGCGCGGACCGCCGCTGGCGTCGAATCCACGATGATCGCCGTTCCGCTGATCAAACCAAAGTTCCAACCGAGCCCCAGCAATGCCAACGCAAGGATGAGGAGCGCCAAGGAACCGGCCGGCGCCCAAGCAGCCAAAAGGCCTGCCGCGAGCAAGGTAACGCCTGATGCATAGGCCATAACCGTTCTTCCCCACTTATCGACCAACGCGCCGGTAATTAAGGATGGCAGATACATGGCCGCAACATGGATGCCGATGACCAAACCGACTTCCGTCAAACCATGCCCGTGATGCTGCATATGAACGGGTGTCATGGTCATGATGGCCACCATCACGACATGGGTTAAAATCATGACCGTCGCCCCGACAACCGTCTTCCGGTAGTTTATGGCCTGCGGTTGATCTTTTTCAATGCCGGCCTGTTGATTCGTTTGCGGCGTTTTTGCCATCGCTATGGTGATCAGGAATGGATCCGGCCGCAGAAATATCAGGAGCACCAAACCCGCGACAATAAACGCGGATCCCGCAAGCAGGAAGGGACCCGCCAGCGCGGGAACGCCGATCCGGGCCGCAACACGTCCCATGGCATCAACGAGGTTTGGACCGGCAACGGCTCCGAAGGTCGTCGAAGTCAAAATGATGCTGATCGCTTTGGCCCGCTCGCCCGGTTTGGCCAAGTCTGTGCCCGCGTAGCGCGCCTGCAAGTTGGAAGCCGAACCCGCGCCGTAAATAAACAACGAAACAAACAATAATGGAATATTCGACGCTACGGCCGAAACGACGACGCCTGCAGCGCCGAGCCCTCCTGTCAGAAAACCCGCCGCCAGTCCCGCGCGGCGGCCAAAACGTTGCGAAAGCCTGCCGATGATTAGAGCCGCGGCGGCCGAGCCAAGCGTCAAGAGAGCGGAGGGTACGCCGGCAAAACGGTCCGTTCCGAGCATATCCTGAGCCAGCAGCGCCCCGATCGTGATGCCTGCCGCCAGCCCCGCGCCGGCAAAAATTTGCGCAATCACGACGATAAGCAGCGTCCGTCTTTGAAGCTGCCGCAAAGTTTCCGGCGAATGTTCCGGCGGATTGGTGGAGCCGGCCAGGTTTCTTCCCAAGTTCTTCGGCATAAGTCTTGATCACGTCCTTAGTATAATATTCAATTAATTAATTGAATTATAGAATACAAAAATTCGTTTTTCAAGATCATATTTACAGCATGTGCGCCTACTTTATTCCACGTTTTACGGGATGTCGGAACCCTAATGTCCGCAAACAAACACTAAAGGCCGATGGATCGGAAAAATCCATCGGCCTTTGCCGGCGTCGTTTAGAGCGATAAACGACGATTTAATCATATCCGCTGCCGTATCGACAGCCCTTTTACACGGTTAACCTGAGCCCGATCATCGTTCCGACAATGCCCGCTATGCTATAGGATGTCTCGGCGTACCCGTCATATCGACGATTCCTTGGCGCTCGCCGGCAAGGTCCGCTGAAGCTTGCGGTATTGCAGCGGGGAACAGCCGTTCATTTTCCTGAACAGCTTATGGAAGTTCGCGATCGTCCCGATGCCGGTACGTTCCGCCACCTCGATCATTTTGAGATTGGTCTCCCTGAGCAGCCGCTGCGCCTCCCGAATGCGCACAAGCTGAACGTATTCCGCAAATCCGAATCCCGTGCACTGCTTAAACTTGCGGCTCAGGTAATACGGACTCACGAAAAACCGCTCCGCCACATCCTTTAGGTGCAGCTCCTCCCGGTAATGAGATCCGACGTATTCGGCCACCTCGGACATCGTCCGATGCAGGGCCGACGGCTGGGC
The DNA here is from genome assembly GCF_009870825.1 of Paenibacillus sp. USDA918EY. Taxonomy (GTDB): domain Bacteria; phylum Bacillota; class Bacilli; order Paenibacillales; family Paenibacillaceae; genus Paenibacillus_AQ; species Paenibacillus_AQ albilobatus. Next base: position 243,097 of record NZ_WTWY01000001.1, on the reverse strand, counting down.
TTCCGGTTCCAGCTGCTCTGTTTGCGCGCGAAATACGTGCACCAGCAGCTGCTTCAGCAGCGATTCCAGCATCATGTCACGCCCCGGCGCATCCCCTTTCGCTTCCGCGATCAATTCCCGTACGAGCGCTTCTCCCTTGTACTGATCCTGCGGAGCAAGGGTGACGACCCCGCTGCGTCCGTTTAACCCCGATCCTTCGAGCAGCGGCGCGGCGAAATTGATCACGACCCGTTCATGTTTCGGCGCCCCCGCGTCGATCGTCCGATGAAGCTCCTCCTTTTCGATAAACACGAAGCTTCCCCGTTTCACCCGGAACGTCCGGTCCCGAATGAAATAATCCCGCTCCCCGCTAAACAAATAGTAAAGCTCGTATCCTTGATGCATGTGCTCGTTGATCATGCTGTAAAAGCCGGTTCGTTCCACATGGTCGACCTGAATCGTTCCTGCGGAGTTATGGAAAATGTTCATGCGTGCGCCTCCGTTGTTGTGCAAGAATTGCGACTTTTGATGCGAAATGAGCAATGTTTATAGACGATTATACTCTATTTGCTGCGTTACAGTAGAAGAAACAGGCGTAACTCAATCCGAAAAAAAGGAGGCTTCCCATGAAAAAAAAGTACGCGCTCATCGGCACCGGCGGCCGGGCGATTTTCTTTTACGGCGCACTCGCCAAAGATTTCAGCGAGACGTCCCGTCTCGTCGCCTTCTGCGACACGAACCAAACGCGGATGGATTACGCAAACAAGCTGCTGCGAGACCGGTTCAAACATCCTGAGGTCCCGACTTATAAAGCCCATGAATTCGAGAAAATGATTCTGCGCGAGCAGCCGGACACCGTTATCGTGACGACGATCGACCGGACGCATCATACCTACATCGTAAAAGCGATGGAGCTCGGCTGCGACGTCATTTCGGAAAAACCGATGACCGTGGACCAAGAGAAATGCCAGGAAATATTGGATGCGGTCAAACGGACCGGCAAGCAGCTTCGCGTCACGTTCAACTACCGCTACGCCCCGCACAACACCAAGATCCGCGAGCTCATCATGAACGGCGCAATCGGCGACGTGCATTCCGTTCATTTCGAATGGCTGCTTAATACGGAGCACGGCGCGGATTATTTTCGCCGCTGGCATCGCGACAAACGCAACAGCGGCGGCTTGCTCGTCCATAAATCGACGCACCACTTCGATCTCGTCAACTTCTGGCTCGGTTCCCGGCCCCATACGGTTTACGCGCAAGGCTCCTTGATGTTCTATGGCAAGGAAAACGCGGAAAAACGCGGGGTCACCGAGTTTTACAGCCGGGCCCGCGGCAGCGGAATCGCCACAAACGACCCGTTTGCGCTCGATCTGGAAAAAAGCCCGCAGCTCATAGGGTTGTATGCGGACGCGGAACATGAAGACGGCTACTACCGCGACCAAAGCGTGTTTGGCGACGGCATCAGCATCGAAGATACGATGGGCGTCCTCGTGCGCTACAAAAACAAAGCGATCATGACCTACTCGCTGAACTGCTACATGCCTTGGGAAGGATTCCAGGTCAACATCAACGGCTCCAAAGGGCGCATCGAAATGAAAATCGTGGAGAAATCGTACGTCAACTCCGGCGGCAAAAAGGAAGACGAAGGGGCGCTCCAAACCAAAAGCATTAAAGTCATCCCGATGTTCGGAGAAGCGTACGAAGCGGACATCGTCGAAGGCGCAGGAGGCCACGGCGGCGGCGATCCGGTCATGCTGAACGACATTTTCGGGGTGCCGGCGGAGGATCCGTACAAACGCGCCGCATCCCACATCGACGGAGCGATGTCGATCCTGACCGGCATTGCGGGCAACGTTTCGATGAGCACCGGCCTCCCGGTGAACGTCGACGACTTGGTCAAGTTTTAACAAGTGCACATAATATGCGATTTTGCCGTTTTCGGCAAGCTTGGGCCTAAGTAAAACCACGGCTATAAGATTAACCCCGGGGATGATATCTCAGGGGTTTTTCAGGATGAACCGGGAACGTTGACATTATACCGTTTTCGAACGGCCGCGCCGCAACAGCAACTTTGGCCAGCTTGGCTTTTATTTTCGGTATTCCTGTCCCTTCTTCTTCCCTTCCATTGCCTACTTATTATAATATAATGGCAATGATATGAATTGCAGCGCTTACATTATGTTGCGCCCACCTCTAACAACGATAGAAGGAGCTCATATGGAAACGCCAATCTTTCATTTTATAGCCCCGCCGATCCCCTATTTCATCGATTGCGGCAAAGCTGTATTTGCCTGCGGCGAAAAACATATCAGCCGCAGCCACATCGGCGTGTTCGACCTGATCGTCGGCATGAAGGGTACCTTATCCGTCGGCGAAGACGGGAAAGAATGGGTCGTGCGGAAAGGAGACATTCTCGTGCTGAGGCCGGACGGCCATCATTATGGGCTGGCGCCGTGCTCGGAAGACACGGAAATTACATGGATTCATTTTCAAACCTTCGGCAGCTGGCAGGAGGGAAGCAGCATGGGCGACTGTCTGGCGGGACAATCGGGACTCATCGAAAATCATAAGAAAAACGCCTACTTAAACCATTGCGACGTCAACTCGATCTTCATCCCGAAATATTCCAAAGTATCGGATAAAGCGCTGGAAGACATCGAGCAGTTTTTCCGGCTGGACCAGGAACCCAAGTCGCTGCGCAACTGGAAGCGCCAATCGACCTTTCAATTGCTGCTGCAGCATTTGGACCGCGACCTGACATCGTTGTCCGACGCGACCGCGATCCAAATCGCCGACAACATCGAATGGTACATCCGCCAGCATTACAAAGAGCAGGTCAGCAATTCGTCCTTGCGCGAAGCGTTTAATTACCATCCCAATTACTTGGCCAAAAACATGCTGAAGGTATACGGCATGACGCCGATGGAATATTTGCAGCATTACCGGATCGAGCAATCGAAAAAGCTGCTGCTGCAAACCTCCTGGACGATTGCCAAAATCGCCGAAGAAGCCGGTTATCAGTCGGTTTCGTATTTTTCCTCCGCCTTTGCCCGAAGAGAAGGAATCCCTCCTTCCGAATTCCGGCGAAAATTCATTGCGCATGTTTGAAGCCCCTAAAAGAAGAGGCTGGCATCGACCCTTACCCTGGTTGCCTTTGCAAGATCTCGATGTCATATCACGATTGAAAAAAAGCGGCATGGCCGGCTTCTTCGCCTGCCATACCGCTTGCATCCGTTATTGTTCCCTGACCCACACCCTCATTTCGCCTTCGCCGCGATTGGCCCAAGCATAATACGGAATGAATTTGGCCTTTGCGGGACGATAATCCGGTAATTCCCGTTCGCTGTAAAGCGCTCCGTCCCAAGTCTCCTCGTTCAAGCGAAGGGCATCGGCCTCAATCGCGATCATACCGCCCAGAATGCCTTCTTCCAGCAGGCTGAGGCCGCCCTTTTTCGGGAGAACCAGCTGGTGCAAATGGTTTCCGTTATCCGCCTCCTCCAGGCAATAAACCAAAGGTCCCCGCTGGATGGCGACTTTGCCTGCGTTCGCTTGAACCGCAGGGTGGCTGTGTACCCTCATGATCGGCATTTCCAAAGACAACGCGATGACGTCCGAAGGGCTCCACTCGCGTTGGATGACGGCGTATCCGTTCACGACTTTCAGCTGTTCCGCAGGGATCGCGCGGCCGTTCACGCATATCGAAGCATTCCCGCCGCTCCAGCGCGGGACGCGGAGCGCCACCGCAAAGTCCTGCTTTTTCTCTGGAACCACTTCGATTTTGATGTCGCCTTGCCAAGGATACCGGGATTCTTGCTTCAGCACCACGTTTGTGCCGTTCACCTTTAGGTTGGCTTCGCCTCCGATATACAAATGATGATAAATCGTATCTTCATGAACCGAATAAATGTAGCTGCCCAAGGAAGAAAGCAGCCGGGCGATATTCGGCGGACAGCAGGCGCAGCCGAACCATTCCTGACGGACGGGTTTCACGTGATCGTAATTTTTGTTGTTGCCGCCGCAGGATTTCGGGTTGACTTCAAGCGGATTGACGTAGAAAAAATGTTTTCCGTCCCGCGACATCCCTGCGATTACCGTGTTATAAAGCGCACGTTCCATGACGTCGGCAAACTGCGCGTCTTTTGTCGTCTGCAGCATGCGGTGAGCGAAAAAGATCAGGCCGATCGAAGCGCAGGTTTCCGCATAGACGGTATCGTTCGGCAGATCGTAGTCATACGAAAACGCTTCGCCGTGAACCATCGATCCGATGCCGCCGGTGATGTACATTTGACGGGAGACGATGTTGTCCCACAGCCGCATGCATGCGTCCAGCATCTCTTGATCGTGTTTTCTTGCCGCCACGTCGGCCATGCCTGCCAGCATATAAACAAGCCGCACCGCGTGCCCTACCGCCTTATCCTGCTCGCGGACGGGGAGATGGCTTTGATTATATTCCAGGTCCGTCGCCATGTTCAGCCCCGGAAAATGCGTTTGTCCCCCGCGTTCATGCAGCTGCTGTTCGAAAAAGCTCGGCTTTTGCCCGCGTTCATTCAGGAAATACGCGCTTAAGTTCAAATAACGTTCGTTTCCGGTTACTTCGTAAAGCTTGACGAGCGCAAGCTCGATTTCCTGATGTCCGTCATAACCGCGAAGCTTGCCCGGCTTCGTCCCGAACACGCTGTCGATATAATCCGCGAACCGGACCACGACGTCCAGCAGCTTCCGTTTTCCCGTTGCCCGGTAATAAGCCACGCCCGCTTCGATCAAATGACCCGCGCAATACAGTTCGTGGCATTCCGCAAGATTCGTCCACCGGGCTCCAGGTTCTTTCAGCATAAAATAGGTGTTCACATACCCGTCATCCTGCTGGGCAAGCTCAATAATGTCGATCATGCCGTCCGCAATTCCTTCTAAATCCGGGTCCGGACGCGTCTCCAACAAATAGGCAACGGCCTCCAGCCATTTCGCCACATCGCTGTCCTGAAAGACCATGCCGTAGAATTCTCCAACCATCATGCCAGCCGCGATTTTGAAGTTGGCCACCGCCCCGCTTGGTTCGGCGCTGTTGACCCTGTCATTGAGCGCTTCCCACTGATAGGGTACGACCACGTTGCGGACCAGATCGAGGTAATAGCTCCAAAACGGATCGTCGATGTTGACATCGGAGAGATGCGCTTGCCGCATCGTTTCCGTCGCTTTTGAGTGATGCATATGATGTTCCTCCTAAGTCGTATCAAACTATTTTTGAATTTGAACGTTTTCCAATGCCGTTTTTAGGCGCTCTGCAGCCGCCTTTATATCTCCTTCGGTCGCCGATTTGTCGTCGGCCACGGTCAGTGCGGAAGCGAAAGCGTCCTTTAATGCTTTCCACTGCTCCGGCGAACCCCCATATTGCTCCTGATGATCCAAAACCTCGCGCGCCTGGCCGATCAAAGCTTTCAACTCCGACTTGTCGTACGTGACGAGGATCCGGCAGTTGGCCGATTGTTCGGTGCCTTCCACGCGTCCGAGCACGACAAAGGAGTGTGCCGTCGTCAGCTCGTTATACGGAACCTCGTTCCAAGTAACGGGTTTGGCGCCTTTCGTTTGGTCCGCAAACGTGACGTTGACGGTGGCCGGGAGCTTCGGCGCGACGCCGACGACCGTTTCGACTTCAACCGGTTCGACGCTCAAGACAGGCTTGTTTGCGGCATTTCCCGGATTTCCGGCAACGGCCTCCGGTCCGAGCACGCGCCATTCCTTGACGCCGGTCCAAGCACCCGGCTGCCGGATCAGATGAAGGCGAAGCTGGGTCGTCGTAATTTCGTCGAAAGTTACGTCATTAAAGCGGTCCTTTTTCATCGTTTTGTCGGACATGCCGGTTACCGGTTTGAAGGCTTTCGCCGTTTCATCCCAATATTCCAAGGCATAGTCGGCCGGAACCTGGACGCCGCCGCCGTCGTCGTAGAAGTAGATCGAGCTTTCCGACAGCTTCACGGGCCGATCCCAGGTGTATAGCAACCAATGGGATTCGGCCGGGTCGGCCCAGTTGCCATACTGCACCTCGGCGTCCGGTTTGCCGATGCTTGCGGATGTGTAAGGAATGTATCCGTCATTGACGCCGGCAATGGATTCCCACGGCGATACGTAGGAAGTCGTCGCCTTGGCAAGCAGCCCGACGTTTTTAACCTTTAGCTCCTCAGCCGCCTGCCGTAATTTCGCCCGAACCGCCTCTACCTGCTCCCTTGTAAAATCCTTGCCCGCAAGCAATTCCTTCGCTTCGGTCAAAGCGGTTTGCAGCGCATCCCAGGATTCCGGCGTGAAATCGTCCTTGTTCCGGACAATTTTCCCGTTGTCCCTTGGTGCATAAGCGGCAATCATATCGGCGATGTCCTGGGTCGGAACCGAAACGGTAATATGCACGTCAATTGCCGTTTCCTTTTCGCCATCGCTTACAGTTAACGTATACACATATGCGCCGACATCATGGAAAACAGCCTTCAATTCGGCCCGATCCGTCTGCATTTCTTCCACGCTGCCGCTTCCTGACGTTTTGCTCCAACGATAGGTCAGCTCCTTGCCCGACAATCCGTCATCGTATACGGCGGGCAAGATCGATACGGTTTCATCCTGCGCGGCCGGCCGTTCGGTCTGACCAATGTACACCTTAGGCGCCTGGTTGACCGCCGGGGCCACGTTTTTAAGCTTGTTGTCATAGATTTGCACTTCCTTGATGCCTGTTTGGGCATCGAGCGCATGCGTCACCTTTAGGCGAATGGCCTGCGTTTTCACCGTTTCGAACTCGACGTTGTTATAGTTGGAGGCGATCGTTTCGGGATAGCGGGTTTGACCCTGAATCGGTCTCCACGTTTTGCCGTCCGAGTCCAAATATTCGAGCAGGAACTGCTGAGGCGTGCCGTAGCCCCCCTCGAGCCGGTCGTTATAGAAATACACTTTGACGTTGTTTACCGGCTTCTTTTTCCCGAAATTGAACGTTACGGCATCGGTTGCATTCGGACTTCCTCCAAGCAAAGCCGTATTGGCGGTATGGTCGGTCGAGGCGATCGTCGATCCGTCGGCCAACCGCTTGATATCCGATTCGGAGCTGACGTAAGTCGACGTAATCGTCGTTCCGGAAGCCATGGCCAGGTTTTCGCCTTGATGCTGAAGATCGATTCCCGCTTTGTTGAACAGGTCCACCACCCGCGGCTCGTCGGCAAGCGACGTGTCTTTCGCCGAGGCGACGCGTTCTTTTTTACCCTTTTTCTCGTACCAGATCTGCGTGCTCGCGTTATTGCCCGCCGCGCCTTCGATGTCCGATTTCGGCAGCTCCGCTTTTCCCGTTTTCGTATCGTAAACGACGTGGGACATTTCGCTTGTCGTCAACACGCGCTCCCCGTTGATAAAGAGCGAAAAACCCGCCGGAATGCCTTTGTAATACGGATTGTTTTGGTATTTGGCCGGGTCCTGCCATACGATGGACAGGTTGGCGTCATGGTAACGCACGTTGTCCACCGCAAAATGGTCGTAATCGATGCCGATCGGCCACAGCTCGATTTTGTCGTCGGTTCTTGGCTGAATTCCCGCAATATCCTCCATGACCGTGTAATTCATCATGCCGAGCGTGTCGTGGTGAATCCACGATCTGACCATGTCCCCGCTCGGGTTCGGCGGATTGTCCTTGGTCCACTGCGTGCCGAAGAAGTAGTTTTCCAGCCAAAAGAACTCGTTGGAGTCCAGGTGGTCGGTATTCCCCGGTTCTACCGTATGCAGCCATGCGCCCCAGTCGAACAGCTTTTTGTAAGTGTCTGCGTTGATGTTGTCCACAGGGTAATGCCTCAATGACGCCCTAATCGTATTGATGTAGTTGCCGAAGTTGCACCAGGCGAATTGATCCGTGCCGTAAGCGTCCGTTTTCCCGTCCACGAAAGCCTGCACCCTTTTCATGATGCTGTGCTGATCCGCCGTGAAAAACGGAAAAATCGGATAATATTGCGGATCGCCGTAATCGGCCAGCTGGGTCAAATATTTGGACTGATAACCATTTTCCTTTGCCGTCGGCACGACCCCGAAATTAAACACGAACATGTTGTTGTCCCGCCAAGGGACGAAGGCATCGGCGCCGTTTACGATTTTTTTGTGGAGGAAGCTGCCTTCTCCCTTCGTATCCGCTTTCCCGTCGCCGTCAAAATCCGCGCCGTCGTACCACATCTCGCCCAAAATGCTGCTGCGGATGTTGTCCGCAAGATCGCGTTCCTTGTTGGCCGCGCTTTGGTCCCCAAGCTCGTCGTACATCTCCGCCGCTGCAACCGCATTGGCATACGTCGTCGAGGTGCCGTCCAAACGGGCGTAATTGCCGCCGCCGTTCCAATGCATCGATACCGTATCCCCGTCGTTGCCCGTAATCGGGGCGTGGTTGTAGTAAACAAGGTATGGATTGGTGCCCTTGAAGTGCTCCAGCGTTCCGGTCACGTCATTCGCGGAAATATCGGCAAACTTCTTCAGCAGCTTGTTCCCGCCGCCGTAGATTTTATAAGCTTCCCACCCCACTTGGGAGGTGTTTTGCATCATGTCCCAGGTCCAAACGTTCGGACGGCCCGGGTTGTTTTTGTAGTTTTTGTTTTCCGAATATTCCCCTTGCGCGAGCCAGGTGCCGTAGGCATACGCCGGGTTGCGCAGCCATTTGAGGTCCTGCATCGCCCATGGGACGCTGACGGTAATCCCGTTGTTGTATCCCAGCACCCCTTCCATGTTCATCGGGAACTGCCAGTCGTTCCCCGGGATGTTGGCTTCCAGCAGGTTAAACCGGTTGCACCACCAGCGGTAATAAAGCACCTTTTTCACGTTGTCGTCGGGAATGTCGATGTACGGAATGTTGTCGGCCCACCACTGGTTGTATTCCTTCACTTGACGTTCGAAGGCTTCGCCGTTGTCGGTGATCTTTTTGTATTCTTCGTATTGCGTCTTGGATTTCGGTATCTCGTCGGCCAGCCAGCCCATCGTAATCTTTTGCGAGGCGGAGCCGCCGGCCGGGACGACGATTTCCTTCGTCAGACCTTGATCGCCAGGCTTCATGCCGTCCCCGCTGAGGCGGACGTCGACATAGGACATCGCCTTCACGAACTTGCTGCCGTCGGTGCCGATCATGAGCGGCGCGGCCACCCGTTTGCCGACCATTTCGTCCCCTTCCGCGACTGCGGCAAACGGCGATTGCACCTTGATCGTCAGCTTGACGTCTTCCGAAGTCGGATTATGAAAGTCCAGCAGCGTCACCGCCGAGTTGTAATAGGTGATGAATTTTTTCTGCTGCACCTGCAGCGGTCCGCTCATATACGTCTGATCTTCATGGCTCGGGTAATTTTTCCTCGCGTTTTTGTCTTCGCGGACGTCGCCGGTGGACAGGCTGACCGAATACATCACGTCCCGGTTGAGCGTATCCGCGTAATACACCTGTCCGGCAAATCCCAGCTTCGCATTGTCCTGGGTTTTCATGAACAAGGCGCTCCCGCGGCTGAACAGCGTGTTGGCGCCGCCCTCATCGTCGATGTCGTCCGGGATGACGCCCTTATTAACGAGCAGGGAATCGAGCCAAGGCAAATCCTGATGATCCTTTTTGAACGCTTCAAAATCGAAGTTTTCGATCACCTTCATCATTTGTCCGACGGTTTGGCTGCTGAAATCGACGCCTTCGCTTGCAAATTTGTTGCCGCCGTTCCATTTGGCCGATCCAAAATCATAGCCGACGCCCGGCACCTCGAACCCCGTCGAATAATTCGCCAAAGCCGTCGATGCCGCGCCGCCGGATGCAAGCGCCACGCTAATGAGGGCCGCCGCCCCTTTTCCAAGCCATGTTTTTCCTGTCTTCACTTTAATCCATGCCTCCTTTATCCTTTGATCCCCGTTAGCGTAATCCCCTCAACAAAATACTTGTTGCCGATGAAAAAGAACGCAAGGCAAGGCGCGGTGACGATGAGCGCAAGCGCCATCACCTGCTCGTAGTTCGGAATCCGCATGCCGTTGACGATATAGAGCCCCATCGGCAGCGTATAATCGGCCTCTTTTTTCAAATAAATCATCGTGTAGAAAAAGTCGTTCCAATTGTTGATGAAGCTGAACAGCGCCACCACGATCAATGCCGGGCGGATCAAAGGCAGCATGATTTTCAAATAAATGCGGAAATATCCGGCCCCGTCGATTTTGGCCGCCTCCAGCAGCTCATCCGGTATGGTCATGAAAAATTGCCGCAGCAAAAAGACGAAATAGGCATTCCCCCCTGCACAGAATATGGCCGGAATGATCAAAGCCGGTTTGCCGGCGAGTCCGAGGCTCGTAAACAAGGAATATTGCGGAACCAGCGTCACCGCGCTGGGCAGCATCATCGTGCTGATGACGAGCCCAAACCACATGCCGCGGAGCGGGAACCGCAGTTTGGCGAAAGCATAACCCGCAAAACTGGTCGTGATCACGTTAAACACCACGTAAGGGACGACGATCGAAACCGAATTCCACAGCTGCCGGGAAAAATCGATCCGGTCGATGGCCTTGCTGAAATTTTCGATGCTGAATGCCGACGGAAAAAACACCGGCGGACGCGCCAAAATTTCCGCATGGCTGACAAACGAACCGCGCAGCAGCCAGTACAAAGGGAATGCCATCGCAAGCCCGAGAACAATCGAGAGGACAATCAACAAACGGTGAATCGTCTTTTTCCGCGCTTTGGTTCGGCGGATGCCCGCTCCATGAATCGCTGTCGCTGCCATTATGCTCTCCCCCTTCGGTTTCGCACCGTTGATTTATCCCTTTTTAGCGCTCCTTGAAAATAAAACAGGATGCCGGTAATAACCATCGTAATAAGGAAGACGAGCCAGGCTTCGGCCGACGCGAGCCCGCGCATGCCCGTCTGCACGAAGGAATGGTCGTAGATCATAACGTTGATGAAATAGGTCATCCGGTCGGGCGCGCCGTTCCGCGACAGCACCACGCTTTGGGTGTAAATCTGGATCGACGTCATCATGCACATGATAAGCTGGAAGAACACCACCGGTTTGATCGTCGGATACGTGACCTTGGCAAATTTATGCCAGGCATTGCCCCCGTCCATTTCGACCGCTTCGAGCAGCTCGCCCGGCACGTCCTGCAGCGTCGCCAGAAACACGACGATCGTTCCGCCGCAGGTCCATAAGCTCATCAGAAACAACGTGCCGAAGATGTTGGTCGCGTCGTTCAAAAAATCTAACGGCGTCGCCCCGAGCTTTAGCAGCAGCCAGTTGACGAGCCCGCCCTTGGCCTGATTTTGCAGCAGCATTTGCCAGACGATGGTCGTGGCCAGCATCGGGATGACCGAGGGCAGAAAAAATACGGCGCGCAGCAAATTTCGGCCTACGAATTTCCGGTTTAGCAGCAGCGCCACCGCCAGGCAAAACACGATCACCAAAAACACGTTGATGAACGAATAGATCAGAGTAACGGAGATGGACTTGCCGAATTCGGAGCCGGGACCGTAAAAAATCGTTTTGAAATTGTCCAGCCCGATCCATTTCAAAACTTGATGGCCGCCCACGATCGTGATTTTGTGGAAGCTGTACACTAGGCTCGCCAGCATCGGGTACAAGGTAAGGATGAGAAATCCCAGTATCGCGGGAGCGGCAAACAAATAACCGGCGACGGCCTCTTTGGCGCTCCCTTTGAGACGCGAATGCTTCGGAACGATGTTTTGGCTGGTGTTGCGTTTGATCTCCATATCCAATAGCCCTTTCCTTACTGAATGTGAATGACTCTCGGCTACTCCGAAACCTTGCCACTTTCCCACAGCTTTTTAATCGTCGGCATGACGGACGCGTACACTTCCTTGACCGTTTTTTGGCCGGATAACGCCTGGTCGATTGCCTTTTCGTATTCCGTGTTCATCCGCAGATAAGCGGGCACGTAATAAGCAGGCCATTGCACGATGGCGTCTTTGGCGTTGGAATAGCTCAAAATCGTTTCCTTGGCGCTGACTGGCAAATCGGCCGTCCACTTATCGACCAACGCGGCATCGGTGTACCAATCCGCCTGGTTCGGAAGCCATGCCCCGGATTTCAACAGATCCAGGCTGTTTTCCGGATTCACCATATAAGCGTAAAACTTCTTCGCTTCTTCGATATGCTTGGAAGATTTATAGACGACAAGCGGCGCGCCGCAGTTCATCGTGACGGCCTGCTTCATTTTCGGCAATACGCCTACCCCGATGTCTTCGTTTCCGTTGATGTTCGCCAGATCCCAGGAGCCGCTGATGGCCATCGCGTAACCGCCGCTCAAAGCGTCCACCGCCGAACCGATGCCCGAATTCCATGTGTAGGTGAAGCTTGAAGCCACCTTGTCCTTGTTGACCAGGTCCGCCAGCTTCTGAATGCCGTCGATGGATGCCTGCGAATCCCATAAAAACTGCTTGCCGTCCGCCGAGACGACGCCTCCGCCGTTTGCGTTCGCCGCCCAGAAATGGTGGAACTCGCGGCCCGCCGTGAACCCAATCCCGTAATTTTCCGTTTTGGCCGCTTCAAAGCCGGTATCGGCCGCCGTTTTGCCGCTCGTGTCCGTCGTCAAGGCTTTCGCGTATTTCACGAAGGTGTCCCAATCCCAGGCGTCTTCGACCTTGGTCGGAGGATAAGGAATCCCTGCCGCGTCGAATTTGGATTTGCTGTAGAAAAGCAGCTCCATTTGGTTGGACAACCCGACGCCGATCACCTTTTGGTCCGGGGAATGGATCGTGATGGCATCCAGCTTTTTCGGAATGGTTCCGTTATCCATCAGATCGCCGATATCCGCCAAAATGCCCATTTCGTAATATTTTTGGATGTCGCCTTCGCCCATGTAGCTGATGTCCGGCAGTTCGCCGGATTCAAGCCGCGTCTGAATGAACGTATCGAACGTGCCGTCCGCAGGCAGCACCTGGGCATGGACCTTGACCCCCGTTTCCGCGGTATATTTCTCGATCGTCTTTTCCACCAGCTGTTTTTGCGCATCGTCTCCCCAATACAACAGCTCCAGGGTTATGTCTCCGCCTTTGGCTTCGGCACCTCCCGCCGCCCCGGTTGCCGCCGGTTCATCCTTCCCTGCGCCGCCACAGGCCGCCAAAGCCAGCATCATTGCCGCCAGCGTTAAAGATAACCATCGTTTGCGAAATTTCATGTCCTACTCCCCCGTTTTGTTTGGATTTTGGATGTTCATTCTGCAAATCTCTCAATCGCTTGGTAAGCGCTTTATTTATTAACTATACCGGTTTTTGCCGGATATAAAATCTTTGATTCCAACCACAATTTTAGAAATTTCAACCTGTTGTCCGGCACTATAAACGCTGGTCGTCATCCATAGATTCAGAGGATCGAACGGGAGGCGGGCGTTTTCGGACGACAAAAAAACCTGTTGCTGCCAACAGGTTTTTGATGCTGAACTTCTAAAGTTATCATGCCATCCTACAAAAAGTGTATCTCTCTTAGATATCCTTCTATTTCCCGCTTCGTCTTTTCATAATAAACGTTTTCATGCCGCCCGTAATTAAAAAAGCCATGCTCCATGCCTTCATAGGTAAGAAAGCGAATTTCATTCCCGGCTTCGTTCATCCGCGCCGCGAATGCCTGGTCTTGTTCGCAGTCTTCGTCCGCTGTCCCGCACATCCAAAGCGTCGGGGGCAGACACGGTTTTATATGATGGAGCGGCGACAAGCTTTCCGCAATGTCCAGCAGCTCGGGATAACGGCGGGTCATGATGTCCACCCCATCCATCACGGCGGAAAACACGATCAACGCGTTGGCGCGATGATCCGTATCGTTATCTTCATCGTCGATCTGCGGAAACATGTGGGAGGAAACGGTGATATATCCACCCGCCGAAGCGCCGCAAACGGCGATTTTATTCGGATGAACGCCTAATTCCGCATGATGGTCCCTCACCCAACGGACGGCGGATTTGACGTCGCAGATGGCCTGGATCGGGGTAAACCCCTCGTCATGCCCGTTGCGGTAATCGACGCAAATCGCGACCAGCCCGATAGACGAAAAGTATTTCGCCTGATGCTGGAACTGCGCCGGCGTCAATGGACCTTTCCCAAAGCTTCCCCCGTTAAAAAACAAAATCGCCGGCTTCTCCGATTCCGCGCTGTGTTCCTCGGGATAAAAAATATACAGCGACAGATCGCGATGTCCTGCGGACTTGTACGTTTTTTGCATCAACGGATAATCGAATTCGATCGTTCTCATGCCCGGTTCCTCCTTGAAGCCGTTTTACGAAAACATCAACATGCATATCTAGGATTTTGCCTTTGATTTCTCCCCGCTGGATCCACAACCTTTTATAACCTCGAAAAAATCCTCATACCGCTCCAAATAGAAGTCCGCTCCCGGCGTCCGATTTTGGAACAAGCAGGTACTGATGCCGATCGCTTTTGCTGGCAAAATGTCGATCTCGCGGTCGCCGATGGCCAGGTCGAGCCGATATGTTTCATGCAAAAACCGATACGATGCCGGGTCCGGCTTGCGCGGGAAACCGTCGTCCCCGGCGACGATATGCCGGAAATAGCGCTCCCATCGATAATATTCAAGGATTTCGAGCACTTCTTTCCGCGGTTTATGCGTCATGATGACGTTGAGATCCGCAAACCGCAGAACCTCTTCCACGCCCGAAAAAGGCGGCGTCCCGCCCGGATGAACGGTTTCCCTGTTTCTCCAATCGCGAATCTGCTGTTCCGTAAATCCAAAATGCCGTGCCGCATGGGTCATCGAGATTTTGAGATGGGAGTAGATCTCCTCTTTCGAAATGTCCCCGCCCAATATGTCATAAAAAATATCCGTAAAAGCCGGATATGTATCAAACAACGTCCCGTCGAAATCCCACAAAATGTTCATCCCGCGGTTTCCTTTCTTCTCCCGAAAATTTATACCTTTAGGAAATAATGAAAAAATTCGTCGTCGCGCTTGTATCCCAGCCCCTCGTAACATTTTTGGGCCGCGGCATTGTCGGTTGCGGTGCTTAGCTCGAGGCCCTTGGCTTTGGTTAATGCGGCAAATTCCTTGGCTTGATTCAACAATTTCGTGGCAACGCCCTGTTTCCGATAGTCGGCGCATACGAACAAGTCGTTTAAAATCCAAGTCCGCTGCAAGGAAATCGACGAAAAGGAAGGGTACAACTGCGTGAACCCGACGATTTGGTCCGACGGCCGATGCTTCGCCAAAAAGATGACCGACTCCCGGTGCTCGAATTTATCGAACAGGAATTGCTTCGCGGCCTCCAGGTCCGATGCTTGTTTGTAAAACACGCGGTATTGGTCGAATACGGGAGCCAGTTTCTCCAAGTCTTTTACGGTTGCTTGCACGATAAAAATTGGGTCATTCATCAATCTCCGTCTCCTTCTGGGCGAAAATAACGATTGGTTGATTGAGCGCGCTTTTAATGTCCCTGCTTATATAAAAAATCGTTGACGCTGGATGAAAAGACAAATACGACGGATGTCGCGATTTGAAGCAAAAAAGCTGCCGTCGCAAAAATCCAAAGATTCATCGGTAAAGGGGAGATGACCACTTTTCCCGCCCATGCCGCGATTAGCATAGCGATATTCCATACCGTGAAGATGACGAACGCCCATTTGGCTTTTTTAACGCCGCAATAGATTAAAATCATCGTCACAATCCAAACGGCGGTTCCAAGAAGATTTGAGAAAATGCCTTGGGCCAGCCTCAAAATTTCCACGAGCAAAACAAGCAGCAGATTGGAACCAATCAGCGTCAGCGCTATTTTCTTGCCTTTGTTCACCTGCTGCACGAGAAAATCTTCGGTCGGTTTAATCGCAATCCTTCCTTTCCTTCATTTCGCCTGCGCTTCAAGCAGAATACCTGCCCTTATTTTACCATCATGTAACAGCCCTTCCCACTTCTTTTGTGGGCTGCAAAACAAAACCCCCAAAAAGCTTCCGCTTCTTAGGGGGCATGATTACACACGTATGTAGGGCTTTAAGGATTAATCTACAAAAAAGTCGGGTTCCGGACGGATCTTCGTTTTCAGCTGTCTGAGATTGTACTCCATTTTGAGCACGATCTCCTCGATTTGCTTCGGATCGATCGCGAACCGGTCGGGTTCGGGGCGGGAGCTCGACTTCATTTCGCGCAGCGCAACCTGCTGCTCCTGCCATTTGTCCATCAGGTCGGAAATCGTTGCGTAAAATCGTTCATAATCGCTAATAATTTCATCCAGGTAGGAATCCACTTCTTCGGGATCGTATCCTCTAAGCTTGGTGCTGAACACTTTTTCGTGAATCGAAAGTGCATCTAAATGTATACCCAGCTGCTTAAACAGCTTTCTCTGTTTGTCCAGTCGGCGCTGCATATGTTCATCCATTGCCTATACCTCCAAATCGGTTGCGACTCAAAAAAGGGGCGTCGTTGTTCCATTATATACTTCCCCATTCATTTTTATATCACAACCTGGGCCAAGATGAAAATGGTTGGACGCTTTTTTGGAAGAAATTCCAACGCTGCAAGCGTTTTTTCGGCTGGATCCGGCCCTATTCATACCGAACCCCCGTTAACCGCACCTCTTGTCGCGGGCAAGTCCGGCAGCAATGACGGCAATTCTGTGCAGGCGGTACATGAACTCCACGAACGGTATGGTCGAGCATCCGGCGCCGCAGATCGAAAACGGCCTTGTCGAGCGGATCAATAATTATCTTTTACCGCTTTGTTCAGCATGCCAAGGCAGCGGTCCAGGTCCGCTTTCACCTGTTTTTTGTACAGCTTCGCTTTTTCATGGCCGTCTTCGGTAAAATGGTACAACACGATCTCCTGAAAATCCACCCGGGGGTCGTTGCCTTTCAGCTGCTTCGTCCGGTAAAAAACGCCCTCCTGCACCAGCTCATGCAGCGCGCGGTATATTTCGCTTTGCGGCGGCGAGTAGCCGAATGACTTGAATTCCTGCCTCATCTCTTCGAGCATCTGATAGCCGTATCCCCGATGCTGCTCCACCATCGTGATCAAATACGTTTTAATAAAAGCGCGCTGGGCAATCATAAAAGCCATCGCCGCTTCCCCCCTTACTCCTGTTCCCTCAAATCTTGCATTGATACCATTATAAACAACTATTTTCAAAATTGCATGACATGAAACATTCGACGAAAAACTGCCTCCCTTTTGGCGCAAACGCTTGACTTGACGACTTCACGGAAAACGGCGGCATAAAACGTAAACGCCTACAGCTTGCAAACCGGCCATATTCCCGTTAGAACCAACCTGGAAGCATGGCGAATACCGGGTAAGCAGGCAATGTGCATCGAAGCTTGGGTTTTCTATTGTTAATTTTTCACATAATGAAATTATATAACGCCTGCGCATAAAAATGCCCCTGCTTGTACCGGTTCCCGTTTGGGGAGCTTCCAACAAAGCAGAGGCAAAAACGGATTTTTGTCAGTTCCCGTCGAAATGGCGTACCGTTTGCTGTGCTTGCGCCGGAACGGACATTCGTTTTTTTCCGGGAAGCGAAGAGATTCCGGCCGTCCATTTTCCGAAAGGCAAGTAGGAAAGCGCGATGGTCACACCGTAAGACAAAACGGCGCAGATCAGGAAAGACATCAGCATCCGCAGCGTGACGTTCCATCCGGCAAAAACCCACGCGTCGACCTTGTAGCTTTGCCGAAGCATCAGCGCATGGGCCAAATAAGCGCCGTACGAATACCGGCCAAGCCCATTCATCACTTTACGGCTGATCGGGCCCGCCGCTTCCGTCCAAGTTTTGGACCAGGCATAAAACACGAAAATCGAGCAGATCAAAAACAGCGTCATCAGCGGCCGCAGCAGGCTGAGACCGTTAAAGGAAATATGCAGCCCATCCGGGGACGAAAAGCTGCGCACCGTGACATACGTATAATATCCGAACAAAACGGCGAAAACGGCCAAATACGCCGCCTTCCCCCGGTTTAGCCAATAAGTCCACCGTTCCGGGGCCATTCCGGCCGCCGCGCCGAGAATGAAATAAAAAGCGAAATACAAAAAATTACGGTCGGCATACGCCGTAAAAAACGGGGTCAGGAACGGGATATCGGCATCCGCCATCATCCCCGAAATCCGGAACAAATTGTATACAAGCAGCAGGCATAACAGGCCGGCTCCCGCCAAAGCCGCGGCACGCCACTTAAACGGCACCCGTTTGGCGCATTCGCGCATCAACAACCGCAGCACCGGGAACAGCAAATAAAATTGGAAAATCATAACGATATACCATAAATGATAGCTGTTTTTGCCCGTCACAAGGTTTGCCGCCCAGGTTCCGGCCCGCTGCCCGACATCTCCTCCCCAGCCTGTACCGACCGTAAAATAAACCGCCGACCACAATATATAAGGGACCAGGATATCGCTGAAACGCTTGCGCAAAAACGAGCCGAACCGAAGCTGCCCGTCGTAGTTGTAAAACAAAACCATGCCCGTAATAAAAATGAACACCGGCACGGCGAATTTGGCCGCGAGCAGCAGGATGGTCATCAGCACGCCGTCTTCCATCCGGGCTTCCTTCAGGCCGCCGTAGTGGGCGATCGCATGCTGAAGCGCAACGGCCAGAAAGGCCAAGCCGCGCAGCAGTTCGATTTCATTGATTCTGGCTTTTTTCGGCATGTGCGCCCTCCTTTGGCATGGAAATAGTTTTTTATATAAACCCTTGAATTGCATTCGAAGCAAAAGCGCAAAAAAAGAGCGCCAGCCAGACTATAGCATCCGGCGCGCTCTTTGACAAACGTTTTTAATATTTTTTGGGAAGAAGACCATAGCTTACCCGCTCCGGAACCTCGATCAGCATCATTCTGACGGGTTCGTCCCCGGCATGCAGCGAAATTTGCTCCTCGTGTTCCGATGTCAGCAGCATGAAATCGCGTTCGTGAAACGCCTCCTCATGCGCCTCACCCTCCTGCCAGCTGCCCGCTCCCCTTACCGCGAGTGCCGCAAGCGTTCTGCCTTTGGACAGGACGTGATCGTAACGATGCCCCGGCTGAAGCTGCACGTCCCACATCCGCGCTTCCGCCGTCAGATTGATCGGCGATCCTTCGCCCAGAATCTGTTTGACGAGGCTGCCGTTTTGGGCTTGCACCGGAAATTCGTCAGCCTCATACTGCTCGTAAGCGGGCTGTTTTTTCGCCTCCAGCTTCAGATCCGGCTCGAACCAAATTTGGAAGCCTTCCATATCCGGTCCCAAAAAGCGCTCCTCGTGGCTGACGCCGCTGCCTGCTTTGATTACCTGCACTCCGCCTTCGCCGATTGTGCTGCGTGTGCCGAGGGAGTCGCCATGTTCCGAGGTCCCTTGAAGCACATACGTCAGAATTTCAAAGCCGTAGTGAGGATGAGGCGGGATGTAACCTTCTTCCGGCGTCGAGGCCCATGCCCAGTAATACAAAGGGCCGATGCGGTGGATCACGGAACCTTCCCCCGGAAAACCGATGGGCTTCTGCTCCGTGATGCGGCCCCCGTCAAAATGTCCCTTCCCTTGCATAACGGGCGTATACAAGCGAATTCTCATAGCAATTCCCTCCTTATGGAAATGGATTGTCAGCGGTGTTTCATCAGAACAGATGATAAGCCCCTGGACCGGTCAAAGCAACGCCCGCAACGACGGCAAGCAGGATCAAGTTCAGCTCGATGCCGCCCGACGTGCTCCAAAAGCCGTTTTTTATATGCACCGTAAAGATGGCGCCAAGCATCGTCACTGCGATCATCGCGGCCCCGACCGGCGTCAGGAAACCAGCCGCAAACAGCAGTCCGCCCACAAATTCGAACAAACCGACCAAAACGGCCATCGGCAGCGCCGGTTTCACGTTGATGGAAGCGAACCATCCTGCGGTGCCTTTGATGCCGGGTCCCCCGAACCAACCAAATAATTTCTGGGCCCCGTGCCCCATAAAGATCAAACCGACGACCAAACGTATAATCAACAAACCCCAAGCAATCATCATTTTTATTCCTCCATTTTTATTATTCTCAGTTTAATTTAACTTTATATTAAGACATATATCCAAAAAAATAATCGCTATGCTTTTGATAACCGTAACATGTTTTCACTCCTACGCGTTTAATTATCTTGATTTAAAGATACACAAAATATAAGTTTTAGTCAACCCTCATAATTCATTTCTTTTTCGCCCATAATATGCCGAAAGAGGAATGGAGTGCTTTTATGGAAAAAACGACGCCGCAAGTTTCACTCCCTTACCAAGATGAAGCGGGCCGTATAACATGGCAGGCACTGCTGCGGCATGAAACGCTGAGGATTGTCAAATCCGGCACGTTCCTTCAACTGATCTCCTGCCCGGAGCTCGCGGAAATGACGACAGAATATGCGGGTATGAACCGACACCTGCTCGAGCTGCTGAACGGCGGAGCCGAAAACTCCTGACTCATTGGCTGAAGGTTTCCTATCTTTATGGAAGCGAATAAAGCGAGGTGTTGACGCTTGAATCCCGTGATGGAAACCCTCTTGGGCATGAAAGCATTTAACGACCGCTTCATTGCGCAGGATTTGCTGCAGGATAACCGTTTGCGCATGAACATGCTGGCGGATTGCCTGAACCTGGCCGGAAACGGGAAGCTGTGCGACGAATTGCTGCTCCATTTGACCTATTCCGTTCAATTGGAAGAACGGCTGCTCAAGCTCTGCCTGGAGAAAGGTTGGGTGATCGCCGACGCTTCGGAGCAGTGGAAAGAGGACATCAAATGGGCGCGCAAGGCACGGCAGATGATAAAGCCGTAAGCGAAGAAAACGTCTAACGACGTACTCCCCAAGCAGACAGACCGCGTCTATAGGTAGTTTTTCTCTTGCAATATCGGGACGCAATGGCTCTGCATTTACTTTCTGATACGATCAAAAAAAGCAAGGCCCCTGCCGTAAAGCGGGAGCCTTGCCTTTTAAGGTTTTATTGCGGCCGGGTGCGTCTCGTCGGTATGGCTTCGAGCGGATCATCAGGCCAATAATGCTTCGGGTATCGGCCTTTCAAATCTTTTTTCACCTCGAAATACCCGTGCTTCCAAAAGCTCGCCAGATCGGAGGTGATCTGTACCGGCCGCTGCGCAGGCGATAACAGATGAAGCGTAAGCGGAATCCTGCCCATGCCGATTTTCGGCGTTTCGTGAAGCCCGAACATTTCCTGCAATTTCACGGCCAGCACCGGCTGTTTCGGATCGCTGTAATCCACGGCAATTCTCGAGCCGCTTGGAACGGCGATATGCGTAGGGACTTCTTTGTCGAGCCGGGTCTTTTTATCCCATCCGACCATTTGCTCCAGGATCGGGACAAGCTGCAGCTTCTGCAGGTCGGAGCGGTTCTTCAAGCCGTCGAGGTACGGCAGCAGCCACTCTTCCAACCGGCTTAAGAGCGCATCATCCCTCATGTCGGGCCAATCCGGGTCCGCCTCATGCATGAGCTGAAGGCGCTGGCGCAGCTGTGCGGCTTGCTTGGTCCAGGGCAGGAGGCCAAGCCCTTCGGCCCGAATCCCGTCAAGCAATGCCTGCGCGACCGCTTCCGCCGGCGGCTGACCGGCGGGGGATTCGCGAAGGACAATCGCCCCGAGGCATACTTGACGGCGGGCTTTTACCCCGCCGAGCGACGGATCCCAATCGACCGTCGTTTCCTCCACGATGTCTTCCCGATGATGCTGCTGCAGGTCTTCCAGGCTTAACGGAGCGGCAAGCAGAATCTTCCCTTCCGCGCCTTTTTTGTCGTCGACCGCAGCGACCGTCACGTAAGCCGCGCGGCTTAACGGCTGCTCCCGCGGCAGCTCCACGCCCCGTCCGGAGGTCAGCAGAAATTTGCCGCCGCCGCGGCTTTGGCCGATCCGGTCCGGATAAGCAAACGAAAGCAGCAACCCGCTTTTTTCAATATCGCCCGGGCCGCTTAATTCCGCTTCAAGCTGTTTTTGCATATAGCGGCTTTCCTGGACGATCCGTCTCAATCCTGCCTCATCCGCGTTCGGGCCGGCGAAGCCTTTCTGCTCCCACAAGCGGACCGCCTGCACCCGGCTCCGGATATCCGAGTCCGGCGGGGCGCCGGCACCGGAGCGGAAAATATCCCGCTCCTGCAAAATGGCCGCCAGCACAGCCGCGAGCCCGCTTTGTCCGAGCTTCTCCGCTTGAAGCATCATCGCGGAGAGGCGGGGATGCAAACCAATCTCCGCCATGCGTTTGCCTTTATCCGTAACGGAACCGTCCCGGCGAACCGCTCCGAGACGCTGCAGCAGCTCCCGGCCCCGTTCGTAAGCGGCTTCCGGCGGCGGATCGAGCCAAGCCATGCCGGCGGGGTTCTGAACGCCCCAAGCGGCCAATTCCAGCGCAAGCGGCGCCAGGTCGGTTTGCAATATTTCCGGTGCGTTCCGCGAACGCAGATGGTTTTGCGTTTCATGGCTCCACAGCCTGTACGCGATGCCGGGAGCCGTGCGGCCGGCGCGCCCCCTGCGCTGGTCCGCGGATGCCCGCGACACCCGGTCCGTTGCCAAATAAGGCATGCCGGTCCGGGCCGAAAACAGCTGCGTACGCATATAACCGCTGTCGACGACGATGCGGACGCCGTCGATCGTCAAGCTCGTCTCGGCGATCGATGTCGCCAATATCCATTTGCGCCGCCCTTCCGGATCGGGCTGCACGGCCGCATCCTGCTCTTTTTGCGGCAGCTGGCCATATAGCGGCCGAATGACGAACCCGGCGGGAACCCCTCCGCTCTCCAGCTCGGCCTGCACCTTTCGGATTTCCCCCTTGCCCGGCAGAAAGGCAAGCACGTCGCCGGGATGGCCGGCCGAAGCCTCCCGGATGACGGCCGCCATATGCTTCTCCAGCGCCGACCCTGCGGCCGGCGGCCGGTAAACCGTTTCGACCGGGAACTGCCTCCCGGGACAGTTCACGACCGGCGCATCGCCCAGCAGAGCCGCCACGGGTTCGGCTTCAAGCGTCGCGGACATGACCAGGATGCGGAGATCTTCCCGCAGCACGGCCTTCGATTCCAAAGCGAGCGCCAGGCCGAGATCTCCCTGCAGATTCCGCTCGTGGAATTCGTCGAAAATGACCATGCCGACGTCTTCCAGACCGGCATCGCTTTGCAGCATTCGGGTCAAAATGCCTTCGGTGACGACTTCGATTTTGGTCCTGCGGCTTGTCCGGCTATCCATTCTGACGCGGTAGCCGACCGTTTCCCCAGGCTGCTCGCCAAGCATCCGGGACATGTATTCGGCCGCCGAGCGGGCGGCGAGGCGGCGCGGCTCCAGCATGACGATTTTTCGCCCGGACAGCCATGCCTCATTTAGAAACGCAAGCGGAACTTGCGTCGTCTTGCCCGCTCCAGGCTCGGCGACAAGAACGGCGGACGTGCCCGAACGCATTCGCTCCAACAGCTCCGGCAGCACCCGCCGTATCGGTAATTCGTTCATTTTTTCCCTCACCATGTCTTTCGTCATAAGTTGTTGTCTACTTCCATTATAGAGTCTCGGAGCACTGGATATCCACGCCCGATTGGATTAAAATGTACAAAGCGCGTATAAAGGAGACGATGACTTTGAGCCAGAACCCACGTCCGGTACGAGGCAGATTCGCGCCTACGCCTTCAGGCGAGCTGCACATCGGCAACGCCTGGACGGCGCTGCTTTCCTGGCTGCAAATCCGAAGCGCAAACGGGACCTTCATATTGCGGATGGAAGACATCGATGCCCAGCGCTCCAGACCCCATCTCGCCAAACAAATCCTCGACGATTTATATTGGCTTGGGCTTGATTGGGACGAAGGCCCGGATGTCGGCGGCCCGTTCGGCCCGTATACGCAAAGCGAACGCACGGAGTATTACGAACACGCGCTCAGTCAGCTTGATGAAAAAGGATATTTGTACCGCTGCTTTTGCAGCCGGGCGGACCTGCTTGCGGCGGCGCGCGCTCCCCACGGCTTATCCTCGGAAGGCCCGGCCTATCCGGGCACATGCCGGAATTTAAGCAGCGAGGAAGCCGCCCGCAAAGCTTTGGAGAAAGAGCCCTCCCTGCGGTTTCGGGTCGGCCGTGAACGGCTTGTTTTTCGCGACGGCATCGCCGGCACGCAAACCTTCGATGCCGCCGCGGGCGGCGATTTTATCGTCCGGCGGGCGGACCGGATGATTTCCTATCAGCTGGCCGTCGTCGTTGACGATCATATGATGCATATCACGGACGTGCTTCGCGGAGCCGACCTGCTTGATTCCGTTCCCCGCCAGCTTTTGCTCTACAAAGCGCTGGGCATGGAGTCGCCGTCGTTCGCCCATGTTCCCTTGTTTATGGGCCCGGACGGCAAACGGCTTGCCAAACGGCATGGCGGAACCAGCCTGGCGGCGCTGCGGGAAAGCCGGACGGCGCCCGAACGGGTGATCGGCTGGCTGATGTGGCTGGCGGGGCTCCTCCCGGAACCCGAGCCGTTGAGCGCCCGCGAGTGCGTTCCGCTTTTCCGCTTGGACAAGCTGCCTTCCGAGCCGATCGTCATGACCGCAGATATGCTTTCCCGTTTGCAAGGAGCCTCGTAACAAGCAAAAACCTCCATTTCTCGCCTTTTCTAAGGCAAAAATGGAGGTTTTCGCTAATTTTATAAGCCGGCGGACGAGCCGTCTATGAATCTTGAAAACGGTCGCGCACTTTTTGTTCATATTCCAAAAACGCGGCGCTGTCGCTTATCCCTCTTTGCTCCATAAGCATCTGGAAGCGCAGCTTTTTTTCGGTCAGCGATCTTTTCAGCTTTTCTTTTTCGCCGGCGTTTTCGCAGGCATGAATCAGGTCCCGCAGCTTCAGGAGCTCGCCCTGCAGCTGCATTTCCTCGGGAATCACTCCCGCGTTTTTCATGACTTTGTATGACATCCGAAGGTCCTCGGGAATATGCGACAAATCTTCCAGCTGCAGCGGTTTTCCTTTGCCCGCCAAATCCTTGAATTCGCCCCGTTCCATGGCTTTATGGATTCGTTCTTCGGCAAGCCAAGACATGATTCCCATGATTGGGCCGCCTCCCTTTCGTTAAAGATACGCTCATTTTATGAAAGCATGAACTTCGAGCCGCTGTCAAATAAGAATATCGCCCGTCGCCGCACCTTCACAAAAGACGGACCGCGCTTAGCGGAAATTTCCCAGATTTAAGGATGTGCTCGCTTCGAAATCTTATGTCTTCATAAAAAAACCGCCTCCGCTGCCGCGGAAACGGTTTCTGACCTTTAACGTAGGAGCGACTCCGCCCCGTCGATATACACCTGGGTGCCGGTAATATGGACCGACTCGTCCGACGCCAAAAATGCCACGAGATCGGCGACGTTTTCCGGCGTTCCCGGCCCATCGGACAGCGGCTGGCTGCCCTGCGGGTATTGAACCGGTATGACGATTTCCTTCAGCTCTTCGGTTTTTTCCGTGCTTTGGTCGATGTTCGTGGAAATGGCCCCCGGGCAGATGACGTTGACGCGGATTTTGAACTTCGCCAGCTCAAGCGCCGCCATCTTCGCAAAAGCGACCTGCCCCGCCTTCGAAGTGCTGTACGCCGACATCCCGAAATTGGAAAACGTGCGGTTGCCGTTGATCGAGCTGGTAATGATGATGCTGCCTCCCTGCTTTTTCAGGTGGGGAACGGCATATTTGACCGTCAGAAACGTGCCGTTCAAATTGACGCTCAGCGTATGCTGCCAATCTTCGAATTTCATATCCTCGATCGGCGACAAAACGCCGTTGATGCCCGCGTTGGCAAACACGATGTCGACCTTTTTGAACAGCTCCGCGGTTTCCAGGACGGCTTTTTCGACCCGGGCGGGATCCGAGGTGTCCACGTCAAAAGCGCGAGCGCTGCCCGGGCGGATGGCGTTGATTTCGGCTTCGGCCTGCGCGGTACGGTCGTCCAGCAGGTCGAACAAAGCGACGTTAGCCCCTTCCGTCGCCAATTTGATGGCGGCCGCTTTCCCGATCCCGGAACCTGCGCCGGTCACGATGGCCGTTTTGCCGGTAAAACGCAATTTGTTGATGTGCTGGTTCATGTGTGTATCTCTCCTTTTGGCTCCTGATTCTATTATGTTGCATTTGTCTCAAGATTACCCAAAAAAAGGTTCCGCCTAATCACCTTCGCAAAAACATTCTTCCCGGTCGCCCGGCTCCCGTCCAAACCAAAAAAACCGGCCTCTCAACCGCGGTTGAATGGTCCGGCTTCATTTGTATCTTTTTCTTCTCTTATCACCATTGCAGTTCCAAAAAAGCGGCATCATCCTGCAGACCGCCGGTGTGCGGCGCTTCCAGCAAAATTTGAATCTGCTCGTCGGGGAGCAGCTCGCGAATCGGATCCAAATCGTCCAATCCGTCCGTATACAGCTGAAGCCGCATCGGCATGCCGTATTCCAGCCGGGTCTGGTATACATGCGGCTGGCCGCCGACCGGTCCCGTCAGCGTCGACCAGCGCTCATTCGTTTGCATCGACGCCTGGAAATGTTCGCTGATCTCCATGTTTTGCTTCCAGAAACGGACGCGCGAGTCCCCTTGCCATGCCATCCATATTCTGCCCTGTTTTCTTTTCGACGACGGCAGCTCGATGCGACCGCAGATGTACATCGATTGGCTGCCCATCCGCTGCTTGTCCTCAAGCACCTCGCGGAGCAGCGAAGGCGTTTCGTTCGGAGGAATCAGCTGCTTTAGCTGCAACGATGCGGCTGTCGTAATTTCCCGCATGAAGCCGGCAAAACCCGCCGAAGACCATTCCCGGGTTTTCCCCAGCCATTCGAGCAGCGTATGACCGAGAAAGCGCGCCGCAAAATCTCCCCGATAGCTCATCCCGACCCCGTCGCATAACACGAAATTGCACACGTCGCCGTCGATTTCCACCCCGACAAAATCCTGGCCCTTTTCTCCCTGCACCAAACTCTCCATCGCGCGTCCGTAGGCATATCTGCAAACAAAACGACCGCGGTATGTGGACAGCCGCTGTTCGGAAGATTGGGAACTGACAAACGTAAACGCGTCTTTCGCTGCAGCCGAATTCATGATCACAGGTTTCCTCCCTCCTAAGCTCGTACCGGCGTGGCCGCCGACATTTGAAATCCGATGGACACCAGCTCCGCGCAGCTGCCGGGAAGCATCATCAGCGCACCCGGCGCAAGCTGGTAATCCGCCTCCGCCAGCATCTCCCTGTAGCTTTCGGGCAGCGGCGAAGACATGTTGCGCAGCTTCACCGCATGCTCGTCCTGCAGGACGGTTTCCGGATGGATGCCTTTCCAGCGCCGCGGCTGAAGGATCGGCTGATCCAGCATATGATCGGAAATAAAAATGTTCTCGACCAGGACGTTGCCGTCGGGCACGCTCATGTTCATGATGCGCTTTGCAATCGGCTCCGGATCGTCTCCGGTCGCTACGCCGTCCGTCATATGGCAGATGAGCGGAGCCGGGCAATCCTGAATCAATGGAAGCTCCGATTGCAAAATCCGTTCGGCCTGAAGGAAAGCCTTGGCGGAATCCGAAAACCGTTTCGGCGTCAAATCCGGCAAAGAACCGGCGGCGGCGATTTCATCGATTCCCTTGATGCCGTTCAGCAGGTCATATACGTCGTCACTGTAGGCCAAAATGGCGATCCGGTACCGCGGCGTCAGCCGGTTGCCTTTCGTCGACCGGAACACCATTTGCCGGATGGCCAGAGACAACGCGTCGTAAACGACATCGATGCGCCGTTTGTCGTCCATGAGCATGTTCATGGAGGCGCTGATGTCGATCAGGTAAATAATGAGCGCAGGTGTGCGCTGGGAAGCCTGAATGGTGTAATTCATCTTCGATTTCAACTCCCCTTTTTGAAAATAAAAAAATTTATGTCTTAGGATGTCGTATAATCCCTATCTAAATATTAGGCAGTATGTAACCCGTATTGGCCAAAAACTTATAGATCGCATTGGCGCGCGAGCTGACTTTGCCTACCGTCTTGAAATATGCGGAATCCTTTTCGTAAAGGTTGATGAAACTCAAGGCGTATAGCCGCGCTTTGGACGTATTTCCGCCCTTTTGGGCATTGTACGCCTGGTTGTATGAGGCGATCAGCTGCACCACCTGATTGGAACGCCGTTTTTGCAGCTCCCTGGCTTCCTGCTGTTTTCGCGCAGCTTCTTCCTTTGCCTTCTGGATTCTCTGCTCCTCAAGCTTTTGTTTAAGAATTTTCTGCTGCTTCAAATAGGCTTCGTATTTCGCCTGTTTGTCGTACAGCTCTTGCAGCCGCTTCTTTTCGGCAGCCTTTTGCTTCTCTTCGGCAAGCTTTTTCTGGGCAAGATAGGCTTCGTATTTCGCCTGCTGCTCGTATTTTTCCTGAAGCTTTTGCTTCTCTGCTTTTTGCCGGGCCAGCGCTTTGTCTTCCTCCTGCTTCCGTTTCCCTTCTGCCTCGGCCTGCCTCCGTTTCTCCTCCGCTTCGGCCTGCTTTCGTTTTTCTTCTTCCTGCAGCTCGGCTTTTCGCGCTTCCTCCTGCTGTTTGGACAGCTTTTCCGCGGCTTCGGCTTCCCTTTTTTCGGCCTGGTCGGCCAAAATCTGGTTTACCGCAAAACCGGAACCGCCAATGAGCACCAACGCGGCGGCTGCTGCCGCCAGCCATTTGCGCGATCGGTAAAAAGGAACTTTTCCCGCCGCCTGCTCTTCCGGCTTCGGATTCAGCGTTTCTTCCAACCCGGCGATGGCCGCTTCCAGCTCGATTTGCATCGGGGACCCGGCCGGAACAAAATGATGGGCGGACCGGTACACCTCAAGCGCCCCCTTGAGATCTCCCTTCCGCTCCATTTCCCGTGCCTGGTGGAAGAGACGGTCGACGACCCCGTGATCCTTGCCGGCTTGCGCCGCGCCCTTTTCCCCGACAGGCGGCAGCGGCGGCTCCTCGGGCAGTACAGCGGCGGCCGCGGACTCGAGGGCTCCCGGGGAACGGGCGGGCGCCCCCCCTTTTCCGCCATCCAGCTCCGGTTCCGCTTCGCCGATCGGCGGTTCCCCGTTCATGGCGGACAAAACGACAAGCCATTCCCCGAACGTCGGGCAGCTGCTGATATCCTGGCTTTCCCAGGCCCGGGCGAACAATTCCGCGACTTTGTTCCCCCAGTTCCGCTCAAGCGATTTCTTCAGCACGAAATACCGCTCGCACGGGTTTTGCATTTCATGCTGGTCGAAATAACTTTCGCCCCACGCTTTTTCCACAACATGCGAATCGCACCAGCCCAACATTTCCGCCATGATGATGGCTCCCGCAAAGCGGTCCGCGTATGCGCTCCATAGGCCGCTCTGTACCGTGCGGTGCGCCGCATAACCGGGAGACCCCGACAGCAGCACGTCAGGCCGGTCCATTTTCGGACTGTACATCTGCTCCACGTCCACCAGCTCGACGACCGATTTGTTGCCCGGCATATCGACTTCTGAAAAAAACGGAAGCATCACGTTCGGCGCAGACAAGTCGCAATGCGCGAGGCCACGCTGCTCCATGCCCGAACCGATGGCGGCCAGCGCTTTGGCAAGCGCCAGGCTTTCCGTCCGCGCAAGCCGCTTTTGTTCCGCAATGACGTCAAACCACGTCACCCCATAAACCCAAGGCATCAAAACGGCATACAACAAGTCGGGATGTTCGGTTATCAGTTCTCCGTTTCTTTCGGGAGTGAGCACGTCTCGTTTGCAGACCTGCAAGCCCGGGCTTTCGCTATAAATCTCCATCGTTTCCGATTGATAAACCATGGCGGGAATCCGAAATTTCGGAAAAAACACTTTTAACGCTTTCGCCTCTTCAGGTCCGCCGTCCTGCGGTACGAGCTGGTAGACGATCCCCTGCCTGCCGGCCTGGGCGTACGCCAAACCCGGCGCGGCCGGATGCTGGCCTACCTTGTAGCTTTTGCCGTTAATCAGAATGGAATCTCCCGGATTGGGCTGAAAAGACATAGATATCCCCTCTCTTATACCAACAACAGATATAGACTGCAAAATAACCCCGGTGCCGGAGCTATCGCATGAACGCTTTTTCGGATGCTATTCGCGGGGACCCAAACATAAACATGCCTTACGTTGAAGAAAACCGGGAGTTCATGAACACCCGGTCTCTAAGGCTTATATGAAAATAGGCTCAATCCCGATCCCCATAGTTCTATTAAACCATAACTTAGCGGGATTCGTCGACCGTGCGGAATTTCTGTGCAATGGCAGTCAATTCTTGGCTGATGTTGTTCAAAATTTGAACGAATGATTGCATTTGTTTGTTGGCTTCCTGGAATTCCTGGAAAAACCGCTGTTTGGTCATACCTTCCCATTGTCCTTCCATGCCGTGGATGGCTTGGGTCAAGCCGTTAACGATCTGCTGGCTTTGCTCCCCGCCTTGCTTAAATTGGTTAGCCACCGCGTCTACCTGTTCGGGAGTAATTAAAATACGTCCTGCCATAATGATCCTCCTTCAATTTGAAGATTTTCGTAATCGACTATACTATAGTCGGCGGGCTTCATCAAAAGTCCCTGGTCCTGAGTCTTTTTACCCGCATCCTACTCCGCCGAAACTTCTTTAAGGATCTTTTGGAACCTTTTTTCTTCATCATTGGAAAATCCGGTAAACTCAATTTTGTCGATATCCTCATGATTGAACAAAAAAGTATAATTCGGGTCGATATATCCTTCCGGATACACGACGCCGAGATAGTCATACAGCGTATTGCTTTCCATCTGAATCTGCTTGCGTCCGTAGATCATCAGTTTCTTTTGGGCACCTTTGAGCAGAACGATCGACCCGAGCGGAAGCAATAATTTCGCGTGTTCCCGTTCCTCCATCGTTTGTTCAACCTTCCTCTCTGTTGACAATATGTACGCTATCGTCTTTTTTTGAGCAGCCAATACTTATGAAGATTGCCGGCAAGCATCATGTATGCGAGGGCGAACAAAAACAGCAGCGCGATGATCAGCATCACTTTCATGCTGTAGCCCCCGAACGTTTTGATCAGCACGCATGAAAGAAGCACTCCCAAGCCGGAGCAGGCGAGGATGATCCCCTGGGCTTTTTTTGCCCCGCGCGTCTCGGTTTCCTGATTGTCCGATGCTTCCCGGCTGTAACGTCCGCCGTACAGTAATTTGATATGTATCCCGTAAAGTGTCGCAAATACGAGTATGTACCCGGCTGCGGAGACGATCAGAAACCATGGCGACGATATGCCCAGCGTGGCATACGCAAGTTTGTTCGCCGCTGCGGCAAAAGCAGCCGATCCCAATACGCCGACGGCCCCCAATACAAAAAGATGAAACTCCTGCATCCGTCCGGGAGAAACGACAACGGCCAATCCCAGCATATCCATCATAACAAGCGGAACCAGCAGCAGCCAAGCCCAAACCGGCACGTACGGGTCCGCAAAGGCTAAGATCAGCAGCAGCACGTTGGGAAGAAGGAGCAGACTGATCGTCTGGGATCTAATGATCCGCAACGGATACACTCCCGCATAATCGTCTATGAATGATTGCTTTTGCCCAGGTGTGTTGTCGTTCACCGTTCCCCCTCCTTTGTCCGGCCGGGCTTTGCGAAAACGGTTTTGATGGAACGCCGCATTGATTTACCCGAACCATTTCCCCAGCTTGCCCAATTTGTTTTTTACTTGATCCGCCATCTGGCTTGCGCCATGGGACAAAGCCTTGACCGAATCCGATACCGTGTGGAAGGTTTCTTCGGCCGCGTGCCCAATGCCTTTCGTCGCCCACTTCACCCCTTCGACCGTCCCGTCAATCGCCATGTCTACCGCGTCCACCGCATAGGTTTTCAGCGATTTTCCGTTAATCTCGATGTCGGTGACCGCTGAAATGACGACGCCCGATGCGAGTCCCACGACCGCCCCGACGGCCGTTCCCGCTACGGGTACGGCCGAACCGACCGCCGCTCCGATCGCCGCGCTGCTTGCCAAGGTGCCGAGCCCCAAGCCGCCGTTAACCATGACGCTCGCAGCCGCCCGGCTTGCGCCGCCGCGTTTGTAATCCTGGAAGCCGGACACGCCGGTATCGAACAGCAATCCGGCATACCCCAGCTTGCCGCCGAAACCTTTGATCGAAAGGGCCTCTTTCGCGGCGATTTTGGGATCGACGAATTTCCATACCTGCGGGTTTTTCGCCGCATTGTTCAGCGTATACCGCGTTCCCCGAATGCCTTCGTTAAGCGCAAAAGGAGAACGGGCTCCTTTGATCGTGGCAACCGAACCGTTGTTCCTCATATTGACGTTAAAGCCGCTCTTCACCATCGTGCCGACCATCAGCGCCCCGTATCCGAGCGAAGCCCAGCCTGCCGGCGTCGGTCCTTGATACCCCCAGCCGACGTCCACGCCGCTCTCATCGCCGTTTTGGGCCTGCACGGCCATCACCGCCGATGACGGGTTGGAAATCGGAATGGCGCGTCCGCCGTATCCCGGCAGGATGGATCCGTCCCCTTGCACGGCTGCTGCGCGGAACATCGCCACCGGAGAGTTGTAAAATGCGGAGCCTGCCATAATGGAATGATGTTGCTCGTCCGCCGCCTGGAATTGGCCCGCTTTTTTTTGGACGTTTCGCCCCATTTCGCTCAGCATGGACGAAATCTGTTCTCCCTGCTGATTCGCGGCCTGCCACTGATTCAAGAGAGACTCCCGGATCGAAGTTTCCCAAATCAACGATCCCAAAGCCTGATTCAATAATGCCGTTAACTGGCGGATTTGCTCGCCGCTTTGCTCCAGCTGCCGACTTAATGCCCGGAGTGCTTCCGGTTCAACAGAAATACGCACGGACCATCACCTTCCATCTGATTCTGCAGACTGCTTCAACCAGAGAAGCAGCATCTCTTGAAATTGTTGTTTGCTGGCAGGACTGGCGGTAAGCCAATCTTGATCCCCGCTTAAGCTCATGCGGACAAGCCAGTTCATCGTATCGTTCACCACGAAAGCCGCGCTTTGCGTCTCCCACCGGCTTCCCGTCCATGTGGAAAAATGAAGCTCTCCCTCTCCCGTCCGGAATTTCAAGCAGCGGGCCAGGGCAATCGCCCCTTCCGCGTCGCTCGTGGCCGCCGCGAGTTCGTCTCCCAGTTCGTCCACCGTGAGGGCCGGGACGCGGCTGTATATTTCCCCGAATTTCTTTTTGGACAGAAGCAGCGCCGGCGTTTCCGCGGGGGCATAATCCTTCAAATCCATTTTCTCCACCAGTTGGCCGCAGGCCGCCTCCACATCCCCGAGCTCATCGAGCTCATACAGGTTGCCGGTATCGGATTTTTGCACCTGCACGACCTTTTCGTTCGTTGCGTGCAAATACCCTTCAAAGGACTCCTCCTGCCGTTTGTATCTCAGCCAGCATGAACGCTCCGCCAAACTTGCGATCGCCACGCGCGAGAATACTTTCGGCGGCATGGCCAGCATGGCGCCGTCATCTTCCTCGATCAGGTAGCCTTTTTCCAGAAGCGAACGTTTGACTTCATCCCATTCATCGGCGATTTCCTGCGCCAAATATCCCTGGAACGGGTCCTCCACGCCCAGCAGGCGGTCGGAGCCCAGAATTCCGGCAAGGAAAAAGAACTCTCTATTATCAAGCGTAATCGTATCCTGTTTGGAAGCATGAATCGTCAACATTATGAGCCACCTCCCCTCAAACAACAACATGCCATCGGTCGCGAATTTTCTGAGCCCATCGGCTGGCTTCCCACTGGTCATCGAACGGAATCGCAGCCTTCACCCTCGTAAATTTCCGTTTAATGTAGTACCCCTGTCCCGGAGGCAATATTTTCAAGCCGCCAGGGGCATTACTCGATTCCGAAAATGGTATTCGGAAGAACGACAAATCATTAGGGTCTAAAGTCCCGAACAAAAATCCGCTTTGGCAGGATTTTACGTCGTTGAACCAATCCGCCCCAAACGTAGGGAAATCGGCCGGGACGCCCGAAAGCAATACGTGCACATTCCGGTCGCGTCCAAGACGTACAATGGCTCCCAGCTGATCTTTTATCGTAAAGTCGTTTAATTGTTTCGCCAAAATGTCCGCGTCGTCGATCGCCAGCAGGATCGCGGGACCTTCTTCTCCGCCGCTGCGGCGCTGCACCTGCTCGAATACTTGCCCGATCAGCGACGAAAGCTCTTCCTCCCTGGATGCGCATCCCTGCACATGCGGCAGTGCGCCGATTTGGGAAAGCCCTCTGCTGCCGTACCTGGCATCGACCGTATAGATCTGCAGCTGTTCCGGTGAATAATGGTACGCAAGCGACAGCATCCATGTCAACATGAAGGCCGTTTTTCCGCCCTCCATCGGGCTGGCGACGATGAAATGGGGCCCTTCCTGCAGATCCGCCTCGAAAGGCTCCAAATCATCGGTCAGCAAACCGACGGGCACCTTAAACGAGGCATTCACCGCATGCCCGGGTTTGTAACTTGCAGCGTGCGGCATCAGCTCATGCAGCAGGATCCGCTCCGGCAGCTTTTCGATTTTCCGGACGTCCGCGTGCGGATACCGGTCGGCGATGCTTTGGATCTGCCGGCGCAGGACGGCCGAACGCCCGGCTTCGTCGTCGCCGCGTGCCGGCAGCGCGGTCTGGAACTCGAGCGGCGGGGTATTCCCCTTCGCAAGCCCTCTGCCCGGCGGCATGGAGCCCGGATTTCTCGCCGGCCTGCCGACGGCATAATAATAATCGGACGCATCCGCGAGCTCGAAAGTGACCGCGTTCGCTATATTGCTCCGCACCTTTTCGAAAATGTCCGAAATGCGGTTCGATGTCATTAGAAACGTGATGCCGAGATTTCCGCCTTCCCGCAAAATGAACTCCAGCATCTCGTTTTCATCCGGGTAGGAATTCCGGAAATTTAAATAGCCGTCGATGACGACGATCACCTGCGGAAGGGACGGGTTCTGCGAACGGCGGTAAGCGGCAGCCGTTTTTACGCCGGCTTCGGCGAACAGCTCCTTGCGCTCGGACACCGTTTTGACCAGGAAGCGGAACAGCCGCTTGATCCGGTCGTCCTCTTCGGCCATCATGACGCCGCCGATTTGCGGCAGCTTGCCGAAGTCCCGCAACATTCGTCCCATGTCCACGATATAACCGTGCCATAAGTCAGGCGAATAGTTTTGGGCAAGGGACATCAGCAGCGTCTGTACGAACGTCGTTTTGCCCAGGCCCGGCATGCCGTATACCGCCCAATGCCCCTGCTGCATCGGAATATGCAGCGGGCGCTGGTTCTGATTCGGCAGATCGTCGATCATGCCGACGACCCCTTCCAGTTCATCGCCTGCGGGCGGTTCCGCCATCGCCGCCAGTTCCTCGAGTTCGAGCCTTTCGGGAAGCGGCGGAAGCCAAGGCCCTTGAAGGCGCTCGATCCCTTCATCCCTTGCCGTTTCGGCCAG
This sequence comes from Paenibacillus sp. USDA918EY, assembly GCF_009870825.1. Classification (GTDB taxonomy): domain Bacteria; phylum Bacillota; class Bacilli; order Paenibacillales; family Paenibacillaceae; genus Paenibacillus_AQ; species Paenibacillus_AQ albilobatus. Next base: position 207,822 of record NZ_WTWY01000001.1, on the reverse strand, counting down.
CTTGTCGATAAATACTTGCAGCTGCTTCGGAGGCTGCTCCATTTGCAAATTCGCCGCAGACATGCTCGCCGTCAGCAGGTTCTCGCGTTTTCCGTTCAGCGCGATTTCGGTCGGGATTGTGCGTCCCGGCGAATCGGTTTGCTCCACGTACGGCGCGCCGCTCCAGGCGAACTGCATCTCCTCGAACACCTCGTCGCTGCCTACCTGGAAATAACCTCTGCCGGGTTTATTGATCCAGGCGGCGTTCGGGATTTTGAGCATGTCGCGGCTGTCGCCTTCGTCCTGCACACGCAGGCAGATCCGGAATCGCGCGTTGCTCCATATTTTATCGTCAACGACGCCCGCCGGTTTTTGCGTCGCAAGAATCAAATGGACGCCGAGCGTCCGGCCGATGGCCGCGATGCTGATCAGTTCGTCCATAAACTCCGGCTGATCCTTTTTCAGCTGGGCGAATTCGTCGATGATGATCACCAAATGCGGGAGCGGCTTGCCGCCCTCATGTTTGAGCAGCTTGTAATATTCGTCGATATGCTGCAGGTTCCCGGCGTCGTTTAATATCTTTTGCCGTCTGACAAGCTCCGCTTTCAGCGAAACCTTCGCTCTTTCCATTAAACTGCTGCTCAGGTTGGTGATCGTTCCAACGACATGGGGCAAATCGATGAACGTGTTGGACATGCCCCCGCCCTTGTAGTCGATCAGCATAAAGGCCAGGTCATGCGGATGGAACTCCGCGGCAAGCGAAGCGACGATCGACTGGATGACCTCGCTTTTGCCCGAACCCGTCGTTCCGGCGATCAGGCCGTGGGGCCCATGGCCCTGCCGTTCTATTTTATCATGAATATTCAAATTGATCTTTTTGCCGCCTGCACGAACGCCAAACGGGACGGGCAGGCTTTCCGGATAACGGTTGTTTCTCCAGCGCTGCTTCACGTCCAGCTCGGCCGCTTTCTTGATGCCCAGCATTTCAAATAACGTCAGCACGTCCGGGATGTCCGACGCAAGCGAGCGTTTAAGCCGGATCGGGGCCATGTAACGCGCTAAAGCATCCGCCCTTTCCAGCGTAAAAACGTCAGGGGCGAAGCTTACCTGATCAAACGCCCCGTCCTCGCGTTTCAACGAATATTGGCCTTCACGGCCGCCGACGTCCACGATCAGATGGCACTGCATCGGCAGCGCTTCTTTGCGGTCGGACAAAATGATGGTGCAGGCATCGATTTCGCCGGCATCCTCCAAAAGCAGCGGCAGCAGCGGCTCCTCTTCGATCAGCTGCCCGCTGGACAGCAAAACGACCTGAACCGGAAGCTGAGCGGTCTTTTTTTTCTGCTCATGCCGGGAGGTTTTGCGCCGGCCGAGCCGTTGAAACAGCTCATCGGCAAGCTGATGGGCGGTACTGCGCCGGTCCGACATGTACCGGTGGCTCCGGTTTTCGTCCCAGGTATGGGGCAGCCATCTCATCCAGTCCCAATCTTCGGCGTCTTTTTCCTCGTAAAACGCGGCCAGCTTCACCTCATCCGGGGAATGGCGCACCGTCATTTGCGCAACGATTACCCGCAGCGCGTTCATGACCGCTTCCCGTTCGCCGACGATGCCGATGACTTTCGCCTGAAAGAGCGGCAGCGCGATCGGGGCGTCCGGCACCGTTTCAAATTCGCCGGCGAGTTCCTGCGCCGCTTCGATCAGCGGATCCTTGACGTACCCCTCGGCACGCGGCGCTTTGATGTTTATATAAAACGGAACGCTTCCGGTTCCAATCCGCGTATGCAGAAAGTCATCGTCGCCGAAGGAACGCTCCCAAAGCACGCTGCTCCGGTTTTTGACAATGTGAAAACAGACATCCGGATCCCCGTGCACTTCAAAAAGCACATCCACCTGCTCCTTATGTCCTGCGGCCAGTTCTTCTTTATGTTTATCAAGCTCGGCATGATAAAGCCGGACCCGCTCCTTAAGCTGCTCCTTATACTTTTTCTTGTTGCCCAGGTAGACGAAAAACGGGATCGTGTAAGACGTCAGCATCATCGTCACCGACACCATTTGGAACATCATATAATTGCTGCTGCCCATTTTCCCGGTCATGCTCATGTATATATAAAACCCGATGCTGAAGACGGTCATGACGGCGGGCAGCAGAATCGAGATGAGCGAAAACGAAGGTTTGCTCGGTTCGTTCTGCGGCCTCGGAATCTCGATCGTCTCCTCCTTCAGCGTCGGTTTGATTCGCGGCGAGCGTTGATACAACACATTCACGATGCGTCAGCTCCTCCTCTGCTTTCCAAAGCATGTCTATGTATTTTGATGTTTGCGGATTTCAACCCTTAATCCTCCATTACCCCGATCGAATCATGTTGAAACAGGCTTCTTTTCCCGAATACCGGAGCCTCTTCATCGGTCGTGGAAAATGCGCGCTGCAGGCGGATGCAGCATCCTTCCCTCAGCCCTGCGCCGGCAACGTCCTGCGCGTCGCGGATCGTAAACCACAGCCCGTCGGGAAATTTTCCTTCCAATATATATTGCTGTCCTGTACGGGGCGGTTCGCCGTATACCCGCATGCCCAGCATTTCCTTCAATTGAATGACGGGATAGTCGTCCGGAACGTCGATATCGAACCAGTCCCGGTCCTGACGGCTTTTCATGACGGTTAGAATCATTATTTTACACCTCTTATTCCCTACAAATCTATGATTCGCAAGAAGCAATAACTTCTATGATAATGTATCACTCGCGCAAAAACATGTCAATTTGTGACAAATTAACTATTTTAAATCATTGAGTTCCGGAATTATATAGGTTGAAGGGATTATTTTCGTGATTCCGAGGTTTCGTTATAATGAAAATCCATGCCTCTGCATGCCGGCTTGGATCCATTATCTCATACTTTTCCCGTTCTATAAATCTTTGAAAAATGTTTGAAAATGAAATGCAATTTAAGTATTTATAAGCTTTCTTTAAGGTTTTTTTAATAATCGGGGTTTACAATGCAATTGTGGAATAACACGAATGAGGTGATTTTCTATGAGAATGTTAATCAGTTTTCAAAACAAACTTATCCCTGTATATTTTACCACTGAAAACAAACAATCCGTCCAAAAAGTACTTAAGCTGCTCAGCGGCACCTTGGAAAATAAAATTCAAACCGGCAAAAGAGCGCTCAAAAAATGCTTGAATTCCTTGATCAGCATCGAAATCGAAGGCTCTGAAGCGATTCTTCACAGCAAAAGCGAAAACGACACGCTCGCATTGTCCCTCTATTAAGAGGGGCTCTTTTTTTTGCGCAAAAAAAGAACCCCGGCAAAAAACTCTTTGCAAAGGGTCTCAGCGTATATCGGACGAGCCTGCACGGCATGCCCGCTTTTATCGGCGCAGCACATGCTCCGCCTCCTGGACAAGCAGCATCATCATCACGTGGGCGAAAAGGGAAGCGACCATCAGGACGATCGCCAAAAGGACGGCCAGCGGCGGAACGAGCGGGGCGATCAGCAGCACGATAAAGGTGGCGGCTACGACGCCGAAGTACCAGCCCCAGCGCTGCACGGCCTTGTTTTGGAACGCACGGTGCCCCCTTCGTCCGGCCCATTCGCTGATGCCGTAGCAGGTGTGGAATACCATGTACAGCTTCAGAACGACCAGGACGGCATTAAACAGGAAGATAAACAGCCATGAACGGGGCGGCGACAACGAAAGGATCAATGTGACCACGGACAGGATCAGGAGGACGACGGACACGTTTTTGGCGCTCCGAAAATGACCCGACCTGTGTTCCAGCTTGACGAAACCGAGAAAGAAGAGCAAATACCCGATCACGTCCGGCAAAATGTCGAAATCGTTGATGCGGATATCAATCAGAAACAAAAATCCCCAAAACAAGTGCAAAAAGCCCACACTCTCCACCCCCCTGCAGCTTCCTTCATCTTTTATATATGGATCGGGCAAGCCTGATTATTACCGGTTCACAGCCCCTTTCGCGCAAAAAAATGCCGCGCCTGCCAACGCTGCGGGACCTATCGTCATTCGTCCGTTAAACGTTGGTTCCAGTAGGAAGATTTTCGGCGTACCGGCTCCTTCGCGGAGCGGTCCATCCGGTTCAATTTGCGCTGGCCGCGGGCTTCCTTTTTCATCTGAAATTCGAGCTCGCGCTGGGTTTTCCGGTAATTTTGCAGCCGTTTGGCATCGATTTCCCCGGCTTCCACCGCCGCGCGCACCGCACAGCCCGCTTCCCGCTCATGCCTGCAATCGGCAAACCGGCACGCCTTGCCGATCGATTCGATGTCGGCGAACGCCTGCTCGAAACCTCCGCCGTTATCGTCGTACAGCTGCAGCTCCCGCATTCCGGGCGTATCTACCATTAAACCGCCCTGCGGCAAAAGAAACAGCTGCCGGTGCGTCGTCGTATGCCGTCCCCGGCTGTCGTCCTCGCGGATTCCTTGCGTCCGTTGGGTGCTTGTTTCGGCCAGCCAGTTGACGATCGTCGACTTGCCGCAGCCGGAGGAACCCGTGAGCGCAACCGTCACCCCTTCTTTCAAATAGCCGGTGACCGCTTCTTTCCCCCTGTTTTCAAGGGCGCTGACGACATGCACCGGCACGCCCGGCGCGATCATTTCCATTTCCGCGGCCTTGATGTCCGCATCATCGCATAAGTCTGCCTTACTCAGCAAAATGACCGGATTTACCCCGCTGTTCCAGGCCATAATGAGATACCGCTCCATTCTTCGCGGATTGTAATCGTCATTCAGCGAGGTTACGAGAAAAAGGATGTCGACGTTGGCGGCGATCAGCTGTTCCTGCGCCGATTTGGCTCCGGCCTTTTGCCGCGAAATGTTCGTTTTGCGGTCAAGAACGCCGAGGATCACACCCCGCTCTTCCCCCTCGAGCATTTGAAGCTCCACCCAGTCGCCGACGGCCGGAACCGGCCCACCGTGCTGAAGCTCGTGTTTCATTTTTCCGGACATTTCGCCCCATATTTCGCCTTCTTCCGTGTACACCTTGTACATTTGTCCGAAGTCGGCCGTGATCCGGCCCGGCTGATGGATTCCCCGGTCTTCTTTGCTCCATTCCATGTTCCAATAGGCACTCCAACCGTATTGCGTTAATTTGGTCAAATCAAATCCCCCTAAAATGGTTTGTCGTTTGGGCCTTGGCTCATTCCGAGCCCGGACCTGTATATTCCGGGATACCGCATCATTTGGCCCGCCCCTTCCGGTTTTCACGCTGGAATCGGCGGCGGCGTTATGATAAAGGGCATCCCGCAGAAAAACGCCCTGTGGACGTGTTTTCGTCTGCAGTTATCTCCGCGTTTGACGGCAAAAAAGGACACAAAAAACCCCGGAACACAATGCTCCGGGGTTTTTGCGCGCATGACAGCAAAAAAACGCGGAGACGCAAGGTCTCCGCGGCATATGAAAATCAATCCCTTATGTCATATCAGAACATGGGAACCTTCTTAGGCCGATGAAAGGAGACCGATATGCGATTCGAATGGATGGCGTTTGCCGCAATGTACGTTTTGTTTTTCATGATTTATCGTCTCCTTTCCTGTCATATGCTGCCATCATAACCATTTTATCGATTCATTGTCAAGCCCTTTTTATTTGACGTTCTCCCAGCGAGTCCACAGCTCGCGCGGATTCAGCTCGTACACGCCGTCTTCGCGGTACATGAACTGATGCATAATAAATTCCCTGCGGATGGTTGCGTAATCCTCGTGGAATTGTTTTATGAACTCGTTGATTTCCTTTTCGGCATACTTTCGCCCCGGTTCAAGCCGCTCTACCAGATGCTCCAAAGCGATCAGCTTTTTTTTGTATTGGGCCGGAATGGAACGCAGGCGCCCGTCCTTGGCGAAGAAATTGCGGATCACCGCTTCTTTCATTTGTTCGTTGGCGGTTGTCGTCATGTCTTTTCCTCCTTCCTTGAAAATGAATTGGAGCGACGCCTCGGCATGCTGCTGGATAAAATACCGGTTTTGGGCAAAATAGACCGTGTTCTTGTCGCGTCGTTCCGTAATCAGCGCGGCTTCCCTCAGCTTCGCGGCATGGTGGGTGACCGTCGGCTGGGAAATGTTCAGCTTTTCCGCCAGCGCCTGGCCGTTCATCTCGCCTTCGGACAGCAGCAGCAAAATCCGCAAGCGCGTCGGATCGGCCAGCGCCTTGTGATAGTTCACGATTTTTTCGAGCTGCATTTCCTCACCCTTTCCTAAACACAAAATTATCAAATTAGATAAATATCTAATTTGACGTTTGACTAATTATATGATTATCAAATGGCGAATGTCAATCTATTTTCGCCATTTAATCCCGGGTATGCTGCTGGTTTTTGTCAGTCGATTACGTTACGATAAGTAGTGAATTGTTCATTGCCAGAGGAGGAACTTACGTCATGCAAGATGTCATTATTATCGGAGCCGGCCCCTGCGGACTATCGGCGGCTATTGAATGTCAACGAAAAGGGCTGTCCACGCGGATCATTGAAAAGCACTGCATAGTGCATTCCATATTTTTATATCCGACCCATATGCAATTTTTCAGTACGGCCGAGCTGCTGGAGATCGGCGACATCCCGTTCCCATCTTCCAACGAGAAGCCGTTCCGTTACGAAGCCCTTGCATACTACCGCAAAGTAGCTTCCCATTACGGACTGGAAATTTCGCAATATGAAGAAGCCCTCACCGTCGAGAAAAAGGCCGATCAGTCCTTTATCGTCAAAACGGTGGACCGTTCGGGCAAGCCGCATCAATACGAAGCGCGGAACGTCGTCATTTCGACCGGTTACTTCGACCATCCCAACTACATCGGCATTCCGGGCGAAGATCTCGACAAAGTTACGCATTATTTCCGCGAGGCTCATCCTTACAGCGGAATGAAAGTCGCCATCATCGGAGGCAGCAATTCCGCGGTTGATGCGGCAATGGAACTGATCCGCGTCGGCGCCGAAATCGACATGATCTACCGCGGCGAAACGGTGTCCGAGAATATCAAACCTTGGGTGCGCCCGGTATTCGAAGCGATGGTGCAAAAGGGCAAAATTACCGTCCACGTGGAATCGCATGTCTCCGAAATCACCGAAGATTCGGTGACCATCACCGGCAAAAACGGCGAAACGAGCAGGATCGACAACGATTTCGTTCTCGCCCTGACGGGCTTCCGCCCGGACCGGAAGCTGCTGACGTCCTGCGGCGTGGAGCTTGACGACGACATGGAAAAGCCGCGGTATAACACCGAAACGATGGAAAGCAACGTGCCCGGACTATACGTGGCCGGTGTCATCGCATCGGGACGAAACGCGAACGAAGTGTTTATCGAAACCGGCCGGAAACACGGCGCCCTGATCGCGGAACATATCATCCGGACAAGAGCATAAGAAAAACATCTATCGTCGTATCTTGGCAGAAGACGGACCGCGCTTAGCGGTAATTTTTCTTGAGATATAAGGAAGCTTTCGCTTCGAAACTTATACTTTCTCATATCCTAATAAAACATCCGTTTTTGGCGCCCGCCTGATCAAGCGTTCGCCGAAAACGGATATTTTTTGCCAGCGGTAAGAATACTGCTGTATAGTAAGCGCCTTTTTCCTGATTGGATGAGTTTGACATTTTAGTGATGGAATTAGCTTCGTGAATCTATGCTACAACGGAGGGAAGCGGATGGACTTTACGTCATTGATTTTACTGCTCCTGGCGGCTTTGGGCATCATCAGCAGCAACACGCCGATCACGATCGCGGTGATCGTGCTGCTGCTGATCCGGGTGCTGCATTTGCAGCAGCTGTTTCCTTGGCTTGAAAAATACGGCCTGACGGTCGGAATCGTTATATTGACCATCGGGGTGATGACGCCTTTGGCCAGCGGAAAAATAGGCCTGCAGGCGATAGGCGAATCGTTCCTGAACTGGAAATCGCTGCTCGCGATTGCCGTCGGGATGCTCGTCGCGTACCTCGGGGGCCGAGGCGCAACCTTGATGTCGATGAACCCAACGATCGTGGCCGGGCTGCTTGTCGGAACGGTGCTTGGCGTGGCTTTGCTGCGCGGCGTGCCGGTCGGTCCGCTGATCGCGGCCGGGATTTTATCCCTGCTGATCGGCAAGTCATAGCCCGTAAGCTCGCAAAACAACCCCCTGGGGCCTTCGGCTGCGAAACCGATTCCGGCATTTTTGCGGGGCCCCCGGCATTGGCAAACTCATATAGACCAGAAAAGCCTCGGCCGATACCCGGCCGAGGCTTTTCTTTCGGATCAAACTTCGAGATGCTGAACGTTAAACAGTCTGGCGTAGCTGCCGTCCAAAGCCATCAGCTCTTCATGCGTCCCCTGCTCGGTGATCATGCCATGCTCCATGACCACGATCTGGTCCGCATGGGTGATCGTCGATAGGCGGTGCGCGACGATGAGCGTCGTCCGGTTTGCGGACAGCGACTGCAGCGCCTGCTGGATAAGATGCTCGGACTCCAAATCAAGCGCCGACGTCGCCTCGTCCAGCACGAGGATGTCCGGATCTTTCAGGAAGACGCGGGCGATGGCGATCCGCTGCTTTTGGCCCCCCGACAGCTTGACGCCCCTTTCCCCGACCTCCGTATCGTAGCCTTCCGGCAGGTCCATGATGAAATCATGGGCGTTGGCGCGGATGGCCGCTTCGCGGACTTGATCATCCGTGGCGTCCGGATTGCCGATCAGGATATTGTCTTTGACCGAGCCGCTGAACAAAAAGTTATCCTGAAGCACCATGCCGATCGAACCGCGGACGCTTTCCATCGTCAGGTTCCGCACGTCCGATCCGTTGATCGACACGCTGCCCTTCTGAATGTCATAAAAACGCGGAATCAGCGAGATCAGGCTCGATTTGCCTCCGCCGCTCATGCCGACAAAAGCCACGGTTTGGCCGTGCCCGATTTCCAGGTTGACGTCTTTCAGCACCCAATCGGCCTGCTCGTTGTATTTGAACCACACCCCGTCAAACGTAATGGTGCGCGCCGGCGCATCCAGCTTTCTCGCGTCAGGGGCGTCGACGATGTCGTACGGCTCGTTCATCAGCTCCATCACCCGCTCCAGCGAAGCCGAAGCTTGCGTGAGCACGGTGGATGAATTGATCAGCCGTTTGAGCGGCGAATACAGCCTGTCCAAATAGCCGAAAAAGGCGACGAACGTGCCGATCGTCAAGCTGTGGTGGATGACGCGGTAACCGCCGTACCCGATGACAAGCAGCGGCGCGATGTCGGTCAGCGTATTGATGATCGAAAACGTCAGCGCGTTCCATCGGGTTTGGGCCATCGCCTTGTTCAGGAAATTTTGGTTGATCCCGGTAAACTGGCGATGGTCGTGGCGCTCGAGCGTAAAGCTGCGGATGACCGAGATTCCCTGAACCCGTTCATGCAAGTAGGCCTGGATGCCGGCGAGCGCTTGCGAGCGGTCTTTGGTCAGCTTTTTCAGCCGTTTGTAAAGGATGTTGACCGCAATGCCGTATAAAGGCAAAATCGCGATCGCTACCAGCGTTAGGACCGGGTTCAGGTAGAACATGGCCCCCAGGACAAACAGCAGCGTGAACATATCCAGCCATATATTCATCATGCCGACTTCGACGATGTTTTTCGTCTGTTCGACGTCGTTGATGAAACGCGAGATCGCTTCGCCGACCTTCGTGTTCTGGTAATATCTTAAAGACAGCCGTTGAAGGTGGGCGTACAGCTTGTTCCGCATGTCGAACAAAATCCGGCTCGTAATGAGCTGGGCGAAATACTGCCGCAAATATTCGACGGGACCGCGGATGACGATAAACAAAATCAGCGCGCCGCCCAAAATGAGAAACAGGCGGGATACCTTCTCCTGAAGTGCCATGGCGGAATTCGTAAGCAAGTCGTCGACGACGTATTTCAAAATCATCGGCAGGGTAAGCGGGATCCCGAATTTGACCATCCCGATGATCAACGTTATCAAAATCCATTTCGTATAAGGTTTAACGAACCGAAAATAGGCTTTCCAGTGATTCAATTGGATTTCTCCTCCCCTTTCAGGCTATGATGTTATGTCTTTTTGGCGAAATCTCTTGGAAACCTGCGAGGCGGGCGGTTCACCGGTTGACATTTCCCCTTTACAATGATTAGATATCCTTAAGTTGCAAGAGCTATCTTGAACCGAATCTACCGAATAATCACAGACCTTGCCGCTAGGGGCATGGACCTTCAGGAGGACCCAAATGTCAAGACAATTCGTTACGGAAGCTGTCATGCTGGCGATATACGGAGAACTGCTGCTGACTCCCGTGCCGGTTGAATATATGGTACCGTATACCAGTCTGCTCGAGCTGTACGAATTCATTTCCAGCGACGAGCCGCTCATGAGCAATAGCGACGACGACAAACATGTGAAAGAAAAAATCAAAGAACTGGTCGCTTATCTGGAAGAGCCTTTAAACAAGAAAAAAATCCAAAAAGGGCTGAACATGCCTTGGGCCAAAAGCTCATCCATCCTGATCGGCGAAACGGCGCGCATTACCGTCATCAACGCCATGGATACCGCGCCTTACGGGGAATTTTTCGATCCGGTCGAAACCGAGCTGCTGCTCGTTTCCCAGCGGGAGCAAGTACCGCTCCTGACCGATCAGCCCGAGTTGATTCACCGCATCATCGATGCCTCGGTGCCCGTGACGGTATACGACATTGACGATTTTCAGTTCGCGCTGGAATCGGACCCTTTTTCGCATCATCTGTAAACCTCGTTCAAGCTCCCCGCAAGCAGCAAGAAACTCCTTTCCCGCAGGAAAGGAGTTTTTCGCGTGCGGCGGCCCTGTCCGCCAAGCCCGGTCGCGTTACTCGCGGCAGTGCTCGAGGAGGGTCCTCGTGATCGGATCCAACGCCGGCAGCGGCCCCCCGAAAAAACGAAGAGCCTCGTTCACTTCCGGCTTGAAATCCAGCTCGCTCTGCAGTCCCGAAGCTTCGTACAACGCGATGACCAAAAACTCTTCATCCCCGCTTTTCGCTACTTTTTTGAATTCCGGGCCCGAAAACATGCGCGCGAGGTTCACTTCCTTGGCCGTCAAGGACGTCTCCTCCCACAGCTCGCGTCGGGCCGCATCCTCCAGCGACTCTCCAGGCGTCATGGATCCGAGGGGAAGCCCCCATTCCTCAGCCCCCGCCCGCTGCTGCAGCAGCACTTCACCGGCTTTGTTTTTGACGAGGATCGCTACCTGTACGGTAATTTTGGACGTTTTTTTGATGTACTGGCGGAAATCACGGTCCAAATGAGACAAGCTTCTCCCTCCTTCCTTCCTGACTTTGTTTGCGGCTTATCCTGCGCTAGTCGTCGGCCGATCCGGATCCGCTTCGTAGATATATTCGATATCGTCCAGGGATTCCAGGTACCGAACGACCAGATCATACCCTTCCAAATACCATCCGTCCTGCTCTTCTATAAAAAAGGTGATCCCTTCAAGTTCTTGCTTGAGCAGCGGACGCTCGGGCGGTTCGACCGAAATGCCCAGCGAAAAGCCGGGATGAAGCCCCCCTCCCGAACTGTAACGGGGAAAGAAGCGAAGCGCGCTGCCGGGCTGCAGCTCCAGTTCCTTGACGTACCATTTTGCCGCGTCATTGCTGATTCGAAGTTCCATCTGCTTCATTCCCTTCTTTGTTGTGGCCAGGCGATTGAGACTTCGCCTATCTCCAATATATCATAACTTAAATATGGCGACGTAGGAAAATATAAATTGACAGACGCTTGAAGACGGTGATAAAATTCTCTGCATACGAGGTTGGAAATTCAATTTATTACCAGAAGGGATGGCAGCCGTCCGGGGACCTCGCCTTGAAGCTGCCGAATCCTGACCGAAGAAAGGATGGGCGAACGTGTTCAATTTGACGGATCATCAACGGATTCAAGCAACAATTGAATATCGGTGCAGCCCAGCTGGTGGAACTGACTTTTGAGATTTGGAGACAGGTTTCAAGGAGCCAATGAATATTAGCCATTCCTTCATGTACGGCTGCGTCTACCGTCGACCGTACGCATGATGCATGTTTGGATTGCAAGGCATATCGTCCGTTTACGGGCGGTATGCCTTTTTTAATGTCTTTGCACTCCGCAGTTTGCTTACCGGCAATAAGACAAAAGCAAGAGAGGAAGTGAAAGTTTGTTCTCCGTACTAAAAAATTTGGGCTGGTTTTTCCGCCAAGAAAAGAAACGCTATTTGATCGGTCTGTTCATGCTGATCATTTGCGGCATCGGCGAGCTGTTCCCGCCGCGGCTGCTGGGAAGCGCCATCGACGAAATCGTTCGCGGCTCCATCACCTGGGCTTCGCTTGCGAAATACATCGTCCTTATGATCGTGACCTTGATCCTGATCTACATCTTCACCTACATTTGGATGCACAAGCTGTTTGGGGGCGCCAATCTGGTCGAACGCATTCTTCGCTCCCGTTACATGAACCAGCTGCTGCGCATGACGCCGCCCTTTTTCGAGCGGAACCGCACAGGCGACCTGATGGCCCGGGCGACCAATGACCTGCGCGCCGTCGCCAATACGGCCGGCTTCGGCATGCTCGTCATGACCGATTCGACGGCCTACCTCACCGTCATCCTGTTCGCGATGGGCTTTCTGATCAGCTGGAAGCTGACGCTTGCCGCCATTCTGCCGCTGCCGTTCATCGCCATTGCCATGAAAATATACGGCAAAGTCATCCATGAGCGCTACACGGACGCCCAGGACGCATTCGGCGACATGAACGACCAGGTGCTGGAATCGGTCGCCGGCGTGCGCGTCATTCGCGCCTATGTCCAGGAAAGATCGGATGAGCGCAGGTTTCAGGCCATCGCCGATGACGTGTACCGCAAAAATATGCGCGTCGCGAAGCTGGACGCCTTGTTCGAGCCGACCATCCGGCTTTGCGTCGGCCTCAGCTACGTCATCGGTCTCGCCTTCGGCATTTATCTCGTATTCAAAAACCAGATCACCCTGGGCGACCTCGTATCGTTTAATATGTACCTGGGGATGATGATTTGGCCGATGTTCGCCATCGGCGAGCTGATCAATATTATGCAGCGGGGCAGCGCGTCGCTCGACCGCGTGGAAGAAACGCTGTCGGTCGTTCCGGACGTGCAGGATGTTTCCCGCCCGACGCCCGTCGAGTCTCCGGATACGATTGTGCTTAAGGGCGTGACGTTCCGTTATCCGACCTCTACGGTGGACAATTTGAAGGATATCAGCCTTTCGATCCGCCGCGGGCAGACGCTTGGCGTCGTCGGGCGCACGGGAAGCGGCAAATCGACGCTGCTTAAGCAGCTGCTTCACGAATACCCGACCGGAACCGGCGAGATTCTGATCTCGGATACGCCGATCGAGCAGATCGCCAAGGACCGGCTTCACGGCTGGATCGGGTATGTGCCGCAGGAGCAGATTCTCTTTTCCAAATCGGTGCGCGAAAACATCCAGTTCGGCAAACATCAGGCGGATGACGGCACCATCATGAACGCCATCGCAACGGCGGCATTCGATAAAGATCTGCATACGCTCTCCGACGGTCTCGACACCTTGGTCGGCGAAAAAGGCGTGTCGTTGTCCGGCGGGCAAAAGCAGCGCGTGTCGCTGGCCCGGGCTTTCATTTCCGATCCGGAAATCCTGATTCTCGACGATGCCCTCTCGGCCGTCGACGCCCGGACCGAAGCGCGGATCGTGGAAAACATCCGCGAGCAGCGCGCCGGCAAAACGACGCTGATCTCGACCCACCGCCTCTCTGCGATCGAGCATGCGGACTGGATCATCGTCCTGGACGAAGGACGCATCATCGAAGAAGGCACCCACGCCGAGCTGCTGAGCCAAGGCGGATGGTACCGCGAGCAATTCGAACGCCAGCAGGTCGAAAACAATCTGACAAACGAGGAGGAAGCGTCATATGACTCCTAAACCCGCGACGGGGAGGCGCTTGTTTCAATACGCGCTGACCGCCAAAGGCATTTTCATCGCGGCCTTCATCGCCCTCGCCATCGGCGTCGGGGCCGAGCTGGCCGGGCCTTTTATCGCCAAAACGATGATCGACGATCATATGCTTGGCATTGAACGCCCCTATTACGAAACAACGTCGGCCGATCAAGCCGCCGAATATAAAGGGCATTATTACAAGCGCGGCGACCGCTTCGCGCCGGACGAGCAAAAAGGCGCCGAGGTTCGTCTGCTGCAATCCGGGCACAGCTTCTATTTTATCGGCCAGCCCGTGGCATCACCGGAAGGTACACGAACCTATGCCGACGGTCAAATGACCATCAAATACGGCGACAAGGTGGCGCAGTATCCGGCGGAAAAGCTGTCCGCCGCCGAGCTGTATTCTTTTTACAAACCGGAGATTCCCGGCATTATAAAGCTGGTCGGCTTGTACTGCGTTTTTCTCGTCGTCAGCATCTTTACGGAATTCGGCAAAACGTACTGGCTGCAATCCTCGGCCAACAAAGTGATCCAAAAGCTTAGAAACGACGTGTATGCGCATATGCAGCGTTTGCCGGTCTATTTTTTCGACACGCTGCCTGCCGGCAAAGTCGTCTCGCGGATCACGAACGACACCGAGGCCGTCAAGGACCTGTTCGTGGCCGTGCTTGCCAATTTCAGCTCAGGGGTGATTTACATCACCGGCGTCTATATCGCCCTCTTCCTGCTGGACGTGCGGCTCGGCCTGGTCTGCCTGTTCATCATCCCGCTCCTGATCGCCTGGATCGTGCTGTACCGCAAGCTTGCGACCAAATACAACACGATCATCCGGTCGCGCCTGAGCGAAATCAACGCCATCATCAACGAATCGATTCAAGGGATGTCCATCATCCGCGTGTTCCGCAGGCAGAAGCAAACCCGCGAAGAATTTGAAACGTTGAACGACGACTACATGAAGCACCAGAACAAGATGCTGAACCTGAACGCTTTTACGTCCCACAACCTGGTCAACGTGCTTCGGAGCTTTTCCTTCGCCGTCATCCTCGCCTACTTCGGATTCGGTTCCTTGTCGGGCGGTACGGCCGTTTCCCTCGGCGTGCTTTACGCCTTCGTGGACGTGCTCGGGCGCCTGTTCCAGCCGATTACCGGCATGGTGAACCAATTGGCCGCGCTCGACTCCTCGATGGTCTCGGCCGGGCGCGTTTTTGAGCTGATGGATGAACCGGGGGAAGACGTGACGGACGGCACAATGCCGCGCTACAAAGGAAACGTCGAGTTCAAAAACGTGTCCTTTGCCTATAAAAAGGAAAACTACGTGCTGAAGAACATCAACTTCGAAGCGAAGCAGGGCCAGACGGTCGCGCTCGTGGGCCATACCGGCTCCGGCAAAAGCTCGATCATCAACCTGCTGTTCCGCTTTTACGACCCGCAAAAAGGAACGATCACGATCGACGGGCAGGACGTTAAGGCTTTGCCGAAGCAGTGGATCCGTCACCATATGGGGATCGTGCTTCAAGATCCGTACCTGTTTACGGGAACCATCGCTTCGAACGTCAGCCTCGGCGACGAAAAAATATCGCGCGAGCAGGTCGAAAAAGCGCTGCGCGACGTCGGCGCCGAGCGGATTCTCGCCCACCTGCCGCATGGCTTCGACGAGCCGGTCATCGAAAAAGGCAGCACCTTGTCCGCAGGGCAGCGGCAGCTGATTTCCTTCGCCCGCGCGCTTGCCTACGACCCGGCGATTCTGATTTTGGACGAAGCGACGGCCAACATCGATACCGAAACCGAAAGCCTGATCCAGTCGGCGCTTGAGGTGCTGAAAAAAGGCCGGACGACGTTTATCATCGCGCACCGCCTCTCGACGATCCGCAGCGCCGACCTCATTCTCGTGCTGCACCGCGGGGAAATCGTTGAACGCGGCACGCATGACGAGCTTATGCAGCTTGGCGGCCGGTATTATCAAATGTACCAGCTGCAGCAGGGCGCTTCCGGCAGCGGCAGCCTCGAGGCCCAGCCGGCCGCCGTGTCTCCGGCGTAACGATCGGTTGAAAGCTTTTGTGCAAAATTAGTTTTTGGCTCTCATAAAATAAATTGCAACCGCAAAAACCGGCCTTTGGATTCAAGGAGCCGGTTTTTGCGGTTTAACAGAGCGGAAATCATCTTGATATCATTCCCAGTTTTTTTGTCCTGAAATGACGAATGATATTAACGGAGGCTGATTTCATTGCATAAGATGCACATATTCCTGCTGCTGCTTGTGATATTAACGGGCGGAACCGAAAAAAAGCCGATTATGCTTTCCACGCTCAAATCGAGAAGAAACTATCTGCGCCAAAAACGAATTTGTCCCTACGAGCCAACGCGGAGGCGATTCCTATTTTAATGTACCATTCCATTAGCCAAAACCGGCATGGAAAGCTTTTCGTGTCTCCGGAAGTATTTTATCAGCAAATGGAGCACTTAAATCATGCCGGATACCATACCATAACGTTCAAAGATTTATTGCATTGGAAAACGGGGGAAGCACTCCCGGATAAACCGGTTTTGATTACTTTTGACGACGGTTATTTGGATAACTACAAGGTCGCCTACCCCATTTTAAAAGCTTTTCAAATGAAAGCTACGATATTCGTCACCAGCGATTTTATCGGCTCTCCCAATCATCTGAATTGGAGTCAAATCAGGGAAATGGAACAATCGGGTTTTATTGAAATCGGCGCGCATACCCGGCATCATGTAGAATTGACAAAAAGCAAAAAGTTACAACGTGTGGACGAGGTTTTAGGAGGCAAACGAAGGTTGGAAAAGGGGTTGGGGCACCCCGTCATCGCATTCGCTTATCCTTCGGGAAAATACAATCAGAACGTGGTTCAGGTGGTCAAGCGTGCCGGCTTTGAGTTTGCCGTAACGACAAAACCCGGTTACGCCGCGAAAAGGCAAGGATATTTAACCCTCCATCGCGTCCGGATCGGCGGCGAGCAGTCCGTGGCTGAGTTTATCCGAAAAATTCCATGATCAATCCACTCCCCCGAATCCGTATGGTTTCGAGGGGAGTTTTTTTGTTTACCCATCGGCCTACCGATTATATTGATGATGTTTTGCAAAATGACTACGCCATTATTTTCAAGACTGCACGCCATATAATCGGCGGTATGCCGTCGGGGTCATCCCCTCATGCTCCATAAACCGTTTGTTGAAGTAGCTGACGCTCGGGTAACCGGCGTCTTTGGCAATTTGCCCGATGGTCGTCTCCTTCCTTTCCAGCAGCCACTGTTTGGCCATCTGCAGCCGGCATCTCGTGACGAATTCCATCGGGGTCATCTCCGTAACGCTGCGGAACAGCTTGCAGAAATAATAACTGCTGATCCCGAGCCTCCCCGCCCATTCTTCCAGAATAAACGGCTGCGCCGCTTCCTGCTGCATGACGGGCAGCAGCTCCAGAATCCGCTTGCCCGACGTTTTCGAATTGCCCCGGGATAACGCGACCGCATGCTCGATAAATTCGGCCAAAAGCGCATACGTCAGCGTGGACAGATGGGAAGAGTGCAGCATCCGGTACGTTTCGGCTTCGCTTAAAAGCGCTTCATGCGCCTGTTCGAACGCAACGCGGTTGCGAATCGTCCAAAGCGGGCTTTCATGGAATCCCCTGCCGATCAAAAAATCCTGCAGCCCCGTCCCGTAAAAGTGGAACCAGCGAACATCCCAAGGTTCCTCTTTGCTGCTGTAATACCGCTGCCGCTGCATCGGAAAATACAGCACGGCTTCGCCCGGTCCCAGTTCATGGATTTCCCCTTCGAATTCGACGTAACCTTTCCCTGCCGCAACGTAATGGATGTTAAAATTGTTCATCGCCCCGGCTTCCCGGAAAACGCTGTGTTCCGGTTCCTGCCGGTAAACGCCGACCGACTCGGGAAAACAAAAAAACGGCATGTCGGGAAGCGTCAGCAGGTGAATTTGCCTTCGCACGGCTTCACCCCCTTCAATGACAATATAATTATAATGAATCGCAAAATCGTATTATATTAATTTTAAATACGTTAAATTATAATGGCAATATAATCTTATAACACACCCCCAAATGCAAGGTTGTTCATCTCATTTGCGGGGTAAACGAGCCAAAGGAGTTGATTTCCCATGAGTCCGAAAAAATTGAAATGGGGCATTCTCGGCTGCGCCGGCATCGCCAAACGTTCCGTCATTCCGGGCGTGCAAAATTCCGGCCTGAACGAAGTGCACGCCATTGCGAGCCGCGATCTCGATAAAGCCAAGAAAACGGCGGAAGAACTGAATATCCCGGTCGCTTACGGCAGCTATGAGGAGCTTCTCCAAGATCCTTCCATCGATGTCGTTTACATACCGCTGCCCAATCACCTTCATAAAGAATGGACCATCCGCGCGGCGCAAGCAGGCAAACATATTTTATGCGAAAAGCCGCTTGCCCTGAACGAAGCGGAAGCGACGGAAATGGCGGAAGCCGCTGCGGAAGCGGGCGTGTACTTGTCCGAAGCGTTTATGTACCGCTACCACCCCCGCTACGATATGATCCGGGAGTTGATCTCGTCGGGAGCCATCGGCGAAATCAGGGGGATCCGCGGAGCGTTTACGTTCAATAACGCGGGCGATATAAACAATGTCCGTTACAAAAAAGAATGGGGCGGCGGCTCGATTTATGACGTCGGCTGCTACCCGATCCATGCGGCCCGGATGCTGCTTGGCAAAGAGCCGGTTGCGGCGACGGTCAACGCCTTTTTCTCCGCGGAGCATGACGACGTGGACATGATGGCTTCGGGACTCGTCGAATTTGAAGGTTCGGTCGCTTTGACCTTCGATTGCGGCATGTGGGCCGCCTTCCGTAATCCGCTCGAGATTCTCGGAACCGACGGCATCATCGAACTCCCATCCGCTTTTGTCGGAAGCGATAACTTCTATTTGATCGCAAGCGGGGAACGCAAAGAAATCGAAGTTCCGAATGTAAACGCATACTCGCTGCAGGCGGATCATTTGGCGCATGCCATTATCCATCGCAGCCCGCTCCGCTTTGAACCTGCGGACGCCATTCATAATATGCGGGTCATCGATGCCTGCCTGCGGTCGGCAAGGGAACATATCCGGGTAGAACTATAACGGTTCGAAGTCTTCAACGGACTGCTAATCATTGGATTTTCAAGAGAAAAGGACCAGCAAAAACCAATCCTACGGGGAGGTAAACACGCCATGGAATACATTTCGTTGCAAGGTTTGGAAAAAAAGGTTTCGCGGCTCATGAAAGGCTCCGACTATTTTTATCATCAAAATTATGAAAAAGCGGCGGCCAACATGGACGCTTTCTTTGCGGCAGGCGGCAATTCCATAGACTCTGCGCATATTTATTGCGGGGGACAAAGCGAAGAAGTGATCGGACGGTATTTGAAGGAAAGAAATAACCGGGACGAGTGGGTCATTTTGACGAAAGGAGCGCATCACGACCAGCATGGACCGCGCGTCAGCAAAGAGGCGATCAAACATGATATCACGGCCAGCCTGTCGCGCCTGCAAACGGATTATATCGACATGTACGCCCTGCATCGGGACGACCCCAACGTACCGGCGGGCGAGGTCATCGAAATATTAAACGAATACGTCAAAAACGGAACCGTCCGCACGATCGGCGTGTCCAACTGGACATGGGAACGGATCCGCGACGCCAACGCTTATGCTGAGGAAAAAGGGTTGACAGGCTTCTCCTTTAGCAGCCCGAATCTGAGCCTTGCCAAAGCAAACGAACCGTTCTGGCCCGGCTGCGTTTCGGCGGATGAAGAAACCTGCAAATGGCATGAAGCCGAGCAATTCCCTTTATTCTCCTGGTCTTCCCAAGCCAGAGGTTTTTTTACCGGCAGATTTACTCCCGAAAACCGCGACAATGCCGATTTGGTCCGGGTGTTCTACAGCGACGCCAATTGGGAACGGCTTGAGCGCGCCAAACAGCTTGCCGCGGAGCGCAACGTCACCCCGATTCAAATTGCGCTCGCTTATGTGCTGAACCAGCCGTTTCCGACCTGCGCGCTGATCGGCGCCCAATCCGAAGAAGAGCTCCGTTCTTGCGACGAAGGCTCCCGCATTAAGCTGACCCGTGAGGAATTGGCCTGGCTGGATCTGTCTTCGGACGAAAGATAATCCGTACAGGAAAAGCCCTGCGTATGCCGTGAACCGAAGGCCTTGACGTCAGGGGCACCTTAACTCCATGCCCTAAAAACCCCGCCTGCCGAGATGGTCCGGCAGTGCGGGGTCTTTTTATCCCGTCCATTTCGAATCCAGCGATTCGGGCGCCTGGGAGGCCGCGCGCTCCATCGGAATGCGGATAAGCACGGTCGTGCCGACGCCCGGCGTGCTGTACAGCTGCACCCCGTAATCGTTGCCGAAATACAGCTTGATCCGTTCGTTTACGTTGCGGATGCCGTAACCTCTTCCCCTCCCGCGGTTCGCCGGAGAATGTGGCGCATGCATCGCCGAAACGACCTGCTTTAGCCGTTCCCTTCCGATGCCGATGCCGTCGTCCATAATCTCGAACAAAATCGAGTTCGTTTCCTGCTCCACCCGTCCGCTGACGCGGATGTAAATATGGTCCCCGCGCCAGGCATGCTGCAGCGCGTTTTCCAAAAACGGCTGCAAAATGAGCTTGACCGTCACGTAATTAACGATCCTTGGTTCAATGTTAAACTCTGCGTCCATGCGGTCGCCGTATTTCACTTTCTGGATATCCAGGTAAGCTTGCGTTTGTTCCAATTCCTTATGGATGGCGATAATCGTCTGTCCGTCGTTTAACGACAACCGGTAAAATTTCGCCAAATTCATTACCATCTGATGCTGCTTGTCCACCTGGCCGAATTTGGCCAACCGGCTGATCGAGGAAAGCGTATTATACAAAAAATGCGGATTGATTTGCGCCTGCAGCGTTTCAAGCTCCGCTTGCTTTTTCTTCAGGTTCGTGAGGTAAACCTCCTCGATCAACCGCTCGGTTTGTTCGCCCAGCTTGTTCAGCGAAGCGGCAATCATGGCGAACTCATCATTGCCTTTGTAATGGAACCGTTTATGAAAATCCCCCTGCTGGAATAGGTTTAATATCGAGACGACTTTGGACACCCTTCTGGAAAAAAATCGCGAGACGCCCAAAGCGAAGATCAGCACCACGATAAAGCTTGCCAGGCAGATCACGACCGTCAGCAAATTGATTTTTCGGGTTTCGTGCTGGATGATCGTATCCGGAACAAGTGCGGTCATTTTCCAGTTCAGCTTGGGCAGGTTTTCGCTCAGCGCCGTAAAACGCGACACGTCCATAAGCTTGTAGTCGGAATGCAGGTCGGGTACGTTTTCGCCCGAGCCGTAAATGATGCGGTCATTTTCATCGAGAACAAGCAGCATGCTGCCGCTGCCGAATTTGTCGACGTTGACGCTCTGGAAAATTTCAGACAGATACACGCTGATCCGCATGAAACCGATCGTCTCCAGATCAAGCGGATTACGAGTATCCACCAGCCGCCGCAGCAGACTGATCCTGCCGAATCTGCCGTCGTCCTCGACCTGCCGCCACACGACGGTTTTGCCGTAATCCTCCTTCGGAAAATCCGCGTACCAAGGTTTGTCCATAATCCGCCGCAAATGAAACAGCTCCCAATGTTTTCCCTTGGCAAGCGGGTCGGAGGCAGGAGGGTCATTGTTGTAGATTTCCGGCAGCGTTTCGTTTTTTAGGTATACGCTCATCCATATTTTGCGGTTGGTCGAATCCACGGTTTGCCGGAATTTCGGGATCAGCAGCTTGGTTGTCGTCTGGTAGCTGACCCAGCCCTCCTCGTACCGCATGATTTCCAGCGGCATGCTTTCGTCGAAATACAGCGTATCGGACAGGCGCTGCGTATCCTCCAGCTTGTAATTAATGTTGTCGCGGATTTGCGCCATCGTTCCGGTCAGATTGGTGTTCATCTGCTTGCCGTAAAGATCGACCAGGATCGTGTTGGCGATGTACCCGAAAATAAAAATAGGGACGATGATTAAAAACAGATAGGAAATAAACAGCTTCATGCCGAAAGGCAACAACATGCGCCTCTTGGAATTCATTTCCCCTCTCATACCTACACCTTTCTCCTGAACTCGCCCGGCGTCATACCAAACACTTCCTTGAACTGACGGCTGAAATACGGTATGTACCGGTATCCGACCCGGTCTGCAACCTCATATATTTTGATCCGCGGGTCCTTAAGCAGCTCACCGGCTTTTTCCATCCGCATCATAATGACGTATTCGCTGAAATTGGTGCCGGTAACCTCCTTGAACAGCGAACCCAAATAATTCGGCGAAAAGGACAAATAGTCCGCCACTTCTTTAAGCGTGACGTTGTCATGAAGATGTTCCCTCACGTAACGGATGATTTCTTCGACCAGCTTGGCGCTTTTTTTCTGCCTTTTGTTCTGGATGAACTCGGCGGCGCTGAACAACCTGTACCTTAACCAGGAACGAATGTCATCCAACGTTTCGTATTTCAGCATCATGTCGGGACTGGGCAGCCCGTCGTGCCGAAGGCTTTGGAACATGTTGTCGCTGAGCGATTTCAGCTGGCTTTCGAGCCTCATCCAAACGTTCATCACAAAATATTGGAGCTGCACTTTCGAGCGCATCCCCGCCGCCGCCGCAAACAACCGGTCCACCTCGTCGCTGATGTTGACCAGGTCGAAATGCAGCACCGCGTTCAGCAGCGTTTCAAGCGGCATGTCCGCAGCCTGGATATCCGCTTCACGTTCGGCTTCCAGCTTGTCATGACGGATCACTTTCCCTTTGCCGAGCAGCAGTTTGTAATCCAGCGCGGCAAGCGCCTCCCCGTACGACGTCCGGATTCGGGTGAGCCCATCCGCCAAACACCCTAACCCGATCGTGACGGAATGCGGCTGCAGCTCATGAAGCTGCCGAATGATCTGCTCCAGATCCGGCTCCTGTTTCCCGTATTCGATCAGCAAAAAAATCCGCTGCTTGGAGGTTCGGCCGATATGGCGTATGCCTCCCGCTTCAAAGATCGGCAGCGCCGATTCGTAAAACTTGTTGAACCATTCCTGCTTCAAATGCTCCGACAGCCCTTCCAGCTTCCAGCCGAGGTCGTCGATTTCGAGCGCGGCGGCCCGCGCGGGCCAGTTCGCGTGTTTTAAGCCGTATTGCTCAAGCAGCATCGACTCGGTCTCCGCCGTGACGCTTCCTTCAAGCAGCTGCAAAAGATATTCGTTTTTGGCCGTTTGCCGGTACGCCTGCTCCGTTTTTTCGCGCTGCCTCTCGGCGTCGAGCTCCTGCACGATTTTTTTGAGCGCTTCCGTCAATTCCATATCGTCCATGGGTTTCAGAACATAGTTATACGCATGCAGCGAAATCGCCTGCTTGACATAGTTAAAATCTTGGTATCCGCTTACAAAAATGACCTTGATGCGGCCGTAGCGCTCCTTCGCTTTTCTCACAAGGTCAAGGCCCGACATGCCGGGCATATGTACGTCCGTGACGAGGACATCGATGTTTTCCTTCTCGATCACGCTCATGGCTTCAAAACCGTTATGGACGGCATCCACGACTTCCAAACCCAGCTCAGTCCAAGGTATGAAGGTCCTCATCCCTTCCAAATCGAGGATTTCATCATCGACGATTAAAGCTTTATACATGAAATCATCTCCTGACCGAAATGTTCGCCGCCGCTTGCGGCTGTACATGGAATTCGCCTCATAAACGCATGAGCCGCCCCGAGGGACGGCCTAGCGCATACGAACTTAGAGTCGTTAATATTGATGATTCTATAGATGATTCTATGGGTGTTTCTAAGCATGATTCTATATGACAACTATACCATTTTTTGCGATTATCCGCCGATTTTTTTCAAGTTTTCCTGCCATTTTTGCGTTTTGAACGCGAGCAGCTTGTCGTAACCTACGGCCATCGCGTCTTTTTCGGCTTTGTCCAAAATGGCCAAAACCTCTTCGTCGCTTTTCGCATACAGCGCTTTGGCTCTCGATTCGGAGAAAATTTCATCCACGCTTTGTTGAATGATGCCCTCCTCCGTGTCCGGCATTGGATTCAGGTTGACGAAGGCCGTAGCGTTGTATTGCGTTTTCCAAGTAATCGACGACTGATAGCGGCTTTCCCAGTTTTGTTTTTCAGGCGGCAGCGTTTTTTCGAATTTCATTTTGGATTTGTCGATGTACACCGTATTGCCGTTCCACTGCAGATTGACGGTCGCATCCATAATTTTGCTGCGTTTCTCGACGTCGTTGAGGTACGTGTCGGTAAAGATCGGATATCCTTCCTCGTCCGTTCCTTTCCACAGGATGCCCTCAGGTCCCCACATGATGACGCGGCTTCCTTCTTCGCCTGTCAGCCAGTCGAGGAATGCGAAAATTTTCTCCGGATCTTTGGCTGATTTGGTGATCAACGCCACGTTCCATCCCAGCTGGTTGTAGCTTCCCGTAAAAATTTTGTTTTTGTCGAGGCCTTCCTTATGAATCGGCCAAATCATCTCGTAACCGGCGGACGGATCTTTTTTCTTCAGCTCCACGTCGCCTTTGCTGCCGTATTCCGTCGGGCTGGCGCCGGCGGCGATGGCAAAACGTCCCGTGTATGCTTTTTCAAGCACCTGGTCTTTCGTTTGCGTCAAGGCATCCTGAGCCATCAGTTTTTCGCGGAACAGCTTCGAGGCGAATTGCATCGATTCGCGGTATACCGGGTCCTGGAAAATCGACGTCAGCTTGTCGCCGTTTGGCACCGCTCTTTCTCTCAGGTACACCGGGGAATGGTCTTCGCCGAAGGCGCTGTACAGAATGTCCAGTCCTTGCCCGTCTTTTGCGAGATCCGGCTCGAACGGCACGACGTTCGGATACTTCTCTTTCACGGCTTTCAAATAATTGTAGAAGTCGTCGGTCGTTTCGAGTTTAGGCGAACCGAGATCCTTGTAAATTTTGCTGTTCATCAAATATCCCGCGTTCCCCGCCGGCTGGGAGGTATACCAGTTCGGGAACTGGTACAGCTTGCCGTCGCTTGAGCGAAGCATGTTGAGCGTGGAATCGCCGGCCCATTTTTTAAGATTCGGATATTTGTCCAGATATTCGTCATAGGATACGAGCATTCCTGCCGCCCGCAAACGTTCCACGTCGGTTCCGCGGTCCGTCCAGATAACGTCCGGGAGCTCTTTGGAGGCAATCATCGTATTCAGTTTTTGAGCCGCGTTGCCGCCGGAATTGATCGCCGTCACCGTCACCTTTTTGTTGTCCTGGATCCATTTGCTGGCTTCGTCGGCGCCCCACGCCGGCATCGTATACCAGTCGTAATGTCCGTAGAAGCTGAATTCTAAAGGTTCGCTGCCAAGCTCGAATTTCCCGGATCCGGAGCCTTCCTTGTTTTCCGTCTTCTCTTCGGCTTTCGCATTATTGTTGCTTGTACCCTCGGCCTTCTTGCCGTCGTTGCTGCCGCCTCCGCATCCCGCAAGGGCCGTCGCTGTCGTGCACAAAAAGACAAGCGTCACGATCAGCGATCTTTTCCAACTTTTCATACCCCATAACCCCTTTTCCAAAAGTTCGATTTATGCCAGGATTTATGCCAAACCCTGATGGTCAAAGCGAAATGCTCTAAACCCTACTCTTTCAGCGATCCGACCAGCACGCCTTTGACGAAATATTTTTGGACGAACGGGTAGACCGCGATAATCGGCAGCGTCGCCACCATCATCGTCGCCATCGAGAGCGATTTGGTCGTCACGCTTTTCATCGCCGACATGCGGCTTTGGGCCGCCGAATCCAGCTTGGACATTTGCTCGGTCATGATGTTGGTGCTGAGAATTTGCTGCAGCATGGACTGGATCGGAAGCAGCTTTTCTTTCGTGATATAAATGCTGGGCAGAAACCACTCGTTCCAATGCGCAACCGCCGTAAACAGCCCCAATGTCGCGATGACCGGGCCGGACAAAGGCAGCACGATCCGGAAAAACGTGGACCAATTGCCGCAGCCGTCGATTTTGGCCGATTCCTGCAGCCCTTCGGGCAGCCCCATAAAGAAGGTGCGGAAAATGATCATGTTCCACACGCTGATCAAACTCGGGATGATAAACACCCAGAAGGAATCCATCAATCCGAGACCCCGCACCACCAGGAACGTCGGGATCAGTCCGCCGCCGAAATACATCGTGACGATGCACATCATCATGTAAAATTTGCGGCCGATCAGCTCCTTTTTGGTCATGCCGTAGGCGAAAACCGCGGTGCACAGGACGGAAAGGATGGTGCCCAGCACCGTCCTCATGACGCTGATCATAAAGGCGTTCAAAATCCGGTCATCCCGGAAAACGACGTAATAATTTTCGAGCGACCATTTGCGCGGCCAGAACGTCACGCCTCCGAGCGCCGTATCCATGCCGTCGTTCAGCGATATGACAAGCCCGTTCCAGAACGGATAAAAGGTGCTGAAGCCCAGCAGGATCAAAAAAACGTATACGAAACTAACGAATATCCTGTCGCCGATGCTTTTTTTGTACATTCGATTGCAGCCTCCCTGTCTTCTCCCAAGTCTATCAAACGACGCGTCTTACCACAGGCTGTTGCCGGATCTGCGCGCGAAGCCGTTGGCGAAAGCCAGCAGCCCGACGCTGATGGCGGCTTTGAACAGGCCGACCGCGGTCGCGTAGGAGAAGCGTTGATTCGTTATGCCCACCCTGTAAACGTACGTGTCGATGACGTTGGCCACATCCCGCAGCACCGGATTCGATCCGAGCAGGAGGATGTCTTCAAAACCGGCGCTGAGCAGATTGCCGATCGCCAAAATCATGAAGATGGAGATGACGGGCATGATGGAAGGAAGGGTAATCATAAACAGCTGCTTGATTCGTCCCGCTCCGTCCATGGCAGCCGCCTCGTACAAACTCGGATTGATACCCGCGATGGCCGCCAAATAAACGATGGACCCGAAACCGATTTCCTTCCAGACGTTGGTTGTCACGAGAATGCTCCAAAAATACTCGGCTTTACCGAGGAATCCGACCGGCTCCTTGATCAAATGCAGCTTTTGCAGCAAAATGTTCAAACTGCCGTTGTCCGTGGACAAGATCGACATGGCAAATCCGGCAACAATGACCCAGGACAAAAAATGGGGCAGGTAGCTGACCGTTTGCACCACCCGTTTGAACACCATGTGCCTCACTTCATTCAGCATAAGCGCCAGAAAAATCGGCGCCGGAAAACCGATGCAAAATTTCAGCAGGCTGATGATGATCGTGTTGCGGATAATCGGCCAAAACTCGGGGGAGTGAAAAAACATGTTAAAATGCTTGAACCCTACCCAGGGACTTGCCCAAAAACCGTCAAAAATGCTGTAATCCTGAAAAGCCATCAATACGCCGTACATCGGTATGTAGGAAAAGATGAAAATCAATATAAGCGCCGGCACGACCATCAGCTGGATGTCCCACTGCTTGGCCAGCCGGTAAGCGACTCCCCGCTTTTTCTTGACGTTCTCCACTTTTCTTAAGCTTGCGAGCTGCGCCATACGTTTCCCCCCTTGAAGTTATTGTAATCGCTTGCAGTAGGGGATTTCTATTTGCCTCGTCAACGAAATCTTATACATTTTACGGTTGATTCGACATTTTTTTGAGGGCGGGCCGCCGCGAACAAAAAAAGACCCTTTACACCGGGCCCGGCGAAAGGGTCTTGCCGATTTATTTTATCGTTTTGCCCGTACCGGGAGCGGAAATCGGTCCCCCGTCGTACCCGGGCGTTTTTTTGACGCTGATTTCGAATTTGCTGTCCAAATAAAACGATGCCGTGGCGGTGGATATGACCTGCGGATACATCTTTCCGGGCGCGGGCGTCGTAATATGATAGTACGCTACGGCCTTCTGCCCCGAAAGAAATTCGATCCGGTCGACCGCGAGTCCGTACCCCGGATTCGGCATGTCCGGTTTGGATAAAACGATTTTGTTCACCTGGTCATTGACTTTCTCGATGCGGATCGACACATCGTCTTCGGCTTGACCGGGATCCTGGCTTTTATGGCTCTGAATGAACTGCAGCGCATTGTAAATCATTTCGGCTGCCTCCATGCGTGTAATATGTTGCTTCGGATGGAACCGGTTCTGTGCATCAAGTTCGGTGATGCCGGTCAACAGCAAAAATTGCAGTCCGGCCCGGTATGCCGGAGCCGTTTCGTCCTCATCCTTGACCAGCATGTACATTTCGGTCGTCGGATATTCTCCCGTCGCTTTTACCGCTTGGGTTAACATGCCGGCAAACTGCTCTCTTGTCAGGTTCATGTTCCAGTCGCGGATGTTGCCAACCGAGATGCCGTTGTCCGCTGCTATCGCGGCGGCTTGGGCATACCAGGCTTTGGCCGGAACGTTCGCGGGCGGGGGCGGGCCGTCCACCTTCGCCTGCAGCTTCATCGCTTTGACGAGGAGCTGGACGCCTTGGGCTGCCGTCAAGGGCTGGGCCGGCGCAAACCGATCCGCGGACACGCCATGGATGATGCCTTGCGATTGCAGGGATGCTGCGATCTTTTCCTGTTTGGCGTCCTTAATATCCGAAAAAGCGTATGCGGATGATGCGGCTGCAAGGCAGCTGAATGCAATCAAGGCCGCAGCCGTTTTTTTAAATCTTTTCATCAAAGATCACCTCCACCCTTTCAGACGGGATGCCTGCCGCAAATGTTTCAAAATGTTGGCAATCCGCGGTTCGTCACGGATTCGCCCCGGATTTTTCCGATTCCTGGTCCAGTCCCAGCTTCGCATACAGCTCACCCGTATATTTTTGCAGCTTGCGTTCCAGCTCCTGGGCCTGGTCCTTGAACGCGGTCAATTCGCGAATCATTCTCGACCGTCCTGCCGGACTGAACGTTTCCTGGATGCGTTCTTTGAAATAATCGTGGACGATGTAATTCCGCTGTTTCCATACCTCTTTCAGCTGAGCCGTCTCTTCCGCCGAAAACGGAAAATGATGCTGGATTTCGTGAACCAGCTGGCCCAGCGAATTGCTCAGCTTCTGGTGGTATAAATCGGCAAGATCCTCTTCGGTCGGCACCTTCCCTTGCGATACTTTCATCAGCATTAACAGGTTGACAAGCTGCTGCTCGAGCGCCTGCGAATAATAGACCGCGAGACCGAAGTAAGCAAATAATTCTTTGGAATGTTCGCTGTCCAAGAGCCGTGTTTGCTTCATCATACCCTCCCACCCATCAATACATGATGATTTCGTCATACCTCCATGTTAATGGATGTACCCTCATTCATCAACCGGCAAAGCAAGTGATCGGCTCAGGTACGGGCATCTCGCCGGACGGAAAGGAGCATGTAGACCAGTCCCAGCAGCAGCGTATAAGCCAAACCGTATCCCAATGTCAGCCATACCTTATGGGGCGGCACCGCGCCGCCGTTCAGAAGGGCGTCCATCATCGGCGATACGGGCGGAAAAATCCAGCGCAGCCACCGAAGCTGCTCCGGCAGCAGACCCGCGATCGATTTGGCCCCGATTGAGGCGATGACCAGAGCAAGCAGCAGCGCCACGGCCCTGGAGCCGTTCGGCATCCACGCCGACTGGAAAAACAACGCCAGCGAAGCGCCAAGCCCCCCCATAACCAGATGCCCGCAAACCGCGAGCAAAAATTCTCCGATCCGCACGGGCCTGTCGAACATTTGCGCCGCGATCGGATACAGCATAAAAATCGCCGTGCACATCGCCACCGGAACAAGCAAAGCCAGGATTTGGCTGAACAGATACCTTTTCATGCCGCCGATATGCGTGATATGCAGCTGCTCCTGCTGCGGGCTTCCGTGGTTCAGGAAGGTCAAAGCGAGCCAGGCCGAACCGACGAACAGAAACACGGAAGTGACGGCATAGCTGTCCATGACCGGATTAGGCTTGTAGGTATAAAGCAAAAACATGGCGATCAAGGTTGCCGCCAGCGGCGCGAAATAAGCATGTTTCCTCGTATAGCTTCTCAGCAAAAAACGGGATAACGCGAGCATCTTCCTCTCCCCCTCATCAGCGTGCCGCGGCTTGCAGCCGCTCTCCCATGCGGGCATCGATCCCTTCGGCCGGAATGACCGCCAGGACCGAACCGCCGCGATCCAGTATGATGCGCAAAACCTGGTCAATCGAATCTTCCTCTACTTGAAGCAGGTAAACATCCGAATCCGGCGTACAGTTGGCAACGCCGGGAAGTGCGGCAATCTCCGCAAGCGCGTCGTTGCCTGGAATGCGGGCGGAAACCTGCGCAACCGCTCCCGGCTGCCGGCGTACCTCCCGGGTTTCCTTTACGATCCGCCCTTCCTGGATGAGCAGCACCCGATCCGCCGCCCGTTCGATCAGCTTCGATTCATGAACCGACATGACGATGGCGGTGCCGCTCCTTTTTTGGGCGAGCAGCACGTGAAGCAGATTTTCCTGCGCCTTGACGTCCAGTCCCGACAGCGGCTCGTCCAACAGCAGCAAATCCGGTTTGCCGGCAATCGCCTGGATCAAACTGATTTTTTGCAGCATCCCTTTGGAAAATTGATTCATTTTGACATGCATGGCATGTTCCATATCCAGCTGCCGCAGCAGAACGCTTAACTCTTCCTCCGCCGCACGTTTATCCAATCCCCGGACGGCAGCCGCGCTCGACAGAAATTCCCATGGCGTAAAGACAATCGGGGGAAACCGCTCCGGCACGTAGCCGATGCGGAGTGATCCCCCGGGTACCGTCCGCGTTCCCGACGTCGGACGGGAAAGTCCTGCCAGCAGCCGCAGCAGCGTGCTTTTGCCGGATCCGTTTTTGCCGATAAGCGCGATGCATTCCCCTTGCCTTACTTTCAGCGATATATTGTGCAGCACGTTGCGTCCGTTATACGTTTTGACGGTGTCCCGAAGGATCACCAAACCGTCGTCCCGACCTTCCGCTTCTCTTTTATCGGCCACAGCCGAAGCCACCTTCTTCCGGTTCATTTATTCGGAGGTCACATCCGTTCCGGCGTCTGGATGCCCAAAAGCCCCATCGTCCGCGCGATCGTGCGTCCGGCCAGCTGTGTCAGCCGCAGTCTCGCTTTCCGAACCGACGTTTCATCCGTGACAATTCTTTCCTTATTATAAAATTGATTGAAGGATTGCGCCACATCGAGAGCATAACGCGCCAAAACGGACGGCTCCCCGCTGCGCACGCCCCGCTCCAATTGCTCCGGAAAACGGGTCAATAGCTTCAGGAGTTCCCAGCCGGAATCGCCGAGATGGGCTGCGGCTGCGGTATATTCGCCTGTTCCGGCATCATCCGCCGCCCCGTCTTTTCCGGCCGCCCCCTTCGCCAGTACGCTTTGTGTTCTCGCATAGGTGTACTGCACGTACGGCCCCGTTTCCCCGTCGAAATTCAACGCGTCTTCCAGCGAAAAGTCCACTTCGTTCAGGCGATGGTTTTTCAGGTCGCCGAAAATGATCGCGCCGATGCCGACCGCCTCCGCAACCCGTTCCTTTTGCTCCAGTCCGGGATTTTTTTCGTTGATGATCGCCAGCGCCCGTTCGACCGCCTCATCCATCACGTCCTCCAGCTTGACGATTTTGCCGCGGCGGGTGGACATTTTTTTGCCCTCGAATTTCATGAGCCCGAACGGCAGGTGGGTGCAGCGATCCGCCCAATCCATGCCCATTTTGCCGAGGACGGCAAACACCTGCTGAAAATGCAGCCTTTGTTCGTTTCCGACGACGTACAAAATCCGGTCCGCTTTCATGACGTCATGCCTGTAGATGGCGGTCGCCAAATCCCTCGTCGGGTAGATGGTCGTGCCGTCTTTTTTCAAAATGAGGCATGGCGGCATGCCTTCGTCATCCAGCCGGACCACCAGCGCCCCGTCGCTTTCGACGAGCAGCCCTTTTTCCTTCAAGGCTTTGACGACGGCAGGCATTTTATCGTTGTAGAAGCTTTCCCCGAGCGTGTAATCAAACCGGACGTTCAACCGTCCATACATCCTGTCGAATTCCTTCATGCTTACGTTGACGAAATAGGTCCATAACGCGCGGGCTTCCTCGTCGCCTTCCTCCAGCTTCCGGAACCATTCCCTTGCCTCCGGCTCAAGGGTATCGTCATGCTCCGCTTCTTCATGAAAACGGACATATAATTTCAGCGATTCGCCGATCGGGTCCGCGGCCAGCAGATCATCGTTCCCCCATCTTTTATAGGCGGCGATCTGTTTGCCGAACTGCGTTCCCCAGTCGCCCAGGTGATTGACGCTGACGACGTCGTAGCCCGCAAGCTTGTGCATGTTGTATAAAGCCGCCCCGATCATGGTCGAACGAAGATGGCCGATGCCGAAAGGTTTCGCGATGTTGGGGGAAGACATGTCGATGACCGCTTTGATGCCCTTCCCGGTTTGCGGCACCTTCTCCTGCGCCAGTTCATCCATCATCATGCCGCCGTAATGCTCCCGGTCGAACGTCAAATTGACGTACGGCCCTGCGGCGGCAGCCGTCATATGCGGGTGGCTGAACGCTTCGGCGATCGATCGGGCGATTTCCTGCGGCGCCTTTCGGAATGATTTGGCAAGCACGAAGCAAGGCAGCGCCATATCCCCCATCTCCGGGGAAGGCGGTATTTCAAGCAGCCCCGATATGTCGTCCGCTTCCAGCGGCACGTAGTTGTTCAGCGCATTTGCAGCCCATTGGTATAACATCAACAATCAACCTTTCTCACTTTTTGATAAAACAAAAAGCCCCCGTCTCCATAATAGAGACGAGAGCTGTATATCCCGCGGTACCACTCTAAGTAAACGAAAGTTCGGCCGTACCGCCGGAAGATTCGTTTCCCTTCATAACCTGTAACGGAGTAACCCGGACGGATCTACTTGCCTAAAATAACCCTGCATAGGTGCAACGGCATGGAAGCCGATTCAGGTACTTTATCAGGGGCTCCGGAAAATAAAAATTCATTTAGCCGTTTCCGGAAATCAGGCTTTGGAACCGCCGTCTCACGGGTGCGCTTCACGAAGGGGCATGTGCCGGCTTTCACCAATTCCGGTTCGCTGTCCATGCTTGCGGCCTTCCTTACTCTCCCGATCCCAGACGTTCGATTTCAAACTATTATACATACGGTAAAACGCAGAATCAAGCCCAATATCTTTATCCGTGCTTTCTCCCAAAGGAATCGCAATCCCTCGTCGTAACCCTGCAGGGGGTATCCCGGCTAACGTTCCAACGCCCGCATGCCTTCTTCGATCGCGGATTTGGAAAAATGCTCGCCGATAAACACGACCACGTCCGGCACTTCGCCTTGCGGCGTAATCCGCAAAAAATCAGGCTCCCGGAAAGCGTATTGGAACAGGAACCGGCTCGCCGTATCGCTGAACGTCAATACGCCTTTGGCACGGTACACCTCGCGCGGCAGCCCGGCGACAAACCGCTCGAATTCCCCGCTGTCGACCGGGCCGCGCAGATAGTGGGTATACACCATGACATGGTCATGATGCGTATGGCTATGAGCCCGGCTATGCGCCCCTCCCCCATCGTGTTCCCGCTCCCCCGCTGTTTCCGTTTCGCCGGTGCGATGCCCGGGCATTTCCGGCCGGCGGATCTTGCCCCCAAGCGAGGCGAGCATATCGCCAATGTTTACCTCGCAGCGCACGGCCGGGAGCACGGGTGCAAAGCTATTCCATCTCGCAATGATGCTCCTAAGTTCCTCCTGCCCGTCCGCGTCGATCCGGTCCGTTTTGTTCAAAACGAGACAGGACGCCGCCCGGATTTGCTCCTGCATGAGCCTGAAGGTTTTCCCTTTTTGCTCCCGGTGCAGCTCCAGCAAATAAGCCGAATCGACGACGGTGATGACCCCTTTCAGGTCGATTTTCATATATAAAGCCGCTTCGGTTACACCGTCCAAAATTTCCATCGGGTTCGCGATGCCGGTCGCTTCGACGACGATCACGTCCGGATGTTCCCTTTCGATCAGGCCGGCCATCTCCATGCTCAGGTCGCCGCGGATCGAGCAGCAGATGCAGCCGCTGAGCAACTCGGTCATCGGTACCCGCTTTTCTACCAGCAGTCCGTCCAAATTTACGTCGCCGATTTCGTTCATGATGACCGCCGGACGCAGGCCTTGCTCCTGCCAATCGTTCACAAGCCGCTGCAGCAAGGTCGTTTTTCCGCTTCCCAAGAAGCCTGACAATATGTAAATGGGTGTCGCCAATTGCTTTTCCATGATCGTTCTCCTCTTGATCCCTCGAATTTTCTTTGTACGGAAAGTGTACTACACGGCCGGACAAGCCGCAACCGCCTGCAAATTCCATGGGCATCCTCTGAACCGAGGCTGGACATTTGCATGTTCGCGCCCAACGAGCTATCCTATAAAGACACATCAAAGGGAGAGGAGACATAAAGATGAGATCAGTGGATGAACATCGCAGCCAGGCGCCCGATACGGTATCATGCATGATCGTGACCGTATCGGATACCCGAACGCCGGAAACGGATGCCGGAGGTCGTTTGATGAAATCCCTTTTGGAAGGCGCGGGTTACCAAGTGGTGCGATATGAGATCGTCAAAGACGACTATGAAGGGATTCGGGAGCTGATTCACGAAGCGGCGGTAAACCCGGAGGTAGAGGCGGTCCTATTGACGGGAGGCACGGGCATTTCCCCGCGGGATACGACGTATGAAGCCGTTTCCTCGCTTCTTGACAAGCAGCTTCCCGGATTCGGGGAAATATTCAGGTATCTCAGCTTCACGGAAGATATCGGACCCGCCGCGATTTTAAGCCGCGCGATCGCCGGAACCGTTGGCGGTACCGCGGTGTTCTCCGTCCCGGGTTCGACGGGAGCCGTCAAATTGGCTTTGGAACGGATCATCGTGCCGGAGCTGCGGCATGTCATGCGCGAAATTTACAAGAAAAATTAAGCCTCCAACCGGAATGGGCGTCTTGGTGTGGTACAAAGCTGGACCCTGCGGTTGCGAATGATGTCAGAATCAAAAACAAGCCGGATGCTGCTAGCATGCCGGCTTGTTCGGTTAGAAATGCATCCGATGAATCAGCGAATTGAATATTTCATGAACCTCGGTTTCGTATTTTCCTTTGTTTTTTCCGGAAGAGGTATAAATCAAAGCGACCTTGTCATGACCGTAAATCAGCGTTCTGGAGGTCGGGGTTTCAACCCGTTTTTGGTCTCCGTACCAGTTTTCGATCCGTTTGATTCGTTCCTTCTCGTCGGTAAAGACATGAAGCTTGATATACTGCTGCGGGTTTCCCCCGATATAATACATGTAGCTGATGTTGCCGCGTCCGTCCTCTGCATACGTGTGATGGGTCAATGGAATATTCTTTTCGCCGAAAGCCAGCTGCAGGTTGTTCAACAGTTGGCCGTTTAAGCCGCTGCCCTGCGTTTGCGCCCGTATGTTTCCCTCGGAATAGGAATCGAAATTATACAGTTTGACTTCCTTTTTGATGACGGTATGCTTGTCGCAGCCGACCGTTGCAGCCAGCAGCACGCAAGCGAGCAGCCATGCTAACCGTTTGTTCATGTTGATTCATCCCTTCCCCTGATACCGCTTCAAGCGGAAGACAGCCTAATATGGGCTTAGAATGCCAACATTCCATTCGGTTTATGCAGCGCGCCTTTTGCAAAATCTTAACATGGCAAGCCGCCGCTCATTCCTCAGGCGAGCCGGATGATCGTCCTTCCCACCGCTTTTCCCTGCAAAATCGACTGCAAAATTTCGGGCAATTCATGGAGCGTTGCTTCCTGGAGTCCTTGGCTTAAAGCCGCATCCGGCTTCCATTCCCGCCCAAGCTTCTCCCAAACGCCGGTTCTCCATTCCTTCGGGCAAAATACCGAATCGATGCCAAGCAGCTGCACTCCCCGCAAAATAAACGGATAGACGGTCCCGTTAAATGCCGTTCCGCCCGTCAAACCGGACAGCGCCACCGCGCCGCCGTAATGGATGGATTTTAATATCTCTTCCAGCTGCGCTCCTCCTACCGGATCTACGGCGCCGGCCCAGCGCTGCTTGCCGAGAGGTCCCGCGCCGGACACGACGCCCTCCCGTCCTATGACATCGGTTGCTCCCAGACGCCTCAACCATTCCTGCTGCTCCCCGGCTTTGCCCGTGCTGGCCGTGACTTGAAATCCCGCCGTCGATAAAATGTCGACCGCAAAGCTGCCGACGCCCCCCGTCGCGCCCGTTACCAGCACCGGCCCCGCTTCCGGCGTCACGCCGCAATGGATCAGACGGTCTACCGATAATGCGGCGGTCAAACCCGCCGTCCCGATCCCCATTGCTTCGCGCAGGCTTAAGCCGGTTGGGAGCGGAAGCAGCCAGTCCGCAGGAATGCGGGCATATTCGCTGAATCCGCCGTAATGGGCGGTTCCGAGCCCGTATCCGGTGCATAGGACCGGGTCCCCTTCGCGAAAATCGGGGTGGCTTGAGCTGGCGACAACCCCGGCAAGGTCGATTCCCGGCACCATCGGGTAGTCTTTGACGACTTTTCCTTCGGGCACGCTGGCCAGTCCATCCTTGTAGTTCACACCCGAGTAATGCACTTTGACGAGCACATCGCCGTCCGGAAGCTGTTCCAAACGCATGTCCTCGATTCGTCCCTTCAACCCCTTGCCGTTCCGGCGGACCACGTAAGCTTTAAACGTTTCCATCGCTGCTGCCTCCTTATCAATTTCGCTTCGTTTAAAAAAAGATTCGGCGCGGAACGGATACATTCCTTTGCCGAATCTTTGATTATCGATTTGCCGTCATTCTTCCGTCTGCATAAATTCGGCCATCAGCTTTTGCTTCAGATCCCATACTTTTTCGCTCAAATTGACGCGGTAAATTTCCGGATTCAGCTTGCGCAAATATTCCGGCCAAAACAGATCCATTTGCTCGCGGTGATAGAGGCGGATTTCCTTTAGGGAAGGCAGATCGTAGACCAGCTTCCCGTTTTCGAAAATTTGCTGCAGCATCGGAATGGCATCGTAATTTTTGACGTATTTTTGCAAATAAGGATGCTGCGGGTTAAACAGCTTCAGCCGCACGCTGTCCCGCGGTTTTTCCTCGTCGGGAAACACGATGTAATCCGCCGTCGCTTTCGCGGTGACCCGGTCCACGATGCGGTAGACGTCCTTTTTGCCCGGCGTGGACACCTTCTCGGGGTTCCCGGAAATTTTGATCGTCGGAACCATTTCCCCGTTCACTTCATGCTCCACCAGTTTGTAGACGCCGCCAAGCGCGGGCTGGTCCGCGGCGGTGATGAGCTGCGTGCCGACTCCCCATGTATCGATGCGCGCTCCCTGCGCCTTCAAGTTCAAAATCGTATTTTCGTCCAAATCATTGGATGCGACGATCTTGACATAGGACAATCCGGCGTCGTCCAGCATTTTGCGGGCTTTGATGGACAAATAGGCGAGGTCGCCGCTGTCGAGGCGGATCGCGGACATTTTTTTGCCGGCGGACTCCAGCTTTTTGGCCGTCTCGATGGCATGCGGCACGCCGCTTTTTAACGTGTCGAACGTATCGACGAGCAGCGTCACCCCATCCGGCATCACCTTCGCATACGTGTCAAACGCTTCCTGCTCGGAAGAAAAGCTCTGCACCCAAGAGTGGGCATGGGTCCCTTTGGTCGGAATGCCGAATTTTTGCCCGGCCAGCATATTGGAGGTGGCATCGAATCCGGCGATATAGGCGGCCCGTGCTCCCCACACCGCGGCATCCGCTTCCTGCGCGCGCCGCGTCCCGAATTCGAGGAGAATGTCGTCTCCCGCGACCTGCTTCACACGCGACGCCTTGGTGGCGATCAGCGTCTGGAAGTTCATGAAGTTGAGCAAGGCCGTTTCCACAAGCTGGGCTTCCATAATGGTTCCTTCAACCCGAATCAGCGGTTCGTTCGGAAATACGAGCGCCCCTTCTTTCATGGAATAAATATTTCCGCAAAAACGGAACTGCTTCAGCTCCTCCAAAAACGCCGAGTCGTAATTTTCTTCCTGCTCGGACAAATATTTGAGGTCCTCATCCGAAAAACGCAAATTCGCGATATAATGAACGATCCGCTCCAGTCCGGCGAACACGGCATAACCGTTGCCAAACGGCAGC
Organism: Paenibacillus sp. USDA918EY; assembly: GCF_009870825.1. GTDB lineage: Bacteria > Bacillota > Bacilli > Paenibacillales > Paenibacillaceae > Paenibacillus_AQ > Paenibacillus_AQ albilobatus. Next base: position 169,875 of record NZ_WTWY01000001.1, on the reverse strand, counting down.
TTGCGGAAATAGGCTTCAAACACCGCCTTCTGCTGATGCGACCGGTTTACCCAATGCGCGTACATCATATTGATTTGATACTTGTCTGTATGTAATGCCAGTCCTGCTGTTTGCATGCAGGCTTCCTCCTTTGTATTCCAGCCCTGCGGGGTCCGTTCACTCGTTGAAGCCGTCCGTTCGTTTGCGGATCGAACCGCGGCTTATTCACGCCCTTAGGCGCAGCTGTATTGTATTCGACGCTCCTGCGGCCGCTTATGTGTAAATGGACAGCAACGGCGCGTAATCCGTAAACCGGTACAGCTGGGCGGGACGCTGCGAGTATTGGTTCGAGCTGAGCGGTTTGCCGTTTTCGTCGCGCACCTCTTCCAATATGCCCTGCCTGCTGCGGGTTGAGGTGATTTTCCGGATGAAATTCGGTTCGCTGAATTCCGGCACGACGGTCTGTATAACCTGATACAGCTCGCTCAGCGTAAACTGCTCGGGCAGAAACTGGCGGGCGATCGTCGAATGCAGCATTTGCTTTTGGATGCGCATATATGCGTCGCGGATAATGTCCCGGTGGTCAAAAGCAAGCTCCAGATCGTTCAGCGCTTCTTCGATGCCGAACAACCCCACCTCGCCGGCGTCATCCGCTGCTTGTCTGCTTTCAAGCATCCATTCCTCCACCAGGGCAAAAAAAGCATGGCTGATGATCCAGCCGCGCGGATCCCGGCCTGGCGTGCTGTATACCCCGAGGTATTCCAAATGGCCTCCGTCCACCCCGGTTTCTTCTTTCAGCTCACGTTTGGCCGCGTCGTAAATCGATTCGCTTTCACGGCAAAATCCGCCCGGCAAAGCCCACATGCCCGCACAAGGCCACGATTTGCGCCGGATTAACATCACCTTCAGCTCACGGATCGGCAGCGTTTTGGTCACCGTTTTCCGTTCCTTTTTTGTGAGCGTGAACATGACGATATCCGCCGGAACGCCGTCGGGCGTCCGGTATTTCTTCGCCTTATAGGCCTTTGCTTCAGGTGAAGTGTCTACTTCTTTCCGATGTTCGTTCATATCATCACCATTTATAGAGTATCTTTTTGATACTTTCATTATGATTTATATATAATAAATGTCAAGTACTTTTGCATTAAATCCAAATATAACCTCAAGCCGATTACTTGCGATGAACGATTCTGAAGGTTGCCGTGGCCAAACATCCAAGCGTGCCTTCGCCGTTATGAATACGGGCCTCTGTTGTCAGCGACCTTCCCGCCTTGTGAATCACTTTTGCCGTTACGATCAGCCTTCCCGTCGTCATGGCGGACATAAAATGCACGTTGATATTGGTCGTTACGCAGCTGTCCTGTTCGGCCGCCGCCGTTGCCGCCATGCCCATCGCCTGATCCATCAGCGATGTCAACACGCCGCCATGAACGATCCCCATCGAATTGGTATGATGCTCTTTGGCATCGAGGGCGATGACGATGTTCCCTTCGTCGGCCGATACGAATTCGCAGCCCAGAAAACCCCAAAACGTATTTTCGCCGCGGGCGATCATTTCTTCCAATGCGTTCATTTGCCGTTTCCCCCCATGCTGTTTGCAAAGATGTTGAATTATTCCTTCATTGCCATTTCCAAAACAATTTGGTCCCGGCATGGAATGCCGTTTTCATAAATCGGCTCAGGATAGTTGTTCACAAAATAGTCGCGCTCTATCCGAACCATCCGGAATCCGCATTTTTGATACAACCCCAGCTGGTTCAAACTGGAATTGCCTGTCCGTACGATTACCTTATCATAACCCTGGCTTCGAGCTTCATGTAAAGCGAATTGAATCAACTGTTTGCCAAGCCCTTTTCCCTGCCATGCCGGATCAACCGCCACGTTCATGATTTCCGCCGACGCGCGGTCAAGCGTCATCAGCCCGCATACGCCGACGATCTCTCCGCTCTCTTCCGCCACCGTCCAGCTGGATGCGTCCAAATATTTCTTCACTTGCGCCCAATCCGGGTCCGCCAGCAGCAGCAGCGACGCCGGCAGTTCCTCCTGCGGCAGCCTTGGTCTGATGGTCAACTGTCGTTCACTCCCATTTTTATCAAAGGTTAGAATACCGTGTTATCCCCCCCGACTTGGGGAAGTTTGCTGTGGTGCTTATTCAAAAACATTCCGCCGACCGGAATCTTGGCTGCAAAAAAAGGCGCGGATACGCGATCCGCCGCCTTTCTGATCTCCTCTTATCCGCAGCTTGCAGGAGGTTCGTCCGCTCCCGCTTCCACATTGATTTTCTCCGAGACGGTATCCCGGATGACCGACATCACCAGCTGCAGCAAATAGTTGATGTCGCTCTGGCTTTGCTGAAATTCGGCTACGAGCGGAATAGCGTCGATCTCATCCTGAAGCTCTTCCATTTCCTTTTCGATTTTCGCTACCATTTGCGGGTTTTGGAACGATTCGAACGCCACGATTTCCTTCTGCCGTTTTTTGAGCGTTGCAATCAGCTGTTGGACATGCTCATGATTGCGGATTTTTTCCTCCGCTTTCTGGTACTGCTTTACTTCTTCGCTGCCCGAGATCAGCTCCGCGAGTTCCTTGGCTTTGGCCATAATATCGTCGCGGATGATCAAATCTCTGGTATCATATGACATCATGCCCAAACTATTGATATGACCCTTTTCTCTCACCTTTCATTACCCCTATTCCGTTAATTTGGCTCTTAATGAGTTAATGCAGGAGCTTCGCTTGATTCGTTTACGATCTCGCCCTTGATGTACCAGGTCATCGCATCGGTGATTTTGACATGGACGAAGCTGCCGATGAGCGCCTGATCGCCTTCAAAATGGACCAGCTTGTTGGTGCGCGTCCGTCCCGACAATACGGAGGCGTTATTTTTGCTTTCGCCTTCGACGAGAACCTCCACGATTTGTCCGCGCAGACTTTCATGGCTCTTCCGGCTGAACTCCTCGACCGCGCGGTTCAGGCGCTGCAGACGCTCTCTTTTAACCTCCATCGGAATGCTGTCTTCCATGACGGCGGCCGGCGTTCCCTCGCGCGGCGAATATATAAAGGTATAAGCGGAATCGAAACCAACCTCTCTTACGAGCGACAGCGTCTCCTCAAACTGCTCTTCCGTTTCGCCCGGGAAACCTACGATGATGTCCGTGGTCAACACGACGTTCGGAACGGCTTCTTTAATTTTGCGGACCAGCTCCAGGTAAATTTCCCGGGTGTACTTCCGTCCCATGATTTTCAAAATTTCACTGCTGCCCGATTGAACCGGCAGATGGATATGCTCCACCAAATTGCCGCCTTTGCCGAGAACCTCGACGAGGTGGTCGTCAAAATCGCGCGGATGGGACGTCGTAAAGCGGATCCGCGGAATGTCGATCTTCCGCATATCGTCCATCAGATCGGCAAAGGTGTATGTGATGTCGGTAAAATCCTTGCCGTATGCGTTTACGTTTTGGCCGAGCAGCGTAATTTCCTTGAAGCCTTGGCGGGCCAAATCGCGAACCTCGGCGATGACGTCCTCCGGACGGCGGCTGCGTTCCTTGCCGCGGGTCATCGGAACGATGCAGTACGTGCAAAACTTGTCGCAGCCGTACATGATGTTTACCCAAGCGCGGAGGCCTTCCCGTTTTTTCGGCAGATTTTCGATGATGTCGCCTTCCTTGGACCATACCTCGACGACCATTTCTTTGCTGAACAGCGCTTCCTTCACCAAGTGGGGCAGTCTGTGCAGGTTGTGCGTGCCGAAGATGATATCGACGAACCCGTGCTTTTGCATGATGCGGTTGACGACGTTTTCCTCCTGGGACATACAGCCGCATACGCCAAGCAGCAGCTCGGGGTTTTCTTTTTTCAAATGCTTCAGATGGCCGAGCTCGCCGAAAACTTTGTCCTCCGCATTTTCGCGGATTGCGCAAGTGTTCAGCAAAATGATGGAGGCTTCCTTCCGGTCCTCGGTCGGCGTATACCCCATCTCCTCGAGCATGCCTTTGATCGTTTCCGAATCATGTTCGTTCATCTGGCAGCCGTACGTATACACGATGTAATGCTTGCCGTTTCCGATCCCGCGAAGCTCTTCCGGCACGGCGGTATCGTACAATACCTGAACATCCTCACGGCGGCGCTTCTTGCTTTGTCTATGGTTAGGCTCCGAAATAATATGAATTTCCCGACCTTTGATGCGGATGGTTTTGCCGTTTTCATCCTCTGACAGAACTTTGGCGTCGGAAAAATCAAAATATTTGGAGTAATCCTTCGTTTCCTTGGCCATGCTTTGATCACTCCTTCAATTCCCTTGGGGACAAACCTTGTCGCCTAAAAAGGCATTCCAATAAATTATAGCATGAACGTCCATCGTTAGCCACTTTCCTTGCGGCTTAAAATTGCTATGAAACAAAGCATTGCCCGATGAATGACGATTCCTCCGCACCTTCCTTAGCCTATGTTTAACCTATGTAAAGTTAAAATAAAAAACGGGAGATTTCTCTCCCGTTTCATGTCATCTTGCCGATCCGAAGCCGAATTAGTCAATGATTTCAGCGGTATCCCCGGTTTTGACGCCGGCCGCGTTTCCTTCATCGGTATCGATGTGCATGTCCAGCGCAAAGGAATCGGATACGCGGGCAATGACGTTTTCGAAAACGAGGCCGCGTTCGCCGCCGACACGAACTTTCAGCATCTGCTTGTCCGCGATTCCCCATTTTTCCGCGTCGGATGTATGGAAATGGATGTGGCGCGCTGCGACGATGACGCCCCGATCCAGCTCGATTTCGCCTTTAGGGCCTTTGACTTTAATTCCGGGCGTTCCTTCGATGTTGCCGGATTCGCGCACCGGCGCCTTCACGCCGATCGCAAACGAATCGGTGCGGGAAATTTCGAGCTGGCTTGCTTTGCGCGCAGGGCCCAAAATTCTCACTTTCTCGAAGCCGCCCTTCGGTCCCATCACGGCAACCGTTTCATTGGCCGCGAATTGGCCCGGTTGGGACAACGGTTTAAATTCGGTCAATTGGTAGCCTTCCCCGAACAACACCTCGATGTGTTCTTGGGTCAGGTGAATATGTCTGGCGGATACGCCTACAGGTACAGTTTTACTCACGTGGATCACTCCTTATTTTTTCTCTATGATCTGTACGCCAAACCATTATACCTCCAATTACCCAAAAATAAAAAGGCGCTACCGCTTAAGCAGGCGCCTTCATTCCAGTTTATTGCCGTTTCGCTACAAGATTGTCAATATTGCCGGGCGCTTGCCGCCTAACATTTGGCAGAAAAAGCGAGCATTGGAGGTATACCGTTTATACATCTACAGGATTTTGCAAAATTTGATTCCAGCCGCTCCCGGGCACAATATATAGGCGAATTAATCCGTTCCGCTTTATATATTGCTGATCGAAAGTCGTTCCTTGGATTTTGCAAAATCCTCATCTAAAGCGCTTTTTTCGGCAGATACGCCGTCAAATACGAGAGGGCGTTGCCCGAAAACCATTTGCGGACCGTGCCTTCCGGATAATGCCGGCACAGCAGCTCGGCGAAATCCGGGTATTTACCGGAATGTTCGAGACCTTCGATCCAGGAATCGATGCCGTCAAAGTCGGATCCGATCATCAGGCTGTTTTCGCCCCCAAGCGAGCAAATATGCTCGATGTGGGGAAGCAGCTCCTCGGGCCGCACGGGTACGGCTCCTTCTCCCTTTGCGCGCACGAACCACGGCACAAAGGTCATGCCGATCCGCCCGTTCATGGCGACAATCGCCCGAATCTGGTCATCGGTCAAATTCCGCGGGTGGTTGCAGACCGCTTTGGCATTGGAATGGGAAGCGATAAACGGACGCACGGTCCGTTCGGTCAGCTCCCAAAACCCGGCTTCGGACAAATGCGACACGTCCAGCAGCAGCCCCGTTTCGTTGGCCAATTCAATCAGCTTTTTGCCTTTTTCGGTAAATCCGCCGTTTCTTTGCTCAAGCACCCCGTCGGCTGCCCAATTGGCGTAATTCCACGTGATGCCAAGAAAGCGGACCCCCAGTTCATAACACATCCGCACGTAATATAAGTTGCCTTCGAACCCATCCGCGCCTTCCACCGACAACATTCCCCACGGAAGGTGGAGCGGGCCGTTCGGGGCTTTTGACGCCTTTTCGAGCTCCTCCGCGTCTTCCTTCCATTTCAGCCAACGCATCCCTTCTCCGGCAGGCATGACTCTCGTTTTAAAGGCGTCGATCTGGTCCAAAACGAATTCATAGCGGGGAATCCCCCAGCTCTCGGGCAAATACATCGCAAAACATTGCAGCATCACGTTCCCTTGCCGCATCCGTTCATAGGTCACATCAAGCTCGGCTCCGTCTTCAAACGCGATATTCGAATCCTCGCGCATTTTGCTCAGCACGTCGCAATGAAAATCAATCACAGGAAAACTCACGTCTATATACTCCTTTCCTCTGTCATCATCGAGGCTCATTTTATATATGGATTGCGCAAGATGCAAAAAAACCTGTCTATCCCATATAAACTGAATGCGAGTCACAGGACGCGTGTCCCGAATATCCGACTTGATTCAGCTTATATCAATAAACAGGTTTCAGCTGCGGATTGGCGATCGATCATCTTATCTAGGTTCCACGATCAGCTTAATCGCCGTCCGGTCTTCCCCATCTATAACGATATCCGTAAAAGCAGGAATGCAGATCAAATCAACTCCGCTGGGCGCCACAAATCCCCGGGCGATGGCAACCGCCTTAATGGCTTGGTTTAGCGCCCCCGCTCCGATTGCCTGCAGTTCAGCAGCACCACGTTCACGAAGCACGCCAGCTAATGCACCGGCAACAGAATTTGGATTGGACTTTGCTGAAACTTTTAATACTTCCATGGTAAGTACCTCCCCTGGGATTGTTGATGGTTAGCTTCCACATAATAGATGTTATTCGGGAGTGGTAAAATAATTCCTTCTTTTTGTCAATTTTACCGCTAAAATCACATCGATAGTCTTAGGCTTCCCACAACTCATTTCCTAGAGGTCGTTGCAAGGTCGTTGCATCTTAGCTCATGATCCAATCGTCTTCCAGCAGACGGATTTTTTCCATTTTTTTCGCTTTTCCAGTCGACTCGTCCAGTTGAACAAACAAGCCGTGGAACTGCCATTTCCCTTTATCCACCTGAAAACGGACCGGCAGCTGGGTCTTGAACTTGCGCAGCACGTCTTCCCGTTCCATGCCAAGAATTCCATCCTTGGGGCCTACCATGCCCGCATCGGTCAAATAAGCCGTTCCTCCGGGCAAAATCGTATCGTCATTGCTTTGCACATGCGTATGCGTGCCGACGACAATCGAAGCGCGTCCGTCCAAATGCCAGCCCATCGCGATTTTTTCCGAGGTCGCTTCGGCATGAAAATCAACCAGGATGCACTTATGCTTTTTCCGAAGCTGATCGATGATTTCGTCGCTTTTGCGGAACGGGCAATCGATCGCCGGCAAAAACGTTCGTCCCTGCAGGTTGACGATCGCCAGCTCTTTCCCGTTCGCCTTGATGATCGCAGCCCCGCGTCCCGGCGTTCCCGGCGGAAAATTCGCGGGACGGACCATCCGCGGCTCATCATCGATAAAGTCGAAAATTTCTTTGTTGTCCCAAGTGTGGTTGCCCATCGTAATGCCGTGTACGCCCCATTCGAAAAAGTCCTTGGCGATCGATTCGGTAATTCCGCGTCCTGACGCGGCGTTTTCCCCATTCACGATAATGATATGCGGATTATATTTCGCTTTCAGCGAAGGCAGCGTATCCTTCAACGCTTTTCGGCCCACGCTTCCGACGATGTCCCCAATAAACAAAACGTTAATAACGTTCTCCTCCTTTAACGGATCGATTTTAAGATACTTCTGAAAAGATGAAAAAGTGGCCCTGACGCGGCCACTTTTCATAAACATTATTTTGCGTATTCAACCGCCCGGGTCTCGCGAATAACGGTAACTTTAATATGCCCCGGATAGTCCAGTTCATTTTCGATCGTTTTCGTGATATCCCGTGCCAGACGGAATGCTTCCGCATCGTCGATCTTCTCAGGCTGCACCATGACGCGAACCTCGCGTCCGGCTTGAATCGCAAACGATTTTTCGACGCCTTCGAAGGATTCGGAGATCTCCTCCAGCTTTTCCAGACGTTTGATATACGTTTCAAGCGTTTCGCGACGCGCTCCAGGTCTCGCTGCGGAAAGTGCGTCCGCCGCTCCGACCAGCATCGCGATAACCGAAGTCGCTTCCACATCTCCGTGATGGGAGGCGATGCTGTTGATAACCACCGGATGTTCCTTGTACTTCTTCGCCAGCTCCACGCCGATTTCAACGTGTGATCCTTCCACTTCATGATCCAGCGCTTTTCCGATGTCATGCAACAATCCGGCGCGTTTGGCAAGAACGATGTCTTCCCCAAGCTCTCCGGCCATCAGCCCCGTGAGATAAGCAACCTCCATGGAATGCTTCAGCACATTTTGACCATAGCTGGTACGGAATTTCAGACGGCCCAAAATCTTGATCAGGTCCGGATGCAATCCGTGAACTCCCACCTCGAAGGTCGCCTGTTCGCCGTACTCGCGAATCCGTTCGTCGACCTCTTTGCGTGATTTTTCCACCATTTCTTCAATCCGAGCCGGATGAATTCGGCCATCCGACACGAGTTTTTCCAAGGCAGTGCGCGCAATTTCCCTGCGGATCGGATCGAATCCGGAAAGAATGACGGCTTCGGGCGTATCATCAATAATGAGATCAATACCAGTAAGGGTTTCAAGTGCGCGGATATTCCGGCCCTCGCGGCCGATAATCCGACCTTTCATTTCCTCGTTCGGCAATGTCACGACAGACACCGTCGTTTCGGCGACATGGTCGGCAGCGCAGCGCTGGATGGCAAGAGTCACGATTTCGCGCGCTTTCTTGTCCGCTTCTTCCTTCGCCTGCTGCTCGATGTCTTTGATCATTTGTGCGGTTTCATGCCTTACTTCCTGTTCCACATTGTTCAGAATGATGCTTCTGGCATCTTCCATCGTAAGGTTGGAGATCCGCTCGAGCTCAGCGACCTGGGTTTTATAAATCAAATCGATCTGCTGCTGAGTTTCTTCGATGCGCTTCTCTTTGTTAGCCACTTGTTCTTCTTTGCGTTCCAGCGATTCAATCTTTTTATCCAGCGACTCTTCTTTCTGCAACAATCGTCTTTCTTGCCGTTGAATTTCATTTCGACGCTCACGAGTGTCTTTTTCAGCTTCGGTACGGATTTTGTGGACTTCGTCCTTGGCCTCCAATACCTTTTCTTTTTTCAGTGCTTCAGCTTCCTTCTTCGCATTATCAACAATTTGCAATGCAGCATGCTCAGCACTGGAAATTTTAGCTTCTGCAAGAGATTTGCGAATAAAATATCCAATCACGAACCCCAAGAACAATCCGGCAACAACGAGAATGATCCAAAGCAATGGATTAGGCATAATTTCACCCCCTCGTTGGTTCCTCCAAGGTATTCCTTGGGATTTTCTGCAGTTGTCCATTCAACACGTTTCATCATTACACTAATCGCAAATCAACGATTCTAATTTCCCGTGAAAACGGGCATTATCCATATGAAATAGCGTTGCTGAATCTTACAGAAACGAGCCTTTTTTGGAAGGAAAAAGGGCTCTTTTCGGTACAAGATTCATATTCATTTTAGTATTTGTGAAAAGATATTGTCAAGAGAGAGGCTTTCATAATATGTTAACATTTGCCTTAATCGAACGCAAAAGGCTCCTCGTTCTCCCCGGCTTCGCCGTCTTCGCGAACCAACCGGTTAATCACTCTTCGAACCAGCTCCCCGGAATAACCTCTTCGCATTAAAAAAGCGCCCGTTTTCCGTTTTCGGTCCATGCAGTCGCCGCGGGTCTGTCTCCATTTTTTCCTTCCGATGACCAAGCAGCTTTCAAATTCCTGCTCTTCGCTCACTTCCGCCAACGCTTCGGTGATTAGAAGGCTGTCGATCCCCTTCTGGCGCAGTTCCTGCTTGACCCAGGCTCTCCCCTTCCGCTGGCTGGAAATCCGCTGCTCGGCCCACTGCTTCGCGTACAGCTCGTCATTGATCAATCCTTCACGCTCCAGCCTCTCGAGCGCTTGCTCCGTAACAGCTTGCCCGAATTCCTTCTGCCGCAACCGTTCCTCCAATTCCTTTTTCGTCCGCTGCTTGCGCTCCAAAAATTTCAGCGCCTGAACGTATGCCCGCTGCTTCTCGTTGGCCAGCACGATCTCTTCAAGCTCCTGCTTTGTAAAAACGCTGCCCTTCAGCATCCGGAATTTGATCATCGTATCTTCATGGATAAGCAGCATGTATTCACCGAAAAAGATTTGGTATTGTCCCCTTTGCTTCGGATGCCGCTCTACAGCAGTGATGACTAAATCCTCGCCTTCCGGAAACCGGCTGATATCCGTTATTTCCGGCTGCATCCGCAACTCCTGTTCCTGCACGTTCGCATCCCTCCACCGTATCCAAAATGAAAGAAAAGGCGCTCTGACGGTTCGCCAGGGCACCTTGGATTAAGGCTTCACTTTTATTCGAGCTCCAGCAATTCCTGTTCTTCCTGCTGCTCCGCTTCCAGCTCGCTGGCCGTCGGAGACGGAACAACAGTCGTAAGATTGCTTGCTTCGCGAATTTTCATCTCGATCGTATCGCAAATTTGCGTATTTTCTTTCAAAAACTGTTTCGCATTTTCGCGGCCTTGGCCCAAACGTTCGCCATCAAAGGAATACCAGGCACCGCTCTTGTTGACGATATCCAGCTCCGTACCGATATCGATAATGCTGCCTTCCTTGGAAATGCCTTCTCCGTACATAATGTCGATCTCCGCCTGTTTAAACGGAGGCGCAACCTTGTTTTTGACGACTTTGATCCGGGTCCGGTTGCCGACAACGTCATTGCCCATTTTGATGCTCTCGACGCGGCGCACATCGAGGCGCACCGAGGAGTAGAATTTCAAAGCGCGGCCGCCCGGAGTTGTTTCCGGGTTGCCGAACATAACGCCCACTTTCTCGCGCAGCTGGTTAATAAAGATGGCAATGGTCTTCGATTTGGCGATTGCGCCGGACAGCTTGCGCAGCGCCTGCGACATGAGGCGTGCCTGCAAACCGACGTGGGAGTCGCCCATTTCGCCTTCGATTTCGGCCTTGGGAACAAGCGCCGCAACCGAGTCGACGACAATAATGTCGACCGCTCCGCTGCGAACGAGCGCTTCCGCGATTTCCAGCGCCTGCTCGCCCGTGTCCGGCTGGGATAACAGAAGTTCGTCAATATTAACGCCCAGCTTGCTCGCGTAAAGCGGATCCAAAGCGTGCTCCGCATCGATGAAAGCGGCTTGTCCGCCAACCTTCTGAACTTCCGCAATGGCATGGAGCGCCACTGTCGTTTTACCGGAGGATTCCGGTCCGTATATCTCAATGACACGGCCTCTAGGCAGGCCGCCAATGCCTAATGCTATATCCAAAGCAAGGGAACCGCTGGGAACGACTTCCACCTGCATATGTGTCGATTCACCCAGCTTCATAATAGAACCTTTACCGAATTGTTTCTCTATCTGACGAAGCGCGACTTCAAGCGCAGCACGACGATCTGACAATAAACTCACATCCTTCACCGTTTATATTGATATCATACCTTGTTTTGGAACGTTTGCCAAGCATTTTTTCGAACATACATTCGTTTTTTTTATTCCGGTGCATTCTCCTTTCAGTAAGGGAGCTTGCGGTCCGGAAACGAAAAGAACCGCAGCAAATTCAATATTTGCACGGTTCTTCCGCATACCACTATTATACCTCTTTACCAGGTTCGAACACAACTTCCCATCACGCCGAAAGCCGTTCTATTTGGAAATTAATTTCAGCCACAGTTGGTAAAAAAGCGCTTTGACCGAACGGACCCGGACCGATTCCCGGTTGCCGCTGAACCGCAGCTCGAACACCTCGGCCTTCCGTCCCCGCTCCGCAAGCCCGACATAAACCAGGCCGGCCGGCTTGCCTTCGGAATCGCCCGGACCGGCAACGCCCGTTACCGAGAGCCCGAAATCGCTGTCCGCGACGGCTCTTACCTGCTCGGCAAGCACCTCCGCCACCTCGGGGCTGACCGCCCCCGGGGCCCCGTCGCCCTCGAGCAGCGAATGGGGCACATGAAGAAGCTTTTCCTTCATTTGGTTGGAATAACATACGATCCCGCCGAGAAACATCGCCGAGCTGCCGGGAATCGCCGTGATGCTCTCCATCAGCAGTCCGCCCGTGCAGCTTTCGGCCGCGCTCAGCGTCAGTCCGCGCTCGGTCATCAGCTCCACGATCGTCTGCTCGATCGGCACGTCCGTGTTGGCATACAAATGCTCCGGAAGACGTTCCCGGATTTTGGCTTCCATCGCCTCCAGCTTCTTCATCGCCTCCGCCTCGGTGGAGGCTTTCGTCGAGATCCGCACCGAAACCTCGCCTTCCTTGGCATAAGGCGCAATGGTCGGATCGCTTTGAGCCTGGATCAGGTCGAGCAGCTTATCCTCAAGCAGCGATTCGCCGATACCCGCAAACTTCAGCATGGTGGAATAAATCGGCATTTCGTCCGTCAAAGCATGCTGAAGGAGCCAAGGTTTCGCCTGACGGTCGAACATCGGCTTCATTTCCTTCGGCGGTCCCGGAAGAACGATATAAAATTTGCCTTTCTGTTCGATGGCGACCCCGACCGCCAACCCCGTTTCATTCGGAAGCGGGGTGCTGCCGTCGATGACCAGCGCTTGGCGGCGGTTGTTTTCCGTCATTTCCCTGCCGCGGCTGGTAAAAAAGCGCTCCACCTGCTCCATTGCCGGCGGATCGATATGCAGCGAACGGCCCAATGCGGCCGCAAGCGCATCTTTGGTAAGGTCATCCTGGGTAGGCCCGATCCCGCCCGTCAGAAGCAATATATCCGCCCGTTCCGCCGCAAGCTCGATCGCATGCCGAAGCCGGCCCATGTTGTCGCCGACAACCGTTTGAAAATAGACGTCGATGCCCATGGACGCAAGCTCACGGGATAAATACTGCGCGTTCGTATTCAAAATTTGTCCAAGCAGCAATTCGGTTCCAACCGCGATAATTTCCGCTTTCATGCTGTCACTCCTCCTAAAACGGCGCTTTTCTTAAGCTCCCGTCCGGTTTAGAACAAGCCGGCGGGATCAGCCCCTTGCGCCCCCAATAAAAATAAACATCCCTATAACATCTTGAAACCGCGACATTCTTTTCAAGGACGGAAAGAAAAAGCAATAGGAATGGACCTATTGCCTGTTTACGCATTGGTTAGCCGAAGCAGATGTTTGTTTTTGATGAAATAATCGATTCCTGAATAAATCGTGATCAATGCAGCCGCCCATGTTGCGATCGTATCGAGCGGAATACCGATCAACTCAAATGGGAAGTTGTTGATGAGCATCAGGATGATGGCAACGATTTGAACAACCGTTTTCGCTTTTCCCCACTTGCTTGCGGCCACGACCGACCCGTCCAAAAGGGCGATCTGGCGCAGTCCCGTCACGGCAAACTCGCGGCTGATAATAACGACGGCGATCCATGAATCGCATTTTCCCATTTCGACGAGGGAGATCAGCACCGCCGCCACCAGAAGTTTATCCGCCAAAGGGTCAAGCAGCTTACCCAGATTCGTAACCATGTTGTTCTTGCGCGCCAAATAACCGTCTATACCGTCTGTGCTGGCTGCCAATACAAAAATCAATGCCGCAATCAGCTGATTCAAAGGCAGCTCGTAAGAATTCCAGACCAAGGGTTCCGGATAGAAGCTGAAGTCCACCAAAAGGAAAACCATCATGATCGGAATCAAGCAAATTCTTGCAATGGTAATACGGTTGGGCAAATTCAATGTGCACCCTCCCCGGATCAAGCAAACTTGAAGTTAAAAATTTAAATGATCGGTACCCGTCGGCCGGAAATACCTATGTAAAAACATCCACATTCACTTCTCCACAAGTATAATATAACGTTTTATTCCCTGTCAAAAACCATCAGAACGCGGTTTCCGGGGGCTGACTCCCCGGAACTTGCCTGCTTTGCGGGTTACTTGAGGTTCGTGAACTGCAGATCGAGCGGAAGGTCGGCCTTGCGCAAAAGCTGCATGACCGCCTGCAGGTCATCCTTGCTTTTGCCGGTTACGCGGATTTGGTCGCCTTGGATTTGGCTTTTAACCTTCAGCTTGGAATCGCGGATGAGCACGTTGATCTTTTTGGCGTTTTCCTGGTCGATCCCCTGCTTCAAGCCGATACGCTGGCGCACCGTTCCCATCGAAGCCGGCTCAATTTTGCCGTAATCGACGTTTTTCAGGGAAAGCCCCCGCTTGATCATTTTAGACTGCAAAATGTCGATGACCGACTTCAGCTTGTATTCATCGTCCGAAACGATGATCAGCGCGTCTTTTTCCAGTTTCAGGCTGCTTTTGCTGCCCTTAAAGTCAAAGCGGGTTTCGATTTCCCGTTCCGCTTGGTTGATGGCGTTGTTCATTTCCTGCATGTCCAGCTTGGAAACGATATCGAATGAATTTTCAGAAGCCATTGCCACACGTCCTTTCTTAAAACTTCATGACATATTATATGAAAATGTTGCGTACAAGTCTAATTTATTTATTGAAATATTGCCTCGCGGCGTCTAACCCCGCGCCAACAAATGCCAAAGAGACATTCCTAAGGGGAATATCCCCCGAATGGAATGTCTCTTTTAAGCTTGGCTTGACTTTTTTAGCGACGGTCCGGGACCGGTTGTCTGAACATGTTAAGAATCCCAAGCACGATCCACGCGAGCCCGAAGCCCAATATGCCGTACCCCCAAGCATTGGGTGTCAAATAGTACCCCAGGAGGCTGACAATAACGCCGATGCCGGTTACGATCCAGCTGATTGCCATCATCCATACACCTCGCTTCACTGTGAGAGATAAGAACCGGATGGAAAATTTGAGTCTAGTTCTATTCTCCCCCTGCAAGCGCGCGTTTATTCGTTCATAAAGCCCACCGATCAATCGTTGCCGGACGTGGAATTAGAATCGCTGCCGCCCGTCGAATTGCCGTCTCCGGCATTGCTGTTGGAAGACTGGTCGCCGTTGGCGTTCAAACTGCCGGCATCTACCAGGTTCAGCAATATGCGGGATACCGATTTGCCATCGGTGACCGTCTGGCCGCCCACCGTGATCGTCGTTGCCGGCGAGTAACCGGATTTGATGTACAAGCCTGCGGAATCCAGGGTAAACGTTTTGGTATCGCCGCTTTGGGTTTTGCCGAAAGCCAGCTTCTCGCCATGGATATTTTGGCCTTTGTAAACCTCCAGCCAGCTTTCCCCCGTCGCTTTGATTTCAACGGTCACCGGCGTTCCTGCAGGAGCGGCGACTTTGAAAATGGTGTCCTTGCCTTTTTTCCGGTCTTTTTGTACGGTAACCGACGACTGATCTCCCGAAGGCGTGGTTGTCCCGTTATCCGTAGCGGCATTGCCGTTATCGGTCGTTGTGCTGCCGTTATCGGTCGTCGTGTTTGTAGCGTTATCCGGTGGCGTCGCGGTTTGGTTGCCGCCTGCCGTTCCCCCGCCATTGTCGGTTTGCCCCTGCGCCGTGTTGTCCTTGTTGTCGGCTGCTTTGCCTTGGTCGGCCGGAGGCGTCGTCGTCGTATTGGCTTCGTTTTGCGAAGGATCCTGCTGATTTTGGGTTACCTTCGACGGGTCGACGCTGTTGGACTTCGGATGCGACACGCTGCTGGCATACCACCAAATCACGACGATGATCAGAATCGGGAAAATCCACATCAGTGTCGTGGAAAGCCATTTGACGTTGCGCTCCGAAGAACGGGTGCTGCTTCGTTTCTGAATGACCGGCTCCATAACCGGTTCGGGATCGGCCGGCGCCTCCTGCTTATGTCCTTCAAGCAGAAGATCCGGGTCGAGGCCCACCGTTTCAGCATATGTTTTAATGAAAGCCCTCACGTAAAAGCTCCCGGGCAATACCTTATAATCCCCTGCTTCGATGGCTTCCAGATATCTTTTTCTAATTTTCGTCATTTCCTGCACGTCGTCCAGACTCATGCCTTTCTGCAGTCTGGCTTCTCTCAATTGCTGTCCCAGTTCGGACATGCCATCACCTCCTCATCCATAATTATGTTTATATGTCGTCATTATAGGAACTGGTAAAAGTATCATATATGATTTCTTCGTTCGGATTGTTGCGCAGTTCGACGATGATGTCGAAATCGTCGTACGTATATTCGGATTCCTGGACAAATACGTCCGGATGCTCGATCACTTTGGTGCTCGGCATCCGCATAATGTTTTGCAGCAAATTGTAGTGGCGCTCGTTCGAACGGATCGTGCTGACGATGCCGTCGATGATAAACACGTTGGCCGGATTCATCTCGTCTTCGGAAAGCTGGCTTCTGACCGTCTGACGAAGGAGCGTGGAAGACACGAATGTCCAGCGTTTCATGGCGCATACGCTTCCCGCGATGATCGATTCGGTTTTGCCTACCCGCGGCATCCCGCGAAGCCCGATAACTTGGTTGCCGCTTCTTTTAAATAATTCACCCAAAAAATCGACGAGTAATCCGAGCTCGTCCCGGGTAAACCGGAACGTTTTCCGGTCGTCCGAGTCCCGGTCGATGTACCGTCCGTGCCGAACGGCCAAAATATCCACAAGTTTCGGTTCGCGCAGGGCGCAAACCGTAATATTGTCCACTTTTTTCAGCATCGCGCCCATTAGGCGGATCTTTTCGTCATCGTCGGTTTCAAGCAGCATGCCGCGCGTTTTGCCTTCCACCCCGTTGATCGTCAATATGTTAACCTCCAGCATGCCCAGCAGGGACGCGATATCCCCGAGCAGGCCCGGACGGTTTTTATGTATACGATACTCCATATACCACTGTTTCGGTTGTTTCGGTTGTTTCGTTTGATTTGCTTCCACCATGACACCCCATCTGAGCTTTTCCCGCACATTTCGACAAATTCAGCCCAAGGCTGTTCGGAAGAAACTCCATAGAAACGCCGTAATGTCGGGTCACGTTAATGATATATAAAATGCTAGTGAAAAACAAGTTCAATACTGTAACCATTAGAGAAAAGCCCCCTGACGGGGGCTTTTCTCTAATGGTATGGAATCGGATAAGCGATGGTTTGTCGTGAAGGGCCCCAAACAAATCAAACGTTTTTCTTCGCCAGTTTAACCATTAAGCGCGCGATCGTGCGGCGCTCCTCTTTGTTGCCGACTTCCCATAACTCTTTCAAAGCGCGGTTCGAGGAGTTTTGGGGATCGACCTTCGCATCCAGGAAATCGCCGATTTCATACGCGAGATTGGCAATCGTTTCTTCGCTCATTCCCATCTTTTCGGCTTGGACGACGCGTTCCCCCAGAAATTTTTTCCAGGTATCAAAATTTTTGATTACGGTCATTGATAAGTCCTCCCTTGGCTGTAGCGCATGAGATTTAAAATCAACAATTGTAATATAACCTCAACAACGCTCGCCTATGCAGACAGACAGTCGCATGACCGTTAGCAGCTTCAGGTAATCCAGCCTCCGTTGGGACTGATCACCTGGCCGTTGATATAGCCGGATTCCGGCAGCGCCAGAAAATAGACCAGCGAAGAAATCTCGTCCGGGGTAGCCAGCCTGCCCGCCGGAATTTCATCCTCCAGCATCCGTTTTTCCTCCGCATCCAAATGTCCAAGCATCTCCGTATCCACCGCGCCCGGAGCGACGGCATTGACCGTTACTCCCGACGGCGCAAGCTCTTTCGCCAGCGCTTTGGTAAAAGCGTTGATGCCTCCTTTGGTCGTGGAATACAGCACTTCGCAGGAGGCGCCGGACATTCCCCACACCGAAGACATGTTGATGATGCGGCCGTACCGCTGCGTGACCATATGCGGCATAAAAGCCTGCGTGCACAAAAACAATCCTTTCAAATTGACGGACATGACTTCGTCCCACTGCTCTTCCGTCACGTCCGCCAGCATGCCGTAATGCGAAATGCCGGCGTTGTTAATTAAAATGTCCGGCATCAGCCCATGGCTTTCAAGCTTATCCTTCATGCGGGAAATCTGCTGCTTATCCCTCAGATCCGCGGAAACCGTCAATACCTTGGCCCCGTGCTGCATGCAGCGGCGGGCCACGTCGTTGGCCGCTTCATGTGAAACGCCGTAATGGATGACGACGTTCATCCCGACCTGCGCGAAACGTTCAGCGATGGCAGCGCCTATGCCTCTGCTGGCCCCCGTCACGAGCACGGTGGTATCGCCGATCGCTTTCGCTAGGTTCTCCTCTCCCGTAAACGCCATTATGGATTCACCACGATCGATACCGCCATCTGATTCCAATCCACATGTTCCTTAAGGCGGTCGTTGACTTCCTGCAGCGTAATGGATTCATATACCTGAACGACGGAGAAGAAATCGCTGCCGCGGAACTGGTAACGGGTGAATTCGTGGGCGATATTTTCCGGTGAATTGAGCATGCGGAGATACCCGCCGATTTTCTTTTTGCGCGCCCGCTCGAAATCGGATTCTTTGAAGCCGTTTTTCAAAACGCGGTCGACTTCCTCGCGGACTCTTGCAAGCAATTTGTCCGGATCCGGCGTGTCGCCGCCGATTGCCGAAAAGGCATACTGCGGGGAACTGCTGTATTCATGGGAAAAGCTGTCCGAAATAAGCTCTTCGTCATACAGCTTCTGATAAAGCTCGGTACTTGAACCAAACAGCAAATCGAGCATCAGCTTCGTCGTCAAGTCGCGGCGGAGCAATTCGCCGCCGGTATATCCGACTTTCTTTTCCTTGAATCCGAACAGGCATTTCGGCATCGAAACGGTCAATTTGGCGACGCGGCGTTTCTCGGCCACTTCCACCGTTTCCGGCTCGAATAGGCGTTCGATCGCGCCTTGCGGCTTATAATCTTTCGCCGCCTGGTTGGCGCGGACCAGCTCGAACACTTCCTCGGGATCGACCCCGCCCACCACAAACAGCAGCATGTTGCTCGGATGGTAAAAAGCGTTATAGCACGTATACAGCGTCTCCTTTGTAATCGTGCCGATCGACTCCACCGTGCCGGCGATGTCGATATGGACCGGATGGATTTTGTACATGGCTTCGATGAGGCCGAAGTAGACCCGCCAATCGGCATTATCGAGGTACATGTTGATTTCTTGCCCGATGATTCCTTTTTCCTTCTCGACGTTTTGGTCCGTAAAATAAGGATGCTGAACGAAATTGATCAGCGTCTCGAGGTTTTTCTTAATGTTCTCCGTTGCCGAAAACAGGTATACGGTTTGGTCGAAGCTCGTAAACGCGTTGGCGGAGGCTCCGTTGGAAGCGAACGTGGCGAAAATGTCCCCTTCCGGCTCCTCGAACATTTTATGCTCCAGGAAATGGGCGATGCCGTCAGGAACGGAAACCTCTTCCTGTCCTTCGACGCGAAAATGGTTATCGACGGATCCGTATTTGGTCGCGAACGTGGCGTATGTCTTTTGGAAGCCCGGCTTAGGCAAAACGTATACATGCAGCCCGTTGTCCATCACTTCCTTGTACAGCGTTTCCTGCAAGTTGTCGAACTGAAGTTTTTCCACCGTTATTCCTCCTTCTGGCCCTTCAGGAAATAGATCGTATCCAGCTCAAAGGTATCTGCAGCCGCTTTTACGTCCTCGATCCGGATCGCTTCCACCTGCTGCAGCAGTTCGGCGCGCTGCCGGTCTTTGCCGGAAAACTGGCGGTTGAAATCGTAAGCGATCATTTCGAAGGCGGAATCGTCGATTTCCAGCAGAAGGTTGCGGATCATCGCCTTGGTTTGGGACATTTCCAAATCGGTGATGTTGCCTGCGCGCATCTCTTCCAGCTGTTTTTTTATGATTTCCAGCGCCTTTTCGTAGTTTTGGATTTCGATGCCGGATTGGATGGTGCCGATTCCTTTATGCCCGTCGTAGCGCGAAGACGCGTAATAGGCGAGGCTCGCTTTTTCACGGACGTTCATAAACAGCTTGGAATGCGGGTATCCGCCCAAAATCCCGTTGTACATAAGCGCAGCGGCATATCGCTCGTCGGCGTATGTAATGGAAGTGCGAAGCCCCATGTTGAGCTTGCCTTGGCTTACGTTCATTTTTTCGACGACCGTGCGGACCTCGTCGGGCTTGCGGATGTCGGATTCATGCCTATAAGCCGCTTCCGCCGCATGATCGCTCAAATCAAAATGTTTGCCGACCAGCTTTTCGACTTCTTCAAGCGACGTGTCTCCTACCACGTACAAATCGAGGCTCGCATGATCCAGCCAATGGCGGTACGCTTCGTAAAGGCTTTGCGGGGTAATGCCCTCCAAATCTTTGCGCTGTCCGAGCGGATGAAGGCGGTACGGCTCGTTCCGGCACATTTCCTCGATGCACCGTTCCGACGCATACCGGATTTTATCGTTGACGATGGCTTCCATTTTTTTGCGGACGTTTTCTTTTTCCGCCTGCACGTAGCTGCTTCGGAAATGCCCCCCCTCCAGCGCGGGTCGCGTCACCACTTCGCCGAGAAAAGCGAAAGACGATTCCAACAGGCTCTCCTTGCTTTTCACAAACGAATCGTTGATCGTGTCCATGCGGAACTGAACGATCTGGTAATTACCTCTTTTATATACGTCAAAACCGAAACCCGCTCCGTACATCTGCTCGAGCGCTTCGCGAAATTGTCTCGTTTCCGGGTAGGAAGCGGTTCCGCGTCTTAAGACAAACGGAGTCAAGGCCGTACCCGTTACCGTATCCTCCGCAAGCGGGATGCCCGCATAAAGGGAAATGGCGAACGTTTTAAAGCGTTTCGATGGCAAAACGTGAATCCGCATTTTTCTTGCGTTTCCATGTTGAAATGCTGTTTTATTCAAGGTCCAAAACTCCTTTAGCCATGAATTTGTCTGACGTTGCGAAGATGAATATGTTCCATTCTATACCATTCCAAAGTGAAGAAGCAACCGAAGACAAACCCTCCGGTTGCTGTTTTCTGTGGCGGCAGAACGGCCTACATGCAGAAGATATGCTGTCCGATGGTTTTTACCTGCGGACGGGACCAGATCCACTTCGAGGTCGCTGTCTTCGGGTTGAAATAATACAGGCATCCTCCGGTAGGATCCCATCCGTTTAACGCCTGCTGGACGGCTTTGCGCGCCACTTCGTTCGGCGTGAGCCAAATTTGGCCGTCGGCCACCGCCGTGAACGCGCCCGGTTGGAAGATGACGCCATGTACTGTATTCGGGAAGCTTGGGGACTTGACCCGGTTCAAAATGACCGCCGCGACGGCTACTTGCCCTTCGAACGGTTCGCCGCGGGATTCCCCGTACACGGCATTGGCCATAATTTTCAGGTCGTTTTCGGACAAGCCCATCGTGTTGGCCGAAGCGAGAGGTTCGCTTTTGTTGCCGCCGGCGTTGGTGTTGGCCGGCGCCTGCTGGTTGCCCGCAGCCGTTTCGGACGGCTGCCAGTCTTTCGTCGCGTTGTACAGCTTCAGCTTCGTTTTTGCGCCGACCGTGCCGTCGACCTTCATCCCGAATTCGGACTGGAACCATTTGACGGATTTTAACGTCGTCCAGCCGAATTGGCCGTCGATGTTGCCGTTATAGAAACCGAGAAATTTCAAGCGTCCCTGCAGCTCATAGATGTCCTGACCGGAGGAACCGTATTTCAGCACGGTCGTTCCGAAAGTCGGAACCGCTTCTTTGGAAACCGGGCTCTGTTGATCGGACGCGGCCCGGTCCTGAATGAGGGGCTGCGCCCCTGCTATGACCGCCGCTGACAAAAGGAACAGGAGTCCTGACATGATCCACAATTTCTTTTTTCTCATTTGACAGCTCTACCTTTCTCTTGTGAGTTTGGCTAGGATGGCTACGGTTATTATGACAAGACCCACCATGAACTATGCACATCGCAAAAGAAAGGTCGAAACCCGAACAGGATGCATGGAAAAGACATCCGAGCCCAAAAATAACGGCCCGCGGTACAATCGCTTGTACGGCAGGCCGATGCTGGTTTTTTCTTCCGTTATTGGTATGTTCTTAATGATATAAACCGCTTGTTACGTGACCGGCTCCCCCGGCCGGTTCAACACATTGTCCTCAAGCACCAAAAATTTATCGCCGTATTCGCGGATAATATGCTGCTCTCCCCAATTGCATAAAGCGTCCAATATCGATTGAAGGCTCCATCCGTATTCCGTCAGCTCATATTCGACTTTCGGCGGAACTTGGTTATAAACGATGCGGTTCACGATCCCGTCTTCCTCCAGCTCCCTGAGCTGCTGCGTCAGCATTTTCTGGGTTATGCCGGGCATCAGCCGGCGCAAATCGCTCGTTCGTTTTTTGCCGTGGGTCAAATGGCACAAAATGACGCATTTCCATTTCCCCCCGATCACTTCAAGCGTTGCTTCAACGGATATATTGTATTTTTTCATGAGGTTTCCCCCTCCATTTCGTCTAAGGAACTTTTTAGTGCCTATAGCACTTTAAAGTACGTACTATTCAAATTGTTTCTTCGGATTCATAATAGCATATACCGGCCGGGATGACTAGAACAGGAGTGAAAAGAATGCCTCAAGAAAACAAAAAAAGCATATTTGCGCTTCTGGCTTTAGCCATCAGCGCATTTGCCATCGGAACGACCGAATTTATCAGCGTAGGCTTGCTGCCCCTGATTGCGGAGGATCTGCATATTTCGCTTACGCTGACTGGTTTGACCGTAACCTTGTATGCCCTCGGAGTCACCTTCGGCGCGCCGGTGCTGACTTCGATGACGATAAAGATGTCGCGTAAAAAGCTTCTGATCGGAATCATGCTCGTGTTTATCGCGGGCAACAGCACGGCCGCATTGGCAAACGGAATCGTCATGCTGCTGGTGGGACGGATCATCTCCGCGCTTGCCCATGGCGTGTTCATGTCCATCGGTACGACGATCGCCGCCGACATCGTTCCGGAAAATCGCCGCGCCAGCGCGATTGCCATCCTTTTTTCGGGCTTGACCATCGCCACCGTCACCGGCGTGCCGATCGGAACGTTTCTCGGACAGCAGCTGGGATGGCGGGCCGCATTCATCTCCATCGCCGCAGTCGGCTTGGTGGCTTTGTTCGCTAACCTTGCGCTGGTCCCTTCCCATCTTCGGAAAGGCGTCAAAACGCCGGTTCGCGAGCAGCTTAAGCTTTTTGCCAACGGAAGATTGCTGCTGGCTTTTCTGATTACGGCACTGGGATATGGGGGGACTTTTGCGGTCTTCACTTATTTATCCCCACTGCTTCACCAAATAACAGGGTTCGCCGAATCCACGACGGCGCTCATTCTGCTGCTGTACGGGATCGCCATCGCCATCGGCAACATGATCGGCGGCAAAGCGGCCAACCGCAAGCCGTTATCGGCGCTGCTCGTCATGTTTATCCTGCAGGCGGCGGTTCTGCTGCTGCTTACGTTTACGGCGTCGTTCAAAATCGCGGCTTTGATCACCGTCTTCCTGATGGGTTTGCTTGCATTCATGAACGTACCCGGCTTGCAGTCGTATGTTTTGACGCTTGCCGAACGGTATGTGCCGAAAGCGGTGGATGTCGCCTCGGCGATCAACATCGCCGCGTTTAACGCCGGAATCGCCCTTGGCGCTTATTTGGGCGGACGGGTGACGGATTCGCTCGGTCTTGTCCATACGGGCTGGGTCGGTGCCGTGATGGTTGCGGCTGCCGTTATTCTTACCGGATGGAGTTATATTTTGCAAAGAAAAGAAACAAACATTTCAACAAACAATAAAGAAAGACTAACTCGAGGAGGAACACATGATGAAATTGCATCTGCAAAGCACAACGAAGCTTGCTAACGGAGTAGAAATGCCTTGGTTCGGACTGGGCGTATTCAAGGTAGAGGAAGGCGAGGATCTTTCCGCGGCCATAAAGGCTGCCATCAAACATGGGTACCGCAGCATCGATACGGCGGCGATTTATGGAAACGAAAGCGGCGTGGGTCAAGCCATCCGCGAAGCGCTGGAAGAAAACGGCCTTGCCAGAGAAGAACTGTTCGTAACCTCCAAAGTATGGAACCAGGACCAAGGGTACGAGGAAACGTTGGCAGCCTTTGACACGAGCTTGTCCAAACTCGGTCTGGACGTACTTGACCTGTATCTTATTCACTGGCCGGTAGCAGGCAAATATAAAGACACGTGGAGAGCCTTGGAAAAGCTGTATAAGGACGGGCGCGTCCGGGCGATCGGCGTCAGCAACTTCCATGTTCACCACTTGCAGGATCTGCTGGCAACGGCTGAAATCAAGCCGATGGTAGACCAGGTGGAGTTCCATCCCTACCTTGCCCAAAACGATCTTCTTGCTTTTACGAAAGAGCATGGCATTCAGCTTGAAGCCTGGTCCCCTTTGATGCAGGGCGAGCTGTTGAACCAGCCCGTGCTTCAGGAAATCGCCGCAAGCCACGGCAAATCGGTGGCCCAAGTGATTTTGAGATGGGACCTTCAAAAGGGAGTCGTCACCATTCCAAAATCGATCAAGGAGCATCGCATCATCGAAAACGCGTCGATTTTCGACTTCGAGCTTTCACGCGAGGATATGGAGCGCATCGATGCGCTGAACCAAGACCGCCGCGTCGGTCCCGATCCCGACAACTTCGATTTCTAAGCTTGAGGGCGAGTGAACAAATCCGTAAACGATTTTCAAAAAGCAAAAAACGTGCAGCGCGGTTTCGCAAACCGCGGCTGCACGTTTTTTTGTTATACGGGTCGTTCCTTACCGTTTGATTATGAGCTGATCCGGTTCTGCTGCTGGTATTGCTCAAGGGATACCAGAACCTCCCGGGGTTTGCTTCCTTCATAAGGACCGATGATGCCCCGGGCTTCCATGGAGTCGATCAAACGCGCCGCGCGCGTATAACCGACCCTCATTCTCCGCTGCAGCAGCGATACGGATGCCTGCTTGGCTTCAAGCACGATTTGCACCGCCTGATCGTACAGTTCATCCAGTTCTTCATCGCCTTCCGGCTGCGATTCATCCACTTCGGGAACGATCGACTCATCATATTGGGCTTCGCCCTGTTCACGCACGTAATTGACGATCGTTTCCACTTCCTGGTCGGTCATAAATGCGCCCTGAACGCGAATCGGCTTCGAAGAGCCCATCGGCATAAAGAGCATGTCGCCGCGTCCAAGCAGCTTTTCCGCCCCGGCCATGTCCAGAATCGTCCTCGAGTCCACCTGGGACGACACGCCGAAGGCGATCCGTGAAGGAATGTTGGCCTTGATAACCCCCGTAATGACGTCCACCGAAGGACGCTGGGTCGCGATGATCAAATGGATGCCGGCGGCACGCGCCATTTGCGCCAGCCTTGTGATGGCTTCCTCGACGTCATGCGCCGCTACCATCATCAGGTCGGCAAGCTCGTCGACGATGACGACGATGTAAGGCAGCACGGCCGGCAAATTGTCCTTCATCAGGTTGTTGTAGCCCTCGATGTTCCGGGTGCCCGACTTGGAAAACAGCTCGTACCGTTTTTCCATCTCGACGACGATTTTCTTCAAGGCAAGCGACGCCCGTTTCGGGTCCGTTACCACCGGAGCCATCAAATGCGGAATGCCGTTGTATACGTTCAGCTCGACCATCTTCGGATCGACCATCAAAAATTTGACTTCGTCCGGTTTCGCTTTATACAAAATGCTCGTAATGATGCCGTTGATGCAGACGGATTTCCCCGAACCCGTTGCCCCGGCGACCAGCAAGTGAGGCATTTTTGCCAGGTTGCCGACGATCGTTTGGCCCGAAATGTCCCTGCCGAACGCAATGGACAATTTCGACTGGGCGTCCTGGAACACCGGCGTTTCCATAACCTCGCGCATCGTGACCAACGACACCTCGTTGTTCGGGACTTCGATGCCGATCGCCGATTTGCCCGGAATCGGCGCTTCCATCCGGATGTCTTTTGCAGCCAGCGCCAGCGCGATGTCGTCGGTAAGGCTTACGATCCGGCTGACCTTCACCCCGATATCCGGCTGGATTTCATAACGCGTAACCGCCGGGCCGCGCACGACCTCCAGCACCTTGGCCCGCACGCCGAAGCTCTCGAGCGTGGCCTCCAGCTTGCGCGCCGTTTGCATGTAGTCGTTCTGATCCCCGGCTTTGCCGCCGTTTTGCGGTTTGGCCAGCAGGCGGAACGGCGGCAGCTTGTACGGTTTGGGAGGCGGAGCGGGAGGTTTCGTTTCGGGCGCACCGGCAGCTTCTTCCCCGGCTTCTGCCGTTTCCTCCGCGGATAAGCCGTTTGCCGCCTGTTCCTGCTCGATAGGAAGCGGGTCGTGCCCGTCTTGTCCGGTTTCACGCATAACCGAAGAAGGCGCGGCCGCGGCGGGTTCTTGATCGTCCCACTCCTCTTCCTCCAAGCCGTTTTCGGATTTCACCTGCTCGAAGAAATCGCGAATGATCGGCGACGAAGGTTCCGGCTCCACGCGATCCCATGGGCTTTCATGATCCGCCGTTTCATCCGGCTGCGGTTCGTAGCTGTAAACCGGCTTTGACCCGGTATCCGCATGCTTGCCGACAGGCTCCAAAATGTCGCTTCCGTCCAGATCCTCCTCGGCATCCGCGGCCGGATCCGGTGCCGGCTTGGCGATCTTGTTGCCAAACAGCTGAAAAAACACCGGCGCGGCGCGTTTCTCCTTCGGCGGCACAAAGTCGTCGAGCTCGTCCTCCTCATCCTCATCCGGCAGCAGCGCATGCCCCCGCTTGCGCGGCGTTTTTGCGGAGGAAGCGACGGTTTGCGGTTTTTGGGCCGCGATCCGTTTTTGCATATTGGTTCCGGCCTGAACCATCCGTTTGCGCACAATCCGCATCAAATCGACGTAAGAAAGGTTCGTGATCAGCATAAAGCTGATGATAAACATGACGATGAGCATCAGCTTCGTTCCCGTGTTGCCGAACAGCCAAAACAAAACGGCGTATTGCAGCGCCCCGGCATATCCGCCGCTGATGTCCTTGTTCATCATGGAATGGTCTTTGGCGGCCGCGGAAGACAGCAGCGAACCTTCCAAATCGTTATGTATTTGGGTGATGATATGCCCGGCGCTCACGCCGGGAACGTGGGACAGCTTTCTTTCCAGCGATGCGACGCTGCTCATGAGCGTAAGCGCCAGCACGAGCAAAACGATCCCGCTTTTGCGGGTGCTCCACCGGTTGGGCCACTTGCGCTGAATCATGACGCTTAATCCCAAATAAATGCCGATTAACGGAATGACAAAATAAAACCGTCCAAGCACAAGCCCAAACATTTTAGATAACGACCACCCCACCGCCGCTTCGCCCGATAGGGCGATGACGGACAGGGTGATCAGGATGATCCCGTATATTTCGTATTTCAGAACATTGGTCAGCAAAGCCTTTTTCCTTTTTTTCCGTTTAGCCAAGAAATGTCACCCCCGGAACCTCATTATACCATATAATACCGTGGGCACCTATGTTCTGTTTTTCGAAATCGCTTTACGATACAGGAGCATATTGAATGATGCTGCCGGGAGCATACGACGGGTCCAGGTAGGAGTCGAGAGGACCGTCCAGCAACCGGACAACTTGAACACGGTTATAATCCATCGGCTTCACTTCCATCAATATGCCCCGAATCCGCACCTCCGTCGTCGGCGCATCCTCGCCTTGTTTTTCCCAAACCGCCTCCAGAGGCATGACCGTATGCAGCGTCATTGCTTGATCCCCTCCGTTTCCCCGGTTCGTTTGCGTTCGTCGATCAGCTGATTGAGCTTGGTGATGGCCTGCCCGATGCCGCCGACTTCATCCATCAAACCGTATTTCACGGCGTCGATTCCGCCGACCGGCGTTCCGACGTCCCGGTTGAGTTCCCCCGTTCGGAACATCAACTCCTTGAATTGGGATTCCGTGATTCGTGAATGGGACGTAACGAAACGGACGACGCGTTCCTGCATTTTTTCCATGTATTCAAAGGTTTGCGGAACGCCGATGACCAGCCCGTTCAGCCGGATCGGATGAATCGTCATCGTCGCGCTTTCCGCAATGATCGAATACGTGGACGATACGGCGATCGGAACGCCGATGCTGTGTCCCCCGCCGACAACGACCGTCACCGTCGGTTTGGTCAGCGAGGCGATCATTTCGGCGATGGCCAGTCCCGCCTCCACGTCGCCGCCGACGGTGTTCAAAATAATGAGCAGCCCGTCGATATTTTTGTTTTGTTCGGCTGCAACGAGCGTCGGGATGATATGTTCGTATTTCGTCGTTTTATTTTGCGGCGGCAAAACGATATGACCTTCAATTTGCCCGACGATGGTCAAGCAAAAGATGTTCGTCTCGTTCGCGGCCGGAACATTCATTTGACCGAGCTGCTGAATCGCCTCTACCGCGGCCTTCGTTTGATTTTCCGGCTGCTGGTCCGGCGGCGCCGGTTCCTCCATCCGGAAATGCCCTGTTTCGTTTGCCATGTTTGTCTTCCCCATCCTTTCAAATCAAAGGTTGTTCATTCTGTTTAGTATGGGGGTCATCGGCGTGGTATTATTCCTTGTCGAACCATTGAAATTGCATGGACGAAAAAAAAGCACCCGCTTCGGGTGCTTTTGTGATGAAGCCTAATGGAGCTGCTGTTCGGAAATTTCGCTGAGCGCTTCCCCTGCTTCATTGATATGGATGTTGATCGTCGCAAGGTCGCCGATGGCGCAAATGCCGACGATTTCTCCGTTTTCTACAACCGGAATGCGGCGGATTTGATGGTCGGCCATCAAACGGGCGCATTCATGGGCATCGGTGTCGGGCGAGCAGGTGATAACGTCTTTTGTCATGCAATCATGGCAGTGCACGCTGTCCGGATCTTTGCCGGCGGCCACGCATTTCAACACGATATCGCGGTCGGTGATCATGCCCATAATTTTTTTGCCTTCGCAAACCGGAAGCGATCCGCAGTTGATGTCGCGCATCATTTTTGCGGCCGACGTTGCCGTGTCGTGCGGTGCGCATACCTGAACGTCTTTTGTCATGCAGTCGCGAACTAAAGTCATGTTTGATTGATCCTCCTCATGGGAAATTCCCCCGTATTGTTCCCCATATGGATTCCCGGTTATTCAGAAGGCGGCAAAAAAGCGCAGCCCCGAAAACAATCGGAATGCTGCGCTCTGTCATTTTTTTGATTTGTTTTCCCATCGGGATGCAGGAAAGCCTCGTCCATAACTTTGACCTGCACGGAAGGGAGAGTAGATGAGTGAATGTGGCCAAATCCGGTCAAGTGACGAACACGGTAAAAGAAAGTGCTGGTATATAAAGCATTTGCCACTTCATGTCAACAACGTTACACTTCCATGATGATCGGTAAAATCATAGGTCTGCGGCGGGTTTGCTCATAGAGGAAACGTCCTAGCGCATCCTTGACTCCCGTTTTGAGGGAAGCCCATTCGTTCACATTCTCGCTCATCAGCTTCTGCAGCGTGCTCGAAACGATGCGGTTCGCTTCGTCAAGCAAACCTTCGGATTCGCGCACATATACGAAACCTCTCGAAATAATGTCCGGACCGGACATAATCGTGCCGTCCTGTTTGCTCAGGGTGACAACGACAACCAAAATGCCGTCCTGGGACAAAAGCTTGCGGTCGCGCAGCACGATATTGCCTACATCGCCCACGCCCAGGCCGTCGATAAGCACGTTCCCGGCCGTAACTTTACCGGCTTTCCGCGCCATGCCGTTCTGGATCTCGACCACTTCGCCGATATCGGTGATAAAAATGTTGTCCGGGTCGACTCCCACCGATTCCGCCAGGAGCGCATGCTTGCGCTGCATTCTGTACTCCCCGTGGATCGGAAGGAAAAATTTCGGTTTCATCAGGTTCAACATGAGCTTCAGTTCTTCCTGGCTGCCGTGACCGGAAACGTGAACGCCGGAGTTTGAGCCGCTGTAAATAACTTCGGCACCCAAACGGAACAGCTCGTCGATCGTCCGGCCGACGTATTTCTCGTTACCCGGTACCGGGGTTGCCGCGATGATAACGGTATCACCAGGCAAAATATCGACCTTGCGATGGGTAGAGCGGGCCATGCGGGTCAGCGCCGACATCGGTTCGCCTTGGCTTCCCGTGCACAACACGACGACCCGGTCGGCAGCCATCTTGTTCACTTCTTCCGGCTCGATCAGCATGCCGTCCGGCACATGCAGATAGCCGAGCTCGGCGGCGATGGACACGACATTGACCATGCTTCGGCCGATGACCGTAATTTTGCGTCCGGTCGATTCCGCAGCGTTGACGACCTGCTGAATCCGATGAACGTTGGAAGCAAACGTGGCGATTACGACGCGCTGCGACGCTTTACGGAAAATATCCTCGAGGACGATACCCACGTTTTTCTCCGATGGGGTGAATCCAGGTTTCTCCGCGTTGGTGCTGTCGGATAACAGCGCTAAAACGCCTTCTTCGCCGATGGCAGCCATCCGCTGCAGGTTCGCGTATTGCCCGTTCACCGGCGTATGATCGAACTTGAAGTCGCCCGTATGAACGACATTGCCTTCCGGCGTCGCGATGCAAATGCCGACCGAATCCGGAATGCTGTGGTTCGTTCTGAAGAACGTCGCCTTGAGCGTCGCGCCCAGTTGAACCACCGAGTCCTCGTGAATCAGGATCCGCTTCGTTTCGCCAAGCAGATTCGCTTCCTTCAGCTTGTTCTCGACGAGTCCCAGCGTCAGCTTCGTTCCGTATACGGGAACGTTCAGATGTTTCAGGACGTAAGGCAATCCGCCGATGTGATCCTCGTGTCCGTGTGTCAGCAAGATGCCTCTCACTTTGTCGCGGTTCTCCGTCAAGTAGCTGATGTCGGGGATGACAATGTCGATGCCCAGCATGTCCTCTTCGGGGAACTTCAAGCCGGCATCCACGACAACGATATCATTCGCGTATTGAATGACATACATGTTTTTTCCGATTTCACCGACGCCGCCCAATGCAAATATCGTCAATTTATCGTTATTATTTTTTTTAGACAAATGAATCTAAACCTCCTATGGTGTTGGACGTCGTACCATTTTATAGTATTTGAATTTCAAAAATATACCGCACCCAGTCACTTGACCCCATTATACATGATCAAAAACGTAAAACACAAGTCACCCTTCACGTAAGTGTTAACGTTCCCCGAAAGCGCAGGCTCTATTTGCACAAAAAACAGCGCCCTGACGGGCGCTGTCATCCATTTTTTTCGGTTACGGTTATCAATAAAACACTATGCTTTCAGGGAAGCGACAAGATCTCGGATAAACGCCGCTTCGGATTCGTTCGGATCGATCAGCGGCAAACGCACGCCGCCTACGAAGCGGCCCCGCAGATTCAGCGCGTATTTCAAAGCAGAAGGATTCGGCAAAGGATGAGGGCATTCGAACAATCCCTTGAATACCGGGAACAGCTTCTGATGCAGCTTCGCCGCTTCGGCAACCTCTCCGTTCAAATACGCTTGAATCATGTCCTTCATGGAAGAACCGATCAAATGGCTGGCCACGCTGACAATACCGTATGCCCCGACGGCAATGGCCGGCAGCGTGACGGAATCGTCCCCTGAGTAAACCTTGAAATGTTCGGGTGCTCCGGAAGCGATTAGCGTCACTTGTTCCAAGGACGCGCATTCCTTCGTCGCGACGACGTTCGGAATCCGGGCCAGGCGAAGCGTCGTTTCGGCCGAAAGGCCTGCAGCGGTGCGTCCCGGCACGTTGTAAAGAATGACCGGCAGGCTCGTGCTGCGCGCGATCGCCTCAAAATGGCGGTACATCCCTTCCTGGCTCGGCTTGTTGTAATAAGGCACAACGAGCAAAACGCCATCGACGCCCCGCTTTTCGGCTTCCCGGGTCAGATGGATGGAATGCTCCGTATTGTTGCTGCCGGTACCCGCAATGATTTTGCAGCGGCCTTTCGCATGCTCCACCGCAAACGAAAACAGCTCCAGTTTCTCTTCATCGCTTAACGTCGGGGACTCGCCCGTCGTTCCGCAAACGACAAGAGAATCCGATTTTTGCTCTTCGATTAAATCATCGATCAGATTCGACGTTTCCTGCCAGTTGATTTTTCCCTGTTCGTCGAATGGCGTGACCATGGCCGTTATCAATCTTCCGAAATCCACTTGTATTACCTCCTCAAAACGATGGGACGTGCTCTTGCAAGCAGCGGTTTTTATATCATTGCCCGGGCATGCCTTCGGCGCCGGAAAAAGCGGAGCCTTTTCCCGCCCGGCCGCTCGGCGTTTTTCGTTTTTATCTATGAAGTTCGAATTTGGTATGAAGAGCACGCAGAGCCTGCACCATATCTTCTTTTTTCACGAGCACCCAGATCGTCGTGTTCGAATCCGCGGATTGCAAAATTTGTATGTTCTGCTCGCTGAGCGATTCGACGATTTTGGCCATGATTCCCGGCACCCCGTTGATGCCTCCGCCGATCACCGAAACCTTGGCGCAGCCCGACAGGGCCTTGGGCTCAAAGCCGAGTTCCCGCAGGACCGTTAACGCCCGGTCCGAATCGAAGTCAAATACCGTATAGACCGCCCCGGTTGGGGTAACATTAATAAAGTCGACGCTTATGGAATTTTCGGCCATCGCTTTAAATACTTGGAGTTGAAGATTATGGCTTCCATCTTCGCAGTCGACCGTAATTTGCGTAACGTTGCTTACGTAAGCGATACCCGTCACGTAGCGGTCCATGATGCCAAGCTGAACATCCTTAAAGCCTTCCGGCTGAGTCACCAGCGTCCCCTCATCCTCGGAAAACGTTGAACGCACCCGCACGGGGATTTGGGCCTGCATGGCGATTTCGACGGCACGCGGGTGGATCACTTTGGCTCCGTACTGCGCCATGTTGCATATTTCCGCATAACTGACGACAGGCAAAGGTTTGGCGTCCTCGACAATTCTTGGATCGGCGGTCAAAATGCCGTTGACGTCCGTATAGATATCAACCATTTCCGCATGAAGCGCCGCGCCGAGCGCCGTAGCGGAGGTGTCGCTTCCTCCCCTTCCCAGCGTCGTGAAGTCGCCCGATTCCGCCTGGCCTTGAAAGCCCGTTACGATGACGACTTGATGGGTTTCCAGCTCGGTACGCACCCGCTCCGGACGAACATCCTTGATGCGGGCGTTGCCGAAGTGGTCGTCGGTCACGAAACCGGCCTGCGCTCCCGTCAACACGGTTGAACGGATCCCTTCGCGCTCAAGCAGGCTGCACAAGGTAGCTGCGGATATGATTTCACCGCAGCACAGCAATAAATCCCTTTCGCGTGCAGGGAGAGCATCGCCGTTTTGGGCCGCCCAGTCCAAGAGCGTGTCTGTAGCATACGGTTCGCCTTTGCGCCCCATTGCCGACACAACGACGACCAGCTGATATCCGGCGGACAGTTCGCGTTTGATGTGGCCTATAACAAACTCTCTTGCCTCCGGCGTTGACAACGATGTACCACCGAATTTTTGTACTAAAATACTCATTTCCATTCCTCCATACGACTAAGAACGCGCGGAACGTTTGGCTGCAGTTCTCGGCTACCCCGGACAGCATTGAAGCGCCTGCACCCTGCTACGGAAATATCGATAAACATAGGATATTTCGGGCTGGTTGTCGCCGGGATTACGGCGCAATCGCCCTACGTACAACGTCCGGTTTCCTGCGGCATCTGTCGCAAGCGGATAGGTGCGGGAAGCGGGGCAGCCGAGCGGGCAAACTCCGGCGCTTCCTCCAACAATTTCACGTCTTCAAGTTCATAGTCTTTCTCTAGTTCGTCAAAAACAGTTTCAAAGTGACCGCAAACGACAGGGTTACGGCCGCATGCTGCCGTCGCATGGACGGTACGCACCGAAATGACCGGCCGCGGACCGTTCATGCGGCTGCCTTCAGGATGGTGAAGCAGCGGAGGGATATGGGCCGCTTAAGCCGAAAACACCCGTTGCAGGATCATGGGCTGAAGCTGTCTTCCTTCCAGTGCTGCGTAGCAGGCCTCAGGGATCAAATCCATTTGGGCCACAAGCGAATTCGGCTTCTGATAAGGGTTATCTTGACCGAACGGAACAAAATAAATATTTTTCGTAATTAAAAGCCTAGCGATGTTGGATGCATTGAGCCCAAGCCCGTCATTCGTGGAAATCGCCAGCACAAGCGGGCGCTGGTTCCTCATTTGGGCTTTGGCGGCCATAAGAACCGGGCTGTCGGTCATCGCGTTGGCCAGCTTGCTTGTCGTATTTCCGGTGCATGGGGCAATGACCAGCACATCGAGCAATTTGGACGGTCCCAGCGGCTCCGCTTCGACAATTGAGGAAATAAGGTCGTTTCCCGTCATTTCTTTAAGCTGCTGAAGCCAATTCTGAGCCGTACCAAAACGCGTATCCGTCGTTTGCACCGAGCCGGATACGATCGGCACCACGTTGGCGCCGCCGTCCACAAACCGCTTCACCTGCGGCATGATTTCTTCAAGCGTGCAGTGCGATCCTGTAACTGCATAACCTACCGTTTTACCCTGCCAATTCATACTCCATCCCCCCGAGTTTTGGACTCATCCGAAATCAACTGTACCAACGTGTTCGCGATGATCGAACCAGCCGTTTTGGGAGCCACGATTCCGGGAAGGCCTGGGGCAAGCAGCGCCTTGATTCCCCGCTTCTCCGCATACCGGAAATCGCATCCCCCGGGAGCGGAAGCGAGGTCAATAATGACGGCGCTTTGAGGCATTCTAGACAGGATTTGTGCTGTGACTATCATAGTCGGAATCGTATTAAAAATCAAGTCGATATTGCGCACATGATCCGCCAAATCCCTTGTCAGGAAAGGCTCCCAGCCCATCACCTCCGCTCGGGCGACGTCCTTTTCGCTGCGGACTCCCACTTTGACATTCGCTCCCAGACCCTGCAGGCTTTTGGCCATCGTGAATCCCGTCCTGCCCAGTCCCAGCACCATGCAACTGGATCCATGTATCGTAAAATCCGTATTCTGAATCGCCATCACCAGAGCGCCTTCGGACGTCGGAATGGAGTTGCTGATCGCCACCTCATCCCGGTCCAGCAGCTCGACCAACTTGATCTCGTGATGCGCGCACAAACTTCGCAAATAAGGCTTTGCCATGCCGGTATATATTTTGCACCCTCTGCGCAGCGCAGCCATATGCTCATCCTGCAGTTTGAGCGACTCATTCGAGAATTGCGTATGGATGATGCCGTTATCATCACAGCCCACGACAGGAAGGACCAGTACATCCGCGCCAGCGAGCAGCTCAGCCGTCAGATGATCCCTGGTCACTCCCTGGAGTTTTTCCTTCAGATTGTCAAAACCGACGACGCTGACGGTGGCATCCATCTCCGAACATTTGCGGATCACCTCGATCTGCCGCGCATCCCCGCCTAGGAATACGATTTGGACTCCTGTCAGCATAAGGATGTCACTCCTTTCAAAAAACACGGTTATGGAGCATCTTATGCGGCAGCCTACCATTCGGTGAAAACGCGGATAAAATAACCTTCGACAGCGGTCTTGGCTTGGATGTTTTTCCGTTAAAAATAAAAGATCCGCCGTCACTTTCGCGGCAGGCGAAAATGCGGCGGACCTTGGTCCGTTATTTGCCGGTATGTCCGAATCCTCCGGCTCCGCGGACGGTTTCGGACAAAGTTTCCACTTGTTCGATCCGGATTTGCGGAACCTCCTGGAACACCATTTGGGCAATCCGTTCATTCCGGGCGATCGCAAAAGGCTCCTGTCCCAAATTAATGAGCAGCACCTTCACTTCTCCGCGGTAATCCGCGTCGATCGTTCCCGGCGTATTGAGGCATGTAATGCCATGCTTCAAAGCAAGCCCGCTGCGCGGACGAACCTGCGCTTCAAGGCCTTCCGGCATCGCCAGGGCGAACCCCGTCGGAATCAGCTTGCGTTCCCCCGGTTGAAGCACGACGGGCTCCTCGACGGCGGCGTACAGGTCGTAACCCGATGCGCCCGCGGACATTTTTTCCGGAAGTTTCACGTCGTCATGACCCGGAAGCTTATGAATTTGAACGTAATGCAACGAAATCATCCCTTCTTAATCCAGCAATTGCTTTGTCCGATGCTCCGACCATCGCCAGCGCAAAAGGTTCGCCGAACATTCTGTCCAAAACGTCGTCGATGTCCTTCATGCCGACATGCTCTATTTTATCAATCATTTCGTCCAAGGAATAGTGTTTTCCGAGCATCAGCTCGTTTTTCCCGAGCCGGTTCATCCGGCTGCCCGTGCCCTCAAGGCTCAAGATCAAACTTCCCTTCAGCTGTTCCTTCCCTTTGCGGAGCTCGTCTTCCGTGATGCCGTTACGGGCGATGTCCGCAAGCACCTCTTTGGTCAGGTCGAGCACGTCCTTGGTCTGTTTGGGCGCGGTGCCTGCATAAACCGTGAACAATCCGCTGTCCTCGTTGGAGCTGTGGTACGAATAAACGGAATAAGCCAGGCCCCGCTTTTCGCGGATTTCCTGGAACAGTCTCGAACTCATCCCGCCGCCGATCGTGTTGTTCAACAAAATCATGGCGTACTGCACCGGATCATGAATGGAGCAGCCCGGCAGGGACAAGCAAATATGGTTTTGCTCCGTTTTCTTTTTATGGAACAAAATATCGCTGTGGAACCCCGGCGCGGCAATGTCCTTCACGTCGCGGTGGTTGCCGAAATGGCCGAAATGGCGCTCCAGCAGCTCCACGACGCCGTCATCGATGTTGCCGGCCACGCTGATCACCGTATTTTCGACGGTGTAATGCTCCTTCATGTAAGCCCGGAGCTCCGCCGGCCCCATCGGGTCCAGCTGCTGCTTCGTGCCCAAAATCGGATAAGCGAGCGGGTGTCCCCCGTATACGGCTTTCGCCATCAAATCATGCACGAGATCGTCCGGCGTATCTTCGTACATGGCGATTTCCTCGAGGATGACGTTTTTCTCTTTGGCGAGTTCCCCTTCATCCAGAACGGACCGGAAAAACATATCCGACAACACGTCCACGGCGATCGGCAGATGCTCATCCAGCACCTTGGCGTAATAACAGGTATACTCCTTCGACGTAAACGCGTTGACGTTGCCGCCGATGGCGTCGAATTGTTCGGCGATGTCTTTGGCGTCGAAACGCTCGGTGCCTTTAAACAGCATATGCTCGATAAAATGCGAAACGCCGTTATTATCGGGTGTTTCATGACGCGAGCCCGTTTTCACCCAGATCCCAAAAGAAACCGACCGGCAAGTCGGAATTTTCTCCATGACCACCCTAAGGCCGTTCGTAAGCTTTATTTTTTTCACAAGGCTAGGCCCTCCTAAAATAATATCAATCACTGCCTTTAACGCATCCCCTATCCTACCAAAAAACGGAGTCCCGCTCAACCGCTTCGCGGAAGAACGCGTTCGGGCGAAAGCGTCTGGCTCACCGTTCCCGGCATCAGCCCTTTGTTTTTGATCACCCGGATCATGCCCCGGAGCGATTGGGACGACGAGGACGTCGGATGCATCAAAATGAGGGAGCCCGCCTCCACTTTCCTCGATATTTTGTTCACGACCGATTCGGGGGAAGGGTTCATCCAGTCTACCGTATCGACCGTCCACAGCACCGTTTTCAGGCCGAGGCTGGCGGCAATCCGGACCGTTTGCTGGTTAAAATCCCCTGACGGCGGCGCAAACCATTTGTTGTCGACGCCAAGGCTTTCTTTTAGCAGCTTTTGCGTTTTGCTGATCTCCATCGTGGCCCGGTATTCGCTGAGCTGGCTCATGTTGGGATGGGTGTAAGCATGGTTTTCCAGCTCATGGCCCCGTTTTTGGATTTCCTTTGCGAGCTCGGGATTTTTTTTCAGCCAGCTTCCATCAAAAAAGAAGGTAGCCTTTACCTTCTCCTCATCCAAAATATCCAGCATCGGCACGATGAATTCGTTGCCCCAAGCCACGTTGATCATCAGCCCCACCATCGGCTTGTTCGGGTTTCCCCGGTAGATCGGCTGCGCGCCCAGGTCGTCCAGGCTGACCTTCGGAGGGATTTGGCGGTACACGTATGTAATCGGCGCGGACGAACCGGCCGCTTTGGCTTGCTTATAGGTTGCGTCCACATCTATTTCCAATCCATTATACCCTGGAATCGCCTTCCATACACGGTCCACGACCGCGTCGACCGGCTGAATCCTCGTCTGCTCCCGTTTTTCCACGAGCTGTTTGTAAAGGGGATCCTGCGCCGGATCGTCTGTCCTGGCCTCTGCCGTCCTGGCCTCCGCCGCCTGATGCCTGGTTTCCCGGATGTATTCGCCGACGGCTCCGGTCTGGGCAATCCCCACGACGATCGCAAAACAGGCCATCAATACCGCGCCTCTTCTTCCATTCATAGCTCCGCTCATCTCCCTTACCCGCTTTGTCCCATTTTATGAGCAAGTCCACAGGAATATGAATGGAGGTAAAGGGAAGGCAAATTGAAAAAAAAGAGCCAGAAGTGGTTACGTTCTGCCTCTTTCGCAAGACCTTTTCAAGGTCTTTTCGATTGTATTAAGCTTTTTGCGTTTTGGCTTCCGCCGTCAAAACCGCCTTGCGGGACAGGTTAATCCGGCCCTGCTGGTCGATCTCCGTTACTTTTACGGTAATGGAATCGCCGATGGCCACGACGTCTTCAACCTTCGCTACCCGTTCGGTGGACAGCTGGGAAATATGGACAAGCCCTTCCTTGTTCGGCAAAATTTCCACGAATGCCCCGAATTTCTCGATCCGTTTGACGGTGCCGACGTAAATTTCGCCGACCTGCACCTCGCGGACGATGCCTTCGATAATGGAGCGGGCTTTTTGGTTCATTTCGTCGTTCGAGGAAGCGATATATACACGTCCATCCTGCTCGATGTCGATTTTTACGCCGGTTTCCTCGATGATTTTGTTGATGATTTTGCCGCCTGCGCCGATGACATCACGGATTTTGTCCGGATTGATGTTCATGACGATAATTTTAGGCGCATAAGGAGACAACGTTTCCCGCGGCTTTTGGATGGCTTCCATCATCTTGCTTAGGATGAACATCCGTCCTTCTCTCGCCTGTTTTAATGCGTCCTGCAAAATCTGGCGGTCGATGCCGTCGATTTTGATGTCCATCTGAATGGCGGTTACGCCTTCCGAGGTGCCGGCCACTTTGAAGTCCATATCGCCGAGATGGTCTTCCATCCCTTGAATATCGGTCAAAATGGAGACATGCTCCCCGTCTTTGATCAGACCCATGGCTACCCCTGCAACCGGAGCCTTAATAGGCACGCCTGCGTCCATCATGGCCAGGGTACTTGCGCAAATGCTCGCCTGGGACGTGGAACCGTTGGATTCCAGCACCTCCGAAACGAGACGGATCGTGTACGGGAATTCCGTTTCCGAAGGAATAACCTTCGACAACGCTCTTTCGCCCAAGGCGCCATGGCCGATTTCGCGGCGTCCAGGAGCGCGGAGCGGACGTGCTTCGCCTACGCTGAACGGCGGGAAGTTGTAATGGTGCATGAAGCGTTTCGATTCCTGCAGGTCGATGCCGTCCAAAATTTGCACGTCGCCGAGTGCTCCAAGCGTACATACGCTGAGCGCCTGCGTTTGGCCCCGGGTAAACAGGCCCGTTCCGTGCGTGCGCGGCAAAATGCCGGTATCGCATTCGATCGGACGGATTTCATCCAGCTTGCGGCCGTCAGGGCGAACCTTATCATGCGTAATCAAACGTCTGACTTCTTCCTTAACGATATCATGCAGCACTTCTTTGACGTCGCTCAAGAGCTCTGGCGTCTCTATGTATTGCTGTTCAAAGTGAGCTACCGTTTCGTCGTTAATGGCGTCAATCGCATCTTGGCGGGCATGCTTTTCGGCAATGCGCACCGCTTCGACCAATCGGGCTGCGGCATACTCGCGCACCTGCTTGTTGACTTCCTCGTCCACCGCATGCAGCTTGACTTCCATTTTCGGCTTGCCGGCTTTGGCTACAAGCTCCTCGATGACTGCGACGATTTTTTTGATCTCTTCGTGACCGTACATGATCGCTTCAAGCATGATTTCTTCAGGCACTTCGTTGGCTTCGGCCTCCACCATCATGATGGCGTCCTTCGTGCCCGACACGACAACGTAAATGTCGCTGATTTCCTGCTGCGCGATCGTAGGGTTGATGATAAACTGTCCGTCTACGCGTCCGACGACGACTCCGCCGATCGGTCCGTTAAACGGCACGTCGGAAATGCTCAGCGAAGCCGAGGTTCCGATCATCGCGGCGATTTCCGGAGAACAGTCTTGATCCACGCTCATGACAAGATTAAGGACTTGTACATCATTGCGGAATCCTTCAGGGAAAAGCGGGCGGATCGGACGGTCCGTCAGGCGGCTGGCGAGAATCGCT
This sequence comes from Paenibacillus sp. USDA918EY, assembly GCF_009870825.1. Classification (GTDB taxonomy): domain Bacteria; phylum Bacillota; class Bacilli; order Paenibacillales; family Paenibacillaceae; genus Paenibacillus_AQ; species Paenibacillus_AQ albilobatus. Next base: position 129,561 of record NZ_WTWY01000001.1, on the reverse strand, counting down.
TTTTCGCTTGGACGTCCTTCGCGTTTAATGAAGCCTCCCGGAATTTTGCCGACCGCATACAATCTTTCTTCATAGTTGACGGTCAGCGGAAAAAAATCCAAATCTTTAGGTTCACTGGAAGCAGTCACAGTACAAAGTACGGCGGTTTCCCCATAACGGACCATTACTGCGGCGTTGGCCTGTTTGGCGAGTCGTCCGGTTTCAAGGATCAGGGGTCTTCCGCCCAACTGCATTTCGACACGACTTTCCATGAAATCCCTCCTTTTAATACACATTATTCCCAGCTTTGGGTCAATTCATATAAGGCCTGCATAAAAAGCAACCCGGTTGCTCCGCTGTCACTCCGAAAAGGACAAACGGCGAACAACCAGGCTGCTTTAAGTAGACCATACGGATATTAACGGCGCAATCCGAGTTTTTCAATCAGAGCGCTGTAGCGGTTAACATCTTTGTTTTTCAAGTATGCCAACAGCTTACGGCGTTGACCGACCATTTTCAGCAATCCGCGGCGGGAATGATGGTCTTTCTTGTGCGTACGCAAGTGATCAGTCAGGTTCGTAATGTTCTCCGTAAGGATAGCAATTTGCACCTCTGGGGATCCTGTGTCGGATTCATGAGTTTTGTGCTCTTCGATCAGTTGTTGTTTGCGTTCTTGAGTCAATGCCATCCTGTTCACCTCCTTAAGTAGATAATCGCCATTAGCCTCGTTACCGTCGGTGAGATCGTGTAACCAAGCCAAGGTTACCGCCGCTGTTTCCAGCGACGCTTATCAGTATAGCATACTTGGGCAGCAAAAGTAAATGTTCGCCAAGTCCGATTATGGGGACGGGCTCAAAATCTTTTCCGCCGTTTCGGTATCGGCCTGAATTTGAGTGATCAGCTCCTGGATGGAAGGGAATTTCCGTTCCGCCCGGATGTAGGATATCAGATCCACGGTCATCTGTTTGCCATAGATGTCCCGGTCAAAATCCAGGAGATGAACCTCAAAGCTTGGAGCGGCGACGTTCTCCTGGAAGGTCGGCTTGACTCCCAAATTCATCACGCCGGGCACCCACTCGCCTTCAATAAACGAGTGGACCGCGTACACGCCTTTGGCGGGCACGACGTAACGGTCGAGCAAGCGCAGGTTAGCCGTCGGAAATCCGATCGATTTTCCCCGCTTGTCGCCGTCGACCACCACCCCCCGCAGCCGGTACGGCCTGCCGAGCAGCCGGTTCGCTTCATCCAGTTCCCCGCTCTGCAGCGCTTTGCGGATCGAAGAGCTGCTCACTTTTTCGCCTTCCCGCTCGAAAGGCGGGATGATTTCGACGTTCATGTTTCCGCCTCCCAGCTGGCGGAGCATGTTTGCATCCCCAGCCCCCTTATGGCCAAAGCGGAAGTCGAAACCGACGATCGCGGTCCGTACGCCAAGCTGCAGCAGCATGCCTTCGACGAAAGCCTGCGGGCTCAGCTTGGAAAAAGCCTCGCTGAACTCCACCACATACAAAATATCCACGCCCAGCTCGGCCAAAAGCTCCTGCTTTTCCAATAGCGGCGTTAAGTTTCCTTCGTAGTTGCCTTTTTTCATGACGTCCTTCGGATGAGGGTGAAAGGTCATGACTGCGCTCGGAACGCCCTGCTCCCCGGCTAGCCGGACGGCGGAACCGATCACGCTTGCATGCCCCTGATGCACGCCGTCGAATTGTCCGATCGCGGCGATTTGCGGACCCGCGTTTTCCCTGATGATGCCGGCGGACAAAGGATAGGTTAAATGTACAGTCTTCACAGCGTTCTCACCTGCATTTCGATTGAAATATCCGTTCGCGGCCGCTTATGTCCCCGGCAAAAATACTTTTACCGGCGAAATGGCCCCAGACTCTTCCTGTTTTTCAAAGATCCCGAGAAACGCGCCTGCGCCGTCATACAGGCGGATGCAGCCAGGGGAGCGCACCTCCGGCGTTACCGCCCTTCCGGAGAGCCTCTGTCCCTGCAGCGCGGCCGCGGCTTTTTCGTCCGATACGGTATGCGCTGGCAAATGCCTGATGGCATGGTCAACCTTGATCAGATGCTCCTGCAGCCTGCCTTCGTCCATCAAACGTTCGATTTCCGCAAGCGTCAGGCATTCCGAGTCGGAAATCCCCGCGGACATCGTTCGCTTCAATTGGACCATCGTCGCCGGCAAGCCAAGCGCCTTGCCGATGTCGACGCAAAGCGTACGGATGTAGGTGCCTTTGGAGCAAAGCGCCCTGAAGGAAATATCGAGAAACGGCCCATGCCATTCATGGCCTTTCATCTCAATTTCGTAAATGGTCACTTCGCGGCTCTTGCGCTCGACGGTTTTGCCTTCGCGCGCCAGCTCATAAAGCCGTTTTCCGTCGACTTTTACCGCCGAGTACATCGGCGGAACCTGGGAAATGGTGCCCAGGAATGTCTTCAGCGCCTTTTCCGCTTCCTCCGGGGTAACGTTCACCCGGTCGACCTGTGCGGTCACGTTGCCTGTCAAATCTTCGGTGTCGGTTGCCATCCCAAGCCTCAGCGTCGCTTCGTATTCTTTCGGCAGTTCCTGCATATATTCGACGACCCGCGTCGCCCTGCCCAGGCAAAGCGGAAGCACGCCCGTCACTTCAGGATCCAGCGTGCCGGTGTGCCCGATCCGCTTCATCTTTAAAATGCGGCGCGTTTTCGCCACGACATCATGCGAGGTCATCCCTGCCGGCTTATGAACGGCCAAAATTCCTTCCAGACTCATAACAGCGACTTCACCCGCTCTACTACCTGCTCGATGGAGCTTTCGAGGTTGGCTTCGAGTCTACAGCCCGCGGCCCGGACATGCCCTCCGCCTCCAAAGCTTTGGGCCAGCGCTGCAACGTCGACGTTGCCCGCCGAACGAAGACTGACCTTCACGGCATGATCATGGATGACTTTAAATAAAACGCCGACCTCGACGCCTTGAATGTTCCGGGGATAATTCACGATCCCTTCCAGATCTTCGTTCGAAGCTCCCGCTTCCTGCATATGTTCCGGGGTGACGTAAACCCAGCAAATTTTGCCGTCAGGCGTCATCTCCATCGTGCTGAGCGCCTTTACGAGCACTTTCATTTGCGGCAACGACATCGATTCCAGCAGAGTCTCACATAATTCGGGCCCGTTTACGCCGTATCCAAGAAGCTCCGAAGCAATGCTCATCACCTTCGGCGACGTGTTCGAATAGCGGAACCCCCCGGTATCCGTCAAAAGCCCGGTATAGATCGCTGTCGCGATATCCGTCGTCCACTCGAGCCCGCAAGCGTCGATCAAGTCATGCAAAATTTCAGCCGTGGCGGCGGCATCCGGCTTGATCAGGGCGACGCTGCCGTAGCCGTTGTTGGTTGGATGATGATCGATATTCAGAATCATCGCATCTTCGGCAAAATACCGGGCGGTTTGTCCGACCCGGGCAAAATCGGCGCAATCCACGCAGATGACATGTCCGAACATGCGGTCAAGAGGCTGCTGTTCCATGTTCACGATCCGGTCCGCCATGAGCAGAAAACGCATCCTTTCCGGGATCGGCCCCTCATTGATCAGAGTGAATTTTTTGCCCAGACATGAGAGAAGCCAGCCCACGGCTACGGTGGAACTGACTGCATCTCCATCTGGCTGAATATGCGACACTACTAAATAATCATCATGCTTCAGCAGAAACTGCTTGGCCTGCTCAAGCGACTGTTCATAGGTCTGCATCGCCTTCTCCTTTAAACTGTAAATTAGTTCGAATCGTTTTTGCTGATTTCGCCCAGAAGCTTTTCGATTTTGCTGCCGTAAGCAATGGATTCATCGAACTTGAAAATCAGCTCGGGTATGTGACGAAGGCGAATCCGCTTGCCAAGCTCGGAGCGGAGAAAACCGTTGGCTTTCTCCAGAGCTTTCAGCGAGTTCTCTTTCTGCTCTTCGTCTCCCAGCACGCTGAGGTAAACCTTCGCTTGGGATAAATCGTTAGTTACATCCACGCCGGTTACGGTCAGGAAACCGATGCGCGGGTCTTTTAATTCACTTTGGATGAGCTGGCTCAGTTCTTTTTTAATCTGTTCGCCGACCCGCCCAACACGTATTTTGGCCATGCATGTTCACCTCTTTAGTTACTTGCGCTCGACAGCCTCCATGATGAACGCCTCGATGACGTCGCCTTCCTTAAGGTCATTATATCCTTCTATGGTAATGCCGCATTCATAACCTTGGGCAACTTCTTTAGCATCATCCTTGAAGCGCTTGAGTGTATCGATTTTTCCTTCGTGAACAACAATGCCGCCGCGAATCAAACGGACTTCAGCGTTGCGCGTGATTTTGCCCTGAGTAACCATGCAGCCGGCAATGGTGCCCACTTTGCTGATTTTAAACAGGTTGCGGACTTCGGCATGGCCGATGACCACTTCTTTATATTCTGGATCCAGCATACCTTTCATCGCCTGCTCGATTTCTTCGATGACATTGTAAATGACGCGGTGCAGACGGATATCGACTTTCTCTTGTTCTGCCGTCGCGCCGGCTTGCGGATCCGGACGAACGTTAAAGCCGATGACGATCGCGTTCGATGCGGCAGCCAAAATGATGTCGGATTCCGTGATAGCACCGACACCGCTGTGGATGATTTTCACACGTACGCCTTCCACTTCGATTTTGGCCAAAGAACCTTTCAAAGCTTCGACCGAACCTTGCACGTCGCCTTTGATGATCACGTTCAGGTCTTTGATCTCGCCGTCTTTAATATGCTGGAACAAGTCGTCGAGAGTTACGCGCACGTTGCTGCCAAGATCGGATTGGCGCTGGGTGATCGCGCGTTTTTCGGCGATGGAGCGGGCTTTGCGCTCGTCTTCGAAAACCATGAACGGATCGCCGGCTTGCGGCACTTCCGTCAGACCGGTAATTTCAACCGGCGTGGATGGACCGGCTTCCTTCAGACGGCGGCCTTTGTCGTTCACCATGGCGCGAACGCGTCCGAAACAGTTGCCCGCAACGAAGGCGTCCCCGATTTTCAGCGTACCATGCTGCACCAGTACGCGTGCCACCGGGCCGCGGCCTTTGTCCAGCTCCGCCTCGATGACGGCGCCGCGCGCGCGTTTGTCCGGGTTCGCTTTATATTCGTTCACTTCGGCAACAAGCAGGATCATCTCAAGAAGTTCTTCGAGACCCATTTTTTGCTTCGCCGAAACATTGACGAAAATGGTGTCTCCGCCCCACTCTTCCGGCACAAGACCGTATTCGGTCAGTTCTTGTTTTACTTTGTCCGGATTTGCCGACGGCTTGTCGATTTTGTTTACGGCCACGATGATCGGCAGCTCGGCCGCTTTGGCGTGGTTGATGGCTTCCACGGTTTGCGGCATGACGCCGTCATCGGCCGCTACGACGATAATCGTAATATCCGTGATTTGCGCTCCGCGTGCACGCATCGCCGTGAAGGCTTCATGGCCCGGCGTATCCAGGAACGTAATTTTTTTGTTGTTGATTTCGACTTGGTAAGCGCCGATATGCTGCGTGATGCCGCCTGCTTCGCCGCCGGTAACGTTCGTAGAACGGATGGCGTCGAGCAAGGTCGTTTTACCATGGTCAACGTGCCCCATGATGGTAACGACCGGCGGACGGGCTTTCAGATCCGCTGGATCATCGTTCTCCTCAAGGGTCTCGAAGCGGTCGTCCTCAACAACAATCTTCACTTCGACCTCAACGCCGAACTCTCCGGCAAGAAGAAGAATGGTATCGATATCAAGCTCCTGGTTAATCGTAGCCATAACGCCCATCAGGATCAGCTTTTTGATAACCTCGGAAGCGTCTTTATGAAGCAATTTGGCTGTTTCGCCAACCGTCATATTACCGCGCACGATGATTTTCTTCGGCGTGTTATCGATTTTCTCGCGCGGCGGCTGGTTGTACTGCTGTCTGCCTTTGTTGTTCTTGCCTCCACGATTATTCCGGTTGAACGAACCGGATTTGTTGTTCCCGTCTTCAAACCGTCTGGAATTTCCGTTTTTGCCACGGTTTTGGTTATTGCCTTGATTGCGATTGCCACCGCGGTTATCGTTTGGTCTGGAGAAGTTATCGCTCGAACCGCCTTCTTGGGAAGGACGGGATCCGGACTGCTGCGGACGGCCTCCGGATTGCTGTGGACGGCTGTTGTTCGACCGCTGCCCACCGGATTGCTGTCCGCCGGGACCGCGGTTTGCGCCTCCCTGATTCGAACCTTGAGGCCGATTTCCTTGGGAAGATCCTTGATTGCGGTTGCCTGCGCCTGCGCCCTGGCTGCGGTTGCCTGCACCGTTATTTTGGCCTCCCTGGTTCGAGTGGCCTCTGCGGGAATCCTGCCCGCCCTGGGTTCGCTGGGAACCGTTTGCTGTGTTTTGATTCGATTTATTATTCATACTTACCTGCTTTTCCTGTTGTTTTTGGGATTGGCTTTGGCCTGCCGGCCGGCTGCCCTGGTTTCGATCTGTCCGGTTGTTGTCATTTTTTATGGAAGAAGTATTAGCTGTCGTAAGAGTTTCCCCGCTTTCTCTTTTCGCAGCGGCATTCGATTTGATATCTCGAAAAAATTGTTCCACTTTTGCGACCGAATCATTCTCCATCACGCTCATATGATTGTTGACGGGAATATTCAGCCGTTTCAAGATGGTAATAATTTCTTTGCTGCTCATATTTAATGATTTGGCATATTCGTATACACGCAGTTTATCTTTACTGTCTTGTTTACTCAATATACTCCACCTCCGACATTATCTCCAAGCTTTTGGAGATCATTTCTGCGAATCCTTGATCCGTAATTGCGAGCACAACTCTTTCGGGTTTACCGATGCTTGCGCCCAAACTTTCGCGGTCAAATCCGATCACCAGAGGGATGTTGTACGTTCCGCATTTGTCGCGGAACTTTTTCTGTGTATTTGCTGAGGCGTCTCCCGCAAGGATGACTAGCTTGGCTTCCGAAGACCGTATCGATTTCAGCACAATCTCGTCGCCGGTCAGCAGCTTTCCCGCGCGCATGGCAAGACCGAGGCGGGAGAAAAATTTATTCATCGGCCGCGCTTTCCTTTACCGCCAAAAATTCATCCTCCACCGATATGAAGTCCTCGGCAAGCTGCTCGTAAATTTCCGGCTTGACGTGATGTTTCAGGGCACGGTCCAGCGACTTGTTTTTTTGCGCGAGCTTAAAACAGGAGACTTTCCCGCAAAGGTAAGCTCCTCGCCCCGACTTCTTGCCGGTCAGATCGATGAGCACCTCGTCTTCGGGCGTCTTCACGATGCGGATCAGTTCTTTTTTCGGCATCATTTCCTGGCACGCCACACATTTGCGCAGCGGCACTTTTTTTTGCTTGATCATGGCGCAGCCCTCCCGTCCTTGTTAAGGTTCAGGATGTCCGAATCCTGCTGTCAATCGACGGAGACGGAATCCTGATGCATTTCGACCGAGGATGTTTTCGGTCTGCCGAATTCCTGTTCCGCCTGACTTTCGCTCTTGATGTCGATTTTCCAGCCGGTCAGCTTCGCTGCCAGCCGGGCGTTTTGGCCCTTGATCCCGATTGCGAGGGAAAGCTGGTAGTCAGGCACGATGACGCGGGCCATTTTCTCCTCTTCGAACACGATCACTTCCAGCACTTTCGACGGGCTGAGGGCGTTGGCGACGTATTCCTCCACCTGTTCCGAATAGCGAACGATGTCGATTTTTTCTCCGCGCAGCTCATTGACAATGGTCTGCACGCGGAGGCCTTTCGGCCCGACGCAGGATCCGACCGGATCCACTTCCGGATTGCGGGAGTAAACCGCGATTTTGGAACGGAAGCCCGCTTCCCGGGCTACGGAACGGATTTCGACCACGCCGTCGAAAATCTCGGGCACTTCAAGCTCGAACAACCGCTTGAGGAGACCCGGATGCGTGCGGGACAACATGATTTGCGGTCCCTTCGTCGTGTTTTCAACCTTGGTGATATAAGCCTTGATCCGGTCGCCGTGCTTGAATTTTTCATTCGGCATCAGCTCGCTGAGCGGAAGCACGGCTTCGATTTTACCGAGATCCACGTAAAAGTTGCGCAGATCCTGGCGCTGCACCGTGCCGGTCACGATATCCTCTTCCTTATCCACAAACGCGTTGTAGATCAAGCCGCGCTCCGCTTCGCGGATGCGCTGGGTGACGACCTGCTTCGCCGTCTGGGCGGCGATGCGGCCGAAGTCGCGAGGCGTAACCTCGATTTCGGCGATATCGTCGATTTGGAAATGCGGGTTGATCTCCCTTGCCGCGGGCAGGGAAATTTCGGTGCGAGGATCAAGCACCTCTTCCACAACCAGCTTGCGGGCATACACCTTGATGACGCCCGAGTTGCGGTTCATGTCGACGCGCACGTTCTGCGCCGTGTTAAAGTTGCGTTTGTAGCTGGAGATCAGCGCGGCTTCAATCGCTTCAAACAGAATATCCTTGCTGATTCCCTTTTCTCTTTCCAGTTCATTCATCGCTTCAATAAAATCCATACTCATTGGAAATCAGTTCCCCCTTTCATTACATGCACCCAAGCGTAAACGCCTTCGCCGTCTTTGACAGGTGAAGCTTGCGTTTCGCGACGTAAAATCCGGGAATTGCAATCGGCGCTTCGTCCTAACAAATCCCTGAATTTTTAAAAAATAATGGCCAGTCTGGCACTGGCAACTTTAGCGTACGGGATGGTGTGCTGCTTCTTTCCTACGGAGATGACAAGTTCGTCGTTCTCGAACGAAAGAAGCCGGCCTTCGAATTCTTTCTGGCCGTCAACCGCCTCGTACACGGTCACAAACACATCTTTGCCGACGGCTTTGGCCACGTCTTCGCTTTTCTTCAGCGGACGCTCGGCGCCAGGGGAGGATACCTCCAGAAAATATGCGGTGGGAATCGGATCGTTCTCATCCAGCTTCTGGCTCAGATATTCGCTGATCATGCCGCAATCATCGATGTCAATGCCGCCTTCCTTGTCGACATAGACGCGCAGAAAGTAGTTGCTGCCTTCTTTGACGTATTCGACGTCGACAAGCTCAAAGTTATGCTCATCCAGATAAGGCTGGACCATTTCCTCTACAATTCCTTTGATCTTCGGTGTGCTCAAAGATTATTACCTCCAAGACTTTCAATATCCTATATACCAAAGAGTAAAGAGTGGGTCGCCCCACTCTTTAAACAACGGTTTTATCTCCATGATTGCCAAAAAAATTATAACATAGTCTGGCAGCACTGACAAGTATCACTCCTTGACTGCCGCCAGTCGCAGCAAGGGCTGCACGGCATCGCCCCATTGTCAAGAGGGGATATAAATGGATATCGATCCGTCCGTAGTATTAAAACAACGAGAGCTGGTTGCTTTCCGGCAGGCCGCGGAAGCAGCCCATTTGCGTCAGCAGCTCGATGATCGACTTACTTGCTTTCGACTTTTGCTGGAAGTCTTCGATCGACAGGAACTCGCCTTGTTCGCGCGCGGCCGCGATGTTGCGCGCCGCGTTTTCGCCGATGCCCTGCATGGCCGAAAACGGCGGGATCAGGGATTCACCGTCCACGATGAAGCGCGTCGCTTCCGAACGGTACAAATCCAGGCTCTTGAAGGTGAAGCCGCGTGCGGTCATCTCAAGCGCCATTTCAAGCACCGGAAGCATGCTTTTTTCTTTCGTGGTGGCCTGGAAGCCTTTCTGCTCGATTTCCTCGATCTGGCGGTAAATCGCGTCGTAGCCTTGGCAGCAAAGCTCGATGTCGAAATCTTCGGCACGGACCGAGAAGTAGGTCGCGTAATATTCGATCGGATAGTAGAGCTTGAAATATGCCGTTCTCACCGCTGAAATAACATATGCCGCGGCGTGCGCTTTCGGGAACATGTACTGGATTTTCAGGCATGAATCGATGTACCACTGCGGCACTTTGCATCGTTTCATTTCCTCGATCCATTCCGGCGTCAGCCCCTTGCCTTTACGGACGCTTTCCGTAATTTTAAAAGCGAGGCTGGCATCCATGCCGGCTTTATAAATCAAGTAGAGCATGATATCGTCACGGCAACCGATCACCGTTTTGATGTTGCAGGTGCCGTTTTTGATCAGTTCCTGGGCGTTTCCGAGCCAAACTCCCGTTCCGTGGGACAGGCCAGAAATTTGCAGCAAGTCCGCAAAGGACGAAGGCTTCGATTCGATCAGCATCTGGCGGACGAACTTCGTTCCCATTTCCGGCACGCCGTACGTGGCGACCGGAGTCCGGATTTGCTCGGGCGTGACGCCAAGCGCCTCGGTCGAGTTGAACATGCTCATAACCTTCGGATCGTTCATCGGAATGGTGGTCGGATCGACCCCCGTCAAATCCTGCAGCATCCGCATCATCGTCGGATCATCGTGCCCCAGAATATCGAGCTTCAGCAAGTTCGCGTCAAAGGCGTGGTAATCGAAATGGGTCGTCTTCCATTCCGCGCTTGTGTCGTCCGCCGGATATTGGACCGGAGTGATGTCTTCCACTTCCATGTAATCCGGCACGACGACGATCCCGCCGGGATGCTGGCCGGTGCTGCGTTTAACGCCGGTACAGCCGGCCGCAAGGCGGCTCAGCTCGGCGCCGCGCCAGCTTTTATGATGGTCTTCCTCGTATTTTTTCGCGTAGCCGAACGCCGTTTTCTCCGCGACGGTACCGATCGTTCCCGCCCGGAACACGCATTTTTCCCCGAAAATTTCCTTCGTGTAGTTATGCGCATGCGGCTGGTATTCGCCGGAAAAGTTCAAGTCGATATCGGGAACCTTGTCGCCTTTGAAGCCAAGGAAGGTTTCGAACGGAATGTCCTGCCCTTCGCCCTTCAGCATCTGGCCGCATTTCGGGCATTCCTTGTCCGGAAGGTCGAATCCGCTCGGCACGCTGCCGTCGAGGAACCACTCGCTGTATTTGCAGGCTTCGTTCCGGCAAATGTAATGCGCAGGGAGCGGGTTAACCTCCGAAATGCCCAGGAACGTGGCGACGACGGAAGAACCGACGGAACCCCGGGAGCCGACAAGATAACCGTCCCGATTGGATTTTTTAACGAGCCTTTCGGAGATCAGGTAGTTGGCGGAAAAGCCGTATTTAATGATCGGCTCCAGCTCTTTCTCCAGCCGGGCGACGACGACTTCCGGCAGGTCTTCCCCATAAATCGACCTTGCCGTTTCATAGCAGGTGTTCCGGATCTCCTCGTCCGCGCCTTCGATGATCGGCGTAAAGAGTTTATCCGGAAACAGTTCGAGCTCTTCGAAACGGTCCGCCAATTCGTTGGTGTTTTTCACGACAACCTCAAAGGCCTTGTCCTTGCCCAAAAATTCGAATTCTTCCAGCATTTCGTCCGTCGTGCGCAGATGCGCGTCCGGCTTGCGGATATCCTTCAGCGGGCTGAAACCGGTGATGCCGTGGATCGTAATGTCGCGGAACAGCTTGTCGCGCGGATCGAGATAATGGACGTTGCCTGTGGCGATAACCGGTTTGTTCAGTTTTTCGCCGATATCGCAAATCGTCTTGATCGCCGCCTTCAGCTCGGCCGGGCTTCCGACCAGCCCTTTGTCGACCAGGTGCATGTACATCGTCAGCGGCTGAATTTCCAGCACGTCGTAAAATTCCGCCACTTCCATCGCTTCTTCGACCGTCTTGTTCAGCACCGTCTCGAAAAATTCGCCTTTTTCGCAGCCGGAGATGACAAGCAGCCCTTCCCGCAGCTCGACAAGCTTGGATCTCGGTATGCATGGAACCCGCATGAAATATTCGGTATGCGACAACGAAATCAGCTTGAACAGATTTTTTTTGCCTATCGGGTTCAGCGCATAAATGCCGCAGTGGAACGGACGGGTATTGGACAGATCCTTGCCGACGTAATCGTTCAGCCGGTCGAGCATCGTCAGTCCCTTGATTTTTTCCGCATCGGCCAACAATCCGTTCAAAATGCCGGCCAGCGCCACCGTATCGTCGATCGCCCGGTGATGGCTTTCAAGCAGCACCTTGTATTTATCCGCCAGCGTGTTCAGCCGGTGGTTTTTCATCCCCGGATGCAGCAAGCGGGCTAGCTCAAGCGTATCGAGTGCCGGGTTGTCCAGCTGCGGCATGCCGTATTGTTTCAAGGAAGCCTGGATGAAACCCACGTCGAATCTTGCGTTGTGGGCCACGAGCACGCCGTCGCCGATAAATTCGACGAATTCCTTCAGAACGGGCTCCAGGTCCGGCGCATCTTTCACCATTTCATCCGTAATGTTCGTGAGCTGCTGAATATGGTAAGGGATTTTTTCGTGCGGGTTGACGAACGTTGCGTACCGTCCGATCTCTTTGCCCTCGTGCATTTTGACCGCGGCAAGCTCGGTAATTTTGCTGTTCGTGATCGACAGGCCGGTGGTCTCGATATCGAATACGACGTATGTCGCCGATTTCAGCTCGATCGGTTGCGGCTGCATGACGACCGGAACCGAGTCGTTGACCACGTTGGCCTCCACGCCATAGATCATTTTAATGCCGTTTTTCTTCGCCGCCTTGGCCGCGTCCGGAAAGCTCTGCACGCCGCCATGGTCGGTAATCGCGATCGCCTTATGGCCCCATTTGGCCGCCGTTTTGATATATTGGTCGACGGGCGTCACCGCATCCATCGTGCTCATGGTCGAATGCAGGTGAAACTCCACGCGTTTCTCGGGAGCGGCATCCTTTCGGGCGGGAGGGGATTGAACCTCGACCAAATCGGATGGAATCATCACCAGCTCGGGAACCTGCATGAACCGGTCGTACTCCACCCGTCCGCGCGCTCTCACCCATTTGCCGTTGGCCAGCAAGCCTAAAATCTTCAAATCCTCTTTCGTCTTCGCAAACATTTTCATCTGCAGCGAATCGGTGAAGTCCGTCAGGTTGAACATAAACAGCGTGCTGCCGTTGCGGAGCTCCTTGCTGTCCAGGCCAAAGATGGTTCCCTGAACCGTAATCTTTTTCTCCTCGTCCTGAATCTCCTGGATCGGCACCGGCTGCTCCTTGATGTCGTAACCGACCTGCAGCCGTACCTCTTCCCCGTCATCCTCGGCCTCGCGCGCTTCGGCTTCCATGCTCGTCATCATCTGCTGGATCACTTCAAGCTCTTCCGCGCGTTTTTTCTGTTCGAATTCTTCGTAGGCTTCCCGGTTGATTTCCCCGACTTGAACTTTTACCCTGAGCGGAAGCGCAAAATATTGCTGATAAAAACGGATGATCGCCTGATCGATCTGCTTTTTGCGCGCAAGCTCGAGCGAGGTGGGATCCGTCATGTTTACAAGCAGCAAGTCCCCGTCCAGCTCATGTCCCGCTCTGGCCATCCAGCCGTTGACCGACGGAATTTCCCTGTGAACCCATTCCAAGAACAAATTCCAGTACGTATTGACGATTTCGCCAGCATCTACCGCAGAACCGTATTTGAAAATAAACGTGATTTTAGCGATATGCTGCATTTTCTCCCTAAGCTTCAGGCAAAAATTCCGGTATACCTCCGCAGGCACGAGCGTCTCTTTGCCGATCGTAATGATCCACTCTTTATTGCTCCGGCTCGTCTCCACCTGCTCGATGTAACCGTCCAAAAAATACGGGTCGACCAATCCGGGGGGGATTTCGCCCTGCTTCATCAGAAGCTCAAACCGTTTTCTATTCTCGCCAGCCTTGTCCAATGCTCTCTTCCCCCTTGCTCCCACTGCTAAAAATGAAAAGCTTCTGAATCCAGTCATATATACCGGGTTCACAGCACACCGGGCCTACTTCTGGCAGAAGCTCCTCATTGGTTTATTGTTGAATCGGTACAAAACCTATCCCATACAACAGTTCAAAATAAAGTTCCTGATATTTTGCAAATTGGTCCCGGCGGATACGGATTGCTTCTTAATAAGCTCTAGCAAACACGACCGTATGTTTGGCCGGTTGTCCGCAAACGAGGCAAGTATGCTTTTTCTCGGCAGGGTTGAACGGAATGTTGCGGCTTGTTGCGCCGGTCTCTTCCTTGACCTTGCTTTCGCAGGCTTCCGACCCGCACCAGCCGGCCAGCGTAAACCCGCGTTTTTCCTCCATGCTCGCCTTCATTTCTTCCAGCGTATCCACGGAGTAGAAATGGTCGTTCATGAACTGCTTCGCGCGGTCGAACATTTCCCGCTGCACCTGGTCCAGCATCGCTTGAACCTCTTCCACGAGGTTGGCCTGCTGAACGACCTTTTTCTCGCCGCTAATCCGCGATACCAGCACGCAAACGCCGTTTTCCATATCGCGCGGACCGATTTCGAGACGTACAGGCACCCCGCGCATCTCGTATTCGTTGAACTTCCAGCCAGGACGCAGGTCGTTCCGGTCATCGACGCGAACGCGGATGCCCGCCTTTTTCAGTTCGGCGAACAGCTCGTCCGTGCGTCCCACGACCGCGTCCCACGTTTTCGGCGGACCGATCGGAATCATGATGACTTGGGTCGGCGCCACTTTCGGCGGCAGCGCAAGCCCGCGGTCATCCCCGTGCACCATGATCATCGAACCGATCAGACGCGTGCTTGTCCCCCAAGAAGTGGTATGCACGTATTCCTGCTTGTTTTCGCGGCTCAAATATTGAATGTCAAACGCAACCGCGAAATTCGTTCCGAGGTAATGCGACGTTCCCGCCTGCACGGCACGTCCGTCCTTCATCATCGCTTCGATGGAGAACGTGTCGACCGCACCCGCAAATTTCTCGGACGGCGTTTTTTGGCCGGTAATGACCGGGATCGCCAAATATTCTTCCACGAAGCTGCGGTAAACTTCAAGCATTTTCATCGTTTCTTCGCGCGCTTCCTCTTCCGTCTCGTGGGCGGTATGGCCTTCCTGCCACAAAAACTCGCTCGTGCGAAGGAAAGGCAGCGTCCGTTTTTCCCATCTCACGACGTTGGCCCACTGGTTGATCAGGACGGGCAGGTCGCGATAGGATTGAATCCATTTCGAATACATGTGGCCAAACATCGTTTCGGAGGTCGGACGGATCGCCAGACGCTCCTCGAGCTTGTCGCCGCCCGCCTCGGTTACCCAAGGCAGCTCCGGATTAAATCCTTCGACATGCTCTTTTTCCTTTTGGAAAAAGCTCTCCGGAATGAAAAGCGGGAAGTAGGCGTTGCGGTGGCCCGTTTCTTTGAAACGGCGGTCCATCTCTTGCTGGATATGCTCCCAAATTTCATAGCCGTCCGGGCGGAAAACGATGCATCCGCGCACAGGCGAATAATCCATAAGATCCGCTTTTTTAATCACGTCGATGTACCAGCGCGAGAAGTCTTCCCCCTGCGGCGTTATCTCGGTCACAAATTGTTTATCGTTTGACATAAAAATGGACTTCCTCCCAATGTATCGTCAATTATCCGTTGATTAAACGCAATATGTCGTTATAAGTTACTACAATCATTAACAGGAACAGCATCGCAAACCCGACGAAATGCACCATGCCTTCCCGGCTCGGATCGATCGGCTTCCCGCGGACGGCTTCAACGCCAAGAAACACGAGCCGGCTTCCGTCCATGGCCGGAATCGGCAGCAGGTTGAAAATGCCCAGATACAAACTCAATATCGCAGCCCATTGCGTGAGCTGGGCAATTCCTTGCTTGGCAATCTGGCCCGTAATCTCAAAGGTCCCTACCGGTCCGCTGATATCGTTCATATTGAACTGCTTGATCAACTTGCCGAAACCCTGGAAAATGATTTTGGTCCAATCAACCATGGCGGTACCTGCCCCGGTAAAGGTCTCTCCAATGCCGGCCTTGCGCGTAGGGAATGCGGGCGAGATGCCGATTTTCCCTCCCTCTTGCCCTTCCATCGACCGAGGGGTCAGCGTCACGTTGAACACCTCGTCGCCGCGGCGGATTGTCCACTTCATCGGCTTGCCTTCGGACTTGGCCGTCATATCGATCATCTTCTCATAATCCGTGCCGATGCTGACGCCGTCGATCGTTTCGACGATGTCGCCTTTTTTCAAATGGGCTTCATCCGCCGGCATTCCTTTCGAAACGTCCCCGATCACGATGTACGTCGGATTTTCGACCGGAATGCCGGCCATTTGAAGATGGATTCCGAACAAGACAAAAGCCAGGATAAAGTTCATCAGCGGGCCGGCAAAAATCGACATCGCCCGCTGCCCGACCGTCTTGCTGGCGAACTGCCGGTCCCTCGGCGCGATTTGCGTCTCCTGGGACTTGGCGACCAGCATCGCCTGCGGATGGATCGGGAACTGCTGAACTTCGCCGTCCACATCCAGACGGATTTTCAAGCTGTCGGTCAAATCGATGAATTCGACCTCGCCGCGGATGACGTTTTTACGGTTGTCCAACTGGTCCAAATAAATCTTTTTTACTTCGCCGTCTTTGACCCGGACGGCCACCGTTTGCCCGGGATGGATTTCCACCAGCTCCGGATCTTCGCCCGCCATGCGGGCATAACCGCCAAACGGCAGCAAACGAAGCGTAAATTGGGTTTCCCCCCGTTTATAAGAAAACAGTTTCGGACCGAAACCGATCGCAAACTCCCGAACCAGTATGCCTGCGCGTTTGGCGAAATAATAATGTCCCCATTCATGCACGGTTACGATGACGAAAAACATGAGCACCGTCAAAAAAACTACCTGCACCATTTCCAATTCGACGCATCCCCCTTTATTGTCTGAGGCCGAAGCTTCATAATCCACGATCGGCGGCCGCCGATCCCATAGAATGAATTATTCTCCGTTATGGGCTGTTTCAGCCTTGCCGTGCGGGCTGACGCCCGTATAAGGCTCGTCTCTCGATTCAGTCTATATAGATTATCATTATTCTCCGGACCCGCACAAGAGAATCACTTTTGAGTCATTTTTTAGATAAGGGAGAAGAGTGGATGTTTGCGGTGTTTTGCGCCGTTCGAAAGGTCAAAGCTTGGCTGCGGCCTCCCGGGTGCGCTTGTCGCAATCTTCAATTTCCGCAAGTTCCGGTTCTGGAATGTTGTGATGCCGTTCGAGCACTCTTTCGATGATATCCTCAATTTGCAAAAATGAAATCTCTTTGCGCAGAAACCGCGCAACCGCCACCTCGTTGGCGGCATTAAATGCGGTCGTGGCTGTACCACCCATTTTACCACATTCATAGGCCAGTCTTAAACAAGGGAAGCGTTCGAAATCCATTTCGCGGAATTGAAGCTTGCCTGCCTCGGCCAGCGAAAGCCGCTGCGCCGGCGAATCCCATCGTTCCGGATACGTCAGGGCGTATTGGATCGGAACCCGCATGTCCGGATTGCCCAGCTGGGCGATGATGCTCGTATCCCGGAACTCCACGAAAGAATGGATGATGCTTTCGGGATGCAGCAGCACGTTGATTTGCTCATAGGGCAGGTCGAACAGCCAGTGCGCTTCGATCACTTCCAGCCCTTTGTTCACCATCGTCGCCGAATCGATCGTAATTTTCGCCCCCATGGACCAATTCGGATGCTTGAGCGCATCCTCCACCGTCACGTGCTTCAATTCCTCACGCGTCCGGTCGCGGAAGGAGCCGCCGGATGCCGTCAGCGTAATGGAGGCCAAGTCCTTGCGATTTTCTCCGTTCAGGCACTGAAAAATCGCCGAATGCTCGCTGTCGATCGGGAGCAGCTTGACGCCTTTTTCCCGCGCGAGCGCCGTCACGATATGGCCGGCCGTCACAAGCGTTTCCTTGTTGGCCAGGCCGATGGTTTTTCCTGCTTCGATCGCGGCCAGCGTCGAAGGGAGCCCGAGGC
This sequence comes from Paenibacillus sp. USDA918EY, assembly GCF_009870825.1. GTDB lineage: Bacteria > Bacillota > Bacilli > Paenibacillales > Paenibacillaceae > Paenibacillus_AQ > Paenibacillus_AQ albilobatus. Next base: position 111,881 of record NZ_WTWY01000001.1, on the reverse strand, counting down.
TCCCCATGACGGCCGTGACGACCATGTCGGCGTCCGTTCCGGCCGCGATTTCGATTAAGCCTTGATCCCCGTAGAACACTTCCGTGCCTGCCGGAACCTCGGATTGGATCCGTTCGGCCAGCTCGCGCGTGGCCACCGAGACTTTGCGCGGTTTGAACCGCCTTACCTGTTCAAGCAGCAAGTCCGTGTTGCCGCCCGCAGCAAGTCCTTCGATTTGAAAATGTTCAGAATGCTTCGCCGCCACATCCAGTGTCTGCGTTCCAATCGAGCCCGTGGAGCCGAGCACGCTAATTTTCTTCATATCGAAACCTTCTCTCGTTTTAATAAGGCATCAGCATCACGATATGTACGAACGGAAAGACGATGATCCAGCTGTCGCAGCGGTCCAAAATGCCTCCGTGCCCCGGCAGCAGCGTGCCGGAATCCTTGATGCCGTATACGCGCTTATAGGCGGATTGGATCAAATCCCCGAGCTGTCCCGCCACGGCGCAGGCCAATCCGATCGCAAGGGCCCGTCCGAACGGCAGGATCCCTCCGGACAGGAGGGAAAACACGACGGCGGCCACCATTGCAATAACGACGCCCCCCAGGGCGCCTTCGATGGTTTTGTTCGGGCTGATGGCGGGCCACAGCTTGTTTTTGCCGATCCATTTTCCTACAAAATAAGCTCCCGCATCGCTGGACCAAATCGACACGAGCAAAAGGAACGTCCAGAACAGCCCGTGCCCGTCCGGCGCATTCCGGGTACCGGCGATATAGGCAAAGCCGACCCCGATGTAAACCGCGCCCAAAAACAGCATGGCCGCCTGCTGTATTCCGATTTTATTTTTCGTCACAACCGTTACCAGCATGAACAGGAACATCAGCAGCCAGATGGCATGATCCCATGTCAGCGGAAAAGCGATGCCCAGCAGCTTCCATGGAAACACGAACATAAGCACGCCCAAATATCCCAGCCATGCCGTACCGCTAAAAGGAGAAACCTTCGTCATGCGCACGAATTCGTAATAGCCGATCAGCGCCATCGCCAGCACGATCAGATGGTACGGCAGCCTTCCAAGCAGGCATAATCCCAAAAAAACAACTCCAGCAATGATACCGGTAATCAGTCGTTGTTTCAACGATAATCCATCCTCCATATGGCTTAAGTCAAGCCGCCGTATCTCCGCGTTCTGCGCGAATATTCGGCAACCGCTTCGTATAAATAATGTTCATTGAAATCAGGCCAATAGATATCGGTGAACCACATTTCGCTATATGCCATCTGCCAGAGCATAAAGTTGCTGACCCGCATCTCTCCGCTGGTACGTATGATTAAATCCGGATCGGGGAGCCCGCCGGAAAGCATATGGCGATCCAGCATTTCAGGCGTAATGTCTTCCGGGTTCAGCGCGCCCGCTTCGATTTTCCGCCCCAATTCGCGCATGCAGTCGGTAATTTCCTTCCTGCTGCCGTAGTTGAGGGCAAAATTCAGGACCAATCCGTCATTGGTTTCGGTACGGCGGACGGCTTCTTCCATGGCTTTGACCGTATGGGAAGGCAGCCCTTCCCGATCGCCCATCATCCGAACCTGTACGTTTTTCTCTACCAGCTCATCCAATTCGATGGCGAGAAATTCCTGCGGCAGACGCATCAAAAAATCGACCTCGTCCTTCGGACGTTTCCAATTTTCCGTCGAAAAGGCATACAGCGTCAAATATTTGATTCCCAGCTTATCCGCTGCAATCGTCGTCCGCTTGACGGCTTTCATTCCGTTCTGATGCCCGATGATGCGCGGAAGCCCTTGGCGTTTCGCCCAGCGTCCGTTACCGTCCATAATGATGGCGACATGCTCAGGAACATTGTCTATTGATCGCTCCGGCGGCTCTATTTTCTCTTCCCGTTTCCACCACGATCGAACTCGTTTGATCATTCTAGTTCCTCCATGCGGGTTTCTGCAAAAAAGACATAAACCCCACCATAAAAGGAGGGGCCGCAAGTCTCTTATACTTCCATGATCTCTTTTTCTTTGGCTGCGAGCACTTTGTCGACTTCCGCGATGAATCTATCCGTCGTTTTCTGAATGTCGTCCTGATGGCGACGGGATTCATCTTCAGATATATCGGTTTTTTCCATTTTTTTAATGTCGTCATTCGCATCGCGGCGGATGTTGCGGATGGCCACTTTGGCTTCCTCGCCGAATTTCTTGGTCATTTTCACCAGTTCCATGCGGCGTTCTTCGGTCAGCGGCGGAATGACAAGGCGGATGGTGTTTCCGTCATTCGCAGGCGTCAATCCGAGATCGGATTTCAAAATGGCTTTTTCGATGTCCGACAACGAGGATTTATCCCAAGGCTGGATCATCAGCGTCCGGGAATCCGGCGTGTTGATGTTGGCCAACTGGTTCAGCGGAGTCATCGCACCGTAATATTCGACCTGTACCCGATCCAAAAGGGCTGGGGTAGCGCGGCCCGCGCGCAAAGTTGCCAAATCTCTTTTCAAAGCGGAGATCGCCTTTTCCATGCGCTCTTCCGCGTTCTTTTTCACTGTTTGAGGCATTAATCTACACTCCCTTTAACGATCGTTCCGATTTTTTCGCCTTGAACGACCCGTTTAATGTTTCCTTGCTCGGTAATCGCAAATACGATAAGCGGAATGTTGTTATCCATGCAGAGGGAAGATGCCGTGGAATCCATCACGCCCAGGTTTTTGTTCAGTACGTCCAGATACGTCAGCTGCTCATACTTTTCTGCCGTGCTGTCTTTGAAAGGATCGGCGGAATATACGCCATCCACTTTGTTTTTGGCCATCAGGATGACTTCGGCTTCAATTTCGGCTGCACGCAGCGCGGCCGTTGTATCCGTCGAGAAGAACGGGTTGCCTGTTCCTGCGGCAAAAATGACGACGCGCCCTTTTTCCAGGTGGCGGATCGCTCTGCGACGGATGTATGGCTCGGCGATTTGCTGCATCGCAATCGAGGTTTGCACGCGCGTCGGTACGTCGATCTGCTCCAATGCGTCCTGCAGCGCCAGCGAGTTCATCACCGTGGCCAGCATGCCCATATAGTCCGCCGTCGCGCGGTCGATGCCGCTGGAGCTTCCGGCGATTCCGCGCCAGATGTTCCCGCCGCCGCAAACGATCGCGACTTGAACGCCCAGCTCCACAACTTCCTTCACTTGTTCAGCGATGGATGCGATCGTCGCCGCATCGATGCCGTATCCGTTTTGGCCCGCGAGGGATTCCCCGCTGACTTTCAAGACAACTCGTTTAAAAATTGGCTCTTTCAAAATGTTTACCCTCCACTTTAAGACAGCACCTGTCTGGTGCCCGTTTAGAAAACGTCTTTGCTTCCCGCTCCGCGGGGCGGAGCTACCAGAACTGATGTCATGCTCATACTCAAAAGAAAAACTTCCGATGCCGGCTGTAGCGGCCTTGCAGCGGATGTTTTTCTTACGAGATCAGGCGGCATTCCACGCAAAGCTGTTATTTTACTGATCTCTGAAAAAAGAGGGAACACTGGCGTGTTCCGCTCTTCATCATCCCATATTCATCCGAGGGCGCATAAAACGCGCATGCTTCCCGCTTAGTTTTTAACTTGCGCCATAACTTCTTCAACGAAGTTATCCACTTTTTTCTCCATGCCTTCGCCCAGTTCGTAACGAACGAAGCGGCGGATCGAGATGTTTTCGCCGATCGTGCTGATTTTTTCTTTCAGCAACGTAGCGACGGTTTTGTCCGGATCTTTAATGAACGGCTGCTCCAGCAAGCAGAACTCTTCGAAGTATTTGCCGATGCGGCCTTCAACCATTTTTTCAACGATTTTTTCAGGCTTGCCTTCGTTCAAAGCTTGAGCCTTCAAAATTTCTTTTTCTTTTTCGATTTCTTCCGCAGGCACCTCTTCACGCGCTACGTAGCGAGGGCTGGAAGCGGCGATGTGCATTGCGATGTCGCGCGCAAACTCTTTGAATTGATCCGTTTTGCCCACGAAGTCGGTTTCGCAGTTGATTTCGACGAGGACGCCGATGCGGCCGCCGCCGTGGATGTAAGATTCGACAACACCTTCGGTCGCTACGCGTCCGGCTTTGTTTGCTGCCGCAGCGAGACCTTTTTCGCGAAGAAGTTCGACCGCTTTCGTGATGTCACCGTTTGCTTCTTCCAGCGCTTTTTTGCAATCCAGCATACCTGCGCCTGTTTTTTCACGAAGCTCTTTTACCGCACTAGCACTTACTGCCATAGGATTTTCCCTCCAAAAGTTAATTCATTGATTTTTGGCGATATAAGGAGAGTATTCTCCGAAGCCTTCTCCCTTATATCTTAAAAAAAGGGCAGTGAGAGGTTATGCACCTACCAACCACCCTTTTCATTTAATTCATGTCTATAGCTTGCCTGCTGATCTTAGGCAGTGGTTTCTTCGCCTTGATGAGCTTCCACCACAGCGTCGGCCATTTTGCCGGTCAACAGTTTAACGGCACGAATCGCGTCGTCGTTACCAGGGATAACGTAGTCGATTTCGTCCGGATCGCAGTTCGTGTCGACGATGCCCACGATTGGGATACCCAATTTGCGAGCTTCGGCAACCGCAATGCGCTCTTTGCGAGGATCGATGATGAACAGGGCGCTAGGAAGACCCTTCATGTTTTTGATCCCGCCCAGGAATTTTTCAAGACGATCTTTCTCTTTGCGGAGAATGATGACTTCTTTTTTAGGCAGAACGGAGAATGTGCCGTCTTCTTCCCACTTCTCGAGTTCTTTCAAACGGTTGATACGTTTTTGGATCGTTTCGAAGTTGGTCAAAGTTCCGCCGAGCCAACGTTGGTTGATGTAGTACATGCCGCAACGTTCAGCTTCTTCTTTCACGGAGTCTTGAGCTTGTTTTTTCGTGCCGACGAACAGGATCGTTCCGTTCTCTTCAGCTACGCTCTTAACGAAGTTAAAAGCTTCCTCGACCTTTTTCACTGTTTTTTGCAGGTCGATAATGTAAATACCGTTTCTTTCGGTGAAGATATATTTATCCATTTTCGGGTTCCAACGACGAGTTTGGTGACCGAAGTGAACGCCAGCTTCAAGAAGCTGTTTCATGGAAATAACTGCCATCTTCACACACCTCCTAAATTTGGTTTTTTTGTGTCCTCCGCTGTTTTCATTTCCCGTCAAGACTTTCCATCAGGAAAGCACCCTTTACGAAATCCGACAGCGTGTGTTTTAACACCGTCAATTAATATACCATAAGTGAATGCCCGATGCAACGCCTATTCACGGGATTTTCGCCGCCGCCCGGAACGCCTTCCAAAACGACCATTTTCGCAAGTCGCAAACCCGGGCGGCCGCTATAATCCCGACGGGTTATCTATCCCCTTCAACGCCTGCCGGGACGCACCAAAAAACCGCAACGGCTGCGTTCGCGTCAGCGCGGCGGTTTTGTCGTGATTTTGGCAATGATGCTGGTGAAATCTTCGCCTGGAGCAAATTCGTAAGTTCCGGAGCGGATTTTCGTGCTCATTTTTTGCCCTCTCCCTTTTTCCACGAAAGCGGCTGCGTCGGAGATGACCCCGGATTTTTTCAGCTTGTCGGCGACATCGGTCAGGTTGCTGCCGCTTGCGATCTTAACCGTGATCGGCGGAGCCTCCGGCGCTTTCGGCTTGTTAACGCCTGAACCGGTTTCTTTCCCCGCGGTCTGGCCGGCGGCCTTGGAATCCGGGACAGCGGGTTTTTCGGGCGTTTTCGGCGCTTCGGCCTTTTGCCCCGCTGCCGGCGCCTTGACGCCGCTTCCTTGCGGTTTCGCGCTTTTGTCGATCATCCGCTGCTTCCATTCCTCTTCGGTCATCCGATCGTCATCGGCGTCGATGATTTGCAGGCCCAAGGCCTCGGCCTGTTCCTGCAGCTGGTCTTTCGTCAGCTTCACGGCCTCCGGGGGCCGGGACGAAACCTGCTGCTCCGCTCCCGCGTTCATCAGCTGCAAAAGGAGCGCTCCGGCGAGCAGCCCGCTGCCGAGGCCGATCATAAAGGAACGATTTTTGATCACAGCGATCCCTCCCGTTTCGCCAGCTGCAGGATCAGCTGCACTTCTCCCTTTTGCAGCCCCGTGAATTTTGCGATGGCTTCCATCGATTTCCCTTGGGCGTGAAGCTCGAACAGCTCCGGATACCGGTCCCGGATGGATGGCTGTTTCGCCTCCTCTTGACCCGTTTCGGTATCGTTAGCCGCCGATTGGCCGGATTCCTGAGCCGCTGCGGCCGTTTCCTGCTGCGTACCAAGGGCGGAAGCGGAAGCCGCAAGCCGGTTTCCTTGTTCTACCTCGGAAAGGCGCGTTTCAGCCTGCGTATGCTGCTGCTCAAGCTGAACCAGCCGCTGCCTCATCTCGGCAAGCTGCTCCTGCTGGGCAAGCTGCCTGGAGGTCATGTCCTGCTTCATTTGGCCGATCAGCTCGACCAGCTCTTCGTTTTCTCTTTCGATATCCGCCATGTACTGCTCCAGCGTCGCTTCCACTTCCCGGACCATTTGCTCCTTGTCCGCCGTTTTGTTGACTTGCCGTTTAGGCAGCATGAGGGCGTACACAATGGCGGCGGCGCCTAAAATAACGACAATCATCCACGGTTCCAAAACTTTTGTTCTCCTTTAAATGCGAATAAATACGAATAGATGCGAATAGATGCGAATTTCTAAACATGCCGACAACATGACGAGACTCAGAGAGACACATCGAGACGGCGCCCTTTATAAGGATGCTCCGCATCCTGATGTTCTCCCGGCTCCTGCTTGGACGGCTGGCGGGAAGAACCCTTCTTCGGCGAAGATTGCTGTTTGCCTTCGTCCCGCACCGCGGCATTGGCCGTTTCGTCGACCCCCGTGCTCCGCTGGCGGAGCTCCCGGCTTTCCTTAAGCTGCTGCCCCGCCAAAAATTGCTGCTCCTGCGAGGTTCGATGATGAATATCGTTTTGTATTTTGCTTGCTTCCGTCGTACGGGGAATGGCGATTTGCATCTCTACCGGTTTCATACTCACGAACATTCACCTGCCTGCAAAAAAAATGACTTACGACGTCATACACCCCGCATGTCTGAATTAAATGTAAGGAATCATCGTGATGTCGCCTTCGTGAAAATAAAAGGACACCCTTTCCGCCGGATCCTTGATGAACCTCGTGTACCTGCCGATCACGATTTTGGAGCCGCCATAAATCTTTTTGATAATGTCGACCCGGGCTTTGACGGTTTCCTCCAGCGTTTTTTCGATCTCGAAAATTCGCTCCCTGACCTCGTCCTGCTCGCGCTGCGTGGATTTTTTAGTCGCATTCAGCTTCAGCCGGAGCGCGATTTTGTCCGAGGACAGCTGCCCCGTCGATGCCAGCTGGTTTAGCAGGTTCAACGCCTTGTCCGCTTTGTCAAGCGCTTCCATCAACTGTTTCGAGCGAAGGCGAAGTTCCGTTAGTTCGTTTCGGAGCTCGGGCTGGACGCCCACTTCGATGGAGGTCGTCGTTGACATGGTGTTGCCGATCGTACGGGCCGTTACCCTTTCCCCCGCCTGGATGCTGCCTCCGACGATCAAACCTTTCGTTCCGTTGCAGATGATGTTTTTGCCCGCGCGGATATTCGAATGCATGATGCTTTGCGATACGATGACGTCTTCGCCCGCTACGACGTTTCCGTCCTGGATGAACGAGCTTCTGACGTTTTTCCCTGCCCGCACGCTGCCTTTGTTATAGCCGATGATGCCGCTTGTAATTTCGATCGAACCTTCGGCTTCCAGCTCGGCGCCTTCGACGCCGCCCACGACGCGGATATCCCCCGCGGCTTTCACCCGGAAGCCCGTCAACACGTTGCCGCGAATCACGACCGTGCCCACGAAATCGATGTTTCCTACGCTGTAATCCACGTCGCCGTTGACTTCATAAACCGGGAACACGTTGATTTTGCCTTTTTCCGTCGTCGTCACAAGCCCGTCGATGGCCGCGTACATGGCCGTTTGCTCCGGATCGAGAACCACATTTTTTCCTACCTTGAAATAGGCCTCTTTTCCGGGTTTGAACGGGATCGGCTCACCGGTGACCGCGGTGCCGGGTTTGCCGGGTTCGGGCGGGATCCTCTTCGCGATCAGCTGCCCTTTGATGACGTTGTTCAGGCTCAGCAGCTCCTTGAAATTCACTTTGCCGTCTTCGGTCTCCTGGGGGCGGTGATCATGCTCGTCCCGAAGCTTGAACGCATATTCGATGTATCCGTCCTTGCCGCTGACGGGTTGTTCCCCTATGGCCACCGGCGTCCGGCTGAACATGTACTCTTCGGGATGGCTTGCGATCCGGCTGATCACCCCTTTTTCGATCCCGTGCTGAATCTGGTGGCTGCGCAAAAATAGCATCAGCTCGTCTTCGGTGCATTTGAAGCTTTCATCACGTTTCGAGAATTGAATATAAGCGACGCTTTTGTCATCCGAAAACGTGACGTTTAAATAGCTGTCCAACCCTAATTGAGCTGTCAATCCTTTTCCTCCCTTCCATTTCTACAGCGGTCAATCGTTTTGCATTAGCAATTCCCGGTGTTTTTCCAGCGTTCCGCGCAGCCTCAAAATGGCTTTGGAATGCAGTTGAGAAATTCTTGAAGGCGAAAGTGACATCACTTCGGCAATCTCGCTAAGGGATAAATCCTCGTAATATAATAATGATACAACAGTTCGCTCTTTTTCGGTAAGCTTTTCCAACCCTTTCACAAGCGCTTCCTTCAAAAAAAACTCATTAACCTTGTAATCAGGGTTTTTGGCTTTGTCGTCGACCATGACGGATAATCGGGTTTCGGATTCTTCCTCCCTGATCGGATCCTCAAGTGAGCAAAGTGACATGACCGCCACTTCCTGAAGCATATGCTGGAATTCCTTTTCCGAAACGTTCAGATATTCGCTCATTTCAGCATCCGTTACCGACCGAAGATGCTTTTGTTCCAGCTGCTGGTAGGCATCTTCGATTTTTTTCGCTTTCTCGCGAACGGAACGCGGCACCCAGTCGCCCTGGCGGAGCGAATCCAGAATGGCCCCCCGCACCCGGAAGGAAGCGTACGTCTCGAACTGAAGACCGCGCTTGTAATCGAACTTGTCCACGGCGTCGATCAGGCCCATCACGCCGTTGCTGGCCAAATCGTCCTTTGAGACGTTTTTCGGAAGTCCGATCGCGAGCCGGCTCGACACGTAGTCCACGATGTGCAGATAGTTTTCGATCAACCTCTTTTTGGCTTCAAGGTTCCCTCTTTCTTTCCACTCTTCCCAAAGTCCGGCATGGTTCAGATGTGAAATTTTTCGCTCGCCCACTACCCTCACCCTCCTTAATTTTCTGTCAGGTGACGAACTGCTTTGGCCAATTCTTCAGGATCCTTCTTCGAGACCAGTTTTGGCGGATTGAGCGGAGTAAAACCAGCATCCTTTTCAAGAGGCAGGTCAGATTTCGGCTTCAACAGCTCATTTAGCTCGTCACTCTCGTCGGGAGTCGTCAAGTCCAAACGGGTACCGGTCTCTTGATCCCCCCGTTGTCCGTCGTGAAGCTCCGCTTCGGCGGGCGGAGTGCTGACGACCGTCCATGCCCACCGGAGCAGAAAAGCAAGCGCAAACCAGATCGCAAACGACACCAGACCGCGGATTACGCTCGTCATGAACAGATTGTTCGTCAAGGAAAACAGCAGGGTCAAAACAAATCCAAAAACGCCGAATACCAGATTAAATCGCAGATTTCCTTTCATGGCTACATTTCCTTTACACCTGTTTGTACACTGCGGATATACAATTTGCCCGTGCCCGCGTCCAATTCGATGGTACGGCCGTAATTCCCCCCAGTGTCTTCTGCAATAAGCGGAATTTGAAGCTCTTCCAGCTTGGCTTTGCAGGACTCCACGTTCCTAGGCCCGATCCGCATCGTATCCCCGGTGCCGGCAAAAGCGAACATTTGCGCTCCCCCCGCCATTTTGGCGACGATGCGGGAAGGGGAAGCGCCCAGCTGCAGCAGTTTGTCCAAAAGAGCCGGTAGCGCCGTGTCCGCATATTTCGCAACATTCAGCTGCCCCTCGCGGGCAATGTCCGAGGATGGCAGCATCACATGCGCCATACCGGCGATTTTGAGCTGGGGATCATACATCGTAAGGCCGATGCACGACCCCAGACCGACCGTCCTGATGATTCCCGATTGTTGTACCACGTTCAGGTCGGCCATGCCTACTTTCACAACGCTTTGCTCTTCAATCATGGTCTATCGGTACTCCCAGGGATTTAAATATCTTGGCGAATGAGTCCGGATCGGGAATCAGGAAAAACTGGCCTTCCACCTCGTGGTCGCCTTCAAGAAACGTCGTATCGATCAGCAGGGCATCGTCGCCCATTTGTCCGAACTGCAGCAAGCCGTAGCTGAGTATGGCGCCCGCCATATCCATCGCCAGCGCCGGAACGGTGGGGGACATGCCGAGTTTCGTGAAGTCGGCCAGCGACGACAAATAGGAGCCTGCCAAAATGTTGCCGATTTCGCAAAGCGCGGACTGCTCCAATTCATTAAACATGCCGTCCGTATCGCGCCGGATGCCCACCAGTCTATTCAGCAGGCTTTTGGCCGCTTCCGGGCTCATGATAAAAAACAAATTCCCCGGGGCTTCGCCTTCGACGCGGAGGAACACGGCGATGACGACCTGTTCGGCCCCGCCGACCTTTTCCGAAATTTCTTCGAACGGCAGCAGCTGCACTTTGGGCACGGCCATGTCCACAGGTTTGTTCAGAAGGCGGGACAATGCGGTGGCGGCGTTGCCGGCGCCGATGTTCCCGACCTCCCGCAGAACGTCCATTTTAAATTCCTTGAAATGTTTAAAGACCTCCACGGGGCTATTCCTCTAAACTTTCCAATTGGATAATTTCGTTTTTGTTGAGCACTTCGGACAGATTCAGCATGATGAGCAGTCGGTCGTCGCCGATTTTCGCCACGCCGTCCAAATATTTCGCCTTGATGCCTCCGACGACTTCCGGCGGAGTTTCGATCCGGTCCGTGTGCAGGTCGATGACGTCGTTTGCGGAATCGACGATAAAGCCGACTTCCATGTCATTCACCGCTACGATGATGATCCGGGTCTGATCGGTATATTCGGTTTCTTCCAATCCGAACCGGCCGCGAAGATCGATAACCGGGATCACCACGCCGCGAAGATTGATCACGCCTCTGACGAACGCATAGGTTTTCGGAACTCTGGTAATGGGAAGCATGCGCTCGATGGTTTGCACCTTGTCCACTTCGATGCCGTATTCTTCGCTGCCCAGTTTAAAAACGATGACTTTGATTTCTTCTCCCATGAATATAACCTCCTTTAATGAATGCCGGGATTACTTGATGAATACGTTCGGATCGAGAATAAGCGCTACCTGGCCGTCGCCAAGGATGGTGGCCCCCGAAATGCCCTTGATTTGCGGCAAATATTTGCCGAGGCTCTTCAGGACGATTTCGTTCTGCCCGATAAATTGGTCGATGGCCAATGCGGCGAGCCGTTCGCCTTTATGGATGACGATAATTTCCGTTTCGGCTTCTTCGTTTTCGTCGAAATCCTTGATGTTAAAAATGCTGCTGAGCGAAATCAAAGGAATGAGCGATCCGCGGAATTCCACCATTTTGTTGCCGTGAACGGTGCGGATTTGCCCTTTTTTGACGATGCCGGTCTCCACGATGGACGACAACGGAATCGCATATTTCTCCGAACCCATTTTGACCAGCATCGCCGCGATGATCGACAGGGTCAGCGGGAGTTGAACCGAAAAGTTCGTTCCTTTGCCGGGCGTGGAGTAGATGGTCACTTGTCCGCCGAGCGACGTGATTTTTGCTTTGACGACGTCCAGCCCGACCCCGCGTCCGGAAACGTCGGAAATTTTCTCCGCCGTGCTGAAGCCCGGGGCGAACAGAAGCTGATGAACCTCTTCGTCCGACATGGCCGAGGCCTGCTCCTCCGTCACGACGCCTTTTTTCAGGGCCGTCTTCAAAACCTTGTCGCGGTAAATGCCGCGTCCGTCTTCTTCGATTTCGATAAATACATGGTTGCCGCTGTGAAAAGCGCGCAGGTTAACGGTGCCCGTCTCCGGTTTGCCTGCGCGGATCCGTTCGTCCACCGACTCAACGCCGTGGTCGACCGCATTGCGCAGCAAATGCACCAGCGGATCGCCGATTTCATCGATCACGGTCCGGTCCAGCTCCGTGTCGGCGCCGGTAATGATCAGATCGACTTTTTTGTCCAACGATTTGGCCAAATCGCGAACCATGCGCGGGAAGCGGTTAAAGACCGTGTCGACAGGAACCATGCGAAGTTTCATGACGATATCCTGAAGGTCGGAGCTGACGCGGGTCATGTGTTCTACCGTCTCGGTCAGCGCATGATTCTGAACCTCGCTGGCAAGCTGTTCCAGACGAACGCGGTCTATCAATAATTCACTGAATAAGTTCATGAGCACGTCCAGCCGCTCGATGTCGACGCGGATGGTGCGGGTCGGAACGGCGCCGCCGGTTTTTGCCGGCGTTTTGGCTGCAGGGGCCTGCTTCTCGGATGCCTGCTCCTGTTTCGCCGGTGCGTCTTCGGCCTTGGCTTCGGCCACAGGCGCGGCAACGGCTGCGGCTGCCTCTTGCGACGCGGCGCCGATTTCGCCCATTTGTTTCAACGTTTCCTCGTCAAGCTCCGTAACGTCGGCTTTTTCGATCTCCGACACGTTCATGATTTGCCGCTGCAGTTCGGCAGGATCTTTTGTCGTTATGTAATAAAGGGAGAAGCTGCGTTCAAACTTTTCCTGTTCGATGTCCTGAACCGGCGGGAAGGATTTAACGACCTCGCCCGATCGCTCCAGCAGCTCGAACACCATATAGGCCCGCACCGCTTTCAACTGGCAGCTCTCGCGAATATGGACGTCGACGTACAGTACATGATGCCCGCTTTCGATCGATTGCTTCAGGACGGAGTACTGGAACTCGTCCAGCTGAATGGCCGTACTTGAGCTGGCGGCAGCCGCTGCTTGCGAATCATTCCCGGACGGCGCGGACGGGTTTTCCCCCCTGACGATCGCCTGCAGCGAGGACACGATCGCGGAGACGTCCGCCTTTCCTTCCCCGCCTTCGGTAATATCCTGGACCATCGATTCGAGCGCATCCAAACCTTTAAACAACGTATCGAAAATAAAATCCTGCATGGCGAGCTTTTCGTTGCGGACCAAGTCCAACACGTTTTCCATCTGGTGGGTAAGCGAGGCGAGATCCTCGAATCCCATTGTCGCAGCCATCCCTTTCAAGGTGTGCGCCGAACGGAAAATCACTTGTACAATCGAGAGATCACTCGGGCTGCTTTCGAGAAGCAGCATATTTTCGTTCAGTGATTGCAGATGATCATTGGACTCATCAATAAACATGGATAGGTATTGGTTCATGTCCATTGCGAGACACCTCCTTTATAAGTTCACTTTCCGTTGCTCACAGCGCGGACTACGCCGGCTGCGATTTGATGAAGGGGCAATAGATGGCTGACGCAATCGAGCTCCACCGCCGAACGCGGCATGCCATACACGACGCAGGTCTCTTCGCTTTCGGCGAAGGTGCTTTTTACGCCGCTGTCATATAAGCGCTTCATCATTTTCGCCCCATCGCTGCCCATTCCGGTCATCAGCACCGCGTGGCGGCGCAAGGAGGCAAGCGGCAGCAGCGATTCAAAAAGCGTGTCCACCGACGGCCTGTGGCCGTTGACCGGCTGGTCTTCCGACAAGGACAACGCAAGGCCTCCGTCCGCTTCCTTGACCACCCTCATATGCTTTCCTCCGGGAGCGACGTACGCGCAGCCTGCCCGCAGTTTCATCCCGTCCTCGGCCTCCATGACCTCCAATGGACTGAAAGAGTTTAACCGCTGGGCAAGCGACCGGGTAAAATTCGGCGGCATATGCTGCACGATCACGACCGGAGCGGGAAGGTCGGCCGGAAGTTTTTCCAGCACCGCTTTCAGCGCCCGCGGGCCGCCGGTGGAACATCCGATGGCGACGAGATCGTCAAACGCAAGGCGCTTCTCCGGTTGTTTGTCCGTCTCGTCTGTCCGGGCTTGCGCCGCAGCATATTCCCGGGCTGCCGCGGTTTCCTCGACCGTGACGGCCGGAGGCAAGGAAGGATTGGTTTTTTTCGCTTTCATCCGCCGCTCGGGTTTTTCAAGCGGAACCTCCGGTTTGGGTGAAAACAGCTCCGGACGTTTAATGGGCTCATACTTGTTTTTTTTCGGTTCGGGAATGGCCGTTGCCGGAGAAACGAAAGGCCGGTCCGATCCCGCCTGCCGCTTTCTCTTTTTTTCTTCGGCCTGAAACGCCGCCCTTCTTTCCCTTGCCGCCATGGCAGCCTTAAGCTGCTCCAGCAGCGCATCCCTTACCTGATCGATATGCTGCGAATACGTCAAGGAAGGTTTGCGGATAAAATCAAACGCTCCGGATTCAAGCGCCATAATCGTTTCTTTCATGCCTTCCTCGTTGATCCCCGACAACATGATCACGGGCATCGGATGCTTGGCCATGATCAGCTTTAAAGCCTCGAGGCCGTTCATTTCAGGCATTTCCACATCCATCGTGACGATGTCAGGCTTCAAGCCGAGGGCTTTTTCGACGGCTTCCCGCCCGTTTACGGCCGTGTCCACCACCTGGAACGAAGGATCCTTTTCGATCAGATCCGAAAAAATTTTACGCATAAATGCCGAGTCATCCACAACTAGGACCTTATAAGGCGCCATGCCATTTCCACCCCTGTTCCTTACTACAAAAGAATCATTTTGTACGACGAAGCCACTTCTGCATGAATCCTTTGATTCCCGTCAAGGCACCTGGTTCCGGGGAAGCCGGGACTAGCATGTACCGCCGCGCTATACGCCGTATTTCATGCGATGCCGCGCAGTTCGGAAAAGCCGTGGAAAAAGGAACTTGTTTTTTTACGGCCTGCACCACATGGCGGTCATCGGATATGTATCCAAGCAGCGGAATATCCACGTTCAAAAATTTCTGCGCGGCTACCCTGATTTTGTCCGCCGTCAGCATGGCTTCTTTTTCGTCGCCCGCCCGGTTGACGATCAGCTTGAACACAGAGCCGCTTTCCCTGGCCCTGACGACCTTGATCAGCGCATAGGCATCGGTGATCGACGTCGGTTCCGGCGTCGTCACGACAAGACATTCGTCCGCCGATTGAATGAAATTGAAGTTTTCCTGGGACAAACCGGCGCCGGTATCAAAAATGATGTAATCCATTTGAGCCGCGACCGTTTCGATTTCCTCCATAAAATAGTTCAGATCGTTTTGCGACAAGGAAAACAGATCGCTCATTCCCGAACCGCCGGCAATCAGCGACAGGGATCCGGGACCGCGTTCGATGATTTCGTCGATCCGTTTTTCGCGCCGCAGCAGGTGGTACAGATTGTATTTGGCCGAAATCCCCATCAGCACGTCGATGTTGGCCATTCCGATATCGGCGTCGAACACCAGCACCCGCTTCCCCATGGATTGCAGCGCAAGTGCGAAGTTGAGCGTGAAGTTGGATTTCCCCACACCGCCTTTGCCGCTTGTCACCGTAATGAGCCTGGCGCTCCGGGGCGGCGTCTGACCGCTTGTCCGGGCAGCGCGTTCGCGTTCGCGCATCATCACCAAATCCCTGAGCGTTTGCGCCTGATCGGTCATATGCCTTCTTCTCCCAGCAGCAGGCCTAGAAGCGTTTCTTCTCCGGGCAGAAGCAAATCGTCCGGAACGTTCTGGCCGTTCGTCATGTACGATAGGCGAAGCGGATACTCGCGAAGCAGGTTCAGGATCGGGCCGTAACTTCCCGTTTCATCCAATTTGGTGAAAATCACTTTGTCCAAACCGTATTTGCTGAAATGCTCCGCGATTTTTTTCATGTCCTGGCTTTTGGACGTCAAGCTGAGGACTAAATAGGTTTCGCTGTTTTCGACCGGGGCGAACAGGCTCTGCAATTCGGAAACGAGCAGCTCGTTGCGATAGTTGCGTCCGGCCGTGTCCATCAGAATAAGGTCGCAATAATCGAGGCGCTGCATTGCCCGCTGCATGTCTCCGGGAGACTGGACCACCTCGAGCGGAACGTTCAAGATCGATGCGTAGGTCCTCAGTTGTTCCACCGCGGAAATCCGGTACGTATCGGACGTAATGAACCCGACCTTCCGCTGGTGTTTGAACAGCTGCTCCGCGGCCAATTTAGCGATCGTCGTCGTTTTGCCGACGCCTGTCGGACCGGCGACGTACACCATTTTGGTACGGGGGTCGATTCCCCCGCCGAAACGGCCCGCCAAAAACGATTGGATCCGGCCGCGGATCATCGTTTCCAGCTCCTCATCGCTTAACCCGCGTCCGTTTTCGTCCCAATGCTCGTAAGCGGCGCCGATCCATTCCTGAATCAATTCGGAATCGATGTCCTGCCGGAACAATTGGTCCTGGACCGTTTGCAGCGCGTCCGGAAGCGTGCGCTGCATAGTGGACTGCCGGGATATTTTCGCCATCCAGGCCTTCATCTCGCGCAGTTCCGCAAGCAGCTTGTCTTCCGCGACGGACCTGCTCTTTTCTCCCGCGGGAAGGTCCGTGCCTCCGGTCGGCTGCTTGCGGGTCGGCACAGCGGTCTGCGCCTCCATGGGCATCTGAGGCGGAGCGGCCTCCTCCGCCTCGGCCGATGCTCCTTGTGCTGCGGCTGCCGCCGTATGCAATGCTTCAGCGGAGGCGGCGGCGGCGGCGAACGCCTCCGCAAAGACCGGAACGGCTTCCCGTCCGGAATCCGGCTGCTCCTGAGGCGACCCTGCGCCCGATGTGATCTCAACCGTTTTTTTGTAAGCTTGCGGCACCGCTTTTTTCGGCACCGCCATGGCGGGTTTCGGCTGGGGAGCCCGGACTGCCGAAGGCTTTTCCTGCGTTTCCTCTTCCACCGCCGCAACCACTTCGATTTTCTTTTGTTTGAACATGCCGAGAAAACCGCCGATTTTCGTTTCCTTTGTGCTCAGGATCACGGCGTTTGCGCCGAGGTCTTTGCGAATCTGGAGCATCGCTTCGGGCATCGTATCGACCAGATAACGCTTCACTCTCATAAATTCACCACTCCGACACTTTGAATTTCAACATTTGGCTCAAGCTCGCTGTAAGATAGTACCGGAATATCCTGCATCGTCCGTTCGATTACTTGCCGCAAATACATGCGGATCGTGGGCGACGTCAGGAGAATGGGCTGCTGCCCCGACTGAAGCAGGCGGTTTACCTGCTCGCTGAGCTTTTGGAATACCGTCTGGGTCGATACCGGATCCAAGGCCAGGTAGCTGCCTTGATCCGACTGCTGCACGCTTTCCGCGATTTTTTTCTCCAGCGTCGGACCGACCGTAATAACCTTCATCGTTTCCCCTTCCTGGGAAAACTGCTGGGTAATCTGCCTGGAGAGGGATTGCCTTACGTACTCCGTAAGCACGTCCGGATCTTTCGTATATTGTCCGTAATCCGCCAACGTTTCGAAAATGGTGACGAGGTCGCGGATGGATATTTTTTCGCGAAGCAGCTTCGCCAGCACTTTCTGCACGTCCCCGACCGCCAGCACGTTCGGAATCAGCTCGTCGACAAGCACCGGATAATTTTCGCGCAAATTGTCGACCAGCATTTTTGTTTCCTGGCGCCCGAGCAGCTCATGCGCATGTTTCTTGATCAGTTCGGTCAAATGCGTGGCCACGACGGACGGCGGATCCACCACGGTATATCCGGACAATTCCGCCCTTTCCTTGGTCGCCTCGTCGATCCAGAGGGCCGGAAGTCCGAAGGCCGGTTCCTGCGTCTCAATACCCGATATGCTTTCGTCATCATACCCGGGACTCATCGCCAAATAGTGATTAAGTAATAATTCACCGCCGCCGACGCTATTCCCTTTAATTTTAATGACGTATTCATTCGGTTTTAGTTGAATATTGTCGCGAATGCGAATGACGGGAACGACGAGTCCCAGCTCCAGCGCGCACTGCCTGCGGATCATGATGATCCGGTCCAGCAGGTCGCCGCCCTGCTGAACGTCCGCCAGCGGGATCAAGCCGTAGCCGAATTCGAATTCGATCGGGTCAACCTGCAGCAAATTGATGACACTTTCGGGGCTTCGAACCTCTTCGATTTGCTGCTCCTCCTCCTGCTGCTCCACTTCGATCTGTTTGCGTTCCATGTTTTTCTGCATCCGGTATGCCGCGTATAACAAAATAGCGGCAAACGGCAAAGTCGTTATGATATGTATTGGCGTAAAAAATCCCAACAGCGCGACCGTGCCGCCGACGATGTACAGCAGCTTCGGATAAGACATCAGCTGCTGCGTCAAATCGCTGGCGAGATTGCCCTCCGAAGAGGAACGCGTCACGATCAGACCGGATGCCGTCGAAATGAGCAGTGCCGGAATTTGGGAGACCAGGCCGTCGCCGATAGTCAATACCGAATATGTAGATAAAGCGTCCTGAAAATTCATTCCGTTCATCGACATCCCGATGATGAAACCGCCGACCAGGTTGATGATGAGGATGATGATGCTGGCGATCGCATCGCCTTTGACGAATTTGGTCGCACCGTCCATCGCTCCGTAGTAATCGGCTTCGCGCTCCACCTTTTGACGGCGCTCGCGCGCCTGCTGCTCGTTGATGAGGCCGGCGTTCAAGTCGGCGTCGATGCTCATCTGTTTACCCGGCATCGCATCGAGTGTAAACCGTGCGGCTACTTCCGCAACCCGTTCCGAACCTTTGGTGATTACGATGAATTGTACGACGACAAGAATAAGGAAGACGATGAAACCAACGGCGATTTGCCCATTGGCGATCCAGCTGCCGAAGGTGGATACCACGGTTCCGGCGAAACCTTTGGACAAAATCAGCTTCGTCGTCGAGATGTTCAGCGCCAGCCTGAACAACGTCGTAATCAGCAACAGCGAAGGGAAAATCGAAAACTGCAGCGCTTCCTTCGTGTTCATCGCTACCAGCAAAATGAGCAGAGCAAGCGAGATGTTGATGACGAGCAGAACGTCCAAAAGCCATGTCGGGATCGGAAGAATCATCATGAGAACGATGCCGATGACACCTAGTAATACCGTAATTTCTTTTGCTTTCAATGGCTTCACTGCCTCCGATCCCAAGGGGTTATTTAACCTTGCCTTTTAATTTGTATACATATGCCAAAACTTCAGCCACGGCCTGAAACAAATCGGCGGGAATGGAGTCCCCGATCTCCGCTCTGTGGTACAGGGCCCGGGCGAGAGGTTTGTTTTCCATAGTTATGACGCCGTGTTCTTTGGCCACTTCCTTCATGCGCAGTGCCACGAAATCCTGGCCTTTGGCGATGATTTGCGGAGCTTCCATTTTGGAGCCCTCGTATTTCAAGGCGACGGCGAAGTGCGTCGGGTTCGTAATGACGACATCCGCTTTGGGCACTTCCTGCATCATGCGCTGCATCGCCATTCTGCGCTGGCGCTCCCGGATCTTCCCTTTGACCAGCGGGTCGCCCTCCATTTTTTTGTATTCGTCCTTGATGTCCTGCTTGGACATCCGGATGCTTTTTTCGAATTCATAACGTTGATATAAATAATCCAGTATCGCCATCGCAAACAAGGCGGCGCCGATCTTCAGCCCCAGGTTCATCGTCAAGTTCGCCGCGAAATGAAAGGTCTTTTCGAGATTCATCTCCGACAGCTTGCCGATTTTCGGCAAGGCGCCCGACAACGTCTGGTAGACCAGCAGCCCGATAACGGTCACTTTAAAGATGGATTTCAAGCATTCCACCAGCGACCTGACCGAAAAAATGTTTTTAAATCCTTTGATCGGATTCAGTTTGCTGAATTTCGGCTTAAGCATTTCGCCGGTCAGCATGAATCCAACCTGCGCCACGTTGGCCACAAGCGCTAAGACGATCGTCGTGATAAACAGCGGCGCCATTAAGATTAAAATTTGGATCACGTACTCCATCGCCATATTCATCACGTTTCCGATCGAAACGCCGGAATTCAGACGGTTCAGAAACACGTCCTTAAACAGTCCCACCAACCGTTCCTTGATCAACCCGCCGAACATCAGCAGGCTTAAAAAGGAGGCCAGCAGCACCACGGAGCCGGAAAGCTCCTGGCTTTTGGCGACCTGACCCTTTTTGCGGGTATCCTGCCGTTTTTTCGGCGTCGCTTTTTCCGTTTTCTCGCCGGCAAACAACTGCAAATCGAGCCGATATCTGTAGGACACTCCAGTTTGCTCCTTTATTCCGGCTTAAGTCGGCCTATGCCCCAACAACCCCAGCAGATTTTGCATCGATTCGAACATGATGTGAAACAAATCGCCGAACAAGTACGAAAAGCTGGGTACGAGCAGCAGCAGCACAACCAAGCCGACAATCACTTTAAGCTGCATCCCGATCACGAAGACGTTAAACTGCGGAGCCGTACGGGCCAAGAAACCAAGTCCTACGTCCGTCAGGAATAACGCGGTAACGATCGGCGCCGCCATCTGAAAGGCCAGCACAAACGATTGGCCGAAGGTTTTGACCAAAAAATCGGAGATGCTTCCGTTGTACAGCTTTATAAAAAAATCGTTGGATAACGGCACCCAGTCGTAGCTGCGTATGATGCCGTCGATCAAATAATGATGCCCGTTCATGGTAAGAAACAGCAACAGGGCAAACATATATTTGAAGTTTCCGAGAACCGGGGACGACGCGCCGGTCATCGGATCGATGACGTTGGCGATGCCGAATCCGATCTGTATATCGATCAAAGCGCCTGCAGTCTGAATGACCATAAGCAGCAGATACGCGACAAACCCCAGCACCAAGCCGATAAGAACCTCGCGGATAATCAGCAGGATGTAAGTCAGGTCGGCCGGCAGCTCATGATGAACGCCGTACGTCAGAAATACGAGAACGGACAGAAAAAAGGACATGCCGATTTTAAAAATGTTAGGGACTCCTCTTGAGGACAGCACGGGCGCGACAACAAAAAAGGAGGTAATTCGACAAAAAATAAGCATAAACACCGGCAAGCTATCCAGCAGCATATTCATCGATCGCTACCGCCTACCCGATATATTTATATAGGTTATCTAATATGTTGTAGGTGAAATCCACGAGCGTCGTCAAAATCCACGGCCCGAACAGCAGGAGCGCCAGCAGCACCGCAACGATTTTCGGTATGAACGCGAGGGTCTGCTCCTGAATCTGGGTCGTCGCCTGGAAAATGCTCACGATCAAGCCGACGATCAAACCAAGCAGCAGCATCGGCGCGCTCACCTTCAGCACGGTATACACCGCCTGTCCCGCTAGGCCGATAATAAAATCAGAGTTCATGGCCGGCCTCCTTCGCCTTTCTCATCCATCATGTGTTAAAACTCATCAGCAGCGATTTGACGACCAAATACCATCCGTCCACAAGCACGAACAGCAAAATTTTGAACGGCAGCGATATCATGACCGGCGGAAGCATCATCATCCCCATCGCCATCAAGGTGCTTGAAACGACGATATCGATAATCAAAAAAGGAATAAATATCATGAAGCCCATCTGAAACGCCGTTTTCAGCTCGCTGATCGCAAATGCCGGAACCATGACGGTGAGCGGGATATCCTTGTACGTTTTGGGCTTTTCCGTCTTGGTGTATTTCATGAACAGCAGCAGATCTTTTTCCCTCGTTTGCGAGAACATAAACTTTTTCATCGGCTCCGCCGCTTTGTCCAGCGCCTGCGTCTGGGTGATTTCGCCTTTCAGATACGGCTGCAGGGCAACGTCGTTGATCGATGAAAACGTTGGTGTCATCACAAACAGCGTCAAAAACAGCGCCAGACCGACCAGCACCTGGTTGGGCGGCGTTTGCTGCGTGCCAAGCGACGTACGCACGAACCCCAGCACGACCACGATCCGGGTGAAGCTTGTCATCAGCACCAGCAGCGCCGGCGCGATGCTGATGACAGTAACCAGGAGAAGGATGGACAACGAGCTTGTGCTCGGTTTCCCCCCTGAATCGCCCACCTGTATATCGATGTTCGGTATGGGATCGGCGAATGCCGCCGTCAAGGCGAGCAAACTGATAACCGATAAAACGATGAAAGCAAGAAAAACCTTCTTTTTCATGGATCCCTCAACCGATCTGTAGTATTGTCTTCGCGAAGAAGCTCCTCCATTTTTTCCTTTCGGTTTGACATTTTTCGCAGCTTTTCGTCAAAGACTTCGTGAAACGAGGACGAATCCTCGAGCGTAATGTCTTCCGACAACGTTCCTTGCTTGCGGATTCTGGAGGCCAGCTTTTCCAGCATGGGGGAAATGGCGCCCGGACGGGCGCTTGCCTCCTGCTCGAAAGCCTCCATGATCAGCTTCACTTCCTCCGGATCCGTAATCTTGTCGACCAGGCGGATATCCTCGCCGACGCCGACCAGATACAGGCTGCTGCCGATTTCGATGATCTGAAGGGATTTGTTCGGACCGAGCCCGACTGCGCCCAAGGTCCGAACGGCACGACTGGTAAACCACGTTTTGTTTTTCCTGCCCAGGAAACGAATCAAAAGTATAATAAGTACGACGATGACCGCCAAAACAAAAATGACGTACATCAGATTCAGCGCATAATTTCCCGGGCTTTGGGGCGTATCTATATCAGCTGCGATCAGCATGGAGCTTATACGCCCAGCGTTTTGTTGATCGCTTCGATGACGCGGTCCGTTTGGAACGGCTTCACGATGAAGTCCTTGGCGCCGGCCTGGATCGCGTCGATAACCATCGCTTGTTGGCCCATGGCCGAGCACATGATGACCTTCGCGCTTGGATCCAGCTTCTTGATTTCCTTCAAAGCGGCGATGCCGTCCATTTCAGGCATGGTGATATCCATTGTGATCAGGTCCGGACGAAGTTCTTTAAATTTTTCGATCGCCTGCGCTCCATCCTGCGCTTCGCCTACGACCTCGAAACCATTTTTAGACAAAATATCACGGATCATCATTCTCATAAATGCTGCATCATCCACGATAAGAATACGGTTTGCCATTGATTAAAAATCCTCCCTAAATTTTGCTTATTGTAATTTTTGTATTCGGTCCCATTGGCTGAGAATGTCCGTCACGCGCACTCCAAAGTTCTCATCGATGACAACGACTTCGCCTTTGGCGATCAGTTTGTTGTTCACGAGAATATCCACCGGTTCGCCTGCAAGCTTGTCCAGTTCGATGATGGAACCTTGAGACATTTCCAAGATATCCTTAATTTGCTTCTGGGTCCTTCCTAATTCTACGGTGACTTTAAGAGGAATGTCCATCAATAAGTTCAAATTATTTTGATCGACCGACCCGTAGGCGGCGGATTGCAAATTCGAAAACTGAACCGGCTGCACGTTGACGTTGCGGTTATATGGCGTGCCGTAATGCTGCGGCATGCCATACGGCGGCATCTGCGGGTTTTGCTCGTATCCCGGCATCGGCGAAGGAACGCCTTGCCCTCCCGGTGCATACCCTTCCGGATAAGCCGGAGGCTGCTGGCCGGGCGCAGGTTGCTGCGGCGGCATCGTCTGCTGCGGCGGCTCTGCCGACGCAGCCTGCGGGCTTGCAGCCGGCTTTTCGGGAGCCTGGGCCGCGGCGGCCGTTTCCTCGACCAGCTGCTCGACAGAATCGGTCCCGTGAATCAAAATGTTGACCATATCCTTGGCGAATTGTACCGGCAGAAGCTGCATGATGGTCGAATCGATCAGGTCCCCGATCGTCAGCCGGAACGAAATTTTGATGAGCGTTTCGTCTGCCGGAAGGCTGCTGACGCCGTCTCCGCTCGCCACGTCCAATATATCGATGCCCGGCGGGGAGATGTTCACGAATCGATTGAAAATCGTGGACATCGAGGTGGCGGACGAGCCCATCATCTGGTTCATCGCTTCCTGAACCGCGCTGATATGTATTTCGTTTAACTCTTGATTCTCCGGATTTCCTTCCCCGCCAAGCATCAGATCGGCAATGACCTGGGCATCGCGCGTTTTGATGACAAGCGAGTTGATCCCTTCGAATCCGTCCACATAGGTGACATGGACGGCGACATGCGGTTTGGGGAATTCCGATTCAAACTGCCCGCGCGTAATAATGGATACTTTCGGCGTCGTGATGTCCACTTTTTTGCCCAGC
Organism: Paenibacillus sp. USDA918EY; assembly: GCF_009870825.1. GTDB lineage: Bacteria > Bacillota > Bacilli > Paenibacillales > Paenibacillaceae > Paenibacillus_AQ > Paenibacillus_AQ albilobatus. Next base: position 87,780 of record NZ_WTWY01000001.1, on the reverse strand, counting down.
AGCGTGGAGAGTGCCGTCGCGGCGCTGCCGAACGTAATGTTGCCGATCTCGCCGAGCGCGTCCTGCTCCAGCGGCGTCAAATAATCGTCAACCGTCATCATGCCCGTGCCTTTGGAATAATCCGATTCGGATTGCTTCAGCAAGGCGTCTATTTCTTCTTGCGACAAATATTCGTTACTCGTCAAATTCCTCAACTCCTTCGCTGACAATTTCGTCGATTTGAACGGCTACCCGGTCCTTCAGCGTTCCCGGGCTTCCGATGAATTTGAGACGGTCACCCACCCTGATCGAAAGGCCGGTGCCCACCGATTTGTTGAGGCTGATAACGTCCCCTACGCTGAGGCCTAAAAACTCGGAAACCGATATGTGGCTCGAGCCGAGCTCGGCGACGATGTTCAGCTTCGCTTGGCTGATCCGGTATTTCAGCGATTCCGCTTCCTCCGGCAAACTGGACTTCTTCTCCGATATAAACCATTCATGCGCCGAAAGCTTGGACATGATCGGCTCCAGCACGACATGCGGTATGCAAAGGTTGATCATCCCCGTCGTATCCCCGATTTTCGTGCTCAGCGAAATGAGCGCAATCGTTTCGTTCGGGGACACGATTTGCATAAACTGCGGATTCGTCTCCATCGCTTCCATCCGCGGGGAAATATCCAACACCGTTTTCCAAGCCTCCGCGAGGCTGTCGAAGGCGCGGCTGAAAATCCTCTCCATGATGGTCGTTTCGATTTCCGTCAGGGTATTGATCTTCGTGGGCGCATTGCCTACGCCGCCAAGCAGGCGATCCAGCATCGCGTACGCGACGTTGGGGTGAACCTCAAGCACCATTCTTCCTTTTAAAGGCTCGGCTTCGAAAATGTTCAAAATCGTCATCTTAGGAATCGAGCGAATGAATTCGTCATAAGGAAGCTGCTCCACCTGGACTACGCTAATTTGCACGAAAGTACGCAGCTGCGCCGAGAAATACGTTGTCAGGAAGCGGGCAAAGTTTTCATGGATGCGGGTGAGGCTTCGGATATGGTCCTTCGAAAAGCGGACTGCCCGTTTAAAGTCATAGGAACGGACTTTTTTCTGCGTATCCTCTTTTTTCAGCTCCTCCGCATCCATTTCGCCGGACGAAAGCGCGGCAAGCAGGGCGTCGATCTCGTTTTGCGATAATACGTCAACCAATCATCTCACCCCCTTAAAGGATTGTCTTGGGTTCTCTTCGGCATGTTAGGAAGAATCCTTTCTTAGATCGGCGTTACCAGATATTCGGTGATTTCGATCTGGTTCAGCTTCCCATCAGTCAGAGTCTTATTGATCAGATTGATCAATTTTGCGCTTAATTGGTCCTTGCCGTTCGAGCCACTCAATTCTTCCGGCTTGGTATCGGCTAGGGTTTTGATAATAATCGGCTTGATTTTGAACTCTTTGATCTTGTCGAATGCTTCCTTGGATTTCTTATCGTTCAATTGGAACGCAAAATTCATCAATACGATATAATCCTGATCTGCAAGATTGGTCTTGATATCTTTGATTTCAGACGTCATTTCCACAAGTTCATCCGCTGATAATTTTTTCCCCTCGACCGCCTGAGCCCCAGTTTTCGAATTGTTGCCTTCTCCGAGCAGCTGTGGCTTGAGCAGAACTGCAGCAATCACGATCAGTGTAATAGCCAGAAGTATAGTAATCAGCCAGGGCAGCATTTTTTTCATGAGTTTTCCTCCGTTTGTTGCACTTTTATAGTGGCATTGTGAACGCCGATTTCCTGATTGTATTGTTTCACCAAGGAAATGACCTCAGCTGCTTTTTCTAAAACAATCATGCGTTTGCCTGTGACCAATGTAATATATGTGTCTGGCGTTTCTTCCACTGTTTCGATAAGCAAAGCGTTCAGCCATATTGGTGAGCCGTTTAACCGGGTAACAGAAATCATAGCAGCGCCTCCTATGGAAATTCGGGAGAGGCGGAGCCTCTCCCGCTACTCGCATCTACTAACGTTTCAGATTCACGACCTCTTGAAGCACCTCGTCGGACGTCGTAATGATCCGCGAGTTGGCTTGGAAGCCGCGCTGAGCCACGATCATTTCCGTGAACTCGCTCGTCAGGTCCACGTTGGACATCTCAAGCTGTCCGGCGATGATCGCGCCCGTGCCCTTCGTGGCGTCGTTGGCGTCGGCCGGGAAGTCGACCAGTCCGTCCTCTTTGGCGTTGAGCGTCATCCGGAACAGGTTCCCGCCGATTTTCTCCAGGCCTTCCGGGTTTGGCACTTTGCCCACGCCGATCTTCGTTCCGTTATCCGTCGTTCCGTCATCGAGCTTCTGGATGATCGTTCCGTCCTGCGATATCGAAAAAGAGACCGTAGAATCCTGCAATTTGATCGGCGCCCCGTCCGTATCGCATACGAACAAACCGTCCGAAGTTACGAGCTGCTTCAAAGCATCGATATGAAAATCCCCTGCTCGGGACAGGAACGGAGGATCCTGTGCGGGATCCAGCTTTACAAGAAAAAATCCGTCTCCGTCGATGCGCAGGTCGGTTGGATTATTCGTCATCATCGCGCTGCCGCCCAGATGCATCGTATCGATGGAACCGATGGATACGCCAAGGCCGATCTGCTTGGCGTTCACGCCGCCTTGTACGGAATCCTCCGGGGCCGTAACGCCTGCCACGGTCTGGCTTATGACATCCTTGAACATCACCCGGCCGGATTTGAAACCGATCGTATTCACGTTTGCGATGTTGTTGCCGATGACGTCAAGCTTGGTTTGGAAACCGCGCATGCCTGAAACGCCCGAATACATGGATCTCATCATAGTCTTTTTCCTCCCTTGTTATGGATGGACCGCTTCTGTCGGTCAGCGGCCCACTGGCTTTCCTGTCGGGCCAGCCAGGTCAAGATATCACTACTGCGCTGTCAATTTGGGTAAAAACATTATCCTTCATCGAATTGCCGTCCATCGCCGTTACGACCGTACGGTTCGCCACGTTGACGATCAGCGCCATGTCTTTCATCAGGATCAGCGATTCCTTGCTTCCTTTGGCTGCCGCTTTGTCGACGGCATTTTGGATTTTGGCCAGCTGATCCCCTTTCAGTTCGATGCCTCTTTGTTCCAGGCGTTTGGCCGCATGGTTGCTGAATTTGAGCAGCTCATGCTGGAATATCTCGCCAAAAGAGGTGCGTGAAGCTTCCTGCTGCGAACTCCGCTGGGCCGCGTTCTGGGCTGCGGGATAAATCTTGGATGGATACAGCTGCCCGATCGTTATGCGTTCGCTCATAAGGATTCACCGCTTGCGGGACCGGTTGGATTCGACGCCCCGTTCGAAGCGCCTTCAGCCGGATCCGCTTGTTTCGAACCGTCGGATGCGGGCGTTTGTTCCGGAGCCGGATTCGCTTCCCCGTTGGATTGCGGGTCCTTGATCTCGACGACTTTGTCTAACGGAATCGCCAGCGAACCAACGGAAGCGTATTGAACGCCGTCTTTGACGATAATGGAGTCCACGACGCCGGATTTCAGCTCGCTTTTGCTATCGCTCCCTTGATCCGAATTCGAATCGTCGATCCAACTGATCTCTTTGCCGATCAGGCCGGACACGCTGCCCAGCGATTGGCTCATCGTTTTCAGCTGGTTGGATATGTTGATGAGCTGCTCCACCGAAGAAAACTGGGCCATCTGCGCGATAAACTCCTTGTCCTCCATCGGCTGCATCGGATCCTGGTTTTGCAGCTGTTTGATCAAAATGCTCAAGAACTGGTCTTTGCCAAGCTCCTGTTTTTTGCTGCTTGCCCTTGCGACGTTCGAAGCCGAGTAGTTAGGCCATATATTCGGCGTGGAAATGATATCCGAAGCCATTTTTTTCACCTCCGCCTAAGCTAAGCTTTTGCTGTAAACATGTTGCCGCCGTTTGCCTCTTCCTGGGCAGCCAGCCATTCGTTAAGCTCCTCGCCCATTTCCGCGATTTTCAGCGCGTCATCGGTCGGGGCTTCCTTTTCCTTGGAGCGGCGGTTGGACTGCTGCTGCCCCGCTCCCGGTTGGCGGCCGCCGTCCTGGTACATTTGCGATTGCGGCGATTGGTTTTGGGTGACGACCAGCTTTTCGACCTGCACGCCTTGCGTCTGGAGCGAAGAACGAAGCTGGCTCATCTGCTGCTCGAGCAAATCCTTCGTCGCCGCATGTTCGGTCGAAAACTGCGCGATCAGCTGGCCGTTCTGCATCGTCAGCTTAACGTCGACCTGGCCCAAACGTTCCGGATAAAGCGTGATTCGGGCTTCCGTCATCCCTTGCTGTTTTACGAATTCCAGGTTTTTAACGACAAAGCCGCTCATTTCTTCCGAAAATTTCTCTACCGGTACCGGTGCCGCTGCCTTCGCCGAAGCGTTGATGCCGTGCCTTAATGCGAGCTGGCCTGCGGTAACCGTATGCTGGGCGGCAAATAGATCGTGAGGCTGCTCCTGATCCCCGGAACGCGTTGGCTCGTCGCCCGCAGATTGTCCGCTTTTAAGCCATGCACCGATGTTTGTTTCAGCGGTTGCATTTTTATGCAACTGCGTTAACGCCACTGCATCGGTCGGCTTCGGTTGTGCAGACGTCGCGTCTTTTACCAGCTCCTGGAACGATTGGAGAAGCTGAAGCGCTTGATGCTGCACCTTTCCGACGTTTCCATCCGGCTTTTGGAGCAAAACCGCAAGCTGCGCCATGCCTTCTTGAACGACGAAGCGGATCGTGGCCGGGCTTTCGGACAACGGTCCGGTCAATACGTCCGCCTGATCGGGCGTAGCCGCATTCCCTGCCGGGTTTGCCTGGTTCAGCAGATTTTGGACTTGCTGCAGCCAGCCTTGAAGCGCCGCCAAAAGCTCGGGATCGGCGGCAACCGCCTCGTCCAGCTTGTCCGCATCGCCGATCAGGCTTTGCAGAAGATCCGCGGCGTTTTGCCCGCCGATGCCCGATTCGTCGGAAGCGGCGCTTAAGCCGGCCAGCTTCAACAACCCTTCGAGCAGCGTGCCCGCATTCATGATGGCGGCGGCGTTTTGCTGCGCTCCTTCGCCCGTCATCATTTGCGCAAGCGATTGGTCGAACATGCCCGCGACGGCACCCGCTCCCGCCGCTTGCTTTCCGCCGGCCGCGGCCGTTTTCCCGCTTGCGGCGTTTCCGCCCGCAATATTTTGAAAAATGAGACTCATATTGTTTTCACCTCCTTTCATAAAAGGAATAAGGCTATAACTATTTGGTCATCAATTTGTTCAAAATGACGGCTGCCGTTTTCGGATCTTTTTCGTTCATCTTGTCGAGAATTCCGGACCGTGTCGAATCGGCGACCTCGTTCAAAATTTTCAGCACTTTTTCCGGCGAAATTTTGTAGGTCGCAAGCAGCAGGTCCGCCGCGCTTTTGGCCGGCATGCTCGCAAACGTTTGGCTGATTTGCGTCTTGTCGAGACCGGCTGCCGCATTGGTTTTGTCCGCCGCCGTATCCTTGCCCATTCTGGACTGCAGCGCAGCGATCGCCAAATCGCTCGAAGACACGGCGTCCTTCAGCTTCATCGACACGTCCGCCGCAACTTTCGGATCCATCTTGGCCAAAATGGCCGTCCGGCTGTCGGACTTCATATTGCTGAGCAGCTGCACCATTTCTTCGGTTGTCATGTTCTGCATGATCGGAGCCGCTTTGCTTGGGCTCATGTCGGCGTACATTTTGGCCAGATCCTTGATTTGCTTTTCGTAGGGATCGGCATCTGCAGCTTCCGCGCCCTGCGTCCCCGCAGCCGATTGCTGGGCGGAATCCAGCTGGTCCTGCAAGCTTTTTACCTTTTCGTCCTGCTGCGTCTTCTCTTCCTTCGCCTTCTGCAGGTCCGCCTCTTTCGCCGCCAGCTTGTTTTTAAGCTCGTTTATCGTCGCGTTTGCGCTTTTGACCTGTTCCTTCGCGTCTTGCAGCTTCGTTTTTTCAGGATCCTTTACAGGGTCCGGCACCCAATTTTTGACGACGGGAATTTTGTTCGCAATGCCAAGCACGTTATTGCGGACATCCACGTTAAAGAGGGTCAACAGCACGCCGATCAGCACGACCGTAAAAATGATCGGAATCATGAAAAACAGAAATTTTTCGAATCCTCCCGCAGACTCTTTCTCTAAATCAAAATCTTTATCTGCCACAATCAATCCACCCCCGAGGCAACAGCTTCGTTTCGATTCGTTCCGTCTATCTCGCTTTCATGGCGAACCTGACTGTTGCCATTTCATCCAGTTCATTCTGTTCCCTCAGGAGCATGTTTTGCTGGAAGGAACTTTTCGCTTTATCCCTAGCTTTGAGCCAGACCTTTTCGTCCAGCATCTTATGGGACAGCTGCTTTTTCTTCATCTGCACATTGCTGTCCGCCTGCGCTACGTCGGAATATTTCCTTTCGATGCATTGCTGCAAATGATCGGCGTACATTTGGAATTCGCGGATTTTCGATACCGGCGCCCGCCGCTCGGCGGCCTCCTGGAGCTGTTTCGCCATCCGTTCCCTGCTTTCAAGCAGCTCTTCAAGAGACTTTTTTTCTTCCTGCAACCTTCCGATTGCGCTGGAAAGCATCCATTCCGCCTGTGTTTTCTCATTGGTTTTCAAATCCACGATTTTTTGGAACGCATACTGAAATTTCATCCCTTAAGGTCAACTCCTCGAAAATTCGGAAATCAAACGCTCCTGCACCTGCTCGAGCGTTACTTTTTCGTCCACCTTTTGTTTCGTAAAATCCCAAATCTGCTGAATGTAGTCGATCGACTCGTCAATTTGTTCGTTGGAGCCCCTTTGGTAGGCGCCGATGTTGATCAAATCCTCGGAGTCCTTGTACACGGCCATCAGCCGTTTCAAATTGTCCGCCGCTTCGATCTGCTCCTTTGGCGCGATGTCCTTCATCACCCGGCTGATGCTCGCTAGCACGTCGATCGCCGGAAAATGCCCTTTGTTGGCGATGTTTCGGTTCAACACGATGTGCCCGTCCAAAATCCCCCGCACCGCATCGGCAATCGGTTCGTTCATGTCGTCACCGTCGACCAAAACGGTGTAAAACGCGGTAATCGAACCGACCGGGCCGGTCCCGGCACGCTCCAGCAGTTTCGGCAAGCTGGCGAATACGGACGGCGTATAACCCCTCATGGCCGGCGGTTCGCCGACGGCAAGCCCTACCTCGCGCTGCGCCATCGCGTAGCGGGTCACCGAGTCCATCATGAGCATGACGTTCATGCCCCGGTCGCGGAAATATTCCGCAATCGTCGTGGCGATCAACGCTCCTTTGATTCGTACCAGCGCCGGCTGATCCGACGTAGCCACCACGACGACCGAACGTTGAAGCCCTTCAGGCCCCAGGTCCCTCTCGATAAAGTCCAGCACCTCGCGTCCCCGTTCGCCGATCAATGCGATCACGTTGACGTCGGCCGACGTGTTGCGGGCGATCATGCCCATCAAGGTACTTTTGCCGACGCCTGAACCCGCGAAAATGCCGACCCTTTGTCCTTTGCCGATCGTCAGCAGGCCGTCGATGGCCCGGACGCCGATGCTGATCGGATCTTTGACCCTGGGACGGTTTAACGGATTCGACGGTTCATTGTAGGTGGAACTATACGGCATCCGCGTCGGGATCAACGATCCATCGAGAGGCTGGCCAAGTCCGTCCAGCACTTTGCCAAGCAGCTCGGAGCCGACTTGAACGCTAAGCGGTTTGCCTGTCCCCACAACGTCGCAGCCCGGTCCGATGGAATGGAGCTCCCCGAGCGGCATCAGCAGCACCTTGTTGTCCCGGAAGCCGACGACTTCAGCCTGCAGCGGCTTGGCGCTTTTCGTCGGGTATATGTAGCAGACGTCCCCGACGCTTGCGTCCGGCCCTTCGGACTCTACCATCAGCCCGATCACTTGGGTGACTTTGCCGTTGATTCGCACGGGGTCGACGTTTCGCAGATGTTCCATGTATCGTTCGCTGTTAAGCATCTTCATCCCGGTTACCCCGCTCCTCATCATCCAACGCGATCCGGATCAGTTCTTTTTTGATTTCGGTAAGCTGCGTGTCGATTCTGGCGTCGATGCTGCCGAACGAAGAACGAATGACGCAGCCTTGGTCCCGGACCGTTGAATCCGGCAAAATTTGCAGCTCGGCCTGGGAGTCGATCGCGGCCGCCAGCTCTTCCCTAGCCGCCTGCACGAACGCAAAATGTTTCGGCGCCACGCAAAGCGTGATGATCCCTTGTTCCCGCTTGCGGGACAAGCTATTTTTGATCAGGTCGAGCACGTAATCCGGTTCAACCGTCAGCTGCTTGTCGATCACCTTCTCGGCAATGGCGCAGCTCAGTTCGACCAGAAACGGCTCGGCTTCCTGGATAATCTGCTCCTTCATTAAATAAGCCTGCTTTAATACCGTCTGGGCCTCCTCCATCATTCGGGCGATTTGGTCCCGCAAATCGGCAAGCGCCTTCTCCGAGCCTTCACGGTAACCCGTGTCATAACCTTCGGATTTCAACGCTTCGACCAAATGCTCGTCCTGAAGCCTCCGCTCCTGCCACCAGCCGTCGATTTGCTCGCCTGCTTCCGCCAGCATGCGTTCAGCCTCTTCGGAAGCTTCGCGCAGCTGCCGTTCCGCGAACTCGCGCGCATCCTCGAGCATCTCCTTGCTGAGGCGTTTCGCTTCTTCGTCCGCCTCGATTTTCCGGATTTCTTCCTGCGGCCTTTCTTCGGAGGCGGCGGCTTCCGCTTGCGGCACGTAGCGGTGGCCCAAATCCAATCTTTTCAGCTGCTCGACCGGCACGTATTGGGAAGATTTAATCAGATTAGACAATAATGTCATCCCCTCCGCCGCGAGCGATGATGATCTCTCCGGCCTCTTCCAGTCTGCGGATCGTGCCTACGATGCGCGTCTGCGCTTCTTCGACGTCACGCAGCCGCACCGGGCCCATGTATTCCATTTCTTCCTTGAAGGTCTCCGCCATCCGTTTGGACATGTTGCGGAAAATGACGTCCCGCACTTCTTCGCTCGCCACTTTGAGGGCCAGCTGCAGGTCGGAATTTTCGACGTCGCGGATGATCCGCTGAATGGAGCGGTTGTCCACGTTGACGATATCCTCGAACACGAACATCCGTTTTTTGATTTCTTCGGCCAGCTCCGGATCCTGGATTTCGAGCGAATCGAGGATCGTCCGTTCCGTGCCGCGGTCGACGCCGTTCAGGATTTGAACGATCGACTCGATGCCGCCGGCATTCGTGTAATCCTGCGTGACCGTAGCGGAGAGCTTCTGCTCGAGAACCCGTTCGACCTGGGAAATGACTTCCGGCGACGTGCTGTCCATGACCGCGATCCGTCTCGCCACATCGGCCTGCTTTTCCTGCGGCAGCGAAGACAAGATGGAAGCCGCTTGCTCAAACTGCAAATACGACAGGACAAGGGCGATGGTTTGCGCGTTTTCGTTTTGAATGAAGTTCAAAATCTGGTTTGGATCCGCTTTGCGCGCAAAGTCGAAAGGTCTGACCTGCAGCGTCGCCGTCAGGCGGTTGATGACCTCGATCGCTTTTTGCGGTCCAAGCGCCTTCTCCAAAATTTCCTTGGCGTAGTTGATGCCGCCTTGGGATATATATTCCTGAGCGAGACAGATTTGGTGGAACTCCGACAGGATCATGTCTTTTTCCACGCTGTCCACTTTACGTACGTTCGCAATCTCTAAGGTTAACTGCTCGATTTCTTCATCCCGCAAATGCTTGAAGATTTGAGCGGAAACTTCCGGTCCCAGGGTGATGAGCAGGATCGCCGCTTTTTGCCTCCCGCTCAGCCCCTGGCTGTTTGGTTTTACCAATGGATTCACCTACCTCTATTCGTCAGCGAGCCATGTGCGCAGCAGATTGACAAATTCCTCCGGCTTTTTCTTGGCCAGCGTTTCAAGCTGCTTCCGCACTTGGCTTTCGTTCGTCACGCTCTCCAAACTGATGGACGGAAACTCTGTCGGAGCCGGCAGCGGAAGATCCTCTTCCAGTTCTTCGTTTTGTTTGCGGCGGCGGTAAATGAGGAACGCGCCTCCCGCAAGCAAAGCAAGCGCGGCGAGACCGATGCCCCACAGAACTCCTTTGGAAAGCTGCAGCCCTTTCGTTTGGGTTTGTTCTTCTCCAAAAGGTTGCGAATAAACCGAAACTTTTTTGGCCAGATCTGCGTCTGTATATGTAGAGCCCGAATCCGCAAGGGATGCCCTTACGATGTTTACCAAAATGTTTTGAATGGCATCTTTCGTTTGCTGATCCACCGTTTTTTGTCCCGTAGGCGGTTCAACGGCCACATTAATGGTTAAATCTTTAACGGTATATGGGCTGGATACGATATCCTTCGTTATACGGTTCACTTCGTAGTTGATCGTTTTGGACAGATCTTCCGAAGTAACGTCGCCTGACGTCGAACCTCCCGGATAGGTCGGTACTTGCGTTTGTCCGGTACCTGCTACGCCACCTTCGGGATTGCTTTTGCCCGTATAGTTTTTCGATATTTCCTGCACGCTGATTTCAATGCCTTTCATGTTTTCGGCATCGACCGGCGTTACCAGGTTCTCTTTGCTCTGAACTTTGTCGAAGTTCAATTTCGACACAACCAGCACGTCGACTTTGTTAGGACCCATGAATTGGCCCAGGAATTGCTTGACGTTTTGGCGCACTTCGTTTTCGAATTTCTTTTGCAGCGCGAAGTTTTCTTCCACCGAACTGCTCAGCGTTCCTTGTCCGCCACGGGAGGACGGGAGGAGCTCCGCGTTGCCTTCGCCTTCCATCATCGTGATGTTTTCGATCGGAAGGTTCGGCACCGCGGTTTTGACGAGATTGAAGTATCCGTCGATCGTCGCCTGATTCGGATGGTATCCCGGCTTGAAGGTTAGTACGACGGATGCATTACCTTTTTCCTGTTCGTCCATTCCTGCAAAGACGCTTTCCTTCGGCAGAGTGACGAGCACCTTTGCCTGGGCGATTCCGTTCATTTGCTTGAGAAGCTGCTCAACCTCGCCGTTTAAGGCATTGTTGTACTTCACGTTAAATTCGCTGTCCGTCGTTCCGATCGAGGAAGAATTGTCGAATGCGCGGAATCCGATGGACCCGTTTTGGATAATTCCTTGGGACCCGACGTCCACTTTGATGCGGGCGGCTTGCGCGCTTGGGACCGAGATCGTTTTTCCGTCCGGACCGAGCTTGTACGGAATGTTGTTCGTGTCCAGATAATTCATGATGCCCGCGGAGTCGCTTGCGTTCAAATCCTTGAAGGCGACCTCGTATTCCGTTTTGGAAAGCTGAACGGTCAGCACCGCGATCGCAATGATGATTAATGCGAGCGTTGAAATAAAAATGGTTTTCTGTTTCTTGCTGAACTGATTCCAATATTGGACGATTTTGTCCTTATATTGGGCGATTCTTTCATTCACAACGTCACCCACCCTACCCGAATCTTAGCAATTTACGATTAGATTTGCGTACGCATGATTTCCTGATAGGCCTCGATGACCTTGTTGCGGACTTGGGAAGCAAGCTGAAGGCTCAGCAGCGCTTTTTCCGAGGAAATCATGACTTGGTCCACATCCACTTGCCCGAGCATGAACTTCGTGCTCATTTCCTTGGACGTCTTTTCCTGGTCTGCGATTTGGCTTAAGGCATCCTCCAGGTATGTACCGAACTTGCTAAGAGATTCCGCTGGCGTATCCTTGCTGCTGGAACTGCTTTCCTGCAGTTTAAGCGGTTGTACGTTGAGTGCGTTAAACATGGTGTTCTGAATCATCAATGTCCCTCCCTTATGAATTTAGATCCGAATGAAACTATCGACCTATTTCCAAAGCCTTCATAACCATCGCTTTCGAGGCGTTTAACGCCGTCACGTTCGCATTGTACGCGTGCGATGCCGAAATCAGGTCCACCATTTCTTTGGTGAGGTCAACGTTAGGCATATAGACATACCCTTGCGCATCCGCATCCGGATGACTCGGGTTGTAGACAGGCTTAAAAGGGGTCTGGTCCTCTTGAATCGCGGCAACCTTCACGCCGCGCCCCGAACCCTCATCCCCATTCATTTGCGCTTGAAGCATATTCGCGAAATTCGACTCGTTCGGCGATAGAACGACCATTTTCCGGCGATAAGGCACGGCCTTGCCGTTGACCACGGATGCCCGGGTCGTCTCCGCATTGGCAATGTTGGAAGAAATGACATCCATCCTGAGGCGCTGGGCCGTCAGACCTGATGCGCTGATGCCAAAGCCGCTGTTCAAATTCATTTATTCCTATCTCCCTTCTACCGCTACGCGCATCATTTTGATTTGTTCATTGATTTGCTGGATGTAAGAATTGTACTGAATTTGGTTGGCTGCCATGTTCGCCATTTCGCTGTCGACATCGACGTTGTTCTGGTTGTTGTTCATCACGGTGGACTGGTCCATGGTGACGACCGGTTCGGGAATCGAATTTGCAGGTCCTATGACAAAATGCCGGGGATCCGTTACCCTTCCGCGCAACCGGGGCATCGCTTCGTTCATTTCCTGCTGCAGCAGATTTTCGAACGAGACGTCCGACCGCTTGAAATACGGCGTTTCTTGGTTCGCGATGTTGTTGGAAATAACGCCCTGCCTTAGGTTGGCCGCACGCAAGCCGGCCTCCATCAGCCGGAAGCTGCTGCTATTCAACAAATCCATTTTCTGTCCCCCTTTTTTACAAATCTTGTATAACCATTTTCCACTTCGTCCTCCCTAAATTTTGTCTTTTTCGACAAAACCAATCAAAATAAAGAACATTTTTAGGACTTAAGTAGAAAAAATTACTAACTTGTCGTATATCCTAAGTTTCTTAGAGATTGGGATTTATTACAATAAGAAAAAAGCCCTATCTTTGGGACGAAAGAGGGGCTTTTTTCTTATTTTGCATCAAAATATTTCTAATTCTGCACCAGATAAGGGATTAGAGGTTCAGGACACCGTTGCGTATCGCCAGTTTTCGCCAAAACCACAGCGAAATAGTCCCGATTTTTCCGATTTGCGAAAGTTTTAATTTTCGAAAAGTTTTCATTTTTTCGGATCTGCTACCAATAGACCTGTAAAACGCCAAATAACCCGATCAGAATATATGCCCTTTAGGCTTCCGATCGGGTTATTTAAGTCCAGAATCACAAAATATATTGGCTCAGATCGCGGTCCTGTGCAATTCCTGCGAGTTTCTCGCGCACATATTCCGGCGTGATCGTCATTTTCTCCAGCGTCAGCTCGGGCGCTTCAAAAGAGAGGTCCTCAAGCAGCTTCTCCAAAATGGTATGGAGTCTGCGCGCGCCGATGTTTTCCATGTTTTCGTTGACCGTCGCCGCAATCTTCGCGATCTCGCGGATCGCTTCGGGCGAGAAGTCGATTTCGAGGTTTTCCGTTTTCAGCAAATCCTTGTACTGTTTCGTGATCGCGTTTTTCGGCTCCGTCAAAATCGACACGAAATCGTCCAGCGACAAACTGTTCAATTCGACACGAATCGGGAAACGTCCCTGCAGTTCCGGGATCAAATCGGACGGCTTGGCGATGTGAAAAGCGCCGGCCGCGATAAACAGAATAAAATCGGTCTTTACGGGGCCGTATTTGGTCATGACGGTAGAACCTTCGACAATAGGAAGAATATCCCTCTGTACCCCTTCCCTGGACACGTCAGGGCCCGATCCTTTGCCTTGGCTGGCCACCTTGTCGATCTCGTCGATAAAAATGATGCCGGATTGCTCTGCGCGGTATACCGACTCGGAGATGACGTCGTCCATGTCGATCAGCTTGGTCGCCTCTTCCTGAATCAGCACCTTGCGCGCTTCCTTAATCGTAAGCTTGCGTTTTTTGGTCCGCTTCGGCAGCAAACTGCCGAACATTTCCTGAAGGTTCATTCCCATCTGGTCATTGCCCTGGCCTGCCAGCATATCCATCATCGTCGGCGTCGTGTCTTCCACGTCGATTTCGATCAGGTCGTCCTCCATGCTGCCGGAAAGCAGCTTGAATTTGACCTGGCGCCGGCGCTCCGCGATGGAGCCGTCCAGTTCCTTGTCTTCCTCCTGCTCCTGCGGATCCTGGCTTCCGTTTCCGAACAGCATTTCGAACGGATTGCGCTGGCTTTTGTTTTTGTTGATCCGTGGCACGAGAATTTTAACGATACGCTCGTTCGCAAGCTCTTCCGCGCGGTCCTTTACCTTTTCCGTCCGCTCGGCCTTCACCATCCGGATCGACGTTTCGATTAAATCGCGGACCATCGACTCCACGTCGCGGCCGACGTAACCGACCTCCGTAAACTTCGTCGCTTCGATTTTGACGAACGGCGCGTTGACCAGTTTGGCCAAACGTCTGGCGATTTCCGTTTTGCCTACGCCCGTAGGCCCGATCATCAAAATGTTCTTCGGCACGATCTCATCGCGGTCCTCATCGGGAAGAAGACTGCGGCGATACCGGTTGCGAAGGGCGACGGCTACGGATTTTTTGGCCTGTTTCTGGCCGACGATATATTTATCCAATTCGGCGACAATCTGTCTTGGCGTCATGTTCTGATTAACCATATTCATCCCCCTGTCCTTACAGCTCTTCCACGATGATATTTCCATTCGTATATACGCAAATTTCCGAAGCGATTTTCAGCGCCTCGCGCGCGATGTCCTTGGCTTCGAGATTCTCGGCATGGCGTTTCAGCGCCCGGGCGGCCGACAAGGCAAAGCTGCCTCCCGACCCGATCGCGATCACGTCGTCGTCGGGCTCAATGATTTCGCCGCCGCCGGAGATCAGCAGCATGCTGCTTTTGTCCATGACGATCATAAGCGCTTCGAGCTTGCGGAGCACGCGGTCCGATCTCCAGTCTTTGGCAAGTTCTACCGCTGCACGCTGCAGATTTCCGTGGTGCTCTTCGAGTTTGCTTTCGAACTTTTCAAACAACGTAATTGCGTCCGCCACGGAACCGGCGAAGCCGGCTACGACCTGCCCTCTGTAGAGCCGACGTACCTTTTTGGCCGTTTGCTTCATGATCATGTTTTCGCCGAACGTCACTTGGCCGTCGCCCGCGATGGCGGCATTCCCGTTGTGGCGCACGGCGCAAATCGTCGTTGCGTGAAATGACATCTCCATATCCGTCAAGCCTCCTACTCTATACTTCCTGCCTCTGCTTTCGAAACGCCGTATTCTTTAACGAATTCGTCGATGCTGGCGAGCGCCCGATTGGCAAGCGCCTCGTTTTTCTCTTTTTTGTTGCGGATTTTTTTGTCCAGGGCGGGCAGCAAGCCGAAGTTCGCATTCATCGGCTGGAAATGTTTCGGATCGGCATTCGTGACATAATGGGCCATGCTGCCGATCGTACTGGTCTCGGGAAGGACGACGAGCTCTTCGCCTTTTGCCTTTCTCGCGGCGTTAATGCCCGCTATAAGCCCGGAAGCGGCCGATTCGACATATCCTTCCACCCCTGTCATTTGCCCGGCGAAAAACAGGTTTTCGTTCGTCTTAAGCTGATATGTAGGCTTAAGCAGGCGCGGGGAATTGATGAACGTGTTGCGGTGCATGACGCCGTACCGGACGAATTCGGCATTTTCGAGTCCCGGAATCATGGAAAACACGCGCTTCTGCTCGCCCCATTTCAAATGCGTCTGGAAGCCTACCAGGTTATAAAGCGTCCCTGCCGCATTATCCTGGCGCAGCTGCACCACCGCATACGGAAGTTCTCCCGTATGAGGGTTCACGAGGCCAACCGGCTTCATCGGGCCGAACAGCGCCGTCTGTTTGCCGCGTTTCATCATCACTTCGATCGGCATGCAGCCCTCGAAATAGATCTCTTTTTCGAATTCCTTCAGCTGCGCGACCTCGGCCGAAACCAGCGCGTCATAAAACGCGTTGAATTCCTCTTCGGTCATCGGGCAGTTCAAATAAGCGGCTTCGCCTTTGTCGTAACGGGAAGCCAGGTACACTTTGCTCATATCGATGGAATCTTTTTCGACGATTGGAGCTGCGGCATCGTAAAAATAAAAATACTCCTCGCCCATGAGCGCTTTGATCTCGGCTGAGAGAGAAGGCGACGTCAGAGGGCCTGTCGCAATGACAACGATCCCCTCTTCAGGTATATGCTGGATTTCTTCGTTTACGACCTCAATCAGCGGATGGTTGTGCAGAATGTCGGTAATGTCGCCGGAAAAACCGTCCCGGTCGACCGCTAAGGCGCCTCCGGCCGGAACCGCGTTTTTGTCCGCCGACTTCAAAATGATCGAGTCCAGCATCCGCATTTCTTCCTTAAGGACGCCGACCGCGTTGGTTAAGCCGTTTGCTCTCAAGGAGTTGGTGCATACCAGTTCGGCAAACTTGTCCGTATGGTGGGCAGGCGTTTTTACGACCGGACGCATTTCGTATAATTTCACGGGAACGCCGCGGCTTGCGATCTGCCAGGCAGCTTCGCTGCCTGCCAGACCCGCGCCGATGACGGTTACCTGTTTGATTTCATTCAACTTCATTACCTCCTACAGTTGCATACAACATGCTGTCAGACTGTTTCTTCTTCGTTTTCTTCGATCTCCTGGGTGTAATCGCAGGAGGTGCACTGCAGCTTGGCTCCCTGCTTGTTCCGTTTCTCCACCATCCACGAGCCGCATTTCGGGCACGGAACGCTGGATGGGCGGTCCCAGGATACGAAATCGCATTCCGGATAACGGTCGCATCCGTAAAAGATGCGTCCCTTTTTGCTTCGGCGTTCCACGACGTGTCCTTCCTTGCATTTGGGACAGGTCACGCCGATATCCTTGACGATCGGTTTCGTGTTCCGGCATTCCGGAAATCCCGAGCAGGCCAGAAACTTGCCGAACCGTCCCAGCTTGTATACCATCGGCCGGCCGCACTTGTCGCAAATTTCGTCGGAAACCTCGTCTTCGATTTCGATTTCCTTCATTTCTTCTTCGGCGACCTCGAGGCGTTTTTCGAAAGATTCGTAAAATTCCTTGAGCACCTTTACCCAATCCTCGGAACCTTCCTCCACATGGTCAAGATCTTCCTCCATATGGGCGGTGAACTCGGCATCCAAAATTTCGGGGAAAAACTGCTCCATCTGTTCGATGACCAGCTCGCCAAGTTCGGTCGGAACGAATTTCTTGTCTTCGATCGCCACGTACCCGCGTTTCTGGATTGTTTCAAGCGTCGGCGCATACGTGCTCGGACGTCCGATTCCAAGCTCCTCCATCGTGCGCACGAGACGCGCTTCGGTGTACCGCGGCGGAGGCTGGGTAAAATGCTGCTTCGGCTCGATTTCTTCCTTCTTCAGCTTATCGCCCGGCGCAAGCTCGGGCAAAAACTTCTCTTCCTCCGTGGTGCCGTCATCGTTTCCTTCGACATACACCTTCATGAAACCCGGAAAACGCACCTTGGAACCGGAAGCGCGGAATACCGCGGTACCGGCCGCAATGTCCACCGACAGCGTATCGAGCAGCGCGGAAGCCATCTGGCTGGCCACGAACCGCTCCCAGATCAGCTTGTAGAGGCGGAGTTGATCGCGGCTCATGTAAGCCTTGACGGACTCCGGATCGCGCAGCACCGACGTCGGGCGGATCGCTTCGTGCGCATCCTGCGCATTCGCCGCTTTTTTCGAATATTCGCGCGGGGATTCCGGAACGAAATCGCCGCCGAATTTTTCCTCGATGAAGGCTTTTGCTTCCTCCTGCGCGGATGCGGCGATTCTTGTCGAGTCGGTACGCATGTAGGTGATCAGACCGACGGTGCCTTCCTTGCCGAGTTCGACACCTTCATACAGCTGCTGGGCGACGGACATCGTCTTGGCTGCGCGGAAGTTCAGCTTGCGGGCAGCCTCCTGCTGAAGGGAGCTTGTCGTAAACGGCGGCGACGGATGCCGCTGGCGCTCCTTCTCCTTGACTTCCGCCACCTTGAAGGTGGCCCCTTTAATCGCCTTCAGAACTTCCTGAACGTCCTCTTCCTTCGAAAGCTCCTTCTTTTGCCCTTCAAGCTGATGAAACTTCGCTTCGAACACGGAGCTGCCCTTGGCAAGCTTGGCGGTGATGGACCAGTATTCTTCAGGGACGAAAGCGTTGATTTCGTTTTCGCGGTCGATGATGATTTTGACGGCAACCGATTGCACCCGTCCCGCCGACAAGCCCTTTTTGACTTTCTTCCATAATAATGGGCTGATCTTGTAACCAACCAATCGGTCCAAAATCCGCCTTGCCTGCTGGGCGTTCACCAGATCCATGTTGATTTTGCGCGGCGTTTTGAACGCGTCCTTGACGGCTTGCTTCGTAATTTCGTTGAATACGACCCGGCAGCTTTCCTTGCCGTCCAGCTCAAGCGCATGCGCCAAGTGCCAGGCAATCGCTTCCCCTTCGCGATCGGGGTCGGCTGCGAGATAAACCTTTTTAACCTTTTTGCTGGCGTCTTTCAGCTCTTTGAGCACGGAACCTTTTCCGCGGATCGTAATATATTTCGGATTGAACTCGTTTTCTATTTCAACCCCGATTTGGCTCTTTGGCAAATCGCGAACATGGCCCATGGAAGCCTTTACGATAAATTTGTTGCCCAAGTATTTGCCGATCGTTTTCGCCTTGGCGGGCGACTCCACGATCACCAGTGAATCAGCCATCGGTTCATCCTCCTCTCCTACATTCAAAAGATTCGTTCGCTTTGACGCGATCCAAAATTTAAAAGTTGTCAGATCATCTTATATATAGCACCAGGCAATTGGGTAATCTGCTTTTTTATGATTAAAGATAACAGAACTGAATGCAAATGTCCAAAATCCCACCGGCTATGCTGCAGCAGTTCGTCCAGCGTGAACGGCCCCTGCTCCAGTATATGGTATAGTTCCAGCTCATCCGTTGTCAAATGACCCGCTGCGCTTTCAGCCGCCTCTTTTACCTGGCGTTCCCTATTGTATGTATTCTTATGCCCGTTTGGCAACCATGAATCGTATTCCTCCAAAACGTCGGCCGCGGAACAGGCCATTTTGGCTCCCTGGCGTATCAGATTGAGCGTTCCCCGGCTTTTCGGCGAATTCGCCTGGCCGGGCACGGCAAACACGTCCCGTCCGGCATCCAGCGCCAGATCCGCCGTAATGAGCGACCCGCTCCATTCATCGGCTTCCACCACGATCGTGCCCAGCGACAATCCCGCGATGATCCGGTTCCGCTGCGGAAACAATCCGGGATGGGGCCTTGTCCCCGGAGGATATTCCGTGACGACCAGGCCGTTTTCGGCAATTTTGGCAAAAAGCGATTTGTTTTCCGGGGGATATATGATATCCGCCCCTGTCGCCATGACGGCTATCGTTCCTCCTCCGCATAATAACGCAGCGTCGTGGCAAATGCTGTCGATTCCTCTGGCAAGCCCGCTTACGATCGCCAGCCCGCCGGCACATAACCCCTGCGCCAGATCCGCTCCCATTTTCCGCCCGTACGCGGTCGGCACCCTTGTCCCAACCATCGCCACCGACGGAACGTGCAGCAGACTGGCGTCCCCCATCGCATACAGCACCTGCGGAGGATCGGGGCTTTCCTTCAGCAGCGCCGGAAAATGGTCGTCCAAAATGGTGATGATGCGGGTCCCCGATCGTTGTTCCTGTTGTTCCTGTTCCTCCTGTTTCCGCCGAACATAATCGACCGTTAATTCGTTCGCCAGCCGCTCCGACAATTCGACGGAAAAGCCGAAGTTTTCCCAAGCCTTACTATTAAAATGGAACATCTCTTCCGTCAGCATGCCTTCCTTCATCAAACGGGCGATGCTCCTTCTGCCAAGCCCCTTAAATTCGTGCAAACCGATCAGCAGCCATCGCATATCCATCACGGATCACCCCAAACATCAAAATTTATAAACAAAAAAGCAACCTTTTATTCCCCTGGAGGAAATAAAAGGTTGCTTACCTTTGAATCTATAATAACCCGATGCCGGATTAGTGTGTCAAGCATTTGTCCAGCAGGCCGCGTTCCTTCAAAACGTCGACCAGCGTGGAGCCCATTTCGGATGGCGTTGGAGCGACCTTGATGCCGCACTCTTCCATCTTGGCGATTTTTTCTTTCGCCGTGCCTTTCCCGCCGGAAATGATGGCGCCTGCATGGCCCATGCGTTTTCCCGGAGGAGCGGTAACGCCGCCGATGAAGCCGACGACAGGTTTCGTCATGTTGTCGCGGATCCATTCCGCGGCCTCTTCTTCGGCCGTGCCGCCGATTTCGCCGATCATGATCACCGCGTAAGTATTCGGATCCTCGTTGAAGCGTTTCAGCACGTCGATGAATTCCGTCCCTTTGACAGGGTCGCCGCCGATGCCTACGGCCGTGGACTGCCCGATGCCGCGGGTCGTCAGCTGGTGAACGGCCTCGTACGTCAGCGTTCCGCTGCGGGATACGACGCCTACATGGCCAGGCGTATGGATATATCCCGGCATGATGCCGATTTTGCATTCGCCGGGCGTAATGACGCCAGGGCAGTTCGGTCCGATCAGGACGGTCTTTTTGCCTTCCATGTAACGGGAGACTTTAACCATGTCCAGCACCGGAATGCCTTCCGTAATGCAGATCACGAGATCCATTTCGGCTTCAACCGCTTCCATGATGGAGTCGGCGGCAAATGCCGGCGGTACGTAAATAACGCTCGCCGTTGCGCCCGTAGCCGCTTTGGCTTCGGCAACCGTATTAAACACGGGCAGGCTGACGGACGTTCCGTTTTCCAGCTCGATGTCGACCGTTGTGCCGCCTTTGCCCGGCGAAGTGCCTCCAACCATTTGCGTTCCGTAATCAAGGGCTCCTTTTGCATGGAAAAGGGCGGTTTTCCCGGTGATGCCCTGGGTAATCACTTTTGTATTTTTATCGACCAAAATACTCACGATTCGTTCACATCCCCTAATCTTATTTAAAGGTCCTTATTTTACGAGCGAGACGATTTTTTGCGCGCCGTCGGCCATGGAATCGGCAGGAACGATGTTCAAGCCGGATTCGGCCAAAATTTTCTTGCCGAGATCCACGTTGGTGCCTTCCAGGCGCACAACCAGCGGACGGGTCAAGCCAAGCTGCTTCGCCGCTTCGACCACGCCTTCGGCGATGACGTCACAGCGCATGATGCCGCCGAAAATGTTGACGAAAATGCCTTTGACCTGCTCGTCGGAGAGAATGATTTTGAACGCTTCCGTTACCTTCTCCGTCGTCGCGCCGCCCCCAACGTCGAGGAAGTTGGCAGGGTCGCCGCCGTAGTATTTGATGATGTCCATCGTTGCCATGGCAAGCCCCGCGCCGTTAACCATGCAGCCGATGTTGCCGTCTAGGGCGATGTAGCTTAGGTCGTATTTGGACGCTTCGATTTCTTTTTCGTTTTCTTCATCCAGATCGCGAAGTTCTTGAATGTCCTTATGGCGGAACAATGCGTTGGAGTCAAAGTTAAGTTTGGCATCCAGCGCCATGACGTTGCCGTCGCCCGTTACCACCAGCGGGTTGATCTCTGCGATCGAGCAGTCTTTATCCACGAAAGCCGTATAAAGGGCCATCATAAATTGAACGGCTTTGTTTACCAGTTCTTTAGGGATGTTGATGGCATAGGCGAGTCTGCGCGCTTGGAATACCTGCAGTCCTACGGCCGGATCAACCACTTCTTTGAAAATTTTCTCCGGAGTTTTCGCAGCCACTTCTTCGATCTCCGTACCGCCTTCTTCCGAACCCATCATAACGACGCGGCCAGTCGCACGGTCAACGACGACGCCCACGTAATATTCCTTCCGGATATCGCAGCCTTCTTCGATCAAAAGGCGTTTCACTTCCTTGCCTTCCGGGCCTGTCTGATGCGTAACGAGAACCTTGCCGAGAATTTCCTCGGCATAAGCGCGGACTTCGTCAAGGTTTTTCGCAACTTTGACGCCGCCTGCCTTACCGCGTCCGCCGGCATGGATTTGAGCTTTGACGACCGTGACCTGGCTGCCCAGCTCTTTTGCCGCTTCGACGGCTTCTTCCACCGTATAAGCGACCTTTCCGTTCGGAACGGCAACCCCATACTGCTTCAATACCTGTTTTCCTTGATATTCATGGATATTCATTTACGGAATCCTCCTATCAACATGACTGCTACAAGGCGGGTTTTTCTCTTGGAAAATAATATAAACCCAAGCTATTGTACCATGTTTTTAAAACGCTTACCTTAATAAACTGAATGAATATCGACAGCTTTTTGATATCGGTTTAATCCGTTTCAGAGAATGTTTGGAATTTATTTACATTTACTTCGGTTTTGAATTCCTTTCTTCTGCCATTCCGCCCTGATCGGATAAATGAAAAACGCTTTCTGCCGCTTTGCTTCTGAAACCTCTGATGTCCCCGCCTGCCGCTTTCCTAGTATTGTTAACATCATCCCATGGATTCAGTATGAACCCATTTCAAGGGAACGCAAAATGGGCGCTGCATCCAAGAAAACATGACCACTGAAGCAAACGTTTGTCGAATGACTCTCATGGTTTTCGACAAACGTTATGTTATTAAAATGTGATCTTGAATCATTTCTTGAACTGCAACGGCCTCTACCGTTTACCTGTTAAAATGGTTCATAATCCAACCATGAATCCCCCAAACCTTCTTTCGGAAGAGGTTGTATCAATGAAAGCATAATGCAAGCCATTCTTAAAATGTCAAATTCAGAAGGCGTCCTAAAATCGCCGTCTTAATTCAAGTAGATCGCGTATTTAGCATCCATCAGAAAAATCCGTTCCGAATACCCGTTATCATCAAACGTAGCTGAAATAACGTATGTATTATGTGCCTCGTCTTCATTCTTAGGTAGATCATTGATCAGGAATTTTTCATCTTTCGCATTATAAACATAATCCAAATTCCTTCCCGATTCGCTCTTTGTATGTTGATCCCCATACAATTTCTCAATTTTCTCCTTAGGCATTCCGGTTTCGGCGCCGCGCTCCGTCTTGTAAACGCCTTTCGAATCAGAAGTAAGTATGATTCCAGCTACCGTATCATTTCTGTAAAATAGGCTGACCCCCTGAGGATAATCAACCGTATATAACATTTCGGATTTTGAACCGCTCCCCAATACTTCCTCGGCTTCCGCCCTGCTCATTCCGTATTTCACCTTTTTACCACTGCCAACTTTAACGATTGCCATATCATCTAGAGAGAACTTATCCGAAGCCTTTCCGGCGCTGCAGGCGCTAGTTATGATCATGAAAACCGCAAACAATATTGCAAGCTTTTTCATTCGCATCCTCCTCGTGCGTTGCCATTTTCCTAAGTTTACCATAGGTGTTATGGACAGCCAATTACAAGTAGGAGAGAGCGCCGATAGAAGCCTGCCCATTCATGACGATTTATTCCGCTTGATCATTTCCTTCACAGAGCACCGAAATAAATTATACGGGCGCCCTTCAACGATGACGAGAAAATGGTTGCTCCTTTGAGTTTCTAGACCACCGTTTCGTTCTGAGGGCGGTCCAAATTCCGGTATTGGATGGCTTCGGCGACGTGGGAGGACGATATGCGGTCCTTTCCGTCCAGGTCGGCGATGGTTCGGGAAAGCTTTAGTATCCGGTCGTAAGCCCGCATGCTCAAGCCCAATGCCTCGATCGTTTGATGAAGCATGTCGGCGGTATCCGGATCCAGCTTCGTAAACCGCCGCAGCGCGGTCGCGGCCAGCTCGCTGTTCCAGCTGATCTGAAGCCTTTCGTAACGTTTTATTTGTCTTTCATGCGCTTCCAGAACCTGGGCGCGCATTTCCGCCGAGGAAAGGCTGAACTTCTCCCTCGTCCACTCCCTCGGCCTTGGCACATCGACCTGAAGATCGATCCGATCCAGCAGCGGTCCGGAAATCTTCGAACGGTACTGCGCGATTCTGGACGGGCTGCATATGCAAGGATGACCGGGATGTTCGCTGCCCAGGTAACCGCACGGACAAGGATTCATCGAAGCCGCCAGCATGAATCTCGCAGGGAAGGTATGTACCGCCCTCGCCCGGCTGATCGTTACGTATTTGTCTTCCAGCGGTTGGCGCAGCACCTCCAGCACTTGGCGGTTAAACTCCGGCAGCTCGTCGAGAAACAGGATTCCGCGGTGGGCAAGGCTGACTTCCCCCGGCTTCGGAATCGTTCCCCCTCCGATCAAACCGCCGCTTGAAATGGTATGGTGCGGGGAGCGGAACGGCCGGATTCGAAGCAGACCCGCCGCCGGTTCCTTCAGCTTCCCTGCCGCACTGAAAATTTTTGTCGTCTCCAGCGCCTCCTGCTCCGTCATGGGCGGCAGAATGGTCGGAAGGCGTTTGATCAGCATCGTTTTCCCGGTTCCCGGCGGACCGATCAGCATAATGTTATGCATGCCGGCGGCGGCGATCGTCAGCGCCCTCTTTACGTGATGCTGTCCGAGCACATCGGCATAATCTTCCGCCTGGTGCACTGGTTGGTCGGGGTGAAGGCCCCTTTTAAATCGCAAACCTTCCAAAGATAAAATACGAAGCGGGCTGTTTTTATCCGAGGCTGCCAGACCGGCTTCCTTTTGCCCCAGAGCCAGCAGCTCATTCAAATGCCCAATTGCATAAATATTCATGTTCTCGATTAGAGCGGCTTCCGCCGCATTGTCCTTCGGAAGCAGGACGGCGGAAAAACCCTCCCTTTTGGCGCGGTCGACCATCGACAACACGCCCGTTACCGGCCGCAGGCTCCCGTCCAGCGCCATTTCCCCGATCAGCAGCAGCTTTTCCTTCTGGGGCAGGATAAGCTGTCCGCTCGTGCACAGTATGCCGAGGGCGATGGCCAGATCAAAGGCGGAACCTTCTTTGCGCAAATCGGCAGGAGCCAGGTTGATCGTCGTCCGCTGCAGAGGGAAGGTGAAACCGCAGTTTTTGATTCCTGCCCGGACGCGTTCCACCGCTTCCCTGATCGCCGAATCAGGCAAACCGATGATCGACGTTTGGGGCAGACCGTTCGAGATATCGACCTCCACCTGTATAAGAACCCCGTCGATTCCGTATAAACATGCACTGTACATTTTTCCGTACATACGACAAAAGCACCCTTTCTAACAGATCGTTTCGCTGCAATCGTATAGCAGCAACGTTCCTGTCGAAAAAAGGTGCTTCCTTATTTTCGAATATCGATATGATCAAATTGTAAAATTGCGGCAGAAAAAAGTCAAGACATCGGATTCGCCTCGCAGAACCCGTATTCAAAAGGCCCCTTCGATATGCTGAAGCGACACGGCGTTCCACGCCGCATCCAGTTCAATCGCGATCACGTCAAACCGAAGCTCCCGCTCCTCCAGCTGTTTATAATGCAAATAGGTTGACGCGATGCCGCGAACCCGGCGGATTTTGCGGTAATCGACCGATTCGGCCGCCGTGCCGTAGCGGCTGCCGCTCCGGCTCCGGACTTCGACGATGACCAGCAGGCGGCCGAGCTCGGCGACAATATCCAGCTCCCCGCCGCGGCAGCGCCAATTCCGGTCTTTAATGGCATAACCCTGCCCAACCAAATAGTCGCAAGCAGCCTGTTCGGCCGCAGCTCCTTTATCCCGCCGGTTATCCTTTTCCCTCGTCATTCCTTCAGCCATTCCCTCTCCCTTTCCCGTGCCAAGCGGTCTGTCCGGTAAATATAGCTTAGCACCTCCGCAACAAGCTGATAAAGCTCGGGAGGAATTTGCTGGTCCAAATCCAGCTTGGACAGCACCTCCACCAGCGCCGCGTCCTCCTGAACGGGGACGCCGTGCTCTTTGGCTTTTTCCAGGATCGCCTCGGCGACCTTCCCCCGGCCTTTGGCGGCCACCACGGGCGCCGCGGCTTCACCCGGGCTATATTTCAAGGCTACCGCCTTTTTCATCGAATAGGGCGGCTCCTGTCCATTTTCGTTCATACCCGAAAATCCACCCCTCTATAGCGTTGGGGAACATAATCGCTGACCGCTGCATTGGCCGCGGAACCGGACTCCGAATCGGTTTCTTTCATCGGCATCGGCTCCGCCTTTAGGGTCAGCAGCTGGTATCCGATCGACTCGATCGCTCCGGAGATGTCTTCCCTGTAGTTTTCCAGCAGCTCCCCGGCCCAATCGTGGGCATTGTGCACTTTTAAGCTGACGATCCGGTCGACGACCTGCACATCCACAAGCGTCTGGCCCAGATGTTTCATTTGCAGGTCAAACCATAACCGGCAGTTGGAGGCATCCAGCTCGCCTTTGGCGCCCCGGCGGGACTGGATTTGAACCGACGCCGTTTCTTGCCCGTCCGGACCGTTCAGCGGCAGCATCAGCGTCACCTGGGCAAAAGGCGCGGTCCGGTCCGTGTTCAGCAGCAGCTGCTGCCCGGTCAAATGGGAAACCAGCTGCTGCGCCGCTTCTTTCAGCTGCGGCGGCGTATCGTCATGGCTTAGCAGCTGCAGCAAAACGCCCTTCAGCGTGTCCTGCTGCGTGCCTGCGCCCTGCAAGGCATGCTCGGCGCGGGTCCCGGCCGCCTCGAGGGCCGGGACCTGCGCGGCTGCCGGAGGATGTACACCGGCAGCCGCCGGGCGGGCCTGCTGTCCTTGCACGGCCGGAGCCGAAGCGTCGGCCGCCGGCGGCTGCAGGCCCGCCCCGCCCGCGCTAGCGGACGCGGGCGGCTTCACGGCGGCGGCACCTGCCGCGCCGCCGCCCGTTGCGGGCCCCGGCCCAGCCGGGCCCGCCTCCGGCGCCGCACCCTGGCCGATGGCCGGTGCGGCGGCTCCCGGCCGCGCGCCTTGCGCCGCGGCCGCCGTTTGCGCGGGCGGCATCGCCCCGCGCACGCCCTGCTGCTCGTGCTCCGCACCGAGCAGCTTCAAAATCCGCCCGACCCACGGCTCCGCGCCGTGGGTCTTGGGCTGCTCCGGCGCCGCTTGGCTGCCGGAGCCCATCGGCGCCGCCGACTCTTGCGGCGGCGCCATTTCCGTGGCCGGCGCTCCAGCGGAGCCGGCCGCGCCGCCCTGGAGCGAAGCCAGGGCGGGCGCCGCGCGCAGCTGCCCAAGCACCTGCTGCAGCTTGGCCAGCAGCGGGGGCAGGCCCGGATCGCCTTCGGCCGCTCCCGCCTTCACCGCAGCCGTTCCGCCGTTCTCGAGGCCGGCCGCCGTGCCTTTTGCCTGAGAAGCAGGGTTTGTCCCTTCCTTTGCCTCCGCAGGCGCAAAAATGCCGTCAGATGCGGCAGCCGAAGCGGCCTGATGACCGTCACCCGCCGCCGGTCCCGCCGCGGGTTTGGCTTGCCCTGATGCGGCCAACGCCTCTTCCAGCCGCGTTTCGAGCGCGGCCAGCAGCTCGTGAACCGGGGGGCCAAACACCGCCTGCTGCAGCCCGCGGACGCTTTCCCCCGTCACGGGCAAACCCCGCTGCAGCGCAATCGCGGCGGCTTGCACCCATTCCGCGACCGGAACGGAGGCCGGCTTTTGCTGCAGCATCCGGCTGAACAGCTCGGCATTTTCCTTTGTCAGCGGCACGCCGCTTGCCTGCATCGCCTGAATCATGGCCCGGTTGTCGTCCGTATCGGCCAGCCCGAGCGCATTCAGCACGTCGGCAACCGATTTTGACGGCAGCGACGAATAAGGCGAATCGGACAACGGCTTCAACACCGTCATTCCGCCGGCCGTAGGCGGCTGCACCTGCAAAAGCGTCGCCTGGCCCGCCTGCAGCGGCGTTTCGAGCACCGCCCTTACCTTGACTCCCTGAATCTGTACGACGGCTTCCTGGCCGTCTTCCGAGACGCTGAGCACCATGCCTCTGACCACCTGGCCGGTTTTCATCTCCAGCTGCCTGGCTTCCCCCGGTTTGGCGTCGCCAAGCAGGCCGCGAATCAACGAACCGATATTCACGCCTCTTCCTCCTTCAATCATGCGAACCCTTTTTTCAGGATTTTGCAAAATTCGATTCCGGCCGCTCCCGGGTACAATATATAGACGAATGAAACCGTTTCGCTCTATCTATTGCTGATTGAATGTCGCTCCTTGGATTTTTGCAAAATCCTCTTCTATATATCGGCGCCGGCCTCCCGGCTGTGAAGCATCGCCTTAAAACAAGGTTTCCTGCACGACCTCCAGATTTTTCAAAAAGCTGCGCCGGTGCATCGGCGTCGGACCCAAGGCAAGAATCTGCTCGCGGTGAAATTTGGTGGCGTAACCTTTATGTATCGCGATTCCGTATTCGGGATACCTTGCTTCCCAGTCCCCTTTGCAAAGCCGGTCCCGCGTCACCTTGGCGATAATCGATGCCGCCGCGATGGACTGGCTGGTCGCGTCTCCTTTGATGATCGAAAGCTGCGGCAGGTCCACATCGACTTTTTCCGCATCGATGAACAGCATGTCCGGGGCCACGGCCAGCCCGAGAACCGCCCTTTTCATCGCCAGCCTGGCCGCCTGCTTGATGTTGATCCGGTCGATCGTCTCCGCGTCCGCATAACCGACCGATACGTCCACCGCCTGTTCCATAATTTGTTCAAACAGCGCTTCGCGTTTTTTCTCGCTCAATTTTTTCGAATCGTCTACGCCTTCCAGTACCAGACCGGCGGGAAGGATGACGGCTGCGGCGACCACATCCCCGAACAAGCAGCCGCGCCCGACTTCGTCGATGCCCGCGATATTTTGATAGGATTGTTCCCAATGCTCTTTTTCATGCTTCAACAAGTCCGTCATGTTGTTCCTCCTTGCTCCCACGGACGGTTTTCCCGTCTCCCAAGCTTCCATTCTAAAACATTATACTTGATCCGCAGCCAGGGCGCATGGCTTTTGCGGCATTTTCCATTATTCTGCTGCGATTCGCATGCCTCCGGTTTTGGGCTTGGCTGTTACCGGCGGCTTTGCCGGGGGCTTCGCCCCGGATCGTCCCGGGCCCGGTTTCGTTTGATTCGAAGCGGGTACCGCTCCCCTTTTCATCAGCGCGATCAAGCTTTCGGGATCGTTGTCCGCGCCGCCGGCATTAAGGCGATATCCGTTTAATCCGCCCGGCCGGTTGATGCCCGGCATGACCGTGAAGGTCACCTGCATATCGAGTTCCTTGCATATGCGCAGCAGCGAAGGCGAAAACACCCCGTAAGGGAAAGCGATCACTTGCATCGCGTTGCCTATCTTTTCGCGCAAAACGGCATTGGCTTGTTCCAAATCCCGCCGCACGCGCGCGGCGTATTCCCCTTGCGTTTCCTTGCGGCCAAGCTGCGCGTTCCAGACCGGTCCCCTTAATGCCGCCTTCGAACGCTTTCCGCCGGCATCCAAAGGCGCATACCTGTGCGAATCGAAGGAATGGCTGTAAAAATCGACGCCGTTGGCATGCATCTCCCGCACCTGCTCCCAGTCCAGCTTCGGAATGCCGGCATGTTTCGGATTGCCGACCGTATTGACGATCAGAAAACTTGTCGCAGGCACATGGTACTTCAGAAGCAGCGGGTACGCGTATTCGTAAAACGACTCGTAGCCGTCGTCGAAGGTCATCAGCACCGCGTTGGGAGGCACCGGACTGCCATGCAACACAAACGCCGCGTATTGCTTCATCGTAATCCATTGAAATCCGCTTTCTTTCATCAAGCTCAGCTGCCGCTCAAACTTGACGACATCGAGGCTCTGCCTGTCTTTCTGGCCGGGCGTCACCTCATGATACATCAGCGCGATGACCTTATCGCGGTAATAAATCCGGGCCGGGTGTTCCTGTTGAAATGACGTGTCCTGAAGCGTCATCGCGCTTTTTCCAGCCGCGGATTCCGTTCGGGCCGCCGCCGGCCCGGTTCCCGTTTGCCCTTCCGTCCCGTTCGTCGCCCCGCGGGGTTGCGGCGGCAGGCCGGCCGCAGTCGCTGCCCTTCCATGCGGCGCGGATGCATGATCTCCGGCTCCGAAGCTCCAGACCAGCATTCCGCTTGCTACCGCGAACATCACTGCCGCAACTGCGGCACCCGCACCTGCATAGATCCGCCGTTTCCGCTCCAAACGCCTCTCCCCTTATGCTTCAGACTCGCAATCCAGACGGCTATATCGCCAAATCTCCGCCATTCACCCTTCCTCCGGTTACCCCTGATGGAATCGCCTTTGATTTTATATATTAAGAAAACCGTCTATCGATGCCCCCCTAAAAAACAGACCGCATTTGCAATAACCCCCACAACTCCCATGCCTGCTTCGAAACCGATTCAGCTATTATGCAAAGCTCCCGGAGCTTGGATGTCAAAAAAAGAGCCAACCGTTTGGTTGGCTCGCTTCAACGCAAAAAGCCGCCTTCCGGCGGCCTGTGTTATTGCCGTATCAATATGGCGATTCGAGGGAAAAACGGCCCATTTTGCCTGCCCGCAGCTCCCGCAGCAGCGTCCTCGAAGCCTTTTCCAGATCGACCCGTCCCCCGCTGACCAGGCAGCCGCGCTTGCGGCCGACCGCTTCCATGATGGCTACGATTTCATCGCTGTCATCCGGGTTATGCGGGGTGTTCTCGTCAAGCTCAAAGCGTTCCCGGAACGCATCCCAATAATAGCCGACCAAATATTTCACGGCGAAAAAAGCAATGTCCTCGGCGTTCAGGATCTCCTCTTTGATCGCCCCCGTGACCGCCAGCTTGTAGCCGACGTTCTGGTCTTCGAATTTCGGCCATAAAATGCCCGGCGTATCCAAAAGCTCGATTTCGCCGCCGACCTTGATCCACTGCTGGCCTTTGGTCACCCCCGGACGATCGCCCGTCGCGGCGATGCTGCGTCCGGCCAGCCGGTTGATGAGCGTCGATTTGCCGACGTTCGGAATGCCGACGATCAGCGCCCGGATCGCCCGCGGATTCATGCCTTTGGCGATTTGCTTGTCGATCTTTTCCTTCAGCAGCAGCTTCAGCTGGCCCGGGATATCCTTCACGCCGGTTCCGGTCGAGGCGTCGACCGGGAATGCTGTATGCCCCTGCTCCTTGAAATAATTTTGCCATTCCCTGGTGACCGCGGCATCCGCAAGATCCGCTTTGTTCATGATGATCAGCCGCGGTTTGCCCTGCAGTATTTCGTCAATCATCGGATTGCGGCTGGACAGCGGAAGACGCGCATCGATCAGCTCGATGACCACGTCGATCAGCTTCAGCTTTTCCTGTATTTGGCGGCGCGCTCGTGTCATATGACCTGGAAACCATTGAATCGTCACCGTCATCACCTCATTTTTGCCTACAACCAGCCGCTAGACCGGTGGATGGTTTAATGTTTGATCAATTGAACGTCTTTGATCGGCCAGAAAATCAAATCCGCGCGCCCGACGATATCGCTCAGCGGCACATATCCGATCATCCGGCTGTCCGTACTGTCGGAACGGTTGTCGCCCATCACGAAGACATGGCCCTCCGGCACCTTCCCGTCCGGGAACGCGCTGTTCGGAAAGTCCTTGTCATTATACAGTTTGCCCTCTTTATGGCTCTCGTCAATCGCACCCTGTATGTAGGTTTCATTGACCGGTTTCCCGTTGACCGTCACCGTATCGCCTTCGACCTTGACGGTGTCGCCCGCGACGGCGATGACCCGCTTGATGAAATCCTTGCCTTCGGAAGGAACATGGAACACGATGACTTCTCCGCGTTGCGGCTTCCGGATGTCGTATAGAATTTCGTTTACGATCAGCCGTTCACCCGTATGGAAGTTCGGCTGCATCGACGGCCCGTCCACGATAAACGGTTTAAAGAGAAGCCAGCGGATGAGAGCCACCAGAATAAGAGCAATCACGATTGCTTTTAGCCATTCCACAACTTCATTTTTCGCTTTTTTGGGCGGTTTCTGATCCTGCTCCTGCAACTCCGCCCCGTCATTCTGAATGTCCTGCTGCATACGTCACCGTCCTCTCCTCGCATCATCTTTTTCATGAGCTTGCGCGCATTTTCATTTTTTGCCGAAAAGAAAAGCTCCTATACGGAGCCGTAACATTTCTTATCCTAAAACGAAAAGGGCTTGAAATCAAGCCCTTTACGCTGCACCGCATATTAACGGCGAATTTCTTTAATTCTTGCTGCTTTACCGCGAAGTTCACGAAGATAATAAAGCTTCGCACGACGCACTTTACCACGGCGAGCCACTTCGATTTTCTCAATTTTTGGCGAGTTGATCGGGAACGTTCTTTCCACGCCAACACCGTAAGAAATTTTACGAACCGTAAAAGTCTCACTGATTCCGCCACCGCGACGTTTAATAACAACACCTTCGAACAACTGGATACGTTCGCGAGATCCCTCGATTACCTTAACGTGCACTTTCAAAGTGTCGCCAGGACGAAAACTTGGGATATCTTTACGAAGCTGTTCTTGAGTGATCGCTTGTAGGATATTCATCTAGGACTCCCTCCTTCCGTACAGGTGTTCTTGCCTCTTCCGGAAAACCCTTTGTTCTCCTTCATCATCCGCAGCGGACCACCGTATTCCACACAACAGCGTTAATTGTATCATATCGGCATCGCCGTTTGCAACAATAAATTGAACAAGCCTTCCGGCGAAGTTTCGGCTCTTCATTGCGAATCAAAAAGCCGCGGTTTCCGCTTCGCTTCATCTAATGCCTAAAATTGTTCCGCCCAGCGAGTGAGACTGCCGCCAGAGCCGTTGTTCATCCAAGCTTCATCGTCGTCATAAAAATTTTAACGTTTTGCCAAAAACCTCTTGAAATTTGCCGAATAATTCATAAAATAAATCTAACGTTAAAAATATTTTATTGTTAATAAAAGTTGAATGGAGTTGTGAACATGGGGGAAACGGTTCTGGTTCAATCACAGCCGAGGCAGGGCATCCGCGCATTGCGCGCACACCCGTCTTATCTGATCATGATCGCCGCAAAAATCATTTCGCGTTTTGGGGATTCCGTCGATTCGATCGCGTACAGCTGGATGGTTTACATGCTCACCGGCTCGGAAGTGCTGATGGGGACGTTGTTTGCGGTCAATTTCATCCCGGGCATTGCCCTCAGCCCTTTTACCGGCGTACTGGTGGACCGTTGGTCCAAGAAAAAAGTCGTCATCGTCGCCGGGACCGGGAGAGGCGCCACCGTTACGTTAACCGCGCTGCTTTATTTTACGGGCCATCTTGAGGCTTGGCATTTGTTCGTGTTTACTGTGCTGAACTCCACCTTTGAATGTTTTTCGACTCCGGCCGAGATGTCGCTGGTTCCCAGGCTGCTGCCCAAGGAGCTGCTGCTGACGGGCAATTCGTTGACCTCCTCCGTCTCCCGGACCGCGGAGCTTGGCGGAATGGCCGCCGCAGGCGGACTCATCGCTTTTGTCGGCATTTCCGGCACGATGGTGATCGATGCCGCGACTTTTTTGATCGAAGCGCTGCTGTTTTTCTTCATTCGGCCCAATCCGGCGGAAAAGCCTGCGGATGAACCGCACGGTGATACCGGAGAGGACAGCCGAAGCTCGTATTGGAAACAATTTTTGTCCGGCCTGCGGTTCGTCGGAAAAAAACGGCTGATTCTGCTGACCATGCTGGCGGGCGCTTTCGTGAACCTTTGCCTTTGTCCGTGGAACGTGCTTCAGCCCGTCTATGTGAAGGAAGTGCTGCATGCCGGACCGTTCGGGCTCAGTTTGCTCGGCATTACGCTCGTGGTCGGCATGATTTTGAGCGGCCTTTGGATCAGCCAAAAGGGAAACCGCTACAAAAAAAGCACCCTGATCGTTTTTGGCTTCCTGCTGCTTGGGGTAACCTACAGCCTGCTTTATTTTCCGGCGTTCATCGCCAAATATCCGCTTTATGCGGCCTCCTTGTTCAGCTTCGGCATGGGCTTTGCCATCTCGTTCGTAAACACGCCGATATCGACGTATACGATGGAAGTTACGCCGCAGAACATGCTTGGGCGCATCGGGGCTTTGTCCGGCATGATCGCGACGTGCACCATCCCTCTCGGCGGCGTCATCGCCGGTTTTGCCGGCACCTGGATGAGCGCAAACACGGTATTTCTCGTTTTCGGGCTGCTGATGATCTTGCCGGGACTGGCGCTTCTGACGCAAAAAAGTTTTATGAGCCTGTAAATCGCCGGCGCCCGCACCTCCATCCTGCCTCAAGCGGAAACATCGGCGCCGGAATATGCGCCGTTTTGAACAAACATGCTTTGTGCTTTATCCATTCGGGCTATATAATAGTCTTATTGGCAAAATACGCTGAACGTAAATGCATGAAATAATGAGGTGCGATTGTATTGGAAACGAAGGAACTTAGCACGATTGAGGAAATCCGGATTTATTCCGACCCCTACCGGATGAAAATATTAAGCCATTTCCAGCGGATGGATCACCCCGCGACCATTAAGGAAATTGCCGACGACATGGGCGAGATTCCGGCCAAGGTATATTACCACGCCAAAAAGCTGGAAAGCATCGGACTGCTCCAATTGGTAAGCACCAAAGAAATCAACGGCATCAACGCCAAATATTACGAACCGTTCAAAGGGGCGGTGCGGATCAAACGCGACGACGGCGCGGACGAAGCCGCAAAAAAGATTTTTATATCGGAGACGCAAAAGCTCTTATCGGATTTGTACGAGGATAACAAGCAGCGATTTTTAAAAGCTCAAACGCTGGATAAACCCCACAGCAATTTGACCAATTCCGAGGTGTATTTGACCGAAGAGGAAGCGAAGGAATTTTTCGAAAAAATCAATCGGTTCTTGGAAGAGCATCATAAACGGAAACATCCGGACCAGGTCAAATACAGCATTTTTACGACGATTACCAAGTGGATGGAAGACTAAACCGGATATGCGGCGACAAAATGCAACCCCCTCGGCATGCTGCCAAGGGGGTTCTCCTATTATCCACGTTTTGATATCGTTCGGGGACCTTACTGCTTCAAGTCTTTTTTGGCCAGATCGTAGCCCTTCCATACGGTAAATCCGAGTTTTGCGTAAAAATCGATCAATCCGGTCCAGTCGATCACGAGGTTGTTTACGCCGCGGCCGGCCAGCTCCGCTACCCCGTCTTTCACGATCGCAAGGCCGTAGCCTTTTCCGCGGAAACGGTCGTCAACCCCCAGCGGGCCGATCCCGCCCAACGGGCCGTCAAACAGCGGCGCCCAGTACGTATTTTGGGCAATCAGCGGCGATTTGTCGTCATTCACCCTGCAGAAGCCGATCATTTCTTCGCCCTTGAACAGCCCTACAAACTCCCGGCCTTCGCCTCCGCGTTCCCAATATGTTTCCGCCTCGTAAAGCCAGCGTCCGGGGAAGCAGCGTTTGAAAAAGCGCAGCATTTCTTCCCGGTCCTTGGCTTCGAGCAGGCGGGCATAAGCCCCTTCGGCATATTGCTGGCGTCCTTCGTGTTTCCCCGACCGATTGACCAAATCATAGACGTCGTACACTACTTCGTATCCCCGGCGCGCAAACCATGCCTTGGCCTCAGGCAGCTCATGCGGAATTCCAGGAAAATAGTGCCACGGGTCCCGGCCGACGTAGGCCAGCTTCGCGCCCGCTTCTTGCAGCGCCCGTTCGGCCTGCTCCAACAGCGAGCTGCCGACGCCCTGCCCCCTTGCATCGCTGCGGACTACAATCGCCTGAATCCAACCTCCGCCGTCGCCAAGCGTCATTTCGCGCTGCCGCTCCCGCCACAATTTCGCAATGACGAAACCCGCCAACCGTCCCTCGTCATCGACGGCAAGCCTGGAGCCTTCAACGTACATGTTTTGATCCTGAAACGTATTTTGCCGCATCAGCTGCTCGCGCATCGGGAAAAGTCCGCCAAGCTCCCGGTTCCAAAGCTCGCACATCGAAGCCAGCCAATCCTCATGAAGCGGTATGAATTTCACGTTAAGTCCTCCCGAAAATCAGAATAATATTTCATAAATAGGCTATTAAAATAAAATTTTATTTCATATTGAAATTATATTGGATATCCCTCTATACTTCAACCTATTTGCGGTAATTCACATATGCCGTTACATCCGCAGCCGTGTTTGAACACGACGACGGCGCCCAGCGACCGTTCATAAGACATCCCCATCATCTCCTTCGTTATTTTAGAATGCCGCAAGGTCCTTCTGGACTTTGGGATCCGTTTAGCTCATAATAGTGACAACTATTGTCATGATCAAAAAATCTTTTAAAAAACGGATCGGGGTATCCGAATATCCCGTCAAATCCGATGGGGAAAAACGATGTCCAAATCCAAAAGACTGATGGAGCTCATGATGGCCGTTAACCGGAAGCGCCGCTTTACCGTCAAGGAGCTGGCTTCCGATTTCGGCGTATCGCCCAGGACGATCCTGCGCGATTTGCAGGAGCTGAGCGAGCTGGGCGTGCCTTTATATTCGGAAGTCGGGCCTCACGGCGGATATCGGGTGCTGAACGAAAGAATGCTGCCGCCGATTGCGTTTACAGAAGAAGAAGCGGTATCGGTCTTTTTTGCCGTTCATGCGCTCCGCCATTATACGTCCCTGCCGTTTGAAGCGGAATCTTCCTCGGCGCTGAAAAAGTTTTACCACTACATGCCGGAGGACACGCGGGATCGCATCGACCAGATGAAACAACGCATCGATTTCGTCACGCCAAAAAGGCAGGCGGCTTCCCCGCATCTGGCCATGCTGCTGGATGCGGCGATCCGCCAGCAGGTCCTGAAGATCGAATACGCCTCCCGGGAAAAGCGGTCCCAGCGCGACATCCAGCCGATCGGCATCTACACGAGAAACGGGTTATGGTATTGTCCCGCGTATTGCTATCAAACCGACGGCTTCCGCCTCTTCCGGTGCGACCGGATCCATTCGGCCTTTCCTTCGGAAACGCCGCCCCGGGACCTTCGCCATATCCATCTCGAAAACCGCGAGCCGGCACACCGCTCGGATCAGCATTGCATCCCTCTGTTTGCCGAGTTGACCCCGGTCGGGGTTCAGCTTTGCGAAGCGGAACCTTGGGCCGAACCGATGCTTCATAAGCGGGAGGACGGCAGCGGCTGGCTTGAAGGAAACATGCCGGAAAACGAACTGGATTTTTTTGCGAAGTTTATGATCGGATTAGGGGATGAAGCCGAATTAAAAGGCGCTCCGCAGCTCCGGCTGCACATCCGAAAGGTTCTCGATGGCCTCATGACCAAATACGGTTAAATCCGGTCTCCGGTGCTTTAAACGAAAAACTGCCGCTCGTCAAAGTTTCACTTTGCTAAGCGGCAGTTTTGTTTCAGGCGTTATTACACCCTTTTGAGGAAATCGACGATGGTCAGCAGACCCAGATCGAAGTTTTCAAGGTTGAAATGCTCGTTTGGCGCATGCAGGTTTTCGTCCGGAAGTCCAAAGCCCATGCACACGACAGGAGCTTCAAGAACACGCGAGAACGTTTCGACAATCGGAATCGAACCGCCGTCGCGGGTGAATACCGGACGCGTGCCATAGACATGCTCATAAGCATCCGCAGCCTTTTGCAGCACCGGCGTGGATGGGTCGATCGTAAACGGGTTTCCTTTTTCCATCGGCGTCACGACGACTTTCGCGCCGGCAGGCACATGGCTGTAGATATGTTTTTCGATTTTGTCGAGAATGTCCTGCGGATCTTGATGTCCGACGAGACGGCACGTAATTTTCGCATGCGCTTCCTTCGGAATGACCGTTTTGCTGCCTTCGCCTTGGAAGCCGCCGTATACCCCGTTCAGCTCAAGCGTAGGCCGCGCTCCGGTTCTTTCGGCAAAGGTGAATCCTTCTTCCCCGAACAGCTCGTCGAGCCCCAAATCCTGTTTCAGCTTGTTTTCGTCGACGTTTTGCTTTTTGAATTCCTCGCGGTCCTCCGGCGTAAGCTCCAGCACGCCTTTGTAGAAGCCTTCCACGCTGACCCGTCCCTTTTCGTCATGCAAGGAGTTCAGCAGGCTGACCATCGCATGCAAAGCGTTTGGAACCCCGCCGCCGTACGTGCCGGAGTGCAGGTCCGTATTGGCGGTGTATAACGCCACTTCCAGGGAGCAGAGACCGCGCAGGCCGGTGCAGATCGCCGGTTTTCCTTTTTCGAGCAGCGAGGTGTCGGAAATGAGCACCACGTCGGCTTTGAGCTTATCTTGATGTTCTTCAAGGAAGATCGGCAGGTTCGGGCTCGACACTTCTTCTTCGCCTTCGACGCAAAACTTGATGTTGACGGGCAGCTCTTTTTCTTCGGCAAGAATAGCTTCTACCGCTTTGATATGTAGGAAAAGTTGGCCTTTATCGTCCGTCGCGCCTCTGGCGTACAGTTTCCCGTCGCGGATGTCGGGCTCGAACGGCGGCGTTTGCCACAGATTGAGCGGATCGACCGGCTGCACGTCATAATGGCCGTAAACCAGAACCGTCGGTTTGCCTTCCGCATGCATATAATCGGCATATACGATCGGATGCCCTTTCGTTTCATGGATGGTGACGTTTTCGAGTCCGGCGCGGGTCATCGTATCGGCCAGCCATTGGGCCGCCCGCTTGACATCCCCCTTATGCTCGGACAAAGCCGAAATGCTTGGGATCGACAACCATTCCTTCAATTCGTTCAAATGTTTGTCTCTATTGCCCTGGAAATAATTTTTGTAATCCATGGATATTCCTCCTTTAAAAGATGAATTTAAACTGAGCGGGCCGTCATAATATCAGGCAGGAACACGGCCTATCGGCCGCTTTCCTGCTTCTCCTGCCGCAGCCGCTTCAACAC
Source organism: Paenibacillus sp. USDA918EY (assembly GCF_009870825.1). GTDB lineage: Bacteria > Bacillota > Bacilli > Paenibacillales > Paenibacillaceae > Paenibacillus_AQ > Paenibacillus_AQ albilobatus. Next base: position 49,283 of record NZ_WTWY01000001.1, on the reverse strand, counting down.
TTTGCGGTCTTGATCGGTAAGCTCTATCTTCTCCAGCAGGTCCGGACGGCGCTCCAGCGTGCGTTTTAAGGCCTGCTCGCGGCGCCAAAGCTCGATGTTGGCATGATGTCCGCTGAGCAGAATATCGGGCACCTTCCAGCCCCTGAATTCGGCTGGACGGGTGTAATGAGGATACTCGAGCAGCCCCGTGCTGAACGAATCGGTCACCGCGGAGGTTTCGTTTCCGAGCACCCCCGGAAGCAGACGCACGATGGAATCGATGGCCACCATGGCCGGCAGTTCCCCGCCGGTCAGCACATAGTCGCCGATCGACAGCTCGTCCGTCACCAGATGCTCGCGGATTCGTTCATCATAACCTTCATAATGGCCGCAGATGAAGATAAGATGCTCTTCCTGGGCAAGCTCCTCCGCTTTCCGCTGCGTGAAGGTTTCGCCCTGCGGGCACATCAGAATAACGCGCGGCGGGGCGGAGGTACGTGTCAGCAAATCCTCGACCGCCGCAAAAATCGGCTCGGGCTTCAGCACCATGCCGCCGCCGCCGCCGTATGGGGTATCATCCACGGTGCCATGTTTGCTGCTCGAATACTCGCGAAAATTCACGGCGTTTAAGCTGACGATGCCTTTTTCCTGCGCTTTTCCGAGAATGCTCGAGCGAAACACGCCATCCATCATCTCCGGGAACAATGTCAGCACATCCACCTTCATCATGCTACAGCAATCCTTCCATGAGATGCACAAGCACTTTCCGGTCTTTGACGTTGACGTCCAGCACGACGTCGTCGATGTACGGAATGAGGATGCTTTTGCCCGATTTCGGCTGCACGACCCAGACATCGTTGGCTCCCGGCGTCAAAATTTCCGTGATCACGCCCAGTTCCCGTCCTTCGTCCGTCACGACCTCGCAGCCGATGATTTCATGGAAGTAGAACTCGTTTTCGGGCAGTTCGACCAAATCCTCCCCGGTCACTTTCAGCATGCCGCCCTTTAATTTTTCGACGTCATTAATATTATCGTACTCTTTCAACTTCACGATGTACATATTCTTATGAAATCTCGAGGTTTGAACGGTAACGGGCACCGGCGTTTTTCCGTCCGGCGGGACGACCAAAAGCTCGCTGCCCTTGGCAAAGCGCACTTCGGGAAAATCCGTGTGCGGCAATACCTTGATCTCGCCCCGGATTCCATGCGTGTTTACGATTTTGCCTACATTTAAAAGTGTTTGCGGCATATTTTCCTCCTGCGTTTATTGCGGTTTCGGCCTAAAGGCCGAAACGGAAACGTCTCTCGGCGTTTTTCAAAAAAACAAAATACGGCATATAAAACAAATAACCGCCGCTTGCCCGGCGGCATGTTCTCTTTACTCTATATAATACCGTGGACAAGGCTTAAATCCTTCAAGTTTCATCCTTTATATTTTGAAAAAAAGGGCTAGGAAATACATCCTAGCCCCCTTCGTACCTTTAAGATATAATATCCACGGTTACGCGTTTATCCATTTTGACTGCTGCGGAAGTGACGACCGTGCGAAACGCCTTCGCGATCCGCCCCTGCTTGCCGATGACTTTGCCTACATCGTCGGGATGCACGGTCAGTTCATACACAATCAGGTGATCCTTCTCCACCGTTTTCACGGTCACATCTTCGGGATGATCCACTAAAGCCTTAGCAATAACTCCAACTAATTCTTCCATAGATAACCCTCACCATCAGTCATTATTTCTGTTGCTTCAGCTCATGGAACTTCTTCAACACGCCTGCTTTGCTCAGCAGGTTGCGAACCGTATCGGAAGCTTGTGCGCCATTTTGGAGCCAAGCAAGAGCTTTATCTTCATCGATTTTGACTTCAGCCGGTTGTTGAACCGGGTTGTAGTAACCGATTTCTTCGATAAAACGACCGTCACGCGGGGAACGGGAATCCGATACCACGATGCGGTAGAAAGGAGCTTTATGAGCACCCATGCGTTTCAGACGAATACGTACTGCCACGAAATTCACCTCCTTCAACAAAATATATATATCCAGGCTTAACGGAACGGGAATCTCATTCCGCCTTTGCCGGCCAATCCTTTAAGCTGTTTCAAAGCTTTGCCTTTAGGGCCTTTCGGACCCATCATATCGGAGAACTGTTTCATCATCCGGCGCATTTCGTCGAACTGCTTGATCAGCCGGTTCACTTCGGCAAGCGAGGTTCCGCTGCCTGTCGCAATCCGCTTGCGGCGGTTATGGTTGATGATATCCGGATGCTGCTTCTCCTCTTTCGTCATCGAGAAGACGATGGCTTCGATGCGGCTCATCTGTTTCTCGTCGACTTTCAAATCTTTCGCCTGCTTCAGCTTGCCCATGCCGGGAATCATGTCCATGATCTGATCGATCGGACCAAGCTTCTTAACCTGCTCCATCTGCTCCAGGAAATCGTCGAAGGTAAATTCGGCGTTGCGCATTTTGCGCTCCATTTCCTTGGCTTTTTCGGTGTCGATATTGGCCTGCGCCTTTTCGATCAGGGACAGCATGTCGCCCATGCCGAGAATCCGCGAAGCCATCCGTTCCGGATGGAAAGGCTCGAGCGCATCGACCTTTTCGCCAAGCGCCGCGAATTTGATCGGACAGCCGGTTACCGCTTTGACGGACAACGCGGCGCCGCCGCGCGTATCGCCGTCGAGCTTCGTCAAGACAACCCCTGTCAGTTCGAGCTCTTTGTTAAACGTCTCCGCGACATTGACGGCATCCTGCCCCGTCATGGCATCGACGACGAGCAGCACTTCGTCCGGCTTGATTTCGGCGTGTATCTGCCGCAGTTCCTCCATCAGCTCTTCATCGACGTGAAGACGACCGGCGGTGTCGACGATCAGATAGTCATGGCCGTTGTCTTTGGCGTGCTGCAAGCCCTGTTTGGCGATCTCCACCGGGCTTGTCTTGTCGCCAAGCGAAAATACCGGCACATGGATCTGTTCGCCCAACACTTGAAGCTGCTTGATCGCAGCCGGCCGGTATATATCGCCTGCTACGAGCAGCGGACGGTGGTTTTGCTTCAGGAGCATCTTCGCCAGCTTGCCGGAAGTCGTGGTTTTACCCGCACCCTGCAGACCGACCATCATGATCACGGTTGGCGGCTTGTTCGCTTTCGCCAGCTTCGCCTGACTTCCGCCCATCAGCTCGGTGAGTTCCTTGTTGACAATGTCGATGATCACCATGCCCGGCGTGAAACTTTGCATCACTTCGGTACCGATGGCTTTTTCTTTCACCTTGGCCACGAAATCCTTGACGACTTTAAAGTTGACGTCCGCTTCGAGAAGGGCCAGACGCACTTCGCGCATCGCTTCGTTTACGTCGTCCTCGGATACCTTCCCTTTGCCGCGCAGCTTGCTGAACACGTTCTGCAACCTGCTGGTCAATCCTTCAAATGCCACGAACCGCCACCTCCTTCGTTTGCTTTATTCCCATGCTTCCAATTGATCCACAATATCGTTGATGTCCGTTTTCCGGTCCTGCGCGATCGCGCTGGCATTGACCAGCTCGCGCAGCTTTTCCAGCTCTTGAACGCGTCGTTCGTATTTTTTCAGCAGCCCGAGCTTTTCCTCGTATTGCTCCAACACCTGTTCGGCCCGTTTAATATGTTCATATACCGCCTGCCGGCTGATTTCGAACTCGGCGGCGATTTCCCCGAGGGAAAAATCATCGTGAAAGTAGTATTTAAGGAACGTCTGCTGCTTCTCAGTCAGCAAAAGTTCATAAAAATCAAACAGCAGATTGATGCGGTTCGTTTTCTCGAGCCGATTCTCCTGACTCATCCAGGGGCACTCCCTTCGTCAAGGAAAAACACTTTACAGTTCATTAACGTTCCTTATCATACATAAATCCAGGAAAGATGTCAAGCATTATTCCTTGTCATCTTTGAAGCGGATCTTCCCTCAGAATCAAGGAACGTTTCTCCCCCTCATGACGGGCTTTTTACGACCATGGCAGCAAATAAACCAGCACGGCGAAAAAGTGAACGATACTTCCGGCCAGCACGAACAAATGCCAAATGGCATGATGGTAGGGGAATCCCCGCCACACGTAAAAAATCGTTCCCAGCGTATACAATATGCCCCCTGCCGTCAGCAGCGCAATCCCACCGGGCGCAACCGCCGCGGTCAAAGGCCCCCAAGCCACGACGACCATCCAGCCCATGATCAAATAAAAAATCGTGGACATAAACAAAAACCGTTTCGTGAAAAAGGCTTTAAAAATACAGCCCAGCACGGCGATTCCCCACACGATCCCGAACAAGGTCCAGCCGAGCGTGCCGCGGATCGCCACCAGCATAAACGGCGTGTACGTGCCCGCGATAAACAAATAGATCGAGGAATGGTCGAAAATTTCGAACAGGTCCTTGATTTTTCCCTCTTTAAAGCTATGCACCAGGGTGGAATTCAAATACAGAATCAGCATCGTCGCCCCGTATACGGAAAAGCTGGCGATATGCCACGCCGTTCCTTTCATCGTCGAAAAGACGACCAGCGCCACGAGGGCCGCGACGCTAAGCAAGGCGCCGATGCCGTGGGTAATGGCGTTGGCCACTTCTTCCCGCCGGCTGTAGGTATAAGTGTTGGCCATAAACAACCCTCTCATCGTTTCTTTTCTTAACATTATAACCGTCCCTCCTCTACCATTTCCACTCTCGCGGAATTCCGGCCGTCCTCAGCTGTTCCGTTGGAAGGTTCAAAGGGGAAATTTGCTATAAAAAAACGATGACGAGATGTGATATTTTGCTGTAACTTTAGGTGCTGCAGCTGCCTGATGCCAAAAACATCATGTTCGAGCGAACCGCAAGAAAGGATTTTTTATGTACCGGTTTTTCGCCTAGACTTAAGCCTGTTAAAGCTTATGAAAATCGCCCCGAAGGTGTGCCTGTACACGGCCGGGCAGGAGATGCCGCCCCCGCTTCACCGCCCTCTACTGCTTCACGGGTCAGCGCTTTAACAAGAAAAAAAAGCTTTGCGAAGGAAGCGGTTTTCCCCGGAAACCCGGACCTTCCATGGCAAAGCCTTTTTTATATCATGACTCGGATCATGACTCCCGTACTAAGACGGACAACCTTTAATCATTGGCCGTTTCGGTCTCATCGCCTTGCTCTTGCTCCTGAATCAGTCCGGCGAAAAGCGCATGTACGAACTGCTCGGAATCAAACGGCTGCAGGTCTTCCATTTTTTCGCCGAGACCGACGAATTTCACCGGCAGGTTGAGCTCTTGGCGGATCGCCACGACGATCCCGCCTTTGGCCGTTCCATCCAGTTTTGTGAGCACGAGGCCGGTAACGCCGCTTTTTTCGCCGAAAAGCTTCGCCTGGTTCAGCGCGTTTTGTCCGGTCGTTGCATCGAGCACCATGAGCACTTCATGCGGCGCGCCCGGAATTTCCCGCTGGATGACGCGGAAAATTTTGTTGAGCTCTTCCATCAGGTTGGTTTTGTTCTGCAAACGTCCCGCCGTATCGCAGATGAGCACATCCGCCTGCCGCTGCTTGGCGGCTTGAACGGCATCGTACATGACGGCCGCGGGATCCGATCCGGCATGCTGCTTGATCACCTCGACGCCGGCGCGTTCTCCCCATACTTCAAGCTGCTCGATCGCTCCGGCACGGAACGTGTCGCCTGCGGCGAGAATCACCTTTTTGCCTTCCTGCTTGAAGCGGTGCGCAAGCTTGCCGATCGTCGTCGTTTTGCCGACGCCGTTGACGCCGACGAACAAAACGACCGTAATGCCGTCCGGATTCATCCGGATCGCGTTGTCGTCGTCTCCGCGCAGCAGCTCCATCAGCTTTTGCGACAAAATCGGCTGCAGCTCGGACGCATCTTCGATCCGCTGTTTTTTCACTTCGGCGCGCAGATCGTCAATAAGATCCATGACGGTGTTCACTCCGACGTCGGCGCCGATCAAAATTTCTTCAAGCTCCTCGTAAAATTCCTCGTCGATTTTTTTGCGGCGAATCATCAGGTCCGCCACTTTCTCGACAAACCCTTTGCGGGTTTTCTCCAGCCCGTCGCGGAATTTGCTTGTCACCGCCTCCGTTTTGCTGGAAATGCTTTCTTTCAGCTTTTTGAAAAAGCTCATACGTCTCCTCCATCTCTATCGCTATTGCCTGGATCAGGCGATTTCTGCCTCGTCGTTTTCAAGACGGACGGACACCAGTTTGGAAACCCCGCCCTCTTCCATCGTCACGCCGTACAGCACATCCGCTTCTTCCATCGTGCCTTTGCGGTGCGTCACAACGATAAATTGCGTTTGCTCGGAAAATTCGCGCAAATATTGGGCAAACCGGACGACGTTGGCTTCGTCGAGCGCCGCCTCCACTTCGTCCAGCACGCAGAACGGCACCGGCTTGACCTGCAAAATCGCAAACAGCAGCGCCATGGCGGTCAGAGCGCGTTCGCCGCCGGAAAGCAGCTGCAGGTTTTGCAGCTTTTTGCCCGGAGGCTGGGCGACGATGTCGATCCCCGTCTCAAGCAGATGCTCGGGATCGAGCAGCACCAGATCGGCGCGGCCGCCGCCGAACAGCTTGACGAATACCGTGCCGAATTCATGCCGGATCGCGTCAAAGGTCTGTTTGAACCGTTTGGACATTTCATCGTCCATTTCGCGGATGACCTCGTACAGCGTCGTTTTGGCCTCGATCAAATCGGCCTTCTGTTCGCTGAGGAACTGGTAGCGCTCGTTGACGCGCTGATACTCCTCGATGGCGCCGAGGTTCACGTCTCCCAGCGCCGCGATGCCGCGCTTCAATTCGCGAACATCGGCCTGCACGGCCGGCACGTCTTCCGGAACCGGATATCTCGCTTTCGCCAGCTCATAGCTCAGCTCGTAGTCCTCGCTCAACTTCTTGAGGATATTCTCAAGCTCCACGTCGAGCCGGTTCACGCCGATTTCCGTCTGCCGCAGCTGGTCCTCCACCGCTTTCAGACGCGTCCGCTGCTCTTTCGTTTCGCTTTCGTCCTGCTCCAGCTTTTTGGAAAGCTGCATCCGCGCGGCCCGTTTGAAATCCAGCTGCTCGGAAGCCTGCTCCTTCTTCAGCTTGTAACGGTTGAGGTCCTCGATTCTCTGGATGGATTCCTTGGCGTTGGTTTCGAGATCCGCCTCGATGGAAGCCAGAAGCGTCTTCGATTGGCGCAGCTCCTTGTCCTGGGAATTAAATTCGTTTTGCATCCGGCGCAGCTGCTCCTCGAGCGAGAAACATTCCTGATCCAGCTTGCCTTCCCGGACTTTATGCTGGGTCAGCTGGGTTTGCAGCTCCTCCTTGGCCGTTTCGCTTGCCTTGCGGGCAAACTCGGCAGCCTGGATCGCTTGATGCGTCGCTTTCTCTTCCTCTTCCAGCTGGGCGAGCTTTTTGACGGCTTCTTCCCGGGTTTTCTGCAGCTGCTCGTTTTCTTCATTGAACCCGTTTTTCTCCTGACCGGCCAGTTCGACCTGCTCCAGCACATGCCGAAGCTCATGCTCCAGCTGCTTGAGGTCGCCGGAAAGGTTTTGTTCTTCGACCCGCTTCTCGTCGCCGGCTTGGCGAAGCTCATCCAGCTTTTCCTGCGTTTCGTTCAGCTGGTTTTTCACGTCCTGAATGCTTTGAGTCAGCTTGCGAAGCTGATTCTCCGTATCGGTTATTTCTTGGTCCAATTGTTCAAGCTGGCGTTTGCGGCCAAGCAGGTTGTTGTTTTTTTTGTGCTGGCTTCCGCCCGTCATCGAACCGCCGGCGTTCACCACGTCGCCTTCGAGCGTGACGACCCGGTAACGGTATTGGCAGCGCGCCGCGATTTTGTTCGCGACCTCAAGGCTTTCCGCCAAAATGACGTTGCCGAGCAGGCTGCCGACGATCGGAGCATACTTGCCGTCGTATTGCACGAGATCCGCCGCTATGCCGACGTAACCTTCTACGCCCTCGACCATGGAACGGTCGCCGGAGGCAATATTCCGCGCGCGGATGACGTCGAGCGGCAGAAACGTCGCCCGGCCAAGCTGCCGCTGCTTCAAGAACGCGATCGCCTGGCGCGACACCGCCTCGTTGTCCATGACCACATGCTGTAGCGACGCGCCGAGCGCGGTTTCCACCGCAAGCTCCAGCCGCTCAGGGACACGGATGAGATCCGCGACGGCGCCGTGTACGCCGTGAAGCACCGATTTGCGGGCGGCCTTCAATACTTCCTTGACGCCAAGCATAAAGCCGTCGAAGTCATCGGCCATTTCCTTCATCGTGTCGCGGCGCGAAATTTGCGCCTCGCGCTTCTGCTCCCACTTCCGCAGCATGCTTTGGCTTTCGTCCAGCAGCCGCTGCAGCGACTGGTAGCGTTCGCTTTCGGTAATGTAGCCGCCCCGCAGTTCCCGAATCTCCTGCGCGATTTTTTCGATCGCCTGGTCAAGCTGCTGCTTGCGCCCCATGAGCTCTGCTTTTTTGCTTTCCCATTTGTCCGTTTCCTCATCGGCACGGCTCATCCGGCGGGACAAGGCTTCCTGCTGCTGGTCAGCGTAACGGATTTCGTTGCGTGCCTGGGCCATTTGGTTCATCAGCTCGAGCAGATTGCCCTTCAGGCTTTCCTCCTGCTGCTGGCTGATCCCGCCCGTCAAGCCCGCAAGCTTGGTTTCTTCGGCGGAAAGCTGCTCGCGCAGCTGCTTCAGTTCCTCCTGCGAAGCCTCCAGCTTCGTTTTTAGCAGCTCGATTTCGGCTTTCCGGTCTTCAAAACGCTCGTCGCCGCTGCTCAACGTGCTCAGAAGCTGTTCCCGGTTCGCCTCCAGATTCCGCTTGCGCTCCCGCAGCACTTCCGCGTAACCTTCGCTTTTCTCGTAAGCCTCGCTGTACTGCAGCAGTTCACCCTGCAGCGTCTCGACTTCCGTCTCCAGCTTGCGCAGCGCCGCGCGATCGCTTTCCAGCTTGGCGTCATGCGCGGACACGACCGTGGACAGCTGAAGCTGCTCCTCCTGCAGCACCTTCAGCTTGGCGTTCGCCTCGCTCCAGGCGGCGTGGATTTGCTCGATCTGGTACACGTACAGCGATATCTCTTTCGTTTTAAGCTGCTCGCGCAGCTGTTTGTAATGAATGGCCTTTTCGGACTGTTCCTTCAGCGGCCCGATCTGATCTTCGAGCTCGGTGACCAAATCGTGAATGCGGAGCAGGTTTTGCTCGGTTTCATCCAGCTTGCGCACCGCATCCTTTTTCCGCGATTTATATTTGACGATACCGGAGGCTTCTTCAAAAATCCCCCTGCGATCCTCGGACCTCGTGCTCAAAATCTCTTCGATCCGGCCTTGTCCGATGATGGAATACGCTTCTTTCCCGATGCCGGTATCCATAAACAATTCGGTAATGTCTTTCAGTCTGCATGATTGCCTGTTGATAAAATATTCGCTGTCTCCGCTCCGGTGCACCCGGCGCGTCACCGTCACCTCGTTAAAATCAAGAGGCAAGGCATGGTCCTCATTATCCAGCGTTAACGACACCTCGCCGAAATTGACCGCTTTGCGCGCGTCGCTTCCCGCAAAAATAATGTCCTCCATCTTGCCTCCGCGCAGCGATTTGGCGCTTTGTTCCCCAAGAACCCAGCGGATCCCGTCGGAAATGTTGCTTTTGCCGCTGCCGTTCGGACCCACGACCGCCGTAATGCCGCGGACAAACTCCATTTCGGTTTTATCGGCAAACGATTTAAAACCCGCTAATTCAATCCGCTTCAAAAACATTTTTCCCAAATCACCTCTAAACCTTATAATACCATAACCCCGCGCTTCATTGGGGATCCCGCCGGCTTTCAACGAAGAAAGAGCAAAAAGCAGTCTGAAGGCTACTGCCGTTCATTAAAGTGCGACTGCTCTTTGCTCTTTGTTTGTCCTTGACTATTTACAGGGAGCCGTCAATGCCAGCCAGCTTCAGCTGCTTTAACGCGACTGCGGCAGCCTGCTGCTCGGCTTCTTTTTTAGAGCGGCCCGTTCCTCTTCCTACACGCTCATTCCCCATATAAACCTCGGAGACAAACTCACGTTCATGCGCCGGACCCCGTTCTTCGACGATCCGGTATTCCAAAGCGCCCATGTTATGATGCTGCGTCAATTCCTGCAGCTCTGTCTTGTAATCGCTCATATGGAGGTTGCCTCCGGCTTCAACCAGGGGAAACACATAGGTTTGCAAAAACGAACGGGCGGCATCCAGCCCCTGATCGAGATAAAGGGCGCCGACAAACGATTCGAAAACGTCCGCGAGCAAAGCCGGGCGGGTTCGCCCGCCGGTCAGCTCTTCCCCTTTGCCGAGCAGCACGTACTGCCCGAATTCCAAACTTTCCGCAAACTTCACGAGCGACGGCTCGCAGACGATGGCCGCGCGCAGCTTTGTCAGTTCACCTTCGGGACGGTTCGGAAAAAGCCGGTACAAATATTCGGATACCGTCAGCTCCAGCACGGCATCGCCCAGAAATTCCAGACGCTCGTTATCCTGCTGCTGGCTGAAGCGGTGTTCGTTGACATAAGAAGCGTGGGTAAAGGCCTGTTTCAGCAGCAGCCGATTGTGAAATTGGATTTGAAGTTTCTGCTGTAACTGCTTCAGATCTCCACTCAACAAATCGTCCCCTTACTCATCGAATTTTTTAAGAATGATCGTGGCGTTGTGACCGCCAAAGCCAAAAGAGTTGGACATGACGACATGAAGCTTCGCGTCGCGCGCCTTGTTCGGAACGTAGTCCAAATCGCATTCCGGATCCTGGTTGTCCAAATTGATCGTCGGCGCGATTTTTTGATGTTCGAGCGACAATCCGCAAATGACCGCTTCGACCCCGCCTGCCGCGCCAAGCAGATGGCCGGTCATCGATTTGGTCGAGCTGACCGCTACTTTGGAAGCGTGATCTCCCAGCGCCTTCTTGATTGCGATCGTTTCGGAACGGTCGCCGACAGGCGTCGAAGTCCCGTGCGCGTTGATGTAGTCGACCGCGTCCGGAGCAAGGCCGGCGTCGCGCAGCGCCATCGTCATGCAGCGTGCCGGGCCGTCCGGATCCGGCTCGGTAATGTGGTAAGCATCGCCGCTCAGGCCGTAGCCGACGACTTCGGCGATAATGCGCGCACCGCGTTTTTGCGCATGTTCGAGCGATTCGAGCACCAGAATGCCCGCGCCTTCGCCCATAACAAATCCGTCGCGGTCAATGTCGAACGGGCGGCTCGCTTTTTCAGGTTCGTCGTTGCGGGTGGACATCGCGCGCATCGCGCAAAATCCCGCCATGCCGGTTGGACGGATCGTCGCTTCCGCGCCGCCGCAAATCATAACGTCCGCGTCGCCGCGCTGGATCAGCTTGAAGGAATCGCCGATGGCATGCGAACCGGTTGCGCAGGCCGTGACCGGCGTCGTGTTCGGTCCTTTTGCCCCGAGCATGATGGACAGCTGTCCGGAAGCCATGTTGGCGATCATCATCGGGATGAAGAACGGGCTTACGCGTTTCGGTCCCTTTTCGAGCAAAATGTTGTGCTGGTCTTCCCATGTTCCGAGACCGCCGATGCCGGACCCGATCGAAACGCCGACGCGGTTGGCGTCCGCATCCTTTTCGATGTCAAGGCCGCTGTGCTGAAGGGCGGATTTCCCGGCCGCGACGGCAAACTGGACGAAACGGTCCATCTTGCGCGCTTCCTTCTTGTCCATGAAGTCTTCGGGATTAAAATCCTTGACCGAAGCCGCGATTTGTGTCGGGTATTCGCTGATGTCAAACGATTCGATCCGGGAAACTCCCGACTTGCCTGCCATCAAGTTATTCCAAAACGTGTCCAGGTCATGGCCGAGTGCCGTCACAACGCCCATCCCGGTTACAACCACTCTATGCTTCAAATACATTCACCTCTATATCGAATGCACGGACCAAAGCGGGCCCGCTGCAAATATATTCAAGTCGTTTGGCGTTTCACTTTCAAAATGAGGAGAAGTCCCGCCTGTAGAGCAGTACGGGACTTATCAAATGACTTAGGTATGAGATTGTATGTAATTTACAACTTCACCTACGGTCGTAATTTTCTCTGCGTCTTCATCAGAGATTTCCAGATCGAATTCGTCTTCCAATTCCATGACGAGTTCAACAACGTCGAGAGAATCAGCACCAAGATCATCTTTAAAAGATGCTTCCAGTGTTACCTCAGCTTCGTCAGCACCCAAACGATCCACGACGATGCGCTTTACACGCTCCAATACATCGGACATCCGGTTCACCTCCTCCTTGGTATTATACGAGAAAAGTTTTCAAAATGCCAGAGGCTATGAAAACGGTTCTCTTATTGGCGTCTGCGCCGGTTTAGCGGGCATTACATGTACATGCCGCCATCTACATGAAGAGTTTGTCCTGTCATATAGGATGCCCCTTCGGAAGCCAGGAAAACCACGACCTTGGCAATTTCCTCCGGCTGGCCGAGGCGGGCGAGCGGAATATCCTGAATCATTTTGTCTCTCAGTTCATCCGAAAGCTCGCGGGTCATGTCGGTATCGATGAATCCCGGAGCCACGCAGTTTACCGTAATGCCGCGCGAAGCAAGCTCGCGCGCCGACGATTTCGTCAGGCCGATGACGCCGGCTTTCGCCGCGACATAGTTGGCCTGCCCCGCGTTGCCGAGCACGCCGACAACCGACGAAATGTTGATGATCCGGCCGTAGCGCTGTTTCATCATCGGACGGCTCGCGGATTTGAGGCAATTGAACACGCCTTTGAGGTTCGTTTCGATCACTTGGTCGAATTCTTCCTCTTTCATGCGCATGATCAGATTGTCTCTCGTAATTCCGGCGTTGTTGACAAGGATGTCGATCCGGCCGAAAACGTTCGTTACCTCTTTAATGAGGGTTTCGGCCTGATCCGATTGTCCTACGTTGGCCTGAATGGCGAACGCCTCAACGCCGAGCCGCTTGATTTCCTCGACGACGGCCTGCGCGGCAGCCTCGCTGCCCGAATAGTTGACGGCGACGTTCGCCCCCGCTTCGGCAAGCGCAAGCGCGATGCTGCGGCCGATCCCGCGGGATGCGCCGGTAACCAGCGCGGCTTGTCCCTGCAGTGGTTTGGACATGCGAAATTCTCCTTTCTTCTTAGTATACCTCGGATGCCTGTCGCTTCATCTTAAAAACTTGCGGACAGGCTTTCAAGCGTGTTGATGTTGATGAGTTTCGCGGTTTTGTCCATTTTTTTGACGAGCCCCGTCAGCACGCTGCCCGGCCCGATCTCGACGAACGTGTCGACGCCTTCCGCGATCAGGTAGGCCACCGTGTCTTCCCAAAGCACGGGAGAATAAACCTGCTCCACCAAAAGCTCGCGGATCCGGTCCGCGCTTTCGGCCGGACGGGCCGTTACGTTGGCAACGACCGGAACAGCAGGTTCATGGAACGTTGCCTCCTTAAGCTTGGCCCCCAGCTGCTCCGCCGCGTCCTTCATCAAAGAAGAATGGAAAGGTCCGCTGACTTCCAGCGGGATCGCCCGCTTGCCCCCCGCTTCCTTCACGCGCTCGCCGACGGCGGCCACGCCTTCTTTGGAACCGGATACGACGATTTGGCCCGGGCAGTTGATGTTGGCCATCTCTACCAGACGACCCTCTTCGGTAATGCTCCGGCACAACTGCTCCAAGGCGGAGCGGTCGGCGCCGAGCACGGCCGCCATGGCGCCTTGCCCGCCGGGAACCGCCGCCTCCATGAATTCTCCCCGTGCGCGCACGATCCGAACCGCGTCCTCGAAGCCGAGCACGCCGGCCGCGACCAGCGCGCTGTATTCGCCCAGGCTGTGGCCCGCCACGAAGTCGGGAGCGATTCCTTTCTCGCGCAGTGCCGCCAAGGCGGCAACGCTTGCGGTCAGCAAGGCGGGCTGCGTATTAAACGTCTTTTTTAATTCGCCGTCCGGACCTTCGAACATCAGCTTGGAAATCGAAAATCCAAGCGCGCGGTCCGCGCTGTCGATAATATCGCGCGAAGCGGGGACCGCTTCGTAAAAGTCTTTGCCCATTCCGACGGACTGGGCTCCCTGTCCGGGAAATACAAATGCCGTTTTACCCATCTTTTACGCTCCTCTCATTATCGGTTGACGCCTCGCAAAACGCCGGACCGCCCCTTGCAGCAGTGCACGGAGGATGTCCGCGTCATGGTCGGCGCTGACGTATATAGAAACGACACGGGAATTCACGAGTCCCCCGTACGCAGGCGGATCTTACCAAATGAGAACGGAAGCTCCCCAAGTCAATCCGCCGCCGAAGCCGACCATCAGCACGCAGTCGCCTTCCTTGATCCGTCCCTGCTCCGCGGCTTCGACCAAAGCGAGCGGTATCGAAGCCGCGGACGTGTTGGCGTATTTGTCCACGTTAACGACCACCTTGCTCTCGGAAAGCTCCAGCCGCTCCATGGCGGATTGGATGATCCGGATGTTCGCCTGGTGCGGCACGAACAGGTCGATATCCTCTTTGGTTTTGCCCGCTTTCTTGAGTGCGTCCCCCGTAGCGGTGTTCATGACGCGTACGGCAAACTTGAAGACTTCGCGGCCGTTCATGTAAATGTAATGCTTTTTGCCTTCCACCGTTTCGACCGAAGCAGGCATTCTGGAACCTCCGGCTTCGAGCTTAAGCAGGGTGCCTCCCGCACCTTCGGCGCCCAGGTCGAAGGATTGGAACCCGCGCCCTTCAGGCACCTCGCCGAGAATGACGGCCCCCGCTCCGTCCCCGAAAAGCACGCATGTGTTGCGGTCGGTGTAGTCCGTAATGCGGGAAAGGCAATCCGCTCCGATGACCAAAGCATTGTTGTACATGCCCGATCCGATAAAATTGCTTGCCGTCGCAAGGCCGTACACGAAACCGGAGCAGGCCGCGGACAAATCGAATGCGGCCGCTTTTTTCGCCCCAAGCTTATCCTGCAAAATGCACGCGGTGGACGGGAAGAACGTATCCGGCGTAATCGTCGCCACGATAATCAGGTCGAGCTGGTCGGCCGTCATGCCGGCGGATTCCAGCGCTTTTACCGCCGCTTCGTAGCAAAGATCGGAAGTCGCCTGATCGTCCGCCGCGATATGGCGTTCACGGATTCCCGTGCGGGATACGATCCATTCGTCATTGGTGTCCACCATTTTTTCCAGGTCGGCGTTTGTCAAAACCTTCTCGGGCACGTACATTCCCGTGCCGATGATCCCTACTGGCCGCAATGTATTCATATCGTCACTCTCTTCCCGCTAATTTCGTTTGAAATGCTTTCTACCAACTTGTTCCGAAGGGCGATCCGGGCTTGGCGGACCGCGTTTTTGATCGCGTTGCCGTCAGCCGAACCGTGGCTTTTTACGATCAATCCGCTGAGGCCGAGAAGCGGCGCGCCGCCGTGTTCCTTGTAATCCAGCTTTTCCTTCAGCCCGCGCATTTGGGGCATCAGAAGGGCGGCTCCCAGCTTGCTTTTGAAATTGGCCGTGAACTGCTCCTTCAAAAGCTTGAACATCGCTCCCGCCGTGCCTTCGACAGCCTTCAGCAAAATGTTGCCCGCAAAGCCGTCGCACACAAGCACGTCGCAGTTGCCCGTCATGATGTCGCGGGCTTCCACGTTGCCGACGAAATGAATCGGCATCTGCTCAAGCAGCGGGTACGTGTGCTTCGTCAGCTCGTTCCCTTTGCCCGGCTCCGTGCCGACGTTCAGCAGGCCGACGCGCGGCCGCTCGACGCCCATCACCTTTTGTCTGTACAGGCTTCCCATCAAGGCGTACTGAGCGAGGTGCTCGGGTTTGGCGTCCATATTGGCGCCCAAATCCAGCGCCAGGACGCCGGCCCCGTCCAGCGTCGGAATCATCGGGGCAAGGGCCGGCCGTTCGATGCCCTCCATTCTGCCGACGACCAACAGCCCCGTGGTCATCAGCGCCCCGGTGTTGCCGGCCGAAATCATCGCATCGGCCTCTTTTTCCTTTAGCATGCGTCCGGCCACGACCATGGATGCGTCCTTTTTGCGTCGCACCGCCTTGACGGGCTCGTCCTCGGGCTCGATCACTTCGCCCGCATGGCGGACGGTCAGGTTGGAAGGAACCTGGCCGTTCGTTTTATGAAGCAGCGGGTGAAGTTTCGATTCGTCACCCACCAATATGATTTCCGTATCCTTCCACTCGGCAGCTGCGGCCAAAGCCCCTTCAACGTTGCAAGCGGGAGCATTGTCGCCTCCCATGGCGTCAATGGCGATCCGCATACTACATTCCCCCTTCAATGTGATCTTCCCCTGTTGACCTGTAAATGACGAAATTGCCTTGGAACACCATTTCTTCGCCGACATAGGTGAAAACTTCGACCTTGGCTTTTCCCTTGTGTCCGTTCATCGACCTTACATAAGCCTTGGCGATGCATTTCTCGCCGAGATGAACCTGCCGCAAAAAGCGGATGTCCGCCGAGGCGGTCAGCGCGATTTCATCGTTGATCAGGGCCACCGCCAGCGAGTTGGCCTGGGCAAAGACGTAATGGCCGCGCGCTATATGCGTCCGTGAAAAAACGTGCTCTTCCCGGATTTCGAATATGGAGATGCCGCTTTTGTCCAGCTGCAGATCCACAACATCGCCGATCACCTCGTCCAAAGGAAGGGAACGCACTTGGTCGTAGGAATGCTCGGCCATTTGCTTCATGCGCTCCCGAAGTTCGGGAATCCCGAGTTCCATGCGGTCCAGGCGGATCGTTTGAATGCTGACCTTCAGCTCGCGGGTCAACTCGCGATCCGTCACAAACGGATTATCTTCTATGATTTTCAATAACTGCTGATGTCGCTGTTTCTTGGGCAACCGTTCGATCAGAGGCACCTCCTAAGCTCCTTAACTTATCCGGCAATGATTTATTGTTTTTAAAACGGGTTTTTGCAACCGATTCGTCCGATCATTTTAGAACCTGGTACTAAAACAGTATATAGCATGGCAAGCCAAAAAGGAAGAGGAGACAAAAAAAATAGCACCTCACCAAAGATGAAGTACTACTTGATTTCCCGCATTACTGCGAAATAATTTCTCTCGATTTATACGTTCCGCACACTTTGCATACGTGGTGAGCAAGCTTCAATTCTCCGCATTGTTCACATTTCACCATGCCTGGCACCGCCAGTTTAAAGTGAGTACGACGTTTGTCACGACGCGTTTTGGACGTTCTCCGTTGAGGTACTGCCATGTTCCCACCTCCTTATTTCAATCAACCGTCGGCGTCAGCCTCCGGTCATGCTTTGCATACTCATTTAAAAAAATCTTTCAGTGCCGCAAGCCGTGGATCGACCGTTTCGGTATCACAGTCGCAGGCTCCTTCATTCAAGTCCGTTCCGCAATTCGGGCACAGCCCTTTGCAATCTTCCTTGCAAACCGCGGTCATCGGAATATGAAGCACAAATGATTCCTCCACGTACGGAACAAGATCCACTGTCTCATCGTCCACGTAAATGGTATCGTCATCTTCATCCTGAATTTCTTCAGGCGCCTTCACAAGCTTGAACCGCTCGTGGAATGGAATGTTCAGATGCTGATGCACGGGTTTCAAGCAGCGGGAGCAGGCCATGTCCAGCTCTACGGAGAGCTTTCCTTGGACTTCTACCGCATCCTGTCCGACGTAGGCAACCTCCAGTTCCGCCAAAAGCGGCCGGGGTGCTCTTATATCGCCAAGTCCTTGAACTAATCGGCTGACATCCACTTGCTGACGGACCTGCAGCGGCTGGCTGCCGGCTGCCATTTTCTTAAATTGAAAGTGCATAAACATCACTCCAAACAAACAAAAATTATTATACCGATACCTTGGAAGCTTTGTCAATAGTTCGACCTTTACTTTGCCTTATTGGAGTTTCGTTCGCGCGGAACGGTCCATAGGTCCCCATACCGCTTATTGTTGCAGAGACGGCCGTCTTTTATGTTATATTGGACTGGAATGAACAAAGCGGATGGAGTTGAACTTGATGTCTGCCGTCGGAATTATCGTCGAATACAACCCTTTACATAACGGTCATGTCCATCATTTTAACAAAGCCAAGGAAATCACAGGCGCGGAGCACGCCATCGCCGTACTGAGCGGCCCGTTTCTTCAGCGCGGCGAACCGGGCATCGTCAGCAAATTCGCCCGGGCCGAAATGGCTCTGGCGATGGGGGCCGATCTCGTCCTCGAGCTCCCGGCCGCTTACGCCGTGCAGCCTGCGGAATGGTTTGCCTTCGGCGCCGTCTCCCTGCTGCACGCCACGGGCGTCGTGGACAGCCTTTGCTTCGGGACGGAAAGCGGCACGCTTGACCTGCTGCTTCCCCTCGCGCGGATCCTCGCGGAAGAAAGCCCGGAGCTCCAAGAGCGTATCGCATTTCATTTGCGGGACGGAATGAATTATCCCGCCGCATACAGCCGCGCCGCGGCGGAAGCTGCGAACATGCCAGGGGATGAAAGCGATGTGTTGCAGACGCTTCAGCAGCCGAACCACACGCTTGGCCTGCATTACCTGATCGCGCTGAACCGCCTGGGGAGCCCGATCCGCCCGCTCACCATCCCGAGAATCCATGCCGCGTATCATGACGAACAGCCTTCCCATGCGGCGATCGCCAGCGCAACGGCGGTCCGGAAGATGATCGTGGAGCAGGATTTGGCGGCGGCCAGCCCCTATATCCCCGAATCGACGCTCCGCATTCTCGATCGGGAATTCCGTGAGGGACGCGGGCCGGTCACCTGGAATTCCTTCCGCGGGTCGCTGATGCATATCCTCCTGACCGGCGCACCGCAAGACTTGGCCGGTCTGCACGAGGTGACGGAAGGGCTGGAACACCGTCTGCGGCGGCTTCTGTTTACCTTGAAGGAACCGACCGTAGGCGAGCTGCTGCAAGCCCTCAAAACGAAACGTTACACGCATACGAAGCTTCAGCGGATGCTGACGCATATTTTGCTTGGCCACACGAAACGGGAGATGTCCCCCGAAGCGCTTGCCCAAGGACCGGGATATTTGCGCGTCCTGGGCTTTAACGGCCGGGGACGGCAGCTGTTGAAGCGAATGAAGAAGACGGCCTCCCTTCCGGTCATCATCAAGCCGTCTTCCTTCGAGCACCCCCAGCTCACGCTCGATCTCAGGGCTTCGGCGGCATACGCCAATGCGTTTCCGCACCCAACGACACAGAGCATGTTCAGGGATTATCTTGAGGCGCCGATCCGTTATCCCGAATAAGGTTGGATTCCAACCCCCGGCGTCAGGATTTGGCCTGAAGTTTCTCCATATAGCCGATGGCATCCTCCAGCTTTTCCACCGGCACGAGTTTCATGCCGGTTTTTATTTTGTCCGCTTTCGCTTTCGCTTCCGCGTAATTATCCTTCGGAACGAAAAAGATTTCCGCATGTTTCCGGTCGGCGGCGACGATTTTATGCTGAACCCCGCCGATCGGGCCGACGTTGCCGTCCTTGTCGATCGTACCCGTGCCCGCAACCTGGTAACCTTTGGACAAATCACCCTTCGTCAGCTGATTGTAGATTTCCATCGTGAACATCAGGCCGGCGGACGGCCCGCCGACGCGGGTATTTTCGAAATTGACCTGCAGCCCCGGATCCCGGGATACGACTTTTTGCATCGTTGCGATCGTGACGCCAAGCCCCGGACGCGTTTTGTTGGTGTCCTTATCCTTCAGCTCGATCAGCTTCACGTTTTCCTCCAGCGTTTTGCCGCTCCGGATTAATTTGACGGTAACCTGATCCCCCACTTTTTTCGTTTGAAGCAGGTCGGTCAAGCTTTTATTGTCGGTCACCGGTTTCCCGTCGACTTCGGAAAGGCGGTCGCCCGGCTTGAAGTTTTTGCGTGCTTCGTCTCCTTCCGGCGTTGAAAAAATAAACAAATATTGCGGTTCGATGCTGTACGGAACATGTGCTTCATGGTACGCCGCTTCCATGGCCGAGGATTGCGAATCGCTCATCAGATATACCTGCTCCGCGGCATATTCGTCTTCGCTGCGGTCGCCCAATCGCGCCTGTTTTTTGTCGATTTCCGCATTCGGATTAAAGGCCGAAACGACAAGCATGACCAGATTGGCGTAACTCGCCGATACCGTCGTCATCATAAAAGCGCCTTTTTCCTCGGGGTCCCCTTTTTGGACGGAAAGCATCGGCTTGACTTCGTCCGCGCTTCCCGGCTGGTAAATGATATACGGCGTCGGCATGTATACCGTCACGTATACCAGCAGGGCCACCGCAAAAATGTAGAGGATCAGGCGGGCCGATTCCCGTTTTTTCGTGCGCTGCATATTTTTCCCTTCTCTCATTCCATCCTGCTCCCCTGGTCTTATGGTTGTCTTTCCCGCATAGATTGTGTACTAGCTATGTTTACTCAGAAGAGGTGAAAATCATGAAAAAAAAAGCCCCTCTCCGCTTCACGCCCGCTGCCGCCACGGTACTGCTAGGGGCAGGCGCCCTGGCGCTGGTGGCTGCCGTCGTCAGTTCTCCAACACCGGCCTTTCAGGCTTCCCTGCAGGGTCTGCGATTATGGTGGCAGATCGTTTTTCCGGCGCTGCTTCCTTTTCTTGTTTTATCCGAAATATTGATCGCGTACGGCTGGATACATGCCTTGGGCGCATGGCTCGAGCCGCTGATGAAACGACTGTTCGGGCTTCCCGGCGTTGGCGGCTGGGTTTTGGCGATGGGCATGACGACGGGTTATCCCGGAGGAGCCCAATCCGCCCGGCGGCTGTTCGACCAAGGGGAATTAAGCGGTCAGGATGCCAACAGGCTCGCCGCCCTTTCCCATTTTTGCAACCCGATGCTGGTTCTCGTCGTCATCGCGACCGGATTGATGCACGAACCTTCGGCAGGGTATATCGTGCTGGCCGTTCATTGGGCCGCCGGTCTGCTCGCATTTCTTTTGCTCGGACGAAAGCGCCCCGCCGATAGCAAAACCTCGGGAAATGATGCAGGGAATAAAGGCAACCGCAAAGACCGGCGTTCACTGCTCGTCCGCTCCCTTCATGCCGCCAAGGTGGCCCATGCCAAAGACGGCCGCGGATTCGGGAGGCTGCTGGGCGATTCGGTCACGAACGCCGTGCAAACCTTGATGATGATCGGCGGCTATATCATCGTTTTTGCGGTCGTCATCCAAATCGCCAGCCGTTTTCTGCCGTCCGGCCTTCCCGCTTACGTGTTGTCCGGAGCTTTCGAGGTGCATCTCGGAACAAGGGACGCCAGCGCGGCGGTCTTTGCCGCGGATCGCACGCAGTGGTCCGTCATTTCGGCCCTGCTCGGCTTCGGCGGCATCTGCGCCATGCTGCAATCCATGTCGCTGCTGAGAAAGACGGGCATCCGCTGGTTCCGTTTCGCGCTTGTCCGCCTGCTTCACGGCGCGCTCGCTTTCGCGGGCACTTGGTTCGCCTGGCCGCTTCTCCGCTATTTTCCGAAAAACGCGAGCAACGCGTTTAACGGCAACGGAGAGCTTGCGGCCGATTGGAGCGGTTATTTGACGTTATGGAAAATCGTGCCGCAGCTGTTTCAGTGGCAGGGTATGATGCTGGCCGCCATGCTGGTATGCTCGCTTTTGTTCATGCTGCTGCAGCCGTCCCGCAAATTTCCGCGTTAGCCGCCGAATTTCAGGCGCAGCGCATCCTCCACCTCAGGCGGAACCAGATCCTTGACGTCCCCCTGATAGGCTGCGATCTCTCTGACAATGCTCGAGCTTAAATACGAATATTTCGGATTGGTCATCATAAAGACGGTTTCGGCATCCGGATTCAGCTTATGATTGGCGGACGCCATCTGCAGCTCGTATTCGAAATCCGTCACGGAGCGTACCCCGCGCACGATCGCCTGCGCGTTCCGCAGACGCACGTAATTGGCCGTCAGGTCATGAAAGCTGTCCACCTCCACATTGGGCAGGTGGGTCGTTACTTTTCGGATCAAATCCATCCTTTCTTCAAGCGAAAACAGCGGCTGTTTGCTCCGGTTGACCAGCACGGCCACCACCAGAACGTCAAATTGCCTTGCCGCGCGCTGAATGATGTCCAAATGGCCCATCGTGACCGGATCGAAACTTCCCGGATATACCGCGATTCTTTTATTCGTCGAGCTCATTCTCGGCCTCCCCGGCGGCTTCGTCTTCGGACGAGGCCGCATCATGTTCGTCATATTTGTAAATGGAAACCGCCGTTTCCCCGTACACCGCATGCCGGACGCAAGCAAAAGGGCCGAACTCGGCCGGGTATTCGTAACCCGATTCATGTTCGAGAACGATCGTCGCCCCGCTTGCCAGCATGTTTTTTTCGTGCATCGCTTCCATCAGCTTGTCTCCGTTTTTCATCCGGTACGGCGGGTCCAAAAACACGACGTCCAGCACGACCCCGCGCTTCGCGAGCGCTTTGAGCGCCCGTTCCGCCTCATTGCGGTACACTTCGGCCTTTTCCTCCAGCTTGGCGGCCTTCAGGTTGGCCCGGACCGTTTCGATGCTTTTCGGGTCCATGTCGATAAAAATCGCCTTTTCCATCCCCCGGCTCAGCGCCTCGATCGCAAGTCCACCGGTCCCCGCAAACAGATCAAGGGCAACTCCCCCGTCAAAAAATGGACCGATCATGCTGAAAATCGCTTCCTTCACCTTATCCGTCGTCGGACGCGTCCCCATGCCCGGGACTGCCTTCAGCGGCCTTCCTTTGGCGCTCCCCGATACTACTCTCACGTTGTTTCACCCATTTTCGTCGTTAAAAATTCTTTTGTGCGATGCTGTCCATTCAGAAGTTCGCAGCATGCCTTTTTCTGACGAATATCGTACCACAACCAACCCGAATTTGAAAAATGAACCCCTCGGACAATTTTTTTGGAAAGGGATGTATAAAGAGGGCTATAAGGGGAATGCTTTAACTATCGACATCAACGAATGTCGTAGACAACCGCGGAAAGCTTACGTTTCCCCATAAGCTCTTCGTCCGGTTTCTCCTCTCCCATGAAAGGGCGTCCCGAAAGGGGCGCCCGATTTTATTTGCTAAAAACCCTTATATATCAAGCGTTTCAGGAAAATCGTTTTGGGACAACCCACTGAATTGTCCACCTATTGTCCACCAAATAATCCAAAAAGCACTTTACTATTCCTTAATATCACACTTTTATTGTGGTTAAATTTTCCTATCCTTGATAAACTGTTATTGATTTTACATAGGGAGGTCAAATTATGGGGATTTTCGACAAAATGAAAGCCGATCTTAAACAAGCAACTGCGGATGGAAAAGCCATTGGTGCTGGCAAGGCGGTCATGCTCGAATATATAGGCGGACATCCAAAAGTAAAGGCCGGGCGAGTCACATTTACCAAAGGGGACGAACCATATACTCTCTTGGTCTCAGGAAACAAGATCACTGTCACTAAAATGGAGTGGGATGAAAAAGGAAAGCGTAGTGCTGGCAAAGCAGCTGCTGGTGCAATTGTAGGCGGGGTCCTTACGGGCGGTATAGGTTTGCTTGCTGGCGCAGCGATCGGCGGGAGAAGGAAGGATAATTCCCTTGCTGTAATATCTTTTACCGACGGTCCATTTGAAGGTACTATTTACTGCCGCTGCGATCAGAAGGAATATCAAAAACTTGCCGCTTTACTTTGATACGTAAAAAGCCCACCGACCAATTAGGTTAGTGGGCTTTTTTCTAAATATTCGCCTGAATGATATCATCAAATTTTATCCAATCCCAATCGTCGTCGTAACGCAATTTTATTTCCTTTCGAAACATGTTGATCACGGTGACAAATCCGGTCGCCTGTTTATCCTCATATGGGTCATAAAGTTCCAGAGTCACCGGAACATGTCGGTTAAACGAATCCTGTAGCGCCTGGCCGATCTGCTGCCATTCCTGCTCGTCGATCACCGGCTTAGGGCGCGGATCCTTGTGGATCATATATTGGTTGTACGCTTCCCGGTGTTCCGGCAAAATCATCCGAGACGACTCAAATAGCCCGTTTCCTTCCAGTTTTGATGCCATATAGCGACCTCCATTCAAGAACATTTGTTCTTATTATACACAAACATGCGTTCGATATTCAATAAAAAATCCTAACTGCATTTCTGAGTACAAAAAAATACCACTTTGGCTACTTATGCCTCGGTGGTATTTTGGGCGTCTGGGATATGTTCGAGCAAATCATTTGGCTGGACTCCAAAATAATTACACAGCCGATCCAGTACTTCTAAAGACACGTACTCTCCTTTTTCAAACTTCGCCAGCGTTGACGGCCCTATTCCGACCGCCCCACGTAAATCTGTCTTTTTCATATCTCTATCGATCAGCAGCTTAAACAACGGCTTATAAGTAAATGCCATACAATCACACCTTTCTGTATTCCATGTACATAATATAAGATAAAAAGTACATAAAAGCAAATATTTTGTTTGACATAATGTTTTCGATATAGTATATTAAGTACAGGAAGTGAAACATAATAACAAATGGAGGTAATCGAAAATGAAGAAGGTCATGGTAAGAGCTTGGGAAATCGCAAAGGCGGCAGTTGCTAAATTTGGAGGCAAAGCAAAGGAATACTTCTCCCAGGCTCTCACCATGGCGTGGAAGGAGGTGAAAGCAGTAAAGAAGAAGTTTGAACTTGAATTGAAGGCAGACACCAAGAAGACAAAGACATGGGTCGCTGAGATTACGGGTACTCATCCGGTTTACAAACTGGCCAGAAAATTCCTCAACAAGGATTGGGATAACGAGTACGGCGAGAAGGTTTTTCGCCTCAATGACGGGTTTTACGAATTTTTCAACGGCAAGCGCAAGCAGTTGTTTCAAGTCGTGGATGGTGAGTACGTAGAAGTGGATTTGGACAGAGTCCTAGTAGCAGTACAAGAAGAAAGCCGCTCGGTATAAGCGGCTCGGGCGGGAAAAACTTCTCACGGCCTTCCCGCCCTCCATTATAACAAAAATCGGAGGATGATGAGAATGTCTAAAGTAAATGTGTATGAAAATGAGCTTGCACAAGGTCCCGTAATTGCCAGGGTGGAATACAACTCCCATCTTGATTTTTGGAATGGAAGCGATTGGACGGATGGCGGTCTGGGGACGCACCTTGGTATCACGAAACTCCGCGATGGCCGCTACGTCCTGATCCATGGAACTCAATGGGAGGGGCAACGTGATTGGGCGGAGGTCGTGTCGGATGAACGAGCATTACAGGCTATTTTGAGCACTGGCAACGATCATTTGCTCGATGATAAACGATTTAAGCCGCTCAGAGAGTTGGCCGAGAGACAACTGGTAAAAGAGTTAGAGCATTAATTACACAAGCGCATCGGAGGGGTCTCCATTTCCTTCGATGCGTAGATTTAAATTCAAAAAACTGATAGAGTAGGATTATATTAACTACGGAGGTACTACCGATGGGGAGATTATCGATAAGCCAAAGATTGCGTAAGGCAAGTAAACCCGAACTCAAGCAAAAGATCGCCGTAGATTGGTCGGCTGAATGGCAAACAGAATATGAAACTCATGTGAGAAATTTCGAAAAAGCAATCCGTGACAAGGACTTTGACCTTTTGGTGCGAACCCTTGGATGGTTAAAGGCTGATGGAAAAAAGAGATTTGACGCACTTCCACGCGTCCTGTCTGCTCTTGCAGAAGAACATAAAGTTGAATTAGAGGAAGATAACTAAGTATGAACGGACGGTATACGAAGGAATGCGCATATTGTGGGATTGAATTTAAGACTGATACCCAGCATCAACGATATTGCAGACCAACGCATAAGACATACGATTATCGTAGACGTCGGGTGCTCAACGCCGAAAAGCCAATTTGTCCGAAATGCGGAAAGCCCTGGAAGGAGCCAGACATTAAAAGGGGAACAAAGCCGAGTTATTGCGCAGATTGCCAGGAGTATTTTTCCGAAAATTATGAAAAAAAACGCCTGCGGAGTTAAACCCACGGGCGTTTTTTTTGTAATCAATTTTAACCCAGCGCTTGTATAAAAAGCGACAGCGCGGCGGTGCTTCCGATCCGCGCAAGTTAATAATAAATCATTTGGGACAAAATGTAAATATGAAAAAAAAGAACCCTGCCAAGCAGGGCCTTCGCCCTTATAATCCCAAGCGCTTGGGAATTTTATTTCTTTACAGTCATCCCGTTTTCCTTCCGGAAGTTAATCACCAGCTGCCTCCAAAAATCATAACTCCCTGTTTCATCAGCAATATAGGGCTTGTAAAACTTAAATGCGTCCTTAGCCCATTCAGGGCAAGGCATGTTTGCCAGCCCCTTCTGCTCCTTGATCCATTCAGCCTGTTGTTTAACCGTAGATTGCAGCTCTTCAAACATAGCACGTTCTTCTTTTGTCATGGGTCCATCTCCTCCTTCCCGTTTATCGTATTGATGAAGCTTGTACTGCTCGATAATGCTGATCAATTTGGTTGGATAATTCGGATCGGTAGCGTAGCCACCTTTCCATATTTCATGGCAGGCAGTTTTATAATCAGCGTTAAGGACGCCATGATATCGTGTCGGCTTATCCCTGGTCCCCCTCAAAATCAACTTGGAATGATCCGCAATGGACTCATACCAGTTAAAGTAAGCCCTGAAGGCAGCGTTAACCTTGATTGGTTTTCCCTGAACATATTCCGTCGTCGGCATGGTTACACTCCCGGCGGTCCCCTTCCCTTTAATTCCAAAAAGGTTATTTGCTTGCCGGGTTAAACCGCTGCTTCCCCAATTGGATTCAAGCGCAGCTTGGGCAATCGTCAAAGACGCGGGTACTCCGGTCAAAAGCATGTCCTTGACGGCCGAGGGTGCAATCGTTGCTATAAATTCGGATTTAATCACCTTTTTTAAAGCCTCCTTTGCCTTTCAGCACCTCAATTGCCTGCTGGATAACGGGAGGTATGGGAGCGCCCATCTTTCCTCCGTTTTCTATAATCGACAACAGCTCGTTTGCAATATAAAAATAGGCGATAGTGTCCCTAAATAAATGGCTATCACCTAAAACGCCATCAACGAGATGACCAACTGCTACCATGGCGAAGATAAATGCTTTGCGGGCGATCCCGATCAAACCCTTTTTGCTTTTCAGCTCCCCGGACGCTCCTGCCGCTATGACGCCAGTAAAATAATCGATGATAACAAACACAAGCAGTGTGCCCAGAACTCCGGACCACCCGCCAAAAAAATATGTTGCTGCGCTCCCCCCTAATGCTGCGGCCCACTTAATAACTTCCCATCTATCCATGTTCTTCCCCCTTTAAAAGTAATGCCCCCGGATCACTCCGAGGGCAAAATAAAAACGCCTATGCGGCGCTAGTTTATACTGCCGTTCCGGTTACGACTTCGGTGACGACATCTTTAAGGTTATACAATTGCGGTACTTGCTCGACCTTATAAGTCCCGGTCATAACCAAGCTTACCCATACCTTTACAAGCCCGCTGTCCTTGGTAAATTGCATGATCGTTCACCTCCTTTCATCAGGCCGTAGGAGCTGCGGCCATGAGCATGGTCAATTCGGCGACGGCCTGCTTCAATTCCTCCACCTGGTCCGTTAATGGTTTTTGAAATACGGGCTGCTCAGGTTCTGGGTTATTAGGGTCCGGGTAGGAAAATTCAAGTTTTTGGGTCTCCGGATTGACACGAAAACCATTACATGTTGCAAATTCCTCGGCGTATTGCCCAGGTTCCAGTTCTAGGATGATTACCGAATCGGGATCTCGCCCAATCAGATTGTAAAATGCTTGAAAGTCCGACTCGATCGATGGTCGTTCGAAGTCATCTAACACCTTCAAATCTCCTGTGTTGGCCAATATAACACCAGTTGTTTTATCAGCGTATATTCGTCTACCGAATATTTTCATTTCTATCCTCCTAACGCCCATAAGCATAAACTATAATACCTTTTGTTGTATTATTACCATTGCTATAGTACAAATGGATGCCTGTCAATGTTGGATTGGTTAAGTTCCCGTTATATGACATACCTGTTGATAAAGAACCTTCGGGATGTCTTAAATAAAAAGATGAAATGCCTCCATCCCAATTTTCTGAATTCGCGATTAAAAGGACTACCGACCAATTAAAACCAATATTAATGTCAAAATCTACCTTACCGTAAGGCGGTATAGAAATATCTTGCTTATAAAATTTTTTCCCTTCTTGAAGTGTTCCGACCAGTCCTGCAACATTTACTCCTGCTCTTAGATTTGCGGCTGTAAGTCCTGGAACATCGGCAGTGACCCATGTAGAACCGTTAAAGTAGCCGTTTGGCGGACGAATAAAAAATCGATCCCCCGGCCAAACAGTAGACTCGAGTCCGGGTATGTGGGTGTTCTCGGCGCTACGGTTTGGCATCATCCCTGGGGTCCCGGCCACGGTGTTACCAACGAGCAGCGCATTTTGATTAAACTGCACGCCAGCAACCTTGCCCGCCCCGTTATGATAACCTGTTGGGATCGTTTGGTCAGCAGGTCCCGGTGTGATGACCACCGCTCCCTTGTTAGGCATTGATCCTGTCAATCCATTTCCGCTGCCATTCGAAAAAGTCTTTCCTGCTAAGACGTCGGCGGCTGTCGCATTACCTGTTGCCCGAATAACCCCCGCCATTTTTGCAATGAGCTGCGCCCAGGTTTCATTGGTGGATGCCGCTACCCCAATGGAGTTGAGCGCGGCAACCACATTCGCTTTTTGCTCAACTCCAAGCTGCTTTGACGCTAAAGCCTCATCCATGGCCGCCTTTACCGCCTTCGGCGTCGCGGCCATTGCCTCAGACGTGCTGTCTGTGGCGCTGGAAAGCTGCGTGATGCCTTTTTGCGTCAGGGTAGCGTCTGGCACCTTCACCCCGGCCACGGCTTCATCGACATATTGTTTGTCTGCTGCCTTGTTCCGCAGCTCCTCAATGGCTTTAAAAGTCCGGTTCAAAAGCCAGTTCCACCAGCCAGCAGGAGGCCTGTCCTCCACGTCCCAACCTGCTTGCTTTTTGGAGTCTGGCGGTTCGATGCCTTCAGCGTGCCACTCGGGCAGTTTCTCTGTAAATGCCATCGCGTGTTCCCTCCTATATTGGCAATGTGTAGTCATGACCCGGTACGTATACTTCGCCCAACGTGCCGCCCGTGCTCATATCAGGATCGGCCAGTCCGGTCGGTCCTGTCTCCAAAGCTCCATATTTTGAAGACAATTGAAAGGTTCCGGCCAGCTCGATTTGGGCAACCCGCACACCGGCAGCCACCGTCTTTTGTATGATCTGTCCAAACTGCATAGGCGACATGCCGACCTCATTCAGCCGCTTAATAGGCACCCGAATAAGGGAGATTGCGGCGGGCTCCGGGTCGACGGGGTCATTAAACTTGGACTTGATACGGATATCGCTGTAATCGCAGTTCAGGGCCAGCGCCAGAACCCGGATAATGGTGTTAATGTCGGTTTGTGATAGGTTCCGGGCAATTTTGGATTTCAGCAGAACCCGGTAAATCTCGTCCGTGGCCGCGCCGCGCGGCTGGACGATGTTTTGCCCGATCATATCAAGGGTGGTCCCCTTGGCCTTATCGATGCTGCGCCATTCACGGACGGTTTCCAGCGTGTCCCCGACTTCTTTCAGCTGGCCGTATAGAATACCAATCAACTTTCCAATGTTCGAATCCGGGTCTTTATTGAAAACGTCCATGAACCGCCCGAGCATATCCTTCATGCTAAACATGACTGGACACCTCAATGTGGCCCGCTGTCGTTTGCGCAACCTGGTACGGAGCAATTTCAACGTTCTGGCTCTGCATGTTTTGAGAGCTGCTGCCGACCGTGAGAGCGACGTCTTCTACGCCATCCACTGAATATACGGCGCTGATCAGACGGGTAAATACAACCGGCGCGCCCATGGACAAGCCATTGTAATAACTGCCTGCGGCGTCTTCGCCGCCGATATACCGGATAATGGCGTTCCGGATCAAGTCGTCCCCGTCAGCTGGATATCGGTCGTTTTTATTGACCTCAACACGGACATAGATAGGTACCTCTTCGGCGCGGCTGAATTTAATCGTGTGCGGGTACCCGCCCAAATCTAATACCTCTTTGCTGATATCGCCATAGGTTTCGATGCCGCCGGACTGCTTAGCAAAGATCGTCTCGGCCACCTCCTGATCGTCCCCGCCCAAGACGTAAACTTGTATGGACTTCGGCGGCCGCCCGGCCGCGTCAACCTCCATTGTCTTATTATCGATTACGGCCGCCGCCCGAACCTTTTCCAATCGCAGCAGCGCCCCCCGAATAGCATCAAGAGATGCCGATCCACCCCCGGCTACAGACAATTCAAAGCGAGAACGAAACTCCGGGTCCGTCTCTTTCTCACGGCCTCCGGTGATCCGCTCGGGGTTGGTGACGGCTGTCACATCCGGATTAGGGTTGACGACAACGTTGACCAGTCCGGCGGCCACATTCCCGGATTGTCCCGGTTCAATAGCTTCAACCTTAACCAGCACCATCCCATCGGGCCCGATCGTAAAATCCTCCAATGTCTCGTATTGGATTCCGGATTCGGTACCTACACGAAAACCAGCCGCCTCCGAATGGCCCGGTGTGCCGGAAATTTTCACGACGCCCGAGGCGTATTGATCTAAAACACGAGTAATCCCGACATAAGGCCCGAGCCTGTCGAGGTTATTTCCGGTGGCCGTTGGGATGTACGCACTATTATATACGTCCTCAGCAACGGCCCAAATTTTGGCCAAAAACCAAGCGAAAATGCGCAGCATAATGCCGAGGAATGATCTTTCTGAAGTGTTTATCTGTTCTCCATAAACTTCCCTTGCTTTGTCCTCAGCCTCCGAAAAAAGATCGTCGAACCGTCTTCGTTGAAATCCTTTTTCAGTCAGCACCAATCTTCACCTCACTTTGAATCCCCTCTCCGTCCGCTTTGGTAGCGACAAAGGAGACTTCCATCGCCCGAGACTTTTCATCCGGGTTAAACACAATCTCGTTTACACTGGAAATGCGTTCTTCCTGAAGCAATCCCCGGTTAATTTCATCCCGCATCTGCTCTTCGCTCAAATGCTTCCCGAGAAACAGGCTGAAATCAATCCCCATTTCCGGATTCAGAAACCATTCCCCGGTATTTGTCCCCAAAGCAATGTCACAACATTGTGCCAGCTCCTCGTCGCCGTCGATCATCTCCAAATCGCCGCTGCTATTAAAGACAATATCCCCGTCAATCAACTTGAAAGATTGCATCCGAGCACCCCCAATACAACTGCGTCGTTAACATCATGTTGTCGGCCTGTGCTTGCTGCGGCCACCGATCCATTCAAAGCGTTTTTGATTTCCCGATCGGCACAGACTACAAAGACCACATCGCCTTGTTTTAAGTGCGGCTTGTATACTTGCGGCTCTCCTCCGTTG
This sequence comes from Paenibacillus sp. USDA918EY, assembly GCF_009870825.1. Classification (GTDB taxonomy): domain Bacteria; phylum Bacillota; class Bacilli; order Paenibacillales; family Paenibacillaceae; genus Paenibacillus_AQ; species Paenibacillus_AQ albilobatus. The sequence goes on along the minus strand of NZ_WTWY01000001.1, from coordinate 18,035 downwards.
ACGGATAATCGATGCGCAAGGACTTGGGCGCCCTGAATTATCGCCGGCATGTCGGAAGTTGTTCGGATCAATGGCTGAACGTCCGCCGCGCACTTCCCGGAATCAAAGTTAATGACTTTGCACAAAAAGCCCACATGCAAGTCGCTGAAAATCTTGGCTTTGAAGGATTCGAAAATCGTGGACATGCTGCCCGCAGGGTCGGTCCTCATAAAATCGCCTCCACTTCCGTAACGAAATCCCCCGTTCGGCTGAAGGTATGCGAGCCGCTGCGGACGTGCGTCCGGCCCGTAAACTGCGAATATTCTAGGTCAATGACCGATGCCGTAGTAACCCGGTGCTGTAGCTGCATTTTGATATTGAATCCTTTCGTTCCCCCGTCTTCGAATCGGCCCGGGGTACCGATCAGGCCCGTATCCTTGTTCAGCTTAAAGACTGCATCACCGCCACGCCTCAAATTCCGGATATAGAGCTTATTTTTGTTGATATAAACGGATGTCCCGCAATCCTTGCAAACCTTCGCAATGATTTCCGTTACCTTGCCTTTGGCCGTATATCCCTCCTGGTATCGGTAATCCTGGTTAAGCTCCATTTGAGCAATCGGGAGGCCGATGTACCCGGCCATTTGCTTGATGATTTGGCTCGCCAGTGTCCCTTTGGCATAAGCGATTTCCTTGACCTCGCGTTTGGATAGGTCTTCGCTGTCCAAAACGTTGATTACCGTGATCTTGTCTACGCCTTCCCATGTCGTGGATACCTTAGAAATATAGCCATGCAGCAGCAGGCCGACATCGCCTTTATAACCAGCGTTCAGCATCATCACCGCGCCACGCTTAATGTTATTTATGGTTTTATCGGACAAGTTCCAGATTTTGATTTCAGATTCGTTGGGCAGCGGATCGTTATCAAACGGTACTTTGCCTTCGATGTTGTAATGTTCGCTCGAAAACTTCATATTGGCTGTCATAACCTCGACCACGCGGCCAAAATTATCCATCGTCATCACCTTCGATCACATACAAAAAGACGCTCTCATTGAGCGTCCGCCAATTTACTTCGCTTTCATTTTCCGATTCATCATATGGCACGATCGGCACTTTCGGGTATCGATTGTCCTGGTTGTCATAAAACAAGGGCTGCCCGTAGATCAACTTTTCTCCGGTCGCAAGTATCTCGCCGTTTTTTTCAAGATTGACGGTGAAGAAGTCAAATTCTTCGTTGTAATGAACTTCAAAGGTGAACATTTCATCGGCCAGCGAAATATCGAACCGGTACGGGATTAAATCTTTTTCGATTTCAATATATTCGTAATCCATTCATCCCCACCTAATCAGCCGCCCAAGGGCTGCCCTTCTTAAATTTCACTTTTTTGACTGGCTCCTTTTTAGTTGTTGATTTTTTCTTGGTGGTCGACTTCTTCTTTTTGTCTTTCGTCTTCGTGCTCTTGGTTTTCTTTTTTGATTTGGTTTGCTTGACACCGCTATTCACGATCTTAGCCGCCTGCGCCTTTACGGGGGTGGGTAGCTTGTTTACATAGGAAGATTGAGCGACTCGTACTTCCGTCAATGTGAACGAAAAGGTAAAACCATCAGCGGTCTGATAAGTGCGCTCCGTGGAAAGACCGCTAATCAAACCGATGAATGCCATTCGACCGATGTATTTTACAATTTTGCCAGTATCGGACGCATGGACAAGATAGGCATGGATTTCAGCAGCTTTGCTCCCCGTTACCATGCCATTTAAGGCCAGCGTGCGCGCTTTACGTTGAACATGGTCTGTCATGTCGATGTCTTTTTCCACCGGTTGACTCGTGATGTCCACATCAAAATTAGGCGATTCCTTTTCTACCCAAATGTATTTGCCATCAATTGTCGCCAACTAGATCACCTCCGGTTCAGGCAGACCCATACGGCGAATCGCCTCTTCAATGACTTGCTGTATGACTGTTCGTACCTCCTGAGACACATCAGACGCCACCGTAGCGCTCGAAGCGTCTGCCCGCAGATCGATATTTACCTTGATATCCATAGACCCGGCAGCATGTCCTGTGGCCGCTCTCGCGGGGGCCAAGGTCGCTTTTGCGGGAGCTGTGCTTGCGGATGTCGTGATTTCATCGGCCAAGCCAGCGGATGCCGCCGATACGCGGTCCTGTGTGCCATCGATACCTTTCGCCAAACCTTCGCCGGTGTAAAAGCCCAGCTCCATCATGACTCTGGACGGCGAGTGGATTCCGAGGATGCCCTTTACTTTTTCCGTGATACTATTGCCGATCTCTTTCATTTTGTCGACGACGGCGTTCGCCATGGAGCTGATCCCGTTTACCATGCCCTCTATGATGTTCCGTCCAATGTCAAAGAGATTGATGCCTTTGAGGAATCCGATGATCCGATTCCAAATTTCCGTGATTTTATTCCAGATGCCCGTTACAGTATTGGAAATGCTGTTTTTGATCCCATCCCATATCGCTTTCAGCCGATTCGATATATTTGTAAATATCGACATCGTGAACGCCTTGATCTGGTCCCAATACTTGATGACGAGGGCCACGACCCAAACGATCGGCCCGCCGAGCACAATCAGAATTGTCGGTCCCCAGGTTCGGAAAAAGTCAACGATGCTGTTAAAAATATTGACGACCCAAGCCTTAAAGGCATTCCACACGTTGACCAACCAGGTACTTACTGAGCCCCAATTTTTAAATATCAGGATAATTCCCGCGATTGCTGCACCGATAGCCACGGCCAAAGCGATAAATGGCAACCATGGGGCCATAAGCGCCCAAGAAGCAGCGACGGAAGCCCATAGCGATGCGATCCATGGCCACATCAACGTACCGACAAGTACAGCGAGGACAACAACCAGCGGAGCAAGTGCTGGACCGATCACATCAATGTTTTTGACGAAAAATTCAACCGCGTCGGTAACGATCGATATCCCTTTGGCAAGTCCATCTACTAAATCGCCCCCTACCTTTTGAAGTTCTGGCCCGGCCTTTTCAAGCCATTCCGAAAACCGAGTCAAGTAAGGGAGCAGCTTTTCGCCAATAGGAATCAGCAAATTCGTCTGGAGCTGCCTACCGATCCGGGCGGCGGCTTCCCCGGGCGTATTAAACTTGATCTGATTCAGCTCGCCCATCTTATCCTTGGTCATGTCGAACTGACTGCGAACGGTACCCATGGCGGTAATCGTTTTTACTTCAAGGTCTTCAAACTGCGATCCCATCAAGGCGACGCCGATCGTATTTCGGTCCACAGGATCCTCGATATCGGCAATCATTTGCATGATTTGCTGGAATGCCTGCTTTGCCTGCGGCCCTCCTGCGGCAAAGGTATGCATCATTTGATCCGCATTCAGGCCCAGCATCTGGAAGGCTTCCACCGTCGATTTACTACCGTCTTTCGCCCTGATATTAAATTCCTTAACCGCATCTCCAACCTTGTCCAGGTTAAATGCGCCGTTTTCTGAGCCGACAGCCAGAGTATCAAACATCTCTTCAGCCGAAAATCCCAAGGATTGAAACTGGTTTGCGTACTCGTTGACGGTATCCAGCATTTCGCCCGAAAAATCCAGTCCTTTCTCCTTGCCTTGTGCAATCAAATTAAAGGACTGGTCACTGGTGATGCCAAACTGCTTCATTAACGTGTTGGCCGTTTTGACCGATTCGGGGATCTCGAAGCCGAACGCATCCCGCATAAGGAGCGCGTTTTTCGTGGTGTTTTCTAGTTCCTTGCCCTGCTGCTTGGTGATCTGGCTGGTAGTTGCAATGGCACTCCCCAGGTCTTGCCACGACTCGCCAAAATTTTGATTGTATAATTCGGTGGCGATGGATTTTGTCGCTTCCATCTGCTCATTGGTGGCGCCCGTTGCCATCTGCACTTGAGCCATGGATTTTTGAAAGTCTGCCGCCGCACCAATAGACGCAGCGCCAAATTGACCCATGGCGATCCCTGCAGCTGCTCCGAGGGCAAACACCGTATTTTGCAAGGAACTCACTTGATTTTGAGCTCTTCTCAGGGCGCTATCCCCGATTTTAAAGCCCACTGCAAACATGAGATTCCCTATGATGCCACCGGCCATAGCTGCATCACCTCACCATAAAAAAGAGCGCCGTTCGGGCGCTCACTTCTTGTTTTTAGCCTTATTCATTTCGCGTTGCTGCTGCTTGATATGGATATCCAGGGCAGCGTTCGCCTCTGCGATATCGTCGTCATCCATTTGATTCAGATCGGAGTATGAGATATTCATTTCCGATAGCAGCAGCCGCCAATAACGCCAGTTATTCTTGGCCCTCTTCTGGGCCTCCTTCTTGCTGATCATCTTCTCCCTCCTGATCCTGATCTTGGCCGGTAATGAAGGAATATGCTGCATTAATGACTTCGGAATATTCAGAATATTCGTCGAAGCTTTCAATTTTCAGCTTAGGTGCGACAATAACATGCTTCAGGACTTCCTCGGCAAGCCGTTCTTCGAGCACGACGCCATGTTTGTTTTTGCAGGCATCGTTAATTTTAGATACCATCCGAACACCCGGATGCTGGAAAGTATACTCTTTACCCGCTTTAGATTTGTAGTTTTTTTGTTTGAACATAATAATTCATCTCCCTTATCATGATTTGTATTGGATTTTAATTGACTTTGTGATCGAGCATTTGGATTTCGTATTCCCGGTCCTCCGCTTCGTTTCCGTAAGTCCGTGTCGCTGGCTTTTTGATAAATGCCCGGGTGCATGTGATGCTTTCTTTGGGTTCGCCGTTGTAAATGACAGATACGGGCACCTCTTGGCCCGTTACGGCCAATTTATCCAAATAGGCGACCTGCGGACTCGTCGGGAGCAGCGTAATCGTCAGCGTTGCCAGAGGATTGTTTACCTTGCTGGTAACAACATCTCCCTGGGCGCCAACTTTGGCCGTCTTGTTATCCTCGTCCTTCTCCCATTCGGCCAAGTCCTCGGAAAACCCCGTAATAAATACGCCGCCTACGGTGACAGTCAGGTCCATTGGATCGTATTGCATGGTTTTTCATCTCCTTACAGCTTAATTAAGCCTTTGATTTTGGTTTTATGGATGGCTCCGGCCAGTTCAAAGGTAAATGTCCCGCCGTTGTATTCACGTTTTTCGCGGTCCGCCGGATCCACCTGCGACCTCGATTTAAAATCGGTGCTATACAGCGGCAAGTTGTCGTCGTCGTGTGCAATCATGCCGTTCAAATCAGCACGATTAAGGACCGTTTTGACCTCACTTTCGATTTGTGCAATGCCGTTGTTGTCATAGCTAACCTTATCGCTGCGGTTAAACAGCTTCTGCACCGCAAAGTTAATGGACTGCACCAGGTAATCTTGCGATTGGATAATATCGATGTACTCGCCCGAGACGGTTTTCCCTTCACTCGTCACGTTGTCTCCGGCCTTGGTCACGTAGGTGTTGGCATTCATCGCATGGATTTGTTCCAGCTCCGTCTTGCTCAGTTCCAGCGGTTGGATGCCGTTAAGAGTCTTAAATTTCCATGTCAGGCTACCTGCTGGCGCCGATCCTGCCCGGCCGATCCATGCCGCCTCCGGATAGTTCGATGTATCCTCGTGATACATCGTCACGGTGCGTTTGTAGTTCTTTGCATGGATTTTCCCCAGGTCTTCCAAGCTGCTGGTGCTTGCAAAAAATAACCGGGAATCGTCCGCATCGACTGCATCAGCAATTGCAGTGATATTCGCAAGCGTGCTGCTGGTAGACACCGCATAGTACCAGTCTTTGTTAAAAATCGTCGGCAAAAAGTCCGTGATAACGTCACCCGTTTTATAAAGCATAACGGCGATTGATTCCGGAGAGTGGTCGCCTTGATTAAACAAAGCAAATGCGGCTTTATATACCTCTGTATTTGTGGCATGGTCTTCCTTTACCGCTTCCAGATCGGAGTATACTTTATAATCCTGTCCGTTCGCGCTCGAACCGATGATCAGCGGTTTCCCCATGCCGATGATCGGCGTGGGGCGCTGAATGTCAATCACGACGGATACGTCATTGATATTGCTCAAAGCGTTCATTCCCTTCTGAGATTTACTTTTTCGATTGGTATAAGCTCCTGTTCGGTCGTATCCGTTGTCCGTAGCTCCACATCAAAGCCCATACGGCATTCCCACTCAACCCCGATGGTGATGTCCCGGTTATCGACATTGCCAATAGAGGATACAATCACATCCAAATCCTTCAGGGCCTGCCGGCCGGTTGTTTTAAACCAATCCCGGGCCTTCAATGCGTTGGTCGTGCTGGTTACATTGTCATCGGCATACGACAAAAAAGAGACGGTAAATTTCACCGTCTCCTGAAGGAGCTGCTTTCCATTGTGTTGGGTCTTTAATATACTTTGGCCTGGCACCCCGTCGGAAATGCTGTACGTCAAAAATGCAGTCTTGGGCATGTCTCCGCCGCCGTTCATGTTAATCACCGGCAATTGCAGGATTTCTTTCAGTCCGTGGACCCACGTTTTCCGGATTTCATTGTACGGGATCATTGGCAACCACCTTTTTCAGCAGATATTTCTTGATGTCGCTGTAGTCTCGTAATGCCGGATCGTCGACAATGTACTGGCTCCCTTGATATTCAATCAAATCCCCGCCAGTATGCTCCGACAACGTATAAAGGGCTTTGTCCTCTGCGGTGTACTTGCCCCCTTCCACCTGCGTAAGCTTGGCGTCGAGCGGCTGAATATGCCCTTGCAGGGTGATCCGCTCCGGATCAGATGGGATTGGATCACCATATTCGTCATACCCTTTTGTCTCCCCGGGACGCACGAGGATGTACGGGCGAAAATACTTTCGCATCATCCCCGCAAATTGGAATTGCCGCAAAATCGCTCACCCCTTCCGGACGACAATGAATTTAAGCGAGTCCCGCAGCTTCTTTTCCTGGGCAACGAGAATTTTGTTGCTCCCTTTACGTCGCGCATAGATCGGGTTGAGTGGCGGCTGCCTGATTTTATCGAAGTTTTGGATCATTTTTTGCAGCCCTGTTTGACCCACTTTTTCGAGCAAACCTCGGGCCGTTTCATTCTTCAGTACAATTTCATTCACTCCGGCTTTGACCAACTTGGATATAGCGGCCTGGGCTTTCCGTTTCCCGCCTCCGATCGGAGACCGCGCCGGTATCCCGGCTTTAGCAGAACCAAATTCGTGGATAGCTGCGATCATGGCCGTTTCGGCATCGCCGGAAGCTCCGATATGCACTTCATATTTGGTCAGTTCTTCGAGCTTCTTCAGGATATCCGGCAAATAGGTAAGCTCTGTGACTTCGACATTTGCCCTTCTCGCCCTTCTTCTTGTCGCACGAGGCATATCATACCCACCGCCCTACAAATGGCGATATTAGGGATTCTACAGCGCCAGGCAGCCGCCCATCTTCTCCTGCATCCGCAAAAGTGATACTGATATCTCCTACCCGCTCCGAACGAATGCTAGGATCACGTAATCCTTGCTGAGCAAGGAGCAGGCAGGCAAGTTCTAACGGCTCCGGAAGGGTCCTTGGTTCCTCCTCCGTGGCATCGCCTGGAAGCACATACCCCCCGATGTAGCTGACCTGGATATTGTGTTCCCCCTGGGGCCATCCTTCAGCACGGTACAAACGGCCGTCATCCAGTACCTCAAAATCCCAATCGCTTGGCAATTCGACGCTGTAGATCGGATAGTTACGCAAGTTGAGATATTTCGAATTCGAATGTCCGCTGACCCGTTCCGAGTACCGTTGCTTTTTGAAATGCCGCTTACAATAGTTTTCGATAGTGGAGGATGCTGACGCAATTTGAAGCGTCAGCATGTCATCCCCCCAAACATCAGCTTGTGGACCAAGTATTCCTTTTAAACGGTCCAGTGTGGTAAGCATTACTTGCCGCCTCCCTGCGCAGCTTCAAGCGCAGCGACACGGGCGACCAGTTCGTTCCACTGCTCCTCCGTGGGAAATCCGGGGTCTCCTTTAGGGCCGGTCGCCCCCTTCGCTCCAGGCTCCCCTTTCGGCCCCGCTTCACCAGCTGGCCCTGAAAGTGAGGAAATCCATTCTTCTTCCGTACCCTTGAAGCCATGTTTCACAGCAATTTCATACGCTGATAATCCGGCTGGCCCTTCCGGTCCAGTTACTCCCTCACCGCTAAGAGAGATCTCTTTCCCATCCCTTGTGATTTTTCCTTCCCCTTCCAAGGCAAGCTCTCCCTGGATCACCCAGCGTTGACCACCGGGTTCCTTGTAGTTCTTTGTCGGATACATGCTATCCCTCCAATCTGGGGCTTGGCCCCCACGCTATTAGGCAATGGTGATCTGTCCGTAAACGACCGCATCCAAATCAAATGCCCGCACGTCCTCTCGCTGAATGGCGCGGACATCCGTCGAGTTCCGGGCAAACGACTTGCCGCCGACATTCGTCGAAGCGATGGAATACTGCTGGCGATCAAACAAGACGACGGCTTCTTTCAGGTCACCGATAATCATCGGGGCAAGTTTGGTAGTTGTCCCTGTGGTCGGCAACCAACGATTGGCCAGAACCACGATCGGTTTGCCTTTATACATCTTTTGGGTCGGATTCTGTGGGTTTGGCTGGAGCAGGTCGCGGCCGTCGCTATCCTTCTGCGTGTCGAGCCAGTGGAAACCATCCTGATTCGTCAAAATGATCGCGCCCAGGCTGATGCTCGGGTCCAGGTCCACATTCAAAATCCGTTTGATATCGTCGAGACCGTTAAGTTGCACCTTGGTTTTCGTATCCAGCAATGCCAGGATCAATTTATTCCGCGTTACGACGGATTTTTTGGCAATCCATTTGGAAATGTAGGCCATCAAGTTCTGATCCGTGTCGTTCAGCAAGCTGTTACTGATCGGCATAATGCCTCCCCGGTCCTTGATGTCAAACTTCACCGGCGAAAACTTTGGATTATCCATATCATCGAGGTCGGTCAATTCCGTGATCTCGACAAATGGCGTAATATCCGCGTTCTTCTCAATCACGCGGGAGCCGCTACGTGTGGAGACAGGCTCAACCGTGACATACGATTCTAGCGAAATGTATTGCCGCTTGAGTTCGTGTATCATAGTGTTGATATCTTGCGGGACGATCAAGCCGCCGTCTTCGTCAACGCCTTCTTGCATGCCACGTGTTTCTTCAATGGTTCTTTCCTCGATCAATGTACGTTCTTCCGCATTCAGCTGTTTATTGCGAAGTGTTTTCAAGAAGGCGCTGCGGTATTGTGCATCCTTGTCAGCAGGATCATCCGCCCGTTTTTCTGGCTCACTCACCGGCGTAGTGACTCCCGGCGTGTCCGTGTCCCGGATTTCAGCAAGCAGGTCAATTTGGCTTCGAAGCTCCTTGGCAGTATCCTTCGCTGCTCTCGCCTCGTCAAGTTTCCCTTCAGCAGCAAGACTCCGGGCCTCCTCCAATTTTGCCGCCAGTCTTTGGCGCAGTTCACGTTCTTTTTCGTCCATCTTGAACCTCCATAAATGATATTTTGGGAAATAAAAAAGACCAGTCAGCCGATAGCCAACAAGTCAAGTTCAAGTAACAGTCTTTCTTTTTCCATTTTCCTTTGTTCTTTCGTTTGGATTCCCAAACCTTCAAGGTTTCGCTGGCTGGCTTCGCTATCAGGGTAGGCTGGAAACGGGGTTGGAGAGACCTCAAATAAATCCACTTCCAACAAGGTACGCTCGTATACGTCTTCATCCTTCAAATACTGCCAGGCGTCTTTGCGTACTCTGAATCCAAAGCTCATACCGTCTACGTCGCCACGCTGTACCGATTCATAAGCATCTTTTCCCCATGTGTTATTCGGCAAATCAACTTCAAATCGGAGACCAGTATTGTCTTCATACAGGCGAAGGGTACCGTTTTTAGTCGATCCCAAGACAAAATCGGAACGGTGATTCCATAAGGCCTTAATCGTGTTCTCCTGCAGGCTGCGCAGGAAAGCGCCTTTGGCCACTCGCTCATAGAATTCACCCCAAATCAAATGACTCCGTTGGTTGAACTTCACGACATATCCGGCAAGCCCCAGGGAATCGCTCTCCCCCTCCCCACTCCTTACTTCAATGGTATCGGCATGCAGATAACGGATTTCTTTCTCCAAGTTATTCACCCCCTTTCTCAGATTTCAGGCCCGCTTTTAGTGCTTGATACTGGTCCATTTTCTCCAGGCTGACATAGTTCAAGCTGACAAAGTGCCGGTCTCCCATTTCCCCGATATTGTCGCGTTCCTCCAGTTCGCGCACCTCGTTAATCGAATACACGCCCATCGCAATCATTTCTTTGTAATAGGCCGCCCGGCTGGTACTATCGCCTCGGAGCTCGCCGGCGACATTGAATTTCGTGTAAAATCTCCGTCGCTCCAGCTCTGTGAACAGCTTGTAGTCACATTCCTGTTCCCAATTCGTCATGATCGGCTGCAGCGTGCTTTTCACGTATTCAAGGGATTGGTTTTCCATATTTGAGAACTTAACATCCGTCAGTCCAAGCTTATAGCCGGGAACCTTGTAAATCTTGGCGACTTCCGCGATGCCGAATTTACTTGTTTCAATGAACTGCGCATCATTAAGCGGCATTCCCAAATTCTGATACTCCATTCCAGCATCCAAAATTGCGATCCTATGCGCGTTGTTCAGACCTGAGTTCGCCTTTTGCCATTCATCACGGGCCTTCTCTCTCGCAGGCTTGTCCAAGGTCGCTCCGGCGGGCAATTTGAGTATGCCGCGGGTTGCAGTACCATTCGAATAAAATGAGCCCAGGAATTTCCGCTGCGCCTGCTGAACACCGAGCTCTTCGCGGATAACTGAAATTGGCGTTATCCCTTTCAGGCCGCTTTTGCTTATGGCCTTAAAATGCAATATGTCCGTGTGTTTGATCTTCCGCAGCTCGCCGCTCGGTAATGTCGTCACGTACCATACTTCCCCCGTGACGTTATCCACGTGGACATCCGTCTTAGATGGGTCGAGCGGCCACAGTGCTTTCGGTCTGCCGTTGTTCGGCCCGCTGGTTTCCCATTCAATGTTTGCGTATCCATTGCCCCAAACCGTGACATGTACCTGCATAAGCTCCTTGAACGTATAGGCGCTCATGTAAGGATTCGACCGCACCCCAAGTAAACGAGTGACGGGATGGGAGTCGTCTTTCTCAATGCCATTCCCCCGCCGTTTGAAGACCTGCAGCGGAAGTTTGCCGATGTCGCCGCCTAATATGGAAGCACATGTATAGACGTTACTGTTCAGAAGCGCCTTATCATTCGTGATCCGCTCCCCGCTTGAGGTATTCGAGACCCCGAAAAGATCCAGCAGCCATTGCTTTGGATTTAACAGCGAATCACCGTCAGACCGGCGTTCCAGCCAGCGGCGGAAGACACTCTTTCTCATAGGTTTATCACCCCCTTCCGTTAGAATGAGAAGTCATCGTCCATAATATGGGCGTTCAAATCAATGCGGCCGTCGCCAACCATAGCCCGGACAAGCGCGTTAATGACTGCGGCGATCAGGTCGATACGTTGGCTATCGTCTTTGTGTTTTTTGCTCAGTTTGATGTTCCCATTATTGTCGATGATCTCAACGGCATTTGATAGGCACCATGTCAGAAGTGGGCTTCCATCATGGACGACAAGACCTTTCAGCACCAATTCACGGAAAAACTTTGTCGGCTCGGATAGCGTCTGCACGCCTTGACGGATCTCCACTCGCTCATATCCTTGCTGTTCCAGCTGCTGTGTGAAATGAGTGGCATTATAGGGGTCGTAGCAAATCTCCTGTACGAACCATTGATGATCCTGCTCCATTTTCTCCATGTAGGATTGGATAAAGCTGTAATCCACGACTTCGCCAGGGGTAAGCGTACACCATCCCTCTTTTGCCCAATGACGATAGGGTACGCGGTCGCTGTGTTCGTGTTGTTTCGCGCGCTCAGAAGGCATGAATCCATGGGCAGTCACAGCAAAGCGGCCTTCCGGCAGCCGGAACACGTAACCAACGGCCGTTAAATCCGTGGTTTTTGACAAGTCCAAACCACTCCACGTTTGATAACCCTTAACCAATTCAAAAAAGTCCTCTCGCGGCATGGCAAGGGACTTCCATTTGTTCATATGGTTAGTGGACATGTACTTGTTCTCACTGTCTTTTTGCCATTGATTCACCCGTTTGGTCAACCATTCGCGGATTTTTTCGGGATTACCGGCCCCAAACGCTTCGTCATGCTCCACTTGAATCTGGCGGCGCAACTCCTGAGCATATGCGTTATCTTCCTGAAGAACCGGATTAGCTTTCACCCACGTCTGAGGGTCATGCGGATCGTCGTCCGGATCCAGTTCCCGAATCATCGCGAAATAGCTTTCCTGCATCGGCACTTCGCCGCGCAGCATCTTGCATAAGTAATCGTATTCCTTTTTACACGGGCTGTTTTCAGCATCCTTTCCGGCGGTACTGATAATCTGCATCAGCGACTGCAGCCGTTTACCAAATCCAGAATAGGACACATCTAGAATTTCGGACGTCGGGTGTGCGTGGTATTCGTCGATTACAACGAGACACGGCGCGCCGGAGTCTTTATTTTTGGTGTCCTTACTTAGTGGTTTGAGCGACCCACCGCGTTTTGCGTGCTCGATATAGCCCCTGAGAATGCGCAAGCGCTTCGAAATATCCGGACTATTTATACCCATTTCACGGGCGTCGCCCCAAACACGTTTGGCCTGACCTTTATCGACAGCCGCACAATCCACCTCCGGACTGTGTTCATACTTCCGAAGCTCAGGCTGACCTGGCGGATAGATGCAATCCGCGCACATGCCGTACAGGGCCAGCCCGCTCATCTCAGTTGACTTTACATTTCCACGGGCTCGCAAATGGAAGGCTTTACGGAAGCGACGTTGCCCCGTCTCCATATGGACCCATCCATAAACGCAACCCATGTCAAATTTTTGAAAGGGTAATAATTCGATGAGTTGCCCGCTAAACACGCCGCGTACATGACGGCAACAGCGTTCGAACCATTCGAAGACCCGGTCGGCCCGGCTTTCGTCAAATACATAAGGGAAATCAGGCGTTGCTTGACGTTGCAGGTCATCCAGGTGTCGTTGACAAGCTAGGCGCTCCATCTCACAGCTCGGCCGAATTCTCATAACAATTTCGGCAGCGTATCGGTGTGTCGGATGGAGGTCGTCCCAATTAATCGAAGAGGTCTGCATTCGGATCAGTTCCCCCGTCGGCTTGTCGCTTCGCAAGGCGCGCCCGCGACTCGGCATTTAAACCAAGCTTGTTAGAATAGGCTAGGGCGATGTTCGCGTATCGTTGCGACATCTGCACGTAAGCGTTAGGAACCTGCACGCCGGATTTATTGGTTTCCGTATATCCAAATTCATCAATAAGCCTGCTCGCCTCCTGGACCTTCGAAACGGCGTCGCAATAAATGCCCAGGACATCTTCGTCAACCTTGTCCAGTACCCCAAACTCTTCCATATCCTTGACCGTCTTCCGCCAGATTTTACGAGCAGAATCATCCAGCCAATCAGGAATACGAAGCTTAAGCTTCTTCTTTCTCTCAAATTTTTTAGCAGCTTCCTCTCGGGCCGCCACTTCTTTTTTGGTCCAGTTCTTCCCGCCGCCTTTTTTTCCGACCCTCATATGATCGAAGTTGATCACTGGATTCGCCACATTTTAGACCTCCTTTTCCCCGATTTCATCACGGGGACTTTTTTTCGCATTTGAGGGGGCCGCGGTCTACAGTGACTCGCTTTTATTTTTCTTACCCCTGGGGGGCCTCCTGCAGCCCAAGTTCCTTCTCGATTGAATTGCATAATACCTCGACTCTTTCAAAGATAGCTGCTTTCTCATAAGCGTTTAAGCAATCGCAAGTCGCAAGCTTAATCAGCTGGTCGAGGTAGCTAATCTTCATAGACACACTCCAATCGAAATCATCCATTTCCAAAACCTCCATCCTCTCTAGCCGTCTTGGCATCGTGGCATGGTTTGCATAAAGCCTGCCAGTTACTGCGATCCCAGAATAATTTTTGATCGCCTTTATGTGGTACGATGTGGTCCACTACTGACGATGCAGTCACCCGATCGTTCCTGTAGCACGCCACACATAATGGGTTCTCCAACAGGAAAGCTGCACGCTCACGCCTCCATAATCGCCCATACCCGCGCTTTGCAGACGACCCTCGGTTACGGTCATACCCTCTTGCTAGAGGCGTATGAACAGAGCAATAACCTTCCCTCGTGAGCTCTCTGCATCCAGGCTTCTTGCACGGTTTATTCGGACGCAAACTCACCCGATACCTCCCCTTTCGGTTGTCCAATTTATGGCAGAATGAATTACTCATATTACAGGTTTTGTTAAACTCAGGACATGCTTAAAAACCCAAGCGTAGCATGGGCTTGTTTTGCTTTCTGAAATTGAATTTCACGTACGCCAGATATGTGGAACTGGCTATTTTCTACGGTGTCTTTTCAGGGCCATATCCATCGTATCCTGGGCCATTCCAATATAACGAAGAGTTTCCTGTTGTGATGAATGGTTGAAGTAATTCATCAGAAGAGCAATGTCCTTATTCGTTGTTTTGTTGTAGAAGATATACCCGAACGTTTTTCGAAGTGAGTGGCAGCCGATCTCCGAGATCCCAAATTCATCACCTATTTCGCGGATAATCTTGTAGGCCATCTCGCGAGTGATTGGTCTGTTCAACCCTTCTCTGCTTTTGATCAGGAATTCATTCGGAGGCTTCCCCTCGATATACGGAGCAAGCTTCTCTTTCAGTTCCGAAGTGATCAATATTCGCTTTTGCTTGCCCGTCTTTTTTTCGCGTATGGAAATATGTGAGCCGGTTACGTCTCTGACCCGTAGCCTCAAAATGTCACTGATTCGTAATCCTGTATCTATGCCAATCAGGAACATGATGAAGTTTCGGTAATTCGTACTTTCCAGGTAATCCATAATATCCTGCAGGAGCTCCGGGTCACGAATGGGCTGCACAAGATTCATTTCTGCTTATCACCCACTTTAGGCATAGAGCCTTTAGCGCACATATTGCTTGGTTTGGAGCAATACTGAGCAGATGCTTCCCATTTGCCCCAAACGCACCCCCGACACTTCAGCGGCTGCCTAACCATTGGTTTCTTTTGTTTCACAACGTACTCAGCACCTCCAACTTCAAAAAAAATACCGCCCATAAAGGACGGTTGTAGTAGGAACCTTATATTAAGGCCTTGTAGGAATCGAACCTACTGTACCACGAGGCCATGAATATGCCCGTATTTATATGCCGCCCGGGCGGAGCGACTTCGGGGCATCTAACCCCTCCTCACGCCGCACCCTTGACGATTAACGTCTAAGGTCAGTGACCCACAGCACGGCCGAGCATCTACAGCGATAAGGGGCAGTAGACTTTTCCCAGGCAAGATTTCCTTGCCTGAGTCCACTGTATCCCTTAACCGCCGTCAGCTCGCCGTCATGATTCCTTCGACTTTCCCTCAGTTTTTTTAGATGATCCCCCACAATTTAAGGCTATCGGCAATAGCTGCGATCCCCTTATCAATGTAACGATCGACCGTGCTATTGCTCATGCAGCCGCTGTAAAACATAACGGTATCTGTGTATCTTCTGAGTTTAAAAAATCTGTGCTCAATGACCCTTTTTATTTGGTCGTCTTGGATCAAGTTTAAAGCTAGTTCAATGATCTCGACTTCATCTTTTTTTGCCTGGTAAACCTTCTGCATTTGCTCCGGTAGATTGGATTTTCGGGAAAATGCCAGTACCATTTGCTTGTCTTTCATGTAGTTTTCGAGTAATTTCCGAGTTTTCAGCTTGTCTGTTTCGGTTACGGACGGCCAGAGCTCCCCTTGCTCTCCCATCATTACTGCTGACAACAACATTCCCCTCATCCCCTCATTATTTGGTATAATAATGAAAGGAACATGTGTTTGAATCCACCGAGAGACGGCCAAATCACTACGGTGGATTCATTTTTATGCTACGTCATTCCTCTTGGTAAAAACCTTTGTCCAAATCCGAGACACTTCCTTGTCCGTCTTATTGTTTTCTTCCGTCCTAAAGTAAAACTGAGGATTATATCCCTTGAAGAATGTATTTTTGCGCTCTTTTTGTTTATTCATCCTCTTTATCCTCCACGAGTTCTAATTTATCTAGGCGGTAAAAGGCCTGTTCAAATCTTCTGAATGTACCCAAAGTTCCTGTGGTCGTGTATTCAAAGCGGCACTCTGCTGATTTTTTGCTCTTTGACAATTCAAGCACTTTTCCAATTCCCCATTGTTCATGATCTTTATGCCGTACCTTATCCCCTGGTTTTAAGGGAGGTAAGGTAATGGGATCGGGGGCATACATGTCTGATTTCAAGCGTCCAACAAAATTTTCAAGAGCATTTATTACTGGAAATCTATCGTAATCAGCCTCACGATCCTGCAGCAGTTCGTGCATTCGGCGCTCAATATCTTCGATGACTTTGTTTGCGTCTATTAGCTTTACTTGTTTATTCATTGGTTACCTCCAATAGAGATGGGTTTTCGAACTTGTTACCTATGACCGTGGCATAATGCCTCTCTCGATGTAAAAGCAAGCTGCCACAACATAGCTCCATACGATCGTTGTACCCGACTTCGTAATTTCCGTTTATCTGCATCGGGCCTTCGAATGGATGTCCTTGGATTTGGACTATATCACCTTCATAGATATCCTTTTGATTAATATCCTTCATCCCGGTGTATTGACCTACCGTTTCGGGATCGACCTTGTGCCAAAATTCCGTGCAAAAGTATTCGTCATCCCAATCAACAATATCCCCTACAATAACGTCAGTTCCAATTAAGTTACCGTAGATCCATTCACCTGTATCTATTCGCTTGCCGCGATATTTAATTTCACGCATCTTTGTATCCCTCCTGGTACGGATAGGCTAAGCCTTAACATTGGTCTTTGAATATTCTTCACTCAGTGCTTTATAGAAACATTCTTTGCAAATTACGTTTTCTTCCACTGCTTCGGGCCAAGGGAATATGCTCCCTTTCTTACGCGGATCTCTTGTGGAACTACCGCATCTTTCGCAATCGACATACACTATCTCACTGGCGCTATATGATGGTTCAAACTCAACATATACCTCAAATTCTTTTCCGCACTTTTCGCACTCATGATCAAAGGTATTATCGCTTGGCACACCTTCGCTGAGTGCATCTGACATATCGTTATCGTGTTCACAATATGGGCATTCAACTGTTTCGAACATTTTCATTCGCTCCTTTTCGTTGATAGGAGAGGCATTCAAACCTCTCCCCAGCCTGTCTTTATCGATTAGCTTATAATTCCTTCGATTTTGTCCGAGCACCGCTGAGTCAGATGATATAAGTCGATAGCATCCCAAGCCCAAGTAGCACAAACACTAATTTTCAAGCTTCTGTCTATACATGGAGTAAAGGAAAAGCTCGCCTCACAATTCGTTTCATCGTCGAAGAGAAATGAGAAACCATTATCTGTCTTATCAAATTCGCTTTCGGAAAATCCATACTGGCGACCAATCTCCAATTTGATGATTTTTTCAGCTTCTTCTACCGATCCTCGTTTAGTCCAAACTACAAGTACATTTTCCATTTTCATTCGCTCCTTTGTATTGGCATGGATAGGCTAAGCCTTTGTATTAGGACAGAGGCAGGGTTATGCCTATCCTTGAAGTCCCTGTTTTAGATATTCATAACCGGCTGAATCACCGCAGTGCGTTTCTTAGCAATTTCAACGTATTTCTCTCCCATCTCAATGATGGTGCATTCTCGGTTATTCTCGAGGGCGACCTTCAATGTCGTTCCGGATCCACCAAAGGGATCGAGGACCAAGCCTCCGACCGGCGCCCCCGCCAAGATGCATGGCTCAATGAGCTTTTCCGGGAATGTGGCGAAGTGCGCTTCGGTAAATTGAGAAGTGGCCACATTCCAGACAGACCTTTTATTCCGTGTTTCACCTTCCCATGGAATAGATGCTCCGAAGTGTGATCCTGGTCTATCCCGGTTCTCCCCATGTTTCCGTTCCTTATTACCGCTG
>NZ_WTWY01000019.1 GCF_009870825.1 Paenibacillus sp. USDA918EY | reverse complement strand
TGAAGTAGTAGAAGTTTTTATTTTTTCTACTGTCTACTATGATGGGAGCATATCAATCTTCGGTTCTGCGCTTTTTATTTTTAATTGATGTTGATTTCATCTGCATCTGCTCTGCATCTCTTTCTATTAATCTTTTTGTAGATAGAGGGGAGATGGAATCATGACAGCAGGAATAAAAACGGATCGTAACCCGAACGGAAACACGCCAGGAGCCAAAAAACGCAGACGTTTGGTCGTGATGATTGCGGCGTTTTGTCTGGCCGGTTTTTGCCTTTTTAGATGGATGACGTTTGACGGGGAGATAGTTGCTGAGCAGCACGCAAAAACGTTCGCGGGCGGGCAACCGGCAGAAGCAGCCGGCAAGGCCGTTCAAGATAAAGAAAATGGCAGGCCGAAAGGGAAGGTTGTCTATTTGACGTTTGACGACGGTCCCAGCGATTGGACGGGTAAAATTTTGGACGTGCTCGATCAGCAGGGGGTCAAGGCAACCTTTTTTATGCAAGGAAGCCAATTGAAACATCAGAATTTGCAAACATTCGTCAAACGCGCGGTACGGGAGGGCCATTATGTCGGGGGTCATAGCATGACCCATCAATATAAAAAGCTTTACGATCAAAAGCAATTTGTACCCGAAATGAAAGAAAATCTGGCGCTCATCCATGACCTCACGGGCGAAAATCCCCATTTGGTGCGGCCGCCGTACGGCTCGGCTCCGGGACTCGAAGACCGTAAGCTTCGCGATCAAATCGCCAAAGAAGGGATCAAAATCTGGGATTGGACGATCGACTCGAACGATTGGAAGCTGAAGGACCATCCGGAGCAAATCGTCGAAAACATCAAAAAAGCGACGAAAGTCGATCTGGAAGTGGTGTTGTTGCATGAAAAGCCGCAAACGCTGCAGGTTCTTCCGGAAATTATCGCGTTTTATCAGAGAAAAGGTTACCGCTTTGGCGTTTACAACGACGACGGGCATTTCCATATGAATTTTCAAAAGGATCATCGAATATAATCGCGGCCATGCATATTGAAGGCTTCGATTGAATGAAGGAGCTTCTCCGGGAGACCATGCGGTCTTGCAGGGAGCGCTCCTTTTTTTTGTTTTTAAGCCCGAATCTATAAATCTTTTTCATATGATCTGCACTTTATCTTGATCTCGCGCGATTAAACTCTTTTTCGTGAGGAGGAGAGAGTGTGTGAGAAAAGCCATACTTGTCGCAACGTTCTTATTGTCTGCGGCGCTGATCGTCCTGTTGTGCAACATCCGCTCGGGTGACGGGACTGCAAGCCGCGGCAAAAATGAACAAAACCATCAAATGATACGCCTGTTAAGCGAAAACAGAGCTGTATCCCATCAGCCGGGGACGCCGTACAAAATCGTCATCGATGCCGGTCATGGAGGCAAGGATCGCGGCGCGACGGGGGCAAGCGGACGTTTTGAAAAGGATTTGACGCTGCAGCTGGCGCTGAAAGTCGAGGAGCTGGCGAAGCAGGAGCCCGGAATCGAGGTCTACCTGACCCGTGCGGACGATCGTTTCATATCCTCGATTGACCGCGCCAGGCCGAAATTCGCCAATGATTTGGGCACGGATCTGTTTATTTCCATTCACGGCAATACGTATGAGGATCCAAGCGTGTCCGGCACGGAAACTTACTACTACCATGAAGATTCCCGTCCTTTGGCCGAGATCATGCAGCGCCATGTGGTGGAAACAAGCGGGTTTCGGGATCGGGGTGTCAAAAAAGAGAATTACTTCGTCGTGAAGGATACCTTTATGCCGGCCGTTCTCATCGAGACGGGATATGTAACCAATCCGCAGGAAGAGGAGCAAATGCAAAATAGCGGGGTTCAATACCGGATCGCCGGCTCCATTCTGGACGGAATCAAAGAATATTTGAAGCTTGGATAAAGAGAGGGAGATCGATATGAACAAAAAAATCACTACTGCAATCCTGATGGGGAGTGTCGCGTTGGCGCTGGCGGCGTGCGGAAACCCAGCGGCGAACGACAAGGTTCAAGAGCCTGAAGCCTCCCAGGCGCAGGAACAAAAGGCGGATATGCAGAAATCGGATGCAAATTCGTTCAAAACCATTTTTCAAGACAGCGTATTTTTAGGGGATTCCATTACGGAGGGGCTTTCCTTCCATGACGTGCTGAACGAAAAAAACGTGCTTGCCGGCGCGGGGAAAACGGCGGAATTTTCGCTTAAAGACATCGCCGAGCTCACCAAGCGCAATCCAAAGCAGGTCTTTATCCAATTGGGTTCGGACGATATTTTATGGAGGGCGGACGACCCGATAGCTTACTCCATGAAAAACTACGCGAAGTTGATCGGCATGATCAAGGAAAAGCTTCCGCAAACCCGGATTACACTACTGTCGGTGACACCGGTAACGGAAGACGCTATAAAAATGGAGCCTCGGTATAAAAATATCGGCGATTACAATCAAGCCGTCAAAGAGCTGGCCGGCAAAGAAGGCGCCTCTTTTGTCGATTTGTCGCCGATCTTTTCAAACAGCCCCGATTTCTATGATGCGGACGGAATTCATTTTAAACCCGACTATTATACAAAATTGCTGGAGCTGTTGAAGGAGCAAACGAAATAACATGCCGACGGTTCAGTCTGTTTTGGAGGTGGCGCGGGTTGGTTTTTAGCAGTCTTATCTTTTTGTTTCTTTTTCTGCCCGTCACCCTTCTGGTTTATTATGGTTCGCCGAGGAAGCTGCGGAACGTCATCCTCCTTGTCGCAAGCTTGATATTTTATGCCTGGGGGGAGCCCGTATACATTCTGATCATGGTATTCTCAACGGTGTTTGATTACTTTAACGGTCTTTTGATCGATAAGTATAGGCACCGAAAGGGGATCGCAAGGACTGTATTCATAGGTTCGATGACGGGAAGCTTAGGCATTCTCGGGTTCTTCAAATATGCCGGATTTCTCTTGGACAACATCAACCAGCTGTTTCATCTGCATCTGCAAACGGCCGATTTGCCGCTGCCGGTAGGCATCTCCTTTTATACGTTCCAAACGATGTCGTATGTCGTTGACGTATATCTGAATAAGGTGCCGGTACAGCGCAACATCATATCCTTCGGGGCTTACGTGACGATGTTTCCCCAGCTTGTGGCCGGTCCGATCGTCAAATACGGCGATATCGCGGGGCAGCTGGAGTCACGAAGAGTTACGTTGGAACGTTTTGGCGAAGGCGCGGAGCTGTTCATGAGAGGCCTCGCCAAAAAAGTGCTGCTGGCCAACAATATCGGGTTGCTGTGGACAAGCGTCAAAGCGGAGCCGTTCGCCGAGCTTTCCGTCCTGTCCGCCTGGCTTGGCATCATCGCCTTTACCCTGCAAATCTATTTCGATTTCAGCGGGTATTCCGACATGGCTCGCGGGCTTGGCAAAATGTTCGGATTCGATTTCATGGAAAACTTCCGTTATCCGTATATATCCGGGAGCGTGACGGAATTTTGGCGCAGATGGCATATATCGCTTGGCGCCTGGTTTCGGGAATATGTGTATATACCGCTTGGCGGCAACCGGCAGGGGATGGCGAAGCAGCTTCGGAATGTGCTGGTCGTGTGGTTTTTGACCGGCTTATGGCATGGCGCCAGCTGGAATTTTATCGTCTGGGGATTGTATTTCGGTTTTTTCGTGATGATCGAAAAGCTGTTCCTGCTGCGGTGGCTTGAGCGCTTTCCCGCATGGATCCGCCATGTCTACACGCTTCTGATCGTCATGCTTGGCTGGGTGTTGTTCGAAATGGAGCATTTGGCTTCCGCCTGGCGTTTCATCGGCGTAATGTTCGGTGTTTACGGGAATGGATTTGCCGATCGGCAGGCTTCTTACGATCTTTCAGCAAATGCCGTATTGCTGGCCGTATTGGCGCTTTGCGCGACCCCTCTTCCGGGCAAGGTGTTGTCCTACGTGAAAAATAGATGGAAAATCGCCGGCGCCGTTGCCGTTCCGCTTCTATACGTTCTGTTCATGTTCCTGTCGACGGCTTATTTGGTCAATGAAACGTACAATCCGTTTTTATACTTTCGATTTTAAAGGAGGCGGACATGAACGGTTACGACAAACTTAACAAAACATTACCGGCTTTGCTGCTGCTGTTTTTTGTTAGCTTGATTGCTATTTTCAATATAGCGTCCCCGGATCGGGCCTTTTCGGAATCCGAGAACCGGATGCTTGTGCAGCTGCCGCGTTTTTCGCTGAAAGCACTGCTATCGGGGACGTTTACTTCCGACTTCGAAAAATACGTGTCCGACCAATTTGCTTTCAGAGACCTGTGGATCGGCGCGAAAACCGATACGGACCGCTTGCTGGGGAAAAAGGAAAGCAACGGCGTTTATCTTGGAAAAGACGGGTACTTGATTCAGAAGTTCGTACCGCCGGCGGAGGGAGATTTGGAGGCCAAGATGGAAGCCGTCCATGCGTTTGACGACGCCACGCCAGGCCTTCGCAAATACGCCATGATCGTTCCTACGGCAGCGGCCGTGCTTCAAGACAAGCTGCCGAAATACGCCGAAACCGGCGTCGAAGAGGCTTATTTGGGGCAAATCCGGCAGAAGCTGCCTTCCGATATCCGTTTTGTCGATGTATTCCCCGCTTTATACGCCGAAAGGGATCAGCCCATTTTTTATAAAACCGACCATCACTGGACGACCCAAGGCGCTCATGCAGCTTATCTGGAGCTCTGCAAGCAAATGGGATTAAAACCGCAAAACGAGGAAGGATTCCGGATCCGGCAAGTCACCGGCGGATTTTACGGATCGCTGTATTCAAAGAGCGGCTTCAGGCATCTGCGTCCCGACGGCATTCAGCTGTACCTGCCCAAAGAGCAGGAAAAATACACCGTAACGTATGTTGGCGAAGGGCAGACCTCGGATTCGCTGTACGCGATGGATCAGCTTCAGAAAAAAGACAAGTATGCGGTGTTTTTGAACGGGAACCACGCGTTGATCCGGATCCAATCGGCCCGTCCGAACGGGAAAAAGCTGCTGGTCGTCAAGGATTCGTACGCGAACAGCTTCATTCCGTTTTTGCTGGGGCATTTCGGCGAAATCGACGTCGCGGACCTGCGGTATTACGAGGACGACCTGGCGGCGTTCGTGAAGGAGCAGGGGATTCAAGACATGCTGCTGTTATACAACGTGAACACGTTTTTCGAAGACCCATCCATTTTAAATTTGGAGTGATCATACATGAGAACATCGTGGAAAAGAACAAGGGCTTTGCTTGCCTCCATTTTGGCTGTTGCCGCCGCCGTCGCCCTGTTGTCCGGATGCGGTGGCAAGGCGGACAAAAACGATGCCGCACCTTCCATCGAAGAGCTCGGAACTAAAATCGAGCAGGCGGCGGATTTGAAGGAAATGGAACAAAGGGACGGGGAGAAGCTGAAGAAGCTCTACAAAATCGATCCCGACAACCTGGACGGCTTCATCCTTTACACGTCAACATCGAATGTACGGGCGGACGAATTGGCGGTCATTAAGCTGAAGGACGCCCGGCAGACGGAACAAGTCCAAAAGAATATCGAGCAGCGGATCGCCGCGCAAAAAATAAAATTCAAAGATTACCGCCCGGAGGAATATTTTCTGGTGGAAAACCATGTGCTGAAGTCCAAAGGACCGTTCGTCTTCTTTGCCGTTTCCAAAGAGGCGAAGCAAATGGAACAGGCGTTTGACGGCGCGTTTTGATGGAAGATGCTGGTGGATATCATGCAAATAGCGCGTGCTTAGACGTTACAGCCTTTGATCTCCTGATTAGGGAAGATCAAGGGCGTTTTTTATTTGTAGCACCCGAGGCCGATCGTTTGCACCCTCTCTTTTGAGGAAATGTATGGAAAATGGGAACAAATGTGTGGTAAAATCAAATCAATTTGAGAGAATGCTGCGATTTTATGGAGTTCATTATGAAATGATGGAGCCAAACGAGATGACGACACCCCTTTATTCTTCCTATTCAAGCGACCTCGCTCAACGTTTGACCGAGCTAAGACCCGATTTGCTGCGGTATTGCCGATCCTTGGCAGGAATGGAGTGGGAAGCCGAGGACCTTGTGCAGGAGGCGATGATCCGCGTCCTGAACCGCCATGGGAAAGCACCGCAGATTACTGTGAGTAAGGCCTACGTGTTCCGGATCGCCCGGAATCTTTGGATCGACCGCTGCCGCCTTCACCGGCGGCAAGCATCCTTATCCTTCGAGGAACTCGAGCCCGCCGATGCGCCGGCCGCTCCCGCCGACTCGGACCCCTTGATTACGCGCGAGATGCTGGAAGAGCTGATGTATCGCTTGACCCCCAAACCGTTTGTCATCGTGTTGTTGTGCGACGTATTCGGCATGACTGCCAAAGAAGCGGGGTTCTGCATCAACATGGCGGAAGGATCGGTCCAGGTCGCCCTTTCAAGGGCGCGAAAGCGGCTGCGCCTTCTGGCGCTTCGCGAGCCGGAGAGAACCGCCGCCGGCGCCTATCCGATGCAGCAAAGCCGGGTAGGGGCAACCGCCAAGCTGCTCGCCTCCGTTACCGATGCGTTCCGCCGCCATGATCCCAGGCTGATTTACGACGCTTATTTGCGCCTTTTTGAAAACGGTTGCCGGATCGCGGAAATCCATTCCCGGGATGGGCGATACTTCTTTACGTTGCATGACCCCGACGGCAATCTGCTGCTCATAAGCGAATCTTTTTTTTGAAATGTTTTTTATGAACGTGTATGGTTCGAATCCATTTAATCGTTATTACAACGAAACAGGCTAATTACGGTCGTGAGGAGAGAGGAGGAAATCCATGCCACCCGGGATGACAACGATACGGCACATCGACAGGGTGCTATTGCCGGTTCCGGACGCCAGGCTGGCGGCGGAGTGGTACGCGAGCGAATTCGAATTCCAAATCGCAAGGCGGGGCAGCAAAGAGATCGATCTCAAGATCCATGATGGCGAAACATGGCTGACGCTGACGGAGCCGGAGGAACGGGAACCGTTCCGGCCGCAGTTGCATCTGGATGCGGAGGGACATGTTCCATGCTTCAACTTTTATACGCATTGGGTTGATCTTCACGGGGAGTGGCTCAAGTCCAGGGGAATTCGCACAACGGAGACGATGCGCACGCCATACATGAACGTTTGCGAAATGGCCGATCCTTTCGGCAATGTGGTCGGCATTTGCCATGAAAAGGAACATTCGCTCTTTTACACGCCTAGCCCCCGTCCCCTCCCGCCGATGTTCCATCGCATTCTTGCGGTGTTTCTTCCCGTCAAGGATCTTGAAGCTTCCATCCGTTGGTATTCGGACGTCCTGGGCTTTCAGCTGCATAACCATTGGGGACAAGGAGCCGATCTGATGATCGGCGAAGGAGAAACGATCGTCACGATGATTTGCATGGACGAAGGGAAACATCGCCAAGCGGTGCAAGCCATGAACGGCAGAGCCTATTATTCGCTGCAGTCGTCCGATATCCGCGAAGCTTACCGGCAAATATGCGGAAAGGGCGTAGCAGCCGGCCCGTGCCGCAATCGGGATGGGATCCAATTGTTTGACGTCACATCCCCTGAAGGGTTAACGATCCGTATTTCGGAAAAGGAGATGATTTCCGTTGGTTAATCACGAAAGCGTTTCTCATACGGCTGCCGATATTCCGCTCGTGAATCGGGTCGCCAGCGTGTTTGTGCACGTGACGGATTTGCGCCGATCGGCGGAATGGTACAGCCGCTTGCTGGGTCTGCCGATGATGGAGGAACGGTTGAACGGCGGCCCCGTCTATTGGTTTGATTTTCAAGGCACGCATATGATTCTAGATTCGGATGCGGTGAACCGGCAAAATCCGGACTGGAACGAAGGGATGATGCCTCGCATCATGTTCGAAGCGAAGAATATCGACGATGCCTTCCGGTATGTCCGGGAGAAGGGCGGGAAACCGATTTGTGAGCCGGAAAGGCACGGATCGATGGCATTTTTCAACTTCCGGGATCCGGAGGGGAACACGCATATGGCTTGCTGGGTTGATCAGAGGGATGCCGATCAGGCGTTTAAGGGGCAAAGTCCGATCCAGCCGCGCATCGGCGGCGTTTTTGTCGATGTAAAAAATATGCGGGAGGCCGCCCGCTGGTATTCCGATCTTTTGGGCGTGCCGTATGACGAAGCCGCTGCGGAGCAAAGGATTTATTCCGTTCCTGCGGCATCCGGTGCCGCGCTGCTGCTTGACCATAACCGATATTTGAACCAGGAATCGTTTACGGAAGTGCTTTATTTCGAAACCGGCGATTTTGACGCCGCACTGGCGTTTGCCCGGGGGCAAGGTTTTCAGTTTGCAGGCGAACCCTGTTATTTCCCTGACCTGAGCGAATTTGCCCTCCTTGATCCGGACGGCAATCGTGTTGTCGTTGCGAAAATGAATTGAAGGAGGACCTTAAACCGATGGCCGGACAAATCAGCAGTTCTTTAACTTACGGCATTCAACGCCTTCCGCAGGTTTCGTTTTTTAACATTCGGGATGAGGACGGGAACATCGTGATGGTTTGCCAGCAGCATGCGGGGGTGACGCCGTGAACGTGGAAATTGTAGAAAGGCCGGCAATAAAAGCCGCGGTGCTGCGGGTTCCAAGAGACGGTAAACTGGTTCGCGAAGCTTGGGCCAAAGTAACCGCATGGCTCGACGGACATCCGGCGGTAGCAGAGCGGCAGCACGGTTACGTCTTCATTCCGGAGTGGCAGTGGGCGACGGAAGTGACGACGTTGTGGGTAGGCATGGCGGTGCATCATTTCGGCGGGCTGCCTGCCGAGCTTGAGGCGATCACCATCCCGGCCAAGCGGTTTGCAAAAATGACCGTCCAGGGGGACCGCACCCGAATGGAGGCGGCTTACGACGCCCTATTCAGATGGTTTGCGGAAGGGACCTATGCAAGGGATACGCGTGAAGGCTCCTTCGGATTTGAAATGAACCGTCTCAATCCGATGAACCCGTTTGACATTCCGGCGGACGAGATCGACAGCTTCGATTTCGACATTTTCGCGCCGATTTTGAGCGAATCGAAGCTTCTCGCCCCGGACCGATATCCCGGAATCATGAACGTCGAGGTCCGCAAGGGTAGGGATCGCCGGATCGTCGGTGCGGAGACGTTCATCGACCAAAAAACGACAAAAGCGGAGCGGGCCATTCCGGCGTTTTGGGAAGGCGTCATGCCGCGGTTGCGGGAGATTGCCGATGTTAAACAGCCTTTTGCAACGATCGGATTGTACAGGTACGACCCTCCATTTGGACCTCATCAGGATTTTCGTTATGTCGCCGGGGTGGAGGTCGAGGCGGAGTCGAAGGCTCCGCTGCCGGAAGGGATGACGGAAGTGACGGTCCCGGCAAACGACTTTGTCGTCGTTACTTATCGCGGGAAAGCAAGCGGGCTCGGTCAGGTTTGGGACTATTTCCACGGTTTTTGGTTTCCGCGGCAGGCGGAATACGATGCCGTGGACGATTTCGAATTCGAACGTCATGACGAACGTTATCTTGGCGCGGATGACGAGCGTTCCGTATTTGAGATGCATTTTCCGGTCCGCCGGCGGGCGAAGGATAAACGTCTTACGGACAAAATCGTCGTGGATGAAAAGGGAGGGCATGTCCTTCAAGATCTGTGGGGCGAAAGCGTCCGGATGGCAAGCTTTCAAAACGCCGACCTTCACGGCATCGACATGCGGAGCAGCCGCCTGAGGCATGTGAACTTCGTAGGGGCCGAATTGGAGCATATCTATTTTGCCGGCGTTCATGTCGACGAAATTCAGATGGGCGGAACGGTATTTGAGCATATTCGGCGGCCGGAGGCCAGCCAAAGCCGATTGGATGAGGAGCCCGGCACCGATGGGTGGGTTAACGTGGAACCGGTCGTTTTTAGGGACTGCGATCTCAGCACGGCCAGGTTCGAAGGGTGCAACCTAAGTGATGTTAACATTAGCAACTGCCGCCTCGACGGGATGACCATCGACGGGATTCCGGTGACGGCGCTCTTGGAGCATTATTCGAAGTCGGGCGGCAAATAAACGCGGCGAGAAAGGGGCGCAAGGATAATGGGCATTCAACAGATCGGCAGCGTTTTTATTCCGGTAAGCCGATTGGAGCGGTCCATCGCTTTTTACTCTGAAGGACTCGGACTGACTTGCCGGGGAATCGAAGATTGGGGCGGGGGAAAGCGCGGAGCGACACTATTTTTTAATCCGCACCCCGAGCATGCGGCTCTGCTGACTTTAGCCGAAACCGACGAACCGATCGCCGCATCGACCAGGAATCTTTTTAATTTTAAATGCGTTGATGCGAGGGGGCTGCATGCCATGATGCAAACCCAGGGATACCGGGTGTCGGAACTCGAAACATGGGATTCTCCCTGGAACAAACATGTCATGTTTGACGTTGTTGATCCTGACGGTCGTATGCTCAATCTTATCGAAATGATTCCGATCGAAGTTTTCAAATGAGGGACTTATGCCACCATTCGGCGTATGAATCGGACGATCCGCGAAGCTTATGACAAAATTCTCAAACTCTTTAAAATGATTGCCAGGGGCGATATCCGAAAAGTCAACGGACGACAGGATGTCGTCCGTTTTTCTTCTTTTGAGCGTCCTTCGGTCATATATACGCACAAAATACAGTTGTTTACTTGACATTATCCGCTGATAAAAATATAATCACAAACATAAAGTGATTTACTTACGAAAATAATGTTTTGTTTGCGATCAGGAGGATCTAGTACCATGATAAGAAAACAGGATATCGGCGCATTGTTTTTGCGGGTATTTTTAGGCGCTGCTTTTTTTATTCACGGACTTGCCAAGTTTCAAGGGGGTATCGGCAATACTGCGGGATTTTTTGAAAGCTTGGGCTTGCCCGGGTTTGCCGCGTACGTTGTGGCAACGATCGAGCTTGTGGGCGGCCTTGCCGTCCTATTGGGGCTCGGAACGCGGGTGATCTCGTTTTTGTTTGCCGTCATTCTGGCCGGAGCCATGGTCAAGGTGAAGTTTGCCGCAGGTTTTTTGGGAAACGATCAAATGCCGGGGTATGAAATTGATATGGCTCTGCTGATCATCTCCGTTTATTTCGTCATCGCCGGCTCATCGCTGTTCGCGTTGGACCGTTTGTTTTTCCGCTCGAAAGCAGAATAATTCAACCCGGAGGTCTCCATTCATGACGACATTTCATAGCAAACCCAACACTTTTATAGGCCAGGTTCATTTGAAGGTTACCGATTTGGTGCGATCGCTTGCTTTTTATCGGCATGTGATCGGATTTGGCGTGCTGGAGCAATCGGAACGAAAGGCGGTCCTGACGGCGGATGGCAAAACCCCGATGTTGACGATCGAGCAGCCGGAACAGGTTATGCCGAAACAACCGCGCACGACGGGTTTATATCACTTTGCGATTCTGCTGCCGAAGCGTTCGGACTTGGCTTGCGTACTTCAGCATTTTATTCAGCATAACATCCCGCTCCAAGGGGCGTCCGACCATTTGGTCAGCGAAGCCCTCTATTTGGCGGATCCGGACGGAAACGGCATCGAAATTTATGCCGACCGACCGTCCTCGTCGTGGGCTTGGGGGAACGGGGAAGTCGTAATGGATACCGTTGCCCTGGATATTCGGAATCTGTTGCCGGAAGGGGCCGGACAGGAGTGGACAGGGCTTCCCGAGGGTACGCTCATGGGGCATATCCATCTGCATGTCTCTTTCTTGCAGGAAGCGGAAGCATTTTATATCCAGGGGTTGGGCTTTGAGGTCGTAAGCCGGATCGGCAACCAGGCGCTATTTATCTCGACCGGCCAATACCATCACCATATCGGACTCAACACGTGGAATGGGGTAGGTGCCCCGGCGCCCGCGGAAAACAGCGTCGGGTTGATCTCCTTCGATATCGTTTATCCGACCGAGGCGGCAAGAACGGCTGCGGTACAGAGGTTGAAGTCTATGGGGGGGTCCGTTCAAGAAGACGGGGGCGCGTGGATAACGGAAGATCCGTCCAAAAACCGGATGAAACTTGTCCTCTGAACCGGGCGTTCGCCTTTGAGCCTGAATAATATGTAATTATTTCCAACCCATCGTTAGGCAGGGGCCTGACGGTGGGTTTTCGCTTTTGGTCTAGTCTGGCAGCCTTACTCATCAGCCGGACCCGACTCATTCGAACAACGCATCGTTGAAGATCATCGAAAATTTTTTTGCCAAAAAATAAAATAAAAGGATTGAATTCACGGAAAAGGTCCTTTACAATAAAACCCAACTAACTACCATACTAGTTATACTAGTATTCTGATTAAACTGTTCTTGAATCGGGCGATCCGGCCTAAAGCGGCATTCCTTTTCGATCCATCCGTCATTAAGGTCATTCCAGACTCAACAATGTAAAACGGACCCTTTTTGTAAGCGTTTAAAGATAATGGGGAGACGCTATTTTTTTGCTTGAACGATGCCCGTTCCGAAAAGAAGCCGAAGAAACGTCGGCAGCATGTCCCATGAAGATTGGAGTGATAGGGAAAATGGAATCGAAAACCTTCAGCCCGTCTTTGCCGCCGGAAAACGCCGTGAATCAGCGCAAGCGGCACGCGGTTTTTTCGGCCTTGCGCAAAGATTGGCAGCTGTATTCGCTGCTGGTGATACCCGTAATCTACCTGCTCATCTTCAAATACGGGCCCATGATCGGCAACGTCATCGCCTTCAGGCGTTTTGTCCCCGGCGGGAGCATCTTCGGTGAGAAATGGGTCGGGCTGCATTATTTCCGCATGTTTATCGAGGATCCGACGTTTTGGAGAGTTTTCTCGAATTCGCTCATCCTCGGAGGGTTAACGCTTCTGTGCACGTTTCCGGTGCCGATTATTTTCGCGCTGCTGCTGAAACGGAATCTATCCGAATATGACGCCTTTATCAATGAGCTGAAAGGCCAGGGGCTCGACAGCTATCTTGAGCTTACCAACAACACGTACAAAAAGTACAAAGAGAAAAAGTAACGGTCCGGGCTGCCGTTTCGCGTTGAAACGGCAGCCCGTCGACCAAAACGGCAGCTTTAATCCGAGGAGAGCTAAAATCGATAATTACATACGAAATACGGAGGGGAAAACTTGAACATCACCGTACAGGACGTCATTGATCAACTTCCTGCGGCGGGGCGGCTTGAGTCAACGGTCGATCGCCTCGCCACAGGCACCGGCCAAGCGGCCGTCCGCGGCATCGCCGTATCGTTCATCGCTTCCTACGAAGCCATTCGGGAAGCGGCGTCGCTGGGAGCCAATTTGTTCATTTCGCATGAAGGCGTATTTTACCGCCATCAGGAAGGCGGGAAGGGGGCGGGCGGCCACAGCCGGGTACAACAGGTGAAGGAGAGGTTCATCGAATCGGCAGGCATGACCATCTACCGGTATCATGATCATCCGCACATGGCCAGTCCCGACCTGATCACCCGGGGGCTGCTGCGCGCACTGGATTGGGAGCGACATGAGCACAAATACGTTGGGGCCGCGGCCGTGGTGACCCTGCCTGAAGCGCGGCGGGGCTGCGACATCGCCTTCCATGTCAAAAGCAGGCTTCATCTACCGTACCTGCGCGCGGCAGGCAGCCTGGAATCCGCCTGTCAAACCATCGGCATCGCCGTAGGATATCGTGGAGGCGGCGAGATCGCCATTCCTCTGTACGAGAAGGAACATGTCGATCTCCTGCTTGCAGGGGAAGGCCCCGAGTGGGAGACGCCCGAATATGTCCGGGACGCAGCCGCCCAAGGATGCGGCCGTTCGTTCCTTTTGCTCGGGCATGCCGCCAGCGAAGCGCCGGGGATGAAGCTGCTTTCGGAGATGATCGAAGAACGGTTTCCAGGCATACCGGTCCATTTCATAAACACTCCGACGCCGCTGCAAATCATGTAAAATAGGAACAAATGAAGCGATTGCAGAAAGAGGTTACGGTATGTCAGCTGAGCAAAAGATTAAAGGATCGACCCGCGCGTATTCCTATAACCTGTTAAAGGAAAAGATTCTTCACCTGGAGCTTGAGCCCGGAACGAAAATTTCGGAAAAAGAAATCGCGGACGAGCTGAACGTCAGCCGGACACCCGTCCGGGAAGCGTTCATGAAGCTGGCGGAGGAGGAATTGCTCGATATCATTCCGCAAAGCGGTACCGTCGTCTCCCGGATCAACCTGAAGCATGTCGAGGAAGGCCGTTTTATCCGGGAAAAAATCGAGAAGGAAATCGTGGCGCTGGCATGCGAGCAATTCGGGGAACCATACCGCTTTCGGATGGAAGCCAACATCGTGATGCAGGATGTCTGCGCGACGCAAAACAATTATTACAAGCTGTTTGAGCTGGACGAGGAATTCCATCAGATTTTGTTTGAAGCGACGCGGAAAGAGCGGACCTGGAAAATGATTCAGCAGCTGAATATCCATTTCAACCGGCTCCGGCTGCTTCGGCTGTCCAAAGATTCCAATTGGAGGAACATCATTGAGCAGCATAAAGAAATTTACCGTTTGATCGAAGGGCAAGAGAAGGAGCAGGCCATGCAAATGATGGAGAATCATCTGCGGCTTGTCGTGATCGAGCAGGATATGTTGAAGGAAAAGTACCCGCATTACTTTGTCTAAGGGAAGAGGAGAAGCGAAGGGGGACACGAACAAAATGTTTGCAATAAACAACGAACTTCCTTATTCGGCCGCCGACCGATGTTGGCTGAGGTACGCAAGGGATGAATCCTTGCAAGAAATAAGGTGCTTGAAAAGGATGGCGGTCCACGGTGCGTCGGATCAGGTCGCTACCGCGGTGCGTGAACTGGCTTTCGGCCTTGCGGAAATGACCGGGATGGCGCCGGAAATAACCGACGATCCGGATGGCATGGATACGAACATGATCCGGCTGGTCCAATTCGATGAGGCTTTGTCGCTGCGGCTGCAGGAGCTTGTGCCCCGGCAAGCGCTGAATGAAGAAGGGTATGCGATTCAGACGATCGCCGAAAACGGGGGAGAATCGATCGTCGTTGCCGCAAAATCCGGAAAAGGCGTGCTGTACGGCACGTTCCATTTGCTGAGGCTCTTGCAAACCGGCGATTTGGGCGGAAATCTTAACATCCTCGAAAATCCTCGCAACGGGCTGCGCATGATGAACCACTGGGACAACATGGACGGCTCGATCGAGCGCGGATACGCCGGCGGATCGATCTTTTTCAAGGATAACGAATTTATTCGGGATCGGGCGCGGATCAGGGATTATGCGCGGCTTATGGCTTCCATCGGAATCAACGGCGCGGCTATCAACAACGTTAATGTCCACCATACCGAAACGCTGCTGATCACGCCCCGCTTTTTGCCGGATGTGGCGGCGGTGGCCGAAATCTTCCGCGGTTACGGAATCGCTTTATTCCTCAGCATCAATTACGCCAGCCCGATCCAACTGGGGGCGCTCGATACGGCCGATCCCCTCGATCCCCGCGTGCGGGCATGGTGGAGGGAAAAAGCCCGCGAAATTTACGGATTTATCCCCGATTTCGGCGGTTTTGTCGTAAAGGCCGATTCGGAGCACCGGCCCGGTCCTTTTACCTACAACCGGACGCATGCGGACGGCTCGAACATGCTCGCGGAAGCGCTCGAACCTTACGGCGGCATCGTGGTGTGGAGATGTTTCGTCTACAACTGCCTTCAGGATTGGAGAGACCGAACGACCGATCGGGCCCGCGCCGCATATGATCATTTCAAACCTCTGGACGGCCAATTCAAGAAAAACGTCGTGCTGCAGATCAAAAACGGGCCGATGGATTTTCAGGTCAGGGAGCCGGTTTCCCCGCTTCTCGGCGCGATGCCGGAAACCAATCAAATGGCGGAGTTCCAAATTACGCAGGAATACACGGGTCAGCAAAAACATCTTGTATATCTCGTTCCGCAATGGAAGGAAGTGCTCGATTTCGATACGTTCGCGCGGGGCGAAGGATCGGAAGTGAAAAAGGTCGTCGCCGGGGAAACGCATCCTTATGCATACTCCGGAATGGCCGCGGTCATCAACGTCGGAAACGATCCGAACTGGACCGGGCATACGCTGGCGCAGGCGAATCTTTACGGCTTCGGGCGGTTGGCGTGGAATCCGGATTTGCCGGAAGAAGCGATCACTGCGGAGTGGGTCCGGCTCACTTTCGGCAAGGATGAGACGATCTTCCGAGCGCTGCGGTCCATGCTTGCAGACTCTTGGCACATCTATGAAAGCTATACGTCGCCGCTTGGAATCGGATGGATGGTGAACCCCGGGCATCATTACGGCCCGAACGTCGACGGTTACGAGTATTCCGTATGGGGCACGTACCATTATGCCGATTGCCAGGGAATGGGCGTTAATCGTACCTTGAAAAACGGAACTGGGTTTACATCTCAATATGCCAAAGAAAACATGGAGCGTTACGAGTCGCTGGAGTCCTGTCCGGACGAGCTGCTGCTCTTTTTCCACCACGTCCCGTACACCCATATGCTTCATTCCGGCAAAACGGTCATCCAGCATATTTACGACAGCCATTTTGAAGGGGTGGAAGGCGTGAAGGCGTTCATCGAACTTTGGCGCGAACTGGAAGGGCGCATCGATGCGGAGCGTTATGAAGCGGTGTCGGAACGGCTTCGGATCCAGCTTGCGCATGCCAAGGAATGGAGAGACGTCGTCAATTCGTATTTTTACCGCAAATCCGGCATTGAGGATCAATACGGCCGTCGGATTTATTAAGCTGGTCGGCGACTCTATTAATGGCATCTGCCTTATATTCCGGGCACCATCCGCGCAATCGGACGAAACGGCGACCATAAAGTATCCGAGCACGTGCTGCATACGGCCGGAGAACCGGCGCGAATCATGCTGAATGCCGATCAGACGGTTCCGGCGGCCGACGGGAATGCCATCGCCCACGTAGAGGCATGCATCGTGGATGAAGAGGGAAACGTCGTTCCGAACGGGGAATTCGAGCTTTCCTTCGATTGGGAAGGTGCAGGGGCCGTCATTGGGGTAGACAACGGCGATCTCCGCTGTCATGAACCCTACAAAGGGCGTCGCAGAACATCCCGGGGCGGCAAATGTTTGGCAATCGTCCAGTCCAAGCCGGAATCCGGGGAAATAAGGCTTAAGGCTTCCGCCAAAGGGCTGGCGGATGGGGCCGTCAGCATAAACGTTGAAACATAAAAATCAGGATGCAGGAACCGCCTTTGGCTGAACGTGCGGCGCTCCTGCATTTTTCTTTTGATCCAGGGAACTGCATCCCGGCGCAAAATGGTCAATTTTTTTCGTCTTTTTCAGTGGAAAGTTGAACCATTTTTTTCGGTAAAACGTACTAGTTTATGAGATTCGTATCTAAAGGAGGTTTTTTCATGGGGAAAAAAAGGTTCATCTGGCTGCTCGCCGCCGCGCTTGCTCTGACTCCGCTCGTTCCGACATCGGCGCTGGCCGCAGATAGCAAGGCCGTTGCATCGGTTCAAGGCTTGGAGAAATTCGCTGCCGAAAAAGCGGCGCTGCTCACCGAAAAATACGGAACGACCAGCGTCCAATATGCACTCATGGACGGCGGCAATTTATTGGCTTCGGGGCAAACGGGCCTCAATGACAAGGCTGGCAAAATTCCGCTGACCAAGGATACGTTGTACGGCATCGGCTCCACGAGCAAAATGTTTACGACGGCGGCCGTTATGAAGCTTGTCGATGAGGGGAAAATCGATCTGGATGCCCCGCTTGTGCAGTACATAACCGATTTCAAAATGAAAGACGAACGGTATAAGCAGATCACGCCGCGCATGCTGCTGAATCATTCCTCGGGTTTGCAGGGCTCCAGCCTGGGCAATTCCTTTCTGTTCGACGACCCGGACACGTATGCGCATGATACGCTGCTGAAGCAGCTATCCGTGCAACGGCTAAAGGCGGATCCGGGAGCCTTTTCGGTTTACTGCAACGACGGGTTTACGCTGGCCGAAATTCTTGTCGAAAGAGTCAGCGGCATGGCATTTACCGCATTCATTCATCAAAATTTTACCGAGCCGTTGTCCATGAACCATACGATAACTTCGCAGGATGTCATGGAACCCGGCAAATTTGCCGGGCTTTATTACCCGGGATTCGATACACAGCTTCCGAATGAAACCGTCAATGTGATCGGCACGGGCGGCATCTATTCCACGGCGGAGGATCTGGCGCGGTTCTCGCAAATCTTCACGGGACAGCAAAAGGGCATCCTCACCGACAAGTCGGTTCAAGCCATGCAGCAGGAGGAATACAAAAGAGGATTGTGGCCGAAAGACGCCGACAATTCCGTCGATTTCGGGCTAGGCTGGGACAGCGTAAGGCTGTATCCGTTTAACGATTATGGCATCAAGGCACTGACCAAAGGCGGGGACACCATCTTGTACCATGCCTCGCTGGTCGTGCTGCCGGAGCAGAATATGGCCGCCGCCGTGTTGTCCTCGGGCGGAAGCAGTTCGACAAACCAGATGCTGGCTACCGAGCTGCTGCTTCAAGCGCTGAAAGAGAAGGGGACGATCAAGGAAATCAAGCCGGAAAAATCGTTCGGCAAGCCGGTCAAGGCGGATATGCCGGGCGACGTAAAGAAATACGCGGGGTATTACGGTTACCTCAACCAACAAATCAAAATCGCCATTAAAACCGGGGAGCTTACGCTTTCGGTGCCGAACACGCCTGGGCTTCCGGAGCAAAAATTCATATATACGGCGGACGGCACCTTCGTGAATCCTGAAGGCAGTGCGAAGCTTGCGTTTGTTACGGAGAAAAACGGACGCACCTATCTATGGGACAGGGAATACACCAGCATCCCGGGATTAGGGCAAGTGGCCGTGTCCACTTATATGGCGGAGAAGCTTGAGGATCATCCGATTGCGAAGGATGCGGAAAAAGCTTGGGCAAAAAGGGAAGGTCAGGAATTCTATCCGATCAACGAAAAATTCAGTTCGCTCATGTACATGCTTAAGCCGACGGTAAAAATCACCCGCTCGGACGACCTGAAAGGATATTTCGGAGCAAATCAAATTTCCGGCCCGGACACAGCGGCTAGCCAGGTGCAGATTCCGGCTGTGGGCGGCAGGGATACGGCGGAATATCATTTCTTTAAAGAGAACGGCAGCGAATATCTGGAAGCGGCCGGAAGTTTGTATGTCAGCGGGGAAAAGGTAAAAGCGCTCTATAAAGGGAAGCAGTCCACGGTAACGATTCAGCCCGACGGTTATGCCAGATGGTTTACCGTTCCGGAGGGAGCCGCAGGCAAAACCATGAGCGTCAACATGCCGGAACAGGGTTCCTTTGCGGTATACGACGAAGCAGGGACCTGCGTGAACTTTACCGTCATCAGCGGCAAGAGCGACGCCGTTCTGCCGAAAAACGGAGTGGTTGTATTTGCAGGGGAAGCGGGCTCGACCTTTAACATCACGTTGAAAAAGTAGCAATTATAAATTTCGTTCATTGAAAGGCGGGATACCGGACGACTCCGGGATTTTCGCCTTTTTCGCTTCAGACATCATTGTTTTGATGAGTTTCCGACACCGGTGCGTTTGAAACATTCACTTCTCTCGAGCGTATGTTACAATGACAAAGGTTCAGCCTTTATGAGGGGAGGAACAATAGTTTTGGCAACAGTGTTAGCATCAGTACATAAAAACAACGGCAGAGGTTCGCGAAGGCCGGGGCACAGAAACAAAAACAAACGTAAACCATCGAAAGAAAGCCGGGCCAACCGGTTTTGGTTTGGATTGTTAAAAGCCGTTGGATTCGTTGTGGTTTTTGGCTGCATTCTAGCTTATTGGAATACGACCAGGCTGACGTCGATCATATTGAATGCCCGTCCGGTCGAGGAACTGACCGCCGATACGACGGGGATGGTCAGGCTTGAAGGTACGGCTGAAGGTGCGGCTGCGTTTACGGATGAAGGCAAGCTTCGGAAACGTTACGCACTCCTTCAAAAGGAAGAGTTCAACTGGCATTGCAGTAGAGGAGGATGCTCATACGAGCTGAATGAAGATCAGAAGCCCTCGGTTTGGGGTACGCTGAAGATCAACGGGGTATCCGTTGAATCCGACGAGTTCCGCTTTTATGCCGACTGGCTGCCTTTGGATATTACGACGGTTCCCTTCGAGCAGTTATCCAACATTAAGGGGCCGCTTCTCGTCGAAAAACCGAAATCAACCGCTTACGGATACTACGCCGTCTCGCCGGGCGACCGGGTGACGGTCATCGGCCAGGCTCAAAACGGCCGTTTGGAGCCTTTTGAGCTGCCGGGCGAAGACGAACGGCGCGTCATTTTGATCGGTTCGAGCGTTGACCGGATGGTCTCACACGAACGGAAAAACCAAATCGTATATCTGATTTTGGGCGCGGTTGTCGCGCTCATGCTGCTGCCGGTAGTCGTCGGGTGGATTCGAAAATTGTTCCGGAGGTTCGCGCGAACCTGAACTTAGACCATGCCTGCAAAAGCTAAAGGACTTTCTCCCATCGGAACCAGCGGAAAACGCTCCGGTTGGGAGAAAGTCCTTTTTTGAAGATATAAGAAACGTATAAGTTTCGAAGTGATTGCGTCCTTATATCTCAAGAAAAATTTCCGCCAAGCGCGGTCTGTTCTTCTGTGAAAGCGCGTCGATAGACGTTTTTCTTATTTTCCTGAAAAATATCGTTTATGGCACGCGAGCTTCTTTCCTTATGTACCTGTCGTCAACCGAAGGAAGTCAAGACGCTCTGTTCGACGATTTCCCTGAGCTCAGCCTTGTGGGCGGCATGCTGCTCGGGTGTAATGCTTCCGCTCCGGAGGCGGTCATCCAGCTGCTTGGCTAGCTGCGAGACTTGAAGATCGATGACATCGTTGATATCTCCGCCTTGTTCGGCCGCGATATCATGCAAGGATTTGCCTTCGTACAAAGATTCATACAGTTCCTCGTCGGATGATTGGTTGAGTGCTTCAAGCAGATCGTCTTTTTCTGAATTGCCTGTAGAAAAAGACCATTTTAGTGCCGGGCATGCGCTTGTGATGGAGCCGCTTAACGCGGTGCTTCCGAAAGACATAATCACTACCATCGTTCCGACAATCATCACTCGCTTTATGTTCATGGTTAAAATCCTCTTTTCCTGTTTTTTGGTGCGTGTCGTAGGCGTTAGGTTATGGGTGTGAGAGTTTCAGCCTAATGTCATTGTAAACGAGAAACCTGAGTATAACCTTAATTGTTCTTTAAGATTAAATAAAGTTCACTCCCGAAGTACTGAAAAAAATTCCGTTTCCGCTTCATCCAGCGCTTTTGTGTGCCTGCTTTCCCTGCATTCCAACGATGAGCAACGGGATTTAGTTGCTGCTTTTATATTCGTCGGAAAGGGCGCTAAACATAGGAGTTGACCTTGACACAATGTCAACGTTTTAAGATGGAAGAGAACGGAGAGGAGTCATATCATGACGGAAATGACGCAAAGGGGAAACTTGGAAAGTGACGAAGGGAATAGAGCAAACGACAAACATCCTCCCGTGACCGTTATCGGCCTCGGTCCGATGGGACGGGCATTGGCCGGAGCTTTTCTGAAGGCAGGGCATCCGACGATCGTCTGGAACCGATCGGCCGGCAAAGCCGAGGCGCTTGCCGATCAAGGGGCAGTCCTCGCGAAGACCGCCGCCGAAGCCGTTGCGGCAAGCCGGCTGACGATCGTGTGCGTCCGGGATTATGACGCCGTTCACGATATCGTCGAACCGATCGGTGAAGGGTTAAGAGGACGGACATTGGTAAATCTGACATCCGACTCGCCGATTCGCGCACGCCAAACGGCCGAATGGGCGGCCGGGCACGGAATCGATTACCTTGACGGAGCGATCATGACGCCAATTACTACGATCGGACAGAACTCGGCCACCGTATTGTACAGCGGCTCCAAGGCGGTCTTTGAGGCTCATCGTTCCGTCCTGTCAACGATCGGTGGTGCTTCCGTGCATCTTAGCGAAGATGCGGGCCGGGCTGCCGCATACGATGTGTCCCTTCTGGATATGTACTGGACGACGATAAGCGGTTATATGAATGCGCCCGCATTGGCGAAAGCTGAAAACATCTCAGGGAAAGAGCTGCTGCCTTTCGCACAAGGCATAAGCGGCATTCCGTGATTCTTCCAGCCTTCAAGGGAAATTTTCCGCGGGCGGAAATATGCAGGTAATGACATAGAAATGTATGCTACAATGGGATTTATTGGTGCTATTAAACATTGGTCAATTCATGGAAAGGGAGAGGTGCACACGTATGTCGAAAATTTTATCCCGCGCGGAAGTGGCAGTGGAAACCACATGGAATTTGAACGATATTTTTCCGACCAAAGAGGCTTGGGAAAATGAAATGCAGGCGGTGGAACAGGATATCGCCTCCGTTGCAAAATTTGAAGGAAAGCTCGGCGAAGGAGCGGACACGCTGCTGGCTTGTCTTCTTGCCCAGGAA
This sequence comes from Paenibacillus sp. USDA918EY, assembly GCF_009870825.1. Classification (GTDB taxonomy): domain Bacteria; phylum Bacillota; class Bacilli; order Paenibacillales; family Paenibacillaceae; genus Paenibacillus_AQ; species Paenibacillus_AQ albilobatus. Next base: position 105,461 of record NZ_WTWY01000019.1, on the reverse strand, counting down.
GAGCTTCAGGGCAGAGTCAGCCGGACCTCGGCTTATGCGCATCTGCTTCTCTCCGGAGACAGCATCGACCCCGATAACCAGATCAACGCCGCCAAGGCGCGTGATTTGTCTTCGCTGGTGAGCACGGCCCTGTCGTTTATCAAATCCGAAATTATCGCACTCCAAGACGGAATGATCGAACAGTACATAAAAGAACAACCTGCGCTCCGGGAATTCGAACGCAGCCTCAAGCTGCTGTTGCAAACCAAACCGCACAGATTGACGCCGGAAACGGAAAAGGTGCTGGCATCGTTGGGCGAGGTATTAGGGGCGCCATACCGCATCTATGAACGCAGCAAGCTGGCAGACATGACGTTCCCTACAGCCAAAGACGGTCAAGGGCAGGAAGTGCCGGTATCGTTTGCGCTTTATGAAAACAAGTACGTCGAATCGCCGGACACCGTTTTGCGCCGCAATTCGTTTCAAGTTTTTAGCGAAACGCTGCATAAATACCGCAATACGTTTGCCGAGACGTACGGCACCGAAGTGAAACGGCAAGTGATCGAATCGCGCCTGCGCGGATATGACTCCGTGACAGACATGCTGCTGACGCCGCAGCAGGTGACGAAAGAAATGTACAACAATGTGCTGGACATTTTGCAGCAGGAGCTTGCTCCTCATATGCGGAAATATGCTGCCCTTAAGAAGCGGGTGCTTCAATTGGACGAAATGACGTTCGCCGATTTGAAGGCGCCGCTCGACCCGGAATTCAGCCCGGCCATCTCCTTCCAAGAGGCGGGGGAATTGATCAAGGAAGCATTGTCGATTCTCGGTCCGGAATACGGGGAAATCGTTTCGGCCGCATTCCGCGACCGTTGGGTGGATTACGCGGATAACGCCGGAAAAAGAACGGGAGCGTTTTGCAGCTCCATACCTGGAGTCCATTCTTACATTCTGATCAGCTGGGCGGACAATATGAGAGGCGCGTTTACAATGGCCCATGAAGTGGGGCACGCCGGTCATCTGATGCTGGCGGGCAAATACCAGCGAATAACGAACTATCGGCCTTCCCTGTATTTTATCGAAGCTCCGTCGACGATGAATGAGCTCCTGCTTGCGGATCATCTCCTGGCACGTTCCGACGATCCGAGAATGCGCCGTTGGGTGATTTCCCAGCTTCTCGGCACGTATTACCACAACTTTGTCACCCATTTGCTCGAAGGGGAACTTCAGCGCCGGGTCTACGATCTTGCCTCGCAAAACGTCCCGATTACGGCCGTGAAATTATGCGAACTGAAGGGAGACATTCTGGCTTCGTTCTGGGGAGAGGATGTCGTGATCGACGACCATGCCAAGTTGACCTGGATGCGCCAGCCGCATTACTACATGAGCTTGTACCCTTATACGTACGCTGCGGGGCTTACCGCTTCAACCGCGGTTGCCAAGCTGATCCGGGAGGAAGGGCAGCCTGCGGTGGATCGTTGGCTCGAAGTGTTGAAGGCCGGCGGCTCCATGAGCCCGCTCGATTTGATGAAGCTCGCAGGAGTGGATATGTCGAAACCGGAACCGATCCGGAACGCCGCGGCTTATGTCGGATCGCTGATCGATGAGCTCGAGCGTTTGTTTTAAACAAGACAGACAGCATCTGAAATGACTGGAAAAAGATGAAGGCGGGAACCCGTGGTTCCCGCCTTGATTCTAGTGCTTCCCGGCAGCCCTTCTGTAACGCATGACTTTCCTATACATCGACTTATCCTTTAATTTGTTGAATATAAAAGGATCCGGATTCGTGTTCACTTCGATAATCCATGGCGTCCAAGAATCGTCGAATCCAACGTCCAATCCGATTTGCCTGATCCCGGGGTATTTTTTGTGGAGGTGTTTTGCCGTGGATACGCCAAGTTTGGTCAAGCGATGTATCACTTTATTCATGTCACTGCCGGAGAGGTGGGCGGTAAGTAAAGGTTTGACATCCATGGGCGTGCCCCCGCTGTGATAATTCGTCACGATTTTTCCGGGATGCGCCACTCTGCCAATGAGACCGGTCGTTTCCCATTCCCTTTTGGGGCTGAGCTGTACCATGACCCGTATATCAAAACGCCTCTTATTATATTTCAACAAATGAATGCCTTTTTGAATGAGATAACTTTTCTTCCCCGTTATACTCCGAATCGAGTTGTGAAAGCTTTCATAGTCCCCAAAGGTTCTTTCCGTCGTCCCCGTTTGGTATTTGTACGCACCGGCATTCAGGCGCTGCACGCGCATAACCCCTTTGCCGTAAGTCCCGACCTCGGGTTTCACGTAGACCATTTTGTAAAGCTCCAGCATTTTCTTCAAGGTAGGTTTACTGAATCTGCGAGTATCCGGAATAAACGGTTTCACCTCATCGCTTGTCAGGAGTGCCTTTGTTTTCGTCCATTTACTCAATAAAAATCTGCGCGGCTTTTTTTCGATCATACCCATCGATCCCTCCACATCCAACATATGCAGCCCGATTTCGCATTGTATGCGGTTTTTGCCTTGCCCGAACAGGGAATTCGCACAAATCATGCACAAATAGACTATAGGTATAACGATCAGTAAAAAAGGCCGGTAACAAGTGAATGAGACTGTACCTGTCGTAAATGATTGAATACTTATAGATAATGTTAGAGCAGTATTTGTGGCAAAAAGGGAGAGGGGAACATGAATATACTGATTGTCGCGCCGGAGCGGATACCTGTTCCCGGCAATGGGTCGGTAGAGATTTGCATACTTGCCATTGCCAAGCAGCTGGCTCAAAATCATAAGGTAACCGTCGTCAGCAGAGCTTCAAAGGGGCTTCCGGCTCAAAGCGACGCAGGCGGAGTCAATATCGTCAGGGTTCGATCAGGCAGTTCAAAGGTTTATCTTGCTTCGGTTCTTCGCTTTATTCAGGGGAAGGATTATGACGTCATCCAGGTTGACAATCGTCCCCGCTACATGGCATTCATCAAAAGGGCATTCCCAACCATGAAGGTCACGTTGTTTCTGCATTCGCTCACATTTGTTCCGCCGACCAAACATGTTGCCAAACTCTTGGGGCATGCCGATCTCATCATTGCAAACAGCATTTCGCTGAAACAAAAATTAACAAACCGCTTTCCCGTTGTGGCCCAAAAAATTCGGGTCGTTGAGCTTGGCGTCGATACGAATCGGTTCCGCCCCGTAACCGAGGCCGATCGTTCCCAATACAGGAAAAAGTTCGGCATAGGCGATAGGTATACCGTTCTGTTTGTCGGCCGCATCATTCCTCAAAAAGGGGTGCACGTATTGCTGAAAGCGGCAGGCCTTGCCAAGAAAGAAGTTCCTCTTCAAGTGGTCGTTGCCGGGCGTTGGAGCGTTTCATACATGAGGCATCTGAGAGCCTTGGCATCCAAGTCGAGCGTGCCTGTGAAATGGATCGGCCAACAAAAACATTCGGAAATTCATAAGGTATATCAGATCGCGGATTGTTTGGTGTGCCCCTCCCAAAAACACGAAGCCTTTGGACTCGTGAATGTCGAAGCTATGGCCTCCGGATTGCCTGTTATCGCTTCAAATATCGGAGGAATTTCCGAAGCTGTGATCCATGAGAGCAGCGGTTTTTTGGTGGATGAATACTCGCGTCCCGAAAGATTTGCGGAATATTTGATCCGACTCGGGAAAAACAAGGAACTTGGGCGTAAAATGGGAGCCAAGGGAAGAATCGGCGTTATGCAGCACTTCACTTGGCAGCAAACGGCCGACAAGCTCGCTTCGCTATATCAACGATAGTAGGGTTGATAGGTCGGCGCCCGGTGAGCGGCATAACTTCCAATTCTAATAGGGGAATATTGACATCGAAGTCATTATTTGATTAAATGGTAAAAATTAAATATCGAACAAAGCAATGATGGATGGGTCGAACGACCGAAGTAGGGGATTTGAAGAAGCGTCTGCAGAGAGCCGGTGGCTGGTGGAAACCGGTGCGATCATGTTCCCGAATTACGATCCGGAGCCGGAAAAGCGAAATGAAGCCAGAGTAGCTTTGCCCCGGCATCGCTAAGATGCCGTTATGACAAATAAGCGAAAGAGGTTTCATCGAACTTCTTTAATTAGGGTGGTACCGCGAGACAGCCTTCTCGTCCCTTGGGGGACGTAGGGCTGTTTTTTATTTTCTGAATACAAAGGAGAGAGTATCAATGGATTTATGGGAGCAGCTTTCCGAAGCGCAAAAACGGGAGGTTCACAGGCAACTGGACATCATTCGCAGAGGGGCGGCGGATATCATTCCTGAAGAAACCTTAATTCAAAAAATAACGTCTTCCGTCTTAACGGGAAAACCGCTCAAGGTCAAGCTTGGACTCGATCCTTCCGCACCTGACGTCCATGTCGGCCATACTGTCGTACTGCATAAACTGCGGCAGTTTCAGGATCTGGGGCATGAAGTGCAGCTGATCATCGGCGATTTTACGGGGCGGATCGGCGACCCGACAGGAAAATCCGAGACGAGGAAACAGCTTTCGGAAGAGGATGTCAAACGAAACGCTGCCAGTTACAAAAAACAGCTTTACAAAATTTTGGACCCTGAAAAGACGAAGTTTCATTTTAACTCCACATGGCTTCAAAAGATGAACTTTGAACAAGTTTTGCTGTTAGCCGGAAAAGCGACCGTCGCAAGGATGCTGGAGCGGGATGATTTCGCTAAGCGTTATGGGACTAACCACCCCATCCATCTCCACGAGTTCTTTTATCCGTTAATGCAGGGATATGACTCGGTTGCGCTTGAAAGCGACATCGAGCTAGGCGGCACGGACCAGACGTTTAACATTTTGATGGGACGGACGCTGCAACACGCATACGGTTTCGAACACGGCCAGGCAGCTATCCTGATGCCGATCCTCGAGGGGCTTGACGGTACCCAAAAAATGAGCAAAAGCTTGGGCAACTACATCGGAATCGACGATTCGCCAAATGAAATGTTCGGCAAAACCATGTCGGTTTCGGATGAACTCATGCTTAAATATTACGAGCTGACCACCGCTCTTCCAAACGATGAGCTGCTTCAGCTTAAGGAAGGTTTGGCAAAAGGGAAGATTCATCCCCGCGACGCGAAAATCCGGTTGGCAAAAGAATACGTTTGCATGTATCATGGCAAGGAGGCGGCGGAACTAGCCGAACAGCATTTTTCCGCCGTTTTCCGAAACCGTTCGTTTCCCGAACATATCGATGAATTTAGGATCAGCCCAAATCTGATGGAGGATGGCTGCATACAGGTATGCAAGCTGCTAGTCACGCTTGGATTCGCTTCCTCGAACAGCGAGGCTAGGCGAAGCGTGGTTCAAGGGGCGGTGAAATTAAACGGAGCGAGGATTTCGGATCCTTACGTACGGATCGAACTTCACAGCGGCGACATCATGCAATCCGGCAAAAGGAAGTTTGCGAAAATCGTCATTAGTGAAGGCGGGATGGATACATACTAGGGTGCGCCGAACGGGTGGATGCACTAGAAAAGTATGTACTCAGGGGAGGAACAGTATAAATGAGCTATCGATTCGAAGATTTATTCGAGGCTGCGGAGATGGACGACTTTGAGGCCGTTCAGCGGATTGTGCAATCGGAGCCGGTTCTGATTCACGGTGCGGACGAATATGAGTTTTCGGTTTTGCACGCGGCAGTGATGACGGACAACGAAGTCATGGTGGAATTTCTAATAAATCACGGGGCTGATGTCCAAGCAAAAAATGACGAGGGCATAACGCCGCTGCATATCGTTTTGTATCCTGAAATCGCATCGCTGCTCATTCGGCATGGGGCGGACGTCAATGCGGCAGCGGATGACGGGAACACGCCGCTTCACGCGCAGGCGTCCGACGGAGAGGAAAGGCTGGATGTCGTCGAAGTGCTCCTGCAGCACGGGGCGAATCCATCGCTCCTGGACCAAAGCGGCCAAACCCCGCTCGACATCGCCAAAAGCCGCGAGGAAAACGAGATGATCGAGCTGCTAACTTCGGTTTCAGAACGGTAAAGGTTTGACCATTGTTATGAGTGGGCCAGGGTTGCCATTGTATTATGATTTATGATGTGCCAAAAGACCTCAGGGAAAGGATGTTACGCGGTGGATAAGCATTTTCAAATCGGTTACGAGCCTCCCGAAGCGGAAGAATACGCCAACCTTCGGGTTAAGGCGGGCCTCAGCGGCAAGGATATCGAAGCTTCCCGCAGGGGGCTGCCCAATTCCTTGTTCGTCGTTACGATCAGGATTGAAGGGGAATTGATCGGCATGGGCAGGGTCATCGGCGACGGCGGCTGCATGTTCCATGTCGTGGATATTGCCGTGTCCCCTGAACATCAAGGCCAAGGGCTGGGTAAACGAATCATGTCGGAAATTACGGCCTATTTGGACCGGCATGCCACGAAAGGGGCTTACGTCAGCTTGATGGCCGATGTGCCGGCCGACCGGCTGTATCAGCAGTACGGCTTCGAATACGGCGCCCCGGCATCCGTAGGCATGTACAAAAAGTACAATTGACGGGAGCCTGCATTACTGACCGAGAAAAGATGATTATAAAAAATCACTCCCGACTGCAGCAGGAGAGCGTATGGTACGATGATGTCAAATCGGCTTCAGAGATATTTTTTCGATACATATTTTGGATTCAAATACGTTAAGGTGACATTTTGGAAGGAGCGACCGCAATGAAAGTCGGCTTTTTAATTATCGATATGCAGACGATCCACCTTGAGAATTTGGATAACAAAATCATTAACCGGGCTTGCGAATATATCAACTATGTTTCGAATGTGCTTCGCCGGAACGGCCATGTCGTCGTACATGTCCAAGACATTGAAGGCATCGACGAATCCAATAAGGATTTATTTCGAACCATTCCGGAAATCCAGGTTGACGTTAATGACTTGATTCTAAACAAAGAACACTCGAGCGCATTTTGGAAGACGGATTTGGAACGAATGTTATCGGATCAAAATGTAGAATTGATCATCATTTCCGGATTCGCCGCAGAACAGTGCGTATTGTTTACTTACAACGGAGCCGTTGAAAGAGGGTTTAAACCGGTTATGTTGCAAAATGGAATCTTAAGCAATTCCCCTGACGTGATCGCCACGACCTACCGGGACAGGCATGTGATTTCTTACCCCGTCGTTGAATATTTAATCCAGAAATAAAATCGGGAAAATAAACGCCTCCAAATTCATTATTGACTGAACGATCCGGAAATGATAATATTCAGTTCATGAAGGAAAGGAGGCTTTGATTTGATTGTTTTAGACTGAACAGTCCGATAAGTTTGATCGACTTGCTGATTGCATGAAGAGATATAGAAAAGAGGTATCATTTACATGGCAAGAAACAAGGAATTCGATACGACCCTTGTCCTGCATAAAGCGATGGAAGTGTTTGGACATTACGGGTACGAAGGCACATCATTGCAAACCTTGCTTGACGGATTAGGGATCGCCCGCCAAAGTTTGTACGACACTTACGGTACGAAAAGAGATTTGTTCATCAAAGCGGTCAAACATTACGTTAACGAAAAGTCATCCGGCGTCGTAGCCCACTTGGAAGGCGGGGAGTCCGTAAAAAAAGCGATCGCCGAAATTTTTCGAACGATCGTGTCCGTGCTTCAGGATGAAGAGCGGCGCAGGGAATGTATGATTTTGCACAGCGCCATCGACCAAATCCCCCATGACCCGGACATTGCGGCGCTGTTTGAGCAAGACCGGTCGTGTTTGGAAAATGCGTTCCATGAAGCGCTGGTTCGCGCTCAAAACCAAGGGGAGATTAGCGTCGGCAAGGACCTGCATGTACTGGCGCGGTATTTGTATCATGCGAGATACGCGATGACGCAAGCGGCTAAACTAATGAACGATCCCAAGGAATTGGAGGAGATCGCCGCGGTTACGCTTTCGGTGCTGGATTGAAGAAGCGTCGTTTGACGTTTCCTTCATCCGGCCATTTCGGATCGATTGGTCAAAAAATCTAAATTAATCGGACTGTTTGGTCTATAATTATAAAAAGGAGAGTTTGCATGAATACAAGCAGGCATAAAGGTTTGGCGCTTATGATTCTCGCCGTATCCCAACTAATGTTGGCGTTGGATTACACGATTGTTTTTGTGGCATTGCCTTCGCTCGGAGCGGATTTAGGGTTTTCGGCCAATCATTTGCAGTGGGTCGTCAGCGCCTATTCGCTCGTGTACGGCGGATTTTTGCTGTTGGGAGGAAGATTGTCCGACATGGTGGGGCGGAGGCGGATGTTTATGATCGCCATTGCGCTCTTTGGCGTTGGTTCGCTCATCGGCGGTTTGGCGAGCTCCCAAGTGTTGCTCATTGTTGCCAGAGGGTTGCAGGGACTCGGCGGGGCGCTTCTGTCGCCGTCAACGCTGTCGCTGATCATGTCCAATTTTGACGAAGGCGCGGAGCGTAACCGGGCGATGAGCATTTGGGCGGCGATGGGAGGCGTGGGCCTGTCCCTCGGATTGCTGCTCGGCGGAATATTGACCAGCTATCTCGGCTGGGAGTTCACTTTTTTTGTTAATGTTCCGGTTTCCCTCATCGCCTTGATCCTTGCGCCATCCGTTCTGGTGGAAAGCAAAGCCGGACCCGGACATAAACATTTTGACGCACTCGGAACGATATCCGTCACCGGAGGAATGATCCTCCTCGTCTATTACTTGATCCAATCTCCGATTGAAGGCTGGCTGAGCATGGGGACGCTGCCGTTTGGACTGATCAGCGCAGCATTGTTCATCGGGTTTGCCGTCATTGAACGTTACGCGAAAGAACCGTTGGTTCCATTCCGATTATTCCGCAACCGCAATCTTTCCGGAGCGGCGTTAACTGCGGCCTTATTCTCGGCTTCCTTCGGAACGCTGTATTACTTTCTTACCTTATACACGCAGAATGTATTGCACTATTCGGCCATTCAGTCCGGTTTAAGCTTCTTGCCGCTCACGATCAGCGCTCTTCTGGGTTCGAGACTCATCAACAGGATGCTGGCTGCGGCAGGCACGGCCGGTACGATTGCCATCGGCATGGCTTTGGGCGGCATCGGCTTTATTCTGCTTACGCAACTTTCCGACAAGGGCACCGTGTGGGGAATGATTCCCGGCACCGTCATTATCGGCTTAGGGCAAGCGCTTGTGTTTACGACCATGTTCATTGCGGGCGGCACCGGTATTGAACCACGAGACCAAGGGGTGTCGTCGGCCATCGTTTCGACAGGCCAGCAAGTCGGCAGTTCGGTAGGGTTGGCCATCATTATGGCCATCATTTCCGCGAGCCTGGGATCAGACCTCAAGCTGGAAACTTTAAAGCCGGTCGACTTGAATCATGCGGTGCATATGGCATTTACCGTTGCCTTTGTCATAACATTGCTGGGCATTTTCATTGCTTTCATGACGCTTAAACAGAAAAAACGAACATCCAAGGTCAATAAACAAGGAATCTCTTCCCGTTAATATTTTGGACCGAACAATCTAAAAAGGAGCGAACCATATGAATCAAAATGAAAAAATTTTAATCACTGGAGCAAGCGGAAAAACAGGGAGCCGGATAGCCAAACGCCTAACGGATTTGGGTTATGCCATTCGAACGGCCGGCCGGGGCAAGTCGTTGCCAAACGGCGCCAATGAACACGTGATCTTTGATTGGTTCGACGAATCCACGCATGAGGCTGCTTTGAAGGACGTTGATAAGCTTTATTTGGTAGGTCCGATTGCCGTGATGGATCCTTCGGAAATCGTGATGCCGTTTTTGGAGAGAGCGCTCAAGACAGGCGTTCGCAGAATTGTGTTGCTCGGCAGCGCATCGATTCCCGAAGAGGGTCCGGTTTTTGGCAAGATCCACCGGGCTATACGTGAACTGGCGCCGGAATGGGCGGTGCTTCGGCCGTCCTATTTTATGCAAAATTTCGTGGACAGTCACGGCGCGCAAATTTTGAACGATGGGACCATCGTATCGGCAACCGGATCGGGAAGGGTCGGTTTTGTAGATGCCGACGATATTGCTGAAGTCGGTGTTAGGGCGCTGACCGATAAGCAGCCTCACAATACGGATCATATCATTACGGGGCCCGATTCTTTGACTTACGCCGAAGCGGGAGACATCATCGGCGCCGCGGCCGGGCGGACGATCCGTCACGTCAACGTGCCGACCCAAGAACTTGCGAATCGTTTTATGGCATTCGGGATGCCTCAAGATTACGCCCGTTTTCTTGCAGGGATGGATGAGGACATCAGACTTTATGGCAAGGAGGATCTGGTGACCGACACCGTGGAACGAATCACCGGACGCCCGCCGAAATCCCTGAAAAAGTTTGCCGAAGAACATGCCGCAAATTGGAAAACCGCCAAATAATCAAGCAATCAAAGAACATTTCGCCACCACGCCTATGAACCGGGTAATATTGGGTAAAAATGATAAAAGTCCCGGGTTTCCCGGTTTCGATTCAATACGAAAAGGTGTGTGACAACGATGAATAAAGTCTTCGCTTTTTTGGGCATCGCGGCCATGCTCGTTTTAAGCGGCTGCGACCATGCCGAAAAGGCAGCGGAAAGCGCCCCAACGGAAATGGATATGATGAGCATGCATCATTCCGATTCCGGCGAAATTCCGAAAGGTTTAAAAGAAGCCATGAGTCCGACCTATCATGTGGGAGAACATGTGGTCATCCACGCCAAGCATATGTCCGGCATGAACGGAGCGACAGGCAAAGTTGTGGGGGCCTATGATACGATAGCCTACTCTGTAACGTATACCCCGACGAACGGCGGTCAGCCGGTAAAGAACCATAAGTGGGTCATTCAGGAGGAGATCAAAGATGCCGGCAGCAAACCTTTGGACCAAGGTACGAAGGTAATACTTGAGGCCGATCATATGGAAGGCATGATGGGGGCGCAGGCTACAATCGATACGGCCAATCGGACGACGGTTTATATGGTGGATTACACGCCTGCGAAGGGCGGAGCCCCGGTGAAAAATCATAAGTGGGTCGTGGAAAGGGAACTTTCCGAAAGATTGTATAAAAGCTAAGCACCCGGACCAGCCGGTCTGAGGGAAACAATGGGGAGGTCCCGTCTCTGAAGAGACGGGATTTTTTCTATACTCAGAAGGTCTTCGCTTTTTGAGGCGTTGATGGGGAGGCGGGTTGAAGTGTCTATTCGGTTTTTGCCGGCACTATTCATTTCGTTTTGAATCATATTATACTTGAAAAGACAGCGCTGCGGCTGCTGGATTCAAGAGGGCGAATGCCGAATCAGTGCAAGTTGGGCAAGGAGCCTGCTTGCCAGGTAATACCGGGAGCGGCAAAATACATAGGGCAATCGCAACCATAGAGCCAAAACAACCACGATAGTCCGTGAACTACGGTCAGTTGTTACTATTTATGGAAGGAGATGGGGCAAATCAACACTCAGGAGTATGCGAAGTATTTGCTTGGTCTAATGGATGAGGAAGCGGACGGCGAAGAAATTGAGGACGTCGCGTTTTATGGCTATTTTCAGATGTACATGCCAAGCGGGAAAGGGGTGGAAGCCACCTTTTTGCCGCTTGAAAACGCGGCCGAGTATTTACGGCGGATCACCCCGATCTATGATATGCTCGATCCGGACGATTTTAGCGGAGACACTGTGCCGGGTTATTTTAACGGGAAAACCGTACATGTAGCCGAAGACGTGCTTAAAAATTATGGCGAACATTTGATTCGCGGGCTCAAGTATTTGTTGAAGGAACACGCGGATCTTGATGGCACGGAAGAAGCCGCGTCCTATTTGGACGGAATCGAAGAGGTCGTTGTTATTGCCCCAAGGGAGATCGAGGAACACCGCTCGCATGATCGGTATGATCCTATTGTTTATGAGGCGCTTTCCGACCTCGTGTCCGAACATACCGATTACGATGATCCCGTTCAGATCTTAAATGAAGCCTATTATTCGATCAACTGCGACTATTGGATTTCCTACTACCTGCAGTGGCATCGATACGGCCTGGAGGGGGACCCGCTTGCACCTTATTTTGAGTTGTACAGGCTTGGTTATTCGGCAGTTTTCTCCGGTCAGAAGCTGTTCATTGGTTCATAATTGAGAGATCGTTATTAATATACTCATTCAAAGGCGCCCATCGAAAGATGGACGCCTTATCCGCTATCAGCAGCACATGGCTTATACGGTCTTGCTGTTGGTTTTCCGATTCCGGAGCAGAAGCGGGTAAAAGAGAATGCCGCTGACGATAAGCGCGAGTCCAAGCAGGAACGTCTTCAGGTTCGCGGTTCCCGCCACGATGACCCATGCCGAATAAATGAAAGCCAGTACCCCGATGATCCCTTCGGATACTCTTTCCTTGCGTAAAGAGTAGGTTTCGCCCGTCCAAATCAGCTTAAGATGATATACCGATGCGATCAAATAAGGAACCAAATAAGCAAGCGTAGCGATATAAATGATAAAATCGAATGCTGCCGAGATGGAGCCCGACACCGTAGACAGAAGCAACAACTGTCCAAGCGCGTTCGAAATCCAAAGCGATGCTTTCGGCATGCCCATGTCGTTTTCTTTGGCGAACGACCGAAGAAACACGCCTTGTTTGGCCGCTTGAAACGGCACCTCGGCGCTAAGCAGCACCCAGCCGATCGTGGAGCCGAGCAAGCTGATCAGTCCAAGACCGGCCAGAAGCTTGCCGTAGACCGGGCCGATCGCGGCGGAAATGCCGTCCACCAGCGGGTTCTGGGAAGCCGCCAACTGATCCTGCGTCAGCAGGCCCATCGTCAGGACGCTGATTCCGACATAAAGAACGATGGAAATCAGCAGGCCGGCGATCGTCGCCCGGCGAATATCCTGCTTCCGGCGGGCGCGCGCCGCGAAAACCATGGCGGATTCCACGCCGATGAAAGCCCACAGGGTTGCGACGGCCGCCGCGTTCACCTGCGAGAGCAAACCGATTGTTTGGCCGCTGTCATTCGTGCGCGGAGCCAAAAACGGACCGATGTTGCTGTTCTGGAAAGTGAATAAAGCGATGACGATAAAAAGGATAAACCCGATCACTTTGGTCGCCGTGGCAATAAAATTCAACCGTCCCGCGCCTTTGATGCCTTTCAGGCAAATGGCATGCGTGCCCCACAGCAGCAGCGAACAGACGAGGAATGTCAGCGCGTTGCCGGCTTTTAACGTGAATCCGCCGACGGACAGCCATACCTTGCCGCTTGTCAGCACGGGAAAAAAGGTGGACAAATAACTCGCAAACGTCGTGATCACGGCCACAAAGCCGGCGATATTGCCGACCCAGTAGCCCCAGGTCGACATAAATCCTGCGAGAAGGGAACCAAGCGATCCTTCGCGGAACAGCTCTTTCGCATAAATTTGGGGGCCGCCGGTAAGCTCGGGCTTGCGGACCGCCAGACTGCCGAAAACAAGCGCGAGCATCAGAACGCCGAGCCCCGTCGCGGCCCATGCCAGAAGAACACCGGCCGGGCTGGCCGCTTCCGACAGGGAACGGGGAAGCATAAAGATGCCTGAACCGACCATGTTGCCAACCACAAGGGCGGTCAGGATCCAGAAGCCTAATTTGTGTCTGGTCATGATGTTAAACTCCTTTAGCATTGATGATGGAAATTTAAGTCGCATATAAAAAAAACACTGACAGGTACTAATAATACACTTTCTTCTGGTAAAGCACCAGAGTAAATTTTAGGCGAACCGATTTTTTCCTGCGAAGTACTCCCGAATGTTTCGCTGTATCGGGGAACGGGGAAGAATACAAGAGATGTTGATAAATGGAATAAGGAGGGTAAACCCCATGCGAGAGATACGGGAAGCGGACCACGGATACGTCATGGTCGAAGATGGGCGGGAAGTTGCGGAAATCACGTTTCAGCCGATCGATGAACGGACAGTGATGATTGACCATACCTTTGTCTCGGAAGAGCTTCGTGGGCAGAGGGTCGGCGATCAGCTCGTGAAGGCCGTAGTGGATTGGGCCAGGAAGGAAGGCAAACGGATCGTTCCTGCTTGTTCGTTTGCTTTGGTACAATTTAAACGGCATAAGGACTACAAGGATGTGTGGCATCAGGAAGAAAAAGCTTGATCAATCAAAGGGGGGCAAGGCATGCGGCGAAAAATTCTGATCACCGGAGCAGCCGGCCGGATCGGAAGCTGCCTGGCTGAAGGGTTGCGGTCATCAAACCGGTACGACGTGATCGCGACCGACGTCAATGCGGACCCGGGCGGCGGAATCATCAAGCTGGACATGACGGATGCGCCGGCGGTGGAAGCTGCGCTTCAGGGCGTGGATACGGTGCTTCATTTTGGCTGGGCAAAGGATGAGGGGGATTTTCTCGGCAAGGTTCTTCCCGTAAACGTTGCCGGGGCCTATCACGTATACGAAGGCGCCCGCAAAGGAGGCGTCGCAAGGGTGATCTTCGCGAGCTCCAACCATGCGACAGGATTTTGCAGAGTGGGTGAAAAGGTCGCGCCGCTAGACCATAGGCCCGACAGCTTTTACGGATTGAGCAAAAGTTATATCGAACTGCTGGGCCGCTTTTATGCGGATCAATACGGCATTTCCTCTTTCAACATTCGTATCGGGAACTTCCCGGTCGATGACCGTCCGCATTCGGAACGGGCTGCGCATATCTGGATTTCGCGCCGTGATATGGTGCATTTGGCGGAGTGCTGCATCGAGGCCGACCCCTCGATAAAGTTTCTTACCCTGTACGGCACGTCCGCCAACGACGGGAATTATTATGACATCGGTTACTTGACCGAACTTATCGGCTATCGACCAAGTGATAACGCGGCGGAGGTGCCGGCAATCCAAACACCCGGAGAAAAAGATATGAAGCATGACATCGGCGAATTCCAGGGAGGACCAAACGTCCGCATGGCTGAGCGATGTGTCGAAACATCGGGCGGCGAACGCCGAGATTGAACAAATGATGCACTTCAAGACAATCTTCTTGGTTTTAGAGCATAATCGATTTTGTCCCCAACATATAATCGGTCTAGGTAAGCAAAAACGGTTTATGTCCGCAAACATTTGTCGGCAAGGGTCGAGGCATGCAGCCATGCACCCGGTATCTGGAAAGAAGCCGAAAGGAAAAACAAGGTATTTGGCATAGCTCGGCAAGTTTTGTTTCCGCATTCATCGACACGGCAAATGTAAGCTTCAGCCTCGATGTAAGGCCAGTTTATCAATGGAGGTATGGGGAATGGGGAAAATTCACTTAAAATCTTCCGTAAAAGGTGCCATAACGGGAGCTTCGATGACCGGCGGATGGTTGCTGGCGGACCTGCTGCTTCCGGAGCCGTGGGGGGACGTCGCGTTGTTCGCGGCGATGGCGGTACTGAATATAGGTATCGGCTGGAAAATCGGCAAAATGTTTGAAAGGCAGGAGGCCGAAAGAGGAGTGGCCGAAGCGGTGGAAACAAAGGCGGCGGCCGGCCTTGAATCCCATTCCTAGGATTGGGAGCGATGGCCTCATGTTGAAATATAACATTCGATTTGCCCGGAAATAGGCAAAAGATAAGGAGCCGTTGATGAGTCATCGGCTCCTTATCTTTTGTATAAATTACTTTTTCATCATGACAGTTCAGTAGACTGCCCTCGGCATAATCGTTATCAAAATGATGCCCACGTTGCCCGATCAAGGCTGTTCAAGTGACGTTTTTCCGTTTAGCGTCGGCCTGCCGCGATAGGAATAGAAGGGGAAAAGCGGATCAGCCCCGGAATCCGTTCGTTCATGGTCTTCGGTGTTTGTATCGTTTATAGAGGAAATGATTCCGGTAATGATTCCATGGTGAGGGGACCGGCTGCATACCGGATCGGCTTGCTGCGAATCGCCTGTCAATAGAAAGGCCTGGCAGCGGCATCCCCCGAAATCCCGGAAACGGTGCTCGCAGCTCCGGCATGGCTCAACCATCCAGTCAAACCCGCGGTATGCATTGAAGGATGGGGATTCCTCCCAAATCCATTTTAAGCTTTTTTCTTTCACGGACTCGAATTTCATCGTTTGAATGCCGGATGCCGCCATGCAGGGCAACACCCTTCCATCCGGCGTTACGGTCATCGAGATGCTGCTCCATCCGCCCATGCAAGGCTTTGGGAAATCTTCATAATAATCCGGAATGACCCAAATCAGTTCGATTTGCCGGCCGTAACGCGCCTTGGCGCGCGCATATGCTTCCTCGGCGGCGGCCAACTGCGCTTTCGTAGGGAGAAGGTGCTGACGGTTCAATAGAGCCCAACCGTAGTATTGGGCATTAGCAAGCTCCAAACGTTCAGCTCCCCATGATACGCAAAGCTCGATCATTTCCTCCACTGCATGTATATTTTGCCTGTGCAGCACGACATTCATATGTAAAGGCAGTCCCGCCTCCCGGATCCATGCCGCGGTTCTTTTTTTGTATTCATGGGCAAAAGATCCCGCGATCGCATCGCCGAGTTCGGCCGTTGGCGCTTGAACGCTAAGTTGGATGCTATCGATGCCCGCATGCGCAAGCTGCCGAATGCGTTTTTCCGTAACTCCCACACCGCTCGTGATCAAATTGACATAAAGGTCCAGTTCGCGGGCCCGTTTAATGATCCGATCCACATCCGGCCTCAATAGCGGTTCCCCGCCCGTGAGGTGGACCTGCACGATCCCCAGGTCTGCTGCTTCTTCCAATATGTTGATCCAATCCGGGGTCGTAAGCTCGCGTTCCCTTTTTTGAAGTTCGATCGGATTCGAGCAGTAAACGCAATGAAGGGGGCAGCGATGCGTAAGTTCGGCCGTAAGGGCGTAGGGGATGTTTATTTCCAAGGTTCCACCCACCCTCTGTCCGCCGCCTGCGCCAGAAAATCAAGAACATCCGCTTCCAGATCGGACTGATTGTATTTCGACTCCAGTTCCTCGATAATCTGGCCAACCGTCCGTTCGCCGTCGCACAGCCACAGGATCGCACCCGCCGTGGGATTCAGGCGCACGACGCGTTCCGGAAGAAGCAGCAAATCGGTTTGCCTTGCTTTATCGAATTTCAGCCGGGCCGGGTTTCGCAGCCTGATTTGCTCCGACAGCTCCCAACGCATCATCGTCCGTTCTCCGCATCCGGATAAGCCAAACTTAACGCATCCAAAATGGCCCATAATACGTCGCATTTAAAATGAAGCGCAGCGATGGCTTGATCCTGGTCCCGGCGATCCCTGCATTCGCGCAATACGAGTTCGAGCCCGTGATCCGCGTCGCGGGGAGCCTGGTGCAGCCTTGCTTTAAAATACTCCAGCCCTTCCGGCCGAATCCATGGATAGAGCCGTTCAAACACGGCGATCCGGTGCGAAATGAGAATGGGCGCAAACAGCTCCGTCAACGAAGACGCAACGGCTTCGAGCCACGGTTTGTGGCGGCAGAAGTTGACGTAGGCATCCACCGCGAAGCGGACGGCCGGGAGCACATGGCGCTCGTCGAGCATTTCCTCCCTCGGAATGCCGACGGCTTCGCCGAGACGGATCCAGGCTTCGATTCCGCCCTCATGTTCCGCCGTTCCGTCATGGTCCATAATGCGCTGAATCCATTGGCGCCGATCTTCCTTGGTCGGCAGTTTCGACAGGATGATCGCGTCCTTAACGGGGATGTTTTTTTGGTAATAAAACCGGTTCGCTACCCAAGCCCGAAGCTGTTCCGGACTCAGCTTACCTTCATGCATGCGGATATGATAAGGATGTTTATCATGGTATCGTAGCTCCCCGACTTCCTTCAGCCTCATCGTTAATTCTTCATTGGACAGCAAATAGTTGCTCACGTTTAGACCTCCAATTCCAAACCATCGTAACCAACCTCGATTCCGAGCGCCCTTAGGCAGCGGTATTCCGAAGAATCTTCGTGAAGTATCGGGTTGGTGTTGTTGATGTGCACGTAAATTTTGCGGCCTGCCGATAGGTTGGCGAGGCGTTCAAGGCTTCCGCCCGGACCGGCGATCGGAAGATGTCCCATGTCACTCGCCTTCAATTCGGAGATGCCCAACGTGTTAAGCTCATCCGATTGCCAAAAGGTTCCGTCCATCAAAATGCAGTCGGCATTCTCCGAATGCCGGTCCAGTTCATCCGTCCATGATTCCACTCCGGGCGCGTATACAACGCTGCCCCCCGTCCGTTGGTCCTCGATGCGGTATCCGATCACCCAAGGGGAGAGAGGGCCGGGTTCTTTTTTATCCGGGACGGCTGCATACCTGGGAGGTTTTCCGCCCAAATAAAACGGGTGTATGATTAGTCTCCCCCCAAAAAGTGGAAAAGATTCGTCCAGCTTCACTTCAGACCATGTGAACGCTGCATAAGGCCCAAGCATTTGCCGGATCGGGAAGGGGCCTTCAAGAGCTCGCAAAACAGGGGACGCTGCATACACCTCTATTTCTGCGGATTCCCTTAAATGCAGCAGTCCGATCGTATGGTCAAGCTCGGCATCCGTAAGCAGCACGGCGAAGATCGGAGTGCCGCGCACCTTGCCACCGGGCTGAAGTTCGGCGTGGGAAACGATTTGGGCATGAATGTCCGGAGTGGCGTTCAAAAGAACCCACGCCTTGCCGTCATCGCTGACGGCTAGTGAGTTATGCGTCCGGGCGCGATAAATGCGACGATCCGCCCGCACGCCGCGGCAATTCGGGCAGTTGCAGTTCCATTGCGGAAAACCTCCTCCCGCCGCGGATCCCAGCACCTTCACAAACATGTTCCTTCCTCCTCAAAAAACAGATGCCGGATTTCTCCGGCATGTTCTCGATACTTACTTTTGGTACGCATATGCGGTTACCTCGGCACATACCTCAATGACCTCAAACTCCGGCTTAACCCACATTTCGCTCACCCCCTGGAGATCATGCTCTTCCATTGTTCATGAAGAGAAGAGACTGTAGCATCATTGTTTATATCCTATGTTACGTTTTGACATTGTATAACAATAACCAACGTGCCGCGCCTGAGGTGTTCCAGGTCAGAATCGGCTGCAGGCGGGTTCATCATTGCATAAGAACGGGGGCGATGCGGCACAATAACGCAAGGCATAAAATCCACATTTGCAAAAGGTAGGTACCTTATGAAAAGACATATCAAAAGCGGCTTCATGGCCGCAGCCCTGTCTTTGATGCTGACGGTTCCGGCCTATGCCCATACGGCGACGGAGGACGGCGGCAACGGCGGGATGGGCAACGGAATGGGAACCGTGGGGACAAAAGCGTACGATGGTTCCCGTTACAGAATCAACGAAGTCGGGACTACATCGAATTATGATGTCAGCGTTTATGGAACAGGAACCGGCAGCCAATACTGGAATACGAATAACCAAATGATCGATACAAGCAGAATTCAAACCAATAATTACACCGGATACGGCACGAATACGCTCAATGGCAACACGGATAACAGATTGCGCGCAGCTTCAACCCCAACGGACCGGGGCGGCTGGAACTGGGGATGGCTTGGCCTGCTCGGTTTGATCGGACTAGCGGGAATGTGGGGCCGAAACCCGGGGCGCGAGCGCAGATAATTTTGCAGGCGAACAGATGAAAAATGAATTTTGCTCAATACTGCGGAAGCCCTGACCTATGTCAGGGCTTTTTCGATGTTTACATCATCGGCGTTATATTCTTCGGATCTTCTTCGGCAGGTTGAAAGTAATGCGGGGGGAGCGAATCTCCCGTAGTTAGGCTGCCCTCCACGAATTTTGAAGCCGTCGTTTCGAAAAACGCCGGTTTCTGCTCCCATATTTTTTTCGAAACCGTGATGACAAAACGTCCTTGCTTGTCCGGAATCGTGGCGGTATACGGAACCTCTTTCGGGAGGTTTAATCCGACCAGAACCCCGGTGTACATGGCTCCCGCAGACGTTACGCTGACCAGGTTCGGGGGTTTGTCGTCGATGACCGTGCCTTTTTTGGGCAACGTGATATCGATCTCCACGCTTGTCTGTTCCGGCATTTTGAATACTCTGCCTTCCGGAAGCGTGTATCGTTTCGTCCCGACCGTAACCGACAAATGGGTATCCTCGTCCTCAGGCCAATAATATATGGAATAGTTGCCGTTCCGGTCGGTCGGCGTGGACTTTCCGAACCCTTCGCCTTTGTCCCGGTCAAACCAGACGACGGCATTTTCGACCGGTTTGCCGTCCGCATCCTTCACGACGCCTCCCATACGATATTTATCGACTTGAAAAAAGGAAACGACATCGCCTTTGCCGGGGATGACCTGCCCGTGAACGCGAACCTGCGAGTCGTCTTGGGGAGAATCTTCGACATGGGTAACGCGAATCGGATAATAAACGCTGACCGTTGCGGAAGCCGATTGAAGCGACTTTGTCATATCTTCCGTAAGCCGTTTGCCGGAAACGGTCGCTTGATCGAGCGAGGTTACGTTGACTTTGATGTCGGATAGCAGGCTTTGGTCGAGGGTGTTCTTGAACGAGCCGTCCTTACCGGTCATGACATGAGTTGCCGTGTTGCTTGGATGCAGCATGCCGTTCGCCACCGGCCGATCATCGATCAGCAGCTTCCCTTTTACGGAAGTCATGTGGGACCCGTCGGACTTCCATTGCTTGATCGGGAACACAGGCTGGTCGATTTCAAGCCGAACGTCGTGTTTCGTCCCTGGTGATGACGGTAGTGCTTCAGTGGCGTGCCGGGATGAGTGCCCGGCGCAGCCGGCAAGTGTTACGGCCAACAGGAGTGACATGGATATTCGATAGAGTTGTTTCATCGTTGGTGTTTGTGCCCCTTTCTTCATGGCAACGGGGTAAGCCAGAAACAGCTTTACCCCGTAAGATGCCTTGATCGGTTATTATTTTGACTGATGCGCGTTCGTGTCCTCCGCGGTGCCTGCTTGCCCCTGCGTTTTGTCTCCGCCAAGCCCGAACACGAATACCTTCGGCGTCGTTCCGCCGGTGGTGAATGCCATATATTGTTTGTCATCCACGGTAAAAATCGCCGGAGCGGCTTGTACGCTATCGCCTGTCGTTTGGAAGGTCCAAATGACTTTTCCCGATTTAATGTCAAGCGCGTTTATTTTTCCGTCCAACTCGCCATAGAACGCGAGCCCGGTTGCCGTGCTGGTAAAACCTCCGCGCATCGGGTCTTTGGTTTTGATCTGGTATGCCTTTTTGCCGGTATTTACGTCCATCGCGGTGATCGTTCCGTAAGGAACGTCGTTGGATGGCGCCAGCTCCGATGTGCCGAATGCGGCAGCTCCCGGCGCATTGGGCGTCGAAGCTTCGTCCTGGCTTTTTGCCGATTTGATGACGGCGCCTTGTTCGATCCCCGGGATCAGCACGTAATTGGTTTTTGGATCGTACGTTTCGGGGGCGTAGTTTTCACCGCCAAGCACGCCCGGATAAACGGTCACGCCTTCGGGCGTCGGTTTCGGATGAGCGATCTTTGCGAAAGGAATGCCGTCCCAGATCACTTTCCCGGTTTTCGCATCCCAAGCATACCATTGTCCGGATTTCCCGCCTTGTACGACAATCTTTTGTTTCTTTCCTTTGACGGTGGCATCCAGAATCATCGGAGAGGCGGCGGCATCGTAGTCCCAAAGGTCATGGCTGATTTCCTGCTTCGCCCAGATCAGTTTGCCCGTGGCGGCATCAACGGCTACGACCGAATCCGTATGGGGATTGGCGCCCGGTCTCGATTCGCCGTAAAAGTCAGGCGCGGGGTTGCCGACAGCAAAGTACATGATGCCCGTCTCTTCGTCGATGGCCGGAGGATTCCAGACCGCTCCGCCCCCTTGGAACTTGCTGTTTGCTAGCCAGCCTTGCCCTTTGGGAGGAACCGTCCAAAAAGGGGTATCCCACGCCGGCGTCAAATCGCTTGCCTTGTACGCGTTCACGAAGCCGCGGATGCCGTTGTCGCCGCCGCTGCTGCCGATATAAATATTCCCCTTATAATACACGGGGGCCGTCGTCTCGTAATAACCGTTCTCCAAGGTTACGCCTTTGACGGAGTCGGAGATCGGAACCATTTTGATGAGCTTGCCCGTTTTTTGGTCCAAAGAAACGATATGGTTGTCGACGGTGAGCATGAACACTTTGCCTTCGCCTACAGCGACTCCGCGGTTCGCGATGATCCCCGCCTTGCTGAAGTTCGCGGCCTGTTCCGCGGAGGGTTTCCAATGCCAGATCTGGCCGCCGGTGACCGCATCGAAGGCAAACACCTGATTTCCGGCTGTCGTAATGTAAACCACGCCGTCGACGACGACAGGGTAACATTGGTTTCCGTTTTTGACGTCCTTGTCCAACGCTTTAAGATCCGCGCTCCAAATGACGCCCAAATCTTTGACGTTCTCGGCGGTCACTTCCTTATAAGGTACATGGCGCGTATTTTTCAAATCAAAGCCGTACGTGCCGAAGTTTTTAAAAGAAGTCCCCGTTACTTTTGCCGGCGCAGCCGGCGGAGTGCTCTTGGACGGCGTCGCTGGCGCAGGCTCGGAAGGGGTGGTTTTGTTCGTACTTGTACCGCAGCCGCTTATCACAACACTTGCGCTTAAAATGGCAATACCGATCTTGAAGTAAGTTGTTTTCATCGGAGCAATCTCCTTTTGTGTTATTCAGATACTTTTTATGGTACTATTTCCATCCATGCCAAAAAAAATTCCGGACGTTGCCGTCATGGATTTGACGATTCACTTCTGCGGAAACTCGTGAATGACGCGGCCCGAAAAAGAGAAACCGTTTCGGCTAAAAGCCGTATGAACCGTAAAGAGGAATCCCAAGGAGGAATTTGCAATGAAATGTCCGATTTGTGAAGATTCGCGCATGAAGGAAGTGGAGAAGAACGGCATCCTGATCGATATATGCCCAACCTGTAAAGGGGTATGGCTGGACCGGGGGGAACTGGACAAGCTGATGGCGAACGTCCGGGAAGAACGCCCGCAATATAACGAATGGTATTATGGGGATTCCGGAGATCATCACGCGCCTAAAGAACACCGGCAGCCACCCGGGCACCATTATGCGCCGCCAAAGCAGCACTGCCCGGAGTATGACAAACACGGCCATTCCTCATATCCGTATAAGAAAAAGAAAAAAAGCGTATTGGACGTGTTTGGGGACTTGTTTGATTAAACAAGGATCATCATCCCGCTCCAACCATACGCCAGTCGATCAATGAATCCGAAAGCCCGGCATGATCTTGAAGATCATCCGGGCTTTTGTCGTGAGGGGAGCGCCTCAAAAAAGTCAAAATTTTGCACGCCACAGATAAAATTTACGCGCATGACGGCAACTCCGATTCGTTATGATGGTTCTAAAACCTGAAACAAAAATGGATAGGGGATGTGTCTTGAAATGTGGACCCAAGCGATAGAAGACGCCGTTGCCAAAACGTTAAGAAATATCGAGCGATTCGGGGATAAATTCCCGCATGTGAGCCTGAACGGAACCTATGGGCTGAACGATAACGATGATTGGACCGACGGATTCTGGTCCGGGATGTTGTGGCTCTGCTACGAATATTCCGGGAATGAACGTTTCCGTCAAGCAGCCGAAGCCACGGTCGCAAGTTTTCGCAAGCGCATGCAGGAGCATGTGGTGCTGGATCATCATGATATCGGATTTTTGTATTCGCTTTCCTCAAAAGCGCAATGGATCGTAAGCCGGGACGAATCGGCCCGGCAATTGACGCTGCAAGCCGCGGATGCGCTGATGAAACGGTGGCGCGAGCCCGGCGGCTACATCCAGGCTTGGGGCCGGAAAGACGACGCCAAGGAAGCGGGCCGGATCATTATCGACTGCCTGCTGAACCTTCCGCTTCTGTACTGGGCGAGCGAACAGACGGGCGATCCGGTCTACCGGAATGCGGCGGCCGCACAGGCGGAGAAGTCCAGGCGTTATCTTGTCCGGGGGGATGACAGTTCCTACCATACGTTCTTTTTTAATCCGGAAACCGGCGAACCGATCGGGGGAGCGACCCACCAAGGCTATTCGAACGGTTCGACCTGGACCCGGGGGCAGGCTTGGGGCGTGTACGGTTTTGCATTATCTTACCGGTACACGAAAAACCCGCTGTTCCTGGAATCCTCGAAACGACTTGCCCGGTATTTCCTGAACCACCTGCCTGAAGACCACGTCGCTTATTGGGATTTTAATGCCCCCGTCCATGCCGACACCTACCGGGACAGCTCGGCTTCCGCGATCGTGGCGGCGGGTTTGCTGGAACTGATCTCCCATTTGGATGAACAGGACCCGGATCGTTCCTATTTTCAGGATATGCTCCTGAAATCCATGACGAGCTTGGTGGAGCGGTATGCCACCATTGGCGAAGAAGATGCGGAAGGGCTGCTGAAGCGCGGATCGTATTACGTCCATGGAGGGATATCGCCGGATGATTATATGATTTGGGGCGACTACTTCTATTTGGAAGCCTTGATGCGGATGGAAAAAGGCCTGACCGGATACTGGTATGAACGCGAATGAGCGGAATGCCGATAAAATGAATGACAACTTGGCCGTAAGCGCGATACGATACGGGTAGCATAATCATCCCAGAAGCATGAAAGAGGAGAAAGTCACCCATGTTCAAGCTGAACTATTACCGCAGGATCCAATTGTCATTCCTTTTGTTTATTATCGTTCCGATCATTACCGTCTCGGTGATTTCTTTTGTCCTGATCAAGGAAACGATGGTGGAGAAGCTGCAATTGACCAACGAGAACTTTTTGAACGTCATGGTCGACGAAATCGGAAAAACGATTGACGATGCGACGTTCGCATCCCATTTTATCGTGAATGATACGAGCTTCAAAAAATATTTGAAAAACTTTGCGGATACGGACCGTTTACGCAGCTATGACGATTACACCAACTTTACGGAGATCAAAGGCGTGTTTTCCTTAATTACGTCGAAGCCGTTGAACAACAATACCCGGATGTATCTGGTAAACCGAAAACGCTTTATTATTCCGTCAAGCGAGGACGACACGACGGGAGTCAACGACCGCCTGGACGAATTGTATGCCAAAATCAATTTCAAACAGCCGGAAACCCTGCAGTGGCTCGGCATGGACAGGGGCGACCCGGGCAAAGACGGGACCTACTACATTGCCAGAGTCATTTTTGACAGCCGCGAAAAGCAGTATTTATCGGTGCTGATTATCGGGATTAACCAGGCGTATTTTGAAAAGTTGTTGAAGCCGGTCGGGTTTGGCAAGGTCGCTTTATTGGATGCAAAAGGAAACCTCATTGCCGGAAGCGCGGAGCTTTCCGCTCCCGATCCGAGCGTTCCCGCATCGTCCTTGCGTACGGAAGTGACGCTGGACAAAACGAACTGGACCCTGGTGTACGAGGCGAACAAAGAGGCGTTTACCGGGAAAATATCGCGGACGTTTTACGCGGGAATCGGCGGCGTCATTTTGTTTTTCATCATCTTTTCGATTTCTTCGATGTATATCGCCAAACGGCTCCACAGGCCGATCCAGAAGCTGCAGCGCGTCGTCCGCCAGTTCGGGATGGGGAATTTGGACGTCAGGCTGGAGGTAAAGGGGCGGAACGATATCGCCGAGCTGAGCCAAACGTTAAACACGATGCTGGATCAGCTTCAACGCCTGGTCCACGATATCGAGCGGGAACAGGAGCAGAAACGGGTGATGGAGCTGGAAGCGCTGTTTATGCAAATTCGCCCCCATTTTTTGATCAATACGCTTAATTCGATCAAATGCAGCTTGATTCTGCAGAAGGACCGGCTGCACAGCGGAATTATCGACTCTTTAATGAGTTTGCTCCGGGCTTACATGAAATTTAACGAACCGACGTCCTTGCGGGATGAGTGCGAATTGATGCGGCATTATATCGATATTATGAAAATCCGGAACGACATTCCCGTTAGGCTCGAGGTTGAGCTGGATCCGGAAATCGCTTCATGGACCATGCCCAAGCTGATGCTTCAGCCTTTAATCGAAAATGCCATCGTGCACGGGCTGGTGGATCATCCGGACGCCCAAATAACGATTCGCGCCACAAAAAGCCGCGGCTTCATAACCATCGAAATCGAGGATAACGGGGACGGCATCGAAGAAAAACGTCGGCTGATGCTGAATGAACGGCTGCAAAGCTGCGATTCCGGCCCGGATGACCCGTATGACAGGGTCGGGCTGATCAACGTTGCCCAAAGACTGCGGTTGTCTTTCGGTTCCGAGGCCACGATTGCGCTCATGCCGAATGCGGAGCGGGGCATCACCGCCGTGCTTCACATTCCGGACCACGAAATCCGCTCATTACTTCCAGGAAGGGATGCAAGCTAATGCTTAAAGTGATGTTGATTGATGATGACGTTCCGATGCTGAAGGTGCTGAAGCAAATGATCGATTGGGATGAGCTTCGGCTGCGCATCGTCGGATCCACCTACTCCAGCGCCAAAGCGCTGCATCTATTTCAAGAGACTTGGCCGGATATCGTCGTGACGGACATCGGCCTGCCGCAAAAAAACGGGATCGAGCTTGCGGAAGCTTTTCGCCATATGAAGCCCGACATCCGCGTCATCTTTTTAACCTGCCATGAGGATTTTCATTATGCCCAGCAGGCGGTGAAGCTGAACGCGGACGATTATCTGCTTAAAGACCAGCTGACGGCCGAGCAGCTCGAACAAAGCCTGCAAAAGTCGATCCGCTCTCTTCATTCCAAAGTGACGCCCTTGTATCAGAAAACGTCCAATTATAGCAGCGATTTGTTCAAACAAGGGTTGCTGCAGCGCATTTTGGACGGAGTGGATCCGCAAACGACGCGGGAATATGCCGCCGGGCTCGGGATTTCATGGGAATATCCCTGGTTCATGATGGGGATTGTGCATTTGCATTACTCGTCTTATGAACAGCTGTACGTTCAGAGCAACGTCTCGTTAATTTCCTACGCCATTTACAATATTGCCGTCGAGCTTGCCGCTTCTTACGAGGGGATCACGCCGTTTTTGGAGCAGGATCACCTGATCGTTATGTACAATTTCCGGCAAAATTTAGCCGGCAACGCATATTCCCATTTTCAAGCGTTTCTGCGGGAGCTGCGGTTCGGGGCGGAACGGTTTTTGAAATTGCGGCTGAACGTTTCCGCCGTGACGGATAAAATCGGACTGGCCGACCTTGGCTCCTGTTATCATCAAATGATCCGGCATAAACACGAGTTTTACGCGAACGGGGAATTTACGGCAACGGATATGGGGTTCCTTCATAGGCAATTGTTTTTTCCTCTGCCGCAGCGAATTTTGGATGGATACAAATCGGATCTGGAAAGGGCGGTCTTGGGAAACGATATGCGGAGCATCCGCGAGCTCATGGCAAACTTGGCACAATTGGCCCAAGAGAAGCGGTTCGAACCCGACGATTTCGTACGCGAGATTACGATGCTCCTGCGCGGCATTGACATGATGTTCTCGGAAAAAAAGTCGGATGAAGCCCGATACGCGTACCTTGCCGATGCCAGAACTCTGGAAGATGTCATGGAGCTTGCCGAAAGACAACTCGCCTTTATCGCCCAGCACAAGCAAAAGGGGTCGTCCGCGGCGATCCGCGAGCCGAAATTGCAAATGATCCAGCAATTCATCGACCAGCATCTGGCAGACAATATTACTTCGATTGACATGGCGCGGTACTTGTATTTGAATTCAAGCTACTTTTCCCGGTATTTCAAGCGGCTGACCGGCATCAACTTTACGGATTACGTCCACCAATACAAGATGGGCATCGCGGCGAAAATGATGAAAAGCTCCGGGCAAACCCTGGAATCCCTCGCGATGGGTCTTGGATACTCGGATCGAACCTATTTTTCCAAAGTATTCAAGAAATACATAGGAATGACGCCCAGCGAGTACAAAACAAAACATGCCGTCGGAAAATATGCAAAATGAAGCCGCGATAAATCTCTGAAGATTACGAGAAGCGAGGATTTTGCAAAAAACCAAGGCCGGAATCGAATTGCAGAATCCTGGAGGCAAGAAGTCAAAATTTTACCCGTACCAGGTCAGAATCCATCCTTCGAAAAGGATGGATTTTTTTTAAGATAGACATGAGTTAAACGCTAGAACAAATCATGTTGAGGTGATACAAGTGGAAGCTGCCAAACCAATCTTGAAGACTGAAAAACCTCAAGATTCCCGAAAATTTTGGACTCCGAAACGGAAGGAAGCCCTCGTCGGCTGGTTGTTCCTTGCGCCGGAGATCGTCGGAATGCTGCTGCTGAACGTGTTTGCGCTCGGATTCTCCCTTTATTTGAGCTTTACTTCCTGGAATCTTCTGTCAGGGATCTCGGGCATCAAATTCGCCGGGCTTGAAAATTACGTTCATATGCTGCATGACCCGACGATTTTGAAAGCATTAAAAAACAATTTGATTTATACCGTGCTGACGGTTCCGGTTCCGATCGCGATCGCGCTCGTGCTGGCCGTTCTTATCCATAACAAGGTGTTTTGGAAGGACTATTTCAAGGTTGTGTTTTTTATCCCTTACATTTCGTCCATCATTGCCGTCGCGGCGGTATGGAGCGCGTTGTTCCACCCCTCCCTGGGACCGGTCAACCAGTTTCTGATGGACCTGGGCATCTCGAACCCTCCGAAATGGCTGGTGGATCCGAAAACGTCGCTGATCTCGATCGCCATCATCAGTTCCTGGGCCGGTCTCGGTTATACGATCATCATTTACATGGCCGGCCTCACCAACATATCCAACGAACTTTATGAGGCTGCGGAAATCGACGGCGCGACGGGGTTGACGAAGTTTTTCAAGATTACGGTTCCTTTGCTTCGCCCGACGACCTTTTTCCTGCTCATTACGATGCTCATCGGCTCCTTTAAAGTCTTCGATATCATTTCGTACCTGACTGAAGGCGGGCCGGATAATTCATCGACGGTCATCGTATTCAGGATCTATGAGGAAGGCTTCGTCAACTATAACATGGGGTATGCTTCGGCAATCTCCTGGCTGCTGTTTGCCATCATTGCGGTCATCACGGCGGCAACCTGGAAAATGAGAAAAGAAGAGTAGGGGGAAGGAAGACCATGCCGTTTATTCGAAGAAATATTTCCAAACTGATAACGACTTTGTTCATGGGGGCTCTATCCGTCTTATTCCTGATTCCGTTCGTATGGATGGTTTCGTCGGCATTTAAATTCGAAAAGGATGTCATGCGTTTTCCGATCGACTGGATTCCTAAATCGATCAATGTGGTGTACAATTTCAAAGCGGTCTGGATGGGGAAGGTGCCGTTTTTACATATTTATTTCAACTCCATCAAGGTTGCCGTCATCGTAACGATCATTACGCTGCTCGTGTCGACCATGGCCGCGTATTCGTTCACCAAGCTGAAATTCCGCGGGAGAAACCTGGTGTTTACGGCGCTGCTTGCCTTTATGATCATTCCGGACCAGGCCACGCTCATTCCGCGTTTTATGCTCATCCGCTGGATGGGGTTGTATGACACGCATATTGCGCTCATCCTGATGAGCATGTTTTCGATTTATTTCACGTTCTTGCTCCGCCAGTTTATGACGGGGATCAGCGACGAATACATTGAAGCCGCGAAAATCGACGGGGCGGGTCACCTAAGGACATTCGCTTCGATTATTGTTCCGCTTTGCCAGCCGGTGTTGGCGACCGTCGCCATTATTAAATTCATTTGGTCCTGGAACGATTATCAGAATCCGCTCATCTTCTTGCAAACGAAAAACTTGTATACGATCCCGCTCGGCATGACCTTGTTCCGGGACGATTACACGACGAACGACGCCATTATGATGATGGCTTCGCTCTCTGCGATCATACCGCTCTTAATCGTATTCGTCATTTTGCAGAAACAAGTGATCAACGGCATTGCCTTGGGCGGCGTCAAAGGGTGAATGATTTTGAGGCCGGGATGCCAAAAAGTCAAAAAAATGATCGATATACCTCAAAATTATGCACTTGCATGCCGCGGCCAGTCATTATACTGATGTTACAAGGCTGAGGAACTTCCATATTTAGGGGGCAGAAAAATGAGAAGGAAAAGCAAACGGAATCTTATAGCTTCATTTTGCCTGTTGTTGGCAGCGTTTACCGCGCTGAGCGGCTGCGGCGGCAACTCCGATTCGGCCGACGGCGCGAAATCGTCGGGCGGTCAGGTCACGATCAAATATTACAACTGGGATAATGCCGATCAGGAAGCCGCCACGGACGCGATGCTCAAAGAATTCGAGGCGCAAAACCCGAATATCAAGGTCGAGCACGTCGTGCTTGTTCCCGGCAACTCCGTCGAGATGCTGAAAAAGCTTGATTTCCTGATTTCGTCCGGCGAAGCGGTTGACGTCGTCAACGTGCCGAGCTCGGGTTCCGTCATCGAAAGAGCGGCCAGAGGGGCGCTTGCACCGTTGAACGAATTCTATCAAAAAGAAGGAGTCAAACCGGAAGACGAGTATTACGTGAATCCGAAGGTCGGCGACAAATATTACGGGATGCAGATGACGGCGGGGTATCAGTTCGTGCTGCTGAATAAAAACGCTTTGGACGAAGCGGGCCTGCCCGTGCCGACCTACGGCTGGACTTGGGACGATTTCCGCGAATACGCGAAAAAGCTGACGAAAGGCGAAGGCGTCGACAAGCGTTACGGGACGTATTTCCACACATGGGAGCTTTACATGAACGCACCGGCGCAAACCGTCATGAAGGATCCGTTCCGCTACGACGACGGAACCACCATTCTGTCGGATCCGACGTACAAATATTTCTTCCAGCTGCGTAAAGACATGGAGACGGTCGATAAGTCGGCCAAGCCTTATGCCGATACGCTTGCGGCCAAGCTGAACTACCGGAGCGAATTTTTCAGCGGCGATGCGGCGATGCTGCTTTCGGGAAGTTTCATGATCCCGGACCCGGGGAACGTGGAGCAGTACCCGCATGATTTCAAAACGGCGTTTGCGCCGGTACCGCTTCCTCCGCAAAACGCTTTGCCTAAAGATTATGAAGGCGGCAAATATTTCGTAGGCGGCAGCCAGCTCGCGATGGGCGCGACGTCCAAACATAAAGAGGAAGCTTATAAGCTGATGCGCTTTATGACAACGGCGGACTCCGAATCGAGAATGGAATTCTCCGGCTGGAAAAAGTCGGACCCTAATAAATTGCTCGACCGTCTGGTCGGCAAAAACAAGGACATGTATGACGTGGAATCGCTCAAAAACAGTCTATTTGGTCCGGACATCAAATATTTGGATGCGTCGCCGATCGTAACGACAAGCTCTTCCGACCTGACGAAGGTGATTGACGACGGGTTCAGCAAATTCATGCTGAGCAACGAATCGATCGACGCCGTCCAAAAATGGATGGTAGACGAAGCGACCAAAATCATTAACGAAAAAGAAGCAAAATAATCATTAAAGTCACGGTAGAAACCAAAAAGCCCGCGCCGAACGCCAAAACGTTCGATGCGGGCTTTCTTCGTCGCCGGGCTTACATCGCCTGCAGCACGAAATAGATGACGAAAAGAAGCGAAATGATGTAGAAAAGGGGTTTCACTTCACGTGCTTTGCCGACGGCGACATGGAACAGCGCATAGCTGATAAAGCCGATTGCGATCCCGTCCACGATGCTGTGCAGGAGCGGAATGAAGGCAATGACAAAAAACGCGGGAAAACCTTCTTCCAGCCGTTTAAAGGAAATGTTGCGAACGGCCGGCATCATCAAGCCGCCGATAAAAATGAGAATCGGCGCAACCGCCTGATCAGGAACAAGCGTGATGACCGGCAACGCGATGAGCGAAACCAAAAACAGCGATCCCGTTACGATCGGCGTCCAGCCGGTTTTTCCGCCCGCGGAAATGCCCGCAGCGGCTTCGACCGTGGACACCGTCGGACTCGTGCCGAAGATGCCGCTTAAAAAGACGGTAAACGACGTCGCTTGGATAGCGCGCTTGAACCGCCCTGGTTTGCCGCTCATATTCAGCTGCGCGTTAATGAGTCCGACATTTTCGAACACGATGACCAGCGTAAGAGAAAAAACCGCGACAACCAACGTGGCGACCGGCGCGCCTTTCACCGACAAACGTCCGAAAACGTCTCCGAAAGACGCCCAGGAGGAACCCCCGACGTTTGCAGACGTGTGAGGCGCCGCTCCGAACAGATAGGCCAGCACCGTTCCCCCGATGATCGCCAGCAGCAAATTGCCCGGCACGTTGCGCATGTACAGGATGCAAGTCAGCACCAGCGTCAAAAGCGTGACCAGAACGCCCGGATCGGCAAACGACTGCACCGCAATCACCGAAGAAGGATCGGCTGCGATCACGCCGCCTTTTTGCAGCCCGATCAGGACGAGCATGAGGCCGATGCCGACCGAGATGGCTTCCTGCAGCGAGGCCGGAATGGCTATCCGCAGCTTTTCGATGAGCGGAGTCATGCTGATGGCCAAAAAACATACGCCGGACATCATGCCGACGGCCAACGCCTGCTGCCACGTCAACCCCATGCCTTGCACGATCGTGTACGTAAACATGGCGTTGATCCCCATGCCGGGCGCGATGATCAAAGGCGCTTTGCCCCAGATGCCCATGATGAAGCAGCCTGCCGCCGAGGCCAGAATGGTGGCGACGACACCTGCTTCTTGCGGAATGCCGGCATCCGCCAATATGGATGAATTGACAATGATAATGTAGACGATCGCAATAAAAGATACGGCTCCCGCTAACAGCTCCCGCCGCCAAGCGCTCGGGGCGAGGCGGGAAGACGGATTAGGTGAAGTTTTCTCCTCTGCATGCGACGATGCCTGTTTTTCTTGGTGGACCAACCGAATACCTGCTTTCCATTGTAGCCCCTCACCCAACCCTTTCAATGGTATTGAAAGATAGACGGCATAAAACCGTCATGTGGATGATTGTACCACAATTATCAATCCATGAAGTAAAGAAAATGAAACAAAAGTAAAGAACTCTAAATTGTAAGCGTTTTCTGAGCGGAACTATAATGGATTTGCGAAGCATATATAACATGATTTGGATATTTCTGACCATTTTATACAGATCCGTCGTTTTCATTTGTTAGAAAATCTAATGACGAGGGGGCCTATGGGAATGACGAAACGTAAATTAAGCAGATCGAATGCGTGGATCATCGCCGGCATGGCGGTCATGGCGATCATGTTATTCATTTTCGTTCAAAGGCCTGTTTTCTCCAAAACCGATTCCGCAATCGATCCGATCGCGACGGTCAACGGCGAACCCGTCCAAGTCAACGAATTTCAAAGAGCCGTGCAAGCGAATAAAGCCCGCGTGATCGACTATTTTTACGAAAAATATGGCGCAGTTCAATCGGCTTCGTTTTGGACCGCGTCCTATGGCGGGGAAGTTCCGATCGAACGATTAAAAAAGAAGGCGCTTGAGGAAAGCGTGAACTTGAAAATCCAACAGATCATCGCCAAAGAGCAAGGGGTGCTGACGGATATCCGTTACAGCGTTTTTTTGCAAAACCTCTCAGATGAAAACGAAAGAAGAAAAAAGGCCATCGAGAAAAAAGAGGTCGTCTTCGGGCCCGCCCAATATACGGAGGACGCTTATTTCGAATATGTGATGACCAATGCAATATTATCCGTCAAAAAACGTTTCATGGAACATGACTGGAAACCCGACGAACATCAGCTGAAGCAGTTTTACGAAACGAAAAAAAGCGAGTTGTACCAAGCGCCTGCAGCCGTGAACGTGCGGCTATTATCGATATCGTTTCCTAAAGCGGACTCAGATGAAGATGAGCGCCTGAAGGCCCGGGCGAAGCAAAAAATCGAAGCGGCTTCAACGAAAATCTCAAATGGAATGACATTCGAGCAAGCGGCAAAGGAAATCGGTCCGGACGGACAGGTAACCGAGCAGTCCTATCCTTTGGATCGCTTTAGGCATAACGCTGCAAGTCCGGTTGCTCAAGCGGCTTCGATGCTCCAGGCAGGAGAAATCAGCGGAATCATCGAAGAAAACGGCCGTTTTTTTCTGGTCCAATGTTTGGAAAACGTCAAGGCCGGCTCCCGCTACTTGTCTTTTGATGCCGTGAAGGACCAAGCGTTAAAAGACTACATCGATGACCGATATGCCAGTTACGTTCGCCAACGGGTTTCGGAGGCAAAGGTCGTCGTAAACGATCGACTGTACAAGCCATTTCAAATGTAACGCCGATCAGGCATTACATAAATAAAAATGGAAGGGAATGTTGCTCATTGAACCGACAGAGATTCAAAAAAACAATCGGCATGATTCTGATTTTCACCATGTTTTGTTCATTGGTGATCGCTTTGCCGCCTGAGGCGAAGGCTGCCGGAACGACTTATTACGTGGATAGTATAGGAGGTAATGACGGAAATAGCGGCACAAGCGAAAGTTCTGCCTGGAAGTCGCTGGATAAAGTGAACGCAACGACGTTTGCGCCGGGCGACAAAATTTTGTTTAAAGCCGGGGGAAGCTGGAACGGCAGGTTGTGGCCGAAAGGTTCAGGCGAAAACGGAAATCCGATCGTCATCGACATGTACGGTTCAGGCGGCAAGCCGTTAATCGCCGGCGTGACGTCCGAGCTGGAAGCCGTCTTTTTGAAGAACCAGCAGTATTGGGAAATCAACAATCTCGAAGTGACGAACCGTTCGCCGCTGCCTTTCGACAGGGATTGGCAGAATCCGCGGGGCCAGCGTAGAGGCGTCTATATTTTGAATGAGGAAGCAGGCATATTAAATCATATTTATATCAAAAATTTGAATATCCACGATGTGGACGGTTCTTATACGACCCGTTCCGGAGGAATTATCGTCGACTCGGTCGGATCGACCACCCCCAGCGCTTTTAACGATATTTTGATTGACGGCAACACGCTGACCGATGTGGATGCCTATGGCATTTACGTCGGCTCCAACTGCATCCTGCGTTACGGAATGGGCGATTTATGGCCTTGGGTGCCGAAACCTTACGGACCGTGGACGCCTTCGACGAACGTCAAAATATCCAACAACACCGTGCTCCGGGCGGCAACCGGCGGGATCGCATGGAACGTAACCGACGGCGCGGTTGTCGAGCGCAATACGGTAGGCCAAGCCACATACCTGGCAACCAACGCCTCGATTTGGTGGGCTTATGCAGACAACAATCTCGTTCAATTCAACGAGTCTTTTGCAAGCGTCAACGGCGCCGAGGACGGACATGGCTTTGACGTGGATGCAGGCAACATCGGCTCATTGGTGCAATACAATTACAGCCATGACAACGCCGGCGGGTTCATGCTTTTTGTAAACGATACGTATTACACGGTCAACACGATCGTTCGATACAACATCAGCCAAAACGACCGAAAAAGCATCTTCCGATACAGCGGCTCGATCGATAACGTCTATAATTACAACAATACGGTTTATGTTGGCAAAGCGTCCGGAAACCCGGTGATGAGCGATTATTTCACGAAAGCATCGGGCACTCCGCGCAACATTAAAAATTATAATAACGCGTACTACAGCGTCGGCGATCGAGGCTGGGATTTGCGGGGCCAAACCTTCGATTACAATGCTTATTACGGAGGGAATACGTTAGTTCGGACCGATGCGCATAAGGTGACCGCCGAACCTAAATTCGTCAATCCCGGAAGCGGCTCGATCGGCATGAACACCGTCGGCGGATACAAGCTGCAAGCCGATTCTCCTTTAATCGGAGCGGGCATTCGGATTAACGATAACGGAGGACGGGATTATTTCGGCAATCCGCTATACAACGAGGCTCCCGATATCGGCGCACACGAATACGAAGGCAGCGTGCCTCCGGCCGGTCAAATGCCTGACCCGATCGACATCGTTCCGATCCGTCCGGTCAGCACGCCCGTCGATGATTTGGCTCCGTTGGCCGTGGCTGGTACGACGTTTAATACATCTTCGGACGGGCCAATCGGTAACATCAACGACAAATATTACGATACGGCTTGGAAAACCGACGTTTCACCTGCGTTCCCGAATGATATTACGCTGGATTTCGGCAAGGAATCCGTTTCCGCCAACCAATTGAAGTTAAACACGAGAATGGGAAAAGACTCGGGGATCACGGATTTCGATCTGGAGTACTATAACGGGTCGTCATGGGTGCCGATTCGAACAGGCGTTCATCTTACGTGGGATTCGAATTCCGGTTATAACGAGATCAAATCGGTGGAGTTTCCACTGACCCGTTTCTCCAAGCTTAGATTGAAGGTCCATGACGGGAACCGGAAATCGGGATATCTTTCGCTGAACGAACTTGAGTTATACAACAACCCTGATTTATACAAAGACATGGTCACCACGACCTTCCCGACAGGAGCAGGCGAAATTGCGAACATTCTTGACGGCAATTTGAATTCGGCTTGGGGAAGTGCCACCAATATCAAATTCCCGGGTTACATCACCCTTGACTATGGCGAACAGCCGACGCCTGTCAATAAAGTTACGTTGGTCACCTTTTTCGGAATCGGCCAAGGCATAACCGATTTTGACGTGGAATATTATGACGGCAGCCGCTGGTTAACCGCTTTGTCCGGCGCCTCGATCCAGTGGAAACTGAACGACAGCACGAAAGAACATCAGAGCGTTGCTTTTCCGACGGTAAAGGCCTATAAACTTCGGTTGAAGGTTAACGGCGGCAATCGGACATGGGGCAACATCGCGCTAAATGAACTGATCATAGAGCATGCCCCCGAACTTGACAACATACCCGTCACGGGAATTTCGCTCGATCGACCGCAGCTGGTGTTTAATGCGTCTTCCGATCGCCAAATCGTACTGAACGCCACCGTCATGCCCGAAAACGCGACCAATAAAAAGATGACATGGAGCACAAACGATGCGCGGGTGGCCACGGTAGACGAACATGGAACAGTGACGGCGGCAGGAGAAGGAACAGCGGTGATTACCGCCAAAACGGATGACGGCAATTTTGAAGCATCGAGCCGTATCACGGTCGATTGGACGGCACCGGAAATAACAATCCATTCGGTTGCGACTTCCGTATATAACACAGGCATGTTTCAACCGCAATTCGACATTTCGGACAAACTGGCTGGGGTTGACCATGAGAAGACAGCAGTGCTGCTGGACGGGAAAAAATTAGAGGATTTAAGCGGAATTCCGCTGTACCTGCTTGAGCCCGGAGATCATGCATTGACCGTTCAAGCCGCGGATTTGGCAGGGAACGGGGCCGAGAAATCCGTCCATTTTCAGGTGCTGACAAACTATGAAACACTCGGGGAGCTGATTTCGGATTTCGCGAATCGCGGCTGGATCGATAATCATGGAATCGCAAACAGTCTGTTGAAAAAATTGCAAAATCGGAATGCAAACAGCTTTATTCAAGAAGTGAAAGCACAAAAAGGGAAGCATATCTCTGCCGAAGCTGCGGAAATTTTGCTTCGCGACGCGGGGACGCTGCTTAACCAATAGAAGCTGTTTCTCTAAGATCACATGAAGCGATAGCGCCGGTTTCTGCGGAAACAGGCGCTATTCGCATTTAAAGAAACTGCAATGCGCATTTGGAATGATATTCGGCCAGCCCTATGGCGAATGTCTGATCCGGAAAACCTCTGTGCAGCAGCTTCAATCCGCCCGAGGTTAGCGAGATATGATGGAGGAAGCGGTAGAACCGCATCCGGTCTTCATCGAGCGAATCATTTTTCAAATACCGGTAGAACTCCCCGAACCTGAACGTCATAAAACTGTGCTCATGTTCAATATCAAAAAACATCGCTCCCTCGATATCGATCAAGCAGGGTTCCAGTCGGTCATTTACCAAAACATGATCGGGTCCCAGTTCCCCGTGAATAAAACCGTATTCCGTCCGGGGCGTCAGTTTGGATTCGAGTTCATGCATCGTATCGAGCAGTTTGTCATGGTTCGTACTAATGCTCTCCATATGGCGTGAAGCATAGGATAGCTGTTCTTTGGCATCCTCCATTTGAATTTGCTGACATGCAGCCGTGCTGGCGTCGGAATGATCCGGCTTCCCAAAGGTTTGCCTTTTGTCGGCATGCATGGCGGCAAGCATTTCACCCAACCGTTGAAACACTTGATCTTGAACCCGTGAATCTGCATTGCGGAAATAGTCTTCCGCCTTTTGTCCTTCAATATATTCAACCAGTGCATAATCAAAAGTGTAACGGATCCTTTCTTTATTCAAATCATACAGAGAGGGCGTTCGAATGCCTTTTTGCGTCAAATATCGGTTGTTGATTTCAAAAAGATCGCCGCCATAGGATTGTTCGCTTGGATTTTTACGTGCCGTTTCTTCTTGAAAATAACTCATTGCAAGATCCCACACGTACAAAACGCAGGAAAATCCATTGCTGCAGTCGATTTTGTAGACGACCTTTTGCGCGCCGCCATGCATCCGCGATACGTTGGCAACGACATAGCCGGTTCCAAAAACATCGCGTATATAACTCTGTAAATCCGTTTGATTAAGATGACAAGTCCCATCCATTGAACAACACTCCTGAACAAAAGTTTTTGCCGGCTACTCCATCGTAGATAAAATCCGGCCGAAAATATAGACTTTTTCTTTCCGGGTTGGTATGATGTTGAATAAGGTGTCGATAAAATCAGCCGTTCAAAGCCTCTGGATTTCATTCCTTAGGCTTTTTGTTTGTGCACCTTCCATGGGCGGCGGCCATCATAAGACCATTTCATAAAGAAACGAGGATGAATCATTGAAAGCTTTGAAGTCCGTATTATTTGTTTTGTTCAGTTGTCTGCTGCTTTTGACCGGTTGCGGAGTGAGCGAGATCCAGCAGAGCCAACAACCGGGCCAGCAATCGAACCGCCAATCGAGCCAACAGCCGGCCCAACAGCAAAAGCATCAGCAGCAGTCGGAACGTTTAACGACGTTTGAGGCCGTTGCGGATTACATCAAGGAACACCATAAACTTCCCGACAATTTCATTACGAAAAAAGAAGCGGAAAAGCTGGGCTGGGACGCGCAAGCGGGAAATTTGCAAAAAGTTGCGCCGGGGAAAAGCATTGGCGGCGATATTTTCCGGAACCGAGAAAAGAAATTGCCCGATAAAAAGGGGAGAATCTGGTATGAAGCGGATATCAATTATAAATCCGGGCATCGGGGAAAAGACCGCATTCTATTCTCCAACGACGGTTTAATATACAAGACGGAAGATCACTACAACACGTTTGAACAAATCAAGTAATCATTGGAGGATCATAAAAAATGCGTACGTTCATTTTAGATGGCGGGAACATCGATAACATCGGTCAACTGCATGCCGTCCTCAAGGAAGGATTGGCATTGCCCGATCTTTACGGCGGCAATCTGGACGCTTTTTGGGATTGTCTTACGGGTTGGGTCGACATGCCGCTTACCGTTCGCTGGGTCCGTTTTGAGGAAAGCGAGAAGAAGCTGGGGGAATACAGCCGGTCCCTGCTGCAGTTGTTCCGGGATGCGGAAGAAGAAATCGAAGGTTTTCGACTGGAACTCGAGTAATCTTCGGCAATCCTATTTAGTTACATACATTTGAAAAGCCTGATCCGTCAGGCTTTTTTATTTCGGCGGAAAGGGCATTTCCGAACCGAATGTTTTTCCCAAACCGCGGACTCCGCGGTTTTTTCATTTTTGAGACTCGAGCTGTTGTTCGTGGTCGCGTACCGCACTTACAGTCAATGCGGGGATTGAAAATGATCTTGACAATGCATATTTCGTCGTATACATTTGTATACAATGAACATGATGTATGCAAAAGTATACAACCGGAAGGAGGAAACGAAGATGCGTGAAGGCAGACACGAGCGAACAGGACGTCACGGACATATGGAGCATCGGGAAGGCAGAAGTCACGGACATGAGGACAAAAAGACGCGTTTTCATAGCGCACAGACCTTCCGCCGGGGGAGAGCGGTTGCATTTCTCGAGAAACTGAACGTGAAACGCTCGACTTTGGCGAGCCAGCTCGAACAGCCGGAATACGAGTCCATCAAGCAGGTGATCAGCGGGGAGCTCAAAGCGACCGATGCGATCATTCAGGAGTTTATCCATACGTTCGAGCTTTTTGAAGTTTTTACTGAAAGCGAAGAAAAAGAGGAGAAACCGGATGGCGAGGAAAAGAAAGATGACAAAAACTGAAGCGGAAAGAAACGTTTGTCCGGGTCCAGACCGAGCAGTTTTTAAGACGGTCTTGACATATCCTGACGCTGCTGAAAGCAGGGGGGAATGGAATGTGGAAGCTTAAAACCTTTTTGAAGCCGTATTGGCTGTGGTGCATTCTCGCGCCGCTGTTGATGGTGGTGGAGGTATTCATGGATTTGCTGCAGCCGACGCTGATGGCGAGCATAGTGGATGAAGGCCTCATGAAAAACGATTTACATCATATCGTTTCGACTGGCCTGATCATGGTTGGCGTGGCGTTGACCGGGGTAATCGGAGGCGTGGGCTGCACCGTGTTTTCGAGCATCGCCTCGCAAAATTTCGGCAACGATTTGCGGATTCGGCTCTTCGAGCATATTCAATCGTTCTCGAATCGGAATTTGGACCGGCTCAAGACGGGATCGCTCATTACCCGGTTAACGAACGATGTCGTGCAGCTTCAGACGTTTGTGCAAATGATTTTACGGTCATTCGTGCGTTCCCCGCTGCTCTTGATCGGCAGCTTGATCATGGCGATCCGGATCAGCCCGTCGCTCACGTTGATCCTGCTGGTCGCCGTTCCGCTCCTTTTTATCCTTTTGTATGTACTCATCCGGCTCTCTTTTCCTTTGTTCGCGAAAATGCAGTCAAAACTGGATGCCGTCAACGTCGTTCTTCAGGAAAATTTGGCGGGAATCCGCGTGATCAAGGCATTTGTTCGGGCGAGGCAGGAACAGCAGCGTTTTCATGACGCAAACACCGATTATACCCGAACGGCGATCAGGGCGAACCGGCTTATGGCGCTGAATCTACCGCTTATGATGCTGATTCTGAATGCGAGCATCGTTGCCGTCCTCTGGTTTGGCGGAGCGCAGACCTGGAACAACGGGTTTCCCGTCGGGAATTTGGCGGCGTTCATCAATTACGCTACCCAGCTGTTAATGTCGATGATGATGCTGAGCAATATGCTTACCTTTGTGTCCCGGGCCAAAGTATCGGCCGATCGGGTCAACGAAGTATTCGCTGCGACAAGCGATATTACCGAAGATTCCGACGCCCTGAATGTCGGCATCAAGGCAGGTAGGGTCGAATTCCATAACGTAGCGTTCGCCTATGACAAAGACGACGAGAATCTGGTTTTGGATGATATCAGCTTTGTTGCCGAACCGGGTAAAACGACGGCAATTCTTGGCGCCACCGGCACGGGCAAGTCCACGCTCGTCAGTCTTATACCGCGGCTGTATGACGTTACAAGCGGCGCAATTAGGATTGACGGCACGGATATTCGCCGGATGAGCCTGGAACATCTTCGCAGCCGGATCGGGTTCGTCATGCAGCAGACGATCCTGTTCAGCGGTACCATTCGGGACAATATCCGTTTCGGCCGTCCGGACGCCAGCGACGAGGAAGTGGAAGAAGCGGCTATCATCGCCGAGGCTCACGGCTTCATTTCGGAGCTTCCGCAAGGGTATGACACCGTGCTTGGCCAGCGCGGGATCAACCTCTCCGGCGGGCAGAAGCAGCGGCTCGCGATCGCAAGGGCACTGCTCATCCGGCCAACAATTCTTATCATGGACGACAGCACCAGCGCGCTTGATGCGGCTACCGAATCCCGGGTCAGGCAGCTGTTAAAAACGGAGATGCAGAGCAGCACCAACCTTTTGATTGCTCAACGCGTGTCATCCGTTATTGACGCCGACCTCATCCTGATTTTGGAAAACGGCCGGATCGTGGCCCAAGGCACCCATGAAGAGCTCAGACGGAACAGCGGAATATACCAAGACATTTTGCACTCGCAGCTGAACGGAGAGGAGGCGCCTTATGTCTAGTCTACATAACCGAACGCCGATGCCGATCCCTGGTCGTCCAGGCGGTTTGGGGGGCGGACCGCCGGGCACAGGGCCTGGACGGGGACAAGTGCCGAAGGTTCGAGCCAAAAACCGCGGCGCTACAATTCGGCGCATCTGGTCGTATTTGAATCGCCAGCGGGCAGGACTTATTACGGTGTACGTGTTTACCGTATTAAACGCGGTTGTATCACTAATCGGGCCGTACTTGATCGGAAAAGCGATCGATAAGGCGGTGATTCCCGGCGATTTTAGCGGGCTTGTCCGGTTTTGTCTGCTTCTTCTGGGGATTTATGTGCTTGGAAGCGTGATCGCTTGGGTGCAGGCGTACGTCATGACGGCCGTTTCGCAAAAAACCGTGTTTGAGCTGCGGCGCGACCTGTTTGCCAAATACCATCAGCTGCCCGTGCGGTTTTTTGACACGCATGCAAACGGGGAACTGATGAGCCGGGCAACAAACGACATCGATAATGTCGCCAACACGCTGAACCAAAGCGTAACGCAGCTGTTAAACAGCTTGATCACGCTCAGCGGTTCGCTCGTTATTATGCTGATGCTGAACATCCCCTTGACGGTTGTCGCGATGGTGACCGTCCCGCTCGTTCTGCTGGCAAGCCGGAAAATTTCCGGATTCAGCCGGATTTATTTTAAAAACCAGCAGCGGCATTTGGGCGAGCTGAACGGCTTTATCGAAGAGACGGTAAGCGGCTTGAAGGTGGTCAAACAATACCGGAGGGAAGAGACCGAAGCCAAACGGTTCCGCAAGCTCAGCGGCGAGCTGAACAAATACGGCATCAAGGCGCAGATCGTTTCCGGGCTTGTCGGCCCGGTCATGAACATGATCAACAACCTCAACTTTGCGCTGATCGCCGGCGTCGGCGGTTGGATGGCATTTCATGGCATGGCCACGGTCGGGGTCATCGTCAGCTTCCTGAACTATTCGAGGCAATTCGGCCGTC
The DNA here is from genome assembly GCF_009870825.1 of Paenibacillus sp. USDA918EY. Taxonomy (GTDB): domain Bacteria; phylum Bacillota; class Bacilli; order Paenibacillales; family Paenibacillaceae; genus Paenibacillus_AQ; species Paenibacillus_AQ albilobatus. Next base: position 62,635 of record NZ_WTWY01000019.1, on the reverse strand, counting down.
CGATTTCCGAGCTTGCCAACCAGTACAATTTGATCCAGTCGGCGATCGCCGGAGCGGAACGCGTTTTTGAAGTCATGGATATGGGGTCCGAATTCGATCATGCACAGAAGCATGTCAAACTTCCGCGGCTGCGAGGAGAGGTTGTTTTTCGGGACGTATCCTTCGGCTATAAGCCGGATTCGCCTATTCTTAGCGGTGTGAGCTTCCAAGCGAATCCGGGCGAGAAAATCGCCCTTGTCGGACCAACTGGCGCGGGAAAAACAACGATCGTCAACCTGCTGACCCGGTTTTATGAAATCAGTGAAGGCACGGTGCTAATAGACGGTGTGGACATCCGGAAAATGGACAAAAACGAACTTCGCGGCCAGCTTGGCATGGTGCTTCAAGACGCGCATGTATTTTCCGGGACCATCCGGGAAAATATCCGGTTTGGCCGCCTCGATGCGACCGACCAAGAAGTCGAAGAGGCGGCGAAGCTTGCCAACGCCGACGGGTTCATCGCCAGGCTTTCGCATGGCTATGATACGATGCTTGGCGCGGAAGGCGGCAGTTTAAGCCATGGCCAGCGCCAGCTGCTAACCATCGCACGCGCGATCCTCGCCGATCCGGCCATCTTGATCCTGGACGAAGCAACCAGCAGCGTGGACACGCGTACCGAAATGCATATCCAGCAGGCCATGAAAACGCTGATGAAAGGACGCACCAGCTTCGTCATCGCCCATAGGCTCAGCACGATTCAAGACGCGGACCGAATCCTCGTTATCCAAAACGGACGGATTGCCGAGCAGGGCAGTCATGAGGAGCTGCTGAAACTGCAGGGCGTTTACTTTGAGCTATATAATAGCCAGTTCAAAAGGGCGATTTGATGTTCGAGCTGTTTTATTATTAGTTCGACTGATTTTCAGTTGAGGTTCCAATAAACGTTATAAATTGTCTATACTCTGTACAGCACTAATGATCTAGTATTGGCCGTCCGCTTTTGCGGGCGGTTTTTTGTTGGTTTATGTAAACGTTGACGGTAGTGTGGTTGAAATTTAAAACGTTTAAAAGCGGGGATTTAAGTTTCGTCTCTAATAACAATGTTATATATCACAAATATCGCAAATCTCTTTCATGGAGGAAGTATAGTGAAATTCGTAGAATAAGAGTTAACTGAAATGCCCGAAACAAATTCATATATTGAGGTGACTTTTCGATGACGAAAAAGACAATGTTAGTTTTGTTAATACTAATACTATTTGTAAACTTAAACGCCGCTTATGCAATTGATGAAGATTTTGAACGAGGGAATAGTGTCGGTAACATAAACAACTGGGGGTATTATGCAAGCACTGATGATTGGATATATTACTCAAGTTTTTCCCAAGCGGGGGGGCTTTACAAAATAAAAAAGGATGGAAGTGAAAAGACCAAAATTATTGATGGCCATCCTGCGTATATTAATATAAAAGACGAATACTTCTATTACTCTGATGGTTGGAAATTAACTAGAGTTAAACTAGATGGATCCGACAAACAAGTTCTTGCGAATTCTGCGTTTCATGTTAACGTGAAAGGTGAATATATTTACTATACTAATAATGGTTATCAAGATGGATTCATATTTAAAATGAAAACTGATGGGTCTGAGAAGAAACAATTGAACAATGACCATGCAAGTCAAATTGTTGTGAGTGGCGATTCGATTTACTATACTTCATACTACAATAAATTAATTAAAGTCGATTTGGAAGGGCAATCAAAGAAGAAACTGTTAACAGGAAAACAAATAAATGATTTAAATATTGATGGTGATTGGATGTATTTTAACTTCAATCAAAAACTATATAAAATGAAAATCGATGGGACGGAACTTACCAAATTATCAGATGATAATCCAAAATTTATTAATGTTAATGGCGATTGGATTTATTATAGTGATGTTTCGAAGAAGCAAAACTTAGTTCGCGTTAAAAAGGATGGTACTAACAGAGCGGAGATCAATCAAATAAAATCTTGGTACATTAGTATTGTAGATAATTATTTATTCTTTCATGATTTGTCAAAAATGGTTAAATTGGATATAAATAAAATTGAAACTAATAATGAGTAGACCTCTTAGGTATTTCGGAGAAGTCGGGCACATCAGTTAACATCACATTCAACGCTGCGTGCTGGGACAAGCCCAGCCCTTGGTCCGGAAGAGGCATTTAGGGAAGCGAATTCACCGGACACATTCAACCAGCTAAGTGGCGGAGCCACCCAGCACTTACGTGCCTTAAGCTGCTTGAGCATCGTGAATGCGGAAACGTTATCGGAAATATTGTGCAAGACATAAAAATCAAAATACAAGTTACTCCAAAGATTGAAATGCAACATTAATGTTATCAACTGATAAAACTTGAGAGAGAGCCTCGCGAATATGATATGCATATCTAGTTCGTAACCAATCGGTTGAAAACTCATTAGGGCTTACGATAATAATTGTCCCATTATTAAACTTTGCGGAAGTGTTTTTGTACCATACGTCAAAGCTTGGTTTACTAATCCTTTCATTAATTATTGATAATGCTCGCTGCCATATAATATTAACATTTTCTTCATCTACTATTAGTGGTTCCTTAATGTCTATTTGATTATCTATTATTTGAGCAATATCATTAGTCGTCCTTTTTATCAAGTCATCGATTTTGATACTGAATACATTTGATAGTTGATAAAGAGATTCAAGATCCGGGAGTGAGTCTCCTCTTTCCCATTTTGATACTGCTTGATGGGAGACATTTATCTTCGTAGCTGGTTCGAGTTGAGTTAAATGTTTTATTTTTCTCAGATTATATATATTGTTACCTACCTGATAGGGATCGATCATTTTCATTTACCTCCTCAATCTATTAACTAGTATGAACTATATCATAGGATACCCGACGTGCATATCGACTATCAGTTGATAAATAATTAATAGATACTTCAACTATTAGTTGAAGTAGGCGGTGATAGTGTTTCAAATGAAGGCACAATACATCCGATAACACCATGTTCACGCTCCGGGCGGCTGACGCCGCTTCTCGGTCTGCCCGAGGCAATCAGAGAAGTCGAATCAGGCAGACAGCCCTGCGAACCTAACCGCAGTCGCGGCCAGTCGCTATGCTCCTTTAAGGTTCTCGGGTTCGTGAACACAACAACGTTAAGTGAAATCTCCCGTAAGACACTAGGAACAAAAAACAACTCTTTAGGTTATAATGAAAGCATAATAATGATTCAGAGGAGGGGAGTTCATTGAAGCGAGAAGATATTGAAAATAAATTGAGATCCGAAAAGCATTATTTGAAGGAACATTTTTATGTCGAGAAGATCGGGCTATTTGGTTCCTTTGCTCGTGATGAACAGACAGAAAACAGTGATATTGATTTGTTAGTTGAATTTTCTCGTCCTGTTGGATTTGAATTCCTGGAGCTGAAGCATTACTTGGAGACTATACTTAACCGCCATGTTGATCTTGTTACTCCTAATGCCATTAAACCTTATATGAAGAATGAAATGCTTAGTGAGGTACAATATCAGTGAAATGGACATTTTAGAGTAAATTCAACGGATAGAATCGTATCTCTTGGACGTTGGGTTGAGGACTTTTTATCAAATCAAATGCTTTTGGATGCAGTAGTATGAAATCTAGAAATAATAGGAGAAGCGGCTAGAAACATTAATGAGGAATTAAATCAGATGGACAATCGAAGAAAATGCTCAGACAACAAACGACCCAGCCTAAGATAAGAGCTATCTAAGGCTGGGTCGTTTCGTGAATACGGGAACGTTAGATGAAAGACATGTGAATTAATTATACAAGGAGTTTTCTCGATGATGATAAGAAATATAGAATACATAGAATCGGTTATTGCTAATTTTACAATCCGTCAAATAGAGTGGCTTTCGGATTTCCACTTCTATATTACTCAAGATAAGTTTTTTGAGAATATATCCATACTTGATATAACTTTTTTAATTAAGGAGAGTTCAAAGACATATGAATTAGTTATAAGATTCTCGAATGTAGAAAGTCTTAAGTTTCAATCTGGAGGAGCACTAACACTAATAAGTGGATTTAATATTAGAGATTTAAAGGATCATGGATATCACCCAATGAATTATTTAATTGAGGATTACGAAAACGGAATTATTAACTTTTATTGCAATGATATTGAATTTGTAAGTCTTAAAGAAAGTGAGAACATAACAATTTAGAGCACATAAAGGAATATTGAATGTTGATCGAAGTAGACATGTCCTTCATATAACAAAGTATCCACGCTGCGAGCTACGCCCTTGGTTCGCTAGAAGTATTAGGCGGAGAAGTTAAACCAGTGAACAACCCTGCGAGGTTAAGTCCGTCGGGCCCGGCGCAATACGCCTTAAGCCTCTCAGGTTCGTAGATGCAAGAACGTTATAAGAAATTGGGGCAAAGGATATAATAAACAACTCAAAGGAGTAATGTACATGGCGAAGACCTCTTTGGAAATGGTAGAAGAATTCAAATCCTTTATTGATTTTGTACAAGAATTAAAGACTATAGATGAGGAACATTGGAATAGTCCCATTTCAGAAGGGAAATGGTCATTGAAAGATGTTATAAGTCATATCATGCTTTGGGACAAATATTTTTATGAGGAAGGCATAGAGAAGATCAAGCTTGGTCAATCCGTGACTGTAAGGCATTTGAACTTTGATGAATTCAACGCCAATGCAAGGGAATATGCAAAGACACAAACAAGAGATTCTATTATTAAACAATTCTTTGAATACAGAAACAAGATCATTGATGATATCACCGGATTACCAGAGGAAGATTATATAAAGGAATATAAAGACGGAGACAGAAAAAAGTTTTCGATTAGGGGATATTTAAGAGGATTTATTTCCCACGATAAACACCATAAAAAACAAATTGAAAAGTACGTAAAGTCAATACAATAAAGTGTAAGCGAATTCAGGGGTGGCCCCAACATCTTATAACACTGTGTCCCAGCTTCGCGTCTGTTGCCGCTCGGTCTGCCTGAAGGATTTCAAGGAAGCAGATTCAGGCAGACACATCATTTCCCTAAGATATAAGAGCTATCTAAGGGGAATCGGCGTCAGGAACACAACAACGTTATCAGAAATTCCTTGAAGAGCGATAAAAAAAGGAGGATTTATTTTTATGTCTTGGAAACAAGCTTTAAAGACATTTTATGAACTCTACTCAGAATCTAATCTAACAAATGAATGGATTATTGTCGGATCAGTTGGATCTGTACTGCAGAAAGCGATAATGAACCCAAACGATTTAGATATATATGTTCAGAACATGGATGATGTTAAAGAATTAGCTCAACTACTGAATGAATTCAACTTAAAGACTAAATCTAATCTTTCTTATTTTGATGTAGACTGGCTTTCCTCTAATGAGGAACCATACTTTACTCAAACCTTTCCTTCTGGATTTACTTGGACTAAAGGTAAATGGAAGATTCATGATTTTACCGTGGAAGTGGTTCAAATATCAAATTCAGCTGGAATACCCGATTCGGTTAAAGGTGAAGGGATATGGGAAGGTGGTAAATATATTTGGGAGTTAAAGAAGTACGTTGAATTTGAAAACTATGAAATACCAGTCGTTCCACTTGAGATTCAATTGGAATCAAATATTAGAAGAAATAGACAAGATCGAACCGATGCAATTTTGAATGCATTGATATCAAATGGTTATGACAAAGAATTATTGGGAAAAGCATTGTCAAATGCAAATAGAGAAAAGTTTAAGGAATTGTTTTAGCATTTCGAGGAAGCTGAATCAGTCTGACAACCCAGCGAAGCTAACCGCACCGCGGCCACTCCCGTTGGTCGCTTAAGTCGGCGAGGGTTCGTGAATACGGGGACGGTATGTGAAATTCTATCAAGTGCTAATAAAAATCCAAAATATGATGCAATTAAAGCAAATTCAATACGTTTGGGGGAATCAAACGTGAAGTGGGAAGAAGCAAGAGAAATCTACCCAACGCCACATTAGCGGTTTATCATGAACTAATTTCCCGTTAGCGTATTGAAAATCACTGGCAATGAAACGCGGTTTAGTGCTTCAAACTTTCCTACTGGTTTTGAGATGATAGACCCCCTTACTCTTCTTTTTTCTTTATTCTTGTGCCCAGTATAATGAAGGCGGAATAGATTAAGACGGCAATCGAATCGATTAACGTATTCGTAAGTGCCGAAGCATCATATAATGCCGTTACACCGAGAATGACCATGAGGCGAATGAGTAGAAGCGACACGAAAATCCACGCAGCAAACCGGATCTTCGATATTTCGCTTTGGAATGACAGGATAATGAATACTATGCCGAAAGCCAGATTCTCAGCGGTGATAATGTGCCAGATATACGTAAATGTTATCCGTGTATTCAAGGCTATATCATTGACCAAGAGCGTCGGCAGTACAACGGATTGCCCGTTCCAAGCGTGCGTAACAGCAAAAAGTATTGCCAGGACGCCAGCAATCAAACAATAATAATTCTTAATGTTGATGTCCATCACAATCCCCCTTAGTTATTTCAGGTTCCTTCTTCTGAAGATCTCGGTAAATCTCCCGAACGAGCACTGCCAGCTGCTGGTCGCTTTCATGGTTAAAGTCCATTAGCGTTTTAATTGCTACGTCGAGTAACCGGCTGACCTTTTCAAGATGTGCCATTTTCTTGAGCGTTTCTGCCTTTTTGGTACCAAGGAATTCAGCGACCTCCTCACAATAAGCAGGATCCACACTCTGCATTCTGTGGAACTGAAACTTCCCCTTGATTTCTTCTAGAGAAAAGTCCGCATACTGCATGATTTGAATATTCATCAAATCGACGATGTCGTCCCTAGAATACTTGCGATATGAATTGTGTCCCCGAGACGGCGTTACGATTCCAATACGGTCATAATACCGCAGTGTATCCTTCGGGATACCAAGCATTCGTGAAACCTCTTTTATAGAATATAGTTTTTCCATATATTCAGATTAGCATTGGAGTCAACTCCAATGTCAATCGTTTTTTGTGTCATTTTTGCATACCGTATTCATGCAACTATAGGCGAAATTATCATCAGAAAGGAAATAAAAAACGACAAAAATGATAATAAGTATCGGAGAGGGAGGGCACATAAAACAAAAAAACAATATCAATCGTTGAAGATCTGTGGCACGACTACCAATATGCCATCAAGAGCAGTATATTTTAAAGAAGAGATCAATAAGGAGTTCTTATCAAAAAGATACGAAAGAATGGCATTTATATCCGAATTTTTGACTCAGCATCTTAGTGGAGCAGGCCGAGTATGCAAAAAATTTCATAGTTGGCAAAGGAACTTACTTGGTTGCTTATCATAACGAAGGTTATACTAATATTAATGAAGCCTATCTTAGGCTGCTTGGTTATGCCGGGCATTATAACTTACAGCTTGAATCGAACAAAAAAGTGGTGGTTGAATTGGGGTAACCGTAAAAGATTTGCTGCAGCTGCCTTCATTTAGGGGGGCTCAGGTGGTCACTGGAACAAGCAGACTTCATCAGACCGTTTCCTCTTTATCTGTTTTAGAGGTGGCGGATGTCAATTTCTTTTCGCAAATTATTCAAACCGTTCAGGAAGAGTGGTATGCCGAAGAGCTGGTCATCAGCTCTTTTTATTCCATTAAGGATAGCGTGGAGCAGCAGTGCAAAACGGTTCAATATCTGCATGACCTGGGTGAAGTGGGACTGATTCTGTACTATGTCGGCATTGTGATGCCGGACATCGCGGATGAAGTGCTCGAGCTGGCCGAATCCCTGAATTTTATTATCATCTGCATGCCGAGAAACGATTACTCTCTCCGGTATAACGAGGTCATTTATGAAGTCATGGAGGCAATCGTCAGCAATCAGAATGTGAATGAGCATTTCGTGAATGAATCATTGGAAAAGGTGTCGCTGCTGCCGGAGCATTTGCGGAGCGTGGAAATTACCCTTAAACTGCTGTCGGACCGGATGAAAGCAAACATCGTGCTGACAAACAGCAACCTGGATATCATCAATCGGGTCATGTGGCCGCGCAACTCATCGCTCGATGTGGCGGATCTGATCCGGTCAATAGCGCCTTCCATTTTGAACGGCAGAATGGGGCAAGGCGAGCTGAATGCGCCCTGCTTTGTTGAATATAAACGGATTCATCAAAAAAACGGGGAGGCCCTGTACCTGTTTCTCATTAAAGAAAATACGAAGCTGCCGCCGAAGACGATGGATCAAATCAGCGAGGTGGTGCAGGTAGCCATCAATTTGTGGGGAGACAAGCATAACGAGGTCAGCGAATACGCTTTGGTCAAAGCGATCGTGAACGACGAAAGCGAAAAAATGCGCAGATTGGCCCATTTGCTTCACATCGACGTATCCGCCATCCAAATGATGTGGCTCGTTTACATTCAGGATTTGTCGGAGGAAAAAAGGATTAGGGAAGACTTGAAATCCTATCTCTCCCAGTATTATAAAACCGCCGTCATTCAAACGATCGATCACTGCGTTGTCGTTTTGCTGGGGAATTGTTCCTATAAATACAATGAGTTTGAAATCGCAGCGGACTACATTGAAAACACGGGTCTCATCGCTGAAATATCAAGCATCGTGTATTCCCCGAGAATGCGGAACACGCAGGACGTAAGACGAATGTATCAGCTCGTCAATGAGGTCTCTAAAGAAGTTCACCGCATTTATCATCACCGCAAACTGTATACCTCGGCGGAAATCCGAAACATGAAACGGGCCATAGACCTCAGTAAACAAGGGGAAGAGATCACGGAAGAATGCTTGTCCGTCATGGAGCCAATTATGGACGACCCTGACGCCTTGAAAACCCTGATGACCTTTCTTCTGGATGCGAAGGGGAATATGGATGAGTGCAGCAAGCTGTTGTTCGTCCACAAAAATACCGTAAAATATCGCATCAAAAAAATATGCGAGCTGATCGGCTACGATGTCACCGTCAATTCGGAATCGTACGATGTATATACCGCCTGCATGGTTTACCGACTTATCCATACCTGAAAAAAGTCCCGAGGTTTTGTCGAATCAGACAAAAACATCGGGATTTTTTTTATTTTCTGAAAAAGACGCTGCCCTGCTTCATCTTTTACAATTAGAAAAATGATTCGAACGAACAAACGTGAGGAGGGGTCATATGAAATCCGCTAAAAAATATCAATCCTGGTTCAGTCTAGGGATCATCTGGGCCGGCGCGGTCATCAGCATCCCGAGTCTGTTGGTAGGAAATACGCTGATTGCAGGCATGGGCTTATCGAAAGCGCTGCTCGTCACGTTGGTTGGTTACTCCATCATTGTATTGCTTATGATTTTGCAGGGCATTCAAAGCACGGAGCTGGGGAGACCGACGGTTCAGGTCGCGGGTCAGGTGTTCGGCAAAAAAGGATCGCGAACGATTTTATCGATCATCCTGGCCATTGCGTGCCTCGGATGGTTTGGCATCCAGGCGAATGTGTGCGGTGCGGCCTTGGCCAACCTGCTGGCCGTGACCGGAATGGACATGCCGGTGCCGCTGGCATCCCTCATCTGTGGCCTCGTGATGGTGGTTTCGGCCGTCTATGGGATTAAAGTGCTGCGGGTGATCAGCTACATTGCCGTTCCTTTATTGGTCGGAATCAGCATCTATGGTCTGATCAAAGCTTTGACCGGCGATTCCCTGCAGCTGATTCAGCATTATAAACCTGCGGGAGCGATGAGCTTTACGGACGGACTGGCGGTAACGCTGGGTTCGTTTGCCTTGGGCGCGGTTGTTGCGGGGGACTACTCGCAATTTTCGAGAAAACGTTCCGATGTCCTGAAAGCAGCGCTTTTTGGAATCATTCCGGCAGGTTTGCTGATGATCGGTGCAGGAGCTGTCCTGACGATCGCTTACCAGACCAGCGATATTACGGCAACCTTTTTGAGCATTACGACCCCGTTTATTGGCGGCGTGGTTCTGATTCTGGCTACCTGGAAGACGAACCTCGTGAACGCCATTTCAGGCGGAATTGCCTTGATTAACGTATTCAACGTATCGAAGCAAAAAGAAAAATGGGCCGTCGGCATCGCGGGAACCATTGGGACCGTATTGGCCGTCGTCGGCATCCTCAACTATTTTACGCCGATCATGTCCATCCTGTCGGCCATGATTCCGCCGGTCGCAGGCGTGATGATCGCTGCTTACTGGGTGCTTGGCAAAGGGGATAAGAGCCGCTGGCAAGAGGTGGAAGGCGTAAATACGCTGGGCGTCGTTTCCTGGCTTGTGGGCGCGGTGATTGCTTGTACCCCTGTCGTGTTATCCTTGTTCCCGGGCTTGCCGCAGCTGCCGAATCAGCCGCTGATCGGGATTGTCATTTCTTTTGCCGCATATTATGCCGGCTATCGTTTAACGTCGCAGAAAACTGTCATATTGGAGGAATCGTAAATGAGATATATAGATCAAGCCGCCGTTGAAAACATCGCCGTCGGGGCTGCATTTCTGGGAACCGGCGGAGGGGGAGACCCTTACATCGGCAAATTGATGGCTCTCTCGGCCATTGATAAATATGGTCCTGTAAAACTATACTCGGTCGACGAAGTTCAGGATGAAGACTTTTTCATTCCCGCCGCGATGATGGGAGCGCCTTCCGTATTGGTGGAGAAGTTCCCTAAAGGGGACGAGTTTGTGAAGGTGTTTCAAAAATTAGCGAATTACTTGGGAAAAGAACAGATTGCCGGCACGTTTCCGATGGAAGCGGGGGGCGTCAACTCCATGATTCCCATCGTCGTTGCGGCGCAGCTGGGATTGCCCTTGATCGACTGCGACGGTATGGGACGGGCGTTCCCGGAGCTGCAAATGGTGACGTTCAACCTGGACGGCATTCCGGCAACGCCGATGGCGATTACCGATGAGAAAGGGAACATCGGCATTTTTGAGACCATCGATAATCAATGGACGGAGCGGCTGGCAAGAGTGGCTACGGTAGAAATGGGAGCCAGTGCTCTAGTCAGCCTGTACCCGGCGACCGGGGCCCAAATCAAGCAAAGCGGCGTTCACCATATCGTGACCCTGTCCGAACAGATCGGAGCAATCATTATATCGAAAAACCGGGATGCCAAGGACAAGCTCCAAGAACTGCTGAAGCTCGTGTCCGGTTATGAGCTTTTCCAAGGGAAAATCGTGGACGTCATCCGCGAAACCAAAGGCGGGTTTAACCTTGGCCGGATGCATCTCGAAGGCATTGAAGCGTTTAAAGGCGGGGAGATGAAGGTTCATTTTCAAAACGAAAACCTGGTTGCTGAGTTGAACGGTCAAGTGGCAGCGATCACTCCCGATTTGATCTGTCTGGTCGATTACGAAACCTTGTTGCCCGTAACTACAGAAAGCCTGAAATACGGGAAACGCGTACGGGTGATCGGACTGCCGGCCCATGAAAAGTGGAGAACGGAAAAAGGGATCCAGACGGCAGGCCCTAGGTATTTCGGATATGATTACGATTATGTTCCGATCGAGGAACTGGTAAAAAAGGCGGTGGCTGAGAATGTATAGAATCGGAATCGATGTAGGCGGCACCAATACGGATGCCATCATCCTGGACGAGAATCATCATTTGATTCATGCGGTGAAATCACCGACAAGCTTGGATATTAAAACGGGCATTGAAACCTCTCTCCGCAAGTTGCTGCAGGAATCGGACATCGACAAAACCCAAATTACGCATGCCATGTTGGGAACGACGCAGTGTACCAATGCGATTGTGGAGCGGAAAAAGCTGGCCCAAGTCGGCGTCATTCGTCTGGGTTACCCGGCAACGGCTTCCGTAGCCCCGTACACGTCATGGCCAAAGGACATGGTGGAGAAGCTGTCGGGTCGATATGCTCTCGTGCACGGCGGATATGAATACGACGGCCAAGTGCTTGGTGAAGTGGATGAAGCCGAGATCAAAGCACTTATAGAAAAATGGCGCGGTAGCGTGGAGTCCATCGCGGTGATCGGAGTGTTCTCTTCCATTAAAAACGACCAGGAGCTTCAGATTCGCGATCTCATCCACCACGTGTATGGACCGGAATTCCCTGTATCCTGTTCTTCATTGATCGGTTCGGTCGGTTTGATCGAACGGGAAAATGCGACCATACTTAATGCGGCATTGTGCAAAGTCATTAAAACGACGACCGAGGGCTTTGTACAAGCGTTGGAAGAAGAAGGCATCTCGGACGCAGCCGTGTTTTTATGCCAAAATGACGGAACCTTAATGTCGATAGATTACGCCAAGCAGTTTCCAATTCTGACCATTGCCTGCGGGCCAACGAACAGTATTCGCGGGGCTTCCTATTTAGCGAAGATCAAGGATACGATGGTTCTCGACGTAGGCGGGACGACATCGGACATCGGGGTATTGCAGGACGGCTTCCCGAGAGAATCCTCGGTTGCGGTCGAGGTTGGCGATATCCGCACCAATTTCCGCATGCCGGATATTATCTCCGTCGGGCTGGGCGGCGGAAGCATTGTGCGCTCGGAGAACGGCAAAATTACGGTTGGCCCTGATAGCGTAGGCTACAAGATTGGACAAGAAGCGCTGGTCTTTGGCGGGAATACGCTGACTACGACAGACATTGCCGTTCGGCTGGGTCTTGCGGATGTCGGGGATAAGAACTTGGTGGCGCATCTGGATGAAGACTTCGCTAAAAACGTGCAAGCTGAAATTGCAACCATCATTGAACAGGCGATTGATAAAATGAAGACATCGTCGGGAGACGTTGAGCTTGTTTTGGTAGGCGGCGGCAGTGTCGTTATACCGGACACGATTCGCGGGGTATCCCGTATGATTAAGCCCGAGAACGGGGGCGTAGCCAACGCCATTGGCGCGTGCATTGCTCAAATCAGTGGGCAATATGAGCAGATATACATCTATTCCACAGAGCCCCGCGAGGAATCGTTAAGAGATGCACGTGAAAAAGCCGTAAACCAGGCGGTGCTGGCCGGCGCTGATCCGGCTACGGTGGAGCTCGTGGAAGTGGAAGAAACCCCGCTGGCTTATCATCCGGGAAATGCGACGAGACTGAGAGTGAAAGTCGTAGGAAACATGAAGTAGAAGAGAGGCTTCACATGAGTTTATGCAACTTGTGTGAGGCTCTTTTTTGTTATCGGTGAGGTGCAAGGTGATGAGGGGAAAGCATGAGCGGCGAAGCAGATGAAGAGGCGATTTGAATGTTTGATCAATGAACTAAGTTGCAGAGAACAAATATGAGAGATTCCGATGAGGTCATTGACATCAGTTAACATAATATTCACGCTGCGGGGCTTACATCCCTTGGTCGTCGATGTATAATAATGGAAGATAACTTGGAAGACACACGAGCCGACCAAGATAGGAGTTATATAAGCCAGTTCGCGTCGAGAATACGGAAGATTAGGCGAAATTTCGCAAAGAACGGAGTGAATGCATGGTCACGGTAGTAGATGTTACCTCGGAAAATATTGAAGAAAAGGGTTTCTTCTGCATGAGAAGTAAATCTAAGACACAAGGCTATAAAAGAAAACAATCATGGCTGCTCGATAGATTCCAAGAGGGACTCAGATTGAAAATCATTGAAGATGATGGGTACCCGAGAGGTTTTATCGAATATATACCTGTTGAGTATACCTGGCGCGGCATACAAGGATCTAATTACATGGCTATACATTGTTTGTGGATTGTTGGGAAAGGAAAAGGGAAGGGATATGGATCTCGCCTATTGTCGGAGTGTATTGCAGATGCACGATCAAGTAACATGTCCGGTGTTGCTATGGTAACCAGTTCGAAAACTTGGCTAACGGATACAGATTTTTTTGTCAGACATGGTTTTGAGTTAGTTGATTCTGCTCCACCACACTTTGAGTTAGTCGTAAAACGTTTTGACGATCAGTCTTGCCCAGTTTTTAATCATGGTTGGGATGAAAGAGCAGGTAAATTCAAAGATGGAATTACCATTTTGAAATCTGATCAATGCCCTTACATTTACGATGCTATCAATACGATTATTGAAGTAGCTGAAGAGAGAGGTATAAGATCGCAAGTAGTTGAGTTGCGCAATTCAATGGAAGCACAGTTTGCACCATCCCCCTATGGAGTCTTTAATGTCATCTATAACGGCAAATTACTTACATATCATCCAGTTAGCAAAAGGGAATTAATTAAACTGCTTGAGGAAGCATAGTCAGCAAAGCTTAAAACATCACCTATGAAAGGAACTTTCTAAATGGAAAAGATTATTAAAGTTGACGGAATAGGTCATTTTAAATATAGCAGTGAACTAAAGTCATACATACACAATGAGGGAAAGGTACAATGGACACTGAAACTTGAGGATGGGAGTACCGATATTGATATATTAGTAAGTAAAGCCGAACTGTTGTTTGTTGAATTTGAGAGATTCGAGCAAGTGGCAAAAATAGAAATAGCTGAGGAGTTACTAGACTATAAAAATGATTTCTGGCCAGAATATGATGAAAATGATGTTGAGCTAGACTGGGATGCTGTGGATGCAGGCGAGTATGACTTAACAACTGAAGAATTTGTTGAATTAATAAGTTTGTTTATAGTAGAGATTCGATCCACTGAAATTTACTGTGAATACTTGGATGGAGATCTATTGGGGGGGCACAGAATCCATGCATATTTTAACAATGATTATAAGCTGATTAAAGCGGAAATATAGAATTGTATAGTTGTTCGAAGAAGACTTATCCATTAAATGACACTGCATTCACGCTCAAGAACTTCCGGCCTTCAGTCCCCAAAAAGCGTTCGACAGGAAGTAACGCAGGAGGTCAACCCTGGCAATGGCTAAGACCCGCACTTTCGGGGCTTAAAGTGGTGGGATGTCCTGAACGCAATCTGCAAAACAAAAAAAGAAAGCAAATCCTTAATGAAATAAGTTAACGGGAAGTTATTTATTGCTTTATTCAAAGGAGTCGAGTAAATGCTCTATATTTTTAGCGGGTTGCCGGGCACCGGTAAAACCACGTTATCATCAGCTTTAGCTAGAGAACTAAAGGCTGCGTATCTCCGAGTCGATGTCGTTGAGCAGGCTATGCGGGATTCCGGAAAGAGTATCGAAGGACCTGAAGGTTACATCGTTTGTTATGCAATTGCATCGCAGAATCTTCACTTGGGCCTAGACGTTATTGCAGATACGGTCAATCCTATCGAAATAACGCGTCAGGCTTGGCGTAACGTGGCGGAATCTAATGATACTCCATACGTGGAAATTGAAGTGGTCTGCTCTGACGATCGTGAACACAGACATCGGGTCGAAACGCGAGCTGCCGATATTCAAGGCTTTGTTCTACCGACGTGGGAGCAGGTCAGGAATCGACAGTATGATGTTTGGGACCGGGATCATATTGTCATCGACACGGCTCACCAAACTGTGGAAGAAAGCTTACTGACATTACGTAAACGATTGGAACAGTGGCGTAGAAAATAGTCAGTTAAATGAAATTTAATTCAGGTGCAAGTGAATCAGGAAAAACTACTATTTTCCCTGAACTTCTTAAACAATGTGCTGAGTGCATAACACTGGATTTGGACGCAATATATGGTCCATTAAATGAATGGGCGTTCATTAAAAATGTTTGGATCCATAGAGGCGAAATTCATGAAAGACATAAATAAGAGAACCTTTCTGGAGAGCTGTTATGATATATCTTTGCTTATCACTACTGTTAACTTTTTCTTACAAACTAGCAGAAGTAGCCCTTAGAACGACTCCTTACAGGAGGGGTGGTAAATATACTGTATTATTCTGGGCTCTTATCATAGTAACGATCACCCCGCTATTTAATAATAACTATACGTTTAAAATGCCGGTTGATTATGGGAATGCAATACCACCTTTTGTCATGCTTATTATAATTAATGTGATCGCAGCGCGCTTTTCAGGCTATAATCCAATTGGGAAATACAACATTATAAATTTTGCAATAACATTTCCGGTTATAGAAGAGATAATCTTTAGAGGATTGATATTACCGATCACGGAGTCCTTCATTGTTCCATCTAAAATAATGGATGTTTTATATATGCCAATAACAATTCCAGTAATCATTACTGCCGGTCTGTTCGCCATCTGTCATTTGCAATACTACAAATTATCAGCCGATAGTATTCGATTTATGATTTTTGCACTTTTAGGAGGAATACTGTTGGGGGCCATGACAGTGATGACAAAATCTATATTGTTTTCGCTTATATTACATGTTGTATTTAATTCATTTTCAATTCTCTTTTCAAAGAGAAGATTAAAGATATAGATTGCGGTTTGCTCGTCGGGGAAGTAAACGATTGGCAAAAAAATTGCTGAGTGGGGATTTAAGAATATAAGAAAAGCAACATTGCTGCCAAAGGAATTTGAGAGTCTAATTCAGCGAGTTTAATACTTCTTCTAACAATGTATTCACGCAGTTTCCTGGATGGATCCGTCCCATTTTCCTCGCAAAAAGCTATTGACCGGGGAGCGAGTATTGAGCAAGCCTTAGGATAGGTGGCAGAGCCCCCAGGTGCCTTCGTCGTCTTAAGCTTCCGGAGCCGTAGATCCAAGAATGTTTCCGGAAATCATTTCGCGGAAGAGTTTTGATGAGTTGGACAGAGTTCTGTATTTCATAACTGATAAGTAAGCTTATATGAATAACTTTTTAATACATAACCGGCATCAAAAGACAGCAGAGCACTGTAGAAAGGAAGCCGAAACGGCTGGGGGAGTTGCGAAATGTTTCGGAACCCCGGAATCCGTCCAAGAAGATCGCTAGCTTTGGGTTTTAGTTCGATTAAACTCTTTGTTCAAGTGAGGTGGATTTGAAAATTATGAAGGCCAATCAAGATCAGCGAATTCCCTATGCCGTTTTCGAGAATGAAATGCAATTACCGATCCTGGATATTACACATCCCCTTTTCAAAGCAAGCATCGATGAACAGGCGTACCATTTGAGCTTTCTCAAATCAGCCCGGAGCATTGAATCATTAAAGAAGATGCCTGGCTTTATCCGGAACATCTTTGTGAAAATGTCGAACGTAGACAATTCCTATCTAGGCGGCATGCGTACGTTGCTGTACAAACTTGGTCCTGACTTAAGCCGGGGCATAAAATTAGGATTACGGGACAAGTGGGCGGTGAAGCAAACTTCTTTCATGGGACTTCGGATCAGGCTGAGGGATCTTTGCCGGCTCCAGTCGAAGATTTTGCTGGCCCGACTCAAGGAATTCCCCGAACGGAACCTTTGTTTTTTCAATATAGCCGGGGGGGCTGCTCCCGACAGTATCAACACGCTGATTCTAATTCAGGAATCGGACCCGGAATTGCTCAAGGGACGGAAGATTGAGATCAACATTTTAGATATCGATACCTACGGCCCCGATTTCGCAAAACGGTGCATCGATGTTTTGAAGCAGCCGGGGGAACGGTTCCATGGCCTGGACATTACCCTCAACACGATTCATTATGACTGGAGCGGGCCGAAAGCATTACTGCAGATGAGTTTGGAACGATCCGGCTGGATTCAGCTCTGTTCATCGGAGGGCGGGCTTTTTGAATACGGTTCGGACTCGGACATCATTGAAAATTTAAACCATTTCTATACCAACTCCCCGGCGGACGCCCGTGTGACAGGTTCCTTAATTTTTGATCGGGCGCATGTCAATCCCGGATACCTGGGTTTTACGGAGTTTATTGGCGTGCAAATCCGCTATCTTGGGCTGGAGGGTTTGCAGCGAATCTTAATCCAAACATCATGGGTTTTAGAAGAATTCCATGAAATTGATACGATCTATATGCTGTTTTCATTGAAGAAAGCGTGACTGTAGTCGATGTTGTTAATGGAAGCATATTCTCAAATTGAAAGAACAAGCGGTCTACTGTATCTCAGACATCATTAACATCAAGGTAACATACCATTCGCGTTATGAGACTGACGCTCCTCGGCCGTCCAATGTATAATCGTTTTAGAAGGCACACGAGCCGGCCCAAGTTAGAAGCTATCTGGCCGGCTTACGTCGTGAGGAACGTGATACGACAGAACTATAAGGAGCACATATGAAATACAAAATCCATAAAGATTTTGAGAAAACTAAACCGCTGAATCGGAAAACTGACTGAAAAGTCCAGGTATAAGTTACGTTGCATTAAGTTGCTTTCTTTGGTTGGATGAAAGATATACAGAAAATCAAAGGAGATAGATAAATAATGCTCAAACGAAAAACGAAGAAGGGAAGTTTCAAACATGCACAAGGACAAAAAAGCTCTGAAAAAGGCTGAAACCATATTTGAAACGGCTGAGATCATAATCACGAAAGTAAACAAGGTTAGCCCGAAGGAGAAGGAGAAACTTGATCATATTGCAGAGAAGAGGATCAAAAAAGCAAGCGAAGAGGCCATTGCGAAGATCCGCGAACGGTATAACCGATTCAAACTCCAGGATGAATCCGGCGGCGAAGAATGAATAACATTTGTAAGTCCTCGAATAGACATTTCAGGAGCTTGACAGTGATAAGTATAAAGAAATCATAACCATCTGCGTTGATGAAGCATTGCACTAAAAGGATATGAAGAAAAAGGGGAACTTGGAAAATTGAACAAAGAAGAGGTAATGTTAGACGCGATCTTTCAAAATGCCATTAGGTTTTTAAATATATCCATTGATGAAATAATAGTTTCAGATTTTAGTGAAATGAATAATGTTGTTAAGACATCCGTATTAATACAGATGACCGTGGAACTCTCATTAAAATATGCAATTGCATACAATATGGGGAAAATATCAATAAAGAAGATCCTGACCGAAAAATATAAAAATCATACTATAGATGAGATCTATGAGGAGTTCCTGAAAAATGCACTAAAGGTGGACTCATTTGAAAGACTTAAAAATCATATAAAACATATTCCCATCTTTAAATTCAATAAAAATGAAGAAATAGAAAAGATGGAGCAATTCCAAAAAATAAGAAACAGACTTCTACACTTTTCTTATCATTTTACCTCCAATGAAATTTCGAATGCGAAAGAAAACTTTATTTATATCATTTTTAAAATTGTTTTCCCCCTTTTGTATGAAGGATACTCAGTAGAATCCTTGGATTATTTGGCTCCGAGTGATTTTATAAAAGTATATGTGGGTACGAAGAAGTTTGAAAAAATCCGTTCTATGGACGAATACAAAAAAGTGATGCTGAATATAGCTGATACGTTGAAAAATAAAGGCGAGATCACGATTGGAAGATGTATCTACTGTCATGAAACGTCATGGATCAAAGAGATTGGAAAGTGTATTCTATGCGAATCCGACGATCAAGATGCAGTGCTATTAAGATGTCCGGCTTGCAAAGAGAATAAATCAGTACTATATGATAGTTTAAATATGGAAAATAACAATAATGCTTCGACTGGCATGTGTATAAGCTGTAATATGAAAATGTCTGTCATAAAATGCAAAAAATGCGGAAGATATAATGTGTACGAAGATGATATTGCTTTCATATGTGCAATTGAAGGATTAGACGAATCGGTGTGTGATATGGATTGCGATCTTATTTCCAAAAAGAATAAAATTCCGTCCCAATATGCGTTTGTATTACCGGCGATTGTGATTTCTGATTGTATTCATAACAATGAGATTTCAGTACTAAATAACAACAAAAATATTCCGAAAATTTTAGGTAAGAAGTCTGAGCATAGTTATATTCTGAATAATGACGTGGATTATGCCGTATTGGAGGGTATTTCATATTTAGTCAACCAGGAGTATATTTCGCTGAATATCAAAAAAGAAGAGATATTAGAAAGAGTTTATAGGTTGATTGAGGAAGAATATAATAATGGTTCATTTAGTGAAATTACTGGTCTCTACGAACGATTATTTTTTTCTGTACATGGTGAAGAGACGGGGAAAAAATTTGATGAGATACTTAACAATTTAGTTCAACGGCATTTTAAAGAACTTACGCAAGAAGAGTATAAGATCCTATATGAATGCAGAGACAATTTGGATATTGACACGAAAATATTTTTTGGGATGTATAAAAATAATAAGTTAGTTAGACCAAGTGAAATAAAGTAAATATTCTTTAAAGGGAACCATAAATTAAATCATCTTTATAGGGGGAGGAAAAAATGACAGCCAAAAAGGATAACAATAAAACCAAAAAACTGACCGGGCAAGAACAAGCAGAAAAATTTCTAAGCGAACTTAACCATCCATTAAAGCCTGAAATTGAATATGTAAGAAACATCATTCGAGAAGCTAATGACCAGCTGTCAGAACACATGAAATGGAATGCGCCGAGCTATTTTATTCATGGCGACGACCGAATAACTTTTAACTTACATGGGAAAGAAGGGTTTCGGCTCATTTTTCATTGTGGTTCGAAAGTTACCGAGCATGCTAAAGGAAAACCGCTCTTTGAAGACTCGACAGAGCTCTTGGAATGGTTGGCCGGGGATCGGGCTGCAATTAGATTCAGGTCATTAGATGAAATAGAACTAAAAAAGGAAAGCCTAAAGCAAGTTGTAAATAAGTGGATTGATGTGACGAAAGACATTTAGGATGCAGCACATTTTAAATGCAAATCGGGAACCGGAGGAGAAGATGAAATGATTCAATCCATAGTCCACATTGCACTTGTAGTTAAGGATTATGATGAAGCCATCGATTTTTATACTAAAAAGCTCCATTTTGAATTAATTGAGGATACGTACCAGCCTGAACAAGATAAGAGATGGGTCGTCGTATCTCCTCCAGGCTCCTCAGGTACGACCATTTTGCTGGCAAAAGCCTCGAAACCGGAGCAAGAAGCATTTATAGGGAATCAATCCGGCGGAAGGGTGTTTTTATTTCTTTACACGGATGATTTTTGGAGAGATTATAACGAGATGACATCCAATGGAATTGAATTTGTCAGAGAGCCCAAAGAACAGCCGTATGGAATGGTTGCAGTGTTTAAAGACCTATATGGGAACCTATGGGATTTGTTGCAGTTGAACGAAGACCATCCGATCCGGCAACGAATGAAATAAATCGGTTCGAAAATAAAACGATTCCGCCACAACATGTCATCCGCATGAAGAATAGGCTGCCCGTAAAGCAGCCTTTTTTCTATGATCAAGAAAATGAAGCATATCAATTTTTTGAATGAGATAGGATTTGCCGAAGCATTCAGCGAATGTATACAAAATAATAAATCTACCCAAAGGGAAGGGGAAAATGGATCATGTCGACATCAAAAGGAGATTTTCTTTCGGTTCTATCAGCACCGGCAAGAAGGGCGCTCGAAAATAATGGAATCACCTCATTGAAAAAATTGGCTGAATACAGCGAAAAAGAAATTTTGGAGTTTCACGGCATGGGGCCGGCATCGATGCCTAAACTACGGGCTGCATTGGCGGAAGAGGGGCTTTCTTTCAAAAACTGACGTGAACCGCGAAGCCGGTAGGTATGGAAAGGCTGACTAAATCATGTAAAAAAACTCTTCGGCAGTGGCAGCCTTCTCTTTTAACCCTAATTCAAACGTATCCTGGCGAAGTCCGCGGCGCATCGCTTCCAGGGCAAAAACTTCGCCGGGCGGGATATTCCCCAAATGCACGTTGGATCCGAATTTACGGAGGAACATCGCCTGTTGCTGCTTGAGCGGCGCCTCCCAGATCAGCCGGTTTGGTTCCGGCACAAACTCCATGATATCGTCGATCACTTTTTCCTTGCAATCGCCATTATTGTCGAACACGCCGACGCCGACGCCCGATTCGCGGGCTTCCACCGTCAAAAATTCGGCGCCTGCAGCCAAATCGGATTCCATCGTTTCCGCAAGCCTGGCGGCATCGATCAGGGAGCCGGACAACTTTTTCCCATATTCCGTCAATACCCGGAGACCGAGCTGTTTTCCTTCCTTGATCAGCTCCGTTCGTTTATTGCGGGGAAGCTCGATCGTCCCGTCGGACACTTCGACGGCGTTGAAGCCGAGGCTGCATATCGTTTTGAAAAAGCCCGAAACCTGATCCTGCTGCACGGCCGTTTCAAGCAGAGTTCCGCCCGGCATGACCATGATTCCGTTTTGCTTGGCCAGATGGATTTTGTGCATCAAAATTTCCGTTTTATAAAGCGGGGCCGTTCCAAAACCGAATTTAATGCAGCTGATGTAATCCGAGGCGGTTTCAATCAGGTCGGAAAACGCGTTTCTGCCCAAACCTTTGTCAATGACCATCGTGATGCCGTGGTTTGCGTCCCCTACATTTTCCCGGCAACTTCTCTCCGTTTCGGAATGTTCGCGCAGCCCGCTCGGGTCGCATAACTCCATGGGCCAAACTGCACGCAGGGAATTGTTCATTCAGGATCTCCTCAATTCTGTTGGAATTGTCGTTTCATCGAAATGACACTGGTATATTATGCGCATGAAGGACGGCAGGTGCCCATCCCAATCCATGAATGAACAGCCGGATCAGCCGACCTTCCGGGGAGGTTTAATCAAGAAGAACACGCATCCCAAAGTAATCAAAGAGAGAGAAGACACCGTAATAAACACCACTTTATCGGATTTGTCCATCATCCACCCGAATAATGGAGGGCCAATGGCAACCCCCAAAAACCGCAAGCTGTTGTAAAGGGACGTGATCATGCCGCGCTCGCTTTTTTCGACTGCGCCGGTAATGATCGTATTCAAGCAAGGAAGGAGTAAGCCTGTCCCAATGCTGCTGATCGTCAGCAAGCCGATGAACACGTAAATGTTTTTCAGGAAAAAGAGGGTAGCGGCCAGCGAAACGGTCATCGCCAGCAACCCGATATTCATCAGCAAGCGGATCAGCAGGCCTTTTTTCTTGATCACGCTGCCGGTCGTGTAGGAAGTAATAACCATCCCTAGAAGCGGAATGGCCAGAATCAACCCCTTTAAGACGCCGTCGATATGGTACGGCTTGTCTTCGAGGATGTTGGATAAATAAAAAAGCACGCCGAATAAAATAAAAAGCCCCAGCGAGCCGGCAAAAAAAGAAGTGACGAGCCACCGGCCCTTTTTTTTGAAAATGTCCTTGATTTTGCCGAGATACTGCTTCAATTCCTGTTTCTGGCTGCGCTTTCGTTCTTTGATCAAAAAAATGACGGCAACCAGCGATAACGCGCAGAACACGGGAAACGCGAAAAATGAGGCGTACCAAACAATCAACATCAGCAATGAACCGATAATCGGGCTGAGTACTTTGCCTGCGCCGTTGGATGCTTCGATGAGGCCAAGCGCCTTGCTTTCCGTCCCGCCTTCATACAAATCTCCGACGAGTGCCATGGCTATGGGAGCGGTTCCGGCAGCGGCAAAACCTTGAATTGCTCTTGCGACGATAATGACGGTATAGGAGTCCCAAATCGCGCCGAAACCGGCGAGGATACCGGCTGCACCGTAGATGATCAGCGCAGGAATGATGACGACCTTGCGTCCGAACCGATCCGACAAATACCCGATCAGCGGGATGAACAAGCCTGCCGCCAAGGAAAAAATGGAAATGATCAAGCTGCTTTGAAATTTGCTGATGCCAAGCTCCTTCTGCATTTGGGGAAGCCCCGGAACCAGCATGGAGTTGCCGAAAACGAGCACGATCGGAATGGTGGCAAGCGCGATGAACTCCCATATTTGCCCTTTGGAGCCGCCGGTTTGGGATTGCTTCGCTTCCGATTTTTCGTTTTCGATGCTCTCATTTAAAGACAAGTCGATATCGCTTTCGAAGCTGATGTTCAGTTTGCGTGATTTTGTCTTTTCCATGATTCCGCTCCTCGGACCGTATTTTCACAAAAGCTCGCGCCATCCCGGTTAGTATTGCCGCATGCGAAAATTAACATTCCATGCAAGGCTGCGGCCAAAAATAAATCACCTCTTCTCCATAGGCCAATATACTGGTTGTATTAAGACACTTCGGTACAGTTTGGTGAAAGGGGATGTCACATGCCGATTCGGATTGTTCAAGGACACAAGCATACCCTCGAAGCTTCGCATATCAATGTTGTCATTGACGTGATCCGGGCTTTTACCGTGGCGCACTATGCGTTTCGGCGCGGTCTGAGGGGAATCGTGCTGGCAGGTACGGTAGACGAGGCTTTCCTCCTGAAAAAACGCAATCCCGCGTTTCTGTTGGCCGGAGAGATCCGGGGGCTTCCGATCCCGGGGTTCGAGCTCGACAATTCGCCGGCACGATTGCAAACGTTCGATTTCGAAGGAAAATATATGATCCAAAAGACGACAAACGGCGTCGCCGCGACTTTAAACGCATTACATGCGGAGCATGTTTTCGTTACGGGGTTTACCAATGCCAGAACGACGGCGGAGTTCATCAAGCGGAACCTATGGAAATATGATGACCTGACGATCCATTTGATCGCCTCGCATCCGACGGGAGATGACGATTTGGCTTGCGCGCAGTATATATCGGGGATTCTGGAAGGTGCAAACCCGATATCCGCAGAGCGCACGATAAAACGGATCCGCGGATCGGAAGCGGCGCAGAAATTTTATGATCGCGAGCAGCCGGAATTTTTAAAAGAAGACATCTCCTGTTGCGTTCAGGAACTGCCTTCGGATTTTGTCATGAAAGTACGGGTGGTCGGCGGCGCGCCCATCATCGAAAAGGTCCCGACCGGGGATGGCGGGATATAAGGAAGCCCGAACCCGGGCTTTTTGCATTTTCGGCCGCTGGAGAGTTTCTTATTTTTTATGGAAAACAAAACACTATTCTGGCGCGGAGGAAATGGGATTGTCATTCGGGCTTTAACTTTCGCTTACGGGAGAATCCTGTTCCGTTTTGTTGTAATAATCGTACCAAATATTTTTTTGATATTCCTTCGGATCGATCAGGCCGACTTCGATGCAAAGTTCGACCAGCAGATGAACGCCGTAAAATTGCTTCCGGTTGCGGTCATGGATGCTCGATAACGCCTCCAGCGTTACTTTTTTCGCTTTTTCGAGGCTTTGATGCTCGACGGCATGCACGATCTCCCTCATGTTCTCCAAGAAATAGACCGTCTTCCGCAAGGTCCGTATCAATAAAATTTGCCTGATATGCACGGGGGTGAACAGCCTGTAGCCATTTTCCGGGTCACGCACGGGCGTAATCAGCCCTTCCTTTTCCCAGTGCCGGATGGCTGAAGGCTGCACGCCGGCAAGCGCCGCGGCTTCGCCGATCGTCATGCGGTTTTTTATTTTGCCGTTAGGGACAAGCGGAAGATCGGGGTTTTGCAGCAAGTCGAGCGTCTGCTCCGCAACCGATTTTTCGTGTTGCAGCCGCGCCTGTTCCTCATTGACAAGCCAGAAGGCTTCATTCATGTCGCCTGTCTGAATCAGCCGCAGGACTTTGCAGGTGATGCCCACGCCAAATCCGTAAAACATCGACCGCAGGCACCGAAAATAAGCCAAGTGGACCTGTGTGTAAAGGCGGTAACCGTGTTTCGAACGTTCGGGAGCGGGTACAACCCCCCAGGATTCATAATGCCGCAGAGCGCTTGTACTGATGAATAGCTCCCTGGCAATTTCGATCGGCTTGTAATAGCGCATTCCCCATCCCTCCCATGAATTGGATTTATACTACCAAATGGATTCCGGAAAAGCAAACTCTTCACCAAAACCTTCAAGCGACATGTCAAACTTTGTTGATCAAATATGCTTGAATGCAAAAGAAAATAACATAAACCTTCGCATTTGCATGAGTGTTATAAAATTTGGTTGTAAGTCGGATTTTCAGTGAAAAGCAACAAAAACACAACCAAAAAGAAAGCGGGTGGAACGATGGCAAAAAGGGAATACGCCATTGAAGTGCAAGGTTTAAGAAAAGCGTATGGAACGCGGGAAGTGTTGAAAGGTTTGGATCTAAGCGTGGAGCGGGGAACGGTATACGGCATTCTTGGTCCGAACGGGGCCGGGAAAACGACGCTGGTTCATATTTTGTCCACGCTTCTGCGTCCGGGCGCGGGAACCGTACGAATCTTCGGGCGTGATGTCGTTCGTGAAGCCGATGCCGTTCGTCGAAGGATCGGGCTAACCGGCCAATTCGCCGCGGTGGATGAGGAGCTTAGCGGGCGCGACAATCTTGTGCTGTTCGCAAGGCTTGCGGGGTATGGAACCCAAGCGGCCAAGGCCCGGGCCGAAGAACTGCTGGACGGTTTCGGTTTGCGCGAGGCTGCCGGCAGAGAAGCCGGCAAATACTCGGGAGGCATGCGGCGAAGGCTGGATATCGCTGCAGCCATGCTTGTGGCGCCGGATCTGCTGTTTTTGGATGAACCGACGACAGGATTGGATCCGCGGAGCCGAAACGACGTGTGGGAGATTGTCCGGATTCTGGTGAAACGGGGGACGACGGTGCTGCTCACAACCCAGTATCTCGAGGAAGCCGACCAGCTTGCCGACCGTCTTGCGGTCATCGACGGGGGAACGGTCATCGCGGAAGGGACTCCGGGTGAACTGAAAGCTTCAATCGGATCGGGAACGATTCAGGTCCGGCTCAGCCATTCGGAGCAGCGGGCGGACGCCGAACAAGCAATGAACCGTGTACTCGGAACGGCTGTCCATACCCATGACGATCCCGCCTTGATTACGGCGTCCGTCTCGAACCCGGAGCTGGCGGCATTGGCGCTTGCCGAACTGTCCGGGAAAGGCATCGGAACGGTTCAATTTTCGCTTGGCCAACCCAGCCTTGATGAAGTTTTCCTGGCTTTGACCGGCAAGGCTGTCCAAGAAGAAACGGCAGAGGAGGGGATTCGATGAACCGGATGCCGTCCAGGCTTTTAACGACCATGAACGCGGCTGAACGCCCGAAAAGAGCAAGCGCGATGCATGCCGTGTCGACCTTCATCTGGCGCTCCTGGCGAAAAACGATCGGTAGAATTCATTATTTGGCGATCGATTCGGTTGTTTTTCCGGCGATTTTTTTGTTGATTTTTACTTATCTGTTCGGAGGGGCCATCTCCGGATCGCCGGGCGATTACCTGCAATTTCTGCTTCCGGGGATGCTGGTCTATACGGTCACCACCATGACCGTTTATATCGGAATCGGGATCAAAACCGATATCGAACGGGGCGTGTTCAACCGGTTCAGGACCCTTCCTTTCTGGCAGCCGGCGGCGATGATCGGCACGATGGCCATCCATCTGCTGTCGTTTGCGGCGGCCATCCTTACGACGTTCGGGCTCGGCCTGCTGCTCGGTTTTCGACCGGAGGCCGGCATAGCCGGATTTCTTCTCGCGTTTGCCTTCGTCATGTTTTATGCATTCAGCTTAAGCTGGATTTTTGCCTGCATCGGAATCGTCGTCAAAAAAACAGAAACCCTTACCACGATGTCATACATTGCGCTGTACCCGCTCATGTTCACCAGCAACGTGTTTGCGGATACGTCCACCATGCCGGATTGGCTGGGCCGGATCGTCGCTTACAACCCTGTCAGCTTGGCGTCCTCAGCCGCCCGGGGACTGATGCACGGCACGTCGAAAGTATCAGTGCTGATCACCTCGCTAGCCGTGCTCGGATTGATCATGTTCGTATTTATGACTTTGGCATTTTGGCTTTACCGTCGAAAAACGAATGAATAAAAGAGTGCGGTTCGTTGGGGTTGCCTCAGTCTAAGCTTCGCATATAGGAACGGCACGCCGCAAACATGAGCCCCTTTAAACATGATTCTAAAAAAAAGCGCCGTGACCGGAATGTTCCGGTCGCAGCGCTTTGAAGGTTCGAATTGGCTTGGGTACTCATGTCGGCCGGACGGAAGAAACGGCGGCGAAACCCGACTCCTCCTGGTCCAGCTGATGGCAGCGTGAGGTAACGGCAAAAGCGCCGATGGCGAACGCAAGCGCCGCCCACGGCAAATACGCGAGACCGATTCGGTCCACGACAAAACTTCCGAGCAGCGAGCCCATGGCAATACCCAAATTGGATGCCACAGGCATCAGCGTAGAAGCGAAGTCCTTCGAGCCGCCTCCCGCCGCATCCGCCAAATCGATCAGGTAGAGCTGGACGGCCGCGCTTAGCGCATACGAAAACAGGGCGACAAGCATGACGCAGAACAGAGCAAGCCAAGTCAAACGAAGCGTCAGGCCCAGCGCCATCATAAGGCCGCTTTGAATCAGAAAAATCGCCTTTAATTTGACCCTCGAATTGCCTTGCGCGACTTTGGCGCCGATCCAGTTGCTCAAGATCGTTAAGCCGCCGTATCCCAGCAGAACCGCGCTTGTCCATGCTTGCGGAATGCCCAGCACGTTTTCCAAAAGGGGAGTGATGTACGTATACACGATAAAAACGGAGCCGACACCTAATACCGGTATAAAAAAGGCAAGGCGAATCCGCCGATTGTTGAACAAAGCGAATTGCTGTTTCATCGAGCTGACGCTGCGGGTGTCGCTTTTGGGCAACACGGAAGCGATCAGGATGAACGGAATGACGCCGACGACGGAAGTGACGATAAAAGCCGACTGCCAGCCCAGCATTTGCCCGACGAAGGTTCCAAGCGGGACGCCAAGAACGTTGGCGATGGAAAATCCTCCGATAATCCAAGCGACCGCTCCGGCCCGGCGCGAACCGCCGATGTGTTCGCTGGCCGCGGCGATCGACAAGGATAACGTCAACCCGCACAAAATGGCCGTCACGACCCGCACCACGAACATCAAAGCGAATGATCCCGCCAAAACGGTTAATGCATTAAAAAAGAGCAGTACGGCATAGGCCGACAAAATCGTGATATGGCGGGGAACGCGGCCCAGCAAACTGACGGCAAACGGCGTTCCTGCCGCATATGCGATCGCGAAGCTGGAGACGAGAATGCCTGCAGCGGCAACCGAAATGCCAAGGGACAAGCTGATGTCCTTCAACAACCCGACAATGACATACTCGGTTGTGCCGAGGATGAATGCGGCAAAAGTGAAGGCGAAAATAAGGATGGTTTCTTTTTTTCTGGTCATGGTTTCTTCTCCTGGTTGTCTATGTATGTTCATTTTGATCTTACAGGATGAAAGGCTTTTCAAGTCAACAGAAATTTGTCGAATCTTGTTATGATGGGAGAGCCTTCAGGTAAGCGGACTCGAAAAAATCAAAATCGTCTAATAACCCACTTGACAGGTGTGAATAATTGGATTAATCTTACGTCAAGCCCAACAGGTTATTGTTCATTGAATGAACGCTCGTTATTTCAACATTAAACCAAATCATCAGCCGATTGGTCCACCAAAGGCTCCTGCGATCGAAACCGGAAAAATGCCGGTTGAGACCGAGGGGCCTTTTCTGTTTCCCGGCAAACGTTCGCGACAACGGGGCAGGGAAGGTCATTTTTAAAAATCAGCCAAAAGAAAGGTCGATCACATCGAAAGGAGAGGCATGAACGACAAAGAAAAAGACTGGGCGCGAATGGAAGAAGCGGATTGGCATTTTCGTAAACTGGTCCGAAGGTTCGTGAAAGAGCGCGACAAAATCACGATTGAAGGCGTACCCCTTCCCGGCATGCTCATCCTTAATACGATTATGCGAGACGGGGAACAAAGGCTTGGGGACTTGGGGGAACAGCTTGATTTTACGTCGGGCGCCGTTACCGCGATCTGCGACAAGCTGGAGGGACTCGGATTTGCCGTGCGGAAACGGAGCGAATCGGACCGGAGAGCGGTGTCTCTGGACATCACCGAACAAGGGAAAGAGATGCTCGAACGCCACAAGGAGGCAGGTACCTACATGATCGATACGCTTTTTGGTTCATTTTCACCCGCCGAACTGGATCATTTAAGTTCTTTGTTCGGGCGGCTGCATGCGTGGTTGGATGGTTTTGCCGATGCGGTCATACGAACAACGAAGCCGTCTGGTGAAGAAAAAACCTTTGAAGCGGAGGGTCATGCCAAGAGCGGCAAGCGATCCAACAGGTTTGTTTCCTATTGAGAATGGAGAAGAAAAAACTTTTAGGGTAGAGGGAAAGGAGAAACATGTTATGGGACATCCGACGATTTATCCGACCGGAACGACGGTTTATCGGCCAGGCAAAGCCTGGAGCGGGTATACGATTTATCAGGCGGCCGACACCGGCGCGCTCCTGATCGACATGAACGGCAGGGAGGTTCGGCTATGGAAAGGCTTGCGGGGCTTTCCGAACAAAATTTTTCCCGGCGGTTACGTGCTGGGCAGCACGTCGGAACGCGATCCGAAATACGGTTTTCAGGACGAAACCAATCTCGTGCAGGTGGACTGGGACGGGAATATCGTTTGGAAATTCGACCGTTATGCCTGGATCGAAGATCCGGGACATCCCGCGCAGTGGATGGCGCGCCAGCATCATGACTATCAGCGGGAAGGCAACCCGGTCGGCTATTATGCCCCGGGGCTGACGCCCAAGGTTGACGGAGGGAACACGATCATTCTCGCGCATAAAAACGTGAATCGGCCGGACATTTCGGATACCGAACTGTTGGACGATACGATCATCGAAGTGGACTGGGAAGGGAATGTCGTTTGGGAATGGGCGGTCAGCGACCATTTCGACGAGTTGGGATTCGACGATGCCGCCAAGCAGGCTTTGTTCCGCGATCCCAATACACGGGCGTTCGGTACGCACTCGGGAGACTGGATGCATATCAACTCCGTATCGGTCCTTGGCCCGAACAAACATTACGATGCGGGCGACGAGCGTTTCCATCCCGACAATCTGATATGGGACGCCCGCGAATCCAATATTATCGCCATTATCGATAAACAAACCGGAAAGATCGTGTGGAGGCTTGGCCCGGACTACTCGTCCAAAGAAACGGAGCATATCGGCTGGATTATCGGCCAGCACCATGCTCATCTCATTCCTCAAGGATTGCCCGGAGAAGGAAACATCCTCGTATTCGACAACGGCGGCTGGGGCGGCTACGGCAGTCCGAACCCCGAAGCTCCGGATGGGCTAAAGGTGGCGCGCCGCGACCATTCCCGCATTTTGGAGATCAATCCGGTGACGCTGGATATCGAATGGCAGTATACGCCGACGGAGGCCGGGTTCCAGGCGCCGCTTGACTCATACCGTTTCTATAGCCCTTATATCAGTTCCGCGCAGCGTCTTCCGAACGGCAATACGCTCATTACGGAAGGTGCCGACGGAAGGATCTTCGAAGTGACGCCCGAGCATGAACTCGTATGGGAATACATTTCCCCGTACAAAAACAAACGAAATTCCAACATGGTTTACCGCGCTTACCGGGTTCCGTACGAATGGATCCCGCAGCTGGAGAAGCCGGTCGAAACGGAAATCGCTCCCATCGATGTCGCCGACTTCCGTCTGCCGGGGGCTGCTGCCAGGGGAGCCTTAGCGGCGGTAGAAGTTGAAGGGACAGTATCCTACGGGGAAGGCGCCTTCTGCGTCGCCACGACGGACGAAGAAGTCAGGAAGGAGAGCGGCCGCGATGAATAAGCTGCACATCCGGCGCTTCAGCCTCATCGTCTTGGCCATGCTGCTGTCGGCTTCGCTCCTTGCGGCTTGCGGAACGGCAGCGGGATCAAACCATGGCGGCAAACTAAAGCTTAAGATCGCCGATATTTCGACCAATACGGTTTTCCGCGTCGCCAAGCAAAAGGGATTTTTCGAAAAACACGGCATCAATGCCGAGCTTGTAAACTTCGCGACTCCCGCCGAAGGGGTAAATTCCTTGTTCATCAAGCAGGTAGACGTGGCTTTTGGGGCCGATTTCCCGCTGCTTAACGCGGTCAGCAAAGGAGATTATTCGATTTTTGCCTCTTCCGGCACGGCCACCGATGTGAGCGCAAGCGAATGGAAACTGTTTGTTCGCAAGGAAATCGCCGGCGCGTCGGAGCTCAAAGGGAAGAAGCTGAGCTTTTCGAGGGGGACGTTTATCCCGTACCTTTGGGACGTATACCTGCAGCAAAACGGTATCTCTTTGTCCGACGTAACGCTTGTAGGTCAGGGAGGTTTTGATGAAGCGTACGTCGCGCTCAAAAAAGGCGAAATTGATGCGGCATGGGTATATGGAGCGGTGCTCAACCAAAAATTCGCCGCGCTGGAGGAAGCCTATGAGCTGTCGGATATGTCCAAAACGCCGGTGCGGCTCGGCACGGGACTGATTGCCTCCAATCAAATCATCAAGGAAAACAAGGAAGGGATTGTGGAGCTGCTGAAAGCGTTGGACGAAGCCTCGGCGTACGCGCAGGCCCACCCGGAAGAGACGGCGGATATCATGTACGACGAAGTAAAGCAGCCCAGGGAGGCGACGTTAAAGGATCTTCCGAAAAATCCGTGGAACATCGGCTTCACGGAAAAAGCGTACGAGGGATTGGTCGGTCAGAAGAAATACATGGTCGAGAACAAGATCATCGAAAAGGATTTCGACCTGAAAAAGAAACTGAATCTGGACCCGGTACGCCAAGCGTTTCCGGACCGCGTCATCGAATTGAAATAGGAGGGAAGCCGATGAGCGCATTGCCAAGGCCTAACGAAATTCATATTGAGCGGCTGAATAAGAGCTACGCACCGCAGGGTGCCGGAAATCTCCATTACATTATTCAAGACGTGGATTTGGTCGTTAAGGGAGGGGAGTTTTTCGTCCTGCTCGGGCCGAGCGGCTGCGGAAAATCCACTCTGCTCAGCTTGATCGCCGGATTCGTGTCCAAAACCTCGGGACAGGTCCGGGTTGGCGAAAATGAGGTGGATCGGCCGGGACAGGACCGCGCGGTAGTATTTCAGCAGGCGGATTCATCGCTTTTTCCATGGTTGACGGTCAGGGAGAACGTGGAGTTCGGCTTGCGCATGAAACGTATCCCTGCCGCGAAACGGAAGGAGGTATCGGATCGATTCATCGATCTTGTAGGGCTCCGTGGGCATGAGAACAAATTCCCTCGCGAGTTGTCCGGCGGCATGAAACAGCGGGTCCAATTGGCAAGGGTGCTCGCGAACGACCCGGGGATTCTGCTGATGGATGAACCGTTCGGCGCCCTCGACGCGATGACCCGGCGAACGATGCAAAGGGAGCTGGTGAACATTTGGAAGGATACCGACAAAACGGTCATTTTCGTGACGCATGATATCCAGGAAGCTCTTCTGCTCGGAGGCCGCATCGGCATCATGTCGGCGGGGCCTTCGTCCAAAATTACGCATGTATACGATGTGCCGCTGGCTTATCCGCGCGACATGACAGCACCCGAATTCCACGCATTGTACAACCGGATCCAGTCGCATTTTTAAGAGTAGGGGAGGAGGGACGTCATGAACGCAAAAATCAAAAAAACGCCGCTGAATATGATCTTCTGGATTGTCATCTTGGTTCTATGGCAGCTCATATCGTTGGTCTACGGACCGGAAATCCTTCCGGGACCGCTGTACACGGCAAAAGGCGGTTATGAGCTGCTTGCGGACGGCACGCTGCTGCAATATATCGGCATTAGCGCATACCGCGTGCTGCTCGGTTGGACGCTCGGCAGCCTGATCGCCGTGCCCGTCGGCATCGTCATCGGAAAAGTAGGGGCGATTCGGGCATTTGCGGAGCCGTTCCTCAACTTTATCCGGTTTATACCGCCGATCGCTTTCATTACCTTGTTTCTCGTGTGGTTCGGCATCGGGGAAACATCCAAAGTGATGCTGATTATGTACGCCACATTTTTTATCGTTATCCTGAATACGTTAACCGGCGTCTTATCCGTCGAAGAGGACAAAATCAGGTCCGCCCGCAGCATGGGCGCGTCGGAATGGCAGATCGTCATCCATGTCATCATACCGTCGACGGTTCCTTACATCTTTACGGGCATCCGCCTTGCGATGGGAACGTCGTTCATGGCGATCATCGGCGCCGAGATGATCGCTTCCAACGAAGGCGTCGGTTATTTGATCTGGAATTCGCGGTTGTTTTTTCGGACCGACTGGATTTTCGTCGGACTGATCTGCCTGGGGCTGATGGGATTTCTTACGGACCGGGCGGTCGCGCTGCTCGGGCGGAAGCTGCTGTCCAGGTACGGCGTGGTCAGCACGACGTCACTGAGACGTTAAGCTGTTGAAATGGATGAAGGCACCCGATGCGTTAAATCGGGTGCCTTTTACGATTTTGGACAGCGGATCGTACAAAGTGAACATGCGGATATTCGAGCTAGCGTTGCCTACCAGCCAATACTTCGGAAAGACGTCAGATGTTGGAATTCGGACCGATGATCAGGTTCGATCCGGTTCCAACCCACCTTTTTTCGAAGCGACCAGACAAAGAGTACGATGACGCCAAGCACCACGGTTCCGATATTCACCAGGTAACCGGCAAGCGGAGAAATATACTCCACTTCGACGATCGCGGACGGAGAGGGGACAACGACATACCGGACCATCTCGAGCCATGCCAAATGGAAACCGATATTCATCCAAAGGTTGCCCGAAAGGATGCGGCATAGCTGCAACATCGTGCCGAAGGCGACCAGATTGATCATATAGTCCACCGTAATTTGATCCCAGGTCGCAATGCCGGCAAGAACCATGAACGCGGTTAGCGCCACTGGCGCAAGCACGAACAGGACGACCTGAATGATCAGGGCAAGCCAGCGCGGGAGCCTCGTGTTCAGGTTCCGATACAAATAACCGCGGAAGGCAATCTCTTCGGGAAACGCTTCATAGAAAAAAGCGATAGCCGAGTTGATCAAGATGAGGAAGAGGGTCGTTACGGGCAAATGAAAAGCCACGACATGCAGCCACCCAAGCGCGCTGCCGATGAGGAGAGACGCCGTCGTCAGCAAAGCAAGAAGACCCATCCCGAGCAGAAAATAAGGCAGACCTTTCGGAGGCGAACTCAAGCCCAAGCCGCTCCAAGGACGCCTGTCGGCATAACGCCGCAATACATAAATCAACGGTACGCTAACGCCGGTTGTGACGACCGCTAAAATGAGCTGAAGTGCCAGGGTGGGGAACCCGTATGAACCGGCGGCGGTGGCGGCGGCTACGGCGAGCCCAAGCCCGGCCGCGAACGCCAGCCAACCCAGCAGAATGCGCCAGAAGAGCTGGATTTTTCCTTCATTGTCGAAGAATACGCGAGACCCTTTCCGGTTGCGGGACATCATGGATAAAGGGGAAATATGAAACCCTCCTTTCCAAAATTTCATGGCATTCGCCAGATTCGGTTTCTATCTGACATAACTATATATAGTAAGTTTTCGTATAATGTGTGACTGATAGAGCGCCCGATTTCCATAGGGCAGCTGTCAAAAAGTTTACGGACCGCTAAATGTGCCTGCGGTCTGTTTTTTGCATGCGTGTCCCTTTGCGTGCCATCCGATAAAGATGATGACCGATCGGATTACGGAACCAAATTTCAACAGGTCGGAATACGGCAATGGAAAAGTCGGTCGCCGACGTTTATTACGGATGGCAACACCGGTTCTTTTGAAAGGCACGGGAAGGAACTGGAGGCTAAACTTCAGGCGGTGAACGTGCCCGCGACCTCCTTGTTTTATCCGCCGTCCCACGGCGTTGTACCGCATGAATACCAATTTCAACTAGATACACCGGAGGCCGCGGAATGTTTTGAGATGACCTTATCCTTCTTGCGTAAACATGTGCAGGATGGAAATCGAAGCCGCCGCTCCGCCATGGTTCCTTCGAATCTGCGTGACTAAAACTATTCTATTCTTGGTATTTCGTATGATATAATGCACAATAGATTTGTTATAACGCACATTTGGCTTGTCGCATCGTCGACATATATTATCCAAGTTAACATCTGAGAATATGGAAAAGAATAGAGGATAAATAACGTGTCTGAGAAAGTTCAAAACATGAATCGGGAACTGGATGCCGGCGAAGACGGCTTTATCCAGGGCGTCAAAGATTGCATTCCAACGCTGCTCGGTTACTTAAGCATCGGTTTTGCCGCGGGCGTCGTCGGGAAAACATCCGGCCTATCCATCATGGAAATTACCCTGATGTCCTCGATGATTTATGCCGGATCGGCGCAATTTATTATGGCGGGGATGATTGCGTCGCATGGATCGGCTGCAGCCATCATTCTTACCGTTTTTATCGTGAACCTTCGCCATCTTTTGCTTAGCGCCGCCATCTCGCCGTATTTTCGCCGTCTTACTTCTTTTAAAACGATGCTGATCGGCACGCTGCTTACGGACGAAACGTTCGGGGTAGCGATGAACAAGGCGACGAACCGAACCTCCCTCGGCGAAACATGGATGCATGGATTAAACGTAACGGCGTATCTCAATTGGATTATCGCCACCATTGCCGGGTCTTTTTTCGGTCAATGGATCACCGATCCCGAAAAATTCGGCTTGGATTTTGCGCTGACGGGCATGTTTATCGGTCTGCTTGTTTTGCAGATGGTGAGCAGAAAAAAAGTCCTGAAGGACATGATTGTCGCCTTGAGCGCCGTCGCGATCATGGTTGGAGCCAGCTATTTCTTATCCACGAGCATGGCGGTCATCGCAGCCACAGTCGTTGCAGCAACGATCGGAATGGTGGTGGAAAAATGGAAATAAGATGGCATATCCTGTTGGCGATTATGGGGGCATCGATTGTAACGCTCCTGCCAAGGGTCCTTCCGCTGATGGTGCTTAGCCGGATGCAATTGCCGGAATGGGCCATGAGATGGCTGAACTACGTGCCCGTCGCGGTGATGGCCGCTTTGATTGGGCAGGAATTGTTTATGGCTGACGGGAAGTTTGAAATATCCCGAAATTACATCGAAATATTGGCGGCGTTGCCGACATTTGCGACGGCCATCCTCACGCGAAGCTTGTTGGGGACGGTCGTGGTAGGCATCCTCACGGTAATGGTTTTGCGGTTTATCCTATAAAAAGCTAAAAAGCTAAAAAGTTAAAAAGCGTTTGGCAACATCGGTTTTACGTATTATTGAAATAGCGACCTCATGATTTGGAAAGGATTGGAGTCATGAAGAAAGTCATCGTCATCGGATCCGGGATTCTTGGGGCATCTACCGCTTATCAGCTGGCAAAAATGGGAGCGGATGTCCTTATCATCGACCGCAAAGATCACGGCCAAGCGACGGATGCCGCTGCGGGCATCATCTGTCCTTGGTTGTCGCAGCGCCGCAATCAGGCTTGGTACCGGTTGGCAAAGGCCGGGGCGCGCTTTTATCCCGGATTGATCGAGGATCTTACAAAAGAGGGCGAAACGGAAACCGGGTACGCTCAAGTAGGTGCCCTGAGCATCCATCATGATCCGGAAAAAATCCGGAAGATGGAGGAGCGGGCCTTGCTGCGTAAAGAGGATGCCCCGGAAATCGGAGACATTGCCCGGCTGAATGAGCAGGAGACCCATGACCGTTTTCCATTGCTCGGAGAAGGATATCAATCGGTGCGGATCAGCGGTGCCGCCCGCGTCGACGGACGTGCGCTGCGCGATGCGCTGATCCGGTCGGCGCAAAGGCATGGAGCCGTTTTTATGCAGGGTGACGCCGTCCTAACGTATCAGTCGAACCGTGTAACAGGCGCCAAGGTTGGCGGGGAATACTTCCCGGCCGACCAAACGGTGGTATGCGCCGGCGCATGGGCGGGTCAGCTGCTGCAGCCGTTAGGCATTCGATTTAACGTGCGCTTTCAAAAGGCGCAAATTATGCACCTGCAGGTCCAGCATGAAGAGGACACCGGCGAGTGGCCTGTCATCATGCCGCCTTCGGACCAATACCTGCTCGCTTTCGGGGAGCAAAAAATCGTGATCGGGGCGACCCACGAAAACGAAGTGGACGGCTATGATACGAGAATCACGGCAGGGGGGATGCAGGAAGTTCTCAACAAAGGACTGGAACTCGCTCCCGGTTTGGCGGACAGCACGTTTCAGGAGGTACGGGTCGGGTTCCGGCCTTTTACGCCCGGCTTCCTGCCGGTGATTGGCGCAATGCCGGGTTGGGACAACCTCTATGCGGCGAACGGGCTCGGAGCGTCCGGACTGACCGTGGGCCCGTTTATGGGCAGTCAGCTGGCAAAGCTGGCGCTGGGGATGGATTTGGATATCGATATCGAAGATTATGACCTTCGACTGGCAATGGAAGAAAACTGAATCAACAAGTGGATAAAAGCCTGAATTCATTCGACTTGGTGCTTTGAACTTAGAAACCTCCGCTAAAAAGCCCCTTCCGTTTGGAAGAGGCTTTTTGTGTTGCATGGGAAACTTTCAGCAAGAAAGGGGTCTACCTGCGATGAACGCGTACCGGAAGGGAAGCCAGCGTTTGTCCGGCGGCGGAGGGCGTCAGATGCTCCTCAAGCTTGAAACCGGGTACGGGTTCGATGCGCTGAAAATGATCCATAAACCGTCCCAGGCCGATGTTGGCCTCCAGCCGTGCAAGCGGGGCTCCCAGGCAAAAATGCGGCCCGTTGCCGAAGGTGAGATGCTTATTGTTGTTGGGCCGGTGAATGTTCAAAGTGAAGGGGTCCTCGAACACCTCTTTGTCCATATTGGCGGCGCTCATCCAGGCTACGACGACATCGCCTTTTTTTAGCGGAACGCCGAGCACGTCGTTGTCCGTTTTTACCGTCCGATCCATTTTGGCGATATGAAAACGGTAGCGGAGCATTTCTTCCACGGTATTCGGCAGCAGCTCGCGGTTCGACTGCACCTCATTATAAATCCGGTCGTTATCGTATAAAAACGAATAAAAGGTGCAGGCCAGCAGGTGGCTTGTCGTTTCGATGCCGGCTCCCAGGATAAACATGGTCATCCGGACGATTTCGTCATCCGTCAGACGTTCGCCGTCCACTTCCGCTTGAATCAAATCCGAGATGATATCGTCGGCAAGGTTCGTTCTTTTATGGACGACATGAGGGTAGAGATAGCTGTAGTAGTTTTTGGCCGCCTGCCGTTTCAGCTCCTGAACGTCTTCGAGGTTTTCTTTGGGAAGCGGAAGGAACAAATGGTCGACCCATTCTTTGAATAAAAAACGGTCCTTCGACGGAACGCCAAGCAGGTCTGCGATCACGATGGTAGGCAGCGCGCCGGAAAACGTTTTGACGATGTCGATGACCGGTTCGTCGCCCATGTCCTTGATCAACTGGTTGACCACCTCATGGATGCGCGGCTCCCATAACTTCAGGCTTCTTGGCGTAAAAGCGGCGGAAAGGAGACTGCGGCTTTTCCGGTGCTCGGGAGGATCCGAATTCAAATTGATGCGGCCGGAAGAATGTTGGCCTTCCTCATTGTCCGCGCCGACGCTGATGGTGGTCCGGGCTCTGACGCTGGAGAAATATTCATGGTCGCTCAGCACTCTTTTAACGTCTTCATACCGGAAAACGTTCCACGAATCCGTTGCTTCGTTGTAGCTGATCGGTTCCTGTTCCAGTTTGCGTTTGTACCAATCCAAAGGACTAAACTCTTCCGCGGCGGATTGAAACTGCGTGATTTCTGCTAAGGAGATGATTTCTTTCTGCATTTGTTTCCCTCCCGGTTTGTAAAATGGGGACATCGACAATAATTCCAATATATGTTAATTATAACATGCCGGGGATGAAGGGGCCACTTTCGAACGACCCATGCCAAAAGGTCAGTTTTACCGATGGGAATGCATTTTTAGTCGTTTGTTTGAACATTTTGAAAAAAGAGAACACTGCCCCATGACGATAAAAAGGGTTATCCGAAACAGAACGCAGTGAGCTGAACTGTATCGGGATAACCCTTTCTCTATATGGATTTACGTATTATATCAGGTCGGACTTTTGCAGCAGCCGCTCTACGACCGCGGCTACTTCTGCTCTTGTGATGAATGATGCTGGTGCAAGCCGGGTACTGCTTCGGCCTGTCACGATACCGGCCTGCAGGCAATCTGCGATGCTTTGCTGTGCCCAGCGTGCGGCATGCGCAGCATCCTTATACGGCGCTAGCGTTTTTTCCGCCGATTGTTGATTAAGCTTCGCTGCAAGGCCCGTAAGCTTCATCGCTTTAGCGACGATCGCCATAGCCTGCTCACGGGTAATCTTATCGTTCGGACGGAAGGTGCCGTCCTCGAAACCTTGGATCAGCCGATAAGCGGATGCTGTTTCGATTGCTCCGCTGTACCAATCCGATGTCTTCACATCCTGGAATGGCGCGGCTCCTTCTTCAGGCTTCAGCCCCAGGCCACGAACGACGATAGCGGCGAACTCGGCGCGGGTAATGTCGCGGTCCGGACCGAACCGGCCGTCTCCCATGCCTTCGATAACCATGCGCGATCCCATCTCATTAACGGAGGCTTTAGCCCAGTGGTTTGCCGCATCGCCGAATTCGAGCGGATGCCAGACGACCGAATACACGTCATTGGTTAAGCTGTTGATTTTGGCATAATACTTTCCGTCGATCACTGTAATTTTGGTCGGTACATGGCGGACCCTTCCATCCGGATCAACAGCCACGCCTGTCGTAATTTTGCTTGGGTCGACGCCGTCCGGAATCGCGATCATACGCTCCACGAAAGCGTTGAATTTCGACACTTCAATCACTTTATCCCCGTAAATGCCCCGAATTGTAAATTCAACCGGACGTGCAACAAGGGTGAACGATCCATCGGCAGCGGCTTTGTCCAAGGCTTTTACTTTGTCCGCAGCAGGAGTCGCCATTTCGATTCGTACCTTGATGTCCTGCAAAGCTACCGATTTGCCGATCTGGTTGGAGATTGAGTCGATGTCTATTTGTTGTGCTGGAAGGGTAAACGTCGCCCGGTTTGTTTTGATTTGCAAGACGGCCTGTTTATTCTCCATACTTTTAACCATCTGACCGTTTAATTCGGAGGCAACCGTATCGGAATCCGCGGTCACGGGAATCGTAACAAGCGCATGCTGCCCCGCTGCTTGGAGCATATCTTCCAGCTTTTTCGGATCGAGAGCTACCGTAGTAACGGTTTGGCCATCGCGCTTGGAAGTTGTGATGTTTCCGGCCTTTTCCGAGTTGCCATTGACCAGTACAGCTGTGCTCGTATCGACTTTTGGCGGAGCCGCCGGAGCCGTCGGCACGGTTGTTGTTGGCGGTACTGGCGTCGGTGCCGGCGTATTGGAATCGTCCCCGCTCGATGGCTGTTTTGGTATAACCGGATTCGATTCTGCCGAAGATTCGCCGCTGCCGGCACTGCTTATCGCTTTAACCGTAAATGTATAACTCGCGCCGTTGGTTAACCCGGTAACCGTAATTGGACTGGCTGCTCCAGTGACGATCATGCCGCCTGGCTGGGCTGTCACTTCATACCCCGTAATCGGTCTGCCGCCATTGTCCGCGGGAGGGGTGAACGTAATCGTCACTTCACCGTTGCCTGCGACGGCCTTCACATTCGTCGGGGCGGCGGGAGTGGTTACCGGCGTTGCGCTTACAGGCAGGGAGGCAGGGCTGTCTTCGCCCAGATTCGTTGCCTTCACGGCAAAATAATAAGTCGAGCCGTTTGTCAGGCCGGTGGCCAAATAATTGTACACGGAGCCGGTGACGGTCGCTACCTCGGTATCAATCGCGTCAGGATTTTCACTTTGGAAAACTTTATATCCGGTTGCTTCGTCTACGGGGTCCCAGGCAAGCGCCACTTGACCATTGCCGGCAACAGGCGGCTTCATGACCGGAGCACCCGGCGCAGGCGGCACCGGGGTAACTGCGCCCG
Organism: Paenibacillus sp. USDA918EY; assembly: GCF_009870825.1. GTDB lineage: Bacteria > Bacillota > Bacilli > Paenibacillales > Paenibacillaceae > Paenibacillus_AQ > Paenibacillus_AQ albilobatus. The sequence continues at coordinate 21,069 of NZ_WTWY01000019.1, read as the reverse complement.
ACGATGCCGAAGCTGCCGAATCGCCTGCACGATTCGTCGCGATCACCGTAAAGGTGTAGGGAGTCCCGTTATCTAATCCGGTTACCTTAATCGGGCTGGCGCTACCGGTAACGGTCTTGCCTCCCGGACTCACGATAACCGTATACTGAGTAATCGGGCTCCCACCGTTACGATCCGGTTCTTTGAAGCTGATCGTGGCTTCTCCGTCTCCGGCAATGGCCTTTACGTCGGTCGGGGCACTCGGCTTGTCCGCGACATGAACCGCTGCTGTATCTTTAAAGCTTCCGTCGGTCGTTTCCACCGTAATCGTTGCATTTCCGGGACCTACCGGCGTCACGACTCCGTTCCGATCCACGGTAGCCACCGTTTCATCGCTGGATTTCCAGGTGACGCTTCGATCCGCCGCATCTGCGGGTTCCACGGCCGCAATCAATGTTTGGGTTGCTCCGCCTACGGTAAGTTCCAAGTTTTTTGAATCGAGGGTAACGCCTGTAACGAGAACGTCCCAGGTATTGTTCACGTTGAGTGTAAAGGAATACGTTGTGCTTACGCTTCCGTCATTCAGAGTCACGGTGATGACAGATTGACCATAAGCATTGGCGGCAGGAGTCATCGTTAACGTTCGTTCGTCGCCGCTGCCTGTCATGACGAGGTTCTGGTCAGCGATCAATGATGGATTGGAAGAACGGGCCGATACTTGAATCTGGTCCCCTTCGTCAGGATCGAGTACTTTAAACGTTCTCGCCACCGACTTGTTTTTATCCGTGATCGTACTTCCTACAAAGCCCGTATTTTGCGCCCAGGTAGCGTTGCTGATCGTACCGTTGTTTCGTGTTCCTCCCGTATTCACTGCAATATTGCCGCTGCTGCGGTCATTTAGTTTATAATTGGCAACCAGATCAGCTTCGGAACCTGTCAAATCATCGTTCATCCCGCGAATAATTTCGTCTTGGCTCTTCGCTTTGCTCCAGAATCTTACATCCTTCATGCCGCCATTAAAATCGCCATCCTGTGCCCATGTGCTTTTGCCAAGCCAGTTGTTTGGTCTGGGCTTGTTACCGATTACGCTTAAATCCATTGGTCCCCGAGCTTTTAGCGCGCCGTCCCAGTATATGCTTCCGGTCTTTTGGGTTTGGTCATAGACAATCGCCACATGAACCCATTGTGAGATCGGGAAGTTTTCTTGTGTCGTAATATTGCCGCCGGCCCCTGGATATTGACCTGTGTAGGAGGAGAAATTCATTTTGGTTCTGTCGAATCCGACAAACACATTATAGTTGTTCATACCAATCGAAGAATCGAAAAATCGCATCCATGTTTGAAAGGCATTCACTTTCAGGTATCCTTCTACGGTAAAGGAGTTCCCGTACATCCCAAAATCCGGAAAGGTCACGTAATCCCCGTTGCCATCGAAGCTGAGGTAGTCCCCTCCGCTGATTTCGGTCAGATAGGGTGGGTCGTTCACAGGCAGAACATGAATGCTGGCCGATCCCAAATCCGAACTGAATCCCGAATAACTCGTCGAGTCCACATAACTGTACTTCTGGAGGCTGTTTGCTGAAGCATCCCATAGCTTATACCTTACTGAAGTGTCTCCATTCCAATCCCTTGCAGGGACGAATCTGATTTGATCCGTGCTTTTTAGCAATAAGACGTGATTGTCCGAAGTCGGTTCGATATTATACCAAAGACCGATGCTGGCGTTATAATACTGCCAATTACCATGGGCATTATCCAAGTTCGTAATCGCGACTCCTACATTCATCGGGTCCGAAACTTTCCCTGACAGAAGATCGGATATGCGCGCTCCTGCGCTGTTCGCATCGTCTTCATTGATGGACGGCAGTGCTGCTGGACTGTTGTCAATCCATACTAAGCTTGACCCGGTCTGTGCCAATACAGAATGGACCGGGCCGACACCAGATACGGCGAGCCCCAATGACAACGTGGAGCAAATAGCTATTTTTGTGAATGATTGCTTCATGTTCAGATCCCCTCTTGTTCAGTCTGTTTTTTTCTGCGACAAAAATCGGGTTTATTATACATGAGCGCGATAAACAAAAAATAAACAAGAAAGAGCCCCCGAATGCAGTCGATTCGAAGGCTCTTAGTTCAGCTAATTCGTATGCAGCAATTTCTCGATATGCTCTTTAAGATGCGGTTCCGGCCTCATGCCAAGTTCCCGCAGAAGGGTTTCCTCCAGCAGGCGGTATTGCTGTAGCGCTTCGTTCTTTCTCCCAAGCCGAGCATAAAGCCGGATCATCTCATCATGGATATCTTCCCGGAGAGATTCCCGCTTCACGATTTCTCCAAAGTAATACAGCGATTTGGCGGGATCATTGCGCTGGAGATAGTGTCTTGCGGCTGCCTCCAGCATTTCTAAATACTTTTGTTCGAGACGGTGAATGATGCTGCCTGCCCACTCATAAGATTTGCCTTGCAATAAAGGTCCCGTGTACAGGGAGAGGGCTCTCTCCAGCAGATGCTCATGTTGCGACGGGTTCATTCTAATCTGCTTCGCCACGTTTTCAAACTCGTATAAATCACAATACATGCTGCCCTCAAGAATACGGATGTCATTCCGGCCTGCCTCGATGCACTGCCCCGCCTTATTGTCATGAATCGCTTTGCGAATATAGTAGAGGGTCTGGTTCAGGTTTTTCCATGCTTTTTGAGGCTCCAGGCCGTTCCATAACGTATCGATGATTTCTTCCTTGCTTACCGTACCCTTGCACAGCAGAAAGGCAAACAATTCCTCCGTTTTAGGGCTTCTCAGTTTTAGCTGGGCGTGAGGTTGTCCGCGCTGCATGATTTTAAATCCGTTAAATAGATGAACGGCTATGCCTGATTCGGCAGGTGCATACCCGCGTCTTTTTCCGATCTTATTCAGCGTCTTACGAATTCGTTCCGAAGTGACTGGTTTCAGCACATAATCGAGGGCATTGACTTCGAAAGCTTGCAAGGCATATTCGTCATACCCTGTGACAAACACCAAATCTATGGAATCATCGAGCTCAGCCAGCAGGCTGGAAAGCTTCATACCATTCATTTCCGGCATTGAAATATCCAAAAAGACGACGTCTATCGGACTAGTCCTCACATATTCATAGGCTTCCAACGGATCCAAAAAAGCTGCGCATATTTCAACGGTTCCGCTCTCGGACAAAATTCTTCTCAAACGTTTCTGCGATAATTCTTCATCATCTACGATCATAGCTCGCAGCATACCTTACCCTCCAGTCGGCTTGATCGGCTCCGCGGGAATGGAGAAGGAAACCTTCGTTCCTGTTCCTTCCACGCTTTCAATAATTAGATTCGTCCCGTAAAGAAGCTTGATGCGCTGGCTTATATTCCATAGTCCCACACCTTTTGTTCCGGCCCCCGGTGTCAGCAGCGCCTGCAGCTTCTGATCCCCGATGCCGCTGCCATCGTCTTCGACTGTAAAATTGACCCACGACTCTGTCGCCTTCTTGATGGATAGCTTTACGGTACCTCCGCGAAAATTGGACATCAGTCCATGTCGGATGGCGTTTTCCACAATAGGCTGCAGAACAAGCGGAGGAATACCGATCTCCAGATTGGCGTCCACGTCGTATTCCACATGCAACCTGGGGCCGAACCGAGCCTTTTCGATATGGAGGTAAGCTTCCACGAGTTCCAGCTCTTTCCTCAGCGTTGTGAGGGAATCAAGCTGTTTGAAATCGAAGCTGCCTCTTAAATACTGCGAAAGCTGAAGGGTCAACTCCTCTGCCTGCTCGGGATCATCCATGCATAATTCGGCAATGGAATTTAGAGCATTGAACAGAAAATGCGGATTGATTTGGGATCGCAAAAAAGCGATTTCCGCATCCCTGGCATTTTTCACCGAAGCCTTTAATTTGGTTAGACTCCGTACGCGTGCCATTAACTCCTCAGCTGCAAACGGCTTCCCGACAAAGTCGTTAGCCCCGTTTTCCATGCATAATTTTATATCGGCAGCCCGGTTTCTGGCCGTTAGCATCAATACCGGCAGCTCGAAGGAGGTGAATCTTTCTCTGATTTGCTTCAGCACCTCGTACCCGGACATATCGGGCATCGTCATGTCCAGGATGACCAGAAAGAAATGGGAGCTTCGGGATAGCTCATGAAGCGCCAGTTGTCCACGGTTGACGACCACAATGGAATGCCCCTCCAGTTTGAACAGGTTGATCATGGATTGAAGATTGGCATAATCGTCGTCCACTACGAGAATCGGCTCGTCGATTTTACCTGGAATATAAAGAGGAAATTCCATATTCGGCATGTGCAGATCCGTTGGCTGCGTCTCCTTTGCTTGCGGGCTGACGTTCTGATTCGAAGCTCGCCCCGCCAAAGGAAGAGTAAAGCTGAACCTGGACCCCACCCCCGGGCTGGAACTCACAACGATTTCTCCTCCGTGAAGTTCTACCAGTTTCTTGGTAATGCTGAGTCCAAGCCCGGTTCCTCCGTCTGGATTGGTATCAGAAGCTGCGGCAGCTTGCTCATAGGCATCGAATATCCGGTCCTGGAGATGAGCCGGGATGCCGATCCCGGTATCCCTGACATGAACCTCTACCCGCTGGCCCAGCACCGCGGCGCTTACTTCCACGACGCCTTGATCGGAATATTTAACCGCATTGCCGATCAGATTATGCAGGATTTGTATCAACCGGTTGCTGTCCGCATACACCGAAGGAACTCCTGCAGGAATGTGATTTACAAGGGAAATTTGTTTACCCCCAGCAAATACTGATGAACCCGGATCACCGAATCCACGGACGCCTTCAGATCTACGCTGCTCATAACAAGCGTAATATCTCCATATTTCATTTTGGAGTAATCGAGCAATTCGTTGACAAGATGAGTCAATCTTCTTCCGCTGCCTGTCACAATAGCCAGGTTTTGCGCCTGCTTCTCGTTCACAGGCCCTTCGACGCCCTTCAGTAAGGAATCCGTAATATTCACGATCGCATTTAAAGGCGTTTTTAATTCATGCGACGTGTTGGAGAGAAAGTCGTCTTTCATTTTATCCAGCTGGAGCAGCCGGTCTTTCATCGCATCAATGGTGTGATAGGCTTCGAAGAAACGAAGGACGATCAGAAAAATCATAATAATGTTAAATACGATAATGTATAACTGTCCGAGCGACAAGTTCTCCTTGATCGACAAGGCGAACAGAATCGTGTCGAGCGAGTACAGGTTAATCGTCAGAATTGACATGAACAGAAGCAGCGATTTGAAACGGCTGGTATCGGGGCTTCGGACATAAAGAATGGCAGCTTTCAACAGCAGCCACACGAGCATCAATTCATAAAAAACGATGATATAAGAGTGGATCCGGGTGTAGACATGGATCGATAGAAACGGCACCATCACCAGAAAGCTTCCCAGCACAACGGTTACAGCCAGTGTCAGCTTGAAGGAAATCATATTTTTATGTACCTGGTAGAAAAAGAGGGCTACGACAATAAAGGCGGCAATCGAGCTCATGTCCTTAATCTTATACAGCACTTCGAAGGGAATTCCGGACAAAAAATAAAGCAGCGGCCGTTCCCCGATCAAACCGTGGTAAAGCGAAAAGAGCAAACAGATTATCCCCGAAAGCAGAAGGGTATAGTCCCTCATGTTGTAGATAATCGTCGCGGCAAAGCAGATAAAATAGATAAAAGACAGGATGGAGAGAATGGCGAGGATGCTGAATTCTCGGGCCATACTCTTTTGTTGGTCGTCGATCATGGTCGCCTGATCCCCGAAATAGATGGAGATCGGAATGCCCGCGTTAATATAATCATAATTGGCTACCTGCACGATAATTTCAATATCGTTTTGATCCGAGGCGAAGAGTCCGGTTTGCGGAACGTTTCCCGGCCGGTAAGCCGCAGCGTTCGTGGAAGGCTGTCCATCCTCAAAGAGCTTACGTCCGGCGACATAGACGGAGCTCGAAAAGCGTATATTCGTCTTTTTCAGGGCAAAAATACCGTGGATCGGTACGTTTCTCAGCACCATGCGATAAGTGGCCGAACCGTGCGCAGGTAGGCGGTTGCCGTTTATTGCTTTCCCGTTCCAGCGGGAGGGCACCTGCATATAAGTCGAGGGTACAGGCTTTGCTGCTTTAAAGTCTTCCGGGGTAAGGAGCTGATTCCAATAAAACTCCCATTCTCCGTCCAGCTTGATTCTTTTGTTTTGTTTGAAATCCCAAGCGGATAGATCCATGACGCCGGCCCGAACCTGTAACCCGTCGGATCGTTGATGACCACGCTCTATGAGGAGTGATAAAGGGATAAAAGAAAAAACAATCAAGCTTATCATACAAATAACGACGATCCTCTTGAGCACTAGGTCCGCTCCTCTTCCATTCTGAATGGTTCGATTTTGAATAAATCCATTCGACAATATATGATAGATTCCTTCAAAATGCAACAAGTCTAGCGGCTGTTATGATTTTCGCCGCACACCTTCGCCCACGGTGTCGCTCATCAACTATCATTTTGTTTTTTGCCCCCGTTATAGAAGAAAAGTACTGGTGAACCAGGTTGAAGTGCGATTCAAGGAACTAATAACTGAAATTTGCCAAGAAAATAATTGGCTAATCGTGGCGATGGAAGTGATGCCTGATCATGTTCATTTGTTCCTGAACTGCCTTCCCACGGATTCTCCTTCAGACATCATGGCAAAAGTGAAAGGAGCGACCTCTCGAATATTAAGGCAGGATTTCAAGCATCTTGCTCATTTGCCCAGTCTGTGGACACGTTCTTTCTTCGTTAGCACAGCAGGAAACGTTTCAAGTGAAACCGTAAAACGTTATGTGGAAGAACAGAAGAAGAGGGGGTGAACCTATGCAAGCCTTAACTGTTAAGATTCGCCTCTTCCCTGATCATCCAGATGTTCTTCGTACATTAGGGAAAGAGTATATTCGGGTCGTAAACCATCTAACCGAAACGGCTGAACAATTAGGGGTGTTTCCGAAGACGACTACCAAAGACGTGGAAACCATACTTCCTTCTGCGGTTTGCAATCAAGCCATTCGTGATGCCAAAAATATTTTCCATAAAATCAAAAAACTTGGTGTTCGTCCCATCCTTAAAAAACCGGTATATTTCGTTAACAACCAAAACTATACCCTATCCGAAAATACAGTTGCTTTCCCTATCGTTGTAGATGGGAACCCAACCTGTGGCAAATGGTAACAGTCTGCCAGCCTAAGATGCTATAGGCACTGTCTTAGGACGGGCTGATGAGACAGCCCCGAACTTGGGGGAACTACGGATCGCAGAAATGCACTTCCGACTACCACCCAAGAATCCCACGGATACCGAAGGTGTCAGCTCGCCACTTTAGTGGTGGGAGTCTCAATGTCGTATTCTTCATCTAGCGTTATGATAAATGCCGTAACGGAATCACTGCAAAATATGAAGCTTACAGGAGGAGTCGACATGTCCAATCAACAAGTTCAACTGAATATTCGATTCAAAGCTAAACCAGGGAAAAAAGAAGAATTCCGCAAGGAGCTGTATTCCCTTATTGAGGAGATGTCATCCGAGAAGGCATTCATTAGCGCCATTGTTTCGGATGATCTGGATCAGCCGGATGACTTGATCATTTATGAAACATGGCAAGGCACGAGAGATAGCTGGCTTGCGGAAGAATTTATTAAACCATACCGCAAGAATTACGAAAAAACACTGGAAGATTTCATTGTGGATCGAAGCGTCAGCTGGTTGCAGCCGAAGGCCGAATGGGGAAGTCATATAACGCGGCAGTAAAATTGATCGGTGACCGGGTTAGCGGCGTTCAGGTTTGCCGTTGTTTCCAAATATGACGGGAACCATCACCATAACCGGCTCGACGGCGGGTACTATTGGCGACGCAGGATTTAGTGTCTACGGAGCTAGCAAGACGGCTCTCCGTCAGATGGCGGGAAGCTGGATAATGGATTTGAAAGGCACGGGGATAGGACTTAATGTACTGAGCCCCGGCGGGGTCCACACGCCAGCTTATGATGATATGTGAAGTTACCGCACAGCCTTTTTCTAAGTCGCTTTTGGTGCAGCAGCCAGCCAATACCCGCAAGGTGCCGTTCAATACTTGATTGCCGCCAATTTGACAAACAATAACCCGCAGACTGGACGTTGAAGTCCATGCTGCGGGTTATTTTTACATTTTTTAATAACGCTCGAGTACCAGATTCGTCTTAAGCGAGTCGGCAGGCACAAGCCAGCCTTTGCCTTCCAGCAGATGTAGCAGCTTGGTCCGGCTGGATGCAGCCGTCGTGTAATCATCGGTCTTGAAGGAGATTTCAATGATGTTTTCCGTACCGTTACCGTCCGCGCTGGCGATCGGCCAAAGCTCGATATCCGTTTTCAAGCCGTCAAACGTTCCCGAGTATTTGCTGACCGAAACCGGGCCATGCGCGTAAGATTTTTTTAACACAGCCGTACCCCATCCAGACCCGTTTGTCTTATCGAGCTTGCCCGGGATGTTGTTTACGAGGATTTCAAGCGCGTCTTTTTCGCTTGGCAGCATCAACCCTTTGGAAGCTGAAACCTCTTTATCATTTGAAAAGCTAAGCGTTTGCTTGCCGTAACCCCAGTCGATCTCCGCATCGTAATTCGTGTCCGCCGCGCTGAAGCCGTCGCGGTTTGCCTGATCCAAAGCGGCGTTGATGTCGCCGTTGACGATGGCATACCGTTTTTTGTAGGTCATCTCGTACTTTTTCTTATCCTCTTTTTTGCGGAAGCGCACATTCCATCCCGAATCGTTCAGGTCAAGGGACTCCGAATCAAAATACTCCACCAGCATCCTTGCGGCAGGCTCCTCGATTCGAAAAGCCTCCTTCACCTGATCCTGCAGCGTTTGATCTTGATTCAGCACCCGATCGGCGTTCAACAAAAATTTGACTTCATAGGACGGCACCGCGTTGGCTGCGGCTTCGGCTTTGCCGGCAGGCTGCCAGCCGGTCAGCATGATTACCGCGCTCAAAGCGGCTATGACGATGGATTTCGTTGTTTTGGCCTTACGTTTCATCATTTCATCTCCCTTGATTGGATGTATGGTTCGTAACCTACTGTAAAGGGGCATTGTCAAACCTTCATCAAGGAAATGAAGCATTCAGGTAAAAAATAGAAACATTTAATCTTGGCCTCCCAAGATCGGCTCTTGGGAAGATTGCCGCCACTGTTCCAACAGCTCGATGAAACGGCTGCTCGTCACCGACAAATAACGGTCCTTATTGGTCATGACGTAAACTTGTCGTTCGACCGGAAGATCCGGAATCGGCCACATCCGGAGCAGGCCTCCGGCCGCTTCGGATTGAACCGCCATACGCGAGACGAAGGAGATATGCTCGCCAAGCATGACGGCCTGCTTGATCGCCTCCAAGGAGTCGAGCTCCAGACTGGAGAAGGGGCGGATGCCCTGCCGGTCCAGCCATTGATCGGTGATGCTTCGGGTGTTGGATGCCTTGCCGTGCAGCACGAAAGACGAAGCGGCAATCAGCTCCGGCGTCCACTCCGCGGCGTCCGCGAACGGATGGGAAGGAGAGCAGATCAGTACCAGCTCGTCCTTACAGAGCGCCTGCGCCTTCAGCGGCGATTTGTGAAAAGGGTCGGTGGATAGGACGCCGATATCAATCTGGTGGGCGTGCAGCATCTGCATGATGGACGGAGCGGTTTTGACGGACAACGTCACGCGGATTCCCGGAAACGACTTGGTAAAAGAATCGAGAATCGCCGGTAAAATATACGTCGCAGGCACGTAGCTTGCCCCAATGGATAACGTGCCCTGCTTGAGCGTATCAAAATCATTGACGACCCGCTGCGCTTCCGACGCGAGCGCATTGATTTTGGAGGCGTAATGAAGCAGGGCGTAACCGGCGTCCGTCAAAATAATTCTCCCCATGCGGGCATCGAACAATTTCACCCCGAATTCGCGTTCGAGATTTTTCATATGAAAGGTGACCGTCGGCTGCTTGAGGCCCAGGAGGTCGGCAACCGTGGTAATTTTATGGTGCTTCTCCAGCAGCTCGACAATCTGCAGTTTCAACAAATTGAGATTCATCATCTTCGATATCCCTACCCTCTTATAAGCTTATCCCCTATCTATAGATTAAATCTATGAATGTTAACGGAGTTCATTGAAAGAATTAATTGTCATTTTACATTCCGGTAATACTGGCTTTCATTCCCGCAGGTAGACTGGTTATGTGAGGATATTGCGAAAATCCAAGAGCGGCTTTCCATCGGCAATATATTGAGCGAAACGGATCGGTTCGCCTATATATTGGACCAGGGAGCGGCCGGAATCGAATTTTGCAAAATCCTGATGCAGGAACGAAGGAATCAACAAACGTACCCAATGCTAAAGCAAGGAAGGGAATCAACAGATGGATTTGAAGATACGCGGCGTCGGCAAAAGCTTTGGCGGAAATGTCGCACTGCATCCAACCGACCTCATGATCCGCCATGGAAAGTTCACGACGCTGCTAGGACCTTCGGGATGCGGGAAGACCACCCTGCTGCGTTTAGTCGCAGGTCTGGAGCGGCCGGACACGGGGAGCATCAGCGTCGGGGAAGACATCTTGTCTAGCGAATCGAAAGCCGTACCGCCTGAACGACGCGGTTTTGGCATGGTGTTTCAGGATTTTGCGCTTTGGCCTCATATGACCGTCTTCGAAAACGTGGCCTTCGGGCTCCGGGCTACCGGACGCAAGGAAGGGATTCGGGACAAAGTTATGGAGGCTTTGGACAAGGTGAAGCTGACCGGCATGGAGCTGCGGTATCCGCATCAGCTGTCTGGGGGCCAGCAGCAGCGGGTCGCATTTGCCAGAGCGGTCGTGACGCGTCCGCGGCTGGTACTTTTCGACGAGCCGCTAAGCGCGCTCGATGCGGTACTCCGTGACGAGATGCGCCTGGAAATGATGTACCTGGTTCGTGAAATGGGGTTAACCGCCCTATATGTAACGCATGATCAGGTCGAAGCGATGTCGATGTCGGACGAGGTCATTGTGATGCATGGGGGGAAGGTGCTGCAAAAAGGGGCGCCTGAAGAAATTTACAATCAGCCGCAACACCCGTTTGTCGCGCGGTTTATCGGAAAGTCCAACTGGCTGGCCGATGGACGCTCCATGTTTAGGCCGGAACAGATCCGGTTCGAGCCGGGCGGGCAAGAGACTTTATCCTTTACAGCGGTTGTCGCGCAGGTGAGCTATGTCGGCGACCGGTATGAGGTCAGGCTGAAGTCGGACGAGGCTGCCGAGCCTTGGCTCGCCTACTATCCAAGGCGGATGAGCGAGGGGACGGAAGTTACGATTTACCTGCCGCCTCAATGCATTCAGCGGTTGAATGAGAATTAAAAATTTCAGAATTCAAAATCAAATCAAGGGGGAAACGACGATGTTTAACATGACACGGAATAAATGGAAGAAAGGAAGCGCTCTGATTCTGGCACTGACGCTTGGGGCCGCACTTGCAGGCTGCGGAAGCAACAAAGCCGCCGAAGATACGGCCGCGGCTGCGGGAGAGGGCAAACCGGCCGAGACGGCGGATAAGACGCTTACGGTATATACGGCGGGCCCTGAGGGATTGGCAAACAATCTTATCAAGGAGTTCGAATCCCAATCCGGTATCAAGGTCGAGACGTTCCAAGGGACGACTGGGAAAATTCTGGCCCGCTTGGAGGCTGAAAAATCCAATCCGGTAGCCGATGTGGTTATTCTTGCCTCGCTGCCATCCGCCCAAGGCCTGAAAAAAGAAGGATTGACGCTCGCTTATCCGGAAGCGAAAAACGCCGACAAGCTGAACAAGGATTGGTCCGACCCGGAAGGCAACTACTTCAGCACCAGCGCATCGGCGCTTGGCATCGCCTATAACACCAAGCTGGTCACGACGCCGCCGACATCGTGGAGCGACTTGGCCAAACCGGAATACAAGGATCAAATTAATATCCCGGATCCGTCGCTGTCCGGCTCGGCCCTTGATTTCATCACAGGCTATCTCAGCGACAAAGGCGATGGAGGATGGTCGCTGTTCGAGAGCTACAAGGCCAACGGCGTTGCCATGGCCGGCGCCAACCAAGAAGCGCTGGATCCCGTCATTACCGGCGCCAAAAGCATGGTTGCGGGCGCGGTCGATTACATGACTTATAAAGCCAAGGCCAAAGGCGAGCCGATCGATATCGTCTATCCGCAGGAGGGCACCGTAATCAGCCCGCGGCCTGCGGCGATCCTGAAATCCACCAAACACGAAGAGAACGCGAAAGCATTTATTGACTATCTGCTCTCCGACTCGGCCCAGAAGCTGGTCTCCGATGCTGCGCTGCTACCGGGCCGCACGGACGTCAAAGCCGAGAACCGCGCCAATCTGGGCGACATTCCGCTGCTGAAGACGGACTGGACCTGGATGGGCGAGCACGGCAGCGAAGTAACCGACAAATTCACGAAGCTGTTGAAATAACATGAACCATACTTTGCTTCAACGTCAAATCAAAATCTGGTCAACGGTATTTGCATTCCTGGTCCTGATCTTACTCATCGCCTTGCCTTTGGCCGATATTTTCATTCAAAGCGTATACCGGGATGGGGAGCTGCGGTGGTCAGCCCCATTCCGTGCTTTGGCGGATTCCGATATGATGGTCGTGCTTTTGTCTTCCATCTGGCTTGGGGTATGCGTCATTCTCGGTACGACGGTGATCGCCCTGCCGCTAGCGTGGGTAATGGTGAATACACGGTTCGGCCGGTGGCGCTGGCTGGAGATCGTGTTCCTGATTCCCTTCATGACGCCGCCTTACATCGGCTCGATGGGATGGATTTTGTTCATGCAAAAAAACGGGTACCTGGAGCAGCTGGCTCCGGGCCTTTCCGGGCTTGGCGGGGCGTTTTTCTCCTTTGGCGGCATGGTTGCGATCATGAGTCTGCATCTCTATCCGTTCCTCTATTTGCTGCTGCGCGGGGCATTGGAGAGAATCGGAGGAAATATGGAGGAAGCGGCCGCCGTCATGGGCGCGCCGTTCACGTACCGCTTTCGCCGGGTGATTGCCCCTCTGCTGCTGTCCGCCTTTGGCATGGGAGCGATGCTTATCTTTGTCAAAACGATCGCGGAATTCGGTACGCCGGTTACGTTTGGGAAACGTATCGGATATGAAGTGATGACATCCGAGATTCATAAGTATATTTCCAGCTGGCCGATCGATTTCGGCAAGGCCACTTCACTGTCGTCCGTGCTTCTGGCGAGCTGCCTGCTGGTCTGGTACGTCCAGTCCGTCGTGAACCGAAAATACACTTTCGGTCTGGTCGGAGGAAAAGGCGTTCGCCGTTCCTCCATGCGCGGCACCGGCTGGCTGCAATGGGTGGCGGGAATCTACGTGGTTCTTCTTCTGGTCGTTTCGATTGGCATCCCTTATTTCTCCGTCGTGGCGGCTTCCACGATGAAGCTGCGGGGGATCGGGCTGGCTTGGAACAACTTTACGCTCGATTTTTATAAAGAGCTGCTCCGCTGGAATTCCCCCAGCATGAAGGCGCTGATGAACAGCCTGTGGCTCTCTTTGGCGGCGTCGACCATCGCTTTGATTCTGGGCACCTGGTTCGCCGTTGCGATCGGCAGGTCCAAAACCCGGGGGCAGCGTACGATCGATCTGCTCAGCCTGCTTCCGAACACGGTGCCGGGGATCGTGTTCGTCGTGGGTTTAATTTTGTTGTGGAACTCCCCATGGATGCCGGTTCCGCTTTATAACACCTACGGCATGGTCATTCTCACGTATGTCGTATTATTTGTACCGTACACGGTGCAGTACGTTAAAAGCGCCTTTACCCAGATCGACCCCAAACTGTTCCAGGCCGGTCAAGTGTTTGGCGCAAAACCGGTTTACGTGTTCCGCAGGGTGCTGCTGCCGCTGATCGTTCCGGGAATGCTGGCCGGATGGATGATGACTTTTACGATCGCATCGCGGGAGTTGGTCGGTTCACTGCTCATTTTACCGCCGTCCATGCAGACGTCAGCGACGTACATCTATGCCCAATTCGAGCAGGGACAAGTATCGCTCGGGATGGCGATGGCCGTCATCTCGGTGGGGCTGACCACTTTGCTCCTCGTCCTGCTGGAAGCCGCGGGCTCCAAAAGAAAGTGGGCCGCTCCATGATGGAACTGAAAGTGTGGGGCGGCGCCGGCGAGCATGGCCGCTCTTGTTACGTACTGACGGGAAATCAGCATCGGATCATGCTCGATTGCGGCGTTAAAAAGGAAGGGGCCGGGCAGTACCCTTTGCTTGATGAAAACCTGATCCCAGGGTTGACGGCCGTATTTCTCTCGCATGCGCATGAGGATCATTCCATGGCTTTGCCTTTGTTATACAAGCTTGGTTATCGTGGCGAAATTTGGTCAACAAGGCCGACCGTCAAGCAGCTGGAGCTTTATTTTGCCAATTGGCGTAAATACGTAACGGGTCGAAAGGGCGAACTTCCTTATGACGAAACGCATATTTCCGCCATGCGCTTTCGTATTCTGGAGGATGAAATCGAGAGGAGCGAATGGTTTGAAATAAAGGAAGGGTTGCAGTTTCAGTGGGGGCGAAGCGGCCATATGCTCGGTTCCGTCTGGCTGCGGATTCATATGGAGGACCATCATCTGTTTTATTCGGGGGACTTCAGCCGCGAGTCCGAGCTGCTTACCGTCGATCCGCCCGGAGAGTCCATTTCTCACGATTCCGCGTCCGACTGCCATCCGTTCCCGCCCAAAATGACCCTGTCGATCATTGATAATGCCTATGGGATGAATGAGGAATCGCAGGATGAAAAGTTGAACACGCTTAGCCGGTACATTCTTGGGGTTCTGGAGCGAGGGGGTCATGCGCTATTGCCGGTTCCTGCTTTCGGGCGGGGGCAGGATTTGCTGATCTGGGCAATGAGACAGTTCCCGGAACGACGGATCGTTGTCGAACGGGAAATCGTTGAAGGTTTGCGACAAATGGCCGATTGGGAAGACTGGCTTCGTCCGGAAGCTTGTCATGAGATCGAACTAGCTTTGCGTTCTTCCCGTCTCCATATTCCTGAAAACCAGGAAGAACGGATCAGCTTGCTTCAAGTCAGTGACCCGCTGATCATTTTTACGACCGATGGCATGATGGAGTCGCAGCGCGCCCGTTGGTATGCGGAGATGCTTTCATCCTCTCCGTTACATGCCGTTATCATTACGGGACATGCAAGCGAAGGAACGTTTGCCCGGCGGCTGCTGAAAGGCGAAGCCGGGGAGTCGTTCTGCGAGGTGGTTCAGATGGGCTACAAAATCCATCAGGGGCTGAATGACGTCCGCCTCATGCTGAATGAAATTCCCAGCAGGCATACAGTACTGGTTCACGCGCCTAAACCGGAAACCGACCAGGTTATATGTGATCTCGAACGGGAAGGGCATCGGGGCATGCTTTCCTTGCATCCGGGAGCGGCCATCACTTTTTAATTATCGATGAACGTAATCAATCGCTCTCCGCAGAACAAGGTGATGGGGAAGAAGACGGAAGAGCGGGCCCCGTGCTGCCGTATTAGAAATGAGGCAGCTTTTTAGAGTAAGGACAACCTTTACTAAACCGTACCCTATCGAGTGACTTTTTAAAGTGTCTACTCGATAGGATACGGTTCATACATGAAGGTTGTTCTTTTTTTTTATGCAAATATGGGTCTGCTGGGTAAATGTATATTAACCTATAAGGCTGCCCGCGAGTTATTTTCACTTGAAAAATTTAACTAATTAAAATTGTACTTTTAGGCAACCTAGTTTTTTTGGTAAAATAGTAGTCTGGGTGATAGAGTATCGCCGTAAAAGAGAAAAAATGAAGGGGAAAAAGTATCGGCGTTGACCGAGAAGAGGAGGACACATGAAATCTATTAAGCTCTCATTTTTTTACATTACGTTGCTGCTCCTCATGGTGACCGGTTTGACCGGTCCGGCGGGAGGCGCCGCGGCGGAGCCGAATTCCGGCAAAACCTATGTAATCGGCACCGACATTACGTTTGCGCCTTTTGAATTTCAGGACGTTAACGGCAAATACGTCGGGATCGACATGGATCTGATGGATGCCATCGCCAAAGACCAAAATTTCAAGTATCAAATCAAGCCCCTTGGTTTTAACGCAGCCGTGCAGGCTTTGGAGTCGAACCAAGTGGACGGCGTCATCGCGGGCATGAGCATTACCGACGAAAGAAAGCACAAATTCGACTTTTCCGAACCTTATTTTGAATCCGGCGTGGTTATGGCCGTCGGCATAAAAAATGACACGGTCAAAAGCTACGACGATTTAAAAGGAAAAAAAGTTGCAGTCAAAACCGGTACGGAAGGTTATACCTTCGCACAATCCATAGCTCCGAAATACGGATTCACGATCGTGCCGTTCGATGATTCCTCCCAGATGTACGAAGACGTGAAAGCCGGAAACTCCGTGGCCTGCTTTGAAGATTATCCCGTGCTGAGATATGTTGCGAATCAAAGCAAGGACCTTAAATTCGTGACCCCGAAGGAAGCGGGCGCCTCCTACGGATTTGCCGTCGGCAAAGGCAAAAACAAAGAGCTTCTGGAAAAATTCAATACCGGCCTGGCCAATCTTAAGGCAAGCGGCGAATATGACCGCATTAAAGAAAAGTATCTTGGAGAAGCTGCCGCCGGACCGGCGAACCAGAGCCGCTTTGAACTGATTATGCAGTCTCTGCCGCCGCTTTTGGGCGGTCTTGGCAAGACGCTTATGTACACGATCGTGTCGCTCTTTTTCGCCTTTATTTTGGGCCTTATTTTCGGATTTATGAAAGTGGGACATAACCGGTTCCTGCGCGGGGTGGCGACGGTGTTCGTCGATCTGTTCCGCGGCATTCCGCTCATTGTTCTCGCAATGTTTATTTACTTCGGCATTCCTCAGGCATTCGGCTTTACGATGCCGTTGTTCCTGGCGGCGATTCTGACGCTGAGCCTGAATGCCGGCGCGTATGTGACGGAAATTATTCGCGGCGGCATCCAATCGATCGACCGGGGGCAAATGGAAGCGGCGCGTTCACTCGGTTTGCCGTATCGCAAAGCGATGATCAAGATCATTATCCCGCAGGCGGTCCGCATCATGGTTCCGGCGTTTATCAACCAGCTTGTCATTACGCTGAAAGACACGTCGATCCTGTCTGCGATCGGTCTGGTCGAGTTGACGCAGTCCGGTAAAATCATTATCGCCAGAACGTACGAGTCCTTTACCATTTGGGCGGAAGTTGCCATTATGTACTTGATTGTCATCATCATTTTAACGAAGCTTTCCAGCTATCTCGAAGGGAGGGTGCGCCGTGGGTAAAATCCGGGTTGAAGGATTGAAGAAAAGTTATGGCGCCAATCAGGTGCTGAAGGGCATCGACATGCAGGTCAAGCAGGGTGAGGTCGTCTGCGTTATCGGTCCTTCCGGTTCGGGGAAAAGCACGTTTCTGCGCTGCATTAACCGGCTCGAGGACATTACGGAAGGCCGGGTTATCGTTGATGACCGAGACCTGAACGATCCGAAAACGGACATTAACAAGGCACGCGAAAATATCGGCATGGTATTCCAGCATTTCAACCTGTTTCCGCATTTCAGCGTGCTGAAAAACATTATGTTCGCTCCGATGGAGCTTGGAAAAATGAATGCGAAGGAAGCCCGGGACACGGCGATGAAGCTGCTTACGCGGGTCGGACTCGCCGACAAGGCGGACGCTTTCCCGAGCCAATTGTCGGGCGGGCAAAAGCAGCGGGTGGCGATCGCCCGCGCGCTGGCGATGAACCCCGACGTGATGCTGTTCGACGAACCGACGTCGGCGCTTGACCCCGAAATGGTCGGCGAGGTGCTCGGCGTCATGAAGGATCTGGCGCGCGAAGGGATGACGATGATGATCGTCACGCACGAGATGGGCTTTGCCCGAGAGGTGGCGGATCGCGTCATCTTTATGGACGGAGGGTATATCATCGAGGACGGCACGCCTGAAGAAGTGTTCGGCAGTCCGAAAAACGAACGTACGATCAGCTTCCTGCAGAAAGTGCTGTAAGCAGGAAGAGGCTACTTTTAAGCGGATTGAATCCGTAGTAGGATTAAAACAAAAGCTCCCGCAGGCAGCTAAGGCTGCTTGCGGGAGCTTTTTTGCCAAAGACGATTTAAAAAAGGAACATGGCTTGGTTGACTATGGTCATCTGGTGTGGTAGTATAAAGGAAATTTTTTACTAAGGGGAAATTTTGATGTCCGGAGCCGTTCTTAACTAATTAAATTCCATATTTGAAGCTTCTCAGAAAGTCCCAAAGACCCATGGATGAATTTCTCATGGTTTGCTCTTTGCGGTTATGTGACAGCTTCGGAATTAGTTAAGAACAACGGATTCAATCAAAGCTTTAGAGGCTGCCTATTGATAATGCACCCACATCCGTGCTGAGTTCAGCTCGGTTTTTTTGTTTTTTATGTGGCGTTCGTTTTAGGCGGGGAGCAAAAAGGGCAGGGATGACGTATGTTCATCCCTGCCCTTTTTCTATTTCGAGTTAAGGAGTGAAGGTGTGTCGGCGGATAGCTTCGTGCAATCGTCAGAAAGAATCGTAGCAAAGATAAACATGAAGGAGGGATTGGGTGAAATCATACATTGAACAAGCAAGTCAACATATCCGGCTGCAGGAAGGGAAACAGGCGATTGAACAGCTTCTGGTCGAGTGTTATCTGAATCCGGGCATTTCCACCAAAGAATTGGCTCGTAAAACGCTGCTGCCGACACCGATCGCAGCAGCAATCAAACGGGAGTTGATGAAAGCCGGAGCGCTCAAGCAGGACCGAGGCGTTCGCTGTACGCCTGACGGAGCGGCATGGATGGAAAACATATACGGGTATGCGGGGTTAGATCGCACGCTTTTTCGCGAATTGCTTCAAGAAACGAAATGGAATGAGAAACTTCAAGATGTAATGGCCATACTGAGGGAACTTTTTTCGCTGCGGCCGTCCGTCAACGTTCAAATCGATCAATCCAAATGCACCCCGGAAACCAGCCTGAACCGGGCGATCCTCTGCTTGAAGCAGCATGCGTTAATCGGAAAAAAGATTTTATGCGTTGGCGATGATGACCTGGTGAGCGTGTCGATCGGTCTGCTGCTGCAAAAATTATTTCCGTCCGGCGGTCATAACGTCACAAAAGTGCAAGTGCTGGACATTGACGAGCGATTTTTGGGATACATCGAGACGATCGCCAAAGAAAGGGGGCTGCCGATAACATGCCGCAGATTGGATTTAAGGGAGGGACTGCCGGAGTACCTGCACGGCCGTTTTGATAGTTTCTTTACGGATCCGCCCTATACGCTGCAGGGAATGAGCCTGTTCGTATCGCGCGGGATCCAAGCGTTGAAGAGGGAAAAAGGGCTTCCGATTTTTCTTTCTTTTGCCCATAAGGCTCCGTCGTTTATGTTGGCCATGCAGCGGGAGTTCACCCGGATGGGGCTGACGGTAGCCGCTAATTTTCCGAGATTTAATGCCTACGAAGGCGCTGAAATGATCGCCAACCGGAGCCAGATGTTTATTTTGCGGACTACGGATCAAACGAAGCCGGAATATCCGGGTACCTTTGCCGATGCCCTTTACACCGGGGAAGTGAATCAAACGCTGCGCACTTACCGCTGCAAGAGCTGTTCCAGAGAGGTATTTGTCGGGATCACGGGGGAAATTGCAACCATTGAGCAGCTTAAAAACGAAGGATGTGCCGGTTGCGGACACGACACGTTTGAGATGGTAGCCAAAAAAGCGGTGCTGCGGGAGAAGATGGGCGAACCTTTGACGGATTAAAATATGGACCGCCAATCAGATTGTACATGAATAGAACCGGAGGGCGATCCTTGACTGCATAAGGGTTCGGGACCGATCTGTTGGCGAACTGGTTGAGTTGTCGTCCCTGATCCAGCCGGGAGTGTCCAAACATTTGCAATTTCTTCGGGAAGCCGGGCTCGTCATCGTTCGGAACGCTGCTCGGAAGCGTTTGTACTGCTTGAATGCAAAGCCTTTGAAGCAGATTCATGATTGGTTTGAGCCTTATCGGAGGTTCTGGAACGGCAAGTTGGATGATTTGGAACGTTTTTTTGGATGAAGAAAAATCATGTCCATGTCTTAGCGGCGGGATACAGGGTTATATTTTTAAAAAACGGGTTACTAAAAAGGAGGATAAGCCATGAACCAATTGGCCGTAGTTGAGCAGGACGGGGAGGAAACCCGGGTGCGGTTCGTACGCCATTTGAAGCATCCGGTGGAGAAAGTCTGGACGGCGCTGACGGACAACGACAAGCTGAAACAATGGTTTTCCGAGCTGCGCGTGGAAGATTTGCGCGAGGGCGGGACCATCTCTTTCGACATGCAGAACGGTACTTATGAATATTTCGAAATTCTGGAACTGAAGCCGTTATCCGTGCTGGAATATACGTGGGCTGAAAACCGCGTCCGGTTTGAGCTGTACCCGGAGCCGGAAGGCTGCCGCCTCGTTTTGATCGAAACCGTCGTCGAAATCACCGATCATACGCCTAAGGACATTGCCGGATGGGATGTATGTCTGGATGTAATCGAGGCGCTTCTGGACGGAAGGACAGTATCGCAGCGGAAAGCCGTTTGGGAAGAAAAATACCCGAGATATGTCGAGAAGTTTGCGGAGCTCAACCGGAATGAATAGAACCAAAACTTTGTAAGAAAGAAGGAGCCTTCTAACCAACCCAATATCGTTTTTATTGGATTCGGATGGATGTAAAGATTGAAAACATTTGAATATAGTGTTATAGTTTTCCTTGAGTAAGACTAAGGAGGGGTACCATAATGAAAAAAAGATCATTGAATTCTTTATCTAAAGGTGTAGGGTACTCAACTGCCGTTTTTTTCGTGTTTGCTAATCATGGGAGAAGTCTGTCTAATTTCAGAAATAACGACTTAAATCCTTTGATTAGAATCTCTAATTAAAGTAGTGGGTTAAAAACCACAGGTCATTTCCTGTGGAATTTATAAAAACATGTTACTAAAAACCACAGGTCGTTTGAAGTGACCCCATAAAGTTAGACAGGTTATAATCATTAGGCAACTTGTTGGGC
>NZ_WTWY01000054.1 GCF_009870825.1 Paenibacillus sp. USDA918EY | reverse complement strand
GGGCTCTGACTTCTTGTAAGCACACGGTTTCAGGTTCTATTTCACTCCCCTTCCGGGGTGCTTTTCACCTTTCCCTCACGGTACTGTTTCACTATCGGTCGCTAGGGAGTATTTAGCCTTACCAGATGGTCCTGGCAGATTCATACGGGGTTTCACGTGCCCCGCACTACTCGGGATCCGTCTCGGAGGGAACTGACTTTCGGCTACAGGGCTTTTACCTTCTATGCCGGGCCTTTCCAGACCTCTTCGCCTAACCAGTTCCTTTGTAACTCCATGTGAGACGTCCCACAACCCCGGCCAGCAAGCTGACCGGTTTAGGCTAATCCGCATTCGCTCGCCGCTACTAACGGAATCACTTTTGTTTTCTCTTCCTCAGGGTACTTAGATGTTTCAGTTCCCCTGGTATGCCTCTTCACACCCTATGTATTCAGATGTGAGTGACTGGCTATTACACCAGCCGGGTTTCCCCATTCGGACATCCCCGGATCAAAGCTTGCTTACAGCTCCCCGAGGCAGTATCGTTGTTCGCCACGTCCTTCATCGGCTCCTAGCGCCTAGGCATCCTCCGTGTGCTCTTAGTAGCTTAACCATGCTACTTTTTGTTACTTGGTCTTACAATGAAGACACAAGCAGCTAAAAGGATATTTCTAAAACGCAAATTCGTTTCGGTATCTAGTTTTCAAGGATCAAAGCGCCGGTTTTCAAACCGGACTTATATCATACCATCCTCAGCACCGCTTGTCACCAAGCAAGTTCTGGAAATCGTATGCGAGAGTTTGAACTCTCAAAACTGACCAACGAGTGAGATCATTTTGCCTTTCGGCATATTTGAATGTCTTCCTCAGAAGACGATTCTCCATAGAAAGGAGGTGATCCAGCCGCACCTTCCGATACGGCTACCTTGTTACG
>NZ_WTWY01000053.1 GCF_009870825.1 Paenibacillus sp. USDA918EY | reverse complement strand
TTGAAGTTGATGGCAGGCAAGTGATCGAGCTGACTATTTTTGAAAAGAAGATCGGTCTTCCTGATAATTTCTTTGCGAATGCCATAAAAGAAGGAGCCCCCACTGCAGCAACAGCGGAGGCATCAGAAACAATCAATGGATATTCAACGAATTAAGTACATTATATCCAATCATCTTATAGGAATCAACTATAAAATTATTTACAGTTATTGCCGGAGGTGATAAGTCGGTGATCAAAATTAACTACAAGGGGGCGGCTCGTTCCCCACCCCTCGTTATTTCTGTTTTACGCCAATAACTATAGATGTTTGAGGCGCTCACCTCATCAAGGGGTATCAAAGTACCCTATCCGACTGGAAGGATGAAAACTAAACGAGTATTAAGGCAAAAGCAGACCAATTAAGGGGATATCGCCGGCCCCACAAGAGAGAAGGGAACCAAGATGCTTGGAAATACGAATAAAGCCCCCCACGGTTTCAAACCTGACAGCGTGCGGGGAGAGTTGCCCGGCCAACCTGGCGCAGGCATGGAAAAGATCCAGGCGGGTATTATGCAGATGATTCAGAACATGAATGCAAACGCTCTGGAAGCATTTTTATGCTACTATTTTTAGGTATCCCACAATGGAAACTTGTACCATTGGGGTCTTTTTCACTCTTGAAAGGAGGCATTCTGCAATGGAAAGATCTTCTTTTCTTTTTGCTGATCCAAGTTTTATTGGTGGTTTAGCTACTGTGCTGGATATTGGAGGTACATTAACTGAGTACAATGAATCTAACTCTCCTGAAGAAGCAGACATGAGAGCAATACGTTCTGATTGGACATCTGTGGGGGAAGATTTACTTCATGCCATGGAGCAATACTGGCCGCCAAAACAGCAACCGCAGCCGCAAAAAATTCACCGACTCAGTACA
>NZ_WTWY01000018.1 GCF_009870825.1 Paenibacillus sp. USDA918EY | reverse complement strand
CTGACGCTGCCGCCGCTTAGCCTCATCGTTTTAAAGCGGGCAGCGGTCGTCAGAGACGAGAGGACATCCCCTCCCAAGGAGAGACGGCAAAAACGCCTCAAAAAGGCCGTTAAAACGCCGCCGCGTGCAGACCGAAAAGAAATCGGGCATCATGCCCCCGTGATGATCTTGCAGACAGAGGAAGGAGCGAACGAAACATGAACGTTTTATTTGCCGCCGCAGAAGCCGTCCCGTTCATGAAAATCGGCGGGTTGGCCGACGTCATCGGCGCGTTGCCCCAGGCGCTTGCGAAAAACGGGATAAATGTCAGCGTCGTCCTGCCGAAGTACCGCGGCATTCCGGAGCCATTCCGGGAAGAAATGGAGCATGTAAGCGAGATTTATGTTCCGGTCGGCTGGCGAAGCCAATATTGCGGCATCGAAACGTTAAGCCGTGACGGCATAACGTATTATTTCGTCGACAACGAGTATTACTTCGGCCGCGACGCCGTGTACGGATATATGGATGACGGGGAGCGGTTTGCGTTTTTGAACCGGGCCGTCCTGGAGCTGCTTAAGGCGATTGATTTTCAGCCGGACGTCATTCACTGCCATGATTGGCATACGGCGTTAATTCCGGTGCTGCTTGACGCCCATTACAGGCATGATCCGCTTTATAGCGGCATCCGGACCGTTTTTACGATCCATAACCTGCTGTATCAAGGCATTTACCCGTATGAAGTGCTGGGCGAGCTGCTTGAGCTGGACGACCGGTATTTTACGATCGATGGACTTGAATATTACGGGAAGGTCAATTTCATGAAAGGCGGCATCGTCTATGCGGATCATGTGACGACCGTCAGTCCGACGTACGCCAGGGAAATTCAAACCGCTTATTTCGGTTACGGGCTGGAAGGTCTGTTATTTGCGCTTGGGCCGAAGCTGAGCGGCATCGTCAACGGGATCGACACCAAAAGCTACAACCCGGCGACGGATCCGCATATCGCTGTCCAGTACCGTTCAAGCCTCGCCAAGAAAAAGGAAAACAAAATCCGGCTGCAGGAGGAGCTTGGCCTTCCGGTTTCGGCGGAAACGCCGCTGATCTCCATGGTGACCCGCCTGGTCGAATCCAAAGGATTGGAACTGGTCATCCGCGTGCTGGACGAAATGCTGACGTTCGATGACGTTCAGTTCGTGATCCTTGGCACCGGTGACGGCAAATATGAGCATTGGTTCAGGGAAGCGGAACGCCGCCATCCGCAAAAAATGTCCGCCCAAATCGCATTCAACGACGCCTTGTCGCGGAAAATTTACGCATCGAGCGACATTTTCCTGATGCCGTCGAATTTCGAGCCGTGCGGCATCAGCCAGCTGCTTGCGCTAAGGTACGGAAGCATTCCGGTCGTCAGGGAAACCGGGGGCCTGAACGACACCGTGCACGCCTACAACGAATTTACGGGGGAAGGCAACGGCTTCAGCTTTGCCAACATCAATGCCCATGACATGCTGCATACGATCCGGCGCGCCGTTTCTTTTTACCGCCAGCCGCAGCACTGGAACACGATCGTCAAAAACGCCGTCAGCGGGGATTACAGCTGGAATGAATCAGCCAGAGCATACATGGATATTTACGGTCGGGTAACCGGCCGAGCGTAGCCTTTACGCCAAATAAAAAGAGCATGCGGCGTCTTTCAGAAGACGTTCCGCAATGCTCTCATTTGCTTTTTT
The DNA here is from genome assembly GCF_009870825.1 of Paenibacillus sp. USDA918EY. GTDB lineage: Bacteria > Bacillota > Bacilli > Paenibacillales > Paenibacillaceae > Paenibacillus_AQ > Paenibacillus_AQ albilobatus. The sequence continues at coordinate 131,137 of NZ_WTWY01000018.1, read as the reverse complement.
CGATCATTTTTTGGCGATGTTCCGGTATAAAATCCGGTAGCCGAAAGGCTCAAGGGTAACGTTCATAACGCCGTTTACGGGGGATACCTTTTCGCCGCTTAACGCATCTTTCCAATCCGTCGTTTCCATCGGATGCGACAGCGTCTGTTTTTGCCCGGTATTGTTCATCCAGACGGTAAAATGATCCTGATTGTCGACGCGCTCGTAAATGATGCACGGATTCCCCGGTTCGGCTTTTAGAAAGCGGAATCTGCCTTCGCGAAGCGCCTTGTGGGTTTTGCGCAGGTTGATCATCATTTTGTAAAAGTCGTACAGGTCGCGGTCCTGCTTCTCCCGGTCCCAAATCATGCATTTGCGGCAATCCGGGTCGATGGCTCCGGTAATGCCCACTTCATCGCCGTAGAAAATGCACGGAGTTCCCATATACGTGAACAGAAACACGACGGAAAGCTTCATTTTTCGTTTGTCCCCGCCGACCCGGGTCAACAAGCGCGGCGTATCATGCGTGCACAGCATGTTGAACACCACCTCGTTCGTTTGCTGGGGGTACCGCATCAACAGCGAGCTCATCCGGTCGGAAAACGTTGCTCCGTCCATGCCGCCGTTAAAAAACTCCAGCACCTTGTCCGCAAACGGGTAGTTCATCACCGAATCGAACTGGTCGCCGACAAGCCATGCAAGCGAATCGCTCCACACTTCCCCGACGATGTAGGCTTCGGGGTTGGCTTTTTTCACAACGGTTCTGAAGTCGCGCCAGAAATGATGATCGACCTCGTTCGCCACGTCCAGGCGCCATCCGTCCAGCTTGATTTCCTTGATCCAGTATTCGGCCACGCCCAGCAGGTAAGCTTTGACCTCCGGGTTGGCCGTGTTGAACTTCGGCATGTTGCCGAAAAATCCGAAGGTATCGTAGGTGGCGATCCCGTTTTCAACGCGGGCGGGAAACTTGTTGATATGGAACCAGTCTTTGTATTTCGATTTTTCGCCGTTTTTAAGCACGTCCTGGAACTGCGGAAACTGCTCGCTGCAGTGATTGAAGACGGCGTCGAGCATAACGCGGATCCCTTTGGCGTGGCACGCCTCGACGACCTGCTTTAACAGCGCGTTGTCTCCGAAATGCGGGTCCACCTGCTTGTAATCGACGATATCGTATTTATGGTTTGACGGGGACTTGAACAGCGGCGTGAAATAAATCGCGTTGATGCCCAGGTCCGCCAAATCGTCCAGATGGTCCAGCACTCCTTTCAAGTCTCCGCCGAAAAAATTGTCGGTTTTGGGCTGGCCGCCCCAAGGTTCGGTTCCGGGAGGGTCGTTGCTCGGGTCGCCGTTGGCGAAGCGTTCGGGCATGATCTGATAAAAAACGGCATCCTTGGCCCATTCCGGCACTTTGAACACGTCGATCTCATGTATGTAAGAAAACTCGTAATATCCCCCCGTCGGCGGAGGGCAATCGCGATAAATTCCGCTGTCGAGCATGTAAATCGTTTCGGAGCCTGCCGTAATGCGGAATGCATAGGACAGTCGCTTGTATTTGGGCTTCACGGACGCTTCCCAAAAATCGAACATTTCATCCGAAGCCGCCTTGTCCATCGTAATTTCAAAATAAGTGCCCTTCCAGTCGTATTTGTCGCCCGTCATGGCAACGACCGAAGTGACGTCGTTTTTTTTCGTTCGTACTCTCAGGTGAATGGTTTGCGGATCATAAGCATATGCCCATTTGTTGCGGGGCACGTGATATAAAGCCTCCAGCAGCATCGCTACCACCTCCAATAATTCCTCTTTAGCAGCCTTCGTCTCGGAGCCCGCGGTTTGTAGTATGCTCCGAATGACGGCTTCACAATGTATCGTCTAGGTTAATTTACCAATGTGGGACGGAAATGAAACTGAAGCATGGAAAATGGGAATGTATTACAAACCAATGAATTTGCATGAAAATACATTGCATAAACATACAGATTGTTGTACTATAAAACATGTTTTCTGAAAGCTGATGGCGACAAGCAATCATGTCCATACTAGGATTAAAAAACAACATTCATACACAAAGAACAAGGGGAGATAGATCATGAAAAAATGGGGCATTTTAACGCTGTGCCTGGTTCTGGCGGGAAGCCTGCTTGCAGGCTGCGGCAATAAACCGTCCGAACAGGCGGGGGATACAACCGGAAGCACTTCGGAGGGCAAAACGATCGTCCTCGGGACAAGCGCCGATTTTCCGCCGTACGAGTTTCATAAAATGGTCGACGGCAAAGACCAGATCGTCGGTTTCGATATTGAGATTGCCAAGCAAATCGCTGCGGATATGGGCGCGAAACTCGAAGTCAAAGATATGGACTTTAAAGCGCTGCTCGGCGAATTGTCCACGGGCCGCGTCGACTTCGTCATTTCCGGGATGACCCCGGACGAAACCCGCAGAAAACAGGTGGATTTCTCCAACAACTATTATAAAGCCCAGCAAGCCGTCGTCGTCCGCGAAGCAGACAAAGACAAATACAAAACGATGGACTCGCTTAAGGGCGTATCCTTCGGCATCCAGACCGGTTCGATCCAGGAAGACATCGCGAAGTCGATCCCGGGCGCCAAGATTACAGGCCTCGGCAAAATCAACGACATTATCATGCAGCTGAACTCCGGCCGCGTCGACGCGTCTATCATGGAAAAGCCGGTTGCGGAAGCTTTCATTAAAAACGTCAAAGGGCTGACGATCGCCGAAGCCGTGCCGGAATATCAGGAAGACGGTTATGCCATCGGCGTCAAAAAGGGCAACAAAGAGCTTGTCGATCAAATCAACAAAACGCTGGACCGCCTGAAATCGGAAAACAAAATCGACCAATTCGTATCCGAGGCAAGCGACCTCGCCGCGCAAAAATAAATTCGGCGACATAATAAATAGGCACGGAGGAAAAATATGCGGAAGCCATTTCCGCTATTTTTTCTGCCCCGGGGTGCCGGCGGCATTGTCGAATCTATGAGGGGTTCCGTGCTGCTTAATAAGCTCCGGTCCCAGTATTATAAGGAGGAACAGACCGTTACATGGACATTTTTAATATTTTTTGGACTTATCGCTCCTATTTCTTCACGGGAGTTCAATACACGCTGCTGCTTGCGGTCATCGGCGTTTTTTGCGGTTTTATACTCGGCATGCTGGTTTCGCTGCTGCGGATGTCCCGGATTCGGGTTCTTCGCTTCATCGGATCCATCTGGGTTGAGTTTTTGAGGGGAACGCCGATGCTCGTGCAGCTGTTCATCATCCATTACGGGCTCGTCTCGTTCGGCATCAAATTTTCAGCCATTGAGTCGGGCGCGATTACGTTAACGATCAACAGCTCCGCTTATTTGGCGGAAATTTTTCGGGCGGGCATTCAAGGCGTCGACAAAGGGCAGGCCGAAGCCGCCCGTTCGCTCGGGATGACCAAAGGGATGACGATGAGGCATATCGTCCTTCCGCAAGCGGTCAAAAGCGTCCTGCCGGCGATCGGCAACGAATTTATTACCATCATTAAAGAATCCTCGATCGTGTCCTTTATCGGGGTCGGCGATTTGATGTATCAAGCCGGGGCCGTCAACACCATCACGTATGATTACCTTAAACCGCTGCTGATCATCGCCGTGATTTATTTCATCATGACGTTTTTGCTTTCCAAGCTGCTTGGTTTGTTCGAAAGGAGGTTAAGAACGGATGATCACCGTTAAAGATCTGCATAAATCGTACGGAAAACTGGAGATTTTGAAAGGCGTCGACATGGAAATCGCCAAAGGGGAGGTCGTCGTCGTCATCGGCCCGAGCGGATCGGGGAAAAGCACATTTCTCCGTTGCCTTAACCTGCTGGAGGTTCCGACGAGCGGCGAAATTACGTTCGAAGGCGAATCGATTACGAACAAACGGCACAACATCAACCTGACCCGCGAAAAAATGGGCATGGTGTTCCAGCAGTTTAACCTGTTTCCGCATAAAACGGTGCTGCAGAATATTACGCTGGCACCGGTCAAGGTAAAAAAGATGCCGCAGGCGGAAACGGAAAAAATCGCGATTGATCTGCTGCGCACGGTCGGCCTCGAGGACAAAAAGGATGCGTATCCTTCCCAGCTTTCGGGCGGCCAAAAGCAGCGTATCGCCATTGCGCGGGCGCTGGCGATGCAGCCCCACGTCATGCTGTTCGACGAGCCGACGTCGGCGCTGGACCCCGAAATGGTCGGCGAGGTGCTGGAGGTCATGAAAAAGCTCGCGGAAGGCGGCATGACGATGGTGATCGTGACGCACGAGATGGGCTTTGCGAGAGAGGTCGGAGACCGGATCATCTTCATGGACGGCGGCCGGATCATGGAAGAGGGAACGCCTTCCGATGTGTTCGGCAACCCGCAAAATGCGCGGACGAGGGATTTTTTAAGCAAAGTGTTGTAACAGCGAATTCAGCAAGCTTCGGGCGAGACATTCTTGCCCGGGGCTTTTTTTGTTTTCAATGTAATTTTTATTTAAAAGAATGTCATCTTTTTAGAAGTTTTTTTATGACGAAAAACCAGTGATATCCGAATTTACCGAACCAAAGATTGCAATATGGTAACATTTTCATGCGCACTGGTTACAAAATTGTGATATATTGAATGAGCCAAAACTTTGAACGCAAAGTGCGGGGGACCGAAGTCCACCGTGAAAGTCCTTTTCACTTGGGGTGAATCGTTATCCGAACGAAGGGTTGTCTCCTCAATCCGAACCCGACAGCTAACCTCGCAGGCATTGATGGATTTTAAGGAGGAACTATGAAAAAGAGATTTTTGAAAGTGAAGATTCTGGCAGCAGCACTGGGCATCACCTTGGCGGTACAAGCCGTTCCGATTCATGCGGATTCGGTACACGTAGCGAAGGAAGGCGACACCTACTTCACGCTTTCAAAAGAATACGGCGTGGACATGAACAAACTGATGAACGCAAATCCGAACATCCCGGCAACCAACATCTATGCAGGCTTGAAATTAAACATTCCGGGCGAAACGATGAAAGCATTTGCGGATCCGGCTCCGCAGCTGGTCACCGCATCGCTGAGCGTGGATTCCGGTCAAAAAATGATAGAAGCCTGGGGAAAATCCTTCACCTATAATAAAACGCTGAAAGTCAAGGCGACAGCCTATTCCTCGGCCGCAAGCGAAAACGGCAAATGGGGAGCGGTCGATTACTTCGGCAATCCTCTCGAGCTTGGAACGATTGCAGTCGATCCGTCCATTATCCCGCTCGGCACGAAGGTACTCGTCACGGGACACAGCTTCCCGGGCCTTCCGAAAAAAGCGTTCGTCGCGACGGCGAGAGATACGGGCAGCGCGATCAAAGGCAACCGCATCGACATTTTCGTGCCGGGCAGCCCGCAAGAAGTAAGCAACTTCGGGTTCCAGGACGTTGAATTGTATTTCATTAATTAATCGAATCCGAAACTTTGACATAGCGCTTTTTCCAACATACACAACGACAAAAACGGCCTCCGCGGGCAATCGCGGGGGCCGTTTTGCGGTTGAAGCGTCATTTGTCTTTTTGCACCTTCAGCAGCTTCGGCACCGTAACGAAAGAATATCCTTTTTTCTTCAGTTCCCGGATGACTTCCGGCAAAGCCTCGATCGTTCCGGTCAAATCGGAAGTGCTTCCGCCCCCGGCATGCTGCAATATGATGGAGCCTTGTCCGGCCGAAGCCATGATGTTTTTTTTGACCTTCTCCTTGCCGATGCCTTTCCAGTCCAGCGAATCCACGTTCCAGTTGACGATTTTGTATCCTTCCCGTTTGGCCCAGCGCAGCTGGTTTTCGGTGATGTCGCCGTAAGGCGGCCGTATCAGCTTCGGCTTGTAGCCGGTCAATCCGTACAAAATGTTCTCCGTCCGTACGATTTGGTCGATGTATTCGGACATCGTCAGTTTATGGAACTGGGGATGGTTATAGGAATGATTTCCGATGACATGCCCCTCCCGCACGATCCGTGCAACCAGGTCGGGATGTTTTTTGGCCCGGCTGCCGACGACGAAAAACGTGGCTTTTACGTGGTTTTGGGCCAAAATGCGAAGCACCTGCGGCGTAAACCGGGGATCCGGGACGTCGTCGAAAGTCAGGGCGATTTGCTTGACATGCGGGCCGTGGATTTTGAACGTATCCGGATATTTTTTGATGAGCTGACCCAGGGTAAGCACTTGTTTTTCCTGATTTTTTTCCGTCCGGTTAGCCGCGCTTGTTTCCTGTGCGTTATCGGAGGCTGGCGAATCCTCCACCTTTGCGGCCTGAAGGCCGGCCTCGGGACAAAGCAGGCTCATCAGAAGCAGCATCAATATGGCCTTGCCGAATGTTTTTCTCACGTTCGCGGCTCCTTTCCCAGTATGTATTCGAGGATGTTGCCAAATCCTGTTCCATGAAATGAACGGTCTATAATGTTATGTCCCGAATTGGCAGAAATTATGATCGTTTGTCGAAACGATCACCGCACTTTACCAATCTTCCTTGCCGAAGGTGTATAATAATGTGTGCAAACTTGTCCTGTTGAGCAAAATAACAGCATAACCAATAACCAGCTGGAAGGAGACTAAAGCATGGCGGATTTATTTACACCTTATGTATTAAAGGGATTGTCATTAAAAAACCGGATCGTGATGCCCCCGATGTGCCAATATTCGGTCCAGGCGGAAGACGGCGTTCCTAACAACTGGCATTTTGTGCATTATGTTTCCCGGGCGGTGGGCGGAACAGGACTGATCATCGTGGAGATGACGGCGGTGCATCCGGACGGACGCATCACGAACCGGGATACGGGGATTTGGAGCGACGAGCAGATTCCCGCATACCGTAAAATCGTAACCGAGGTACATACGTACGGCACGCGGATCGGCATTCAACTGGGGCATGCGGGCCGGAAAGCGGAAGACGCGAACCCGCCCGTGGCGCCTTCGGCGATCCGTTTTGACGAGAAATACAACATTCCCAGGGCGCTGACGACCGAAGAGGTTCGCGACCTGGTGCTTGCCTATAAGGAAGCCGCGAGAAGGGCCGTGGAAGCGGGATTTGACACGGTCGAGATTCACGGCGCGCACGGGTATTTGATCCACCAGTTCCATTCTCCGCTCACCAATCGGCGCGACGACGTCTATGGCCGGGATTTGCCGCTGTTCGGCGAAGAGGTCGTAAAGGCGGTCAAAGAGGTTGTGCCCGAAGAAATGCCTGTCATCATGCGGGTATCCGCGCAGGAATACGTGGAGGGCGGTTACGGCGTGGATTACATTGCGGAGGTATGCCGACGTTACCGGGATGCCGGAGTGGATCTGTTCCACGTATCGTCCGGCGGGGAAGGACCCGTCGGTTCGAACGGGGGACCGAAAGCGGGTCCCGGTTATCAGGTGAATCTGGCCGAGCAGCTGAGAAGCAAATTGGACGTGCCGGTCATCGCGGTCGGGCGGCTGGAGGCTTTCGAGGACGCCCAGAACGTGGTGCTGAACGGACAGGCGGATTTGGTCGCGGTCGGCCGGGGGATGTTGAAGGACCCTTACTGGGCGCTCCATGCTTCCCAGGCGTTGGAGGGCGGCGCGAAAATTCCGAAACAATACCTTCGCGGGTTCTGATCCGGAGAAAAAATTTTTTTTCGTTTTTTGAAACGACTTCAATTTTGCTCCGTAGAAGAATATCATAAAAACAACTTTAAACCTTTTAGGAGGAAATACCCAATGGCTATTTTTAAAAGATTACGCGACCTGACGATGTCCAACATTAACGCAATTATCGATAAAGCGGAAGATCCGGTGAAAATGACCGACCAATACATCCGCGACATGACCGAAGACCTTGAGGATGCGGAAAAAGCGGTAGCGGCCCAAATCGCCATCGAGAAAAAATTCAAGCAACTGTACGAGGAACAGCAAGCGCTGGTAGAAAAACGCACCCAGCAAGCCCACACGGCCGCGCAGGCGCAAAACGTGGAATTGGCGCGCCGGGCTTTGGAAGAAAAGAAAGCCGCCGAACAAAAAATGGCGGAATACAAAGCAAGCTACGATCAAAACAAAGCGGCTGCGGATAACCTTCGGAATAAACTCGACGAAATGCGCAAGCAGTTGACCGAAATGAAAAACAAGCGCGAAACGCTGGTAGCCCGCTACAACGCGGCCAAAGCGCAAACCGAAATCAATAAAGCGATGGCCGGCTTCAGCACGGACAGCGCGACAAGCGGAATGAAGCGCATGGAAGAAAAAATGCTGCAAATGGAAGCGCAAGCCGAGGCAAGCAACGAAATGTCCTCCAAAGGCAAATCCTTGGACGAAGAGTTCGAACAGCTCGGCAAAGACAAAGCGGTGGAAGATGAGCTTGCTGCTTTGATGAAGCAATACGAAAACAAGTAATAACGAAAGCCATCAAAGCGTAAGTTTGTAAAAGCAGCGAAGGGGACCGGCTTAGCGGCATCCCGCTTCGCTGCTCTGCTGTAATAGCCAAAAAGCTGATCTGTGGAGGCATATGCCAATGGATTTTAATACGATTTTGCAGATCCTCGTTTGGACGGGATCCGGAGCGCTGCTCCTTTTTATTCTTATGTTCGTGGACTCGCTGTTCACGAGATACAAGGATTTTGAGGAAGTCAAGGCAGGAAATATGGCGGTGACGACAAGGCTGGTGCTGAAGCTGCTGGCGCAAGGGTACATTTTGTCGTCGTCCATCAGCGCTTCCAACAATCTGCTGGACGCCATCATGGTATCCGTCATTTCGTTCCTCATATTGTTGGTGCTCGAAGCCATCGTCCGCGTTCTGCTCCGCGTATGGGCCAAACTCCAGCTGGATGTGGGAACGCAGCAGGGGAAAATCGGATACGGATTGTTTGCAGGCACGCTTCATCTGGTGGGTGCGTTAATTATTACCGCCTGCCTATAAAACGACCATTCGTCGCAGACTAAGTTTGTAACCTAAGGAGTTATCGCATATGAGCGTATTTAAACGTATCGGCAACCTGTTTGCCAAACCCGAGCCGCCCAAGGCGGAAAAAAGCATGCTGTCCCTTATGCCGGGGGATATTTGCGAAGTATCCCTCGTGACGTACGAAGTGACGGGGAGAGTTCATAACCGCGGCCGCAATGCCGTCGTTTTGACGCTGCAGGACGGCAACGCCATCGCATACCTGCACATCGAAGAGCGCGAAACGCTGCAATACGCGCTGTACAGCCCGCTTGACGGGCGTCTGGACAATCCGAGCGAGGTTCCGACCGAACTCGAATTGGACGACAGCATTTTTTATCTTGAGGAAGAGTATGAAGGCCATGTCATGATTAACGGCAAAACACCGTTCACCCAAAGCGGCGCGCAGCATGTATGGCAATATCAATCGGACGATTACCGTCTGGTGCGAATCGAATGGCAAAACGGGCGGTTTATGCTTTACGAAGGAGAGAAAGTGCTGCCGGGAGACGTGAAAGTGATCCGGGCCAATTAGGAGTGATTGTATGAAAAGACGGCAGGGGCGGTCGCTGCTCAGCTTGAAAATCCTGCTTGTCGTCAGCCTCGTCATGTCGCTGCTGACCGGATGCGGGATCGGCGCTCCGAACGTAAAGGAAACATATCCGCTGGAATCGGTAAACCGAAGCGGCAATGCGACGTCATACGTATACCGCGCCGCGGACAAAACCGTTCCGGAAGTGGCCAAAGAGTTATCCGACGAGAAAAAGCCGGACCAAATGTCCAAAGAAGACACCGAGCATATGTTTCTCGTATACGGCAAGGATTATTACCATTTGCAAAAGGATCCAAAAAAAGATACCGACACGCTGATCGAAGTGGACTCCCAGGAATACGTCCAGAAAAACTACGATTCCAGCTTTTTGCAGGGATACCTTGCGGCAACGCTGATCGGGCATCTTTTTGATTCGTTTGGCGGCGGGGGCGGATACAGGGGTTATTCCAGCCGCGACATTTACCAGCCGAAGCAGGGCACGTATCACGCGCCGACCTCCAGCGACAAAAAAGTGGCGCCTCCGCTGACGGTCGAGAAGAAAGGTTCGATCTTCCGCCGCGGCGCGGGCAAAGTGGATACGAGCGTCGGCTCGGGCGGCAGCATTTTTGACCGCAAACCGGATTACTCCACCCCATCGAGAGGGAAAATATCCCGCGGCGGCGGTTCGGGCGGATTGTTCGAATCGCCGAAGAAATCTTATACGAAGCCGAAAACGAGGGTAGGTTCCGGGAAAATTACGCGAAGGTCGCGGAGATAATGCAAAACCAGCGCACGAAGCATGGATTCGTGCGTTTTTTTGTGTCATGATAGAGGGGTATGTTGTGTGGGGGTTAAAGTCACAAGGAAGGTGTTGTTTCAACATGATCAATCCATCGAAAGACGATCCGGATAAATTCCGCCGCAAACCGATGCAAGTGAAAGAGGCGCAGCGGCTGCTGGCATCGTACGGAAAACCGGGCGAGGCCGAATCGCTCCCTTTGCAGGAGAGCCACGGCCGTTACTTGGCTGAGGAAGTAAAAGCACCGCATCCTTTTCCGCGCTTCCGCCGTTCCGGCATGGACGGATATGCCGTCAGGTCGGAAGATACGGCGGGGGCAAGCTCGGAGCAAACGGTTTGGCTTGACGTGATCGATGAAATACCGTGCGGCTTCGTCTCGGACAAAACGATTACGCCCGGTACCGCCGCGCGCATCATGACGGGTGCACAGGTTCCGGAAGGCGCGGACAGCGTGGTGATGCTGGAGATGACGGAGCTTCGCGTCCATGATGGCCGAACCCAGATGGGATTGAAGCGGCGAATGCAATCCGGGCAAAACGTTACGCCGATCGGCTTCGAGGTGGAAGAAGGAGAGGTCCTGCTCCGGCCCGGACGCCGGATCCAGGCTGGAGAAATTTCGGTGCTCGCCACTTTTGGCGTTCATCGGGTGAAAGTGTACAAAAAGCCGCGCATCGCGATTTTTTCGACCGGTTCCGAGCTTCTGGCCGTGGACGAACCGCTTCAGCCGGGGAAAATCCGCAACAGCAACACGTATATGCTGGCCTCCCAGGTACGGGAAGCCGGAGGCGAACCGTACATCCTGGAAGCGGTCGCGGACGAGCTGCCGCTTGCAAAAGCCAAGGTGGAGAAAGCGCTGGCGGAATATGACGCGGTAGTTACCAGCGGCGGCGTATCCGTGGGGGATTACGATATTATGGGCGATTTCGTGCGCAGCGGCAGCGTGGACATGCTGTATAACAAAATCGCGATGCGACCGGGCAGCGTGACGACGGCGGCGGTAAAAGACGGCAAGCTTTTGTTCGCCCTTTCCGGCAATCCGGGCGCATGTTTTGTCGGTTTCGAGCTGTTCGTGCGTCCGTTCATCCAGCAGGCGCTTGGAAGCGAAGCTCCTTACCTCACGGAGTGGACCGCTGTTTTGGATCGAGACTATACGAAAGTAAACGCCTTTACGCGTTACGTCCGGGGCAGGGTCGAGGCCAGGGACGGCGTCCTGTACGCCATTCCGGCCGCGGTCGACGAATCGAGCGTCATGGTAACGATCAAGGACAGCGATTGCCTGATCGTCATTCCGCCTGCGAAAGAGGCGACGCCGGCCGGCACGAAAGTGAACATCGTGATGCTGAAAGGAAACAGGTCGTGATGAAACCGTTCGTCTGCCAAATCGTCGGTTATAAAAACAGCGGCAAAACGACGCTCGTCTGCGCATTGGTGGAATGGCTGAAGGCGGGGGGCTGCCGCGTGGCGGTCATTAAACATGACGCCCATGATTTCGAGATGGATCATCCCGGCACCGATTCCTACCGCCACCGGGCAGCTGGCGCATCGGCCATCGCCCTCGTGTCCGCGCGGAAAACGGCGGTCATACGCGAAGAAGAAACGTCTTTGGACGAACTCATCGAAGATTTTTGCGATTATGATGTCATCCTGGTGGAAGGGTTCAAGAAGGAGCGTTATCCCAAGCTGGTCATGGTCCGGAGGGCAGAGGATCAAGAGTTGGTCCGAAGTCTGGACCACGTTGCGGGCGTCGTCAGCTGGCTGCCGGAGAAGCAAGTTATTTCGGCCGAGGAAGCGCGCGAACATATCTTGCTGTTTGGCAAGGACGAGCATGAGCGAATCGCGGATTGGCTGCAGCGGCAGATGACGAACCCGTCATAATCGCCACATTATTTTGTTGGCAGGCCGTTTTTTGTTTTTTTGGGGGCGTGTATTCGGCTCTTGACCCTCACGTTGCGTAATAGAATATGCTGATAGCAAAGCGGCATTTTCAAAGAGGAGGGTCGGGCAAGATGGTCGATAACGATACGATCATGGAAAACGGCAGATGCATAGAATGCGGGGCAATGGAGACCGACGGGCTTTCCTGCCACGAGATGTTTCATTTTCCTTTGGTTTGGGAGCATAACGACCCCGAATTGTATGCCTTGCATTTTTGGCTTGTTTCCTGTTATATGATCCAGCATCCCTCAAATTATACCGAGGAAGGATACAAGCTTCAGGTAAAGCTGTTTACCGATGCATATGATCATCAATGGGGAACGGACTATATTCTAAGGAAAAACAGGGAGCTTGTCGCAAAGGCAGGCAAAATAACGAATCCGCTGCCGAACCGGCAAAGAAAGCGAAGTTTCAAACCCTGGTCCATGACGATCGAAGATCTTTATCGCGGCGGAGAAGAGAATGCCATCGGCGGCATCCAAAAATGGAGGGACGCCGTACGAGCGGATATTGGTAAGTAAGTTTGCGACGGCGGATCATCCATTCATGAAGGGAAGGGGCAATAGCCTCATTAAAAGAGGGAAAACCATGCGATAAGGTTTTCCCTCTTTTGATATGCCGGATCAATCGTCCGCGCGGCGTTCGATGGCTTCGGACATCGTTTTGTCGGTGAGATGGGCGTACACTTCGGTCGTCTCGGTCGAAGCATGTCCCAGCTGTTCTTTCGTTTTATAAATGTCGTTTTGCAAATAATAGTCGGTAGCAAAGGAATGGCGGAGCTTGTGCACGGTCAAATAAGGCTTGCCGAAGCGTTTTGCGTATTTGATGATCATCGCCTGGATCGCCCGTTTCGTCATGCGCCTGCCTTCGTTTTGGCCGTTGGCCACCGCGAGGAAGAGAGCTTTTTCCTTTTTCGGCGCTTTATAGCGGGTTTGCCGCAGGTTCAGGTACGCCGCCAGATCGTCTTTCGCCTGTTCCCGGAAATAGACCGGGGTTTTGAACGTTTCGTCGTTGTTGCCTTTGCGGTAGACGTACAGCATTTTGTTGTTTAAGTCGATATCGTCGATATTCAGGTTCACGACTTCGGATACCCGCAGCCCGGAATTCAAAATCAAACTCGTTATGCTGGCATCCCTTTCCTTGTTAAGCTCATGGGCGTATAAGGCCTGTTTGTTGTTTTCGACGTCTTTGGCGTAACCTTCGAGAATATACCCGATGAACTCGAGCAGCTCATCTTCTTCAAGGATTTTGCCCTTCAGCTTGGCGGCGGTATCTTTCGGTTTATGGATCCGTTTGATTTCGATTTTCGCCATGATGTTCCGCTTCAGCAGCGGGTAAAATTCTTCATCCTCCGCGATCTGGCTTAAATAATGGAATAACGAACGGAGCGAAGAAAGCTTTCGGGACACGGTAATGCGGGAATTGGTCCCTTCCCGTTTGGTGGTGAGGAAAATCCGGTAGCTGGTCACGTTCTCCATCCGGAGCACCTCGAGCTCCTGCAGCGTAACTTCTTTGTTTTCCGCCGCGCTCGAAAGCCCTTCGGCACGCAGCCAATTGAAAAACGTCTCATAATCCCTCACGTATTCAAGCAGCGTCGAAGGCGAAAGATCCGGCAGCTTGTAGTCGATGAATTGCTGGACGAACCACGGCATGCCCAGTACTTTGTCGTCAAGTTTGATCCGGTCGATTTCTTTTTGTACGTTCATGGGGCATCACCTCGATTATTCATAGAATTTTCAAGTATATTTTACCATAGGAGACGTCCGGACGGGCGGACGAAAGGCCGATTTGAGCCGGCGAAAAACGGTTCATCTTGCTCCGTGGCGGCCAAAGATATATATTGGATATGATACGATGTACATAAAAACGAGGTGAATTCATGGATTTCAGATTGGATCTCGTGCCTGCGAGGCGAAAACAGGTCATTACCGGCTTGATGCAGCTGTATTTATATGATTTCACCCTTTATACGAATCTCGAAGTCAACCGGGACGGCGAGTTTCCCGCTTACCCGGGGCTGGACGATTATTGGAAAAGAGGCTCCGGAAAATATCCGTTTTTGATGACGCATGAAGGGCATCCGGCAGGGTTTGCGCTGGTGGACCGCCTGATCGACCCGGAAGAGGGCGATTATTACATGACCGAATTTTTCGTTATGCAAAAATACCGCCGCTGCGGTTTGGGCAGCTGGGCCGCTTGCGAGCTGTTCGACCGGTTTCCGGGACGCTGGAAAGTGACCCAGGTGAAAAAGAATCTTCCGGCCCAAGCATTTTGGCGGAAAGTGATCGGCAATTACACCGGACAGCAGTTTGAGGAGAAGACGCACCAATCAAACGGAAACATCAGTCAATATTTTACGTCGCTCAAAGTAAATACAGTAAATTAATTCGCAGCAACGGAGAGGAGAGCTATCATGTATTTGCCATCGTTTAGATTGGAAGGGAAAACGGCGCTTGTGACGGGCGCGGGGCGCGGCATCGGGCGCGCGCTTGCCGTCGGTTTGGCGGAAGCGGGCTGCGACGTCGGGTTGGTATCCCGAACGGCGGCGGATTTGGAAGAAACGGCCGAACTCATTCGAAGCGGCACGGAAGCTAAAGCTTACGTCCTCCCGGCGGACATTACGGTGCGGGAAGAGATTGAAGGGGCGTTTGAGAAGCTGATCGCGGAAGCGGGGCGCCTCGACGTTTTGGTGAACAATGCCGGAATGAACATCCGCACGCCCGCGCTGGAAGTGACGGACGACGAGTGGGAGAGGATCGTGCAGACGAATTTGAAGTCGGCGTTCATGGCGTCGCAGACGGCGGGACGATACATGAAGGATCACGGCGGAGGCAAAATCGTCAACATTTCTTCGGTCGGCGGCCATACGGCGCTTTGCACGGGCGTGGTGTACGGTTCAACCAAAGCGGCGCTGATCCACATGACGAAAATATTGGCCTTGGAGTGGGGGAAATACGGGATATCGGTCAATGCCATCGGTCCGTGGTATTTCCGCACACCGCTGACCGAAAAGCTTTTAAGCGACGAAACCTACGTACGGGACATTTTGGATCGCACGCCGCTTCGCCGGATCGGCAATTTGGAGGAGGTCGTCGGACCGGTTGTGTTTCTGGCTTCCGATGCAGCCAACTACATTACCGGGCAAACGCTGCTTGTTGATGGGGGCATGAGCATTTACGGCTTTTAAGGAATGGTTGGTATTCCCGCCTGCGGGGATGATCGCAAGACGCTCTCGTCGGAAAGACACCTGGTTCACATGGATCATGATGAATAAGGAGGCAGGAGGATGGAAAAGCGTATCTTTGGCAAAACGGGGATGGAAGTCAGCATATTGGGCTTCGGCGGTTCGGAAATCGGGTCCGGGACCGACGTCGCCAAAGCAGGGAAACTTCTCAACGAGGCGCTGGATGCCGGGCTGAACGTCATTGACACGGCTGAGTGTTACGGCGACAGCGAGGAACTGATCGGGCAAACGTTGTCCCACCGTCGTGACGACTTTTATTTGTTTACGAAATGCGGCCATGCCGCCGGATTCGAAGACGAGGACTGGAATCCCTCGATGCTGGAAAAAAGCATCGACCGCAGCCTGCAGCGCCTGAAAACGGATTATGTGGACGTCATTTATCTGCACAGCTGCTCGGAAAAAATATTGCGCCAAGGCGTCGTCATCGAGGTGCTGCAAAAAGCGAAAGAGCAGGGCAAAACGCGTTTTATCGGCTACAGCGGCGACCGGACGGATGCTTTGTACGCGGTGCAGACCGGATTGTTCGACAGCCTGATGATATCGCTGAACATCGCCGATCAGGAGGCGATCGACCTGGTGCTGCCGGAAGCCGTCGAGAGGCAGATGGGCATTGTCGCAAAACGGCCGGTCGCCAATGTCGCCTGGACCTACGAGACGTTGCCGGAAAAGGCATATCCATACGTGTACTGGCAAAGGCTGAAAGAGCTGGGATACGATTTTCTTTCGGATCATCGTCGGACGATCGCCACGACGCTCCGTTTTGCATTGACCGTTCCCGGCGTGGCCACGGCGGTCGTTGGAACGCAAAAGCCGGGCCGATGGGAAGAAAACGCCGAGCTGCTCCGTACAAGCACATTGTCCGAACAGGAATACGGGAACATACGCGCCCGCTGGAAGCAGGTCGCCGGAGAAGATTGGGTGGGAAAAACCTGATCGGCGGCTGCGGCGGCGCGAAAAAGCGGCCTATGCAGGCCGCTTTTTCGATCTATAGGATATTTTTCGGGCTCCGCCAAGTACATGAATAGGCTTTGAAGTAATAGATGCCTCGCTTTGTGGGGGGATTCATATTCGTTTCTTGCCTTGGGGAAAGAAGCGAAGAAGATAAATGGTATGCATAATATTCATTATAAATATCAAAATTTCATCATATGAAAAATTCACAATAGGAGAGACAAAGGAGGAATACGAAATACGATGGGCACGTTATGGAAAGGCGGCACAATCTATACGATGAAGCGGGAGCATGAAGCGGTTGAGGCGGTATATACCGAAGGCGGAACCATTGTGGAAACCGGTGGAGCGGACGAGCTGGAGGCAAAATACCGTGGGCGGATCGTCGAGGTAACGGATTTGAAAGGGGGCGTCATGCTGCCGGGCTTCGTTGACAGCCACATGCATTTGATCGGCCATGGGGAAACCTTTCTCAAGCTTCAACTCGGGGGCTGCAGCAGCAGGGAAGATGTGCTAGAGGCCGTAAAGAAGCAAGCTTCCGCGCTGCCGAAAGGGATGTGGATCATCGGGGAGGGCTGGAACGAAAACGAATGGTCCAAGGGGGACTTGCCTGAACGCAGGCTGCTGGACGCCGTGGCCCCCGATCATCCGGTGCTTCTGCGCAGGGTATGCAGGCATGTTATCGCGGTTAATACGGCGGCACTGCGGGCGGCAAGGGTTGACGAGGATACGCCAAGTCCGGCAGGAGGGGTGCTCGAAACGGACGAAAAGGGGCGGCTGAACGGCATTTTGAAAGAGCAGGCGCAGGATCTGGTGCTTCGGGTTTTGCCGGGGCCGACGGATGAATATTTGGAAGCCGCGCTTACGGCTGCGATCGAAGTCTGTTGGGCAAAAGGGCTGACGGGAGGCCACACGGAGGATTTAAGCTATTACGGCAGCTGCCGCCGGACCATGCACGCTTTTCATACGGTCATTCATGGGCGGAAAAAGCATTTCCGGGCGCATTTGCTCGTGCATCATTTGGCCTTGGATGAGTGGCTGGCGGAGGGAAAAGGCGAGGCAATCCTATCGCCGCTGCTTGAATTTGGAGCGATGAAGCTGTTTGCCGACGGCGCGCTTGGAGGAAGAACCGCGCTGCTAAGCCGTCCGTATGCGGATGACCCGTCGACAACGGGCGTGGCCGTTCACGCGGAACATGAACTGGAGCAGCTGATTGCAAAGGCAAGGGGGCTCGGCATGGCCGTCGCCGCGCATGCGATTGGGGACGGAGCGGCTGATCTGGTGTTAACTTATTTGGAGAAACATCCTTGCCCGAACGGGAAAAGAGACCGCCTGATTCACGGCCAAATTTTGCGCCCGGAACTGATCGAGCGGATGAAACGGATGCCTGTCGCAGCCGATATACAGCCGAGTTTTGTGGCATCGGACTTTCCTTGGGTCATGGAGCGGATCGGCGATCCGAAGGATTTACTGGTTTATGCCTGGAAGACCATGTTAAGCCGGGGCGTTCCTTGCGCCGGAGGTTCCGACGCGCCGATCGAAAAGGTTTCCCCGCTCGAGGGCATTCATGCGGCGGTTACCCGCACGCAGCCGTACCGGAACACCGTTTACGGGGCGGAGGAGCGGCTGCGCATGTATGAGGCCGTTTCCTTGTATACGAAAGGGAGCGCTTATGCATGCGGACACGAATCGGATCGGGGAGTGATCGAAAAAGGTTATGCGGCGGATTTCACGATTTTGGGCAGCGACCCGTTTCTCGAAAACCCGGACGCGCTGCTGGGGAACATCGTCCGAATGACGGTGGTAAACGGAAACGTCGTCTACGAGGCCGGCGGCTCAAAATAAACGAATATTCGTACACGAACGGATGTTCCTAATAAGGGGCGTTCTTTATTGAAAGATAACGTTTTTGGTCTACTATATTAAAATTTCAATATATGAAAAATTCACAATAATAAAATCAACAAAGTCCTGCTTATCTTGATCATTCGAACCTAATAGGTTTAACTTCCGTACCTATCTCCATATCTTCGAAAAAGGGGAGGGGACATCGTAAAAGCAGGGATGTAAACCGAAAATCGGAGGAAATCGCATTACGGCAGCTCGGACTCCCGATCAGGGGAAGAAATCAAAATAACGACATTCATCACATTTCTATTGGCCGCCGGAATACGTCCTAATCCATGCCTTACGCTGCATACATATGTAGAAGAAGGAGGATTGATGGGAACGTGGACAAGATCGTCAAAAGATACTTTCAGCTGAAACAGCAGCAAAAAGAAACCGAGCAGGAGCTAAAGGAGCTTCGCGACGAGATCGTCGGCTATTGCCGGGAGCAGGGGACGGCGGAATGTGTCTTCGGGCCGTACAGGGTCAGATTAGTCTCGCAGCTGAGGAAAGAATACGACGACGACAAGCTGTTTAACGCTTTGCCGGATCTGGAAGTGTGGAGGCTGCTCTCCAAACCCGACCCTGGCAAAATAGCCGGGTTGGTCAAGCTCGGCGTCGTCACTGAGGAAGCGCTTCGAGGCACCTATGAGGAGAAAGATGTAACGCTGCTGCAGGTTGACCGGGTGAAATGAAAAAGCAGCAGGCTTGCGGAAGATTTCGCTTCGCAGCCTGCTGCTTTCGTATTATTTGGATTGCAAATCCTGAAGAATGCGATACAAGATGATGCCGGCTTCGGCTCGGGTCAGTTGGCCTTTCGGATTAAAGGTTCCGTCCGGATTGCCTTTCAGATAACCTTTTTCCACGGCATACGAGACCGCTCCTTTAGCGGAATCCTGGATGCCGTCCCGATCCTTGAAAGCAAGCTCGGAGCCTGCTCCGGTCGAATCGGCGCCCAATGCTTTAGCTAGCAGAATCGCGAGTTCTTCGCGGCTTAACGGATGGTTGGAGCCTGTTTCAGCCGCGCGGTCGCTCCATGTTTTGCCCGTTCCGAGGAGACGGTCGAGCAGCGCCAGAAATTCCGCTTGGGTGACTTGGTCGTTCGGTTTATAAGTATCCGTTGTGTCCTTACCGTTCGCGAGGTAATGGGAAGCGATCACCTCGATTTCGTTTTTGGCCCAATGTCCGGTAATATCCGTAAAGGTTTTGAGCGCTTCGGCCGCGAGGAACGCGCCCGGCTTGGAAACCTGGAACGTCACGGCGCCCGATTGGTTGTTGCCCGGTGCCGCATAGATCCATACGCCTTCGTTATTTTTTGAGAAGACGCCGACTTTGCCGCGGTTTTTCACTTTTGCCGAATCCAGCGTCAGCGTCATGGATACCGGAGAGGTCAATGCAGTCGCCGGGTCGTTTAACGTCACGGCGCCCGAAACGATATTCGCGGTTCCGCCGTTCGGAGCCTGAACCGTTCCTGCGGCAGCGTTGGTAAAGCTGAACGAAACGGAAAGACCGTCTTTCGTGACAAAGCTTTTCAGGGTGCCGGCCGGAATGTTGATTTCAAAACCATTGCCTTTTATGGTCAGCGGTTTGGCCGACTTCAGCAATTGATCCGTTAGCGCGTTGTTCAGCTTCAAGCTAAATGGATGGTAGGCTTCGATGGCCGTGTCGCTAATATCTACCGTCACGTTTTTGCTGTCCTGTTTATTCAGCTGCCCGGTCACATACGCGGCGTCGATATTTAGTTCAGCCGTTTTTTGATCGCCCGTGCCTTTTTCGGTCAACACGCCGGCTGTGAGCTTGGAACCGGATGGCGTACTAGGTGCAGCAGGAGTTGATGCCGATCCTCCGCTTGTCGACGAGCCGCCTCCACCTGGCGACGAACCGCCTCCGTTACCGCCGCCCGGATTCGGGTTCGGATTCGGATTCGGATTCGGTTTTGCGCAAGGCATTCTATCCGGGACGGTTTTCTCTAACGCCCCAACGGATTGAGCCGATTCAAATTTGTCTTTGGTCACTTGCAAGGCGCCCGATACTTGATCTTTTTCCGGACTTACAGATGTTTCCGGCGATGCAACTCCGGTGTCGTCCGGTTGTTCCGAATCTGTTCCGGTATCGGTGACCGGCTGGCTCTGGTCAGGTTTTGGGTTGTCGTCCGTTTTCTTTCTGTCGGATACGATGACTTGGATGCCCGTTAACGTCGATGCCTTAACCGCTTTTTGATCCGTATTGATCATTTCGGCTCCGCCGAGGTCAATGGAATAAGTGCCCGGTTCCGGTGCGGTAAACGTGAAATGCCCCAGGGTTCCTTGTTTTGCCGGTTGATCCAAATCATAACCAAAGGTCGCCGTTTTCTTGCCGGCATCATTCAAGGAGCTGGTTTCAATTTCTTTGGCGCCGGGAACGATTTGATTCAGCTTCAGTTTGGCGTCATAAGTCACTTTAACGGTCATCGATTGAATGTCGTCGCGGCCGTCGAAATGGATGTTGACGTCAAATGGTTCATTCGTGTACACGCTGCTTTGCACCGTTGCGAGACTCACGTCCGTGCCGTCGCCTTTTAAGTTGTACTCATAAGTTTTGGCAGGCGAGGCCGAACCGTTTCCGGCGTCGTCGGATACGTAGAGTTCGATTTTGTTCTGCCCTTGCTTCAAGGGAACCTTGACGGTGAATTTGCCGGCGGAATCGATGGTGCCTTTAAATTCTTTGTTTTTCGGATCCGCCGTATCCACGACCGCCTTCACATGGATCAGGTCTTGATAGGTTCCGAGGCCGAAGTTCAGGAGCAAGTCGCTTTTAATGCTTCCTTGCAGCACGCCTTCATCGGGTTTGTCGGGGCTGACCGCTACTTCTTCCGGAAGTTTCGCAATCGGCGCCGTGTTGTCGAGGAGGAACGCTTTTGCCGAATCGAGCACCAGCGTCGGTTCCTTGGCTCCCGCTTTTATAAGTACAGGGATCAGGGCATAAATACCGTCAGGATGGTCTTTTTTGTTCAATTTTACTTGGTTCCCTTGATCGTCATACATCGTTCCGTCCCAATCAAATGAATAGTAGAACGGATCGAGTTTATCCGCAAAGTCGTCTTGATAGATTTGACCGACGGGTTCCAGCGTATCGTCATCGTTAATGAGAGCGACGATAAACGCGTAATCATCCGCTTTTTCGTTTAACGCGTAATAAACCGTAACCCCTTTGCCGCCTTCCGCCGTCGAAAGGTAGATCGGATCGACTTCCACATTCGACATTTCAGGCTGATCATAGGATTCGCCGACATATACGCTGAACGGCACATGCAGTTGATGCCCGGTTTTCATCTGCGTAAATTCGATGTTTCCTTGATAGATCCCCTCCGGCGTTCCTTCCGGAATGGTGAGCGTGACCGGCAGATTAAAGGAAGACTCGTTCGACTTCAAATGGATATCGCACAGCTCCGGAATCAGCGACAATCCGCTGTTGCTTGTCCAATCGACATACACGCCGTAGTGCTGATTGCTGCCCGCGATATTATCGATCGTCAGCTTTCTTGTTGTGGTCGTTCCTGCGCCTAATTGTCCGAAGGAGAGGCTGCCCGAATAAGCGGTTTGGACCTCGCCTGTTTGCAGCTGGGACGGCAGGTTTTCTTCGACCTTCACGATCGCTTCGGCTGCGGCGGTGTTTTTCAAATCGACCCGGCCTGCGCCTTGTTCGTTCACGCCGTATTGCCTGCCTTGACGGTCCTTCATCAACAAGGCATTGTTCGTTAACCAAGCCTTGATTTGATCCGGTTTCAGCGTCAGGCCGTCTTTCCGGCTTTTCTCAAGCAAGAGGGCGGCGGAACCGGCCACATGAGGCGTTGCCATGCTGGTGCCCTGCAATTCCTCGTAGGCGTTCGCATAATCTCCGTCGAAAGCCGGAATGGATGACTTGATGCCCACGCCCGGGGCTGCAATATCCGGTTTGATGCTGTAAAAAGGCAGGGAAGGGCCTCTGGAGCTCAGGTCCGCAAGCAAATCCTGTTCCTTCTTGTAATTGAAGGCGACATGATTATCTCCCTTATCGATGGCATCTTTCAGCTTTTTGCCGCTCTCCTGCGTAATCGTGTAGGTTGGCACGGATTGCTTTGCGCCTTCGATCGTCGCATTGATTTCGCCTGCCGTATTGTTGAAAATGATGAGCGCTTTTGCGCCGTTTGCCGCGGCGTTTTCGGATTTTTCGGCAAACGAGATTTCGCCGCGGGAGACGAGCACCGTTTTGCCGGCAACGTTCAGGTTTTTGTAATCGCCCGCTTTTCCGAGTCCCGCATAGATCAGCTCGAGGCCGGCATCCGTGTCGTCAAGCTTTTCCGATCCGGCCGCCAGCTGGGCATAGATGGTACCCAAGTTGGCGGAAATGAAGATCGGCGTGTTGAGCGGCGGCGTCGAAGCGCCGACGGAAATGGCCAGCTGCGCTGAAGCCGGGCTGCCGACGGTCTCGTCGCCGGGGCCTTCGTTCCCGTTGGCGACGACCACGGTCACGCCGGCCAAAGCGGCATTGTCCACCGCAATCGAGTCGGGCGTATAAGGATTATTCATGGAAGAACCAAGGGACAGGTTAATGACGTCCACGCCGTCGCTGACCGCTTTTTCAATTCCGGCGATAACATTTTCGGTGCTGCCCGAGCCGTAAGGACCAAGCACGCGGTATACGTAGAGGTCGGAAGCAGGAGCTACGCCGCGAACCCAACCGCTGCCTGTGTCGGGATGATCCGGGTCCCCCCGGCCGGCAATCGTGCCGGAAACATGGGTGCCGTGCGAGGTTTCGTAAGGTTTGCCGTCTTTCGGCGGTTTGCTGGAATCGGGCAGCGTTTCCATCGGGTCACCGTCGTTATCCACAAAATCATATCCGCCTTTATAAGCGTCCTTCAAGCTGGGGTGATGGTAATCGATGCCGGTATCGATGACGGCTACCTTGATCCCTTTGCCGTCATAACCCGATTTCCACATCTCGTTCGCGCCGATCAGCGGAGCGCTCTCGTCCATGTAGGGGGTAATTTCAGGCTTTTCCTCAATCGGGAGCGCTTGGACTTCCGCGTTAGGGAAAACAGCCTTCACTCCGGGCAGCGTCAGCAACTGGTCGACCTGATTCGCAGGCAACGTCACGGCATAACCGTTAAACACCTTCGAATATTCCCGGTGAAATTGAGCGGATGTTTTGGCAAGCGCGGCCGATTTAAACGTGAGATGCTCTTGGTTCAGCTGCATCTGATAGCTGCCGATGGAAGAACGGGCACGCAAGGACGGTTTGCTTTCGTACACCTTCAGCGGGTCGTTCTCAAGCTGGACGATAACGGAAACCGGCTCGCTGCTGTCGGATTCGGGCACGAAGTTTTGTGGTTTTTTAGCAGTCGAGAACGCTTGAAGCCCGGAAGCGTTTTGTTTCAGCAAATCCTTTGCGGCTCCTTGCTTTAGTAGGGAATCCAAGCTGATTTTGGCGTTTTCGGGAAGTTTGAACACAGCCGGGGCCGCGGAAACCGCACCGGGATAAATCATTCCTGCCGCGAGCACGGCGCTTAACATAAGCTTGGAATACCCGCGAATTGTAGTCCTTTTTTTTCTGCTCAATTCATATCCTCCTTTAATCGATAATGGAATGCTTCGACTCCGGCCCCCCTTTTTCCATGACGTTAATTGAACACTAGTAAAATACATTTTCATTTTACAATTTTTACATTTATCTGGTATGAGACCGAAGAGGGACGGCCTTTAGGATCAGACCTGGCGAACGCCGTCGTTTCGAAGTGTCAAAAAAAAGAAAGTAAACCTTGGCCGGCCCGCGCAAAAGGCCTGATGGGCGATTTTTTTCGCTTTTATCGTATTTGGCGGAATGGAAGATGGGAATCAGGACATGGGGGAAGCGGAAGGGAGGCTGCAAAAATCGGCTTGATTCCACAGAACTCGTTTCTTGCAACTTTTACAATCAGGAACTGAATATTTGCGGACAAAACGCAATAAAGATGAAATACGGAATCGCTTTCGAAGCGAAAAAAGGAGGGATATGATGATGATCGCAAAACGGAAATGGGCGCTGATGTCGTCGGTTTTGCTGCTAGCCGTGACCGTGGGTTGTTCCAGTCCGGGATCAAGTTCGGCTCCCAAAGGAACGGGAAACGATCCTGCTCCGTCCCAGGGCGGGGGAGACAAAGGCACGACAGAAAAGAAAACGATTACGATCACGTACCGCGACGACGGCACCGGCGAAAAAGGGACGTTATATAAATGGATCAAAGAGGTTTCCGCGCAATATCCGAATAAAAACGTCGAAATCAAACCGACCCCGATCCAGGCATCGGAGGGAGATTATTTTGCCAAAATCGCGCTGGCCCTCAAATCGAAAGACACCGCTCCGGATATCGTCACCGAGGATACGTTCATGCTGAATTCGGACGCAAGCGCCGGCTTCCTGGAACCGATGGATGACAGGCTGAAAGGCTGGGAGGACTGGAGCAACGGCTCGTTCATCGAAGCGATGAAAAAGGGCGTTACGGCCAGCGACGGCAAAGTGTACGGGGTACCGTACAATACGGATTCGCGCGGGCTTTGGTACAACAAGGAGATATTCAAGAAAGCGGGACTCCCGGAAGATTGGAAGCCAAAAACGTGGGATGAGGTGCTGGATGCAGCCCGGACCATCAAGGAAAAAGCGGGCGGCGACGTCGTCCCGATCTGGATGAACCTTGGCAAAGCGACCGGGGAAGCGACCTCGATGCAGACGTACGAAATGCTGCTGTACGGAACAGGCGAACGGCTTTATGACGACGCCGGCAAAAAATGGACCGTCAAAAGCCAAGGCATCAACGATGCGCTCGGCTTTATCGAGACGGTGACGAAGGAAAGGCTCGGCCCGCCGCTTTCGAAAGTGTTGAACGGGCAGGCGGGCAACACCGCGACCCGCGAATATTTGCCGAAGGGCAAGCTGGCGATTTCGCTGGACGGCTCCTGGATTACGGGCAATTACCTGGATAGCGGGGCCGCTCCTTGGCCGGAATACAAAGACGTCCTCGGATTCGCGCCGATGCCGACCAGCAAAGGGCAGGATCCGGGCACGATCACGCTGGCGGGCGGATGGGCGCTGTCCATTCCGAGCAACGCGCAGCATAAAGACGAAGCCTGGGATTTCATCAAATTCGCTTTGAACAAGGAAAACACGAAGAAGCTTGTCATTTCGTCCGGAAACATTACGGTACGGGCGGATGTCGCCAAAGATCCGGAATATACGAAAATGCCGTTTAACGAAATCGCGACGGAATATTTGCAAAACGCTGAATTCAGACCCGCCCAGGACAAATATCCGGAAGTGTCGACGCAAATCCAAACGATGGTCGAGTCGGTCGCGACCGGCACAGCCGCGGCGGATGCAGCCAAAAAGTACGCGCAGGACGTCACCCGGATCGTCGGGCAGGATCATGTCATAGAAAAATAAAAAGCCCCGCATGCCTGCGCGAAACCGTCATCGGTGCGAAGCGCGGGCATGCGGTGTTCGCATTTCATCCGAGAAAGGAGAGTCGCGTCCATGGGCGGAGTCTCGGTATCATCCCCTCAGTTTAGAAAAAGAAACTGGACCTGGTTGTATTTTCTGCTGCCTTCCATCGTCATCATGCTGCTGTTTTTTATTTATCCGATCCTGCTGACGTTTTTTTACTCTTTTACGAACCTGGCGTTAACCGGGGAAGCCGCAAAAGAGTTGAAATTCGTCGGGCTGGACAATTACGCGCGGATGTTCCAGGACCCGACGGTTCGAATCAGCATTTGGAACACGCTCATATTCCTGATCGGTTCGGCCGTGATCGGACAGCAGGTGCTTGGTTTTCTGATCGCCCTGCTGATGAAGCATAAAAACAAGACGTTCCGGCGCGTCATCGGCACCGTCGTATTGGCCGGTTGGGTCACGCCCGAAATCGTGTGCGCCCTATGCTTGTACAGCTTTTTCGGCGATGAAGGCACGCTGAACGCAATCATTACGTCTTTTGGCATCTCGCCGGTCACGTGGCTGTATACCGTTCCGATGTTGACCGTTATTCTCGCGAACATTTGGCACGGGACCGCTTTTTCGATGCTTGTCTTTCAGGCGGCGCTGGATGACGTGCCGAGCGAAATCGAGGAGGCGGCGGTCGTGGACGGCGCATCCAGGCTGCAAATTTTGTTCCGGATCACCATTCCCTATATCAGGGAAACGATCACGACCAACATGATGCTCGTCACGCTGCAAACGTTGGGCGTGTTTGGCCTCATTTACGCCATGACGGGCGGCGGTCCGGGAACCAAAACGACGACGCTGCCGATTTTTATGTACAACCAGGCTTTCGTGAACTACCAGCTCGGTTACGGAACGGCCATTTCGCTTCTGTTGCTGCTGCTCGGCATCGTGCTCAGCCTGTTTTATATCCGTTCGTTAAAAGAGTAAAGGAGATTTCGTATGAACGCCAAACAGCGCAAGCTTATCTATCGAATCCTTCCTTATGTCATTTTATCGTTGATCGGGATCTGTTTTTTGCTGCCGCTATTGTGGGTGCTGGTGGCATCCGTCGATCCGAATGCGATGCAATCGCTGAAAATGCCCAAGCAGCTGACGGCCGGGAACTATGTCGATGTGCTGACCAGCCATGAAAACCAGCGGGCTTTTGCCATCGGCCTGTTGATGTCGCTGGGTCAAGCCCTCGTCGTCGTCCTGCTCGCGCTGCTTGCCGCCTATCCGCTGTCCCGCTATCAGTTGAAATACAAGAAACCGTTTATGCTGACGATATTGTTCATGACTTCGCTGCCGATTACGGCCGTCATGGTGCCGGTGTATCAGCTGTTTCTCACGTTGAAGCTGTATGACAACGTCGTTGGCGTCGTGCTTTTTTACGTCGCTTCGTCCATGCCGTACGGGATCTGGATGATCAAAAATTTCATGGATTCCGTGCCCGAAGATCTTGAAGAGGCGGCATGGGTGGACGGCGCGTCGGTGTTAACCGGCATTCGAAAAATCGTCGCTCCGCTCATGGTGCCCGGGATCTGCACGGTGGCGATTTTTACGTTTTCCGGCAGCTGGGGCAACTTTTTCGTTCCTTACATTTTGCTGCAAAATCCCGAAAACTTTCCCGCCTCTTTAAAGCTTTATCAATTTTTCGGCCAATACGGCATGGTAGACTACGGCAGGCTGGCGGCGTTTTCGGTGTTATATGCGATACCGTCGATCGTGCTGTATATTCTGTCGCAGCGGTTTATGTCCAAAGGTTTCAGCATGCAGGGAGGGACGAAGGGGTAGCGTCGTCATCCATTCAAATGGTTGTGACGGATGGAAAATGAGGATGCTGCTGGCCAACAGCGGTTGAAGGGTCCACGAAAAAAGGAAAAGGCGAAGGGACAATCCCCGCGTAACGGGGCGCACCTTCGTCTTTTTTCGTTACATTTGCAGTTCCTTAACCATGTCCGCCAGTTTGTTCATCGTCTTCCAGTTCCGAACCGTACCCGGCGTGCCCAGCTTGTTCAAACTGTCCGCCAGCTTGGATTCGTTGAATTTGTTGCGGATCAGCATGTAAAGGTCGGGGCCGATAATCGTGTATTCATCGATGCCGCGGTCGACCGCGGCGAGGCGCTCCATGCCTTCAGCCGTCGGAATCCCCGAAAGCATCGACACATGGATGGATTCGCCTTCTTGAAGCGAAGCTTCATCATAAGGGCACTGCCGGAGAATCGCCGTAAAGTCCGCGCCGCTGCGGATGATGACGGGAATGTTCAGCCCGAAAGCGCTATTGATTTCCTTTTCGATGAGATCCTGCAAGGAATCGGCGTCCAGATCCGAGGCCAATATCACGTTGCCGCTTTGGATATACGTTTGAACCTGCTTGCATCCCGCTTTCTCAAGTACTTCCCGAAGCTCGGCCATTTTGATTTTGTTATGCCCGCCGACGTTAATGCCGCGAAGCAGCGCCGCGTATATGGTCATTTAAATCGTTCCTCCCCTGTCGGAATGGGATCGTTTTTTGTCAATATGGTAGATTTTATAGAATCCTCTTCCATCTTGCAAATGAAAATTATTTGCTTATATGATTTTGATGCCCCGTACCATCCCGTCGAACTTTTTCAGTGACAATACCTTGATCGTAACTTTTCCGGGGAACCGACGTCTATTAGAAGCAGGCTACAAGAAAAACATAAAAAAAATTGCGCCCTATTTGGCTGCAAGCCAACAAAGCGATTGCCAGGGAGGAAAAAAAGATGTCGTTAAAATCGAAATCCGCGGCGGCCATTGCAGCCGTTAGCTTATCTGCCATGTTGACCGCTGCTCCTTTGTTTTCGAACACGGTTCCTGTGGCGTCCGCCGCGGCGGCCCAAAAGAAAACCGCCCCGATTCAAGTTGCTTTAAACGGAGGGACCTATTCCTTTGAGGCCGCGCCGATCATGGAGAACGGGACGGTGTACATCCCGCTTCGCGATTTGGGCGATTTGCTGGGACTCCAAGCTTTTTGGGATATCGCCACGAAAAACATTTCCATCGCTTATCCGGGTACGTTGATCACCATGCCGCCGGGAGGCAAAGAGGCGGTGATCAATGGGAAAAAAGTAAAGCTGGCCACGCCTGTGCGCGTTATCCAGGGCCGCACGTATGTTCCACTCCGGTTCATCTCCGAATCCTTAGGCATTCAAGTGCAGTGGATGGCAGCTAAACGGACGGTTGCGATTACGCACTCTTCTCCTTACGTTAAAGGCGGCGGCGTAAATACCGCAGCGTGGTTGAACCCGAAAACCGGCGAGGTTTTCATATCCTATCCCTTAAACGTGAAGCCGCAATCCGTCGGCAAACTGAATGTTGATATCAAGGAATTTATAACGGGCTTTGAAGCGCAGCCTTTAGCGGGCGGAGGCCTGATGCTGAGAGTTGTCGATAACTTTGGGGAACCGCACATTCATAACGACGTTTATACGGCATACGTCAAAAACAATAAAATTTTGAAGCAAGCCAAAGCCTATTATTTTAAGCGCTTTGAACGAAGCATCGTTTCATATAACAATCATCCGGTGCTCCTGGACGGAAAAACGCTGACGGTGTTAGATAACGACGGCAACGTGCTAAAAACGTACGATTTGCCGACTTTGGGCGGAAAGGACGAGGAATACACCGTTGCCGCCATGGGCGACGATTACCTGCTCATTCGTCCAAACGACACGGGCCTGCTGACCTTGGTCAATTTAAAGGACAATACCCGGGTTCTCCTTTACAAAGAGCTGCTGACTCCGGAAGAGCAGGAATACTCCGAAAAAAATGACGTTCCTTATTTCGGGGACGACTTGAAATTTTACGAAGCGACCGCCGACGGAAAACTCGTTTTTTATTATACAAACCCGTTCGACGGCAAAGAGCGCGTGCTTGAATATAAACGAAAATAAAGTTGAAATCGTATAGCGGCGTTAAAAAGCAGGGAGGCATCTCCCTGCTTTTTTTGTTGATGCAACGTTTGAAGGCGAGTTGTTGAATTGCGCTGGCGATGATCGAACGTTTAACGATAAATCGATAAAGTACGAGGGAATATACAGGAAATCGGAATAAAGCGGATCACAAAGTAGACACAATTAACGGGAATTTTAGCCAACTCGGGCTATATGGAACGAAGGGCGACTTCTGTAGAATATGTAACGTAAACCGAACCCATGGAGGTGTTGTCCGCTGTCCAAATTTCGTTTTGTATGGGCCGTTGCGCTCCTAAGCTGCTTTTTCGTTTTGTTTCCATCCGCTTCAGGTAGGGCAGCTGCATCCGCCGCCGTTCCCCTGCAGCCGATCGTAGATCAGGCCCGGACTGGGGAGACGATTCGGCTCGCTTCGGGAACTTATCTTGGCCCCGTCATCATCCGCAAATCCGTCACCATCGAAGGAGACGGTGCAGCAACCATAATAAACGACAGCGCCAATTCCGCCATCTCCGTTGAAGCCGATGGAACCCGGTTGAGCGGACTGATGATTAAACATCAAGGAGAAGGGGATACGGCCGGCGTTGAGGTTCATGCCCGTTCGGTTCAATTGGAGCGGCTGAAGATCAACACTCGCGGGCATGGCATGATGCTGCGGGACGCGAATGACGCCGTCATCCGAAACAACGACATCGCCTCTTTTGCGGAGACCGCCGCTCATCCCGAAGAAAAAGGGAATGGAATCGATCTTTACAACGCTCAGAATAACAACATCATGAACAACAAAATCGCTTATATGCGGGATGCGATTTACATGGAAAACGGCCGCAACGAAACGGTACAAGGGAACCGGGTTTCTTATTCGCGGTATGGCATTCACCTGATGTACATAGACGATTCGCAAGTGGCGGATAACACCGGGGAATTCAACTTTACCGGGGCGATGGTGATGGTCGTGTCCAATACGTCGATTTCAGGCAATGCATTCCGAATGCAAAAGGGCAACGTCAATTCGCAGGGGATTCTGCTATACGACGTGCGCCAATCCCGGATCGAGCGGAACGTGCTCGAAGGAAACCGGGTCGGGATTTATATGGAAAACGCTGCGGAAAACCGGCTGACGGACAATGATCTCATCCGCAATTTTGTCGGCATCCAAATGTTCCGCTCGGACAGGAACGAAATGAAACATAATGCGTTTGTCGCAAATGTCATCGAAGCTTCGGAAAAAGAAAGCGGGAGCAACCGTTTAACGGGGAACTATTGGGACTCCTTTCAGGGACTCGATTTGACGAATGACGGAATCAGCGAATTGCCGTTTTCGGTTCGTCCGTTCTATCAGAACGTCATTGCGGGGAATTCGGCTTACCAGCTGTTTTTCCAGTCTCCGGGGATGAATTTTTTGAGCGAGATGTTTTCGGGAGGCGTTCAAGCCGCCAAAGATGACGCACCGTTGATGAAATTGGATATTCAGGAAGCGGCAGCACGTGGCCGGACAGGGGATAACGTTGCCGTAGCCGCCGTCGGATTCGTACTGCTTGCAGCTGCGATATCGATAATCGTTTTAGGGGGAATTCGAACATGAAAACAAAAAGATTCTGGATGCCGGTCGCCGTGGTGACGCTTGGCGCGCTCGTTATGAGCGGCTGCGGTGCAAAAAAATACGAAGCCTTGCCCATCGACGAAGCCGTCGATATTTGCGAGGAATGCAAAATGCAGGTCAAAGACGGCGTGTACGCGACGCAGCTGACGTTGGCGGACGGAAAAAATTACAAGTTCGACGATATCGGATGCATGGAAAAATGGGAAAAGGAGCATGCGCAGGAAAAGCTGGGCATGGATTTCGTTCGCGATTACAACGATAAAACGTGGATCGAACATGACAAGGCCACCTATGTTTATGATCCGTCCATCCGCACGCCCATGGCTTACGGGGTGATCAGCTTCACGGACAAAAAATCGGCCGAGGAATTTGTTGCCAAAGAAGAGGCCGGGAAGGTCATGAGCGCGGAAGAGCTGGCCAATCATGATTGGAAGCAAAATAAAGACATGATGATGGGGCATGAGGAAAGCGGATCGGGAGACATGAAGGACATGAAAGGAATGGACGGGACGAGCGAACGCAAGCAGGGGAATTCGGACCACCCATAAACGAAAGGAACCGGGGATGCAAACATGTCGGATATGATCCAATTGGCCAAAAGGGAAATCAGGTTAGGGTTCCGGAATCCTTGGTCGTATTCCTTCCTGATTTTGTTCAGCGTTTTTAGTTTGTGCCTGCTTGGCATTAACGCTCAAAACTATGTGCAAGGGTATTCCGGAGTAACAGCATCGATGCTCAGCCTTATTTTGTATCTGCTGCCTTTGATGACGTTGTTTATCGGAGCGTTTTCGCTTACTTCCGAGAAAGAAGACGGAAGCTGGCAGCTTCTGTCCGCGTATCCGCTCGGAACGCTCGCTTTCGTTGCCGGGAAATATGCGGGGCTGCTTGTCGTGCTGCTGACGGTGACGTCTTTCGGGTATGGCCTGATGGGCATGCTTGGCGGCATGATCGGCGCAAATCTCGACTTTAATACGTACGGCTTGTTCTTCATCTTTTCATGTTTATTGGTCCTGCTGTTTTTAGGCTTGGCCATGTTTGTCGGCTCGTTGTCCAAAAACCGATGGCACGCGCTGACGATTTCCGTATCCGTCTGGTTTTTTGCCGTCATCGGCTGGCAGGCGTTTCTGCTTTCCTTTTTAAACCTGCTGCCGTATTTGTGGATCAAACCGCTGCTGGTGACGTTCACGTTTCTGAATCCCGCCGAGTTGGTCCGGATTTTTGTCGTCGTCCGTTTGGGAGGCGGCTCCATTTTGGGTCCGGAATATTACCGATGGGTCGAGTGGATTCAGCGTCCCGGCGGGGGGTTGCTTTTTGGTGCGGCATGCCTGATGTGGTCGGTTTGCTTGATGACAGCTGTGTATTGGATATGGGAAAGGGGGCGCCGGCGTGGATGATGTGATCGTACAGGTTCAAGGATTATCCAAAAGCATAAAAAAGCAGCCGATCGTAAGCGATATTTCCTTCAGCCTGAAGAAAGGCGGCATCCTGGCATTGTGCGGCGGCAACGGGGCCGGAAAAAGCACCGTGCTGCGCATGCTTGCAGGCATTTTGCAGCCGACGGCCGGGAGCGTATCTGTGAACGGCATCAGCCGGGAGCACAACCGGCGGCTGTATGCCGAACAAATCGGCTACATGCCGGATGATTTTCAATTCCAGCCAGGGTTTGCGGCACGGGAAACGCTGCTCTTTTGGGCGTCGCTCCGAAAGGTTTCCAAGGAAAGGGTCGAAGAAGTTCTGGCGATGGTCGGCCTGGAAGCCGCCGGGAAAAAGCGGGTCGGCTCCTTTTCCAAAGGGATGCGGCAGCGGCTCCTTCTGGCCCAAGCCCTGCTGGCAAAGCCGCCCGCGCTGCTCATGGACGAACCGACGAACGGCCTCGATCCGTTTTGGACCCGGGAATTCGTTCGTTTGCTCAAGCAGATCCGGCAAGACGGCGGCACGATGATCTTTTCGACGCATCAGCTGGAAGTGGCCGAGGAGTTGGCCGACCACGTCGTCTTTTTACATCGGGGCCGGGTTGCCGGCGAGGGGAGCGTCCGTTTTTTCCGGGACAGGCATCGGTCCCTGCATGATGCGTTTCATGCCAGTTTGGGGTTGGAATAAGCGTTGGAAAAAGCGTGCAGCCTGCGGGCAATGACGATCTCATCCGGAGGAAGCTGTTCCGCCGCGTAAGGCTCAAGGCTTGGATGGCTGCCAACCTTAACCGCCGTATGGGCGTGCTGGAACATCGTCACATCGTTTGCATCGTTACCGAAAGCGACGTACGACTTGTCCTCCAGTCCAAGCTTGATGAGCCCGCTCCACTTATCGATGCCGGGAGGGCTAATATCCAATATGCCTTCGTTTCCATGCTCATGCACCACAACGGGCAATGCCGACAGTTTACCGAGCAGCAGCTTGCGGTCCGGGACGTCCAGCCACGCCATTTTTACAATTTTGTCCAAAGAAGAGAGGGGGACCTGGCGTGCGCGCCGCTGCGGATCGACATTGCGCCGGATCGGGTGATCATCCCTTCCCGTGTAGGCGTAGTCCCATTCACCGTCGATAAGATAGGGGAGCCGATGTTCATCGATGATCGCCAGCAGATGTTTTTGCGTATCCGCTTCAAAATGAACCGTCGACATGATTTGGTTATCTTTGGCTGCAAAAGCGCCGTTTCCCCCGACCAACGGATAATGGTGCATATGCGGGGGAAGGACGGGAAGCAGATCGCGGATCGGGCGCGCGGAAGCAAAAATAACTTCGTGGCCGCGATGAGTCAGTTCGTCGATCGCGTTGACGATGGCGACGCCAAGCGCCTTGCCTTGAAAACAAAGCGTACCGTCGAGATCAAATACGAATTTCATTTGTTGCACATCCTTCGTCTTTTTGTTTATATCTTAGAAGGCGTTGGCGACCATGGAAAGGACATATGTCCTGAAAGGATCATCGAATCACATGAAAGTGTTACACGATTCCAATCTATTGCAAGAGAAAATGCGGGAATTCGATCTGGAAAGCCTGTTCGCCTCCATTTCCGGCATCCCGTTCGAACTCCGCCTTTACGAAGAAGGCGAAATCGTGCTTGCCGAGGGAGAGCGGATGGATGCGCTGTTGTTTTTGGTGGAGGGCAGGATCAAAATTTCATCCAGCGTGCAGACGGGAAAAGCGCTGCTGCTTCGGTTTTGCGAACCGTTTTCAGTAATGGGGGACATTGAGCTGATCCAGGACGTGCCGGTGCAGTCCCGGGTGGAAGCGGTTCGGCGCACGTTGTGCCTGGCGGTTCCATTTTCGTATGCTTACGGGCATTTATTGGACGATCCGAAATTTCTAATGTTCCTGTTGACCCATGTTACCTTTAAGCTTCAGACCTGCACGACGGCTTCAAGAGTCAACTTGCTGGCCGGCGTCGAAAACCGGTTTGCCTGCTACCTGCTGTCCACCCTGCATGAACAAAGCGAATTCGGCGAGGAAATCCGGACGGCCAATACGCAGGAAATCGCGGATTTGATCGGCACGACGTCCCGTCATTTGAACCGCGTCATACTGAAGTTATCCGAACAAGGCGTTATCCGCAAAGAAAAGGATTTGATTTACATTTTGGACGCGCGAGCGCTTAAGGAACTGTCCAACGGAATTCGTTACGAGTAGGTTCTAGTTTTGAATGATGAATATCTTTGCAGCTAGCCTTGAATCGCTTATATCCCTTTACAGGAATATTCCTTGTGTGGTATATTGTTGCCGAAGGAGCTTATCACTGCAGCCAAGACCATCGCACACCTGCAGCTCTAGTCCATTCAGAGGAGAGATATGATGAATAAGGTCACTTCAAAAGACGGTACTCCCATAGCATTCGAGCAGTCGGGATCGGGGGATGCCGTGATCATGGTAGGGGGCGCGCTGGGTACGCGTTCACACCCGCAATGGATGCAGTTGGCCGGTCTATTGTCTGAACAATTTACAGTCATTAATTATGACCGCAGAGGGCGGGGAGATAGCGGCGATACGCTTCCTTATACGGTGCAGCGGGAGATCGAAGATATTGAGGCCCTCATCGATCACGTTGGCGGCACCGCGTATGTTTACGGCATTTCATCGGGCGCCATTTTAGCGCTGGAGGCTGCAAGCCGCCTTTCGTCCAAAATCACGAAGCTTGCCGTATACGAGCCGCCGCTCATTTTGGATGACAGCAGACCTTCGCTGCCGGAAAATTATGTTGAACAAATCCATGAGGCCGTCGCCGCAGGCAACCCGGGAAAAGCCGTCGAGGTATTTATGACGCAAGCATTGCTCATCCCCGAAGAGTACCTGGCTCCAATGAAAGCCGCCCCGATCTGGCCGGAGATGGAGGCTGTGGCGCACACGCTGGCTTATGACGGCATCATCTCCCGTGAGGTCATGGCAGGCAAACCTTTGCCGTACGATAAATGGACCTCCGTCACCGCAGCCACGCTGGTGATTCATGGCGACCAAAGCGAGCCGATGTTCCGCGATGCGGCTAAAGCCGTTACAAATAACGTCGCGCACGCGGAATACAAAGCTTTGCAAGGTCAGGGGCATGATGTGTCGCCGGAGGCTATTGCACCCGTGTTGTTCGAATTCTTCAAAGCGTAATTTGCAAATAAAGTTGAACCGTCATTTGATGTTGAATTCATATTAGAACTTGTGATATGGTTAACCCAACCAGCATTGAAAGGGTGAACCAAGGCCAATGATCTACTAATCCTGTCTTCAGCGAAAAATCGTGTTAAACGATTCATTTCCGGATAGGGTTAGTGTAGGCTTTGCTCGATATATGCACGAGGTGTGCCGTTCCATGATGAACGGCTTGTCATTTCGCGTCAGCCTGCCCCTGTCCGGATTACGGAACAGGGGCTTTTTGCGCGGATTTTATGTCCCTGATTCCGTGAACATGATCAAGGAGGAATTAAACATGAAATGGACATTTAGCGAATATAAGGTGCCGATGCCAGATTCCGGACCGTACGGTATGGCCTGCGGCAAGGACGGTGCTTTGTGGTTTACGGAGCAGAAGGGAAACCGGCTCGGAAGGATAACGGAATGCGGAGAAATAAGCTCTTTTGTTGTCCCGACGCCGCAAGCGGGCGTGATGTCGGTCGTTGCCGATTCCCGGGGGGACGTCTGGTTTACGGAATATCACGCGAATAAAATCGGGAGATGGAAGCCCGGCGGCGTTTTTGCCGAATATGACGTTCCGACGCTAAACGCCGCGCCTTTCGGCTTGACGGAAGGTCCGGATGGCGCGATATGGTTTACGGAAATGAACACGGACAGGATCGGGAAAATATCACCCGCAGGCGAAATTACCGAATACGAATTGCCCAATACCCAATCATTCCCTTCCTTTATAACCCAAGGCTCGGACGGAGCGCTTTGGTTTACGTTAAATCAGGGAAATAAAATCGGCCGGATCACCGTGGAGGGGGAAATCACGGAGTTCGACATTCCGACGCCCCAATCCGGACCGGTCGGAATCGCAAACGGACCCGACGGCGCGTTGTGGTTCGTCGAAATTATGGGGAATAAGATTGGAAGAATCACGACCGGCGGCGAGATCAAGGAATACGCGATTCCGACGCCGAATGCACGGCCGCATGCGATTGCGCCGGGAATTCAAGGAGACCTCTGGTTTACCGAATGGGGAGGTAACCGCATCGGCAGGATTACGATCGAGGGCGCCATGACGGAATATATGATTCCGACCGACATGGCGGAACCGCATGGCATCGCAGTGTCCGAAAACGGGGACGTCTGGTTTGCGGAAGAATGCGATAAAATCGGGCGGCTTAGCATGGAAAAGTAACAAGCCGCACCATGTACGGCGTGGCTAAACGTCCCCCTTGAACGGCTGCATCTGGAAGTGGACAAAAGTCCAGGGGACACGATAACTACGGTAAAAACTCAATGAAGCTTTTCGAAGCGGCCGATAGCGGGACGCCCTTTAAAGTTGCAATCCCGACCCGTCGTTCCGGGATCGGCGGATCCAGCGGAATTTCGATCAGTTTGCCGGTCGCCAGTTCATCCATAACGAAATTGCGGGCGATAAACGTCAAACCGAAGCCGCTTCGGGCAAACTCGACCAATAAATCAAGGCTTCCCAATTCAAATTCGGGCCTCAACCCGACGCCGTTGGATTTTGCGTATTCGTCAAGATAATGCCGCGTGCTTCCTCCGGGTTCCAGCAGCAGCAACGGATATTGGCCGATGGAAGCCAGGGGAAACGGAGCCTGCGTTAGGGAAACGTATTGCGGATGGCCCACCAAACAATCCTGCAGCACCAAGCTTTGGCGGAAATCGACTTTGGGGTCCGACACGGGCAGATTGACGATCCCGAAGTCGATTTTTCCTTCTTTTAAAAGCGCCAAGGTTTCCGGCGTCGTACGATTCGTAACGTGCACGCGAATGTCCGGGTACTTCGCATGAAACTGCTCGAGGTAGGGCAGCAGGTAATGCTTGCATAACGTGTCGCTGGCGCCGACATGGATTTCTCCATGCAATAAATT
This sequence comes from Paenibacillus sp. USDA918EY, assembly GCF_009870825.1. Classification (GTDB taxonomy): domain Bacteria; phylum Bacillota; class Bacilli; order Paenibacillales; family Paenibacillaceae; genus Paenibacillus_AQ; species Paenibacillus_AQ albilobatus. The sequence continues at coordinate 93,387 of NZ_WTWY01000018.1, read as the reverse complement.
TTGCATTTCCGCAATTTTTTTCTTGCCGACTTCAAGCAGGTGAATGGCCTGTTCAACGTATTGAAACAAAACCTCGCCTTCGGCGGTGAGAACGACTCCTTTGGACGTGCGAAAAAACAAAGGCCCTCCAAGGCTGCCCTCCAACTGCTTGAGCGTGTGACTGACCGCGGGCTGCGTAATGTGCAATTCTTCCGCTGCTTTCGTTAAGCTGCCCAGCTTGGCGGTCCAATAAAAAACGCGGTACCATTCCATATTCGTATCCATTGTCATTACTCCTGTTTATATCAAGGATTATTAATATCAATTTCACTTATGCGATAACCGGAATTATACTTATCCTTGTTGATAAAATCAAGCGATGGGGAGGAAATGCAATTGCCAGTCACAGCGATTGTAGGAGCTAACTGGGGAGACGAAGGCAAAGGCAAAATGACCGACGTTCTTACGGCGGATGCATCTTATGTGGTCCGTTTTCAAGGAGGCAGCAATGCGGGACACACGATCATTAACGATTACGGAAAATTTGCGCTGCATATGCTGCCGTCGGGGGTATTTTACCCCGAAGCCGTCAACGTGATCGGTCCGGGAACGGCACTGGATGTTGAAATGCTGCTGAAGGAACGGGACGAGTTGTTGTCGAGAGGCGTGCCGGAACCGAAGCTGGCCGTTTCAAGCCGGGCTCAGATCGTTCTGCCGGTGCACCGGCTTTTTGACGAACTGGAGGAAGAGCGGTTGGGCGCGCGGAGTTTCGGCTCGACCAAACGGGGGATCGCCCCGTTTTATGCCGATAAATATGCAAAGCTGGGGATCCAGGTTGCGGACTTATATGACGGGAAAAGATTGATACCGCGCTTGGAACAACTGCTTGACGCCAAAAACGTGCTGCTTGAGCATTTGTACGGTAAACGGCCTATACGGGCGGAAGAGCTGGCGAAGCCGTTGCTGGAAATGGGCGAAAAGCTTCGGCCTTACGTCGTTGACACGACCCAAATGCTAAATGAAGCTTACCGCAGCGGAGCCTCCATTTTGCTTGAGGGCCAGCTCGGGGCGCTTCGCGATCCGGATCACGGCATCTATCCGTTTTCGACGTCCTCCTCGACTTTGGCAGGTTTCGCAACGGTCGGGGCAGGGCTGCCTGCGCATGCGATCACCGATGTGGTTGCCGTCGTCAAAGCGTATTCCAGCTGCGTCGGCGCCGGGCCATTTGTGACCGAGCTCGATGGAGCGGAAGCTGAGGAATTGCGCCGGCGCGGAGGCGATGCGGGCGAATACGGCGCTTTGACGGGCCGCCCGAGAAGGGTCGGCTGGTTCGACGCGGTGGCGACGCGCTACGGCTGCATGGTGCAGGGCGCGACCGAAATCGCATTGACCAATCTGGATGTGCTCGGCTATCTGGACCAAATTCCGGTATGCGCTGCGTATGAACTGGAAGACGGAACGGTAACAGATCAATTTCCGGTAACCGCCATGCTTGACGGTGCGAAGCCGGTGCTTCAATATTTTGAAGGCTGGAAATGCGATATATCCGGAGCGCGCACGTTTGAGGAACTGCCTGAGGCCGCCCGGCGTTATGTCGAATATATCGAATCGGCCGTCCAGGTCAAAGCGAAATATGTTTCGGTCGGCCCGAGACGGGATCAGCTGATTACGCGTGCTTTATAATAAATGAACCGATATTAGAGGGCAAAAGAACCCCAATCATTTAGGATTGCGGGTTCTTTTTGTATGCACCCACATACATGGAACTCGACCCATTATATTTGAAGATGGCGCGCTTTTTGGAAAATATGCATAAATTTCCTCTTATGGCGAAAACTAACGTCCATAAGAGGAGGGTGATGCTGCATGTGCCAGCGTTATTCAATGGCCGCCGACCTGCCGGTGTTGATGGACCATTTTCAAGTTGACCGCGTGATGTATTATTACAGAAACCGTTATAACGTCAGTCCGACCCAATTTACTCCGGTCATACTTCAGCAAAACGGCGAGCGCGTCCTGGACGAGTTCCGTTGGGGTTTCATTCCCTACTGGGGGAAAGACGCGGTCAACGCCGACCTGCGTACGGTGAAGGACAACCCTTCGTACCGCAAAATGATCGAGAAACAGCGGTGCGTTATTCCGTGCAACGGGTTTTACTATTGGAAAAAGGAAGGGAAAAAGGCGCACCCCGTGCGGGTGGTGATGAAAAACCGCGGGATGTTCGGAGTAGCCGGTCTATACGAAATCTGGAAAGATCACCATGGCGAGCCGCTCCGGACCTTTACGCTGGTCATGACAAGCGCCAACCGCTTGATCGGAAATTTGGAGGAACCCCGGATGCCGGCCATTTTGCCGGAGGAAGCGATAAAAGACTGGCTGAATGAAGAACCCGGCGAATTTCACCGGCTAAGCTCGCTCCTGCAAACCTACTCCGACGAGGAAATGGAGGCATACCCGGTCACGCCGCTGATCGGCAACGACGCGCATGACAGCGAAGAATGCATCCGGGAAATGGATTTGCGGACGGCCTGGGTGAAGCAGTAAATCTAGCGGTTCCGAACGAGAATGAGCATTTTTTGGCTCAATCCCCTCGCCGCCTTTTGCCGCAAAAGGCAGCAGGTCCTTGCTTCCCCCTGCTTCATTGGCGCAAACGCTTCAATATGTTATATTATTTGAGCTGGGGGATTCTTTTTTTGAAAGGACAGGCTGTCCTCAGGAGAGGGGGAACTAGGATGAGTTGGCGCAAACCGCTCTTTGGAATCGCTTTGCTGTGCTGCCTATTGTTAAGTGCTTGTTCTTCCGGGGAGGGACACACCGCGGCGCCGGCGTCAGCTCCCACCGTGCAGGATGCCGCCGAACCGGCGGCCGACGAAGGCCAGACGTTGACGGTGGTGGCTCCGAGCGCAGAGAACAAGGTAAGCCCAAAAAATGATGCAGGCAAATATAAAATTCAAACCAAGCTGACCGATTTTCAGCTGTTAAGCGAAACGCAGGGCATTGCCTGGGGATTGACCCGCAATGAGCTTCGTTTGTATTTAACCGAAGACAACGGCCGGACCTGGGTTAACATTTCGCCGTCGGCCAATGTGCAGTTTCCGGCGAACCCCAAGTACGGAAAAGATATCTATTTTACGGACCCGATGCACGGATGGATCGTCCGCGATCCTTCGGGAATGTCGGAAACGATCGTTTTGCACACGAGCGACGGGGGAGAAACCTGGAACATTTCTTCGATTCCGCAAAAAAACAGGGTATCGGCGTTGAATTTCGATTCGCCCCTGCACGGCGTGATGATGACGACGGAGGAGGCATCGACGGGCAAGGAGCTGAAGGTGCTCTATCGCACGGATGACGGCGGGGCCGTCTGGAACGTCGCGATGCAGAACACGGTCTACGATCCGGGAAAATCGGGCGCCGGCAGTCCCATTCCGCATCTTGGATATACGGTGGGCCTGAACTTCAGGGATTCGCTGAACGGTTTCGTGATGGTTCAGGAGTTGGGCGAACCGAAACTCTACCGGACGAATGACGGAGGGAAGAAATGGACCGCGGGCCCGTCCATTTTTGACAGGGAGAAGCTGAAGCCGTGCGTCTCCTATGCGGCGGGGAACCTTGAGTTTTTTGGGGCTTCGCGTCAGGAAGGATGGATTCCGATCGGCTGCAAGCTGGGTGAGAGCACCAAATATAACGGCTATTTCACGAAAGACGGCGGCGAGACGTGGACCTTTGCCAACTTCGCGCTTCAAGCAAGCGAAGGTCTGAACCAATCGCTGCGGCCTGCCTTCATTAATGCAAGCGAAGGATGGGCACTGGTCGGCAGCACGCTGTATCATACCGTCGACCAAGGCAAAGCATGGTCGGCGATGGCCAGCGATGAAGCGCTGAAGGAAAAGCTGAAGCAGTACCCTGAAGTCGTCAAGCTGCAGTTTTCGTCTCCAACTGTGGGGTGGCTTCTCATCGGCAACAACGAGCAAAAAAGCTCGCGGCTTCTTCAGACAACCGACGGCGGAGTCACGTGGAGAGTGTTGTAACATGAAGGGAGAACGGGATGTTCTCCGTTTCAGAGTGTGGACCCATAGGGTTGTGAAACGAATGAGCTTTCCGTTTCACAACCCTATTTTTCTTTTGAAATTTAGCGTGATTCTGATTTGAGATCATGCTAAATTTCCCTATTTTATTGCAATTCGCAAGGTTTTTGAGATTCAATGCACCACATAGAAGCGTCGTGTATTGTTACATTGTTGAAATAGAAACAAAAACTCCATATAATATGGTAATGCACCAACGGGTGGGAGGATAGGCGATGAACAAACAAGAACAGGTCCTCTTGGAGTTCAGGGTTTTATTTAACAAGATGGCTTGGCTTAATAAGAATAAGATGGAAGACAGTCTTAAGGGTTATAAGCCTTCCGAGGTACATTGTATCGAATCCATTGGAAAGCATATCGATCCCAACGTGACTAAACTTGCCGAGTCCTTATATATGACGAGAGGCGCCATAAGTAAATTGACGAAGAAGCTCATGGAAAAGGGCCTGATCGATAGCTACCAGAAGCCGGAAAACAAGAAAGAAATCTATTTTAGGCTTACCTCGCTAGGGGAAGCCATTTATAACATCCATGAGGAACTGCACAAAGAGTTTCAAGAGCGGGATCGAGCCGTGTTTGAGCAGGTAACCGAAGAACAATTTGAAAGTATGCTTCGCTTCATCGAAATGTATAGCAGGCATTTGGATGCAGAAATAAAGAAACAGGGGATAAGTATTAATTAAGACGGAATCCATTTGAATCAGGACTTTGCAAAATTCGATTCCAGCCGCTTCCGGATACAATATATATAGACGAACTAAACCCTTTCGTTCTATCTATTGCTGATTGAGAGTCGCTCCTTGGATTTTTGCAAAATCCTCGAATATGAAAATGAAACCACAGGCAGCCTTGCTCTATTGAGAGCGGGCTGCTTTTTTATTCTGGTTACTTTGTTGACAAGGAAACAAAATTGCGATATTGTTGACAAGGAAACAAATGAGAACGTCTGAGAGAGGAGAATAAAATGACAAAAAACAATATAAAGGAACCGGGATTACCCCGAGAAATCCTCATGGCTGCCTGGGCTATTGCACTGGGAGCTATCGCCCCAATGCTTGACTCCACGATGGTGAACATCGCCATCGACAAACTCAATAAGGATTTCAACACGACTTTGGATACCGTTCAATGGTCCGTAACAGGTTATGCGTTAGCCCTTGCGATTGCAGTTCCCGTATCCGGCTGGCTGATGAACAAATATAGCGGTAAGAAAATCTACATCGGGGCGGTGATCGCCTTTGGGATCATTTCTGTTTTAGCAGGAATCAGCTGGGATATTTCCAGCTTCATCTTCTTCCGCTTGCTCCAAGGATTCAGCGCCGGGATCATTACCACGCTCATGTCAACTCTTTTGGTTAAAACAGCGGGTCCTGAAAATGTAGGGAAAGTGATGGCCATCGTCAGCACGCCTATGATTCTCGGACCGATCTTAGGGCCTGTCATCGGTGGCTTCATCGTTCAAGGCGCATCATGGCATTGGATATTCTTCATCAACGTGTTCATCGTTCTGATCGCTGCACCGCTGATGATGAAAAAGATTCCGGACTTTGAACCGTTCAACAAAGACGGTAAACTCGATGTGTTTGGGATTATTGATTTGTCCTTCATGAGTGCGGCATTGATTTACGGAATTACGAAAGCGGCGGACCATGCATCTTTTACCAATCGCGAAACCATTCTATGGGTGGGTATCGGCCTCGCTTTAGCCCTTATTTACTTCGTATACAATCGGATCAGAAAAAATCAAACCGTGCTGCCCATGGATTTGTTTGCGCACAAGAGCTTCGCAGCAGCAAGCATCGGTTTGTTTTTAGCGAATATTGCCGTCATGGGGCCAATGCTAATCCTGCCGTTGTTCTTCCAAAACCTCCGTCATTTCACGGCAATCGAAGCAGCGCTTGCGTTAATTCCTCAAGGCGTCGGAATGCTCGTTACTCGGCCGATGATCGGAAAAATGATCGATAAGATCGGCGCGAAATACGTCGTTATGGCCAGCCTTGTTCTTTCGCTTATCGGATCGATCCCGCTCATCTTTATCACCGATAAAACAAGCATGATTTGGATTTCCATCGTATTGTTCATCCGGGGCACCAGTTTTGGAGGGATTATGCTCCCGCTCACCAGTGACGCTTATACGGGACTTGACAGCAAACAACTTCCGGAAGCGGGTGTCGGGATCAATATGATTGAAAACGTCGGTTCCAGCTTTGGTTCAGCGGTGATCGCAACCGTAGTCGCAGCTGCCGTACAAGGAATGCAACCCACGATTTCCAATGACTTAAAAGGTTACCATGCCGGATTTTTCGTGTCCGCCGTTGTCCTTGCGGTCATCTTCATCCCAAGTCTATTCCTCACACATAAAAAGAGCGCATCATAAAAAACGGAGCTTGAACAACAAGTTGCCGCATGAAAAGCTGACCAATAACAATTTTTAGAGAACCCTTGCAAACGATCGGGAACCCCGATTGTTGCAGCGGTTCTTTTTTTGTTTTGATAGATGGGTTTGGGATGGAACGCAAAACACTCTATCACGCTATCGTCGCAGGCTTATATACTAAAAAAAGTGACGTTCATGCCTGTGCCGGAGCGTACTAGGGTGCCACTGTTTAGAATCGACACATTGTTTTGGAACTGTTTTGAAACCGAAGAACACCATGGAGGAATGACAAATGCGCAAAAAATGGTTTTACAGGCTGCTGCTATCGTACCTGCCGATCTTTCTGGCGATCACTTCTTTGCTGTGGTTTATCTCGGCCATGGCAATGAGCGAAATATCCAAGAAAGCGTCGGAGAGAGCCAATGAGGCATCAGCCGCACATGCGATGGATTTGCTCGATGCATCGCTGAAATCGATTGATGCCGCCGTGTTGAAGGAACTTGGAAAAAGCGGGGCGCTTGCCCAGTTTTTTTACCCGCCGGAAGAAGGCACGACGTTTAATACGCTGTACCAGCCTTCGAATATGCTGCGGAGCCTGATGACCGGCATCCAAAGTATCCGCATCGATTCCATCTATTTATACCGCCAGCGGGACGGCGCCGTGTTATCTGCGGATTCCTTGCTTCCGATAGACCAAAGCGGGGACCGCGAATTTATCCAAGGGCTGCTTGACGAGCCGGACGGCCCGGCGAAAGTTTGGTCCGATGTGAGGAGCTACCGGGAGTTTCGAGGGGAAGGAAACCCGGCGGACGTCGTGTCGTTAGTTCGTCAGGTCCCGGTCATCAGCGGCGGAGAAGGGTTCATCGTCGTTAATATCCGGACGAGCTCCATATCCCAGCTGATCGAGAATGTGATGGGTTCGGAATATACCAGCATCGGGCTTCGCGACGAGAAGGGCAAGTATCTGTTCAAGGAGCATGATGAGGCTTCCCCCCAAACCTTTTTCGACAACCCAAAGACGGCCCGCGTACGTTCCGAGTATACAGGTTGGGAGCTGCAATCCGGCATAAAGTATACGGGCATTTTCAATTTAATTACGGGATTTGCAGAAATACTGCTCACGGTTGGAGGATTGGCGATCATGATCGGGATTATCGGAATCGTGCTCGTAACAAGGCGGAATTATAATCCGATCCAATCGATTCTCATGAGAATCCAGCATGCGTCGCGGGGGAAAATGCTGGATTTGCTCCCCCAATCGGGCAAGGATGAGTTCAAGTTTATCGAAAACGCGGTGGACAATCTGATGGAACAGTCGATCCGGTACGAGGAGCGCCAGCGGCAGGATCTTGTTTACCGCCGTCAATTTTTCTTTGAGGAATTAATGGAGGGCAACCGGATCATCGAGGAGCGGGAATGGGGCGAACAGACGGCGCTGCTTGAGCTTCCTGCGGACTGCGCAGCATTCCAGGTCATTGTACTGGAACTCGATCATTATGGACGGTTTGCGGCGGAATATTCCAAGCGGGATCAATATTTGTTGAAATTCGTGCTAAGCAGCATCGTCCGGGAGCTTTCTTCCGATGGCGAAGCAAACATGTGGACGGAATGGCTGAATCCAAGGCAAATGACCGTATTGTATCAATATCGTCGCGACCCGGCGACGGAGTCCGACATCTTGCACGCGTCCAGGAGATGGCTGGATTGGATCGCCGGCAATCTGAGATTTACCGTCACCGTCGGCGTAGGCGGAAGAGTAAAGCCCCCTGCGAACATTCCGGAATCCTACCGGCAAGCCCTCGAAGCATTAAGATACAAAACCGTGCTCGGGACAGGGCGAACGATCGCTTATGAAGAGATCGAAGGGATGAATCCGGGGGAAATCTTTTCCCATCTTCAAACGATCCGCTCCCTGGCCCGGAAATTCAGAATGGGAAATGCGGAGTGGCTGGACGATTTTGAACGCTTGTTTGAAGAGCTCCGGGCCATGCTGCTTTCGCGCGAAGAACTTGAAAATGTAGGAGGTTATCTGATTTACCACTTGCAGCGTGAAACAGGAGGGCTTACGGCCGATGTGCGGGAGCTTTGGGAAGAGGGGGCGGCGGACCGGCTTCATGAATGTTTGGAACAATTCGATACGGCGGAAGAACTTTATGTTCAATTGCGCGAATGTTTGGCGGATACGGCGGAACGATTGAAGCAGCTACGCGAAGGGAAGCGCAACCATCATCAAATTCGTGAAATTAAAACCTACATCGAGCAGCATTACGGCAATCCGGATTTGTCGTTGACCTACCTGAGCGATACGTTTGGGCTGAATCCGAAATATATTAGTCAACTGTTCAAAGAGGAATACGGCGTGAATTTTGTGGACTATTTGACGCAAGTTCGGATGGAGCACGCCAAGCAAATGCTGGTGGACACGGACCTGGCTATCAAGGATATTGCCGTTCATTCAGGGTATTTGCATGCATTTTCCTTCATCCGTGTCTTCAAAAAAATGACGGGGTTAACGCCGGGCGATTTCAGGAAAAACAGCCGGTAATTCAAGGGTTTTCGCCGGAAAAACCGAGCATTGTGCATGGAAGGAAAACTGTTTATTGAATTGGGCTTAGGCGCTGCATTATCGTAAAGGCACTCCGGATCAAGCCGGGAGAAGAAAGGGGGGAGAGCATGAAGGCAATCAAAACAGATACCGTGGTGATCCGGCCGCGGAGAGCGCATGGGAATGGGGGGGATAGAAAGAAAAAATTAAAAATGAATGAAGCCGGAAGCCGCCGCAAACGTTTCAAGAGCAATATTCCGCTCTTCATCTTGTTTATTCCGATCATCGTATTTTTCATCGTGTTCAAGTATTTTCCTATGGCCGGACTTGTGATCGCTTTCAAAAATTACAATTTTGCCGACGGCATATGGGGGAGCGAATGGGTCGGGCTGGAGAATTTTCGGATGCTTTTTTCCAATCCGCAGACGCTATCGATCATTAGAAATACGGTGGTGTTAAGCTGTTTGGGACTGATCATCGGATTTCCGTTTCCTATTTTGCTTGCGATCTTGATGAATGACGTTCGCAGAATGTGGTTCAAGCGGACCGTGCAGACGCTTGTTTATTTGCCCCATTTCCTGTCGTGGGTCGTTTTGGGCGGGATGGTGCTGACGATTTTTTCGATTGAAACGGGAATTGTCAATCATTTGCTGCAGGCCTGGTTCGGTTTTTCCTATCCGTTTCTGTACAAAGAAGGTTCATGGATTGCGATTTTTATCGGGTCCGGCATTTGGAAAGAAGCGGGATGGGGGGCCATCATTTATTTGGCGGCTTTGTCCGGAATCGACCCTAGCCTTTACGAGGCCGCCAGCATCGACGGCGCGGGCAAATGGAAGAAAATTTTAAATGTGACGCTGCCCGGTATATTGCCCACGATCGTCATGATGTTTATTTTAAATATCGGCCACGTCATGGAAGTGGGATTCGACCAGGTGTTTATGCTGAAAAACTCGGTTGTCTCCAACATTTCCGAAGTGATCAGCACCTATATTTACCGGATTGGCTTAAAGGGTGCGCAATTTTCGCTGTCGACGGCAATGGGATTGTTTGAATCGATCATCGGCCTGATTCTGGTCGTTACCGCCAATCGGATCGCCAGAAAATTCGGCCAAGGACTTTGGTAAGGAGGGATGCTTGGGATGAGGGATACGCTTGGCGAAAAAGTATTTTACCTGTTTAATTACGCGCTTCTTTCACTGTTTGGCCTGCTTTGCCTCCTGCCGATTTTGAACATCGTATCCGTGTCATTCAGCGATTCGCATGCTGTCGCTTCGGGGAGAGTTTCGTTATGGCCTTCGGGTTTTTCGCTGGATTCCTACAAGGCGTTGTTCGTTGGAACCGGCATCGTCCGCGCGCTGATCAACAACGTGGAGATTACGGTCGTCGGAGTTGTGCTTAGCATGATCGCGACCATGATGGCCGCTTATCCGCTGTCCCGAGACTATTTCTACGGACGCCGGTTTTTCACGCTGGCCATCGTATTTACAATGCTGTTCGGGGGCGGGCTTATTCCTTCGTATCTGGTGATACAAGCCCTGGGACTCGTGGATCATTACAGCGCCCTGTGGCTGCCCGGTTTGGTGAGCGCTTTCAACATGCTTGTGCTCAAAACCCATTTTGAACATCTTCCGGCCGAGATGGAGGAGGCGGCAAGAATCGACGGATGCAATGAATGGCGCTTGATCGGTCAAATTTTTCTGCCGCTGTCGATGCCCGTTATTGCCGCGCTTACCCTTTTTTACGCGGTGGGATACTGGAATTCATTTATGAACGTTTTGATTTATATCAACAGTCCGGAAAAACATAATTTAACGGTGTTGGTCCAGCAAATGATCTACAGCCAGTCATTGCTGTCGGAAATCAACAACGTTCAGCCGGATGAAATCCAGCAGCTGACGCCGGATGGGGTAAAATCGGCCGGGATCGTAGTCATGATCGCTCCGCTTTTGGCCGTTTATCCGTTCCTGCAAAAGCATTTCGTTAAGGGCGTCATGATCGGCGCGATTAAAGGATAATAAAAAGTCGATATTTATGGGGGTAAATATGATCACGACGAAAAAAATGGGAACCTTCATCGCGATTGCGGCACTTTTGTCGCTGACTTTGGCAGGCTGCGCCAAGGGAGGAAATCAGGGGGACGGCAGCACTACGGATGGCAAACCGTCCATCTCCTCCGCGATCTATGATCGGGGAAGCGTTCCGCCAAGCGAAGGGACCGTCGAGAAAAACCGCTGGACGAAATGGATCAACGAAAACGGGCCGGTTAACGTTACATTTACGGCGATTCCCCGCTGGGAGTCGGGAGAAAAGTACAATACATTGTTTGCTTCAAAAACGGCGCCCGATCTTATTTTCGAATACGACTCGGGTCTTCGGGACCAACTGTACAACCAGAAGCAGCTGATGCCGATCGACGACATGATCGAAAAATACAGCACCGATTACAAGCAACTGCTCGAACAAAACCCGCTCTTAAAAAAGCTCGCCATAAAATCGGACGGCAAAATGTACGAGTTTGGGCATATCAACGGACTGGCAACCAACCATGTGCTTTACATCCGGGAGGATTGGCTTAAAAAGCTGAATTTGGACGTTCCGAAGACGACCGAAGATCTGTATCGGGTGGCCAAAGCATTTACGGAGCAGGACCCGGACGGCAACGGGAAAAAGGATACTTACGGATACAGCCTTAGTTTTGTAACGGCCAATATTACGGATAAGATCTTCCAAAACGTAGGCTGGGTCATTGAGGACGGAAAGCTGATTCACGATTGGGACCGGCAGAAAGCTGCAACGATATTCAAGAAGAGACTGTACGATGAAGGCTTGGTCGACAAGGACTTTCTGGCCGACAAAAACGGGGAAAAAGCGAGACAAGACTTCATCAACGGGAAGCTCGGCATGTTCGGCATGAACAACGGTGCGGATGCCCCGGGCCTGCAGCTGCTGGAAGCATTGCGCAAAAACGATCCGAATGCAGTCATCCGAGCCATACCGCTCCCTAAAAGCGAATTCGGCCAATTCAGTCCGGCGGTTCAAAATCCGATCCAAATGACAGCGGCCGTCAATGCCAGAGCCAAAAATCCGGAAGCCGTCATGAAGTATGTCGATTTCCTTGTGAAAAAGGATACTCAAAAGACGCTGCGCTACGGAATTGAAGGCGAGCATTGGAAGGAGGCCGGCGGCTGTCCGGCTGTCATCGATAAAGAAAAAAACGATAAAGAGCTCAGTTACAATATCGACTATCAAATGCTGACCAACAAAACGGATTTCGGAAAATGCGGAACGTTTGCGAGCACGCTCGATCCCTCGAAACCGCTGGAGAAGGAATTTTTAGGCATCATCGATCAAGCCAAGGAGGCTTACCTGGATCCTTCCCGGCCCCTGGCGTCGATCGCGTCGGATGAGCATATGCCTTCTCCGCCGCAGAACATCCAGTTGATCCAATCGAACGCAGGCCAACCTATGGGAGATATTATCAACAAGGTCGTGGTCAGCGGTTCCTCGTATTCGGTGGACCAGGCCATGAAGGACATCAAATCCGTATGGGATAAAGCGGGAGGCCAGCAAGTAGACGAATGGTATGCCAAATGGTACGACGAAAATAAGGATAAAGCGTTTTTAACGCCGGACATGTATAAGATTGAAATTAATCAGTAGACCATATGCACTTTACCTACTGTAATTAAAGTGAAATACAGTTTAATGATGGATTCCGCATGATGGCGGCCCGCAAGATCATCGCTTGAACTGGAAGGCGGTTTCTTGCGGGTTTTGCCCCAACATCGGATCGCTGCTTCTCCTGCCGGATGCAAAATTGTGCGAAGCCGCTTGCGAATAACCGGGAAAAAGTTCATGAAATGCTTGTCTGACAAGGACTAGTGGTTTTTTTGTCATTTTCCCCGCATATACTTGTTATGAACAGGCCCGCATAGGAAGCATCGCTCAGCCTAAAGTTGAAAAGGAGGGGGAAGCATGCCAGGGGAATCGTCATTTTGGATGTTTGACTTCTTCGGTAAAGTCATGCCGATCTTTTTTGTTGCCATTATCGGTATCATCGCTGTGTCTGCCGGCAGAGGATTGCTGCAGTGGGGGCGGAACAACAAACAGCCTGTTCTCACGGTCGACTCCCGGATCGTCAGTAAGCGGACCGAAGTCCATCAACGCCATACGCATGAACCGAATGATCAGATGACCAGCCATACGAATACGGTCTATTATATTACGTTCGAAGTGGACAGCGGAGACCGGATGGAGTTTCCCGTCAGCGGCAAAGAGTTCGGCTTGTGCGCGGAAGGGGATTCGGGAAGGCTTACGTTTCAAGGCACGAGGTACAAAGGCTTTGAACGGCGCATGCGGTTTGCCGGAGAAGCCGAAGCGGGGGCGCGATATCGGAATTATGAGCGGTTGTAATACGGAATTGACGCGTGCCGAATGAAAGGGACTGCATCTGTTTGGGGATGCGGTCCTTTGCGGTTTTCGAATGTTTCTTGAAACGCGGCTCCGGTGAAAGTAAAGTAGAGGCATCAGGATAGGCAAGTACCAAGGAGGAATAAGACATGTCATTTGAAAATCTTGTCGTGGTTGTGACCGGGGCGGCCCAAGGCATCGGGTACGGCGTGGCGAAGGCTTTTGCGGAAAAAGGATCAAAGCTCGTCCTGGCGGATTTGAACGGGGATCAAGGCGCAGCAGCGGCGGCGGCCATTCGGCATGAAGGCAGACAAGCTATTTTTGTCCCTTGCGACGTACGAAAAGAGGAAGACATAAAGCGGCTTATGAAAGCCGCGGAAGAAGAATACGGCAGAATCGACGTGCTGATCAATAATGCAGGGGTTTCCCGCTGGAAGTCTCCTTTGGAGTTGTCGGTCGAGGAATGGGACGACGTCTTGAATACGAATGCGCGAAGCTGTTTTCTCGCCACCCGGGAAGCGGCCCTTTCGATGAAAAAGCATGGCGTTCCGGGAGCCGTCGTCAACATTGCATCCACGCGCGCGCTGATGTCCGAACCGAACTCGGAAGCATACGCCGCCTCGAAGGGGGCGATCGTGGCGCTGACCCACGCGATGGCCGTATCGCTCGGCCCGGACCGGATCCGCGTCAATTGCGTCAGTCCGGGATGGATCGAAACGCAGAGCTACGACGCTTTGAAAAAAGCGGATCATGAGCAGCATCCGGCCGGAAGGGTAGGCAAACCGGAGGATATCGCCAAAGCCTGCCTATATTTGGCAGACCCGGACAATTCTTTCGTAACCGGGACTCATTTGGTGATTGATGGGGGAATGACTCGAAAAATGATTTACGAACCGTAACTTTTCTCCTGCGCAGTTGGCCCTAAAGCTTTCCATTTTTTCACTATCGCACGCCGAACCGACGGACACGCCGTCACCGGCATAGTTCCTTTTATGCAGTTTCGTTTGCCGGACCATAAGGTGAGCCTGTTCCTTTAAGGATTACGGCTCATCTTTTTTTAGGGGATCAATGCTATAATTACTCCGTTTACTACTTGAGGATTGGGGAGTCCTCACATAGGAATGGAGGGAAATTATGATTGTCAAAAATTCTCGATGGCTCGCTGTCCTGCTGATTCTGGCCGCGGTCCTGCTTACAGGATTCGACTCCCCGTCGAAGGGAGTAAAGGCCACTTGGGTTTGGCAGACGGAACTAATCGAGGATGGTGGAGAACATCTGCTGGATTTCGCTCACAAAGAAGGCATCAATCTGATCTATTTGCAAATCAATCGGGATTTGCCTAAAGAGACCTACGAAACGTTCGTGCGGCGCGCACACGAAGGGAATGTCGCCGTTCATGCGATGGGCGGGGATCCGCGATGGGCGCTGCCGAAATATCTGGACCGCATGCTTGGCCTTGCCGAATGGACGATGGACTATAATGCCGTCGCGCCGCCCGAAAGCCGGTTCGATGGCATCCATCTCGATATAGAACCTTATGTTCTACCCCAGTGGGAAGAGGATCCGAATGCCGTCATTCAAACCTGGGAGAGCAACTTGACCGCTTTTCTGGGCAAAACATCCGGCTCCGGGCTTGAGCTCGGCATCGATATTCCTTTCTGGTTCGACGGTTACAGCACGTCGGAGGGCGGATCTCTCAACGAATGGCTAATGCGTCAATTCGATCACATCACCGTGCTCGCCTACCGTAATGAAATCGACTCCGATTACGGGATCATCCCGCTGTCCAGAGACGAACTCGATTTGGGCGACAGGCTCGGCAAAAAAGTACTGATCGGCGTAAACACGAAGCAAATGCCGGGGGAAAGCCACACCACGTTCTACGGCCGGAATAAAGAACAGATGAACCAATCGCTTTCGGCGTTATCCGAACAACTGAGCTCGCATTCTTCTTTTTCCGGACTCGCCATACATGATTTCCGCTATTGGGAGAACATGCCCGACGAAGGCGGCGGCGAAAAGCCGGATCCCGAGCCCGATCCAGGGGACATGGTTCCGGATGCGGAACCGGTCAACCGGGATCAAACGGTACGAGGCACGTATATCTGGGAAGCGAACCAGGTGCTGCAGAACGGACAGGAAATCCTTGACTTTGCCAAGGAGAAAAAGCTCAACTGGCTTTACGTCCGCCTCGATTTGCAGCAGCCGTTCAGCGCGTATCGGACCTTCGTCAAAGAGGCGTCCGCCGCGGGGATTGAAGTCCATGCGATGGGAGGACACCCGGTTTGGGCGCTTCAGGAAAGCAGGCCCAAAATGATGAAGCTCGTCAATTACGTCAAAGACTACAACCGTGCGGTGAACGGGGACGAACGTTTCCACGGCATCCATTTGGATATCGAGCCGTATGTCCTGCCGGAATGGAAAACCGATGACAAGCGGGTCATATCGGAATGGACATCCAATCTGGATGCGTTCGTCACCGAGCTGAAGAAAGATTCCCATTTGCAAGCCAGCATGGATTTGGCGGTTTGGCTGGATAAATATAAAGTCCCCGGCGATGACGTTTCGCTTAGCAAATGGATGATTCAGCGCATGGACCATGTGTCGTTGATGGCATTCCGGAATTCGGCCGCCGGGTCCAACGGCATCGCCGGCGTCTCCAAAGAAGAAATCGGATTTGCGAACGAATTGGGCAAGCCGATCCTCATTTCGGTGGAGATGAAAGAAAATGATGAGGGCGCCCACATCAGCTTCTTCGAAAAAGGGGCGGAATATATGGAGGGAGAGCTTGCCAAGCTGCCGGAACTGTTCTCGAATTCCCCTTCCTATACCGGCAACGTGGTGCACGCCTACGATTATTGGCGAAATGCCAAGCCGTAACCCGTTAAAACGAATTTCTCCGTCAAAGCCTCTGCCCGTGCCTTTAAAGCCGGGAAGAGGCTTTTTTAATATATAAGATTTCCATGCCGCTTCGCGGCGCCGGACTTAAGGCCGGATCATCTGGGCATTCACACAGAAAGCCTAAAGGGCATAACATAAGGTGTTGGCAATGCGAGTGAGATAAAGGAGCGTGAACGCAAATGGCAGGACTTGAGAAACACTATTTCGGGCGCGGCAATACGGCGGCGGGATTGTATACGCTGTACGATTCCATTTTAAGCGGGTTGGATACGGTATTTGTCATCGACGGGCGGATCGGTCCGGGAACCTCCCAGGTGCTTGGCGAGCTGGCCGAAGCATGGAAAGACAACGGCTGGACGAAGCATTATATACATGAAACGCTGGACAGCAAGCGGCTGGAAGGCATCATTTTGGAGGAAGCGCGGATCGGCATCGTCGACGGAAACGCGTGGAGCGCCGATCCCGTGCTTGAAGGCACGGAAATCCGCGTGATCGACGCTACCGCGGCGCTGCGGGCAGGGCTCTTCGAAGAAGCCGAAGCCGAGGTGAAGGAGAAGGAGCGGGAAATCGCGGACCTGTACGCGAAGGCGTTCGACTCTTTTTTAAGAACGCTGCGCATACACGACGAATGGGAAAAATTTTATATCGATAACTTGGACCGCGACCGCGCCAATCAAATCACGGCCGAATTTGCCGACGAATACCTGATCCCGTTCCGTTCCAAAAAAGCGAACGTTACCCGCCGGTTCCTCGGCGCGGCGACGTGGCAAGGGGCAATCGACTACGTGCCGAATTTGACGGAAACGCTCCGCACGCGCATCTTCGTGAAGGGACGTCCGGGTTCCGGCAAATCCACCATGTTTAAAAAATTGGCTAAAGAAGCGGAAACGCGGGGGATCGACACTGAAATTTACCACTGCGGCTTTGATCCGAACAGCCTGGATATGCTCATTTTTCCGGAGCTCAGCCTGGCCGTTTTCGACAGCACCGCGCCGCATGAGCATTTTCCGAGCCGCGAAGGCGACAGCATTCTCGACGTGTACGAACTGGCCATAAAACCAGGCACGGACGAGGCGTTCGCGGAAGAAATCGCCGAGATCCGGAGCAGATATTCGGCATCCATGAAACATTCGATTTCCATTTTGGCGGACATCAAGCGGATTCGCGACGAAGCATGGGAAGCTTTCGATGCGGCTCTGGATCCGGCCGCGCTTCGCTTGATCGCAAGCCAAATCGTCCGGCAGGTCGATGCGCTGACCAATTCGTCCGTATAATTCGAGCGGACTGCCGTTAATTTTTGGAGGAAATGTGGACCCGAAGGAATTGGCGTCTTTTCCGATGATAACCGGAGAAGACGCTTGTTTTTTGTCGGCCGATCGGGAATGGAAGGGGAAAATCGTCAGAATTGGCTTATCCTTGTCGCAATAAAGTACAAGTTGCAGCGATTTGTTGTCACTCATCTGGGCGAATGCACATACACTTATATGGAAAATCATTCTTGCAGGGAGGTAGAATCTTGGCTGTTATCAAAACGAATACAGGGCAAACCAGACTGCTCGCTCGTTTGATGAGGGCTGAAGCCGAAGGTGAAGGGAGTCTTGGAATGCTGATGGTCGGCAACGTCGGCGTGAACCGGATTCTCGGAAATTGTCTGGATTTCAACAATATCCGCAGCATCAGGGATATGGTTTATCAAAGCCCAGGCGGTTTTGAAGCCCCGACGAAGTCGTATTTTTATCAAAGGGCAAGAGAACAGGACATCAGGCTTGCACAGCGCAATATTAACGGCGAACGGTTTTGGCCGGCTTCCAACGCTTTATGGTTTTTCCGCCCCACGGGCAATTGTCCGTCGACCTGGTTTAACCAGGCGAATACCGGACGTTATAAAAATCACTGCTTCTTTAGTCCTTCGAGCGCGGATTGTCCGAACGTGTATTGATTCGAAAATAACGAAAAAAGCTACGAATTGTACTTAATTAAGGAGGATTTGAACGTATGATGCCTCAATTTTTTCGTCCGGCGCCTTATCCGATGGGCAGCGGATATCCGGGAATATCGGGTAGCGGCATGGGAACACCCGGATCGGTGGGAGTGCCAGGAACAATGGGGACTCCCGGAACGATGGGAACTCCCGGAACGATGGGAACAATGGGAACGGTTCCGCCCTCAGTCACGAGCGGCAGCCCGATGACCCCGACGGGAGCGGTAGTCCAAGCGCCGCAGCAATTCGAGCAGTCCTATGTAGAAAACATATTGCGTTTGAATTTGGGAAAAACGGGAACTTTCTACATGACTTACGAAAACAACTCCCAATGGAACGCCAAAATTTTCACAGGCGTCATCGAAGCCGCCGGTCGGGACCATATCATCATTTCCGAACGGTCCACCGGTCAGCGCATCCTGCTGTTGACGCTGAATCTGGATTTCATCACGTTTAACGAGCCCCTTGTTTACCAATATCCCGGCGTGATCGGCAATCCGCCCCAAAGCCGGTAACGGGGGATTGCCGCTCCTCTAGATGTAGAGTGCGGCGGGAAGTTTATCTCCGTATTTGGATTAAAGCGCCGAAAAGACCGCCTTTAATGTCATAAAAGACAGGGGGCGGCTCTTTTTGCCTGCTTAGCGGATGTTTGCTTGCAAAAACAACGGGTCCCTGTCATATACAGACTTACCTTAAGGTTTGACTGTCCAGTGTATAAATATATAATTAAATATATATTCCAAAATCATACACAAGAGGATTTTGCGAAAAACCTTAACTAAAGATAGGAGATGGATCCATTGGGAAGTTGACGGCCAACACAATTTTTATGCATGACAGGAATCATCATTTTACGATACGAAGGAGGTGTACCTATTTGCCGGTCAAGACTTGCGGTGAATAGGAAGAAGATTGACTGACCCCTTACCGAGTTTGATCAATTTGATTTGGGTAGTGGTACTTGTATTATTGAACGGTTTTTTCGTTTCCGCGGAGTTTGCCATGGTAAAAATCAGGAGCAGCCGCGTAGAAACTTTGGTTGACGAAGGACGCAAAGGCGCGGCGTTTGCCCGCAGCATCGTCAACAATCTGGATGCTTATTTATCCGCTTGCCAGCTCGGCATCACGCTGGCATCGCTTGGACTTGGATGGCTAGGGGAACCGGCCGTGGCAAGTCTGGTCCGACCTCTGATTCACGCCCTGGGCTTTGGAGAAGCCGCAGTACACGGCATCGCCGTGGTTATCGCGTTTCTCATCATTACGATTCTTCATATCGTGCTTGGAGAACTGGCGCCGAAATCGATGGCGATCCGCAAAGCGGAATCGGTCGTGCTTATGTCCGCCGCTCCAATGGTTTATTTCAATAAGCTGATGTATCCGTTCATTTGGGTATTAAACGGGCTTGCCAACGCGCTATTGCGCCTGTTCGGGATCGCCCCGGCTTCGGAATCCGAATCCGCCCATACGGAGGAAGAAATCAGGATTCTGATGAAGGAAAGCAACAAAAACGGGCTCATCGACAATACGGAACTTGCGCTCGTGGACAACATTTTCGATTTTGCGGAGACGACCGGGCGGGAAATCATGATTCCCCGTACCGAAATGATCTGCCTCAACACGCAGCTTTCCCGCGAAGAAAATCTTGAAATTGCTTACGAAGGCATGAGAACCAGATACCCGGTCTGCGACGGCGACAAGGACCATATCATCGGCTTCATTCATATTAAGGATTTGCTTCGTTCTACGGCTACCGAATATAATGCTTTAATTCGTCCGATCCTTGCTGTACCGGAATCCATTCAGATCAGCGCTTTGCTGAAGCTGATGCAGCGGGGGAAGACCCAGATTGCCATTTTGATCGATGAATACGGCGGCACATCCGGGCTCGTAACCCTGGAAGACATTATGGAAGAAATCGTCGGTGAAATCCAGGACGAATTCGACGAAGAACGTCCTGGCATCGAGAAGATTCATGAGAATGAATATTCGATTGACGGGTTGATGCTTATCGATGAAATCAACGACCGATTCGGACTCGACTTGGATACGTCGGACTACGACACCGTAGGCGGCTGGCTGTATTCCCACATCGAGACGATCCCGCCTCATAAGGGGCAATCGGCTGAAATCGATGGACATATTTTCATAGTGGAAGAAACGGATCACAAGCGCATTTCAAGGATTAAGCTTCTGATCCCGCAGGTTATGGCGGAGGAAGCGGGCGCATAAAGTGTGAAATAGATGAAAGGCACGGGTGCATTTGGCCCGTGTCTTTTTGTTGATGTTTTTTGAAAGACCCCGCAACGGACCTGAATCGATATATCGAAGCCAGGCGCCTTATTTTGCGGGGGATATTGCAATGTTGAACGACGGGTGGATTTTCTGGTATGATGGCAACTGTCTGCATCGGACCTCAAGAGAGCCATTATACAACGACGCCATAAATTACTAAGTATTTCGATTGAAATAGTGGAATGCGTTAAAGTGTTCACGATATAATGAAGTCAATTTAGTTCATATTTTGGGAGGGAGGAGAGACAAGTTGGCGTTTGATATAGAAATTGCGTTTGAACCCGTTCACGAGTTTATGAATAGCTTGCATTCCTACATATGTCGAAAGTCACACAAAAAGATAGACCTCGCCCCATGCTGGGCACAAGAAACAAAGGAGCGGCTCACGCCTGAATTTGCC
Source organism: Paenibacillus sp. USDA918EY (assembly GCF_009870825.1). Classification (GTDB taxonomy): domain Bacteria; phylum Bacillota; class Bacilli; order Paenibacillales; family Paenibacillaceae; genus Paenibacillus_AQ; species Paenibacillus_AQ albilobatus. Next base: position 72,414 of record NZ_WTWY01000018.1, on the reverse strand, counting down.
CGCCTGCTGGATGACATGCTCGTTAACGGAGACTGGGGCTTCGCGTATTTGACCGCTTTTGTTGCTCCAAAGGGCTTGAGGGTTGACGGGTTTCTCGATTGGTTCGGACAGCTGGGCACCCGCGATTTGATCGAGCTTTTCGCCGCCAACGGCAACGAATTTCCGGAGGAAGACATCGAGGTTTTCCATGAAAAAATGCTGCACCTGTTTCGGGAGTGGCACGAGCAGTATTTTAAGCACGTAGACCCGGCGATCCTGCCTGCGTTAGAGCGCGAGAAGCAGGACAGGCTGCGGCGCCTGGACGAAATCCAAGGCGAAGAATTCGTCGACGAAACGACGAACGGCATGCTTTTCAAGCCGCTGCCCCAAATCGAGAAGCTCGTTCTCGTGCCTCAATACCATTTTCAGCCGCTGAATATGGTGGCCCAATACGGGAGCATGCTCGTCTGCCATTATAATGCGCGCATCTATTTGGGGGATGAAGACCTCATTCCGACGCATGATCTCCGGTTGCTCCGCAGTCTCGGCGAAAAAAACCGGATGAAAATATTGAAATTTTTGAACCGGGGCCCGCGCACGTTCACGGAAATCGTCGGCCATTTAAAGTTATCCAAGGGCATCACCCACGATCATATCTCGAAACTCCGCAGCGCCGGCGTACTTTACGCCCATTTCGAAGGCGAGAATTTGACCGAATACAGCTTGAGAAGACGGGCTTTGGACGAGCTTCAGGAACGTATATACCGTTATATAGAAGAAGACTGACGCAAGCGGAAACCTCCTTATTTTGCCGGACACGGCGGTGAGGAGGTTTTTTGGCGTTCGATCGGCCGCGAAAATAAAAGTTCGCGTATACAGCAGGGGCCTTATAAAAATTTTTTCAGAAAACTTTTTAAGTTCTCTATTTACAGAACTCGGTTTGGTTCCTATAATAGACAATAATTAATGGAATCTTAATTCATACTTATCTTATAGGAATGATCGAGATGGGTACAAAATGGGAGGTTATCGTTTCATGAAAAAGGGCGTTATTTTATTAACTTCACTCATGCTTGTCGGCTCGCTGCTGATGGCGGCGTGCTCGAACAAAAACGATGCGGATCCGGCCGCAAGCGGCAATGCCGCGCAAACGGAACAAGGTTCGAATGAAGGGGCTGCGGCAACGCCGGGCGGCGAATCCGGATTAAAGGAACCTTACGCGGCAGCGGATATGTCGAAACTTCCGGCCGTCGCAAAGCAGCGGACCGATACGATCATCGTCGGCCTTACCGATCCGAGCGGCGCGTTTACGCCTTACTTTACCCAAAGCGGCTATGACGGCAACGTCAACTCGTTATTGTTCAGCTCCCTGGTAACGGTAGACGATAAAGGGCTGCCAATTCCTGATTTGGCCGAAAAATGGGATGTTTCGGACGATCAGCTCACTTATACATACCATCTGCGCAAAGACTTGAAGTTCAGCGACGGATCGCCGTTGACGGCGGATGACGTGGCGTTTACGTGGACGATCCTGTTCGACAAATCGTATGATGGGGATTCCATGATTCCGACGCTCGCCATTAAAGGGGCACAGGCTTATAAGGAAGGCAAAGCGCAAAGCATCGAAGGGATCAAAGTCATCGATCCGCAGACGATTTCCGTGACGCTCGAAAAACCGAACGCCACCGCGCTCGTCATGTTGGGAGGACAGATATTGTCCAAAGCCTATTACGGCAAAGACTACAAATTCGGACAATTGGATTACATCAAAAAACTGCATTCGAATCCGGTCGGCAGCGGTCCGTACAAGCTGGAAAAATTCATTCCGGGACAGGAAGTCCGCTTCGTGGCCAACGAAAATTATTACAAAGGCAAACCGAAAACGGAACGTTTTATTTATAAAACGTCGGAAGGCGACACTTGGCAATACCTCGAAACCGGCGAAGTCGACTATGCTTCGTTCAGCGCCACGACGGAAAACATCGACAAGCTGAAAAGCCTCGGTTTCGTAAACATCATTCCGTACACGCCAAGCACATACGGATACCTGCAGGTCAACCTGGAGCACGAGGCGTTGAAGAACAAAAAAGTCCGCCAAGCGCTCACGTACGGTTTGGACCGCCAAAGCATCTACGTGGACGCCAACCAGGGAGCAGGTTCGATAGCGAACATCCCGGCTTCCCCGATTTCCTGGGCCTATACGGAAGAAGGCATCAACCCGTATAAATTCGATACGGAAAAAGCGAAGCAGCTTCTGGACGAAGCCGGATGGAAGGAAGGCGCCGGCGGCATCCGCGAAAAAGACGGCAAACAGCTGGTGATCCACTATTTGGGATCGAAGAGCAAGCAGACCGACATTTTCATCGCGGTGGCGAAAGAAAACTTCCAGGCGCTGGGCGTGAAATTCGAGCCGGAAGTGTTCGCGGACTTCAACTCGCTCGAATCGAAAGTGGAAAGCGGAGACTACGATCTCGTTTCCTTCTCGACGCCGATGCTGGCCGACCCTTCCGACGGCATCGTGCAGTTCATGGACGGCGAGATCAAAGGCTACGACAATCCGAAATTCAAAGAATTGTATGAAAAAGGTTTGGCTACGTCCGACATCGAGCAGCGGAAACAAGTTTACAAAGAAATCTTCCAGCTGCTGAACGATGAACTGCCGATCATTTTCACGAGCTACAAAAAAACCGTCTATGGATACAATGGAAGAATCGACAATCTTTCCGTTAGCCCGTTCGTCGGTTTGGCCAACAGTCTTCCGGACTGGACGCTGAAACCGGCGCAATAACCCGCGGCAAACATTTACGTCCCTCGCTTCGCGGCTTGATCGCCGCGGGCGGGGGACCATGCGATTAGGAGGCTAATGATGAGTGCGTATTTAACGAAAAGGATCAGCTATATGCTGATCATTTTGCTGGCTGCGTCGCTGTTGATTTTTTGCTTGTACGCGCTGACGCCGGGGGATTTCATCAGCAACAACATCAAGTTAAGTCCCGAGCGCAAAGCCGAGCTGAGGGAAATATACGGGTTTAATAAACCTCTGCTCGAACGGTACGGCATTTGGATGAAAAACGCGTTTCACGGCGATTTCGGATACTCCCTGGCCCAGCAGAAGCCGGTGCTGACGCTGTTTAACGAATACATCTGGAATTCCTTCCTGCTTGCCGTCGTGTCCACGTTTTTAACGTGGGTGATCGCCGTCATTATCGGCGTCGTTTCCGCGTACAAGCAGTATTCGTGGTTCGATACGCTGGTGATGGTTTTGATTTTTGCGGCGATGTCGCTTCCGTCGTTTTTTATCGGTTTATTCCTGATCAAATTATGCGCCGTCGACCTGAAGTGGCTGCCTCCGGGCGGCATGCTGACGACGGGCAGCAACGCGACGGGGTGGGCGTACGTCAAAGAAGTGATTCACCATATGACGCTACCTGTCGTTGTCATGACGCTGCTTGGGGTCGGTTCCCTGACCCGCTATTTCCGCAGCAACATGATCGACGTCATCAAGCAGGACTACATCCGCACGGCGCGGGCCAAAGGTTTGAAGGAGAACAAGGTGCTTTTCAGACACGCGCTTCGCAATGCGCTTTTGCCTGCCATCACGCTGGTGGGCTTTGAGCTTCCGTCCTTGTTCGGCGGTTCGCTCATCATCGAGAAAATTTTCAACTGGCCGGGAATCGGGCAGCTGTACATCCAGTCCTTCGGGCTGCGGGATTATCCGCTGCTTATGGGCTTTACGATGCTGTTAGCGGTGTTGACCGTCATCGGTACGCTGCTTTCCGACATTTTGTATCATATTGCCGACCCGCGCGTCCGGCTGCACTAGGAAGGGGGACCAGATATGTCATTGAACAGCACTCCGATCCCCGGAGCGGTCGGGACAAACAAGGCTTCCGCGAAATCTTCGTCCCTTTTCAGGCAGTCGATGCGCAGGCTGATGAAAAACAAGCTCGCCGTTTCGGGGCTTATCGTTGTCGTTATTATGTTTTTGGCCTGCTTTGTGGGGCCGTTTTTCTCGCCTTACACCGACAATAAAGTCAATATGGCTTTGATGAACAAACCGCCGAGCCTCAAGCATTGGCTGGGGACGGACGCCCTTGGCCGGGATGTCTTGACCCGCGTGCTTCAGGCCGGCCGCATTTCGCTTACCGTCGGCCTGGCGTCCATGGTATTGTCCGTTTTTATCGGTTCGCTTCTTGGAGCGATCGCAGGGTATTACCGGGGCATCGTCGACCAAATCATTATGCGGATCGCGGATCTCTTGCTGACGATTCCGGGACTGCCGCTGCTGTTTATTTTCGGGGCGCTGCTTTCCGATTGGAAGGTGCCGACCGAATACCGGATGTACATCGTCATGTTGATGCTCGGTTTGGTTAACTGGCCGGGCCTCGCCCGGATGGTCCGGGGCCAGATGCTGAGCCTTCGGGAACGGGAATTCATGCAGGCCGCGGTCGTCCTCGGCCTCCGGGACCGCCGCAAACTGTTCAACCATTTGCTGCCGAACATCGTCCCGTTATTGATCGTCATCGCGACCCTGAACATCGGCGGATCGATTCTCAGCGAATCGGCGCTCAGCTTTTTCGGGCTTGGGGTCATGGCGCCGACGCCGACATGGGGGAACATGATCGACGCGGCAAACAACCTGATCGATTTTCAGGAGCATCCATGGCTGTGGGTTCCACCGGGCTTTTCCATTTTCGCCACCGTCATCGCGATCAACATTTTCGGGGACGGCCTCAGAGACGTTCTTGATCCTAAACAGAAGAGGTAGGTGGGGAACTTCCGATGAAAGATCTAATGAAAATAAATCATCTCAGCACGCATTTTAATACCGAAAACGGCACGGTCAAAGCCGTCAATGATGTCAGCCTGCGCGTACGCCAAGGCGAGACGGTATGCATCGTCGGGGAATCCGGCTGCGGCAAAAGCGTGACCGCGATGTCCATCATGGGTTTGGTCGAGGAACCGGGCGGCAAAGTCGTCAACGGCCAAATCGAATTCGAGGGCCGGGATCTTTTGAAATTAAGCAAAAACGAGCTGCGCTCCATCCGCGGCAACGAAATATCGATGATTTTTCAGGAGCCGATGTCTTCGCTTAACCCGGTTTTGAAAATCGGTCAGCAAATCATGGAGCCGCTGCTCGTCCATCAGAAGCTGAGCAAGAAGGAAGCGCGGAAACGGGCGATCGAGCTGATCGAAAAAGTGGGCATTTCGCGTGCCGAGCAGATCGCGGATGCTTATCCGCATGAGCTGAGCGGAGGCATGCTGCAGCGGATCATGATCGCCATCGCGATTTCGGGCAATCCGAAATTGCTCATCGCCGACGAACCGACGACCGCGCTCGACGTGACGATCCAGGCGCAAATTCTGGACATTCTCCGCCAGTTCAAGGAACAAAACAACATGTCCATCATGCTGATCACCCATGATCTCGGCGTCGTGGCCGAAATGGCGGATTACGTTATCGTCATGTACGCGGGCAAAATCGTGGAAGAAGGCGAAGTCGTCAAGTTGTTCCAATCGCCGAAACACCCGTATACCCAAGGGTTGCTGAAATCCAAACCGATCATCAATCAGCGCACGGATGAGCTGTATTCCATCCCGGGCCAGGTCCCGAATCCGCTGGAGTTGACGGAATCCTGCTATTTCCACGACCGCTGCCAGCACTGCATGGACATTTGCAGAACGAAGCAGCCTGTTTTGAAAGAAGTCGGCGAGCAGCAGAAAGCCGCTTGCTGGCTGTACGAGGAGGCGCTGGTCCATGCCTGAGGCATTGCTTGAAGTCAATCATTTGAAAAAGTATTTTCCGATCCAAAAAGGGCTGCTGAACCGGACGGTCGGACACGTAAAGGCGGTCGACGACATCAGCCTGACGATTGCGCGCGGGGAAACCTTCGGTCTTGTCGGCGAATCCGGAAGCGGCAAAAGCACGGTCGGCAAAACGATCATCCGCCTCACCGAAAAAACCGGCGGCGAGGTGAAATTCAAAGGCATCGATGTATACGGATTGTCCGCCGAGGAGCTCCGCAAAATCCGTCCCAGCATGCAGCTTATCTTCCAGGATCCGTACAGTTCGCTTAATCCGAGGATTCGGGTAGGCGATGCCATCGGGGAAGCGCTGCTCGATCACGGCCTCGTGCCCAAAGAGGAAATCCGTGAGAGAGTGCTTGAGGTGCTGCAATCCTGCGGATTGTCGTCCTATCACATCGACCGTTTTCCGCACGAATTTTCGGGAGGGCAGCGTCAGCGGATCGGGATCGCCCGCGCGCTCATTTTGAACCCGGACCTGATTATTGCCGACGAACCGGTTTCCGCGCTGGACGTGTCGATCCAGGCCCAAATCATCAATTTGTTCCGTAAGCTGCAGGAAACGCGGGGGCTCACGTATTTGTTCATCTCCCATGACCTGAGCGTCGTCGAGCATCTTTGTACCCGGATCGGTGTCATGTATTTGGGTTCGATGATGGAAACCGCATCCCGGGACGAACTGTTCAAAAATCCGCTTCATCCGTATACCAAAGCGCTTTTGTCGGCGGTGCCGATCCCGATTCCGAAGCTGAAACGAGAACGGATCGTCCTGAAAGGGGACATCCCCAATCCGGCGGACCCGCCGGCCGGCTGCAAGTTCCACACGCGCTGCCCGTTTGCCGTAGCCCGCTGCAAAGAAGAGGTGCCCGTGTTCCGCGACGCCGGCGGCGGCCATTTCGTGGCTTGCCATTTGGCGTAGTTTTAACAATCTAATCTTGATAGTCCAAAAATGTGAAAGGCATGGTTCCCGACGGGAATCATGCCTTTTTGCGATTGCTTGTACACGTCGGTCGGGTGGAACGCATTGAAGAAACGCAAGCGCAATTTTAATGTTTTTTTAAACGAAAAGGTATGCTTTCTTTAACCTTAAACATTTATGATGTTGGTGACGGTTATGTGAAGTTTCCAGGAGGAGGAAGGTATGCGGTTATTTGAAGCGCTTTTGTCCATTTCTTGCTTTATGAGGCTGAGTTCCCTGGCTTTGACGACAAAAACCGTTCGTAAACATATGGCGGCGGCCATTTTGGGCGTGATCAGTTTAGGCATATTGGCGGCCCAACTGATTGTGGAGGGATACCGCTGGCAGATGGGGATCGTATATGCGCTGTCTTTGATTTGTATTTGTTATTGGGCGGCAGGATTTCTGTCTGGTGCGAACAGGCCGGTGAAATCCCGAAGGCGATGGTTCAAATACGTTACATATGCAGCCGCCGTGCTGCTTTTATCGGTCTCCGTTTGCTTATCCGCCTTGCTGCCTGTCGTTCGCTTTCCCGAACCGGGAGGAAAATATCAGGTGGGCACGAAAACGTTCCGTTTTGTAGATGAAAATCGGGAAGAAATATTCACGGACAATCCTGATGATCATAGGGAATTGATGGTACGTGTGTGGTATCCCGCGGACAAACCGGCCGGCGAACGTCCTGAGCCGCTTTTGCCCCGTAACAAACACGACTTTGATGCCTATATCGGAAGTTACGCCAAGCAGATCGGCATTCCGTCATGGATATTGGGCTACTGGAAATATATCGATACCCATTCGTATCCAAATGCCAAAGCGGTGCGCGAAGCGGCGCCGTATCCTCTGGTCATCCTAAGCCATGGCATGGGCACGGGGATGGTGCTTCACGCTTCGCAGGCTGAAAACCTGGCGAGCCACGGCTACGTCGTTGCCGCGATCGACCATACCTACAGCACGTTGGCGACGGTTTTTCCGGACGGCCGGGTGACGGACTATAGAACGGTCTTGGACGAGGATCATTTTTTGGAGCAGGGAAGGAACGTCGGGAAAATTTGGAGCGGGGATGTCAGGTTCGTCTTGGACAAATTGGCAGCGGTCAACTCGGGAGCGGGTGCATCCGGTTTGGAGGAGATGATGGATATGGAGCGGATCGGCGTCATGGGACATTCCTTCGGTGGGTCTACGGCGTTTGAAGCGTCCTATACGGACGACCGGATCAAGGCGGGAATCGATATGGACGGAACCGTTTTCGAGCTGGAAGGCCGGGAAGCGCCGAACAAACCCTTTTTATTCATGAGGGCGGAGGGTTATTTCGAAAATATGGAACGCCTGAAGAACGACAAGAGCATCGATAAAACCAGTCTCGAACATCTCGAAAAAGAGTTTTCGATTTCTAAAAAAGCAGTGGAACACGGCGGAAACTTCGTGGAGATCGACGGCGCGGGACATTATAATTTCACGGATTTGCAGTTGTTCTCCCCATTGCTCCCATGGACGGGAATGACGGGTGCACTTAAGGGAGGCCGGGGCGCGGAAATCGTCGATCGGTACGTGCTGGAATTTTTCGACGAACATTTGAAGGGAAACGCCGGAACGCTGCTGAAAGGACCGAATGAGGCGTACCCGGAGGTGCGATTTTACGGCAACGCAAGCAAATAAACGTTAGAGAGGGATAAGAGGTCTCCGGCATGGAGGCCTCTTTGATGCGGGGTTCTCGATGTTACGACACGTTAGTTTTCCCGAATATGTACGATCGTGAGGTTGGGCCAGATGGTATTCCAGTTTTTGTTCCTGACCCGGTTTTCATAGATTTGTGCGCGTTCCGGCGTGGTGATGTAGTAGGGTGTCGGTTTGACGATCAAGTCGATCGCATCCTGTATGCCATGCGGGGCGGTCAGCACAATCCGGTCATGTTCGTCCAATGTCAGGCCAAGGGCGGTGGCGGTTTCCGTGAAGTTGGAAATGGCGTCGACGGATGAAACAAACGGAGGCATTTGATTCATCTTATGCATCCTGGCTTCGTTTTTCACGGACCACGGCACATTCGGTCGGATGGAAAACAGCTTGCTTTCGTGCTCTTTTTCCACGGCTTCGTCCGGATTGCCCGGATCGAAATAGACGACATCCACGTCCGGCAAAGGCGTCCTTTCGATAAAACCATGCTGCACATCCCAAATTTTCGAGCGGACAAAACCGGCGCAAACCCACCAGTCCGGAAGCTGCAGCGTTTTGGCGACATGAAGGATGTCCAGCATCCAGTCGTCCGATTGCACGAGACGAATGAGCTCCTGTTCCGAATGGATCATATTTTCGTTATTCCTCCTCGATTTAAAATGCCACGAAGTGGAGCGATAACTTATTATACTACAGCAAAAGACAGCAAAAGAGGATCCGAAGCAAATTCACAAAAAAAATTTGTAAAATAGTGAAACCTTGTCCAAATGATTTACGTTATAACTAGTGTATTCCAAAAATAACCATTCAAGGAAAGGTGAGAGTATGAAGAAATCCAATGTTCGCAAGCTATTATCCATGACCGTTGCCGTCTCTGCGCTCAGCATGCTGCTGGCGACCGGGGCGGGAGCCGAATCGTACGCAGCCGACAATACTTCCGCTTCTTCTGCAGTGACTGAGCCTGGTGCTCTCACACCACCTCCTCCAGAGACTTACAATAACATGAGCCTTAACGGCAATTATTTGTATCTTGCTGATGGAAACGCCAATATTTCGGCGATCGGCGACGGAAAGCTAAGCGTCAATGCGCAAACGACGGCTACGACGGTCGTTGACGTCATTAAAGCCGACGTGACGCTGCAGCGGTTTACCGGCACGGGCTGGGTGAATGTCAATTCAAACCTCTTCTCCAGAAATTCGTCCGATTTTGTGACAGGCGATGCGGTCTTTGTCGGGGTTAAAGGTTTTTATTACCGAATTGCCTGCATTCATTCCATCAACAAAAACGGTGTTTTCGAACAAAAAATTACGTATTCAGGAAGCGTACTGGCCTATTAATAGATGATCAATAAACGGCAACCCGACCCGGGTTTGCCGTTTTTTCAGTTGCGAAGGACGCCCGGGTGTATGGACCTCAAACCGTGCGTGAACTTACATCTATAACAGACTCCGAGAGACAATTAAAGGAATTTATCCCTTTTTATTATAAAAATATCCCTTCTGCACGCCGTGTCTTTTCTTGATAATGAAGGAGTAAAAACGCTTGCGCATAAGTTAGCCTGCAAAAACGAAGCCGAAGGGAGGGAGTTTTCCGGCAACCCATTGCTTTCAAACAATTGCAAGCGCTGTCAAGTCCAATGATAGGAGGAAAGAAACGCATGATCCTCAACCGAATGGCATTCCGAAAAACGTGGAGTATCGCATTGGCTTTTTTTATTGTTTTTACGTTGTCCCAGTGGTCAGGGGCGGGAATACCGAAAGTACATGCCGCCGTGACCGGCAAAACGATGGTGGGCTATTGGCATAACTTTGACAACGGCTCCGGTTTTATCAGGCTTCGCGACGTGTCTCCCAAGTTCGACGTGATCAACGTTTCTTTTGCCGAACCCGCTTCCGGAGCGACGAACGGCACAATCGCCTTTATGCCTTATAATTACACGGATGCGGATTTCAAGGCGGACATCGCCTATTTGCAAAGCCAAGGGAAAAAGGTCATCATTTCGATCGGCGGCGCGAACGGGCAGGTCCAGCTTGCGAGTACGGCAGCCCGCGACAATTTCGTGAATTCCGTCACGGCGATCATCGAAAAATACGGATTTGACGGGTTGGACGTCGATTTTGAAGGCCATTCGCTTTATTTGAACGCGGGGGACAACGATTTCAAACATCCGACCACTCCGGTCATTGTGAATTTGATTTCGGCTTTGCGCACCATTAACGATCATTTCGGAACGGATCGGTTTTATTTGACGATGGCGCCGGAGACCTTTTTCGTGCAGCTGGGTTATTCGTTTTACGGCGGGAGCTGCATCAGCTGCGACAACCGCGCGGGGGCCTATCTCCCCGTCATCTACGCGACCCGCGATATCCTTGACTGGCTGCAGGTACAGAATTACAATTCCGGCCCGATTACGGGGCTTGACGATCAATACCACAACATGGGCACGGCCGATTTCCACGTCGCCATGGCGGATATGCTGCTGACCGGGTTTCCGGTGGCCAAAAATCAAAACAGCTTTTTCCCGGCGCTTAGACCGGACCAAGTGGTGTTGGGGCTGCCGGCGAACGCGAATGCAGGCGGTGGATTCACTTCCGTCAGCGAAGTGCAAAAGGCGCTGGACGCCCTGATCAAAGGGATTCAATTGCCCGGCTACAAAATGAGGGGGAACACGGGCGGATATCCGGATTTCCGCGGGTTGATGACTTGGTCGATCAACTGGGACCGGTACAACAATTTCGAGTTTTCGAACAGTCACCGCGCTTATTTGGATGCCTTAATCCCGCCGGTTCCCGATCCGGTTCCGCCCACGGCTCCGACCAACTTGACCGTCGCTTCCAAAACGGCTACCAGCGTGACGTTAAGCTGGACCGCTTCGACGGATAACGTCGGCGTTACAGGGTATACCGTTTGCTACGGAACGGGCAGCGTCAACGTCGGCGGAACCAGCGCCACGATCAGCGGTTTAACGCCAAATACAACCTATTCGTTTACCGTCACCGCAAGGGACGCTGCGGGTAACGTTTCGCCGGGAACCTCGGTGACCGCCACGACGGATGCGCAGGGCGGCGCTCAAGCATGGGCTCCGAATGTCAGCTACAAAACCGGAGACGAAGCAGTCTATCAAGGGAAAACCTATATCTGCCGCCAACCGCATACTTCCCTGCCCGGATGGGAACCGCCGAACGTTCCAGCGCTTTGGCAGATGAAATAGCAGACAGCCCTGCAAAATGCGGCGTGCCGAGCAACATTAAAAATCGCAGGTGAATGAAGGAGGACGCAACCGAGCATAGGCGAGGGAGCGTCCTTTTATACGCAGAGGGGGCGGATATTCGATAGAGGAACGAAAGGGAGCTTGAAGGCAACAAAAAACCGCCCCTTGGCTTCGGCCAGGGACGGTCCCGTTCTGCGATGATTAGAGCAACGTTTTAAGCGCGCCGCTCCATGCAAGCACTTGATCCAGCATTCCGTTCAGGTTCGTCAGATGCAGATCGGCAGGCTTGAACGTCGAGAAGTTTTCAAAGTCGGTGAACAGCGACAGCGCCGGATGGATACGAACGTCCGCCACGGACAATTCGCCCAAAATGCCGCGCAAATGTTCCGCCGCACGGGCGCCGCCGACGGAACCGTAGCTGACGATCCCTGCAGCTTTGTTAATCCATGCATCGCGAGCATAATCAAGCGCGTTTTTCAGCGAAGCGGTGATGCTGTGGTTGTATTCCTGCACGATAAAAACGAAGCCGTCCAATTCGAAAAGCTTCTTGTTCCAAGCTTCAGCTTGTTCCGAAGCGTCCGCTTCTCCCAGGAGGGGCAGCTTGTATTCGGCAATGTCCACGATCTCATAGTTCGCGTCGCCGCGTTCGTCCGCGATTTTTTTGACCCATTCCCCAACCTGCGGGCTCAAACGGCCTTCGCGGGTGCTTCCCAAAATAATACCAATGTTCAGTTTAGACATCTCTTCTTCTCTCCTTATCGGATTGTAGTAATCGTGTTATGAATTGATTCGGTTGTTAGTATCATAATATCATCGCATATACATTGTCAAGTAACTTACAATAAGTTTGCGACTTATTTTGTATTCCGGCTTTAAAACCTGCCTCTTTGTTATATGACGAGGTCATCCAAAAAAGTCACGGAAGTGTTAAAAGCAAGTCATCATCCTGGTAGCGCGGCGAAAAAGAGATGGATATAATCTAGTTGCAAGCGCTTACAATCACTTTCAAATGGAAAAAAAGGGGGGGAGGGGATTGTCTAGTCGCGGTAAAAGCTTTGAAACGGGTTCGGAAAGCATCGTTCTGTTTTTCTCGGAGTTGTGAAGCGGATTTACATTGATTTTATGACGCTGCGAAAGGTGGTTTTGTTATGGGAAGAACCTTCGTCAAAAAACTGATGGGCATGACGTTAAGCGCGCTGCTGCTCGCCGCTGCGGCCTTGCCGTTTACCGCGCAGGCGGCATCGGATGTCACCGTCAATTGGAACGATGTCAAACAGGAGATCGACGGGTTCGGAGTTTCGCAGGCCGGTTGGTCCGATGCCATCTACGATTTGAGGGAACCGGCTCGGAGCGAGGTGATGGACCTGCTGTTCAGGCCCGATACCGGGATCGGCATATCGATTTTCCGCGGCGCGTTGTTCCCCGAGTTCAATCCCGCTCCGGGGCAATACGATTTTAATGTAAGACCCGATCAGGTATGGGTCATGCAGCAGGCGAAAGCGAGAGGAGTCGATAAACTGATCGCCAGCACCTGGAGTCCTCCGGCGTGGATGAAAACGAACAACTCGACGACTCACGGCGGGTATTTGAAGCAGGAGAATTACGGCGATTACGCTGCGCTGATGTCCAAATTCATCAAGGCATACAAGCAGCAGTTCGGCCTGGATCTGTACGCCGTTTCGATCGCCAACGAACCCAACTCCATGACGTTTCTGTCCTGGGATTCGAGCGAATGGAATTCGACGAACTTCCAGGTGTTCCTGAAAGATTATTTGAAACAGGCCATGATCAATGAAGGCGTTCAAGCGACCAAAGTCATCGCCGGCGAATCGTCCTGGTGGTCCGAGGACCTGATCAAAGATTCGTTAAACGATCCCGCTTCCGCCGAAAGGCTCGATATCGTCGCCGGCCACAATTACCCCGTGCCGATTATCAATACGGAGCTGCCGACAACCCCGTTTTCGACGGCCCTTTCCAAAGGGAAAAAGGTATGGATGACGGAGGTGTCCAAGGTCGACTCCTACGATCCGGGCATGGGATCAGGCCTCAAATTCGCCAAGCAGATGCATAACTTCATGACCAAGGCGGGCGTTAATGCGTGGATGGATTGGACCGGCGCGATCCCGGGCAACAACGACGAAGGGCTTATCAATGTCGACAAAGCCGCCAACACGTACGCAGTAACGAAACGCTACTATACATTCGGAAATTTCAGCAAGTTCATCAAACCCGGCTACGTGCGGATCGGAGCCCCTGACAGTCCCCAATCGGGCGTATACACCTCGGCTTATAAAGATCCGGCCACCGGCAAATTCACGATCGTCGCCATTAACGACAACGACGCCACGTCGGAATTCGACCTTGTGCCAAGCGGTTTTACGGCCGGCCGCCTGACGCCTTATACGACCAACGACAACCTCAATCTGGCCGCAGGTCCAGCCATTCCTTTGCAAAACGGAAAATTTCACGCCATTCTTCCTCCAAAAAGCGTCGTGACCTACACCGGCGAAAACGGCTCGCCGTCTCTCCAGGAACAAACGCTCACGGACGAATTAAACGACTGGTCCAAAACCTACTCCCACACCAGCGGCCTCGTCATGGACTCCAGCAACAGCGGATATTTTAACGGCGATACGTCCCGGGTAAAACGCAATAACGGCACCACCGAAAGCTTCGTTTACAACGTTCCGAACATTACGAATTTTAAAGCGGATCTGTATCAATTCAGCATTTGGGACGGCGTCGCGTTTTACGCGTCGGCCGACAACGAGCATTGGACGCAAATTGCCCATACGAGCACGCCAGGCAGCTACACCGGAAGCAAATGGTACAAAAAAACGTATACACCGCTGCAAATGCCCGCAGGCACCCAGTATTTGAAAATCGAATTATCCGGCAGCGACTCCTGGGAAAAGCAAGTTTCCCGAGTGGTAATCAACTCTTTATCATAATCGAAAGACGGAAGCTTTGAGTATAGTTTTTAACTATAACTGGATATAGGATAATACAGTTACGCTATATCCATCAATACGTGATATCTTTCTTGTAACCATTTTATTTAGGATTTGGCAAAATCTTAATTAGGAGTGTTACAAGATGACAAAAAGCAGTGTTTTGGGATACCCGCGCATCGGATCGAACCGTGAATGGAAAAAAGCGCTGGAAGCGTTTTGGGCCGGAAAAATCGACGAAACGGAATTTCAAAGCCGGTTGAAGGACATCCGGTTGGACCATTTGCGCAAACTTCGGGAAAAAGGCATCGACCTGATCCCGGTCAACGATTTCAGCTATTATGACCATGTTCTGGATACGGCCGCGATGTTCGGCATTATTCCGAAGCGTTTTGATTATGACGGGGGCGCCGTGCCTTTGTCCGTTTATTACGGAATCGCCCGCGGCACGAAAAATGCGGCGGCGAGCGAAATGACGAAGTGGTTCAATACCAACTATCATTATATCGTTCCGGAATTGGATGGGGCGACGCCGGCGATTACCGAAAACAAACCGCTGGCAGCCTATCGGGAAGCGAAGGAACATCTCGGCATCGAAGGGAAACCGGTCCTTCTCGGACCGCTGACCTTCCTCAAACTGTCCAAAGGGTACTCCGAATCCGAAACGGATGCCTGGCTTGAGCGATTGCTCCCGCTTTATGTGCAAATTCTTCGGGAGCTTGCGCTTGAAGGGGTGGCATGGGTGCAAATCGACGAGCCGATCCTGGTCACCCGTCTATCCGGCGAAGACCTTGGGCGGCTCAAAACCATCTACGGCACGTTTGCCGCAGAGGTCCCGGCCCTTAACGTCATGCTGCAAACGTATTTCGAAGCGATCGAAAATTACGATGAAATCGTCGCGCTGCCGGTTCAGGGCATCGGGCTTGATTTTGTGCACGGATTCGCCGGAAATATCCGGTCGATCAAGTCGTCGGGATTCCCTGCGGATAAAGTTTTGGGAGCGGGTATCGTCGACGGAAGGGGGATCTGGAAGGCGCCGCTCCGCGAAAAGCTCGGACTGCTCGAGACGCTTCAGCAGTTCGTTTCGGCCGACCGGATCGTCGTGCAGTCCTCGTGCAGCCTGCTGCATGTCCCCGTCACCGTCCAAAACGAAACGAAGCTGCTGCCGGAACTGAAAAACGCGCTGGCGTTCGCCGACGAGAAAGTGGACGAAATCGTACTTTTGACCAAAGCCGTTTCCTCGGGCAAGGACGCCGTCGCCGGCGAACTCGAAGCTTGCGACCTAGCGATCGGGGCGTTGATGCAGTCAAAAGAGCGCAACCGGAGCGATATCCAAGATGCGGTTGCCGTCATCGGCAAGCAGGACGGCAGAAGGAATCTGCCTTTTGCCGAACGGCATGCCGCCCAGCAGCAAAAATGGCAGCTCCCGGTTCTTCCGACGACGACCATTGGCAGTTTTCCGCAATCGGTCGAGGTCCGCAAAGCCAGGCAGCTGTGGAGAAAAGGAGAATGGAGCAGCGAACAATACGCCGGCTTCATCCGCGATCAAATCGATACGTGGATCAACCTGCAGGAGGACATCGGGCTTGACGTGCTGGTCCATGGCGAATTCGAGCGGACGGACATGGTGGAGTTTTTCGGCGAAAAGCTCGGAGGTTTTGCGTTCACGCAATACGGATGGGTGCAGTCGTACGGCTCCCGATGCGTCAAACCGCCGATCATATTCGGGGACGTTGCGTTCGAAGAGCCGATGACGGTCGAGGAAACGAAATATGCCCAATCGAAAACGAGCCGCCCCGTCAAAGGCATGCTGACCGGCCCGATTACGATCATGAACTGGTCGTTCGTCCGGGAAGATATCTCCCGCGAACAAATCGCCTACCAACTGGCCTATGCGTTGAGACAGGAGGTAGAGGCGCTAGAGAAAGCCGGTATCGGCTTGATTCAAGTCGATGAGCCTGCCGTCCGCGAAGGGCTGCCGCTGAAGGAAAAAGATCAGGCGGAATATCTGGCCTGGGCCGTAAAAGCTTTCCGCTTGACGACATGCACGGTCCAGGATACGACGCAAATTCACACGCATATGTGCTATTGCGAGTTCCATGACATGATCGATTCGATCACGGAGATGGATGCCGACGTCATTTCGATCGAAACCTCGCGCAGCCATGGCGAACTGATCCACAGCTTCGAGGAAAACACGTACGGGCTTGGCATCGGTCTCGGCGTATACGATATCCACAGTCCGCGCGTTCCGGGCGTCGAGGAGATGACCGGCATGATCGACCGCGCGCTGCGCGTGCTCGATCCGAAGCTGTTCTGGATCAATCCGGACTGCGGGTTGAAAACCCGGGGTATGGATGAAACCATCGCCTCCTTGCGCAACATGGTGGAAGCGACGAAAATTTCGCGAGACAAATACGCCGTTCGGGTCTAATGGTTACCCGGACGCTCAAAACCCGCATTTTTGCGGGTTTTTTCTTTGCCAGAACTTTGCAAAATCCTCCTTTGCATAAAAAGAACGGTATTGGAGTTATTCCTGTTTGCGAGTATAATATTTCTATCTTATTTATGCATAGCCGCTTTCAAAAAGTATGCTTCATCTGCATTCCGCCACGAAGAGCCGTTACGATGTTTGCGTCCCTGGAAAGCGATTGATTTTTTCCAACCATTATGTTCTAATGGAGTCACCTACTTTTTATACATTTGACTTTACTAAGTGCTTATTTTTTGAATGAAATTTCATTTTAAACAAACAATCATGAATAAACGATCAAAGCGGGGGATTTTGTTATGGAAGTCATTGATATCTCGTCAAAGCCGCCTGTCGATTCCAAACCGGTCGTACTGATGATCGGCAAATTCGACGGAATCCATAAAGGACATCAGGCGATTCTCGAAACGGCCCGTCGGTTGAAAGGGGAAGGGGAGTCGCTTGCCGTCATGAGCTTTTCGGAGCATCCGCTCTGGGTATTGAAACAGGATGAGGCGTTCAAGCGGAAAATCACGCCGGACGGCGACAAATTGCGCATTCTTGAGCAATATGGCGTCGAACGTTATTACCGGATTCGTTTCTCGAAGGAATATGCGGAGGTTTCCGCGGAGGAATTCGTGCTGGAGCATCTTTCAAACCTGAACGTCAAACGGATCGTTGTCGGGGAAGGTTTTCGCTTCGGCCACGGACAGGGAGGCGGTACGAAGGAACTAAGCGAGCTTTGTTCCCGGATCGGCGCGGAAGTGACGGTGATCCCGCTCGTCACCGAAAACGGGGCGAAAATAAGCAGCGCGGCGATTCGTTCCGACATATCAAACGGCCATGTGGAAGCGGCGGCAGCCCTTTTAAACCGTCCATACTCTGTTACGGGGATCGTCATTCACGGCCAGAAGCTCGGAAGGAAACTCGGTTTTCCTACTATTAATATGGGCGGCGTGGACGACTATGTATTTCCAAAGCCCGGCGTTTACGTGGGGACGGCCCAAATCCACGGCGAACCGGAGGGGAAAGATCGATACGACGTATTGATCAGCGCGGGGTATCGCCCGACCGTCGATGGAGAAGGGTATTTGATCGAAGCTTTTCTGCTTGACTTTTCCGGGGATTTGTACGACCGGACCGTAACGATCGGCTTCACGCATTATTTGCGCGGCGAAATCAAGTTCACGGGATTGGATGCGTTGATCGCGCAAATGAAACAAGATGAGGCCAATGCAAGAAAGCTGCTTTCCGCAAGTCCCGTCTAAATCGCGAACGAACCATCGTTTCTGTTCTCGGGGAGGGAAAGCCATGGGAATCATCATCGTCGAAATTTGCGACGGCAGTCTCATTCGGGCGATCGATATCGCCGACCTATTGGAAGCCGAATATCCGGAGGTTGCCGTGCTTGAAAGCACCTGCCTCTCGTTTTGCGGCATTTGCGCGAGAAGGCCCTATGCGCTCGTCAACGGCAAGCGGATTTTTGCCAAAACGGCTGAAGAATGCCTCGATCTTATCAGGCAGCGCATTGAGAAAGAATTGGAAATCTATGCATAACAAGTACCCGAACCTGATTTCAAATACAGGGCCCAGGGTATACGGAAAAAGGTTTCGACGAACCTAACAGGTATTCGAAAAACCCCAAATTTAGAAATGATTTCGGCGAAGCTGTGCGAGTGAAAACTCGGCAGCTTTTTTTGTTGGCGTGGGTTGGTGTGGTAATGAAAATCATTTGTAAGATCCAAGAAAAGTTCATTTGACCGCTTAAACAAAAACGTGTATATTGATTATATAAATTATCAGATTAGAATAATTCTAATTTAAATACAGGAGGAATGAAGACATGAAAAATTACGACTATCATCATCTGGACCACGTCAAAGAGCAGCATACTTCGAAAAAAACGCTCTGGATTACCCTGCTTCTGACATTGTTTTTCACCATTGTCGAAGTCGCGGGCGGGCTGATCTCCCATTCCTTGGCCTTGTTATCCGATTCCGCGCATATGATATCCGACGTATTGGCTTTAGGGTTAAGCATGGCCGCCATATATATGGCCACCCGGAAGCCGAACCGGAAATACACGTTCGGGTTTCTGCGGTTTGAGATCATTGCATCGTTTTTGAACGGCCTGGCATTGGCCGTCATTGCATTGGGCATTTTCGTGGAAGGCATTCAGCGCATGATCCATCCGGTGGACGTGAAGCTGCCGACGATGCTGACCATCGCGGTGATCGGGCTGATCGTCAATATCGTTTTGACCGTTGTTCTCAGCCGCAGCATGAGGGAAGAAGAAAATTTGAACGTGAAAAGCGCGCTTTGGCATTTTTTAGGAGATCTGCTGAGCTCCGTCGGCATCATCGTATCGGCCGTACTGATTCATTTTACCGGATATCAATTTCTGGATCCGCTGATCAGCATGGTCATCGGGGGAATTATTTTTACCGGAGGGGCCAAAATCATCCGCGAATCCTACCTCGTGCTGATGGAATCGGTGCCGGACAAATTCGATTTGGACGCCATTCGGAAAGATATCCGCGCGTTGGAAGGAATTGAAGACGTGCATGAGCTTCATTTGTGGTCCGTTTCGACCGAGCATTACTCGTTGACCGCCCACGTGTTCATTCGGAAAGACATGCAGCCTTTTTACGTTATTTCTGCGATCAATGCGCTGTTGCAGGAAAAATACGGCATCGCCCATTCCACCATTCAAATCGAACATCCGTCGATCCACGATCACGGGGAATATGGACAGCGGTTTTTGCTGAAACATGCTTGAGCGGCAGTGCTCCAAGCGATTTAAAATAATTTTCATGGTGCCGCAGCCTTATGCGGTTTAAAAATCGATTGACGAGAAAAATGCAGTCAAATACAATAAAGGCAAATATGTGAAATGCTAGAATGATGTTTTTATCATGGATAGGGTTTTGCCTCTTACGTCGAATGCCGTAGATGGACCGTTGTTCATCTGCGGTTTTTTGCATCCATCGGGCCTATGCGTGCCTGCAACATAATGTTCATATTAAAAAGGAGTGTTGAAGAGGTGCACACATGGCCAGTGACCCATGAAGCTTTAGCGAAGCGAATCCAACGGGCCGAAATCGGCTTTACGGCCTCGCGGATCCGTTCCATCGGCGAACAACCGGGCAATCCGCAAGGCGTCGAAATTCAAACCTTCGGAAGCGCCGTTGCCTTTTACGTCAAAACGATGCCTTGGGGGTTGTTTAATTCGGTCAAGGGGTTGTCTGGTGACGACGCAGGCAGGGTTGAAGATATCATCCGGTTTTATAAAGAGCGGAATCGTGCTTTTCTGCTGGATATCGATCCGGTGGATACGGACCCGAAGCTGTTCCGCCATGTGGCGGAAAACGGGCTGTTCCAGCAAGGTTTCCATTCCGTCCTGTATGGAATGCCTGACCCCCAAAAGCCGGAACTCCCTTCAGGCGTCACGATTCGCCAGGTGGACAATGAAGCGGATTTCGATGCTTATGCAGGCATTCATTGCGTCGGCTCCGGAATGGATATCGCCCATAAACATCATTTTGCGGAGAACAATATCGGGTTGCTGAACCGGCCGGGTTGGACATTGTATTTGGCCTATTGGCAGGATCAGCCCGCAGCGGTCGGCGTCATGCATGTCTCCGATGGGATTGCCTCGTTTACGCTTGCGGCTACGCATCCCGAGTTTCGGAACAAAGGCTTGCAGTCTGCGCTTTTGAAATGGCGGATGCATGAAGCCTATCAAGCCGGATGCGAATTGGTCGCCGCCCAGGCCGCATTCGGGAGCACAAGCCAAAACAACATGGAGCGGGCCGGTATGCGTCTTGCTTGGACGCGGGCCGTTTGGGCCCCTCTTTCGGGAAGCTGAGCCAGCCATCCAAGTTAAGGAGCGGCCGCCTGATCCATGCTTAATGATTACGACGGACTGGTAAAATGATATCTTCATTTTCTCCTCGTCGGCTGATTTTGGAAAAAAGCGAAATTCGTGCAAGCGGTTCGATTCTAAAACCCGAGAGCTGACACATATCGTTAGATAGCGTCGAGTTCTTGTTGCACAGAACGCTTTTTACCATTTTTCCGCGAGGTGAACGAATGAAAAGAAAAACGCTTTACTGGCTTCTCAGCTGCCTGATCCTGGTCGGGTTATTTCCGGCGGGCGCGTCCGCGCAAACGGAATCGGAATCCGTCATTTACGGGGGCGGACCGTTTTATTCCGGCGGCACGGCAACGATGAACACTCTGAAACAATCCGGCTTTACGACCGTGATGTTATGGACGATCCACGTCCACGGCAACGGAGATCTTTATTACAACGATCAGCTCGTCGTTTCCAACGGGAGCTATGTCGGCAATTCGGCTTGGCCGGGCCAGCTCGCAACGCTCAAGCAAGCGCCGACCTCGGTCAAACGCCTCGAAATCAGCGTCGGCTCTTGGGGCGTAAGCGATTTTCAAAACATTAAAAACCTGATTGCTTCCCAAGGCACCGGCACGAACAGCATTTTGTACAAAAATTTTGTCGCGCTGAAAAACGCCACGTCGGCCGATGCCGTGAGCTTCGACAACGAAGATTTGTACGACGTCGCCTCATCGGTGTCGTTCGGCAAAATGCTGTCCGATCTTGGATTCACAATCACGTTATGTCCTTATACCAATGTCAGCTATTGGAAAAGCGTCAAATCCCAGCTCGGCGCTAGCGTGGACCGCATTTACTTGCAGGTATACGACGGAGGCGCCGGAAACGATCCTGCCTACTGGAACGGCCAAATGGGAATGACCGTAATGCCGGGACTTGACAGCAAAACGTCCAGCGGCGGCAATACGCCGGGGCAGGTCGCCAGCCGGATGGCCGGTTGGAAGGCGTCGGCGGGCATTACCGGGGGATTTATCTGGTATTACGACGCGATATTGAATAATCCGAGCGCCGGTTCGGCGGCCGATTATGCGGCAGCCATCAACAATGCGCTGTCCTCGCCAAGCTCTGGATCGCTGACGACCGGCGGGACGGCTGCGGCAAGTTCGACGAACAGCCCGGCCGGAGAAGAGAAAGAAAAAGCGTTCGATGGCAGCAGCGCGACCAAATGGCTTATTTTTGCGAATTCGGGCTGGATTCAGTATCAGTTCGGAAACAACGCCGCCCATGCCGCTGCGTCGTATTCGATCACGTCCGCCAATGATTTTCCCGCCAGGGATCCGAAAAACTGGACGCTTCTCGGTTCTAACGACGGCACGAACTGGACGACGCTGGATACCCGCTCGAACGAAAGTTTTTCAAGCCGTTTTCAGACGAAAACTTATGGGTTGAACAATTCGACAGCGTTTAAATATTACCGATTGAACGTTACGGCAAACAACGGCGGAGCAGAGCTGCAAATCGCCGAGATCGGTTTGTATCCATAACATCCGCATGTTCCGGCGGACTGCTTCGGCAGTTCGCCGGACTATTTTTTCTGTCTAAAAACACGTGGTATGAAGATGAACCTTTTTAATTTACATACCACTTTTTATCTTTTATTATAGGGATAATTGAGGATAAGAGGTGAACGCGTTTATGAATGCCAAAGAAGCTGCCGTGCTGCTCGGGGTTCATTACAAAACGGTGCTGAATATGATCAATGACGGCCGCTTGACGGCTACCAAAACCGATTCCGGGGATTGGGATATAAGCGAAAGCGATCTGGCCGCCCGCGAGCAGCAAATCCATGACAAGGAATTTTCGGCGATTTATGCCCATATGGCTGTCCAAATGATCGAGAAAACTCACAACCGGGCGGTGAAGGCTGCTCGCGAAGAACTTCTATTTGCTGCGCGGTCTCTCGTTAAACATGCAGACCGTCCAAGGCAGTTCAGCCAACAGGCGAAACGCCTACAGGACGCTCTCGATGCATACAAAGCGGCGGAAGCGTTCACGATCACGGTCGAATCCATCCGGAAGCAGGCGGAAAGCGAAAGCTGATGGAAAACAAACGTTGAGCGTCTTGCGGAGCATCCGGCGTCACAGTTATCGAACACGATTGCATGTTATGCTTAACAAAGGGCTTGCCTTCCACAGGCTGGTTCTTTCTTGTATTTGCATCATGATGAAGAGGGAGAGATATTATCCATGGAAACGATCGAAATTTCGGATGATCTTTTTGAACTGCTGGACGGCGAACGGCTCGACCGAAAACAACATGAAGCGATGATGCTGATGACCGTAACCGACGATGGCTGGCCTCATAATGCGATGATCAGCGTCGGGGAAATCGTCGCGCTCGACAAAAAAACGCTGCGGTTGGCCTTATGGCCCGGAACGAATACGACCCAAAACTGCATTCGAAGCGGAAAAGCGCTTCTCGTGGCCGTCTATAAAGGAAAAGTGAATTACGTACGCCTTTCGCTTTCGCGGATCGGGATGGCGGAAGAAGCTAAACATCCGTTGGAGCGGTTTTCGGCCGTCGTCGCTTCGTTTAAAGAAGATGTGGCCAAATACGCGGATATTACTTCGGGGATACAGATTCAATTAAAAAATCCGGACGAAGTGCTGACGCGATGGAAAGAAACGGTGAAGGAAACGTTAGGCTGATCGGTTTTATGAATTTTCAAAAAACATATTTACCTCACGCCGATTTTTTTATATGATAAACGTAATATTAAATGCTGCATCATATCAAATGCGATGAAGAGAAGAGTAAATAAATCGATTCTTTCACAGAGAGCTCCGTCCGCTGAAAAGGAGCAAAGGGTTATTTATTGAACAAAGCCTCCGAGCAGCACATTGGAACCGGATCACGGGGATAGTGTGCCAGGTGCTCCTGTTACAGGGCTAGAGTATATGCATGGATCGCATGCCGTACTTGAAGAGGCCAATATGGCGACATATTGGCGAATTTGGGGTGGTACCACGAGTGTTCAAATCTCGTCCCTGAGACTACGGTCTTGGGGGTGGGATTTTTTATTGTATCAAGGTTCGATGCTGCATGTACGACATGTACGCCGCACAGACGAACTGAATAGGTAATGAGTATAGGAAGATTGATGATACCGGTCCGGTTGGCGGACGATCTAAACAAACCTCAAACATGATGACACTATCGAAAGGATTTGAAACTTATGGCTGAAAAACTGAAAGCGGGTATTGTCGGAGGAACGGGAATGGTTGGTCAGCGTTTTGTCCAGCTGCTGGATCAGCATCCTTGGTTCGAAGTGACCGCGATTGCTGCAAGCAAAAATTCGGCGGGCAAAACGTACGAGGAATCCGTGCAGGGCAGATGGAAAATGGCCGGATCCATACCGGAGCAGGTTAGAAATATCGTCGTGCAGGATGCTTCGCAAGTCGAAGAATTTGCCTCCCAGGTCGATTTTATCTTCTGTGCCGTAGATATGAGCAAAGACCAGATCAAGGCGCTGGAAGAGGCGTACGCCAAAACCGGGACTCCCGTCATCTCCAACAACTCGGCGCATCGCTGGACGCCGGACGTTCCGATGGTCATTCCGGAGATCAACCCGGATCATATCGGCGTAATTGAAGCGCAAAGAAAACGCCTGGGCACCAAAACGGGTTTTATTGCGGTAAAACCGAACTGCTCCATTCAGAGCTACGTGCCGGCGCTTCACGCGCTGCTTGATTTCAAACCGGAAAAAGTGGTGGCTTCGACGTATCAGGCGATCTCCGGGGCGGGCAAAAACTTTACCGACTGGCCTGAAATGCTCGACAACGTGATCCCTTACATCGGCGGCGAAGAAGAAAAAAGCGAGCAGGAGCCGCTGCGCATTTGGGGCAGCCTGCAAAACGGCGAAATCGTCAAAGCCAGCTCGCCGCTCATCACGACGCAATGCATTCGCGTTCCGGTGACGGACGGCCATTTGGCCACCGTGTTCGTCTCCTTCGAAAACAAGCCTTCGAAAGAAGAGATCATCGAACGCTGGCGTCAATACAAAGGACGTCCGCAGGAGCTCGGGCTGCCAAGCGCGCCGCAGCAATTCATCACGTATTTTGAGGAAGAAAACCGTCCGCAAACGAAGCTCGACCGCGACATTGAACGCGGCATGGGCGTGTCGGTGGGCAGACTTCGCGAGGACTCCATTTACGATTATAAATTCGTCGGCCTTTCGCATAACACGCTTCGCGGAGCGGCAGGCGGCGCCGTTCTGATCGCCGAGCTGCTGAAAGCGGAAGGATATATTCAGCCGAAGTAAGTTTCGACAAAAAAACAGCACGCCCCCGATTCCGGGAGCTTGCTGTTTTTTTCATTCCCACCAGTGTTTCATTTCTTTAAAGGTGACGTCCCACAACTTTTCATCGCCTTCAAGGGTGACGGTCAGTTCATCCGTTTTTTCGAGAGGCAGTTCGAATTCGTTGATTTGGTTGTCTCCATTCTCGTTCGAAACGGTAAGCCTTTCGCTGCCGTTGACGAAAATCGTTATTTTCCCGTCTTTGCTTGCCTGATCGGGTAATCCGTAATAACCTGCAAGGATCCCTTCTTTACCTCCGATACGGTAAGTATAACTTCCCGTTTTTTTGCCTTCGATTGCATACAGGTTGAGTTGTGGTACGATCTTTTCGCCGCCGATGGCGAAGGGTTGGGGGTGATTCGCTGCGGACGACTGGCCGTTGGCTTCCGGAAGGTCTGTTAAAGCGATGGCCGGACCTTCCTTTTTGGCGAACGTTGCCGTAACCGCTTCGGAAAAGCCTACGAACGCTACGGTCAGAACAACGGCTAACATCCCGGTCCGTGCAAGCTTGCTCCAGATGTTGGACGCGCGGAATCCGAATGCCATTGCCCCATATCCGATGGCGGCGCCGATTGAATTTTGAATCGCGTCATTGATGTCGAAGCTGCCGAGAAACGTCAGCGCCTGCAGCGTTTCCAGCAATAAAATGCCCGCCAAAAAAAGCGAAATGAAAGGGAGGAACTTCAGGCGAAACAGCCAAGGGATCAAGACGCCAAAAGGAATAAATGCCGCCACATTGCTGAAATTGAACAACCATATCATAGAAAAACGCAGATCGGATGTCCTTGGAAATCTCAAACTGAACACAGAGTCGGGTAACCACATAAAGGTATACTCATGAGTTTGTTTGGATGCATCGATCCGTCCGAAGCCAAAAAACATGAGGTATAAAATGACGATGGCATAAAAAATTGTGATTGCTATAATGATTTTGCGTTGTTTAACTTCCATATGAACCCCTTTCGCATTGTATCGACCGTGAACATGTATCAGTATACGATGAGTCCGCTAATCAAGCTATTTGTGATCCTTACGCGAATCTTACAGGCATGTAAGAAACAATCAAACGGTTGATCCGCCCTGGGAAAAAGCCAGGCGATCGACTTCATGCGTTTTTCGGAATCCGGTTCGACTGAAGCCAAGATCCATAAAAAATATGAACTTCATATGAATGGGAAGCGGCTGCTTTTCATAAAGAAACCGAGCCTTTCCGTCAAATAAAACGGCAGGGCTCGGTATTTAGAGAGAAAAAGAAAATGAACCGGAGGGCTAAATTCGTTTATGACTGCGCGACATGGGAAAGTGACGGGCGTTTCTTCGTGATTTAGATGCGTTCCCGGCGCGCGTTGCGGACTTGGATTTGCCCGTCTTGCCGCGGCTGCGGCGAACCCGTGGGAGTTTATGGCCTGAAAGTGGAGCGGGAGGGAGGACGTCCGCCGGCCAATTCAATGCAGCATAATTGACCGGAACGATGCCCATCGACTGCATGGCATAAGCCAAGTCGGGATCGGTGAACACGGATAGTTCCCGCTCCCGGATGTCCGTCCATTCCGATATTCCGCGCAGAACGTCATCGACGTATCCCGGGTGGCATACGATCTCCGTGATCCCTTCCGGAAGCGATCGCAAATACCTCATCAATCTTTGCTTCGCTCCGCTGTCGCCATAGGAATCAAGCAGTACGGCGTCGGTCATGCCGGGCAGCTGCACGTCACGTAGCGGATGAACGATTTGGGACCTCCGAAGCGGCACGTTTTCTTTGACGGCTTTTTCCGCCATAACCTTATAAATCACGGGATCGTTTTGATGCAGCAGATGATGGGAATCCAAGTGGGTAGGAATAAGGCCGGTGCCGATCATGCGATTCCACTGCGCATCCAGTTCTTTCTTCACATCGGCCGCATCCCGAAAGCGCATGGTTCTGCCGTCGTGAAAAACGCCGTCCGGCCTTACGAGCGAAGGTACGCTCGCAGGGTTGGAAAGGGGCTTTCCGTAAGTCAGGTTGAAATGCAATCCGATGCCGAGTCCCTGCAGCCATCGGGAGGCGTTGACCGCATCTTCAGAGCCGGGCATGTTGACCATCAAGGAAGTGCTGGTAATTCCTCCAGCCTGATAGGCTCTGATAATGCCGCCGTTGACGGCGGGCGACAGCCCGAAATCGTCGGCGTTGATGATGATTTGCCTGCTCAATGGAGATTCCCCCTGACCATAAAAAATACGGATCATTTGCATGAGGTATATGTCTGTTGATTTAGTCTAATCCGCATCGGAAAAGGTGAAACGGACGGAGGCCTATTATCGAACCCATTTCATCCGTGTCGTGCCTATTATTTTCTGAAAAGCTTTCGGAAGGAATTCGGGGGTTGTCCCGCATTTCGGGCAAAACATCTCACGAAATAAGGAAAGGACCTGAAGCCGGCAAGCTCCGCGATCCGGCCGATCGGTTCATCCGTATGAATGAGCATTCGTTTTGCCTGCTCGATCCGGTATCTCGTCAAATATTCCAATGGGGTGCAGTCAAACGTTTTTTTCATACATAACGAAATGTAGTTGGGGTGGAAATGAAGCGACTCGGATAACATTTGATAGCTGATATGTTCCTTATAATGGCGGCGAAGAAATTCGCCCGCCCGTTCCGCGACGCGAACATGGGGGCTTTCCGCGTATTCGCCTCCTTGATATTGAAGCGCGGACAGCAGATCCTGCAAAAGGATTTGCCGATCCCAGCGCGCTTTTGCGGATTGCTCCGCATTCAGGAGCATGATGCGGCGTACCGCCGATCCGGCCGGCCCGGTCGGCTCCAGCTTTCCCGTCCGCGGAATGTAAATCGAAAATTTCTCGATCCGGGCATAAGGGGTATCCTCCGGTTCCGCCCAATAGGATGCCCCATCCGATGAGGCGTTCCAGCTTCCGAGCGTATGGAAGTGAAGCCAATAAAAATGGGTTTCGGTCCGGCAAGGCTCTGCGGTTCTGTGCGACCGGTCCGGGCGCAGAATCCCGTAATGTCCGGACGCAATATGCAAGGGGCTGCCCTCCTCCTCCAGATACAAGCATCCACTGGTTACCACAAGAAGGTCGAAAACGCCGATGCCGCTCCGGTCCGGATGGGTTCCGCCGGGAGGATACGTGTCTTCCCCGCACGAAACGTAGTGGGGGAGGGGCGGAGATACGAAATGGAACATTGCTCTCCTCCTTCCTTTGGCTTTTATTGCTATTATCATAACGAGAATACGGAGGGATGCCAATAAGCGAAGGATGCCATACAGGTTGCGATCGGATAAAAACAGGTTGTTTTCGGTTATCGAAACCGCCGAACGATCATGTTATATTTCGAAAGAAGCAACGGCGTTTATGCCAAAATCGAATGGAAGGGGAGCGGGAAACGTGAAATTGTTCGAAACTGCATTTGACGATTTGCCGCTTGGAGCGATTAAACCGATGGGCTGGTTGAAGGATCAGCTTCGCATCCAAGCCGACGGGTTAACCGGACACCTGGAGGAGCATTGGCCGGACGTGGGACCGGATAACGGCTGGATCGGAGGCAAAGGAGAAAGCTGGGAACGGGGGCCGTATTATGTGGACGGTCTGCTGCCCTTGGCTTATTTGCTCGAAGACGGGGAACTGATTGCCAAAGCGAAGAAATGGGTGGAATGGACGCTGGCGAACCAAAGAGATGACGGAAGTTTTGGACCTGAGCGGATCGAAACGCCGAATCACGACGTCGACAAATCCCAGGATTGGTGGCATTTGATGATTATGTTAAAGGTCATCGTGCAATATGGAGAAGTGACCGGGGATGAACGGGTGGTTCCACTTTTGACCCGATTTTTTGGTTGCGTCCATCGCGTGATCGGGGAACAACCGCTTCAGGGATGGGCCAAAGCACGCGGCGCGGAGATGCTTCTAAGCATAATCTGGCTTTATAAGCGAACGCAGGATAGCTTTCTGCTGGAATTGGCGGACATCGTTGCAAGCCAGACGACGGATTGGACCGATATTTTTCACGACTTTCCGTTTTGGCGCAAAGTGGATACATTTGACTGGACAACCCACGTCGTCAACGTAGCGATGGGCATCAAGACACCCGGCGTTCTTTATGAGTTGACCGGGGATGCGTTCGAACGCGACGCGGTTCATCGCGGTATCGACTCGCTGATGACGTATCACGGTCAGGCTCACGGCATGTTTTCCGGCGACGAGTTTCTTTCGGGAACGCATCCGAGTCAAGGCGTGGAGCTGTGCGCCGTAGTCGAATACATGTTTTCGATGGAGCAGCTGACCCGGATTTTCGGCGAAGGACGATTCGGGGATATCCTTGAAAAGGTGGCGTTTAATGCGCTGCCTGCGGGGATCGCTCCCGATTGGAGCGCTCACCAATACGACCAGCAGGTAAACCAGATTTTATGCAACGTGGCCCCGCGCAGCTGGGTGAACGGGCCGGATGCGAACATTTTCGGCCTGGAGCCGAATTTTGGCTGCTGTACAGCAAATATGCATCAAGGCTGGCCGAAATATGCCTCGCACTTGTGGATGAGCGATCAAAAAGGCGGGCTTGCAGCCGTCTCCTATGCGCCTTGTACCGTTGAAGCGAGCGTCGGCGGCGGAACGGCCGCCAAACTTACCGTAACCGGCGATTATCCGTTCCGCGAGCAAGTAAGAATAGATATCCATTTGGAGCGTCCGGACACCTTTGCCGTTTCGCTGCGCATTCCTGTTTGGTGCGACCGGCCTGAGGTCACCGTCAATCAAGGCAGGGTGGACATTCAAGTTCAAAACGGTTACGCACGCCTGGAGCGGGAATGGCGCGACGGGGATGTCATCAATCTTGAGCTGCCAATGACGGTCAGGACCTTTTCCCGCAACCAATACGCGGTCAGCGTGGAGCGCGGACCGCTTGTCTACGTGCTGCCGATCAAGGAAAACTGGCAGATGATCCAGCGGCGCGAAAGGTTCCATGACTGGGAAGTGTATCCGGGTTCCGCATGGAAATACGGATTGCTGTCCGACACGGGGTTTGAGGTCGCGGAATCGGAAATTCCCGTGCAGCCTTTTTCCCGGGACGGTGCGCCCGTGCGGATCACGGCATTCGGCAAGCTGATCAAAGACTGGAAGATGGAGGGGAACAATGCCGGCGCACCGCCGATGAACCCTGACTGTGCCGGCCAGCCGGCGACGGAACTTCAGCTGATTCCTTATGGGTGCGCCCGTTTAAGAATCGGAGAATTTCCGCTGATCGGACCCCGAAAGCCTGCCGGAAACCGAAACCGGTGCCTGTAATTTTGTTGATACCTTGTTTCAGCAAGATATGTTATTGTGGTAAAGTATGACATTGACATGCAGATGGGAGGATGCCAATTGGATCGTATCACGCTTGAAGTTTTAGACAGCGACGGAACCGTAAAAGCGGCCGTCACCGATGATGGACAGGTCCAGCTCGTTTATTCCGGCAACTATCAGCCGGGGGACGAAATTGTTTTAAAAAGCGAATCAAAAAACGTATATTTGATTATGCAACTTGACGATGCCATAGGCCCGGCCTTTATCTATTTAAAGGAGCATGAATTCCGCTTTCCCGTTCCGTTCGGCGAGAAAAAGTTTTCCTATTCCCCGAAAGCGTTTTCCGGCGAGCTGCATGCGCTGAACGCGCGACTGGCGGCGGAGGATGAAATCAACGCATACAAAAACGTGGCGCTGAATGCCTATGACCATCATGATAACCACTCCTGCTTTCCCCATGCGAGCGCAAACGTGGAAACCCGGGGCGAATCCGTTTTTGCCGCACGGAACGCGATCAACGGCAACAGCATGAATTATTCCCACGGAAAGTGGCCTTTTGAGTCTTGGGGAATCAACCAGCGGAAGGATGCGGAGATTACGGTCCATTTTGGCAGAACGGTCGACATCGACAAAGTGGCGATCACGATCCGGGCGGATTTTCCGCATGATAATTATTGGGAACGGGTTACGCTGGTTTTTTCGGACGGGAGCCAACATGTTGCAGACCTGGTCAAAACCGACCGGAAGCAGATCATCGTCCTGGAACCTCGAAAAGTGGAGTGGGTTACGCTGAAGGATCTGGTCCAATCGAATGAACCCTCGCCGTTCCCGGCGCTGAGCCAGTTCGAGGTTTTCGGCCGCGAGGCGGCGAAAAGCGAATAGCCAATATTTGCTTTGCGCATAGTAAAAGGCGAACCTATCAATCAAGGAGGCCTTTTCGCATGAATGTACAAAGGGCAAAGGAAATCGCATCGTCCCCGGTCATGGCCAACGTCATGTGCGACGGGACGCCGATCTACATTCAACATGTCGACGAGCAAAACGAAACCGCCCGCATTTACCCGTTGGGTAATCCGCAAGATGAACGGGAAGTGCCTTTGTATTCGTTATCGGAGCAGGATGGAGCGTTGGAATAATCGGCACATGCGGATGCAGTCGGCGTCGTGTTTGTTCATATGCCTATCTCGATCGGGAACGTTCCTTTTTCAATAGCTGCGCGTTATGAAGGTGACCATGTTATCGCTAAAAGCCCTTGGCCGGATCATGCCGGCAAGGGCTTTTTTTCTGCGGGAAGAAAGTTGTCGAATTATTTGAAGAAACGAAAAGGAAATGTGCGGAACGCGAAGAAAAGGTTTAGGAAGCTCGTTATGGCTTGATTTTGTTGAAATACATCTTCGACGAAAAAAGAGGTGGGCGATTGATCATGGTAACGGATAGCAGAAGGTATTGGATCGATACGATGAGCCGCATTGCGGAGCCCGTTTTGAATGCGCTTTCCGAAAAGCGCTTGAAAGCATCGATGCCGGTCAAAGGGGACCCGTCGCGGATTCCATACATGCATCTTGAGGCTTTGGGAAGGTTGCTGACCGGCATGGCGCCTTGGTTGGAAACGGGCGGACGGAGCGGAGAGGAAGGAGAACTACGCGAACGGTATGCCGAGCTGGCAAGGCGGGCGATCGATGCCGGGACGGACCCGGACTCCCCAGACTGCGTGAACCTCACTCAAGGGGAGCAGCCGCTTGTCGATATGGCCTTTCTCGCGCAGGCGATTCTTCGCGCCCCGACCGAACTATGGGATAAGCTGGATGCAAGGGTCAAGAAAAACGTCGCGAATGCGCTGTATACGCTGCGGAGGGTAAGGCCTTTTTACAGCAATTGGCTGCTGTTCGCGGCGACCGTGGAAGCATGTTTGTTCCGGATCGGCGAACAGTGGGACCCGATGCGGATCGATTTTGCTTTAAAGCAGCATGAAAAATGGTATTTTGGCGACGGGATGTATTCGGACGGGGAAGAGTTTGCCTGGGATTATTACAACGGATTCGTCATCCAACCGATGCTGATCGACATTTTGGATACGGTCGGCGATCAGTATCAAGATTGGGCCGCCAGCCGTCCGGTCGTCCTTCAAAGGGCGAAACGGTATGCGGCGATTCAGGAACGGCTCATTTCTCCCGAAGGCACGTTTCCCCCGATCGGCCGCTCTCTTGCATACCGCTTCGGCGCATTTCAGCCTTTAAGCCAAATGGCGCTTCGGGAAGACCTCCCCGAACAACTGGCCCCGCCTCAAGTGCGCTGCGCATTGACTGCCGTAATCAAACGGATGGCGGAAGCTCCCGGTTTTTACGACGACCGGGGATGGCTCAGCATCGGCTTTTGCGGGGACCAGCCGGAAATCGGAGAATTATACATATCGGCAGGAAGCGTGTATCTATGTTCCTTGGTCTTTTTGCCGCTGGGTCTGCCTGCGGAGTCTCCGTTTTGGCGCGATCCGGATCAGGAATGGACCTCGCGCAAAGCATGGTCGGGGCTTTCTTTTCCTATCGACAAAAGCTTGTAGATGCCGGGAGGCTGAGGTTTCACACCGCTTTATGCAACGCAGTCGGTATCGCGTAATTTTAGGGTTTTCATTGAAAAAAAGCCAAGAACGCATCCTGTGTCTCGGCCGAAATGGGGAGGAGAAGCCATGTATAACGAAAAGATGACGATTCCATTATTGCCTGGCGAATGCTGGTGGGGCGGGGTGGTCCAAGACGGAACGCTGATGCCTTTCAGGGAACGCCATGCACGCGATCTGTCCGGGGATCTAGCCTACAATCAGGGGAGCCCGCTTCTGCTGTCCAACAAAGGGAGGTATGTTTGGTCGGAGGAGCCTTTCCGTTATTCTTTTGCCGGCGGCCGATTGGTTATTGAAGCTGCCCAGGCGGACATTACGATCGGAACCGAAGGGGAAAATCTGCGCGATGCGTTCCTTCGGGCTTCCCGGACGCATTTCCCGCCAACCGGCACGCATCCGGATTTGCGATTTTTCAGCGTTCCCCAGTACAACACCTGGATGGAAATGAGCTACGAGCCCACACAGGAAAAAGTTCTCGCCTATGCCGAAGCGATCCTCGCCCATGGGCTGCCGCCGGGCATTTTGATGATCGACGACAATTGGCACGAAGACTACGGCACGCTTCGATTTCATCCCGGGCGATTCCCGGACCCGGCACGGATGATCGATCGGCTGCATGAACTCGGATTTCGCGTCATGCTATGGGTTTGCCCATTCATCAGTCCGGACGGGGAGGTGTTCCGCGGGCTTCGGGAACGGGGCTGTTTGCTGCGGGACACATCGGGCAGTCCGGTCATCCGCGAATGGTGGAACGGGTACAGCGCCGTTTTGGACGGATCGAATCCGGATGCGGTGAACTGGTTTGCCGGCGAGTTGGACCGGCTTATCGACGCCTACGGGGTGGACGGTTTTAAATTGGATGCGGGCGATCCCCAATATTACCGGCCGGACGACGTCAGCGCTCTGCCGATGACGCCAAACGGCCAATGCGAGGCCTGGGCGCGCATCGGGCTCCGGTATGCTTTCAACGAATACCGGGCTTGCTGGAAATGCGCAGGGCAGCCGCTGGTACAGCGGCTCAGCGACAAAAACCACAGCTGGGGACGCGACGGCCTGGCCAGCTTAATCCCCAACGGTCTGGCGCAAGGGCTTGCGGGATATGCGTTTAACTGTCCGGACATGGTCGGCGGCGGACAATACGGGGATTTGATCAGGCCCGATTTTGAAGTCGATGCCGAGCTGTTCGTCCGATACGCGCAGTGCTCTGCGTTATTCCCGATGATGCAATTCTCTACCGCACCATGGAGAGTGCTGGACGAGAAGCATTTGGAGTATTGCATCGAGGCGGCGCGTCTCCACGCCCGAATGGGGGAGGAAATCGCCTCCCTTGCCAAATCTGCGGCTGCAACCGGGGAGCCGATCATGAGGCATCTGGCTTACGTATTTCCGGATGAAGGATATGAGGAGGTAAACGACCAGTTTATGCTGGGAGACGATATTTTGGTTGCGCCGGTATTGCATAAGGGAGCTGTGTCCCGTAGGGTGTTCTTTCCTTCCGGCGCCTGGGAGGGAGCGGACGGCAGCCGGGTAACCGGACCTTGCGAAATGGAAGTGGATGCGCCGCTGTCGACGCTGCCATGGTACCGCAAACGAAAGACCGATCAGCAAAAAAACTACACATAAGCAGTTGGCTGACGGACGCCTTTATCCGGTACCGTTTTACAAACTGTTGATCCTGCAAAAAAAAGCAGTCCAGCGGCTTTTCTTAAAGCGCTGGACTGCCAATACTCCCGATTGCCCCGGTTTATCGCTCCTTCGAACATCTATCAGGAACAACATTTATGCGTTCGTTCGAATCCATTTCCAGCCGATCAGCAGCATTCCGATACTGATGGCCAGAAAATACAACGGCATCGTCAGCAGCGATCCGTTATGAAGAACGCTCATTCCCCATGTGGCCGCGCTGACCAGCAAATAATATCCCAAACTGAATACGGCGCCGGCTGTCCCGATCACGTCCTTAAAATCCGCAAGCGCCAGGCTCAGGCAATTGGGCAGCGCAATTCCGGATCCGATGAACAAGGCAAACATCGTGATGACGATGCCGATCATGACCAGGATGTCCGGCAGCATCGGCAAGCAGCTTGCGATCGTTAACAGAAGCGCGCCTGACGCCATCACGAGACAGCCCAGATGAATGATCGTTTCCGGAGCGCGAGTGCGCAGCAATCTTTTGGAGATCATGGCGCCCACGACGGATGCCGACGCCACAAAGATACCCAAAAAGCCGTAAACTCCCGGCGAAAGGCGAAAGCGTTCGATAAAAAGGAAGGGAGCCTCCGCGTAATAGCTGAATAAAACCCCATTGATTCCGCCGATCAATGCTCCGAACGCCAGTACCCGCGGCAATGACAGCATCTTTTTCACGACAGGAAAAACGGCTGCTTTCGTCCTTGCGGACACATCCGCCGTTTCAGGCAGTTTCAAAAAAGCGTAAACAAACAGCAAACAGCTCATCGCCACAAGCGAAAAAAAGACGGCTCTAAAACCGAAGGCCTGGTCGATCCATCCGCCGATCAGCGGCCCGACTGCAGGGGTAAAAGCGATGACGGCCGATATTCGAGCGAACATCGCATGCCGTTTTTCCCCCGGAACGCTTTCACGAAGCATCGTTTGCGTAATGATCGACCCCGTTGCCGCGCCGAAGGCCTGAATAAACCGGCTGATGAGAAGCAGGGCGATGGATTCCGAAAAAAAACATAACAAGCTGCCGACGCCGTAGACCACGAGGCCGCCAAGCATGGCCGGCCTGCGCCCGATCAGGTCGGATAGCCACCCGAAGCCGAAAACGCCCAGCGCAAATCCGATAAAATAAACGCTGAGGGTGAACTGAACGGAGCTGTTCGAAACGCCGAGCGCCGCGGAAATATCGGGCAGCGACGGCGTATAGGCGGTTTCGCTGATTTGCGGAAACGCCACAAGAACAATCATCAACAATAAAGACGGTGCTGCGTATTTTATCATTTATGTTAGCCCTCCTACAAGCTAAAGCTGATATTCCGTTACGTCAAGAATAGGAGCCTAGCTAGGGAAAAGGGGGCATCATGATGGCGATGCGGCTGTAGATCGGCATTTCAAAAACCTTTCCTTTTATCGAATGTAGGAGGGTTAAGCAGAGTCATCAAACTTTCGCTAGATTAACATCCTGAACAGATTTGGTCAATCATTGGCAGATTTATTCGCCTTTTGCGATCAGCTGCAATGGACGGCACGACCCGAACCTGTTTGGTGATGAAAAAGGTTAAGCATTATAATAAATTTGGATTTCATCATATATTCAGCCGTCTTGGCGATCATAAAATCACATACATCAAATCTATACGCAGGAGGTTTCGTCAATGTTAGGAATAACTGTAAACAGAATGGGCGAGCGTCATCCGCTGGAACTGAAAGAAGTGGAAATTCCGCGCCCCGTTGCGGGGGAACTGCTGATCAAGGTTCATGCCGCGGCGGTCAACCGAACGGATATCGTCACCCGCCAAGGAAAGGCGGGATATATGACCAACCCGATTTTAGGCGTTGAAGTCGCCGGAACGGTGGCGGAGGCGAACGGCGAATCCGGCTTTCAAGCCGGCGATCGCGTCATGGGTTTGGTGAACGGAGGAGGGTATGCGGAATATGCGGTCATGCCTGCGGAGCGGGCGATGAAAATTCCGGAGTCGTTTACGTTCGCGGAAGCGGCCGCGATCCCGGAAGTATTTCTGACGGCTTATCAGACGTTGTTCTGGATCGGAAAACTCCGGGAGAACGAATCGGTGTTAATCCATGCCGGCGCAAGCGGCGTAGGTACGGCGGCCATTCAATTGGCCAAAACGTTGCGCAACGCCAAAGTCATCGTGACGGCCGGAAGCCGCGAAAAACTTGAGTTTTGCCGAAAACTGGGCGCAGACGTCCTCATCAATTACAAGGAGCAGGACTTTGACGAGGAAGTGCTGAAAGCGACGGAAGGCAAAGGAGTCGACGTCATTCTGGATTTTGTCGGAGCCGACTACTGGGAAAGCAACCTGAAAAGCATCAAGCCGTCCGGGCGCTGGGTTTTGATCGGCATCCTTGGAGGCAGCGTAGTCAAGCAGGTGGATTTATTCCCGCTTATGAGCAAAATGATCGAATTGACAGGTACGCTGCTCACGCCAAGGGACGATGATTATAAAGCACGACTGACAAAAGAATTTTACGGCGCGGCTTTGCCGTATTTTGTAAACGGAGAGATGCGGCCGATCGTCGACGCCATCTTCCCTTTGGATAAAGCCGAGGAAGCTCACATGCACATGCTGGAAAACCGCAATATCGGAAAAATCATTCTCGAGGTCGGCGCCATATAACAGCGGCTAGGTTAAGCAAGATCGTTCGGCCATTCCAGCTAATTCAGCAATTCCAAAAATGCGCCGGCGGCGATGGACAAAGATACGTCCTTCGGAATCGCAATGCCGAAACGCCGTTCGGGCAGCGGGGTTTCGGTCTCGAGTTCCAGCAGGGAACCGTCCGCGATATAGTGGGCGACGAAACTTTTCGGCAAAAAGGCGGCCCCGTACCCGCGTTTGGCAAATTCGGCGAGCATGTCCAAATTGTTTAATTCGAAGTCAGCGTCCACCTCGAATCCCTGCGATCGGAACCATCCTTCGATAAACAAACGGGTTGAGCTGCCCGGCGTTAACATCAGGAGAGGGAGCTGGGTCAGTTCCGCCGTCGGCAAAGGCTTTTGCGCCCGGTCCGCAAAGGCGTTTCCAACAACGGCGCAATAGGATGAGGCATGGGAGGAATGGATCCGGATCTCATCATCCGAAATCGGGAGATGGACGAAGCCGAGATCAAGCGTCCCGTTTTTCAGCCGCTCCAAAATACGGCTTGTTTTTTCCTGGGACATCTGGATGCGGATTTGCGGGTAGCGGGCATGGAAGACGTCCAGCGTAGGCAGGAGAAATTCCTTGATAATCGCCCCGTTGGCGCCGATTCGCAGCCTGCCTTCGCTGAAGCGCTTCAGCTTCTTCATGTAACGCTCCGCCGATTCAAGCTCTTCGAATGCTTGCCGCACATGCATGTATAACGCTTGTCCTTCCTGCGTCAACCGTACGCCTTTCGACAGCCTGTCGAAAAGGGCGACCCCGAGCGCCTCCTCCAGCTGTTTGATGGCGTAACTTACGGAAGGCTGCGTCATGTGAAGGGTTTGGGCGGCTTTGGTCAAATTGGAGTTTTCGGCGGCATGAAGAAATATCCGGTACCATTCGGTATTGATCATCATTTGTTATCAACCCTCTCTATGACAAACATCGAAAATTGCAATTTCATTTATTTTCAAGTATACCGCTAAACTAAAAGAGAAGAAATCCTAACGACCCAGGGGGAATTAAAATGGCCGGAAGCACGTTTGGCGAAAGATTAAAAATGACGACGTTCGGAGAATCGCACGGCGAAGCGGTAGGCGTGATCGTGGAAGGCGTTACGCCAGGCGTTGAGCTGGATGAGGCATATATCCAAGTCCAAATGGACCGGAGGAAGCCGGGGCAATCGTCCGTGACGACGCCGCGGAAAGAATACGACAAAATCCGGATTTTATCCGGAACGTTCGAGGGGCGTACGACGGGAACTCCGCTTTGCATCATGCTGAACAACACGGATATGCGCCCGTCGGCTTATGATGACATCAAATCCATGTACAGACCGGGACATGCGGATTACACTTATGAGAAAAAGTACGGCATCCGCGATTACCGCGGCAGCGGCAGGGCCTCGGGAAGAGAGACTGCGGCGCGTGTGGCCGCAGGAGCAGTGGCCCGCAGGCTGCTGGAACGCCGCGGCGTTTCGATCGTCGCCTACTCGCTGGAAATCGGAGGGATTCGGTGCGAGACTTTTGACGAAAACGTTATTGAACGCAACGCGGTACGGGCATGCGACCCTTCGGCGGCGGAGCGCATGGTCGAACTCATCGAACGGCTGGCGGCGGAAGGCAACAGCTGCGGCGGCATCGTGGAATGCCGGATTCGCGGCGTGGCGCCGGGGCTCGGGGAGCCCGTATTCGACAAGCTGGATGCGGAGCTGGCCAAGGCGATGCTGTCGATCGGGGCGATTAAAGGGATTGAATTCGGCGCCGGTTTCGAAGCGGCCAACATGCGGGGCAGCGAGCATAACGACCAGATGGACGCAAGCGGGTTTTTGACCAATCATGCGGGCGGCATCATCGGCGGCATCAGCACCGGAGATGAGATCGTGTTCCGGGTTGTCGTCAAGCCGACGTCGTCCATTTCCTCTCCGCAGCGTACGGTGGATATGGAAGGCAACGAACGGGAAATCGCGACCATCGGCCGCCACGATCCTTGCATTTGTCCGCGCGTCGTGCCCGTGATCGAAGCGATGGCATGCATGGTGATCGAAGATCATTATAAACGCCAAGCGGCTTTGCTGGACGAATAACGTCTTGTTTACGGAACTAAACGTTTGGTATCGAGCTTTTCGATATTCGGGAAGGATGGAGGTCGATGATGGATCTGACATTATTGCAAGCCGAAACGGAAGAAGACATCGCGTCGTTGGCGGACATGGCCTCGCGTATTTGGTTTGAATATTTCGTAAGCATCATCTCGAAGGAACAAATCGAATACATGGTGGAGAAGTTCCAATCCGTCGCGGCCATCCAGGACCAGACGAAGCGTCAAGGATACGAATATTATTTTATGAACGTACACGGCGCCAACATCGGCTATTTGGGCATAAAAGAGGAGGATGGCAGGCTGTTCCTTAGCAAGTTTTACATTCTTAAGGAACATCGGGGAAAAGGGTATGCCAGCCAAGCGATGAAGCTGCTGACGGAGTTATGCAAAAAGCGGAGCTTGGGTTCGATCTGGCTGACTGTGAACAGGCACAATCATTCCACCATCGCCGTGTACGAGAAAAAAGGCTTCAAAACCGTACGAACGCAAGTCGCGGACATCGGAAACGGTTTTGTGATGGACGATTACGTTATGGAGAAAAAAATCGCTGAATAAGTTATTGAAAAGCAAGTCCCGCAAACGCCACCAAGGCAAGCGGGACTTTTTGTTTACTCCATGATTTTGTTCAAGCGCAGTAGATATTCCCCGCGATTCAGCGGATTTAATTGCCTGCGCTCGTTTTCCGGGAATGCGGACCACACCTTGGCATAGCCGTCGGGCTTGATCGACAGCATGCCCTCGCCGTTCGTTAACGAGTTCAGCTCCGCTTTCAGCGCGTCCGCCGTCCGCACCGGGATCTCCGCGTTCAAATGGGCAACCTTGCCTTGAAAGTCGGGCTCCTGAAACGTTCCTTCCAGCTGGGCCAGCCGGGACAACACTTTGCTTAAACTGGTTTCGGGCACGATCATGCGGGCGCTGCCGACAGGTTCATAAACGACCGTGCCAGCCCTCGACAGGGCATCCATCAGCACAAGCGGAACCAGTCGCCGGAAGTCTTTGGCGGTGGATACGGGGCTTGCGTATCCCGTATGCGTCAACGTGACGGTGATATCGGTTACGGGCCAGCCGTACAATCCTTCGTTCAACGTTTCGGCGACCGTCTCCTGAATGGCTTTTTGAAAGGACAGGGGGAGAGACCCGAGCTCAACCTCCAAATTGTAGGTTAACCCGCTGCCGGCAGGGCCGGGTTCGACCCGGAAACCGACGGTCGCCCAAAAAGGATTGCCCGCTTCCCCGATAAATTCCGCGGACTTTCCGCAAGCAACCGGTTTTTCGATGCACATCACCCTTGGAGGGGAGAAGGAGACATGTATGCCGTACTCCTCCCAAATGGTCTCGGCCAGTACTTCCTGCTGAACCTTTCCGAACACCCGGATCGTATGCTCCTGCGTATTTTGATCATGCTGGTACTCCAAAAATGGATCCTCGATGGTCAAAGCGCTAAGCGCCTGGGAAAGAGCCGTCGGATCCTGGGCATGCTCCGCAAGCACGTTTACTTGAATCGGGGGTTTGTGAAAGGCGAAGTCCCTGATCCGGCCGGATCGAACGCCGATCACGTCGCCCACAAACAGCTCCGCGCTTGTCATCACCGCGATGTCTCCTGCACTCACCAAGCCGGCGGCAGTTCTTTTATCCCCCTGAAGGGACTGCAGCTGCTTGACCTTAAGCATGCGTGCGGAGCCATTCCGGGAAATCACCTGCACTTCGTCCCGCAACCGGAGCTGCCCCGCGAATAATCGGATAAAAGCCGCTCTTTCACCCGCCCGATCTTTAACGACCTTAAACACGATGCCGGACAACGGGCGGTCCTCGGCCGGCTTACTCCCCGTCGCAGCGTTCGAGGGTATGAAGTCGCCCAGGCAATCAAGCAGCTGCTTGACGCCCATGCCTTTGGCGGCCGAACCGGCGAACAGGGGAAAGGCTTTTCCGTCTTTTGTCTGTTGGA
This sequence comes from Paenibacillus sp. USDA918EY, assembly GCF_009870825.1. Taxonomy (GTDB): domain Bacteria; phylum Bacillota; class Bacilli; order Paenibacillales; family Paenibacillaceae; genus Paenibacillus_AQ; species Paenibacillus_AQ albilobatus. The sequence goes on along the minus strand of NZ_WTWY01000018.1, from coordinate 30,893 downwards.
TCAATTCCTTGCGCAGCCTTTCGGACGTTAAGGGAACGTCCTCCGCGTACAACCGAAGCAATTCATCGTCATGAGCGGCCAAGGTTTCGAGCCACCGGGCGGATACCGGATCGGCTTCCTGAAGGCGCACTTCCTCGCAGCCTTCGTTCTCCACGATGTTCATTTCGCAAATATGCTCATCCAATAACGACCGGATCATGTTCCGGACCTTAGCATAATCCGCGCCCATGCGGTCGATTTTGTTCATGAATAACAGGGTCGGCATGCCCAGCTGCTTAAGTGTCTGCATGAGCACCCGGGTTTGTGCCTGAACGCCCTCGACCGCGGATATGACGAGAATCACCCCGTCCAGGACGCTCAGGGAATGCTCGACTTCCGAAATAAAATCGGCATGTCCCGGCGTATCGATCACATTTACCTTCAGCTTGTCGCCGACCCAAAAAGATACCGCTGCGGATTTTACCGTAATGCCTCTTCTCCGCTCGATGTCGAGCGAATCCGTCGTCGTATCTCCGCGGTCGACGGACCCGGCCCGGCTTTTTACGCCCGATTGATACAGGATCTGTTCCGTCAGCGTCGTTTTTCCTGCGTCAACATGGGCCAACACCCCAATATTGATTATTTTCATATATTAAGATCACCGTTTTCTTCATCATGATTTGTCCTTTCGAATGGGTTCTGTTTGTGAATTGCCGCATAGCAAATCGCCTCCGTTTGATTTATTGCTTATTATTTTAGCCGTAATTCGGTTTATGGAGCGGGGAGAGATCGGTTATAGCCGTTTTTTACCTTGGTTTTCCGGAAAACCTTGCATAAGGAAAACGTTTATCGAAAGTGCTGTCACGGAAGACAGGCCGCGCTTTGTGGAATTTTTCCTTGCAAAACAAGGAAGCCATCGCTTCGAAACTGTTGCTTTTTATATCTTCAAAACCGGGTGCCTTTTATTTTCGTTTTCGTTGAACCTTCATCCACATCTAAATTCACTTTACAACTCGGCTTACAAGGCTGTAAGGTTGTCGTCATCCAAATCGATAGGCGAATCGGGCGACTCCGATTATACTGGCTCAAGTAGTCCTTCCTTGGATCGACTCGCATTTTGAAAAATAAAGGTGATGACGATGGAAGAAAAGCAGATCAATAAAATTATAATGAACGTGCTGCTGATCGCAGCGATTCTATATTTATCCGCTCTCGTTTTCGGCAATATGTTGGATTGGTCCTTGCATATCGGGGAAAGATTGTTTTCGTTTGCGAGAAGTTTCATGGAGCGTTTTACAATTTGAATAAAGCGGCGGTACTTAAACGATTCAGAATTTTTCCGGGAAATTCAAGGATAAGAAGGAAATAAATCCGAAGCGGCGAACTATAAATAAGAGAACGCATGTTTGCTTTCGGATCCTGCAGGCAATGCTTCAATCGTCCATCACAGAGGGAAGCGAGGGCATTCCGGCGTCATCCATTTTGATGAAATGAGGCGATAGAATGGAAAAAAATGCGTTGTTAAAGCGCATAGAATGCGCATACGTCCCTGTGAGCGACGTTCCTGCGGCGGTGGGCTGGTACGAAAACGTGCTTGGCTTGAAGCTTCGTTCGCCGCTTGAGCCCGGGCGTGGAGCGATCATGATCATGGGCAGCGGCCAGTGGCTGTTTTTGCTGCCAAGTCCCGGCGGTCATCCGCTTCGATTTGAGACGACGGGTTGGGATGAAACCGGAAGCCCTTATGAAATGTTCCCGCTTTGCTTCGAGACGGACGATATACATGCACTGGGAGCTTCCTTGAAGGAATCCGGCGCTTGGGCGGAAAGTGAAATCCGGGACGAAGGCGGCTGCGGTTTGCAGTTAACCTTCAAGGATCCGGACGGCAATAAGTTTCAAGCATGGCAGCAGCCGTAATATATCCGGCCAATTTCGGCCCGGTTTGAATGTTTCCCCATACCAATCTATCTTTTTCGGCATAAGGTGAAGGGATGCGAATGCTAGAAGAGCTTTGAAACCCTAACATGTTAATGCCGAAAGGAGCGATTGGCCCATGGGCAGAAAATCGATTCAAGAACTTCAGGCAGGTTACGCGGATCATTTGTATACGCCGCTCGAAATAACAAAAGGGTATTTAAAACGCATAAAATTAAAAGACAAGAAGCTGAATTCCTATATCACGGCGGCCAAGGAACGGGCGGTCCAAGAGGCGAAAACCATCGAAGCCAAAGCCAAGGCCGGCGAACAGACGGGCTTGCTGTACGGCATTCCGCTTGCGTACAAAGACAATATCGACACCAAAGGCATACGTACAACAAACGGCTCCTCGATCGATGCGAATCACGTTCCGGGCAAAAATGCGGCAATCGTTGACCGGCTGCTCGGAGAGGATTCCATTCTGCTAGGAAAAAACAATTTGCACGAATATGCGCTTGGGGTAACGTCCAACAATCCCCATTACGGTCCGGTGCATAATCCCTGGAACCCGAAATATTCGCCCGGAGGATCGAGCGGCGGATCGGCGGCCGCCGTGGCGGCCGACCTGTCGGTAGCCTCGATCGGAACCGATACCGGCGGATCCGTGCGGATTCCGGCCGCATCCTGCGGCGTCATCGGATTGAAGCCGACCTATAACAAGGTGCCGACCCAAGGCGTGTTTTACGTATCATGGACGCTCGACCATGTGGGTCCGATTACGGCAACGATGACCGATATGGCGATCCTTGCGGGAGCCATGACCAAGCAATCCTATCTTCCCTATCTCAAGCACGACATTCGGGGACTTCGGATCGGCGTTCCCACCAGCTACTTCAATGAGCATATCGATCCGGATACCTACGCGCTGTACCGCAGCGCTTTGAATGCGCTCGAGTCGCTCGGCGCGATCCTCATCGACACGGACGTGTCGTTCGTCGCCGGCAATGCCGACGTTTCGCTAACGATTGCCGCGTCGGAAGCGGGCGTCGTGCACAAAAGCCGGATGGAATGCTGCCTGTCCCAATACGGGGCGGACGGCAGGGCATTTCTCGAATCCTCGCTGGATATTACGGCAATTCAATATATTGAAGCGCACAAAATGAAAGAAGTCTATATGAAGGCGTTCGACAAGCTGTTTAGGGAAAGCATCGACGTGCTTGCAACGCCGACGATACCGATTCCCGCCAGAAAAATCGGCGTTGACGAAGTGCAGATCGGTTCGTACAAGGAAAGCGTCTTTGACGCTATGACGCGGTACACCGGCATTTTCAATATGGCGGAACTTCCCGCGTTGTCCATTCCGTGCGGGTTGACCGTCGAAGGGCTCCCCGTAGGGCTTCAGCTGGTCGCGGCCCGCTGCAGGGAGGATTTACTGATCCGCGCGGGTTACGCTTACGAGCAGGATCAGCTTAGAGATTTTTATCGTCTCCGGGATCAGGTATGTGCCGGTTATTGATTCCATGAAGAAATAGAAGCTTAGGCCATTAAGGATATAGGCATCCGTGCGCACATGCGCATCGGGTGCTTTTTTTCGGGAATTCGGGTTTTCAAAAGCGATAACAACCGAATAAATCCGTGCAATCATCCGGCAAAACGTGTTGCTGCACCGCCAAAAACTTCGTGATGAATCGCTGAATCGCTGAATCATCCGTTTTCCTTCCTCACCGGGTTATGCCTTCAAAGAGAAAAACCTGCAGCATTTCCGAATTTTTCAGGCGCGAAAGAACATACTAAACGGAAACCGTTAAAGCGGCACGGCATCAATAGCGAATCGCTGCCCGGGAGGTGCGGAGATGAACAACAGCGGTGAATCCGCAATAACGCCCAGACTTATGGACAATATCGAGAGGATCAAAGCGCTGTACGCGGATTGCTTTGATGTCGTTTTTCACGATCTCAAATGCGGCCGAAAGGCGGCGGTCATCGTCTTTTTGACGGGGATGACCGACAACGAAATGCTGAACCGGTATATTCTTGACCCTGCGCTGCAAAAGCTGGCGGATGATGAGGGAGGGCTGAACGCATTATGCGAATGTTTGCCCGTATCGTCGTTTTCCCAAGTAAAGACGCTTGAGCAGGCCGTGATGGAGGTCGGAAACGGAAACCCGGTGCTGCTCATGGAGGACGAACATCGGGCGCTTTCGTTTTCTTTGGCAAAATGGGAGAAACGTTCGATTACCGAACCGGAGGCGGAATCGGTCGTACGGGGTCCCCGTGAAGGTTTTGTCGAGACATTGATCGACAATGTGACCATGGTTCGCCGTAAACTGAAGACGCCGACGCTCAAGATGAAATCGATGCGGATCGGACGATACTCCCAAACGGAGGTCGTCATCGCTTATATGAACGATATCGCCGATCCCGCTTTGATTTCGGAAATCGAATCGAGGCTTGAACGCATCGACGTCGACGGGATATTGGAGAGCGGCAACATTGAAGAACTGATCGAGGACAATCCATACTCGCCGTTTCCTCAACTGCAAACGACGGAACGGCCGGATGTCGTGGCGGCCAATCTTTTGGAAGGAAGGGCAGCCATCCTGGTCGAAGGCACGCCGATCGTCCTGATCGCGCCGACTTCGATTTTTGCTTTTTTGCATTCGCCTGAAGATTATTACCAGCGTTATTATATCGGCTCGGCTATCCGCTGGCTTCGCTATCTTTTTGCTCTTATTGCCCTGATCGGCCCGTCATTTTACGTGGCCGTCGTTACGTTTCACCAGGAAATGATTCCGACCACGCTGCTTTTGAATATGACCAAGTCAAGGGAACAAATCCCGTTCCCGGCACTTGTCGAGGCGTTATTGATGGAAATCACGTTCGAAGCGCTGCGCGAAGCGGGAGTAAGGCTTCCGAAACAAATCGGCGCGGCGGTCAGCATCGTGGGGGCGCTCGTTATCGGACAGGCCGCGATTGCGGCGGGGCTCGTCTCTTCCCCGATGGTCATGGTCGTGGCAATCACGGGCATCGCCTCCTTTTTGATACCGCATTTTACGCTCGGGATTTCCATCAGGCTGCTGAGGTTTCCGATGATGCTTTTGGCGGGGACGCTGGGCTTTTTCGGATTGATGATGGGCTTTGCGCTTATATTGACCCATTTGTTTTCGCTCCGGTCGTTTGGTGCGCCGTATACATCGATCGTGACCGTTACGCGCTGGAACCAATTGAAGGACGTCGCGGTCCGCGCGCCGTTTTGGAAAATGAACAGAAGGCCCAGAACGGGATTCTGGAACCGATACCGTCAAGGGCCCCATCAGCGGCCAGGCTCATCCCGGGGTGGTAGCAAATGATGAAGGTTCTAAAAAAAATCGGCGCTGCATGCCTTCTGCTTGGCCTGCTTCCTTTATTGGGCGGATGCTGGGATCGCACGGAGGTGAATGATCTTGCCTTGATCATGGCGGCAGGGCTGGATGTCGGGCAAAACGGTGACATCGAGCTTTCCGTACAGGTGTTCACGCCAAGCCAATCCGGCAGCGAAGGAAGCGGCGGCATGGGCGGGAGCTCCGGAAGCGACACGATTGTCGTTCAAAGCGCCAGCGGGACCGACTTGGCCGAGGCAGCCGCAAAGCTGCAGGAGCAGATGCCGCGAAAAGTTTTTTGGGGTCACGGCGAGGTATTCATTATCGGGGAACGGCTGGCGAAACAAGGCATACTCGACCAGATCGATTTTATTTTTCGGCATCCGCAGCCGCGTGAGCGGGCTTACATTTTCATCAGCAAGGGAGATGCCAAGAAGATTCTGGACATTCATCCGAAAATGGAAAGGGACGTTGCGGAAACGCTGCGGGAGATGGCTATTTTGCCATTCGGCATGAATGTTTCGCTCAAAGATTTGAGCGAGATGCTTACAGGCCGCTCGAAAGCCGCGGTAGTCCCGTATATCGTTCGAAAGGAAGATAACGACGGCAGCCCCTTCCCGTTCATCTCCGGTGCTGCCGTCATTAAGGATGGAAAACTGCAGGGAGCATTCGACGATACGGCGAAACGCGATACCTTGCTGATCCTGAATAAGCTCAGAAGGACGAATGTTACGTTTCATGTTAACGAAAGAGGCGGCAAAGGAGAAGGCGTCATGACCGCCAGGGTCATCAAAGGCCGCACGAAGCTAATTCCCGTTATTCGCGGCGATCGGTGGCGCATGATTGTCCGTTTCGAAGGCGAGGCGAGCATTCTCCAAAACGAAACGCGCGTCAATCTGATGAAGCCGCAAGAAGTACGGCACGTGGAAGAACAAATGAACCGGGAGATCGAAAAACGGATCCAGGCCACTTTTCGGCTCATCCAAAGGGAAACCGGCGCCGACGTTTTCGGGTTTTCGGATGCGTTCTGGCGGAAATATCCGCAAACGTGGGTAAGGGAGCAGCGGCATTGGGACGATATTTTTCAAAACGTCGATCTGAATGCCGATTCTAAGGTGGAAATTTTATGGCCTGGTTTCTCCGGAAAAAGCTACAAATGAGGGTGACGTATGATCGTAATTCAATTGCTGGGGATTACCCTGCTGGCCGCAGCCATCTTTGCTTATGATTACCCGAGGTTGCGGACGGGCGCAAAAAAAGAGAAGATTGCATTTGCCGTTATAACCGCGGCCGGGTGGGCGATTGCGCTGCTGCTCATGTTTTTCCCCCGCATGCCGGGGCCGACCGAATTGATCAATTATGCGACAAGGCCGATCTGGAACATCTTTTATCCTGAAGGATAGGAGGCAAGTCGGAACAGAATGGAGAAGGAAAAAATCTCGGGCACGCAACTCGTTTTCATGATGTATTTGATGGTCGGCGGCACCTCGATTCTTGTCGTGCCTTCGTTTACGGCCATGTATGCCAAACAGGACATGTGGTTGTCGCCGATCATCGGTTCGATATTCGGCATCGTTTGCGTGTTCCTGGCGTGGATCATGAACAGGTTCTATCCGGGACAAACGATGGTTCAGCACCTGCACCGCGTGTTTGGCCGAATGATCGGCAGCGTGCTGGGAGCTTTGATCCTTTTTTTCCAAATCGACGCGATCGGGCTTATTACGAGGGAATATGCCGAATTTATCGTACAGGCGTTTCTGTCGCAGACGCCGATTACCGTCATTGTCGGGTGTATCGTGGTCACGTGTTCCTTTGCCGTACGATCGGGGGTAGAGGTCATCGGCAGATTTGCCCTGATCTTCGGCCCGATTTTCTTTTTATTCGTCGTGTCCATCTTTATATTTCTGCTGCCGGAATATGATTTTTTGAATATCCTTCCCGTGTTCGGGTTGGGGGTGCTTCCTTCGGTCAAGGGGGCGCTTGAACCGTCGGTTTGGTTTATGGAATTTTTGTTTATCACCTCTTTTTATCCTTCCGTTCGCAAAGGGGATAATCGCCTCAAAGGAGGTTTGCTCGCGGTCATCCTTATGATGTTCACGATGGTGATCACCAATTCCACCTGTCTGTTTCTGTTCGGGGAGACGACGGCCAACCTGACGTTTCCTTTTCTGTCGGCGTCGCGTTATATCAACATATCCGATTTTTTCTCGCACGTAGAGGCCATCGTCATGGCGCTGTGGATTCTGGGCGGATTCGTGCAGATTTCGATGTGGCATTACTCATTTGTTTTGAGCGTCTCGCAATGGCTTAATATTAAAGATTATCGCCCGCTGGTATTTCCGGTCGGCCTGCTGATCGCCGTATTCAGCATTTGGGTGGCCAAAAACTTTCAGCAAATGCTTCACTATTTCCCGACCGGGGGGACGGGTTCGTCGATTATAACCTTAGTGCTAATTCCGATCTTGCTGGTTGTAGTTGCTTGGATTCGGCGCAAAATAGCTTCCTGAATTTTTGTCGACGGACACAGGCGGGAAGGGGAGCTTATATGGCCGTTTGTCACATTTTGAAAAGTCGCTTTCCTGCGGCTTTTTATTTTTTCTCTTTCAGGGGTTTCTTTGGATCTCCGGCTTGGGTTACGATAAAAATGCGAACCGGTGGAAGCAGCGTACGGGCTGCCGCATTTGAAGTTCGGACTTTTTTATATTAAAGGGGAATCTCCGATGAATATACGTGACTACATCAAATCAGGATTTGAAGCTTATTATGACCGGCACAGCGAGGTTTGGGAGGAGGGGTTTTGCGTATGGATGCGCCCCGGCGTGCCCGCTGCGATGAAAGCGGATGACAGCCAAGGGGAATGGTCCGTTTGGAAGCTGGTGCCGTCTACCGTCACCGCAGAGGATGTATCCGCGCTGGAAAAAGAGTTCGGCTTGACGTTTCCGGAATGGTACAAGGCTTTCATCTCAACCTATCATCATTATTTCAACGCTGTTCCGGAACAGGACACGAATGAGCCGCTCGAAAATATCCGGAATATGTACAACCCGCTGCTCTGCAGGTTTGGTTATCTTCCGTTCACATGGGATGCGGAGTACGGCTGCATTTGGTGCATCGACGTGGGTGGCGGACCGGACGGGGAGCATCAGGCGATTTACGAGATTGACCACGAAATTTTGTTCGATTTGGACGAAGTACATACGGATCGGAAGAAACTCCAAGAGCATCTTGTTTTTTTGTATCCGAATTTTAAAGCTTATTTTGACCATAACTTTCTGGAAAAAGGGTAAAATGGAGAGCCGTCGGGTCCGTGTTGGAAAACAGGACGCCGTCGGCTTTCGTTACGAAATACGAAGGATCGATGCTTCATAGTTCCTTTTGGCTGACACCGGGAGCACGTTATTTGCCCTAGGCAAATTTGCTTTTTTAGCGCTGTTTCTTCGCTTCCAGGATCAGTTTGGAATGTTTCAGCACTTTGACACGGTAGGTGCCCCCCTCCCTAATGTCAATCTTGGGGTCGGCAATTTCGTATTGCGTGCCTTCGCTCGTTCTGACCATGTCTCCGCCGCGCTTCGGGTTCCACTTGTCCTCAACATGGATTACTTTAATGATCGGGCCCTGCACGATATCGGCCGTCACCATTCCGAGCATGATGAGCGGGTATAGGGACAACAAGACGAGAAACGCCATGAAACCGAGGTCTGCTTTGGTCATTCCTGCACGTCGGCGGCGGATTCGATAAAAGACATATGTAGGAATGAAACTGAAGAAAAACAGTACGCCGCTGTACCCGCCAATGCCGATCCATAAATGCTTGCGCTCGTCGCCGCCGTATTTGAAAAAAACGACCAACATGCCGATCAAGCAGAACACGATAAGGGCCATCCGCAGCAAGTTTCTTTTTTTCTTGTACCAAGTACGCCCGTCCGGGGAGGAGGGATCCAAAACCGAAACCAGCGCGGTCAAAGGCACTCGGGCCGTTTTGATCATGAGCCACTTCCTTTCAAAGTTGATCATGACATGATTATAATCAACCTGCGTTTTGAATAAAATGGATTTTTAAAGGCAGCGGCGAATTTGCGGACGAAAGCGGAACACGTGAGGAACAATACAAGATCATTTCGTCATGATCATAAGGAATAGGGAGGCCGTACTAATGCAGGAAATCCGGAATTATTACGAAGGATCCCACGATAAAGACGCCATTCGATCCATTTATGGCACGGAACAGAATCTGAAGGCGAAATATGAGGTCTTGGAATCGTACGGCTTGCAAAAAGAGACATTCGAAGAGTGGTTAATCGGCAAGCTGAAGCTGACGGGAAGTGAACTCGTGCTTGACGTCGGGGCGGGAAACGGGAGATTTTCTCTGCCTGTCGGCCGAATGCTGAAAGGCAGCGGCGGTTTTTTGGCTGCATGCGATTTGGCCGAGGGGGTCATGATTCCTTCCCGGGTTCAAGCCGAAAAGGAATCACTGCCCGTTTTGCTTATGCAGGCCGATGCGGAGAACCTCCCATTTTTATCCAAACAATTCGATCTCGTGATGGCAAACCACATGCTGTACCATCTTCCGAATCTCAATCGGGGACTTGCGGAAATGCGTAGAATTCTAAAGCAAACGGGCCGATTGGTTGCAACAACCAACAGCGAAAAAGGCATGCCGGAGTTGTTCAAACTGCACCTGAACACGATGGACCGGCTAGGCATTCCTTTTGGCGTGAAGGAAGAGCTGATCACGTTTTCCTTGGAGAACGGGGAGCAAACGTTAAGCAAACATTTCAAGCAGGTCGAATGTTGGACGTACGAAGCCGGTTTTATGGTGAAAGAGCCGGAGCCCGTATTTCGATATTATGCGGCAACGCAGCTGTATCAAGGGCCTATGAACGACGAAAACCTGTCTAAAGAAGTTCGCGAAGCCATTGCTCCTTGTTTTCTTCAATTGACGGAAGAACTGATCCGCGAAAAAGGAGGAGAGCTCGTCATTTCTAAACCGGTTGGGGCGTTTGTAGGCAAAATATAGCGCAACGATGCTCTCTACAAGAAGCGCCTTTAGCTCTCAGGTGTTCAAAATGGTATGAATGTTATCATTTTTATGCCTGTTCTTTTTGTATGATCTCAATTAAAATCGGCCGGCAGCTCTAACGGGTCCCACTTTCCTCCCGTTTTCTGCGGTCCGGCATCGTTAAAAAAATTGCCGCGGAGCTCGTTTTTACTCTTTCCGAAAGCGAAACCTATTTCGATATTCACGGTGTTTTTCTTTTTTGGCCTGAAGTCTTTGAATTTATCCAGTTCAAAAGTAATACCAATAGCTTCATAGGGTGGATGTTTTTTAGGATTGCATTCGGACTTGGTTTTTCCGTAACAGACATTGACGTCAAACAAATGGTATCTTGGTCGCAATAACGAGTAATTCCCATTGATATTGCCTTCTACTTTATAGATATCCATCTCCCCGTGTTCCCTCCGGTTTTCGATTGCGGCAATGACGTACAGCATGTCCGGAAAAGGGTTGTTTTGCTGGTCCACGGCCCCTTTCACCATGAAGGCATATTGATAATGGATGTCGATGTCATCAGCGAGTTTCGAAATTTCATTCAAAGGCACTTGGGATACGGATTTGACCGATTTGATATTTTCAAAATTATAAATACCGTGCAATATGGCAGCCGGATCGACGTCTTGAGGGACGATTTGTTTTTTGGCAATGCTGCAGCCTGATAACAAGGCGATGATGAGAAAAATGATTAAAAGGCGATTTCCAAGTGACTTGATCATAAAAATCATAAGCTCCTTCTCAACAAGTTTGGTTGGGTTGGAAAAATTTAACGAAAAATCGGTTCGAAAACTAAATTAAACGAAACGGTGCAAAAACGCAAGTATTTATTATTCCGTTGATTGCAGTAAGGATGGTTGTTTTTGTGTTGGAACAGCATGGATGGTGTGGAAAAACCGTGCACGTTGGCTCCATCGATCAGTTGACCCATGCGGATGATGCGCTGATCAATTTTACCGGCTGGCCCGGAAGGCTGCAAGAGTGCTACAAGAGCGAAATAGACATATCGACCCCTCTTGGAGAAGGGCAATAAGATCTCATTTAAAGAAGAAATCAAACCGGAGGTTCCGCCAATAGCGGCAGGACTTCCGGTTTCGTTCATTTTCCTTGAACTTGGGTTACCCCGGGTATGCCTCCATCTCGTCAATGAAGATTAGAATAACGAGGGAGAAAAGGGGAGTTGCTGCAGCAAGGCGAATATCTCTCTTAGGCAAATATGTCCCTAATATCCTTAGAAGGAGGATATAACCTTTATGAGCGAAACAGGCGTAAGTTCCCAAATTAGCGAAACCAGACTGGAAGCAATCGCAAAAAAGATACTTCAAACGGACGACGGGTTCCTTTCCCAATGGGTCTGCGAGCCGATCGGGCCGAAGAACCGGAATTTCGTGACGGACGGGGTATACCGCGTTTCAGGCAAACACATTGTCAGGGGAGCGGTTCACGCATGGACCGCAATTCTTAAAATCGTCTTGGCCGACCCGAACCGGGACGATCCGGCCCACTACAATTATTGGCGCCGCGAGGTGCTCGCTTACGAGTCTGGATTGCTGAAAAGCCTGCCTGCAAGTTTCCGGGCGCCGGAATGCTATGCGATCGATGAACAGGATGACGGGTCCGTATGGTTATGGCTTGAGGACATGCCGCATGAATCCAAGCGCTGGGAACGGGAGGACTACGCATTTGCAGCCGCTAAGCTGGGGGAGTTTCACGCGGCCTATTTACTCGGCCAGCCGCTGCCCGATTTTTCGTGGATCAATCGTCACTGGTTGCGTTCTTGGATCAATGAATGCAAGAGATACCGCGATGCGTATCAGGAGCCCATGGTGCAGCACATCTCTGTTTCGTGTAATGGTTTAGTTTCTGTCATCGACCGATTCGCCATGGTGGAAACCAGCATTCCAGAATGGTTGGCGGCGCTGGAGAGACTGCCGAGAACGTTCTCCCATCAGGATTATTATGAATCCAATATTTTGCTGACGCCCGATGGCTTGCATGAAAGAAGCCCAACGTTGATCGATTGGCAGTTTGTCAGCATTTCCGGTGTCGGCGAGGATCTGGGCCGCTTTTTCGGATTATCCGTCAGCCGTGGGCAAATTCCGTCTGAGTCGTGCAGGGATGATCTTGAGCTTTTCATATCTTCTTACATCACAGGGTTGAAGGGTGCAGGTTGGTATGGCGACGAGGCGCTTCCCCGCTTCGGATGTCTTGCCGCCTTTGCACTGCGTGCCGTTTGGGAGGTGCCCAAGCTGCTGAAAAAGTTGGAACAGGACCCGAAGTCACCGGAAAGCCGAAAACTCATGCGGATCGCGGAGATGCAGATGGAGGCGGCGGAAGAAGTGGAAGCATTGCGGAGACGGTTGATGTTGAAGAAGATTTAAGCATTGATGTTCTATCGGTCTGCGGTCCGAAAACAACGTAAAATCCAAGTGGGAATCATGTTTTATGAGGAGCTAAGAGGAATGGGGAAAGGGAACATTATTTTTTTAAACGGCGTGACGAGTTCAGGTAAAACATCTATTGTAGACGTTATCCAATCGAGATCTGAGAAGTTTTTTTACGTGGTTGCCAACGATCTTTTCGAGCAAATGATCGGCAATAAATACTTGCAGGAAGATTACTGGAAATATTTGAGCGAAGCCATTTGGATGATGTATCATACCGCAAGGTTATTTTCTGATCTGGGAAAGAACGTTCTCGTTGATGGCATTTTAGTTGAAAGACCCGAATTGAAGCCCCACTATGACAAGGTCCGGGAAATTTTTGCAGGATATCCGTTCGATATCGTTGAGGTGTTTTGCCCGTTGGAAGTTTGCAGACAGCGCAACCGGGAACGTCACGACAGAACGGAAGATCAATCCGAATGGCAGAGCCAACTCATGGCGGATAACATACATTACAGCTGTTCGGTCGACACGAGCCTTTTTTCGCCAGAAGAATGCGCCGAAACCATTATTAAAGCATTGGTAATCTGTTCGTAAACAAGTAATCAAAAACGGAGGCGTCATGAAACCTATAAGAAACTCGGCAAAGGCGATCATTGTTCGCGAAAATAAAATATTGTTAACGAAAAACAGGGATGATTTTGGTTTCTATTATTTATTCCCCGGTGGAGGGCAAGACCCCGGTGAACAATTAAGAGATGCCGTTTACAGGGAATGCATCGAAGAATTAGGAGCCGGCGTAGAGGTCCACGATCTTGTCTATATTCGCGAATATATCGGCAAAAATCACGAATTTGCGAAATGGGATTCGGATATTCATCAAGTCGAATTTTATTTCAACTGTTCATTATTATCCGAGACGACAGCATTTTTAAACGGAACGAATCCCGACCAAGACCAAATTGGCGCCGAATGGGTCGAGCTCGATCATTTGGAAGAAATCAGAATCTATCCACAAGCGCTCACCAAAATGATCCGTCAAAAAGAGTCATCTATCCGCTATCTTGGCGATGTCAACTAGTTAGTCTCGGAATATTTGATGCGTTCAACAGTTTGAAGTTTCGCGTCCATTTATTGAAGGGAGTGATGTGGTATGAAAAATATCCAAATGATCAAAAGAGGAAACATGCACTAAACAGCGGGGGAGCGGCCGTTAAGTTTCCTCCGCAGAACCATCTTCGGGAGGGAATATTGAATGGAAATCAGACTTGAAGCAGTGTCGGCTGAAAACTGGTATGCTTGTACCGGGCTAAAGGTAAAGACGGAACAATTGAACGTATTTCCGGCTCCGGTGGTCTATTGGATCGCCGAATCCAAATTTATGGAACATTTCGAACTTCGTGCCATAATCTCACGCGGCAGCTTGGTCGGCTTTATTGTATTTTGCCCGGAGCCAGATGAAGAAGGAAACTGCTGGATACCGGCTTTCATGATCGATGAAAGGCATCAAGGCAAGGGTTATGGCAAAGCAGCGATGAAAAAATTGTTGGAACATATGCGCGCCATAAACTGTAAAAGAGTGATGATTGGACATCGACCCGAAAATCTGGTTGCGGCAAATTTGTACGAGTCGCTGGGATTTATGAAAGTTACGGAACAAATCGTGGACGGCGAAATCATTCGGTTGCTTCAATTAGTGTAAAAAAATAGCGCTATCGCACATGCCTATATTTAATCGCCTTAACCTTTTTAAGGCGGTTTTTTTTATGGAAAAGGAAAGTCGAGGAGGAGATTTGTTCACAGCTTGAACCTTTTGAACAGGAATCCTCTGAGCGGCCGGTAAAAGAAAAAATATGCGTATTCCCTCGTCCAACTTGCAAAAATTAGCATCCGCTTAAAAATTTTAAAGGCCGTTTCGTAAAATTTTTATATCATCTTAACAAAGTGAAATTTCCTTTCCGAAGCAAACCTTCTATCATCGTTGATGACAACGCTTACAAGGCGAATTCACATGTTGGGGGAGCGATTCGATGGTATGAAGGGTATGCTCAAGGAACTGCGAAGCAACCGGTGGTATTATGTGATGGCGCTGCCGGGGCTGCTATATTTCCTGGTGTTTTGTTATTTGCCGCTGCCGGGGATTTTGATCGCGTTTAAGGATTACAACTTCAAGGACGGCATATTCGGAAGCCCCTGGGTGGGCCTGAGGAACTTCGCGTTTTATTTTCAAGGCGATTATGCGTGGAGAACGACGTTTAATACGCTGTTTATCAACGCCAATTACATTGTTTTCGGGACGCTCATCGCCGTCGCCTTCGCCATTTTGCTGAACGAAATCCGTAAAAGCTTTTTTCGCAGAATGTATCAAAGCCTCATGTTTTTGCCGTACTTTTTTTCGGCGGTCGTCGTCGGCAACTTCGTTTACTTGATGTTCAGCTCCAAATACGGGCTGGTGAACCAGCTGAGGGATCTGTTGCATTTGGCGCCTGTCGACTGGTATTCCGCTCCGGGGTATTGGGTGGCGATCCTTGTCGGCGTGTACGTTTGGAAAAATACGGGTTATGCGGTCATTTTGTATTTGGCGACCATTATCGGCATCGACGATGAATTATTTGAAGCGGCCGCGCTGGACGGCGCCAATCGTTGGCAAAGCATCCGGTACATTACGCTGCCGCTGCTTGTGCCGACCATCACGATCGTCACGCTGCTTGCGGTCGGAAAAATTTTTTACGGGGATTTTCAAACGATTTACTCGATTGTCGGCGATAACGGGCTATTGTATCCAACGACGGACGTCATCGATACTTACGTGTTTCGGGCGGTCAAAAACGTCGGGGACGTCAGCATGCCGGCAGCCGTCGGCCTGTACCAGTCGATATGCGGATTTCTGTTTGTTCTCGGCTGCAATTGGGCCGTCAAAAAAATGAACAACGACAACGCGCTGTTTTAACGGAGGAATGATCGCATGCACGCACAAAAAACAAGGTACTCGTTTTCACAAGCATTATTTCATCTCATCGCGATCGCTTTCTGCGCTTTTACGACGATTCCGTTCCTATTAACGGTCATGGTTTCGATTTCCGGCGAATCTTCGGTCATACAGCATGGATATTCGTTGTTTCCGGACACGTTTTCATGGGATGCCTATCGCCTCATTTTCTCCGGAGATGAAATTTGGAGGGGGTATATGGTTTCCATCGCCGTGACGGCGATCGGGACCGGACTCGGATTGCTGCTAAGCGCCATGCTTGCCCACACGATGGCCCGGCAGAAGGTAAAATACCGGAACGGCATCGCCTTGTTTATTTTCATTACGATGATTTTTAACGCGGGGCTTGTCCCATGGTACATCTTCGTCACCAAATATTTGCACCTGAAGGATACGCTGGCCGCATTGATTTTGCCGATGCTCGTCAATCCTTTTCACGTGTTCCTGATCCGGAATTACTTCAAGTCGCTGCCGCCGGCGCTTATGGAATCGGCTGAAATGGAGGGGGCGGGACCGTTTTACGTGTTTGCCAAAATCATGCTGCCGCTTTCCACGCCGATTATCGCGACCGTGGCCTTGTTTTATTCGCTCGCATATTGGAATGATTGGGGACTTGCGTTGTGGTTAATCGACGACCGGAAGTTGTACCCGCTTCAATTCATCCTGTTCAAAATCCAATCCATGATCAATTACATGAGCACGCAGGGGAATCTGGTGTCGGGCAGCCAGACGCTGCCGTCGGAGACGGCGCAGATGGCCATGGTGCTGGTCACGATCGGCCCGATCATCCTCGTCTATCCGTTTATTCAGCGGTATTTCGTGAAAGGCATCATGATCGGCGCGGTCAAAGGATAGGTTGCAGCCGTCCGAAGACGGTTCAACATAGATAGCTTTTTTCTACTTAATGGGGGAGGTTCTATATGGTGACGAAAAAGAAGATGCTTGTTTCCATCCTTATCTTGGCGATGATGCTAAGCGGTCTGCTCACAGCTTGTTCCGGCTCCGGCGGTTCAGCGTCCGAAAAGGAGGGGAACGCGGGCGGGAAGAAAAACGAACAGGGCACGGGAGGAGAGAAAAAAGCGCAAGTCGGCGGAACCGTCAAAATCGTGCTTCCCGGCGACGCGCCGAAAGATCTGGCGAATGTGCAGAAAGCGCTTGAAGACAAGCTGAACGCCGATGGGCTGCCGTTGAAGCTCGAATTTACGTACTTCCCATGGGATCAGTATTCCAACAAGCTGAACCTGATCGCCGCTTCGGGCGAAAAATACGATTTGGCATGGACGCACGTAAGCTGGCTATCCCAAATCGTTTCCAAACATGTCGTGGCGCCGCTAGACGAGTGGCTTGAAACAAGCGGCAAGGACCTGAAGGCGAGCATTCCGTCGGCCAACTGGCTCAGCGCTTCGATCGATAACCGGATTTACGGCATCCCTACGCTCGTGCCGACGGCCGAAAACAACAACTTCTTTGCGATTCGGGGAGACCTGCGCCAAAAATACAACCTGCCCGAAATCCGCACGCTCGCCGATTTTGAAAACTATCTCGATACGATCAAGAAAAACGAACCCGGAATGATGCCGATCGCCAATGACGGCACCCGCGCGCTGCTGCGGGAGTTCGGCGACGTTTATCTGCCCGTCGGCGACATGGGAGCAGGGCCGGGATATGTGGATCCTGCGGATCCGGAGCTGAAAGTGCACAACTTCTACGAATCCGAAATTTTTAAAAACATCGTGAACACGAAGCGAAAATGGTATTTGAACGGCTGGATGCCGAAGGATGCCCAGGAAATCAAGGATCCCGAAGCCGCGCTCAATAACGGGAAACTTGCGGCCATCTGGTCCAACGTGCTGAAAACGACGGAACGGATCGACGCGTTCAAGAAAACGCTTCCCCAAGGGGATCTGGAGGACGTGTTCCTGAATCCCGACAAGCCGAAATACAATTTTGATGCCGCCTCCAACCTGCTGTCGGTATTCTCTACGAGCGAACATCCGGAAGGGGCCGTTGCCTTCGTCAATTGGTTCCGCAGCCAGCAAGAGAATTACGACCTTTTTTCTTACGGCGTGAAGGACGTCAACTATAAAATGGACGGCAGCGCCATTTCCGTTGAAGGCATCGGCGACCAGCAAACCTACAATCAGGTGTACTGGGCCTGGGACGATATTCGCCTAAAACATTTCAGCAAGCACGTCAGCCCGGAGCTTATCCAATCGCTGCAAAAATGGGATAAAGGGGCGGTTGAGGCGCCTACGCTCGGTTTCCGGTTTAATGCCGATCCGGTCAAAGCCGAAATGGCCCAAATCAACGCCGTCGAAAAGGAATATGTGGATGCGGCGTATGCAGGATTTTCGGACTATGATCAATTTTATCCGAAATTCCAAAGCAAGCTAAAATCGGCAGGAATCGACAAAGTCATCGAAGAGATGCAGCGGCAGCTGGATGCATTTATCGCTTCCAAGAAGAAATAACGGCTCTTAAGGTGTCAGTTCGCTCGTCGCATTCATTTTGAAAAATTGGGGAGGGATTTCCGAAATGCTCAAGTTGAAATCACTGGCCATTGCCGCTTTGTCCGTTTCACTTTTTCTTGGACAATTTGTTCCCGATTCGCTCATTTCTCCAAGGGTATTTGCCGCCGGCTCAGGGACCGAGACGCCGATCCCGGGAGGGGCGCCGCCGCAAGAAGGACGGCCTGAAGCCGAACAACCGGCGGCGCAAGAACCTCCCGGCGCTCAGCCGCCTGAATCAGAGCAGGAGCAGTCAGGGGAAACATCTCCCCCAGCCGAAGTCCAACCCCAGCCGATAGGGGAGGAACAGACAGCGCCGAATGCTGAGCAGGAAGAGGAGGCGGCAGCGCCCGGCAGCACCGACGCTGCCGTTTCCGGGATGAACTTGGCGCTCAACAAGCCGGTGACGGTGAGCAGCGCGCTTCCGCAGCATCCCGGCGCCTATTTGACGGACGGCCGTTTGGACCGCATGTGGTCCACAAGCGATACCGGATGGCAGAGCAGTCCGCTGGCCGACGAATGGGCGATGGTGGACCTGGGCTCCGTTCAGCCGATCAAGCGCTGGACGGCGTACCATGGCGCGGCGGGCACGTGGGCTACGCAGGATTTCCAACTGGAATACAGCTCGGGTGACATGAACGGCCCCTGGCAAACGGCGGATTCGGTGGTTGGCAACCTGGATGCCGTGACCGACCGAGTTTTGCCGGATGCCATATCGGCCCGATATGTCCGGCTCCACGTGACCAAAAAGACGGCCGAAGGCGTCGATTGGCCTGCCGTACGGATCAGCGAGCTTGAACTGTACGCGCAGGCGGCCGTGGTCCCCGTCCTGACGGCTGAGCCGCAATCCGGAACGGTCCTGCCGGGAACGCAGGTGAAGCTCTCCAGCTCTCCGGGCACGGCCGCCGTCTATTACACGACGGACGGAACCGACCCGGTGACATCCGAAACCCGGCGGCAATATACCGAGCCGATTACAGTCGAGTCCGATATGAGCATCAAAGCGGTTGCCATCGATGAAAAGGAAGGGGGGACGAGCGAGGTGGGGAGCTTTGAATATCGGGTTCTCACGGAGGATTTTTCCCAATATCCGAACCTGGCGCTGACAGCGACCGCAGAAATGTCGTCTCCTGCAGGCTGGGGCAATGTCGCCGGACGCGCCATCGACGGCAATCCCGGAACCTACGCCCAACCGGAGCAAAATGTGCTGTGGGACTTGACCGTCGATCTGGGCCGCAGCCAGCCCGTTAATTATGCCGTCCTCCGAAAAAATCCGGATCACGTCAATTACGTGACCAAGTTTACGATTGATGTGTCTGAGGATGGAAACCGATGGACAACGGTGGCCGAGGAAACGGGCAATGACGATTTGAAGGACCAGGTGTATGGATTTACACCGACAAAAGCGCGTTACGTCAGGCTTCACCAGCTGGAGAAAGTCGGCATTGCCGCTGCCATATGGGAGTTTGAGCTCTACAACACGGCCGTCGTGCTGCCTGTGGAGGCAAGCGTCAAACCGGGACCGGTGATCGACGGCACAGCGGTCGAGCTGTTCGGCGGCCAGCCTGGGGCAACGATTTATTATACGACCGACGGCACCGATCCAAGGACATCAGATACAAAGACTCCTTATAAGGAACCGATCGTTCTACACGGCGAAGGTATCGGCAAAATAACCAAGCTGCAGGCCTATGCGGCCATGGAGGGAAAAGAGGATAGCGAGGTCAAAGCGTTCGAATATGAAGTCATACCGCTGTCGGCTGACCCGCCGCCGGGAGAGGTGGCTGCGGGCACGGTCGTCGCGTTGTCCAGCTCCGTTCCGGGAGCCTCCATCTTTTATACGCTTGACGGTTCCGATCCGTTGACATCGGCGACCAAGAAACAATATGCGGATCCTATTGTCATCGAAGACGATGTTACGATCCGCGCTTACGTCACGGATGGGACGAACAAAAGCCTTACGGCATCCATGACGTACAGCCTTTTGCGCGATGAAACCAACGTCGCGCTGAGCAAAGTGGCGTCCGCATCGTCGTCGCAGCCGACGGCTGGTCCTGCGAATGCCGTGGACGGCAAGGACGAAACCGCATGGATCGCGGGAAGCACGGAGCCAAACAGCTGGCTGCTGGTCGATCTGGGCCGCGATTACGAACTGACGGGTACGCAGATCACCTGGAATGAAGCGAAAAACTACAAATACAAAATCGAAGTGTCCGCCGACGCCCTCCATTGGTATCAGGCGGCTGACCAAACGGGGATCTCCGGCCGGGATCAGGTGAGAAAAGATCGCTTCCTGGAGACGGCCCGGCGTTATGTCCGGGTCACAGTTACAGGGCTCGAGCCCGGCACCAAGGCGGGCATCCGCGAATTCGCGGTTTGGGGAACGCCAAGCGATCCGATGCCGAACGTACCGGCCGGACCGGAAACCAACGGTTGGCCGCGGCCGGTCATCGTTCCTCTCCCGGCATCCGTGAACGGCGTACCCGACCCCGTCGTCAGCTTAAACGGAACATGGAAGTTCAAGCTGAACCCCGGCCAGGGATTCTGGCGAAACGGCACGGACACGTCGGATTGGAAGGAGGTTCGGGTTCCGGCCAACCTGGAGGTGCTCGGATTCGACATCCGCGGGCAGCAGGGAGGCGACTGGTTCCCTGACCGCAACATTGAACACGCATATCAGAAAACGGTCGACATTCCCGAAACCTTTCAAAGCAGCAAGGTGATGCTCCGTTTCGAAGCGGCATTCAATTACGCGCGCGTTTGGGTTAACGGCCATTTGGTCCGTCAGCATCGTGGAGGGTTCACGACCTTTGACGCCGACATTACGGAATACGTTACCCCCGGCGAACCCGCAACGATCACCGTAGGCATAACGGCGGAAACGGGATTTATCGAATACCAGCACGTCCGCGGTTTAGTCGGGCAGGTACAGCTGTTTGCGCTTCCTGTCGATCATATGACCCGGCTGCAGACGGAAACCGAATTTGATGCCGCCTATTCGGACGCGATTTTAAAAGTTTCGGCAGGCATGGCGCTGGAGGAAGCGAAGCAGGGGGAAGTTAAGCTGCAGCTTACTGATCCGGACGGGAAAGAGGTGCCGATTCAACCGTCCGTCATATCCGTGACGGGAGATCAGCCGGAAGCATCAATCCAAATTCCGGTCGCCAAGCCCGCCAAATGGGATGCCGAGCATCCGCGGCTCTATACGTTAAAAGCCACGGTCATGGCAGACGGCAAACCCGTGCAAACCGTGATCCGCAAGGTCGGCTTCCGGTCGATTAAAATGGACGGCAACACCATGCTGGTAAACGGGAAAGTCGTGAAGCTGCGCGGCGTGGATTGGCATCAGTCTTCCCCGCTCATCGGCGTCGCCGCCGATCCGGAGCATGATCGCGAGTCGCTTGTTAAGCTAAAGGAAGCCAATGTCAATTACATTCGCGCATCCCATTGGCCGCAGTACGAATACGTGCTGGATCTGGCCGACGAGCTCGGCTTTTACGTCGAACAGGAAAACTCGGTCATGTTCGTTAGCGACGGCAGGGCCAGCGATCCCAAATATTTAAACAATTATACGGGCCAGTTCTCTGAAACAATCGAGAAAGACCGCAGCCATCCAAGCATCGTAATCTGGTCCATCGGCAATGAAAGCGCGTGGGGGAGCAATGTGGCTGCCACACATGATTACGTCAAGGCGGTCGATCCGTCACGTCCCGTGAAGTTCAGCTGGGGGTTCAACGCTCCGGCCGGGTATACCGACTTGTTCAGCATTCATTACACTCCTTACGGCCATACTTTCGGCGCGCATGATAAACCGGAGCTGTATGACGAATATGCTCATGGATATGTCTATTATGGCGACTGGATCGACGACGATCCGGCATATCGGGATTTCTACGGCACCGCACTCCACCGGTTGTGGGATGATCTATATGAGACGCCGGGCGTACTCGGCGGAGCCATATGGCACTCGCGCGATCTCCGCTTTTATGGTCCGAACGGGATCTGGCCGGGCTTCCTGGTCAACTGGGGCATCCTCGACGAATGGAACAGGGAAAAGCCGGAGTACTGGAACGTCAAAAAAGCTTATTCGCCCGTAAGGATTAACGCCGATACATTTCCGAACCCGGGAGCCGGCAAACCGCTCGCGATCCCGATCGAAAATCGTTATAATCATACGAACTTGAGCGAGGTCACCATTGAGTGGAGCGTCGGGAAAGAAAAAGGAAAAATTCAGGGGCCATCCGTAGAGCCGATGAGCCAAGGGCAGCTGGCGCTTCCGGCAAGAAAGTGGAAAAACGGAGATGCCATCCGCTTGAAAATATACCGGGATGACCATACCGCAGCGAACCCGCTTGTTGACGAATACATGCTTACCATCGGGCAAAAAACGATTGTTCCGTGGAAGCCGCAAGGAAAAACCCCGGATATTAAGGAAACGACAGGCGACATCATCGTTACCGGCAAAGATTTTCGGATGGTCTTCAGCAAGACGACGGGCATGATCACAAGCGGCGAATATCAAGGGAAAACGCTCCTGACCGGCGGGCCGTATTTGGATTTGGGCTATACGTCGAAGCTGGGGGCGTGGACGCTTTCCGGGATCAGCCGGAGCATTTCGGGCAAAGAAGCCGTTATCCGCATTTCCGGCAAATACGGAGCGACTGGCGTGGATTTCGAGATGCGGATCGACGGCAAAGGGCTCATTTCCACGACGTATACCGTTGCGGACCCGCCGGAAACTTACGACGCCGTCGGCGTATCCTTTGATGCCGCTGCAGGTGCCGACCGGATCACATGGGATCGAAATGGCGAATGGAACGTTTATCCGGAAAGCCAAATCGGCAGACTCACCGGTACAGCTTACAAGGAACGGGCCGAAGGGGAAGAGAAATACGGCGTCAAACCGGATTGGCCTTGGATGGAGGATGAGAAGGAAGGACTCGGGACGGCGGATTTCCGGGCCTCCAAGACCAATGTAAACTACGCTTCCCTCATTTTCGGGAAATCCGGGAACCGCGTAACCGTCCAGGGCGACGGCTCGGGATCGGTACAAGCATCTTTGAACGCGGACGGTTCGGTACGCTTGCACATCCGGAACGGCTGGTCGCATCCCGCCGGGTTCCCCGGATGGATCGAAGCCAATCCGGTACAAAAACCGATTGCCATTAGCTCCGGATATTCCGGCACCGTCCGGATGAAGCTCACGGACCGCGATGATTTTGAGTTCAATTTCACAGACGCGCCGCAGTATTTAAGCGATATGGAATGGGCGGACGCAACAAGCGGCTGGGGCCGGGTGCGAAAAGATTGGAGCGTCGGCGGAAACGCGTTGACCCTGTATGACGGCAAAGGCAGCCGTTCTTACGAGAAGGGCTTGGGAACCCACGCCTCATCGGAAATCCGCTACTCCATCGGGGGCAAAGACTACAAGCGGTTTACCGCCACGGTGGGAATCGATCAAGAGAGCAACGGCGGGTCGGCCGTGTTCCAGGTTTGGGCGGACGGCGTCAAGCTGTTCGACAGCGGCGCGATGCATCGCAGCATGCCTGCCCGCCAAGTCGATGTCGACATTTCCGGCAAAAACGAGCTTAAACTGGTGGTTATGGATGGCGGAGACGGAAACGCCGAGGACCATGCCGATTGGGCCGACGCCAAGCTTACGCCGGCGCGATAACTAAAGCAGGCCTTCCTCGTCAGGGGAAGGCCTGTATCCTCGATCCCGGAAGATTCGACCGCCTTCGAATCGGAAGGATTCGGCCGATCAACGGCCAATATATTTAGGAATCAAGAACGACAGGGATGTGAAGCGCCGGTGAACCCGATGAAATGGAGATGGCATGTGCCGACCCGAAGCTTTCTGTTCAGATTGATCGCTGCCAACACGATCATTTTTGTTTTGAGCCTGCTCATTCTTTCGGTCGTCAACTACACGTTTACCAATATGATCAGCGAGAAGCAAATCTCGGAAACGCACCGGAAGCTGCTCGATCAAACCAATGCCAACATTGAAATGTTGTATGAAAGAGCGTTTCGGGTCGGGGAGCAGCTTCTGAACGATAAGGACGTGATCAAAAGCCTGTATGCGCTCCGGCTGGATCCGGCGGATTCGCTCGTCCTGGACCGCAAGCTTCACGATGCCGTCAATGCGAATGATTTTATCGATTCCGTATATTTGTATAACGGGGAGACGGAAAATTTCATCCATTCGATCCCGCAGGACGTTGAAATATTCGACATTGATCCGGAAGCCCGCAAGCTGATTCAGGTTCGAAGCGGACTGGGCAAAATGATTTTTCTTCCCCACAGACAGCAGTACGTTTATTCGGGCAAGCATTACGACAACCCGATTCTTTCCCTGATCTTCATTCCGTCCGATGCGAGGTCGGAGTATGCGATCTTCATTAATCTAAAACTGTCGGCCCTTCAGGAATTGTTTGACAAAATGGGCGGTTCCCCGGAATCCAGCTTTATGGTCACGAACAAAAACGGCATTTTGATCACCCGCAGCGACAAGCCCGAGGCGTTCATGGACGCCGCTTCCGGCGCCGAATTCATGGGCAAAGTGATGAAGTCGGGCAACGTTTCCGGCAGCTTCGTCGATTCGATAAGCGGGTCCAAATCTTTGGTCACGTATGCATACAACGACAAGCTTGAATGGTATTTGCTGAATGCGACGAGCTATGCGTATCTGACAAAAGGAAGCTTTATACTTCAGCGAAACATTATCATCATATCATTGCTGCTGCTTTTCGCATGTTTTGCGGCCACGATCCTAATGAACCGTAAATTATACGGCCCCATCGGAAACGTGGTTCAAATGGTCAAAGGAAGCCATCCGGTACAGGCAACCGGGGAAGCTGACGGCGGAACCGGCGATGAAGCCGCGTATTTAAGCGACGTGTTCAAAAATTTGATCGGCAAAGTCACGTCCCTTGAAGATTCAGCGGTCAAACACAGGGAGAGGCTGAAAGAAAGCCGTCTTAAGGATATTCTCCTTGGCGAGCCTGCCACCGACGAAACGATGAAGGATTTGCATTCCGCACTGCATGGCATAAGGCTGCATACCGGACCGATGCGGGCGGTGGCGGTCGTCGTAGAGAGTCCGATTCAAAGGGAAGGGAACGTGGCGGATACGGGAATCCGGCTGGTCAAGGATACCGTTTTCGAACTGGCGCGCCGCATTTTTCGGGAACGGGAAGAGATGGAAAAGGTCGATATCGGACGGCACATATTTGCAATTTTGATGCATGAGCCCGAAGACCATCCCTCGACCCATCGGCTGAACTTGCTGGCGCAGCAGGCTGAACGGGTGACGGGTTTCCGCATGAAAATCGGCGTGGGCAGCCGGGCGGTGTCGATCGGGGAGCTGGGGCAATCTTTTGAGGATGCAAGGGGAGCATTGGAGTACAGTTACGTGGACCATCGCCGAATGGTCTATCATTTCGATGCGATTCGGGCCTCAACGGAATCTTCATCTCGTTATCCCGTCAAATTGGAAAGGTCCCTGTTCGAAGCCATCAAAGTAAATGACCGAAAAGAGGCAGGAAGAATTCTCGGCGAATGGTTCGGAGCGCTGCGCCGCAACGCGCCGGCGGACATCCGTGCCGCGTTGCGGCAATCGGTGACGACGATTGAAACCGAATTCGGAACGATGGCTGATTTTACGCCGCTGCTAAGAAATTACGGGAAAGATTCGCTTTACGGCATCGTGCAGCATTTTGCGGAGCTCGAACGGGTCGAGGCGTTTTATGGGGAGCTGGCCGATTTTATCATCGAACAGTTGAAAATGAACCGGCACCAAGATCGCGCCGAAGTTGTTGGGATCGCCTGCGAATTTATCGGAAACCATTACCGGAGCAGCGGTCTTTCGGCGGAACTTGTCGCCTCCGAGCTCAACATTTCCGTGCCTTATTTCAGCAAACTGTTTAATGAGGTTATGGGCGTGTCCTTTACGCAATACGTGACCGATTTACGGCTGCATGAAGCCGAACAGCTGCTGCTCGCGACAACGTTAAACGTAAAGGACATCGGGGAGCGGATCGGGTTTCAAAACAGCTCTTATTTTATAACGGTATTCAAAAAGAAAAACGGGACTTCGCCCAACCAATTCAGGAAGATGAACAGAGCGGACCGTGTCGCGGAGTAGCGCTTTTATAAATCGGAATGATCGAAATTTTAAGAATGGCCTTTATTAGTGTGGGCGCAGAGGTTTGATCAACAAGGAGGGGACGGTACACAAAAACACGGCTTTCGGACCGATTTACTTCGCAGTTCGAATTGAATATAGTATTGGACAAGTAATTCATTTTTTGGGGGAGGCAGATCTTGAATGCGCATACAATTTGACCGGTTTCCGAATGGCGTGAACAAAGCGCTGACGCTCAGCTTCGATGACGGCAGGGAGCATGACCGCAGATTGGTAAAAATGCTGAACGATTACGGGCTCAAGGCGACGTTTCACTTAAATAGCGGCACACTTGGCAGAGAGGGATACGTCGATCCGGCCGAAGTGGAGGATTTGTACCGCGGACATGAAATCGCGGCGCATACCGTAAGCCATCCGTTTTTGGACCGATCGCCGGCGGAGCAAATCGTTTGGCAGGTCGTGGAGGACCGGAAAGCGCTGGAGGCTCTTATCCGCGTCCCTGTAAAAGGAATGAGCTACCCGTACGGTACTTACAGCGATCAAGTGGTTGACCTGCTTCGTTCCGTCGGCATCGAATATGCCCGTACGGTCAACAGCCACGGCTCGTTTGCTTTGCCCGAAGACTCGCTCCGCTGGCATCCGACCTGCCATCATAAACAAATGGCGGAATATGCGGAGAAGTTCGTATCTCTGGAGCAGAGGCATTCGCACATGGCGCTTTTATACGTATGGGGACATAGCTATGAATTCGAAAACGACCGGAATTGGGAGCTGATCGAACGGTTCGGCGAAATCGCCGGCGGCAGGAAGGACATTTGGTACGCGACCAACGCCGAAATCTATGCCTATTCGGACGCGTTGAAGCGGCTCCGTTTTTCGGCGGACAACCGCATCGTCCATAATCCGTCGGCGTTATCCGTCTGGATCAGCGCGGAAGGCGACCCGGTCGAAATTGCCGCGGGGCAAGTGGTACAGTTATAACGAACATGTATAGGACCATCTGATGCCATTCCCGATCACGGAAGAAGCGTGGCCTCGGCTATCTTCGTTGCTGACCGAATCGGGCTGGGCTTCAAACTAAGCAAAAGGATGCGATACGATGAAAAAAATCATGAATAAGGCGGAGACACTTGTCAGGGAAATGCTTAGCGGCCTCGTCATGGCCCATCCGGAACTCGAGTTTAACAGCAAATATAAAATCATCAAGAAAAAGGAGATGAATCCGCAAAAGGTTACGCTGATCAGCGGCGGCGGAAGCGGCCATGAGCCCGCTCACGCGGGGTTCGTGGGCAAGGGGATGCTCGACGTCGCGGTTTGCGGCGACGTGTTCGCTTCGCCGTCGCAAATCCAGGTCTATCAGGCCATCCGCTCGTCGGCGAGCGAAAAAGGCACGCTGCTTATCATCAAAAACTACAGCGGCGACATCATGAACTTTAAAAACGCGGCGCATCTTGCCGGCGAGGACGGCATCCGGGTCGACTATGTCCAAGTGGACGACGACATTGCGGTGGAAGACAGCCTGTACACCGTCGGGCGCCGAGGTGTGGCAGGCACGGTGCTCGTGCATAAAATCGCCGGCGCGGCGGCGGAAGCGGGCATGTCCCTCGAGCAGGTGAAGCAGGCTGCCCAAGATGCGATCGATAACGTCAAAAGCATCGGTTTTGCGCTCACCTCCTGTACTGTGCCGGCGAAAGGTACTCCGACCTTCGCGATTGGCGAGCAGGAAATGGAATATGGAGTAGGCATTCACGGCGAACCGGGCATCCGGCGGGAGAAGATGATTTCGGCGGACGAAATCGCATCCCGAATGGTGACTGCGTTGCTGGAAAGTCCAAAGATCAACGGGAACACAAACGAAGAGGTCGCCGTATTGGTAAACGGCTTCGGAGGGACGCCGCTGCAGGAGCTTTATCTGTTGAACCACGCCGTGATGCGCGAGCTCGACTCACGCGGAATCACGGTGTACAAGGTGTTCGTCGGCAACTACATGACGAGCATCGACATGGCGGGCGCATCCGTGTCGATCATGAGGCTAAATGACCGGCTGAAGCAACTGCTCGCTGCGGAATGCGAGACGCCGGCGCTGGTCGTCCGCGGCCCGTTCGAGCCGGTTCGTTATAGCGGGGCGGCGATCGAGGAGGCAGAGCGAGAACCGGGATCGTTCGGCATGGTTACCGGCGAAGAACATGCCGTCATTCGTGGCGGCAAGCTGTCGCTGGACAACATGATTTATCTGGTCGATAAAATGAGCGCAGTGATCATCGAAAACGAAGTTCCGTTCTGCGAGCTGGACTCCCATGCAGGCGACGGGGATTTCGGCATGAGCGTGGCGAAAGGATTCAAGCAGCTCAAAGCGGAATGGGACGACGTGATCTCCCAGGCAAAGGATATCGGCTCGTTCCTGGATGCCTGTTCGCTGGTGATCATGGAGCATTGCGGCGGAGCTTCGGGACCGATTTGGGGTTCGGCGTTCCGGGCGGCAGGAAAATATGCTGGAGTACGCAAGGAGCTTTCCGTTCCTGAAATTTCCGAAATGATGAGCGCGGTGGTCAAAGGAATCCAGGACACCGGCGAGAGATCCTTCGGACGAGGGGCGGTTGTCGGCGACAAAACGTTGATTGACGCACTCGTTCCTTACGCGGAAGCGTGGGCAAACGCCGCTGAAGCCGGCTCCGATCTTATCTCCGCCGGAATTACGGCATCCGAGGCGGCGGTCGAAGGCGCCAAAAAAACCGAAGCGATCGCAGCCCGGATGGGGCGCGCAGGGACAGTCGGCGACCGGAGCATTGGTTACCCCGATGCCGGAGCGTATGCGCTTGGCGTCATTTTTACCGGAATTGCGCTGTCGCTTAAATCTTAATCATTTATGAGTAGACCCTGCTTGGGTTCAATCCGACACCTTAGTAGCCAGTCGTGGATTCCATTCCGACGACTGGCTATTTGTGGCTTGAAAGGGGTGTTTATTGTCCGGCTCGCGGCTTGTTAGCCGATATCAATTTGACCAATCCGGCCGTAATCGCCAGGCACAAACAGATCAATATCCAAATCGCACTCTGAAAAGCGATGGAATCATTATGATGAGATTCCCGGATGGAATAAAACACGGCGGCTATGGCGACAATGCCAAGCGTTTGGGAAACCTGGGTAAACGTGGTCAGTACCCCCGAAGCCGTACCTGCGTCTTCTTTGGCGGTTTTGGCGAGAATGCTTTGAATGAGGAGCGGTGCAATCATCCCTTGGCCGACACCTGCGAAAAACAAAGCGGCAGCCAATGCAGGTACAGAAGTTTCGCCGCTTGATAATCGTATGATTGCAATTATTGCAACATAACTCAAGAACATAATGATTACCCCGGCGTAAACGATATTGATCGAAAATTTGCGGACAAGCCGGGGAGTGAGCATTGAAAAGACGGCAAAGCCGAATCCAAGCGGAAGAAAGGTCATGCCCGACAAATAAGGTTCGAGTCCAAGCCCCTGCTGCAAGTATAACGTGAGAACATAATACAATCCCGCATTGCCCGAGTAATATGCCAAAATGACGATCATGCCGAAATTAAAGGCTGAATTTTGAAATAACTTCAAGTCGATCAAAGGAGATTTGTTTTTTTGCTTTAATCGGTTTTCATATTGGAGGAAAAACGATAGGACCAGAATCGACACAGCGAGCGATACCCAGGTCCATGCCGGCCACCCCAGATCGCTTCCGCCGATGAAAGGATACACAAAAAGGAGAAGTCCTGCCGTGATGAGAATAACCCCGATCGCATCAATTCGCTTCGCTTTTTCCAAAACCGTTTCCTGCAGAATGAATACAGCCCCCAGAATGGCTGCAATGCCAAACGGAATGTTAATGAAAAAAACATTTCGCCAGCCCATGTCGAGCATATTCCATTCGATTAGCAAACCGCCGATGATCTGACCGGCAACCGACGCTATTCCGATGACGGCCCCATATATTCCGAGCGCAACGCCCCGTTCTTTCTGGTTGGGGAAAGAAGCCTGGATCGTAGAAAGAACTTGCGGCACCATAACGGCTGCCGACACGCCCTGGAATATCCTTGCAGCAATCAACCAAGAGGCAGTATCCGCAAGGCCGCATAACAAAGAAGCGGCGGTAAATCCGGTCACGCCGGCGATAAACATTTTCTTCCTGCCGAAAAGATCCCCGAATCTTCCTCCGGTTACGAGAAGTACCGCATAGGCCAACGTATAAGCTGCGACGACCCATTCGATTTGCGCATCCGTTGCGGTTAGCCCTTTTTTCATTTGCGGTATCGCAACGTTCACGATAAAAACGTCCAAAATGGCCATAAACGTCGCAAACAAAACAATGGTTAACGACCACCATTTGCGCCGATCCTTATGCTGGGCCAAATGTACCGCATTCGTCGATAAGTTCCCTTCCATGAGGTAAGCCTCCTTTAGCTTTAAATTACAATACTATACCGTAAAGTAAATATATATTATTTTGATTTTATTACCGTGTCAATATGCAATTTCACGAAATCAAATCAAAACCACCCGTGTGAACGGGTGGTTTGCTCTGCGGCTGAAAGCCTTTGT
>NZ_WTWY01000017.1 GCF_009870825.1 Paenibacillus sp. USDA918EY | reverse complement strand
ACACCAAGACCATATGCGCGGTGAACATTTCCGGCGTAGGTTCCAGTCCGAGGCATCCTGTCCACTCGGGAACTGTCACTGGCGGCAGCCCAGGCATCGGCGTGTACGTCACCGCCGGCCAATATGTCGGGGATAGGCCATAGTCCCGCAGCCCCCAATATGGAGGGGAAGTCACGCAGGTGTGAAAGGATTCGGCCTCGAGCTGTGGCATGACTTCGATGCAGTTGCCTTGTATGATCATTCAATCCCTCTCCTTACCTAAAATCCTTGGCTCTCATCGACTATTAGCTTCGTGTTATACGCCGCACATTCCATCGCATTCATTCAAAAAGCCATCATCGAACATATCCATCTGATCTTCATTAAGATTAACTTGATCAAGCGGCCGGCAAGATTTATGCAAATACAGCTTGCCTTTCATACCTCTAAGGCCGTGCTGATGAATGACTCGTTCGAACTCTACAGCTTCCTTGAAGGCTTCAGGATCATTTCGCTTCATTTCTAGCCATGTTCGATCGGAGTGAAACGGGCACCCTATACATGCGCTTTTGGGAGGGACGTTATATCCATTTCTTGCGAGCCAGTTCATACAGTCAAGTCTGGACATTCCTTTTTCAATTAAAGGGTATCTGAGCACTTCCCAGGCATTGACTCCGGTTGTTTTGGCCCTGTATATCTCATCGCTGCTGATTCCCATCCACTTTGTAACCGACTTTGGTGGGATCCGCTGTCTCTTCTGATAGCCTAGTAATTCCCTAACCTTCTTGTTAACTGCCTCAATTTTGTATTCACCTGTGCAACCTCTCGGAATGATCGCTTTTTCTCCGTCATGCTCCACGTAAAATGGCATGTTTGCTGTCCTAGATTGGTTCCGAGAACCACTTATCAAATCATCATGGATGTTTCCTTTTGCTGTTCTTATCACCGGGATCCCAAGTTTGGTTGACTCTCTTTCGAGCCATTCCAAGTGTTCATAAGTTGCTTGCGGCTCCCACCCTGTGTCTGCGAATATTGCATAATCCGGTTTAGTTTCAAATTCGCCGTGGCCCGCCATAAGAAGTAGCGTCGTTGACTGAACACCAGCACCAAGGCTTAGAATGTTCAATGCACTTCCCTCCTCACTTCGAAATTTTCTGATCAAGCCTTAGCTCGATCGCCATCCGGCAGATATCTAATTTACTGCGGCCAAGAATTCGAGCAACTTCCGAGCGCTTCCCCCGGTATTTCGGATAATTTTTGAGCATCCATTCCTTCTCTTCAGGGCTTATCGATAAAGGAGGATCGGACGGGAATTCTACTTTTTGAAAGGTCACGATCCTCGATTCATCAGTAGCAAGAACATACTTTCCTCTGGCTACCTGCTCCAAAACATTCCGCTGCTTGAGCTTTTTTATAACCGAGTAGAAAGAGCTTATTTGCATGTCCAGTTTCGCAGCACCTTCTGCAATGCTTCCCTTCTCAAAATAGGCTTTCAGCACTTTACCATGCGCTCGTGTGATGTGTTCTGGTGCCATCAAACCGTCAATCCGCTCTTTAATTTCCGGGTCCAGTTTCGGCATTTAATTGGCTCCTTTCGATCAAAATAAGAACGGTTGTTCCGTCAAATGGGTGTGACTGCCCGCCGCCGCAGGCTTCCCTGGGCGTTTGTTCGGCTTTTTTGATTTCTTCTTCTTGGTTTTCTCGTACTCTTTGTATCCGGTCGGATCAATGATGGACCATATCACTTCACGCTGGTAATCCAACTTAAAATCATCCAGGGTTTTCTCACCACTTCGGACCCGATACACCGCCTCGCCGATCTTCGCTATGATATAGGCGTCCACCACGTCATGCCTTGGATTGCTGTATCCGAAATGCTCGAGGGCCGCCGCAGCCATCGCCTCTTTCTTTGCATCTCCTTCAAGTCGCTGCTTTGATCCTGGCTCTCCTATCCAGCCGCTTACGTTAACGAATTTCTTAACTGCATTGGGGGCAACTTCATCGTATTTCAGCCCTCTGCGCGTAATCATACTTTCTATGCCGCCGTGAATCTTAGCAGTTGTTATCAGCATCTTGTTACCGTTGGCAATGCCTTCTTTCATGACCACATCATCCGGCTTCAGTATGCTGTACACTTGATTTTCAAGCGACACCCTTTGTTCTTGGGTTATCCCGCCGGGAGCCGACTTCCCTTTGCCCTTGAGTACTACTTCCCTGATCGGATTCCCGTTGGCGCCCAGGATGACGACGCCGGTATTTGTCGCGGGGTCAATTCCAATAAAACGTGTCATGCTCTAACCCCTTTTATCGCCGCTTTTCAAGAAGATTGCCGTTATCTCCCCGCGTATCTCATAATTGTTTTTCAAGTTGATACACTCCCTTTTGTATCAATCAATGCGAAACTTTCCTCTTTCCGTTGCTCCCATACTTCTGATTTTCTTCCTCCGCAACCTCATTCCAGAGCCGGGCAAATTCTTGCTCGATGTATTCCCGCGCCATGTCATGGGGGATGTACAAGGCAGAGAATTCGGACATCATCCGCCGGGTCATATAGTCCAGCTCTCGGAGCTTTTCTTTGTAAAGCCAGCGAAATGAATTCCATGTGTGCTTCATTTCCCGCTCGCAATTCTTCCGTGTTTTTGGGAGCATCGCACTGCCCTCCTAATCCAGCCAGTCGGACGTGATCCTCTTGGCCGGGCGTTCTTTCGGCTTGTCCGGTTCCGGCGGCGGCGCCGTCGCTCCTGCCTTATCTTCCTGCTTCAGAGGCCCGAACTCCTGCCACTCATATCCGATTTGCTTGTAAATCTCCCGCAGGAACGGGTCCCGCTGCACAAGCTGCCCGCGCCGATATCGTTGCATCAGGTCCGTCGTCCGATCATATACCGCCATCATTCGCCTGCGCTCCTCCGCGGACATGTCGTTCAGAGGATCATCCAGCTTTGCGGCCATATCCAATACGGCGACGCGGGCCTTCTCGTATTGCTCATCGTTTTGAATTACCTTTCCGCTCAAGCTCTTTCACCTTCTCTGCGAGTTCCGCCTTTTGTTCTGGGGTTAGGTTGATAAAGCGTCCCGTATCACTCTGGAACACCATTTCAAAGGTACCTGTTCCGATATCCCGGCCTTTGGCGACGATCAATTCAACTATTCCCTTCTTGATCGTGTCAGCATTGTAGTATTCATCTCGATAAAGGAACACCACCACATCCGCGTCGCTCTCGATATCCCCGGATTCACGCAGGTCAGACATCAGCGGACGCTTGTCTGGGCGTTTTTCACAGTCCCGGCCGACTGCCGATATGGCGACAACGCACACGTTCAATTCCCGGGCAATGCCTTTCAAGACTTTGGTGATGTACCCGATCCGCTCGTGATTCTGTTTGAATTTCCGTTCCGTATTAAGAAACTGCAGGTAGTCCACATAAACGACCAGTTTAGGGTGCTTCTTTTTGAGCTGCTTAACCTGATGCCGCACGTATTCGACTGTGGCGCCCGGGGTGTCATCAATGTATAGATCCCGGCTGGCTATGATTTCGACCGCTTTGCTGTAGGAGTCCCAATCGTTATCCGACATCTTTCCAGATTTAATTTTTTTATTCTTGATGCCGCCAATGGTGGATATCAGACGTTCAACCATCTTCAAGGCTCCCATTTCAAGGGAGAAGATCACTGCAGCCCAGCCGTCCTTTGTTACAGCGTTCATATCGTTCAGGATGTACTGCGTTTTCCCCATACTCGGTCGGGCCGCGTACACTTCCAGGTCCCCTGGTTGATGCCCGCCGCTCATTTGGCTGATGTCATCGTTGGCAGTCTTGGCACCGGTAACCCCCATACTTTGGGCGCGCTTCATGATCGTTTGCCCGTGGCCCTCCAGGATCGAGGCCATATGAACGGGTCCGGTACCTTCCTTCCCCCGCTGCAGCTCCGCCAGCTCATTCATTTTGAGACGGAGTTCTGACAGGTCGCCTCCGCCGGTGGCCGCGATCTGGCGACCGACCTCTTGGATTTCCCGCTGTATCCGGTCAGCCCGGACGCTTTGCTGGAAATGCCCGAAGCTCGCTGTGCTTGGAACCGAATCACGGAGAGCCATCAGCCTTGTAATGCCGCCTATACGCTGTAGACGTTCGCCCCACTTGGTGACCAGTAACACTGGATCAAAAGGCTCCTTCTCCCCTTCGAAATGCTCCTTTGCGTACTGGAGGACTTTGAACAGGGTCCGGTTGTCCTCATAATCGCTGAAGTCGTCCGGGGAAAGATAACACTCGTCCATCAGTTCATGGTCCCTCAACAGGGCGCCCAGTACGGCACGCTCCGCCTCCAGATTTACTTTTTGCGGGATAGATTCATGATTCATCCTGATTCACCCGCAGGCCGGCGAAGACTTGTTCCAGACGCCGGGCGATATGTTCCGGCATCGGCTTTACCTCTTCCCTTTCGTGGTACTCCTTAAGCTCAAGCTCCTGCCTCTCGTTCTCTAGGCGTTGTATTTCATAGATGGATAAGGGCTGATTCTGCTCTGCTCGTATCAAATCGGCTGGCGTCGGCGGGAAACGGTTTGTCCGGAAGTGCTCCATCAGGTTTACCTGTGCTTGTTCCACCGAAGTCTCCTGGAGCACTGCATGCCAAACGTCTATCTTGATCGGGTCTTCAACCTCGAAATTCTGGTAAACGTTCGTTATGAGCTTCATGAGTGATATCACGTCTTTCCGCTCCAAACCGCCCACCTTCCTTTCTCATTTCCTGATCCAATATCGAATTGGTCCGCTGTGATTTGGAAGAATATCCGCCGCCGGGATCTTGCCGTAAAACAACATCAAGCTGCTGAGCAAGGTATTTCGGAAATTTGATTTGACGAAAAAGGGTGTCATAATCCAGATACTTTTCGCGTGGCGTGCCGATCCACTCAGCGCATTTAACATCGATTACGTGGATACAATCCTCCTTGGTGTACCCCTCGTTCAAACGGGCGATGATGTTTTTCATCGTTCCTTTAGTTGCTCGGTATCTCTTGCCTGTTTTCAGGTTGAGATATTCGATCAACTCTTTGGCAGTGGTTTCGTGATTAATCGCCATATTATTAAAACATTCTCCTTTGTAACCTTCTTCTTTAATACCTTCTTCTTTCTGTGGTCGCTCTGCTGGTCGCTGTGCTGGTCGCTCTTCAAAATCCTGCTGGTCGCCATGGGCCTCAAACCCTTGTCCCGTAAGGGTTTCTGCTGGTCGCTTTTCCGATTTCTGCTGGTCGCTGTGCTGGTCATTGTGCTGGTCACTTTTTTGGTTCATTTCAGGCACATATTCGAATGAATAAATGGTGAATTTGCTGTACTTGGAGACTTGTTTTATGAACCCTTCGTCGACCAGTTTCTTAATCAACGTCCGGAGCCGGCGCTCGGAAATATCCATCCGGGTGCTCCAAGACGACCTGCCGAATATGAACTCCCTTTGATTGATTGTGACCTCCTGCCCGTCGATCACGCGCGTTTCTGGCTTATCTGAATAACGGGCGAGGAAGTACATCTCACAAAATACGTTCCAGTAATCTTTATCACGCCTGAGCCAGTGATTCTGCAGCTCCCTTCCAATCGGGATAAACCCGCTCATACCTCCTCACCAACGTTCAGGATGATTTCAATAATTCGATGATTCCGTCGGCCAGCTCGTACAATTCAGCGTCGGTTACGTCACCGGGATCGCCGTACCACTTCTCAATGAACTGCTTTACCTTGTCCCGCGGCTCCGGCTCGATGGTGTAGCCGTTGACCAGAGCCGATACAAACTCCCAGCCATTGTTTGCCGCGTATGATCTAACAGCTTGCAAGCGTCCATAGTTTGGGAGGGCTGATAACATCAGGCGAATGATCTGATCAACGTCGTGCCCGTCATCCTTGAAACTCTCGAGAGCCAAGCCCACTTCCCGCGGCAGCTCCACCTTCTGCTCGTCCACCGTCCGCTCGATCTGCTGCAGGAGCATTGCCTTTTCTTCCTCAAGCTTCTTGATTGTCTTCCCGTGCTTCATGACATCCGTTAATGCCTCGTCAAGCTGACCTCTGTACAATTCGACCTGCTGGAT
This sequence comes from Paenibacillus sp. USDA918EY, assembly GCF_009870825.1. Lineage (GTDB taxonomy): Bacteria > Bacillota > Bacilli > Paenibacillales > Paenibacillaceae > Paenibacillus_AQ > Paenibacillus_AQ albilobatus. The sequence continues at coordinate 129,123 of NZ_WTWY01000017.1, read as the reverse complement.
GGCCGCTTCCTTAAGGTCCTCAAGACGCTTATATTCCTCGGCCGTATATACATTTTTGTAAGGTTCCACGTTATACCACCTCGATCGTGTAATGTTTTCCTGCTTCGAATCCCCGCTGCCGGAGCGCCGCCTTCACGGTCATTTCCGCCAGCTGTGGATTGTTGTTCTCTCCTGACAAGTGAGTCAGGTATATTTGCTCGCCGCGGCCCCGGATGACTTGCTGCAGGGCCGCTGCCGTTTGCTCGTTGCTTAGATGTCCGATGTCGGAAAGAATGCGGGCTTTGACGCTCTCCGGCCGGCTGCACAGCGGCACCAAATCCGGATCGTGGTTTGCCTCGATGATGATGATCTGGCCCTCCATCATGTCGATGATGTCCTGATCGACGTGGCCCGTGTCGAGAACGATGCAGCATCGGCCGCCGTTGTCGTCCTCCACCGCGTACCCGACCGGCTCCATGGCGTCGTGGTGGACCTTGAATGGGTAAACGTGCATCCTGCCAAGCTCGATCATTTCGTATTTGCTGAACCTGGTTTCTGCCGTCCGCCGCAGGTCCTCGTCTACGCCGGATATTTTGTGCCACTCTCCATGAGTCGCGTACACCGGAATCCGGAATTTATTAGCCAGCGGAAGCCCGCAAACATGGTCCTTATGTGCATGCGTGACGCAGATCGCCGATATATGATCCGGCCGGATGCCCGCGGCCAGCAGCCGCTTTTCGATTTTCGTTTTCGGGATGCCGGCATCGATCAGGATGATCTGTTCCCCGGATGTCACCGCGATGCAGTTGCCGGACGATCCGGATGCGAGGATGTCAACTTTCATCAGGAATCTCTCTCCAGTGCTCGTTCTCTTCCCGAATATCATTTTCTGAGAGCATCATCGCAAAATTCGCAATATTGGCGCACCGCCGGCGATATTCGTCATGAGAGGAACACCGCATCAGTTTACGAAAATTCTTCTCCAGTTCATTTCTTAGAAATTGATTGGTGTAGTTCTCCCAGCCACCTTTGTGCTCATTCGCCTGCAATTGTTTCTCCATTTGCTTCGAGAACTCGGCCACCTCCGGCCGTGGAATAATTTCAGTCATATCGCACGCTCCCTCATTGTTCTTTCCCGCCATTCCTTGTCAAAGGTGCATCCCTTGGCGGGCCACTCGTAATGCCGGCGCCCGAGGACAAATGATACAAACAGCCCCGTCTCCCGCTCGTAATACACGCCGTTCAGCACTTCCCCGGCCGGGGCCGGAGGGTTGTCCAGGTCAGCGCCGCCGAACAGATCCAACTGCCGGGGCTTTCTTTCGTCTTTCAAGCAGGTCCCCCTCCAGTTCACGTTTGCAGGTCCCGCAGACCCGCAGATTGAAGAATATTTCGTCTCTACCAGGGTTTATTTCATTGCCGCATACCTGACAGTCAGGACGACGCTCGTAGATTTCGACCGCCTTCTGCATGGCTTACAAAGGCAGTTCGTCGTTCAGTGCTGCCTGTTTTTCTTGGATTTGCAGGTCCATGATTTTGAGGTAGGACATGATTTCTGCGATGGTCGGTCTATCACCCTTTACTTTGAAATACTTTGCCATATGCGCGTCTCGGTCCGCCTTATTCACAAGGCCGAGTTTCGCGAAGTTCTGCTTCATTTGGGCCTTGAGGGCGTTGATTTTGGCTTCCTCGTCCTCCTCAGCCTGACTTCCGTTCGGCTGATCCGATGATGGTGTGGATTGGGTGTTTGCTGCGGTCGTAGCCTGGTTCACCTCGTTCGTGATGTCCTTTCGTTCGAAACTGGAAGCAGCCGGTGCAGGTGGGTGCTCCAATTCTTCGTTGCCAAAATCCAAACCGTATTGCTTCTTGAGCGCGCGCTGCTCGGCGTGCTTCCCGATCATATCCGGTTCCCATTTATTCCAGTTATCCTTGTTCTGCCCCGTATACATGTGGGCGATATGCTCTTTGTCCACGAAAACAGTAACCGGACGGTATCCATCTCGATAAGCGATTGAGTAGGCTCCGACGATGGCCCCTCGTGGGAAAGTAACTTCGTGTTCAATTACCTCCCATTCGTCCTCACCCTTATCGTTTTTGAATTTACGAGCTTTAAAAGTGTCGTTCGCGCAGACGGTCTGCGTATCCGGCGGCTGGAACCCTTCCTTTTCGCGGGCTTTTGCGAGGTAGGCCTCAGCCGCGAACTGGATGCGGGCCTGATTTCCATATTTAATAAAGAAGATTTCGTTTTTGAATGGGTCCAGACGGTATGATGCTGCTTTATGAGCAAAGAGAAGGAATTCCGGATCCGTTGCAGTCGGGCAAAGGGATGTGCGGATTACGTCCAATACCTCTGCCGGGAATGCTTCTTTGATTTCTGGGGTAAGAATGATTTGCGTATTATTTGCCATGGGCTTTATGCCTCCTATAAGAAAATGATTTTAGTACGATTCAAATTTCGATGGACCAGATGCAGCCTGTCCGGCTCCGCCTTATATACCAACCAGTTTTCCTGATTTAAGCCCGCCGCCTGGATCGCCTTCTTTTGCTTAAGGGTAGGGTTCTTTCCGTTTTTCACCGAACCGCCACCTCCGTTTCGATTTTGAGCTCCTGATCATAAACCGCCCGCGCGGTGATCAACTGATCGTATACAGCAATCTTGCCAGTATACTCGCCGATGCCGTCGATAAAGGTAGGCACGATCAAGTCGGATTGTTTATGAAGCACCTCGATCAGCTCCAGCCCAGCAGCGATCTTCTCGCCCGTTGACAGGGTCGCATAATCTTTTCCGTCCATCTGGATCGAAAAGTCGGGCTCGTATTCGCCGCTGGTCTTGACGAATTTGAAGAGCCTGATTTTCAGTCTGGTGAAAAGCGACTGGACCTTAGCGGCCTGCAGTTCCGCTTCCTTGGCGCGGTATGCCTTGATCGCGTCGAGGATAAAGATGGATTCTTTCAGGCTTGCAAGCGTGTCGGCCTCGGCTTGCTTGGCGGCCGCGACTTCATCCTGCAGGCGCTGGCGGTTGGCTTGCGCGTGAATCAAATCCTCAAGCTCATCACGCTTCTGCTCCAGCTTCCGCATTTCATTCCAAAGTTCGGATATATCTACCTCTTCAAAAGAAGCAAGATCAGCTACCAGTTCATTGTGTTTGTTGACCAAATCGGCGTGTTCCTCACGAAGTTCCGCCTTCCGACGTTCCTTGTTGTCGGTGACTGCCTTGACCGCTTCCTCGTCCAGCGGACGTTTACAGGCAGGGCAAGTGTCTTCGATCGGTTCGTTGTAAACCTTCATGTATCGAGCCTTCGCAGATTCTACCTGCTCTCGCGCAGCGGTGATCGCCGACTGCAATGCTGCTCTATTTGCATTGACCTCCTTGGCTGCCTCGATCTGCTCAAAAATTTTCTGAACACGATCCTTTAATGCAGCGGATTCATTTTCCATATCTTCCGTGGCATTCACGGCGTCCGGCAGGCGATCAAGCTGCTCCTGCAGTGTCTTGGTCCGGCTCTGTGCGGCGATATGCTGTTTCTCAAGCTTCGACTTTTGCCCGCCAGTCCCGCCGTGAATCTTTTGCAGATCGTCCAGCGAATGCTTTTTCATGAGCTCGTCCAGCTTGGCTGCGGCCGGGTTCAACTTGATGTCCTTCAGCTTCTGATCCGGGCTTGTCCGGCTCATTTCGGCCAAAACCTCGGCCTTTGCCGGCGGAATGGAGTATTTCATAATCTGTTCCCGCTGCTTTGTATAATGTTGGCTAAAGAAGAATCCCGGATTGTACATTGAAAGGAAGTCCTCTTTGTCGAACAGATCAGCCACCGCTCCTTTGAATTTGGTTGCCGTCGTCGGTACTCCATTGATCACATATACCGCATCCCCGCCATCAATGCCGCGTTCAAATGTCATCTCCTCCCCGTCAGCACTTAATGTGAGACGAGCCCGGACAACATCGAATTCGTATGTTGTTGGTGATGGGTTGAAGGTTTTACCGAAAAGATCGGTTCCGAATAACGTCCATACTGGGGCAGTTCCAATTGTTGACTTACCTTTGCCGTTCTTCGCGGACAGCTTCGTTATGTCGCCATATTCAACGACTTGCTTCTTGACTCCGGCGAAGTTCTCAATTTCCAACCGGATGAATCGAATATGCTTTGCCATTTGCAAGCCTCGCTTTCCGTGTTAATATGGGTTTGGGATAATTGCTTTGTCCGCTCTCTATGGGCGGATATTTTTCGTTTTTGGGGCAGTAAACCCCGATTTTGGCAAAAAAATAATAAGGGTCATGAATTTTCGCCCTCGGCCAGGTCCTCCAGATCGTCCCGAATTTCCTCGATGTCGGTGATCAAATCATCCAGACCTGTGTATGCAAATGTGGATAAAGTATCCAAAATGCTATGTGTACTGTTGAAGCGATCAGATAGATCGTGCTGGAGCTTATAAAGCTTCTGGATGACTGCTTCCGCTTTGGCTTTGATTTCTTCTGGCGTCAATGTGTTCGCCTCCCGTTATTCGTTTTCGCAATCTTCGCATTTCCGCGGATAACCCGGTATTTCGCCGTCAATGAATGATCCGCATACCTCGCAAAGAGTTCCGTCAAGCATCGCTTCTGCCATATCTCCCATCTTCGGTTCACCCCCTTTCGTGGAGTCTACTTCATGCCGGCGCCGCTTCCCGTGTCTGGATCAGATCGCCATCACCCCACGTCCCCGTCAACTCGCGGCGGTATTTGCGGTATTCAGCGCGGGCGTCCAGCGCTTCGATGTACTTGTGCTCTGCCAGCAGGCGGCGCTCCTTTTGTAGAGCGAGGGCCATCTTGCGGCGGATTTCGTTCGGATTCAAACTTGCTGCTCCTTTCTATGCCGTTTGTTTTTCCAACAATAAGCGGAACGTCTCGCGCCCCTTTGGAGTGACCAGCGTTTGGGTCCCTGCTTTGTCACCGCGGCCCCATTCCTTAATTTCGAACAAGTCAGGAACATGCTGGGCGTAAGGTTGAAGCTTTCCTTTGGCATCCCGATAAACATACCTGCGATCGAGCAACCATCCGATGAATTCACGTTCCTTGATTTTCAGTTCCTTGGCCGTTTCGCGGAAACTTGTTAACAGATTACGCTCTACCAAGTTGTCGAAATATTCGGCTTTGGGCTGCATGATTGCAATCTGTTCATTTGCCTTACGGACCGTCTCAAGAGTGAGCCGGAACATCATTTGCGTTTGCTCATCCGCATGCGGCAAATATGTTTGAATGAATAGGTCGTCGTTTGCCACGTAACCGCCGGTGCGTCGGATCGTCGGGAGGACTTCGCTTGTGACCCAACGTTTATATGCCTTGGCTTTGGCTTGAATTTCAGGGTTGTTGCCTTGCTTTGCGGCGCCAAAGATCAAACTGTATAGGCCAGATTCATTGATGAATTTTTTGTTTACCTGTTGAACAGCATCAGAACCATCAGCCTTTTTCCCTGTGATTACCCCTACTGTATGGACCGTGCAGTCCTCTTCTTCTACATGATGATCGATTGCCTTATGTGGATTTGAAAACTTTAATGCTGCGGCAGCTTCTGTTGCCCCGAACCACTCCACGCCACTTACTACCAGTACCGGCAATTCGCCAAACATATCATTTTTGAAAACTTGTTGTTTGTTCATTTCGTTCCTTCCTTTCTTTCAGTTCCGCCACCAGCCAGAGCCGGAATGCGAACCAGATATTAAATGCGACGACCAATGACATGATCAGCAGGAACGTCCTCATTTCCGTGGTTTGATGCCGGTATCGCGTTCGATCGCGGCAATCTCCATCCGGACAAAGTCTTCAACTGCTGGATCGATAAGACCGCTATCGAGAAATCGGTGAAGGTTGTTGTAGTGCTCAACCACCTCGGCCGAAACGGTGTTGATTTCAGACATGAACGCTTCCCTCCAAATTAACGATAATTTAATTATCACTCATGACATACCGAAGTTAATTGAGAACAAAAGTTCTCTCATTGCGTTACTGATAGTAACGCTATATAATACCAATGTGGTTTTAAACATACATCATGAATTTTTTTTAAAGATGTCGGGGAACACTGTATAGACATCGGATTTAAGCGCATGGCATATTGCATTGGCCATTCTTGAACTCGGATCATTAATGCCACGCTCGATAAATCGAATATGGTTCTCAGTACAGCCGATCTTCATTGCTAAATCGTGCTGGCTTAGGTTAAGTTTTTTTCTCAGCACTTTCATTTGATCGCGTCGAGTTATGTTTTTTTGTGCGACATTCATATTATCACCTCGCTTTGTAGTTACAATTTATCACGATAATTTAATTGTCGCAAATTAGAATAACGTTGTTTTTAATAGCGAAATGGAGGTATTTAAAGGAAATGTCAGTTTTGTCGGAAAGAATAAAAGAATTGAGGAATAAACGAGGTTATACGCAAGATCAGTTAGCTGAAATGCTAAATATGAAAAGGGCAAATTTTTCAAGTTATGAAACCGGTAGAACTATCCCGCCAAGTGATACATTGGGAGAGCTCGCAAATTTGCTGAACACAACAACGGAATATTTACTTGGACATACGGATAATCCCTTTCCAGTTGACGAATCACTCATGAAGGCTGCCGCAATATTATACAATCAACTCAATGAATCGATATCGTACTTTGTGTTGTTGTGTGAGGGGGATTTTGTTTTCTCCAAGAAACTACAGAATGATGTTATGAATGCTATTAATCAAGCTGCTGAAGAATCGAATGAGAAATTTAATATCAATTTCAAAGGTATTGCAGACAGAAACGGACTAATAGACTATACGGGTTTATTATCAGAATTGGATTTAGATCAACGGTCAAATGACTTTAAACTGGTATTACTCGAGAAGATTAAAGAAGTAGCTATTAAATATCACCTTTGGGAAGATCCAAGGGAATTCCCGATAAAAGAAAGCCCTTCCTCATACGTGGTTGAGAAAGAGCTTTTTGATAAATCTATAGAATTATCTGATGAGGAAATTAAAGAAAAATTCGAGTTCAAGATTGACGGTAGGGAACTGACTGAGGAGGAGTACAATCGGATGATCGCTGCTGTTCGTTTCGAACGCCAGTTCCGCGATCATAAATAATGCGACTTAGAAATCTTGAGTCTTTTCCCATAACAAGCGATAGTTTCGTTAGATCAACAACTTCTTTTCGAATAAGTCATCACTCCTGTTGTAGTTTTCTTGCTCAGGGCCTTCGGTTAATCTTAAACTATCACATCCTATGTAATTTCAGGACGGATTTACGAACAAATTATGTCTAAAATTCGTAAGGAAAGGAGTTCAGGATGACCCTCCAGCTTGGGGAATGTCTCCTGCTGGAACGACTTAAAGAGAAAGGCATATCACAGGCCGAATTCGCTCGACGAATGGGAATTACCCGACAGTATGTAAACAAGCTGATTCATAGGGAACGAACCATGTCAATTGAATTCGCGATTAATGCCGCTAATGTACTTGGGATACCTGTTCAAGAATTTAGAATCGACTACTTTTACAGGATCAAAGTCGTTCGCAGAGGAGTGGAAGCGTAGTTACGACTACCTCCCCTCGGACAGAGTGTCAACCAATTGGACTACAAACTATTGTACCCCCTTCCACACATTTCCGGTGTCGCATAGTGTCGAAATACATACTTGTAAAATCATCCAGTTTCACCACCTTTCAAGAACGCAAAAAGGCCGTCGCAGATTCAAAGAATGATATCACCCATCAAAACACCCTAATGTAGTTACTATAGTAACCACAAAGAACGTTTTTTTAAAAGTGATCGTGTTACTTCATTCTTTGAACTGCGACGGCCATAATCCATTACTCGGAAGATTAAACCGCCTTACCTACTTATACAGTTCATTTGGATCAGGCTTCCGTTTCCCCAATACCTGCACTAAGGAGAAACTCATAAATCAAATCTGATTGAATCCTAGCATGGGATAAGATTCTTTGTCAATCCATTTTAATCTCCGTACTTTGCCGCACGCTGATCTGAAAGGATAATCAGCGATGTATATCCGTTGTCGTCGAAATTATAAGATAATACAAAGTTTTCTTCCAACTCTTCGGTGCTTTTCCTCTCCAATTTCTCTCTTTCAGTTACAAACGATTTACTTGATGTATCGTAAAAATACGACAGAGGTTTATCTGAAGCAGCCTTTGCGTCCACGATCTTCTCGACCTTATCTCGAAGTGTGCCAATCTCAATTTTGTTCAATGTCTGGTAGACGCCTTTTGATTCCTCAGATAATGCAATGGATGAAATTTTGCCATCGCGATATCGGACTGTTACTCCTGAATCGTATTCGAATCCGTCATAATCATTCTTCTCACCTTTACCTAGTACATCTTCGGCTTTTGCTCTACTCATCCCAAGAGTGATTTTTTGCTTCTCGTCATCAATTTTCATAATGCCGACGTCTTCTAAAGATAATTTTCCGCCCCCGCTACACCCGCTCAAAATAACGATCAGAACCACCAGCACCAAAGCACAGTTTTTCACTTGCATCCCCCTTGATTACTACCATTTTCCTAAAGTTTACCATGGTTGATACATTGATCAAGTCCTAATTCGTTTGACCATCTCATCTACCGTACTCTGATATATTCGATAAGGGCGCCCCTCAACCTTGTAGCGTCCGGCCCCCACGATCCATAGGTACGGGAACACTTTCTTACTGGCCGGCTGCCACGCTTCCTTTTCCCACGCCCCGCTCAGAAAGTATTTTTCGTATCGGTTCAATTTTTCGGCCATGACACGTTCAGTATAATGCGTTCGCTGGATCTCGACATACCACGGCGCCCCTTTCCATATTACGAATGCGTCCGGCTCCGGCAGCCCCTTCCCGCCCAGCTTCGGCTCGACCTGAAACGTCCTGGGCTCCTCGATCCGGCGGAGCTGCTTGTAAAAGTCGGCAATGGCTAGAAAATGATTGATCTTCTGAGAATCCGGCTTGATCGTGTGCTCGGCCGGGAAGTAGACGTATTTCCGCCGATCGGTGGAGCATTTAACCAGGCCATCCCGCCGCAGCCGCTTGAGGACCATGTTGGTATGTGTGATCGGGTGTTTGGTATGGGCAAAATGTAAGTCTGCGATGTCGTCCCGGGACAAGCACCGAAAACGCTCCAGATCGGCCACAATGGCTTTGTCACGTGCATTCAAAGTAAACCCACCTCCACGGTATTATCAGCCTCAAATTCGGGCGTTTGGGCAGCCTCCGCCGCATCTGCATCGCTATCCTCGACCGTGATAGCCCTACGATATGGAGCAAGCATCTCGTAGGCATCTTTTAGGTCGAGATACGGTCCCTGGACGTACCGGCAGCCGTCGAGCTTAAAGACCATCCGCCCCTTTTCGCTCTGCTTGATTGCAGCGGCCTCGCCGCTGTCGATCGTAATCCGGGAATTGATCTCGTCAGCATGCCGGAACGCCATCCGGACCGTTAGGTTGTTTTTGAGTTTGCCGCCCAATACATCGGCATCCGGGCGCTGCATGGACAAGATGAGAAACACGCCCAGGGCGCGGCCGATCGTGCTGATCTCCTCAATGCCGTCCATGACATCCCGTTCTTTCTTGAGCAACGCCACCTCATCCACGGCGAGCAGGATATACGGCGGACGGTCCCATTCCGGCAGATCATCGACATGGGCAACTTCATGCCGATCCAGTAGGTCGCCGCGCTTGCGCAGCTCCCGCCGCAGCTTAAGGACAATCTTATGCAGCCCGGCCGAATCCACTACGACATCCCGGGCGATCCCGCGGAATAAATGGAATTCTGAACGCTTCATGTCGGCGCAATACAGCTCGAGCTCCGGCACGGACCGGATTAACGTCGTCAGTACGGACCGCAGCGCCACAGATTTCCCGCTGCCGGTCTCCCCGGCGATAAGCAGGTGGGGATAGTCAACCATATCGTAAGCCACGTCACCAGACCGGCTACGGCCGACGTAGATAGGCAGGCGGAGCTTTCCGATACATCCATCCACCTGATCGCAATCGTATCCAAACGGCGCCACAGACGTGCTGTACACCTGCATTACAAACGTCTTTGAGTCCTCGCCGCAGGTTAACTCCGCGCCGGGCCCGAACATCTGTCGAAATAGCCACTCGTGTTTCTTGATCAATTCCGGATCCATACCCAGCGGAACCACAAAGGCCGCTTCCGTCCGATCGAAATATCGCGTAACCCGCTTAATCCGGGGGTACTCCCGGAGCTCCCGTCCCTTGTATCCGATGATCTTGTAGTACAGGTTTCCAAAACGGAAAAGGTGCATCAGCTTCCGCCGGATAACGTGCTCCGGCATCCCCCGCCAGACAAACCACGCGGCCGCGGCGCTACCATTCGCGTCGCTCCTAACATTTTGGAAATTTCTTGTCATATCAACGGTTTAGGCCCGTATTACACATGCAGCAATACTTATGCAATTACATGATCATCTGCATATGCACCGGCATATGTCACCAGCTAACATGGACACCAAAGACAATCCCGAGCATTCGCAGCGCGATCCGCCACTGGTACAAGGCAATCCCGGCGCAAATTACATATGTCGCCATCCGGACCAGGACAACGCGCCCGCCGTGTCCGGCACGCTCGATCTTGCGCTCGATGACGTGGGATGCCACGCCGACGGCGGCCAGTTGCAAAAACGGAATCAAGCTAATCATCAAATAAACCCTCCTAACGTAAAGTCGTCCTCAGTGCTGACCTGCGCCGGCAGCACCGCCGCCCCCGCCATAAACATCATTCCATCCATATCCCGCTGGGCCAGCCGCTTAAGGTATCCGGAAGAATTGGTCTTACCCCGCACGTGGTTGTAAAGCCGCTCCTGATCCGGGTCCAAAACGTTAAACGTCACCTGTATACGCTCAATTTGTTTAGCCATAAACTCGCCTCGCAATCATCAAGAATGCCCGAACGTTTGCCGTCTGCGGATCGTCAATCAGCTGCGCATGCCGGAAGTATTCCAGCAGGTAGGGCAGCAACTCCGCCGCACCCCCGCCGACCAGGTAAACCATATCCTCCGCCGACCATTTCCGGGCGATTGCCTTGGACGCGATCTGCCGGGCGAATGCCGCCGGCTGCAGGTCGCGCTTGCTCTCCATCCCCTCGTTATAGGTCCAACTGCCGCGGTTGTTAAATCGGCGGCTTATGATCGTCGCATAGTTGACGCTGCCGCTGCCGATATCAATGACCCGGATCATGCCGGTGTTCGGTGCCACCAGCAGCCCGGCCGCCGCTCCCTCCGGGGAAACCTCGCATCGATTGATGGTGATAATCTTCCGCTGCCCGTTAACGGTCAGATCATGACGGCCGACATACATGCGCTTGATGGCCGTCTTTTCCGTATCCGTGTGCGTGTCGATCGGCTGGCCGACGACGATATCAAAATCGGTCCCCGCGCCGAACCGATGCAAAGCAATCAGGGTTCGGAGTTTAGCGTCGAAATGCGCCTTGGAGTCATCCTTCCGGCTCTCCGCATACTCGCTCTCTTCCAGCGCCAAAGTGCCCGCAAAGCCGCATTTCCCTTCGTATTCCCATTCGAAATCATATGGACCCGGATCGCGCTTGAGATTTCGTGCCAGATCGTTGACACCGATCGCCGATGGGAATACAAACGGCCGCTGCTGTATCCCCACAAATTTTGTTTTGCAGTTGCCCGGATCAATAGCCGCAATCATCCGTCCAAGCACCTCCTCTTGTTGTGTATGCAGATACATCACTGACGTCGGCCGGATCGCTGCGGTGGTGTATCTGGTTATATACCTATACCGACAGGCTTTTCCAATATTCGGAGTTTCATGAATAAATTTTTCATAGATTGTCCATCCTGATGAGAGATTGAAAGAAAGTCGGAGGTGGGCAGTATGTTTGGGCTTGGCAAAAAAAGGACGCCACTCGGAAGGTTCATCGATCAAAACCGGAATATTAGCCAGGAATGGCTTGTAAAAGAAACGGGATTAAATCGCGATAGCATTTCAGATTTGTGTGACGGCGGGAAAAACATCCGGCCCCGAGCGAAAACTGTCCAGAAAATTATCTCTGCGTTGCGCAAAGCCGGATATGATGTGAATGCTTCGGACTTTTGGGCATGAAAAAAGGACCTCCGAATTGATCGGAAGTCCTTTTGCTTATATCCTCGCTGCGATTATGTCGTCAAATTTGATCCAATCCCAATCGTCGTCATACCGCAGCTTGATCTCTTGGCGGAATACATTGATGACGGTCACAAAGCCGCTTGCCTGCTTATCCTCATATGGGTGATACAGGTCAAGCGTTACCCGGACGTGCTGATTAAAAGAGTCCTGCAGCACCTGGCCGATCTGCTGCCACTCTTGCTCGTCGATCACCGGCTTTGGGCGCGGGTCCTTGTGGATCATATATTGGTTGTACGCTTCACGGTGTTCCGGCAGCATCATCCGTGATGATTCAAACAGGCCATTACCCTCCAGTTTTGTCGCCATGCAACAAGCCTCCATTCAGAACGTTTGTTCCTATTATATACAAACACACGTTCGTTTATCAATTACAAAAAAAGGATCCAACAGCTTTTAGCCAATGGATCCTTTCCACCGATGCTTTCGGATTGCACAACGGTATTTCCGTATATGTTGGTTTTATTTTACAGCAACTCATCTGATCTGTAAATATAAGTTTATGCTTACCGCTTGTTGATATCCTGTTGATATCCTGTTGATAATTTGTGTATATTTTTTTGAAACCTATCCAATTAGAGACCAAATGTATGGTATAATTTGACGTGCATCTATTTAACGGAGGTCGTATTAATGCAATATATAATATATACCGATGAATCAGAAAAATACGGAAAATATTACGGCAATTTTTATGGCGGAGCTTTGATAAGATCAGCGGATTTTGACGCAATAAATAGTGCGTTGAATACTAAAAGAGAGGCACTTAACATACATGGCGAGATAAAGTGGCAAAAGGTGGGGGAGGCATACCTTGATAAATATACGCAAATGATGGAGTTGTTTTTTAATTACATTGCACAAGATAAAATTAAAATTCGTATCATGTTCACACAGAACATCCTTCAGCCTACTGGGTTAAGCAAGGAACAGAAAGAAAATCAATATTTTTTACTTTACTACCAATTCTTTAAGCACGTTTTTGGATTTCAATATTCGAACCCTTCTTCATTTAGGCCTATATCATTGTATATAATGATGGATCAATTACCAGATAAAAAAGAAAAAAATGAGAGGTTCAAGAAATTCATATATAATTTACAGGATACCGATGTATTTAGGAAAGCAAGATTACATTTTAATAGTATGAGTGATATTGGCGAGGCAACATCTCATGATCACATTATTTTACAGTGTCTTGACGTTGTATTAGGTTCAATCGAATTTAAATTAAATGGAAAGAACGAGGAGAAGCCGGAGGGAAAGCGAGTACGAGGTAAGAGAACAAGAGCCAAAGAAAAGTTATATAAATATATTAATAAACGGATTCGTGAAATTTATCCTGGTTTTAATGTTGGGGATTCAACTGGAATTTCTACTCATGCTGATCGTTGGAACCATCCATATAGACATTGGAAGTTTATCCCATCAAACAATCAAATTAATAAAAACTATGTACCAAAAAGAAAATGAGCCCCATCCAACCTACATTAGTAGCCCACGTATAACGTAAGCCTTCGGCTGAGATCAAGCTCATAATTATTATATATAATAAAAAATAATTTTACAACAGGCAAAGGCAACTTTTATAAGATATCAATTTTAGCGAAACAAATCAAGTAATAAATTTTTCACCCTGCCGACACAAAGCCGGCAGGGTCTTTGCTTATTTTTTCTCTATTTTTTTCTCTATTTCCGTCAGCTGCCGTTCAAGCTCGACGATCCGATCCGTATTACCACCGATTAGAGCCAAGAAGTTTCGACGCAGGCGGTTCACAACAATAGCCATTTCCTCCCGCGTTACAGGCGCGCCCGGGCGGCTACCGTCAAAATATCCGTTTGTTGTTGCTTCCTCCCAAGCCGCCGCTGCCCAAGAGCTTGCTTGGTTAATATCACGTTCAGACATCTTCTCCCCGTCCTTTCCGCTTTGTTTTGTGCCGTATCGGCGCCGCAGCTCGTCTACCGTCCCGTCAAACTCATTGAGATCAACCGGGCCGGAGATCCCCGGCACTTTGCGACCGCCGCCCGGAAGCACGCCGCCAAATGTGCCGTCGCTGTATTGCCAAAACTCCCAGCGCTTCCATCCGGAAGCATCGGCCGGAGCCACGGTATGATAGCGTGCAATCCATAGAGGATAATCCGTCAGGCCGCTGAAATGGCCGATAAACGATGGGTATGTGTAAAGCATCGGTTTTGTCCCTGTCAGCTTCTGAATCTCTGTCAAAAACGCCTTGGCAACCGCTGTGATCGTTGTAGCCGTAAGCTTGTTTTTATTGCTTTCATAATCCATAACAAAAGGCAAATCAAATACCTCCGGCCCGCCCGCTGCCTTGATGGCGTTATAAAAGACCTGAGCAGATGCCCGCGCCTTGTCCGGCGTTGTCACCGAGTCGTCCACATAATGGTAGGCCCCGATCAGCAGGCCCGCGGCCTTAGCGCCTTTGACGTTTTCCAAAAACCTTGCGTCCATCCTGTTTTGGGTCGCCTTAATAAATGCAAAAGAAATGCCGGCAGCTGCCACCGCCGACCAATTGATTACACCCTGATAATGCGAAACGTCGATTCCTTGGGCGTTTCCCTTAACCCTGTTTTGCACCGGTTTCACCTCCCTTTTCATTCAGTTGTTGCAGAAACTCTTTGATTTTAGAAGGCAATGGCACACCGATCGTACCAAGGTTTTCAACCACCGACAAACCTTCCCGGCCAGCGTAAAAGTAAATAGCCAAGGTTCTGAAAACCGGAGCGCCCTCCCCTACCCACCCATCGATCAGAACGGCCAAGCCGATAACAAATAGGACGGTGATTTTGCGGATGCCGCCCCAAAACATTGCCTCTGAATCAACACTTTTTGTCTTAATCGCCCCAAGTAATCCCGTTACATAGTCGGCTCCCATAAGAAAGATCAGAAATTGCAACGGTTTATCCCATCCACCGAGCCAGGTCGCTACAAGGAGCAACATCCCAATAATCCCACTACTGGCTACCTCTTTGCTGGATTCCCCAGCTGCAGCCGTTAATATCGTAGAGCCGAGCATTTTAATTTGATCCATTTTGTATCTCTCCTTGGATAAAAGTAATGCCCCCGGATCGCTCCGAGGGCAAAATAAAAACGCCTATGCGGCGCTAGTTTATACTGCTGTTCCGTTTACAACCTCCGTTACTACGTTTTTCAGGTTATAAAGCTGCGGCACTTGCTCGACCTTATAAGTCCCGGCCATAACCAAGCTTACCCAAACCTTAACCAGTCCGCTGTCCTTGGTAAATTGCATGATCGTTCACCTCCTTTCATCAGGCCGTAGGCGCTGCGGCCATAAGCATAGTTAGTTCGGCGACGGCTTGCCTAAGCTCCACTACTTCATCGCTGAGTGGTTTTTGAAACACTGGCTGCTCAGGCGTCGGATCGCTCGGGTCAGGGTAGGAAAATTCAAGTTTTTGGGTCTCTGGATTGACACGAAAACCATTACATGTTGCAAATTCCTCGGCGTATTGCCCAGGTTCCAGTTCTATGATGATTACCGAATCGGGATCTCGCCCAATCAGATTGTAAAATGCTTGAAAGTCCGACTCGATCGATGGTCGTTCGAAGTCATCTAACACCTTCAAATCTCCTGTGTTGGCCAATATAACACCAGTTGTTTTATCAGCGTATATTCGTCTACCGAATATTTTCATTTCTATCCTCCTAACGCCCATAAGCATAAACTATAATACCTTTTGTTGTATTATTACCATTGCTATAGTACAAATGGATGCCTGTCAATGTTGGATTGGTTAAGTTCCCGTTATATAACATACCTGTTGATAAAGAACCTTCGGGATGTCTTAAATAAAAAGATGAAATGCCTCCATCCCAATCTTCTGAATTCGCGATTAAAAGGACTACCGACCAATTAAAACCAATATTAATGTCAAAATCTACCTTACCGTAAGCCGGAATAGAAATATCTTGCTTATAAAATTTTTTCCCTTCTTGAAGAGTTCCTACAATTCCTAAGACATCTACACCTTCGCGTAGATTGCCCGGCGTCAGTCCAGGAACGGGAGCCGTCACCCACGTAGCCCCATTAAAGTATCCGTTAGGTGGTCGTATAAAGACGCGATCCCCAGGCCAAACGGTAGATTCAAGCCCCGGCATGTGGTTATTCTCAGCGCTCCGGTTTGGCATCCTACCAGGCGTCCCGGCCACGGTATTTCCGACTAGGAGTGCATCCGGATTAACCGGGACGCCCTTGATTGTAATTGCCCCATCGTAAATACCGGCTCCCTTAACGATATCGGAGGGGCCAGGCGTCACCGTTTGTGCTCCTGTTGCTTGCGTGACAAGCGAGCCGTTCTCCTTTACACCGTTTTTGTAGGCTGATTTCCCGGCGCGAATATCTCCAGCTGCAGCCGTCGCGTCAGCCGTGTAACCCGCAGGAATGGTCTTAACACCTGCGGCCAGCTCGTCAAAAGTCGGAATTCCGTCCCCATCAGCGTCCGCAACCGTACCTTTTACGCCAGTGATCGCGTCGCGGACCTTGCCTTTTCCGTCACTGGCTGATGTAAAAGCCGCATTGGCGCGGTCATATGCCGCTTTTACCGCCTTCGGCGTCGCGGCCATTGCCTCAGACGTGCTGTCTGTGGCGCTGGAAAGCTGAGTGATGCCTTTTTGCGTCGTGGTGGCATCGTTGATCTGTATTCCGGCAATAGCATCAGCCAAATCCTGCTGAGTGGCGTATACTAGGGATTCATCGATGTTGGCCGTGATGTTTGCCGCGGATCCAACAAAGACGTTCATATTCAACGCCTTTTCGATCACTCCGTCGCCTTGCGGCGCAATATAGTCGGCCGTCGCTCCGGAGTTGGCGTACATATAGAGTATCTCGCCGTCGTCCGGATCGGTGGCAAATATGCCGATCTCCCGCAAATAAAACCCGGTCGTAACGTCCTGGTTGGTCAATGTCGCCCCGATGAGCGCCCGTGTTGCCCCTGCCGGACGTTTGAGCCTAGTAATGTTCAGGTCCTTGATCGGGGCGATCAGCGCGGTCATACTCTCCAAAGATTGCCCGCTCAGCGTACCGCTCCCTACCGCCATTCTCGTATAAACGAGTTGGGCGCCAGCCTGCGCTTTTGCTTGCAGCTGACGTCCCTTATTAGTTAATGCATAGCTCCAAGAGCTCACAAAAATCACCTACCCTATTGTGATAAACTCGCCGATGTGCAACATACCGCCAAAGTACATGTCGCGAGCCTCGATGGTTTCCTCCAGGATTACAGCCTCAAGCCACGCTGAGAGACGCTTTACGGAGTCGATGGCCTGTACAAACTCTTGAGCCCTCTCATTTGTAGCCGACGGATCGCTTGTGCGTACCCGGAATCGCCCCGGCACGCCCCCGTATTCAAACCATTCCTCGACCTTGCCCTCACCAAAGAGGATCGTGATCAGGTCCTCAACAGCTGCGGGTGTCCCCTTCCGCCGGTGGAATTTAAAGGCGTTCTTTACCAGCTCACGCTTCTGCTCGAGCGGCAGAGCCGGATCATAGAAATCGACGTGAAATTGCCATGCCAGCTCGTCGGCCTCCTCGTCGCTCAACTCGTCAAGCCGGGAAAAGAGCGGCAGCTTGTAAATCTCGTCAACAGCCACCCGAATTTGTTCGTCCAGCGCTTGGGCGATGGCTATCACCCCCGGATCATACCGGATGCTCGTCGGCAGCAGATCGAGTAGAGACATGTTTTTGACATCAGTCATCGGCCAACCCTCCATATGTGACGTTCACGGCGCCCTCTTGGGCCACCTGCAGTTCGGTAACCGGGATGTTAGTCGGCGCTGCGACGTCTACCCGGAGCGCCCCGGCCGACATCACACGCCAAATAAGCTCCGATGGGTTAATATCCCGGCCGAGCTTGGACTTTTGCCAGAGCCTATATTCGTCCACAGCCTTGGTTACGGCCGCCTTGATCGCCGTTTCCGACGCCACATTTGCCGACGAAATGTAGTAGGTCAGGGTGATATCATACGGCACCACATCGGGCGCCTGAACGGTTACGTGGTCCGTGAGTGGCCGAATTGATCTATCATTTAAGGCGTCGCTGACCTGGTCGATGATGTCCTGCGTCGGGAGCTCGCCGCCCTGCAGCAACGGCACAATTAAAACCTCACGCTCTGCCGGGGATACAGCCGCCACGTCGATGATCGCCGGGCTAGCAGTCTTGGCCCAATATATATATCCTTCCCGCGGGCCTGCCGTGCTAAAACTCTCCGGCGCCAAACGTATGCGTGCTCGTAATGCGTCATCGGATTCAGTGTCCGCTCCCCCGGAGCTCTCCGTCACGTTAACGGCGCTTTGCACATACGGCAGAGGGTCCATGATGGTATTGATCTGCCCGGGGATAAACCCGTTTCCGGCCGCGCCTGTCACGTTGGCAGCGGCAGGGATGTCCTTGGTCGTGCTCCCAGCAGGAAAGACGGCAGCCTCCTTCGTCGCAAAGAACATAGTGCCGCCACTATTCTGCACGCCAACCCGGGTCCCTGCCGGGATGGTCTGCGGAGATGTCAGCGGCATCGAGAGCGTAAAACGAATGGTCGTATGCGCCGCCTCCGCTGGGAGACGGTAGACATTATAAAGAGCGCCCAGATGATCGAGCGCTCCCCCTCTTGCGTATTTCAGTAGGTCCCCTTTTTTGACTTGGTCGATCAGGACCCGAAGTTGAATGATTTCACGCACTAAAGCCAGCAAAAGAATCCGGTCCGGATCAGCCCGGTTCATCGTCCGGCCCGTCTTTGCTTCGACTGACGAGAGCGCCGCGTCAAGTATGCTCTGCACCTGCTGGTCCGTAAATTGGATATCCGGCAAATCGACATAGCTCATGATCCGCCCACCTCCTCCGTAAGCACAAATTTGATTGTGGGGATTAATTTTTCATCTTTCCAATCCAGCGAAATATCCGTTACCGTCGCTCGAGGCTCAAACTCCTCGATAGCCGACTGAATGGTTACCTGCAGCAGTGCGCCCGCAGCTGGCAGAGCCTGGTCAATAGCCACCGGATCAACCCCCAGTTCACGATCCAACGGGCAGGAGCCGATTATCGTCGTGCATATGAGGCGGATATTTTGCTTAACCGATTCGACGCCCGTCAGGCCCAATCTGACCTCCTGGGAATCCACGGTGACCGTGTACGTCGTCGTCATACGTATTCCTCCAACGTGAGAGAATAGGTTGCGCTGATCAAATTGCCGCGGTTATCGAGCCGCTCCCAGTTCTGGGTCAGGCTTATAATCTTGACTCGATCCACGCCCATTCCTTTACCGCCCACTGTAAATTTCATGACCTTACCCTCCCGGCTGTATTTGACCAGTTTATCCACCTCAGCCCGGGGATTCAGACCAAGACGTGCATCCACGCGGACTGTCAGGTCAAAGGTATCAAGCCCGGGGCCGAGGAACTGACTTCGCGGCTTCTTGTGGATAATATCGTTGTTGGCCCACCGATCATTCGAGGTGCGTGTAAGACTTTCAAACGTCCTGACCTTGTATGATGTCACGATAAATACGATGTCGCCCAGGACGCCTACTCCATCAGGTAACGCCATGTCCGCGCCCTCCTCCTCATATGATATTTGCGGCAGTTACCCGTCCGGTCACGGTCAAATCGCCGTCGATCTGCACGCCGCTGGCCGCCTTGACCATCAGCTTTTTCTGAGACCGGTCGTAATAGACGTAGCTGCCGTCCTCAAAATAAACGCCTTGCTGGTCGGCGGTCCCCGGGACGGCGTCGGGAATGACGCCCAGACAAACCCCGTTGCTCTTGCCGTTTCCGAGCATCAGGCATAAAACGGTGTCGCCTTCCTTTGGCATCCCGTTTCCCGTCCCGAATCCGCCAGCAAATAGCACAGGAATGTCCCGGCTAACCTTGTCCTGCCGATCCGGAAAGGTCGCGGTAATCGTCCCGGTTTCAAAATCAACGGTTGAGCATTCCCCTATCTTGACCAGCTCTGCAAGTAAATTAGCTGCCATTACCATCCCAGCACCTTTCTAATTTGAACTTCTGTCGTGTACGCCCCGGTAGCGTCGATGCTATGGGTCGCATTTTCGATGATGTATTTACCGTCAAAATAGCCCCATCCCTTGATGGTGATCGTCTGACCTGCTGCGATGCTCGTATTGCCTTCGAGTGTGATTTTAGCCAGTCCAGCCTTTTTGTTCTGCTCCCGCAGCCGGTTCTTGGCAAGCCGGTTCGCCTCGGCGACGGTGTCGACCTGCTCATTTATTCGAAGCACAGGCAGGCCGCTCGCCTTCGGCAGCTTGTACGACCCTTTGATCGTCTTAGATTTGGACGTCTTCGTCTTGGGCGCCGTGTAAACGACCTCGCACGAGCCATACGCAGCACTCTCACTGTTCATTTCGAACGAGTAGTTCAGCACGTTTGATTTCCCAAGCTCAATGATCATGACCGGCTTCTTTTTCTCAAACTCTTCCTCGTCAAACATGACCAACTTCGATCCGCTCACCTTGAGCGTGATACCCTCCCGCTGGGCGATGTCGAGCAAAAACTCGAAATCCGTCTGCTCCGTTTGGTCCAGCCGTTCATAGGTCGGATTCGAAGACGATTCATAAACAAGATTTAGCTTCGCCCGCCGGGCGATCTCCCCGGCCACCGTTTTAAGCTTGATCTTCTCCCAGGACTTCGAGCGCTTTTCCTGCTTGGCGGAATTACCCTCCACTGGCAACGCACTGGCCTCCATGGTCACTACGTCTGGCTTGCCGGCATACGTAAAGGACTTGAGGTAAAACTTGCCACAAGGCAGCTTCTTCTTCTCGCCTGGCTTATCCCAGTGCCATGTCACAATACCCGCCTTGATCTCATCGCCGATGACCGGTACCCAGCCCCTCATCCATCGGCCCTCCCTGTCGTCAAGCTGGATGGTGATGTCATCGGCCTGGCCGGAATATCCGTCATTGTACGTAAAGCTCATAAGATACGGTTCGAGATCAGCGTCCACCTTAACCCCGTTAAAAAAAAGAGAGAGGAAGGCGTAACGCCCGTTTTGCACAAGGCTGGTCATACGTCTTCCTCCCGTCTCCATGGAGGAAAGATATCAGCGGTTTGGATGGCGATCTCCGGGACGTTCAAAATGACGCCTGTTGGAAAAATCACGGTCTCAGCATGATCGGGATTCGCCTGCATGAGGGGTGTCATAAACTCCTCGGTTCCCGCTATGCTATAGGCTATCCCATCCCAGGTATCCCCTTGGATTGTTCTATAAGTTTTCACACTAGGCTCCTCCTTTGCTGCTGCCGCTGCCAGGCCGCCATGTTTTGTTCCCATCTTTTCTGATCGTCATTCAATACTGATCGGACTACCTTTTCATCTGCGTTTCCTTGGATGATAATCTGCGGGTTATAGACGGGAGCGAAGCTTCCACCGGGGCTCAAACCCAGTGCCTCTCCAGCAGCCGCGTACAGCCCGCGAGAACGGGGCGAATTATTTACCGGGATCACGAATTCTTCGTCCCCGGCCTCCCCGATCATTGCCAGCGTCGGGCTCGTGACACGTCCCCCTTCCGCGAATGCGGAAATCTGCGCCCCCGGAACCTTTATGCCTACGTTTGCCTTACCTGTCAGGGACTTCTGCGCGGCTTGTACCGCGTCAAATCCGGCCTGTCTCCATATGACGTTAAGGTCGATCTTTTTCGAAAGGGGCAAGTCGTCCATCTCGTTGTTGAGTTTCTGAATCTCTGCTATTGCCTGGTCAAAGCGTTGCTTTTCGTCCGCGGTCAGCTTCGAATATTGTGCCGCTTGGTTCTGGATCGTCTGGCCGCCAAGGTCCTGCATTTCGATCAGTTTTACCTGGGCATTATAAAGATCCTGATATGTTTTCTCAGCTTCGAGTATGTCAGCCTGAGCACTGTTGTACCGACCATTTATTTTTTCATACTCTTTACTAAAGTTTTGCATATCAACAATCAGATTCGCCCAGTTCATGCGGTAATCATTACCGGTTTGTTCACGAATTTCATCAGCCAATTTGTTCAATTGCTGGACCTGTTCCGGGCTGTTCATTTGGGTCGAGCTGATAATTTCGCGCTGACGTTTCACATAATCATTGTATTTCTGGTAATTATTCAGCGCCTCCAGGTATTTCTTGTTGTACTCGTCGACGCTTTCCTGAAGCTCTTTGTACTCGCTCACCAGACTCGGAAGCTGAGACTCTTTGTTCAGGATGTCTGCTTCTATATCCCGCTGCATCATTTCCCGCTTGGTTTGATTAAGCTTATCCAGAGCGTTAAGTTGATCACGAAATGTTGAATTTTTCGCATCTTCTGCATGCAGGATTTCAGGATTAAGCTCGATCAATTCTTTTTCGACTGCGGCCAGCTTCCGACGAGCCTCGGTCAATTCATTTGCAGGCGTTTTTATGTCCTTAATTTTCGCCGTCAATCGATCATATTCCCTGATCAGGTTCTGCGTCCGCTTGGTTGTATGGTCTATCGAAGAATAGTCATCGAATGACTTCTGCAGGGTATCACCCATATGGATAAGCGCCTGCCGTGCCTCTTCCTGGTGCTTCTTGTATGCAATGACCCCGGTCGTGATCAATCCGAGAGCGCCGACGGCGATCCCCACAGGATTCGTCAAAAACGTGAGCGCCCGACCGAATTTACTGACCCCATTGGTCGTGTCAAAGAACGATTTCCCGACCTTTGCAAAGTCCTTGGACATGGATACCGCATTTTTTGTGAGCATCGCAGCCGGAACGCCGAGAGCCAGCGTCTTGACCAGATCCTTATTATCGGACGCCCAATGGCTCAAATCCTGCAACATGGGCATTAAATCTTCGCCGATCGGGATGACGACGTTTGTCATCAGCTCCCGGCCGACCTTTTGGATATCCTTGGTGAGGCTGCTGTATTTGACCCCCTCAATTTGCTGCATGGTGTCGAGCGTTTTGTCGTATTCCCCGTTGACGTCCTTAAGAGCATCGACCGCAGCGCCTTTCAGGTCCTCATACTGCGTGCCGAACAAATCTACGGATAGCTTGTTTCGATAATTTATATCATCAATCTTATCCAGCTTCCCTATGATCTCGTTCAGAGCATCTTTCGCCTGCATCGATCCGTTGGCAAGCCCTTCGAAAATCCTTCCGCTATCACTCATTGTCTCCATGATAGCTTCGGCTGCTTTCTGAGACTTTTTGGCTGTACCATTCAGGTCCTTGATCATTTCCTTGGCCGTATCTTTGCCGACACGCTTTGCGAGTACCTGGAATTCCTTGACCTTGGCTCCGCCTTTTTTGAGCGCATCAATAAAATTCTCGATCCCTTCCGGAGCAAACAAGGCGGCCATGGTGTCATTTATATTGTCGTCGCCGCTCCGGATCCGGATGTTGAACTCTTTGAGGAGGTCCCCCATTTTGTCCAAATTCCAGGTCCCGCTCTTGCTTCCGGATTCGAGGATGCTAAACATCTGCTCGGCGTTGTATCCGGCATCTTTGAAATGGACGGAATATTCGTTGATCGTATCGAGAAAATCGTCATAACGATTCAGACCGCGCTGCGTACCCTGTGCGATCAGGTTAAATGCCTGGTCGGCGGTAAGGCCCATGTTTCGCATCAGGGCGTCCACAGTCCGGACAGATTCGTTTATGTCGTAACCGAAAGTATCCCGCAGGATAATCGCTTTTTTGGTGGCTTCCTCAAGAGCATCGCCGGTCAGTCCGGTCACCTGTTTGACATTTACCAATGAGTCAGCAATGTCGCGGAAACCTTCGCCGTAATTGCCGTTATATATTTCCTGTATGATGTCCTTGAACTGCGCCATTTCCTGCGCGGTAGCCCCGGTCGCCGCGCCCATTTGGTGTACAGAATCATCCAGGGCGCCGACCTCACTGATCATGTTCGAAAACATGTCCCCCACCGTCGAAATGATGGTATGGGCCCCGGTAAATTGGAGCGTGCGATCGAAGACCTCCCGGAACTCCTGCGCCTGCTCGCGCAGTTCCCTGAATGCTCCAGACGCTTCCTCTGCGTCAGCCGTTACTTTATCCAACCCCCGCGTGCGCCGGAGGCTGTTAAAATCCGTCTTGAGCTCCGTTACCTCATGGGAGAGCGTGTCGAACGTCCTTAAGAGTCGGTGGTCTATATCGCCATTAAGCTCGAACGACATTTCATATTTTTTTGCCATGGCCTAGCCCCCTTCCCTCGCGTCAGCTTTCTCTTTGCGCCTTTTTACGAATTCGGCAAAGCCTTGTCGAGCCTTCAACCACATTCGTATTTCCCGGATTGATCGGGACATGTATTCGACCGGGGAACCCCCGGCCTCAGAGATGATAAAGCAAATTTCCATGAGCTTTACAGGGGGGGCTTCGCTCAACCCCAACCCTTCAAAAAATTTCGCGCCGCGTCCACCACTTTGTTAAAGTCCTTAGCCGGCAGCTTTTTCAAGAAATTAAAATGGACACCAAGCACCTTGGCGGCAAGCACGGCCAGGTACGCCGGATGTTCGCTTTTAAATGCCGGCAAGAAGTTTCTCTGCCCGTTCATTTCCAAGAAATCCGATTCGAGAGAAATGATGTCATCCCCCGACAGCTTTTCGAAATCCAGATGAAGCTCCGTATATTCAGTGTCCTCCCAAATAAAAGGCCGGGACAGTTTGATTACCGTCCCGGCTCCTTGTTCGACCTGCAGATCCTCTTTTTTAGCTTCATTCATAACCTTCGCTCTCCTCTCTCTTAAGCCAATCCAAGGGCTTTACGGACGTCCGCTTGATCGTCCTGACCGTTTACTCGACTTACAAAATTGAATTTGTCAATTTCAAAAACAGCCTGCCCATCGATGAAAATTTTCATATAAATGACCTCGATAGTGGTTGTCGTGTCCGTCGCAGCATTCACAGAAAGGGTCCCCAGATCGACACCCTTTCCGACTCCGCGAACCACGATCTTGATGGAGCGCGTGACAAACTCGGTTTTCGATTTGTCGAATTCTTTAAACGCTCCACGAATTTCAAGGCCCTTCATTTTCGAACCAACCAGGTTAAATGCATCCCTGTTGATAGTACGCCATGCAATTCCCAGTTCCATGGAACCGTAGTGGCCTGGAGAAGGAAGATCAACCTCACCCAGGATGCCCGCTCCCGAGATCGTATCGGACATTGGCGTAAGGGACGGAAGCGTGATATCTCCCGTCGCAAAATCCGTGTTACTGCCTTCCAAAAACAGGGCCATGCCCTCAAGCTTAACCGGAATATTT
Organism: Paenibacillus sp. USDA918EY; assembly: GCF_009870825.1. Taxonomy (GTDB): domain Bacteria; phylum Bacillota; class Bacilli; order Paenibacillales; family Paenibacillaceae; genus Paenibacillus_AQ; species Paenibacillus_AQ albilobatus. Next base: position 103,758 of record NZ_WTWY01000017.1, on the reverse strand, counting down.
CCAGCCATATTGATAAACCTCCTTAAGCCGCCGTCAAAGCAGCCAGATAAGATGCGTCATACGTAACGATAAATTCGATTTCCTGCGCCATGGACGGCGGCGTGACGAAGACCCGGTACACCATTTTCCCGTTGCCAATCTGCTCTGCTGGGTTGTCCGAAGCCAGAAATTCCACCCGCCCGCCGAGCAAGTAGCCTGCGCCTACCAGACCATTAAGCCAGACGTTGGCGCCGTCAGCTACCGACTGGATAAGCCGGATATTAAGCGGATCATCGACCTGCTGCCAGTGGCGAAGAACAAGGTTATTTTTGATGTAACTGAACATCCGGCGGACCGGGATAAATGCCCGCTGCGCATCCGTGAATTCCGGATATGCGCCTGTCCGGTTGCCCCATGCGTGGAAACCATCTTGCCAGCGGATCGCCGTCACGATGCCGTTAGAATTCAAGATGTTCGCCTGATCATATGGGATTCTGACCGGCGTTCCGTCCGCATAGACCAGGCCGTCAACCGTAATCGGCTGATTGGACGGAGTCTGTACGGGCACGCCGTTGTTTGATTGGTCGGTGGCCACCATGGTCGCAGCGACCAACGTCGACATATGGTAAACACGGCCCTTGTACGTCGCCATTGGGTACGTATTCGTCTGCAGATAATCGGTGTATCCGTTATCCTTCTTCCATTGGGGAACATCCATATATTTCACACTGGCGTCGAGATCCGTTACCGCATGAGCTTCGAACAGGCCGTTGATATTTTTGCTCTTTGCATCCATAACGGCGCCAACCACCGGATCGTGCGACCAACCTGGCGCCAAGATCAGATTTGGAACAAAAGCTGTTTCCAGGAAAACGTCCTCGATCAGTTCCAATCCAGTACGCTCCCCCGTCTGCGCGTCGGTGCCGCCGATGATACGCGATGCATTAACGGCGGACGGTTTCAGGGCTTTGTAACCCACCTGCAATGAGGTTGTACCCGCCGGGATGCTACCACCGCTGACAATAGCAATAACAATCTTGCCGGACTCGTTAAATGTGAGGGTGTAATCATTGCCAACCTGGTAATTGGTCGTTCCATCCCCGACCGTGACCGTGTCTTTCAGGACACCATCCTTGTCGATCGTATGGATACCATCAACAAAGGTGGCGGCGGCCGGAGCAGTTGTTTCCGTATCGGTAACACCGAGGACGTTCACAAACACCACTGGAGATTGCTCGTTAACAACGAAATGAGCATGTGCTGCTTCGCAGAGTGTGAACGATTTCCAGTCCCACGAAAACCCAAGCTTTGTCTTGAAATCCTCGAAACTTGTCGCCAGAATCACCTTGTTAACCGCGCCCGCCGGATCGGCCACCTGGTTGATCGGAGCTGTGCCGATATAAAAAGGCAGCGTGTTGGTTTGCACCACCGCTGCCTTGGGGCTGAATGTTTCTGTGGCTTTTACGCCGTGAAATTCCGCCATGTATTATTGCACTCCTTTCAGCGACAGGGCGGCCGTGTTCAGGGCCGTGCCCGTCTGCTGGATTTGTTTTTGAGCTTCCCGCAGATTTTCCACCGGCACGAATAGCGCCTTGATTTGCGGGTATTTCTCATAAAGCGGCTGTAAAAATGCCGGATACCCGCCGATAAACGTCTGATTTGTTCGGAGTCCGATGCCGTCTTGGTGGATCGTCTGGCCGATGTAAATCAGTTGCTCAACCGGGGCTGGTGCCGCTTGTTTTTCTTGCTTGGCAGGCTGTTCCTGCTCGTTTGCTTGTTCTCTTTTAGAAGCCATTCTTCCATACCTCCTGTTCGATTGATGGAACTTCCCATGTAGTGGACACGTAGCCAATCCAATATGGATCGGGCTGTTCTTCGTAAAACCCCATCGTTAGGGGACGGGTTAAACGAAAAGACCATCCTTCGTAAGTTTCTCGTAATAAGGAGGCCCGGACGTATTCCATGAGATGCAGCACGTCCATGTATCCATCAGGCCCCGATCCTTCGCATCCAAATGATAGGTCGATATTCGCCGTCCGATACCCGTCCTCCGTGTCCTCTGCGCTGTTAAAAATAATAATGATATACGGCCACCGCTCGTCCCTCTCGTCCGGAAGGGTTGTTTGTACCGGGAGAATGTCCGTTTCCTGCTGATCTGGGTCGTAATCCGGTGTTGCCCGCGCCGGGAGATCGACCAAATAAATGTTTGGCCGGAGCCGCAGCGGACCAAAAAACATTTCCTTGGTGATCTCCTGCAAATACCCTTGCAGCTTTTGCATCATCATGATAGGCGTCACGCTTTCAGCCTCCCTAACGTTCGATCAAGTTCATGCGGCAGCCGCTTCATCATTTCATCGGCATATACCTGCTGGACGTGCTCGCGCACCTCTTCGCTTCCGACCATAGACGGCACCGCTGGCCCTCGAAGCTCCCTGATCGGCAATCGCTTCTTACCCACGCGCTCGAATACGCCAGTATGGCTGCCAGTAGTCGTCACAAACGCTCCGGGAATCGGCTTTTTTGCTCCGCCGCGGAATACGGCTGCCTTCACTGCCTTCGGCGGCCGCTTCAAACGGCGCTTAGGTGCAACCGAAAAGCGGATCAGAGGAATGGAATAGCCCTGGGAGGTCAAAGTAGCCTGCAGGTTTTTCCCCGCTGCCTTTCGCACCCTAATGGTCTCGACAACGTCTCCCTGTTTCACCACATAACGCTCACGCGTCTTCCGTCCAGCTTCCGTCTTTGCCCGCTGCGTGGCGCGGTTTAAGCTGGACAAGAACGCCCGATAGAGCGCCTTGTCCGTCTGCTTAAGTGCCCGGTTAACCTGCTGGAAATTGTCCTTTATCTGGAAGAAATCACTCATGGCCGCACACCATTCGCCTGCAGGACGATCTTCAAAACGCCAGTGTCATTCGATACACCTTTGACGGTATACCGTAAGAAATCCAAATAAAAATTCTGGTCAACCCTGGGGGTATAGGCCAGAATTTTAGGATCGATATGAACGATTGCGTTATGCGCGGAGACGCCGTCTGCGCTCTGAATTGGCCTGCCGTCCAAAGTGAATTTCTCCACGATCATGGGCAGTTTACGGTCCAGCTGACCAGCCTTCCGGGTTTCATCAGTGAAGGTTGTAACGGTATGGACTTCGGCGAATTCATCGATGTTCATAAATACCGACTGAACATCGTGAACAAGCTGCTCCTTAAAGCTGCGCATCCGAACCACCATCCGTTACTTGGCTGGTGTACCATTCATCATACTGAGCGACCCGATCTTCTTCCTTGCCTGCTGGATCGATCTCGAGAGATTTGAGATGGACTTTTTGCTCATCAGCTTTCAGTTCGGCAAATTGCTCCACCGTAAGGACCAACCCTTTCAGCGGGAGGTTAAGGGCATCGTTATCCGTCTCCGTCGATGTGCCGGCAGGCTCCTGTTTCGGCTCGGCGAGCGACGGCGCCGCTTCGCAGACGCCGAGAGTAATCAAACGTTGCTCTTCTTTTTCATCAAGATCAGTGATAATTTCTCCTACTTGATATTCGCGACCATCAGCTTGCACCTTGTTTTTCTTCACCTTTACGCTCATGATGGCCCTCCTTATTGCACTTCAGCGACGAACCAGCCGTCTACATCTTCAGGAATCGGAATCGGACGGGAGCTCAAACGAATCATACGTGCATCGCTGTTTTGATCAGACCAAGACTTTGGAACACGAGTGCCTTCGTAGGTATGGAACTGGCCGTCCGCTTCCATTTGCGTCACAGCCCCATATGAAAAGCTGCCTAGATTAGGGCGGCACAGAATGACGGCATTTTCCGGGATATACGGCTGTTCAACGCCGTCATCATCGATAAACCAATCGTCATAGGTGTACAGTTCCAGCCCCAGTCCTGGCAGCTTTCCGCAGTATGTCAACGCAATATCAACAACGCTTGGATTCATGAGTGCAAGGGTGGCGTTTTGTTGATCAACGAGCTTCATAATTTCCGGATCTTTTCGGAAGCTCTCCCAAGCATTTTGCCCAAAAATCACCATGGTCGGGGCGGTACCAGATTTTTTGATAACTTCCATTCGCCATTTCTTAAGGTTTTCAAGCTTCTTACCTTCCGATCCCGGATCACTCCACTTATCTGCTCCCGCGAGAGTTACTTTATTGTCAAACCCGAAGTTAATTTGGTCTTCAACATATTCAGAATCAAGTTTGTCGATATAACCTTTGACAATGATCGGTTTTCCAAGGAAGAGTTCGCGTGCCATCCACTCAATTCTACGAGCAGTCATGTCTTCAAGTTGAGAAAGATCTTTCGCGAGGAGTTCGGCCTGACGTTGTGCCGGTGTGCGCTGGCTGAATACATTCTCGCCCATCCCCCGGGTCATAAGATCATCCACCGTCAAAATGCGCTGTGGAGCGATTTTGGGTGCTGTATACTCCTTCGTTTGATATCCGTCACGGGAAACCGTAATACCGCCAACGCGAGGCGCCACGAACGGAGCCATGGGACGTTTCCCTTTCTTGTAGTCAAAAATGACTTTTTCGGTAACGAACGTGGTCACGCCCGGAAAAAAAGTTTTCGTGAAGAATTTACGAAGAGGCATCGTCTTTTCGATAGCCGCCAGCATTGTAGTTGTTTTGTAGAGTTCCAAATTCATTGCCATGTCAATAGTTCCCCCTTATTTATCGTATGCTTGGTCATCTTTGAGGAAGATGCCCAGCATCCGCAATCGTGTTTCGTGCTTGTCCGCGGTATCAGAGCCCCCAAATTTGAGAGCCTTACGGTTGAACGAGCCCGTTTGGTACGCCGTGGTTACAACGTTGTCGGTTGCACCGGCAGCTCCCGTGTCGATCGTATCGGTCAGGATCGAATCCGCCAGCTCGCTACCATCGGTTTTGCTGCTGTCAACCGGGACTGCCAGACCATCTGCCGAAACAACTCCGAGAACAGTTCCACGCTCAAGCACACCTTGCCCGGCTTTAAGCGTGACCGCCTTAATGTCCGTCGGGTGTTTCGTGTCATAAAACAGGTTATCAGGCGTAGTTGATCCGATATTGTCGTTCCAAAGGTTTGCCATTAGTTCTTCGCCTCCATTCCGCCTCTGATGGCATTCATCGCACTTGCGATGGCATCAATTTGGGATGCTTTTTCCAGATTCTTGTCACCTTCTGGTTGAGTGTCCTGCGATTCCACGGAGCTGTTATTTTGCAATTCGTTCTGACGAGCGTTCAAGAACGTTTCGCCCCTGCCAGCATCCTGTTTCAGCGCCAAGAACGCCAGCTTTTCAACATTCATGGGTTCCTCAAATTTGGCTTTATTGACCAGTTCCTGAGAAACAGTGTTGGCAATATCTTCGATTTCCTTGATCCGGTTACGCTCGGCCTCCACCGCATCCTTGACCGCCTGTTCAATGAGTTGATTGCATAGTTGCGGATATTGATTTTTCAATTCTTCGACATTCGTAATAGACACCTCGTCCTCACTCTCCTTTGTTTTTTTGTTCTGTGGTGCTGGTTCGTCGCTGCCGTCTCGCCGATTAACCTTTTGCCATTGCTCAAAGAAGCGGCGCATTACTGTATCTGTGCTGTTTTGGATGGCTAACATGCTGAATGAAAAGGCATTTTGAATAGGGGCCTCCCCTTCCTCCTGGTACATAATTCTGTCAGCAAACCCATCATTAACAGCCTTCTGAGCGCTCATCCAAGTGGTTTCATCCATCATTTGGGACAGCTTTTCACGGCTCAGCTTGGTTCTGAGCTGGTAAACATTCAAGATAGCTTCTTTAACCTCGTTTAGCACTTCGGCAGCCTTGATCATGTCCTTGTACTCTCCCTGTGCACGTGTCCAAGGGTTATGTGCCATCATAATACCGCCAGGGCTGATCAAGATTTCATTAGCTGCCATCGGGATAATTGATCCGGCTGATACAGCCTTACCGTCGATCTTGGCTACCACGCGCCCCTTATGCTCTTTTAGAGCGTTGTACATACCCATGGCCGCAAAGACATCTCCACCCCAGCTATCAATCCAAACCGTGATGTTCTTTCCTTTGTGAGCCAAGAGTTCTGATCTGAAGTCGTTCGGGGAGACCGCAGAGATTCCGAACCACTCGTATAACCATGCATCATCATCATCAATGATCTCGCCCGATATTCGGAGTTCGACTTCATCATCAGAAAGGTTCTTAAAACTCCAAAATCTACTCATCGTCTTTGTTCACCTCCTTTCCGGGACTTGTAGAAGTTGTCTGCTTTGAAATTTCAGGATTAAGTACTGCCGATCTCATCGACGCAATCTCGATTTGCTGCTGTTGGATGTTTGTCCAGAAGTCGCTGCCATTTGTCTCGATCGCTTCGCGCTCGCGCGTACTTAAACCGAGAGCAATTCTGCGTTCTGCCGCTTCGACTTCTTTGACCGGATCGAGTTGACCAGGAGCCGGTCCGTTCCACTCCGCTTGACACCATGCTTTTCGGATTTTGGGGTCGCCAAAAAACCCGGGCGCGCGAACGCGGCCGAGCGCAACCGCTTCAGCTAGCCATTCCTCATAAATCGGCTGGCAGAATTCTTTGGCCGTCCATTGTCGGCGCATACGGAACATCTTCCAAGCTTCGAGCAACGCCGCCCGGGATGCCGAATAAGACGATTGAAAGTTTTTAAGCAGCAACTCATACGGGATTTCCAGCGCAGCCCCAATATAAAGGCACAGCGAGCGGACGAACGGGTCGAACGTAGAATTAGGACGCTTCGGATCAGCGATCTGAATTTCCTCATCTGGCCCCAGAACGTTAATGGCTCCCGGCCCCATCTCGTAGCTGTTCGGGTCGGTTACTGGAAGTTGTTGTTCCACCGGGATCATTGGACCCAATGGGTTTTCCGAGGTCGGCCCCGCTGTTTTGATGAATACAGTGAACATGGCCGAAATTACCGCGGCCATCAGCTCTGCCTCCGTATACCGTGTGATTTGCTTCAGAGTCTCGATAACTGGCGCCAACATCGGAACACCTCGGCGCTGCTCCGCTCGCTCAGTATCCATCAGGTGGATTATGTTTGGCCTTCCTGTGACTTTTCCGTAGGCTTCGATTCTCGTCCACTCCCGGAGTTGCCCGCTGCTGTAATCCGTTGGGTACGAATTTGCGATGTGATAGGCAACCAAAGCACCGTCATCGTCAATTTCAACACCGGAGTAAATTCGGTTCCCATTCGTTGCCTTGCCCTCTATCGAATCACCGAGCACTCCATTCCCTTGTGGCGTGCTGACCCTGTCCGCCTCGATCAAATGTATCCGGAGAGCGTATGGCATCCAAGGAGTGCGTTTTCCCTGCTTGAAAATGGTGAAAGAATCGCCATTCATCAGCATCCCAAGGAACGCAATGCCCTGCTGATCGTAAAAATCGTTCATCCTGATCGCATCTGAGTGTTTCGATTCGGCCCAAAGATTGAATTCCTCTTCAACGTGACCGCACCATGCATCAGCCTCTTCTGTCGTCATCCCCAGCAATTCAGCGTTAATCCTTGCCTTTAACCGTAATCCTGAGCCGATAACATTTGTCCTTGTCGTCTTAAGCGCGGCAGCCCCCAGCGGTCCATTCATGTACAGGTCCCTGGATCGGCTGCGCAGAGTATCAAGGTTCGGTTCAATGTCATCCTTCGGGTTTTTGGCTGATGTTATCCAGCCACGCATGCTCTTTTTTTGATGACTTGCCCCGCCCTGCTCATAACCATTTATGACACGAGTGACCTGGCGTGCTGCAGTTCGTTTCATACCTGCCACTGGGTTGAAAAAAGAAACCAAACGATCCGTGAAATTGATGTGGATCACCCCCTCTCATTTACAGGAAATTAAAAATCCCGAGGAATAACGCCGATTACGCGGTTTCGGCCATTTCCACGGGACATTCCCTCTTCTGCTGCTATTTCTTTTTCAAGATACCTGATCATGTCGGATATTTCGGCCAAATTGGCTCTTGTTAAGTTTCTGCCGGCGATCGAGTAGGACTGCGCCCCGCTTAAAATCGCTGACTCGCATGCAATATACTCCGACAACCTCGTCCTTAAGGATTCGAGTCTGGTCAACCTCAGCACCTCCCCCATTAAATCTGAATTCCTTTACTCACCACGCCAGACCGCCGCTGCTGCGAGGCGGCTTGGGGAGCTCCTGCCCCTACTGGAGCGATTGATCCAGCATTGCAGAATGGATTCATATTGTCCAAATCCGGCTGCAGAATTTCTATCGCAGCGCGGTTGTACACCGCAAGGTCAAGCGGCTCGTTTCGTTGCCGGACCTTTACCCAAACTTGGTAAGGTACCCCCATTTTCATGCGGGTATGCAGCGCCTCGGCCGTCAGGCCCTCAAAATATTGCCGCTCATATCCGCGGTTTCGCTCCTGCGTGGAAAGTGGGAAATGGACATAACCCCGCATTTTAAGCCCGTTTTCGTCCACCATCGGCGTTTTCAAGGCGCTCATGACTTTAGTTTTCCCTTCATCGACGCCGAGGCGGATGACCGTTGCCTTGTAGCGATTATTCGTTGATGTCCCGATAATGAGCGGCTGCCGGGTTCCATCACCGGTGCCTTCCCCTTTGATGGCAAACACTCTACGTGCTGCCCGCTCCTTACAAAAGCGATACACCTCGTTTGTGAAGTGGCCGCCGGAGTCCATACAAGTCAGCGCGATCGGAAATTTTCTTCCGTCGGCATCCTCCCACGTTCGTTTTAAGAACTCGTCTAGGTCGGCCCACACCTGGGGCTGCTTCAAGTCGCCGCGGATCACATGGTATTGAATACGCCAATTCTCATGGCCGACTCCCCAGCCCTGAACCTCAACCTCAAAACGATCGTCCTGGGTATCGACGGCTGCCGTCAGGATCTTCACACCATCCGGCACATCCGCATTGTACGGTTCCCGGCGTTTGTACAGGACTTCATCGTCCAACTGCTCGCCCTTTTCTTCCCATGTTTCACCCAGGGAAGTATTGACCCAGGCTTTAAGCGTTTCGGTCCCGTTGTGCTTGGCCTCTCGGAACTCTTCGATGATGGTTTCCCAGCGTTTCCACGGGCTCGCAAGCTCATTCAAGTGGAATCCGCGAACCTTGCGGTTTTTCTTCCGGGCAACCCACTTGCCCGAGCCAGCCTTCCACTCTATTTCCGAATGAAGAGCGCCGCAATATTTGCATGCCATCGACGCATCTTCAAAGCGAATTTGTGCCCAGACCAGCGGCTGATGATCTCCGCAGCTAGGGCAAGGCAAACACCACTGTTCCATGCTGCTTGCCTCATAGGCTGTCTCGATCCGGGAGGCACCTTTGATTGTCGGCGTACTGACAAGTACCCGCTTCCGGTTGTGGAAGGTTGTCGCCCGCTTGGATACCAACGTTACTGGGTCACCTTCGGTGCCAGCAGAGACTGGATAACGGTCTACCTCGTCAAGAAGCACGACCCGGATAGGCCGGGACGCCAAAGAGGCCGGCGAGTTAGCGCCAGCCATCGTAATGTGCCCGCCGGGGAATGTCTTGTGCAGCATTGTGTTTCCGCTGTCCCGACTCTTCGCCCCCGCCATTCGCTTTTTCAATTCTGGACTGTCTCGCACCATCGGTGAAAGCCTGTCCTTCGAGAAGGCCTGAGCCAATTCGAGCGTTGGTTGGACCAACATGATCGGCGATGGATCTTGATGAATGAAGTAACCGATGATGTTCAGGATGATCTCTGTCTTGCCGACCTGGGCCGAAGACATGACAACGATCGTTTCGGTCTCATCATCATTCAATGCGTCCATGATTTCCCGTTGATAAGGCGCCCGCTCGGTTCGCCATTGTCCCGGTTCTGCCGAAGCTTCAGAGGAGAGCCGGCGATAAAGGTCAGCCCACTCTGAAACCGTGAGGCTTGGGGGAGGAGCAACGACCCTCGCGATCTTACGAAAGAGGGCTTCGGTCTTTAAGTAATTAGGAACCGCCATCAGAATCATTCCTTGCCCGTTCTTGCCGGAACAACTCCGGGTCATAATCAGCTAATTCAGCAAGAGCTTCATCCAGCGCCGCAGACAATCGGCCCTTAACAACGTTTAATTCGTTTTGTCCGATCAATTCCGGTGCCAAACGCATTGGAATCGCCCGGATACGCTGCCGAAATGCCCCCAACATGTCGTTCATGACCGCCTCGACATCTGCAGAACGGTGTAATTCCCCTTGCATTTCAGCCAGTTCAAGGGCCGCTTTTTCCTTCTTGATGCGCTCATGTTCCGTCTTTTCATCGATAAATCGGGGCTTCTTATCGTCCTCTTTGCCGCCTGAAACGTGCTCGCAGTAGGCTCGAACGGCTTCTCCGAGCAGGTATTTTCCTCTACCCACCTGTTTTAAGACGCCATCCCGGGTCAATTGGCGTATCCATTGGGGAGTTTTCCCCACAATCGCGGCCAATTCGGACGTGATTACCTCTTTGTCTGGCAGATTTTCCGCTTTCGTTTTAGATTTAGCCAATTTCCCCACCTCACTTTCGTTTTTCTGCGAAAAAATGCTATTTTGAAAATTTCAGACATAATTCGAAGTGAAAAATAAAAAGGCCCTCGATCGGCCACTTGCCAAGCGAAAGCGAAAGCAATTTTTGAAAACTAAATCTAGCGGAAAATCGGGGTCGTCCGCACCCGCACCCAACCTCGACCGCCAGAAGGACCCGTCGCCGAAAATTCGGCCCCTCTCAGCCGTTTTTGCCCTAGTCCCGTCTCTTTGTTCATCTCCACATCAGAACGCCTACAAGAGCCATTTCCGTCGGTCTGACGACGTGCCCTTGAATATATCATTAACATAGTCTGCAATGGACTTCTTCGTCCCTCGGCTGGTCGGTACGTAATCATCATCGATCTTCCAAGACTCTTCGAGTGACTCCGCAGTATCTCTAAAGACAATGCGCGGCCTCAACGAACGGTGAACTTCTGCACAGATAGACGGCATTGCTGCAATCGTCATATCTACTGCCACGCCGCTATCACCAAACTCATCAACGAATGCATTGTACAAATCCTTAGCGGCAGCTGCGATGCGTTTCGCGGGATCAGCGTCAATCTTAATCTTGTCGTCCATGTCGTCTCTCCTTCCGATTACGTGGTGCCGGCTTTGCTGCATTATTCGTTTTCCTGATCAGCCATCGGATCAGCTTCATCTTTCACCACTCTCCACAGGGTTCCTCGCAATAACCTTGGTTTATCCCACATCAAACCGCCTTGGTGCGGTATGCAGGAACGCGATGATATTCCCATTGTTGCTCTTTGGCAGATTCTCGAAATGATCCCTTACCTCTGCCTCCCATTCGTCCGCTGTAACTCCAAAGGACTGCAGTTCCTCTATCCGTTCGCTTATGCTTTGATATTGCTCTTGTGTTATTCTCATGTGCTGTTTGTTCTTCTTCAAAGCAAAGTGTTTCAGATAGGTTTGAAAGAAGTGATTTTGTATGGTTTTAAAATCGATGTATTTATTAAATCTTTTATCATTCGTTAGTATATTATCATTAGTTACTAGCGTTGGATTTTCCACAACTGGAAAACCCGATTCTGGACGTAATGACGGGCTTTCGTAAATATCGAGTTCCCAAGACATGATTTTCCCGCGCTCATTTTTGACCGCGTAACGATGGACATAACCAAACTGCTCGAGCTCCTTCATGCCGCTGCGGATGCTGTCCTTTTTCTCGGTGGTGTGCTTCATTAGCTCGTCCAGGTAAAAGCGGAAATGGTCCGGCTTGGTCAGCATGTAGGCGAGCAGGCCGCGGGTCTTAAAGCTGAGGCGTGCGTCCTGCAGCGCTTCGTTTACGATCCGGGTAAATGGCGGCGGGTGCCGGCCAGTCTTTATCACTCGATGAGTTGCCACAGCGATACAACCTCATCAGCCACTTTTGCTCAATCCCCAACCGCGTTGGTTTGTGTTTCTGAGTCTGCCCAACGTAGCATTTTGAGTAGTGATCGTGTAATACCACCCTGCCCGAGTATCAGGCCGGATTTCGGCAGCGATGGGCCGACGTATATCGATTGGTTTCTGATCATCTGGTTGCGGGCACCTCCTCAAATTTATGCATAAAATATTTATCCCTGCCCGACAGCAGATGGCCAAGCGTACTGCCGGGGCTTACGGGATGGTTGCCCCATGCGAGCCTACAGTACGTATAACGCACCATCAAACAGCCGCACAGGGTATATATGTGAAGCACCCCGGGAAAACCCAGTGTGCGGTCACCAAAAGAAAAGGCGGATCATCCCGACCCGCCCGCGCCTCACCTCCGACAGTGTTTTGCAACTACATATTGATCGGAGGAAGCAAATAACCTATTCGACTTGATGGAAAACCGAAGCGGGAGCTTTCACCACTCAAATAAAAGAGTTCGGCTCCATTGCCGACCTGGTAGGCAGGGCGTTCACGCCCCTGTGGTGTCCTTCATTCGATTTTCCATGATACAAATATACAGCATAGAAAGTCCAATAACACACAATGTTTCCGCATTTTTTTCACAATATTTCCGCAAAAGTTTCTTTGAAGCCGATATTTTTTTCCTTGTTTTATATCAGTTCTTCCCTTTCCTTGCGTTCACGAAAATTAAGAACAAAATTCACCCCGTCACGATAAGCATCTTCATAAGTCCAATTCATGCAACGCTTTATGGTGTCAATAAGGATGGCTTCATCGACTTTATAAAATCCCAACATTTCTTCGATAAACGAACAATGTTTATCAATAACAGCACGCTTGGCGTTCCTATAACCCGCGTACTCGTCTTCGTCAATTGCCTCAATTGCTGCTCTGATCGTTGGGTATGTGCATTCTGGACTGCTACGAATATCAGGAACTATTTTATAATCCATACACTCACCTGCTCCAGCACCGTTGAGAATTTGTATTTTGTGTCCCCGATGTTCTTTGACGGTTACCCATTCTTTTTTCATAAACGTTCCCCCTCCTGAAAATAGATTTGGAATTCCAAAATGTTTCGTTTCCTGTACATAATATATCATTAGCGATATCGACAGTCAAACTAAATATTTGACTTTCTGTATTTAATGGATTAGATTCTATACATAATATACTGAAAGGGAAATGAATATGCCATTTAATTACAAACCATTATTTAAGCTTCTCATCGACAATAACATGAAGAAAACCGATCTCCGAGAAGCAATAGGCGTCGGTCCTTCTACCCTCGCAAAATTTGAAAAGGGCGAGAATGTATCGTTGGACGTAATCGAACGCCTCTGTTCATATTTCGGAGTACAACCGAATGACATTATCCAACATACGAAGGGAAGTGATTGATTTGCCTTGGTACCACGACGATAAGACTGATACGTATTATTTCAAAGTTAATTACAAGGAAAACGGGAAGTACAAACAAATTCTGCGTAGAGGATTTAAAACCCAAAAAGAAGTCAAAGCCGCAATGGCCGAGGTGGAGAATCAAGTTAACAAAGGGACCTTTGTTAAGGTTTCGAAGCGGCTGTACGAGGATTTTGTTGAAGATTTCCTTGAAGATAAGAAACGATCGATTAAACAGCGAACATGGGAAAATTACGCCACTCTGATGAAAAAGCATATTTTACCGATGAGGAAGAACAGCAAGGGGAAACTTGTTGGTTTAGGCAAGAAGGAAATCGGCAGCATTACTGCACGTGACATCCTAGATATCTATAATGACTTGTTTGAGACGGGTAATTTGTCAGACGAGAATATTCAAAAATGCCATACACTTATAAAAGACTCGTTTAAACAAGCCCGAATCGAGAAGCTTATCTCAGAGGATCCGGTTGAGTTTATTAAAAGACCAAAAGCTCAGAAAAAGGAAATGCAGGTATGGTCACTCGAAGAATCTCAGCAATTCCTGCGAGCGGCTTCTTCCGATCCTCTTTATATCGTATTCCTGCTTGCATTAACCACTGGAATGCGACAAGGCGAAATTCTAGGACTACGCTGGAAGGATGTTGATTTCAAAAACCGAATCATAAGCGTGACACAGATCCTCAATCATGATGGAAAAAGTTTCGATGTAGGTGCAAAGACATTATCTGGTCAAAGACCTATTCGATTGGACCAGGAAACGATGAATGTTTTAGCAAAGCATCAAATTAAGCAAAAAGAAGCTCGAATGAAATATGCAGATGTATTCGAGGATAATGGACTTGTTGTCTGCACTCGTTTCGGCAGCCCTGTTTCGCCACGGAACGTCAACCGATCATTTGAACGAATAGTCGAAAAAATAAATGATGACATCGATGAGCGTCGCGCTAACGGAGAAGAGACTGAAGAACATTTAAAAAAGATCAGATTCCACGACCTTCGCCATACCCATGTTACGTTTTTGATTAAGAACCGTGAAACACCTCAGGCAATTGCGGAGCGCCTTGGTTGGTCTGACACAAGAATGATAGATAAGTATGCACACATCAGACCTGATATCCAGGAAGATGTCGCAGACACGTTCGGGAAATCATTTTACGGTTCACAATCATAACGGATTCGGCCTGCTGGTGAACGTGATACGAATTTTGATACGAAAAGGGCTACAGAAAGCTACTTTTAGATACCAAATAAATGTTCGTGCGAACACGTCAAAGGCTTGTCCTGAACAGACTTTTACTGAAAGATACCGAACACTTAATCATCTTGACAGGGTGGGGGTCAGTGGTTCGAGCCCACTGCAGATCATCAGCAAAAAGTCCTTGATTATCAAGGGCTTTTTTATTTTATCTTCAGGAATATAGCACTTTAAAATGGCATCGGGGACAAAGCGGGGACAGAAATGCACCTGCCAAAATAATGAAGACCCTATGGTTATATATCACAGGGTCTTAAAGATATGATTTACTTAGTAGAAGAACGATTTAGTTATGATAACCAGCAAAATGAAGAGTACCAAGATTGCTGCCATATTATTGCCAATACCACCGTAACCTACTCCACCGACTTCGCTCATCCTACACTCCTCCTTGATTTAGAATACTTTATATCTTATGTATGAACTAGAAACCGGTAAGGGACAATTCGGCAAGTATAATTAAAAAGTGATAGGCTGTCGCTATTTCCAATAGTTATACAAATAGTTTAATGCGCATTGCTTTTATTCTATATGATATAAAGCGGGCCGAATATGGCCCGCTTTTTTTGTTTTCAACGATTTATCGTCCAATGAATTTTGTTATAATTGTAACAGGAATTACACGAATTGCACTTACAACCATATAAAGGTATTATAGTGTTTGTTGATTTCCATCAGCAAGGGAGATGATCCGATGGTTATGATATTATTAGGCGTTATCATGATTGTTTTCGGCTTATACGATTATAAAAACCCAAATTCCAAACTGCTTAAAATATTGAACCGCCGCCCGAAGCATGATGCCGACCGACAAGAAATACGCTCAAATGGTTCGATCGGCATCGTTAGCGGAATCATGTTTATATGCATTGGAGCAATCGCCTTCTTTTTAAGAGATTAAGATCATGAAACCAAAAAGGAACCGGCAAGCCGGTTCCTTTTGACGATCCATTTTATTTTTTCTCGACGATGCGGTTTTCCGTTTTCGGGCTGATCACTTTGACTTTTTCCAAATACTCTTCCACGACGTCATAGAACGTGTAACCGGTATTCAGCACTTCATCTTTTTTCAGCATCGAATATCCGTCACCGCCCGACGTAATGAAGTCGTTTGTCGCCACGGTGTACGTTTTGTTCGGATCAAGCGGCTGGCCGCCGATTTTTACTTCCTGAACGCGCTCCCCTACCGGCTTCGTCACGTCGTAGACGTAGGACATGCCGCCGATTTGCAGGAAGGAACCCGGGAGGTCGTCTTTCTTTTCCACGCCTTTGACCGATACCTCAAGCGCCGCTTTAATATCGGCACCCGTCGCTTTGACGATCGTCAGCGTGTTCGGGAACGGAAGTATTGCATAAAGATCCTTTTTCGTCAGATCCCCGGCTGTTTTGCTGGCGCGGATTCCGCCGCCGTTCACCAGAGCCACATCGGCTTCGTAGCCTTTGATCGTTTTGGTCTTTGCTAAAATGGCGTCCGCGATGAAGTTGCCGAGATTCGTCTCGATGGCGCGCACTTCGGTTCTTTCGCCATGGAGATCGACTTCGGTTTTCCCGACCACAGCGCCCATGGCATCGTCAACCTTCTTGACGACGTCCTGGACCAGTTTTTCGATTTCCGGATCGGCCTTGACGTTTTCGTCATATTCGACCAAACCGCCGCTGAAACCGACCAAATCTTTATTATAGTAGTATAAGTCCACGCGCCCGAGCGATTTGCCGTATTCCCAGTCCTGCACGATGTACGTGCCGTTTACGTTTTCAGGCGTACGGAGCGGCGTATGGGAATGCCCGCCGATGATCAGGTCGATGCCCGATACGTTTTTCGCGATTTCGCGGTCTTTTTCCACGCCGATATGCGATACGATCACCACATGATCCGCCTTCGCCTTCATTTCCGGCACCAGCTTTTTCGCGATTTCGACCGGATCTTTGAAGGTCAAACCGATAACGTTGTTCGGATGGGTCACGATCGGCGTTTCTTCCGTCACGAACCCGATGAAAGCGATTTTTTGGCCGCCCACTTCGGCCGTGTATGTAGGAATGAGCAGGTTCGAGCCGTCCGCTTTGTATACGTTTGCGTTAACCATCGGGAAATCGAGCTGATCGCGCAATTTAAGCAGCTGCTCATAGCCGAAATCGAATTCGTGGTTCCCCGCGGTCATGGCTTCATAACCGAGTTTGTTCAGGATCGGGACGATCGACTCCCCTTTGAACTGGTTGGCGTAGATCGTTCCTTGGAACGTGTCGCCCGCGTCCATCAGAAGGAAATTTTTGTTCTCTTCGCGCCACTGCTTGACGAGCGTAGCGATTTTGGCATAACCGAATTCTTTGTCCTTCGAGTTGTCTTGGATATGCCCGTGCACATCATTCGTATGCGCGATCGTGATATGCTCCGTCACGGCTTCACCGAGTGCATTGATAAAGTCGCCGCGGGTCACCTGCGTCGCGGAATCCAGCTTCAAATCGATTCCGAGCCCTTTGGCGATGCCGGCCAATTTGTCGGAGGAAGGATACGTTCTGCCCTGAGCCGTTTCGGCTTTTGTAATGGCGCCTTTATTGGCGGCCCAATTCAAATAATCGATCGCCCAGTAGCCATTGGTCGGCGCAAACTGCTGGCCTTGGACTCTGGCGAACAACGCGACGGCTTCCCCAAGCGTAACATGCTGCGCCAGCATCAGATCCCCTTTTTCGAAACCGGTTACAATGTGTTTCTCCTGCATCCAGTCGCTGTGCTGCACGGGATGCAGCGGCGCAGCAAACGCCGACGTGGCGAGCAGCGTGGACATCAGCCCCGTGACTACCATTGTTTTCGCTTTCAATTTAAAATTCAAAAACAACACTCTCCCCTTTTTGTTGTTGATGAAACCGTGAACAAATGTTATATCACATGAGAACATTTGGTCATACAAAAGTATACACAGCGGTATCAAATGGGGTCAAGCACGAACTTTCGCCACCGGCGTTTATGGAATTGCGGCATTTACGCAGATTTCATACAGGTTTTACGCATTTTTTACGCAGGTTTTACGCCGGTTTGACGCGAATTAAATACGAGGAAGAAATCGAAGGCGTCATAGGAAGAGTGTATGCGAAAGCTTCTCCCGTCACCTTTTCATATGAATACGCAAGGTCCTATATTTTTTGGGTCTATTTGCTTATATTCGTGAAAAAATAGCTTTATATCCGGCACCGTTTCCCGTATGATAGAACTAGAACGAAATATCTATAGTCTGTATATACAGGAGAATAGTCGCATGGAAAAAGTCATTGAACTTGCCATTAAACACGGGCATACGCTTTTCGTTAAAAGCGTGGACGGCAGCACGTTAACGGGCATCCCGGAACCCTCGTCCGACCCCGCCAAATTAAAAATACGCACGCCGCTGGGCCATTTTTGGATTCCGCTGGACGAAGTGAGCCATGTGTCGCGCTTGATCGCATTCAAATAACCTGATCGGCATACGTCCGCTGTCGCAAGCAGCGGTTCTTTTCTTGATTTTCGCATACCGCTTCCTGTTTCAGATTCGCTCCCTCCGTTTATCCTTACATAAGAGCGTCAAGGAACAGCCGCACCGCTGCCGGCCGTATAGGAACAACGTTTCGGGACATCCTATGAACCTGTGCAGCATCCTTCCGGTATCTGAAAAGGAGTGGATTGGTATGGGTAAACCTCATAAACACGAGGAAGAAGAAAGATTTCCCGGAGTCGATCCGATTCCGGAGCCTGAACGCGAAAATCCTTCTTCCACCAGCATGATCGAAGAGATTTTGGAGGAGGGCTCGCAGGAAGCGGCCAAGCGCAAACAAGAAGACGAGTAAGCTTCCGGCCAGTCTCCTTGTTTCGCGCCTTCGGAGCACGTGATTTCTCCCCCACCGCCAAAATAAACCGGCGTCCGCCTTGGACCCGGTTTATTTTTTGCGCCGTTTTTACTTTTCTTTCGCCAGCAATTCGGCAAGCCGATCCGGATAATCCGTAATGATGCCGTCGACCCCGGCTTGAAGAAGCCGCAACATTTCGTTCGGGTCATTGACGGTAAACGGATGATAGGCTTTTCCGGCCGCTCTGGCGGCAGCCACGAATTCGGGAAGCACCGCAACATGATAAGCATGCAGCGCGTCGGCGTGCAAGGTGTCGGCGTAAGCCCAGGGCTCGTAGAGTCCTTCCATATAAAGAATGCCCGTCCGAATTTCAGGCGCAAGCCGTTTGCAGAGCAGCAAAGAGTAATGATTGAAGCTTGAAATGACGACCCGGTCGCTCAGCCCGTCGTCTTTTACCCGCGCGATGACTTTCTCTTCCAGCCCCTCGTATGGAACGGCTCCGTTTTTCAGCTCAAGATTGACGATCGTCCCGGTGTCTTTGACCAGCTCCAAAAGCTCGTCGAGATGCGGAATGCGTTCTCCCCGAAAATCGGGATGAAACCAGCTTCCCGCATCCAGCTCCTTCAGTTCGTTTAACGTATGGTCTTTCACCCAACCCGTGCCGTCAGTCGTCCGCCCCAGCGTTTCATCGTGAATCAGCACCATATGTCCGTCTTTGGTAAGCTGCACGTCCGTTTCGATGCCGGTCGCTCCCTGCTCCAGCGCTTTCCTGAAAGCAGCCATCGTGTTTTCGGGACAAACTTTGGAAGAGCCCCGATGCGCAAAATTAACGACGTTTCCCATGTCCTTTTAGCCTCCACCCTCTCCATCGCTCGGAAAATTAACATAACTCTTTGCTTCATTTCATGGCCTGTTAACAACCATATTCTAACATGATTACAGACCCGCAAAAAAGAGTAAGAAGGAGCTGAAACGACATGATCGTCTTTGACGTCATCGTGCACGGAGAGGTAAAGAAAACAATCCGCCCCATCAGCCAGAGGCTGCACGCGATGCTTGACCAGGTGACGGAGGAAGCCCGGCGGTTAAGCCGGTTGTACGGGACGCCCGTTGAAGTGAAGCGCCGGATCATTTATTGACGATAAGTGATCCGGTTTTTTTTCGCCTATAACACCCGTTTTCCCCGGAACATGCTTCGTCCAAACGCAAAAACACCCCTGCGGGATGGCCGGGATGCATAAAGCGTACTTATTAATAAACAATCGCGCGAGTAACGATGACAAGCAGAATGAAGAGAACCAAAATCGCCGCCAAAAAACGGAATGCTCCGCCCGGATACCCGCATCCCGCTCCGCCAACCGCTTCCCTCGTGGATACTCCCTCTTTCAACCCATGCTCACCCTATCGTTTGCGAATCGTTTTCCGGCCATTTGGATGCTGGAACCTGTTTTCCAACCGGTCGACGGATTCGTTTCCGGCACCGTCTTGGTGAATAAATGACATTCATATTGGTTAAAGGGATATAAATAGGAAAAGACCGTTCCGGTCTATAAAACGTTGGGGGGATCCTTTTGCCGCAAAGCAAATATTACCGCACATGCCTCGGGGTGATCTTCGCGCTGCTTATCATCTATTTGGGCTCGAAGGTCAGCTTTATTTTCAATCCGCTTATCCTATTGTTCAACATTATGATTATTCCGGTCATGCTGGCCGGCTTTATGTATTATTTGCTGCGTCCGATCGTCAATGTTTTGGAGAAACACCGCTGGCCGCGGCCTTTGTCCATCCTGATGATTTACCTCGTGTTTGCGGGACTGATCGTCTTGTTTATCATCCTGGTATGGCCGACCCTGCGGGAGCAAGTCATAAATTTTGCGGATAACGCGCCGTTTTTCGTCGAACAGGTGCAAAAGCAGCTTGACCAGCTTCAGCATAACCGTTTTATCGCCAGACTCGTACCGAGCGAATCCGATTTGATGACCCGCCTGGGCCAATATCTCAATAAGCTGGTCACCGCCGTGACCAACTCGGTATCCAATTTCATCGCGGTGTTGTCCAACGTCGTGGTCATCATCGCCACCGTCCCGATCGTGTTGTATTACATGCTGAAAGAGAGCAGCAAGCTGGGGCCGATCCTGCTTCATCTGGTTCCCCGGAAATACCGGCAGGAGGGCCGCGAGGCGCTTGAGGAAATCGATACGGCGCTCAGCAACTTTATCGTCGGGCGGGTGCTCTTGAATATTATGCTCGGCGTGCTGTTGTACATCGGCTTTTTAATCATCGGACTGCCTTATTCGCTGCTGCTCGCGCTGATCTCGATCGTGCTGAACCTGATCCCGTATGTCGGCGCCGTCATTGCCGCGATCCCGGTCGTTATCGTCGGGTTTATCGACTCCCCGTCCGTGGCAATCTGGTCCGTTGTCGTCATCATCGTGGCGCAGCAAATCCAGGACAACCTGCTTACCCCGATCATTTACGGAAAAAGGCTCGATATCCATCCGCTGACGATTATCGTGCTGCTGCTGATCGGCGGCGACATCTCCGGCTTACTCGGTATCATTTTGGCCATTCCGGCGTATATCGTCGCCAAAATCATCATCATTCGGGTTTACAAGCTGTTCCTTTCCGAAAAGGTCGACGACGTGATGGAATAAAAAAAACCATAAAAGTCGGGACTTAGGTTCGAAGCCCCATTCAGGTCCTCTGCCGGAGCCCCGGAAATCATAAAAAAGCGGGCCGCGGCCCGCTCGCTTGTTAATCTTTTTGCTTATATATTCGGAATCGACCAATCGATCGGCTCCATGCCATGCGACTCCAAAAATTCGTTCGTTTTGGAAAAAGGCCGGCTGCCGAAAAAACCGCGGTGCGCCGAAAGCGGGCTTGGATGGACCGATTTCAGCACCAGATGTTTGCTTTGGTCGATGAAAGCTCCCTTTTTCTGCGCATGGCTTCCCCATAATATAAAAACAACCGGCTTGTCCCGTTCATTCAGCTTCTCAATAACGGCATCCGTGAACCGTTCCCACCCGAGATCCTTATGGGAGTTGGCCTGCCCTTCGCGGACGGTAAGCACCGTGTTGAGCAGCAGCACGCCTTGCTTCGCCCAAGGAACGAGATAACCGTTGTTCGGGATCGGAACGCCAAGGTCGCTATTCAGCTCCTTGTAGATATTGACGAGAGACGGCGGTATTCTGACCCCCGGCATGACGGAAAAACTGAGCCCGTGCGCCTGTCCCGGCCCGTGGTAGGGATCCTGCCCCAGGATCACTACTTTGGTATGTTCATAGGACGTCAGTTTCAAGGCCTGGAACAAATTATCTTTGGACGGATAAACCGTATGCAATTTATATTCCCGGGCAAGCGCGTACCGCAAATCGTTAAAATACGGCTTTTCCACTTCTTCCTTCAGCTGCTGATCCCAATCATTGTTAAACATTCCCCATTCTCCTCTCATGATGATGTCGTTCTATGAAAATATGAATCCAAAAATAAAACCGCTGCCGACGCAAGTAAATGCCACATTCGAGTGTACCACGACGCGGGAAGATGGATCAATGAAAAAACCGATTTAGGTGCATGCCTGCAGGATATGAAGTCCTGTGCGTTTGCAAAAAGCGCGTGTAGCCAGAGAAATAAAAAAGCCCTGGCATGGTATCATTACCACGCAGGACTTCTTATGTATTGGCTTTTGAAAAATAATGGCCTCAGCGCAAGGGCTGAGGTCTATGATGCCGAGGACCGGGCTCGAACCGGTACGGTAGTCACCTACCGCAGGATTTTAAGTCCTGTGCGTCTGCCAATTCCGCCACCCCGGCATATCGCGTGAATCTTTCATGGTGGGCCCTGAGGGACTCGAACCCCCGACCAGTCGGTTATGAGCCGACCGCTCTAACCAACTGAGCTAAGGGCCCTGATCAAATATGGGAAATCGATTCATTATAATGGCTGTAATTGGTTGCGGGGGCAGGATTTGAACCTGCGGCCTTCGGGTTATGAGCCCGACGAGCTACCGGACTGCTCCACCCCGCGTCGTTAAGCCGTAATAAATAGCGACAAGAATTAATATACAGCATGATCAATAGGTACGTCAAGTATTTTTTGCAGGAAAATATAAAAAGAGAAATCGCGGGACATCAATCTCCCGGCTTATGGAATGAACCGCACGCCGTATCTCCCTTTCCTCGAACGGAAAATTTCAACGAGACGCGGATCGTCGTATCCGTAAATCCAGCCGTTTTGCTCCAGCCGTTTTGCGAGGCAGCCTGCTTGAAATTTCGTTTTGTAAAGCTTGCCGAAATAAACCCACTGCATGTCGTTTCCTCCTTTCCGCCCGTCGAATCGGCATCGATGGCTATTGTTGCCGGAAGTGGGGCTCCTCATGCATGTTCCCGTTTTCTTTGAGATTATTTTAAAATTAATTTATAATATTTACTTAGTTTGAATCAATTTCATAAACCGTTAGCTGCTCCAATCAAGACATATATAGATCGTAAACGTTTTTGTATATCTATGTATCGTTTCGTTCCCGTACTTTTTTATGAAATTGGTTCTGTTTAACATACTTTCTGGAAGCGAGGAATTCGAATGGCTAAAACACACAGGAAACTCACTCCCGTCGAACTGCTGAAAAAATTCATCTTCATTACGGCGGGCGCCGTATTAATGGCGGTTGCGCTCGAAGTTTTTCTTGTCCCGAACGATATCATCGACGGCGGCATTACCGGTATTTCCATCGTATTGTCCAAAATTACGACGCTCCCGCTCGGCATCTTCCTCTTTATCATCAACCTCCCGTTTTTATTCTTGGGTTACAAGCAAATCGGCAAAACCTTTGCCATCTCCACGTTGTACGGCATCGTCGTCATGTCCGTCACCACACAGCTTTTGCATCATGTCAGCCCGTTTACGAATGAAAAAATACTCGCCGTATTGTTCGGCGGACTGATTTTAGGCCTTGGCGTCGGCCTGGTGATCCGGTTTGGCGGCTCCTTGGACGGAACGGAAATCGTAGCGATCCTTCTCTCCAAAAAAACCCGCGTTCCCGTGGGCCAGATCATCATGATCATGAACGTGTTCATTTTTATCGTCGCAGGTTTCGTGTTCGGCTGGGATTCCGCGATGTACTCCATCTTTACATATTATATGGCTTCAAAAGTAATGGATATCGTCGTCGAAGGCTTGAACGAATCCAAATCCGTGACGATCATTTCCAGCGAATACGAGGAAATTTCGCAAACGATCCAGGACCGGCTCGGACGCAGCACCACCTTTATCTACGCGCGCGGCGGCTATTCCCGCGAAGATACGCAAATGATTTACTGCGTCGTGACCAGACTTGAGCTCGCCAAGCTGAAATCGGTTGTGCAGGAAATCGATCCGAAAGCGTTCATTGCCATTGAGCATGTATCGGACGTGCTCGGCGGCAATTTCGAAAAAAGCGCGATCCACTAAAACAGAGCTAACGCGTGCAGCATGGACAAAAAGAAAACCCTTGTTCTTTTCGAAAAAGGACAAGGGTTTTTAACGTGAAACGAAAAGCAGCCCCTGAAGGCTGCTTGACTGGTTTTATGCGCCGAAGGAAGAAGGATCTTCTCTCCAGGCTTTGAGGGCTTGCACGTCGTCTTGTTGAATCACGCCTTTTTCCAAAGCCACTTCCATCAAAGCCGTGTAATCGGACAAGCTTTGGAACGGAATTCCGGCCTCGTTGAAGGCTTGTACGGCCTTGTCCAGCTGGTAGCTGAAAATCGCCAGCACCGCTTGCGCCTCGGCGCCGGTATCCTGAACCGCCTTAGCGGCTTTGATCGAGCTGCCTCCGGTGGAAATGAGGTCTTCGATGACGACCACTTTTTGCCCCGGTTTGATAATGCCTTCGATTTGGTTTTCCTTGCCGTGGCCTTTGGCCTTATCGCGGATGTATGCCATCGGCAGGTTCATTTTTTGCGCCACCCAAGCGGCATGAGGAATACCCGCCGTTGCCGTTCCCGCGATCACCTCGGTATCCGGGTACTGCTCGCGGATGACCGCCGCAAACGATTCCGCGATAAATTCGCGGATTTCCGGATACGACATCGTCAACCGGTTATCGCAATAGATCGGCGATTTGATGCCGGAAGTCCAGGTAAAAGGATTTTTCGGGCGCAAGGCCACCGCCTCGATCTGCAGCAAATACGCCGCGATCCGTCCAGGGATTTCT
Source organism: Paenibacillus sp. USDA918EY (assembly GCF_009870825.1). Taxonomy (GTDB): domain Bacteria; phylum Bacillota; class Bacilli; order Paenibacillales; family Paenibacillaceae; genus Paenibacillus_AQ; species Paenibacillus_AQ albilobatus. Next base: position 79,214 of record NZ_WTWY01000017.1, on the reverse strand, counting down.
GCAAGATTCGTCATGCTTCCAACATCTCCTTAATGATTTGTTCTGCTGCCGTTCTCGGCTTCTCTGCGGCCGTTATCGGCCGTCCGACGACAATGTAGCTGCTACCGCCGCGTATCGCTTCTCCCGGCGTCAGAACGCGTTTCTGGTCGCCCTGATCGCTGCCCGCAGGCCGGATGCCCGGCGTCACGGTAATAAACCCTGCGCCGCAAGCGCGGGCGATATCGCCGGCTTCCTGCGCGGAAGCGACGACGCCGTCAAGGCCGGCGGCTTGGGTCAACTCGGCGTAGCGGATCACCGCGTCCCTTACCGTCCCGGGAATGCCGATTTCATCGTTCAGCATGTCCTGGCCGGTGCTCGTCAGCTGGGTGACGGCAATGACAAGCGGCTTTTTCAACGAGCCGTCGGAAGCCAGCGCCTTGTCTGCGCCCTCAAGCGCAGCCTTCATCATGTCCGTTCCGCCTGCGGCATGCACGTTAAACATGTCCACGCCAAGACGGGTGATGCTTTCCGCTCCACCCTTGACCGTGTTGGGGATGTCATGCATTTTCAGGTCCAGGAATACTTTGTACCCCCGGGTCTTCAAATCGCGCACAAAATCGGGGCCTGCAGCATAATACAGCTGCATGCCCACCTTCATGTAACACGGGATGCCTTCAAGCTCCCGCAGCAGCGCCGCGGCTTGATCCGCATCCGGGTAATCCAGGGCCACGATTAAGCGGCCCGCCATTTCCCTGTATCGTTCATTCATCTATCGTAGCCCCCTAGCGATCGGCGAATGCCGGCATGGCTTGGGACGAGAAGTTGATCGTATCCAGCATGTGAAGAAGCGCTCGGACGGTATCCAGCGACGTCATGCAGACGACTCCGTTTTCCACCGCTTCGCGGCGGATGCGGAATCCGTCGCGTTCCGGCGTTTTGCCTTTCGTCAGCGTGTTGAAGACGAACTGCGCTTCGCCGTTGCGGATCAGGTCGAGAATGTTCGGTGTGCCGTCGCTCAGCTTTTGCACCGTCGTCACGAGGATGCCGGCTTCGCTAAGCGCTTGTGCCGTTCCGCCCGTCGCGTAAATTTTGTAGCCGAGGCGGCGGAAGCCTTTCATAAGCTCGACCGCTTCCTCTTTATCCTTGTCGGCTACGGTCACGATGATCGCGCCGGTGGAAGGAATTTTCATGCCTGCGCCGATCAAGCCTTTGTAGAGCGCTTTGGCATACTGCAGGTCGCGTCCCATCACTTCGCCCGTCGATTTCATTTCGGGACCGAGCGTCGGTTCGACGCGGCGCAGCTTCGCAAAGGAGAATACCGGAACTTTGACCGACACATATTCGCTTTCAGGCCACATGCCTTCTTCGTAGCCCAGATCCTTCAGCTTTTTGCCGAGAATCGCCTGCGTGGCGAGGTTCGCCATCGGAATCGTCGTCACCTTGCTCAGGAACGGCACCGTCCGGGAAGAACGCGGGTTGACTTCGATCACGTACACCTCGTCTTGGTAGATGACAAACTGGATGTTAACCAGGCCGACCGTTTTCAATTCCTTGGCGATGCGCGTCGTGATGCTGACGATTTTGTCTTTCAGATGCTGCTCCAGATGCTGCGGCGGATATACCGCGATCGAGTCGCCGGAGTGCACCCCTGCGCGTTCGATATGTTCCATGATGCCCGGGATGACCACCGTTTCGCCGTCGCAGATCGCGTCGACTTCGACTTCCTTGCCGAGCATGTAACGGTCGATCAGAACCGGATGCTCCGGATTGATTTTGACCGCTTCTTCCATGTAGCTCAGCAGTTCGGCGTCGGAATACACGATTTCCATCGCCCGTCCGCCGAGGACGTAAGAAGGTCTCACCAGAACCGGATAGCCGAGCGCTTGCGCCGTTCCAACCGCTTCGTCCACCGACGTGACCGTGCTGCCTTTCGGCTGGGCGATGTCAAGGCGGGAAAGCAGCGCTTCGAATTTTTTTCGGTCCTCCGCTTCGTCGATGCTTTCAAGGCTTGTGCCGAGAATCGGAACCCCGGCGGCGCTCAGCGGCCCGGCGAGGTTGATCGCCGTTTGGCCGCCGAACTGCACGATGACGCCGATCGGTTTTTCCTGCTCGATGACGTTCATGACGTCCTCGAAGAACAGCGGCTCGAAGTACAGACGATCCGACGTGTTGAAGTCCGTCGATACCGTTTCAGGGTTGTTGTTGATGATCACCGCTTCGTAACCCGCATTTTGGATGGCCCATACCGCATGCACCGTCGAATAGTCGAATTCGATCCCTTGCCCGATCCGGATCGGACCCGAGCCCAGCACGACCACTTTCTCCTTGTTCGATGGCGTCACTTCGTTTTCCGTTTCATAAGTCGAGTAATAATATGGCGTGGATGCCTCGAACTCGGCGGCGCATGTATCTACCATTTTGTATACCGGGCGCAGTCCTTGCTGCTGGCGGTATTCACGCACTTCAACTTCTTTCGTGTAGCTGTCCGCCAACGCCTGCGTACGGAGTTCGGCGATCGCGCGGTCGGTAAATCCCAGCCGCTTGGCTTCATACAGCGTTTCCGGCGTCAGTTCCTTTTGCTGGATTTGCGCTTCGAAAGCGATCAAGCCTTGCAGCTTATCGAGGAACCACCAGTCCACTTTGGTCAGATCCTGCACGGTTTGCAGATCGTAGCCGCGGCGGAAAGCTTCGGCGATCAGGAAGATGCGCTCGTCGTCGGCTTTGACAAGGCGTTCCTTCAGCACTTCCTCGCTCAATTCCTCGCTGCCTTTCAAGCAGAAGCGATGTACGCCGATCTCCAGAGAGCGGATCGCCTTGTGCATCGATTCCTCGAACGTCCGTCCGATCGCCATGACCTCGCCGGTCGCTTTCATTTGCGTGCCGAGCTTGCGGTTGGCGTGAATGAATTTATCGAATGGCCAGCGCGGGATTTTGCTGACGATGTAGTCCAGCGTAGGCTCAAAGCATGCATAAGTTTGGCCGGTTACCGGATTGACGAGCTCGTCAAGCGTGTAACCGAGGGCGATTTTGGCCGCCATTTTTGCGATTGGATAACCGGTCGCTTTGGATGCGAGCGCAGACGAGCGGCTGACCCGCGGATTCACTTCGATGACGTAATATTGATAGCTGTGCGGATCGAGCGCGAACTGAACGTTGCATCCCCCTTCGATGTTCAGGGCGCGGATGATTTTCAGGGACGCCGATCTCAGCATTTGGTATTCGCGGTCGGACAACGTCTGGCTTGGCGCGACGACGATGCTGTCGCCGGTATGCACGCCGACAGGGTCGAAGTTTTCCATGTTGCAGACGACGATGCAGTTGTCGTTGGCGTCGCGCATGACTTCGTATTCGACTTCCTTCATGCCCGCGATGCTTTTTTCGATCAAGCATTGTCCGATCGGGCTGTAGCGGATCCCGGAGGAAACCGTCTCGCGGAGCTCTTCTTCGGTCGCGCAAATGCCGCCGCCGGTGCCGCCAAGGGTATACGCCGGACGAACGATGACCGGATATCCGACTTCATCCGCAAAAGCAAGCGCTTCTTCCAGCGTCGTGACGATCGTGCTTTCCGGAACCGGCTGCTCCAGCTCGCGCATCAGCTCGCGGAACAGGTCGCGGTCCTCGGCTTTTTCGATGGATGTCAGCTGCGTGCCGAGCAGTTTCACGTTTTCCTGTTCGAGGATGCCCGCTTTCGCCAGTTCGACGGCCATGTTCAGTCCGGTCTGGCCGCCGAGCGTCGGTAGCAGTCCGTCCGGACGCTCCTGGCGGATGATTTGGGTGACAAAGTCGAGCGTGATCGGTTCAATGTACACTTTGTCGGCCATGTTGGTATCGGTCATAATCGTAGCCGGGTTGCTATTGATCAATACGACTTCAACGCCTTCTTCTTTCAACGCTTCACAGGCCTGCGTGCCCGCATAGTCAAATTCCGCCGCTTGGCCGATGACGATCGGCCCCGAGCCGATGACGAGGATTTTCTTAAGTTGTTTGTTCAGTGGCATAATTAACGTTCTCCTTTCGCGGCTGCAGCCAGTTCAGCCTGACGCGGGTTGGCCGGGTTTTGCTGTTTATGTTCTCTGATCATGTCAAGGAATTGATCGAATAGATAGCCGTTATCGTATGGACCCGGCGCGGCTTCCGGATGGTATTGCACGGTGAACGCCGGATATGTTTTATGCTTCAAGCCTTCGATGGTTTTGTCGTTGTTGTTGAGATGCGTCACTTCAAGCTCCGTGCCTGCGACCGAATCCTCTTTAACCGTATAGCCGTGGTTTTGGGAAGTGATGTAGCAGCGGTTCGTTCTCAGGTCTTTGACCGGGTGGTTGCCCCCGCGGTGTCCGAATTTCAGTTTCTCCGTATCGGCGCCGCAAGCGAGCGCGAACAGCTGATGTCCAAGGCAGATGCCGAAGATCGGGTACTCGCCGAGCAGTTCCTGGATCGTGCGGATGGCATGCGGCACGTCTTTCGGGTCCCCAGGCCCATTGGACAGCTGGATGCCGTCCGGATTCAGGCGGCGGATTTCGTCTGCCGTCGTGTCGTGAGGCACTACCACCACGTCGCAGCCGCGGGCCGTCAGCTCGCGCAAAATGCCTGTTTTTGCGCCGTAGTCCACCAGTACGATCCGCTCTCTCGAGCCTGGGCTGCTGTACATATGTTTGGTAGATACCGTAGCGACCTGATTTGTCAGAACCGGGCTGGCCGCCAGGCGTTCTCTCAGCTCTTCAACCGATGCGGCCGAAGTCGTGAGGATCCCTCTCATCGTTCCGTGCTGGCGGATCATCCGGGTCAACATCCGGGTATCGATGCCGCTGATGCCGACGATGCCGTATTCTTTCAGCAGGCTGTCTACGTTGTATTCCGCGCGCCAGTTGCTCGGCACCGTTTCATGCCGTCTTACCACGAACCCGTTCACGAACGGGGCCACGGATTCGAAATCGTCGCGCGTAATGCCGTAGTTTCCGATCAACGGATAGGTCATCGTCACGATTTGCCCGCAGTAGGACGGATCGGACAGCACCTCCTGGTAGCCGGTAATTCCCGTATTGAATACAACCTCGCCTGTTTTTTCCCCTTCGGCTCCGAATGCACTGCCCGTAAACAGTGTTCCATCCTCCAGAAGCAATCTTGCCTGCATTCTACTCACTCCCTCTGTCAAATACGTACTTCTCTTCTGTTAAACAGCGTTTAGCCTGAATCTATCTCGAATCCGGGCGAAGGTTATTCAGCCCATGCCACTTTGCCGTCCACCCATGTTTTTACCGGCCAGCCCTTCAGCTTCCAGCCGGTAAACGGCGTGTTCCGCCCTTTCGAGGCGAAGGTTTGCGGATCGACCTCTTTTTCGGTCTCGAGGTCGATCATCGTCAGGTCCGCAGGCGCACCTTCTTCCAGCCGTCCTGCATTAAGCCCGAACACTTTTGCCGGATCGGCCGTCATGCGGCGCACGAGGAAGGAAAGATCCCAAAGCCCCGTTTCCACGAATTTCGTGTACAGCAGCGGAAATGCCGTTTCGAAGCCGACGATGCCGAACGGCGCCATTTCCATGCCTTTGGCTTTTTCCTCTTCGGTGTGGGGCGCATGGTCCGTGACGATCATATCGATCGTCCCGTCCTGCAGAGCTTCGATGCACGCCTGTACGTCGCGCGGCGAGCGGAGCGGCGGGTTCATTTTCCAGTTGGCGTCCAGGCCCGGTATGTCTTCGTCGGACAGCAGCAAGTGGTGCGGACACACCTCTGCGGTGACGTGGATGCCGATCGATTTCGCCTGGCGGATCAGTCGGATCGATTGTTCCGTGCTGACATGGCATACATGGTAGTGAACGCCCGTCGCTTCGGCGAGCAAAATGTCGCGCCCGACATGAATCGCTTCCGATTCGTTCGGGATGCCGACCAGCCCGTGCTTTTCGGCAAACTTGCCTTCCGTGACGCAGCCTTTTTCCACCAGCGAGTTTTCTTCGCAATGCGCGATGACCGGCATATCGAGCTCGGCGGCAAGGCGCATCGCGTTTTTCATCATTTGCGCGTTCTGAACGCCCACGCCGTCATCCGTGAAGCCGATCGCACCGGCGGCCTTCAGCGCGGCAAAATCGGTCAGTTCTCGTCCGAGCTCCCGGACCGTGATCGCCGCGTAAGGAAGGACTTTGACCAGTCCCGCTTCGCGCGCCTTGTCCAGCACCAGCCGCACCGTTTCCGGATTGTCCGTCACCGGCTTGGTGTTCGGCATGCAGGCAATCGTCGTGAAACCGCCTTTGGCTGCCGAACGGCTGCCCGTTTCAATCGTTTCCTTATGTTCAAAGCCAGGCTCGCGCAAATGAACGTGCATATCGATGAGCCCCGGCGTTACCAGCTTCCCGGCCGCATCCGTGATTTCCGCGCCATCGGCCGGTTTCCATTCCGAGTCCCCGTCGATCAAGGTGCGGATGACTCCGTCCTCCAAAACGATATGCTTTTTCGTAAGTTCGCCTTGTTCATTCAACACGCTGGCGTTCGCGATAATATGCATGCTGTTTACCTCCGCTCGTTGATTGGCGCTGTGGCTTCCAATCTATTGTATAATATTCATTCAGATTTGTGTATATTTATTAATGCAATGGCATGAAAATTCCTGCCTTCGCCTACAATAACGCTCTTTCCATGACGGCCATCCGTACGGGAACCCCGTTGCTCATCTGCGTGAATATGGCCGACTGCTCACATTCGACGACAGCGTCATCGATTTCCACGTTCCGGTTCACCGGCGCCGGATGCATGATCAGCGTATGTTTGGAAAGCTTGGCTGCCCGTTCTTCCGTTAATCCGTACTGCTTTCGGTATTCTTCCGCAGATCCCAGCATGCCCGTTTCATGGCGTTCAAGCTGTACCCGCAGCATCATGACGACATCCGATTTTAATGCTTCTTCGATGCTTACATAAGGAACGTCAAGCTCTGGCGCCTGCATATTCGGCGGCGCGCAAAATTTGACTTCGGCGCCGAACTTCCGCAGCGCCCACAGGTCCGATCTGGCCACCCGGCTGTGCGATACGTCCCCGATGATCGAAACGCTGAGTCCTTGCAACGTTCCGAACTTTCTTTTCATCGTCAGCAGGTCCAGCAGCGCTTGCGTCGGGTGTTCGTTGTTTCCGTCCCCCGCGTTGATCAGCGGGACCGAAATTTTGCCTGCCAGCTCTTGAAGCACGCCTACCGGCTTCAGCCGGATGACCCCGGCGTCGATTCCCATCGATTCAAGCGTTTTGACCGTATCGTAAATCGATTCGCCCTTCTCCACGCTGGAGGCCGCGGCAGCGAAGTTCAGCACCTGCGCGCCGAGCCGCTTTTCGGCCATTTCGAAGGAAAACCGGGTTCTTGTGCTGTTCTCGAAAAACATGTTGGCCACAAACCGCGTGTTCAGGACCGGGACCACCTTCTCTTCCCGAGCCGCCCAATAGGCGGCCCGTTCGAGGATGGAGTCGATTTCGCCACGGCTCAGATCCTTCAGTCCGAGCAGACTGCGTTCCTTAAGCTTCGTCATCGTCATCATCGTCATTTCTCCTCCCGGTTTTGAAAAATCGTTACCTCGTCTTTGCCGTCGGTTTCCGTCAGCGCGACTTCGATCTGCTCCTGTTTAGATGTCGGCACGTTTTTTCCGATGTAATCCGGTCTTATCGGCAGTTCCCGATGCCCACGGTCCGCAAGCACCGCCAGCTGGATCATCTGCGGTCTGCCGCAATCCATGAGCGCATCCATGGCGGCCCGGATCGTCCGGCCGGTATACAGCACGTCATCGAATAAAATGACTTTTTTCTCTTCTATTTCGAGAGCTTTAAGCTCTTGGTTCCCATCCAGGGCGGTTTTCGGAGCGGCTTGCTTTTGATCGTCGCGGTATGCCGTGACGTCGATCGCTCCCCATGGCACCGGCGTGCCTTCGATCTCCAGTATTTTGGCCGCAAGCCGTTTTGCCAGAAATTCGCCTCTTGTTTTGATGCCGATTAAAACGCAGTTTTCAATCCCCTTGTTCCTCTCCAGTATTTCGTGTGCAATCCGTGTCAGTGCGCGGCGGATAGCCGCTTCATCCATAATGACATGCACCTCGTTGCTCATGCTCTACACTCCTTTTTGTTAAGGGATATTGACTACATTATCGCCCGTGAACATGCAAAAAACTCCTTGCCGCTCTTGGCAAGGAGTTAAAGTCTCTTGGACATTCGGACACAAGGCACCCTTACGAGACCGCGCTAAAAAGGCATGCGCATGCCGCGAAAGTGAACCTCGGTTCACGTTACCTTGCCAGCCTCACGGGACTGATTTAAAGGTCTTATTCAGATGGATTGAACTGAAGCGACTTGCTTCAGATTCATTTCATTTCATTCAGCTACAAGAATTATGACAGACGGGCTTCGTCATGTCAACAGGCGATTCGCCGCCGCGTCATGGAAATTTATTCCGGAAGATTGCGGGACTGCCGGGGATCAGGCTGAACGGGTGCCGCCTGAGGTTCGTCCGTTTTCGGCGCTTCCGCGGTTTTCCGCGGCGCCGGCCGGGAATCCCCGAATATTTCGTTCATTTCCCTTTTCACTTCACGCAGCGCCTTTCCCGCGGAACGCCCCAGTCCCGGGAGCTTGTTCGGCCCGAACAAAAGCAGGGCCAGCAGCGCCAGCAAAATGAATCCGGGCAAACCGATATCGCTTAGCATTTGGTTGAAACCCCCTTTAATTCTGTAACGAGATCGCTCGATGCATAGCGGATCACACTTGTCCGATCAAGAAACCGTCCCGTAATTCATCCGGTCCTCATAGTTGCCGTCGAGCCGCTGCTGCTTGCGGTACACTACCCGGGACATAAACACGCTGATTTCGTATAACACGATAAACGGCAGCGAGACGGAAATATGCGAAAAAAACTCGGGCGGTGAAATCATGCACGCGATAAATACAAGCACCATGTAGGCGACTTTGCGGATTTTCGCCAGCTTGGCCGGCGTCAGAATGCGAAGCCTCGTCAAAAACATCGCGACCACCGGCAGCTCGAACGCCAAAGAGACCGGCGCAACGATGTTCGTCAAAAAAGAAAAATATTGCGCGATGCCGTAGGTTTCGACGAGTCCCAGGTTTTTGGTCGTGTCCGTCGTAAACCGGAACGCCATCGGAAACACGACGAAATAAGCAAACGCAAACCCGACGATGATAAGGACAAAAGCGGCCGGGATATATTTTAACGCCGCCCTGCGCTCATCCTTGCGCAGCCCTTTTTTCACGAACCCCCAGATCTGGAACAGCGTGAACGGAACGGCCACGATCAGCGACAGCGCCGCGGAGAGATACATATAGATCCGGATGCCGTCAAACGGACTAAACGCGTTCCATACGACAAGCGAAGCCGGAGGCCTGCTTTTCAGAAAATGCAGCACATCCCCGGCGAAAAACATGGCGGCAATCATCGACGCCACAAAAACGGCCAGTATCCAAAACAATCTTTTCCGAAGCTCGGATAAATGTTTTTCGTAACGGGACCAGTTCATTCGGTTCATCAAATTCAGCAGGTTCAGCAAGTTGATCAGCTCCATTGCTTTTTAAACATTTGCCATTTCCTTTTCCATACCTAACACTTTACCATTTTTGCCGGCAAAAATCACGATGGTCTTCGCATCGCCTTAAGCCGCTCCATCACGATCCCGACGGCGATCGCGTCATCGATGTAACCGAAAGGAAAGCTGAAATCCGGAATAATGTCCGTCGACAGGACGAAATAAAGCAAGGCGCTGCCGATGACGTGACGCTCGGGTTCCGGCAGCCGTCCCGATCCGTATTCGCCGTATAAATCCTTCAATTGGTCGATGTAATACCCTCTGCTCCGAAGCTGCTCCAGTTTGGGCAAAAATGAGCTTTCGATGAGCTCCCGCCCTTCCTCGGTTTGTGCATACGCCTCATATTTATGCAATTCCTTGCGGATTTGGTCGGCCATGTTTTCTACATGAATGCCGCTGCCTTTTAGCGCATTCCTTAATTCGCTGATGTCGTCCTTCGTTTCCTTGGCTTCAAAACCTGCGGCGGACAAAAGCTCCTGAATCGGAATCTCTAAATGCTGCGCGAACAGATGCAGATGCTCCAGCTTGGGCTGCTGCTTTCCGTTGACGATCCGCGAGATGGAAGCCGCGTCCAAGCCTGTCATTCCGCCGAGCTTCCGCATCGACAACGATTTGGCGCGCAACGATGTTTTGATCAGCTCGCCAAGCCGGTTTTCCTCCTGTTTGCCTTCATGTCCGGTAGCCATCGTTTCACCGCCTCTTTCGGCCTTTTTTTTCGCCTCAACGTTTTGTTGCGATTTCTTCAACATTATATGATCCGAACGGGCACTTTTTGTTGCCGGTTTTAATAAGATACGATGAGGATTCGGCAAAATCTCGAAACATCATTCATGCAGGGGAGTGCTTAGATTATGATTGCACCATGGTTATCGTCCGTTTCAATCGCGCTGGCGTCCAATCTGGACAATGCCGGCGTCGGGGCCGCTTACGGGGTAAGGAACATCAAAATTCCTTTTTATGCGAGCGCGGTCATTGCCTTTATGGGTTTTCTGCTTACGCTTATCGGAGGTTTGTCCGGGCAAGTGATCGCCTTGTGGATTCCCCCGGAAATATGCAACATCATCGGGATGGTCATTTTGGTCGCGATCGGTCTGTGGGTGATGCTGCAGCCGTTTTTGGAGCGGAAAAAGCCGAAAAAGGAGACGCCCCCGGGGCTCATCAAGGAAATTTTGAAAAACCCGGAAGCGGCCGATTTCAATCAATCCAAAACCGTCGATTTCAAGGAATCCGTCATTCTTGGCATCGCGCTGTCGATCAATAATTTGGCCGGGGGGTTCGATGCCGGAATTACGAACATCAACATTTGGGAAACCTCCATTTTTTCCGGTTTGTTCAGCTTGATCTGCATCGGCGTCTGTTCGATGGCCGGCCGCAAAATTGCCGGTGAACGCCTCGGCAGAAGCGCCAGCTGGATTGCGGGGGCGATCCTGATCGCCATCGGCCTTCACCAAGTCATTTAATGCCAGAAGAAAAACGTCTATCGACGTACTTTCACAGAAGGCAGACCGCGTTTAGCGGAATTTTTCTTGAGATATAAGGAAGCCTTCGCTCCGAAACTTATACTTTCTCTTATATCTTAAACCAAAAAAGAAAGGCTGCCCCTAGGGGCAGCCTTTCCCGCAATAACTTTATTTGCGAACAGAGAGAATGAACTTCTCAAGTGACGCTGTATCTGTAATGCTCTGATTGCAAGCATGGCTATCGACGCAAACGTATTGGCCGACGGAAGAAAAATTATCCGGCACGGCGCTTTTGGTCTTGACCGAGAAAAATGCAAGTTCCTGGTGCCGGTTGCAGAACATGCAGTAGCCCTTCTTGTTGGTCGGCATCAATCTTCCCTCGATGCCGATAAACTGCCCTTCGTACGGATATACGATGAACAGCCGGCTCGTGGCGACGTCCACCCAGCCCAGATACGTCATAAATCGAAAATCGATGGACTGCAGATCAGGCACTTTCAATTTTTTATTTTTAGGGAATAACTTCTCAATCTGTTTCTGCGTAATCGGCGGATACGGCTCCAGAAATGCTTCCAATTCAGTGAGATGTCTTTCAAAATCGGGTGCCGTTTCGAAGGTCGATATTCGTTCCAGCATTTTCCGCTGATCCACCGTCAGGGAAGAAAATGCTTCCGTAACCGTCATTGCCGCACGGTACCTTACGGTTTCCAAAACGCTTCGGTCCGCAACGGTTCGCAGCGTTCTCAGAAGGAATTCCGACTGTTTTTTAATTACGTTATACTGGTGGTTTCTAATAAATGGTGTACTCATTGCTTTTCAGCCCCTTATTTATTTTGAAATTCAATAAGGTGCAAAGCCTTTATTAGAAACGATAAAATGAAGTTTGGGCGATTGAATCCATTCCATCGCACCTCACGCAAAGTATCGCCCCGAAATCAGGCTTTGCATGAGGACTTCCTAGCAAATGAGCAATTCAGTATTGCCAACGATAAAACCCCCTATCATCATCGATGCGAAAAGTATAGCAAAAATAACCCGGAGCCGCAATTCATTGCCGTTCAAAATCGCTGAGAACACAAAAGGACAGCCGCCAGGCTGCCCGTTGAACGTTCATGACTATGCTGTTAAAACTCGAATTCCACGTCGCTCAGACGCCGTTTGATTTCGCCGATGACCCGTTTTTCGTCTTCTTCGCCGTTTGCGATAAACGTGACGGAGAAACGGACGAAATGTCCGGCATCATCCCAAGGCACGCTGGAGATGAGTTTTTCGCGTATCAGGTATTGGGAGAAATCTTCGCCGGATTCGAAGCGGATGCCGCCTTTAATTCCTTTCGGCGCTTCCACGTACAGGAAGAAGGAGCCTTTCGGTTTTTCGGCCTTGAAGCCGAGCTCGTTCAGCGCGGCGACCAGCATGTCGTGCCGGCGGGAATATTTGGCCGCGATTTTTTCGGTGATTTCCGGATGGTACAAGCCGTAAGCCGCCGCTTTTTGGATCGCGATGAATTGTCCCGAATCATTGTTGTCCTTCACGTCGCCGAACGCTTTGACGACAAGCGGGTTGCCGGCGATAAAACCGATCCGCCAGCCGGTCATGTTATAGGACTTGGACAAAGAGTGAAGCTCGACGCCGACGTCTTTCGCCCCCGGAACGGACAAAAAGCTGAGCGGCTTCAAGCCGTCATAAGTAAGCGCGGCATACGGCGCGTCATGCACGATGACGACGTTATGCTTCTTCGCCCATTCCACGACTTCGCCGAAAAACTCCGCGGTCGCGCTGGCCCCCGTCGGGTTGTTCGGATAGTTCAGGTAAAACAGTTTGGCGCGTTTGGCGATCTCTTCGGGAATGGCATTCAAATCGGGCAGGAAGTTGTTTTCTTTTTTCAATTCGACGTTGTAAACTTCCCCGCCCAGGTATTTGGTGTGCGTGCCCATCACCGGATATCCCGGCACCGTCATGATCGTAACGTCGCCCGGGTTGATAAAACACGAAGGCAGCATGGCCAGCGCCGGTTTGGAACCGATCGAATGCAGGACTTCGGTTTCAGGGTCGATGCCGTCGACGTTAAACACTTCTTTCAAGTAATGGGCGGCAGCAACCTTGAATTCAGGGATGCCGTTGTCCGCGTAACCGCGGTTTTCAGGCTTGGCCGCTTCTTCGGCAAGCTTCGCGACGATGCCGGCATCCGCCATTTCATCCGGTTCGCCTACGCCCAGGTCGATCAGTTCGACATCCGGAAAATCCTTTTTCGCTTGGGCTTTGGCGCGTTTAATTTTTTCAAACTTGTAAATCGCTGTATCTTTACCGTAATTGGATCCGCCAATCCGGTCCGCAAAATTGTGCTGAATATACGTATTTTGGTATCGTTCGATGCTCATGTACCATTTCATCTCCTATTTAGGCAAAATTCTATCCCTAAATATGAAGGAATCCATGGCTGAATGCCATGGACTAATCATCGTATCATTTGTACTTTCATCGGCTGCGCAGGTTGAAGAGCAGTTGTTCCATGTCCGGCGGGATCTCCGCGGTGAATTCCAAATATTCCCCGCTCGACGGATGAACAAAACCAAGCACTTTTGCATGCAGCGCCTGCCCGTCCATTTTGATGCCTTTGCTGCGCCCGTATACCGGATCCCCCACAAGCGGATGGCCGATAAATTTCATATGGACGCGGATTTGGTGGGTTCGGCCTGTTTCGAGCTGCAGCTCGAGCAGCGTGTAATCCCCGAACCGCTCCAGCACGGCAAAATGCGTAACCGCATGTTTGCTGTTTTTTTCGGTCACCGTAAACATTTTGCGGTCCAGCGGATCCCGGCCGATCGGCGCATCGACGGTTCCCTGGTCGTGGCTTACGTTGCCGTGGACGAGGGCGACATATTTGCGCGTCACGCTATGCTCCTTTAACTGGGCGGCAAGCGAAGCATGCGCCTTATCGTTTTTGGCTGCCATCAGCAAGCCCGAGGTGTCTTTGTCGATCCGGTGAACGATCCCCGGCCGCAGCTCCCCGTTAATGCCCGACAGGTCCTTGCAGTGATACATCAGCGCATTGACAAGCGTCCCGGAGGCATGTCCGGGAGCCGGATGCACGACCATCCCCCGCGGTTTGTTCACCACGATCAAGTCACTGTCTTCATAAGCTACGTCGAGCGGGATATCCTCCGGCACAATTTCCACGACCGCGGGCTCCGGCACGGTGACCTCAAGGACATCCCCTTCGGCCAGCTTGTAATTGGCTTTGACGGGTTGGCCGTTCACTTTGACATGTCCCGAACCGATCCACAGCTGTACCTGGGATCTGGATACGTCCTCCTCCCAGGATTCCGTGATGTATTTATCGATCCGTTCTTTGGCATACGCCCCGTCGATCACCCATTCCCGGATATCGGCTTCATTCACACGATTTCATTCCCTTCCCCGCTGCCTTCTTCTTTTGGTGTTTTGTTCAAATCAATCAGTGAATCCAAAATGATCAGCGCCACCCCTACCACGATGCAGGAATCGGCGATGTTGAAGATCGGAAACGTGTAGCTTCCGAAGTTGAACATCAAAAAGTCCACGACCTCCCCGTTCAGCGCCCGATCAAGGAAATTGCCGATCGCTCCGCCAAGCACGAGGCTAAGCGCCGCCGGCAGCAGCTTGCGCGAAGAAGTTTTTCTTACTTTTTGCATGTACCAAATAATCGCAATCACAACAACGATAGTTATGACGATAAAAAACCACCGTTGATTCGGGAGAATGCCAAAGGCGGCCCCGCGGTTGCGGCTCGAGGTGATCACAAAAAAGTTTCCGATGACCGGGATTTCCTGACCGATCTCCAATTGTTTCGCAATGATGAATTTTGTCCCCTGATCCACTAAAAATGCGATAATAGCGAGGATATAATACCACACAGCGCCAAGTCACTCCGTTCTTATCAATTAGGTCCGCAGACCCTGACGGTTTCATGTCAACTAAGACCTGTATATTGTAGCACAGCACGTCAGACATCGTCCATTAACGTCCAACCCCGAGAAGATTTTCCTTCTGTAAAACCGGCTTGTTCCGCGCATTCTACAAAAGAAAGAAATGTCTCAAGCGGCATTTCGCTGCCGTCAAAGGAAAGGGGTCCGTACTTATGCAGCATCTTACCGATTCACAGCTCAAGCATCTGCGTTCCTTGCTGGAAGAGCAGCTGCAATCGTTACAGCATAAAGACCAGGAAAACGATTCCTACGGCCTTGACGAGTCCATGCGGGACGAATCGGGCGAACTGTCTCTCGTTGACAACCATCCGGGAGATATGGGGACCGAGATGTACGACCGTGAAGTGGACCTGATGCTTCAAAACCACGACGACAACCGGATGGAGCTGATCCGCGATGCGCTCGAACGGATGGATCAGGGAACGTACGGCATCTGTCCCGTTTGTAACAAGCCGATTCCTTACGAACGCCTCGAAGCCGTTCCGACGGCGGAATATTGCGTTGAGGATAACCCGAAACATCATGTATCCAACTACCGCCCGGTGGAGGAATATTTCCTGATGCCGCCGTTCGGCCGTACGAGCCTGGATGAACGCGAAGACCAAAACGGTTTTGACGGCGAAGACGCCTGGCAGGCGGTCGAAAATTTCGGGACATCCAACACGCCGGCCATGGCCGAAGGCAATGAAATCCACAGCTACAACGAGATGGAAATCGAGGCGTCGGAAGAGCTTGAAGGCTGCGTCGAACCTTTGGAAGCTTTCGTCGCCACCGACATGTACGGCAACCTGATCGATATCGTGCGAAATCAGCAATACCGCAAATACATGGACATGGGCGAAGGAATCGACATGTACCAGCTGGCTGAAGAGGAAGAGGACGAAGAAGATTATCTCATTTGATCTTTCGTTTCGTCCGATTTCCTTCCTTGCGCCGGTCTAATATGTTTTCAGTTCCATCTGCCGCTGCACGATCCGCACGATATCCGCGATATAATCCCCGATGATGGGCAGGTTGAGCGCACCAAGCACCTGCAGGACGTAAATAATGGTGGCGGCAAAAAAAGTAAAACCAATCGCAATCCCGACCCCGCGCGCCGTTCCGGAAAGCAAATTCAGCCAGATCAGCCGCATCGGCTTGTGAAGAAGCTGAGTATAGTCGGCAATGCGGGATCTTTCCATCTCGTCCGCAATTTGGGCCGTAAGCTGATAAATCCGGCTCAGCTGTTCTTTCTCCGCCGCAGATTCGCATGTTTTCCGATCGTTGACCATAGATGACTTCCCTTCGTAAAAGCGTTGCAAAGCATCTCGCGAGAAAAACAAACGAGCCCGCAGCCGCCGGTTTTTGTCCGGCGCCTTAAGGCTCGTTTTATTCTTTGACTGCTATTATTTGCCTAAAGTCAACCTCTCATTCAAGCGGGAAGGCTATCTTGGGCTTTTTTTGTCTTTCGGAGCTACTCTGCAATGCGCACGCCAAGCGTTTTGCCTGCCAAATCAACGGTTTCCATGCCGTCTTCCTTGCCGAACACAACGTCTTTGACCAGCACGTTTTCGCGGAGCACATGGTCGAAGGCCCGAATCGCTTGGGTCAGCTCTTCGTCCGCGTCCAAAACAAGCGTTACCCGTTTTTCGATCGGCAGGTCAAGCTTTTTGCGATAATCCTGAACGGCGCGGACCACTTCCCTGACCCAGCCTTCCTGCTCAAGCTCAGGCGTAATCTCGGTATTCAGGGCAACCGTGATGCCGTAACCGGAAGCCGAAGCGAATCCGCTCTTGGCATGTTTTTCGACGAGCAATTCGTCGGCGGTAATTTGCAGCTCTTCACCTTCCGGAGAGGTAACGTTGAGGCCTCCGGATTGAACGGCCGCTCTCGTTTCCTCCGGAGACAAACCTTTCAGGAAGCCTTGGAGGAAACCGATGTTTTTGCCGTATTTTTTGCCGGCCACCTTCAGGTTCATTTTGAGCGTAAAGTCCACGAACCCGCTGTCGCTTGTTTCCAGCACGAGGTCCTTCACGTTGATTTCTTCTTTGATGATCTCCTGGTAGCCCTCCGCGTCAAACGGACGATCCATGGAAACGATCAGCTCGGACAACGGCTGACGGGTTTTGATGCCCGTTTCGTTGCGCACGTTGCGCGCAAGCTCGACGATTTGGCGCGCCGCTTCCATGTCGGCTTCAAGCGTTTTGTCGATCAGCGATTCGTCGGCCTGCGGGAAGTCCGCCAAGTGCACGCTTTCGCCTCCGCCGAGGTTGGTGTAAATGTCTTCGGACAGGAACGGCGTATATGGCGCCATCAATTTCGACAGCGTCAGCAGCACATGCGTCAGCGTGCCGTATGCCGCAAGTTTGTCTTCGGTCAGCCCGCTGCCCCAGAAACGGTCGCGGGAACGGCGGATGTACCAGTTGCTCAGCTCGTCGACAAATCCTTCGATGCCTTTCGCCGAGTTCAGGAAGTCGTTCACCGCAAGACCTTTGTCGACCAGTTGGATCAGGCTGTTCAAACGGGACAGAATCCAGCGGTCGAGTTTATTGTCGGAAGGCTTGAACGGATGCTTTGCCGGATCGTAGCCGTCGATGTTTGCGTACAACGTCAGGAACGAATGAGTGTTCACGAGCGTATCGACGACTTTGGATTTCGCTTCCGCAACGATGCCTTTGGAGAAACGTTTGCTGTTCCATGGCGCGCTGTCGGCCAGCAATGCCCAGCGGAACGCGTCCGTGCCGAATTCGTTGATGATATCCCATGGATCGATGACGTTGCCTTTGGATTTGGACATCTTTTGTCCGTTTTCATCCAAAATGTGGCCCGTCGCGATAACCGCTTTGTAAGGCGCCACGCCCTTAAAGAGGGTGGAAACCGCCAGCAAGCTGTAGAACCAGCCGCGGGTTTGGTCGATCCCTTCGCAGATCATATCCGCAGGGAACTGCTCTTCGAAGGTGCTCTCGTTTTCGAACGGATAATGATGCTGCGCAAACGGCATCGAACCGCTGTCGAACCATACGTCGATGACCTCGGAGGTGCGTTCCATCACGCCGCCGTCGCAGTGCGGGCATTTGACTTTGACTTCGTCCACGTAAGGCTTGTGAAGTTCAAAATCATCCGGGAGAGCCGTTGTCGCATGTTCTCTCAAATCCGCAAAGCTGTGCGGAGCGTATTCTTTTTTACAGGAGTCGCACACCCAAACATTCAGCGGCGTACCCCAGTAACGGTTCCGGCTGATATTCCAATCCACCAGATCTTCCAGGAATTTGCCGAAACGGCCTTCGCGGATATGGCCCGGGAACCACTCCACGCCGTTGTTGTTGGCGATCAACTGATCTTTGACGGCCGTCGTTTCGATGAACCAGCTTTCCATCGCGTAATACAGGAGCGGCGATTTGCAGCGCCAGCAGAACGGATAGCTGTGTTCGTATTTTTCCTTGCTGAACAAAAGGCCTTTTTCCGACAGCATCTTCACGATGTCCAAATCGCAATCCTTCACAAAACGTCCGGCCAGATCCGTAACCTCATCGGTATAGCGGCCTTGGGCGTTAACGACGCTGACGAAGCTGATGCCGTTTTCGCGGCATGTTCTGTAGTCGTCTTCGCCGTGCGCAGGCGCCATATGGACGATACCGGTACCGCTTGCGTCCGTGACGAACGAAGCGCCGACGATCAGGTTGCCCTTTTCCGGATGGATGTACGTAAACGGCGGCGTGTAGGTTTTACCGATAAACTCGGAGCCTTTGTGCGTGGACAACACCTGATAATCTTCTTTCATCACGTCTTCGACCAGATTTTTGGCCACGATGTACACTTCGCCGTTTTTTTGCACGCGCGCATAATCCATATCCGGGTTCATCGCGAGCGCAACGTGAGCCGGCAGCGTCCAAGGGGTCGTCGTCCAGGCAAGCACGTAGTCGCCGCTGTCATGCAGCTTGAACTTCGCAGTGGCGCTCAAGTCTTTGACGTCTTCGTAGCCTTGGGCCACTTCGTGGGAGCTGAGCGTCGTTTGGCAGCAAGGGCAATACGGGCTAACGCGATGGCCGCGGTACAGCAGTCCTTTGTCATGGATCGTCGCGAGGATGTTCCACACGCTTTCGATGTAGTTGTTTTCAAGCGTGATGTACGGATGATCCAGGTCGGTCCAGTAGCCGATCGCCTCGGTCAGCTCTCTCCATTGTTTTTCATATTCAAATACGCTGGCTTTACATTTTTTAATAAATTCTTCAACGCCGTATTTTTCGATCTCTTGTTTGCCGGAGATGCCCAGCTGTTTTTCCACGCCAAGCTCGACCGGCAAGCCGTGAGTATCCCAGCCCGCTTTGCGGACGACGCGGTAGCCTTTCATCGTTTGGTAACGGCCGATAAAGTCTTTGATGACGCGGCCGAGAACGTGCCCGATATGCGGCGCGCCGTTCGCCGTAGGCGGACCTTCGTAAAACACGTAGTTCGGTCTGCCTTTGCGGTTTTCCATCGATCTGCGGAAGGTATCTTCCTCGTTCCATTTTTTTAGTACGCGCAGGTCGCGTGTGCGCGCTTTTTCTTTGATATCGACTTTTTGCATCATTTTCAACCTCCAAAATCTTTCAAAAGATTTCCCATCCCCCTAAATCCCCCTTCTAAGCGGATGCTTTCGAAGCGAGTTTTCCTTCGGAAAACTTTTAGGGGACCCCAAGGGCTCCGCCCTCTGGACTCCCGAAATGGGTCGGGCGAGTCACAGAGTACGTACTTTGATTCTTTTTATGTGATACCCGCTTTTCGCCCCGTTCTTTGCTTTCGCAAAGACGGGGCACGCTTAACGGATGCGCGCTCTCGTTTCAAAAACTAAAAGTTACTCCTTGCACCACACCCATCGCACGCATGAAAGGTTCCCGATAGCGATCCGAAGGGAGCTG
Source organism: Paenibacillus sp. USDA918EY (assembly GCF_009870825.1). Lineage (GTDB taxonomy): Bacteria > Bacillota > Bacilli > Paenibacillales > Paenibacillaceae > Paenibacillus_AQ > Paenibacillus_AQ albilobatus. Next base: position 59,380 of record NZ_WTWY01000017.1, on the reverse strand, counting down.
AGGAAGAACCGTTCACAACTCCAAAAGCTGCTTTATCGCGCCACTCCCATAGCTCGCATGGAAGGTTCCCGATGACGATTCCGAAGGAAAGTCGAGGAAGAACCGTTCACAACTCCAAAAGCAGCTTTAGCGCGCCACTCCCCCTCCCTACGCCGAACTTTCGGGTGTCCAGAGGGCAGCGCCCTCTGGGGTCCCCCTTTGGAAAGGGGGATTTAGGGGGATTCGGTAGAATTTAGGCGGATTCGAAACAAAAAGATGCTCGAAGAAGCTTCGAAGAACACAAATAAAAGCCCCATCCCTAAAAGGGACGAGGCTTCTGCTCGCGTGACCACCCTAATTCCGCTCATGGAGAAACAAAACTCCCCTGAACGACTCCTCAAGTCCTCGCCTGATCGGGGTTCCCAAGGAACATCGCCGTCAGCAAGGAGCCGATATAACGTTCGGCATGCCGGCTTGGCTTACGCACGTTAATGCTAACGCTTCAGCTTCGCTTCTCCGGGAGGATCTTCGGCTTCGGTCTGAACGTCGGCTCTCAGCAAACGCCGACTCTCTGGAGAACATGTCCAAAGCTTACTTATCCCATCATGGAATCCATATGCGCTTCAACGCTGCCGCGACTGCGCGCGACAACCGATATGACTATAGTTATAGCCCTTTTTCATTCAAAAGTCAACCAAGCAGAAGCCTAGTATACCTCATTTGCTTCGCGGGTATCCCGGGAATCGCCGGGCGATTCCAGCGCATCCCAGCCGTCTTGGCTCAAAAGCTCCAGCTGCGCTTCCACCAGCGTCCGGAATCGGGTACGGTAAATGGAAGCCTGCTTTTTCAATTCTTCCACTTCCATCGCAATTTTGCGCGACTTGGCAAGCGATTCGTTAATGATGCGATCCGCATTTTTCTCGGATTCTTTTATGATCAACTGCGCTTCCTTCTTGGCGTTGTTTTTCACTTCATCCGCCGCTTCCTGGGCGACGATGATCGTTTTCGAAAGCGTCTCTTCGATGTTGAGGAAATGGTCCAATCTTTCCTGCAATGACATCAACTGATTATGAAGATCCTTGTTTTCGCGAATGACACTCTCATAATCCTTAATGACCTGATCGAGGAATTCATTCACTTCATCTTCATCATAGCCCCGAAGCCTGCGTGAAAATTCCTTGTTATGTATGTCTAACGGCGTTAACGGCATAGATGTGCACCTCCTAAGAATGTTCAGGTCCCCCTGTTATCAAACGGATCTGATGATACAGCCCTCTTGGATTGTATCGGCCGAATAAAACCATTTTATTAGTATTCGCTTGAATTAGATTTCGACAGGAATAACCTATTTCCTGCTGCGAGTCTACACAAATTTACCTATTTTAACCCGGTAGCGTCCTTTTTTTGTAACGTCCCCCGCTTCGAGCACCTTAAACCGGCCGAAGCCCTGCATCGACACGACATCCCCCGCCTTTAGCGGAGCCGACGGATCCTCGACCGTTTTCCAATTGACGCGGCAGCGGCCGGCCCGGATCGGAATCAACACCTTGCTTCGACTGAGCCTATACACGTCGGACGCGATCCCGTCCAGGCGCAGCGAGGCGACCGTAATATCCATCGGCTCCAGCGCGGCTTTGTTCGTTTGAAGTTGATCGATCGGCAAAATTTCGCTGTGAACTTGCACGCGATGCACCTGATTCAGGTTCATGTCCAGAAAGGCGCTGATTTCTTCGCATACGACCGTGTGACAGCCGCTCTCCAGCACGTGAATGTCGCCGATTTTGGAACGTTTAATGCCAAGGCCAAGAATCGATCCCATATAATCGCCATGCTCCAACGTCAGAAATTTCCGGTCTACGGAATCGATGCTGAGCACCTTCAGCTTCATGTCCTCGCCGCTTAAATCGCGGTAGTCGGGGGCGATCAACGCCCTTGTCCGTTCCGCTTCCTCATAACCTCCGTCAAACCGCACGTGCACGTCCGGGTGGCGGTTCGCCAGCGATTCCACGATAAAAGCCTGCCTTGGATCCAAAAAGTCCGTCAGACGGGTTTCATGGTATTGGCCAGCGTTCACAACCCATTCCCAGGCCCGATCGACGAACTCGCGCTCATCCGGATGAAAATGATCGTAAATATCCAGTTTCATCGTCACTCACACCAATAAATACATCAGAATCGCGAGAACGCCCCGTTCGGCGAACTGCAGCACGATCAGCGCGATGATCGGCGAAATATCAAGCATTCCCGCGATCGGGGGGATAAAACGGCGAAACGGCGACAAATACGGCTCCACAAGCTTGCCCAGAAGCTCGCCGATAAAGCTTTCCCGCAGGTTCGGAAGCCAGGACATCAGCACGTAAACGATAATCATGTAAAAGTAAATTTGGAACAGATAATCCACGATGGTAATTATATCTAACAAAACCGCTTCACCTCATTCTGTTGTAATCATGTTCATCCGCAAGTATTTCGGAAATGGTGCCTGAGATTTCAACGGTATCCGGGGTACATAAAAAAATGTTCCCGCCAATCTTGGAAATGCCGCCGCTCAAGGCATAAACCGTTCCGCTGAGAAAGTCGATGATCCGCAGCGCCTGGTCGGTACGAACCCGCTGCAAATTGACGACCACCGTCCGGTGGGAACGCAAGTGATCGGCGATTTCCTGGGCTTCGTCGTAGGAGCGCGGTTCATGGAGGATTACCTTGACGTTTTTTTGCGAATGAATGCTGACCACATTATTTCCCCTTGGGTTTCTACGCGCTTCCAACTGCGGAGTTTCCACTTCTTCTTCAACCGGAAGCTGCTCCCGCTCCACGATTTCTTCCTGCTCCTGCAATCCCAAAAAAGACATAAATTTATTCATCACGCTCATCCTTCCCCCTCCTCTTTCCCTACTAAAATGCTGCCTAAACGGATCCAAGTCGCTCCTTCCTCAATCGCCACTTCAAAATCGTTAGACATGCCCATGGAAAGCTCCGTTAACGGTTCCTGCGTAATGCCCCTGCGGTTCAATTCGTCCCTTAACTCGCGCAGCCCCCTGAATACGAAACGGGTATCCTCCGCCTCGTCTTCAAAAGGAGCCATGGTCATCAAGCCGATCACTTTAATATGGGAAAAGTTTTGAATTTCCTGCAAAAACGATGCCGCTTCCTCGGGGGGCAAGCCGTACTTGCTGTCTTCCCCGGAAATGTTGACCTGTAAAAAAGCTTTGACCTGAAGCCCCCGCGCGGCGGCTTGCTTCTCCAGTTCCTTGGCAAGCGAGAGCCTGTCCAGCGAATGGATGTACTCGAACTTTCCGATCACGTCTTTTACCTTGTTGGTCTGCAGATGACCGATAAAATGCCACGTGCCCCGGTGTCCGAGCGCCTCCCATTTATCCTGTGCGTTTTGCCAACGGTTTTCGCCAATATGCTCAAGCCCGCTGTCCAGCACCTTGGCCGTCATCGCGGGCGAAACATATTTTGTAACCGCCACGATCTTTACTTCTTCAGGCGTTCTGCCGCTGCGCCGGCATGCCTGCTCAATGCGTCGATTGACGTCCTGTATCCGCTCTTCCAAAGTCACGGAAGGCTCACCCCTCTTTTAGCCCGATCCAACTAGCCATTCGTCCTGTCGTTCCCCCATCCTTCCGGTATGAGAAAAACAAATCGTTACGACAGCTCGTACACCATGATGTACATTCGATATGAGTCGGCAATATTCCTGCTTTAATCATAATGTGTCGATTCATTTCTTTCAAGTTGAGCATATATTTGCCGCCTTCTTTGGTTATGTACCAATCCGATACGGAATACTCGTCATTACCCAGGAAATCTTTTGCTAAATCATGGACATAAGACATAACTTTTCCATCGATTTCATAACAGCAGGACCCGATCGACGGCCCGATAGCCGCTTGTATATCTTCTGGCCGGCTGCCAAAAACCTCCGTCATGCGTTCCGCCATTTTTGCTGCGATTCGCGCCACGGTTCCTTTCCAGCCTGCATGCGCAAGACCGACCACCTGCCGAACCGGATCATAAAAAAACAAAGGCACGCAATCGGCATAAAAAGACGTGAGCATCACGCCCGGTACGTTGGTAAGCAGCCCATCCGTGTCCTGAACGGCCGATTCCCGCGTTAAGCTTCCCGCACCCGCCAGGCTTTTGTCAATAACGGCGATATCGGCGCGGTGGACCTGCTCCCCGCATGTCCATGAAGCAAGCGTAAACCCAAGCCGAGACGCGACAAGCTCGCGGTTGGCAATGACGTCCTCGGCACGGTCGCCGACGTGAAAGGCGCAATTCAGCGAATCGTAAGGCGTCTGGCCCACGCCCCCGTTCCGGCTCGTAAAGCCGGCACTGACGCCGCCATAACGGCTAACCCAAGGCTCCAGCATAAACAGCGCCGGGCGTCCCTGTTCCTCTTTCAAAACAAACGGTTCCATACCTGTTCACCTCAACATCCAGTGTACCACATGAAGACTCACAAATCCCTGTAATTTCGGCGATCCCTTTCCTGGCGGTCTCCTTGGGACGAAGCTTCCTTTTCGTTCGTCAGCGTTTTGAGTTCTTCCATTTTGACCAAAACGACATCCGAACCGATTTTGACGATGTTTTGCCATGGGATGATGAGATCCGCCCCGCCGCCGAACAAGCCCAAAAATTTATTATAACTTGGCACGACGATCGCGTCGATCCGGCCCTGGCGGAGATCCAGCTCCAAATCGCTGATTTGGCCGAGCCTTTTGCCGTCCACGATGTTGATGACGTCTTTGGTTTGAAAATCGGATATTTTCATGTTTATCCCCACCGTCTGTTTTTCTGGAATCAATGTCCGCAGCCCCTTTTCCTCCTAAATTTGCGTGCCTGCATCATCCGTTACCGTATTCTTGATATAAGTATATGTTCCCTTTGGGCAAAATGCCCTTCTTTTTCGAAAATCAAAAACGTTCACCGGCGCCCTATGCTCAGGCCTGATGCGGGTTTGCCCCGACAAATGCTTCAAGTGAAACAACCATGAATGAAACCGCTGCTTGCCACATATGTCTGATGAAGAGGCCCTTCGGACATGATCCATAAAATAACCCGGTTTTTTGCTTCGACGCCGATTCAGGGGCTTTATAGGTTACCTCGGAAACCATGAGCTCCGATGCATTAAAAAAACGACCCGAAACGGATCGCTTTTAGGTTTATAGGCTTGGCATAAACGTAAATGTCTTTTCCGCCAATCCTCAATATTCAATTGTTGGTTTTACGATTTCACATGTTTTTGCATTTGCTGAATGGCCGATTTCTCGAGCCGGGACACTTGCGCCTGGGAAATGCCGATTTCGTCGGCAACCTCCATCTGGGTTTTTCCTTCAAAAAAGCGCATGGAAAGAATCATTTTTTCCCGCTGGCCGAGCCTTTGCATCGCTTCACGGAGGGCGATTTCTTCGATCCACTGCACATCCTTGTTTTTGTCGTCGCTGATTTGGTCCATCACGTAGATGGGATCGCCGCCGTCATGGTAAATCGGTTCGAAAAGCGACACGGGATCCTGGATCGCGTCCAGGGCAAAAACGACATCCTCTTTGGGTACGTTCAGCACTTCGGAAATTTCGAAAATCGTCGGTTCCCGCGAATTTTGGTTGGTCAAGGAATCGCGCACCTGCAGCGCCTTATAGGCGATATCCCGCAGCGATCTCGAGACTCTGATCGGATTGTTGTCCCTCAGGTACCGGCGGATTTCCCCGATGATCATCGGGACCGCATAGGTCGAAAATTTCACGTTTTGCGACAAGTCAAAATTATCAATAGCTTTCATCAGTCCGATACAGCCTACCTGAAACAAATCGTCGACAAATTCCCCCCGATTGTTGAAGCGCTGAATGACGCTGAGCACAAGTCTCAGGTTGCCGTTCACGAGCTTTTCTCTGGCTGACCGTTCGTTGTGTTGCTGCAAGGAGTGGAATAATTCCCGCATTTCCACGTTGGTTAGGACCGGTAATTTTGCGGTATCCACGCCACAAATTTCGACTTTGTTTCGGGTCATGATGATATACCTCCCAAGGAGAAACATTAATGTACATTATCTCCCTGGGGGCTCATTTTATTCCTTGCAAAATTTCGCTACACCATCTTGTTGAACTCCTTGCGGAGGCGTTTGATAATCCTTTTTTCCAGCCTGGATATGTAGGATTGGGAAATCCCGAGCATATCCGCAACATCTTTTTGCGTTTTTTCTTCGCCGTCCTGCAGGCCGAAACGAAGCTCCATAATCGTGCGTTCCCGGTCGGTCAGCTTTTCGAGCGCTTTGTGGAGCAGCTTCCGGTCGACCTGTTCCTCGATATTGCGGTAGATCGTATCATTCTCGGTGCCGAGCACATCCGACAGAAGCAGCTCATTGCCGTCCCAGTCGATATTGAGCGGTTCGTCGAAAGAAACCTCGCTGCGGATTTTGCTGTTGCGGCGCAAATACATCAAAATTTCGTTTTCGATGCAGCGCGAGGCATACGTGGCAAGCTTGATCTTTTTTTCGGGGTCGAACGTGTTGACCGCTTTAATCAGGCCGATGGCGCCGATGGACACCAGATCCTCGATGTTGATGCCGGTATTTTCGAACTTGCGGGCAATGTAGACGACCAGGCGCAGATTGCGTTCAATCAGCATCGACCGGATGGCCGCATCCCCCGTCGGAAGCCGCTGCAGCAAATATTCCTCTTCTTCCCGGGTCAGCGGGGGAGGGAGCGCCTCGCTGCCGCCGATATAGTAGATTTCTTCGCTTTTCAGCCCCAAAAGAAACAGGATTCGGTAATATTGCAGCTGCGCTATCAATCGCCATTTTACAAGCATTTGTCGTCCTCCTAAAAGTTTCCCGAAGGGAAACTATCTTCGTAAGCATAAACTAATTTCCCGAAGGGAAACTATCTTCGTAAGCATAAACTAATTTCCCGAAGGGAAATTTGACTTCGTAAGCATAAGCTTCGTTTCCCGAAGGGAAACGATCTTCGTAAGCATTAACTTAGTTTTCCAAGGGAAAACTATCTTCGTAAGCATAAACTAATTTCCCGAAGGGAAATTTGACTTCGCAAGCATAAGCTTCGTTTCCCGAAGGGAAACGATCTTCGTAAGCAATAACTTCCCGAAGGAAACGATCATCGTGACATGAGCTTCATTCCCGAAGGAAACCGTCGACGATCCATGCATGTCATATCGCGTTGGAACGTTAAATTTAGATCCCTAAGCATCCACTTTGCAAAAGACACCGCCCGCCCAAGGCATCAATTTCGCGCTCCCAAATCGGTTTTTCCGCTGACATTGGCTCTCGCTTCGGAAAACCAGGTCCGCCGTCATCGCAGGACTTTTCCGAATGATCCGCTTGCTTCCCCTTACAAATGAGCCGACGTAGAGTTGACCGGCAGAATCGCTTCAGCCTTGACGGCGTTTTCCTCCCGTACCAGCTCCGGATGGATGATCGCCTGATAGGATCTGTCACCGGACAATTTGCCCCCATCCAGTCCGATCAACACCTTAGACGAACGGCTTGTCTGATTTCCGATTCGTATTTCGACGGCATCCGGTTTCAGGGCAAGCATAAACGCCGATCCGCGATTGACGCCCCGGTAGGGCACCAGACGCAGCCTGTCGCGCCATTCGAAATCGGCATCGTCCAGCTCGAGCAGCAGTTTGTCCGGTTCTCCCCCGTCCAGCCGCTGCAGCCAGGCCGCAGGCAGCTTTTCCTTCCACAGCGACGCTTCCATGACCATTACAGGGGTTCTCGTCAGCGGGTCCGACAGCTGGTTGCCGGTATCAAGCAATCCGGGGCAGGTTACGGTAAAATCCCCGATCGCCACTTGGACTTCTCCCATGTATTCCAGCCTGTTCTCCAGTTTCCGCCGCGTGGAATAAACGAATTTGAACCACAGCAGCACCGCAAAACACATGATAAACGTAAACCAAAACCCGATTTTCAGCTCAAACGAGAGTCCCCCCGAAGCCGTAAACCAGATGCCGTTAAAAATCTCTCCCGTATTTTTCAGCAAATAATGAATACCGATGATTCCGCCGGCCGCCGCAAAGTTGATCATATAAAAAGCTCCCATGTTCCGGATATAGTTTTGCAGACTACCAAAACCGAAAGCGATCCAGAGCATCAACAGAGACAATGCGAATTTGATGATAAAGGTATACATAAAGGAAAGCTCGGGCAGGAACATCATGACGACGTACAGCGCTCCTACCGTCGACGACGCCGCAAGGCGCCACCACCGCAGTCGCTGTTTTCTCGTCCAGGCGGTCAACCACAAGAGCGCGCCGTCGATCAACAGATTGGTGATGAAAATCAGATCAATATAAACAACCAGCCCCATCACCTGCCTGCGCAACGTGGATTCTTAATCGAATCTGCTATGATACCTTTACCGTTCATCATGGCTTTGACTTGGGAGATGTATTTAGTATAAAAAGAACCCTATCCAAAGTCTGTCTAAAATTGGGAGCCGGACATCAACTTTTTTTGTCGAGTTCCGATGGTTTTTGAGGAGAAGGCGATGGCCGATTTTGCAGCGACCGATTCGCGAAGGTTCGGCTGCAACCTTCAATCAGTCATTTGCCCCCTTGCTCACGTCCTTGACATTTCGGGTCCCCGTACCGTTTATGTAAAAAAGGCTTGATCCTCGAATCCTATCCCGCCCAGGCGACGGCGCATGTGAAAAAGCTGGGTTCCCCGCGAACCGGGTCGCAACGGACCGCCGGGACGCCTTCAACCGCGTTGATTGAGGTTAAATAGGTGCTTTATCATTTCAAAAAAAGACCCGCTTCCATTCAACATGGAAAGCGGGTCTTGGCTTATACGGTATGCGATTAGTCCTTTTGACGCGACCGGTTCCGCAAAAACGTCGGAATGTCCAGCTGGTCGCTGCTGGTCTGGTTGCCGAACGGACGAAGGTTCGACGTGCTGTTGCGGGTCTCCGCAGCCGGTGGTTCAGAAGGTGCGGCAGCTCCCGGCTTGCGGGATGGAGGCGCAGGCGTGCGGTTTTCAAATCCCGTCGCGATAACGGTGACTTTGATTTCGTCCTTCATGCCTTCATCAATGATCGCACCGAAAATCATGTTCACTTCCGGATCGGATGCGGAGGTTACGATTTCGGCCGCTTCGTTGACTTCGTACAGGGACAGGTTGGTGCCGCCTGTAATGTTCATGATGACGCCGAGTGCGCCTTCGATCGAAGTTTCGAGCAGCGGGCTCATAATCGCTTTGCGTGCAGCTTCGGCTGCACGGTTTTCGCCTGTCGCTATGCCGATCCCCATCAAAGCCGAACCGCGTTCGGTCATGATCGTTTTGACGTCGGCGAAGTCAAGGTTGATCAGGCCGGGCACCTTGATCAAGTCGGAAATGCCCTGTACCGCTTGACGCAGCACGTTGTCCGCCTCGCGGAATGCCTCCATCATCGGTGTTTTTTTATCAACGATTTCTAATAGCCGATCATTCGGAATAACGATAAGTGTATCGACTTTTTCCTTTAAGGCTTCGATACCGAGCACAGCTTGGGTGGAACGCTTGCGTCCTTCGAATGTAAACGGACGCGTTACCACGCCAACGGTCAATGCTCCGCATTCCTTGGCGATTTCGGCGATGACCGGAGCGGCTCCCGTACCGGTTCCCCCGCCCATGCCTGCGGTCACAAAAACCATGTCAGCACCTTTGAGGGTATTCATGATCAGATCGCGCGACTCTTCGGCCGCCTTTTTCCCTACTTCAGGGTTGGCTCCGGCACCGAGGCCGCGGGTCAGTTTATCCCCGATTTGCAGTTTATGTTCCGATTTGGCCATATGCAAAGCTTGAGCGTCCGTATTCACCGTGATGAATTCGACGCCTTGAACGCCGTTTTCGATCATTCGGTTCACGGCATTGCTGCCGCCGCCGCCCACGCCAATTACTTTAATTTGCGCCAAGCTCTCCATTTCAAAATCAAATTCCAACATACTTTCCCATCTCCCCCTCATTGTGCATGGATGGCCCGTCCACTTATTTAAATGGAACCTGCTTATATGAAATCACTGAAAATATTTTTCAATCGTTCAATAAAGCCTGGTTTTTGGGCAGTCTCCGGATTCGTAGCAGGACTCGCTTTTGGGCGGTTCACTGTTTTCTTGTTGCCCGCATTGCTCACGTTTGCGCTGCTGCCGCTGCGTACGCGGATACTGCGGATGACGTTATGTAAAATGCCAACGCCGCTGGTGTAACCAGGGTCTCTGACGCCGATGAAATCCGGCACGGCAATTCTGACGGAAGCCGCCAGCTCCGCTTGCGCAACCTGCAAAACGCCCGGCATGGATACCGTGCCGCCGGTAAGGATATAACCTCCCGGAAGCTCGGCATAACCGAGACGCTTGACCTCTTCGCGAACGAGATGGAAGATTTCCTGCACCCGCGGTTCCACGATGGCTGCCAGGTCTTCTTGGTTGAATTCCTTTTCGACGTTGCTGCCGATCCGGACCACCTTGAACGTAACGTCGGGCGCGGCATCGGCCATCAAAGCGCAGCCGTATTTGAGCTTCACCTTTTCCGCCTGATCCGTCAACGTCCGAAGCCCGTAAGCGATGTCGTTCGTCACGAACTCGCCGCCGATCGGCAGCGTTGAAGTCGAAATCATCGTGCCGCCTTCGAAGATGGCGATGGTCGTGGAACCGGCACCGATATCCACAAGGACCGACCCCATCGTTTTTTCGTCTTTGGACAATGCAAGCTGGCCCGCGCCCAAAGACATCAGCACCAGATCCTTGATTTTCAAGCCTGATTTTTCAACACAGCGCAAAAGATTATGTATCGCGGTCTTCGCGCCGGTAATGATGATTGCCTCCACCTCTAGGCGGACGCCGATCATGCCGCGCGGATCCTGAATTCCCTCCAAACCGTCAACGACGTATTGTTTTGCAACTACATCAATGATTTCCCGGTCAGGCGGAAGAGCGACCACTTCGGCGGCCTTAAGCACGCGTTCAATGTCCTCCTCGCCGATTTCCCGATCCTCGTTCGATACTGCCACGACGCCGTGGCTGGATTGAAGTCCGATATGGTTGCCTGAAATGCCGACATATACTTCCGATATTTCAATACCGACCATACGCTCCGCATGATCAACGGCACTACGGATGGATTGTACAGTCTGGTCAATATCTACAATTGCACCTTTACGAATTCCTTCCGAGTCGGCAGATCCAACTCCAATAATATTAAAGGTTCCATTATTCACTTCCCCAATAATAGCACGAACTTTGGATGTACCGATGTCCAAACTAACAATGATGTCATTGTTGCTCAACCGTGGCACCTCCTGTTTTCTATAGTATCTTTCCCATGAATAAAACACTCGTTTTTACATATTCAACATAGAATATTCTTTCCCTCTTTTTTCTACAAATTTTTCGACTGCCAACATTTAGTATAACAGGCTAAAAATCAAAAGAAAAAAGAGGGAGATTTTTAAGCGCGGAAAGTCCGAAAGATTGATCGGTCCCCGCTGTTAGCATCGTTTTGATCGAAAAACAAACAAAATTTAGTTCAAACGGTATAGATAACCCATAAAGTTAATTGTAGCATTTTTTAATTGCCGTGAGTAGTGCCATTTTGGTCCGACTCTTCGCCACCGAGAGTCTCAAACGGCGTATACGTGTCGGCTTCCAGCATCGTGATCGTCCCCGGCTGGGCATTCTCGATCACCTGGTTCAAATATTCGATCTTGTCGCCCAATAAAGAGATGGCCGTAATCACCACGAATCGCGATCGCGTATACATCTTGATCCGGTCGGGAAAGGAAGCGGTCGGCGACGGAATAATCTCCGAAATGTCGGAGATCAGCTCATTCGGGATTTGCCCCAGCGCCTTGCACAGCTCCGCTTTGTTCGGATCGTTCGGACTCCATTTGGTAAGGATCGGCTTCTCCACGGCAATGCCGCTGCTGTTTACGGCGACCTTGGTGCCGTTCGCGAGAATCGCGTCCAATCGGCCGCCTTCGCCCAGCTCGTAAGCGACGGTAGGGTACTCTTCGATTCTGACGTTGATTTCACCGGGGAAATGCTTGTCCACGACAGCTTTTTGAATCGACTTGATTTGCAGCAGCTGGTTTTCGACCTTGGAAGGCGAGACGCCGAAATATTGAATTCCCGTCTTCAGCCCGCTGGCCTGCAAGAGCTGTTCCCTTGAGGTAAACGTATTGCCTGTAAATTGAATTTCCGTCACCTGGCTCACAGGCGAGCGAAAGAACAAAACCGCCAAAATCGCGATAAACAAAAGCAGTAAAATGGCTATAATTTTCCGGCTGGCTTTTTTCTTGGGCCTGTTCTCTTTTAAAACGGGAATGTGAGCTTTTGGCATAGGGTTCTCTCCACAAAATACCTCTTATCCCCTCTCGCGGGAGGGAGGGGATAAGCATGGCGTTAATTTGCTAAATCTAGCGGTCTGGGCACCGGCGATAACCGGTGGATGTCAGCTCCCAGCTTTTGAAAGAGCAGCTCGATATGTTCGTAACCTCTGTCAATGTGATGAACTTGTTCGACGATGGTTTTTCCTTGGGCGGCCAGTCCGGCAATGACCAGCGCCGCTCCGGCCCTCAGGTCCGTGGCTTCGACGGTCGCGCCGTACAGCCGCTGCACACCTCGTATAAACGCACAGTTTAAGTCGGTGGATATGTCCGCGCCCATTCGCGTCAATTCATCGACATGCTTGAATCTGCCTTCAAACACCGTCTCCTTCATGACGCTGAAACCGTCGGCCAGCGACAGCAGCACCATCACCTGCGACTGCAGGTCGGTCGGAAAGGACGGATAAGGCGAAGTGACGATCCGTTCGATCGCCTTCGGGCGGCTCATGCTGCTTACGTTTATTATATCATTGCAGGTGCTGATTTGAACACCGGCCCGCTTGAGGACGTGGAGCAAGGACGACAGATGCGCCGGGTTGCTGTGGGTCAACGTCACGTTTCCTCTCGTGGCTGCCGTGGCGATCATCACGGTTCCGGCTACGATCCGGTCCGGAATAATGGTATATGAACACGGTGTAAGCCGATCTACGCCTTGGATCGTGATCGTATCCGTTCCCGCCCCGATGATGCTCGCGCCCATGGCATTCAGGAAGTTTTGCAGGTCCTGAATCTCCGGCTCGCGCGCCGCATTGGTAATGGTGGTTGTGCCTTCAGCCATCACGGCGGCCATCATAATGTTTTCGGTCGCTCCGACGCTCGGAAAATCCAGATGGATATCCGCCCCTTTTAGCTTGCGGGCTTTGCATATGATTCTCTGGTCAAATTCCTCGATCTCGGCTCCCAGCGCCTGCAGCCCCCGAAGATGCAGGTCGATTTTCCGCTCGCCGATCGCGCAGCCGCCGGGTTGATAGACGGCAACCTCTCCGAACCTCGCAAGCAGCGGCCCCATCAAAAATATGGAGGAGCGCATTTGCTTCATCAAATCTTCCGGTACATGAAACGAATTGGCGGACGACGTATCCAAGGCAACCGTCTCCTGATCACGCAAAGTCGTGCAGCCGATCCGATCCAGGATGTTCAGCATCACGTCGATATCCAGAAGACGGGGGACGTTGCTCAGCTGAACTTTGCCTGCGGCCAGCAAGCTCGCTGCCAGAATAGGCAATGCGGCATTTTTTGCTCCATGGATACGTATGGTTCCTGACAGGGATTTCCCACCCTCAATCACCAATTTGTCCAATGTATCACCTCCGAGTTTACCCCTCAACCGCCGCATTCTCTCTTTGCAGGCCGCTGCCGTGCCTGCCCGCTTGGAGATTCAAAGTCTCGTACAATGAATGCTTCAGGATGAGATCGTCCTCTGCTGTCGTTTGACCGGCCTGAAATCCAGTACAACCCTTCAGCGGACTTGTTTTTGCGTGACACATCAGACCCATGTGCTCGGCCTTGCAAGGCGAAAGTTGTGCGCGAAAGCGGCTTAATGGCAACCGGTCGGCATTCTCCTGACAAAAAAGAACATCCGTTTCGATCAAGGCCACAGCTTCGTGCCGAAAGCCGCGTCAAACTCCGCGCAGTTCGGGCGGGGCCGGCGTTCGGGTGGTGATTGTCACGATTATAGAGTATCTTATGTCGCGCGCGACAAGTGTGTGACAGTCGCCCAGCCCCTTTTACCGCCCCGATGCGAGGCGGCGCATTTCTTCGACGATCAGGTTCGCCGAATCCGGCTTCCCAAGCCTTTTCGATTGTTCGGACATCTTTTGCTGAACATGAATATCGCCCATGATATCCTCGATAGATTGAAAGAGACGCTTGCCGGATAAGTCCTTCTCCAGAATGACCTTCGCCGCTCCGGCCTTTTCCAGCTGGCGCGCGTTGGCCTCCTGATGGTTATTGGTCACGTTCGGCGAAGGGATCAGGATCGAGGGAATGCCCAAAGAATTGATTTCAGCCAGGAAGGATGCCCCCGCCCGGTTGACGATCAGCGATGTGGCCGCAAGCACCTCCGGCATGTTATGCACGTAAGGAAGCACATGCAGATGATTCGGCATGCTGCCGAGTTTGACGCGGATCTCTTCACGCGTCTTATCGAAATATTGCTCGCCCGTCACATAAACAAAATGAATGTGTTTGAGCTTCTGAAGCTGCGGAGCCATTTCGATCATCGCGTCGTTGATCGCTTTTGCCCCGCGGCTCCCGCCGACGACAAGCACGACCGAACTGTCCATCGGAATGCCCAGCGACGCGAATCCCCGTTCCCTGTTGGCGGACTGCACGGTGGTTGCCCGCGGGTTGCCCGTGTATATGACGCGTTTGGCCTTCGGGAAGGAACGCTCCGAACCTTCGAAGCTGACAGCCACCGTGCTGACGTACCTGCTCAGGAACTGGTTGGTCAAGCCGGGAATGGCGTTTTGCTCATGGATGATGGACGGGATGCCCAGCTTGGCCGCCGCATAAACGACCGGTCCGCAGACGTAACCGCCCGTGCCGATCACCACGTCCGGTTTGAATTCGGCAAGCATCCGCTTGGACGCTTTGACGCCTTTCAAAAAACGGATGACCGTCTTGATGTTTTCCGCCGACAATTTGCGGCGAAAGCCCGTAATGTCGATCGATTGAAAAGGAATTTGCTCCTGCGGTACAAGCTTGCTTTCCAAGCCTTTCGTGCCGCCGATATATAAAAACGCAGAATCGGGGTCTTCCGCTTCGCACTGCCTCGCAACGGCGATAGCCGGGTAGATGTGCCCCCCGGTCCCGCCGCCCGTTAAAACGACTCGCATGCCGATCACCTCGCATAACGTGATAGATTAAGTAAAATGCCCAGGGCGGTCAGCATCAGCGTAAGCGACGAGCCGCCGTAGCTGATCAGCGGCAACGTAATCCCCGTGACCGGCATCAGGCCGATGACGACGCCGATATTGATGATAACCTGCACGGCGACCATGCCGACGATGCCTACCGCAAACAAGCTGCCGAAACGGTCGGGAATCGTCATCGCGACACGCATGCCCCGCCAGACCAGGATCAAAAACAGGAGCAGCACGATCAGGCCGCCGATAAAACCGAGCTCCTCGGCCAAAATCGAAAATATAAAGTCCGTTTGCGGCTCCGGAACGTAGCTGTACTTTTGACGGCTCATTCCGAGTCCCAAACCGCCAAGCCCGCCCGGGCCGATGGCGTATAACGATTGAATAATCTGATAACCCGTCCCGAGCGGATCGGACCAAGGGTCGAGAAACCCGGTAATCCGCTTCAGGCGATAAGGCGCGGCCAAAATCAGGCCGACAAATCCGGCAGCGCCGGCCAACCCCAACATGCCCAAATGGCTTAAGCGCGCTCCGGCCGTAAAAATGATCATCATCGCGCCTCCCAGCATCACGGTGCCCGTACCCAAATCCGGCTGGAGCATAATCAGGCCGAAGGCTAGTCCGACCAGTCCCAGCGGCGGCATCAGGCCCCTGCCGAACGAGGTGATGTTCCACTCGTCGCTGCTCAGCCATTTCGAGAGGAACAAAATCATGCCAAGCTTCATAAATTCGGACGGCTGGATGCCGAACGAGCTGATGCCGAGCCAGCTGCGCGCCCCGCCGCGAACGACGCCGATCCCCGGTATCAACACGATGACCAACAGGACGAAGCAGACGATCAAGGCGAGCTTGGCGTATTTTTTCCATATCCGAAAATCGATGCTGGCCGTAAAAAACATGGCTACAAGTCCAAGTCCAGCAAAAAGCAGCTGGCGTTTGACGAAATAGAAAGAGTCCCCATGTTCATGGAATGCGAGCACCGAGCCTGCGCTGTATACCATAATGATGCCGATCGTGAGCAGTCCCAAGATGCAGAGAAACAGCCACAAGTCCGGCGCCGGGCGTGTCTTGTTCATGAAGAGGCCACCTTTTGCGAAAAAGTAGGGGCTTATCCACCCCCCTACTTAAAGATTATGCACCGCCTCTTTAAAAATGCGTCCACGCTCCTCATACGAGGCAAACATATCCCAGCTGGCGCAGGCGGGAGACAAAAGCACGATATCCCCCGGCTCTGCGGCGGCATGCGCTGCCTTTACGGCTGCGCGAAGCGTGTCGGCGGCGTCCTCCTCATTATCGACGACGACAATATGCTTTAATCCGGCAAGATGCGACACGTTGGCGATTTTTTGCGCCGTTTCGCCAAGCGCGACCACCGCTTTGACGCGTTCCGACAAGACCGGCGCGAGCTCCATGTAATCCGAGCCCCGGTCCAGTCCCCCGGCAATCAAAACGATCGGACGATGAAAGGATGTTATGGCCATCATCGTCGCTTTGGCATTGGTCGCTTTCGAATTATTGTAATAAGCGACTCCGTTCAGTTCCTTGATGTACTCCAATCGATGTTCCACGCCACGGAAGGAGGACAACGGCCCTCTTAACCGGTTTGCGGGCACGCCTGCGGCGATGGCGATCGCGCAGGCGGCCGCCGCATTTGCGACATTAAAGCGGCCCGGGATACCGACTTCCTCCACGGGGATGATCTCTGTGACTTGGCCGTGTTCATCCCGGTATACGATGCTGCGCCGAACTTCATCCTCTACGCCTTGGATAAAAGAAGGGCTGACGTAGACGCCTTCCACCAACTCCTCGTTGGTAGAGAAAGGCAGAAGCTTCGCCTTGATGTAGGGCACGAGCTCGCGGCAGGTCGAATCATCCCAATTGAGGACTGCGGTATCTCCTTCTCCCTGATTGGCGAACATTTTGGCTTTGGAAGCGACATAATCCTCCATATCGCCATGGTAGTCCAGATGCGTTTCCGCCAAGTTCAGCAAACATCCGATGCGCGGACGGAATTCCTTCGTTCCTTTCAGCTGGAAGCTGCTCAGTTCGGTCACCATCCAGTTGCCGCTGTCCGCGCCTTGCGCGGCTTCGCAAAGCGGCGTCCCGATGTTGCCCGCCACGATCGGACGCATGCCGGCTTCCTCCAGCATGTTTCCGACCCAGGTTGTGGTCGTCGTTTTGCCGTTCGAGCCCGTAATGCCGATGATGGGCGCACTGCAAATATGATAGGCGACCTCCACTTCGGTGACGATTTCGATACCGAGCTCCAGCGCTTGCTTGACCGGCCCGACTTTATAAGGAATCCCCGGATTCTTGATAAGCAGAGAAATACCGGGATGAACCAGATCCGCCGGATGACCGCCGCAAATGACGGTAATGCCGAGCGCCTCCAGTTCCCCGGCTTCGGGGCACTGATCTCTGTTTTTTTGGTCGTTGACGGTCACCTTCGCGCCGTAACTGTGCATCACCTTGGCAACTTGTACACCGCTTTTGGCCAGGCCCAGCACGACGACTTCCCGATCCCTGTACGATTCTGGATGCTTCATATTCTACAACCCCTTGTTCAAGTAAAGTCCGATGCCCGCGAGTACGATGCTCACCAGCCAGAACGTAATGACGACGCGCCATTCCGACCATCCCGACAATTCGAAATGATGGTGGATCGGACTCATTTTAAATATGCGTTTGCCTCTCGTTTTAAACGAAGCCACCTGCAGCACCACGGACAACATCTCGATGACGAACACGCCGCCGATGACGATGAACAGCAGCTCCGTTTTGGTCACGATCGCAATGGCGCCGATCGCACCCCCGATGCCGAGTGAACCGGTATCGCCCATAAACACTTTGGCGGGATGCGCATTGAAGACCAGAAAACCGAGTACCGCTCCGATCATCGCCGCGGCGCAAACGGCCGCGGACAGCGACGTCGCCTGCATGGCCACCAGGGCAAAAGCGGCACAAGCGATGGCGCTGACGCCGGACAGCAAACCGTCCACTCCATCCGTAAAATTGACCGCGTTGGTGACAGCCATCATCATGATGACAATAAACGGATAATAAAACCAGCCTCCCCAGTCAAACGAGAAGGAAGTTCCCGGAACGTGGATCGCGGTGCTGTGACCGTTTTGAATCAGCAAAATGCACATGATCGCCGAAAACAGCAGCTGGCCGATCAGCTTTTGGCGCGCCGTCAAACCCAGCGAGCGCTTAAAAACGATTTTGATATAATCGTCGAGAAACCCGATAAGTCCGAATCCGAGCGTAGCCACCAGCAGTACGTAAAAATCGGTGTTGATGACCGAAAATTTCAAGAAAGACAGCGTAAAAGCCAAAATGATTACGATACCGCCCATCGTGGGCGTGCCGGCTTTTTTCAAATGGCTTTGCGGGCCGTCGTCGCGAACCTGCTGTCCAAATTTCAGCCGCCTCAAAAGCGGAATGAGGAGAGGAGCGGCAATGATCGCGAGAATAAATGAAACGCCTATCGTCAGCAGCAGCAATTGATAATCCATGGATTCACCCCCTCCTTATGTTTAGTTATGCAAGTCTTTTTTGACAAGAGCATCCACTATTTCTTCCATTTTCATCCCTCGCGAAGCTTTGATCAGCACGATGTCTTTCGGATGAACTTGCCCGGCAAGATGGGAGGCGAGTTCTTCTTTATCGGAAAAATGATAGACGGGAAGATCCGGACGCTTGCGTCTGGCCGCTTCCGCCGTTTCCTCCGACAGCGGTCCGAACGTGTACAGCATGTCGACTTTGCCGTCCGCCGCATATTCGCCGACTTCCGCATGGAACTCGAGCTCCTTCGGCCCAAGCTCAAGCATGTCCCCTAGAACGGCGATTTTCCGGCGATGTCCTTTGAGGCTGTCCAGCACGTCGATTGCCGCCTTCATCGACAGCGGACTGGCGTTGTATGCGTCGTTCAGAACGGTAAGCCCGCTTGGCGCCGTAATCTGCTCAATCCGCATCCCCGTCAGGCGCAGGCCGGACAGTCCCTCGCGAATGCCGTCCTTGCCGATGCCGAAGTAATCCGCGACCGCAAGCGCGGCCAGACAGTTGATGACGTTATGCTGTCCGAGCAGCGGCAGGTCGAGGCCTTCCTCCGGATGCCTGTGGGTAGTGAAAATGACGCCTTTGCCGTGGAACATCATCCCGGTCGGGTAATCGTCGTTTTTGTCCGGATCCATGCCGAACGTAAAAGTCTTCAGCCCTTCCGGTTTTATAGTCTCCGGCTCATCCAACACAAGCGGAATCAGCGGCTCATCACCGTGGTAAACCAGCAGACCGCCCGGCTTCATGCCGCTTATGATCTCGACCTTGGCGCGGGCGATTTCATGCCTCGACCCCAGCTGCAGCAGATGGGCCTCGCCGATGTTCGTAATGACGGCCACTTCCGGCGAAGCGATCGCCGACAAGCTTTCGATCTCGTGGCGTCCGCTCATGCCCATCTCCAGCACCGCGATTTCCGTATCCTGCGGCATTTCGAGAATCGTCAGCGGCAGGCCGATATGGTTGTTGAAGTTCCCGCCGGTTTTGTGAACCTTGAAAGAGGTGCCGAGCAGCGCGTACACCATATCCTTCGTCGTCGTTTTGCCGTTGCTGCCGGTAATGCCGACGACGCGGCAGCCGACTTCCGCCAGGTAGGCTTTGGCCAGCGCCTGCAGCGCGGCGAGCGTATCCTCAACGACAATGGCCGGCCCCGCCGGCGGAAGGCCGCGGTCCCGCTGCCATAACACGGCGCCTGCGCCGCCTTCAAGCGCGGCCGCGGCAAAGGCGTGGCCGTCGAATTTCTCGCCCACCAGCGGCACGAACAGCCTGCCGTCTTCAATTTTGCGGGAATCCGTAAAGACCCCCTTTACCCGTATATCACAATCATGGTCATGCGCAAGAGTTCCTCCGCACATGACCGCCACTTCGTCCAGCTTCTTCGTAATCACTTGTTCATACCCCTTATCGCTTCCTTGGCCACTACCCGATCGTCAAAATCGTATTTCGTATGTCCAATGATTTGGTAGGTCTCATGACCTTTCCCCGCAATCAATACTACATCGTCGGGGCTTGCCATTTCAATAGCCTTTTGTATGGCCGCCCGCCGGTCCACGATGAGCCGGTATTTGTCCCGCGGAACGGATTCTTCGATGAGACCCGCCTCGATGTCCTTCAGGATCAGGTCCGGGTTTTCCGTCCGCGGATTGTCCGAAGTCACCATGACGAAATCGCTGTATTTCGCCGCAAGCTTGCCCATCAGCGGGCGCTTCGTACGGTCGCGGTCGCCGCCGCAGCCAAAGACGGTAATGACGCGGCCCTTCGCAAACTCATTGACGGTTTTCAGCACGTTCTCCAGTCCGTCCGGGGTATGCGCGTAATCGACGATCACCGCAAACGGCTGGCCTTCGTCCACCGCCTCCACGCGGCCGTCCACGCCCGGCACCGATTCCAGGCTGCGCTTGATGCCGTCAAGCTCAAGCCCTTCCACAAGTCCGGCCGTAATCGCCGCCAGCGCGTTGTATACGTTGAATTTGCCGACCATTTTCAACTGGATGTCGGCGCTGCCCCGGAACGTGTCCACATGGAAAGACGTGCCCTGGGCGGTAACGGAAATGTTCGAGGCGCGCACGTCCGCCTTTTCGTCCAAGCCGTATGTAATGACCTCCGCAGCCGTAATCTTGGCGAAATATTGCGATGCTTCGTCGTCGGCGTTTAAAACGGCGAATTTCCGCTCGCTTTCCTGACGCCCGAATTTGTTGCCGAGCCGGGAGAAAAAGAGGCCTTTCGCGGCTCTGTACTCCTCCATGGTGTTATGGTAGTCGAGATGATCCTGGGTCAGGTTCGTAAAGATCGCCGTGCGGAAATCGGTCCCTTTTACCCGTCCTTGCTCGAGCGCATGGGAGGAAACCTCCATTACGCAGCACTGCACGCCGCCTGCCGACATGTCGTCCAAGGAACGCTGCAGCTCGAGCGCTTCCGGGGTCGTGCCGGACATCGGGAACGTGCGGCCGCCGTAGCGGGTCTGGATCGTGCCGATCAGACCGGTCGGAATGTCGTGGTCGTTCATCATCTTTTCGATCAGGTAGGTGGTCGTCGTTTTCCCGTTGGTTCCGGTGACGCCGATCATTTTCATGTGCGAGCTTGGCGAGCCGAAAAACGCATCCGCCATGACGGCCATCGCGTAACGGCTGTCCTTGACGATAACCTGCGGCAGTTCGATATCCAGTTCCCGTTCGACCACAAGCGCAACCGCGCCTTTTTCGGCCGCCTGCCCGGCGAATTCATGGCCGTCCACCGTATGCCCGGGCAAGCAAATGAACACGTCTCCGGGCGCCACCTTGCGCGAGTCGGTCTGAAGACCGGTGATGGTGATGTCCCCGCTCCCTTTGATTTGTGCAATTGTTAGTGTTGAAGCCAGTTCATTCAGTTTCATTACGTATCCCTCGCTCTAGTTTCTATTATCGTCCATTGCTGCAATGATTCAGACCTTTAATCGGCAGCTTTGTTCGGCTCGTTCGTGTCCGGGTCGGTCCCCATGTAAATGCGGATCGTCGAACCCCGTTCCACCCGGCTGCCCGGTTTCGGCGCCTGGCTGACGACCGTGTTGCCCGTGCCCGATTTGGACAACACGAAGTTCATGTTCAAATCCTCGTACAAATCCTGCACGGTGGCCCCGACCAAGTCCGGCACCGTAACGATCGGCGTATCGCCGTATTTATATGCCTTCGGCAGCTGATCCTTTCGCGGAGGCACGTTCAGCACCTGAAGGGAATCCCGCAAAATGTTTTGCACGATCGGCGCGGCCACGACGCCCCCGAATTGGATGCCCGCCGGATTGTCCACCGCCGTATAAACGACGATTTGCGGGTCGTCCGCCGGCGCGAACGCGATAAAAGACACGATGTGCTCCGTGGCGGAATAGCGGCCGTTGACGACGATCTGCGCGGTACCCGTCTTGCCTCCGACCCGGTAGCCGTCGATAAAGGCCGGGCGTCCGGTGCCGTTGGCCACGACGCTTTCCAGCGCTTCGCGGACCTGCTTCGACGTCTCTTCGGAGATCACCTGTCTGACCAGCTGCGGTTTGTTTTCGCTGACGACCTCGCCCGTATCCGGATTCACCCAGGCTTTGGCCACAAACGGCTTATACAGGTACCCGCCGTTGATGGCCGCCGAAACCGCCGCCACCTGCTGGATCGGCGTGACGGATACGCCCTGGCCGAACGCCGTGGTCGCCAATTCGACGGGGCCGACGCGGGACGGTTTGAACAAAATCCCGTTCTCCTCGCCGTTCAAGTCGATGCCCGTTTTCGAACCGAAGCCGAAATCGCGGATGTATTTGAACAACGTGTCTTTCCCGAGCCGGTTGCCCAACGTGACAAAGCCGGGGTTGCAGGAATTTTCGACCACCTGCAGGAAAGTTTCGCTGCCATGGCCGCCGCGTTTCCAGCATTTCAGCGTGGCTCCGCCGATTTTGATATATCCCGGATCAAAAAAACGCTCGTTTTTCAGGTCGACTTTCTTCTCCTGCAGCGCCGCCGCCAGCGTGATGATTTTGAAGGTCGAACCGGGCTCGTAAGTCATCCAGATCGGCAGGTTCCGGTTAATGACCTCGGACGCGTATTGCTGGTAATTGCCCGGTTCGTATCCGGGCCTGCTCGCCATCGCGTAAATTTCGCCCGTCTTCGGATTCATCGCGATCGACCAGGCGCCCCTGGCCTGATACTGCACCATGGCCTGGTCCAGCTCGCGCTCCATGATCGACTGGATGGACTTGTCAAGCGTAAGCTGCAAAGTAAGCCCGTCCTTCGGCGCGTTGTATTTTTCCGAGGAACCCGGCATAATGCGGCCGCCGGCGTCCGACAGATAGGAGATGCTGCCCTGGATGCCGTTCAGCTTGCTGTCATATCTCTGCTCGACGCCCGTCAAACCTTGGTTGTCGATTCCGGTAAAGCCGAGGATATGGCTTGCAAGATCCCCATAAGGATAATACCGCTTATTGTCCTCGGCAACAACGATACCCGGCAGGTTTAAATCACGAATTTTCTGAGCAAGCTCCATCGTAATTTTGCGTCCACCGGGTTGAAGTTTCACACTCATCTTCCTTTGGGTAATCGTGCTTTTGATTTTCTCTTCCGTCATTCCGAGCAATGGCGCAAGCAATCTTGCGGTTTTGTCGGGATCTTTCACCTGAACCGGCACCGCCATGATGGTTGGGGAGCTGATGTTGTAGGCAAGCGGCACGCCGCTGCGGTCCTGAATCTCGCCCCGCTTGGCAACGGACGGAATTTGCCTTCTCCAGTTCTCCTCCGCTTTCGCCGAAAGCTCCGCACCTTTGCCCAGTTGAACATAGGCAAGCCTTATTATTATAGCAGCAAACAGCAAGCAAAGAACGGCCAAGCTGACGAGAAGTCTGCGTCTGCGCGTCACGTTCGAAACCTTCACTTTTGATACCTCCCTGCTTATCCAGATCGACATGTCCGTTATTCCTAACATGGTATTCGGGACAAACAGGGGATAGAACAAGCTGTCCGAAAATGACAAAACTTTTCAGGTTCCTCAGTTATCTTTGTTTTTGCCGTTGGTTGTGCCCAATGTGGATTGGTTCGTACCGGTAGACTGCCTATTTTCGCCGGTTTGCGTGCCGGATTTCCGGTTTTTTCCATCCGCATCCGAGGTTTCGTCCTTGTCTTTACTACCGTCAGGCGCATCCGAGGGCCTTAACGTCAGCTGCACCGTCCGTTTTCCGTTTTGGCTCGTCACCTTCTGGCTCGTGACATATCCTTCGCCGCTGACGTTCACCCCGACTTTCATCAACGTCAGCACGTCCAAAGCGTCGCGCAGCGATTCGCCGGTCAGGTCGGGAACTTCCATCGTCTTGTCGGTTTCGGTGAATAAATAAATCCGTTGCTCCGGGCTTAACGGTGTTCCCTTCACCGGAAATTGCTTGACGACCGTCGTCCCTTTGCCCAACGTGTCGAAAGCGATGCCTGCTTTGAGCAGCTGTTTCTCTGCATCTTTCGCACTTTTGTTGACCAGGTCCGGAGCAAGCGGACGGTTTTGCGCTTGAACGGCGGTGTTTTTCTTGCCGTCCGGATCTTGTTTGGTCGTGCTTTTCGGTACCCCCATATACTGGAGCGACTGCGATACAATCTTCTTAAAAACCGGTGCGGCAGCCGTACCGCCGCCGACCGTGGCGTTGTCGGGCTGGTCAATGACGACCAGAACGGCGATTTTCGGATCGTTCACAGGGGCATAACCGATAAACGATACGACCGATTTGGAATAATCGTATTCGCCATTAATATTTTTAACAGCCGTCCCCGTTTTGCCTGCTACGCGGTAACCGTCGATGTAAGCATGGCGTCCCGTGCCGATGTCTTGATCCGCTACGACCTGCTCCAAATATTGGCCGGTTTCTTTGGCCGCCTCCGGAGTAATCACCTGTTTTACAAACTCTGGTGGGGTTACTTTTTTTGTGCCCGTATTCGGATCATCGATCTCTTTGATAATATGCGGTTTCATTAGCTTCCCGCCGTTTGCAATCGCAGAAACGGCAACAAGCTGCTGAATGGGAGTGACGTTTACCCCGTGCCCATAAGTTGCCGTCGCAGTCTCGACGGGACCCGGGAGATTGACGGCCCAAGAGGTTTCTCCAGGCAGGTCTATTCCTGTCTTCTTGCCAAAACCAAAGTTTCCGATATATTGAAGCAATCGCTCTTTCCCCAATAGTTCTGTTCCTAGCTTGACGAATGCTACGTTACTGGAACGTTTGACCCCTTCAAGGTAAGTGATTTTCCCCCATCCTACCTTGTTGATATCATGGAGAGGTTTTTTAGTGCCCTTGACCAGAATGGTGCCGGATTGGTACTTGGCGTTTGGATCAAACAATTTTTCGTTAACGGCAGCAGCCAAAGTTACGATTTTAAACGTCGATCCGGGTTCATAAACCGATTTTATCGCATGATTCATGAAGGCAGCGTAATTTTTCGTTTCCCAGTATTTATTCGGGTCGAATGTCGGCAAATTGGCCATCCCCAGTATTTCCATCGTCTTGGGATCCGCAGCAATGACCGTCATACTAATCGGATGATATATATCAAAAGCTTCTTTCATGGCGTCTTCGATATAATACTGGATCTGATTATCGATCGTCAGCTTATAATTTTTACCATTGACAGGCGGTTGATAGATTTCGTTCGAATTGGGAAGCTTGTCGCCCGAAGTATCCGACTCGTATTTCAGGTATCCCGGCGTCCCTTCCAATTGCTTGTTGAACATGTATTCAAACCCGGCAACCGCCTTGCCGTCGCGGTCCGTATACCCAAGCACGTGGGAGGCAAGCGTTCCTTTCGGATAATAGCGTTTGGATTCCTTGATCAGGCCAAGGCCCGTTTCCTGGCCTTTCTTTTTCTTTTTAAGCTCCTCTTTCAGCTTGTCGTTCAGCTGATCGATCTGCTTTTTTTTGTTTTCGTCGATTTTCCAGCCTTCGTTGCGGACTTCCTTGCTTTTCGCATAATCCCCCGTTTTGCTGTCCTTGGCGTTCACAAGCTCCTTCAGCTCATCCACGTTTTTGCCCAAAACTTGATGAAGCCCATCCACAACCATGTCCTCAAGCCCGTTGCCATGGATCGCTTTCGGGCTGACCACGACCGTATAAGCGGGGGCATTAATCGCCAGGGCGTCCCCGTTCCGGTCCAAAATGGTTCCCCGTTCCGCCGGGATTTGCGATTGCTTCACCCATTTCGCGACGCCCTTTTCATGCCAATCCTCGCCTTGAACGACTTGCAGCGTAAACATGCGGATAAACAAAACAACAAAAAGGAGGGTGATGAATCCTCCTAGTAGCAGTGTGCGAAGTTTTATTCTTTTAACCATACTTTAACCTCACAAGCTCTATTTTTTGTCGGCAGAACCGTTTGCAGCGTCTCCGCCTTTGGCCGAAATCGGCGACCGTTCGACGTTGATCACTTGCCCGTCGGCGGGTTCCTCGAAGCCCATCTGCTTCGCTTTATCGCGGATCCCCACTTCCAGCTGCTGCTTCTCCACCGTCAACCGGCTGATTTCCTGCTTCGAAGCCTTGATCGATTTGTCGATTTTTTGGTACTGCTTGTTCAGCCCGTATATGTTCGCGTTTTGCCAGATGATCAGGCTTGCTATCATGACGCATACGACGATCGTGAACAAATAAAGCAGCTTCTCTTTGATCGGAAGTTGCGTTCGGCGGGTGACCACCATCGTCTTTTCCCGGTAACCGGGAGATGTGCGCTTCGTCTGTGCTTGTTCTTTAACTGCCAAGTTACCACGGGTATAGGCCATGTCTTCTTCCCCTTCATCCTAGTCTTACGCTTATTACAAGCATAGAACGTCCTTTATCGTTTATGGTTGTTTCGCTTTTGCCACCGTTCACAGTTTCTCGGCAACCCTCAGCTTCGCCGAACGCGCCCGCGGGTTCTGCTCAAGCTCTTCTTCGCCGGGGACGATCGGCTTCCGGTTGACCAGCTTCAGCTCGCCCCTCCCGCCGCCGCAGACGCACATCGGGAAATCGGGCGGGCAAGTGCATTTTCCGACATAGCCGTTAAAAATTTGCTTGCAAATCCGGTCTTCCAGCGAATGGAACGTAATGACGGATACGCGCCCTCCGGGAGCCAGGCACCGAACGGCCTGGTGAAGCGATTCTTCAAACGCCCGTAGTTCGTCGTTGACGGCGATCCGCAGCGCCTGAAAGCTCCGTTTCGCCGGATGCCCCCCGGTTCTGCGCGCGGCCGCGGGGATTCCTTCTTTAATAATATCGACCAACTGTCCCGTTGTTTGAATAGGCGATTGCGCACGGTGTTCCACGATGAATTTCGCAATGCGCCGGGAAAATTTCTCTTCCCCGTACTGATATAAAACTCTTGCAATCTCTTGTTCCGGCCATTCATTGACGATATGCCAGGCCGTCAAATCCGAAGATTGGTCCATCCGCATGTCGAGCGGGGCGTCGTGGTTATAGCTGAAACCGCGTTCCCCTTCGTCAAACTGCGGCGACGAAACCCCCAAATCGTACAAAATGCCGTCGACCTGCGGTACGCCGTCTTTCATCGGCACCGCCAGCTCTTTCAGCGTTTCCTCCAAATGGCGGAAGTTCGTTTTGACCAGGGAGACCTTGTCCGCGTAAGGGGCAAGCTTTTCCCTGGCATTGTCAAGCGCCCAGTCGTCCTGATCCAGCGCAATCAGCCTGCCGTATTCTCCAAGCTTGGATGCGATCAGGGAGCTGTGCCCCGCCCCGCCAAGCGTACAGTCGACATAAATGCCGTCTCGTTTGATGTGCAGCCCTTCTGTCGCTTCTTCTTTAAGCACCGTGATGTGATGAAACAAGCTGCAGCCCTCCAGACTTATTACAATTCGAAATTAAAATCGACCAGCTTCTCAGCGATTTCGTTAAACGTGCCCTCCGACTGCTGAAAATATGCCTCCCAGGTGTCCTTGCTCCAAATCTCCACGCGATTCGATACGCCGATGATCACGCATTCCTTGTCAAGTCCGGCGTACCCGCGAAGATTCCCCGGTAAATTTACCCTTCCCTGTTTGTCCCACTCGCATTCCGTCGCCCCCGAGAAAAAGAAGCGGGTAAATGCGCGGGCATCCGATTTCATAAGCGGGAGCGATTTGAGCTTCTGCTCGAGAACGCTCCATTCGTTCATCGGGTAAACGAAAAGGCACTGGTCCAAGCCGCGGGTGATGACAAATGAGGAGCCCAAAAGCTCGCGGAATTTGGCAGGAATGATCAAACGGCCTTTATCATCAATGCTGTGTTGAAACTCACCCATAAACATTTCGGCCAATCAACTCCTTACCCTAAATCCCCCACTTTGCACCACTTTCCACCACTTAAGGATACTAGATTCGCCACCCAAAATCAAAATCCTTCTTGACGCCTGTGTTTTTTTGGATATGAATCCAGCCGCCCTCCTCTGCCCAAACGCATAAACCCCCTTGATCCATAAGGATTCAAGGGGGTTATTCGAGAGAAATCTCTAACCATCAATTTCCTTTATTCCTGCGTCGTCCAGCTGTCCAAATATTCGATCTGCGCCGTGGTCAACGAATCGAGTCCGATGCCCAGGCTTTCCAGCTTATAGCGGGCTACCTGCTGATCAATTTCAAGCGGCACGTTTAGCACCTTGGCGCCGATCGTTTTATAGTTGTCGTTTACGTATTTCAGGGACATTGCCTGAAGCGCAAACGTCATGTCCATAATTTCCGCCGGATGCCCGTCTCCCGCGCCCAGGTTGACGAGGCGTCCTTCCGCCAGCAGATACAGCTTGCGACCGTCCTTCAGCTCGTATTCCTCGATGTTGCGGCGGACGGTTCGGATGGAAGCGGCCCGGCTGGCCATGTCCACTTTGTTCACTTCCACGTCGAAATGGCCGGCATTGCACAAAATCGCGCCATCCTTCATGACGTCAAAATGCTCCCCGGCAATGACGTCGCGGTTGCCGGTGACGGTCACGAAGAAATCGCCGCGTTTTGCCGCCTCGATCATCGGCATCACTTCAAACCCGTCCATATGGGCTTCGACGGCGCGGATCGGATCGACTTCGGTCACGATGACTTTGGCGCCAAGGCCTTTGGCCCGCATCGCCACCCCTTTGCCGCACCAGCCGTAACCGACGACGACGGCCGTTTTGCCGGCGACGACGAGGTTGGTGGTGCGGTTAATCGCATCCCACACCGATTGTCCCGTGCCGTAGCGGTTGTCGAACAGGTATTTGCAATACCCGTCATTTACGGCTACCATCGGCAGCTTCAGCAAACCTTCCTTCTCCAGCGCTTTCAGGCGGATGATGCCCGTCGTCGTCTCTTCCGCCCCGCCGCGGATCGTCTCCAGCAGGTCCGGACGCTCCGAATGCAGAATGGTGACCAGGTCGCCGCCGTCGTCGATGATCAGATCCGGTTTCGTTTCCAATGCCTGAATGAGGAAGCTTTTGTATTCGTCCGGATCAGGATTGTATTTGGCCAGCACCGTTACGCCGTCTTCCACCAGCGCCGCACAGACGTCGTCCTGCGTGGAAAGCGGGTTGCTGCCCGTAATCGTCACTTCCGCGCCTCCCGCCTGCACCACTTCCGCCAAATAAGCGGTTTTGGCTTCCAGATGAAGCGTGATCGTTACTTTGAGCCCTTTGAAAGGTTGTTCGGCTTCAAACTGCTTGCGGATTTGGTTCAATACCGGCATGTGGGCCGAAGCCCAATCGATTTTCAGATGGCCCTCCGGGGCCAAAGACATATCCTTCACAATGCTGTTTTTCAAGGACAACGTGCTCATGAAAAACCTCCTCGTCAAATGGTTTGCTTCAGTTTTGCAACAATTTGCTACATTTCGATGATTTGATGTTCCGCCGTATAACGCGTACAGCTTCCAATAACGTCTTGAAGCCAGCCGAAGCCATAGCGGTTTATATAGTAGAAAATGTTGTAAACTCTCTCCTGGGGTTTGCCGTTCGGGAACAGCGATACGGCGATGTGGTCCCATTGGCGCAGCGCCGCTTCATGCCGTTTTTCCAGCGCCTCCTTCGTCTTGCGTTCAAGGTAAGCGATTTGCTCCAAAATTTTGCTTTTGTTTTTCTCCCCGAGCGGCAGCAGGCCGGACTGGATGGTGCCGAGCTCGCCGATCAGCGGATCGTACAGTCTCTCGAAAGCGGCCCGCGTCTCTTCGAACCTTGGTTCGATATGGAGATGCGCTTGGGCGTTAAGCCAGCTTTGGCGCGCTTCGCCGAAACGGTGCTGAACGTCCTGGAACGTCAGGCCGAATTGGTTCATCTGCTTCCGAACCGTTCCGCTGACGAGCGTAAAGGACATTCTTGGCAGCAAAATCGGCATTTGCAGGCCGAGCACGGCAAAAGCGTCCTTCGTGATCGCCCAATAGGAAATTTCCCCTTGCCCCAGCACGGTACAAAGCACCGGCAGCAGGGAATCCTGCATCAGCGGCCGCGTCAGCACGTTGTTGCTGAACCGCTCCGGATGGTTCGCGAGTTCGGTTTCCAGCTGTTCCTTCGTAAAGCTGACGATGCCTTTGCGGTCCGCGAAAACATCGTCATGTTTATACAGCAGCAGCCGGTTTCCTTCATAAATATAAAAGAGATTCGCGCCGTCCGCCGCAACTTCCGCCTGCAGCGGATAGCCCAGGCCTGTTATGCGGTCCGCCGCCGTCTGGTACGTCTCGCCAAGCTCGTCATTTTGCTTGACCATCCGTTCGAATACCGGGATTTCCAGCCGCCGCAATGCCGGGTCCGCCGAATCCAGCAAAATAAGGCCCGATTCGCCGAAAAGACGGCCCAGCAGTTTGGCGAAGGCATCGCTCAAATTGCCCGAAGCTTCGGCCGTTTGATGCAGCAGGTCCATAATTTCCGGCTTGTTGACGCTGTCGGGCAGCAGCGAGGCCAAATGGTCCAGCGAACGTTTCCACCGCTCGTTGGATACTTCGATCTGACTGACCGGACCGCGCGGGCCCGGAGCGGCATCCATTTTGATTTTGGCGACCTGAAGCTCCGGCGTCATGACGTACGTATGGTTCACTTCATCCCAGTCATGATCCTCCCCGGCGATCCAAAACACCGGAACGACGGGACGCTTCAGCCGCTCCGCTGCTTCTTTGGCCGCAAGCACGATCGTGAGCGCCTTGTACACGACAAGCAGCGATCCGGTAAACAGCCCGCTCTGCTGTCCGCCAACAACCGCGAGCGTACCTGCCTGCTCAAGCAAGTCGAGCGAGTTATGTACCTCTTGATGGTCGTTATGCTTGTTATTGTATCGTCTAAGACAAGCTACGAGCGCTTTTCTGTCGATACGGGTTTCTTCGGATGCATCCAGCCACTCCGCACGGCCCGACCATGCCGCATCCTCGCGGAAATCCGCACCGTACAGATCCTGCACCCGCGCATAATGGTTTATATAATCGTCTGCGAGAGCCGAGCCGCTCTTCAGCGAATCTGTTACTACATTCATGAGGTCTGCCTCCTATTATCGTACCTGTTTGAATCTTCCGTTTCCTATGTCAGGATTTTGCAGAATTCGATTCCGGCCGCTCCCTGGTCCAGTATATAGACGAACGAGACCGTTTCGTTCTATATATTGTTGATTGAAGTCGCTCTTTGGATTCTTGCAAAATCCTCATGTGTATCATTGCCCAAAAATCTTCCTTGATTGTAACCAAAGATCCAGCATGCGTCAAAGAAATCGGAAGGAAGCTTCCTTCCCTTCCGGCAAATGCTTCCGAAATAGTTACAGTTTCATTATTATAACGCTTCTTTCTCCGGTATGCCATGCCCAAACGAAAAAAAACCGCCGGTTTTACCGGCGGCAGCCTTCGGGGCTTAAGCGTAAGGAGCGGCAACCCAGTGGCCTTTCGATACTTCGACCAGCCGGGTGTCTTCTTCCGCTACTTGTCCGTCCTTCGCGGAATGGATCGGTCCGGACAGCTCGTCGTTCATCATGATCCGCTTTTTGTTCTCCTCGACTTCCGGATCCGGAATCGGGATCGCCGACAGCAGCGTTTTTGTGTACGGATGGATCGGGTTCGCGTATAGCTCTTCGCTGTCCGCAAGCTCGACCATTTTGCCGAGGTACATCACCGCAACGCGGTCGCTGATGTGCTTAACCATGGACAGGTCATGGGCGATGAACAGATACGTCAGGCCGAGGCGATCCTGCAGCTCCTGCAGCAGGTTGACCACCTGCGCCTGAATGGATACGTCCAGCGCGGAAATCGGCTCGTCGCAGATGATGAATTTCGGATTGACCGCAAGCGCGCGCGCAATGCCGATCCGCTGGCGCTGACCGCCGGAAAATTCATGCGGGTAACGCGTCGCATGGTCCGGATTCAACCCGACCATATCCAGCAGCTCCTCGATCCGCTTTTTCCGTTCCTTGCGGCTTCCTGCCAGCTTGTGGATGTCCAGCGCTTCCCCGATGATGTCCGACACGGTAAAGCGCGGATTCAGCGAAGCGTACGGATCCTGGAAAATCATCTGCATGTCGCGGCGCATCGCTTTCATTTTGCCCGGCGACAGCTTGTAAATGTCCGTGCCGTTAAACCGGACGCTTCCGGCGGTCGGCTCGTACAAGCGGAGAATGGTGCGGCCGGCCGTCGATTTGCCGCAGCCGGACTCGCCGACCATCCCGAGCGTCTCCCCTTCGCGGATGTAAAAGTTGATATCGTCGACGGCTTTGACGATTTTGCCTCCGCCGACGTTAAAGTACTTTTTCAAGCCTTCGACTTCGATCAAATGGTTCTCTTTCATGACGAACGAACCTCCTTCGCCATCTCATGCAGATTCCAGCAGCGTGCCGTTTGCGTGTCGCTGAACACCGTCTCGCCGGGGTTGATGCGTTCGCATACCTTCATCGCCTCGTCGCAGCGCGCGCAGAACGCGCAGCCGATCGGCGGCTTGATCAGGTCCGGCGGCGTGCCGATGATCGGAATGAGCGGCTCGTCTTTTTTCTGGTCGAGCCGCGGCATGGAACGGAGCAAGCCTCTCGTGTACGGATGCTGCGGGTTTTTGAAAATTTCCCATTTCGTTCCGGTTTCCACCACTTCGCCGGCATACATGACGATGACGCGGTCGCACATGCCCGCCACGACGCCAAGGTCGTGCGTAATCAAAATGATGGAGGTGCCGAATTTTTTCTGCATGTCCTTCATGACGTCCATGATTTGCGCCTGAATCGTCACGTCGAGCGCCGTCGTCGGCTCGTCCGCGATCAGAAGCGCCGGATTGCAGGCCAGCGCGATCGCGATCATAACGCGCTGGCGCATGCCGCCGGAAAATTCATGCGGGTACTGCCCGAAGCGTTCTTCCGGGTTTTTGATGCCGACGAGCTTCAACATTTCGATGCCGCGCTCTTTGGCTTCGGCTTTCGTCATTTTCTGGTGCTTCATCAGCACTTCCGTTATTTGTTTGCCTACTTTGATCGTAGGGTTGAGGGAAGTCATCGGATCCTGGAAGATCATGCCGATATCTTTGCCGCGGATCGCTTCCATCTCTTTATTCGATTTTTTCAGGATATCCTCGCCCTGAAAAATAATTTCGCCGCTTTTGATTTGGGACGGCGGCGACGGAATGAGGCGCATGATCGTCTGCGCGGTCACGCTTTTGCCGCTCCCGGATTCGCCGACGATCGCCACCGTCTCCCCTTTGCCGATTTCGAAGTTCATGCCGCGGACGGCTTTGACTTCCCCGCCTTTGACCTTAAAGGAAACCTGCAGGTCTTTCACTTGTAAAATCGGATCCATGATCTCACCTCCTGTTATTTCAATTTCGGATCGAGCGCATCACGGAGGCCATCACCGAAAATATTAAATGCAAGCATGGTCAAGCTGATAATGATCGCCGGGAAGAGCATCCGCCAAGGATAATACATCCAGCCCGTCAATGCGTCGTTGATCATCGAACCGAGCGACGCCCTCGGGGCCTGCACCCCGAGACCGAGGAAGCTGAGAAACGCTTCCGAGAAAATCGCGTTTGGCACGGACAACGTCAGCGTGACGATGATCGGCCCGACCGCGTTCGGCAGCAAGTGCCGGAACAGCAGCCGGCCGGAGCCTGCGCCCATCGAACGGGAAGCAAGCACGAACTCGCGGTTTTTGAGCTGCATGATTTCGCCGCGCACGATCCACGACATGTTGATCCATCCGGTAATCGTCAGGGCCAAAATGATCGTGCCGATGCTCGGCTCAAACACGACCAGCAGCAAAATGGTAACGAGCATATAAGGAATGGAGTACAAAACCTCCGAAAATTTATTCATAATGGCGTCTACGCGTCCGCCGAAGTAACCCATAATCCCCCCGTAGATCACGCCGATCAGCAGGTCGATGAGGGCTGCGGCCAGACCGACGATAAGGGAAATCCGCGTTCCCATCCAGGTACGGACGAACATGTCGCGTCCCAAATCGTCGGTTCCGAACCAGTGCTCTTTGGACGGCGGCTGGTTTGTGTTCAACAGGTCGTTGGTCGAGGAATCGAAATTCGCGAACAACGGGCCGAAAATCGCTGCCAGGACGATGAGCAAAAGCACAACCAAGCTCGCCATCGCCAACTTGTTTTTGCGGAGCCGCTGCCATGCGTCTTTCCACGCCGACAGGCTTTCCCGCTGAATGATCTCCGCCTGCTTTTCGTCGACGCCGATTTTACGGAAGTCTTCCGGCGTCAACTCTGCGGCTGCGTTCGTGAAAGTAGTCTCATTCGCTGCCACCGTTATCCCTCCTTCCCGCCGGTCAATTTGATGCGAGGATCAACCAGCACATAAACGATATCCGTAATAAAACGCGCAAGCATGAGCAAAACGCCGTAGAAAATGGTGACGCCCATGATCATCGTGTAATCCCGGTTTGTGATGCATTCAACGAACACTTTGCCGATCCCGCCGATGCCGAAGATTTGTTCGATAACGACGGAACCCGTAATGATATTGGCGGTCATCGGACCGATATAAGTGACCACCGGCAAGATGCCGTTGCGGATCACGTGTCTGAACATAATCGTTAACCAGTTCAGGCCTTTGGCCTTGGCTGTCTTGATATAATCGGCATGCAGCACTTCAAGCATGCTTGAACGCGTCAAACGCGCGATAAATGCAATCGGTTGCGCAGACAACGCTGCGACGGGCAGCACGTAATCCAGAGGACCGTCGAAGCCCATGACATGGAACCAGCCCAGCTTCTCGCCGAATATAAACTGAATGAGGGACGCCAGCACGAAACTCGGTACGGCAATCCCCAATACGGCGAGGATCATGGCGACGTTATCAATCAGCTTCCGATGGTAAAGGGCTGCGAGCATCCCGAGCAAAATCCCGACGATGACCGAGATGACGATCGCGATCAGGCCGAGCTTCAGCGAAGCCGAGAAGGTTTGCAGAATGATATCCGTAACCTCCTGGTTTTGGTGTTTCATCGAAATGCCGAAGTCTCCCGTAGCTATATCGCCCAAATATTTGAAATATTGCACATATACCGGTTTATCGAGACCGTACTGCTCCATTAGACGGGCTTGGATCTCAGGCGGGACCTTTTTCTCGGACATAAAAGGATCCCCTGGTATGGCTTTCATCAGAAAAAAGGTGGCTGATATCAAAATGAACAACGACACCAGCATATAAAAGAACTTATTGGCTACATAACGAACCATGCCCGATTTAACCCTCCCCGCAATTATTTTTAAATTCTACATATTTCGACAATATTCGATATAATTCGATTTTAATGAATCCGAGGCGCTTTTGTCCAATCTATTTACTACTAATTCAAGAAATATCTACCTCAAGCAAAATCATGTGAAAAAAAATCGGGACATATATGGAAGATCCACATATATATCCCGAATTACTTTCCAAATTTACACTATCATTTACTCGAAGTATGCGCGCGTAAAGTCAACGCCGCCGGAGTAATCGATTTTGACACCTTTCAAGTTCGGTTTGATCAGTGCTACGTTGGTGTAGTAGTAAATCGGTAACAGCACTTGTTGATCTTGAATCAAAAGTTTTTCTGCTTTTACGAAGTCGTCCATACGTTTTGCGTTGTCGGAGGAAGCCAGTGCATCGCTGACAAGCGCGTCGTATTCTTTATTTTTAAAGCCGATGTCGTTGTTGCCGCTCTTCGAGGTCCACAGGTCAAAGAACGTCATCGGATCGTTGTAGTCAGGGCTCCAGCCTGCGCGTGCGATTTGATAGTTCAAGCTTCTGCGGTTTTTGAGGAACACGCCCCATTCCTGGTTTTCGGTTTGCACGTTTACGCCCAGGTTTCGCTTCCACATATCCGCCACGGCGAGGGCAATTTTCTTATGCTTTTCACTCGAGTTGTAAATCAGGGTTACTGGAGGAAGCGTCGTGTAACCTTCTTCTTTCATGCCTTCCTGCAGCAGTTTTTTCGCTTCGTCCATGTTTTCGGTAAAGTAATCGTCTTTATGTTCCGTGCGGAAATCTTCTTTCTCGCCCGCAATGCCCGGAGGAACGAATCCGAACGCCGGTTTTTCTTCGCTTTGCGTTACTTTTTCGACGATCTCTTGACGGCTCAAAGCCATTGTGAAAGCCTTGCGGATTTTCGCGTTGTCAAACGGCTTTGCCGTTACGTTGAACTGATAGAAATACACGCTGCCGATCGGTTTCAGATTCAGCTCGTTTTTCAGTTCTTTTTTCACCGCAGGCATTTGGTCGGTCGGAATTTCGCCGTTCGGGTTACCCGCATAATCCAATTGTCCGCTTCTGTAACTGGAAAGCTCCGTCGCGCCGCTGTTGGAAAGGGACATCGTGATTTTGTTCAGCTTGATGTCTTTGTTATCCCAGTAGTTTGCGTTTTTCGTTACTTCAATCTTTTGACCGGTTGTCCAAGTCGTCAGCGTGAAAGGACCGTTTGTGATCATCGTTTTTGGATCGGCAGCCCATTTCGGGTTGTCCTTCACGGATTGGTGAACCGGATAGAACGTATAGAACGACGTCAGGCTGAGGAAATAAGGCGTCGGATTTTTCAGCGTGACTTCAAGCGTGTAGTCGTCGGTCGCTTTTACGCCTACTTGATTGAAATCGGTCGTTTTTTTGTTGTTGTATTCTTCGGCGCCTTTAATGTAATACAACTGGTAAGCGTATGGCGGAGCCGGCGTCGAGTTCGGATCGAGCACGCGCTGCCATGCAAAGACGAAATCTTTGGCGGTCACAGGATCGCCGTTGCTCCATTTCGCGTCTTTGCGGAGGTGGAAAACATATTTCAGTCCATCGGAAGAGATATCCCATTTCTCGGCTACCCCAGGGACCGGTTTGCTGTTTTCATCCAGGCGGACCAGGCCTTCATACATCATGTTAAGCACAGTATGAGCCTGGGAGTCTTGCGCTTGCGCCGGGTCAAAAGTTGGCGGTTCAGCGCTGAGGTTGATGTGAAGTATTTGATCTTTGGCAGCGGAGGCGTTTTCCTTGGAACCGCCGCCGGCGTTCTTCGAGCCGCAGCCCGCAAGAACGGTTCCCACAACTAGGAGCATCGTTAGCAGGGTCAATAGTGTTTTCCTTCTCATGATGTAAATCCCCCTAAGGTTATTAAGTGTATGGTAAATGATTATACAACCAGTGGTCAAAAAAATCCATACCCAAAATCAAGTTCATATCGTTGGGTATATGGCGATGCCGCTTTTTTGAACATTTTTTGTCCTGCATATTTTCTACGACATCGTTATGAATATGTATTTTAGTATTCCAAATATTGTAAATAATAGGTAACTGAAGCTCATGACGACAAAGGACATCCGCCAAATTAGTTTCGCCATTTTTTGTATGTCTATCCTGCCCTTGAGGCGGTTTTGCGCGCTGCCGACAAGCCCTACGGAAATAAGCAAAAGCAGCAATATGAGATAAAATCCGAACCTGGAACCAAAGGTAAGATTAAACAGCGCCGACACCGAAATGATCAGGAACAACGTCGTCACGTCCATGGCAAGTTTCAGGGAAGCCTTTCGGTTATGTTTCCACCTGTAATGGATAAAGTATACGAGCAAAAAAGGAAAAAACGGGAGAAGGCTCAAAAACACAAACGAATTTTTCAGAAAATCCAAACGGATCACTCCTCTCGAATCGACAGTCCTTTCACCATGCCGGCAATCAGTTCGTGGGCCGGAGCCCGCATCCCGGCTTTTTGCGCCAAAGCGATGATTGCGCCGTTGATCCAGTCCACCTCGGTTTCCGCCCCGTCCTGAACATCCTTCAGCATTGAAGAGGTATTGCGTGCCGTAGCCCGGCACACGTCCAGAATCTGATCCCAAATATCCTCTTCCCAGCCGATACCGCAGGCATCATATACGGCGAGCGCTTCGTCAAGCAGCTGCCTCATCGCCTGCAAACGAACGTCCGAAGCGAGCAGCTCCCCGTTGCGTATATTCCACAGCGCGGTAAGCGGATTGATGACCGCATTGATCAACAGCTTGCGATAAATTCTGCTATCCATGTCATTCGCTAAAACCGCCGAAAATCCTGCATTTTGCAGCATTTCCGCCAAATCTTCGAGACGTTTTTCATTCCGGCCATCCAACCTTTCTCCGCCGGCGCCGATCCATGTCGTTCCCGCTCCCGCATGCACCACTTCGTGCGATGCCGTCCGTTTCGCCCCTTCCGTCGTGACGGCCGCATACAGCGGCCAGCCGGGAAGGATCTTTTGCAGCCGCTCCATATGCCCAAAGCCGTTCTGGAAGCAGACGACCCCCGGCGGATTCCCGGCCGCTTGCTTGTCCCCCAGCAATTTCGCCGCCGACATCAAGCAGGCCTCTTCGGTGTCCTTTTGTTTGGTCATGAGCATCATCCAGCGTCCGGGCTTTTGGCTCCATGCCGGAGCAAACTCCTCCAGCGTACCCGCAGCGAACGTTCCCGGCACCGCCCGAATGCAACAATCGCCGGCAGCGTTTCGAATGAGAATGCCTTTGGAGTTAAGCTCTTTTGCCTGCTCGGCCGTTCGGCACCATATCCGCGCTTCAACCCCCGCAGCCGCGAGTTTACCGCCGTACAGCAGCCCAAGCGAGCCGCCGCCGATCAGATCTATCGTCATCGTATATCCCCACCTGTTTCGACTTTTGCTTGCGATATTATTTTTTGAGAACTTGTTCCTCTATTGCTATTATAGCCCACGGGAAGCCCCGGAAACGAGAAAAAAGTCTGGCTTCGTCAGCACAGACTTCGTACTCCCCTGCAAAATACCCGTTCGGCGCTTAGGGCTCAGCTGATCCGGACGGGTCCTTCGGGTTATGGCTTGATGATGTTCACGCCTATTCAATGCGTTCGAGATTGCCGTTTGCATCCATCTTAAAGCGGGTTTTAAGCTCTTCTTCTTCCTCCGTCAAAAAAGCAAGACGGCGCGCCCGGTCCATGATTTGGATCAGCGCTTTGTAATCGTCATTGACAACCCGGTAGTCCGTCTGAACCTCGTTTACTTCCTTGCTCAGCTGCTCGTTGATTCTGCGCAAATTGGCGATCTCGTCTTCTTTTTCGCGGAGCTCTTTCTCGAGCATTTTGAGTTGGCGCCCGTTTTCCTGCAGATTTCCTTTCCATTGGCGCAAAAAGCGGATGACCGCATCGATGGACAGCGACTCCTCGCTTGCCCCGTCAACCTTGTAATATCCGGCCTCGGCTTCGAGTCCCAGACCTGCAACCTGCAACCCGCTGCTCGCAGGTTGTTTTTTGTAATAGCTGCGTTTTTGCCGTTGCGATTTGGCCAGGCTGATGGCTTCCTCGTACTTTTTGCGGACGCAGCTGTTCCAGCGGAATCCGCATGCAGCCGGCGTTCTTCCGATTTTTTCGCCGACCTCCTCGAATGCGGCCAGCTGCGTGCTTCCCTCACGGATATGCCTTAATGTAACCTCCGCCAAAATAAGATCGTCTTCGGCGCTCCACGCATCTTGTCTAACTGCTGTCATGCAACAAAACCCTCCTAACAACATCCTAAAATAACCGTCTTCAAACCCTTGGTTTGCGCTTTGGTTTGAATGGGGTATAACAGCTGCTTAATTTCATTTCTATGCTTCTCATAGAGTTCATAGAATCTATTTGATACTAAATTGTATTGCCAAATTTTAATGGGCTCATACTCCAAAGGCTGGAAATTTCACCTGCGATTCTTCGGGCTGAATACTTTCCATGGCAATGATCACAATAAGCAATAGAGAAAAGAAAAAAGTTCACATTTGTTCATGACTTTTCGTTTACACCCATTTGCGATAACGTTATAATGATGTGTAGTAAAGCTACGACCGTACATAAGAGAGGGGGATACTTACGTGGCACGCATGTTTCGAGTACTTGGCTTCTTTACGCTCGCGATCGGTTTGATGGCATTTGCCGGAAACATGGTGGAGATGGCGTTGCTGTTTTTCGTGCAGACTGCCTTTTTCATGATTTTAGGTTACCTGAAATTTACGGAAAAAACCTATATTGTTCTCTTCTGGGGCTACATGATCGTGACGTTTACCGGTTTCAGCTACTGGACAGTCTTCAAAATGGGTCTGCCGCTGTAATTTGGATTCCCGATCAAAGCTTCAAGAATTACAAAAGAGACGATCCGACACCGTTGCCGGACCGTCTTTTTTCATTTTGGCGATCTCGGCTAAAAGAAAATTGAATTGTTTGTTGATCGTCCGTGCCTTTCGTCCGTGAACGAAGATTATGAAATGGAAGGTGCAGGCATATAGTTTAAAATAGGACTGGCAATCAAAGGTTCTAGTCTTGCCTTGAGGGGGGAAGATCTGTGAAAGGCATCTGGAGACGTCAACGGCTGCTGGTTCTGATCGTGCCGGTTTTGCTCCTCTCCCTGCTGCATCCGCAGCAAACGCTGAAGGCTGATCCGAAAGTTCCTGAGGACGCCGAGCAGCAGCAGATGCTGCAAAAGGGACTGTCGATCGTGGAGATCGATCATGAGATTGAACGCATCAAAGCCCGGCAGGAGGAAACGCAAAAAGAAATCGAGAAACTTCAAACCCAGTTGGAAGACAAGGAGAAACAAATCGAGAACCGCCGGGAGCGTGCGGGCGCCGTCATCCGATCTTATTATATGGGCGATAGAGAGAGTTTGTTCACGATACTTTTTTCGGCGCAGAGCCTAAGCGAACTTATCGAAATATACAACTTTTACGAACTGATCATGGATCAGGATAAAACGGTGCTGGATGCCTACCAGTCGGAATACGCGAGCATCAAGAAGACGAAAGGCCGTCTGGAGGACTCCAACCGCCAGCTGGAGCAAATCAGGGTAAATCTCGTAAAGCAAAGGGAGCGCGTGCTGGCGCTGCAAAAGGAGCTGGACGGCGACATTTCCGGCAGCAGCGATCCGGAAGCGATGAAAAAAATGATTTCGGAGTTTACGGCCTATTGGGAAAACGTCGGGATTTACGAGGTAAAACGGTATTTTTCGGCCCTTTCGTCGGCCATGAACGACCTGCCCGAATTTATCCAAAGCAAAAAAGGCGCCATTCGGACGAGCGGCACCACGTATACGATCGAAGTTCAGGAGAAGGATTTGAACGAATTTCTGGTCGGCAAAAACGAGCTGTTCAAAAATTTCGCTTTCCGTTTCCGGGACGGCAAGGTGATTGCGGAAGGAACAAGCGGCACGCTGACGCTGCAGGTGGAAGGGCATTACAGCATCGAA
Organism: Paenibacillus sp. USDA918EY; assembly: GCF_009870825.1. Classification (GTDB taxonomy): domain Bacteria; phylum Bacillota; class Bacilli; order Paenibacillales; family Paenibacillaceae; genus Paenibacillus_AQ; species Paenibacillus_AQ albilobatus. The sequence goes on along the minus strand of NZ_WTWY01000017.1, from coordinate 18,005 downwards.
AACGAACCCGAAAACTCGATCCTTTTCCATGTCGACAAGCTTGTGTTCAACGGGCTGGAGCTCCCGGACACCACCTGCCGCCAGCTTGAAGACGAATTCGACCTCGGCTTTTACCCGCAGCAGATCGTATCGTTCGTCAAAGCGACCGAAGTCAGCAGCACGGACCAGGTGCTTCACGTTACTTTGAAGCTGTCCATGTAGATCTTTTTCTTCTATTGGGCGGTTTTTTCGGCCGAATGGCCGCTCATCGTTTCCCTGTACTGCTGTTCGGTCGTTTTTCCGGAAAGGAAAAGTTTTGCGGCTGCGGCGAAATCATTCCATCGGGACTGCAGCGAACGGTCCAAAGCCCCGCCCTCGTTCGGCTTCAGCAACCGGTCGAGCGGGAGCGGCGGCGATTGGAAAACGTCCCTGACATACGCCTTTTTGCGCACGGGCAAATATCCGGTGGCATCCGTCCATATTTTTTGGGACATATCCGACGTCATGTACGCGATCCATCCGGCCGCTTTTCCGGGATCCTCAACCTGCGACGAAACGGCAAAAGACCGCCCGCGCAGCAAAAAAGGATTCGCCGCGTACAGGTGTTCCGGCACCCGAAACTCCGTCATTTCCATATGAGCCTGGTAGGCCGCCGAGTAAGGCACGGACATAAGCGTCAGTCCCCCTTCGCTCAGGCTTGACCAGGCTGTTTGCATGTCTTTGTTGTTAATGAACTGGATGGATGGGCGAAGCTTCGCCATGGCCTCCATTTCCGCGGCCGAAGGATTGACCGGATTCGCCGTCCCGAACGCTCCCATCAATGCGGCAAACGCATACGGATCGCCGGCAGGCAAACCGATCGCTTGTTTATCCTTTCGGCTGTCCAGCTTGGCCAAAAGCTCCTTCCATTCCTTTTCCCCATGCGGCGAATCGCCGGTTTCCGGCGCGGAACCTTGTCCCCGCCACACCAGCACGTAAGGATCCATATCCAACGGGACGCCCCACTGATAACCGTTCCATTCAAGCATTTGGGAAATCGGGCTGATGACGTCGCCTCCGGTCGTGCTGCTTTGATAGGATTCCGCAGGCAATATGTAGCCGCCGAGCGCAAGCGGGCGGATCCACGGGGTGTTGATCAGCATGATGTCCGGTCCTTCGCCGACCTTCAGCGTTTCCGTCAGCCGGCGGTAAGCATCGGCATCCGGTATGTTATTTAATTCGACTTGCACTCCGGTTTCGCTGACGAAAGCTTCGTTCAAGTCGGTCAGTTCCTTGAAATCGGATTCATCGAGATGTGTGGCGATCCGGATCGGCTTGTTGTCCGTATCCTGCGGCGAGGCAGGCTGCGGATTCCAGACGTTCGTTTTTTTCTCTTCGCCGCGGCTGCCGTCAGTGGTCAAATTTTGGGCTTGGGACAAGCTCGTTAAGGACAGCAGCAGGATGGCAAACAATAACCAATAGTTTTTCCGCTTCAATTCGGCCCGCCTCCTCGGAAAATGCTTCATCCCACTCTCCATAGTTTATCAAAAAGATAGGGCGCTTGTCCTACTTTTTGTTGGAAATGTTTGGACTCCCGGCCGTCAAGACGATCAAAGCCCTGGATCCGATGCGCCATGCATGCAAGAAGATCCAGGACTTTGCAATCGCCTCGAAATGTCCTACAGCAAATCCGCCGCCAGCTGCGCGAGCTTCGACCGCTCCCCTTTTTCGAGCGTTATATGTCCGCTGATGTTTTCGGCCTTGAATTTTTCGACGATGTACGTGAGTCCATTGCTTGATGCGTCGAGATAAGGGTGGTCGATTTGTTCGGGATCGCCCATCAGGATGATTTTGCTGCCTTCGCCGACCCGCGACACGATCGTTTTGACTTCATGGCGGGAAAGGTTTTGCGCTTCGTCCACGATGATGAACTGCCCCGGAATGGATCTGCCGCGAATGTACGTCAGCGCCTCGACTTGGATGCTGCCGAGTCCCATCAAAATTTTGTCGATGTCGCCCGATTTTTTCGTATCGAACAGAAACTCGAGGTTGTCGTAAATCGGCTGCATCCATGGACGCAGCTTTTCCTCCTTTTCCCCGGGCAGGTAACCGATATCTTTGCCCATCGGCACGACGGGCCTTGCGATCAGCAGTTTTTTGTATTTATGCTCATCTTCCACTTTCATAAGCCCGGCCGCAAGCGCCAGCAGCGTTTTGCCCGTGCCCGCCTTGCCCGTAATCGTAACCAGCGGAATGTCGTCGTTCAGCAGCAGCTCGAGCGCCATTCGCTGCTGGGCGTTCCGGGCGCAAATCCCCCAAACGGGGTCGTTGCTCAAATAAAGCGGCTCCAGCTTGGTAGCCTCCGCGTTAACTTTCAGCAGCGCCGATTTGGTGCTTCCCATCTCGTCCTTTAAAATGACGAACTCATGCGGGTGAAGCGGGTAGGAAAGCTGCAGCGGCTTGATCGGAAGAAAACGGTACGAATAAAACTCGTCGATCACCGACGGATGAACCTTGAGCTTCAGGTTGCCCGCATACAGATCGTCCGGCCCCGCCGTCCGGTCCGACAAATAGTCCTGCGTATTCAGCCCAAGCACGTCGGCCTTAATCCGGACCAACACGTCCTTGCTGACAAGCACCACCTCGGACGGGTCCTCCTTTTCGCTCTCCTCCATATGATAATTCAAGGCTACGGCGAGTATGCGGTTGTCGTTGGAAATCTCCCCGAACATCTCCTGAACCTTGAGAAAACTTCTGTGATTCAATTCGACCTTCAGACTGCCGCCGTTATCCAAAGCAACCCCGCTGTGCAGGTGCCCGCTTTCCCGCAACCGGTCGAGCAGTCGCGACACCGTGCGGGCGTTCCGCCCGATTTCATCGGCGTTGCGCTTTTTGGAATCGATCTCCTCAAGCACCACCGCGGGAATGACGACCTCATGCTCGTCGAAAGCGTAGATCGCACCGGGATCGTGAAGCAGCACGTTGGTATCCAGTACAAAAATTTTTCTCATACCTTCTCCCTCCACCAAACTCATAATGAACACATAAATTATTCCGTCATGGACATCCTAAGTTACAATTCGCCATTAGAATCTATGACCTGGAAAGGACGATCACATATGAGAATGCTTCTGCTTGTCGTGTTGGCACTGGCTATCGTTAGCGGCTGTAACAAGGCTCAGGACAAAAACGCATCACCCTCTCCTCAAAGTAAACAAGGACCTTCGGCAGCTTCCACCCATTACAACCGGGCAACGGTGCAGTCGACCGGAAAATCGGCGGTGCGCACGGCGGAAAACACGACCGATCTGTCGATCAAAAACCATCTCGAGGCATTGGCCGAACGCGTGGCCGGAGTGAAAAAAGCTCACGCCGTCGTGTTCGGAAACACGGCGGTCGTCGGCATCGACGTCGACGGCAATCTGACCCGGTCCCGCGTCGGCACCATCAAATATTCGGTGGCCGAAGCGCTGCGCAAGGATCCGCGGGGGAAAAACGCGCTCGTGACCGCCGACATGGATTTGTCGCACCGGATTGCCGAAATCGGGGAGCATATTAAAAAAGGAGAACCCGTCTCCGGCTTCGCTTCGGAGCTTGCCGACATCGTCGGCCGCATCGTGCCGCAGCTTCCTAAAGACGTCAAACCGAAAACCGGCACGCCGCCGGCTGCGCCGACACCTCATCGCTAAGCAGGCCCTTTTTCCGCAAAACGCAACATTTTCCACGCGAAATGAAGAAAAAGCCCAGTGAAATATCACTAGGCTTTTTTCTTATGCGGACGCAAGAAGCAGCGCCCTGCTTTGGAACCGGCAGGCCGGCAGCTGCAGCATACGGTTGTATGATCGAAAACGGCTGACGAGATCACTTGCGCAACTGCTTCGGACATCTTCCCGACCTCCTGTACAGGTTCCAGTGTACTCTATTATATTAGGTGTCTTCGCAAATATTGCCCCCAATATTTACGGATTCGCCTTCTCCGCGTTTCCCGTCGAAGCCGGCTGGACTTTTCCCGCCATTTCGTCTTTGAGCGCCTGCTTCGCTTGATTAAGCTCGGCATCGTCCACATAGACATACGGGCTTCTCCAAGTCCCCGTAACCGGCATAAACCGAACGTCTTCCTTATTTACCTTCCAATAAGTGGCGATCATGTTTTTCAGCTGATCGCTTTCGATGTCGGTTTCCATGTTTTTGTCCATGGCCTTCAGAACGCCGCCAAGACTTGTCACGCCCTTGAAGGTTTGCATCTTGTCGATCAGCGCGTGCAGCACTTCGTTTTGTCTGCGGTTGCGGTCGAAATCGTCCGAACCTTTCGTTTTGGGACGGCAGTTGGATTTGCGGTACCGCACGTAATCCAGCGCTTTTGTCCCGTCAAGCTTCTGCTCGCCTTTTTTCAGGTTGATGTTCGTTCCGTCGGCGGTGTCCCGGTAACACATGTCCATATCGACGTTAATGTCCACGCCGCCCAGAGCGTCCACCGCGTCCCGAAATCCCTGGAAGTTGAGGACCGTTACGTAATCGATCGGAATGTCGAAATATTTGCTCATCATCGTTTTCATTTCGTCTTCCGCCTTGATGCCGGTATCCTTTTCTTTCGAAAGGAACGTCGGATAGTAGGCGTTCGCTTTGTTGGACTTATAACCCTTCAGCTGGATTTTCGTGTCCCGCGGAAGCGAAACGACCGTAACCGTTTTGGTGTCCGGATGAAACGCGGTCACCATGATGACGTCGGACAGATGCGTCTTTGTCTCCGGACGGTAGTCGGTGCCAAGGAGCAGCATCGTCAACGGCTTCACTTTTGCCGATTTTTCCGGCGGAACCGGGTTGTTGTTGCCGGTATTCAGCACGCCGTTTTCGGCTTCGTAATACAAGTAACCGGCATAACCGGCCACGGCAAGCACGGCCAAAATAATCACAATCAAAACCAGTTTAAAAAATGCTTTCAATCCGCTCTTCTTTTTTTTCTTTTTGGGCGGCTGTTTGCTTTGTTTGCTGCCACTTTGAGATCGTGGAGGTAAATTATTATTGCTGAAACTCATCTCAAACACCTTTTTCATTTATTTTGAGTTATTCTCTCTATAAACGACGACGCCGCGAAAAAAGTTTCAAAAGAGCCGGAAATGGGTTGCCGCGAAACTAACTTCTTTTTGCCGCTGCCTCTGCCTTTTTCTTCTGGCGTCCTTCCACGAAATACCGGACGCGGACAAGAAGCATAAGGGCTACCGCAACAAGCAGGCACTGGATGATCGGAAGCTTGTCGTGCTGGAATATGAGCAGCATCCCTGATCCGAGCGCCATCAGGACGTACAGCAAAATTTCCTTCAGCAGCGGAAGCTTCTGTTTCACGCGGAAAACTTTATTGTAAACGTACGTAATCAACACGAAAATGATAATGTAAGACACGACCGGATGCGAGGCAAACCAGGCTTGCATGTGCGGTACACTCCTTTCGGTAACGGGCCGGTCCGGCCCGTACGTTCATTACAACTTACAGATTGGCTTCGGCCATTTTGCGGTGCTTCTCGGCACGTTCGCGTTCGCTTTTGTTCAAAATTTTCTTGCGGAGACGGACCGACTTCGGCGTAATCTCGCAATATTCGTCGTCATTCAGGTACTCCAGCGCCTGCTCGAGCGAGAAAATCCGCGGCGTCTTCATTTTTACTGTATCATCTTTTGTCGCCGAACGCACGTTGGTGAGCTGTTTCTCCTTACAGATGTTGACGACGATGTCGTTGTCGCGGTTATGTTCGCCGACGATCATGCCTTCGTAAATTTCGGTTCCCGGCTCCAGGAACAGGATGCCGCGATCCTCGACGCTCATCATGCCGTAGAACGTGCTTGTCCCGGTTTCGCTGGACACGAGCACGCCTTGGTGGCGTCCGCCGACCTGGCCGCCATGCAGCGGGCCGTAGCTGTCGAATGCGTGGTTCATCACGCCGTAACCGCGCGTCAGCGTCAGGAAATGGGTGCGGTAACCGATCAGGCCGCGGGCCGGAATCAGGAATTCCAGGCGGACCTGGCCGTTGCCGCTGTTGACCATGTTCACCATTTCCGCTTTGCGGGTGCCGAGGCTTTCCATGACGGCGCCCATGCTTTCTTCAGGCACGTCGATGAGCAGGCGTTCGATCGGCTCCATTTTTTTGCCGTCGATTTCGCGGACGATGACTTCAGGTTTGGACACCTGCAGTTCATATCCTTCGCGGCGCATGTTTTCGATCAGGATGCCCAAATGGAGCTCCCCGCGTCCGGAGACGACAAACGCGTCCGGGCTGTCGGTTTCTTCCACGCGCAGGCTGACATCCGTTTCAAGCTCTTTCATCAGGCGTTCGCGCAGCTTGCGGGACGTTACCCATTTCCCCTCGCGTCCGGCGAACGGGCTGTTGTTGACGAGGAACGTCATCTGCAGCGTAGGCTCGTCGATTTTCAGCACAGGCAAAGCTTCCGGATGCTGCGGATCGGCGATCGTTTCCCCGATATTGATGTCTTTGATGCCGGCGATCGCCACGATATCCCCGCCGCCCGCTTCTTCGATTTCGATCCGTTTCAAGCCCTGGAAGCCGAACAGCTTCTCGATCCGGGCAGATTTGCTTTTGCCGTCCCGCATAATGACCGTCACCGGTTGTCCTTGCTTGATGATGCCGCGGTTGACGCGTCCGATGGCGATCCGGCCGAGGTATTCGTTGTAATCCATCAACGTTACGAGAAATTGCAGCGGTTCGTCCACTTTTTCCGTCGGTGCCGGAATATGGTCGACGATCGTTTCATAGAGGGCCAGCATGTTGTCGTCCTGCTTTTCGGGATCCAAGCTGGATGTGCCGTTCAGGGCCGAAGCGTACACGACGGGGAAGTTGAGTTGGTCGTCGTTTGCTTCCAGCTCGATGAACAGGTCGAGCACTTCGTCAATGACTTCGGCCGGGCGTGCTGCCGGACGGTCGATTTTGTTGACGACGACGATCGGGGTCAGATTTTGCTCAAGCGCTTTGCGGAGCACGAATTTGGTCTGCGGCATGCAGCCTTCATAAGCGTCCACCACCAGAAGGACGCCGTCGACCATTTTCATGATCCGTTCCACTTCGCCGCCGAAATCGGCGTGCCCCGGCGTATCGACGATGTTAATCAAAAAATCTTTATACGTAATGGCCGTGTTTTTGGCCAAGATGGTAATTCCGCGTTCACGCTCCAAATCATTGGAGTCCATGGCGCGCTCCTGCAAATGCTCATGCTCCCCGAAAATGCCGGATTGCTGCAAAAGCTGGTCTACCAGCGTCGTTTTGCCATGGTCAACGTGGGCAATAATGGCAATGTTGCGAATTTTATCTCTTGAATGCATGGTTTTATCCAGATCCTTTCCCTTTCAAATCAGTGCGGATGTCTTCACCAAAAGAAGCGCCGGGCGGTAAATGCCGACGCTTCAACATATCCCTTATATTATAGTGAAATTTCAGAAAAAAACAAGTTTTTTTGTCCTGTCACCAGCCGCGGTTCCACTTGTTTCCACGGGATCGGCCTTTCCCCGCAATAAACCAAATGCCCAGCGCAATCAGCAGGACGGCCAGCACGTAGATCGCGCCGGTGTGCAGCAAAGTAAAGAACAGCAGCACGAACGACACGATGCCGAGAAACAGCGCGATCAGCAGCACGCCTTCCGGTTTGGGGGATTCGAACATATGGTATTCGTATACTCCGACCGCAATGCCGAGCAAAAACACCGGCCAAAGATACGTCATGAGCCCGAAACCCCAAAAATTACAAATGGCGAACATCAAGCCGTACACCACCAGCGCGCCGCCCGGAATAAGCACATAGGCCCGGGCCCTTTTGCTGAAAAACAGCAGATGGAGCAGCAAGCCGACGATGATGATGGCAAACGGCCACAAGGTGCGTCCCAAAAAACCGAACACGCCCAACTTCCCCAGCAAAATAACTACCCCGGCTATGACGATAAACAACCCCAGCCTTACATCGTTTTTGGAGGACATTTTCCCCACCCTCTTTTCTCCTGTACCTTCACGTATCGTTTCTGCACCAAACGACATGTTTTCACCCTTAGTTTATCTGAAAAAAAGCGAAAAAACCATATTCGTCCCGTAAATTTTTTACAGCCAAAGTAAGGAAAAATGTAAAATATTGCTGCCCTTCGCAAACAAAAAAGCCGGCAAAAAACCGGCTCTTGCGGGAAAACTATGAACGGTGAAGCGACAGCTTCCGGAAGCCTCCGGCGGCAATGACGAGAGCGGTCACAAGCGCGGGGACCAGCTTATGAAGCTCGGGCATGAGGGAGGACAGCAACATGCCGGTCCGGGAATCCTGCAGAAGCATGTCGCCGGCGGTATATCCCAGAATGCCCGCTCCCAAATAAATTAGAAGCGGAAAGCGGTGAAGCAGCCCGACGATCAAATTGCTGCCGAAAACGACGATCGGAATGCTGATGGCGATCCCGATGACGAGCAGCGCCAAGTCCCCGTTCGCCACGCCGGCGAGTGCCAGCACATTATCGAGGCTCATGATGAAATCGGCGGCCAAAATGCTTCGCACCGCCTTCCAAAGCGAAGCGGACTCGCCCATTCGGACATCGTCCTTTTCATCCGCCAGCAGCTTGCACGCGATCCAGAACAGGAGAACGCCTCCCGCTGCCTGCACGAACGGAATTTTCAGCAATAACACGGCGACGAACGTCAGGACGCATCTTAATGCGACCGCTCCGAGCGATCCCCACCAGACCGCCTGCCTGCGCTGCCTGGGCGGCAGATTTTTGCTTGCAAGCGCAATGACGACGGCATTGTCTCCGCTCAGCACCAAATTGATCATCAGAATCTGGGCAAGCAGCCATATCGGTTCCAACAGTCAACACCCCCACACTTACTCCTATGCCTCCGTCGTCCAAGCTATGCTTGACTATAATTGAAATATTATCCTATAATGAATCCGATTTGTTAAGGCTCCGTTTACAGTCATGACGAGGAGTGACCCGATGTGGAAGCTGTACTGGCCTTTTTGGCGAAATTGATCAATATCGTATTTCTCGATCTTATCTTAGCTGGCGATAACGCCATCGTGATTGGCCTGGCTGCGAGGAACCTGCCGTCCTCAACGCAGAAAAAGGCCATTTTTTATGGAACCGGAGGCGCGGTCCTCCTGCGGATCATCGCAACGATCGTTGTGGTATGGCTGCTCAAAATTCCTTGGCTTCTGCTCGTCGGCGGCGTCCTTTTGATCGGCATTGCCTACAAGCTTCTCGCTGACGATGACGACCACACCGATATTAAAGCGGGGCGCACGCTTTGGGGCGCGGTACGAACCATTATCGTGGCGGACGCCGCCATGGGGCTGGACAACGTGATTGCGGTCGCCGGCGCGGCCCAGCAAAATATTCTGCTCGTCATTATCGGCCTGCTGATCAGCGTCCCGATCGTCGTTTGGGGAAGCACCCTTTTCATAAAATTAATCGACCGTTTCACCTGGATCATCTATCTGGGATCGGCCGTGCTCGGGTATACGGCGTCCAACATGATTACGGAAGAGAAGCGGCTGCAGCCGTTTTTCGAAGAACATCCCGCGCTCCGCATCGCTTTTATAGCGGTCGTCATCCTCGGCGTGCTGATCGCCGGTTATGTGAAAAAGCGGCTGGACCAGCAAAAAAAGAAAAACGAAAATTCGTACGGCTAAAGTCAAACCGTTAGCGATGTTTGGTTGACACTGCGCTTCGGACCTTGGCAGACATGCAAAAAACCGTCTCAGGTCGCAACCCGGACGGTTTTTTTGTGTTGTTTAAATATTGGTGATTTAAGGTTTAGAACCAATCTTCCTCGATGGCTTCCTCGCGGTCCGCCGCAATGACCGAGCTTGGCGTCAGGATGACCGTTTCGGTGCGCTGCACGGCCTCCTCCAACATCCCGGGCAGATTTTCGAGGGATGCCTCGACTCTTTCCACCACATGCAAATTCGGGTTGGTCGTCGGAGATTTCGGGACAAACAGCGTGCAGCAGTCTTCGTATGGCAGAATCGACAACTCATAGGTGCCGATTTCCTGCGCGATCTCCACGATTTCGTTTTTGTCCATCATGACGAGCGGGCGCAGCAACGGCAGCTCCGTCGCACGGCCGATGACGTTCATGCTTGGCAGCGTCTGGCTGGCCACTTGCCCGAGGCTGTCCCCTGTGACGATTGCAAGCGCCCCTTCGCGCTCGGCCAGCATGGTGGCGATCCGCAGCATCGAGCGGCGCATCAGCGTGATGATCAGATTATCCTGGCCCACCTGCGTAAAGGAAGTCTGAATTTCCGTAAACGGAACCAGATGTATTTTGATTTTGCCCGCGTAACCCGAAAGCACCTTCGCCAGCTCCATCACTTTCTCTTTGGCTTTCCGGCTCGTAAAAGGGTAACTGTAAAAATGAACGCATTCCACTTCCAAACCGCGTCGCATCGCGGAATACCCCGCCACGGGGCTGTCGATGCCGCCCGACAAGAGCAGCATGGCCTTGCCGTTGCTTCCCCGCGGGAAGCCGCCGGCGCCAGGGATGACCTCACAGTAAATGTACGTACCGCTTTCCCTGATTTCGATCCGAAGCTCCAGTTCCGGGTTCCTCATGCTGACTTTGAGCTGTCCGAATTCGCTCAGCAGCGGCGACCCGACCAAATGGTTCATTTCCTGCGACGGATGCGGGAAAGCTTTCCATACCCGCCGGGCCGTTACCTTGAAGGTCGTTTCGTCCTTCAAATCCATTTGCTTGATAAACGCCCTGCTGGTTTCGATGATAGCATCCAGTTCCGACGGGCAGACGGCCACCGGGCTGACGGAATAAAGGCCGAACACTTTTTTCAGCACCTTGATGATCGCATTCGGGTCTTCGCCGTTCAGGACGATGTACAGCCTGCCGTATTCCTTTTGAATCGTCGCGGCCGGAAACGGCCGGATGACGGACTTCACGTGCGCCAAAACCGTTCGTTCGAACCGGCCCCGGTTTTTTCCTTTTAGTGTAAGCTCTCCGAGGCGGAGAAGCAGCATATCGTATTTCAAATTATTTCATTCCTTCCTGCCTTAACGGCTGCAAGCGGTTCACCGCAGCATTCAGCGCGGATATCAACTGCTGCAGCTCTTCATGCGTATTGGTCATGCCCATGCTGATCCGGATGGCGCTTGATGCGGCATCCCCGCTCCTTCCCATCGCCAGCAGCACCCGGCTCGGCTCGGCCGTTTTGGAGGAGCAGGCCGACTTGGTCGAAACCAACGCTCCGTGCTCCTCCAGCGAATGAAGCAGCACTTCGGCCTTCATCCCCGGAAAAGACAAGTTGACGATATGGGGAGCGCCTTCCCTGAAGCTGTTCGGCTCAAGGACGGGATTGGTCCCGATCCAGGCCAGAAGCTCGTCCCGCAACGCGCCGACCTGCGCCATGAACGCTTCCGTTTGTTCCGCGGCCATCCGCATCGCTTTGGACATCGCCACGATCCCCGGGATATTTTCGGTTCCGGCCCGCATTCCCGCTTCCTGCTTGCCTCCCGTCAACAGCGGGTGAAGGGTGATGCCCTCCCGCTTGTACAGGATGCCCGTCCCTTTCGGACCGCGGATTTTATGGGCGGATAACGTATAAAGGTCGGCTTTCCACGCCTTCAAACGGACGGGAAGTTTGCCGAACCCTTGAACCCCGTCGATGTGGAACAACGTCAGCGGATTGGCTTCTTTGACCGCCCGCCCGATTTCCTCAAGCGGCTGAACGGCCCCGGTTTCGTTATTGACGTGCATGATGCTGACCAGAATCGTATCCTTCCGAACAGCGGACGCGACATGCGCTGGATCGACCTTTCCTTTGCCGTCGACGGGCAAAAACGTCACCTCGTAGCCTTGGCGCTGCAGCGCCAGGCAGGTGTCATAAACCGATGGATGTTCGATTTCCGTCGTCACGATATGTTTCCCGCGGCCGGCATACTGCATCGCCGCGCCTTTGATGGCCATATTGTTGCCTTCGGTTGCGCCGGAAGTCCATATGATTTCGGACGGCTGCACCTGCAGCGATGCCGCGCACACCTCCCGCGCCCGTTGGATCAGTCTGGCGGCATCCTCTCCCATTCGGTGAATGGAGGAAGGGTTGCCGTAATGTTTTTTCATGACCTCCGCCATCGTTTGGACGACTTCGTCATAAGGCGGCGTACTTGCCGCATGGTCCCAATATACCATGGTTGCCTCATCCTCCCGCATTGCAGTTTCCGGACAATACAAAAAGATCAAAAGGAGGGTGAGTTTTCCGAAATGATGTCATAAGCCGTTTCCCCCGTTTGATCCCGTCATTTTAACCGTTTGTTTATCGTCCTGCTCGTCTATCGTATTATGCTTCGTACTTCAACTGCGCGTCCGCGACTTTACGGATGTATTTTCTCGTTTCGAGCGGCAGCATGTCAAGTTTGCCCATCAGCTGCTCGTCGGTGGATACCCCAAGTTTGGCGAGGCGGTTCGGACCCGCATTGTATGCGGCCAACGCCATGTTCACCTGACCGTTAAACCGGTTGATCTGATACGACAGGTAACGCGTGCCCGCATCGATGTTTTGCGCAGGATCAAACGGATCGGTGACGCCCAGTCCCGCTGCGGTTCCGTCCATCAGCTGCATCAGTCCCTTCGCCCCGGCGGACGACACGACGTTTGGATTAAAAGAGGACTCCGTATCGATGACCGCTTTAATCAAGGCTTCGTCGACGCCGTATTTTTCGCTCGCTTGCCGAATCAAATCGTCGTAGGCAGTAGGGCCAGATTTCGAAACCGAATGGCGCGTTTCATGGCCTGAAATATCCGAAGTTTCCGTGCTTGCCGTCTTGCCGAGCTGTTGCCACAACAAACCGTCGCGGTACGTAACCCCCGGCGCCGTCGGCGCCACCGCAGCATCGGTGCCGGATACGTCACCGGACGAAGGCTGGACGTATTGCTTCAGCATGACGCCGAAACCCGAGCCGCTCCCGCCCTGCAAAATGTCCTGGATAAGCTCGTCCCTATTTTGAATGCGGCTGTTGTCTTGAAGCGAAGACAGCTGCTTCGCGGTTGCCGAATCGATCTGCATGCTTCAATAACCTCGTTTTCGTCAAAGTAATGGAATGCTTTAGGCTATTTTATCATGCTTTCGGCAATTTACGCCATATTCCCGTGAAATATTATGTATTTTGCCATCACGGGAAGATCTTTTATCCGCAGTAATCATCTAAAATGGAGCGCCTTAGCGGCATAAAAAAGCGTCCCTCCGCCGAGTTTACGGCAGAAAGGACGCTTTTTCGGGCTTTAGGCGGCGGATTATCGAGCGAATGGAATAAGAATAAAATAGCTTACCGTGGCCAAAATGCCAAGCCCCATTCCCCAAGCGCCCCACGCTTTTTTACCTTTGCTGTAAGCGTAGAAGCCGGTTGCGGCAGCGATCGGCCCGAGAACGATGGACCACAGGAACAAGGATACGACGCCGCAGGCTACGCTGATGTAGCCGGCCGTTCTTCCCCATGTTTCCTCCTGGCCCGCGTCGCCGGCATCCTCATCGATTTCATACCGCGCCGATTTCGGCGGCGCTACCTCGGCGGCATATTCCTCGCGATGATTGTCGCGGCGCGGGTAATCCGTGCGCTCCCGTTTTGGTTCGTATTCCCTTTCCTCTTTCGGCTGCTCTTGCTCTTCATGTTCGCGTAAATCGTCCATCGGAATACCTCCCTGCTATGGTTGGTGACTTTGCGGACTGCATTAAGAAGATTTGGGTCTGAACGTCAGGCAGCAGGTAGCGGAAGAATTCGGCGCATAGTCCTTGTGCTCGGCGAAATGTTCGTGTCCGAACTCCTCGCTGTATTTCGCGGAAGCATGCTTGTCGATTTCGATCAGGATCTGTTCCGCTTTGCAGACGTTTTGCTCGCCCCAGAAATTGCAGTTGCTGACGCTGCATTTGACAATAGTTCTTGGATCACTCATGTTTAGGTCACCTCATATAGCATTGTCCCCTTGTGAACGACCCTGTATACCGCGATCCCCATGTCAGTTGCTGGCCGGAGTTCAAAATTCATGAAACGGAATTCCATCCGGGAAAGCAAACCATTTTCCTATTGACAGCGTTTACAATCGTATTGTAAATTTCATTAAAGACTAAATCTTTTTATATTTTTTTGAAATCATTTTTGCAATGCGAAAGGAGACATCAAAAATGCGAAAGAAGAAAACGATGCTGGCATCCCTGTTGTTAACGGCCATGTTCTTCGTTCAGTCGATCATTCCTGCAAGCGCTTCAACATGGAACCTGAACGGAGATACCAACGTGCATGATCCCGCCTACATCGTGGAAAACGGAACGGGAACGCACTGGGCATTCAGTACGGGCTCGGGCATCCAGGTCCTCTATTCCACCAACGGCACGACCTACCAACGCTCGCTTCCCATTTTCAATCAAAAGCCGGCCTGGTGGAGCCAGTACGTACCGAAACAGGACGGACTGGACGTATGGGCACCGGATATTTTCTATTACAACGGAACGTATTACCTGTATTATTCCATCTCCACGTTCGGTTCAAAAGTGTCGGCGATCGGCCTTGTCACGACCAATTCGATTTCCGGCGGCGTTTGGAAAGACCAGGGGATGGTAACGTATTCTAACGATTCCTCCCCTTATAATGCCATCGACCCGAATCTGATGCAGGACGAAAAAGGCAACCTATGGATGGTGTTCGGTTCATGGAGCAACGGGATCTACATCACCGCCATCAGCAAGGATACGATGAAGCCGACGGGCAACGCCTACCGGATCGCCACCAAATCCGGAGGTATCGAAGCGCCGAACCTGGTATATAACAGCAAAACCGGTTATTATTATTTGTTTGTTTCGATCGGAAAATGCTGCTCGGGCCTGGACAGCACTTACCAAGTTGCGGTCGGCCGTTCCAAAAGCGTGCTCGGACCGTTTTACGACAAAAACGGAGTCGACATGAAAAACGGAGGAGCCACCGTCATCGACAGCGGCAACAGCGCGTGGATCGGGCCCGGAGGACAGGACATCAACGGCACGAACGTCATCGCAAGACACGCGTACAGTGCCGCGGAAAACGGAGCGCCGAAGCTGCTCATCAGCGATTTGTACTGGGATGCGGACGGGTGGCCGTATTACAACTGACGAAGTCACACGAAAAAAAGCGAGCGTTCGGATTTGCCTCCGAAGCTCGCTTTTTGCGTATTCGTTGATAACGGGCGGCTTACGCGTGAGAACGCTGGCTTTGCATTCTGCGCTCCGTCAAATAGTCGCTTTCATAATAAGTAAGGTCATCTCTGAGGTCTTCAAATACTTTCGTAATGTCCAGAATAATGTCCCGCACCGGACGCACAGGTTTCACCCGAAAACGGATCGCGTCTTGCCCGGTATAAGCGTAACGGCCATCCTCGGAATAACTTTCGCTTTTCGGATAGAAAAAGTTATTCACGCAATGGTGATATACGTTATAGAGAGCTTTCTCAGCGAATTCGGTATCGAAATTGGCGCGGCGCAGCGCGATTCCAAGCTTCTCCGAAGAAACTTCGCTAAATACTAGCAGATGGCGCAAATCCGACAGAAATCCTTTGTAAAAATGCACCGTTTCCTCGTTGGCATCCGCGGCAAGCTGCGAAAGCGAATGTTCGTTCAAAAATACCTCCAGCTTATCGATCGCATACTTCAGCTTCTCCTTCGTGGTCTCACACAACCTTTGAACATTACCTGCTGACATCGCTAATTTGCTCCCCCTTAATGATTCCTTCAGTCCAAATACTGGCATCATACAAATCAACCGCTTTACAGCATCATTTTTCCATGTACTATCCTAACACAAAACAATGTAAAGCGGTATCCCTTTTAGGGATTCCGGACGGACAAAAACAAGCAGCCCCCGCCATCGCGATTCCAAGAATAAAATAACCCTTCTTTCCTAACGATAAAGGTAATTTCATGATCAGGGAGGTTTATCTTATGTCCCGTCGCACATGGGCGGGCATCGGCATCGCGGCGGCCGCCGCCGCGCTTATTATCGTGATGCAGATGCCCCGTTCCGCCGATACCCATACCCGAAAGGAAGCCGCGGAGCCGGTCGTTCCCACTCCGAAGCAGGAGCATATATCCAAGCAAAACCTGGTGGCCCAGGATATCGCTTCAACGGACCAACTGACCCGCCTCGACGCCAAACAGCATTTGGTTTCGATGATCGAAAGACTCAGCGAGGCCGGACCGGCTCAAATATCGGACGATATCCGGAAGCTGCAAAAATCGCATGACCATTTTACCATGATGATATGGCAGGACGCCAAACACGGCAAACAGCGCGTATATGCCGCCAAAAACGATTGGAGCGCCGCGGACCGGAAAACGCTGAAGGGATATATCGACAAAGCGGCAAACAGCATCAACCAACAGCGATCCTATGAGTCGCCTTCTTTCAAGCTGGACGGCAAGCAGTATTTCGTCATCGCCGAGCCCTCCAAAAACAAGCCGAAGCAGGGCGTCATCGCCTTGATGAACCAACGGATTTTGATGGAAGTGGTCAATCACCAGAAGAAAAACCTGCGGCTCATACCTTATCCGAAGGAAGGCAAATTCAAGGTGGAATCGGTCCATGCCGATACGCTGCGGGATATTACCGTCCGGACGGGCCATGACAACGAAAAGGCGAGCCATTTTTACGAAAACGAAATCGTCGTTCGTTTTCGTCAAGATCCTTCCCGCCAGGAAATGAACCGGATCATGGGCGAGCTGCGGGCCGAATCGTCGCGCAAGCTGGGTTACGCTTACGTGTTTCATGCAAGCGGCATGGATTACAGCCAGTTAAAGGCGTACTTTTTGAAAAACTGGAACCCGTTGTATGTTGAACCGCATTATTTGTATATGACCAACGACAAAATCAAGGGAGCTTCCAGCACGCTTCCGAATGTGCCGAACGATCTGCTGTTCGCCAAATACCAATGGAACCTGCCGGCGACCGAAACGAACCAGGCTTGGGATTTGTCACGCGGCAGCAGCGACATCATCGTCGGCATCGTAGATACCGGCGTCGACTTGAATCATCCCGACCTGCAGGGGCAGCTGCTGAACGGATACAACGTCATCAACCCGGACTCCGATCCGTTGGACGACGTCGGGCATGGAACGCATGTATCGGGCATTATCGGCGCTCTCGTAAACAATAACGAAGGTGTCGCCGGGATCAGCTGGTACAATAAAATGCTCCCGGTCAAAGCGCTCGATAAATCCGGTTCCGGCACGACCTATTCGGTCGCCGAAGGCATCATTTGGGCGGCGGACAACGGGGCCAAGGTCATCAACATGAGCCTCGGCAACTATGCGGACTCGCAGTTTCTCCACGACGCCGTAAAATACGCCTTCGACAAGGACGTCGTGCTGGTTGCCGCCTCGGGAAACGATAACACGGAACGCCCGGGATACCCTGCCGCTTATCCGGAGGTGCTTGCCGTGGCGGCGACCGATTCCAACTGGAAACGGGCCTCGTATTCCAATTACGGGGATTATATCGACGTGGCAGCGCCGGGGACAAGCATCGCCAGCACTTACCCGGGGAACCAATATGCGGCATTGTCGGGAACATCGATGGCAAGCCCGCATGTCTCCGCGATGGCCGCCTTGATCCGCTCCCGGAATCCGGATCTCACCAACAAGCAAGTGATGGACATCATGCGCAGCAGCACCATAGATTTGGGGCCCAAAGGAAAGGACAAATATTACGGGTATGGACAAATCGACATTTATAAAGCGCTGCAGGCTGCCGGAAGCACGGAAGCGCCGCTTCAGTTCTGGCCGCAGCATGTCCAGAAGAAGATGGAATCCATTTTGAAGAAGGACAAATAATTTTGCCCGCCGTTTGGCGGGAGCGGTCATAAGAAAAACGTCCACACAAGTACTTCCACAGAAGACAAACCGCGCTTAGCGGAAATTTTTACGTGAGATATGTGAAGCCGTCGCTTCGAAACATACACTTTCTTGTATATAAAAAAAGCAATCAGCCCTCTTGTGATATGCTCCCATCATAGTAGACAGTAGAAAAAATAAAAACTTCTACTACTTCA
>NZ_WTWY01000093.1 GCF_009870825.1 Paenibacillus sp. USDA918EY | reverse complement strand
GCACTCGACTGTTAATCGAGTTGTCACAGGTTCGAGTCCTGTTCGGGGAGCCATTTGCTCTCATAGCTCAGTAGGTAGAGTGCATCCATGGTAAGGATGAGGTCACCGGTTCGATCCCGGTTGAGAGCTCCATATTCTTTTTAAGTGGCCCGTTGGTCAAGGGGTTAAGACACCTCCCTTTCACGGAGGTAACAGGGGTT
>NZ_WTWY01000092.1 GCF_009870825.1 Paenibacillus sp. USDA918EY | reverse complement strand
TGTAAATCTGTTCTCGTACGAGTTCGGTGGTTCGAATCCATCAGCCTCCACCAGTACCTAGGGGCATAGTTTAAAGGTAGAACAGCGGTCTCCAAAACCGTTAGTGTGGGTTCAATTCCTGCTGCCCCTGCCAGATAACTTTATATTGTGGCGGTCGTGGCGAAGGGGTTAACGCACCGGATTGTGGCTCCGGCATTCGTGGG
>NZ_WTWY01000091.1 GCF_009870825.1 Paenibacillus sp. USDA918EY | reverse complement strand
GCATCGCCTTGCCAAGGCGAGGGTCGCGGGTTCGATTCCCGTCGTCCGCTCCAATATATGCGCCCTTAGCTCAGCTGGATAGAGCATTTGACTACGAATCAAAAGGTCAGGAGTTCGAATCTCTTAGGGCGCGCCACTTTATCTGAATATCGGGATGTAGCTCAGCTTGGTAGAGCACCTGGTTTGGGACCAGGGGGTCGCATG
>NZ_WTWY01000090.1 GCF_009870825.1 Paenibacillus sp. USDA918EY | reverse complement strand
AACCCTCGAGACGCTTTTGACGCCTACACGATTTCCAATCGTGCTCCTTCGGCCAGCTCGGACACCTCTCCACGTTCTTATGGGGCCCCCAGAAAGTAACCGGAATATGCTGCCAAGCAGCTTCTCCCTTCACTTTCTGGAGACGTTGACTCCCCGAACAGGACTCGAACCTGTGACAACTCGATTAACAGTCGAGTGCTCTAC
>NZ_WTWY01000089.1 GCF_009870825.1 Paenibacillus sp. USDA918EY | reverse complement strand
CTCCCTAACCGCTCCCCTTAACCTTCCAGCACCGGGCAGGCGTCAGCCCGTATACTTCGCCTTACGGCTTCGCACAGACCTGTGTTTTTGCTAAACAGTCGCTTGGGCCTTTTCACTGCGGCCCCCTCGTGCTATTCACACTACCGGGGCACCCCTTCTCCCGAAGTTACGGGGTCATTTTGCCGAGTTCCTTAACGAGAGTTCT
>NZ_WTWY01000052.1 GCF_009870825.1 Paenibacillus sp. USDA918EY | reverse complement strand
TTTCTCCAAATAATTTAAACTCTGTAATATCCGTAACCCACTTCTCATTTGGCTTTTCAGCGTAGAAGTTACGTTCTAATAGGTTTGGTGCAATCTTGCCAACCGTCCCTTTGTACGAACGATATTTTTTCATGCGTACCAAGCATTTTAATCCCAATACTTTCATCAAACGTTGTACCTTTTTATGATTTACATGGTATCCACGATTCACTAACTCATCACGAATACGGCGATAACCATAGCGCCCCTCATGCTCCTCATAAATGGCTTGGATAATCTTTTTTAACTCCATATCTCTATCTGGCATACCAAACGTTTTTACCGCGTAATAATACGTGCTACGAGGGATATCTGCTAGCTGTAGAAGTGCTTTCACCGGAAATTCGTTCCTTAGTTCATAGACTACTTGAGCTTTGTCTTGTTTGGTGATTTTTCCTTGGTTTGAACTAAGGCATTCAACTTTTTTAAATATGCATTCTCCATTCGTAAACGCTCTACCTCTGCATGTAAAGCCTCAACAGATCCTTCTACTACCTCTTGATTCTTTCGTTTATTAGATTCTTTTTTCATGGATGAGCGCCCCTTTTTCTTTGGTTGTAGAGCGTCCATTCCATGTAATTCTAAGCTCCTTTGCCAGCTTAAAATAGTACTATGGCTCGCAATATTAAACACTGCAGCCGTTTCTCTAACAGACGTCCCAAATTCGTTCATATAATTAAGTACATCTAGTTTAAACTGTACAGGATATGATGTATAGCTCTTTTTAAAGGCTTCTTCACCATGATACTCATATTGTTTGATCCAATTTAGTAAGACGGTATGATGGAGCCTTAGGGATTTCGCAATCGATTTCACGCTTTCCGATCCATTTTGATAACGTGTAACTGCTTGTATTTTTTCATCTGTACTGAATTTGGTCATATAAAAACTGCACCTCCAATAGTTAGATGGTGTCTAACTATTGGGGTGCAGTTCA
>NZ_WTWY01000088.1 GCF_009870825.1 Paenibacillus sp. USDA918EY | reverse complement strand
CCTGACTTTTAATCAGGGTGTCGAAGGTTCGAGTCCTTCATGGCTCACCAGTTTTAAATCTTGCGCGTGTGGCGGAATTGGCAGACGCACTAGACTTAGGATCTAGCGTCTTCGACGTGGGGGTTCAAGTCCCTCCACGCGCACCATGGAATATGCGGACGTGGCTCAGCGGTAGAGCATCGCCTTGCCAAGGCGAGGGTCGCGGG
>NZ_WTWY01000016.1 GCF_009870825.1 Paenibacillus sp. USDA918EY | reverse complement strand
TTGCGGAAATCGTCGCCCACGGCGAGCTGCTGGACGAGCATAGCGCGGCTATCACGGCGCTGGAAGATCGGCTTGACTCCGCCGAATCCGAAACGCTCACGCTGCAGCCCGGCGTACAGCTCGTAACGGCCAAACGTGATGCACGGTTTAAGCTTGGGGCCATTAAGGGTAAATCGGAAATTAACGGGCAGGGACGGATCGGGATAATCGGTGTCGAGAATCCATATGTGACGCGGGTTAGCGGAAACTTGTTGCCTCCGTTTTATGAGTGGTACAATGTAGCTCTCGGTGGAGCATATTACAAATTTCTTGAGCCCTACGTGATTGAGCAATATTCCAAGGATGCTGATAATCATGCGAACACCACAGTCAATATTCCTGTTATCCCTGGGCAAACATACTCTTTGAATGCCGATATAACCAAGAACCCTTCGAACATTCCGGATGCATTATTTTTTTACTGGCTTGATGCGGATGGAAATAGACTTGCTGGCGAAGGAATAGACACCCGAAAATACAAAGGAACATATACAGTTCCATCTAATGCTCGGTTTATGCAGATGTATGTTGTAATGGAGGTTATTAATGACAATACAGCATATAAGACTCAAATTGTTTCAAAGCCCATGCTTACAATTGGCTCGACTCCGAAGCCGTTCAAGCCTCAGAAGAATTCATTGCTAGCATTTCAAACGGAGCTGCACGCTAATCCGACTGATGGCAGCGAGCCGGACGAATTGTTTGAACGTGAGGGGCAGTATTTCAAATTGGCAAAATGGAAGAAGGTTGTACTTAATGGAAAGTTTGATTACATTTTTGACTCCGTAAAGCCGTCTAGCACAAAGGTTGTGCGTGCAGTTAATACAGGTGTTTTGGGCTACGTGCCTGAGTCACAAATGGCTGTTAAGTACGATGGAACTCCGCTAACTAAATTGGGGTCAACAGAATCCCCTGATTCTTTTTATGTTTATAGTGACGGGGGGACTTACATTAATATCCGAAACGCTGACAGTGGATGGGGCGACAACTACACACCGACACCCGATGAGATTAAGGCATATTTTATGGGGTGGAGAATGCGTCAATGGAACTCTCTTGATCCATACAATGGCAGTGGGGAGAAATCATGGGGAACTGTCAAATCAGGCGGGGCGGCAAACTGGACATCCATATTGCCCACCTCACCAGCCCCAGATTGGATTCCGTATAACCTCTTATATAAACTCGCATCTCCTACAGTCGAGCCGGTTACGTCCGAGGGTTGCTTAACGCTTGCTGAGGGCGACAATCAAATCGAGGTTGGAACAGGGATTGTGGTACGGGAACGAGCGAATCCAGTAGCAGATCCATATGATCAGCACCAAATAAATGTCGGTTTATCAGGATTTGAAGCTTCGCGGTTGAAAAATAAAGCTTTGCAAATAACTAACGTTTATAAAAACAACAGGAATGATTCAGACTGGTATTTTAATAACTCTGATGCTTATGGGAATGTTCGGGCAATTATTAAAAATGCAGATTATGAACAGTCAGCATCCTACAGCGTTACCTATATTAAACTCGACAAATCACCTGTCGTACCGATCACCGGTAGCCTGGCTGCAAATGAAAAGGCGCAGCTTACAGATCTGATGACGGGGGTGCAAGAGGCGCTGCAACGTGTCAGCGTGGCCGAAATGAAGAAGGCGGAAAAGGATGCACCTGGATGGATTACGCCTACTTTGCTTAATGGGTGGGTAGCTAATGGTGTTGTTAAGTACAGGAAAAACGGAAACAAACTCGAACTTCAAATGATACTAAAAGATGGGGTAATTGGGGCGCCAGTGTTTAAGCTAGGCATAGGCTACAGACCTACAGTTGATATCCTAAAGCCCATTCAATCCTGGAATGGAACAACTGACGTTGTTGCGACTCTGAGACTATCTTCGGACGGTACAGGAATTATAACGGTAGGTGCTAGTGTTGTAAGCATCTTTACTGAAATCATTTTGGATTAAGGGAGGTAACCTATGAAAGCAGTACCTAAAGTAAATACAGACGGCCTCTACATTGAGGACGCGCTTGTGGACGATACCTTTTCCGGTGTCGTCCCTTTTTATGCCGATCCTCCGGAACCTGATCCGATGGAGTCAGCGCCGGAGCAGCCGGAAGACGAACCTGAGCAGGAGATTGCCGGGTATATCGTCGGCGTGCCGGTCGTGCCGGGATTGTATCTTCCAAAGTTTGAGCTCGTCGCTTGGGAAGCGCGGGAAGAGGACAAGCCGGTTAATCCCTTGGATTATTGGAGCGAAGGCTTAACGCCGGAAGAAATCGAGGAGATGCACAAGCCTGCGGAGCCGAGCGAGTTGGACCGGATCGGGGCGGATCTGGCCGCAATGAAAGAGGGAGTCGCCGATATAGCTTCGGAGCTGGATCAGGTTGCGCGAAAAGCAGATGATCGCCTTGAGGACGTCGGTACAATTGGCTCCGAACAGGTCAAGCAAGACTTGGCTACGCTCGACCTAAAAAAACAGAGTACCGTTATTGGTGGCGAGTTGGTTAAAAAGGATATAGCTATTCTTGATTTATACCAGCAAAACAAGGCACTTGGTCAGATGTTGGCAGCCCTGGAGTTAAAAATTTTAGCAGGAGGCGATGGAAATGTTCAATAGTGACTTTGAAAGACTTTCCTACTATTACGAAAAGAAATGGGTGTCAGACGTCCAACTCCGGCTTTACGTATCATTTAACGTCATCACAGCATCAGAGTTTAAAGTTATCACAGGTAAGGATTATAAAGCGTAATAATTATTCATCAATTCGCCCTCGGGTAATCCGGGGGCTATTTAAATCTAGAAAGGATTGATCAAGCTTGGATAAATACGTTATTTCCGTAGCTGGGGCCATACTGGTCCCGGCTTTTGAATTTTTGTATGGCGGCGGTGATGCAGTGGGTGCGATTATGACAGCTCTTTTGTTTTTTATCGTTATGGATTGGATCTCCGGCACCCGTGCCGCTAAAAAGGATAATTCGTATGCCAGCAAATACGGTATCGATGGGGTCATCCGGACCGTGTTTATGCTTCTGCTTCCAGCTGGCGGTCATTTGCTTGACGTTATCTTTAACCTTCCGGGTGTCATCTTTGGGGCGCTGGCATTCGGCCTCATTTACCACGTCCTGCAGTCCATGACGGCCAACAGTATCCGAGCAGGTTGGGGTGACTGGCTGCCGTTGCCGGTTCTTAATGCTTTGATTGAGTGGGTAAAATCCGAATTGGACAAGAAGCTGAAACGGGCCGAGGATCGGAAAGGGGGAAGTGTCGATGCAAAATCGGAGTAAGGGAAACGCCCAGGGTATCGATGTATCGCATTGGCAAGGCGTAATCGATTGGCAGGCGGTGGCAGCTGCCGGCATTTCATTTGTGTTCGTTAAAGCCACGCAAAACAGCATGGACAATAAGTTTTTGGCTAACGTTAGAGGCGCTAAGGCTGCAGGGCTGCTCATCGGTGCCTACCATTATGTGGACGACTCGGTGACGACAGCTGACAAAGCCCGTGATGCAGCTCAGATATTTTACAACGCCATCAAAGCGGCAGGTGGGCCCGAGGTCTTTGACCTACCGTTTGTCATGGACTATGAGAGCAACAAAGGCGGATTAACGCCTGCGGGCTGCACTGCGGTAGCCAAGGCCTTCTTGGAAGAAGTTGAGCGGCTGACCGGAAGGAGGCCGATGGTTTACACGTATCCGTCGTTTATCGGCCGGTTTTCCGGTCTTACGAATTATCCGCTTTGGATCGCAAGGTACAGTAACCAGGCGCCGGCGGATGCATCAGGATGGAAGCGCTGGGAGTTTTGGCAGTACAGCGACGGCACGCTTGGCGGGGAGCTTTCAGGCGGCGGGCGAAAGGTTGCTGGTATTTCCGGTCCCGTCGATCTCAATGAGTTTGACGGGACGGTCGAGCAGTTAAAGGCCAAGTATTGCAAAAAGGGTAAGGAGGAAATCAAGGTGCCAAAAGATATCACCAAGGTAAGCGCCTGGGCGGCCGAAGCTTGGGACACAATGACGAAGAACGGATATGTCGATGGGACGCGGCCGGGGGATACGATGACGCGTGAAGAGGGAGCAGTAATTCTTAACCGGCTGCGGACAAACCTGCTGATGCTGATCGCCGGCAATAAACAGGATATCAAAGACTTGGAAGCCCGCCTGAAGCAAATCGAACAAGACAGCTTGGCTAATTCCATTAATTAGGATATAATATAATCAAATCCGAAAGCATCGGTAAAAAGGATCTACTGGCTATGCGCTGGTGGATCCTTTTTTTTGTAATTGAAAAGGAACGTATGTTCGTATATAATGAGAGCAAATCGATATCTGCTGGAGGTTTGCTATATGTCTGTGAAACTTGAAGGCAATGGCCTGTTTGAATCATCCCGGATGATGCTGCCGGAGCATCGCGAAGCATACAACCGATACATGATCCGCAAGGACCCGAGGCCGAAGCCGATAATTGATGAACAGGAGTGGCAACAGATTGGGCAGGCATTACAGGATTCATTTAACCAACATGTTCCTGTTACGCTCCAGCTATACGATCCATACGAGGATAAGCATGCGACCGGATTTGTCACCGTGATCAACATGTTTACGAAGGAAATAAAATTACGTTACGATGATGATTGGGATTGGATTAAATTTGAGGACATCATTTCCGCAAGCATATAAAAATCTCCGCTGGCTTTATGCCGGCGGAGATTTTCTCTTCTATTATATATTAAACTCTTCCCAGCCCGGATCCGGAGGGGGAAGCTCCACGATCTCCAGGTCCGCCGCCTCAATGACCAACCTTGCTTCGTATATATCGACGAGCGCGCCTTTTCGATATTCGCCGGAAACGAGCTGGAACGTTCCGGCATCCAACACGATACCGCCACGGCCACCAAATCCACTACTATGATCATCAGCAATTCGCACCGGTAATCCTGGTTTAAGGTCTTCGAATTTCAAACGATATTCCTCCTTTGTGTTTTTGCCCCCTTTAAGCAAAAGGGGCAAAAAAGGGGCAAACTTTTTTCTAAACTTGATTAATGTTTGACCACCACAGACTAAGGAGAAAATCGAAAAACCGTTAATCTATAAGGTTTTATGCCTAAATTGACCACCACAGACTAGGGGCGGTACCAGCCTTCCAAGCTGGTAGCGTGGGTTCGATTCCCATCACCCGCTCCATATAAATTTCAAAATAAACAACGCCGAGGGCGTTTTTTTTTGTTATATGGAAGCCAACGGGGAAGGGAACCCACGCGTGTGGGGACGACCGTTCGTGCATGCTTCCTTTGGGTGAACCCGAACAGGACGCGCGTCAACATCCACCTCTATGGCGGCCGAAGGCTCGCATTTCACACGGGATGTTGAGTATTCCCGTCACCCGCTCCATACCTACCTCTATGGCACTCGGATGTTTCTTACGTCGCCGTCCATTCCCACCCATTTCTTCGAAATAAACGCTGCTATTGTGTTATTGTTTCAAATCCGATGAATTTGGGTACTTCATTACATGCTTATAGAGTTAGCAGTTGTTGCTGCCCTATCAGGAATGTTTTGGATGTCATAAAAGCTAACTGAATAAAAAATCAAAAAGCGGAATGGTTATTTACAATACTCAAAACGGGACCTCATATTATTCAATCCTGCAAGCTTGGTATCTACAATCGTCCGCTGTATATAAATACAGGACGGCTTTAAAGAATTTACATAATAAATTTTTGCTTTATCGCAGAAAAGTGCAGATTTTCGATGGGTTTTGTTGTATGATGTTTAGAAAGCATAGCAAAGAGATAGCAATACAAACGGGATGGAATGGGAGGAGTAGCATGACTGAACTTACGGTAACCGCAAACAAAAGCAATTCGAACAATCTACTGCGGCGTGATGTACGTTTCTTGGGAAACATACTCGGCGAAGTGCTTGTCCATCAAGGCGGCAACGAGCTTCTGGATATTGTAGAGAAGATTCGCGAGACCAGCAAGTCATTACGCTCTGTGTTTTTGCCTGAATTGTACGAAGATTTCAAACAAATCATCAAAACGCTCGAACCGGACATCCGTCATCAGGTTATCCGAGCCTTTGCGATCTATTTCCAATTGGTTAACATTGCGGAGCAAAATCATCGAATCCGGCGCAAGCGCGATTATGAACGTTCGGCAGGGGAGACCGTGCAGCCCGGTTCCATTGAAAGCGCGGTTCAGGATCTGAAAGACCGGCAGTTCACGTACGAGGAAGTACAGGAGATCATTGAAAGCCTTTCGCTTGAACTGGTAATGACCGCCCATCCTACGGAAGCGATGCGCAGAGCCATTCTCGATATTCATAAACGGATTTCGGAGGATGTCATGCTGCTGGATAATCCGACTCTTACCTTCCGTGAACGGGAACAGCTCCGTGAAAAGCTGCTGAACGAAGTCATCACGCTTTGGCAAACGGATGAGCTTAGAGCCGGCAAACCGACGGTTTTGGACGAAGTCAGAAACGGGATGTATTATTTCCACGAAACGCTGTTCCATGTGCTGCCTGAAGTGTATCAGGAGCTGGAACGCTGCTTGAACAAATACTACCCGGGCCACAACTGGCATGTGCCTACGTACCTGCGTTTCGGCTCCTGGATCGGCGGCGACCGCGACGGAAATCCTTCCGTAACGGCCGAGATTACGTGGGAGACCTTGCGCTTGCAGCGTAAGCTGGCCATTCGCGAGTATCAGCGGATTTTGAGCGAGTACATGCAGTATTTGAGCTTCAGCACTTCGATCGTGGATGTGTCGGGCGAGCTTCTGAAGTCGATTGCCGATGACCGCGAGCAAGTCGAAATCACGAGACGAACCGTTTGGCACAACGAAAAAGAGCCTTATCGGATCAAGCTCGTTTATATGATGGAGAAAATCAGCAACGTGCTGGATGACAGCAAAAAGGAAACTCCGCAGGCATACGGTACCCCGCTTGATTTTATCGAGGATTTGAAAATCATCGACCGCAGCTTGCGTTTCCACTACGCAGACTACGTTGCAGATACGTATATTCAAAAACTGATACGTCAGGTTGAGCTGTTTGGTTTCCACACGGCCGCGCTGGACATCCGCCAGCACAGCCAAGAGCATGAAAATGCGATGAAGGAAATTTTGGCTCAAATTAATGTAACGCCAGACTATTCCAAACTTTCCGAAGAGGAAAAAATAAAGCTTTTGGCCCAGCTGCTCAGCGAGCCGAGACCGATTACCTCGAACTATCATCAATACAGCGCAAGCACGAAAGAATGCCTCGACGTATTCCGCACGGTTTACAAAGCCCAGCAAGAATACGGCAAGCAGTGCATCACAAGCTACCTGATCAGCATGGCCGAGGGAGCCAGCGATATTATGGAAGTGATGGTGTTTGCGAAAGAGGTCGGATTGTTCCGCGTAAACGGCGACGGCACCGTGCACTGCACGCTGCAGGCCGTGCCGCTGTTTGAAACGATCGAGGATCTGCATGCGGCGCCGGAAATTATGAAGCGGTTGTTTCATTTGCCGATCTACCGTCAAAGCATCGCGGCAAGAAACGATTTGCAGGAGATCATGCTTGGTTATTCCGACAGCAATAAGGACGGAGGAGCCGTCACTGCGAACTATGAGCTGCGCGTAGCTTTGAAGGAACTTACGGCGGTTGCCAATGAGGCGGGAATCAAGCTGAAGTTCTTCCATGGACGCGGAGGTGCGCTGGGTCGCGGCGGTATGCCGCTGAACCGGTCCATCTTGGCGCAACCGGCATCCACGATCGGCGGCGGCATCAAAATTACGGAGCAGGGCGAGGTCATTTCGTCCCGCTACTCCCTGAAAGGCATTGCCTACCGCAGTTTGGAGCAGGCGACTTCGGCTTTGATCACCGCGGCGATCAACAACCGTTCTCCCCAGGAAGACGACGAACGCGAAGCCTTCTGGGACAACATCGTCAGGGAGATGTCGGAAGTCTCCCGCAAAAAGTACCAGGATCTCATTTTCCGCGATCCGGACTTCCTGAAGTTCTTTAAGGAATCCACGCCGCTTCCGGAAGTGGGCGAGCTCAATATCGGATCACGTCCTTCCAAACGGAAAAACAGCGACCGTTTCGAGGATTTGCGCGCGATCCCTTGGGTATTTTCCTGGACGCAAAGCCGCTTCCTCCTGCCGGCGTGGTATGCCGCGGGTACGGGGCTGCAAAGCTTTTATCAAAACAAGGAAGAGAATCTGAAAATCATGCAGGAAATGTACGGGAAATTCTCGTTCTTTACTTCCCTGATCGATTCTCTGCAAATGGCCATCGCGAAAGCGGACATGATCATCGCCCATGAGTACGCGAACATGTCCAAAAACGAAGAGGCCCGCCAACGGATCTTCAAGTTGATTGAAGAAGAATTCAAGCTGACTTCGGACCTGATTCTGAAAATTACCGGACAAAAGGAAATTTTGGATAACGTTCCAGTCATTCAGGAATCCATCCGCCTGCGCAATCCGTACGTCGACCCGCTCAGTTATCTTCAAGTGCAGCTGCTGAGCGAGCTTCGCGGTCTCCGCGAAAAGGACGAGGATGATGCCGAGCTGCTCCGCGAGGTGCTTCTCACGATCAACGGCATCGCGGCCGGTCTCCGAAATACGGGCTGATTGAACGCCGAATGAGGCTTCAAGGCGCATTTGTCGCCACTGATTCATGGAAAGCCGGGATTCAATTCGTTGAACCTCGGCTTTCCTTTTTTTGTTGGGCAAAAACCTCTTTGTATATCTTTACAAAGTTGTCTTGCATTTTGCATGGAGTTGAATTACGATTTGATTGATGTGAAAAAAAGCTCGTTACCCATCAGCAAGTCTGGGGGAATTCATTGGTGGATAATATAGAAAATAGGTTAACCAAGCTGGCCCTAAAAGGGGATCAGCGCGCTTTTGCCGAAATTGTGGAGCTTTACAAGGATAAAATATACCATTTGGCCTATAGGATGCTGAACAACCGCCATGAGGCGGAGGACATTGTTCAGGAGACCTTCTTGCGCGTATACAGAAACCTGGACCGATATGACCAGAACCAGAAATTTTCGACCTGGATTTACCGGATCGCAACCAATTTGTGCATTGACCGTTTGCGGAAGAAAAAACCGACATACTCCCTTGATGCGGAAATGAACGATCAGGAGGGCATGGACGGTTATTCGATGATCCCAAGCGATAACCGCACGCCGGAAAGCGAAGCCCTTTTGTCCGAAACGCAGCAGATCATTTATCAGGCGATCGACTCGCTGCCGGCCAAATATAAGTCGGTCATGATCCTTCGATATTTGCAGGATTTGTCCTTGCAGGAGATCAGCGACGTGCTCGGGATGCCCGTAACGACCATTAAAACGAGGGTGCATCGGGGCCGGGAATTCCTCCGCAAAAAACTGGAGCCCAAAATGTGATTTTTATTTTTTTGTTGAAACATTATAAACGGCACTGCGTATTACAAGTTAAACATGTCTTATGCCTTCCAGCAGAGGAAGGGTTAGAATACATCTACTTGAATGAAAGGATTGGCTCGTATGGAATGCAACTTGGCCGTCTCTTTAATGCATGACTATCTAGATGACGACTTGCCCAAGGAACAGCAGATGGAGCTGAAGGCCCATTTGCTGTCCTGCCCTGCCTGTCGGATGCAGTTTAAAGAGCTGGAGCAGACGGATATGCTGATGTTTTCCTTGTCCCATCACGCCCCGTCTGCGCCTCTTGAGCTGACCCAGCGGATTATGAGCGCTTTGCCTCAGGAAAAGAAGCAGCAGCCTTGGCTGGGATGGATTCGAAGACATCCTGCCATTACGGCGGCGGCGGTCTTTCTGATCGTGATGTTCATTAGTTCCGTCAGCTTTTGGGACCAGGACACCCAGCTGGTGGTCAAGGGCAATGATCTGGATCAGGTTGTGATTGAAGGGAATACGGTAACCGTCCCTGAAGGAAAAAGCATTGCAGGTAATTTGACGGTGGAAAACGGAAAAACGAAAATCTACGGTGAAGTAAAAGGAAATCTGACGGTCATTGACGGATCTTTATACCAAGCTTCTACGGCGCATATTTCCGGAAAGGTCAAAAATATTGACCAGGCTTTGGATTGGCTGTGGTATAAAATTACAAATGCGTTTTCCGATGTCGCCTACCGTTAAAAACCTTGCTGGAACTGAACATTTGACGGCGCCTCTTTCTAGAAAGAAGGCGCCTTTTTGTTGGAATCCGCGGCAAGTTTATCCAATATGCCGCCTGCGCCGCTTGCAACATGCAGATGATCGTTATAACCTAGAAGATATAGGGGAAATTATATTACATAGAGACCCAAATTTACATTCAAGGGGTAGTACGGGGGCCTAAGTATGAATTATTTTTCGGATCTGACGTGGAAAGAATCCATTAAAGATGTTATAGATATCGCAATCGTAACCTACATCATTTACCAGGTCATTCTGCTCGTTAGAGGTACCAGGGCCGTTCAGCTGTTGAAGGGGATCCTGGTACTCGTGATTATATGGGCTTTAAGCACATGGTTCGATCTGTATACGTTGCGATGGCTGATGAATCAAATATTTAATTTCGGCATCTTCGCGATTTTTATCATTTTCCAGCCGGAGCTGCGCAGAGCGCTCGAACAGCTCGGCCGGGGCAAGATATTCGGCCGTTCTTCGGCGGAAGACGAGGAGCTTAACAAGCTGATCGGGGAAGTCATTAAAGCCGTAAATTATTTAGCCCGTAGAAAAATAGGCGCGTTAATCGTTTTTGAGCGGCAGACGGGACTTAACGAATATACCGAATCGGGTATTCCGATGCAGTCCATGGTCAGCTCGCAGCTGCTCATCAACATATTTATCCCGAATACGCCCCTTCATGACGGAGCCGTCATTGTGCAAAACAATCAGATTGCAGCAGCCGCGTGTTACCTTCCGCTATCGGAGAATCCTTTTATCAGCAAGGAGCTGGGTACCCGGCACCGGGCGGCGATCGGAATCAGCGAGGTCGGGGACGCGGTTTCGGTCGTCGTTTCCGAGGAAACGGGCCAAATTTCGCTTGCGATCAATGGACAAGTCGTACGCGACATTAAAGAGGAGTCCCTGATTTCGAAGCTGTACGAGGAGCTCCGTCCGAATTCAACCCCTAAAGATAAACGTCCGCTGTTCTGGCGCCGGAAGGGGACTGATAAACATGAATAAATGGATCAACAACAACAATTTCGCCAAAGTGTTGGCTCTTGCGGTCAGTGTGCTGCTGTGGAGCATGGTTCATTGGAACAACGACACCCCGACGCCCACTGCGAAAATCGATACAAGAATCATTGAAAACGTCAAAGTTCAGCCTTTTGGACTGGACGAGAAAAAATACATTTTGAGCGCGATGGATACGGATCGGGTTCGAATCGAAATCAAAGGAAAAAAGATGGATTTATTATCCGCCTTTTCGGATGAGTACAAGATCAAACTGGACTTGACGCATGCCAAAGTCGGGACCAGCACGCTGCCTCTAAGCGTAGATCTTCCGAAAGGACTGGAGCTCGTTAACATTCAGCCGGCCTCGGTGACCGTCAATATCGAGGAAAGAAACACGGCGACGTTCCCGGTTACGATCATGACCAAAGGCACGCCTGCGGAAGGGTATATCCTCGGCAAAATTACGCCGCAGCCGGCAACGGTCAAAGTAACCCTGCCGGAAAGCGAGCTGCGTGAAGTTGCGAAGGTGCAGGGCACCATCTCGATCGATGGCGAGGACAGCACGATGAAAGAGAAGCGGGTGAAGCTCGCCGCCTACGACAAGCAGGGAAAGGAAATTGAAGGTGCCGTGCTTGAACCGTCGTCGGTTACCGCGGAGATCGTGATCTCGCCGCCATATAAAGAGGTACCGATCGAATTGCAGTACACCGGCAAGCTCCCGGATGGACTGGTGATCTCCAAAGCCCAGCCTAGCGTCACCAAGGTAAAGCTGTACGGTCCGCAGGATGAACTGTCAGGAGTAAAGTCCTACAGCAATATCAGTGTGGATTTAAGCCAAATTACGGGAGCCGGAACTATAGTACTTCCTGTGGACTTGACGCCGCCTCCCGGTTTTGAGAAAATCGAGCCTAGCTCCCTGCAGGTGGAAATTACGACGGTTTCCCATTCGCAGCGAGTAATAGACGCTATCCCGATCACCATCAAAAAAGATAATCAAAGCGGACTTACAGCGGACATTATCAACCCGTCCAGCAAAACGATGTCGCTGGCGCTGACCGGCGCTCCGGGCCCGCTGAACAGCTTGACCAAAGACGACATCCAGCTCATCGCGAGCATCGACGGTCTAAGCCCCGGCGTTCACGAAGTAACGCTGCAGGTCATTCTCCCGCGGTATATTTCCCGTGCGGATCCGGGAACTCCCCTGACCGCAACGGTT
This sequence comes from Paenibacillus sp. USDA918EY, assembly GCF_009870825.1. GTDB lineage: Bacteria > Bacillota > Bacilli > Paenibacillales > Paenibacillaceae > Paenibacillus_AQ > Paenibacillus_AQ albilobatus. The sequence goes on along the minus strand of NZ_WTWY01000016.1, from coordinate 140,778 downwards.
GAGATTAAAGACGAATCGACGCCTACCGTTACTCATCCGAATTCCGGAGGAGACGACAAAGGCCAGGAGAACAATACCGGAAAGCCGACAAACACCGAAACCGGGGGAACCGGAACGCAAGATTCCTCCACGGAACAGCAGAACGGCAGCACCAATGAAACGGGAGAAACCGATAACAATCCATGATAAGCGAAATGAACTAAAGATATAGATTTGGATCAGAAACCGCGTGATGGATCGGGATGGGAGAGAAACAGGTTTTTGTACAGCCAATGAAATGCGACTTTCTAGAATGATTGAATTGGATTTATAATTTTGCACAAGAAGCGTAAATTCGAAAAGGAGAAGGAATATGGGGAAATATTTTGGAACTGACGGCGTACGCGGTGTCGCAAACAAAGAACTTACAGCTGAAATGGCATACAGCATCGGCCGCTGCGGCGGATATGTGCTGACGGGAGACGTAGAAAAACCGACGGTTGTCATCGGCATGGATACACGCGTATCCGGCGTTATGCTCGAATCTGCCCTTGTGGCGGGATTGCTTTCGATCGGTGCGCATGTCGTGCGCCTGGGCGTCGTGACCACGCCAGCAGTCGCCTATATTACGAGACTGCTCAAAGCCGATGCGGGCGTTATGATTTCCGCTTCGCATAACCCGGTGCAGGACAACGGCATTAAATTTTTTGGCGGCGACGGCTTTAAGCTTTCCGATGAAACGGAACTGAAAATCGAAGCGTTGATGGATGCCGAAACCGACGAGCTGCCGCGTCCGATCGGAAAAGACCTCGGCAATGTCATTGTCGACAATGAATCGAAATATCAATATTTGGAATATTTGAAATCCACGATCAGCCATAGCTTCAAAGGCATGAAAATCGTCCTGGACTGCGCGAACGGAGCTGCTTATGAACTGGCGCCGAAGCTGTTTGAAGATTTGGGGGCCGAAGTCATTAAACTCGGCGCGGAGCCAAACGGATTGAACATTAATGATCATTGCGGCTCGACGCATCCGGAACAGCTTAGGGAGAAGGTCCTTGAGACCAAAGCCGATCTCGGGCTCGCCTTTGACGGGGATGCGGACCGTCTTATCGCCATCGATAACGACGGCGAGGAAGTCGACGGCGACTTTATTTTGTGCATTTGCGGGGACGCTTTGAACAAACAAGGCAAGCTGAACAAGGGCACGATCGTGTCGACGGTTATGAGCAACATCGGATTCTACAAAGCAACCGAGAAGCTGGGGCTGAATACGGCGAAGACAGCCGTCGGCGACCGTTACGTCATGGAAGAGATGCGCAAAGGCGGATATAACCTGGGCGGCGAGCAGTCCGGCCACGTTATTTTCCTCGATTATAATACGACTGGAGATGGCATCCTAACGGCAATTCAGCTCGTGGACATCGTTGCGGGTTCGGGCAAAAAGCTGAGCGAGCTTAGAACGATGATGCGCAAATATCCGCAGGTTCTCGTCAACGTTCGCGTGGAGGACAAGAGCAAGTATGAAGGCAACGCCGCGATTGAAGCCGCCATTAAGGATGTAGAGGGCATCCTCGGCGATAACGGCCGCGTGCTGGTGCGTCCTTCGGGCACGGAATCCTTGATCCGGGTCATGGCGGAAGGTCCGGATAAGGACCAACTGGATCAATACGTGAACCAAATCGTCGATGTCGTGAAGCGGGAGCTCGTGTAAGACCTCGGGTTTATTTTTGCAGTAAAATGCAGGAACTTTCATCATAGGCCGGTGAAACTAAAGTTCAGGTTTCATCGGCTTTCGTGTAAGGCAGACAGGGGAGAGGGTTCTCGGTATGGGTTCGTTGCGGGTTTGCAAAAATGCACCGGCATGAATATAATAAAACTACGTTTGTCGAATGTTTCAAATGACAGGCGGTTTTTAAAAAATTTGTCATTCCGAAATAGAAAGCGAGGATCGTGAGGTTTTTTCATAAAGCGCCAGAACTTGGGCTTTGTACGGAGAAAGAATTCGACCATTGCATTGGCGGATTCGCGAAGCGCCAAGTTGACGAGGTGAAGGTGTTCGAATGATTCGGCGGGGACCTTCCGGTGATTCACCAAAGCCGTTAAACCGAAAACGGAAAATGAATGGGCGACCGTTCACACAACGCTTCCGGTGGGTGAAAGAAAACTAATCATATTTTTTCATGAGTGTGCGGGCATTGATCCAATAAGCGGCAGCAGCCAGAGTGTACATTCGTGAAAACCGTACTTTGTAAACTTCATACGAACATTGTTTTCCGTACATTTTGGCATTGCCGCACGGTTTGTTCCCGTATGCTCTCTAAACCCAATTTGGAGAAGTGAACGGAGGAAAATATATTATGTGTGGTATTGTCGGATATATTGGTCAAAAAGATACGCAGGAAGTATTGCTCGAGGGATTGAAAAAGCTGGAGTACCGCGGTTACGATTCCGCAGGCATTGCCGTATTTACGGATAAGGGATTGCAAATTGCCAAAGCGAAGGGCCGGATTGCGAACCTGGAGTCGAAGCTGGAGGAAACGCCGCTGGTGGGAAGCGCAGGGATCGGACATACGCGCTGGGCAACCCATGGCAAACCGTCGGACGTGAACTCCCATCCTCATACGGACAACAGCCATAAGTTTTCGGTCGTTCATAACGGGATTGTCGAAAACTATTTGGAGCTGAAGGATGAGCTGATCGCGGAAGGGCATCATTTCGTGTCCGAAACCGATACGGAAGTCATCTCGCATCTGATTGCCCGTGAGTACGAAGGGGATATCGTCAAAGCGGTGCAAAAAGCTATTTCCCATATGCGCGGAGCGTTTGCGCTGGGCGTACTGACCGAATACGAGCCGGATAAACTCGTTGCCGTACGTCAGGCAAGTCCGCTTATCATCGGGATCGGGAAAGGCGAAAACTTTATCGGTTCGGATATTCCGGCGATTCTTCAATATACGCGCGACGTGTATATTTTGAACGACGGGGAGATGGCCGTTCTGACGAAAGACTCTGTCGAATTGATGACGATCGAAGGGAATTTTATTTCTCGGGAAATGATTCATGTCGATTGGGATGCGGTCACTGCGGAAAAAGGCGGCTTTGATCACTTTATGCTTAAAGAGATTCATGAGCAGCCGCAAGCCTATCGCGACACGATGCGCGGACGGATCGACGAATCCGGCAAAAAGGTCGTTTTGCCTGAGCTGAAGCTGACGCCGGAGCAAATCAAAGGCATCAGCAAAATCCAAATCGTGGCCTGCGGCACGGCATACCATGCGGGCCTTGTTGGACGCCATGCGATTGAATCGCTGGTACGGATTCCGGTTGAAACCGATGTGGCTTCCGAATACCGTTATCGTTCCCCGATCGTCACCAAGGATACGCTGGTCATTGTGGTCAGCCAATCGGGTGAAACGGCGGATACGCTGGCGGCTCTGCGCGAAGCACAGTCCCACGGAGCACATGTGCTTGCCATTACGAACGTGGTCGGCAGCTCCATCGCCCGCGATGCGGACGACGTCATCGTGACGTTGGCCGGTCCGGAAATTGCGGTTGCTTCGACAAAAGCTTATACTTCCCAATTGATCGCTTTCTACTTGTTCGCATTGTACCTGGCAGAGGTGCGCGGCACGAAAACGCCGGAAGAGGTTGCACACATTATCGCCGCTATGCAGGCGCTGCCTGAGCAGCTGGAAAGCATGCTGGAAAAACCGGATGCGATCAAAGCTTATGCAGAACAGATCTCCAAGCATGAGCACTTATTCTTTATCGGACGGGGACTGGATTATGCGGTCGTGCAGGAAGGCTCTTTGAAGCTGAAAGAGATCTCCTACATCCATTCCGAAGCCTATGCAGCCGGCGAATTGAAACACGGCACGCTGGCTTTGATCGAAGAAGGCATTCCGGTCATTGCTTTGGCAACCCAGGAAGACGTCCTTGAAAAAACGGTCAGCAACATCAAAGAAGTGAGCGCACGCGGCGCCGACATCATGGCGATTACGCATGAAGACCATGTCGCAAGCCTGCTTAAGTCCGTAAACCAAGCTTTTGCCATCCCTAAAACATTGCCGCTGCTGACGCCAGCCCTGTCGGTCGTTCCGCTGCAGCTGCTGTCCTACTACGCATCCCTCGCGAGAGGAAACGACGTAGATAAGCCGCGGAATTTGGCGAAAAGCGTGACGGTGGAATAAGGATTCAAGACCAAACGACAAATTGATGAATGCGTTAAATTCGTATTTAACTGAAAAATTAAAGCGTAACTGATAAACGCAGTATTAACCGGAAAATATTGATTGTAACTTCTTGATCAACATAAATGAGCTCAGATTAGTCTGAGCTCATTTGTTGTTTAATCATGAAAATCAGGGGTTGGACCGAACCGAAGGGTTCTGGGAGAGTAGGACGCTGCCAAGATAAAGGACCGCTGTTGATGTACATCGACAGTGGTTTTTTTGGCAACATACCGGAACGCCGGATCCGGTTGCACGATTTCAATGAACCGGTCAGTAAAGAAACCAAGAGCAGGAATCTGCCCTTGGTTTCTTTTATCCAGCGACGGAGCTTCTTAATTATTTAACTGTTCACTCGACGGAGCTTCTTCATATTTAACTGTTCACTACCGGAGAGCGTTTACGAAGGCCGAGGGCGGTGATGCCAATCCCGAGAAGGGAAGCGGCAATCGGAACCATCATCGCTGTACGGTAGCCATCGAGCATCGCTTGCGGTGAGTTGTCCAAACTTGTAGAGCCAATCTGCACAGCGGTCACGACCGCCAAACCAAGTGCGGCGCCAAACTGGAAGGAGGTATTCAATAACCCGCTGGCGAGCCCCTGCTCTTCTTCCGCAATTCCGTCCGTGGCGGCGATGGTTAAAGGTCCGTAAGTCAGCGAAAAGGCGAGGCCCGTCAGGATCATCGTCGGGAACATCGCTGCATAGGTCCAATCCAAACCGATGGGAAGAAAAAGGGCGTAGGCTAACGCAGCGAGGCAGAACCCGCCGAAAATCACCGGAATATTGCCGAAACGGTTTACCAGCTTGGGGGTCAGGGTAGGTGCGAGTATGGAATCGACACCGACGGCGAGCAGGGCAAGACCCGTTTCAAGGGATGACCAGCCGCGCAGTTCTTGGAGGTAGAGCACCGTCACGAATTGGAACCCGAAAAAGGAGCCGGCAAACAACATGGCACCCAGGTTTGCCCGTACGAGTGAGCTGGCTGAAAAAATGCCAAGGCGTACCAAGGGGGATGCCGAGCGTCGCTCAATCGTTGCGAAGAGACCAAAAAGCAGAGCACTGCAGGCTAATATTCCGGCGGTCCAGCTCCAGCCCAGGTTGGAAGATTCCACGACTCCGTAAACCAGAAGCAGCATGGCTGCCGTGACGCTGATTGCTCCGGCCAGATCGAAGCCTTTGGAGGAGGCCTCCGGCCGACCGGAGGCCGGTATGAGGCGAATCGCGGCTAGAAGAATCACGAACGCTAATAGGACGGGACCAAAGAAAACCCACCGCCAGCTGATCTCACTTAAGATGCCGCCGACCACAAGACCGAGTGAAAACCCGGCGGCTGCTGTCCCGGCATAAACGAGCAATGCCTTGTTACGTGCAGTTCCCTCCGCAAAGCTTGTCGTGATGATGGATAAGCCGGCCGGCGTCATAAACGCTGCGCTAATGCCTGTAACAAACCGGGCGGTGATCAGCATCCAGCCTTCGGTCGATAGTCCGCCTAGCCCGGAGAAAGCAAAGAAAACCGTGAGCCATACCAGAAACATTTTTTTTCGCCCGAACAGGTCGGCTGCCCGGCCTCCGAGCAGCATGAAGCCGCCATACCCCAATACATAGGCGCTGACTACCCATTGCAGCGAACCGGTCGACATGCCCAGTTCAGCACGGATCGCGGGCAGAGCCACGCCCATCATCGACACGTCGATCCCTTCCAGAAAAATTGCGCCGCACAAAACGAACAATAAGCCCCAGGAAAGCTTGCCGGAACTTTGAAACGTTTGACCGTTTGCCTTCATTCGATATGTCCTCCTCATTATGAATAATCATCCATTCCGGAACCGGCTGGATTGAGTCTGCCGATTTCCTTATTGGCACAAGGAGATTATGTATCATATAATCGAGGAACAGAAGTACGCACTTTTTTGTGTCATTTTCACCAAAAGGTAATATAGGAACCCAAAAGTACCTATTTTGATCGGGGGAAAACATGCCATGAAAGCGAGTATGCAGCAAGCTTTTAATATACCTATAGAAGCGACCCTGGAAGTCATCGGGGGAAAATGGAAAACGCTTATTTTATGCCATTTAACCTATGGAGCGAAACGAACGAGCGAGCTAAAAAAGTTGATCCCGGGCATCACGCAGAAAATGCTGACTCAGCAGCTTAGAGAGCTGGAAGAGGATGGGGTCATCATCAGGACGGTATACAACCAGGTCCCGCCGAAAGTCGTTTATGAGTTGAGCGAGCTTGGCCAATCACTTCGGCCGGTCATCGATGTGATGTGCGAATGGGGGGAGCGGTACATCCAAGGATCGACCGAGAAACAGGCAAGCTCAAACATGTGACGTAAGCCGCTGATTTACGAATTTTGAGAATCCGTCCAACAGGCACACTTAGACCGGAAGGAATATATAAGGAATGATCATTGACGCCCATCCATGTGCAATGGTCTTTTCATAAAAAGGAGAGTTGAAGAGCGGTCGCAGCTGTCCTTTTTACCATAATTGTGCATTATGCTCTTTTTGGGCGTGCCTCGAACAAGGAATCACCGAAAAAAGGTTGTTTTAGTTCGTTCAAATGATTAAACTAAATGATTAAACTAACGGATAACAGTAGGTTCAAGGAATCGAAGAGACGAAGAGGGGGAAAACGAAATGAAGACGATCAAGTGCATGATGGACCACCTGTACTGGGCGGACGGACGCATCTTGGACGCGCTTGAGGAAAGTGGGACGAAGAACAAGGAACTTCTGAAGCTGGTTCGGCACGTCGCGGTCGCGGAACGGGTCTGGTTGTCCCGATTGCAGGGCAAGGGCAGCGCGCAATATTCGTTGTGGGAGGATGCGGAAGACCTGACGGCGATTCGGACGATGTTCGAAGAAAACGCCGAGCAATATCGCGTCTATATCGAAGGGCTCGAGGAATCCGAGTTGGACGAAATGGTCGACTATGCAAACCAGAGCGGGGTTCCGTTCCGAACGTCCGTCCGGGACCTCCTGTTGCAGGTTCTCTTGCATGGGCAATATCACCGGGGACAGATCAACCGGGCACTTCGGATGGAATCGGCGGAGCCTGTCCAAGTCGATTACATCACGTTCGCGAGGCTCTAACCGGGCCTAAAAATCACTATTGCTCGGAATGGGATTGGCATTGAACTAATTAAGCAAAAAATACATCGGCATTAAAACCTTTAATCTCTTGCTGAGAGGGAAACTGCTACGACACTTTTTCTTACCTGAAGAATAAAAAAGGAGCGGGTAGGTTTCAGCCAGCCGCTCCAATAAACGATATAAAAACTGTATTACAGCTTTGTACTCCTTGTATTAATGGTGATGATGGGCATGTGCATCCGGTGCACCGGCTTTTGCATTACAAAAAACGGATTCATCGTGTCTATGTTGTTCGGATTCGATTTGTAAAGTAGAGTGAGGAATATTTTTGTGTTCCAGCATATGTTCGATTTTTTGCAAAAGGGCGTCGACTTCATAAACCGTTCTGTCCCCGTCGACCACAATATGGGCCGTAAGGACGTTTAAGTTGCTCGTTATTGCCCATATATGCACATCATGCACAGCCTTCACACCTTCGAACTGAGAAATGGCTCGCACAACTTCCTCTACATCAATATTACGTGGTGTTCCTTCCATAAGTACATGCAGGGAAGACTTGCTAACAAAGTAACCGCTCCGAAGAACGAGTACTGCGACGATGACACTGGCAAGCGGGTCTGCCCATCCCCAGCCGAAGAACATCATCAGCAGAGCGGCAATGATGGCTCCGATGGACCCCAGCATATCGCTAATAACGTGCAGGTATGCGCCTCTCATGTTCAGGTTGTGCTCCGTATCGCTTCCGCGCATCATAATCCAGGCTACGAGTATATTAATAAGCAGACCAATACAACTGATGACCAGCATTCCTAATGTAGCCACTTCTGGCGGGTTTACAAATCGATCAATCGCCTCATAAAAAATGTACAAGGCAATCGCAATCAGGGTAACGCCATTTAGCATTGCAGCCAGTATTTCAAATCTTCTGTAACCAAAGGTTTTTCCCTTATTGACAGCCTTCTCTCCAAACTTAAAAGCAAGTAAAGCGATCGCTAACGCAATGGAATCCGATAACATATGACCGGCATCGGATAGCAAAGCTAAACTATTGGTAATAAATCCGCCAAATGCCTCGACCAACATGTATGCGGTAATGATAATGAAAGAGAACAGCAACACTTTTTTGTTGTTTTGTCCATGTCCGTGACTATGATCATGGGCATGATTGTGATCATGTCCTGCCATACATATACCTACTTTCTATATCGTTTTTATATCATATGAATAATTGCTCATATGTTATATTGATTTAATTATATGGGGAGGATATAGCCACGTCAAGTACTTATGCGCTTCGGTTCCGTTTATGGAGAGTGTGGTCAAGTTACTTCGTAAGTTGAACGTACCTAAAGAGGATATCCATTACGAGTCCTTTAGCCCGCTTGCCATGCTTGATGAAGAATAGTTTTTCGGGTTTGCTATGGCAACAGGATCGATAAAACCGGCCAATTGGCCGGTTTTATTGATTCGAGGTGGCCGTTCGCTGAAGGACGCAACAACCTGTTCGGCAACGAAGGTGATGCCTCGATCGCGAAAAAGCACAACAAGTCCGTCCAGGCCGCTCTGCGTTGGCTTGTTCAGCGTGGCGATATCCCCTGTACAAAGGGGGCTGGGATATAATCCGATTTTAATGTAAAACCAATGGCTTCGCCCCATGTTATTAGGGCGAAGCCATTGGTTTTTTAAATCTTGACGGGAGTGCAAAAGTTCGATCATTACATGTCGGTGATCCGAAGTGTTGTAGTTAAAAAGTAACGTGAATAAAGCGTTTGTGGTTTCAAGCCAATTTCTTAATTAATTTGTAAGCAAAAAACCGAACGAATATAAAAACGATAATGAACCCGACAAAACTCCATGTGTAACTCCAAGGACTATGGTTCCGATAAATGCCGATATGTTTAAAAAAAGGTTCAATAATATACGAGAAAAAGGCTGCAGCAACAACAGAGATCACGACAAACGATCTCCAGTTTTTGGAAAACTGATTCATGAATATATATGTCACAGGAAATATGGAACAATCGCCTGGGACGAATTCGACGGTTAAGGGTATCAATTTGATCGAATACCCCCAAAGGCTATAAAAGGTGCCTAGATTATCAAGCATTAACGAAATGATTGTGAATGCCATTCCCAAAATCAGGAGCTCTTTCCCTCTGTTTTTGTCCATGAATTTCCATGCAATGATCCAAGGAACAATCGTTGCTGAAAGCAACATCCACCATTGCCATGTTCCCCAAGAGTGCAGCAGCCAATCGGCGTTGCTAAGTTGTGCAAGCGATTCTCTGACGTTTCTAACGTCTTCATAAGAAATCATGGATATCCCCTCATCAAAATAAAATTTAGCGGTTTTCCGACACCCAGGGTATCGTTGTGCCGGCAGATCGCTTCTATATCCCGCTCCTTTGATTCATCTAAACGCCCCGTAGCCCAAAATATACCGCTTATAAATGACCCGTTCCGCTCCTTTAAAATCCCCGATCATGCTATAAAAATTAGCTCATTAATGTGAACTGTGTGGACAGCCATAAACTCGAAAATTATCACTATGTATGCAACAACGCTTTACGCCAAGGGGCAGATTTTTTTCCTCAGTTTTCACCCATTGTTTTGGGTATATTTTGGGTTCAACAGGGCGAAATTATTCAATCCATTGTTGAATCAAATGAAATAAAACACTTGCAAATAAGGCAGGAGGAATACGGAGAACTTCGTAAGGATTTTGTTCGGAAGCTAAAAAATGAGTAACCAAGCAGCGGGCAATTTCGAATGTATCTGGAGGGAAGGGAGCGGGATGATAATTGGCTTGCAGATAAAAGAAAAAACCAAAGCCCGATTTCCATCAAGGAAAAGAGCCTTGACAAAACCGTGCTTTGGTTATGAGCGGTTATTAAGAATAAATATCGGCGTTGTCTGACAACACCAACGGTTCCCGGTTCTTTTATTCTGCCTTAGGGGAAGGGTGTGTTTTCAAAAAATCCAGCGCATTGTAAAGCATGACGGCCGCTTCCGCCCGGGTCACTTGATCCTGGGGACGGAAATTTCCGCTGCTGTCCAGGTCGGCAATCCCCCAAGCCAGCGCCCGCTGAATGGCCCCTTGATACTCAGGGGTCATTTGGCTTTCGTCAGCAATATTTTTCGGCACCAGATTGATCATCGGCAGGTTGCCCTTTTGTTCCACCGTCTTGATCAAATATTGCGTGAATGCTTCCCGAGTCATGGCTTGGCCGGGTTCGATATCGGCAGGCAGAACGATGCCATGGTCGGTAACCGTTTGAAAAGCCGGGGCAAACCAAGCACCGTCTTTAACATGGGTCAGGGCTGGATTTTTGCTGTCATCGGCAGCCTTTGAAACCGGCACATCTACCAGCACGTTCGCCAGCAACTGAACGCCTTCCGCGTTCGTCAGCCGTGCTTGCGGCCGAAAGACCGATTCGCTGTCACCTTTCAGCAGCTTCTGCTGCTGGAGCGAAGTTATTTTATCGGCTCCTGCGATTCCGTCCAAATCCGTAAAGCCCACGCCTGCAGCGAACACGGATCCCCCAATTGCCAGGGAGAACGCCAAAGCTGCCACAGTTCCGGATACATAACGTTTCTTCTTCATCTAACCACACCTTCTTCGGGAAATTTTGACCTTGTCTTCCCTATAGACGCAATCAAAATATGGAAGGTTGCACCATTGGAGAAACCCGGGGAATGAGTTCAACTTCAACTGTTGATCCGGCAGTCCCGAGAGAACCAACATAATGATTAAATGGTCTGCAAAATTTGAACGACCCGATCTTCAAAATAAGAATCGTCAAACTTATCCAAATGTTCAGGGCGAATCATTTGATACTTTTTCATGTTGTAAAATTCCATTACGGCTTGTTTCAAGGTGAGATCATACTGAATACTAAAAGTCGGTTCTATGATCCGCCGCAGCGTAGCGTCGTCTTGAACCAATGACAGCACAGCATTCATTCGGTTGAAAATTCCCTGATCTATCCCGGCTTCAAAAAAGCTTTCCAGATTTTTGTTCCGATTCTGCTGGGCAATGACAAGACTTTCAAATAACCGCGGATAGAATTCTTTGAGGTCCTCCAGGAACAAATCGGATATAAAAATGACGCAGATTAGCGATTGCAGGAACGTTTGCTGAAAACGCTCGATATAAGAAACGGACTCGTCGCTCACTACGGCATCGGCCTGCTTCAAATAGTTTATTCCATACTCTACGACCTGCTGAATAATGTCATCTTTGGATGAAAAATGCTTATACAGAGTCACCTTGCTGATATCCATGTATTTGGCGATATCGTCTATTTTGAGTTGGCTGAATTTGTTCTTTCTGATGACCGGTTTTATTTTCTCGATATAATGATCGGCGCTTACGGCTTTTCTCACGAAATGAAGCCTCCTTTGTACTTATACAACATATTATAACGAATTCTCCGGTACAACAAACACTTTTTACTAAAATTAATTAATTAACTATTTTTATTAATTTTGTTTACTTTATTAATTTGGTGAGTTATAATCGGTGTTGCAAAAATAAATGAGCTTCTAAAGCCAAGGGAGGAAATAAAAGATGCATACGGTGGAGAAAGGAAAATGACGCAGGCAAGAAAGTCGTGATCACGGGAGGTAGCAGCGGGATCGGTCTCGAGACAGCGAAGCTGCTGGCGGATGAAGGTGCGCGCGTTCTGATCACTGGTCGTACCCAGGCTAAGCTTGACTCAGCTCGTAAAAAAATTGGCAACGACGCGGTCGCAGTGCTGAGCGACGCAGCGTCGTTAACGGATATCGACGAGTTGGCCGACCGGGTAAAGGCCGAGTTTGGAACGATCGATGCCCTGTTCGTAAACGCCGGCACCACGCGCTTTGTCTCCTTCGAGTCGATGACCGGAGAAGTGTACGACGAGTTACTAACCATCAACACCAAAGGCCCGTACTTCACCGTGCAGAAACTGACCCCGTTGCTAAACGCAGGAAGCGGCGTGGTGCTCACCACCTCGATCGCGAACGTAGTGGGTATCCCGATGCTCAGTGCGTATGCGGCCAGTAAAGCAGCGCTGCGCTCCATGACTCGCGGTCTGGCCCGCGAGCTGTTACCGCGGCAGATTCGCGTCAACGCGGTCAGCCCCGGCCCCATCGACACCGGCATCATGGAGTCGATGCCGAAGGAAGCTGCAGAACAGACCCAGGCGCAGATGAGAGAGCAGATCCCAATGTTGCGTTTTGGGCACCCCCTCGAGGTTGCCAAAGCAGCCCTGTTTCTCGCATTCGATGCCACCTACACCACAGGGGCTGAGTTCCCCGTTGACGGAGGCGGCTCGCAAATCTAAGTACGTCTAAAAACCGCGGTTGGCTGATTATCCGATTTCTAATAAACGAATCAAGGAAGGGAAGAGGATCTATATGGAAAATGCAAAAAATATGCGTGTATTTGTAACAGGCGCAACGGGCTTCGTCGGCTCCGCCGTTGTTCGGGAACTTATTGCCGCGGGGCATCAGGTCGTTGGGCTCGCCCGCTCGGATAAGTCGGCCGCGTCGCTGGCGGTCGCCGGGGCCGAGGTGCACAGCGGTTCTCTCGAAGACCTTAACAGCCTGCAGGAAGGCGCCGCAGTAGCGGACGGTGTGATTCACCTGGCCTTCAACCACGATTTCTCGAACTTCGTGGCAGCTGCCGAGGTGGAAAGTCGGGCGATCGAGGCGATCGGGGCGGCGCTGGAGGGCACCGGTAAGCCGTTTGTGGCCACCTCGGGAACGTTGATGCTAACGCCGGGGCGGCTCGGGACGGAAGAAGACACGTCGACTCAATCTACGCCGCGCCGCTCCGAGGAGGCTGCGCTCGCGCTGGTTGGGCGCGGGGTGAGAGCTTCGGTCGTCCGCCTGTCACCGTCCGTGCATGGCCCGGGAGAGCAGGGCTTTGTTCCGACCTTGATCGGCATCGCGCGGGAGAAAGGTTTTGCGGCGTACGTGAATGAAGGACTCAACCGCTGGCCGGCGGTTCACCAGCTTGATGCGGCGCGCCTGTTCAGACTGGCGCTGGAAAAAGGGACTGCAGGCGGCGTGTATCACGGGGTTGGCGATGAGGGCGTGCCCTTCCGGGAGATCGCTGAGGTTATCGGCCGCCACCTGAACCTGCCGGTGCGCAGCATTTCCCCCGATGAAGCAGAGGCTTACTTCGGGTGGCTCGCCTTCGCCGCTTCGACCGACAACCTGGCGTCGAGCGTACTGACCCAGGAACGCTTGGGATGGCAGCCGGTGAACCCTGGTCTGATCGCAGACCTAGAACAGGGGCACTACTTCAACAGATAAAGATATCCCTATCCGGGTTACTAAAAAGTCGATCGGGTGGCACCGAGCGCATAGGCATCGGACGCATTCGATTTGCGGAGTAACCAGTTATGCTGATGTTCCTTCCATACAGGAGGGATGTTCAAATCGAACAGATTCCAACAGCCGCCAGCATGAATGCGAAAATGTCTCGACCTGTGAATCTGAGCCTCCATCATGGAAGTACAGCGCACAGGCCGAGACTTTTGGTCATTGTTCTTTATAATTTATTTTGCTTAAGATGAAACGGTCGATGTCATGGCTTTGTTTTTCCTTAAGGAGAAGATTGCCGATAGGATGGCCAAAATAATAATCAGTCCGCCGACCCAAGTATTTGTCGTGACGGAATAATGGTTTACAATCAGTCCCCCAACGATAGAACCAGCTGCAACTCCTATGTGTAAAGACGATGTATTAAAGCTTAACTGGATATCCGAAGTTTCCGGAGCCGCCTGTATCAGGTAGCTTTGAATGGCGGGGCTTGGGGCCATATTAAATGCACACCAGACGACGACCACGATAAGTAATTGAAACATAGAACCCGTAGCATAAGGCAATAAAAACACAGCCGACGCATGCAGCAGAAGAGTGACGATAATCGTCTTGCTGTTTCCAAGCTTATCTGAGGACCATCCTCCGATCCATCCTCCCGCTATACCAGCTAATCCATATACAAACAGAACAATACTGATTATGCTCGTTGACAGACCCATCGTCTCATGCAAAAAAGGTGTAATGTAGGCATAGATTGTGAATTGGCCCGTCATCTGCAAGATCGAGATGAAATGAGCGGATAAGATTCTAGAATCCTTTAGCGTTCGAAGCTGTTCCGACAACGGGACTCCTTGACGGGGAGCAACCTGTGGAAGATATCGTTTGACGGCCCAAGCTACGATTAAAGTAAGCCCCCCGACCAATGCAAATGTTGAGCGCCAACCCCACATTTCGCCGATGATGGTACCCAGAGGGACACCAAGGACAAGAGACGCACTGATCCCCATAAATATCATACCGATTGCACGGCCTCTTAATTCGGGAGCAACGATACTCGAAGCCATCACAATAGATAGAACAACAATAATCGAGCAGCTTGCCGCTAGGATGATCCGCGAAATAATAAGAATCGTAAAGTTGGGACTAACGATAGATATCATATTTCCTGCGAAAAAGACAAGCATTGCAGCAGTTAACAATTTTCTGCGTTCCACTTTAGAAGTCAGGGTGATGAGTATTGGAGAACCAAAAGCAAAAACGAGTGAATAGACAGTAATCAGTTGGCCCGCGGTACCTACAGAAACGTTGAGATCTTGTGCAATCATATCAATGATTCCGGCAATGACGAGCTCAACCGTGCCTACGACAAATGAGGCAATAGCTAAAATCCATATTTTTTTATCCATTTCAAACTCCTTGGCAACTGCACGTCTGTATTAAGCAAATTGGGCGGTCGGTCTTACTATGAGTTCGTTCACATCGACGTCCGCCGGTTGCTCAATGGCATAAGCTATGGCGCGGGCGATTGCGGATGCAGGGAGCGCGTCCCGGCGATACTCTTTCATAAGCTGCCTTGCTTCTTCGTCCGAAATGCTGTCCGCAAGCTCGGATTCCGTCACACCCGGGGACACGAGTGTCACTCGGATATCTCGCCCAACCTCCTGTCGCAAACCTTCGGAAATCGCCCGGACTGCATATTTGGTGGCGCAATATACCGCTGCCGTCGGGGATACCGCGTAAGCGCCTATCGAAGCCACATTGACAAATTGGCCGAAACCCTGCTCCTTCATGACCGGAAGGCCTGCGGCAATACCATGGAGAACACCGCGAATATTAACGTCGATCATCCGGTTCCATTCGTCGATTTTCAAAGCTTCAAGCGGCGATAGCGGCATGACTCCCGCATTGTTCACAATGACATCAATCCGTCCATATCGGCTCTGCGCGAAGCGGATGATCTTCTGCATCTGATCCAGGTTCGTGACGTCCAGCGCTTGATACTCGACCGATCCTCCTTCCGCACGAATTGCGGCCGCGAGTGCCTCCAATCTCTCTAGGCGTCTGGCACCTATAACGATATGAGCGCCTTGACCGGCTAACCGTCGCGCGGTTGCTTCTCCAATCCCGCTGCTTGCGCCTGTAATGACAACAACTTTTCCGTTCATACCTGGCATGATTTGTTCTCTCCTTTTTTATAAACTTCTCGATAGAGCACCATCCCTGCATGGTAGAGCACTCCGTCCCGAAAGTCGCCATCGGCTGTAAACCCGGTGTCATCCACGTATTCGATATGATTGCCTTCGATCGTATAGTTGCCTTGATAGGCACTTTGGCGATTGCCGCGGGCTTCATCGTAACGTCCGTTCGGCAATAGTTCATGCCGGATATGTCCGTCGCTGGTTACCCACATGCCAACATAGGGGTGAGGATGTTTGTTGTCGGTTTGCATTCTCCATCTCTCCTTTTGAATTGAATGTATTCATAATGCCCTTACTGGCAGGTAGAGCGGTAGCCGGATCATGTTCTGCAATTGCCTAATACTCCAAAAAGTCATAAAATAATAAAAAATCGGGATAAAAGGTTGTGAAGAGATGGAAGGGAAGTTCACGGAGCAAAGGGGAGAACTAGCGCAGGTTATGGAGCGGTTCGTGATGAAAGACGGCATACACGAGACGTTGATTCCCGGTTTATTCTTTATTCGATTGTCCCAGATATCCGAACCGGTGCATTCGGTTTATCAACCATCCTTGTGCGTGATCGCGCAGGGCTCGAAGATTGTTATGCTAGGGCAGGAGAGCTATCAGTACGATTCTGACCATTATTTGACCGCTTCCGTCAATCTGCCGATATCCGGGCAGGTCGTTGAGGCGTCTTCAAACGCACCGTATTTTTGCCTTCGACTGCAATTTGACATGAATCAAATCCTTGATGTGATTCAAGCCTCCGATCTAGCCGAGAGCCCTAACCGTAAATATGGACGCGGTCTGGCCATAAACCGGATGAATGATTCGCTGCACGATGCGGTCATGCGTCTGGTGCGTCTGTTGGACTCGCCCCGTGATATTCCGGTACTGGCTCCGTATGCGATTCGCGAGATCATTTACCGAATCATTCAGGACGATCGGAACGATACGCTCAAGCAATTTGCTGTCATCGGCAGCCATGCACAGCGCATCGCGATGGTGATTGAGAGGTTGAACCGTGATTTTGCATTGCCTCTGCGCGTTGATGAATTAGCCGAGGAGGCGGGGATGAGCGAATCGTCCTTGTATTATTATTTTAAAGAAGTAACGGCCATGAGCCCGATCCAATATCAAAAGCGGCTCAGACTTCAAGAAGCGCGTCGCCTTCTCCTAACCGATACGATGGAAGCGGCTGAAGCCGCTTTTCAGGTTGGCTATGAGAGCCCCTCGTACTTCAACCGGGAATACGCGCGAATGTTCGGTAATCCCCCAATCAGGGATATCCAGCGCTTTCGCGACGCATTACAAACGGGGAAGGTGCTTTATTAGGGGACGGGTTGTTGCTTCAAAATCAGCGCGAAATAAGAATAAATTTAAAGCAATTTAGCGAATGAAGGACAATTTCTGATGGCTGCCTGCTGCCGGAGATGGTCCTTTTTATGTCATTCATCGCGCCACATCCCGCCGCTACCGGAAAGCTCTATTTCCCCCAAACTTTATCACTTGCTTGAAGGTTATATAATAAAAACGAATCATTTTTCGAAACCAATCGAAAGGGCGGCGGTATAATGAAAATCAATCATTTAAACCTTACGGTGACCGATGTCGCGGCTTCGCAGGCATTTCTGGAAACCTACTTCGGGCTCAAATGCCAGGCAAGCCGGGGCGACAACTTTGCGGTCCTCTTTGATGATGACGGATTTGTCTTGACGTTGATGAAAGGCCGCGAGGTAGAGTATCCCAAAACCTTTCACATCGGCTTCCCACAGTCTAATGAAGAGCAGGTAAACCGAATGTATCAGCGTTTATTCGAGGACGGATACGACGTCAAACCTCCGCAGCACTCGCACGCCTATACTTTTTACGTGAAAGCCCCGGGCGGGTTTATGGTTGAGATTCTCTGCTAAAAGTCCCTAAAAAACTCGATTTCCTTTACGCTTAGGAAGTCGAGTTTTTATATTGTGGGGCTTTTTAATGTGCGTGTTTATAAATTTCGCCTTTTCCGCTTGAGCCTTACGTGGCGTCATGGTATATAGTTAAATCACCGGTAATCAGGATCGCGCGAAATGAGGGGATGATCATTACAGGCCCAAAATACTGGAAAGTCGGCGAACTGGCCCAATTAACAGGGTTAACCGTTCGAACCTTGCGATATTACGATCAGATCGGCTTGTATTCACCGTCCGGATATTCCGATTCGGGGTACAGGCTGTACAGCGAATCCGATCTGTCACGCTTGCAGCAAATTTTGGCATTAAAAGAGCTGGGTTTAGCGCTCGATGAGATCAAATCGATTTTGTCCGATAGCGGTTACAATCCGTTCGAAGTGGTCCAGCTTCAAATCAATCGGCTGAAAGAGAATATACGAATCCAGCAAAAGCTTTTGAAAGAGCTGCAAAATGCATCGAGCCTGATGGCCAGAGATGAGCCGTTGACGGTTGAAGATTTTACAACATTGTTAGGCATGATGAAAAAAAGCCATGAGAAGTTTTTTGCCGAACGCCGCACAATCATGGAAAACCACTTTGACAGGCTTGGCGGCTTCCTTGGAATGGATTCGATTGAACGAGCCAAAAGGGAGGAATAAATGGTGAGCAAACATTTTGCGACGCATGATACTTTTGTCATTGAAAGAAACTATGAGGCTGCGCCTGCCCGAGCGTTCGCGGCTTGGTCGGACCCTGCAATCAAAAGCCAATGGTTCCAAAAGTCCGAAACATTTGAATTTCTCGTCGGCGGGCGGGAGTTCAACCGCGGGGGCCCGCCAGGAGGACCGGTGTTTACCTTTGACGCCTGCTTTCAGGAGATCGTACCTGATGAGCGTATCATCTATTCCTATTCGTTGGACCAAGAGGAAACGCGGATATCGGTATCCGTGGTCACGGTGGAGTTCAAGCAGGCGGAACACGGAACCCGGCTCATCTACACGGAGCAGTGCGTTTTCCTTGACGGCTATGATACGGTGGCGCAGCGCGAGCATGGAACGAAAATTATGCTGGACAAACTGGGAGAAGTGCTGCTCCATACATACGATTTGGGAGCAAGCAATGAAGAGGGACGATAAGGCCGGCACACGGGAATGGGTCGGGCTTGGCGTATTGGTGCTAACAAGCCTGCTCATTTCCATCGATATCTTTGTGCTGGCTCTGGCGCTGCCGTATTTAAGCGCGGATCTGGGGGCCAGCAGCACCCAGCAATTGTGGATCATGGATATTTACGGGTTAATGCTTACGGGATTTTTGATTACGATGGGTACCTTGGGCGACCGCTTCGGTCGCCGCAAGGTGCTTCTGGTGGGATCAGCCGTATTTGGCATCGCCTCCATCTGCGCCGCGTTCGCGGCGAGTGCCGAAATGCTGATCGCATCCCGGGCCGTACTCGGCATTGCCGGAGCGACGTTAGTGCCTTCAACCTTGGCGCTGATCAGCACGATGTTCCATGATCCCAAGCAAAGAGGCCTTGCCATCAGCATATGGATGGTCGGCTGCATGGGCGGGGCGGCGATCGGTCCCGTGGTTGGCGGCATCATGCTGGCGCATTTTGGGTGGGGGTCCGTATTTCTGATCGGGGTTCCTGTTATGGTGCTGCTGCTTGTGCTCGGCCCTTTATTGCTGCCCGAATACCGGGACGCAAATGAAAGTCGCCTTGATCTTATTAGCGTCAGTCTGTCGCTCGCCGCGATGTTGCCGATTGTTTATGGCATGAAGGGATTATCCCAAAGCGGGCTGCAGCCGATAAATATTGCGGCGATCATGGCCGGGAGCGTGTTCGGCTTCGTATTTGTGCAGCGTCAACGGAGGCTGACGAATCCACTGCTGGATCTGCGCTTGTTTGCAAACCGTGCGCTTAGCACGGCGATGAGCGGGCAGTTTTTCGGCCCCTTCCTCATGGGCGTGATCATGCTGCTCGTTACGCAATATCTTCAGCTCGTTGGCGGGTTAACCCCGCTAAAAGCGGCGATGTGGCTGCTGCCTGCGGTAGCGGCGCAAATGGCGAGCTTTCTGTTATCCCCGCTCATGGCACGGCGAATCCGCCCTGCCTATCTGATTGGAATCGGGATGGTTTTTTCGGTGACCGGCCTCTGGCTCATTACCCGGGTCGAGGCATCTTCCGGCCTTGCCGGTTTGATGCTCGGTTACGCGCTTACGAACTTCGGGTCAGGCCCGCTCATGACGTTAACGCCCGATATGATCATCGGATCCGCTCCGCCCGAGAAAGCCGGCGCTGCAGGGGCTTTATCGCAAACGAGCGCTGAAGTCGGTTTTGCATTGGGGATCGCGGTTCTAGGGAGCGTCGGCACCGTTGTTTACCGCAATCAGATGGCGGACGCGATACCGGCTGCGCTTCCTCCCGAGGCGGCCGCGGCTGCGCGCGACTCGCTGATCGGTGCGACGGAAGCGGCCCAAAAGCTCGCAGATCCGCTTCATGCGACCCTGCTTGCATCGGCTCGAAATGCTTTTAACAACGGACTAAATACCGTCGCGATGATCAGCGCCGTCTTATTGGTCATGGTAGCCATCTTCGTCGTGGCCCGGCTTAAGCATATACGCCCCAGCGGAGAACCCCTGCAGAAACAGGATGATCGAATTCAGACTGCTTTGCCTCGTACTGAGCATGAGCCAAGCTAACTGCACGATTTCGTCTTGTGGAAGCATGCTAAAGCGGAGTGTTTTTATCCGCCACTCCTTCCGCAGATCATACTTTCAACTTGTTTTTTTATGTTTGTTGCTTTCGCAAATACTTCGGCTTATGAGTCCGTGAATGCAAAAGGACGGCTCCTCTGCAGCGAACCGCTGCGAGGATCGTCCTTTTCCGCTCATGTCCTTTTAAATTTCAAACACTGATCCAGCCTATTCGAGATACATTTTTTTCAGCTTGGACTGCTCGGCTGCGCTCAGACCGATTCCCTTTTCCAAGAAAGCTTGGATGGAGCCGTATTTTTTGACCATTTCATTGAAAGCGGCGTTCATGTATTCCGGGCGAACATCCATCAGCGCTTGGATAATCTCGATGGCGTTTTCGTCCGTCAGTTGGAATTGTTTCACCATGGCATCCACGGCTGCTTTGTTGTACCCTTCGCGGTATTGATTGCTGAGCAGAAAATCCTGCACGACCGTTTCCTTCGGAACGCCAAGCGCGAGGAGCATGAGCGCCGAGCCGAGCCCGGTACGGTCTTTGCCGGCGGTACAATGCTGAACGAAAGCGGTTGTGGCAGGGTCCAGCATCATGTCAAAAAGTTTCTTGTAAGCCTCAGGATGATCCACCATGTCCCGGTTTGCCGCGATCAGCACGTCGCCGGGTTTGCCCATTTTGTCAAACTCGCCTGCGGCCATATACGCGAAAATATCGGTTCCGCTGCCGGATTGCCCAAAAACCGGATTCCGGACATATGTAACGCCTTGGATGGCGGGGTCGGGCTTTTGCTTCACTTCATCGTCGGTACGGTAATCGATGACCGTTTTCAGCCCGCTTTTCTGAAGAAAAGTAATGTCGGCCTTGGTCAAGCCGGCCAGCTCGTCCGAACGGAACAGCTTGCCCCATTTAACGGTTTTGCCGTCCGCCGTTCGGTAACCGCCAAGATCGCGGAAATTGGTCGCGCCTTGAAGGGGGAGCAGACGTTCAGCGGTTTTGATCTCGGAGCCGTTGCCGCCCTTGATTTTAAAATACACCCGGCTTCCCGGATTCGGGTCGGCCGTATGCAAACCGCCATAAGATGAATAGGTACGCGCCAATTCCTTCCAGCCCCCGTCGGGTTCGGTGCTCCAATATACTTTGACCGGGCCAAGGTCGGCCGACGTCTTCCAATGAATCGTAAGGGCTCCGTTTTTTGCCCTCTCCACGGTCGCGCCCGTAAAAGCACCCTGCTTCGCATGATGTTGGACAGAAACGGTATTTGTATGGGGAACCTCATTGGCTTCGGCCATGGCAGCGCCCAGCGGCGATACGGTCAAAAAGAATGCAGCGCCCAGAAGCGCGGTTTTTTTCATCATTGCAGTCATGTCTCCCTCTATTTAAATGAACTTCAAGTTGTCCTTTTTATCTTGAGGGATGCATGTTTATTCTTCGTCAAGCCTGCGTAAACCGGACGTAAAAGTTTTTCGTCGTTCACTTATTCCATGCCGCTTCGGCTGGAAGCAAGTCTTTCATAACCCGCTTGAGCCTTGATACTTTTTATTTTTCTTATTTGCCCAAGAGTTGCCGTATGCTTTTTCCAAGGGAGGCACTTCGTAATTCATTACGTAATTTCAGCCGTCATATTGACTCATCTTACTTAACTAAGTTATTGTAAGTTTGTATAAAGGTTATAAATATAATGTAATAAATTACATAAGATGCCAACAACATATTTGCTGCACAAAAGAAAGTGGGATTGAAATTTGAATGAAATTAAAGGGAGAGGGAGTTATATAGGGAACCGGTCGACTCGAATTTCTCCAAGGTAGGACGACTTCGTAGTTAGGAGTGAAACGATGCCACACCTTCTAGAAATTAAAAACGTTAGAAAATCATTTGGTCATAAAGTTGTTTTAAAAGATGTTACGTTCAATGTGCCGTCCGGATCAATTGTTGCCTTCATTGGTGATAATGGTGCAGGCAAATCAACAACATTCAAGGCAATACTAGGTCTAATTGCTAAAGATGGCGGTACAGTTAAAATATTCGGCGAAGAAAATATAGATAAGCATGCCAAGTTGAAGGAAAAAATTGGAGTCGTGTTTGATGCTATGAATCTACCGGCTCATCTTACAATAAAGCAGCTGAACAAAGTTTTTGAAAAACTGTTTAAATCTTGGGATCAAGCCCATTTTTATCGGCTGGTTCATGCATTCTCTTTACCGACAGATCTGAAAGTAAATAAACTCTCGCGCGGGATGTCCATGAAGCTTTCCGTAGCTGTTGCGTTGTCGCATAATGCAAAATTATTAATTCTAGACGAAGCGACGGGAGGGCTGGATCCCTCATCAAGGGAAGAATTGTTAGATGAATTAAAGAACTTTGTGAGTACAAGTAAGGGGGGGATATTGCTTTCTTCTCATATTATGAGCGATGTCGAGAAAATAGCCAGCCATGTTGTCTTTATAAAAGATGGCGAAATTTTATTAAACGAAGAGAAGGATAACATTTTTGAAAGTTACGCAATTGTAGATATTGATGAGAAACAACTAACCTTGCTCGACAAAGATATAGTTGTAGCGAAAAGGACCAGCGGTTCTTATTTCAATGTACTTATATCGGATAAACAGGCATTGCCAAAAGGAATTCCAGCTAAAACCATCTCAATGGAGGAAGTAAGCGTCCTATTAACAAGGAGTGAAAAATAATTGACAGGGCTATTACTGACAAATTATTACCTTGTTTATCGAAGTTTTTTTGCTTACGCAGGAATAGCGGTATTGGTGTCCGGACTCATGTTTTATTTTGGAGATGCTTCGATGCACCGTTTTGTTGCTATGTTAATTATCTTGCTTATAGCGATGCCTGCACTTGAAATTATAAAATATGAAGGCAAGTCTGGTTATGATAAGTACGTGCTTACTCTACCGGTTACCAGAAACGATATTGTACAAAGCCACTACCTTTTCTATTTTTTTGTGGCAATGATCGGAGCTTTATTATCGTATGGCATCTTTTATATATATGGTCTGATCTCAGATACGCCAATGGATGACATATTCAAAATCGTCTCTTTTGGGATTTTCATCGTTCTCTTTGCCGGTGCGATAGCTTATCCGCTCCTCTATATGATTGGCCCGGAAAAATCTGATGCCATTGTCATTGGAGGTGCAATTGGGGGACTTTTTGCTGCTATTGGATTACAAGGAGTGGTTGGATATCTGATAGAACAATCGCCACTGTCAAATTTAAGTAGTGATCCATCTTTATCCGTTCCGATCATATACATCATATTTGGCGTTATCATGTACATTCTTTCCTTTTTCATTTCTGTCTTTATATACCTCAAAAAAGAATTTTAGTGGACACGCAATCACTCCTAACGTTGTAAAGATGAATTTTTTTAAAATCTGGAACAGATTGTATGGTTGATCACTCCTCGTTCCATTCAAGCGAAAAAACCTCCAGACAAAAAGCCTGGAGGTTTTTTTCGTGCATAGCATTCAGGATTGCAGCCAAGTTCGGGATTACATAATGATCAAGGTAACCTTGCCGTTCAGGAAGGAAACGAAATCGTAGCTCGCATAACCCCAGGTTTCAATGGTGCTGCCTTGCACCTTTTGGATATCTTTGGCGATCGGATTTCCCCAGGAAAGCAGAACCTGCTGTTTGGTCATGCCCAGCGTCACGTTTCTCGCTTTGATCTGTTTCCAAACGGAGGAGGACCAATTGTATTTTTTATAAGGATCGTAATTCAAAAAGTTGTTGGAATCGGTCAATACCTGAATGACTTCCGAAGAGCTCATGGAATAGCTCTTAAGCGTTTTGCCCGCCGGCGTTTTGAAGACGATGTCGAAACTTCCGGTATCCGTTGGAAGCACGTCGGTCACGGTAACCTTCGAGAATCTCTCCCAGTCCGCAAAATCGTTCACCCAGTAGGATTTTCCGATGAATTTGGCCAAGCTGCCCTGCATCGCTTTTTTGATCAGGCCGGCAGTTTCCGATGAAACGACCGTCATCTTGGCGCTGCCGAAGCCGATGTCCGCCTGTTTCCACTTGGCATCCCAGCTTACCTTCGCTCCCAGCGTGTCGGCCAACAGGGAAGCGGGGATGTACGTTTCTCCTTTTTCGGTAAAGGGAGCGGCTTTGAGCTGCACGTCCTTGCCGCCGAATTGCGCCGATAAACTGCCGGCTTTGAACGATAGGGAATCATCGCCGAACGCCACGTTCCATCCGTCGCCCGAAGGGGCTGCGGTTCCGCCCAGCGCCTTGGATACGGCCTTCACCGGAAGAAAGACGGTGCCGTTCACCTGTTTGGCGAATTTCAGCGGATCGCGGAGACTTGCGGATACGGTCACGCTCGCGGACACGCCGCCGGATGTAACCGTAAGTTTCGTTTGTCCCACGCCCGCGGCTTTGAGCTTGCCGTCCGCTTGGAGCTTAAGCAGGTACGGTTTGTCCATGTCGAGTTTGGCTTCGCGCACCGGCACCTTAATTTTAGCCCCGTTCGAATAGGTTTCCTGGATGTAAACCTCGACTGAATCCCCGACGAAAGGCTCCTTATCGGAAAGCGTGACCGAAACGGCCGTAACCGCAGGAACGCCAATCGGCTTGGTTTCGCCATCTTTGCTGAACACCCATGTTCCGTCGCTGCGCTGCGCGTAAATTCCTTCGGAAAGCTTGTCCGCATAGGCGTCTACCGAGGTTCTAACTACGTCGCTTAATCCTTGTACCTGGTTCGTAAGCTTCCAGCGGTTGGAATATTCCCCCGTTAACCAGACGGTGCCGTCTTTCCGGGTCACGACGAGCACGTCGGTGGGATCGGCCGAAACATACGTGATATGGACCGCATCCTGCGCAATGGTGACCGGAATGATTTTTCCGTTGTCGTCAAAATTCGAGCCTTCGTAAAGCACGACTTCGCCGCTGTTGAACAGCAGGGCGACGCGGTCGTCATGCACCGCCATGGACTTGACCGAAGAAGGATCGGCGACGGTGCCGAATTTTTTGTAAGTATCCTGCTTGTGCGGGTCTTCGAATAACAGGTCCCCGTTTTGGGACAGCGCCGCAAAATCTTTTTCCCCGTAAGCGATTTGCACGATGCCGCTTAGATTTTTCAACTTCCTTTGGCCGCTCCAGACCGTTCCGTCCGATTTCAGCCAGTAGGAGCCGGATACCTGCTTGACTCCTGCCGTGCCTTCCACTTGGTGAGGGGCCAGTCCCATGTCCCATTCCACCAGGCGCCCGTCTTTTGTAATCCCCAGACCGTCGTACAGATTCCCGGAAATGGTCTCGATGTTTCCCTTCGTATGAATGGTGCGGGTTCCCTCAAGCAGTGTAACGGTCGTCCACATGGATCCGTCGCTCATCAAATACGTGTTTTTTCCGACGATGTCTTTGATTTGCAGCTGATCTTCGCCTGCGGCGGAGGCTTGATGGGCGCCAAAAGCCGGGCTTAAGCCAAACGTGAAGGCACCTAATGCCATGACAAGCAATGATTTTTTTAAGTTCAAGTTGATAACCCCTCTTTTGCGGTCGATTTTATTTTACAAATCCTTGTACCATTCGACATTATGGGAAATTTATCCTCCCATCGGAGAATAAAAAAAACACGCCGTATATGGCGTGCCATTTCATAACCTTGAGTCTGCTTCTGATCAAGACCGGGTGCAGCACCGTAATGCCTCTTTTTGCCCTCGTCCGTAAACGACCGGCTTCGGCAGTACGGTGCGATAGTCGATGATGTTGCCGTATCGGTCGGTTTGGATTTCGCAGCAGCTGTTCATCAAATCACGAACCATCTCCCTGCCGCGTTGGACCCTGGATTTAGCGCCTGAATAGGAAATGCCCAGACGCTCGCCAAGCTCTTTTTGAGACATTCCCTTCAATTCGGACAATTCCAAGGCTTCCCGGTATTTATCGGGCAAATAAGGAAATACGCCCTTCATGCCGGCAATGGCTTCTTCCGAATAACCGTCGGGCGCTGACGACTCCGGATCGGGCATATGGTCAGGCAGTTCGTCGGTCGGCTTTTCCTTGCGGAAATGGTCCGCGATCGCGTTTCGCGCAATTTGAAACAGCCAGGCCCGGAGCTTGGTTTTGTCCTGAAGCTGCGGCAGATGGCGATAAGCCTTTATAAACACCGTTTGCACAATATCTTCGGCGTCCGGATGGCGATTCGTTTTTTGTTTGACGTAGCCCAAAATCGGGCCGTGATATTGTTCCCACAGCATTTCCGGCGTGATGGATTCTGCCGTGCGGGCTGGGGTTTTGGTTTCGATGCGATCGGACATATTGCTCACCCCTGTATCCATCGGAAATTTTTTTTGTTTGAACCGCTTATTTTTTGCGTCTTTTTATTCGTGCCTCCGTCTCCATCAATATAAAACAAAACCAGGAGGAAATAAAAGATGAAATATAATTTACTCGGCAATACCGGCGTGCTTGTGTCGGAAATCGGGCTCGGTACCATGACCTTCGGCGGCGGAGAACAGTGGGGCGTTTTCGGCTCGCTCGACGAAAAGGAGGCTTCCGTGCTCGTCGGGCAGGCACTGGAGGCGGGCGTCAATTTTTTTGATACGTCGAATATTTATGCCGGCGGACGATCCGAAGAAATCCTCGGCAAAGCGCTCGGCAAAAAACGGCAGGACGTGATTATCGCCACGAAGGTGAGGGGACGTACGGGAAGCGGCCCGAACGATATCGGCTTATCCCGGCTCCATATCATCCGTCAGGTGGAGGAAAGTCTGAAACGGCTGGGGACCGATTATATCGATCTGTATCAAATCCACAATCCGGATCAGCTGACCGATTGGGAAGATACGCTGCGGGCGTTGGACGATTTGGTCCGGAGCGGCAAAGTGCGGTACATCGGCGCTTCCAATATGACGGGTTGGGAAACGATGAAGACGCGCGGCATCTCCCGGCAGCTTGGCCTTCATGAATTCAAGAGCAGCCAATTGTATTACTCCCTGGCCGGCCGGGAAATCGAAAGGGAAATTATCCCCGTCCTGAAGGATCAGAACATGGGGCTATTGGTCTGGAGTCCGCTCGCGGGCGGATTCCTGTCGGGCAAATACTCCCCCAGCCGCCCGGGAAAGGGAGAAGATCGGCATACGAAATTTTCATTTCCGCCGGTTGACCTGGACAAATCCTATCGCATCATCGACGTGCTGGAGGAAATTGCGAGAGAGCGGGAATCCACCGTTGCCCGGATCGCTTTGGCCTGGGTGCTCCATCAGCCTGCGGTGACCAGCGTCATCGTCGGCGCGAAGCGGCCGGATCAGCTTCAAGACAATCTTGCGGCCAGCGACATTGAGTTGACGAAGGACGAATTGGCCCGCCTCGACGAGGTCAGCAAGCTACCGGCGGAATATTTGACTTGGCCGTTTATGGAAGAGGATGAATCGATTGTTCGGAAGCATCCTTGATGCGGGGAGTGAAGTGAAGCGCTGAATAGGGATTAACCAAAGCTTCAACGAGCTGCTGAAAGCCGACGAAGAAAACAATGGGTTGATGGAACGCGATAGACTATAAAAACCGAGTGAAACGTGGAGGTTTTCTTCCCGTTTTCCTCGGTTTTTTCGTTGGCATGAAAATAAACCATTGACAGAAAGATGAAAATGACTCATTCTATTGATGAGTAAGTTACTCACTCATCATAAACGAAAGCGGGGCATGTCAAATATGAAACAAAATCATATGCTAAACCAAATGTTTTTTCGTAAAAGAAACCGGAGCAACCATGCAAAAGCGCTGCAAATCAACACGCCGAACAAAATCGTTGAAAGCCGGTACGTCCCCATCGGCGGCATCGATCAATGGATCACGATCCGCGGGGAAGACCGGAGCAACCCGATTTTACTGTTCATCCACGGTGGCCCGGCTTCCCCGTATTCCATTTTCAGTCCGTTGCTCCGCGCATGGGAGAAGCATTTTACTGTCGTTCAATGGGATCAGCGGGGAGCGGGGAAAACCTTCGGCCTAAACGGCAAGGAAGGCAGCGGAACGATTACGTTCGATCTGCTGGCGGCGGATGGGATTGAAGTGACGGAGTACCTGCTGGGGAAGCTTGGCCATTCCAAACTCATTCTCATCGGAAGCTCTGTCGGCAGCCTGATTGGCGTCAGAATGGCACAACATCGCCCGGCCCTTTTTTACGCCTATGTCGGCACGGATCAAAATGTCCCCGGGCATCCCGACCGGATGTATGAAATATCCCTTCAAGCGGTCCGGGCAGCCGGAAATGCCAAGGGCGTGAAGCTGCTTGAAAAAATGGGTCCGGATCCCTCCAGCTGGAGCCGCCATGATTACGACAAAAGAAATCGCGTACTCGTCAAATCGATTCAAAATGTACCGAACATGATTACCGACCTCATTATGCCTTCCATGCTATCTTCCCCGGAGCATCAAATACGCGACATGATGGATATTTTTAAAGGGATGAGTTTTACACTGGGCCATCTGTTCCATGAAATGATGCGCATGGACTTTACAAAAGAAGGGATGCGGTTCGAGCTGCCGGTCTTCATTTTTCAAGGAGATTCGGACATCATCACCCCGACGGAACTGGCAAAGACTTTTTACGACGAGCTTCAAGCTCCCCGGAAAGAATTCGCCCTCATCCGAAGCGCGGGCCATCTCGCATGTTTTGCCCGGGCCGACCAGTTTCTGGAGGAGCTGATCACGAGAGTGCGGCCGCTTGCGGTTCCGGCAGCTTGGGCTCAGAAAGACATCCCTATACCCGTTTAATGGTATAATGGACATAATTTTTGTAATATCCGGAGGGTGAAACCATTGTCTCCATTAAACAGACAGCAGCTCGATCAAATCCGCGACGAACGCAGGGAGCAAATCAAGCAAGCGGCGCTTAAAGAATTTGCCCGCCGTGGATACAAAGGAACAAAAACAAGCAGCATCGCCAAAGAAGCGGGGATCAGCGAAGGGCTTATCTACCGGTATTTTCAGTCCAAAGACGAACTGTTTATTACGCTTATCCAGGAGTTGATGGAAGAAGCGAAGCGGGAGCTTGATGAAGCACAACATGTGCCCGGCACCCCTTATGAGCAAATCCGAAGCTTAACCGAAAACATGCTGAATCCGCAGGATAAATATTCGTTCATGTTCATCGAACGGGCCCGCAAGGCGGACGATATTCCGGAGGAGGCCAGACAGATCTTTGCGCAGCTTCCGCCCGGCATGATGACGGATCTGCTGGTTCCCGTTTTTATGAAGGGACAGGAATTGGGCGAGTTTTCCCCCGGAGATCCACGGAAAATACTGTCCTGGTATTTGACCATCTTGAACAGCCTCATCGTGCAAGACGAGGGTGATGAAAAATACGGACTTCCGGATGCCGATACGTTAATGCGTTTTTTAACAAAATAACGGCCTGAAGAGGAACTGCTTTTAACATCGTTCGAACCGGACGGTGTTTTTTGTTTTAGTTACATATCCTTTGATTCGCCGGGTTACTGAATTTCGATTTTCGTTTTTATACTTTTTTTAGATTTGATTTAGAGGCGTTTTAGACCTGGCGGATATGATGAATGACAGAAGGCTTCGGCAAATCGGATCATGGAGGTGAGGTAATAAACATTCGCAGCCGGCCGGTAGCTTTCGAATACAACGTAAACGGAGAATAGCGATGAGAAAAAAATGGTTACCTGTTGCAGCCGGTTTCGGCTTGGGCGCCGTCATGCTGCTTTCCAGCGGTTTTTCGGCGATGGCGGGCACTTCGGGTTATGACGCATACAAAACGGCGGTAAAAAACACGAAAACGGTGCAAAGCATGACTTCCCATGTGGACGTGACCGTGACCGATAACGGAACGAAAGTGCTGTCGGGCGCGGCGGTCATCAAAATGAATCATAAGCTGCAAACGATGAGCATGTCCGGTTCAATGAATGACGGCAAACAGACTCACGAGATGCAGGCGTTCAGGCAGGACGGCAAGATGATTTTCAAAAGCGGGGATCAAGAGGAATATCGGGTCGTGGCGCAAAATGCTGCCAAATGGCAGCATCAAGACGGCACGGATGCAGCCCCAGGCATGCCGAAAGCGGCCGAGCAGGTGGTCGACGCGCTCATGGGGAACATCCGGAATCTCGCCACGGTTGAAAATGAATCGGACGGAAGCAAGCAGGCCGAGCTGCATCTTTCCGGAAGCCAAATTCCCGCCGTCGTCAACGCGCTCGGATCTTTGGTCGCATCCAAGGCCGGCAGCGGGGATTGGGAACATAAAAGCTGGAAACAGGATGCTGGGGTTTCACATCCGTCTTCCGAATGGCATCCCAGCCTTCCGAAGCTGACCGACCATATCCAGGTTGAACAAATCAATTTCGACGCCAAGATCAATCCGGATCAAATTCTTGAACGGCAGACGGCGGAAATCAGCATTACCGGCACGGATGACACAGGCAAAAAACATGATCTTTCCGTTCAAATTCATATCGGCCTTTCGGATTACAACCAAACGACTCCGGACCGTGTGGATTTGACGGGGAAACCGATTAAGGAAATGCAAGGCGACGGGCCAAAGCGGGGCTGGCATCACTAAGGGGCAAGGCAACCGGGGGCGGCGGCAAACCGCCCCGTTGCCTTTCGCATTGAAGCGTTTCTTCTAAAGGAGTGATCGAATATGGATACATTGCTGGAAGTGCAAGATGTGACCAAACGTTATTCGAACGGGCGCGGCGTCCGCAATGTCAGCTTTGACGTGATGAAGGGGGATATATTCGGTTTTATCGGTCCGAACGGCGCAGGCAAAACGACGGTGCTCAAAATCATCTTGGGTTTGATTCGTCCGGATGAAGGAAACGTCCGCATCTTCGGGCATCCGGTGGCGGAGGCTTTCGAACAGGCGATGGGCCGCGTCGGCTGCCTGATTGAAACGGCGGATGCTTATGAATATATGAGCGCGTACGATAACTTGAAGCTGTCCGCCCGGTTTTACAGGGAGCTGCCGAAAACGAGAATGGATCAGGTGCTTGAGCAGGTCGGCCTTGCCCCATACAAACATGAACGGGTAAGCGGATATTCGCTGGGCATGAAACAGCGGTTGGGGCTGGCATCGGCGCTGCTGTCGAACCCCGAGCTGGTCCTGTTGGACGAACCGGCCAATGGCCTCGATATCGAAGGGATGGCCGATGTGCGGAATACGATTTTGCGGCTGTCCAAGGAGCAGGGAATTACGTTTTTGATTGCGAGCCATCTGATGCACGACCTCGGCATGATCGCAAATAAGATCGGGATTATGCATAACGGAAGCCTGATCCGCACCGGGAACGTGGATGAATTGCTGCAGGGCGGAACTACGCTTGAGCAATTCGTTCTGGCCCAAATCCAAGAGGAAAAGGACGCGAAACAACATGCATAGTTTAAAGGCAAATACGATCAATGAAATCGAGAAAATATGGCGCAGGCGCAAAACCAAAGTCTTTTTGCTTCTTACCCTCCTTATCCCGGTCATTTCCACCCTGCTGCTTTCCCTGCTCAAAAACAAAACGAGCGTCGTCTGGGGACTTGGAGGGGATTTGCCGATGCTGATGCTGAATCTGTTCACGTTTTTCCTGCTCCCGATGATGTTGTCCGTCACGGCCGTCGATTCTTTTTCCGGTGAAGCGGCTGCCCGCACGATGAAGCTTGTTCTCGTTCGGCCTATCACGCGAGCCAAAGCGTTTGCGGCCAAGGTGCTTGCCCTCATGGTTTACGCAGCGATTTATTTGGCGGCGCTTTGGATCGTTTCGAGCGTTTCGGGATGGGCGATCGCGGGAGACGGAATGACCGGCGGTTTTGCGGACAGCGTAAAAGCGTACCCGGCTGCTTTTCTGCCGATGGCGGCGATCGGTTTGCTGTCGGTGTTTATCGCGCAATGTTTCCGGAACGGCAGCGGCGCGTTGACCACGATCGTTTTCGTCTATGCGGCCGCCAAGCTGCTGCCTTTGATTTGGCCGCAAGTTTCGGCCTGGTCCGTCTTTTCCTATTCGGATTGGCATGTGCTGTGGACCGGAAGCGTGGCTCCCGCCGGAAAACTGTTCAGTTCATTTTTCTTTCTTCTCGCTTATATTATAATGGCTTATACGGCGGGACTGCTGCTGTTCGAACGAAAACAATGGTAAGGAGAATGCCCGGTGTCCATCAAGACCAGACTGTTGCTTTCCTATATCGCCATGACGGTTATTCCGGTCATCCTGTTCGTTTTGGTTGCCCTGGGGCTTTATTCCGTGTTTCTGAAAAATGCGGATGGGAGCGGGAATCAAGTCTTCTGGAAAACGACCAACGAACGCGGCGATCTGGTTGCCGGCATAAAATTCATGGCACGGACGGACCCCGACCGGTTTGCGGATCTGAAGTTTTTAACGTCGACGGATGAACAATTAAAAAGGCTGCAAGTCGGACTTGTCGTAACCAAAAATCAACAAATTACGTACGCGTCCTCTCTTGTGGACGAGAAGGATTTATATCAAAAGCTTCAGGAAACACAGGTGGAACCGTCGGAACATGATTGGGGCAAGGGCAAATGGAATAACCGCTTTGCGGTGCAGAAATTCGATATCGGGTTTGCCGACAGCAGCAGCGGGGAGGTATATTTGCTTACGGATATGAGGCCGCTGTTGGCCGGGTTTCGGAAGCTTTTTCCGCTTCTTCTTTTATCGCTGATTATTGTTATCGGGTTAACGAACGGCATTTTAACCTTTCTTATGTCCCGAAACCTGATCAGACCTTTGTATGCCTTAAAACATGCCGCGGTACAAATCAAAGAAGGGGATCTCAGCCATGAGGTGAACCTGCAGCGGAAAGACGAAATCGGGGAGCTGGGGGCGGCTTTTGAAGAAATGCGTTTCCGGTTGAACGAGTCGATCCATTTGCAACTGCAATACGAAGAAAACCGCAAAGAGCTGATCTCCAGCATTTCCCACGACCTGAAAACGCCGATCACCGGCATCAAAGCATGCGTGGAAGGGATTCAGGACGGCATTGCGGAAGGAGAGAAGCGGGAAAAATATATCGAAATGATCGCGAAAAAAACGGATGATATGGATCGGCTCATCGACGAGCTGCTTTTGTTTTCGAAATTGGATTTGAAGCGGCTGCCGTTCCATTTGGAACAAGTCGATCTTGCCGCGTATATGCGCGACTGTGCCGAAGAGCTCCGGCTGGATCCGCGCCTGGAAGGCGTTGCGGTCGGATTTTCTTCGAATGCCGGCGGGCCTGTTCAGGTGGTTGCCGACCGCGAGAAGCTGCGCAGGGTTATCATGAACATCATCGACAACAGCTTGAAGTATTTGGACAAAGCGGACAAAAAAATGAGGCTGGAACTGTTCGACGGCGCAAGCGAGGCGACGGTCAAAATCACGGATAACGGCGCGGGCATTGAAAAGGAATCGCTGCCGTATGTTTTCGACCGTTTTTACCGCGCGGAACCTTCAAGGAACACGGACACCGGAGGCAGCGGCATCGGACTTGCGATCGTCAAGCAAATGGTCGAGGGGCAAGGCGGAAAGGTATGGGCGGAAAGCCAAGCCGGAGAAGGAACAAGCATCTATTTTACGTTGCCAAAGACAAGTCATGGTGGTGAGCGCTCATGAAGCGGATTTTGATCATTGAAGACGAAGACATCATTGCCGAAGTGCAGAAGGACTACCTGGAAGCAGGCGGCTTTGGGGTGGAAATTGCGGCAAGCGGGGATACCGGCCTGAAAAAAGCACTCGAAGAGGAATATGATTTGATCATCCTCGATTTGATGCTGCCGAAAACGGACGGATTCGAAATATGCAAGCGCGTCCGCCAGGCGAAAAACATTCCGATTTTGATGGTGACCGCCAAAAAAGAAGACATCGATAAAATACGCGGTTTGGGGCTGGGGGCGGACGATTATATCACGAAACCTTTTAGCGTAGGGGAGCTGGTCGCCAGGGTGAAAGCGCATTTGTCGCGTTACGAGCGTTTAACGTCGGATTACAGGGCGAGATATCAGGATGAAATCCGCGTCAGGGGCATCCGGATCGATAAAATGTCGCGAAAGGTATTCGTCAACGAGTCGGAAGTTCCCTTAACGTCCAAAGAATACGACCTGCTGCTGTTTCTTGCCCTTCACCCGAACCGGGTGTTCAGCAAAGACGAACTGTTCGAGAAAATTTGGGGTCTGGACGCATTGAGCGATAATGCCACGGTGACTGTTTATATAAGCAAATTAAGGGAAAAAATCGAAACCGACCCGTCCAAGCCGCAGTACATCGAGACGATTTGGGGAGTCGGATACCGGTTTAATTTATGATGGGGAAGGGGGAATATATTAGGGGTTAGGCGACCTGGACACTACCGGTGAAGGGTCGTTTTTTTTGTGCTCTTAAAGGCCGTTACGTTGACATCGGCGGAAAGAATGGAGGTCGTTTCGAATTTGGCATTTGCCGTGCCGCTTTATAAATTCTTTAGAAGTTCCCGTTACGATGATGGAGAAAATCGAATTGATTTATAAGGAGGAAAAGAATCGATGGGAGCATGGAAACGATTGACGGGCGTGATCGCGGCGGGGCTGGCCATGGCTATGGCGCTTTCGCCGGTCGGTCCGCCAGCGGCTGCGGCTGCGGGGAACAATGCGGGGCTAAAGGCAAATATCCGGGAAATCCAATCCCTGACTTCGGAGGACTATAAAGATTTGGCTTTTCTAAAGCCCCTGTTAAAAGACAAAACCGTGGTCAGCCTTGGCGAGAACTTTCACCGGGTCGCGGAATACAGCAGCATGAAAACGAGGCTGGTCAAATATTTGCATGAGGAACTCGGTTTTGACGTCATCGCCTTTGAGTCGGGGCTTGGCGATTCTTTTATGACCTACGAAAATGCCGGGACACTGACGTCCAAAGAAATGATGGAACGCTCGATTTTTCCGGTCTGGCATTCCAAAGAAACGCTTGCTTTATTCGATTACATCAAGGAGCAGCGCAGCACGGGAAAACCGCTGTACCTTGCCGGTTACGATATGCAGTTTACGTCCGCCTATTTGACCCAATGGATCGCTGAATGGATTGCCAAGGTAGACAAGGAACGGGGGCAGGATTATTTCCGATTCGAGCTGCAGGCCATGACCGATTTGTATAAGGTCCTCAATGAATACGGCATGGACAACAATCAAAACCCGGCGGCCATACAGGAAATCAAGAAGGTAAAGGATCAATACGAGCCTAAATACAGGGCATTGATCCAGTTTATAAAAGAGAACCAAAAACAGCTTGCCGCGGCGTATCCGCAAAATCCGCATATCGTCGACGTTGCCGTCAAAACGCTGGAAGACCGGATCAAGTTTATCGAAATGGGCATGTACGATACCAAGGAGAGCTATGAGTTCCGGGACCGGATCATGGCGGACAACGTCGAATGGTTAACGAAAGTCATGTATCCGGGGAAAAAAGTGATTTTGTGGGCGCATAACGACCACCTTGCGAAAAACACGTCGAAAATGAGCGTCAAAGAGCATGGGAAATGGGTCAACAGTTTTACGAGCATGGGGGAGCTGCTTCATAAAAAGCTGAAGGACAAGGAATACGTCATCGGCTTATACATGAACAGCGGCAGGGCAAGCACGATTACGACCCAGAAGACCTTCCCGATCAAACCGATGCCAAAAGGAAGCTTGGAGCGGCTGATGATGGGAAGCGGGTATAAAATCGCCTTCGCCGATTTGTCCAGGCACAAGACGCCGAACCAAAACAATTCCTGGATGTTCAAGCCGATTTACGCCGCGGAGGACGGCATGACGTCCGAGATCATCGAACCGATGGCGATGAAGTTTGTTCCCAAGGAGCAGTACGATGGCATCATCGTTTTCGATAAAGTCAAGGAGCCGACGACGAAATATTAATAGGCCGGGCAAGGACGCTTCACTGAAGAAAAACGCAAACAAACCAGTCCCAACGCCAATGGATGGGGGGACTGGTTTTCATGTTTCGATGGCTTGGCGCTTCTATTCGGTCGGCGCGGCGCCTTGCCTACCCGCGTAATACGGCTCGCCCGGATCCAGGTCGATCACGACCCTGCGCGGAGCGGCCAGCGCGTATTGATGCTCGCAGCGCCAGCGCATATCCTCGGTGAAACCGATCGTTTCCCCGTCCCCGATGATGTCTCCCTGTTCAAACAGGTAGTAGCCGATATTGGTCAAAGTCCCGGCCACGTCATCGGGGTTTAAACCGTAAAAATGGCACTGTACGTCCGGAATGCCGAGGGAGGCCAGCCCAACCGTATCCATCAGGCTTTCCCGACGCTCGCTGCCCGTGCCTTCCACGTTGTAAAAGCGGACGTTCATGGCGCCATACAACCGGGCACCCTCTTCGATGGCGGCCAGATACGCTTCGGGTTCCACCAGCTTATCGCTTGCCCGGAAATAGATCGCATCGCACGGAGCCGTTTCGAGCACCGCCCGCAGCGCACCGGTAAACAGCTCCAGCCGTGTTTTCGGCTCCAGCCCGGATGCCATCATATCGACGAGCAGCAGCGAATGCGCGCATTCCGCCAGCGTCTGTCCCGCCTCATGCCAGTGCCAAGCCTGCTGAATCGCGGTGCCGTAATCGGCAGCCGAACGATTTTCGATTTCCACCAAGCTCGTTTGGGCCGGCATTTCTCCTTCCGCATATTGCACCATGTAGTTCAAATGGAAAAAATGAAGCAGATCCTTGTCCGCTTCTTCATTGGCTTCCCATACGGCCAGGCCCGCCGTCTTCTTTTGCCGTTCCGACTGGTCCAATTTCCCGGTATACCGCTCCATGTTGGCATAAAGCAGATCCCGATCCAGCTTGGGCTGCTCCCTGTATTTCAGTTCGACCGAATACACCCGGGCAAATCCGAAGTCTTGTTCTTCTTGAAGCAGTTCTTTCGTGTCCAGTGTCTTCCCCTCCATTCATGTGCTAAGCGTCAACTCGAATATAACGAACAATAGGTGCGGTCAAAGCGGCCCGCCAGCAAATCCTCTTTGCGAATGAAAAATTGAAGCTCGCCGGCGTCCCACCAGCAAAAGCCGATGTCGTTGTCCGAGTCAATTTCGAGAAGCAGCAGCGTATCCCGGATTTCCTGCAACGCTTTTTCTTTGTTCCCGCCAAAATGCGCAGCGATCCGCTCAAGGGCATGACCGGTATGGTAATCGTATTTTTCGCCCGTCAGGATCATTAAAGCCGCTTCGTATTCGGCGTCGTCATGCTGCCCGTCCGGGTAGCCGAATAGCAGAGCCACGTCCCCGTTCCGGCTGTCCGTGATGGACCAGATGAGCTCTTCGTAATCCGTGTAATCCGCCGTGTCGTTTTCGACTTGATCGGTATCGACATAAGCATAATTGGGAGGTTCAAGCGTGGCTCTCGGCTCAAGCCGGTATGCGCGAAAAGCGCCTTCGAGCGCGGTCGTCTCGGGAGCAGGGCGGCGCGAAGCGGAGGCAAGCTCCTCCTCCGGTACATGGATGACGCGGTGTTCGATGTTGTAAGCCGGCTCGTCCACTCCGACGAAAAAATAAAGCATGCCGCTGGCCGGAAGCAGCGAAGACTCATTCGCGGCCATAAATTCCTGCAAATTCAGCTGCGTTAAAAAGGTCATCGGCACGCCTTCCGACGTGACGGGCCATTCGATACGGGAAGGCAGGTCGGGGTCGCCGCCGATGCGGGAGGTGCCCAGCTTATCGTCGTCCGCCTCACCGGCTTTGGCGCACCGGATGCCTTGGCGCGTATGCGCCAATAAATAAGGCAAAGCATGCTCGAATTCATTTTCCCGGATCAATCTTTCAAGTTTAAGCCGGTTCCGCTCATTCAAATTCATCCTATTCCCCCTTAATAAAGAAACGTTTCTAAACACACGCTTCCCGTATTTTGAATGCCTTGTTAGATGATGCAAGGCCATGGGCAATATGATCATCATACTATGTATCTTCAGGGCGCTTCCATAGTCCCATATGCCCATTCCATGGCATCAAGGTAAGACTGAAGGTTACTTTACTTTTGCCGCTAATGGTGAGCGAATGGAAGAAGTCGAACGAAAAAAGGGGACCGAGGCCCCCTTTTTTCGTTTTTTTTCATGCTTATTTGCTGCTTCGGTTCATCAGCCATTTGACAATGAAATTGAAATTTTTGATGCGGCAGTTATGGAACGCGGTAATTTTCCACTCCCCGTCCTGCAGAATCACCACGTTTGTGTTGATCGACTCCCTGTTTTTGGAATAGTTTTTTTGCTGGCGTTTTTTGGTGTTGCCGATGCAGTGGACGATGGCTGTCTGGTCGTTCAAAAACCGGATGGCGCTGATCTTGCCTTGCATTTGCGTCCCCTTCAGCACGCCGTCAAACAATTGCCGGTGGGAGCTTTCGACTTCCTCACGTCCTTTGAGATGCTGCCCGAAAAAGGTGACGTAGTCGGCGTTTTCGGTGAAACAACCGGCAAATGCCTTGGCGTCTCCGGCGCTCCAGGCGGCGAACAGCCGGTCGAATAAGGCGCTGATTTGCGTTTCCGCTTGTTTTTGGGTCATCACATATCCCTCTCTTTTCTCAAAAGTTAAGATTAATTTGATTTGAAATCGGCACTGATTTTCTCTTTTAACCGGAATACCCACTGCCGTTCAAGCTCCAACTGATCGATCTGCAGATCCATCAGCTCGCGGATGGTCCGGTAGAAATGGGTGTCCTGCATCGGCTCGATTTGGTCGGGGTTTTCGTCAAACTCGGATTGCTGCTGCCGGATATGGTCGATCGCCTTTTCGCAATATTTCATGTAATGGCTGACCAGATACAGTTGATCTTCAAAGCTTAAAAAATCCAAATAAATCGCTTTGATATGGAAAATCTTCGGGTAATTGCCGGCGTTTTTTTCCGTATCCATCATGAGCTCGAAAAACCGTGTTTTTCCGCGTTCCGTAATTTCGTATGTTCGCGAAGAACGCTCCGTGGGAAAAGGGATAGCCTCAGCCGCCGCGTCTTGAATAAGCCCGTCTTTGTACAGTTTGTTCAGCAGCGTGGACAGCGTGCCGCGGCTGATTTTCTCCCATGGGCCCAGCGTGTCGTTTGCGATTTTGGAAATAAGGTATGCATGCAGCGGAAATTTCATTAGCAGGGAGAGCACAAGCAGTTCGTACAAGGTTCCATCACCCTTTGTTATTAGTTTTAATAAAACTATACTCACAAAACTATTTTCTGTCAATGGGCTAAACAAAAAATGATTTCTATGATCATGAAAAAACCGCCCCCCAAGCGAACCGCGCCCCAATCGTTAGACGGAATCTAACATGGGAAGCGCAGTTCACCGTCAAGGCGGTTATTTTAGAATTCGGTTATCCCAGCATGCCTACCAGCAAAATGCCGCAAAAGACGACGATCGACGTGGCGATCCGCTTTAAGCCTTGCTGCTCCTTCAAAATGAGGATGCCGAGGAAGGTCGCGAAGACCGTTCCGATCTCCCGCAGCGGGCTGATATGCGCCATCGGCGCCTGCTGCATCGCAAACAGGAAAAGCAGGTACGAGCCGGGGTTCAGAATAGCGCCGAGCAAAATCGTGGAACGGTTCTTGCGCCATTCCTGCCGGAGCTGCCGGGAGGCCAGAACAAGCGGCGTCAGCCCGAGCACGAAACCGATATTGGTCGCTTCGGATAAAGCCAGGGGGGACAGGTTCTCCAGGTTCAACTTATCCACGAACACGTAGCTGGTCGTGCATAATCCGACGCAAAGCGCCAGCGCAAATGGTTTTAAGCCATGCGGCTGGGCTTCGGTGCGTTTGCCGCCGAGTCCGCTGAGCAGGAAAAAGCCGCCGAGCATGCAGACGATCCCGATCCAACCGTACAAGGAAAGCGACTCTTTGAGGAAAAGGACGCCGATGATCGGGATCAGCAGCGTACTCGTGCCCCGCATGATCGGATAGATTTGCGACAGATCGCCAAGCTCATAGGTTTTGGACAGGAGCCAGGAATAGAGGGCTTGCAGCGCAACGGACAACAGGAGCAGGCCGTAACCGCCCCAAGTCAGCGGATTGCGCCACAGCTCGGCGACCAAAATCGGGAGCAAAACCACGGAAGGGATCATCATGATCGACCATAAAAAGACGCCTTTGTTCAGGCTCCGTTTCGTAAACATGCTCCACACCGCATGGGCCACCCCGGAAGCGAGTACGAGCAAAATCGAGAATAACATGGATGATAAGACCCCTTATGCTTTAATTTTGTCCTGGTCCGGATGATGAACCGGCTGCTCGGCGACGACCGAACCGTCGTCAAGGCGAAGCCAGGTGGCGAAGTCGGACTCTCCCGCCGTCAGGCGGATGACGCGGGCGCCGCGCCGGAAACCTTCCCTGCCGTACGTGTTGTAACCGCTCGCCCGTCCGTAACAAAGGTGGATGCCGTGCAGCGTGCCGTAATAATCATTGACATGGTCATGGCCGCAAAACGTTCCGATGACATCGCCCATTTCAAGCAAGGCCGTGAACAATCCCGAGTTGACGGGAGCGCAGCAGACCGGTTCGTACTTATGTCCGTAACAGGTCTGGGTGTCCCATACTTCCTGATATTCGGGGACCGGGATATGGAAAAAGGCGAGCGCGGGCAGCTTGCCGGCGTTTTCGGCCGGATTCAGCCGCTTGGATTCCTGTACCAGCCAGTTGATCTGGTCGCGCCGCACCCAGTTGTAATAGGGGACGTGGGGCAGGGGCGAGACGGCGCCGGAATCGAGGAAATAGAGGTTAGCCGCCGGGTTTCCGTGCGCATCCAGCAGTTCGATCGTATAGTTGCCTTCGCCGGAAATTTCCTTCGGACCGGCTTCCGCGACGGAATGCTCGTGCTGCATGGCAAGCCGAATCAGCTCCTCCCGCGTAATGCGCTGTTCGGTGTCATGATTGCCGAAAACGACGGCCCAAGGAATGCCCCGCTCTTCCACGGCGCTGACCGCTTCCCGAAAAGCCTGCTCCGGGTTCCCGCATTCGGCGTAGCCCTCGGATACGGGGCCGGTATAAATGACATCGCCGGTGAAAACGACGAGATCCGGTTTCTCGGCATCCAGTGTAAGTTCCATTAAAGCGCGGGTGCGATGATCTTCGGGTTCCCCGTTTTTCCAGTGAAGATCCGTAAATTGTACGATCGTGAAGGTTCCGTCCTGCCGGAAGGATAATTGGCGGCTCATGAATTGTTTCCTCCTTGTAAAAAATAAACATTGAAATGTTGTTGTTTTATGTTTAAATGTGTTGTTTTCGTGTTGATTGTATGCCCTGCGTAAAATGTTGTCAATTCTTTTTTTTATTTTGACCACATACATGAGACCATGGCCTTTTCATCGTTTGACAACGTTTGTCCGGAACGAATAAACTGAAAAAAACAACAAAAAAACACATGAAAGCAATTGGAATTGCACAGGCAAGGAGGAATGCAAATATGTCCCTAACCTATGAGGAGCGGCGCGAAACCATTCTTGCCGAGCTTGGCACGAAAGGAAAGGTTCAGGTGCATGCGCTGGCCGGCATGTTCAACGTTTCTACGGAAACGATCCGGCGTGATCTTGACCGGCTGGAAAAGGAAGGCAGGCTGCGGAAGGTTTACGGCGGCGCGGTTCAAACCCGTTCCGAGCGGATCGAGCCGACTTTTATGAAGAGATCCCAGATGCACAGCAGCGAAAAACGCGCGATCGGAAAGCTTGCGGCGTCCTTGGTGAGAGAAGGAGAAACCGTTCTGCTCGATAACGGCACGACCACGATCGAAATTATGCGGGAGCTGAAGGACCGGGGCGACGTTACCGTCATTACCAGCTCCGTGCCGATTTTGGCGTGCGCGCTGGACGGATTCCAGGGGAAGGTCATTTTTGCCGGCGGCGAGGTCCATATGGGCATTCAGGCGGCGACCGGGGCGATCGCCCATCAGCTGCTCGATCAATTTAAAGTGAACAAAGCTTTCATTTCGGCCGGCGGCATTTCGCTGGCGGACGGCATCACCGAATACAATCTGGAAGAAGCGCTGCTGTCGCGCAAAATGATGCAGCGCACCGAAGAAGCCATTTTGGTGGCCGATCATTCCAAATTCGGGGTCACGACGTTCGCGCAAATCGCGCCGATCGAGCACATATCGATGATCGTCACGGATCCCGGCTGCTCCCAGGAATGGATCGATGCGCTCAACAAGCTGGACGTCGAAGTGTTGATCAGCGGCCAGAACGGATCGTCCCAAAAGGAAATGATTTGAAATCCATCCGGTCTTGTGTTAGGATAAGGGCAATTGATATGAACGGAGGGATTACGTGTGTTGATTTTTTTTCCGGTTTCTCTTTAAGCGAATCGTTTTATGCTTGAAGTCTGTGCTGTTGGCGCAGTAATCGGAAAAAGGATCAATATGCGGCAGCCGCGGCTTGATGCCATCGGTTGTGTTAGACACGATATCTTGCTGGTTCAGGGATAAGGAAAAGAAGAAGCTGCGTGCTTCATGCTTTTTCACACACCTTATGCCGTTGGATCGTTACGTCAGCGCATGCCGCTGATACGGGCGATCTTGCCCCAGCCGGCGATAGGTCGTCCGTTTCATTCCGTTTCCGATTACTGCGAACCGACACAGGCGAAAGCCTGTGTTTTTTGTTTTCATCAAATGACAAAGTAAGCGGAGGGATATGAAATGACGGAACGATTTATACAAACTCGAGGCGTCGGCATTTGCTCGGAAAGCTTTGGGGATCCGAAGGACCCGGCGGTGCTGCTGATTATGGGCGCCTCCGTATCGATGATTTGGTGGGAGGATGATTTTTGCCGGAAAATCGCCGATAGAGGAAGGTTCGTCATCCGTTACGACAACCGCGACGTCGGACGATCGGTCACCTATGCGCCGGGGCAGCCCGAATATTCGTTTGAAGATCTGGCGGACGATGCGATGGGGGTTCTGGACGGATACGGCATCGAAAAGGCGCATATCGTCGGCATGTCGATGGGCGGGCTGCTGACGCAAATTTTGGCGCTGCGGCATCGGGAACGGGTGCTCAGCGTGACGTTGATTGCGACATCCAATTTTGCGCCGGGGCTGCCGCCGATGGAAGAGAGGGTGGAGCGTTTTTTTGCCGGGCAAGGAGAAGTGGACTGGTCCGACGTGGAGGCGGCTGTTTCCTTTTCGATCGAACGGTGGAGAGTTCTCCGGGGTTCCGGACGTACGTTCGATGAACAAAAAATCGCGCTTTTATCCGAAAAAGAAGCGAAACGCGCCGTCAGTCCGGCCAGCATGACAAACCATGCCTTTGTTACAGGCGGCGGGACGTACCTTATGCGAACCGGCGAAATCGACCTGCCGACGCTCATCATTCATGGCACGGAGGACCCGATCATTCCGTACGCGCATGCGGTTCATTTGGCCGAAGTGATCCCGGGTGCCAAGCTGATTTCGCTGAGCGGGGCCGGGCATGAGCTTCATGAGGAAGATTGGGACACGATCGTTGGGGCGATCATTGACCATACAGCCCGATAAAAGTTTCATCTGCGTTACACAAAAGGTCTGCTCTCGGTACGCCGAGGCAGGCCTTTTGTACGGGGGGGGAATCACGATAAGCGTTCGTCGGGAAAAACTGGTAAAATGGGGAGAGGGAAATTTATCTCATTTAATACACAAGGAGGGGGGCACGTTTTGAAAAATGCTTTA
The DNA here is from genome assembly GCF_009870825.1 of Paenibacillus sp. USDA918EY. Lineage (GTDB taxonomy): Bacteria > Bacillota > Bacilli > Paenibacillales > Paenibacillaceae > Paenibacillus_AQ > Paenibacillus_AQ albilobatus. The sequence continues at coordinate 96,751 of NZ_WTWY01000016.1, read as the reverse complement.
GAACGCTTGAATCAGGCGATTGCAGAAGTTCCGGCAAAATTTCGCGAAATGCCGGAACCGGAGCTTTCCTTGCGTCCGCAGCCCGAAAAATGGTCCCGCAAGGAAATACTCGGCCATTTGTGCGACTCCGCGCTGAACAACCTGCAAAGATTTGTCCGGTCCCAGTATGAACCGCAGCCGAACCAGATCATTCCGTACACCCAGGACGAATGGGTGCAGCTGATGGGGTATCAGGAGCTTCCGTTCGATCATGTGTTGATGTTGTGGTCAAGCTTGAACAAGCAGGTGGCTGCCGTGTGGGAGCGCATTCCCGCAGAGCGGCTGGACAACGTTTTTTTGTTGGGCGACGGGCAAACGGTCACATTGCAGTGGGTGATCGACGACTATGTCGATCATCTGGAACATCATTTGAAGCAAATCTGCGGAGCAGAACTTTATAGTTAACGGCATGATTCATTAATCATGTTGAATAAGGCATCTCCGAAAGAGGATTAGAACCACTCTCCATCAATCGGGATCTGCACCTGGCCGGCAAGGCCTTCGGTATCCAGCCTTTCCCGTAGCATCGCTCTTGTCGTGAAACAGTGATTTATCGCTTCCATATGGACGGCGGCCACTTGGGTATAAGGGGCGTAGCGGCACAGGGTCACCACGTCGTTTTCGTTCATGATGATCGGCCCGCCCTCCAGGAATTGGGCTCCGCCTGCGTTGACCACCGTCACATCCGGACGGTAGCGATCCAAAGCCACTTTCACGTCATCGCACCAAATGGTGTCCCCGGCGATGTATAGGGTAGGTTCGCCTTCGGCTTGGAATACGTACCCGGATACTTGGCCCATCCGCTTGCCGATTTCGCCCGTGCCATGTTGCCCGGTTGTCCGAAAAATCGCCGTTCCTTCATATGAGATGCTTTCGCCGATCTCCGTGACGTTCGTAAAGCCGCCTGCCCGGATGGCATCCGCTTCGTTTGGCTGACACCAGACCGGCACCGTTTTCGCCAAAACTTCGCTGGCTGCGGCATCCCAATGGTCGGGGTGCAGATGGGTCAACAAAACGGCATCCGGCTGAAGCCATGTTTCCATGGGGGAGGGCAGCGGAACGAGCGGATTCCTTTTGTCGTTTGCGGTATTAAAAACCGGCGGATTCGCTTCTTGTTTACTGAACATCGGGTCTATAAGAAAAGTATGGCCTGCATATTCGAGCCATAATGAAGCGTTGCGGATCAGCTGTATTTTCATTTCAGACACCTCTTCGCCAGGAATTTGTCGATCTGTTATTATTATAGGTGCGGTCGGTATGTAGGCCCATAACATGCTGAAACGAAAAAGCGGCCGACACTTTCACGGTGAAAGGAATTTGCGAAAAGTGAACCGTTTTACAATGGATGAAGTGGATATGAGGATTTTAGAGCATTTGATTGAAGATTCGACCCGCTCATTTAAGGACATCGGCGAGCTTGTTCACTTGACGGGGCAGGCGGTAGGCGCACGCGTGCGCAAGCTGGAGGATGCGGGCATCATCGAAGGTTATACGCTGCGCTGGAATCCGGAACAGGTCGGGTTGTCCGTGCATGCCTTCGTGACGGTTTTTCTCCATTCTTCCATCGCCCATCAGCGGTTCCAATCCTTCGCGCAGCAGCATGGGCAGGTGGCGGAAATGCATCGCGTCAGCGGCGAAGGCTGCTATTGGATGCGGGTGCGGGTCGGTTCGCCGCAAGAGCTGAACCAGCTTCTGGATGAAATTTTGGATTACGGAAATTATAAGGTGAGCCTGTCGATCGGGCAGATCAAATAGCGGTTGCTGAAGCATGTCCAAATACGTCTGCACCGGTACAACCACACACCAACAGGAGGAATGAAACCATGAAAGTTGTTGCGCTCGTAGGCAGTATCCGCAAAGACTCTTATAACCGCAAGCTTGCGGAGTATGTCAAAAACAAATACAAGGAACAAATGGACGTTGAGATTTTGAACCTGCGCGACGTTCCTTTTTATGACCAGGATATCGAAAACGATCCTCCTGCGCCCGTCAAGGAGCTGAGACAAAAAGTAGCCGCAGCCGATGCGGTTTTGTGGGTGACTCCGGAATACAACTACTCCATTCCCGGCGTCCTGAAAAACGTCATCGATTGGCTCTCCCGCGGCGACCGCGTGATAAACGGCAAACCGTCTTTTATCATGGGAGCTTCGATGGGCCTGCTCGGCACGGTGCGCGCGCAGCAGCATTTGCGGGACATTCTCTTTTCCCCGGGCGTCAACTCGCCGCTGCTTCCGGGCAACGAAGTATACGTAGGCGTCGTGCATGAGAAGATGGATGAAAACGGCAATATCAAGGACGAGGCAACCGTGATTTTCCTTGAATCCGTCATCGCCAATTTCGTGAAATGGTTCAATCAGCAGGCTGCGGCCATGGCGGTAAAATAATCATTTGTTACGATTCGCAGCATATGTGTAAGGAGCCCCCAGCGGCATGCCGCCGGGGGTTTTCATTTTCCGTCAAACTTGAAGGCATAAAAACGGAGCTTGCAAATATCGTAATAAAGGTTGTATGCGAGGATTTTGCAAAAATCCAAAAAGCGACTTCCAATCAGCAATGTGTTTGCGATCATTTGGCAGGTGAAGCTGCTGAACGCATTCGGCAAAAGCGGGGCATACGTTCTGTTTATTTTGATTTCGCCGGTGTACATCATTTTGTGGATGGTTTGGGGCTATTCCAGCAGCACGGTTTATTATCTGAACAACACGCCTCAGAATCCGAACGGACCTACCGCTTCTTTCTAAGGGGCTATAGCAATACGATTTTTAAGAGCAGGGCTGCGGGAGACCGGATTGGATTCTGCTTGCACCGGAATGAAGTAGGGATGCATGCGGCTTTCGCTTCGGCAATGCCTTGTTTCTCAGCGGATTTCTCCCGCACGGATACATCGTTAAGAATGCACTTGCGGGCCTCCAGCGATGGGGGTCTTTTTTTCTTTTAACATGGCGCCATAGCGCTTCCGCTGGATATATGCCCGGTTCTGTTGTACATTTAAAATCAAGCAAGGAAAGCGGAGGGAAATAGCATGAAATTTGCGAACAGTTTCAGGAAACGCTCCATGCAAAGCCCGTATGGCAGATACGGCGGCGGTAGTTTGTTATGGAGCAGGATCGGCCAAGGACCGCCAATTCTTTGATGTAACCCGGGAGACCGTATGTCATGGGCTTTGCTGCCTTATATCGAAATTTGATATCAAAGGAGCAGAAGCAGCATGAAATATATCAACGCCGAATCCGCCTTTCCCCAAAGGCTGGTAGACGAGATGCAGCAATATGTTGAGGGCGGCTGGGTATACGTACCGGCCCGAAGGCATTCGCGAAAAGCTTGGGGAGAACGCAGCGGAAGCAAGGAAGCCTTGAAACGCAGAAACGCCGAAATACGCCGCCGGTTTTGCGAAGGGCATTCCATAGAACGGCTGTCCTCCGACTATGGGCTGGCTTACGACACGGTGAAAAAAATCGTATATTCCAAAAAATAAACGCGAAACCCGCAGAGTCCATCTGCGGTTTTTTATGATATTAGAATTTATAAGTTTTTTTGGGGTCCCCGCAAAGTATTTGGAATAAACATCAAAAGCATAGACTCCACTTTGTGGGGTTATTTTGTGCAGAAAACGTTTTGGCAGCAAACGCGCCATATTTTTTTCCGGCTCCGCCACCTATAATCAACTTCAAAGGAGGGACGAAGATGAACATTACAGTGGAGTTATGCGCTCCGGAGGATAAAAGGATCATTTTTAACATGTATCCGCTTTATCTGCATGATTTGGCCGAAATCCGGAATGTGCTGCCGAATGCGCACGGCGTTTTTGAAGATACCGACGATTATGACACGCTGCAGGCGCAGCAAGCGCTGTTTGAGATCTGGTGGCAAAAGGAAAACGTGTTGTACCCATTTCTGATCCGCGCGGACGGTGTGCCGGCCGGGTTCGGACTGGTCGCTACTCCGCCTTATTTGGTGGACGACAGCGAATATATGCTGAACGAGTTTTTTATTCTAAGGCCTTTTCGCCATAAACAGGCGGGTGCAAAGGCGGCAATGGATATTTTCAATCGGTTTCCCGGCAAATGGATGCTGTTTACGACCGAAGGGGAAAGAAATGTGAGCACCCAACATTTTTGGAGAAAAACGCTGAGCAAATATACGGCCGACGGTTATGAAGAAACGGATGAGCTGCTGCCGCATTACGACAGGGCGAAGGTGTTTCGTTTTAACAGTCCAAGATCTTATCCTTCCGCTACGTAATAGCACTTGGCCGAGGCGAAAAAAAAATTTTTTTGAAAAAGAAGCCCCGTTCGCCCTTATTGGGAAAAATTGCCCTTCATATCTCCCCACCAAAATGACGATATAACATTCATCACAGTGCTGGTTGCTCAGACGACGCGATTTTGTATAGACATAAAAGAACAGAAAGCGCGCCCTGGTATAACGGCAATGAACTTCAAAGAACTAGGTGGGGTTGTGTATATGAAAAGAAGAAGCAGTCTCGTGTTGAAATCGATCATTGTCTTGTCGGTGCTATTTTTTCTCATGGAAAGCGTTCTGTCCACGTTAAACAATCTTCGGATCAAGAACGAACAGATGGAAGGGCTCAACAATATGGTGTGGACGCTGCAAAACGTCATAGCCTCTGAAATTCCGTACATCGAAAAAGCCAAAACGCTTCTTGGTACCGATGAGCTGATGAAGGACGAACAAATCCTGCTCGTTCAGAAGCAGCTGGACAGCATGAAAGGCAACGCAAAAGTGTCGAACAGCTACGTTTATATGCCGGATGTGCAAGATAACGGAGACAGCAGCAAACTGACGCTTATTCTGGCAAACACCGAATTGTACCAAAAAGGGCTTCGGCCGGGAACCGTCTATGAAGCCAAAGGGGCGTTCAAGAACGCCATTGAGGAAATGAACAAACAAGGCTACGCGGTTTCGAAGGTTTACAGCGACGATTTCGGAAAATGGATCAGCATCATCGGCGAGGTCAAAGACATCAGCGGGAAAAGAGTGGCCATTTTCGGCGTCGATTTTAATTATTCCGTCATTGCCAAAATGGAACGCGACCGGACCATCGAAACGACGTTGATCGGAACGGGGCTCGCGATTTTGTTTATCGTAATCGTCATCTTTATGGTAAGGGCGATCCTTCGCCCGATCAGTCAGCTGTCCAAGCTAAGCATTCAGGTGGCGGAAGGCGATTTGACCGTTTCGGCGAACGTCAAAAGCAAAGACGAGGTGGGGGTGCTGGCGGCCAGCTTCAATACGATGATCGGAAATATCCGTCACCTGATCGAAAACGTGCAGCAAACGTCCGAAAAGGTCTCCCAGTCTTCGAAAGCGCTGTCCGCAAGCGCGGATCAAACCTCGCAAGCGACGGAGGAAATCACCCGCGCGGTTCAAGAGGTCGCCCAGGGCTCGGAAACGCAAATGCAGTCCGCGCTGGAAAGCCAGATCGCGATGGAGGAGATGTCGGTCGGCATTCAGCGCATTGCGGAATATTCCTCGCGCCTGTCCGAGCATGCGCAGGAGGTTGCTCAAAATGCGGAGGCCGGAAATCGCGTCGTGCGCCAGTCGGTCGACGAAATGGCCGGCATCAAAACATCCGTGGCGGATACGATGAACATTTTGAAGGAATTGGAACAGCGCTCGCTCGAAATCGAAGAAATCGTGTCGATCATTTCGAATATCGCGGGCCAAACGAACCTGCTTGCGTTGAACGCTTCGATCGAGGCGGCCAGAGTCGGGGAGCATGGCAAAGGTTTTGCGGTTGTCGCCCAGGAAGTCCGGAAGCTGGCCGAACTGTCGGGTTCGTCTTCCGAGCAGATTTCGGGCATGCTGAATGAAATTACTTCGTATATCAGCCGCGCTTCCGCTGCCATGAATACGAGTATAGATCAAGTGGAGCAGGGATCGGAGTCGGTTCAAAAAGCGGGAGAGGCGTTTGAGGAAATCGTCGTTTCCCTGCAAAACGTCAACGAGCAGGTGCATGAGGTATCCGCCTCCGCCCAGCAAATGTCCGCAGGCAGCGAGCAGGTCGCCGCATCGCTTGAGGAGCTGGCCCGGATCGGCAAAAACGCTTCCGGACATACACAGAGCGTGGCCGCTTCGTCCGAAGAGCAAATGGCCTCGATGCAGGAAATCGCGGGTTCGGCGGCGTTGCTGCGAGGCATGGCGGATGATCTGGAGAAGGAAGTCCGCGTATTTAAGTTGAGATAAGATGTGTAAATGGACCCTCGGAATCGAGGGTCTTTTTTAAGTTTGCGGGTTATGGGGAGGCGATGCGGATGCATAAATTAGATGCTGCCGGAGCCTTTCTCCGTGCCGTATTCGGCAAAAGGCTGATTTTCTAAGAAGGAGATCGGCGGCGATTGGCGTAATAGTGAAAGTAAAGATTGGGTTTTCCAAGACGGGGAGCCCGTCTGAATCATCGAACGAAGGTGGGGAACCCCAATGAGTCAACAAGCCTGTAAAATGGAAAAAGAAATCAAAAAGAGCGTGTCTTTGAATTATTTGCTGCACATACCGGAGGAGTACGATCCGAGCGCCGATAAAAAATGGCCGGTCATTCTGTTTCTCCATGGTTCCGGGGAGCGCGGCAGCGCCATCGAGCTGGTGAAAATCCACGGCATCCCTCTCATTGCGGACCGGGACCCGTCCTTCCCGTTTATCTGCATATCCCCTCAATGTCCGGAGGAGTCCGATTGGGCGAGAGAAAAGGATGCCGTCATCGCCGTATTGGATGAAGTGATGGCTGCCTATAACGCCGACGCTTCCCGCGTATATATAACGGGATTAAGCATGGGCGGTTACGGCACCTGGCTATTGGCTGCGGATCTTCCGGAACGTTTTGCGGCAGCGGCACCGATCTGCGGCGGCGGAAGCTGGATGGATGCGTTTCAGCTCACCCGCACGCCGATTTGGGCGTTCCATGGGGCAAAAGACGATGTTGTGCCGTTGTCGGAATCGGAAAAGATGGTCAAGGCGGTTCAGGATGCCGGCGGCAGCGCGAAGCTGACCGTTTATCCGGAAGCGAACCATGATTCCTGGACGGAGGCTTACCAAAATCCGGAGCTTTATGCATGGTTTTTGCAGCATTCGCTGTAGGATGGCAGATGCGCCGCTGACTTGCTTAAAGGTCGATTCTTAAGCAAGAGTTTGGAGATTCGCGAACAGCCTGTGAGGGAATGCGGCTTCGCGGCACCGGACAGGTGCGGTATTTTTCAATTCTGTTAGAGAACCCCGCCTTTAAAAGGCATGAAAGGGGTTCTTTTTTTGCGGGGGGAAGCATTGGCTGCGGTTTATGTTTCAAGCCAAAATCAGATATGATAGAGTAAATGCACATCTACTAAACTCCGCTAGGAGACGATTGTTCAAATGAAGACGAATCACACGATAACCGATATGGAATGGCAAAAGCTTATCGCAGATGTCGGCGAGCATTTTAGCGACGTCACGATAAAACGGGGCTTTCAATTTTATAAGCAGGGTTTCGTCCGAGAAGTCAAGGCAGACGGAGCAGGGGGATTGCAGGCCTTTGTCGGAGGGGCCGAACCTCAGGAGGTGTTCCTTGAAACGGGCGAAATCTCCGCAAGCCGCTGCGCTTGTCCGGAGGGAAGCGGGTGCAAGCATATCGTCGCGGTTCTGCTGGAATACGCGAGCATGCAGGGGCGTTCCGTTCATGCGATCGTCAATGCCCATGCCATGCTGAAATTCCGGACACCGCATCATGTTGCGCTTGAAGAGAACGAAGTCCCGGCGCAAACGGGAGAGTTTGATGCCGGATCCGCGCTTAGGGAAAAAGCGCTGCAAATTCCGAACGCGAGCATCGCCGAATGGCATGCGTTATTTAAAACCTGCGTCGCTCCGCTCGAATTCGGCAGTCCGAACGCCCAATACGCCCGCAAAGCGATCGCCGCCATCGAGGCGGTCAAACCCCGGCTTTCACCGGGAATGGAGCAGCTGTATGATCTTCACGCGCATTTGTTCATGCTTATCAAGCTGGTGAAGCCGGCGCATCCTCTGCTTCAAACGGGCACCTATTTAGGGTATCACGTCCAGGTCGCCGCGGATGACATGCTGAAAGCGATCAAGGAGATCCTCGACGGGGGCATCGGGCTGGCTGCCGAACCGGAGCTGTGGCCGCGGGTAACGAAAACGCTGACCTATTTGCGGAGACAGATGCTGACGGAATCCAAAAACTTCAATTATTTGTTCGAGGCATACGACCGGCTATGGCGCAGGTGGCTGCGCCCGAATCTCGAAGACGACCGGATGTTTAAGGAAGAGATCGAAAAGCTGAAAACGGCCGAAGAGGATTTGGGCGACGGTTTATCCCGTCTTTCCTGGATGCTGGCGCACAGCCGAACTTATTTTTTTATGGGCGAAGACCGGCAGGCATGGACGTGGCTGCGTGACGCAAGCAAGGGGTTTATTGTTCCGCCCGGCTTTTTGTTTTCGTTTGCGGAGGAGACCGCCGCTGCGGAAGAATGGCCGCGTTTGGTGGAATGGCTTGTTTTTATCGGGCCGCTCCTCAGCGGTCCTAGGAAAGACCAGGCGGACGTTTATATGGATCATTGGAGAATGGCCGTCCGGCATCACCCGGAATCGGAGGAGCGGATGTGGGAGGCGCTTTCCGGGATGCTCCCCTATTCTTTGGAGATGTACGAGGAAGCGCTGCTGGACTACGGAAAATGGCAGCAGTGGATGGATATGCAGCTGAGCGCCGGAACGGAGCCGCTTGCGCTCCGCGTCAGCGTTCTGCAGCCGCTTGAAAAGGAGTCGCCCGAACTGCTGCTTCCTTTTTACCATCAAGCGGTAGAGCGGCATCTTTTGCTCAAAAACAGGTCGGGCTACAAAGCGGCGGTGAAGCTGCTGAAGCGCTTGGCCAAATTGTACAAAAAAATGAAGCGGGAAGAGCGGTGGGAACAATTCCTGGAAACCTTCGTCAGCCGCAACGGCCGGCTGCGGGCATTGCAGGAGGAGCTTCGGAAAGGAAAGCTGATATCATGAGCTCTTATACGACGTATACGGAAACCATCACCGTCCATCTGCGGTTGACCGCTCACGGGGATGCGCTGGTCTTTGGAACGAATCAAACGCACCGGTACGTGCCCGGGCTTCAATTGAAGCAGCGATTGTTTGCATGGCACGAACCCTCTTTTTACGGCACGGAGCTGGAAATCCGGAAGGTGCAGGAGGCGGAGCTTGTCGTTTTGCCTGCCGAGGAGGTCCTCCCTTTTTTCGGGGATCTAAAGCTGCTGAAGCATGTCGCCTGGGAATGGGACGAGCAAGCGGAGGCGCTCATCCGGCTCGCTTCGCCGCTTTACAAAAGCGTGCGGGAACGGCGTTTTAATCCGAGCCTTGCCGCAGTTCAGGCAGGAAGGCTGCAGTGGACCTGGGATGACGCCTATTTGGGAATGCAAACCCGCCAAGAACTTGCCCATGCCGACGCGGAGTTTGCCGAGGGACTGAGGGCCGCATTTTCATCCGCCGTGTTCCAGCATCACTTTGGGACGGAAGAAGCTGCTGCCGATTTACGGCGGGAATATCCGATGCTGTTCGCGAAAAACGGCGCGATGGCCGGGCTTGACGAGGAAACATGGCTTGTTTCGATCGGCTGGAAGGCGGACACGGCCCCGTTCCGTCCGCTGCTCCAGCTGCTGGAGCCGGATGAGGACCATCCGGTGTGGCGGCTTCGGCTCGTGCTGCAGGATAAGCGGGATCCGTCCGTGCTTGTTCCGGTCCGCTTGGGCGTGGATGGCGATATAGCCGGCGAATGGCCGCAAGCTTGGTCGGGGCATGTTCGGGAGCGCGCCGCAGGCTGGGCGCAGCATTTGCGCGCCAGCCTCCCCGGCATGGCGCATGGCGGGCAGGACGATTTGTTTGCGGGACCGTTATCCGATGCGGCGGCGTGGCGGTTTTTGACCGTCGACAGCCGCCGCCTGCTGGAAACAGGCTGGCAGGTGCTGCTGCCTGCCTGGTGGGAAGCCGCCCGACGCAAGAAACCGAAGCTGCGCGCCAAAGTCCGTTCCGGCGAAGGGGAAGAGGCAGCTCAAGGCGGCAGCTCCATGTTTGGCCTGGGTTCGATCATTCAATTCGACTGGCGGGTCGCGATCGGCGAAACCCAGCTGACCGAAGGCGAGTTCCAGGAACTGGTCGCCCGCAACGAACGGCTCGTCCGGTTCAGGGGAGAATGGATCATGCTCGACCCCGCCCTGGTCAATCAGATCGGCCAAATGATGCAGGGAATCGACCGCAGGCAGGGCATGTCTTTGCAGGACGTGCTTCAGCTGCATCTTCAGAAGCGGGACGAAAAGCGTGGCGGACCGGAAGGGGAGTCGCCGGATTCGGAGGAGACGGAGGTTTCGTCCCGCGTCGAGCTTGAAGTCGAGCTGAACGACCATCTTGCTCAGCTGTTCGGTCAGCTCGGGCAGCAGTCCGGGTGGCCGAAGTTTCCGGTTCCCGCAGGGCTGAAGGCCGAGCTGCGTTCGTATCAATTCGAAGGGTTTTCGTGGCTCGCCTTTTTGCGGAGGTTCGGTTTGGGCGCTTGTCTTGCGGACGATATGGGACTCGGGAAAACGGTGCAGTTTATTACGTATCTGCTGCATTTGCAGGAAAACGCCGAGGATCCGCAGCACAAAATGCCGTCGCTGCTCATCTGCCCTACGTCGGTTCTGGGCAATTGGCAAAAGGAAATCGGACGGTTCGCCCCTTCCTTGCGGGTCATGCTGCATTACGGGAGCCGGCGTTTGGACGAGCGCGGCTTTTTGGAGGCTGTACGGCAGGCGGATGTCGTGTTGACCTCTTACGCAACGGCGACGCTGGATCAGGAGCTGCTGCAGGGAATGACGTGGGAGTCGCTCTGCCTCGACGAGGCCCAAAACATCAAAAACGCGCAAACCAAGCAGTCCACGGCCGTTCGCAGCTTTCCCGCGCGGCATCGGATCGCGCTCACGGGCACGCCGATCGAAAATCGCCTGTCCGAGTTATGGTCGCTGTACGATTTTATGAATCCGGGATATTTGGGCAGCCTGAAGGCTTTTAACACGCGATTCATCCAGCCGATCGAAAAGGAACGGGACGAGCAGCGGACCGGCCAACTACAGAAGCTGGTCAAGCCGTTTATGCTGCGGCGCAAAAAGAAGGATCCGGCGATCCAGCTTGCGCTGCCGGACAAAAACGAGATGAAAACTTACATTCACCTGACCGGCGAGCAGGGGGCCCTGTACGACCAAACCGTCAACGACCTGATGAACCGGGTGCAGAAGCTGGAGGGCATGGCAAGGAAAGGAGCGATTCTTTCCGCATTAACCCAGCTGAAGCGGGTTTGCGATCATCCGCTGCTGCTGACGGGAGAAGCCTGGGAGCCGGCCGAAGGAACCGGAGACTCCATCGATACGCAAATGCTGGTTCAGCGTTCGGCGAAACTCGAACGGCTGCTGGAAATGGTGAAGGAGCTCCGTGAAGAAGGGGAGCGCTGCCTGATTTTCACCCAATATATCGGGATGGGCGAGATGCTGCAGCGCGTTCTGGGCCAAGAGCTTCAGGAACCGGTGCTTTACCTGCACGGAGGCACGTCCAAGACGGCCCGCGACCGGATGATCGAGCAATTCCAATCCCGTACGCTATCTCCCGAGGAGCAGCCGAATGTGTTCGTGTTGTCCATCAAGGCAGGGGGCGTCGGGCTGAACCTGACCGCGGCGAATCACGTTTTTCACTTCGACCGCTGGTGGAATCCCGCCGTGGAAAATCAGGCGACGGACCGCGCCTATCGGATGGGGCAAACGAAAGACGTGCAGGTGCACAAGTTTATCTCCATCGGCACGCTCGAGGAACGTATCGATGAAATGCTTGAAAGCAAACAGCAGCTTAGCGACAACGTGATTTCCAGCACGGAAGGCTGGATTACCGAGCTGTCGACCGAAGCGCTCAAGGAGCTGTTCACGCTGCGCAGCGATTGGAGCGGCGATTGACAGAAAAAAACACCCCCATAGTCAGGGCCAGGCAGTTTTGCGACTGCCCGGGCCTTCGACGTGGGGGTGTTGTTATGATGAGACGTATTTCTTAATCGATCAGATTGGTCTTAATCAGCAGCTGATGCAGTGCGGCGGCAACGGTTTCGCGCGTCGTGGCGGCCGTCGGATTGAAGTTGCCGGCTTCGCCGCTTACGATTCCCGCCGCGGTGAGCGACTTCACGGCATCCTTGGCGTAAGGAGCAACTTTTGCATCGTCGCCGTACGCGTTAAAGGATGGATTCGATGCTTTCGCTTCCACGCCGGTCAGCTTCAAGGCTCTGTCCAAAATGACGGCCATTTCTTGGCGGGTAACGTTGGCGCCTGGAGCGAATTTGTTATTGCCGATACCTTGGATCAATCCTGCTTGATAAGCTGCAGCAACATCGCTTGCATACCAGTCGGATGTTAATACGTCCGAGAAGCCGGAGGCGGCATTGGACCGAAGACCGAGCGAACGTACGAGCAGGGCCGTAAACTCGGCGCGGGTCAGATTGCCCTTCGGAGCGAAAACGCCCTCGGATTTTCCGTCGATGATCCACTTATTGGCGAGTGCCGTAATATCGGATGCCACTGGCGAAGCGGCGATATCGTTGAATTTCACCGTACGGCTTACCGCCGCGTAGGTCGAGAAGCCGGGACGGCTGACGGTGACGATCGTTGAACCGTCTTTTTGGGCTTTGAATACGGATGCCACCGGCGTAATCTTGCCGCCTTCTTCGAACAATACGCCGGCGGTATTCGGTTCGATATTGCCCGGAACGGTAAACGATCTTTTGATAAACGTTTTATCGGATACCTCAACCGCTGCGCGAACGGTTCCTGCTACCCAGAAAGCTTCGAATGAAACAGGAGAGCCGAGAACTTTGGCGCCCGGGAATACGGCTTCAAACTTGGATTTTTGATCATCCCCCGGCTTGATGGCGAGATCGAAACCGGACCCTGCAGGAGCTTTGCCCAATACGGATACAGGGATCGAAACGGCTGATCCGGATGCGCTCACGATAACGGTGCTGCCGGACGGAAGAGCGCCCAATTGCTTCACTTGGTCGGCAGTCAACGTAATCGTCGCGGCGTTGGTTCCGGATACGTTAATGATGATCGCGGAAGCGCCGTTTGCCGCCGAAGCGATGGCCGATTTCAGATCGCTGTCGGTTACCGTGGCCGTCGTTACGCCGTTTTCCGATTTGGTTTTAGGAGTGACGCTGACTTGCTTTTGACCTTGTTCAACGACGGCATTCACCGAACCGCTGACGGTCGGCTGAGATGTCGAAGGTGAAGAAGGTGCAGATGGCGAACTTGACGATCCGCCGCCGGATCCGCCGCCATTATTGTTCTCAACGGAGCTATCCACGCGGAAAGACGTGACGCCGGAATAAATGATGCTCGAACCGTTAGGTCTTTTGGCGACTTCGCCGGTAGCCGTCAATTTTGCTGCGACGACATTGATTTTATAGATTCCGTCTTTCAGGTACGACGTGACGGGTTCATTGTTTTTGTCGAGCACGGGAACGCCGTTAGCGTCGTACGGATGGTAGGCGTTCGTAATATTTTTCAATGCGTAGGTTTGCGGTTTGAAATACGCATTGGCGTCATCGGTGGATTGGATATCCAGGAACCCGATGGTTTCGTCATCCAGATTGACGATGTCGATTTCATAATAGTTCGTGTCCGCAGCGGTCAAACGGAAAGACAAATCCGTTGAAGCTTGCGACGGACGGTTCGGATAAATGATCGAGTTCGTCACATTCAGCTCTTGAACGCCGAAAGTATTCGCCGGCTGCTCGGAGCCTACATAAACCACAAACGGCAAATGCAGCTCGGGTTGCCCCGGACTGGAAAGTACGATCCGTCCTTCATAAGAATGGTTTGGTGCCGCAGACGAACCGACGTTCAAGGTGAGCTGGAACGGTGTGGTGCTGTTGGCGGCAGCAGTTACCTCGTTGCGGTCAAGGGTAGCCGTGATGCCGGCATTCGGATCATCCAACTCAACGGAAGCAGTAAATGTCAATGCCTGACCGCCCGTGTTTTTCAGCTGCAGGCTTTTTACCTGATCCGGCGAACCCGGAGCGACGACGCCAAAGCTTGCCGAAGAGTTGTAGTTGATGACGTTTTTCGGATTATAGTTTTTGTCGAGAATCGTGATCGGCTCTACCGCTTGAAGCAGGGCGTTCGTATGAATCGCGTTGATGACGTTCACCCGTCCCGCGCCTTGCTGATAAACGTCATAATCAGGCAGGATATCGGCGGTGTTCGCCAATGCGGCGCGAATATCGAACGGATTCCAGGATGGATGTGCTTCCTTGATTAACAGGGCCAAACCTGCTACATGCGGCGTCGCCATGCTTGTGCCGCTGATACGGTTATAGGCTTTGTCGTAGGAAACATCCGGTTTTCCTTTGCCGTAAGCCGGCCAGGTGGACAGGATATTCACTCCGGGTGCCATAATATCCGGCTTGATGCTCAACTTGTTGTCCGCGTTCGGCCCCCAAGAGGTGAAATCGGCTAATTCGTCGCCCGGAATGGCTTTGACAGGAAAGTCCGGATTGAATTCAAATTGAAGCTTGAAGCCCGGATTTTCCAGCAGAGCTCTCGCCAAGGCACGGCCTTCGGAGCCTTTCATATCAAACGCCGGGATAAAGTCAAAGCTGTCGCCGACGGATACGTCGGCAAAGCCGTTCCGTCCCGGTATGCTTTCACTTAAGTCGGCGGCAGTTCCTTTGTTAATGCCGTTAAATATAACGATGGCTTTTGCGCCGTGTTTTTTGGCGTTCGTGATTTTATCGACGAAGGCGAGATTCCCTCTTGAAGCGAGGACGACTTTGTTCGTGACATCGAGTCCGACATAATCGTTTTCATCGCCGAGACCAACGTAGACGACGTCCTGGGCGCCTTGGCCAATAATATCGGCGAAGTTTTCATGAGCGGTTTCCCAGCCCATCATCTGAAGATCGCCGTAGGTTGAATAGGTGACGCTGGTAACGCTTGTTACGGAATCGGCAAGGCTTGGCTTCACTTTTCCTTCGTAATGCTTGCTTTCGCTCGTGACGGCGCCAACGGCGATGCCAAGCTGCGAAGTGGCGGGCGAGCCCATCGTGAAGTAGCCCGGGCCTGCGTTGCCGTTGGCGATGACGGCAACGACGCCGGACAGAACGGCATTGTTGATGGCGATGGCATCCGGCGAGTTGACGTCTTTCTCGGAATCGGAGCCGAGCGACAGGTTGATGACGTCCATGCCGTCTTTTACGGCGCGTTCAATGCCGTCGATGACCTGAGCCGAACTGCCTGAAGATTTGCTTGGGTCGTCTATGTTTCGTCCGAGCACCTTATAGGCGTACAGCTCGGCGCCGTATGCGACCCCTTTTTGGGCGACGTCGCTTGTTTGGTTCGCGTATTGCCCGATAATGGTTCCGGCCACGTGCGTTCCGTGATAGGTTCCCGCATAACCGGTATGGTACTGAACGTCCTCGTCGACGGTAAGCGGAACCTCTTCGTAAGGGTCGTCATCCTGATAGAAGGAGTCGTAGCCGCCTTTGTACACCGGCGCGATATCGGGGTGGGTATAGTCCACGCCGGTATCGATCACGCCGATCTTCAGCCCTTTGCCGGTATAACCTTCCGCCCACGCTTCCGTGGCGCCGATTTGTTTCAATGGGTTGATGTCGTAGCGGACGTCGCTATTGGCCGACGATTCTTCAATCGGAATCGGATACCAGATGCTGTTTTCCTGGATGGATTTTACGCCGGGGATTTTCGCCAGTTCGGGAATTTCGTTGGCCGGCACGCTGACTTCAAATCCGTTCAGGACCGTGTCGTATTGGTAATTGATTTTCATGTCGATCCCTTGATCGGAAACCTCGTCCAGGAACTGGTCCTGCTGGCTTTGAACGGCCGCTTCCGAAGCCGATTTTGCGAGAGAACTGATGCCTTGTCTGGTCGCGTATTTGCCGACGGCGGCCGGTTGTCCGCTAAGCTGCACGATGACCCGGACTTTTTTGGAAGACTGGGTATTGATTTGCGGCGATATGTAGGCCGGTTGCGACGATTCAAGGACGGATTGCAGGTCTTGATTCGAAATCTTGAAGCTTGAAGAGGATGAGGCAAGAGAGACTCCGGGAACGGCGCCAACGGTCATTCCGAGAGCCAGGGTGATGATGGGAAGCTTTCGGGAAAATAAGCCTTTCTTCAAACAAATCCCTCCATGGATAGATAAAATCAAGCATGCTATTCTCTCGCTATTTAAGGGGGATGGCTGTCCAAATCTCTTAAATGATCCTCCTTTCCATGTTTTTTAAATAACCCCCCCAAAATAGTCGGAAAAATATTAAGAAGATTCTACCACCGGTTTAATAGAATATCTATACAAAATTTAGATATTTTTTCCTATGATTTTACATTGGTATGATCCTGCGTTGACAAAAGATTCATATACTGGCGTTAGCCGAAGGGATGCCGGGGGAATCGAAGGCATTATGGAATTTGTTTTTTGACGCCCTGAAACCCGCATTTCAGGAGCATTTCATTTTTGGAGTTCTGTTTGCCTTCTCCCGCCCGTATATTTATCAGGGAATGGCCGGCCGGCTGTCTTCCGCATGATGATGCACAAAAGTTAAAGCGTTTTAATTTTAGTGGTGGATATGGAAAGGGGATGTGCATGGGTACGTTATCTCGGAAAAGTTATCAAAAGTTTTGGTGCCTGCTTCTTGCGGCGGTTTTGCTGGTTTTGCCCGTTCAGGGAACATCGCATGCCGACAGCAAAGCGGGGACGGTTCCGCTGGCGGAGTGGGTATTTGCGAATTCCGGGACCGGAGGCGTGTTTCCGGCAACGGGCGGCGTGAATCAGTCGTCTTCAAGCTTCCGCAACGTCGGCGGTTATTTCGAGGATTACGACAGCGGTCAGCATTCGATCAGCTATCAGGGATGGGATAACGGCAGCGGAAAAAAATATTGGCTTGCCAGCCTCTCGACCAAAGGCTACGAACAAATCGCGCTGTCTTCGCAGCAAACGTCGACGGGTACGGGACCGCGCGACTTTAAGGTGCAGATCAGCAGCGACAACCAGAACTGGACGGACGTACCGGGCGTTTCGCTGAAGATGTCGCTGTCCAGCTTTAACTGCCCGAACGATGCCTGCAAGCTGTCGGAAGCGGCCTTGCCGGCAAACGCGGATAATCAGGATACGCTGTATATCCGCTGGATCGTCAGTTCGAACACGAACACAAAGGGCGGCCAGGGCATCGGCAGCACGGGCTCCAGCCTGATCAAGGACATTCGGGTAACGGGTCAGCCGATCGGAAACGAACCGGGAGAGACGCCGACGACGGTTCTGTCCCAATCGCCGAAACCGGGCGAAAGCGGCGTGCTTCCTTCGGCCCCGGTCACGGTAACGTTTAACAAACCCATCTCGCTGAATGCAAGCAGCGGTGCGAGCATCGTGGACAAAAACAATCATCCGCTCGGGTCCGTAACCGTCGAAGTCGTAAACGGCGGGACGCTGAATATCAAACATCCGGCCTTTGCCAACGGGCAAACCTACACGGTCAAAGTGCCGAAGGAATTGGTCAAGGGCAGGGATGACCAGATTCCGCTGTCCCAGGATACATCCTGGAGTTTTACGGTTCAAAGTACGCAAGGCACGCCTTCCGTGCCGAAGCTGATCAATATGACCTTAAACGGGGATACGAAAACAACCCGGTCCTTTGCTTGGTACACCGACGCGGCTTCCCCCTCCGTCGTTCAGGTGGTGGAAGCTTCGAAGGCCGCGGGAGGCGGTTTTCCGGAGCAGGAAGCCTTGACGTTCCAAGGGACAACCGAGGAGATCCAAACGTACGTCACCAAATCGGACCGTACATCGAACAAGAAAAAGAAATTTTACAGCCATAAAGCAACGGCGAGCGGATTATCGCCGGGGACGGCGTACAAATACCGCGTCGGCAGCGGGGCCGCGGACAGCTGGAGCGCGGTGGGCGGCTTCACGACGGACGCGGCGGGCGCTCAGCCGTTCCATTTCATCGCCGGTTCCGACTCGCAGGCTTCCAGCAAAACGGACTTTGAACCTTGGGCGGATACGTTCAAAAAAGCCGTTCAAACGATCGGAGATCCTAAATTCCTCATCAATGCGGGGGACCTGGTCGATAACGGCGACCTCGAAGAGCAGTGGCAGTGGATGCTGGGGGTTGCGCAGGACCAGCTGCTGAATGTGCCGATCGTCCCGGTGCTTGGCGGCCATGAAGTGCAGGATTATGACGGCGACGAGACGACGCCGAACTCGAACTTTTACCATCATTTCAACCTGCCGAAGCAGGTCGTCGCCAATACGCATGACGGTTCGGTGTACTCCTTTGAGTACGGCGATGCGCTGTTCCTTGTCTTCAACTCGCAATATGCCGGGGAGCTTGCCAAGGGCGGCAAAGACATAAAGCAGCAGGACCCGCAGTTTGCCGACCAGGTCGAATGGATGAAATACATCGTCGCGAAAAGCAACGCCAAATGGAAGTTCGTCGCCTTCCACAAAGGTCCTTACTCAGCGGGCGACAACGCCGGGGAGTGGGAGGACGACCGGGTCCAGTTTTATAAAAAGGTGCTTGTGCCCGCCTTTGACGAAATGGGCATCGACATGGTGTTTGAAGCGCATGACCATATGTACATGAGATCGTACCAAATGCTCGATGACAAGGTGGTCCCGACCAGCCAAATAACGTACGATGCGGAGGGCAATGCCGTCAACCCGAAAGGAACGGTGTATCTGATGTCCAATGCGCTGGGGGATAAGTTCTATACGAAATATCCGGGGTATAACGATTATTTTGCGGCGATCGACGCCCAGCCGAACAAGAAGATGTTCACCGACGTTTCGGTTTCCGGCGACGTCTTGAAAATCAAAGCTTACACAGCTGCCAAAAAAGACGAAAAATCGGGCGACAACGGCGTTAAGCTGTACGATCAGTACGGCATCAAACGTACGGATACGAAGCCGGCTAAAGTCGAAAACGCGGCGGTGCAAAATAGCGGCGGCAAAGCCGTCATCTCGTGGAAAGCGCCGTCTTCAAGCGGCGAGCCCGTGCGAGGCTTCCGCATTTACGAGAAAAACGGCAAAATCAAGCCGTATTGGAATGCGTACGTGAAAGCCGAAGCGGGCAAAAACGAATACAGCTTTACGGCAGGAACCATCAAAGCATCGGAAAAATACCAGTTCGTGATCCGCGCGGTCGGCAGCCGCATCAATTCCGATCCGGTCGAAGTTCAGCTGAACTAGGGGAAGAGCAAGACATCAAGAAAAGCGATACGGATTAATAAAAAGATTAATAAAAAGATTAGTAGAAGGATTAATAAAAAGATTAATAAAAAGATTAGTAGAAGGATTAATAAAAAGATTAGTAAAAAGTCCAGGGCCTGCGCCCTGGGCTTTTTTGCAAGCGTATAATCCCTCTACTCATAACCATCCAAGCATCATTGCCTCGCATAAATTTTCGGCGAAACGCGCTCCGTCTTCCGTGAAAATACGACGATGGCACGTCGTCCTACTGCTGTCGAAGGCTGCGCTGGCGGCAGTCTTCCTTAGTTTTTATGGCTGCGCGCCGACTGCCGGGGCTGCTGTGCTCCATGCCAACCCCTCTTTTAACTGGCCGTAAAGCTTGCCTGCAGCAAGACGCGGCGGGTACTCCGCCGCCTTGCATGCAAGGCCGCAGGTCAGATCGACCTCATCCCCCTGCAGCGGCCGAACCACCGTTCCGTCAGGCTCCGGGCATAGCACGGATAAAGGAACAAGCGCGGCCCCGATGCCGCTTTGCACATAATATTTCAAGGCGGACATGCTGCCGATCTCAACGGTATCCGGCGGATGCCCGCCGGACTCCTGCATAAGCATCTCCAGCTTGCGGCGGTACGGGCAATCAGCCGAGGTAATGAGCAGGCGGTGGTCGCGCAAATCCCGGATCGCGATCGCGTCTTTGCTTGTCAGCGGGTGGCTTTCGGGGAGCAGCACGACAAACCGCTCCGTCAGCACCGGTTCAAAGTGCAATTCCGTCCCGAACAGCGGCGGAGAGCATACGGCCAAATCCAGCTCGCCATGCTGCAGCTGACCGCATAACGTTGGGGAATTGGCAATCGTGACGGATACATGGATTTGAGGATAGTCGCGGAAAAACCCGGCCAAAATGTCCGGCAGCCGGTAGCTGGCGATCGGCTCCACGGCGCCAAGCCGTACATGCCCGGTTTCTCCAAGGGCGAGCCCCGTCATCGTGTCCTGCAGCTGCTCGATATCCCGCACGATCGGCGCGCTTTGCTCCAGAAAGAGGCGGCCCGCTTCGGTCAGCTCGAAGGTTTTGCCGCGTTCGATCAGGCGCATGCCAAGCTCGGACTCCAGCTTTTGGATCTGCATCGTCACGGTGGACTGGGCGTAATTCAGTTCCTCCGCCGCACGGTTGAAGCCCCCAAGGGCTACGATCCGGTGAAAGGTTTTGACCGATTTAAGATCCATGGCGCCTCCTTATCTGTTCAAAAAATTCGAACTATGAGTTCATTTAATTCAATTATACAGATAGATATGCATCGGATACAATGATTTTGCCGGCAAAACACATCAAAGGAGGCGGTAGTAGCATGCCGTTTATACGCATAGATTTGCATCAAGGAAAGTCCAAGGAAGAACTGTCCGTCATCAGCCGCTCGATCCATCAAGCCATGATCGAAACGATCGACGTGCCGGAAGACGATTATTTTCAGGTGATCACGCCGCACCGGCCGGGAGAGCTTTTATACGATACGGGTTACATGAACATAGCCAGATCGGATCAGCAAATGTTCGTGCAAATTACGATGAAGGAAGGGCGCCCGCTGCGCAAAAAACAAGCGTTGTATGCACGGATGGCGGAGCTGCTGGAACAGAACGCCGGGGTTCGTCCGCAGGATGTCATGATTATTTTGACGGAAAACACGCAGGAAAACTGGTCGTTTGGAAACGGAGTGGCCCAGCTTGCTCCGAAAGCATGATGCATGTAGATCACCATTTTGGTGGTTCTCAGCCGTTTGGCAATTTTCTCAGCCATGAGTACCGAAAATTTTAAAGTTAAAGGAGAGGATGCAAATGGACTTACAAGGTAAAACGGCATTGGTTACGGGCGGCGGTACGGGGATCGGGAGAGCGGTATCCCTTTTGTTGGCCGAACGCGGCGCGGCCGTGGCCGTCAATTATTCGCGTTCGGAACAGGAAGCGGAGGAGACGGTGCGGATCATTCAGAGCCGGGGCGGGCAGGCGTTTGCCGTTCGGGCGGATGTCTCCCGGGAGCGGGAGGTGAAGGAAATGGCGGAAGCCGCCGTGCAGCGGTGGGGGACGATAGACCTGCTTGTCAACAATGCCAGCGTAACCCGCCATATCGCGATGGACGACCTCGACGGGGTCAGCGAGGAGGCGTGGGACGAATTGTTTGGAATTAACGTGAAAGGCATGTTTTACTGCGCGCGTGCGGTTGCGCCACATATGAAAAAGCAAGGGGAAGGAGCCATCGTCAACGTCGGCAGCATCGCCGGCATCACGGGAACGGGCTCGTCGCTTCCTTATGCGGTTTCCAAGGCGGCGGTGCATGGTTTGACCCGATCCCTCGCCAAGGCGCTTGCCCCGCACATCCGGGTGAACGCCGTCGCGCCCGGTGCCGTGCTGACCCGATGGTGGGAAGGGCGCGAGCGTCAAATGGAACAATTGGCGGGCAACCTTTTGCTGGGGGAAACCGCATCTCCCGAAGATATCGCCCATATGATCTGCGCCGTCCTGGGGCAGGAGGCGATGACGGGGCAAATCATCACGGTGGATGCGGGGCAGTCGATGTAACGCCCTACATCATAAAAACTATTGACGGTAGATCTGTAATAGGTATATTATTCCTCTTATTTGGTACAAATTTACTAGATGGGAGAAATATGAATGAAAAAGGCAGCCATTACTGCCGCTATTGCAATATTGTTGTCGACAACTGCTGCAGCAGCTCATGCCGACGCCGTGAAAAAAATAATTGTCGACGGTCGCCCCGTCATTCTGGATCAGGCTCCGGTCGTCAAGCAGGGAACGACGCTTGTTCCCATGTCCTCGATTTTAAAGAGTTTGGGCATTCAATATTCCTGGGATCCGGCCGGCAAAAAAATCACCGCTTCGAAAAACGGTAATCAAATCATTCTCACCGTAGGAAACAAAAATGCTTACGTGAACGGAAATCCCGTCAAAATGATCGTCCCTCCTGAAATGATCGGCGGGAGAGTTTTTGTTCCGCTCCGGTTTATCGGCGAATCAACCGGCGCGACGGTCAGCCTGCCGGATTCGAACACGATTGTCATCACCAGCGGAAGCAAGGGAGCATCCACGCCGCCTGTTTCGGCGAACACGGGAAAAACGGCCGCGAACGAGGAGGCCATCGAAGACTACCTGTACGAAAAACATCCTGTTCTCAGCAGCTCCGGCATCACCCTTGACGCTGATTATTGGGTGTCCTATATGGAAGGCCATGAAATCGAAGTCGCCGTAACCGTAACTGACTATGATCAACTGACAAACCTAGCGGATGCCGTAGACAAGGATCCCAATATTCTTTATAAGTTAACAAAAGATCTTTCCAACGATATTAAAAATCGCTTTGGCTTCAAAGATCAAAGTTTGATCATTTATTTTCAAACGATTTCCTCCGGTTACCCCGAAGACGTGCCTGACAGATACGTCAGTCCGCTCGAAAATGACGAGTACGTCATCGCTATTCCTATGGTATTGGCGGAATACGATTATTCCGCAGGCTCGGCGAATTTCTATTGGATTACGAATGACGGCAGCGACGGCGAAGAAGACTACGCCAATTTTTTGTTTAAAACAAAGCTATAATCCCATTTCGGGCTATCCGGTGAACCGGGTAGCCCGTTTTGCTTCAGGGATGGCGGCTCCCCTCACCGAACCTTTGCCACGACGCCGTTATGCACCTTGATATACCCGTGCCGGCAAATGTCAAAGCCGTTTTCATAAATGTACAGCCCCATCTGCCGCACGGTCATCAATTCGCGGTACGTATGGTTCATCACGTCGGCCATGATCCGGTAAAACAGGCGTGAGCGCAGCTGGTTTCTCGGCGTCGTCAATATGGCATAACCTCCGGGCTTCAAAAAACGGCGATGCCAATCGACAACCTCCGGTTTCATTTCATCCGGAAAATGCTCCAGCAGCCCGACCGACAACACGAGATCAAACTCTTTCCCGAAAGGCAGCCGCCGGATGTCGCTCACCACGTATTCTATGTTGAAGTCAGGTTTGTAATATACTTGCGGGCCGCCGGTCCGGGGATTTTCGCCTAGGAAAGGATAACTTTCCGGAAACTCGGCGAAACGGGTGCTGCGGCAGTATTCGTCATAGTCGACCAGCACGACCTCCGCTCCGGGATACATCGCCGCGAGCTGCATCGCTTCGTATCCTTCGGCGGCGCCAAGAAACAAAATTTTCGGTTTTGCCGCGTCCAATCCCTCGAATAACGCCCGTTTGCCCCGCGGATCCCAGATGCCGTCCTGAATGCGGTGCACGTAGTTCCATAAATGGAGGCGAACGACCTCTCCGAGACCTTCGCGAATTTCCTCCATGCGGAAAGCCTTTAAGCCCTGGAAAAAATTCTGCTTGCTCCGGTCGATTTCGGCGGGCACGTCTTTCATGAACCATTCATGGAAAGAGCGGTTGAAGTAGGTCCAGGCGGTATGGGCATCCATCGCGGATCCGTGTTCCTGTTCCCATGCCTTGCGGTCCTGCGCGACGGTTTTCACCTCGTAAGGTTTGCCGACCTCCTCCCAAGTCAACAAGGACCAGTCATTTACGGGATTCAGGCAAACGAACTTTTGATACTCGCGTGAAGCGTGCGAACGGAGATCCGCTCGGTATTGCGGCGTAAGCTCCGTCTGATCCAGACCGACGGCGGAGCCGCCGCCTGCATGGGCGGTCGTCCCGGCATTGACATTCATGCGTCATCCCTCCTTATAAAATTACGATAAAGCCAGTTGAATGCGTTTACAATAAAGATATTGCGAAATTCGGCTGTTGATATATACGGACGCCCAAAAGATTTCATCAAAGGGTAGTGGCCGGACTCGACGCCTTGAAATACGGCCTTCGAATAGGACGCATCCGGCAAAAATCATCCTTTTCCCGGTTCAATCGGCGGCAGAGCGGTTACAAGTAAGTATCCCATCATACTTAGAAAGGAAAGGGTGATTCACATGTTAGGATGGTCCATACTATTTTTGATCATAGCTATTGTCGCGGGGATTTTCGGATTCTTCGGCATCGTATCGGCGGCGGTTGGCATCGCGAAGGTATTGTTCTTCATTTTCCTCGTTTTGTTTATCGTGTCTCTGTTTTTCGGACGCGTCAGAAGTTGACGAAGGGCGAAGAAGAAGCCTTTAAGGCATCATCCAAAAGAAAAAATGATGAAAAAACGGGCAGCCTCTTGATCCAAGAAGCTGTCCGTTTTGCTTGCCTTCATCCCGTGGTAATATGGAGCTGTTCCAACCTTTTTTCTATAAAAAATGGAGGTGCGGGCGATGCAGGAATTCATCGGCTGCTGCCGCAGCTGCGGCAAAGCGATTTATTGCGAGAACGGTTTTTTGAACGGCACCGTGCAGGAGGATCAGACGCTGGAGTGTTTTGAATGCGAGGAGCAGCGCGAGAACCCTGAAAAATAATCCCGCCTCTTCATTCGTGTGCGTCTTTTGACACAATATATCCTGCCGTCAAACCTTCCCCAAGGCGCTAGGCTTCGGCGGCCGCCGTTTTCGTTACGATCTTTTTCCGTTTAGCCTTTCCGTCCCATGAAAAATACGTCCACATTCTCAGCACACGCTCCACCGGACCGGATTTGAACCGATTCATGTACCAGCCGCTGGCGAACAGCTGCACGCCGTAAATGACCAGACTCAGCGCGCAGCCGAAAATCACGCCGAGTTTCCCGAACCAGCCGAACCCGTACCCGTAAAATAGCGTCGTGCAGATGACCGTTTGCATCAAATAGTTGGTCAGGGAAAGCTTGCCGACGGCTTCGAACCGCTCCATCAAAGGGGACGGCGCAAACTTCGTATACAGCAGCGAAAAGCCCATGATGTACCCGATCGACAGGGCAAATCCCCCAAGCATTTCCCCGCTGCCTGAACCGATCATTGCCGGGAATAACAGGTGAAAGGTTTTCATAGCGATCCCGAGCGGAATGAAAATCAGCGCGCCTTTCCGGTACATGCTTTTGTTTTCGTCAGGGTCGGCAAACCACCCCTTCTTTGCCGCATACATGCCGGTCAGGAACATCGGCGCGGTTATGAGCGGGGAAAACAAAGCCAGAACCAGGATGAACGCGTTGTCGCCGAGCGGATTGGCCGTATTCCGGTCATGTTTGATTTCCGCATAGGAACCCTCGGCGTACAACGTCACCGTCGACTGCACGTAGGTTTCGATCCGGTGATTCATCGCCTGCATTTCCTTGTCGGCTTTATCTTCGGGCGCCAGTCCGATCAGCCCCGCCACCGTCAGGAAAATGATGCTCCACACCATCAGCGTCTTCGGCTTGCGGTTCATGAAAATCAGCAGCAGAAATCCGATCGCGCCGTAAAACAGCAAAATATCCCCGTCCCACAAAAACGTGCTATGCAAGAGGCCCAGCCCGATCAGCATCGCAAAGCGGCGCACCAACGGCCAGCCGGCCTTTCGGTTTTTGGCGTTTAAACTCTCCTTCATCTTGATCATGCCGAACCCGAATACAAAGGCGAAAATCGGCATAAAGCTGCCTTCGACCAGTACCTGGAGAATGTTATGTGCGGCCTTGTCGGCTGCAGGAACGTGGAATAGATGCATGACGTCTTTTCCAAACATTCCGTACTGAAAAATAAGCATGTTGGCCAGCAGGATGCCCAGCAGGCTGAATCCCCGCAAGCCGTCGACCAAACGAATCCTTTTGCGTGTCGTCAATGTTTTATCACCTCACGGACTACTGTACCAGCCCCGATTGAAGCGAACCTAAAGGGAAGCTTAACAACCGCTAAAGTCATCGCCTTTTTTGTTTAGCTCGAATTAAGAAGCGTCTGTTACAATGCATTTGAGGTGGTTTATCCGATGTACAATGCCAAAATTTTGCTCGTTGACGACGAGAAATCAATCGTTCAGCTGATCGAGATGGTGCTGCGGAAGGAAGGCTTTCGCCAAATCTATGCCGCTTATAACGGAAAGGAAGCGCTGGAATTGGCTGCCCGCCATTCCTTCGACATTATTTTGCTTGACGTGATGCTCCCGGATCAGACCGGATTTGACCTTTGCCCGCAAATTCGGCGGCTGTCCGACGCGCATATCATTTATTTGACCGCCCGGACGTCGGATCTCGACGTGCTGACCGGTTTCGCCACGGGCGGAGACGACTACGTGACCAAACCTTTTAATCCGCTGGAGATCGCCGCCCGCGTCAAGGCGAGGCTGCGCAGAAGCGCTGTCGCCCCCGCGAAAGCCGTTCCGGAGGAAACCCGCGGGAGATACGATTTCGGGCGTTTCGTTTTGGATGAGTATGCGGGGACGCTGACTGTCGGCGGCAAGGAAATTCCGTGCCCGGCCCAGGCCTTTCAGCTGCTGCTGTTTTTATGCAAGCATCCGGGCATCGTGTTTTCCAAATCGCAGCTGTACGAAGAAGTATGGGGCATCGATGGGCTTGGGGATGACAACACCGTCATGGTGCATATCCGCAAAATCCGCGAACGGATCGAGGAAGACCCCGGCGATCCCCAATATTTGGTCACGGTGCGCGGCCTTGGCTACAAGCTGATGAAGGTGAACGCATGAGGCGGATCCGCACCCGTTTGACGCTGCATTTTACATATCAGGTTCTTCTGCTTTGGGTCATGATTGTCCTGACGTTAACGGTTATGCTGCTCGTACTGATCAGCTACCTGGTAAACCAGGATTTGAAACGGACGTTTTCCACCAGCGCGCTCGACGGCATGACGACGGAAACGATCATTGACAACGGCCATGTCAAAATGAACAAACGATGGGAAGGTTTGCTGAAGGAACGCGGCTACTGGCTGCAAATCATTAATGAGTCGGGGAAGGCGATCTACGCCGTCAATACGCCGAACGACTTGAAAACCTCCTATGGGGCGGCGGAACTGCTGCATATCCAGGAAACGCGGCGTCTTGGTCCGTACCGGGTGACCTCATTGTTTGAAAGCGAGACGGACGGTTTGCGTTCGGTTTTGTACCTGATGGGCACGAAGGATGTCGGCGCGCAGCGGCTGGAGCAATGGTTCAGGCAATTCGGCAGCGGCGGCCGCATCCGCGAAGACGCGGTGGACGGGCTGAACCGGGAGCTGACGGGGAAGAATGATTATTTGCAGGTCATCAATGCGGCCGGTCAAGTGCTGCAAACCGTCGGCCATGCCGGAGCCGGAGAGGAGAAGCAGGCTTACAGCCCGCTGGAGCTGGTGTCGATGAAAGCCGAGCCGGGCAAATACCCGGTGGATCTGTCGGTTTATTACGACGACGCCTCCGGTTACACGTGGTTGCTGCACCAAGGCAAACCGGAAGGCAAATTCGTGAAGCAGACGCTGTTCCACGACCTGATCCTCGTGCTTATTGTCATCGGGGCGGTGGTGGTCGTGCTGACGCTTGGCATCTCCTTCTGGCACGGATACCGTTACGGACAGCCGCTGATGCTGTTCGCGAGCTGGTTCGAGCGCATGAGCCAAGGCCGTTACAGCGAGGCGCTGACCGAGAAGGAACGCAAAAAAGTGTTCCGCAAAAACGGCAAAATCCGTTTGCGGTACCGGCTGTACAAGGAGGTCATCGCGGGGTTTTACGAGATGGCCACCAAGCTCGACGCCTCCCAGCGCGAACGCAAAATGCTGGAGCAGACGAGGGAGGAATGGATGACCGGCATCTCCCACGACCTGCGGACGCCGCTGTCGACCATCCAAGGGTACGGCCATTTGCTGGAAAGCGGACAGTTCACCTGGAACGAAGCCGAGCTGAAGGAAATGGGCCGGATGATCCGGGAAAAGGGCGATTTCATGCTGGAGCTGCTGCAGGACTTCTCCTTAACGTTTCAGCTGAAAAACAAATCGGTCCAGATTCCGCTGAAGCCGATCGAGCTCAACGAGTTCGTCCGCCGTTCGGTGCTCCGCTACGTCAACGACGCGACGATCGACACCGCTTCGTTTTCGTTCGAGGAGTGGGACGAGGAATTGGCCATCCTGGCCAATCCGAAATGGTTCCGGCGGATGCTGGACAACATCATCACCAACGCGGTCAAGCATAACCCCGATGGAACGGAAATTTCCGTCCGAACCGGAAAAGACGGCGAGCAAGCATGGATTGCGGTGAAGGACAACGGCAAAGGCATGGACGAAGAAACAAAGCGCAACTTGTTCGAACGGTACTACCGGGGGACCAGCACGGATGAAACGACCGACGGCGCCGGACTCGGCATGAGCATTGCCCATGCGATCGTCATCGCGCACAAAGGGCGGATTCATGTGGAATCCCGGCCGGGGCTCGGAACTTTGGTGCGGATGGAATTTCCGTTAATTGATGGCAAATGCTAGAATGTAGTCACTTCAATATGACAAGGAGGAAAAACCATGCATGAGAAACGATTTGACCCGACGCTGATTTCCCGGTTGGACAACCCCGAACGACGCAAAAAGCTGCCCCCTGAACAGCTTCTTGCCCTGCTTGAGCTGAAAGGCAGCGAGGATATTTTGGACGTCGGCGCCGGCGCCGGTTACTTCACGTTTCCTGCGGCGGAAAAAACGAGCGGCACGGTCTATGCGCTGGACGCGCAGTCCGAAATGCTGGACTATTTGCTGAGCCGCCTGGAAGAAAGCGAATTTGACGGCAACATTGAAATCGTTCAGGGCGAAGCCGAGCAAATCCCGCTGGATGACCAGAAGGTCGATGCCGTCATCTGTTCGATGGTGCTGCATGAAGTGGAGCCGCTTGACCAAGGGCTTCGGGAAATCAGACGGGTGCTCAAGCCGGGTGGACGGGCGCTGTGCATCGAATGGGAGGCTGTCGATACCGGAAGCGGGCCGCCGCAAGCCCATCGGGTTTCATCGACCGATATGGCGCGCATATTGGAAGAAACCGGCTTTAAAGTGCTGGACACGCGGCCGTGGACCGAGGCGTTTTACAGCATCGTTTTCCAAAAATGAGCTTGAAGCGCCGGTAAAATGAACATGCTGCGAGCCGGGCTCCGATGCCCGGCCGCAGCAATCCATGGGGCAAAGAAAGGAGCATGTCGAATGGCTGCATCGGAGGGACAAGCGGAATGGCCGCTGCTGCTGTGCGCAAACCAGCAGGAATGGGAAGCTTGGCTTGATGAAAATCATCTTCAGTCCCGGGGAGTCAGGCTGCAGATCGCCAAAAAAAATGCGGGACTTGCTACCGTCAGCTACGCCGAAGCGCTCGACAGCGCGCTCTGCTACGGATGGATCGACAGCCGGAAGGAGGCGCTGGATGCGCAAAGCTGGGTTCAGCGCTTTGGGCCGAGAGGGAAAGACAGCATCTGGTCGCAGGTGAACCGGGAGAAGGCGGAAAGGCTGATGCAGGAAGGCCGGATGAAGCCGGCCGGGCTTCAGGCGATCGAAACGGCCAAGGCGAACGGGCGATGGGATACGGCTTACAAGCCGCAGAGCCGCAGCGAGGTGCCGGAGGAGCTGGAAGCCGCTTTTGCCGAACACCCGCAGGCCAAGGCGTTTTACGACACGTTAAACAGGCAAAACAAGTATGCGATTGCGTTCCGCATCCACAACGCGAAGAAACCCGAAACCCGCCGAAGGAAGGTGGAGGAATTTATTCGCATGCTGGAAAACGGGGAGAAGCTTTACCCGTAACGGGCGTGCATCGAGGAGCTGCGGATGATCCGGAGCTTCTCCATTTTTGCTTAAAATGGTGAGTTAGTTCCCGACATTCGGCGAAGGTGCGGCATTCACGAACATGTCAGCCTTAAACGCCCAAGTTTTTTCGCTTGCGGGGGATAGTGTTTTTCGAAGGCGATCGTTTTCGTTTTTCTGCAGACGGAATGATTGACGCGGATCCCTTTTCCGCATAAAATTTACCTAACGGTAGTTAAAAAAAGGGGGGAGGGGAGATGCATCATGAAAAAAAGGGAACTGACCTCGAAGCAGCTGATTGAGGCGGCCGTCGGATTGTTCGCGCATCACGGCATCGAAAAAACAAGCCTGGCCATGATTGCGGCTGAAGTCGGCATCACAAAGCCGTCGATCTATTATCATTTTGCATCGAAAGACGAGCTGGTTGAAAAGGTTTTTGACTATTTATTCAGCGATTATCGGTTTGACTTTTATTTTTCCGTCTCTGATTTTAACGAACAAAACTTCGCGGAAAAGCTTTTCCAAGGCGGGCTTCGCATGTTTCCGGAGGATGAAGGCAGCTTTTACCCGGTCTTGCGGCTGCTCCACGAATTCATGCTTACTGCCGGGCACGGAGCTCATTACGGCGAACGCGTCATCGGGATGCAGCGCGATTTTTTGGAAGGATTCCGGAAGCTGCTGCTGCACGGGGCGAAGCTCGGTTTAATCGAACAGGAACATGTTGAGTCCCGGGCCTATTTGCTCGCACTCGCGATCGATAATATGACGAGCTATATGATGATGGGAATTAAACTGGACTATGAAAACATTTGGAAAGAAGCGGTAAACGGTACGTTCCGCAAAGGGGGAAATGTCATTTGAATAACCGTATGGAATGGACGGAGCTTGGGGTAACCAAGGCGGATAAATGGATCATCTGGACTCTATTTCCGGTTGCCGGGACAGCCGTCGGGTGGTTTATTCCGCCGCTTGCCGAATGGGCGTTAAAATTGCCGTGGATCCCTTTTGAGGGCCCGCTTAAATTGATCTCTTCCCTTCACGGAGGCTGGGTGACGTTTGCGACAGCCTCGCTTGGCGCTCTTGCCGGAGGATGGCTTTCGATGGCGGCCATGAGGGAAACGCTGCAGATTCGCCTCTCCGATCAAGAAGTCAGCCTGCGTATCCGCGATCATGAGCGAACCTTGAAGCGCGACGAAGTGACCGCCGTTTTTTTGGACAACAAACAGCTGGTTCTGTTGGGGGCGGACGGCCAGGTGCTGTACCGGGAAAAGCCGGATACGAAGCGGCAGAAGCTGGCCGAGGCGTTTATCCGGCATGGATACGATTGGCGGGAGCAAGACCCGTTCAATCACGAATACACGAGGTGGGTGCCCGGATGCCCGGACCTCTCGTCAAGCA
Organism: Paenibacillus sp. USDA918EY; assembly: GCF_009870825.1. Taxonomy (GTDB): domain Bacteria; phylum Bacillota; class Bacilli; order Paenibacillales; family Paenibacillaceae; genus Paenibacillus_AQ; species Paenibacillus_AQ albilobatus. The sequence goes on along the minus strand of NZ_WTWY01000016.1, from coordinate 65,438 downwards.
TAAACGCGCTTTTTGCGGCACGGGAAAAAGCGATCGGCAAGGAAGAAAAAGAGGAGGCGGAGGAGTTGCGCCTGGAGCTTTCCAAATTGGGCGTGACGGTTCGCGAGGAAGGAAAACGCCAGTATTGGCGAATGCATGGGCGGCGGCCTTGAGCCGCGGCCTTTTTTGCCTTCCGCCGTTGCCGGGATCGGGAAATAAGCAAGTACGTTTCATGGTTCGTCGCCCGAATTTCCTTTTTGCGCTTCGACGGGTTATCAGCATAAAGATAACGGCCGCGGAATAAGCTTCTTAAAAGCGGAACGAGCGGGGAGTACAGCTGCGGCTGCCTTGTACAAACGGGCTAATTGGAGGCCTCCGCTGTGCATCAGGGCGAAAGGAGCCATGCGTATGCTTTTAAATATGAGCATGCTGATCGTCTTCATTTATACGGTGTTATGCATCATGTACGTTCAGGCAAACCGCCACCTGTTGGCGAATATGACGGGCACCGTCGTGGCGATGACGACCGGACTGATGTCGAATTTGACGATCGGGGTCATTCTCGGCATGTTGTTTGCGCAAAATTTGGTGATGTCGACGGGGATATCGATCCTCTTTTGTTTTCTGATCGGGTATATGGTCGGCAGGCCGCTCGGGCTGCTTGCGATTATAGAGGGAATCGGCGGAGGCATCATGGGCGGGGTTCACGGGGCGATGCTGGGGGAAATGATCCCCATCAAACAGTGGGATGCCATGCTGTTTATCATGGATGCGATGTACATTGCCGTTACGGCGCTGGTCGTTTATCTCATCCATGACCGAAAGCATCGCGAGGAACAGCCTGCCGCCGCCGTCAAGGCGGTAAAAGCGGCCAAAGATTCATTTTCGGCCGCGCCGGTGCGGACCTCCTTCTGGATGATCTATATCGTGCTCCCGGTCGTCGTATTGTGCGTGGCAGCCTGGCTTGGGCATAGCCCTTCCGGTTGGGAGAGGCCGTCCCCCGGTCACGACATGCATTCGATGTAGCCCTTTTGCAAACCCGGACATAAAAGGCTAAAATAAGAGAACGGTTCGGACTGTGACGAAACTCATTGACAGTCCCGGACGGGAGCTTCTCGGATGAAGCCTTAAAGACGCTGGGTAAAGGGGATACAGAAGATGGAACGAATTCAAACGCAGCAGCAGTACGAAGAATTGATCAGCCGTGACAAGCTGACGGTCATTAAATATGATGCGAATTGGTGCCCGGATTGCAAGACGCTTGACAAATTTCTGCCTGGCATCATGGCGAAGCACGCGGACAAAGAGTTTTACGCCATGGACGTGGAGCAGTTCGAAGAGATTACAAGCCAAAACGAAGTGCGAGGCATTCCGAGCCTTCTCGTGTACAAAAACGGCGAAAAGCTGGCTCACCTGCACAGCAAATACGCCAAAACGCCGGCCGAGATTTCCGAGTACCTGGAAACGCTCGAATCCAAAAAATAATATTCCGTTGCCTAACGGAATATCCGTCATTTGAAAGCACCGATCCTTTACCTGCGGCAAGCAGGGGAGGGCGGTGTTTTTTTTTCTGTCTACAATCGATTATTTCCCGGGATCCCCGCAAAGCACCTGAATCGGCTTCCAAGCCATGGGTCCAACAAGGTCATGTTAGTTTCGCGGATAATGTACGTGCCGAAATTCACGAATCATGAAATGAGCTTTCCGCCAATAAGATAGGAACGTAAGCAAGGCGAAAAGATTATCAGATGATGGGATGTGCAGCTATGGCAACCACGCAGCAGGTACTGCAAATGATGGACAGATACAGCGCAAGCAACTACCTTCCGCTGCCGGTCGTGATCGAAAAGGCGGAGGGGGTCTGGGTCTGGGATGCGGCGGGCCGCCGTTATCTGGATATGCTGAGCGCGTATTCCGCGCTGAACCATGGCCACCGCCACCCCAAAATCATACAGGCGCTCAAAGAACAGGCGGACAAAGTAACGTTGACCTCAAGGGCGTTTCACAGCGATGCGCTGGCGAGGTTCGCGCGAAGGCTGGCGAAATTCACCGGAAAAGGCAAAATCCTCGCGATGAACACCGGGGCGGAGGCGGTGGAAACGGCGTTGAAACTGGCGCGGCGCTGGGCGTATCGGGTGAAGGGAGTGCAGGAAAACCGCGCGGAAATCATCGTCTGCGACGGCAACTTTCACGGCCGGACGATCACCGTGACGTCCTTTTCGACGGAAGCGGCGTATAAGGAGGATTTCGGCCCGTTTACGCCGGGGTTCAAAAGCATTCCCTACGGCGACCTGGAGGCGCTCCGGGCTGCGATCACGCCGGATACCGCCGCGTTTCTTGTCGAACCGGTGCAGGGCGAAGCGGGAATCATCATACCGCCGGAGCGTTTTTTGGCCGAGGCGCATGCGCTTTGCCGCCGGGAAAACGTCCTTTTCATCGCCGACGAGATCCAGACAGGGTTCGGGCGAACGGGCAAAACCTTCGCCTGCGACTGGGAGAACGTGGTGCCCGACGTTTACGTTTTAGGCAAAGCGCTCGGAGGCGGCGTGATGCCGATTTCCGCGGTAGCCGCTGACGAGAACATCATGGATGTGTTCGAGCCGGGCTCGCATGGTTCGACCTTTGGGGGAAATCCGCTGGCCTGTGCGGTGGCGCTTGCGGCGCTGGACGTGCTGGAGGAGGAGAGATTGGCGGAGCGCTCGGAGGCGCTGGGGCGCCTGTTTATGAAAAAGCTTACATCGATCCCGCATCCCGATATCGTTTCGGTCCGCGGCCGCGGCCTGCTGATCGGGATACAGCTGTCGGTGCCGGCAAGGCCGTATTGCGAAGCACTGGCGCGGATCGGGGTGCTGTGCAAGGAAACGCATGAGACGACCATCCGGCTGGCGCCGCCGCTGGTTATTGCGGAAGAAGAGCTGGACTTCGCGCTAAGCCGGATCGAGGAGGTATTTGCCAATCAAGGGAGGGCTTGAACCAACATGTCTCAACCATCCATTTCGATCATCCGGGTTCCGTTCGGACTCGGCGCAGGCCGGCCCGGCAGCGAAAACGGCCCGGACAGCATCATGAAATTCGGCCTGGCCAAAAAATTGGCCGGCCTTGGTTACGATGTACAGGCGGATTCATCCATCCGCTTGCCGGACGGCATCCGGTCCCCCGCAGGAGCCAAAATGAAGCATGTCCAGGAGGTTTTGGCCGTTAGCGGCCTGCTTGGCGAAGCCGTCTCCAAAGCGGTGGCCGGCGGCCGCGTCCCGCTCATTTTGGGCGGCGACCACAGCATTGCCATCGGCTCCCTGGCAGGATTAACGCGCCATTACGGCAAGATGGGCGTCATTTGGGTCGATGCGCATTCCGATTTGAACACGGAGTCGACCAGCCCGTCGGGGAACATGCACGGCATTTCGCTAGCGGTAGGGCTGGGCCTGTCCCATATCAAGCTGAAGGACATCGTCGAAGGGGCCGCCTCGATCCAAGCGGAAAACTGCGTCATCATCGGTGCCCGCGATTTGGACCGGGACGAGAAGGAGCTTATCCGTTCCTGCGGCCTGACCTGTTTTACGATGCACGAAATCGATCGGGTCGGCATCGAGAAAGTCGTTCACGAAGCGCTGCAAATCGCCGGAGCGGGGACCGACGGCGTGCATCTCAGCTTCGATGTCGACAGCGTCGACCCGATCGAGGCGCCGGGAACGGGAACGCCGGTCCGCGGCGGGCTCAGCTACCGCGAAGCCCATCTGCTGCTCGAGCTGCTCAGCGAATCGGGGCGGATCACTTCGGCCGACTTCGTGGAGGTCAATCCGCTGCTGGACCGCAACAACCAGACCTCGAAGCTGGCCGTCGAGCTGATCGGTTCCCTGTTCGGCAGCCGGATCCTGTAAAACCCAAAAGCACCATTGGCCGGGCATGTCCGCCCGCAACCAATGGTGTTCCTTTTTTTGTTTGCATTCTGGTTTGCAGCAGGCGCTAAGCTTCCGGAAGTTCCGGCCCGGTTGTTTCTTCCCGAATGAAGGGCTTTGCCGGAGCTACTTGCGGCGACCCCGCTGGTATTCGATCAGTTCGCCCAATTGGCGGATCGTATCCAGCAGATCGCTTGTTTCTTCGTTCGTGAAGTTTTCCACCGTTTCAACGATCCGTTCGGCGCTCAGGTCCGACAGCAGCCTCAGCACCTGGGTTCCCTTGTCCGTTATCGTAATGTTCACGTATCGCCGATCGGTTTCGGAGCGATTGCGTTCGATCAGCTCCTCATGAACCAGCTTGTCGCAAATTTGCGTAATCGCGCTGGTCGTAAGGCCCGTCACTTTTACGATATCCGTGCCGCGCTGACTGCCGTTATTTTGCAGATATTGAAGAATAAATGCTTCGGTGGTGCTTAGCTTCATCTGCCGGACAATTCCCGTATAGTCGATGAGGCGAGGTAGTCTGTCCATAAGTTCACAATAGCGGTCTGCCAATTCTTTGGATGAAGAATGCAAGCTCATCACCCTCCTGCATATAACGGAATTATAGTTTCATACGTTTTCGGTCCGGCTTTGATCCAGTTGTCATCGTAGTCGTCTCATCGCCGGACGTCAATATATCTGTATACGGGAACGGGGCGGATTCGTTGCGTTTGCAGGGAGATATTTCTAGGCGGCGATCCTTTGGCGGAGGGGTGCACTTGACAAGGGCGAGGGAGAAGCGCTATGATTTTTTTTGCACTATTGAAAGGTAAGCTTATTTAAAATAAGCCTTTACTAATCAAACGATAGAGTTATGCAAAATATTTCATATTTGCGTAATTCCATATCGGCAACTCTCTCAATATTCTCAGGGTTCTTTTTTTATGGCGGCCGCATTTTGCGGCTGTTTTTTTTATGAAATTGTTTGGTAATTTCAGGATAAAAAAAGTTGTTGACAATTAAATAACCAATGGTTATATTTAGGATACAGAGATAAATAACCGTTGGTTACTTTATTTTTCAAACATTGGACGGAAGGAACGATAACCCTAGATGCCCAGAAAAAAACAGGTACGTTCAGAGGACACCAAGCGCGACATTCTGGCCGCTGCAGGCCGGTTGTTCGCCGAGAGAGGTTATGACGCCGTAACCATGCGTGAAATTGCCAAGGAGGCAGGCTGTTCCCATACGGCGATTTATATTTATTTTGAAGATAAGGAGGCGCTGCTGCATCAACTGTCCATGCCGCCCTTGCTCGAATTGCGGCAAAAAATCGGTGAGGTGCTGGAGAAGGAAAAACCGGAGCAGGCGCTAACGCGGCTGAGCCGGCTGGTCATCCGTTTTTGCCTTGAAAACCGGAACATGTACAGGGTCTTTTTTGAAGTGAAGTCGGTCCGGGTGGACGAAACCTCGCCGGATATGGAGATCAACCGCATCCGAAACGGGTTGTTCGCCCAGCTCATGCAGGCTGTTCGGAACCATACCGGTTATGGGGAAGGAAGCGAACGGCTGCTGGCGTGTTCCCGCATTTATTTTTACATGCTTCGCGGCATCGTCGGAACGTACCAATATTCGGAAGAGACGGCGGATGAGCTGATGGAGCGGCTTGAGGATACTTTTGACGAAGCGTTTGAAGCGCTGCTGAGGGGTCTCTTGCAAAAAAATGAACCGGATCGCTGATTCGGATGGGAGGATGTTCAGATGAGTTTTCTCGTCATGGTCATTTTGTTTACGGTCGTTTGCGGTTGGCTCGATTCCCGGATTCCCGGAGCTTTGCGGAAGGAGGCTGAATAAGATGTTTGCAGGACATTTCGGACTCGCTGCCGCCGTTAAAGCCAAACACCCCGAGACGCCGCTGTGGGCGTTGATGGCGGGCACGCAGCTGCTGGATATTCTTTTTGTGCCGCTGCTGCTTTCAGGCGTCGAAACCATGGTGCCGGTCGGAGAGGGAGGGTACGGCGGCTCGGTGATCCACGCGGATTACACGCATTCTCTGGTCGGTGCCTTGATCATTGCTTTGCTTGCGGGGTTAGCGGCCTGGAATTGGTGGGGGAAGCGGAGCGCGGTTGTCATGGGCTCTCTCGTATTCAGCCACTGGCTGCTTGATTTGCTGGTACACCGCGCCGATCTCCCCGTTTTGCCGGGAAATCTCGGAAATCTGCCGCTGATGGGATTCGGGGTATGGCGCTCGCCGGGGATCAGCATGGCGCTGGAAATCGCGCTGATCGCTGTCGGATCGGCGATGTATTATTTGTCGCTGCGTTCACGCGTCAGGAAAGCCGCAAAGAGCGGGAATTCAAGGCCTTCCCTTTTGGGCCGCGCGATGTGGACGGGGGCTGTCATGGCCGGACTGCTGGCGTTGTCGCTGGTTTCCGATCTGCTCGGCATCGGTTAATTGAATAATTCTCATTAATTTAATAGGAATTATCATTTTTTACCTTTTCAAACGTGGGGGAGTATGAGAAAATATAACAAAAAATTGACACTTTGCGATTGAGCCACGCGAGAAAAGGGAGGATTTTACCATGTCCAACGAACGTCCATTATCTTTCGAAACCTTGGCAGTGCATGCGGGTCAGCAAATTGATCCGACGACGCTATCCCGTGCCGTGCCGCTGTATCAAACGACATCCTACGGCTTTCGCGACAGCGAGCATGCGGCCAATTTGTTCGCTTTGAAGGAATTCGGCAATATTTACACCCGTCTGATGAACCCGACGACCGACGTGTTCGAGCAGCGCGTGGCCGCGCTGGAAGGCGGCGTGGGCGCCCTTGCGACCTCTTCGGGACAGGCGGCCATCACCTTTTCCGTATTGAATATCGCCGGCGCGGGAGACGAGATTGTATCTTCCTCCACGCTGTACGGCGGCACGTATAACCTGTTTTCGACCACGCTTGCGAAGCTCGGCATCAAGGTGCATTTCGTCGATGCGAGCAACCCGGAAAACTTCCGCGCGGCGATCACGGACAAAACCAAAGCGCTTTATGCGGAATCGATCGGCAATCCGAAAGGCGACGTGCTGGACATTGAGGCGGTAGCGAACATCGCCCACGAAAACGGCATCCCGCTCATTATCGACAACACCTTCCCTAGCCCGTACTTGCTTCGTCCGATCGAGCACGGCGCGGATGTGGTCGTGCACTCGGCGACGAAATTCATCGGCGGCCACGGCACGTCCATCGGCGGCATCATCGTGGACGGCGGCAAATTCGACTGGGCGGGCAGTGGCAAATTCCCGGGCCTGACCGAGCCGGACCCGAGCTACCATGGCGTCGTTTATACGGAAGCCGTCGGACCGCTGGCGTTTATCATCAAAGCGCGCGTACAGCTTCTCCGCGACATGGGCGCGACGATTTCGCCGTTTAACTCGTGGATGCTGCTGCAGGGGCTTGAGACGCTTCATCTGCGCATGGAGCGCCACAGCCAAAATGCTCTTAAAGTGGCGCAGTTCCTGGAAAGCAACGATGCGGTGGAATGGGTGAGCTATGCCGGCCTTCCGAGCCATCCTTCGTACGAACTGGCGAAAAAATACCTGCCGAAAGGGCAGGGCGCGATTTTGACGTTTGGGATCAAGGGCGGCAAAGAAGCCGGACGCAAGGTCATCGAAAACGTCAAGCTGTTCTCCCATCTAGCCAATGTGGGCGATTCCAAGTCGCTGATCATCCATCCGGCAAGCACGACGCACCAGCAGCTGTCCGAAGAGGAGCAAATCGCGGCCGGCGTCAATCCGGAAATGCTGCGCTTGTCCATCGGCACCGAAGCAATCGACGACATTTTATATGATCTGGAGCAGGCTATCGCCGCCAGTCAGCAATCATAAGATATAGAGGTTCAGGAGAAAACCGCTCGATTTCGAGCGGTTTTCTTGTTGGGCCATTTTGGGCCGGTTGGTCTCGAACCCTGTCATCCGTTGCGGCTGGTATGGTACATGCTGGAAAAAAGATAAAAGACATTATGCAGGACAAAGACGCCGGTCATCAAAAAAAAGGGGATTGAAATGCCGTCAAAAACAATAATCAGCGCCCAGGCGACGATCAATAAGAAGGTGGTGACGTTCCAGCCCGCCGCTTTGGCTTGATTCGTAATCAATTGTTGACGTTCGTCAAACAACCGCTTTTTCATTCCGTGCCGCCGATATATCAGCTGCAGAATCAGAGATGCTGCCACTCCCGCCAGAAGTCCGGCGCATCCGATCATCGCGTTTTGAAGCTGATCAGTCAATATTTTCATCTCCTTCGAAAATGAATAGATCCTCCATCCTGCACCCGAAAATTTGAGCCAGCTTATGGGCCAGCACCAGAGAAGGCTTATACTTGTTGTTCTCTAACGAAATGACCGTTTGCCTGGATACGTTCAGGCGGGCGGCGAGTTCCTCCTGTGTCATGTTCCGTGCTGTCCTTTTTTCCCGAATCCGCGTCTTCAATCGATTCCCGCCCATCTGAATGTAAAGTTTACTTTACGTAAAGCATACTTAACATCCAACCCCGATGTCAAGTGAAAAAACGACAGAACGCCTGCCCAAATGCCGTATATTTCGCGCCACCCGATAATATGGTGTAAGGTAGGGTCCGCTGCATACGGGCTCTCATTTATCCGGGAAAAGAGGGTGGACAGCCAAAAATGAAGAGTGATCGGTGTCAGAATAACTGCTGCCAAAGCGGCTCCTGCTCGATGTCTTCTTTTATGGAAGCGATTTATCCCGTCGATCGTAAGCGTTCCGGCGTATCCTTGAAGGAAGAAGGGCAGGCGAGAGCGAGCTCTTTGCCGGAAATCGCGTCGCTTGTGGAACTGGTCAAAATCGAATCCATGACGAAAGAGGAGGCGATCTACGCGGCCGATCCGTATTCGATCGGAAGCATTTTGCGCGAAGCCGAACCTTTTTCGGGTGATCACAACGATCTTGGCGCACCGGAGCTTTTGCTTGGATGGTGCGACGATGCGCGCAGCATGCGCATTTTTGCCGAAGATTTGACGTATCCGCTGGAACGGGCCGAAGCGCTCCCCGGCATTGCGGGGATGACCCTGCTGCGGGAGGACGAATGGCTTGCGAGCGGGCATTTGAAGGAAATTTACGAAGAATGGATCATGCAATACGCGGGCCTGAGCGGCCAGCGGCAGCCGAGCATCGCTTGGAGGGAGCGTTTGTTGTACCGGTGGAAAGGGTACATGGAAACGGTTCTGCATCATTTGGACGGAAAAACGTTAAGCGTCGCTTTGATTTCCGAAATCGATATTATGAAAGGACATCCGAGAGAAGCGGAAGCGCTGTCCGATTTGCGGGACATTCAGCTGGAGGCTTTATTCAGGGCCGCGCTTGCCTGCCACCGGCAGGGAATCGAGCATCGGATAGAATTTCTCGTTCCCCGTTCGGCTGACCCCGAAGGATGGAATCAAGGTCATGACTTAATCGAACGCGTGGCCGAAGAGACGTTATGCCACCAGCGCCGGGCGGTAACTTTCAGCATTGGGGCGCTGGTGAAGGCGGATATCGACAACGACGCTGCGGCCGGTCTGGCCAGAAGCGCGGACCTGATTGTGCTCGACTGCGGCGGATTCAGCCACCTTGAGACGGCTTGGCCGGAAACCGTTGCGGAGCAGTTATGTTCCCTGTCGGAATCGATACGGAAAATAAGACCCCGGTTCCCGCTGCGCGCGGCGGGCTTGCGGAATACGGCCGACTTGCCGGCGTTATGCCGGGCGGGGTTTGCGGAAATCAGCGTTGCGGCGGAATATATTCCCGCTTTCCGCTTGGCAGCGGCGCAGCGCGAACTTTTGGAAAGAGCGGAAAAGGGTCAAAGCTCGATCCGGCTTAAAGGGTAATTGGATAAAAACCTGCATGCAGGGGATGCTTTAACGCATTCTCTACATGCAGGTTTTTTTGCGTTTATTCGAGGAGACCAAATAAGCATAAAATGTTGTTTACTTTTCCGCCGGCCCGGCATATAATGCAAGCATGAAGTTGCATTTAGGAAAAACAATTGCAGTAGTGCAAAAATGATTATCATTCTCAATGGGACGACTCCCGTCCTTCATGAAAACATGCTGCTCCGGCTGGTCTGGAGCAGCATGTGCCGTTTTAAGGGCAGTAATAATGCTTTTCATTCTCAATGGGAAGGTGAGTACGATGGAAAATGTGCAAAAAATCGCCGCAAAAGCCATGAAAGAGCTTCCTGCATCCGGCGGCGCCAAAGCGCCGAATCCGCATCGCAGAGGACGCATCGATATCCGGGGCATGCTGGGAAACAAAGAAATGCAAGCCGCCATACTCAGCGGCGTGCTTATGATCGGCGGGTGGGCGTTAGGCCACGTGTCGGCTGGAATTTCGGTTCTTTTGTATATATTGTCTTACGCGGCCGGGGGCTGGCTGAAAGCGAAAGAAGGCGTGGAGACGCTGATCAAGGAGCGCGAGCTTGACGTGAACCTGCTGATGGTGGCGGCGGCGTTGGGAGCGGCCAGCATCGGTTACTGGAACGAAGGCGCGATGCTGATCTTTATTTTCGCCTTAAGCGGAGCACTGGAAAGCTACACGATGGAACGCAGCCGGAAAGATATTTCCTCCTTGATGGCGCTCAAACCGGAGATGGCGCTTCGGGTCGAAAACGGCGGCATGGCGCTGGTTTCGATCGACGAGCTGAAGGTGAAGGACCTGATTCTCGTCAAACCCGGAGAGCTCATTCCCTCGGACGGCGTCATTCAAAACGGCCGTTCAGCCGTGAACCAATCCTCTATTACGGGGGAGTCGGTCCCCGTTGACAAGGCGGAAGGGGACGAAGTGTTCGCCGGCACGTTGAACGGGGAAGGCGTGCTGTATATCGAAGTGACGCAAACATCGGATGCGACCGTTTTTGCGAAAATCATCCGCCTGGTGGAAGAAGCGGAAAACGAGATTCCGCAGTCGGAGCGGTTCATGCAGCGCTTTGAGGGCATTTACGCCCGCATCGTCGTGGCCGTCACGCTTGTCATCATTTTTGCGGCGCCATTCGTCTTGGGCTGGAGTTTCGGCATGTCATTCTATAAAGCCATGGTTTTCCTCGTCGTCGCTTCGCCTTGCGCGCTTGTCGCTTCGATCATGCCGGCTTTGCTGTCGGCCATCTCCAACCGGGCACGCCGCGGCATCCTGTTTAAAGGCGGCGCCCACATGGAAAACATGGCGCTTACCTCCGTCGTCGCGTTTGATAAGACCGGCACGCTGACGGCCGGCGAACCGCAGGTGACGGATTTGATCGCGGCGGAAGGTTACGACCGCTTGGACCTGCTTGCCGTCATCGCATCGGTTGAACAGCTGTCGGAGCATCCGCTCGCCAAAGCGATCGTGCGCAAAGCCGAAATTGAAGGCGTGAAGCTGCTGCCGGCGGAGTCGGTCACGTCGGTCACGGGCTGGGGGATGGAAGGCGTCGTTGCGGGCAAAACCTGGCGAATCGGCAAAACCGACGTGCTGGACCGTTTGAACGACCGCGCCGAAGCCGACCGCTGGAAAGGGCAGCGGAGCATGCTGGGCGGCGAAGGCAAAACCGTATCGGCTATTATGGACGGAGACAGGGTGGCAGGACTTGTCGCTTTGCAGGACGTGGTGCGTCCCCAAGCGGCGGCCGCGGTGCGCAAGCTGCAGTCGATCGGCGTGAAGGTCGCGATGCTGACCGGCGACCGCAGCGAAACGGCGCAAGTGATCGGACGTCAGATCGGAGTCGATCTGATTTATTCCGACCTGCTCCCGGAAGAAAAAGTGAAGTATGTGAAGCAGCTGCGCGAGGAATACGGCCATGTCGTCATGGTCGGCGACGGCGTGAACGACGCGCCGGCGCTGGCCACCGCTACGGTCGGCATGGGCATGGGCATGAGCGGCAGCGGCACGGCGCTGGAGGTTGCCGACGTCGTGCTGATGAACGACAACATCGAGGAGATTGCCGGAACGATCAAGCTGGCCCGCCGCGCGCGCCGGATCGTCAAGCAAAACATGGTATTCGCGATTTCCGTCATCGTCCTGCTGATGGCCGGCAACTTCGTGACGGGCATTGCGCTCCCGCTCGGCGTAGTAGGGCATGAAGGAAGCACGATCCTGGTCATTTTGAACGCGCTGCGCTTGTTGAGATAAACGCCGAAATAACTCGAAAGATGAGCTCCCGGGCCGCCAGCCCGGGAGTTTTTCCTTTAAATAAAGGTTAACAATCGTTCGGAAGCCATGTATACTAGTTCTATTGACATTCGTGTCCTTTTATATGATAATAATTATCAAATAATAATTATTTTAATTAATTCAATACAAGTGATCCTGGTAACGTTCCGCTTCCAAGCGGACTACTTTCCGGGCACTGCAAGCTTGGAGGGAAACTTTATGTATAAATCCGTAATTATCGGTACAGGACCTGCGGGCTTGACCGCAGCCATCTATTTGGCGCGCGCCAACCTCAACCCGCTTATTATCGAAGGACCGCAACCTGGCGGCCAGCTGACGACGACGACCGAAGTCGAGAACTTCCCGGGTTTTCCCGAAGGCATCATGGGACCCGAACTGATGGATAACATGCGCAAGCAGGCTGAACGTTTCGGCGCGGAATTCCGCACCGGCTGGGTCAACAGCGTGGAGCTGGGCGGCCGTCCGTTCAAGCTTGACGTGGAAGGCATCGGCAAGATCGAGACCGAAACGCTGATCATTTCCACCGGCGCCACGGCCAAGTATTTGGGCATTCCCGGCGAACAGGAAAACGTTGGACGCGGCGTCAGCACATGCGCAACCTGCGACGGATTCTTTTTCCGCGGCAAGGAAATCGTCGTTGTCGGCGGCGGGGACTCGGCGCTGGAGGAAGCAGGTTTCCTGACCCGTTTCGCATCGAAAGTGACGCTGGTGCACCGCCGCAACGAGCTGCGCGGCTCGAAAATCATGCAGGACCGCGTGCGCAGCAACGAGAAAGTGGAATGGGCGCTGAACCGTACGCCGCTTGAAGTCGTAGCCGATGAACGCGGCGTCAAAGGTTTGAAAGTGCGCAACAACGAAACCGGAGAAGAGGAATTGATCGAAGCAAGCGGCGTATTCGTCGCGATCGGCCACCATCCGAACACGGGTTTCCTTGGCGGACAAATCACGACCGATGCCAACGGATATATCGTGGTCCAGCCGGGAACTTCCGAAACGAACATTCCGGGCGTATTCGCCTGCGGCGACGTTCAGGACACCCGCTACAGACAAGCGATCACGGCAGCCGGCAGCGGATGCATGGCGGCGATGGATTGCGAGAAATACATCGAAAGCCTGGAGCATCACACCGCCGTTCTTTAATGGCTTGAAATATTCAGCACGTGATCGATTTTATATCCAGTTTTAACAACGAGGTGACAGTTCCATGGAAAAAGCAATCGTATATACCAGCACCAATTGCCCGCACTGCCGTCAGGTGAAAAGCTATTTGGCGGAAAAAGGCGTGGAATACGAAGAACGCAACATCGAGCAAAGCGATGAATTCGCCCAGCAGGTATGGGATATGGGCATGCGCGCCGTCCCTGTGACCGTGATCGGCGAGCACCGCATTCTCGGCATGAACAAGCTGCAGTTCGAAAAAGCATTGAACGGGCAGGCATAACATTCAACGAGGCAAAGCATCAGACCCTTCTTCCGCAGAAGTTCCTGCGGGGGGAGGGTCTTTTTGCTGCAGCCGAAGCCGGGGGCTGCCTGAATGAAAAAAAGAGGACCCCTGGTCGTTCAACCCGGGAGATCCCCTTTTTTCGGATTACGGAAATTATGCGCTTTCAGGCAGACCCTGTAAACATCCATAATCTTAAGTAAATTATGCGCTAATCGAAAAACAGCTTCATGACGACCTGGAACACCAGGTAAGCCGCCACGCCGGCAACGATCAGCAGCAACCCGGCTTTTTTCTTGCCTTGAAAAAACCGGAGAATCGCCAAGCTGAAGAGAGGCGCGATAACGATCAAAAACAGCAGCACGGTCACGAACACTTCGGCCGATATATTGGAAGTATCCACGTAAGTCACGGACATTCGCTCCATTCATCAATATGGATCAAACTTGATAGACAACATAACCGGAGGCTCCACAAAACCCCAATGTTTCTATTATACCGAAACTTGCCGAATATTTCCGTATAAAAACGCCGAAAAATGTTGCGATTTTACGTCCGGCCGCATCTTATGAATTTTCGTCTTCCGCGGAAGGGAAACGGCTCCCGGCATGCGAATTATGTTTACTAGAGAAGAGGATAGGAGGCTTTGTGAACATGAAACTGATTAATGAGCTTTTAACGTCGCGCCTGGTGGCTATCGTGAGAGGGATTACGCGCGGCGAAGCCCGCATTGCGGGAGCGGGGCTTGCTGCCGGAGGCGTAAAGCTGATGGAAGTGACGATGAATACGGAAGAGGCGCTGGACATCATTCAGGATTGGCGCTCGTTATATAACGGCAGGGCTTACGTCGGGGCAGGGACCGTGTTGAACGTAAAGATGGCCAAGGAAGCGGTGGCGGCCGGAGCCGAGTTTCTGATCTCCCCGAACGTGGACCTGAACGTGATTGCGTATGCGCTCGAGCAGGGGGTCGACGTATGGCCGGGGGCGATGACTCCGACCGAAATCGTATCCGCCTTTCAGGCCGGGGCCGAGGCCGTCAAGCTGTTCCCGATGGCCAGCCTGGGGCCGGGGTATTTGCGCGAAATCCGGGCTCCGCTGGACCAAATCCCGTTGATTGCCACGGGCGGGGTGTCGCTAGGGAATATCGCCGAATATTATGAGGCAGGGGCCAACGCGGTAGGGATCGGAAGCTCGCTGCTGCCGAAAGATGCGCTTGCCGCGGGGAATGCGGAACGGATCGCCGAATGCGCAAGGCCTTTTGTGGAAGCGTCGGTTGTCCGGAAAGGATAACTATCGAATGTCTTCATAACGCAAGGACCGCCAAATCCTCAGTCATATATGTTTGGATGCAGGAATAGAGTCATTTCGGAGGGCTAAAAACGGCCCTTTGTTGCCCGAACAAACATGCCTATTGTAGAGAAGGGAGGGGACTGTATGAGATGGAAGCGCGGATCGGCGGCTAAAATATTGCTGACCGGCACGCTCGTCGCAGCGGTGATACCCCCTTGTATCGATTGGGAAATGGTGTATGCTTCCTCGACATCCGGCGCAAGCGTGGTCAAAACCGACCAGGAGCTTCAAAATACGCTGCTTCGCGCCATGAATCAACGGCTCGGCCAAGTCCAATTTGTTTATCAAGGGAAGACGAACCAACTGAAGGAGCAGCTGAAAAATGCGCTTGAGCGGGCGCTTGAAAGCGACCCGTACATGAACTACACCATCGAGAGCTACGGCTATTCGTACAGCGGAACTTCGAAGTCGGCGAACGTGAGCGTCCAGCTGAGTTACCGGGAAACCGCCGCGCAGACGGCTTACGTCTCCCGGCAGGTCCGGAGCATCTTGAACCAGATCATCAAGCCGGGCATGAACGACCATGAAAAAGTCAAAGCCATCCACGACTGGATCGTGCTTCACTTGAAATATGACGAAACGCTGCAGAAATACACGGCTTATGACGGCCTAAGCTCAGGCAGCACCGTGTGCCAGGGTTACTCTCTCCTAACCTATAAAATGCTGAGGGAGGCCGGCTTGACGAACCGGATCGTGGAGGGAACGGCTACGCCGCGGAATACGGGGGTAAGTCAGCTGCATGCATGGAATCTCGTCCTGCTGGACGGCAAATGGTACCATCTCGATACGACTTGGGACGATCCGGCGCCGGACAAGGAGGGAGAGATCGGAATCGGCTATTACCTCCGCACCGATGCGCAGATGAAAAAGGACCACAGCTGGACGAAAAGCTACCCGGCCGCGAATACGCCGTACCGGGATACGCTTGCGAAGCTGATCGGCCAAAACGACGGCCGCAGCAGCTTTTATAAGAAGCTGGAACGGGAGTTGGAGTATCAGCTTTACGACACTTCGCAAATCGTCAGCGCAAGCGCCCAGTTGAGATCCAAAGTGCAGTCGGCCATCAAGCAGGGCGGACATTCGCTGCTGTTTCGTTACCACGGCAGCCACGAGAATTTGATGGATGATCTTCAGGATTTGTACCGGCTTGGCGTCAATTCCATCTCATACGTGGAAAGCGAGCTGGATGAAACCGAGGATTTGCGGGTGTACGTCACTTGGAAATAACGAACGCAAAAAATCTCCCTTCCGGACTGCCTCGGCAGAACGCGGAAGGGAGATTTTGATGTTAGCGCGTCGGACGCTCATGCGTCGTCAGGTCGCATTCTTTCAGCGGAATCAGCTTGCTGCCTTTGGTCCATTTGTATCCGAGCCAAATGGCGATGAACAGCGGTACGCTGACGTAGGAAACAAGCAGTCCGTACCAGTCGATTTTCGCTCCGGTGAAGGCCCCGGTGTTCTGGCCGACGATCGCGACGATGCACAAAATAAAAGCGAAGATCGGGCCAAACGGGAACCATTTGGCGCGGTAAGGCAGCTCGTCGAGCGAATGGCCCTGCGCGACAAAGGCGCGGCGGAACCGATAATGGCATACGGCGATGCCGAGCCAGTTAATGAAACCGCACATGCCCGAGGCGTTCAGGAGCCAGTTGTAGACGACGCCGTCGCCGAACAGCGATGCCAGGAAAGCCAGCATGCCGACCAGGGCGGTCATGATCAGCGCGTTGACAGGAACGCCGCGGCTGCTCAGCTTGCCGAACATTTTCGGCGCGAGTCCGTCCTTGGCCATGGCGTACAGCACACGGGTCGAAGAATACATGCCGGAGTTGCCTGCCGAAAGCACGGAGCTTAAGATGACCGCGTTCATGACCGAGGCGGCGAACGCAAGCCCGGCCTTTTCGAACACCAGCGTAAACGGACTGACGCCGATGTTGTTCAGCTCGGTCTTGAGCAGGTTCGGGTTCGTATAGGGAATCAAAAATCCGATGACCACGATCGCCAAAATATAAAACAGCAGAATCCGCCAAAACACCTGTCGGATGGCGCGCGGCACGTTTTGGCGCGGATTTTCGCTTTCTCCCGCCGCAACCCCGATGAGCTCGGTACCCTGGAACGAAAAGCCCGCGGCCATAAACACGCCGATGAAGGCGAAAAATCCGCCATGGAACGGGCTGCCGCCCAGATTGAAGTTGGAGAAGCCGACCGGCTTGCCGCCGAAGATGCCGAAAATCATCGTGACGCCGAGAACGAGGAACAGGATGACCGTGGCGACTTTGATGATCGCAAACCAATATTCCGATTCGCCGTAGCCCTTCGCCGAAAGCGCGTTAAGGGCGAACATGAGGGCCAGGAACAAAAAGCTCCAAAGCAGCGAAGGGGAATTCGGGAACCAATATTTAATGATGACGGTGGCGGCGGAAAGCTCGGCCGCGATCGTCACCGCCCAGTTGTACCAGAAATTCCAGCCGACCGCAAAACCGAAAGCCGGGCTGACGAACCGGCTGCCGTACGTACTGAACGAACCGGAGTCGGGCATGTAGGTCGCCAGTTCTCCGAGGCTGGTCATCAAGAAATAAACCATAAGTCCGATGGCGGCATACGCCAAGATGGCCCCGCCGGGACCGGCTGAAGAAATCGCGCTCCCGCTGGCGAGAAAAAGCCCGGTGCCGATCGAACCCCCGAGGGCGATCATCGTCATATGGCGGGCTTTCAGGCTCTGCCTCAGGGAGTTCGCAGGTTGTTTGCTGCTCATGAATGTAAAACATCCCTTCTGTATGATGGTCTTATAGATCATGGAAGGGGATTGACAAGCTCAAAAAGCCCGCAGGTATGGAACGACCTGCGGGCTTTATCTGTGTCCTCTGGCTTCCGCATCCGTGCATCCATGAAAGATAGCTCAACACGGCCGGCATTTTGTCATGCCGCTGGCCGCGACAGTTCCGCCCCTTTCGGGTACGGCCCCAGCATGCGGATCGATCGGAACGGATCCCCACACTTCGGCGAAAGCGCCCTTCACGGCAGTTCTGCGGCGGTTCCTTGCGCCTCCCTGCAGTTACTCATCGCTTTCGCAACCTCTACCTCACCTTTGCAGAATGAGGTTATCTTTGTAATTATTCTATTGCTTTTCTATAGTAAAGCAATGCGAAGCGCATGACAATAGATATATATGGCAATGCAATAACCTGCTGCTATAAAAAAGCTTAGGAGCGATCGCGTTTAGCCATCTGCTGCCATACGGTGCCGGCCGCCTGTTCGCCGGATTCGATCCGCTCAAGCGCCATCCGCGCCTGCAGGCTGACTTCGAATTCCGGATCGTCGACCGCTTCCTTCAGCGCGTCCCGGGCATCCTCGGTGCCGACCTCATACAGGAAACGCGCCGCGCGCCAGCGGACGATTTTGCTGCTGTCCTTGAGGAGCGCTTGCATGGCCGGAGTCGCCGCCGGATCGCCGATGTCGGAGAGCGTGTCTCCGGCGGTGCGGCGCACGGTCGGCGAGCTGTCCTTCAGCGCTTCGTACAGCAGCTCCATCGCTTCGGGCGTGCGGATGTCGCCAAGATATACGACGGCAAGGCGGCGCGTTTGCATTTTTTCGTCATGAAGCGCTTTGCGGATCAGCGGAAGATGCTCTTCCGTCGGCGACATGCCGTCCAGCGCGGCGTACCGGACACGCCAGTCGGCGCTGTTCATCGCTTCCCGGAGCTCTTCTTCGCTGAGCTCGCGGCGCTGTTCCTCGAACTCCTCGCTGCTGGCCCCATGGGCGATCGCTTGGGCGACAACCTGCTTGAGGCGCTCTTCGGGGAACGCCGCTTCAAGCTCCTGCTCGACCTCTTTGGCAATCTCCTGCAGCTCGCCGTATCGGACGCCGTAATCCTTCAACTTGCGCTCTTTGATCATGGTCGTTGCGGCAACTTCCATCACGGCATCGGTGAATCGTTGGGACAGCGCCAAACGCTCTTCCTGCATGCCGGATTTCACGCGAATCTGCATCGGAATCCCGCGGAAAAATTGAACCAGCACTTCGGCCTCGCCGAAATGTTCTCCGGCTCCCGCTTCGTCTTCGAGCACGGCGTTTTGCACGCCTTCTTGTCCGAAGCGTTCCTGAACCTCCCCGAGAATGGCCGACCAATCGGCGTTGCCCTTGCGCTCCAGCGCCACGAAATCCAGCGTATGGAACACGCTTTTTACCCCTTCGATGTGCAGCATTTCTCGGATCCAGGCAGGGGCGGACCTTTCGTTTTCGAGTGTATATGTTTTGCGGATTCCCGGCTCCAGGCTTTCATCCAGATGAAGCTTCATGGAGTTCGGACTCGGCGTAGGTTCGATGAACTTGATTTTCATGGGAAACAGGCCTCCTTTATTATAACGGCTTATCATCGTTTTGCCTCATAAACAAGTGTACCTCACTTCGGGCTCAAACAAAAACCTTTTGATCGCCGGAAAGGCCGCAAAATCAGCGTGCGGGAAAAAGAATCCCGAAGCAGCGGGGAGTGGTGGCGGATCGCTTGTTGTTCAGGGTAAAATGGTAGAGACGGCCTGGAAGAGAAGGAGGAAGATCATTTTGCCCAAAATTCGCTACAACAATATGAACGATGTCAGCACGGACCATTCCGTGGGGGAATTCAGGCAGTGGCGCAAGGAACGCAGGGGAAAGAAAAAGGACCTTTCCTTCCGGGTGCCGAACGTGCCTCCCGACATCGAATATCTTCATGCAAACCGCCGGGATGCGACGATCACGTGGATCGGGCATTCGACGTTTTTCATACAATACGAAGGCTTAAACCTGGTGACCGACCCGGTCTGGGCCAAACGGATGGGGCTGGACCCCCGGCTCGGAGAGCCGGGAATCGCGATCGGCGACATGCCCCCGGTCGACGTTGTGCTGATCTCGCATTCCCATTATGACCATCTGCACCTGGCCTCCATACGAAAGCTGTACAGGGAGGAAACGACCGTTATCGTGCCCGCCGGACTGCGCGCAAAAATGGTCGGCAAAGGCTTTTCCAACAGCATTGAGCTGAACTGGTGGGAGGAGGCGGTCATCGGCGGCGCGAAAATCACGTTCGTGCCCGCTCAGCACTGGACGCGGCGGACCCCGTTCGATACGAATACCTCCCATTGGGGAGGGTATGTGCTGGAACCGGCCGGGCAGGCGCAGTTTCGGGATGGCGAGGAGCCGGCCCTTTATTTTGCCGGGGACAGCGGATATTTTCCCGGTTTTAAGGAGATCGGAAGCCGCTTCGACATCGACGTGGCGATGATTCCGATCGGGGCGTACGAGCCGGAATGGCTCATGGCGACGCAGCATGTCAATCCGGAGCAGGCGCTGCAGGCGTTTTTGGACGTGCGGGCGGACAAGATGATCCCGATGCATTACGGGACGTTCCGGCTTGCCGACGATACGCCCCGGGAGGCGCTGGACCGGATGGAGGCGGAACGGGTACGGCTGGGCATGAAGGCGGAGCGCATTCAGGTACTGAAACATGGGGAGACTTTGCGAGTGAATAAGTCTTCATTTACATAAACGAAAGTTATTACTTAAAACAGCTGGTCCCAGTGTGCCTGTTTTGGAGTCGGAAAGACGAACTTCTATTTTGCTATCCTCCAATTGCGCGGTTATATCATCAATCCTGCCTGCCCACGTCGGACTGTCCGCTTCAGGCGTCGGATAAAGTTTGAATCTCCAGCTAATCTTATTGGCGATAAAGGCAAAACCTTCATAAGTATCGTAGTTTCCATAATGTCCAGGTTTCAGCAAGTGGATGGCGTGAATGCTTATGCTGGTC
This sequence comes from Paenibacillus sp. USDA918EY, assembly GCF_009870825.1. Taxonomy (GTDB): domain Bacteria; phylum Bacillota; class Bacilli; order Paenibacillales; family Paenibacillaceae; genus Paenibacillus_AQ; species Paenibacillus_AQ albilobatus. Next base: position 44,813 of record NZ_WTWY01000016.1, on the reverse strand, counting down.
CGAGGAAAACTTGGCGTCAATTTCACTTTGTATACCAGAGCAGCTCCCTTTTCATTTATGCTACCGCTAACCGGCTCCAAAACGAGGCTGCATGGCATAACAGGTGCCGCAGCAGCTTGTGGATTCGTAGGATCAACCAAGATAAAATACAGGCTGATCAGAAACGAAATGATAAGCTTCATATAATCCTCCACAATTGTATTTCGCTTATCTTTCCCTTTTCTTACTAAGGTTATGAATGGAATAGTTTAAGGGGGTCTGTATGCGGCATAACTTCTGCGCGGATACGTCGATAAGACCCTTTTTTTATGCTATAATGTGCTGAAGCCAATTATTGAAAGGGATGGTAATGCTTAATGATCAGTACAAGCGGCGTGACACTCCGTTACGGAAAGCGCGCACTTTTTGAAGATGTAAATATAAAGTTTACCGCGGGCAACTGCTATGGTCTGATCGGTGCCAACGGCGCCGGTAAATCGACCTTCCTCAAAATTCTGTCCGGCGAAATCGAACCCAACACAGGCGAAGTTCATATGACGCCGGGCGAACGGATGGCCGTCCTGAAGCAGAACCACTTTGAATATGACGAATATCCGGTTCTCGAAACCGTTATTATGGGACACAGCCGTCTATATGACATTATGAAAGAAAAGGATGCTTTGTACGCCAAAGCGGATTTCTCTGAAGAAGACGGTCTCCGCGCAGGGGAGCTTGAAGGCGAATTTGCCGAACTGAACGGCTGGGACGCCGAACCTGACGCGGCTGCACTCCTGATCGGCCTTGGCATTCCGCGCGAGCTGCATGACAAGAAGATGGAAGAGCTGAGCGGCAACGAGAAGGTCCGCGTGCTCCTCGCCCAGGCGCTGTTCGGCCGTCCGAACAACCTGCTGCTGGACGAACCTACGAACCACTTGGACTTGGAATCGATTCAGTGGCTTGAGAACTTCCTGATGGATTACGAAGGCACCGTTATCGTCGTATCCCACGACCGTCACTTCCTGAACAAGGTATGTACGCACATCGCGGATATCGACTTCGGCAAAATCCAGCTGTATGTCGGCAACTACGACTTCTGGTATGAGTCGAGTCAGCTGGCGCTGCAATTGCAGCGCGAATCGAACAAAAAGAAGGAAGAGAAGATCAAGGAGCTGCAGGCGTTTATTCAGCGGTTCTCCGCGAATGCTTCCAAGTCCAAGCAGGCGACTTCCCGGAAGAAGCAGCTGGATAAAATCACGCTGGACGACATCCGTCCGTCTAACCGCAAATACCCGTTCATCAACTTCAAACCGGAACGCGAAGCCGGCAAGCAGCTGCTGACGATCGACCGCCTGAACAAAACGGTGGAAGGCGAGAAGGTGCTGGACGATCTGAGCTTTGTCGTGAACAAAGGCGACAAGATCGCGTTCGTCGGTCCGAACGGGCTGCCGAAATCGATGCTGTTTGAAGTGTTGATGGGACGCACGGAGCCGGATTCCGGCGAATTTTCTTGGGGCGTGACGACTTCCCAGGCGTATTTCCCGAAAGACAACTCCGAATATTTCGACGGGGTCGATCTGAACCTGGTCGAATGGCTGCGCCAATATTCCAAAGACCAGGACGAGACCTTCCTGCGCGGATTCCTGGGCCGGATGCTGTTCTCCGGGGAAGAAGCGCTGAAGAAGGCGAGCGTGCTTTCCGGGGGCGAAAAAGTGCGCTGTATGCTGGCCAAAATGATGCTCAACGGCGCCAACGTCCTGCTGCTTGACGAGCCGACGAACCACTTGGATCTCGAGTCGATCACGGCGCTCAACAACGGGCTCATCGATTTCGACGGAACGATCCTGTTCACGTCGCATGACCATCAGTTCATTCAGACGATCGCCAACCGGATTATCGAAATTACGCCGACAGGCATCATCGATAAGGTCATGACTTACGACGAGTATCTCGAAAGCGAAGAAATTAAGGCGCTGCGCGAAAAAATGTACCCGGACGGCCTGTAAGCCGCCCGGCATCGATATAAAACCCAAAAAGCTGCTTTCCCATCGGAAGGTCCCCGTCATTGAAACAAGGGGCGTTTCCCGATGAAGGGAAGCAGCTTTTTTTTGGTGAATCGGGTCCCCGCAAAACATTCGAAAAAGAAACGGAGATCAGGCTCCGCATGGCGGGGACAATGGCGCCGGTTGCCCGCTCTTGCGGCACTTAGGAGCCTCCGGTGCGGCGGCGCTGGTTGTTCGGCTTTTTGTTGTTTTGGCTTTTCATCGCCTGCGGGGAATTTCCTTGAAATCCGCCGGGCTTAAAGGATTGATTCTGCTGTTTTTTCTGCTCCAGCTTTGCGCGTATCGCGTCAGCCAGATTGACCTTCTTCTGATCTTTGTTTTCGGACATGGGCGGCCCTCCCTTTGGGTTATCGTCCTAATTCTATCCGTTTTTGCGGCTCCCCACAAGAGATGTAGAAGATAAAACCTCTTGACCCGCGGCAATTATGTTTCTCTAGACCCACACGGCTCTTCTTTGCTAGGATAAAAAAGGACTTTTTGAACCCTCTGTAAAAGGTGGATCAGACTTTGGTGAATATCTATGACGATATACGAAAAGGAGAGCGGGGAGCCTGGGTAAGCATCGCGGCTTATCTGCTTTTGTCCTCCTTTAAGCTGATTAGCGGTTATTTGTTTGCGTCCAGCGCGCTGCTGGCCGACGGTTTTAACAACGTAACGGATATCGTGGCTTCGCTCGCCGTGCTGATCGGTCTGCGGATTTCACGGAAACCGCCGGATTCCGATCACGCCTATGGACACTTCCGGGCCGAAACGGTCGCTGCGCTGATCGCATCGTTCATCATGGCGACGGTGGGGATTCAAGTGCTGGTGGATGCGGTTCGTTCCTTGTTCGCGGGCAAGGAGTCGCAGCCTGATTTATGGGCGGCCGGCGTGGCCGCGGTCTGTGCGGTGTGCATGTACGGCGTGTACCTGTATAACCGGAGATTGGCGAGGCAGATCAACAACCAGGCGCTGATGGCCGCGGCGAAGGACAATTTATCGGATGCCCTCGTTAGCATCGGGGCTGCGGTTGGCATTATCGGAGCGCAGTTCGGCCTGCCGTGGCTTGACGTCGTTGCTGCGATGGCGGTCGGCCTGTTGATCTGCAAAACCGCCTGGGATATTTTCCGGGATTCGACCTACCGGTTGACCGACGGCTTCGACCAGGCGGAGCTCAAGGACCTGCGCGGCGCCATCAGCCGTACGCCGGGCGTGGAGGGGATCAAGGACGTCAAAGCGAGGGTTCACGGCAATCACGTGCTGGTGGATGTCGTGATCGAGGTTGATCCCCATTTGAGCATTATTGAAGGCCATCGGATCAGCGACGAAATCGAAGATCGGCTGACGGATATGCATAACATAATGAACGTCCATGTCCACGTCGAGCCGAAGGATCTGGACGTTCTGGAGCCTGGGCGGCATCCTAGGGGGAAAAAATAGGGGAACTTCGGGTGTTCGGGTGCTGTATGCGTACACAGCTGGCGTTGCCCTAATGGATTTCGTCAGCTCGAGGAAACTTCGCTTCCTGTATGAGGGCAGCGTCATCCAATTAATTATGGCATCACGGAATAAACTAGCCGCATCATCAAAAAAAAAGGACCGGGGGATAACGATAATCCCTCGGTCTTTTTTTGGCGGTGCTTGTATTTTTGCTATTATGTATCAGGGTTACACCACCGCAGGAACATGTACCCAGGCCTTGCCGAGCCAAGTATAAATTTCGATCCACTCGCCGTCGCCGTTTACGTCGGAAACATGGTTTCCGGTGCTGAATACGACCTGAGGGGAAAGGAAGTTCATAATTTTGCCGTTAGGGCTCTCACAAAACGGAGTGATGGCCGAAATCACGATCGGTTCGTTGTTTTCCTTCGCAAGGCTGCCCTGCTGGATCAGCGGTTCGTCAAACAGTTTCGTCGGCTCAACGATCGTTGTCGAAGTGCCGGTCACGGGAGCTGCCGCTGCTTCGGTCTCGGCCGCCGGACGGTCCTCATCGGCAAACGCGGCGGTCGCCATGGATGCCATCAGGCCAAAAGCTGCTGCAAACGTAATCATTTTTTTCATCTGTCATTCCTCCATTCATCTGTTTATTGGCTTCCCTACCATTTGAAATAACCCTCATCTGGCAGTTTGAACCAATAAAACTTGACGTTTTATCTATTAAAAGCGTCAAGAGTTCAGGTATATTAATTTATAGTACTCATGCAAAAAAATCAACCAGGAAAGCGGTGGAACAAGTCCAATGATATCGAAGGAAAACGCGGTGATTTTATTCCAAGGGGACTCGATCACGGATGCAAACCGGGACAGGGGGCTCTACCAGAAGCATTTTATCGGGCAAAGCTATGTGTATTTGATTGCGGCGAAGCTGGCCAACGAACATGCGGAAAAACAGCCGGTATTCGTCAACCGGGGCATCAGCGGCAACCGGGTATCGGACCTTTATGCGCGCTGGAACGAGGACGCATTCAGCCTGAAGCCGGACGTGATCAGCATTTTGATCGGCGTCAACGATGCATGGCGGACGATGTCGGAGGAGCCGAGCGGCGTGACGGACCGTTTTGAAAGGGCATACAGACATCTGCTGGAAGAAACGAAGGAGGTGCTGCCCCATACCCGCCTGATCCTGTGCGAGCCGTTTGTTCTCAAGGGAGGCGCGACGGAGGCGAAATGGGAGGAGTGGCAAAAGCTTGTCGGCAAATACCAAGGGATCGTCCGCCAATTGTCGGAGGAATACGGAACGGTTTTTGTGCCGCTGCAGGATGCCTTTGACGAAGCCGTGAAAAGGGCCGAGCCGGAATATTGGCTTTACGACGGCGTGCATCCGACCCCGGCGGGTCACGACTTGATCGCCCGGCGCTGGCTTGAGGTGGTCGGCAGGGAAGGATTGGTGTGAGTTATGGAGTGAGGGCCTATACATTCAAAACGGTTTTTTTCCAAAGGAAGAAGACCGTTTTTTTTGATTGCAGCGCCTGATGTCGCATCATTCGGAGCAGGATTCGAGTTTCATAGGCGATTTCAGTATAATGGGAGAATAGAAGGGCGGGAGAGAACCGCCCGGGACTGGAAAGGAGACGGAACATGAAAGTACTGTTTCGGACGATCGTTACGCTGCTTTTGCTTGCCGTCATCGCGTGCGGCCTCGTCATCTGGTATATTTCTCCCGATCAGAAGCTGGATTTGAGCTACCGGGACATTGACGTCAAAGCCAAAGCCGTCCAAATGCTGAAAACGCGCAAGCCGGAAATCACGCTCAGCGGCAGCGAACTGAACGAGTTGGCCAAAAAGGAACTGCTGAAGCATTTGGGGGATATTCCACGGCAAATCACCGTCACCGGGGCTGAATTCCATTTCAGCGGCCAAGAAGTGACGGCGGATATTAACGGCAAATACGAGGATTTGATTCCGTTCGGCGCCAAGCTGAAATTTTACATGCAGGCTAACGGCAGCACGCTCGAGCTGCAACATGAATCCACGCAGATCAAAGCGATTAAGATTCCCGCTTCCCAGTTGAATCTCGGAACGATTACGGTACAGCTAAAGGATCATCTGCCGGATATGCTGACCGTGGACCATATCGAGTTTCTGCCGGACGGGGCCAAGGTGACCTTCAAGCTGGATTGGCTGTCTTTGCCGTCGCTGCTGCTTAAATAACAACGATTATACGGATAAATCAAGAGCCGGGCGTCGAAAACGACGTTTGGCTTTTTTTGGGGGCAGGAAAAAAGAAAGATGGTACTACAATTGCACAAACGATGGTTTGGAATGTGGAGCAATGTTCAAGGAGGAACAACCACCGAAAGTGAAGTGCTTATGAGTGCTTCGACAACTGCAAGTAGCTGTGGATGTTAAACTTTAAATATCCTAGTTGATGGGTATCTTGGGCGCAGGATACTGTTAAGGTAAAGACAGGCACGTTACCTTAAATCAAAAAAATGTTGCGCCTAGGTATCATCCAGGTACAACATTTTTCCTGAACAAACCGTTTAAAGAATAACCCGAAATGGAGAGGTTGATTTTTTTAATAGTAAGGGAGGCAAGTTATGAAAAAAAAGATGTGTTCTTTGCTCGTCATAAGCTCATTTCTTTTGTCAGCAACATTTGCTGCAGCTGGATCTTTAGATGAGAATCATATTAAACTTAAAGTTAATGGAGCGTATCTTATTTATTCGAAGGGTGAATTGCCTTTTGTAGATAAAAATAATAGAACATTGATACCTTTACGTGTGATCGCCGACTTCATAAACGGTAAAACTACATGGGATTCAAAAGCGAAGTCTGTTCAAATTGAAGCGAAAGATTTCAAGCTTAAAGCAGTACTCAACGAAAAAGGAGCTACCATAAACGGAAAGAAGATCGCATCAGACACCTCGCTAACACTTAAGAATGGAACGACATTAGTACCCGCAAAATGGATCGCCGAGGGGCTCGGTGCTTCCCTCAAATGGGATGAAAAAAACAAAATTATATCCTTGGATGACAACCGCTTTTTCCAAGCAGGCCCACTGGAGAGAATGAACAATGAAGAGCACAAAGAGTCATCCATGGACACGCAAATCGTTCCTCAGTCGATTGGTTATCAAACGGTTGAGGGAGAAGAACAGCTAAAGATTACATTGAAGAACCTTTCCACCAGCACATACACTTCCCAGCAAATTCAAGATCATCTCTTGGTTTACATTGATCCAAATCATTTTATCGAAGAAGGTACCAATGGAAACACGAATAGTGACCGTTCGGGCCTAAGATTAATTGATGAAATTAAACCCAATAAAACTTACGCCTACACGCTTCCTGTGGGGAGACTGGATCAGAAACAACTGCAAACGGATGTGCCTCAATACGCTTTTGTTCGTTATTTTATTTATAGGTAATGTGAAAACTGGCTATCCCTGCAAGTAAGTTTGCTTACTTGTGTGATGGTGCGGATTATGGAAAATTAATTAAAATGATAAATGGCGGTGCTCAGGATGGTAATCCGGCGGCGCCGTTTTATTTTTTCGATCTCCGCTAAAGGGTGATCGTTGTTTTTCTTGGAGAATGGATAAATCAGTATTTTTCGAAGATCGGGGCTGTTGTTTCGGGCCTCACCCGACAGGGTAACTAACGCATATCAGCAAAAAAACGGCCACGTGAAGAGCCGGATCAGCGCTTGTTGTCATCGGGCGGCCGCGGCCTTCCGCCGATGCTGCCCAGGGACAACGGTGCAATCTACTGAGGAAAGCGAGGTTTTGCTATGCTCGTCGGAGTGAGTGTCGCCGTCATCGCCGCCGCGTTCGCCGTGCTGGTCATCTATTTGATCAAAACGCTGCTGGCCGCGAAGGCATCGCTTGAAAAAACGACGCAAACGCTGCAGGAGATTCAGCAAACCATTGACGAACTGGGGTATGAAGTCAAACAAGTCGTCAGGCAGGCAAGCGACATTACCCGGGACGTTCGGCACAAAATGGAGCAAATCGATCCCGTGATGGACTCGGTAAAACATTTGGGCGAGGCGCTCAGCGAAATCACGCTTGCCGCGAAGCAAGCTTCAGCCGCCGTGATTCACAAAATCAAGCGGAAAAGCGAAAGTGTTCCCGCCAGACGGCAGTCCCCTTTGCTTGCCCCGGCCAATTCAGAGGAGCGCATGATTGAATCTTACGCTTCCACTTACGGGAGAAAAGGGAAACAAAAAAAGGAGCCGGGCTGGATGAAATGGGGAGATCTCGCCTTTTCCGTCTGGCAGAAATTCCGCCATGAATGAAACGCCGTTTCGCACGAAAGGAAAAATCATCCGGGCTTGATCGGCCTTTTCATCATTTCATGTTTCACCATCGCACGAACCGGTTAATAGAAACATGAGCGGACGACAAAACGCTAAGGAGAGTGAATAACATGAATTCGTCAACCCATGCAAGATCGTATGCAAAAGTCGTGGAAAACGGCGTACAGGCCGTGGAGGAAGTCAATCGTCTTCGCAGCAGCGGTTACCTGAGCGAAAACATTTTCGTTTTGGCCCATGACGACGACCGGACGGAACGGATAGCCGATACGGCGAATGCGAGCGAGATCGGCATTAAGGAAGAAGGCATGTTTGATGCTCTTGCCAATTTGTTCCGTCTCAAGGGCGACGAGCTTCGCGCCAAAATCACATCGCTTGGCTTTACGGAAGCGGAAGCCCAGTTCTACGAGAAGGAGCTGGACTTCGGGAAGGTTTTGGTCATTGCCAAACCTGCTTAAAGGCGTGGATGCCGCTTCGGATTTGGAATTCGGAATCCAGAATATAGATAAGGAATGGGACCTTTCGCCCCATTCCTTATCTGTGTTTTTGGAGCTGGGGCTTCAAAATGGAAAATGTTGAGCAATACGGCTCTCGGCCGAAAAGTTCTCTATTCGATTATGTTAGTATGGAAACAAGAGAATTCATAATACACTAAACCCATCGGCTCAAGGAGAGTGTTATGAGAATATTAATCGTTGACGATAATCCGACAAATATCATTATTATCCGGGAAATTTTGAAAAAAGAGAATTACCGGGACACCGCTTCGGCCTCCTCGGCCCAAGGGATGTTCGAAGCGTTGGGAATTGAAGGAAGCGGGGAAGAAGATAGCGCCCTGCAGTCCCATGGTAAAAAGGTCAATATCGATTTGATTTTGCTTGACATGATGATGCCCGAAATCGACGGCATTGAGGCATGCCGGATCATCCAGCGCCACGAGCATCTCAAGGATATTCCCATCATCATGGTGACGGCGGTGGGCGACTCCAAAAAGCTGGCCGAGGCGCTGGACGCCGGAGCCGTCGACTATGTCACGAAACCGATCAACAAAGTGGAGCTCATGGCCAGAATCCGGCTGGCATTGCGGCTGAAAAAGGAAAACGACTGGCATAAGGAGCGCGATCAGCGCATCCAGGACGAGCTGCGGCTGGCGGCGCTTGTGCAGAATGCGGTGCTGAGCCCGCCGATTGAAGACAGCGCCTTCGAAGTGCATGCGATTTACCAGCCTTCCGCCGAGCTTGCCGGGGATTTGTACGCCTGGTATCCGCTTAACGGAGGGCGGTACGGCGTCATTTTGCTGGACATGATGGGCCATGGCATATCCTCTTCGCTGTTTACGATGTTTATCGCATCGGTTTTGAAGGATACGGTCACGACCTACGTCGAGCCCGAAAAAGTGATTCAGGAGCTGAACCGCAGATTTAACCAGCTCCATATCGAAAACCAGCTTGTCCAATATTATTTTACGGCGATCTACCTGGTCGTGGATACGGTGGTGAAGCGGATCGATTACGTAAATGCAGGGCATCCGCCGGCGCTGTTTTTTTCGGACGGAGGGGAGGTCGTTCAACTCGACAAGGCATGCTGTCCGGTCGGCCTGTTCGAGAAAATGGACATCGAGCCGCAGACGATCCATTACGAAGGCGATGGGCACATCGCGCTGTATACCGACGGGCTGCTTGAGGTCGTGCAAGGGGAGCATGAGGAAAAAGTCGACTTTCTGATCAGCCGCTTGAGTCATTCCCACCGGTGGGACGAGAAGCGAATGTTCGATGCTTTTTTTGAAGACCGGGGCACGCAGGAGCGGGAAGACGACAAATGCCTCGTCTGGATATCGTTAAAAGAGGGGGAAGGCGCGGAATGAAGCTGAAAACCAAGCTGATCATCGGCTTCTGCGTGTTGATGGTTCTTATGATCGTCATGACGATGATCGGCTATAACCGTTTAAGCGACATGAACCGGCAGCTGGATGAAATTTACAAGGAGAGATATTTGAAAGTCAGGTATTCCAGCAGCATGCGGAGCGAAGTGAACAACATTTCGCGGCTGCTCGTCAATGTAATGCTGAATAAGGACGATTCCCTGGAGGAGACCGAAAGCCAGATCAAGGATATGGTCGCCCGCGGGAATCAGAATTTGGAAAACCTTATCGCAAACACCAGCTCCGAAGAAGAGAGACGGATGCTGACCCGCGTGCAAAGCGCATGGAAAGGATTCCAACAATACGAACAGAAACAAATGGCGCTCGTGTCGCAAGGGCGATGGGAGGATGCCAACACGTACCGCAATACAAGCGGGCTCGCTTTGCAGGCGGAGGCGCTGGAGAGCGTAAACGAGCTTGCCTCCTTCCAGGACATGCAGGTCGACAGCAACATGAACGAAGCGAAAGCCAATTACGAGAGCTCCATCCAAATGACCGTCGCTTTGATGGCGCTTGGCCTGCTGCTGGGCGTGGCCGTGATCCTTTGGGTCATTCCGAGCATTACCAAAGGGCTGCATGTGGTGTCCATGATGATCGAGAGCTTCGGCAAAGGCCGCATCCGAACGATCCGCCGCATCAAGGTGACGTCCAAGGATGAAATCGGGCAGGTGGCCCGGGTATTCAAGGAAATGGCGGAGGACCTTGAGGAAAAGCAGCAGATTGAGCTCAGCTACCTGCAGGCCCAGAAGGACCTGAATTGGCTGAATTCCAACGTGAGACGCATTACGGAGCTGCTAAAGGGCATGAGTTCCAGACAGCAGGTCTCCCAGGCGTTTATTAGCGAATTTACACCGATCCTGGGAGGGATCTACGGGGCCATTTATATCCATGACGAGGACAAGGAGCCGGACAAGCTTGTTCTGAACGGCACCTACGCCCATGAAGGCGATCTGGCCACGAAACCAAGCGTAGCAATCGGGGAAGGGCTTATCGGGCAAAGCGGGCTGGATCGCAAGCCGATCATGACGACGGTGCCGGAAAACTATTTGGCGGTGACGTCCGCGCTTGGCGAGAGCACCCCGGCACATCTGATGATTCAGCCGATCCTGTTCGAGGATGAGCTGCTGGGAGCCATCGAAGTGGCGTCGTTCGAGCCGTTTTCCGAGCTGCAGCAAAAGTTGCTCGCTCAGCTTGCCGACAGTTTGGGCATCGTGATCAACAACATCAACGGAAGGCTGCGGGTGGAAGAGCTGCTGCGCGAGTCGCAGGCGCTCACCGAAGAGCTGCAGTGCCAATCCGAAGAGCTTCAAACGCAGCAGGAAGAACTGAGAAGAACGAACGAAAATTTGGAGGAGCAGACCGAAGCGCTCAAAAAATCCGAGGATCTGCTGCAGCGGCAGCAGGAGGAGCTGGAGCACTTCAACACCGAGCTGATCGCCAAGACACGGGCGCTCGAAGAGCAAATGCAGCGGCTTGAAGAAAAAAACATCGAAGTCGAAGACGCCAGGGCCAAGCTGGAGCGGCAGGCGATGCAGCTGGCGGTGACGAGCAAGTACAAATCGGAGTTTTTGGCGAACATGTCGCATGAGCTGCGGACGCCGCTGAACAGCCTGCTGATTTTGTCGCAGCTGCTGGCCGAGAACAAGGAAGGCAATTTGAGCGCCAAGCAGACGGAATATGCGCGCACGATATATACGTCCGGCGCGGATCTCTTGAAGATGATCGACGAAATTTTGGATCTTTCCAAAGTGGATGCCGGGAAGATGGAAATCAACCGGGAACCGGTGCCGGTGCAGGAATGGAAAAGCTTTGTGCATCAAAACTTCATGCCGGTCGCGTCCAAAAAGCAGGTGGCGCTTAAGCTCAACGTGGATCAAGACCTGCCGGAATCGATCGTGACGGACGGCTACCGGGTGAAGCAAATCATCCGCAACCTGATGTCCAACGCGTTCAAATTCACGAACCGCGGCTCCGTCACCTTCAGCGTTCAGCGGGCCGAAGCGCGGGAACTGCCGTCCTACCTGGATGGGCGGAACAGCTACATCGCTTTGTCCGTGGAGGACACGGGCATCGGCATTCCCAAGGATAAGACGGAGCTTATCTTTGAAGCGTTCCAGCAGGTGGACGGGACGACCAGCCGCAAGTACGGCGGAACGGGCCTCGGGCTTTCGATCAGCCGCGAGCTGGCCCGGCTTCTCGGCGGCGGCATCGAGGTCGAATCCGCCGAAGGCGTGGGCAGTCGCTTCACCTTGTACCTGCCTGTCATGTTTGACATGGCTGCATTCCAGTCGGCGCGCCGCGAAGCGGCGGCCGCAAGCGAGCCGCTGCTTGCCGAGGAAGCGGACAAGGCTGCCGGGACACCTCGTCAAGATGAAGCGGATGTTCAGGCTTTGACGGCGATCAAGGACGACCGGGACCGGATCGGGGAGAACGACAAGGTTCTGCTCATTATCGAAGACGATCCGAAGTTTGCCGACATCCTGCTCGAAATGGCCCGGGGCCGGGGATTCAAGGGGATCGTCGCCATGCAGGGCGACGTCGGGTTGCAGATGGCGGAATCGTATTTGCCGGATGCCATCATCCTCGATATCCAGCTGCCGGTGATGGACGGCTGGTCCATTCTCGGCGAGCTGAAAAGCAAATCGGCGACGCGGCATATCCCGGTCCATATCGTATCGGTCGTGGATGAAGTGAAGCAGGGGCTGAAGATGGGCGCGATCGCCTATCTGAAAAAGCCGTCCTCCAAAGAGGCGCTGGAAAAGGCGTTTTCGCACATCGAATCGTATACCGAAGGATCGGTCAAACATTTGCTGATCGTGGAGGATGACGAAACACAGCGCAGCTCGATCATCGAGCTGATCGACCATGACGACGTCGTTATTACGGCGGTTTCCACGGGCAAAGAGGCGCTGAGGGAGCTGCGGAACAAGCATTACGACAGCATGGTGCTGGATTTGATGCTCAGCGACATGACCGGCTTCGAGCTGCTGGATCAAATTCAGCAGGACGAGGAGCTGGAGGACCTGCCGATCATCATTTACACCGGCAAGGATTTGGACAGCAAGGAAGAAATGAGGCTCCGCAAATACGCCGAATCCATCATTATCAAGGACGTGAAATCGCCCGAGCGGCTGCTGGATGAAACGACGCTGTTCCTGCACCGGGTGGAAGCGAACTTGCCGGAAGACAAGCGCAAAATTTTACAAAGGCTGCACAACAAGGAAGTACTGTTCGAAGGCAAAAAGATTTTGCTGGTCGATGACGATATCCGGAACGTGTTCGCATTGTCCAGCGTGCTGGAGAGCTACGACATGGACGTGACCTTCGCGGAAAACGGCCGGGAGGCGCTCGAAATATTGAACAGCGGCCGGCATTTCGACTTGGTGCTCATGGACATGATGATGCCCGAAATGGACGGCTACGAAGCGATGCGCCAGATCCGCCGGCAGCCGGAATTCCAGAAGCTGCCGATCATCGCTTTGACGGCCAAAGCCATGAAGGAGGACCGCTCGAAATGTATCGAAGCCGGAGCCTCGGACTACGTCAAAAAACCGATCCAAACCGAACAGCTGCTTTCACTTATGCGGGTCTGGCTGTATTCGTAACCCGGGGATTCGGGTAATGGGAAGTGTGATACGAAATACCGGGAGGAACATGAATGGATATTTGCATTTCGGATGATTTTGAGGAGCAATTGACGGCAGGAGGGAACCGGGAGCGCGAGGACATCGAGCTTGAGCTGCTGCTGGAAGGGATTCACCGGCTATACGGCTACGATTTCCGCAATTACGCGCTGCCGTCCCTCCGGCGGCGGATCTGGCATTTTATCCATTCGGAAAACGTGAAGAGCATTTCCGCCCTTCAGGAAAAAGTGCTGCATGACCGCGCGTGTTTCGAGCGGATGGTCCAGACGCTTTCAATTCCGGTGACCGAGATGTTCAGGGACCCGAACGTTTTCAAGACCTTCCGCGAAAACATCGTGCCGATGCTGCGCACCTATCCGTACATCCGGATATGGCACGCGGGTTGTTCGACGGGCGAAGAGGTTTATTCCATGGCGATTTTGCTGCATGAGGAAGGACTGTACGAAAAATCGAGAATATACGCGACGGACATGAACGACCGCTCGCTTGCGGTCGCCAGGCAGGGGATATTCGGCATCGAAAAAATGAAGCAGTACACAAAAAATTACATCGAGGCCGGAGGCACCCGTTCGTTTTCGGAATATTACACGGCGAAATACAATTCGGTCATCTTTAAGCCGTTTTTGCAGAAAAACATCATTTTCGCCGAGCATAACCTGGCGACGGACCGTTCCTTTAACGAATTTAACGTCATTTTTTGCCGGAATGTCATGATCTATTTCAACGACACGCTCCGGAATCGGGTACACGGGCTGTTCCATGAAAGCTTAAGCCGTTTCGGCATTTTGGTCCTCGGCTCGAAAGAGTCGATGCAGTTTACGGAATACGGCGAGTACTACGAGCCGCTGGATCGTGTGGAGAAAATATACCGGAAAATGAAATAGGCTAATTGGGGGAAGTTCTATGGGGGTTCAAGAACCGATTCATATACTGCTCGTGGACGACCATCCGGAAAATTTGCTGGCCCTGGAGGCCGTGCTGGACAGCGAACGCTACAACCTCGTCAAGGCGACGTCCGGAGAAGAAGCGCTGCGCTGCCTGCTTAAGGATGAATTCGCCGTCATTGTGCTTGATGTGCAAATGCCGGGACTGGACGGGATCGAAACGGCGAAGCTGATCAAAAAAAGGGACAAAACGAAGGACATCCCGATCATTTTCGTTTCGGCGAACAGCAAGGAAGTGGAGCATTTGTTTGCGGGGTATTCCGCCGGCGCCATCGACTATATGGTTAAGCCGTTTATCCCCCAAATTTTGAAGACCAAAATCGAAGGGTTCGTCGAAATGTACTTGACGGGCAAAAAGCATAAAACCCAGTCGATGCTGCTGCAGCAAAAAACCCAGGAGCTGGAGAAAATCAACCAGGAGCTGGTGAAGGCCAAAGAGGCGGCGGAAATCGCCGCCAAAGCGAAAACCGAGTTTCTGGCCATGATGAGCCATGAAATCCGCACGCCGATGAACGGCGTGATCGGCATGGTCGACCTGTTGATGGAAACCGACCTCAAGGAAGAGCAAAAGGAATACGCGGAAATTATTCGCCACAGCGCCGACGCGCTCGTGACGGTGATCAACGACATCCTGGATTTCACCAAAATGGAGTCCGGCAAAATGGAGCTGGAGGAGCATCCTTTTGATCTCGGCGTCTGCATTCAGGAGGTGTTCAGCTTGTTTTCCGTCGAGGCCGGCAAAAAAAACCTGGAGCTCGTTTATTTCCTTGACGAACGGATTCCATCGGCGGTCTACGGCGATATGGCAAGGCTGCGTCAAGTGCTCATCAATTTGATCGCCAACGCGGTGAAGTTTACCCATGAAGGCGGCGTCTACCTGATGGTTTCTTTGAAGGAGCAGGCGGCCGGCGCCCTGGACATTGAATTTGCCGTAAAAGATACGGGCATCGGCATTGCGGAGGATAAAATCGACCGTCTCTTTAAGCCGTTTTCCCAGCTGGATTCGTCCATGACGCGCAAATACGGCGGAACCGGCCTCGGCTTGGCGATTTGCAAATCGCTTGTCGAGATGATGGGCGGCGACATCCGGGTCGAGCCGCCCGAAGATCAAGGAGCAACGTTTATTTTCAACATCATCGTAAAAGAAACGGAGCATGACGAATGCTTGGGCGGGCGCTTCGACGAGCTTTGCCTTCAGGTAAACCGGGACCGGAACGCGCCGCCGGACGTTCTGGTCGTCGACGATCACCCGGTGAACCAGAAGCTGATGGTCAGCATGCTGGGCAAATTCGGGCTGAAGGCCGACGTCGCCGAGGACGGGAAGCAGGCCGTCGACAAAATGCAGAAGAGTCCGGGTTATCAATACATTTTTATGGACCTGCAAATGCCGGTGATGGACGGTCTGGAAGCCACGAAGCTTATTCGGGAGCGGCAGAAGCCTGTAAACCGGAGGCCGGTGATTGTCGCGATGACGGCCAACGTGATGGAGGGGACCTGCGACCGCTGCCTGAAAGCGGGGATGGATGATTACATCAGTAAACCGGTGCGGATGAGCAAGCTCAAGGAAGTGCTGAACCGTTTTCCGCTTTCTTTGCCATTATGAGCCGAAGATGATTCAAGCGGGCACGTTCAGGTTATTTGTAAATATCAGATCGTATGGAACTAAGATGAAGATGCGCCTGATATGACGAAATGAAATCAATTTTCGGGAGAGAATGTCTATGAATACAAATAAAAACGAAAAATTCAACGTAACGACAGAAAAAAGTGGAAATTCTTGCACCGTATATTTAAGCGGAGAACTGGATTTGTCGGTTGCCCCCGATTTCAGGCTTGTCATGGAGCCGCTGGTCTCGGATGCCGGTATCGATTTGATCATCAACATGAAGGATTTGAAATATATTGACAGCACCGGGATCGGGATTTTGCTTTCCATTCTGAAGGCGAGACACGGAATGCAGGCCCGCTTCCAGGTGGAGCAGATTCCAGCCCAAATCCAGAAGCTGTTTGATATGACGGGTATCGCCAAGTTTTTTGCCCCCACTGAGAATTCCCAATAGGAAAGGATCGAAGAATAGAATGAATGCTGAAGTGCAAAGAGTCGTGATCAGTCTGCCGGCCAAAGCGGAGTATGTGGATATTGTCAGACTGAATTTGTATGGGATCGCCTCGAAAATGGGTTTTTCGTATGAAGATATCGAAGATATGAAGGTAGCGGTATCGGAAGCGTGCAACAATTCGGTGCTTTATGCTTACGATAAGCAGGACGGCATCGTCGAGGTTGCGTTCGAGTTGTTTGAGGACATGTTGTCCATTACGGTACGGGACGAAGGGGAGAGCTTTGAACGGACTGCTTCGAACGGCAGCGTTACGCTTCACGACAAGGAACTGCTGGACGTAGAAATCGGCGGGCTTGGTTTCTACCTGATGGAAGCGCTCATGGATGAAGTCAGCATCGAAAACGCCGCCGGGCGCGGAACCAAGGTCGTGATGTCCAAACGTCTGATGAGAAGCGAGGAAAAGGTATGAACGATAAAGTGACTCCCCCTGAGTCCATGAGCGAGGCCGTAGGTTTGATTTGGCAGTACCAGCAGACCAAAGACAACGAAATCGCTACCGTTCTAATCCAAAAATATGAACCTATGGTGAAAATCGCAGCGGGCAAAATCGCCCGGAACCGGCCCGATTTGTACGAGGATTTGTACCAGGTCGGCCAAATGTCCCTGATCCGCCTTCTGCAGCAGTATGACATTGAGCTTGGGGTTCCGTTTGAGCCTTACGCCATGAAAAGCATGATCGGCCACATGAAAAATTTCCTTCGCGATAAGTCCTGGTACATCCAGGTGCCGCGGCGAATCAAGGAAAAAGGCGCGCTTGTCCAGCACGCCATCGACGAGCTGACGGTGAAGCTTGAACGTTCGCCGAACGTGGAAGAGATTGCGGAGTATCTGGATCTTTCGGTGGAGGAAACCGTGGAGGTGCTTGCCGGACGGGAATGTTACCATTACGTATCCCTCGATTCCCCGCTTTCCCAGGAAGAAACGGGGGCGACGCTCGGGGAACTGATCAGCTCCGAGGCGAACGATTACGATACGGTTGAAAAACGGATGGATTTGCAGCAGGCTCTAAGCCAATTGAAGGAGCAGGAGCAGCGGGTGCTGCTGATGGCTTTCCAGGACGGGGAATCCCAGCGCTCGATCGCCCAGAAGCTGGGCGTTTCACAGATGAGCGTCTCGCGCATTCAGAAGCGGGCAACCGAAAAATTAAAAGAAATCATGTCGAATTCATCGCTATGACGGACAAGCCTGTTTTTGCTTGCGCTCATGACGGGTATTTTTAGATAGGGCACGCAGCATCTTTCTCCGCGGAGAAAATGGCGTGTCCTTTTACATATTCGAAAGGCGGATGCCTTCCAACATGCCGGACCGACGAAAGGAGAAAGGCCTATGAACAATGCTTCCAACGCGGTGCAGCACCGCTTGCTGAATTTTGCGGGGGGGTGGCGGTGGTATGATTTGGTTTCGGGGGAATCCTCCGCAAACGCGCTTCGAAAGCTGCGCTTGGAATCCGACGTCATCGACGAGTGGCTGCGCGTCATTCCGGAAGTCAGCGAAAACTATATTTCCGTACGCTTTCCCGATGGCGTAAACGCCGTTATTTTCGGTACCCTCCCATACTCCGTTAACAGTGAAGTCACCAGCGTCAGCCCGGTGGACAGGCTTCATTTTTTCGTACAGGAGAACATGCTCGTCACGATCAACATGGATCCGAATACGCGGGAAATGATGGAGGACAAAGAAAGAAGCGCAATGCTGCAGCAATGCCAAACGGCCGTGGACGGCATGTTCGTGCTGGCCCGGACGCTGCTGCATTATTTCCACCAGGGACTGGACCGCTTCGAGGTGAACCTGCGCAGCATCGAGCGGGCCATGGAGCTGGACAATCAGCGCCATTTGATGGACAAAATTTTGAACTCCCGGTTTGAGCTTTTGTTTTGGAGCAATTTGTTCACGCCATTCGACGAGTTCATCGCTGCAGCCAGGGAGGGGTATTTGGAGAGGCTGGAGAAAAGCAGGCAGTTTTTGCGGCTGATCCATCGCATGGAGCGGATGACCCGGGCCTTCCGGCATTACGAGGACGAAATCGACACCTTGATTTCCATCGATGAGGCCGTGTCCGCGTTCCGCGGCAATGAAATCATGAAGACGCTCACGATCGTGACCTCCATATTTACGCCGGCTACCGTCGTCGGTGCGATCTGGGGCATGAACTTCGACAACCTTCCGGCGATCAAAACGCCTTGGGGCTTCATCAGCGTCATGTTTGCCACGTTTTTATTTACGCTGGGCATGTACTGGTGGATGCACAGAAAAGGCTGGACCGGGGATCTGCTGCGGGTCAAGGGAAGGAAGTCGAAAATATGACGGCGACGCGATTCGCGCAGAAGCGGTTCGTCATAGACTATAAAGAGCGGTCCCGGGAGAAATGCGGGTACCGCTCTTGCTCATATAAAAACGGTGATCGGCTGCCCGACTCACCGTTTATACTCGTTGATATAGTGCTGCAGGTTGGCGATATACTCGCCGATGACGGGCATTTTGACGAAGAGGCTCAAAATGTACCCGAGAATTCCCAAAATGACAAACGTGCCGAGGGAGAGACCGAGGCCGCGGGCGATCCCCGAGGTGAAATTGGTGATGATTCTTTTTTTCGGGTTCGTGTAATTTTCGAGAACATCCTTGATTTCCGCTTTTTCGAGGGAATCGGCGATTTGATCGAGACGCCTGTTCAGCCTTTTGACCTCATGCCTCAGTTCGAACGGGTGCTCGTCGACGTCGACGCGATACGCGCTTGGTTTGCTCATGCTCATCCCTGCTTTCTTTCGGCGCATGGGCGCCTTCAATGTCGCCTTGGGCGCAGAAAAAGCCAGCCGGTTCAGCTGGCTTAGGGGTGAATCGTTTATCCGGCGGCAGGCGGAACTATTCCATCGATTCGCGGAGCTGTTTGGAGGCGTCTTCCGAAGCCGATTTGACTTTATCGGAGGCGCTTTTGGCGTCGTCGGCCAGATCGGCGGAAGCCTGCTTCACGCTTTCCATGATGCTGTTTTTGCCTTCGTTGACCGTTTTGGCGAGGTCCGTCGCTTTGGAGGAAACCGTTTTGGCGACGTCGGACGCCTTTTCTCCCCATGCCGAGGCCAGCTCTTTCGACTTGTCCGTCATGCTGCTGATCGTCCCGGACAAATCGCCCCGGAGCTCCCGCCCGGACTTCGGGGCAAACAGCAGCGCCGCAGCCGCCCCGAGCAAACCGCCGATCAGCGCCCCTTTGAGGAACGTGGAGGTACCGCCGCTTTGAACTTGGCAATCCGTTTCCGTTTTATTCATCGAGACCACTCCTTGTTTCAAATTTCATCCCGGCACCCGTCTGCGGCAAATCGCCGATAATATGGCGAGACGGCTGACGCAAATGCCGGAAGACTCGAATTCAGAACGACATGTTATTCGGGTTTGTCCTTGCTTATTTCGTATTTAAACGGTCTCATGGCGGCTGAAACAAAAATCATGAAATATGGAGCCGGAGAAAATAATGTACAATAACGCGGCGATCTTCAAACTCTTTGAAATTAGTTGTATGATGGATAAGCGATTAGCTAAAGGAGAGATGGTCTGATGGAACCGGTACTGGTCAAGGAATACCGCGCGGGCATTATGGAATGCTCGCATCATGGACATATATGCATCGTAAACGGGCGGGGAGAAACCGAGGCGTTCGCGGGTGATCCCGATTTCGTCACTTTTACGCGCTCGGCCGCGAAGCCGCTTCAGGCGATCGCGCCGATCCGCGGCGGCATTGCATCCCATTACGGGTTGAACGAGAAGGAAATCGCGATCATGACGGCTTCGCATATGGCACAGCATGATCATGTCGAGGTGCTGGAGAGCATCATGAAAAAAACCGGTTTGACGGAATCGGAGCTCGTCTGCGCGCCAAGCCTTCCGTTGAACGAAGAGAGCAAGGAAGTCGTGCTGCGCGGGCATGGCGGCAAGCGCCGTTTATACCATAACTGCTCGGGCAAACATCTCGGGGTGCTCGCGTACTGCAAAATGAAAGGATACCCGCTGGAAGGATATGCGGATCCGGGGCATCCGGTGCAAAAAGAAATCACTGAAACCGTATCGGCGATGTGCGGCATTGCCCCGGAGCGGATCAGTCTGGGTACCGACGGCTGCGGTTTTCCCGTTTTCGCTTTGCCGCTTTCGGCGATGGCTTCGGCATACGTGAAGCTCGCCTGCCCGGATCTTATTCAGGATGAAGGCATCCGGGAAGCGGTAACGACCATCACCCGGGCGATGAACCTTCACCCCGAGATGGTGGGAGGCAGCGGCCGCGTCGATTCCCTTGTTTTGCAGGACGCCAATTTCGTCGCCAAAGGCGGGTTTAAAGGAGTGTACTGCTTCGGCCTCAAAAAAGAACGGCTTGGCATCGCTTTTAAGGTATTGGACGGATCGGAGGAGGAATGGGGCTGGATCGTGGAGTCCATTCTGGAACAAATCGGTTACGGGAATGAGGCGCTCATCCGGAGGTTAAAAGAGTCTTTTACGCATGACATTTTTAATGACGAAGGCAAAAAGGTAGGGCACGCCGAAACGGTGTTCCGCCTGCAATCCGTATAAACGATCGACAAGCAAGTCCCGCGGACTTCCGGTTCGCGAAATGCTTGGAAGCTGCCTATAAATCACATATCTTGTGCAGCGAAATCCCTTCCGGAGGCCGGAAGGGATTTTTTTGAAAAGATCCGAAAGGTGGTTCTTCGATGCGAAAGCCTCTTATCCCGGAAAAAAATGTCCGCAAAAACGCGGTCCGTCATCTTTGGAAAGAAGATACGTCGATCGGCGTTTTTAATGTTCAAAGTGATTGAGCCGCAAAAGTTGGGGGTAAAAACTACATAATCAAGAGCAACCTTAACTGGACACACATTCATGGAGGTGGATGTAAAATGATTAAAGTAGTCACTTCAGCGGAACGTCATACGTCGGAGAAGGAGTGGATCCACAGCGAATTCAGCTTTTCTTTCGCCGATTACGATGATCCGAGCAACTCGCATTTCGGCTGCCTGCTGGCGCATAACGACAACCGGCTAAGTCCGTTGCAAGGCTTTAAGAAACATCCTCATCATGATTTGGAAATCGTCAGCTACGTCCTATCCGGGACGCTCCAACATAACGATAGCCTGGGCAACACGAAACGCCTTCCGGCAGGCTCGGTCCAGGTGATGAGTGCCGGTACGGGCATTGACCATTCGGAGACAAACCCGTCCGAAGACGAGCCTGTCAGGTTTATGCAGATGTGGTTTTTGCCTTCCGGGCCGGGGCACAGGCCGTCGTGGACTTCCCGGGTCCTTTCCAGGGAGGAGCGGCTGAACAAGCTTACGCCGGCGGTAACCGGAAGGGAGGGAGGGCAAGAAGGGCTTCCGATCCATTCGGACATTGCGCTTTATATTCCGATTTTGGAGACGGGCAAAGAAATCGTGTTCGACCAGCAAGAGGAAAGAAGGACGTATTTGTTCCTCATTTCCGGCCATTTGGAAATCGGCTGCAACGACGGCACCTTCCAGCTCGAACCGGGGGATGCGGCCCGGATCCGCAACAACTGCGACCTTCATATCAAAGGGACGAGCAGCGACGGGGATGCGGAATTCGTGCTTGTCGATATTCCCTAAACGCCAGCCGGCTTGCAGAAAAGCCCCCTGCGGTGTTCCTTCGCACGCATGCGGACCAAGGAACATCAGGGGGCTTTCATATCCGTAAAATAGGCGGATTCATTACTATCTGCTGCGCAAGCGGCCAAGCTCCGAAACCAAAGCTTCCACTTCTGAAATGCTGAGGTTCGATTTGTTCATCACAAGCTCGTAGACATCGCGGATATCCTCGTATTGATCCACCGAAAAGGCGGTGGAGCTCATGGCGGCGCCGCTGGCCATTCTCAGCTTGGTTTTGATCTGTTCGATCATGTATTCGATATTTTCAGCCGTTTTTTGCGATAAATCCATGGGGAGGATCATCCTTTCCAGGTTCTTTTTTTACGCTGCGAGAGTGTACGACTTCCTTAGTCTCTGCCAAAAAATGTTTGAACAGGTTGCGAAGCCAAGGCCCGATTTGCTTAGGGACTAGCCGGGCTGTAACCATTGTAGCACGTCTGAGTGTCCGATACAGGAAAATGATTTTTCTTGCCGGCCGATTTGCAGTAAAATCGAAAGGAAACTGTCGATCAAGCTGCAAGGGAGGCATTTTGCCTTGTTGAATCAAGACTTTCGCTCTGGCCGGGCCAAGGGCGGAAACAGCAAAAAAACGGATGCCGACGGGCTACGCTCCTTTTTTGCGGATATCCGCGGCCGGCATGAACCCGGCGACGTAACCTTTTTGTGCATCGGCACGGACCGTTCCACCGGCGATGCGCTCGGCCCGCTGACGGGAAGCGCGCTTTCCGCTTATGGCTTTCCCCATGTCGTAGGGACGATGCTTGCTCCATGCGACGCTTTCAGCCTGGAAGCCCTTTTGGCGGACATTCCCGCAAGCCGTGTCGTGGTCGCCATCGATGCCTGCCTGGGTCAGCCGCAATCGGTCGGAAGCTTTCTGGTTTCGGACGAGCCGCTGTTGCCCGCGCGGTCGGTAGGACAAGCGCTTCCTGCCGTCGGCCATTACAGCGTGGCCGCCGTCGTGAATGCGCTTGGTCCCAAACCTTACGCGACGCTGCAGACGACATCGCTGCATCATGTGATGACGATGGCCGGCCAAATCGCCTCGGCCGCGGCGGAAGCATTCGGAATGATCGCGGATGCGGGCACAAACCGGTCAAGGGGTTGGCCATTGATTTAAATCTATGGGCGTGCCGCCCGGAATATGGCTGCATAAGCGGACCGGAACAAAAAAGTGTTTTGCCAAATCCTCACGAAAGAAGGGTTTTATGATGGATAAAGTAGTTTGCGACGGATATACGCTTTGTTATACCGATCAAGGAGAAGGAGAGCCGGTGGTTCTTCTTCACGGTTTCTGCGGAAGCTCCGGCTACTGGGAGCAGCTGGTCCCGCTTTTGTCCGGCAGCTACCGCTGCATCGCGCCCGACCTGCGCGGGCACGGCTCGTCCGACGCCCCGCTGGGCAAGTATTCGATCGAGCAAATGGCGGATGATGTCCTGAAACTTCTGGATGAGCTGAACCTGCCGAAAGCAACGATGCTGGGCCATTCCATGGGCGGGTACATCACGCTTTCGTTTGCGCAGCGATACGCCGCCCGGTTAAACGGCTTTGGCCTCATTCATTCAACGGGATACGCGGATGACGAAGCGGGCAAGGAAAAACGGCTGAAGGCGGTGAGCACCATCCAATCGGAAGGGGTTACCGCTTTCATCGACGGCCTGATTCCGGGCTTGTTTGCGCCGGACACGGCGAAGTCCCGGCCGGAGCTGATCGAAAAAGCGAAGGAAATCGGCTACTTGACGCCGCCGCAAGGCGCCGCGGGCGCGGCTTTGGCCATGCGCGAGCGGCCGGACCGCCGGGACGTCATTTCCGCTTCGGCGCTGCCGGTGCTGCTGGTGGCCGGCGAAAACGATCGGGTGGCGCCACCGGAAAAAGTATTTTCCGCAGACCGTCCGAACATAACAAAAGCGACGATTCAAGGCGCAGGCCATATGAGCATGATGGAAGCGCCGGAGGAACTGGCTCGGGTCATTCTTCGTTTCTTGGAGCAGACCGCTTCGAACCGGGACCTTTAATGCGCTGAAAACTTCACCCCGTTACAGCTTCACGCGATGAACAATAAAGCCGGACCCCTTCTCATTCAAGGGGAGCCGGCTTTTTGCCGATGTTTTTGCGCCCATGAGCCGGTCTTAACCCTTCATAAGCCGGCAGGCGGTAGTGAAGCGACTATACGATGGGCTGCGGTGTCGAGTTCGTTCAGTGTTCGCGACGAAACTCGTGTGTAGGCAAAAGGGGGAAATGCCGTCCCGCTTCGGACCGGATTTTTCCCCTCCGGCTTCATCCGCATCCGATTTCGCTAACGGTCCGCTGGCTTTGGCATTCCGAATATCATACAATCATTAAAAAGAATGTTCCTTATCAGGGCAGCGCCGGCTATCTTTTCGGGAAATATGACCCGGCACGGACAGGCAGCAATAGGAAATTTCGCCGAGCGCCTAGAATCGAATTTATTTTTGGAAAGGGTTGAGGGGCATCATGTTCAGGAAAGACTATTTGCTGCAGATCGTGGAAGACATGGTTGAAATGGTCGGCAAAGTATTCGGGCTCAAACAGCAGAAAAAATATACCGAGGCTTTATGGGAAATCGACGATCTGCTGAGCAAAAACTTCCGTCTGAATTCGAAGCTTTTGAATTCCCTGTCCGTTGAGGATATCATAGAGATGTTTCGCTTGGGCGGCGGCATCGAAGCCGATAAACTGCAAACCGTAGCCAGGCTTCTTCAGGAAGAAGGCGGCGTTTACATGGATATGGATCGGCAGGATGAAGGGCTGACCCGCCTGATGAAATCGCTGCACCTGTATCTCTATGCCGATCTTCACGGGGCGGACCATACGATGCTGAAGCTGCCGGAACGCGTGGCCGAGCTGAAGGAACAGGTTAAAGGCTACAGGCTTCCGGCCAAAACGGACAGGCTGCTGTTCGGCTATGAAGAGAAGCAGGGACGTTACGCCGAAGCGGAGAACGCGTTGTACCGGCTGCTTGGTCAACAGGAGCTGACCGAAGAGGAAGGCCATGCCTTCTATCAAAGACTTTTGAAACGAAGCGACGAGGAGCTTGAAGCAGGCGGACTTCCCCGGGAAGAGGTGCGGGAAGGCGCGGAAGAACTGCGGCGGACGATCGAAAAGCTTCATTTTGAAAATACGGGAAAGTGAGATGTACTCTCTTGGAATCTTTACGCAAACTCATCCATGACATTACGGAAGAAACGACATTGATTACGGCGACGCTGAGCCAGCTGCGCAAACGCGAGGGCGCGACCTTTACGAAAGTGCAGATCAAGCCGGTCGAGCTGAAGAAAAAAATACATTACCAGTTCGCATACGTGCACCCGAACAAGGTCGTCCATCAAAACATTCCCGCGGAAGAGGCGGGGGAAGCGATCATGCGGCTGTTCGAGCAAACGTTCCGGCAAGGGATGATTTGCACGCCGGATGCGGACTATCAGATTTTGATCAGCAAAAAATACAAGGTGTCGATCCTGACCAAATCTCCGACCAAAACGACGGCCGACCTCGCGCATAACCGCAAAAAAAAGTATGTGCTGGAAGAGGGCCATCCGATTTCGTTCCTTGTCGAACTGGGTATAATGAATGAACAAGGGAAGGTTTTGGCCCGGAAATACGATAAGTTCAAACAGATCAACCGTTTTCTGGAGATGGTGGAGGACGTGCTTCCGGCGCTGCCTGAGGGACGCCCGCTGACGATCGTGGACTTCGGCTGCGGCAAATCGTATTTGACCTTTGCGCTCTATCACTACTTGTCGATCCAGGAACGGCGGCCGCTGAAAATCATCGGTTTGGATTTGAAGGCGGACGTCATCGAGCACTGCAACCAGCTTGCGGACAGGCTGCACTATAGCAACCTTCGGTTTTTGGTCGGAGATATCGCCGACTACGACGAGTTGGAGCAGGTGGACATGGTGGTGACGCTCCATGCTTGCGATACCGCGACGGACGCGGCCTTGGAGAAGGCGGTCCGCTGGGACGCTTCGGTTATCCTTTCGGTGCCGTGCTGCCAGCATGAATTGTTTAACCAGATCGACAACGAAGTCATGGAGCCGCTGTTTTCCCACGGCATCCTGAAGGAGCGTTTCTCGGCGCTGGCAACCGACGGCATCCGGGCCAAGCTGCTTGACATTCTCGGTTACAAAACGCAGCTGCTCGAATTCATCGACCTGGAGCATACGCCGAAAAACATTTTGATCCGGGCGGTCAAAAGCCAAGCTTCCGACAAGGAGCAGCTATGGCGCGAATATACGGCGTTCCGCGACTTCCTCCAAGCCCGGCCGTATTTGGAAAAAGCGTGCGCGGACCTGCTGCCAGGCGCGAAGGACGATTCGAAATAACGCTGGCGTTACCCGATCGGGGCTTCAGGAAAAGGAATAGGAGGCAGAACGTGAAACGCTCTGTTCAAGGCGTGGGAGGAGCGGCGCTGATGGCGGTGCTGCTTATATCTTGTCTGAATTCCGGCTTTTATTTTACGGCGGATTTATATCCGGCCTGGATGCTGTACGGCCTGCTGCTGTTTTTTGGGGGCGCTGCAGCGCTGATCCGGCATGCGGCGGCATCCGGAAATGAAAGGGTCGGGCCGGCAAGTTTCGGTTCCGTCTCCGAAACCTTATGGATTCTGAGTCCGTTTATATTGATGACCGTATATGCCTTTCACTGGCTGCTGGGGCCGTTGTCCGTTCATGGGACGGTAAACCAGCTGCTGCGGTGGTGGTTTTACGGTCTTTTTGCCGTTTCCGCAGCTGCCGTCGTCCGCCGCAAGGGAGGGCAGCGGGTTCTGGCGGCGGCGTGGCATGCGGCAGGCGCGCTGCTGTGCGGTTCGGCGCTGTTGGCGGTTTGCGGCGTCCTGCCGCTGCCGCATGCGGTCGTGTTCAGCTCGAACGCCGGCATCAGCGCCAGCGGAGCGAGACTGGCCGGCCTTGTGGAATATCCGAACACGTTCGGCATGCTTATGGCCGCTTTCCTGTTGGAGCGGCTGTTTGCGCTGCTCCGGCATGAGCCCGGAGCGGGAGAGGCCCGGCTGCTGCGGGCTGCGCTCCCGCTGCTGCCGTACGCCGCCGCGCTCCTTCTGAGCGAGTCGCGCGGCGCGTGGCTAGCGGCCGGCGCGGCCCTGGCCGCCGGCCTTGCCCTCCAGCGGCGGCGCAGCCTCGCGCCGCTGCTGCTTGCGGCCGCGGCTTTCGCGGGCGCGGCCTTGCTGTACCGCCAGCTGGCAGCCGCCTCGCTGGCGGTACGGCCCGTCCCCGGCCTGCTCGCGCTGGCCGGGGTTTGGGCCGGCAGCATGCTTGCCGGCCTGGGGGTTTGCCGCCTCGCGCGCAGCGGGGCGGCTTCCCGCCGCCGCCTGGCCTGGGCGGCAGGCGGCATCCTCGCGGCCGCAGGTGCGGCCGCGGTGTTTCTGACGGCGCAGGAGCGCATCGTCCGAAACTTCGGCACCGTCACGGCGCGCGGGGCGATGTACCGCGACGCGTGGCGGCTGTTTGGGCAGGCTCCCTGGTTTGGACAAGGCGGTGAGACGTGGCGGTTTTCGTACCGCGCCGTGCAGTCGAATCCTTATGTCGGAAGCCAGGTTCACAGCGGTTACCTGGACATGCTGCTGAACACGGGCATCCTTGGCACGTCCGTTTTGCTCCTGATGCTCGCGGCTGCCGGAGTAATCCTCTTTCGCCGCCGGCGCGAGCTGTTGCCGGCTTACGCCGTTTTCGCGCTGCACGGTGCCGTCGATCTTGATTTCAGCTTCGGGGTGGTCTGGCTTTTGATGTTTTTGTTGGCCGCACGGGGACTTTCCGATCAAACCGCGAAAGCCGACGGGGTTTTGGTGCAAAGAGAGGAAGATGGAGAACCATCCTACGAAAGGGCGGGGAAGGCAGCGGGAGGTTCGCGGCAGCGACCGCAGCTTGCCCGGTCCAGACATCGCCTTTCGGCGCTCGGCACGGCATCGCTTCTGCTGCTTTGGCTTGGCCTCACCGGGGGAGGCGTTTGGCTCGCCTTCCGCGGAGAAATGGGCCACCGGCTGCATGAGCAGGCGATGGCCGAAACCTCGCAAGTCCAAGCCGCCGCGCTTCTGCGCTCCTCGCTGGAATGGAATCCGGCCGACGCCGGGACGGCGCTGGAGCTGGCGCGCAGGCTGCCTCCCCGAGATGCCGAGACGGTGCTTAAGCGGAGCTTGTCCTATTCGCCCGGACACCCCGGTCTGCTGTTCGCCCTTGCGGACAATGCCGTCCGGCGGGGGGATGCCTATGCCGCCGCCTTTTGGACGGAGGCCGGCTTTCGCCGGGACAAATACAACGCGGGCGAGCAGACCAAAAGCCTGGAGGGCCTGTTCCGGCTGGCCCGGCGCAAGCTGGCGTCAGGCAGCGTGACGGAAGCCCGCCGGACCGTTGCCGCCGGGCTTGCGCTGTACGACGAATACGTCCGCCGGGCCGCAGACTCAAGCCGGGCCCAGGTCCGGAATGACCGGGAGTTCGGCCTGACCCGCGAAGCCCGCATATGGGGCCGCGAGCTTGCCCGGCTCGAACGATCCCTCCCCGTTTCGGAATAAACGGACGGGACCGGCTGCGGAAACTTCGGCCGCCGGATCGGAAGCCCGACGCCCTGCATCGTCTCTACCGGCATGTTTTACTGAACAGTCGTTCAGCCGCCGAAAGCTTCGCGGAAGGCTTTTCCGAGATGCTCTTCGTCCACCTTCCAAAGCGCGGCCAGCTCGCCGCGGACCGCTTCGTCCCACCAATCGCACAGCAGCTTCCGGTTGCTGCGGTTTTCGTGGATCCAGATCAGGTTGCCGATCACCTTGCGGTAATAGAGCGCTTCGCCTTCGCGGAGGGCGTCATCCGGGACATATACTTTCAGCCGCTTGACCGTCCGGTACAGCTCTTTGCTGCAGGCTCTGCGGATGCCGCGGGCCGAAGGCAGCGGAGCGTCTTTTTTCTGAGAAATCGGCGGCATGTGACCTACCTCCTTTTATTCCCCACCATATGCCGGAGAAGCGGGCAAAGACACCTTTCGGGCGCAATTGGGCGCAAGTAGAAGTCATGTCCGCTACTATGCTAGAATAGATGGGGATAGGGACTTCAAAGTACAAATAGAAGAGAGGGGCCACGGTGCATTTTATTTCGGATATCGTCAGTCAGTTGCTTCAATGGGTTGAGAGCCTAGGTTACTTCGGTATTATGCTGGGCTTAATGATTGAGGTTATACCTAGTGAAATTGTGCTTGCATACGGAGGGTATTTGGTTCATACGAAGAGTATCGGCTTTGTGGGAGCTGTAGTATTCGGTGTTATCGGCGGCGTCATCGCGCAGCTGTTCGTTTATTGGATCGGACGCTATGGCGGCAGGCCGGTGCTCGAGAAATACGGGAAATATATTTTTATTCATAAAAAACATATCGATGCTGCGGAAGCTTGGTTTAATAAATACGGCTCCGGGGTCATTTTTACGGCGCGTTTCATTCCGGTTGTTCGTCATGCGATTTCGATTCCGGCGGGAATTTCCAAGATGAATATCTGGCGTTTTACGATACTGACGACGCTGGCTACGATTCCGTGGTCGATCTTATTTATTTATCTTGGATCTGTCCTCGGAGAAAAATGGGAAAACATTAATCAAGAGGCAAAACCGTACGTGACGCCGATTTTGCTCGTTGCGCTTGCGCTGTTAATCGTGTATTTTGTTATCAAAATGGTGAAGTCGAGATCCAGAAAGGGGACAAAGTAAATGACAGTCAATTTGGCGGACAAGCTGAATACCGGGCTTTCCCCGCAGCAATTCATTGACGGCATGCAGAAGAACCGGGAGGAATTCCAGTCGGGTTATGAGGCGTTCTCGTGGGAAAACGACGGCGACCGCGAATTTTTCGAAAACCTGCGATCCCGTGACGATTTGCGCGTGTTGATTTTAGCTGCGGATTGGTGCGGAGACGTCGTGCGCAACGTGCCTGTCGTGTTCCGGGCGCTTGAAGCGGCGGACATCCCGACCCAAGTGCTTATTCTCGAAGAAAACTTCGACGTGATGGACCAGTTTTTGACGATGGGGGGACGAAGCGTGCCTGTCGTCATTTTTACGGATACGGACGGAAACGTCCTGGGCAAATGGGGGCCGCGGCCCGCGCATGTGCAGCAGATCATGGTACGGTTCAAGCAGCAGAACCCGGACCGGGAGGCGCCCGATTACCAGGAAAAAATGGCCGAGTGCCGCAAAGAGCTTATCGCAGCTTACGGGGAAGGAACCGATTATCATGCGGTCGTTATCAAGGAACTGCGTGAACTGATCTCGGGGTTTTAGGCGAAATGCTGAACATTCAAACCTTTTGCCTCGGACCGCTGCAAACGAACGCTTACCTGCTGACAGGAGAAGATCCCGGCCGCGCCGTGATCATCGATCCGGGAATGAACCCCGGCGCCCTCATCAAAAAAATCGAACCGCTCGAAATCGAAGCGATCCTGTTGACTCATGCGCATTTCGACCACATGGGCGGGGTGGATGAAATCCGGAAGCTTAAAAACTGTCCGGTGTACCTGCATGATCTGGAAGCCGATTGGCTTGAAAATCCGAAGCTGAACGGGTCGTTGAATTGGCCGCAGGTGTCGCCGCCGCTTTCAACCGCTCCAGCCGAATTCGGTCTGGACGAAGGGCAAAAGCTGGAGCTGATCGGCCATACCTTTACGGTGTATCATACGCCGGGGCATTCGCCGGGAAGCGTGAGCTTTTTATGCGGGGACGATCTTTTTTCAGGGGACGTGCTGTTCAAGCTTGGCGTCGGAAGAACGGATTTGTACGGGGGACGGGAACGGGATCTGCTCGACTCCATCCGGAACAAGCTCTTTACTTTCAAAGACGAAGTCAAAGTCTATCCGGGCCACGGACCGAAAACGACGATCGGATACGAGCGCGCCCATAACCCGTATGTGTCATAAACCTATCCGGAGGTCATTTTCTCGACATAAATCGAGAAAAACGGCTGGACAAACGGTAACACTCTTGATACAATGATGTTAATTTAATGTTACATTTACATTCGCGAAGCACGCAAGCTGTGGATTTATCCCGGTTTGCGTTCTTTTTTTGCAGCGTATATAATTTGATCTATCAGTAGTGTTTTCTGATAGATTTCCGGGAGAAACTTCTGATAACCGGGATAAAGCGCTATGAATGGGCTCGGCGTACAGATGTTGTTCGCGGTTTTTCGGCTTTAATTTCAGCTATTTGCCATTTTTTTGGCCGACATTTTGTGCGAATGGACCGGGTTTTTTTGAAATTAGGCCTTTTGCTTCGAATTCGGGCGGGTTCCGAGTAGACAGGCTCACTTTTTTTTAGTAGACTATACAAACAATGATAGACATCTAGGAGGTAGACGATGCTGCAACTTGGGGAAAAGATTGTGATCGTCGCGGACGCCTTTGAGCAGAACCTTCCTATAGGGGAATACGGTTATCTGATTGCTTATGACCGGAACCCGGACAACGCGTTTGATTATGTGATCCGGGTGCCTAAGATTAACCGAAACTTTTTCGTGCCATCGGGTGATGTGCAGCCGGAAGAGCTGCTCATTCAGCATGAAGTGGAGATGACCACGCGGGAAGCGCTGATCGATTACGCACTTGCGACATATAACGAGAAGCTGTTTCATCAGATCATGAACGGCGAGCTCGATCAGGAAGAAGAAGAGGAATCGGCGCCAGAGGTGCTTTCGCAGGCGGAATTCATCAAGCAAGTGAATTTGCGGGCCTGGATTTAGAAGAGTCGGCTACATGCCGGCTCTTTTTTGTGTATATGGTTTACTAAACCTTCACACTGGCCGTCCGGCGGGGTGGATCCGAACTGTAGGTTGAAAATGCCCGCATACCGGATACGGATGCATGTCGCTATGAAAATAGCGAAGCTTTGTTTTTTTATCTGAAACGCGGTATACTTTTTTGGTACTAAAAATAATAAAATGGTTTTATTGTTACCGAAAATGAATCCGGGAGGTTGTTCATGAAAGAGAAATTGCAGCAGGCCGCGCTTACGCTGCTGAATCGCAAAGGCTTCAAATTTACGATGGGGGATCTCGCATCCGAGCTTGGAATCAGCAAACGAACCATTTATGAGCATTTCGCATCCAAGGAAGAGCTGATCGGCGCGATCGTGGACGAAGCGATCCACGAAGTGCTGCAAACCCAGCGCGACATCTACGGGCGTCCGGATTGGAGCGCCGCGCGGAAATTAAAAGCCATATTGTCGATCGTGCCCAGCGGACTGCGGCTTGCCGATGCGCGGGTGCTTGAAGAGATGCGTCGCCACGCTCCGCAGGAATGGGTCAAGGTCGATCGTTTATTGGAGGAGGAGTGGGGCACCGTTGAAGCCTTGCTCCAGGAAGGCATCGCGTCGGGGGAACTGCGTCCCGTGGACATTCCGTCGGTCGTTCAGTGCATGCGCGGAGCGTCGTTTGCCGTTTTTGACCCGGATTTCCTCGTGAACGCGAAGGTGTCCCTCGTCGGCGCCGTTGATGCGATGGTCGATATGCTGTTATTCGGCATTGTTTCGCAAGGGGACGGAAAGAGCGACATAGCCGAATCTTCGGAAGGGATGCGATGAAGGCATGTCATGGGTTTATTTGATTTTTGCGATTGCGCTGGAGGTCGGGGGAACCGTCTCGATGAAGATGTCCAACGGTTTTACCAAAATCGTACCGTCCATACTGATGATCGTGCTGTACATATTAGCCTTTTCCAGCTTGAACCTGGCTCTATAGCAGGTGCCTGTCAGCGTCGCCTATGCCATATGGTCCGGAGTCGGCACGGCAGCCATTGCCGTTATCGGGTACATGTATTTCCATGAATCGATGACGCTGGTCAAAGCCGTTTCGATTGCCTTAATCATCCTGGGCGTCATCGGGCTGAATTTGGGAGATCGAGCCCATGGAGCCCGCTCGTCGGGAGAGCCTTCGGACATTTCGGAGAAAAAAATCCAAACGGAGCTTGCGGCGGGCATTTCCGAGCTGGCGGACGAACGGGGAAAGGGGATCTGATCCAATGAACGTTTTCCATCGAAAAGAGCCCTCCATGCACGTATTGAAATGGTTTTTTCTGTTGACGGATATTTCGTTTATTCTATATTTCGGCGCGACGGCACTGGGCCTCATCCCTCCCGAATGGGCTTATTCCGATTATAGGAACCCGATTTTGATCGCTTGGAACTGGTCGTTTTTTCCGCTCGACATGCTGGTGTCGGCAACCGGATTGACGGCGCTGTATTTGTACCGCAAGCCATCGCCGGCCTGGAAATCGGCGGCCTTGATTTCGCTCGGATTGACGTTTTGCTCCGGGATGATGGCCGTTTCCTATTGGGCGATCCGCTGCGAATTTGATCCCGCATGGTGGATTCCGAATCTGTTCCTTATGATATACCCCATGTTTTTTATCCCTAAGTTTTGGAAAGGCACGTTTGCTATACGGGTTTGAAGAGCTTGGCAAAGAGCCTGCAAAGGCTGCTCGGACCGGAGCGGTGGCCTGCCGGGGAATCCGGCGGAGCGCCCGGTTTTTCCGGCGGGAGCCAAGCTCCGCATTGAATTGTCTTTGGTTCTGCAATATAATTAGAAACGTTATCCGAGGCTTTAATCCTTTAATATAAGAAGGAATAAGGAGGAATCCGATTTATGAGCATCACCAATCAGGACGTTCGGCACGTGGCCAAGCTTGCCCGCCTCAATTTGAGCGCGGAGGAAGAGCAGATGTTCACGGAACAGCTGAACGCTATTTTACAATATGCGGAAAAATTGAATGAACTCGATACGGACGGGGTTGAACCGACGACCCACGTGCTGCCTGTCAGCAACGTGATGCGCGAGGACGTGAAACGCGAAAGCCTGCCGCTCGAAAAGGTCATGCTGAACGCGCCGGACGAAGAAGACGGACAGTTCAAAGTTCCGGCCGTGCTCGAATAGAATGTTTCATTACGAAAGGAGGAAGAGGCAACTTGAGCCTGATCAATCAAAATTTGAAAGAAATACATAGCAAGCTTCATCAAAAGGAGCTTTCTGTGCTGGAGCTGGTGGAAGAAACGTTCCGCACCATATCGGAACGCGATGAACGGATCGGCGCGTATTTGACTTTAAACGAAGAGGGCGCGAAAAATACGGCCCGCCGTCTTGACGACAAATTGGCGTCGGGAGAGGAGCGCGGTCTTCTTTTCGGGCTGCCTGCCGGCATCAAGGACAACATCGTGACGGAAGGCATCCGCACGACCTGCGCGAGCCAATTCCTGTCGAACTTCAATCCGGTATATGACGCGACCGTCGTGCGCAAGCTGCGGGAAGCCGACGCCGTCACGATCGGAAAATTAAACATGGACGAATTTGCGATGGGCGGCTCGAACGAAAACTCGAGTTTCCATCCGGTACGCAATCCATGGGATCTTGAGCGCGTTCCGGGCGGTTCCAGCGGCGGCTCGGCGGCATCGGTCGCAGCGGGAGAGGCTTATTTTGCGCTTGGTTCGGACACCGGCGGCTCCATCCGCCAGCCGGCCTCCTATTGCGGCGTTGTCGGCCTGAAGCCGACGTACGGGCTCGTGTCCCGTTTCGGCCTGGTCGCTTTTGCTTCTTCGCTCGACCAGATCGGTCCGGTCACGAAAAACGTCGAAGACGCTGCCTATGTCCTGCAGGCCATTGCCGGTTACGACAATATGGATTCGACTTCGGCCAACGTCGACATTCCGGATTATTTGAGCGCACTCACGGGTGACGTGAAAGGTCTGCGCATCGCCGTTCCGAAGGAATATATGGGAGAAGGCGTCGACGCGGGCGTGAAGCAGCAGGTCGAGGCTGCGCTGAAACTGCTTGAAGGCATGGGCGCGGTCGTCGAGGAAGTATCCCTTCCGCATACCGAATATGCGGTTGCCGCCTATTATTTGCTGGCTTCCTCCGAAGCTTCTTCCAACCTGGCCCGTTTCGACGGCGTCCGTTACGGCGTGCGGGCCGGACAATCCGGCAACCTGCTGGATCTGTACCTGGAATCCCGCAGCCAAGGTTTCGGTCCCGAAGTCAAGCGCCGGATCATGCTGGGCACCTACGCGCTGAGCTCCGGTTATTACGATGCGTTTTATCTGAAGGCGCAGAAGGCGCGCACGTTGATCAAACGCGATTTCGACCAGGTGTTCGAGCAATATGACGTAATCATCGGGCCGACGGCTCCGACGCCGGCGTTTAAGCTGGGCGCTCAGGTGGACAATCCGCTCACGATGTATCTGAACGATATTTTGACCATTCCGGTGAGCCTTGCCGGCGTACCGGCGATCAGCGTTCCTTGCGGTTTCTCCGAGGGGCTGCCGGTCGGCCTGCAAATCATCGGCAAACCGTTTGACGAAAGCACGGTGCTGCGCGTGGCGGGAGCTTTCGAGCAAAACACCGAACATCATAAACAGCGGCCTAACCTGTAATCGGCTTAAAAGGAGGGAACCCAAACATGCCATCTTCAAAATACGAAACTGTCATCGGACTCGAGGTCCACGTCGAACTGAAGACCGAGTCCAAAATTTTTTGCGGCTGCTCGACCGAATTCGGCGCTCCGCCCAACACGCACACGTGCCCGATCTGCTTGGGACATCCCGGCGTGCTGCCGGTGCTTAACAAGCAGGCGGTAGAATACGCGGTCAAAGCGGCGATGGCGCTCAATTGCGAAATCGCGGACGTAAGCAAATTCGACCGGAAAAACTATTTTTACCCGGATTCGCCGAAGGCCTATCAAATTTCCCAATACGATCAGCCGGTCGGACAAAACGGTTGGATCGACATCGAAGTCGACGGCAAAACGAAACGGATCGGCATCACCCGCCTCCATTTGGAGGAGGACGCGGGCAAGCTGACGCATATCGACGGAGGGTACGCCTCGCTGGTGGACTTTAACCGCGTCGGCACGCCGCTCGTGGAAATCGTGTCGGAACCGGAAATTTCTTCGCCGGAAGAGGCCCGCGCTTATTTGGAGAAGCTGCGCGCCATCATGCAATACTGCGAAGTATCCGACGTCAAAATGGAAGAGGGTTCGATGCGCTGCGACGCGAACATCAGCATCCGTCCTTACGGGCAAAAGGAATTCGGCACGCGTGCCGAGCTGAAAAACATGAACTCCTTCCGCGGCGTGCAAAGAGGCCTCGAATACGAGGAATACCGCCAGGCGGAAATTTTGGACGAAGGCGGGACCGTCGTGCAGGAAACCCGGCGCTGGGACGAAGCGCAGGGCAAAACGTTTACGATGCGCGGCAAGGAAGAAGCTCATGATTACCGCTATTTCCCGGACCCGGATCTGGTGAAGGTATACATTGACGAAGAATGGAAAAACCGCATCCGCGAATCGATTCCGGAGCTGCCGGATGCCCGAAAGGCGCGTTATACCAATGAATACGGTCTGCCTAGCTACGATGCCGAGGTGATCACCTCCTCGAAGCCGATCGCGGATCTGTTCGAAGACAGCCTGAAATACACGAAAGACGCGAAATCCGTTTCCAACTGGATTATGGGCGAGCTGCTCGGCTATCTTAACGCCAACAACCTGGAATTTTCCGAAGTGAAAATGACGGGCCAAGGTTTGGGCGAAATGATCGGCCTGATCGACAAAGGCACGATCAGCACGAAAATCGCCAAAACCGTCTTCAAGGAAATGCTCGAAAGCGGCAAGCTTCCGCAGCAAATCGTCGAGGAAAAAGGACTCGTGCAGATCAGCGACGAAGGCGCCATCAAATCGATCGTCGAGCAGGTGGTTGCCGCGAATCCGCAATCCGTCGAGGATTATCGAGCGGGCAAGCAGAAAGCGATCGGCTTCCTGGTCGGCCAAGTCATGAAGGAGAGCCGCGGGAAAGCGAATCCGGCGATCGTCAACAAATTGCTGGAAGAAGTGCTTAAGTAGTAAGAGGAACGGGTCTTGGGGCTTGTCCGCCGGACAAGCCCTTTTTTGTTAGGCGAATCTTTTTCGCCGGTTCATTTGTTCTTTTTTTGACTTGCGGCGTATAGCCTGAAAAGGGGGATCCCTGTGATAACCAAGCTTTCATTGCAGGACGGGGACATGGTGGACCAAATTTGGAGGCTGCAGCACATAGCCTACCGGCTGGAGGCCGAAAAACTCGGGTTTTACGATATTCCGCCGCTCCTCGATACCCATGAAACGCTGCGGAACTGCGGCGAAACGTTTTACGGCTGCTTGGACGAGGAAGGGGAACTGCTTGGCGCGGTGGCGACGAAACAGGAAACGCCGGGATCGTTGACATTGATGCGCATGATGGTCCATCCGGGCCATTTTCGCAAAGGCATCGCGGGGAGCCTCATCCGGCATGTGTTTGAAAGCCATCCGAACGTTCCGCTGTTTATCGTGTCGACCGGCGCCAAAAATGAACCTGCGGTCGCGTTATACCTCAAATACGGCTTTGTGCCTTACGAGACGTTTGAAGTTGCCCCTGGCGTGGAGCTTACGACCTTCCACAAGCGGGCGGACATATCGGTTTAAATGATCCTTCCTATGGCGGCGCAATTGCATTCATAGGGAGAACTGGGGAGAGATTGGCTTTTGACGGATCCATGGTATATAGATAACGTGCATATCCTGCTGCGCCTGCTGTTGTCTATGCTATTGGGCGGGCTTGTCGGTTTGGAACGGGAACGCTCCAACCATGCAGCCGGCCTTCGGACTCATATCCTTGTATGCATGGGATCGACGCTTATTATCATGTTGTCCATTTACGGTTTTTCCGAATTCGTGCACGAGATCAACATACGGATCGATCCTGCGAGACTGGCCTCGGCCGTCATTACGGGGGTCGGCTTTTTGGGAGCCGGAACGATTTTGTTTACCGGGAAATCGATCACGGGTCTAACCACGGCCGCGTCGATATGGGTCGTTGCCGCCGTCGGGCTCGCGGTAGGCGCGGGTTTTTACTTTGCCTCCGTTGCGGCGACGTTTCTTATTTTGCTGACGCTGGTCGTGTTCAACAAGCTGGAGCAGCGGTATATCCGCAGCAGCAAGCTCCATTTGATATCGGTTTGCGCCATTTCTGCTCCGGGGCTGCTCGAATCCATATCCGACCTGCTGGAGGAAGAGGAGATTACCGTGAAAAAAGCGGTCGTCAACGAGCGAAGCAACGTGCCGTACGGCGAGCTTCAGCCGCCTTCAACCACGGTCGAAATCGCTTTGAACGCGCTCAGCAAACGGGCATTCGATCCGCTGGAGCTCGCTTCCCGGATTCGCAGAATTGACGGGGTATCCACGGTCTCCATTGATTAATACGTACCGAAAACTCCCTTCCCAAAAGGGAGTTTTTTGCTTATTTAAGGGCGCGCATCCAGATATTTACCTGTTATTGTGCCGGTTATATAGGGTAGTATCATCTATATAGAATATAGGGTAGGCTTTTTTTTGCTTAAAAATGATTGAAAATCATAGAACTACTTGAGCGGGAAAG
This sequence comes from Paenibacillus sp. USDA918EY, assembly GCF_009870825.1. Classification (GTDB taxonomy): domain Bacteria; phylum Bacillota; class Bacilli; order Paenibacillales; family Paenibacillaceae; genus Paenibacillus_AQ; species Paenibacillus_AQ albilobatus. Next base: position 6,351 of record NZ_WTWY01000016.1, on the reverse strand, counting down.
GAGCGGGAACATGCACAGCGTTAAACATACCGGCGGTTCGGACAAAGAAGCGGCGAAAGGACACCGCATGCATAATAAAAAGAAAACCGTTGTCCGCTCCCGGCGCCTGTTCTCCCGCAAACGCAAATTTATGGCCGGATTGCTGGCTGCCGTTTGCCCGGGTCTCGGCCATATCTATCTCGGGCTGTACCGTAAGGGTATCGCCTTTATTTTTACGCTGCTCTTGGACGCTTCGGCGCTTTTGTATTTCTCGTCCATCGGGATGCAGATCAACGTTCCGCTGCTTATTTTGCTGGCGCTCGTCATTCCGGTGACTTATTTTTACAACGTGTATGACGTGTTGCAATCGGCGGATTACGTCATCCTGCACAAGGTCCGCAATTCGGGGCAAGAAGTTCGGGAGGCTTCACCGTACCGGAATCCGTTTACCGTCGAACGAAGCTCGTTTTTCGGAATCATGCTGATCGCGGGCGGCGCGCTTATGTTTCTTTTTTACCAAAAGCCGCGGTGGCTGAAGATCTACTTGGAGGATTACGGGAAAGTCATGGTGGCGGCGCTCCTGGTGGCTGCGGGCTTGTGGGCAGGGTGCCGGGAAATATGGATTTTGCGAAAACAGCGCGGCTCTCAAAAAACGGATCGGGAAAAGAGCGGACAATAAGGCGGGCGAACGGAGGGATATCATGAACCGGAAACGGCGCATGCGCGTCGGAAGATTCACGGCTGTCCTGCTGCTGATCGCGACGGGCGCGCTTCTTTTTGGCGATGCCCTTCATGGCACCGATCATTTGCTGCTGCTGCTGAAATGGTGGCCGCTCATCATCGTGCTGTGGGGGCTTGAATATATCATATTGCATCTGATATCGCGGCATGCTAAAGGAGCGGGCCGGCGATTCCAGCTGGATCTGCGAGGGGTGATGCTGGCCGCGGTCTTGTCGACATCCGTGTTTATCGTGGCGGAGCAAAAGCATTACTTGCATCTCTGGAACAAGGTGAGCCTGAATCTCGCTGCAGCGGGCGTCGACTACAGTGAAGCGGAAGGGAACAGCGTCGGAAAGGATCTGCTGGCGGTTCCCGTAACGCTGAAGACGCAAAACGTCAACGTCGAAAACATTAACGGGGATATTATCGTCCAGCGCGGGCCGGTGGCGGACATCGGGGTTCAGGCGGAGATCTGGGTGGATCAGATTACGGGCCCGGAAGCCGAAGCGATTGGACGAGAATCTTCGCTTGATGTCAGCGGCGACAGCACCATTACCATTCAAACCAAAGGGAAAGCGTACGGACAATCCGGCAAAAGGCAGCCGCGCATGAATCTGACGATTACGCTGCCGGAGGACCGGCGTTTCGACCTGTCGCTGCGGACGATGAACGGAAGCATCCGCTTGCAGCATGTCGAGGCGATCAAGCAAATTTCGATGGAAACGGCCAGCGGCGATCTTTATCTGAATCAGGTGACCGGGAACGTAAAGGGCAGCACGCTGAACGGAAAAGCCAACGCTTACCATGTCCTGGGCTCCGTCGATTTAAGCACCAATCAAGGCAGCATGCAGGTGGTGGACGTTTCCGATGCCGTGACCCTCACGACGCAGGTGGGCAATTTGTCGGTACGGAAATCGCTTGGGGCTATTGATGTCCGAACGAAAAACGGGAATATCGACGTGGACGGAATCCGTTCCGGTCTGAAGGCGGAATCGCTGAACGGCGGCATTACGGCACGTTCCGGCGTCGTCGGAGGCGATTGGGACATTTACAGCGCCGTAGGGGAGCTTACCCTTGCGCTGCCCGAAGCGGGGAGCTACGAAATCGACGGCAGCATCAGCTACGGCGATATCCATAACCAGTTTCCGGAGTTCACCGTGGATAAAAAGAACATTACGGGCACCATCGGCCTGGGGGAACATAAAGTCCATATCGAAGGCAACAGCGATCTGAGCGTGAATAAATATTGAGCGGGCGCATATCGTTTATTCCAAGTTCTTTCAGGGAGGGCCCCTTCGTTGACAAAGTCGAAACGATGAACGTACAATAAAGTTATAAATATGCTTTGAATGCTCAATTGAAAATTGTTTTCGTTAACATTCGAGAATATTAGAATTCTGTTTAATTTATAAGGCGGTGGGTAAGATGTCAACGCGAGTCGAGCATGCATTGGAACAACTGAAATCGAATGGTGTTCGGATTACGCCCCAGCGTCATGCGATATTGGCTTACCTCATGGAGTCCATGAGCCATCCAACAGCGGATGAAATTTATCGTGCGCTGGAACCTAAATTTCCGAGCATGAGCGTAGCAACCGTATATAATAATTTGAAAATGCTGATCGAAGCCGGTATGGTTCATGAGCTGACCTATGGAGATAATTCAAGCCGTTTTGATGCGAACGTATCGGATCACTTTCACGTGATTTGCCAGAAATGCGGAAAAATCGAAGATTTCAGTTACCCGTCCCTGGAGGACGTGGAGCATACTGCTGAGAAAAGCACCGGCTTTCAGATCCAAGGATTGCGCATGGAGCTGTACGGGATTTGCAGCAGTTGCAAAAATAAGTAAAGCATCCGTTTCATGCTTTCTGCTTTCGATAAAACGTGCGGATTCCTGCAATGGATCCCACGTTTTTTTAGTTAACAATCTTTTCGGCAATACGAATCTTTAGATTACGGAGGATCAGCCTTTGAGTAGAAGTAGACGTAAACGCCGTCCCACGGCGAAAAGGCGGTTTGCCATTTTTCTCGGATTATGCCTGATAGCAGCCGGAGCTTATGTGACCGTTACCGAGGTGCTTCCGAATCCGCTGCATGAAAAGCCGGACTGGAAAGGGATGGACAAGCCCATATTCGTTCAGGGCAAATTGCTCGACGAACCTGCCGAGGGTTCGGGCGAACAGCTGAAGCTGCCGCTCTCGGTGCTGCAGGAAACGGTAGACCCCAATATACGCTATGAAAAAGGATCGCAGTCGCTGATCATGACGACCCCCGCCAAGGTGATGCATTTGCAGACGGGGGAAAAGGATGCGCAGCTGAATAATAAGCAGGTACAGCTCCGTTTTGCGCCGGAGGAGAAAAAGGGCTTGCTCTATATGCCGATTCAACCGCTGAAAGAGCTGTACGGCGTCACCGTTCATGAGGACCGGAACACGGGCGCGGTGCTGCTCCTGAGAGCCGGGGATACGGTGCAGACGGGCAAAGTCGCCGGCAATGGAGATTCCAAAACGGCGCTTCGGAAGGGGCCGTCCAAACATGAACGGATTTTGGCGGACATGCCTGGGGGTACATCCCTGCGGATTTGGGGATCCGAGGCTTCATGGTATTTCGTGCAGATGGATAACGGATATGCCGGTTACGTGCCAAAGTCCAAGGTAAAGCTCGGCGAAAAGAAAACGGTCGAAGCCGTTCCTGAAGAGCCTACGCAAGCCGAACGGAACTGGGAAGGCAAACCGGTAAACCTGGCCTGGGAGGCCGTTTATCAGAAAAAGCCCGACCCGTCCGTCATCGATCAAATGACCGGGGTCAATGTCGTCAGCCCGACCTGGTTCAGCATCATCGACGGTGAGGGCAACGTCCGCAGCAATGCAGACACCGCCTACGTGCAAAAAGCCCATGCCCGCGGCATGGAAGTATGGGGGCTTCTCAACAACAGCTTTGACCCCGATATTACTTCGAAAGCGATGGCCACCTACGAGACCAGATTAAACGCCATCAACCAGATCCTTGAATTCGCCAAGATGTATCATTTGGACGGCATCAATCTGGATTTCGAAAACGTCAAAACGAAAGACGGGGAAAACGTGTCCCAATTCGTTCGCGAACTGAAACCGCTGGCCCGGGCGAAGGGTTTGATCGTGTCGGTGGACGTTACTCCGAAGTCGGGAAGCGAAATGTGGTCGCGTTTTTTGGATCGGCGTTCGCTTGGGGAAACGGCAGACTTTATTATTTTGATGGCTTATGACGAGCACTGGGCATCCAGTCCGAAAGCCGGATCGGTGTCATCTCTGCCATGGGCCGGGTCGGCGGTCCGCAAAATTCTCGAGGAGGACGAGGTGCCGCCCGAAAAATTGATTTTGGCGGTCCCGCTGTACACGCGGATCTGGTCGGAAGAAGTGAAGGACGGTAAAACGAAAGTATCCTCCAAAGCGGTAGGAATGAAAACCGTAAATGAAATCATCGCGGAGAAGAAGCTGAAACCGCAGTATCTGGAGGACGTGAAGCAGAACTACGTCGAATACACGGAAGACGGCGTAGTGAAAAAAATATGGATTGAAGACAAAACGTCGCTCGCCGAAAGGGTGAAGCTGGCTAAGGAGCTTAATCTCGCCGGCGTCGCGGCATGGACCCGCAGCTTCGGTACCGATGAAGCCTGGGATGTGCTCCAAAATATTTCAAAGTAATGCATGCTGCACTTATAAGTGATTCGAAAATTTTCGTGAATCATTGTATTGTTTCTTTTTGATCCTTTTTTATAGTTGAGATCCGTTAGAGATATTCCGTATTGAACGCAAAGAACCGGCCATCCGTTAAGGGTGGCCGGTTCTTTGTTTTTTAGCACTCAGAAGCGAAAGGCGCTTAATGGTGATGGACGGCTGATGAAGGGCTGCCTTGCGTTTCCTTGTGTTTTTGAAGTTCTTCCAGCTCGTCGTCCGTAATGTCCGCCAGGTTGATGTCGGTCGTCATGATGGTTCGGCAGAACATGCAGCGGTCCGTTTTTCCGAGCATTTTCGTCGGTTTGTGACATTCCGGGCATTCGATCGTTTTTACGCTCGTGGAAAGCATCCCGGCCCAAAAATAAATCCCCAGGCTGCCCATCATGGCGATCAGGCCGATGATGAGACCGATCGCCGCCACGATTTTTCCGGCTTGTCCCCAGAAGACGATCCCTGCCGTGCCCAGCACCATCAGCATCATGCCGATGATCGTCAGCAGCAGTCCCCAGGTACGGAAAGCAACGATTTTTGCTGTTTTGAAGATCATGGATCATTGGCTCCTATCATCGATTTAGTTGTATTCAAAAAGAGGAACTGACATGGAACATGTAGAAGTATATTATAACTGAATTGGCTGCTTTTCGCCAAGGAATGCATGGAGGGAGACATGGATTTGTCCAATTTGTCTTTTTTTTATGGAGAGTCTTTTGATACCGATGCCATCGGCATGATTATATATCGTCAAGAAGCCCACAAATTCGACGGATCTTTGCTTCATGACTTCGATTACATCGTCCTCATCGTTCGCGAAGGCCAGGAAGCGGAGCTGGTGGTCGAGCATACGCTCGTAGGAGGGCTGCCGTGCCAGACGCTGCATGTTTCGGCCGAATCCCTTCAGAGCTGGCTGATAACAGGGGACAAAGGAGACTTGATTCGCTGTTTCGTGGAAGGGGAGCTTGTTAGGGATGACGGCGGCAAGCTGGCCCGGCTGCGCCATGAATATGCGGCGTTTGATCAGCCGCTGCGGGACCGGCAAATGCTGTACGAATTTTCGCGGTTCCTCAGTATTTACGTCGAAGCAAAGCGTTATTTGCAAGCGGGTTACGTCATCGATGCTTATCAATCCGTGCTGGATTCGCTCAAGCATTGGGCGAGGATCGAACTCATCGAACGCGGGGTGCTGCCGAACCAGGCTGTATGGGAACAAGTCAAGGAATTAAACACGGCGATCCACAAGTTGTACGAGGAATTGACCCAGAGCACGGAAACGATTCGGCAGCGGGTAGAACTGGTGCTTCTGGCTTGCGAATTCTCCGTGATGTCCAAGATGGCCGAGTGCTCGGTCCTGCTGTTCCGCGTTTTGGGAAGCAGAACTCAGCCGTGGAGCATTGAGGAATTGATACATCATCCGGATTTGCGCATCGTGAAAAACGAGCTGCCTCTTGTCATGCGCAAGCTGGTCAACCGGTCCCTGGTAAAAGAAACGGCAGCATGGTCCGACGATTCGGGATCGGACAGCCCGGGGATCCGTTATTCGGCGGAATAATGATCTGGACATCGATTATTATTAAGTAATTACTTTGGTGCGTTCATTTTGAGGGAGAAAAGCTCTCCCTCTTTGTTTATGCATGGAAAAGACGTATCGGGGAAAGTTATAAGCAGTATTTGCGTTTTTTTGACTTAGAGGTTGACTCATTAATGTTTTATGTGTTAAATTATAACTCGCCCCATGAAACCTCGGGTCATTAATAACGAGGATTCGACAAGCGCAAACATTGGCTGAAAAAAAGATCGAAAAAAAGTGCTTGACGAAATGATGGGCGGCATGATATATTATAAAAGTCGCCGCTGAGATGCAGCGATGAACGAAACGAAAGAATTTGATCTTTGAAAACTGAACAACGAGTGAGATTAGACCTTGCTTGCAAGGTCGA
>NZ_WTWY01000015.1 GCF_009870825.1 Paenibacillus sp. USDA918EY | reverse complement strand
AACGATCGCTTCCCGCTGCCAGCTCTTCGAACATACGACTCCCGGCGCTATCGTATTTGTACAGGGTTAGCGCCTCGCGTAGCGAAGTGTTGTCTTCGCACTGAGAAGATTGCCAGTAGAGACGTCCTAACGAATAGGCGGAAAAATAGTGCATCCAGCTGTGATAGTAATGGTGAGCTCGTACATAGACGCGCGATTGCAGCCATAAACTCTCTTCTTCCGTCAGCCACTTGTTGAGCACACCGACCCGTGACAGAAACCCCATTCGAACATAATCCCAGGCTTTGATTCCCCCTTCCCCACAGCACATAGCGGTTTGGGCAACGAATTGGGTATAAATCAACCCTCTCTCCGAGCCACCAGCAATTAATGCTTTCCACTCTTCAGGCAGCGTCAGTTCCAGACTGTGTTTATGATGATGCCAAGGGATGCGGTCCGTTTCGATGGAACCTTTGACGGACGCCCCCAGTCCCCCGTACATTTCGTGTTCGCTTTGGAAAACCGGGACGTACGATCCGGATCGCGGGACGCCGATACGGTAACGCTCGCGCCGAACCGGAAGAAAATTGATCAGCACGATCAGCGTATCGCTTTGCTTCTTGCCTTTCCTCATGAATGAAATGACGCTCTGCGAAGCGTCGTGCGGACTGATCCATTCATACCCCTCCAAGGCATGGTCCAGCTCCCAAAGGGCTTTTTCCTCCACGTATAACCGATTCAGGTCCGACGCGTATCGCTGCAGCTGACGGTGCTTTTCATATTCGAGCAAAAGCCAATCCAGTTCATGCTGGTCCCTCCATTCGATGAACTGCCCGAATTCCCCGCCCATAAACAGCAGCTTTTTTCCCGGAAACGTCATCTGGTAGCCAAGCAGGAGGCGAAGGCCGGCAAATTGCTGCTCATAGGTTCCAGGCATTTTGCCAAGCAGCGATTTTTTGCCGTGGACAACTTCGTCATGGCTCAGCGGTAAAGCGAAATTTTCCGAGTAGGCGTACACGACCGGGAACGTCAGCAAATGATGCTTGGACGGACGCTCCTCGAAGGCGGCCTCCACATAATCCAGCGTATCGTTCATCCAGCCCATGTTCCATTTGTAATTGAAACCAAGCCCGTTTTCGCTTACGGGAGCCGTTACGCCCGGCCATGCGCTGGATTCCTCGGCCATCATCAGCGTGTACGGGTAATAGGAAAAAACGGTCGTATTCAGCTGCTGCAAAAACCGGACCGCTTCCAAATTTTCGACGCCGCCCCGCTCGTTTAAAGGATAGTGCCCTTCATTTTTCTCGAAATCAAGCCGAATCATGCTGGTCACGGCATCCACGCGAAGCCCGTCGATATGAAACACGTCCAGCCAGAACAGGGCATTGGAAATGAGAAACGAGCGGACTTCGGGTTTCCCGTAATCGAAGCTAAGCGTTCCCCAGCCCGGTTTTTCCGCTTTTAACGGATCTGCATATTCAAAGAGCGGCGTACCGTCGAACAAGCGCAGTCCATGGGCGTCTTTTGTGAAATGGGCCGGAACCCAATCCAAAATGACCCCGATACCGGCCTGATGGCATTGATCGACGAGGTACATAAAATCATGCGGCGACCCATAGCGGCTTGTCACAGCGTAATACCCCGTGCATTGATATCCCCATGACAAATCGTATGGATGTTCGGCCAGCGGCATAAACTCTACATGCGTGTAATTCATCCGCTTCAGGTAAGGGATCAGCAGGTCGGCGATTTCCCTGTACGTATGCAGTGTCCCGTCTTTTTTTTGCCGCCATGTTCCCAGATGCATTTCATAGATGTTGACCGGCTTGCCGTACACCCCCCGTTTTTTCCGCCGCCAGGCAGCGTCTCCCCAATGGTAACCGCTCAGGTCGGTCACGACCGAAGCCGTTGCCGGACGCACCTCCGCCTGAAATGCGTAAGGATCGGCTTTCAAAAAACGTTCGCGATGCGGGCCTTCGATATCGAATTTGTAAAAAGTACCTGTCCGGATCCCCGGAAAAAAACGAGTCCAAAAGCCCGATTCGGGTATCTTATGTAATGAATCCTTTGCTCCGTTCCAACCGTTGAAGTCGGAAGCCAAGCCGACGTGCCGGGCATGCGGGGCCCAGACGGTAAACCGGACGCCTTCCAGACCATCTTCCACAGCAGGATGAGCGCCCAAAATTCTGTAACTGTGGTAGGAGGTCCCTTCATGGAATAGGTATATATCTTCCTCCGTCGGCAAAAGTCCGGAAACAGCTTTCGTCATCACCAAGCGATCATCACCTTCTTTATACAAAGAGTGAACGTGTACCATTACCCCATTTTAGCCAGATTAAACATAAAAATGACTCCTGAAAAATAAATCCGTAATTTTTCAATTTTTTTTCAATATAATCGTTTCAGTGGGCGGGGCCCCGTTTAAGCAGTAATTACCTTGAAAAATTTTTGGGAGGGAAACGACATGAAGAAGAAAGAATGCATCGCCATGTTGCTTGCCGGGGGCGAAGGCCGCAGGCTCGCTCCTTTGACATCCAAACAGGCAAAGCCTGCCGTTCCGTTTGGCGGCTATTACCGGATTATCGATTTTCCTCTCAGCAACTGCGTGAATTCGGGGATCGATACGATCGGCGTCCTCACGCAGTACGAGGCGGAGTCGCTTCACCGCCATATCGGAGAAGGCGAACCTTGGGGCCTGAAACGCAGCGGAGATGAAGGCATCACGCTTTTGCCTGCAGGCACCTCCGGCTCTTTGACATATTTAGGGACGGCCGATGCGATCTACAAAAACATGGAATACATTGAACGCCAACACCCCGAGCATGTGCTCGTCCTTTCGGGTGATCATATTTACCATATGGATTACAAAAAAATGCTCCGTTTTCATAAAGAGCATCGTTCGGAAGCGACCATTTCGGTCATGGAGGTTCCTTGGGAGGAAGCAAGCCGCTTCGGCGTCATGAGCGTGGACGGAAATCACCGCATTTCCGAATTTGCCGAAAAACCGGCGGTTCCGCAAAGCAATTTGGCTTCGATGGGCATTTATTTATTCGAATGGGATTACCTCCGTCGCCACCTGATCGAGGATGCGGCCGACGCCGCATCGAGCCATGATTTCGGCAAAGACGTCATCCCTAAAATGCTCAACGAGCAAAACCGGATGTATGCCTACCGTTTCGACGGTTACTGGAAAGACGTCGGCACCGTTCACAGCCTATGGGAGGCTCATATGGACCTGTTGAGAAACGACAACGCTTGGAAGCTCCACAACAGTGAATGGCCGATGTACACACGCCCTTGGTCGGCAAGAACGGCTGCCCATCGTTCAAAAGCCGGTATGACGGCGAACTGCCTGGTTTCCGAATCGTCCGCCGTCGAAGGCACGGCGCATCAATCCGTTGTTTTTTGCGGGGTGGAAATCGGCAAATTTTCGGAAATCAAAGACAGCATCGTGATGCCAAACGTCAAAATCGGCAGAAACGTCCATATCGAACGCGCCATCATCGGCGAAGGAGCCGTGATCAAAGACGGAGCGATCCTGAAAGGCAGTCCCGATCAGGTGATGGTCATCGGACCGCACGAAACGGTGTTTCCGAAACCAACGATCCGCACCCAACCGACCCGCTTGCTGCAGGAAGTGTACGAAAAGACTGGACGGCTGCGCGCGGAAGGCTTATCTTCATAATATTCAACAAAAGGGAAAAGCTTGTTCTTTATTTTTCGCGCAATCTTTAAACCTATGCCCCAAAAACGAAAAGAGCGAAGTCCTTTGTTCGGATTCCGCTCTTTTCCTTTATGATTCGTGTATGCCTTGATCCCCGTCGGGAAGCTCGTAAGGCGTTGCCTGCAGGCCTTCAGCCTGCTCTTCTTCCAGCAATCTCGGCAGCCGGACGACAATCGTCGTCCCGACGCCCAGCTCGCTTTGGATCAGCAGGATGCCGTGATGAAGCTCGACCAGCTGCTGTGAAATGGCCAATCCGAGCCCGGTGCCGCCATTCAGCGGATCCACCTGGAAGAAACGGTCTTTCACCTTGACCAAATGGTCCTCGCTGATGCCGATGCCCGTATCGTGAACCTTGACGACGACGTTGTTGCCTTCGAACGTCACCTGCAGGTCGATAAACGAGTTTTCATGCGAAAACTTGATGGCGTTGTCCACCAGGTTCAAAAACACCTGCTTAAGCCGGTTGGCGTCCCCTTCCACGAGTGGTTTGTCAACCGAATCGAGACGAAGCTGAATGGAGCGTTTTTCCGCTTTGGTCCACAGATTCAGCATGATCTCCTGGAGAAGCTCCTTCAAATCCACCCGGCCGAACACGACCTTCATCTCGTTTTGCTGCAGCTTCGAGAAATCGAGGATTTCTTCCACCAGGCCGATCAGGCGCTCGGTCTCTTTCGTGATGATTTCCATCCCGATTTTCGTTTCCTCCGGATCGTATCCGCCGGAATTGATCGTTTCGCTCCAGCCCTTGATGCTGGTGAGCGGCGTTCGCAGCTCATGGGAAATCGACGATATGAAATCATCTTTTACCTGATTGCTGCGTACGATTTCCTGTGCCATATAGTTCAGCGTCGAAGCCAGCTCGCCCAATTCGTATTTGTAGTCGCCCTTGATCCGGACGTTAAATTTGCCTCTGGCCATCTGGGCGGACACCGCCGTAATGGTATTCAAAGGTTTGACGATCGAGTTGGCCAGCCCCAGGCTGAAAGCAAGCACGAGGGCAAGCACCGCGGCGGCCACGCCCGTGGCAAGCAGCGTGACGTTCAGCAGCTTTTCGTTCACCCTTTCCAGGGACGTGACGTATCGGACGATATACGTGTCCTGTCCGTTGGTCTGCTCCATTTTGGAAACGGCCATGACGTCTTCGCCCGTAATCGGCTGGCGCCCGACCCAGCGCCCGATATTGCCGGATTGGGCTTGGGAAATGTCGCTCGTTTTGATCGACACGTCGGGCTGGAACTCCGAGGAGTTGATCAGCACGTCGCCCTGCATGTTCAAAATCTGCAGCTCGGTGTAATTAAGCTTATAGTTCGAGAGCAGGTTGGCAAGATCGGTTCTGCCGTCGTCCGACGTGGTAATGAACTTCTGGTATTCCTCCATCAGCTTGATATGCTGGGTAATATGGCTGTATATGCTGTCATAATAATAGCTTCTTATCGCAAACAAAAAAATGACTTCGGCCAGCAGCAGCGTCGAAAACACCACGATAAAGTAGTGCATGACGATCTGCCGGCGAATGCCTTTTTTGATCATTGTCCCTGACCCTTCCATTTATACCCGTGACCCCATACGGTCTGGAGGAACTCGGGCTCGGAAGGATTATCCTCGATCTTCTGGCGAAGACGGCGGATGTTGACGTCCACGATTTTCGGGTCGCCCATATAATCCTTGCCCCATACATGATCCAACAGCACATCCCGGCTGAGCGGGGTATTTTCTTTTTCGAGGAAAAATTGCACCAGCGAAAACTCCGTTGGCGTAAGCTCAATGATATGCCCGTTTTTCCGAAATTGCTTGGAAATCAAATCCAGCGAAAACGGCCCGGATTGGAACGTCACCTTGGCGGATGTTTCGCGGTGAATGTTGACTCTCCGCAAAAGCGACTGAATCCGCGCGATCAGCTCGGTCGGGCTGAACGGCTTGCTGACATGGTCGTCGGCGCCAACCGACAGCGCGTAAACCTTGTCCTGCTCCTGGACCTTCGCCGTCAGGAAAATGATGCCGACACGCTGGTTGGTTTCGCGGATCCGGCGGCATACCTCGAACCCGTCGATGCCCGGCACCATAACGTCCAGCAGCGCAATATCGATGTCCGGCGTGCTCAGCAGCAGTTCGAGCGCCTCGTTCCCGTTTGACGCCTCCAGAACTTCGAACCCGTTGCGCTTCAAATTGATCACGGTAAACCCGCGGATCGAATCTTCGTCTTCCAAAATTAAAACTTTACTCACTTTGCCTGTCCTTCCTTTCTATTGGCGGTACTTCGTCTTTGGATTTGTTTTTGTTGTTTGTGATGTCAAAATCGAAGTTTTTCTTGTAGCCGATCACTTTGCCGTTGTTCCGGTACAGGTACCTCCAGTCATCGCTTTGCTTATCCCATTCGCTTTGCGTGAAATATTTGATTTCGGCGATCGTTTTGCCGGTGTCGGTCGCAACGAAACGCAAATATTTGCCAAGCTGCGATTTGGTGTCCACCGTAATTTTGTTATGCAGCTGCGGAGGGAAAAATCCGAAATCGAAATCATTTTTGAAATCGTGGAATTTCTCCGCCACGAACTTCAGACCGCTTTTGCCGTCCCAGCGGTAGTACGCATAAAAATAAGGCACATCGTCCTGGTTCTTGAAATACGACCAGCCGACGGGCGGCTCGAGCAGCGGGATTTCGATGATTCCGTCATCGTTGATATCCTCGCTGTACACCCGGTACATCCGTAAAGTCTGGTCTTCTTTCGGAAGCACCGATTTCAGTTTGCCGTCTTCCATGACGATGATGCTGGTAATCGAGGACTCCCCGACCGGGGAAAGCGAAGCGTCCAGCACGATGCCGTCCACGCTATTGCCTTCTGGATCGGTGTATACTTTACCTGCGACAACATTGTAATAATTGTAAATATACGGTTTCAGCTCAAGCTTATCCAGTTCCAGAAAGCTGCCATCCTTATATTGATACGTCGTGATGAAATTGCTTTCGCCCCGTTTCAGGTTCACGATCGTCAGATCGTTCACGTGATCCCGGTTCATGTCGCTGATGACGTAGTTGGTGTAAGGCAGCTCGAGGATCCGTTCGACGTTTTTGCCGTTGTAGCTGTATACGATAAGTCCGTTTTGAAGGTCCTCTTCGGATTCGTTGTCGCTTTTCCCGGAAAAACCCGCAACGATATCCACGCGGCCGTCGTTCGTCATGTCTTTAAAATATAAAGACTCGAGAACTTTGCCTTCGCCGTCGAACGTGGTTTGTTTCGCCCAAGCGTCGCCGGTCTTTTTAAAAATCATGCCATGAATGCCGACATTCTGATCCTGTGTCTCGTAAAAAACGACCGCTTCGTTCACGCCGTCCCCATCCAGATCGACAAAGTGAATAATATTGGTGTCTTCTTCCTGGTTGGAACGGATCAGGCTGGAATTTTCCGGACGGTTCGCCTCGATAATCGAGCGCAACGATTCCTTTTCGGCCGAAAGCTCCGGCGTTTTCATGAGCAGCACGGGATCGCTTATAAACGAGCAGCCGCTAAGCATCATCATTAGCAGCAAAGCTGCGGGAATATAAAACCAGTAGCGTTTTACCAAACATGATCACTCTTTCTATCCAAAGCCTTGGCTTGCAGGCTTATAGCATATTTCGTTCGCGCACCGTCAGCCGCCGTCCGGAAATATCGAAGGCGATTTCGCCGCCGGATAAGGCGACGATCCGCGTCGCGTAGCGTTCGGCCAGTTCGATCGGGATCACGGTCAGCACGGTGGCCCGCTCTTCTTCGCAGAGCTTTTTCAGCGTTTCCATGACGCTCTCCTGCGATTTCGGGTCCAGCCCGATCACGGGCTCGTCCGCAAGGATCACCTTGGCGCCGTGCACCAGGGCGCGCGCGATCGCGATCCGCTGCCGTTCGCCGCCGCTTAACTTCTCGCATTTATCATGCGCCTTCTCCAGCAGGCCCAGCTGTTCGATGACGTCCATCGCACCCATATAATCGTCCGACCGCACCATGCCCGTCGCCATCCGCCACAGCGGCGTTTGGCCGGCTTGACCGATCAACACGTTTTTCAAAGCCGTACGGTTCAGGTTCAACTGCGGGTTCTGTTCTAAGTATGCCCATTCGCGCCTTATTTTTCTTTTGCCGGCAAACGGATCTTTTAAAATGTCGGTTCCGTCGACGGCAAAGCTGCCTTGATCCCATTTTTCCTTCAGCGCCAAACAGCGCAGCAGCGTGCTTTTTCCGCTTCCGCTCGCCCCCACGAGCGCAATCATTTCCCCCCGCTGGAAATCGAGAGAGACGCCTTTTAAAACGGGAATTTTATCGACTCCGACGGATTTGGTCAAATGCTGAATTCTGATCATGACATTTCTCCTCTTGTCTCTCGTTCTCTTTCTTCTATCATAATGCATTCACAATCAGGAGTACAGCGATACGCCGGAATCGGCTTTTCGCCTTTTCCCGAAGAAAACGCCCAGCAGCCCGAAGACGATAAATCCCAAACCGAGCGCGACGAACAGCCCTCCGTTCCATCCGTACTGCATCAGCGTCCCGCCGATATTCGGTCCGGCGATGCTGCCGACGTTAAAATGAAAGGACGCGATGACGTTCGCCGCGGGCAGCAGCAGTTTCGGAAGGATGTCCGCCGCATACGCAAGCCCGAGCGAAAAGAAAGAACCGATCATGCCGCCGGCGAGGAGAAGCAGGACCAGGATCGCGGCCGTCGACGTCCCCGCCAGCGGCACGAGCATAAACGACAAGCCGCCAAGGATGCCGCAGATCATAAGGACCCGCTTCCGGCTGAAACGGTCGCTGAGCATGCCTAGCGGGAGCTGGAGGATCAGTCCGCCCACCCCGATAAACGGCAGCAAAAACGCGATCTGCTGCTCGCTCAGTCCGACGCGCAGGCCGTAAATCGGAAAGTTGCTGTTGATTCCCGATTCCATATAGCCGTACAGCAAGGCGGGAACAAGCGCATACCAGGCAAGCGCGTAGCTGCGGCGGAACCGTTTGGCCGGACGCTCCTCCGCGTCGACCTTCTCGGGGCGCAGGTCGGGCAGCTTCACAAGCACCAGCAGGAGCACGAGCAGAACAAGAACGGCCAGCACGATAAACGGCGCGCTGTCCCCAAGCTTAAGCAGCGGAATGCCAAGCGGGCCCAGACTGAATCCGAGGCCGTAGGACATGCCGTATATCGAAAGATTTCTGCCTCTTTTCTCTTCCGGGGTTACCATGAGCACCCAAAGCTGGGCGGTATAATGCACCGCGCTGTCTCCGATGCCGACCAACAGACGCAGGATGAACCAAAACGTGACGCTGGGCACAAGCGGAAACAGGATGACGGAGATCAATACAAGCACCAGCCCGGCGCTCGCAAGTTTTTTAAAGCCGAGTTTTCCGAGCGTCCGTTCGGCGATCAGCGTCATGGCAAACGAGCCGACGTAAAGGGCCGCCGCGTTTAATCCGTTCATCGAGGACGACACGCCGAGTCGTTCCAAAAATATCGAAAGCAGCGGCAAAAGCAGCCCTTGGCTGATCCCGGCTGCTACAATCACGGTAAGCAATATGAAATAATGAAAAGACGTGCTGCTATTTTTACTGCGATGGTTAGACACGAAAATAATTCCTCCTTCTAGACTTCCGGGCAAACTACTTGAACATTATAGTGGACAACCCGCTACTCAACAAGCCATAATGAATGAAGGTGCACTGATTTCATAGGAGGTTGTCAGTTTCATGAACTATGAAGTGAAGGTAGACGTTTCACCCATATACGAGCTGCTGGGCAGTTTCATGGTATATATATCGAAGAAATGGGTCCGCAATCTGGACATCGGGCCCGAATGGATCAGTGAAGTCGCAAACAAGCTCGCGCCGGAAGTGTCCGCGGCCTTGTCGCAAGCGGCGGCTTGGCCGTTCGATGATTACGACGTGCTTTATGCTTGGGCGATTCACCGAAACAACGGCGACTCGGTGCCGAACTTTTTGGAATGCCTGTACGAAACGCCCGAGGACGTGCTTTACGCGGCGGCATCCCCGTATCTTCCCGATTTTACGGTTGCGGAAGCCCGGCGAATTCGCGATCATTACACGCCGCTGCTCGAGCTGTGGTACGAGCATTATTTCAAGAACATCGAACCGGACATTATCCCGCTGATCGAAGAGGACGCCTTGGAAAAACGGATCCTGCTCACGAAAATGGACCCGCTGAGCCTCGTGGAGTACGCTTCGGGGGGACTCGTGATCGAAAACGCGCCGGAAGTGCAAACGATTGTTCTTTTCCCGACGGTTCATAACCGGCCGATCAACGCTTATTGTTATTACAAAAAAATGATGCTGATCCAATATCCCGTCGACGTGCCCGAGGAGGATGAAGACGAACCGCCTACATGCCTGCTGCGGATGACCCATGCGCTTTCCGATCCGAAACGGCTGCGCCTGCTGCGCTATGTGGCGGAAAAGCCGCATTCCCTCAAAGAAATGATCCGGGATTTGGACCAATCCGAAGAGCTGCTCAAACATCATTTGATGATCTTGCGGGTAGCCGGCTTGCTGCGGATCCACCTGGGCGTCGAGGAGAAAGAGAAATTCAGCATCCGTCCGGACGGTGCGTCGGAGCTCCAGATGTTTCTGGAATCTTACATGCGTCTATAAGGAGTGACAACGATGAATCATACGTTCAAGCAGCATATCATATTCGATCTGGATGACACGCTCATCCATTGCAATAAATATTTCGGGCTTGTATTGGGAGAATTTTTCGAGCTGATGCATCATTGGCTCGGGGCCGGCACGTTTACAACCGATGAAATCCGGCAAAAGCAAATCGACATCGACGTCGAGCGGGTAAGCCGGACCGGTTTCAGCAGCGGCAATTTCCCGAAATCCCTCATCGAAACGTACCGGTTTTTCTGCCGCAAATTGGGACGTCCGGTCCGTTCGGAGGAAGAGCTCGAGCTGAACAAGCTCGGTCTCAGCGTATACGAACGCGATGTCGAGCCATACCCCGGCATGGTGGAAACGCTCGAAACGCTGCAAAAGGACGGCCACCGGCTGTACCTTTATACCGGAGGCGAAACCAAGATCCAGCAGCGCAAAATCGATCAAATGAAGCTTAGCGACTACTTTGGCGACCGGATCTACATTACGCAGCACAAAAATGAAGCCACGCTGGAGAACATTTTGCAAAGCGGCGCGTTTGACCGCATTTGCACCTGGATGATCGGCAATTCGCTGCGGACGGACGTCGCTCCCGCCCTTTCCGCCGGACTGAACAGCATTTACATCCGGCAGGACAACGAGTGGGCGTTCAATATGGTGGAGCTTAAGCAAAAGCCGGACAGCTCATTTTACACGATCTCCTCGATCGAGGAAATTCCGGGCATCGTCGAACGGAAGGTCCAAGAGGAACAAAAACAACGGGCTCTGAATTAAGAGTCCGTTGTTTTTTTATATCGCTTCATTTACGATTCCTCAACCCCGATAAGGCCTTTTTCCCGATCCAGCAAAACAAGCGCGCCTTGCCGCTCCCGCCCGTCGCCCGTTACGTGAAAACTTCTCGCGGTTCTCCCGTTTGCCGCCAACGAAGCGATGTCTTCCGGTTCAAGCGAAACGCCGAATTGATCCTTCCAAATGACGAACGTGCAGCCCTCCTTGTATCGGGAACAGCCATAACCCCGTCGCCCCATGATCAAGGTGCCTTGGCAGCCGGCCCGCGGGCAAGGAGCGATGCCGGTCACGGTACGGGTTTCCGATCGGGATGCGCCAGGTTGGGTTGCCTCCCGGCTGCCTTCGTTCGCATCGCCTTTTGGTTCGGCCGTTTTTTGGGAAGCAGCCTTTTTCGCCGCCTTCGGTTTGGCCGACGCAGCCGCCGATGCAGTACCGTCCCCGTCCTTCGCCGTTTTTTTGCGGCTTCTGGCGGGTTTGGTTTCCTCGCCCGGCTTTTCCTCAAAGGATTCTTTGGCGACCCGGGACTGCATTTTCACCTTGCTGATGATCATGGTCGCAAACTTTTTTACGTTCGCCATAAACGTTTCATCCGAAGCGATCCCTTTGGCGATTTCGTTCAATCGGCGCTCCCATTGCCCCGTCATTTCCGGCGAAGTCAACAGATCGACCCCGGCCCCGCGGATGACCTCGACGGCCATTTTTCCCTTTTGGGTAATGACGATCCGTTTGCCTTTCATCACGATGTATCCGACCTGCTTCAAGCGCTCGATGATGGCGGCGCGAGTGGCCGGCGTGCCGAGGCCCGAATCCTTCATCGCATCCCTCAGCTCTTCGTCTTCGATCTGTTTGCCCGCGCTCTCCATCGCTTTCAGCAGCGTGCCTTCGGTGTATGGCTTGGGCGGCTGCGTTTCTTTTTCCTTCGCTTCGCTGCGGGCGCAGCGGACGCCTGCTTTCCCATCGAGATGAAAAGGCGTGGTGACCTCTTCTTCGGGCTGCGCGTCGTCCTCGTCTTCCTTGCCTTTTTTGGAACGGCTTTTTTTGGCGTCCTTTTTCTGATCGGCATAAATGATTTTCCAGCCTTCGGAAAGGAGCTGCTTCACCGTCGTTTTAAAGGATTCCTTTTCCACTTCCGTCATGACGGTATGCATTTTATATTCGGCCGGCGGGTAAAAATGGGACAAAAACCGGCGCACGATCAGATCGTATATTTTGGCTTCGTCCGGCGCCAGGTTGCGGGCCGTTTTGTTGGTCGGCAATATGGCGTGGTGATCTTCCACCTTGGCCGGATTGCACACCGACTTATTGTTTTTATGTACGAATTTCTTGTCGGCCTGCTCCGCCAATTTCGCATAATCCGTTCCCCGGAGCTGGTCCAACGATTTGTACATCTGCGGTATGTTTTGCTCGGTCACATAGTTCGAGGTGGTTCTCGGATAACTGATTACCTTGTGTTTTTCGTACAGCGCCTGCGCCAGGTCCAGCGTTTTTTTCGCGGAAAAACCGAATTTGGCGTTTGCCTCCCGCTGCAGCAGCGTAAGGTCGTACAGCTTAAACGGATATTCCTTTGTATCTTTGACTTCATAGCTGAGAATGACTCCGTCTTTTCCCTTCACTTTCGCGGCAATCGCCTTGGCTTTTTCTTCATCCTGAATGCGTTCGCCCTGCCATAAGCCTTTGTATTCGGTGTCTCCCTGCTTAAAAAACGCCTCTACGTCGTAAAATTTGGCGGAGCTGAACGCGTCGATTTCCTTTTGCCGGTCGTATACCAACGCAAGCACAGGGGTCTGAACCCGCCCTACCGACAGCAGCACATTATGTTTCGTCGTAAAAGCGCGCGAGCCGTTCATGCCGATCAGCCAATCCGCCTCGCTTCTCGCCCTTGCCGCTTTGGACAGGTTTTCGTATTCGCTGCCGTCCTTGAGCTCCTCGAAACCTTTCCGGATCGTTTCGGGCGTAAGGTCCGAAATCCACAGCCGTTTGACGGGCTGCCGCAGCTTCAGATGCTGCTGGATGAGGCAAAAAATATGCTGGCCTTCCCGCCCGGCGTCGCATGCGTTTATCAGCAAATCGCTGCGTTTGGCAAGCTCGGCGATCACTTTAAGCTGATCCTTCGTTTTCGGATTCGGCTTCAGCTTGAATTGATCGGGAATGATCGGCAGGTCGCCGATGTTCCATTTTTTATATTTGTCATCATAGGCGTCGGGTTCGGCCAGACCGATCAGATGCCCGATCGCCCAAGTAATGATGTAATTCTCGCCTTCGATGTAGGTGCGGGCATTTTTGGCCTTCGGTTCGATAACGGCCGCGATGTTGCGCCCCATATCGGGTTTTTCTGCAATGACAAGTGTTTTCAAACTACCGTCTCTCCTCAAGTGGACGTTCGCGTTTCCACGGCAATACCCCCGCAAATGGAAGCTTCAGCATGAATGGCCAGGCTGCTTTCCGGGGCTCTAAATCATATAGCTGTTAGGAATGCAAAAGGCCGAGAAAAGGAAGCTTCCTCGGGCCGCGTTTCGTTCATTTCATAGATTCGAATAGTAATAGGATAGCATAAAACCGACGTTCTTTCAATGAAAGCGACAATCTCGGCACGTGCGAAACGGCGACTTTGCGCATGCTCATTGAATGATCCCCCTGATTTGTTGAAAAGCGGTTATGCCGAGCCGTTTTTACAAGAGTAACTCTATCGACGTGCTTTTATAAAAGACAGGCCAGGATATTCTACTAAAAAAGACTTCCCTAAATAGGGA
This sequence comes from Paenibacillus sp. USDA918EY, assembly GCF_009870825.1. GTDB lineage: Bacteria > Bacillota > Bacilli > Paenibacillales > Paenibacillaceae > Paenibacillus_AQ > Paenibacillus_AQ albilobatus. The sequence continues at coordinate 144,533 of NZ_WTWY01000015.1, read as the reverse complement.
AGTCTTTTCGGAAAAGGATAATGAATAACGGATTATTTATACGAGGACCGTTGCGCCCATCAGGTATTTGTCCACCTCGCGCGCAGCCTGGCGGCCTTCGTTGATCGCCCAGACGACCAAACTTTGGCCGCGGCGCATATCGCCGGCGGCGAACACTTTATCGACGTTCGTCTGATATTTGCCGTAAGGTGCCTTGACGTTCGATCTGCGGTCGGTTTCCAAACCGAGCTGATTTACGATCGTTTGCTCCGGTCCGTCAAAACCGATGGCGATCAAAGCCATTTGCGCCGGAAACACCTTTTCCGTGCCCGGAATCGGCTGATAGATTTTGCGTCCGGTCTCGTCGACGATCCGCTGGATTTGCACGGTATGAAGCTCCTTGAGGTTGCCGTCCTCATCCCCGACGAATTTGGTCGTCATGATGGAAAACTCACGAGGGTCATTGCCGAATACCGCTTTGGCTTCTTCCTGCGCGTAATCGAGCGTATACACGTTCGGGAACTGCGGCCACGGGTTGCTGATCGGATCGCGTTCAAGCGGCGCCATCGGATGCGTACCGAATTGGGTTACGCTGCGGCAGCCATGGCGAAGCGCCGTAGCCACGCAGTCGGAGCCGGTATCGCCGCCGCCGATGACGATGACGTCCTTGCCTTCCGCGGAGATGTACTTCCCGTCGGACAACCCGGAATCCAGCAGGCTTTTGATGGTACCGTTCAAATAGGTCATCGCGTAATGAACACCGTTCAGGTCGCTGCCTTCGATATTGAATTCACGCGGTTTGGTTGCGCCGCCGCAAAGCACCACGGCATCGTAATCGTCAACGAGCTGCTGCGAGGAAATGTCCTTGCCGATTTCGGTATTCGTCACGAAGCGGATGCCTTCGGCAGCCATCAGGTCCACACGGCGCTGCACGACCGCTTTATCCAGCTTCATGGACGGAATGCCGTACATCAGAAGCCCGCCGATCCGGTCGGCCCGTTCGTAGACGGTCACGCTGTGGCCCGCCTTGTTCAATTGGGCGGCTGCAGCCAGGCCTGCCGGGCCCGAACCGACGACGGCGACGCGTTTGCCTGTGCGTTTTTCCGGCGGTGTCGGAACGATCCAGCCTTCTTCAAAACCTTTGTCGATGATCGCCTGCTCGATCGTTTTGATCGTTACCGGCTGGCCGATGAGGCCCACGGTACACGAGCCTTCGCATGGAGCCGGGCAAATGCGTCCGGTAAATTCGGGAAAGTTGTTGGTTTTCAGCAGGCGGTCGAGCGCTTCCTTCCAAAGCCCGCGGTAGACCAAATTGTTCCACTCCGGAATCAGGTTGTTCACCGGGCATCCCGACGTGCCTCCGGTCATGTCGATTCCCGTATGGCAATAAGGCGTGCCGCAATCCATGCAGCGTGCGCCTTGCGTGCGCAGCTCTTCTTCGGACAAATGCTTGTGGAATTCTTCCCAGTCTTTTATGCGTTCAGCCGGCTCGCGGTCGGCCGGCAGCTGGCGGCTGTATTCCATAAATCCTGTAGGTGTAGACATGACGTGTTTCCCCCATCCGTTCTTTTCCTGTTGATTCTACGCATCTATAAGAACGACGCAATGATATTTCAATTATAGTAGCATCCCATTCTTTGAATATTAAATGGATTATCCGAATAATTATTTGTACTAATTAACATGCTGTTTACATTGCGATGCCAGTTATGCGTTGAGGCTACCGTCGTTCGTACGTGCAAAAACGGTAATCAAACGGATTTTTTTCATCACGGATTCCTTGTACTTCCTGAATACATTTCCATTCGCTTTCGTCGATTTCCGGAAAAAACGTATCCCCTTCGAACGTCTCGTCGATTTCCGTAATGAGCAGGCGGTCGGCGTAGGGCATCAGCAGCCGGTAAATCTCCTCGCCGCCGATCACCATCACTTCTTCCCCCCGGCTCGTTTCGACCGCTTCTTCGACGGTATGGATCACCTGCGCGCCGGCGGCCGTATATTGAGGATCCCGCGTCATTACGATATTGGTGCGGCCGGGCAGCGGCTTGGCTCCGAACGATTCCCACGTTTTCCGCCCCATCAGCACTTTTTTGCCCATCGTCTGCTCTTTGAAAAATGCCATGTCTCTCGGCAGCCGCCAAGGAAGGGCGTTATCGCGGCCGATGACCCTGTTTTTTCCCATGGCCAAAATGTACGTCATGCTCATGCCATTCACGCTCCTATTTTCAGGGATAATGCAGTTGATTGCTTATATAGCGACCGGCGCTTTAATGCCCGGATGATGCTTATAATTGAGAAATTCGAAGTCTTCGAACTTGTAATCGAAAATCGACTCCGGCTTCCGTTTGATCACCAGCTGCGGAAGTTCGTACGGCTCGCGCTCCAGCTGCGTTTTGACCTGCTCCAAATGGTTCGTATAAATATGCACGTCGCCGCCGGACCAGACAAACTCTCCGGGTTCAAGCCCGCATTGCTGCGCGACCATATGCGTGAGCAGGGCATAGCTGGCGATGTTGAACGGAAGGCCCAGGAACGTATCGACGGACCGCATCGTCAACATGCAGGACAGCTTTCCTCCCGCCACGTAGAACTGAAAGACGAAATGGCATGGCGGAAGCTTCATCTGCTCGATTTCGGCCACGTTCCAAGCGCTGACGATATGCCGGCGCGAATCCGGATTGTTTTTGATCGAATCGATGACGTTTGCGATCTGATCGATGTGCGTGCCGTCCGGCGACTTCCAATGGCGCCATTGCGAGCCGTACACCGGCCCCAAATCCCCGTTTTCGTCGGCCCACTCGTCCCAAATGGTCACGCCGTTTTCCTTCAAATAACCTATATTGGTTTCGCCGCTGAGGAACCACAGCAGTTCATGCACTACCGATTTGATATGAATCCGTTTTGTCGTCAGCAGCGGAAACCCTTCGGAAAGATCGAATCTCAGCTGTCTTCCAAAAACCGAGATCGTGCCCGTTCCCGTGCGGTCCTCCTTTGGCGTTCCATTTTCCAAAATATCATGAAGCAAATCCAAATACTTTTTCATGTTCGTTTCAACCCTTCCACTTCGCTCTGTTTGCCTTGTCGGGACCAACTTACAATTAAGGCTCGGTCACTCGGTATACCCGCAGGGGCAACTTCCCTATGATCCGATCCTTCGTTTTAACCAAAATCCTTTTTACTAGTTTACCATGCCGCAAAGCTGCGAGAAAATACATAATTTCATCCTCCGGCATCCAAAACGTTCGGAAAAACCGTATATTGATCGCGTCATTTTGGTGTTATGTACAAGGATCGGAAGTAAATGCAAAAAAACAAGAGCCTGCAGCATGCAAGGCTCTTGTTCATCACGTTATTTAATGGAGACCTCATTATCTGCGCGGCGCAATGACATGAATCGGATTGCCAAGCGCAAGCTCAGCCGTTTCCATCACGATTTCGCCCAGCGTTGGGTGAGCATGGATCGTCAAAGCGATATCTTCAAGCGTAGCACCCATCTCGATTGCGAGACCCAGCTCGGCAATCAGGTTCGAAGCTTCGATACCGGCGATGTGGCAGCCCAGAACCAATTGGGTTTCTTCGTCGAAAATCAATTTCACGAAACCGTCGGCATTGTTCAGGGACAGCGCGCGTCCGTTACCCGCAAACGGGAATTTGGCCGCTTTCGCTTTGTAGCCTTTTTCTTTCGCTTCTTTTTCGGTGTAACCTACGCTTGCGCATTCAGGATCGACGAACGCTACCGCAGGAACCACTTTATAATCGACAACCGAAGGATGTCCGGCGATGGCTTCGGCAGCTACTTTGCCTTCATAGGAAGCCTTATGCGCCAATGCAGGTCCGGCAACAACGTCGCCGATGGCGAAGATGTTCGGCTTGTTGGTGCGTCCTTGATGGTCGACTTTGATGAGTCCGCGGTCGGTCATTTCGATGCCGATCAGGTCCAGACCCAGATCTCCGTCGGTGTTTGGACGGCGTCCAACCGTTACGAGCAGGTAGTCTGCCGTAACTTCTTTCGTTTCGCCGTTCACCTGATATTTAACCGTAACGTCTTTATCCGTTTGCTCTGCGCTTTCGGCTTTGGCATTCGTAATGATTTCGACGCCGGTTTTGTTCATGCTCTTCACGACCAGTTTCGTCATGTCCGGATCGAATCCGTTCAGGATCGTATCCATACCTTCGAGAATCGTTACCTTCGTTCCGAATTTCGAGAACATTTGGCCAAGTTCGGCTCCGATGTAGCCGCCGCCGATAACGACGAGGCTCTTCGGAATTTCAGGCAGGTTGAGCGCTTCTGTCGAGGACAGGATGCGTCCGCCGAACGGGAATGCTTTCAGCTCGATCGGACGGGAACCCGTCGCAATGATGCAGTGTTTGAAACGGTAACGAGGAGATTCATGCTCGTTGAAGCAGCGTGCCTCGTTTTCGCTGATGAACATGCATTCGCCATGGAAAACTTCGACTTTGTTGCCTTTCAGAAGGCCCGCAACGCCGCCTGTAAGCTTCTTAACAACGCTGTTTTTGAATTCCTGGGTTTTGGAGAAATCCACTTTGACGTTTTCGACGGATACGCCGAATGCGTCCGCATGTTTAGCCGACTCGTATTGATGTGCCGCGGCGATCAACGCTTTGGAAGGAATACATCCGCGGTTCAAGCACACGCCGCCCACTTCGGATTTGTCAACGATCAGAACTTTTTGACCCAGCTGTGCGGCGCGGATGGCGGCAACGTAACCGCCAGGACCTGCACCAATGACCAATGTGTCGATATCGAGAGAAGCGTCTCCTACTACCATGTCTTATACCTCCATTACCAGCAGCTCAGGATTGCTGAGCAGCGATTTGATATAGTTCATAAAGTTTTGAGCCGTCGCGCCGTCGATGATGCGGTGGTCAAAGCTCAAGGACAGAGCCATAACAGGAGCGGCAACGATTTCGCCGTTTTTCACGACAGGTTTTTCCGTAATGCGTCCGGTACCCAAAATCGCAACTTCAGGGAAGTTGAGGATTGGCGTAAAGAACATGCCGCCGGCGGAACCGATGTTGGTGATGGAGATCGTGCCGCCTTTCATTTCAGCCGGAGTCAGTTTGCCTTCGCGGCCGCGTGCCGCGAGGTCGCGGATCGCGTCAGCGATCATCCAGATGCTCTTACGGTCCGCATCTTTGATAACCGGTACGATCAGGCCGTTGTCCGTATCCGTAGCGATACCGATGTTGTAGTACTTTTTGTAAACAATTTCGTTGTTTTCTTCGTCGATCGTCGCGTTCAATGCAGGGAATTGGCGGGAAGCCGCAACCAGCGCTTTGACGATGAAAGGCAGATAGGTGACTTTCGTGCCTTTTTTCTCGGCGATCGGTTTCATGCGCGCACGGAAGGCAACCAGCTCGGTAACGTCCACTTCGTCCATAATGGTAACGTGAGGCGCCGTGTAAGCCGATTTAACCATCGCATTGGCGATTACTTTGCGGATGCCTTTGAATGGTACGCGTTCTTCTTCTGCGCGAGCATCCACTGCCGGAGCTGCTGCGGACGCTGCCGGAGCGGCTTTTTCCTCTTTCGCTGCCGGAGCTGCTGCTTGGCCTCCGCCGTTTTTGAATGCTTCGACGTCTTCTTTGGTGATTTTGCCGTTGTTGCCTGTGCCTGTCACTTGAGTGATGTCAACGCCTTGTTCGCGCGCAAATTTGCGTACGCTCGGCGTAGCCAGCACTTCTTTGTTTGGAGCTGCCGGAGCCGGAGCGTTTTCTCCGCCTTGCTTAGCCGCTTCAGGGCTGTTTTGGGCTGGAGAAGAAGTCGTTTCCGCGCCGCCTTGAGCCGCGTCAGCTTCCATGGAATCATGATCCGCTGCAGGAGCCTCTTGTTCCGGAAGTTCGCCTTCCGCATCGATAATGGCAACGACCTCGCCTACGCGGCACACTTGTCCGTCCTTGGCGAAAACTTCCTGCACCGTACCGTTCACCGGGCAAGGAACCTCGACCACCGCTTTGTCGTTTTGTACTTCCATGATGATGTCGTCGTCTGTTACTTTATCGCCTGGCTTGATGTGCATTTTAATAATTTCGCCTTCATGCAAGCCTTCGCCCAATTCCGGGAACCGATATTCAAATTTTGCCACCTTTAGTACCTCCTATCAAAACTCTTTTTCTTAGAATTCCATGACTTTGTTGACTGCAGCGATAATCCGAGCCGGCGTAGGAAGCCATGTATCTTCGATTTGCGCAAATGGATATACCGTGTCCGGAGCCGCTACGCGGAGAACCGGCGCTTCCAGGTGCAAAATGGCTTTTTCGTTGATTTGCGCGATAACTTCTGCGGCAACGCCGGAAGTTTTTTGCGCTTCCTGCACGACGATGGCACGGTTTGTTTTCTTCACCGATGCAACGATCGTGTCGATGTCCAAAGGATTCAGCGTGCGCAGGTCGATGATTTCGGCTTTGATGCCTTTCGTTTTTTCAAGCTCTTCGGCAGCTTTCGTCGCGGTGTGAACCATCATGCCGTAAGCGATGATCGTTACGTCGGAACCTTCGCGAACCACATTCGCTTTGCCGATTTCTACGGTATAGTCCCCTTCAGGCACTTCCGCGCGGAACGCATGGTACAAGTTCAAATGCTCCATGAAAAATACGGGATCGTTGTCGCGGATGGCCGCGATAAGCAGGCCTTTGGCGTCGTACGGGTTCGAAGGCACTACCACTTTAATACCCGGAGTTTGCACCGCCAAACCTTCGAGCGAGTCGGTATGGAGTTCGGCTGCTTTAACCCCGCCGCCGAAAGGCGTGCGGAACACGATCGGAGCGTTGTAACGGCCGCCGGAACGGTAACGCATGCGAGCCGCCTGCACGAACATTTGGTCCAGCGCTTCGAAAATAAAGCCGACGAACTGGATTTCGGCTACCGGACGGAAGCCTTGGATTCCCAAACCGACAGCCAGGCCGCCGATCGCGGATTCAGCCAGCGGCGTATCGAAAATGCGCTCTTCGCCGAATTCTTTTTGCAGCCCTTCCGTTGCACGGAACACGCCGCCCACATTACCAACGTCTTCACCGAACACAATGACGTTAGGGTCACGCTTCATCTCCACGCGGATTGCGTCGCGGATTGCTTCTTTCATATTCATTTGTGCCATTGCTTCATTTCCTCCTTAACATTCACAGTTCACGTTGCAAGTCCAAGTAGCGGATTTTCGATTATTGGAAATCGGCTTTTTGCTCTTCCAAATGTTTCGGCGTCGTTTCGAACATGCTGTCGATGAGGCCAGGAACAGTCATTTTCTCGGTTTGTTCCGCTTTTTTGATTTCTTCGTTCACTTTCGCTTTCGCTTCTTCTTTTACGCGAGCCGTATCTTCTTCGGACCACAGTCCTTTTTTCTCCAGATATTTGCCGAGGCGGATGATCGGATCCTTCGCGTTCCATTCGCCTTCTTCGTCTTTCGTACGGTATTTCGTCGCGTCGTCGGACAAGGAGTGCGGACGGAAACGGTAAGTTACCGCTTCGATCAAAGTAGCGCCTTCGCCTTTGCGGGCAAGTTCAGCAGCTTCGCGAACCGCGCTGATGACTGCGAACACGTCCATTCCGTCGACTTTGACGCCGCGGATGCCTGCCGCTACCGCTTTGTGGGCAATGGACAACGCCGCCGTTTGTTTCGAGAAAGGAGTTGTAATGGCATAGCCGTTATTTTGCACAAAGAAAATGACCGGAAGCTTGTAACGTCCAGCATAGTTGAGGCCTTCGTAGAAGTCGCCTTCGGAAGAACCGCCGTCACCGGTGTAAGTGATGACCACTTGTTTTTGCTTTTTCAGCTTGTAACCCATCGCGATGCCCATCGCATGCAAAATTTGCGCGCCGATGATGATTTGCGGCATCAATACGTTGACGCCTTCCGGAATTTGGCCGCCATGCTGATGGCCGCGGGAGTAGAGGAACGCTTGATACAATGGCAGTCCATGCCATACGATTTGCGGCATATCGCGGTAACCAGGGCAAATGAAGTCGTCTTTTTCCAATGCAAATTCACTGCCGACCATCGTCGCTTCTTGACCGGATACCGGAGCGTAGAAGCCCAGGCGGCCTTGACGGCCAAGGTTCACGGCGCGGTCATCCCAGGTGCGGGTAAATACCATGCGGTACATAATTTCTTTCAGTTGATCATCAGTAAGGTTAGGCATTTTATCTTCGTTAATGATTTCACCTTCGGGAGAGAGCACGGAAAGTGCTTCGACTTCCTCGGTATACACTTCATAAGGCACCTTGCTCATTATCTTCACCTCAACAAAAAAATTTGAATATCAGGCTCTGCTGTTATAGAATTATTATACACCTGTTTTACTCGATTCGTCAAAGCTATTGCGGATAAATTTCGAAAATATCGAGTTTTGTATATGTAACAGTGTATTGATAAAACTATAACAGTTTTCGAGTATTTGACAAAAGCTTGAATATTCCCACATGATGGAAACGCAAACGGCAACGTTTATGGGGATGAAAAATCAACTGCAAGAAGGGTGAACACGGATGACGGATTCAAAGTATTTAAAAAGAACGATTCTTAAGGAACAAATCGAAAGCCGGTTTCTGAATGAAACACGCAATCTTCGCGTTTACCTCCCGCCGGGATATAATGAAATTTTGAGCTACCCTGTCGTGTATTGCCAGGACGGCGAGGAGTTTTTTAACTTCGGACGGATCGCGACGACCGCCAATTATTTGATTCTCGACGGTCATGCCGACCCTTTCATCATCGTCGGGGTTGACGTGGATACCTCGGTCCGCACCGATGAATACGCGCCGTTCGGCAGCCGTTTCGACGCCTATACGCGCTGCTTCGCAGAAGAGATTATTCCCTTCATCGAAGCCAAATATCCCGTGCGGCGGGAAGCATCCGAGCGGGTTCTGGCCGGTGACTCCCTCGGCGGCAGCGTCTCTTTGCACCTGGCTGTCCGGTATCCGGAGCTGTTCCGGCGCATCATCAGCCTTTCCGGCGCGTATTATCCGGCTTCCCAGGACATCTTCGAAGCGCAGGACGACTTGTCCTGGCTGGACGTTTATATGATTGTCGGACTGCAGGAAACGGCATTCGAAACCGATCACGGCACCCATAATTTCGTGGAGTTAAACCGCCAGACCCGCGAACTGCTTCTGGACAGAGGAGCTAAAGTGGAGTATGCGGAAAAAGACGGCAAGCATATTTGGGGATTTTGGCAAAAAGAACTGCCGAATGCGCTGACGTATTTTTTCCGCGCGTGATACTGCACAATCATGCGGGTTAAGACTTAAAAAGGTGAACTGAAGACGTACGCCGACTTGCGGGATAACGTTCTTTGGTTCACCTTCTTTTTTTCGAACCTCCCCTCATTCAGAAATGATTGCGTTTTCATTGTTTTTCCGAAAAAACGGCAACAATGCCGCTTTTTCATGAAAAATGTACGGTTCATTTGCAAAATCTTCAGCAGGTTACAGCTTCTCTGAACGGATTTTATTTAATAATGCTTCGCAGCCGGCATCGATCAACTCGTACACCTGCTCAAAGTTCCCCGTGTAATACGGGTCCGGCACTTCCCGAAGCTCATGCTCCGGCAGCAGATCCATAAATTTGAGCAAACGTTCCGTTTTGGCTCCCGGAAGCTTTTTCACGTTTTCGAGATTGCTGTTGTCCATGCACACGATGTACTCGAAGGTTTCAAAATCCGGGCTTGCGATGCGGCGGGCCGAAATGCCTTCGTAACCGATCCCCTGCTCGTCCAGCATACGGCGCGTGTCCTGATGCGGTTTTTGGCCAAGGTGCCAGTCTCCGGTTCCGGCCGAGTCCACCGTGATCAGGTTTTGAAGCCCGGCTTGCTTTACTTTATGGCGCATGACGGCCTCGGCCATCGGCGAACGGCATATGTTGCCCAAACATACGAATAATACGGATACCATGTTGTTGAATTGCCTCCTCTGTTATGCTGTCTTCCGGCTTTGTTTGCCCTTGGTTCCCTTTATGGATAGATCGGTCGAAGAAGACATGTGAAGCGAGCGCCGCGGAAGCTTCCATCTATAATGTACGGAAAGCATGCGCAGCAGGACGATCACAGCAAAGAGAAGGACCGCCTGCCAGGTCGAACGGACCCAGTCCAGCCCGATCATCGCACCGGCGATGGCTGCCCATACGGCGTAGATTTCATCCTTGAGCACTAGCGGCTTGCGTCCCGCAAGCAAATCGCGGATAATCCCTCCGCCGATGCCTGTCATCACTGCGGCAACCACGACGGCCGACAGCGGATGGTGCATGTTTGCGGCGTAAAGCGCTCCCTGAATGGCGAAAGCCGACAGACCGATGGCGTCGAAAAAAGCCTCCGTCCGCTTCCAATGTTTGATCCAACCCAATGGCAGCAGGAACGCCACGATAATCGACAAAATCGCCAGCTTGATCAGCAGGCCTTGGCTCCATAACGTCGTAACCGGCACGCCGATCAGCACGTTTCGGATGACGCCTCCGCCGAACGCCGTCACAAGTCCTAGCACCAGGATGCCCAGGATGTCGTATTCTTCCTCCATGGCGACGAATGCGCCCGACATCGCAAAAGCGATGGTGCCGATGATGCTGAATATTTCAAATGCATGCATGTCCAATTTCTCTCTAACCTCTCCCCTATCCTATGTCTTCATTATTGTAGTCGTGCCCGGCCGGATTGCGCAAGATCGATTTTATCTTTTTGGATTTTTGCGAACTCCTCCTTTATACTGGAATCACAACTTAGTAGGAATGAAATGGATTTAGGGGGAAACGTCGATGAACCGTAAACGCGTCGTTATTTTTTCCGGAGGGGATCTGTATCCCCAATACATCAACGAAATTCAGCCGGCGGATTTTGTCATTGGAGCGGACAAAGGAGCTCTGTTTTTGATTCGCCACGGCATCAAACCCGATCTCGCCGTCGGCGACTTCGATTCGATATCGCCGCAGGAATTGAAGCATGTCCGTGCGGAAAGCGGAAATATCATCGAATGCGATCCGGTCGACAAAGACCTATCCGACACCGAGCTCGCGTTCGAAATGGCGGCGAGGCAGGAGCCGGACTTTATTTTGCTGATCGGCGGGACGGGAACGCGCATGGACCACACGCTGGCCAATGTGCAAATGCTGAACTGGGCGCTCCAGCATCAAATCCGATGCGCCATCATGGACCGCAACAATTACATTACGTTAACCGGCTCCACGATCGAAGTGCTCGACCGGGGCTTCAAATATGTATCCTTGCTTCCGATGACGCCGGAAGTTACGGGAATTACCCTCGAAGGGTTTCAATATCCGCTTGAAGACGCCACGCTCAAAATGGGCGATTCCCTCGGCATCAGCAACGTTCTTCTTGGAGACCGCGGCCAGGTAAGCATTGCAAGCGGACTGCTGCTCGTGATTCAAAGCCGTGATTAACCGATTGGAAAAAGGATGGTACGCTGCCATTGAAAGAGTTTAAAATGGTTACAGCCTTCTGAAATCGAACCGTCGAAAAGACACCGAAAAACCCTTGTGTATCAAGGGTTTTTCTTTATTTTCACACCAGTTGCAATCAATTTCTTAATTTTTTGTAACTTTTAATCGTTTTTTAATAAAGCGGGAAATTTGTTGGCGTCGCAATGGTTTGCGGCATGCCATCCATATTTTAGGTTGTTACAAAACTGTTATACTCGGAATCGAGCCTGAAAGAAAACGAAATTTGGAGGTAATCACAACATGACTCAAAAACATCTATTCCAAAAATTAGTAGCCGTAGGGCTATGTGCAACCATAGGTATTACAGGAATGCTGGCAACGGGAACATCTGTAACGGAAGCAGCTTCTTCCAAGTCCGTAAAGGCTACTTCCTATTCTTCTTCCAAAGGACAAGCTATCGTAAATTATGGCAAAAAGTTCATGGGCAGACCGTATAAATTCGGTGCTTCTACGAGCACAACGAAAGTTTTCGACTGCTCTTCGTTTATGAAATACATCTTCGGACATTATGGAATCAAATTGCCGCGCACGTCCGTGGAGCAATCCAAAGTCGGCAAAGCGGTTTCCAAATCGAACCTGAAACCCGGCGATCTCGTATTTTTCTCCAGAGGCGGCAGAGCCAACGGCCACAACGTAACACACGTGGCGGTGTATGCGGGCAACGGTAAAATCCTGCACACTTACGGTTCCCCTGGCGTAACGGTCTCCGATTTGAACTCCGGCAACTGGAAAAGAACTTACCTGAAAGCACGTCGCGTGCTGTAGCATTCGGGTATCCCCAGCTTATAGGAAGGCGGTAAGAGATATCTTACTCGCCTTCTTTTATTATATATCCGACTCCGCGTACGGATTGAATCAATTTTCTGCTGTAACCTTTATCCATTTTCGTTCGGAGATGCCTGATATAAACATCCACTACGTTGGTCCCCATGTCAAAATCGTAATCCCACACATCTTTTAAAATGTCTTCCCGCGAACAAACCTCGTTTGCATGGCGTGCCAAATAAAGCAGCAAATCGAATTCCTTAACGGTCAATTCAATGTCATTTCCTCCCCTGACGACTTTCCGGCTTCCGGGGTCGATGCTCAAATCCCCCACCGTCACTTTTTTGCGGCTTCGCTCCTCCCCGATCCGGAAAATCCGGAGCAGGTTCCGAATACGCGCCATCAGTTCCTCTTTTGAGACCGTTCGCGGCACCACATCGTTTGCTCCGGCTTCAAGCCCTTGAATGACCGCACGCTCATGAAACGGATTTTCAAACAAAATGATCGGAAAAGGCCGGTCGGCTTGTTCCCGAAGCAGCGCCTTGATAAATTTGGGCAAGGAGCTCCCTTCATAATCCGCATGGTCCAAAAAAAGCAGGTCGATCGTATGCTCGCCGATGGCGCGGAGCGCTTCATATTCGCTTGATGCCTTCATGATTTCGTATCCGTCTGCCCGAAGGGCGTCGACAAAGCCGCTTTGTACAAAAAACTCCCCTACCGCCAGCAACCGTTCATGCATTCATATCACCCGAGTTTCTGCTAGTTGTCCGTCTGGAACGCTTACCATAGGGTTGCCGCCCAGCAAAAAAACCATTCCGTCCGGAATGGTTTGTCGAAAGACATGATTAGCCAAAATAGCGGTGATATATCGATCTTGCTTCAGCGATATCTTTGGTCCCGTGAATGAGCGCCCTGCCGTCCGCAAAAATAACGAGCCGCCGCCCGTCCGTCTCGAATGAGACGAGAAACGGATTGGCTTCGACTTTCCCTTCCCCCAGCTTGGACAGGCGTTTTGCGGTTTCGTCCAAATCAAGCCGACGCTTCTGGGCAGGACGGATTTGCACCGTGTCCCGACCGCATAACACGTCGGTTTTTTCCAGATTGGATGCCGATAAATACGGAAAGGTCCGGCTTTCGCCGCAGGAAAGGCAGTCCGTTTTCCGGGCGTGCCGCACGCCCATGGACATCTGTTCATTTCTCCAAAGGTCGAAAGTATGCAGCTTATCGCGAAGCGCTTCCGGATGTCCGCTCAACAGCTTTATGGCTTCGACCGTCTGATGCGCCGTTACCATTTGAACCGCTTGAGGCAGGATGCCCGAAGTATCGCATGTATCCCCTCCAAGCGGAACCGTGCCAAGCAAACAGTTCAGGCAAGGGGTCTCGCCGGGCAAAACGGTGTACGTAATGCCGTAGCTGCCTACGCATCCTCCATAGATCCACGGGATCCGGTATTTCTGGGAGATATCGTTGATCAAAAGCCGCGTATCGAAATTATCCGTTCCATCCATGATCAGATCCACCCCTTGGACCAGCGAGACCAGTTCGTCGAGCCTCACGTCCATGACATGGCTGTCGATCCGGATGGAAGAGTTGATCGCCTCCAGCCTTTGTTTGGCGGCAACCGCTTTTGGCAGCCTTTGCTCGGCGTCCCTTTCGGAAAAAAGCTGCTGTCTCTGCAAATTGCTCCATTCGACGTAATCCCGGTCGGCGATCGTCAAACGCCCGATTCCCGCTCTGGCGAGCGTTTCGGCTATCGAAGTCCCCAGCGCGCCTGCGCCGACGATCAACACATGGCTTTCCCCTAACTTGCGCTGGCCTTCCGGGCCTAAAGGAGCAAACCGCTCTTGTCTGGAATAACGATCATTTCCGATGCTCACATGCCCCATCTCCTATGCTGTGTTCTGTCGTTGCAAACATCCGCGTAAGGCGGATGTCCCAACCTGTATGGCTTTCCCCGCGGCAACCGGCGACCGCGACATCACGCGGTTGACTTGAAAAAGCCGCGTTCCTTGCGGAACACGGCAGCAGTTGAATGAAACCGAGGAATCAAGCCTTCTGATGCGACCATTCTTCGACGTTCCAAGTTTTCGTGACCCAATCTTCATAAAAATCAGGTTCATGGGATACGAGCAAAATGGTCCCTTTATACTCCTGCAGAGCGCGTTTCAGCTCGGTTTTGGCGACGACGTCCAAATGGTTCGTCGGTTCGTCGAACAGAATCCAGTTCGATTCGCGCATCATCAGCTTGCATAATCTGACCTTGGCTTGTTCGCCGCCGCTCAGCATGTTCAACGGACGGGTAATATGCTCGTTTTTCAGTCCGCAGCGCGCCAAATGCGCGCGAACCTCATGCTGGTTTAGCGACGAGAACTCGTTCCAGACGTCATCGATTGGCGTGATGTTGCCCGGGCGCACCTCTTGCTCGAAATAAGCAGGATATAGGAAATCGCCCAAATACGTTTTCCCGCTGATCGGCGGAATTTTGCCCAAAATCGTTTTGAGCAGCGTCGATTTTCCGACCCCGTTGCAGCCGACGATGGCGATTTTATCGCCGCGTTCGATCGTCATGCTCATCTTAGGCAGCAGCGGATGGTTATAGCCGATCTCGAAATCGATGCCTTCGAACACAATCTTGCCGCTGGCGCGGGCTTCCTTGAAGTTGAACACCGGCTTCGCCGCTTCTTCCGGCTTGTCGATCCGCTCGATGCGGTTCAACTGCTTTTCGCGGCTTTTCGCCCGGCCCGAAGTGGAATAACGGGCTTTGTTGCGCTGGATAAAATCTTCCTGTTTCTTTATGAATTCCTGCTGTTTTTCATAAGCATCGATATGCTGGTTTTTCGAAATGTCGGCCATCTCCAAAAACTTCTCGTAATTGGCCGAATATCGGGTTAGCTTGGCGAATTCCAAATGATAGATCACGTCGACGACCTGATTCATGAATTCCGTGTCGTGGGAAATCAGAATAAAGGCGTACGGATAGGATTTCAAATATTGGGTCAGCCATTCGATATGCTCGACGTCCAAATAGTTGGTCGGTTCGTCCAGCAGCAGCACGGTCGGCTTCTCCAGCAGCAGCTTGGCCAAAAGTACCTTCGTGCGTTGGCCGCCGCTTAGCGCGGATACGTCCCGGTCCAGTCCGATGGCGGACAATCCGAGTCCGTTTGCCATTTCCTCGACTTTGACGTCGATCATGTAAAAATCGCCGATTTCCAGCTGCTCCTGAATTTCGCCCATCTGCTCAAGCAAGGTTTCAAGTTCTTCCGGCGTCGCATCCGCCATTTTGTTTGTAATTTCCATCATTTCCTGCTCCAGCTCAAGCAGCGGCAGGAAAGCGTCCTTCAGGACGTCGCGCACCGTTTTGCCGGGAGTCAGCTTGGAGTGCTGGTCGAGGTAGCCGTAACGAACCTTAGGCGTCCACTCTACCTTCCCGCTGTCCTTTAACAGCTGTCCCGTCAAAATGTTCATCAGCGTCGACTTGCCGACGCCGTTTGCGCCGACGAGGCCGACATGCTCGCCTGCCAGCAGGCGGAAGGAAACGTTTTTAAACAATGTGCGCTCCCCGAAGTTATGGGAGACGTTTTCAACGGTCAATAAACTCATAAATACGTTCTGGCTCCTGTCTATGATAAATAGTTCTTTGCTGGATTGATTCCATCCCCTATAAGGGCATTCAAGATACCATTTTATCATAAGTAGGAGTTTAGTTGAAAGACATGAAAAAACGTTGATCGCGATCATGTAGGTGATGAGTGTTCCGCACTCACCCCCGCCTCTTTCGCCGTTCCAGAACTTCGCGTTTCTTTAGCGATAGCAGCTTCTTTCGAAATAACCGTTGGCTGAGGCTTCTTTGGCATCGGTAAACGTTTCTTCGTAAACGAGTCCGCTTCGGCAGCTTCCGCGTTCAAAATAACGAATGCCCGTGGCAGGATCCGATCCGGCGAACAAATTCGGCCGCTTGACGAGCCTGCCACCGCCGAGGGCATAGTTGTTGATGTAGTCATGGCCGACGGGTATGCCCTGAATGAATGCCATCATGCCGATATCCCGAATCGAGTTGTTCCACTCCTCCCCGGAGATTGAAGGCAGCGTGAACAAATAGGAGGCGCCGTTTTTGGCGGCAAATTCGTTATGCCGGTTAATGACATTGGCCAAATCGTTTTGGATCGTTTGCACGATGGTCGTCCTCCTTACCTGCTCAAACAACTCCGGACGGGCAAGAAGAGGGACGTTCGTCGAAGCCGCCAGCTCCCTCTGCAGGCCGCGAATCCACTGTCCTGCGGTAAAATCGTACGCTTCCACCTCGTTATCCAACGTAAAACGGACGAGATTGCCGTTTTCGTCGCCGTAGGCAAAAGGTTTTTTGGGACTCCAGACATGCCGGGCCCGCGGGGAACCATCTTCACCCGTGTACTCTTCGTCCGCGTAAACGTAATAACCGTCGTAATCGATGACGGCCACGGCCGGTATATAATGATCCAGCGCCGCCTGCGCGGGCAGATCGTCTTCGATCCCCAAATTCGCGTACAAGCTTTTGTAGAAAACCGCCAACGCCTCTTCTTTGTCGGCCCGAAAAAACTTTTCGGACCCGTATCCCGCCTCGAACTCCTGCTTTTCGTTTCGGTTCAGCACGCTGGCTCCGTCTTGCACCGCCGTCCGCAGGGCGGTAACGTATTTTAGTTCAAGGAACCGTACCGTCTGCTGATCTTTGTCGTAAAACCCGCTGAGCAGAAATGCCGGGACAAAAATGAGGACAAACACGATCGAAAAATCAGTAATCTTCATTAAGCACCATGCCTCCATACGGAAAAGCCAGGACGGGAGCATCCCCCGGAACGGCTCCGGAAATAAAATCCGTCATGATCGTGCCTGCCGTTCGGTTGACGTTTTTAACCGTTACCTTAAAAAAATCGCCCGCATTCATCCGGTACATTCTGTCTTCATGATCTTTCGGCAGCACATTGTCCGGATAGATGACAGACAAAATATCCGCCGTATAAAAGCCTTCATAGGACACATCGACTTTCTGCTGGAACGTTGCCGGATTCGCCGCGTCCGAATATACGGGCGTATATTTTTTATGCAAATGCTCCATTTGAACGTCAAATTCATTGCCGGTGGCTGCCATTTCACTTAGAAAATCCTGATACATGACAGGTGTAACGTATCCTTTGTTCCGAACGGCGTCAACAAACTGGGTTACCGCGTTATAGACGACGATCCGCGACAGGTCATCCTGCTTCCGGTATGCTTCTGCCGCCGGGTACACGAACATGAGCGCAACCGCCAACAAGACGGCTACAAACTTTGAAACGGCGCTGCTCATAGGTCATCCTCGCCGGGCATCAGCTTGGCAAACCGTACTTCCTCCAACAAGCCGTTCACATTCCTTATATATTCCGCCCGGTATCCGGCATTCGATTGAAATATGGATTTTCCCGCAAGCTCCAGCGGTTCGACCGAAGCAATCGGAACGCCATCAACCCAAATGCGGACTCCCGCCTTCATCTGATCCGAAGCAAGCACCAATGCTTGCGGACCGTTGTAGCGATCGGGCCTCGCTTGGATCAACGTTTCATAAACGCTCCGTTTTTGTCCGGAAACCACCGGAGATGTTTCGTGCAGGGCTGCATTGATCCGGCCGGTCAGTCCCAACGTAAAGTAGCAGGCGCTTAAAAACAGGGCAAGGATGACGCTTAAGCCGATCATGTTCTGAACGTTGTCGTTCATGATGCCTTCCCTCACCTTCGTTTCGTTTACTGCTCAAAGACTAGTCCGCGCACGACGTTGGATCTGTCTTTAATGATGCTCGCCTTGAATTTTCCGCTCGGATTGACGTACTCGTCGCTGGACTCGATCATCGTATTCCGCAAATCCCCGACCCGGTTATTAATGTCAACGACCGAGCCGTATTTGTCGTCCGCGACGTTGCCGATATACAGGCTGTTGCCATACCATTGCCCACCCCTGTTTTTCCCCGTTTTAACGAGGATGCCGAACTGGTCCTTATCCCTGAATTTCCGCAAGGCGTTCGTCACCTGCGATCCGCTGATGCTCGTGCCGTCATAGACCGTAAAGGAAGCTTGCGACAGTTCGGTTTGAATGTCCGAAAAATTGTTCTGGGCCGTTTTGGTCGCTTCCTGGGCCGAAATAAACAAGATAACGACGATGGTAATGAGGGCAATGGTCAGAAAAATGCCTGCGGCAACCTTTAGTGCGCTGGATGCGTTATTCATTGGACAACATCTCCTTAAATTTTTTGGATTTGTTCATAATACACATTCATCTGCATGAAACTCATCACGATCAACGGGATGACCAGGTACATAAATACAAGGGCATACATCGGCGCAAAACCGAGCGTCTTTCCGATCGCCGCTTTCGTGTCGATGATTTTTTCGTATTCCTGCTTGCGCTGCTCGAAATAAAAGGCCATTTCGTTTTCGAGATCGTCAAAAGCCTGGGCGATCGGAATTTTTTCGACGCATAAAAGCAACTTGTCCACCAGTCTTTGAAACTCCGTCAATCGGACCTCTTCCCTCAGCACGGCAAGAGCTTGCTCGGCCCCGTGGTCATAATGGAGCACGCATTTTTGTATCGGCGTTTTAAAAATGATGGCGAACCGATTCATCCATTCCAAAATCTCCTCCACCGAAATCCGTTCCATTTCCCGCAGCATGGAGATGACGGTTTGAAACTGATATACTTCATGCCGCATGTCCATATAACGAATCTTCCGCTGGAAGTAAAGCAGCCAAAGCGGAAACTGGTATCCCGCCCAAGCCGCCAGAAAAGCGGACAGCAGTTCCCACCATTTGAGATATTCCGCATTGTAAGCTTTCAGTTTGGCAAGGATCCGGTTCGCGGCCGCCGCCATCGTATCTTTGTTCGAAGGGTTTCCCTGCCCATGTTTGATGGTCCAACGGCTCGCAATATCGTCGTAACTGGCCCCGGGAGACATGCCAACCTCCTCCATGATTTCCCGGTCCTGGTCGCTGAGCTTTTGCCCTTCCGCCTTTTGTTCAGTCGATACCTGTCCGAAAAAGGTCGTTCCTTCCACCGGATCGATCAGAATATGCTTTTGGGCCGATTGATGCAAAAACAGGAATAAGGTCAACGTCGCCGCGAAGGCCAACAGGAAAAATGCAATCCGGCGGATATAAAACCATTCGTACCGCAGATGGGTGCTGCTCTCCCGAAGCAAACGGATGATTTTGGCGTAAGCCGGCGTCCCGGATCGCGGAGCCGCAAAGTAAACAGCCGCCCGAATCGCGGAAAAAGAGTACAGCCATTGCTCCCACGGCTTTTTCCGGTCTGCCGATCGGTACGCCGTTTCGTTGTCCTGCTGCAGCCGCTGCAACAACACAAAAGACAAAATAATCACGACGTAAATAACGATTTTGGTCACGTACCCCAGTTTGCTTGTATAAAACGCGTCCATGGCCGGGAAATTTCCCCGGGCCCATCGTTCGATCGGTTTGGCAAAAAACACGGGGGCCAGGGCGATCACGTTTAATCCCTTCAGAAGATAATCAAGCTTGTCCCGGCGCAGAATCTCGAGATGGATTTCCTTGGTCAACCCGCTGAGCCCTTTTAAGTAAATCGAACCCTGCTCCTTCACCTTGTCCCCGAACTCCATAATCATGTAGGAAATGCCCGCGAACGCCTTTAAAAATCGGTTGGGAGCCGTTTCGTAGTATTTTTCCAGCTCCTGCGCCGGGTCCTTGGCATTTATCGCTTCATAGATTTTGCGGGTATGGACCGCTGCCTCGTAGCCGGCCGTTTCGGCCGCTTCGTAAAGCGCTTCGTCGATCATTTCATGCTGCTGGTAACGGTGCCTGACTTCCGAAAACAGGTCTACCATTTGGACCAGAAGCCGCTTTTCCAAGCGGTTCACGTACATGTCGACCAATAAGCTGTTGATGATGACCGCCGTCAGCAGCACCAGAAGCAAAAATCCGAAGCTCGGATTCAGCAGCAATAAAATAACGGACGCAAGGCTTAACAAGCCTAAAATGGCTGACGTGATTTTTGCCGTTTCTTGTCTCAGCTTAAATTCATCATAGGCGTGAACGCCTGAAAGCCGTTTTCGGATCCGGCGGATGTAAGCCGATAGCAGCGGAACCCGCACCATCAGCACGTATGCTTTTTGCAAGGCACGGTTCCAATGGGCCTTCCATCCTATGCCGCGGTTTCCCGCAGCTCCGAAAAACTCCAAATGAACGGCTTGCCTCCGCCTGCTGCCGATCCAGGCCAAAACCGCAAAAGCCGACGCAAACAAAACGAGAGACGCAACCAATACGACAAGCAAAATGGATTTAATACTCATAACGTCCGCCCCAATGCTGGTTTAGAAAATCGATGAACATGCCGGCATCTTCAGGACTCATCTGGTCCGCCATCTCGAGCACGTTCCGCTCCGAAACGGCACTGGCGGCGACATACCGCCCGTCCCGGTATTCCACAATATTTCGGGCAAGAAACAGCCTTCGGCTTTCGTTGTTCCTTGCATCGTCCTGAAGCCCGCGAAAACCGCCGGGCATCGGCGTGAGCGTTTCCTCTCCGCTCCGTCCGCTTTCGGTTTGATCCGCCGCATCCGCTTGCGGCACGCATTCGGTGATCCGTTCGATGTACCGTCTGCCATCCTTGTCCCTTTTCAAGTGGACGTCAAAATTAATGACCTGAATCACCTGCTCCTCAGCGATCCGTTCATGATGGAACACCCCGATTTTAAGAAGCGAGTTCCGCAGGGAGAACACAAGGTCCTTGAACGTTTTGGCATGATGGGTAAACACGGTGAACAAGCTGGCCACCTGCGACATTTGAATCATCCAAGCGGCCACCTCGTCGCTTGCGACTTCGCCCAAAATGTTGACCGTACCGTCCGTCTTCTTCTGCAGATCCAGTCCTTCCTGCCCCGTAATCCGTTCCGTCTCGCGGAAGGAAAGAATGTTCCTCCGGCTGTATATTTTCCTTAAATGAAGCTCAAACGCCATTTCCTGAACGCGCAACGTATATGTAGGATCGATATGCTCTACCATCGCCATCAGCAGCGTCGTTTTGCCGGAGCCCTGCGCGCCCGTGATCGCGGTGATCCTGCTGCCTTTCATGAGGTAGCCAAGCAGCGCGATCGGCAGTTCGGCGTTTTCCCCCGTAACCAGCTGTTCCAGGGACGCGTTCGGGATATCGAACTTCCGCACGAAAAACGCCCACGACTCCGCAAAAGGCGGCCGGACGACGACCACCCTCGATCCGTCCTTCATCTCATTGACCTTGTAGCCGCTTGATTCCGATAACTGCCCTGGATGATTGTATTTATAAATGTTCTGGCAAACCCGTTTCAGCTCTAGCTCCGATCCGAAAGAAAGGAAGGACATATGCACCGATTTCCCTTTATAAAACACCCATACGCTTTCGGTCACGGAGAGCGGCCTGCGGCAATCTTCATGCAGCGGCGGATATAGGAAACCGGCATTCTCCGGATACATGTCAAGCAGCCCGTCGTCCGCCAAAATTCCGCTCACCCCTCCGCTTACGCCGTCGATCCGCTGATCCCGCAAATCGTCCACGACGGAAAATCCTTTATATTGCTGATAGATGCGCTGCACGACGATATCCAACTTCTCGCTGAACGCAAGATCGCGATATTCGGCCATAAATATCAGGTCGATGTCTTCCGCCGTCACGGCATACACCGGCTGATCCCCGTAACCGTCCAGGATCCGGGGTTCAGCCAGTCCGTAATGTTCGAACAACATAGACAACGCCTCCGGGCCATACTGCTTTTGATATAAATAAAAAATGATTTCAAATTGATCCTGGGGCGTCAGCCGCCCGATGTCCTCAAATGGAATCGCGTCTTGAATCCGTTCTTCATTGAGACCGAAACTTTTGACAAGAAGATCGGCCATAAACTGCTTGACGTATCGTTTTTCGCGCACATCGCCGGAAATGCAATCCTTCAGCGCTTTACGCAGCTCGCTCCGCTTGTTGATCCTCCGCCTGTATTCCTCTTCGTGAAGCCCAAGATCTGTCAGCTGCCTGTGGGTCAGCTCATGCAGCGTCTCCTTCACGAATTCCGTCATCGTGTCGATCGTGTATTGTTTGCCCCCCGCAGGGTTTACGGCCGGCGGACGCCGGTAGTCGAGCCATTTGACGTAAAGGAGCAGCAGGATGAACAAAACGATGAGCGCGATCATCAGAATGTTGACGATCATTCCGGAGATCATTTACGCTCCCCTTTCGACCAGCTTCAGCAACGAGGTCATTTCCAGCTGCGTCAAAATGTCTTTGGCGAGCGAGCGGATGCTTGCCAGAAAGGCTGCAGCCGGCTGCCTGCCGTTCAGGCTGCGGCTTCGCTGCAGGAACGGCAGAACGCCGCGCATATTCCATGCATCCAAAAAATCCGTCGTGTAAGGAATGCCATGCACGCCGCCTTTATAACCGAACCTGCGCTTGACGTTATTCAAGGTGCAATGGGAGTATTTATCGTACCGGCCAAGCACGACGATATGCGGTTTTTCCTTAACCATCGGCGGACAGTTTCCACCTTTAAAAAACGAATCCAAACCCTCGATGCCCTGATTCAGGCTGACCACGACCAGGTCCGCCGCTTCAAGCAGGGCATGGTCACCGCTTCCTTCCTTCGGGTTCCCGCTTCCCGCATCAAGCATGACGAGGTCGTAACATTGACTCGCCACTGCGCATATAGACTGCAGCAGCTGCTTCCGGTAACCGGGCATCGTTCCCTCCGGCTTGGCGTTCCCCTGGACCAAATCGAGGCGGTCCGGAAGAAGCGGGAGCGTATAGTCCTGCAAATTTTCTCGGGTCAGTCTGCGGTTCAAGCAAAGTCTTTCCAACGCGTCCATCCCATGATCCTGAAAAGAAAGCAATCCGTGATCCAGTGTATGGGCCGACATCGGGAAGGCGCCTTCCACCCTTTCTTTGGCCGTGCCGCCATGCACAAGCAGCAATTTCAACCGGTAATCCATCGCTATCGCCGCGGCCGTCGCCGCTGCATGCGCCGAATTCCCACTCCCGCCCGATAGTGGGCTCCAAAATGCAATCGTACTCATCCTTTTCTCCTTTCCGCATTCCGCAATGCGCGGTGTACCTGTTTTCGATCCCGGTCCGTGAGGTTTTGAACAAGGTTGCACAATTGTTTTTTATAGCCCCGGGTCAACGGCTTCATTTCAAGTTTTTTCGTATGTTCGTTTCTAAGCTTTAAAGATAGGTCCAGTTCATTCCACGGCAGGACGAATGTCTCTCCTTTCCAGCGGACCGGAAGATCCGCAAAATACCCGTCCAGATAGGAATCGCCGAACCACTCGTCGACGGCCCGAACGGCGACCTTCCGCATTTCCGGGATCACGCCTTGTTCGAACTGCCGATGAGCCGCTTGCTTCAGCCATCTTCCCCCCTCTTCCAATGTCCAGACTTCATAATCCGTCGCCCAAACGAGCGCCGAAGCGCGTTCCCAATCCTCTTTCGAACAGAACCCCAGAAGCTCCAAATCGTAGATTACATAATCATAGTTTTCAAAACCCCCGCCATGGCTTTGCAGATGAGCTTCCAAACCGTCCGCATCCTCAAAGCCGCATGCGACGTCGAATCCGGAAAACTCGGTGATGCCCAGCCGCTCATCAAGCCCTCCGACGAAATAGGGATACTTTCTTTTCTCGGTCGCATCCACAAGCAGCACCTTGCCGCCTCCGCCGGCAAGCAATTTGCATATGTACAGCAGCATGTCGCTTTTGTCGCACAAGCCGGCAAAAATCCAACTATTCAATGACCGTCCGTCTCCTTTCCCCGACTCTCCGGCCGGCCTATGGTTGATCCGAAGTCGGTGTTCCGCTTCCCTGGTTTTCTTTTATGCTTTTTTCCAAAAGCTTGTTATCCTGAACGTCCCCGAGGGAAAAGCTGTCCTGGCTCGAATCGGCCGCAGATAGATCGCCGGATGGCCCTTCCGCAGAATTCGAGCCTGCCCGGGCCGGCTCTACCATGTTCCCGTTGTTTGACGTGGCGTCCCGGAAGGCCGATCCGGATCGGTCCTGTCCGGCGGAACCAATTGATCCCGGATACATTCCGGCGCTTAAACCGGAAGGTGCGAACTCCGACTCCGCAAAGCTCCCGGCCGCCTTATCCGGCGCGGCTTTTTCCAAATCCTTTTCCAATGCGGCGCGTATGCTTTCGGACAGCTTACGCTCCGCTCTGTTCACGATATTCGGGTCGCTGGCGATCAGTTTCAGCACTTCCTTGTTGACCGGGTACGTCGGGACCGCTTTATCCTGCATCTCCGGCTCCACGTAGGTCACGGCGTACAGCTTGGCATCGTGCAGATATGCATCCACCATTGCGCTGGACAATGCCAACATCTCCTGCTCCGTCATTTGAATCCACATAGCCGGGCTAAGCAGCTTGTCGATTTTCTTTTTGGATAATATGATGTAATCCTGCCCCGTCGGAAATTGAATGCGCACATCGACCACATCATGCTGCCGCAAGTCGGAAGGCAATACGATCGCCTGCAGCTCCCTATTCCGCAAATCCGCCTGAAGCGGATGGGCGACGTACACCATGGCATCGGTAAGCGCGGTTCCTTTTCTCAACTCGATCTTTGCGATTTTGACCTCTCCGTCGCCACCGCTTTCGAGCAGATTGGCGGGAGCAGCCCCCTGTGGCAGCCTGACACGCACAAGATCTTTCGGAGTGACGGTCTCGCCCGCGGCGACGTCACGCGCCAGCGCCCAACCCGACACCATTTGCTTCTCTTCATTCAGCCGCGCCTGCTCCAGCTTGGCGATTTGCCGGCGATACTCCTCCCTGATTTCGTTTTCTTTGGCATGATGCCTCACGCCGCTAACCGCCGCATAACCCGCAAACACTACGCCGACGGCGGCGGCCCCCGCCAATCCGGCGTAGAGCATATGCCTCGTTCGCTGTCTCAGCTTTGACATTGCCTCGAACCATCTCCTCTCTTTCATCGCGGATCAAGTGAGCCCGAATCGGAATCTCCTTCTCCGCTGGCCGCCCGGCAGCCCCTGAAAAACGCGGCCCAGAACCTTGTCGGTCTCTTCGCTTTTGTCGAACGGATCCATTTGAAGCGGCAGCGAAAAAACGTGCGGGGAATTTAACTGCCTGCGAAGCCGCTGCACGGCATCCCCCCCGGCAAGAGGCAAAAAGTACACCCATTTCTGCTGCGGGTACCGCGACAAGCCGTGGACCATATCCAAGATGTCCTGCTGGCGCCATTCCGCGCCGGAAGCGACGATGACCGGGACATCCGCGCGCAGAAACTCCTCGAGCCGTTCCCGCTCCCGATACGTTCCCAAATCGATCACGACATAATCGTAACTGCCGGACAATAATGAAATGACGTCGCTTCTTGCCGTCTGCCGCCAATAATCCACGCCCTGCACCTCGAACTTGCGGCTGCCGGGGCTGCCGGAACGGTCGCCGTCAACAATTTGCTGTATCCTCCGAAATGCCGGAGACCGGACGTTCATCTCGATGAGCGCCACCTTGCCGCGGCCTCTCGCTAGAAAATGGCTGATGGCAATCGCCGTATGCGTCGTCCCCGTGCCGCCGCTTGCTCCCATCACGGCAATCACCTGCGTGCTTTTTCTGCCTGCGATATCCTTGCCCCGCCTTGCATCGGGCTTCATCTCGAGCCGGACGGCCGCGGCGATCTCTTCGCGGACTTCGGCAGCCGAGGCGTAGCGGTTCTCCGGCGACGTCTGCAGCAGCTTGCGCATGATCGGCATGAGCTTGCGCGGCAAATCGGGACGGATGCTCCGCTCGGCTTTCTCCGTCCATTCGGTGTGTGCCCCGCCGGTCGACAAGTACAGCAGCAGCGCGCCGAAACCGTACAAATCCGATCTCGCGTCGCTTTGGCCTGAGCCGTATTGTTCCGGAGCGGCAAAACCGACCGTACCGAGCTTGACCGTATCCTGTGCCTGCTCCCGCTTGTAATTCCGGGCGATGCCGAAATCGATCAGCCTAAGCTCCAAATGCTCCGTCAACATAATATTCGAAGGCTTCAAATCCCTGAAAATAATGACCGGCTCATGCGTATGCAAATAATCAAGCACTTCCAGCAGCTGATCCGCGAGCTGAAGGATCGAATCCACCGGTATCCGGCCGCGGTAACCGGCAAAGTATTTTTCCAGCGTAATGCCTTGAATGTAATCCATCACCAGATAGGTATAACCGTCCTCGTCCGGAGGAAAAAAATCGACGATCCGCGGCAGCCTGGCGTGGCTCAAGGAGATGAGAAGCTGGGCTTCATCCCGTATGCTGCCGTATTGCCCCGGGTCGGAAACGCTCTCCTTCACGGCCCAAAGCTTGCCGGGAAGCTTCAAATCTTCGGCCAGGTAGACATGGCTCATGCCGCCCTCCCCGATCTTGCGTACGATTTCGTATCTTCCTCCCATCGTAAGCCCGGCATGAAGTTTGGAAGGATGATTCATATGCTGTTCCCTCACTTTCAACACAAAAAGGGAAAGCCCCCTGATAAAGACGCTTACGATAACCGTAAGGCTTTACTCAGGGATGCTTTCCCTTTTAAGGTCATATAGTCGATTTGGTATCATTATAAAGCAATGGGAATATCTGTGTAAAGTGTTATTTTCTAAATTCTACTTCTCTCTTAAATAACCGAGCCGATTCAGGATGTTAATATTTAATCATGTATAATGTGATCTCATCCCGGTTGTGGAACAGCTGTTTCGCGCGCTGAACCTGCATCTGCGCTTCTTCGAAGGAAGCGATGACTTCACCGATAAGCGCCATGGGCTTTTTGTGCATGAGCTTGACCGTGACGATGGCCGTACCGCCCGTTCCCAGGCTTGGAAGAAGTTCCTTTACGAGCTTCACCATCTGTTTCGGGCTCCAGCTCATGTCGCAGACAAGCAGATCGAATTCGTTTTCCCGAAAACGAACCTCGGATGCATTTTTCTTTAAAATCCGCAGGTTCGGATGGTTGCGCAGCGACTCATGCATCAGGGCAGGGTCAACCGCCGTTACCTTGAGCCCACGCTCCAGAAGGAACGAGGTCCAGCCCCCGGGAGCGGCACCGACGTCAAGCGCGCTGCCGAAGGATCGAAAATCGATCCCGAAGCTTTGTTCCGCCTCCAGCAATTTGAACTTGGCCCGCGAAATTTGCCCTTCCTCCCGCTGAAACCGGATCGCTCCCCCGCTCCAGTCGGACAGGTTCTCCGCCGGGCTCGAAACGCCGATATACAGCATGTCTTCCGCTGCAAATACCGAGATGACCCATTCGGGGTCACGTACGACAAAATCGGCGTTTAACCCCGTTAAACGCTGCAGCAGCTTTTCGCGCAACTCGCCGGCGCTCTCGGCCGCAACGCTGCGTTCCGCTTTTCTTGCCTGCAGCGAAATGCTCGCTTCGTAAAGCTTGTCCTGCCGAAGCAAATATTGGGCGGTTTGCTCCAAAGCTTCATCGGCATCCGCCCTTAGTTCGAGCTGCACGGGCTGGATATGGCGCAGAAAAATCGGCGGATTCGAAACGATGTTCGCAACCGCCTGTTCCGCCTCCTCGAAAAGCGTCACGAGAAAAACCTCGCCCGATACGAGCACGCTGCTTTTCAGCTTGCCGAATCTTCGGCGCAGCTCTTCTTGGGCATAAGGCGCGAAACCGTGGTTGGCCGTGCATATAAACCGGGATGTGGTTGTGTGTTTTTGTTCGTCATTCGTCAATATTTTGTCATCCAAAACGGAATTAACCTCCAGAAACCACTTTAATCCAAGGCCGCCCGCCCTCCCATTCGATCCGGGCCGGAATATCGTAGGTTTGTTTTATCATTTCGTCGTTCAATACTTCCTGTTTCGGACCCGCTCCGGCGATTTTTCCGTCACGGATCAAAGCCACATGCGTAAACAGCGGCATGATCTCTTCGACATGATGCGTAACATACACCACGGTGATGTCGCGTTCGCCGAGCCGTTCAACCTCCGCCAGCATCTTTTCGCGTTCATATAAATCAAGGCCAGCGCAAGGCTCGTCCATAATCAGCAGCTTCGGCTCGCTCATCAAGCTTCTCGCCAGCATAACCTTTTTGCGTTCGCCCTGCGACAATGTTCCGAGCGGATGGTAGGACAGCTTGCCCAAATTCATCTCTTCCAGCAGCTTCAGCGCCCTTTCCTTGACCTCTTCGGGTATTTCCTGATAAAAGCGCAAAAAAGCGTAGGCGCCCGTTGCAACCACTTCCCACACCGGATCGCTCAAATTGAGCTTTTCAAGCAGATTCGGACTGATATACCCGATCTCCTTGCGTACTTCGCGCACGTCGCATTCTCCGTAAACGTTGCCCAGCACTTCGATTCGGCCGCTGCTCGGAAAAAGATATCCCGTCAGCATTTCGAGTATCGTCGTTTTCCCGGAGCCGTTGCGCCCGAGTATAACCCAGTTTTCCCCTTTTTGAATGTTCAGCGATACATGGTCCAAAATCTGGTTTTCTTCCCTCCGCAGAGACACATCCCGCATCGTAATCATGAAAGCACTCCCCTTATTTGAGCTAACAAGTCTCCGACCGATCCCATGGAATAAACGATTTCAGGCTTTCCGCTCCGCTCCTTGTCCGCAAGAAGCAGGGCGGGAACGCTGCGGATTTTGTACTGCTCCACCACCTTCGGCGTCATGTTGACGTCCGCTTCGCGCAGCAAGCCGTCCGGCAGCATATGTTCGGCAACCTCCAGCATCCTCCGCGCCACTTTGCACGTTCCGCAAAAAGGAGTGTGCAGAAAAACGGCCAAGGGCTCGCCTTTGCGCCACAGCTCCTCCAAAAGCTGCCTCTCGTCAAGCGTCCTCATGCCCGCTCCTCCTTGGCGATCCGCTCCAGCAACTCCTGGGGCACGGGGCCGTTATGCAGTTTGACGTGCTCCGGCACGGATTGGTACAGCAGCTCGTACATTTCCCTTTTCCCCCGCATGCTGGACGTATGCAAAAAGATTTCCCGCGGGAACAGCTGGCCTGCGATCATGCCGCGCACCACATCCATGCCGGTAGGCTCGCCGATGCCAAGGTCGTAATCCAGCGACAAAATGCCGACCTCGCACTCCTCCAGCATGATCAGGCATTCCTGGGCGTTTCTTGCCAAAACGAAGCCGTCCGGGCAGCGCCGGTAATCATCCAGATAAACATGCAGCACGTCCGTCCCCCCTTTCTCCCGATTTCCAACGTTTTATTTTTTCTCTCCCAAAAGGCGGTGCAGCAATTCGAATTCGTCCCCGTGCGTACCGTCCGGACCCGGATCCGTCTCCAAAACGACCGGTTTGCCTTCAAACTCCGGAAACGAAATGAGGCCGGCCAAACGTTCCGCTCCGATGCAGCCCTCACCGATCCTGGCATGGCGGTCTTTGCCCGAGCCGGACGGATATTTGGAGCCGTTCAGGTGAACGGCCGCCAGGTTTTGCCAATACCCAAGCTCCCGCCCCCGTTCCATGAAGCGGTCGGTTTGGTCCGGTTTCCACGTTCCTGATGCGTAAGCATGACAGGTATCCAGACAAAACGCGATTTTCTCCGGCTCATCGGCCAAATTTCTGACATAGACCAGTTCTTCGAGCGTAATGCCCATCGATCCGGGCAGCCCCGCCTGGTTTTCGAGCAAAATTTTAGCCTTGCCCTGCCAGCCGCCAAGCGTTTCATTTAAACATTGTATTATATTTTTATAGCCCTGTAACGGGTCGCTGCTTTTCAAATGGCCGAAATGCACGACGATGCCTACGGAGCCGCAGGCTTCGGCGATGATCAAGTCGTTTTTGAGCGAAGCGACGGTGGCGTCGTATAGATCCCGGCCGCGGGTTTCTCCAATCGCGATATTAACCGGGTAAGGCGTATGGGCGATGCTCGGCAAATCCATTTCCCGGCAAAAACGAAAGCAATCCGCCGCAGCCGATCCATCAAGCTCTTTGATCGAAAGGCTGCGCGGATTTTTCGGAAAATATTGAAACGATTTTGCCCCCATGTCCCATGCCCGCCGGGCGGCTCTCCCAAACCCGCCGCGGGTGCTGACATGGCAGCCGATTCGTCTTTTAACGCTCATGCTGGCAGGACGGACAGAAAAAAGCTTTTCGGCCCGTCAATTCGATTCGGGTGACGACCCCGCCGCAGCGAACGCAGCTTTCCCCATCGCGGTCGTACACCTTGCACATTTCGTCATAACCTCCGGTCAACGTATCGCCGGCCATAAAAGGCGACTCCATATATCCGCCGTGTTCCAGCGCATCCGGCAGCACTTTGACGGCGGCATCATACAATCGGCCCAGCGTTTCCTCGGACAGGTCCTGTATTTTCGCCGACGGCAGCAGATCTGCCTCAAACGCGATTTCGTCCGCATAACAGTTGCCGATCCCGGCAATGACGTGCTGATTGACGAGCAGGCTTTTTAAGGAACCGCGCCGGCCCTTCACCAGCGCTATAAAACGCTCCTTGTTCATTCGGCGGTCCAGCAGCTCCGGCCCGAGCGGCTTCAACGTTTCTTCGGTTTCCTTCGCAGACAGCAGATGAAGATACCCGAGGCGAAGCCCGATAAAATAGAGCGTACTTGACCCGAAAGCGATCTCTACCTGCGTATTCCGGCTTGGACGCTCTTCTTCGGTTCCGTAAAACAGCATGCCGCCGAGCATCAAATGCAGCAGCAAACGCCGGCCGTTGTTCAAATGGAACACAAGGAATTTGCCCCTTCTTTCCACGAAAACAACGCGCTGGCCCATCAATTCCTGAATAAAACGTTCGGCCGGGACATTCAGCGACTTCTCCCGATTGATCACCACCCGGGTGATCGGTTGGTTAATGATATGTTCCGTCAGCAGTCTTCGGTAATTTTCCATCTCCGGCAGTTCCGGCATTCGTTCATCTTCCTTTCGTTTACAGCATGGATGACTTATAGGATATCAAAATCTTTGTCAGGCCTATGATTTCGAACGGATCATTTCCGTTAACTCGTGCAGGTTTTTGCAAATGACATCCGGTTTAACGCCGGCCCCTTCGATTTGCGCCTTCAGGTTCTCTTCGGTCGTTAATCCCGTTAAAACCAAAATCGTCTGGCATCCCGCTGCCGCTCCGGCAGCGATATCCGTGCGCATGTTGTCGCCCACCATCGTCGCTTCCCCCGGGGAAATGCCCAGCCTGTCCGTCGCATATTTGATGAGATGTCCCGACGGTTTGCCGATAACGACCGGCTCCGCGCCCGATGCGGCCCGTATGGACGCGGCAAGCGAACCCGCGCCGGGAACGAGCCCATGGTCCGAAGGGAGCAGAAGATCCGGATTGGTCAACACGTATGCGGCGCCCGCGCGGATCCATTGCACGGCTTGGGCCAAACTTTCATATGTAAACGAACGGTCGATTCCTTGCACCACATATTGCGGGTTTTCATCAACGATATGTAATCCGGCATCGAGCAGCGCCTCTCTCAATCCTTCTTCTCCTAGCATAGCCACCGATGCTCCGGGTGATTCCCCGGCGACGTATTCGGCGGCGGCAAGCGACGATGTGCATACGTCTCCGGGTTCGGCGGGAATCCCCATCCCGTTTAGATGCGACGCTACGCCTTCCGCTGTTCTGGAAGAGTTGTTCGTCACAAACAGATAAGGAACCCCTTGCTGCTTTAACGTCCGGATCAGCTCGTCCGCACCGGGGATCCGGTGTTTGCCGTGGTACAACGTTCCGTCAAGATCGATCAAAAGAGCTTTTGTCTTTTCATTTTGGGCCATAACAGCTTCCTCTTTTCTTCGAAAACCTTGGCAATCATAGAGGGGATTTCCCTCATGACGCCAGTTCTATTTTAAAAAAATTGAAGGAATGCCGCAACTTCTCCGTACTTCTTGCCCCCACGCCGCGACTCATTAAACATTTTTTCTGCGAGGTTCGCCAAAGAACGTCCGCTGACACAACCGCCCGATGGCAGGTGCTGGTGCCTTATGTCATTTCCTGCGCTTTCCCGGAAAATAATTTGATTTCCCCGGCAATCCAAAAAGAAAAGAACTCCTTGCGGAGTCTTTCTGTAAATGGGGATTTCGTCTTTTTATCCTTCATCATGCCTTCTCACGGGGAACAGCATCAGCTCTTCGGCAAGAAGCGTCTTGGGAAACACGGACTGGGCTTCCTCCAGCAGCGGTTTTAAATGCTCCATATCCTTATACCGCGAACTGAAATGAGTCAGGATGAGTTCCTTGGCTCCGGCGGCGGCCGCCGCTTCGGCAGCCTGGACGGACGTGCTGTGATGGTAGTTGTACGCCGATTCCTTGAGATCATCCATAAACGTTGCTTCATGCACAAGCAAATCCGCGTCCCGGGCGAGCTTCAACACATTGCCGCATGGACGGGTATCCCCCAATACCGTGACGGTCCGCCCCTTCTTCGGAGCTCCAAGCACGTCGCTCGGATGGAGGGTCATTCCGTTTTCGAGGTCGATGCTTTCGCCTCTTTTAAGCCGTCCGTAGGCGGGTCCAGGTTTCAGACCGTATTCGGCCAGCCGTTTCAAGTCGAGGCTTCCCGGCTTGTCCTTCTCCGTGATGCGGTAGCCGTAGCTGTCGATCCGGTGATCCAGCAGCAGCGACTCGACGGCGATGTCCTCGTCTTCGTATACGAGTCCCCCGGCGTGTTCGACCACCTCAAGCTCATATTCGATTCTGGATTGGCTAAGCGTGAGGCTTACGTCGATATACTGTTTGATTCCCGGTGGCCCGTACACGGTCAATTTCGTCGTGCCGCCTTGGTATGCCCGGCTGGACAGCAGTCCGGGGAGCCCGAAGATATGGTCGCCATGCAGATGCGTTATAAAAATTTTCTCCAATTTGCTGAGCTTTAACGAAGATCGCAGAATCTGATGCTGCGTCGCTTCCCCGCAATCGAACAGCCAAAACGTTCGCCGCTCTTCGAACATGCGCAGAGCCATCGACGTGACGTTCCGCTGCAGCGAGGGCACTCCGGCATTGGTCCCCAAAAATTCAAGTTCCATAACAAGCAACCTTCTTTCCCTATATGTCAGCACAAGAAACGGCCGCTCCCGTCTTCATCAAGCGGCCGTTTCCTCGAAACAAGCCTGGCAGCTTTCATTTCGGCAAAAAAACCTCCCGAACAGGAGGATTTTTTGCCCGCTTCATCCGTTTAGGATCCGTAGATCATTTTGCCTTGTCAACATTAAAATAACGCGCTTCCGGATGGGCAAACACCATGGCCGAAACCGATGCTTCCGGTTCCATCATGAAGCCTTCCGTCAGATGAACGCCGATGTCTTCGGGCTGCATCAGCTTGAACAGAGGACCCTGATCTTCGAGGTCCGGACAAGCCGGGTAACCGAACGAAACGCGGATCCCTTGGTAACGGGCGCCGTGCCGCTGTTTCATCGTCATATCCGCCGGATCCGGGAATCCCCAAGTATCGCGCATGATATGGTGCACGCGCTCGGCGAGCGCTTCGGCCGTTTCAAGCGCCACCGACTGCAAGGCATGGGAGCGGAGATAATCCCCTTTGTCCTTCCACTCGGACGACAGTTTCGAAATGCCTTGGCCGGCCGTGACCACCAAAAATCCGACATAGTCCATCTGCCCGCTGTCGTGCGACTTCAGAAAATCCGCAAGACATAGGAACGGCGGCACGTTTTGACGCGGGAAGGTGAACGTATGAAGCACTTTGCTCACGTCTTCTGGGTCGTAAATGACGATATCGTTCCCCCGGGATTGGGCCGGGAAGAAACGGTACATCGCATGCGCCTGAATGATGCCTTCGGAAACCGCCTGCTCAAGCAAGCCGTCGACCGTCGCTTTCAATTCCAAAGCCTTTTCGTTGCCTTCGGTCAAAAGCTGCTCCACCTGCCCGCGCAGCCCCAGATGATGCCCTAGAAGCATCTGCATATTCATGTATGGAACGATGTGGGATATCGGATAATTCCGGATGATATGACGCTCCAAGTCCGGCGGCATAAACACCGGTACGTCGGTCGATACGTTGGACTTGGCCGCGCGCGTAATTTCAGGCAGCTCCTGGCGTTTTTCGCCTTCCGCCTTGAGCGCTTCTAATTCGGCGTCCATTTCCGCCTTCATCGCTTCGCGCTGAACCGGGTCCATCAGCTTGTTCGCCAAATCGAGCCCGTCCATCGCGTCTTTGGCGTATACGACAAGCCCGTTGTATTCCGGACGGATCCGGGTCTTCGTGAACTTGCGCGTCAACGCGGCGCCGCCAACCAAAATCGGCACATCCACGCCCGCGTTTTTCAAATCCTGGGCGGTAACGACCATTTGCTGCGCCGATTTGACCAACAGTCCGGACAAGCCGATCAAATCGGCTTTTTCCCTGCGGTAAGCTTCGATAATTGTTTCCGGTGCTACTTTTATGCCCAGATTGACAATCTCGTAACCGTTGTTGGACAAAATGATTTCCACGAGGTTTTTCCCGATGTCGTGCACGTCGCCTTTGACGGTCGCGAGCAGCATTTTGCCTTTGACCGAGGTTTCGTTTTTCTCCATGAACTGTTCCAGGTACGATACGGACGCTTTCATCACTTCCGCGCTCTGCAGCACCTCGGCGACGATCAGCTCATTGTTGTTGAACAACCTGCCGACTTCTGCCATGCCCGTCATCAGCGGTCCGTTGATGATTTCCAGCGCGCCGTATTTTTGAAGAGCGGCATCGAGATCCGGAATCAGGCCTTCTTTGGAGCCTTCCACCACATAGGA
This sequence comes from Paenibacillus sp. USDA918EY, assembly GCF_009870825.1. GTDB lineage: Bacteria > Bacillota > Bacilli > Paenibacillales > Paenibacillaceae > Paenibacillus_AQ > Paenibacillus_AQ albilobatus. The sequence continues at coordinate 109,632 of NZ_WTWY01000015.1, read as the reverse complement.
CGCAAGTCGTTCTTCCAGCGTCAGGTTGGACAGCTTTTCTTTCTTCTCGACCTTTTTATTCCGGAATGCGGCGACAAACGCAGCGAGCGTTTCGTCGTTCGTGTCATAAATCAGCGCTTCCGCGAGCTTGCGCTCTTCTTCCGGAATCGAGGCGTAACGCTCCAGTTTTTCCGTGTTGACGATCGCGTAATCCAAGCCGGCCTTGGTGCATTCGTAGAGGAATACCGAATTGAGCACCTCGCGCCCCGCCTCCGGCAACCCGAAGGACACGTTGCTGATCCCGAGAATCGTATGGCATTCCGGCATCGCTTGTTTGATCAACCGGATGCCCTCGATCGTTTCCCTGGCGGAGCCGATATACTGCTCGTCCCCTGTCCCGACAGGGAAAACGAGCGTGTCGAAGATGATGTCCTCCGGCGCCAGCTTATACTTGTTTACGAGAAGATCATAAGATCTTTGGGCGACTTTAAGCTTGTCGTCGCGATGTATGGCCTGTCCGGTTTCGTCAATGGTCCCGACAACGACGGCCGCACCGTATTTGTGGATGAGCGGCGTCACCTTTTCGAATTTTTCTTCACCATCTTCAAGATTAATGGAGTTAATGATCGATTTGCCCTGCGAATATTTTAAGGCCAGATCAATGACCGCCGCATCGGTCGTATCGATCATGAGCGGCACCTTGACCTTTTTGACGACCAACTCCAGGAAGTTTTTCATGTCCTCCGTTTCATCCCGGTCCGGGTCCTGAACGCACACGTCGATGACATGGGCGCCGTTTTTCACTTGGGCGCGGGCGATTTCGGAAGCTTCCTCGAATTTGCCTTCGACGATGAGCCGCTTGAATTTGCGGGAGCCGAGGACGTTCGTTCTTTCCCCAACCATATACGGGCGGTTATCCTGCTCGATATAAACCGGTTCGATGCCGGAGATCGCCGGCGCGTGGAAACCTTCCAGCGGACGCGGTTCGTATTTCGCCATCGCCTCGGACATCGCCCGGATGTGATCCGGCGTCGTTCCGCAGCAGCCGCCCGCAATGTTTAACCATCCGTGCTTCGCGAAATCTTCCATCTTGTGTGCCAGCGAATCCGGCGATTCGTGGTAATTTCCGTTTTCATCCGGCAGTCCGGCGTTCGGATAGCAGCTTATGGCCGTCTTGGCCATGGCGGACAAAGACCGGATATGGTCCCGCATAAATTCGGGGCCTGTCGCACAGTTGAGACCGACCGAAATCGGGTTCAAATGCTCCAGCGAAATATAAAAAGCTTCGATATTTTGCCCGGCAAGTGTCGTACCCATCGGTTCGATCGTGCCCGAGATCATGACCGGCAGCGTCGTGCCGCTGCTTTCAAACGCTTGGCGGATGCCGATGCTCCCGGCTTTGACGTTCAGCGTGTCCTGGCTCGTTTCAAGCAGCAGCGCGTCAACGCGGCCTTCGATTAAAGCCATCGCCTGCTCCTTGTAGCTGGCAACCAGTTCATCAAACGTTACGCCGCCGGTTACCGACAACGTTTTGGTCGTCGGCCCCATCGCTCCGATCACGTATCTCGGCTTGTCCGGCGTGCTGAACTTGTCTGCCGCCAGGCGGGCGATTTCCGCCGCTTTCAGGTTGATTTCCGCGGCTTTTTCAGGTATATCGTATTCCGCCAGCACAACCGACGTTGCGCCGAAGGTATTCGTTTCGATCAGATCCGCTCCTGCTTCCAGATATTTTTCATGGATCTCTTCGATGACATCCGGACGCGTCAGCACGAGCATCTCGTTGCAGCCTTCGAGTTCTTCTCCTCCAAAATCCTGGGGACCGAGCTGGACCTGCTGGATCATGGTACCCATGGCACCATCGAGTATCAATATTCGGTCTTTCATGATTTCCTGCAAGCTAGGTCTGTTCATTCATTTTCCCCCTCGCGAAACGTTAAATTCTAGTTTAGCAGAATCCCTACCTTTAGAAAAGTGCCAAAAACGGCGGTCCGGCTGCAATCAACGCGAAAGAAACGCATCGACAAAAAATGGCGGCCTCGTTATAATATGAATTAATCCAAGTGGAAAAGAGGGGAAAGCACATGGCTGAAATTGTAATCCGCAATACGAACGAAAGAATCACCGGTGACGATAATGTTCGTGAATTTTTAAACAAACAAAATGTGTTGTTTGAAAAATGGGACGCCTCCAAGCTTCCGGCCGAGCTTCAAAATAACTACCAATTAAACGATGAGCAAAAAAACGAAATTCTGAAGGTGTACGACGAGGAAATCCGCGATTTGGCGGCGCGCCGCGGCTATCAAATCTGGGACGTGATCACGTTGTCCGAGGCGACGCCGAACTTGGAAGAGCTGCTGAACAAGTTTGAAGAGGTTCATACCCACACGGAAGATGAAATCCGCGCGATCGTCGGCGGCAAAGGCATTTTTGTCATCAAAGGCAGCGGCGATCTCGGATATTTCAACGTGGAGCTGGATGCCGGCGACGTCATTTCGGTTCCCGAAAACACCAACCATTTCTTCACGCTGATGGACAACCGCCAAATCATTGCCATACGTCTCTTTATCGAAAAGAACGGCTGGGTGGCTTACCCCGTCGAAGACCCAAGCTTCCAAAAAGCCTAACGCACGACAATAAACGAACATGCATTTTTCAGTCATTTTCAAAGCCAAAAACCCCGCTCCTTGATCAAGGGCGGGGTTTTGCTTTGCTTAGAATGCATTTATTCGCTGACCGTCAACGTTTTGGTCGGCATCGTATGCTGCGGTCCGTAGGTTACATGAGAGGTGATTTTATAGTCTCCGGCGCTGTCGAACGTTTTTTCGAGCACGTATTTCCCGTCTCCCGCATTTTTCGCCGGCACCTTTTCATGCACGCTGCTGTCTCCTTCTTTAACGATTTCGATCTCCACTTTGTCCGCTTTATCCACGTTTTTATCCTTTTGCGTGACATGGGCTTCGATCGAAACCTTTTCTCCCACTTTCGCCTGCTCCGGCGTCAAGCTTAAATCGACTTTCAAAGGCTCCATCATGCCTTCGTCCATATTCATGCCGTCATGTCCGCCGCTGCTGCCGCAGCCGGCTAAAGCCAATACGACAAGCAAAGCGACTCCGGCCAAGCCCAATTTGTTTTTCATTTCCTGCCACTCCCTTACGTATTCTGCATGTATGTATGCGTTTCACGTCGCCTCAAAATATTATACATGTTTTTAATGCTTCCAAAACGGCGGCACGTTCACAATTTATTGACAAATCATGATGAAAGCATACGGCCATTTTCTTAGGCACAAAAGAAAAAGTCTGCGCATGCAGCGAATAGACGCGTATGGCAGACTTTGATTCACATGGTGAAACTCTTTACATTCGGCTTATCTTTGTTCCTTCAACGACTCCAAAATGCCGTGAAGTTCGGATAGATGTTTGATTTCATAGTGGGGCTGGATGTTGGAATGATAAGGTTTTCCGTTGCGGTTGATCCAGACGGTCGTCAATCCGGCGGCCAAACCGCCTTTAATGTCGGTGGAAAGCTTGTCGCCTACCATGACGGCTTCTTCCGGCGCTACGTCCATACGGGAGAGCGCATGTTCAAAAATGCCCGGATCCGGCTTGCCTTTTCCGAAATTACCCGAGATGACCACTTCATTAAAGAAAGGGGCAAGTTCCGGCACGCCGTCCAGCTTTTCCTGCTGCAGGCCGGGACAACCGTTTGTCAGCAGCAAAAGCTTGTAGTTCCCCTTCAGCTCCTTCAGCACCTGAAACGTTTCCTCATAAACGTGGGGACGGGCCCGTCTTTCCACCCCGAATTGCTTCGCCAACTCATCGGCCAGCTGTTCGTCTTCGACGCCAAGCTCGGCTAACCCGCGGCGCCAGGATTCCTTCCGGTACTCAGGAACGATTTCGGCCATGCGGCGGAATTCGGGCTGCTGCCCTACCGTAAAGTCGCCCCATAAAGCTTCGAACGGATTAATGCCGATCATCGCCGTAAATGCATACGTATCATACGTTTCGTACAACGCCCGCGCTTCCTTGCGGACGGCCGCTTCAAGTTCGTCGGCATCGATTCCCGTTTTGGCTGCCGCTTTTTCGCAGGTTGCCCGGAAAGCTTCCTTCACGCTTCGTTCGTCCCACAACAACGTATCGTCCAAATCAAAAAAAACAGCGGATACACCCATCTTCCCCATCCCTCTCCCAACAAGTTATCTATTTTATTATTTTTCAAACGGAATCTTGTGTGCTTCGGCAAAACGTTCGAGACGCGCAGCCATGGCATCGGTATCGTAACGGTTGATCAAGCGGGTGAACACCCAGTTTCCCCCTTTTGAAACCTTGCCGTTTTTTCCTTTCGTGCCTTGAAGTTCGATCACGATCGAGCCGGATCCGGCTTTGATTTTTGCGATTTGATCCGCGGTCAAGCGGCGGTCGCGATTGAACTTGACCGTCGAAAGCGTGTTTTTGTCCACTTTAAGAAACGGACGGCGCAGAAAAATCATCACCGCCAGCAGGACATACAGCCCTACAACGATCCAATTCAGCGAAGTGTTCATCGAGGCCTGCTGGCTCGCCATGCCGAGCAAAAGGTAAACTACGGCAAGCGCCACCAACGTGATCGGAAGCACGAAGTTGCGCCCTCTGAATATGTCGGCCGTGGCGGATCCGTTCGAGGAATAAAGCGAAGGCTTGCCTTGCTTTTTGCGCTGTTTGTTTAGTTGTGTCGAGTTTTTCTGAACCATTCTTTCCCAGGATCGGGACATCGTTTTACCCCCTTAACCATTCAGTTCCTTATTTTATTTGCGCTTTCCGCCTTCACGATCTTCAACCCATTCGATCGAATCCAATTGGGCTCTGAAATTGCGGCGGACGTTTTGGAGATATCTTTCGCGCAGTTTGGCGCGTTCCTCGGTTTCTTCCTTCGTCAGACCCGTTTCCTTATCCTTCCGGGCAAGTTCGTTAATGCGCTGAACTAAGCTGTCGATATCCATGTATAACTCCTCCATTAATCAATTCATACCTAACTTTGCCATGAGAAAAAGAGCTTGTCAAGGCGTTAACCTTACCAAGCTCTTCGGCGTAAAACGACTATTAATATATAGGAAGAGAAAGAACATCGCCGGCTTGTATGCCGCTGGTCTTTAGATGGTTCATCTCCTTAATCATCCGAATATAAGCACGGGTATCCATGTTTTTCGGTTTGTGGTTCAACGCGATCTCCCATAGCGTATCTCCCTGGGCAACGACAACCTGCTCCACTTGCGTATCATCTTGTGGAGAACCTGCAAATACGCGCACCATGCCTGTACATCCTGCGGATATGATGACGACTGCGAGCAGCAGCTTCAGCATCAAACGGCGCGTGAGCATGACCCGCAGCACCGGCAACCGGTCCATCAAGCCGCCGCGTCCCGTTTCCGTCATTTCATGATTATATATGCTTTGGTATGTACTATATTTTAACATGTTAACTGTTCCTCCAAACGTTTGTTCTTGTATGAGAACAATATAACACGAACACATGTTTTGTTCAATAGTTTTTTCGAACAATTGTTCTTACGAAAGGAAAATTCATGTTCTCATTTTTAGAACTTGTGTTTGTACGAACGGAAGTTCTATGGTATACTTTTACCAAACGTTACTAATGGGGTTGATGGGGAATGTCGAAGATATCTAGCCGGCAGCAAGCGATACTGGAATTTATAAGGAACGAAGTCCGGGCCAAGGGGTATCCGCCTTCCGTTCGCGAAATCGGCGAAGCCGTGGGTCTGGCTTCCAGCTCGACGGTTCATGGCCATTTGGACAGGCTTGAGAAGAAGGGGTTGATCCGCAGGGACCCTACGAAACCTCGGGCCATTGAGATTTTGGGTCAGGAAGAGTCCGAAAGCAGCAACCTTTTCACGCAAACGATCGCGCGTGTTCCCGTAGTAGGTAAGGTTACGGCCGGCGTACCGATTACCGCTACGGAGAATATCGAGGATTATTTCCCTCTGCCTCAGCATTATGTCGGGGATGAGAAAGTATTCATGCTTTCCGTCGTCGGAGACAGCATGATCGAGGCGGGCATTCACAACGGGGACTATGTCATCGTCCGCCAGCAGCAGACCGCGGATAACGGCGATATTGTCGTTGCCATGACCGATGAGGACGAAGCTACCGTAAAAACGTTCTATAAAGAAAAGGATCACATCCGTCTCCAACCGGAGAATCCTTCTTATGAGCCTTTGCGCTTGAACCACGTCACGATCCTCGGCAAAGTTGTCGGTTTGTTCCGTGACATTCATTAATCCTTTTTTTGGATTCATCAACGGACAAGCCCTTGTTCTTTTTCAGGAGAACAAGGGCTTGTATTTTATGCGCCGGAATTCTCCTGCTGCCACATGTTTGCGATATATCCGAGCAAGCTGTCCGTTTGATGCACTCCCGGATCCGCGTTCATCATCAGCACCGCTCCCCTGCCTTTCCCGGGATAAGCGGTCATCATGCATTGAAAACCTTCTCCCCATCCCAGAGAGCTTAGCTCCAATTCTCCGTTCGAATCTTCCATAAATACGCCAAGTCCAGCCCATTTAAAGCCGCCTTGCGGCTTGATCATTTCTCGAGCCGTCTCCGCGGAAATGCCCAGTTTTCCTTTCCCCTGCAGCGAAAACATAAGCTCGTCCATCAACAAAGCCAGGTCCGTCGGCGTTGACCACAAACCGGCAGCCGCGGCAAAAGGATAGATGGGGTAACCTTCCAGCCGGATTCCGCGTTTGTTATGCCCTGCCGCCGATCCGTTCCGAATTTCGGACGCGTTCGTTACGAAACGGCTGTTTGCCATCTGCAGCGGCTCGAATATTTTGGTGCGCATGAGTTTATCCCAGGCTTCCCCTGTCGCCTCTTCGATCAGCAGCTGAAGGATGCAAAACCCCGTATCCGAGTATATGAACCGGCTTCCTGGCTTTGCTGCCAACGCAGCGGGCTGCTGCCGATAGGGCGTCAAACCTTTCAACAATTCCGCCATGGATGGAGTCCCTAGCGTTTTGCCGTATGTACCGAAACTTCCGTCAGGATCGGCAAATCCGCCTTGATGGCCGAGCAGCCTGCGGAGCGTAACATCGCCGGAATCAAACTCGGGATGATCGGGTACCCGCCATGACAGAAGCTGTTGGTTCACCGCTTGGTCCAAATGTAGGACGCGTTCCTCTACCAAAAGAAGGGCTAACATGCCCGCCGCAAATTTGCTGATGGAACAGGCATTAAACATCGTACTCTCGCCGACAGGTTCTCCGCTCCCGGCAGTCCGTTCTCCCCTACATTCGCGAGAAACGATTCGGCCATCTTCAATGAAAGCGATGCTTAATCCAGGGATCCGATCCTTCCGCATGCGCTCCCCGACGTTCCATCTATCCATGATGACGATTCCCCCTTGTGTGCCCCAAACGCTTTGCATCATAATAATTCAATTATAGAACATCTGTTCCCATTTGGCAATAAGCAGTCTTCTTAAGCTGACAAATCCGCACTGAAGCGGATTTCCCAACTGGCATAAGCACACAGCGAAAAGCCCTGCCGCTTGAACGGCAAGGCATCGACTATAAGATCAAACTTCAGCATATTACGGTCAATCATTACGGGCAAATCCGATTCAATCCGGCTTCCCTCCCAAATTGCTGGCGATATTCCGTCGGAGTCATGTTCATTCGCTTGCGGAAAACCTGGGTGAAATGCTTTACGTCCTGGTAACCGATTTTTTCGGCGATGTCCGCCAGCTTAAGCTGCGTATGCGCCAACAGCTCCGCCGCCTTTTCCATGCGCAGCGCGGTGACGTATTCCTTGAACCCGCTCCCCGTTTTTTGCTTAAAAACCTGGCTTAAATACGCCGGATTCAAAAAGACGATGGAAGCGACCTTTTCCAGCGTGACGTCCGTATTGTAATGGGCCCGTATGTATTGAACGGCTACTTCGACGGCCCGGTTGCCTCCCGGTGCGTAATATTCGAATTCAAGCGCGCCGGAGTTCCGTCCCATGCGCCGGATCATCGCCGGAATGCCGTTGAAATCGTTCATTTCTTCGGACAGCTGAATTTGGAACGGAACCTTCACGTATTGCTTCAGATGCTGCCGCAGCTCATCGTTCAATCGCCTCGCCCCGTCCTGCGATTCCGCGGTGACGAGTCCCAGCAGGCTTTTCCCGTCCAGACTTGCAACAAAACCTTCCCCGTATCGTTCGATAAGCTCGGTCATCACGTTTTCGACGATAAAATGCTCGAGATGAACGGCTTCGTCGCTTTCCATTTTCACGAGGACCAGATGGAACCGGGAATGCTTTTCCACAAACGGGGCGATATCCATATTCCCGATGTCCAGCCCCGCCGCCCAACGCTGAAAAACCGCCTCCCGCAAAAACTTCAGGCTGCTGTGAAGCATTTTCGCCTCCTGCTCCTGTTCGGCGTCCCGCTCCACCTCCTCCCCGAGCTGCGCGATCATGGAAATAAGCGTATCCTTTCCGATCGGTTTCAGCATATAATCTTTAGCCCCGAGCCTTACCGCTTCTTTGGCATAAGCGAATTCGGAATAGGCGGAGATAATGACCCATTTCACGTGCGGATAACTGCTTCTCGACAGCTGCATCAGCTCCAGCCCGGTCATGCCCGGCATCAAGATGTCCGTCAACACGACGTCGATTTGACCGCCGCGGAGTATCCGCGCCGCTTCGTCCGGTCCTTCCGCCAATTGCACGCCGTGCTCCGGAAACGCCCTGCGGATCGTGCGTTTGATGCCTTCCCGGATTACGCTTTCGTCGTCCACGACCAATATGTTCATCCTTCACCCTCCCCTTCTGCCGGAATCGGAATGGCGACGACCACCGTCGTGCCGTGCATCAACTCGCTCTCGACGCGCAGCCCGTAAGTTTCGCCGAACATCATGACAAGGCGGTCATGAACGTTTCGAAGCCCGATGCCGCGCCTTGGCCCCACATCTTTGGCGCCCGCATCCCGCTGATGTTTCGCTGCCATCGTCTCCCTCACCCTTTTCAGCGTTTCGCCGTCCATGCCCATCCCGTTGTCTTCGATTTTGATCAGCAGCTTTTTTTCCCGGACCTCCGTACTCACTTTCAGCAGGCCGACGCCTTCCTTCGGCTCCAGGCCGTATTTGACCGCATTTTCGATGATGGGCTGGATCGTCATTTTGGGAAGAGGGGCGTTCATCCACTTTTCATCCGCGGCAATCTCCGTTTGCAGCCTTCCGCCAAGCCTCGTTTCGATGATGGTCAAATAATGGCGGATTTGCTCCAGCTCGCGCCCAAGCGTCGTTCGGGCCGCTTCCTCCCAGTTGCTGCTGTACCGGAACATTTGCGAGAGCGCCAGGACAACCCTGCTTAGCCGTTCATTTTCCTGCTCGTCCAGCATCCAATAGATCATGTCCAGCGTGTTGTAGAGAAAATGAGGATTGACCTGCGCCTGCAGCGCTTGCAGCTGCGCGTTTTTTTCGCTGACCGTCGACGCTTTGATCGTTTCGATCAGCTCGTCCATGCGGTGCACCATCCGGTTAAACGAGGAGACCAGGCTGTTGATTTCCTCGAAGGAATCGACGTTCACGGATCCGCTGAAGTTCCCCATCTCCACCTTTTTCATCTCCCGGATCAAAAGCTTCAGCGGGGACGCAATGTTCCGCGACACGATCGAAGCCAGCACCGTGGACAAAATAATGAGCACAAGCACGACGACGATGAGAAATTTCGTTGTCCGGTAAACCTCCGCCTGGATGTCTTTTTTGGGTGTCAAGCCGTAGATGGTCCATCCGGCCAGCGACGCGTTCGCCGCGACGATCAATTCTTTCGAGGTGCCGTCCGCCACGATTTTTTCGTCCTCCGAAGGTTTCGGCAGCTTTTCCAGCTCCGGGCGTTTCGTTCCCTTTTGCTCGGAGGAAGCGATGATTTTGCCGTCATCGTCCACAATGTAAACCTGAGTTCCGGGACTGATGCTTACGTTCGATAGCGCTTCCATGATTGGCGACGGGTTCGTTTCGATCATCAACATCCCGATCTCTTTGTGGTTATCCAGATCGTACAGCTTGCGCCCGAACACGAACACCCGCTTCTGGGGCTGCATCGTGTTGATCGGCGAACCCGGGTAAAGTCCGAGCCAGACCATGTTGCCGGAAGATTCCCCCAGCTTTTTGTACCATTCGGTCTGCGCGTAATTGTTGTCGATGACGCCGGCGAACTGCCTTTCGTAGCTGTACACCTTGCCGTCCTTCGATAAAATGTGGATGCCCAGCACGTCGTCCCGCGAATAATAGGCTGCTCCGATAATATTTGTAATGGTCCGTTCATTGATAATCGAAACCGCCGGATTGGACGACTTCTCCTGGAGCAGGCGGGTAAGCTCGTAATTGCTGTTCAGCGACTTGGACAAGCTGTTGTAGCCTTGCAGCATCAGGTTAAAAAGACCCGCGGTCTGGGAAATGTTTTTTTCGGCGATGTCGCTCACCTTCGTGTGGATGATCGATAACGTCCGATTGTAATAGAGGAAGCTCATCAAAATCAAAATACCCGTCATGCATCCCATAAAAAGCAGGAACAAGCGGCTGCGTATGGATCGGAAGCGTCTCACGGACGTAACGTCCCCCTTTCAAGCATTCGACATTTCGTGACCATTTTAGCATACGCTCCGCTTGTTCCGTACGTTTTTTACAGACTAACCTTTGACCGCGCCTGCCACCATCCCCTGCGTAATTTTGTCGGCAAGGAGGAAGTAAATGATGATGACCGGAAGCGCGCCAAGCACGAGAAAAGCTCCGATCGCGCCATAGTTGACGGAATATTGGCTGACGAAGCTGTTGACGCCAAACGGCAGCGTTTTTAGCTTTTCCGATGAAATGAACGTGGCCGCCAAAATGTATTCGTTCCAAATGTTGATGAAAGTCAAAATGCACACCGTCATCACGGGCGGCACGGACACCGGCAAAATGATGCTGCGGAAAATGCGGATGATGCTGGCGCCGTCGATGACGGCCGATTCTTCGATCTCGTGCGGAATGGTTTTCATGAACCCGCTTAAAATAAACACCGCGATCGGCATCGAAAAAGCGACGTAAGGCAATATAAGCGACAAATGCGTGTTCAGCACGTGAATGTTCTTGAAAATGATCATCAGCGGCAGCAGCGTCGCCTGCATCGGAATCATCATCCCGATCAGGAACAGCAGCATCACGGCCTGCCCGCCGCGCCACCGGAACCGGCTGATCGCATACGCGCACAGCGAGCTCAGCAAAATGACCGTGATCATCGTCACCGACGTGACGAACAAGCTGTTCAGCAAATACCGAAAATAATTCCCTTCAAGCGCCGCGCTGTAATTGCTCCACTGCGGCGCATGCGGCAGGGCAAAGAAGCTCCCCGACAAAATCTCCTCGTTTGTTTTCAGCGAATACAGCACAAGCCAAAGCAGCGGGTATACCTGCGTCACCACGAGGATGGACAAAAGCAGGATGACGATCGTCTTCTGAATGGAAAACCGTCCGCGGCGGGCGGCGGCCGCCGGCTTGTTCAACGTTACGACAGAGCTGGAATCCATGGCGTTTTTCCCCCTTTACGAAAACCGTTTCTCCAGTTTGTTGAATATGAGGTTGATCAGGAACGTGGCGGCAAGGCACAGGACGACCAAAAACGCCGCGATCGAGCTGCCGTAGCCGTATTTCATGGACAAAAAGGACATGTTGTACATATGGGTCGAGATGACGTCGGTCGCATGCGCGGGTCCGCCCCCCGTCATGACCATCACCATGTCGAACGCCTGCAGCGAGCCGATAAACGCCAGCACGATCGATATTTTGAAAATCGGGATGATGTTCGGGAACGTGATGTAACGGTCGGCGGCAAAACCTTCGGCGCCATCGATGCGCGCAGCCTCGTAAATCTCTTCGGGAACGTTAAGAATCCCCGTATATTGAATCAGCGTATGGTAACCGAGGTATTGCCACAGCGCCACGAAATACAGCGAAAACATCGCGACCGAAGGATCGGTAAGCCATTCATGGGCCCATGATCCGAGACCGACCGCCTGGAGCACCTGATTCAGCATGCCGCCCATCGACGCGGGGTTGTAGATCGTTTTCCACAACTGGCCAACGACGACGACCGACAAAATGACAGGCAAAAAATAGCTGGAAACAAGAAAATTCGGCCTGCGGATGTATCGTTTCAGCAAAATGGCCACAAGCAGCGCAACCGGAATTTCCGCCATCGAAAAAACGGCGAACATCAACGTTCTTCGTACGGACGGCCAAAAGACCGGATCATGAAAAAACAGGTTTTTGAAATTTTCGAAGCCGATGAACCTGGACTCCCCGATGCCGTTCCAATCCAGCAGTCCGCTGTACATCGAAACGAGAATCGGAACAAACACGATTCCTACGTAAATGATCAAGCAAGGCAGCACAAACGCGGCGATCGTGATGCGGGAAACCTTGAGCACGTTCATGGCGAACCCCTCCTCTATTGGTGCTGGTCTTTATGGAGCAGAAGGGAACGGCATGCCGCCTAAAGCACGCGTTCCCTTCACTTGAGCGTCAATCTTATTTGTTGTTCGCTTCAAAGGCTGCCTGATGTTCCTTCGCAACTTCGGCCGAGTCCTTTTTCTGAACGAACAGGTTTTGGATGCTGGTGAGATGCGCCTGGGCCGTACCCGGATTCATCGTGTTGTCGAACGCCAGGTCCCCGCCTTTCACCCCTTTAAACAGGTTGAGCACTTCCATCGCCATATCGGAGTATCCGGCGGCTTTGAAGTCGCCGTCCACCTTTTGCCCGATCCCTACTGCGCCTTTGGCTTCAAACGCCTCTTTCGGGAAATTCACCATGAACCAGTTCAGGAACGCCTTCGTTTCATCCAGATGCTTACTGTCCGCGGAGATCGCAAACGCACTTCCCGGCGCCAACATAAACTCGTCCGGATTGCCTTTGCCGTTGATCGTCGGGAACTTGAAGACGCCGACTTTTCCGTTCACGGATGAGGTTTCGATGCCGCCCGTCGCCCAAGTGCCCATAAAATACATGGCCGCTTTGCCGGTTTTGAACAAGTTTTCGCCGGCGTTGTAGTCGAAGGACGTCACGCCCTCCTGGAAGGCGCCGGCTTGGATCAGGTTTTGGAACGCGTCCACCGCTTCCTTAAACGCCGGGTCTTCAAACGTTTTCTTTTTGTCCAATACGTCTTTCAGAAAACCCGGGCCGTTGTTGGTGCGAAGCAGCATGTTCATAAAAAGGAACGATCCCGTCCACGTATCTTTTTCGCCGATGGCCATCGGCTGGATGCCTTTTTGTTTTAACGTTTTGACGACATCCAGCATGTCCTCGAACGTCGTCGGCACGTTGACGCCTCCTTTTTCGAAAAGCTCTTTGTTGTAATACACCACGCCGATGTTGTTGCCGTCCGGCACCGCGTAGGTATGGCCGTCAAAGCTGTACCAGTCGAGAAGCCCGTCCTGGAACGTGCCCCGCAGCCCGTTTTGATCCAGCATGTCGTCAAGCGGCGCCAGCAGCTTCGCTTCCACGAATGGCTGCATTTGCGCGGCCGGGTTCACGACGGTAATGTCCGGAACCTCCTTCGATGCCGCCTGTGTTTTCAGCTTCAGCTTTTGCTGGTCGGTATTGAGGGAATCAAGCTCGATCTTGATGTTTGGATGCTCCGTTTCGTATTGCTTGACGAGCTTGTTCATCAGCTTGTTTTTCGGATCGGTCGGATCCGGATAAATATTTTGGAACGTAATCGTCACGTTTTTTTCCTTGACCGTTTCCGTCTTTTCCCCGCCGGACCCCGCATTCGAAGAAGCGCTGCCGTCACTCGATTTGCTTCCGCCGCATGCCGTCAAACTGAGGGCCAACGTGCCTGCCATTACCAGGCTGAACCATTTGGACATTTTCGCCATCGTTTATTCCCCTTTTTGTTTGGTATGAACCCATTATGCAGGGAATCGGCGGACAACGGGAGGTGAGAAATTCAGGTTTTAGGTTTGTATTCTATAGATTCTATCCAAAACGACAAAAAATCCCCCGAAACGGAGGATTCAGTGCATGGTTATGATATGGTCGGCTTGCGTCGCTGCCGTTAAGATGCCGATACGAATTGCAAAATTCCCAGTAAAATCAAAGCTAAAAAAATGCCAAAAATAACGTACAAAACGATGCGCAGACCTTTGGAACCCTTTCGCGATTCATAGAGCTGCTGCTCTAAGTCGGCCACACGCTCTTCCAACGCCCGGTAACGTTCATCCTGCTCGCTCATCATTACGCTCCTTTCGCCCCAGAATCGATTTCTATTAGATTACAGAAGATGGATCGATTTGTAAATCCAAAGCGATCCGAAACATCCCGGGTCTTCGGCTCGGGATCGGTCGGATTCCGTAAAATGCGGGGTTCGTCGTTCGATCAGCTGCCGGTATGTTCCCAAAAAAAGCACGCAGCAGGTCGGCCTGTGCGCGCTTTTTTCCATTCGTCATTTTTCTTCCAGCTCATCCGGTACGTCGTATTTATTGATATGCGAGGTCATCGCCGCAACGGCGTCGTCGACATTGGTCGTGGCGGGTTCGCGCCGAACGACATCGTCGGTCTTATCGTGAAAGTTCAAGCGGTCCGCTTCGGCTTCTTTATATTTGTTCGTTTCCATTAGCAATGCTCCCTTCTTTTTGCCTGTTTCTGAAAAGCTCCCCTATAGGGATCGCTTTTACTATGCTCTAAGGCTCCAAACCTTATGTGCGCGAAGCGGTGATGATTTGCCGGGTTACGCCGAACCTTTTAATGCTTACCCAGCGAGTTTTTCTGCAGCATCGGGATGAGCGCCAAAGCAAACGTAAACAGCGGGCTGACCCACAAAAAGGTTGCGTATGGAACGTATTCGGTCACCGGAACGCCCAGCGCAGCCGCAAAAAAGGCGCCGCTGACGCCCCATGGGACAAGCGGGTTCACGAGCGTGCCGCAGTCTTCGAGCGTTCTGGCCAGCGTTTTGGCCGGTAGGTTTCTGCGCTCGTATTCGTCCTTGAACATCTGTCCGGGTAAAAGGATCGAAAGATATTGCTCGCCCGTCATCGCGTTTACCGCGATCGAAGACGCCCCTGTCATCAGGACGATGCTGCTGCCCTTCTTCAGCGGCTGGATTGCCTTGCGGAAAAAAGCTTCGATCACGCCGCAATGCTGAAGCAATCCGCCAAGCGATAACGCGATCAGGATCAGGGAAACGGACCACATCATCGACTGCAAACCGCCGCGGTTGACGATGGAAGCGACCGTTTCATTGGCGATGGCGCTTTTATAGCCGCTTTGCATCACATCGAACCAGACGTCGACGGCTGTTTCATGCTGAACGATTGCGGTCACGAGCAGGCCGGCAGCGATGCCGACGATCAATGTCGGAAGAATCGGAATCCGTTTGACGGAACAGGCAATAACGGCAAGAGGCGGCATAAGCGTTAGCCAATGAATATGAAAGCCTTCTTTTAATGCAAGCTTCATTTGTTCGATGGACGATAAATCGAGCTGACCGGCATGTGGCGCACACAGAAAAAAAGCCGTCGTTACGATCAATGCCGGAACCGTCGTGTACATCATGTTGCGGATATGCGTAAAAATGGAGATGCCGGCGACGGCCGGGGCAAAATTCGTCGTATCGGATAGCGGCGACATTTTATCGCCGAAACACGCCCCGCAAATCACCGCTCCGGCGGCCAAAGCCGGGGAAACTCCCGTCGTGGCGGCAATTCCCATAAAAGCGACGCCGACCGTGCTTACGGTCGTAAAGGAACTGCCGGTAAACATGGAGACGACGATCGTAACATATAGCGCGCTCACCGCAAAATAATGCGGGTTGATGTAATCCATGCCGAAATATAAAATCGTTGGCACGGTGCCGCTCATCATCCAAACGGCGATCAGTATGCCGATGAGCGACAAGATGAGAATCGGAATAATGGCCGTCTGGATGCCTTGAATAATGGCGGCTTCGAGTTTTTTCCAAGGCGAACCGAACAACCGCAGCAGCACGGCCGTCCCCACCGTCGCTGCAAGCAGCGGAAGATGCGGCTCCGCCTTAAACAGAAAAATCGATACGAACAGAAACGCAAGAATAAACATGATGATCAAGATGCTTTTCGGAAAGCTTAGCTGTCGGTTCATGCTGATGATACTCCTTTACGTTGCTAAAGCGAAAACATGGTTTTGGCCTTACTGAAATCAAGAATTGCCTTTTTCACTTTTAAGCTTTTTGGCTTTTTTGCATTGAAGCACAGGGAAACAATATATACCATAACAATAAAGGCGTCAATGTTAGCAACATGCAGGACAGGATTTTTCCGCCAAAAACGGCCAAATCGCCCCGCAACAAATCTGCAGGTTCACGCGTTTAACCTATGTAAGTATTTTGAAAAATTCGATTCCGACCGCTCCCGGGTACAATTTAATAGACGAATGAAACCGTTTCGCTCTTTATATTGCTGATTAATAGTCGCTACTTGAATTTTTGCAAAATCCTGATTGTAAATGGTTTCGAAGGAGGGGCAAGCGCCATGGGCAAAACTTGGAAAAATCGGATCATCGTTATCGCAATCGGCTTACTCTGCTGCATCCCGCTAGTTTTATTGTACTTATGGCATATTTTCGCCAGCATGCCGCTGATGCCTTAAAAGACGCAATGCAGCACGAAAAGCCCCTGACGGCGTCAAGCCGGCAAGAGCTGTAAAGATTATGATTCTCTTAGTAAATGAAAGCTCTGGTGATAATAACGAGCAAAATAAAGAGCACCAGAATTGCACCTACACTGCCATACCCGCCATAGCCGTATCCTGCGCCAACGCCTCCGACGACTTCACTCATGTTTTCACCCTCCTTTTCAGAAGCATACGTTATTTTATGAGAAAGCTGTAGGGAGGTCAGGGCCAAACGGTAATGTTGCGGATAAATCGTTATTAGTCTATCAACCAAGCCGTTCGACGGCTCACTCGAAGGATTCGGAGGGAAGGGAATTGACCAGATTGCTGAATGGGATCGGATGCGTATTGATCCTCGGAGGGATCGTCATGGGATTTATTTTCGGGTTCAAAGATGATCCCGGTATTCATTGGCCTGAAGCGTTCTCCTGGTGGTTCGGCGGCACGGTTTCCGGCGTATTGTTCTTCGCGTTTAGCCTGATGCTGGAATACCTTGAGCAAAATAACGAGTTCCTCAGGGAACTGCTGGACCGCACTCAGGAGCAAGCTCAGCCGCCCCCGTCTTTAGGAAACTCGAAAGCATCGCTAAAATCGCTGCGCGGGTATAAAATGAAATCCAGGGACTAAGAAAATGAACGGAAATGGCGGATTAAAAAGTGGGCGCCCTCTTATGGATAAGCGGGTTAAAGCTTCAAAGAATTTTGAACGTATTTCATCGCTTCAACATACTCCGGCCGGCTTGCCCGTTCGGACAATTCATCGGGATCCAGTTCTTCGATCCGCTGATGGATCCACCAAACGTTGCCCAAAGGGTCTCGCACACGTCCAACCCGTTAGCCGAAGAACATGTCGGTCATTTCCGTCATCGTGGTCGCTCCCTCCTGAAGCGCCCTCCGGAATGCGGCATCGCCATCCTCAACGTAAAGGCGGAGAAAAGCCGGCGTATCGGGCCATTCTTTTTTGGCGTCAAACATCATGACTACGGCGTCGCCGATCCGAATCTCCGCATGTCCAACCGAACCGTCTTCATTGTACAACCGGGCGATTTCCTCGCCGTCAAACGTCTTTTTCATAAAGTCGATCAACCGGGCCGTGTTTCGTGAGATGATCCAAGGAGTAATAGTTGTATAACCTTTTGGGATTTTTGTCATCGCGGAATTATTTTTCACCTTTCATTCTCCTTTAAACCGTTATTGTTGTTTGGACCTTTCATAACTTCATTGTAATAAGGCATATTTGACAACGGTCTGTCAGTGTTTTGAAATATTTGCATAGACCCAACAAGCCCAATATTTACCGCAACCACAAAAAAAAGACCCTGTCATCAGGATCTTTTTTATCGATTTTATTTAAGATAAGGCCGTTTAAAAAATAGCATGCGGCGCTGTTGCCACACGCCAGTAATCGCCGACCTTCTCAAACTTCACGGTAATGTATTCTGGGCCTTGCCGGTGTTCCGGATAGGGGACGCACAGCTTGTAAACCCGTTGTGTCGGAGTCATGGACAGCATTTTGGCGGTAGCCTTGCCGAACTCGAGAATGTTGCCCGTGTCGGCATCAAGCTGGGCGAGACGCCCCTCGTGGGTAATAAAATATTTGTCCACGAAAAAAGCTGCTGCTTGCTCGGTATAAGACTGCTTCAGGTAATCCATCAGCTTTGCGCGGGTTCCGATGTCATCGGAGAGATAACGGTACTGCCGTCCGTTCAGTTCGAAGCTTTCGCTTCCCCCTTTGCCGCCGCCCATGGCATAAAAATATCTTTTTTCGGCTTCGACGACCAATGGCGCAACGCTCGTACTGTTCAGCTTCGTGATGATCGTCGGATTGGTAACGATGACTTTTTCCGCCGTATTGGCAGGCAGAGGAGCTTGTTTATTCCCCGATGCCGCTCCGGCTGCTCCGGCGGTTGCCGACAGCATGCTTACCGCCAAAACCGCTGTTGTCAGTGTAAACCCTATTTTCTGATTTAATTTCATATGTATCGCCTCCACCATCTATACGAAACAAAGTTGGAATAAGTTTCACTTTCCCGGGTTAATCCGACAATTTTTTTAGAGCCCAAAACAGAGACCGATTGCCGCCTCCGTTTTAGCCCTCCCGCTCCCACCCTTGCAAAATCCGAATCGATTCCACATGGCGTCGATCCTCCCAAAGAATGTACGACTGTTTTTCCAATTGAATCAGCGATTGCATTATATGCTGCTTGGATTTGCCGGTTTTGATCATAAGCTCATGCATCGACGGCATACGCCGCCGGCCGCTGGAATAGTTGTACAGGATTCGGAGAATCTTTCGTTCGATGTCAGCAAGCATTCGGTCTCCGCTCTCCTTTCGGAACAGGTTTCCAAGCCAAAATGTTCTCTGCCCAAAACGTGCGGGGCGCTGTGGACGTCAAACAGATGGCTCTCACGATGCCATCGCGGATCCCTTTCACCTCGATTTTCCGCTGCGTAATTTTGCCTGTGCGATCCAAATACACGATTTCAACGATTTGCCCAACGCATTTGATAGGCATGAGAACCACCCCTTTACAGGAACGTTTGTTCTTATTATATGCAAACATGCGTTCGATATTCAATGGCATAAAATTCCTTCCGCTGTTTTTACAAGGTGTAAGTAAAAGGCCCCTCGAACCTTTCGGCGCAAGGGTTTTCGAATGAGTAACGCGTAATATTGATCTCGTTCCATATCTTTCGAGGAGACCCTGGTTATGAAGCAGCTCGCAGGAATTGGGATTCGCATACGGACAGATTCCCGAAAGTTTTTGTGTTCGCTCGAAAAACACAGGATGTAGCAAACCGTATTTCACATTACTTGGCCATGGGCTCAGTTCGAAAAGGTCGTTAAAAAATGGCAAGTATGGGCTCCTAACGCTAGCACCAAGTGGGGCAGCGAATTAAGCGTCGGTCCCAAAAAAGGCGGAAATGTCAGCATGCTGGGGTTGTACCTCGGATCAAAAAGCGAAGCTCTCCGCCAGCTGGAACCTATTCTTAGCGTAGGAACGCCTACGCAAAAAATCATCCGGTTCCTGCCATACAGGGAAGCCACGAAGTTTTTGTTAGCCCCCGATCCAGTGCTTACCCAGAAGTTCAGCAACCAGTTTTCCAGCGGCTTCGGCAGACACCCATTCCCTGACAAAGCTTTTCAAGTCATGCGCGAGTTTCTGGAAAAAGCAGAGGGAGGCACTCCAGCCAGCTTTTTCTTCCTTAACTGGGGCGGCGCCGTAAGCCGGATCGCACCTCGAGCCACCGCATTCTTCTGGCGAAAAGCTAAATTCTACGTCGAATGGAACAGCTCATGGGTGAAGCCATCCCATGCCGCGAGAAATATCGCCCTAGTTCGGAACACGAGAAAGAAGCTGCAGCCATATATTGTCGGCTCCGATATTAACGTTCCAGACCAAGGTATCAAAAATTCGGGCCCGGTCTATTATAGAAAGAACTATGCCAGATCGAAAAGAGTATAGAGGAAATACGATCCGAATAACGTATTTAACAATCCGCAAAGCATTCCGCCAGCTTTATGAAAGAAGAGCTGACATCGGAGCTATATAATTAGATTCAAAAAATTAGTTGCAAAAAAAACTAACGATCACAATCCAAAAAGAACAAGCCGAGTGGCTTGTTCTTTTTGGTTGGCCTGGACTTGACCAAGAATGTATGATTTTACTGCTTCATAAATTTAGCCATTATTCATATCTCAAATTTAATTTCATGTAAGGAACAGTGACCTTTAACTTTTCATTCAAAAATTCCTTACCTATTAACATAAAAAAACGCATTACCTTCGAAGTAAATTAAGCGTTTATTGAGTAAATGGGATTTAACTTTGGAAAACATTGCCGGTGCACTAATGAATCGTATTAAACCATTTTACAATTTTTAACCAATTCTATTATATAAGTGGAGTTTTATTCAACAAAGTATATTAGATATGGAGCTATGAACAAAACTTACATGATAACGGGCAAGTTGGAGGAAAAGAGAATTATGAAAAAGAAAAAGGCAATATTAGTTTTATCCTTGGTTCTGGCAACAACGGCGGTAACTGCTTGGGCCGCTTCTCCAGGTAGACAACAAGATGCGAATGCTTCGGAATCTATAGTCGGATTTCATCCCGTGGATTCAGAAAATAATACTCATGTTAGTGATGATGGCATTGTAACCCCTGATGTCATCGACAAGGCATGGAGTGCCAAAATGATTAATGGGTCGGGGTCATCTGCAAACTCTTATTTTTCCGTTAACCCTGGAAATGGTTATCTCAAGCTTCATTTGGCTAATTACTCTAGCGCTTCAGTAAGAGTTACCGTGACGCATATAGACTCTGGATATGTATACTACGATAAAACCATTAGTCCTACCAGCTCCAAAGATTACTTCAGCTGGCTTGAAGGAGCTCCTCAAGGACTGCGTACAGGAAGCTATCTTATACAGTACATTGGTGGAGCACATTCAGTAAATGGGGAGCATTGGGGAAAACTCGCTTCATCTACTACTGATTTTTAATTATACGGACAGAAAAAAGCCGAATTTACGCCACATACCAATTACATCAATAATCACAGCGAATTGGTCTGCATACAGCGTTCGTATACTTTTATTTGTGTATCATCCCATCCATCATGCCCGTGGGAGGCCGTACTATTAGGCTGCTTTTTCTTTGTCTTTATCTTTAACTTTACACCTACACCCCTGCCCGCCCATCCCTTTCCAGATACAAATAAGCCCTCAAAAAGGCGGCTCAATCTATCAAATAACTGTTCACCTAAATAAATATATAATGGTAATTATTAAATACATATTATCCCGACAAAACTAAAGGAGGATACTTCATGAACGAAAAGAGCGTGAAATCGCTTCTAACTTCAAAAAGAAAAGTAACATACATTGCAGCATTTATAGGAAGCGCGATTCTTTCCATGTCTACACCTTGGTTTATTTGTCTCCCTGTATTATTAGTCGTTATAGCAGCAGATCTTTATTTAACGAAAAAGTCGGAACATAGCTAGGCGGGGAGTAAGATTTTTCCCTTCCTTTTCAATTAAATAATCACAAATGTCTTTTTCTAACCAGTGACTCTTTAATTTCAATTCCATTCCTGAACGGTTGAACTAGTTCATGTAACTTTGCATCTCTACACGCCTACACCCCTCTCCGCTTTCCACAAAATTAAAAACCCCTCGCACCATACGGTGCAAGGGGTTTTCGTATTAGTAAAGCGTCATATATTGATCGCGTTCCCATTGATGAACTTGCGTGCGGTACATATCCCATTCGATTTCTTTCAGTTCGTAGAAATGGGCCATGGCATGCTCGCCAAGCGCTTCGACGATGACTTCGTCGCGAACGAGCTCGTTCAGCGCTTCTTTCAGGTCAGCCGGCAAGCTTGGGATGCCTTCTTCGATGCGTTCTTCTTCGGACATCACATAGATGTTGCGGTCGATCGGCGCCGGAAGCGGCATCTCTTTGCTGATTCCGTTCAGGCCTGCACGGAGCATCACGGCAAGCGCCAAGTAAGGGTTCGCCGCCGGATCCGGGTTGCGGACTTCGACGCGGGTGCTAAGGCCGCGGGAAGCCGGGATGCGGATCATCGGGCTGCGGTTGCTGCCGGACCATGCGACGTAGCAAGGAGCTTCGTAACCTGGAACGAGACGTTTGTAAGAGTTCACGGTCGGGTTCGTAATCGCGGCAAACGCGCGCGCATGCTTAAGGATCCCCGCCATGTAATGGCGTGCTTCTTTGCTCAGGCCAAGCTCGTCTGACTCGTCATAAAATGCATTGACGTTGCCTTTGAACAACGATTGGTGGCAGTGCATGCCGGAACCGTTCACGCCGAACAGCGGTTTGGGCATAAAGGTCGCATGAAGGCCATGCTGGCGGGCGATGGTTTTAACGACCAGCTTAAACGTTTGGATCTGGTCCGCCGCTTTAACGGCATTTTCATATTTAAAGTCGATTTCGTGTTGGCCCGGCGCCACTTCGTGATGGGAAGCTTCGATTTCAAAGCCCATTTCTTCCAGCGTCAGCACGATTTCGCGGCGGCAGTTTTCGCCAAGGTCCGTCGGAGCCAGGTCGAAGTATCCGCCTTGGTCGTTCAGTTCCATCGTAGGGTTGCCTTTGTCGTCGGTTTTGAACAGGAAAAATTCAGGTTCAGGACCCACGTTCATGGAAGTATAACCCATTTTTTCGGCTTCTTTCAAGTTGCGTTTCAAAATACCGCGCGGATCACCCGCAAACGGCGTGCCGTCCGGCATGTAAACGTCACAGATCAAACGTGCGACGCGGTCCTCGGTGACCCAAGGGAAAATAACCCATGTATCCAGGTCCGGATACAGGTACATATCGGATTCCTCGATGCGAACATAACCTTCGATGGAGGATCCGTCGAACATCATTTTATTGTCGAGAGCTTTTTTCAATTGGCTCACGGGAATTTCAACGTTTTTGATCGTGCCGAGCAAGTCGGTAAATTGAAGACGGATAAAACGGACATTTTCTTCCTCTGCAATGCGAAGAATATCTTCTTTTGTGTAGCTCACAGGATCCTCTCCCTTTCCAATGGTGAATGTTGTTTATTTTTTATTAAAAAACCGGGACAATTCGCCTTGGATCAAAGATACCTGACCCGGTCTCTTACCCGAAACAAGCTGCTGCTTCAGCAGGCGGTGCAATTGCGATTCCGTCATTTCCTTCCGCTTCACTTCCGTGTCCGCGGTAATGACCGTCGCTTCCTCCGATTCCTTGGTCACCGGGTTCATCACTTGCTTAATGCCGGCGATATTGACTCCTTTTTCGATCAACGATTTGATTTCAAGCAATCTTTCCACGTCGTTAAAGGAGAACAGCCTTTGATTGCCCGAGGTGCGCGCAGGAACGATCAGGTTATGCTGTTCATAGTACCGGATTTGTCTTGCGGACAAATCGGTCAATTTCATCACAATCCCAATGGGGAACAATGCCATGTTTCTGCGGATCTCATCACCCATGACTCATCTCAACCTTCCAGTAAACTTTTCTCACTCATATTGTACCTTTCCTGATCTCATGCGTCAATGACATGTCAGAAAAACTTACAATAAATTTCGCTCTTCCATCCGCTGCAACGCCAACATGACCCCAAACTTGACATGGGAGTAAGTCAAACCGCCCTGCATATACCCTATAAAAGGTTCCCGGATCGGCGCGTCCGCGGACAATTCCAGACTTCCGCCCTGAATGAAGGTGCCTGCCGCCATAATGACCGGATGATCATAGCCAGGCATGTCCCACGGCTCGGGAACGACATGGCTGTCCACCGCTGCGGCCCGCTGAATGCCCTGCACAAAAGCGATCAAATGCTCCGCGCTCGTAAACGAGATGGCCTGAATCAAATCCGTGCGCGGTTCGTTCCAAGCCGGCTTGGTCACAAACCCCGCCTGTTCGAACATCGCCGCCGCAAAAATGCTGCCTTTCAAGGCTTGTCCCACCAGCGTCGGAGCCAAAAACAGCCCCTGGTAAATGCCGCGCGTCGTTCCGAGCATGGCTCCGACCTCGGCGCCGATGCCAGGAGCCGTCAGCCGGTAAGCGCACAAATCCACGTACCGCTGCCGCCCGCAAATATATCCTCCGGTTTCGGCTATGCCTCCGCCCGGATTTTTGATCAGCGATCCCGCGATAAGATCGGCGCCCACTTCGGTCGGCTCCATCATTTCCGTAAATTCCCCGTAGCAGTTATCGACAAACACGATGACGTCAGGTTTGATCTCTTTTACTTTTCGGATCATCTCGCCGATTTCGCCGACGGTAAAGGACGAACGCCAATCATATCCTCTCGAACGCTGAATGCCGATAACCTTCGTCGACTCATGGATTCCGGCGCGCACCGCATCCCAATCGATCCCGCCTTCCGCCGTTAGCGCCGCTTCCCGGTACGCGATGCCGAAATCCCGAAGCGAGCCCGTTCCGTCGCCTTCTTTTCCGATCACTTTATGGAGCGTATCGTAAGGGCGTCCGGTAATGTAAAACAGCTCGTCGCCCGGTCTTAACACGCCGAAAAGGGCTGTCGAAATCGTATGCGTGCCGGAAGCAAAATGCGGGCGCACCAGGGCGGCTTCAGCCCCGAATACGTCCGCATATACCAAATCAAGCACTTCTCTTCCCCGGTCGTTATAAGCATATCCCGTCGAACCCGCAAAGTGGAAATCGCTGACTTGATGGCGCTGGAACGCTTCGATGACTTTCCATTGATTGTGGTCGATGACGCGATCCAGCTTCCGAAATTGCTCCGTGATCCGCTCTTCCGCGGCTTCTTTCCATTGTTCCAACTGTTCTGCGAATTGTACCATGTCTTTCGAATTTCTCCTCTACATATCCCATTTAATCCTTGATCAGGTACGGCTCCACCATATGTCCCCATTTTTCGTAATCGGGTTTGTGAACCTGCACCTTATAGATCATATCATGTTCATCCGGTTTTTGCTCCAATACATCGCCGATCCGGTACAACATGGCCATGGCGTTGCCGTCCGCCGGCGGTACCCGGAACGACAGAATCCCCCCGGCCAACCGGTCCTGGATCGCCTGCTTGAGGGCCTGCAAATCGCCTTGGTTCAATGCGCTCATTTTCATGTATCCCGGACCTGAAGGAAGCATTTCAAGCTGCTCCGGCGTGCAGGCATCCTTTTTGTTGAACAAAATCAGCTGCGGTTTATCCGCGGCCCCGAGTTCTTCCAAAATGGCATCGACGACCTTCATCTGCTCCTCCCGCATCGGCGACGAAGCGTCGACGACATGCAAAATCAAATCCGCCTCGTTGGCTTCCTCCAGCGTCGCCCGGAATGGCGCGACAAGATCATGCGGAAGGTTTTGGATAAACCCGACCGTGTCGGTCAAAATGACCTCGCTCCCCCCGGGAAGCTCCAGCATGCGCGAGGTCGGATCCAGCGTTGCGAACAGCTGGTTTTCGATATAAACGTCTGCGTTTGTTAATTGCTTCAGCAGCGTCGACTTTCCGGCATTCGTATATCCGACGAGCGCGATTTGGATGGCTCCGCTTTTTTGCCGTCGGCCCCGGTACAGCTTGCGGTGTTTGATGACCGCTTCGAGCTGCTTTTTCAAATCGCCGATGCGGCCGCGGATATGGCGCCGGTCAGTTTCGAGTTTGCTTTCGCCCGGACCGCGCGTTCCGATGCCGCCGCCCAGCCGCGACAAATTTTTGCCGTGGCCGGAAAGGCGCGGAAGCAAATAAGAGAGCTGCGCCAGCTCGACCTGAATGATCCCTTCGCGCGTTTTGGCGCGCTGGGCGAAGATGTCCAAAATAAGCTGCGTGCGGTCAATGATTTTAACGTCCAGACTTTGCTCCAAATTGCGCACTTGCGCCCCCGACAGATCATGGTCGAAAATGGCGGTGTTCGCCTGAACCGCAAGTATGGACTGCCGAAGCTCCTCGACCTTGCCTTTGCCGATCAGCCAGCGGGCATCCGGCACGTCGCGGTTTTGACTCATGACGTCAAGCACTTCGACGCCGGCCGTCTCCGCAAGGCTGACCAGCTCCTGCAGCGAATGCTCCGGGTCGATGCCCGAACGTTTGACCTCGTCGGTCACGAGGCTGACCAGCACAGCCCGGTCGCGTGTCGTCATATTGGTATCGTATGTCGTATGTGCCAATGAATAAGTGCCCCTTTTCCGCAGCCTTCAGCTCTTCCTAGCATCATGTCGAACCCTTGGCTTCGAGCTTGAAGTCCTCCGTTCTGAGCGTCATCAGCTCAAGCTTGCCCGGATTGGTGTTCGAATACAGATTCAGCAGCCGCACGGCCTGGTTGCGTATCGATTTTTCGATCATGTTGCGCACGTATCTGGCGTTGCTGAAGGCATGTTCGGTTTCGTTTTTTTCCTGAATCAAGTGCTGCCTAAGTTTCATTATCGCCTGCGGCATCAAAATGTAATCCCGTTCCTTCGCCATCAGCTCGGAAATTTGAATCAACTGGTCCACCGTGTAATCCGGAAACTCTATCTGAATCGGAAAGCGGGAAGGCAGCCCCGGATTCGTCTGCAAAAAATAATCGATTTCGTCCGAGTAGCCCGCCAAAATAAGCACGAACTGATTTTTATGGTCTTCCATCGCTTTGACCAGCGTATCGATCGCTTCTTTGCCAAAGTCTTTTTCCCCGCCGCGGGCCAAGCTGTAGGCTTCGTCGATGAAGAGGATGCCTCCGAGCGCCTTTTTGACCAGGTCCCTCGTTTTCTGTGCGGTATGCCCGATGTATTCCCCAACCAGATCCGCCCGCTCCACTTCGATCAAGTGCCCTTTGCTGAGCACCCCCATCTTTTGAAAAAGCTTTGCGATGATCCGGGCCACCGTCGTTTTCCCCGTTCCCGGATTTCCTTTGAAGACCATATGATATACCTGCCCTCCGCTGACCAGACCCGCTTCCTGACGCAAATGCGCGATTTGCAAAAGGGCGTAAATTTCAAACACGAACTCCTTAATGTTTTCGAGGCCTACCAGTTTATCCAGCTCTTTCTGAATTTCCTGGTACAAGGTGTGCTGTACCACGCTTTTTTGCGCCGGCGCAGGTTCCTTTTCGGGAACGGCGCTGCTAAGTACAGGAGGCTCCTGGCTGCGTAAAATCACATTGATTTGTCTGGATGGCCTGCCTTCCGGCCGGCCGTTCGCGGCCGCAACACGCCCGTTCATGCATCCATCACCTCATATCTTTTCGCAAGTTGGTTTCTCTATTCAATGTATTCTAGTTCGGTGACGGTTATTAGCAGTTTCAGGCCTTTTTCCATCCAAGCCACAGCAGGAACTCATCGAGCTTCCACTTCGTATAGGCCAGCACCTCGCGCGGCTTATGATATTTCATTTGGAGCGTTTTGGACTCGGTTAACCCGAGCTTCGGATCGTCATAGTTCAAAAAGTCCGCAATATCCTTCGAGCGCATGCCGTGATATTGATGCGTCACGATCACCGCGCTTTTGAAGCCGCGGTCTTTCATGATTTGTTTGCTGAACAGAAGATTTTCGTAAGTGCTTCGCGCTTTGTTTTCCAAAATGATAGCCGATTCCGGGACGCCTTGCTGAACGAGATAGTTTCTCATCCCTTCCGCTTCGGTATATTTGTTGCCGGGCTTGTCCAGTCCGCCGCTGACGATCATGACTCCGAATTTCTTATCCTTATAAAGGATAAGCGCTTCGTCCAGCCTTTCCTTCAGCCCCGGACTTGGGGCGTCGCCCCACATGGAAGCTCCCAAGACGATGCCGACATCACGCGGTTCGTTCAGCGCAGAGCTTGCTGCGTGATCCATTTTCCACCAGACGTACCCGCACCACAGAAGTCCTGCGATGACCAAAACGGCGATGGCTGTCAGTACTCGCTTCACGGGTGAGCGCCTTTTTCTGGTCACGACAATCGGTCCTTGCTCATAACGGTTCATGTTTTCCTCCTGAAATCTCCATTCTCGAACAGCCGCTTGCGGTGATCCAGCGACATTAGGAAGTAAGGAAACGTATGGGCGTTTATCGCATGCAGCACTTCCCTGGCGGTCGTTGTCGCAAGCATGTAGTCCTCTTTCGTAATGACGCCGCGGGCGAGCGCTTCCTCCAGCTCATCCTCGTCGAGCAGAAACACCTCTCCGTTTCTCAGGACGACGATATCCAAGTACAGATCGTCGAACCAGGGAACCCCCTGTTCGGTTACGCCCTGGGTCTTGCACGTGTCTATATACCACTGAATGATTTCTTGTTTTTCATCAAACATGGCGGTCACGATATAATGGCTGTTTTTGGGGAAATACTGCAGCCAGGAGTAGCCCTTATCCGCAATCCGATACGTATGGGTTCCATAATGCTTCCAAAGCGGCTCTTTTAAGTTGTAAATGGTGTATAGCGTTATGTAGCCGGTAAATTTCTCGCTTTCAACATAACGGCAGGCAAAACGCCGGCGGGAAATCCGGCGCCAGTTCGCGCGATCTCCAAATTTTCGTTTCATGGAAATTTCCCTCTCCAATATGTTAGCTTCAGCTTATCACATTTAAGAAACACACTCAAAATATATACCACTACTATAGCGCAACCACGGGCCCGAGGAGAAGAAAAACATGATGGATACAACTCCATCCCCTATAGGACCTGCATGCGTAAATTCATTTATCCTTTCCCCAGCCTAAGAAAAAAGAGCCTCCAATCCGTGATTGGAGGCTCTTGATATCTTTTTTTGGTGATTTAAGGGTTGGTGGTCTCGCCCTCTACCGTACCGGTACTGAAGTTATCCACTCTTTGGGCTCCATCCGTGCTTCCCGGATCGGACGAGCCGCCGTTATCCGGCGGAACGGTTGTCCCTGTGTCTCCGCTTCCGGAGCCGGCTCCGGGATCGCCGCCCTGATGGGCGTTCCCGTTCCCGTTACCATTACCGTTCCCATTCCCGTTGCCAATGCCATGTCCATTGCCCTTACCATTGCCATTTCCATTTGAGTTGCCGTTATTGCTTTGGTTTCCGTTGCCGTCGGTGCTTCCGTTACCCGGATTGCCGGTGCCCTGACCGTTATCGAAGCCGCCGTTCTGGTTCGGATCCTGGCCGGTCATGTCGTCGCCGTTCTGCCCATGGTCCCCCATGTTTTCATCCGGCGGCGGGAGCTGCTCATCCTGCTGCGGCTGGATCGTGACGGTCACCGTGTTCGACGGATCGGACTCTTGGCCGGTGTCCGGAGAAACCGCGACCACGTAATACTGGTAAGATTCGCCGGCAACCGTGCCGATGTCATCGATGCTTGTCGTCCGGATGCCGTCCTGCAGCACCGTGAAGTCCCCTTCGGATGCCGCCTTGCGGTAGAGGCGGTAAACGGCGTTGCCGTTCTCGTCACCGTTCCACGATAAGGAGACGGTTTGCGTGTCGGGACTGTAGCTTGCGATAAGCCCGCTGACATGGAGTTGTGGCGTCTCTTGAGCAGGCGGTTCCGGTTCCTTCTCCTTCATGTCGGCCGGCACTTTAAATTCCTTGGCCGGGAAGTTTTCGAGTGCCTGTTTCATCACTTTGCCCCAGAACGCCGCGGCAAGCGGACTGCTGTTGTGCAGCAGATGATCTTTGTCCGGGTTGTCATAACCCATCCACACCGCTGCCGTCAGCTCCGGCGTATAACCGACAAACCAAACGTCACGGTTGGATTTGTTGCCTTTAATGCCGCTTTGCGTCGTACCCGTTTTGCCTGCGACGGGGCGATTGATTCTGGCCTTTTTACCTGTGCCGCTGTCGACGACGTTTTCCATCATCCGGGTCATTTGATAGGCCGTGCTTTCTTCCATCACTTTTTTGCCGCTGTCCTTGTGCTCAAACACGACTTTGCCGTCGCTGTCCACGATTTTCTTAATCGAAAACGCTTTGTAGAACGTTCCGCCGTTGGCAAACGTGCTGTATGCCTGAGCCATTTCCAGCGTGTTGGTGCCTTTGCTGATCCCGCCGAGCGCCATCGCGAGGTTTTTGTCCTCGTCCGTCAGCTGGATGCCCAGCTTCGTCGCGAAATCGTACCCCGCTTTGACGCCGATTTGGTTCAGCAGCCAAACCGCAGGAATGTTCTCCGATTTCGTGATCGCTTCCTCCATGCTGATGGTGCTGGAATATCCATGCAAGTTCGTCGGGCAATATTTGCCGAAGCATTGCTTCTCGTTGCTTAGCGGCGTATTGATGTTGAACTTTCCGGATTCGAGCGCCGGCGCGTAAGAAACGATCGGCTTGAACGCCGAACCCGGCTGACGGCGGCTGTTCGTGACGCGGCTGTAGCCCTTCCGCTCGTAATCGCGGCCGCCGAGCAAGGCCACCAAAGCGCCGTTCTCCTGGTTCATGATGACCATGGAACCCTGAACCTGCTTATCGTCCTTGCTTTTTTCGAAGTTGGACGCGTCCGCGAATTCCTTTTCAAGCACTTTCTGCGCATTGGCATCCATCGTGGTGTAAATTTTGTAGCCGCCGATGTTCAGGTCGTCTTCGCTGAGGCCCGTTACATCTTCGGCTTCGTTCATGACGTAATCCATAAAGTTCTGGTAATTTTGCTTTTTCTTCGGCGGTTCATAGTCATAAACGACCTTTTTCGCCTGTTCCGCTTCTTCGGCGGTAATATATCCTTGCTCGGCCATCAGGTTCAATACGACCGCGCGGCGCTGCATGGAAAGGTCCGGATTGCGGAGCGGGTTGTATTTGGACGGGCCTTTCGGCATCGCCGCCAGCGTGGCCATTTGCCACAATTTCAATTCTTTCAAATCGGATACTCCGAAGTAATATTTCGACGCTTCCTTGATGCCGTAAATCTGGCCGCCGAAATTGATCCGGTTCAAGTACATCGTCAACACTTCGTCTTTGGTCAAATTCCGGTCCAAAGCCAGCGCGATCGACACTTCCGTCGCTTTACGGAAAAACGTCTTGTCGCGCGTCAGGAAAATGTTTCTCGCCAGCTGCTGCGTGATCGTGCTGCCGCCTTCCACTTTGGAACGGGCGATCACGTCCTTGACGGCCGCACGGCCGATCGACCAGAGATCGACGCCGCTGTGTTCATAGAACCGTTTATCCTCCGTCGCGACAAAAGCTTCCTTCAGCAGCTTCGGAATGTCCTCGCTGTTGACCGGGTCGCTTTTCTGCAGCGACAGCTCGCCTATCACGTTCCCGTTGCGGTCATACACCTTGGAGTTTTCATGCAGCGTAATTTTGTCCTTGTTCGCCTGATACAGCCGTTCTCCGTTGACGGAGATGTACAAGTATCCTGCCAACGCGCAAAAAACGGCGATGGCGCATGTAAAAAACAAAGTCCAAAATATGCGTTTGCCCGACAGTTTTCTTTTCTTCTTTTTAGGCGTCTTGGACGGCTGTTCTTTGTTTTTGTTGCCTGTCCGCGACAGCTTATTGTTATCCATGGTGCCTCCTGACTCCCTTTAGGATGAATTTCGAGTTTTGGAATGAAAAGAACAACCTTGTCAAGGTTGCTCCGCTCCAGTTTCTATGCCTACAGACATCGCAGCAAGCTGCGTACCGGCCGCTTCGCTTGCCCGCTGTCTATATACTTAAACGAAAATCATCCAGAAAAGTTTCAAAATACGTCCGTTAGCCCTCTTGCTGGGTTTCCTGCATCAATGAAACATTGCGTTGAGGCGTAACCGTAGAAATGGCGTGTTTGAACAGCATTTGCTGCTTACCGTCGGTATCCACGACGACAGTGAAGTTGTCAAACGCCTTGATGGTGCCGCGAATCTGAAATCCGTTCACGAGAAAAATGGTCACTGGGATATTTTCCTTACGCAGCTGGTTTAAGAATGTATCTTGGATATTAATGGATTTGTTCATTTATCCGTACCCCCAACGTTTCATTTAGATTGTTTTGAAGTATATTCAAGATTTGAGAGAAACTTTCCTGCTATTATATCACGGATTTCCGCCATTTTCGCAGAAAAATTTACGGGCTCCGTGACGTCCACCCATGAGATTTCCTTCATGTGGCGGAACCAGGACAGCTGGCGTTTGGCAAACCGGCGGGTGTCTCTCTTGAGGATCGCGACCGCGTCTTCAAGGGATTCGCGACCTTGAAGATAGCTTGCGATCTGTTTGTAACCGAGTCCCTGCATCGAGACCAGGTCGGTTCCGTAGCCCTTGTTCAGCAGCAAAGACACTTCTTCCACCAAACCCTGCTTCAGCATTTCGTCAATGCGGGCTTCAATACGTTTATATAGCATTTGCCTATCCATTGTCAAACCGAGCAGGCATAATCGGTACGGAGACTCCCGGGTTTGCCCTTCAAGTTGGGCCGATAGGGGGATACCCGTCAAATGAAAGATTTCCAAAGCCCTAATAATCCGTCTTTGATCGTTGGGATGAAGCTTTTCCGCGCTGGCCGGGTCCACCGCCTTCAGCCTGCCGTGCAGCGCTTCCGCCCCGTTTCCCTCGGCGAAGGCGGCCTGCTCGTCGCGAAATGCCTTGTCTTCCCCCACCTGCGCGAATTGATAATCGTAGCAGACAGATTCGACGTATAAGCCTGTTCCTCCGACGATAAAAGGGAGTTTGCCGCGTGCGTGGATATCCTGAATCAGGCGGTGGCATTCCTCCTGAAATTCCGCCACGGAATACGGTTCGTCCGGATTGTGGATATCGATCAAATGATGGGGAACGCCCTGCATCTCTTCCTTCGCGATTTTGGCCGTTCCGATATCCATCTCCCGGTACACCTGCATCGAATCGCCGGATATAATTTCGCAATTCCACTCTTTCGCCAGCTCGATGCTCAGCTTCGTTTTCCCGACGGCCGTCGGTCCGACCAGCACCAGCAGTTTCGGTTTATCGATGGGCTCATTTCTCCCTGTCAACGGTGATCACTCCATAAGATATTTTAGAATGGGACCGCTCCTGCTCCGAAAATCCGAGGCGGGCAAATTCGCCGCTGCCCCGCTTTTCTTTCAGCACCACCGTTTTCCGGGCAACCCTGACGGCTTCCTTGATGCTTTCCGGTGAGAGCGGGTCGCTGTTGGCAAACCGCCGGAGAGGCCGGATCGCCGACGAATCCATCAGCGGCTCGCGGAACATCGGGTCAAAATATACGATGTCCACGCTGCGGTCCGGCATCCTCCGAAGCACGTCCAGATGATGGCCGCTTTCGATCCGGACGCGCCGCATGGCGTCATTGATCTCTTCCACGTTGGAAGTATAATATGCCATTCCCTCGGACAAAAGCGCCGACAGGGAAGCCGAACTCTCGACAGCCGTTATTGCGGAATCCCTGCCGCCTTTGACGGCGAATACGAGCGTATCCGTCCCGAGGCCCGCCGTGCAGTCCAGCACGCTGTCGCCCGGACTCATCAATGCGGCGTCGAGCATCGGGTCGCTTTCGCCTTTCAGGATCCGCTTGGCGCGGATAAAACCCATGCTGGGATGGAATTCCACGGTATCGCCCCCCGGCCTGACCAGCCTTGCGCCGCCGTCCAGGACGACGATGATTTCTTCGTCGCCATGGAGCTTCGACATTTTGGCCAGCGAAGTATGGCGCCTCGGCACGTATTGGCCTCCGGTTCGGGAGGCCAAAGCCGCGGCCCGGCGAATGACGGCTTCCCCCGCCTTGTCCCCTGTAGTAATTATCATGACGCTCTCCAATCCTGTCTTTATAGTTACCGAAACGGGTCTTCAGACGTTTCTTTACATAACCCGTTTAAACAGTTTTTCCAAATCATAGGTCGAAAACGATACGACGATCGGCCGCCCATGCGGGCATGTGTACGGCTGTCTGCAGCCTCCCAGCCGATCGAGCAGCGTTTTGGCCTCGTCTTCCGTCAGCTTTTGGTTGGCTTTGATCGAAGCCTTGCACGAGCAGAGGATCGACGATTTCTCCCGCAGCTTGGCAAGGTCGATCTTGCGTTCGCCAAGCACCCATTCGGCCATCTCCTCGATCAGCGATTTTTCTTCGCCCTTTGGAAACCAGTAGGGATGCGAACGGACGCGGAACGTCTGGCCGCCGAAATGTTCCAGATAGACGCCGACCTGCTCGAACCACTGCAGCTTTTCTTTCAGCTGTTCGGCTTCGGAAGGCGTGAATTCCAGCGTGATCGGCAGCAGGAGCTCCTGGGAGGCGTCGGCGGGCTGACCGAATTTTTCGTAATAATATTCGTAATTGACGCGTTCATGGGCCGCATGCTGGTCGATCAGGTACAGCCCTTGATCGTTTTGCGCGATCAGGTACGTGCCGTGATGCTGACCGATGAGCGTCAGCTCCGGAAACGACGGAATTTCGGCGGGAGCGTCCGCCGATGCCGCCAAGAGCCGGCTCGCCAGCTCGGGATTCGAGCTGGCGCTCGTCCGCTGCGGGGATGGATAACCCGCTTCGCGGTACGGGATTGACCGCGTTTCCCTGACCATGCCGCCGCTTGCCTGCCAAGCCCCCTGGGTAGAACGCGACGAACCGCCGTACATGCTCGCGTTCCCTGCGGCCGGCCGTTCCTCCGGTTTCGGCGCAGGGGCCGAGTCGCCGCTCCCGGATATCGAACCCGGCAAAGGACGGTTTCCCGGCAAGGCCGAAACGGCTCCGGCTTCCAGCGCGGCCGCCGTTTCTCCCGCATTGACCGGCGGGGGAGCGGCTAAGCCGCGATTCGGGAAATGGAACTGTTCCTGAATGACGGAGCCGCTGTTTTTCCCGCCGACATTTTGCTTTACCACCTGGGGAATAAGCACTTCCTGCCGCAGCACGCGATGGATGCTTTCCTCTACGAACGGAAACAGCTCCTGTTCCTTGCTGAAACGAACCTCCAGCTTGGCGGGGTGCACGTTGACGTCCACCAGGGAAGGATGCATCTTGATTTCCAGCACGGCAAGCGGGTAGCGGTTGATCGGCAGCAGCGTATGGTAGGCCCGTTGGATCGCCTGGTTCAGGCCGTAATTGCGGATGTATCTGCCGTTGACGATCGTGGACACGCCGTTGCGGTTCGATCTGGTCCACTCGGGCAGGCTCACGAAACCGGCAAGCTCGAAATCGAGGTTTTCGGCGCGAATCGGCAGCATCGCTTTCGCGGCCTGCGTCCCGTATATGGCGGCGATAACCTGGAGCAGGTCGCCGTTGCCAAGCGTCTTCAGCAGCTGGTTTTCGTTGTGACGAAGCGTAATCGCGATTTCCGGATGGGAAAGGGCGATTCTGTACATGTAATCGGACACGTGGCCGAGCTCCGTCTGGATCGTCTTCATGTATTTTAAGCGGGCCGGCGTATTAAAAAATAATTCCTTGACCTGAATGTCTGTCCCGCGCGGCGCCGGCGTATCTTCTTCCGCTACCAGCTTGCCGCCTTCGACGCGGATGCGGCGGCCCAAGCCGTCGTCTCCGCTAGAGGTCGTCAGCTGCACTTTGGCCACGGCCGCGATGCTGGGCAAAGCCTCGCCGCGAAAGCCGAGGCTGGTGATGTGAAACAAATCCCGGCTGCTGCCGATTTTGCTTGTCGCGTGCCGGTAAAAGGCGGTCTGCAGGTCATCCGGCTCGATCCCCGCCCCGTTGTCGGTGACCCGGATGCCCTCGAGCCCGCCTTCTTCGACATGCACGTCGATGCGGGTCGCGCCGGCGTCGATGGAGTTTTCCACCAGCTCCTTCACGACGGACGCGGGGCGCTCCACCACTTCGCCGGCGGCAATCTGGTTGGCAATATGCTCGTCCAATATATGAATTTTAGCCATTTCCGTCACCCCTTATCTCATGGCTTCTATCTGCGGCCGGACCGTTACAAGTCCTTGGCTTTCATCTTTAACTCGTTCAGCAGCTGCATCGCTTGAAGCGGCGTCATGTTCATCACGTCCACGCTTTTGATCGCGTCCACGATCTGTTCAAGCGCCGGATCGGGCTTCGCGGCGGAATGGGCCGCTTTCTGCGCCGGCAGTGCTTCTTCTTCGCCGAAAATGGATAGCTGTACGACTTCGCCCGCAGACTCCTCCGGCTTGACCGGTTCTTCCGCAATCGGGCTTGGAACGGACAGCGGCTTGGGCGCCTCCACCGCTTCGGCGGCTGCGGCCGCTTGGACCGCGCCGTGTTCGATCCCCTGCAGCAAGTCGTAAGCCCGTCCAATAATCGAGGAAGGCAGCCCTGCCAGGCGCGCGCAATAGATGCCGTAGCTGCTGCTTGCAGGTCCCTGCACCAGCTTGCGCAGGAAATGTACGTTTTCTCCGCTTTCCTGCACGGCCATCGAGTAATTTTTCAAACCTTGAAGGCTTTCTTCCAAATGGGCCAGCTCATGAAAATGCGTGGACACCAGCGATTTGCAGCCGATGATGTCATGCACGTATTCGATGACGGCCTGGGCGATCGCCATGCCTTCGCTGGTCGACGTGCCGCGGCCGAGCTCGTCGATGATGATCAGGCTTCGCGGCGTCGCTTTTTCCGTCATGACCTGGATATCGGCCATCTCTACCATAAACGTGCTCTGCCCACCGATCAGGTCGTCCGCCGCGCCGATGCGCGTAAAGATGCGGTCGATCATCGGCACTTCGGCCTTTCCTGCCGGCACGAAGCACCCGATTTGGGCCATGATGGAGATCAAAGCCACCTGGCGCATATAGGTGCTTTTCCCGGC
Organism: Paenibacillus sp. USDA918EY; assembly: GCF_009870825.1. Taxonomy (GTDB): domain Bacteria; phylum Bacillota; class Bacilli; order Paenibacillales; family Paenibacillaceae; genus Paenibacillus_AQ; species Paenibacillus_AQ albilobatus. The sequence goes on along the minus strand of NZ_WTWY01000015.1, from coordinate 72,942 downwards.
CATATTCGGGCCGGTAATGAGCAGGATCGCGGCCTCGTCGCGCGTAAGCTTCGTTTCGTTCGCGATGAAGGAAGAATCCTTCATCACCGCCTCCACGACGGGATGGCGTCCCGCTTCCACGACAAGGTCATAGCCGTCGGTAAGCACCGGCTTCACGAATCCCTGCTCGGCGCTGACCGCGGCCAGCGACTGGTAAGCGTCCAGCTCCGCCACCTTTTCCGCAAGCTGCTGCAGCCTCGAAATTTCGGAAGCCAACTTTTCCCGCAGCTCAGCGAAAAGAGCGTATTCCAGGTCGACCATTTTTTCCTGGGCTTCCAGGATGAGGCCTTCCTTTTCTTTCAGCTCCGGCGTGACGTAACGTTCGGCATTGGTCAGCGTCTGCTTGCGCTCGTACCGGCCTTCGGGGAGGGAGCCGACGTTTGCTTTGGTCACTTCGATGTAGTAGCCGAACACTTTGTTGAATCCGATCTTCAGCGACCGTATGCCCGTAACCTCGCGTTCCTTCGCTTCCAGCTCGGCGATCCATTTTTTGCCGTTGACGCTTGCTTCCCGCAATTCGTCCAGCCGCTCGTTGCAGCCCGGCTTGATGAGGCCCCCGTCCCTGACGGACACGGGAGGATCTTCGACGATCGTTCGCTCGATCGCTTCACCCAAGTCCCGGCAGTCGTCCATTTCGTCCGCGAGACGGCGCAGCGTGGCCGATGACGAAGACGCGCACAGGTCCTTCAAGGCGGGGATTTGCCGGAGCGACAATTTCAGCGCGTTCAAATCACGCCCGTTGGCGCTCCCGAACGCGATTCGCGCTACGAGACGCTCCAGGTCGTAAATTTCGTTCAGGGAAGCCTTCAGGTCTTCCCGCAAAATAAACTGGTTGTATAAATGATCAACGGCCTCCAGCCGTTCTTCGATCGCTCCCCGGTGAAGCAGCGGCTTATCGATCCATCGCCGCAGGAGCCGCGCTCCCATCGACGTTTGCGTCCGGTCCAGCAGCCAGAGCAGCGAGCCTTTCTTGGAGCGGTCGCGCACCGTCTCGACAAGTTCCAGATTCCGGCGGGTAAACGGGTCCAAAATCATATAGTTTCCGGGTTCATACGGCGAAATCTGCGTCAGTTGTCCGAGCGAACGCCGCTGCGTTTCGCTCAAGTACGATATGAGCACGGCGACGCAGCGGCGGCGCTCCGGATCCAGACGGGCCCATGCCGCTTCCCCGAATTGGCTGCGCACCAGGCTTTCGTCTTTTTTATCCCACGGCGTATACACGATCGGACGGCTCCACTGGATTTGTTCCGCTTGGATCAGCTCCAGCATGCGGTTGTCGCCGATCATTTCCGCAGGTTCGTAAATGCCGATTTCGTCCCGAAGCCACTCCACGGAAGAGGGCACCGACGTCACGTACAATTCGCCCGTCGATATGTCGCAGGCGGAAAGCGCCATCATCCGGTCGCTTTCCGTGACGCAAACCAGGTAGTTGTTCGATTTGTCCGCGACGGTCTTGCCCTCCATGATGGTGCCCGGCGTAATCACCCGGACGATTTCCCGGCGAACCATGCCCTTGGTAACGGCCGGATCTTCCATCTGCTCGCAAATCGCAACTTTATAACCTTTCTCGATCAGTCGCTGTATGTAACCCTCAGCCGAGTGATAGGGAACTCCGCACATCGGTATGCGCTCATCCCCGCCGCCCTCGCGGCCGGTCAGCGTAATTTCAAGCTCCCGCGACGCCTTCACGGCGTCTTCAAAAAACATCTCGTAAAAATCGCCTAAACGAAAAAAAAGGAATGCATCCTTTGCCTGTTCCTTGATTGCCAAATATTGTTCAATCATTGGCGTATATTTTGCCATGACTTACCTCCAACCTCGAACTTTGCTCATGCCCTATTATAGCAGAAAACGCAATGATATCATCATCAAGGCCGAATTGGAATATGCCACAGCGGCCGGATGTCTCGGCTTTCGTCCCATGTTCCTCCCCGCCGGACGTGGCGCAGCAAAGGCTGGACATGCTTTTCCGCTTCCTTGTAATCTTCCAAGGCTTGAAGGTCTGCCAGCAGCGGCTCCAAATATTCCCTGACGACGTCCCGCTGCCCCGCATAATACGCCCGGTGGAGCCGTTCGTCCCGATCCAGCGGGCGGCGCTTCAGTTCGCCGTGGTTCGCCGCGATCAAATAGGCCAAATAGACGATCCCTTTGGTCAGCATGGGGGAGACGAGAAAACTCGGCAAGGTCCGGTATTCGAACCCGCCGTGGGGCTGCCTGCGAAAATCGCCGAGGTATCCGTATTTCGGGCGCCTTAACCGGCTTCCCGGCGCTTCCAGGACGGATACGGGAAGCGTCAAATAGTTGTCCAGCGCCCGCAGCAGCTCCGCCGTCAACCCGATCCCGCTAAAATGAAGATGCCCTCCGAGGGGAAGCCCGGATTTCGGCATCCCGCCGGCGAGCCAATGCAGCGACCGATCGCCGATCATTTCCCCGGCCATGCGGAGCGTCCTCATCAGCCCGATGAGCAGGCCGCGCGGGCTTTCGCTGGGCTGCGGGCGAAGCTCCGCAATCGGATATGCGGTCCCGCCTTCCCCGTGCACGGCGTCGCAGCCTACTTCCCCTTCCTTGTCAAGGAAACGCGATGCAGGAACAACCTCGCCGTTCACAGGATCCACGATCAGAAACTCCGGATCCATGCCAAGCATAAGCGACCGGCCGTTTCCCATTCCCTCCGCCTGCCTTTGTTCCTGTTCCCGTGCCCGCTTATAAAGCATTTCCAGTCTGGAATTCCCGATCCAAGCCGAAGGCGTAATTTTTTCGACGGCATACTTCCGATCGCCTCCGGCGGATACCAGGAGGACCTCCCCGGAGCTAAGTCCGAGCGCATAAAGGCTGCGGACCGCCAACTTTTCCAGCTGCTTCAGCAAGGAGGGGGAGGCGGCCGGATCCCTACCGATGGCGACCGGGATCCGCAAGTTTCGCCCCGCCCCCTGCACACCGGCGATTTCGATGGCATGCAGCCCAGAAACCTGGACGGCGTATCTGCTGCGGTACTCCCCATTCCCGTCCCGGTTTCCGCCGGGAACGAGCAGCGAGCCGACCCCGGACCTGATCAACCGCATATGCCTGCGCTGGACGGACCAACTGCCGAATCGTTCCGCTTCTTCCCGACTGTCCATGGGTTCCCTTCCCTTCCGCACGAAAATTTTTCGGCAAAAAAATAAAAAAGGAGGGCATCCGCCCTCTACGCCGCCGCCCTCTCGACATATATTAAACCATACCTCTTTTCCAGCTTCCCCGATTTACAATTCATCATCATCCAGCAAATCGGGATCCAGATCTTCATAATCCCCGTCGTCGCTGAAATCGAATTCCTTGTCTTCGTAATCGCCGTGGCCTTTGCCGCACACGAGCACGCGGACTTTGGTTTCGGCCACCAGCTCCACGCGGAACTCGCGTTCCACACGGATGATGACGTTGCCTCCCCCGGACGAAACACTGGCTTCAACGCAGCTCGGTTCCTGCGTGGCCTCCGCAGAAACCTCCACGGTTGAAGCCCGGTGTTTCGGATCGAGGTACGAAAGCGGGACTAATTCTACATAAGATACCGTTTCTTTCGCGACGTCGGTTTGAGAGTTTTTGTCATAGGAATACCAGATGTTGATATCGTAAGTACCAATAACTTCAATTCCGTCGCCTGCGGCAACCGCTTCGTACTGATGGTTTATAATCCATGCCCCCAAAATACTGGTCGGATTATGAGGCGGAGTCACGGTATGTGTTACGGTAGAGAACTTACGACCTTTGCCGCAGATCGCTTTCGTGATGATCTCTCTACATTGATGTTTATCGCTTAATGACATCTTTGAACCTCCTCCATACAATCATTCACTTAAGTGTATGCAGGACATAGGCATTTGTTGATTAAACGAGCATAAATGAATGAAATAATCTTCTTCCCCGCGAAAAAAGAATCGGAGCAAATTCACGAAAAACGCAACAATTCCGGCAAAAAAAGCGTTTGGAAACTAAAACATAGAAAAACTTGACTCTTTTGCGACGGGAGTAGATATGAAGAAAAGAACGCTGATCTACCAGTTATTGATTGGTGCGTGCTTGCTTGGAGGCTGTTCAGGCTCCTCCGGACCGGGTGTGGAGGTAACGTTTACGCCCAATGAGGCGATCGCCAAAGCCGTTCGTGAAAGCCGCCGAACCGATTTTCCCGGGAAGGCCGGCGAAATCGCAGGCATCATCAAAGGGGGCGGGCCGTCGCCGGGCATACGCGTGCCCGGAAGTTTCATATCGTCCGCCGAAAAACTGGACGATTCCGCCTACCTCGTCACGCTGACTGAAAAGTGGAGCGCCAAAGATTTCAGGACGGAAGGAGCAGCGCCTGACGGGGATTTAAGCTATTCGTGGCAGTATGAGGTCAGTCCTTCCGAAGTAAAGCTGGTACAGGAGGGCGGTGATTTTCCGCCCCAACACGTGGAATAATGCGGTCCCCAAAACTAAACCCCTGCCGGCATACCAGGTTCAGTTGGAAGTCTGCGGCAAGGGTTTTTCGTTTGGAGCTCTAAGCTTATTTATTTCGATGCGATCGCGGTTTTCCGGGCAGCCACCGAGGTCGGCGCCTTGTTTTTTTTGGCCAACTTGAGGTAAAGCGACAGCTCGCGGTTCAGCTGCAAAATAGCCGATCGGATCTCGAATTCCTCCCGGGTGGCCGGCAGCTCCATCTGCCTGAATTCCTGCTCCAGCCGGTTCAAAAGAAATTCCGTCCGCCCGGTGTAAATCTCCTCCGTCACGTCATGGCTAAGCTGATCGAAGAGCTCGGCGACATCGTCGGCCTGCGGCAGCTTGCGATAGACGTGGGAAATCAGCTGCATCATGTTCTGAATCGATTCCAGCTGCTCCTTCCGCATGTAAAAATAGATGCTCCAGGTTTCGTCGGGATGGAGCATCTGGTTTTCCATCGCCCGGTGCGCCGCCTCCTGGCCTTTCCGTATCTCTTTCCCGGCTTCGATGATTTCTTTGCCGTCCCATATATCGTCAGGGTTGCGCAGCGACTCCGCGATCATCGAAAAAATGATCGAGAACTGCCGATCCACCCGTTTGCGGATTTCGACCATTTGGTCGGCAGCGCGCGGCATATACGCCAAATTGACAATCAACGCCGAACCAAGCCCGATGATCAGCAGCTCGATTTGCGTCCAAAGCGAATGCAGCGTGATGCTTCCGTTTCCATACACCCGGAACACCACGACCGAACTCGTGACGATGCCTTCCTTGAAATTGGCGCGCGCAATGGCCGGAAACGCGACCAGGATATAGATCGCCAGCACCCAGTAATGGAAACCCAAAATTTCGAATAACACGCAGGCGAACACCAGCCCGAGGAGCGACGCAAAAAACCGGGCCGAAATCGTTCTGACGCTCCTTTTGCGGGTGACGTCCACGCCCAGCACGGCAAGCAAGCCCGCGGACAGCGGTCCCGTCACACCCAAAGCATCCGCCACCAGGATCGCCATCAACGTCGCAATCGCTGTTTTAATGACCCGAAAGCCCATGAAACCGCCTCTTTCTTGCAGAAGGATCTGAAAATCCTTCTTCTTGTTGACGTATTCCATGGTAGCGGATTTCGGCGGCCAACACAATGTTACGCGGGGCTGGCAGCTCCGTTTCGGAGCAAATGTCCCGATTTCGCAACAAATTCGGTCAGCGCCGGTGGACCAGCAGCTTACGTTCAACGTAAACCACCAGCTGGTACATGGCCGTCGCCACGACGGCGATAATCAGCAGGCTCGACAGCACCAGCGTAAAATTGAACACCTGAAAGCCGTAAATGATCAAGTAGCCGAGCCCCATTTTCGCAACCAGAAATTCGCCGACGATGACGCCGACCCATGCCATGCCCACGTTCACTTTCAGCGTCGAAATGATCGTCGGAAACGATGCGGGCAAAATCGCTTTGCGGAAAACCTGCGCTTTCGTTCCTCCGAACACGCGCACCACCTTGATCAGGTTCGCATCGACCTCGCAAAAGCTGTTGTAGACGACGAGGGTCGTCACGATGACGGTGATCGACAGCGTCGTTACGGTAATGGACAAAAATCCGGCCCCGAACATGACGATAAAAATCGGTCCCAATGCCACCTTCGGCATGCTGTTGAACACGACCATGTACGGGTCAAGCACCTTGGACAAAAACGGGGACCACCAAATCAGCACCGCAATGAGCGTGCCAAGCAGCGTTCCCAGCACAAATCCGGCGACCGTTTCATCGACGGTAATGCCCAAATGGCCCCAAAGTTCGCCGCTGGCGATATCCTTTCCGATCTGCGCGAACACCTTCGACGGGTAGCTGAACAGCAGCACGTCGATCCATTTCAGCCGGCCGGCCGTTTCCCATAACGCAAAAAACAACAGCAGAATCGCCAGCTGAACCGAAAGCACCTGGAATCGCTGTCTCTTTTGACGTTTGAGATGCGCCTGATGCAGCTCTTGTATGCCGTCGTCCGGATGAGCGGGCGTACTTACGGTAATCCGGCTGTCCAACAATGACATTTCCCCTCACTCCTTATTCCCGGCGCTCTCCATTTCGCGCCAAATTTCATGAAACAGCTCGTTGAAGCCCTGTTGCTCCCTGGCAAGCAGCGGTCTGGCGCTCCGGATATGCTCCGGGACTTCAAACGATTTCAGGATCCTTCCCGGCCGGCTGCCCAGCACGATGACCCGATCGCTGACCGCCGCCGCCTCGGACAAATCATGCGTGACCAGAATCGCCGTTTTGTTTTTTTCACGGAGCGTCCCCGCGATGAGGTCTTCAAGCTGCAGCTTCGTTTGGTAATCCAAGGCCGAAAAAGGTTCATCCAGCAGCAGGATGCCCGGATCGGTCGTCAAGGTTCGCACAAGCGCCACGCGCTGCCTCATCCCGCCGGACAGCTGCTGCGGGTATAAATTGCGGGCTTCCTCAAGCCCCATTTCTTCGAGAAGAGCCGTGGTTCGCGCCAGATGCTCCTGATCCAGCCTCCCCGTTAGCTCCAGACCGATCGAGGCATTTTCGAATATGGTGCGCCAAGGGAAAAGATAATCCTGCTGCAGCATATATCCAACCTCGGCCGTAGGTCCTTCCACTTTGCGTCCGTAAACGAACGCCTCGCCTTTCGTGGGCTTCATCAGCCCGGCGATGATCGAGAGCAGCGTCGTCTTGCCGCACCCGCTAGGTCCGACAAGACTTACGAACTCCCCCGGGTATACCTTCAAATCCAAACCGTCCAGGGCCAGCGATGCTTCGCGGTCACTGACGTATACGTGCGTAATATGCTGCAAATCGACTACCGGCTCCATGCTTCCACTCTCCTTTCGGCGCTGGAATGCTATTTGACGGAAGATTTGGCTTTTTCGGCAAAGCTGTTGTCGACGATCGCTTTTGCCGGCACTTTCTCCTTCAGCTCTCCCGCCTGGCTCATCACATCCAGCAGGTTATTCCATTCCGCGTCGTCCACGATCGGATCCGTTGCGTACGTCCCCTGATCTTTATAGCGTTTGACGGCGGATGTAATGATTTCCTTATCCGCGTCCTTAAAATAAGGCATAACCGCGTCGGCGATCTCTTCGGGACTATGCTGCTGCACCCAGTTTTGCGCTTTTTGCAGCGCGTTCGTGAATTTCTGCACCGTATCGCCGTGTTTTTTGATATAACTCCGTTTCGACATAAACACCGTATATGGCAGGTGGCCGCTTTCTTCGCCGAAGGATGCCACGACACGCCCTTTGCCTTCCTTTTCGAAAATCGACGCCTGCGGCTCGAACAGCTGCACGTAATCTCCCGTTCCGGATAAATACGCCGACGCGATGTTGGCAAAATCGATGTTTTGGATCAGGTTCAAATCCTTTTGCGGGTCGATGTTATGCTTTCTCAACGTGAATTCGCCCGCCATTTGCGGCATGCCGCCTTTGCGTTGGCCAAGGAAATTGCTTCCTTTTACTTCGTTCCAATCAAGCTTCCCTTCCGCCTTCCTCGCCATCAAAAACGTCCCGTCCGTCTGCGTCACTTGGCCGAAATTGATGACCGGATCGTCCGATCCCTGCTGATACACGTAAATCGACGTTTCCGAGCCGACCAAAGCGACGTCGATCGCCCCCGACAACAACGCCGTCATCGTTTTGTCGCCGCCCGGAATCGTCTGCAGTTCGACATCCAGCCCTTCTTCCTTAAAAAATCCTTTTTCCAGCGCCACATATTCAGGGGCGTAGAAAACGGATCTCGTGACTTCCCCCACCTTAACCTTTTCAGCGGTTTTGCTGCCCGAGCAGCCCGAAAACAACATTCCGCACAGGACTAGGGAGAAAAGTCCGATCCACATTCCGCGTTTGTTCTTTATCATGCGCCTTCCTCCATCCTCTTCATGAGCCTACTGCCATCATATGCATGAGCCCAGCAAAGGGTTATACACCGGGGTGAAGAATCCATGGCACAAGCCTTAAAATGAAGGGGCGATGCCGGATGGAAAGACGGCTTACAATAAAAAAGCCCCGAGCTCGAATCCGCAGCATAACGTCGCGGACATCGGCTTCAGGGCCAGAATCGTTTGCCTATTTCATTTTTCAAAACTTTACAGCTTATAGATTTCCTTGTACTTTTCTTCCAAGTAGTCGGCCAGATAATCCGGGTTCAGTTCTTCGCCGGTAACCTGCATGATGATTTCCGCAGGCGTGCGGCTTTTGCCGAAGCGGTAAATTTTTTCGGTCAACCATTCCTTGATCGGAATCAGGTTGCCTTCGCGGATGTATTGGTCGAGCTCCGGCAGTTCTTTTTTCATCGTATTCATGATTTGGGCGGCATACATGTTGCCGAGCGAGTAGGATGCGAAATAGCCGAAATCGCCGCCGGACCAGTGAACGTCCTGCAAGACGCCGAGGCTGTCGTTCGGAGGCGTGATGCCAAGGTACTGCCGGTATTTTTCGTTCCATACCTTCGGCAAATCCTTCACTTCAAGGCCTTCGTTAAAGATCATTTTTTCGATTTCGTACCGGATAATGATGTGCAGGTTGTACGTCAGTTCGTCCGATTCGATCCGAATCAGGGAATTTTCCACGCGGTTCACCGCACGGTAGAAGTCGTCGAGCGACACGTCCTGAAGCTGCTGCGGGAAATGCTTTTGCAGATCCGGGTAATAACGCTCCCAGAACGCGCGGCTGCGGCCGATGATGTTTTCCCACAACCGGGACTGGGATTCGTGGATGCCCATCGACGTGCCTGTAGCGAGCGGCGTACCGGCAAGATCCTTGCTGATGTTTTGCTCATACAAGGCGTGTCCGCCTTCATGCAGGGAGCTGAACAGCGCGCTGGTCACGTCATCCTGCAAATAATGGGTCGTAATCCGCACGTCACCGGAGTTCAGTCCGATGGCAAACGGGTGAACGCTTTCATCAAGACGTCCGGCGTCAAAATCGTAACCCATTTGCCCGAGGATGAAGAGCCCCATTTTTTCCTGCTGCTCCTGTTCGAAAATTTGATCCAGGAACGTCGTGTCCGGCTTGTTCGGGGATGCTTGGATCGCCGCCACAAGCGGCACGAGACGTTCGCGCAGCCGCCCGAAAACTTCATCCAGCTTGGCGACGGTCAACTCCGGCTCGTATTTATCGAGAAGCGTGTCGTACGTCGTGCCCTTGACGCCCCAATAGCCGATGAACTCCTTCAGCAAGTCGACGATTTTGACCAGGTTCGGCTCGAACGAAGCAAAATCGTTGTTTGCTTTCGCTTCCTCCCAAATCGTTTGCGTATGCGCGGATAACACGGAAAACTCCTCGATTTTTTTCGCGGGGATCCGTTTGTTCTCGTCGTAGTCCTTTTTGCATTCCTTCACGATGCGGCGGGCCGTATCATCAAGCTGGCCGTCGACTTCCGGCCGGGTGAAATAGTCTATGTACTCTCCCATTTCGTCGGACACGCGCAGCTTGAACTGCTCGGCGGACAAGGTGCCGATCACGCCGGAACGAAGCTCCACGCCTTTTCGCGGCGCGCCTGTGCGCAGGTCCCAATGCATGAGCGAGATCGCTTCATTGTATGCGGTAATTTTGCGGACAAGTTCCGTAAAGGCTTCCCATTTTGCTTTGACATCGTTATTCATTTCAAGTTTCACCTCGCCACGTATTTTTGCCTTACCTCTTGATGATACTTTTTGCGGAAAGTATAATCAATATTTAATACGAAGGTTCGCTGACGAAGCCGGATACGGTGATGCGAAGGAGGCGATATCGCATGGATATCCGGATTACGGAACGCGCGCTGCGCTTTTTGCGCGGACGGATCGGCAGCCGGTCTTCCCCCGTCAGGCTCGTTTTCGACTCGGAAGGCTGCGGCTGCGGAGTGAACGGCGTCCCCGCTTTGTGGATTTTGCCCGAAAGGGATAAAGACGATCTTGAAATACATAACGCGGACATCCCTGTCGTCGTCAAACGGGACCACGCGGTATATTTCGAAGAACATTTGTACCTCGACTCCGAGGAAACGTACCCTTCCTTCCGGCTCACGGGGGACGGTCAGCTGTACGGCCAAAACATCCGGCTGCTGGACAAGCGTGGGGACTCATTTTAAATCAAACGAAAGGTTGTGTTGCATCATGAGCCAAATATCCGAAATTATGGAGTATAACCGGCAATTCGTTGAAGAAAAGGAATACGAAAAATATTTGACGGGCAAGTTTCCGGACAAAAAGATGGTTATCATCACCTGCATGGATACCCGCCTCGTCGAGCTTCTGCCCAAAGCGATGAACCTGAAAAACGGCGACGTCAAAATCATCAAAATCGCCGGGGGCATCGTTTCGCATCCGTTCGGCAGCGTCATGCGCAGCATTCTTGTCGCCCTTTATGAGCTAAAAGCGGACGAAGTCATCGTGGTCGGACATCTGGATTGCGGCATGGCGGCGCTCGACGGCGAACATATGATTCAGGAAATCCGGAATCGCGGCATATCGGAGGAAGTCCTGTCGACGCTCGAACATTCCGGGATCGATCTGAACAGCTGGCTGCGCGGTTTCAAAGACATCAAAGCAGGGGTCACCGGTACGGTCGGCCTGATCAAAAACCACCCGCTCCTGCCGTCCGGCGTTCCGGTTCACGGCATGATCATCGATCCGAACACCGGCGCGCTCGACCTGATCATCAACGGATACGAACAAGCCCAGTCCAAATAACCCAAGCTTATTCATAAAATTGTCAAACACGGATACCTGTATCCGTGTTTTTGTTTGCCCGCTCCGGTTGAAAACCATACAGTTTAAGTGTACACTTTTTGATGAAAGAACATATCACGTATGGGAGACATTGCAAATGAACACGTTATCCTACGGATTACTGGCTTTTTTGGCGCGGGAACCTTCCTCGGGTTATGACGTCATGTTAAAAATCCAGCCGTTTTGGCAGGCTAAGCACAGTCAAATTTATCCTCTGCTTGCGCAAATGGAGGAAAAGGAGCTTCTAACCTCGCATTGGGTCAAGCAATCGGAAAAACCCGATAAAAAAATCTATTCGATCACCGACAGCGGCATACGAAAACTGAAGGAATGGATGTACATGCCCCTTCCGGATCCCGTCACGAGGGATGAGCTTTCGATGAAAACGTTCTGCATGTGGCTGACCGACCGCGACAACGCCATCGAAATCGTGGAAACGAGAAAAACTTATTTTACCCGCAGGCTCGACTTCTTCAACAAGATGCTGACAAGTATCCCTGAAGAAAAGCGCACGTTCGGCAATCGCGAATTTTACGACTACATTCTCATCAAAAAGGGCATATTTAATGCGACGGCAGGGAAAGATTGGTGCGAATGGGTGCTGGTCATGTTGAGGGAACAGCAGATCAAGGAAACGTCGGCCCAAACGGTGAACTGAATTCAAAAATTTAAATAGTTGTATATTTTTTTATCAAAAAATGAAACTTTAAGATACTAAGCACGTAAAGCATGGTAGGCAGCTTTCATGCCAGCAAAATATTCGGGAGGTATTTGACTTCATGATGAACAAATCGCTCAAAAAATGGGTCATGATCGTCATGGCGTTTACGTTTTTCTTCGCCATCACGGTTCCTGCGGACAACGCGGATGCGCGCCGTGGCGGTGGCGGCGGATTCAGATCCGGAACGAAAGGGTTTACCAACACGCCGAAAAAATCGACGACTACGGATAACTACAAAAAATCCACGAATACCAGCAATTCCACGACAAACGCTCCTGCCAAGCGCGGATTTTTCAGCGGCGGAGGCTTTTTTAAAGGGCTGATGATCGGCGGTCTTGCCGGCATGCTGTTTGGCGGATTGTTCGGCAATATGGGCTTCTTCGGGGATATTCTCGGCCTTCTTATCAACCTGCTTGCGATTTATGTCGTCATCGCCCTTGTCGTCGCAGCGGTGAGAGCCTTTAAAAACCGGCGCAAACCGGATACGCGCAACGGACGGTATTAAGCCATGATGGTTCTCACGATGGATGAAATCGTCAATGCGATATGCCTTCACATCGCCGAACGCAAGCAAATCCGTCCCCAGGACGTTCAAGTCGAGCTGTTTTGGGACGAGGATACCGGTTATTCCGCGGAGGTATGGGCCGAAGGGCGAAGCCAATATCTGGTGGAATCGAACATGATCGAAGCGATTATGCGTTATTTGTACAGCGAATACAACATTCGCGCATACCGCGAACAGATTACGCTCGATCTGGACGAGGAGATTACCGCGCACGTCGATGTGGAAATGGAGCAGGCATACTGATTTTTATATAAGAAATGGAAAAAGCATGGGACCTAGGTTCCATGCTTTTGTTTGAATTCGGGATATCGTATACAGAATTGTAAATCTAGATCCATCCTTATAAAAACGGCTGCTATTCATATCATGCACAACGAAACTTTGGCTCGTTCGAACCAAGCGGCCTAATATATGCCTTCGTCGATTTCTTCCAGTTCTTTCGCCAAGTTCTCCATCGTATGCGCTCTTTCCGTTTCCGTCTGTCCATCGAACAGAAGCTGCTCGATAAATTCCCAAATGTCCTCCAGCTTGCGACGATCTTTGTAAAACCGAAGCGCATCGGGATGAATTTCGAAGTCTTTATGTTTTTTTCGATAAATCTCAATAAATTCGGGATAATACGGCTCATCGATCAAAAACATCAAGTCGGATTCGGCCGGCGCCAATCGCAATCCTTCCCAGTCGATCAACATCAGCTGCCGACCGGCTTGCATTAAATTCCAGGGATGCAGATCGGTGTGGCATAAAACCATTTTGAGCTGTTCGCTTTTTAAGGATTTCGATAACCTTTCGACGCGTTCGACCAGGCTAAAGATCTGTTTCAAGCGAGGTTCGACCACTGCTTTGACGTCAGCCGGCATTGTGCCGGATGTTTGGCTCGTGACGCCCTTCAACTGGCGCAAAAACGGAACGTCAAAATGCTCCTTGATTTTTTCCGTATTCACGGGGATTTCGTCTCCGTAGGAATGAAGCTCCGTAATGATTTCAGAAAACTGGAACGTTTGCGCTGCGGTCAACTTTTTATCCCCGACCGTTTCTCCGTCGATAAAATCATAAAGCATGTAGATCCCTTCATCGTCTTCGCACTTGTATTTTCCGGAAGCCGTTAACAAGGGCACGGGTATTTTGCCTTGTAAAAGGCTGTTTTGCGTAAGCCATCCGAGAATAGGCGCATATTCATCGATTAAGGCCGTCCATTTGGGCGTCGACGTTCTTCTTTTTTCATACATTTTCAAAAAATAGCTGCGGTTGCCCGCGGATATTTTGTAAGCGAGCGCGGCCCAGCCTCCCTGACGAGGTACAACCTCAGTGGGTTCTATACCATCATAATGTTTAAGTACGTTAAAGATGTCGGCCATGAAGTCTCCCCTCCCTTTCAAACGTCTCACAATAGACAGCAACCTCAACGTTGTCCATGTTTATCACTTTCTATAATTTATGGTCGAACCCGCCAATTTTAATGCCCGCGTTTTTTCTTTCCGGAAAAATATGTAATCCGGCCCCTCACGTCTTATATATTACCTTATCTACTGCTACGATTGCGAGTATGGGACATCCACAATAATGTTGGCGTGAAACCTGGGCCATTATACGGCATCATCCAAACGAAAAAGCATGGGACCGCTGTCCCATGCGCTGCCCCATGCTTTTGTTTCGAACGCATCTTTTGCGGACGAACAATCTATGCGAAAAACGACTTCCCGCGAGAGTGTCTCCGGGTCATTTGGCGATCAACGAAACGACGCTGTAAAGAAAGATCCAGCAGTCCGGCCATTTCCTTGTCTCTCTTCCGAACCGTAGGTTCGCCCATGACGACCGCAACGACCCGGGTTCCTTGTTTTTTGGCCGTAGCGGTAAGACAATACTTGGCTTTATCCGTAGTTCCAGTCTTTAATCCATCCACGCCCCGGTATTTACCAAGCAATGTGTTCGTATTTTTCAGCATCATTCGCGTTTGGCTATTCCTAGGTATGGTTGCATATTTCAAAGAAGTTAACTTTAAAATCCTTTGATGCCTTAGTAGCGATTTAGCGATGATAAACATGTCATAGGCACAGGAAAAATGATCTTTATGATCCAATCCGTGCACATTTACAAAATGGGTGTTCACCAAGCCAAGCGTTTTCGCTTTGTTGTTCATCAGCTTGACAAAGTTGGCTTCGGTGCCGGCCATATGTTCAGCCAACGCAACCGTCGCATCGTTGCCCGAGACAAGAACAATCCCCTTGAGCAGGTTCCGGAGCGGCATGACCTCCCCCGGTTTTAAGAAAAGACTTGAACCTTCCGTTGATGCGGCGTGTTTGGATACCTTTACAAGATCGCTCGTTTTTATTTTTCCCTGCTGCAGCATTTCCATGGCTAGAAGCAACGTCATCATTTTTGTCATGCTGGCGGGAGGCAATTTCTTGAAGGGATGTTTTTGAAATAATATGTTGCCTGTATTCAAATGAACTGCAATGGCAGATTTGGCAAACTTAGCGTACTTCATTCGAACGCTGCATTCTTTCCGTTTCCGACATCCGTTTGGTTTAGACACCCTGCTGTTTTGCTCATTTCCAACCGATCTTCCCCCTTCACAGGAACGCAAGCCGACCCTCGTCAAAACAATGTATGCCTCTGAAATATCCTTTGACAAGGCTTGTATCACGGCTTCGGGAGATTTGTTATCGGTGTGCCCGGCCAAAGGATCGTTCGATATCGTCCCTTATCCTTTTATACCGCTAAACGTTATACCGCTAATAAACGTTTTCTGAAGAAAAAAGAACAGAATGATGATCGGCAATGTCATCAAGGTGGACACGGCCATCAACAAGCCCCATTCGGAGCCTTTTTGGCTTTGAAATTGCTGCAATCCGAGCGAGACGGTGTAAGAAGGTTCGTTCGTTAAATAGAGCAACGGCCCCATGAAATCAGTCCAGCTAGCCATAAATTGAAACAATGCGACGGCTAGGATCGCCGATTTGGCAAGCGGAAACATGATCTGCAAATAGATGCGAAACTCGCTGGCGCCGTCTAATCGGGCGGCTTCGCGCAGGGCGTCAGGCAGACCGAGGAAAAACTGCCGCGTCAGAAAAATGTAAATGGGCACTCCCAAAAATTGCGGAACAATAAGCGGAAGCGGCGTGCCAACCCACCCCAGCTTGGTAAACAATAGGAAAAGAGGAATCATCGTAACTTGACCGGGAATCATCATGACAGCGAGGGTAATGAAAAAAAGCAACCCCCGCCCGCGCCACTCCAGCTTGGCAAAACTGTATGCCACCAAAGGACAGGACACGATCACACCAAGCGTGCTGAAAATCGTAATGATCGCAGTATTTTTCAAATAGGTCCAGAAAGGAATATACTCGACGGCACGGGCATAATTGCTCCACATAAAAGGATGCGGAATCCATTGCGGAGGAAACGTAAATATTTGCGTGAGTGGTTTCAGAGAGGTCGAAATGAGCCAAACAAACGGCAGAATGAAAAATGCCGAAGCGATAATGAGACAAAGGTATGCTAACGTGCGGTTGATTCTTTTGATCGCGGTAGGATTCATCCGGCTTCCTCCTTATTTCCCTTGATAATGCACCCAGCGTTTCGACGTCATGAAAACGACTGCGGTTAATGCCATCACGATAATAAACAAGATCCAGGCCATGGCCGACGCATATCCCATTTTGAAATATCTGAATCCGTTTTCGTATAAATACATGACGTAAAAAGTCATGGAATTTGCAGGAGTTCCTTGCCCCTTCGTCAGCGTATAAGGAAGCGTGAATTGTTGAAAGGCACCGATCATTCCCATGACCAAGTTATAGAATATGACCGGCGTGAGCAAGGGCAACGTTACCGCTTTCGTTTTTTGGAACCAGCTGGCACCGTCAATCTCAGCGGCTTCGTAATAATCTTCAGGGATGTCCCCTAACCCCGCAAGGTAGATTACGACGGCTTGTCCAATACCCCAAAGCGACATCAGGATCAGGGAAGGTTTGGACCATGCCTCGCCGCTAAGCCAAGGGGGCCCGTCAATGCCGATGCTTGCCAACATTCCATTCACCAAACCGAAGTTGGGATGCAGCAGCCACATCCATAAAACCGCCAAAGCCACTTGCGGGACAAGGGTGGGCAAGAAAAAGATCGTTCTGAATACAGCCAAGCCTTTGACTTTCATATTCAACATCATGGCAAGCGCCACACCGATAAAAATACTTAACGGAACAAAAAATACCGTGAAATAAATCGTATTGTATATGGATTTCCAGAACAAAGGATCATGGAACAGTTCCCTATAATTATTCAATCCAACGAATTCGCCGGGCTGAAGAATGCTGTAAGTCGTAAAACTGAAGTAGATCGACGTCAACATCGGAATTGCATAAAAGCATAGCAGTCCCAGGATCCATGGGGAAGCAAACAGCCACCCCGTTACGTTTCGGCGGAACGATCGTTGTTTTCCCGCTGCCGGAAATGTTTTTACACGAGCTGCACCGGCCAGTTTTGCCATATCCATTCCCCTTCCGGTTATTATGCATCGGCAGACAAGGAAGGAACCCCCTCCCGCCTGCCGGAGATGTTATTGATTGTATTTTTCCAACGCTTTATTGACGGTCTCGGTTACGCGGTCCAAATTTTCTTTTGGCGTGCCGTTGCCGCGGGTAGCCTTTTCCGTTGCGGAAGCCAGTTCGTTCCACAGCAGCTGCCCTTCAGGAATAACCGGGCGGTTATGCGAGTGAGGCAAAATATTAACGAATTCCTTCATGATCGGATCGTCTTTGTATCCGAATTTCGCATTCACCGAATCGATCACGGAGAATCCCGAATTTGCATTCACCAATGCTTGTCCTTCTTCTTTCCCCAAAAACTCGAGGAACTTCCATGCAGCATCGACGTTTTTGGCGCCTTTAGGGATAATCGCGGAGCCGCCTCCCGACCATGTCGTAAAGTTCGTTCCTGTCGGCGTCGGTATGGGGGCAACGCCGTAATTCAGATTCGGATTGAATTTTTTGATGCCCGGCACGGTAAAGTTTCCGCTCACTTTCATGCTGATCTGTCCGGAAATGAACGGATCCATTTCTTCCGAACCGGCCGCGCTTGTAAATCCTGCAATATCTTCGACGTTATATTTTTTGCCAAAGTCGGTCATCCACTGAAGCGCTTCCACGACTTTGGGATCGTTGGCCGTAATTTTGCCGGTTGCGGGATCCTGGAATTCCCCTCCGAAGGCCCAGCCCCAGGTATACAGCCAACCTTGCGAATACCAAGGGATAAAACCGATCCGTTTGAACCGTTTCCCCTCCTTAATCGTCAGCTTTTCCGCGGCCGCTTCGAGCTCAGCAATCGTTTTTGGCGGCTTTTCGGGATCCAATCCCACTTCCTTAAAATGATCTTTATTGTAAAACAGCAGACGGGCGTCGGTATCCATCGGAATGGCATAAAGCTTTCCTTTGTAACTGGACTCGTCCCAAGCAAACGGGTAATACAGTTCTTTGCGGATTCCGGATGCCTCAGCCATCGAAGTCAGATCGGTCAACGACCCCTGCGCCGCCCAAGTGCCGACTTTAAACCGGTCGAGAAGCGCAACGTCGGGAGGATTGCCGCCGGCAACCGCCGTTAGCAGCTTCTGGTCCGATCCTTCGCTGGACTCCGTGTAAACCAAATGCATTTTGATCGTAGGATTCTTTTCCTCGAAGGCTTTCACCACTTTATTCATATTCTCCAGATCGATGGAGGTAAGGCCATGCCACATCGTAACGGTCGTAACACCCGGTTGATCGCCCGAGCCTGCATTCTTTGAGCAAGCGGTTACAATGATCAAAACAGTCAAAAGCACCAGAATCGGAAAAACGCGTCTTTTAGATTTCCCCATTCATAAATCCCCCTTAAAATTAGGTTTTGTTGGTGATTCAACTCCTTTATGCCCCCGGCCACCTCCTGTTAAGCTCATACACTCCAAAAGAAATCATATGAACCTATGAATAATCGGAAATGATATTCTAAGCAGCGCCAACGATGAGGTTATATTCGGTATGTTATTATACTTAGTATGTCATGTCAATTATTAAATTGCGATATTATACTAAAACTGCCATCATTTCCTTGTAAAAAAGAAGCCCCGAAAAGTCCAATGGACTTTCCGGAGCTTTCCGTCATGAAGCATTCTTATTGGTGAGCCGATCAGTTCATAGCGTCATTTCTTAACGATCATCCGGTGATCAACAATCGTCCGTTCAGGAACCGATGTTCCAAGAATCTGGGAGACCAGCATATTCACCGCCGCTTCTCCCATCTGCTTCTCATCTTGTTCAATGTGGGTGAATGGGGTTTGTCCCAGATAATCATCCATCGAGTCGAAGCAAACAATCTCGAATTCCTCCAATGATTTCCCCATCGAATGAATTACATTAGCCAGCATCGTGGCGATTAAAAACTCCGAAACGACAAACGCCTTCACGTTGGGGTGCTGCTCCAAAAAAACTCTAAGCGTCTCTTTATCTTTTTCCTTGGCCTCCCCGTCCATGTTTTCGGGAAGAGTTCCTCTTAAGTTTGTTATTAAATAATCTTTGTTCAATTTCATTCCTTCTTGGGTGAAAGCTAACGTATATCCGAGCAGTCTCTCCTCCAACGTTGAAGTGTTCTCCTCCGGAGGGGATAAAAACGCTATTTTTTTATGGCCTTTATGGATTAAATGGAGCGTGAGATCCATCGATGCTTTTTTATTATCGGTATACACCGAACAAACGGGAATTCCTTTCAAATATCGATCGACTAAAACGATTGGAAATTGATCAAATACGAGTCGAAGCAATTCTGAATTATAATGTTCGCCATGAATAGGTGTCATGAGTAATCCCTTGACGCCCAGGCTAATGAAAAGTTGGATGGCGCGTATTTCTTCCTCACGGTCCCCGAATGTACGTTTGATGATCAGCTGATAATGATGCTCGGCGCTTTGCTTTTCCATCGATCTCAGCAGCTTAAGGCCGAACTCATCGGAAAAATTCGGTGTGATGAACCCGAGAAGCCGCTTCTCATCGTCAGCAACCAGAGGCGGCGTTATACTCTTGGGCCCTTGCCCCGCCGTCAGATGATCCGCTACGAATGAACCTTTGCCTTGAATTCGTATGATCACTCCTGAATCGGCCAGTTTCTCCAAAGCTTTTTTAGAGGTAATGCGGCTGACCCCAAATTGTTCGGCTAATTCTTTTTCCGAGGACAAGCGATCCCCCGCTTTCAACCGGCCTTCCTTAATTTCTTGGATTATGTAAAGATATATTTGCTCGTATAGATGCAGCTCCATTTCATTCACCCTTACATCATAATATTGATATACTAAGTATACTATATAAAAATCAAATCGCAATTTCTATGCCGCTTTGAGCATGACAATATAACCGGATATGAACCCCCACCATTCGGCTTGTTTTTTTATTTCTTATTCCCGACCTTCATTTTGACTAGAATCCACCCCAAAATAAAGGCGAGAGACACCCCGATCGCAATCAGATACACGTTAAAGAACAAACTGTTGGTGTACTGGTTAACCCAGCCAAAACGGTACACGACCGATGGTTCATGACGGGTGAAACCGTTCAGCGTTTTCCGAAGGGAATGGATCTTGCCAACCTCCAGAGCAACCATGATAACGATCATGCAGACGGCCAGCAAAGGATAAACTTTGTTTAATAATTTTTCCGGATGCTTTTTATAGAAAGCTCTGGTTAGAACGGTTGTATGGAACATCAATAGAAGCAAGCATAATCCACCCACGATCAGCACGATTACCCCAGGGTTCCCGTTCCCGGATATCCCATGTCCGGGCCGATATGTAAACGTCAATACATCCACTGCTGCGGCAAGAAAAATGTTTATAAGTAAACATGCTAAAAAAAGCAAACCTGTCTTTTTCATTGCCCTTTTCATTGCCTTGCAGCTCCTTTTATTCATAGGCTCCCTCCCGATTCGCCGCAGCATGAAACAAATTTCCAAATTTTGCGTATTGTTCTGCAAAGGAGTTGAATCGCAATGCTCATGTTCGCTGGTATTATATGTATCGCGATTGGTTTGATCAATGTCATCAATCCCAATTTTGCGTGGTATTTGAAAGAAAGTTGGAAGGTCGACGGCGATTCCGAGCCAAGCGACACTTATATCGCTCTCACGAAAATAGGCGGAGTCATCGCGATTGTATTTGGCGTCATCTTTTTTTTCACGGGAATTTTTTCTTGATTCCGATTTTCCAAAACCTGGATCCCTTGAAGAAAATGAAACCCATGTCCTCAGGACATGGGTTATTGTCCGTACCGGTGTTTGTCGCCTCTTAACGACTCCTGATGACGTCAACCGAGGACCAATCCGGCCCTCAATTCATTGACGCCAAATTCAAGGTAACCCTTTAAACAGGTTAACATATAAACCCAGCCTTCCTTGTTGCCTAACATTTGGCTTAGCAGATTTTCGTCGTGCCCGTTAAAACCTTCTTCGTTAACTTCAACAATCGTGCCGCCATGATCCATTTCCGTCAGCGTCATCGTAACGACATTTCCTTCCTCGCCGTCCCCCCACCGGAAAACGATTTTTTTGTCCGCTTCCATGTCCAAAATTTGAATTGCGCCTTCCGCAGCGTATTCATCGTATTTCAATATAACCGTCTTTCCTTGCTCCCATCTTTCGGAGCTGGACGAGAACCAAAAATTTCCGATTTTTGCGGGGTCGACGAAGGCTTCAAACACTTCATGCGCAGGCTTCAAAATTTTCATTTTCGTCAGGTTGTTCATATATAACCCTTCCTTCTTTCATCCGATTGTCATCATTCCCTGAAACGACGATGGCTCCGACCTTCAACGGCTCTGCATACCGGTGATACAGCCCGCCAGCCACCAACGTTCTTTATTCATCATCAGCATTACTTTCCCGGACTATACGCACCCATGAACGCCCCTGTTTTTCTCCGTTTATTTCCCAAACAACCTGTGCATAAGCAAAAATTGGATGAGTCCCGTTGTTCACATGCTGAAAAAGACATCCGCCACGGGATGTCTGCAAAAGCTTTCACTCAAAACGTGTAATACCAATAAACGGCGATCTCATCCGTCTGCCTGTTTATTCCCTTATATATGTTCAAGTCGAATCCGCCGATTTCAAAACCGCAGCTCTCGTAAAATTTGCACGCCCTCACGTTATTATGCTGCGTTTCCAGCATGATGCCCGGCATTCCGTTTTCTTTCGCCCAACGTTTGACTTGTTCCACCAGTTTCCTTCCGATGCCGCGCCGCCTGAACCTGCGGTCCACTTTGATGTCTTCGATGCAGGCATATTCGTTCCAATTGCGCTTCACGATAACCTGCCCTGCAATGCGTTTGCCCGCAAAAGCCAAAAATACGGCCCGGTCCGGCTGATCGATATACATGGAGCAGTCCGTGTCGTCCGCTTCCTCAAACGTTTCATCTTCGTAGCTTTTTTCATAGGGGGTCACGGATTTGACCGCGTATTTAATTTGGTTGTCCTCCAGCGACAGAAGCAAAACCGAATCCACGACAAACCGATCGTCGATGTCGATTCGCTGCCCGCAGTCCTCTTTTGTCATTTTCCGTATCGTTATTTTCTCCATGGTTTGGCCTCACCTTCAATTACAGTTATTCATTCATCCTCAAAAAAGCGATTCCATTATGAAGGCGGGCCGCGGACTTATCGAAATACTTCCAATTCTCTCATGAATAGAACCTCCGAACGATTGGATTTTGTGAACGAGGAAATATCAAGCGGAAAGAAGCAAAGGATGCCTCGAGTCTCGCAATAAAGGTTATCCATGGGTTGAATGCATCATTTCTAGCATTATATCAAAATATTCCCTTATTACGCTCGTCTATGTTATATTATAGGTATATTATACCAACAGGGAGTATGTGTACATGAAAAAAAGATTGCTCACTAGTTCTTTTGCATTACTATTTCTGTTTTCGAGCACCGTCGCAACTGCACATCCGGGCAGAACCGATGCGAACGGCGGCCATACCTGCTGGACAAACTGTTCCAGATGGGGACTGGAATATGGCGAGTACCATTACCATAACGGCGGACACTCGTCATCCGGTTCAAAAAAATCCTCGAGTGGTTCTTCCTCCAAATCGAGCCGTTCGAATTCGCAAACATCCCAGCCCAAACCTGCACCGAAACCGTCTTACCAGAAATCGTCGATCAAGGTTTTCGTAAACGGGAACAGAGTCGAGTTTGCGAACGCGCCGTTAATCTATGAAAATACGAACCTCGTCCCTCTTCGGGACCTCGTGCAAGCGTTGGGAGCCGGCTTGAGTTATGATCAAAGCACCGGAACGATTGGCGTAACAAAAGGCTCCTATAAAGTGACGTTGACCGTCGGCAGCAACATCGTATTTTATAACGGAACATCCGAAACGGCCAGCGCCGCACCCAAAATCATAAACGGTGTTACCTACGTGCCATTGCAAGTCATCGTCAAAGGATTGGGAGCAGGTATGGCGATTGACTCGGCCGATCATTCATTTAAGATTACCATCAAATAAGATACGGGAGCTTTAGCCGAACAAACCTTTTGCTTGGATAAAACATCCGATAAATTCAAAGCCGCTGTCCCTTCAGCAATTTGCTGACAGGGACTTTTTTTAAATCCAATGGTCGATGCGTTCGGCTTCGGTCATCCAGGTCAGGCCTTCAATCGTTTCCGCAGGGACGCCAATACGATCTGCTTCCGGTAAAAAACGGGCCTTGTTCCAACCAACGCCACACTGCATAACGCCAAACGCCTTCACGGCAGCCGGCAATTGCGTGTGAGAACTTAGCCCGCGGCTCCGCGTGAATTATGAATCGGTTCTTTTCCCCGTTACCCTGCAGCTTTCCAGCTTGATCCAAAAGTTGCTTTCATCGGCACCGCCGACCGTCCCCTCAACCTGGTAGCCCGGATACATCCACGCCGGAGGCGTATGCATTCGCAGCACCGGATCGTTTGCAACGGCGTAAGACTCCCCGACCAACCGGATGATGACCCCTTGCGGATAAAACATTTGGATCGTCCCGGTGACGGTTGTGCCCGGCCGATATTGCCGTTTCGTTTCTTCCCATGCGTTTTTGTAAGGCTCTACCGCCGTATGCCAAACTTCCTCGAACGCCTCGGGGGTGATTTCTTCGTCCCCGTCGAAGATCTCTACTTCCGTTTCGCACAGCTGAAAATCCGGCGCGATGGATACGCGGCACCGGCCTTCCGCAAAGGAAACCTGCCGATATGCAGCCCCGCGTTCATCGATTTCGAAATAATAAAGCTCGTTGTCTTCGATGCCGTTTGCTTTTATATATTTCATTTCGTGCCCCCCTTTCCTGTAGTTCGTCTCAGCCGTCCTGCCGTTTGCATTGCCGCGCACCTATCGGTTCGCAATGTCAGCGGATGTTGAACCAGTGGTTCCATCATAACATTCCGCAATGGAGACCAACGATCAAAATTTGCAAAAAATAGTATTGATCCCCCTTTGTTTTGGAACGGATTTTGCTTATTAACATAATGACAGCAATTACGACTGATTTGTTCATAACGAAAGGGGAAGCCAAACCTATGATCAGAATCGAACAAGACGGATTGGGAGCCCGTGTGCTGCCCTCCCATGCGTATTACGGAATACGGACCCTGCGTGCCTCCGAGAAACTTCCGCATCATGGCGGCATGCCGGTTCACGATGAACTGATCGGTGCGATCGCTTGCGTAAAAAAAGCCGCTGCATTGGCCCATGCCGAATCGGGCAAGCTGCCGGTCCAAATGGGCAAGGCACTGATCAGGGCGTCGGAGGAAGTGATCGAGGGAAAACATAGACGGGAGATTATCGTGGATTGGCTTCAGGACATCTCCGGAGAGTCCCTGAATATGAACTTGAATGAAATTATCGCCAACCGGGCGCTGGAGCTCATCCTTGAAGATAAAGGCAATTATTCCGTCATCGACCCGGTCCGGCATGTGAATATGGGACAGACAACAAGCGGCGTCGTCGCGGCGGCTCTCCGGATCGCTTCGCACCGATTATCCCAAGCATTGATTGTTTCCATCGATCAAATGGTCCATCGCTTGATGGTCAAAAAAGCGGAAATCGATGCCCGATTGGGACCTGAACGCCTGCATTGGCAGCCGGGAACGCCGGCATGGATCGGCCGGCAAATGGAAGAGTACGCGCAGCAGCTTCGGCTGGATCTGGAACGGATCGCCGCCGCCGACTTCAGGCTGACCTCCGGCATAAACGCAGTCCGCATCGGCAGCGATGATGAGTTGATCGGACCCAAAATATTATTCCATTTGCGGCAATTCGCTCAACTCGGGGCGCAGCTCCCGGCAGAAGTCGAACGCTCCGAAACAAACACCGAAGGGTTTGCGCGGCTTTCCTCTGCGGTAAAACATTGCGGGCTGAATCTGTCCAACCTGTGCGGCGACCTTCGTCTCGCCTTCTCGCTGCAACCCCCCGGCCAACATCTTGAACTTTTTGGCAGCGCGGAAGCAGCCGCGGGCGAATCCCTCAGCCAAGTCGCGTTCCAGGCGATCGGCTTCGACCACAGCCTCGGTCTGGCCGCGGAAGCCGGCATGCTGGACCGGGACGCCATCCCGCCTGTGCTGGCGTATAATTTGCTTGAATCGCTGAAGCTTATGGGAAAAGGCGTGAACGCCTGGGTTGCGGCAGCCCAACACAGCCCGGAGAAGCGGGCAGCCGGCCAATAACGGCGGCCTTTCTCCGCTTCCAAAAAACCAGCCAGCAGAACAAATCCCGCAGCAACCTGTCGTTTTCGCCACGCCGAAGGGAGCTGTCTCAAAAGCAGGTTTCTTGTTTGGCAAGGCAGCTCACTTCAGTGAAAATTACGTTTATTATAAGGGCATGGTGGTGTCACAACGTTATCCCGGCACCGCCATGTCTTTATTTGGGTCTATCGCCGCTTTCTTGAGCAGTTTATGGGCGAGCGAAAGCCACCCGACCTCTACGACACGCCTCGAAGCAGAAAACGTTTGAATCCTCGGTTGTTCTTCATGGGGCCGCCCTCAAGATCTAAAATCTTTGGGGACGGCCTCTTTCGATTGTCCGCAGGCATTCAAAAAGGCTGCCCCGGAAATCGTTTTTCCGCGGGCAGCCGATGGCTTATATTTTATTTTTTCGGCCCGACGAGGACATGATTCTTAATTCTTCCCGGTATTTGGCCACGGCTCTGCGCGAAAGCCGGATTCCCTCCAGGGCAAGCAGATCGGTGATGTTCTGATCGGAATACGGGCGGCTTTTATCTTCGGCATCGATCATCTCTTTGATTCTCGCCTTGACCATGCGCGAGGAAGCCAATCCTCCATCGCCGCTCGCCACGCCCGCGGCAAAAAAATATTTGAGCGGGAACACGCCGTGCGGGGTGAGCGCAAATTTGCCGTTGACCGCGCGGCTGACCGTCGACTCATGCATATTCAGCTTTTGCGATATTTTGTTTAACGTCATCGGCCGCAAGCCTTTGACGCCATCGCTCACAAATTCCCGCTGCTCCTCCATCATGGCATGCACCACTTTAAGCAGGGTAGCCTTCCGCATCTCCACGCAGCGTACGAGCCACGCCGCCGACTTGACGCAGCGGTTTACGTAAGACATCGCTTCCGCGGAAGGATGCTTTTTTGCCCATAACCGGTATTCGTCGCTGATGGACAAACGAGGGAGGCTCGAGCGATGAAGCGAAACCGTAAAGCCTTCCGCATGGCGCTCGACCACGGCGTCGGGGACGATAAACTGCGGCTCGAAGACCCCAAGCGCCGTCCCGGGCCGCGGGTTTAAAGACCGGATATATTGCAGGGCACGCGCCGCCTGCTCTTTCGTTATCCGCAGTTCGGAGGCGATCCGGCCAACGTTCCCGCTTGCCGCGTCCTGCATATAACCTTCGACGACGTCCAGCGCAAAAGGAACAGGCTTCGGGTCCCGGACGATCTGCAGCCTCAAACATTCCCGCAGATCCCTGCCGGCGATTCCGGCGGGCTCCAAAGATTGCAGCTTCTCCAGCGCGAGTTCAAGCAGCGGTTCGCCAACGTTTAAACGCTTTCCTATTTCGGCTAATGGTACGTCCAAATACCCGTCATCGTTCAGATTGCCCGCCATATACGCGGCCGCTTTGAATACGGCGGGAGGAATCGATAGGAGGCGAAGCTGGCTGAGCAGCTTTTCCTCCATCGTGTCCTGCCTGCACGCCGCGTTCAGGAATGGATCCATTGGAGGCGAACCTCCCCCGCGTCCGATTTTGGCATCGGTTACCGGCGTTTCTCTGCGGATTTCAAGCTCCAAAACGGGGTTTTCCGTCGCCTGCTCCTGCAAATATTGCAACAACTCGTCGCCGGGCAGCGATAAAATGTGGATGGATTGCTTCAGTTCAGGAGTGATCGCCAGCTTCAAGCGTTGATCTTGCACAAGTTGATAGCCCAACAATGGCCTCTCCCCTTCCGCGCAGGTCGTTCAATGAAAAGATGGTCTTCTTTTTACAATACTCGAAAGCATGCCATAAAACTACCGCCGCCACTGTCTAAAATTTTAGAATCGATCCGATACGAGCTTCGCTTGCGTAAACAGCAGCAAATAATCCCGGCCGCCTGCTTTCGAGTCCGTTCCCGACATATTGAATCCGCCGAACGGATGCGTGCCGACAAGCGCGCCCGTACATTTGCGGTTGAAATACAGGTTGCCCACGAAAAATTCGCGTCTGGCCTTTTCCAGATGGGCCCCGTTCCGCGAAATGACGGCGCCGGTCAATCCGTAAACGGTATTGTTGGCGAATTCCAGCGCTTCGTCAAACGAAGCGGCTTTCGTAAAAGCGACGACCGGGCCAAAAATTTCCTCTTGGGAAATGCGTGCCGTCGGTTCGACGTCCGCAAAAATGGTCGGCTCGATAAAATATCCGTTTGGTTCTCCCGTCCCGCCGCCAAGCACCAGCCGCCCTTCCTGCTTGCCGATTTCAATGTATTCCAAAATTTTGGCGTATGCCTTTTCGTCGATGACCGGGCCGAGGTTTGCGGACGCTTCGGCCGGATTGCTCATGATCAGCTTGCTTGCGCGCTCCACCACTTTGTTCAGCACGGTATCGTATACTTCTTCATGGACGATCACGCGCGAGCAGGCCGAGCATTTTTGCCCGGAGAAACCAAACGCCGAGGTGGTGATCACGTCCGCCGCCAAGTCCAGATCGGCCTCCTGGTCCACGATGATGGCATCTTTTCCGCCCATTTCGGCCACGACGCGTTTGATCCATTTTTGTCCCGGCTGGGTTTTGGCTGCACGTTCGTTGATCCGCAGTCCCACGTCGCGGGAACCGGTAAAGCTGATAAACCGGGTAAGCGGATGATCCACGAGGTAATCGCCTACCTGTCCGCCCGGCCCCGGAAGAAAATTAACCACGCCCGGCGGCAGCCCCACCTCTTCGAGCAATTCCACGAATTTCGCCGCGATCACCGGCGTCGCGCTGGCCGGCTTCAGCACCACCGTATTGCCGGCCACGACCGCGGCCGTGGTCATCCCCGCCATGATTGCCAGCGGGAAGTTCCACGGAGGAATGACGACGCCGACGCCCAAAGGAATATAATACAGTTCGTTTTCTTCCTCTTCGCTGACCGTTAACGGTTGAGGCAAGCTAAGGCGCTGCATTTCCCGTCCGTAAAATTCGAGAAAATCGATCGCTTCCGCCGTTTCGACGTCGGCCTCGACTCTCGTTTTTCCCGCCTCGAACGTCATCAGGGCCGAAAATTCATGGCGGCGCCGGCGCAGCAGCGCGGCGGCCCGGAATAAGTACCGTGCGCGTTCGCCCGGATCGGTGCGCTTCCACGTCTCGAACGTCGCTGCCGCCGTTTGAATCGCTTTTTCCGCCAAAGGAATGTCGGCTTGCGATACGGTGCCGATCACCTGTGACGTATTCGCCGGATTGATCGAGTCGATTTTGCGGTCGGTCATCATTTTTTCCCCGCCGATCATGAGCGGATACACTTTGCCGAGTTCGGCTTCCACCTTTTTCAGCGCCGCGTCGTATTCCGCATTGTTGCCTTCTTCCTTGAAATTGACGAATACCTCGTTTTTAAATTCGGATCTCATCAGTCGTACCATCCTTCCTTATCGTTTTCGGAAAATTCATCCGTTCCTGCATTGGTAAGAAGCAAAAATCATGCCAACACGGGCGAAACTCCTTTTTGGCATATTTTTTGCTTGAATCATGATGTCAAGAACGATTAGCGATACATCGAAAGGGGAATGGGTCACATGGACCGTACCGAATTGTACCGGAAGGTGCTGCTCTCGGTTGCCGGCAACAAGCTGGTCGAGAAGCTGTCGCTCAAATATGGACGAAAACTGGCGAGCAAATTTATCGCGGGTGATACGCTTGCCGAAGCGCTGAACGAAATCGAGGTGCTGAACAGCAAAGGGATTATGGTGACGCTCGACCATTTGGGGGAAGGCATCAAGGCGCTATCCGAGGCTTCCGGATATAAAGAGGAATATTTAAGGCTGGTGGACGGCATCGCGGAGCGAAACGTCCTCTCGAACGTCTCCTTAAAGCCGACCCAAATGGGTTTGGCCCTCGATCCGGAAGCATGCTACTCCAACATTCGAGAGGTTGTCGGCCGGGCCAAAAAACACGGCAATTTCGTCAGGATCGATATGGAGGATTCGCCGTTTACGCAGGCTACGATCGACATCGTGCTCCGTCTGCACGGAGAAGGGCTGACCAACGTCGGCACCGTCATTCAAGCCTATTTGCGCCGCACCGAGGAAGACGTCAGGAAATTGATCGATGCGGGCGTCAATCTCCGTTTGGTCAAAGGCGCTTACAAAGAGCCGGGAACGGTCGCCTTTCAGCAAATGAGCGAAGTCATCGCCAATTATCAAAAAATCATCCGCATGCATCTGGACCGGGGCGTTTACACCGCCATCGCCTCCCATGACGACCGCATCATCCAATGGGTCAAGGAATACGCCCGTGCAAACGGCATCGGCAAAGATGCTTTTGAATTCCAGATGCTCTACGGCTTGCGGATGAACGAGCAGGAACGACTGGCAAAGGAAGGTTACCGGATTCGCTGCTATATGCCGTACGGAACGATGTGGTATCCATACTATACACGGCGGTTGGCCGAAAAACCGGCAAATCTGTGGATGGTTCTGAAAAACATGTTTAAATGAGGATTTTGCAAAAATCCAAAAAGCGACTTTCAATCAGCAATATATAGAGCGAAACGGTCTAGTTCGTCTATATACTGTACCCGGAAGCGGCAGGAATCGAATTTTGTAAAATCCTGAAATAAAAATCCTTGGAAACCGAAAGTGATTTACACCCAAAAACAGGCTGGGTATAATGGCCCTATCGATGAATTAGAACTTCACTTCATTATTCGTCTTGGTTAGGGGGCAGCAGAATGAAACATGTATTGCCCAGTCCGGAACGTCTGATCCGAACGAATTATCGAATCGTCCTTCCGGCCGATCTGGAGCTCCTTCGGAACGGTCCGGAAATGACGGAAGACGGCCCGGTTTTTCTGGAAATGCAAGCCGGCCGTTACGGTCTGGTAACCGGGCCGGCGGAAGCCGGCGGCGAACTCCATATCGCCGTTGTCCGGACGGTGCATGCGGAGGATTCTTTGCCGGGCATCTCCGCCGCTTTTGCTTCCTGTCCGTTTGCAATCGTGCTTCATGACGGCAAACCTGCCGGTTATATCGCGGCCCGGGACGTCATCGAAGCGGCTGTTCAAGCCCATCGCCATTTGGAGGCCTATTTCTCGGCCACGTTGGAAGCGCTTAATCCCGACGTCGCGATTACGATCATTGATGAAGATGGACGCGTGGCAGGTTGGACGACCGGCGCGGAGCATATGTTTTCGATCCAAAAAAACGAAATCATCGGAAAACCCGCTTCGGACTTTTTCCCCGTCGACCGGCTGCAATCGCTGAAGACGCTCGAAACCGGCGAATCGGTACAAAAAAAGCTGCACCGGCCGCGCCAGGACATGTTCGTTCTCATCAACTCCGAACCCGTAACGCTGGATGGCGGGATCATCGGCGCCGTCGCGGCAGAGTCCGATTTAAGCACGCAGATGAAACTTCACCAGGAATTGCTTCAGATGACAAGCAAGGTCCATCACCTGCAGAAGGAAGTCGCGATGTTAAGCCCTTCGCCTTCGAACGACCCTTTTCAGCATATCAAAGGAACGAGTCCCGCCATTAAAAGCAGCATCGCCACGATCAAAAAGATCAGCACGACCAAAGCAACGGTCCTGATCCAGGGCGAAAGCGGCACAGGCAAGGAATTGTTCGCCCAGGCGATCCATCGCTGCCGCGAAGCGGCCGACGCCCCGTTTATCGCCATCAACTGCGGGGCCATTCCGGGCGCGCTGTTCGAAAGCGAGCTTTTCGGTTACGAGAAAGGCGCTTTTTCCGGGGCCGACCCGAAAGGCAAAAAAGGAAAAATCGAGCTGGCGAGCGGAGGCACCCTGTTTCTGGACGAAATCGGGGAAATGCCTTTGGAGATGCAGGTCAAAATGCTGCGCGTCCTGCAGGAGAAAAATTATTTTCCCGTCGGCGGAACCAAGCTGAAACAGGCGGATTGCCGAATTATTGCCGCGACGAACCGGGATTTGAAAAAAATGATCGCGGAAGGCGCATTCCGCGAGGATTTGTATTACAGGCTGAACGTCGTCTCCATGGACATCCCTCCCCTGCGCGACCGCAAAGAGGATATTTACGAGCTGACGCAGTCGTTTTTGCATGAATTTTCCCTTGTATACGGCCGCCACATCCAATCCTTCACGCCGGACGTATTCGAGGATTTGCTGCAATACGATTGGCCGGGCAACATCCGCGAGCTTCGGAACACGATTGAACGGCTCGTCATATTCTCGACCGACGGCGAGGTGAAACGCGAATATTTGCCGGCGAACATATATACGGGCGATCAAAAAAACGGGGCTGCGGGCCAAACTCCCGATCCGCGCAACAAGGCGGACTTGGACGGCGCTCAATTTCAGGCGAGGCTCGATGAATACGAGCGCAGCCTGCTTCAGCAGCTGCTGGAAACGTACGGCGGCAACAAGCTTGCGGTCGCGAAACGGCTCGGCATCTCGAGAGCGACGTTGTACAACAAGTTAAAAAGGCTCCAATTGTAAATCATGGCATTGTTTGTTTTATTAGACAGTCGGAATTTAAATGTCTAAAAATTTAGACGTTTTATGGGGACCATTAACGTCCGGTTGAACGCAAACGCAGCACCGCGCGCAAAGATTTGCGCGCGGTGCGAAATAGATGACTTTAAAATGTTGGAATCAGGTATCCGCCATGGCTATGGTGTTACAGATATTTGGCTACCCATTTTTTTAGTCCATCTTTGGACAGAATCCCGACTTCTTTGGCGACCGGTTTCCCGTTTTTGAACAATACGGTTGCAGGAATGCTCATAATTCCGAATTGGGCCGCCGTCTCGACATTTTCATCCACGTTGACTTTCAGGACTTTGACATCGCTTTTGTTATCGGAAGCATACGCTTCGAGAATGGGAGCAAACATGCGGCAAGGCCCGCACCAAGACGCCCAGAAATTCACCAGCGTAACCCCTTCGCTCCGCAGATCTTTTTTGAATGTAGAATCGGTTGCATGATAAATGGTCATGTCGGTCTTCCTCTCTTTTTGAATGGTTTTGGTTAAGAAAATAAACCGGAACGGATGTTATCCGCCGAAATATCGGCAATCGAATATTTTGCCAAACAGTTCATGACGCAATGCCGCACCTCGACGATCACCTGATCGAGGCCGTCTGAAGCCGATTCCGCCGCCCCGGCGTTTTGATCTCCCGGCTTGTATTTTTCATCGCTGACGGCTTCAAGCGCGACGGCAAGCGAAATATGCTCGGGAGGAGCTCTGAGCGTGTACCCGCCGTCCCTCCCTTCCTTCGCTTCAATGATCCCTCTCTTCAGGAGCGGCGACATGATTTTTCTTAAGTAAACGGCATGAACGCGCAGATGGCGGGCCATTTCCCCGCTTGTCATCGTTCCCCCGTGAGCCGCCAGGAGCAAAATGACGAGAACCAATACACGAAACCTGGATGTTCCCAGCGCGCGATCGGAGTCGAAAACCGGAGTCATTCCCCAAAATCCTCATCGGTCAAATCCATATTGACGGTTATGGCGACTTTGCTGCCCGCGGCTGCGGCATAAACCAACTGCGAAGGACGAACATAGGCGGCATCGCCGGCGGCATAGATTCCCTTGACGGAACTTCTCCCCGCAGCGTCGACGGCGATGCCTCCGTCATCATTCGTTTCATATCCCAGAGCATCCTTAAATTCGGCTTTCGGCAAAAATTTGGGCGTAATAAAAGCCCCGCCCCGTTCGATCAGGCTGCCGTCCGCAAAGCGGATGGACTCCAGCTGCCCGTCATGTCCCGAAAACGCGGCGACCTGCGTCCGAATGACGCGGATGCCCCGGGATTCCAGCCTCTGCCGCTGTTCGTCCGTAAGCGGGGCACCTCCATTCGTGCATACGATCAAATCCCTGCTCCAGTTATACAGCAGCTTGGCCATGTGGAAAACCGAAGGCTCTTCCGAAATGACCGCAAGCGGTCGATCCCTCATCTCCCAACCATCGCAATACGGACAATTGAACACGCTTTTTCCGTAATATTCGTGCAAGCCCTCGATGTTTGGAAACACTTCCTTCAACCCTGAAGCAAAGATCAGTTTCCGGGCCTCGACGGCTTTTCCGGAAGCCGTCAAAACGCAAAAACCGTTTTTCGTTTTCCGAACACCGGTGACCCCGGTCTGCCAATGCCTGACGGAAGGATATTTCAAAACTTCTTCATGGGCAATCCGCCTGAAATCGGCAGGCGTTACGCCGTCCCTCGTAATAAACCCATGAGAGGCCCGCGTGACCCTGTTTCTTGGCTGGCCATCATCAAAAATCGCAACGTTTCGTCTCGCACGGCCAAGCACCAAGGCGGCATTTAACCCTGCCGGCCCTCCGCCCACGATCGCACAATCATAGATCATTTTGTGTCCACCTTTCTCACTTAAAAATAGATATTAGAGATATCTTATATCCTTAATATGTTCAAAAAAATAGCCGTTTTTTCCACAGTTATTTTTGCGCAAGCTAGCAAATCTTTTTGTTTCGCAACTGCTGCTCCATCGCTTCCTCGGCGGATATCATCACTTTCCGGATGTCGAATTTCATATCATCACCCCCTAAATAAGAGAGTTCATATATCTATAATACCTTCGATTAAAATTAAAGTCAAATCCAATCGACGGCTTTCCATGTTCTTTCGCCGCATAGGCACCTATTTCCTTCCCCTCTAATATGGTATAGAAGAGAAAGGCGGGGTGGGTATGGGCGTGAATTCGGACCAGGAAAAGCGGGCAATTTTTCTCGCTGCCGTATGCGGACAGACTTATGCGCAATTTAATCACCCGGACGGCTTTTTTGTCGTTCCGGCAAACTATACGGTCGCGGATGTGATCGAAGCCAAGTCCATTACGGGGGTATGGGAACGTTTTGGCTTCATTCTCGACGCGCCGCAGGAAATCGTCATTGCGTTTCGCGGAACCAGTTCCACCGGCAATTGGATTTCGGACGTGATCGCTTCGCAAAGAAGCTTCAAATACGTGAAGGAACCATGTCTCACGCATCGCGGGTTCACCGGCATATACGCCTCGGCCCGCAGCCAAGTGATGTCTGCGCTTTCGCGAATGTCCCCGGACAAAACGCTGTACGTTACCGGCCACAGCCTGGGTGCGGCCCTTGCGACGTTATGCGCGATCGACGTCGCGGCCAACACCCGCTTCGCTTCTCCGATCCTGTTTACATACGGCTCTCCGCGGGTAGGCGATCCGGCGTTTGCCAAAGTATTTCCCAAGTACGTTCGCAGCAGCTGGCGGACCTGCAACCTGTTCGACGTCGTCACCCACGCCCCGCCCCCCGTGTACAAACTGCCTAAACGCGATAAAAAATATTATTACAGTCACGTTCCCGCTTCTTCGCCTCTGACGTTCCAAAACGGATCGATCGGCGGAAACCACGTCATCAGCAGCTATTTCGCGGAGCTTTCCAAACTTCAGCCACAGTTCGCGGAGCTGATGTGCTTGGCAAACCCCGGCTTTTGCCCGATCGCGACCGAGCCGAAACAAGAGGAGTAGAGCATTTCAGGTTCATGGGGCTGCAAAATTAAAAGCGCCGGCGGCCGGGAATAGCATCCCGGATGAATCCGTTTCCGCGGCGCTTTTTCTGATTACATGTCGACGGCAGGATCCCTGACGCCGCTGGTTTTCAATTCCACATATTTTAAACGAATCGGGCTTTCGGCGGTCTATGCAAATTTACCGTACGGGACATCTCCTTTGGTCTCCTTGCCGTCTTCTTGAATATTTTAGAAAGTGAATTTCGGTACGGAAACGGCAATGTTTTTTTGCGGCTTATCCATAAAATGCTGGGCATTGCCGATAATATTGAACACGGTGCGCTTCAATTTTTCCAGGTCGGCCATGACCGGAATGCCGAGTTCCGGGCGCCCGTTCCATTGCAGCGCAATGCCTTTTGCCTCCATGGCATAATGCAGCTCGTCGATGCAGTCATCCAAAAAGCGAACGATGTCCACGCGATCGAAAGTGAAAGGAACCTGTTTTAAATCCAGCTTGGAATACAGGAACAGCTCATCGACGAGCTTGTCCAAATCGACGGCTTTGCTATGAATGATGTTGACGTATTTGTCCATTTTTTCCGGGGTGTCCGCAACCCCGTCGCGTATGCCCTCGATGTAGCCTTTGATATTCGTGAGGGGCGTGCGCAAATCATGCGAGATGTTGGAGATCAGCTCTTTGCGGTTCTCTTCATCCTGCAGCCTCAGTTGGACGGATTCCAGAAGCCTCTTCCGCATATTTTCAAACGCTTCGTTTAATTGTCCGATCTCGTCCCTGAAAACCGGAGGTTTCCTTCCTGGATGTGTTCGGCCGAATGGCGCAGCTTGTCCAGCGGCCTGACGACGCTGCGGGTGATCCAGCGGTATAACAGCGCGTTCGCAACCACGATCACGCCGATCAAGGCCAGGATCAATACCGGGAGGAGCCTGCGCGTCACTTCCCCGAACGGACTCCGTTCGCGGATGACGAACACGCTCCCTTTGGCCCCGTCCGCAAAGCGGAAATCGTATTTGGCATAGGCGTAAAACCGTTCGCCGATGTTAAACGTATTGCGGATCTGATTGTTGTTCAGATCGTAAGCGGGCAAATGGCGATGAAGTGCAGGATGGTTAAACGTTTGCGATTCGAACACTTGGCTGTTTTCCCTGCGCACGTAAAGCCCGGCCCTGACGGTTTTGAGCTTAAAATCATAGTCCTTCAGCTGGTTGATGTCCAGCAGCCCGTCCGGATCGTTTTTTGCCATATACTTCAACTCCAAAAAAATCGATTCCTCCTGCTCCGTCAGCGGATTCAATTGATAATGAACCTTGTAAAAATCCCTCAGGCTGTGGACATCGCCCGTTGCCGCGATGGTGAACAAGCCGGCGGTCAGGACGAACACCAGCAGGCTGACGACAAGCATGCCCGTATAAGAGAGCAATAATTTGATCCGAAT
The DNA here is from genome assembly GCF_009870825.1 of Paenibacillus sp. USDA918EY. Taxonomy (GTDB): domain Bacteria; phylum Bacillota; class Bacilli; order Paenibacillales; family Paenibacillaceae; genus Paenibacillus_AQ; species Paenibacillus_AQ albilobatus. Next base: position 36,841 of record NZ_WTWY01000015.1, on the reverse strand, counting down.
CGACACGCCTTCACCCCCGTGGCTGAAAATAATCTTGGATGCGTTCCATAAAAACCTTCGCCGCTTGGCCTAAATACCGGTCCGAGCGATAGATGATCGACAGGTTGCGGCATGGCGCGCCCCCATGAATGCGTATCGTATGCAGTGCAGGATCGTTCATCTGCCGGATGAGCGGATACGGCTGCACGGTTGCGCCGAGGCCTTCCCTGACCAGGTTGATGATCGAAGTGGCCGAGCTCGTTTCCAAAATGGATTGAAGCCGGAAACCATGGGGCCGCACCGCTTCCTCCACCAACTCCCGTCCCATGAATCCTTCGGGATACATGATCATCGGCACGTCCTTCAGCTCCTCGATCCCGATGCTTGTCCGGCCGGCCAACGGATGTTTAGCCGATACGGTCAGCACGTACTCCTCGGTGCATAACGGAATGGAGACAATGTGCTCCGTTTGGGGCACGTTCGTGCCAACCCCGATATCCACTTCGCTTTCAAGCACCTGCCGTAAAATGTCGATCGATGCGATCACCGTCAGTTTCACTTGCGGAAAATCGCGATGAAAATCGACGACAAGCCTCGTGATCCGGTAATCAAGATCGGACGGCATAATCCCGACCTTGATTGTCCCGCCTTGGATATGGCGCAAATCGGCAATCGAATCTTTGACGTTTTGCAGCGTATCCATGATCGCGGCCGCATTGCGCAGCAGCAGCTCGCCTGCTTCGGTAAGCCTAATTTTTTTGCCGATCCGGTCAAACAGAGGCATCTGCAGCTCATCCTCCAGCGCCCGGATCTGCTGGCTGAGCGTCGGCTGGGATACCCCGATGTTTTCCGCAGCCTTCGTAAAATGCATCTCCTCGCAGACTGCCATAAAATAATGAAGCTGGCGAATTTCCAAACCACTTCACTCGCTTTCATTCATAATACTAATGATCATATTCAAAACGATCCTGTACAGCAATCGTTAAGATATAACGGCAGGCCGTTTGGAAAGCCGTTTCATTCGAAAAACGAATCATATTCATAGAAACAATAATATTGATCAATCAAAGCGAGCCCTATACACTGGATTAGATCTGATTCTCAACATAGAACATTTTGGATGGAGATGGTACACCATGCGTTTTGTTTATTTGATTGCCGCGCTTTTTTTGGCTTCCCTTAATTTGCGCCCTGTCATTACTTCGGTCTCCCCGCTGCTGCGAACGATCCAGGATTCCCTCGGCATGAGCGGAGCGGAAGCCAGCCTGCTGACGTCATTGCCGGTGTTGTGCATGGGCTTTTTTGCCCCGGCTGCGGTTAGGCTGAGCAACCGCTTCAGCATCGAGCGGACGATCGCGTATAGCCTCTTGCTGATCGGCGCCGCCACGGCTGCGAGGTATTACGCCCATGACGCATGGCTGATGCTGCTGACCGCTTTTCTGGCGGGTGCCGGCATTGCCGTCATCGGACCGCTTTTGTCGGGATTCATCAAAAAGAATTTTTCCAATCCGTCGGCAATCGTCGGCGTTTATTCCATGGCCATGGTCGTGGGAGCGGCTTTGGGATCCGGTTTTTCCGTACCGCTTCAAAACGCGTTGGGCCGTTCCTGGCAGGCTTCCACCGCCTCGTGGGCGGTGCTGGCCGTCGTCGCGCTGTTCATCTGGTGGAGGCCCGTCAAAAAGGCGGCCGCCGCAGCCGGTTCCGCTGCCGTCCATTCCGCAAAGTCGGCGCCGCCCCTAGGCGCAAAGCTGCCGTTAAAAAGCAAACGGGCCTGGCTGTTGACCAGCTTTTTCGGAATGATGGCCTTCATGTTTTATTCGCTCACCGCCTGGCTGCCTCCCATCGTGCAGGAACAAGGGTACGACAAACATACGGCGGGCTGGATTTTGACCTTGTTTACGCTGATCCAGATCCCGGTCAGTTTTGTGCTGCCCATTCTGGTCAGCCGGTTTCAGCATCGCGTGGTTTGGCTCGTCGGCTGTGCATCCATGGAACTTGTCGGACTGGCGCTTACCCTGCTTCACGTGACGCCTTGGGTAACCTGCGTCATTCTCGGCATCGGCGCGGGAGGGCTGTTCCCCATGGCGTTAATGCTGCCGATCGACGAATCGTCGAACATGGACGAAGCCAACGCGCTTTCGGCCATGACGCAATCCGGCGGTTATATTTTCGCTTCGCTTGGGCCTCTCTGCGTCGGTTTTATCCATGATCGCGCGGGAAATTTCCCGCCGGCGCTTTTCGGATTGATGGCCGTGGTGGCGATCATGATTTTCATTCAGCTAAAAATCGGCAACCGTAAAAACAGAACGCTCCGCCCTGCCGATCGGACGGCGGTAAACCGCGGTTAATCCGGGCTGCACGATTGGCAGCGCCCATCAATAAGAAGAAACATCCGATCCGCGTCAAGATCAAGCGAAAAAGCGAACGGGGCATCCGTTCGCTTTTTCCGAGCCGGGGTTATCTAACGCGCTCCCGTTTCCATTACCTTTCCGCCCCCGCCGCTCTTAAAATTTGTTCAATTTCCCGGTATCCGCGTCTTTGCGCATGCTGCAGCGGAGTTACGCCCTCGCCGTCGGCAAGGTGCACATCGGCTCCGTGGTCAACCAGCAGCTGAACGATCCGCTGATGTTTGTCGCCCCCGCTTCCCAAAATGATCGCTTCCAAAAGCGCGGTCCAACGTAAATTGTTGATATGGTTCACGTCGACGTCCGACCGTGTAAGCAGCTCTTTGACGACTTCGACATGGCCGCGTTCCGAAGCGGGAATCAACGCCGTCCCGCCGTACCGGTTCGTCAGCTTCGTATTCGCCTTGGCGTCGATCGCAAGTTTCAGGATGTCCAGCAGACCTTCCGCTCCGGCATACAGAAATACGTTGTTCAGGTTATGATCGCGAACGTTGATGTCCGCGCCGTGTTCGATCAGCGCTTTTACCGTATCAATCTTGTTATTGTACGTTGCCGCCATGACGGCCGTTCTGCCGCGTTCATCCGTCGCATCGATGTCCGCCCCTTCTTGGAGCAGCTTCAACACGTTGTCCGTGTCTCCGTTTTGCGCCGACAAAATCAGCTGCTGATCCATCGTGGTCACCTTCTTTTCGTTTGTTTGGATGTCGCCCGGGACGCGCTGCGTGAGCGCGGGGTCCGAAGCGCATCCGGAAAACACGGCCAAAGCAATGATCGGCACCCAATATCGATGCATCCCGGTCACTCCTTTCCTTGCATACGATGCTATCATGAATATCCCTATATGAAAAATATTCAAATCATCATATTTTCTTAGGTTTTTCGAATAAGCCGGGCCCGCAAGCATCCTTTCGTTCCTTTCCGGGTATCAAAACTGAAATTCCATTTTCATGACTTCGTAACCCAAAACCTCTCAAACTCGACTATGATTGAAACGAACCCGATGACATTCAATAGATAAAAAGAACATGCCATCAAGCATGCGATAAGGAGAGGACACAACGATGCTTAATAAGAAGATGCTTCCTAAAAAGATGAAAAGAGCCGTGCTGGCTTTTGCCGTTGCGGGTGCCGCTTGCTTCGGCGCTTTGGGCAGCAGCCATGCTTTGTTCCCTATTCCTCAGGCCCACGCCGCTTCGAAAACGACCGCGGGGGATTATGCCGCAGAAAATGCGCTCAAAACGCTAAACAGCTTTTACAAACCTGCCTTGAAAGGACAATTTCCCGGCGCCGTAAGCGGGCTGACGATCGGAAAAAGCACCAAGCAAAACGTCATCCAAAAAATCGGCGAACCTACCGTTCCCGGCAAAAGTTCGGGCGCTTTCGACGTATACGGCGCAGATATGGGCAACCCCGGTTACGCCTTCTCGTATCAACAAAATAAAATCCGCGAAATGCGTTATTTCGGAACCAATGTGGAACGCCAAACCAACATCGGCGGCATCACGATCAGCATGCTGAAGCAGAACTGGTATGCGCCGAATGCCGTCTCCACGTTCAAAAACGGCAAAAAGACACAAACCAAACTTACCTATATCCGTGGAGATTATAAGCTGGAATTCATTTTCAACAGCAGCAAAGACCTCGACCATATTAACCTGACGGCCAAATAACAAAAAAATCCTCTTCGTCCTGTTGACGATAGAGGATTTTTGTTTCAGAAATGGAACCGGCTTCGGTTACCGCACGGATTTCAGATCCCTGATGATGATATCGAATCTGTCGTTTATGTATTTCAAACCGTCTTGAACCTTTTTATTGAATTCCTCGCTGCTCATCCGGTCCTTTCCGGCCAAGTGCGTTTTGATCATCGCGATCATGTTCCGCTTGTATTGATCCACTTCTTTTAACTGGTTGTTGCTTGTTTTTTTGGCGTCGTTCACTTTTTTCGTGCAGGACATTTTAGCGCTCAACAGCGTTTTCCGATCCTGGTCCCGTACCGCTTTCGCTTGGGCAATCGAATCCTTCGAAGCTTTGCTCTTGACCAGGCTGTTGTATTGCGCGATGGAAGCTTTGGATTTGGCGGTCAGCGATGGCAATTCCGTGCAAAGGGCTGCATAAAGCGCTTTTTGCGCTTCCCTCACTTCCTTGACCCTGCCTTTGTAATCTTCGAAATACTGCTTCTCCACGGATGTGGTCGACACGCTAGCCGCAAACGCGCCTTGGCACGGCAGCATGATGAGCAGCAAAATCAATAATGCGATCGTTTTTTTCATTTCCTCTATTAATCCTCCCATGCAGTGTTACTAACATCATAGGACAGCTAGCAAAATATTACAATGGCTCCATTGCGATTTTTACACGTTTTTTGTCGAAAGGACGCTCAACTTCATAAAAACAAGAAAAAATCGATCGGCGCACCCTCTAAGAAGCCGGACCGCTCGACAGGTTACACTTTCGGATATTATGAAAAAAGACAACTTCCATCAGGGTTTATCCCCAACGGTTGTTGTCTTTGCCGTGATCGAGACGACAGGATTTGAACCTGCGACCTCTTGCTCCCGAAGCAAGCGCTCTACCAAGCTGAGCCACGTCTCGTTAACGTAAAGCTTATACTATAATTTTTACTCGGATTTTACATTTTGTAAAGGGGCTATGTGAAAAATTCACAAATCGAACACAGTAAAAAAACAGCGAGCGAACAACAAGCCGCTTGTCCATGTTCCATGATCAAACGGCTTGTTGTTCCATGTTTATTTCGAAAATTCCCGCGGATGCCTTCTCATCAGCTCTTCCACCGCATCGCCGCGGCCTGTCTTCTTAAGCCGTTCGATATACATAGGCAAATGCCCTTTGGCATGATACGGTCCGCCTTCTTTCATGACCGTCCACAGCGGATCCACGTCGAACTTCATCGTCTCCATCATATGGTCATGCCACTCGTTCAGACGATAAACCGCCTCCATGCAGAGATCCCGGCGCTGCTGCGCCAAATTATGCTGCTCATGCGGATCTTCCGCAACGTTATACAGCATCTCCTTATCGAATAAATGATAGCCGTCATGATAGGTTCGGATGTACAGCCAATCCCCGAAACGTACGCTTCGCTGGCACACATGGGCGCACTGCGATACGACCAGATAGTCGCGGCCCGACGGTTCGCCCCGCATAAGCGTGTTTGCGTAACTGACGCCATCCCAGCTCGGCGCCGGCGATACGTTCAGCAGTTCGGCTATTGTCGGAGGCAGGTCCAGATGATAGTGAAGCGCCGTGTCCACAACGCCGCTTTGCATGCCCGGCCAACGGATGATCATCGGGATGCGGCAGGTCCCCTGGTCCGCCGTTCCATGTTCACCGTAAATGCCGAGCTCGCCCATGTTTTCGCCATGGTCGGCCGTAATGATGATCACCGTATCTTCCATCATTCCTTTTTCCTCCATGAGCCGGAAGATCGAGCCGATATGCTCATCCATATGACGGACGCCGCAGTCATAACCGTCGATCATTTTCCTCAAATCCTGCATCGATCGGATCTCGCCGGGATGGCGGGGAAACCGGGGCGTCGTATCGCTGTTGTACATATTGATTTCGTTTGCGCCATGCGGACCTACTTTTTTCTTGTGGGCCTCAAGCACTTCCTCGGTGATCCATCCGGGCAGCGGATCGTGTTCGAACGGATTGCCGAACGAGTCCGGTGCGCGGTACGGGGTGTGCGGATCCCAATAGTTTACGTACAGCATCCATTGGTCCTGATCCGCATTGCGCTCGAGCCAATCCAGCACGGTCGGCGTTACCTCTTCGGCGGATTCCATCCCGGATTTGCCCGTGTTGTAGATTTCGTTGAATCCCGCGTAAAACGTCCAGGCCGAATGCCGCTCGCCGAACGGACTGACTAGCGCGGTCCTCATCCCCGCCCTGCGGAACAGCGCCGGAAAGCTTTCCGTCGTCAGCCTGTCATGAAAATCCCGGTCGATCCCCTCATGCCTTACGTCGGCAGCGGTTCCGCCATGGCCCACGACGCCGTTGTGAATGCCGAATCTGCCCGTCATGAGCGCCGTCCGCGACGGAAAACAAGGCGCATCGGAAGTATAATATTGATCGAACCGGACCCCTTCCGCAGCGATTTTGTCGATGTTCGGCGAGGTATTCCGGTGGTATCCGTAACATCCCAGATGATCCGGTCTCGTTGAATCCAAGTCAAGCAGCAATACTCTCATACAACCCATCCTTTCCCCGTTTTTAGATGAATTATAGGCTACGGGCAGTCCGGTCGTCATGTACATTTCTCCACCGTTTTTTTCGCCGAATCCGCGGTTTCCCGTCAAACAACTTTCGAAGTGCTCTTTTACCCTTGAACTATAAAACTTTAAAAAGGCTTGCTCTGGATTTTGCCGTATCCGGAAGTTAATAATTGTACTTTTCTACGATTTTTGTGGATCAAAATACGAAAAAAGGCCGTTTACCGGCCCGTTTGATTATGTTAGGGTTTGATCAGGAAGGTTAAAGGAGGCGGGATTTATGTTCGAATTGACCAGCGTAAACTTCGATAACCATATTCCCCATTGGCATACGCAGCTTGAAGCGATCGGATACAACGTGCTTTCGATCGTTCAAGAGGGAAAAGTCCGCTACGACATTAACGGGGAAGAAGCGATCGGGGAAAAAAATGACGTGTTGTTCATACCGATGTCCACCCGCAGATCCGGCGGCAATTGGATGGGTACCACCCACCAAAAATATACGATTTTGTTTACGTACGACCCATCCCTGAAAACGGGAATCCCGTTTCTGGATCAGCGGAAGTTCGCGAAATTTCGCATGAAGGAAGCCCGCCATATTTTCAGCCGTTGCGACAAGCTGCTTGAGGAAATGAGGGGCGGCAAAAGCTACCGCTCCATCATCTGTTTGGGCATTTTCCAGGAGCTGCTCGGCATGCTTGCCCGCGAATCGGATAAGCCCGGGGAGCTGACGCCAAGCAAGCTGAAATATGCCGAAACGATAAAAAAGCATCTGCTTGCGCATTACCGCGAACCGGTCGAAGTCGGTCATTTGGCAACCCTTGTCGGCCGTTCCCCCAATTATGTGACGACTCTCTTCAAGGAAGTCTGCGGCCATTCCCCCATCCGGTACATGCATCAGCTGCGCATCCTCGAAGCCTGCAGCCTGCTGTTGAGCTCAACGATGACGGTCGCCGACATCTCGCAATATTTGGGATATTACGATACTTCCTATTTTTGCAGGATATTCAAACAGCTGGCCGGGATGTCCCCTACCGAATATGCAAAACGCGGCAATCTCGCCGATATGCCCAAGTTTTTTTAAGCTCCGACATCTCGCGCCCCGCAAACTCAGTTGAAAAACTCACCTTGATCGACAGAGCTCAAAATGTTGGCCGCCGTCCGCACCGGGCTCAAGTTTCCGGTCAAATCCGTGACGATTTTGTCGATTTGCGCATATACCTTCCGCGGTTGCTTGACCGAAACGAGAACTTTGACCGGCGTATCCACGTCGGCCACGTTCAAATGGATGGAACCGCAGCCGAAAATCCGCTGCCAAAAGGGCAGCACCAAACTTTTATCCAATACTTTGTAAAAATCCAGCTCGTCTTCGACGAGCGAGAAAAATCCCCGCCGGGTTACCAGCCTCTTTTCATATACGAAATATTTGGTGAACGAAAGCGGCAGCCCGAATATGGTGCATTTCCGCCCAGACCAGATCAAGGCTCCGCGCGTTGCCGACTCCTGTCCCGTCATACCATCCTCTCCTATCCGCTGCAATTTGGATCATAACGCATATTACGTGCGGCATCCGATCCCGTTTCATCATGATAACAGCTTTTTGATGATTAGGCACCTCCATGCGCCAATTCTGCGGTTGCACAAGCGCTCCTTGTCCGCAGAAACGGACCATCTTGAGCTAGAGCCTCCTTCCTTTTTGTTCAACAGCCGCCTATATTCCCGCCTTTTTCCCTTTCGTCTTGAAGTGAAAATAATTGACCACCATGCAATTTATCTATACACTCAACCTATGGAATATAAAGGGAGGAGACACATATGGGAGTAGAGGCATCAGCAACGAATACCAACGTAGACACGTTAGTGACTATGCTTCGTATGGCTTTTTCTTTTGAAAATTGGGATAATCTCATCATTTTGGCGGATGAGCTGCTGGATAAAGTGTACGGCCCATACAGGGATCCTTCGGATCAACCTAAACCTGTCATGGAAAAACCGTTGGTTTATTATTTGGGATATTGCAATCTTATGAAAGGCGTAGCCTATCAAAAAAAGAAACTTTATAAAGAAGCGATGGAATGTATCGATCAATATAGAGATTTAAGCCTGTTTTCGGACGGAAGCGAAAGCAACCAAAACATCATCGAGGATTTCAGCTTTTTCGCCAAAGCCAACTCGTATACCGTGGAAATTTTGTCCGGCAACACCGCCAGCATCGAAGAGTATGCGTTGTTCATCCAACAATATCCCTCCGAAACGCTTCCGGGTTTGGTTACGATTTTGGAATGCGCCAACAAGCATGACCTCGATGTGGACGGCATCGTGAGCCCTTTGCTCGTATACATCAAAAAGTTGAACCATGCGGACATGAATCCGACCGAACGCTCCTATTATCTTGCGATTTTGTACCTGTTTTCGATCTACCATTTCAAAAAAAATAACTATAAAGAAGCCATTGATTTTACTATACAATCTTTAATATTTTCTGATAAAATTGATGATGACCAGCATTTCAAGAAATCCGTAGCATTATTTGAAGTTTATAGGTCACACGCTACGAAGCATCAAAGAGATACATACGCTGCTGTGTTAAAAAATTATCTAATGGGAGTGATCGAACATGAAGAAGGCTTTTCTTTCAACAATGATCGTAATGGGTCTGCTTAGCTTGAGCTTGACAACGTTGGCGCCAACGTCCTCCGGCACCGGTATCCAGCCATTGAACCACGGTGTGGATTACGACGGCCGATAATACCATCCACTTCGGGACATGGCTCTCACGGGCGGAACTTTCGTGCCCATGAGAGCCTTCCGCGTTTTTATCCATCCTCCAGATGTTTTTTCAAATACCTTCCCGTGATCGACGCTTCGCAATGGATGATATCTTCCGGTTTCCCGGCAAATACCACCTCTCCCCCTTCCTGTCCCGCTCCCGGACCCAGATCGATCACCCAGTCGGCCTGACGGATCAAATCGAGTTGATGCTCGATAACGACAAGCGTGCTTCCTTGATCGGTCAATCGGTTCAGCGTCCGCATCAGATGCCGGATATCGGCCAAATGAAGTCCCGTCGTCGGCTCGTCCAAAACGTACATGTCTCCACGATGTTCCATTTCCCTTGCGAGCTTGACGCGCTGTAGCTCTCCTCCGGACAACGTGCCGAGCGGCTGGCCCAGCGTCAAATAGGCTGCTCCCGCATCGCGCAAACGGGCAAGGACCGCCGATATTTCAGGTTCCGCAAAAAAACCGCTCGCTTCTTCCACGGTCATGTTGAGCACGCCGCTAATGTTTTTGCCGCTCAGCGTATACGACAGCACCTCTTTCTTGAACCTTCGTCCCCCGCATGCTTCGCACACCGTTTCAATGGCATCCATAAAGGCCAAATCGGTCGTCACCGTGCCGGTCCCTTTGCATTCCGGACATGCTCCCTGGGAGTTGAAGCTGAACAGGGAAACATCCGTTTGATTTTGTTTGGCGAAAAGGCTCCGGATCGGATCGAACATGCCGGTAAACGTCGCGATATTCGACCGGCTTGAAGCATGAACGGCATCCTGGTTGATGAAAATCGCATCGGGCGCATATCGCGGGAGAACCTGATGAATGAGCGTGCTTTTTCCCGATCCCGCCACCCCGGTGACAACGGTCATCACGCCTTTGGGGATTTGAACGCTGACGTTTTTCAGATTATGCAGGTTCGCGTCCCGGATGGATAACCATCCGGTCGGCTGCCGGGGTTCCTTTTTTAAGGCCGGTTTCTCTCTTAGGCATCGTCCCGTCAATGTATTCGACGCCAATAACCCTTTATACTCGCCTTCGTAAACCACGTTCCCGCCATGGATACCCGCATAAGGGCCCATATCGATGATGTGGTCGGCAATGCGGATGACATCCGGATCATGCTCGACGATGATTACGGTGTTTCCTTTGTCCCGTAATTGCTTGAGCAGCTCGTTGATTCGATGAACGTCATGCGGATGCAGGCCGGTGCTCGGCTCGTCGAAAACGTAGGCAAGATCGGTCAGGCTGCTTCCGAGTTGGCGGACCATCTTGATGCGTTGGGATTCCCCGCCCGACAACGTGGCCGTCTCACGGTTTAATGACAAGTATCCCATTCCGATCGAAAGCATCTGCTGCAGGCGCTGTTTGACAGCCTCCGTGATGGTGGATGCCCGCGGATCATCGATCCCGCCCACGAAACCGATCAAATCGCTGACGGGCATGGCTGCGCAGTCGGCGATGTTTTTTCCGTTGATCCGGCATTTCCGCACATCGGCGTTTAGTCGGGCTCCGCCGCATTCCGGGCACACCCCGTATCTGACCACATGGTCGATCGCTTCCTTGTACAGGTCGGAATCCCTTGATTCCTTGCTCAGAAAGCTGCGAATGATTCTGGGAACGATCCCCTCGTACTTCGCGGTAGGCGGCCAACCTTCCGTCGGATGGGGAGGTTTGAAGCCGGACTTGTACAGCAGCGCGTCCCACTCTTCCTCCGTGAAATCCTTCAGCTTTTTGTCATTGTCGAACAGTCCCGAGCAGACGTAACGCTTCCAGCGGAAATCCCCGGGCCGGAACGTCGGAAAGAGGATCGCCCCTTCGTTTAATGACTTCTCCCGGTCGATCAGCCGGTCGACGTCGATTTCCTTGGCGACCCCCAGCCCTTCGCATTTCGGGCACATGCCCTTTGGATTGTTGAACGAAAAGGTGTCGGCTTCCCCGACGAAAGGCTGCCCGATCCGGGAAAACAACAGGCGCAGCAAAGCGTAAATATCGGTGATCGTGCCGACGGTCGACCGCGAATTCCCTCCGATTCGCTTCTGGTTTATCACGATGGCTGCGGGCAGTTGACGGATGGCGTCCACGTTCGGCTGCCCGTAATGGGGCAAACGGTGGCGGACAAAGCTCGAATATGTCTCGTTCAGCTGGCGCTGGGATTCCGCCGCAATCGTATCGAATACGACCGCCGATTTGCCGGAACCCGAAACACCGGTAAAGACCGTGATTTGCCTCTTCGGTACGGATAAGCTGATGCCCTTTAAGTTTTTTTGGCGCGCTCCGACAATCCGGATGTATTCTTGTTCTCCTTTTTGCCGCTTCATTGGCTGTACACCTCTCTCGTCCTTTGACGGTTTGTCACCCCTAGCATATACTTTAAACATGACAGTAACTGTCAAGTTTTATCAAAAAACCGGTGGAGGAGCACATGTCAAAAACGAAGCTGTTGTTCGACCTCATCATGTACGCCAATTCCAAACGGAATTTCACGGCGCAGGACGTCGCCGATGAATTCGGAGTTTCTGTCCGGACGGCGCATCGCTATTTAATGGAAATTGAGGCATTGGGGGTGCCGATCTATACCGAGCAGGGACGAAACGGCGGTTACCGCACGTTGAAAAACCGGGTGCTGCCGCCGGTATCGTTTGACGAAAACGAAGCGCTCGCCATTTTTTTCGCTTTCCGTTCGCTCCGGCATTACGAATCGCTTCCCTTTGATGCGGACATCGACTCCGCTTCGCGAAAGCTGTTTGCCCTCCTCCCGGAGGACGTCAAGCCCAAAATAAGCCGCCTAGAGCACGTGCTGTCTTTTTGGAATCCGAAACGAAGCGTTAAAGCCCCCTTTTTAAAAGATCTGATCGACGCGGCCGTCGAAAGACGGATCGTAACCATAACGTACCTGTCCAAATCCGGAAGCAAGGCAAGGGATGTCGTGCCGATCGGTGCATACGCCAATGACGGCTTGTGGTACTTGCCCGCCTTCGATATGGGCAGACGCATGGTTCAGCTGTTCCGCGTTGACCGTATAGAGTCGCTTCAAGTCACGGAGGAGACCTATGAAGTTCAAACGGAGCTTGCGGAATGGCTCGAACATTATACGGTAACTTCCCCTGTGAGGCTTTGGGTGGAATTGACCCGGGAAGGCTTGCGCCAATGCCAAAGCAGCCCCTGGTTCGATCCCGTGCCGCTCGAGGAAGAGGACGAGAACGGAACGGCAGGCATAATCGATACGATGATCGACCGCAACGATATTGGGTTTACGGCCGCATTTTTCGCCGGTTTGGGGAAAGAAGCCAAAGTCATTGAACCGCGGGAAATCATTGACCGCATCCGAAGCTCCGCCCAAACGCTCATTCAACATTATTCATGACGCGTTGCACGGACCGTAAACAGGCAAAGTCTCGCATGGGGGCTTACAATATACCAATAAAAGCGGGTGGGGATTTCCGTAAACCTTCCTGTGCTTAAATGTTTATTTGCTTTTGATAGCGTTTCTTATACATAGAGGAGTTGGTTGATTTGGGTATCGCTTTTTGGCTTGTTTTGATTATAGGCATTGTTGTATTTGGCGGACTTTTGGGTGTTAAAAAACGTAAGTGACATGGAGGCTTGTCCCCTCCAGTGTTAAATTGTAACTATTTGCATATCGCTGCGTTATATATTAAAAGGAGTTGATTCGCATGGCTTTGACACTGTTTGGTATTTTTGTATTTGCTTATGGTCTATTTGCGATCTTAAGACCAAATGCAAGGTGGTTTGGCGGATTTGGCGATCCGTATGCGACAACTAAACGTTTAAAGTTCACTCGGATTCGCGGTATTTTGTCCCTAATTCTGGGTGCGCTACTTATCTGGGCAGTTATCCTGAACAGGCATTAAACAGCACCTTGGATATAAATCCCTCCCAACCACAACATTAGTCAAAATATCCGTATCCAAATGGATCTTCATACTTGATAACTCTGACCTGTATAACATCCTTTATCGGGCTGCAACAGCTCGGTCACGAACAACTTAATGGAACTGGGTTATGAAGGATTCGGGGAAATTGGTGTGGGGAGACTCTATTTTCGGAAGCGGCGGGAATTTTCCTTTAATCTTGCTGTCGTTATTTGGAACGGAGAGCAATGGGCAAATAACCTTCTCATAAGAAATTATTTAAGAGATCATCCGGATGCAGCCTGCAGCCAAACAGTACTCTGAAAAAAGCTCGACTCCATAAAGAAAGGATATACTGCATTACTTTCTTATTCGGATGAAAAAGCCGATCTCCCGATCGGCCTTCCAAAAACCGGCTATGCGTTTGTTCTATCCGAAATTCCAAACGATTTTCAAATACTTCCGGTACAGCTCGTCCAGCCGCTCCGTCGGGTCTTCCAAATCGGATTGCGCCGACTTCGCGAATTCGGTCAAACGCTCCATTTCCCGCTCGACGAAATCGTTGATGACATCCACCCGCTTCTCGAGATGTAATTCTTCGCCGGCCATTTTCCGGCGTAACAGGTCTTCGATGGCCGTTTTTAGCGAAGGCTCCGTTACGAGATCGCAAACGAGATCCTGGAACGAAATCGGCGGATTCGCATTGTATTTTTCGATCCATTTGCAGGCAAGGAGCGGCCTGAGGACGTAAAAATACTTTTTGATCCTGACCTCTTCTCCCTGCAAATATTGCCGAAAGTTCCCTTGCGCCATGTGCAGATAGTGATGTACCGACGCTTTAGGAGAAAACACGCGGTTTCTTAAAGCAAGCATCTCCTCTTTGAAACCGTAAGCCTCATAATACGAAATATCCGAAACAAGCCATTCCAGCAGCGGCGGGTTCGATTTCCGAAACAGCTTCAGCGCTTTCCGGATATCCCAGCCGCTCATGTCCAATTGGTCGTTGATCGGCATTTCGATGACGTCCCGCTTTTCGTCGATGGACAAATACCATTCCGGACGATGGACATAGACAAACCGCACATCGTAATCGCTGTCCTGTGACGGAAACCCCCAGGCCCGGCTGCCGGATTCGACGGCGAACAATATTTTTACCTCATGTTGACGTTCGATGTCTAGGATTTTTTCTGCAATTATTTGTTTCAAGCGATGTACTCTCCTATCCGTGTTAAACCCGTTGATCGCCCGCAAACGCCTTTTTAGCGCCAAGGCCAGGTTCCCGTTTTCTTATTGTCGATTCGTTTCCGGGGATCCCTCCGTTTACCGTTTCCCGGATCGTTCCGATGATGCGCGACTGCTCCCGTACGATGCGCTGCAGCCGCTTCATCTCCCGCTTCGGCCTGCATCAGCCTGCTTTTCGAATGGAACTCGAATCCCGTAATGAGCCAATCCAGCGAAACCCGGTATGCATCTGAAAGCTTGGCAAGCGATAGCAGGTCCGGCTCCGTTTGGGCCGTCTCGTATAAGCCGAGGGTATCCGGCTGGATTTGCGTTCGCCAATAGACTTCATTTTTCGTCAGTTTGCGGTTGATTCTGGCCGTTTTTAATCGTTCTCCCATATCTTCGAGCTGCGTTTTTGCCATAAAGCCAACCCCCACATTTCTTTATGAGATGATAGACTTCTTCCGCCGACACGCGTCACGCGTCTTTTCCTGTTCTCTTGCTTTTTACGGCATGCTTTTCCGATTGCCGGCATCATAATATATAACCCCGGAAACGGGGCCGAGGTTATGATGTTTGAGTAAATTCACTTATATCTTATGCTGTTCATCTTCTGTCTGGTTGTCCAAAAATAATGCACGCAACGCATCGCTTAGTTCTGCGGACGATCGCGAATCAAGCCAGGCATCCGGAATGAGCGCCGTTTGGCCGGGATGGCTTTGCACATAGCTGTAAATAATCTGGGCTTCATCGATTTCATCCCTGCTTATTTCGGAAGCGTACGCGCTTGCGTCCTGCTTAAAACAAGCCCGAGCGAGCACCTCCGCCTCCGTTATTAACTGTTCCTTCTCCCGATCGCTTCCAATCGGATAGACGCGGCTGAAGAGGACGGTATGCCTTTTGACGAAAAACAGCTTGATCGTATTCATGTCTAACTGTTCGTATAAGACCACATTGGGGTTGTTTCCGGCAAATCCGATGACTTTCTCTTTTTGTTCCAGGAAGCGGATGGATTGCAGCACATCCCTGTACTTGGCGGCCGATTCAAAATCGAACCGTTCCGCCGCTTCCGCCATGTTCCCTTCCAATTCTTCGCACAAGCTTCGGTCGGTCCCTTTCAGCAGTCCGATCAAACGGTTCATCTGCCAGTGGTATTTCTTCAGTTGATCCCCTCCCATGCACATCCCCAAGCATAAGCCGATCGAATGGTTCAAACAGGGAGCGTTTGCCGCGGCCGCAGGACTGCAGCCGATTTTCAAGCATTCAAGAATGGTTTGCACCGCTTTTTCAACCGCCGTTTGACTTGCGGGATAAGGTCCAAAAACGTCGTCTCCCGGGGCCGGCTGCGGATGGGGGGACGTTTCGAAATGGCGCAGCCCCGCAGACGCCGGGATGATGATGTACGAATACGAGGCGGGATTTTTCATTTTGCGGTTATACATAGGTTTGAACTTGTGAATGAGGCTGCATTCCAGCAAAAAGGCTTCGAATTCGGTATCCGTGCGGATGATTTCCAATTCCTTGACATGCCGGACGAGCTTTTGGATTTTCGGCGCGTGGGACTTGGATTGGTGGAAATACGAATTTACCCGGTTTTTTAGATGTTTGGACTTTCCGACGTACAGAATTCCGCCCCCGGCGTCTTTCATGATGTACACGCCGGGAGCGCCGGGAAGGCTCCGAAGCTTGTCTTTCATCTCCGCGCTAAGGGCGTGTCCAGGCTGAAGATTTCCGTACGTCCGGCGGCCGACTGAAGCGTTTGTGTAGCGTTCATTCATACTCATCCCCCCTTCGTAACGTAAACCTTAATATTTGATTTCTTCGAACATCGCTAGAGTTGGACGGCATTTGACGTAACCATGTTTCATTCCTTCCTAATCTTTCTTTTCCGCCATCATTTTTCTTCCTTTTTTTCCATATATTTATTGACCCTTCATCAAACATTTAGTATGATATATACAATTCCTGTAAGTAATAGGAGGTGAAGTCAAAATAGACGAAGTTATCGAAATCGATAAGATGGACCTGGACGTAGTCACGAAAATGCTGAAAATGACTTATTCCTTCGAATTATGGGACAAGCTGTTGGAGTTATCGGATTCGCTCTACAAGCGGGTTCAAGACATCTATGAATACCGCCGCGACATCTCCGATCAATACACAAAGCCCTCCCGGCATCTGGTTTACTATTATGGATATAGTTTACTGATGAAAGGCCTTGCTTACAAGGAGCTTGAACATTACGGGGAAGCTTTGAGATGTATCGATCAATATTCCGATCTAAGCTGGTTTAAGCCGCTGGACGAGGAAGCATTGCGGGAGGTTCGCTATTACAAGTACATCTCGGAACCTAATCGGCTGGAAGTGCTGCTGCTTTCGGGCGAAACCGACATCCTCCGCCACTACGTTGAATTTTTGCGCGAAAATCCCAAAGAAGTATTGCCAGGCTTAATGTCGATCATTAAAACGGCCAACAAGTTCAACCTCAACATCGATCACGAGCTCACGCTGTTCTCCCAGCATATTTCCGACCTGTTGAACAACAGTTCGCAAGGCGTGATCGATACATCGTATCTTCATAATTTCCTGCTAGGCATCATCAAGTACAAAATCGCCCACTCCGATTACAAGGCTGCCATCGATTACACGTTAAGGCTGCTCACCTCTACCGACAAGCTTGAAAACGACAAATTCTACAAGCAGGCTGTTGTTTATTTTGAATCCCTTCGACAATTTGCTAGCGCGGAACAAGTTGACCATTTTCATTTGCATATTACCAATATTATGGAAAGGGTTGTGATTTAAATGAAAAAATTCATTCTGTCCGCAGTTCTCGTATTGTCTGTCGCTATCGCCATTCCGGTCTCCGCCGCTCCCGGCACAGGCACCATCGCTCCGCTGGATCACGGCGCAGAACATTAATCTGTCATAAGTTAACGCTAAGACAAGAAAAATCATCTGCAGAGCGGTTTTCTGCAGATGATTTTTTGTTACCCATTCACCGCATACTGAACGATGACAGCTTCATGAGACCGTTCGTCATAAGCGATCCATAGTTCGTCCCCGACGACTACCCCATACGACGGCTCGATCGACTGCTCGATCGCATACTCCTCTCCGTTTCGCAATGCGGTTATGCGGGCGTACGGCCGATCGCCGGTCGTTCCCGCAAACGAAACGGCCGTTACTTTGGCGCTTCCCTGTTTGCCCCGCAGCAGCCGGATTTCTTTTTCAAACTCATCCTTTTTGACGGATGCCGGCAGGATCGCTCCCACATGAACATCAAGCCCCAGGGGAACGAATTGGCTGTTCACTTTGCGCAGCCGCTCCTCGCCATAACTTATCAGCGTCTCGAACACCATCAGCCGCCGGTCGCCGATCGTCACGTCGCAAGGCCGGATCCGGGTAATCTCCCCTTGCACGGAAAGCCTCTCCGAATCGTTCGGACGGAGCCCGCTTCCATAACCGTACAAACGGATCATCCCCCCGATATGAATAAGCGACGCCGTTTCCCCTGTTTGATATTCAAAACCCGGCGCCTGCACGACGGGAATCGTATAGATGTTAGCTCCGGCTTCAAAATGAAGCAGCAGCGCGTTTCCCCGCAGCGCATTTCCGTGAACGTCGATCCGTTTCAAAACGGCATGTTCGATCATCTCGGGCTCCGCATTTTCCGGAACATCGGCGGAGGTCAGAAACATCGCTTTGTTTTTGCTGCGGTTGTAGCTAATCATGACCGGATCACCCACGCCGACGGGATGCAAATAAGAGACGACTTTTTTGATCGTGGCTTCCTTCATCCGGCCTTCATCTTGAAAACGAACCGTAAATCGGACCAAAGGCTGGTTATTGACAAACGTGCCCGTTTCGGTCACGGACGCAATGGTCCCTGAAATGGCGATGCCTTGCTCCAGCTTTCGTTTGCGGGACGCGTTCAGCAGCGGCGGCAGGACAGCCAATGAACCGAACATAAACACCGGAATGATAACCCAGATCGCCCAATTGACAACGAGCGCATCTCCCTGTTTGAGGTAATCGACAAAGCTGTGAAAAGATTTGCGGTATTCTTCCTTGCCAAGCACCCAAGATCGAAACGTCTCGCCGCTTAATACGTTAAAAGCCCCCTCACGGATGTTCATCCATCCTGCGGAGTCCTGCGAATTTGAATAAAATAACCGGTCGTCTCCCGCTTCCTTGTAGAAATAAAGTTCGTCGCTGTTCAGCTCATCGTATGGAATCAAAGAAACGAGCGCCGAAACGTCCGTAAAGCTCTTCTTTTTTTCATCGTACACATATCCCAGAACATGGCCTTCAGCTTCATCTTTGGTTGTGGAACCGGCAATCAGCGTCTCATCGTCGTTCAGAGAGAACAGATGCGCCTGGTATACCGGCATGGGCGTCGGAAGCACATTTCCCGGCTTTTTTGCCGCCGCGTCATAAGTTCGAACCTGCTTGGGATCATCGGAGTCCACTTGGAGCAGGTTGGTGTCGTTTAGGCCGAACCGGGCGGCGAATTGGCGGGCGGCATGTTCTTCCGCTTCGAAGGAGGTTTCGTTTTCTTTTTGGATATACGCAAGGGGGAGCTGCTGCGGGTTGAATATTCCGCTGACGTATGCCGTCCGGCCGTCATGCAGATCCACCTCGAACATGGGCACGGCCGCATCGCTTTTAAAGCTCCCCGTCACATCCCGGATGTAAGTCGCTCTGGATGGCAGCAGATTTTTTTGGTTCAGATCGGCCTTTTGCAGCTTCCCTCGATCCATCCGGGCAATAAACGGGACGTTGCCGGGGGTTTGGCCGGAAATGATGACTTTCCCCTTCCATAAATGCACGCTGCTGTCCAGAAATCCCGACAGTTCCATCGTTCCTTGCGCCAGCTCCTTTACGCCGCCCTCGGCATCGACCACGTTGACGTTTACCCGGCTGACATCATCTAAAGTAATAAAAATCAAACGCCCGTCCTGGTAAAAAGAGGCGAACTGTCTATGTATGTTGGACTGGAGCGGTACTTCCTTCAGCAGTTTCTTGGTTTTGACGTCATACAATTCCCCTTTTAATCCTGTATCGTCGTCTTCTTCAATGGACATCACCCTGCTGCCGCGGTCCAAAAAAAACAGGCTGCGGCCGGACGACGCCGCGTTTGTCGCGCTCGCCTCCATCCGGCTGGAGTAATCGTTCCATACCATAAAGCTCAACACGATCGCCGGAATAAAAAACACCAAATTAAACAGAGCTATAGCTCTCTTCACTCAATCCTCTCCTTTATTTCTCCCATGAAGAACGCAAAATGACGAGCCCCCTCCATTCTCGTTAAACTAACGCGTGGCCTTCTTCGACATGAAGCACTGTCCCCGTAACAAACCCGTATTGGACGAGGTGTAAGAACTGCATCAAACGGTACCCAGCATACGGTTTCTCCTCTCTCTGGACGCATTCTTTTTCTATCGATATTGATATGAAATGGCGAATCATCTTGAAATCCCGGGCCCGGCGGGCGATGCCGATGTGCTTTCCGCTGACGTTTACAACGAAAAGGAGTCCTGTTTGCGTTTTGGCGATGCCGCCAAATAAACATAATCGGGTTCTCCCCGCAGCTGGGGAATGGACAAAACCTCAACTTCATCGAAAAAAAGCTTCAGATAATCAACAAAAGCGGGCGAGGCGGTAGCGCTCCAATAGGAAACCACTCCGTGCGGGCGCAGCAGCCTGATGACCGCATTAATGCCTTGATCCGAATACAGGCCTGTATTCGATTCCGACACGGTCCAATCCGGTCCGTTATCGATATCGAGGCAAATGGCGTCATAGGAAGCATCCGTTTCGCTCATCCATGGGACCAGGTCGGCATGAATCACATTCGTGCGCGGGTTATCCAGCGCATATCCGGAATAGGGCGCAAGCTGCTCCCGGTTCCAACGAATGATCGCTTCCTCGATCTCGACGACGTCCACGCGCCCGACTTCGGGATCCGATAATGCTTCTTCCAGCGAAAAACCGACGCCCAGGCCGCCGATCAGCACGCGCTGCGGATGTTTGCATTTTTTTAGCGCGCTTCTGACCAACAGCCGTTCCGATTCCCCGTTATACGTTGCCATCAGAAACGTGCCGTTATAAATGATCTCAAAGTGATCTTCCCTCTTTTGAAGCTGAATATCCCCCCGATCCGTGCGACTGCGTTCTATGATTTCAGGTGCTTGATTCATGGTATCTACCTCCTGCCCTAGAAAATGATCTTAAATTCTATCAATCTCCATTATACCCCTAAGAGAGCGCGGGAAGTCCAATCTTGGCAAAAAGCGTCCGCCATGCCCTGGCGGCCGAAATACGATGCCGGACCGGCAGTTATTCACCCTGCAAAATAAATCATACCTCATCGTTACGGTCATCCCTACGCTCCAAAGACCCAATGAAGACTCCTATTTCTTGAGCAAAAAAAACAGGCGAAATCCCGGCATTTGCAGCCGAATTCAGCCTGTTTTCGTCAATTTACCGATAAAATATGCACAACTATGAAAATAGTTGCGGCAGGATGATGCCGTCTTGAGGCCATGCCGCCTTCTCCTTTCGGCCTTGATGTTTTTCCTGCATGACCCGCGTTTATTGCAGTTAAAACCGGGGATTGCTTGGATCTTTTTAGCGGAGTTACCGTTGCTCCGTACGATCCTTAGCGGTATTGATCATCTTCAAGTAACCGCCGTTTGCTTCGACTGCGATGGCATCCTCGGTGCGGACGTTCGGAATCGAATACAGTTTCGTGCCTTCCGCAAATGTGTTGGAATAGACGCCGTGACCCACGATGTTTTCATCGTCGATGAAAGATTCCACCGCTCCGATTTCCCGGTCGATCGGCGTGATGTCCTCGTCCGTCAGCCTGTAGAGTGAATCATTCCAACGCACAAACTCGAATGCCCATGAATTCGACGCCCCCGTCATTGTAACCGGAGTTTCCGTTCCGCCTTTTGCAGAACAGGCCGGTAACAGGATCGCAAACAACACCAGCGCGATACAGACGCCCAGCCTTTTGGACATGCCGCATGATCATCCCCTTTACTTTCGAAAACGCGTTTAGCCAAAATTTAGCGAGCAAGGTCATCCTTTATTTTACAATATCCGGGTTGGCAAACATCATCCGTTCGGCCGTTTCCCGCAGCTTCGGCAAAAAATGCAAACCGGCTTCGGCGCGGCGGAATAAATCTTCGCTTGAGCGAATGCCCAAGTCGGCCAAAAAACCGGCGAAACCGGGTTCAAACGACCGGCGCACAGCCTCGTCCGCATCGGCTGCCATCACAAGATGGCACCGGGCAAACGTTGCCGCGATCCAAAACACCGCTTCGCGGTGATCCCCTCGGCGAATCAGTTCCCGGCTTCCGTCAATGGCGATCGTTTTCGCTTCAGGCGTAATGTCCGAACGGAAAGGAAACGGCGTCTTTGCGACGGCGGCCGCCGCGTCGAAGGTTCCTTCGAGCGTGTTCAAATGATGTTCCGCTTGGGAGGATGTCCAGTCGGCGCAACCCAGCAATTCGAGCATCTCCGGGTATAACGCTTGGTGCCCATATTGCCCGAGAACTTCGCGGGCCGCCAAATATCTCAGCCTTACGGTCGGATTGCGGAGCGCCGCAACGAGAATGACGTGCGCCATCACGCCCGTCGGAAACAGCCAAGGGATGACCTGTTCGAAGAAGGGGGCGTCCTTGTTCACGGAACGCAGTCCCCGGTCCACCTTGTTCCAGGCTTCCTCCGCGCGGAGCTTCACCCATTTTTGCTCAGCAAAATGGGCGGATACCTGCCGCTGCAGCGAATGCAGGCTGCCGTTCGGATCGTCGATTATCGTATCGGTGCGAAAGCTGCCCGCCAGATGATAGGAGCCCAGCACTTGTTCGGCGGAAGCAAGCTGGTTCGAAGGCATATACGTCATTTCGATCAGCGTGTCGCGATACCGCATTTTTCCCGGCTTCGGCGGGACTTCCCCGCCTTCAAGCACCACGACGACGTCGATATCCGACCCGATCGGCAGCGTTTCCTCCCCCGGCCGCCCGACGGTCGAGCCGCTAAAATAAGCTCCCGAATATCCCGCAAGGCCGCGGGCTTGTTCCCGTACCCATTCCGCAGCATGTTTTCGCGCCGTTGCGATCGTCACCAACGGAAGCCACCTCCCCTTTAATTCATTAATATACTTTATGACGCAAAACGCCGGATTTTGTTTCAAAATAATACGGCATCGTCCTGCCGGCCGCGCATCCATCCCTTCAACGTCCCCATGCGATGCGGATGCGTTCCGCCTCTGCAACCATGCCGGAAATGAGCTCGGCCACCGTCGGAATATCGCGGATCATCCCCGCCACTTGACCCGCAAATCCGAACCCTTCTTCCGCGTTCCCGTCATGGATCCACCGCCTATTGGCGTCGCCGCTGATATATTCCTTTAAAGCTTCGAAGGTCGGAGATGCCTGCTCGATGTCAAGAAGTTTGTCGACGTATTTGCTTCTTAATACTCTGGCCGGGGCCCCGATGGAACGTTTGATGACGGCGGTATCGGACTCGGTGCTGTCGAGCAGCGCTTGTTTGTAGGAAACCGAAGCGTCAACGCATTCGCGGGTGGCGATAAAACGCGTTCCCATTTCGATCCCCTCCGCGCCAAGCGCGTGGGCGGCCATCCAGCCGCGGCCGTCGCCGATCCCGCCTGAAGCGACGACGGGAATGCCGACCGCGTCCGCGACCTGGGGGACAAGCACCATCGTTCCGACGTCTTCGCGCCCGATGTGGCCGCCTCCTTCCTGCCCGACGACGATCACGGCGGAAGCGCCGAGCTGCTCGGCTTTTTGGGCCTGCCTGCGCGAAGCGACAAGCACCAGTATTTTCATGTCCGCCTGCTGCAGCATTTTCATGATCGGAGCCGGATTTCCGCCCGTTACGGTGACCACGGGCACCTGCTCTTCGATGGCGGCTTGTACCCGTTCCTCGTATCGGGCTCCGTGCATGCCGATGGCGAAATTGACGCCAAACGGTTTGTCCGACAACGCCCGAAACCGGCGGATCTCCCGGCGCAAGGCATCCGCGTCCGGAAGGCTCATCGCCGTAATCTGGCCCAGCCCGCCGGCATTCGAAACCGCGGCGGCCAGGTCCGCATAAGCCAAATACGCCAATCCTCCTTGAATGATCGGGTATTTGATGCGCAGCAATTCGGTCAATCGCGTATCCCATTGCATGAACGTCTATCCCCCTTCATATGAACGATCTCATGTTCATAACAAACTGTATGCGCTGTTGCGTCGCATTCATGATATGCCGCCCATACTGATGGCAAGGATGGCGACCGCAAACAAAACGGCCGTTCCCCCTGCCCAGGCATCCAATGGCCCGAATTTCAGCTGCCGGTACGAAGTTCTCCCTTTGCCGTTCCCGTAAGCCCGCGCTTCAATCGCATAGGCGAGCTGTTCGGCTCGTCCAATCGTCGTAAAAAGCAGCGGAACGAGGATCGGTACATAGGCAAAAATCCGTTTCGGAAGCTTTAAAGCGGCCATGTCGAAACCCCGGGCCTTTTGCGCCAGCAATATGCGGTCAAGCTCCTGCAAAATCGTCGGAATAAACCGGATCGCGATGACGATCATTAACGATATTTGTTCTACCGGGACATGCAGCCTGGACAGCGGCGCGAGCAGCTTTTGAAATCCGTAAGCCAATTCCAGCGGCTTCGTCGCGAATGTCAAAACCGACGCCATCAAGATCAGCAGCACGATCCTCCCGACGAACGCCGCCCCTTTTGCCAGCCCTTCAGCCGTCAACCCGATATAGGACCACGTCCAAATCACGGTCGTCCCTTTGGTAAACAAGGCATGGTACAAGAAGGTGAACATCAACACGAACAACACCGGCTTCAAGCCTTTCCAATACGCGCGAAAAGAGACTTTGGACAACGTCAGCACCCCTAAAGCAAAAACGGCTGCAACCGCGTAGCCGATGCCCGGCTTCAGCATCAGCAGGCCGATCATGACAACGACAAGGCTTAAAAGCTTCGTGCGCGGGTCCAGCCGGTGAAGGACGGAATCCGTCTCCATATATTGACCGATGATTACGTTATCCCTCATTCAGAACCCCCTTTTGTCCCAGATCGGCATTATTTTTTCGAAAATGTCCTCTTCCCTGCAGCCGGCGGTTTCAATCTTGCGACCGGACATGTCCTCCAGCAGTTTTAATAGCTGTACGGGCTCCGGCAAAGGCAATCCAAGCTCCTCGAGCCATTGCGAATGTTCCAGAAATAAAACGTTCGCGTCGAAATGCCCCATCAGCCTCCCGGCATGGAAAACCATCACCTCGTCCGAATATTCGGCAACGTCCTCCATTTGATGGGAAATGAAGATCACCGTACGGTCGTTTTGCCGCTGCCACCGCTTCAGCATTGTTAAAACGGCTCGGCTGCCGAGCGGGTCAAGGCCTGCCGTAGGTTCATCCACGATCAGGAGCTTCGGATTCGATATCAACGCCGATGCGATCGCCACCCGGCGCTTATACCCGCCGCTTAACTGAAGCGGGACGAGCGGAAGGATGTCCGGATCCAAACCGACCTCAGGCAAAATCCCGTCAATGGCTTCCCGGATCTCCCGGACAGAAGCTCCCTGATGTTTCAGCGTAAAAGATAGCTCCTTATATACGCTCGTCTCGAACAGCTGATGTTCGGGATATTGAAAAACGAAGCCGATTTCGGGGATCGCTTTGAGCCTGCCTTTCGCATCCCGCTGCACCGGCTGTCGACGAATGAAATACTCCCCGTCGATGGAGGGGACCAGTCCTTTCAGCACTTTTGCAAACGTGGATTTTCCCGCGCCCGTATGGCCGATGACGGAAATCCATTTCCCCTCTTCCATCGTGCAGCTAACCGATCGCAATGCCGTTTTTCCCGCGTAATGCACGCTGACGTCGTTTAACTGATAGGCCATTGCGTGCGGACCGCCTCCTTCCAATCCGCATGGAACGGCGCTTCCAGCCGGAGTTTTTGATGCACCCGCACCGAAAACGGCAGCTCCAAATGATAGTCGGCAACAGGCAGCTCATCAAAAAACCGAAACGGATCGCCGTCATAGGCAAGCCGGCCTTCATGCAAAAGCAAAATCCGCTTCGCTTCCAGCGCTTCCTCCATATGATGGGTGATGTGGATGATGGTCATGCCTGCTCGATGCAGGCTGCGCATGATGTCCAGCACCTGCTTTCTCCCTAGCGGATCAAGCATCGAAGTCGCCTCGTCGAAAATGATGATTTCGGGACGCATCGCGAGGATCGCCGCAATCGCAACGCGCTGTTTCTGGCCGCCGGACAGTTGATGCGGCATCGCCTCCGCATGTTCCTCCATTTGAACGGCGCGCAAAGCCTCCAGCGCACGGCCTGCCATTTCCTCCCTTGGAACCCGAATATTCTCCAATCCGAAAAGGACCTCGTCCATGACCGTCGTCGTGATGAACTGGTCCTCCGGATTTTGAAACACAAATCCGATGCGCCCGCGAATCTGCGCCAGTTCGGCGGGACGGGACGTATCCAAATGTTCCAGGCGCACATGCCCTTCCTTGGGCAATAGCAGGCCGTCCATAAGCTTCGCAAGCGTCGACTTTCCGCAGCCGTTCGGGCCGACGATCGCCGCGTATTCACCGGCCTGAACGGTAAAGCTCAAATTTTCGAGGACAGGCTCCCCTTTTTTATAATAAAAGCAAACCCGATCCAATGTAAGCATTCATGACTTCCCCTTCCGTTCGTGCCATGCCGCAAAAAACGATTCCGGACCGCTTTCGGAAAAAGCGGGCGCAGGTTTTTGCCAGCTCGTGATCCGGGAACCGTTAACCCCGAATATCTCTCCCGTTAAATCATCGTCAGGCTGCGCCAGCAGCTCGACCGCAAAACGGGCGATATCATCGGGCTCACCCACGTTCCAGAACGCCGGAAATGGCTCCTTGCGGCTGGCGCACTTTTCCTTGATGCGCTCGATGACGGGCCTGGTCATGTCCGTCAAGGCGGCCGGCGACAAGGCATTCACGCGGATTCGGTCCCGCCGAAGCTCTTCGGCGAGCGTCCATACCATACCGAGCATCCCGGCTTTGGCCGCGCTGTAATTCAGCTGGCCGACCGAACCCGTCAATCCGGCGGTCGACGTCATCAATAAAATGTCGCCGCCGTTTTTTTGCAGATGCGGCAGCGCCCGCCGGATCACGTAAAAAGCGCCGTTCAAATGCACGTTCAGCACGGCATGCCATTGTTCGTCGGTCATGCGCGCGCATCTCTGATCATGCAAATTGCCGGCGTTATGGATCAGCACATCGATGCGCCCGTATGCGGCAGCGACCGCCTCCACCATCCCGGTGACGGCGTCCGGATCGGCTACATCCGCAGGACACCCGATGGCCTCTCCGCCTGCTTCCCGGATTTCCTTTACGACTTCGTCGATTAGCATCAGCTTCGTTCCGTTGACGGCAACCCGGTAACCGGATCGGCCGAGCCGGATGGCTATGCTCCGCCCAATGCCTCTTGTCGCTCCGGTAATGAAGGCGACTTTCTTCATGTCATGGCCTCCCTTTTACCGAAAAATGGCCCATGGCTACGATTTCGCCGCTTTCCGCCGTAACGGTCACCCGAACTTCGCCTCCATCATAAGCCTTAAAATCGAAGGCTGCAACGGAGTCGGCGAAAAGCGGTTTAAGAAATTTCATCGCGCAAGATGTAATCCACATCTCGCGATGATCGGCCAGATATAAAGATTGCGCAAGTCCCATAAGGTACATGCCATGAACGACGGGCCGCTCATACCCGGCTTTTGCCGCAGCCTCGCGGCTGAGATGAATGTCGGCCACGTCTTTGGAGGCAAGGGCGTATTGCCGGACTGCTTCAGCCGTGATCCGGATGTTCATGCCGCTCACCTGCCCTGATCAATACAGTCTCTGCGGTGACGATGAGATCGCCTCCGCTGCAGCATGCCAGCGTATGCGTGTATAACGTAAGCATGCCTAGCCTTCCTTCCTTGGTTTCCACTTTGGTTAAGGATAACTCGCAGTCCAAAACCATGCCGGCGGTTATCGGAGCCGAATACGCAAACCGCTGGGAGCCGTGAATCCAGGGACCGTCCGCTTTCAGCCACGGAATATCGAACTCCTGCCAGAAAATGACCGGCATGGTCGCAGGCGCCATCCACTTGCCGTCCAATGTTTGCAAAGGCGCCGAAATGCTGTCGGCATAACGGGAAATCCACTCTTCCGTGACGGCGATCCGCTGCCGAACCTTGTTCATTCGGCTGCCTCCACGAGGGTGGCCAAGCCCATGCTTCCGCCGATTCCAAGCGCGGCAATCCCTCTTTTGTAGGGTTGGTGCAGCATCTCGGCGCATAAGCGCGTGATCAAAACGGCTCCCGACGCGCCGTAAGGATGGCCAAGGGCCAGCGCGCCGCCTGCGAGATTCACCTTTTCGTACGGAATCCCGAGCTGCTGAAGCGAAGCCAGCACTTGCGAAGCAAACGCTTCGTTAAACTCCACGACGTCTGCATCGCCGACCGTCATGCGGCGGCGGTCCAGCAGCTTTTGAACGGCCGGCACGGGGCCGATGCCTAAATATTTCGGATCCACGCCCGCGGCCTGCGCATCCGCTATGCGTAAAACCGGCGTTAACCCGAGCTCCCTGCATGTTTCGCGCGACATGACGAGGGCCAAAGCCGCCCCGTCGTTGATCGGACAAGCGTTGCCCGCCGTGACGGTGCCGTTCTCCAGAAAAACCGGCGAAAGTTTCTGCAGCTTTTCAAAACTGGTGTCGCCTCTCGGGCATTCGTCGGCGTCAATCCATTCCCCTTGAACCTGAACGGGCACGATTTCTTGCCGAAACCGGCCCGTCCGCTGGGCATGCACGGCTTTTTGGTGGCTTTTTAAGGCGTAAAGGTCCTGCTCTTCCCTTGAAATCCCGTACATGCTGGCAACGTTCTCCGCCGCGATGCCCATATCCGGGTCGCCGTAAACATCGGGAGTGAAACGGGCGCGGGAATAAAGGCGCGGAAGTCCCGTAAGGGTTTGGGGCTTGGCCATTTTCCAAGGCGCCCGGCTTGCGCTTTCGACGCCTCCCGCCAAGTAAATTTCGCCGGCGCCGCTCTGGACCAGCCTGGCCGCCAGGTTGACGGCCTCCAATCCGGAGCCGCATTGCCGGTCTACGGTGACGCCGGGAACCGTGACCGGAAGCCCCGCTTCAAGCGCGGATACCCGCGCTATATTGCCTCCCGGCCCGACGACGTTGCCGATGATCACGTCATCGATCCGCTCTACGGGCAAACCCGTTTCCGATACGATATGCCGGATCAGCGGCGCTAACAGTTCTTCCGGTTCAAGCGTGCTCAAGGCTCCGCCCGTTTTGCCTATTGGCGTTCGTTTCGCCATGACAATGACGGCTTCCTTCATGACATCACCCTTTTCGCGTAATCTTTCATCGCTTGACGGGCTATTTTCCCGCTGCCGGTATACAGGAATCGCTCCACCGTGATGAGCTGCTTCGGCGCTTTGTAAGCGGCCAAATGCCGCCGGCAAAAGCTTTTGATCTCGTCGATCGACATCCGCTGCCGCCCGCTCCATTTCACGAGCACCGTCACCCGCTCTCCCCAATATTCATCCGGAAGGCCGAGCACCATCGCTTCCTCGACCGCCGGCAACTGCAGCAGCACGGACTCGATCTCCTCCGGAAAAATGTTGAGTCCGCCGGATACGATCATGTTTTTGGCACGGCCCGCCAAATAAAGATATCCCTCTTGATCCACATAAGCGTAATCTCCAAGCTTGAGCCACCCGTCGCGAAAAACGGCGGCCGTTTCTTCAGGAAGTTGATGATAACCCAAAAAAGCCATTTCGCTGCGAACGTACAGCTGCCCGATTTGACCGGGCGGCAGCTCCTGGAAGCGCTCGTCCCGAATCGATATGTCCACGCCCGAAAACGGTTTTCCTACGGAATTCGGTTTTTGGTCCGCAAGCACGTCCAAATAACTGATATAACTCGCTTCGGACGAACCGTAATATTCGTACAGCCTCGCTTCGCCGAAAATTTCCCTGCTTCGTTTTTTCGACGCTTCCGGCCATTTTCCGCCCGAGCTGATCAGCGCTTGGATCCGCGGCCGGCCGCAAACCGGCTCCCGCATCATCGCTTCGATCATCGTAGGCACGACGAACAAAATGACATCGGGAATCCGTGCGCATAACTCCCAAACCTCCCCCGCATCAAATGAAGGGACGAGATGAAACGTCGCGCCGCTGCAAAGGCTTTGCACCAACGCGAACAATGATAAAGAGTGAACGAGCGGACCCGGCGCCGAAATATGCCGCATGTCGAGTTGAAAGGCTTCTTCCGTCGCTTCCAAGCTTTTGATCCACGATTGGTGCGTGCGCATATATCCTTTGGGCGTTCCGGTTGTACCGGAAGTAAAAGCAAGGAACAACACCTCGTTCGTGTCGTCCATGGCTGCCCGAGGCTCCAGCCCATCGATCCAGGCAGCGTACGATTCCCCGGGCTTACCCGAAAAAACGATAAGCCGGGCATCGTGTTCCTCCGGGCACGGCATTGCCGGGAAGCCGTTTTCCGCAAAGATCATTTTCGGCCTGCACTGCCGCATCACGGCGGTGATTTCATGAGCGCTCCATTTGGGATCCATGGGGACGGGAACACACCCGGCATAAACGGCTCCCAAAAAAACTTCCACGAATTCCAGCCGATTTCCGGACAATATGGCGACCATGTCATGCTTAAGACCGTCTTGCCGCAAACCCCATGCGACTTTTTTTATCCGCTCCGCCAATTCGCCGTACGTCAGGCTCTGCCTGCCGTACGACAAAGCGATTTTGTCGGGGGTTCGCGCAACATGCCGCAATATAGACTCTACCAAATTCATTTCTGACCACACCTGCTTTAAGGATGATGTCTTACCGACGATGCAACTTGTCTTCGATCGGGCTGATGGCTTTCAACTGCAGCGCGATGACGGCGGCAACGACCGCTTTGATGCAATCCCCGGGCAAAAATGCGGTAGCGCCCACAAGACCCGTCCACACCGGGGTATGCGTGATGAGCGCCATCACGGGAGCGCCGATCAAGCTGATGAGCAGCACGCCGAAAACGACGTTGATGGCGATTAGTTTCCATGCTTTCAGTTTGGGCCAAGCTTTCTCCGTGAAATATCCGATGCAAAAAACGGCAACCGGCCAGCTAAGCAAATATCCGGCGGTCGGCTGCATCAAAACGGAAAGCCCTCCGCGTCCGCCGGATAACATCGGTATCCCCAACACGGTCAAAACGATAAATAACGCCACGCTGATGGTGCCTGTTTTCTTTCCCAAAAAACATCCGGCCAGCATTACCCCAAGCGTCTGGGCGGTGACGGGAACCGGAATGAATCCGAGCGGTATAGGCGGAATAAGTCCCAACACTCCGATAAGTGCCGCAAATAGAGCAGCGTAAACCATTTCTTTCGTTGTCATTTGACTGACCTCCGTTACGATGGAAAATTTCTTTTTAAATGCTGGAATAATGTACCGTAGCTAATCATAGCTTGATCGGCTCGAATTGTAAACCATAAATTTGAATCCAAGGTTTACAATTGGCGAAATAAGCTTGTACTGCGCGCTGCAGCCGATTTTTCATGAACACGCAAAAAGACAGCGGCTGCCGAAGCAGCGCTGCCTTTTCGTTTCATGAATTGGATTTGTTATTGTTTCCGGTCCATCGGGTTAATCGTTATCCACATAAAAATTGCGGTCGCCGATTTGGATGTCCTGCGGGTTCGGTTTTCCGTCTTTTCCGGGATGGACGAAAAACACGAACCGCTCCGTTTTGCCGTCCGAAAATTTGAGGGTAATCGTGTTTCCGGTGATCGCGTACGTCCCCGTGCCGCTTGCGCCCGCAGAGGAATTCGTCGAGCCCGATCCCGTATCCGCCGATCCCAGCGTGAGATTGTCGCTTTTAAACGTGCCGTCCGTTTGGAAGGTAATCCATTCTTCCCAAGCCGAGGACGCCGAATTGGCGCCGGCCATTCCCGAATACCCTCGGTACACGTAGCTGCCGCTTAGCTTGAAATTCGCCGTGACAGGCTTCACCGGCGCCAGCTGCACGTCTTCGATGAACAGGTTGCCTTTCGCCGACACCCGGATGGAATAGGATTTGCCGTTGCTTAAAGAAAGACGGTTATTATTGATGCTGTATGCGGTACAGGCCTGTTTCGAGCAATCGATGGTTTCCGGCCCGCCGGAGACGGGCTCGCCCACGACGATTTTTTGACCCGGCAGGAAAGTGTAGTAATCCCAGCACGCACCGCCGCATTCGTATCCGCCCGGATCGAGCCGCATGCCGACGTACATGCCCTGAAGCTTGTCGAGTTTGACGGGCTCGGCCGGAGCCGTTTCTTCATCTCCTCCCGTTTGTCCCGTCCCCGTTGGGTCCTTCGGCGGGTTCGAGGTCGTCATGGTCCCGTTTTTGTTAAGGATCTCCGCAGCCTGTTCTTTCGTCAATCCGAGCTGGCTCAGCATCTGCTCCGAAAATATCGTAATTTCCCGGTTTTTCGGGTCCCAAGCCACCAAACCGCCGGTAGCTTCGCCCACAAACCGCAGCGGAACCAGCGTGTTGCCCTGGATGACTCGGGCCGGCTTATCCAGCGCAATTTCTTTCCCGTTCAGAACCGCCTTCGGGCTGTCGACCTTCAAGGTGAACGACATCGAGCCCTTTTGCCCCGAAATCGTCCGGGTTTTTTGATCCCATTTCAACGAGATGCCCATCGATTCAAACAAAGGGCGCATTTGCACCAACGTCGTTCCGCCGTCCAGCAGCGGATCCACCGAAAAGGACACCCATTTCGTATCCACGGCCACTTTAATCGGCGCAGGCGCGTCCGCATGGGCCTGCTTTAATCCCCAAAAACCGGTGGCCAGCAGCAACGCGAAAAACAAAAGCAATCCGGCGCAGGTTTTCGTTTTAAAAGCTTGCATGGCTTTCCTTCACTCCTTTTTCCTTCATTCGTCCATGGCGGCTCACGGCCGCATCAACCATGTGTATGCGGGAATATGCGGGTTCATCACGACTATTTTCCAATTATATCCTAAACCTGCCGGAGAAGGTCTGGGCTTGAGCCGCATTTTTCCCAAAAAAATAATTAGGCCGGAAGTCATCGGACTTCCAGCCTATGCATGCTGATTTATTCGGCACGCAATCGGTTTAAGGCGATCAATGCCGCCCCCATGGAAGCGTCGCTTTTTGGGGTGATGCACTCCATTTTCGGGTATCGCGAACAAAGCTTTTCTTGGAATATCGACCGGATGAAGCCGTTCTTGAGCAAAACGCTGCCGGCCATGGCCAGGCTGCCCTCCTGCAGGGAGAGCGTTTCCGCGACCGGGATGACGAGCTGCAGCAGGGATTCCGCGCTTTTTTCCGCGATGCGCATTGCCGCTTTGTCGCCCGCCGCGCAGGCTTCCGTAAGAAGCGGCGCCAGCGCCGCGATGTCCTTTTTGTTTCGGTGCTTGTCGTAGACAAAGCCGACGATGTCCTGTACCGAACCGATTCCCAGCTGTCCGTAGACGAGTTCTTTAATGACCGTGTCCGGAATCCGGCCGTCATGCGCCTGCACGACGGCGGCCAGCAGATCGCGCCCGATCGCGTAGCCGCTGCCTTCGTCGTCGATCAGGTGTCCGAAGCCGCCTGTCCGGTGCGATTGCCCGGCCTCGTTTTTGCCGAGCCCGATGGAGCCGGTACCCGCGATCAGAATCATTCCGTACGCTTTCAGGTGAGCTCCGTACAAAGCCGTTTCATGATCGCCGATAATGTGCAAGCCGCCATCATAACCAAATCCGCGGACATGGCCTGTCAGCCTGCTTGCGACGCTCGGATTGCTCACACCTGCGGCGCCGATGCAAATTTCGGCGCAGTTTTCGATCCCGCCGCAGGCCAAAGCGATGGATTCCATGATCTCCTGCAAGGAAGCGCCGACGCTTTCCTCGTCCTGTCCGTTATAATTGATGGCGCCGGAGGCAGACGTTTTTACCGTCTTGCCCGTCTCGTCCACGATGGTGACGGCGGTTTTCGTACCGCCGCCGTCCAAACCTGCCGCATATTTCATGGTTGTCTTCACATCCTTATGTTTCTATGTTCCGATCCCGGCGTATGTCAGCTGCGCAAACTTAATTGGCCTGTCGGAGGCGTTTCGCCGGCAAGAATCCGAATGACCGACCGGATGGACATCCGGGTGTACTCGAAGGCGGCCAATCCGCAAACCCCTTCTTCCAGCAGCTCCAGATCGTACGGTTTTCCGAGCGCAACCGCCGTTACTTGATGACCGGCACGAGCAAGCCGGTTCGCAAGCTCGATCTGCCCCTGGTGGTCGCAGCCGTTATAAAGGCCGATGATGATGTTCGGAACATTTTGGACCTCGTCTGCAATCCGGCGTTGCTCCGTTTCGTCCGGGTTGATATCCGTCAACAGATATGCCGTCCCAAGGGCAGCGGCGGCTTCCGCCGGAAAGGACAGCCCGGCTCCGATCCGGCTTGAAGCCTGATCCGGGCGATAAGGCAGGCTGCCAATGACGATCGTATCCGAAACATCCTTTTGCACAGGCACAAGCTTTCCACTGACGTGGCATATGCTTTCCAGGCTGATCGCTTCCGCCGCCCGCCGATTCGCTTCGCGCCGTGCTTCAGTCATATCCCCGTCTTCCACCAGGCCGTATTTGGCTTTGTAAAAGAGCACCTTTTCCACGGCTTCGTCGATGACCGCAATCGGCAGTTCCCCGGCTTCCACCGCTTGCTCGATTTGATGAACCGCATCCTTTACGAGCCGCGCGGAATGGCTTATAAAAAGCAGGTGAACACCGGCTTTAAGCGCGCCGACGGCCCCTTCCGCGGTTCCGTAATATTTCTGGATCGCGTCCATTTCAAGGCAATCGGAAATGACGAGTCCTTCATAACCCATCTTATGTTTGAGCAGGCCGGTAATGATCGCTTTCGACATCGTGGCGGGAACCTGATTTTTCTCGATGGCGGGAAACAAAATATGCGCGCTGGTCAAACATTCCGCGCCGCTGTCGATCGCCGCCCGAAACGGCTTTAGTTCAAGCTCCTCCAGCGATTCAAGCGGCTTGTCGATCGAAGGCAGCCCCAAATGGGAATCGACCGCCGTGTCGCCATGTCCGGGAAAATGCTTGATCGCCGCCAGCACCCCGCCGTCTTTGAGCCCGCGCAGCATCTGCAGCCCGTATTCGGTCACGACCTCGGCCGTATCGCCATAGGAGCGCACGTTGATGACCGGGTTTTGCTTATTGTTGTTAATGTCCAGCACCGGCGCGAGATTAAAGTTGATTCCGAGCGCGCGCATTTCGCGGGCGGTAATCCGGCCCGCCGCATAGGCGTTTTCGGGGCGGCCCGTCGAAGCGATCGCCATCGCCCCCGGCACGTTGACCGCATCCTGCGGCAAGCGCGTGACCCGTCCCCCCTCCTGGTCGATCGAGATGAGCGCAGGATGGCCCGTATGCGCGGCGATGCTCCGCTGCAGCCCGGCGCATAAGCTTTTTAGCTGCTCCCGGTTTTGAACGTTATGCGCAAACAAAATGACATTGCCGATTTTATAATCCGCAAACAGACGCCGCGTTTCTTCATCGACGTCCAGTCCGGGAAATCCCGCCACGATCAGCTGGCCGATTTTTTCCCTTAACGTAAGTTGTCTCATTGTGATACCGGCTCCTTTTTTCATTCGGGATTTGCTCGTCTCATCCAATCAATACAGATGGTATTCCGCTTTCAGCTTTTCGAACCGGCGGCTTTCCTCACGGAATTGCCCAAGCAGCGCAGGAACATCCACGTTCTCGCCACGGAAGATGTCGTCGCCTCCCAGCAGGTCGATAAACGGTCTCGAATTTTCTTTGAGCGGCGGCAGGAACGAAAACTCCCCATAGTTGTTTTTGATCGTAAAGAGCAAGTGCACGCCGGTCTCCAGCGGACGAACCGCCCTCGCATCCGTGATATGGATCTGAACTCCGCCGCATTGCTCCCCCTGGAATTTCGAAAATGACGGCTTAAAATAGACCGGCCGGAAAATGACGCCCGGATGCTTCTGGGCGTTCATCTCCTCGGCCAACCGTTCCGCCCGGATAAACGGCGCTCCAACGATTTCGAACGGCGCGGTCGTGCCGCGGCCCTCCGACATATTCGTCCCTTCAAACAGGCATGTGCCCGGATAAATCAGAGCCGATTCAAACCGCGGCAGCCCCAGGGACGGCATCACCCAAATGCGCCCGGTCTCGGGGAAAAGCATGCGTCGGTCCCAGCCCTGGCAGCGGATCACGTGCAATTTGGCGTTCCAGCCCTTCTGGTCGTTGGCCATCATCGCCACCTCGCCTGCAGTCAGCCCGTAGCGGACGGCAAGCGGATAATTGCCGACAAACGATTCATATCCCGGTTTCAATATATTCCCTTCGACCGTCACGCCGTCCAGCGGGTTGATCCGGTCCAATACGACGATTTCCTTGCCCGCCTTCGCGCAGTCTTCCAACGCGTACAACATCGTGTAAATAAACGTATAATAACGCGTCCCCACATCCTGAATGTCGTAAACGACCACATCCACTTCATCCAGCATTTCTTGGCTTAAACGTTTGGAGTCCTTGCGGTACAAGCTGTATACCGGCACGCCCGTGATCGGGTCCGAATACGTTTCGACCATCGCCCCCGCAGCCTGATCGCC
Source organism: Paenibacillus sp. USDA918EY (assembly GCF_009870825.1). Lineage (GTDB taxonomy): Bacteria > Bacillota > Bacilli > Paenibacillales > Paenibacillaceae > Paenibacillus_AQ > Paenibacillus_AQ albilobatus. The sequence goes on along the minus strand of NZ_WTWY01000015.1, from coordinate 643 downwards.
GCGCACGCCGTGTTCAGGCGAAAACATCGCCGCCAGATGAAAATGTTCATGCAAAATTTGAATCGTGGAAACAAACTCTTTGTTCAAACCGGTCGGAGACGTGATCAAACCGAGTTTTTTCCCTTTAAACAAATGGGCGGCTTCCATGATCGTGTCGATTCCGTTCAGAATCATCCCTGTTTTCCCTCCTATAGGCATGTTTGAAAAAAATGACTGCCGCGCCGCCGCACCCCGTCCCGTTTCGGGCGGAATGCGGCTTTGCAGAATCCAATCAAGCGTCCGCTTGTCGAATCCTGCCCTGCAGGCAGTCATTGTGCAATTTTTCCTTTTCCTACAGCAGATCGCTTTTCAGCACGCGTTTCGTTTCTTCGGGAACCATAAACGTTTCGGCATATTCCTTGCGCGCTTCGATCCCGCGAACTCTTGCCAAATGTTTATAGTATTCCAGATAAGGGAAGGATTTGCTGTTCGTCACGAACCAATGCTGCTCCGTCGCTTTTACCCATAGATCGAAGGCTTCCTTGGAAAAGTCCACGTAAACATACGGCTTGTAGTCGACGGCGTCCTCCCAGTTTTCCGCATAATACAGTCTGGAAGCAAAATGCGCCGGCAGCTCTCTTTCGAAGGAAGCGAGTCCCGCAAA
>NZ_WTWY01000050.1 GCF_009870825.1 Paenibacillus sp. USDA918EY | reverse complement strand
GAACGCCTGAAAACAAGCCTCAAACGTCTGTAGAAAACAATTTAAGAGGAGGGGAGCAAATGAAAGTGAAAATTGATGAAAGATTCTCCATTGAATCCGACCCGTACAATTTCATCCTGAAAGAAGTAAAGCGTGCAAAAGGCGGTAAGGGGCAGGAAAGAACTGTTATTCACGGATATTACGGAAGTGTCGCTGATGCGCTCAACAAAGTCGTAAAGCTCAAAATCAAGGAATCGACTGCCACAACGATTCAAGAGTTGGTTACAGACGTTAGACGGATTGAGGAATATATCCGCAGCGTGGTTACGGTGTAAAGGCTGTAACCACGCCTCAAACGTCCGAAAACAATATACCGTGAGGTGATAAACATGGAACGATCTGATTTGCCGATTATTCTACAGGCAAAGCACATAATTCAAGTTACTGGTCTTTCCAAATCGTCGGTGTACGAGCTAATGAAAAGCCCGGACTTCCCCCTGCTTGAATTAAATGAGCGTAAACTGGTGTACCGTGACCGATTCTTTGAATGGCTTGATAGTAAGCAACGAGTGAAAGTGCGTGTGAATCAACCATGACCAAAGAAAAACGAAAAATGACCGTTATTCTTCTGAGGCTGGCGAGAGAACTGAACGCACAACAAAATAAGCTCGTAAAGAACGATGAAGATTACGACTATTTCCTAATGAAACATATCAATATGACAATCTATGCCATAAGTGAAGTGCACTCAATAGCCAGTCTTGATCCTATAGACACAGAAATTCTTCGCACAGTGTGGGACTATCTGGAACGCAAAATCAATATGCGGCAGTGTTTGGAGGGGATCAGCCTCCATCTTGCTGAACTCGATGATGGCAGGTAATGAAATATTGGCGGTGAGGTGAATGCCACGCAAAAAGAAGGACTACGGATTCAAACCCTTTGAGGGGACAAGTTCAAAAGGGCGGCACTTAAGAATAACGGCAAGCATGATGGAATCAAAGGCATGGAAAGAGTTGTCCTGCCATTCAATCGCTTTGTACATC
>NZ_WTWY01000049.1 GCF_009870825.1 Paenibacillus sp. USDA918EY | reverse complement strand
TCCTGCAATCCCCTTTAGTTTATTTCTTCTATAATCACTTGTGGTCACGAATAGCAATGTGGGGAAATCCCCGTATTTTGCTTGCCACTTTCCTGTATCCTGAAGTTCTCTATAAGCTGCCACCTTTCGTTCATTCGCTGCCATGGATTGCGTAAGATCGATTTCGACGAAAGTATATGCCCCTCCTTTACGGTAAATCGCGTCGGCTATCAGTTCCTTTCCTCCCCATTTGACGCTGTATTCCGGCTTCCATATTTCCGGCCGCCGGACAATATATACCTCGTTTCTCATAAGTGTGTGCTGCACCAATTGAGTGCGGCGCCGTACCTTCTGGCTGCCGATCTCGCGCCGGCCCTTAGCAGATAGATAATAAACCGTCTCTCCTTCCCGGAACGATGAAAGCAATTCGCCCATGTCCGTCAGGATCCTAGTCGTATTCCGGCGGCCGCCCAGGTTATGCAAGCGCTGAATTTGGGATGTCGTGAGAAAACCGAAGCTATCCAAGCTCGATAAAATTTCCGTCCAGCGGGTCAATTTGGCTTGAACCATGTTCATGCTGCTCTGCCTCCTGTTCAATTGTGCGTTTTGGCAATGTCGAAATGATCTGCTTTGCATCCTCCGCAGAAATGAAGGGCGCCTGTAACGTCTCATCCCTCGCAGTTTGGAATATGAGCCGGCCGGGGACGTCCGGAAGGCTTGCCGCCCCCTCATGGTCCAATACAATGCGGGACTGGACTGAATCACGGGTCCTGAAGCAAATGGAGGCCGCGATATTCGTCTTGATCAAACCATCAATAACATCGGCGCTCGGCCGCTGTGTACACAGAAGCAACAATACTCCGGCGGCGCGCCCCTTTGCTGAAATCCGGGTCAAGATGGATTTAATCTCGTGTTTAAGCTTGCCGTCCGGGTCCCCTGCCCGCGTCTTGAGATCCGCCAATTCATCCATAACAAATATTACCTTGCGACCTTCCCAGGATTGGGAACCATTAGAGAACATTACGGAGTATCTCCGGCTCATTTCTTCCTC
>NZ_WTWY01000014.1 GCF_009870825.1 Paenibacillus sp. USDA918EY | reverse complement strand
CGGTGACTGTTGATATTGGCCGCGATCCCGTCACCAACAAGCGAAAACAAAAGGAGTTAAGTGGATTTAAGACAAAGCGAGAGGCTGAAAAGGCTGCTGCAGCTCTGATAACAGAGATTGAAGAAGGAACTTTTGTTCAGGAGAAGAATGTCACGTTCAAGGAGTTCGTCAATACCTGGATAGAAACGTACAGTTCTACCGTAAAAGTAAGCACTCTCCGGGTTCGAAAACACGAGTCAGGCCGGCTAATGAAATACTTCGAGCACAAGAAGATGAAGGATATCACAAAGAAGATGTACCAGGATGCCCTTAATGATTTACAGAACCCGGAGGGTAAGAAGAAAGGCTTGTCATACAACACGATTTCAGGCGTTCATTCTACAGGCAGGATGATATTCAGCAAAGCGGTAGAGCTCGACATCATAAAAAATGACCCAACTCAATACGCTAAGCTGCCTCGAGCACAGAAAACAGTCGAGGAAATAGAGCAAGAAGAAGAGGTTCCGAAGTATTTAGAAAAGGAACAACTAGCCAAATTCCTCAATACAGCCAAACGGAAAGGATTGGGGCAAGATTATGTCATATTCCTGATACTAGCGTACAGCGGAATGCGTGCCGGTGAATTATGCGCGCTTCGTTGGTCTGATCTGGATGAGGACGAGCATACGATCAGCATTACAAAAACTTATTATAATCCTTCCAACCGTACGCGGGAATATCAGTTGCTCACTCCTAAAACCAAAACGTCAAAGCGCAAAATCGACATGGATCCATTCGTTTTCGAGGAGCTTAAACAGCACCGCAAGAAGCAAAAGGAAATCATGATGAAATATCGGTCGACATATCATGACAAAGGCTTTGTAATAGCCAAAACAGACGCCTTAAATGCGGGCTATCCCGAGTTCATCAAGACTATTGAAAACCGTATGCGCCGGCTGCTGAAACTCGCTGGATTGAACGAAAAATTAACCCCCCACTCTCTACGGCATACGCATACCTCACTACTCGCTGAAGCTGGAGTCGGATTAACCGAGATCATGGAACGTCTCGGCCATAAAGATGATGACACGACCCGCCACGTCTATATGCATGTAACAAAGACAATGAAAAAAGAGGCTTCCCAAAAGTTCGCCGAACTCATGAGAAGCCTCTAGACATGTTACCTTATGTGGGGAAAATGTGGGGAAATGGCCTTCCCCACATTCCAAAACCCTTATAAATCAAGGCTTTACATCCCCTTTTACATCATGCCGCCCATGCCGCCCATGTCAGGCATAGCTGGTTTTTCCGGTTCTGGCTTGTCGGCAATCACCGCTTCGGTAGTCAGGAACATAGCCGCTACGGAAGCTGCGTTTTGCAGAGCGGAACGCGTTACTTTCGCAGGGTCGACGATACCGGCTTCGAACATGTTTACCCACTCGTCGGTAGCGGCGTTGTAACCTACGCCCACTTTTTCGTTTTTCAGGCGTTCCACGATGACGGAACCTTCTTGGCCGGCGTTAGCGGCGATCGTGCGGATTGGCTCTTCCAGAGCGCGGAGCACGATGTTCACGCCGGTTTTTTCGTCGCCGGAAACTTCAACGGCAGCAACAGCGTTGTATACGTTCACGAGAGCCGTACCGCCACCGGAAACGATACCTTCTTCAACCGCGGCGCGGGTTGCGTTCAGGGCGTCTTCGATGCGCAGTTTGCGCTCTTTCAATTCAGTTTCGGTTGCAGCGCCGACTTTGATGACCGCTACGCCGCCAGCCAATTTAGCCAGACGTTCTTGCAGTTTTTCTTTGTCGAACTCGGAAGTCGTTTCTTCCAGCTGCGCACGGATTTGGTTCACGCGAGCCGTGATGTCGGCTTTGTCGCCGCTTCCGTCCACGATCGTCGTGTTTTCTTTCGTTACGCGCACTTGACGTGCGTTACCCAGCTGCTCGATCGAAGCGCTCTTCAGGTCGAGACCGAGTTTTTCGGTGATCACTTGGCCGCCGGTCAGGGCAGCGATATCCTGCAGCATCGCTTCGCGACGGTCGCCGAAGCCAGGAGCTTTTACGGCAACGGCGTTGAACGTTCCGCGCAGTTTGTTCAGGACGAGCATCGCTTGAGCTTCGCCTTCGATGTCTTCGGCGATGATCACGAGCGGTCTGCCTTGTTGAACGATTTTTTCAAGCAGCGGCAAAATTTCTTGGGTCGTGGAGATCTTTTTGTCCGTGATCAGGATGTATGGATTGTCCAGAACGGCTTCCATTTTGTCCGTGTCGGTGATCATGTATGGAGATACATAACCGCGGTCGAACTGCATGCCTTCCACGACTTCCATTTCCGTGTTGAATCCGCGGGATTCTTCGACGGTGATAACGCCGTCGTTGCCCACTTTTTCCATCGCTTCGGCGATCAGTTGGCCCACTTCTTCGTCGGCAGCGGAGATCGCGGCGACTTGGGCGATTTTTTGGTTGTCGTTCACAGGAGTTGCGATGTTTTTCAGTTCGGCTACAGCCGCTTTGACCGCTTTGTCGATACCTTTGCGAACGACCATCGGGTTAGCGCCTGCCGTTACGTTTTTCAGGCCTTCGCGGATCATCGCTTGAGCCAGAACCGTTGCAGTCGTTGTACCGTCACCGGCAACGTCGTTTGTTTTGGTAGCTACTTCTTTAACGAGCTGAGCGCCCATGTTTTCAAAAGCGTCTTCCAGTTCGATTTCTTTTGCGATCGTCACGCCGTCATTGGTGATGAGCGGGCTTCCGAATTTTTTCTCGAGAACGACGTTGCGGCCTTTAGGTCCAAGCGTCACTTTTACGGCATTCGCCAAAGCGTCTACCCCACGCAGCATCGCGCGGCGCGCGTCTTCACTGAAACGGATATCTTTTGCCATGTTGATAAAAACCTCCCACAAATATATTGTTGTATTTCGTTAATGCTATGTTCAGGCCGTTAGCCTACGATTGCATGAATGTCGCTTTCTTTCATAATCAGATATTCTTTACCTTCGTATTTGATTTCTGTTCCGGCATATTTGGAGAACAGGACGCGGTCGCCTTCTTTTACTTCCAAAGGAACGCGAACTCCGTCTTTAACTGCTCCGCCGCCAACAGCGATAATTTTGCCTTCTTGCGGCTTTTCTTTTGCAGCGTCCGGAAGGACAATCCCGAATGAAGTCGTTTCCTCTTGTGCGATCGGTTCTACCAATACGCGGTCACCTAAAGGTTTGATCATGAAAAATAGCCTCCTTGTTAATATGTTGTGTTTCTGTAACGGCGTTGTTGTCGGTATGTATTAGCACTCGACAGGGTCTAGTGCTAACAACCACTTTTATGATACTCAACTTGAGCTCAGATTTCAAGTCCTCTGGATTCATTTTTCAAAGAAATCCGCACTTTTTCAAACGGCTGCCGCCAGGCTTGTCCTTGACGGGTCCGAGCGCCTTTCGCCCATACTCCATCATTCTATCCACCCCATTTGAAAATATGCCTGCAAAACGAAAGCGCCGTTCCGAAAATTTCAGGTCTGTTTCCAAAGATTCCGGCAACAAAAAAAGAGCCTGCTTCCCCCGTCGGAGAAGAACGCCCTTTCTGTTTCAAATGTTATGATTATTCCGGATCTTCCGCCTGCTTGTACCGCGCTTCGATCGCCTCGTCGGCCGCAAGCTGCTTCCGGTACACCACCGACGACAAATACACGCTGAACTCGTACAGCAGGAGCAGCGGAATCGTCACCAGAAAATCCGAGATGAAGTCCGGCGGCGTAATGACCACGGCGATGAACACCAGCGCAAAATAAGACACCTTCCGCATCTTCCGCAGCCTCCGCGGATTCAAAATCCTCAGCTTGGTCAAAAACATGACGATGAGCGGCAGCTCAAAGAGCAGCGCAATCGGCACGACCAGGGTAAACATGAAATTGAAATATTGGGAAATGCCGTACGTTTCGGTTAATCCCATGTTTTTGGTGATTGTCGTCGTAAAGCCCAGCGCCATCGGGAACACCACGTAATAGCCAAAGGCGATGCCGAGCAGGAACAATATAAACACGTACGGAACGTACCGCAGCGCCGCTTTGCGCTCGATCTCCCGAAGCCCCGGGCTGACAAAAGCCCACACCTGGTAGGCCGTAAACGGGATGGTCAGGACAAGCGCGACGACCATGGCGATTTTCATGTACATGCCGATGCCGTCCCAAAATGCAAACGCATGAAGCTGAAAATCCTTCGCCGAGTCCACGCTGATCAAATATTTGTAGATGGGATTGGCGCAGACAAGGCCGATGACAAGGCCAAGCAGCAGAACCGCCAAAATGTATATGATCCGCCTGCGCAGCTCCCCGAGATGTTCGACAATCGACATTTCCACCTGTTTATCAGACATACGGTCACCGTCCTCTCTTCTTAGCGCCTGCGGACAAAACAAAATCCCTCCCCGGATGGAAGGGATTCCAAAGTCCTCTTTCCTAAAACCTATTCGGGAAGACGTTTGTTGTCTGCAGTGCTTTGGGAAGTTACGGTTGCATCGGCTTGCGCCTCGCTAGAAGCGGCAGCCAGCGGTTTGGCTTGTTCGTTTTTGCGGGAAGATTCGTCATCCTCGGCAATGATATCGCGGGCACCGTCCTTGAATTCCCGGAAGGTGCGTCCCACCGCGCGTCCGAGCTCGGGAAGCTTGTTCGGCCCGAACAACAGCAAGGCCAAGATCACCAGCAATATAATTCCAGGTACGCCAATACTGCTCAGCATATCGAGATTCTCCTCTCTGTCCTAAATCCATAAACTAACAACGTCAAAATTGGACATAATTTTGCCACAAAGACATCATACCATAACTCAAATCGCAACAATATCAAATAAGTGTGAACAATTTTGGAATAGAGCGCCAGGCCCCGGCTTACTGCCGGAATTGCCCCGTCACCATCAGCAGCGCCTCCGGAAGTTGGTCCATAATCGCCGCCAGGTTTTCGTGCACGCCTTTCGGCGTTCCCGGCAAATTGACGATCAGCGTCCGGCCGCGGATGCCGACAATGCCTCTGAACAACATCGCCGCGCGGTTTTTCTGCATGACGGTCGCTCTCATCGCTTCCGCCATCCCCGGCACTTCGCGTTCGATGACCCTTCTTGTCGCTTCCGGGGTGACGTCTCTGATCGCCAGCTCCGTCCCTCCGGTCGTCAGTACCAAATCCGCCTGAAAATAATCCGTGAGTTCAATGAGCGATGCGATAATCTCATCCTGTTCGTCAGGGACGATGCGGTACTCCACAATCTCCCCGCCGAGTTCCTCCTCCACCAGCTCCCGGATGACCTGGGCGCTTGTATCTTCACGCTCACCTCTTGATCCTTTGTCGCTTGCCGTCAAGATCGCAGTTTTCCACACCATAAGATCACCCCTCCTCCTGCTCATCTATTATGTTTCTAAAATCCGCACAAAAATAGGCTTTGGCATTGCAGCCCGTTCAGGTATTTTGCGGGGACCCCAAAATTGAATATTCCATAACTCCGGAGTTTGCCGGCGGCGGCCCGGTTCATCGAACAACGTTCCGGCATTGGACGGGTCCGGGGCCGCCGAACTTCCTAAGGTTCGAGCTTATAATCGCCGCTTTTCCCGCCGGTTTTGGATTTCAGCAGCGTCGGCCCGATCACCATATCCTTTTGCAGCGCCTTGCACATATCGTAGACGGTCAAGGCCGCGGCGGATACCGCCGTCAGGGCTTCCATTTCGACGCCGGTCTTCCCGGTCGTTTTGACGGTTCCTTCTATATATAATTCATCGATGCCGTTGTCGGAAAAATGGATATCGATGCCCGTCAGCGGCAGCGGATGGCACATCGGTATCCAGTCGGACGTTTTTTTGGCGGCCATCACGCCGGCGACGGAAGCGACCGCAAGCACGTCGCCTTTGCCGATTTTGCCTTCCTTGATCCGGGCAAGCGTCTCCGGCGCCATCTTCACCGCGGTTTGCGCAACCGCCGTTCTGCTCGTAACCTCCTTGTCCGAAACATCGACCATTTTGGCTCTGCCCTGTTCGTTAAAATGCGTCAGTTCCATCTTCAGCCTCCCCGTTCATTTCATGTACGCCTTGTTCCGTGATTAGAACCTGAAGACGCGCATCCGTTCGTTCCATCGGAACCCGTTCGACCACCTGCTCGCCAAACCCGATGCCGGCCCATTTTGGCCGCTTGCTCCATTTGCCGCCTTTCGCCGAAAAGCGTTCATGCAGCCGATCATAATAACCGCCCCCGTAACCCAGTCTTCCGCCATGCATGTCAAAAGCCAATCCCGGCATAATGACCGCCCCGGGCACGAAGGCATCCGGTTCAGCCGGAGAGTGCAGAGGATCGGGCTCCATGATGCCGTAGGCCCCGGACTGCAGCTCGTCCCAGCGCTTCAGCCGATGGAGCGTCATCGAACGGTTTTCCTGAAGGCATCGCGGCACGTAGACCTCAATGCCTGCCCGCCATGCCTCCTCGACAAGCGGTCTCGTATCCAGCTCGCTGCGGAAAGGCACGTAAATGAGCATGCTTCGGATCTGCTCTCTCATCAGCCAATCGGCGGCATGGATGCAGGCCTGTGCCGACATGCTTCGATGCCGATCCTGCGGAATGCCGCCGCGTATCCCGGACATACGTGAGCGGAGCCGGGTCTTCTGCTGCCCCATCGTGCCGTTTTCCCCGTTCACCACGTCCAACAGCCGCCTTCCTTTTATCCTATTTTTCAGTAGTTTGCAATTGCATTTCAATTTTCAGTGCCGCAAAATGCTCAACCTGTGCCGTCGCCATCCGCATAAAATCGCACACCGCTTTCGATCCGCCTCCGGCATCCGGTTCAACCGTTTGATCCATTTTGCGTTCATTTTGCTCTTAGTTTACCACTGTTGCTCCATTTTCGCCAAGGTAACCCCGAAGTCCTTCCCCCATGTCGCGAATTCTTCATATTTCATGTAAACTGTTTATTATATGAAGCAATTCGAAAAAAAACGCCCGCGGACGCAATGCATTCAAAGCAGATCGCGTTCAAGGCGGGAGCAAAATCCAAGCAAACAAGCAATAGATCGCATATAGACGGAGGTTTACAGCTTATGCTGCTTCAAGCAAGTGGAATCAAAAAATTGTACGGCGTGGAGCCCGTACTCGATGGAATCAATTTGCAGATTCAGGAAAGGGATCGCGTGGGGCTGGTCGGCGTCAACGGCGCCGGCAAATCGACGCTGCTTCAAATCCTTGCCGGCGAGATGTCCTATGACGGGGGACAAATTTTCAAAGCGAAGGAAACAACCATCGGTTATCTTGCCCAAAACAGCGGACTGCAATCGGACCGCAACATTTGGGAAGAAATGATGAACGTGTTCGCCCATTTGACCGAAACGGAAAAAGAGCTCCGGCTCATGGAAGAACAGATTGCCGATCCTGCCCTGATGGAACAACCGAAAAAATATCAGGAGCTTCTTGATCGTTATGCTGCGCGATCCGACTGGTTCAAGGACCATGGCGGGTACGAAATGGAAACGCGCATCCGGTCCGTATTGCACGGCATGGGTTTCGGAGGTTTTGCGCCGGACACCAAAATCTCGACCTTGAGCGGCGGGCAAAAAACGCGTCTTGCGCTTGCGCGGATCCTGCTTCAGGCTCCGGACCTGCTCATGCTGGACGAACCGACCAACCATCTGGACATCGCCACGCTGACGTGGCTCGAGGATTATTTGCGCTCCTATTCCGGCGCTTTGCTTGTCGTATCGCATGACCGATACTTCCTCGACCGGCTCGTGACGTCCATCGTGGAAATCGAACGGCATCAATCGAAGCGTTACACCGGCAATTACAGCCGTTATATCGATTTGAAGGCGGCCGAATACGAATCGGCCATGAAGCAATACGAGAAGCAGCAGGATGAAATCGCGCGCATGGAGGAGTTTATTCAAAAAAACATCGTCCGGGCATCGACCACCAAACGGGCCCAGAGCCGGCGAAAAGCGCTCGAAAAAATAGAGCGGCTGGACAAACCGCTCGGCGATTTGAAAAAAGCCAGCTTTTCCTTCGACGTCGAATATATGTCGGGCAAAGACGTGCTTCAGGTCAAAGACCTTGCCGTCTCCTTTACGCCGCCGCATCGTCTCTTCGAGAACGTCTCGTTCGACCTGCACCGCGGTGAAACCGTCGCGTTGATCGGCCCGAACGGCATCGGCAAATCGACGCTGCTCAAATGCCTGACCGGAAGCGAACGCCCGGCGGCGGGCACGATCCAGTGGGGAACCAAAGTGAAAATCGGTTATTACGACCAGGAACAGACAAACCTGAACCCGTCCAATACGGTGCTGGAGGAGCTTTGGAGCCACTATCCGCATATGGAGGAAGCCCGCATCCGGACCGTACTCGGCAACTTTCTCTTCAGCGGCGAGGACGTCCTGAAAAAAGTCGCTTCGCTCAGCGGCGGCGAAAAAGCGCGGGTTGCGCTGGCCAAGCTGATGCTGCTCGAAGCCAACATGCTTATCCTCGACGAACCGACAAACCATTTGGATCTGTTCAGCAAAGAGGTGCTGGAGTCGGCCCTCATCGATTACGAAGGCACGCTCCTGTTCATTTCGCACGACCGGTATTTCCTGAACAAGATGGCCGAACGGATCATCGAGCTGCACCCGCAAGGGGTGGAACATTTCCTGGGGAATTATGACGATTATACAGCCAAAAAGCAGGAACTTGAGGAATTGTCCCAAGAGGCGCTGGAAGCTGCAGGCCCCCGGGCGCAAAAACAGGAGAATGCTGCCGAACCCGAAGCCAAATCCGGCGTCCATTCCTTCGAAGCCGACAAGCAGGCCAAACGCGAGGAACGGAACCGGCAGCGCAAAATCGCGGCGCTCGAGGAACGGATCCAGCAGCTTGAATCCGAAATTTCGGGGCTGGAGGCCGAGATGACGAAACCCGAGGTGTACCAGGATTACATCGCGCTCCAAAAACACCAGCAGGATCAAGAGGCCAAGAAAAAAGAGCTGGATGAAGCTTTTGCCGAATGGGAGATGCTTGCCGCCGAATAATATGCAGGACTAACGGTTTAGGACTTCGAGATCAACAAAAAGAAATTTGTCAAATTCACAAAACTTTTTTATTTTGGCACCCATCCTCTTATACACATGCTTATCCACATAAAAAGTGCATAACTTTGTTTAAAAAATGGCCCATGGGGCCATTTTTTATTGATTAAATTCATCCTCTTGATCAAATATCCACTTTTATCCACCAATTTGTCCACATTATCCACAGGTTTTCCATTCTACAATTGAAAATCCTATCCACGTTTTCAAACCCCTTTTGAATCGACGGTTTTCACCAGCATCGCGTGTTTGTACACAAATTTCCTCGAATATGTGGATAACCTTGTCCACAACTTGACAAAAACTTTGTCGAATGCTGTAGGAAAAAGAAAAAGCCCGCGCTTGAAGCCAAGCACGGGCTTTGAACCGCTTCGTTATAACGCTGCTTGCCGCCGGTCTTCATCCGCCGCCGACTGCACCGCGCTGTTGCAGCCAGCCGCATAGGCCAGGCCTTGCACCCACGACGATGTCATGGTAGACGGCCGTGCCGCGGCAGGTCTTTCCATTGCGTTCGACCGTGACCGCCGCCATCCGGTGCGAAACGCTGCCGGCTGCGACCTGGACATCGCCGAGCTGATACGGCTGAGCCGGACGGCCGAGCGACTGGCCCGCCATCAGCAGCGGCTGATCATCGCCGACGATGATTATTCCTGGCCCGACCACTCTTCCAGCGAGAATTGCGGCATGGCCCTCAGGTCCAGACCGGCGAACTGCCGCTTTTTCCACTTCAAATATGCAGCGGCGCCAATCATGGCCGCATTGTCGGTGCAATATTCGAACGGCGGAATGATGAGCTCGATGCCTTCCTCGCGGCACTGCCGCTCCAGCTCCCTCCGCAGCCCGCGGTTGGCGGCGACGCCGCCGCAAAGCAGCAGCTGTTTGGCATTGTAGGCTCTCACGGCCCGAATCGCCTTCGTGACCAGCACCTCAACGACCGATTCCTGGAATCCGCGGGCGATGGCGCTTTCCATGATAGGCTCCCCGCGCATTTTGCGCTGGTTCACGACATTCAGCACCGCCGATTTCAGGCCGCTGAAACTGAAGTCGTACGACTCGGGTTCGAGCCATACCCGCGGAAGTTCCACCGCTTCCTCCGCCTCCAGGGCAAGACGGTCCACGTGAGGCCCCCCGGGATACGGATAACCGATCGCCCGGGCGACTTTGTCGTAAGCCTCGCCGACGGCATCGTCGCGTGTGCGTCCGATGACCTCAAAATGCCCTTCGGACTTCATGTACACAAGCTCGGTGTGCCCTCCCGAAACGACCAGCGCCATGCAGGGATATTCCATGTCCGCCACGAGGCGGTTGGCGTAAATATGTCCGGCAATATGATGGGTGCCGATCAGCGGCTTGTTCAGCGCCATCGCCAGGCTGGTCGCGGCAACGACACCGACCAGAAGGGCTCCGACCAGCCCCGGTCCCTGCGTGACGGCGATGGCCGACAGATCCTGAAGGCTTATGCCGGCTTTGCGCACCGCCTCTTCCAGCATCAGCGTAATGTTCTCGACATGCTTCCGCGAAGCCACCTCCGGCACGACGCCGCCAAAAGCTTTATGGGTTTCGACCTGGCTTGCGATCAGGTTGCTGAGAACCTCTTTTCCGTCCTTCACGACGGCCACGGAGGTCTCGTCGCAGCTTGTTTCCACCGCCAATATTAAGCAGGATTCATGCTCGTTATGATATTCACTCATCAGTTCGCTTCCTTCCCAACTTCCCACGCGCCGCCGCGCTCGGGCAACTCCGCCCACATGATCAGGGCGTCTTCCTGGTTGTCCGAATAATAACCTTTGCGGAGCCCTGCAGGCTTAAATCCCAGTTTGCGATATAAATTCTGCGCCACTTCATTCGACACTCTGACTTCGAGCGTCATTCGCCGCATCCCCAGATCCGACGCGGTTTTCATCAGCTCGCGCAGCAAACGTTCCCCCCATTTGCGCCCGCGGTATGCCCGGAGAACGGCGATGTTCGTCACATGCGCTTCGTCGATGACCGTCCACATGCCGGCATAACCTACGGGCTGGCCCAAATATTGCATGATCATATACCGCGCAAAATGGTTCTGGGTCAGCTCGTTTCGGAACGCTTCCTCCGTCCAGGGGAGCGTAAACGATTCGTGCTCGATCACCATGACGTCCGGAATGTCGTTCAGCGCCATTTGGCGAAAGGACAAACCTTCTTGATTCGGAAACAACTCCTGCTCCATGACTACTCGACATACTCCCTTCACGGCTTCCGCAGGAGCTTCTCAGCTTCTGCCAGCTGCGTATAATTCGGCACGAGAGCGTGCACGTTGTCCGTCGCTCCTTGCATCAGCCGGTCTGCCCCCAAGCGGCCTACCGGTTCCCCTTCCATATCGCATGCGGCCGTATGAAGCCGATCCTCCATGACGTCACGCAAACGTTCGATGGCGGCTTCATGTTTTCCGGCGTCCCCGACAAACCAGACGCCGTCCGGCCGTTCCTCTGCCGGCATGTCTTTCCATGCCCGGCCGATTTCATCCGCCCAGTCTTCCATCAGGCGGATGGCATCTTCTTTGAGCCGAACCGGCATCTCTCCGCCTTTGGCGCGGAACCATGCGGTGTAGGCTTGTCCGCGCCGGGCGTCCATTAGCGGAATCACCCAGTTCTCTCCCTGGTCTGCGCCTGTCGCCGTGACGTGGCCGCTCCATGCAAGGGCATGCAGGCTGGAAATTCCCGCGACGGGAACGTTCCAAGCCCAGGCCAACGTTTTGGCGGCCGTCACCGCAATGCGCGTCCCTGTATAAGAACCCGGCCCGATGCCTACGGCGATTCCGTCGATCCCCGAAGCGGCCACCCCGGCTTCCGCCAGCCCCTTTTGAATGAGGGGCAGCAGGTGTACCGAATGGTTGCGTTCTCCCGCAGCTTTGATCGCGTGCAGCACTTTATCGTTTTCCATCACCGCCAAAGCAAGGCATGCCGTCGACGTGTCCAACGCCAAAAACCGCTTCAGCGGCTGTGATTGTGGTTGATTCATTCTGTAAAGACCCCATTCTGTTTCAGGCTTTCGCACCATGCTTCATATGGCTCCCCAAAGCCTTGAACCGTAATTTTCCGCGCCGTCTCGCCGGTCGTTTCGATATACAGATGCAAATGCCGCTCGGGCAGCAATTCGCGCACGATCTGCGACCATTCCACGAGGCTTACCCCACTGCCGTAAAAATATTCGTCCAGCCCCAGGTCCTCCGCTTCTTCCAACGATACCCGGTATACGTCCATATGGTAGAAAGGCAGGCGCCCTTCGTATTCTTTAATGATCGTAAAGGTCGGGCTGTTGACGACCCCCTTCACGCCCAAATGCTTGGCAAAAAATTGCGAAAAAGCGGTCTTCCCCGCTCCCAAATCCCCGTCCAAACCGATCACCGTTCCGGGAACAGCCGTTTTCGCCAGCCATGCCGCCAACCTCTCGGTATCCTCCGGACGAAGAGAGGTATACACAAACGGTTTCCCGTTCTGAATCTGTTCCAATACGTTGACCCACCTTCGGTTTCAATTCCTTACATGAACTTGTCCTTAATTATATCGGTCTGCATCCGCTGCCGCAAGAACGGGCGGAACCGCATTCGTCTTTCTTATCCATCCGAACTTCACTGACCGGTTTTGTCAGGGAAGCAGTCATATAATGAGAACAAAGGACTGCCGGGAAAGTTTTAGCAGCGAAAAAACCGGATTCGACGAATAAGCCAAAGTCTTGGCAATCTCTCGCCGGCGTCCAAACACAATGCACTTAGGAGGATTTTTTATGCAAAAATTCGATGACCCGGGCTCTCAAACCGGATTTGTATTCATTCACGGCGCCGGATTAAACGGCAGCATCTGGAATCAGGTCATCGATCGGCTTCCGGTTCCCTGCTTGTCGATCGATTTTCCGTTTCGCCAAACCGAAGGCGATATAAGAAAAAAGCTGTCGCTTCATGACTACATCGCGGAAATCAACGACCAGATCGATCATTGGGGAGTAAAGCGATTTATCCTTGTCGCCCATTCGCTCGGGGGCGTCCCCGCTTTGCGGATTGCCGAGGAGCGCCGGCCTCAGGTGGCCGGGTTGGCGGCCGTAGGGGCGGCGATCCCTTCGGACGGCGGCTCCTTTCTTTCCGTATTTCCGCCGGCCAAACGAATCCTTATGAGAGCTTTGATGCGCGCGTTCGGAACGATGCCGCCGGAGCAGGCGATTCGTCAAGGTTTGTGCAGCGGTCTTCCGGCGGAGCAGGCGGCAGAAATCGCAAAGCAATTTACGCCGGAGCCCCTGCGCATCTATACCGATAAAATTCATGCCCATTGGCCTGCCGGAATTCCAGCGCTTTACGTGAGGCTTGACCAAGATCGGGAGCTCCCGACGAAGCTGCAGGACCGGATGATCCGGAACCTTCCCGGCTGCCAAACGACCACTCTGCCTACGGGACATCTGCCTATGTTGAGTCAGCCTGACCAGCTGTCCGCTATTCTTCTTCGGTTCTTGGACGAGCTTCCACGATCCTGAAATAATCCGGCAGCTCCGATGCCATCGCCGCAAGACGCGGATCTCGCTGCCAAAAGGTAAAAGAAGTTTAGCGACATATGTTTTTTCATATTAATAGTTGTTCCTTGCGTTCAATCGTTCCAATAAGTAGTGCGCAAACTTTAGCAATCGCTGCTCTTTCAGCATTTTGAAATACAGGCTTCGCAAAAAGAGCTTCGTATTGGCCCGCAACGTCTCGCTCTCCGTCATACTGCCGCCCGTAGGGACATCGGCCATCTGGTGAATCCAGCCTGCGATATCATCGTCCGCCACGATTTCGCGCATGAATACGGCCGCGGCTGCATTTGCAAAACGTTCATCCTCATCGTTCATATACAGGTAACTGCCGATACAAACTTTATTGCGGATCGCGTCCAGCATCCCCAGCAAATCCGTGCCTGTCATCGATTGCAATCCCGCCAACGGCTCCAGCCCGTCCGCAGCGTGCGCAGCGGCATGGGCCCAGCCTTTCCCCTCCACATATCCCCGCAAATCCTCTTCCAAGGCCAAATATCGAATGATTTTCGTTTTCATGTCGTGCAGCTCGTCTTCCGATAGAAAAGGATTTTGCTTATGCATGTAAACGGCAACGGGTAGAATAAGGGCCGAAAAAGAACGGGTAAACACGGAATCCGTCCCCTTTTCCCCAATTCCGTAAAAAAGATGGTTGTCATCCATTGCGGTCCGTAAAAGCGTGCGCATCGCCGCCGGTGAAATTTTTCCCTGCTTCGTCCAGCGGCAGATCGTTCCGTAGATCAAATCATCCCTCAGCTCCGGATCGGTGCTTCCTATGTGCCTTAACATCTCGGGGATGAAAGCCTCCGGCTGCGGGCAATCCGGGTTGCTCCCCTCCCCTTTCGGCCGCAGGCGCAAGAGTTCTTTTTTCAATAGCGTTTCCGAGCCCATCTCCCATTCTCCCATCTTCATCGTTTAGGGTTATACCGTTTGTTTCTCTCAATCCATTACCAAATATTCTAACATTCTTTATCCCTTGGAACTTCAAAAATTGATCCGTTGATGATACCCACAAATACCAGGTCAGCAACTTTTTCATTATAGAATCCAACTTTCTCGTTTGCATGTTGTTATATAAGGCCTCAACTGGGAGAAACTTATTGCCTCGGTCCATATATGGTGCGGGCTTGGCCTGTACGGACTGGCGACTCTCCTATGGTTTGCCGTCTTGTCGCGGCTCCCGCTCAGTATCGCCTACCCGCTAGCCTCGCTTATATATTGGCCTTGGTTCCTGCTTATTTTCTTTTTCACGAGACGATCAGTTCATAATCAGCGCATCATTCGATCGTTGGAAGAAAAATGACTAAAAGACCCGCAGATCGCGGGTCTTCAGCCTGTCGAAAAACTTCAACAGCTTTTAAACCTTCTATTAAAAACGTTTGGCGACTTCCTTCGCATGCGCGATTGCTTTTTCTTTAATAGCCGGAGCAATTGGGAATCCAGAGGATGTGCGGTGATATACAGTACGGTTGCAATGAATAAAAACTTCACTTCTGTAATTAATATAATAAAATTTCCGGATTTCAGATTTCTATAGTTGCAAATCAGAGTTGAAGGGTTACAAGCGTCACTATTTTAATATAAACAAGCCCCTTTAGGTTTTACGATAATAGTCTGGTAGTCAAATGCGGACACGCGTAGCGTATGGTTTTTTATTCACAACAAAGCAGCCATTCAATGAATTCGATGAATGGCTGCTTTGTTTTCGTGGGACCATACAGGATCGTTTTCCCAAATGGTACTCGGAATCTCTTGCTTCAGTACGGGCAGCACTTCCTCGGCAAAACGCTGCAGCTGCTCCTCCTGCTCCGATTCCGTCAATCCGTCGACGCTGATGCTTAGCACTTGATGGCCAAAGGCTTCATGGTAATTCAAAATCTTCTCGATGACCTGCTCGGAGCTGCCAATAAGCGCCGGACCATTGGCAATCACATCCTCCAGGCTGGTAAAAGGAGACTTGTTGTGCTTCGCAGATTCCGTTACGCTGAATGCGCTGTAGTACGGTCTATAGCGGCGGATCGCCTCCTCGGCCGTGCTGCCCAGATAGAGGCTACCCGAACCTGCCCCGACGACGGCGCGTGCCGGATCATGCCCGTAATGGGCGAGCCGCTCGCGGTAATGGTCGATCAGCGCTTTGTACTTGGCCTGCGGATGGAAAGAGTTCGAAGAGAAGATCGGCTCTCCGAACTGCGCCGCCAACTCCGTCGAGAGCGTGCTGGACGCGCTGCCATGCCATACCGGGATGGACTTCTGGCAAGGCCTCGGATAAGTCGTCACCTGCTCCAAAGGCGGACGATACTTGCCTTCCCAGGTTACTTTTTCCTCCGACCACAGCCTCTTCAACAGCCGATAGCGCTCCGCCAAGGACTCCCACTGCTCCTCCTCGGTGATGCCAAACAGCTGATAATGCCTTGGATCATTGCCTTTCCCGATAATCATTTCCAGCCGGCCTCCGGATAGGTGATCCAGCGTCGCATAATCCTCGGCAACCCGCACCGGGTCAAGAATGCTGAGCACGGTTACCGTAGTCAGCAGGCGGATACGCGACGTTTGAGCCGCGATGGCCGTTAATACGACCGGCGGGGATGAAGACAGAAACGGAGCGCCATGCCGTTCGCCTACGCCATAGGCGTCAAACCCGAGCCTCTCGGCAAGGACTGCCTGGCGGATGACGTTGCGGAATTTCTGTTGCGCCGTCCAGGACTCGCCCGTAACCGCATTGGGGAGATTCATCATTAAACTGAATAATGCCACTTTCAAGACATGAAAGCCTCCTTTAATACGATTTTATCCCCCCGCCCGCCTTGCCGCCCCGGTTCAAGCTTCTCTTTCACAGGACACTACCGCATAAACATGGTGTGATTGTAAAACGGGATGGCCTCAGCATCCCTTAGACCGCTTGCTCTTGCCTGTTACGATCGGGAACCGCCGCAACATGCCGGAGTTCGAGGACCAGTTCGTTAACAGCGCTGTCCAGACGCTCCCGCAGCTGCCCTTCCAGTTCGAAACCGCCATGCTCCGCGCGGGTGATCCACCCATCGACGGCAAACACGCCGCCCAGTATATTCGTGCCTCCAAGCGCGGCCACGACCGGCTTCAACGCATAGTCGACGGCCAGCAGGTGGGCGATCGTGCCGCCGATGAAAAGCGGCAGAACCACTTTGCCCTGGAATCCTTTCTGCGGCACGAGGTCCAGAACGGTCTTCAGCGCACCCGAATATGAGGCTTTAAATACGGGACTGGCAATAATGACGGCGGCGGACTGTTCCACGGCTGCAAGCGCCTGCCGGATGGCAGGGCTGTTAAAGTTCGCGTGAAGCAGATCTTCAGCCGGAAGCTCGGCTGCGGAAATCAATTCGACGTCAAAACCGGCCAGCGCGAGACGATCCACCACATATTGCGTCATTCCGAATAACCGGGAGCTCTGCGATGGGCTGCCTGCAATCAAAGCGATTTTTGTCATTTTCATCCTCCTTATGGTTGAACGGCTAATTTCGCCAAAATACGTACACCTTGCAAGATTGCTCTCATCCAGAGATCAAGCCGGGCTGGTGGATGGCATAAGTAATACCCCTGGCTGCATTGCCGCAGACGATAAAGGCGAACGCTCCGAAAACCCGGTCTAAACACCAGTCGAAATCCTCTCCTGCCAGACTTGGCGGGGAGAACCTCACGACTGCTCCTCATGAAGTGTTCAGGCATACGCCATCATTTCACACGGTTTGTTCGATAACACACACGTCACGGAATCCGGTTCAGGAACGTACAGCTTCCGCTTTCGCCATGGTATACCGGTTTTCCGGCACCCGAAGTCCGAGATTGCCCCGGAGCGTATCGCTTTCGTATTCGGTTCTGAACAATCCGCGCTCCTGCAGGATCGGCACCACCTGATCCACGAAATCTTCCAGCCCGCGCGGCACGGCGGACGTGATCATAAATCCGTCGGCGGCTCCCGCCTCGAACCATGCCTGAATGCGGTCGGCCACCTGCTCCGCGGTTCCGATGAAGTTGCCGCGCGGCGTTGCGGATTGAAGCGCCACCTGCCGGAGCGTGAGCCCTTTTTCCTTGGCATCCCTTTTGATTTTGTCCGTGCCGCTCTGAAAACTGTTTTTGCCGAGATCCCCAAGCTCCGGAAACGGCTCATCCAGCGGATATTGCGAAAAGTCGTGATGCTCGAAAAACCGCCCCAGGTAATCAAGCGCATTTTCGATCGTCACGAGGCCCGCCACCTCCTGGTATTTGCGTTCCGCCTCTTCTTCCGTGCGGCCGATAATCGGGCCGATGCCGGGGAAAATCAGCACGTCGTCCGGGTTCCGGCCGAAGGCTGCGGCGCGGGCTTTAACGTCCTGCGCAAACCGCAGCGCCTCCTCCAAATTCTCGGCTCCCGAAAAGATGGCGTCCGCTTCCTTCGCGGCATAGTTTTTGCCTACCTCCGATGCGCCTGCCTGGAAGATGACCGGGCCCCCTTGCTTGGAACGGGCTATATTCAGCGGTCCTTTGACGGAGAAAAACTCGCCTTCATGGTTCAATTCATGCATTTTGTCCCGGTCGAAGAATACTCCCGTTTCCTTGTTCCGCACGAACGCGTCGTCTTCCCAGGAATCCCACAGCCCCCGAGCGACTTCCAGAAACTCCGTGGCAATCCGGTAACGTTTGTCATGCTCCGGATGTTCCTTTTTGCCGTAATTCAGCGCGGATCCTTCCAGCGGGGACGTAACCACGTTCCAGCCCGCCCGGCCGCCGCTGATGACGTCGAGCGACCCGAACTGGCGCGCCACCGTAAACGGCTCGCTGTACGATGTCGACAACGTGCCGACAAGCCCGATATTCGTGCTGACGGCCGCAAGCGCGCTCAGGAGGGTGATCGGCTCAAAGCGGTTCAGAAAGTGGGGAATCGACTTTTCGGTAATGTATAAGCCGTCCGCGATAAAAATCAGGTCCAGCTTGCCCTCTTCCGCCTTGCGGACCCAGCTTTTGTACAGCTCGAAATTAACGCTTGCGCCCGCGTCGACGTCCGGATGCCTCCAGAGCGACGTGCCTCCGCCGACGCCGTGCAGGAGCGCCCCCAGCTTCAACCGTTTTTGCTTTGCCATGATTTGTTCCTCCTTTTCGAAAATGTACTTATACGATTCGGATGCGTTGATCCTTATGCATTTCCAAGTGCCAAAGCCGACGCCTGCTTGATCCGCTCGATTTGTCCAAGATGGCCATGGACATGGCGGATAAAACCTTGGACGATGGCCTTGACGCTGACGGGTTCCCCTTTAAAATTGATTCCGGATTTCTCCAGCTCTTCCTCACTTAAACGTCCGATCAACAGGCTGTTATACTCCAAAATCGCCTGAAAAGCATCCAAAATATCGGACAACCGCCCTTCGTTCGAGCGTTGGCCGCTCACCCAGGCATCCTGATCAAAAGCCGGCAGCCGAGCAGCCGTTCCGGCCAAAATGTCCCGGATGCGGAACGAAATGACGAAGCTGTGATCAACCAGATGCGAAACGACTTCCTGCACGCTCCAGATTTGCGGGGCGGGCTTCCATTTCGCCCGTTCCTCGCTCAAGTCCCGAACTTCGGCCAGCAACTGGCCATGCGTATGGATAAAAGCATCCAAATCAATTCCGCTCATTTAATCTCCTCCTTGTGCTAGGCTTGCCGCAGGTTCCGCCTGCCCGGCGAAACGCGTAAGCGCGAACGGATCGAGGCCGTATGGCGGCTCCTCGTCCATCGCCAGCTGCGCGCATATTTCGCCGACGGCGCTCGAAAACTTAAATCCGTGTCCGGAAAATCCCCCGGCGACCACAATATGCGGATAATGGGGGTGCCGGTCGATGATGAACCCCTCATCCGGCGAAAGCTCGTATTTGCAGACCGCGCCTTGCAGGAGACGCCCGGATGCTCCGGGCATATATTTCCCGAGCGCAACGCGCAAATCGGCTTCGTCTTCCGGGAGGCTTCCGAAAGGAGGAAAAGGCTCGCCGGGCTTCCATTCCCGCCCGGTGTCGTGGCGCCCGATTTTCAGCCCTTCCCCGCCGATATCGGGGAAACCGTAAAATCCGCCCTCCTGCGTATGCAGCGTAAATCCCGGGAATCTCCCGGCCCTGTAGTCCGATCCCGCGGTTTCGAACCAGCCGACCGCCTTGCGCACGGCCTTCACGGGAATCGAAACAAACGGCGCCAATGTGCCGAACCATGCCCCTGCGGTCAAAATGGCTTTCGCTCCGTGAAATTTGCCGTTCCGGGTATGGACCGCCACGCTGGCCTCTTCGGGCCGTGATGCCGGAAACGGCGGAATGCGTCAGCAGCTCGGCTCCGTACGCTAATGCCAGCCTTTTATAGGCATCAACGCACGCTTCGCTGCGGAGGTACCCTGCCGCGGGCTCATACATCGCCTCGAAATGGTCCGGGATCGCAAAACCGGGCCAGCGCTTGCGGATTTCGTCCGCATCCAGCTTGATCGCGGGAACATTATGTTTGGCGGCTTCCGCCAGGCGGCCTTGAAAGGAATGCAGCTCCGGATCCGCGATATTCAACACCCCGGACTGCACCAGCAGTTGGGTTTCGACCTGATCCTCAAGCTCATTCCACAGCCGGTGGGCACGAACGGCAAGCTCCGTATATACCGGGTGGCCGCCGTAGGCATGGCGGATCAGCCGCGGTTCCCCATGATGGCTGCCTTCGCGGTGCGGCGGGTCGAAGGCGTCGCTCAACAGCGTCCGCACGCCCCGCCTGGCGAGATGATATCCGGCGCTCATGCCCATGGAACCCGCTCCGACGATGATGACATCGTAGCTTTTGATCGTTGCTATCGCCGTTCACCTCCGGTGGGACGAAGCCGTTCCAAAGCGTGTTCGGCCAGTTCCGTAAAGAAACGGATGCTGACCGGAATCGCGGCTTCATCAAGCGTAAAAGCCGGATGATGCCACTCCTGCGTTCCCGCCGTCCCCATAAATACGAATAATCCCGGAATTTTCCGCTGATATACGGCAAAATCTTCGCCTGCCGGCGACGGCGAAGGCTCTATCGCATGGAGTCCGGCCGCGGCCGCAGCTTCGATGCCCAGCCTCGCAAGCGCTTCGTCGTTGTTTACCGGGGGCGGACCTTCAATCCAGCGCACGCCGGCACTCGCGCCCAGAGCGGCCGTGACGCCTTCGACCACCCGGCCGAAACGCTCCAGCACCTGCCCGCGCACCGACTCGTCGAACGTCCGGATCGTTCCTTCCAGCACCGCTTGATCCGGGATCACGTTCCAGGACGTTCCGCTGTGAAGCTGAGTCACGCTGATCACTGCGCTCTGCAGGGCGCTGACGTTCCGGCTCACGATGGACTGGAGCGCCGTAATGACATGGGCGGCCGTAACGATCGGATCAAGCCCGGCTTCCGGAACCGCCGCGTGGGAGCCTTTCCCTTCGATTTTGACGGTAAAGCCGTCGGCGGCGGCCATGAGCGGCCCGCTTTTGATGCCGACGGTTCCGACCGGCAAATCCGGCTTGTTATGCATGCCGAAAATGGCCTGCACTCCTTCAAGCGCGCCGCTGTCGATCACCTGCTTGGCTCCCTTCGCCTTTTCCTCGGCAGGCTGAAAAATCAGCCTGACCGTTCCCCGCAGCTCGTTTTCCTTTTCTTTCAGGGCATACGCCGTCCCGATTAACACCGCGGTGTGGAAATCATGCCCGCAGGCATGCATTTTGCCGGGAATCGCGGATGCGAAGGGCAGCCCCGTCTCCTCCCGAACCGGCAGCGCGTCGATATCCGCCCGCAGCGCGATGAGAGGTCCGGGCTTTCGGCCGCCGACCTCGGCCACGACCCCTGTCGCCAAGGGGTAGTCCAGGATCCGGATATCCGCTTCCGCAAGCCATGTCCGGATCGATTTCGTCGTTTCGAACTCCTCATTCGACAGCTCCGGATACCGGTGCAAATGGCGGCGCATGCTTATGAATTTGTCATAGCCGGTTTCGGGCACCGGCTCCAGTTTGTGGCCTGTCATCTCCCCCACCTCCTGTAAAATGCAGATCCTTTGAAACCGTTTATGCAGGTGATTCCGGACGTGTCGTGCGTGCCCTTTACACCTCCGCCACGGCCTCGTTCAGCGCCTCGCTCAGCAGTTCGAACGACCGGAGCCGCTTTTCGAACGGGGCGATATTGCTTGTCACAATGAACTCATCCACGCCGGATGAACGTTGAAGCGCCTCAAGCTTTTCACGGACGGATGCCTTCGTACCTTTAGTAATAAACGGCTCCTGCTCTTCGATCGTATATTCTTCGTTTGCCTGCCGGCCGAATTCTTCCGCTTGCTCGCGGGTGCCGAGCGTAAGCGTTTTGCCGCTGGCGAGGTGGATTTTCACCAGCTTCTGGGAAGAGACGAGGCTCTCCGCTTCCTCCTCCGTATCGGCCACGGCCACCGCAAGCGCAATGATCGCCTGCGGCTGCGCGCCGCGCTCGGCGTTAAATCCCTCCCGGTATGTCCGGACTGCCTCAAGTGCAACGTTCTCGTCCCCGTTGATAAACAAAGAGAACACGTACGGCAAACCAAGGTTCGCCGCGATTTCCGCGCTGCCGACGCTGGCGCCCAGCACATATATTTCAGGAGGCTGCTCCGGCAGCGGAGAAGCCTTCAGCCCGGTCAAAGGATGGTCCGGAGCGAGGCGGTTGTGCACATACCCGTCCAGCTCGACGATTTTCTCCGTCAACGATGCGGCATCGGCATTTCCGCGCTGCAGCGCCTGCGTGCTGCGGGGCAAACCGCCCGGCGCCCGCCCGATGCCGAGATCGACGCGCCCCGGCGCCAGGGAGGACAGCACGTTGAAATTTTCGGCCACCTTGTACGGGCTGTAATGCTGCAGCATGACGCCGCCCGATCCGATGCGGATGCGGTCCGTTTTGGCCAGCAGATAGGAGATCAGCACCTCCGGGGAAGAGCCCGCCAGCTGCTCGGAATCATGATGCTCCGACACCCAGAAACGCCGGAATCCGAGCCTCTCCGATGTCTGCGCCAGCAGCACCGTGCGGGCCAAGGCTTCGGCCCCCGTTTCCCCCGGGTAAATCGGGCTTTGATCGAGAACGCTTATCGTAATCGCCATTGTTTTGTCCTCCTAAATGCTATAGTTCAATTCCGGAGTGATCCGTTTAAGGAATTGTTTCGTCCGCTCCTCTTGGGGATGGTTGAAAAGCTCCGACGGGGTGCCCTCCTCGACGATGACGCCCCCGTCCATAAACACCACGTGATTCGCCACGTCCCTGGCAAACCCCATCTCGTGCGTGACGACGATCATCGTGATGCCTTCCTTTGCAATTTTCCGGATGACCGCCAGCACTTCGCCGACAAGCTCCGGATCGAGCGCCGATGTCGGTTCGTCGAACAGGATGACTTCGGGTTCGAGCGCCAGCGCCCGGGCGATCCCCACGCGCTGCTGTTGTCCCCCGGAAAGCTGGCTCGGATAAGCATCCAGCTTGCCGCCGAGCCCTACCTTTTCCAACACCGCGATGCTGCGGGCTTTCGCTTCTTCTTTCGGCAGCTTTTTGACGATGACAAGGCCTTCCATCACGTTTTCCAGCGCGGTTTTATGTTTGAACAGATTGTATTGCTGAAACACCATCGCCGATTTTTGGCGGAGCCGATAGACGTCTTTTTTGCCGGCACGCTTGCAGTCGAAGGTGTAATCGCCGATCTTGATCTCGCCGTCATTTGGCTTCTCCAGCGCGTTCACGCAGCGCAGGAGCGTCGTTTTCCCGGAGCCGCTGGGGCCGAGAATGACGACCACCTCGCCTTTTTGCACGGTCAGATTGATGTCCTTCAACACCTGATGGCGCCCGAAAGACTTGGCGATATGGGCCAGCTTAATCATGCTACTCCCCCCCGATTGTATAGATTGATCCGTTTCTCGATGACCGCGGTCAGCCTTTCGATCAAAAGCGTCAGTCCCCAGAAGATGACGGCCGCCGCCAAATACGCCTCGAAAAACTTCCAATTGGTCGATGCGACGATTTGCGCCTTCGCGTTGATTTCCACCACGGATACGGCAAAAGCAAGCGTGGAGCCGTGCAGCATCCCGATGACCGAATTGGACAAATTCGGCAGGCTCGCCCCAAGGGCTTGCGGAAAGATGATCCGCCGCAGCGCCTGCGGCGTCGTCATCCCGATCGAGTAGGCCGCTTCCAATTGCCCCCGGCTCACGGCAAGCAGTCCGGAGCGGATCACTTCCGACATGTAGGCCCCCGCCGTAATCGAAAAGGAAATGAAAGCAAAGCCGATCATCGGGATGGAGGTGGATTTGAATCCCCACCCGAACCGCACGGACACGGCGTCCAGCAGCATCGGCAGCCCGAAATAGATCAGCAGCAGATGGGTGAGCATCGGGGTTCCCCGGATAAAGGTCACGTAACCGGATGCGATTTGCCCCAGGACGGGGATTTTGTAGATCCGAAGCAGCGCGGCGATCAGGCCGATAATAAACCCGCATGAAACGGATACGGCCGTAATCGCCAGCGTCGTGGGAATCGACGGCAGCAGTTGGGTAAAAGCCGTCCAAATGAATGAAGGATCGATTTTCATGCTTCCGCTCCTCCTTTGCCCGAACCGATGTCGGCGATCAGCCGCCGGTAACCGCGTTTCCTTTGCAGCCGGAACCGTCTTTGCCCCGCAGGATCGGGCAGCTCATGCCGCAGCAAACGGCGCTCCGCGATCCGCAGCAGCTTCTCCAGCGTCAGGCTGACGGCCAGATAAATCAGTGCGAGCGAAATGTAGGCTTCGACAAAATGCTGCGTCAGCGCGCCCAGCGTCTCCGCTTTGCCCGTCATTTCCATCACGCCCAAAGTGAACGCCAGCGACGTGTCCTTGAGCAGTGCGATGACAAGGTTCGAAAACACCGGAACCGCAATCGCCAGCGCCTGCGGCAGCACGATCCGGCTGAACGCCTGATACCCCTTCATCCCGACGGCATACGCCGCCTCCACCTGTCCCCGGTCCACCGCCGTCACCGAAGCCCGGATCGTTTCGGACATAAATGCGCCGGTATGAAGGCCGTAAGTCAAAATGACGAATACGAGCACCGGAGCTTTGGACATGTCGATATGAACCAGCTTCAGCATTTCGGGAAGGCCGTAATAAAACAGGAACAGCTGGATCAAGATCGGCGTCCCGCGGAAAAAGGAGACGTATACCCTGGCGAGGCCGTTCAGCACCGGAATCCGGTACAGGCGGGGAAGGGCGATGAGAAACGAGACGACGATCCCCGCCAGAAGCGAACCTGCCACGATCAGCAGGGTGATGCCCAGCGTCGACAGCAGCTTTGGAAAATACCCGAAAATATACGTGTAATCAAACGGCGCTCCCATGAGTCCCCTCCTCCCTTACGATTTGTTCGATTCGCTGCGTGGCTTATTGCTTGGAATCGGCCGTAAAGTCGTCGCCCAGCCACTGCTTGCTGAGTTTGCCTAACGTGCCGTCCGTCTTCAATTCCTTGATGGCGCCGTCAATGTCGTCGGCCAGCTTCTGCGACTCCGGATCATCCTTGCGGAATACGAAAAGAATGTCGGCTTCGGACAAATCGTCCCCGGTCGTCTTCAGCTTGCCCTGCGGGTCGATCAGCGGCAGCGAGAAATCGGCGCCGATCGTGGCTTCGACGCGTCCGCTGGTGATCTGGCTCACCGAATCCCGCGCGGCTCCGCTTTGATACACGATGTTGATCGCGTTGTTGTTTTTCTTGTTGTAGTTTTCTAAAATTTGCGCCTCGGCGCTTGTCGCCCCGGTCAGCACTTTCTTGCCTTTCAAATCGTCCAGCGAATGGATGGAGTCATTGTCCTTGGCTACGAGGATTTTGTTTCTCCAGTGGGCGTAAGGCTCTTTGTTGAACAGATATTTTTGTTCGCGCTCCGGATTTTTTTCCATCTCGTGCGCGACAAAATCTATTTTTTTCGTCTCCAGGCTGAGGAGGAGGTTGGCGAATTCCTGGGTTTGCAGTTCGAACTCGTATTGCGGCAATCGCTTATCGATTTCCCTGACCAGTTCGACGTCAAAGCCGGTCAGCTTGCCGTTTTCGTCGATAAAGCACACTTTCGGAAAATTCGTCCCGGTGCCGACGACGATTTTTTTGACCGACCCCGAGGAGGCGTTGGCGGTGCCTTCTTTCGCCGGATCCGCCGTTTTCCCGGCACCGTTCCCGCAACCGGCCATCACCCCCGCAAGCAGCAGCAAAGCGGCCAATGTCCATGTTTTTCGCATGATCTCATCCCCTTTTTCCATCTAATTTAATGAATTCCAATCTGTTTAGTATGAATTGGTTGACACTAACTTTACCGCGATTTGCCGCACGCGTCTAATAGAGTTTTTCTATTCAACGATGCAAATCCTTAATCCGATGGGCGACCGCCCCATTCCAGAAGCGCTTCCGCAAATTCCGTATGCTCGCCGGTTAACGTGATCAGGTTCGTTTGCAAGGCGATTCCGGCCGTTTCGGTAATGTCCACGGGCACGAGCAGCCCGGCTTCGACCTCCTGCTGAACGCACAGCCCGGGCAGGAAGCAAATTCCGGCCCTGCGCAGCACAAGCTTCTTGGCCGTTTCGGAATTGTCGACCTGATACACGATGCCCGGGGGCTGCTCCAAGCTTTCGAACACGCGGTGGATCCGCAGCCAGTCAAGCGAGCCGCATTCGAAAAAGATCAGCTTTTCATGCCGGATGTCCCGGATCGATGCCCTTCCTGCTGTCGCAAGCGGGTGTTCCTTATAGACGTACAAACGGATCGGGTCCTCGAAAAAGGAATAGGACTGAAAGGCGGGATTCATCAGCTTGCGCACAAAGGCCAAATCCAGCTCTCCCGAAGACAGCTTGCCGGCAAGCTCATCCGTCGTGGCCGTCGTTATTTTGAATTTGATGTCCGCAAACCTTTCGCTCAGCTGCGTTAACAGATACGGCATCAAGTAATTGGATACCGACACGGTGCACCCGATCCGCAATTCATTGGGCACGATCCGTTTGGAGTGGAGTTGGTGTTTGCCTTTTTGATACGTCTGAAGGATTTGCTGGGCGTAGGGGAGAAACTGCTTGCCTTTATCCGTGAGATGGATCTGTTTTCCGAACCGGTCAAAAAGCTTGCAGTCCAGCTCGCGCTCCAGCGACTGAATCCGTGCGGTCACGGTAGGCTGCGACAAAAAAAGGACGTCCGCCGCCTTGTTGAAACTGCCGTAGTGATTGATGTAGACAAAGGCTTCGATATTTTCGATATTCAAAAAGTCCACCTCCAAATGCAAATACTTATTATTCACATAAACTTACATGGTTTTACAACAGCAGCATTTCCATAAATTATTCTTATCTTAGGGAGTTGGAATTTTATTGTCAATCCTTATATGAAGGTTGAACATCGAAACTTCACCCCAACCCGTACCATTGATTTTTTTAATAAGAACATTGAAATTTGTTATTTCATATATGTTTACTCGGATTTTAGCGTTATACTGGTCAACAAATTAGAGAAAAAAGAAGAAGAGGAGTGATTCTTATGACGGCAGCACCAGAAATCATCATCCGCGACGCAAAGGAATCGGAGCGAAAAAAAATCGCGCAGGTCATGCTCGAAGCTTACCAGCAATACGCCTTCGATCTTCCGCAGCCCCGCTGGGAGGAATACCGGGATTCGATCCGAAACTCCGTTTACGGAAACGGTCCGTATGCCCGGCTCGTTGCCGTGCTTGACGGCGAAATCGTCGGCAGCGCGCAATTGTTTTTATCTTCGGAGGCAGCCTACGGCAAACCCGAATTGGGCATTGAGTCGCCGATCATTCGGCTGTTGGCCGTTTCGCCCGCTTACCGCGGACGCGGGATCGCCACGCTCCTCATTCGTGAAGCCGCGCACAGAGCGGTTTTGCTTGACGCTTCGGCCCTTCATTTGCATACCTCGGACATGATGGCTTCCGCCATTCAGCTGTATGAGCGCTTGGGTTTTAAACGGGCTTACGAAACGGATATTCGGAACGGGGAGACGCTCGTGAAAGGCTACCGGCTCGACTTGCATTCGACCTCCTTGCTCGATCGAGTGGTATAGGGCAACGAGAAAAAGGAGATGACCGCCCGGCGATGACGGCATCTCCTTTAACCGACGATTACTTTTCGGCGTTTCCAAGCTGCCGCGCAAGCCATTCATAGGCGATGCGGCCGCTAATTTCATGCCCTCCGGCAAAAAAGTCCGCTTCCAGCCGATCCTTGGCCCCGGCCGCTTCATAAATTTGTTGAAGCGCAGCGTAAGCGCGTTTCGCTCCCTCGAGCGGGAACACGCGGTCTTCGCTTCCCGCTTCCAGCAGGAGCGCCCTCGGCGCAATCAAGCCGATCACGTCGGCCATCCGCGCCTCCCGCATGATGCCGGGGACGTAATTGTCGATGCAGTGGCTTCGGGTCAAAATGCTGTCCTCGAACGTATTGGCGTATCCGCTCACGACCGCAGCCCCGATCCGCTCATCCAATGCGGACGCAAACGAAGCGACGAGACCTCCCCCGGATATGCCCATGCACCCGATCCGATCCGGATCTGCTTCCGTCCTTGTCTGCATGTAATCGATCGCCCGCATCGTTTCATACACGCGATACCCGGCAAGCGTCCGGCCGGACATCAGCAGATGCAGGGCAAGAAGATGGCAGGAGCTTTTTTTCGGGTCGCCCTCCAGATCCTCCGCCAGCCTGCGGTCGCCAAAGCCGAGAAGCTCCGGGGCCGCGACCACGAACCCGCGTCTTGCAAGCTCCAGCGCAAAATCCTTGTGCAAGCCCGGCGGCCCGCTCCGTTCCGCGCCGTCCGGTTCCAGGCCGACGATTTCCCGGCTGCCGTAGCCGTGGCCGTGCAAGGCCATGACGACAGGCCTAGGGTTGGATTCTGCATCCAGTGGAAGCAGCACGTAGATCGGCATGCGCAGCCCTTCATAAGTCGTGATTTCAATCCGCTCGCGAATATGGTCGGCAAGCACCGTCCGTTCCAACACGACAGGCTCCAGCGCAGCGCGCTCGGGAAAACCGCCCAAAAGAGAAGTGACCCGCTCTTTCAGCCCTTCCCTCCAGCTCGGCCAATCCGCTCCCGGACGAAAGGCCATGTCGGCTCCCGCCTCTTCGGCCAGCCGATTCAAATATGGATCCAGGTTCCATCTGCCGGCGTCGCCTTCATTGCTCTGAACCTTCGGTATATCGTTTCCAGACATCATCAGCTTCAGCACCTTTCCGGAACCTAAGTCTCTTATCCAGCCTCTCGTATCCCTGATGCCCGCTCATCGAAGTTTTCGGCTTGCTTTAAGGCTTTAATCGGGTAGATTTTATCAGAAGCTTTTGGCCGGATCAATGACCAATCCTTCGCCGGCATCTGTTAAACTATGAAATTGAAGCCGATCCTATCAAAAGCCTGAAACGAACCGTAAAGCTCCCGCCGCCATTTTGCACGCAAAAGAACCCGAATTCCCTGCTCAAGGGACACTCGGGCTTCTTTGCTTCCTGCCTTTAACTTTCCTGCAAACGCTCCACTTTAACGGTTTGCGTGTTGGTCGGGCGGGCTCCGACCTGCACCGTCGCCATGCCGTTTACCTCGTCGACGTTTTCAATCCATACCGGCTGTCCTTCCAGCTTCACTTCGAACGTGTGCTCTTTGTCGGTGTAAATTTCCATGGCACGCTTGACGTCCATTTTTCGTTCCATCCTTTCGATGATTGAAATTGAAATCCATGCCCATGCCAATAGGAAAAACGTGCTTATGCGTCTTCGTCGGAACGGACCTCGGGAACCATCGCATCGGTCGTGCTGTCGCCGATATACCCGTTATCCGCCGTAATATTGCCGCCGCCGAGGCCCTCGTTCACCATGCGGTCGATGTCGAACATGTGGGTTTCATGGGTTACCTCCGGATCCTTCGACGTCATCCGTTCCCAATCCGCGTCATTGCTGCTTTGCGTATAGCTGGCCGACTCCAATTTGCGGGACTCTTCGTCGTAACGGCCGGTAGCCGCCGAATCGCGGCGCCGGGACTCATCCTCATGTTCATGCATTATTTGCTGCCTCCTGAAACGTAAAAATGGATTGCGCTCCCCTTATTATGCCCCGTTCATGAAAAAGCATGTAATTTACGGTTAAAACTTCTTCTTTTCTTTCATCCGCGATGTCATAGATTCGGCTAAAAATACCCATACTATAAGGAACGAAGAACGCTGCACAACCATGGAATGAAATAATAAAGGAGAGGTGACGATCATGCATACGGTTTGGAAAGGAGCCATCAGCTTCGGACTGGTTCACGTACCCGTCAAAATGTTTTCGGCGACGGAAGACAAGGACATTTCGATGAGGTACGTGCATAAGGAATGCGGCAGCCCGCTGTCCTATGTCCGCAAATGTCCGGTCTGCGAAAAAGAGGTGGAGTGGGAGGAAATTTCCAAAGGCTACGAATACGAAAAAGGCAAATTCGTTTTGTTCGAAAAGGACGAGCTGGAACAAATCGCCGAGCAGGCGAATAAAAGCATCGCCATTTTGGACTTTGTGGATTTGTCCGAAATCGACCCGATCTATTTTCAAAAAACGTATTACCTTGCCCCGGACCAAGCGGGAGGCAACGCCTATCAGCTGCTGAAGGAAGCGATGCACCAGAGCGGAAAAATCGGCATCGCCAAAATTTCCATCCGTTCCAAAAGCAGTTTGGCCGCCATTCGGGTGCTTGAGAACTGCCTAGCGATCGAAACGATGTTTTATCCCGATGAAATCCGACCTGTTACGCAGGTGCCGAATTTGCCTGAAAACATCACCGTCAACGAAAAGGAGCTTGGCATGGCCCAAATGCTGATCGACCAGCTCTCGACGCCTTTCGATCCGGAAAAATATACGGATGATTACCGTGCCCGCCTGCTTGAACTCATCGAGCATAAAGTCACGGGCGAAGAAATCAAGATTGCGCCGGCCAAGCAGGAAACGAACGTCATCGACCTGATGGCCGCCCTGCAAGCCAGCATCGAGGCGGCCAAGCCGTCCATCACGCCGACCGATCCCGGCAAGGCCAAAAAACCGGCCAAAGCCAAAACCAAAACGGCGGCCGCGGAAGACAAACAAGCCGCAGGGGCCGAAGGACCCAAACCGAAACGGCGCAAAACGGCAAAGAAAAACGAAACGGTATCGTAATCGAAACAACATGGAGGAAAAAAGATGAAGTTCGCCCCGGTAAAGCCGTTCGAACCGATCATGACCGACGTTCTTCCTTCCGGGGACAAATGGATCGCCCAGATCAAATGGGACGGCGTGCGCATGCTCGTATACAACGACGGTGAGGAAACCGAGTTGATCAACCGCAAAGGAAACAACCGCACGCGCCAGTACCCCGAACTGTGGGATACATCCGTTTACTGCAAAGCGGAATCGGTCATTCTGGATGGAGAGATCATCGCTTTGACGGGCGGCGTGCCATCGTTTCATCAGGTGATGAAACGGGACGGCCTTCGCCAGGAGCAGCAGATTCGCGCCCGTGTTCGGCAAATTCCGATCGTGTACATGGTCTTTGACATCTTGTACTGCAACGGGGAATGGGTGACGTCGCAGCCGCTGCGCGAGCGGCAGGCTTTGCTCGAAGAGATGCTGGTTCCGGGCCCCCATGTCCAGCCGGTGCCAAGCTACGCCGATCTCCCCCTGCTTCGCGACATCTCGCGCCAGCACCGGCTCGAAGGCATCGTGGTCAAAGACTTAAACAGCGCGTATGCGGTCGACGGCAAAGACAAGCGGTGGCAAAAGCTAAAAAATATTATGGACCTGAACGCCGTCGTTGCGGGCGTCACGTACCGCGACCGGATCGTCAACGCGCTGCTCCTCGGGCTTTACGATGAAGAGGGGCGGTTGATTTACATCGGCCACGCGGGAACCGGAAAGCTGGGCGTAGCGGATTGGCGGAGAATCACGGAGGAAGCAGCCGGCATGACGCTGAAAGAGCGCCCCTTTGCCAACCTGCCGGAACGCCACAAAGGGGCGGTATGGATCCGCCCCGAGTGGGTCGTCAAAGTCAATTTTTTGGAATGGACGGCTTACGGAACGCTGCGGCAGCCGAGCATCCAGGCTTTTGTCGACGCCGCGCCCGAAGACTGCAGGCTGAATCAGTAAGAGGCGATGAAATCTTCGGCGAAATACCGTCTTCATGGCGCAGGGAGAAAACGTTCCGTGGAAAACACCACATGAATCGCTGCCTTACCTTTGTCGCAAGCTATTCTCTTATTTCAGTCCTCATTCATCGTTTCAAAGGACACCTCTTTTCCCGGGCGCCGGTTTCTAAACGTATAACAATCGGGCGGTTCAAAGGGACACCCGGCAACAAACTTTTTACGGAGGTACACCCATGCCGCGAACGATTAAAGGCTCCATCAACATTGAAGGCCATGACATTCCCATCACGAACCCGGACAAGCCGCTCTGGCCCGAGATGGGCATCACCAAAGCGATGTATTTGCAAAAGTTGGCGGCGCTGGCTCCTTATCTGCTGCGTTACTGCCGAAATCGGCTGCTGACGACGATCCGTTATCCTCACGGCGTTCCCGGCGAATTTTTTTACCAAAAAAACGCCCCCGATCCGCTCCCGGACTTCGTAAAAACAGCCGAGCAGGACGGCATCCATTACATTTTGCTGAACGGGCTGCCCGAGCTGCTCTGGCTTGGCAACCTGGCCGCCTTGGAATTCCATCCTTCCCTTCATTATGCTGGGAGCGCCCTTCCCTGCGAATGGATGATCGACCTGGACCCGTCGCTCGAGGAGGAACCGAGGATTATGGAGGCCGCCTCCATCGTCGGCAAAGTGCTGAACTCGCTGGGACTTGCTTCCGTGCCCAAAACCTCCGGCGCCACCGGCATCCAAATTATCGTGCCGATCAATCAAGGCATCACTTTCGACGAGCTCCGGGTCATCGGCCATTTCGTCGGCCGGTTTGTCACGGAAAAACATCCGGACTTGTTTACATTGGAGCGGCTGAAAAAAAACCGCGAAGACAAAATTTATTTCGATTATTTGCAGCATTATCACGGCAAAACGCTTGCCGCTCCGTACACTCCGCGCGCACGTCCCGGCGCGACCGTATCCACGCCGCTTTATTGGGAAGAGGTCGACAGCAACGTGTCGCCGCTCGATTTCCACCTGCTGAACATCGAGGAGCGGCTGCAGGAAACCGGCGATCTCATCGCCGCCCTTCCGCCGCAGCCGGTGGAGCAGGTTCTCCGCCATCTGAACGCAACAAAGCCCGGAAGATAAACTTCCGGGCTTCTGAATGCCGCTAATGGATATCTTTTTTCTTGAACCTGCCGCCCTTAACGTCATGGATATTACCAACCGCAAGAAAGGCGTCCGGGTCCCAATCCCCGACGATGGACTTGAGCTTGGCTTCCTCAAGGCGGGTAATGACGACGAAAATGACCTTTTTACTGTCCCCGGAGTAGGCTCCTTCGCCCTCAAGGTAAGTTACGCCGCGGCCGAGGCGTTGGGTCAGCGCATCGCCAATCTCTTTGTAT
This sequence comes from Paenibacillus sp. USDA918EY, assembly GCF_009870825.1. GTDB lineage: Bacteria > Bacillota > Bacilli > Paenibacillales > Paenibacillaceae > Paenibacillus_AQ > Paenibacillus_AQ albilobatus. The sequence goes on along the minus strand of NZ_WTWY01000014.1, from coordinate 126,442 downwards.
TTGTCGCTGATGATCCATACCGATTTCGATTGGTCGATGCCTTCGTTGGTGATATCAATCACTTTAAAGGCGATGAAATAGGCGATCAGCGAGTACATGGCGTTGTTCCAGCCGAACACGAAACCCGCGCTCGTCAGAATAAACACGTTGATGAACATGATGATCTCGCCGACGGAAAACGGCGTTTTTTTGTTAAGGAGGATCGCGACGATTTCACTGCCGTCCGTCGAACCCCCTGCACGGATAACAAGGCCTACGCCGGCTCCGAGAATCACCCCGCCGAAGATGGCGGCAAGCAGCGGATCGAAAGTAATCGGCTTGACGGGCGCAAGCAAAGCGGTGCCGACCGACATGACGAGAACGGCTGCCAGCGTTGAAAACGCAAAGGTTTTGCCGATTTGCTTATAACCGAGAAACAGGAAAGGAAGATTGAGTAACGTCAGAAAGATGCCAAGCGGCAAATGAAAGAGGTGGGACAACATAATGGAGATGCCGGTAATTCCGCCATCGATAATGTTGTTGTTGACGAGAAAAATTTCAAGCGCGACCGAGACCAGCCCGGCCCCGATGAGCATGACGATGATCCGGGATAAAACCTTGAGTTTAGAAGTCGGTGCGTTTAACGGTTGCTGCTTTCCATGCGGAATTTTGGCGTGTTCCGCGGTTTGGGTGTTAGAAGTTCCAGCCATCGAATTCCCCCGATTCTTATCAATTTGGTATGATTATGAATAAAACCGAACGCTCCCCCGTCGAGTTTTTCATGAATATTCTTCTTATATATTATATCATAGTTTTAAGCTAAGTATTAACGTGAATGGGAGATTTTCTGTCATGAGATCACTATTTTTGTTTTTGGCAGCCGGACTGGCGGAAATCGGCGGAGGTTATCTGGTATGGCTTTGGATCCGGGAATCCAAACCTTGGTGGTACGGGCTTGTCGGCGCGGCCGTGCTCATATTGTACGGCATCATTCCGACGCTGCAGCACTTCCCTTCCTTCGGGCGCGTGTATGCCGCATACGGAGGCGTCTTTATCATCCTTGCCCTGCTCTGGGGCTGGGGCATCGACAAAAACACCCCGGATCTCTACGATTGGATCGGAGCGGCGCTTTGCTTGGTCGGCGTATCCGTTATCCTGTGGGCTCCCCGCTCCTGAAAGGCGAATGGGGCATTATAGAAGCGGGGACAGTATGCGGCACAGCATCTCCGCTTTTTTATGCAGAAAGGGTCTGCGCTGAAACTCCCTTTTCGTCATTTCCCGGCATACCTTCATATCCTTCTCAAAATCAACCGTGAGCCTGTCGATGGCCGACTGCTCATACAGCGCCGCGGTCAGCTCGAAATTGCAAAAAAAGCTGCGCATGTCCATATTGGCGGTGCCGACCGAAGCCAGCAAATCGTCGACGATCAGCACTTTGGCATGGATGAAGCCTTTTTGGTATTGAAAAAAACGGACGCCTGCGAGCAGCAGCTCCTCCACGTAGGACAGCGAAGCCAGATGCACCAGCCTGGAGTCGGCTCTCCACGGAATCATGATCCGCACATCGACGCCGCTGACGGCGGCGGTTTTCAGCCCTTCGTAAATGCCCGGGTCCGGAATGAAATACGGCGAGGCGATCCAGATTCTTTTTTTCGCAACGGAAATGGCCGTAAAACAAAACTCCTGAATGGCGTTCCACGCTTGGTCCGGACCGCTGCTGACGATTTGGATCTGCTCGTCCCCGCCGCAATGATGCTCCGGAAACAGCGCGGGGTCGGCGATTTTCTCCCCGGAAGCCAGCTGCCAGTCGTTCAAAAACACGTTTTGCAAAAAATAAACGGCGTCCCCTTCGATCTCCAGATGCGTATCCCTCCAATAGCCCATTTTCGGGTATTTGCCCAAATAATCGTCCCCGACGTTGATGCCGCCCACGAATCCCTTGACGCCGTCCACCACGATGATTTTCCGGTGGTTCCGGTAGTTGATGCGCCGGTCCAGAAAGGCGAGCAGCGGCGGAAGGAACAAATAAAACTCCACTCCCGCCTCCTTCAGCTTGTCCACGAATTCCCGCTTCAGCTTGCAGCTGCCCAGACCGTCGCACATGAACCGCACTTTGACGCCTTCCTTCGCTTTCCGGATCATGATCTCCTGGAATCGCGTTCCGATCTCATCATGCCTGAAAATATAAAACTCAATGTGGATGTGGTCTTTGGCGGCTTCCATCGCCTTCAGCATCGCGCCGAACGTTGCTTCGCCATCGGTCAGCACCCGGCTTCTGTTGCAGCCCGTAATCGGACTCTCCGACAGGCGTGACAGCAAATTGAACAGCCGCTCCTGATGCCGGAACTCGGGGTTATGCATCTCTTCGATACCTTTAACCGTAACGGCCCTGCTCCAAATCAACGCCCGGATTTGCCTGAACAATTGCGAACCCCGGGTTCGCAGCCGTTTGCGGGCTTTGTAATCGCGAGCCACGAAATAATAAACGACGAAACCGATCATCGGGCAGCAAAATAAGATGAACATCCAGGCAACCGTTTTGGAAGGATTGCGGAACTCCAGCAGCAGGATCGTCGCCATTTGAAAAATAAAAACGATAAATACGAGCAGCAACCATACCATAGAACCCCCTCCTTCCCCAAAACCTGCGCTTGAATCGGTTACTTATCCATCATTGACCAAACCGAACCCTCTTTATTCAAAAACGCGGCCCCATGGCGGCCGGGCGGGCAAGAGGAAAAAGGTGACATTTTAGACATGTTTGGCGCCTCTCCCGAATACATAGATTATAAGACAAGTATCATGACGATACGGAAAGGAGCTGCCATGAAAAGTGCATCCGCCAACCGACGTATGACACTCCTGGTCATGCGGGACGCCCAGCATTCGGTGAAGCAGATCCATCTGTCCAAGCCGCTGTTGATGGCCGTGCCCGCCGCCGCAGTTCTCTCATTGTCCGGTCTCATCCTTGCCCTGCAAGCCCACTCCTCCCAGGTCATTTCCCAATTGGAGCAGAAGGTCTCCCTGGAAAACGCAAAGAGCCTCCAGCTTCAAAGCTCGGTGAACAGCCGCGAGCAATCCATCGAACGGCTGCAAAACGAAATCATCAAGCTGTCGACGCAGGCCAAAGATATGCAGCTTAAGATGCAGCGCGTGGACGAATTGGAGCAGCAGCTTCAGCAGTTTATCGAAAAACACGGCACCGGCATGATTACGGGCGATTCCGCGGATAAAGCGTCTTCCCTGTCCTGGGATGCTTCGCAGCATATCGGGGGCGAGTTTATTGCCGTGCACGATAATGAGATGCTGGATCTGGCCCAGGAGACGAAAGACGACTTTCAGGAAATTCAGGAGCTGCTGAAAACGATGGAAAGCACGGTCCCCGATACGCTGCAAAAGGCACAGGAAACGCAGCGGCTGATCGCGGGCAATCCGACGTTATGGCCGACCGAGTCCCGTGTGATGACGTCGAGCTTCGGCTACCGGACCGATCCCTTCACGGGCAAAGCCGCCTTCCATGCCGGGATCGACATCGCCGGGGACAACGGCGGGCCTGTGTACGCGGCGGGTGCGGGAAAGGTGACCACCGCCGACCAAAGCGGCGCGCGCGGCAGGTATGTCGTGATCGAACACCCGAACGGGCTGCAGACCTGGTACATGCACCTCAGCAAAGTTCTGGTCAAAGAAGGCGAATCGGTCGACAAAGGCGACAAAATCGCCCTTCTCGGCTCGACCGGCCGCAGTACCGGCCCCCATCTGCATTTCCAGGTCGTCAAACAGGATAGACCGGTCAATCCGCTCCCGTACATCCGTCCGGAAAGTTCCGAGTTCAATTAAGGAGGGTTTTATGTTGAGCAGATCGAAATCGTCCAAAAAAAATACCGCGCCCACCGATTCGCTGATCGGGAGAGGCACCGAGGTTGAAGGCGCCCTGGCCTGCCAGGCCAACGTGCGCATCGAAGGGAAATTCAACGGCGTCATCGAAAGCACCGCCTGCGTCACCGTCGGCGAGCATGCCGAGGCCAGGTCCGACATCAGCGCAAGGGAAGTCGTCATTGCGGGAAAAGTGTATGGAGACGTGCAAGCGGAAGGCAGGCTGACGATCACTTCGACCGGCCAAATGTTCGGCAACGTGCTCGCCGCTGCTTCCCTTGTCATCGCCGAAGGCGGAATTCTTAACGGTTCCAGCAAAATGGAACCCAAGCAGGACGAGCGTCAGGATACCGCGGGCGCAGGCGAGGTACACCTTTTGGAGTCGGAAGCGGGCTGAAGGCATCGGAGCCGCGGCGTCAGCTCCTCACGCTTGAAACTTATACGTCATTTTCCATCATTAAAAAAAGCCCGCCGCAGCGGGGTGTGCTTATGAACACACGCAGCTGAAGCCGGGCTTTTCGATTGTTATGCGGCAACGTCCCTTTTGTGGAAGACGTACCAAGAAACGGCCATAAAGAGAATATAATATGCGGCAAGCACCGCCAGGGAAAAACCAAGGGTTACCCCGCCCGGTCCCACATCCGACTTCAGGTAATCCGAAAGGTCCATGTGCGTAAACAAAAGGTATTTCGCCCATTCGTAACGTTCCGGGCTGAACAAGCGTGCAAAAATGCCCTTGGCGAACATGATGAACAGCGCCAGCCCGATGGACAGGCCCCCGGCACGGAACACGGTCGAAATCATAAACGCAATCGCCACCGTCATGAACAAATTGACGTAATCGCAAAGGAGATATTGGAACGTAAACACAAGCCCGCTCCTATCCGGTGCGATCAGGTTGCTTTCCCCGCCGCTTCCGAACAGGACGCTTGAAGCCAAAACCGCGACCGCGGCAAGCAGCAGCGTGCAAAGCAGGCTGAACAGAATCACCGAAATGTACTTGGACAGCAAAATTTTGGACCGGCTCCACGGCCGGATCAGCAGCAGCTTGATCGTCCCCCAGGAAAATTCCCCTGCGACCGAATCCGCCGCGACGATGACCGAAAAAATCGTGCACAGATAAAACGTAAACGAAACGGTCAAAATCACGCTGTCCCAAAGCGAGGTTTGCCCGCCCGAATCGACCATGTAAAAAAGAATCGGCAGGATCGCGTTGCAGAACGCCAAAATGGCCAGCATGACCCATGTCCGGGCGCGCCGGTAAATTTTCATGTTTTCGTTTCGCACAAGGCTGAAAAAGTTACCCAATCGGATCGCCTCCCGTCATTTCCAGGAACTGATCTTCCAGCGACCGGGTCACGGCTTGTATGCCGTACACCTTGATGCCCGCTTGAACCAGCCGGGCGTTCACCTCGGGAATCTGATCGCGGGTCAGCCTCAGGGTGAGGAGGCTTCCCTGCACGGTGCCGCCTTGCAGAATCGCTGCCGCCCGCTCCGGGTCATCTACCGTAAATCCCGTTTCCGCCGCTTCCGCTCCGCTGTCGCCGCCGTTTTTAAGCGATCTGACATCGATCAGCCGCCCGTTTTGGATGATGGCCACGTTGTCGCACATCAGCTCCATTTCCGACAGCAGATGGCTGGAGACGAATACGGTCGTCCCCTCCTCCCGGCACAGGCGGCGCAAATAATCGCGGAGCTCCCGGATTCCTTGCGGGTCAAGGCCGTTGGTAGGCTCGTCCAAAATGAGCAGCTTCGGCCGGTGCAGTATCGCCTGGGCCACCCCCAAACGCTGCCGCATCCCCAGCGAATACGTCCGCACCTTGTCGTGGATCCGGTTGCCGAGGCCGACGAGACGGACCACCTCTTCGATTCGTTCATCGGTAATCCCCTTCATCATGCGCGCGAAATGGCGCAAATTTTGGTATCCCGACAAAAACTTGTACATCTCCGGGTTTTCAACGATGGCTCCCACATTGGCGACAGCCTTCTCAAAATGCTCCTTAATGCTGTAACCGCATATTTTGATATCTCCTTGACTGATGGAGGTCAAACCAACCATCATCCGAATGGTCGTCGTTTTTCCGGCGCCGTTGGGTCCCAAAAATCCGTATACCTGGCCGGGCGGAATGTCGAGCGTAACGTTTTCGACCAGCGTTCTGGAGGAAACCCGCTTGGTTACCCCCTCCAGCCGAACTACCGGTTCAAGCTGCATTCGCTTCACTCCTTCGTAGGTTATCCCCCCATTTTAACACATCCGTGACGCAGATGCCCCATATATTGGTAATTATTCTCTTTTTCCCCCTGGCAATGACAATGTTCACAGCAGCCCAAAGGAATCGTACTCCGGTAATATCCGGTCCGGAAAACAACCATGGTGCCCGATGCCGGTACGATACTCTCACAGCACAAGCAATAGACGTACTGCAGATTTTTCAATGGAACCGCCTTCCTCTCCTTGGGTCTCTAGTCCACATTTACCCGACGAATTGCCTCCAAAATCAATTGTATCAACTTTAAAACGTTAAAGTTACAAAATGTATCATTACCAGAAATCTACCTCAATCGCCGCCTGCTGTCAAGCCGCTTGCGCCAAAAACAAAAAAACGCCGGGATTGACGTATCCCGGTCGTCGTTCGGCTTACTCCAAATGCGCCTTGATCAATTGATGAATCCGGCTTCTTTCCTTATCGCTCACCAGGTAGTACCAAATGCCTTTGATCCGCTGCCCCTGGCCGCCGATTTCCACCTGGTCGATTTTTTTCAGATCCGTTCTGTAATCGGTCAAAAAGGTTTTCATATCCTCAAACGTAATGTCGGTTTTGACGCTGTCCGCCACTTCGTCCAGCAGCGATTCGATTTTGGTTACGGTGGCGATGTTCAGCGAATTTTTGATGACCTGCTGCAATATTTGGCGTTGCCTTGCGTTTCTTCCCATATCGCCGCGCGGATCGTCATACCGCATTCTCGAATACAGCAAAGCTTCTTCCCCTTTTAAACGCAGCTCGCCTTTGTCAAACTGATGGCCTTCATAATAGAAAGCAAAAGGATTGTCGACCTCGACGCCGCCAAGCGAGTCAATGATCCGCGCGAACCCTTCCATGTTGACCTTTACGTAGTAGTTCACCGGATAATCGAGGAAACGTTCCACGGTCTTCACCGACATGTTGACGCCGCCAAAAGCGTAAGCGTGGTTGATTTTGTCCACGGTGCCGTGACCGACGATTTCCGTCCGCGTATCCCGCGGAATGTTAAACATGAGGATGCTCTGCTTGGCCGGGTTGACCGTCAAAAAAATCATCGCGTCCGATCTTCCCCGATCGTGTTCGCGCTGATCGACGCCCAGCACAAGCACGGTAAACGGCTTCTTATCCTTCAGGTCGAAGGGAACCGTCTTGGTCTGGGGGATACCGGCCGGTTCCGCGGATTTCGCCCCTGCCGCGGCGCTCCGAACGCCGCTTCCTTCCTTGCCGACCGGCACCGGCTCGATCTGTCCATCCCTGCTTTCATAGATTTTGTGCGCGGTCGTTTTGACCGATTGATAGAGGTGCGCGGCATACCCGGCGATCCCCAAAACGGCGACGATCGACACGGAAGAGAGGATGAGAACCCATTTTTTCATCGATCAAAGCCCCTCCTTTCCACGCGATTGTCGCCCGGCCCTTGGTTCATTAATAAGCATTGTTGGCTCCGAACAGCACCTTTACGGTTTTGCACAGAATGACGATATCTTTTATAAACGATTGATTCCTTATGTACTCCAGATCAAGTTCCACCATTTCCCGGAACCCGACGTGGTTTCTGCCGCTGATCTGCCATAATCCGGTGCAGCCGGGCACAACGAGCAGCCTCATCATGTCGTAGGAGGTATAATCGGCTACTTCCCTCGGCAGCGGGGGTCTGGGTCCGACCAGGCTCATGTCCCCCTTCAGCACGTTGACAAGCTGCGGCAGCTCATCCAGGCTGGTCTTGCGGATCAAACGCCCGATACGGGTAACTCTCGGATCGTTTTTGATTTTAAACATCGCGCCGCTGATTTCGTTTTTGTCCATCAAATCCCCGAGCATCGCCTCGGCATCCGCAACCATCGAGCGGAATTTGTACATTTTGAACGGCTTCCCGTTTTTTCCGACGCGGGTCTGGGCGAAAATGACGGCTCCTTTCGGGCTCTCCGCCTTGATCATCAGTGCCACCAGCAGCAAAAGCGGAGACAGCAAAATAAGCCCGAGAAGGGATAAGACGATATCCTGCATTCGTTTCACGAACCAAAACCAATTTCTGTTCTTTATTTCGAATAACGGAATGACATCGAACTGACGACCGGTTTCCAACGTGTTTTTTAACGGATTGATTTGATTCATGAAGGACCTATCGGCCTGCGGCATCGGACAGAAGAGTGGTTAGGGGAAACGTGGCTTTATCCATCACGGTATGGTTTCGTTCGAAATATATGATACGCTTCAAGATCCATCCCTCGCTTATTTAATTGGGGGTTTTCGGGCAAAAGCACTATGCAGCGCTTTGATAAATATAGTAAAATGACTTTATCCCATTCATACTTTTTTCCGCGAAACGCGGATTTTTTCTTTCGCTTTCATGCAGCATTTCTATGTAAATACATCAAAGATTTGGCCGCTTCCCTTATTGTCCAGGAAATCTGTGTAATGTTCATAGTTTTGCAGCCGGACTCTGCCGCCCATGACGGTGCGGGTGATTTGTTTCGCCATGTTCACCTCCCCGTGCTGATCGGGATCCAGAAGGACCCCGTAAAGCCTTGCATCCGACAGGCTGTCCTCTTTCCAGAGAAGCTTGCCGTACGTTCGGCAGATCGGCTTCCCTTCGCAGGCAATGTCGAAGCAAAGCCGTATTTCCGGCAGAAGCGGAAAGTCCAAATCGCTGATAAACACGAGGGTCCGGGATTCCACTTCCCATAATACGACCGGGCGGGACCGGTTCAAGACGACGGGAGTTTCAGCGATCTGATGAATGGATACATGCATTTGAAGATGTATGCCGTGCGCCGTTAATATATTCATGGCACCGTCCCTGCCTTGCGGTATAAAAATAAGAATTTCGAACTACACTTCGTAATGATACAATTCGTTTCCAAATGGATACATTTAGTATCAATCACAAGTTTTACTTTACGATACATTTTGTAACTAGTCAATCCCTTTTTCCATTGAAAATCAATGAAAAGAGAGCAGCGGCAAAAGCGGGAAAATTGCGATCATCATGCTTGATGCTGCCTTTTCATCCGCGAAAAGTCGCGCTCGGTCGACGATTTTTTTATGCATACATGCATGCCGATCGACATAGGAACATGAGCCGGCAGCCCCGGCGATCAATATTTAATGGAGATATTTGATACTTTATGTTGCTTGGATTCAGCATTTTGTAGGCAATCAGAGGAGGTTAATTCATGAATCACGAGAATCGCATCGCAGAATTGCGGGATCAAAGAGGATGGACTCAAGAGGAATTAGCCCAATCGATTGGCATTACGAGAGCCGCACTCTCCCATTATGAAAAGAACCGCCGCAAACCTGATTTTGAAATATTGACCAAGCTTGCCGACAAGTTCGAGGTGTCTATCGATTATTTGATCGGCCGCACGAACCAGCCGAAGCTGGTGATGGACCCCGAAGTTCGGGAGTTTGTGGATCAATTGGAGCTTTCCGATGCCGATTTGCTGGAGCGCTTTAATTTGACCGTCGACGGCCGCAGCCTTACGGAAGATGAAGCCAAACGTTTCATCGCTTTCGTTCGGATGGAACGCGCCATGAAATAAACGGAAAAAGACCTCAGCGCCGGCCGCTGAGGTTTTCAAGATTATAGAATGTATGCGTTTTAAAAGATAATGGATGAGGGATTCTATAATCGTTTTTCATGATTCTGTACGACAAATAGGCAGATCCAACGTTTTGAACGATATGGCTGATGGAGTCACGGACCCGGGGAGCTGCAGGCGACGTTAACCGGATGGATTGAACCGGATGGAATCCGATCTTACCAAACGATTCTGCTGCTTACAGTAATGATGCCAGTTGTCGGGGTGTATCCCGCATTGCTCCAGCACTTTAAGGATATCCAAACGGATCTGTGCCGGATGCTCGCCATCGGTCCGTGCTTCGCTACCAAACTCCTTCTCATCTCTCATCGAAGATACCCTCGCTCCACTCATCGATTTGTTCGCTATAAGATCAGATCATCGTCTTATCCTCGATAGGAAGGTCGCAATGACCACAGAGGATAGGACTTTTTTATTATATCCCAACTCCGGTCATGATGCTGTCGTCTGATGGAGAGTTTGTCTCGGAAATACAGTTCTATTTTTGTCGAAAAAAATGGGTCTGCGATCTCTGTCCCCTTTCGGGGCCAAAATCACAGACCCGGTGATGGCCAAGCCTACACGTTCATGAAAATATTATGACTTATTGACTGCCGGTTCTGGCAAGCTCGCGCATGTTGGCTTCGAATGCCGCCATAAGCGCCGCTTCGCCGGTCAGGCCTTTTTCCTGCACCTTGCGGATATGCTGCGTCATTCGTTTGTAATCTTTCGGAATGACCCGCACGAATTGCTGCAGGCATTGATTCCAGTTTTCCAGCACATTTTGCCCCGCGGCGCTGCCGGTGTAGGTTACGTGCTTCTGAATCAGCCGCTTCAATTCTTCCTCTTCCTCGGCTTCCTCAACCCGCTCCAGCAGCACCATTTCCAGGTTGCAGCGCTGGATGAAGGTATTCTCCGGATCGTAGACGTAGGCGATGCCGCCGGACATACCGGCCGCAAAGTTGCGTCCCGTGCCGCCGAGCACAACCACGCGCCCGCCCGTCATATATTCGCATCCATGGTCGCCCACGCCTTCCACGACGACCGAAGCCCCCGAGTTGCGGACGGCAAAACGTTCGCCGGCAATCCCGTTGATGTACGCCTCTCCGCCGGTCGCCCCGTAAAAGGCGGTGTTGCCGATAATGATATTTTCTTCGGCTTTAAAGGTCGCTTTGTCGGACGGCTTCACGATCAGCTTGCCGCCGGAAAGTCCTTTGCCCGTATAGTCGTTGGCGTCGCCCACGACCGTCAAGGTCATGCCTTTCGGAACAAACGCCCCGAAGCTCTGGCCCGCCGTGCCCGTAAACGTAAACGAAATCGTATCCTCCGGAAGGCCCGCCGCTCCGTATTTCCGCGTCACTTCACTGCCCAGAATCGTGCCGACGGCCCGGTCCACGTTCGTGATCGGAAGCGTTCCTTGAACCGCTGTGCCGGTTTCGAGCGCCGGCTCAGCGAGAGCGAGCAGCTCGCGCATATCCAGCGTTTCCTCCAAGCCGTGATTTTGCTTTTTGCTGTTGTAACGCGTGCTGTTTTCCGGAATTTCCGGCGTGTGCAGCAGCGCCGACAAATCGATGCCGCTCCGTTTCCAGTGGTCGCTCGCGGCTTCGGTATCGAGGCAGTCGGTCCGGCCGATCATTTCCTGAACGGTGCGGAACCCGAGCTCAGCCATGAGCTCGCGCAGATCTTCGGCCACAAATCTCATGAAGTTGACGACATGCGCCGGATCGCCCATAAAATGTTTGCGCAGTTCCGGATTTTGCGTCGCGACGCCGACCGGACACGTATCCATTTGGCATACGCGCATCATAATGCAGCCAAGCGCGATGAGCGGCGCGGTCGAGAAGCCGTATTCCTCGGCCCCGAGCAGCGCGGCGACGGCCAAATCGCGCCCGTTCAGCATTTTGCCGTCCGTCTCCAGCACGACGCGGTCGCGCAGGTTGTTCAGGATCAGCGTCTGATGCGTTTCGGCCAGCCCCAGCTCCCAAGGCATGCCGGCATGGCGGATCGAGCTTTGCGGCGACGCGCCCGTGCCGCCGTCATACCCGCTCACCAAAATGATGTCGGCTCTACCTTTGGCAACGCCCGCGGCGATCGTGCCGACGCCCACTTCGGATACGAGCTTGACGTTAATGTTTGCTCTCGGGTTGGCGTTCTTCAAATCGTAGATCAGCTCCGCCAAATCTTCGATCGAATAGATATCGTGATGCGGCGGCGGCGAGATCAGGCCGACGCCCGGCGTGGATCCGCGCACTTCGGCTACCCACGGATATACCTTGCGTCCTGGCAGCTGCCCGCCTTCGCCAGGCTTGGCGCCCTGCGCCATTTTGATCTGGATTTCGTCGGCGTTGACCAGATAGTGCGACGTTACGCCAAACCGGCCCGACGCCACCTGCTTGATGGCGCTGCGGCGGGAATCGCCGTTGGCATCCGGAATATAACGCGCGGGATCCTCCCCGCCTTCGCCGGTATTGCTTTTGCCGCCGATCCGGTTCATGGCGATCGCCAAGCTTTCATGCGCTTCCTTGCTGATGGAACCGAAGGACATCGCCCCGGTTTTGAAGCGGCGCATGATGGACTCGACCGGCTCCACCTCTTCCAGCGGCACCGAAGGTCCGACCGGCTTCAGCTTCAGCAGGGAGCGGATCGTCATCCGCTGCTCGTTTTCGCCCTGCACCAGCTTGGCGTATTTTTTATACACCCGGTAATCGCCGGTGCGTACGGCCTGCTGCAGCAGGTGGATCGTTTGCGGATTAAACAGATGCTCTTCCCCGTCTTTTCGCCATTGGTATTCGCCGCCGGAGTCCAGCACCTTATCGTTGCCGTCCTTATCCGTAAAGGCGCGGTTGTGATGGGCGAGCGCTTCGGCCGCCACTTCTTCCAGACCGATGCCGCCGATGCGGGACGGGGTATTGGTAAAGTATTTCTCCACGAATTCCTCTTTTAATCCGACCGCTTCGAAGATTTGTGCGCCGCGGTAGGACTGGATCGTGGAAATACCCATTTTGGACAATATTTTCACGACGCTTTTCGTCGCCGCTTTAATGTAGTTTTTGACGGCTTTTTCATGCGTTACGCCGCGCAGCAGCCCTTGGCGGATCATGTCGTCAAGCGTTTCGAAGGCGAGGTACGGGTTGACCGCGCTGACGCCGTAGCCGAGCAGGAGCGCATAATGATGCACTTCGCGCGGTTCGGCGGATTCGAGCAGGATGCTCACCTTCGTGCGCGTTTCCTGGCGGATCAGGTGATGATGCAGACAGGATACGGCCAGCAAGGCCGGGATCGCTGCATTTTCGGCGTCTACACCCCGATCCGAGAGGATCAGGATGTTATGGCCTTTGGCGATGACGCGGTCCGCCGCTTCGCAAAGCCCGTCAAGCGCCTGGCGCAAGCCTTCGGCTCCGTCCGCCGCCGTAAAAAAGATCGGAATCGTCATCGACTTGAAGCCGGGACGGTGCACATGGCGGATTTTCGCGAAATCCTCGTTGGAAAGGATCGGCGTTTCCAGACGGATCTGCCGGCAGCTTTCCGGCTCCGGATGAAGCAGGTTGCGTTCCGGTCCGATCGTCGTCGCGGTCGACGTAATGATTTCCTCGCGGATCGCGTCGATCGGCGGGTTCGTCACCTGCGCGAACATTTGCTTGAAATAATTGTACAAACGCTGCGGCTTGTCGGACAACACGGCCAGCGGGGCGTCGTAGCCCATCGAGGCGAGCGCCTCCATGCCGGTGGCCGCCATCGGCTCCAGCACTTTGCGCAGCTCTTCGAACGTATAGCCGAATGCCAGCTGCAGCTGCGTCACGTTGTCATGTTTCGGATTCGGCAGCTCCGGCGCGTCCGGAAGCTCATCGAGGTTGATCAAATGCTCGTCGAGCCACTGACGGTAAGGCTGCTCGGCAGCGATTTGCGCTTTGACTTCCTCGTCGGACACGATGCGCCCTTCCTTCGTGTCGACAAGCAGCATTCTGCCCGGACGCAGCCGGTCTTTGTACAGCACATTTTCCGGGGCGATGTCGAGAACCCCCGCTTCGGAGGACAAGACGATCAAGTCGTCTTTGGTCACGTAATAGCGGGAAGGTCTCAGGCCGTTCCGGTCGAGGATCGCGCCGATTTGCACGCCGTCCGTAAACGCCATTGCCGCCGGGCCGTCCCAAGGCTCCATCAAGGTGCTGTGGTATTCGTAAAACGCTTTTTTCGTTTCGTCCATCGTTTCATGGTTGTTCCAAGGCTCGGGCACCATCATCATCGCCACATGCGGCAGGGAACGGCCGCTTAGATACAAGAATTCGAACGTATTGTCGAACATCGCCGTATCCGAACCGTCCGGATTGATGATCGGCTTTACCTTGTCCAGGTCGCCGCCGAAAAGCTCGCTTTTGAACAACGATTGGCGGGCGTGCATCCAGTTCACGTTGCCGCGCAGCGTGTTGATTTCGCCGTTGTGGATCATGAAGCGGTACGGATGCGCGCGCTCCCAGCTCGGGAACGTGTTGGTGCTGAAACGGGAGTGAACAAGCGCAATCGCCGTTTCGACCGATTCGTTTTGCAGGTCGAGGTAAAATTGGCCTACTTGAGCGGTCGTCAGCATGCCTTTATATACGATTTTCCGGCAGGACAAGCTGGAAATGTAGAAAGTTTCCCCTTCAGGCGTGCCGCCGTAACGGATCGCCCGCTCGGCGCGTCTGCGGATGATGTACAGCTTGCGCTCGAAATCCAAATCCTCTTTCAGGTCGGCGCTGCGGCCGATGAACACCTGGCGTACGTACGGCTTGGCTTCTTTGGCCGATTTGCCGAGCATTTCGTCATAGGTCGGCACGTCGCGGAAACCGAGGAACGTCTGCCCTTCCTCTTTAATGATCTGAATCAGCCGGCTCTCATGAGCCTCACGAACGGCTTCATCATGGGAAAGAAACAGCATGCCGGCCCCGTATTGCCCGGGCTCCGGAAGCTCGAAACCGTTTTTTTGCGCTTCTTCGGCAAAAAAACGATGCGGTATTTGCAGCATGATTCCGGCTCCGTCACCGGAATTCGGTTCGCTGCCCTGGCCGCCCCGATGCTCCATGTTTTCCAGCATCGTCAGCGCCTGGGCGACGATTTCATGGGAAGCCCTGCCCTTGATGTGAGCGACAAACCCCATGCCGCAGGCGTCTTTTTCAAACTGCGGATCGTAGAGTCCCTGTTTAGGGGGAAGTACCGTATGTCTCATGGAAAGCAACCTTTCTTTCTTCAGAATGAATAATGACTTCATTTCGGGTACAGCAAACAACACCACATCGAGACGATCATTGGCTACAGAACAAAACAGTGACTATGATTGGGGAATGGGGTAACTTACAACAGCGGACAACCTTGTTGCTATGGGGAAAGGTATTGATATTTATTCAGCAAGAATTGGTTTTTTTATTTTATCACTGCGCCAAAACCAGCGCAATTCAAAGTTTTTATGAGCCCGATAAATAATGATTTGCAGCGCCGCATTAAAGCGTTTTCTGATTAAAAAGTAGTTTTACCGAATAATAATGCAAAATTCACCCTGAATTTTCCTTGATTATTTACGAATCCTTGAAAAAGATTCAGCGCCACAACTCTTTACTATTATAAATAGGGAGGGTCTATATCGTCCCGGATAAGAGAAAACTCCCCGAGCCCGCCTGCGCGCGAGATTCGGAGAGTTTTTGTCAGCGGCTTCCCAAAGCACGCTCGATCCGCTGATCCGGCACGAACCAGATCACGGCGACAAGCACGAAGAAGACGCCGGACAGCCATGGACTCACATAGGCGGTCAGGACTGCGGTCAAGTAGAACAAGGGAGATAATTTTCCCTTCCAGTCTTTGCCCATCGTGACGACGAATGAGGAATCGCCGGAATGCTGTTTCAAAATGGCGCGCTGAAGCAGCCAGTACGAAAACGCCGCTACCATTAAAATAATCCCGTACAGCGCCGTTGGCGTGGCTGCAAATTGGCTTTCCCCCATCCAAGCCGTCGTAAACGGCACCAGGGACAGCCAGAAGAGAAGCAGCAGGTTCAGCCACATCAACCGGCCGTTCATCGTTCGGACCATATGCAGCAGATGATGATGATTGTTCCAATAGATGCCGATATACACGAAACTAAAAATATAGCTGAGAATTTTCGGGCCAAGCCCGACCAACGCATGCCAGTCATGGCCCTCCGGCACTTTGAATTCCAGAACCATAATGGTAATAATAATGGCCAGCACGCCATCGCTAAATGCTTCCATGCGATTTGCTTTCAGAGTGTTTCCCCATTTCCCGCTTCTCGCGCTCTATTCAATATTCGATAACAGTAAAATTGCATGATCCCCTTCATATTGTCAAGCAAAACGGGATTATTTTCCCTGCGGCGAAATAATCCCGCGCCATCTGAGCGATGATTTCAACGTAACGCCGGAATGAAAAAGGGTCGTTCCCAGAATGAAACTTTGGGAACGACCCTTTTTTAATGCCTCCGTTTACCTATGCCGAAACGGAAGGCGACTGCTGCTGATCGAGGATGCTTTTATGCGATTTGATCAAGAAGTAGGCCAGCGTCAGACCGAGGAAGACGATGCCCACGGCGCCGAGTACGGCCGTTTGCCGCCACATCACCGCGAAATCCCCTGTGGATACGACCGCTTTGAAGCCGATCACGCTGTACGTCATAGGCAGGAGCGGATTGAGGACTTTCATCCAGTCCGGAATAAGCTCCAGCGGGAACGTGCCTGCGCTGGTGGTCAATTGGAAGATCAGCAGAACGATGACGACAAAACGTCCCGGCTGATCCAACCAGGTCACGATGGCCTGGATCATGAACATAAAGGACAGGCTCGTCACAAACGTGAACATGTAGAACAGCGGTACGTTCTGCACGTCAAGCTTTAACCCGTAAAGAATGATGAGGGCCGCCAGCAAGGATTGCAGCATGCTCATCAAGACGAAGGACAACGTCCGGCTGATGAACCGGTTGAAACCGGAAGCGCCGAGCACCGCACTGTCCCTCATCGGAATGACGATGGTCGAAATCAGCGCCCCGACAAACAATCCGAGAGACAGAAAATACGGCGAGAATCCCGTTCCGTAGTTCGGAACTTTAGAGAACTTTTTCTCTTGAATTTGCACAGGTTCGGCGAACATTTTAAAGTTCTCGTCCCCCGCTTTCACTTCGCTGCTTTTCTCCGCCGCTTCGTTCAGCTTGGAGGCCAGTTCCCCGGAACCGTCCTTCAGTTTGCCCAGCCCTTCCGTCAATTGACCCGCGCCGTCATCCAGCTGTTTGGAGCCGTCGGCAATAGCCGCTACGCCGCCGCCCAATTGGCTCATGCCGCCTTTCAGCTTGCCGGAGCCGTCGGCGATTTGCGCGGCGCCGCTCGCAAGCTGCTTGCTGCCTCCCGCCGCTTCGCCAAGCTTCGCGCCAAATTGCTTCATGCCGGCTTCGAGCTTGGATTGCCCTTGTTCCAGCTGCGTCGCGCCTTGAAGAAGCTGCTTTTGCCATTGATGAAGCTGATCCATTCCGGCCGTCAGCTGTTCCGCGCCTTGGCCGAGCTGCGCCGCGCCGCCCGAAAGCTGCTGCAGCCCGTCATGCAGGCCGCCCGCTCCGCTCGCGAGCTGCTGCTGCGATTGATGCAATTGGGATACGCCTTCGCTCAATTGCTTTTGCCCTTGATGGAGCTCCTCGGTGCCTTTGGCCACCGCCTGGCTGGCTGCCATCAGCTTTTGGAAAGCCGGGTTCTGGGCCAGCTCGGGGCTTCCTTGAGCCAGCTGCTGAAGTCCTTGCGCTACGCTTTGCGCGCCAGCCGCGACTTTGGCTCCCCCGGCTTCGGCCGCTTTCATGCTTTCCGCCAATTTGGCGCTGCCGGCCTCCGATTGCTTCAAGCCATCCTTCAGCTTGCCGCTGCCGGTAAGCGTCGACGCCAGTCCTGCTTGAAGTTTGCCGCTGCCGTCCACGGCGCTTTGCAGTCCGGCCTGAAGCTGCGCACTGCCGGCTTCGGAGGCTTGAAGCCCTTCTTTTAGCTGAACGGCGCCTTGATGCGATGCCGACACGCCGTTTTCCAACTGCTTATGCGCCGTGGCCAGCTGCTCAAGCCCTCCGGAAAGCTGCTGCGAGCCTTCTTTCAAGCTCGTTGCGCCCTTCTGCAAATCTCCCGCGCCGTCTTCCAGCGGCCGGATGCCTTCCTGAAGCTTCACGGCGCCCGCGACCATTTTGCTCATGTTTTCTTTCAGCTTAGCCGCGCCTTCATCCAGTTTTACCGCCCCGTCGGACAATTCGGAAGCGCCGTTTCCGGCTTCCCCGAGCCCGTCGGCTACTTTGGTGATTTGCTGGAACAAGCTTTTGGAGTAAGCCTCCGTTACTTTTTCGGAAACTTTCGACCTGATTTCTTTTACGGCCGTCCCCCCGATTTGGGATGCCAGAAAGTTAAACCCTTCGTTCGGCTCGAAAATGATCTCCGAAGGCTGCGGATGTTCCTCCATGACCGTCGCGGCCTTGGAGGAAAAGTCCTCGGGGATGACGATCGTCATGTAATAACGGTTCTCCTCCATCCCTTTTTCCGCTTCGCCATGGCTGACGAACTTCCAGCCAAAATCGTTGCCCTTCTTCAATTCCTGAACGAGTTCTTCGCCGATCCGCAGCTCCTCGTCCCCGTATTTTGCGCCGGCGTCGTTATTGACGACCGCTACGGGTAGCTGGTCCATTTTGCCGTACGGATCCCAGAAAGCTCCCAGAAACAAACCCGCATACATGACCGGAATGCAAATGACGGCGATCATCGAAATGAGCAGTTTACGGTTGCGCACCGTCGCAGCCATATCTTTCAAAAACACTGATAATGACCTCATCTTTGTTTCTCTCCTTAGACCTTTATTTCATCTTTAAAACCAATTGACCGTTTTAATCAATTGGTCAATCAATGACCAATAAAAACTTCCTCTGCGCCGCCGTCCGTTCAGACAGCTTGCGGGGAAGCATGCTCAATTTGGTATGTTGACCGGTCTTGCGTTTGGGTTCGCGAGGCCATCCGCCAGAAACATCCGGATATAATGATGGATTTCCACCTGACTGAGAGGTTCGCGAACGTACTTAAAATCGGAAGCAAGCGCAATGTACAGCTTGAACATGACAAAGGCCGCCACTTGCGGATCGCAGGAGCAAATTTCTTTGCGCTCCAAAGCCATGGCGATCTCCCGCTCCAGGTAATCCAAAATGACGCGCTCCAGCGTGGCAAGACCTTCTTTTGCTTTAAGCGTTCCGACGTCCCGCACTTCCTGCGAAAGCTTGATGAACAGCTCGTGTTCGTCCCGGAACTCCAGCAAAGCGTCAAGGACGCTGAACAGGTTTTCGAAAAAGGTGCTGTTTCTGTCGATCCGGCTCTCGGCCAGCATTTTCATTTCCAATATGACCTTATACAAAATTTCGTCAAACAGGTCTTCTTTGTTCGAAAAAAATGTATAGATCGTTCCTTTTCCGACATTCGCGATTTTGGCCACTTGGTCCATCGTCGTCGCCTTATATCCAAACAAAGCAAAAGATCGGGCTGCCGCTCGAAGGATTTGCTTTCGGCGATCTACCGCAGACATACCCTCGCCCCCTTTCTGTGGGGAATGGTCGTTCATGATTTCTGACTGAATTTCCATTTCGGTCAATTGGTCATTTTCTACTTTATCACGGAGCGCGTCATTTGGCAACCCTTACCATCAACATTTTGTTTTTTCTTCAAACTTTCATGCGAATTGTAGCTTCTCCGCCGATCCATGGCTTTTATGGATTTTTGCGATGGCCTCCTGTAAGATAGAGGAAGGAAAAGTGGGTGAAAACATGCGGAAAAAGAGAGTGCTGCTGTTGTCCGAAGGTTTCGGCACGGGTCACACGCAAGCAGCCTTCGCGCTGGCGGCCGGGATGAAGAAGCTCGACCCCCGGCTGCAATGCCGCGTCATAGAGCTCGGCAATTTTTTGAATCCCAAGATGGGCCCCTTCATCCTCTCGGCATACCGTAAAACGGTCAGCAGCAGCCCCAGGCTGGTCGGGATGCTCTACCGTAAACAATACGATAAATCGCTGAACCGGCTCGCCAAGCTTGCGCTGCACCGGATTTTTTACACGCAGGCGGCCCGGGTGATGAAGCAGCTGCGGCCGGATCTGATCGTTTGCACGCATCCTTTCCCGAATGCGGTGGTCTCCCGCCTCAAACGGCAAGGGATCCACGTCCCGCTGATTACGCTGATCACGGACTATGACGTCCATGCCACATGGGTGAACAAAGAGGTGAACCAGTACCTCGTCTCGACGCCGAAAGTCCGGGACCTGCTCCTGCGCCGGGGCGTCGCCGCCGATTCGGTTCAGGTGACGGGCATTCCCGTGCATCCGAGTTTTTGGGAACACGGGGACAAGGGGCGGCTGCGGCAAGAACTGGGGCTGAAGCCGATGCCAACGGTGCTGATCATGAGCGGAGGCTGGGGCGTTTCTTTTAACAAAGAGATGATAAACATGCTGCTGTCGTGGGCGGATGACATTCAACTGGTTTTTTGCACCGGAAGCAACGAAAAGCTGCTGCAGAAGATGAAAAGCAGCCCGGAGCTCGATCACCCGCATATCCGCCTGCTCGGGTATACGAAACATATCGACCAATGGATGGACGTCTCCGATCTGCTCATTACGAAGCCAGGAGGCATGACGTGTACGGAAGGGCTGGCCAAAGGCATACCGATGCTTTTTTACGAAGCGATCCCCGGCCAGGAAGAGGAAAACGGCCAATATTTCGTCGAGCTGGGCAGCGCGGAAATGATTTCCCCTCAGGTGCTGCGCCGTTGGCGCCGCCGCCTGACGGAGGAGTACCGGCAGGTGGAAGAAGACCGGCTGAAATCGTCCGCCGCATCCGGACCCGGCAAAGAGCCGTTTTATTGCGCGCAGCAGGTGCTTGCCTGGCTGAAGCAGAACACATCGTCATAAAGCAAGCAGGCTTGGGCACAGATTACATAGGGGATGTCTCCCGCAAGTTCGGACGCAAAAACAGCTCTCTCCATACTTTTTGGAGAGAGCTGTTTTATGATGGCGATAAGGTTCATTTTACGCGCACGGTTTAAACCATGGCGTTCCCTAAGGGTTACTCCCGCCGGATTAACGCGAAAGTCTGTACCTCTAGACGCCGCTTACGGTTTGCGGATGACGCCGATCCGCCCTTTGCTTGCCGCAAAATCGCCGCCCTCCATCCATAAGCCGGAGTACAACGATTGAAGCCGGACGGCCCAGCGGGTCTCCCCGTTCAAGGCACGCTGCAACAGCCATTGGAGCTGCGGCTCATCGGCGCGGTCCAACAGCCAGGCATACGTATCGGCGGCGTCAAGGCTATCCGCGATCGAAGCGCGAAGCCCTGCCGCGTAGTCCTTGGGCGGCTCGACTTTGCTGAACACCGGATAACAGGCCGTCAACCGATGATACCACCCTGCCCAAACCGCAAGGCGTTCCCTCCGCTTCATCTCTGCGTGCCGGCTGAAATACGTTCGATGCTCCGGAGGCGCAAGCTGCATCATGCGCTGGGCGTAAATCATCGAACGATATTCGGCCTGAATGAGATGCTGCAGGTCGTGAACGGCGATCGGGCCGCTTCCGGGTGTCCGGTCCATCATCGGGAGCTCCCGCCTTTCCTATAGGCTAACTTCCGTGTCAGTATATGCCCGGAAAAACGCGAGGTGTTTGTCAGATGAGCGCGCCGCTGCCCCGGTTAGATTTCGAAGCTTTCGCCCGGCTTCAGCGGATGGCCCTGGATGCCCTTTTCGCCCAAACGGTCGCAGAACGACGAAGCATCCTGCCGAATGCCTTCAAACGTATTGTAATGCACCGGAAGCACGTGAGCCGCGCGCAGCCATTCCGCAGCCACAAGCGCATCCTCGGGCCCCATGGTCAACGAGTCCCCGATCGGAAGCGCCGCCGCGTCGATGTCGTTCATCTCCCCGATCAGGCGCATGTCCCCAAACAATCCGGTATCGCCCGCATGGAAAAATGTTTTGCCCCCGATCGTCAGCAAAATGCCGCCGGGTTCGCCCATGTAAATCCAGGAATCACCCACCGCAAGCGAGGAACTGTGAAATGCCAGCGTAAATTTGACTTTGAAGCCGTCAAAAACATGACTGCCGCCAATGTTCATGCCGTACGCTTCGGCCCCCTGGCTTTTGCAGTACTCCGCCAATTCGTAGACGGCAACGATCGGGCATGCATTTGCTTTTGCGATTTCGATGCAGTCTCCAAAATGGTCTCCGTGGCCGTGCGTCAACAACACCGCGTCCACGCGAATATCCTTCGGTGAAACGGTCGCAACCGGATTCCCCGTCAGGAACGGGTCGATAATGATCCTTTTCCCTTCCGCCTCCACAAGCACGCATGAATGACCGTAATACGTAATTTTCATAAACGTCGGCACCTCCTACAATTGATCGCCAAGACATGATTTTCCGGATTGAACGGCAATCATCCGTACAACCTCTCTCTATCATATCGAAATGGGATTTATTTGTAAAAAGTATGGTTGCCGATGCGCTTCTCGTAGGTGCGGGTATGGTGAATGGTCAGGTCTTGCGCCAGCTTCAGCGACAGGAAGAAATACGTGTCATCCGTTACCGCTTTTTTGCCGTTCAACGCCTCATTGACCGCACGGATACAGTCCTTGTTCGGCTTCACGCGGTCAAACCGTCCGTTCGCCACGGGACTGAACTGATGTTTTTGATAAATGACCTTTTTAATCGTATTGGGAAAATTGGCTGACCGTAGCCGGTTCAAGACAACGTTCGCGACAGCGATTTTGCCTTGGTACGGTTCGCCTTCCGCTTCTGCCATGACGATTTTTTGCAGCAGAAGCACATCTTCAGCGGTCACGTTGTACTGCCAGGTCGCTTGGGCCTGTTCCGACGGACTCAGCAGCTTGGTCCGGCTGAAGAATAATGTTTTTGGGGGAGTCAGCTGAAGATTCTGCTTTTGCCGGTGAGAAGCCTCAACTTGGACTGCCTTCGGTTTCGTGTTCGCGTGCAACTGCCCGCGCGCAAGCACCGTTTCCGCTTTAGGCGGTATCGAAGGAAGCTGTCCAACAAAAGCAACTTTCGTTTTATTTTTCCATGGTTTGAAATTATTTACATTTTGCAAACGCAAAGGCATTTGGAAATGCGTCTTGCTTGACGCGCTCTGTATATGCTCCGTTTTTGCCGCCGTTTCGCTCACACTCAAATTGATCGAACCGAAACGATTCAGACCCATGTTGGTTTTATGCTGCAATTTTTCCGCCAGCTCGTTTTGAAGAAGCAAACAAATCGCAGAGAAACACACCAGAAGAACTCCGATCAGCAAAGCCATCCAGCGGTTTTGTCTTAAAGTGTACATGTTTTTCCTCCCACTACTCCCGGCACATTCCCTTTTAACTTTCAAAACATGCAAAACAACCGTTTTGCATATTTCTCATGTAACCGAAAATAGAGGTTTTGAAAACCTGAGCTTATTTTCAGTGATTTGCTGCATCCGCGAATACGAGAAACGGAAAAATTCGTTTGATACATCTTTACAACACAGACTGCTTCGTGACGGCACATTTTACGGTTTCACAGATACGGCTAAGGGAACAAGCTATTGTTTTATGTGCAGGATTTTTTTAGAATGCGGATTTGGCCGAAACACCCTCCCCGGATGTCCGGCAAAATCCATGTATGTTAAATAACGCCCGGAATGTCGAAACTATGAATCTTTCATTCGGAAGGATTCTAGTATCTCATACATTGGCTTTTCGTGCAAATGTGTGGAAAAAAGTACAAACTCGTCGACGATCCATGAAACCTTCCCTTCCGCCTGCTCGAAGGGCGCTGTTTGCGGCAGCAAAGGCGGGACGGAGGCGAGCCGAAACTCCCGGTCCCCCGCGTATTTTCGGGCGATTGTCACATGTGGACGAAAGGGCCGCGACTCCTTCGCGAAACCAAACGTTTCCATGGCGTCGGTCACCTTTTCCTGCAGCTTTGCAAGCCCGTTCGAGTAGTCAATTACTCCAGCCCAAAATACCCTGGGAGAAGCATCTGTACCGAACACGCCCGCTTTTCCAAAACCAAGTTCAAATGGTGTAAACTGGCGGGAGACCTCCTGCAGTTTTGCTGCGATTTCCGGCACGCGCCCCGGTTCGACATCCCCTAAAAATTGTACCGTAATATGATAATCCTCCCTATGCGTCCATTTTTTGAAAGGAAACAAATGTTGATGGGATTCCCGCCAACGCTCCAGCACCGTTTTCAATTCATCCGACAATCTGACCGCGATAAACAGCCGCAGCGGCCGCTCTTTATTTTCAATATCCATGCAGTATTCGCTCCCTTCAAAAATTTTTACTACTATATAATAGGGTCGTTTTTAGCATATCCAAAATCCCCTGCTTCCACTAAAACAAAGAGGATATCCCAAAAGCCCCAAATGCTCTCAGGATATCCTCTTGCCGTTACCCGAACTGCGCCTGATGCAGCCTTGCGTAGACGCCGCCGATTTGGAGCAGCTCCTCGTGCCGCCCATGCTCGGCAATGCCGTCCTCCGTGACGACGATGATCCGGTCGGCGTTTCGGATGGTCGCAAGCCGGTGCGCGATGACCAGCGTCGTCCGGTTCACCGCCAAAACCTCCAGCGCCTCCTGGATGATCGCTTCCGTTTCGGTGTCGAGCGCCGACGTCGCTTCATCCAAAATGAGGATCGGAGGATTCTTCAAAAACATCCTTGCGATCGCCAGCCGCTGCCGCTGTCCGCCCGACAGCTTCAGCCCCCGTTCCCCGATGACCGTATCCAGCCCGTCCGGCAGCGAGGCCACGAGCGACTCCAAATGGGCCTTTTGCACCGCATCCATCAATTCGGCTTCACTGGCGTTCAGATTGCCGTAAAGGATGTTTTCGCGGATCGTCCCGCTGAACAGAAACACGTCCTGCTGCACCATGCCGATTTGCGAGCGAAGCGAACGCTGCGTCATTTCGCGGATGTCGATGCCGTCGATCGTGATGCTTCCTTCATCCACCTCGTAAAAACGCGGGATCAGGCTGCACAGCGTCGACTTTCCGGCACCCGACGGCCCGACGAGCGCCACCGTTTCTCCGGCCGTAATATTCAGGTCGATTCCTTCCAAAATCCGCCGCTGGTCTTCGTAGCCGAAAGAAACGTTGCGGAATTCGATGTTTCCGCGCAGCTGAACAACTTCGACCGCATCCGGCTGATCCTTGATGTCCGGGTCCGTATCCATCAACTGGCAGAAACGTTTGAAGCCCGCCATCCCTTTCGGGTAGATTTCCATCAAAGCGTTGATTTTGTCGATCGGCTTCAGGAAAATGTTGACGTACAGCAAAAACGCGACAAGTTCCCCGTACGTCAGTTTGTTCTGGTAGGCAAACCAGGCGCCGCAAACGAGCACGATCAGCGAAATGAGCCTTGTCAGCATGTACATGCCCGAGACGCTGAACGACATGGCCAGGTATGAACGAAGTTTCGCCAAACGGAACGCGGCATTGCTTTCGCGGAAGCGCGAGATTTCGTATTCCTCGTTGCCGAACGATTTGACGACCCGGATGCCCGAGACGCTGTCCTCCACGCCGGCATTCAGCTCAGCGATGTTGCGGAACATTTCCGAGGAGGCATGGTTCAGCTTCTGGTTAAAATAAACGATCATCCATACGATGACCGGCATAATGACGAACGTGATCAAAGCAAGCTGCCAATTGACCGTCCACATGATCGCAAACGCACCGACAAAGGTCATGACGGCAATAAACATATCCTCCGGCCCATGGTGGGCCATCTCTCCGATATCGAACAAGTCGTTGGTCATGCGCGACATCAAGTGGCCTGTTTTCGTGTTGTCGAAAAATTTAAAGGACAGCTTCTGCACATGGTTAAACGCCTGCTGGCGCATGTCCGATTCGATGTTGATCCCGAGCTTATGCCCCCAGTAGCTGACGATGAACTGCAGCCCCATGCTGATCAAATACAAGGCGAGCAAGCCGCATCCCGCGGCGATGATCGTTCCCCATGCCCCGTCCGGAAGCAGCTTGTCCACAACCCACTGGACGGCGACCGGAAATCCGAGCTCCAGCAAACCCGCAACTACCGCGCAGCCGAAATCGACCATAAACAGCCGTTTATGCGGGCGGTAATACGACATAAACCTTCGAATGAGGCCGGGCTGAGCGCCCGAAGCCTGTCCTGCTGCATTTTGCATCATAACGTTATTCCAGCCTCCAAATTCTGTATTTCGTAATCTGATTATAGCGTACCGAACGGAAAAGGAGGCCCGATTTTTTGAAATAAAGCTGTGTGCGGCGCCATTAAGGATTGCGATCCAATCGCAGTGCGGATAAAAATGTCCGGTTACCTTTTCACCGCCCGCCGCAATCTGGTATCCTAAAAACATCGATAAACGTGCAAACGACAGACGGAGGAGGCCAAACCATGAAATCGATCGTATGTCTTCATTCCTTGACGCCGGATCAAATCGGTCAAATCGGACAAGCGGCGCCAGGTTTTGATTTGATCGTAAAAAATAAAAAGGACGTCAGCGCGGAGCAGATCCAAAACGCGGAAGTGATCCTTGGATGGTCGAAAACGATCGCCGAGGAAGCCCTTCGGGAATACAGCAAGCTGAAATGGGTGCAAACCTGGTCGGCGGGCGTGGATACGCTGCCTTTGGAGCGCCTTCGGGACAAGGGCGTTCTGCTCACGAGCGCCAGCGGCGTGCATGCGATTCCGATCTCGGAAAGCATTATCGGCATGATGCTCTCGTTTTCGCGCCAGCTGCACATGGCGGTCCGCCATCAACTGAAAAAAGAGTGGAAATCCGATCTCGCCGTTCCCGGTCTCGGCACGTTGGGCGAAATCAGCGGCAAAACGCTGGTCATCGTCGGCGTAGGCGAAATCGGCCGGGAAACCGCCCGTTTGGCCAAAGCCTTCGGACTGCGGGTCATCGGCGTCCGGCGTTCGGACAAGCCCGAGCCGCACGTGGACCGGATGTACAAGATGGACAACCTCCATGAGGCGCTTGGACAAGGCGACTATATCGTGAACATCCTCCCGCTGACGGCCGAAACCCGCCATATGTTTAACGCCGCGGCTTGGAACGCTGCCAAAAAAGGGGCTTATTTCATCAATGTGGGACGCGGACCTACGGTGGATACGGCATCGTTGATCAATGCCTTGAACAGCGGCCGGTTGAGCGGCGCGGGCCTCGACGTTTTCGAAGAAGAGCCGCTTCCGGCGGAACATCCGCTGTGGGAGATGGAGCAGGTCATCATCACCCCGCATGTCGCGGGCAGCAATGACCGTTATGCCGAACGCGTCATCGACATTTTTGCGGACAACCTGAAAGCTTATGTCCAAGGGCAAAAACCGCCGCGCAATCTGGTGGATTACGGGCGGATGTACTAAAATCGCCGGAGCCGAAACGAAAACACCCCTTAACAGGGCATCGGAAATCCGTTTGGAACCCGATGTCCCATAAGGGGCGTTTTTTCTTTGGGTTGAAAAATCAAAGCTTATTCGTACGACATAAGCCAATGCTTCCCGCTCGGCCCGGCTTCTTCGACTACCTTCTTCCAGCCGTTTTTTTCATAAAATTTCAAGGCTTTATGATTTGCGGACACGCATTTTAACGTGAGCGGCTTGTTCATTTTCTCAACGGCCGCCTCGAGCAGCTTGCTGCCGGCGCCTATACCTGAAAAATCCGGATCGACGAATAAAAGATGGATGAAATCCTCCGGCAAATATAATGACGCAAAACCCACGATCCGGCTCTCCGCCTCCGCCAACAGGATATGCTCGTCGGCCGTATCCCTATCGAAATCTTCCAGCGACATTTCATGTTCGTTTTCCCATACGAAACTTTGGCGGCGGGAAACAAGATAAATCCGTCTTAATTCGGGATAGTCCATTGCCAAGGCAGGCCTGATTTTCATGTTTCATGCCTTCTTTCCGGTGTATTCACTTCTCGAGCCAACAGCTGTCCGTTTCGCAAATGTTATAAAACTCCTTCGCAAAGCCACGCCTGCCGCACAAAGCTCCCTTTCCTTACCTGGCATTCCTCGACGATCCGGTAACCCGCTTCTTCGACCCGGACCCGCACGTCCACTTCCGTCGTTACGATCACCGCACGGGGCGCCAAACGGCGCAGGCTCGCCAGCATCCTCCGTTGTTCCTCTACCGGAAGCACCGAACATAGATTGTACGGCATGTCCAATACCGCGGCATCGTAATGCCCTTCCAGTTCGTTCATATCCCCAAGGGTAACCAGCGTTTCGGGATACCCGTAATGCTTCAGGTTCGTTTTGGCGCCGCGAACGGCAAGGGGATTGATGTCCCTTCCCCGGGCGTCGATTCCCATGGACAGCGCTTCGATCAGGACGTTCCCCATGCCGCAGCAGGGATCAAGCAGCCGGATGCCTTCCGTTTCGGGCGCGGCGATGTTCACCAGCGCCCTGGCGACGGCCGCGCTAAGGCCGGTGGAATAGTTTTGCGGTTTGTGGATGTGGGCGTGCCAGGCCCGCTTCGGAGCGCAAATGCTGCCAAGCAGCCAAGCTCCATGCAAAGCGGTCAGCCCGAGCGTCAAATCCGGGTTTTTCATGTCGGCCTTGCCTTGAATCCGGCTCCCGACAAGCCTCTCCAGCTCCCTTTGCTCCGCATAGCTGCAAGGATCACCCGATTTGATATACGTAACCTTAAACGTCTCTCCGCCCTTCACCCGATGCCTTGAGTCCGCAAGCTCCGCGATTGCTTCCGCGGATTCCCCGCATGCGGCGATATCGATACGCAGCGATAAAAACGGGCTGCGATCCGGATCGATCTTGCGGCTGCTGAGCAGCAGCGACTCCGTTTTATATTCCACGGCCCCGCCAAACAGCGCCTTCAGCTCCATGCCGCACAGCCCGGCTTCCGTTTCATGGCTGGCATACGCGTATAAATAAAGCGGACGGCCGTCGGCCAGCGCTTGTTGGATCTGTTCATGGATTTCACTCATAACAATCGATAACCAATACCTTTCCCGGACGTAGCCCGAGTCTTTTCTTTACATACAACAGGAAGCCAGCAGCTTATAAGACTCCAGCCGTTTCCTGTAATCCTGAACGGGGCAAAAGATCAGAAACTCCGAGCATCCCGCAGACTCGGCGATCAGGGCGAGCTGTTCCCGCACCTGTTCAGGCGTGCCCAATACCAACCGTTTCAGCGGTTCCCGACGCTCCTCCTGCGCTTCCTGCTCCACCGCCCGTTCGGGTCCCGGCAGCTTCGCGTCCTCCAGCAGCTCCTTGGCCTTCTCCTCCGTCTTGGCGCAAATGACCCCGATCGCCAGCATCAAACGCGGCTTGTCCAGCAGCGCGGACGGTTTAAAATGATCGCGGTACGTTTGCAGCACTTCGGCCCCGTCCCGCTCGCTCATAAACTGCCCGAAAACATACCCTGTCCCGTATTCGGCGGCAAAACCGGCGCTTTTGCTGTTCGTCCCCAGCATCCACAGATCCGGCTGCACCGAGGGCAGGGGCCGGGCTTGAACCGGCCGGTCCTCATACATATACCGGTCCTCCAGGAGCTGGATCAAAGCGCGCAGCTTTTTGGGCATATCCGCCACGTTTTGCAGAAAATTGCCGCTAAGCGCCATCGAGGCATGTGCCGACCCGCCGGGGGCCCGTCCGATCCCGAGGTCCACCCGTCCCGGGTACAGCGCGGCCAACAGGCGGAAGCTTTCCGCCACCTTAAGCGGGCTGTAATGGGGCAGCAGCAAGGCGCCCGTGCCAAGGCGGATGCGGCTTGTTTTGGCCCCGATGTGGGCCAGCAGCACCTCCGGCGACGCGCAAGCCAAATCCTTCAGATCATGATGTTCGGCCACCCAATAACGTTTATAACCCCATTTTTCCGCAGACGCGGCCAGCGCCGCTGCCTCCTGAAGGGCTTGCTCATAAGACGCTTCCCCTATTTTGGGCACCAAATCCAATACGCTTAAAATAAACCCCGTATTCTCCACGATTCTCCCCTCCACTTGCTGCTTCTCGTCTCATCTCTTCTCGCTTAAGGTTTAGTCGAGATCGTAAATGGACCCAACCTTCAGTCCGTACAATTCATTATATATCTTTTCGGCAAACGCGTCCGTCATGCCCGCGATATAGTCGATCACCATATGCTCCCAGGTCCAGATCGGGTTTGGGCTTGCCTGATCTCGTTCGAACCGCTGCAGCCAGTCGGAAGGTATGATGGATTTGGACGCGACCGGATCGAGGAACGCATCCCACAGCCGTTTGATCATCCATTCGCTCCGTTTTTGCAGGCGCTGCACGCGCAGGTCGCGGATCATCGTCACCCACGCAAAGCTCTTCAGCACGCTGACGGTCCGAAGCATATCCAAATCTTCCTCCCGCTCTTTCACGAAGGTGACCTTTTTCCAATCCCCGTCCGGAATGACGCCCAGGCTGCCGACAAAATGGCTCACCCAAAAAGCTTTGACCTCGCGCCGCGCCCGGGAAAAATCATGCTCGCAATACGGCAGCTTCTCTTTCCACACGTTAAGAAAAGCGGCCATGACCTCTTCGACTTTCAGCCGGATGCGGTCCGCGTCCCAGCCCTGCCAGAAGGTATCCTCCAGCGTCATGATTTTTTCGATGATCAGCCGGATAATGTACGGGTCATACAAAAAATGCTCATGCACTTCAATTTTGCCCGCTTTGATGCCGTCCTCCAGGTCATGGGCGGAATACGCGATGTCGTCGCATAAGTCCATCAGCTGCGATTCCAGCGTTCTTTTGCCTGCCGGAATCCCCCAATCCTTGCGGATCTCTGAAATGTAGCTCCATTCATGCTTGTACAAGCCCTTTTTGTTCACCGTACCCGGAAACGGATATTTGTTGATGCCAAGCAGCACGGCGTCGGATAAATTCAAGCCGTCCACGTTTTCGCGTTTTTCCAGGAACATGATCAGCCGGAAATTATGCGAGTTCCCTTCAAAATGTTCGTATTTATGCCGCATGCGTGTCCGCACGTCCTGGATTTGCTCGGAATTCATGTACAGTCCTTCGACCGCTTCTTTCGTTTTATCCTTGATCAGCTGCTCCAAAATGCCGTCCAGCACCTCTTCGCCTTTGTGCCCGAACGGCGGATGCCCGAAATCATGCGCGATCGCCGCGCATTCCACCACCTCCGGATCGATGACAAGTCCGGGGTTGTCAGCCTGTTCCTCCGAAACTTCCGGATAGGCCCGAACGAGGCTTTTCGCAGCTTCGCGCGCGATTTGCGCCACTTCAAGCGAATGCGTCAGGCGCGTGCGGTAATAATCGCCGGTTCCGGCCCCGAACACCTGCGATTTTCCCTGCAGGCGGCGGAACGTCGGCGAATGGATCAGCCGCGAATAATCCCGCTCAAACGCGGCCCTCGATGCATCGGCCCGCGTTTGCTCTGGATACTGACGGTGTTCTCTTTTGTCTTTGATATTCATCCTACGGCACTCCCTGCTCCGTTTTTTTATTTTTCTCATTATAAGTCATTTCCGTCTCCGGCGTACTTCGAAATTTGGCAGCGCGTGGTGCCTATTTCATCCATTGTTTCCAGTCCGCCGGCATATTAGGAGGTTGGAGGTACAGATCTCAAAATGGAAGCTGATTGGGTTTGGTTAAACATATATCGGGCTGCAAGCAAAAATTAACCGCCCCTCAGTTTGCCATGTCTGATAAGGACGGTAAAGCAAATCGAAATCTATTTTTCGCCTGTTACGGCCAACTTCAAGGATCCGACCATCGAGTTTCCGGCGTTGTTTTTACAGACTCGTTTAATGGATGTGCCCCTTAGTTTCTGCCAGGCGCCAGTCGGCACCTTGCCGACGCAAATGTTGGACACCGCAACGGATTAACCTCAAATTTAAATGCGCCGCAGTCTATTCCCGCCAGTTCCACAGCGCAACCTCCCCGATGCGGATGGCGGATACTTCCGGATCTTCCTTCAGTTTTAGAATTTCTTTGGTCGGTCCGGTGACGACGGCACCGTAGATTTTAACCCCGTTTTTCTCGATGTAGTCCAGCGTTTCTTTAAAATCGACGAAGGGAACGAGGCTCGCGGCCGATTTTTATGCCTGTTCAGAATGTGCAGCGACTTGATGAAATTCTCTTCCCGTAGTGGACCGGAACCGTACGTGTCAATCGGGGGATAAGAGGTTGAAGATGAGCGCATGGTGACAAACCATCCGACTTTGCGTTTGGGGCCTTCGGTTACTTTTCCGTCCCCCGGGTGCCACACCGGAATCGCCGGAAAACCGACCGGGCTTATGACAAGTCCGTAATCGCACTTTATATTGGAGTCCCCGTTGTCCACGGCAAACCATAGCGGATCATATGGCTTGCCCTCGAACCTTTTCAAAAAGTCGTCGGTCGAATACAGCTTTTTATAAGAAACATAAGCTTCGGCCACCGTTCCTTCAGGCAGCTTCTCCAGCCGTTTCCACTCGGAGGCGCTGTCTGAGCCTTGGTAACCCGGAAACTGAAAATAACCTTTGAAGGCGAAGAACATGTCTTTCCATTCAACGTGCTTCAGCCGTAACCATTCAAACCAGTAGTTCGCTGTAAAATCTCCAACCTCCATATGCTCGTCTCCAACGCGTTTGATCATTTTGCCGTTGATTTTCATATTAAAATAAGACCCGGTGTTGCTGCTGGGTTGAACGATCACGTTCGGATATCCAACCGCAAAGGCAGACTTCACGACGTCACGGTTGATTTCGTCATATCCCGGCTCCCCCGCCTGATAAAAAATGGCCGTTCCAATGGAACTTAAGATGGTAAACCCGATAAAAAATCCGATCAATGTAAACGCGGTGCCGATCCGAGCCTTCCATTTTCCTTTTCTCAGCAGCCTGGCTTCGCGTTTATATTTTTTCTTCTCGGCTTCGGACTCTTGAGGACCAGCCTTTTGTTCGAACCGATCCTCCCCATCCATCATTTCATCCAGAAAGGATTGGTAAATCTCCATTTTTTCGAGCTCCCGCTCCAGCTCCGTCCGTTCCTCTTCGGACAGCTTTCCGTCCTTGTAATCCCGAAGTTTTTGCTTAAAATCGCCGTTTATCCTGCTCCTCCCTTTCCCGGGTTTTCCTCAGCTGCTGCCGCGCCCAGAAACAGCAAAATTTTAAAATGGGACAGCGTGATTTTTCCAGATGCAAATAGGCGCGGTAAAACGTCTCCTGCACCAAGTCTTCCGCGGCGGCGTCGTCCCCGCATAGGGAACGCAAATACCGGTAAACATCCGGCATATAGGTTCGGTACACGCTTTCGAGCGTGCTGCGCTTTATCATGTCATCCCCTCAATATAAACACGTTTCAAGCAGGCGATAGTTACAAAATTTTTCCTGAAATTTACTAGAACGCGAATGGAACGCAAAAAAAGCGGCCCTCCGCCTCGCAACGAGGGAAAAGCCGCTGCCTGCTTTTATTAATTTTTCATTCTCGGATCAAGCACATCGCGCAGGCCGTCGCCGAGCAGGTTAAACCCAAGTACCGTCAACATGATCGAAACACCCGGAAATACGACCGTCCACGGTGCCTTCTGGATAAACTGGCGGGAGTCCGACAGCATTTTCCCCCATTCCGGCTCCGGAGGCTGTGCGCCCAATCCCAAAAATCCGAGCGCCGCCGCTTCGATGATCGCCGTTGCGATCCCCAGCGTACCTTGCACGATAATGGGCGTTAAGCTGTTCGGCAAAATATGGCTGAACAGAATTCGCATGTTTTTCATGCCGATGGCTTTGGCCGAAGTGATATACTCCTCGTTCTTCAGGCTGAACACCTTCGCCCTTACCAGCCGGCCGTAGGTTGGAATGTTGACGATGGCAATGGAGTACAACGCATTTTGCAGCGAAGGACCGAGAATCGCCACAATGGCAATCGCGAGCAAAATGCTCGGAAACGCCAGCAAAATATCGAACAGCCTCGAGATGAGCATATCCGCCCATTTGCCGAAGTACCCTGCGAGAATACCCAGTGCCGTCCCCGCTACGACGGAGCCGATGACCGAGAAAAAGCCGACCCATAACGATATTCGCGCACCGTACAACACCCGGGTGAACAAGTCGCGTCCCAAATCATCCGTCCCGAACCAATGCGTGGAGGATGGCGCCTTCAGACGGTCCATCAGCTGCTGTTCTTTGTAATCAAAGGGAGCGATCAACGGTGCGATCAAGGCGATGATAATAAATAGAATAATAATTGAGAGACCGATCACCGCGGTTTTATTTTTGCGGAACGCTCTCCACGCATCACGCCAGGGGCCCGGCACCTCCTCCATAGCTGGAACGGCAGCATTTGGGTTTACGGTAATTTCCGCCATTGTTTCTCCCCCCTATTTGTATTGGATACGCGGATCAATCAAAGCATACAGCAGATCCACAATCAGATTAATGATAATAAACAGGAGAGCGATTATCAGGATGCCGCTTTGGATGACCGGATAATCGCGGGAGCTGATCGCATCGAAAATATACCGCCCCACCCCGGGCCAAGCGAAAATGGTTTCTGTTAATACGGCACCGCCCAGCAATGAACCTGTCTGCAATCCGATAACGGTAAGTACCGGGATCGAGGCGTTTTTGAGCGCATGTTTGTACACGACAAAAAATTGGGACAAACCTTTGGCTTTGGCTGTGCGGACATAATCGGATTTCATGACCTCCAGCATGCTGGAGCGCGTCATCCGGGCGATCACCGCCATTGGAATCGTTCCGAGCGCAATGCTTGGCAGCACCAGATGTTTCATAACCGTCCATAGCTGATCCCATCGGCCGGCGATCATGGCATCAATGACATAGATGTTTGTAATGGATTCCACCGGATCGCGCTGGTCCATTCGACCGATCGACGGCAGCCAATGCAGCTTGATCGAGAATATCCACTGCTCCATCAGCCCAAGCCAGAATATTGGCATGGAAACCCCGATTAGGGCGATGATCATCAGAATGTAATCAAACCAGGAATTTTGCCGCCAGGCACTGATAATCCCCGCGTTGATGCCAACAAATGTGGCGAACAGCATGCTCGCAATCGTCAATTCAAGCGTGGCGGCAAGATACGGCAAAATCTCTTTCATAATCGGCTGCTTGGTTTTGATCGATTTTCCGAGGTCTCCTTGCACCAAGTCTCCCAAGTACGTAAAATACTGCTGCAGCCAGGGCTTATTCAGTCCCAGCTGCTCCCGCAGCGCCTCTTTGGATTGTTCGGTAGCTTTATCACCAAGGATCGTATCCGCCGGATCGCCCGGAATGGCATGAATGATGGAAAATACAATGATGGTCATGCCAATCAGCACCGGAATCAGAATCAACAGGCGTTTCAGTATATATGAATTCAAAATAAATCACCCGCCGGTTATTCAAAGTAAATGCTGCTGTAGTACTCCGTTCCGGTTGGAGACGGTACATATCCTTTCAAGTTGGATTTTGCCGCCAAAACTTGCGTCGCATACACAAGCGGAATCCATGGAATATCTTTTTTGATGATTTCCTGCGCTTGTTTGTACAGCTCTATGCGTTTGTCTTGGCCCACTTCCTTCTGGGCCTCGATCAAAATCTTGTGAAGGTCTTCGTTTGCGTAGTAACTGCGGTTGTTGCCCGGAATAGCATCCTTATCAAGCAAGGTGTACAGGAAGTTGTCCGGGTCGCCGTTATCTCCGTTCCAGCCCATCATGTAAATATCGTCTTTAACACCTGCTTTTGTATCATCCAGATACGTCGCCCACTCCGGAGATTGGATGTTCACTTTCACGCCGATTTTCTCAAAATCGGCCTGAATCGCTTCCGCCACCTTTTTGCCATCCGGCATATAAGGACGGGATACCGGCAGCGCATAGAAGTTAACTGGATCCGGCAGTCCGTTCGGATAACCCGCTTCAGCCAGCAGCTTTTTGGCAGTATCCAAGTTGTAGTCATAATCCTTAATGCTGTCGTTGTAACCCCAAAGCGTAGGAGGCATCGGGTTCACGGCCGGAGTGGCTTGTCCGGCAAAAAACGCGTCGATAATGCCCTGTTTGTTAACCGCGTGGCTTAGCGCTTCTCTGACCTTCACGTTATCAAAAGGTTTTTTCTTCAGGTTGAATCCGAGATATGCAAGGTTAAATGGCGGGCGGTTGATTTTTTGCAAATTGCTATCACTTTCAAGAACGGACAAATCATCCGGATTCAAATCTTCCATAATGTCGATTTCCCCGTTTTGCAGCGCATTAAAGCGCGCGGTGTTATCGGGGATGGACCGTACGATGACTTTATTCAGCTTCGGCAGTCCCGGCTTCCAGTAGTTCGGATTTTTCTCGAGGGTAATGGAGTCGTTCCGCTTCCACTCTTTGAAAACAAAAGGACCCGTACCCACCGGCTCGTTTTTAAAATTCTCCTTTTTCTCCTTGATCGCCGTCGGGCTGGCGATGCCAAAGGAGGTCATGGCGATATTTTGCAGGAACGGAGCTTGCGGATTTGCCAGCGTAAATTCTACCGTATTCGCATCAATCGCTTTGACATCCTTGATGACGCGGGAGCCGTCCGGTCCAAACTGGGAATCATAGTAATCGAAGGAATCGCCTTCGAACTTGAATTCGCTTTTCGGGTCGGTCCAGCGCTTGAAGTTGAATACGACGGCATCCGCGTTAAAGTCCGTGCCGTCATGGAATTTCACACCTTGGCGCAGCTTGAACGTATACTTCAAACCGTCCGGGGAAACCTCCCAGCTTTCGGCCAGCGACGGCTCCACCTCGGTTGTCCCTTCCTTATACTGCAGCAGCGAATCAAAGATCTGATGTCCGATTTTCAGCGACTCGCCGTCGGTTACGATGGACGGGTCCAGATTTGCGGAATCCCCGCCGCGCCCGAATACGAGCGTATCCTGCGTTTTTTTATCCTCCGGTTTCGGGTCTTCTTTTTTCTCGGTGTTGTCCGTTGTTTTGGGCGTTTCGGATGCCTGATTTCCGTCACTCTTGCCGCCGCATCCCGCAAGCGTAAATACCAGGATCATCGTCAGTGCCAGGAAAACGCTTGTCCATTTCTTCATCGTTTTTTCCCCTCTCTTTTGCGGCTCAATACTGAACTGAAATTAGTACTTGATATGAAGCGATTGGAGCGCCGAACCCCCAGATCGTTTCGGAGGTTTGCTGTGTTATATAAGTTGAACTAATGTTATGAACGGATGGAGGCAGCCGGATGAAATGTTCTTTCGATCGCTGTTGCTCACGGATTTCTATGATTAAAGCTCATTTATGGTCGAAATCCGCTCACAAAGGCGAACGCTGACGCTTCTCCAGAATCATTTCCTCCTCTTGCCTATTCCTTTCCTGTTCATTTAATCAACTTATATAGCTTTCCTTTCGAAAGCTTTTAGGCGAACGCAGCATACGCTTCCGAAGCAGCTTTTTTTCAAAAAGCTTTCAGCTTCTCAAGAATCGACTCTGCTTCCTACGCTCCTTCCGCTTCTCCTGCTTCTTTTCAAGTGCTAATTTCAGGGTTGAGCCTCTCTTCATCACGGATAAATGTTTATATGCGGACTTTGCTGATCTCAGTCAGGAACCTGCCTTAGCAAAGCCTTCAAGCAGCCTAAGCCGCATGGAACCGAAATTGTCGTTTGTGTCTTTGGCATGTTGTCACGAAGTTGCGTACAAATGACATGCCGTCAGATGCCCGTTCCCGGTATCGAGAAGCTGAGGGCGAACCTCGCTGCAGATTTTCATCGCCTTCGGACATCTCGTATGAAAAGCGCAGCCCACCGGCGCATTGGCCGGGCTCGGCACTTCCCCCTGCAAAATAATCCGCTCCTTCTTCACATCCGGATCCGGTTCCGGCACGGCCGACAGCAAAGCCTGGGTGTAAGGATGCTGCGGTGTATCGTATAGAAGCTGCTTATCCGCAATTTCAACGATTCTTCCGAGGTACATCACCGCCACACGGTCGCAAATATGCTTGACCACGCTCAGATCATGAGCGATAAAAATATAAGTCAGCTTATATTCGGCTTGCAGATCCTGCAGCAGATTAATGACCTGAGACTGGATGGAAACGTCCAGCGCCGATACCGGCTCGTCCGCCACAATCAGCTTGGGCTGAAGCGCCAGCGCCCGGGCAATTCCGATCCGCTGCCGCTGTCCTCCCGAGAACTGATGAGGGTAACGATGCAGATGCGTCCGGGTCAGCCCCACGACTTCAATCAGCTTGGCGATCCGCTGTTGCCGCTCTTTACGGTTTGAAATCCCGTGTACGATCAGCGGTTCTTCCAAAATGCGTTGTACGGAGTGGCGCGGATCAAGCGAAGAGAACGGATCCTGAAATACGATCTGCATATCCCGCCGCTGTTTCCTCATTTCCTCCGAGGACAGCTCCGTAATTTCCCGGCCTTCGAAACGAACTTTGCCGCCGCTTGGCTCGATCAGACGCAAAATGGAACGGCCCGTCGTCGACTTGCCGCAGCCGGATTCGCCCACCAGCCCAAACGTCTCGCCACGCCGGACGGAAAACGATATGTCGTCCACGGCTTTCACATGCCCCACCGTTTTGTTCCACAGACCTTTCCGGATCGGAAAATATTTTTTCAGATGCTCCACCTCAAGCAAAGGTTCACTCATACGGCATCCTCCTGTCGGTTTTCATGCAGCCAGCATCTGCAGCGATGCCCGGACTCCTGTTCGACCAGACTTGGCAGCGCTTCCAAGCATTTCGGCATGACGCTCGGACAACGATCGGCAAAGCGGCAGCCCTGCATATTTTTGCTGAGGATCGGAACATTGCCCGGAATCGAATACAAACGCGCCCTGGTTTCGTTCATCCGCGGTACGGATTGGATTAACCCCTGCGTATAAGGATGAAGCGGTCTTTTGAAAATGTCGCGCACGCTCCCCTCTTCCACCACCTTGCCTGCATACATCACCGCAACCCGGTGGCACATTTCCGCAACCACGCCAAGATCATGCGTAATCATCATGACGGCCATTCCCCGCTCTTCGTTCAGCCGCCGGATCAAATCCAAAATCTGCGCCTGGATGGTTACATCAAGCGCCGTTGTCGGCTCATCGGCAATTAACACATCGGGATTACAGGTGATCGACATCGCAATCATGACTCTCTGCCTCATGCCGCCGGACAACTGATGGGGATACTCGTCGATAATCGACTCCGCCCGGGCAATTCCCACCTTCTTCAGCATTTCAAACGCCAAAGCCCTTGCTTCCTTTTTGCTGATCTTTCTGTGTTCCCGAATGGTCTCCACAATTTGGTGCCCCACCGTAAACAGCGGATTCAGCGACGTCATCGGTTCCTGGAAAATCATCGAGATGCAGTTGCCGCGTATTTTGCGCATCTCCCGCTCATTCATCGCCGTGATATCCTGACCTTTGAACAGAATCGATCCGCTTACGATTTTGCCCGGCGGACTCGGTACCAGCTTCAGCACCGACAGCGACGTGACGCTTTTGCCGCAGCCCGATTCGCCGACAACGCCAAGCACTTCACCCGGATTCACATGCAGATCGACGCCGTCGACTGCCGGAATCTCCCCGCGGTCCGTAAAAAAATGCGTTCTTAGATCCTTGATTTCAAGTATGGGTTTGTCCATGAAAAAACTCCTTTATGCCCTTTTAATGGATTCCTGGAAACGAGCAATTGAACGACGGTCAAATGGAGCTGAGAATTCCCCCTCAGATGATTACTCCCGATTTCATATCTCAAACGCTTCGGGCCAATTTCTAAAACGCTTTCAGCTTGGTTTATCCTAAGTGTTTTTCTGGACAACTTGGCTCCTTGAAAGTTATAGCGTTTATATTTCGAGAGAAATCATCGTGGCGTTCATCTTAAGGTGATATCGCTCAGCATGAGTGGGGATCGTAAGAGATTCAACAGAAAATAAGTTTGCATGGTAGGAAGTGAAGTCATAGAAGTAAATCTGAGCTTCATTGTTTGTCGAAGTAAATAGTGTTTAGAAGGATGGATGTGAATGGAGTCGTCGATAAACTTCAGAATAGATCGGTTTACATATAAATGTTATATATTGCAAATTTTAATATAACAGTTAGAAAGTTTCAAGAAGAATATTACATAATATAGAAGTACTCCCGCCGCCCCCCTTGCCCCGGTAGCCTGTACGAAATTGCAGGAGCGCATATTCCTTGGCAAGCAGCTGAATTTTATCGGGCCGGGAGCCGACGGAGTAATCGGCCGGGTTAAAAATCAAGTTAAGCCATGTGTGTCCCTTCCTTGTGCTGAAATCGCAGGATTCTGAAAGCAAAAAGAGACCCGCCGTTTGCGGGGCTCTCCTTCTGACCCGGGTTCAAGGTAGACTCTATTAGCAAACTATATAAGTTGAACTAAAGAACTTCACCCGGCAGCCTTCATCCGCACAAAATATTGGTTCAACTTATATAGACTATCGATGGGAAGATATTTTTCGAAAAACGGGATCATCCCCGACCAATGCTTAAGACTCACCTGCAATCCTTCTATTTAAATGCCATGGCAGCGTGAACCGCCTTTTTCCAGCCGGTGTACAGCTTGTCGCGCTCCTCTTCTCCCATCGCAGGCTCGAATTGGCGCTCTTTGGCCCACATTGCGGATATTTCCTCTTGGCTTTTCCAATAGCCGACCGCAAGTCCGGCCAAATAAGCCGCGCCAAGCGCCGTCGTTTCGTTGATCACCGGCCGTTCCACCGTCACGCCAAGCAGGTCGCTTTGGAACTGCATCAGGAAGTTGTTGTGCACGGCTCCGCCGTCCACGCGCAGCGTCCGCAGCTCGATGCCGGAATCGCCTTCCATCGCCGAGATCACGTCCCGGGTCTGGTAAGCGAGCGACTCGAGCACCGCCCGGATAAAATGCTCTTTCGTCGTGCCGCGGGTCAGGCCGAACACCGCTCCACGCACGTCGCTGTCCCAATATGGCGTACCGAGGCCGACGAAAGCAGGCACAACGTAAACGCCTTCCGTGCTTTCGACCCGATCCGCGTAATTTTCGCTTTCTTTGGAATCTTTGAGCATCCGCATGCCGTCCCGCAGCCACTGCACGGCCGATCCCGCCACAAAAATGCTGCCTTCCAGCGCATATTCCACGCGGCCGTTAATGCCCCAGGCGATGGTCGTCAGCAGCCCTTGCTCGGAGCGAACCGCGGTTTCGCCGGTATGTTTGAGCATAAAGCAGCCGGTGCCGTACGTATTTTTCGCCATCCCTTCGTCAAAACACGCCTGCCCGAACAATGCCGCCTGCTGGTCGCCGGCCGCCCCGGCAATCGGTATCTCTTCCCCGAAAAAGTGGTGTTTCACCGTATGCCCGTAAACTTCGGAGGACGGACGAACCTCGGGCAGCATGGAGGTTGGCACGCCGAGAATTTCCAGCAGCTCATCGTCCCATTTTAATTCGTGGATGTTGTACATCAACGTGCGGGAGGCGTTGGAATAGTCGGTGACATGCCGTTTGCCCCCGGTAAATCTCCAGATCAGCCAGGAGTCGATCGTGCCGAACAGGAGCTTGCCTTGCTCGGCTTTTTCGCGGGCGCCTTCCACATGGTCGAGAATCCACTTGACCTTGGTTCCCGAAAAATAAGGATCGATGAGCAGCCCGGTTTTTTCCCGGATCATATCGTTGTATCCCTTAGCTTTCAGTTCCTCGCAAATGTCGCCCGTCTGCCGCGACTGCCATACGATCGCATGATAAATCGGCTCCTCCGTTTCCTTGTCCCACACGACGGTCGTTTCCCGCTGGTTGGTGATGCCGATGCCTTCGATCTGCTCCGGCTTCACGCCCGATTCCGACAGTACCGACGCGATAACCGACAGAATCGACCCCCAAATTTCGTTGGCGTTATGCTCCACCCAGCCGGGCTGGGGAAAATGCTGCGTTATCTCCTTTTGCGCGATATGAACGATTTCGCCCGCTTTATTGAACAAAATCGCCCGCGAGCTCGTCGTCCCCTGATCCAATGACAATATGTATGTTTCCATCGTACTCCCCCGTTTCGTTGGCATGTTGAATGTTGGTAAGCGCTTTATAATTAAGATGAGATGAGGTGTTCTTTGTATGGACTTATGTGGGTATGGTTGCTGCGCATGGCTTCCTACTTCTTATGCTATTCGAAAACGGGGTGGTTTTGAAGGGTTATTTTTTAAAATCTCAGTGTAATGACATTTTCGGGAGGTTTTGAACCAGCCTAAGTATTTATTTAAATCAAAGAGCAGACACCTTTTTCTGTTTCAGACTTTGCGAATCAAGAATACAAATTTAGCAACTTCGAACTTTTACTTATCCGGTACAAAATTGAAACTCAGATAAAAGCCGCCGATCAATAAAGTCAGCGGCTTTCTTATACCGATCCTTCTAATAACATGCTGTGACAAATAAAGCAATTCATTCCTTCGTGCCGCCACTTCGACGATTAAATGCTAATTCAAACAAACCTGTAGCAGACAACCCGGCAATCCCCCCTGCCCAGATCCGCAGCACCAGTCCTAACTCCGTAAAAGGATAGGCTACCGCACCGATGATGAAGCCGATAACCAGGCCTACAATCGGTACGACGTTCTTCGGCACGTTTACCACACTCTTTACAAGTTGGACCATTGACAGCACAAACACCGCCAAAATGGAAGCAAATGCTAGAACATGATCCAATACTTCATTTTCCATGTCCATTCTCCTCTCTATTCTTTCGGAATACCCGCGGCACGCCGTAATTCGTTCGCCAAGTTGTGGTAATGGTTCATGGCCGCCTGGTCTCCAGCAGCTTTGGCTTGAAA
The DNA here is from genome assembly GCF_009870825.1 of Paenibacillus sp. USDA918EY. Taxonomy (GTDB): domain Bacteria; phylum Bacillota; class Bacilli; order Paenibacillales; family Paenibacillaceae; genus Paenibacillus_AQ; species Paenibacillus_AQ albilobatus. Next base: position 84,029 of record NZ_WTWY01000014.1, on the reverse strand, counting down.
CCATGCCGGCGAAAGCCAGCGAAAAATGATCTCTTGAGCGTTACTCTTTGGTAATTTGGTGAGCTGTTGAGCTTCCTTTCCCGCTTCCAGCGAAATCCCTGCCGCGAGGCGAAGATTGTTGGCCAAGTTGTGGAAATGCGTTTTCCCTACCTCATCCCCGAAGTTATAAGAGGAAAACCACGCAGGCTGTATATAGTTTCGGATCAGCAATTGAGCGACACTGGCGGGTAAAGGTTCAAAATCAGGTACTACGATCGACGCCGCCAATTCAGCACCTACATCCAGGATCAAATCCTTGAAGGTTTTATTGCCTGCGAACAGAGCTTGCTCGCAATCGCTTTTGCGGGCAGGATCAAGCTGTTTGTGGCTTACGATATGAGTGGAAGGATTCTTGCCCCACTTGTCGCAGCAAAACGCCAGATACCAAACAAAACGTTTGTATGCCTCGGAGAAATGGATCTTGCCTCCATAGCAAAGCTCGATGCCCAGCGCAGCATCGTTTGCGTCGTAGCCAAAACGTTCGTTGTCTGTCGTTACGTTATAAATCACATGCCAAGCTTTTTCCGCCGGATCGGGTCCGGTCCCTGTCGGAATGATCTCCAAAATCTTTTGGTCGTCAATGAAAACATGCGCGGAGGCAGAACGGTCCTTAAGATTATTGAAATACGTGTAATGATTGTCTGCCAGGGCGCCCGGATTCCCCGTATCATGAGCAACAAAAAAGGCCGGGTTTCCGGTTGTTAGACGGAGTCCTGGCCTTGTGTTATGGCGCACGTCGATATAACGACGTTCTATTTTGTATTTTTTCTTGTCCAAAATTCAAACTCTCCCTTTTGCTTTTTCAAAATGGTCTACTCGTTTTTGCATCGATTTTTGGGATTCTTCCAGACGTGTAACACGTTCGGCCAGCTCGTCGAATCGCTTTCCTTGCGCCCGTTGTTCATGCTTGATGTCCTCAATGCCACGTTTAATGTACTCGATGTCGGCGCGAGCCATGGCATCCGAACGGGCTTCTTCTTTTGTATCCCACCTTACTGCGCGGGTCCTTCCCGACCAACCGATAATAATACCGCTGATTACTCCGCACACCGATAAGAGTGCAGTGATCGCTGCGAAGTCCATCATCGATTCCTCCTTTCGTGAAGGTAAATGCCCTCGGGAGCTCCGAGGGCAAAATAAAAACGCCTATGCGGCGTTGGATTATGCTGGTGTTCCATTTATGACTTCCGAAACGACCTCTTTAAGGTTATAAAGCTCTGGCACTTGATCGATCCTATAGGTCCCGGTCATAACCAAGCTTACCCAAACCTTAACGAGCCCGCTTTCCCTGGTAAATTGCATGATCACTCTCCTCCTTTCAGTTATGCCGTAGGAGCTGCGGCCATAAGCATAGTCAGTTCGGCGACGGCTTGTTTTAATTCTGAGTTTTCTTGTTGTAGACCTTTCACCTTTGTTTCGATGGTTTCAGGTATAAAGTAGTCGTAATACAACTCTTTTGTTTTCAGATTAATACGAAGCACCGGTCGCATACCATTGTCACGAACCGGGGCTGGAACGGTTATGTTTTCGAAGTAAAGCCCGTCGCTAATAGAACTTGTGGACGTTGTATTGTGCTCGATCATCTGTACCGTGCCTACGTTGTTGTCGTTGATCTCGGAAAAACGCACGAGAATCATCTGAATACCTCCTTTATACGTGATAACTAGTACCAATTAATCTATAAGTAATATAGCAGAGTTCACCTCCGTTAATTAGATCGTACTTAAACATTAATGTTTGTGTGTCATCAATACCCGTCCCCAACGTGTGCCAAGAACCTGTAGCGAAACCTTCTAAATCAATACGGTATTCTAATTTTCCGGGAGTTAAATATCCGTTACTGATTTCAAGCCTGTTGAATTTGGTAATGGTGTATCCGGTGGAACCGGGCTTATTATTAGCACGAAAATCAATACCCCGGTACACCCCCTTAGAATCTTTTAAATAAATTCCACATTCCGCACGTGTCCCATCTGAAGCATAGCTGTCTACATTTGTGCTGAAGTATGCTTGACCGTCATTGGGTACATTTGTTTGAAATGAATAAATACTGCGCGGAGGAAGAGTCGCAAAAGCGTACTCGCCTGAGGCCTTCATCAACGTCAAATTAACAGAATACTCTGCCCGCGACCCCGTACTGATCTGTCCAATTTTGTTCGCCAACGTTGTAAAATCATCACTTCCTGATGCTGGAACTCCCTTGCCGCTAATGGCGGAAGCGATATCGTTTTTCCCATTAGCGACAGATGTAAAAAGGTCTTGCGACCAAGGTCCCCATGTGCCGTTTGACATTGTTCTCTGATAGAAACTATTTGAATTAAATAAATTTCGAGCAATTTGAAGAACCCATGAATCTGTTGACATAGCTTGAACTTCTACGTACCACCAGCCGTTTGGATCCACAATTGGTGCATTAGACAACTGTGTACCGCTATAAAATCCAGTCTTAACTACCGTGTTTAGATCTCTGCTATTGATGTTAATAACATTACCATTATCGTTTGTTAGCATGAGTTTTTGCCATGCTGCACCGTCGTCAATAATTTGCTTCCACGGTCCCCAGGCATTATTTGCAACCGTTCCTATACGGTGATACATCCCTCCGGTCGTCCCGCCCGAAGCGTATTCGTGGGTGACGCCGCCACTGTCATCATTCCAGCCCTTAAAGCCGTGAATAACAACGAATTGCTCAGCGGGGAGTCCGATAACGGATCCCGTCTTGAAGGAGTATGCGACGCTTTGACTGTAATCGCTTGGTTTTGTAGGTAAAGAACGTGTATCTGGTATAGCCTTTGGTAGTGCAGCATCCGCCTTAGCCTGTGCTGCCGCCGCCGCCGATATCCCAGCACTCCCTCGATCATACGCCGCTTTTACCGCTTTTTCAGTCGCAGCTACATCTTCCCTCGTCCCATCAGTCGCATTCGAAAGCTGTACGATCCCCTTCTCCGTCAAAGAAGCATCAGGAACTTTAATATTCCCTACCGCCTCATCGATCTTATCCCAGTTATCATTCAACATCGTTTTAATATTAAACGTCTCGTTCCCATCAGCCACCGGATCTTTTTTTAACAAACCAAGATTAGGCGTATTACTCGCCATTTCAAGCACCTCCTGCAAATTTGGATAAAGGCGTATTCTCCATTTGATCAAGGGTCATGACGCCTTCAATGTCCCGGATGAGCAAATAACTGAATTCGTATTTCACAGCCAGATGCGCGGGCTTAACTTCTTCGATCACTGATTTGAGATCCTCCAAATTCGAGGGAATCCCGATCGTATCAACGAATTTAATCGTAAAACCCCACTCGGCAGGTTGAAAAGAAACATCTACCTTGCCGCCGTCGTAGGCCTCCGCAACGTTTTTTACCAGACGTCCGGAGAATTTGCCCGCTCCGCGCAGCTTTGATTCTACTAAGGAACGCCGCTGTTCAATTGGTTTAGTACGATCTGTTTCGATTCCAAGCTCATACTCCCATCGATCCAGTCCCCACGTGGCCGTCCGGACAAAAAATTGATCCAGCGTTTCGTTCAGCGCCGTGTATAAGGCATCCATCTCCGTACCTTTTGCATTCATATCAGCCTGAATGACTCGGGATGATTCGTAATAGGCAGGCAAATAAGAAAAGAGTTCAGCGCCTCTCGGACTAGTGATCGTAAAATCAGCCATTCAGCGTCACCGTCCCCAATACGGCCACCTGCCCGGGATTGATTTGAATATTGGCATCGGACTGGCCATTGACGGTAAGATTCGAGTAGTCGATAATCGGCGGAATGTCCAGCAGCACTGCAGCGATCCGGGTATAACGAACGAGCGGATCCGCAAAAGCAAGCTGTCTAAGATACGCAGTAACCCCGTTCACCACCTGTTCCTTTACTTCTTCGATCGTTGCATCGGTCGCCAGCGTTAGCTGAACGGAGATGTTGATGGGAACCTCCTCTGCCGCCATCACGGTGACGATCGGTCCGGCCGGTGCTTGCCCTTCCCCTTGGCCGTCCATCGTCGGGTCAATATAATTTTGGGCTGCCTGTACAATCGCCGGATTTGCGGCACGTTTATCCATATCCAGCAAATAAATGCCGACCGTCCCCGGCCCTTTCCAGAGGGGTTTCACCTGAACCCCGCCTACGCCGGCGACTTCATTCGCCCATTGAATGTATTGGGCCTTGTTGCCGCTTGTCCCCTGGTTGCGAACCCGGGTGTAAAAACGCTCCAGCAACGATTCATCGGACTCCACATCCGCACCGCCTTTGATGGCTTCCGGATTTGTCACCGACACTACGCCGGTAACCGGTGCCGAGATGATTTCGATGACGCCCGCGGGCACATTGCCGGCTTTGCCGGGCACAACCGCTGTCACCTGAGCGATCCCTTCGCCGTTGCCGTCCAGTGTTACTTCCGCAGTCGTTTTGTATTCGATGCTCGGTTCCCCGGAAATTTCGTCAGCCGGCGTGGCGACTACGATTCCGGAAGGGATCTGCTTTCCGGGCGTACCCTTAAACTTAACCGTTCCGGTAGCAGCCACCGCTTTACGGCGCGTCACCCCATGCTCCTCCGCCCGCATATCCAAATATTCTCCGAATGTGGTCCGGGCAAAACCCCGATCCAGCACTTGCTGCGCCCAAATCGCCGCCTCGGAAAGCATAAACGCCACGGGCGCCTGCGCGTCCCAAATAAAAGAGCCCTCGGATTTATCGATATCCGCGGGCACCCGGCTCAGCATGCGCTGCATAATTTCGTCTTCGGTTTGATCTTGCAAATAAATCGGCAAATCCGCCATTATCCCACACTCCCTTCCAATACAGCTTCTTCATCGCGGATATTCGTAATCCGGCAGGTAAAGCGGCAAGTCTCTCCCTCCCAGTCAAAAACAAACTGGTCCACGCTTTGCGTCCGCGCATCCGCGAGAAGTGTTTCGGAGACCATACGCCGGATTTCGCTTTCCTGAATCGCCCGGCCGCCGCTGCCGATCAGTTCCTCCAGCTCGCTGCCATAATCCCGGGAGTAGATAAGATGGCGGTAACGCGGCGTCCGGACCGCTTTTTCGCACCAGAGCACCCAAGCTTCCTTTTCATCGGCAGCGGCCATTTTACGGGTCGGCGACATGACAAACTCGCCTGCGTCAAAATCGAACTTCCAGCTGCGGCCGAACACGGCCCCGCTTCCTTCATACGTCTCCGGTTCCGTCGCGTCCTCCCAGACCACGTCCTCCGTCTCCGGGAACAAATTAGCCATTTCCAGTCACCACTTTGCATACAACCACTACGTCATTCCCTCCATTCACCCGGACCGCCAGCACTCGATCACCGGGCTTTAGGGTCAAGCTAAGACGAGAGTCTTCAATTTTGGTTTCATTCGAAGAAGGCTCCTGCTTATTTTCCCCTACCGATCTTTCCTCCAGCATCGTTGTCCCTGTCAAGACAGAACTTGGAACAGACAATACGCCCGGCAACTCCGCGACCATAAAATCCTGAAACTCGTGTTTAAAATCATCCAGCTTCAACCCCGTTCCGGTGATCGTGCCGAGGACAGCCCCCACGCCACCGATTGCCTGCCTCGTGTGTTTGCCGACGGAAGAATAAAGCGCTGACGCCAGCTGGCCGTAAGGATCTTTATTCAAGGTAAAACCTCCTTTTCACGTCATCGTAGGTGCCGAGCTCCAGCGACATGCTTCCCGGATTCCCCAGCTCCCGGCTGACCGAAATAACGATCAGCTTCATGCTGCCCAGCATAACTGCATCCCCGGCACGGATCGTATTGATGTCGGGCGCGTTGATTGAAATCGTCTGCGAGATTCCCCGCAGCTTGTTTTTAGCCAACTCTTTTGCCGCTGCTTGCGATTTGACCTCATCGTCCTGAACTATTGCCTGAAGCTGGCCGTATTTGTCGATGTCCTTCTTGGCGATCGCCATCACCTTGGACGGAACCTCTTGCCCGGATTCGCTGGCGGCCGTTGCAAGCACCTTCACCTGCGTGGCCGCTCCTTCCAACGTCCTGGATTGGGTCGTATCCGTGACATGTTCAAGAATATATACCTCCGGGTTTGTCCCAAGCTCATACAGCTCCAACCCGGATGAAATCATCCGCGGATGATACAGCTGGCCGCCTGCTTTGGCTGTCTCCCTTAAATCAGCAAACATGCTGGCATAAATGGACTGTGTGCGGTAGACGGAACGCCCCAGCTCTTTTTTTGTATCCGGAAGTTTGGCAATTTTCAAATTCCAATCGGAGGCATATTTCTTGAAACGTTGGGATGCTGTCTGTTTAGCAGGGAATAGGTATTCATCCTCAGACTTGTCCAAATAAATCGTGCGGTCGTAGACGGTCAGCGTCATTCGCTTGATCCCGTTATTCGAGGTCTCCACCTCCCACACCACGCCGGGGTTCAACAGCGGAACGTAATCCGTTTTGCCATAGGGGACGCTGATCCGAACCGACATGCCCGGCGAGATGGGCGGCATATCCGGTGTAACCACCAAATTAACCGTCCCCTGGTATGCAACCTGTTCAAGCGAGTCGCGCAAATTAATGGCTTCTACCAACGGAGTCAAATCGTATTTGTTCTGCAAAATCACTTTGTAACTCATGGCAGCACCAGCTTCTGTCCGGGTTTGATCGCATTCGGGTTACTGCCGATAACCTTTTTGTTCAGCTGATAGATCTTGTTCCATGCCGAGCTGTTCCCAAGCTCCAGTTTCGCGATTTTGGATAGGGAATCTCCCGGTTTGACGACGTAGGTTTTGCTTTTTTCTTTCAGATCGACGCGCGGCTTTTTGTTAACCGTGGCTGTCTTTCCCTGGCTGCCGCCGGCCGTTTTCGCCACCTTCAGTTCCCTCCAGGTCCGGAGCGTAATGTCAAAATATACGTCCCCGGGTTCCCCACCGCGAAACGTAGAATTATGCGAAGCCACAAATACCGGCACATTCACGGCTGTTTCCGAAATAATAAAACGCAATGGCGTCTTTAACGCCAAAAATTCATTTAGCTTATTCATCGCCGTCTGCGGATCAGGCAGATCGGCTTCGCTTCCTCGGCAAAAGGATTCATCGAATGTTTTAGGAAAAAAAGAGGCGAAGGAAATCTCCTTCACCTTATCTCCCTGCGGAAAATCAAATTCCCCGGATGACAAAATATTCACCGTATCCAGACCCTTTTGCCTTGAGATCGTAACCTCTTCCGGATTGACCGGAAATAGAAAATCTTTCCCTTTGCCGTCCCTCAGCAAAAATTCCATTGCTTCCGCCTTCCTCCTTTCAGCAAAAAATTAACCGGTGTGCCCCCCTGCAACTTCGCTTTAAGCAAGCGCCATAGACTGCGGTTTTCGATTTTGCGTCGCCTTCGCGAATTCCGCCCGCAAACGCTGGCCGACTTGCTGGATAATGCCTTCGACGTCGACCGGGTATTCCTCGTGAACTGTAACCTGTACGGCGCCGGGCGGCAGGTTGTATTGGGTCGTTGTTTCGGTTTTGAAGTCGCGCAGGAACCCGGATAACTCGGTCATTTGCTCTGGACTGATTTGAACGACTTGCGGAACTTTGCTGGTGACCGCTGCGGCATTACTTGATACTGCAGACTGCATCCGCGGTCCCGGACCAGGAACATTCGGTCTGGCCATCGGAAGCGCTCCTGCAGATGCTGACAAAGCTGCCCCGTACATAATCGAAGTTGAAACCGGTACCGGTTGTTTTTGCGGAATAGAAGGACCTGAGATAACTGCAGGCTTTTGGGCGACATCCTCCTCTTTGGGTTTCTTCTTTTTACCGAATGAAAAAGTGTTGGAGAACCAGTCCTTTACTTTTGGGATAGAGTCCGACACAAATCCTCCAATTTTTCCGCCGACGAAATCTCCAACCGCCCCCCCAACCGTAGACCCCAATATAGTACCTACACCTGGAATAGGAATCAAACTTCCCACAGCGCCACCAAGTATGGAGCCTATAGTTCCACCGGCGGCAGATCCAATCGCTTCGGCCCGCTCTTTCCCTGGTTTGGCTGTAGTGATCGACATCGCATCGACCGCGAATCCGAGCGGTCCAAGCAGCTTTTTCATTCCACCTTTCAAAAGCCCGCTTGAAGCACCACCAAGAACACTTTTTCCTGCGGTTTCGGCAGCTGAACCTATAGCCTTAGGGCTTATAATTGAGGCAGCTGAGGAAGCTGGACCTCCTTTAGGGTTTATGATTGAGGTAGCTGAAGAGGTTGTGTCTCCAATGACCTCTTTTCCAAGATTGAAAAAGCCCTCCATTCCGCCCATAAGCGATTCTCCGGCCGAACCAATGGTTCCAAATAAATCCCCTGTTGCACCGACGGTATTCCATATTCGTTTTCCCTTTGAAAATGGCTGCCCCTCTGGCAGTTTTCCCGTTGATAGATCTTTTCCCTCTAAAGCTTCCCCAATCTTTTTGAATTTGCCTGGTATCTCCGTTGCGCTCTTTACACCACCGCCAATAGATTTAGCCACGGAAAAACCGTCTTTTATTTGGTCCCATATGGATCTCGGCTTTTTTTCCGGCTGGGCTGCCACACCAAACTGCAAATTCCCTATAGCATTGGTCAGCCCATTGACAGCGTTCGTGTTATCTTCAAGCGTCTTAACCAACGTGGAGGTATCCATCTGAACCTGACTGGACGTATCTGTCTGGGTCAGTTTCGATGTGTCTTTCTCCACCAGTTTTGATGTATCCGTCTGAAGAAACTTTTTTGAGCTTTTCACTGCTAACTTGGAAGATTCCACCCGGGACTGTTTTGAAGTGTCAGCTTTCCTTACCCCTTGTTGCTCAACCCTCAACGTCACCGTCCCCGAAGCATTAATCACCTCCGACCGCACCCGCTGCAGCTTGCGCAGCAAGTTGTCCAGCCCCTTCGAGGCCCGGTCCTTCAACACGATCTCCGGCGCCATGCGGGTGCGGCCGATGCGCAGCACACGTCCTTGGATGCGCTCGAAGTAACGCTCCATGGCGCGCAGCTCGCGGTTCGCCTTGATAACGTTTTTCGGGTCGATAACCAGGTTCATCCGGTAATTCATCGTTTCAGCCATACATTTGTCACCTCCTCATCGGTCCAAAATTTGAGCTGCCAGGCGGTCCATCTCTTCTTCGGCAAAAGCGATCAGAAGCAGGCGTTCGCCGCGCGGCAGCCGCCAAAAATCTCCGGGACGAAGGTGATGCCGTACCCACAGATGATACAGCATCGTCGTCATTCCCCCGGAGTGGATCAGTTTTTTAGGTCATCGATGTCGACCCCGAAGCCGGACAGCTCCAGCACTTTGTCGCCGACGGCGTCCAGTTCGCCTGCCAGCAGCATGCGGCGCACCGCCTGCTCCCCGCCGGACAGCTTCATGCGGCTCGTAATCCGCGGATCGCCCCAGCCGCTCAGGGACAAGCCTTTCACTTCCAGCTTTCCGGTCGCTTCCGCGATAAGCAAGGCGTTAAACGTCTCGCTGTCCACCTTTTCTTCCACCGAACCTTTCACGGTACGGCGGATCATGCAGCGCTCGCGGATGCTGTCCACTTTGCTGGAGGTCAGTCCGTGCAGCACGATTTTCATATCCAAACGTTTGATGCGGACGGTCGCTTCCGGCAATTTTTCCGCAGCCTCAAACAGGCTGTCCAAAATTTGCTCTTCCGTCATCTGTTCATGCACGCTCATGCTTCATTCTCCTTTATCCCAAAATGTAAAATGCCTTAGTTGCCGACGATCGGGTCTACCAACTCATAACCTTCGAACGTAAATGGCGTCTCTTCCTGTACCTCTTCGCCGGCCGACCAGTTGGCGAGCTGGATTTTGTCCGGCATGCAGTTGATCAGGCGCACGCGCTCATGGCCGAAAGATTCCGGATCGTCGAGCTTGGAAATGATGTCGAACTTGGAGAAGCCGCGTTGGATCATATCCGACGTGACTTTGTAGCCGCTCATCGTGCCGCTGCCTTTTTTGGCGCCGTTTTTATGCACTTTCCAGTCCCGGCCGACCAGGTTCAGCTCCTTCTTTTCGATCTCGACGCTCGCTTCCAGCTTGTTAATATGCGTCTGCCACACCCCATCGATATAGGCCTGGCCGTACGTCCCCATAATGACTCTCGAAGCATCCAACATAGTTTTTTTCCTCCTTGATATTTAAATGTTCATGAGATGATGGTTTAAGCAGGCTGAATCGTTCAGCCGGCATTTTTGAAAAAATCCTTACTGCACGTAAAACGTTCCGAAGAGCTGCTCCATTACGTCGGTCAGCTTTACGTTCCACTGCAGAAACACCTGATCCGGCTCCGGTTTGCTGACGGCGCTGTCGCCGTAGTAAGCAGGGTCCAAAATGACGTCGTAGCCGTTTGGCTCAATGACGCTGCTTAAGGACAACTGGGCCAAATATTCCTTCACGGCGCCGATCAGCGCCAGACGGCCTTCCTCGGTGTTGTTCACTTTGCCGATATACGACTGCTCCGCGGCGCGCTGAAGATCGGCGTTAATCGCATCCATGACGCGAATGGAGCGGATTTTTTTCCAGGCGTTGTTCTGGCCTTCCGCAGGGGTCACCAAGCTGTTGATCCCGCGCAGCGCTTTGACCTGACGGCCGTCGAAAAAGAGCAGGAACACGCCGTTTTTCACCGCTTCCTCCTGCTCGGAGCGGGTCCAGCGGCGGGTCACGTCTTCAAACGGCGTCACCGCATACGTCGCGGACTGGTTCAGCCGCTGTCCGGCAATGAGGCCCGCAACGTAAGCCGCCGTCTGCGCGGAGCTGTAGTCGGTGCCGGCGAGGCGCACGCCAGTGCCGACATTGATGATGCCTTCGTGATTGAGCGCCAGCGAACGGGACGCAGCCAGCTTGACGGCATCTTTGGCCGTATCATCCGCAGCCGATCCGCCGAATACGGCCACGATGCCTCGGCCTTCGCGGCGCATCCGTTTGATCCAGGCCGCGAAGCTTTGCAGCAAGGCCATATCGGCGGCGTAGTCGAGCGCCAGCACGTCGAAATCCTGGCCTTCCGCCGCTTCCTGCACGGCGATGTAATCGGCGTTCGTCAGCTTGCCGTTGCCGCTTGCGCCTCCCGTAAAGGCTGCGCCGCTGATGTCGGCAGGCGTTCCGCCTTGTCCGACCACTTTGGCCGTTACCCAGACGTTGCCGCCGTCCTTGTTGATTTGTTCGGCGATCGAAGCCGCCGTGCCGTCGGCTCCTTTATAGGTGCCAAGCAGTTTGGCGCCCTCGTACAGGCGAAGCTCCTTCGCGTTAGGCTCGCCGAGCGCAGGCTGCACCGTTACGGTAAAACCGTTGCCGCGGCTTCCCGGATATTTGGCCTGCAGCTGCAGCACGTCCTGCGGCGTCGCATCCGCGTTTTGCAGCGTCAGGCTTGCCTGCGCCGCCGTATCGTCGGCGAGACGGTACGCAACCAGCTTTTTCGGCCCGCCAAGCAGCGCAAGATACAGCGCCGGATAAGCCGTCGCGCCGTCAACGGCGTCCGTCGAATACACTTGCCCAATGGCCGTTTCGCTTCCGATTTCCACAAATTCGCGCACCGGTCCCCAGTTCGCTTTTACCGGCACAAGCACCGTGCCGCGGGAGCCGCCTTGGATCGCCGAAGCGGCCGCCGCCTTGAAATTCATATAAAGTCCCGGCAATACCGGTTTATTCGTGTTCTCCCATGTTCCGCCTGCCATAATTAATCCACCTTCGCTTTCATGAATTGTTCGATTTTTGCTTTTGCTTCCGCTACCGTAAACGTTTTGTCCTTTTCACCGTAAAAGGCGCCCGCCATAACTTCTTCCTTCACGTCAAACAAATCTTCGGCGCGGGCCGCAAGCTCCGAAACCTTGTAACGCGGCGCGCCATCGGCGCTTCCGGTTTGTGCCGTCTTTTTAACAGCCATTTGCAAAACACCTCATTTCAACATCGGATGAATTTCTACCCTGCGGATGAGCGCCGCCTCCTCGGCCGGCCGCATCCGCCGCTGCACCAGCGTCAGCTTCACCTGCCCGTCCAAAAAAGCATCCGCGTTCAAATCGGCCGATGCTTCCGTCACGGACATGTATCTGCGCTGGTCGGTGCTAATGGGCAGCTGCACCTGGGTTCCCAGACCTTCCACGATCGACACGACCGCGCGTTGTTCATCGTCCGGATTGGGCGCCGTGATATGCCCTACGAAATGTTTGCGAACCTCGTAAAGCGAAGCTCCCGCCATTTTCGTCTCGCAACCGGCCATCCGCCACAGCACGGCTTGGTCATCCGGCCCGGGCGGCCATGCCGTCCGGTATACCGTCCAAGGTCCGCCCAACAGCTTCCCGGTCCATCCCGCCAACGCGCTTAACCATTCATCCGTGCCGGGATCCGAACCGCTCGATCCTTCTTCCGGAACGTACACGGCAAAACGCAGCGTTCGTACCGCTTTGCCTGTCGCAGGCTCCAGCCTCTCGGCTTCCCTTGCCCCGAGAAAATAGAGCGTAAACGGCGTTTCGTCGGGATGCGCCACGCGTTTGCGGTGCAGTCCATGAACAAGCGACTCCGCCCACTGGTCCGCTTGATCCAGGCCGGCATCGCCGGCATAGAGCTTCAGCCGAACCACCTGCCGGTATCCCGCCCAGGCCGATTTCCAGATCTCTTCGCCAAAAGCGATCACGCCGCACGGCTCCGCGGCTCCGTCCGCCGGAGGCTGCACGTCGTACAGCCGATCTTTCAGCAGCGGGACAATCTCCGCAATCGCCTGCTTGAGTGCCGCCCTCATACCGGGGGCTGCCGCACCGTTAGGCTGTCGATGTTTGCAAGTCCAGCTTGCTTTTGCATTGCGGCTCCTCCTTTCTGCCAGCTATTTCGCACCGGAAATGATCCAAGAGAAGATGGCCGCCCACGAAAAAACCGGCCGCTTGGGCCGGTTCGTACTTCGACAGTTTTTGTCTTCGGTTGTTCTCTTGATTTCATTTCCGATGATACTATCTTACCTCCTTCAAACGGATGCGCTGACGGGGAATCGGACGGATTCAGTCGCATTGTCGGATGAAAAAAGCACGAATATATGTTCGCATTTTTTCGAATAAAAAAACCACCGGAGAGTTAACTCCAGTGGTTTCGAAACATCATTTTTCATGGCATGCGACCGCTTTTCGCTTTTGCAGCCCGTCCAGCTTTAGCAGTCCCAAATCGGCAAAAGCCAGCGCCAGTTTGTAAAACGCCCGGGTCCGGATTTTCGTATACGTGTCCTTGCTGACCGGCGGATCCAAAATGTAATTGTACACTTTATAATCGAACACATCGTCCTGCTTCATGTACCGCTCGCGGATGATTAGCCGTTCCCGTTCCCCAAGCCGGTCGACGACCGATTCGATCGTTTCGCAATACGCCCTGCGGGCCGCAGGCACGTCCACGTTGTAAACGGCGATTTGCGCCGTCTGGTCGGACGTAACGTTCGTCGGGCCGTGGAACCGTTCGGTGTAGGACGCCGTCATGCTTGCCTCTCTTGCTTCGAATGTTATCGTTTTATAAATGCGGTATTTTTCAAATAAAGCCTCGATCGCGGTTTGCGTCTTGCGGCGGTCCAGTTCCGGCAAAAGTTGTTCCATAAGTATGCACTCCTTCATTAATAATATAGTAAAAAATTGTGGCTTGTTCGCATTTTTGTTCGTATAATGATGTTAACATACCACTTTTTGGTACAAGTCGTAAACCGGCAAAATCGAAGAAAAAGGACGGTATTTCTTTATCGTTAATACCTTTTGGTATAAATTTCACCTTTTTCTTTACCTTTTGGCAACAACACGTTATAGTATGGATGGGAACGCAGGTTCCGATGATAAGGTCTGCAAAATAGATTGCATGAAAGCGGCAATTTTAAGTTTGCAGCGTCCTGAAGGATGCAAAGGAGTGGACATACCGTGGAAAACGAATTTGGAACGCTATTAAGGAAGCTTCGCGAACAAAAAGGCATGTCGATCAACCAGCTGGCGGAAGCGGCGGGAATCAGCAACTCGCAAATATCGAGGATGGAAAACGGCGTGCGCGGCGTGCCGAAAGCCCCCACCATTCGCAAGCTCGCCGATGCGATGGGCGCTTCCTACGGAGAGCTGATGACGGCGGCGGGATATTTGGAGGGAACGAACGGGAGCTTCGCGCAGGAAGCCGCGCCAACGCCGGATTGGGCAACGTACAAGGACAAACGCGATTTTAAAAAGATGCTGGAAGAGGACGGCGAGCTGATGTTTGACGGGATTCCACTGGATGACGAGGACCGGCGGCGGATCAAGGACGTTCTGACCGGACTGTTCTGGGAAGCCAAGCAGATGAACAAAAGAAAGAAAAAACGAAGCGATTCGCCGGATGGAAAATAGCTCCTCCACACGCTGCCAGCCCTCGACTAAACGACAAAGCAGGTGAACATGGTGGACGAGATCATTCGAAAATTAACCCGCAAATACAAAACAAGCTGTCCCTTCGAGCTTGCGCGCGCGCTTGGCATACATATCCGTTATACCGACCTTGGCAAATCGACCAAAGGGCTGTATTACCGCAAGCTGCGAAGGCGGTTTATCGTCATACACAACCAGCTTTCTCCCGAATGGCAGCGATTCGTTTGCGCACATGAGCTTGGACATGATCGGCTGCATAAAGGGATTAACCGCTTTTTCCTGGAGGAGCACTCTTATTTCGCGCCGGGCAAGCTGGAGCGGCAGGCCAACCGGTTTGCCATCCTGCTGCTGACCGCCGGGATTACCGTCCGGCAGGAGGAAACCTCCCTGGATGTTTGCAGGCGCAGCGGCATTCCGCCGGAAATGCATCCGCTGCTTGAGGGCATGTCTTTGAAGTGAATGCGTTCCCTTTCATGATCCGATTCGAGCCGAAACCGCTGCAAAAAAAACATAAAAAGGAGCTGCCCGCGCCACCCTTGGCTGAACGGTACAGCTCCTTATTTTTGGGGCGATTCCCCTGCTTACGAGAATACGCCGTCCCGGATATGCGTCGCCGCAAAATTCGGCGGATTAAACCAGTCGCCGCTTTTGGCCCATGTCGGATCCAGCGGCACCCATTTCTTTTGCCCGCTCAAATACACTTCGTTCCATGCATGCGGGCCATAGCCGCCTTGACCGTTATACCCCTGTCCGGTCACCACCCGGACCTGAAGTCCTTGCGAGCGGGCCATCATCGCATAGAGGCGGGCGTAATCGATGCACACCCCTTTTTTCGTATCGAACGTATCCTGCGGCGTCTGCTCATGCCAAATGCCTTTTTGCTCGTAATCGTCGACCTTGCCGTAATCGTACTGCACCCGGGTGCCGACCCAGTCATACAGCCGTCTGGCCTTTTCTTCGTCGGTTTTGGCGCCTTTGACGATTTCGGCGGCGGCCGCATCGATGTCGTCCGGAATCGCATGGTCGATAACCTCGTATTTGCGCTGCAAGATGCCGTTGAGTTCTTTTTCCACCGCTTTCGTAAATACCGGCAGCTTATCCTTCACCAAATTGCCGGATAACGGCTCAATGACCCGTTTCGCGCCTTCCTGGTAAATCGGCGACGCCTCGACGTAACGGGTAAAAGAAGAGTCGGGATAAAGCGAAGCGAACACGAACAGCAGCGCCACGACGACGATGCACCGTCCCGCACCGATCAGCAGGCCGATCACGGCTCCCGCCAACCGGCTTAACAGCGATGCGGACTGGCGCGTGCCAGGGGCAAACAAAGCGTTTTTCCCGCCGAAAACAAGCACCGTCAGCCAGCGCATCAGCAAGCGGATGATACTGTAGCTGAGTATGAACAGTACGGCAAACCGCAGCAGCGGAAAATCGGCCATCGATGACATAAACGTGTAGTATATCTGCTCCCAGACGCTTAAATCGCGGTTTGGAATCGCGCTCGTATATTGCGTCAGCCACTCCTGCACTTTGGGTGATGCCCATAACGTAAACGGCACCGAGAGCACCAGGGCCACCAAAATAAAAACTCCCTCCCGCAGCAGGGAGAGGAGTCTTCCGGCCGAGCGGGACGCTCCCCGGCTCCAGCCTTGAAGCAGCGAAATCAGCATAACCGCCAGCAAAAAGATCGAAACCGCGTTAAATTCCCGCAGACTTTGAATCCATGATTGCAGCATCAGACAACCTCCCTCCACGGCATGTCATGGCGCATAAAAGCCTGCCTTGTTATTTCGTAGTGACATTTCCGTTGTTCTTCGATTCGGCGATAAACGACTTCACCGTATCGCTGACCTTCCACTCCCCGAGTGAAACGCCGCGAAGCGAAACCTCCACCTTGTCCTTCCCCTTCCGCCCTTTCATCTCCAGGTTCGGCGTCGTAATCGTAAAGTTCCCCGCCGTATCCGATGTATATTTCGCCTCTTTTGCTTCCTTCATCATGAGATTCGTGGCTTCGCTTTTGAGCGTGTCGACGGTTTCCGTCTTGACGTCATTCACCACGTCCTTGATTTTATCAAGGGAAACGCCGCTGTACACCACCAACGCCACGACGATAATGACGGCAATCGCCCATTTCACCATCGTCTTTACCAGATTCAGGACCACAAACAGCACAATGAGAGCAATAACGATAATCAGCCAGTTTTGCTGTAAGAAATCGGACCATACCTGCGTATTCATTCACATTCACTCCCATCAGCTAAAGCTTGATATCAGAATAAAGACTTTTTTATTATACATGATCGGAACACGGCCTGTCAGCCCACGACCTTATGCCCGTACGCGCTTTTGGTCCCGGCCTCCGCGCCCTTGAAAAATAAGGGTCTATTACGGGGCGTACAAGCGTAAAGGTATATTATGACTTGTCTTCCGTAAGAAAGGAGCTGCTCGAGGTGAAGACCGCGATTTGGCTGTACATGTTTTTGTTTCTCGCTTTTTTCGATCTCCATGCCCAGTACCCCATTTTAACGCCGTTTGCCATATCTCTCGGGGCAGCGCCCGTATTTATCGGCTGGATGATGGGCCTCTATGCCTTGACGCATCTGCCGGGCAACCTGATCGCGGGAACTGTGATCGACCGGCATGGCAGCCGGCGCTACATCATTTTCAGCCTCGTGTCGGCCGGAATCGTGCTGCTGCTGCAATCCTTCGTCCATTACCCTTGGCAGCTGCTTGTTCTCCGGTCCATCAGCGGGTTCGTGCTTGCCTTTCTTTCCCCTGCCTGCCTGGCGCTGCTCGCTTCGCTCTCTTCGGACAACGTGACGCAGGGCAAGTTCATGTCCGGCCACGGCGTCGTGCATACGCTCGCCTCCGTCGTTTCGCCTGCCGCGGGCGCGTTTATCGTAGCCAAAGCCGGGTATTCCGCTACCTTTCAAAGCCTCGGCTGGCTGCTGATCGCAACCGGCATCATGGCCGTGTTCAGCCTGCCGCGTACGCTGCAAAAAGCGGTTCGCCCTTCCGGTCCAGCCGATGACGGAACGGCCGCACCCGTCCCGAAATTCCAGGTCCCCTGGCGCATATATATTCTGCCTTTTGTCATCTCATGCTCGCAGGGGATTCTCTTTTTCGAGCTCCCGCTGCGCGCGACCGGCATGGACGGCATCATGTCCACCGGCATTCTTTTTTCGGTAATGAGCATCGGCGCGCTGGTGACGCTGAGCATGCTTTTCCTCAACCGCTATTCTCCATACAAACGAGTACTGGGCGGCCTTTTTCTGCTCGCGGTTTGCTTCTACTGCCTCGCGGCCATTCAGAAAATCCCGCTCAATGTCGCGTTGTTTATCCTGGGAACGGCCAAGGGGATCATTTTTCCCGCCATGGCCTCGCTGTTTATTCAACTAAGCGGCGGAAGCAAGCTGGGCCGGGTCTTTTCGCTCCAGTCCATCGCGATGTCGATCGGCTCCTTTATCGGACCGATTGCGGCCGGCCAGCTCCGCGACTTCGTTTCGCCTTATTTTATTGCCTTTATCCTGCTGATGGTCGGTCTCATGATGCTTCCGATTAGCCGCAAGCCCGGTTCCCTGCTGTATCCGAACGCAAACCAGACGCCTGCTTCATGAACGGCCGCCCGTTTGGGTAAAAACCTAAAACAAATGCGGATAGGCCACCGCACAAAACTTATGCCTTATACCCACATAAGATACATTGTGTCATGCGACATAAACGAGAGCGGGGTGATTTGGTATGGGTCATCATTTGGGACACTGCGGCTGCGGCCCCGTCGCACCGGCGGCGGTTGCTCCAGTAGCGGTTGCTCCAGTCGTGTCGCCATGTGTGGGCAGCAACGTTGGCGTGGTTCTGGTGCTCTTTATCTTGCTGGTAATCATTTTGCGCGCCTTTTGGTGCTAGTTTAACGACACCTAAATAGACGATCTGCCTGCCAAGGCCGGGTCGTCTTATTTTTTGCATGACGGTAATGAAAAGAGCTACACTAAGGGAAACCGGGATTCTTCTTTTTGTTCAACATTTCCCGGGGAATTTCGATAGGAGACGCCAACGTCTCTCCACCCGAGGTGAAATCATGGCCATTTATATTATCGTCGAAGGCAAAAACGACCGCAGCAAGCTGCGCCGCTTGCTTCAGGAGGAGGTCCGGATCGTATGCACCTTCGGTACGCTCAATTCCAACAAACTCGAAGCGCTGCGCAAAGAAATCAAAGATGAAGAAGTGTATCTCTTTATGGATAACGACAGCTCGGGCAAAAAAATCCGCGGCGTCCTCCGCGACGCGTTTCCCGATGCGGGTCATATTTACACGAGGCGCGGCTACCCGGGCGTCGAGGGAACGCCGGACGAATATTTGGTCGCCCAGCTCGAAAAAGCGGGACTGGAGGAATTCATCGTTTATCCCGCCCCGCCTCCAATTCCCTGACGAAAAAAAGCGCCAGTCGATTCAGCCTTGAGGGCGAATGATCGGCGCTTTCCTATGACAATGTTATTGCTTAGCCAGTTCCTCCACGTCTTTGGCCAAAGCTTCCGCCGTGACGTTATCGGTATCGTTGGCGTTATACAGCTTGCGAACCTTATTGTCGCGGTCTACCAAAGCGATGATGTTGGAGTGGGCAAAATTATCCTTGTTATCGCCTACGATGGCGATTTTAAACGATTTTTCGGCGACATCCCTGATCTTTTGGTCTTCTCCCCTCAGGAAATACCATCCGTTATAATCGACATAAAACTTATCCCCGAACTCTTTGATCTTCTCCCTCGTATCCACTTTCGGATCGAAAGAGATCGAAACGAATTCCGCATCCTTGCCGAACGTGCCGTCTTTAATCAACTGCTTCTGCGTCTGGGAAAGGAGGAAGGTGGTGACGGGGCATACGTCCGGACAGCTGGTATAAAAGAAATAAAAGAGCCGTACCTTTCCCTTCGTATCGTCGCGCGTTACCGTCTTGCCGTCTACATTTTCAAAGGAAAAGTCCTCGACTTCCCCAAGCACCGGCAGCTTGGATTTGCCAATGCCGGTGCCGGCATAAATCAGGTATCCCGCCAGAATCACAATGATCGCGAGCAGAACCCATGTCCATTTATAACGTTTCAGCATGTTCCAGTATTTCCTCCCATGATCCGTTCGACAAGCAGGCAACCTGAACAAACGGTTATTGTAAAATCAGGTAGAGGCTGCGAAAGCTTCTACCTGATCTCGGACCCATTCCCCGCCGGGGCGGAGCGTATGTGTTTTTCGTTGTCGCCGTTCGACGATTCCCCAGAAAAAATCCCATGCATTCATGGGATTTGTCCTTCTATATACTGGTTAGTGCACGGTGTTCAAAATCATGACGATCAAACTCAAGGTTAAGAAATTGATCGAAAAAATGAACAATTTTTTGGCCCATGCGTCGTCGTCTTTGGCCGAAAAGCCTTTGAGGCTCAGATACAGCCAGAAAAGCGAAAGCAGCGTTCCGATAATCGCGAAATAAATGCCGGTATAACCAAACACATACATCAGGATCGGAATGGGAACGAGCAGCGCCAGATACGGAATGATCTGGATTTTCGTTCTTTTGATGCCTTTGACGACCGGCAGCAGCGGATAACCCGCAGCTTTGTATTCTTCGACGCGCCGGATTCCGAGCGCCCAGAAATGCGGCGGCTGCCACAGAAAGAGCAATGCGAACAGAAGAAAAGCTCCGAGATCGACGTTTTGCGTAACGGCGACGTATCCGATGACCGGGGGCATGGCACCCGAAATGGCGCCCACCGACGTACTCCATGTCGAAGAGCGTTTCAGCCACATCGTATAAACGATCGCATACACAAACATGCCCACAAGCCCGAAAATACCGGCTAGAACGCCCGAAAAAATAAAAAGATCCGCCAGTCCAAGCACGCCCAGGACAAATGCGTACCAAAGTACAATCGAGGGCTTCAGGCGACCGGCTGGAAGCGTACGGTTTCGTGTGCGTTCCATCTTCATATCGAGTTCGCGATCAAAATAATTGTTATATACACAGGCGGAGGCCATAACAAGTACGGTTCCCAGCAACGTGAGGATCAGTTTGCCGAATTGAATGTTCCACTGGGAAGCAAGCCAATAGCCTGCAAAAACAGCAATTAAATTAGACCGGATAATCCCGGGTTTTGTAAGTGTGATAAAGTCTTTCCATGTGGCCGATGAATTCGGCGGCGTTTGCTTGATGGAAAGGGTCGCGGAATCCGAAGGAGCCTGGTAACTTAAATGATTGTCCACGCCTTTAGAATCCTCCTTATTCTGTCATTCTGGAGGAATCGAAGCCTCCGCTATAAAGTTTATCATATCAAAAGCTAAAAGTGTTTGACAATCCTCTGCAAATTCATTCACCTTTTTGACAATTCAGTGACACAATTTAGTATGGTCAAACCCTTATATATTCATCCAAAAGTGGGTAGTAACTATTATAAGGAAGATTGAAGCAGGATTCGCAAAATGCTCACAAGAACGGCCCGTTTAAACGGGAATGCATTTTCCGGTTTTGTTACAATGGTAAATAAGAACAACAAGAAGGAGACATGGAGATGGATACAGCTACACATTTCGTGATGGGGCTCAGCTTGGCCGGACTCGCCTACGTCGACCCGGCAGTAGCCGCAAGCCCCGCGCTTGCCACCGCTGTACTTCTCGGTACGGTCATCGGTTCCCAGGCCCCCGATTTCGACGGGGTTTTGCGCTTAAAAGGCAATGCCGTTTACGTAAAGAACCACCGGGGCATTACGCATTCGCTTCCTTTTCTCGTCATTTGGACCGCGCTGATCAGCGGGATTTTGGCTATGTTGTTCAGGAGCGTGCCCGCCGGGCACATCATTCTTTGGACCGGAATCGCCGTTTGCGTCCACGTGTTCAGCGATTTGTTCAATACGTACGGAACGCAAGCCGCCCGCCCGTTTTCGGAACGGTGGATTTCTTGGAATATCATTCATATTTTCGATCCGTTCATTTTTTCGACCCATGCCGCCGCGGTTCTGCTGTGGAGCACGGGAGCGCTGCAGCCGGCGCCGCTGTTTACGGGCCTGTACATGTTGACCATTCTGTATTATGTATGGCGCACCGTCGTTCATTTCAGAAAGACGGCCGAAGTGAAACGCCTCGATTCTTCCCGCCGCGAGGGCGACCGGTATTATGTCATCCCGACCGTAACCTTCAATAAGTGGCATGTCGTCAAGGCTTTATCGGACGGCAGCTTCGAAATCGGGGTACTGAACGGGCAGGAGCTCGAATGGCGGAAACATGCCCGCACCGAGCAGCATCCGGCAATCGAGCATTCCAGACAGCACCCGGACGTGCAGGCCTTCCTCTACTTTACCTCGTTTGCCGTTGCCGAAGTCGAAAATTTGCCATGGGGTTACGTCGTCCGCTGGGCGGATGTACGCTACCGCCACCGCAAGCAGTATCCTTTTGTCGCCGTGCTGGTCATGGATAAGCAATATCAGCCGATCAACACCTATGTCGGGTGGCTGAGCGCCAAAAAAATGGATAAAAGATTATCCATCAACTCCGGCTAACATTTAATATGTCAGGATGTTGCAAAATTCGATTCCGGCCGCTCCCGGACACCATATATAGACGAATTAAACCGTTTCGCTCTATATATTCGCTGCTTGGATTTTGGCAAACTCCTCATGCAGAAAAATGAGGCTGCTTCCCTTTATGGAAGCGGCTTTTTTGTTCCTCCGTGTTTGGCTTGACGAAAGCCGTCCGGTACGAGAGAATCACCGTAAGAGGTTTCGCGCAAAATCCCCCTTGCAAAGACGCTCTGCTCATGACGATGCTTATATTCAGGCGCTTTGCGGGGTCTAATGTAAAAAGCCCGAAACGCTTGGAGCGCTTCGGGCTTGGGACACATTCGTTTATTGGCGGCCGGATAACGATTGTTCGGCCAATTGGATCAGACGTTTGGTAATATATCCTCCAAGGGAACCTGTTTCGCGGGAGGTCATGTTACCGTAGTAACCGTCCTCAGGAATTTGTACCCCCAACTCACGCGCAGCTTCCATTTTCATTTGCTGCAAAGCTGTTCTTGCTTGCGGAACGACAAGGTTGTTAGAACGAGATTGACCCATAATAAAATCTCCCTTCTATTCTGCAGATGTGTTCGGAATTTGCAAAACCCGGCATAGCTTTGCTCTTCTGGATTTTGCAATATCCTCAAGTTAGTAACGAGCTTGCAAGCTTAGTATGTCACCATCTTTAAGAGTTATACAGAACAGAATTCATATCTTGTCTGGAGGTTTTTTACAATGAGTAAAGGTTTGTCCCTTTGGTTTGCTTGTTCATCCATCCTGCTTTTGGGCGCTTGTGCCATTGCGATCAGTTATAACGGCTGGATCGCGCTTTTGCTCGGCGTGCTGGCCATCTGCAACATCGGCTGGGGTTTCGTGATCAAGGCCAAAAAGAACCGTTCCAACGAATCGTAGTCTTTCGCTTTATTTTCTCGGCATTAGGAAGCCCATCCGCTCTTTCACGTCCGAAAGCGTGCGCGATGCGGTTTCCGTCGCTTTGTCGGCTCCCTTTTTAAGGATATCGTGCAGTTCGCCGGACTCCCGGATATCGTAATATTTCTTTTGCAGCGGCTCCAGGACGGAAACGACGGCCTCGGCCAAATCCTTTTTAAATCCGCCGTACATTTGACCTTCGTATTTATTCTGGATCTCGGCGATCGACATGCCCGAGCATTCGGCGTAAATGCTCATCAAATTGCTGATTTCAGGCTTTTCGGCAGGGTCGAAGCGGACTTCTCTGCCGGAATCCGTCGTGGCGCGGCTGATTTTTTTGCGGATTTCGTCCGGCGTGTCCAGGAGCGCGATGTAACTCCCCGGATTCGGATTGCTTTTGCTCATTTTTTTGGAAGCGTCGTCCAGGGACATGATCCGCGCGCCCACTTCCGGAATGTACGGCTCGGGAACCGTGAAATATTCGCCGAATCGGTGGTTAAACCGTCCCGCCAGATCGCGGGTCAGTTCCAAATGCTGCTTCTGGTCTTCGCCAACCGGCACCAGATCGGCATTGTAAACCAAAATGTCCGCGGCCATAAGCGACGGGTACACGAACAAACCGGCGCCAACCGAATCTTTTCCGGCCGATTTGTCTTTAAACTGGGTCATCCGTTCAAGCTCGCCCATGGACGTCAGCGTCGTCAGTATCCATCCCAGCTCCGCGTGCGGCGGCACATGGGACTGCATGTACACGTTGGCTTTGTCCGGATCGATGCCCGCGGCAATGAACAATGCGGCTACCGCCTCCGACTGCTCCCTGAGCGCCGCAGGATCCTGCGGTACGGTGATCGCATGCAGGTCGACGACCATGAAATTGCAGGCATAGTCATTTTGCAGCTTCACGAAGTTTTTCATGGCGCCGATATAGTTTCCCAGCGTCAGCTTGCCGCTCGGCTGGATTCCGGAAAGTACCTTTTTCATGAAATATCCCTCCAAGTGTGTTGATGTGTATGCAAAAAAGGCCTCATCGTCCGCAAGGGACGTGAGACCGTGGTGCCACCCTTATTTGCTGCCTCGGATTTCAGCTTTGCGTACCATTGAAGTACCGTAGCCCTGACAGCCTTTCGATTCCTTAACGTGGAATTAGCCGGCCGGTCTACGCGGGAAGCTGCGCTTCCGTTCAACTCGGCACTCAAGGGTCCATTCGGCAAAATCGGCTCCACCGGTTCGCATCAACCACCGGCTTTCTGAAGGAGATGCCGTCTTTGCTTACTTGTCCCTGTCATCGTGTTGCAATCATTGAAAGCCTTTATGCAATGCCTATGATATCGCTGAACTTGTCAAATTGTCAAACCTCTTTTTTACGAAACGTCGCAAAATCTGTTATGATATCTTTAAGTGATCGCTAGCGAACCGAATTAAAAGTGGGAAAAGGAGCATCGATATGAAACAAGTGACCAAAGGGCAATGGAATGGTTACGATACTTACGTCCTTCACAGTCGTGAGCTTGAAGTCACGCTGCTGCCGTGGCTGGGGAACAATGTGATTTCCATCTGGGACAACATCCAGAACAGACAGATTTTAAGAAAACCCGATGAAAACGATTTGGCATTTTATATGCAAAAACCCTATCATTTCGGTATGCCGATGCTCATTCCGCCGGGAAGGATCCGCGGAGGCCATTTCGAATACGAAGGCCGCGAATATCAATTCGACCGCAACACCGCCGGCGACAACCATATCCACGGTCTGCACCGCACGCAGCCTTGGCGCGTGAGCGATATCGAGGAAGACGAGGATGGGTGCGCCGTAACCACCGAATTTCTTACCGCGGACGACCCCCACTGGATGGAGCAGTTTCCGGCTCCGCTGAAGCTTGAAGTCACGATGCGTTTGCAGGGGGCCCGGTTAACCAAGCATTTCAAGGTTACCCATTTAGGGGATCTCCCCGTGCCTTTCGGCATCGGATACCATACATGGTTCCTGCTGGACGGACAACCCGGAGAATGGACGCTGCAGTTGCCGGTGGACGCCGTCTACGGATTGGACCAGGATCTGCTGCCGACCGGCGAAGTGCTTCCTTTAGGTCCTTTGGAGAAGCTTAATGAAGGTTTAAGCCTGCAGGGAACGAACTTCGACACGCTCTTTAGAATCGGCAAAGGCCAGCCGGCCGTTGCGACCTTGCTGCGCAATGACGGTTACGGGCTCACCTATTCGGCCGATCCGCAATATTATAAGCATTGGGTCCTTTACACCAAAGGCGAAGCGAACGAATTTTTGTGCATCGAGCCGTACACGTGGCTGCCAAACGCTCCGAACCTGAACGCGGGCCCCGACGTGACGGGACTGATCCGGCTTGAACCCGGACAATCGGTCCAGATGGATTTGCACCTTGATATGGTGTACCCTTCCGAGGATTAACATACGAACTTTTACGCGAAAAGGCGCCGTTCGACGATATGTCGAATCGGCGCCTTTTTGGGTTGGTTCATAATATCCCGCTTTAAGCGGAGCCATGCGCCAAATTCGTCAAAAAGGCTGCCGCTCCGCGTTATTTTGGCACGAAACAACAATCCCCTAAAAATTCCCACCTCTTTCACTCTCTTTTGCTGCATGTTTTCAAATTTTAAAACCATAATAACAGCATAAAGTTCAAAGGAGGTGACAAACATGGGTCAAGCAGGACAACAAAACCAAGGACGCAACAACCGCTCCAACAACCTGGTGGTTCCTCAAGCAAACGCAGCTCTTCAACAAATGAAGTTTGAAGCTGCTCAAGAGCTTGGCGTTCAAATCCCTCAAGACGGATATTATGGCAACATGACTTCCCGCGAGACTGGTTCTTTGGGAGGCTACATCACGAAACGTCTGGTACAAATGGCAGAACAGCAGCTTTCCGGTCGTCAATAATCTGCTTTCGGCATTTGTATAATGTGATATCATGTCGGTCGGCGGCAAGGCGTGAGCCATACCTGCCGATCCTGCGGCCAGCATGTCCGCAAGAAAAGGCAGCCTTATTAGGTTGCCTTTTTTGCATGCTTGCGTAAGCACAGCCGCGATATTTTAATACACTTCGGTCAATGAATCTGAATATGTATGTCTTGGATAGCGGATCATTAAATTCGCCATGTTATAATTCGATTCCAGAATGGCGTCGACGATGATCGAGCCCTGCCGGACCGCGAATTCGTAGCTGATTTCCCCATGGGTCCAGTGGCGCTTGTACTTCAGGCTTTCAAGGGCCATCATTCGGAATGAAGAATATTGGACCGGAGTCAAACCGGAATCTTCGGAACGAAGCTCCCCGTTTCTTCCCTCCAGCGGATGATGACGAATCCCGAATTTGCCGATGGTGTTATTGCGTATTTGCACAAACACTGTACCTGAGGATAGGCCCGAAAGCTCTTCTTCAAGTTCCTTGAAGACCAAATCAAGTTGTCTTGCTAGGGATAATTGCTCAGTTTTCATCATTTCCTTCTTCCTCTCTTCAACTTTCGCCAAAATAATTAGGGCTTATGACTCATTATAAGACAGCCTATCGGAACAGACAACAATATCAAACATAAATGGGTAATTATTACTATTACTTTCGCTTTTTCGATGCATTTTAAGCCAAAATTCTGATATATTTCTGGTTTATGTGACAAAATTCCTGACATTCTTTCGAAAAGGCAAAAAAACAGGAAAAACCGCCGTTTATGGCGGTTTTTCCTGTTTTATCATTTCCTGTCGATCCGGTCATGCCTGGGGAAATGGATCGATGGCAAAGACGCGAGCCGGGCTGCGAACCGGAAACGGAGCCATGCTGAATTAAACCAGCGACTCGGTCATGCTCATGAATTCTTCGACGTCCTTCTTGAGGAGATCGGATGCGCTCTGCCAGAAATCGCGTCCCGTCAAATCCGCGTTCAAATGCTTTTTCGCCAGATCTTCGACGGTCATGGCGCCTGTATCCTGAAGGAGCGCATCGTATTTGTCCGCAAAGCCGCTGCCTTCCTGAAGCGCCTGGGCATAGATGCCCGTGCTGAACATGTAGCCGAAGGTGTACGGGAAGTTGTAGAACGGAACGCCGGTGATGTAGAAATGCAGCTTGGAACACCAGAACGTCGGCTCATACGCAGACAACGCGTCGCAGTACGCTTCTTTTTGCGCTTCTTCCATGAGCTCGTTCAATTCCCGAACGCTGAGCAGGCCGTTTTTGCGTTTTTCGTAGAAGCGGGTTTCAAACAGGAAACGGGCATGAATGTTCATGTAGAACGCAACGCTCCGCTGAATTTTGTCTTCCAGCAGCGCCAGCTTCTCCTGCTCGTCTCCGGCCTTTTTCACCATGGCGTCGGAAACGATCATTTCCGCAAGCGTCGAGGCCGTTTCGGCCACGTTCATCGCATAATTTTGGTTGAATACCGGGAGATCGTCCATCACGTGCTGGTGATAGCCATGACCGAGCTCATGCGCGAGCGTGGACACGTTGGATGCCGTACCGCTGTACGTCATGAAAATACGCGTCGCCTTGCTGACCGGCAAGGACGTGCAGAATCCGCCAGGACGTTTTCCGGGGCGGTCCTCCGCTTCGATCCACGATTTGTCGAAAGCCATTTCGGCAAAGACGGCCATTTTCGGGCTGAATTTACGGAATTGCTCCACGATCGTTTCGGCCGCTTCTTGATAAGACACCTTGGAGGAAACCTTGCCGATCGGCGCTTCCACGTCCACCCAACTCAGCTTGTCGACGCCGATGAGTTTGGCTTTACGTTCCATATATTTGACCAGCATCGCTTTGTTGTCCTGAATGACGCCCCACATGGCGTCCAGCGTCTGCTTGGACATGCGGTTGATGGCCAGCGGCTCCTTCAACACTTCGTCCCAGCCGCGGCGTTCGTACAGCTTCAGCCGGAAACCGCCCAGGTGATTCAGCGTATCGCCGCAGAAGTCGGCCTTGTCCGCCCAGGCTTCTTTCCATTTAACAAACATCGAGTCGCGGACTTCTTTGTCTGCGTCATAGAGCTTGTTATGCGCTTGGCCTGCGGACAACAGCACGGTTTCCCCGTCCTTCTCGAACGGAATTTTCACGTGGCTGACCACCGTGTCGTAATGATCGCCCCAGCCGTGATATCCGTCGACGGCCAAATCGAGCGCAAGGCTTTCGAGCTCAGGGCTCAGCTTTTCGCGGGCTTGGTTCCGGCTTTCGTTCATGACGTAAGCAATCGGACGCAGTTCCTCTCGTTCCATCCATGCTTTCCAAGTGTCATCGTCAGTCCGGGCGAGAAGATCGTCGAATTTTGTCGTGATGGTGCTGAGCAGCGCATGCAGGCCCGTAATCCGGCCGGACAGCTGAACCGCCTTTTTGTCGTTTTGATCCTGCGCTTGCAAACAGCTGACGAATGCGCTTCCTTCGGACAGGCGGGAAATACAGCTGCCCATCGCGTCGATGATCGCGTCGAATGCTTTCGTGTCGTCTGCGCTAGCCGGAGCCGAGGCAGCATCGACATCTTGTTTCAACTGGCGGAGATCCTTCTCGAGCGCGTCCAGAAACGTTTGGTATTCGGCGGAAGAGGAACCTCCGGGAAAAACGGACTCCAAATCCCAGGTCATTTTCAAATTGTTATTCATAAAAAAAATCACCTTTCTTTGCATAGGATTTCATTTCAACGGTTTTCGTGATAAGGTGTATTACAAAAGGGAACAATCCTGCAAACAGGTCCTTAAGCGGACTGAAATAGATCCGAATGGAGGGATGCTTGTCATGAGACCGCTGCAAATATCGCCGGAGACGGCCGTGAAGCTGTCCGAAAAATTGGGGGTTCCGCTCGAACATCTCATGCACATGCCGCAGCATATTTTGCTGCAAAAAATCGCCGAGCTCGGCAAAGAATCGCCGGACAAGCAAGAGGCGGAAAAGAAGGACGAGTCATGATTCCTTTCTCGCACACTTGGCCTTACGATAAACAGATGGGCGACATTTACGTGCATGAATGTCCCTTTTGCGGTGCCGGGAACGTGAGGCTGAACCTGAAGCCCGGCGAGCTGAAAACCGTCAACGAAGGCCGCAAAAAGCTGGTCGTCTTTCCATGCTGCAGCAGCCGGCTGAACGTCATCGAGACGGATAACGACTACCTGCGCTTCGACCAGCCTGTCCGATAACCGTTTGTACACAAAACACGCATGATTCATGCGTGTTTTGTGTTTGTCAGGCCGGATTCATTTCTTGCGGCAGTTCCAGCTTGCGCGCCAGCATTTGTTCGCGGAGCACGCCCCACTGTTCGCGGGAAGCCCGGATCATGGCCGCATCGATGATGTTTTTGTCGTTGATGACCCGCGAGAACCATTTGACTGCCTCGTTGAATGCCCCCGTTCTGCGGTTCAGCTCTCCGATCAAGTACAGGAGCCGGGCATTGTTCGCCCCCACGCCCTCGAGCTCATAGACCTTTATGTATGATTCCAGACAGTATTTCAGGAAACGCTGCTCTTGCTGTTCGTCCCCTTTATATCGGTACAGCCACGCGATGTGGTGCAGAAGGCTGGCGATGATCCGCTCCTTCTCCCCGATGGTCTGGGCGACAAGCAGCCCCAGCTTGTACGTTTCCAAAGCCGCTTCCCAATTCCGGTGTCCGCCGAAGTCCCTCGTGATCCACCGGCTGCCGATGTGTTGCTCGAACCGTTTTTTTTGCGATTCGTTCAGGCGCTCCGTCGAATTTTCCGTCGAGGAGAAGCCGCATTTCGGACAGACCCTGACCACGTAAAAATCCGGGTTTTCATCCTTGTAATACGCGCAAAAATCGGTGTCGGTCCGGATCGATTTTTTGAAGCTGGGACGCACGCGAGATGTCTGAAACGAATGCTCGCAGTAGTTACAGGTCACTTGAATGGTATAAAGAGGTTCTAAAGCCACATCCCCACGTTCCTTTCATGTCTTTCGTTCTAGATCTCCGCCATGGTGTTCTCGACAAGCAGGACCCGAAAGCCGATGAGGCGCCATGGTTCCATTTCCAAGTATATCAAAAAACAAAAAAAGGCGCTAAACGTTTGTTTAGCACCTTGAACATTAGTAGCTGCTCCAATCCTCTTCCCCGGGATGGACCAGTGAGGCTCGAATGACGTACACGAAAGCGCAGACCAGAACACCGGCGACAATACTCATGATCTCATCACTCCATCATCTATTGAAATTCGGAAATTAAATTTGTCATTTGTTTTGTATATTTTAACATACATTCGTCAAAAAAACATTATTTTTTGTAAACGCTTTCTAACATTTTTTGTACTGTTTGTCCGATGCAAATCATAAAATTGGGTATACAGGTTCATTTCCATCGACCCATTCTGACAGGAAGGTGTAACTATGTCCTTAAAAAAGCTGGGTCTTCCGCTTATGATCGTCTCGCTCGCCTCGCTGCTTTTGCTCATGATGCGGTTTCCGGGCGCTTATCTCGAATCCGCCTTGCGCGGCCTTGCGATTTGGTGGGATGTCCTCTTCCCTTCCTTGTTCCCGTTTTTTATCATTTCGGAGGTCATGCTCGGCTTCGGCATCGTTCATTTATTCGGTACGCTGCTCGACCCGTTGATGAAACCTCTGTTCAGGATTCCGGGCAGCGGCGGGTTTGTCGCCGCCATGGGTTACGTGTCCGGGTACCCGATCGGGGCCAAGCTGACGGCCAAGCTGTGGGAACAAAACATGGTGACAAGGGATGAAGGAGAACGGCTTGTCGCCTTCACGACATCGTCGGATCCGATTTTCCTGATCGGCGCAGTCTCCGTCGGTTTTTTCCACGACCCGAAAATGGCCGTCATTTTGGCGATTTCCCATTACGGCGGCGGGTTTTTAATCGGTCTGCTCATGCGTTTCCACGGCAGCCGCCAGTCTCATTCGTCAGCGCCGTCCAGCGGTTCGGATCAATCCCCCCAAGGCAAAAAGGAGCGGCGTGGCCGCATCCGGCGGGCTTTCGCCGCGATGCATCGGGCGCGAATGGAGGACGGCCGCGCGATAGGCGAAATGCTCCGGCAAGCGGTGGAATCTTCATTAAAGCTTATTATTGTCGTCGGAGGGCTCGTCGTATTCTTTTCGGTCTTTTTGGAGCTGCTGACCCAGGCCGGCGTCATGAAAAATTTGTACTTTGTGCTTGAGTACTTGCTGAAGGCCGCGGGTTTTCCCGCGTCATTGTCCGAAGCGCTTGTCGGCGGGCTGTTTGAGGTGACGCTCGGGGCGCGTTCCGCCGGAGAAGCGGCGGCTTCGATTCCCCTGCCGTTTAAAGCGGCTGCGGCGGCTTTTATATTATCTTGGGGAGGTCTATCGGTGCATGCGCAAATCGCCAGCATTTTGCATGCCACCAATTTGCGTTACCTGCCGTTTATGTTTGCGCGACTGATCCATGCCGTTTTGGCTGCCGGGCTTGTCCTGGTTTTGTGGAATCCGGTGATGGGGAGGATTTTGCCTGCTCCCGCGTTCCAACAGGCTTTGCCCGACCCGGGCTTCGCATGGGCCCCCGGCGGTTTTGCCGACCGGATCGCCTACTTTTGCCTGCTGATCGGCTTTGTTACCGCCGCTTCGTTTATCTGGTCGCTCGTTCGTTCGTTATGGCGGAAGCTGTATGCCGGAAGGTGAAAACAACGTTGTTTTATGCTCCGATATTGTTTATGATCTTTATATCCCCCAATAAAGGAGCTTAACTCTCTTGAGATATTATGTCCTGGATCGCGGTGATCAGTTATCCGTTGATTTAAGTGAGCAGTTCCATAAGCTGGCCGCAAAGCACGGGTTCCGGCTGGACGCCGAATCTCCCGAGATCGTCGTCTCGATTGGCGGCGACGGCACGATGCTGCATGCTTTTCATACGTTTATCGACCATATTCCCGATATCGCTTTTGTTGGCGTTCATACAGGCCATCTCGGCTTTTACGCCGACTGGCAGGCAGACGAGCTGCCCCAGCTCGTGGAGCTGATGAGTTCGGCCAGCAAATCCGGTTCCGTTCGGCCGAGGATCGTCAAATATCCTTTGCTTGAGCTGGAGATCCACCGGAAATCGGGCAATTTTTCTTATATCGCTTTAAACGAATTTACGCTTAAAGGCATGGACGGAACAGTGGTCGCCCAGGTCGATATCAATGACCAGACCTTCGAGATGTTCCGCGGCGACGGCATCTGCATCTCGACGCCAACCGGCAGCACCGCGTACAATAAAAGCCTTGGCGGCGCCATGGTGCATCCGACGATCGAGGCGCTGCAGATTGCAGAGATCGCGTCGATCAACAACCGCGTGTTCCGTACGATGGGATCGCCGCTGCTGCTGCCGAAGCACCACCACACCGATATTTTTTCGCGAAAAGAACAGCGGCTGCTGCTGACGATCGACCACGTCAACATTCAAGTGGACGATTTGATTTCCGTACGCTGCCAGGTGGCGAAAGAAAAAGTAAGCTTTGCGCGTTACCGTCCGTTCCCGTTCTGGAATCGCGTCAGAGAAGCCTTCCTCGGTTAACGTGCTCGCCGTTCGTTCGGCCGTTTAAGTTATCCGATATGTATTCGCAAAAGAAACGGCGGCTCCCTACTGGGAACCGCCTTTTGCTTTTTCGGGCTTTTCTTTCTCTTTTTCCTTGTCTTTATCCTTTTCTTTCGCCTGAACATCCCGGTTCTTTTGCAGAACAAAATAAGCGCAGCCAAAATTGCAGTATTCGTTAATGTAATCCAGCATGCCGGAAAAAGCGGTATCTTTGGTGGCTTTAGGATGCTTATCCCGGTAAAATCCCTTCAACCGCAGCTGGTTGTAACCCCAGTCTCCGACGATGTAATCGTAACGGTCCAGCACTTCGCTGTATCGGTCGCGAAAGGCTTCAGGGTTCCAGCCGTTTTTATGGTCTTTCAGCAGCTCGTAGCTTTTTCCGCTTATCAGAATCAAATGTGCTCCCCCTGCCTTCCACTGCTCAAAAATGAATTTAGGATTGATGGCTTGCCGCCGATTTCACCTGCTCGTGGGCATGATAGGAACTGCGGACCAGCGGTCCGGATTCCACGTGGCTGAATCCTCTTTTCATGCCTTCTTCCTTCAGTTTGGCAAATTCGTCGGGATGATAATATTTAACGACGTTCAAATGCTGCGGAGACGGCTGCAAATATTGTCCGATGGTCATGATGTTGCAGTCCACGGCACGCAGATCGTCCATCGCCTGCAGGATCTCGTCCCATTCTTCCCCTACGCCGAGCATAATGCTCGATTTGGTCGGAATATCCGGCTGGAATTCCTTCGATTTTTTCAAAAGCTCCAAAGAGCGGTCGTATTTCGCTTTCGCGCGGACGCGATTCGACATGCGTTCCACGGTTTCGATGTTGTGGTTCAAAATATCCGGTTTGGCGTCCATCACAACCTTCAGCGCGTCCCAGTTCCCCATGAAATCGGGAATGAGGACCTCGACGCTGCACAGCGGCAGGCGTTTGCGGATCGCCTTGATCGTTTCAGCAAAAATCATCGCGCCTCCGTCGGAAAGATCGTCCCGCGCAACGCTTGTGACAACGCAATGCTTCAGCCCCATGTTCTCGGCGGCTTCGGCAACGCGCTCAGGCTCCTGCAGATCGAGCTCGGTCGGTTTTCCCGTGTTGACCGCGCAAAAACGGCAGGCCCGCGTGCAAATATCGCCCAAAATCATAAAAGTCGCCGTGCGGTTCGCCCAGCATTCGTATATATTAGGGCAACGCGCTTCTTCACACACGGTATGTAGTGTCTTCGAGCGCATCATGCTCTTGATTTCCTGATAATTGTCACCGGTTGTCAGTTTGATGCGAATCCAGTCCGGCTTTGGTTCCTTGACGGTTTGTTTAGGCAATGATCTGACCTTCTTTCGCTTCATGGTTTTACTGCTGCTCGCCCCATATTATATCATGAAATACCCCAAAATACTTCCATTTCTAATACGGGATAAAATGACTATTCTTGTACCAATCTAAGGTTATGTACGTAACGGCCGGAAAAAGTCGATAACGCTGCCAGCAGGAGGTTGACGATGAGAAATTCTGAATTCAAGCTGAAAAAAGCCCGCCGTTCCTTCATTTGCGCCGCTTGCGCAGCTATCGTTTTCGGAGCCGCGGTTTCACCGGCATGGGGGGACGCGGATCGGGAACCTGCAAAGGCCGCCGAATCTTTGGAGAAAATGAGCAGGGAGGAAATTCTTTTTTCCCGAAAAGCACTCTACGACAAGGTCGCTTCCGCCACCCGGATTCCATGGTACAGAATCGCCGCGATCGACCAATACGAGCATACGCTGACAAAAGCCCATCCGAAAGACCGCAGCCACCCGAAACGGCTGACCGGCATTTTCATGAACGAGCCGGTATGGTCCGGCTTGTTCAATCCCGACCCGAACGACAGCAATCCGCATTCCATCGGCATTTTTAACGGGTACGGCAAAGACGGTTCGGGGGATGGACTTGCCGACATGAACAACGACATGGACGTGCTGTACAGCATGGCCTCCTATCTTCTCCGGCACGGCCAATCCGAGGACGACTTCAGCATCGCTTTGTGGGAATATTACCATAACAGCCGGTCGGTTCAGCGCATTCTTCAGTTTTCCAAACTGTACGAAAAATTTCAAACCCTCGACCTGTCGGGCCACGCCTTCCCGCTTCCGATTTCGGATTCCTATTCGTACCGGGATACGTGGGGCACCCGGCGAAGCTGGGGCGGTTACCGCATCCATGAAGGAACCGACATTTTCGCCCCATACGGCACGCCGGTACGAAGCACCTGCTACGGCATCGTGGAGCTGAAGGGTTGGAACCCGTTTGGCGGCTGGCGGATCGGAATCCGCGACCTGGACAACCGCTACCATTACTATGCGCATTTGCAAGGTTTCGAGAAGAAACTCAACCAGGGCGATATCGTCGTTCCCGGCCAAACGATCGGCTGGGTCGGCAGCTCCGGCTACGGCAAACCTGGTACCCAGGGGAAATTCCCGCCGCATCTGCATTACGGCATTTACCGCGACAGCGGATTGGCCGAATGGTCATTCGACCCTTATCCTTTGCTGCGGCACTGGGAAACCGAAGAGCGGAAAGCCATACAGAAGAAACGGAAAGGGACCTCCTGAAACGAAGGTCCCTTTTTCATTCATGGAATCGGCTTGGCACGTTTAACGATCGTTCGCCCCCCGCCTTGATGACGACCGGCTGTCGTCTTCGGTTCAGGCGCTGCTCCTTCAGGTAAAAGACGAACAACGTTAAAATGACGGCGACCGCGGTTCCATACAGCGTTTTGCCCCACCAAGCGGACGTATCCGCGCCCATCCATACCGCATGGCCCAGCATCAGCAGCCATGATGGAAACACCAGCAAATGCGCCGTTTTCCACATCGAACGATTCATTTTGCCGATGAGCACGTCGGACGTAAACAAAACGACGAGAAACAGATAAAAGGCGATGATTCCAAGCGCGGAGGCGGCGCGCATATATCCCGAGACGAACGGGACGAAAATTGCCGCAACCTTGTAAGGCCGGTAATGATCGATAATCAGGATCAGCATATGGATCAGGCATGCGTTGATTCCCGCCCAGCTCGAAGAAATGTGAATCAGCTGAAACAACCCTTTGTTTTTTCGGAATCGGTTGAATCTGCCCAGCATGCCGAAAGCCAACGACATCGTAAAAAAGAAAAAGGCGAGCAGCCCCATCCAACGGATGACATGCCAAGTGCTGAATAGTTGTTGTATCGTATCCATATCAGGACCTTCTTGTCGTTCCGTCGGTTTGGCGCCTATTGGTAAACGGCCGCTCGCCTCTCGCCGTAAACCGGTCTTCATTGAACCCGTTGAACGAAGGATTGGTCTCCTGCTGCTCGACCTGTGAGTTGTTCTGCACATCCGCGGCGTTGTGCTCGCCCGTGCCGAATTGGCTTAATACGAAAGCCGAAAATGCCACGCCGCTGACGCCAATAATCCATTTTGCCTTTTTGTTCGCTTTCATGATGCACTCTCCTTGCTTCTATTTCGTACGACCGTCCCATCCGCCATAACCAGCACGTAATATACGTCGGGGAAACGTTCGGCAAACCATTCCTCCCGTTCCCCGCTGCCGAGGAGAAAGCACATTTTGGCGCAAACCTCCGCTTCGACGCAGTCCCGGGCCATGACGGTGGATTGAACGATGCCCGATTCAATGACTTGGCCCGTGCGGCCGTCCAGCAGATGATGCTTCTTTTGACCGCCTAGCGTCCAGCTGCGGTAAAGACGGCTTGAAGTGGCGACCGCTTTGTTTTTCAGACTCAACACCTCGACCGTTTCCGCCTCGTTCCAAGGATCGGCAATTCCGATGTTCCATTCCTTCGATCCGTCCGACCACAACGTCATATCGCCTCCTCCGTCCACCATCCCGCATGCGGCGCCATGGCGCTTCAGCCATTCGGCGGCGCTTTGCACGGCGTAACCTTTGGCGATGCCGCCCAAATCCAGCTGCTCTGACGTATGTTTCTCAACCAGGTTACCCTCGAAAAAACGAATCGGATGTTCTTCAAGCTGAAACGTAAAGGGCGGCGCATCGGCCGCATGGGAAAACGGAAACGGGCGGTCGTACCCTTGATGCTCCATGGCTCTTTTTAAAAAAGGAGAAAATCTCCCCTCCGTTAACTTCCGGTAACCCTCCGCCATTTTTAAAACGTCGTAGAGGGGCGGCGGCAGCCCGATTTCCACACCTTCCGGCGCTTGGTTCAGGCGGCTCAGCTCGTTATCTTCCCGGAATCTCGACCACTCTTGGTCGACGTACGCAAACCACCGCTGCATTTGTTCCTTCCAGCCGGAGGCCGCGCCGTCCGTAACGGTTACTGAAAAATCGGTGTTCATAAAACGACCTGCGTAATGCTGCATGATCCTCTCCGCCTTCTGTTGGAATCGGTGTTCGCCAATAAAAATTCGGCTTTTATTAGAATTATAGATGCCGATGCTTAACCGAACCTGAAAGCGGGATTGAATCCGGCTAAAATAAAAAAAGCGCCTGTGGAAGGCGCGCCAAGCCAACGGCTTGATCTTGGATTCTGCCATGCATGTTTCCGCATTATTTGGCCTGATGGGTTTCGGACGGCTCCTCCTCTTCGTTCCCTTTCCCGGTTGCGGCTCCCGGAACGGCAATCGCGCCTTCGCCCCGGTCGGGGGAACCGCTTTTGCCGGACGAAGCTCCCTGCCCGGTGATGCCGGGCAGCGCAATGTTCGGGGCATTGGGGCCGCTGCCGCCGACCGGCTGCCCCTGGCTGTTGTAGTAATACATCGGCACGTCTCCCACGACCATCAAGTAGGAAACGGGAATTTCCGTATCGATGACCTCGGGCTCCATGTCGAACGGAATGACGACCGCCACCTCAACGGTCACGTGTATGTAGACCTCGACCAGCACCATGTTGATGCCAGCATCCTTTTCCCTTGTATTCAAGTCGACTTTGACGGCTCCTTGCGGTTCGACGCGGATCGGAACGTTCGGGCCGAACGAAGCAAGAATCGGGCTGCCAAGCGCCTGTCCGAGCGGGATGCTTTCGGAAAGCATATGTTTGTTTTGCAGCGTATCCTGCACGACTTTAAAGGTTTCCGACGTA
The DNA here is from genome assembly GCF_009870825.1 of Paenibacillus sp. USDA918EY. GTDB lineage: Bacteria > Bacillota > Bacilli > Paenibacillales > Paenibacillaceae > Paenibacillus_AQ > Paenibacillus_AQ albilobatus. Next base: position 46,639 of record NZ_WTWY01000014.1, on the reverse strand, counting down.
ATTTTCATATGTTCGGCATAATTCAGCATAAATCCGGATACTTTGCCGGAGGAGTCCATTTTCCAGTCGATCAGCTGCTCCGCGTTCTCCCCTTTGGCAACTTGGGAGGCTACGGCTTCATTAATGGCGTCGGTCCCGATCTGCTTCATGCGGATTTTGGCCAAATGCATAATCGGGGGTTTCATATGGTTTTCCACGTACGCAAAAAACTGCAGAATAAGAATAAGAAACACCAATGTGCCGATCAGCCATACTTTGCGCCTGCTGCGCGGTTTGTTGACGCCCCTGCTTCGCCATCTCGCCCTTCTTCTCATGTTCGCCCATCCCTCCTTGATGAAGAGGTTGCCTACTTTATCAGCATATGTCCCTGTCCACCAAAATAACCCACAAAGTAGGCCTAGCATGGCATGTACGGACCAAAAGCCGTTGTGATATCCCTGGCGCTTCGGAAAAGATGGATTCTCCCGATTCCGGGAGGGATTTTTGAGCACGGCCGGGTATAATGGAGAAAAGCGACGGCAAAATTTTTTTGCGTGCCCGTATCCTTTTGCACCCGCATAAACGTTTTATATATAGAGGCCTCTCAAGGAGAGTGATTAACATGTTAATCCACAAGGAAATGGAAGAAGTATACCCGAAACTCAAATATTTCTGCCTAAGCATGACCGGCAATTCTTGGGACGCCGAGGATTTGGCCCATGACTCCATGCTCAAGGCGCTAAGATTCTGCCAAAAGGACCCTTCAGCCAAACGCGTGCCGAACTTCCCGCTTCTGGCGACGATCGCCCGCAATCATTGGATCGACCAGCTGCGCAAAAAAGGGCGGGAAACCGCCGGGCCGTCCGAGGAGGAACCGTCCTCCGAAAAACCGCCGGAGCTGCTGATGAGCGGGCTGGAGACGCTGATGGAGCGTTTGACGCCAAAGCAGCTGCTCGCATTCGTGCTGAAGGATGTCTTCGAATACAAGTTGTCCGATATCGCCGATTCCCTTGAAACAAGCGAAACGGCCGTCAAATCGCTGCTGCATAGGGCGCGCCACAATTTGAACGGGGAGGAGCTTGCGGAAGCTCCGGCATCCGCCCAGGAATGGGAGAACATCGACGCGGACTGGTTCCAGCGGCAGCTGCTCGTCTCGATCCGCATGGAACAACCCGAGCTGCTGCAGCGGCTGGCCGTTCAGCTGCGGAAAACCGCGCAGGCTCCCGCGCAGCGCCGCACCCATTCTTCCGGCAATTTGTCCATGTCCCTGCAATTGCGCGCGGCGTAGCCCTTTCGGCAAAACGAAGTTTTATATTCGAAGGAGGCTGCATGCATGAACACAATACCTTATGTCGTAGAGCAATCCCGACTCGGGGAACGCTCGTATGATATTTATTCGAGATTGCTGAAAGACCGGATCATCTTCCTCGGTTCCGAGGTGAACGACCAGGTGGCGAACAGCATTATAGCCCAGCTGCTTTTCCTCGCCGCCGACGATCCGGAGAAAGATATTTCGCTGTACATTAACAGTCCGGGAGGGTCCGTTACATCCGGCTTCGCGATCCTCGACACGATGGATTACATCAAGCCGCAGGTCAGCACGATCTGTATGGGCATGGCCGCCTCGATGGGCGCCAACCTCTTCCTGGGCGGTGCCAAGGGCAAACGGTACGCCCTGCCGAACAGCGAATTTATGCTGCACCAGCCGCTGGGAGGAGCGCAAGGGCAGGCCAGCGACATCGATATTTCTGCCCGCCGCATCATCAAAACAAGGGAAAGGATCAACCGCTTCATCGCCGAAAAAACCGGCCAGCCGCTGGAGAAAATATACAAGGACGCCGACCGCGACTTCTACCTTACCGCCGAGGAAGCGCTCGAATACGGGATCGTAGACAAAATCATCACACAGCCGATGACCTAAAAACGCTGCATCCAAAAAGCAAAAAACTGCCCGAGGTTATTCAACTTCGGGCAGTTTTATTCCATTTAAGACAATAACAGCAATGACAACGCCACAAATTGCACGGATCCGGCGATCTCCATCATGCCGACCTTCATCGGCTTTACCGTTTTGCCTGAAAAGATCAATGTCTTGGCCAAAGGGTAAAGTAAGGGCAGGAACATCCACGGGTTTAAGGTGAAGAGTGGCAGCAGAAGCGCGATGATGTGATACGTATGCGAATACATCGTCCAGCGTTTATTTTTTCGTTCCCTGAATACTGATTTTACGAAAAATACGGTGCCCGTAAAATACAAAACGTTATACAGCATGACCTCCAGCAGCTCTCTGCCCCAGATTCCGCCTCCCAGCATGTAAGCCGCCACCCCGCCGGTACAAAACAACAATATGGCGCATAGATCGTTTGCAAACGCCCGCTCGGCCTTATGGCGGACATGCCAAACCGCCACCAAAACAAGGGCGATCTGCACGGGAGCGAACCCTGCCAGCCATGGATTCCATATCAAGAGCGGGACAAGAAAAACGGCGGCCGCAGCGGCATATCCGATTCCCCAAGAAAGCCACATGCTGCGGTTTTTTGCCTTTTTCAACGATTGCAGCAGCGGATACGACGCCATGTACAGCAGCAGCCATGCCAAAAACAGCGGAATATGAAGGAGAGTGGGCTTGGCCGCAAACATGCCGGTAACAAAAGGAACGCTTAACATCGCCCAGCCGCCATGCTCTCTCGGAATAACCGGTTGAACCTTTTTCGCCATAACCTGTCATCCCCCGATATAGGACATTCCGATCTTCTTCCGATTAGAGGCCATGTGCTCCGTCCGTTCTTCGGAATACCTGTCCTCCCGCTTCTCCCACACGCTTATGATGGCTGCGAGCAGTTCCTCATCCGAAGCGCAGCCGCGCAGCAAACGGCGGATGTCAAAGCCGCTGGAGGCAAAAAGACATGCATACATTTTCCCGTCGGAAGAGAGCCGCACTCTCGAGCAATTAGAGCAAAATGCTTCGGATACGGAAGAAATGAAGCCGACTTCGGCCTGCCCGTCTTTATAGCTGTACCTCCGGGCCACTTCGCCGGGATGATCGGGGGTAACGGGTTCAAGCGCCGACGATCCGCCGAGCCTATCGAATATTTCCCGCTTCGCCGTCACTTGCTTAAGGTTCCATCCGTTTTCGTTGCCGACGTCCATAAACTCGATAAAACGGAGCGTAATGCCCTTCGATTTGAAATATGCGGCCATCGGCACGATCTCCCGATCGTTCACTCCCTTTTGCACGACCATATTGACTTTGACCTGAAATCCGATCTCCCTTGCCTCTTCGATATTTTGGAGAATGATAGCCGGCTTGATGCCGCGGCCGTTCATGGCGCCGAACAACTCGGGGTCCAGGGCGTCCAGGCTGACGTTCAGGCGGCGTAGCCCCGCATCGTACAAGCTTTGCGCCTGCTGTCCAAGCAGAAGTCCGTTTGTCGTGCATCCGATGTCTTCGATGCCATGAATGCCTTGCAGCATCCGGATCAGTTCGGGAAGGCCGCGCCGCATGAGCGGCTCGCCGCCGGTCAACCGGATTTTATGCACGCCAAGCTTGGCAAAAAGGCCGGCCAGGCGCGTGATTTCTTCCCAGGAAAGCAGCATATCCTTCGGCATAAATGCATAATCGTCCCCGAAGATATCCTTCGGCATGCAATACGTGCAGCGAAAATTGCAGCGGTCCGTCACGGAAATGCGCAAATCCCGCATCGGCCTGAGGAGCCGATCTTGAATGTTATTTGCCTCCATGGCAGCGGCCTCCCTCCAAATAAATGTCCGTATCTCCCCCGGCAGCGGCTAACTCGTCCGTAACGCATCGTCCCCCGGCCGGAAGCGGCCGTGAGGCGGCTGATCCGTAATGTCGCTGAACGTGCCTACATAATGAACGACATCCCCCGCGTCATCTTTTACGGCGTTAATGGTTAATAGCTCTAAATATTCCTCGCCGTTTTTCCGGCGGTTCCAAATTTGTCCCTGCCAGCTTCCCCGCGCCTTGATTTCGGACCACATGCGATCGTAAAACTCGCGGGATTGACGGCCGGATTTAAGCACATTTGGATTTTTGCCGATGACTTCTTCCTCCGTATAACCGGTAAGCTCCGTAAAGGCGGGATTGACGGCATGGATCTTCCCTTTGGTGTCCGTCACGAGAATGCCTTGGCCCGTCGAGTTAAAAACCTCGGAGGATACCGACAATTTATCCTGATAATACATCCAGACCACAATGACAAGGCTGGCTAAAGCGACCTGAGAAAGCGCCATGAAGCCGATGGAATATTGGCCCGTCACCGAATGAATGAAAGAGAGCATCAGCGGCGGGAAAAATCCACCCAGGCCGCCCATCATGGAAACGATCCCGTTGACGATGCCGGCCTGTTTGTTAAAGTAAAGCGGCACCAGCTTGAAAATAATGCCGTTCCCCAAGCCGACGCAAACGGCAATGGTCAGGCAGCCGACCGTATATAAGCCGATCGATGGCGAGAACGCAAGGATGATCGCCGCGATCGTCAGCCCGACAAAAACGGCCATGAGCAAGAACAGCGGCTTGAATTTATCCGCAAGCCAGCCGCCGACAGGACGCAAACAGGTCGCGACGACGATAAATCCGGCCGTCCGCATCCCCGCGTCCACCTTGGCGAGTTCGAAATGCGACACGAGAAAGTTGGGCAGATATACTGTAAAGGCTACAAATGCGCCGAAGGTAATGAAATAGAACAGGGAGAAAAACCACAGCTTTTCATTTTTGTAGACCCCTTTGATTTGTTCGACGATGGGCGTTTTCACTTTTACTTCCTTACGGTCGCCCAAAAAAACGTTCAGTACGGCGAACAAAAGCAGCAGAATTAAATACAGCCGGACCGTGCTGCTCCATCCGATCTGCGTCGCGATGACGGGGGCGGCAAATGTGGTGATGGCCGTTCCGATATTCCCCATCCCGTAAATGCCGTTAACCAACCCCAGCTTCTCCTTGGAATAATATTTGGGCAGCGAGGTGACGCCAACCGAAAATACGGCCCCTCCGATTCCGAGGAAAAGTCCTCCGATCACCAGGGAGGTAAAAGAGGAGGCGGCGCTAATTAAATATACGGGAATTAATAGAAGAATAAAGCTTGTAATAAAGACGATCCTGGCGCCAACCACATTGGCGTAATATCCCAGCGGAATCCGCAGAACCGAACCCAAAACGACCGGGATTGCCGTCAGAATCGCGATCTTGTCCGCCGGAATGGATATATCTTCGCGGATAAACGGCAGAAGCGCGGAGATGATGACCCATACCATAAATCCCAGCACCAGATTTAATGTTTGCAGCGGGAGCTGCATTTTTTTGATCATGTCAATCACCTTTTCCAAACGTATTGAACGGCTGACTTTATTGATCCCCACACCTTATTTTAAGTGCAAGGATTCACAAAGGTAATAGGGAAGTTCCCTGATCCTTGCCTGGGAACTTCCCTATATCGGTGATCCAAACCGGATGATTCATTCAGGTATGGGCCGCCGCATGTTGCGGTGATTGGTGATTATAGAATGGTTCAGCTTCGCTAAAAACGAATACATTCTATCATCTTCAAAAATCGAGGAGCTTTTTCTTCAGCGCATATTCGACCAGCTCCGGACGGCTCTTCAAATTCAGTTTCTCCATGATTTTCGCCTTATGCGCTTCCACCGTCTTGACCGAAACGTACAGCTTTTCCGCGATTTCCTTGTTTCCGTAACCTTTGGCGATCAGCGGCAAAATCTCGATCTCGCGTTTGGACAGGCTGTTGAACGGATCGCTGTCCGGGCTTTCGCTGTCTTTTTTAATGAACTCCCGCACCAAAGCCGTCGCCATCTGGGGATGGATGTAGGTCCCTCCTTTATGCACCATGCGAATGGCGGAGACCAGCTCTTCGTCGGGCGCATTTTTAAGGACATATCCTGAGGCGCCGTTTTTAAGCACATGGAACAGGTAGTCGTCATCATCGTACATCGTTAATATTAAAATTTTCGTTTCCGGAAAATCGCCGCTGATCTTGCCGGTTGCGATAAGACCGCTCTCGCCGGGAGGCATGCTTAAGTCCATCAGGAGCACATCCGGACGGTGTTTCGCCACCATGGCGTAAGCCTCCAGTCCGTCGGCAGCCGTCGCGACAACCTCCATATCCGGCTGGTAATTCAGGATCATGGAAAACCCGCTCCGTACGACGGCGTGATCATCCGCGATCACAATTTTCATCATTCATTCGCCCCCTGCCTCAAAAGAACTTATTGGAATGCGAAGCTGAACGGTCGTTCCCTCGCCGGGCGCCGAATGCAGCGTGAACTGCCCCCCTACCAGGTCGGCGCGTTCACGCATGCCGTAAAGTCCGAGACCGGTTCCCTTGGCTTCGCCGGCGTTTAAGTTGAACCCGACCCCTTCATCGCGTACCGTCAGCAATAGATGGCCCTGTTCCTCGCATAACCGCACATGGACCTCATCCATGCCCGAATATTTCAGGGCGTTCAGCACCGCCTCCTGGCAAATGCGATACACGACGGTTTCGATTTCGCTGCCGTACCTTGCGGCGGCCAACTCGGCGGAAAATTGGACGAGCATGCCGTAATTTTTTTCGATCCATTTGAAATGCGAACGAAAAGCGGCCTCCAGCCCTAAATCGTCCAAAGAAGAGGGGCGAAGCTCGACCGATAAATGCCGGATGTCGTCGAGCAAACGGGTCAGCGACGCCTCGGTCTGCCGTAGTTTATTAAGCGCATCTTCCCCGACGTCCATATATTTTAATACGCGCAGGTCGACTAGCGAACTAAGCAGCTCTTGGGCAACGCTGTCATGCAGCTCGCGCGAAATTCGTTTCCGCTCGTCTTCCTGGGCTTTGATGACATATTTCAGCATATTCATGCGCTGCAGCATTTCCTGCGTGCGCTGCTGTTTCGTCAGGTCGAGCAGCATCAGCACCCGAATCCCGCGGGACTCGTCGATCGTATGATAACTGGCGGCATAAGGAACGATCCCTTCGCCCCGGGTTTTCAGATACACTTGGAACGAGGAAAATTCCCCTTGAGGGTAATCCAGATAACATTTGGAGCAGGAGATGAGATCCTTTTCATCCGTATACCCTTTGCAGGTCTGGCAAAAAGATTCGTCCACGCCCGACCGCATCCGCTGGATCACGTCGACGTCCAGGATGTTTTCCGCCGCAGGGTTCATGGCGATGACGTTTCCCGCCTCATTGATAAAAAAGATGGCCTCCATGCTGTTCAGATACATCTTCTTCAGCAGATCGTATAAATGCTCCTCCGTCATTTGAATCACGGATGTACCCCCTCCTTCACGCAAAAAGCTCCGAACTCCGCTCCGAGCTCTTGTTGGAAATGCTCGAACGAAGCTGCGTCCAGCCGATTTTCCGCGCGGTACCCTGCAAGCAGCACGCCGATGACGCGTTTTCCTTCCCACAACGGAACCGCTCCAAGGCTTTTCAATCGCTCGGCGACGATGATGGGATAATTAAACAGATCCCGTGCGTTCAGGTCCGTCGTTACATTGGAGATGAGCATCGGTTTTCCGGTTTTGAATACGATCCCCGCTATCCCCTTCCCGGAATGAAGCACGATCCGCTTATAGCGCTCGTTTAAATTTCCCGATGCATACTGCCAGGTTAATACGAACCGGTCCTCAGCCGACTGTACCAAAGCCAACGACACGAAATCGAATTGGAACCGGTCCCGAAGCCTGTCGATTTCCTTCTGATAATGAAAGATCGGCTGATTCTTCATAATCATTACTCCCCTGACGTAGAAAAGAAGGCTGCATGGCCTTCTCTCGTCTACGAATCTAATTTGCGGTGCCTTCTATACAGGATATACCTTCTGCCCAAATAATTCAAAGGAACGCTCCACACATGGACAAGCCGGGTAAACGGCCACAAAGCGAAGATGCAAAAGCCCGCTAAAATGTGTATTTGAAAACTAAGCGGAACGTCACGCATCAGCGAGGCGTCGGGGCGCAGGATGAGCAAATCCCTGAACCAAACCGATATGCTCTCCCGATAGTTGAAATCCGGCTGCGCCCAATTGGTAACCAGCGTGCTGTACATGCCCATAAACACGATGAATAACAGCAGCGCATTGACAATCAAATCCGAGGCCGAGCTGAGCCGGCGCACGTTTTTGATCGTAAACCTCCGCGCCGTCAGGAGCAGCATCCCTGCCAACGTCAACACGCCGAACGCCCCGCCGACATACACCGCGCCGATATGATACAGATGATCATCGATCCCCGCAGCCTCCATCCACGACTGGGGAATGCCCAGGCCGGCGATATGGCCGCCAATGACGGGAATGATCCCCAGATGGAACATCAGGCTTCCAAGCTTCAGATGTTTTTTCTCGATGAATTCGCTCGATTTAGCCGTCCAGTTGAATTGGTCCGTACGGTAGCGGTAGATGTGACCGACAATAAAGATCATCACGCACATATAAGGGAAAATAACCCACAGAAACTGATCCATCATATTCATGATTCGGCAGCCTCCTGAATGATGCATGCTTTTAACGTATCGCGCAGAGCTTGGATCAGATGGGAATAAGGGCTTTCGAGCTTTTTCAAAGCTTTCAGAAGATGATACGTCCCGTCCTCCATCACGGCGATCACCAGCTCAAGGCTCTCCGCAGCTTCTTTTTCATGCCCCCTCCAATCGGCCGCAGACAGAAATTCGCACATCAGCGGCAGGTAATCCGACAACTCGGAACTATTAATGTCAAGGCCAAACCGCTGATAAGTCTCTTTCAGCCCGACCAGCATCTTCCCGCGTTCCTTCCCGTCGCCGAATTTCGCGTAGGTCATATAGAGCGTCGTTTGCTTTTGAAAATCGAATGTTTGAACATACATCTCCTCGATGCTCTCCATGCTGTACTCGTGCATCATATTCCAGAAGGTAAGAACCGAGGCATATGCCGGATGGGAATAGTCGACCGACTCCTCTAATACTAAAGGATGGAAATCCAGCTTCTCCGGATAGGTGAGCAACCGGGCGAAAAATCCGAACGCATCTTTATATTCGTGCAGCTTTTCGATATCAATCACGCCAGATCCCCCCATAGAAATTCTCCTCGTACAGTTCTTTGCCGGTTTTGCCCTGCGGGCTTGCCGGGCCGCACCCGCTACATGCCGCACCGAAACCTTCCAGTCCTTGAGAGCGATATACATCCATATGGCTTTCCTTATGCGAGGTTGGTATGACAAACCGGTCTTCATATTTAGCGATTGCCAGCAGACGGTACATCTGTTTGATCTGGGAAGCTGTCAGACCCACTCGCGCAAGCCGCGCTTCGTCAAATTCGGCGCCGGACGACTGCGCGCGCATGTAGGAACGCATCATCGCCATCTTTTGCAGGGCTTCCTTCACCGTCTCGGCGTCGCCCGCCGTCAGCAGATTGGCGAGGTACTGGATCGGCGTGCGCATCTCCTCGATCGCCGGGAAAATCATGTCCGGGTTCGCGATCGAATCCTTGCCTTCAAAATAGTTCATGATCGGGCTCAGCGGCGGCACATACCATACCATCGGCAGCGTCCGGTATTCCGGATGAAGCGGGAAAGCCAGCTTGTATTCCATGGCCAGCTTGTAGACAGGCGAGTTCTGGGCAGCTTCGATCCATTCTTCCGTGATGCCGTCCTTCCGCGCCTGCTCGATGACGGCAGGATCATGCGGATTCAGGAACAAATCGCACTGCGCCTGGTACAGGTCCTTTTCATCAGGCGTAGAAGCTGCTTCCTGCACCCGGTCCGCATCGTAGAGCAGAACGCCCAAATACCGGATGCGGCCGGTGCAGGTTTCCGAGCAGACGGTCGGCAGCCCCGCTTCGATCCGCGGGAAACAGAAGGTGCATTTTTCGGCTTTGTTCGTTTTCCAGTTAAAATAGACCTTTTTGTAAGGGCAGCCGGTCATGCAGTACCGCCAACCGCGGCAGGCTTCCTGATCCACCAGCACGATTCCGTCTTCATCCCGCTTATACATCGCTCCCGAAGGGCAGGATGCCACGCAGCTCGGATTCAGACAATGCTCGCACAGACGAGGCAGATACATCATAAACGCTTGCTCGAAGTTGAACTTGATCTCTTCTTCGATTTTTTCGATGTTCGGATCCTTCGGACCCGTCACATGCGCTCCTGCCAGATCGTCCTCCCAGTTCGGACCCCATTTCAGGTCCATCGTTTCTCCGGTGACGGCCGATTTCGGACGGGCCACCGGCTGATGCTTCTTCTCTCCAGCATTGGTCAGATGCTCATAGTTATAAGTCCATGGCTCGTAGTAGTCTTTCATCTCCGGCATGTCGGGATTGTAAAATATTTTGCCGAGCGCGATTTTGGACAACTTGCTGCCGGATTTCAGCTGCAGCTTCCCTTTATGGAGCGTCCAGCCCCCCTTGTATTTCTCCTGATCCTCCCACTGGACCGGATACCCGACGCCGGGTTTCGTTTCGACGTTGTTGAACCACATATATTCGGCTCCGGGCCGGTTCGTCCAGGTACTTTTGCAGGTCACGCTGCATGTATGGCAGCCGATGCATTTGTCCAGATTCATCACCATGGCGACTTGCGCTTTAATTTTCAAGCCAATCCACCTCTTTCATTTTGCGGACAGCCACGTACACATCCCGCTGATTGCCGATCGGTCCGTAGTAGTTGAATCCATAGCTGAGTTGGGCATATCCGCCGACCATCTGCGTCGGCTTCACGTGAATCCGGGTCGGTGCGTTATGGCTGCCGCCGCGTTCCTTCGTGATCTCGGAGCCGGGGACGTTGATATGTTTAATCCTGGGCATGGTACATGTACATCGTTCCCTTTGGCATCCGGTGGCTGACTACGGCACGGGCCGTCACGACGCCATTGCGGTTGTATACCTCCAGCCAGTCGTTATCGTTAATGCCGTTTGCCTCCGCATCTTCGTCGTTCAGCCACACCGTCGGTCCGCCCCGGAAAAGCGTCAGCATATGCAGGTTATCCTGGTACGTGCTGTGGATGTTCCATTTGCCATGCGGCGTCAGATAGCGGAGCACAAGCGTGTCTTTTCCTCCGGCAATCTGTTTGTCGCGCGGTCCGAACACCATCGGCGGAAGGGTCGGTTTGTAGACGGGCAGCGCTTCGCCAAACTGCAGGAAAAATTCATGATCGATGTAAAAATGCTGTCTTCCAGTCAGCGTCCGGAACGGCACGAGGCGTTCGATATTCGTCGTAAACGGCGAGTATCTTCTCCCCATTTTGTTGGAACCGCTGAACACCGGCGTCGGAATGACTTCCCGCGGCTGGGATGTAATGCTCTGGAAGGTGATGCGCTCCGCCGCGCGGTCCGCAGAAATGTCCTTCAGCTGCACGCCCGTGTCTTTTTCCGCAGATTCCCAAGCGCGCTGCGATACTCTGCCGTTCGTGGCGGAAGAAATGTTTAATATGACATCCGCCGCGTTTCTTGCAGTATAGAGCTTCGGAAGCCCGCTTTTGATCGAATCATCCTCATAGGTCCCGTTTATACGTTTCAATTCTTCGTATTCTTCCGCCACCGAAAAGCTGACGCCGTGAGCCCCGACTTTGCCCGAGGCGAGATTTGGTCCGAGCGTGATGAATTTATCGTAAATTTGCGTGTAATCGCGTTCGACGACGGTCAGGTTCGGCATCGTTTTGCCCGGCACGGCTTCGATTTCCCCTTTGCGCCAATCCTTCACTTCGCCGTAAGGCTGGGCGATTTCGTTCACGGAATCATGCGCGAGCGGAGTGCTCACCAAGTCCTTGTATACGCCGGGCAGATACGTCTTAGCCATGTTCGAAAACGTCTGCGCGATCGTTCTGTAAATATCCCAGTCCGAGCGTGATTCCCATAGCGGATCCACCGCCGGATTAAACGGATGGACGAAAGGATGCATGTCGGTCGACGACAAATCGGTTTTTTCGTACCAAGTAGCTGCAGGCAGAACCACATCCGCATACATCGGCGTCGCGGTCATCCGGAAATCGAGGGCCACAAGCAGGTCCAGCTTGCCCTCCGTATTTTCGCGCCAAACCATTTCTTCCGGCTTCTCGTCCTCATTTGGCTCCGAAAGCAGGCCGTCGGACGTTCCCAGCAGATGTTTCATGAAATACTCCTGCCCTTTGGCGGAGCTTGAAATCAGGTTCGAACGCCACACGAACAAGGAACGCGGGAAATTTTCAGGCGCGTCGGGGTCTTCCGCCGCAAATCTGGTTTTGCCGGAAACGATTTCCTCCATCGCATGTTTCACGATGTCTTCGTTGGCGGTTTTCCCCTGTTTCGCCGCTTCTTCCGCAAATGTTAAACTGCTTTTGTTAAACTGCGGGTAGGACGGCAGCCAGCCGAGTCTTGCTGCCAAAACGTTATAATCCGCCGGATGCCGGTAACGGACATCCCCGCCCGTAGGCGATTTCAGGGAGTCTGCACCCATCTCCTCGTATTTCCATTGGTCAGTGGCGAAGTAGAAAAACGAGGTCGCGTTTTGCTGGCGCGGCGGCCCCTGCCAATCCTTGGCGAAGGCGACCGTGGACCATCCCTCAATCGGCCGGCATTTTTCCTGACCTACATAATGGGCCCAGCCCCCACCGTTTACGCCCTGCGAAGCCGTCAAAATGACGAGGTTCAAGATCGCGCGGTAGATCGTGTCGCTGTTGAACCAGTGATTGATTCCCGCTCCCATGATGATCATGGAGCGTCCGCCCGTATCGAGGGCATTTTGCGCAAACTCGCGGGCAATCTGGATCAGGACCGAGGCTTTGACGCCGGTGACCTTTTCCTGCCAGGCAGGCGTGTAGAACGAATTTGCATCGTCGTAGCCTGAGCCTGCACCTTCCATGCCGCTTCCCGCCCGGTCGATCCCGTATTGGCTCAGCATGAGATCGTACACCGTCACGGCCAAGCGTTCGCTGCCATCGGCGAGCCGGATCGTTTTCGCTGGAATTCGGCGCTCGAACGTGCCGTTGGCGTTGTTGTCGAAATACGGAAAATAGATCGTTTGCGGCTGTGCTCCCTGTTCTGCAACGGACAAGGCCGGAGAAATGACGGAACCGTCCTCGCGTTCAAGCTTCAGATTCCACTTTTTGTCCTGTTCCCAGCGCTGGCCCATCGTACCGTTCGGAACGATGATCTCTCCCGTCGTTTCGTCGATGATCACCGGCTTCCATTCGGCGTGTTGGGACTCATCGCCCAAATCGCTTGCCCGCAGGAACCGGCCCGCCTTATATCCTCCCTCGTATTCATCGAGCAGGAGAAGGAACGGCATATCCGTATATTGTTTCGCGTAGTTCAGGAACATCGGCTCCTGCCGCTCTTCATAAAACTCTTTTAAAATGACATGGGTCATGGCCTGCGCGACGGCCGCATCCGTGCCCGGATTCGGGGCAAGCCAATGGTCGGCGAACTTCACGTTTTCCGCATAGTCCGGCGCTACCGACACGACCTTGGTGCCTTTGTAGCGTACTTCGGTCATAAAATGGGCATCCGGCGTCCGCGTTAACGGCACGTTCGAGCCCCACATGATCAAGTACCCGGCGTTGTACCAGTCGCTCGATTCCGGCACGTCCGTTTGCTCGCCCCAAATTTGCGGAGAAGCGGGCGGCAGGTCCGCATACCAGTCATAGAAGCTCAGCATCTCGCCTCCAAGCAGGGAGATGAATCTCGCCCCCGACGCGTAAGAGATCATCGACATCGCCGGGATCGGCGTGAAACCGGCAATCCGGTCGGGGCCGTATTTGCGTATCGTATATATTAATTGCGCGGAGATCAGCCTCGTGGCATCCTGCCAGGATACGCGAACATGGCCGCCTTTTCCGCGCGCTTGCTTATAGCTTTTGGACTTCTGCGGGTCTTCCGCGATGCTGGCCCAAGCGGCGACCGGGTCGTCGCCATGCTCCTGCAAAGCCTGATTCCACAAGCGCCACAGCTTGCCGCGAATATATGGATACTTCACCCGCAGCGGGCTGTATTCGTACCATGAAAACGACGCGCCCCGTGGGCATCCGCGCGGCTCGAATTCCGGCATGTCCGGGCCGCAGGAAGGATAATCGATCTGCTGGTTCTCCCAGGTGATGATGCCGTTTTTCACGAACACCTTCCAGCTGCACGAACCGGTGCAGTTCACGCCATGCGTCGTCCGCACGACCTTGTCATGCGACCAGCGGCCGCGGTACATATCCTCCCAATCCCGGCTTTTTTCCTCGAGAACGGACCAATTGTCCGAGTAGCTTTCCAATCGTTTAAAAAATCTCAATCCCTGTTTACGCTTCATAGGAAGCTCACTCCTTATGCATGAATGACAATGATCGGGGAATCAATATGTCGTCCATTCGGATACTTTCATTATGCGGGCCGCCTTTTGCGGTTCCTATTAGGGAAACTCCTATTTCCCCGTCGAAATTCCCTCGGGTCGCTCAACGGTTCGCCTTTATATGACTTTTTTCATGCGCTTACCAAAAAAAATCCCCTCTTCACATTGTGAAGAAGGGTCTAAAAGATCATTACACCGCAGCACGTATCCGATCAAATAACACGTTGTTTTCAAGGTGAATATGTTCGAAGGTAGCCTTTTCAAGCGCCGCAAGCCGCTGGTAAACCAGTCTGTATGTTCCGCAGGCGTCCGCGGGAGGCAGGAAATCGCCCGTAATTTCCCTTAGCTCCTTCAGCAGGCTGCCGGCTTGCTCATGCTCTTGTTCCAGCTCGTCCACATGCGGCTTCAGCTTCTCGAATACTTCGGGGCCCGGCTGCTCTGCAAATTTCAGTACAAGCGGAAATACGTTCCGATCCTCGTCTTCGGTATGCGAGAGCAGCTCCTCTTTCAGTTCAGCGAACAATTCCTGAACCCGCAGCAGCTCGGGATGGCGGTCGCCATGAACCCGGGCAAGTTTTGTCACGTACGGCGTCATTGCCGGAAGTTCCTCGCGCAGAAAGGCGTGATGTTTGGATTGGATGTATCCGATCAATTCAGGTTCTGTGAGCTCGCCTGGCCGGCTGTCACGGCTTTCCGCCAGCTTTGTTTCCAATTCCCGAATGCTCTCGAGAACCGTTTCCGGATCCAGCTTACGTTTGTTCGCCGCCTCCTCCAAAGGAATTTTGCCGCCGCAGCAAAAATCGATTCGCAGCGCACGGAACACGTCGGCCGCTTGCGGGATGGCCGTCACAATATCGGACACTTTCGTTTGAAGCGTAAATGAACTCATTTGAAAGGACCTCGATTCATTGGATTTTCCCCTTGGCGGGGTGGTCTTGCCCCTGTCGGTTATAAGCCCAGTATAGAAAAAGCGCCCCGTGCCCGTTGTGATTACGTTCATACCAATTTCCAACAATCCGTGAACACCTTCATGCAATTTTCGTATTTCTCTGCCACAACTTTCGGTTCCAACTGCCATACTTGTATGGTAGTATGGAACATAGGAGGTGGCCCTATGGATGATCGTATGCTTCAGCCGTCGGGATCGGCCGGCAGCATCGTATACCAGCAATTGAAACAGCAAATCGTCAGCCTGGAGCTCCCGCCCGGAACCGCCTTATCCGAAAAGGAAACCTCGCTGGCCTTCGAGGTAAGCCGAACTCCCGTGCGCGAAAGCTTCGTACGGCTGGCGCAGGAAGGCTTGGTTCTCGTCCTGCCGCAACGCGGCACTCGGGTGTCGCTTATTGACTCCGATCTTGTCGAGGAAGCCCGTTTCATGCGCGAGCAGCTGGAAAAAGCCGTCGTTCGGCTCGCATGCGAGGATTTCCCGAAGGATCGGCTTATCGAGCTGGACAACAATCTGACGCAGCAGCAGGAGGCCATTCGCCAGCAGGACAGCAAAAAAATGTTCGAGCTGGACGAAACCTTCCACCGGATCCTGTTTGCCGGCTGCCGCAAAAACGGAACGTGGGACGTCATTCAGCAAATGAATGCCCATTTTAACCGAAGCCGCATCCTTTGGTTGTGGACCGACCCGCATTGGGAGATTCTTTATGAGCAGCACCGGGAAATGTTTCTTGCGATCAAGGAGCAGCGTGCGGATCAAGCCGAGCGGATCATGTTGGAGCATATGCGTCTCAGTATCGCGAACCTCCCCGTGCTCAAAGAGCGTTATCCCGATTATTTCAAATGAAAGCGTTTAACCCCATTGCTGTGACAACAACGCATGCCCGGTGACCGGACCATTGCGGCTTTCGAGCTGCGGAAACGTCCCGATTCATTACGTGAAAAGGCGGTGCAGATATGCGCATGGTATTCCGGTGGTTCGGCGAGGGAAACGACACCGTTTCGCTGAGCCACATCAAACAAATCCCCGGCGTGGAAGGGATCGTATGGGCGCTGCATGACGTCCCGGCCGGAGAAGAATGGCCCATGGAAAAAATACTGGAGGTCCGCGGCCAGGCGGCCAAATACGGCCTCCATCTCGACGTGGTTGAAAGCGTCAACGTTCACGAAGATATCAAGCTGGGCCGTCCGACCCGCGACCGGTACATTCAAAACTATATCGCCACGATCGAAAAGCTGGCCAAGGTCGGCGTCAAAGTGATCTGCTACAATTTTATGCCGGTTTTCGACTGGGCCCGTACCGAGCTGCATAAAAAAATGGATGACGGCTCCACCGCGCTCTTTTTCGAAAAATCCCGCATCGACGGCATCGATCCGTTTAAGTTAGTCGAAGACATCAACCGGAACAGCACCTTGACGATGCCGGGCTGGGAGCCGGAGCGGCTGGCGCATTTGACGAGCCTGTTCGAGGCCTATAAAGGCGTGTCCGCCGAGGATTTATGGGAGCATCTCGCCTATTTCCTGAAAGCCGTCGTTCCCGTGGCCGAACGCTGCGGCATCCAAATGGCCATCCATCCGGATGATCCGCCTTGGCCGATTTTTGGTCTGCCGCGCATCATTACCGGACAGGAAAGCCTGCGGCGGTTGCTCGGCATCGTCGACAGCCCTTCCAACGGCATTACGCTCTGCAGCGGTTCGTTCGGTGCCAATCCCGAAAACGACATCATCGGGATGATTCACGAGTTCCATGAACGGATTCCGTTCGCCCATATCCGCAACGTCCGCGTGTACGACAACGGCGATTTCATCGAGACTTCGCACCGGACCCAGGACGGAACCGTCGATATTGCCGGGATCGTCAAAGCGTATCATGACCATGGATTTACCGGGTATGCAAGACCCGATCACGGCCGCCACCTTTGGGATGAAGAATGCAGACCGGGTTACGGCCTGTATGACCGCGCGCTTGGCATTATGTATTTGTGGGGATTGTGGGATGCCCTGGAGCGGGTCGAACCTATTCACAGAAAAGAGGGAGCCGTATGAGTGCAAATGCGAATGTTCTGCCCATCCACCCTGCGCTAAAAGGCAAAACGGTCGTCATCACCGGCGGATCGGGCGTCTTATGCCGGGCGATGGCTTTGGAGCTTGGCCGGCAAGGAGCCCAGGTCGCGATTCTGAACCGGACCGCTTCTAAAGGAGAGGCTGTTGCCGAAGAAATCCGCGCCGCAGGGGGCACGGCCGCCGCGATCGGCTGCGACGTGACCGACAAGGACAGCGTGGAAGCAGCCGAAAAAGAAGTCCGCGAGCGCTTTGGCGGCTGCGATATTCTCATCAACGGGGCAGGCGGGAACCATCCAAGCGCCAACACGACGAATGAGATTTACCATGCCGGCGACGAAGCGCTGCCGGATATCACGTCTTTTTTCGATGTCAGCGTACAGGGCTTCCGGAACGTAATGGATTTGAACTTTATCGGCACCTTCCTCCCTACGCAAATTTTCGCCAAACATATGGCGGGACGCCCGGGAGCTACCGTGCTGAACATTTCTTCCATGAGCTCCGTCAGCCCGATGACGAAGGTTCCCGCCTACAGCGCGGCCAAAGCGGCGATCAACAATTTTACGCAGTGGCTCGCCGTGCATTTTGCTGAAACGGGCATCCGCGTCAACGCGATGGCTCCGGGATTTTTCCTGACGGAACAAAACCGTGCGTTGCTCACCAACCCCGACGGGTCCCTTACCGAACGGTCGCATAAAATCATCACCCACACCCCGATGCGTCGTTTTGGCGTGCCGGAGGATCTGCTGGGCACCATGCTCTGGCTGGTCGATGATTCCGTATCCGGCTTCGTTACGGGAACCGTCATTCCCGTGGACGGAGGGTTTATGGCCTACTCGGGCGTTTAAATCGGCATTGCGATCAAATGCCCTGCGAGAAGTAAAATCGCGAATAGCTGGGGCGTCCGCCAGAAGAGGCGGGGGCGTCCGCCTAAAAGCCATTTGATCCAGTAAATCGTAAAGCAAAAAGGGAAGCCGAGGCGCATTCGCGACCTTGGACTTCCCCTTTTTGGTTATTATATGGCTTCCGACAAAATCATGTCGCCCCGCTTACAGTTACCGTTTTGCATTTAATGATCCAATATGCCCCTTCCAATAACGTTGCTCCCCGCGGCGTTATGCGGCGATCCCCGTTTCAAGCCGGTTTATTTTTTTCGCATATCCCATGTACAGGATCAAACCTGTCGCAGCCGTAATGGTTTCGGTAATCGTCATCGACCAAATGACGCCGTGAAGGTCGAAGAAATGATGAAGCAAGATAATGACCGGAATGAAAAGCGCTCCCTGCACCGCCGCCATGATCGTGGTCGGCACGCCTTCGCCCGATGCCTGAAAAATCCCGGTGAACAAACCGGTAAAGCCGTTGAACAGCGCGGATATCAGCATGGCGCCCATAATATACACCCCGACGGACAGCACGGACGCGTCATCGCTGAACAGTTGGACGACGGAATGTCTCAGCAGCAGTACGACGCCGATGAATACGCCGGAGATGACGCCGATGTACGCGGCCGTTTGCTTGATGGCTCCTTTCAGGCGCGCGATATTGCGGTTCGAGAAATTGTACGCGATCAAAGGAATAATGCCGAGGAATAATCCCATCGTCAAGAATTCCGGCAGTTGAACGATGCGCAACGCGATGCCGAAGCTCGCGACCACATGCTCCCCGTATTCCATCGAATAGTTGTTCAGCAGCAGCGTCGTCACGATCAAAAAAGAGGTTTGAATCAATTCCGAAACGCCGATTTTGTACACTTCCAGCTGATCCTTCGCCCCAATCGCAGCATGATGCATAAGACCTTTCAAGTTCTCGCTTCGTTTTTCCAAATACCAGACATAATAAGCGGTGGATCCGATGTTCGCCAATACCATCGACAGCGCGGCGCCGAAGACATGCCAGTCGAGCACCAAAATAAACAAAATGTCGAACACGATGCTAAGAACGATGCTGACAAGCATGCCGTACATGGACTCCCGGGATGCGCCTTCCGAGCGCACGATCTGCTCCAGGCAGAAATTCCAGATGATGGCGAAACCGCCGATGAACAAGGTAAGTGTGTACTGCTTCGTGTAAGCCAACGTCGCCGCATCGGCGCCGAGCAGATGAACGATCGGGTTCACCGCAAAACAAGCGGCCAGCGCGATAATGATTCCGGCAACCAAGCTTCCATAAAAGGAATACCCTGTGACACGCTTCGCCTTCTCTCCTTCACCTTTAGCCACGAGACGGGTGATGAACGTCCCTCCGCCAACGCCGAAAATATTTCCGATCGCCATCAAGACCGTAAAAATCGGCAGTCCCAGCGTAATGGCGCTGAGCATCGCCGTATCGTGAACCAATCCGATAAAAAAGGCGTTGATAATGTTGTAGATCGTTCCCGCCGACATGCCAAGCATCATCGGGATCGACAAATGCGCAATGGCTTTGCGGATCGGCGCTTCCTCCAAATAGTACGTGTTGGATGGTGCTTCTTTCATGTTTCTTTCCTCCATTTAATTATTGGTTTCTAACTATTCGAATTCTAAGATTATGGATATAAGTTAATAGTTACATCGTTAGAATTCTAAGTTTATATATAAGTGTAGGTTTTTCACTGTTAGGATTCTAAGTTTTAGTCCGGCAGCAGCCCTTTGCCGCTGCAAAAACTGATTCCTATCCTAATCGCTGATTGATCTTGCTCAGCAACTTCAATAACGTCTCTTGTTCTTCTGCCGACAGAGCCTGAATGATTTCATTCTCGACATTCGCAAAAGCTCCCTCGAAAGCGTCGATCAGCTCTTCCCCCTTGGGCAGCACATAGATATTTTTTTGACGCTCGTTATCGGCGGGAATTTTGCGCTCGACGTATCCTTTTTTCTCCAGGCCTTGCAGCATGCTCGTGATGCTGGCCTCCCGGCGCTGGAATGCTTGGGCGAGATCCTTCTGGATCAAACCTTTATCCTGATGCTGTGCGATGTAGCTGATCATCCGCCCCTGCTGGGCGTTCAGTCCCAGCTCTTGAATGCTCTCATCGGCTTTTCGCTTGAGCTTGAGGCCGATCATCTGAAACAAGTTCGAAAAAGTCGTCCCCTCTCTGCCCCTCATGGCCGTCCTCCCTTTCTGATAGTGCTAACTGTTAGAGTTCTAAGTTTCAATAAAGAGACTATACACCGCCTCCTTAATCCTGTCAACACACACTTCGATCCCATTTCTATTCCAACGTTGGTTAGAAAGAGCTTTTGAAAGTTTATCAAGAGTTTGAATTATTAAGTGTTTGGTTTGTTTGTTGGTTGTACTGTATGATCTTTTTGTTGGGGTTGTAAACACGTACATAAAAACAAATCTAGTTATTAAACAGTATGTTTACTTGCTCCGTTTCTAGAAAATGTCCATCAAATACTTGCCAACATAATTTTTTTTCACCTTCATGGTCATCCACCAAAAAATATCCCGTTATTTCTGAAATTGCTGCTATTTTCGAAATTTGTTCCTTAATAAAATCTAAGTGATATTCCCTTATATCTGCTCCATAAAAGATATACGTAGTCCAATTCACTTGGTTTTCAGGGAAAGCCCACCCTGATTGATACAATTTACGTGTGTTATAATTAATTCAGTATCTTTATAATTTTCGGTAAAATCCATACATATTTCTTTAACATTACTAACATCGTGTTCTTCACATTCAAACCAACCTCTAATTGAAATATATTTCCCCACATCAATCCCCCATACCTGTTTTTACTATAACGCCTTTCTCTTCTAAATAAGATCTACTAATTTTGGGGTGAACACCATATTTGAACCAACACTCTACCCTTAAACCATGTTCCTCTGCGCACTGACATAGACAGATAAGGATTCAACTGGTCGTCACCAGATTGTTCATTTACTATAACCATCCACCGCGGCAAGTATTACATTCGTTGCGGACAATTTTGAGATATGTCCTGACACTGACAATATTAATGGTCGGTCGCTCTATCCATCCTAGAAGATGCGATATATTACCTTCTCTTCTTCCCTATCGCTGTAGGGTATTCTACAGTTGCGATGATTTAAAAAAACCGCAAGAAAACGAAGATAACAAAAAACAGGTCTTTTATGGTGGTATCTAACCATAATCAACCTGTTTGATGTAAAGGAATAGCGTTATTTAGGTTATGAATCTAAAGCGTTTGATAGGCGTACAACCGAAATGGAGAAATCTTTAGACGGGTATTCCATGGGTTATATGTGTTATTGGTTGAATGTAGGGTTCATTCGTCACCCACCCCCACCAAAAAGAAAAACCCTGACCGTTGTTTAGACCATTGCCTTAAAAGGTGCATGTCCAGTCTCTGCATTTCTTAATAAGGTCGGTTTTCTAAACCTAAGACTACATCTCAACTTAAAAATAGCAGTATTTTCATTCATATCAAGGAAATGAACGTCTATCCATATAGGTACTAATGGCTGTAATCCACAAAGTATACTTACAGCATGATCCAATGAAAAATGTTTATTTCCAATGTTTTCTTCACTTAAAATGTTTAACCTCATCATTTCATCTGCACCGTTCAGGGGCTTGTCTCTTTCCCTCACTGGCTCAATAACAAATTTACTGTCAGTAAATCTCAGCCCTTTCTTTTCTGAAATTTCCTCAATAGTTTTTTGTAAGTTCTCTCTGAATATTTCTTTATCCATCTGTTTCATTTCTTCCACGTTATTCACCTACTTTATCTGGGTACTTGAGACCTTAACTAGTTCATTGGTGTTAACATAACCCGAAGGGGTTGTTTCTATGGTGTAAATATCGAGCCAAGCATTTTTAGTTTTTACTCCTGCTTGCTCAAGAACTTGAGGAAATAACTTAGCTTGCTCTACTGAAGGAGTATAGTGACCAGATAAGTTAGATATGCTTCGAACCTGCCCCTGACCATTGAGCTTAAGCTTTCCTGCCGCTTGAACTGACTCTCCATTAGCTAGAAAGGAATGCCCTCTTCCAATATGAAGTTTTCCATTCATGTCTACAAAACGAAATCCACCCTAAATGACTGATAATATCAAGCAATACACCCCGCTCATTCATGCTTAAGCCGTAGCACTTTCGAAGCATATGAGGATATGGAATATAGTAGTGATTTCGTTGGAATTGACCGTTAAAGTTATGCCATTCCATATCTACCGCCCATTCAATCAATCTTTCTTGAATACTCTCTGGCATTGGAACTACGTCCTCTCTGAAAGAGTTTTTTAGGTGGCAGAAAACCCGATTGCCCGAATCGTCATCCTTACTGTTCTATGTTAACTGATCGTCACCAGATTTATTGACTTGCACAGTAACTATCGCGGCAAATAGCCAGATTGTTGCGGGCAATTACAGATAAGTCCTGACAATATTAATAGTCGATCTATCCATTAAAGAAGGTGCGATGGTTTAGACAGCTTTTCTATCGGGGCGGCGTATTCTACAATTGCGAGTAGATTTGAAAAAACGCCAGAAAACGAAGATAACAAAAAGCAGGTCAGTCATGGTGGTATCTGACCATAATCAACCTGCTCAAAGTAACGGAATAGCGTTATTTAGGTTATAAAATTCAAGCATTATTGTGCGTACAACAAAATGGAGAAATATTTATACGGGTATTACATGGATTAGATGTGTTATTGGTTGAATGATGGATTCATTCGGCAATGGGTATCCTCCCATAAAAAAGAAACCTTGAAAGGCATTAAGCCAATCAAGGTTCATACATTTAGTTATTCAAAAAATCGACGGTTAATCGGTCTACCCCTATTTGTACATATTGTTCATGCAGATAACCATAATCCATCAGGAACTCACTATCAATTTCAAAAGTTATACTACCTACTTCTAAAGTCCCTTCATCAATATCTAGTTTTCCTTGTAAGGTGTAAGCGAAACTATTGTTCTGCTGATGAATATTGTACTCTTCCAAGTTCACTTGCTTAATAATAAATTCATCAAGTATGGTCACATCGAGTTCAATCTGATAGACCTCTCCAACAATGAGTTCAAACGGGCATTCATTTGCGAAGGCAATAATTTGAATTCCGTTAATTTCGAGCGTAACCTCTTCTTCAATTATGGGGCTCATGTTAATAACTTTTGCCGTGTACTGAATGGGAATCCCTCCTCTTTTACTCGAACGGGTTAATAGTTTTATCATGCTTGTTGCCATTTAACAATTTCCATAAATCTTCTCCACGTTTTACATGATAGGTTGTTATATCTCCATTAGTATTTGTACCAACAAATTCAAATTTAGCTTCGCCTTTCTGAGTGTTACCCATAAATTTAACATAACCAGTCCTTGTTTCAACCGTCCCATTCTTTAACTTATATTCGTATTGAACTTTAGTGCCACCGTTCATTACATCATTTGCCCCTTGAAGGTACTCATCAGCATTTTTATACGAACCTTTAAATTCTCCACCATGCTTCTCATAGTGCCCCTCAAGAAGTTCTCTGTTAGCAAAGTTTGATGAAGGATTACCCATCCCCTCAACTGGTTTACTAGGATTCGTTGTTCTACTCGAATTTGCCCCATTATAAATCGACGTATCATCGAACTCATCAATCGGTTTGTTTACACCTGGACCATCCTTATAGTTTGGCTTGACTGGGGGCTTCTCTGAAACAGGTGGTTGTTTAGGTTTAGGAGATGGCTTTCCGACGGACTCCATGCCGAAACGAGCTCCTACAATTCCGTAGGTCGTCTCTTCGACTAAATTGTCCAGACCCGTCCTCTCCATATAATCTCCGGATTTCTGCCCGATGAAACCCCGATTGTATCGAGAAATGAGCGCATTCAATTTTTCTTTATCCAATTCGATCGCATTGCTTGAATCAACACCCATGGCTACCAAACCATCTTCAATCGCATTGAGTGTTTTTTCATCCCATACTTGCGTCCGTTTTGCGTTGACAATGCGCTGGATGGCAGCCATTTTATTAGGGTCTTGAATATCATACAGCGATAACTTACCCTGTAAAGAAATTTCAGTGAACAGAGCATGTTCAGCTTGTTTTAGCTTATCTTCATCCTGCCACCAGTTGGCAGTAAAATAATCTGCTTGATTCCAAAATGAAATGTACTCATTTGTCTGTCTTTCTGCCTCAATACGTTGGTTTTTCTCAGAATCCCGGCGCCATTTTTCCTGAATGTTCTTAGGAACTTTCTGATAGACCAAGGCTATCGCAGTCGATTCTTTCAGCAGGTTTTGAACCGTTTCCAATATTCCACCTGAATGAGCTATATGACGCGCACTAGTGAATACCTTTCCCAATAGCCATTTTCTATAATAGGCGTCCGCGGCTTTCTCGTGCTCGTACTCGCTAATTAATCCTTGTAGGGCTAAACTCAAAAAAGAAACCTCGAAAAGGCATGAAGCCAATCAAGGTTCTTCAACATTTAGTAATCTTCTATAATATAGTTGAAATTTCTCATTGTAATATTTAAATATTTGGCATTAACTAGGGGCTTGGTCTTAAGTTGCTTTGTATAACCACTTCTTTGGATTTATAAACTCTAAGAAATAATCATTAAATCTTCAGTTCGCTCATTTTATCTTCTAAAACTTGTATATTTCTACTCTTTAATATTTGAGGATTTAATACAGATATAAAATTTAATAGCTTTCTCGTATTTATTATTATTTCCTCGACAAAGGAATTTTGGCTAACTCTGCTTCCCTTCCAATATGAATATCTAAATTCCTTATATGGCTTGTGTATAAAAAAATCCTTTATTGTTTCTCTATCAACATCCTCTACCAGACTGACAATAAGTTCATTTCCCTCCACAATAAATTCCAACCACAGATTAGCGCTATCTGGAATACGATAAGCAACATAATCATGCTCTTTTATTTTGTTAGCAATAGTGAGTAGGTCAACAAACCACCTAATAAGCCTTTCCTCACCGAATGGACAGTCATCAAAGAATATACCATGTTTATTACCGTTAAAATCCAACTCAATTATTCCGTCTATGTCTTGTTTAGTGTGATCGAACTGCTCCGCAGACATTTGTTTAATATTGTCAAAATCATCATATGCTTTAAAAGAGATCGTAAAAATATAATTCACCCCTAATTTATTAAATCACTTAGTTTATAAATATTTGTTCCATAAACAGAATCTACATTCCCATTTCTAATGAACACCTTAATCCGCTCACCAAAAACTGTAACTGTATGCAAACCTTCGGTTACTCCTTGCTGCTTTAACTCGTTAACAGCCAATGTGGAAGCTTTAGTAATCTTTTCATCAGACCATTCCTTGTTAAAAAAGGACTTTTTACTCAGCATTTCATTAATTTGCTCATCTGACATCTTCTTTTGAAGATACGGGAGTTGTTTCTTTGTGCTATTAACTGAATGTCTGCTAAGAATATGGTCAACTAAATTTTGACTCAAATCAGTACTTGGCTTTTGAACTGTACCCGTCCCATTAGTCTCAGGCAGCTTCCCATTCGATTTGCCTGGTTTTTGAGAGGGAGGTGTCTCCTCGCTTTTAAACATCTGATAAAGATCCTTGGCACTTTTAACGCTATTAGATCCACCTATAGACGTTACTCCTGCCCCATGCGCCCCTAAAGCAGCAGATTGTACTATAACCCCCACTCCTACAGGGGCTAATGCTCCCGTTGACGTTACTGCACCACCAAAGACTCCCTCCGCCGCAGCACCACCCATTTCTATGATTCCGGCTACAGTTGTTATGAGATGTCCGATTAATTCACCTGTTTTACGCGCCTTTGGATGATTTGACACGTATTCCTTACTCATGATTCCTAACGTATAATCTTCTACAACTGCTGTACCTGCTCCTGATATAACTTCACCGCCCACTTCTGCGGCATACTTTCCCGCCGCGACTTGGGCTTCCGCATTCTGAAGCTGGGCTTCGCCCAGAATAGCCAGCCACGACCGGGATTCTTCTTGCTTCGGTTGCAGCTTCGGCTGCTCCGCCATGTAACGATAGTAATTCGCCCTCCAGCGTTGTCTCAGTTCGGATGGAATCTGATGATATGCCTGCTCTAACTCATTAGCAGACTCGGCCATGCGTCGGACATATGAAGTCATATCCTTCCATGATGAGGGTAAACCTAACTCACGCGCACTTGAGAACACCTTTCCAAGAAGCCATTTTCTATAATAGGCATCCTTGGCTTGCTCGTGTTCGTACTGACTGATGAGTCCTTGCAGTGCCAAACTGGCCAGATATTTCAGGGGATGCAAACTACCTTTTGCGCCTCCACCTCCAGCATCACTCTTTCCTGTACTGCGAACAGGAATAGCTGCGGTTGCTAGTAGACTAGCACTCGCTGCAACTCCCATTAGTCCGCCTAATGCCGCTCCCGCTGCTACTCCCATCACCGGAATGGAACCTAACAGCTTGGACACCGTACCCAACATAGAGTTTGCCTGTTGAAGTGCAGCCGGACTTGTGATTTTCGCGGCAGGAGTGCTGCTTGGCTGAGTTTGGGCCGCTGCTGCGGCTTGTGCTGCTTCATAGTCTTTGATGTTCATTAGCGGCGGCTCCGGCACAGGAGGAAGATCCATCACGAACACTGGAGCCTTCACATTACCCTCCTGATCAACTACCGGGGCCTTGATATCCGTCTCGCCATCCAGCACCATGCTGCTGGCTCCGCCTTTGAGGTACAATGCGCTTCCCGCTTTAAGAGACAGCTCCTCACCTGCATCCAGTTTCACATGACCGCCTTGAATCTGTACATCTCCCGGGCTGCTGACGGTAATACCGCTTTTTTCGTGGAGTGTAATTGAAAATGCTCCTGAGGTTGACAGGGTCAGCGCTTGCCCGGACATGTCCACGCCGCTTCCCTGCGTATGTCTCCATGCTTTTACGTCTGGTTGCCCCGTCGTGTGGCGATGTTGTCGCTGCGAATCCGTGACATAAGCTTCATGTTCCCGGCTCGCCGGCAAGTAAAGTTCCACCCGCTCCTGGGCCTCCGGCATAACATACCAGCCGCCATGTTCTTCGGCTACATAGCGCGTAGCCACCGGGAACCAGCATGCTTTAGCCGGGTCTTGCTTAGGGTCAATATCCAGTTGGAGCTGCACCAGGTCTTGATGTATTTTTAATACGGTGCCGGCCAGCGCAATCCCCGTCGCCCGATCGTTTTCATAGCGGGCATAGCGAATATCCTGTTCAGACTGAAGATCATAACGAGTCACCAGCAGGCCGTCCTCGAGCCGTGTTACCGCCCGAACGACAACCAGCTCTTTTCCTGACCCAATCGGCAATGCAACGGTATCTCCCAGCGCATAATATTGCAAACTTTCGATCACGTAAGTCATATACGAGCCTGCATGTATTCCCGGCTTTCCCCGCTCCAGCTCATGGAACGTTCTCCGTACCTGGTAACTTACATCCCGATCCACTTTGAACAGTTTGCCTTCCGGCATCCCGAAGAAAACTTTGGGCGAAGCTGCGGTTACCTCCGGTACCAGCACTGATCCAAACCGAGAGGCAAGGCGTTTTAAAAACGCCCAATCGGTCTCCTCATATTGTAAAACAAAAGCGCCCAGTTTGGCATTGTTGGTTACGGTATCAATGGCGTCCCCATACTTGTATTTTCGAGCCAATGTTGTTACCAGATCATCATAAGTACGATGAATATCCTGATAGGATCGCTTCTTTAACTGGATATCCATCTGGTACGAATGTGAAGCGGCTTCCAGTTCAAAAGTATACACGCCCCGAATGCAATGCACGGATAGGCGTATAACAATGCCATGAAATAATCGTCTTAGCGATTGCCCCTGCTCATCCAGTTGGCGGAGAACGATCGGTTCCTCTTCCATGTTTTGTCCAATGCATGAGGCTCCTTGCTCTTCCGACAATATGCCGCTTACCGTTAAATATGCGTGATCGTTGATGGTCCTTCTAATTTGGAGTTTCTCTATTCGTTGAGGCTGAAAGGAACCGTAGAAACGCAGACTTTCATACCCGATTCCATCTTGTAATACACTCAAGTGAACTCATATCTCCTTTCGGCTTCCGAAACCTAACGGTTTAGAGACGAGCCTTAATCCAACTCCTGCCCGTCATTTTCAATCTGGATATGACCGCAATATAGACATTGAAGGGTACAGTCCTGCGTCAAGGCAGGCAGCCCCTCGATCTTCACGTCGCTTTTTCCGTTCAGCCAAGGCATGGTCAGCGCCGGAACGCACGGCGCCTTCTTTACGCCATAAATGTCCACCATCTCACTGGCTTGAACGGCCGGATTTAGCGGACTGGAGCAATTCCCGAAAGACTCAATGTTTACTCCGGACACGTAATCTCCAATATTCATTTGAGCTTTGTTTTTAACATAGACTCCATGGCTAAAAGGCCTTTTTAAACGGGTAGGCTGCGTACCATAACTGCAGCTTAAGATCGCTCCTGCCACGACATAGCTTTTTTTCGCACTGCTTCCCGGTTGCACCTGAATTTCTTTCACTTCCCCTCTCCCCCTTTCATGCCTTCGTCTCAACCCTTTGCACGCGAATGCCTGTAAAAGACCGCCGCAGCAAGCTTTCCGCCACAGCCAGATGGATATAAATATAAGGTTCGATGAGTCCCCTAATCCGAAAAACAGGCGACTCCACCTCCCCCTGTCTTAACACCAGACGCTTCAAAGTATGATTGGGGTGCCACTCCGTTTGCTCTGACAAACAGTCCACCAACGGCGGACGAAGCAACCAGTATAAGTCCTGTCTGGCCTGCTTAAAATCAGTAAGGATGGCTGCTCTCCATTCCAATCCCGGCATATATTTCTCCAGTAATGATTTCATCCGATCCGACGCCAGCGGCAGAGGAAACTCCAAAAAATCCGGGTACACCGTTTGCGGATGGGTATGTACAGCTAGAAAAAGAGGATCCTCCTGCTGTTTCTGTCCCTGGTTTTCCGTCAGAATATCTTTTACTTGCAAAGGAGACATCGCGGCAGGCTCTACCCGATTCTTTACCCGCTCGTCTACGATCAGCCGAAAATATCTCAATGCAGCCACTCCCTTTTGTAAACCGTGTCCCTCGACTGTGCAGACATAGACAGATCACTGTAGGGATGAAAACCCTCAACCGTTGATCGGTCCAATCCAATAGCTTCTCTACACTGTGTATCCGTAAAAATGACTCCTGTTACGTTGGCCCCCGTAAAATCGGCTCCGAGCAAACAAGCACCTTCAAAAGATGCGCCCGATACATCTGCTCCGACAAAGCAGGCATTCGTTAGATCCGCCATGTTCAATGTCGCTCTTTGCAATAACGCGTTTTGGAACACGGCTCCGCGCAACTGTGCATCTTGAAAACGGGCCCCTTGCAAGCTCGCCCCTGTGAAATCCACACCGGCAAAACCCAATGGCTCCCAATCTAAGGAAACCTCTGATCCATATCCGGCGTTACCCATGACGGCCTCCAATACTGCCTCTTTCATCGAGCATCCGCTAAAATCCGCTCCATGAAGCAAGCTGGACGTCAAGTCGATACCATTCAATCGGCTTCCCTGCCACACCGTTCCTACCAAGACACAGCCGTGCAAGCGGCTATGCTCTATCTCTACCTGGCGGAAAGCCGTATAGCGAAAATCCAGCAGGCTGTAATCCCCACAAGACAGCTGAACTTGGGACAACGCCTGATAGCTGTACGCATGCTCTTCTTTTTCCTCCAGCCACGACCGAATCTCATCTGCTTCTATGGCTCTGCGATCTTCTCGATACACCGATACACTGTGGTCCATATACTCCCCCACACGAATCTCAAATGTCTCTTCCCGCTCAAGCTCTTGAAATTCCGGCAAGCATACGGCCTGTTTCATCGCCAAACGCATCATATTTACAACGAGTGCATGAATATGTTCCGCCGCCTCCAGCATGGTCTGCTCCCATTCAAGCTCCGATAGAGAAGCGTGCTGCTTCTCTGCCTCCCCTTGCAATTGCTGCCGTAAATCTGTCCAAAAGGAGTAGGACCAGCTTGTATCCCATTCAAATCGAATCGGCTTGGGATCAAGCATCCACAAAGCATCCGAAGCCTCCACAAAATAAGCAGGCCGCTCCTCCAGCCATGTGGTACGCAGCATAGAATATGTGATATAACCGACTTTTCCTTTTCTTCCTTGAATCTGCTCTTGCCGAATGTCCCGGCAATACCCACGAAATTCCTCGATACAGGCTTGAATCCGTTGCTCTTGCACCGCCTTGAATTTCAGCGCCCAGTCTTTGCGGATCAGATACCACGCCTGATGCAAGACAGCTTGCTGCTGTGGCTGCTGCGGCTTTAGAGTATCTTTAGGCTTCTCCATTTGCATTCCTCCACTAACCTGAAGCTCTTCATATGTATAATTATCATACTGCCGTCATTTTGCCGCCGTACTACAGCCTAATTCGACTTCACCTCGGCCCCCTTCATATCCGCCGATCCGCTCAACTGAATATGACTGCCTTTGCATTCCATACGCAGCTCGCTGCCTGCAGACAAACTCATCTTTTTCCCTGCCGATAAGCTCAAATTGCCGCCCGCCGAGATATTTACCTGCTTGCTGCTTACAATATGAATGCCTTCCTTGTCGTCCAGCTTGATAAAAATAGCGCCGTCTTTCCCCGTCACGACCAGTTCATCCGGTCCCAAACGGATTTCTTTTCCATGGGGCGTTCGCCAGATTTTCATCTGCGGATCGGAAAACTTGTTGTTATGCCCGCTTCCTCTGCCCGCACGTCGGACCGTGCTTCCGGCAACGCCATCCTCTTCACGGCTGCCCGGAAAATATAACGAAACCGGATCTCCTATTTCCGGCATCACATACCAGCCCGTATGTCCCCCACCGCTATACACCGTCGAATAGTTAAACCAATGCGCCTGATCGACCGCCTGCTTCTCGTCGCAATCCAGATGGATACGCACCTGATCTTGACGCACGTCCAGGACCACCCCGCCTAACGAAGCCCCCGCCAGTTTTTCCTGAAAATAGCGTTTTTGCCGTAAACCTTTGTACGAGGTAAGCACATATTGATGTCGCAGTAGCCCGCTCTTCATTTCCGTATACGCCTCAATGACAAACAAATTGTGACCCTGAAAGGCTAACTGCGCCCCCAAATCCAGCACTTCGTCCGTCTCTACCTCATAGACAATAAAATCATTTTCGTCCACCTGTACCCGCTCATTCTCCTGAAAATAACGGAAAGGCAGCATTTGCTTGCGTACTGAATAACGGGTATGATCCAGCACCACATGTGCCGGACTGTCCTCGATGCCGAAATAAAATTTGGGACTGTCAAAACGGGCCACAGGCATCAGGCTCGTATGATACCAGGAAGCCATGCGTCTTAAAAAAGCCCAGTCCGTCTCCTGATACTGGATGGCGATCCGCCCGATAGGCTCCCCGCCTGTCGTACCATCAATCACATCCAGCCCCTCATATTCCTCCCCAATTCTCTCCAACATCTGAGGAATCGTCATTTTGGTATCT
Organism: Paenibacillus sp. USDA918EY; assembly: GCF_009870825.1. Taxonomy (GTDB): domain Bacteria; phylum Bacillota; class Bacilli; order Paenibacillales; family Paenibacillaceae; genus Paenibacillus_AQ; species Paenibacillus_AQ albilobatus. Next base: position 14,896 of record NZ_WTWY01000014.1, on the reverse strand, counting down.
TGAAAAGAACGGGTGCGCTGCTGGATATCCATACGGTAAGTATGAGAAATAGCCTCGACTACAAGATAGTACACATTCCGTACAACCTTTACTTCGACCGTTAACGCGATCCCGCTAAATAACGGCTTGCTTTCGCCCGATTCGTCCCGCTGACTCACCTCAATGACCGTGTTATTCTCCGTCTTTAGCACATAGCTGTCCCGCATCCCCTCCGGGATAATCCCTGTAAAATAGAGCCGAGTATGTTCGTTGATTTTTTTCATAAGGGTAAGCTGCTCCAATTCAACCAGCTCATAGGGATAAATTTGAATATTATCGTAGCCTAGACTCATTGCGAATCCGCTCCTTTCTTAAACGTAGACTGTAAGGGTGATGAAGCGGGGTGAAGCGATTGTACCGTATTTTCCGCTATGGGAAGCCATACCTTCATGTCGGATTCCATACAGTTAAACGTACCCATCATTACCTGTCCTTCATGGAGGAACAGCAAAATTTCGTTGTATAAATTCGTATCCATGCCTGCAGCTATAAATCGGATCTGTCCGATGGACAAACCGAAACGATTCACAGTCACTTGAGTTCCCATCCAGTTGCGGATCGGTTGTACAGACCGTAAAACGTCCCCCATTTGCTCCACAAACTCAGGAAGCTCCTCGGCCGTCAAAGTGGTCTCCGTTCGATTAAAGGTGATATTCACCGTCCCATCCTCCGAGGTATAAATGACCTCGGGGCGGTGCTCCGAAGGGTATTTAAATTTGGCTTGCTCCGGTGGCATGAAACTAAAAGTCTTCGGAACGCCAACTTTCATTTGTCCGTCCAGAATCGCTCTCCATTCCAATGTAATGAGCTCATCGCCCAACCGTACAATAGAATTCTTCTCAGATAAAGAGCTGCCGTGATCGGTTACGGCCGTTTGGGGTAGGATCGTATTTCCGTTATTAGATGCAGCATTAAGCTTATTTTTGAGATCAAGGATGTGCTCGTCCATATAGTTCATAGAGGTGGTCCCTTCTTTTTAGAAATATGAATTCGTCACACGAAGCAAAAGGATATATTTAACAATAGCCCATCTTATGTATGTATCGTCCAGAAGGGGTGATTTTTTTACAGAAAGAACCATCTCATACGTTATTTTCAATATAAGAAGAGTAAAAAAGATGGCTTTAGATTGATGATGCTTTTCGAATTCGTAAGTGTTCATCGTCCACCTGCCATCCATGAAACGCAAAAAAGCCCCGAAAGAGAAGGCTCTTCATCGGGACTGCTTAAGTTTAAATATTAAATTATCCTGCGGAATATATAACAACAATATGGTTTTATAGCCGAACAAGAGTATTTCCCGGTATCTCTTTCTAACCGAACTCCCGCTGCCGCATCGCCTCAAACAACATCACCGTCGATGCCATCGCCACGTTTAGCGATTCCGCCCGGCCCTTCATCGGTATAATGAGCGAATCGTCCACCAACCGTTGCGCTTCCGGCGATACGCCTTTCGCCTCATTGCCCACCAGCAGCCATGACGGCCCGGTAAAATCATATCCGTAGCAGGTCGACGTCGCCTGCAGGCTCGTGCTGACGATGCGCACGCCGCTTTCTTTCGCCTGCGGCAGCAGCTCGAGCAGATCCCCCTCCACGACAGGCAGATGAAAAATAGAACCCATTGTGGAGCGAATCGTTTTCGGGTTGTAAATATCGGCCGATCCTCGTCCTACGAGAACGCCGTCGGCCCCCGCGGCATCCGCCGTCCGGATGATCGTGCCGACATTGCCCGGATCCTGGACGCCGTCCAGAACGATGACCAGGCTGTTTTTCCGCGCAAGGAGCTCGCCGATCGCCGCCTTTTGCTTTCGAACGACGGCAAACACCGGCTGCGGCGTTTTCGTATCCGTGCATTTGGCGATGACGGCGGCCGAGACCCCGATCCACTGCGCTTCCCCGCCGATATCCGTCATGTTTGAAAGCTCGCCGGGAATCCCCTGCTCCACGTCAAAAGCGACGCATTCGACGTCCACCCCGGAGCGCAGCGCCTCCTGCACCAGATGAATGCCTTCGATAATGTATTTTTGCTGCTTGTCCCGGTGCTTTTTCTCGAGCAGCTGCGCCCACTCCTTCGCCCGGGGGTTTTGCGGTGACAATATATCCATGAAAACCGTCCTTCATATGAATAGCTTTTCCTTAAGGGTTCCCTGCAGGATCACTTAGGATACGCAAGCTCCATCTTCGTCAAGTTGCCCGTTTCGCCTACAATGACCAGCACGTCGCCTTCCGCGAGCCGATCCTCCGCATTGGGGGAAATATTCATCTTGGCGCCGCGTTTGATCGCCATGACGTTGCAGCCGAAGCGTGCGCGGACATCAAGCTCTTTCAGGTTTTTGCCGATCATTTCCTGCGAAACTCTCATTTCAAGAATGCTGTAATCTTCGGAAATTTCAATATAATCGAGAATATTCGGGGAGATTAAATGATGCGCAACCCGCACGCCCATGTCCCGCTCCGGATAAATGACCTTGTCCGCCCCGATTTTGTTCAACACTTTCCCGTGAAGCTCGTTTTGCGCTTTGACGATGATCGTCCCCACGCCGATGTCTTTCAGAATGAGCGTGGTCAAAATGCTGGACTGGATGTCCTCGCCGATCGCCACGACCACCACGTCGAAATTCCGGATCCCGAGCGCCCTCAGCGCCTCCTCATCCGTACAATCCGCCGAAACGGCATGCGTTACAATATTGGAAACCGCCTGGGTGCGCTGCTCGTTAGAGTCAATGGCCAGAACGTCAAAACCCATCTCGCTGAGTGCATTGGCTACGCTAAAACCGAATCGCCCCATACCTATGACGGCGTACTGCTTTTTCGCCATTTGTTAACCCCCCGGGTTGTAGAAGTCTATCCTGATTATTATATCACAGTGCGCAAAAAACTTGAATTTTGCCTGGCTGCGCGGGGAACATTATGAAGGTAATCGATTTTTTGCAATGGAGGGAATACCATGTCAATCACACTTGACCTGCGTCAGGCGGTCATTCACAAAGTTCATGACAGCAGCGAAGCGGATCTCCGCTCCATGATTGAAGGTTCGGTAGACGGCCCCGAACAGGCGCTGCCCGGGCTTGGCGTTATTTTCGAAATGATTTGGAAGAACATAGATACGACGAAGCAAAACGATCTGGTCCATGTCGCCAATGAGCATTTAAAGCACATTACTCCCGGCCCGTTGTCCTGATGACGAAAAAAGCGACCAAAAAACCTCCGCAATGTTTTGCGGAGGTTTTCCTTTGCATGGCGAACTTACGGAGCGGTGTCCAAAAACTTCGCGGTCGGATTTTTTTCCATCGCCGTGCGCATCGCATATTCGTTTTCGAACAAAACGACGTAATTCCCTTTTTTGTCTTTCACGAGCGTGGAGTTGATCCTGAACTTGCTCGGGTCGATTTCGTCATCGATGATCCAGCGGGCAAATTGGTACGGCATCCGCTGCAGCTGCACGTCTACGCCGTATTCGCCTTTCATCCGGTATTCGAATACTTCGAACTGAAGCTGGCCGACCACGCCGAGAATCGTATCCTCGAAGCTGACCGTTTGGAACACCTGAATGGTTCCCTCTTCCGTCAGCTGGTCGATCCCTTTCTGGTATTGCTTATGCTTCAGCGCGTTTTTCACCGTCACTTTGGCGAAAATCTCCGGCGAAAACGTCGGCAGCTCGTCAAACACAACCTCGCCGCCTTGGCTGAGCGAATCGCCGATCCGGAAAATGCCCGGGTCAAACAAACCGATAATATCGCCCGGATACGCTTCCTCGACGATATCGCGGTCTTGGGCCAAAAACTGCTGCGGCTGCGACAGCTTGATCTCTTTGCCTGCTCTGACATGCTTGACGCTCATCCCGCGCTGGAACTTGCCCGACACGATCCGCATGAAAGCGATCCGGTCGCGGTGGGCAGGGTTCATATTCGCCTGGATTTTGAACACGTAACCCGAAAATTTTTCGTTCGACGGCTCGATGAGTCCGGCCGTGCTGCTCCGCGGCTGGGGTTTCGGCGCCAGCTGAAGGAAGTTTTCAAGGAACGTCTGCACGCCGAAGTTGTTGATCGCGCTGCCGAAGAACACCGGCGTCAGTTCGCCTTTCAACACTTTCTCCATATCAAAGGGATCGCCGGCTACGTCAAGAAGCTCCAGGTCTTGGCAGAGCTGCTCATGAAAATATTCCCCGGCCATTTCCCGGATCACCGGATCATGATAGTCTTCCACCTTTTGCACTTCAATGGTGGAGTGATCATTGCCTTGGAAAAGCTCGACCTGATTTTTCATGCGGTCGTATACGCCGCACAAATCGCGTCCGGAACCGATCGGCCAGTTCATAGGGACGGAACGGATGCCGAGCACTTGCTCCAGCTCCTCCATCAGCTCGAACGGGTTGCGGCCTTCGCGGTCCAATTTGTTGATAAACGTAAAAATGGGAATGCCGCGCTTCGCGCACACCTGGAACAGCTTAATCGTCTGCGCTTCGACGCCTTTGGCTACGTCAATCAGCATGACCGCGCTGTCCGCCGCCGTTAACGTCCGGTAGGTGTCCTCACTGAAATCCTGGTGACCCGGCGTATCCAAAATGTTGATCCGGTGTCCCATATAATCAAACTGCATCACGGAAGAGGTTACCGAAATCCCCCGTTGTTTTTCGATTTCCATCCAGTCACTGGTGGCATGCTTGCTGGCCTTGCGGGCTTTGACCGTACCGGCTAACCGGATGGCGCCCCCGAACAGCAGCAGCTTTTCCGTCAATGTCGTTTTACCCGCGTCCGGGTGGGAAATGATCGCGAAGGTTCTTCGCTTATCGACTTCCTGCTGCAAGGCTTGGTCTATCGCTTTGCTCATTTCACTATTCCCTTCATCTCAATAGATCGAACCGAAAGCTGATTTCACGTTTCCCGGTTCACTCTATACTACTTTTGTCATTTTATTATTGTACCACATTCCATACGCAAATCACCCCCATGCAATAGCTGCATGAGGATGATTATTTTTCATATTCAGAAATTATTTATTAACTTCCCAAACGACGTCGTCTTCTTCCTGTCCGTTGACCGGCCACCAGTGGAAGCCATCCTCCGCCAGCAGCTGATCGGCTTCTTTCGGCCCCCAGGAACCGGCAGGATATTGGAGAGGCCCTTCCGGATCCTGTTTCCATGCTTCGGCGATGCGGTCTACGAAAGACCATGCCGTAGCCACCTCGTCCCAACGGGTAAAATAAGTCGAATCCCCCCGAGCCGCATCATGCAGCAGGCGTTCATAAGCTTCAGGCGAGTTGATGCCCACCATGCAGCTTTGGCAAAAATCCATCGCAAGCGGTTCGATTTCGGATTCGGACCCCGGCCTTTTCGCGTTGATTTTCACGTAAATGCCTTCCATCGGATTGACCCGAATGACAAGCAGGTTTGGCTCGAGTTTATACTTTTTCCCGAGATAAACGTTGTTCGGCATGCCTTTGAATTCGACCACCACTTCGGTCGTTTTGACGGGAAGCCGCTTGCCTGTCCGAATGTAGAACGGAACTCCCGCCCAACGGAAATTGTCCACGAATACGCGGGCCATATAATACGTTTCGGTATTGGACTCTGGATCGACTTTCTCTTCGTCGCGGTATGCCGGCAAATCTTTGCCGCGCGAGCTGCCCTGCACATATTGTCCGCGGACGACGTTTTTCTTCACTTCCTCCGCATTGGCGTAAGGACGAAGCGAGCGAAGCACCTTCACCTTCTCGTCGCGGATATCTTCCGGAAGCAGCCGGCTCGGCGGCTCCATGGCGATCATCGTGAGCATTTGCAGCATATGGTTTTGTCCCATGTCCCGCAGCGCTCCCGCATGATCGTAATACCCGCCGCGCTCTTCCACCCCGACGGTTTCACTGAGCGTAATTTGCACGTTTGCGATATGCTTGTTGTTCCAGAGCGGTTCAAAAAACGCATTCGCAAAACGGATGACCTCGATATTTTGAACCATTTCCTTCCCGAGGTAATGGTCGATGCGATAAATTTCCTCTTCCTTAAATACCTGACGGATCTGCTCATTCAGCTCTTCGGCCGATTTCAAATCGTATCCGAAAGGTTTTTCGATCACCAGGCGTTTCCATCCCGCACTGTTCAGCATGCCGCCTTTTTGCAGGTTGGATGAAACGCTCCCGAACAGCTCCGGTGCCAGCGCCAGATAAAACAGGCGGTTCCCCGGAATATGGTAACGTTCCTCCAAAGCGACCGTCTGGTCGTTCAGCTCGCGGAAGCCGTCCACATTGTTGATGTCCAGGGATTTGTACTCAAAATGCTCCGCAAAGGCGCGGAACCGGTCGTCATTCTTCGTTTTGTACCGGCAAAATTCCTGGATGGAGTGAAACACGTCCTCGCGGAATTCCTCTTGGGTGCGCGGCCGGCGCGCCACGCCGATGACGGCAAAATCTTCGGCCAATTTACCTTCCCGGTACAAGCTATAAATGGCCGGAAACAGTTTTCGTTTAGCCAAATCTCCGGTTGCCCCAAAAATAAAAAATACGGCGCCCGGTGTCTGTAGCAATTCCAAATCATGATTTTCAGTCATGGCCCTCATTCTTCCTTATGTAGTGTATTTTTATACAAAAAAAGGAACGTATACCGACGTACTATCAGGCAGAAAAATATGATGTGACGTCATTTTAGCATATTCATCCAATTGTTGCTATCCGTTTTTAATGCAAAATATCTCTGTGTATTATGGCCGCTTTTGAAAAAAACATTCGGCTCTAATATTCGATCGTGATGACCGGCAGACCGATCGTCACGCGATTTTTTCCGCTCTCATCGTCTTCGTGCACGGCAACCTGCATGTTCAGCCACGTATCCCCGCTTCTTACTCGCGACATCAGCGACGGCACTTGGTACGCATTGCTGGCCGTCGTGGCATCGTTATAGGTTTCTTTGGGGACGGCATCCAGGCGGTCCGTAAGCTCCCCTTCAATGCGTTCCATCGTTTCTGCCGCTTTCAGACGATCGTCGACGTTGCCTTGCAGAGCCGCATTCCATTTTGCGTCGATGCCCGCCTCCCGCATTTTGTTCCCGAACTCGGCCTGCAAATCCGAAAGGAGGCTCCACTGCCCGGGGGTGGATGCTTCAAGCTGAATGATGACGTAGCTTTGGCCGCCCGGCATTTCCTGCCAGTTAAAACGGACAGGCACCGTATCTTTTTGGCCGATGACCCGGTAGGTTGTATGCCCGTTTTCTTTCACTTCGGTTACCGACGGCAGCTGCAGCGAACGGCTCAGCTTCTGTGCGGCAGCTTCCGTCTGCTCTGCGTTTCCTTCCCACGTTCCCTGCCATTTGATCACGACACGTTCAGGCTCTCCGACCATCCGATGTCCGAGATCAAGCAGCGTACGCAGTTCGTTCTGTTCGTAGCCGGCCTGCATTTTTGCCAAACCGCTTCCTGCATAAAATCCCGTGAACCCCAATGCCGCCACGCCGATCAAGCCAAACGCCGCCCATTTAACCGCCTTTTTCATCCCCATCCATCTCCCCGACCTAAACTATCAATCTAGTAGTCAGGATATCCCGGTTGATAGGCGTTTATACCTTCCGCCGAAAGTTGTGATAAATGGGTGAATAACCATGGCGCGGCAGCCTAAACCCGAATACATTGGTAACAAAAATAGAAGAGGGAGGATTGACCATTTAAATGTTCCCAATATACCCCCTTTCAGAAGAAAACATTCTTAGGCATCGAGGCAGAATGGTGCTTGCTTGCACGTATGACGGCCGTACCTACATCGGAAAATTGACCCACTGCCGCAACGGCGAAATCATATTGAATGGCGATGATCATACGGCGCTGCACGCTGCGAACCTGAAACCGGCCGCGAAACGCCCGGTAACCTCCAAAAAGCACAAAGCCGCCCCCAAAGCCCAAGTTCGTGCGTTTTATCCGTACGGCTTCGGCCTCGGCTTCGGAGCCGGCGCTGCCGTTGCCCTTGGCTTGGGTACGCTTGCGTTTCTTGCCTTGATTTAAAAACAAAAATGCACCCTTCGCTGCGACGCCGGGTCATTTACAGGTTCCCGCACGTTGTAAGCAAGGGTGCATTGATTATTCCGCCAGTCCATTTTTATAGGCGTAAATGGCAGCTTGGGTACGGTCATCGACCCCCAGCTTCGCCAAAATGTTCGTGACGTGAAACTTGACCGTCTTGATGCCAATGATCAGTTCATCGGCGATCTCCTGATTGGACTTGCCTTGAGCAAGCAGCCGCAGCACGTCCATTTCCCGCTCCGTCAATTCCTTATGCGCGGGGGCTTCGGTTTCCGTATGCCGAAAACGGTTCATCATCTTCGATGCCACCTGCGATTCCAGCACCGACTGGCCGCGGGCCGCAGCCCGGATCGCTTCGGCGATTTCGCTGGCCCGGGATGTTTTCAGCAGATAGCTGAAGGCGCCCGCCTCGATGACCGGATACATTTTCTCGTCATCCAGGTAACTCGTCAGCACGATGACTTTGCAGTCGGGATACAGCTTCAAAAGCTGCCTTGTCGCTTCGATGCCGTCCATCCCTTCCATCACCAAGTCCATAAGCACCACATCCGGCTTATATTCGCGCGCCAGGCGGATGCCTTCCTCGCCGCTGCCGGCCTCGCCGACAACCTCAATGCCGTCCTCCGTGCCGAGCACGGCCGCCAGGCCGATGCGCACCATCTCGTGATCATCCACGAGCAGCACTTTGATCGCCGGTTTTTCCATGTCCTCCATGATCCTCTTCCCCTCCTTTTTCCTCGTTTACGATCGGTATCGTAATCTCGATGCGCGTGCCTTTGCCCGGGGCCGTAATAAACTGGATCGAGCCGCCGATTTCATTCACCCGCTCCTGCATATTGGAAAGGCCGTATGAGGCCTGCTTTTTCTCATCCATTTCAAAGCCTTGCCCATCGTCACGAAGCATAACCCATACTGCGTCTTGCTTTTGCTGAATGCGGATTTCCATTTTTTCCGCCTTGGCATGCCGCAGCGTATTCGACATCGCTTCCTGAATGATCCGGAACAGATGGTTTTCGATCCCTTTCATCAGCTGAATGCCTTCATCCATTTCAAAGACGATATCCATCGGAACTTTAACCTTAAGCTCCTTGACCAGTTCCTTCAAGCCCTGTTGAAGCGGCTTTCCTTCCAGGTATACCGGGCGGAGATGAAGCAGCAGCGCCCGCATTTCCGACTGGGCCACGGCAGCCATCTCTTCGATCAGGGCCACCTGCCGCTGCGCTTTGTCAAAATCCTTCGCGAGCGTTCTTCCCACCGCCGTAGCCGTCATTGAGATCGCAAACAGCTGCTGCGAGACCGCATCATGCAGCTCCCGGGCGAGGCGCTGCCGCTCCTCGACGATCGCGGAGACCCTGGCCTGCTCGGCAAGCTGGGCGTTGTTGGTGGACAAACGCTGAAGCGACGTGACCTGTTCCTCCCATTTTTTGCTGATCCGTCCGAGCTGCTCGCCGAGACGCCCTACTTCGTCCACGCCAAGCTCCGGTACGTCCCGCGACAAATTCCCTTTTTCCCAGGAAAGCAGCGTGTCGCGAAGCAGCTCGAGCCTTCTTTTCGTCCGGTAGCTTTGATAAAAGCCGTAAATCGCGCCGACCCCGAGAGGCACCAGTACCAGGGTTGCGATCGCCTGCACCGGCTTAGCCCAATGATCGAACGGCGCCAAATAACCGTATGTATACAACACGTAAAATATGATAAGCAGCAAAATAAAAGAAAGAAGGGCTCCCTCGCCCATGCTTCGGGAGACCATATTGGCAGGCTTTTTTTCTTTCACTCAGGGAACCCCCTTTTCTTATGATCAGGATTTTGCAAATCCTTATGATATATCGATATCCAAATCGCCAACGAGATAAGAGAAGATAAATTTCACTTTCTGCTCGCTGGTCTCATAATTCGGCGACTTCCAGTTCAAGCGGTTCATCATGCCGTTATCCCGGTGCCCCCGGAAATCGATGGAGCCGAACAGGACGAAGGCTTCGATTTCCACCCCGTAATATTCCGGTATCTCCAGGTCCATATCCCCCATGATCCCTTGGAACATCATCACGGTTTCCCGGTCCTCCGGCATGGCCAGAGACAGGTCCAGATCGGCTTCCCCGAGCACATGCCACACGCTCATGCTGCGCATCACCCATGGCTGCTGATCCCAGTCGAAATTCGAGGAGAAGTTTTGCTTTTGAATAAAACCTTCCTTCGGCTGCACCTTCTTGGCTTTGATAAAAAAGAAGCCGAGCGACAACAGCGCAATGCCGAGTACGATCATCAGATGGTCGAGCACGAGCAAAATGGCTCCGACAGCCAGCAGCCTGTATCCCCGTTTTACCTTGCCGCCGCGAATGGCGTAAACTCCCATCAATAAAAACAAAAGTGCGACAATGGTAAAAAAGCCGACCCACCTGCCGACCAGCATGAGAAGGCCGACCCCGATGAGTATAAGGGCAATCAAGCGATTTCTTTTTTCCATGCCGCACCTCCTTACGATGTCTTGAAACCGTTCATGGTAAAGGTCGGAAAAGCCATATGGAGCGGGGATTCCGCACCAGTATGGCTTTCCTTCTCATTCTTTATAGCATATCATATTGTCCCAGATTGTGAATACTTATTCTTTTGTCGTTTTTGCCGCACCGGTGCTGCCCGAAGCATTCATTTTGCTTTTCAGCGCTTTGAGCTGTTCTTCCACCTTCAGCTGCTTTTCGGCATCCACAGGGCTCGTGAATGTGCTGGCGGAAGGATGGTAAGGTGCTCGAAGGACATCGGCTTCAGCTTCCATTTGCATGATTTTTTCTTCCATGCGGTGGAATCCAAGGGACGCGCTGCCGCTTTCGATCGTATGCAGGCTGTTGATTTGCGACATTTGCTTTTTGGCTTTCGCCATTTGGGCGCGGGTCACCAGCTCGTTGCGCTTGTTGCGCATTTTGTAGAATTCGTCCTTCATGTTATGCAGCTGCTGCACCAGTTCTTTGGCTTGAGTTTCAGACTGCGCATGCAGGTCGCGGTATTCGGTGATTTTTTGATCGAAGTAGATTTTTTCTTCCAGCAGTTTGCGGGCGACTTCTTCCTGGCCGTTTTTCAGAGCCAGTTCGGCTTGAGCCTCGCGCTGCACGGACATTTTTTCGGCTTCTTCGACGCGCTGCTTCATGCGGCGCTCGTTCGCCATTTGCTTGGCAACCGTCAGTTCGGCTTCATGAATTTCCGCCTCCATGTCGCGGAGGTACTGATTCAGCATTACAATCGGATCCTCTACTTTATCCAGCAATTCGTTTACAGACGCTTTCGTCATATCTTTCAATCTTTTAAATACTCCCATGTTTTACACTTCTCCCTTCTCGTATTTGGACAGTTTTGACTTCAGTTCTTCAAGCTCTTTTTTCATGGCTTTTTTTTCGATGTCTTCCATCATGGCATCCAGGTTGGATGTTTGGGAGGAGAATCCTCCGCTTGGTCTGCTGCCATAAGACGGATCGTTGTATCTGCTTCTTGGATCAACGGAAGGACCGTTGTTGTAGTGGCCGTTTCCTCCATAATAACTTCCGTTTCCAGGCTGGCCGCCGTAGTATCCGTTTGGCCCACTACCGGGGCCGTAAGGATTATAAGGCGGTACCGGCTCCTTCGGAACGACGAGGGAAGCGATGAAATAGATGAACAATGTGGTTCCGCCGGTGAAGAAAATCGTGACGATGAACAAAATCCGCAGCAGCGTCGAGTCCATCCCGATCAGGTCCGACAGTCCGCCGCAAAGTCCGGTGACCATCTTATCCCGCGTCGAACGGTAGAGTTTGCTCATGATGTTACTCCTTTCCGCTGTTGTTCAGCTTTTGTTTCAAACGGGCCATTTCCTTCTCCAAAATACTGGATACCGTTTCTCCGGCTTGCTCTAAGTATTGTTGGCCCATACGGCGCAGATCCCGGAGGCTTTGGGCTTCGAACTCCCAATCGGATATGCGGTCTTCGAGGCGGTTGAACATTTTAGGGACGTCCTGGCCGCCGCCGTAGCCCTCCATCCGCTGATTCATGCGTTGCTGGAGCCGAAGCGTCTCCATGCGCGCCACATAATACTGGCGTTTGTTATATACGGTCTGGTATTCCATTTTCAATTCGTTCAGTTGGCTCTCCAGATCCATCAAGGAACTTTTGGTCGTGTTCAGCAGTTCGCTGTATTGCTCCAGCTTTTCCTCATAAATGATCTTTTCCTGAAGCGCCAGCTTGGCGAGATGATCCTCCCCGGCCTTCAAGGCCAGAAGCGCTTGCTCTTCGCGTTTGTTTTTCATCGTTTCGGCTTGATCGACTTGCTGCTTCAGCTGTCTCATATGTGCGGTGGACTGCTGTACAAGCTTTTCGGCTTCGACGATGTCATCCCGCGTGGTGGCCAGAAACTGGTCGATCAACCGCACCGGATCCTGACTTTGCTCCAAACGTTCATTGATATTCGCTGCGGTAATATCCCGCACCCGACGAAAAACACTCATCTTGTGTAGCCCCTCCTTATTCGTTTTTTTCCGGACCTCGGATGAGGTCCCCTTCTTCGCGGATATTTATTCGATATTTCCAAAATCTCATGTTAGTAGTAGCTCTTTTTCCCTTTCAGAAGGGAGATTCCGAAAATCACCAGCGCGATGCCGAGCAGCGGTCCGATGATCCAGGACAATTTCGCCAGCAGGGACAAAACACCGATCGCGAGGACGACCGTACCGATCAGTACTCTGCCTCTACGGATTCCGTAAAAGCCAAGGACGATCATCAGAATCGGAAAAATCAGGCCAGCCAGTGTGCCAAGCAGCGGGGCGAACAATCCGAAGAGCATCAGTGCCCCGACGACGATCAATACGATTGCTGTTCCGTTATTGCGGTTTTTCATGCGTTTCTCACTTCCTTTCAGTGCATCAACCTTATGTCTTTATTTTAGGTGGTGCGGCCCTTTTCCAAAACAGACCGCAGACGGTTTTTCATCCTAGACCTTGGTCGGGGAACCTTTCGGACCTAAGGCTGTCCGGCGTTTGATCCCTATGTGGGGTTGTTTAGAGATATTGACCGTGAAGGCTTGCGAATACCTGGAAAAGCAAAAAGAGCATCGTATAAATCCGACACTCTATTAGAAAGCACTGCAGGACATTTACATGTCCTCTCTCGCCGAAACCTGGTCATTTGCCGCAGCGCTCTTGCCGTCATGCCTTACCAGAGAGATGAACAGCAGCGCAAGCAGCATGCCGGCCGAGGCATAAATGAACAAGGAGCGGTATCCGAACTGGTCGATGATCAAACCAAGCAGCGGCGGCGAAGCGATGGCGGCGAGAGACGACACAAGGTAATACAATCCCGTCCGCGTACCGATGCTGGCTTCCCTGCCGATCGAAACGACGAAAGGATACGAATTGATGTTGATGAGCGCCCAGCATACTCCGCCAAGCGCAAGCAATATCCGCAGCGGCAGGACGGTGTCGGCGAACGGTACCGCCGCAAAGACGATAAAAAGTCCGACCACGCCCGAAATAATCGTTTTTCTTTTGCCGTACCGGTTGCCGAGCCAGCCGCTCGGAATCGCGAACAGCACGAAAAATAACGAAAAGAACGTAAGCGAAAACGCCGAATCTTTTTCCGTTAATCCCATGTAATGTTTACCGTATAAAGTGAATAGCGCTTCAACGCCTTGATAAGACACAAACCAGAAAAAGATCGCCGCAAGCAGCAATACGGTCGTACGATCCAGCTCGCCTTTCAGCTTGATTTTGGGGCGTTTCTCGGCGGGCATGAATGTTATGACATCCCTTTTCTCTTTGATCGTAACCGTCAAAATCCATAAGGAAATGAGCGTAATCGCCGCCGCCGCGACAAAGGGAAAGGCCGGGTTGGCACCGTACAATACCGATCCTGCTCCGAAGGCCAAAATGCCGCCAAAACCGCCCATAAAATTAATGATGCCGTTCGCTTTGGTTCGCCGATGATCCGGCGTAATATCAGGCATCAACGCGACTGTTGGGGACCGGTAAATACTCATCGAGAGGTTCATCAGCATCATAAATATAAGAAGGGTGATGAAGTTCGTATGTAAGGGTATCAAAAGCACAAACAGCGCCGCCGCAGGCATCCCGAGCATCAAAAACGGCATACGTCTGCCGAAGCGGGTATTCGTCTTGTCGCTCAAATGTCCGATCCATGGCTGCAAAAACAGGGCAAAGTAATTGTCGAGGGTCATCATGAAGCCGATTAAAGCGGTACTTTTAAGATACGGATCCAAGAAATAAGGAACAAACGCATTATACAGCGACCAGGTGATGCTAATGCTGAAAAAACCGAATCCGAGCAGCCATGTTTTTTTCATGAAGGGCATGACCTCCGCTTTCTTTAAAGTCAGAACTTTAGGAAAAGCTTTAAAATTTGAGCTGCCTTGTTTTTCCTATGTTAGCCGCAGTTTATTACTCAATCTCAGCCACACATGCGAACCGGACGATCAGCCCCCATTCTCGTATCATGTTTGGTTTTATTATACATGACGTTCATTCCTGAATTGTTTAATTTTTATCAGAGAAACGTAAGATGGTGACCTGCCTTGCTTAAAAAAAATAAAAACAGGCTTTCGCCTATTCAATATCTACCGAATCGATCCGATCGAGTGATTTCAGCATTTCAACTTCGCAAGCGATTAGATCAAAACGGACGCAAAAAAGCTCTTAAGCTACAATAATTGTAACTTAAGAGCTGATCGTTCAAAGGTATGCTGGTGAAGGGACTTGAACCCCCACTCCGTTGCCGGAAGCGGATTTTGAGTCCGCCGCGTCTGCCATTCCGCCACACCAGCATATGAAGATGAAACGCGCCCTAAGAGATTCGAACTCCTGACCTTTTGATTCGTAGTCAAACGCTC
>NZ_WTWY01000013.1:93358-176683 GCF_009870825.1 Paenibacillus sp. USDA918EY | reverse complement strand
TCGACCGACGATTGAAAATGGGTCAAACTCGGCTGAGTCGATCATTTTCAATCCATATCTTCGAAAGAGCTCATAGCTCATTTTGAATCTGACGAGAAATAATGTTTTTTCGATTAAGCAATGCCAAATCGGAAATTTCATTATTTTAATTCTCATTTAAAACATCATCTATTTGTTCAGTTTTCAAGGAACTTGTTTCTGCTCTTTTCGACATCTTTCTCATCGGAGCAGGATTTTATTATATCATTTTCTTTCAATCAAGTCAACACTTTTTTAAGAGTGTTTTTTCTTTTTGAAAGCCCACCGCATCAGCGGCAAGAAATAATATATCATGGATAACGTGTATAATGCAACTGTTTTTTTGAAATTTAAATATGTTAATATTTTCTTGTACGATTAATAGCTTATTTAATAGTGAAACCTCCCATTTGCCTTGCCCGATGTTTATGGTTCGAGTTTTTCTATAATAGCCGCTTTTATAACTTTGATCAAAACCGATTGCGGGGGATGACGATGAACGATTGGCTGCGTAACATTCGAAAAGGCGTTGGCAAAAAGCTGGCCGCCGTCCACCGCTGGAATGCATGGATGGTCGCTTTTCTGGCTTTCAGCGGTTTGATTTTGCCATGGGGCGTCTGGAGAGAGTGGCTCGGCGCCGGCAGGGTATGGCTGAAATGGCTTCATACCGGCGTAGGTTTGGCGCTGCTGCTGCCCGTGTTTTATTATTTGCTGCTTGCCGGAAGGCATTGGAGCTTGCTCAAGGGACGACCTGCCCAGAAGTGGAATGTCCTAATCGTTATTGGCATCCTGGCCGCCTGGTTTCTCTCGGGGGTCGTGCTTTGGCGATTCCGTTTTTTCGGTCCGGCATGGTCCAATGCCGCGTTGACGGTTCACGACGCCTTCACCTGGATCGGCCTTCCTTATATCGTCTACCATTCTCTTACCCGGACCCAGTGGCTAAAAGAACCCCATCGTCGGACGGTTCGTACGGATAACCCCAAAAAACAGGAAACATCCCGTACGGACGCCGAGCCGTTGTACACACGCAGAGCATTTTTGCGTTCAGCGATCGGCTTGGGACTTACGGTTGCCCTTGGTCCCTCCTTCGTGAAATGGCTGTCCTCAAGCCTGAGCTCCGACGCCAACATCGATGATCTTGTTCAAAAGGACCGAAACGATCTGATCCCAGCTCCCCAGCCGGCGGCGGACTCCCTTCCTCCGATTGGCGGCGGCTCCAAGGGAAGCTTCCGGATCTATACCGTCACGCCCATCCCGACATTCGACAACAGCAACTGGTCCTTTACGGTGGACGGACTCGTGGACCATGCGCTGAAATGGAACTGGGATGAGTTTGTGAAGCTTTCCCGCACCGTTCAGGTCAGTGATTTTCACTGCGTTACCGGCTGGTCCGTATACAATAATACGTGGGAGGGCATCCCGCTCCATCGACTTCTTGAGCAAGCCCATGTCCAGCCCTCGGCCACAACAGTCAAATTCTACTCGGGAGACGGCGAATACACCGATTCCTTGACGATGGAACAAGCCCGAATGAAAGACATCATGATCGCCGTCCTGCTTGACGGCAAACCGATTCCAAGCGAGCTTGGCGGACCGGTCAGGCTGATCGTCCCCCAAATGTATACCTATAAGTCCGTAAAATGGCTGAACCGGATCGAACTGATCGCCGGAGATCACGTCGGGTATTGGGAAGCGCGCGGATACGATAAAGACGCATGGCTCCCCGGGGCAAAACGAACATAGCCTTAACTCGGCCGAATGCCCTTTTATCTACAGATGGGGCGTGTTCCCGCAATCGTCGCGGACCGAGGAACATTCGCCCCGACCTACTCCTTGAAGGCTTTTCTCATGACTGCCGCAAACAAAGCGGCCGCTTTCCCGCTTCCCTCGGTCATGTAATTATTTTGGTCCGTTCGGTCAAAACCCATCCATACCGCCGCCGTCCATTCGGACGTATAACCGACGAACCAGAGATCCCGGTTGGCTTTTCGGCTGACTCCCGGGAGATCCAGCTGGGTGGTGCCGGTTTTGCCCGCTACGGGGCGATTCAGCTGCGCCTTTTTGCCTGTTCCTTCGTACACCACGCTGCGCAGCATCGCGGTCATGCGTTCCGCCGTTGCCGGCGAAATCGCTTGGCGCTGACGGGGAACGTATTCGTACACCACTTTTCCTTTCGAGTCCTTGATCAGGCGCACCATATGAGCCTCGCGAAAAACGCCGCCGCTGGCAAACACACCGTACGCCTGCGCCATTTTCAAAGGAGAAATCCCGGCATGCAGACCTCCGAGGGCAATAGACAAATTGCGGTCCTCTTTCGGCAGCTCGATCCCCAGTTTTGCGGCAAACGCCGTCGCCTTCGAAATTCCCACCTGCTTGAGCAGCCAAACGGCAGGAGCATTGATGGACTGCTGCAAAGCCGTTTTCATCGTCACTTGGCCCCGGTAAACCCCGTTCAAATTCTCCGGCCGATAACTGCCGTAAGCGGATTTGCGGTCCGGGAGCAGGCTCTCCGGCGTAAACATGCCGCTCTCCAACGCCGGTCCGTAGTCGATGATGGGCTTGAAAGCGGAACCCGGCTGCCGCGCATCGGCAACGGCCCTGTTCAGGCGGCCGGGGGCGGGATTCCTTCCGCCGGTCAATGCGACGACCTCGCCGGTCCGGTGATCGATGATGGCCATGGCGGCCTCCACCTGCTGATCCTTTCCGTTTGGCGGAAACAAATCCGGATTCGAAAACGTCTCTTCCAAAGCCTGCTGCGCACCCGTATTGAGGCCGGTCACGATCGTATACCCTCCGGTTTGCAGTTCCTCCTTCGACTTGCCGGTCACCCTCGCCGCTTCCTCCAAAGCCGCATCGATATACGAGGCGCCGATTCGCTTTTCCTTGCCCGTCGCCGGGGGATGGTACTCCTGCTGCAGCGCTGTCGCCATTTCCTTCTGCGTAATCAACCCCTGCTGCCGCATAACGTTCAGGACAAGCTCCCTCCTTTTAACCGAGAGCCCGTCAGGATCGCCCGGATGATAGATGGACGGGCCTTTTGGAATGGCAGCCAGGGAAGCAATCTGCATAATATCAAGATCCTTCAAATTCGTGATGCCAAAATAATGCTCGGCCGCCGCCTTTACCCCGTATTGCCCTTCTCCCATATAAATCTGATTCAGGTACATCTCCAAAATTACGCGTTTGGACAAACGTTTCTCGAGCGCAAGCGCGATCGATGCCTCGTTCAGCTTGCGCAGCAAAGTCTGCTCCCGGTTTAAATAAAGATTCCGCGCAAGCTGCTGCGTGATGCTGCTCCCTCCTTCGGAAACCCGCATCTGAAGGGTATTGTTCAGCAACGCGCGCCCGATTCCCTTATAGTCCAATCCTTGGTGAAGATAAAAACGGCGGTCCTCGACAGCCAAAAAAGTATCGACGAGCAGCTTCGGCATTTCCTCGAGCTTCGCCGTCTTTCTGTAACCCGATTCGGGCAGCGGAATCTTCCTTAACGTGGTGCCGTCGGAGGCCAAAACGATGCTCGATTCCTGCATAACCAGCTTCTCCGGATGGCGGGACACGATGGTCTGCCCATAAACATGGACATAAAATAAACCGGCAAGCGCCAGCAACGTACCTAGGACCGCCAAATCAAACGCGGAATAACCAACCTTCAGCAGCTTCTTTTTTGCTATAACGTGAAATCCGATCATGACACGACCATCAGGCTTTCCAAAAGCCTTTCCATTCCGAGCGCTTCCTGCTTGAGCGCTTTTACGTTTACACGCTCCGTATGCTCCGGTTTGCCTTCGCCGTTGTCGGCTTCCTCGATGAGACGCAGCAAGGATTTTATCCTTAAAATGAGCGCCATGACGTCTTCGTTCTCAAGCTTTTGAACCGTGTGTTCATGTTCATTGTTTTCCGCCAAGACTCTCTTTTGCCGGAAAGAACCCGAGGACTCGTTCAAGCTGCGCAAATGTCCGGCCAGCACCCTCAACTCCCCAACCGACGATACTTCCAGCTCCTTAAACGAACCCCGGCATGCCAGGTCTTCCGCGGCCTTCAGCAGCGCTTTAACGTCATCGGCCGTTTTTTGCGACCTCAGCATAAAGATCGAAATAAACACCGCCAAAAATAAAAACACGAATATCGGCGTTTTCCCCACGTGATTGATCAGCCAATGGGATAAACGGACCACGAACGCACCCCGGTCGGAAGCATAATGGGAATACAGAATTCGAAACGCTTTATGTACAATAAAAAGAAAAATGCTGCTAAGAAGCATGCTCCCGATAAAAAAATACAAATAACCGGCGCGAACCGTCAGCCATTTATTTGCCACTTCAATCCCTCCTTGCCAGACAGGCAAATTTTGCCTTATACAAAAAGGATAAAGCCCAATTCTTAAAAATCACGCCAGAAATCCTTAACATTCCCTTAAAATCGGTTTACGCATGATCCGCCGTTCTCTCTTCCAGGGATGCATCAGCCGTTCCGACATGACGTTCATGTTCTTCGCCACCTCACCTCAGTTTCTAGCAGATATTCTTTATCCACGCAGAGATTCCGTTACCCACGATTTTGTTTTACGCCAAAAAGTCCTGATTCATTGCTGAACCAGGACTTCTGCTTGTTTCGTTAGTATTAGGTTTTAAGCTTCCATGTTAAGCAGGCGGATGAACTCATCCTCGTCTTCGATGACCTGAATGCCGAGCTGCTGGGCTTTGGTCAGTTTGCTGCCGGCTTTTTCGCCCGCGATGACCAAATCCGTCTTCGAGGATACGCTGCCGGTGACTTTGGCCCCCAAAGCTTCCAGCCTCTTGGCCGCTTCGTCGCGGGTTAGCTGGTGCAGCGTTCCGGTCAGAACAACCGTTTTGCCGCTAAAGAAGGAATCGGTGCTTACCACCTGCGGCGCTTCCGGAGCTTTCGCTTTGACGCCCAAGGATAGCATCTTTTCGATGCCCGTCTTCATGAACGGATCCGCAAAAAAGCTTACGATGCTTTCGGCGACGATGCCGCCCACGTCCGGGAGGGCGATCAGTTCTTCCACGGTCGCGTTCATAATGGCATGCAAGTCGCGGTAATGGTCGGCAAGCATTTTGGTCGTCGATTTGCCGGTGTTCGGGATGCCCAAAGCAAACAGGAACGAAGCGAGGTCACGATCTTTACTGTTCTCCAGCGCCGCCAGCAAGTTATTCGCTTTTTTCTCGCCAAAACGATCCAGCTTGATCAAATCTTCAAACGTCAGCGTGTACAAGTCCGCAGGCTCGCGCACGTTCAGCTCATTGTACAACTGCTCCGCCGTCATGACGCTGAACGTTTCGATGTCCATCGCATCCCTTGAGGCAAAATGGGTGATCCGGCCAATGATTTGCGGCTTGCAATCCAGACGGTTGTTGCAGAACAGATGCGCTCCGCGCTGTTCCAGCGGGAACCCGCAGGCAGGGCAATGTTCCGGGTACACAATCTCTTCGCCGTCGCTCTCTTCGGTCACCTTTCCCAAAATCTCCGGGATGACGTCGTTCGAGCGGCGGATAAAGACGCGGGTGCCAAGTGCATGCTTCAGGTTTTTCCGTTCGATGTCCCCGATGTTGTTGAGCGTGCAGTTCTGCACCGTCACGCCCGCCAGCTCGACAGGTTCGACGCGGGCCACCGGCGTGATTTTGCCCGTGCGTCCCACTTCCCAGGAGACGGACTCCAGCACGGTCGTCGTTTCTTCCGCCTCGAACTTGTAGGCAACCGCCCACCGAGGGAATTTGTCCGTGTATCCCAGCGCTTCCCGCGTGCGCATATCGACGATTTTCACGACGGCGCCGTCGATCAGGTAATCGAGTCCCGCACGGCGCTCCTGGATGTCTTCCAGCTGCTTGGTCACGTCGTCAAAGTTTTCGAAATACGAAATATACGGGTTCACCTTAAAATGATTGTCGCGCAAAAAGTCCATCATTTCCTTGTGGCTTTCAAAACGGATATTGTCGGAGTACCCGACGTTGTAAAAGAACGCGCTGAGCTTGCGCTCGGCCGTGACCTTCGGATTCAGGTTGCGGAGCGCGCCGGCTGCGGCGTTGCGGGCGTTTTTCAGCGGTTCCGCCGCCGTCTGGTTGTATTTCTCCAGCACCGACAGGTTCATGATGCCCTCGCCCTGCACTTCGATCGTGCCGTCTTGATAAGGGATGGTAAGCGGTACGGATTTGATCGTTTTGACTTGGGCCAAAATGCCCTCGCCAACGACGCCGTTGCCGCGGGTCGCCGCCTGCACCAGCCTGCCGTCCGTATACGTCAGGTTCAGCGTCAGGCCGTCGAATTTCAGCTCGACCGCATAGCTTGGCTGCGGCAAAGGATTGTCCGGATTTTTGCTGTTATAGTCCGCCACAAGCTTGGTGACGCGCGCGTTCCAGCTTCGCAGCTGGTCCACGTTTTGCGCTTTGTCCAGGCTCCACAGCGGAGCCAAATGACGGTGTTGGACGAACCCTTTCAGCAGCTCGCCGCCAACGCGTTGGGTCGGGGAATCGGGCAAAACGACGCCGCTCTCCTTCTCCAAAGCGACCAGCTGATCGTATAAGGCATCGTACTCCTTATCGCTGATCAGCGGCTTGTCGAGCGTGTAATAATGGTAATTCAATTTGTTCAGCTCGGCGACGAGCTGCTCCATCGTAGACATCGGATCCATGCGCGGACCATCCCTCCGTCATATATAAAATGATTTCTGTTCATTCTGAAATTTGTTCGTAAATCGATGCAAGGTTGCCGCTGCGGTTACGGATCGTTCTTCCGATCGTTGCCCGCCTCCTGATTTTACGCTACCGCTTCGTAAGAATCGATTCCGTCCCCTCCGCTAATCTAGCATCTAGCCCGGAACTAATGAAGTTGAGTTCTACTTCTAGCCTTCCACTCTCGTAATCGGCGCAAACCCGGCCAGCAGCCGTTTCACGCCGACAGGTGCCGGAAACGCGATCTGCAGCTCGGTATCGTTGCCGGTGCCTTTGACCGATACGACCGTGCCCGTGCCCCATTTGCCGTGGGCGACTTTGTCGCCGGCCTTCAGCGTCGTCAGATCGGACTTGTCTCCCGTAGCCGCCGGTTTCGGCGCTGAAGCCGTTACCGTCACCTTGCTGGACGTTCCGGTGGCCCGTGCCGTTGAACCGCTGAGCGATGAGGTCTGGTTGCTGCGCCCGAAATTGCTGCCGCTGCTGCCGAATCCGCGGCTGCCGTACGAGCCGCCAATGTTGCCGCCGCGGCGGTACCGGTCGCGGGCGACGCCGGTCTCCTCTTTAAGCTCTTCCGGGATTTCATCCAGGAAACGCGATGGCTGGTTCGCCGTCGTCCGGCCGAACAGCGTCCGCATCTGCGCGCAGGACAGGTACAGCTGCTGCTCCGCCCGGGTGATGCCGACATAAGCCAAACGGCGCTCCTCTTCCAATTCCTCGTTGTCCAAAAACGCCCGGCTGTGCGGGAATACCCCTTCCTCCATGCCGACGATAAACACGATCGGGAACTCCAAACCTTTCGCGCTGTGCATCGTCATGAGAATGACCGCATCCGATTGGTCCTCATCGTCGTCGTTCATCGAATCGATATCGGCAATGAGCGCCAGATCCGTCAGGAAGGAAACCAGCGACTTGTCTTCGTTGTTTTTTTCGAATTCCATCGTAACGGACAGAAACTCGTCGATGTTCTCGAGGCGCGAGCGTGATTCGATCGTGTTTTCGCGCTGCATCTCAACGCGGTATTCGCTCATCTCCAACATTTTTTCGGTAAGCTCCGTGACGGACAAATACTCCACCATCTGGTTCAGCGCGGCGATCATATCGTAAAATTCCACCAGCGCGTTGCGCGTCTTGCCAGCAAACCCGAGATCGTCCACGACCGCAAGCACCTGGAATATCGATACGCCGCGTTCGGCAGCGGCCGCGGTCAGCTTGGCCACCGACGTGTCGCCGACGCCTCTCTTCGGCACGTTGATGATACGCGCCAAGCTGAGGTCGTCATTGGGATTGGAAATCAGGCGCAGATAAGCGAGGATATCCTTAATCTCTTTGCGGTCATAGAACTTGATGCCGCCCACGATTTGGTACGGAATATCGGATTTGATCAAAATTTCCTCGATCACCCGGGATTGGGCGTTGGTGCGGTACAAAATGGCGTGATCCTGATAGGACTTGCCCTGCTTCACGTTATTGCTGATTTCAGAGGTCACGAAATACCCTTCATCATGCTCCGAGTCGGCTCTGTAGATTTTGATCTTAGCGCCTTCGCCTTTATCGGTCCACAGATTTTTCGACTTGCGTCCGCTGTTTTGCTTGATGACTGCGTTGGCCGCGTTCAAAATGGTGGACGTCGACCGGTAATTCTGCTCGAGCAGGATGGTGCGGGCTTCCGGATAATCCTCCTCGAAATTGAGGATGTTGCTGATATCCGCCCCGCGCCAGCGGTAGATCGACTGGTCGCTGTCGCCCACGACGCAAATGCGGTGATGGCCGTCGGCCAGCATCCGGCACAGCATGTACTGCGCCCGGTTCGTATCCTGGTATTCGTCGACGTGGATGTATTGGAACTTTTTCTGGTAGAAATCAAGAACTTCGGGCACTTCTTTAAACAGCTGGATCGTGGCCATGATCAGGTCGTCGAAATCCAGCGAGTTGTTGCTTTTCAGGCGGCGCTGGTACATGGTGTATACCTTAGCCGCGATGCTTTCCAGGTAGTCCCCCGCCTTTTGCTCGTATTGAGCCGGCGTGATCAGTTCGTTCTTGGCGGTGCTTATCAGGGAAAGGATGGCTTTCGGCTCGAATTTTTTCGTGTCCAGGTTCAGGTCCTTCATGCAGTTCCGCACCAAAGACAACTGGTCCGTCGAATCCAAAATCGTAAAGTTCGAATTAAAGCCGATCCGTTCGATATCCTTGCGGAGAATGCGCACGCACATCGAGTGGAACGTCGATACCCAAATGTCGCGGCCTTCATGGCCGACAAGCCTGGTGACGCGCTCCTGCATCTCCCGTGCCGCCTTGTTCGTAAACGTGATCGCCAAAATGCCCCATGGCGGCGCTTTGCGCGTGGCGATCAGGTAAGCAATCCGGTGCGTCAGCACCCGGGTCTTGCCGCTTCCCGCTCCGGCCAAAATGAGCAGCGGCCCTTCCGTCGCTTCGACGGCCTGCCGCTGCTGCGGATTTAATTTTTGAATCGCTTGATGTATATCTATCGGTTGCATGCAGGCATGCTCCTTCCTTCATATCGTTGTAATCCGGCAAAAGCTACTTCACGGCCTTGACGGTAAGCAGCGCCTGAGCCAGATCTTCATATACCGCGTTGCCGACGACGATCGTATCGCAGACGGCCGCAGCGGCCTTGGCGGTTTCCGGATCGTGGATTCCTCCTCCGTAAAACACCTTCGCGCCATGAACCGACTGGTGGATTTTTCGGACCGTTTCCATGTCGCCGAAGCTGCCGCTGTACTCGACGTAAACAATCGGCAGGGACATCAGCTTGTCCGCCACCTGCGCATAAGCAGCCGCTCCGTCCGCGTCCAGGTCGGTCTGCGCTCCGGTCAGCCGGGCTACGGCCGAATCCGGGTTCAATATAATGTAGCCTTCGGGAACGAGCAGATCCCACGGAATCATATAGCCGTATTCCTCAATGGCCTGCTTATGTTGGCCGGTAATCCACGCCGAATCCGCGGTATTCATCACCATCGGAATCATGTACAAATCGAAACCGGGCACAAGCATCTCGAGATTGGACACCTCAAGCACGCATGGGAGCTCATACCGGCGCACACGCGACAGCAAATCGACCGTATTGTCGAACGTCACGCCGCTCGAACCGCCGATCATGATGGCATCCGTTCCGGACATGCACACCGCTTCCAGCGCCTGATCGTCAATCTCCCGGTCCGGGTCCAGCTTAAAAACATGTCTCCATGGTTTGATCATCTGCTTCAAACGTCATTCCTCCACGACTTTTTCTCTTAAATCTAGTCTATGTCAGCACGGGAGTAGTGTCAATTTCTTGTTCGCATAGGATGCGAACATTTTTATGGAATTTCCAGCCGGCCAAAACAGCCCCATAGAGCGAGCCGAGCCATGGCTGCGATTCGGATCCAGACGCTTTACGAGGAACCACGGGAATCAAAGATTCTTTTAACGCAAAAAGCCGCCGGCGATTGCCGACGACTTACAGCTTCCATTTTTCTATTTTCCCAGCGCATACAACCAATTTGCGGATTCGACCTCTTTTTCGGTCAAAAAGTCCGAGTACACGCCGTTCGCTCCCATTCGCTTAAGCCTGTTGGCATCCGCGGGTTCGTTGACGGTGTTGACGTAAGCGGCCGCCCCGGCTTTTTTCAGCTTCGACAAAAAGGAACGGGTCACGCGTTGTTCCGGGATCGTCACCGCATCGATGTCATGTTCCGCAACGAAGTCCACAACCTCTTCATCCGTATCCTCCGTCGCATACAGCGTGTAGATAACGGATGGGAAGTCGTATATGTCCTTCACCTCGGCCAGCATCGGCCGGTTATAAATTTGCGGCACCACCCGCTGCAGCAGCAGCGGATCCCGCGCTTCCGCCGACTGAACCAACATCGCAAACTGGCGTTTCATCTCTTCCGGATCCTGCTCCTTTGTGTCGGTCACGATGTAAATGTCCGGAAAACGCTCCATCAAATCCATGATATCGTTCCAATCCAGCGGGGCGTAACCCCCGAGAATTTTGCTTTTTTTAAACTCCTCATATGTTAACCGCGCTGCCTGGCGGTCCTGCGGGAGTTCGTCTTCCTGCTGCAGCAGTTCGGTCATCGCCCGGGTCCATTCATGCCTTGCTACCAGATTGCCGTCTTCGGTCAGCAGCAGGTCCACTTCGAACACCCGGTTTCCTTTTTCATAGTTGGCGATAAACGCTTCGTAAGAATTTGTATATGCATGATCGCGGATGCCTCCCATCGCATGGGAAACCACCTTATAATCCGTAAACCCTCCGGTCGATTCCTGCGAGTTCCCCCGGGGCGTCCAAAACAGGATCACGGCGGTTACTGCCAGCAGCAGCAGGGCGACCCATTTTCGCATATCGGTTCACATCCTTTGTCATCGGGTATGTATTGAATGAGGTGCGCCGTTATTGGAGGATTACCCGGAAGCGAGGGGGGTTAAACGGAGAGTGAGTATGCCCCCTCAGGAATCTTTCTTCTTTATTGCGGTCTTCCCTTTTCCTTATCTCTTCTTAATCTACGTCTTGGTAAAAACACAAAAAACGACGTGTCTCCACGCCGCTTTTCACCCGGTTTATTCCGGTCAAAATCTAATATGCATTTTTGTTCACGAATCCGTTGCGGATCGTTTTGAAAATGATTTTGATATCGAATAAAAGAGACCAGTTTTCAATGTAAAAAATGTCGTGGTTGATGCGCTCTTCGATGGAGGTGTCCCCGCGCAAGCCGTTGCTTTGCGCCCAGCCGGTAATGCCCGGACGGACATGGTGCTTCACCATGTATTTCGGGATTTCCTCGCGAAACTGATCCACGAAATACGGACGTTCCGGCCGCGGGCCGACCACGCTCATATGCCCGAACAACACGTTAAAAAACTGCGGCAACTCATCCAAGCTTGTTTTGCGCAGGAAGGAACCGAACTTCGTCCGGCGGGGGTCGTTTTCGACCGTCCAGCCCGTGTCTTCGGTGCCCGGCGGCAGCTGCTTCATCGAGCGGAATTTGTACATCATGAAATTACGCCTGTTCAGCCCGACCCGCTCCTGCTTAAAAATAACCGGACCCGGCGACGTCAGCTTCACGCCGATCACGATCGCAATCATAAGCGGTGAAGTCAGCACGATCGCAAACAAGGAAAACGCAATATCGAACAGCCGCTTAAACAGCCGGTTCCCTGCCAAATCGAGCGGAATGTCGCGAACGTTGATCATCGGCATCCCCGCAAAATTGTCGAAATACGGCCTTGCCGGGAGATAGTCGAAAAAGTCGGGTATGATCAGCGTGCGCACGCCCGCTTTTTCGCACAGGTTGATGATCTTCGGATACTTCGAGTGCGCATCCAGCGGAAGCGCCATGATCACTTCGTCAATCAGTGTTTCTTCCAGCACCTTCTCCAGATCGTCTACCGTGCCTAAAATCGGCCGATACCGCTTCTCGTCAAGCGAATCCCATTGCTGAAAATCGTCGAGGAAACCGACGACCTCATATCCCATTTCCGGATACTGGCGGAGATTTTGATAAAATCTTTTGCCCAGCGAACCCGCGCCGATAATCAGCACGAACTGGCGGTTGTACCCTTTTTCCCGGATAGCTTTCAATGATGCTTTGAGTATGTAACGGTAAACCAGGATAAACATGACGAGCAAAACCATGTAGATGGCCAAATACGACCGGGAAATATTAACTTCCTTCACGAAAAACATCAAGCTGAGCAGCACGAAAATGCTAATCGCATGTACCTGTATGATTTTGATGAACTCATCCGCAAAACGTTTTTTGCGCTTCGGTGAGTATAAGGAAATCAGCATGCCCGCTAGAACCGCAATCGCCCCGTAAATGAAGCTCCACATGGCGTACGTCTCGATCGGCAAAGGACCGCTGTGCGGAATCCATCCGCTTTTGAACCTCAACCACCAGGCTAAAAGAAAAGAAATTTGGATGAACACAAAATCCGTAAAAATATACATTTGCGTCAAAAATTCCTGATTTTTGCGGATCACATGCCCACCTCCATGTTCGTTTCTTTAGATTCGGGTGCCTGCCCGGCCGGAGCCAGCCTGCTTTTCAGCAAAGCCAGCGTGAATTTAAGCCCTACACCCAGATATATGAGAGCATTCGTCAGAATATTGTACCGTTTGCGATAATGCTTGCGGTGAAACACGATCATCGCCCGGTGGAACTCATAAATGATGCGTACCGGGCGCCTGCGGGCGCTTCCGCCTTTGTAGTGGACGATTTGCGTTTTCGGGTAATAATGAATGTCCCAGCCCGCTTGCTTGATCCGGTAACACCAATCGATGTCCTCGCCGTACATAAAGAAGGTTTCGTCCAACCCGCCGATCTGCTCGATCGTCTCCCGCCGCACCAGCATAAAAGCCCCGACCAAACAATCCACGGGGTACTCCTGATCCGGGTCAAGATGGCCCAGCTGGTACTGGTTGAATTTCGGTTTGTCCGGAAACAGCTTCGAAAACCCGAAGGCGTAATAAAACGAAGCGGACGGCGTCGGAAACCCGCGTTTGCAGGCTTTGTCGAGCGAGCCGTCAGGCAAGATGACCTTGCATCCGGAAGCCCCCACCTTCGGATGCTCATCCATAAAAGCAAGCATCGTCTGCAGCGTCTCCTTTTGCACGACCGTATCCGAGTTAAGCAGCAAAACATACCGGCCCTTCGCCGCCGCCATCCCCTGGTTGTTGGCTTTGGCAAACCCGGTATTTTCCGTGTTCGCGATAAGCGTTACGTTTGGAAATTCCTCACGAATCGACGCTACCGAGCCGTCCGAGGAATGGTTGTCGATCACGATGACTTCATATTCGTAAGCCGTCTCCGAGGCAAACACCGAGCGAAGACAGTCCGTGGTAAGCTGACATGTATTGTAATTCACGATGAGAATGCTTAAATCCAATGTGAAGCACATCCTGACAAATTTTTATCGGGTAAAGATGACTATATGACAAAATACGTTCTCGTTCATTCTATCTATCGACACCATTATAGCATATCGTGGCAGCATTGGCAGGGGGAATATGGAAGAAATGAGAGGGGGAGCTAGGTTTCTTCCTTACTAAATTTTCCCTGCTGTGTAAACCACCTTATATACTAGATTGTCGATCCTCGATTGTCGATAAAAAGGAGAGTTCAAGACATATACCATTCGAGAAAACAAATTGCCCTCCAACCTCTTTAAAAACATTTGGATTTGTGATACATGTTTATCATTCAACCGAGATTGAAACGTGCACAAAAATTCTCTGGCCTGTTTACTTAAAATATAGTAGTTGTCCCCATTCATAAATCTTTTAAATCTCTTAGTCCACTTGCCTACAAATCCCCCAGTCGCACCTCCAAGAACATTGGCCCCGTGTTGTCGATAGAGGATGGCCGATTTATCATCAAAAAAAACATGACCAAAAGCAGAAATACACAAATAAACCCACCAATCATGCATAATGATTTGATCCATATGAACGGGCGGGTATTCCTTAATTAGCTGAAATGCCTCTCGATTCATGACCATCGTACAACCCACACAAACATTTTCGATTAATGAATTGCTAACCGAAAGTGGTCTTTCCGGTTTTTCAGGCCACTTTTTAATGAAAGTTAGTTGTTCATCTACCATTTTCGTTGATGAGCAATACAGATTGGGTCCTACTTGTAGATCCTGAAGCATGTCAAGAGCTCGTGAAAGCTTATGTTTTTCCCAAACATCGTCTTGATCACAGAATGCATAATAGTCATATTCCAACGGTGCACTCGTAACTAATTCAAAAAAACTCCGCACAACCCCGACATTCTCACCGTGGATCATGCTTATCCGAGACGGATTAGACTCTATGTACTGATCAATAATTGAAACCGTCTCATCCGATGATCCATCATCGCGAATCAAAACGTTCAGGTTTACATTTTCTTGTTTCAGCAAACTTTCCATTTGCTCATCTAAATATCTGGCTCCATTATATGTAGATAACATGACCAAAACCTTGTTGCCCAACATACTTCACCTTCTTGGACGTATTCACTAATGACTTGTATTATACACAAAAAATCCCCCATACGATAATGGGAGATTTCATTTATCTATGACTGTTCTGTATATAGCTGTTTCAAAAAATCTATCAGCCCTTCACGCCACGGTCTTAGATCCGTAAGTGCATTCGTACGAATCGACAAGTGATCCATGACGGAGTTGGCCGGTCTTGGAGCCGGACGCGGAAACTGCTCAGTGGTACATGGCTCAACTTGCGCCGTAATTTTAAAACCAAGTTTCTGAGCTTCCTCAAAAATTGCTTGGGTGAATTCAAACCACGTGCAATCTCCGCTGTTGGAGCCATGGTAGATGCCGTATTTTTCGGTGTGGATCAATTCCTCCAGAAAACGAGCCAGATCAACCGTGTAGGTAGGAGAGCCCTTTTGGTCATTGACGACTGACAGCTGAGGTTTCTCTTGACCCAAACGAAGCATCGTTTTCACAAAATTATTTCCATGCAGCCCGTAAACCCAAGATGTCCGGACAATGAAGTACCGGGACGATAGGCTTTGCGTAAGAACCTCACCGGCTCTTTTGGATTTACCGTATACGCTTTGCGGATCCGTATTGTCATATTCCTGGTAAGGGACTGGGGAACGCCCGTTAAACACGTAATCCGTACTGATGTAGACGAGCTTAGCCCCAATCTTTTCGGCTGCGACCGCCACATTTCTTGTACCGACCGCGTTTACTTTGTAGGCTCCGTCTACATCAGTCTCGGCGGCATCCACCGCAGTATAAGCGGCACAATGGATGATAGAATCGGGCTGAAATCCGCCTATCACTTGTTGGCATTGCTCCAAATTCGTAATGTCCAACTCGGAGCGGCTGCACCCCATGACTTCATGCCCTTTTTGTTGAAAAAGAGCGACTACATCCTTGCCTAATAGCCCTGAGGCTCCGGTAACTAAGACTCTCATACTGAATCGCCCAATCGTTCCCCGTATTGCTTAGCGTAATAGTCTTGGTATTCACCAGATTGAATCCGGGTCCACCATTCTTTGTTGTTCAGATACCATTGAATCGTTTCTTTAATGCCCGTTTCGAAGTTATGCTTCGGCTTCCATCCAAGCTCCTGCGTAATCTTCGTCGGGTCAATGCCGTAGCGGCGGTCATGCCCAGGACGATCCTGTACATACGTAATCAGCGATTCCGGCTTATTCAACTCCGCCAAAATGGTTTTTACGATGTGGAGGTTCGTCCGTTCGTTGTTGCCTCCAATGTTGTATACCTCGCCGATACGACCCTTATGAATAACCAGATCAATGGCGCTGCAGTGGTCTTCTACATACAGCCAATCGCGAACGTTAAGCCCGTCCCCATAAATCGGAAGCGCCTGGTCGTTCAAAGCGCGCGAAATCATCAACGGAATCAGCTTTTCCGGAAATTGATACGGCCCGTAGTTGTTAGAGCAGCGGGTGATGTTCACCGGCAGACCAAAAGTCTCGTGGTAAGCGCGCACAAGGAGATCTCCGCCCGCTTTGCTCGCAGAATAAGGACTGTTTGGCGTTAGAGACGTCTCCTCCGTAAACAAGCCGGTTTCTCCTAAAGTACCGTACACCTCGTCCGTAGATACTTGAACGAACTTCGTCACGCCGTATTTTTTGGCTGCGTCCAGCAGCACTTGCGTCCCCAAAACGTTCGTCTTCACAAACACTTCCGGATCCAAGATGCTGCGATCCACATGCGATTCGGCAGCAAAGTTGACCACAACGTCAATGCCTTGTTGGAACAAGGCGTCAATCGCCTTGGCGTCGGTAATATCAGTTTTAGAGAACGTATAGTTCGGATGATTTTCAATCGATTTCAGGTTTTCCAGATTGCCCGCATACGTTAGCGAGTCCACATTAATGATCTTGTAATTCGGATGCTGCTGAAGCATGTATAAAACGAAATTACTGCCAATAAATCCGGCTCCGCCGGTAACGAGAAGTTTCATGAAAAAAGCGGCCTCCTAGTCAAAATTCAATTCCGCATCCTTCAGCAGCGGATGGCGCTGGTCTTTGTCCGATAGAATCGGTTTGGATGTCGGCCAATCGATTCCCAATGCCGGGTCATTCCATAATATGCCGCGGTCATTCTCTGGGGAATAATATTCATCTACCTTGTACAATACTTGGGTGTTCGGCACGAGCGTACAAAATCCGTGCGCAAAACCTTTTGGCACAAGCAGCTGCCTGTGATTGTGTTCGCTCAGAATAACCCCTACCCATTTACCGAAGGTAGGCGAGCTTTTGCGGACGTCAACGATGACGTCGTAGATTGCACCGGTGAGGACGCGGATCAGCTTGGTTTGGGCTTTAGGATTCAACTGATAATGTAGTCCGCGAATCACGCCCGGTTCAGCCGAAAGAGATTGGTTGTCTTGAATAAAGTTGAATTTGATTCCTTGCTTTTCCAAGACGGATTCATTGTAACTCTCCATAAAAAAACCCCGGTTATCTCCATGGACAACCGGTTCAATCAGGCACGCGCCTTGCAGGTTTAAAGGAGTGACTTTCATGAATGGAGTTCCTCCCTATTTCTAAAGTTTAAACTTTCCAAATTCATCCCCAAAAACAACGTCTTTTGCCAATTCACTCGCACGAGCTAAAGACGAGTGCGTACCTGCATCAGTCCACCAGCCTTGGAGAATATCGAATGTAAGCTCGTTACGTTTAATATATGCATTATTGACGTCGGTGATTTCCAATTCGCCCCGAGCAGAAGGTTTTAAAGTTTTAATTATATCAAATACCTTATGATCAAACATATATATTCCCGTAACAGCATACTTACTTTTAGGACACTGCGGTTTTTCTTCAATGGAAATGATCCGATTGCCTTCGAGTTCAGGAACCCCAAAACGATGAGGATCAACAACTTCTTGGATAAGAATCTTGGCACCTTTTTGCTGAACCCTGAAATTATCCACGAAGGGAGTGATATCGTCTTCAAAGACGTTATCTCCTAATATAACAACCATCTGGTCATTCCCTACAAATTGTTCGGCTAAAGCAAGAGCCTGCGCAATTCCGCCTGCTTCATCCTGAACTTTATAAGTAAAGGAAACGCCCATCTCACGCCCGCTGCCCAGAAGATTTACGACATCACCCATATGTTCCTTGCCGGTTACGATGAGAATGTCATTAAGACCTGCCTGTGAGAGTTTTCGGACTGCATGAAAGATCATTGGGTATTTACCAACTGGCAGGAGATGTTTATTGGTTACCTTTGTTAAGGGGTACAGGCGAGAGCCTGTGCCACCTGCTAAGATAATGGCCTTCATTCTTTCCTCCATAAAATCATTATAGTTTAATCATGAATCGTAAAACCCTAACAGCTAGATTCTAATTGGTTTTCATATCAATAATCTCCATATCCAATGCCCTCTTTCCCTTTAACCTAAACTCAACGTTAGAAGTATCTGCAGTAAGTTCAAATGGAAGCTCAGCAGTGAAGGTTTCATTTGAATTTTTCACTAAGTCTTTTATTGAGAAATCCCTGTCAGTAGCAATTTTATTTCCAGAATCATAGGAGACTTCTAATTTAAACAATTTGTCATTTGGTTGAAAACTACCTTTTAGTTTAATATTCAGTATGAGTTTATATTTCCCTGCCGGATATGATATATAAGGTCCATACACCAAATAACTATTCATGTCTGCAGAGTTAATCACCAGATGATCATCTGAAGTAATGTAAGCCCCATTCTGGGTAGCCATTAAAGGTACTAAGTTATCTAACAAAGACAACCTGTCAGAAGGAAACGAATTAATAAGATTACTAGAATCACTATTACTTCTCATATCATTAAAATTAACCACCAAGTTACTTATGTTTACTGTTAGTGCTTCTTTCATATTCGAAGATGCTCTTGCAAACAATACAAAATTGTATCCCGTTATTTCCTCCTTATTATAAAAACTGTACTCGATCTTCCCGCTACTTGATGTATAATCGATTGACTTAATATTTAGCATATTCATGTTCTCTCTATCTTCTATCTGAAATCTAATATTATCGCCCTTCTTGGGATTCTCTAATACATAATCGAAACTAATATTAATGTATTTGTTTTTGGGTAATGTTAAAAACTGACCATCCGCCAGGATTGAAGTTTCCCCGTGCTTTATATTGAATTTTTTGTTAAGAATTATATTTAAACCTGAAGTTATGGATGACGCACTGAAGTACTTTTTATAATAATTCAATTGTTCTTTTAATTTCTGATCATCAACTTTATATTTTTTGTAAGATTCTGAAAACATTTGGCCATTATTAGATTCAATTCTATAGATTTGGTTTTTATTATTTAGTTGTATAACCTTACCTTTTTCGGGTGAAAAATAAACATCCCCACTATAATGTGAAGCAAATATAATTGGTGCTTGTTTGACGTAATCCCTAAATATACTTCTTCCATATGAATTCTTTACGGCACCTGGATTTATATAGTCTAAAATCGAATTAAGTATATCCTTTTGACCAAATACATCTTCGTTAATAATCTCTTTTTCTATATCGGGAGAATATACCAAACATATTCCCCAGTTGGATCCAAATGGCTGGGTAATAACTCCATGTGATTCATCAGAAGTGAACACAACTACAGTATCTTTAGCATATTCAGAGTTTTGCACACCTTGTATGAATTCCTTTAGTGATTGATCCAAATATTTAACTGCTGCATCCTTTCTGTCTTTATATTGTGCTGCTAAATCATCTGGAACTGCGTAAGGGTGGTGAGTACCTACTGTTAAAAGCGTCACAAACCATGGTTTTCCTTTTTGATTAATAGTATCAATATAGTTCAAGGATTGCTCAAAAAAGGTTCTATCGTCAGCTCCCCACCCAAAAGGAATATAATTATTGGTAAAGCCCTCTGACCCTATAATAGTATTGAATCCACTTTTTTGCATAAATCTATCCTTCGACATAAATTCTAAAGGAGCTGCTTGAATATATGCCGTATTATATCCAATTTTACCCATTTCGCTAGGCAGCATTCTTTGTTTGCTATTTTCATTCTGAAGATATTCATAGGCTTTTGGTGTAGATGAATCTAATTTAGGATATTCTCCGCTTAAAATTGAATAAAGCCCTCTTATCGTTTGGTTATTATGAGTCATGAAATTAGGTACGATAATAGAATGATCCTTAATTTCTTGCAAACTCTCAAGAGTTACTTTATTCTTTATACCAAAAAAATTCTGGTTTTCAGGTAAATAAACTCCTGGTATCCCTTCCATTACTACCAAGATGACATTTTTCTTTTTAGCTAAATCAATTAATGGTTTCCCTTCGCCTACTACTCCTGATTTGGTCACTTCTTCAATAAGCTCGTTAGGGACTTCATTCAAATTAACTGCAGAAGCAGTATTGAAATGAACACTATTAGATATGGATGCACTTACGAAGTTGCTGCTCTGCCATCCATCACCAAAAAGAGTGAGCGAAATAAAAAATAGCAACCCAAAAATACCTGACATAAAAAATAACTTCTTACTTGTAATAGTATGTTTCTTCAAGCCTAATAATACAATTAGTGCAGTAACAAACAAAACCAAACTATAAATTGGAAAGGAGACGTGAGTTAAGGAACCTGAGATGAATTCTTTATCTCCTAGGAAAACAAAATCATGTAAGTTTATTAATCCATCCATAGCATATATGTATTCAATATTAGCTAAATGGAAGAACACCAGGAAAAACAAAACAAAATATGGAATTATTTTAAGAATTTTAGAAGTAAGATAGACTATCCCTAAAATAAAAAGACAAAAAAGAATATCACTTATGAAACCACTTATGAAAGTAATGCCATCAATCCGAAGCCCCTTAACATTATATAATAAATAGCGACCAAAAGTATAAGTAAGTACAAATATGAAACAGTAACATAGACGTAATCCCTTACTATCATTTAATCTGTTCAAAATTACTCACCTTCCGACATAATCTTGTTGCATCCCTTAAAGGAAAAACTGATTTAATATTAAAAAATAAGCGCAACCAATTAATACTCCAAAGACTGCGCCTCCTAAAACCTCCAATTTTGTATGTCCTTGTTTCTCCCTATGATTTTTATCTGCAACACTGAATATTTTGTTTAAGTTATTGATACTCCTAGCATGGTGACCCAATGCCTTCCTAATTCCTAGAGCGTCTATAATTATAATTACACAAACACAAACTCCAAGACCAAACAAATCAGAATATATCCCATCTTTCAAACCTATTACCGTTAGGGTTGAGACAACAATTGTTGTGTGAGTGCTCGGAAATCCCCCATTTCCGACCATTTCTTTTGCCTTTTGACCGAATCGAACATAATTAATTAAAAACTTTAAACATCCCGAAAAAAGCCATCCTATAAAAGGAACTATTGAAATCATTGAAGATCCCCCAAGTAATATTAATTTATGATCTAGATATACACAAAACCCCTGCAATAATTAAAATAATTCCAGCAAATTTATACATATTAAATCCTTCATGAAACAAGAATGCTGAACTAATGCAAACAAGTACATAGCCAAGGGCAACCATTGGATACGCAACTGACAAGGGTAATCTGGCTATTGCCAACACCCAAACCAATGCTGATATTCCGTATAAGAAGACACCGAGAAGTACATATGAATTTGTGAAGTATACAAACAACTTTTCGTAAATAGTAGAAAACTGTGAATTTATTAATTTAGTAGTACCTAATTTCATGGTTATTTGTCCTAATGAGCTTAGTATTATGGAAATAACGACCATAAGATAAGATGGATTAATTTTAGTTCACTCCCTTATTTATAATATTAAACGAGCTAATACTGAAACTAAGAGCTCTTGAATCAAGGGAGCCCAAAACTTCACTAGGTTTGTCAGCTCCGTTGGTGGATTCTATCTTTATTGTATTAAGCCCCTTAGCTAGATAAACATTAATTGCTATATTCTCATCATGATCAGAAGAAATTAGTTCTTCATGCACAAGAGCACCATTTACAAATATTTTGCAATGTCTGTCACGAAAAAAACTTCGCATTTTAAGATCTAAAGTTACTTCATGACTGTTTTCGTATTTGATTCTTAGAATAGAACTTTCATCTGTCCAACGATAATGTGTTTGATTTGATTCTAATGAATGCCAACCTCTTCCAAAAGCAGCCTCAATATCACTAACAAAAATATCCTTGTTGGCATACATTTTTGAAATATAAAAAATGTCTCTACTTGCCTTAAAATTAGCTGAACTATTTACATATCTCATTTCACTTGTTTCAGAATTTATCTCTAGAATTTTGCGAACTCCCTCAGTATTTACCATAGTTAGTGGGAAATCATCTTTACTGATTCCCTCATGACCTTGAGCGCGTTCTATAAACGTTTCGTATTCTGGATTGTATATTCCTGGAAATTTAGAAATTATGAATTTAGCAATAGGGCTGAATTTCATGTAATTCGAATAGTCGTACTCTTTGAAGCAGATAAATGTTGTTAACCCAGTTGTTATACATAGTACTAAAATTAACGATAATATTTTTCTCGTATTGTATTTATTTAACATGTGTATGCAACCAAACAAAAGGAAGGGAATTAACCATACTGAATAGCGATTGATATACATCATGCCAGAATTCCAATTTAATTGTGTTGCATCTACTGCCGCCACCAATAAAACTATAACCAAAGATATCCAAGCTAATTTTTCTATTTTGAGCAAAGCAATGACTAATAAAATCAGTAGTATTGGAACATAAACAATGAGTCCATAGTTTAAGTCAAAAAATAAACTCCAAACTTTTTTTGTTGAAAAGAACGTCAAAGAAGAATAGCCACTAGCCGTTATCATACTGAACTTTCTAAAGTGAATCCAATAAAATAAATATGGCAGAATATTTAGAGAAGAAATAACACCTAGTAGTAAGTATCTCGTTAGTATCTCCTTATTTTTGAAAATAGACTTTCTGATAAGTAGCAATTCATGAACCAAAAAATATATCGCAACTATTGAGATGGCTGGGTTCTGAAGAGCCGCTAGAGACACATAAAGCATTGCCATCTTTTTACTACGTTCTAAGAAGGCTATTAAGCCGAGAAATAAAAAAACATAACTATATACCTCAGTGTGTGTCCATTTAAAATATAGGACAATGGGGCTTAAAAAAGAAGCTATCAAAAAAAATAGCCTCACTTTATTAGTTAACACTTTAGTGTTTAATATTTTGATACATAATAGAACATACAACAAACAATTTGTTAATTGAAAGGACTTCAGCTCATTTATATGTAATAATTTCATTACAATAAAAACAGGAGTATTTAATAAAGAATAGAACCAAAAGTGGTAAGAGAACATCTCTCCTTTCAAACTTTGATAGTAGCCAAGATACTCAGAGTTTTCAGGGAAGTTTATTTGATTTTTGCTTTCAATTACTTTTCTGACTAAAATATCGCTTTCTTTTAATTCGGGAGATAAATGTTGAACAAATGAAATCGTCATCCCCAAATACTCTCGACCATCTCCCGTAATTACAGGCTTAGAATACAAAGCATATATCACTATAAACAAAGTAAAAAAAGCTGTGAGAATGAACAGAAATGGTTTACTTTTTGCATTCCTTAGAGTTTCTTTCATAACCTCTCCTATTTTTCGAATAGTAATAATATTAAAATGGTTGTAATAGTATATAAAACAACAGTAATAAGTAAGTGTCGATCTTTAAATAGGAGTTTATCAGGGCTTCCCCCCTCATTTTTCAAATAAATTAAATATAAATAACGGAATACACCGTAAAGAACAAATGGAATGGTCCACATCAACTGTACTGTTCTTCCAGAAGTGAAAGTAAATAAGGCGTAACTTACAACCGTAGCAGTAGTAACAAGTGAATTCATCTGATCTATGAATTGAATTGAGTAATTATCTAAGACTTTCCTATGATGATTGCTGCTTTTCTCAAGAATAATCAGTTCATTTCTTCTTTTATTTATGGCAAGAAATAATGCTAAAAGCATGATACACACTAAGAACCACGGAGTCGTTTGAACCCCAATTACAACTGCCCCGCCGACTGCTCTTAAGACAAATCCAAGTGCTATGGTCATTACATCAAGTATAACAATATGCTTAATTTTTATAGAATAAGCTATATTTATCAAAAAATAGCATCCTATAATAATTCCGAACAAACCATTCACATAAATTGCAGACGATAACCCTAAAGCTAGGATTAGAATTCCAACAATAAGTGCAAAATATGGATTTAATGCTCCAGAGGCAATTGGCCTTTCCTTTTTAATAGGGTGCAGCCGATCTACCTCACGATCCATGAAATCATTGAAGATATAAACACAACTCGATACAATGCAAAAACACACAAAACCTACAAAAGATCTCAATCCCATATAGACATCAATCTTATCGATACTAAATATTAGTGCCGCAAAAACAAGGAAATTTTTCGACCACTGTTTGGGCCTCATTTCTCTAATTATAAGGGCGGCCAAACCACTACTATTATTTTTATTCTCAGACGTTCGCTGAAGGATAATCCCGCTAATGATCCCCATCTCACTTTCTTATATTTAATATATCAAGTAAAGTTTGTGAATAATGATCAATTATTCGTTCATCGTTCTCCTCTATGCCAAAATCAAGTAATTTAGCGCTAATTTTGTCACAGTATTTAAAAGCGAAATCAATTTCTTTTTCTTTTTCTAACACTAAGAGCATATATTCTATAATATCGTTTGCTATTTTGTTCGGATTCAGATTTTCCTCGGCATATTTCTCTGCTTGAGATGCTAATTCACTTCTAACTGAAACGTTATGGATAAGTTCGCTAATGCACTCCTTTAGGTTACTAACTTCGTTATTATCAACAGGAATCTTTTTAACGGCCCGATCTGGAAGCTCTGAAAACCATCCTATGTCAGAAACAATTGAAGGCTTACCAAAAATTAAAGCCCTGATTAAACTAGCTGAGGTCTCCCCCATGTATGGATATCTTAAATTTATTACAATATCTGAAATTTCTATAAGATTGTCGAACTCCTCAATCGTTGTAAACCCTGTTTTGATCACTTGTGATTTAACTTTTGGATACTTATCCAGATATTTATCAATGTAGTCTCCTTCACCAACTAATATATATTTATAGTTTGAACAGTTAATTGAATTTAATGCTTTAATAACCTGATGGACTCTCTTGGATTCAGACACAAATCCAAAGGAGGCCAAGATTAACTCGTTTTCTTTCACTCCATATTTTTCTCTCAAATTTCGAATGTTTTCATTACTGAGCTTACTCGTAATTGTTGGTCCAATTTGATCAATAACCTTACAGCTAGCCTCTGCGTTAACCTCCATAATGAGTTTTTTTGTGTAATTTGAATGTACGAATATCCCCTTGGCTTGCTCAATCAAACGTTTATTTAATGGAAACGATTCAGGTGAGCTATATCTTAAAGGCGGAGTACTGCTCTTTAATATCTCGGTTCCCGAAGCAATTCCTTGATTACCATAATTATAGTAGAATTCTCTTAAATACATTTCCTTGCTTGAATAGTAATCTAAACAATATCCCGTAATAAGGTAATATAATACAAAATCATGCAAAATAACAAAGCCGTTATATCTCAAAAAAACATCATACATATTTGTATGATAATAGGGATTGTTTCCAATGTTATAGATTATGGAGTCATATTCATTTAAGTTTTCTAATAAGGTTGGATCCTCAACATAATTGAATATATTATACTTGGACGTGATGATATTACTTACCTCGATGTTGTCTACCCATAAATCGACATGAGCATGCTTCGATAAATAAGACACTAGATATTCAGAATAATCAGCAATTCCACTTTTTTGTGGAGGGAACGGACTAAAATATGCCAATCTCATTCTACCAACCTCTTTATCACATAATCCCAATTTATGTTTAAGTCATCCATCAATTTTCTACCATTCTTCCCCATTTCACGCGCCAAATTCTTATTGTTATATAGTTCGTCTAACCGTTTTGCAATGGCGGATGGGCTAGGTTCAGTAATGAAGCCATTTTGTTCATCTTGTACAAATTCTAATGGACCGCCTGAATCTGAATGAGTTAAAACCGGTTTTGCAGAGAAAAAGCCTTCTAAGGTAACGTATCCATAATCCTCTTGATAGGGACCATTATAAACCGCTAGTGCATTTGCATATAGATTTCGCTTTTCTTCTTCAGATACGAAGCCAACAAATTTCACTCGATCTTTAAGGTCATGTTGTGTTAATAAATCATTAATCCTTTTTTCGTACTTATTTTCTATAGATCCTGCCAGTAAAATTTTAATGGGCGTATTGGTGAACGATAGGGCTTCAATTAATAGATGTTGCCGCTTTATCTCGTCAATACGACCAGGGTAAAAAATATAATTATCAAATTGGTCACAATAGAATTTTTCATAATTAGATGGAGGATGGTACAAAGGAATTGAATCAACATTATTATATGCTTTTAATCTTTGAGCTACAGTTTTGGAATTCGCAAAAACTTTAGAACTCCCTTTCAAAGCTAAAGTATCCGAATTGATTATCATTTCTCTTACCCTAATCCCATCCTCCATGTTTTCTAAATCGCCGTAAGGTGTTCCCCATAATTCGTAAGCCTGCCTATGTTGATGGAGAAGCCATACAACTTTATTTTCGTGTTCTAATAAGTAGGCAGGAAATTTTAGAGCTATCACCTTATCAATTTTATTTCCATTTACCTCTGACAAATCTAATAGCTTGGCTGCTAGCATGCCATCAACAATAGAGGAAGCTGGGTACCATTTGAATGGAATTGTTACGACATCTGCCTCATATCCCCTAATTATCAATTCTTTGCATAAATTATGAGCATGAACCTCTGCTCCACCTTTAATAAATGGAACCTGAACTGAGGCGATTGCTATTTTCATTGTGAAGTCTCCTCAATTGTTTTTATAAAATCAATGAACTTTTCTTCAAGTAATTTCGGCGAAAAACGATTATTGTAGTTATCCTTACCTTTAGATATAAGATAATCCCTGGTTTGTTTATTATTCGATATTAAGTTAATAGCCGATGCAATTAATTCATCATTAAAATTGTCAAACACAAGTTGATTTTCTCCTAGTGTTTCATCCACCGCAGATGAACTTATTGCCACAACGGGTAAATTAAAATATTGAGATTCAATCAACGGTACACCAAAACCTTCATGTTCACTTAAACACAAAAAAATATCACACCCCAGAAAATATGACTTAAGTTCTTCTGGTGATATTTTTTTAGTAAATGTAATATTATTCTCAAGATTAAATTGATGAATGAGACTAAAAATACTCTCATTATATTTTCTCAATTCATCATCAAAACCGCCAACAACCCATACTTTG
The DNA here is from genome assembly GCF_009870825.1 of Paenibacillus sp. USDA918EY. Lineage (GTDB taxonomy): Bacteria > Bacillota > Bacilli > Paenibacillales > Paenibacillaceae > Paenibacillus_AQ > Paenibacillus_AQ albilobatus. The sequence goes on along the minus strand of NZ_WTWY01000013.1, from coordinate 149,576 downwards.
AAATTGTCTCCAAATATTTTTTTATAGCTATTAGCAACATAACAAATATTTAAATGACCTTTATTGGGTGCTACCCTACTAACAAATAGTATATTTATATCATCACTATTTAATAATAGATCAAGAGTAATATAATCCGGTTCTATTTGGCTTACTAGCTCAATCTTATGAAATGGTGGAATTACACAAGTCTGTGTTTTATCCACTCCTAATTCAAGAATCTCATTATTATTATAAAGTGAATCACTCAACCATCTGAATCTTTTATAACTTGCTAAACGACGTGTTTGTTCTCGCCCTTTCGTAGTAGTATCATAATATCTTTTGCTATATTCTTCAAAAAAATAATTTGGTGTAATATTATGGTAACGAACAACCACATTACATAATGATTTTTTTATTATCTCCTCCCCTTTTTCCCAATAAATACTATGGTGATATATTATTAAATTGTGTGGATTCTTGATTTTGTCTAACAATTCATTATAAGTAATAAAACACATTTCCCCATTTGAATGCTGATGTTCACAGTAAACCGACACTTGATATCCCTGTTGCTTTAAGATCCGGAACATTTCAGAAATATCATTTCCGATAGCATCCCCATCTGCAACAGTTTGATGTAGTAGAATGATATTTATCATTATTACATTTTCCTTTATCCTATTTAGTAAGGATTATTTATAAGCAATAATCGCATAATCTTGATAGCCATAGATGAAATTACTCAAATTTTCGAAATATCTATTAAAATTATCGACTTCTTCCCCTTCAACCTGAAGTTTAGGAACTTGCATTTCAGACACAGGACTTAACAATTTCTTTTCGATTCGGTCAAAGCCTATACTTTCAATAACAAACTTTAGTGTTTCTGGATGAACCGGTTTATCGTGAGTTGGATCCATATAAAACCAATTGCTCATGGCAAAAACGCTTTGCACATTAATAGTTTCAATCACTACAAATCCTCCTGGAAGCAAACACTTATGAATCTGCTCCAATAAGGAATAGTATTCTTTGAAGGAGAGGTGTTCAATAACCTGCGACATGAATATTGCATCATATACCGGTCCATCCATTTTGGATAAATATTGATTGGCGTCTGAATAGCTTACATCGAAGCCTCTTTCTTGACAATACTCCACCATTTCCTGATTCAAATCAATACCTTGTGCCTGAATACCCTGTTGAAGCAATAATTCAATGAATTCCCCCCTGCCGCAACCAATATCCAGTACCTTTTTAGAATGTTTAAAATAAGGCAGGTATACCTCTTGTCTTTTTATAATTGTTTCCCTTGACCCACGATATTTCTGTTCAAATAATAGATAATCTAGTTGGTTACCTGAAACATTATCTTCAGGTACACTTCTTGCGGAATCTTTCATTTCGATATAGGTTATATTATTTTTATTAGTTTGTTTTTTTAGACGTCTCAATCTTTCGTTGGTGAATCCAACCATTGAGTCGAGTTGCTCTATTTTTTTATCTACCAAACTTAGCGAATTACTATCACTATTAATTTTTATTTTAATTGCCTCAATATGATTTAAAATTTCAATTATTTGTTCGTTTTGTAAGTTCACTTTATGACTTAATGTCTCATTTTTCTTTACTAACTCAAGGATCTGTACATTTAATTTATCCTTTTCAAAATTCAAATTATCAATTAGCTGATTTTTTATAATCATATCATGCTTATAAAATTCCAGTTCATTAAATTTATTCATCAATTCCTTACGCTCATCCATGATCTTGATTAATAAATCATTAATGGAATTTATATTTTTAGTAGCACTAATATTAAAGTTTCTTTGTTTTAAGAATGCCGGACCAACATACCAACGGAGAAATTTTCTTACAAACTTCTTTCCAAGGACTATAAATTTACCAATGAAACGTCTATGTGAGGTAATTAAGAATTCAGGATTTACATCCCACGCTCGATTAACTTGAGCATTTTCAATTCTTAATTGCGTCATAAGTTTCGATATATCGTTATCGAGTGAATTTCTTTGAGTGCCTATACTCATAGACTTAGCCTTAGCTAAATTCTCTTTAATTCTTTCTTTTATTTGTTTTAAAGTTATCTCTTCTCCTGACATGAAATAACACCCTCTCTATGAGAAACAACAGAAGTAGGTAAGAAAGCAACCCCCTTAAATAATGCCTCTTTCCCAGGAATTACTTGAAAAGTCTTTGCGTAATCTAACCAATCATAGTTTTTTTCAATATGTTCATAACTATCATGTACTGCAACTGTAATGCTATAACTACCTACCCCCAAATTAAGGGATAGATTAAAATCAACTGAGAACGAATCTCCTTGAGAATAATTTCCTTGTACTAATCCCAAATGATAGGTATTCGTACCGAAAACTTCATTTCCCAACCGATCCTTGATTATAAATCCTACTGTTGGATTTATAACATTTTGATTACATTCCAGATCTACTCTTAGGATAACATCCTCTCCCACTTGAACTGCTTGTACATCCGAATTATTAGATAATAAACTAACTTTTTTAATACATACATAATTATTCCCGGATCTTACTCTTTTTTTGTCACCGGAAATACTTTGCTTTATTTCGTATTCGGCCTCTCGTTTAGCTATTATTGCATTATAGTAGTCTAAAACATCATCTGGATAGCCATCATTAATTACACAACCTTGGTCTAATAGTATTGCTCTATCACACAAATTTTTTACCGCTGATGGGTCATGGGAAACAAACAACAAAGAAGTACCTTCTTCTCTGAACTTTCTAATTCTCTCAAAACACTTATGTTGAAAATAAGTATCCCCAACCGATAAAGCCTCATCTACTATCAATATGTCTGGTCGAATAGCAGTCGTAGTAGAGAAAGCCAACCTTACTGACATTCCACTGGAATATGTTCTTACAGGTTCATAGAGATACTCGCCTATTTCAGCAAATTCTATAATATCAGGTATAACAGATTCTATCTCTCGATTATTCATCCCCATTATTTGCCCTAGCATATAAATATTCTGCAGGCCAGTAAAATCCGGATGAAAACCGATTCCCAATTCAAGTAGTGCTGAAACTTTCCCTTTAGTCACAACCTTACCAGAAGTCGGTTGAGTAGTACCAGTTAATATCTTTAATAATGTACTTTTTCCTGCCCCATTGTGGCCAATAATTCCTACCGATTCACCTTGCTTAACTTTAAATGAGATATTTTTCAAAACAGGAAGATCCTTATGCAAGTTTCTTTTTGTTGTCCACTCTAAAACTCTGGACCACTTACTTGGGAACTTCTTATAAATTTTGGTTAGATTATTAACCTCAATGATATACATTAGAGTTCATCCACCATTTCTTTATCCAACTTTTTAAATACAATATAAGAAAAGAACAACAAAAGAATGCTTACAAGACAAAGAGGTAATATCGAGATATAATCAGGTGCCTTATTATATAAGAATATATTATGGTAACCCTCAACAAGAGGGACCATGATATTCCAATTTATAAAAACCTGAAATTTTTCAGGTATAATAGAACGTGCATATACTAGTGGAGTTAACCATGACCAAAATTGCAGGATAACACCAAGAATGTGGCCAATGTCACGAAAAAAAACATTTAATGTGCCAATAATAATTCCCAATCCAAGTGCAAAGACTTGTTGAAAAAGCAGCAAAGGAAACACATGAATAAATACGGCGCCTGGAAATTTACCAATTGCTATAAGAAAAATAATATAAAGCAGGAATATAATAGAGAAATTGATGCTAGCTGATATTGAAGTATAAATTGGTAACGCACTTCTAGGAAAGCTGACCTTTTTCAAAAGCGATCCTTGTTCTAAAAAAATGTTTTGCAGTCTACTCAACATTTCAGAGAATAATTGCCAAGGAAGTAGGCCAGCACACAAATAGATGCTATATGCCAAAGTATTATTGTCACCTGGCAGCCTAGCCCCCATAATTTGTGAGAAAATTAAAGTGTAAACTAAGATGATTGCTAAAGGATTTAGTATTGACCAAAGAGACCCCAACGCCGAATTTAAATACTTAGATTTGAAATCCCTTTTAATCAAACCAAACACTAGAGACTTATAGTTCCATAATGCATGTAAAATAATTATCACTCCAATTGAAACCCCTCATACATCAAGGGTTTTATAACCACTTTAGCATGATTTAAATTTCTCTATATCACTATCTACCATCATTTTCACAAGGTCTTCAAAACCAACTTCAAGCTTCCAACCCAATTTTTCTTTAGCTTTTGTGCAATCCCCCAACAGTAGATCCACTTCGGCAGGACGAACAAATTTAGGATCAATTACTACATAATCTCTCCAATTCAATCCAGCATGGCTAAATGCAATTTCGACCAATTCATGCACTGTATGTGTCTCACCTGTTGCAATTACGAAGTCATCCGGCTTGTCTTGTTGTAGCATTAGCCACATGGCTTTCACATAATCTCCTGCAAAGCCCCAATCCCGTTTAGCATCTAAATTGCCCATCCGCAACTCATTTTGTAATCCTAATTTAATTCGAGCGGCAGCTGTAGTGACTTTCCGAGTAACAAATTCTATCCCACGCCGCGGTGATTCATGATTAAATAGGATTCCAGAGCACGCATATAAATCATAGCTTTCGCGATAATTCACAGTTATCCAGTGACCATAGACCTTAGCAACTCCATAAGGACTCCGAGGATAAAATGGTGTTGTTTCCTTTTGCGGAGTTTCCATTACCTTGCCAAACATTTCACTGCTGGAAGCCTGATAAAATCTTGCCTCAGGCTTTTTGGAGCGTACAGCTTCAAGCAGATTAGTTACCCCAATCCCTGTAATTTGGCCAGTCAACGACGGTTGATCCCATGAGGTCCCAACAAATGACTGAGCAGCAAGATTGTATACTTCGTCTGGGTTAGAGATTTTAACTGCATTTACAAGAGAACCTTGATCTAGTAGATCTCCCTCAATAAATTCAATTTCATTTTTAATATGCTCGATATTTTCCATCATCGGTGTACTTGTTCTACGACGTAAACCGTAAACTTTATAACCTTTCTCAAGTAAAAGTTCAGCCAAATAAGAGCCATCTTGTCCAGTAATTCCGGTAATCAATGCACTTTTTGTCATAATTAAATCATTCTCCTTAAGATAAATAATTTACAAATATTGCTCTAGTTTTTGCATTCTAAGCTCTTTCAATAATAACTTGACCTCTTGCGCTTTATCTTTAGCACATATTAGTGTGACATCTTCTGTATCAACAATAATTAAATCTTCAATACCTAATGTCGCTATTAGCTTCCCATTACTCTCAATAATACATCTTTTTGTATCCAGATTGAGGATATTCCCTTTGATAACATTTCCATGTTCATCAAGTTCATTTATTCTTTCTAAAGCTGTCCAACTTCCAACATCATCCCATCCAAATACACATGGAATAACATAAATGTCGTGAACCTTTTCCATAATACCATAATCAATTGATTGATCTGGCATTTTTATAAACTCACTTTCGATAACCTTGTTTCGATCTACCCCTTTAAACGAAACTCGCATTGTTTCCAATATATCATGCATTTCGGGCATTAAATCCTTGATATATCTTCTTATAACTTCAGTTCTCCAAACAAAGATACCACTATTCCAGTAAAAATTCCCCGACTGCAAATATTTCTGGGCAGTTACAATATCCGGTTTTTCGACAAACTTATTTACCTTATAAACTTCCAAATCATTAATCCAATATTCTTCGCCTAAACTTTCGATGTATCCATATCCAGTTTCAGGATAGGAAGGCTCGATACCCAATGTCACTAGACTTCGATTATCTTGTGCAACTTCTACTGCTGTTTTGAGAATTTTTATAAATCCTTCTTCATTCTCAATGATATGATCAGATGGAAGAACAATCATTGTGCTGTCAGGATATCGCTCCTCGATTATTATTGAAGCCAGACCGATACAAGGTGCAGTATTTCTGCCTATAGGTTCAACAATAATATTCTCGTGAGGAAGATGAGGAACTTGAGCTTTAATTAATTCTGCATAAAGGCCATTAGTTACCACAAAAACCTTGTCGATATCAACCAATTTTTCTAATCTTTCAATAGATTGCTGAATCATCGACTTATTCCCAGAAATGTTCAAAAATTGTTTCGGCAAATTTGTTCGGCTTTTAGGCCAAAATCTTTCTCCTTTTCCTCCTGCCATTAATACGCAAGTTATAGTCATATTATCCTCCAAATTTCCACTTATAAATATATTCGAGGCGTTTTTCTATTAGTTGTCCTACTGCTACTGGAGAGTAGTTCTTTTTAATATATTCTCTCCCCCTCGCTCCTATCTGAAGATAGAAATGCTCTTCCGAAACAAGCCTTTTCATATAATAGGCTGCATGTTCAATATCTGGTTCTGCCCAATACTGATTGGCTTTATATGGTCCGTAATCTTGTCCGACCTGAACCAACTTATAGTCCACAGGACACGAATTATTATGACTCATAAAATCTGTATTAGAGGACCAATTTGTACCAATAACTGGTTTCCCTAGATACATTGCCTCAGCTAATCCCAGCCCAAAACCCTCACTTCGATGAAGTGAAACGAAACTATCCGCTACAGAAAGCAATGCGTTAACATCGTTACGACTTATTGTATCCTTGATTAAGTAAATATTCTTGTAGTTTCCTATGGTCTCATAAAGTTTGTTAAGTTCGGACGGATTACTGTTATAACTATTCACTTTGAGCACAAGCCCTACCTGAAAATCATTTGGTTCAAATGCCATCTTAAAAGCCTCAATCGAAGCACACGGGTTTTTACGTTCCTGATAGCTATTCATATCATACATGGACAAAAACAAAAAGGGGGCTTCCGGAAGATCAAAGAACTCCCTGTTTCGCGACTCAGGAATATCCACCTTTATTGAATGTGGGATTTTTACAACAGGTACCGGGCTTTTAATTGATATTGAATCGGCAACAAAATTTGAAGGAACCCATATTTCATCCATCAATTCAAAATTCTCTACCCACTCATCCGGAAAATCAGGTAGTTCCCAGTGCCAGTAACCAATGTTATACCTATTTTGAAACAGAGAATTACCGTATTCGGCATATACCTCCATCATTTGTTCGGCATTTATATGAATCAAATTAATACTATATAATGGATCAGGTATCTCTTTATGTGACCAAGAAAGGTCGGACATTCTAGCGCTGTTTGTTCCAGTGAAGTTAAGAATGCCAAATGGAATTCCTGCAGCTTCCATGCTTTTGGCAGCGATTCTGCATGATTCACCTATTCCCATCTCTGCCCGTGCATAACCTATCAAATTCACCCCTTTTGTTAAATCAGACATTTTCCCCTTAATAGTTTCTTTATCTAAGGGGTAAGCCCTTTTCAACAGAATCCTCTTTACTTTCTGTCTTAAAGCTGGTGACAAAATCTGCATTGCAACGGGTTTAAAAAAGACAGCCATTCTATATGTAGTTTTGTAAATTTTATTTCTAATAGCCAACACCACCAATTAGTAACTCAGGTTCTAGGAGGGCCTAGCGTATGGAAATCTAGCCCGCTTTGATTCAATATGCTAAAATATTGTCGAATCTCACAAAAAGGAGAATGGAAACTTTGTCTAATCCAGTATACGGTAAACAGGCGAAAAGGTCGAGTAACGTCGATAAAAAGCCTGCGCTTCTATGGGTGTTAATTGTTGCCATGATAGCATATTTAGTTTGGACTCCCTTTCAGGTAGCGCTTTTTAACGGTCAGATGTTAGAGTTTGAGAAGCCTTTGTTTTGGGCGATTGCCTTGGGTTCAGTATTGCTGTTCCTATGGATCGTCAACTACTACAAAAGCTTTAAACTTAATGAGCAGCGGGACTGGCTTCCTCTAGCGGTGCTGTTGCTCCCTATTACATACCTATTGTCGTATTTTGGAGCGGCTTCGCATTATTTGGCGATGAATATGGTGCTGATTGAATGCCTGTACGCCATCATGTTCATTATTAGCATCTACCTGCTCCAGAATCAGAGAGCGAATAAGATCATTCAGACGACGATCATGACGGTCGCGTATATTATTGTATGGTTCGGTTTCCTGAACTGGTTCGGTCATGGGAAATTTGCAGGCACGCTTGTCGTTTGGTTTTCGAATGCTGTGCTGCACGGTAAATATACCGATGCGGTGATGACGGATTCCAACGGTCTGCGTTTGACCTCCGTCTTCCAGTATGCCAATACATATGCGGCATTCCTCATGGCATTTTTGTTTGCTGCCGTGTTCTGTCTGATTCGCTCGAAAAAATGGTACGGCCAGGCCTTTCACGCATTTATGCTGGTACCGATTATTGTGTCGATATTGCTCACGCTTTCCCGTGGCGGTCTGGTTATGCTGCCTGTTGTGTTCGTTCTTCTGCTTCTTTTTCTTAAGCCGGCGAAGCAAATTCTTTGGGTTGTATATTGCGCGATTGCAGGCATTGCTTCCCTCGCCATTTCCAAAGAGGTTACTGATCTGGGACTCCAACTGAACCAAAAATTCGAAGCTGGCGGAGCTGTTAAAGGATGGGCATTTCTCTTAATTACCTCTGCTGTTGTTGCTATCATCGGCTGGGTCGTTCAAGCATTGCTTGCCCCTAAAATGGAACAGGGACTGGCTAAGGCTTCAGCTAAAAAGCTTGCCAGTCTGTGGATTCCGATCGGATCGGTTATCGTTGTTGGCGTCGTTTCCTTTTTGCTTATCGGAACCAGCGTACGCAATGTTTTGCCGCAAAACATCAGTACGCGTCTTGAGAATATCAACTTCAATCAGCACAGCGTGCTGGAGCGGATTACGTTTTATAAAGACGGCATGAAGGTCGTCAAAGATTACCCGCTTCTCGGGGCCGGCGGCGGCGCTTGGGCTGCATTGTACGAGAAGTATCAGAACAACCCGTACACAAGCCGTCAGGCGCATAACTTCTTCGTTCAGTACTTGTTGGAAGTAGGGATTGTCGGTTTCGTTATTTTCATGGCATTTGTCCTGTTTATTTTCTATAAATATATTCGCGGATATATCCAATCGGATGCGGAAAGAAAAGATTCATATTTTCTGTACCTCATACTGACTTTGTCCATTCTTATTCACAGTATTTTGGACTTTAACATGAGTTACGTATTTATTGGGATGTTGGTGTTCATAGGACTTGGCGGCATGGCCGCTGCAATGGACAGCAAACCGCTGAAGAAGATGGCCTGGAAAACAGAGGGTGCAGGTTGGATCTATAGTTTGGTGGTCGGCATTTGTGGGATCATCGTGCTGATTACTTCGGTTCGTTTTGTACAGGCAAGCAATGCCGGTCTGGAGGCCAAAAAAATAGCGCAAACGAGCACCTCTTATGAGGAAATCAAAGCAGCTCTGGATAAGGACTTGAAGATTCGTCATACCCATCCGGATTCCGTGCTGCTGATGTCTTCGCTGTATCAATCGGTGTATAAACAGACCCAAAACGACGACTTTTACAATGCGGCGAATTCGCTCCTGACGGATGCGCTGAAAAAAGAGCCTTACAATAAAAGCATGATCAACCGACTCATTACCAATTACCAGCTGAAAAATGAAAACGACAAGGCCTATGAAATTCTGGTCGCAAGTGCACCAAAGTTCAACTGGGATATCGAATGGTATGAGAAGATGATCACGCAAGGTTTTGAGCTTGGGTATACGGCGCTTGGCCAGGGAGATACTGCTGCAAAAGAGAAGTACTTTAAATCAGGAATCGCCGCCTTTGAAAAGGTTCAAGCCGGTCTGAAGCATTTGGCTACCCTGCCAAAAGAGCAAATGGCTGGCCGTCCGTTTTCCAATTCACCGATTATGATTCTTGATACCGGAAAAATGTACTACATGACCAACCAGCTGGACAAGGCTTCTGAGACGTTAAAAATGGGTATCGCTCAGGATTTCAGCGATCCGACGAATCGTGAGATCGCTCATTGGTATATAGCGGCATTGATGAAGCAAGGTTCGAACGACCAGGCTGTGTATGACCAACTCATAAAAGCAAACCCAAGCGAAAAAGAATCGATTGAGGAATTTGTTAAGATAAACTTTTAGTAGAAACAGAGGAAAAGCAGTTCACTTTTTAAAGTGAGCTGCTTTTTTATTCGAAGTATTAGAATTAGGGATGTCTACTCAATTTCTGTAAGCGCTCAGGGACCGCTTTCCTTTAACTAAACAGTATACTTCCGATCCCTCTCCACAATCTCCCTCATAAACTCCAGCAAATCTTCCTTCAACTCCCCATGCTGCAGCGCATAATGAATGGTCGTTTTGATGAACCCGAGCTTCTCCCCGACATCATGACGCAGCCCGTCAAAATGATAAGCAAAGATCGATTCCGTCTCGCTCAGCTTGGAGAGCGCATCCGTTAACTGGATTTCGCCATTGACGCCAACCGACTGTTCTTCGAGTATCGTAAAAATTTGCGGGGTTAAAATATACCGCCCCATAATCGCCAGATTGGATGGCGCCTCAGACGGCTGTGGTTTCTCTACAAGCGCGTTTGCACGGTAAACCCGATCATTCACTCTCGCCGCATCGACCACGCCATAACGGGAAACCTCGGACCATTCTACAGGCTGAACGCCGACGATGGAAGATTCGTGTACGTTGTATATATCGATCATCTGTTTTAAACAAGGAACTTCGGATTCGACGATGTCGTCGCCGAGCAAAACCGCAAAAGGCTCGTCCCCAATAAATTTGCGCGCGCACCAGATGGCGTGGCCCAAGCCCTTTGGTTCTTTTTGCCGTATGTAATGGATGTCCGCCATTTCGGAAGACTTGCGGACTTCATTCAGGAGATCCCATTTCTTTTTGGCGGTTAAGTTATGTTCGAGCTCAAAGGAATAGTCAAAATGGTCCTCAATCGCGCGTTTGCCCTTACCGGTAACGATGATGATATCTTCGATGCCGGAAGCAACGGCTTCTTCAATGATATATTGGATGGTGGGTTTATCGACGATCGGGAGCATTTCTTTCGGCATCGCTTTGGTCGCCGGAAGAAAACGCGTGCCCAGGCCTGCCGCAGGAATGATGGCTTTTCTAATTTTCATCTATATACTCCTTATCCGGAAGTTCTATGTAATACACGATCTATTCCCCTATTATATCGGACTTTGCTCGAATTCGCTTGAATGTAAAAAAAGCCCCCGCTTGATCAGGGACAAATGATCAATGCAGGGGCGATATCGTTATTATTTCACCAATTGCCCGCGCGTTACCCCAAGCTGGTTGGTGGCTTTCAGCGTTTTCCATACCTGGGTGCCGCTGATTTCGCCGCGCAAGGCGCGGTTATAGAGGTCGATGACCTCGTGTACCTGCTCTTTCGTTTCCTCGAGGAACTCGACGCGGTAGTGAGATACGCCAAGGTCCATAAAGTTCGTCAAGTATTCGGCGCCGGACTGCTCGATGGCGTTATAGACCGTGTTGCGGCAGCCTTCGTCCACCCGGACCGGGTGGGACATGCCGATGCGGTCTTGCAGCGATACCCGGTGCTCTTCACACGGACGGCCGCAGTTGGTATAATCCGTGCCTTCGCTCAGGAAGGTGCAGTACACGCAGTGCTCGGTATGGAACATCGGCAAATGCTGATGGATGACGACTTCCATCCGCGAGGTTTCCGAGCGCTCGAGCAAATCGACCATCTGCTGGATGTTCAGGTCGTACGACGGCGTAACGATGTCGCAACCTGCTTCAAGGAACAGGTTTACCGCTTTATGGTTGGCGATGTTCAGCGAGAAATCACCGATCAGCTGCGGATGTTTCGCATCCGGGTTCTGCATCCGCTCGCGCAGATAGAAATAGAGCGCGCCGGTGTTGCGCACCAGCACGGCGTCCGGCTGGAGGCGCAGGATGTTTTTGTGGATGCCGTTCTCGATCGGCATATGGATGCGAGGCGTCACGAGCGCAATCCGCTTGCCGGCCGCATGAACGAGCTCCACCGCTTCCTTGAACTGCTTGATGAACTCGAAGTCGGCGTAGATGAATCGGGCGCCAGCTTCCAGCGCAGCCTCCACCTGCGGGAGGCTGCGGCACAGCGCGGTGAGCTTCGCCTCACCGCGCGCCACCGGCGATGCGCTGCGCGGCGCGGCATCGCCGAACACATCCACCGCCCGTTTCACGTACACGGGCGGCTTCGGGCGCTCGCCGGCGAGCAGCTCCACCGCACGGCGGCGGATGCTGTTCAGCTCGCGCATGGGCACGATGACGTCGCCCTGCAGGTCGACGTCCAGCTTCTCCAGCTGGAACACGGTGCCGCCCAAACGGCCGAACTGCTCTTCGAGCAGCGCGTAATCCATCGGCCGTTTCTTGGCGACTTCCAGTTCCAGCTCCGAATCCACCTGGACCGTCGTGCCTTTCTGCACATCGGTCCATATCGTCGTCAGCAGGCCGCCGGCATGGCCGAATGCTCTCACATGCACCGGAAAGACCCGGTACGGCTTATCCGTCTCGAACGTTTGACGCAGGCGCTTGTCCAGCGCCGGGTCGTTCGTTTTCCAGATGCGGTCGCCGACATGCACCTTGCGCAGGTCCACGTCGCTGCGGCCGGGAACGATATCGACGATCCAACCTTCGTCCGCTTCCCCTTCGAGCTTGACGCCTTTGCGGCGCAGATCGTAAATCCGTCCGCCTTCTTCCGGCTTGGTCGGGTCCCCGGCGTCAAACACGATGCCGTCCCCGCGCTTGAGCGGCGCTTCGATTTTGCACACGACGCCGTCGCGCAAAATTTTCTCCACGCGTCCGACATACACGCCGCGGCTTTTCGGGAACGTGCCGTCTACCAGCTTTTTATTGTTCGTGCCTTCCAGGAAGCCATGCGTAAACCCGCGCGAAAAGCTCTGCTGCAGCTCGCGCATCTCCTCCTTGCTCGGCTTCGTGTCGTCTCCTTCGAAGTAACGGTCGATCGCTTTGCGGTATTTGCTGACCACGTTCGCGACGTATTCCGGGCTTTTGAGGCGCCCTTCGATCTTAAAGGAGGTCACCCCCGCTTCGATCAGCTCCGGCATCAAATCGATCGCCGCCAAATCCTTCGGCGAAAGCAAATACGCAACGTCGCCCATCGGCTTTTGCTCGCCGTCGACCATCAAGTCGTACGGCAGACGGCATGCCTGCGCGCATTCGCCGCGGTTCGCCGAGCGGCCGCCCCACATTTCCGAAGTCAAGCACTGACCGGAGTAGGAAACGCAAAGCGCCCCGTGCACGAAAACCTCCATCGGCAGCTTCGCCTGCTCCCCGATTTTCTGGATTTGCTTCAAATTGTTTTCACGGCCCAAAACGACGCGTTCCATGCCCCAAGGTTTCGTAAATTCGACCGCCTCCGGGGAGGTGATCGTCATCTGCGTGGAGCCGTGGATCGGAAAGTCCGGAGAAATTTCGCGGATCATTTTGACGAGCCCCAGGTCTTGGACGATGACGGCGTCGACGCCCGCGTCGATGCAAGCATCGATCAGCTCTTTCGCATCCTCCAGCTCGTTTTCGAACACCAAAATGTTAAACGTCAAAAACCCTTTTACGCCATAGCTGTGCAAAAACGACATGATTTCCGGAAGCTCGGCCATCAAAAAGTTGTTGGCGCGCGCCCGGGCGTTAAACTTCTCGACGCCGAAAAAGATCGCGTCCGCCCCGTTCGCCACCGCCGCCCGCATGCAATCCCAATCGCCGGCCGGCGCAAGCAGCTCCACATCTTCCCTGCGCAATGTTTTTGTACTCATGTATATCCTCCCAAACCGGCCATTGCCGGTTGTTCCAGTTTTGTTTTTCCATCGAATGAATTAGACCATCGTTTATCTTTGAAATGATGTGAAAACCGCTTATGTTTCCCTGCAATTTTTTCACTTCATCTTCAACTTATCTAGTTTACCAGACATCCCGCAATCCTTCTACTACGTCGGAGCGATCTGTGGGTGGAGGATTTTGCAAACCTGTTTTCTACCATTTTGGTCAAAATAGAAGCCGGCCATTCGGGCGCTTACAGGCGTGAGATACAGAGGCTTTCACATAAACCGGAGGATTCTGCGCTGTCCCTTCTCGTAAGAAAAACGACTATCGGCAAACTTTCACGGAAGAAAAACGACTATCGACGTACTTTCAGAGAAGACTACCCGCGCTTAGCGGAAATTTTCCTTGAGATATAAAGAAGCCATCGCCGAACGAATGCTATCTCATTAAAAAACCGCAAACAGCCTTTTGTGAAGGCCGCTTGCGGTCATGCCGATATCTTATGAGAATGAGAGCATCCTATAAGTCGTTATTTCGATTTATCCGTAAACGCAAAAGAATTCAGCGTCTGCTCCAGCGCAGCCTTTTGCGGTTCCGTCGCGTTCGCGTCGTTGAGGGACGTGCTGATCGTATACACGATGTCGTCCTTTTGGAACAAAATCTGGCGCGCACTGTACGGAATGCCGTCCTTGACCTGATGCACCGTGATCGAGACGGCCGGTACGCCGGCGAACGTGATGTTTTCCGTTTTTTCCACCTTCAGATCCTTTTGGACTTTGGCCGCCTCGGCATAATACGTCTTTAGCTGGTTTACCGTCGAATCCAGGACGCCCGACTTCTCAGCCCCAATCCGGAATCTTCCGCCCACGAACTGATAGTCTACAGGCGACTTATCGAACTTATCCTGGTTGGCGGTCCAATACTGCGGGATATTGATTTTGTAGCCGAACGCCTTCGATTGTTTGGTCGTCGTTTTCGTTTTGCTGATCAGGAAGGCGTCTTCTTCCATTTTGCCAAACGTGTCGGAGACCACGTCAAAGTCGATTTCGATCGATTTCATCAAATCCTTGAATTTGTTCAAATCTTCTTTGTTTTTCTCCGGCACGGCGTATTCCGCGTAATAGCGGTAGCCGTTATGCAGCACCATCACTTCGTATTCGGTCACCCAGCCATCGCCGTAGTTGTACCGAACCTCGTTCACGAGTCCTTTTTCCCCGGAAACCTCGATCGGCGACGTACCGACGATTTGGTAGGCATCCTGCACAAACGACTCTTTCACCCATGTTTTTAACTCCTCGCTCCACTGCTCGAGGTTTTCGCCTTTTGGCGAAGAGGACACATCCAGCTTGAGATAGCTGCCGTTTTTGCTTTCGTAATACATGTTGCCGTTGTCTACGTTCCAGCCTGCAGGCACGTCCAAGGAAACGCCGTAATCGTCATTCGATTCATGGCGCATGCCGTTTTTGACGGTAGACAGATCTTTGACCGTTTTATCCGAACCGCTGTAACCCGTGCTGAACGAATTAAGGAACCCGGCATATCGTTTCAAGTCTTTGTAGTTCGTTGCTTTCAGGTCGGCAAAATACACCTCATATACCCGGTCGTTCGCATAATACATCCGGTTTTCCCAGAACGTCCCGTCCCCGTCTTTGCTGATGATTCGGGCGTACGGCACGTTGGCCTGCGGGAAGCTTTCCCGGTCCACGACCAGCTCTCCGCCATCCTTCGCATCGCTGATGAGCTTTTCCAGCAGCTCGTCCGCCCCGAGTTTCACGTCCTGATCGATCGCGTGTACCTCGACGTAATAGGTGTTCTCCGCATCGCCAAACGACACGATGCTCTCATCCAGTTCGGAATCGCCCAGCAGCAGCCCGCTTGGATAATTCATCGACCATTGATAATAGCTGTTGCCGATTTTCGTTTTGCCCTGGTCGGTATCGATTCCGGTATCGTCCGGCTCGACGGACGTGTCCGACGGGGTAAGGCTGACGACAAGCGCGCCCGTGCTCCCCGGCGCCAGTTCCGCCCCGATGCCTTCGGCCACCACCCTGAGCGGCACCATCAGCGTCCCCGAAACCATCACCGGCGCGGCGTCCAGCTTCACCTTACGCCCGTCCACCCAAGCGGTTTGGCTTCCGATCGTCATGGAGACCGTATGAGCCCCGTACATGACCTTAACGACGTTCCCGCCTTCAAGCCGAACCTGGCTGCCAAAAGCGCGTTTGAACAAACCCAGGGGGGCCATCACTGTACCGTGATCCAGATACGGTTTGGCGATGGTTTCGTCTTTTCCGTTCAACCATGCCGAGGTGCTGCCCGTTTTGATTTTAAACGACAGTTTGTCCGCCGCATTGTCGGCCCATGCCGGCACCGCCGCCGAAAATACGATGCTGCCCGCCAAAAGCGCGGAGCTTACTTTGAAAAGCATATCTCTCTTCATCCGTGCATGTCCCTTTCCCTATTTAAAATTCATCCCCGGCGTCGCCCGCGGCCGTCTCATAAAGCGAATCCGCCCCGTTGTCCAGCGACAGCACGAGCTTGCGCACCACGATATCCCCGTCGCTTTGCATCAGCAGCTTGACGGTTTGTCCCGGCATGTAAGACTTAAACAATTCATTGATGTCCACAACCGAAGTGACGCGTTTGCCGTCAATGCTGTATAATACGTCGTTTTCGCGTATGCCCGCTTTTTTTGCTTCGTCGGAGACGACTTTCGTGATGGTCAAAGGATCCTGCGTAGGCAGCCCCACAATGGCGGACCAGCTTTCCTCCATGTTAAATCCAAGGCTTGGCCGCATGACTTCCCCGTACTTGAACAACTGGTTGATCACGTACTGTACGGTTTCCGACGGGATTGAAAATCCCATATTTTCCACGCCGATCGCTGAAAATTTCATGCTATTGATCCCCAGCACTTCGCCTTTCATGTTGACCAAGGGTCCGCCGCTGTTGCCCGGGTTGATGGCTGTATCGCTTTGGATCAAGCGGTAAGAGGCGTTAATGGCCCGGTTCAAGCCGCTGACCACGCCCACGGTTGCAGAATTGCGAAAAGAGAAGGAAATCGGCGTGCCGATCGCCACAACCTTTTCACCGACCTGCGAGCTTTGCGCCGACTTGGCAAAAACGGCCGGCTTCAGGTTGGACGCATTGATTTTGATCAAGGCCAAATCGCTGATTTCATCCACATATGTATCGGTAATCTTATACGTTTTGCCGTCCGATGTGACGACGACCGTGCTTTGAAGTCCGTTGACGACATGGGCGTTGGTGACGATCCATCCGTTCGAACGAATGATAACGCCCGTACCATGCATCAAATTGTTGCGGTCCGCTGTGGTCTGCCCTGCCGGAGCCCGGCCGATGATGCCGACGACGGACGGCGAAATGTTCTTCACGATTTGCGGAACCGGATCCGCGGCTAACTGCATCTGATTGCTAGCCGCATTTTTTTGAGTTTTTGCCGCCGTTACAGCAGTTGTTGCCGCTTTCGTCTTTGCCCCGGTCTGCTTGGTTGCGCTTTGCGCTCCGGCTTCGGCCGCCCCGCTGAGCAGCAGCAGGCTGCAAAGCAGCGTAATGACCCTCTTTTTCCCCATAGGCTTCATGTCCTCACCTAGCCTCTTTTTTCTAATTTTTCGCAATATTGGTGGTTCTCCCCTGAACCTTAATGCCAAATGTAACACAGAAATAGAAACTGGACAATTCATCCCAAGCCCTATCTTTTTGAAGCAAAAACAACAGGTAACGACAGCGTTAGCGCCCAATACGGCCCCTTGCCATGCATGAATATACCGGTTGGCCTCCATGAGATGTTTGCAGCGCTTTATGAACTTGATAGGAATAAAAAAAGACCCCTTTTTCGCTTCGGAGCGCAAGGTGTCTTCGTCTAACTTTTTTATGTCGTCCTAGCTCAGCCAGTTTTGAACCATGGCGTAGTCGGACAAAAGGAAAACCAGCAAACAAACGATGCTGAATCCGATTGCAAACTTGTTTTTGACCGGCTGTCTGATCAAACGAATGGTTCCGATCAAAATAAGCAGCGTAAACAGTATCATAAAAATATCAAAGGTGTTGAATTTGGATGCAGCTGATGCAGCAGCTTCTGCAAGCAACATGATTGGACCTCCTCTATGAACGTTCGCTCGTTTTTACATATCTCTCTACATGTTATCCTTCCGCAGTGACAGATGCAAGACTTTCCACACAAAAAATTGAAATTGTCATGAATTTGCCTATATTTGGTTGTTGACGCTGTGAGCGGTTGGGCTCCAAAGAAGTTCAATATCGCTTTTATATAAGTATGAACGTATTCTTCCCAAAATATGTTCGGTAGCAGCTAAATAACGGGAAAAGCGGTGCTTTGGCTACGAAGCCGATTCAGATACTTTGCGGATGACTCAGATTTATAAAGGGATTTTATAAAAGGAATGAAAAAACCGCCGGAGTCATCCTCCGACGGCATTCTGGCATTTACAGCTTCAGCCTCCGTGCTCAGCTGCTTACTTGCAGCGCTTCTGTGCGGGCCGTATCCCGTTCCAAAACAGGTTTGAGATATTTCCCGGTGTAGGAATCCTCCACTTTCACGAGCTGCTCCGGCGTTCCCGTCGCGATGATCGTGCCGCCGCCGCTGCCGCCTTCCGGCCCCAAATCGATCAAATAGTCGGCCGTCTTAATGACATCGAGATTGTGCTCGATCACAAGCACCGATTCGCCCGAATCGACCAAACGATGCAGCACGGTCAGCAAACGGTCGATGTCGTCCACGTGAAGCCCTGTCGTCGGCTCATCAAGGATGTACATCGTTTTGCCGGTGCTGCGGCGGTACAGCTCGGAAGCGAGCTTCACGCGCTGGGCTTCGCCCCCGGAAAGCGTCGTTGCCGGCTGGCCCAGCGTAATGTATCCGAGGCCTACGTCAAGCAGCGTCTGCAGCTTCCGGTGGATTTTCGGGATGTTTTTGAAAAACTCCGTCGCATCCTCGACCGTCATTTCCAGCACATCGGCGATGCTTTTGCCTTTATATTTGACTTCCAGCGTTTCGCGGTTATAACGTTTGCCTTTGCAAACTTCGCAAGGCACGTATACGTCCGGCAGGAAGTGCATTTCGATTTTGATGATCCCGTCCCCGCGGCAGGCTTCGCAGCGTCCGCCTTTGACGTTGAAGCTGAAGCGGCCTTTTTTGTATCCGCGGATTTTCGCTTCGTTCGTTTGCGCGTAAATGTCGCGGATATCGTCAAACACGCCCGTATAGGTCGCAGGGTTCGAGCGCGGCGTCCGTCCGATCGGCGATTGGTCGATATCGATGACCTTCTCCAAATGCTCGAGGCCCCTAATTTCCTTATGCGCCCCTGGACGCACCTTCACGGCTTTGTTCAGCTCTTTCGCGAGCGTTTTATACAAAATCTCGTTGACCAGCGTCGATTTCCCGGAACCCGAGACACCCGTCACCGCCGTAAAGACGCCGACCGGTATTTTGACGTTCAGGTTTTTGAGGTTGTTCTCGCGCGCCCCGCGAACTTCCAGCCAACGTCCGTCCGGTTTTCTCCGGTTCGGGTTCACGGGGATGAATTTCCGCCCGCTCAAATATTGCCCGGTCAAGGAGTTCGGGTCGTTCATGATTTGCTTCGGCGTTCCTTGCGCGATGACGCGGCCGCCATGAATCCCCGCACCC
This sequence comes from Paenibacillus sp. USDA918EY, assembly GCF_009870825.1. Classification (GTDB taxonomy): domain Bacteria; phylum Bacillota; class Bacilli; order Paenibacillales; family Paenibacillaceae; genus Paenibacillus_AQ; species Paenibacillus_AQ albilobatus. The sequence continues at coordinate 130,147 of NZ_WTWY01000013.1, read as the reverse complement.
GGCCCGATGTCGATGATGTAATCCGCGGCCAGCATCGTATCCTCGTCATGCTCGACGACGATCAGCGTGTTGCCGAGATCCCGCATATGCTCCAGCGTCGCGATCAGTCTGTCGTTGTCGCGCTGATGCAAACCGATGCTCGGCTCGTCCAAAATGTACAATACGCCCATCAAGCTGGAGCCGATTTGCGTTGCCAGCCGGATCCGCTGCGCTTCCCCGCCGGACAAGGTGCCCGCCGCACGGCTGAGCGTCAGGTATTGCAGACCGACGTTTACGAGGAATCCGAGCCGGCTGTTGATTTCCTTCAAAATCAAATGGGCGATGGAGCGTTCCTTCTCGGACAGCTCCAGCGAATCGAACACCTGCATCGCTTCGCCGATCGACAAGCTGGTCACGTCGGCGATATTATGCCCGGAGACGGTAACCGCAAGCACTTCCTTTTTCAAACGATGCCCTTTGCACACCTCGCAAGGTTTGGCGCTCATGAAATTCTCGATGAATTCGCGGATTCCGTCCGAAGCCGTCTCACGGTATCGGCGCTCCAGGTTGGGGATGATGCCCTCGAATACGACATTCGCTTCCTTCCGCTGCCCGAAGTCATTTTCGTAACGGAAGCGGACCTTTTCGTTGCCTGTTCCGAACAGCAGCTTGTCCATGTCCTCTTTTTTCAGCTGGCTGACCGGAACGTCCTGCGGGATGCCGTAATGCTCGCATACCGAACTCAGAAACTGCGGATAATAATTGGAGGTGCTCCCCGTCCATGCCAAAAATGCCCCTTCTTCGATGGATTTCTCCATGTCCGGGATGAGCAGTTCCGGGTCGACGATCATTTTGACGCCAAGGCCGTCGCATTCCGTGCAGGCGCCAAACGGGCTGTTGAACGAAAACATGCGCGGAGACAACTCTTCCATGCTGAATCCGCAAATCGGGCAGGCAAAATTGGAGCTGAAACGAAGCTCTTCCTGACCGATGATATCGACGAGAATCTGACCGCCCGATAGCTTAAGCGCCGTTTCGATCGAGTCCGCAAGCCGGGTTTCGACGCCTTCCTTGATGACGATCCGGTCCACGACCACTTCGATCGTATGTTTTTTGTTTTTCTCCAGCTCGATCGTTTCGGAAAGATCGCGTATCTCCCCGTCGACGCGCACCCGGACGAAACCTTGCTTGGCCACGTCGGCGAACAGGTTTTTATGCTCGCCTTTGCGTCCCGAGACGATCGGCGCCATCAGCTGCAGCCTCGTTTTTTCCGGATACGACATGATCCGGTCGACCATTTGTTCCACGGTCTGGGACGTAATTTCAATGCCATGCTCAGGGCAATGAGGATGCCCGACCCGGGCAAACAGCAGGCGCAGATAGTCGTATATCTCCGTTACCGTTCCTACCGTGGAACGCGGGTTGCGGCTTGTCGTTTTCTGGTCGATGGAAATGGCCGGGGACAGGCCGTCGATCGAATCCACGTCCGGCTTCTCCATTTGGCCTAAAAATTGACGCGCGTACGCGGACAGAGACTCCACGTAACGGCGTTGACCTTCGGCATAAATCGTATCAAAGGCCAGGGAGGATTTACCCGATCCGCTTAAGCCGGTCAGGACGACAAACTTATCCCGCGGAATGGTAATATCGATATTTTTCAGATTGTGAGCCCGTGCACCTTTGATGACGATATTTTCGCTTGCCAATGCTCGTTCATCTCCTTTGGTTCATAAAGCCGGCTTTCCGCCGGCTTTATGGCATCAGTTTGTGTATGATAACGCCAAATGACGTTTCTAATATCCACAAAGAGAACGACCTGCAAATATGGGCCGTTCTCTTCTCCATTCTGTCCTTGCAATTATTCCGCCTTCAGCTCCAGCAAAGCGTCGCGAAGTTCGGCGGCACGCTCGAACTGAAGGTTTTTGGCTGCTTCCTTCATCTCCGCCTCCAGACGCTGAATGACGGATTGACGTTCCTTCTTCGACATTTTGCCGGCCGCGTCCGTCAAATACTCCGCCTTCGACTCGGCGACCTTCGTCGCTTCGATGACGTCGCGCACTTTCTTCCGGATCGTCTGCGGCGTGATGCCGTGTTTTTCATTATACGCAATCTGCAGCCCGCGGCGGCGGGCCGTTTCCTTGATCGCTTTGTCCATCGACTCGGTAATCTGGTCCCCGTACATAAGGACGAAACCTTCCGAGTTCCGCGCCGCGCGGCCGATCGTCTGGATCAGGGACCGCTCGGAACGCAGGAAGCCTTCCTTGTCCGCATCGAGTATCGCCACAAGCGAAACCTCCGGCAAGTCCAGACCTTCCCGCAGCAGGTTGATGCCGATCAAGACATGGAACACGCCCAGGCGGAGATCCCGCAAAATCGCCATCCGCTCCAGCGTTTTGATATCCGAGTGCAAATAACGGACCTTGATGCCGATCTCTTTGAGGTAATCCGTCAAATCCTCGGCCATCTTCTTCGTAAGCGTCGTCACCAGCACGCGTTCGTCACGATCGATCCGTTCCCGGATTTCTCCGATCAGATCGTCGATTTGCCCTTCGGTCGGACGCACCTCGATAACCGGATCCAGCAGGCCCGTCGGACGGATGATCTGCTCGACCATTGTATTGCAATGCTCCATTTCGTAAGGTCCCGGCGTGGCCGATACGTAAATGATCTGGTTCACTTTGTCCTCGAACTCCTCGAATTGAAGCGGACGGTTATCGAGGGCCGAAGGCAGCCGGAATCCGTGATCGACCAGCACCGTCTTCCGCGCCCGGTCCCCATTGTACATGGCCCGAATCTGCGGGATGGTGACGTGGGACTCGTCGACCACGATCAAAAAGTCGTCCGGGAAATAATCCAGCAGCGTATAAGGCGTTGCGCCGCGTTCGCGGAAGGTCAGCGGACCGGAATAGTTCTCGATCCCGGAGCAGAAACCGATCTCCTTCATCATCTCGATATCGTAGCGCGTGCGCTGCTCCAGCCGCTGGGCCTCCAGCAGCTTGCCCTCGGAACGGAAATATTCAAGCCGTTCTTCCAGCTCGCGCTCGATGTTTTTCAGCGCGATCCGCATCGTCTCCTCTTTCGTAACGAAGTGGGAGGCCGGAAAGATGGCGACATGCTCACGTTCTCCGATCAATTCACCCGTAAGGACGTCGATTTCCGTAATCCGCTCGATTTCGTCCCCGAAAAACTCGACCCGGATGGCGTGTTCGCCTTGCGACGCCGGGAAAATCTCAAGCACGTCGCCGCGAACGCGGAACGTCCCCCGGACGAAGTTGATGTCGTTCCGCTGGTATTGAATATCGACAAGCCGGGACAGGATCTGGTTCCGCGGTTTCTCCATGCCGATGCGCAACGACAGCAGGAGGCTAGAATATTCGGAAGGCGAACCGAGGCCGTATATGCAGGACACGCTGGCCACGATGATGACGTCGCGGCGTTCGAACAGCGAGCTCGTCGCGGAGTGCCGCAGTTTGTCGATTTCCTCGTTGATGCTCGAATCTTTTTCGATATAGGTATCGGATGATGGGATATAAGCTTCCGGCTGATAATAGTCATAGTAGCTGACAAAATAATCCACCGAATTGTTCGGGAAAAATTCCTTGAATTCGCTCGCCAGCTGGGCGGCCAGCGTTTTGTTATGGGCGATGACCAGCGTCGGACGGTTTACCTTGGCGATCGTCTGCGCAATGGTAAACGTTTTGCCGGTCCCCGTCGCGCCAAGCAAAGTCTGATGTTTTTTCCCCTGCTCAAGCCCTTCTACCAGCTCCGCGATCGCCTTGGGCTGGTCGCCCTGCGGCTTGTAGTCCGATATCAGCTCAAACGGTTTCGTACTAACGACAATATCACTCATTGCCCAACATCACCCTCATCATCTAAAATAGATATTCTAAACTATATGTCGAGATTTCCCGATAATATGAATAGGAAATCCTTGCTTAAATAGGAATGCTTGTTCCCGTCTATTATACTCTGAACGATTGCGCTATGCAAACCCTAACTCATGAATAGGAGTGGTAACGATAACATGGAAATTACAACGATCATTGGCATTCTGGCAGGCCTTGCCGCACTGGTGGGAGGCTTCTTATGGGAAGGGGGCCAAATTAATGGACTTATGCAGGGAGCGGCGGCGCTCATCGTATTCGGCGGCACCATCGCTGCCGTCGTTATCAGTTTCCCGTTGGCAAAGCTTAAAACGATTCCCAAAGCGCTGCGTTTTGCTTTCACCCGCCAGACGGACAATACCGAGCAGCTGATCGAGGACTTGGTCAACATGGCCACGTCGTCCCGGAGGAGCGGAGTTCTGTCCCTCGAAGGACTGGTGGAGAACCATCCGAACCCCTTCCTTCGCGAAGGCATACAAATGGTCGTCGACGGAACGGAAGGAGCGCTGCTGCGGCAGATCATGGAATTCGAAATCGATGCCGTCGAGCACAAGCACGAAAGTTATGCCAAAATCTTCGAATCCGCCGGCGGGTACGCCCCGACGATGGGGATCATCGGCACGGTCATGGGTCTCATCCACGTGCTCGGAAGCTTGACCGAGCCGACGGAGCTCGGGCCTTCCATCGCGGTCGCTTTTACGGCCACGTTATACGGCGTCGCCATCGCCAATATTATCTTTTTACCCATTGCGTCAAAAATTAAGTCGCGAAGCGCCGATGAAATTCAAACGATGGAGCTGCTGATCGAAGGCATTTTGGCCGTGCAAAACGGCGAGCACCCGAACCTTGTACGCAAAAAATTGCTGTCCTTCACGCCCGAAGAACGTAATGCCGCTTCCGCGCCCGCGATGAAGGAGGGATTCCATGAGACAGCGGAGTAACCGGCGAAAACGGGACAAAGGCGGAGAAAACGGCCAGGACCGATGGCTGATTACCTACGCCGACCTGATCACGCTCCTGCTGATCTTCTTCGTGATGATGTTTGCGATGAGCCGGCTCGACACCGAAAAATACAAGGAAATTACGCAATCGCTCCAGCATACGTTCCGCAGCGGCGATTCGCTTCTGAGCCAAGGCTCGGGCATTACGGGCACCGCGGACAAATATACGCACAGAAATCCGGACACCGCACAGAAATCCGATCAGCAAAAAAAGGGGGCCGACCAGCTCTCGGACCGCGAGCTTGCCTTCCGCAAACAGGAGCAGGAGCTGCAAAACCTGATGAAGGTCATCTCCAAATACGTGAAGGACAACAAGCTCGAAGACCAAATTTTCGTCGCCGACCAGCCGAAGGGAATCTCGATTACGCTGAGCGACAAGCTGTTGTTCGATGTCGGCAAGGCCGATCTCAAGAAGGGGGCCATGCCCGTCATGGACAAGCTCGCCAGCTTGTTCAAGGAGCTGCACACCGTCATCAGCATCGAAGGACATACGGATAACCTGCCGATCGTTTATGCATCGCAATATAAAGACAATTGGGAGCTATCCGGCGCCCGGGCGCTGTCCGTCCTTCGTTATTTCCTTGATGAAAAGCATTTGGACGCCAACAACTTTCAGTATGCGGGTTATGGAGATACCCGGCCGGCAGCCGACAACCGCACGGAGGCGGGCCGCCAGAAAAACCGGCGCGTGGAAATCATCGTGCTGCGGCAGTTAAAGGAATAGAAAAGGCGAGGAACTTCTTGTTCCTCGCCTTTTAAGCTGCATGCCCCGGTCATCACATCTGGGCCGAATCCCCTTCATGCGGCTTGCCGAGCTGCACCTCGTTCGTTTTGTTTCTGGCCTGGACCTTCATGGCCAGGAGCTGAAAAATGCTGACCGGCTTCATGACCAGAACGACTCCGGCATCCGGGTCCGGCGCCAGGATGACGCCAAGCTGATGATGATCACCGGCATAAATCGCGCGCTGCAGAAACTTGCTTTCCCCCTGCAAATTGCGCACTTCGAGCTTGCAGAAGGCCGGATTTTTCCGGAGGGCGGCATGCATCTGTTCCTTCGACCGGATGCCGATGCCGTTGATTTTCACGACGGTTTCCCCGGCTTTGATACCCAGCTCGTGGGCAGGGCTGCCCGGAATGACGCCGAGCACCTTCAGCCCTTGCTGCGGGTGGACAAACATCGGGCTGTTCTGCTGTTCTTCCAGGCGGCTGTACCATAACAGCCCTTCATGAGCAAGGATGCTGACGACCGCGGCCACGATCGCCAGCGGCTTCCACCATGCGGCAAGCAGGCTGAGTCCCAGCAAAACGATGCTGTACGCAAGCAGCCGCTTGAACGTTTTTCCCGCCTTCGCCTGCGGCAGCATGCTTTGGGTCATTTCGCTAAAGCCGATGACCACCGGCAGTGCCGCCATGCTGAACCCCGCGCTCCAGCCGTCTCCGCCAAGCAGCGGCGTCCACGGGAGCACCGCTCCGCCGGTGTGAGCCGGAATCAGCAAAAACAGCGGGATCGGCCAAAACGCCTGCATTTGATACGCCCCGACCAGCTTGCCGCGTTTGCTTTCCATAAACAGCGGGTTCGCAAAACCCGCGCCCTGCAGCTTCACGAGCAAAGCCTCGGCCAGGTGCAAAACGGCGACCAATGCCAGCAGCGCAGGGATGTCGAGTCCCCTAACCGTATCGACGGCCGTTCCCGCAAGCCCCGCCGGACTGAAGCCCGGGAAAAAGCCAAGTACGAATTGGATGACGCCCAAAACGCCGATCGAATAAGCAAAACATAAATACCTTACGCGGAAAAGCAGCAAAATGATCGCGACGATCCAAATGCAAACGACGGCTTCCTGCGAAAGCGAAATGCCGAGGAAAGCGATGACGAGCGACACCGAAATGCCGGCCAGCAATCCCCCGATAAAAGTACGCCATGTCTGAAGCCCCCAGCTGTGAAGCCTCACATGGAAAAGCTTGCGTTCCAGCAGCACCTGCCTGCGGTACATCAGCATTACGAACAGGATCGAAATATAGTAAAACGGCTGCAGCAGCAGCTGTACAAGTGCATCCGTAAAGTTCCACAACAATTCCAAAGCGACTTCCAAATGACGTCACTCTCCTTTCTGGATGATCCGAAACCTTCGATTTCAGCGGACATCGATAGCAAAGAAAAAAGAAGGCTCAGGGAGCCTTCTTTAATGTTTCGACGCAGCTGCCGTAATTTCCTTCTGAACCTCGGCAATCGCTGACTTCAGCTGATTATCGTATTTCGGGTCGCGGATTTTTTTGATCAATTCCGTCTCGAGCGCTTCGGCGGTTTTGGCGTCGACGGCGCCGGTTACCCCGAGCTTCTGCGCTTTCTGGAACGATTTGACCGCGGAAGCGGTTTTCTCGTCAAAATATCCGTCCTTGCGCCCCGGCTTGTAACCGAGACCGTCAAGCATGACTTGCGCGTTTTTCACGTCGTCGCTGTTCATATTGAACTTCAACGTCGCATTTTTGTTGATCGGCGCCACCGAGAAATAGTCCGGCTGCGCTACCGCAATGTCGGGCTTGAGCCCTTTTTGATGGATCCAGCTTCCGTTTGGCGTCAGCCACTTGGCGATCGTGATTTTCAGCAGGCTGCCGTCGTCAAATTGCTTGTTAAAGCTTGTTTGCACCGTTCCTTTGCCGAAGGAGTTTTCGCCCATCAGCTTCGCTCCCGCCGACTGCTGCAGCGCTCCTGCCAAAATTTCGGACGCGCTGGCGCTTCCTTTGTTCATCAGCAGCGTCACCGGATACGGTTTGCCGCTTCCCTTCGAGAGGGTTTGATCCCGTTTCTTGTTTTTGTCTTCGACTTGAACGATCACTTTGCCTTTCGGCACGAACTGCTCGGCGATGTCGATGACGACGGACAATACGCCGCCCGGATCGTTGCGGACGTCGATGACCAGGCCTTTCATGCCTTCTTTTTCAAGCGTGGAGAGTTCCTGCTTGAAGCGTTCGCCCGTATTCAGCGAAAATTGGGTGATTTCGATGACACCGATCTTGCCCGGCTCCATGTGGGCCTTCACCGTCTCGACGTCGACGTCATCGCGGATAATCGTATATTCGATCGGCGCGGCCGAGCCGCTGCGTTTGATCGTCAGTTTGGCTTCGCTGCCTTTCGGGCCGCGGATTTTGGCTACCGCATCGTTCAGCTCCAGGCCGTGAAGCGATTCGCCGTTGACGGTCAGAATAACGTCTTTCGCACGGATGCCCGCTTTCTCCGCAGGCGAACCTTTGATCGGGGACACCACGACGACGTTGCCGTTTTCGGAAGAAACCTCGGCGCCGATGCCGCTGAACGAACCTTCGATCGTCTCCTCGAATTCTTCGGCCGTCTTTTTGCCCATATAAGAGGAATACGGGTCGTCAAGGGATTGCGTCATCCCGTTGATCGCGCCGTCGAGCAGTTTGGTGCGGTCCACGTCCTGATAATAATTCGACTGGATGAGGTCCAGGGCCGTGCCCAATTTTTTCACTTCATCCGGCTTCAGGCCGCTGGCTGCGCTTGCGAGCACGCCCTGCCCCAGCGCGGCCTGGTTGGCTAAGCTGGAACCCGTCAAAGCGAACGTGAGCCCGCTCCCGCATACCATCGCCAGAAGGACCAGTACTACGACCGTACGTTTTTTCATGTGTGATCACCGCCTTTTATTTTCCGGCCAAGCCTTGTAGGGACCAGTCCTAACCATTGTAGTATATGTCCGGCTTGTACGGAATATTTATGTGATTACAAATAAGGCATCGGATTCACAGGCGTACCGTTCTCGCGGACCTCGAAATGCAGATGCGGACCCGTTACCCGTCCCGTCGATCCGGATTCGGCAATCACCTGGCCGCGGCTGACGTGTTCGCCGACCTTCACCTTGATGCCGCCGCTGCGGATATGGCCGTACAGCGTCCACATCCCGCCTCCATGATCGATAATAACACAGTATCCGTATCCGCTCCACCACTCGGCAAGCGTCACGGTGCCTTCATCGGCTGCGTGGATCGGCGTTCCTTCCGGAACCGCCAAATCGACGCCCGTATGCATTTTGCCGACTTCATGCGTCACCGGATGCACGCGTCGGCCGAATCCCGAGGATACCCGTGCTCCGCTTACCGGCATGTACAGCGGCCCGCCATTGCCGGAGAATCCTCCGGAGCTTGCCACGGATGTGCTGACCTTTTTCTTGGCCGCCGCCGCCCTCTTCGCTGCTGCCGCTTTCGCCGCCGCCGCGCGTCTGGCCGCCTCTTCGGCCTTCAGCTTGTTTTTCTCCTGCTGCAGCGCCGAACGTTTGCTTACCAGGCTCACGAGCAAGGCGTCCTGTTCATCGCTGATTCCGTCGGATTCCTCGATCTGCTGATCGTATTTGGCGATCAGAATTTGCTTCTGCTTTTCGTTTTCGTCCAGGATGGCTTTTTGGTTTTCCATCTCGGCGTAAAGATCCTTTGCTTTCGCATACTGCCCTTCGAGCTCTTTTTTCTTGTCCAGCACAAGCGCTTTATCCTTCTTATGCTGCTCCAGCAAATCCTTGTCCTGGTCCACGAAGTTCTTGAGCGTGTCCGCCCGCTCCAGGAAATCGGAGAAGCTTGTCGAGGAAAGGAGCACCTCCAGATAAGAAACGCTGCCGTCCGTGTACATTAGTCTGACGCGGGATTCCAGCATTTTTTCCCGGGACTGGATCCGGTCTTCCGCCGCGTCCAGCTGGGTTGCCGTTTCGCGCAGCTTGTCCTGGGTTTCGTCGATTTGGACCGAAATTTTGGTCATCTTGTTGCTGACCTGCTCGATTTGGTTCAGCACGTATTGCAAATTTTGCGTCGTTTTATTTTTGTAATGCTGCGCTTCCTGCTTTTGCGACTCGGCCTTTTCCTTCTGGGCTTTGGCCGCCTGCGCCTGCTGTTGAAGCACTCTCATCTCATGTTCGATTTCGTCGACGGTTCTCTTCTTGGCGTAGCCCTCGGAGGGCTGGACAACGGCCGCCGCCAGCAAGACAACGGCAAGTACTGAAGCTATCTTTTTCAACTTGCGCTCCCCATCCTTTTCAAATAATCTTCCGTATGGAGTCGCCCTAGGCTCGGGCTGTTTTCCCGCGTGAGTCGTCTAAACCTTCAAAAATTTGCGCATGGAAAGGGTTGTGCCCCACATGCCGATCAGGACGCCGAGGACGACCAACAGGCCTCCCCATTGCCAGAGCGCGCTTACGGGAAGCAGCGACATCTGCAGCGTGAAATCGGAACCGATGGATGCGGCCAGGCGGTCGTATCCTACAAACAGGACCGCAACGGTAATGATCGAACCGATCAAGCCGATCAGCGTCCCTTCAACGAAAAACGGCCAGCGGATAAACGTGTTCGTCGCGCCTACCAGCTTCATGATCCCGATCTCCCTGCGCCGCGCAAGGATGGTGACCCGGATCGTGTTGGAAATGAGGAACATCGACATGACGGCAAGCCCGGCTACGAAAACAAAGCCGATGTTGCGCACCATGCGCGTCACTTTGAACAGCGTTTCAATCGTGCCTTTGCCGTATTTCACCTTCATGATCGGCTGCTGGTCGGCATGGCTCGTGTTCAGGGCTTCGATTTTTTTGGCGACGAACGGAACGGTCGTCGGCTCGTATACTTCGATCTTGAACGCGTCCGGAAGCGGATTGTTGTCCTTGTCGAAACCTTCGAGCAGCTCTTTGCCTTCATCGCCCATGCTGTTGCGGAATTCCTCAAGCCCCTGCTCTTTGGAAATGAAGTCGATCTTGCTGACCTCCGGCATGGCGGCAATTTCTTTCTGCACCGTTTCGCGAAGCTTCTGGTCCACGTTCAAATTCAGGTATGCCCGGATCTGGACCTGCTTGTCCGCTTTGTCAGCGAGGGCGTTTACATTTAGTACAAGCAGAATAAATACGCCCAAAATGAATAGAGATACGATAATGGATATAATCGATGCGACGGACATCCAGCCGTTGCGGAATATGTTTTTCGCCCCTTCCCGCAAATGCCGCAAGAAGGTGTTAAAAGTCATATCCGTATTCTCCTCTCAGCTGGTCCCGCACGATGTTGCCATGTTCGATCGCGATGACGCGCTTGCGCATCGTGTTCACGATATCCTTGTTATGGGTGGCCATGACGATGGTCGTTCCGCGGAAATTGATTTCGTCGAGCAGCTGCATGATGCCCCAGGACGTTTCGGGGTCGAGGTTGCCTGTAGGCTCGTCCGCGATGATAACCGAGGGATTGTTGACGATGGCGCGGGCAATGGCGATGCGCTGCTGCTCCCCGCCGGAGAGCTGGGCCGGTTGGCGGTTCGCTTTGGCCTTCAGGCCGACAAGGTCCAGCACTTCCATGACGCGTTTTTTCATTTGTCTTCTCGGGGCTTCGATGACTTCCATGGCAAACGCCACGTTTTCGTAAGCGGTAAGCTTCGGCAATAGGCGGAAATCCTGAAAAATAACGCCGATATTGCGTCTGACGTAAGGAATTTTGCGCTGCTTCAGCTTTCCTATATTAAACCCGTTTACGGAGATTTGCCCTTTGGTAGGGACCTCTTCGCGGTAAATAAGCTTCATGAATGTCGATTTTCCTGCGCCGGACGGGCCGACGACATAAACGAATTCATTGCGGTCAATCTTGACGGACACCCCTTGAAGCGCATGGGTTCCGTTCGGGTACGTCTTCCACACATCCTGCATTTCGATCACTTCATTATCACTTCCTAATTACATAATTAGCCATTATAATTTCGACACATTCCAGCTAATTCCTTTAAAAATCTTTCGGAATCATCACGATGTTTTTTATTGTAACAAATTTGTTACCTTTTGAGTACCTGATATTTTTCCATTTTCTTTACATATATTTGAAAGACGGCATCAACTGCGTTTAATAAGAAGCGAAAAAGGTGGGAGCCATGAAAAAAATTCATTTGGCGCTGATCGTCATCGCCGCGATCATGCTGGTCGGTTCCGTCGCTGCGGGAGGCATCCATATTTATATCGGCCAAAACACGATTCCTCAACAGGTCCGGATCGGCGGTTGGGACGTCGGCGGGATGAAAAAGGACGAGGTGCTCAAGGAGCTGGACACCCGAATCAAAAAGCTCGAGGGACAGCCCTTTACGCTAACAATAGCGGCTAAAAACGCGAGGGACGTCAACATGACGCTGAAAGAGGCGGGCGTCACATTCGAGGCCGATGCCTTCAAAAAAGCCGTTGCTTCCCTCTATGAAGGCAGCTGGATGGACCGGCTCAAGGCGCGCAGGCAGTTTGGGCAGGATTGGGCGCTGTCCCCGCACTGGAATCGGGGGGTGCTCAAAGAGCGATTTCATCCCGGATGGGAGGAAAAGCAATTCGGCAGCCCCGTCAACGCCTCGCGCCGCATTACCAAAAACGACAAAGTGGTGTATACGCCGGAAGTATCGGTTTCCCGGATTGATTGGGATACCTTTACCCAAACGCTGACATCCCTCATCCCCAAAAGCTTCCCGGACCCGGATGACGCGAGCGTGCCGCTTAAGATAAAGCTTCCTTTATATAGCTTGAAACCGAAAGTGACCATAGACAGCCTGAAGGGGGAAGGCATCGAAAGGAAAATCATCGAGTTCAGCACCGGACTCGGCTCCAGCGCCGCGGGACGGGTATACAATGTCGGTTCCGCCGCCAAGGCGATCGACGGGATGGTCCTGAAACCGGGGGAAATATTCGATTATGCCCAGGTGATCGCAAAAGCCGAGGCAAAATACGGTTTCCGCGAAGCCCCGGTCATTTTGAACGGAAAGCTGGTGCCGGGGATCGGCGGCGGCATCTGCCAGGTGTCCAGTACCGTATATAACGCGGCGCTGCGGACCGGACTCGAGATCGTCGAACGCCGCAACCACTCCTTGCCGGTCAGCTATCTTCCCAAAGGCCTTGACGCCACGTTCGCCGAAGGCTCCATCAATTTCCGTTTCAAAAATACGACCGGCAAGTCGCTGCTGATCCGCGCTTTCGTGGAAGGCAACAATTTAACCGTCAAATTTTTCGGCACGTTCCCGCAAAACACCGAATACGATCTGGAATCGCGAACCATCGAAACGCTCCCCGTGACGGAAAAATACGTCCAGAACAAAGACATTCCGGTCGGCGCCCAGGAAGTGCTCCAAGAAGGCAAGCCGGGGTATGTCGTGGAAACCTATCAGATCAAAAAAGTAAACGGCGAGATCGTTGACCGGAAGCGCGTCTCCCGGGACACCTACCGTCCGCAAAACCGGTTGATAGCCGTAAATTCCAAAGGCGCGGACACGGACGGCGATTCTTCGGGCTCAAAGGAGCAGATCGTCGAGGACGGAATCAGCGGGCCGAATTTCTAGGATACACAGGAATCGGTTGCAGAAAACGACAGGCGGCCTTTCGCTTGAAAGCGAAAAGGCCGCCTGTATTCGTACCATATATAATACGCGGAATAAGTCCGGTCGAGCTATACGATCGTCATAGCGAATGTTCCCTAGCTTACGAGTTTTGCAGGCTGCTCGGCATCGCCCAGCAATTCGTGGTACTTTTGAATGGAAAGGTCCAGCTCTTTCGAATACGCGCTCAGCGTTTCGGTCGCGTTTGAAATCTGCTCCATGATGGAGTGGTGCTCTTCTACGGCTTGCGTTACGCTGTTCATTTCCGACATCGTTTTGACCGCGATTTCTTCCGTTTTTTCCATGCTTACGACTAACTGCTCCGCCCCTGCCGCGATTTCTTCCACGGCCGAGGATACCTCCTGGATTTGCCCGGCGACCTCGCCGATCGAAAGCTTGATGAATTCGAAGGATTCTCCGGCTTGGTTGACGACTTTCAGCCCGTCGCCTACCTGCTCGGCTACCAATTTGGTAGACGCCACCGCCTGAGTCGTTTCTTTCAGGATGACCGAAACGACCTGCGTGACCTGCTTGGCCGAATTGGACGATTGCTCCGCAAGATTCCGGATTTCGCTGGCAATGACGGAAAACCCTCTGCCCTCGTCCCCGAACCGCGCCGCTTCAATGGCCGCGTTCAAGGATAGCAGATGCGTTTGCTCGGCGATCTCCCGGATCATCGCCACGAATGATACGACCTCGCGGGAACTTTCGTCAAGCCGGTTCATCATTTCGACCAAGGTATGAACCGTTGTGTTCGCTTCGTCCATCTGTTTTATGGCAGCCAAAATCGCTTCCTGGCCCTCGGCGGACTTTTCGGACGATTCGCCCGCCGCCGCAGCGACTTCGTCGGCGCTCCCGGCGATATGCCGGATGGCGTTTACCACGTCTCCCACCGTATTGGAACTCGTCCGGATCATTTCGGTCTGTTGGCCTGCATCCCCGGATACGCCAAGCGTCGCTTCCTTGATCATGTCCGAAACATAAAAGCCCATCTCTGCGCTTGCTTTGACTTCATCGATGGTGCCGGCCATCCGTGAGATACGGGTATTGAACTCATCGGACAGTTCCTTGTATTGAAGCCCAAACTTATGTAAATGGTCTCCCGTACTTCCTGCGTGATGCTCTGCCGAATTTGCGCTGCCGCTTGCGAACAGGCCCTGCTGCCCGGCCCCTGCAGAACGCAGCAGCCATGCCGTAATGAAATAGCCGGCCGGCGCCCCGAGCACCAGGCTCGCGATCAACCCCGCCCATACGGGGAGTCCGCATAACAGGCAAATCAGGTTGATGACGACGACGGCCCCCGCAAAACATCCGGCGCCTTTCAGGCCGATCATTCTATACTGCTTTTGCAAGTCGGAATTTTCGACTTTCATGGTGCATCTCCCCCACCTATCCGGTTGCACCCGATGTCCGCGGGACATCGGGTGCGTAATCTATTTCAGTTTTTTTGCAAAATCCTCATTTATTAACTTCTCAAAAATTCTTCCGCGTCTTCCAGCTTCTCGAACGAATCGACCACTTCGCCGAACATCCGCTTCATTTGAAGCTTGGATACGGCAGATCCCGTATAATAAGCCCATTTAGTCAATCCCTTTTGAACGGAGAGCTCTCCCAGAGGGCTCAGCTTTTCAGCGACGTCCATCGTGAACAGCTTGCCTTCGCTCAAATCGGTCAAACCGGTAAATCCTGGCTTCACTTTTTCAAGCTCTTTTGAAAAGTCTTCGATGTACTGGTTCACGTTGTCCTTGTTAATTTCGCTTACCTTGACGATCACGCGGTTCAGTCCAGCATCATAATTAATTGTGTACATGCTCTTCTCCCCCATTTTTGTCGGGACGTTGAACATCCCGAATAGAATATATTGGTTTTAGCATAAGCAAAAATAATAGATTTGTAAAGAAGAATTTACCGAATTATGTAGAATTATGTCGAATTAGATAAATCCTTCTTTTCTGCTATGCTTAAACATCCCATGGATCATTTGTTGATCAAGCGCACTCCACGAAAAGCCAAATTTCGACAATATCTGCGTCGTTTTGGCCGTGAAGATGGTGAAAAATGTCGTGGAAAGGTTCTCCTCCATCCAGCCGTAATGAAGCATGATCTGTTCGATGATGCGTTTGAAACGGTCGTCGTCGTACCGCTCTCCCAAATAATCGACAAATTTGTCGAACGGCAGCAGCTCGACGGGCTTGCCGAACGGATTCTCCCGCACAACGGCGCCGATATTCGCTTCATGCGGATTGGCGATATGGAACGTTTCGTTCCGGAGCGCCCCGCAATCGGCAAGAAGAAGGATCGCCTTGCTCGACTGGTCGACATAGGTAAAGTCGAAGTCGCTAAGCTCTCCCGGCGCGATGCCAAGCTCCAGGAACGATTTCATCGTCGTATAGAACGCGTTGTCCGCGATATTTTGTTGGAATCTTCCCGTTTCGGAATGAAAGACGATGTTGCCGAGCCGGTATATGTTCGTAACGATCCCCCGCTCCCGGGCAGCCGCTACGAGACGCTCCGCCTCATATTTCGTCTTGGCGTAATAATTTTCGAACCGCTGCCCTTTATCCAGGTCATATTCCGTAAAGCAGATATGCCGTTCCCCTTCCACGACGCCTGTCGCCACGCCGAGCGTGGAGATATGGTGCATATGCTTCGGACGGCCTTCGGCCGCAAAATCAAGCAAATGGGCCGTCGCTTTCACGTTCTGCAGCTCGAAATCGGCGTAACTTCCGTAATGTTTGACATTGGCGGCCGAATGAACGATTGCGTCCGTCCGCTGCGCCAGCGACGCATACGCGGCAGCCTCCAGCCCAAGGCGTTCTTTCATGATGTCGCCCGCGTAAACCTTGATGCGATCGCGATACCGATCGAACCAGTCGGGCCCGAAATAATAGTCGCATTTTTGTCTCAGCCGCGCTTCCGCTTCGCCGTCCGATGCGGCCCGGACGATCGCGTAAACGTCCCAATCTTTTTCGGTCATCGCCTCGCAGAGCAAATGGGCCCCCAAATATCCCGTGGCTCCCGTCAGAAGAATGCCGCCGTAACCGTTCACCGCTGCCGTGTCGATCCGCTCGTAATCCCGATTACGCTCTTCATAAATGGATTTATCGGCAGAAACGTCGATATTCTTTAAGCTGGCGTACAGCTCCTTCACTTGTTCCAGCCTGCTGTGCAGATGGCCCGTCTTCGGTTTGATTTTGCCTGCCAGCTCCGCAACGGTCTGATGCTCGAACATATCGTTCATGCCGATTTCGAACTGCTTCTGCAGCCTTGCGACAACGATGGTCGCCTTCAGCGAATGGCCGCCGAGCTCGAAGAAATTGTCGTGGATGCCGACGCGGTCCACCTGAAGCACGGCCTGCCATACCTCGGCCACGGCCCGCTCCGTCTCCGTTCTCGGCGCTGCGTAATCCCGGCTTCGGCCTTGGGACGCATCGGGTTCAGGCAAAGCCTTGCGGTCGATTTTTCCGTTCGGCGTCAGCGGCATCTCCGGCAGCTGCGTGAAATAGGAGGGAATCATGTAATCCGGCAGGGATTTGCCGATATGCTCCCTCAGCTCGCCGACCGACATGTCGGTCGCAGCCGTGAAATACGCGCATAAATAGTGGCCGCCTTTGCCGTCTTCCTTGGCCACGACGATCGTTTCCGACACCGCCGGGTGGTTCAGCAGACAGTTCTCGATTTCGCCCAGCTCGATGCGGAAACCGCGGATTTTGACCTGATGGTCGAGCCGGCCCAAAAATTCGATGGTGCCTTCCTTCGTCCATCTCGCCAAATCGCCGGTTTTATACATGCGTTCGCCTTGAACGAACGGGCTCGGCACGTAGCGATCCCGGGTCATCTCCTCGTTGTTATAATAACCCCGTCCGACGTTATGCCCGGCAATGTACAGCTCTCCGGCGACGCCGACGGGCTGCGGCTGCAGATGTTCGTTTACGATGTAAATCTGCGTATTGGCAATCGGTTTGCCGATCGGAGGCAGCTCCGGAATGACGCCGTTTGGATCGATCGTATGCGTCGTCACGACATGCGTTTCCGAAGGGCCGTAATGGTTATGCAAATACACGCCTCGTTTCTTCAGGTACGCCCGGAATTTTTCCGGCACGATCAGCTGCTCCCCGGCCGTGATGACATGTTTCACCGATGACGGGAAGCGGTCCGCATATTCTTTTTCGTTCAAAATGAACTTCAGGAACGATACCGGCATAAACAGGATTTCGATGCCCATGTTTTCGATATGGTCCAGCAAATCCCCGACGCTCATCCGCAGCTCGTTCGTAATCAAATGCAGCGTGCCGCCGGCCAGCAGCGTCGACCAAATTTCCTGGGAGCAGACGTCGAAGCTGATCGTGGTGAATTGAAGCACGTTGCCGCTGTAATCGACGTTGGTCGCCTCGTATTCAAAATGAAGCAGGTTCACGATGTTCCGGTGCTCGATCATGACGCCCTTCGGTTTTCCGGTCGTGCCCGATGTATAAATGACGTACAGCAGGTCGGACGGGCCGTTCACTTGCGGCAGGTTGTCCGTATGGTCGCCGTAAGCTTCTTCGCCGTCGATCAGCAGCGTTTCGCCCCCAAAGGACACTTGGCCGGCCAGATGCGTCTGCGTCAGCAGCAGCCGGGTGTTGCTGTTCTCCAGCATGTAGACGACGCGGTCCTGCGGATATTCGGGATCGATCGGCACATAGGCGCCGCCTGCCTTGAGAATGGCAAGCAGTCCGACGATCATCTCGAAGGAGCGGTCAACCATCAGCCCGACGACCTGATCCGGCACGACGCCTTTGGCGCGCAGCGTGTAAGCAAGCCGGTTGGCGCGTTCGTTCAATTCGCGGTAGGACATCTTGCGCGTGCCGAAAACAAGCGCCGGTTTGTCCGGGGTACGCCGGGCCTGTTCCTCGAACAACCCGTGAATCGTCATCTGGTCGCGGTAAGCGGAATCGGTTGCGTTCAGCCCTTCGACCAGGAATTTCCGTTCGTCCTCGCTCAAAATCTCGAGTTCGCACAGCATTTTGCCGGGATGAACCATCGCATCGTCCAACAGCTTCAGGAAACGGGCTCCAAAGGATTCAATGCTCTCCCGTTCGAACAAATCCGTGCAGAACTGCAAATCGATCCGGATGCCGCTCTCTTCCTCCGTCAAATCGACCATCAGGTCGTATTTCGAAATCGGGTGGACGTACGGATAAAGGGATGTTTCCGTTCCCTCAAGCGAAAGCTCAAGCTTGCCCGTATTTTGCATGACGAACAGCGTGTCGAACAGCAGGTTCCGGCTTGGATCGCGCGGGATGTTCAAGGAGCGCACCAGCTCCTCCAGCTCGTAATCCTGATGCTCGAACGTTTCGAGCAGCGCCGTTTTTACTTCCTGAAGCAGCTGCATGAAAGGTTTGCGCTTTTCCGGATAGCAGCGGACGGGCAGCGTGTTGACGAACATGCCGATCAGGGCGTAAAACTCCTCGCGCAGCCGCCCCGCAACCGGAACGCCTGTAATGATGTCCTCCTGGTTCGTGTACCGGGAAAGCAGCGCATGATATCCCGCAAACAGCACCATAAACGGCGTAACGCCCGAGTCGAGCGCGAATTTTTTCAGACGGGCTGCATCTTCCGCTTGAAGCCTCAGCGTGACCGTGTCTCCCGCAAAGCTCTGCTTGGCCGGGCGTTCCCGGTCGGTCGGAAGCTGCAGGATCGGAAGCTCGCCGGACAGCGTTTTTTCCCAATAAGCTTTTTGACTTCCGTTTGCCTTTCTTTGGGACGATTCCGCCTCCCACACGGCAAAATCGACAAACCCGATCGCCGGCTCCTCGAGCGATTCGCCCCGGTACAACCGGGACAGCTCATCGAAAAAGACGTTCGCCGAAATGCCGTCGACGGCGATGTGGTGGAAATCGACCAGCAGCACGCAGCGGTCCCCATCGCCATAGCGGATGAGCCATGCCCGCATGAGCGGCGCTTTTGCCAGGTCAAACGGCATGATAAGAGATTGAATGAGTTCATTCATGCCGTCCTCCGACGTTTCCTGCAGCACGAGCTCGAACGGGACCTCGCCATGCAGCCGCTGTACGATCTCTTCGTTTTCCCATTGGAAGGATGTGCGGAAGGCATCGTGTCTGGCGATCATCGCGCGGAATGCCCGTTCCAGACGCCGCTCGTCGACCTTCCCTTCGATCCGGAACGCAAACGGCGCATTGTAGGCGGTGCCGACCTGTTCCATCTGCTCGATGAAGTAAAGCCTTTTTTGGGCGGATGCGACGGGATAGCTGTCGCGCGCGGAAACTTTGAGAATGCGATCCTTGCTAGTGTCAGCCAGCTCGATCCCTGCCGCATGCTCGTTTTCTGAAGATGCGCTTCGAACCGCCTGCTCGATCCATTCGGCTTGCCCGCGGACCGTCGGCCGCTCGAACAGCAGTGTCACCGGGACGGATATGCCGAATTGCCGTTCAAGCTTGGCTTGCAGGAGGACGGCCTTCAGCGAATCCCCGCCCGACGTGAAAAACGATTCGCATGCGTCCACGCGGGCCAGTCCGAGCACTTCGCCCCATAATGCCGCCACTTCTTCCTCGCGCTGGCCCACCGGCGCTTCGAAGTTTTCTTCATCGAATGAAACTTCCGGTGCCGGAAGCGCGCGCCGGTCGACTTTGCCGTTGGCTGTCAACGGGAGCTCCGGCAGCATCACCAGCTTGGAAGGCACCATGTAATCCGGCAGCTGCTCCGTCAAAAACGCCTTCATCTCGCCGTAAGAAAACGCTCCGTCCGCCACTGCGTACGCGCACAAATATTTGGCGCCCGAGGCGTCCTCGAGATCGATGACCACGGCTTCGGACACGTTCGGATGCTGCAGCAGCCGGTGTTCGATTTCGCCCGTTTCGATCCGGAAGCCGCGGATTTTCACCTGATGGTCGATCCGTCCGAGGAACTCCATGACGCCGTCCTCCGTCCATCTCGCCAAGTCGCCCGTGCGGTACAAACGTTCTTCTCCGGTTGTGCCTCCGGGAACAAACTTTTGCATCGTCAGCTCCGGCTGGTTCAAATAACCGCGCGCGAGCCCCTTTCCGGCGATGCACAGCTCGCCGGCGACCCCGACCGGCTGCGGATGGCCGTAGGCGTCCACGATGTAAACTCTCACATGATCGACCGGACGGCCGATCGGAATGTTCGCCGTCAGCTCCGTCACCTTATAGGCAGTCGTCACCACCGTGTTTTCCGTCGGTCCGTAGCAGTTGTATAGGTCGTACGTTTGCTTGCTGAACGTCTTCAGCTTATCCCCGCCCGTCAGAAGGACCCGCAGCGTCGGGTGATCCAGCGTCATGAAATGCTCGCAGAATTGGGTCGGCAAAAAGCTGATCGTAATTTCGTTCTGTTTGAAATATGTATGTAATCTTCCGGAGTCCAGCCGAATTTCTTCGGGAATGACGTGGATGGCCGCACCCGACACCAGATACGGGAACATCTCCCATACGGAGGCATCGAAGCCGAAACCCGCATATTTTGTCGCCCGGTCCCGGTCGGTCACGTTAAATTCCCGGATATGCCACGCGCACAGATTGACAAGCGAGCGATGCTCGACCGTCACGCCTTTCGGACGGCCCGTCGAACCTGACGTATAGATCACGTAAGCCAAATCATCCGGTCCCGGGTATTCACGGACCCTCTGGGTTTCGACGCCTGAATCCTCCGCCTCGGAAACTGTATCCACGGATGCCTGCGCCGCGCAGACCGTCTCGCCTTGGAAGCGGACTTGTCCGTCCAGCTTCACCTTGGGCTCGGTGACAAGCAGCTCCGTTCCGCTGTCTTCGAGCATGTATGAAATGCGGTCGGCCGGATAGGCGGGGTCGATCGGCATATAAGCCGCTCCCGATTTCAAGATCCCCAGCGTCCCGACGATCATTTCAAGGGACGGCGTCGCGATGATGCCGACGATTCGTTCCCGGCCCGCACCCTTGCGGGCCAATATCCGGGCCAATCTGTCCGCCCGCTCGTTCAGCTCGCCGTAAGTCAAAGATTCGCCTTTGTAAACCACGGCGACCCGATCCGGATTTTTTCGGGCGTTTTCCTCAAACCATCCATGGACCGTCCGGTCCAATCCGGCCGAAGCGGCCGTTTGATTCCAACCGGCCAACAACGCTTCCTCATCTTCCGCAAGCAGCCGAACGCTGCCGATCGTCATGTCCGGAGCTTGCGCCCAGGCGGTCATGACGTTTTGCAGATGCACGCACATCCGGCGAATGAATTCGTCCGAAAACGCGCCGTCCGCATACCAAACCGCGAAACCGCCGGCACGGTCCCCGTTCAGCGAGACGGCCAGATCAAATTTCCCCTGCAATTCCTCATGCCGGAAGCCCTCACCCGTCAAAACGGCCGTATTGCACACAGCCGATCCTTCATCAGAGCCGGCGCATAGGGCGGCGATTTCCCCGAACGTCGACGATTTCAGCTCATGCTCGGCCATGGCGGAGGATACCTGCGTCACGAGCGCACCGAGCGAGGTCGCCCCATCCGCTTTCGCAATGAACGGGTACGCCCGCTCCCCTGAACCGATCACGGCATACGCGGCCTCCTCCCTCCGCAAATACCGGATCAGGAGAACGCTCCAGGCCGCGCTTAGCAGCGCGTTCGGATCAATTCCCGCGGTTTCGCATGCCCGGCGGATATTCCGACCTGCTTCCTCCTGCCAAGGATGCGTTACCTTCAGCATCGGAATGGACGCCTTTCCGGAATGAATGCGCAGGATCGTCCGTTCCTCGAGTTGGTTCACATACCATTTCCATTCATCCAAATTCGACTTTCCAGTTGTTAGCACCGTCATGTTCATCTTTCCTTTGCTTCTTCATAGGTTTGGATCGTTAAAAAATAAAAAACAAAAAAAACTCTACTTGCCGAGAGTAGAGTTGCTTCGATTGCGAAAACATCTTCGGCAGCTGGCTGGCATGGCGTAAAGACCGGAAATCTTGACGCTCGAAGCCCCTTTAGCTTTGTGTCCCTGACTTTCGGCAGGTTTACCTTTAGCTTGAGTTTTCAAAGTACAATATTTCAGATTTTACAGAAAATAAAATGAAATCATCTGAAAATACACTTTAAATATATCATGTTTAAATATAAAGTACAGGTTAGATCTTTCCATAAACAGGTAATAAAAGTGTCTATATCCCGAAATTATGGGAAATTCCATAGGTTATCAATGGAAGATGCGCCGTACATCGCTGTCTGAATGACCGTCAAACGACTTCATGCAAGCCAGCATCTCGTCCGGGAACAAACGGCGGCATTGGACCGTTCGCTCGTCGGCCGGCATGCAGACGGCACACTTGTAGTCGGGGTCCAGCGGAACAAGCCGCAGACGCAGCCCGGAATCGACCCGGCCTTGTCGCATGATATGCGCCGTCTCTTGATGCCGGATCGTTTCCAGCGAAGATAATCCGATCGAAAGCCCTTGGCCGACGGCCTTGGCATAACTTTCTTTGAGCGTCCATAACTCGAAAAAGAACGCGTCCCTCCTCTCAGGGGGTTGCATCTTCCATTCCGCAAGCTCCCGCGGCGTGAAACAAAGCTCGGCCGCTTCCGCTTCGGCGCCGCCGACGCGTTCGACGTCGACGCCGATCATTCCTTTTGCGCTTACGGCGCACACGACCCAATCCATGGAATGGGACACGTTAAAAAAATAGTCCGGAAAGCCCTTCAGGGATGGTTTGCCGAAACCATCCCTGAAGAGCTCGATCTCGTTGAGACGAAGACCGTTTTCCATGCAAGCCGCCACCCGCTTCAGCGCATCCGAAACGATCCGGCGGTCCGCATCCCGTTCCGACCTGTATGTTGCGGCCCGGGTCCTTACCTCGTCGGGCAAGTAGGCAAGCAGCCTCCGAATATGCGCCCCATCCTGCCAATCTTTAAGATTTACGGTATATATCGTTGCGATGCCTTCCACCTTCTTCGTATTTCTGCCCCTCCCGTGCGATCGTCGCCATGTCCCGTCAAGGAATCAGTTTGAGCTTGCGCGCCTGCTCCTCGGTCAAAATAAATTCCTCGGCCGGCCACACCTCGTCTTCGTCATCCATGCCGAACATGCCCATGACTTCGGACCAAATTCCCTTTTCCACGGCTTCCTCTTGGGTAATGATAACCTTCATCCTTGACCAGCCTCCTACTGTTGACCGTATTTTATTCAAGTATTACCCAATCCGGAGCCCTTGTCGACCAGAAACCCATAACCGGAACGGAGAATAAGCTCAACGATCCCTTATGCCTTCGATTTCGACGACGCCGGCGAAGGCCCTTTGGCGAACTGCATCCGCCCCGCTCCCATCATCGACACCGATACCAGGGCAAAAAATACCGGAAGCAGCGCCCACAAAAATGCATGGTCGACGGAAAGCGACAGCGCCGCGCTGATTTTTTCCATGACCGGCTGCGGAATGAGCGCCCTCGTCTCGGGCGACAGCAAATGCTGCGGGTCGGCGCTTGCAGGCATCGCTTTTCCCGCGTCTCCCAGCTTTTCCGCCAGCTGGCTCTTGAAATCATTGCGCTGAATGATGCCGAAAATCGTGATCCCGATCGTCATCCCAAGCGAACGCAGGAAGGAAATGGTCGAGTTCGCCGAGCCGCGCTGCCGCGCCTCCATCCCCTGGATGGCCGACATGCTGAGCACGGAAAACGAGAAGCCGATGCCGAAACCGGTAATAATCATATACAGGGTGAGTAAGGTCCGGGACGTGTCAGGCGTAATGGTGGCAAGCAAATACATGCCGAGCAAAAACACGACGGCCGAAAAAACCATGATTCTGCGGAACGTCATTTTGACGGAAAGCATGCCCCCGACCTGCGAAGCGACAACCGAGCTCAGGGTAAGCGGAAGTAGTATCAGTCCGGAGTTAGTCGCACTTCCTCCCATGACGCCCTGGACGAAAATTGGAATGTACACCGCCGCCGTAATAAACGCCGCGCCGTAAAACAATGCAGCCGCGCTGCTTGCGGCGAAAAGCCTTTTCCGGAACATGTCGTACGAAATGATCGGTTCGGCCGCTTTGCGCTCAATGAGCAGGAAGACGATAAACAGCACGGCAAACGCCGCAAACAATCCTATAATGGCGAAAGAATCCCACGCATATTTGCTGCCGCCGAGCTCAAGCGCGAACATGAGGCTGACCACGGAGCCAACAAGCGTTGCCGCACCCCAAACGTCGATTTTTTGCCGCGAATGCTCATGCGATTCCCGGTAAAAGAATACGACGAGAAAAAACGCAATCAACCCCAGCGGGACGTTAATATAGAAAATCCAGCGCCAATGCCAATAATCCGTAATGTATGCCCCCATCAACGGGCCGAACAGGTTGGCGATGCCGAATACCGCGCCGAACATCCCCGACATCTTGCCGCGCTGCTCCGGCGGAAAAATGTCAAAAATGATCGTGAACGTAATCGGGATGAGCGCGCCGCCGCCAATGCCCTGAATGGCGCGGTAGATGCTGAGCTCCGTAATCGAATGCGCAGTGCCGCACAGCATGGAGCCGATCAGGAATATGACGATCCCGAAAATGAAAAACCTTTTCCTGCCGTACATATCCGACAGCTTCCCGAAAATCGGCATACCCGCCATTTCGGCCACCATGTACGCCGAAGTCACCCAAACGAACTGGTCGAGCCCGCCCAAGTCCCCGATCATCGTTCCCATGGCGGTCGCCACGATCGTATTGTCGATGGCCGAGATCAAAATGCCGAGCAAAAGCCCGGCAACGATGAATCCCAGCCTGTTCTTTTTCACAGCAGCCATAAAATGTTCTGCCCCTCCCCAATTATCCGATTTTGACGGACTGTGAAACGACCGCTTCGTTGTCCTTTTTGAGATCGTCCTTGTACTCCACCAGCCCGATTCGGCAGCCGGCGCCGATGGTGACGCTGCGTCCGCGCACTACGGCTGCTTTGGTGTTTTCCAGCATGACCGTATCCCCTTCGATCGTTTCCGCCGTAAGCACGCCGTCCGATCCCATGAACAAACTTCCGAGAAGAGACATGCCGCTTCCTCTCTTGACGGTGATCTGGCTTCCGACCAGCTCGCGCAGCCGGCTGTGCCCGTGCAGTTTGAAATCCGCCTGCTCGGCATTCAGCATGCCGTTTACGTCGACCATTCCCCGGACAGACAGCTCTTCCATCTGGCAATCCGAGCTCGCGCGCAGTTCCCCCGTAATTTTCGCCTTTTCCGCCGATACCCGTCCGCCGACCGTCAACTCGCCGGAGATGGAGACGCTTTGAACCGCCAAGTCGCCGCCGATCCGCAGATCGCCCTGCGTCCGGACGCTTCCGCCGCTTACGCTTCCCGCAACCTTAAGCGTGCCGTTGCAGGATACGCTTCCCGCCCGTAACGATCCCTTCACCTCGGAACCGCCCAGGCACTTGAACATTTCGCATTCCGTATCGTTATTGATGACGGCATCTCCCGTGATTTTGACGTTGCGGAAGAAACCGCCTCCCGATTGGGCGTTCCCGGTAATTTTCAAATCGCCGCGGGTTCCGTTTGGATTTCCGTTCATAGCCATATGTTTGTACCTCCTTGTTATATGAACATATATTACATCTGATGAGCCGTTCCGATCGTCGCATCGTCTTCCCGAATCAACCGGTCTTTATACTCCACGCGGCCGACTTTGCAGCCTTTGCCGATGCGCACGACATTCCCCCGGACGATATCCGCCTCCGTATATTCCAGGTCGATTTCGTCGCCTTCGATGACCTGCGCCTGAAGCCGGGCGGAAAACGCCGGAACAAACTGCTCGAGGACGCTTACTTTTTTGAAGCGTTTCACCGAAATCGCATCCCCGCCGATCTCTTTGATTTTGCTGGGGATGCTCAGTTTGACGTCGATCATTCCGGCATTCAGCAAACCGTCGATATTGAATCCGCCGTGAACGTTAAACGTTTCGCACTGCACGCCGCCGCCCGATTTCAAACTGCCGAAGATTTCAACCTTCTCGCCGATCAGCCCGCCCGCGATCGACAGACGTCCGTTGGCCGAAAGCGTTTCATGACAAACGGCTTGATCCTTAATGGTCACGAGCCCATCCAACATCATGCGGTTCGCGCTGGCCCGGCCTTCGATCTTCGCCGTTCCGTTCATCGTGACGGATTCGCTTTGCAGCGATCCCTCCACCGTTAACGTGCCGTTGCTGTCGAAGGAAATGCAGTCGGTGTCCCCGTTGATTTTGGCCATGCCGTCCACCCTGACATGCGAATAATATCCGCCTTGCGAATTGCCGATCCCGGAAATGCGCATTTCTGTTCTTTCCATCCTCATGCCTCCGTTTCGTTTAATTTCAGTTTCAATTCCTCAATGATGGCCGCAAGCGGCAGCCGAAAAATCCACTTTGTTTCCTGGTCGAAATAAACATGCTCCGCGGATTCCGCCAAAAACATGAGCGGGACCCCCATTTTCCGCACGAGCGCGAGCTCGCACGGTTTGGCTGCAAGCGCTCCGTAATGCTCCCGCATGACGGCAATCAGCATCCGGCCTTCATCCCTTGTAATATCCCCGCCCTGCAGCAGCTTCTGCAGCACGTACACCGTCAAAATGTCGTTAAAGGGCAGCGTCTCCTGGCTCCCGGCCACTTCCTCAAACAAAGCCAGCGAAATGTTTGTAACAATGTTACGTTTTACAAGCTTTGCCGAAGACATCGACTGGACGTTCGAGCTTGGGGAAAACACGTCCGCCAGCTCATCCAACGACAGGCCGTCTTTCATATTTTTAATGCGTTCGATTCGCTGCATGATTTTATCTTTCGGAAAAAAGGTTTCCTGCCCCGTAAAAGCCGACTTGCGGACGAACCACTCTTCGGGAATCAAGTTTTTGCGCTTCCAGCGGTACAATTGTCCGTAGGAGATCCCCGTCAGCTCCAGCAGTTCCTTTTTCGAAATCAGATCCTCTTCGTTCATGACACCGCCTCCTCGCTCCATAATGTAACATAACATTGTTACGTTGTAAATGGGTTTAAAACATTTTTTATGATTTGCGGGTTCGCGGTAAGATAACCCCCAAGAACAAAGATGGCTTCGAACGAACGAATCGGTACCCGGTGGGGTCCGCCCGAAATAGGAAACTGCTCCCGAAAATAAAACAAAGAGCAGAATGATGAATTCTGCTCCACTTGCCTGCAGGACGCTGCAAACATCGCCTCCCATCGCTACCGGCTGCCGGTATAAGAGCGAACGAAACCGTCCCGCTCTTACGCTCGATATGCGGTGGATTGATAACCTTTTGGGATGTTTGCAAAATCCTATCTTACAATATATTTTGGCGATCCGATGTTATGCGTCCGCTTGCGTCCGCCACACGGCAGCCCCGGCACTCAGGGCCTTGCACCGGCCGATCGCTTCTTCCGCCGACCCGACGTCCTTGCTCCATTCGATGAAATAGCGGAATTCGTAAAACCCGCCCAGCGTCGCCTTAAAGTTGGTTTCCCAATAGTTGCTCATGGCCCACACGTAGAGGTGGCGTTCCGTCTCCTCGTTTTGCTGCGTATGAAGCAGCCGTTTCCCGTATTCAAGCGATCCTAACTGCACGAGCGGCGTATCCGGCGCGGCGATCATAATGGCACGGTTTTCTCCTACATAGGACAGTCCTTCCTGAATGCAATAGTAGTCCAGCAGCGTTCCCGGCAGCTGGTCGATCCACGGACGGACGGGCGCTCCGGCTTTATCCAGCCACAACGTCTCGGCATGCGGCATTCCGGAAGTAAACGGCAATGAAATATAGACGTTTTCCGGTTCCCATACGCTGTCCTTGTGGAAACGAACGGAGACGTCGACCCGGCTCGACGCTGCATGAAGCTTCAGAAATACCGAATAACAGCTCATTCCAAGCGTTTCAAACTGCAGCTCCACCGCTCCATACAACGGGCCGTTCGAAACGGCCTTGGCCTTCGTGAGCCGGCCGGCGGAACGCTGGACGTTCATCCCCTTGCGGTTTCGGCCCATCGCGCTGCGCACGGCATACATGCTTCCCGGATTCACGGGGCCATCCGCAGGAGTCACTTCATATACAGGCGTAAACGCGCCGTGTTTCCGGTCTTTGCGTATCAAATCCTCTCCCGTTTCTTTGATGACCCAGGATACGATCCCTTCTTCGTTCCAGCGGATGTTCACATACGGGGATTCAGCGCCATGCTGCGAAAAGACGCATGCGTCCATCGCCTCGCCCGAAGGGTACATATCCTCGATGTCGTACACCGTATCGGCGCCGACCAGCTTGACGTTGCTTGTCGTTTTTGCCTTTGGCGGCGTTTTGGCGGGACGGATCAGGTACTGCTTCCGTTCCCCGGGCATGAGATTCACGTCAACCGTGGCGCACTGAACGCCAGGTTGGTGGGGAACAACCTGCCCCGTGCTTTCGTCAACCACTTCCATGCCGTCCTTGAAGCGTTCGTTTTCGAAGCCGTCCCATTCGAAATCCGCCAGCTGCCTTAATGCGTGCCGCTCCGTATTGGCCACCCGGTAACGGAAGGGGCGTCCGGGATGAAGCAGAGACCCGCCCAAAGCGCGCTGCACTTTATCCAACGCCCGGTGCGCCAAACGGCTGGCGTTCGCCGCAAAGGCAAGCTTGCGCGCTTCGAGCATCTGCACGTTCCAGTGCCAAGGCGAATGCACCGAGGCGTGAAATCCCCATGTATGCTCGGCATACATTACAAGCTCCTGCTCGATGTCGGCCAGTTCCTGGATGCCGACGATTTGCTGCCCGGGGTCCAAGCTTTTCACCTTCCGCAGCGTCCGCTGGGCATCCCTGAATAATTGGGTTTGCATCGGCGTGGAGCCGGCCCCGTCCGACCACCAGTCCGGCCAATCCCCGCGGTACACCGGAATTTCCGCCTCCTGCTTCTTCAAATGGCTGAAAAACCGGCTTAACGTGGACATTTCCAATACGATTCCATCCCCATACCGTTCATTCCATGCCTGAATGGCCCGCGCGATTTCGCCGTTCGGCGAGCCGTTGTCCGTCGCCAGTCCCGATACCATGACCGGAACGAAGTCGTACGGGTATCCTTCCTCTTCCAGCTTGCACAAATACCGTTCGATGCGCGTTTCCATGATCTCTTCCCGATTGTCCACGATCGCCGGCGTCCGGAATTCGTCCCGGATCATGTAGCTGCCGACCCCGTCCGGGCAAAGGCCCAGCTCGTTCCCGAACATGTAATGCTCCCCGTTCCATACGAGAAGCTTTCTGCCGTCCGGCGTTTCCCACCAGAACGGGGTCTGCTTGCGGCCCAACGCAAACATGCCGTGATGCGTATGAATGCATGAAAACAGATGCGAAATGCCCGCATCCAGCAGGCTTTGCGCATACCCCCAGCTGTAGCCGTTAATGTCGGCGGTCATCGCCGAATCCACGGGACGGCCGATGGAGCGCCCGTATGCGGCCGCCTTGGCATGGATGGACCTGAGCAGGTCCTCGTCGGCAAGCTCCGTCATGTTCAGGTAGGTTCCCGAAAGTTCAATGTCTCCCAGCCGCACCGCCTCCGCAAAATCCCGCTGCTCTTCGCCGCCGGCTTCCTTCAAAAACCGCTCCACTGCCCAAAACGTCTCGCAGGTCCATGTGAACCCCCGCCATTCTTCGCGTTTTCCGGACCGGATGTCTTTGGAAATGTTGACGGCCTGGCGGATAAAATCGACATGGTATTGCTCGATCCGCTCCTGCCGATCGGTGTAACCGATGTCGGTATGCGAATGGTGAATCACAAACATGCGCCATTTTCGGGTTGGTTTATTCATGAGTACCTCTCCCATCATGAAGATTTTTTAATAAAATCGGAAGAACCGATTCCGTCCCTTCCGTTACTCTCGTTATTTTTAAATCACTAATGATGATGTTGAGCCGAAATTTAAGCATCTCATGCCAAATTTCATTCAAAGAATCGGAGAAACTGAAGCGAATACTGCACCCTACATGTCGACAAAAAGCCGGCTTGCCCCTCTAAGCACGCTTATCGACGTATCCGCCGCAATTCGAACCGGAACGCCGCCGAGCTGATCTGAAACGAACAGGTCCGCCGATTTGGCGATTTGCCCGCCGATCACGACCGAATCGGGCCGAAAGGAGCGGAGCCAGGGAAGCAGCGCCTCCGACAGCCTTTCGCCAAAATGGCTGAACAATTGCACGGCCTGCGCTTCGCCGGCATACGCCCGCTCCGCCAAACGTTTCACGTCCTCTTCTCCGGACGTCATCCCTTGGATCCCCAACTCTTCGGCAAGCCGGACGATGCCCCTGCGCGAAATATAATCGTCCAGCACGCCCTCCCGGTAGGGGAGCCGGTACAGCCAGCCGCCTTCGGGAACCCCGACGCCCCGTTTGATCAGCTTACCGCGGCATAAGAAAGCGGAGCCAAGCCCCGTACCGATCGTTAGATACATCGTCCTTACCCCGGACCTTCCCGCGTCAAAGGCGTATTCGCCAAGCGCGAACAAAGCCGCGTCATTTTCAATAACAACCGCCGGGGCGCCGCTCCATTTCCCTTCCAGTTCCGGAATTGCAGCGATTCTGGCCGTTAATTCCTCCTTGAGATTGACACCGTACAAAGCCTCGAACTTGTTCAAGCCCCGGGTGAGACAGACCCCCCGTTCATAATCGAAAGGGCCCGGAAAAGCCAGCCCTACGCCCCGAATGGCGCATCCGTCAGGAATCCGCTTCCCCTGAGTCGCCACCAGCTTCGTAAAATACTGCAGCAGCGCCTCCTTCGGATCGCCGGATCTCGCGGGAAAAGAACAAAGAGGCCCGAACAAGCTCCCGTCGATTCCCACAATGCCCGCCTTCACGTACGTACCGCCGACATCAAAAGCCAACACGCCTTCATTCATCCGCATCCACCAAGCTGATGTTCCACGATTTCGAAACGCCCGCCTTGATCAGCTTGCACGGTCCTTCGCCCAAATTAACGATGGCATAGGCGCCAAACGAAGCCGGGATGATATAGGATTCCGCATAACGAAACTCGGCGTATGCCGCTTCGTCCTCCAGCGAAACGATCCGCACGGATTCCCCTTCGACCAGGTTCAGCATGACGAACTCGTCGCCGGTGGCATCCTCCCAGCGGTCGTTCAAATGGATGCGGTTGACGTAAAACAGCAGATCCTCCCTTTCCCCAAGCACGTATTCCTCGTTGCTTCCCTGGGTTCCCAGCAGCTTCGGGCCCGGGATCAGGTTCTTCCGTACCCACTCCGCTGTTCGCGAAAAATCGATGTTCTCGAAGGCGTAATCGATGTTCAGCGGCCGCGGCTTGCCGTCCAGATCCTTTCGCGCGTAATCGTATATTTTGAACGTAAACCACCAGGTCGTCGCGGAAATTTCCAACACGAAATTGTCCTTTCCCGAGCAGTGGACCGTGCCTGTCGGAATGAGGTACAAGCTGCCTTTTTCGCTCGCCCATTCCTGAACGTAATCCGTGAAGGCGATCGGCTCCCCGGTAACCTGGGAACGTTCGGCCGCTTCGCGAAGCGCCTCCGGCGCGCATCCCTCCGTCAAACCGAGATAGATTTTGGCATCGCCCTGTTTTTCCATGACGTAATACGACTCCTGCTGTTCCATAAACTCGTTGAACCGCTCCCGGATAAAGGGCTGCTTCGGGTGAACCTGGCAGGAAAGATTGTCGCCGTCCATCGTGTCCAGGTAGTCGAACCGCACGGGGAAATAATCGCCGAACAAACGGACGTTGCGCGCTCCCATCATTTCCAGATGGGCATACGCCATCACAAGCAAAAACGGAATTTCCGCGACCCGCCCTTCATACGTCACGAGCAGCGAATTTTCCGGCGCGATCGGCTCGAAGTTCCAGGCGCAGTTGACCATGTCCTCCGGCAAATCCGCGAGCCGCTTCATGTATTGCCCGCCCCATACGCCCGGCATCATAAACGGCTTGACGCGCAGCGGATAACGCGCGATATCGCGGATAACGGCAAGCAGATCGCGAATCGTCAGCAGGACGGGCCGGTCGGGATCATTCATGTCGACGTACAGGTCGAAGGCTTCCAAGCGTTCCTTGCGATAAGCCTCCAAGAGCGGCCATTCCACGAAATAAGCGATTTTGTAGGCTTCCACGGCATCCGCGTTCCACGCGAACCCGAAGTTCAGCAGCCCTTGTTTATGGGCTTTCTCCTGGTACTCCCGGGAAACGTCGAGATACATCGATGCATCGCAGCGGCCGTCGCACAGCCATAAAGCGCCCGGACCAAAAACGACGAACAGCGTCGGCTCCGCCGCAGATTCCGATACCTCCGCTGCGTATGCCGCAAAGCGTTCCCTCGCATCGCTCACGAAATATTCTTCAATGCTGCCTTCCGCGACGTACCCGAAAGCACGGTTATCGGTGATGTTCCGCCGAAAGTGGTTCCGGAGCTCCGTGCCCGATTTCAAATAACCGTAGGTATCCGCGGCGGCGAAACGAAACCCTTGCTTTTCCGCGTAAGGGATCAAACGTCTCAGCAGCGCCTGAAAGTCGGTCCCGTGCGTCCCGTCGATCACAAGCGTGGCAACATGGCCGCTTTGGCCATGCGCTTGGGAAACCGCCCTCTCCAGAACGGCCTCGTATCCTTGCAGAATCCCGTCTTCAAGCACGGCTTGACGAACCGGGTTCAGCGGTCTTTTTTCAAACATATCGTTCCTTCCTTTCCCACCCGCGTCTTTCGATCAAACATCCGAACCGGCATCCGGCGCAAGCGCCGTGTTTCCACTTCCTTTTCTTTTTGCGCGATCATCCGGACTGCCGTATTTCAAACGAAAACGAACTCGTGTAACATTGTACAAAAGGACCTTGCGGGCGTCTTTGCATGAACGGGCCATCCTTTTGCAATAAACGGACCAACCACGCGCCGCCTTTCCGAATACATTTTAGGGGAGCTTCCTCATGTCCATCGAAACCAGCTTTCGCAAAGCCAACCACATATGCAACCGTCAGCTGACCCGAATCGAAACGGAGGACTTCAGTCTTTCGATTCTTTATTGGGGGTTTATGCCCAAACATTTCGACAATGCCCTGCATCGCCACTCGTTTTTCGAAGCCTGTTATGTCGTCGACGGCAGCGGTTCATACATCGATAACGGCACCGAGTATCCGATCAGCAAGGGGACATCTTTCCTGTCCTTGCCCGGCATATGGCATCAAATCCGAAGCGTCGCGGGACTCACGCTGGTCTATGTAGCCTTCGAGGTGGATGGGGAGCGCACCGGGGCAAACGCCGTCGAAGATTACCGCCTGCTTATGGAGCGGGCAAAGCCCGTCGTGTACGGCGCGGATGCCGAACCTTTGGGCCATTTATGGGAAACGGTCATATCGATCTTCGATGAACAAAAACCTGTCGTCCCCGCCTTGCTGAAGCACGCCTCCGCTTCCCTGCTGCTGTCCATTCCGGCCCTTCACGGGCCTCAACGGGAAAGCGTTTTGCCGCACCCGGCAGATCATGCCTGGGAAGAAAACATCCTTTTCCGGCAGGCGAAGCTGTTTATTCACGACAATTTGAGCGAAGAGCTGACGCTGCCGAAGGTCGCGGGCCATCTTCATATTTCTCCCCGGCATCTGACGCGATTGTTTCAACGGCATACGAACCAAACCTTTGTCCACTATATTCAGGAACACAGGGTCCAACTCGCCTCGCAGCTGCTGTTACACGGGGATTTGTCCATCAAGGACATCGCTTCCCGGTGCGGATTCCAATCGGTCCACTACTTCACCCGGATTTTCACCCAAAAGCTCGGCGTATCCCCCGCCAAATTCAGGCGCGCGCAGTTTACGGAGGGACGTTCCGGAAAATCTCATTTTACGGAATAACGCCATGTGACCCCGCAAAAAGAATCTTGGCCCGATGCAGCCCCCATGCTGATTCGGACCTTTATCAAAGCACAATATAATTTAAAGAGGCTGATACCGGATGATGAATGAGGGTCAGCCTTTTCACTCTGCGGTATGTATGCGTTTGCTCCCCCTGAATCAGCGCGGATCGCCTATCGACGACATTTTTAATAGGATTTCGCAAAAATCTATCGAGAGATTCCCGGGAAGACGATATATTAATCATGTGTACGTATTGGTATATGCCGTCCTTAAGCCTCACCGGCAATGGATGCCGCAAACGGTTGAGGGACGTCCATAAAACCGGGAAAGAAGTGCGCAAGCGAGCAGCGTGTTAGAAACTTTCCCTATGTTCAGAAAATCGCGATGGCAGGCTATCGAAAAAGGAGGTGCTAGGACGATAAAAACTTGCCTTACTCGACGAATCCGGGGCTTCCAGTACTCAAACTCTTTTATGCATAGGCACGAGACTATATGAGAGGAAAATGACGATGACGAAAACGTTTATGAAAAGCCGTATTGCTGCGTTGCTGTGCCTGATGCTGCTGCTTTCCCCTTTGACTCTCGTTCAACCGCCGCAGGCGGAAGCAGCGGGGGCGGGTTTGATGTTCACTTCGGTGGCGACGGAACGGGATACGACTTTGGCGCTGGATTCGAGCGGCCGGATTTGGGCATGGGGCTCCAATCTTTCCGGTCAGTTCGGTAACGGAACAACGTCCGATTCTTACACCCCTCTTCAAATCAATGTAATGGACAACGGGGTACCGGTGTCATTCAAGGAAATCAAAGTCGGTTTAAATCATGCGATAGCTCTGGACCGCAATGGCCGATTGTGGGGGGCCGGGCAAAACGTGCTAGGGCAGCTGGGACTAGGCCAAACAACAGCGAATGTGATCAACTGGACAAAGATCGACGTAAAGAACGGAGGGGCCCCTGTCGAGTTTAAAGAGATTGCCGCCGCGCGTTCTTCTTCTTTTGCCTTGGACGTCCACGGCAAGTTATGGATATGGGGACAGAGAACGTATACGGCCGATCCAACCGTTCCTATCCAACAGCAGTTAACCTACCCCAACGGCGATCCGGTCGTCTTTGATGCCCTGGAAGCGAATGACGAGCTTGCGATCGCGCTTGACTCCCGGCAGCGCCTTTGGACCCTCTATCAGCCCGACTATCGTCCTTCGCAGCATACTTTGATAGACGGCGGC
The DNA here is from genome assembly GCF_009870825.1 of Paenibacillus sp. USDA918EY. Lineage (GTDB taxonomy): Bacteria > Bacillota > Bacilli > Paenibacillales > Paenibacillaceae > Paenibacillus_AQ > Paenibacillus_AQ albilobatus. Next base: position 94,909 of record NZ_WTWY01000013.1, on the reverse strand, counting down.
CAAGAAGTGAAGTTCCAATCGATTTCTGCAGGATCCACTTATGGGACAGGCCCGTTTTTAGCGTTGGCCATCGATACGGACGGAAACGTATGGTCATGGGGCGGCAACGATCAGGGCCAGCTTGGCGATAAAGCTCTCCCGGAAACCTGGATTCCAACCAAGCTCTCCATAACGGACAATGGAACCCCCGCCACATTCGTCCGGATTTCCGGGGGACTGAAGCATGTGCTGGCACTCGATGAGCATGGCGACATGTGGACATGGGGTCTTAACGATTCCGGTCAGCTGGGGGATGGCACAACCGTCAACGCCGCTCCCCATAAAGTGCAGGCCTTGGATAACGGAACTCCTGTCACATTCGTCTCCGTTTATGGAGGTTACGGAGCATCCTATGGACTTGACGCGGACGGACGATTGTGGTCCTGGGGCAAGCAAAATCTCCTCGGAGACAATACTTCCGGGGGCGGCGCGCAAATGACGCCGAAAAAAATCCCCATGAAGCCGCAGCTATCGCTCACCTCGTCGGTGACGACATCCACTTATCTTGAGCCGATCACGTTTACGGCATCCGTGACAGGAAATTTCGGCGTACCTTCAGGCAGCATCACATTCAGTGAAGGAAACCAGCCATTAGGCAGCGTCATGCTGAACGACCAAGGTTACGCCCAATTGAAACTTACCTCCTTGCAGCCGGGACTTCATCATGTCACAGCCGCATATGAGGGGGACGGCCTATACCTGGCAGAGAAGACAAACCCGATCGGTATCACGGTCACCATGCCGGATGCGCCATCCGTCTCGATCCTTCCATCGACGACGGGGCCGACGAATGACCCTGTCATCATGACGGTTACGGTAGAGACCTACGGGAATTCGAATGCTCTGGCCAATCTGAAGTGGCTTCCGGGGGACAATAACGCCGCCGCATTCGCGAACGCGGGAACGGATATCCTGATTCCGAAGAGCTTTGCCGCCGCCGGAAACGGTACATATTCCGTGTATGCCAAAGACCTGGCAGGCAACGAAACCGTGGAAAAAATCAATGTAACGAATATCGTGCCTTTGCCTGACAACAGCGCGATCGATCCCGCGGTCGCTAGCTTCGATAAATACGAGGGCTCGGCGGCCAACGCTGATGTTACAACGACGCTAATACTAAACGGTAATACACTGAGCGGCATCGCCAATGGAGCAGCCCAGCTTGCGCCAGGTATCGATTACACGTTGTCCGGCGACACCGTTACGATTTCGAAGGCCTACTTGAACGCGCAGCCGACAGGTACGTCGGTCTTGACCTTTACGTTTAGCGGCGGAGCGGACCAGACAATGACCATCGCCGTATCCGATTCGACGCCTCGCAATAGCGCGATCAATCCTTCGGCAGCAACCTTTGACAAGTATGCCGGGGCGACGGCCAACGCCGATGTGAAGACAACGTTGACATTAAACGGCAATACGCTGAGCGGCATCGCCAATGGAGCAGCCCCGCTTACGTCAGGTATCGATTACACGTTGTCCGGCGACACCGTTACGATTTCGAAGGCCTACTTG
>NZ_WTWY01000013.1:5429-93262 GCF_009870825.1 Paenibacillus sp. USDA918EY | reverse complement strand
CTTGAACGCGCAGCCGACAGGTACGTCGGTCTTGACCTTTACGTTCAGCGGCGGAGCGGCTCAAACGATGACTATTCACGTATCCGATTCGACGCCTACGCCTTCGGGCAGCCATAATAATTCTGATTCAAGGCCGACAACGGGCACGGTAACCGTCCCGCCGAAATTTCAAGTCGCTTTGGAGCCAACCGGCAGTGTCGCCATTTTCGCCGCCCCCTCCGCCCTCGTAAAGGAAAAGGCGGCAGACGGGACAATGACGCAAAAACTGATTGTACCGGCTGAGATCCTCGATCAAGCCCATAAACTGTTGAAGGATGCTTCAAAGGGCACCATCATCATAAAAGCAAACGACTCGGAACCATCCGTTCAGGTACAGCTTCCCGGAGGGCCTCTTGCGGCGATCACAGGCACGAATCCGAATGCCGCTATAGGCATTGAATTGAACGAATCCAGCTTGGAATTCCAACTTAACGCATTGAATTTAGACAGCGCGGCTAAACGCCTGGGTGCTGCGGTATCCGATTTACAGATCACAGCGTCCATGGCACAGGTCAGCGACTCTGTCAAACAGAAGCTGGAACGATTGGGCACGAAGCTCGGTTTCCGGATGCTTAGCCATGCCGCGGATTTCAAAGTAACGGCCTCGGCCAAAGGTCAAACCGTCCAACTAAACGACTCTGTCGGCAAGGCGATCACCCGAGGCCTTGTATATAATGAGGGGACGAAAAACGGCACGGTCATTGCCGTTTATTATGACCCTGGCTCCAACACGGTTTCGTATGTTCCAAGCCGTCCGAGCTTAAGAAGCAGCGAAAAAAACGAAACAATGATACATGCCTTGCATCATAGCACTTTCGCCGTCATCGAAACCGATAACCGATCATTTACCGATATGAACGCCCATTGGGCCAAGGAAGATGTGGAGCAGCTTGCCTCAAGGCTGATCGTGGACGGCGTTTCCGCAGGCCGGTTCGCTCCGGATGAAAGCATTACGCGCGCCGAGTTCGCCGCCCTGCTCGTCCGCGCGCTCGGCTTATCGAACGAACAGGACGGGGCTTATAGCGGATTTGAAGATGTGCCGTCATTCGCTTGGTATGCGCCTGCGGTGGAAGCGGCGGTTAAGGCCGGCCTGGTCGACGGCATGACAACCGGCTCCTTTATGCCGGACGAACGGATCAGCCGGGAGCAAATGGCCGTCATGCTCGCCAGAGCGTTAAGCCTGACGCCTGAGGGAAATAACCTCCCGGCTCATAATCAAGCGCTTGCCGTGTTTAAAGATCAAGACGCGATCTCTCCATGGGCGCAAGCTTCCGTGTCGCAAATCGTTCAAGCGGGCATCATCGGAGGAATGGGCGACGGCAATTTCGCGCCGGCCGACGATGCAACCCGCGCTCAAGCGGCAGCGATGCTGAAACGGTTTCTGCACGCCGTTCATTTTATCGAGTAACTTCCGGCACAAACCGGATCGCATCTTGTCAATGGAGGCCCTTCATGGAGGGTCTCTTTTTTGTGCCCCGTGAAAGAAAAAGGTTGAATTCGGATTACATTTGCATATAATTAGTACCAAGTACTAATACTTGATATTAAAATCGGTTGGTCATCGTTTCATCGGCATTCCATCATGCGGAGGAGGAAAGATCATAATGAACAGCGTATCATCCAAAGCGGCCATAACGGCCATTGGCACGTACGTGCCCGACAAAAGGCTAACCAATGCGGATTTGGAAAAACTCGTGGAAACAAGCGATGAATGGATCGTGCAGCGGACCGGCATGAGGGAGCGCCGGATCAGCGCCGAGCAGGAGTTTACTTCGGATCTGTGCATCCGGGCGGTTGATGATTTAATACGGACCTACGGCAAACATGTGGAGGATGTCGATTTGATCATCGTCGCCACCACGACGCCGGACTACCCGTTTCCCAGCGTGGCGTGCCTCATCCAAGAGCATTTCAACATTCAAAGCACCGGAGCCTTCGATCTGAACGCGACTTGCGCGGGATTCGCTTACGGCCTGCACGTGGCGAACGGGCTCATCAGCGCCGGACTGCACCGCAAGGTACTGGTCGTCGGCGGCGAGACGTTATCCAAAGTCACGGACTATACAGACCGGACGACTTGCATTCTGTTCGGGGACGGTGCCGGAGCGGTGCTGGTTGAAGCGGACGAAACCAACCCCGGCTTCATCGCCTCCATCCAAGGGACCGACGGCAGCGGCGGCATGCATCTCTATCGCGCAGGCATGGCAAACGCGCTGCACGGCCTTCCGCTTGCAGGCGCAGGAAACATCGTGCAAAACGGCCGCGAAGTGTATAAATGGGCCGTGCGGACCGTCACCGCCGGGATCGAGGAGCTGCTGCCGCGCGCCGGCATGACGATCGCGGATATCGACTGGTTCGTGCCGCACAGCGTCAACCTCCGGATGATCGAATCGATTTGCGAGAAAACCGGCATTCCAATCGACAAAACGCTCTATAGCGTGGAATATATGGGGAATACTTCGGCGGCTTCCATTCCGCTGTCGCTTGGCCTCGGCGTACGGGAGGAAAAGCTGAAATACGGCGATACGCTGCTTCTTTACGGCTTCGGCGGCGGGTTGACCCATGCCGGCCTGGTTGTGCGATGGGGAGCGCAGCGGCCGCCTCAGTGAAGCCATGCGTTTTTCAAAACTGGCGGGGAGGGTTATTTTTCGTAAAACTCTTTAATATAGCTTCTCTTCGCAACCTGTTTTCGTTCGTAATCTGCTCCTGGCTTTTAAAGGCAACCTTTCGAGGCTTATTGACCGGAAACAGAATCACCTTTTTATTTTTCATCACAAAAGACCACCCTTGTTCTTTTAGAATAAGGATGGTCTTTCTCTATCAAATCTATACAACTCTATTACATTATTTATCGCTTTTTTCTGTTTCTGCAGAGGCAGCGGCCTCGGTTTGTCCCTTGCGGATGATTTGGAGCGCCCTTAAAACATTTTGCCGACGCTCACGATTCGCCTCCGTAATCTCCTTTTGGGACGAAAATTCAAATTTGATAGGTTTTGTCATAGGAGTCGCCAATAGATGTCATCTCCTTTTTATGCATCATATCTTTCTGCAAAATCAAGCAAAATGCATGGACCAAACGGTACACTTCTCTAATATCAATAATATCATGGGAGAGTGTGAGGGACAACGCTCTGTCGTTGCTGTCATCAAAATGAAAATTCCAAATCCATACGGCATCATTAAACATGTTCATGCGATACGAAACGATGGTTCTGCCCGGGGAGGACAAATTATACCTCGGATCGCCGTCCGAAGACATCGCCGCATCGACGACAGCATAACGCAGCGCATTTTCCCTGCTGATCTCGTATTGTTCGGGGCTGCTGCCGGTCGTGCCTTTATCGACGATTCTGTACAGTTTGTCTCCTTTCATTTCATAGATCGTATACGCACAAATAAAATCAAGCTCCGAAAAGTTCATAACCCCGTTAGCGATTCTATAGATGGCCGTATTGATCGACTTCAATAAATCGATAAGATATAACACGTATTTTTCATTTTTTTCGATTTCGTCCAGTAAAAATGTTCGTTCTTCCTTGTATGTATCGATATTCGCCTGCAAAAAATCCTGTTGCCCCTTGGCATAATTCAAAATTTGATCGATGCTCACCTCCGTTTTGGGAGAATCGATCAGAAGCGGCGTCATCAAGGCATACAGCCCATTAAATGTGGCGCCGCTATGACGAAAAGAAGCCCACAACGCGTACTCTTTTGGTTTTTTGGCTTTAAAAGCGCCGACATGAAAGTTCTCGCTTGCGATCGACGTCATTTCATGAACGAATCTGCGGACAAGGATCCAGTAGGTTATCAGAATGATGAAGGCTGCGGCACCGATTATGCCCCAAAGGGGCATGTTGGCTAAGTAGCCGCCGATCCCCGCTATAACGGGCCCAATGAGCGGCAAACCCGCCCATTTGATCTTGGCTAAAGCCCCCGCCGATTTAAAGGTTTTCTTCAGCTTCTTTGCAGGCCCTTTCCAAGCTTGTCCCCTCCAACCATTGAAGTCCTGCTCCCGCATTTTCTTTATGATCGGGTCAAAGTCGTTTTTGATCTCTTCCAGGAAGCTGTGATAATTTAGCCTGATGTCCGGATCGCTCATATCATATGCACCGTTTTTCTAAATTTTTATTGGAACGTAACCCAATATTATCCAAATTCAACAAAAGTTAAAAGTGTCTACCGGCTTATTTTCAAAAAAGACAGGCTGTAACGAGCAAGCATTTCTCTTTACGGCATCAGGCGCCGATATTAGGCTTCGCATTCGTATAGCATTTGCTTTTAATCCGTTTTATCAAAAAAAGCCGTCCTCCCGAATTGAGAGAACAGCTTTCCTTTTGTCCATGGCTTTATTGGTGTTCTTCAAGCCACTGCTCGGTCATCCGCAGCAGCACTTCGCTGCGCTTGATGGCGTCCGCCACCTGGTCCGTGGCCGTGCCGCCGTATACGTTGCGGGCGTTGACGACCGTTTCCGGCTGAAGCACTTTGTAGATGGCATCGTCGAACAATGGGGAGAATTGCTTGAACTCTTCCATCGTCAGATCAAGCAAATATTTTCCGTTCTGAATGCAGTACAGGACCGTTTTCCCGATCACTTCATGCGCCTGGCGGAACGGCAGTCCTTTGCCCACGAGGAAATCGGCGATGTCCGTCGCGTTGGAGAAGTCTTTGTTGACCGCTTCGCGCATTCGCGATTTGTTCACCTTCATCGTGGCGATCATCGGAGCGAACAGCTGCAGGGCGCCTTCCAGCGTCGCCACCGTATCGAACATGCCTTCCTTATCTTCCTGCATATCCTTGTTGTAAGCGAGCGGCAGCGACTTCAGCACCGTGAGAAGCCCCATCAGGTTGCCGTAGACGCGGCCCGTTTTGCCGCGGACAAGCTCCGGCACGTCCGGATTTTTTTTCTGCGGCATGATGCTGCTGCCTGTGCAGAACGCATCGTCCAGCTCAATGAAATTGAACTCCGTGCTGCTCCACAGCACAAGCTCCTCCGACAGGCGGGAAAGATGCATCATGATGATGGAAGCGTGGGACAGGAACTCCAGAATAAAATCCCGGTCGCTGACGGCGTCCAGGCTGTTTTCGTACACGCGGTCGAATTGCAGCTGCTCCGCCACGAAATGGCGGTCGATCGGGAACGTCGTTCCGGCCAACGCCCCCGCTCCGAGCGGCAGCACGTTGATGCGCTTGTAGCTGTCCATCAGCCGCTCAATGTCGCGCTGGAACATCGATACGTACGCCATCAGATGATGGGCGAACAAAATCGGCTGCGCCCGCTGCAGATGCGTGTACCCCGGAACGATCGTATCCAGGTTGTCGCGGGCTTGCCCGATCAGCGCTTTTTGCAGCTCGTACAGCATCCCGGACAGCTCCACCACGCGTTTGCGGAGGTACAGGTGCATATCGGTCGCCACTTGGTCGTTGCGGCTGCGCCCGGTATGCAGCTTCCCGCCGACCGGACCGATTTCGGCAATCAGGTTTTTTTCCACGTTCATATGGATGTCTTCATCCGACACCGAAAACTCGATTTCACCCTTGCGGATTTTTTCAAGCACTTTGTTCAGGCCGCCTTTGATCGTTTCCACGTCCTCCTGCGGCAAAATTCCGCATTTGCCCAGCATCGTCACATGCGCCAAGCTTCCTTGAATGTCTTCCTCGGCCAGCTTCTGGTCAAAACCGATCGAAGCGGTATACTCGTCCACCAAATGGTTGGTTTGCTTCGTAAAGCGCCCTCCCCACAGTTTGCTCACTTTGGGTCTCTCCTCTCTGATACGGCAGAGGGCCGCCCCTTCTCGCCCGGAAAAGGAACGGCCGTCACCACCCTGCCGCTATACGTTCATTCATGTATGGGTAATGCTGCGATTATTTGTTCTGCTCTACGCCCGTTCCTACCTTCAGACGAAGCGCGTTCAGGCGGATAAAACCCGTTGCATCCCCTTGGTCGTACGCTTGCGTCGGATCGGCTTCCATCGTTGCGATATCCGGATTGTACAAGCTGACCGGGCTTTTGACGCCCGCGGCGATGATGTTGCCTTTATACAGCTTCACGCGGACCGTTCCCGTGACGTTCTTTTGGCTTTCGGTCACCAGTGCCTGCAAAGCGAGACGTTCCGGCGCAAACCAGAAGCCGTTGTATACGAGCGTGCTGTAGCGGGTGATGAGGCTGTCGCGCAGGTTCATCACTTCGCGGTCCATCGTGATGGATTCCATTTTGCGGTGAGCCGTGAACAAAATCGTTCCGCCCGGCGTTTCGTACACCCCGCGGCTTTTCATGCCGACAAAACGGTTTTCCACCATGTCGACGCGGCCGATGCCGTGTTTGCCGCCAAGCTCGTTCAGTTTTTCCATCACCTGCAGCGGGCTCTGCTTCTCGCCGTTCAGCGCCACGCAGTTGCCTTGGACGAACTCGAGCTCGAGGTATTCCGCTTCATCCGGCGCATCCTCAGGAGAGTTGCTGAGCAGGAACATATCTTTGTTTTCCGGTGCGCTTGCATCGAACCAAGGATCCTCCAGCACGCCGCTCTCATAGCTGATATGCAGCAGGTTGCGGTCCATGGAGTAAGGTTTGGCGGCAGAGGCGGTAACCGGAATGCCGTGTTTTTCGGCAAAAGCGATCATTTCGGCGCGGCCCGGGAAGTCGTTGCGGAACTCCTCCAGACGCCATGGCGCGATCACTTCGATATCCGGAGCCAGCGCGGCTACGCCAAGCTCGAAACGGACCTGGTCGTTCCCTTTCCCGGTTGCCCCGTGCGCAATCGCGGTTGCGCCTTCGGCGCGGGCGATTTCGACCATGCGTTTGGCGATCAGCGGACGCGCGATGCTCGTGCCGAGCAGGTATTGCCCTTCGTACAGCGCGCCGGCCTGGAACATCGGATAGATGAAGTCCTTCGCGAACTCGTCGCGCAAATCGTCGATATACACTTTGGAAGCGCCTGTTGCCAGCGCCTTGGCTTCCAGGCCGTCAAGCTCTTCCTTTTGGCCGATATCGGCCGTAAAAGCGATAATTTCCGCATCGTAAGTTTCTTTGAGCCATTTCAGAATAATGGATGTGTCCAGCCCGCCGGAGTAGGCGAGCACGATTTTTTCTTTTGCCATCATGAACTTCCTTTCGTTTATGCTTCGTAATTCGATTATATCGTCGTTGGGGCTTAGCCCATAGCACATTTTCGTTCGTGTTGACCGCCCCGGGTACGGATCGTTCTTCCGATCGCTGTTGCCCCCAAAATTCCTTGATTGAACCGTTTAAAGGTAGAAATTCAGGGACAAAGGCGACCGCAGCATAAGCTTCCGAAGCAGCTTTTTTTCAAAAAGCTTTTAGCTTCTTCAGATCGATTCCGTCCCCTCCACTGCCGCGAGCACAATGCACTATGTTAACCTTTAAGATCATAAATTAATTAGTTGGCCGTCTTCCTTTATGTCGAACGAACCCAATAGCAGCAACTCCAAAACATAATTCGCCGGTCGGTCAACCACAATTCCTCTAGCCTACCCCATCAACGCCGCCATCAGCGCTTTTTGCGCATGCAGGCGGTTTTCGGCCTGATCAAAAATAACGGAATTTTTGCCGTCGATCACGCCCTCGCTGACTTCCTCCCCGCGGTGCGCAGGCAGGCAGTGCATGAACAGGTAATCGCTTTTGGCGCCTTTCGCCAGCTCTTCATCGACCTGATAGTCTTTAAAAGCAGCCTCGCGGATTTTTTGCTCTTCCTCAAAGCCCATGCTCGCCCACACATCCGTATAGATGACATCGGCGTCTTTCACCGCTTCCTGCGGGCTGCGCGTCACGACGATTTCCGCTCCGGTTTCCTTCGCGATTTCGCGGCTGGCCTTCACGACTTCGGCATCGGGCTCATATCCTTCCGGACTGGCCACGGATACATGCACGCCGAGCTTCGCCCCGCCGATCATTAGGGAATGCGCCATGTTGTTGCCGTCGCCGATGTACGCCAGCTTGAGGCCTTTCAGCTTGCCTTTATGTTCAAGGATCGTCTGGTAGTCGGCCAATACCTGGCACGGATGCGCCGAATCGCTAAGACCGTTAATGACCGGCACGGAAGCGTATTTGGCCAGATCGACGACGTTTTGATGTCCGAACGTACGAATCATGATGCCGTCGAGGTAACGGGAAAGCACCTGTGCGGTATCGCTGATAATTTCGCCGCGTCCGAGCTGGATGTCGTTTTTGCTCAAAAAGAGCGCGTGCGCTCCGAGCTGGAACGCGCCGACTTCAAAGGAAACCCGCGTGCGGGTGGAAGATTTTTCGAAAATAAGTCCGATCGTTTTGCCTTTCAGCGGCTGGTAAACCTCGCCGTTTTTTTGCTTGCGTTTCAGCTCGATCGCCAGATCGAGCAGGTACTGGATCTCTTCCGTGGTGTAGTCGTCCAGCTCAAGCAAGTCCCGGCCCTTCAGGTTCACTTGCTGCAGCTGCTCTGTTTGGGTCATGGGTGTTCCTCCTTTTTCACGTTAGGTTCTTATGTCGCATGGTAGCCGCTGCGTTACGGATCGTTCCGCCGATGACTTCCGGTTTTTCAGAACGATCCCGTGCCCGCCGTATCGCTATTTTGTCAGGTCATTAACGATGAAAATCATTTATCGTATTAATCCTTCTTTACGGCCGTATGGTCATGGATCACGCCGGCAAGGATGCTTACCGCCTGATCGATTTCTTCTTTCGTCACGTACAGGTTCGGCAGCAGCCGGATGACGTTAGGTCCTGCCGTAATAAACAGCAGCCCGCGTTTTTGCCCTTCAAGCACCAGGTCGTTGACCGGCTCCGCACATTCGATGCCGACCAGCAGGCCGAGGCCGCGGATGGCTTTGACATGAGGGTTGCTTGCCAGCTTTTCGGTCAGCTGCTCTTTCAGGTAAGCCCCCATTTCGGCCGCGCGTTGCGGTAGCCGATCCTCCAGCATCGTTTCGATCGTGGCAATGACGGCCGCCGTCGCGATCGGCGTTCCGCCGAAGGTCGACCCGTGGCTGCCCGCCGAAAACGCATCCCGCAGGAAGGCTTTGCCCAGCATCGCGCCGGTCGGAAACCCGCTGGCAATGCCTTTGGCGAGAGTAAAAATATCCGGCTCAATGCCGTAATGCTCATGCGCAAACAGCTTGCCCGTACGTCCCATGCCCGTCTGCACTTCATCGATAATAAGCAGCAGGCCATGCTCCTTGCACAGCTTCTGAATGGCGCGGAGAAAATCCGCTTCCACCGGCAGCACGCCGCCTTCGGCCAGCACAAGCTCCAGCATGATCGCGGCCGTTTTATCCGTAACGGCTGCTTTCAAAGCGTCCAGATCGTGCAGAGGCACGCTTTTGAAGCCGGCAGGGAGCGGCAGGAAGCCGTCCTTCACTTTATCCTGTCCCGTCGCCGTCAAGGTCGCCAGCGTCCGTCCATGGAACGATTGGAAAAAGGTGATCACTTCGTAGCGGCCCGTGCCCTTCACCTTTTGATGGTAACGGCGGGCCAGCTTGATGGCCGCTTCGTTCGCCTCCGCGCCGCTGTTGCAGAAAAACACCGCGTCGGCACAGCTGTTTGCCGTAAGAAGCGCCGCCGCATTTTCCTGATTCGGAATATGGAACAAGTTCGAAACATGCCACAGCTCATCCAGCTGCGCTTTCAATTTCGCCGTTACTTTTTCGGGGGCATGCCCGAGGTTGGTTACCGCAATGCCGCTCATGAAATCGAGGTATTTATGGCCTTGGTCGTCCCACAGCCAGCTGCCTTGGCCTTTGACCAGGGTGATCGGGTATCTGGCGTAGTTGGGAAACAGCGAACTGGATTGCCCTTCAGGGATACTCATGCAAAATCACTCCTATCCGAATCAATATTCGATCGTTTTACTACTGCACTTTTCACTCATTATTTCACGATTCTCGTCCCGATCGCTTCGCCCTGAAGCACCCGGCTCAGCACCCTCGGTTCGCTGCCGTTCACGATCACGACCTCCTGCACGTCGCCTTGAATGCAGCTGACCGCCGCTTTGACCTTCGGGATCATGCCGCCGTATATCTCTCCGCTCTGAATCATGTCGTCAATCTGCTGCACGGTCACGACGGGAAGCACCTGCTTGACGCCGTCCAGCTCTTTCATAATGCCCGGAACGTCGGTCACGACGATCATCCGGTCCGTCCCCAAATGCGAAGCGACGGCTCCCGCCGCCGTATCGGCATTGATGTTGTAACGCTGTCCGCTCTGATCGACGCCGACGGGCGCAATAACCGGCATATAACCCATGTCCGTAATGCCTTGGATCATGTCGGACCGGACATGCGTCACGTCGCCGACCCAGCCAACCGTATCGCTATTTTCGACCGGCTGCGCTTCGATCAACCCGCCGTCGACGCCCGAGATGCCCAGCGCCTGGCCTCCGGTCTGCTGAATGCGTCTGACGATCTGCTTGTTGATGCTGCCTGCAAGCACCATCTCCACCACGTCGAGCACCGCCTCCGTCGTCCTGCGCAAACCGTTCACGAATTCCGTTTCGATGCCAAGCTTCTCCAGGTTTTCCGAAATGGCCGGTCCGCCGCCGTGTACGATCACGGGCTGAACCCCGGAAGCCTGCAGCTGCTTCAGATCCTCGAAAAAAGAATCCGGCAGCGCCGCCAGCGTACTGCCGCCGCATTTCATCACGAAGCTTTGCAGGCCTGCATTATGTTCAGCCGTTCCGGCCTCACTCCGTTCCAAAGTTTCCACCGCGTTCCTCTCCCTATCTTCCGATCTATTTACGTCCGGTAAGCCGCATTAATGCGGACATAGTCATACGTCAGGTCACAGCCCCAGGCCGTCGCGATCCCGTCTCCCTGATGGAGATCAACGGTAATCCGGACGGTATCGCCCTTCAAATATTGCAAGGCTGCGTCCTCATCAAACGCTACCGGACGGGAGCCTTCCAGAACCGAAATATCGCCGATATGAATATCCACCGTTTCCGGATTTACGGGCTCTCCCGCACGTCCGACCGCTGCAATGACCCTTCCCCAGTTCGCATCCGCGCCGAATACCGCCGATTTCACGAGGCTCGAACCGATCACGGTTTTGGCGATGGCTCGCGCCGACAAATCGCTGACCGCTCCGCTCACCTGCACTTCGACCAGCTTCGTTGCCCCTTCGCCGTCGCGGGCAATCGCTTGAGCAAGTATCTGGCACACGTAAGTGAATCCTTCCGCAAAAGCCTCCCAATCCGGATGAGCCGGATGAAGCGCGTCATTGCCGGCCAGCCCGCTCGCCATTGCGATCAGCATATCGTTTGTGCTTGTATCCCCGTCGACCGTAATCATGTTGAAGGTCACGTCCGTCGCCTGGCGCAGAAGCTGCTGCAGCGCGTCCGCTTCGATCGCAGCATCCGTCGTCATAAACGCCAGCATCGTCGCCATGTTCGGATGAATCATGCCCGACCCTTTGGCCGCTCCGGCGATCGTTACGTCCTTGCCGTTCACGCGGACCGAAACGCATGCTTCCTTTTTCACCAAATCGGTCGTCAAAATCGCCTGCGAAAAATCCTCCGCCCCGGATGCTTCGCCGCTCAGCCGCTTCGGCAAACCGGCGATGCCCGCCGTGACGCAGTCCATTTTGAGCAGTTCCCCAATCACACCCGTCGACGCAACCGCCACATCCTGCTCCGCCACGCCGAGATGACGGGCGGCTTCCGCCCGCATCGTATACGCATCTTCTTCCCCTTGTTTCCCGGTGCAGGCGTTGGCGTTGCCGCTGTTAACGACAACGGCCTGCAGTCTGCCGTCCTGCAGGCTTTCGCGCGTCACCTTCAGCGGTGCCGCCTGGATCAGGTTTGTCGTATACACGGCCGCAGCGACGGCCGGCACTTCGCAATAAATGGCGCCGAGGTCATGACGTTCGGACTTTTTGAGCCCGCAATGCAACCCGCCTGCGGAAAAACCTTTTGGAGTTATAATCGAACCGCCTTGCACCGCGGTAAATTTCATTTGTCCCATATGCTGTCATCCCTTTCCTTACGGATACACCGGCGTGTATCCCAGTCCGAGATTTTCCTCCCATCCCATCATCAAATTCAGGTTTTGTATCGCTTGGCCTGCGGCGCCCTTCACGATATTGTCGATCACGGAAATAATCGTCACGCGTCCCGTCCGTTCGTCTGCGGCAAAGCCGACATCGCAGTAGTTGGAACCGTACACCTCTTTGGTCGCCGGCCAAATGCCTTTATCGCGTACGCGCACGAATGGCCGATCCTTATAATGCTGCCGGTACAGCTCTATGAAATCCTCATCGCGGTATGCTCCGTTCATCTGCACGTACATCGTGCTCATGATCCCGCGCGTCATCGGAACGAGTTGCGTCGTAAAAGTCACCGTCACCGGTTCGCCGGCAACCCGGCTCAGCACCTGTTCGATTTCAGGAATATGCTGATGTTTGTTTACCTTGTATGCTTTAAAGTTTTCATTGATTTCCGAATAATGCGAAGTCAGACTTGTGCCCCGGCCTGAGCCGGATACGCCGGATTTGGCGTCGATGATGATGCTTTTCGGATCAACCCATCCGGCTTTGACCGCTGGAACGAGACCAATCAGCGTCGCTGTCGGATAACAGCCCGGATTCGAAACAAAGTCGACGCCGGCAGCTTCCTCGCCGAATATTTCGCATAATCCGTACACCGCTTTTTCCAAATAACGCTCCTCCGGCGCCGGATGCTTATACCATTTTTCATAAGTGCCGCCGTCCTTAATCCGGAAGTCGCCCGACAGGTCAACGACCTTAAGCCCCGCTTCCAGCAGCTCCGGAACCAGCTTCGAACTGACGCCCGATGGCGTCGCGGTAAATACGACATCCGCTTTTTCCGCGATTTCCGCGGCATTCACGCCGTCCAGATGTTGCGCGATAATATTCGTTAAATGCGGAAAACCGTCCGAAATCGGCACTCCCGCGCTTGAAGATGAAATAACCGACGTGATCTCCGCCCGCGGATGGGCTTGCAGCAATCGGATCAATTCCACCCCGCCGTAGCCCGTCGAGCCGATAATCGCGATTCTGATTTTATGAGTTTCCCCTTGTTCACCTGGCATCTCTCTGTTCTCCTCTCTCCCCGTCTGACTTGCATCCCTCTCATAAATATGTATTATTATACGACCCTATTTATATAAATACAACACTTCGAGCTGAATTTGCACATGCCCCCAGCGGTTTTATTTTCACATCTCAAAGATGCCGCTCGGCATTTCGAAAACTTAGTATGCAAAAAGGACCCTCGCAGGCCCCTTTTTATAAAAATTCCAATATTCCAATCATGTTGTCATTTCCCCGGTTTACCTTATTTCTTTACCCCGGTAACGATGCGGACAGGAGGAAACATCGCAAAATGCCATTTGGATATCTGCACCTGCTCCAGGCCCGATTGGATCATCATTTGCGCGTATTCGCCGGTATGCTGAAAATCAAGCAACGCGACTTTGCCCGCCGGCTTTAACACCCGGACGATTTCCGCGATGGCTTTCTGCCGTTCCGCCGGATGCGAAATGTTGTGGATGGCCAGGCTTGAAGCCACGATATCAAACGTCCCGTCTTCGAACGGCAGCTGCCGCGCATCGGCTTGCAAGATTTCGACGCGCTCCGTCACCCCTTCCGCTTCCGCATTGCGCAGGGTGACGGTCGGATGGTTTCCGGATTGGTCTTCGGCGTTCCAGATATCGATCCCCGTCGCTTTCCCATGCAGAACCTGTTTCGCCAACGAATGCAGCAGAAAACCTCTCCCGCACCCGACGTCGAGAACGCGGTCCGTTTCCTGAACGTTCAATTTTTCGATTAACGCTTTAACGACGTAAGCCTTGCCTCTTTTGCTGCTCCATATCATCAAGACCCCTTCCGCCAAACAAACGATGCCGCCGAGCAGCAGCAGTATCGCCGCAATCATGCCGATGATCCCGCCAAACCGCAAAACCACAACGCCGACAGCAGCCAAAATGATTCCGATCGTCAGCAAGTTTCGAACCACTTTAGGCGCATCGATCCCATAGGCACCTTTGCCGGCGATCTCCCCTTTCAATGTAGCCATTAGACAGGTCCCTCCTTTTCAGTAGATATATTTGCCGCCGGCGCAATCTATACCTCCTCATTACGAGCAAGACTATTGTTTATCGGCAAAAGGAGGCTGATCAACCATCCATGATGGCGACCGCCTCCCTTTTCCCGTAACTTCTATTTCATCACTCCAGATCCATAACTTCATTTCCGCAACTTCGTTATGCCTCCAGTTTAAATCCTTCCCCGAGCACCTCGTGGGCGCTGCTGATAATGACAAACGCTTTGGGGTCAACGGAACGGACCAGCGTTTTGAGGCGCGTCGCCTCGCTTTGACCGATGACGACCATGAGCACGGTACGGTCATCCCCAGTGTAACCGCCCTGGGCATTCAACTTCGTCAACCCCCGGTCAAGCTCGTGCAAAACAGCCTCGCTGATCCGATCCGTGTGATTGGATATAATGTACGCCACTTTGGAGTAGCTGAAGCCCAGCTCCACCGCATCAATGACCTTCCCGGAGACGTAAAGGCCTACAAGCGCATACAGCGCTTTTTCGAGGGATAACGTGCAGGCCGCCAACAAAATGACGCTGCCGTCAAGCATCACCACGCACAGGGAAAAATTGAGCCCGCTGTACTTCTGGATAATCTGGGCGACGGTCGCCAGCCCGCCGGTCGATCCTCTGCCGCGATACACGATGCCGATGCCCAAACCCACGGCGATCCCCCCGTAGATCGAAGCGAGGATCGGGTTATCCGTCGGCAGCGGCCAATCCTTCGTCACATAGACGAACAGCGGCAGCACGATGCTGCCAAGCAGCGAACGAACGGCATAATTTTTGCCGAGCAGCAAGAACCCTAAAATAAACACCGGAATATTCAGCGCCCACTGCGTATACGCAGGCTCCAGGCCAAACCACGCATCAAACAGCACCGAGATCCCCGACACGCCGCCGGAGGCAATGCCGTTGGGCAGGAAAAACAAATTAAACCCTAAAGCGATCACAAATGAACCGATGATGATCAGGGCAATATCCGCCGTATGGCGGAGGGGTCCCGATGGCGGGAGGATGGAGGCCTTTCTGCGGCCCGAAACTTCTGCATGCGACATATTCTTTTTTCTCTCCTTGGTCAAAAAAATGATAACTGCTCACGGGCGTGATGAATCAGCCCAATCATGGCGTTGAACGCAAAAAAATTCCTACAACGATACAGGTGAACTTAAGAAAAATAATCCTTCGTTCAATCTATATCGCGTGTAGGAATTTTTAGGTTTATTCGGTATCCACTTTAATTTGACTGCGCAAATAACCGTCGATGAACGGATCCAGATCCCCGTCCATCACGGCGCCGACGTTGCCGGTCTCTACTGATGTGCGGTGGTCCTTTACCATGCTATAGGGATGAAATACGTAGGAGCGGATCTGGCTGCCCCAGGCAATATCCGACTGTTCCCCTCGGATTTCATCCAGCTCTTTTTGCTGTTCTTCGATTTTGCGTTCGTACAGCTTGGAACGGAGCATCGTCATCGCCCGCTCCCGGTTTTTGATCTGCGACCGTTCGTTTTGGCAGGTCACCACGATGCCCGTCGGGATGTGGGTGATCCGCACGGCCGAGTCCGTCGTGTTGATGTGCTGGCCGCCCGCGCCGCTGGCCCGGTACGTATCGATCTTCAGATCCTCGGTCCGGATTTCGATCTCGACGTCATCCGTAATTTCAGGCACGACGTCGCAAGATACGAACGAGGTATGGCGCCGGCCCGACGAATCGAACGGCGAGATCCGCACCAAACGGTGAACGCCTTTTTCGGCTTTCAAATATCCGTAAGCATTGAAGCCCTTGATGAGGAGCGTGACGCTTTTAATGCCCGCTTCATCGCCAGGAAGATAGTCGAGGACTTCGACCTTGTAGCCTCTTTTTTCCGCCCATCGCGTATACATCCGCAGCAGCATTTGGCCCCAGTCCTGGGACTCCGTGCCGCCCGCTCCCGGATGCAGCTCCAGAATGGCGTTCATTTTGTCATACGGCTGATTCAGCAGCAGATTCAGCTCAAAATCCTCAAGTTTTTTCTTAAGATTCGTGACTGCTTCGGTGATTTCCCCGATAAGCGACTCGTCGCCTTCCTCTTCGGCCAACTCAACCATCATGGAGGCGTCGTCGTATTCCTGCTTCAGCTTTTCGTATTGGTCTACGGAAGATTTGACCGCGTTCATCTCGGCAATGATGCCTTGCGCCTTTTCGTTGTCATCCCAAAAATCGGGCGCGGACATCTTTTCCTCGTAGTTGGCGATCATTTCCTGTTTGAGATCTAAGTCAAAGAGACCCCCTAAGGTTGGTTAATTTGGTTGCGATTTCCCGCAAATCATGTTTGACAGATGCATCGATCATGATTGTTCTTCACCTCTTCTATCGACATAAACTCCCTTAAACAAAGGAGCTTGGCGCACCACGTTTCGTGATGCCCAAGGCCTTTGATTCAAGGGAGTCTGTTTCCTTATGCATTCTATCCTCTTAAAATGAACCAAAGTTTATTGTCCCTAATCTTCAGTTCAATTTATTCAGGTCCGGTTATTCTTGCCCGTGACAGTGCTTGTATTTTTTGCCGCTGCCGCATGGGCAAGGATCGTTGCGCCCGATCTGTTCCCCGACATGCACCGGTTTTTTCTCCGTAGGTTCGCCGTTGGTGGAAATTTTGCTTTCTTCCACGACCGCCTGGCGCTCCTGGTTTGCTTCGATATGAGCTTTCATCACGTAAGTAGCCACTTCTTCCTGAATGCTGGCCGTCATCTCGTTGAACATTTCGAAGCCTTCAAACTGGTACTCGCGAAGCGGATCCGTGCCGCCGTAAGCGCGAAGGTGAATACCTTGGCGAAGCTGGTCCATGGCGTCGATGTGATCCATCCATTTGCTGTCCACGGAACGGAGCACGATGACCTTCTCGAACTCGCGCACGAGTTCGGAGCCGATGCGTTCTTCGCGTTCGTCGTATTTGGTTTTGACTTTTTCGAAGATGAGCTCTTCCATCTCCGGAATTTCTTTGCCCCACAAATCGTCGCGGGTGAGGGAGCCTTCATCCAGCAGCTTGCTGTTGACGTAGTCGGCAACCTCCTGCAGCTCCCAGTTTTCCGGAATATCGTCCTGGCAGTGCGCTTCGACGACGCGGTCGATGACCGGCTTGATCATGTCCATGACGATTTCCTTGATGTTGTCGGATTCCAAAATTTCGCGGCGCTGCTTGTAGATGATTTCACGCTGCTGGTTCATGACGTCGTCGTACTGGAGGACGACCTTACGCAGATCGAAGTTGTTGCCTTCGACGCGTTTTTGCGCGGATTCGATCGCGCGCGTGATCATTTTGCTTTCGATCGGCTGGTCTTCTTCAAAACCGAGACGCTCCATCATGTTCAGCACGTTGTCCGCACCGAAGCGTTTCATCAGCTCGTCGCCCAGCGACAGGTAGAACTGCGTGGAGCCCGGGTCGCCTTGGCGTCCCGCGCGTCCGCGAAGCTGGTTATCGATCCGGCGGGATTCATGGCGTTCCGTACCGATGATGTGCAGACCGCCCAGTTCGGCTACGCCTTCGCCCAGCAAAATGTCCGTACCGCGGCCCGCCATGTTGGTGGCGATCGTAACGGCTCCCGGTTGTCCGGCGCGGGCAATGATTTCGGCTTCTTCAGCGTGGTATTTGGCGTTCAGCACCTGGTGCTTGACGCCTTTGCGCTTCAGCATATCCGAAATGAGCTCGGAGTTTTCGATGGATACCGTACCGACCAGAACCGGCTGGTTTTTCTTATGGCGTTCTACGATTTCATCGACAACCGCCTTGAATTTACCGTTGACGCTCTTATACACCACGTCCGGCATATCGTTCCGTTGGTTCGGTTTATTCGTAGGCACCTGGAGCACTTCCAGGCCGTAAATTTTCTTGAATTCTTCTTCCTCGGTTTTCGCCGTACCGGTCATGCCCGCCAGCTTGCGGTACATCCGGAAATAGTTCTGGAACGTGATCGTGGCCAGCGTCATGCTTTCGTTCTGAACCTCGATGCCTTCCTTCGCTTCGATCGCCTGGTGCAATCCGTCGCTGTAACGGCGTCCGGCCATCAGACGGCCCGTAAATTCGTCGACGATGACGACTTCGTCTTCGGTCACGACATAATCCACATCGCGGCGCATAATGACATTGGCTTTCAGCGCCTGCACGATGTGGTGGTTAAGCGTCACGTGTGCATGGTCATACAAGTTCTCGATGCCAAAAGCGCGTTCCGCTTTCGCTACGCCTTTTTCGGTGAGCGCAACGGATTTGACCTTAATATCGACCGTGTAATCCTCTTCCGCCTGGAGAGTCTTCACGAAGCGGTCGGCGACGTAGTAAAGCTGCGTCGATTTTTGAGCTTGTCCCGAGATGATCAGCGGCGTACGGGCTTCGTCGATCAAAATGGAGTCCACTTCGTCGATCGTACAGAAGTACAGCGGGCGCTGCACCATCTGTTCTTTATACAGCACCATGTTGTCGCGCAGATAGTCGAAGCCGAACTCGTTGTTCGTGCCGTACGTAATATCGCAGGCATAAGCGGCTTGTTTGTCGGCATGGTCCATTCCGTTCAGGTTCACCCCGACGGTCATGCCCAAAAATTCGTAAATTTGGCCCATTTCCTGGCTGTCGCGCTGTGCAAGGTAGTCGTTGACCGTAACGACATGCACGCCTTGGCCAAGGAGAGCGTTCAGATATACCGGCAGCGTGCCGACGAGGGTTTTACCTTCACCGGTTTTCATCTCGGCAATGCGGCCCTCGTGAAGCGCCATGCCCCCGATCAGCTGGACATCGTAATGTCTTTTGCCGAGAACGCGCTTGGAGGCCTCACGGACGGTCGCAAACGCTTCGGGAAGGAGTTCGTCGAGCGTTTCCCCTTTTTCGATGCGCGCGCGGAATTCCGCCGTTTTGGCTTTCAGCTGCTCATCGGTCAGCTTTTCGAAATCCGGTTCTAGTTTGTTAATGATATCGACCGTTTTCATCAAACGTTTGACGTCGCGATCATTCGTGTCACCAAAGATTTTTTTAACAAGTCCTAGCATGGTTAACCCCTTTCACGCAAAACAAATGTTAAATTAACTTCAAGAAATCAGGGTTATCAACAAATGAAATCGATCCGGAGAACCCACCCTCACAGACATGCGCTGGATGACGGGATTCGCTGACGAACCGATTCATACAGAAATGCAGGTGATTGTCTGAATGAAATTATCCGTAAAACAGAATCGACTTCACCCAGACCGTTATTACGGTTTGAAGTTAATTCGTTGAACTTCTGGATATTGCCAAATCCTTCGGATCATATTCAAGCCTCTACTTATAAAATCCTGAAAATGGCGTTTGCATAAATTGTAACAGTTTGTAAGTAAAGCCGCAACAGTGCGGACGACAATGCACGGGCCGTTTTTGGCCCTACGATCTATATACGTAAGAAGAGCCCAATCCGTTGCAGGATTTGAGCTCTTTTTTCGTTATATTCGGATATTAATTTTTACATCATTTGCAAAAATGTACCTTTCAAAGCGGTGCTGCTTAATACGTATCGGGTTCCGTTTGTTCGATCAAACCGTACTTGCCGTCATTACGTTTGTAAACAACGCTCACTTCCTGGGTGTCCACATTGGAAAATACAAAGAAATTGTGTCCGACCATGTTCATTTGCAAAATGGCCTCCTCCACATTCATCGGCTTGAACGTGAAGCGCTTGATGCGGACCACTTCGAAATCCTCATGATCTTCATCCGTCTGTTGCTCGGATGGTGCCACGCCCGTTGTTGCGGCCGCCTCATCGGCAAACAGCGTCTTCAGGCTGCCTTCTTGACGGAACTTTCGGTTCAGTTTGGTCTTATGTTTGCGGATTTGGCGTTCCAACTTGTCCACAACGGCATCAATGGATGCATACATATCGTCGCTGCGGTCTTCGGCCCGAAGCATAACGCCCGGGAGAGGAATCGTCACTTCCACGGTGTGCAAACCTCGAACGACACTCAAAGTTACATATCCTTCTGAGGCAAGGGGTGCATCAAAGTACTTCTCAAGTCTGCGGAGCTTCTTGTCAACGTAGTCTTTCAAAGCATCCGTCACGTCGATCTGTTGACCTCGAACACTTAAATTCATATGGCACTCCTCCTTTGCAATTCCATTATATCACATTTGTTAACGCAATGTAAAAAGGCATTTCTGTGTACAACGACGCGGCTGTAAGCGCTTATGTTTTTACTGCTCAGCTTATTGCGAAGGGCATGTACTACTTACAAAACGAGCGAAAATGAACCTAAGGAGGGCATTAAAAAAACCCCGGATTTCTCCGGGGTTTGATGCTATCGTTTTCCAATTACTTAACCATCTAACCGTATATGTAGGTCGGCCTTGCCGGATGATTATAGTTTGATTACGTTAGCAGCTTGAGGTCCGCGAGCGCCTTCGACGATGTCGAATTCAACGTCTTGACCTTCTTCCAAAGTTTTGAAACCTTCGGATTGAATTGCGGAGAAGTGTACGAATACGTCGCCGCCTTCAGCCGTTTCGATAAAGCCATACCCTTTTTCTGCGTTGAACCATTTAACTTTTCCTTGCATGCACAAACATTCCCTTCGTCATCAAATAAAGTGTGACTTTCGTCCACATTCCTGAATATACCACTGAGGCTTGTTTGTTGTCAATTGGAAAGGAAAATGGTTTATTGTAAATTAATTGCAAACGTGAAATATAATTGTTGTATTGATATTGTTATCCCGGTTTAATGGGCCTCGGGATCAAAGGGAGGGGTCTCTGGAATACTTGTCCCTGTATTATAACCATTAACTTCAAACGTAATAATTTTATCAAAGAATACATAATCTTTACGATTTACGAATGGTCCCTTATTATTATTGTGCTTATCTATGGCATACATTGTAGTTCCAGTTCCGTTAGCGCGTCCTTCATACCAATTAATGAAGGAAACGACTTCAGACATGGATAAGTCATATTCCTTTTCGATTCCATTAATGAGAATAATACGCAGTAAAGCCCGTTCTCCTTCTGGACCTGGAATAGGAGGATTTACAACATCAGCTCTTGGAGTAGCGGAAGCTTCGTTCGAGTTTGCGCTTTCTCCTGCTGCTGAGACAGCTGTGACGACATAAAAATAGGTAGTTCCATTGACTACATTATTATCTATGTAGCTATAAGTATCTCCCGTAACGCTGCCAATTACACTATACGGACCACCAGATACCGTAGCACGTTTTACATTAAAACTCGTAGCGACATTGCCTGAGTTGTTCCAATTCAATACAACACTTTTGTTACCAGCCGCTGCGGTCAAGTTTAACGGCGCCTCTGGAGGAAGTTCTCCACCTTTTCCAAAAACGTTCCATTCGTAGACTCTGGCATTGCTTCCTGTGTGCTTTAATGCAACGGTCGAGACATTCTGTATTGGAGCAGGGAGTGTCTGAATCTCATCACTTTTCGATAATTCATACCTCTGCAGCAAGTTATTGTTTGAATCATAGAATTCAACCGCTACTGGATTCACAAATTTCGCAACGACCGCTGAAATTTCTACCGGCGAAGAAAACGTATACCATGCAAAATTCCCACCGCTTAGATCGGTAATAGTGGTCGTGTTATTATCCGTTAAATTCCGAGTAGTGCTTGTCGGAGAGGAAATTGATTTACCCACTTGCAGGGTAAGCCAATCAAGTAGTCCCCCCGTATACTTGGTTGCATCCGGCTTAATCCCTTTTTCAGGGGAATTAGCACTTTCTCCCGCCCGGTTCACTGTTGTAATCACATAATAGTATGTTGTTCCATTGGTTACAGTCGTATCGGAATAAGTTGTGTCTTTTACATTTGCAAGCAATATATATGGCCCGCCAGAAGAAGTGGCACGCTTCACATTATACGATTCCGCTCCAGTCGCAGCCCAATCCAGTTTGACGATCTGATCACCACTTTGGATCCAGTTGATCGTTGTAGGTAACGGTGCAGTTGACGGAGTAGTAAAGACGTTCCATTCGTAGACTCTGGCATTGCTTCCTGTGTGCTTTAATGCAACGGTCGAAACATTCTGTACCGGGGCAGGGAGCGTCTGAACCCCATCATTATTCAATAATTCATACCTTTGCAGCAAGTTATTGTTTGAATCATAGAATTCAACCGCTACTGGATTCACAAATTTCGCAACGACCGCTGAAATTTCTACCGGCGAAGAAAATGTGTACCATGCAAAATTCCCACCGCTTAGATCGGTAATAGTGGTCGGGTTATTATCCGTTAAATTCCGAGTAGTGCTTGTCGGAGAGGAAATTGATTTACCCACTTGCAGGGTAAGCCAATCAAGTAGTCCCCCCGTATACTTGGTTGCATCCGGCTTAATCCCTTTTTCGGGGGAATTAGCACTTTCTCCCGCCCGGTTCACTGCTGTAATCACATAATAGTATGTTGTTCCATTGGTTACAGTCGTATCGGAATAAGTTGTGTCTTTTACATTTGCAAGCAATATGTATGGCCCGCCAGAAGAAGTGGCACGCTTCACATTATACGATTCCGCTCCAGTCGCAGCCCAATCCAGTTTGACGATCTGATCACCACTTTGGATCCAGTTGATCGTTGTAGGTAACGGTGCAGTTGACGGAGTAGTAAAGACGTTCCATTCGTAGACTCTGGCACTGCTTCCTGTGTACTTTAATGCAACG
Source organism: Paenibacillus sp. USDA918EY (assembly GCF_009870825.1). Classification (GTDB taxonomy): domain Bacteria; phylum Bacillota; class Bacilli; order Paenibacillales; family Paenibacillaceae; genus Paenibacillus_AQ; species Paenibacillus_AQ albilobatus. The sequence goes on along the minus strand of NZ_WTWY01000013.1, from coordinate 70,526 downwards.
GTCGAAACATTCTGTACCGGGGCAGGGAGCGTCTGAACCCCATCATTATTCAATAATTCATATCTTTGCAGCAAGTTATTGTTTGAATCATAGAATTCAACCACTACTGGGTTCAAAGATTTCGCAACGACCGCTGAAATTTCTGCCGGCGAAGAAAATGTGTACCAAGCAAACTTTCCTCCACTTAAATCGGTGTAAGTAGACGGATTGTTGTCAGATAACTGTGAAGCCACACTTAATGGTTGTCCAATTACGGTTCCTACTTGAATCGGCTCTCCATCCAATAGCCCACCTGTATATTGTGATGCCGCCTTTGCCCCTGATGGGCTGACAAATACTGTACTTAAAACAAAAACAGCAATTAGTAAAAAATAACTAATTTTTTTCAACTTTTACCCTCCTTTGGATATAAATATGATCCCCCTGCACTAGTAATCTACCATTTATGTTATAATGTGTCCATGAAATAATTTGATATTTATTACTTTTATAGCAATAATTTGGTTTAATTGTTATTCTATAATGGCGCCCTAGTAAAATACCAACTTAGTCTTGTATTTCCCCGTCCGCACCTTCAATCGACCGATGTCAGCAATCCCCAGTTCTTTCGCTACTGCCGCTGTTGTCATGCCCACTAATCGCATTTCTATTGTTTTCTTTTTAATTCCTGCCCCTTTTTTGTCATGATCAAAAGCCCCCCCTATAGTATTTCATCAGAATATCTCCAGGGTGTTTTTCAATGTCACTATAAGGGGTACACTCTATATTATTGGGGATTCATTTATCGCAAAAAAGGTACAGACTCTTCAACTTTCTTGAAGGACTGTACCTTTTTCTATGAAACGGACTTTTTCAGTGACCTAGTTTCTTAGGGTCTCGTTTGCTTGCAACTCTAATCGTTAACCACCGTACATTAATTTGTGCAGGTCGGCCCAAACAAGGCCGGATGATTATAAATTTGATTATGTCAGCCGCTTGTGGTCCACGTGCTCCGTTGACGTTTTCAATTTCTGCGGATTGGCTTTTTTTTCAAAAGCCTTCGGGTTGAATAATAGAGAAAAGTACGAATACTTATACAGCTCTTTACTCTATTAAAATTCAATGAGCACAAAAGGAAGAAACTCATAATTAGAAACTTCCTTTAGGGTAGTTGCCACAGGCTCTCCTTCCTGATTTAACAAATAGAGGCGCCCATCGAAACTATTTAAAATTTCACTTAACAACAACAGGAAGTTTTCGGTGTCTCCCCCTAACATAGGAGGATTCCACTCAAAAGTAACTTTTTTTATCTTTTGTTCCTGTAGCAAGCCCATCATCCCTAAGAAAGCGTGGTATTCACCGCCTTCGATGTCGATTTTCACCAGATCGATGGAATCTATATTCTTAAGTTCGTTATCCAAAGCAACAGCTTCGACTTCTTTAGTCGTAAACGTATCCTGAACGTTTTCATCACTTGGCTTTTCATGAAGGGAGGAGTAAGCAATAAATCGTTCGGAGCTAAGAAACTTCATTAATTTACTTTCAGAGTAAACGGCCTTATTAATGACTTTTACGTTTTCAGTCGTCCAGTTCATCGCCAGATTATCCTTTAGCATCGAAGCAGTTTTTGAATCAGCTTCATACGCAAAAACCTTTCCAGAGTTGCCCACCAATTTTGAAGCAAGTACCGTAAAATAACCGACATTGGCCCCAACATCCACAATGTTATACCCCTGCTTAATATGGCTTAAAAAGTATTTTGTTAGAGGCACCTCAAACATCCCCGTAGTTACAAAAGTAGGCATAAGGCTTAAATCATCGGCCGGAACCGTAATCATCGCATTGTAAGCCAGTTTCACTAACATTTTATTATTTCCGATATATGTGCCGTTCAAGATGCCTCATCCTCTCAAAATGTTGTAATTGTCTGAAGAGATGCTTTGACTTGCTTTTCAGCTAACAAGGCCGTGCCTATGAAAAACTCGGGATAATGAACAGCATCTCCCAAAATTTTAGTAATTCCGACTATATCATCCAAGTCTCCTCTTCCTAACAGTGTGGAAGCTACAATATATAAATAGTAGAAATCAGCATGGTCTGAATAAACTTGAAGTGTTTTTCCGATTAGTTGAAGTGCCTCATGGTCCTTCTCTTGTTCCAAAAGACAAAGGATCAACCATCGAATATATGTCGGCCGCATATCCTCTGAGGCTTCATCTAATAATTCTGAAAATATACGGAAAGATTGTTCGTAAAGGCCTGTCTGTAATCCGTAGATGGCCTCGCCATATGTGCCTTCTATTTTATTGCTGGTTCTCACAAAATATAACGCACGATCAACAGGTAACCTGTCTTTGTCGCTCCCTTTTCTTCTAGCAGCCGTTTCCCACCTACCGATCCGATGATTTTCAAAAACTTCATAAATTACAGGCAATTGAACTTCGTCACGCTGACTCTGCAAAAGTCGACTTATAAAACGGAAAAAGTCATCCATGTGTTCAAACGAATCCTGTGTAACGAATATATCCCAGTCATCTAACGTATTTATTGCTTCTAGCTCATGTTCGGCTAAAGTACTATAATAGGCTTCAATCTTTGGAATAATTACTTCCCAAGTGAACGCGGAGGAGGTTTCTAAACCATTTTTCACCAATTGTTCTCTTAATTGGATATCATTTATTAAATCAACCATTTGATCAAATAGGCTTCCAGGGTCTTTAATCTCAGCTAATAGGGCATTTTCTCTATGCTTTGCGTATTCCAACACGCCCAAATTATTTGTTGTTATAACAGGGCATCCGCACATCATCGCTTCCATAACTGGTAGAGAAAAAGACTCGTAGTGGGAGCCGGATACGAAAAATAGAGCCCCTCTGTACAAGCTGGCAATCTCGGATTGAGACGGGTTTACAACAATTTTACTAATCCATGGGATGTTTCTAATTTCTTCTGCTGGTTCAGTCGGTGTAATCCAAATTAGATCAACTCTATGATGATTTAAACGAAGCATTTGGTAGGCTTCCCATATATCTGATACTCCTTTAAAAGTCGTATTCACATCCCCCATCATTAACATATACGGGTTAGGCCACTCATACTTAGGAACCTCTACGTTAAATCTAGATGAATCCAACCCATTATGAATTACTTTTGCCTCACAGCTATAATGTTGTTTTAGTGATTTAGCTGTTTGTTCTGAAACAGTGTAAACCGCATCTGCAAATGAGATCTGTTTTCGTACATAATGGAGGTCATCCGTACTCATACGATTATTATCAAATAAATGAAAATCTCCTTGCTCAAAATAAACCACCGGAGCAATCCCCGTTCTAATGCAATCATAGATATGGGTATAGTAGGTGGCTACAATTAAATCGCATTTTGGAATTGCATCCCCTAAACTCGAGCCGGCAGGTAATTGAATATATGTTGCATTTAAAGGGAACCACTCGGGGCGCGGAAACCACGAAGCAATCGTTATTTGGTAACCCAACAATGTCAAGCGGTTCGCCTGTTCAAAAATGATTTTGACCCCACCGCATATGCTTACATGATTCATTACATAAACAATATGGAAAGTCTTGCTGTTACTAGGCTTTGGGTATAGGTTTCTCTTGTAAAAAGAAATGGTTTTGAAATCTTCAACTTGTTTATGGTGTTGAATTGATAAGACTTGTCGAAGTATGATAATCCCCCCTTCTGAAACATGGTTGTCGCCACTTCAGTGTCGCTCAGTTTATATTAGGTTAATGAACTGAAGATCTTATAAGTTTTATTAAACCATAATGACTTGGGTTCAAGATTCATAAGTTCAGATTGGACTTCTCTTGCCTCAACGATCTGATTGCAGGTTTCAAGTAATTTTAATAGTTGATAGCCGTTACTATAATTAGGCAAGACGCCGTATGCTTGTTTCGCATAATACAATGCATCATCTACATTCCCCAAATCTCTAAGTATGTCTCTTACTAAAGCATAGATTTCAACATTTTCAGATGATTCAGAGGATTCAACGATAATGTCAAGGGCTATTTCTTTAAAGCCTTTTTTATTTAATTGATCGGCAATAATAAATCTAAATATAGGCTGACTTGAGGCATGTATTAATTGCTCTAAGCTTGTAAATTGCCCTAGCCTGATGAGGATGTTCACCAATTTAATGAGCTGTTCTTTCATTTCTTTTGAGAAAGGCATTTCTGGAAGCTCTTCACCGCAAACAAGACTATTCCACCATCTCCATTCCCTGTTCCTCAAACTAAACACATGGCGATTCTGTATTAATGGATCAGGATCATGACTCAAAACGCCGAGTAAGATTAAATCCCCGAAAAAGGCATCTCTAACATGCTCAATTTCACTCCAAATTCGTTTCGCCGCAGAGTAGTCTCCTTCCAATGTTGCGGCCCAACCTTCGAATTCCACTGGAACTTTCACCTTATAGCATCGGACAAGATCTAATGCTCCCGGGTGACGAAGGCTATACAGTACAGAAACCATTTGCTCTACTCTCTTTAAATCGTTAAATGGCCATATTTTGAATAAGGCATCCACAAATTCGTTTCCTCTTAAACTAGGGAATAACTCAATAAATACCTGTATCAAGAAAGAAAGGTCGGGCGCTTCTTGAACAGCCTTCAAAAAGTGTTTTTTAGCTAACTCATGCTGGCCATTACGTAGGTACAATTCCGCTAGTTTCCCATGTGCAAGATAAGATGCTGTACCCTCATAATGGTTAAATTGTAACGCATTTCTGGCTTCGCCTATTTCCAAGCATTTCAGGAAACACTGTTCCGCATCTTTGTCATAACCAACATTTTCGTATATAAGACCAAGCCGATATTGAAAGTCAGCATGATCGGCATATAAAATTGCGCTGTCTTCCCCTACTGCAACAGCCTCTTCGTTTCTCCCCATTTCGGATAAACTTTTCATTATAAACATCAAAATACGCGGAGCATAAGAAGTCCCTTTCCCAAGACTGTACGCCTTCTGAAATGCTTTTAATGCTTCTGTATGCCGATCTTCAAGAGAAAACTGAACACCAAGATTAAAATAATTAAATGCGTTAGGATTTTTCTTTACTTCATCTTGAATGATTTTCATATTGCGCTTCTTCTTGGACTTTTCTCGTACAATATCCTCCAAGTAACCATCATGGTAGATGACCGCATCAATTAATCCTGGTTTTAAATGCGGGTGTTTTGACATGTCTACCTGCTCATGCAAAGCTCCCTCATAACGAAGTACGGGATCGTTTCGAAACAGGCGTATAAATCGATGAACTTCGGCCACACCATGGCCAAGGTCATTTCGAATTCTTACGTAATAATAGTCCTGGTCCAAAGGCATTAACAGGGACTCCTTATTTTTGCCTATATATTCGTCCGCATCGAGATGAAGGATAAAGTCACCCGTAGCATACTGCAGTGCGTAATTTCTGGCATCGGAAAAATCATTGTTCCATTCGTAATGATATACGTGATCCGTATATTTTTTTGCAATATCTAAAGTGCTGTCCGTAGATCCGGTGTCTACAATGATGATCTCACTCACAACATCCTTAACGCTTTCCAAACATCTTTCTAGACAACGTTCTTCATTTTTTACGATCATGCAAAGGGATATTTTTGATAAGGTCATTTTAAGAACTCCAATACTATTGAATTAGTGTATTCAACCTTACTCCGGCCGAATCGTAAACAAGTTCCTTGCTTTGGCTGTAATGGTATATAGCTTTGGATATAGTGCCCGTTATTTCAAAATACAGTCCAAGGTTATAATGAGCCAGGTAGCTGCCTACTCCTTTCGTCGTTTCATATTTTCTGCCATCAGCTTCACCTAGCGAAAGGCAACTCTCAAAAATTTGAGGAATAGCAGGGAACCACTCCACGTTTTGAGATTCAATCACTGCAGTTCCATATATATAATATAAATCGGTATAATCCGGATAAATTTCGAGTGCATAATGAATTATTTCTAAAAATAGATCCCAATTCTTTAAATAAATAAGACATTTTAGCAAATGCAATAGCAACGTACTGTGATAATGAGGAAAAACAGTGCCGTTGATTCTCTCTACAGCGTTATGGTAGTAATAGGACGCAAGTTCCCATTGTCGGTTCTGTTCATATGTTCGGGCCACTTGAAAGTTTATATAAGGATCGATTGGATTGCTTTCAAGTTCCGACATCAGCAGTTTTAAATTCCGTTCAATTTTTTGTTTGCTTTGAATTTGATCACTTAGATAACCATAGTGCTTTAACTTGATAGGAGTATCCCATGTAGGAATTGTTCCCCCACCTGCAAGCAGTTGTTCATGAATACGGCCTTGATAACGAAATTCCGGTAGGTTTGGAAATAATCTAGTAGCCCATGTAATGACAGAACCATCATTTGTAACGTTCTGAATCTCAAATCTAGCAGCTGTACCTGGATGATCCCTCATTTGTCTACAAGCTGCATGCAATGACTCCAAATCGGAGTCCAATGTCTCGTCTGCATCCATTATTAAAATGTAGGGATGATTAGCCTTTGTAATGCTAAAATTTCGAGCCGCTGCAAAATCGTCTTTCCATGGCTGTCTGAAAACTATAGCTCCTGCTTCTTTGGCTAGATAGGGTGTTAAGTCCGTTGAATTATGGTCTACCACAATGATCTCTTCTACAAATGGCCTTACGGAACTTATCGCTTTCCCAATATAGTTCTCTTCATTTTTTGTGATCATACATACGCTTATTGAAATATTATCCATTTCTCAACCACCTTATGAATTAACGGGTGCCGCTTAGGACACCCGTTAATTTTAGTATCATCATTTAATTGTACGTAAATCCGTTAACTGCCTCGAAAATCTGTCCGTCTGCATTTTCTACTTTAATCGTGACTGGCCCCGTTACAGATGAGGCAGGCACTCTGATTAATAGTTGTGTTGCGCCATAAAATGTAGAAGGAGCAATAACATTATTTACATATACTTTCGTTGTGCTTGCAAAATTGGTACCGTAAACATTGATAATATAGCCGCCTGCCTTTGAACCATTGTTCGGAGAAATTGAAGTAATGGTTGGCCCAGGTTTCGGCGCTGGAGCCTTATAGGTTAACCCCCCTGTTGCCACCACAAACTGGCCATCATTAACATTGATTACCTTTACATCTACGGGGCCTACCACTGTCGATGCAGGCACTCTCGCACGCAAATCCGTAGAACTGTAAAGTGTGGTCGCTGCTTCCACATTATTGATAAATACCTTGCTTGAAGAATTAAAGTTCGAACCGGCAATAGCAATGATATCTCCACCCGTATTCACAGCAGAATTTGGAGTTATCGAGGAAATCACTGGCGGAGGTCCTAAAACAAACTTCAAACCACCATTCAACACCCCGATTTGATTATCTGGATTTTGCACGGTGACGTCAACAGCTTCCGGTTGGGCCCATACAGGAGTTTTAATAGCCAGTTGAGTTGAACTCATAAAAGTAACTGCCACATTGGTATTGCCTAACTTTACCTTTGCACCATTGACAAAATTTTTACCTGTAATGGTAACAATCGTTCCACCCGTAATGGCCACTTCTGAAGGCGAAACAGATTGTACAACCGGTGCTGGAGGCGGGGGTGGCAGGATGAAAGTAAATCCGCCCGTTAAAATGGCCTCTTGATTATCGGGGTTTACGACCTTAATGTTGACAGACTCTGCTTTTGCCCAAACAGGCGTTTTCACTTTTAGCGTTGTTGAATTATAGAATGTCGTGGCAGCTAAGGTATCATTAAAATATACCTTTGTACCTGATTCAAAATTTTGCCCCGTTACATCAATGATCTGACCACCCGTTGTTTCACCTTCGGAAGGTTTGACCTCAGTAATGATTGGCTCAGGTTTCTTTGGCGGTGCATTATAAGTAAAGGCATCTTTTAGCATAACTTCCTGTTGATCCGGATTCACGACTCTGATATCAACGGACTCAGCCGTTGTCCACGCCGGACTACGTACAATCAACTGCGAAGAACTATTTAGAGTGGTTGCTACAGAAATACTATCAAAGTAGACTTTCGCCCCGCTGACAAAATTGGAACCATTAATATATACAAGAGTTCCACCAGCCATTTCGCCGTTATCCGGCGTAATGTTTGAGATCACCGGCGCCGGAGGCGGTGGTGGAGTTTCAAACGTATAACCTTTCTCCAGCACAGCTTTTTGCCCATCCGGGTTTGTAACTATAATGTCAACCGATTCTCCTGTACTCCACGCCGGGGTTTTGAATTGAAGTTGGGCTGCAGATACAAAAGTTACTGTAACGTCCTTGGCTCCTAATTTCAATGTAGCCCCGTTCACAAAATTTTTACCTTGAAGCGCTAAAACTGTTCCTCCTGCAACAGGCCCTTTATTCGGGGTGACCGTTGTTATTTCAGGTGCAGGCAACGGGTCATAGGTAAATGCCTGATCCAGTACAGCAAACAGATTGTCAGGGTTTACGACTTTAACAGATACAGATTCTGCCTTGGCCCAGGCAGGCGTTTTGAGATATATCAAAGTTTTGCTGCTAAATGTTGAGCCAGATGTTACATCCTTATCATTGAGATAAACCTTTGCCCCACTAACAAAATCGGAACCGTTAATGCTTACTAAAGTTCCTCCAGCTTGAGGTCCCGAATTAGGAGTTACGCTCAAAATCTTAGGTGCTGGTGGAGGAGGTGGTGCCAAGTATTCAAAAGCATCCGTTAGAATTGATTCCTGACCATAGTTATCAACTACTTTAATATCCACTTTTTCTGCAGTTGTCCATTTCGGTGTTGTCAGCGTGACTTTGGTATCCGTTAAGGAACTTGTGCTGACTAATGTACTATCAAAATAAACCTTCAATCCTGCACGGAATCCGGCACCGGTCAGGGTTACTACAGTTCCCCCAGCCTGAGGACCTTCAGCAGGAGAAATCGAATCTAGCTTTGGCGGTGCAGGCAGTTGGTAAGTGAATCCGTCAGCCAATACTGCATCTTGACCATCTGGATTCACGACCCTCACATCAACAGCCTCGCCCTTGTTCCATGCAGGGGTTCTAACTAGAATCTCATTACTGTTTGTAAAAGTGGTTTGTGTCAGTAGCGTATTATCAAAATAAACTTTGGCCCCACTTAGAAAACCTTTACCGTAAATATGCATCAAGGTTCCGCCAAACACCGATCCGCTGTTTGGATCGACCGAAGTAATTTCCGGCTTCGGATAAGTATAAGTGTATCCGTTGGCAAGCTCGGTTTGCTGTCCATCCGGATTAACGACTTTAACTTTGACTGACCCCGCTTTTGGCCACTGTGGAGTTACTATTTTAAGCATTGCAGGCGAAACAAAGACAGCCGGCACTTCGGTGCTGTCAAAATATACTTTTGCTCCATCAATGAACTTTTCACCTGTAACGGTGACTTCCTGCCCTCCCGTGGTCAATCCTTGATTCGGCGTCAAAGACGTAATTTGCGGTCCGGAGACATACGAATACGCCTTGAAAGATACAGCCTCTGTTCGATCTTCATTTACAACTCTAACATCCACCGATTTTTCAGTTGCAGACGCAGGAGCCTTTACGACAATTTTTGTTGGCGTTATCGAAGAAACGACTGCTTGCTGGTCTCCGAACCATACGGTTGCTCCTGCCATGAAGTAATTTCCTTCAATCGTGACCGTATTTTCACCTTTCAATGGCCCTTGATTTGGCGTAACGGAGGTAATGACTGGATCCGCATAATATCTGTATTTTGCCGTCGCGAACTGCCCATCCTTGTTCGTAACCTTAAGATCAACGGAGCCCTGCGTTCCGCTTGGTGCAGTCACGATCAGTTTTGTGGAGTCGACATATTGAACTGAGCCGGCTGGGGTTGTGCCAAATAGCACGACCGAATCAGGGAGAAAGTATTTGCCGTTAATCACGACTGATTCGCCGCCGGCAATTTTCCCATGATCCTCAACGACGGAAGTGATTTCCGGCGCATGATAAGATACCGTTATTGTTGGGTTTACAATATCAGTTTCGTGAGGCTTCCCAAGATAATCGTCATATTTTACATGAACGTCCTTTTCCCCAACGGAAAGAACACCTACCTTGGCACCTGTTTTGTGTTTAATTTTGTAATTAAACGTAAGCATGTCTTTTTTCAGTTCATTGAATTTCCAAGTCAAAGTATTTCCAGACACGACAGGCTGAGGAATGTTGTCTTTGTATGAATCGGGAACGATTTCAAATTCCGGAGCAACCGTATCTGTAACAGTGACATTATAAGCACTTGATAAACCGATCTCTTGAACAATCGCTGCGTATATTTCAGCCAAACCAACGGAACCGAGTACAAAATGATGATGCTGGGCGGTCGTAGCCATTTCCTTCATCAGTAGGTTAGGCGCACTCTTTTCAGGGTCCTCATTGGGCTGCAAAAGCGCAATCGTATAGAAAATAACTCCTTCATTTTTGGCATTATTAGCTTGTTCCAAAGCTACTTGCCGGGCATAATCGTTTGGAGCTGGCTCCGTAGCCTCACCGTCCGTCATCAGAATGATGACCGGCTGAGCATCTGGTCTATGATTTTTAAGCAAATCCTGGGCTTTAGCAATAGCGGCTTTTGTACCAGTACCACCGTTTGCTGTAATTTTGTCGATATAGGATTTCAAGTCGGAAGGATTTGTCGATAAATCCTTATAGCTGATATTGCTTGCAAAATCCACAACGCCAACCCGATGTTTGGAAAAGTCAACCAAATCGATAAACCCTTTGGCTGCATCTTTCGCATTTTTCATTTTATCTTCGCCTTTGTTTGGACCATAGGTTGGGGCCATACTTCCTGAACGGTCGATGATCAAAATGATATCATTGGGTTTAATAATGTTTACATCCGGTGAACCTTGGATGTTCAATGTCACCTTTGCCTCTTCACCTTCAAAAATTTTGGCAGGATCTATGGTTTTGGCAACTTGCACGCTGGTATCCGAAGCTGCGGCTACGTTGGACGTCCAAGGGAATGGTGCTGCAACGAGTACAAAAATAAGGAGAAAATAAATATATTTAGATATTCCCTTCATGGAGAGCCTCCTATTAGACTATTTACTTTTAAAATCCACAAAAAAAGCGCCGACATCATAAGTATTCGACAACTTTCCATAGTAGTTTGTAGCCTGCTTTTTTTTCTCAAACATGATGATTTCCTGACTCAACATTACTTTTTCGTTTAAAATGACCTGAATGACCTGTTCATTCAATTCGAGGATTTGTGCGATTTTAACTTTATCCTCGGAAGTGATGGGTTGATTTTTAACATCTTCATAAAGTTGATCCAACCTATTAGCGTTTTCTTCATACATTTTAAAAGAGGGGTTCTGAAGAATGTTTTGATAAATTAAAAGAATTTCATCAATAGAGTTACCCAGGCTAACATTCTTATCAACCATCGTTTAATTTCCACCCTTTTTTAATGAAAGAAGCGCTTTTTTCCAGGTTTCGACCATCCCTTGTGCAAACTCAATGACATCGTCCAGCATTTTTTCGTCTCTTTGAATCATAAAGTCTGCGATATGTCGAATGTAAAAATCATATAATTGGTGCAAGTTCTGTGCAATTTCGTATTTCATGTTCAGTGTTATAATCAATTCGTTTAAAATTGTCCGAACCTTATGAAGTGATTCATTCATTTCCTCGAATTGATTTTGAGCATACAAACGTTTGGCTATCAGCAAGGATTTGTTCATTTCCTGATATAACATTAACGTCAATTCTCCAGGACTCGCCGTCTCAACCTGAACCTTCAAATATTGCTGTTGTACCGCGTTTTGCATTGTTACCCTCTCCATCAGTCATTTTATTGTCAGTAAATGTTGAGTCAGTGCACTTAACCGCCAAGCAAGGATGCAAAAGAAGATTGCTGTGAATTCAGCTTTTGGATGGCCTGCTCCATTGCTGAAAACTGTTTATAATATCGGTCTTCAATATCTTGGAGCTTGGATTTCCACTTTGCTTCCTGCTCGGAAAGCTCTTTAAGCTGTTTCCCCATGACACTATCGTCCAAAGCGTCGATCGAACCCAGGCCGATTTTCTTTTTAATCGCATCCATTTGATCATTTACGATATTGTACAAACGGTCTGCAATCCCAAGGTTGCTTTTACCCGCTACTTCCGGTCCGGAGGAAGACATAACAAACAACTGTTTCACCTGATCGAAATTCGTATTGATGGCTGCTTCCAATTTGGCTTCGTCAATTTCAAGCTTGCCGTTCTCACGCCAGTCCGATTTTACGGTGATGCCGATTTCCGAAAGTATGGAAATTTGACCCTTTGGCGCGTTTAACGGCATATTTAAGGCCTGTCGCATATTTGAAAGAGAATCTTTCAAAATTGAATCATTATAAAGCGTGCCTTCCCTTGCTGTTTTCTCCCACTTTTCAATCTGGGATTCAGACATCGCATCCCGTTGTTCATCCGTTAACGGCTCGTAATTACGGTTTTGTTTGGTAGTATAAGCTTTGTAAAACGTATCGATCAGAGAATTGTATTGCTCTACGAATTTTTTAATATCGTCAATAATGCTACTTCTGTCAGCCTTGCTTCCAATTGACGCAGTCCCAATACCGCTTAGCATCACTTGAGCTCCACCAATCGTTACATTGTTGGAACTAGCGGTGATTTTGGTGCCGTTTACCGTATACTCTGCGTCTTTCCCGCTAGCGCTTGTGCCAGTTAGGTTAAAAAGGGAGGAAAATTCTGCACCAGTAACATTGACCTTGGATTTCGCCCCGGTACTCGCTGAAGTTAAAAACAATCGTCCACTGCTCTGATCAAAGCTGGCTGTAACACCTGTCAAAGCAGATTTGCTGTTAATATCTTTCACAATGGAATCAATGGTCGATTGACCGGAGGTAAAGGTAACATCCGTACTTCCCAAAGCCCCTTCAATTGTTACTGTCCCCGACACATTAACAGTGTCTGAAGATTTTGCGGATACTGCTCCGCCGATCAATGTAGCAGACTCTGCCAGTTGCGTAACTGTAACATTGCTTGTTCCAACGTTTGTCCCGTTGGATGTAATGCTAATAACAGAAGTGTTCGAAGAGGTTGCCGTGACCTTTTCAAAATTTTTCTCGAAACGCAAATTGTTTACCGTATTGCGGAATGAAAGCAGCGTCGTATTCATCGTCTGATAATCTTCACGTTTCCATAACGTGAACTGCTTTTTTTTCTGGACATTATCTAACGGCAACCGCTCTGCCTTCATTAATTTTTGGATCAGGCTTTCCGTATCCAACGTCCCGCTAAAACCCGTTAATCGGGTAGGGCTTGAGATTCCGGCCATGCTTTCTCCCTCCCCTTACATTTTCTCATCTAAAAAAACCCCAACCTTACTGCTGAGATTATACATGATATCCAGCATCTTCTCGCTCGGAATTTCTCGAATGACCTCATTCGTTTCATCTCTCATCACAAGAACCATGATTGTATTGGTCTTGTCATGAATCTTCACTTGGATATGAGTTCCCAACTGTTCAAGCTTTTTGTTTACTTGTTCAGCCAGTTCAACTGCTGACTTCTTCTGCTTGTAGTGAATCCTATCTGATTTAACGTCCAATGAAGCTTCGTCTGCAAGATCTACGAACCACGGAACCAAGGATCGAGGAGCATAGCCCGAATTCGAGTCAATTCTCATCCTTATCCTCTCCCGCCACCTCTAATTATTTGTTCATATGAAAAAAGCCGGCCGGGAAACCGGCCGGCAGCTAATCATATTAGCGAAGCAGTTGCAGAATGCCTTGAGGTTGCTGGTTAGCCTGAGCCAACATTGCAGTTGCAGCCTGTTGAAGGATGTTGTTTTTAGTGAATTCGGACATTTCCTTCGCCATATCGGTGTCACGGATACGGGATTCTGCTGCTTGCAGGTTTTCAGAGGTCGTTCCCAAGTTGTTGATCGTATGTTCCAGACGATTTTGAACAGCACCCAAATTGGAGCGAATGTCGGAAACCTTGTTGATAGCCGATTGAACGGTTGTCAAGTTGGAAGCAGCTGTAACGTTCAAGCTAGCTGCAGCCGACAAGGATTGAAGGCCTGTTGCGCCGCCAAAATCAACGCTCAAAGACGTTGCAAGCGCAGCGTTAAGATCTAAAGTAATCGTTTCGCCAGCGTTCGCGCCCACTTGGAAGATTACGCTACTTACAGATCCATCCAACAGTTTTTTCGTGTTGAATTGGGTTTGTGTTGCAATGTCATTAATTTGAGCGGACAATTGGCTAACTTCGGCGTCGATCTTAGCTGCGTCAGTAGTTGTCAACACTTCGTTCGCACCTTGTACGTACAGTTCTGCCATACGTTGCAACATGGCATGAGTTTCGTTGAGCGCACCTTCAGCAGTTTGGATCAGGGAGATGCCGTCAAGAGAGTTCTTGGAAGCTTGTTCCAAACCACGGATTTGGTTGCGCATTTTTTCGGAGATTGCCAGGCCAGCAGCATCGTCAGCCGCGCGGTTGATTCTGAAACCGGAAGACAATTTCTCCAGGGATTTGGAAGAAGCATTGTTGTTAGCAGTCAATTGACGCTGAGTGTTGTAAGAGCTGATATTGTGGTTAATACGCATATTAAAATTCCTCCTTGGAATGTCGACGGCGCTTCCATGCGCCATCCTCTATTAGATTGATAGAACCAGGTTTACGGCCGTTAAAACCTTGCTATCATCTCTTAATTTATATATCGGACGAACCAATATTTTCTTTTATAGCTAAACGTATATTATTTTTCATTTTTCTTATTTTTTAAAACTTGACTTAATAATTGCTGAGCATTGTCCTGAATGGCTGCGGCGCTTCGATTTTGCTCCTGCAGTGCTTTATAGATTTCTTCGCGATATACCGTGACATGTGACGGAGCATCAATTCCAATTCGCACATGGTCGCCAGACACTTCCAAAATCGTCAATACGATATCATTGTTAATGACGATTTTTTCACCTTTATTCCTGGATAGTACTAGCATTTACTTCTCCCCTCCTAGCAAGGAATGCTGAATGGAATACGGGGAGTTGTCCAATACGATCTGCACTGCATTTTTGTTCCGGGTGTTGAAAATAATCGGCGCCTTCAGGTTCGCGGTAATGTCGCTTTGGGATCTTACTGTCAGAATCACTTTCACTTCAATGTCCTCGGCCGAGTCAATGGAGAGGCGTTTCTTCCACACGTCATTCAAATCAAATTCATATTCCGGGAATAAGGTGAAGGGGTCGACAACAATGAACGTAAGGTCGGGTTCGCCGACCGCCTGCAAATATTCGAAAATATCCTCCGATTCTTGATGAATCACGGCATATTCCAGAAGCTCCGGAAAACCGAATAAAGGTTCGACGAATCGATATATTTCCTCTTGCGGGATATCCAGTTTACCAAACCGGGTTGAAGCTACGATCATGGTTAATACCTCCATATAAAAAGATAGTCGTACTTGAGCGGCTGCCAAATTACAACTATCTTATCATCATTTACACCACTGCATCCAAAGATTGGCCAGTGCTGCTCATAAATATATAATTTTTCTGGATCAGGTAAGGATTGACCTTGCCCGGATAATAGTCTACGACAGGTTTGCTTGTTTTGACGTTGAAAGTAACGGGACCCGGAGTATAATTCGTGCTTAATCTAGACGGAGTATAGGTAATATCCACGTTATCATATCCCGGATCGCCGCAAATTTCGATGGGGAATTCCTGAAAAACTTTGTCCCGGGCAATTTCCCCGAAGGCTCTTTCCTTTTGTTGAATTTGCATCATTCGATCTCCGTCGCTTGCAATGTTGCCGATATTTTGATATGAAATCCGCAATGCGTTTTGAGCTATCCGGTCGGTTACTTCAGCAAAACGAGCCATACCGAGTGCAGACCATGCCTTGCGCGAATCAATTTCAAGCGAGGACTTCTCCGTGCTTAACTCCAACCGTCCGGGTTCCTGCCTTATGGTTACTTCCGGCCTCGGCTGCTCGATGCTGTATTGACCCCGTGTCGTTTCTAGGCCAATTTTACTGTAACCCTGCTGAATTTGAATACGGGGGATGTTCATTGGCTACCTGACTCCTATCTAAGAAAATCCATCAGGCTCGGTCTAATGATACGTGCCATAGTATCCAATGAAGCTTGATAAATGCTCTCCGCCGTCTTCAGATCAGAAATGACGGACGGCATATCGACGTCCTCTACTTTCGATTGAAGACTGGTATAGTTCAAGTTCAAGTCATCAAGACGGTTCAGTGTAAATTCAAGACGGTTTTGTTTTCCGCCAACTTCCGCTTGGGTCGTAATAATATTTTCGAGAGACTTTTGCAAAGCGGGAATTGCCGCTTGAATTCCTGTGGTGCTATCGCCTAACAATGCCTGCTTTAAGTTATCTACAACTTTAAATAGACCACTCGGATCGCCAGAAGCGCCGAAAATTTTATCGCCGTTCGTATTGACTCCTACATAAATGCCGGCACCGATCTGATATTCGACCTCGCCCTGGTCCAGGCTGTAGGTTTGGTTCGCAGGGTCGTCGGGGTAAGGCTGCTCGTTTACCCGTTCGCCGTTAAAAATGAATTTCCCCTTAAACTGCGAATTCCCGAGCGAAACGAGCTGCTTATACAATTCGTCCACTTCTTGGGCAATGTTCTTCCGTGCATCCGCAGGTACTGTATCCGTTCCGCCCTCCACGGCAAGTTCGGACAGTCTCTGCACGATTTGGGTCGCTTCCGTCATGACCGTGTCGCTGAACTTCATCCAGGAATCCGCGTCCTGGACGTTTTCGTTAAACTGCGTAGTCGAGCTGATTTCAGCTCTGTATTTCAGGGCGCTGGACACCCCCACCGGATCGTCGGAAGGACGGTTCAGGCGGCGCTGGGTCATCAGCTGCTCCTGCGTCTTATCCAATCTGCGGTAGTTGGACTGCAAATTGTTCATCATCGAGCTGCTCATCATCGATTGTGTGATCCGCATCAATGTTCATCTCCTATCTACGGCGATTTTATCTTCCTACGACGCCGGTTCCGTTGATCAATTTATCCAGCATTTCATCCATGGTCGTGATAATCCGGGAAGACGCGCTGTAAGCGTGCTGGAATTTAATGAGGTCGGACATTTCTTCGTCCAGGGAAACGCTGCTGATCGATTGGCGGAGGCTGTCCGCGTGCTGGACAAGCAGATTGCCGTTCTCCGTCATCTTTGCGGCATGATCCGTGTCGGTTCCAAGCTGGGCGATCACGGATTGCAAATAACCGCCAAACGTTCCCTCCGCCGTGATGGCTCCGTTATTGTTGTTCGGATTAAAATTAAATTTCTTCTCGGCTAGTCCGGCAATGAGAAGCGCCAAATCCCCGTTTCCTTGAAGAACTTTGTTTTGCGTAACACCGTTCGCGGTGACCGATTCCGTCCGCATCGATGCGGCGATATTTTTCAAATCGGCAAGGATTTCCGAGTTGACCCGAATGTTTGCCGCAGTGAAGGTATTCGAGTTATCCGAAGTCACGAAAAAATCTTTGCCCGGCGTTGCCGGATCCGCGAGCGTGTACCCGAGTTTATGCAGACCGTTCAGCCCGTCAACCGTATATTTCACATCGGCAGCAAGCTTGCCGGGTACGGCGGGGTCGTATTGCGCGTTCGGAATGGTGACGCCGGGAGGGATAATCGACCCTGCAGGAAGGGTTACCTCAATCTTTCCGGTCGCGAGCGTATTGGCCATAATATCAAGCTGTTTGGCATATTCGGCTACATGGACGTCCCTGGACTGGAAGTAACCCGCGATTTCTCCTTTGGTAAGGTTGGCCGCATCGGCTACCGTGATTTGGGTGGATGTTTGCCCATCGACCACGACCGTCGTCCCGAACATCAACTGATAGTTGTCGTCGGTTTCGGTCACTTGAACGTTGCCGAGCTTGGACAGCTGGTCCACAAGCAAATCCCGCTTGTCGCGAAGATCGTTGGCGTTATCCCCGAGCCCTTCGATCCGGCTGATCATCAGGCTTAAATCGGAGATTTGATTGATATAGTTGTTCGCTTCGTTAACCTTCACGTTGATTTTTTCCGTAATATTATCCTTTAACATGCTCAGTTGGGATGCGATATGGTTGAAGGTTTCGGTTAAAGCGATAGCTTTTTGCTGCACCACGGTGCGCGCCGACAAGTCGGTAGCGCTCGGGTTTTTGCTGAGCTGCTGCCAAGCATTCCAAAATTCGGAGATGCTCGTCGCGATGCTGTCCTCCGAAGGTTCGTTAATGATCCCCTCGATGTTGGACAACGTTTCCTGCTTGACCGCCCACGTGGCTTGATCCGTGCTTTGATTGCGGTACTGGACATCCAGCAGCAAGTCTCTGACACGCGTAATGCTTGTCGCTTCCACACCCATGCCCAGCTGCGCCGGCGCCGTGGACATCAGGAGACCCGGATAATACAGCGGGCGGGAAGCTTCCAAGTGAACCGTTTGCCTCGAATATCCTGGAGTGTTGGCGTTTGTCACGTTTTGCCCTGTCGTGTTTAGAGCCGTCTGCTGCGCCAAAATCCCCCTTTTACCAACTTCAATGGAATGAAACGTTGACGTCATCCTTTTTTCCCCCGCTTCTTACGCTCTGGCATCAAAAAATCCGCGATTGTTGCCGCCCGACGTTTTTTGCTGCGCCGGATTCTTATACAGCATGTCATCCTCAGGGCGACTGACAACCAGATTCAACGAATAATCGATAAATGCCAAGGATTGATCTATGAGCTCTTTGTTAATTTGATTTATATTTTTCAAGGCTACAAGCGTTTCCGTCAGTCGTTTCTGGGCATCAATCAAACTTTGCTTTTCTCCGGGCTCGAACACGAGACGCGTCATCTCCGTGATCGTCAGTTGAAGTTTGGAGCGGATCCCTTTCTCGCGCAAAAATGCTTGCATGGCCTCTTCGCGTTCCGCATCGTATTCGGCGATTTGCTTCAGAAGCCGGGTTTCCCGCGTCATGATCTGGGTGAGGGCTTGGATGTCATTTTTAATAATGACCTGCTGTTTCTCCTCGCCAGCCTGAATCATTTCGCTGTACGCCCCGTTTAACTGATCCATTGTAACGATGACTTGTTGTACGCTCACTCTTTGTCACCTGATTTACTGTAGGATTTGAAATACGGCAGCAGCTTTTCGGCAAGCTTGCCCGCTTCCACATGATAGGTTCCCGTTGCGACCGATTCTTTCAACAGCTGGATCCGTTTGGCGCGTTCCGGGTCTTGGGCCCGCTTCGCGTCATCCAGCATTTCGAGAGCTTCCGGCGAAAAAGATACCTTATCTGTTTGGCGTTTCTTTTTCTCAACATGATATTCGCGTGATTCCACATTTCGCTGGTATGGATTAATACCGCCTAACCGTCCTGTGTCGTTCACTTTCATGTTTGTTCACCTCACTTTAAATAAAAGACGTCTATCAATGCGTCTTAACTGTAGACAGAACGCTTTTAGCAGAAGTTTCCCCCGTGAAATGGCGGCTTGCTCGGCTTCATCGAACCCGCGGCACATTTCAAAAGGATACGATCCCGTTTGTATTCTCTCGGAAGACCGCTTTTTGCATGTTGTTTTTTTACGGATATAAAATCCTTTGGTTTCGCAAACAGCAAAAGATTTCATATCTAAAAAGACAACCGATAAGCTTTACTAAGTTTATCGGTCGTCGCAGAAACATTGTTAATAGCTTATATTGTTTTTAGGCTAATGGTACCGTCATTTATGGAATTTATCGACGACGCGATAGGCTCCTTCGCCTGCTTCTCCCGTGCCTAACGTCTTATTCGACTCTCCGTTCGCGGCCCGGGTCAGCTCTTTCGTCAACCGAGTGCGACAAGAGTCGCACATATGCCCCTCACGAATCAGGGTTCCGCAGACTTCGCATGGATACATCAAATTCGGCGCGTTCATGACCGAAATACGGCCCTCGCGGATAAACCGGGTGATCTGCTTGACCGAGACTCCAGTAGCCTCGGAAAGCTCCTGAATCGTTGCCCCTCTCTCTTCACGCAAATATTGAACGCAAATCTCGTACTCATGTTCAATATCCTTGATGCAGCTTGGGCATATGTCTCTGAAATTAGCCGCAAACAATTTACCGCAGCGGGGACAATTCGCCAGATTCATGATTATGACCTCCCGTGTTCCTCAAAAGGATCACCCGCTTCGATACCACATCGTTCGAATTTCGGGATCCTTAAAGTACAACAAAATATAATATACCACTAGATTACCTTATTCTCCCTCGTTTCGTCCATCCCTCAAATCATCCGAGCGATTTCCGTCACATATGGCAAAAGTATTTTCAGGATCAGGGAGCTCTCTTCTAAAAAAATTCCCATAAAACGAACGCGTCGTTCACCCGCCGCTGTCTTCATTCATGCTCCCATAGAAAAAGGCCCGTTACGAACGAGCCCAAGTCAAACTGTAGATTTCGGGATCGGCGCCAACCTTCTGCCTGGCGTATTGCCGGATCGCCTCCGCACAAGCGTTGATCGTCCCTCCCGTTGTATAAATATCATCGATGATAAGAATCCGAGCCCTTCCCGGCGCTGCGTGGTCAATTCCACTCCCTCCCATTTCGTAAATACGAAAATTCTCGGGTATGCATTCAAAAGCATTTCTCATCGATTGGATTCGCTCAAGCCTGGTTTTGAAGCTTTGTTTTTCGGTATGCATGCTCCGCATCAGCAATTCGGCAACCGGCAGCCGATGAAGCCGACCCAGTCCTTCCGCGAAAACTTGCGCCTGGTTGAACCCGCGCTCTGCCAAACGGGCTTCACTTACAGGTACGTATGTAATCAGATCAGGCCGCCATAACTCGCCTCTTCGCGTACCCGGATGCTGCTGCAAGTAAGTTATCTCCTGCTGCATGCGTACAAAAGCTTGGCCGAGCATTTGGACGATTAACGACGCGTACCTTTCATGTCCCCGGTATTTATATTGGGCAAGCCATTCTCTCATGACTTCGTCGTACCTGACGGCGCTGCGGTTCATAATAAACGACCGCTGCCGCGCATCCGGCCGCAAGCAATCCGGGCAGCCGATCCCCCTCCCGCAATATAGACAACGTGGGCGCATGATCCAGGGAATCGCCTCGGCGCAGCGGCGACATATTCCCGGCCATTCCCGAACGAGTTTGGTTTTGCTGCCGCATGTCAGGCATACCTCGCCCGGGGGAGCCAACAACTCGCGAACGAATCGTGAAAAAGAGGAACTGAAAGAGCTCATAACAAAAAAACCTCCCAGCTTATATCAATTAGCCTATAACCAGCACAAATACGTCTCTCCAGCCGCCTACTCCGGCAACAAAAAAATAGCGGTGGCAATTCTTTCGAAAGAGCACCTTTATATCTCTAAAAACGCCCAACTGTACAACTTGTCCTAATGATTCGAGAGCCATAGAAAAGATGAACCGTGGCGTTTCATCACAGATACCCGTGTTTTCGCGCAATCCGGTTCATGCTTTTAATTTGTTGAACGGCACGTTTCTGCGAAACCGTCCACTGCGGCGAAGCAAAAACGACTTTTCCCGCCGGGTCTTCGGCGGAGCGACCTGCCCGACCGGCCATCTGCACAAGCGAAGCTTCGTCAAAAAGACTGCTGTCCGCGTCCGCGATAAAAACATCGCTGCGAGGCACCGTCACCCCGCGTTCCAAAATCGTCGTCGTCACCAGCAATCGAATCTCGCGCCCGCGAAACTTGGTGACTTTCTCCGCGCGAAAGGGGTCCTCCGAGGATGTGCCTTCGACGCAAACCCCGCCGATGATGCGGCGAAGAATATCCACCAGCGGATCAATGTGCCGGATGCGGGAAACGAACAGGAACACTTGCGCCCCCCGTTCCAACGATAATTTAAGCTCATGCGACAAACGCTTCAGCAGCAGCGGCTGGCGCAAGCATTGCTCGATGCTTTTAAGCGCGATCCGCTTCGGAACCGGCAGCGGATGGCCGTGAAACCGGACAGGCACCTTAGCATGCGGCAAACGGCCCCTCGCCGCTTCTTTTTGGAGCGGGCGCGGCGGCGTTGCGGAAAGATAAATGAACTTCCCGTCCGGTTTGCAGGCATTTTGGGCCGCGTAAGCCAGCATCGGATCGTTGTGGTAAGGGAAGGCGTCCAGCTCGTCGATGACGACCAGATCAAAAGCTTGGTAAAAGCGCATCAGCTGATGCGTCGTCGCCAGCGTCAATTCGCCCGCCTGCCACCGTTCCGTGCTGCCCCCGTACAAAGTGACGATCCGCGTATCCGGAAAGGCTTTGGCCAGCCGGGGCGCAAGCTCCAGCACGACGTCCCGCCGGGGAGTGGCGACCAGCACGCGGCCGCCGTTTTCCAAAATCGCCCTGAGCAGCGGAAAGATCATCTCCGTTTTGCCCGCGCCGGTGACGGCCCATAGGAGGAACCGGGCATGGCCGGCGGGCGGCCGCTCCGCTCGGCCGCCCGCTTTGGCGGAGCCCCTGCGGGGCGGCTCCGCCAGAAACCCCAGCGCAGCACAGGCGGCATCGCCCTGGGCTGCGCTTAAGCCCCACCGCCCGCGCACCGCGGCGGTGGATTGCCCGGCCGCTGCGCGTACGGCCGGGGCCCTCGCTGCTGAGCGGAGCAGCAGCGAACAGGCGCGGCTGCGCCCTAGAGCGAGGCAGGCCTCGCAGTAGGCGCAGTCCGCGCGGCCGCACGCGGCGCACGGCGTGCGGCCGGCGGCTTCGCTGCCGCAGCGCCGGCAGCGGGGGAGACTTTGGCGGCCCATGCGCAGCAGGCCGCCTCCCCGCGGGCCGGCATCCGCAAGGCCCGCGACAAGCGCCAGCCGGCCCTGCAGGCTGGCCAGCTGGGCGGCGCTGTGCCAGGCGCCTGCAAGGCCCGGCGCCATCTCCTGCAGCAGCGCGTCCACCTCCGCTGCAAGCAGCGATCTGCCCTGCACCAGCTTGGTCAGCGCATCCGCTTGCTCGCTCAGTTCCGCCGCAGCGGCAGCCATAGTCATCGTCAGGCCGATCCGTCCCGGCCCTGCAGGTCCCGCTAACAACCGCTGAACCGGCTCGGGCATAGACTTATGAATATCCCAGATCCACTGATCTGATCTGCCATTTGGTAAGGTTTGCCTCTCATGGATTCCCCCTCTCCTTCCCGCTCCTTCTTCATCTTGTAACTGTCCGCGAAGCCAAAGATTCCATTTCCGCAAATCCCACCCGTTCATGTCCGGCCGCTGCTCGAAACAACGTTCCAACCGAACGGCCACACTTAACGCGATCGCTCCGGACAGAAGTACCATCCGACCGATACTCGACTTATCACGAAGCATTTGCCTCCACCACAACACATCCACGCGCAAATCCAAAGAACGATAAAACCTCCATTCCCCTTCCAACCCGATAACATACACCGCCACCTGCACGCAAAAGAACCTCCTTCAAGTAGATTCCCATCGTGGGTTACTTTTCACCATGATGCTTGTCCATGCTCTACGCCGGATAAAGTACTCGCATAAGATAAAAGCGCTTCTGCTAGGCGCTATTAAAATCAGGCTTGCCACATCCAACCAACCGGCAACTTTTAAGCAACCTTGACCGTCTAGATCATGGAACGCCGTATCCCATTCAAACAAAAAAGCACACCCCTGAACGGTTTCCCGTAAAGAAGTGTGCTTCACATCGAAATACTCCATATGCCGCCATGCGCAGGCGCGGTCCTATACATAAGGAATCTGCCTCGCTTCATGCGGATTTCGCAAATCAATGATGGTTGCATCCGAATCGCCAGCACGGCTCAAGACCGAATCATCGGTCGTCACGGACAAATCGATGCCCGCAAGCCCCTCAAGTCGCCGCACGATGCCAAGCGTCGCATCGTCTGAATCGAGATCCAGCACCGTTAGCTGAATTCTGATGCCCGTCACCCAGGCATACAATCCCAAAGCTCGGACATACCATTCGATCTGGCGTTCATGGTTGGACGTGATCAACAGATAATGAATGTGGCGCCGGTCCCGGCGCTTTTGCCAGGCATGATAGGCATGAACCGCCGCAACCGCTGCGGCATACACCAGAAGGATGGACAATAACGAGGTCAACATGCTGACTCACCTCCCTGATACCAACAATATATGCTAATCGAATCAGGTCGGTGAATGAAAGCGTATCATAAGCCCGCACCCTTTTATATGGTCACGTCCATCGCCTATATCCCGTGGAAATTTTCACAATCATTGGCAGCTGGAACGAAATGTTCCAAAGCCCCATCGTTTTATTAAAGCGTAACCCAGCCGTATTTGATCGAGTTGATAACGGCCTGCGTACGGTCGTCGACTTCCATCTTCTGCAAAATGCTGCTGACATGGTTTTTGACCGTTTTTTCGCTAATGAAGAGATATTCCCCGATCATTTTGTTGCTCTTGCCTTCGGCCATCAAACGTAAAACCTCGGCTTCGCGGCGGGTTAACGGATTATTTTCTCCAGCGACGAATTTAACTCCCGCTTCCCGGACGCCGCTTTCCGCCATGGCCCCCGTTTCGTTCAGGAAGGTCATGCGGCGCAGCTGCTGAATCAATTTGCCGGTGACCTTCGGATGGATAAAGGCATATCCTTCCTGTACCGAACGAATCGCGTTGATCAGCGACTCCGCCTCCATGTCCTTCAACAGGTAGCCATTGGCACCTTTGCGAAGCGTTTCGAATACATAACTTTCGTCATCATGAATGGACAGAATGATTACCTTCACGTCCGGAAACAGCTCGCGCAGCTTCTCGGTTGCCTCTACGCCGTTTTCGACCGGCATGTTGATATCCATGAGCACGATATCCGGTTTTTCTTCGTTGCAAAATTCCAATACTTGAATGCCGTCACCGCATTCTCCGATGACTTCAATGTCATCCTCCATGTTCAAAATGCGCTTCAGACCCTCGCGAAACAATTGATGATCGTCAGCCAAGAGGACTTTAATGGTTGTTTTGCCAGAATCCTTGTTTTCCATCCTGTTACTCCTTTCCCTTCTCCACGTTCGTTGGGATATGGATTACGATCTTTGTACCCTGGTTCTCTGCGGATTCAAGTTCCATTCTTCCTTCAAGTAGCTCTACTCTCTCACGCATCCCGATCAGCCCGAAATGATCCTTGGACTTCTGTTCCAGAAGTTCCACCTTGAAACCGAGCCCGTTATCCTGGACAACGATTTTCACCATCTGGGCCTGGTATGTAATTTCGACTAAAACATAAGTAGGGTAGGCATGCTTGGCCGCATTGCTGAGAGCTTCCTGCACCAAGCGGTATATGGCCGCTTCCATGGCGGAAGACAGACGGTGTTCTTTGCCCCGCGTTTCGAAGATCGTACGGATTTTCGTTTTTTCCTCGTAATCGTGTACGTATTTCCGGAGCGTCGGGATCAGACCCAAGTCATCAAGGGCCATCGGCCTGAGGTTGAATATCACCTTCCGCATTTCTTCCAGGCTGGAGCGCACTTGTCCCTTCAAATCTAATATTTCGTCCTGCACCATCTTAAATTCCTGCTTCATCAGCATTCTTTCCACAATTTCCGTGCGAAGAACCAGATTGGCAAGCAGCTGTGCCGGGCCGTCATGGATTTCGCGGGCAATTCGTTTGCGTTCCTCTTCCTGAGCCAGTATGATTTTCAGACCGATCAGCTGACGGTTTTTCGCCGTTTCGATAATCCGAGTCACCTGTCCCAGTTCGCCTGACAAGTACTCCAGTACCACACCCATTTGTGATCCGATGGATTCAGCACGTTCAACAGAGTTTTCAACATTTCGGACTCTTTTTTGCAATTCATCGCGTCTTGCCTTCAGGTACATTTCCTTCTCGCGATAAATCATTACATCGAGCTGCAGCTGCGTAGCTTTCTCGTACGCCTGCCTGATGTCATCCTCTTTGTAGCGGACGAAGTCCCGGCTGACTTCCGTCAGCCGGATGCGCGAACGCTTGTAGTTCAGCTCCAGCTGATCCACCTTTTGCAGCGTTTCGATCGTTTCCTTCATCACATATTGCAGCTCCTGATTCAATGAGGCAAGCTCGTCCCGGGCCGCCTCCAGAATCTCAAACATCTGATACTTGCTGTTTTCCATCACCTGAATGGCGTTCTTAATGACGCGGTCTATCGCATCGGCTTGAAAATCCACGTATTTCTACTCCATTTCTTACCATTACAGTTCTATATAGAATGAGCTACGAGTCCGTCCGGGCGTACACAGTAACTTATATATCGCAAGGGACTGACTCCTGTGATCCGTTTTCATTAGTTCATTTCTATACATATCATACCATATCATGATTCGATGGTGACGGTCTTCGTGTTTTGTTCCCATTTTACATTTAATCCTAATTGCTCGGATACGAGACGAAGTGGGACTAAAGTACGACCACTATTAATATATGGAGCAACGCTTGCGCCTTTGCGCTTTCCGTTTAGGATAAAATCCGTGTTTCCTACCGTCAAATCCATGACCTTTCCACCACGGGTCACGGTGATTCTTTGATTGGCGGCATCCCATGTTGCCTGGCCTCCGAACGTATCAAGCACGTATTTGATAGGAATATAGGTGCTGCTGCCTTTCATGACAGGAGCAGCTTCCATCGTTTTCGACTGTCCGTTCGATGTGAAGGACTTTTGGCCGATCGTCATCATGACTTTTCCGGTAGGCAGGCCGGCATCGCTTGAGAGCGAAGGCATCGTAAATTGGATGTTGTCGAATGCGACCGTGCCTGTTTTTGCCCGTTCGTCCTGACCCTCTTCCACGTTCACGACGTAAATGCGTTTGAGTTGGGCAGGGAAAGCAATACCTTTATCGCTTAAATCGATGTCGAGCGTTTTCCAGCCGTCCCAATCGATCGTCTTGGCCAGATCCACATAGACGGTTTGACCGTTATTGTCTTTCAGCTCGGCTCGAGCCCAGTTCAGGCTGTGATCTCCCATCATATCGATCGACATCCGTGTGGCCGGCGCCGCAATCGTTTTGCCGGCTGTGCCGTTCAGTTCCGCGTATGCGTACATTTTGCCTGTTCCCGCCGTCATGTCGTATGTCAGCTGCAGAACCTTGGATTTGGCGCGGTCTCCCGTTCCTTGCGTTACGGCAGCCGTGCCGCTCACTTGCGGGTTGTTGCTCGTAAACTGGACCGGATAGGAGACATTTTCGAAGTTTTCCCACATGTCCTCGCCGGCAGCCGACAGGATCACCGCCGTGCTGAATCCGTTATAACGGGCGATCGCATATCCGACTTTGACGTTCGGATCCACGGATGCAACGGTCAGCTTGCCATTTTGCACGCTGCCTTTAAAACCGATGAATTCCCACTTCAGCGCGCTTTCAGGCACATCGATCTTCTGCCCGTCCTTCGTGACGGCCGTAACCGGCACGGACACCGTACTGCCTGCTTTCAGCTGTCCCGTCTGGGATCCTGCATTGAGCTCGGTCAAATCATCGGCTCCAAGAACTTTAACCTCCATGCTTGCGCTTGCTTTGCCGCTGACGGCGGTAATGGTCGAGGTTCCCGGTTTCACCCCGGTAACGGTTTGTCCGCTTACTTTAATATTGCCGTTGCTGGATTTCAATGTTGGCGTAAGGCCGGAAGTATCCACCGGATTGTAGTAGGTATCGTAACCCTTCAATTTAAACGACGCCTGCTGACCGATGAGAATGGCCGATGAGCCGCTGACCTTCAATCCCTTCAACTCGCCCTTTGGCGCCTCGGAAAATACGCCCAGACCGTTTACAACGCTGCGCTGCTCCGTACCGTATTCTGTATTGAAAGTCAGCGTGGCATCGTTATCTCCGAGCGGTCGGCTGACAAGCGTCGTCGAACCTCCTCCGTCAAGATTCATGCCTTTCCATACACCGATATCCACCATAAACGATTGCAGTTCTCCAAGCGACATGCCGGAGCTGTTGTCGTTTTTCTCTACCGTTACAATGTAGGCGTAACGTTCGTCCTTCGAATAACCGAGAGCCGTCCGCGCCCGGTATCCGCCGATGCTGGAAACGTCGCGGGAATAAGACGTCGCTTTGCCGTTATTCACCAAAATGGTATGCCCGCCGATCATCATCTGCAGATTAGCCGGATCCACCGACTGCCCCATCGTCTTCGAATTCAGCATGTAGCTCGTTTTAAGCGTCTGACCGACGGCCAGATGATTTTTAACGAACTCCGCCGCCTTGCCGTGCGTCCGCAAAATATATCCGTCCTGAGGCACCGACATGCCCGTGAAGCCGCCAACATCGGAAATTTGGGTAATGACGCCGTTTTGCACCAGCACCTCAACCGGCGTCGTCGCGCTGTTTTTCGGACGTTCCGTCGATTTCCATGCGCTGGTGTAAATGTACATGGCGTCGACATGGCTGTACGTCTGGCCGCTACTTTCGGGATTGTACGAGGTTTTGTTGATGCCCGCGAGCGGGAAAGCGGAGCCATCCTCCGCCGTAACGGTCCCGCTGAAAGCAAACTCGTCGATGATCGGTTTGCCATCGGTTGTTACCGCAAAGGAATACATCCCTTTAATGTCCGACGGCGTCGACAAAAGCACGCCGTTTGTTACTTGCCCGCCGATCGGCGCGCCATCCGCCGTCGTGTTGAAATAGTCTCCGTTTACCGCCGCAACCGCGCCGTTTTCTTTGGCCATGCCGCCGGTGCTTTGTTTTGTCGTAAACTGGCCGGCTTTGCCGTTCATGACGTCGATCTTCACGTAAGGGTTTTGCAGATCAACCCGGATGACGTCCGCAAGTGCCGTCGCCTGCTTCCCGGAGCGGGTCGTCGTAAATTTGTATTTCGTCAACATCGCCCCGGACGTGACCGGTGATTCATCCAGCTTGACGACCGATGCCGAAGCCGCGCTTGCGATCGATGAAATGGAATGTCCGTTCAGCGGCACTCCGCTCCCGACGACTGGCGCGATAAAAAGCAGCCCCGCCAGCGATACGACCATCCATTTTTTGCTTGCGGCCATCCCCTGCTTGCTTTTGCTTTTCTCTCTGGTTCTTTTCATGAAGCGCTACTCTCCCATCTTTTCAAACACGTTCCATCCCCGGAAACAAGAATGAACCTAATAATATACTGACGTCATTCGCTAGTAAAAAGTTCCATCACCAATCGTCGTTGCCCTGGATTTAAAACTCGCATGAGTTTAAGAGATTACTAATCTGTAACCTCTGTCCTATTTAATAGACTGTTTTAAACCTGAAAAGTTACGGAAAAATCCGCTTTTTTTAGCGAAATCGATAGAAATGGGAGAAAAAAAGCCCGGCCCCCTGCAAAAGAGAGCGCCAGGCTACGAGCTTACATATATTCTATTTTCTCTAACATTCGTTGAAGCATCACGGCGGCCTGAGCTCTAGTGGCGTTGCCTTTCGGCTGGAACGCTTTTTCGCTTACGCCTTGAATGATTCCCTCTTTGAGGAGCTTGGCGATGGCATCTTTCGCTTGAATCTGTTTATAGTCGGCGAACTTCTTTAAATACGTTTCCGGAGTATAGGCGAGCGTCGCCTGGTATCCGGCGTAATTCATGGCCCGCATCATCATGATCGCCATTTCTTCGCGGGTAATCGGGTTGTTCGGTTTAAATGAACCGTCTTTGTTCCCGACGATGATTCCTGCTTTTACCGCAGCTCCTATAAATGCGTTTTCCTTCGTATTGGTGATGTCATAAAAGCGCTGGGAGGTTTGCACATCGCCCGAAAGACCCAATCCTCTGGCAACGTATTCCGCAAACTCGGCACGGGTAATCATTTGATTCGGCTCGAATTTGGAGCTCGTTCTGCCCTCAACGATCAATTTTCCGGATAATGCGTTAATCGCTTTGGAAGCCCAGTGGCTGCCGACGTCGTTATAATATTTGTACGAAACGCCAACGACGACCGTATGGTTTCCTTTCGCTTTCGCCTTGAAAACTTTTTTCGATCCTTGGTTTTCCATGAGAGAAGGAACAAAGGTCATTTTATCCGCGCCCGCATCCCATTGGAACAGACTTATTTTATCGACGAGGGCGGCCAAGGAGCTCGCGATCCAATATTGACTGTCGACCTGCACCTCCACCGAGTAAGCGGAAGCGCTGTTGCTGACCGCCGTTATATAAAAGTCGAATGGCTCGGTCATTTTGGTAATGGCGGATGCGCTTATTTTGCCGTTCGTGAAGGCGGCTGCGTCTCCCGTGAGTTTTTCGGCCGCGATGTTTAAAGTAACGTTCGAAGATGAAGTGTTCAAGCTCCGTGCAATTTCGTTCATGTTGAGCTTGCTCAGCTGCAGAACTATCATCGCTTCGCCCGCTTTTACGGCGATCGCCGCATTTTTATCCTTCGAATAAATGCTCTCCAGAGCGCTTAACGGAATGCTTGCGGAAACGCCGTTTGATCCCGACTGAGCGTCGATCAACGTCAAATGCCTGATGGATTTGCTGTTTACGATATACTCGTACGTCGTTTTAAGCTTTTCCGAATCCACGACGAGATGCTTGATCATTTGATTGTTCCGGGATTGGATATTCGCCGAAGGAATCGCGGCCTGATCGTTTAACACGAATACCGAAATACCGAAATCCTTCAAATCGGTCAGCGACAAATAGTCCGGACGATTGACGTCCGACTTGTCCCCTGTGTTTTCTCCCGCCACCAATTTGTCGAATGGCGACAATCGGTTGCCCGAACTGTCTATAATGCCGTTAGCCCCGGTCAGATACGTTACTTCAACCCTTTGGCCGCTGCTTACCGGACTGCTCAACTTCAGGGACACGGTATCGCCGCTGACAAACGCTTGGAGCACGCCGCGGATCAACCCGTCCACGTATACCTGGAAAAGCCCGGAGGAAACGTTGGACTGGGAAAGGGTTCTATTGTACGTAATTTGCAGGATATCCCCCTGCACCGTTACTGATTTGACTTCGCTCGTCGCGCCGCTTTCAACGATTTTGACAGGCTCCAGATTGACGTAACCTGCGGAGTTGCCATTAAGGTCGGTCAGGCGGCTCGTACCCGGAACGTAGGAAACCGTAACTTTGGAAAGCTTGTTTATTGCCGTCGCAAGCGTCAAAATAACCTGATTGTTTTTAATTTCCACGGCGCTCACGTAATTCGGAACCCCATTCACCAGAACCGAAAATTGGCTTTTCATCGGTATATTGCTCGTGCTTAACGGTTCGTTGTACGTCATGGTCACTTTTTTGTCCAAGGCTTCGGCCTTTTGGAACACCGGCGGTTTGGTATCCTGATAGTTGCGGACGAAAAAGTCGGTAAAGGCGCTAATGTTTTGCCCCCGGCTGTCCTGCAGAGGATAGTTGCCCGGCTTATAGCTTATTTTTACCACCTGACCGTCCGAAACGGGGCTGCTTAGCGTCAAATAAACCGTTTGCCCGCTTTGGCTGATCGATTTGATGTCTACCGTGGTGTCATCCGCTTTTACCGTGAACTGCTCGTAAGCAAACGAAGAAACTGATTTAAGCGACTGATTGAAATATAAGGTCACATTGCTGTACGACACATTACCGCTTGAAGGTTTGGGCAGGGCCGTGTCCATGCCGTTGACCACATCCCGCGCCGAAAAGGTTGCCGCCTGATTTTTGTAAAGATCCTGAATCGGACGCGAACCACCGCTATAGCTTACTTTGACGTTTTGGCCGACGGCCACGCCGGTTTCCAGCGAAATATAGACGCTATTTCCAGACGTGGAAACATTGCTGATTTTTCGGACCTCGTCGTTGACCGTCACGGAGAAGCTGCTTGTTTGCAGCCATGTATCCGAATACAGTTGTTTGTTATAGGTCAGCCGGATCGTCGTGTTGTTGTACATTTCGCTGCTTTGAAGCACCGGAGGCTGTTTGTCGGTTACCGGCGTCTGGAACGTCCAACTCGATGTTAATCCCCCGTATTGGTTGTTGTAGTTTTGCGCATCGTAAAAAGCGTTTTTACCGATCGTGACGTAATACGTCGAATCATAATCGAATGTATAACCGGACTGAAGCCGAACCCGCACTTCGCGGCCGTTTACGCTGACATTGACCGGCACTTCCTTGCCGCTGCTGGACTTGCGCACCGATACTTCGCCTGTTCCCCGTACCACTTCCCGGTTAAAAGTGAAGTACAAATCGGAATCGATGGCAACGCCCGTACTTTGATGATATGGACTGAAGTTGGTGATGGTCAGAACCGAGGAATTGTCGACAGCCGTCGTGAATTTCCAGCCATTCGAAGACGTAATCCCTTGGACGGCGTTGCCCTGCTGATCGGTAAAAGCATCGTCGGCGACCGTCACGTAATACCCCGAGTTGCCTGTTATGTAACTGCTCAGGTCAATCGTAATCTGGGAAGTGCCGCTTCCCGTTACAATAGAGGTATCATTGGCCGAAGTGGATTTGATCAAAGCTCCGTTCGTACGTCGAAGCTCGATGGCACCGGTACCCGCTATAACCGGAAAGTTATAGTTTATCGTAAATTTCGTTGCTGCCGGAATGTTCACGTCATTGTTGCGCGGATATGTACTTGCGATGGCCGTCTTCGCTTGTGTCTTGAAAGACCATTCGCCAGGGCTGTTTATGCCTTCAAACGGAAGTCCCGTTTTGGTTGTGAAAGCATTCGGGTCTATTTTTACCCAGTAAGTCGTATCGCTCGCAAGCGTTTGATTCAATGAAATGACAACCTCGCAGCCGTTGACGCTCACCTGGTTGCCGGCAGCCGGAATCGTCTCTACGATAGCATTATCCGATTGTTTGATGACTTGAATAGAACCCGTACCGGCGGCCATGTCTTCGTTGAATTTCATTTTGAGCTTCAGTTGTACAGGATTGATTCCGGTTGCATTTGATGCCGGCTCGTAAGACTGCACTGCTTTTTTGACCGTACTAAATGGATAGGCGAACTCTTCTGAAGGCGTATTTTGTCCATCGGCCGTCTGAAAAGCCTCCGCACTCATCTTTAATGCATAATTATGGCCATATTGCAGTCGCTTCTGATTGTCGAATCTCACCTCAAAATGCGTTTGTTGGGCCGGATCTTCTTGAACAGGGAGACTATCCATGCTTCCCTTCGGATCGGTAAGATCCTGTAAATAAACTCGGGTTATCCCACCGCTGAGTACGACTAATTTCATGGGTTGATTAAAATCCAAATTGAAGATCGGCGTCAGGCCAACTCCTTCCGTACTGCACGCATTCGGAGCGACCGAAATCTTCGGGGTTAAATCTTGGGTAGAAACGGCAGCGTTAGCGCCAAGCCCCCCATAGATCACCTCGATCGTTAAGATGAAGGCCAACAGTAGTGACAGCCTTTTTCTCATTCGTCTCATCCTTCCTTTCCCGGGCGTCGTGTTCTCCTGACATGTTTTATGAGCCCGTCACAAAACACACACCTATACTTCTTTTTCGGTTAAAAAAGAGATGAAGTTTAGGACTTTGGCCGGAAGGTTTTTCTACGACAAAAAACCTCAGCCGGCGTGAAGCCGAACTGAGGTTTTTATTTGATGAGCATCTCCCGCAAAGTGAGAACTTACTTCGGTACGATTCATTGTCATGCGGGGACCTCAAAGAATTATAAACGAATAAGGGATAAAGCTTATAGACCCGCTTGCGCTTTCAGCTCTTCCACTTTATCTACGCGTTCCCAAGGAAGATCCACATCCGTCCGGCCAAAATGACCGTAAGCAGCGGTTTGCTTATAGATTGGGCGACGCAGATCCAGCATGCGGATAATGCCCGCAGGACGAAGATCGAAGTTGCCCCGGATCAGTTCTACCAGTTTCTCGTCGCTTACTTTGCCTGTGCCATACGTATCGACGTTGATGGACACCGGAGTAGCAACGCCAATCGCGTAAGCAAGCTGGATTTCGCATTTGTCGGCGAGTCCGGCTGCCACGATGTTTTTCGCCACATAACGAGCTGCATACGCCGCGGAACGGTCTACCTTCGTCGGATCCTTACCGGAGAACGCGCCGCCGCCATGGCGTGCGTAACCGCCGTAAGTATCGACGATGATTTTACGGCCTGTCAGCCCGGCATCCCCTTGAGGGCCGCCAATAACGAAACGTCCGGTTGGGTTAATGAAATATTTCGTTTGTTTATCCAGCAATTCGGCCGGTACAACTGGAAGTATAACCTTTTCCTTAATATCCGCTTGAATTTGCTCAAGCGTTACATCCTCAGAATGCTGCGTCGATACAACGATCGTGTCCACGCGTACCGGTTTGCCGTCGAGATACTCGATCGTCACTTGCGTTTTACCGTCCGGACGGAGGTACTCAAGTGTTCCGTTTTTGCGAACTTCGGACAGACGGCGTGCAATACGGTGGGACAATGCGATCGGAAGCGGCATAAGTTCAGGCGTTTCGTTCGTTGCAAAACCAAACATCAAACCTTGGTCGCCTGCCCCGATGTTTTCCGTTTCCTTGTCCACTTGAGCCGGATCGCGGTTTTCAAGGGCAGCGTTAACGCCTTGGGCGATATCGGCCGACTGTTCATTCAGCGACGTCAAAACAGCCATCGTATTGTAGTCAAAGCCGTATTTGGCGCGAGTATAACCGATTTCCTTAACCGTATTTCTAACAATAGCTGGGATATCTACATACTCGGATTTGGTACTGATTTCACCAATAACAAGCACGAGGCCCGTCGCAACCGAAACTTCGCAAGCTACGCGAGCGTTAGGATCATTTTCCAGAAATGCATCAAGCACCGCATCGGAGATTTGGTCGCAAATCTTGTCCGGATGTCCTTCCGTAACGGACTCTGAAGTAAACAGATGACGTCCTTTAACAGACATAGGTTCAACCTCCTAAGGATAAAATATTAAGAAAAACGTCAACCGACGTACTTTCACGGAAAACAAACCGCATTTTATCGGAGTTTTTCTTGCAATATAAGATCATGAAGTACCAAAGGCCACATTTTCTTATATCTAAAGAAAAACGTCTTCGACGTACTTTCTCTACAACGATGCCGCCAAGCAAGCGGCGATAAGTATGTCCTATACAAAAAATGAACCTTTTCCCAAGCAGGAAAAGGCTGCATGACAATCCTCAATGGTCATATTAACGCATTTGTCAACCTATGTCAACGAAAGGAGAAGCAATCCTCTATTTGCAAAAAAAGTTCCTTCTCGGGACCAAGGGACCCTTAATATGGGATTTGTATTGCTTTAAATGTAGATAAGAGTACTGAATACACTATGCCTTAATACATTCAAATACAACGAAGGTTCGAAATTACAACAAGCTTTGCTGAGCTTGGCGAACCAACCGCTTGGTCATTTCACCGCCTACGGATCCATTTTGACGGGAAGTCAAATGGCCGGCGTAAGTGCCTCCGCCTACAAACCCACCAACTGCCCCCAGCTCACCGGCAAATTCCGTATCTGCCGAGCCGCCGGACGATCCGTATGCCGAGCTCAACCCCAATTCGGCAGCAATTTCATATTTCATCTGATTTAATGCATGCCCGGATTCAGGAACGATTTTACGATTTCGATTATTTGATCTAGCCATTAAAAATGCACCTCCTGCATAGATGTACTGCAGGATTAGTATCTGTAAAATGCATGGCGTTAGACGTATAAATCATTGTTACTTATGGCAAAAATAAGGTTATAAAAGTGACTCATCTTTAATTATTGAATCGAATATCCACCGCGCACCATGACAATCAAATTGTATTTATTACCATCTTGCACCATAATGCCTCGCCCATTTCTTGGAAAAGAAAGCAAGTGGTTATTGCCTACGGCTTGTCCATTAGCAATATCTTTTCCATCCGTAAGGTCGGCTACGCCGTTGGCATCTTCACTGTATACCACGCCCTTGCCGCTGCGAATAATAAATTCAGTACCGGCTTTGGCAATCAGCTTTTCGCCTGGCTTCAGCGTAACAACCGACACCGTATTTTCAACGATCGTTGTTTCATCCTTGCCACCGGATGGCTTATCCGTGGCAGGTGGCGTTGTAGGATTGGTTGGTGGTGTCGTTGGTGTGGTTGGATTGGTTGGCGGCGTAGTTGTTGTGTTTCCGCCACCACCTAACGCTTTTTGGATTTGTTGATCTACGTAGCTTTTAGTGACAACAGGGTCGTCAGCTGTGCCAGGTTGACCTACAGAGCTAGCGCCTTGAGCTGTGATGTTGAAGATGGAGCCGAGGGCGATGCCAGCCAACGTTGTGACAACAACGGTCGGTATAATAAAGACTTTTTTCATTTGGACCTCCTTAGAATTATTATGCAAAAAAGGGACTAATGAGATATTCTCATTAGCCCCTCTTTCTTAAGAAGATATTATTAACGTCTTACAGAAGTTTGGAAATCTTCTGCAGCATTTCCTGCTTCGTCCGTTACAAACTTACCATTTGCGTTACCTTCAAGGTAAACTTCAAGGTTGAGGATGTCGTTTACAGACTTGATGTCAGAAGACTTAAACTGAACATACAATTTCTTTCCTTCCGTACGTGCATTAACAGTATCTGTAGGATTACCATTTACTGCAACTTTAAATGCGGAAGTTGTGAAGTATACTTTTACATTTTCAACAAATGTAAGTTCAGCTTCGTAGTAAGTAACTCCATTTACAGTGTTAGTCTTAATAACACTGCTCAAAGGATTTTTGTCATTTGCTTCTTTATCCAACACTGGAGCGATCTTATCGGCTACAGGTGTAGTTGGAATTTCTTCAAGGTAACGGCCATAACCATCAACGGATCTAATATCATTTTGTGCGACAGTTTTAAGCACAACACCGGACTCAGCAGGAATTACGTCGTTGTAGAACTTAAATTCAACCGATGTTTTTCCAGCAGATGCATTTACAATATTGGCAGAGAAGTCGCTAGAATTATACGTTTTGCCTCCTACTGTAAATTCAAAATCGGAAGCGAACAGACGAGTCAACTCACCTTTAAAGTCAGCAACGATTTTGTTTTTGGCTGTTGCTTTAACACTATCTTTGTCGACAGCAATATTCGAAGATTTGCGATCTTTCAAACTAACTGTTTTGTCAGATACAAAGTTTCCATCAGCATCAGAAATGTTAGTTGCACGGATGCTAACATTTCCTGCGTCGAAATTAACTTTAACATCTTTTCTAGGCACAGTCAGTTGTACAGTGTTAGAGCTGTAAAGTTTAATTTCAGTCGATGTGGATGGGAATGGATAGTAAGTTGATCCAACAACATAGTTGTATTTGTTTACATCCAGAGCACTTCCGCTACCAGTAGTTACGACAGGTTTATTAAACTGAACATTTACAACGTAGTTGTTGTCCTCGTCAACCGTATACCAAGCAGAGTTAAGCTCAATGTTACCTGCTTCAGTTGCAGTAAAGCTTACGCTTTGAGGAACAATAGTGTTTCCAATTGCCGTGTTATCACGAACACCTGCAACTTCAAGGGTGTATTTGCCAGAAGGCAATTTACCGATTGTTGTCAGAACAACTTTGTTTTTCAGTTTTTCATTGTTGTACTTGCTTACTGCGAATTTAGGTTCATTTACTGGATGGCCTTTAGTATCAAAGCCTTTACCAGTGAAAATGTCTCCATTTTCTTTTTTCAGCGTGAAGTTTTCTCTGTTAGCGATGTCAGTAGCATTTACATCTTTAGAGAATTCAACAGTGATTTTCGTAACATCGCCATCAACTTCGCTAGTTACGCCAGCTACAGTCGGACGAGTTGTATCCAATTGAGGCGTTACTTTAATTTGACGGTTAGCAGAGTTACCGCTGTAGTCAGTTACACCATCAACATAGATCGTGTTTTCACCCAAGCTCAATTGCTTATCTTTGTCGAAAGTCAAAATGAGCTTGTTGTCTTTAATTTTGTAATCAGCATTTTTGCTGCTGGAAGTATGATATACTTTGCTGATCGATTTTACGGATTCATTGAAAGTAATTTCAACTTTAGTAAGGTCCGTTGCTTTTACGGATTCAACTTCTGGTGCAGCCGTATCTTCAGCAACCGTCAGATCCGTCTCAACCGGAGCTACTTTGAAGTTTGCATAATCTTGAACATCTTGCACTGTCAAAGTGTGTTTACCAACACTCAGATCAGTAGTGATGAAGGCAATGTTCGGATAAGTATAATCTACATGTCCGGAAATGTTTTTGCCGTCAACTTTGTAGTTAGCCAAGTTTCTTGCAGTGGTTTGCGTTACTGGCTCAGAGAATACAACTTTGAACGCTTTTGTTCCCAAAGCTTTAGCTTCTTTAACTTGAGGAAGCTGAGTATCTACTGCAGAGAATTGAACTGTTTCATTGAAAGTCTTAGTGCCGCCAGCATTTTTGACGCCGTTAACTTTCAGGTTGTAAGTTTTTTGCGAAGACAATTTGCTGTCTTCTTGCAGCAACAGAGTTACGCTCTTCTTGTCGGAAGACAAAGTAGCGGACTCAAGTTTTGTAAATTCAGCAACTTTGTAGTTGTCTGCATTTTCAGCTGTTTGTTGGTCAAGCTCGCCATCAAAATTGATTACTACTTCTTTGTAGTTTGTACCGGAAGCAGAAACGATTTTTT
The DNA here is from genome assembly GCF_009870825.1 of Paenibacillus sp. USDA918EY. Classification (GTDB taxonomy): domain Bacteria; phylum Bacillota; class Bacilli; order Paenibacillales; family Paenibacillaceae; genus Paenibacillus_AQ; species Paenibacillus_AQ albilobatus. The sequence continues at coordinate 32,104 of NZ_WTWY01000013.1, read as the reverse complement.
GAGCGGCTGTTACAACCCAAGTCACTTTTGCAGTGATTTCTTGGCCAGCAGATGTTTTGAATTTCACTTCAGTTTCTTTGTTAGGCTCGAGGGCTTTTTCCAAAGTTACTTTTACAACTTCGCCGGAAGTCAAAGTGAACTCAATGTCTTTGCCGTTTTCAGCGATTTTGTATTCCTTTACGGAAAGGTTGATGATTTGGTCTGCTTGGTAAGCAGCGGTAACCAGCTGTTCGCGAGTAGCGTTAGCTTGGAAGTTGATGTCCTTAGCGATCAGACCTTTGTCGATTGCTACTTGAACATAACCTTTAGCCCAAGTGGACGCGCTGTTCTCAGCGTTGGCAGGCACTTCAAGTTTCAGTGCACGAACCAGTGCAGTAGCCATTTCTTCAACAGTTACTTTACCGTTGTAGTTGAAGATTTGTTTTACTTTGTCTTGGCCTTCCATGATGCCGGCAGCAGTTACTGCTTCGATGTAAGGAACAGCCCAGTTTTTAGCGTCGTAGCCTTTGTCTTTGTAAGACAGAGTGCCAGTTACTTCTTTCAGACCGAGAAGTTTAGTCAGGACTTTCGCGAACTCAGCGCGAGTCATGTCTCTTTCCAGGTGAGCTTGCTTGTCTGGATAGCCGTTGAAGATTCCTTTAGCTTCCAGGGAGTTGTATTTGTCTTGTACGGATACTGCGGAATCACCGAATGCTACAGAAGCAAACATGGAGAATGCCATTGCTGTAGACAAAGCGACTGTCAAAATTTTCTTCATAACCTTTTGTTCTCCTCCTTGAACTTTCATCACAATAGAGTTTTCTTTAATTGGGTAGCTCTTGTTACTCATAGTCACGTGCACCCCCTTTCCCGAGTCGGAGCAAAATTACATATAAATGATGTCTGTGACGAAATCACAGAAACTGGTAAACTTGGAATACGACAAAAAAAGAGTAGATTCCTAATCCTACCTAAGTATTATACAATGGGGTCAAGATGTCGTAAAGAACATTTTTCTAATTTATAGACAAATTTCTTCTACAGGACATTGTTGGATACGCCCATCGTAATTGACTCTACATCTTAGACGCACGCGGTTATAAAAAGTTGCACCTTTTTTAAAAAAATTTCAAATTTGTTACCCAGGGGCGGAAATCATGCCTTCATCCATGGCTTGTACAAGAAAAATGTGGAAAGAAGGGGACTTTGGCAATTGGAAATTCATTCGTGAAAATAAAAAAAGAACGCCTGGCGGCGTTCATTATGTTCCATAAACGAGTGCAATAGTTACAAAATATTAACGGATTTTCATGGCCAAAGAAATGATCTGAGCACGCATCTCCGGATCGGAGTTGAGGTTCTCGTACATTTGCTCAATCGGCTGTTTGTTTTCACGGTATGTTTTTTCGTGCTTGATCGTGGTATGGGACCACTCGATCAGAGCATTTTCGGACTGCAGCAATTCGTTATAGGCATCATGAAAGCCCGTTTCCAGTACAAGGCCTTCCATAACTTCTTGAGTAACTTCTCTCGTTTTGCGAGTCATCTCAATTTTCTTCTCCAATGTGCTGGCCTTGTTCTCAAATTTGGTTTTTGCTTTCATATAGTCCAACTGAGCTTTGGAATAGATCGGTTTCATAAGATAGCCTTCACCCTTTAAATAGTAAATTGTATTTCTACGTCATTGTATCCTAAACATCGACAAATTACAAAGATATGTAATTGGAAAAAGATATGGGAGCCGGAAATTCCGGCTCCCGTTGCTTGTTTATGCTTACATTTTAGGCAGTTTTTTGAGGTCAGCCATGACCTTGCCCATGATGATGGCCGCGTCGCCGCGGAGCATATTGGCGGTAGGGTTGAACATGTAACCCCGTTTCGGATCCGCCGCGTCGACAGGCGAACCTTGAATGAAGCCTTTTTTGGCGATCGCCAACACCGAAGGCTGCGCATAGTAGTCGATGCTTGCGTAGTCTTTAAAATATTTCTGCAGGTCCTTCGTAATTTTGGCGCGGTCGGTCTCCAGCTTCAGGTTCAGCGCCTTGGCGATCATCACCGAAGCGTCCTGGCGGGTAATGGCGCTTTCCGCGTCGAAGAACTGCGGCTGGGCCCCTCTCGTAATGCCTTCCCGCGCCGCCGTCTCGATGTATCTGAAATCCCATAGTCCATCGACGTTAATGCTGGTGAGCGAGCTTGGAATATCGGAGAAGTGTTTAGGCCCCTGATAGTTCAAAGGAATTTCCAGCGCCCTAATGATCGCGCGCACGAATTCAGCCCGGGAAATGTACAAGTCCGTACCGAAGCGTTCCGACGGATCGAATGCATTCATGACGCCTTTGGCATAGATGGTTTCGATGAAATCTCTGCCGTACGGATGCTGAACCACGTCGTTGTAGGAATATCCCAATTTGGCTACGACATAATATCCGAAACGGTCAAACGGCACTTTAATCGTATGTTTTTTCGCATCGACGACGCCGCCGATGTTTTCCCATTTTTGCAGCTCCGGATCAAAACGGAACACCGTGACCAGTCGGCCTGCATCCTGCGAAATGTTGGCGTCATAGTTCAGCGTCAGCGTACCGCGTTTGGACGGTATCAGCTCGTTCATGCTTTCTCTATTATAGAAGCTTCTCACATCCGAACCTGGAAGCTGATAAGGGTCGGAACCGTGTGTAACCGGGTCGTACACCTTATCCGTGTTGATATCGTCGGCCGTGCCCGGGTCAATCCAGAATACCGGGCTTGATTTGACGAACCGCTGCTGGAAGTTGCCGATGAAAAGCTGCTTGCCAAGCGCGATTTCATTGTCAAAGTTGGCTACAGGCACTTCAAATTCGCGTCTGTCGACGACCCCGTCATCGCTGTTGGCAATGGCGAACAAAACGTCATGCCCGGAGAACACTTGGTTTTTGAACTGATCGGCCACGTTGTAGTCTCTCCGGATCAGGCTTGTGCCTTTTGGAAAGGTCAACGACAGGTTGCCGTCAAAAACCTTGTGGGAGTTTTTCATCGTTTCCAAATACTGCGCGCCCGGAATGCTCGTAGGCACGTATTTTACGGTAATATAGTCTTTCAGCTGGTCTTTTCCGACAAAAACCGTGATGTCGATCTTGTTGTCCTTGTTTGGTTTGAGATCTTTCACGATCGCCTTGTAAGCGTTCGGATAATCGATGCCGTTGGATGGATCATAGTCGGCGTCAAAAGCGAATTTCGTCGCTTCCTGTTTGCCGATCATCACTTTCGAGGCATTGTCGGAAGATACGATGACCTCAACATAGTTCTGATTCACCAGTCTTCTTCCTTCAAGCGGACGAATGATCTGGAACGGCGCCGTTTTGTAGGTTACTTCAAGGCGATAGGTTGCCGTAGGACCGCCTTCCCCGCTGTTGTAAACCGTAATGTTATACACGATCGGACTGCCGTTTAGCGGCAAAGTTTGATTCAAAAGCTTAAAGCTGAATGTTTGGGTTTCATAGTCATAATAAACGTTCAGATTCGGGTTGGTATTGCCGTTTGAGCTGTTAAATACATCGCCAGGGCTCTTTAATGCGTAAAATCTTTGATCCATGGACCATGTGTATTCCTGGGTTTTGCCGTCGGTCGTAGGCGTCGAGATTTTAATCATGTATTTGGAATTGCTGGTTGCATTTGTTAACAGTTTGCTTTCTACCGCGCTTTTGGTTTGACCCAAGTCGATAAAATCAAACGTTCCGTACACGTTCATTTTTTTCTCGGATGTCGTGTACACGGAGCCCGATTGTTCGAACTTTTTGTCTTTCGGATCCGGAACCGGATCGTTGTTGTCGATGCTGTACGGGAATACCCCTACCGAATTTGGCACCGGAATGACAGGCACGTTCAAAGGCACGTAGCTGATATTGATCGATTTTTCATACGAATTTTTCGGAGACTTGAACACGAATTTAATGATATTGTTGCCCGGGAACAATGCTGTGTAAGCTTTGTTTTCGTCCGCCGAGGCGATTTTGAACTTCGAAGGGTCGTTCGGATCCGTGGGTTCAAGACTCACGAGCGTATTGTTGATATACAAAAAGATCGTCTGATCCTTGCCGCTGTATTTGATCTCGGTGTCGTTTGCGACATTCATCAGTTGTCCTTTAAAATAATCCACGTCTTTCATGACGTTGTCTTTCAAGTTCGGATTATTCGTGTCCATTTCGATTTTCATGTCGTCATACAGCGAAGTAAATTGAACGTATGGACCGTACAGCAAGGTCACCGGAACGGTGAGCTCCGAGCCTGCAACGTTGTTGGCTTGGAAGGTAATCTTCTGATAGCCGGCTGCCGGAAGTTTGTCTACCTTGATGATGATGCGCTGCAGTTCAACTTGATTTCCGTTAACGTTTTTAACGACTCTTTCGGAAGCCAGTACCACGGGCTGCGTGAAAGGCGACAGAGCATTGCCTTTGGCGTCCGTGATCCCTGTAATTGTAATGTTACTGACGCTTGCCCCGTTGGCGACCAATACTTCCATAGCGATCGGCAAGGAGAAGATGTTCGCGCCGCTCAGCGGCGTGCCCGAAAGGTTCAATAATTGCGACGTGCTCATTCCGCTGCTGTATCCGGACAAATAATTGACTTCTTGAATAAACGGCTTATTTTTATCCCGCAATGTCAGACCTACGGTCGAGGTGACGCCGGTGCCGGTAGTTCCGTCCGCCGCGGTCAGCGTAATGTTGATCAGGCTGTCAAACTGCGCCGAAGCAGGAGCCACGCCCGAGAACTCGACCAACATGTAATCGTTGGAGCTTTCCAGCACGGTTACAGGCGCCGTTCCGCTGCCGGATGCCCCGTTCGCAAAAGCATAACCCAGATAGGTCGACAGGGCTGTCGCGTCCGGCAATTGGCCGTTTTTGATCGGGATGATCGCTTTACCTTTGACGGTAATCGCCGTGCTGCTTACATTGAAGTTAGGGAAAGACGACAGGTCCGGCGATACATCGGTTCCGTTCGTCGCTTTTACGTCGAAAAAGGTAACCTTCCCGTTATAAAACGTAATTTCACGGCTGGTTTCCAGCGTTTGGTTTTGGTTCAACACTTTGATTTTGACGATGTTGCTTCCGCTGTTAACATTGATCGGCGAAGCAAAAAACTTATAGTTGTTGTAGCTCGAAACCGAATACGTCCAGCTGCGTCCGTTGACCTCGACCGTTACCTTTTCTGCGCTTGGCGCATAACCGGAGATGCTGATGTCCGTTTTGGTCTTGCCATACGCGGGGCTTCCCGCGGAAGCCGTCAATACGGCCGGGCTGTCTTCTTTCAATTCCACGGCTTGGCTGCCGTCCACCAAATTGGCTTTCAGGTCATAAATCGTCGGGCCGTTGCGGTACTCGACATAGATCGAATCTTCGACCTGCGTCGTCCCCTGCAATCCTTTAAACGTAATCCGGTTCAATCCGGAAAACAGCTTAATGTTGGACACCGTGATTTTGCCGTTGTTGACGATGATGTTGCCGGTCTGTCCTTCGTTTGAGTTGACGATGGAAGTCGTTCCGTCCGCCTTCTTCGTCAATTGGTATACGCTGTAGGAGATTTGCTTGTCATTGACTCCGTTCAGCGTACCCGTCAAGCTGACGCGGTCTTCATTAACAAGGCGCGCCGAGTTGGCGTCATACTGTTCGTTCGGAAAAATAAAAAAGGTGCCCGCTTGCGCTGCGCTTGCCTTACTCGCAAAGGAAGCCGGCAACAAACCTATGACCAGGGCTACCGTCAAAAATACAGATAGGATCCTCTTCAAAATCATTTCCCTCCTGTTTATGCATTTATCTAATTTATCGGCACCAATCTATCGATAATTTAGAAAAAGCTAACAATAAAAAAACCTTTCCTCAAGAGCATCCAACTTGATCGCTTTATTCATGGCCGCACCCGTCCGTCAAAAAGCAATAAAAAAACGCCTCACCTCAGTGCAGCGTTCTCCATATAAATTAAATATAATGGCATGAATCCATGTCCTTAAAACTTCACTTCGAACCTCGTTCCGCGCTTGCCTTCATCCTAAGCCTTGCAACCAAATCCAGAATTGGACGTTTCGTCTTGCCGACAAGGCCGATGACCTCGGCGCCGATTTGCATAAAAAACATCATCACGCAGATAACGACGAAGGTGACCCAATTCGCTTCATACATCGCGGCGGAGGACTGAATGACAGCCAGGACGCCGAAAAAGGCGGCGATGCCGTATACGATGAGGACAGACTGGCGGTGGCTGAAGCCAATTTCCCGCAAGCAATGATGCAGGTGACCCTTGTCCGGAGCGAAAATCGGTTTCTTCTGGATCCAGCGACGCACGATGGCGAAAAACGTATCCGACAACGGCACGCCGATGATGATAAGCGGTGTAATAAACGAAACGATCGCGATTTGCTTAAATCCGAGCATGGACAACATCGCCAGGCAGAAGCCAAGGAACAACGAGCCCGTATCCCCCATAAAGATCTGTGCCGGGTGGAAGTTAAAGAACAGGAATCCGACCACAGCTCCAAGCAGCAGCAGGCACAGCAGCGCAACCGTCAGGTTGCCCATCAGCAGGGACATGACCAGGATCGTCCCGATCGCAATGCCCGAAACCCCTGCAGCCAACCCGTCCAGACCGTCGATCAGGTTGATGGCGTTCGTGACGCCGACGATCCAGAAAATCGTAAGCGGGATGGCAATCCAGCTTTCGAGCGACGAATAGGAATTGTTAAATGGTATATTCACAAAATCGACGGTGATGCCGAATCCGAAAACGACGATACACGCGGCGACGATTTGTCCAAGCAGCTTTACCTTCGCCGACAGCTCAAACCGGTCATCCAAAGCACCGATCAGGACAATCAGCGAGCCCCCCGTCAAGAAGGCTTTAATAAAATTCGCATCCCGAGTGGAAAAGTGATCTGCGACAAATGGAAGGACGGCAAACATGGACAGCATAAATGCCAAAAATATCGCCAATCCGCCAAGCCGGGGCATGATTTTCGTATGCACTTTTCGGGCGTTCGGAACATCGACGGCGCCGATCTTAATCGCAAATTTTTTCACCAGCGGCGTTAACAGCAGTGCCAAAGCCAATGACACGATACATCCGATGATGGCTATCATTAACATGTGTACGTTCAACCCCCATTTTCATTACCGGATTGAATTATACTCTCATCAAAAAAATAAAACCAATCCTGTTTTTTAGCAAAAAATCGGGTTTTTGCAGCTCATTTCAATCTTTTATCTGGGTTTTGTCACGTTTTCTTTATCCCGCATCACTTTTAAGGCGAATTTCGGCAGCGCAAGCATTCTCGCAGCCCGCGTCGGCTCCCGCAGCAGCCGGTAGAACCATTCGAGGCGCAGTTTTTGGAACAGCTTCGGCGCCCGTTTGGACTTGCCTGAAATGACGTCGAAACTTCCGCCGACGCCCATCATCAGCGGCACGCCAAGCTGCTCCTTATACCGGGCAATCCAAGGTTCCTGCGTATCCGCCCCCCGTGCCACGAAAAGCAGATCCGGAGCCGCTTTGCGGATTTCGGCGATCACTTCCGCATCCTGATCCGCCTTGAAAAATCCGTCGCGGTATCCGGCGATTTCGACGCCGGGATATTGCAAATGTAACCTCTCCGCGGTAGCCTGAATCACGTCCGGCGTCGAGCCAAGCAAATATACCTTCCAATGGTAGTCTTCTCCGACCCTCAGCAATTCATGTAACAGGTCGAAACCGGGCACGCGCTCCTGAACAGGCATCCCCGTTTTGGCGGCCGCCCAGACGACGCCGGTCCCGTCCGGAACCAACAGCTCGGCGTTCTTCATCACCTGCATGTAGTCCGGTTCTTCCAGCGCCTTCATCACCATAATCGGATTGGCGGTAATGATCTGGACAGGCCTGCGTTCTTCCGATTGCAACATATGGGTTAAATACTTGACGGTATCCTCCATCCCCCATCTGCAAATCTGCAAACCGTAGATGGACACCGTAGGTATCTGTTCGAATTGGTTCACGGTCTAATCCCCTTATCCTTTACTGCTCAAAAAATCGATGATATGCCGCGCAGGCTCCTGCGCTTCCCGCTTCAATCCGTCGACGCGCGGTTTGGCCTGATCCTTCCAACCTTGCGGGTCGGACAGCAGGCGGGACATTTCCGACGCAAGCTTGGCCGGATTGAGCGAACGGCTTGTTCCGATCGGCGAAATATCGAGCCTTTTCAAAAAATGGTCGATTTTCGGATCGTACGAAATGCCGATCAGAGGCACAAGCCGGTTCGCGGCATAAATCAAACTGTGAAGACGCATGCCGATCACAAGATCGCAGCGCCCCACTTCAGCCAACATTTGCCGCGGATGAACCGCCTCCCGGCATACCGAAATTTTGCTGCCGCCGGAAGCGATGTCCCCCAGCTGCTGGATAATTTCCTGCGAAGCCTTCTCGTCGCCCGGAAAATGGAACGGAAGGAACCGCAGATGGACAGGCTGTTTCCCGCAAAGCATCCGAAGCCCTTCGGCGATCCCGCGCAGTTCCCGGCGCTGCTCATCCCAGTAGCGGACCGAAATGCCGATGACCGGCAGCTGTGGATCTTCAGTTGAACCGACAGGCCCCGGACCTTCCGCTTCGGGCGTTAATCCCATCACGGGATCGGGAACGACCTGAATACGCCCCCTTTCAAGGCCCATGCTTTGCAGCAGCTCTGCGGATTGATCGTCGCGCACGGAAATGTATTCGCATTTTTTAAACGTACCTTTGATGAGAGGATAAAACAGTTTCCGGTTCACCGGACCGACCCCCTGGGAGTAAATGAACACCGGCTTGTTCAGCCATTGCGCCAGTTTGATGACTCCCAGGTAATACGGAATGGTTTTGGTTCCGGTGGCGTCCTGCAGCAGGCTGCCGCCCCCGCTGATCAAGCCGCTGCTGTTCTTTAGGGCGTTTCTCACTTCGCCCAGCTTCATCCGGTGCACCGCCTGCACGCCATACGTCGACGACGTCCACTCCGGATCGATCGAAAGCACGACGGGGTTGATTTTGACCCCCGCCTGCTTTCCCTGCTCTTCCAGCGCCGTCAGGATGGATTGCAGCACGGCCTCGTCGCCGCTGTTTTTAAAGCCGTAATAACCCGAGATGACTATTGTTTTCTGAGGCGAGGTGACCATTTTTTCCAACATCCTTCCGCGATTTGCCATACCAAGATAGCGATCAGTCCGAGGATCAATCCGATTCCCATACCCAACAGGTCACGGGCAAGCGAAATTTTCATCGGCGAATGAATATGGGCAAACGTATCGACCATGGACAACTGTCCCATGACGGCGACGATCATAAGATAAACGGCATTCCGGTATCTGATGGACAGGAATATTCCAAGCAGGAACAGCGGATGTCCCGCGAAGATTTCCTTATTCCGCGGACGCACATGGAACGTATTTTCCAGGAACGGACGGATCACCATCTCGATGGAGCTGACCTTGCCTCCGTTGCCCGTTCTGCTCAAATAATACATGCCGACGCCGGCGATCAGAACGCCCGCGACCACCCACAGCAGCGTAATCGGCGTTCTGAAGAGCTTGCCGATCTGCTGGAACGGCTTTCCGCCCCGGTACAAAATGACGAACACCGCGATCAGCAGAATCGGCGCCGCATGCAGCAGGCTTACGCCGCGGAACTGGTTCAGCACCAAGCTGTACGTGATATTGTTAAGCAGCGCAATGACAAACGGAATCGCCGCCATTGAAATAATGGATGTTTTGATGAACAGGACGATCGCATGCGCGATACGGCGTCCTGTAGACAGCTGCGAATCGGCGTTATTCAGCGCATTGAGCTTGCGGACCGCAAGGATCATCGCTACCGTCGGGCCGCTGATGGCCACGAACAGGGCAAGCGCCTGTTCAAACAACGTCGGTTTCAGGACATACAACCCCGCGCTGCCGATGAGCCCGAGCACGAAAGCCGGCAAAGTAAGCAGCGGCAGGAAATACGAAACCATCAGCGCAATAAAGGCGACTCCGCCAAGCACAACAACCATTTTGAAATAATGCTGCAGGGAGGAATCGGTAATATGGAATGCTTCCGCGCGTCCCATAGTAAATCCGTTTTTCTCCATCTGCTTGATGGCATGGCCAGGCTCGTCCAAACTTTTAATGATGTTGTCGATCGAATTGGTGACCGTCGCTTTGGCCGCGTTTTTGCTGGCTGCCGTATTGATGTACAGCATCCGGATGTTCCGGTCTTTGGTCGCCAAGGCAAAACGGTCGGCAATCGTGTCTTCATCCAGCTGGGCATCCTTATCGCTCAAAGAATACAAACGGACCACATTATAATGAATGTAATACGCGAGCTGGTTCATGCCTGCCTGCGGTTTTTTCGTGTTTTCGATCGCCGCAATGCCGATGCCATGCTGATTCAGCAGGTTCGCGAAGCTTTGCAGGCTGTGTTTATCCTTATTATCGTTGAATCCTTTAACAGTGTCCCCTTCGAACAAAATCCGCTTGACGTCATTCGCTTCATAATAAGCAAGCAGCTTGTCCATCGCCTCCTGATCGTAAGGAAGGCTGTCGGACATCCGCGGCACGATGTGGAACCCTTTGCTCCGCAGCATTTCGAACGCAATCGGGTCCGGCTGCATCGGTTTCAGGGCGGCATCCTCCGGCGAAGTTTCGATAATCAGGCCTTTTTGGTTATGGAACTCCCAAGGTTTTACGTTAATATCCAAACTTTTAAACGTGTCCTCAATGAGCGGCGTTAACCGGCCTGCGTTTTCTTCATTGGTAAACAGAATATACGTGAAATTTTCATCCGTCGGAACGACGCTTTGCGTCATTTGGGCAATGTCTTGGGCGTTATAGACCATGAGACGCCGGGATTTTTTGAAATCGTCCAGCGTGCTTTCGAACATGGCCATGCTCGTAATCCCGGCCGCTTTTAATTTATCCAACTGCTCCTGTATAAATTGCTCCGGATGCGCCTGGTATGAAGCCACTTCCGCCAAGCCGCGGTAATTGAATACCAACTCCACGTTGCTCGCTGATGATTCCGTTTGGTATCGGTCGTACGCCACCGGCATTGCGGCGATGATGCCAATTACGACCAGGATCCACAGCCATTTGCGCGATGCCGTGCTCCAGCGCTGCCATTTTTGATGCACCAAAAGTACCTCCTCATTAATAACTCCGCAAAGCCGCTGCAGCAGTCGCGGCGGCTTTGCGGACTATCCTTGTCTTGTGTGTCTAGGCGTCGACTCTCGCCATCACTTCAGCCGCGAGCTTGGCGATCCGCTCTTCGGCATCCTGCAACGATTGGCCGCGGACGGCGAAATACACTTTAATTTTCGGCTCCGTACCGGACGGGCGAAGACAGAACCACGAACCGTCCTCCAGCATATATTTCAGCACGTTTTCCCGAGGGAGGCCGTTCAGCCCTTTGGAATAATCCAGCACTTCCGTAACGCGGGCGCCGGCGACCGCCTGCGGCGGATTCTCGCGCCAGTCCGTCATTTTCGCCTGGATTTGGGCCAATCCGTCCTTGCCCTTCAGTGTGCGCGATTCAAGCTTTTCGCGGAAGTAGCCGAACTGCTCGTACAGCTCCTGCAGCACGGCGTACAGCGTTTTGCCCTGGGCTTTATAATATGCCCCCGCTTCGCAGATCAGGAGCGATGCCAGCACCGCGTCCTTGTCCCGGGCATAGTTGCCGGCAAGATAACCATAGCTTTCCTCATATCCGAATAAATACGTATATTTTCCGGATTGCTCAAACTCCGTCATTTTCTCGCCGATATATTTGAAGCCCGTCAGGGTGTTGAAGATTTCGGCCCCGTAATGGCGGGCGATCGCCGCGCCCATTTCGCTTGTGACGATCGTTTTGATGACCGCCCCGTTATGGGGCAGCTTGCCCTTGTCCTGCAACTGGCTCAGCAGATAATGGATCATGATGGCCCCGGACTGGTTGCCCGAAAGCACCTCATATTCGCCTTCATCATTCAGCACGACCGCTCCCATGCGGTCGCAATCCGGATCCGTGCCGATCAGGATATCGGCCTGCACTTCCTTGCCGAGCTTCATCGCAAGGGTAAATGCTTCGCGTTCTTCCGGGTTCGGCGATTTGACGGTGGAAAATTCGGCATCCGGCTGCTCTTGCTCGGTTACGATATGAACGTTGGTAAATCCGACCTTTTTAAGGACGTTCCGCACCGGAACATTGCCCGTACCGTGCAGCGGGGTAAAGACGATGTTGAAGTCCTTTCCCAGCTTCGAGGCGATCAGGTCCCGATTGACGCTTGTCGCCGCTACCGTATCTTCGAAGGCCTCGTCTTCGGCTTCCCCTAGCCATACGAGCAGTCCCTTCGCTTCCGCTTCGGAACGGTCAAGGCGTTTCACGGCCGCAAAGGAATCCACTTCCTGAATGTATGCGATGACTTTCTCCGCCTGATCCGGAACAAGCTGGCCGCCCTCGGCATTGTAAACTTTGTATCCGTTATATTCCGGCGGGTTATGGCTCGCGGTCACCACGATGCCTCCCGTTGCGTTCAAATGGCGCACGCTGAAGGAAAGCTGAGGCGTCGGACGAAGCGACGGAAACAACTTGGCCGTAATGCCGTTGCCTGCCAGCACGAGCGCGGCCTCAAGGGCGAATTCCGGAGAAAAATGGCGGGAATCATGAGCGATCACGACCGACGGCGCGCCTTCGGCTTGACCATGCTGCTCCAAAATGTAGCGTGCAAATCCTTGCGTCGCTCTGCCCACAGTATAACGGTTCATCCGGTTGCTCCCTGCGCCGATCACGCCGCGAAGGCCTCCCGTACCGAACTCGAGATCTTTATAAAAGCGGTCTTCCAGCTCCATGGGCTGCTCTCGCAATTGCTGCAGCTCCTGTTTAGTCTCTTCGTCAACCGAAGGATCGGACAGCCAGCGCCGCACGTTTTCTTCTGCCGTCAAGCTGAGTTTTGACATATGTTTTCCCCTTTCACCGTCTTTTGATCGCGTTAGCTCTTTTAGCCTTGATTCGGATCGGACAAAGCGAACATAATCTCGCCTTCGGCCACAACCTTGTCGTCAACCTTGGCGACCGCATGGCCTTTGCCGATGCTTCCCTTCAAACGGGTAATTTCCACTTCCAAACGAAGCGTATCCCCCGGAACGACCTGGCCCCTGAACCGGAATCCGTCCAGACCCGCCAAAAAGCCGATTTTGCCTTTATTGCTCTCCACCTGCAAAATAGCCGCGGCGCCTACCTGGGCGAGCGCTTCGGTAATAAGTACGCCGGGCATAACCGGATATTCCGGAAAATGGCCAATAAAAAACGGCTCGTTGATCGTCACGTTTTTAATGCCGACCGCACGTTTGCCGACCTCCATTTCCACGATCCGGTCCACCAGCAAAAACGGGGGACGATGCGGGATAATTTCCTGAATTTCTTTCACGTTAAGCACGATTCATTTCTCCTTCCAAAATGGTCATTCGCCGGTGGCGCTCCTGCTTAAGCAAAACACCGATTGGCGTTTTCTATCCTCTATATTGCATAAAACCATAAATATACGGAAAAAACTATAGTTATCCTTCACCAACTGCAGAAGGCGAAGGTTCAGATAAGGGGCTTTCTCCATCAGCCGCAGTTTAATCGGCCGTGGCTTGGAGAGGGCCCTTTTGGGTGTTCTGAAGTCCCCCATCATTATACATTTTCCGAGTAAAAAAAGAAAACTCCCACGGACGAACGAAGGAGTTTTCTGTCACTCTGTTGCAGCGTTTCGACCCCTCACGGGGCAAAAACCAAATCGATGACATGCTGCCATGTCTTCCACTCAAAAACGTCGGACAAGCTCTGCTTACCGATGACCACATATCCGAAGATCAAGCCGCCGATCAACGCGAGCAGCAGAAACAGCGGAATCATCCAGCGAATGACTATTCTCCAGCGCGCCGTCTTTCTTCTGGCAGGCTTCATCCAATCGTCCCGATCCTCTTCCGGTTTGCCCTGCGCATCGCTTTGATGCCGGGTTCTCGTCAGACGATCGGCCGGCTTATTCGTATCACTCATGGCCGTTTCCACCTAACCCCGCATATTGTTGGCCAGGCTCATCATCGTATCGCTTGAAGCAATGGCCCGGGCCGCCAACTGATAAGCCCGCTGCACCTGCATCATATCGGTAATTTGGCCCATGTAGTCCACGTTCGATTGTTCGAGATAACCGGAACGGATTTTCGTATCCTGCGGCATCCCCCCGCCCGTCGGAACCTGGAACACCTGGTTTTCCGTCAAGCTTGTCGGAACGACGAACAGGTTGCCGTCCATCTGCTGCAGCTCGTTCTCGCGGAGCGGCTTCAGCACTTTGAGCGTGCCCACGGTTGTAATCGCGCTTCCGCTGTCCACCAGAACGTTGCCTTGAGGGTCAATAGCCACTTTTGCCTTATTCGGCACCCGGATATGCTGGTTTTTGTCGTTTAATACGAAATATCCTTGATTATTGACGAGCACCATGCTCCCGGGAGCGCCCGGGTCCGGAGCGAAATGAAAGGCGCCTTCCCGCGTATACGCCCGTCTGCCGTTTCCTTCGACCGCAAACATGCCGTCCCCTTCGATCGCAAGATCCAGCGGCTTATCCGTCTGCTCCAGCGGGCCTTGCGAGATGTCGCGGAACACGTCGCCCGTACGGACGCCGTACCCTGTCGTGTATCCAAGCGGCGAAAATCTTCCCTGCTGCTTGAAGTCGCCCGGCTGCTGCATCACGGAAGTGAGCGTATCCTCAAACGTGGTATCCTTTTGCTTATATCCCACCGTATCCAGGTTCGCGATATTGTCGGCGATGATATCCAATTTACGCTGAATGCCGTTCATCGACACCAACGCGCTGATCATGGAGTTGTTCATCATTAACCTCCCTTAACCTTCATTTCGGCTCTATACCCGGCCGACCTCATTGACGGCTTTGTCCAAACTTTTATCGTAAAATTGAATGACTTTCTGATTCGCTTCGTATGCACGCAGCGCCGTATTCATATCGACCATAGCCTCGGACGCGTCGACGTTCGAGCTTTCGATATAATTTTGGCGCACTTCGACACGATCGGTTCCGCCCACAGGCCGAACGCCGGCACCCTGCGGATCGTCGATCCGGAACACGCCGTCTCCTTCGCGCACCATCTGAAAAGGCTGTCCTACGACCGAGACGCCCAAACGCGCTCCCCGAGCTCCGGTAGCCGGGTTCAGGACATACCCCTGCTCGTCCACTTTAAAACGGTCCGCCGGACCTGTCAACACAATCGGCCGATTATTGCTGTCCAATACTTGGTAACCGGTAGAAGTTAGTAGTCTGCCGTCAAGGGCAACCTTAAAGCTGCCGTCTTTCGTATACCGGATGTCTCCATTCGGATCCTGCACCGTAAAAAAAGCTTCCGGCTTGTAAAACACCTCGCCGTCGGCGTTGACGTATTTGCCGGAGCCGTCGAACCGGATGTTCTCCCCGGTAGCCGGATCCTTCAATTCCATGTCGGACACAAGCGCGAAATCCGTCGTTTTGCCGCTTTCCCGAATCACACCCTGCTGATAGATCGATAACGCTTCCTCGGCGAACACGCCCGTGTTGAGCTTGCCGATCGTCGGAACCGGAACGTCGCTCGTACCGCCAAGCATCGTCAGAAGCATCTCCGGAAACGAGCGGGCTACGCTGTTCACCTGTTTGTAGCCGGGCGTATTGATATTAGCCAAATTTTGCACCGCCGTATCATGCCGGCTTTCCTGGGTCAGCATGCCGGCGGCCGCCGTGTAAAGTCCTCTTATCATTTGAGCGGGAACCCCCTTTTCGTGGTCGTGCCATATCCGTTAGCGGGCCGAAAGCAGCCCGTTGTCCTACTTTATTTTATCGGCGGCTCAGAAGGATTTCTTAACCACCTTGTCCAAATTGTCCAGCATGATGCCCGTTCCTTTGACGACGCAATGCATCGGGTCTTCGGCAATCAGCACCGGCACGCGAAGCTCTTCCGAAAGAAGCTCGTCCAGTCCGTTCAAGAGCGCTCCCCCGCCTGTCAAAATGACGCCGCGGTCGATAATGTCCGCCGACAACTCCGGCGGTGTCCGTTCCAAAACCGACTTGGCTGCAGCGACGATGGAGGAAACGGGCTCCCACAGCGCTTCCTGGACCTCGTCCGACGAGATGGTGACCGTAAGCGGAAGCCCCGAAACCATGTCGCGTCCGCGAATGTCCATCTCATCCTTGCGTCCTCCCGGGCGCACTGTGCCGATTTTGATTTTGATGTCCTCGGAGGTGCGTTCCCCGATCAACAGCTTGTATTTGTTTTTAATATATTTCACGATGGACTCGTCAAACTTGTCCCCCGCCATTTTAATAGAAGATGCGGTCACGATGTCGCCCATGGAAAGCACGGCCACATCCGTCGTTCCGCCGCCAATGTCGACGACCATATTTCCGCTAGGTTCGAAAATGTCCATGCCGGCGCCGATCGCCGCGGCTTTCGGCTCCTCTTCCAAAAATACGTCTTTCGCTCCGCTTCGCTCGGCGGCCTCGCGGATCGCCTTCTGTTCAACCGACGTAATATTCGTAGGCGCACAGATCAGAATGCGGGGGCGGCTGCTCCAGCCGCGCGCACCCACACGTCCGATAAAATATTTGAGCATGGCCTCGGTGATGGCAAAATCGGCGATGACCCCGTCGCGCAGCGGACGGATGGCCACGATGTTGCCCGGCGTACGCCCTACCATTCTCCGCGCTTCTTCGCCGACGGCAAGCACCTTTTTCGAGTCGCTTTCAATCGTCACGACGGAAGGTTCGTCCAGGATAACCCCCTTCCCTTTTACATGGATCAGAACGTTAGCCGTGCCGAGATCAATTCCAATATCCTTGCTAAACATCATGAAAAGAGCCCCCAAAGTCATATTTTATGGTAAAAGAGTCCCTGAGCCTTTCGAAGTCCCTTTTCGACAAGATGCAGCAAGAATTATGTATATAGGGAAGCAGGGATCACATTTTTCGACCTCATACCATCTTTTAACATATCATACTTCAGGGGACGGATTCAATGGTTTAACGCGCCGCTGGCTCCGCAAAAATTACGATTTGGCCGATGCCACGGCTTCGCGTTTTTTCGTCTTTTTGTATTTGATTTTTGTCGCTTCCCCTCCCCGCAGATGACGGATCGACTTATGGTACTCGAGTATGTGTTTGACCTGGTCAGCCAGATCGGGATTGATTTCCGGCAAACGCTCGGTCAAGTCCTTATGCACAGTGCTTTTCGACACGCCAAATTCCTTGGCTATAGTCCGGACCGTGTGCTTCGTTTCGACGATGCAACGTCCAATCTTAATAGTCCGTTCCTTGATGTAATCGTGCACGTTCCCGCCTCCCTACTGTGGATAGTTTGGTACATTATATGAGGGGCGTGCCTATATATTCGCGCTTTAGAGAGCTGACAAGCTCCATTAGGCCTATTTATTTTTCGCGGGATGCAAAAAAGACCCCTAAAGCGGGGCCTTGTCTCGAAGCCGATTCGGGTGCCGTACGGGCCTTCGGGGCTTTTACGTTTGCTTGTCTCCATCGCTTTGCGGGGGCTTGAACGACAAAAGGCAGGGATAACCCCCGCCTTTTACCGCTATTCATTATTTTTTTGGAAGCAGCTCTTCCGGATTAACCGGCGTTCCTTTTTCATGGACTTCGAAATGCAGATGGTTGCCCAGATCTTTTTCGATTTCGCTGCGGCCGGCGGTACCGATCGGATCGCCCTGCTTCACAACGTCGCCTTCTTTGACTTTGGCGTCGGACAAAGCTTGGTATACCGTTTTGACGTCATTGTCATGCGTAATTTCGATGACCGTGCCCGTCAGCGGCGGATTTACTTCCACCCGGGTCACTTTGCCGCCAAGCGCCGCTTTGACTTCGAACGTTTTGTCGTCATCGCGGGCCAGATCTACGCCGACGTTCGGCATAAACGTGTCATTGTACTGCACCATGGCTGCCTGATTGCTTTCAGGCGTTCCATTTTCGTCAAAAAACGGCTTCACGACTTTGATATCCTTGGCATCGGCCACCGGCCATGCCATGTCTTCCACGGTAGCGGTCACTTCAACAGCCTTATCGTTTTTGGTTTCCTTGCCGGCTTCGCTAGCGGTTGGCGTTTTCGCAGTCTCCGACACTTTAGCAGGGTCTTGTGGAAGTTTCTTCATGCTGGCATCCTGGTAGACCCAAACTAAGGTTAGTATAATTGCTGCTGCGGCCACGTAAGCTGCCGGGTATACCCACCGTTTGGACAACAGCTTTTTCCATGAAGACGGCTGATTTACCAGCTCTCCCTGTGATTTTTTAGGAGTTTCTCCATGGTTTTGATTACTTTTGTTTTGTTCATTCATATGGTTATCACCTCAGTAATCATTGTTACCGGGGTCAAACCTTTTATACGTATCTCTTATATTATTTTTTCGAAAAATATTCTAGCGGCACGGCAATAAAAGTTGCTTAAAAACCGCGGCGGCGCAGGTTTCGGGTTTTATATACGCGCCATTTGATGTCTATGAAAAACTTTTTCCCGCTTTCATCCGTCTATAATAAAAGAAATATTCTAAATCTATATTAAGATGAAGAACCCATGTTTTGCACGGATAAAGGCAGCCGGGTGAAATGTTCTTTTGTTTTTGAAATTCACTTTTAAATGAATTCGCCCCAGTCGAGATTTTTCCTGAAAATTCCGACCCAAAGATTTAGCTTCATTCGAGGATTGTTTCTGGTATAAAAATCAAGCATTCGGCGTTCATCCATTAGGCGCATCTATTTATAGATGAATTTTCTGCGAACCTATCGTACCGACCGGCCTTTCTGTCAGCTAACTTCAAAAACTACTTCACGAAGTCGGAAGCTTTTGAAAATTGGATGCCGGTATAGTAGTGCTTCAAAATTTGGGTAGCGGTGTAGCCTTCTTTGGCCATGCCTTCCGCTCCCCATTGGCTCATGCCTACGCCGTGTCCGTAACCGTATGTCGTAATCAGGACGTCACTGCCGGACGTTTTCCAGCTGAATTCGCTGGAGCGAAGTCCGAGCTTTTCCCTTACTTCGCGCCCGGTGAACGTTTCACCGCCGATCGAAATCTCCTTGATCCGGTGGCCGGCCGTCGTCGCAAGAATTTGGATAAAAGGCTGCTGTTCTTCTGTTGCCATAGCGGGGATCGCTTTGCCGACCAAGCCGAGTTTCGTCAAAAAATCTTTAATGCTCATCGTAACCGTCTCTTTATAACCCGGGGCCTGCTCGTCCCATGGGCTGGAGACGCTGCGCAGATACGGTATGCTCTGATTCCAATAATCCTCGGAGTTTTCGGTGTATCCGTTGCCCGTAGAGAAAAAGGAAGCAGTGATCGGCTTTCCGTTATAGGTCATGATCGTGTTGCGGCTTTCTTCGACCGCTCTTCTCAGCTTCGCCAACTCCTCCGGTTTCTCCTTCCATTTGGCCTCAAGCTCCGCCTTGGAGATATAGGCCTGATGGTTGACCGTATCGGTGACGTTGGCTTGGGAACCTGGTACGCCGCTTTTATCCCCGTCCGCCAGCCTGCGGACGATGAAGGTGCGCGCGGCGACCGCCTGCGCTTTTAATGCCTCCAGGTCAAACTTGGCGGGCATTTCTGCGGCGACGACGCCGACGACGTATTCTTCGAGCGGCAGCTTTTCCACCTGGCCCGTCTTCGACAGATAGACGGACACCTGGGGCTGTGCCGTTTGCTGCGGCACAGCCGGGGCGACCGGCGCGGGGATCGGCGACGGCGCGGGTTCCGGCTTGTGGTGCGTCGTCACCACAAGCGCAGGGATGAGCAGCGCCAGCGTCAGCAGCCCGCCCGCCCACATGGCGGCGGGGCGGAGCCTGCGGGCGCTGCCCGGGCCAGGCGGCCGCCAGGCGCTGCCGCGGCCGCCTGCGGGCGGCGGGGCCCATGGCCGCCGCCCGGGGGCCTGCCGGGCGCCTGCGGGCGCGCCCGGCTCTTGCCGGAGCGCTTCGCGCGGCTCCGGCGCCGTGGGCGCAGCGGCCTGCGGCGGCTGCGCCGGGGGTGCCGTCAGCACCCGCAGGTGCTGACGGCCGGGGGCGGGCTTCGCCTCTGCGCCCGCCCGGGCACCGGCGGCCGGGCGGTGCTCCCGGCCGCTTTCGGCGTTTACATCCGTTTGATTTATCGGAATGTCGGCTTCCGCCGCTTCGCGTATCGGAGCGACGGCCACTTTAATCTGCGTGCGCGGATCTTTCATATACTTTCAACCTCCATTGGTTCGGATCAACCGCTATTGGTAGAATGAAGTCGGCTTCCGGCTTTATTTAGGAAACAAAGGCGTATTCCAATCTTTGTTCCTCTCATTTTTCCCTATACCTATAGTTATGAACCAATAACAGGTGATAGAACCCTTTTTTAAGAGAATAGAAAGATTCATATGCGGCAGATCGCGGATTTCAGGCTTGCAAAACCGTAGCCTATCATATCTCCTCTCCATACGCCGTAAAAATGATAAAGGGTTTGTAAGCGGATTCAACCAACCGTCCGGCAACACAAAAAAACCGAACCCTTGCGGGTCCGGTCTTTTGTTCACTGTTCCAGTCCAGGTTGTTGCTCATTCCAGTACAATGTTCGTTTGCTTCAATAAATGCGAAATAAAAACGGTTATACCCATGTCGGCTGGATTTTGAACAGAGAAACCTCTTCTTCCAGCTCCACTTTTTTCTTCGCCGGCTCGAGCGCAGGCTCGTCAACGGAAATCCGCCAAATGTCGGCGCCGAGTGTAGACAGCTTCTCGGCCAAATCCACGTAACCGCGGTCAATGTGATGCGTTCCGCTCACTTCGGTTGTGCCTTCGGAAACGAGGCCCGCCAAGATCAGCGCGGCACCGGCACGCAAATCGGTTGCGCATACTTTAGCGCCTTTCAGCTTGGCTCCGCCTGTCACAATGGCCGTACGGCCTTCGACCTTAATCTCTGCATTCATAAGCTGGAATTCATCCACATGCATAAAACGGTTTTCGAACACTGTTTCGGTAACGACACTTGTTCCTTCCGATTTTAGCAGGAGCGCCATCATTTGCGACTGCATATCGGTAGGAAATCCCGGATAAGGCAGCGTTTTGATGTCCACCGCTTTCAGCGGTTTGTCGGCTTTTACCCGTACGCCGTTCTCGTCGGTTTCAATCGTAACGCCCATTTCTTCCAACTTGGCAATCACCGGGCCCAGATGGTCTGCAATGGCCCCTTCCACGTATACGTCGCCGCCGGTAATCGCAGCCGCCACCATAAACGTGCCTGCTTCGATCCGGTCGGGAATGACCGTATGTTCCGTTCCGTGCAGCTTCTCCACGCCTTCGATCCGGATGACGCCGGTGCCCGCACCGCGAACTTTCGCCCCCATGCCGTTCAGGAAGTTCGCCAGATCGACAATTTCCGGCTCTTTCGCCGCATTTTCGATAACGGTGACCCCTTCAGCCAAAGTGGCAGCCATCATAATATTTTCAGTAGCGCCTACGCTGGCCACATCCAAATAGATTTTCGCCCCACGCAGTTTGCCATCTATTTTCGCTTCAATGTAACCTTGTCCGAGACTGATTTCGGCGCCCAAAGCTTCAAAGCCCTTCAAGTGCTGATCGATCGGTCTCGTTCCAATGGCGCAGCCGCCCGGCAGTGAAATCCGCGTATGCCCCATTCTAGCAAGCAAAGGACCCATAACCAGGAAAGACGCACGCATTTTTCGCACCCATTCGTAAGGTGCTTCGCAAGAGGAAATAGCTTGGGCATCGACCCTCATTACATTGTTGTCGTATGTAATGCCTGCACCTATGGATTCCAACACTTTGCTGATTGTAATTACATCGTCAAGAGGAGGTGCGTCATGAATGACGCTTACTCCTTCTTCCCCAAGAAGAGAGGCAGCGATGATCGGAAGAACTGAATTTTTTGCCCCGCTGACTTTCACGCTTCCGGTCAGTTTATTGCCACCGCGGACGATAAATTTGCTCATCATGATTCCCTCCGCGTCCATTTTTTTCCGCAAATTCTGTCTTTTTAGAAATTACAATGTGAATTCCCTAACCTCCATCTTAACACCGACCATTTCATGGATACAAGCGTTTTTTGACGAATGAGGCCCTGAACACAGCTTTATTTGTGCCTTAAGACCTACTTTCAACTTGGCCGGTACATTTTATGAATTCGGAGGGATATCGATGCGCGCGAACATCTGCAGTTTCAGACCCGGGCAGCCGATACGAAAGGGGGGTAAAACAAGCAATACATTCCGTTATATTCATTGTTGACATAAAAAAATGTTATTATTCGACAAGGTTATTGTCCATTCGACATTGTCGCCGGCAAGATAACCTAATCGAGTTATAACCACATACCTTGACGTTAAAACATGTATTTAATCATTTGGCTCCAGTTTAGATAGTCCAGCAGGAATTTGGCGACGAAATGACCCAAGACGATGGCCAGCAGCAAATGCAGCAGTTTACCCTGAGGACTCTTCGGAAACCGGATAAACAAATCCAGCTTTACATGTTGCAGAGCCCACCAAGACAGTCCAATGCAGACCAGCGAAACGATCATCGAGATCAATCCCGTAACGCCAAGGCTTCCAACCAGGTTGTTTGCAAAATTGGAATCCGACATGGCCACTCCACCCTTCATCAGGATTTGCTCTTAAGCAAAGGTTCAATCGAACTATTATATAATACTTGGCTTTGGATCAAGAATCCAGCTTCAAATTCGTAATTTTTCAAAAACTTTCAATCCAAAATAAGGAATACGATGATTTTTTCAGCGAAAATCCGATCCAATACGTCTATGTCATCATAAGCCTATTCCGTTTACTGCCAGATTCTTTGAGTCAATGATCTCTGAGTCTCAAATATTCAATCCGTAAAATATTATATGACGAGTCCCATTAAAGAAGATGGACAAAGGATGCTCTCCCGTAGCTCAAACGCCGCCGCTCTATTTTTATCCTGGAGCTATTTTTTTCTTCTACTCTATATTTCGTCATTTCCTCGGAAATATATTTGGAAATAGATAAAAAAACGATGATTATCCCCTTTTTTCTACAAAAGAACATGGCGAGTCATTCAAAAAGTTCATTTCAGAACACTTTATACGATATTTATAGCGATCAAATCATTATAAATATTGGAACAATATCCAATATATTATCCATATATTGCGGAAATCACGATATTCACGGGTTTATATAATCATTTGAGCCGCATCGTTGATTTCTTCTATAATTGAGACTCCTCTACGGCTAAATCCATGGGATTCTTGGGCGGCAGTCAGGAGTTCATTTCAGCTAACCGTCGTTCCTCAAGTTCAAGGCTGTCCCATCAGCCATCCTAAGACAGTGCATCAAGCATCTTAGGCTGACAGACCGTTACCATCTGCCACAGGTTGATACATGATATTGAGCGCTCCAGTCCGATCACGATGAGCATGAAATCCGCATACACTTTAAACGGGGGTAGGTACTATTTTTAGAGTAGTTCATAGACCGAAATTTATTTATCGTTTTAAAAAGTAAACCGTCTATCGATGTATTCCTAAGGAGGCAGACCGCGTTTAAAGGTAATTTTCCTTGCTATATCAGGAAGAAATAGCTTAGTAGTGTGTACTTTTCTGATATTATGAAAAAACCCGCCTCAACTAAGGATGAGACGGGCTGAACAACTTATTTATTTGTTGCTGCTGTACACATTGATCCGGTTGATAGCCTTTTGCAAAGCCATTTCCGCGCGGCGGTAATCAATTTCATCCTGCTTGTCGGCGTTGGCCAAACGGCGTTCCGCACGCTCCTTTGCGGCCTGTGCGCGCTGCAAGTCGATTTCCTCGGCCGCTTCGGCGCTCTCCGCAAGCACGACCACTTTGTCTTTGCGAACTTCCACAAAGCCGCCGTTGACCGCAATCTTACTGGTCTTATTGCCAGTTTTGATGACAAGCGGAGCGACCTGAAGTGGGGTTACCATCGGAATATGCCCCGGCAAAATGCCGAGATCGCCTTCCACACCCCGAACCGTCAGGCGTTCTACCTCTCCGGAATATGCCAAGTGATCCGGCGTCACAATTTCCAATAAAAAGGTACTCACTTTCATCCCTCCTGAACAGCTCCTATGGGAAGCCTGGGCCCCCCGCACAGGACTTATTCCAGTGTTTTTGCTTTTTCTACGGCTTCTTCAATCGTTCCTACAAAGAGGAAAGCTGCTTCAGGAAGATCATCGTGTTTACCATCGAGGATTTCTTTGAAACTGCGGATCGTTTCTTTTACAGGCACGTACGTTCCCGGCATGCCGTTAAATGCTTCCGCAACGTGGAACGGTTGAGACAAGAAGCGTTGTACTTTACGCGCACGGGCAACGATCAGTTTGTCTTCTTCGCTCAATTCATCCATACCGAGGATCGCGATAATATCTTGAAGCTCGTTATAGCGGGCAAGAAG
The DNA here is from genome assembly GCF_009870825.1 of Paenibacillus sp. USDA918EY. Lineage (GTDB taxonomy): Bacteria > Bacillota > Bacilli > Paenibacillales > Paenibacillaceae > Paenibacillus_AQ > Paenibacillus_AQ albilobatus. Next base: position 7,709 of record NZ_WTWY01000013.1, on the reverse strand, counting down.
CTGCTTAACGCCTTGAGCTACGTTGTAATGCTCTTCGCCTACGATTTCAGGCGTCAGAATCCGGGAGCTCGAAGCGAGCGGATCCACCGCCGGGTAAATACCCATCTCGGAAATTTTACGTTCCAAGTTGGTCGTGGCGTCCAAGTGAGCAAATGTCGTTGCAGGAGCCGGGTCGGTATAGTCATCCGCAGGGACGTAAATCGCCTGGATGGACGTGACGGAACCCTTTTTCGTGGAAGTGATACGCTCTTGCAGTTGGCCCATTTCCGTTGCGAGCGTAGGCTGGTAACCTACGGCCGAAGGCATGCGGCCGAGCAAAGCGGATACTTCGGAACCGGCTTGAGTAAAGCGGAAAATGTTGTCGATAAAGAGCAACACGTCTTTGCCTTCTTGGTCACGGAAATATTCCGCCATCGTCAGACCTGTCAACGCAACGCGCAGACGTGCGCCTGGAGGTTCGTTCATTTGTCCGAAGACCATTGCCGTTTTCGAAATAACGCCGGAATCGCTCATTTCATGGTACAAGTCATTACCTTCACGGGTACGTTCGCCAACGCCCGCGAATACGGAAATACCGCCATGTTCTTGTGCGATGTTGTTAATCAATTCCTGGATGGCAACGGTTTTACCTACGCCCGCGCCTCCGAAGAGACCGATCTTACCGCCTTTTTGGTAAGGAGCAAGAAGGTCGATAACTTTAATCCCCGTTTCAAGCATTTCCGCTTGCGTGGACAATTCATCATATTTAGGAGCTTCACGGTGAATCGGGCTGGTAACTTCCGAAGAAACGTCTCCAGCTTCGTCGATCGGCTGACCAAGCACGTTAAATACGCGGCCGAGCGTTGCGCTCCCTACCGGTACGGTGATTGGAGCGCCAAGGTCGACGGCTTCCATGCCGCGAACGAGACCATCCGTGGAGGACATGGCGATGCATCGTACCATGTTGTCGCCAAGATGGTTTGAAGCTTCCAGGGTCAATTCGACTTGGCGTCCGCCAGCGACAGTGCCCTCAATTTTGATCGCATTGTAGATTTCCGGAAGTTGACCTCTTTCGAACTCGATGTCGACAACCGCACCCATAATGCTGACTACGCGTCCTTTGTTCATCTTTTTTGTTCCCTCCTACAAGTCTGCTTATATGCAAACCTTCATCGTAAGCTGCAAGTAGCTTTACGCCAAAATCCGTTCATGGTTTGTCATTTTGGTATAAAAACGTCATTTTACGCCTGAGCGTTCGCTCCGGCCACGATCTCGGTAATCTCCTGCGTAATGGCAGCCTGACGTGCACGGTTGTACGTAAGCGTCAATTCGTTGATCAGCTTGGTCGCGTTTTTCGTTGCAGCGCCCATCGCCGTCATTTTCGAACCCAGCTCACTCGCCTTGCCGTCAAGCAATGCGCTGAAGATCAGGGTTTCCGCGTATCTTGGCAGAAGAGCTTCCAGAACAGCCTCCGGAGACGGCTCGTATTCGTAGCTAGCCGTTACGCCGGTTGTCTGCGTCCCCATGTTTTCCATAGGCAGAAGCTGATTCACTTCAGGGATTTGAGTAAGTGCGTTCACGAAACGGTTGTAACAGATAAACAGTTCGTCGATTTGGGATTCTTCAAACTGACGTACCGCTGCATAAGCGATAGACTTGATATCCGAAAAAGAAGGCGTATCGGACAGATCCGTAACCTCCTGCACGACCGGCATTTCGCGGCGGCGGAAATAGTCACGGCCTTTGCGTCCGATGACGAAAATGACGTATTCGTCCTTGGACTTATGCTTCTCTTTTATCGTGGACATCACTGCTTTTAGGATATTGGAGTTGTATCCTCCGCAAAGACCGCGATCCGAGGTGATGACCAGGTATCCGGTCTTTTTCACCGGGCGCTTTTCAAACATCGGATGCTTGATGCCTTTGGTGCCGGTAGCGATGCTGGATACCACTTCTTTCAGCTTCTCCGAGTAAGGACGGGCATGCTGCGCCATCTCCTGCGCTCTTCTCAGCTTGGAGGCGGCGACCATTTCCATCGCTTTCGTGATTTGCTTCGTACCTTGAATACTTTTGATCTGGCGTTTAATTTCACGCAATCCTCTTGCCATGTTTTCACCACCTTCAAGCTTTGGCGAAGCCAAAGCTAACTTCGTAAGCATAGGCTAAACTTTGGCGAAGCCAAAGTTACTTCGAAAGCATTTACTTAGCTTTGGCGAAGCCAAAGCTAACTTCGTAAGCATTGGCTTAACTTTGGCGAAGCCAAAGTTACTTCGAAAGCATTTACTTAGCTTTGGCGAAGCC
>NZ_WTWY01000013.1:0-5330 GCF_009870825.1 Paenibacillus sp. USDA918EY | reverse complement strand
CAAAGCTAACTTCGTAAGCATAGGCTAAACTTTGGCGGAGCCAAAGTTACTCTGAAAGCACTTGTTTCGCTTCGACCAGCAAAGCGAATGATAAAGCATATATCCGTCTTTTGGCTTAGGTTCAAAGCCTGCATTCGTGCGGCTCCGATACCTAAGCCAAAGCATGTTCGCTATTCATTGAAAAAGATGAATCCGAGCCTTGCGGCCCGGTTCATGTTATGACTTACGCCGTCACAGCAAAGCCTCTCTTGAATTTCGCGATGGCATCTTTCAGAGCTGCTTCGTTGTCCGCGACCAGATCTTTGGTATCGCGAATGGACGCCAGAATTTCCGGATGGTTGCTTTCCAGGAACGCCAGGAATTCTTTTTCGAAGCGGCGGATGTCGCTCACCGGAATGTCGTCCAGATGGCCTCTGACTGCCGTGTACAAGCTCGCTACCTGCTGCTCGACTTTAAGCGGCTGGTTGACGCCCTGCTTCAAAATTTCCATCAGTCTTGCACCGCGGTTGAGGCGGGCGAGCGTGGATTTATCCAGATCGGAACCAAATTGCGAGAACGCTTGAAGCTCACGGTATTGGGCAAGGTCAAGCTTCATACCGCCGGCTACTTTTTTCATCGCTTTGATTTGAGCGGAGCTACCTACGCGGGATACGGAGATACCCACGTTGATCGCCGGGCGTTGACCGGCATAGAACAGCTCGGACTCCAGGAAGATCTGACCGTCCGTAATGGAGATTACGTTGGTCGGAATATATGCGGATACGTCGGAAGCTTGCGTTTCGATAAACGGCAGAGCGGTCAAAGAACCTCCGCCGAGTGCGTCGCTCAGCTTCGCCGCGCGTTCCAGCAAACGGGAATGCAGATAGAATACGTCACCAGGATAAGCTTCACGGCCTGGAGGACGTCTAAGCAGCAAGGAAAGTTCGCGGTATGCCGCTGCTTGTTTGGACAAGTCGTCATAGATGATCAGGGCATGCTCGCCTTTGTACATGAAATATTCGCCCATGGCACAGCCCGCGTAAGGAGCGATGTACAAGAGCGGGGACGGCTCGGAAGCCGATGCCGTAACGATGATCGTATATTCCAAAGCGCCATGGCGGCGAAGGTTTTCTACGACGTGAGCAACCGTGGATTGCTTTTGGCCGATCGCAACGTAGATACATTTTACGCCATTGCCTTTTTGGTTAATGATCGTATCGATCGCGATCTGCGTTTTACCGGTTTGACGGTCACCGATGATAAGCTCGCGCTGTCCGCGGCCGATTGGCACCATGGCGTCAATCGCTTTGATACCTGTTTGCATCGGCTCATGTACCGATTTACGGTCAATAACGCCTGGAGCGTTATTTTCTACAGGACGGAAGTCGGCCGTTTCGATCGGGCCTTTTCCGTCCACCGGTTGACCCAGCGGGTTCACAACGCGTCCGAGCAGGGCTTCACCTACAGGAACCTGCATGATGCGTCCGGTACGTTTCACCTGGTCGCCTTCTTTGATTTCCGTGTAAGGACCGAGGATAACGACACCTACGTTGCTTTCTTCCAAGTTCAGCGCAAGGCCTACGACACCGTTCTCGAATTCCACAAGCTCGCCGGCCATACAGTTGTCGATCCCGTGAACGCGGGCAATACCGTCACTAACTTGAATAACGGTACCGACTTCGGATACCTCGATCTCCGATTTATATTGTTCAATTTGACTTTTAATCAGCGTACTGATTTCTTCAGGTCTGATACTCAAGTGTCTTCACCCCTATCTACTGTGCTTGTCTGTTAAAAGACTTTTCAAGCCGTTCCAGCTTCCCTGCCAGACTTCCGTCATACAGCTTGTCGCCGATGACGACTTTTACGCCGCCGAGCAGGCTTTTATCAATCACGTTTTCCACGCGGATTTTCTTGTTAGCCAAAGCTCCAAATTGTGCAGCAACGGTCGCTTTTTCCTGCTCACTCAGCGGATAAGTGGAGTACACTGTCGCATCCGCAATTCCGAGGCTTTCACCTTCGATCCGGATATAGCTTTCCAGAAGATCCGGGAGGATATCAGCTCTGCCCCGCTCAATGAGCAGTTCTACGGTGTTGATGACCGGCTGGGATACTTTATCTTGAAGGGCTTTCTTCAGCACATCCAGTTTTACGGTTACGGAAATGTTGGGTGTAGAGATAAACTGCTGCACGTCGTTGTCCGCCGTAACGGCTTCCACGACCGCCTTCAGCTCCTGCTCCACTTCCAGCGTTTTCTGCTGCTGTGCAGCCACTTCAAACAGCGCCTTTGCGTAACGCTTGGCTGCTATCGTTTCCCGGCTCATGGTCTGCCCCCTACCTCTTTAAGGTATTGGTCCACAAGCTCTTCCTGTACGCTGTCGCTGCTGACTTCTTTTTCAAGCAGCTTGGAAGCGATCTTCACGGACACGGCTCCCACTTCGCTGCGCAGCTCCTGAACCGCCTTGTTCTTTTCGCTGGCGATTTCGCGGACGGCATCGTCCTTGATGCGGGCTGCTTCCTCTTTCGCCTGCGCCATCAACAGATCAGCCTGCTTGCTGCTCGTTTGCTTGGACTGTTCGATGATTTCGTAAGCTTCTTTGCGCGCCGCTTCAAGAGCTTGTTTTTGCTCCTCTACGTAAGCGACTGCCTGCTCGCGGGTTTGCGCCGCTTCGTTCATTTGCTGCATCACCAGCTCGCGGCGTTTCTCCATAATCGAGAAGAGCGGTCCGAAAGCGTACTTGTTCAGAAGCAGATACAAAATCGCGAATGCGATCAACGCGAGTATAAAAGACGGGATGTTAATACTCAATCTTAGTCACTCCTTTCCGGTGCACGTGCACTGCCGTTCACTCTCGTTTACGAAAGACCATAATTGTCACGGCTAAAAAGAAGGCGCGGATGGCCGTGGCCTTCCCCGCCAAACCCTGCATGTGTTAAATTAAGCTCCTGCGTAGAACAAGAACGCGAGTACGACACCGATGATTGGAAGTGCTTCGACCAGACCTACACCGATAAACATCGTTGTTTGCAGAGTGGATTTTGCTTCTGGTTGACGAGCGATCCCTTCAACCGTTTTAGATACGATCAAACCGTTACCGATACCTGCGCCAAGCGCGCCCAAACCTACTGCGATAGCAGCTGCCAAAAATGCCCAAACTCCCATTTGTAAATCCTCCTTAGAGATGTGTATTTTGTTTGAATTTATGTTGAGTTAAGTGAAGCCTTACTCCAAGCTTAACTTTGAAGCTAATGTTCGTCATGCGACTCGATCATTTGCGAGATGTAAACCATGGTCAGGATCGTAAATACGAAGGCCTGGATCGCGCCGACGAAAATACTGAATCCTTGCCATACCACGAGTCCGAGCGCCGAAGCCACCCAGCCTACTGCGCCAAGCGCAGTCAGTTTCAGCAATACGGAAATGAGAACCTCGCCCGCAAAAATGTTACCGAATAGACGCATGCCCTGCGTGAGCAGTTTCGCAAACTGTTCGATGATGTTGATCGGGAAGAAGAACCAGTATGGCTGGAAATAATGTTTGAAATAGTTCTTCGTATTTTTCGTCATGCCGAGGATATGCGACAGCAGGAAGACGATCAAAGCGAGCGCCATCGTGACGGAAGCGTCAGCCGTCGGCGATTTCCACCAAGCGACGCCAACCTCCTCCAATTCCGGATTTTTGTCGAACGCCTCTTTGACGGAAACGATCTCTTTCCCGAAAATGTGCGCATGTTCGGCGCCGTGGTAGTCGGTGACGATACCAAACGGCAAACCTAGCAAGTTCGCTACGAAGATAAACATGATGAAAGTGAGACCAAGGGACAGAAAATGCTTCCCTTTTTTCCAGTCCATCGTGCTGGAAATCAGATTTTGAACGAATTCAACAGCCCATTCCATGAAGTTTTGCAGTTTGCCCGGATTTTCAACCGACAAATTTCGAGTTGCCAGTTTCGCAATGACAAACACGATTACGCATGTCACAATGAGCATCAGAACGATGGAAAGGTCAATTGGAATGCCGCCCAATTCAATAATCGGTGATTCATGCATATTTTTCTCACCCCTTTCTCAGTTGAGCAATCTACTCTTCTTTGCGAGACAATCGAATTCCTATAAATAAGAGAAGGAACTGCGACAAGATCAGGGTAGCTGCAACAGCGTACAGATTAAACGTTTCCGGCTTCCGATACGCAAGTATGACGGCCAGCACGCTTACCGCTGCGCGGGTCAAGAACCCCATATTCACTCGTTTGCTTTCTCCGCCGGCGACCGCATCGGTCACCTTCTGAACCTTATAGCCCAAATAAAAGCTATTTAGCAGGCTGACGGTAGCGCCGAGCACCATCCCGAGCGCAATGCTCTTGTAATCGGGAAAGAAAGCGGCACCCAAAAAGCATAGGGCAAGAAAATAAAGCGTGGTTCTGGTCAATACCCTGCGGTATTTCCAAAGTTCATTCATCACTTTCCCCCAGGACTGCCTTGGTGATTATAAAAACGCTTACGCCGCCGATGAGAAGTCCGAATAGAACGCCGAATGCGATCCAAAGTCCCGGCCCTCCCCAGATCTTGTCCAGCCAGGAGCCCAAATAAAAGCCTCCTAATGTGCATGCTGCCAGATCTATTCCGATTGCGCTTGCAAGTCCGATATATTTCATAGGGGTTGCAACGTTTTTATTGGTTTTACGCGGCTTTTCAGGTTTACTCATTATAGTCCACCCTCATAATCCCTGTTCATTTTACTGAATGTCACAAGAGTTTGTCAATTGAGCGGATTAATGTCATTTTTGCCCGAAACTATGAAAATAATCACAGCAAAACGCCGCAACACCGTGCAAACCGTACAGTTTAACTGTATGCTGTACTCTTTGCCTCAAGAATATGGTTTAACTTTCCTTTGTGAACATTCTGTGAAATTGTTCCGGACGTTCTTTTCGGATGCCAAAATGATGCAAAATCGCCTGAACGATCCGCTCCGACGCTTTGCCGTCCCCGTAAGGATTCGCCGCCTTGCTCATCGATTCGTACAGCGCCTGATCGGTCAGCAGCGCTTTGGTGCGCCCGTACACTTTTTCCTCGTCCGTGCCTACCAGCTCGAGCGTGCCTGCCTCAATTCCCTCCGGACGTTCGGTCGTGTCGCGAAGCACGAGCACCGGAACGCCGAACGAAGGAGCTTCTTCCTGAATTCCGCCGGAATCCGTCAGAATCAGATGGGTATGCGGGAAGAAGTTATGCAAGTCTACCACATCCAGCGGGTCGATCAGCTTGATTCGTGGATGGTCGCCAAGAACGGCATGTGCCGGTTCTCTTACCGCAGGGCTTAGATGAACCGGATAGCAGATGGCGATGTCCTC
>NZ_WTWY01000087.1 GCF_009870825.1 Paenibacillus sp. USDA918EY | reverse complement strand
CATCGGCTCCTAGCGCCTAGGCATCCTCCGTGTGCTCTTAGTAGCTTAACCATGTTCGCTCCGGTTTTGCGCTCATCGCTCTGTTGTTCGCTTGTTTCTCGATTGAATTAAATCAAGGTGGAAACAAGCTCGCAAAGGATCGCTGATCTCAAAACCTTCGCTGCTACTTTTTTTACTTGGTCTTACAATGAAGACACAAGCAGCTAAAAGGATATTTCTAAAACGCA
>NZ_WTWY01000012.1 GCF_009870825.1 Paenibacillus sp. USDA918EY | reverse complement strand
AAAAACTGCACCTCCAATAGTTAGATGGTGTCTAACTATTGGGGTGCAGTTCAGTTTTCTGTGGTTTTTTTTATTTTCAGAAGGAGGAAAAAACATGGAGAAAACGCAAGAAATATTTATTAGGCAATTGGAATTATCAGATGCGGAGGATTGTCTTAAGTTAGAGGTTGAAAATAGAGACTTTTTCCAACTCTATGGACCTCTAAGAGATGAAAAGTTTTTTACAATGGATGGACAAATTGAGCGAATTGAAAAGTATGTTTTACTAGCTAAGCAGGACTCAGCCTATTCTTTTGGTATATTTCTGGCAGACAGTAAGCAACTGATTGGGAATGTTACACTATCTGAGGTTGCAAGAGGTAACTATCAGAGTTGTTGGATTGGGTATTCCTTAGACCGTAAGCATAATGGGAAGGGATACATGACAAAGGCCGTCAAATTAGCTGTAGACTATGGATTTAATGAATTAAAGTTACATCGAATTGAAGCTGGAGTTATGCCTCATAATATCCCTTCCATCAAAGTGCTGGAAAAAGCAGGGTTTCATAAAGAAGGAATAGCAATAGAGAATGTCAAGATTAATGGAAGGTGGGAGAATCATCAAATATTAGCGATTGTTAATAATAAACAGTACGATTCGAAATCGTATGCAACGGCTGATATAACCAAGGCAAAGGGCTTTAACACTCACCTTTAAGTAAGTACCTGTAATAAAAGTGCGTCGGATTTAAATCAATTGGTAAATATACACAAGTTACAATTATTTAATTTTTCTCATGGAAATTTAATTTTCGTCGTTTATAACTGGTTGTGTAAGGAATGCGCGTCATTGATCTCGTTTTCGGCCGCATGGCTGCGAGGACGCCGCAAACCTAATTTGCAACCAGGGAGGACGTTATGAATAACAACACGAACAACACCAAAAAAAGCCGAATCGTCAAAACATTAACCGGGATCGGCCTGGGCCTCTCCATCGCATTTTCCGGAAGCGTGCTGCTTCCATCGCAGCCGGCGCATGCCGCCGCCGCACCATCCAACAGTTCGATTGCAGATCGCGTTATCGCAACGGGCAAACAATTTTTGGGCGTTCCTTATCATTTCGGCGCTCCAACGGGACGGACGGATGAGTTCGATTGTTCTTCGTTCACCCAATATGTTTTCAAACAAAACGGCATCAATCTTCCGCGGTCTTCGAGACAACAATCCACCTTGGGAACACGGGTTTCCAAAGATCAACTGCAGCCGGGAGACTTGGTATTTTCGGATACGAACCATGACGGCGTTATTAATCACGTAAGCATATATATCGGGAACGGACAATTGCTGCATACCTATCGCGTCGGCATCGGCGTTACGATTTCCGATTTTGCCGGAAGCGCTTGGGATCGCTCCTTTGTAACCGCGCGCCGCGTCATTCCCGACAATGGACAAGCTCGCGCGGCATCGTCGTCGTGGGATACGCAGTCTAATGATCCACAGTCCGCTGATCCACAGTCCGGGGATGCCCAACCGGCGCACAAACGGCCGCAAACGAAGCAGCTCTCCCATGCGAAGAAGCATGAGCGTACTTCCGGTCGCTGGGGTTCCGAAAGATAGGGATCGGCGAATCGGTAAACGTTAAAAACCAAAGCAGGGCCTCACAAAGAGGCTCTGCTTTTTTCTGCTGAATTTCGCCCGGTGCTCGAGAACGATTTTTCATTTTGACTATACTTCATCCGATTGCGTAAACTAATTTCATTACCCAGCATTTGCATCCTGCGCGAAGGGCGCGAACCGGATTTCTCATCGATTTCTCATGAATTAGTTCTAGTATAAGACAGAGCCGTAGCCGTTTGAGGAGGAAAAGATGAAACGGATCCTGATTATCGACGATGAAAAGAGTTTGGTTAGGTTTATTCAGCTTGAGCTTGAGCATGAGCATTATTTCGTAAAGGCGGCCTACGACGGAAACAGCGGTTTGCAGGCGGCTTTGTCCGAAGACTGGGATTTGATTTTGCTGGATATTATGCTCCCGAAAATCAACGGGGTTGAAGTATGCCGGAAACTCCGCGAACTCAAAAACACGCCCGTCATCATGTTGACCGCGAGAGACGGGCTTGAGGACCGGGTATCGGGACTCGACAGCGGGGCGGATGATTATATTGCCAAACCGTTCGACATCGAAGAGCTGCTTGCTCGGATGCGCGCGATTTTCCGCAGAATGGATCTCAAGCAGGGCCAGGATCATACGATTCTGACGTTTAAGGATATGACGGTCGACCTGGATGCTAGAATCGCGACCCGCAAAGGAAAGGTCATCGAGTTGACCAAACGCGAATTCGATCTTTTGGCCGTCTTCATGAAACACCCGAATCTGGTGCAAACCCGGGATATGCTGCTGGATATGGTATGGGGATTTGATTCGCAGGTTGAGACGAACGTCGTTGATGTCTATGTGAGATATTTGCGCAATAAAATCGATACGCCGGGCGAGGAAAGCTTCATTCAAACCATTCGCGGCATGGGATACGTGATGAGATCATGAAGTCAATAACCTGCTATTTAAGACGCCTGCCGGTGATATGGAAGCTGATGATCGGAGCAACGCTGCTCATGTTCCTGTTGTTCGCCACGTACAACTTTGCCCAGTACCTGGTGCTAAAACAATGGATGATGCATCAGGAGCGGGATACCCTTCATACGATGATGTCCCAGGTCCAGGTGTTTTTGAAGGATAAAACCGATTCGGCCGAATCGTTGAAGCTTCCCGATACCCAAGCGTATATGAGGGATATCCTGGGCAAAGACCAAATGATGCGGATGATCGACGAGAAGGGGAAGGAGCTGCTTCTTGTCGCCAAAAATTTTGATCCGGCTTGGATTTCACCGGTCCAAGCGAGAAGCGATTTTTTGGAGGACGCATGGCACGGTGAAGATCATATCCTAATATACAGAAGTCCATTCGCCTTGGGAACGGAACGCGGAACGATAGAAATCGCCACCAATCTCGAAACGTTCGACCACTTTAACGACACGCTGTTATGGGTTATGGTGATTGGAGGTTTTTTGGCGGTATGCATCAGCGCGCTAAGCGGATGGGCGATTGCGAATCAGTTCCTCCGTCCGGTAAAGGCGCTGGCCGGCGCCATTCAAAACGTTAAACAAAAGGGACTTCAAGAGCGGGTGACGAACATAAAAAACGGGGATGAGATATCGGAACTGGCCCGGCTGTTCAACGAGCTGATGGATCAGCTGGAAACATCCTTCCGGCAGCAAAAACAATTCGTGGACGATGCGTCGCATGAATTGCGGACCCCGATCACGATTTTGGAGGGCCATTTGAACCTGCTCCATCGTTGGGGCAAAAACGACCCTGCCGTGCTGGACGAGTCGCTGACCGCCTCGCTGCAGGAGGTCCGCCGCCTGAAGGGACTTGTGCAAGGGCTGCTCGCTTTGACGCGTGCAGAATCTTCGCAGTCAAGCGATCATGCCGAATTCATCCGAATCGCCCCCTTTTTGGCCCAAATCAAAATCCGGGCGGAAACGTTATATCCGGAATTCACCTTCAAATTGTCGTTGGAGCAGCAGGACAGCATGGTAAAAATGAACCCGCTCCATTTGGAACAAATCGTGTTCATTGTGATCGAAAACGCGGTCAAATATTCAGGCGAAAACAAGCTGGTTCACATCGCGTACCGGACGATCCATCACGAAGTGCAAATCTCCGTGCAAGATCACGGCATCGGCATTCCCGAGGCAGAGCTCCCCAACGTATTTAACCGGTTCTACCGCGTCGACAAAGCCCGCAATCGCGAAATCGAAGGGACGGGGCTTGGCCTATCCATCGCCAAAAATCTCATTCAGCGTTATCAAGGGCAAATTTCGATGACCAGCGCCGAAAATGAAGGCACGCGGGTTATCCTTACGCTTCCGGCCGTGTCGCAGACATAAAAAAGCGATGGTTTCAAAGCATTTTCTCATAAATTTCTCATTTTGATGCTGTAAGGTGAATCTACCGGGCCTGAACAGGCCGACAGAACCTTCAGAAGGAGAATGAATATGAGTATGGGTGATATCGACTATCGGCTGTTCCAAGCCATCAATGAAGGGGCAAAATCCGCTTCCTTTTTGAATCCGGTCATGCGTTTTTTGGCGGAGGATGCTTTTTATTTGTTTTTTGCCGGATTATTGGTGTATTGGTTTCTAAGAAATGAAAATAACCGAAAAATGGTTGTGACCTCCGTGATATCGGTTTGTTGCGGTCTCGCCGTTAGTTGGCTGCTGGGCCATTTGTTTTACCGGGATCGTCCTTTTGTATCACATACGGTCATTCAACTGATTCAGCACCCGGCAAACGCCTCGTTTCCCAGCGACCATGCCATCGGCGCTTTCGCGATTGCCGCTTCTTTTGCTTTATACCGGAAGAAGGAAGGCATTGCATGGTTGGTTTTGGCCGCTTTCATTGCATTTTCCCGCGTGTGGACAGGCGTGCACTATCCGACCGACATTCTTGGCGGTGCCTTGATCGGGGTTGCCGTATCGGGCGTCGTTCACATGCTTGTGAATCGGTCCGGGATGGTGTCCAAATGGGTAGCCGCAGGTTTGAGATTTTATGAAACATACGAAATGAAAATATGGCCGGGACGTTCCGAAAAAGAAACCCGAATGTCTTCGCATAGGGAGTGAGCGTCCTGCGAAAAGTAGAGGTTTTATGAACATCAACCAGTTGTTTTTCCACATTCATTATTGCAACATGCGAAAATGGGAGCATCCTCGCCATATCGCGAGAACCCTGACGCATCATACGCTCCTGTTGGTTACGGAAGGCAGCGGGAGCATCACGATCGGAGATAAAAACCATGCCCTCCAATCCGGGATGTTATATTATGTCGGTCCGGGAACGTTTCACTCGCTGGAGCCGCATTCATCGCAGCCGGCGGGGGTCCTGACCGTTCATTTCAGTTGTTCCCGCGTAATCCTGAACGACGGACGATGGGAGATTGCGGAAGAGGAGCCTGCCCTTCATCCGGCGCCCGCCCAGTCTTTGAAGGATGCCTATGCTGCCCAGGATATGTTCCATAAACTCGTGGAATGCTGGAACGCCAAGCTTCCCGGCTATGAGTTCATGAGCAAAATCCTGCTCCAACAGCTGTTCGTCGCCATCGCCCAACATCTGAAAAAACAGCGCCAACCGGACGCCGCCTCTTTGAAAGTGGACAAAATAATCCAGCATATGCACGACAAGATCGACGGGAAAATCACGCTCGGCGAGATGTCCGAACTCGTTCGGCTGTCTCCCGCTTATTTGTCGCGCACTTTTAAAGAAACGACCGGATATTCGTTGATTGAATTTTTTAATAAGCTGAAAATCGATAAAGCGAAGGAGCTTCTCGTAGAAGGGGAACGCAAAGTCAAGGAGGTTGCACGCGAGCTGGGATACGCGGACGAGTTTTATTTCAGCCGGATGTTCAAAAAAATCGAAGGCGTCAGCCCTTCTGAATTTTACAGCAAAAATGTCCATGATATTTAAGATCGTGCATGGCATAAGGCCTTTTTTCGAGCTAAGATGAGTTTGTTATTGTTCATGTTGAATGCATAACGACTCGGGCATTGGCAGAAGGGAGGTCTTTTTGGCATGCCGATATGGAAGCGGAATTTGATCGTGTGCTGGTTCGGCATGTTTGTCACCGGCGTGGGAATGAGCCAGATCGCACCGATCCTGCCTTTGTTTATCAAAGAGCTTGGCGCCGACCATGCGGAATCGGTAGCACAGCTCTCCGGCATCGCCTTTGGCGTAACCTTTATCATCTCGGCCATTTTTTCGCCCATCTGGGGAAAAGCCGCGGACAAATACGGGCGCAAACCGATGCTTTTGCGGGCGAGTCTGGGAATGGCGCTTGTCGTAGGATGCATGGGGTTTGCGCACAATGTATACGTATTGATCGGGCTTCGGCTGCTGCAGGGCGTGATTACCGGTTACAGCACGGCTTGCACGACGCTTATCGCCACCCAGACGGATCAGGAGCATTCGGGTTTTGCCCTAGGCACGCTGTCCACGGCCAACATTGCCGGATCGCTGCTGGGTCCAACGGTCGGCGGTTTCATCGGCGAAAGCTTGGGGCTGCGGTACTCGTTTTTTTTGACCGGCGCACTGCTTTTCATCGCATTTCTCGCGACCGTTTTGTTCGTGAAGGAAAACTTCGTCCGCGGGCATCAAAAAACGCCGAACTTCAAGGAAGTTTGGAACGCCGTACCGGAAAAGGAATTGACCGTTACCCTATTTGTCACGTTTTTTGTGCTTTCGGTTGCCCTGTATTCGGTCGAACCGATCATCACCGTGTATATTACGCAGATTTCCGGCCATGCAGGACATGTCGCCTTGCTGGCGGGAATCACGTTTTCGGCGTCCGGATTGGCGAATATTGTGGCCGCGCCGAAACTCGGGAAGTTGTCCGACAAGATCGGGGCGCATAAGGTCATCTTCACGGCCTTGATCGCCGCAGGCATCGTTTTTATCCCCCAAGCTTTTGTAAAGAACGCATGGCAGCTGATGGGCTTGCGCTTTTTGTTCGGGCTGGCGGCGGCAGGATTGATCCCGTCCGTCAACATCCTGATCAAAAAGATCACGCCGGGTGCCCTGACAGGCAGAATGTTCGGGTTTAACATGTCCGCAGGGTATTTGGGCGTGTTTGGCGGTGCCGTATTAGGCGGTCAGGTGGCAGCCTGGTTCGGTATCAGGGACGTATTTTTCATAACGAGTGTATTGCTGCTGCTGAACGGTGTCTGGGTGTATTTCAGGGTGTACCGGAATCCGATACTGCAAGGAGCAGGTTTAAGTCAAAAAACGAATGAAACGGAGCGATTCTAATGGAACAACATCAACCATCCGACACACAAACATTAAAGGCGGAAAAAACGGCGCTGGTGGTCATCGACCTGCAGCAGGGCATCGCAAGCGGCGCGTTGGCAAGCGCTCCGTATTCGAGCGCAGAAGTCATTCGGAATGCCGGCAAATTGGCGGATGCTTTTACGGAAAAGGGCGCCTTTGTCGTATTTGTCAAAGTATCTTGGTTCGATGGAAAAGATGCGCTGAAGCCGGACACGGACATGCAGACCTCCCCAAGACAGCTGCCCGAAAATTGGGACCGCCTGGTTCCCGAATTGGCGGAATTCAAGAACGCCCATGTCATTGCCAAACGTCAATGGGGCGCGTTTTTCGGCACGGATCTTGATTTGCAGCTGCGCCGCCGCGGCATCGATACGATCGTCTTGTGCGGCATTTCAACGTCCATCGGCGTGGACACGACCGCACGGGAAGCTTTTCAGCATGGGTACAACCAAGTGTTCGCCGAAGATGCGATGGCCGCTTCCACGAAGGAAGAACATGAATATGTGTGCAAAACGATTTTTCCCCGGATCGGCAAGGTGCGCTTAAGCGAAGATATCGTGCGGATGCTGAAATAGGATTTCCTTAAAATAACCGTAAGTTTAGAAATTCAAATGTGCAAAGAAAATAATGCAAAAAGTCCGCGCGAAACGCGGACTTTTTGCGCCATCCTATATTGCGCGACCCGGTTACCATGAAAACCAACGTTGCATCTACATAAAACGTGACCTGAGCAGTAAAATGATTAAAAAGGAATTTTGGGGTTATCGGAAGAAGATGAATTGTAAAATATAAAGGGGGGAAATTGTGTTGCGTGAATCCGTCATACAATTTTATGATGATCTTGCGGAAAATTACCATCTCATTTTTCAGGATTGGAATAAGACGATTTTAAGGCAGGCCGAAATTTTAAGCAAACTTATCCGTTCAAAATTGGCGGAACCGCGCAAGGATGTGTCGCTTTTGGATTGTTCTTGCGGCATCGGTACGCAGGCCATCGGACTTGCAATGGAGGGATTCAAAGTAACGGCTACCGACATCAGTCCGGTTTCCGTAGAACGAGCCAAAAAAGAGGCGGAATCCCGCGGTGTGGCGATACATTTTGGCGTTGCCGATTTTCGTTCATTGGAACGGGAAATTTCAGGCGTTTTTGACGCCGTACTTTCTGCGGACAATGCAATCCCGCATCTTTTAACGGATGAGGATCTGGATTTAGCCGCCCGCAACCTTTACTCCAAGCTTAACGATGATGGCGTCCTTCTCATCACGATCAGGGATTACGATGAGCTTATCAAAGAAAAACAGAGAGCTACGCCCCCTCACGTTTTCGATGGGGGGAAGCGGATCGTTTTTCAAGTTTGGGATTGGGCGGACGATGCCGCCACCTATGCGACAAATCATTTTGTCGTACAGGAGATCGACGGGGAATGGGTCACGATGCATTCCGCAACGAGATACAGGGCCTTATTGCGTGGTGAGTTGGACCGACTTTTACGTGCGGTTGGATTCGTTGAGATCGAGTGGCATATGCCGGAAGCGTCGGGCTTTTACCAGCCCGTTGTAACGGCACGAAAAAAACGGTGATGTTCACGTAAATAGAGATTCGATTGCCCTGTACAAAATGTAAGCCCGCCCTGACGGCGGGTTGTTGCTTCCTGTGGCCCATTTTTCATACGGTGAGACCGGGCTGATTCATGAGAAAACAATACGGGTGATTATTTTTAATGCAATTTTCATATAAGGATTTTATACTGGATGCAAGTCGAGAACATCGGAATAGACCAACAAGCTTCAGGAGGGATCTTTGTGAACATCCGCCATCCTCGAATTCTGATTTTGACAGCAGGCTATGGAGAAGGTCATTTGCAAGTATCCCGAGCCCTGAAACAAGGTTTCCTGTCTAAACAGATTTACGATTTGCACATTGTCGATCTCATGAAAGAAGCCCATCCGATTTTAAACTCGGTTTCTTCCAGGCTATATCGCATGAGCGCGTATTCGTCCCAATTGGGTTTGGATTATTACGGATGGAGTTATTACATGACGCGTGATACCAGCCCGGCGGGTTCTTTGCACCGGTATTTGAACGTCATCGGAAAAAGAAAAATGCTGGAGATGACTGAAAGCGTCCGGCCGGACGCCATTATCAATACATTTCCGTTCGGCGCGGTCACCGAAACAGGAAGAAGATTTTCCATCCCAACCTCCACGGTCATCACGGATTATGCCTTGCATTCCCGATGGGTCCATCCGGAGACCGATAAATACTATGTCGCTACCGAAACGCTTAAAAACGAACTCATCCGAACTTACGGCGTGGCACAGGATCGCGTTCGCGTGACCGGCATACCTGTCCGTACCGCTTTTTACCATACGGCGAACGCCGCGGAGGCGTCCGTTTCCGTCGAAACCGGTCCTGGCCGTCATCGAGTCCTGATCATGGCGGGATGTTTTGCCGTATTTCATCATGTCGTGGAGCTTGTGCAGCAGCTGCTGCGCAAGGAGGACTGCGACATCGTTCTCGTCTGCGGGCGGCATTCGAGGATGGTTGCGAAGCTGCGGTCGCTCTTTTCGAACAGTCCGGCGGTGAACGTCCTGGGATACGTTGAACGGCTGCATGAGCTAATGGCGTCGTCAGCGTGCATCGTCACCAAGGCGGGTGGAGTTACGTTATCCGAAGCTCTCGTTTTGAAGCTTCCCGTTTTTATATTTAAGCCGTACGGCGGGCAGGAACGCGAAAATGCGCGGTTTTTCAAACGAAGCGGTTTAGGCGATATCGCTCACGACATCCGGGAGTTAGGAGAAAAAATAGTCCGCTTTTTGCGTGACCCTGCCGCCTCGGATCGGATCAGAAACAACATGACTATCCTGCACAATGGGGAGGCGGCCGAACAAATCGTCGAAGATACGTTGTTAACGATTGAGGAGCAGCGCGATCTTCGCCGATCTCCGCATTTCACCGCAAGAAAATGATGCATCCAGTAACAACAAAAATGCCGGCAAGCAGTAACAAATAAAGGGTCCGCGGATATGCAGCGGGCTCTTTTGCCATGGATGAAGGGAAGATTTGGAGGCGGTCATTTTGTTTTAACAATCCTCCATAGGCTGCCGGTGTTTGGTTTCGGATGTCTCCCGGTTTGCAAGGTGCCCATGATTCCGAAATCAACAAGGTAAAGCTCATCCCCCGCAGCGTTAAATTTGACGTCAATCGGCCGTACAGGGCCTTTCGTTGCGAAGTCCCCTTGGGGATTCGTGAAGAAATCCGAGATTTGCCCCGTATCCAAATCCACCCTTACAACTTTAAAACCGGGAAGCTCCTCCGTTTTTTCAAATCCCGTTTCGCCAAATTGGGCGATGAATATTTCTCCTGGACGGCCAAAATCCGCATGGGTACAAAAATCAAATTTCATCGAGGCGCTGTGTGAATGGAGTCTGACGAGCGGTTGAGAAGAAAGAGGGGGGTGTTCCTTCAACAGAAAAGTTGGCTTTGCTTGTTCATCGGCATGAAAATGGGCAAGGGTCGCAGGCAGGCCGCTGAAAAAGTCAGGAAAACCGTACCAGCCATGCGGAGCGACCTCCCACACCTTATCCCAGTCCAACCGGATTTGCCGGCTGCCCCGCGGGTCCGCGCCGTGATCGATGGCAATCAATTTTTCGCTAAAAGGAGAGAATTTTTTTAATCCGAACGTATTCCGAAAACCGTCTGCGACAATACGCAAATTGCTGCCATCCGGATTGCAGCAATAGATAACCCCGTTGGATAGCAATTGGCCCCGGATCATTTCACCTGGGTAACTGGGTTCACCAAAAGGTTTATAAGCCCCCGTAACCGCCGCGCCCTGTTGTTCCGGCAACGGATTCCGGGAGACGAAGTTGGTTCCGGCTAACTCAATATCTCTGGCCGGCGTATCATGAAACCCGGGATGATGTTTCATTATCAGCATATCGTCGGGACCTACAACGGCAGAATTCGTAGCGGTTCCAACCGAGAAATATAACTTTCCGTCCGGTCCGAAGATCACATCTCCGGTAAAATGGTCGCCGCATGTTTTTAGTCCGGTAACGATGGTTTCCTTTGCGCCGTCTAACGATAGTCGGATAATCTGACCGCATCCAGCCGCATGCTCTTCCCCAATATCTCCCGCCGCTACATAGAGATACCCGTCATGCCAGGCGATCCCCGTCACGGGTCCGCCAAAACCGCCTGCAATTTCCGTAAAAGAGCCGTCCGGCTTCATTCGAACGACGCGCCCTTTTCCAGGTTGGGTTCCGTATGCAAAACCGGCCTCCGCCACGTAAATCGTCCCTTGCGAATCAAATGTCATGACCGTGGGAAAAGTTAAACCGGATGCCACGCGCTCTAGTCGATACCCCTTTTCAATGAGGTAATCCGGTTTTTCTGCATGTTGTTCCTCCTTCGGAGGGTTGGACAGGGCAAGTTTCAAACCAACGAGCGTATTCACCTGGGAGAGCTGGCTGTGGATAAGGTCATGGATTCCAAGGTTTTGGAAGGAAGCAGACAGGAAATATTCGGCATAACTCAAATATTCTTGCAACAATTGATATTCCCGGTCGTACAGTTCCTTCACGCACTCCTGATACGGCTTATATTTCACGTAGATGGTTGCCGGAGAAGTGGATATCCCGTTGGAAATCGCGATTGTCTTCAATAATGCCAATTGTTTTTCCTGCTCATTCAGCAGTTTATCAAAAACCGGTTGCAATGCCGGGATGGAATTGTTTTTCTGCAAGTACTGGTACAGGCAATAATGAATCCATTCCCACCGAAATTGTTGTTGCACCATTCCTTGAGGAATGTACTCGTTCATTCGTGAACCCCCTTTACGCCACGCTGATCGGCACAGCTGCCAGAAGTGATTTTCAATAAAAGAAAAGTAATATATATTCCATCAAGGATTTCATTAGAACAAAAAACGATTTACCGCTGCATGCCGTCGTTATTCCCGATTTAACAATTCCATTGCATTCTATTGATTTTCGTAAAATATTTCTATGAGATGATTGTTGGCGGAAAGGAAATCTCGATCAGATGTACAGCCAGAAACAATAGGGGAGAGAACAGATGAAAACAACAAAACCTTGGATCAGCGGCATGTTCGCGGCGGTCATGTTGACCGGAAGCTTGGCAGTCAGCCCGATCACCCATGCCGAAACGGACGGGGGACAAAATACGGTCAAAAACGTCATCATGGTCATTCCGGACGGAATGGGCAACAGCATCACAGGTCTGACCCGCTGGTATCAAAACGGAAAGCCGCTGGAAGTGGATTCGTACGTGAACGGGCTCGTCCGAACTTACGCCTCCAATTCGATCACAACCGACTCCGGCGCCGCGGCAACGGCTTATGCGACCGGACACAAAGCGGTTACCGAGTCTTTAAGCATTCTTCCGCATGAAGTGACGATGCCGGGTGTTCCGGCAACGAAGGCGGAGGATAAGAACAAACCGGTGCCTACCCTTTTGGAGGCGGCCAGACTAGCAGGGAAATCAACGGGGCTTGTCTTTACCTGCACGTTGGATGATGCCACGCCGGACGCTTTTGTCAGCCATGCCGTCAGCCGGAACGAATCGGAGAACATTACCAAGCAAATGGTATACAGCGGAGTCGACGTAGTGTTTGGCGGCGGATCGGCGCTGCTGAAACCGGAAGGGAAAGACGGAGGCGCGCGAAAGGACGGCGCCGACCTGACGAAAGCGCTCCAAGCTCAAGGTTATGATTATGTGACAAGCAAAACCGGAATGGATCAATCCAAGGCGAAGAAAATTTGGGGATTGTTCCAGCCTTGGAACCTGGAGGCCGATTTCGACCGCGATCCTAAACAGCAGCCCAGCTTGGCGGAAATGACCTCCAAATCATTGTCGATCCTGTCTTCGAATCCGAACGGATTTTTTCTGATGGTCGAAGCGAGCGACATCGA
Organism: Paenibacillus sp. USDA918EY; assembly: GCF_009870825.1. Taxonomy (GTDB): domain Bacteria; phylum Bacillota; class Bacilli; order Paenibacillales; family Paenibacillaceae; genus Paenibacillus_AQ; species Paenibacillus_AQ albilobatus. The sequence continues at coordinate 169,748 of NZ_WTWY01000012.1, read as the reverse complement.
TACCTATGGCCACGAAAATGATCCGGTCGGGATGGTAAGCGAAACCCTCGCTTATGATAAAGCTATGAAAGTCGCCATCGATTTTGCCAAAAAAGACGGTCACACGGCTGTCATTTCCATGGCCGATCACAATACGGGCGGGCTTTACCTGACAAATTACGATTCGGCCAAGCAGTTCAATGCGGTGATGCAGAAAGCAAAACATACGAATCATGCGATCCGGGAGAAAATCAAGAAAGACGGATCAAACCTCAAACAGGTGTTGGAGCAAGACTACGGCCTTACAGGATTGACCTCGCGGGAACTCGCCGAGATCAAAAAAGCCTGGAAACAGGAAGACGGCGACTTCTCCGGCGTGATCGGGCGCATGCTCGGGGAAAAAGCGGGAATCTCTTTTGCGAATGAAGACCATACGTCGGAAGAAGTCGTTCTGTACGCTTATCATCCGAACGGTTTTAAACCAACCGATTTTGCCAAGAGCGGCGTGCTTCAAAATACGGATATCAATAAATACGTTCAATTCATCATGGGATTTCATCTGGATGAGCTGGGCAAAAGCTTGTATGCCTCCGGCCACGACATTCGGGCGCTTGGGGCGACCGTGACGTTCGATAACTCCAATAAAGCGTTCCCGGTTGCAGTCGTGAAGAAAGGCGGAAAGCAGATCCGGCTTGCAGTCGACAAAAATTACGCGGTCGTAAACGGCCAGAAGAAAACGCTCAAGATCCCGACGCTGTTGATCGACAATCGTTTGTGGACGGACCGCGCCGTATTGGATTTGCTGAAATAATATGAATATAGTGTAATTTCGTATATAAAAAAGCTTAACCTCCTGTTGTGTGCAACAGGAGGTTTTTTATGAAATCATCGTGCGCGAAGCTTCTTCGGCCGCCCGATCGCTGGATAACGAAACAGCCATGTACTGAATCTATGAAAGATGAGGCCGGTCGTGTATCATTGGTTTGGAAACCGCGGCTGGACCGAGCATTTTGATGATAAAATAGGGGATCAGCAGCAGCAGCGCGATGGTGCCGTACAAGCTGATGGTGTAGCTGTCAGCATATGCGATGCCGAATCCCTTATAAAACAGGAAAGTCATAAGATGGATCGACATGTTCGTAAAACAAAAGGCGTAACTGCGGATCATCCAGTTTCTATGCGGGGTGATCCGTTTCTTTTTGATCTGGACCAGCGCCGTGGCGGTAATAAGCAGCCAAATGATGTTTAACACATTAAACCCCATGCTCGTTATTTTTCCTCCGGTGGCGTATGGCGCCATGTATCCCGAAGTGACCACGACGCCCAGCACGGACGCTAAGTAAACATAGCCGTTCAAGCGATGGAATTTGCGGCTTTTTTCAAAGATCCGGTTGGAAAAATTGACGAGCCCTGCCGCCATGGCGATGCAGGCAAACGCAACGTGGACGTACATCACGTTTAACCAGGCGGGAAGATGCAGTTCGCGTTTCAGGCCGGTTTTATGGCTTAAAAACGCCTCGGCGCGCGGATCGATAATATAATTGTTAACCAGCGCGTAAGCGATAAATAGAATGCTGACGCAAACCAATAGGACATATAGTTTGTTCCGTTTTTTCATTTTTCCAAAACCCCCATAGCTTCATGTGTTAACGATTGTGAGATGGAAACCCGCAAACGCTCTGCTTTACATACTGAATCTTAACAAACGAATATCTCAAATATAGGCGCTAAAAAGTCACAAAACAATAAACAATCGATCACAACCTGTTTTAAGGCACCGGTTTCGGCGGAAAAAATGCTAAACTAGAACAGCAAAGGTGGGATATTGATGAGTGCAGTCCATACGATACTGGTTGTGGATGATGACCCTAGCATCGTCGAGCTGTTGAGGGATTTTTTGGAGAACGAGCGGTTTCGCGTCATAACCGCTTGCGATACCGCTCAGGCATGGGCCATGTTTAAGGAAAACCCGGTTCATTGCATAGTTTTGGATATTATGATGCCGGGAGAAAACGGATTCGAGTTCTGCCGCCGGATTCGGTCGGAAAGCGACGTTCCGATCCTTTTCTTGAGCGCCCGCAGCGATGATGTGGACAAGATTCGGGGACTGACGCTCGGCGGCGACGATTATATCGTCAAAACCGCTTCGCCCGGAGAGATCGTCGCAAGAGTGAAAGCCGTCCTGCGGCGATCCGCTTCCCGGCAACCGATGGAGGAAAGGGTGCTGGATTTTGGCCGCATCCGCATCAATCTGTCCGCCAGAGAAGTGTCCGTGGATGGGAAAGCCGTCGTGCTTACGCCGAGGGAATACGAGCTGCTGCGATTATTCGCCGAGCACCCGAGACATGTGTTTTCATATGAACAATTGCTTGAGAAATTTTGGGACGGGGTAGGCGACCGGCATACGATTCGGGTCCATCTCAGCCGTCTCCGCGAAAAAATCGAATCCGATCCGAACCATCCGCAATATTTGGTCAATGTATGGGGAGTAGGGTACCGCTTTGAGGGAGGTTAACATGAGGACGCTTCGCATACGTACGTTTACCTTGCTTTGCTTCGTTCTCCTGCTTATACTGCCGTGGATTTTTTATGTCGCGGGACACTTTATGGAGACAAAAACGCTCCGCTTCTCCGAAAGCAGAGCGCAAAATGAGGTTTTGCAGCGGCAATTGTCCGGGATTTTGCACCAGATCGAAACGGGCGCGGACCAATGGAAGGACCCGAATTGGCAGCAACGGCTGAATGGCAGGCTTGAGCAAGCGAAGATTCATGTGGTGATCGCTTCCGCGGCGGATCGGGAAATCTACCGTTCGAGCCCGAAGCGCCCCGCTTTGTCTTCAACGGAACGGTATACGCTCCTCGAGAACGGTCGGGTGATCGGAAAGGTCGTCCTTTACCTGCCGAAATCCAGCGCGATGCCCATGATGGCGGCGTTTGCCGGACTTCTGTTGGCGTTTTTTATCATCGGGGTCGAAATGCGCAGATTCCTGCTCAAGCCGCTTGAGACCATGAGCCATTCGGCGCGGCAAATTGCCGAGGGGGATTGGGATGTAAAGCTGCCGGCTTCCAAGATTACGGAAATCGCGGAAGTCCGCGACGGGTTTGACGTGATGGTGAAGGGGCTACGGACATCGTACCGGAAACAGGCCGAGCTGGAAGAAGAACGCCGTTTCGTCATCGCGGCCGTCGCGCATGATTTACGGACGCCGCTGTTTGCTTTGCGAGGGTATTTGGACGGGTTGGAGCAAGGGATTGCGCGATCCCCGGAGAAAATTTCGAAATACGTGGCGGTGTGCAAGGAAAAATCGGCCCAGTTGGACCGGCTGGTCGAGGATCTGTTCACGTTTACAAAAATGGAGTATGTGGAGACGAAACTGCATCATCGGCCGATCGATTTTAGCCACATCCTACAAAGGTCGGCCGACAGTCTGAGCCCGCAAGCGCGGCAAAAACAGATCGCGATTTCGATTGAAGCCGCGGACGGATGTATCATAAGCGGCGACGAGCATTTGCTGGAGCGCGCCATGAACAATCTGCTTGATAACGCGGTAAGGCATACGCCGGCCCAAGGAAAAATAACGGTCGAATGTTATCAGGAAGGCCGCAGCATCAAGTTTGCCATCCGCGACACCGGAACGGGATTCACCCCAGAGGAGCTGGAGCGGGTATTTGATCCTCTATTCCGCGGCGAAACATCGAGAAACCGATCAACGGGAGGAAGCGGGTTAGGGCTCACCATTTCGCGAACGATCATCAGAAGGCATGGAGGGGAGCTTGCCGCAAGCAATCATCCGGAAGGCGGAGCGCTACTAGCGGGCTTTGTCCCTGCAGCCGATCCGGAATGAAAAAATGACTGGCTTCATTGTTTACGATAATTGTGCAGTCCATATGGATCAACCATCCGTGCCGGATCGATAAACGCCTTGCAAGAAGTGGCCCGTTATAGGACGAGCGTACGCATATTGAACTGCATCCATACCGGTTTTTGGATGCAGTTTTTTATTTTTTCATATGTTTGCTGGCCCTGTCCCGGATTTGCGATACGAAAAACGCGGCTTTTTTAGAAGAGTCCTTCGTTATAATTCGGCCGGGAGGAAAGTATAATCAAAACCAAAATGCCAATATCGGATATCGATCGGTCGTGGAGGTGCATAATGAAAATTCACAACGCCATTCGGTGGCAGGATAACATGTACTTATTCCAATTTCGCAGCGTATATACGGAACCCGTCGAGTATTTTCACGCCCATGAGGGATTGGAAATCTTGTACGTTCATGAAGGGGAGGGAACCTACGCCATCAACAACGAGATTTTCCCCCTGAAGCCGACGACGCTCATTCTCGTCAAACCGTTTCAGATGCACCGGATCAAAGTGCAGGTTCCTCCCGCTTATGTCCGGACTTTGTTGAAAATTAAAGGCACTGTCATGGACCGGTTTTCCAGCACGCTGCCGCAGCTTGCATCGGCCTTTGCGCCATTTTTGGAGCAAAAGCGGCCATGCCAGGTTTATTATTTATCGCCTGCGGCTGCTTCCTGTTTGGAAGAACAATTCATGCAGTTAAAGGAGACGCTGGCGATCGTTTCGCCCCATCTCAGAGCCGATGCCGTCACCTTGTTTTCGTTTCATCTCCTGCAATATTTCGTCAGCCGGATTTATTCGCCACCCCGAAGTGTTTTGCCGCAAACTTTGGCAGCCAATGATTCTACCGAACTGCTCGGCAGGATTGTGCAATGGATCGACAGCCGATGCGGCCTTCCCTTTACGTTGAATGATATGGCAGCCGATTTGCATTTCTCCCCGAATCATTTGTCCAAGACGTTCAAAGAACGGATGGGCCTTAGCATCACGGCCTATGCAAACGAAAAAAGGCTCGATGAGGCCCGGATGCTGTTGGTCAACACGTCGCTTGCGATCGAAGAAATCAGCAGAAGAGCCGGCTTCAAGTATCCGTCGTATTTTATTGCATTGTTCAAAGCCAAGTATGGCGCAACCCCTCGCCGGTATCGCATCCGAATGGAAAAGTGATATTTTTGCACCGCTTTTTGGCATGCCGTCTCGTTTATAATTAAAGCGCTTTAACGAAGGCGAGGATTTCCGAGGTGAAGGGGTTGGTGGGTTTTTATCATCGATACGAAAACACGGCAAGATCCTCGCTTGTCCGAAAGCGAAGCAGTTCACTTTTTCGGGGAGGTTTGAAATGCATGGTTAAAAAAACGTTCAAACTCGGCATGATTTCCCTATTTTGCTTGGCTCTTGTTTTGGTTTTCTATCCCGGCGGCATGGCGCATGCGGCTACCAAATCGGTTCCGGCCGGGGATGTCGCGACTTTGCGGAGTTACTTATCCAGCGCGAGCCCCGGCGATATCATCGAAGTTTCGGGCGTTTACAACGTCTCGAACGGAACCATTGCGACAGCTATCGGCGGGTCGGCGGGCAAATACATTACGATCCGCGGCACCGGCAGCGGCGCGACCTTCAATTTTATGGCTTCGGCCGGCAATGCGGCGTTTCATATCAAACACAATTATTACAAGCTGGAAAACGTGACGATCAACGCCAACTCCCAATCCAACAAAGGACTGCTGATCGAAGCTTCGCATGGATACGTGACGAACGTGACCGTTAAAAATACGAAGGGGGAAGGGTTCAAAATCCGCAAAAACAGCCAATATTGGCTCATTTCGAACAGTACGGCGCAAGGAACGGGGACGGGCGGCAAATTCGGCGAAGGCTTTTATGTCGGAGATGCCGATCAAAACTGGACGACAAGCCCGAATCCCGATGAAAGCGGGTATATCACCTTCTTGAACTGCAATGCCATCCGGACGGTCAACGACGGCTTCGACTTCAAGGAAGGCACGCATCACATCAAAGTGGTCGGCGCAAACATCGATTTTCAGAACACGGTGCCTGAGTCGTCGGTAGGGAACAACGGCATCTACATGCGCGCCAATCACGTGCAGATCATCAACACGACGGTCAAAAACAACGCGTCCACGGGTCAGGCTTTTCGGGCGAATAAAATGACGGCTTCGGACGGGGTCTCGTACGGCAGCGACCTGGAACTGAAAGGCGTGAACGTGTCCCAAATGTCGGGCGCCATGATTCATACGGGTTATACCTCTAACAAGCTTTATTCCGACTATACGATGTCCGGCGTTGCCGGCGGGCTGTACGCTCCGGGTTCCAAAACCGCGTCTTCGGCCGATCCCTCCGCGTTTGCCGAGATGACATGGACCGGCGAAGGCGGAGATCCGGTGTTGTGAAGCTATAGTTATGCCAAAGCCCCGGGCAAGGATGCCCGGGGCTACTGGTTCGCAGCAGCTACTGTATGGTTACGCCCGGAAGGCGGCCGGCAACCTCCCTGATGGAGGCGGCAGGATTGCCCTTGACGTACCGATCGAAAAATGCGACGGTAAGCGCGTTGATGGAGGCCTGCATCTGCCTCGGTTCGGCTCCTTTCGGGTGAAGCAGCGGCGAGAACAGATAAAAATCGGTGAAGCTCATATGGTTCGCATGGGCGAAAGTGACCGAATACGCTTCTCCCTCGGCGGCCCGCTTGCGCCGTGTTGCGGACTCGTCCCAAAATTGTTCGTAATCCTCCCGGCTGCGGCCGGATTTTTGAACCGCCTGATCCAGCGATTTTTCGAAGACGTTCCGGCTGACGCTCAGCTCCGCGTTCATCTGCAGATAGGGTTTGCCAAAACCACCCTCCGGCACAGGCTGGCCGTATAACGTTCCGTCCATGTTCAGGGCCGCTTTGACCCGATCATCCGCCATGAGCATTTGCGCGGCCGCGGCTCCGCCGAAGGAATGGCCGAACATGCCGACCTTGTCCAGATCGAGCCTGCCGGAAAACATCCCCTTCGGGTCCGCAGCGTTTAAACGTTCCAATTGATCCAGCACGAATTTGGCGTCTTGGACCCATACGTTGCTCTTATCCTTATAAGCCTCGAAGCCGGATAAATTTTCAAGCTGTAACATGGCCGTATGGTCCGGGAAAACGACGGCGGCCGCATCGTAGGCATGGTCGATGCCCACCACGACATATCCGCGGCTGGCAAGCTCCACGACCTGAAACGTGTTTTGGTTCCGGAAGCCGGTTAATCCGTGGGAAAACAACAGCACGGGGTAACGCTCCTGTTCCCCGGACAGCAACGCATTTTGCATCGCATCGGTGTGGACGTATTTGAGCTGGCCTAACAGGAACGGGGGAACGGTGATTGCCTGGCGCAAGCCGTCCAATACCTCCGGCAAATGCTCAATATAGGGCGTCGGACCGGTTCCGGTACCGGCTTTTGCCGGATACCAGATTTGAATCATGAGCTTTCTGCGATCGTCAGGATCGGCCGTGGCCGTTTCTTCCCTGTCGGGATCCTCTAATATTAGCGAGGTGGTTCCCACAGAGTACGGGCCTTGCGGTTCGGCGAAAGAGAATACCGGCAGAAGCGTCGGCAGCGCAACCGATACACCTGCATACACAAGGAACAAGAGCGCGGCGATTCCATGACGGATTCTTTTTGCTGGTCTATGCGGTTTTTCCGGTTGTTCATCTGTTCTTGCCTTCGACTGTCGAGATTTCTGCCGGCAGCGCAGAGCCAGAACCCCCGTGACTAAGCTTGCCGCATAGACCGGAATCGTCTGCCACCGGTAACCTTCCGTGATCATTTGAACCAAACTAAGAACTGTCGTTACAGCGGTTGCCCAGGCATACACATGAAACGGTCGTTCCCGTTTCCGGGCAAACAGGATACAGCCGAGAATCACCGCCATGTTCGCAATGTATAATGCCATTTCGTAGATTCGCATGTTTTTCCTCCTGACTATGATGTAACCTTAGCGTATCAATCGAAACTGTAGCAAATCTGTAGCCAACCTTACATAAACCTTACAATTAAAAATGGCTTCCCATAGACCGATCATTACAGTGTATATTTTTATATGAACAAGGCGGCCAAGCCTAAACAAACAATGGAGGAAAAAATCATATTGATGCATGAACGAAGGGACATCGAGGAACGTACGATTCTCGTCGCGGACGACGAGCCGGAAATCGCGGAACTGCTGAAACTGTTTCTTGAGCGTGAGCATTGCCGCGTGATCGTGGCGGGAACAGGACGGGAGGCATGGGGGATTATTCAACAAAAGCAGGTTGACTTGGCCGTGGTCGATATCATGATGCCGGAACTGGACGGTTATCAGCTGATCGGGCGGATTCGGGAGCAACATACGATCCCCGTCATTATTTTGTCGGCCAAAGGCGGGGACGCGGATAAGGTGACGGGGCTTGGGATCGGAGCGGACGATTACATCTCCAAGCCGTTCAGCCCGATCGAAGTGGTGGCGAGAATCAAAGCCCAGCTTCGACGTTATTATGAGCTGAGAGGGGCCGACGGCGACCGGGCTCGGGCGAAGCTCGCAACGGTCTGCGGTCCGCTGAAGCTGGATCACGAAGCCTGCACGCTGTACAAACGAGGCGAAGAGGTTGCGCTCGGACCGTTGGAATATAAGCTGCTCAAGCTGTTGATGGAATCGCCGGGAAGAATATTCACGAAACGGCAAATTTACGAGAATGTCTGGAACGAGCCTTATTTGGAGGACGGCAACACCGTCATGGTTCAGATCAGCAGGCTAAGGGAAAAACTTGAGGACGATCCGAGGGCTCCCCGGTTTCTCGTTACCATCAAAGGACTGGGATACAAACTTGATCCGAAGGACGTGTCGCCATGAGAAAAATGCGAAGCGTTCATGCGGGCTTAATGATAAATTACGTGCTTTTTTCCGTTATTCTCGGCATCATTGGTTTCCTGGTGTATAAAGGCATGTACGATGCACGGGACCAATACTTGAACCGGACGCTGCCCTTGGTAGAGGCGAACCATCTGATCCGGGACGATTGGGAAAAGATCCCTTATGATACCGTCCAATCCTTAGGCGGATATATTCAAGTGCTGGACCCTGATTTCAACGTCGTTTTTTCGCGCGGAAGCGGCATTGAAAAAGCCAAGTCCTCTTATACGGAGGAGGAAATATACGCGATGTTTTATGACGGAAACCGTTCGGCGTATCACTCTTTGGCGCCTATCGCTACGCCTTCCGGCGAGACATACCGACTGCTTGTCACGATACCTGGCGGAGCGGTTCAGAAGGAGAGTCGCTTGGCAAAGACGAACGCGGAGATTACCGGCGTATTTGTCGGTTTACTGCTGCGAGGATTGCTGTGGTTCGCCGCTGCGTTTTTGGTTAGCTTATGGCTTTACAGCCGGATCACGGCCAAACGAATTACCAAGCCGCTTGCGGCGGTCACCCGGGGACTCGATCGCATCGCGGAGGGCAAGGAAGATGGGCGGCTTTTTTATCGGGCCGATCGGGAGCTGATGGATCTTCAATTTCGTTTCAACCGCATGGCCGACAGGCTGAAGGAGGCTGAGGCGGCAAAACGCAAGCTTGAAGAAGGGCGCCGCCGGATGATGATGGATATTTCCCATGACCTGAAAACGCCGATTACGACGATCCAAGGTTATGCGGAAGTGCTTCGGCTTGGTATGGAAAAGGACGAACATCAACGGTACGATTTCGCAAACCGCATGTATACGAAAGCAAGGTTTATCGCTTCGCTTGTCGATGATTTGTTCGAGCTGACCAAGCTTGAAAGTTTGGAGCCGGCGTACGAGCGCAAGACCGAAGATTTGGCGGAGTTGTGCCGTACCGCGGCCGCCGATTTATACGATTCATTCGAGCAAAAAGGCATCGACTTCGATATCCGGATTCCGGAGACGCCGGTCCCGGTGCGCTGCCACGAGGGGCTGATGCGCAGAGCGGTCGCGAACCTGTTGTCCAATGCGCTGAAGTACAATCCGGGCGGTACCCGCGTATGGCTAACGCTTGAAACATCGGAAGAAAACGTGCGGGTGACGGTAGGAGATAACGGGCCGGGGATCGCGGAGGATGTGAAAGAAACCGTGTTCGAGCCGTTCGTCCGAGGCGACCGGGCCCGCCGGAGCGACGGCGGGAGCGGGTTAGGGCTTTCCATCGCGAAAGGCGCGGTCGAACGGCATGAAGGGCGCATCTGGCTCGATCCGGAAGCGAAAGGCACCGTCATTCACATCCTTTTGCCCACTCAAAATCGTAAAAGCCGCCAAGGTTGACCGACGATCGGAATGCTAACTTGAACAGTTCCAACGTATTCTGCCGGAAATTTTTTTCGGCAGTTTTTTCAATTTGTTCAAAACCTTTGGGTACTCCCGCGTATCTAAAAGATGTGCCAATGAACGACAGGTTAAATACGGTCAAAGGAGCAGAAAAGTGTGAACGTAAAACAAGAAGTGAAAAAAGCGAGGAAGGGGGACCATGAAGCATTCATCCGGCTTGTGCTTGACATCAAAATGAAGATGTACGGGCTGGCTTTCTCGATTCTCCGCAGCGACGAGGATTGTGCGGACGCTATTCAGGAGACGATCCTGAAAGCGTACAAATCGCTTCATACGCTGAAAAAAGCGGAGTTTTTTCAAACCTGGATCTGTAGAATACTGATCAACGAATGCCACCAGGTATTGAGAAACAAGAAACGGCTGGTCCCCGTGGACAACATGGAAGAGATGGATCAAGCGAAGCCCGCATCCGACTATGATTCGCTGGATATCCGGGATGCCGTCGAACAACTGGACGAGCCGCTGCAGACCGTCATCCAGCTGTTTTATTTTCGGGATATGCCGCTGTTGTCCGTAGCCGAATTGCTGGGCATCACGGAAAATGCGGTCAAAGGGCGACTGTTCAGGGCCCGCCGGAAGCTGCTTCAAATATTGGGCGATACGCCGGAGAGGAAGGAAAAGCATGGATCTGAACGATATCGAGATGAAGCTTAAGAACAGTCGGGTGACGATCCCTGACGAACTGCCGCAAATGGTGGGCGAGCGTATGGCTGCGGCGTTTGAGGAATTGCCGTCTTTACCCGTAAAGCGCAGGAACAAGTGGCTATACGTTTGCGGATCGGCCGCCGCCGCCTTTGCGGTGTGCCTTGCTTTGCTCGGTTCCGCGTTTGTTTCGCCTGCTATGGCCAAATCGCTGAAAGGGATTCCCTTTATTCAGGATTTATTCCAATTAACTCACCATATCGGTTTGCAAACCGCCGACGAAAAAGGCATGATGGATGAGCCGAACGCAAGCGTGACGCATCACGGGGTGACGCTTCGGATTCCGAAGCTGGTTTATTCCGGATCAAATATCTATTTCGTGCTGGAACAGGATACCGACGACCACCTTTTTACCAATCGAGATTACAGCGTCAACGGCAAGGTCAATGGGGAAATCGTCGATATGACCGTAAGCCAAGGGACGATGAAGAATTGGGGGCGTACTGGAACTCCTTCGGCCTCGGTGGTGACGATCAGCCATCAGGAATTCAGTTCCAAGGACCACACCCCTTACCGATTCCCGGACGAATTTACGCTAAACCTGGAAATCACTCTGGCGGGGATGGAGAAGGATCCGTTCATTTTTGACATTCCCGTCAAGAAAAACGAAGCGGCGACCAAAATCGTAACCTCGAACGATCCGCCGAAGGAATGGAAGCAATTCAAAATTTCGCTGGGCAAAATCGAACTTACGCCGGTGATGACCAAACTGACGATCAACGAAGATTATGCGAAGCAAGATCTGACCCAGCGGAGAGAGAGACTTGGATACGTCCTTGAGGATCAGGACGGCAATCAGTTGGATTGGGCCGGCGGCGGATATGGAGGCGGCATTCCGGGCACGACCATGGCGGCAATGAACATGGATATGGACCCGTTTGAACGGATGCCCAAACAAATCAAAATCAAGCCGTACCTTATTTCGCATGAAACGCGCAAAAAGATGTTCATCCCGGAGCTGGAGATGACGGTGCCGGTCGACGAATAATGAGGTTCGGAAGCGGCAAAAGCCTTTAGATTGTAAGGGGAGTTATTAAAAGGGAAGGAATCGTTTCTGCTGCATAACATTTTCGGTACCTGTTCCATCTAATCTTATAGAGGGCCCTCAAACAAAACGATACAGGCAACGTTTAGGAGGAACTATAAGATGAAACCGATATATAAAGTGATGAGCGCCGCCGTCTTGGCCGGCTGCGTATTGGGAGGGGCCGCATGGGGGACAGCTTATGCAGCCCAGGTTCAGGCACCCAAATCTGTTTCCGGTACCGCAACTCAGCAAGACATTTCCCTTCGCATCGCCAAGGCGACATACGACGGCAACGTCGTTCGGCTGGAAGTCGAACGTAACGGAAAGGGCCTTGTCGGAGGCATTACCGATTGGAAATGGGATGATCAAAAACAAGACAGCGTTCGGGAAAAAGGAGCGATTACATCCATAGAGCTCTTTATTAACGGTATCTCCGCAAATGTATACGGCGGGTCCAAGTTATGGGAGCGCCCAAACATTTCGTGGGTGCCGGGTTCCAATCCGGACAAGATGCTGATCACGATGACCGATGCGAGTTATCTGGGAGAGAAAGCCAGTCTGAAGGCTTTGCCGGACAACTTTAAACTCACGGCGAAGATTACGCTGAAAGGCGTAAACCAACCTTATACGCTGAACGTTCCTATACAAAAAAATGCAGGCTCGGTGATCAAACTGAATCCGAACATGACGAAAAAATCGGGTAAAGTCTCCATCACATTAAAAAAAGCTAACGTGACTTCGTATTCCACGAGACTGCAGCTGATCGTTACAGGGGTGGACGCGAACACGACGATGCTGTACGATTTCTATGACGATCAAGGCCGTAAAATCGAGCCGTTATCGGGTGGAAGAGCTACCGACGAAAACGGGGCCAAGGGGGTCATGTACCACGACTTTTTCCTGAATACGCAGGGGAAAAACATCAAGTCCATTACGATTAAACCGGGCAAACCCGTGTTTGAGGAGCCTGGCGTCACATCCGGTCGATTCAAGGTAGATGATCATGGTGAAGTGGTTATGGAATACATGAAAGATCTCGAAATGACCGTAAAGATAAAATAGAAGCGGCAAAATAATAAGTTTTTTTCTACACTGTTTTAGGGTTCAATGAAATCGGAAAAATCGCGGTCCCTTTCCGGCAGGCATGGTTCGCCGGGAAGGGATTCTTCGTTTTGGCGCAATGATCAGATAACATTTCACGCCTCCGGACCATCTAATCCATAGAGGGCCCTTAAAAGGAGATGAAAGCAACGTGGCAACCATGGCACTTGAAGTCAAGAAGGCGCAGAAGGGAGATCTGGATGCGTTCGTCCAAATCATGCGTGATCTGGAGCCCCGGCTGTACAGCTTGGCAAAGTCCATTTTAAGAAGAGACGAAGACTGCGCGGATGCGATGCAGGAGGCAACGCTTAAAGCCTATAAGTCGCTGTCGACATTAAAAAAACCTGAATATTTCAAAACATGGATGATCCGGATTCTCATCAACGAATGCAATCAATTGCTCCGAAACAGGCAGCGGATCGTAGTGATGGACGAGGTCCCGGAAGCGAAAACCTCAGAAGCATATTATGGCAGCTATCAGAAGATGGATATTCAGGAGGCGGTAAACCGGTTGGACGAATCGCTCCGAATCGTCATTCACCTGTTTTATTATGAGGATCTTCCGATAAAGCATATTTCGGAAATTCTCGGCATTTCGAACGGTGCTGTCCGGGCACGCCTGCACCGGGCAAGGGGCATTTTGGCGGATCAAATGAAAAACGGAAAGGAGGGGGATTTATCGTATGAGCCTGTTTGATTTGGAACGTGAACTGACGCAGTCCGGCAAGAAGCAAATCGCCTCGGAGGTTCCGGAGCTGATACGTCGCAAGCAGGATGAGATCTACGCCGCTTTGGCCGAATTGGAGGAGGGCACCCGGCCTGAAAGGGATCGTCAGCGAAAGAAAGCCGGCAAAATCATAGCAGCGGCGTCGGCTGCCGCCTTGATCGCGGTTATGGGAAGCGGCTTCGTTTCCCCGGCGATGGCTCAAACGATGAAGCAGATCCCCGTCGTCGGCGGCATTTTTAAGCTTGCGGATGAATTGGGTTTACGAACGGCGGAAGAACAGGGGCTTGTATCGAATCCCGAGGCTTACGACGAACAGGACGGAACGGTTCTCAAAATACGCGAGGTCGTATTCGACGGAACGCTTTTGTCGTTTTCCCTTCAACGGGAGGGCGGAGATTTTCACGGGGGGATAAACGATTATAAAGAAGTTCGTTCGGGCGGCGAATCAAATATCGTCCACGAAAAGGGAGCGATCAAAGATGTCGAAATGTTCGTGGACGGCGTTGCGATGAAGGATTTTCCGGGAGCGTCCCGACCGGATTTGACATGGGTACAGTCAGCTGACGACGATGCGGTGTTGTTCCATGTCTTTAATAACGGCAATGGATCGACCGCGAATTCCGCGCATTTGCCGGACGAGTTTTCGCTCACATTGAAGATTACGTTGGAAGGCTTCAAGGATCCTTTTGCAATCTCGCTCCCGGTCCAAAAACAGGCGGATCGCGTGACGGTTTCGTCCGGCGAAAAGAAAGCGTGGAACGGACTATCCATGACGGTAAAAGAATTGGAGTTTTCGCCGGTTACTACGATCCTGAGGCTTGAAGTCCATGCCGACCATGAATTGACCGATGCCGAGAAGGGAACCCTGCTCTTTGAAGTCGTAGGAAAAAACGGGGAAAAAGGAAATCAAATCGGCGGCAAAGGGATTTATCCGGACCCCAAAACGGAAACGATCGATATCGTGCTGGATCGCTTCAAGGAAGCGCCGGATTCCGTCACCATCAAGCCGTACATGCCCATCTTTGCAAATCCTGCGGCGACCACGGGCAGGTTTGCGCTTGATGAAAACGGAGAAATTCGTAAAAGTTTTATGCAGGAATTGAGCATAACCGTTCCAATCGATCGGTCGCGAATCGACAAATTGTATAACCTTCAATGAATGATTGCCATCCTCTGAACCCCAGCCGGAAAAGGTTCCGCTCAGATGTTTTCCGGAGCCGGGTGTTTCAGAGGATTTTTTGCGTCGGCACGGGCAGCTATTTTGCGCGCAAATACCGTTTGTCCTTTAAGAACAACCACCAGAACAAGACAAATACCGGCAGCAAAATGACGGTTCCGAAGCCGTACCCCCACAGCAGAGACACAAACATGGCATGGTTGGTAAAACCCGCCTCTACGGTTAAATCCGGGTATATAATATACGGCAAATGCGCCCTGCCATAAGCATAGCTGGCCAAGGCGAACTGCACGATGACGGCGACGACCGAAAGCCGAAGCCAACCTTTCCGCCCGTTTTTTCTGCGGATCCACAAGGCACTGTACCCAATGGCGAATGCAATGACGGAAAGCAAGAACCAGACCGATTGTCCCTGCATCCTTTCCACGATCCACAGCGCTTCCGGAACCATCGTGAAGGTTGCCAGGACGGCCATCGCAAGGGCAAGCGGACCGAGGACGATCGCGATGGAGCGGTAATGCAGCGAAACTTGTTCGTCCCCCGCTTCCCGCCCGTAGTCGGAGAGGAACAAGGCGGACAGAAACAGCTCGGTCAGGATGCCGAAGCCGACATGCGCGTACAACGTTGGGCTGAGCAGCAATTTCCCGAATTCAAGCTGTGGAAAACCTTGCTTCATATGAATAAACCCGCCGAGCGAGATCGGCAGCACACTAACCAGCAGCCCGGGAATGAGCAGACCGGTGATGCCCGAAACGACTCGGAGCGCCAGCTCATGTTTCTGGACCGAATACGAATAGACGATAAACGCGCTTCGGAACAGCAGCAGCACCAGCACCAGGCTGACCGGCACGAGGAGGAGCGTTCCCAAGACGAAGGCGGCGCGGGGAAAAAATCCGACAAGCGCGACGACCATCAACACGAGGAAGACGTTCGTTACTTCCCAGGAAGGCGACAGAAAACGGTTGGCGATATCGGCCGCCTGCGGATTGCGTTTGCTGAAGATCATCGACCAAAAACCTGCGCCGAAGTCGATCGATCCCGCGATGGAATAAATGAAGATAAAACACCAAAGAATGGTGATCGCTAACGTCGTATCGCTCATAAGCTTCTCCCTTCGGCATTTCGGCCGTCCGGCATGTCCAGATTGACCGGATGCCGCTTAAAATAATAGAACATGACCACGGCCGTGACCACCAGCAAAAAAGCGTACAGTCCGATAAAAAGGACAAACAGCGAGCCCAGATGCTGCGCCCTTGTTGCGGCGGACGCCGTCGTCTGGACATGGTAAATCGTCCACGGCTGCCGGCCTGTGCAGCTGAACACCCAGCCCGTCTCAATGCCGACCATCGACAACGGACCAGCTAGCAGCAGCGAATATAACAGCCATCTGGGATACGGGCGTTTGAAAATAAGGCGAAGCGCCACCGTGAAAGCGGATATCGCAATGAGCAGCATGCCGATGCCGACCATCAGGTCAAAAAGCATGTGTATGATCAACGGAGGCCACTCTTCCTCCGGGAAATCATTTAATCCTTTGACGACGGTATCGAACCGGTTGCCGGCAAGAAAGCTGAGCGCCCATGGAATCTCGATCGCCCCTTTGATGCTGCGTGTTTCTTTATCCGTGACGCCGCCGATGGCCAGCGGGGCATAAGCTTTGGTTTCGAATAGCCCTTCGGCCGCCGCCAGCTTTTCCGGCTGATGCGCGTGCAGCATTTGAGCCGTTTCGTGGCCGCTGAACGCCGTCAGCAGCGAAATGATGCCGCCCACCAGCAGCGACAGAAACAAGCTCTTTTGGTGATACGACCGTTCCCGTTCCGAAGATTGGCGTCTCAGCAGCTTAAACGCGGCTACGGAAGCAACGGCGAATGCGCCGGTCATGTAAGCCGACAACAAAACATGCGTCGCCGTGGTCGGCAAACTCGGGTTGAACACGGCCGCCCAAGGATGGACGTCCACCACGCGGCCGTTTTCCATCCGAAAGCCGCTGGGAGTATTCATCCAGGCATGGGCATCCGTAATAAGCACCGCCGACATGCTGGATCCGATGGCGACGAATATGACGCTTAAGATCCGAACCGTCGGGGGCAGCCGATCTGCCGCGTATACATAGATGGACATGAACAAGGCTTCCAGAAAAAACGCCCAAATCTCGATCTGAAAGGGGAGGGCGATGACTTGGCCGACAATTTCCATGAAACCGGGCCACAACAGGGAGAGCATGACCCCTACAAGGGTTCCCGACGGTATGGCGACGCCGAGCAAAATGGCAAGGCCTTTCGTCCAGCGTTTGGCCAGCGTGGCATAATCCTTGTCTTTTTTGAATTGGTACAAAATTTCGGCGATGACAATCATGAAGGGGATGCCTACCCCGAGCGTCGCAAAGATGATATGAAACGCCATGGACGATCCGAACAACGACCGAGCCAGCACAACGTTATCCATGGGATGCCTCCGTTCTGAATACGAAATCCCGTATAGTGTGATCTGAATATATCCAAAGTATTCCTTAACTACGGAAAAATGGAGATTGGATCGCGGCGCCGCAATGCCCGAATAGAATTTTGATTGCCTGAATGCCCATACGCGTTTGCCGATAAACCCATAAAATACATTGTATTTAAATTCAAGGAGGAATATCTGATGAGCGAAGTCAAAGGACATGGTTATGGCCCCGCTTATGGTTATGGTCACGGTTATGGATTATTTGGAGGAGGAGTAGGAGCGATTCTCGTCCTGTTCATCCTTTTGGTCATCATCACCAGATCTTTCGTATGGTAAGCAGAATAGATGAATGAGAGTCCGTTTTCCTGACCGTACAGGTCAGGTTTATTTTTGTTAAGATAAAATGTCAGGTCATGACCTATGTTGAAATCTTGTAAAAGGAATCCGATGCGTATATAATAGACATTGCAGATCTATAATAAAAAAGGAGGAAGCGAACATACAGTTTTCCAAAAGCACAGATTACGCCCTGCATGCTCTTATACATTTGGCGAACTCTGAGCGCCGGCAAAACATTGGAATCAAGGAATTGTCTTCAACGCTTGGCGTTTCCGAAAGCTACCTGTCCAAAATTATGTCCAAGCTGAGGCAGGACGGCATCGTACGCGCCGTGTCGGGAGTGAACGGCGGTTATGAACTGGCCCGGCCGGCAGAGCAGATTACGTTTCTCGACGTCATCCAAGTCATTGAAGGCAGGCAGGAGCTTTTCGAATGTTCGAACTTGAACTCGGAGCAGCATCTATTGTTGGCCGAAGAGAACCCGCAGGAACACGATTCCCAAAGAAAATGCGAATGTTTGGTCAAAAAGGTCATGGACGGCGCCGAACGGCAGCTGAATGAATATTTGCGCGAGCATTCGATTCAGACCGTGCTTGACATGGCTTCCCATCGTTGTATGGATGCTGGGGACAAGAAGTGAACAGCTTCTTGTATTTTAATTATGGATATTGAAGATCTACGGAGGTGTTTTTAATCGATGGAAAAACAAATTCTCGATGTAGCGATTATTGGCGGGGGTCCGGCTGGCTTGAATGCCGCTCTTATGCTGGGGCGGGCGAGGAAAAATGTGGCGGTGATTGACGATGGCCGTGCCCGCAATGCGGTAACCCGCGAAACCCATGGGTTTCTCACCCGTGACGGGGTAAGCCCGGGCGAGTTCCGGCGGATCGCGAAGAAGGAAATCGGAGCTTACCCGTCCGTCTCTTTTGTGGAGGACACGGCTGTATCGATCGAAGGCGCGGACGGCAGGTTTGCCATCTCGACAGCGCAAGGAAACAGTTTTGTCAGCAGGAAGGTGCTGTTTGCCGTCGGAATGAAGGATCGGCCGCTGGACATTCCGGGCTTGGCGGAGACTTACGGAAAAAGCGCCTTCGTCTGTCCTTATTGCGACGGTTGGGAACTGCGGGACCAGCAGCTTGTCGTCATTGCGAAAGGGGAAGGGGCGATGCATTTCGCTCCGTTGCTATCCGGATGGACGAAACGGTTTACCATCTGCACGAACGGCCCCGACGAGTTGTCGGAGGAGCAGCGCGAGGAGCTTCGCAGGCACGGCATCCCCGTTTTTGAATCGCCGATCCGCTCCATTGAATCGAACGCAGGAATCGTATATCAGGTCGTGCTCGAAGACGGGACGACCATTCCTTGCAGGGGAATCTTTTTTCAATCGGAGTTGGTGACTGGGTCTGATTTGCCTCGATCCATCGGATGCAGCATCACGGAAATGGGAGCGGTCGTCGTCGACCAGTTCGGCAAAACGAACGTTCCGGGCGTCTACAGTGCCGGCGATGCCGCCTCGCGTCAGTATCAGGCCGTTGCGGCCGCAGCCATGGGAGCATTTACCGCCGCCGCCATAAACAACGAGTTGAATTTGGAAGCATGGAAGCGTGAGGGATGAATCCCGCGCATGCCAGCATGGTTCTCACGCGGCTTAGCGTTTAACCCTAATCACGGCTTTTAATAAAAAACTGCCCGATTCCCGAAGCATTGACCGGAAAAGGGCAGTTTCTGTTTTATCATGCGTAATCGAACGTGAGCTTGCAAGCAACGTTTAATACTTGATTTATTTAGCGTCACCGTTCGTAAAATAAAGCGTCTGCGGCCCGGCCGCGCCGCCGGTTAGGCTGAGTTCGGCCGCCACGGTTTTGCCTTTTTTGTTGACCGTGAACTCGGTAAATTTCCAAGCATTCTGGTAATTCACGTACGGCGACTGCAGCAGGTACTTGCCCCAGCCGATGACATAATGGCCCGCGCCGCCGGAGGGGTTATCGTAAACCGAAATGACCCGCTTTGCGTCCGTTTCGTTATGAATGGCTACGTTCAGACGGTACATCACGCCATAGTTTCCGTTGTTGATGGCGCTTCCGCCGTCGATCGCGTTCCAGCCTTCCTCGTATTCGCCGGGCATGCTGTCGCTCCATGGGCCGGAGGCGGCCGATGAAATGCGGATCAGCGAATTGCCGTCGGAAGTATTGTATTCCAGCGTGCCGGTCCGGTCCATGTGCGGAAAGGTGCCGCGAACATGCATATCCTTCGGCAGGATCGGAACGTCGATCGGGTTTGCCGGTTGTTCTTTATAGCCCAGCGTCGTAACCGTGACCGTGGCGTCTTTATGGCCTTTTTGCGTATAAGCGGAAAAATTGGCGATGCCGCTTGCGGTATGTGTGTGTTCCGTCAGGGCGGTCAAGTAATAGCTCTCGCCCGGCTGCAAAATCGCTTCCTTCTTCTGAGCTGCGCGGTTGTTCATAAATCCGGCAAGCGCTGTTTGTCCGGCGACGTCGGGATAATAGTCCGTGGCCAGTCCGATTCCGTTCGAAAACAGCATGACGGGCTCATCGGACTCGTTGGTCACCGCCACTGCCACGGTTAACGGCTCCCCGGTCATGTTTTGATGATGCCAAAAGACTCGGAATGAACCGGTGACCGAATCCCGATAATACGCGCCTTCCGTTTTCGGAGATTCCGGAGAGTCGCTCAGGATCAGGGGACCGCCGGTTCCCGTCAGCACCGGTTTGACCATCGGAACGGCGGGTTTCAGCGATTCGATCGGCACAAGCTCCGCTTCGTCGGCAGATGCCGCGACCGATCCGGAGCATAGCAGGGTGCCAAGCAGTCCAACGAGAAGCAGGCATTTCGTTTTTTTCATCTCATTTTCCCTCCTGAATTTGTGGTGATATCCTTCCAGGTGGCGATCATGCGATGTGTTTTTCGGATGGTTAACATGTTCGTTGGCACGGGGCAGATTCCTTTTTTTCGTTCTGCGGCTAAAGGATCATTTATTGAAACGAATATTCATTGAATCGGCAGGTACTTTTGGCGGATAAAAAAGAAACCAAAGCCCCACAAGGTTTCGGTTTCTTTCAAGGCGCCCGCAGCTGCAGGCCGTATCCCGTCTTGTTTTTCTTTGCCTTCATAGATCCATTTCCATAGCTGCGATGTTTTAAGATCAAAAAAAGTCCTTGATATTCAAGGACTTGGAGTGATGGTAACGGGGGGGGGGTTGCACGGGAGTTTTAGGTTTATTCCTCCTCCGGTCTTTTTACTTGCAATGGGGGAGGGATCAGCCAGCCTTTTTCCTTGCTCATATGCAGGATGCGAAGCCCGATCGCTGCCTTGGTCGCATGGTATTTCATGAACAATGCCCCGATATCTTCCCTGATGCATTGGCCGATGACGGAACTGCACGCTACAAGGCACGCCGCCGTTTCAACGGCGATTTTAGCCGCAATTTCCTGATCGGCAAATCTGGCGCCGACCGGAATATCCTCGAGTTTAACCTCTGGCCTTTCGGGCAAAACCGGCGCGGGAGCGATACCGTTATCGGTCAGAAGCGCGTCGCATTCCTTGATTTCCAGTTTGGCTTGATCGATCAATTCTTTCAAAACCTTTTTTAGATCCTTGTCTCCGGCATGATTGAGGTAAGCCTGGTAACAGGAAACGGTACCCTTAGCCATTTTCGATGTTTCCCAAACGCTGAATATTTCTCCATAATGCATCGGTTCGTCTTTCGGATTTCCACTCAGAATGCCCATTATGAATCCCCTTTGGTTTGCAGATTTTGTTATGATTATTTGCCGATTGCTGGGGGTTTATGTGGAGATGAAGGATTTGGAACGGAAAAGTGGTGTTTAATGTAAAATTTTGGCCGGATGAACCCAATCATGAATGCAGCCGGGTAAAGATATCGTTTCAGGGGGATGATAACGCAGTTCGATGTTTTTCAAAGAGGGGATATGTTATGGCGCAAACGAAAAAGTCGAAGGCGTACGAAGGGAATGGAAAAACAGACGACAAGCTGAAATGGTGGCAGCTCTCGCTGTTGGGGGTAGCGTGCACGGTGGGCACGGGCTTTTTTCTAGGCTCCCATATCGCCATTCAGATTGGGGGACCTTCGGCTCTTGCGGCATACGCTTTGGCGGCTTTCGGCGCCTATTTGGTGTACGACATGCTCTCCCGAATGACGGCGGAGGACCCGATGGAGGGTTCGTTTCGCTCGTATGCCCGGAAAGCTTTCGGACGTTGGGCAGGCTTCAGCAGCGGTTGGGTTTACTGGTCCTCGGAGCTGCTGATTATGGGGAGCCAGTTGACGGCGCTGGCTTTGTTTTCGGGATTCTGGTTCCCGCAAGTGCCGATGTGGTGTTTTGCCGCCGGATACGGGGTCCTCGGATTGATCGTCATTTTCGTTGGGACCAAAGGGTTTGAACGGATGGAGAGCGTTTTGGCGGTGATGAAAGTTGCCGCGATTTTCATGTTTCTGATCATTGCCGTTTTGGCCGTTAGCGGGGTGCTTAAAACTTCCGCCCATGGTCCGGCGATACCGAAAGACTGGCTTCCTAACGGTTTCATCGGCTTCTGGGCGGCTCTGATTTTTGCTTTTTACGGTTATGGGGGATTGGAAGCCTTAGGGCTGATGACGATGAGGTTAAGGGAACCTAAGGATGCCCCGAAGGCCGGGAAGGTGATGCTGCTTTTGCTGATGTCCATTTACGTTTTGTCGATCGGGTTGGCGTTGATTCTTGAGCCCTGGAAATCGTATGGGGTTGAAAAGAGCCCGTTTGTGGTTGCTCTCGTTGATTACAAGCTGCCTTTTGTGCCGCATTTGTTTAATGCCGTCCTGATCATTGCCGGATTCTCTACCATGACCGCGTCGCTGTTTGCGGTAACCACGATGATCGTCACGCTTGCAAAAGACGGGGATGCGCCGCGATTATTCGTCAAAGGCAAGAAAAAGGAAGGTAAAAAACCGCTGCCGGCCATCGGCCTGACGGCGGCAGGGCTGCTTGCTTCCGTCGTTTTTTCCCTCTTGATGCCAAAAGGCGTCTACGAATACGTCACCACGGCCGCAGGGATGATGCTTTTATATAACTGGCTGTTTATTTTGCTGACGTCAGGGAAGCTGTTAAAGCTCACGCTTTGGGGCAAAGCCAAGAGATATATGGGCATGGCGCTTGTCGGCTTCACGTTGGTCGGAACTCTATTTCACGGCATCAGCCGGCCCGGTTTTTTTATTAGTCTCGGTTTTATCGTTACCATCGGCTGCGTCACGCTTGTAATGCGTCATTTTTGGAAGTCTGACGAACCGCAGGCGGATTCGCCGAATGCAGTCACGGAACACGGAATGCCGATCAGCGCCCGGACAAAATGCGGCATGCCTCGTACCCGAAATAAAGGCCGAATCCGATAAGGGATAACCCCGAGATGACGGAAATGAAAGTAATGATTCGTCCGGTAAGCATTTTTCTGAACATGCTGGCAACCAAAGCCATCGCCGCGTCCCACAGCAGGATGCCGGTCATGATGGCACAACTGTATAGAAGCACCTCTTTGGCGTTGTACTTGGCGATCATGTCGGCCAATACCGAGCCGTAGATGCCCATCCAAAACAAGATCGACAGCGGATTGGAGATGGACATGATAAAGCCGGCGCTGAATGATTTCATATGGGATTCCTGGCTGTTTCGCATTTCCGGAGACGTTTTGCCGGCCGTAAACAGGCTTTCCACTCCGATGTAGGTGAGAATGAAAAAACCGAAAAGGAGCAGAAACGTTTTCATAAAAGGGACGCTCAAAAAATGAATCACCCCGAAATACACCAGCAGCATAAAGATCCCGTCCGCCGCCATTGCCCCAAGCCCGACCAGCCATGCATGGAAAAAACCTCCCCGAAGCCCCCTGTCCATTTGGGCGGCGTTGACGGGACCGATCGGAGCCGCAAGCGAAAGGCCGAGCAGGAAGTGGCTGATCCAAACATTCACTTTCGTTTACCCCCTCATTAAAGACCTCTTTAATATTCTATGAAGAAGAAGGACTTGTACAACTAAAAAATGATTATTAGATCACGCCGCGGAGAAGCTCGCCAGCGGATAAACAGATTTCTGAGGAATGATCAAAAAATGGAGCGGGAAAGACGGGGCGGATGGGCAGCAAAGTTTAAAAAATGCCGAAGAAAAGCGACCGTTTTGCCCGTCGAGAACGGTTACGGTCGCTTTGTTTGTCGGGATTATATTGACCTTATGGCGCTTTGAATTAACGACATGGCAATTCGCTGTTGTGGTTCATCCCCGCCTTTCCGGCATTGCCCTCATGATACGGCTTGCCTGATTCCGGGCTCTCGGCGGGTACGTTTCACGCCAATCAAAACCATGCCGGCGATCACGCCCAAACCTCCGATCCACTGCGGCAATCCTGCCGGTTCCTTTAAAAAACAAACCGATAAAATGAGAGCGGTAAAAGGCATCATGCCGGAAAAGGCTGCGGCCGTGGAGGCGTCGGAACGCCGAATTCCGGCATACCAGCACACGAATGCCAGGGCTGTGATTGCAGGCCCATACCATACTAAAGCCAGCCATCCGCTCCATCCGATGCCGACCAATGAGGGCAGGGGACGTTCCAGCAAGCATGGGATAAGGCTTAACAGGAACGCGATGGCCGAAACTAAAGCCGTTTGAACGACGGGATGGATGGATTCGGCTTTGCCTTCTTCATTTTGGACGGCTGCCGCCCTCGAAAGGACGTTGAACACGGATTCGCATCCGGCCGCGCAGAGGACCAGAATGTTTCCGGGCAGATGCGCCCAAGTGAATTGGTATCCGGGCAAAAACAGCCCTTGAATCAGCAGGATTCCGCAAATCGTGCTGAGTACTCCGGCGATTTGGTTGCCTTTCATTTTTTCGCGCAAAAAGACCATGGCAAGCGTCACTGTAATCGCAGGAGTGACTCCGGTCAGTATTCCGGCTTCCGCAGAGCTCGTCAGGTTCAGCCCGTACAACAGGAACATGCGGAAGAGGAAGACGCCAAACAAGGCTTGACAGAACAACAGCAGCCATTCCTTTAAAGACAAAACACGAATCGTTTGCAGCAGTTTGCGCGAGCAAAACGGAATCATCGAAAGCAGGGACAGCAATAATCCCATGGACGTAATCGTAAACGTTCCGAGCCTTCCGTTGACGAAAGACGCAGCAATGACGGAGGTGCCGGCCAGTCCGAATGCGCATGCCAAACATAAGTATCCTTTTAATCGTTCCATTATTTCACTTCCTCCGGTGGTGTGGATTCGAAATGATTGTTACAATCGTATTGCAATCCACAAACAGGGAAAAGAACCAGTTGAACTTCATTTGTTACGATCCAGTGGGAGGACTTATGTGGGGAATTCATTTGAATCGCGAAAGCGAAATTCCGTTGAAACGGCAATTGTATCAAAGCTTGAGCGAACGGATCATGGCCGGAATCCTTAAAGCGGGCGAATCGCTTCCTTCGACGCGGGCGTTGGCTCAAGAGCTGAACGTTTCCCGAAATACGGTTAACGAAGCATATGATATGCTGGTTACCGAAGGATATGCGGAAACGCGGCAGGGAGCGGCCACGCGAATCGCCGGGGGGCTTGTTCTGGATAAGCGCCCCCAAAGCAAAGCCCAGCGGCTGGAAACGCCGCCGATCCCTTCATTTTTGGCGGATTTCAGGACGGGACAGCCGGATTTGCGCCAATTTCCGCGATATGCCTGGCAGCGGTTATCGCATCAAGCTTTAGGCGAAATGCCCGTCGATCTGCTTGGATATACCGGTCCGCAGGGTTTGCCGCGGCTGCGCCGGGAGATTGCCGCCTGGCTCATGCGGAGCAAAGGGCTTGTGGTTAAACCCGAGGATATTTTTATTACTGCAGGGGCGACGCAAGCGCTGCACTTGATCGCGGATCTTTTGTACGACAATGGCAAAGAAATATTGGTAGAAGATCCATGCAACATCGAAATGATTCAGACATTCATCGGAAAAGGATATGCCGTCAAGCCCGTTCCCGTTGACGAATATGGGCTTCAGACCGATGGATTGGCCGCAAAATACGGCAGTCCGGTTTACGTTACGCCTTCGCATCAATTTCCGCTGGGGGCGATTCTTCCTGCGGCAAGGCGCGCGGCGTTGATCCGATTTGCCCGGCACAACGGCAGCTTTGTCATCGAAGACGATTATGACAGCGAATTCAGGTACGTCGGCGAGCCGGCATCGCCCCTTTATGCCATGGATCCGGATCGGGTCATCTATATCGGCACGTTCAGCAAGGTTCTGTTCCCGGCGCTTCGCATCGGTTACGTGATTTTGCCGAGGGAGCTTCAAAGTGCTTGGAGCAGGTTGCGGACGTATACGGACGTTCAAAATCCTCCTTTTGAACAAGCCGTTTTGGCACAATTTTTGCATACCCGAAAATTTGATCGCCATATCGTAAAAATGAGCAAATTGTACCGGGAACGGCGTCAGGTCCTTTTGGATTCGCTTCAAGCCGGCTTCGGGGAGAAACTGCGCACATGGGGGGACGCGGCGGGGCTGCATTTGGCCGTCGAATTCCCGGGGCAGACATTTGACGAACATTTTCGGCAAGAGGCCCGACGGAACCGAATCCGGGTAACTCCCGTGGAGTATCATTGCGTTCGAAAAGGAAGGCATAACAGCAAGCTGTTGTTTGGCTACGGCCATCTGGAACCGGATCAGATCCGGGAGGGAATCCTTTTGCTTAAGGCCTTTTTGCATGAAAATGGAAAATGAGCATTGAAGCGCGTATTACATCCGAATCACCGTTTATGGTCCGACCCAAATACGAAGCAGAGAATCGATGTTACAGCGAGAGATACATCGAATACAGGGATTGTAAGCGATGCCACGAAGGCCTTTTGCGCGTTTTCAACCCTAAATTTGCTTCTTTGCCTCTTTACAGCAAATGTCCCGAAGGAGTAAGATTTCATTCGTAATCATGAACATGTAAACCTGATTTGAAATATTCCTTAATCGCTTAATCCTGAAACCAGGAGCGGGGGAACCATCGGGATGAAGGGAGCACTTCGTCGCTTCGTCCCAGGGGTGAATCACTTGATGATGCATCGATTCGAGTGTAGGGATACTTTCGGTCCCGAATCCGTCAGCTAACCTCGTAAGCGTTATGAAAGAGGATTTGTCGCGCGTTTTATGAAGCCGCGGGAAAGTCCGACTTTTCTGCGGCTTTTTTTGGTGCGCAAAATTTGGCGAAATGGGTAACAATAAGGATACATCCATGATCATTCAACTTACACAGTGGCGGTGAAATCATTTATGGCGGCATTGAAAAGGCTCCTTATCGGACGGCCTCTTAAGTCCACGGAATTGGGGGAGCAAAAGCTAAACAAAAAGAAGGCCCTTGCCATACTATCTTCGGATGCGTTATCATCGGTCGCCTATGGTCCGGAGCAAATTCTGTTGGTGCTGATCACGGTCAGCTCGGCGGCATTATGGTATTCGATCCCGATCGGCATCGGGGTTCTCGTATTATTATCGGCACTCATTTTATCCTACCGTCAAATCATTTTCGCTTATCCGCACGGCGGGGGAGCCTATGTCGTTTCCAAGCAAAATTTGGGGCTTTACCCTGGACTGATCGCCGGCGGATCTTTGCTGGTGGATTACATTTTGACGGTGGCGGTCAGCGTGTCGGCAGGGACGGATGCCATCACGTCGGCCTTTCCGGTGCTGCATGAGTACAAGGTAGCGATCGCCGTTACGTTCGTTATCCTGATCACTCTTTTGAACCTTAGGGGCGTTACCGAGTCGGCAACCATCCTGGCGTACCCGGTCTATTTATTTGCCGTTGCGCTTTTCATTTTGATCGGCGTCGGGCTGTACAATATCGTTTCCGGCCATGTTTCGCCTCATTTGCATACGCCGATCGGCACGCCGGTGGCGGGCATCAGCCTGTTTCTGCTGTTAAAAGCTTTTGCGTCGGGAAGCTCGGCGCTGACGGGCGTTGAGGCGATATCCAACGCGATACCTAACTTCAAGCATCCCGCACCGAACAATGCCGCGAAAACGTTAATGGCGATGGGGATCCTGCTGGCTCTGCTGTTCTCGGGCATCGTGTTCCTCGCTTACTACTTGGGGATTTCGCCGAATGCCAAAGAAACGGTCGTATCCCAAATTGCCGAAGAAACCTTCGGACGCAATTTTGTGTATTTCTTTATTCAAGGAACGACGGCTTTGATCCTGATCTTGGCCGCGAATACGGGCTATTCCGCTTTCCCGCTTCTTGCCGTGAATCTGGCCAAAGACCGGTTCATCCCCAGAATGTTTACCGTAAGGGGCGACCGTCTTGGTTACTCCAACGGAATCATCATACTCGGCCTGCTCTCGATCGTCCTGATCATTGCCTTTCATGGGCAAACGGAGCATTTGATTCCGCTTTATGCCGTAGGGGTGTTCATCCCGTTCACGCTGTCGCAGACCGGCATGATCGTGAAATGGGTGAGGGAGAAGCCGGCCGGCTGGATGACGAAACTAACGATCAACACCATCGGCGCGCTGATCAGCTTCACGGTTTCGGTGATGTTTTTTGTAACCAAGTTCCCGCAAATTTGGCCGGTTTTAATATTTTTGCCGTTGATCGTTTACCTGTTTCACCGGATCAACAAGCATTACGAGGCGGTTGGGGAGCAGCTGCGGCTTTCCACTTGCGAACCGGCGGTACCGATCGAAGGGAACGTCGTCATTCTTCCCGTATCCGGCATCACGCACGTTGTTGAGCATTCCTTGAATTATGCGGAATCGCTGTCTGCGGACCAGATCATTGCCGTTTACATTCCTTTCGAGCGGGAAGAGGAAGTCCGGTTCGAGGAAAAATGGAACAAGTGGCGTCCCGATGTTCGCCTGGTAACGCTGCATTCCCCTTACCGGAGCATCATTCAGCCGCTCAGCAAATTCATCGATACGGTCCATCGGAAGGCGAGCGAGTCCAATTATCAGGTGACGGTCATCATTCCCCAATTCATTCCGAAACGAAGCTGGCAGAATCTGCTGCATAACCAGACGAGTTTAATGATCCGTACCTATTTGCTGTATCGCAAGGACGTCATTGTGACAACCGTACCGTATCATCTGAAAAAATAAAGAATGAAGCGGCGGCCCAAAATATGTAGAGGCATCAGCTGAAAGTTTACAACAAAAAAGGATCCCGGCGAGTACACTCGTCCGCGATCCTTTTTGTCGTGAATGGCTGCAGCTTCGTTTTGTTTTCCGCTAGGACTCCACCATCTCGCCGCCGCCCACGTGAAGAATTTGGCCCGATACGTACGAAGCGTCGTCGGAGGCCAAATACACATAGGCGGGAGCCAGCTCAAAAGGCTGGCCCGCTCGTTTCATCGGCACCTCGGTGCCGAAGTGTTTGACCCGGTCCGGTGTAAAAGAAGCCGGGATCAGCGGGGTCCAAATCGGTCCGGGGGCGACGCCGTTCACGCGAATTTTTTGGTCGGTTAAATTTAAGGATAACGAGCGCGTAAAAGAAACGATGGCTCCTTTGGTCGAAGAGTAATCGATCAAAGTTTTTTCTCCCCGGTATGCGGTTACGGATGCCGTATTAATGATCGAACTTCCTTCTTTCATATAAGGCAGCGCCGCCTTGGTCAAATGGAAAAACGAAAAAATATTGGTTCGAAAGGTAAACTCAAGCTGTTCCTTCGAAATGTCAAGGATGCTGTTCTGTGGAAATTGAACCCCATGGTTGTTGACTAAAACGTCGATCCTTCCAAATGTCTCCACCGCTTTTGCGATGGCATACCTGCATGCCTCTTCTTCCTTCAAATCGGCGGAAATCAAAAGGCATCGCCTTCCGGTGCTCTCGATTCTTTTTTTCGTCTCCGCTGCGTCCTGATGTTCGTCAAAATAAACGACAGCCACATCGGCGCCTTCCTTTGCAAACGCGATGGAGACCGCACGTCCAATCCCGCTGTCACCGCCGGTAACGACTGCGATTTTGTTCGCGAGTTTTCCCGATCCCCTGTAATTCGGGTTTTCAGCGATGGGTTGGGGAACCATGAGGTACTCGAAACCCGGCTGCCGACGCTGCTGCTGCGGCGGGAACGTAATCGGAATCTGTTTGCACTGTACTTCGGAACCGTAGTACGGATAGGATGGGTACATTTGGCAATCCCCCTTGCGATACGTTTTTTATCCGATGCAATGTCCCGATTTTCATTGAAATCATTATGCCGAACCGCTTGGTCATTATGTGCAAAGAATGATCCTCTCGGATTTATTTTTAAGAAACACTTGAATCAAATGTACCTCTTAGATATAATACAAGACATAACAAATAAAAGCGTTTTCAAATGGAGGTGGATCCATGGATATTGCGGGGATGAACATTACGTATAGGCATTTTTCGTTTGGGCATTTTCTCGATTCCATGTCGGAGCTTGGGGTGGATCGCATCGAGTTGTGGGCGGGCGAACCCCATTTCTACGCGTATCGGGGAGGACTCGGCCAATTACGGCGAATCAGGCAAGAACTCAGGTCGAGGCACATGAAAGTGATCTGTTATACGCCCGAACAATGCGTTTATCCGTACAATCTGGCTTCCTCGGACCCTGATCTGCGGCAAAAAAGCGTGGATTATTTTATGGAAAACCTGTATGCCGCGCTGGAACTGGATTGCAGCATGATGCTGGTCACGTCCGGGATTGGGGATTTTCATGTTTCCCAAGACGAATCCTGGAAGTATTCGGCCGACTCGATCGGCAGACTGGCCCGGGCAGCCGAGAAGGAAGGAGCAACGCTCGCTTTGGAGCCTCTAACCCGCTTCGAATCGAACCTGATGACCGACGTTAAGGGGATCCGGAAAATGATGGATGAAGTCCGGTCCCCGGCGCTCCGGGGAATGATCGATGCCGTGGCGATGCAGCTGGCCGGCGAAACGCCGGGGGATTATTTCTCCACGCTGCCGGAACTATGCCATTTCCATCTGATCGATGGAGACGGAACGTCGGACGCCCATCTGGCGTTGGACGATGGGAGATTGGATTGGAGGGAGTATCTGGCTGAGCTTCAAAGCCATGGTTACCAAGGGGCATGCACGCTTGAAATTATGGGATTGCATTATTATCAACATCCGCACGACGTTGTCAAAGATTCCATCAGGAAAATAAGGGAACTGAACATCTTATCATCTTGATTTGGAGGAACTTACGATGAGCAATGGCACTCTTACAAGAAAGCTGGGTTTTTGGTCAGCCTTGGCCCTTGCCGTGGGAACGACCATCGGCTCCGGGATCTTCGTCTCCACGGGAGATGTGGCCAGAGCGGCAGGCCTGCCCTCGGTATCGATTCTGGCCTGGATTATCGGCGGCGTGATTGCCATTCCGCAGGTCATGGTATTGGCCGAGCTGTCCACAGCCTACCCCGAAAATGGAAGCGGTTACGTATATCTGAACAAGGCGGGCTGGCGTCCGCTCGCCTTCCTGTACGGCTGGGCCACGTTTTGGGCATTGGATCCGCCGTCCATCTCGATTATGGCGCTGGCCATTGTGACGTACCTCGCCAGCTTTTTCCCGTTCTTCACGGGAATTCCCGGCAAACTGCTGGGCATCGCGATTATTCTGTTCATCACCTCCATCCACTACCGAAGCGTGAAGGAGGGGGGGCGTTTTCAAATTGTGATTACTTTCATCAAGATCATTCCGTTTCTTATCGTCATTGGGCTGGGCTTCATGTACATGAACTACGACCACTTCTCCTATACGCCCGTTAAGGGATCCGGCAGCGGCAGCTTCATCGGCGGCATTTCGGCGACGACCTGGGCTTATACGGGGATGGCTTCGATCTGTTTTATGGCGGGGGAAATCCGGAATCCGGGCAAAGTGTTGCCGAAGGCGTTGATCAGCTCCGTCCTGATCGTCCTTGGATTGTATACGCTGCTTTCGGTCTGCATTACGGGTCTTATGCCTTTTGACAAACTGATGGGTTCAAGTTCGGCCGTTTCCGATGCCGTCAGCTATATCCCGGGTCTCTCCGGCATAGCGTCCCCTTTCGTGGCGATCACTGCGATCATCGTTATTCTCGGTTCCTTGAGCTCCTGCATCATGTTCCAACCCCGCTTGGAATATGCGATGGCCAAGGACGGGTTGTTCTTTCAAAGGTTTGCCAAGGTGCATCCCAAACATGAAACGCCGAGCTTTTCGATTCTGGCCCAAGTAACGTATGCCTGCATTCTCGTCTTTTTCAGCGATTTGACCGCGCTGTTGGGTTATTTTACGCTGATCCAGCTTGTCATTAACATTTTGGACTTTGCGGCGATCTATAAATGCCGGAAGAGAGAGGATTATAAGCCGATCTATCGAATGCCTGTTTGGAGAATCACGACGATTTTGGCGATCCTCGGAGCGGGGTGGCTGGCATGGGGCACCTTCACCTGGGCTCCGCTGGAAGGGATGATTGCGGCATTGGTCGTGATCGCAACCGGTCTGCCCGTCTATTATTATTGGGAAAAGAAATACGGACGGCATAAGAATCAACGCAATAACCCCGATATTGTCGCTTAAAGGGGAAACAAAAAATGATTGTAAAATATGTATTGTTTGAATATAATACAAGACATAACAAATAAAAACCGGAGCTGTCCATCGCTTTGGTCAGGAGGGAATGGAAACAATGTTTAATTTTGACGAAGAGCTTTTCCTAAAACTGGTTGAAAAAGAAGGATTGGCATATCGGAACCGGATCGAGGAAATCGTCGACGGGATCTGCCGCAAAGGGTACAGCAACATCTTTATGATTGGCGCAGGCGGCACCATCGCCATGATGTACCCTTACGAATATATCCTGAAATCGAACTCCAAGATCGACGTGCACGCCGAAATCGCCGCCGAATTTCTGGTCATGAACAACAGGCATTTCAGCAAAGATTCGGTGTGCATCTTCACCTCGGTATCCGGAACGACGAAGGAAACGATCGAAGCGATCGAATACTGCAAAAAGCGGGGCGCAACGACCCTTGCCCTGGTGGCCGAGCCGGATACGCCGATTACGAAGCTTGTCGATCACTGCATCACCACCGGATCGGAAAAGCACTCCTTTGATACGTTCTTCATGCTGCTGTACATGGTCGTGTTCCGGTTCATGCATAACAATAACGAGTTCCCTCAATACGAGCGGTTCACGAAAGAAGTCGCCCTGCTGCCGCGTGCCATCCTCGATGCCGTCAAAGCATTTGACAAAAAAGCCGAGGCTTTCGCGATCGAACATAAAGATACGAATTATCACATGATGGTCGGTTCCGGGAACCTGTGGGGCAACACGTACTCCTATGCCATGTGCGTGCTGGAGGAGATGCAGTGGATCCCCGCCAAATCCATTCATGCAGCCGAGTTTTTCCACGGAACGCTCGAGCTTGTGGTGGAAGACACGAGCGTGATTTTGCTGAAAGGCGAAGATGAAACGAGACCGCTTGCGGATCGCGTTGAACGTTTTGCAGAGAAGGTGACCAAACGGCTGACGGTCATCGATACCAAGGATTTTGCGATGGAAGGAATCAGCGAAGAGTTCAGGAAGCATTTTGCCGTAAGCATCAACTGGGCGTTGCTCAGCCGAATCAGCGTCTACCTCGAACGCGAAAGAAATCATCCGCTGACCCTCAGAAGATACTACCGCAAAATGGAATATTAATATATGTACGGGGAGTGCTGCGTTGTTGCCCGCAGTACTCTTTCTTGAACACGGGGAAGGTGGGGGAAAATGCGAATCGTTACCGTCGGAGACAATTGCATGGATGTCTATCAATCGACCGGAAAAGCTTATCCTGGCGGGAATGCGGTGAATGTGGCCGTCTATTTGGCCGAGTTGGGCGCAGATACGGCGTATATCGGCTGGGTCGGTACCGACCGGCATGGCGGGACCATGGTTCAGGCCATTCAGGAAAAAGGCGTGGATACCTCCAGGGTTTCGGTAAAAGAGGGCAGAACGGCGGTTACCTTTGTCGAAATGGCAGGCAATGAAAGGAAGCTGGGAGATTACGAGGAAGGCGTGATGGCCGGATTCTCCTTAAGTCCCGAGGATCTTCGTTTTACGGAGTCGTTTCATCTCGTGCACTCTGCAATATGGGGACATGCCGACGCTTGTTTTGCGTATTTTAAGGAAAAGGGACTGCTTACCTCCTTCGACTTTGCCGATAAGCTGGATCATGAACTGTTGACGACGTTGACGCCATACGTGGATTATCCGTTTTTATCCTATACGCAGGATGACGGCTATATCCGCGGCTTAATGAAAAAGATCAAGGACCGCGGGGCCAAAATGGTTGTCGCCACCCTTGGAGAAAACGGGTCGTTGGCCTATGACGGCAAAACGTTTTATAAACACGGAATCGTTGAGGTTGAGGTCGTAGACACGCTGGGGGCGGGCGATTCTTTTATCGCCGGGTTTATTTACGGCGCGTTGAAAGGGTTTTCGGTCGAAGCTTGCCTGGAGCAAGGCGCGCAAAGGGCCGCGAAAACGATAAGCTATTTTGCCGCATGGTGACTGGACGCAACCATCAATGTATAATAAAGGGATAAAGAATACGATCATTGATGGATAAGGATGAATGTTCGATGAATTTAAATCCTTCAACGCCTCAGCCGCTGTACATGCAGATCAGGCAAATGTTGAAAAACGATATTCAGCAGGGACGTTACAAGCCGGATGAGCAGATCCCCACGGAAGCCGAACTCTGCGATATTTATAACGTAAGCCGGATTACGATCCGCAAAGCGATCGAGGAGCTGGTCCGGGAAGGGGCACTTACCCGGATACCGCGGCGGGGGACGTTTGTGGCCTCCAACAAGTTTCACAACGAACTGCTGTCTGTAAGCGGATTCTCGGAGTTTAGCCATCAGCTCGGCATGATTCCGAATTCCCGCATTTTAAAGAGCGACGTCATCGAGGCGACGGAGGAGATCGCCGGGTATCTTCGCATCGAGGCGGGAAGCCCCGTGCTGGAATTGGAGCGGCTCATGTATGTCAATGACCGTCCGCTGTTTTACGACATCGCGCATTATTCGCTTACCCGGTTTCCCGATCTTGAGAAAAAGATCGCCATGAACGAATCGACCTACAAAATTTTGGCGGCGGATTACGGCACGGAAATCGTGAGCAATGATAAGGAGATCGATGTCATCAGCGCGACCAAGGATACCGCAAAATTGTTGGAATGCGATGTCGGGGCGAATTTGTTTCGGATTTTGAAGGTCGCATTTGACGCCCATGACGAGCCCGTGCATCTTTCCACATTTATGTGCGAAACCAATCGGGTTACCCTGACGGTTCACCGGGCCAAGCAGGCGCATGGAGCCGAGCCCTTTTGACGGTCGAAACGGAATATGCGGCTTCAATGAAGTTTTGATGGAGCCGGCCGGGTTGAAGTTTGATGTATGAATTGAATGAGTTGGGCCAGACCAGGCAGGGGGCGTCTTTTGGGACGCCCCTTTTTTTCTTGAAGTTCAAGCCGAATGTTTTGGGTCCAAAAAAATAAAACGTTTGGAGGTTTGCTTGCCGTCTATAAGACAGATCAGCATTTCGCTGAAAGCTTGATTATTGGGAGGGCATCATGGAAGAACACAATCTGGCCGTGGCTGCTTGCAGGGGAGATGAAGAAGCCTTCTTCAACTTTCTGTCGCTGCACAAACGAAAACTCTACGGCGTTGCATTCAGCTATATGCACAACGAAGCGGATGCGCTGGATATGCTGCAGGAAGCCGCGTACAAGGGGTGGTCGAAATGCCGGACGTTAAAAGACCCCGACGCCATGCTGCCTTGGGTGATCCGGATCGTCATCCATTGCTGCATCGAAGAATTGAGGAGGCAAAAACGCAGACAGCGCATCGTCCTGGAACAATCCGGCACGTATACCCCTGAAATGGTTAGCGTTGCAAAGCTCGATATGGAAAAGGCGCTGAACCGCCTAAAGCCCAAGTACAAAAATGTGATCATACTCAGATACTACAACGATATGACCGTACCGGAAATTGCGCAGATTCTCGGGAGGGCGGAGGGAACCGTCAAAACGTGGCTGCATCAAGGACTCAAGCAACTGCGCTGGAAAATCAATTATGGAGGTGAATTGCAGCATGACCAATCATGAGGACTGGATGATCGAGATGGGCGGACAGGAGGTACGGCAGGCGGTAGGCATGGCGTCGGATCGCATGCTGGACGAAGCGCTGCGAAAAGGAATCCGGCGGGCGGCGGCAGAACAAACGGGTCCAATGTCCCGATTCCGGACTGCGAAGCGGGTCCGCGTTGCCTCCGCGGTCCTGGCTGTCCTGCTGGTCGGTGGGGCGGGCGCGGCTGCCGGCTATAAGCTGTACCCGGTTCCGGCGGCAGGGGAATCGCAGACGAACGTACAGATCCCTGCTTATGTCGAGAAGATGTTCGACAAATCCGATAATTTTCTTGTCATGCTGAAGCAAGCCGCCGAACACGGATTGTATCACAAGCTGAATCAATCCGTCTCTACGGGAGGTTATACACTCAATATTGAGGGGATGGTTTCGGACAGCAGAAGAATCATCCTGTTTTACACGACGGAGAACGGCAATGAATCTCTTCCTTTGCGACTAAGCTACAACCATCCTCCGCAGCTGCTGGATGGGCAGGGGCGGCCGCTTGAGGGTTCGTTCACATGGGCCACCTACGCCAAGCTGCCCAAGGATCAGCCGCTGACAAAAGGGATCATGATATTTGATTTTAAAGAGAGCGGGCAGATGCCGGAAAAATTGCAGATCCAAACGACATGGTCCCAGTTAAAACCTAAAGGAAGCAATGTCAGCATAAAAACGGAAAGCCTCATTATACCCGTTACGATACAAAACGGCCCGCACGCAAGGGATATTGAAGAGCACCCGATTCATGTGGATATTTCGCAGAGCGGACAACAGATTACTTTTACCAAAATGATTCAAAGTCCTTTGAGAACGGACCTGGAGTTCGACTTGAAAAGCAGCAACGGCAAGAAATTGGAAAAGATCGAAGCCACACTGAACCTTGCTTCAGAGGAAAAGCAGGCGAAGCATCGGCAGAATTATGATACGATGTTAAGATTTGATCGAACGCTGGTGACGCCTGAAGGCGGAGCCGTTTATCTGACCAGCAGTTTTTACTCGGAGCACAGGGAGCTCTGGCTGAAATTTTATCATGCGAGTTTCGAACCCGATCATGAAGTGGAGATTGCCATCGATCCGAAGCAAGGCGCTTTAGTGCAGACGCCGGATTCGCAAATCTCCTTAAAGCAAGAACCGGAGAAAAGTTCGGATCAAAAACTGGCCCTTCGCTTGATGTATGGTTCGCAGCAACCGGTTCAGGACGGATATTTCGAACTGAAGGATACCTTTACGGATGCTGACGGCCAGCCTCATCCTTTCGTTCAGGAGTATCAAGCCGCCGAAGGGACATATCTCTCCATTCCAAATTACCAAAAATACCCTGGCCCCTTTACATTCGAAATCGTAAAATATTGGGGGAACGTCCTTGAAATGCATGAGGAAAAGGAGCAGCGCATCCGTTAGTTTCGAACATGAAACGAGACAAGCGGGGATACTAAGTAGAATACGAGGTTAGTGACACATGAAGATCCGAACGATGGACGATAAAGATATGGATGCCGTGATCGGCATATGGCTGGCCGCCTCCAAGGAGGCCCACCATTTTATTGAACCCGGCTACTGGGAGGCCAAGCAGCAGGACATGCGAAACGTGTATTTGCCTATGGCCGAAACCTATGTGTTGGAAGAGATGGGCCAACCCGTTGGCTTCATTTCGACGGTTCAGGATTACTTGGCCGCTTTATTCGTACACCCTGACCATCAGGGCAAAGGATACGGCCGGGCTCTCCTTCAATTCGTGAAGGAACGGAGCGAAGAACTGAAGCTTAAGGTATACAAAGACAACGATAACGCCTACCGCTTTTATTGCCGCCATGGCTTTACCGTCATGGAGGAAGCCGCCGACGAGGACACGGGGCATGCAGAATTCGTCATGTCCTGGAGCCGGCGGTAAGCTTCATATTCTGGTACTTGAATGCTTGATAGATACAAGGCGATCGTTCTTCAATTAACAAGCCTGCCAACAAATAAGAAGAAACTGAATATCTTCGTAATACGGCGAAAAAAAAGCGTTTCTCGTAACGAGAACGCTTTTTTTCATGCTTATCCAATCGATTCCGCCCGGCAAGGGACCCCCGACGGGCAATGTGTCCACACGGGGATTAATTCCGGATTCCGTTTGCCGGCAAGGCTTGAAGGGAATAGAATTTTCCTTTTTTATTGATTTTTCCGATAATGGTGGTTGCGCCTTTTTTAGTGAACGTATATTCATTTTTGTTTATCTTCACGGTATATCCGTTCATTTGAATCCCGAAGATCGATTTGACCTTGGATTTGACGGCGGCAAGGGCCTGATTTTTGCTGAGCACCGGCTTGGCGAACGATTTGGCGTAGTCCTGGTCGTTGGCCCAATCCTGTCCGTACAGATTTTCAACCTCCCACACCTTTCCGGTCTTGACTCCGATGACCACCCGATTGTTGGCTTCATCGTCCCGGTAATTCCATACAAAATCCTTGTCCGCTTGTTTTTGCCGAACCGCATAATCAAACGGCTTGACGGTGCCGATTCCAAGCGACTTGAGGGAGCGGTTTGCTTTGTTGTTGAGCTCCGCTTTCATTGACGTCAAAGAATACATGATGCTGGCCGTTATTTCGCCGTTTTTATCCAGATCGATGTACAAGCTTTGTTTGTTTCCCCAGAGGACCCAGTAGTTCCGGGGAGCGTTGTCCTGATAAGGGGAGTATACGCGCCAAATGGCTTCCGTCTTAAACTTGTGATCGGCATCGAAGGTTTTCAGGAAAGCAGC
Source organism: Paenibacillus sp. USDA918EY (assembly GCF_009870825.1). Lineage (GTDB taxonomy): Bacteria > Bacillota > Bacilli > Paenibacillales > Paenibacillaceae > Paenibacillus_AQ > Paenibacillus_AQ albilobatus. Next base: position 131,154 of record NZ_WTWY01000012.1, on the reverse strand, counting down.
CGCTTTATTGGAGAATGCCGCACCCAATATGGCATTCGTATTCGAGGATTTGTAAATAATGCTAGTCGATTCCACGCGTTTTTTTGCCGGATTGTACTGCTGAATAATCTCCGCGTTTATCGGGCCGCTGAGGTTTCCGTTGACAAACAGGGGCTGTCCTTCCGCATCCGTATCGACGCTTGTAAATTCAATTTTGGCGCCCGCTGCGAGCTTATTCAGAACTTTCGTCAATTGCTCCTTAATTGCAGGATCCAGGTTGACGGTCGATGATTGTTCAACTTGAGTTGAAGCAGGCATGGATTGAGGTGCCGCATAGATTGGCGCGGCGGACAGCAGCAGCGAAAGGGCGGCGGCAGATAAGGCGATGTTTTTCCATTTTTTCATAAATCGTTTCCCTCCTATGTCTGATAACAATGTTGTTTAGGCATTCCATGAATTAGACGTGGTTGAAAATGAAAAGGTTTCAAGAGTTGTTATATTTTGCGTTTCATTTGTCGTTGTCGGGTTAACTCAGATAAAGGGATGCAGCTGATTCGCGTAAAAAGCAAGCTCGCTTTCAGATTCCAGATCCCGAATCAACGCCCGCAGCAGAAACGTCCTTGGATGATCTTTTGCGGATTCTTCCCGAAGCATGGCCGCAACTTCCGCCAATTCCTTTTTTCTCTGGTTCGGTACGGCGATATCCGGAATAATGGAAGAAATTCTCTCGATCAGTTCGTCTTTTCTCCCTTGCCTTGAATCCAACACGTTTTTCAGGTCGATCCGGGAATACTCCGTCATAAGCTCGTCCGTAAGGAGAGAAGGCGCGGATCTTTTTGCCAATCCCTCCACAAGATCGTCCATCCGTTCAGCGATGAACAAGGCCAGCTCTTTTTTGCCGATCGGCTTGCCCTCAAACAGCAGGTGAAACGTATATTCCCGGATTAACCCGCTTAGCAGCGCGGTGGCATCCCATTTCCATTTATCGATCGCAGGCCCATAGTGCCTGATCAGCATGTCTTGATAATAAAGAAACATGCTTCTTCTCATTCGGGTCAGAACGCTTTCGATTTTATCGTTGTTGACCGGTGGAAGTTCGTTATGGTCCCTGGATATGTAGTAGCCGTGTTTCACGTAAAAGTCGAACTGGTACGCGATTTCCTCCAGGTAGGTTTCTCTTTTGGGCAACTGCATGATTCGGATTCGATCCACCGCGTCGACCATGTCCTCTTGACGTTTCTCCAGAATGCTGATGTACAGCTCTTCCTTGGAGCTGAAATGTTTGTACAGGGAACCCTTGGCGATGCTGCAATCATCCGCGATATCCTGTATGGAAGTCGCCTGATATCCCTTTTCGGCAAAAAGCCGGATCGCCGACTGCAAAATTTTTTCCTTTAAAACGCTCATCCATGCCGCCTCCTTCGTGACGTCAAACATGATGACGGTATCTTTATGCTCCCAACGGCAGCTCCGTCATCGCTCTGTTATGAACCAAATCGGATCTATCTTACCGCTTTTTGCCCATGCCATCCACAATCTTTGCGTCACATCCAGGCAGGGAGGCCGGGAACCTGATCTTTAAAATACGGCGTGGTAAAGCAGATACAGATGCAGCAGCGCCAAGAAATAGATTCCCCAAGCCGTCTTAAACTCGAATTTGTGCAAAATGAGCGCAACGGCCATCAGCACCGGAAACAGAAACAGCCCGAGGTATTTATTTACGAACCGATCCGCATGACCTCCGCTAAAATGGATGGGGATATAAAGGGGACAAAATCCCATTGCGGCAATGGACAATAAAAAAGCTAGAATGACGATCACGGTCAATGTTTTGAAATCCAAAAGCGGGCTCATGATATTTTCCTCCTGATAATTGATGCTGCCCGGTAAACGATAAGGCCATTGCAATATTGCAATCCAAGGTGAAGCCGGACTTACGGCATTGGGATGGATGCTTTAGAGTTCTGCGTCGTCGGTCAGGACGGAGCCTGCCATTTCCGTCTTGGCAAGCTTGGGCTTGCGGATGAAGAAGCTGAGCAAAAGCCCCGCGCATGCGATGCATGCAGCCGCAAAAAAGGTTTCCGCGAAGGAGGTTATGCCTGCTTCCAATGGGCTTTTTTCTACGGATATCTGATTCAAGTTCGCCGTCATGCGGGAGGACAAATAACCGGTAAAACCCGCGATGGCAAGCGAAGTGACGACCTGCTGCGATGCGCTCGTAAGCGGCGTGACCCGGCTGACCAAATGAGGCGGCGTGGCATTAAGCACATGCGTGTTTAACGACATCATGGACAATCCCATGCCGGAGCCGAGGAAAAACAAGGTTGCCATCATATACGCCAGCGGAGTATCGGGACGCAGGAACGACATCGCAAACAATCCCGACGAAATCAAGATCATTCCGGCAATGAGCGGCGGACGAGCTCCGACTTTGTCGAACATCCGCCCGGCCAAAGGCATGAAAATCATCGAACCGGCAGCCTGCGGCAATAGAATGAGTCCGGTGGCGAGCGGCGAGTAATGTTTAACCTGCTGGAGCAGGAGCGGAAAAAGCAGCACCGTACCGAACAAAGCCGTTTGCATGATCCATGATGCCGCGATGCCGCGGGTGAAATCCGACGATTTGAACACTCTCAGCTCCAGCAAGGGCTGCTTTTTCATCAGGCACGAAATGATAAAACATGCCAAGGCGGCTCCGCCGATGATCAGGCCGGACAAAGTTCGGGTCGAGGTCCAGCTTACGCTTCCTTCGCTGATGCCGAACGTGATCAAAGCAAAAGCGAATGGACCCAGTATCATGCCCGCGATATCCAGGGCGGGTGCTTCATGCTTCGGAAAAGAAGGCAGGAATTTGTTCCCGATGACGATTCCGACGATCCCGACCGGCAGATTGATCAAAAAGATCCATTGCCAGCTTGCGTATTCGACCAGCCATCCCGATAGAACGGGACCGAGAGCCGGAGCAAGCAGCATCGGAATGCCGAACATTCCGATAATCGATCCCCTTTTTTCCGGCGGGGCGATACGGTAAACCATGGCCATCCCGATGGGGGACACCATGCCGCCCCCAAGGCCCTGCAGAATCCGGAAAAATATGAGCTGCTGCGGGGTATGGGCAATAGCACACAGGACCGAACCGGCGGTAAACAGGCCGATGGAGACGAGAAATACCCGTTTCGCTCCCAATTTATCCGACATCCAGCCGGCCAGGGGAATGACGGCGGACAAGGATAACGTGTAGGCGGTCACGGACCATTGAAGAATCCGCAGCGAACTGTCGAAATAATCGACCAGCGTGGGAATGGCGATATTTACGACCGTGCTGTCCAATATGACCATGAAGGTGCCGATAACTACGGCGAGAAGCGAGGCAACGATCTTCTTCATCGAAAAGCTCTCCTGTTCGCGAAGGGTCTGCGCTGCGAGATGATTTGACATACGTTCTCCCTGCTTTCTTAAAAAGTAAATAATCGACCGGATCCAACCTCTTTCCCCTTTAAGCAAGCCGAATCCGACCTGGAATGACCTATGGGTTTTTATAAAAACCATATAGTCATTACAAATACATCATATCGAGGCAGAACGTTTGTGTCAAATATCAATAAAACGGTGTAAAGCCTCCACAAGCATTTCGGCATATGGAATGAATAAGGTTGGCGATATGGCCAAAATCGTAACATTGTACCCCAAAAACATGCCGATTGTCGGTTCCATACCAAAAAGGCGCATATTACACTGTTAAGCGAAAGCCCTCTGAACAAACACGAGTAGGAGATCATGGATGAGCGAATATGGAATATACGGAACGTTGAATGATGATTTGTTGACGGCGGCCTATACGGAAGCCCTTGCTTTATGGAAAAGCGCCGCCGAAATTGAAATAGAATTTCTTCATGCTTTGTATAAGGAAATTTGCCGAAGGAAGCTGGATCAGGTTCTGGCAGCTCCTCCGATGAAATAAAGAATAAGCGCAAGGGTCTGGAATGTTTGAACCAGGCTTCCGCATGAATGAGCCCTTTGAGGGCTCTTTTTTTTTGGCCATCCCGCGATTCGCAATCCTCCGTCATAACTTTCTGCACCTATCGTAAGATCTTCCACCCGCAGCAGATTCGACCGAGGTTAACATCTGTGAATTGTTCCCCAAGGATCGGCTTTTTGTCGGTTCTTGGCCGGCGCAAGTCCATGTAAAGTAAGGGATGAAGAAAGCACTTACACCAAGTTGAAAGGGCTTTCCGAACCCAATACTTTGCAAGAAAGGGATGGTCAAATATGAAGATGAAAAAGAAATTCACGGGCGTTCTGGCGGCCGGGTTGACGCTGGCGCTGGTCATGTCGGGATGTTCATCCGGCACAAAAGACGGAGGGAAGGACACGTCGGCTGCGGATAAGCCGAAAACGGAAAGTGCAGGCGGCAGCCCCGTCGAGATTACGTTCTGGAATATGTTCGGCGGCGGGGAAGGCGACTTCGTGGATCAGATCATCAAGGGCTTTAATGATTCCCAAAAAGAAGTTACCGTGAAGCAGCTGCGTCTCGAGTCCAACGAGTATTACGCGAAATTGGGAACGGCACTGTCCTCTTCCAAAGGACCGGACGTTGCCGTGGCGCACGTGGACCGGATTTCTCCTTTCGTTAAAGCGAAGCAAATCGTTCCCGTGGACGAACTCGCAGGCAAGGTCGGCTTCGATCTGAAGCAAATTACCGAGTCCAATCTGGAGAGCGTTACCTATGACGGCAAACCATACGCCGTGCCGCTGGATACGCACTTCCATATGTTCTATTACAATAAGGATATTTTGAAAAAAGCGGGACTGCTGAATGAAGACGGAACGCCGAAGCTTGGCGAAATGACGCCGGAAGGATTCGAAAAGACGTTGGCGGATATCCATGCGAAAGTGCCGGACGTGCAGGCGCTTGCCGTGAATACGCCGTATTTCCAAGAACCGTTCCTGAACCTGTACTACGAAGCGGGCGGAGACATCCTTAATGCGGACATGACCAAAGCCGCCATCAATAATGATAAAGCGCTGAAGGTTTTGAACTTCTACATGGATCTCTATAAGAACAAGTACAGCGACCTAAACGACAAAAATCCTTGGGATACGTTCCTTAACGGCAAAGCCGCGTTCTGGTTCGGCGGTGTCTGGGAAGCCGGATTGCTGCTTGGAGATCCATCGAAGAATATCGGCGCCATGCCGCTTCCGCCGATCTTTGGCAGCCAAACGCATTGGGCGAGCTCCCACACCCTTGTCATTCCTTCGTACGTGTCGCCTGAGAAACAGGAAGCCGCAGCCAAATTCATGAAATACTTCTCCGAAGTCGGCGGCAAAACATGGGGACAGGCCGGGCATGTACCGGCGAACAGCAACGTGACGGCTAGCGAAGAGTACAAAAAACTTCCGTACCGCAGCGAATTCATTGAAGCGCAGAAGACGGTAAAATTCGCACCGCCGACGGACAAATACACGACGATCATCACGACGATTTCGGAATCGCTGCAGAATATCATTTTCGGCAACGAGACGCCGGAAGACGGACTCGCAAACATGGAGAAACAGATCAACGAAGTGCTCGATAACTAGAATCGTTAAAGGAGAGAAAGCCGTGTGACCCGCGTGGTCCCGGAGCTTTCTCTCCATTTAAAGATCAGAAGCTACAGCCAAGGAGAATGACCAATGGAGACGAAGTTGAGAGAAGGCAAGGGGTCCGCTGCTCTGCGCAGGTCAGAGCCTTTGCGTTTGCGTACTGAACTGAAAGCCATCATATACCTGATTCCGTTCCTGGTTCCTTTCGCCGTGTTTTATCTATGGCCGGTGCTGCGGGGGGCATGGATGAGCCTCCATGTGTGGGGCATCCAGGGGATGGAAAAGTATGTGGCTTTCGCCAATTACAAGAAGATTTTGACCAATTCGGATTTCTATACGTATTTGTGGCACTCTTTATATTTCGTGCTGCTGTGCGCGCCGACCGTGATTATTTTGGGGCTTGTGCTGGCGCTGATCATTAACCAGAACATCTGGCTGCGGACCTTGATCCGTTCGGTTTATTTTCTGCCGTACGTATTGTCCGTCTCGGTAATCAGCTTTATCTGGCTCCGCCTGTTTGACGCAAAAAACGGGCCGGTCAATGCATTCCTGCATTTGCTGGGCCTTCCGCAAGACATCCACTGGCTTACGGATCATCGGTTCGTGTGGTGGGCCATTACGATCGCGACCGACTGGTGGACCGTCGGCTTTGTCATGGTGCTGTTTCTTGCGGGCTTGCAGGAAATTCCGGCCGACCAATACGAAGCGGCCAAAATTGACGGCGCAAATGCGTGGAAGAGATTTCTGCACATTACGCTGCCGGGATTATCCAGAGTTTTGAAAATCCAAATCTTTTACCAAATTATCAGCTGCCTGAAGCTCTTCGGACAGGTGCAAATCATGACCGGCGGCGGGCCGGGGGATTCCACGAATACGATGATACGCTATATTTACGTGACCGGATTCAAAAAGGACATGTTCGGCCTGGCTTCCGCGCAGTCCATCATCTTCTGCATCATCATGCTGCTGATTGCCGTCATTCAATTTAAAATCACCGATCGCAGCAACGGATGAGGAGGGAAGAACATGAATAAGATCCTTTTAAACTTGATCGCTATCGTACTTGCGCTTTTATTTATATTCCCGCTGTTCTGGATGCTTCTCGTTTCTTTAAAACCTGACGGGGTGAGCGTTTATACGCTTGCGGACTGGGTGAACTGGTCCGACCTGAACATCGACAACTATGTCAAAGTCGTCCGCGATTCGCATATTTTGCGCTGGACCTGGAACAGCGTCGTCATCGGCGTTTTGACGACCGTCATCTCGATTCTGATCAGCTCGCTGGCGGCGTTCGCTTTCTCGAAGCTGCCCTTCCGGACCCGGGGGATATTCTATCTCGTCATCGTTTCGGGCCTGCTGATTCCGACGGAGGCGATTTTGATCCCGCTTTATGAAACATCGCTTCATTTGAAGCTGATCGATAACATGTGGGCGATCATTTTGCCGGGACTGACGAACCCGATCGGCATTTTGCTGTTAAAGCAGTTCATGGACGGCGTGCCGAAGGATTATATCGAAGCTGCGCAAATCGACGGCAGCCGCAACTTCCGTTTATGGTGGAGCATTTGCCTTCCGCTGACGCGTTCGGCGATGGTGTCGGTAGGCATCTTCTTCTTTATCCTTTCCTGGAACAATTTCCTGTGGCCGTACCTTTCGATTACGTCGGAAGAAAATATGATTCTCTCGGCAGGGCTTCCCACTTTTTTGTCGAATAATACAATGTCGTTGAACTTGATCATGACGGCAAGCGCCATCGCGGCGATTCCGACGATAATCGTGTTTATTCTGCTTCAGCGCCACATTGTCCAAGGCGTGTCGATGTCGGGCGTGAAGGGATAAGCCGACACCGGCAGATTTCTGCTAAAGAAAGGGCTGCGCGCATGACCCATCCGCCTGTAGAACGATCAAAGCGGTCCTGGATTCGGGTTCGATCTTGGCCGCATATATGGAAAAGCAGCATACGTTATAAATGGATGCTGCTTTTATTTCTGTTCTCCTTGACGCCGCTGGTCGTCATGGGGATTATTTCTTTTTCCATCTCCAAATCGACGATCAACGATAAAGTCACCGAATACTCCGAGCATTTATTGAATCAAACCGCCGACAATTTGGATACGCGGCTTGGTATATATAAGGACATGATGATGCAGGTGCTGAACAACAACGAGATCGTGGGCATGCTGCGGGCACTTGATCAATCGGATCCCGCCCGGTACGATGTGGATAGCCTGTCGCTTACGACGAAGCTGTCGACCATTGTCGCGATTAATCAGGACGTGCAGTCGATATCCTTCGTATCCGGAAAGCATTACATTAAAGGGATTTACCGTTGGAGCAAACGGACCCCGAAAGAAGTGGCACCATTCCTGCATACGCTGGAAGACGGCAGCAATTTCCGGTGGTATCCCACCCGCTACGGAACGTATGTCGACAGCCTGAATACCCAGAGCACGCATGTCTTTTCCTTGGCCAAGCAGCTGTACAAAACGTCGGACGACAGCCCGCTCGGCATCGTGGCCGTCCTGGATATCCGGGAAGACGTGATCAAAGAGCTCGTATCGAAAGCCGTGAACAACAACCGGGATTTGCAAAGCTTCGTCGTAGACGGCCGCGGAAACTTGGTTACATATCCCGATAATCAATGGATCGGTAAAAACGTAAGCGAAGTGCTCGGCCAAAGCGGTTATGAGAAAATTATCGGCTCAGGTTCGGGGGAGCAGCGTTTTCCGCTGATCCATAAAGGCAATCATCTCATCGTCAACGTAAAAAAGCTCCATACCAATGACTGGATGGTCGTCAACGTCATTTCCAAAGCGGCGCTCTACCAGGATTCGAGCCGCCTGCTGCAAGTCATTTTAATCATCGCCGTGGTTTGCATCGCCTTTTCGATCGTGACCGCGATTTTGCTGGCCAACTCGATCACGAACCCGATTCTGAAAATGATCCGTCTCATGCGGCAGGTGATGTCAGGGGAATTGAGCGTCCGTTATAAAGCGAAGCGCCGCCACGACGAATTCGATGTTTTGGGCAACAATTTCAACTATATGGTGACTCGCATCGATGAGCTGTTAAAGGCCGTTTATGCAGAGCAGGACCAAAAGCGAATCGCGGAGCTGAAAGCTTTGCAAGCGCAAATCAACCCGCATTTCCTGTACAATACGCTCGATATCATCAAATGGACGGCGCTCATCCAGAAGGCGAACAATGCCGCGGAAATGGTAAGCCTGCTGTCGCGGCTGCTCCGGATCAGCCTTGGCAAAGGGGAGGAGACCGTGACCGTCGAAGAAGAAATCGAGCATGTCCAATGTTATTTGGGCATCCAGAAGTTCCGTTTCAACTTCAACATCGAGACCGTGGTTGAGATGGACCAAGATGTAAAATCGCTGCGAACGCCAAAGCTGATCCTGCAGCCCATTGTCGAAAATGCGATCATGCATGCTTTCGGTGAACGGGAATCGGGAGGCAAGATCCACATTCGCTGCTTCAAGGTGCCCGGCGAAGGCTTGCGGTTCGAGGTGGAGGATAACGGCAAAGGAATGGAGTCGGCCTTGGCGCGCAGTTTGCTGACAGAGCAAGGTTTCGGAGGAGAAAAATCGGGCGGCATAGGATTGGCCAACGTGGACGAGAGAATCAAGCTCATCTGCGGAAAAATGTACGGCATCGAAATCCGGAGCGAGCCCGGAATCGGAACCGTCATTCGGATCCGGCTTCCGCTGATGACATAGAGGGGGGATGCCGCGTGTATCGCGTCATGATTGTCGAAGATGAATTTATCGTCAGATATGGGATCCGTTCCATGATCGATTGGGAGAAAATCGGACTGCAGCTGGCGGGCGAAGCCGCCAACGGCAAAGAAGCGCTGGAGCTGATGGAGGCGGGGATGCCCGACATTCTGATCACGGACATTAAAATGCCGGTCATGGATGGAATCGAGCTGATCGCCAAGGTGCGCGCCGCCTCTCCGGAAATCAAGATCATCATTTTAAGCAACCTTGAAGATTTTCAATATGCCAAGGAAGCGATCAAGCATGGCGTGTCCGAATATTTGATCAAATCGGATATGATGCCCCGGGATTTTGAGCAGTCGCTGCTCGCATTAAAAGAAAACCTGGATGCGGTCCGAAAGGGGCGGGTTGCGGAAGGAAAATCGGCTTCGCCTGAGCCGGTATACAAAGAAAAGTTCCTGCTCGACATCATCGAGGGGCATATGTGGGAAGAGAATCGAGAAGAACAAGCCGAAACATTGGGCATGGCACGGCTTCATTCCGCATATTTGATGCACGTCAGCCTGAATGCCGCGGAGCATGGATACACGGAAAGGCAATCCTCGATCCGGCGCGCGGCGGAGCAATTGCGGCGTGAAGATCATTGGAGGTACGAGCTTTTCCCGGACAAACAGGGCGACATGAATATGTTATGGACACAAGCTTTAGGAGAGAGGGAACCAAGCGACGGCATGGCACCGCTGTTGGACCTGGCTAACGACTTGATTCTCCGGCTGTCGGAGGCGCACGGGCTTCGGGCAACGATCGGGATCAGCGGCCGGTTCTCGGATTGGGCCGGCATGAAGGAAGCCTACGCGCAAGCCGTTCATGCCGCCAAACAAAAGATGTTTCTCGGCAGCGGACGCGTGATCGTGCACGGAAGCGACGACATGCGGGAGCCTGAATCGCAGGCGGAGCATTTCAAAATCAGCACGCATCAGATCCAATCCATGGTATATGCGTTTCAAACCAAAGAATTAATGGATGATTTGGAGGATGTGTTCGAACAGCTTGCGGCCCGCCGGGACGTGGAGCTGGTGCAGATCGTCTCGCTTGAGCTGCTTATGGTCCTGACGACGTTGTGGCAGGAGGTGTCCAATGATCCCCAGCAGGTGCTTCAGCTGAAAAAGCAATATTTCGACGAACTGTCGAAGCTGGAAACGTTGGAACAGAGCAGAGCTTGGTTCATCCAGTCGTTTGAGGCGCTGATGCGGCACATGAACGGGATGTATCACAACGACCGCAACAGCATTATCAAGGCGACCCAGTATATCCAGCAGTTTTACCATCAGGAGATTTCGCTTCAATCGATCAGCAGCTTGGTCCATTTAAGCAAAAATTATTTTGCCAATTTGTTCAAGAAGGAGGTCGGCGAAAGCTTTCTGGAATACCTGACGCGGATCCGGATCGAAAAAGCCAAGTCGCTGCTGACGGGTGAACTGAAAGCCGGAGACGTTGGCAGCCTGGTGGGGATCCATGACCCGAAATATTTTTCGAAGGTATTCAAAAAAATCACCGGAGTGTCGCCGTCGGAATACCGCCAATGGATACGCGAACACGGAGGGAATCTGTCGGTGTAAGTCCTGCAAACGCTTACTGAGGTATTGAAAATGGTGTGGAAAAGGGGGAAAGCGGCTTTGGGAATCAAGGGTTCGATTTTGCCGATGGTCATGCTGTGTGCGCTTCTGCTGTCAGGCTGTGCATCTGCTTCCGATGGCCGGGCTGATATCGATCGGAATGCGGCGCCGGTGGAAGTGTCATTTTGGAATCCCTTCGGCGGCGGGGAGGGCGAATACGTGGAGCGGATCATTAAGGATTATAACGCTTCGCAAAGCAAGGTGTTCGTGAAGCAGCTGCGGCTCGAATCCAACGAATATTACGTCAGGCTCAGCACCGCGCTTTCGTTAGGCAAGGGACCGGACGTGGCCGTAGCCCATGCGGATCGCTTGTCCCCGTTCATAAAGGCCAAACAGATCATGCCGCTTGACGATTTGGCGGACCGGGCCGGATTCGATTATAACGGGATCGAGGAAACGAACCGCCGGAGCGTAAGCTACGATGGGAAACGCTTCGCCGTGCCGCTGGATACTCATTTTCATATGCTTTATTACAATAAAGATATTTTGTCCGAAGCCGGATTGTTGGATCAGGACGGCACGCCTTTGCTGGGCGAAGCCACGCCGGAGGGCTTTATGAGATTTTTGGAGCAGATTAAGGAGCGGGTTCCCGGCGTGCAGCCGATGGCGGTCAATACGCCTTATTTCCAGGAATCGTTTCTGGATTTGTATTATGAAGCGGGCGGGGAACTGCTGCGCCCCGATTTGAGCAAAGCAGCTATACATAACGAAAAAGCGGTACGTGTCCTGGCTTTTTACCGGCAATTATTCGACAGGAAGCTAAGCGATTTGAATGATCAGACGCCCTGGGATTCTTTTGATCTTGGACGGGCGGGTTTGTGGTTTGGAGGCATATGGGAAGCGGGACACCATCTGGGCAACCCTTCTTTGCACGTCGGAATCATGCCGCTGCCCCCAATCTTTGGCAGCAGCGTCCATTGGGGAAGCTCGCATACCTTGATCATACCGGCGTACGTCACGGAGCAGAAGCAAAATGCGGCTATGGACTTCATCAAGTATTTTTCGGAGGTTGGCGGAGCGATCTGGGGCCAGGCGGGGCATGTACCCGCAAACCAAGCCATCGTGCAAAGCGCGGCCTATCAGGCGCTTCCTTACCGCAAGCTGTTCGTCGTATCGCGGGATCAAGTGAAATTCGCGCCCAAAACGGATAAATACGCGGCGCTGTACACCACTCTTTCCGAGGATCTGCAGAACATCGTGCAAAACGGCATCGACCCCGACAAAGGATTGGCGGAGCTGGAGAAAAAGCTGGATCTTATTTTGGCGAATTAATCATCAAGCTCTACCTGTTCGTAAAAGTGGCCGCACGGCCGCTTTTATTCTTTGGGGATGAACGCTGTCGGTTGCTGCCAAGAAAAATCGTCAATCATGGCCTGCGCCGGAGCCGCATTTTCCATCCCGCGCCGCGTATGTTGAAATGCCCATGATGTTCGTAGAAATGCACATGCTGGCCCCATTTTGGAACTGCTATATTGAAAGAAGCCGGAGGTGTTGGCCGATGAAGCTGCAGAACCCGTTAACGAAAATGAACGTCAAGCAGCAGATGATTTTGCTGTTTCTTGTGCTTGTGATTCCGCTTTTCATTCTGAACAGCTACGGCAACGGCAAGGCAGGACAAGTTTTGAAACGGCATGTCACCAATGCGTACATAGAACTGAACAAACAAAACTTCAAGCTGATCAGCAGGGATATCGAAACGATCAACAAAGTGACGTCCACCGTTTTGCAAAATTCCATGATCCAGCAGCTCAGCATGGCAGGCGACGAGGCGATCCTTGCCAGGGTGAAAAATTACGAAAAAATCGGAACGATGCTCAACACCTATTCGCAGGAGACCGACGAGCGGGAGCCGCTGTATTATTCGCTTTACGTGTACGATCCGGACAACGCTTATTTTTTTGCCCCGTATTACCCGGAGTCGAAAAAGTCGGGCGTATATTTTTTCTCGAACGAGAAGGAAAAGCCGGAATGGTTCGATGAAGCCGTCTCCCGCAAGGGGAACGGTTATTTGAGGCTGACGGACCATCTCTCGCCGCCCGCCAAGGGGCAGAAAGATCAGGAAACGCTGATGTATGTGCGGGCGATCAACAACATCTACAAAGGCGGAACGATCGGCGTGCTTGCCGTAACGAACGTGGATGCACGCATCGGCGAATCCTTGAAGACGGTGTCGCTGCCGGAGGGCGAGATCTATTTTACGGATTGGAAAAACCATATTTTGACGTCGACGGAAAACGGGAAAACGGGCGTGCTTGATCTTCCGCCGGAGCTCGATCCCGGCAATTCCGCCATCGGCGTCAAGGACGTGATTACCAAGGATTTTATTTATGTGGCGGATTACAATTACGTGCTGCAGCAGAAGCTGATCTACAAAGTGCCCGTCAAAGCGCTGCTTCAGCAGCAAAACGAGATCAAGCGCGTCATTTTGCTGATTTCGATCGCTTATTTTATCGTCGGTCTGATCATTATTTTGTATTTCTGGCGATCGTTGATGACGCCGCTGCAAAAGCTGGTGTTTTTCGTCCGCAGGTACGAACCCGGCCACATCGTGCCGCAAACCCCGCTGCGGAAACGAAACGACGAGGTCAGCGTGCTGATCTCGACGATCTACGACATGGCGCGTAGATTGAACGATCTCATTCATTATCAATACACGATGGACCTGAAGCAGAAAGAAGCGCAGCTTTCGCTCCTGTACCAGCAGATCAATCCGCATTTGCTGTACAATACGCTGGAAAGCATTTATTGGAAAAGCACGATGGAAGGGAATACGACTTCCGCCGAAATGATCAAGGACCTGTCCAAGCTGATGAAAATCAGCCTGAGCCGCGGACGCGAGCTGATTACGCTGGAGGAGGAGCTGGAGCATGCCACGGCTTACATCAAGCTGCAGCAGAACCGTTACGATTACGTCTTCCGCGTGAAAATAGACGTGCCGGAGCATTTGTATTCGGTCAACATTCCGAAAATCACGCTCCAGCCTTTGATCGAAAACGCAATCATTCATGGCATTAAAAATATGGGCGAGGATGGGGAAATCCGCATTGTGGCCGAAGAAAACCAAGGCGTGCTGCACATTCGCATCTCGGATAACGGCTTCAAGCCCGTGGATTACGAAGCAATCCGCAAGGTGCTCAGCGACGAATCGCCGAATCCGGCCAAAGGTTACGGCATCCGCAATATCCATCAACGCCTGCAGCTGCATTTCGGACCCGCGTACGGACTGGCTTACGAGGCACGGGACGGCGGAGGCACGACGGTAACGGTTTCGTTGCTGATTACTCGCCGGGACGATTAAAGGAGGAACAAAAGGAATGTACAACATTTTAGTCGTTGATGACGAACCGCTCATTTGTAAAGGGCTGGCCGGGCTTTTAAACGCATCGGGCCTCGGCATCGGCAAAATCATGACGGCGGAGAGCGGAGAAGAAGCGCTGGACTACATCCGCCTGGAGGAAATCGATCTGCTGATCACGGATATCCAAATGGGGGAGATGAGCGGCATCGAGCTGATGCATCAAGCCAAAATCGTCAAGCCATGGGTGCAGACGATCATCATTTCGGCGCACGAGACGTTTCAATACGCGCAGATGGCCATCCGCCTGGGCGCCCGCGATTATTTGATCAAACCGCTGAACAGCGATCAGTTTCTCGACTCGGTGCGCAGCGTGCTGCTCAAGATGGATAAGCCGCTGCCGCGCACGGAAGAGGCGCTTGCGGGCGGTCACGGGGATTTTCGCATGGAGGAGCCGCTGCCGGAATCCGTCGATTCGCTGAACCGTTTGCTGGAGGTAGCGGTCGACCATCCCGATGAACCGCATCGGGAGCAGTCTTTTTACGAAAGCATCGGCATTGCGGGACCTTATTTTGCCGTTATCAAGGTAAGGCTTGCTTTAGGGAGGGCTGCCGGAGAAATGGCTTTCCCCGAAAAGGATATTCCGCTCATGCAATATGCTTCGCTTAACATCATCAAGGAGCTCCTGGATCATGAGCTGAATGCACAGGTGTTTTATGCGCCCGACCGCAGCATCAACATCCTGGCGCAGTGGAGCGAGGAGACGTATGCAGAGCAAACGAACCGGATCAATCAGCTGGAGATGATCGGCCGAAGCATGCATCACCATATCGGCAAGTATTTGAAAATCGGCTGCACGGTCGGCATCAGCCAGATCCTGAAAGGGCTGCAGTTCGTTAACGTGCTCAGCCGTCAGGCCGACAAAGCGATGTTGTGGGCGCGCGAGCACGGCGATTACCATGTTTTTTATTACGGCGATTTCAGCTGGCATAACTACGCACGCGACCCGAACGCCGATGAGCTGTCCAGCCAGAGCAACCGCATCGTGGAGCAGGCCAAGGCCTACATCGAGGAAAACTACAGCCAAAAAGGACTCACGATCCAAGAGGTTGCGAGGCGCAACCATGTCAGCCCGAACTATTTGAGCTACCTGTTCAAGAAAATAACCGGCTTCAATCTGTGGGAATATGTAGTCAAGCTGCGGATGGAAGAAAGCCGGAATCTGCTGCTGCACACCGATCTGCGCCGCTACGAAATCGCCGACCGGGTCGGCTACGAATCCCCCGAGCACTTCAGCAAAATTTTCAAAAAATACTACGGCGTCAGCCCGAGCGACCTGAAAAAATAGAGGCCGTAAGATCGGCCATAATTCACATAGAACTAGACATGTTACCGGGCGTCCCCCTTTTCTACAATGAAATAAGTTAGAAATCAACAAGGAATGAGGGAGAACAATGGGGGAGCCAGGAGCAGTGCTGCAGCCGGCCATCAAGAACAAATCGCCCAAAAGAAGAGGGTTGTTTAAAAAGCACTTTTGGGGATACATGTTTCTGCTGCCGGCTGTCGTGATTTTCATTTTGTTTTTATGGGTGCCGATCGCCAAAGGCGCCTTGTACAGCTTTTTCGAGATCGACTTTGTGAAGGGGAACACCTTTGTCGGCTTGGACAACTATATCCGGGTGTTCCATGATCCCGACGTGTGGACGGCGGTCAAAAATACGCTGTATTACATGCTGCTGACGGTCATCATCGGCTTTTGGGTGCCGATCGTCGCTTCCATCGCCATTTCGGAACTGCGCAGATTCCAGGGGTTCGCCCGCATCGCCGCGTATTTGCCGTTTGTCGTCCCCGGCGTGGTGCTGTACGGCATGTGGAGATGGATGTACGATCCGGTCGGTCCGATCAACGGGCTTTTGAGCTCGTTTGGCGTCGATCCGGTGTCGTTCATTTCGGACAGCCGTTGGTCGATGATCGCGATCGTTTTGATGGAAACCTGGCAGCAGTTCGGTTCGGCGATGCTGATTTACCTGGCCGGCGTGCTCAGCATTCCGCGGGATTGGTACGAAGCGGCCGAGATCGACGGGGCCGGGGTGTGGAACCGCATCCGTTATATTACGCTTCCATCTTTGCGCAGCCTGATCATCCTGATGTTTATTTTGCAGGTCATCGGCACGTCGCAGGCTTACCAGTCGCAGCTCGCCCTGCTGGACGGCGGACCGAACAACGCGACCTTGACGTACGCGCTTCTGATCGTCAAATACGCCTTTACGCGGTTGGATTACGGCACGGCCACGGCGCTCGGCATGCTGATGTTCATCGTGCTCAGCTTTGTAGGACTGCTTCAATATAAGCTGAACAAGGAGGAGTATTAAAGATGAGCAAGCAGCAAGAACGCGGTATCCTGTCGGACTCCGATCTGAAAAAGCCATGGAACCGGGTCGTGTACGGCATCATGATTTTATGCATCCTCGTCATGATCGTCACCATGTTGTACCCGATTTTGATGACGATGTTTAACGGTCTGAAAACGAATCAGGAAGTCAACACGTTTCCGCCGCATTTTTTTCCGGAGACGTGGAACTGGAGCAACTTCAAAGAGGGCTGGGAATACATCGATCTGCCGATGTTCCTGAAGAACACGCTGCTGGTATTCGTCGGCAACCTGTTCATGACGATTTTCGTGCTTGGCCTCGCCTCCTTCAGCATTTCGCGTTTGAAGGTGCCGTATCACCGGGCGATTTACTTCTTTATTTTGATGACTTTGTTTATCCCGGCTTCGAGCTACATGATTCCGAACTTCGTCAACCTGAAAGACCTCGGGCTGCTCAACACCTTCTGGGCGTTCTGGCTTCCGGCGGGAGCGAGCGCGTATTACTTCCTGCTGATGAAAAACTTTTTCGACGGCATCCATCCGGAAATCTTCGAAGCGGCACGCATCGACGGAGCTTCCGAGATCAACAGCTACGTCCGCATCGCGGTGCCGCTATCGGTGCCGATTTTCGCGACGCTGGCCATCTTTATCTTTTCGAGCGCCTGGAACGACTGGTTCTGGCCATCCCTGGTTCTGCACAGCGAAGAGAAATACACCTTGGCGACAGCCATCTATAAATATGTCATCGGTGCACGCAGCATGGACAACAACATCAAATTCACGATTCTGTTCATGGTCATGGTGCCGCCGATCCTCGTCTTCCTGGTGTTCCAGCGTTTCATTATTCGGAGCGTCAGCCTTTCCGCGGTGAAAGGATAGTCGATTCATGGCAACATCGTAGGCTTACACACGAAGGGCATATGATTGCACATCGTTCCAAGGGATGATCTCTTTTATGATGAAAGAGCAAGAATAAATTTGAAACGAAAAGGGGAGTTTCCATGCGTAAGGTCTCAATGCTGCTGCTCAGCTTGATGCTGTCGGCGGCCATGCTCGCTGCCTGCAGCGGCAATAAAACGGCGGAGGAAAACAAAACCGGAACCGATTCCCAAGGCACAGGCGGAACGGGAAGCAAAACCGAGGAACCGGCCAAAACGGACGACATTTCGCAGAAAAAGATCACGATCAAAATCCATTATCCGCTGCCGGACCAAAAGGAAGCCAGAGCGCAGGAAGACGATAAGATCAAACGTTTTACGGAAAAATATCCGAACGTGACGATCGTCAAGGACGACTGGCAGTACAGCGTGAACGAAATCGGCATCAAAATGGCTTCGAACGAAGCGCCGACGTTCTATAACACCTTCGCGACGGAAGCCCAAATGCTCATCGAGCACGGTTGGGTTGCCGACATCAGCGAATTCTACAACAGCTGGGAATACAAGGACGAGATGAACCAGCTGCTGCAGAACCAGTTTATCGTCGACGGCAAAGTGTACGGCATTACGCAAAACGGTTACATCACGTCCACAGTAATCAACAAAGCGCTGTTGGATGCCAAGCAGGTTCCGCTGCCGGACATGGATTGGTCGTGGGATGACATGTACAACGTCGCCAAAGGCGCCGCGGATGTGAAAAAGGGCATATCCGGCATCGCCCCGATGGGCAAAGGAAACGAATCCGGCTGGAACTGGACGAACTTCCTGTTTGAAGCAGGCGGCGAAATCCAGAAAAACGAAGACGGAAAATATACGGCGACCTTCAACTCCGATGCCGGCGTCAAAGCGCTCGACTTCTACAAAAAGCTGAGATGGGAAGCGAACGCGATCCCTCAGGATTGGGCGCTCGGCTGGAGCGACGCGATTAATGCGTTCCAACAGGGACGGACGGCCATGGTCATCGCCGGCGCATCCGATATTATCGATTCCGCTTTGAACCAAGGCGGCCTGAAGCCGGAAAACGTGATCGCCTACCCGATGCCGGCAGCGGAAAAAGGCGGCAAACATATCGGTATTCTCGGCGGCAACTATTTGGTCATCAATCCGAACGCAACGAAAGAAGAGCAGGAAATGGCTTTCCGTTACATCACGTTCGATTACTTCACGGATAAAGGTTTGGAAGCTCTCGATGCCAACATTCAAGAGCGCAAGAGCAAAAACAAATACTACGTGCCTGC
The DNA here is from genome assembly GCF_009870825.1 of Paenibacillus sp. USDA918EY. Classification (GTDB taxonomy): domain Bacteria; phylum Bacillota; class Bacilli; order Paenibacillales; family Paenibacillaceae; genus Paenibacillus_AQ; species Paenibacillus_AQ albilobatus. The sequence goes on along the minus strand of NZ_WTWY01000012.1, from coordinate 112,349 downwards.
TCCGCTGAATTACTTCAGCGATAATTCCGAATACGCGAAAAAAATCAATGCCATCTATGATAAATACGACAATGTATACCGTTACGACGAAAAAATGCTGAGCCTGATCGACGGCAAGCCGGAAGCACAGTACGGAACGCAGGATTTTTACGGCGCCATGTCCAACGTTGTTCAGGAGTCCTTCTCGAAAAAAGGGACGGATTCCAAAACGCAGCTGGACGCAACGGCCAAACTGGTGCAAACGAAATTTTTTGACAAAATCAAAGCGCAATAATCGATAGGGTGAATGAAGAAAAGAGGTTCCACGGGTCGCGTTTGACCCGGCGGAACCTCTTTTGCTTAAAGAATATCAGGGGTTAAAACTGAATTGTCCATCGTCCGTCCGTTTGATCACCAGTTGTTTCCGGACACTTTGATCACCTTGAAATTCGGGCTTTTGTCTTCGCCGTAAATGGCTTTGATTCCGGGGGTGTTCACTTTAACATTGGTAAAGCTCGCTGAACCGATCACGGGTCCTTGCCCATCCTCAGCCTTGGCTACAAGCTTGATGCCGTAGCGGGTCGGATTATTGATATTGATGTTCTCTAGGCGAACATTCGTCATCGGAAGATTTTCAGGAGATTTGGATTGGAACATGAGCCCAAAGTACACCGGATTGTTGATATCGACGTTTTTCACCAGTATATTTTTGAAGCTGCGGTCACCGCCGAAAAACCAAATGGCTCCGAAGTTTTGATAATCGTTGATTTTATCGTCGGCTCCGACGCTGGTCCAGAAATCCCCGCCGGTGCGGTCTAACGTGACGCCGTCAATAACGGTGTCCTGATCGCCAAATCCTAACGTGTTATACCCGAAGCTTAAGCTGCTGATCGTTACGCCAGGGTAGGTCAATGTATCCGCACCGTACAAATTCTGGAACACGTTGCCTTGACCGCCATAGACGGCAAAAGCGGCTGCGCGTCTGACGTTGGTCGCGGTAAGGTTGGTGTATTTGTTGCCCACATTGTAGGATCCGCCCGCATCGATCGCGCTGAATAACGCAAACGAATCGTCGCCGGTTCCGCGGGCATAGTTGTTGTCGATCACGTTGTAGGACGAACCGTTGGTCATGTTGATCCCGTCCGCAAACATGTTCTTGATCCGGTTGTTTTTGAACGTATTATAGGAAGAGTTCACTCCCCAATAAAGGCAGACAAAGTGTTCGGCCCATACGTTATCGATGGTGACGTTGCGCATGCCGTTCCCGTCAATGAATTTTCCGGGGCCGTCCTGCCTGTAGACATAATTGCCCCAAGCGGATAGGTTCTTGATGGTCGAACCGTTGGCTTCCGATCCGATATTGAATCCGACATCGGTGTTCGTTTGGTTTTGGGGAGCCATCAGTTTTGTGTGCCATGGTCCGGCGCCGATAATTTCGGTAGCCCGGCCGTACAAATAGATTTTGGAGGGAATCGTCCATTCGCCGGCAGGGATAAAGATGCCTTTCTTCGTTGGATCCTGCCTGAACTCGGCCAGGGCTTGCTCGATCGACTTGGTGCCGGATACTTGCACGTATTTGTTTGGATCCGGGTTTGAAGCCGCCGGCGCGACATTTTCCGTTTCGATCATGTCCACATAAATCCAAGGAACGTCGCCCGCGTCTTTTTGGATTTTAATCTTGGTTCCTTTCGGATAAACTTGATCGAGCATTAACTGGGAATCCTCGTACAGCCAATAAGCTTTGGAACCTGAGTTGTCGTATCCCAGCCGTCCGAGAGTGGAAGGCGTGGCGTACACGTACGAGTACTTGGATGTGACGGTAAAGTTGCCTTTATCCACGCCGTCGACATAAACGCTGATCGTTCCGGTGGTGTTTTCCGCCACCGCGTTGCGAAGCACAAAGGCGTTGGCCGGCGAGGTAAGGGTAAACTCCACATATTCTCCGTTAGCATCGAGATAAACGGCCGATCGTCCGGAAGCTTCACCCGCAAAATCGCCCGGAGTGAAGTTGGGAGCCAATTTCGTCCCGTTCGTCTTGTTGGAGGAAGACTCGGCTTCAAGGATGGTGAAAGGCATGTTGGCGCCTCGGCCGGTGTGGTTGTCTCCCGAACCGAACCTGGTTACGGTGTTGCTTGGCGCGGAGGAATTGCCTGCGGCGTCTTTGGCGATGACGTAATAGGACACGGTTGCGTTCGAAGGCTGGTTGTCCGTAAACGTTAGCGTCGATCCATTTACGCTGCTGCGGAGCTGGCCGTTTGCATAAATATCGTATCCTGCGACGCCTGCATTATCGGTTGCCGCATTCCAGGTGAGCTTGATCGTATCCGGGGTCGGCTGCGTGAAGGCTAAATTGGTCGGGGCGGTAGGAGGTTCATGGTCTCCGTTGTCCTGCACGAACCGGATCCAATTGATATTAAAGTCATAGCCGCTGGCATAGATGCGAAGCGTTTGCGGCCCTGCGTTTAACGTCACGTATGCGGTGACGGTTTGCCAATTTTGCCATCCGCCGGTGTTTGGCACCTTCGTGGTGGCAAGCGTTGCCGGGCCGGATTGAAGCTGAAGTTCGCCGGTCGAGGCATTGCTGGCCACCCGGTACTCGACGGCGTACGTACCGGCGTCCTGCACGTTGACGTCGTAATCCAGCCAGTCGCCGACATGGATCCAACCTACGTTGAGGCCGCCGCCGGTATCCGTCGTCGGTTCGGTTTGGATGCCATTCATGGCGCTATAGTTTTCGGCCTCAATTTTGCCCGGGATTGCTACGGGTCCGGTTCCGCCGCCGGAAGTGCCGTAAATCTCGATTTCCGAAAACTGCGCGGCCGGCCAGCCCGTATTGGCGGTGACGTTGATCCGGACATAACGCGCGTTAACGGCGGGGAAGTCGATCGTGACCGTGTTCGAGGTATTCGGATCGAACGTGTAACCGGCGGCTCCTTTGATGGTTGAGAAATTGGTGCCGTCCATGCTTCCTTGAATGGACAGGGTTTGAGAGCGGCTTTCCCATCCGGGCGGTAGCTTCAGCACAGCCTGGTTGATCGCGGATTCTTTGCCGAGGTCGACTTGAATCCATTGCGGGAAGGCGTTGTTGATGCTTTCCCAATAGGTGCCCTGATTACCGTCCGTTACGTTGGACGCGACATAAACGTCGGCGTGGCCGGATGCCGTCGCAGGTTTGCCGGCTGCCAAATTTTGAACGGCGGCTGCCTGGACAGGTCCCGGGAATCCCGCCGAACTTAGGAACATGACCAATATCATGGTTAGGATGCAAACGGAGGCCAAGATTGGTTTTTTGCTTCTCACGTTTTTCATTCTCCCTTTTAGATACTGTTTTTTGACGTACGCTTCGTTCTTGTCATGCGAATTTGATGCGGCGTCCCTCTTAGACTGGATTCCTTTCTTTTTCAAATGTAAGCGCTAACCAAATATGAGAAACACCTCCTTAATTGTTATTGAATTTCATGTGTTGCATTTTGATCATAAGGCAAGTATTACGCCCGTATGAAGTCGCAATTCTATCGATATTGTGTGCAGTATTATGAAATGAACCCGAAGTCCTGGACAAAAAGCAGAAAACCGCCAAAAGCGGCGGTTTCCTGCTTTTTATGATGCATGAACTTGAATGGCATCCGTTATTCATAGCATCCTTCAGTGGATTTTCTTAATCGGCCGAATTGGTCCGCATCATGCCCGAACCACACTTGGGAATTCGTGCAGGCAGCCAGAGCCCGGATTTTCTCCACCGTGTTCCGGTAGCCGATTGTATCATAAATAATACCAGGAGGCTTAACTGGAGGACCGTAACTCTCCGCAGTATATATGGCATCGGAAGCGAGAATGATTCCGCCCGTTTCCGGCATTTCAATATGGAGGCCTAACATGCCCCAGGCATGGCCGCTTCCAAAATTCAATATTTTGACGCCATCCGCCAGATCCAAATGATCTTCGCCCGGTTTGACCGTTTTCCACTGCAGCCCGTTCTTGATCCATGCATCGATGTCTGCCCAAACATAGGCGCCTTCTTTTTCATGACGGGCGTAGGATTGCAGTGTTCCGTTAAATTCATCCTCATGGACGATGATGGTGGCGTTCGTGAACATTTCAAGGCATCCTGCATGGTCCAGATGCAAGTGGGAGGCAACGACGTATTTAATATCCTCCGGTCTTACATGCAGCTGTTCAAGCCGGTTATGCAGATAGCATTCTTCACTTGCCATCCATGGAGACAAAAGTTGAGTCGATTGGGCCCAGCGCCCTTGAGCGCCCATGGAATTCGGATTGCAGGCTGTATCGAACAATATTTTCCCTTCGGGATGATCGATCAATACGGTATAGATCGGAAATTCGACGAATTGTGCCGGGACGTTCGGATTGTTGATCGTTGCCGGGTTATGCATGGAGATGATGCTGTTTTTATCCATGCTCATGCGGCCGTTATCCAATACAAACAGCTTGGGACGTTTTTTAATGATATTCGACATGTTCAATACCTTCCCATTAAAGTATTCCAGTACACGATTGCCCCTTTAGGGCTCGCGTCTTCCCGCTTAAAGACGTCCGGATTCGCCGTTCGGCGGTGCCTTTGCCATGGCAGATCTTGCGCAAGCTGCTGCATTGCTGGTATAGACATACCATAATACAAAAATTAGAATGATATAAGTAGGCACTTTAGGGTGTCCTGGATACTTCGGGGTGTATAGGAGGGAAGCCATTGCCATCTTCATCGAAAACAAGAAAATCCGATATTTCGATATCCAATTGCGGTTATAGCAAAGTTCTGGACATCATCTCCAACAAGTGGACGGCGCTTGTGATTTATGCGATGGAAGACGGAGTGATCCGATATGGGGAAATGCTTCGGAGGGTCGATGGAATCTCCAAAAAAATGCTGACGCAGACGGTTCGCAAGCTGGAACGCGATGGATTGGTCGCGCGGAATATTATACCCACGGTGCCGCCTAGCGTCGAATATTCGCTAACCCCCTTAGGGGAAACGCTTCTTCAGCCGATGAAAGAGCTAAGGCAGTGGGGGAGGGGGCATTACCAGGAAGTTGAAGAGGCGAGGGCCAGCTATGACATGGCAAATGCCTCCGATTCCTGAAGGGCGGACAGCATGCATGAGATACATTATGGGGAATAGGTGAATGGATTACATATGAAAAATCGCGTCGTACAAATCGTGGCCGTCATCGTCATCGTGCTGCTCGGTCTTTTTGTCATGGATCGATCCGTAATACGCTTGTCCACGCTTATCGGCATATTATGGCCGCTGTCCATTATGGGCATCGGCTTCATCATTTTTATGGAGAATCGGTCGCCGCAAAGCACGTTGGCATGGTTTCTGATTTTGGCGTTTCTGCCGGCGATCGGGGTTTTGTTATACCTGATTTTTGGACGGAGCCGCTGGAGACGGAAAAAGCATCTTCAACGGGCGGAGGAACAAAGGAAGCTGTTCCGGGAAATTTTGGCGGGAAGGTGTTTGAATATGGCCCTTTCTTCCCTATTAAGCGAGAGATCGGACCGTTTAACGAAGGTGATCCAACGATTCGGCGGCGGTCCTGCGGCGACGGGTACCAAAACCAAGCTATTGACCAACGGCGACGAGACGTTTTCGGAAATTTTGCAAGCCATCGAACTTGCCAAGCATCATATCCATATTCAATATTATATTTATCGTCCGGACCAAATCGGGACGGCCGTCCGTGACGCGTTGATCAAAAAAGCGGAAGCCGGCGTTACGGTGCGTTTTCTTTTCGATGGGCTTGGAAGCCATTCGCTTCGGAAACGGTTTTTGCAGCCGATGAAAGACGCCGGCATCGAAGTCGCCGAGTTTGATCCCATTTTTTCGCCGTGGCTGCTTGAAACGGTCAATTACCGTAACCACCGCAAAATCGTCGTCGTCGATGGGGTGGTTGGTTTTACGGGCGGGTTAAACGTTGGGGACGAATATCTCGGCCGTTCCAAAAAATTTCCTGTATGGCGCGACAGCCACCTGAAAATCGAAGGAAAGGCGCTATACAAACTGCAGGCCGTTTTCCTCGAAGACTGGCTTTACGCGACAAGCGGCAATAACAATTATTCGTGGGATGCTTATATAAACAGATCCTATTTTCCGGATCAAGGAGCAGAAAAAGACGGTGCTGTTCAAATCGTAGCCAGCGGCCCCAGTTCGGAAGATACGAGCGTCCGCAACGCCTTATTGGCCATCATGATATCCGCGAAAAAATCCATTTGGGTCGCTACGCCATATTTCATACCGGATCAGGAAACGTTGACGCTGCTGCGGTTATCTGCGGCGGCCGGTTTCGATGTCCGCATTTTGTATCCGGGCAAAAGCGACAGCGTCATCAGCGACCAAGCGTCCCAATCCTATTTTACGCCGCTTCTCAGGGCAGGGGCTTCCATTTATCACTATAAAGACGGGTTTATGCACGCCAAAATTGTGCTTGTCGATGACGAAATCGCCGCGATCGGCACGGCTAACATGGATATCCGCAGCTTTGAGCTGAATTACGAACTTGCGGCGGTGCTTTACGAATCGGAATCGGTTTTGGACATCAAACGCGATTTTGAACGGGATTTTGACGATTCCATCCGAGTTACATGGGATTCATTCCGGAAACGAGGCATGCTCAAACGGGTCGTGGAATCCCTGATGCGGCTGATTTCCCCGCTGCTGTAAAAATGATACAGAAAAAGAATGAAGACGCTGGTCCCAAAAAAGGGGGGCCGGCGTTTTTTGAGTTGCTTTGGAAGGGACGATCAAACCAATATTTTTTCGTGTGAACAAAAATGAGGATCATGCCCGAGATTGCAAGCGTAAACGATATTCGTTGACAAGACTAGAAAATGTTGATATTGTTTCATGTGATAATGATAATCAATATCAATTAGGAGTGACCTACATATGAAAAAGTTATTTTTGCCATTTATGCTTATGCTGTGTGTGATCTTCATGGGCGCCTGCGGAAACGATTCGTCAAACAGCGAAACTTCGTCCGCAAATGCTAGTCCGGGTAAGGGCGAGCCGACGTCATCCGCATCCGAGCCTCCTTCCAAGAACGGTACCGTCACGTATCAATCCGAACTCGGTCCGATCGAAGTACCGGCTGAACCGCAGCGGATCATCGCCCTAACGAACGCGCCGAACGTGCTGTCCCTCGAAGGAACGCTCGTAGGCGTAGACGAGTGGACGTACAAGAACCCGCTTTTCGCCGAAAAGCTGAAAGGAGTAGAGGTGGTATCCGATAACAGTCTGGAGAGGATCGTCGAGTTAGATCCGGATCTGATTATTACAGACGCCACCAGCAAAAATATCGACAAGCTGAAGAAGATCGCGCCTACCGTCCCCTACACATGGGGGAAGAGGGATTATTTGGCGCAGCAGATCGAAATCGGGAAGCTGCTGAACAAGGAGCAGGAAGCGAAAGCTTGGGTGGACGACTTTTCGAAACGGGCGAAAGAAATCGGCGACGAAATCAAAAAGAAGATCGGCGAAAATGCGACGGTATCGGTTTTCGAAACCGATTCGAAAAATTTTTACGTATTCGGCAACGCCTGGGCACGGGGAACCGAGCTGCTGTATCAGGCGATGGGCATGAACATGCCGGAAAAGGTTCAAGCGGACGCCCTTGGACCCGGATATTACGCGCTCTCCCCGGAAGTCCTCCGCAGCTATGCCGGAGATTATATCGTTCTAAGCAGAAGCGCGACGCAAGACAACTCTTTCATGCAGACGGACACATGGAAAAACATCCCCGCGGTCAAAAACAATCATGTGATCGAGATTGACACGGAAGCCTCGTCTTACAGCGATCCGACAACACTCGAACACTTGCTTAAGATCTTTAAGGAAGGTTTCTTGAATCAATAAGCGCTGGACATGTTCAATTTCAAGCGTTATCAAACGGGTATTGGTGTCCCTGGAGAGGATGGTTCTCCGCCGCCGTAAAGAACATATGAAAAATGAAAAACGACGCTGCTTCCCAAAAGGGGGGGCGGCGTTATTTTATTGGTCCTCAATATTACTAATAGAGCCTGTTCAAAAACCCCATAAAAATCGAATAAAAAACAAAAATGCACCGAAGCCTAGAATGGTAAAATGGAAGTACCACTACAATGCGGAACTAATCGACTACATTGACCAGATCCCAAAAATCAAGCCCGGCGCACGGAATACGATCGGTGGCCTCGTTCCGTTAACGGGCAGATCAGTTTGTTTGCGAAATGCTTAATTTTTACATCTGCAACTTTTTAAACATAGCAATTTGAAAGAAACCATGGCTCATTTTTTATTCTAAACTGTATTGTGTATAAACCTACTAAAATGCTTGAATATTTAGGAGGAAAATTATGAATAACAAAATCCAAAAAATCACGCCAAACTTATGGTTCGATACACAAGCCGAACAGGCGGCAGAGTTCTATACTTCTATTTTTAAAAATTCGAAGATAGGAAGAATCACTCATCATGGCAAAAATAATCACGGGATACCCGAAGGAACCGTAATGACTGTGGAATTTCAACTGGACGGGCAAGAATTCGTAGCCTTAAATGGCGGTCCGTATTTCAAATTCACAGAGGCAATATCATTTATCGTGAACTGTGAAGATCAAGATGAATTGGACTATTTTTGGGAAAAACTCTCCGAGGGCGGAGATGAAAAGGCTCAAAACTGCGGTTGGCTAAAAGATAAGTTTGGCGTGTCGTGGCAAATTATTCCTTCCACTCTAACCGAGATGGTAAGCGACCCAGATCCCGAAAAATCAGAAAGAGTTATGAAAGCATTGCTCCAAACGAAGAGTAAAATTGACATAAAAACTTTGATGCAAGCGTATGAGGGATAAAGTGCACTTTGCCGTTACAGACTGGGGGAAGACCGGACCACAAGTCATTGATAACGGAAAACGGGAAATATGACCATTTTACTTTTTTGGATGAGGTGTCAAGCAGACTGTTTTCATAGGAACGAAGAAGATCAGCAGGGTTAGGCATAGGATGTGACATGCCATTAATCATTCGAGCCAATCTGCACGCAGACCTTAGAACGCATCGAACGATCCTTTGAAAGGGGGATTAGATGATAAAAACGATGCCCGCGTTTTTGCTGCTCTTATTTTTCTTGTCCGGCTGCATGACCCATAAGACGCTGGAAACGGATCAATTGAGCGATTTTAGAAAAAATATCCGTTCGGAGCATAAGGAAATTACGAATCTGAAATTCCAAATGGCGCCTACCCAAGTCGAATTCAACTATTATCTTGACCGCAAACCGGATGCCGAGCATGACAAAGAGATTTTCACGAAGACCAAAGAACTCGCTCTTTCGTCCGACTTTCAAAAGACCGTGATTGAAGAGCAGTACTTCAAACATTACTCCAAGGATGACCGAAAGTATCCCGATATTATCATTCGTTTCTTCGGCACGGACAAAGATATGATCGAATACGAGTATTTCGCCTCATATTATGGCCCCGGTTTTGAGGGGGAGAAAGATCGTCCGATCGACGATTACAAGACGTGGTACTTTAACGATTTCAAATCCAAAAGCGTACCGGTAGCGCCATGAAGAAACATAAGGCACGCCATCGGCTCCAATGGGGCCAAGGCGTGCTTTTTGTTGTTCACAAAAGAGAACTTAAAATTATGACTAAAAAAGGATAGAAGTATGACCGATAAGAAATATAGCAGGCAAATCGTTATATTTTAATAGTTAAATAGACCTATTATATTATCGTGTTTATGTAAGAGGTGGCCACCTCCCATTTACTATATATTCATTTGCTTAAAAGAGAAAATTTGATTTGGCTAGGTACTATTTGAAGGTGGAGGCGTGTTCATTCATGTTTAAAAAGCTAGGCTTAACGATTGCCAAACGCGGCATCGGCAGAAAAATGTTTTTAACCTTCATGGTGATGGTATTATTGCCGAGCCTGCTGATCGGAGGTTTTTCGTATTCGTCATCCAGGAGCTCGTTATCGTCGCAGTTGAAAGAGTCGGCCAAGACGCAAGTCGACAATCTGAATTTCTTGGTTGACCGCGTCGTGCAGCCCATCATGCGCGACACCGATATTCTTACTCGGTCGATCCGTCCCGATATGTATCAAGATTTGGTCTTCAACTCGGAATTCAACATTTCGTCGAAGCCGGAAATCCAAGCATTATTCAAGCAATTTAAATCCGTCCATACGGATGATACCGAGGTCATCGGTCTTGAAACCGCCGACGGCCAGTTCGTGATGGAACCGCAAAGCAAGCTGGCGAAAGATTTTGATGGCCGCAAACGCGAGTGGTACACCAAAGCGATGGAGAATAAAGGAAAAGTCGTTTTGTCTGCGCCCTACGTTTCCTTGGCTTCGCAAAATGTCGTCGTTTCGGTTTCCAAAACAACCGATGACGGCAAGGCGGTAATGTGTGTCAACCTTTCGCTTAACAAGTATTTAACCAGCGTCGCGAATGAAATGAAAATAGGAAAAGCCGGCTATACATACATCTTGGACGATCATAACAAAATTTTGACTCACCCCAGCATCAAGGCGGGAGAAGAATTAACGGGCGAAAATTTCAAGCAATTGTACGAACAAGCTAGCGGTACCATTGATACGCAAGTGGATGGCAAGGATGCAACGTTGTATTTTGAGACGAATCCATTGACCGGATGGAAAATTGTGGGCGTCCTCTATGACGCGGAATTGTCTGCCGTGACCCGCAGCAACGTAACGATTACTTTGGTGATGATCGCATTGACGATCTTTCTTGCATTGATTATTTCTTTGCGGATGCAAATCAGCGTTGCCGCTCCTCTGCAGCAAATCACATCGAAGCTGGGAAGCTTGGCTTCCGGGGATCTTACGGTTTCGCCGGTAAAGGTGAGTTCCAAGGATGAAGTCGGCGAAATATCGGCGGCTTATAATGAACTGCTGACGCGTCTGCGTTCTTTGGTGAACGAGATTTCTTCGAGTGTCGGCAGCCTTAATGAGGTAACCGGCGTTTTGGAAAATGCAACGGATGTCGTCAATGAGTCCTCCAATCAGATCGCCGAGTCCAGCCATCATGTTGCGCAATCGTCCAAAACCCAAAGAGACAGCGCTTCTGAAGTTTCCCGGGCATTGCAGGAAAGCGCGACAGGCATTTCTACCGTTGCGTCCAGCGCATCCGAAATCGGCGACATTTCCGACGTGACGTATAGAAAAGCGGAATCCGGCGTAGAAACCGTTTCGCGTACGGTCACGCAAATGGGAGGTATTTCGAACTCCCTTACGAATCTGACCGAAGTCATCGGAGCGCTAGTCGATCGTACGGCAAGCATCAATCAGTTAGTTACATCGATATCCGAAATTTCGACCCAGACATCCCTGCTTTCACTCAACGCCAATATAGAGGCCGCCCGTGCCGGCGAACATGGAAAGGGATTTGCGGTTGTGGCCAATGAGGTCAAGAAGTTGGCGGAGCAAACGCAAGAAGCGGCCAAGGAAATTTCCCTTGTCCTTTCCAATATTACAAACGACGTTGAAACATCGTCTCTTTCCGTTTCCAACGTACAATCGGAAGTGAATAGCGGCGTTTCCCTGATCCATGACGTTCAGCATTTGTTCACTGGCATCATGGAGGATATGTCCAAGTTAAACGATGAAATCCAGCAACTTAGCAGCGTATCCGAAGAATTGGCCGCAAGCTCGGAAGAAATCAGCGCGTCCGTGGACAATCTGGCGAATACTTCAAAGGTTTCGGCCGACGAAGCCAATTCGATGATGATGGCAACCGGCAACCAGAAGGATTCTTTAACCAAGTTGGTGGCTACCGTATCTTCGGTGTCGCAAACCGCAAATGCGCTACGATCCAATATCAAGCAATTTAATCTTGGTAGTAAGGACTAAATCCTTATCTATAAATTTCATCCCGGAGGTTATACAAAATGAAGAAAAAACGCATCATGATCACATCCACTTTGGTAGCGGCAGCTTTGTCTTTGTCCGCCTTGACCGCATTCGCGGCTCAGGACAATAGCGGCAATCAAACGCCACAAGCTCCCGTGGCGACAACGACTTACAAGGCGCAAGAGAACAAGAATACGCTTTTCCAGTATTCAACGATCAATGCCTTGATGAAAGGCCAATTTGACGGGGAAATGACCCTTGGCGAGCTCAACAAGCATGGGGATACCGGTCTCGGCACTTTCAACGGCGTGGATGGCGAACTTACGCAGCTTGACGGCAAATTCTATCGTTATACATATGAGGGCCGGATGGTAGAAGTAGACAAAAAAGAATTGACTCCTTTTGCGGTGACGACCAAATTCCAGGTCACAAAGACGGCCCGGATTAATCCCGTAAAAGACATGACGGCTCTCAATGAACAGCTGACGAAACTTATCGACCATAAAAATAATTTCTACGCCTTCAAAATTCATGGAACGTTCAAAACGTTGAAGACCCGCTCCGAGGAGAAGCAACATAAGCCGTATCCGACCCTGCCGGAAGTTCTGGCCAATCAATCCGTGTTCGAAACCGAAAATGTGACGGGAACGCTGATCGGCTTCTATACGCCAAACTATGCGGCCACTCTTAACGTTCCCGGTTTCCACTACCATGTGATCAGCGACGACAAAACGAAGGGCGGGCACGTGCTAAATATTTCTTTTGATGCAGCAACCGTTCAGATTGACGAAATCGCCAACCTGGAAGTCAATCTCCCGCAAACGCATGAGTTCCATGATGCTGACCTGACGACCGTCGATCCGGAAGATGTTCATAAAGTAGAAACGGATCAAAAATAATCTTTCCGTGAATAACCGATTCCGCGCCATCATAGGCGCATATTCTTCCAGCGCAGCATAGGCAAAAATCGTTTTTTGCCCGTTGCGCGCCGAATATACGAATCACGCATCTATCCTAGGATAGGTGCGTTTTTTGTAAAAGGAGAGTCACGACCAAACAATATGTTATCGATCAAGTATCTTATACATTATGTGGTAAAATTGTCGTAATCATGATCAAGGGGGAAAACAGATGAAGACGTTGCCGACGACTGCATTGGAAAGGCTCCTATTACGACCTTTTGACATGGATGACGCAAAAGAAGTTCAAAAATTGGCGGGCGATAAATATATTGCCGAAATGACTTTATATATCCCGCATCCATATGAAGATGGAGTGGCAGAGACGTGGATCAAAACGCATGCCGAGAATTTCAATGAAGAACGATCCCTGGAATTAGCCATTGTACATAAAGAAAAAAACGATTTAATCGGGGCAATATGCATCGCCATTCATAAGGAGTTTCGCCATGGGGAGCTAGCCTATTGGATTGGGAAAAAGTATAACAATAACGGATATTGCACCGAAGCGGCCAAAGGAATCGTAAGGTATGCATTTGAAGAAATGAAGTTAAACCGGGTGTTTGGCCGTCATCTGGGGAAAAATCCGGCATCGGGCAAGGTTATGCAAAAATTAGGCATGACTTATGAAGGAACGTTAAGGCAGCATGTCAGAAAATGGGGCGAATATGAAGACCTGGTGCATTATGGCCTTTTAAAGGATGAATATCTTTCGGGAAATTGCTGATGTCCTCGTAAAAAATATGATTCTTCCGGCCCCTGTTTTTTTCGTTCATCCGATCCCGTGTGCCCGGTCGGAAGCGTTCAGATCCAGGTTTTCGAATTGTGTGACGCTCATATAATGCTTTAGTACCCCAGAAAACACAACTGCGGCAAGTCGAGACGCGCCATTGATCCATGATATGATTTTTTAGGACCGATACGCGTTTGCATCAATCACAGACAGAAAGGACTGAAGCTTAATGATGCAAGAAAAATACGCAAACATGCTGAACATGACCGAGCTGGCGACGCCGGAAAAGATGTTATTTCCGTTCGACACGCTGCGCCGGCTGCGACACGAAACGCCCGTGCGATATGACAGCAACCGGAATTGCTGGGATGTTTTCCGTTACGAAGACGTGCAGCGCATATTGAAGGATTCGAAAACCTTTTCTTCCGAAAGGGGAGCAGGAGCCGGCAGCACGATTCTGTTTATGGATCCTCCAAAACACAAGCAAATGCGCGATCTGGTAAGCAGAGCGTTTACGCCAAAAGCGATCCAGGAGCTGACGCCTCGCATCCAGTCCATCGCCGAGCAATTGCTTGACGCGGTAACGGAAGATGCAATGGATATAACCAGCGATTTTGCGACGCCGCTTCCCGTCATCGTCATTGCGGAGCTGCTGGGTGCGCCGAAGGAAGATCGCGAGCAGTTCAAGCGCTGGTCCGATATTTTGGTGGAAAGCGCCGACGATTTGTCCGATGAGGCGTTCCGACGGATCACCGACAAGCGGATGAAAGCGATGGAAGAACTATACGGGTACTTCAGGAACATTATGGGGCAGCGGGCGGCAGAGCCGCAGGACGACTTGATCACTGCGCTGATGAACGCGGAGATTGAAGGGGAGAAGCTGACGGAAAAAGAAATCGTAAGCTTCTGCGTGTTGCTGCTGGCTGCCGGAAACGAGACGACGACCAATCTGATAACGAACGGCGTCCGCGTCCTGACCGAAATGCCGGAACTTCAGGAGCGGCTGTTTCAGTCGCCGGATCTTATTCCGGCTTTTATTGAAGAAGTGCTGCGCTATTATCCGCCTATCGTGGCGATCGGCCGGAAAGCGACGGATCAGGTTCAGATCGGCGATCAGACGATAGAAAAGGGCGCTCAGGTCATCTCCTGGGTGGGTGCGGCCAACCGCGATGAATCGAGGTTCGTTGAACCGGACGACTTTCGTCTGGACCGCAAGCCGAATCCCCATATGACCTTTGGGTTCGGCATTCATTTTTGCCTTGGAGCGCCGCTCGCCAGATTGGAGGGCAAGATTGCCTTCCAAGCGCTGCTCAACCGGTATCAAAATCTCGCCAGAGCATCAAGCGGAAGCATCCAGCCGATCCAGAGCTCGTTTGTATTCGGCGTTAAAAACTATCCAATCACCATGCATATCAGATAAGATGATGACATGCTCCCATTTGTTGTCCCAGAGAACTCTCCTCTAATAGAGCTCGCGGAAAACCGTGAAAAATATATCTTTTGACTGCTTCATTTATCCAAGCGGATTTTCCGAATGTTCATAAGATATATAGATTCTATTTTGAAAGGGGAATGGACAGAATGAGCGAAGTTGCAGGAGCATATGGTGGCGGAAACAAGGTTTTAACGATTTTGGTTCTCTTTATTCTGCTTGTTATTGTTGCCAAAACTTGGGGTTGCTAAAAAAGATCTAGATTTAAAGACCCTGCAGATGCGGGGTCTTTATGTTTCCGCCCCATAAAAGTATGCATTGAATCGGTAAAGGAGATGTACATATTTGAAAAATAGCTTGATCGAATACTGTTTAAATAAGAACGGTGCGTTTCTCGATTATCCGTTCGGCCCCGATCCAATGGTATTCAAAGTCGCAGGTAAAATGTTCGCGTTTATTTTTGAAAAAGACGAGAATGTTGTCTGCATCAATTTAAAATGCGACCCGGCCATTGCGGAAAACTTGAGAGAACAGCATGAGGCCGTCCGACCAGGTTACCACATGAACAAAGAACATTGGAATACGGTGATGATCGACGGTTCCTTGGAAGAGTCGGATGTCTTTGATATGATTGACCACTCTTATGATTTGGTCGTCAAAAAACTTCCAAAGCGGCTTCGTGAATCTATACCTCAATTAAACTAAGTGAACATAGGTTTTGCAGATAAAAAAGCAGGTTCCAGGGCGATTTCCAAAAACCTGCTTTACATGCTTTTGCCAACAGCTTGCGAAAATGTACATTTTGTTTATCGCTATTTTATTCTCTTGGAAAAGTCGGGATGTTCATTGCAGAGCTTTAAGCTGACTCGATATCGTTCCGAGATGAATGGCTTCGTGCATCAGCGCGAAGTTGAACAACTCGCCGGAGGTACCGAATTGAAACGGTCCCATGGCATACGGCGTTTTCAACTCTTCGTCAAGCATCGCAGGGGTCAGCTCGGATAGGCGGGAAAGCTGATCCGATAACATTTGCAGGAGTTCATCCTTAGATGGAGGGGCTATCGTCCAATCCGAAGGTTTGGTTCCGGAATTGAAAAGTTTCTCGTAATGCTCGGGAATGCCGGACAGGGAACCAAAGCTTAGCGTGGCGTATTTATCCATCCAATAGATGATATGACCGACATTCCAGCGGATCGTATTGTTGAAGCCTGCGGGCTGAATGTCGAATTTCTCCTCCGAAATTCCCTGAATCTGCCCGATGACCACTTGACGCAGAACTTTGCTTGTGTGAATAATCGATTGAGTCATAGCTAAAATCCTCCTCCATTTGCGTTGTATTCGTTTCGTTCTCACAACCAAAGTGTACCTCTTTCATTCCTAACGCAACAATCACGTAATTCCGATGAAATGGATCATTATGACTAATAACGAAGGAGTGCGGTTGAATGGAATTCAGGCAGCTTCAATATTTTACCGCCATTTGCAAGGAGATGCATTTTTCCAAGGCGGCCGAGTCCCTTTGTACCACCCAATCGAATCTCAGCCAGCAGATCAAGTTTTTGGAGAACGAGTTGGGGCTTCCTTTGTTCGACCGCATCGGCAAACGAATAGCATTAACCGAAGCGGGCAAGATCCTTTTGGAGCAGAGCCAGCTTATTTTTGAACGGATGGATTACATACAGAAGGCGATCTTGGATCTTAAAAAAATGGAAGGCGGCAAGCTGGATATCGGCATTCTTCCAGGCGACGGAGATTTGCTGTTTGACGCTTTGCTGCTCGATTTCCATCGGTCATATCCCAAACTCTCGATCACCGTTACGGAAACGACGGAGGTGTATAAAGAAGTTGTGGACGGAACGCGGGATCTTGGCGTTACGACCGTACCCGAAAATCCCGACGACCGTATCGAAATCGTCCCGCTTTTCCATGAGGAATTTGTTTTGGCCGTCCGGTCGGACCACCCCGTCGCAAAATCGAAGGCGATTCCGTTCGAGCATATCCAGCAATTGAAGATGGTGACGTTTGGACCCGAACACCAGATTACGAAATTAGTTCATTTTTATTCTCAGGAAAAAGGGATATCGATCGACAATCCGGTCGTGACCTCGACGTTATCGACGCTGCTGTTATTGGTCGAACAAGGGATTGGAGCGTGCATTTTGCCCCGAATGCTCTTGGATTACTTGAATCGCGAGAACCTTGCGGCGATCACCCTGCTGCATCCTACTCCAAGCCAAGATATCTGTATGCTGTACCGCAAGGATAAATACTTGGGGCAGGCAGCCAAAAAGTTCATGGAAACACTGCAATCATTCATTCAAAGCGTATCGGATCGCGACAGCCGGTCTTTAGGGTAACGTTTCGATTGAACGCCGAATTTCATGAATGAACCGTGTCTTGGAATGGCAACATAAGGAAGTGGTATGCACATCTCGATTCCAAAGGAGGATTTCTGTCATGGCTCACCAGAAAAGAAGGAAAGAAGCTGCCTGGAAGTCGCGAAAGCAAGAACAGCATCCCCATGGTAAAATCAAATCGCTCAAGGAATTGTCCAGCGAATAAGGTGAGGTATACTACATGAAGAAAAGGCTGTCGGCGATTTTCCGGCAGTCTTTTTTCTTGTCACCGTTATTCAGAAAAAAGGAACGGTAGGCTATAAGCAGCCTGAAGCAGTGAAAAGTCTGAAGGCTTGCGCCTCGACGAACTATATTCGGCCTAATGAAACCAATACTGTATTTATCAAAGGATGAATGAATGATGGAATGCATACTTTTCGTCGGAATCCAAGCATCCGGGAAATCCACATTTTATAAAGAGAATTTTTTTAAAACCCATGTAAGAATAAACCTGGATATGTTAAAAACGAGGCATCGCGAACACATTTTCGTCGAAGCATCGATCAAAGCCAAACAACCGTTTGTCATTGACAATACGAATCCAACCATCATCGACAGACAAAAATATATCGAAGTTGCAAAGAAAAATAATTTTAAGGTTATTGGTTACTGCTTCGTGCCGGATTATGAGTCATCGCTCGAAAGAAATAACGCAAGGCAAGGGAAGGAACGGATTGCTGAAATAGGGATCAAAAGCACGCTGAGGAAATTACAGACGCCTTCATATAGCGAAGGGTTTGATGAGCTGTATCTTGTGAGATCGCTTCATGGGAGATTTGAAATAGAAGAAGTATCCATGAAGTAGAAGAACTACCTAACATGTAAGCAAGGGAGGTGGGGCAGAGGCTGTTTGCCGAAACAATAGTCCCTGCCATCTTCCCGCAATCGAATATCCCCATGGTACCGGAAATACAAGTGACGCAAAGGCTGCATCGGGTTTGGCGCTATTTGTTAAAGGGGGAATCATCGTATCCCTCATTGTTATAATCCGTGTGCTGCATTTTACCCAAAATGTTCATACCTTCGATCGTACGCTTCGTATGTTCGTCCCCGATTTCGTACAGATAGGCATATACGTCGATCAGCTTATCGTTATATCCCTGGGGCGCCTCGTCATGATCGGCCGATTTAAAGGGAATGAACGCGCGCTTGAACGTATTTTCATCCTCCTGGTTCAAATCCTCCAGCTTATCCTTAAGCTTGGACATTTCTGCTTCGGTCATCATTACCTCGAATTCGGCAGAGTCGTGAGGCACGTCCTGAATCAAATGATGGCTGACGGAAATATAGTAACGTTTCTTCTCTGTATCCATAAGACGGATTCCTCCCTCGTTTATGGCATCCGTGCTTCCAGGCTTTTCTGTGCTCGGCGGACGCATCGGACAGGCATGAGTGCTTTTATTGATTTTTACACGGAGACGGCCGTTGTGAATCAAAAAATCAATCAACCGTCAAATGGTACCGCCTGCGAATCTTGTCTAAACCTTTAGTAGAAACCGACAAAAAAATTAAAAATATTACATCGTTTTTAATATTCACCCCATTTCCTCTATTTACCAGGAGATTGCGATATTGTATGATCAAGAAGCAAATAAAACTTGATCGGGATGCGCGATGTTCCGAGGATCATGCCGTTAGTCGCGCCGCATGGATCGAGCTTCGTTTTTTTGCCTGCCTATTCGAACGTTATCAACCACCCGCCCGGAATCTTGGAATTTGCCTGCCGAATTGCAATCGAAACTTATCAGATTTCAACGCCTTCGTCTTCGTATACCTTTTTTTGGAAAAACCGTTTGCCATTCATTTTATATTGAGCCCTATCGTAACCCGCTTTCTTTCGGATGCTTGGCTTTACTTTGGCGATTCAGCATCGCAGCTTTCATATACATCGAACCATATCCATTTTATTGAGAGGATGAATGAGATGAGTCAAGATCTCGAAATCGTAGGGGAGGCTCCAGGCAACAACATTCAAGCATTTATTGATTTGACGTTGTTGAATTGCAATTTGAAAGGCGTGTATCAGGTGTTCAAGAACGGGGAAACGGGGGAAAAGAAAACGAAGATTCTCGTGATGCCGACGGATCCTGAACCCCAAAGCATGACTTTGAAGGAACTGATCGCCGAGATTAATAACGTGATCCAATCCTTTGGCAAAGGCGAAAAAGTCACCGAAGAAAGCATGGAGGCAACGCTTGACTCCATGGGGCTTAAAAAAATTGAGGATATTCGCGTGCAGATCAGGCAGCTCTTTATTTACATTGATTCATCCAGCATTGAGGCGAATTCCAAGCCTTGCGAGTATGCGTTCAACTTTGTCATTTTAAATCCGGTCAATCCGGATGAGAGTTTGAAGCTCTTTAATATCAAATCCTTGGGACTTGCTGTCTATAACACGGATCGCAAAAAAATCATCGAGCGCATGCAGCTTGAAAACATTGACGAGCTCTTAGCTTGATCCAAGGAGACGTCGAACGATGAGAGCATACGATGCTGAATCCGCTAAAACGTTAACCGTCGTGTTCCGCAGCGAGTTTTACATCAAGGACGCTTTGTTTCAAATTTTTTTTCTGAAAGATAAAGATGGGATCACCGTTTCCGGCAAATGGATCAATCGGGATTTCGCTTTTGAAATGAACGATGTGGCCGCCCACTTTGATATTGAATTCCCGGATTGGTTTAATTTTGAATTGTTTATCGAGAAGGTTGGACTGAAGTACGTATCGTCTGAAGCTCTATTGAAATTCTGTGCCGACATACGCCATTTTGGGAAATTAACGCTGGACACCCGGGAAACTCCAAACAAACGGAAGCGGAGTTATGAATTGGCGCTGGATTTTGACCAAAAGCTGGAATTCTCAAGCCTGCCCGTCATCGGCCGATTTTGCGATCCCGGGGATGGATTTCACTTTAAAGGCATTGAATTGTGCTACATGCCGGAGGTTGAACTTCTATTGACCCTTTTTTCACAGCTGGTCATCAAACAGCATGCGGTAGAAGTCAATCCGAACTATATACAATCTTTAAAACCCAAACCCCAAAACAATCTCTCCAAACTTCCGGCTATCGCGGATTCTTCTGAACCGCCGAAAAATACCATCTATTGGCTGGACATCAATAAAGGTTTCGGCGTGTTGTATTTTTCCAAAATCGGATTCAGCTTAGTAGAGTCCAGGATTACGCTTTACTTGGATGCAAGCTTTACGATCGCGTTATTAAGAATGGATTTTTACGAGCTCTACGTCTCGACATCGTTGAAGAAACTGACCGATATCGGTTTTGGGTTAGGCGGCTTGATGGTCACGTTGGAGAAGCCGGGTTTCAGCCTGACGGGCGGATTATATAAATCCCAGGAAGAAGAGCTGCTTTACAACGGAATTTTAGGCTTGAAAATCAACCAGTACAGCTTTCAAGCTTTAGGTTCATACGGTGAGATGCCCGGCAGTGGGGAGAAGACGTTTTTTGCTTACTTGATGTTAGGTTGGCCGCTGGGCGGACCGCCTTACTTTTTCGTCAACGGCTTGGCGTTTGGATTTGGGGTGAATCGCTCCCTAAAATTGCCTGATCTAAACGGAGTGAGGACTTTCCCGCTTGTGGCTGCGGCCATGGGAGACGACGCGGGGCTTAAGCCCGATACGCCGCCTAAGCAGGCTTTGAGCGCATTAAGCAAGTCGATTGTTCCGGATTCCGGTCAATATTTTATATCCGCGGGCATTCGTTTTTTGACGTACGGCGTGCTGGAAAGTTTCGTTTTGCTCAATATTGAAATGGGGAACCGGCTTGTCATTTCCTTGCTCGGATTATCCAATGCATCCATCCCCCCTAAAGTGTCGGGCGTAAGTCCCATTGTGCGGGCTGAACTGGCCCTGAAAGCGGTTGTTGACACGAGCCAGGGAGAAGTCATGCTGATGGCCGCATTGACGGACCGTTCGTTTTTATTCGATCCTTCCTGTAAACTCACGGGCGGATTCGCAATCGGATTCTGGTTCAAGGGGACGTACAGCGGCGATTTCATAGTGACCCTGGGAGGGTGCCATCATCCGGCTTTTCGCAATATTCATTATCCATCCATCCCGCCTCTTGGCGTTACCTGGATTATCAATGACAACATTTCGATCAAAGGCGAATCCTATTTTGCTTTGACTCCGTCCTGTATGATGGCGGGAGCCAGTTTGAAGTTGTTGTTTGAATTAGGAGGACTCAAAGCGTGGTTTTTTGCGGCAGCGGATTTCATTTTGAAATGGAAACCGTTTTTTTATCAGGCAAGGGTTCAAATCAGCGTCGGCGTATCTTACCGGATCAGCATATTAGGCATCGGTAAAACGTTCAAGGTTGAAATCGGAGCAGGTTTGTCGCTTTGGGGACCTGAATTTTCCGGCAAAGTCAGAGTCAATTGGTATATCATCTCTTTCACGATCGGTTTTGGGGCAAACAGCCCGAATGAGCCGAAGCCCATTGAATGGGGCGAGTTCGCGGACAGCTTTATCCCCGGCGCATTTGAAGATCGTACCGCCAAGCATACGTTCAGGCTTTCCGCGGCAAAGGGCGAAGCAAGACTCAGCAGCGTAAGCGTTACCGATGGACTTTTGGCAAAATATCACGATGCCGCTGGCAGAGAAGCTTATGTGGTGAACGGATTCAGGGCCGGCTTTTTGATTGAACAGAAGATGCCCTGTACCGAACTCTTTTTTAACGGCCAAAAGCTTCTGCAAAATCAAGCAAAATTCGGCATCGTGCCTATGGGGTTAAGCGATGTACGGATGGAGCAGCATGTCACGATCAAAAGCTTGGATGATGAGCAGCCTTTATCCGGCCTTGATGTCGTTCCTGAACGGAAGAATGTTCCGTCTGCGCTTTGGGGGAATAACGGGTCGGATCCGAATGCGCCAATGATGAAAGATATGCCTATAGGGATGTCTGTTACCGCAAAAGATTCGTTTTCTCTCGTCCATATTCTTCCCGAGCACGGGGCTTATGAAGAGTCCGTTCTGAGTGCGAGAGAACCGATCACAAAAGAAGTCGTTTATCATCCACCTGTTTTTGAGCCGGCGAAAATTTATCCTACCGAACCTGAAAAAGTGCTAAAAGCAATACGGACCACAATAGGCAGCAACAAAAATCGGGATCAACTCCTGACCGAAACCGCTGCTGCATTCGGCACATGGGATCACACGAAAATGCGTACTCTGGCGGATGATCCGCGAGCCGTGCTTTTTGCCGTTCCTGTGCTTCGTACAACAGGCAGTGCAAGCTAAGCATTCACAGAGAGGAGAGGGATCATGGGAGAAGCCATCCGTTTTTCGCAAAGAAACGAGCCGCCTTTGAAAGTCGGAACCTACCGCATTGAGGTTGAATCCGTCTCCAATATCGGCTGCCAACTGGCCAGTCACATGATAGAGTTTACGGTTTCAACGGAAAGGTTCCGCCTGCCGCCGGATCAAATCTATTCGGTTTATCCTCCAAGAGAGGCGGTTGGCGATTATACGGAATGCCTGCCCCATATCGTCCTTAATCGAAGGACTTTGCCTTGGGAGAAAACGCTGCTGAAAAGTGATTCGAATATGCCCTGGCTGGCTTTGCTCGTGTTTGACGAGACGGAAGGCATTCAAATGATCGAGAGTACTTGCGAAGAAGCCCTTAAGCCCGTAACAGGAATATTTGTGCCTTCTCTTGTCCTTGAGGCCTATGAGAAACCTGAAGATCCATGTACCTATGTCCATATTCCTGTTGATTTATTGGCGGATGTTCTTCCTTATGCTGAAGCGTTATCGTTGTTGGCCCACGGGAAGGGAGTGAGTCTGGATCATAAAGTGACCGATGCTTCCGTCAAAGATGATTGGTTTGCGACCGTTGTAGCGAACAGGTTTTGCCTCGAGCCGGTAGACGATCGGCATGCGATCCGCCATACAGCCTGCTTGGTGTCTCTGGAAGGATATGAAGCTTGTCTTGGAGATGGGCATACCCGTCAAGAAACTCTAGCCCATTGCCATACGGCCAGAATGATCGTGCTCGCGAATTGGAGCTTTTCCATGGCAAAAGCCGCTTTTGATTTTGGCTCCGCAATGTCTTCGCTGAATGCCGGGATGATGTCGACCCCCTATCAGGGAAGCAACGAACAAATTCAGAAATTATGCCGCCTGGGATACTTTCCGATGAACCACCACGTGCGGGACGGCAGCCGGACCGTTTCATGGTACCAGTCGCCTTTGGTTCCTTATGAAGAAGCAAAAGGGGAGGCGCAATGCGCACGTTTTGCCGACCAGTTGCTCGAATATGACCCGGAAATTGGCATGATGGATATTCGCTATTCCAGCGCATGGCAGATCGGAAAGTCGATGGCGCTTGCGGATCAGTCCTTTGCGCAAAAGTTATATGCGTGGCGCCAAAGCAATGAAATGCTGGCCCGGACCTCGGTTTATCACGGACTCTTGGAAATGCATCTGGCATCACAACATGCGGAAGGAAGTATTGAAGATCGGCAGGACGATCATTCGATAGGACATCGTTTTGTACAAGCCGCCCGTAAGCACGATGAGACGAATCCTTCGAACAACGGAAAACATACCGTTTTACGGCAGCTGAATGAACGCTATACATCGCTATTAAGTGAGGTGAACGCCGATGCAGGCGAGGAATGATTGGGAAAACTCGTCCCAAGCGCTTCGGGGGCATGTTCGTCGCGTTTTTGGCAAGCTAGCCACACTCACCCATGATCAGCCGGTAAATCCGGACAATCACGAGGATGAACTGATGGCCTGGCTAAGCGAGTTGTGCTTATTGAGCAATGTGCCTTTTCATTATTTGATCCCTTCGGAAAGCATATTGCCACACGATTCAATCCGCTTGTTTTATGTCAATCCAAACTGGCTATGGGCGCTTGTGGACGGAGCTTGCAGCTTGGGGAGAAATGCATCCTTGGATTTATCCCATGACCAAGCGTTGATCGAAGCGGTGTTTACACAGATCGGTAAACGAATGAAGGCCGTTCGGCCCTTGCTGCAGAAGAAAGCCGTTGCAGCCGAGGACCTTCAGGAAGGTGTCCGGACGATCGGCGGGTTTATTCTTCGTTCGCCTTTGGTGCGCGGCTGGAGGGGGTTGGAGTTTCAAGCCAACTCATCCGAAGGGAAACCTTTGCGGGCACTGCGAATAGAGCTGTTATCCGATGAAGTGCTGATCGGCTTGTTTGACGGGGTTCCTTATACGCTGGAAATCGCACAGCCGCCGGAGGGATTCTATTTTGGGTTCAACCATATAAACGGCCGTTTTTTTAAGCGATTAAGAAGTTTTGAAACCGGAGCGCTGCTTGCTGATACGGATACGATCGAGGTTGCCGTTCAAAATGAAAAGCGGCGCACCATCGATGTATGCCAAACGGCAAAAAATATGGAAGTGTTCTTTAAAAAAGAGATCACTTCGGCTGAGTTTGCGCTTCAAATGATCAAAACTCCGTATATAGGCAAAGTGATCCGAACAGACGCAGATCAATAAATTTGAGCTTCACTTACGGAAAGGGGATCGTGAGCATGTATCACTTTTTACCGGATTATCATAACAAAGTCCTGAATCAAATTGATCCCGAGACAGGCGTGCTGGAACTTGATTTTGCCGATGAAGACCATTACCGCTTTTTTTTGAGCCAAGTAGGCGGCTTGGAAAATTTCAAACGGAAGCATCCTCATCTGGTGTCTACGCTTCATGAGCTTAGAACCACACCTCTATCCCGATCCGTGAAGGCGCAGAAGGATGGTTATCATGAGGGTCCGGAAGATAAAATGGCGATCGAAAACCTGATCTTTCGCGCGGATCAACCCCTTAAAGGGGATGCATCTTCAACCGCTTCCTCGGAAGGAAAAACGATGGCGGCCATTATGGCGGATTATGTGGAAAAGAAGAGCCATATCAGCGTCGTTTCTCAGCTCTATGACGTCACACATCAAATGCTGCTGCATACGACGGCGGATGAAGTGGTCGATTCTCATAAGTACAATGGCGTTATTCAAGCCGATTACCCTCATTATTTCGAAGACACCCCCCGTGAATTTATGATCCACAGCACGTTCTATTGTTCGAAAAACGCCGAAAACAATCTGGAGTCCGCCTCCTTGAAAGGATACGTGACAAAATCCGCAGGATTTGCGCTGCAAGGCAATAAGGACATTATTAAATCCCTTACTCTAAATGCCCCTGTCATTCAAGAATCCCATCGCAAAGACCCTTCACATACCGAAGTCAAAATATCCTATACACGCGAAGGGGCGATTCCGGACTACGATTATACCAATGACGATCAACCGTTTCTGGACGGAAACCGCGAAAAAATTTTGGTCCGGGTTCCTTTTTCCGTCACCGTGGAGGCTGCGGGCAAATGGTGGATCACCGGCTTTGACGAAAACTACGGCTACCGGATGTGGTTAAAAAATATGGTGAACGGCACGATCAACCATTATTGCAACTACGAGGACATCATTCAGCGTAAAGATGCATTCAATGATCAAAATCGCTGTACCAAGATGACCTTCATTTTCCCGGAATCATGGAATAACATTCTTGATTTCGAGGGTCTCGGTTACAAGCCTTATACGAACGTGGATCTTTATTCCGGCTTTGGCGTCGTGATGTCTTGCGCAGACTATGACGTTACTGTTGGCGTTTCCGTAAAAAGCGACGGCAAGGACTACGACAAACTCAACGTTCAATGCGCGAAAATCCTAATTCAATGGGGGTGCATCGCCAGGGATACGGAG
The DNA here is from genome assembly GCF_009870825.1 of Paenibacillus sp. USDA918EY. GTDB lineage: Bacteria > Bacillota > Bacilli > Paenibacillales > Paenibacillaceae > Paenibacillus_AQ > Paenibacillus_AQ albilobatus. The sequence goes on along the minus strand of NZ_WTWY01000012.1, from coordinate 86,232 downwards.
ATCATGATGCCAGACGGCACGCTTAGACGCGCGGATCAAATTCAAATCGGAGAATGGGTTCGAAATGCTGAAGGAGGCCTCGCACAAGTCAAGAAGGTGCTGACCGGTTACGAAGACAAACTCTATCAAATTTCCACTGACGAGCGCAGTGTGCGTATGACGCCCGATCATATCGTGTGCACGGAACAGGGTCTTCTGCCTGCGATTGATTTGCGGATAGGTATGCGGATCCGTACCGTATCCGGTTTGGAGCCGGTGACTCATATGGAGTGGGTGAGCTATAAGGATCAAGTGATTAATTTTGAATTTGAACAAGAAACGATTCTGATCGGCAACGGCTTGTTCATTGGCGATTCCATGCTTCAAAACCGCGTAAAGGAGCTGGTTGCATATGAAGCTTGATTTTCATTATTTCACGGTGAAAACCATCGCCTCCAGATTAGGATATCGCGAACAAGAAACCCAGTTGATCGCAACCGCCTGCCAATTTATCAATGACAATCATCAGAATGCGGTACAGTATTTAACGAAAGACAAAATCTCCGGGGGCATCATCAAGCGTGGTCTCTGTGAGTATGATCCTTCAAGTCAGATGTACATGATTCCCCTGCTTCTGACTGCCATTGAAAAAGATAAAATTTCGAACGAAATAACATCCCAAAAAAATCAGGAAGAGATTCTGATTCCTTTCTATTACTACTCCGATTTTGTGGTTGATGATGGAACAACGGACTATAACTATCGGGTTACTCCCATTCAAACGCTTCAAAGCAGCAATTCATTTAACCTGCTGTTTCAGCGCGCCAAAGACCGGTATCGTTCAAATTCGGACGATGAAGCGTTGGCGCCTGCCGCGATCCAGGCCTTGAGACGACTAGGGATATTGCTGCATATTGCCTCGGACAGCTTTGCTTATGTACCTTTCAACGGTTATAAGAGCGATGTAAACCTTTGGACCATCACGGAAGTGAAAGATACGAGAACATTTAAAAATATTACGGATCGATACGAGCCGCAAAAATATGCAGCCTACCCCAATGTGGGCAAATATAGAACGGGCGAGGTCAGCGACGATTACAACGTACAGTTTATTCTGACCGTAGATAAATCTCCGGTTAGCTACACTCGGATCAATAATGATTGCTTTGCCAAAGCAGCCAGAACGGTTTATGGCTTTTTGAGCCATTTTTGCGGAAAGGAGCCGTCGGAGCAGGATTGGAGAGATAATGTTTTGCCAACGCTCATCAAGGGCTGGAATACCGATGCTCATAGCTATGAAGAGTTGAAACAGCATTGGAGCAGCCTGACCGGCTTGAACTATGATTATGACGAAGATGCCGTACGGCAGTCTATCGTAGATTTTGATAAAAACCTGACTCCGGACCAGCAAGGTTACTTTGATTTTCTGTTAATGATTCAAGATGTCAGGGACGCCGTTATGGGGAAATTGGAGAAGGGGGACCAAATATTGAATGCGGAGGAGCGGAATACGGATGCTGTCACGTGCGAAGTTTCTGAACCTGATTTTTGCGGAGATCGCTATGAACTAACCATCACCGCTTCAATGCCAACCAAGCCGGCCTCGCTGGCAATGTTGGTCAGCATTTTTGATGCAGACACGCAGGAGCAGATCGCTTCCTTTCCTTACACCTACAAAAATATTAAAACCATCACGGAAAAGGTTCCGTTAAATATTCCTGAGCAAAATCAAAACTTGCTTGCCCAAATTGATTTTTCTTGGAGAGACGATAAAAGTTCAAAGAAAAAGCAATTTAAGAAAGAGTATTCGATCATTGGGAATGCGGCCATCGTTGTGAAGCAGGAACTTGTGCAACCGTGCAGTAAAACCGGAAGACCGGTCATCCAAATCGTAAACGGCTCGGAAAGCGATAGCGCCGACTATAATTACCCGTTAAACGCGATGTATATTTCGCAAGAGGGTAATGCCCGGCTTGATTTGTACGCTCCGATTGATCTGGAATGGAAGCTGGCGGATGGTTTCAACATGCTGGATTATGAAGATCTAAGGATCTCCATGACTCTCCCGTCCGGACAAACATTCAAATACTGCAACAACTCCAAATTCATCAGCCTGAAATTGGATCAGTCAACCGGGATTATTCATCTTAAAGCGATCGAGGAGTGGAAAAACAGGCTTTCTGTGAAAGAATTCAGCGCCAGCATCGCCAGGATGAAGCTCGGAATCAGCGTAACGCTGGAAGTCAGCTCCGAGAATGAAAGCGGCTACCGGAATATCGTGGTGGACACCGGGAATGACGATATTTTCATCGAGTATTTGTGGAACTTGTAAAGAGGTGGACGTTCATGAAGAAAACCGGACTTGACCCGAATATACTGTGCGTTCCGATACAAGTTCAAGCGATGATGGTTGGGAAAAGCCCCGTGCCCACGGTTTTTGCCAATATACCCGATGATTTTTCCCGAATCTTGATGAATCCATTGGGCGATCAGGTCCCTTCCGGCATCATGAGCGAAAAGACGCAGGAAAAGCCGGGCGTTCATCTGAGCTGGATTCTGCCCGAAGGATTGAGGCAAGGTTTCCAAAGAAGCGAGAACCAAGAGCCTGAATATCCGAGGGTGCCCAACCTGTGGATTGTTTCCCGCTTATGGTCGTCTGACGGTCAACCCGATGCTTTATTATGCCAGCATTGGATCGTGGAAAGCGATGCCCTGGAAAAAGCAAGCGGTCCTGAATACGGCAATGAAGGCAGCTTGACTTACCCGAAACTCGATGATCCCAAAAGACCCTATCGGATACTGGGTCGATCTTATCCCTATGAAACGATCCTTCCTGAACCCGATGAAAGATTGGACACGCTTAACGCTTTAGGCCCTGGAAATCCCGCTTTTTCCGCCATGTATCCGTATCATCGCAACGTATTTGGTTTTTACGATGATTTGACGGATCAAGATGGCAAACGTTTCGAAAACATATCCATCAGCTATGTGGTAAGAGGTTTTTACAGTGATGGGTTGCCTCTGGCGGAATCCGCGGATATTTGCCGGGACCGGTATGGCTGGGAACCGCCGGAGGGCCTGAAGTATCCCGCTTCCGTGGCATTGCATGGATTGGTAACCGACCTGGTTTGGATAAATGATCGGGAAGATTATAACGGTCCTGTCATTCGGAAGCTTCCGATGCCCAAACTGGCCGTAGGCAACACGTCAGCGGAAGCGGTCTCGGCTTTGCACGGCATGAGTGATGGTTCGAACGAGCATTTGATGCGTGTGCTATTGAATGATCAAAGCCACAAATTGCTGAACTTAAACGGGATTTATCAAGCAGACTATGCAGATCATGAAAGACGTTTTCAAATGGCTGCCGAACAGACTACGTACAAGCTGCAGAGCAAAATCAATGATAAAGAATACAAAGACCTGCCGGATTTGCCACCGGTCGATCAGATTCTTTTCCGTAATTTGCAGCAAGGGATCGGTGAGCTTTATAAGCGGCTGTTTGATGCGGATGCCAAGCGGTCGAGGATTTATGATCTGTGGTGTAAGTACATGATTAAGGCCCAAGTCACGGACCCCTTTGAAATCAAGGAAGCCAAGAAGTGGATGGAACGGTATCAGAAGGATATCGAAAAAGAAATCAAGGCATTGGAACTCGCAGAGATCGAAATTAAAGAGATTCGGGAACGTCTTAAGATCCTCGAACAACAATTAGCCGATTCCATTCAAGCGTTCTATGAAGTGCAGCAGACCGCAGGAAACCGATTTTATGAGCCGAATTCGCCTGTTCTGCTTCTGTCGGGGGCTAATCGGGGGGCGCTCTTCGATGCGAATCCGTCAAGGGATGAGAGGAATCTGTTAAAATGCAGACTCCTTCAAGAAACGGTGCAGGCATTGCAGTTTGATTTTACGTTGAGGGGCAGCTCCTATTCTGCAGTGATTCGTGCCAATCAACTTCTGCCTGAGGCGGAGGTGAAGGGAAGCTACCCGGAACTGCTTTTGGAGGCTTTGCTGTTTTGCATGAACAGTGCTGAACGGATCACGACATTGATCGGACAGCAATTAGGGCTTTTGCCTTTTTCACAGGAAGAACGGATTCAGCTGACAGATATTGTTCGTCAGACGCAGCGTGACATGGCGACAGGGCTGGTGGACAACGGAGAGGTGTTTCCGGACCGGCTGTTTTTAAATCTTTGGACATCGCCCTGGAATCCGATACTGCTTTGCTGGCGCGGCCTATATTATCCGGACAAAGAGCTGGTCGGCAGTCATCCGAAACTTAGCAACTGGACTTTTCGAGGGACGGATTATGTGTTTAACGGGCCCATGCCGGATACCAAAGATGCTGTCGTGATTGAGGGCAAAATTTTTTTAACGCCCCATATCGCGAAGCAGCTTCATGCGATGGCCATTAAACAGCTGGGAACGGAGCATGCCCAAACATTCGGGGCACTGGATCAAATGGATTACCTGTCGCAAGCGCTAGACGGTTTTAATGAAAGATTTTTGATGAGCCAACTGGCGCTGCGTTTTCCTGTCATGGTATTGCAGAAGGGAAGCGCCGATTTGGCGGAACAAGTCAGTGAGGCCTTGAGAGGATTTGCGACCGAAAAGCCGTTGTTTAACACGTTTTTTTCCCCATTAAGGGGAGGGTTCTTCAAATTTGACCAGCTTAGGCTGATTGACACCTTTGGACAATTTCAAAACATCGACTGCAATCAATATGCGATCGCTGAGGATTTGAGGAGGACGGACAAGCTGATCGGACAACAGGTCATGCTTCCTCCCCGGTTTATGCAGCCAACCCGGCTTGGATTCGACTGGATCCGGGCAAGAAGCGGGGAATTCTGTGATTTTAACCTTCCGGACTCGCCGATCTGCGGCTGGATGATTCCGAATCATGCGGATCAAAGCCTGTTGATCTATGACGAGGAGGGCGTGATGCTCGGAAGTTTGATTGCGACGGCGTTTGATGGGGACCGGGTTCAGTGGCGAAATGCGCCAGGCATGCCGTTTCCGGACAGGGGGCCGTTTTTTGATGTCGGGTCGCGTTCAGGGGAGCTTCCCGCTGCGATGAATGCCGACATGAAAGCTTTTTTAAGCGAGATTTTACGTCGCAGTCATGAACAGCAAGAGGACGTGCTCACGCCGTTTCTTCAGTTGGTCGACTCTGCGTTGTGGGATATTCACCAGCCTGAGACTGCGAGTGCAAGCGGGTTAAGCCTGTTTGCGGGAAAACCGCTCGTATTGGCCAAAGCAAATATAAAGCTGATCCAAGCCGGGCCGCCGGAAGCTTATAAATTGCTGGAAAGCAATAATAAAAAGCCTGTTCCAGTGCCGGATATATCCCTAAAGCATTTTGAGATGCCTATATGGATCGGAGAAACGCATCATACCGGGGACGGGGCCGTTGGATTTTTCATTCAAGACGGGCAATCCGGCTATAAGCAGTTCAACAGCGCTTTTGCCGATCCTGATCCGGCGTCCGATTATTTGAAACGGAACAATCGGACTTACGTGTCCGCAGATGATCAAGCGGCAGGAACAACCCTGTCTTTGATTTTGGACCCGCTTGCAAGTATACATCTCATCAGCGGCATGCTGCCTGTGTCGGAACAGCGTATTCCGATCGATCGGATCGAAAACGCTTTGGATCAGCTTTATTTGACTTTGTATGCGGGACCGCTGCTGGTGGGAGAAGAAAGCTATGTGATGCCGCTCACCAAGCTGCCTAATCGGGATTGGGAGTTTGTTACGCCCGGCGAGGCCGAAGAATGGATCGAAACCCAAAATCTAAAGCCATCGAGCGGAAATGCGTTTCTTGCCAAACCTCCAATTCGTGCGGTGGAAGGATGGCTGAAGTTAAAGGTGGGGGGAACAAATGGATCAGAAACTTCAAAATGAGCCGGAGCAGTTGAATAACTGCCGTTACTTGTTGGACGTTGACGACAATCATATTGCGGTGAACGATAATGCGATCCTGGATCGGGATAATCCCGTGAGAAGCGAGCTTACTTTTCAGCTCCTTAATCCGGATCGGGTTCATCAGATCGTATTTAACAACCCGCAAATGCTGACGGCAGAAACGATCCTGAAAAGGCTTCAAAACCGCGAGCCGGTGACCGATACGTCGTATATCCGTTTTTTCTTTCCTTATGGAACAGATGTAGGAGACTTCATTGATCCGGAACGAGGAAAGCTGATCACTTTCGAAACCGAATCCGGCGATTGGTCCGTTGCGGAAGGCGTTGTGGAGGATAGACATATCAGCTTTGTCATCAGCTGCTACAATCAAAAAATCATTCAAACGTTGTTCAGCGTATATTTCAAATGCCGCAACATTCAGTCCTATGCGCCGGTTGGATTGACGTATGCGTATGCGGAGATTAAAAATGTGGCGGGCATTGAGGACGTCATCAAAGTGTTTCCCATTCAGAAAAAGCCGGCCGTGCCTCAGATTCAACGTTTTATCAGCGATAAAACGACGTCAGGCGGGAGCGGAAAGCTGCGGTTGAACTGGCGGATCAGCGGGGCAAAAGAGGGACAGATGACGCCGGGAGAAATCGATATCTTTCGTTTGCCGGCTCCCGGAGTGGACGTTGCTGTGAATCGGAATATGGAATACCGTCTGTCCATCAAGGGGAACGCATTGGAGACGGATGCCTTTGTTAATTTGTACGTGCAGCCTCCGAACATCTTACAGCTGGATTATGACCCGGCAACAAGGCAAGCGATATGGCGAACACAGTATAGCGAGGCTCTGCGGCTGACCGTGGGCACGGCATTTTCATTCGTTAATGAGAGCGGTGCGATGGAAATACAGATGCCCGCTAAGCCCCAAATCGTTTTGCGAGCACAGGGGCTCCTGTATACGGAATTTGTAGCACTTAATTTGCTGGGACTCACTTTAGATAAGGCGCAATTCTTTAGAAGCCGCATTCGTGTCTATCCTCAATATATCCATAGCAAATGGATCTGGAAGACCAAGGACGCCAAGGAAGTGGAATTTCTGTTTACGGAAGACGGTTCTGTGTGGCATAAAGCTTCAACGGTCAGTTCGGGAGAGTTTGAATATGTATCCGAAAAGCCTCTGCTTGGAGCAAAACTGGTTTGCACCATAAGTGATGGAACCAGATATCCGGTGCTGCTGCTTGAGGGGGAGGTTGTATAATGGACCGCTTGATCCAAGCCAACGTCGTTGGGGAAAAACGGATTTTGCTTAGCGAACACAAACAAGGCAAGGATTTGTTGTTTCCCAACTCGCCGGATGTTGAAGTGGTAAACGTCAGTTGCGTAGAGACCGCTTCTTTTATCAATCATCTGCCGGAAGGGGCGCACATCCCTGATATTAAAACGGTGCAAGATCAAGTTTCGGTCATGTACGTTTATTTTCCCATCGGCAACGGAGAGGCATATCTGACAACGAAGGAATGGGCGGAAAAAATGATCTGTTACGCTCCCTATAACTGGGGGGTGGAACAGGCTTATGATCCAGATTACGGTGTTTATTTCAAGTTATATCCACTCGTTGAGTATGATCTGGCTCCAAGAGAAAAGTTCTATTTCAGCATCAGCAATCTGGTTTCTTTTGGAGAACTGGAAAAAATGGTTTACGTCGCTGTTTGTTTTGCCAACGTTTTGATGAGCGGCGGGGAAACATACTCATATCGGCCTACCGGGTTGGAGGAAGTTTTAAGAGGAACCGATTTTCTGGCCTATTTTAAGAAAAGATCCACTCTTAAAATTTTGAACTTTGATTGCAACCGATCCCGTGTGGCCGTTGGCGATACGGTAAGACTGGAGTGGGCTGTAGCCGGGGACGCCGTAAAATGCGTGCTTACGCCGGGTGATATTACGGTCGAAAGCGTGGGCAGCCTTGAGGTGGAGATTTTCAAGGATACCACGTTTCGATTGTATGCTTTGGGGGCGAATGAGCAAATTTCCCGAACCGCCATGGTTTATGTGGAACGCCCCGTCATAACCAAATTTACGTCCAATTGTCCGGATCAAAAAACGAAGTACGGTCAACCTGTGCTTCTTTCCTATGAAGTAAAAGATGGCTATGGCATTTACTTAAACCAGGGGATCGGGCGATTGTCGGGAAACTCCATATCCGTGGTGCCTACGAGTGCGACGACAGAGTACATTTTAACTTGTATGGGACCGGATAACCTTGTCCGGGAACGACTAACGATCACCGTTACCGATTTCATGGAAGTGGAGCAGGTGTTATATCACAGAACTCATCAGAAGGATGGAAGTTACATGTACTCTTTGAAATGGGATGTCGTGAACTGTATAACGATCCAGCTTACAACTTCGGATGGGCAGGTTCGAAGTTCAGGGCAGGCAAGCGGCAATATTCAATTTTCGGATTTATCGGAGACAGCGCTTACGGTTACTCTTCACTGTACAGGCACGTCAGGGCAGGTCGTTGACCGTGTTTTTTACACCAAAAGAATCAATAGATGGGAAATAGGCTCTTGATATCATGTGTAGCGAAACTTTGCGGACGTTTAAGTACTCCGCGGGTTTCGCTAATTTTTTTTATATCCAGGTGTCCAAGTGCACCGGTGGTCACGCCGGCAAACCCGCCGCAAACAACAGCTCTCTTATCTTCGGGAGAATATCGATCGGTTAATAAGTTTCCCGTTAGACTAAACGAGGTTCGCCTTACAAGGGGGGCGCCGGCATATCGAAACGGGGGAGTTGAGATACATCGTTCATTTTCAGTTCATAAAGCTATTGCATGATATACATTGTAATCAACAATATTCAAGGATCATAACTAAACCGTCCCGCCGAGTGGATCGCCGGCATCGACTTCACTTACGCCACCGCCGCGGCGGGCCGAGTCGCCGCCGAATTCGACGGGTGGGCGCCGGAACTCACCGCGCTGATCACCGACGGCGAAACCGCGCCGATCCCGCGCACGATTCATACGCTCCCGATCGGCCACCGATGGGACCGCGTGCCCGGGGTGACGCTCCTCGGTGATGCCGCTCACCTGATGCCGCCGGCCGGCGAGGGCGCAAACTTGGCGATGTTCGACGGCGCCGAGCTCGGGAAGGCGATCGCCGCACACCAAGGCGATATCGAAGCGGCGCTCACCGCCTACGAAGAGGCGTTGTTCCCGCGCAGCGAGTCGGCCGCCGCGGGTTCGCACATGATCCTAGGGCTCTGCCTCGATGATCCCGCACCGTTCGGATTCATCGATTTCCTCACCGGTGCCCTTGAGGAGGAGCACAACCGACCCACGCAGTCCTGATCCATATTGCCGGACCCGGCTTTTGAATAAGGACAGGTTCCTGTACAATCTGAAAAGTCTGATGAATCAGGCTTTTTTTATTTTTTCCGGGTGAGGCTTATACATCCCCTTTAGCCAGCTGCGATTGTAAACGAATATCGGCAACGCTATTTTTATGGGTTTAAGCAACAAAGCGGCGTTATATCAATGTCTTCAACGGCTTAATATCTGCAAAGCATAAATAAGGAGGGAAATGTGTAGCTACATGAATATGAAAGGGTTGTTCAATATAGCAAACCTTCCGTTTGCCTTAAAGGGAGGAAGACAGATTCCAATAAAAAAGAAAGGCAGAAGGATCCGCCTTTCTACAATTGCAAATTGATATGCGCAAATGAAGATTATTAAAAAAGGACAGACTTATCCCGTTTACTCTGTATACACAAACAGAGCCTTTGAACGTATTTAATTACTTGTTCAAAAAAGGGAATCGAAGTCTCATCGCGTGTGTCACTTTTTAATAATCCTCCTTCAAGATATTGAAAATACACTGCATATTCTAGGGTGTATTTCAGAATACGTCAACCGAAGGCCGAACGACAGAATGGATTGCGATACGTGTATCTTTTTCATATGGTGCTGGCCGTTTGGTCAGGCTGCTATTACTATAATCTTAGAATAACATTGCCGGATTTCGGACTTTTCCCCGGTATTATTATCCTTCGCTCCGGTTTTCCACGTTCAAGGATGCCGGTATGCTTAATGATGTAAGCACTTCCATTTCGAAAGGCAGCGGCGCAACAGGAATCGGTGTTCAGCCTGCAGATCGCCGTTCCTGCAGCGAATGGACTGGCGCAACCGGTTATTCCGCAAGCGGCAGGTGTAGAACCGCAGAGGTAGATGCGGATTGGCCGGGATCGAAAGAAGGATGGAGGAGGGACGATGGAAATCGTTACGGCGGGAATTCCCGTTAGAACGGAAAAGCCGCGAAGGCGGCTGCTAAGGACGATATGGAAATACAAATGGCTGTACGCCTTGCTGCTTCCTGCACTTGCCTGGGTCATTGTGTTCGATTACTTACCATTGTACGGCATCACCATCGCGTTCATGGACTACAACGTCATCCAAGGATTCGGGGCCAGTAAGTGGGTGGGTTTCGCCCATTTCCGGGAGCTGTTTGCATCGGAGATGTTCCTGAACGCTTTTCGCAACACACTGCTCATCAGCCTGTATAAGATGATTAGCGGATTTATCTGTCCCATTTTGTTAGCGCTGTCGCTCAACGAAATTCGGACCAAGTGGTTCAAGAAGACGCTGCAGACTGCCGTTTATCTGCCGCGTTTCGTGTCCTGGGTTGTCTACGGCGGCATCATTACGCTGTTGCTTTCGCCGGAGACCGGCGTAATTAACAAAATCGTCGAATGGTTTGGCGGCAAACCCGTATATCTGCTCGTCGAGCCTGCGTATTTTCGGATCATTCTCGTCGTCACCGATGCCATGAAAGAGATGGGCTGGGCAGCGATCATTTATTTGGCAGCCATCGCCGGGCTTAATCCCGAAGTGTACGAAGCCGCGGTCATGGATGGAGCGACGCGGTTCCGACGCATCATCCACATCACGCTCCCGGGCATATCCGGCACGATTATCGTCATCTTCATCCTAAGGGTCGGGTATCTGATGAGTGCCGGGTTGGACCAGGTGCTTAACCTGTACAACCCGATGGTGTTCGAAGTCGGCGACATTCTCGACACCTACATCTATCGGGTAGGCATCGAGCAGTTCAGCCTCAGTCTCGCGGCGGCGGCAGACGTCATCAAGGGAATCATCGGCTTCGTCATGGTGCTGATCGCCAATCAGATCGCGAAGCGGATCAATGATTCCGGCATTTTCTGACAAAGGAGAATCCGAATCGTGAAGCTTACACGAGGCGAATCCATTTTTATCGCTACCAACTATTTCGTTTTGTCGCTCATCACTCTCATCATCATGATTCCGTTCTGGTATGTATTATGCGTGTCCGTCACGCCCTACTCGATCTTCAGCGAAAAGAACGGTCTGGTGCTGTTTCCGACATCGCTCAGCTTCGATTATTTCGCCTACTTGCTCAAGAAGGGATCTCTCATCTACAACGCTTATGGGGTGACGATCCGCAATACAGCCGCCGGTGTTCTGTTTGCGCTTCTGCTCACGGCTGCGGCTGCTTACTCCCTGGCCGAGAAAAAGCTGCCCGGCCGGCGGATCATCATGCTGATCTTCGTGTTCACGATGTTGTTCAAGGGCGGATTAATTCCGACGTATATCACGATCAAAAATTTAGGACTGCTGAATACCGATTACGTGCTGATCCTGGTCATGGCCTTTAGTGCCTTTAATATGATCATTATGAAATCTTTCTTTGAAGGTATTCCAGACAGCCTGAAGGAATCCGCTGCAATCGACGGGGCATCCGAGATCAGGACGCTGCGTTCGATCGTTCTCCCGATGTCGATGCCGGTTATCGCCTCGATCGGCTTGCTCTACATGGTGACGTACTGGAACGATTTCTTCAATGCGCTTCTGTATGTTACGGACTGGCACAAAGCACCGGTGCAGCTCGTATTGCGCACGATCATCGCGAGTTCCAGCCTTCCGCCCGAATTGCTCGAAGCGGCAGGAAAAACGCCGCCGCCCACGATCGGGATCCAGATGGCGGCCATTGTGATCGTAGCGCTGCCGATGATGGTTTTGTATCCGTTCATTCAGAAGTATTTTGAACAGGGCATGCTGATCGGTTCAGTTAAAGGGTAACAATCCATTTTTGTAAGATTACAGGGGGTTGTCTGTATATGTCAAAGACAATTAAACACTGGGGTTACGGCGTACTCGCCGCTATGTTATTGGGAACGCTTACGCTGTCGGGATGCGGCAGCAAAAGCGAGGAAGGCGGGAGTGCTAGCCCTGAGCCGGGAAACCCGTCAGGAACGCCTGAAGCGACTGCGGATCATTCGCCTTACGAACTGAAGTGGCTGAAGGCACAGGATATTTCGCTGCCGTATGACCCGTCGAAGGACGCGGTGAAACAAGCGATCGAGGCCAAGCTGAACATTAAGATCGTCCCGGAAATGGTCGACGTTCAGCAATACAAAACAAAGCTGAATCTGAAGATGGCGAGCAGCGACATTCCGGACGTGACGAGGATCGATTTTGCCGATGATTTTCAGAAATACGCGCAGCAAGGCGCCTTCGTTGATCTGACCGACCTGATTAACGAAAAGGACACGCCGAACATCATGAAGGAAGTACCGCCGGATGTGTTCGAGCAGGCGAAGGTGAACGGCCGCATCTACGGGATTCCGTATCAGGGCGGGCCGGGGGCGGGGTACCGCTGGGACTTGGTCATGCGCAAGGACTATATGGAGCAGGCAGGCGCTTCCGTACCAAAGACGCTGGACGAATATTATAACCTGCTGAAAAAGGTCAAGGAGCAGCATCCGGAGGTCATTCCGCTCGGTGGATATACGTCCCAGATCGGACAGGTAAAATTCGCGAACAATTCCTTCGACAACGTATTCGGCGCGTTCGGCGTCACACCCGGTTTTTTCACGGAGAAGGATGGGAAATTCAGCAACTATGACATCGATCCCCGGATGAGGGACGCGCTGCTGTTTTTACAGAAGATGTACAAGGAAGGGCTTATTGACAAGGAGTTTTCGACGATAAAGGAAGAGCAGCTGCGGGCAAAAATTTTCAGCGGCAAGGTGTTCTCCTGGATGGGCTGGTGGTCGACGGCCAGCGATTACGATACGCAGATCGAGACCAATGAGCTGATCAAGAGCGGCAAACTGGCGAAGGACGGATCGCTCCCGAACCAGGCTGAGCAGCCCTTCAAATACTTAACTTTGACCGGGTCTCTTCTGGGGAAGGACGGCACGGCTGTTGCGCCTATGGGTGCACCGTTCTCGCAGATGAACGCCATTAGCGCAAAAACGAAGGATCCGAAGCGCGTACTATCGATCATTGAGGATTCGCTTTCCGAGGAGAACCAAATGTTGACCGTTTGGGGCATTGAAGGCGAGGACTATTCCCTCGTAGACGGGAAGCTTAAGACAAACACGACCCTTGTCGATCCGAAGACACAGCAGGACCCGAGCGGCAACTTCAGAGGCACGCAGAGCTATCTATTCGCTCCAGGACTGAAGGGCTGGCCGCATTACCTTGAATCGCTGCCGCTGCGGTTCTCTGAAGCGCTCGGCGTAGCGATCAACAATGAGCATCAAATCACCGACGCTTCCAATTACCTCGAATCGCCGACGAAAATCGCCAAGCTGACAGAGCTGGATACGATGCGTGATTCGGTATTCACTCAAATCATTATGGGCGCCGACATCAAGAAGTTCGACGAATTCGTGGAGAAGTGGAAGTCGCAAGGAGGCGATCAAATTCTAAGTGAACTGGAAGCTTCCTATCAGAAAAAAGCAGGCAAGTAAACCTCTGAACGTCGGTAACCTTCCTGGTGCATTCCGGCCATGCCGGAAGCATTGGGGAGGTGCTTTGCCGTTCGATGAGGGAACACGTTTCGGTTTCAGAGGAACGCTGCGTGGTCAAAGCCGCCAGCATCACGCCGACCATGCAGGAGATTTAGGCGGTAAGAGGGAAGAAGCTAAATAAAGAGTACGCCTCCACCCTTATTATACATTTTGATTCACTTGGAGGTATAAGGAAAGCAATTTGGCAAGGGAGGGCTTGGCGATGATAACCCATAAGCGTCACACCAGCTTGCTGGCTCGGATCAGTCTGCCGGTTTTTGCGCTGGTCGTGACGGTCATCGCTCTTTTCGCCGCTTCGGCAAGCTACATTCTTATCCGGGTACAAAATGATCATACGCGTCAGATGGCGGAACAATCGATGAAGTTCGTGCACCGCAATCTGGAATATCAGCTTGACACCATGAACAATATGGCTGCGTTTTTGCTGTCTAACCAATCGATCGAAAATTTGCTTGAGACGGAGCATTCAGCGCCGTACGAAGCGGTCAACGATTTCTTTACCCTGCAGACGAATCTGCAGAACCTGTCGCTTTTGTCGCTGCTGAATGATGATAATTCCGGCAGCATCGTTCAACAGACGTATGTCGTTGCCGTCGCGTTGGAGCCGGAGAGCGGCCTGTATTCCCTCGCGACCGACCACTTCGACCCGGTGACCGGCATTTTTAAATCGACGGACCTGAAGAACGAGAGCTGGTACCGTGCTCTGATCGGCGGCGGGCGCCGCAACGTCTGGTGGGGCCAGAAGACTGGACGCTCCGGGGCTGCGATGATCTATTCGGCGACGAAGAAAATAAGCACCAAGGACGGCCGCGTGATCGGAACCGTCTTGATCGGGGCGGATACCGGAAGCATCCGCAGCCTGTTCGAGAACGCCGCAATGACATCGGGCTTCCACCTTTTGGTGGACGAAGAAGACCGTGTCATTTTCAGCGAACGGTATGCATTTCTCCAACCGGCCGGGGAGCTTCCGTTCGTGCGGTCAGCCGCCTGCGACGGAAGTTCGGCCGACGCAAAAGTCGAAGGGACGCTGCATCGCGTCACGTGCGTAAAAATGGACAATGGCTGGAAGCTGCTGACCGCCGTTCCAAAGAGCCACTTCGGACGGTACACGTTTGCCATCTCGGCGATCGGCGCCTTGGCTGCCATCGCAGCCGTGCTGATCGCGGGACTGTGGCTGCGGCGCATCGTCATCCGGGTCACCGTTCCGATCACCCGGCTCGTTAACGCTGTTCAGCGTCCCGAAGTGCTTGCATTCCGTGAGCAGCTGCCCAAATTGAAGTCGGGCATCCACGAGGTCGAGACGCTGAACGAGAAATTCGCGTCCATGCTGGTTACGCTTCACGGCTTGATTGAGAAGAGCTTCGAGGAGGAGATTGAACGCCGCCAGCTGCAATTGGAGCTGCTGAATGCCCAGATCAACCCTCATTTTCTATACAATACGCTCGATCTGATCAATTGCCGTGCCATTTTGGCCGGTGACCGGGAGACGAGCTCGATTGTGCGCTCCTTGGCCAATGTGTTCCGATTCGGTTTGAACCGGGGCCGAACGTGGATCTCCCTGGACAATGAGCTCAAGCAAGTGGAAGCCTATTTGCATATCCAGCAAATGATGCACGACGATCTGCTCGCCGAGTTTCATATCGCTTCCGATCTGCAAGATATCGTCATTCCTCACTTTATTCTGCAGCCGCTTGCGGAAAATGCCATCGTTCACGGCTTTGCCGGGCGAACGGACCATTGCCGGATCGCGATTTCCGCACACGCGGATGGAAACAGGCTTATTCTCCGCGTTGAAGACAACGGAAAGGGCTGCAACGTAGAGGAACGCAACCGCGTGCTTCGGGAGCAGGAGGCGGGAGAACACAGCTTAACCTCGGTCCCGTCTGCCGAGAACGGTTACGGAACGCTGAACGTGCATCGGCGGATACAGCTGCACTGCGGGTCTGGATATGGGCTGCGCTACGTGCACGTGGTTGAAGGAACATGCGTTGAAGTTGTACTCCCGCTGCGTTCCCATGTTCAAAACGATCCTGAGGAGGAATCGCCCGATGTATAAACTGCTGATCGCCGAGGACGTCAAACTCGTCCGGGAGACGCTGTCGCGCTCCATCGATTGGGAGCGGCTCGGCATTGAACTCGTCGGAGCCGCCAGGAACGGAGAGGAAGCGCTCGAATGGCTGAAGCGCGATCCTCCGGACCTGCTGCTCACCGATATCGGCATGCCGAAGGGAAACGGCCTGGAGCTGATTGAGGCGTTCCGGGCCGGCAAGCCCGACATAAGGTGCATCATCCTGTCGGGGTTGAACGAATTCGAGTACGCGCGGCAGGCGATCAAGCTGCAGGTGCTGGAATACATTATGAAGCCGATCGATCCGGAGGAGATCGAGCAAGTATTCGCGAGAATCGTTGCGGAGCTGCACAAGGAGCGGGAGGAACAGCGTGGCGTCGAGCTCATGGAACAAAGGCTTCGGGATCGCCTGCCCAATTTGGCCCAGACGCTGCCGATGGTTGAGTGGTCCGGCAGCCTCAAGAAGAAGAAGCTCGTCGAACAAGCGGTCCGGACCATTCGTGAAAACTATTCGCGGAAGGATCTGTCGCTTTGGGACGTTGCAAGTGGGGTTGGCTTTAGCGAGAAGTATGTAAACGCGCTGGTCAAGGAAGTGACCGGCATGACGATCAACCATTGGATCGTCAAGCTGCGCATGGAAGAGGCGGCCCGGCTGCTGAAGGACCCCGCGAATCGGATTTACGAGATATGCGACCGGGTCGGATATGCGGATCAGGACCATTTTCGCGAAACGTTTAAGAAACAGTTCGGACTGACCCCTACAGACTACCGAAACAATTACTTATAAAGGAGCGATGAGGGAATGCAAATAAAGCAAACGGATCTGAAAGCTGCGGCGGACCGCGTCTATCGCTATCTGATGTTCAGCGGTCCGGAGAGCTGGGGCGGACACGAATGGGCCGAGTGGGCGATGGACCGGAACCGCTGGGATTGGAATCCGGGCGTCGGATTAATCGCCGCAGCAGACTACGGAGCCCTCTGCGGAGCGAGAGGGATGATACAGGCGGTGGAAGTCTGGACGGAGCGCAATCTTGGCGGCTCCGAGAAGATAAAGGTCATTAACTCACTCGCGCCTTACGCGATGTTCCCTTTGCTATACCGGCAGACCGGTAATCGCTTCTACAAGGACAAGGCAGAGGAGATGGCGTTTTGGCTAATCAAGGAGGCGCCGCGAACAAAGAATGGTGCGTTTGAGCATACCGTAACCGAGAGCGCCTCGTTTAGCGAGCAGGTATGGGCGGACACCGTCTTCATGGCTATCCTCTTTTTGGCCCGGACGGCTCGTTTAACAGGAAGCAAAGTGCTTGCGGAAGAAGCGATGAGCCAGACGCTGCTGCACCTTCGGATGCTGCAGGACGAGGAGACGGGGCTGCTCTTTCACGGTTGGAACGAGAAGACGGGCGATTGGATGTCGGCCGCAAGGTGGAACCGGGCCAACGCCTGGAACGCCGCTGGCGTGCCCATGATCGCAGAGGAGGCGGGCGAACTGTGCGATGACAAGAAGCTGATCGGCGAGCTCCGCGAGCGGTATTCGCGAATGGCCGAGGCGCTCGTCCGCTGTCAAAATGAGAGCGGCTTGTGGCCGACGGTCTTGGACCGCCCCCACTTTTATGAAGAGACGTCGGGTTCCGCCGGCATCGCCTGCGGATTGTACAAAGCGGCACGCGCCGGATGGATTCCTGCGGAATTGGCTTTGGCCAGCGCCGATCGCGCCGTCGCAGCCGTTCTCACGCAAGTTCGTGAGGATGGCGCTGTCCTTGGCGTCTCGGGAGGTACGCCAGTGCTGGCTAGCGTCGAGGCTTACGATCATGTCCCGACTTTTCCGACGCTTTACGGCCAGGGGCTCGTTTTGCTGCTGTTTTTGGAGAAGCTGCGGATGACCGGTAGATAAGAGACAGGTCCCTTTCACTTATATGTTAAAATATATATATGCGTCTTGAAATCGAAGGGCTACAGTTTGAACTAAGTCATCCCAGGCATGACGATGTCGCTTGATGGATACATTAATGACGCAAACGGAGACTGGTGTACTGAAAATCTGCTGTACCGAATGATCAACTTGATTCCACGGTTGAATTCGAGAGAGGTTAGGAAAAATCTTGCCTCCTGCTTAAAAGACGGGAATACATAAAGGAGTGTTGTAGATGGCACGGGTTCTATTTATTAATGCGGGATCAGAAGGGCATATCAATCCAACGATTGGTGTCGTGCAGGAGCTGATTTCGCGTGGAGAAGAGGTCGTTTACTTTTGTATCGAAGCATTTCGGGATCGTATAGAGAAGACGGGGGCTACGGTACGGACATTTGACGATCAAAAATTTATAAAAGCATTTATATCAGGTGGAAGACATTATTTGCTTGAACGAGTCAACGGTCTTTTGCATACTGCGGATATCGTCATACCCAGCGTTCTTGAACAGATTCAAGGGGAGCATTTTGACTATATCATTCATGATTCCATGTTTGGCTGCGGTAGTTTGCTGGCTGAAATTCTTAAGCTTCCTGCGATCAGCTCTTGCAGTACTTTTGCGCAGTCCAAACAAACTTTCGACCGCATGATAGAGCAATTTTTCAACGATGTCCCTGATGAAATAACTAAACCCATCAACGATAAATACCAAAGCGTGACGTCAATGATTCAGCAAAAATACGGTGCAGAGATCCATTCTCCTTATGAAGCGTTTTGTAATCCCGCTCCGCTTACGATCGTTTATACGACAAGGGAATTCCAACCTGATGGGGAAACATTCGACCAAACGTATTCTTTTGTAGGCCCATCCATCTCCTCGCGATCCATGCAAGAAGACTTCGACTTTGCGGCAATCCGGAACAAAAAACCGATCTATATTTCACTGGGTACCGTGCTTAACCAAGCCATGGATTTCTACAAGCTTTGTTTTGAGGCGTTCAGGAACACGGACCACACAATCGTCATGTCAGTCGGGAATAAAACCGCCATTTCCGATCTAGGGGAAATTCCTGCAAACTTCATCGTCAAAAATTATGTTCCGCAAACGGATGTACTCCAATACGCGAAACTGTTCATCACGCATGGTGGCATGAACAGCGCCCACGAAGGTCTCTATTTCGGTGTTCCGCTTATCGTCATCCCGCTCAGCGCGGATCAGCCGATCATTGCGGACCAAGTTGCCAAAATCGGAGCAGGCACTGTTTTGCAAATGCAAAGCTTGACGGCAAATCAGCTGCATGAAGCCGCAGATCATGTGTTAAGCTTACCTTCTTTCAAGGAAGCTGCTGGACATATAAGCGAGTCCTTTCGAAAATCAGGCGGATATCAGCAAGCAGTTGATGATATTTTCAAATTTAAAAGCCAACATCATAGTTTTTAAACGATATCTTGTCGGGTTTATTTGTGCTGTGCCTTATTCATTTTATTACGAATGAATGAGGTGTTTTTGTTATGGCGTACCCGTTCTTCTGGACTGTTTCATAAAAAAACAAGAGAAATCATGAGATTTTAAAAGAAAGCAGGAGATAAATTGAATGATTGATAGAAGAGGGAATGTTATGATCTCAAAAACAACTTGAAGAAAAAAAACACCTTTCCATAAAATACTATATTATCAGCACTCGATGAAATAGAGTGCTAACAACAAAAAGATGGGGAGGAGGGGAACATAAAACAGGAGCGTCAGTGTCTGAAGCTGGCGTAAGTTTTGTTTGTCGAACAATTTTTTGGGAACAGGAGGAGATTTCGAAATGAATGTACTGTTGCTTGCCGGTGGTTTGGGAACCCGACTTAGACCCATGACGGAGAACATGCCGAAGCCGATGGCGCCGATTCTGAATCGCCCATGGCTGGAACATCTCATTCTTCATCTGAAGGAACAAGGCGTTCACCGTTTCGTTATCGCTCTGAAACATCATCCCGAAAAAATTAAAAATCATTTCGGCGACGGCCGCCGGCTGGGTGTTTCGATCCAGTACGCGATGGAAGAAAAGCTGCTGGGAACGGCCGGGGCGATCAAAAACGCCGAGCCTTTGCTCGATGATCAATTTATTGCCATGAATGCGGATATCGTCCATGATATTGAACTGAAACCGCTGCTGGATTTCCATCGATCCCATGGAGGAAAGGTCACCATCGGCCTGACGGAGGTGGAAGATCCAAGCGCGTACGGGGTCGTCGAGCAGGACGATACGGGGCGCATCTTGCGTTTTGTGGAGAAGCCCCGCTTGGACGAAGCCCCTTCGAGACGGATCAACGCAGGCATCTACGTCATGGAAAAAAACGTGCTCGCAGTGATTCCGTCCGATCGGGAAGTCTCCATTGAACGTGAAACGTTCCCGCTGCTGATCCGCGAAAACATGGGCGTATTCGGCACGACCATCCAAGGGTATTGGGCCGATATGGGCACGAAAGAAAGATACCGCCAAGTTCACTGGGATCTCTTGAACGGTTCCGGGCGGATCCGCATACCCGGACAAGCCCAGGATCAAGGCATCTGGATCGGCAAAGGCTGCAAAATCGGAGCCGGCGTCCTCCTCGTTCCTCCGGTGTTAATCGGGGATCATGTAAAAATCGGTGCCCGTGCCGTCATCGGACCTCATGTGGTGCTCGGCGACAAGTGCTCGATCGGTCCGAACGTCCGTTTATCGGAAACGATCCTGTGGAACGGCTGCCGGGTAAACGAGGGAGCGTACTTAAACAACTGCATTTTCGGATACGGGCTGGAGCTCGGTCCAAGACATATTTTGCATGAAGCCGTGATGAACCGATTGGGAGTGATGCAAGCATGACCCGTGTAGCTTACGTCAGCACTTACGTTCCGAAAAAATGCGGCCTGGCCACATTTACCTATCATTTGCGGCAGGCGGTCCACGCAGCCAAAGAGTGGAAAGTGAAGGATCCCGTCATCGTGCTCCACGACGGGGAGACGGACGGATCAAGGGATCCGCTGCTGTGGCTGCTTCGGCGCGACAGCGAAAAAGATTATGAGAAAATGGCGCACAAAATCAACCACTCGGATATCGAGGTCGTTTCGCTGCAGCACGAGTTCGGAATTTTTGGCGGGGAAGCCGGCCGGCATATATTGCATTTCATCCGTGAGCTGAAAAAACCGCTGGTGACGACGTTTCACACCGTGTTTGAGCATCCCCGCGAACCTTATGCGAGCATCCAGCGGGAAATTGCCGAACGAAGCGCCCGCATCGGGGTCATGAACCGCAAAGCGATTTCGTATTTGCATCGTTCGTTTGGCATTCCGGAGGACAAAATCGTCTTCATTCCGCATGGGACGCCCGAACCGGACGCGGAGCGCCGCCTAACGTTCCGGGAGCAGCTCGGCTGGGCGGATCGGAAGGTGATGATGACGTTCGGCCTTTTGGGCCGCGGCAAAGGGATCGAACTGATCCTGAAGGTGTTGCCGGAAGTGGCGAAAAGGGTGCCTCACGTATTATATGCCATCGTCGGCCAAACCCACCCGGAGGTCAAAAAATGGGAAGGGGAGAAATACCGCGAAGAGCTGAAGGCGATGATCGAGGAAAACGGCATCGGGGAAAACGTCGTCATGATCGACCGCTACATGGAGGAAAACGATCTGGTGCGCCATATCACCGCCTGCGACGTTTACGTGACGCCGTATCCGGGGCTGGAGCAGATTACCAGCGGTACGCTGGCCTATGCGGTCGGCTTGGGGCGTCCGGTGTTGTCGACCCCGTACTGTTATGCGCAAGATTTGCTCGCCGATGAACCGGGTCTGCTGATCCCGGCGGAAGACGAGACATTATGGCGGGAACGGATCGTGTCGCTGCTGACCAACGAGGTGATGCTGCAGGATGTCGTCCGGAAAATGAAGCGGCTGGGCCAAACGATGCATTGGCCGAACGTCGGACATGAATATCTCCGTTTGTTGACCGAGGTGGGGAGAAATGGAAAGGCCATCCGTTCGGTTTGACCATCTTGAAAAAATGACGGACGACACGGGGATCCTTGAGCATGGATTAGGTTCGATTCCCCGGCGCAACGAAGGGTACAGCACGGACGACCAAGCCCGGGCGCTATGGGTTTGCCTGGAATGGTCCGGCAGCTGCGGCAAGGAAGACCAAAAAAGGCTCGAGCGGTTAGCCGAAACCTACATCGCTTTTTTGCTGTGGGCGCAAAAGGAAGACGGGCATTTTCACAACAATTTTGCCTACGACCGCAGCAAGGAGCCGGAAACGCCTTCCGACGATTGCCTTGGACGCTGCCTATGGGCCTGTGCCCGGGCGATGGCCGCAAAGCCTGCGCCGTCCTTCGCTTTTGCGGCCGAATCGATTTTCCGCAAAGCGCTGGGGCAGGCCCACCACATGCGTTACCCGCGCGGATGGGCCTACGCTCTGGCGGCGTTCGGCTTGCTGCAGCGTTCCGGTTACGATGTCGATTTGACCAACCGGATCAGGGAAACCGCAGAGCGCCTTGCCGGCCTTTATCACCGGCATTCCGCTCCGGATTGGTCGTGGTACGAACCGGAAATCACTTACAGCAACGCCCTGCTGCCTTGGGGGATGTTGTGGGCCCACGAAATATTAAAACGGACGGATTTGCTTGATATCGCTTTAAGATCCCTCGATTTCCTGATCGGTTTGTCGCAAAACGACGCGGGGCAAATCCGGCCGATCGGAAGCAAAGGCTGGTGCCGTCCGGGTGACCGGGCCTTGTGGGATCAGCAGCCGATCGATGTCATGAAGTTGGCTTTAGCCGCAGCAAAAGCCTATGAGCTGACGAAAACGCCAAAATACGAATCGATCGTGACGAAATGCCGCGATTGGTTTTACGGCGGCAACGATCTCGGAGCACCAATGGTTCGCGAGAAGGACGGCAGCTGCTGCGACGGTTTGAATGCGGACGGCCCCAATGTGAACTGCGGGGCGGAAGCCGTCGTCTCCTACTTGCTGACCGAGGCCATATACAAAAAAACGATTAACCAACAAGCGTAGCTTACCATCATCCAATAAACGACAACCAAAAAGAGGTGGAAACGATGCCTTTAACCCAAGATCTGCAGGAGCACGGGATGCCGACCCGGGAAGCGGGTACCTCCATCCCCTCCCATGTATTTCGTGAATACGATATTCGCGGCAAAGCGTATGAAGACATTGATCTCCCTTTTTGTTATTGGCTGGGGAGAGCTTTTGGAGAAACCTTAAAGACGGCCGGCCGGAACACGGCCATCGTCGGCCATGACAACCGCAAATCATCCCCGGAGTTCCAGCGGGCGCTGATCGCCGGCTTGCAGCAATCCGGATGCATAGCGGTCGATATCGGCGAAGTGACGACGCCTATGTTCTACTTTGCGATGCATCACGATCACGAACCAAGCGGGATCATGATTACGGCAAGCCATAACCCCGGCGACGAAAACGGATTTAAAATCGCCATGGACTATACGACGATCTACGGCGAAGAAATCCAGAAGCTGCGCAGCCGCATGCTTCGCTTGGCGGCCGAAGGCAAGCTGCCTTCCGGCTTCGATTATGCGGAAGAAGGCCTGCGCCGCGAAAGCGTGGAAGAGCCATATCTGGACATGCTGGCAGACAAAATCCGTCTAAACGGCCGGAAGCTTAAGGTCGTTGTCGATTGCGGCAACGGCACGCCGTCGCCGTTTGCCCCCAAGGCGCTTCGCCGATGGGGCTGCGAAGTGATTGAGCTGTACTGCAAGTCGGATCCGGATTTCCCGAATCATCATCCCGACCCGGTAGAGCCGAAAAATTTGCGGGATCTGATCGACGCCGTGAAGAAGGAAAAGGCCGACATCGGCATCGCCTTCGATGGGGACGGAGACCGCCTTGGCGTAGTGGACGAACGGGGCGGCATTTTATGGGGCGATCAGTTGATGATCCAGTTCTGGCGCGAAATTTTGCCGAAATACCCGGGCTGCAAGGCGCTGGTGGAAGTCAAATGCTCGAAAGCGCTGGTCGAGGAAATCGAGAAGCTGGGCGGCGAGCCGATTTTCCATCGCACCGGGCATTCCCACATTAAAGCGAGCATGCGCAAATGGGATGTTCCGTTTACTGGAGAAATGTCGGGGCATTTATTTTTCCGCGACGAGTATTATGGTTTTGACGACGCGTTATACGCTGCCGGCCGCTTGCTCCGCATGCTGAGTCGGGACCGGCGTACGCTGTCCGAATTATTTGCCGACGTGCCGAAATACTGCGCCACGCCGGAGACGAGAGTTCCGTGCGATGACGTGGCAAAGCAACGAATCACTGAAAATGTTAAAAATTACTTTCAAGGGAAACATGAACTGATCGACGTTGACGGCGTACGCGTGTTATTCCCGATCGGCTGGGGGCTGGTACGTAGCTCGAATACCCAACCGATTCTGGTGCTCCGAGCAGAAGCAGACACCGAGGAGGGCTTGAACACAATCAAATCCCGGATGGAACAAGCGCTTCATGCTACTGCGCCGGAACTGCAAATTCAATGGTAACACAATGAAAGCTCCTGCGGCGCAAGCCGGTCAGGAGCTTTTCATCGTACACCAAGCATGGGCGTCATCTCCAGCTGCCTGTACATAACGAAAAATCCCAAGCCGTCCCACCAAGCGAGGCTTGCGTTAGGTCTGCTATGCGGGACGACTTCAATATCTTTCGTCGCAAGCAAACGGGAAGGTGACCGTGTCATGATATCGATGACCCGCTACGTCTAGTTCCGATGATTTTAATGCTTTAATATCATATTTGGTAAGTGTTCATGATGAGTGGATGTATACTGCCCGAATGAGAGACAAAGTTGTTGACACGACACTAAGCAGTTCCCTATAATCAAGTCGGCACAAAATGGTGCCCGATTAAAGAATTAGTTATTTGAAGAGTTTAAAACATAAATAAGAGCTTGCTTGATCCGAATCAACATAAACCGGCTGCAGGTATAGGTTTTGCAGCCGGTTTATGTCTAGTTCGGACCATTTGTACGGTATGAACGTGTATCGAAAATAAACACGAACGGAAGGATGATAGCCATGAGCGAATCGAATCAGGAGTATATCGTTATTTCGGCCGCCAGAGAAAACAATCTCAAGAACGTATCCTTGCGCATTCCCAAACGGAAGATCACGATATTTACCGGGGTATCCGGATCCGGCAAGTCTTCGATCGTCTTCGATACGATCGCCGCGGAATCCACGCGATTGCTGAATGAGAACTTCAGCATGTTCGTGCGCACGTTCCTGCCGAAATATCCGCAGCCTGATGCGGACGCGATCGAGAATTTGAGTATGGCTGTGATCGTGGATCAGAAACGGTTGGGCGGCGGTTCCCATTCCACGATGGGCACCATTACCGATATTTCCCCCATTCTCCGTCTCCTCTTTTCACGAGCAGGTCAGCCCTATGTCGGGGGAGCGAACATGTTCTCGTTTAACGATCCGCAAGGCATGTGTCCCGAATGCAACGGGATCGGCCGCAGCCTTACCGTCGACATGAGCAAAGCGGTGGACATGACCAAGTCCCTCAATGAAGGGGCTATTATGCTGCCGGGCTATACGGTGGGCGGATGGGAATGGAATATGCTTGTACAGTCAGGTTCCTTTGACCTTGATAAAAAACTCAGCGACTATTCGGCTGAAGACCTGGAGCAGCTGCTGTACGGCAAGGCAAGGAAGGTGAAGGTGGATTTCGCCGGAAAAGCCACCAATATTACCGTGGAAGGCGTCATCGAAAAGTTTACGAACAAATACATCAAACAGGACTTGAAAACCAAGTCGGAACGCACGCAGCAAACCGTCGCTCCGTTCATCTCCGAGGGTCCCTGCTCCAGCTGTGGCGGCGCGAGGCTTAGTCAAGCCGCGCTGGGCTGCAAGATCAATGGGCATAACATTGCGGAGCTGTCCTCCATGGAGGTCGGACAACTTATCCGCGTCATTCGGGAGATTGACGACGCTGCCGCCGCACCGATGGTCAAGTCGCTGACGGAACGGCTGCAGCATCTGGTGGATATCGGACTTGATTACCTGACGCTGGACCGCGAGACGGATACATTGTCCGGCGGGGAGTCGCAGCGCGTGAAGATGGTAAAGCACCTGAGCGGGAGCCTGGTCGATGTTACCTACATTTTCGATGAACCCAGCGTTGGCCTGCATCCCCGCGATGTACACCGCTTAAATGAACTGCTTCAGAAGCTGCGCGACAAGGGGAATACCGTGCTTGTCGTCGAGCATGATCCCGACGTTATCAAAGTGGCGGATCATATCGTCGACGTCGGTCCTTACGCCGGCAGCCGCGGTGGTACCATCGTTTATGAAGGAAGCTATCAAGGCTTGCTTGAGGCCGATACATTGACAGGTACCCATATGAAGCGGCCGCTTCAGCTGAAGCAAGATTGCAGGCAGCCGTCCGGCAAACTGTCCATCAAGGATGCCGCTTTGCACAACCTTCGGAACGTCAGCGTCGATATTCCGACCGGAGTGCTGACCGTCGTTACGGGTGTGGCGGGATCGGGCAAAAGTACGTTGATTAACGAAGTATTCCTCAGCCAGCATCCGGATGCGGTCGTCATCGACCAATCGGCGGTAGGTGTATCGACGCGTTCGAATTCCGCGACCTATACGGGCATCCTGGATGATGTACGGAAGGCGTTTGCTTCCGCGAACAAGGTGAGCCCAAGCTTGTTCAGCTTCAACTCCAAGGGGGCTTGCGAA
This sequence comes from Paenibacillus sp. USDA918EY, assembly GCF_009870825.1. GTDB lineage: Bacteria > Bacillota > Bacilli > Paenibacillales > Paenibacillaceae > Paenibacillus_AQ > Paenibacillus_AQ albilobatus. The sequence goes on along the minus strand of NZ_WTWY01000012.1, from coordinate 59,775 downwards.
CACTGTCAAGGGCTGGGCGTCGTGTACATGGACCTTTCATTCTTTGAAAGCGTGGAGATGCCATGCGAAGCATGCGGAGGGAAACGGTTTAAGGAAGAGGTGCTCGCCTACAAGCTGAACGGCAAGTCCATCGCCGAAGTGCTGGAGATGACGGTGGAGCAGGCTTTGGAATTTTTCCAGCTAAAAGAGGTTGTACGCAAGCTGCAGGCGATGAGCGATGTCGGTTTGAACTATATTACGCTCGGCCAGCCGCTCAGCACGCTTTCGGGCGGAGAATGCCAACGCATCAAGCTGGCAAGCGAGCTGCATAAGAAAGGCAGCATTTATGTCATGGACGAGCCGACGACCGGACTGCATATGTCCGATATCGGTCATCTGCTGGAGATCATGAACCGCCTCGTGGAGGCCGGCAATACGGTGATCGTCATCGAGCACAACCTCGAAGTCATCAGCCAAGCGGATTGGATCATCGATATGGGACCGGACGGAGGCAGCAAGGGCGGCCAGGTGGTGTTCGAGGGCACGCCGGCGCAGATCGTGCATGCTGAGCAGTCGATCACGGGAAAATACTTGATGCAATCGTCAAATCCAAAATAGACATGTAAGGTATTCGTATGTTTGGCATGGCAAGGAAAATAAATGAAAGATGAAACGCACGTGTCTCAATCAGGGCTGCCGGCAGAATCGGCAGTCTTTTTCTTGTCCGCTAAAACCTGAATGCCTTCGTTTGTTAGACGACAAAAATGATTACATCGAAGCTGCGTATATCGCGGCTTATTAACTTTTAAACTACAAATAATGAATGGTGCGCGGAAGCCTTAGGATGCGGGGAGAATGAGCTCCTCCTAAAGTACCATCGTCATCTGTTATAATGGGTCGTAAGATGTACCGAGGAGGCCGATTATGGCAAATTCAATTTTTGAGCTGCTTGAAATCGATGACGGCTTGCCGTTTGACGTTTCCTTGCACAGCGTGAACTACGTTCCCAGCCACTGGCATAACAGCGTGGAGATCATTTTTGTGCTGCGGGGAACGTTGGAGGTTGCGATCGATAGCGTCAATCATACGCTCAAAGAAGGCGACGTTCTACTGATCAATCAGCATCATGTTCATGAAGTCATCGGTTTGGATATGAACATCATTGCCACATATCAAATACCAGCCGCGTATTTAAAAGAACATATGAAAAGCGCAGAAGAGTTCTCCTTCAACTTTCAAGCGAGTAAAGCGGGGACCGAATCGAAGGATGCCGTCTACCGGTTACGGCGTCTGCTGGCCGAAATGGTGCAGCTGAAATACAAACGGACGGAGACGTACGAATTGGATATGCAGTCCGCCATGCTCGGGGTTCTTTCCATTCTTGTCAAACGGTTCAAAGCCCCGCCGGCGGACGGGGCCGTTAACGAGCGCCACATGGACCGGATGCTGCGGATCATTTCGTACATCGACGACCACTACCGCGAGCCGATTACCCTTCAGTCCATCGCGGAGCGGGAGTTTTTGTCGGTCCCGTATCTGTCCAAATTTTTCAGCGAAAACATCGGGCTGAACTTCCAGGCGTATTTGACCAGCATTCGCTTGAAAAATGCCGTCGAGGACCTGCTTCGCCAAGAGGACGCTTCGATTTCGGAGCTTGCGATGCTGCACGGCTTTCCGAATGCCAAATCTTTTTACGCCGCCTTCAAGAACAGGTATCATATGACCCCGAACGAATATCGGAAGCAGTATCGGCCGGAACTGAACGAAAAGAAGGATCGCCCAACAACCAATTATTTGGAATTCAACCAGTCCAGCGCGCTTGGAATCATTCACCAGTATCTGGAACGGGGACAAGCCCGGTTCGAACAGGAAGTGCATAAGCTGGAGATTATATCGAGGAAGGTAGACGCTGCCATTGACGGCACGCCGATTCGTCATACATGGCGACGTTTGATCACCATCGGAAAAGCGAAGGAAGGTTTGCATGCCGATGTGCAGCAGCAGCTCCGGTACGTGCAGAATGGTTGTCCATTCGGTTATTTGCGGTTTCACGGCATTTTTGACGATGGGATGATGGTTTACCATGAAGGGGAAAACGGACAGGCTGCTTTTAATTTTCGGCTGATCGACCAGCTGTTCGACTTTTTGCTTTCGATCGGTTTAAAGCCGTTCGTTGAGCTCGGATTTATGCCGTCCGCGATGGCGGCCGATCCGGAGAAAAGCATCTTTTTTCGGAAAAGCTACACCAGCAAGCCGAAGTCGGCGGCGCTTTGGCGCGAGCTGATCGACCGCTTTTTCCGGCACTGCATGAACCGTTTCGGAGCGGCAGAGGTTGAAAGCTGGAGATTCGAGTTTTGGAACGAACCCGAGCTGGAGGCGTTCTGGCCCGGTACCGACAACGAATATTACGAGCTGTATTTGCTGACGTACCAAACGATGAAGAGCATTTCGCCAAACCTTCGCATCGGGGCCCCGGGGCGGATTATTACGCTGCGCTCCAATGCGTTCAGCGAACGTTTTTATGCCTTTTGCAGGGAACATGATTGCCTTCCTGATTTCATCCCGTATCATTTCTATCCGCATGAAAATTTGGAAGGATTCTTCAACCAGGAAGACGACGTCAGCGAGCTTCGCCGGCTGGAGCCATACCGGATCCTGCTGGAACAATTCGAGGGGGTTTCGCCAAATCCGAATTATTTGCGGGATGCGTTAACCCACGAGCTGCATCTGCTTGAGCAGGAGGGGCTGACCGACCGGGAAGTGTACCTGACGGAATGGAATTCCACCGCTTTTCACCGTGAGTTGACCAACGATACGCTGTACAAAGCCGCTTATATCGTCAAAAACCTGGTCGAAAATCTCGACCGGATCGACGGCTTCGGCTATTGGGTGCTCAGCGACAATATTGAGGAAACGTCGGCATCCCCCGCTTTATTTCACGGCGGACTCGGTCTGATTGCTCAGTACGGCATTCCGAAAGCCGCGATGTATGCTTACGAATTGATGGCAAGGCTAGGAGACCGTCTCGTGTCAATGGATGAAGGGTATATCGTGACGAAAAACGGCAGCGGGTACCAAATTTTATGTTACAACTACTGCCATTTCGATGATTTGTATGCGTTGGGGGATACGTCCTTCGTTACGCCTACAAGCCGGTACGGCGGCTTCAAAGGCGAGAAAACCTTGAAGCTCGAAATAGAGCTTCAAGGAATACCGGACGGACGATACGTAATGAAATCGCGCAGCATTACCCGTTCGGCCGGCAGCAGCTTCGACGCCTGGGTGGATATGGGGGCGCCGGAGACGATGACCGAGGAAGAACTTCATTATTTAAGAGCTGCATCGCAGCCGGATCGTCGCATGATTCAAGTGGAAGTGGAGGGACGCCAATTTCACTGCAATTGTACGCTTGAACCGCATGCGGTGGAATTGGTTGAGCTTATCCCGGCGTTTTAACCGATAGCAGGGACGTTGTGTCGATTTTTAATCAAAATTTCCTTGGTATAGAATAAAACGCTTTCAAAACCGTTAAAAATGGCCATAAAAGACCGCAAACAGCCGCCTCTCATCCGATGGGCGGTTTGTTTTATAATCGGGTTGTAAACGTTTCCACACACTTTGAGGAGGTTATCTCTTATGGCTAAAGCAACGATCATCGGCCAAACGATCACGCCGTTCAAACGGCTTACGTTCGGCATCATGTTCGGTTATGCCTGCATGATGCTGGCGCTAATGACTCCGGCAACGCTTCTTCTAACATTCAAAATGATTGAAATCGATCCGAACGGCTACACCTCTTCCTATGGCCTGGTTTCGGGCGTTGGGGCGTTTTTCGCACTGATCGGCAATCCGCTTGGGGGCGCAATCAGCGACCGCACCAACATCAGGTTCGGCCGGCGGCGGACTTGGATATTGTTAGGCCCGCTTTTCGGCTGCGCGGCGCTGCTTTGGGTGGGCTTCTCGACCCAGATCTGGCAGATTTTTATCGGCTGGGCGATCGCCCAATTGTTCTTTAACTTCGGTATGGCAGCGTATACTGCGTTGATTCCGGACCAGGTGAAGGAAGAAAAGCAGGGAACGATCTCCGGCATGCTCGGAACCGTTCTGCCGGTGGCCATGGCCCTTGGCATGGTGTTGATGACGGCGATGACGAACGCGTTCTCCGTTACGAAATGGACGTTGCTGGCGGTCATCGGGATTGTGGGACCGGTTATCAGCTTGTTCATCATTCAGGACGGGAAGGTTCAAATCGTCAACGCGCCGCAAGAAAAAGTGTCGATCGGCGAGAAGTTAAGCAAGATTTATCCTAATCCGCGCAAGCACCCGGCGTTTACCTGGGCCGTCATCTCCAAGTTTCTGCTCATGATGGGTTACTGCAGCAGCTTGTACCTGACCGTCATGCTGGTCAACCGTATGGGATATTCTGAAAGCGCCGCAACGGCTTCGGTGGCTACCATCAACATCATTTCCATGATCGCCATGGCGGTAACCAGCATTTTCGGCGGCGTGTTATCGGATAAATTCCGCAAGCAAAAACCGTTCCTGTACGTTTCCGCGCTGATCATTATCGTTTCGATTTTGATTTACGCCATTTTCGCCCATAATACGGCCTTTATCATTGCTTCCGCAATCATGGGGCTCGGATTCGGATGCTTCACCGCCGTCGATATGGCGCTTGTGTCGCGGATCCTTCCGAATAAGGAGGACGCGGCCAAAGATTTCGGCATCATGAACGTAGCCAACGCGCTGCCGCAATCGATCGTGCCGGCCATCGCCCCGTTACTGTTGGGCATCGGCGGCTGGCCGTTCTTCTACATCGTTCTTGCCGTGTGCGTCGCCATCGGGATGGCTGCGCTTAAGCCTCTGCCTGAGGTGGGGCAGCATGACCATGACGACAAAGCGAATTCAACCAGTTTAGAAATGGGGAGAAGCATATCATGAAACGAAACCTGAACGAAATCCTATCTCAAATGACGCTGGAAGAAAAAGCGAGCTTGTGTTCCGGACTGAACATGTGGCAGACCAAATCCGTGGAACGGCTCGGCATTCCATCCATCGTCATGACGGACGGTCCCCATGGCCTGCGCAAGCAGGCCAACCCGGGGGACATGTCCAGCAAAACGGTGCCTGCAACCTGTTTCCCGAGCGGAGCGGGGCTGGCATCGTCCTGGGACCGCGATTTGATCCGGGAAGTCGGTGAGGCCATCGCCGAGGAATGCCTGCAGGAGGACGTGCAAATCATTCTCGGTCCGGCCGTCAACATCAAACGCTCGCCGCTGTGCGGCAGAAACTTCGAATATTTCTCGGAAGACCCGTACTTGTCTTCGGAGATGGGCGCAAACCATGTAAAAGGCGTCCAGAGCAAAGGCGTCGGAACATCGGTCAAACATTTTGCCGCCAACAACCAGGAGACGCTGCGCAATTCCATTAACGCAATCGTAGACGAGCGGACGTTGAACGAAATTTATTTGCGCAGCTTCGAAGGGCCTGTCGTAGAAGGCGATGCATGGACGGTCATGTGCGCCTATAACCAGGTAAACGGGGATTACTGTTCGGAGAACGACTATCTTCTGAATCAAGTATTGAAGAAAAAATGGGGGCATCGAGGTCTGGTGATGACCGACTGGGGTGCCATCAATGAACGGGTGAAAGGACTCAAGGCCGGATTGGAGCTGGAAATGCCGTACGTCGGTCCGGAGCATGACCAAATGATCGTCGATGCGGTCAAATCCGGCGAACTGGATGAAGCCGTGCTGGATGAAGCGGTGATCCGCTTGCTGACGGTCATCTTCCAGGGGGTCGACGGCAGACAGGAAGGCTTCACGTACGACAAGGAAGCGCATCACCTTCTGGCCCGCCGCGCCGCCGCCGACTGCATGGTGCTTCTGAAGAACGACGATCGGCTTCTGCCGCTCCATTCCGGGCAGTCCGTGGCGGTCATTGGCGCGTTCGCGAAGCATCCGCGGTATCAGGGAGGCGGCAGTTCCCACATTTCGCCGACCCGGATCGACGCCGCATTCGACGCGATTTCAAGCATGGCGCAGGATGCGGAATATGCGCAGGGTTATAACCTGAAAGGCGACGACATTCGGCAAGACCTGATCGATGAAGCGGTGAAGCTGGCCCGGAGCAAGGATGTAGCCGTCATTTTTGCAGGGCTGCCGGAGTCGTTCGAATCCGAGGGAGTGGACCGGACCCATCTGGATATGCCTTTGTCCCAGATTCGCCTGATTGAAGCGGTTGCCGCCGTCCAGCCGAATACCGCCGTCGTATTGTCCAACGGTTCGCCGATAACGATGCCGTGGCTGCCGCAGGTGAAGGCGGTGCTCGAAGGTTATCTGGGCGGCCAGGCAACGGGCAGCGCGACAGCCGACGTGCTGTACGGCGCGGTAAACCCGAGCGGGAAACTGGCCGAGACGTTCCCGGTCCGCCTGGAGCAAACGCCGTCCTATCTCAATTTCCCCGGCGGCAAAAGCGAAGTGAACTACGGGGAAGGTTTATTCGTAGGCTACCGGTATTACGAAGCCAAAAAGGAGCAGCCTTTGTTCCCTTTCGGTCACGGCCTTAGTTATACGACCTATGCCTACGAAGGGATCGCCTTGGATAAAACGAAAATCAAAGATACGGAATCGCTGAAAGTCGCCGTAACCGTTCGGAATACCGGACAGGTCGCAGGGAAAGAGGTCGTGCAGCTGTACGTGAAGCCGCTCGGCAGCAGTGTGGTCAGACCGATCAAAGAGCTAAAAGGTTTTGCCAAGGTCAATCTTGCCCCGGGAGAAGCAGCGACCGTCGAATTTACGCTCGATAAACGTTCATTTGCTTTTTTCAATACGGAGATTCATGACTGGTTCGCCGAAACGGGCGATTACGAAATCGTCGTTGGCCCGTCGTCGGCGGAAACGCCGCTTGCCGCAATCGTTCACCTGGAATCGACCGCGGTACCGTTCCGAAAAGTCGACCGCAACACCAAATTTTTTGAGCTGCTGGCCATTCCTGAAACGGCCGAATTTGCCGATCAAGCGATGAACGGCAGCCTGGAGCGGATTAAACAAATGGGAGCCATGTTTGCCGAGAGCATGGGCGATGACGGCCTTGCCGAACTTTTTGAAGCTGTGGTGCAGTGGCGCAAATACGATGCTCTCCGTTCCTTATCCGGCATGATGGGCGGGGGCATGACCGAAGCGGAGCTGGCGAATGTCATCGACGAGTTGAACGAAAAGCTGAATTTAAATTCATAAGGTGCAACACGAGTGGAGGGAAACGAATAATGCAGCATACAAAGAGAACAGAAAACGCGGAAATTCGTTATATACAAAATGACAATGGGCCGACGCTTGGATATTCCGTCGGCTCCGGCGTCAAGATTATCGAACGGGACGGCCTCTTTTTTAAGGACTTGAACAAAAACGGGGAGCTGGATCCCTATGAGGATTGGCGTTTATCGCCGGAGGAAAGAGCCCGGGATCTGGCGTCCAAAATGACCGTCGAGCAAATCGCGGGGCTGATGCTGTACAGCCGGCACCAAGCGGTTCCCGCCGCCAGCACCGGCTGGTTCTCCGCAACCTACGGCGGCAAAACCTATGAGGATAGCGGCGTCAAACCTTGGGAACTGACGGATGAACAGCTGCAGTTTCTGGCCCGGGACCATGTAAGACATATATTGGTGACAACGGTGGAAAGCCCGGAGGTTGCCGCCAAGTGGAACAACCTCGTTCAGGCTTTTGCCGAAGGGGAAGGGCTTGGCATTCCGGCCAATAACAGCTCCGATCCTCGGCACGGATCCGATTCGAGCTCGGAATTTAACGCGGGCTCGGGAGGCAAAATCTCCATGTGGCCGGAAACGCTGGGGCTGGCCGCCACCTTTGATCCGGACGTCACGAAGAAATTCGGCGAAGTCGCTTCGAAAGAATACCGGGCGTTGGGATTATCGACGGCTTTATCGCCGCAAATCGATATTGCCACCGATCCGCGCTGGTTCCGGTTCAACGGGACGTTCGGGGAAGATTCGGCGCTTGCGGCGGACATGGCCCGGGCTTATGTCGACGGCTTCCAGACTTCGGAAGGGGAGCGTGAGATCCGGGACGGATGGGGTTACGACAGCGTAAATGCGATGGTGAAACATTGGCCCGGCGGAGGTTCGGGGGAAGGCGGACGAGACGCCCACTACGGATGCGGCAAATATGCGGTATATCCGGGCGATAACTTTGCCGAGCATTTGATTCCCTTTACGGAAGGGGCTTTCAAGCTGTCCGGTAAAACGGGAAAGGCTGCCGCGGTCATGCCTTACTACACGATTTCTTCCGGTCAGGAACAGGCCAACGGCGAAGAAGTAGGCAATTCTTATAATTCTTATCTGATCAAAGATCTGCTCCGCGGCCGGTACGGTTACGACGGCGTCGTATGTACCGACTGGATGATTACGGCCGACGAATCGCCGGAGAAAGATTCCTTTCTCAGCGGCAAGCCTTGGGGAGTCGAGCACTTAAGCGTCGCCGAAAGACATTACAAGCTGCTGCTGGCCGGCGTCGATCAATTCGGGGGCAACAATGAAGCCGCACCGGTCCTTGAAGCCTACGAGATGGGAGTCCGGGAGTACGGGGAGCCGTTTATGCGCCGGCGTTTCGAGGAATCCGCCGTCCGTCTTCTGCTCAATATGTTCCGGCTCGGGTTGTTCGAGAACCCTTACCTGGATCCGGAATCCAGCGCCCGCGTGGTCGGGAACCCGGATTTTATGAAGGAAGGATATGAAGCGCAGCTGAAATCGGTTGTCCTGCTCAAAAATAAAAACCGCGCGCTTCCGCTTCAACCGGGTTTAAAGGTGTACATTCCGAAACGTTACACGCCGGCGGGAACGGACTGGTTCGGCAATCCGACGCCGGAATCGCTTGAATATCCGGTGAATCTGGATATCGTGTCCAAATATTTTACCGTTGCGGAGCGCCCGGAGGATGCGGATGCCGGGCTTGTGTTTATCGCTTCCCCCAAGTCGGGCAAAGGCTACAGCCGGGAGGATGCCGAACAGGGCGGCAACGGTTATGTGCCGATCAGCCTGCAGTACCGGACATACACCGCGGAACATGCCCGCGGGATGAGTCTTGCCGGCGATCCGCGTCCGGGCGACGTGTTGAACCGTTCATACAAGGGCAAGCGCGTTACGCCCGAGAATACGTCCGACCTGGATGCAGTGCTAGAAACCCGAAAATTGATGAACGGAAAACCCGTCATCGTATCTCTGCAGCTTTCCAATCCGACGGTCGTTGAGGAATTTGAATCCGAAGCAGACGCCATCGTCGCCGATTTTGGGGTTCAAGCGCAGGCCATTATGGAGATCATCACCGGAGCGGTGGAACCGTCAGGGCTGCTTCCTCTGCAGATGCCCGCCAACATGAAAACGGTGGAAGAGCAGCTGGAAGACGTCGCACATGACATGGAGTGCCACGTAGATACGGAAGGCCAAATCTATGATTTTGGTTTTGGACTGAACTGGAACGGCCCGATCGATGACGAACGGACGCGAAAATACCGGAAGCGACGGAACGCGCATGCCTAAAGGTTTGGAACGATGCAAAAAGCAAACGGTGAGCTCTCGAAGCTCGCCGTTTGCTTTTTTTTATGTTCGTATTTTTTTCGTAAATTGAGACGCTAAGCGCTAAAAAAAGAGATTTTACGCTAACATGGGACGAAGCTGAGCCGGGATCCTCTTCTGAGAAAAACAAACGCTGCAAGAGCCTTCCGTTGCCCGAACATCTATGACGGATTGTCGCCAGGTTGAATAGAATAGGCAAATCTATCAACTAGAAAGCGGTGACCCATGTGAAGCTAGAGAACATGAAAGGCGCTTATGACATCATCGTCAGCTTGGGCAGCTGGTGCGGGCCATCCATCTTTTTGTGTCGTCGCCAGCTGCGTCGTTTCTCCTTTCCGTTAGACTGGATGATATCAAACTCGGTTACGGATCTGACAAGACGACATCGGCACGCTGCAGGTTCCCCCCGAACGTCCTTATGATGAAGCAGCCTGGAATAGGATCATGAACGGTCTGTCGTTGACAGGCTATTGGTAAAAGGGATCAAATAAGGCGCAGACGGAATGGTCTGTTTTTGCAAATAAGTCCTAATATTTTCCCTGAAATTCCAAATTGCAATCCAGCTCTCAAACTTCCCATGTTATAATCATTATGGATGATAATGGAATAACAGGGAGGAAGAAAGATGGACGAACTAAAACATGCTGCTGACATGCCAATAACCCGGGCGAAAGGAAGGAGCCTAACAACCGCATCCGTCGTGAAGAAGGTGCTTGCAGGCACGCTTGGACTTAGCCTGATACAAGTGCCCCTGTTGGCGTCAGCGGCTCCAGGCTTAACACTGGTTACGCAAGAATCAACAGCGCCAACAAGCAAGGACAGTGCTTCCGCGGCATCCAAAGGTCTCAATCCGGCAGACGCCAAGATTACGAAAGACCAGGCCGAAGCGCGGGCAAGATCTTTATTCCCCATACTGAATGAGGCAAGGCTGGACGGCATTACTTATGGAGAACAGAACGTATACCCGCCAAACACGAAAAAAGTATGGGTGCTGAATTGGGCGATTCAAAGAGGAAACGGCTCGACGAGCTTTAATGTCGACGTGGACGCCTTAACGGGGGATATTTTGAGCTTTTATTATCCATCCACGTGGCCACAAGCGGACTCCAACACGGCCTATTACCCACCGCCGGTCTCCAAACAGGAAGCTGAAAAGATTGCCGAAGCGTTTATATTCAAAGCAGCTCCGTCCATCAAGGCGGGAACGATGAAACCATCGAACCAGTACGGTTATGCGCCTAACAAAACGTTGTTTGGACCGGTTCAGTATTCGTTTACCTATTCGGTCGATGTCAACGGATTACCGGCCGATAATGAGTACGTGAGCGTCGATGTAGATGGAAACGGCAATATCGTCCGTTTTAATCGAAGCGCTTTCCAGGGCGATTTTCCATCGGCCAAAGCAGCCATCGGCAAGGAGGAAGCGGAGAAGCGGCTTAAGCAGGGATTGTCTGTGAAACTCGCTTACATACCGTCTACCCCGCTGTTTAATTCGTCCGCCAAACGCGAATGGAAGATCGGCTATATGCCTGACCGGAATTTGGAGCCTATGGATGCCAATTCCGGGAAGCGGATCGATACGATCTGGGGAAAAGATCTCGATGAAGCCAGTCAAGCGGTTAGCTATACCGCATTAACGCCTTCCAATAAAATGTTCACCCCGCATAAGGGCGGGCAGCTGACTTCGGACCAAGCACAGGCGCTGCTACAGGGAATTGCTCCGGGTCCGGATTACCAATTCCAAGCCGCCCTGGGGAATTATTGGAGCGATCGCAGGCAGGTTTGGAATCTGAGCTGGAACAAAAGATCTTCCGGTTTGTATCAGGGGGATAGCAAACACGCGGTCGTGGATGCCGAAACAGGACAGTTGCTGGCCTATAATGAGTTCCAGTATCCGGGAAGCGAACCGGTCAAAGCCACCGCTTCCGCCGTGACGGAAGCCCAGGCTAAAACGAAGGCCATCGAGATGGTGTTGGCCTATTATCCGAATGCCACAGAAGCCTTGAAACTGACGGACGCCAAAACGTCGAACAACCCGTCATCCTCGAAAACGGTATACCAATTCGTGTTCCAACGCTTTTATAAGGACTTGCCCATTAACGGTAGTACGGTGAACGTCTCGATCGACGGCAGCGGCAAGCTGACAAGCTACGATACGAATGGCAATCTGTCGGATGCGGACTTCAAAGCAATGGATGCCTTGACGGCGAAAATCAGCCCGAAAGACGCTCAGGAGCGCCTTCTGAACGAGCTCGGGGTGGAGCTGCGGTATATCAGCAGCGGCGGCTATCCCGTTGATAACACGTATGTGGAGCCTACTGTTCGATTGGCTTACGTTCCAATGCTTAATAAGGACAGGTACCTGGGTTATATCGACGCGGTCACAGGCAAAACGGAAGTCTTTAACGTGCTGCCGAATCCGGGCAACGGACAAAGCACCGAGCTTCCTAGCGATGCGGTGAATCATGCGGCAAGCAAGGATTTGGCGACGCTGCTTGAATACCGTGTTTTGTCTCCGTCGCAGGACGGATTGCTTCATCCCGACGCGGAGCTGACTTTGGGCGATTGGATTCAGATGATGGCTAAGGGGATGAATCCCGATCAAGATTATTTTGGCGGCCCAATGAAGCCGATTTTCACGGATGTACCCGCGGACAGCCCAATTGCTCAGGCGGTGCAGCTGTTCTCCGAAAAAGGATGGTTTGGCAATGTCAAATCTTCCGAGCTGCATCCGGAGCAGAAGCTGACCCGTGAAGCGGTTGCGGCCACCCTGACTTTGGCTCTTCATTACAATCGTTTGTCTGATTTCTTACAGCAGGACGCGGAGGCGTTGTCCCTCTCGGACGCAAATGCGATTAAAGACAAAGGAGCCGTTGCGCTTATGCTGAAGCTCGGTCTGATGGAGGCCCTAGGCGGCAAATTTGATCCTGCGAAGCCGGTCACCAGGGCGGAAGCGGCAACGATTATGGTGCGGCTGGCGAATCTTCAAGGAAAAGTGGATACGCCGCTGAACGAAAGGTAAACGAATCAAATCATCCTTCTGTATAAAATCGGGTACTGCAACCATAATAAGACAAACTATTTTATTCCCGAAGTACAGAGGAGCAGATCAAAGTGAAAAACAGACGGTTGCAGGCTTTGCTGATCATCATGGCGCTCGTTTTTAGCGTGACGCAGGCGACGGTACCCGTGCAGGCGATGGCAGTCGAGAAGAAGGATCCTACTTGCATTAGTCCGAAAATGGTACGGTTGAAGACCGATATGCAGAAGGTTTGGATCGACCATACGATATGGACCAGAAGCTACATTGTCAGCGCTGTATCCAATCGTCCGGACCAGAAGGACGTATTGGACCGGCTTTTGCGGAACCAACAGGACATAGGCAATGTGATCAAACCTTATTATGGTGAAGCTGCGGGCAATAAGCTGGCGGATCTTCTAAGGGAACATATTCTGATTGCAGGGAAAATCGTAGCTGCGGCCAAAGCGGACAACCAAGCGGATGTGCAAAAATTAGAGGCGGATTGGCATCGAAACGCCGACGATATTGCCAAATTTTTAAGCACGGCGAATCCGAACTGGCCATTTAAAACGCTGCAAGATATGCTGTATACGCACCTGCAGCTGATTACGGAAATCGTCCTTGACTGTCTCAAAGGAGATTGGAAATCGGATATTGCGGCAACCGACAAAAACGAGATCCATATGATTCATTTAGCGGACATCCTGACCGAAGGCATTGTCAAACAGTTTCCTGGAAAATTTTAAAGAAAAGGCGACGTCGCTGTAAAGTTTTATAAAGCGGCCCGCTAAAATTAAAGTGAACCGCGCCTGGGATCATTCCCTCAGCGCGGTTCACTTCGTTGTGCCCTTACAAGGTGCTGAACACGATATTGCGCAGCTTGCGCGTAATCGGCATCGTTCCGGCATCTTTTTTCTGGATCATAAACAGGATGGTTAGACGGTCTTGAGGACTGTTGCAGAAGTATGCCCCGAGCCATCCGTCCCAGCCGTATTCGCCATGGCTGCCGATATAGCCGGCTTTTCCCGGGTCGGTCATGACGCGCATCTGGTTGCCATAGCTATGGCCGCGTTTGGTATGCCATGTATCGAAACCTTTTTGCTGCCAATCGGTCAACGCAGCCGACGTCATATATTGAACCGTTCTGGGCCTTAACAGTTGAACGCCGTCGAAGCTGCCTTGATTCATCAGCATCGTCGTAAATTTGGCGGCATCGTCAATGGTGGAAGCGAGGCCCGCTCCGCCGGACTCGAATGCCGGTTCCCTGTCCATTTGATGGACGATGCCAAGATGGCTTTCCGCGTACAGTTTAAGGCCGCCTTCACCGTCATCCTGATAGGTTTTCACAAGGCGGTCTCTTTTTTCTTCAGGCAGCCAGAAACCGGTGTCCTTCATTCCCAACGGTTCGAAAATTTCTTTTTTCAAAAATTGCCCGTACCGCATGCCGCTTACCGCTTCGACAACCGCGCCGAGAACGTCCGCCGACGTTCCGTATTGCCAATTCGATCCCGGCTCGAACGAAAGAGGCCCTTGGCCCAGGCGGTTTGCGAATTCCATGGTGCTTATGGGGTTTTCTCCATACAATCGGCTGCCGATTTCCTGGAACAATGCTTCCGTATGACGCCCGGCTTTGTCGGTTCCGCCATAGACCAATCCCGACGTCATGTTCAGCAAATCGTGAATGTTGACTTCCCGGCTGCAAGGCACCAATTCTCCGTTTTTCTCTACCCGTTGGTTTTTGAATCCCGGAATATAGCGGCTTACCGGATCAAACAAATCGATATCCCCGCGTTCCAACAGCATCATGACGGAAGTGGCGGTGATCGGCTTTGTCATCGAATACAAACGGAAAATCGAATCTCTTGCTATCGGACGTCCCGATTCGATGTCGGCCAATCCGTCTTCATGGTAAAAAACTTCGTCGCCGTCCTTGATTACCATAAAGTTCGCGCCTGCGATATCCCCGTTGTCGATACTTGCTTTCAGCTTTTTTTTCAATTGGTTGGTTATGCTTGGTTCCAGCATGTTTCTTATGGGCTCCTTCCGAATAAGTTCTCTTCAATGAATGGGGATGTTAACCATGCACTATACAAATATTAAGCGCTTTCGAACCGATTGTATAGAAATTATTATCCGATTCTTTGAACTTCAATGGACTACCGAGAAAAAGGGAACTGACGCCAGAAAGCCAGATATGGTTTATTCGATGTTAAGCGAAAGTAAAGCGACTGATCGGGCGCTCAAAACAGCAAGAGGCGATGTTATGGAATATGCCCACCTGTCATTTTTGGTGATCTGACCGTTTTTTTAGAAGATTTCCTCCTTAGCGGTTGTAGGCTCATCCGTTGCACGAGCCATGTTTTTGCGGACCAGGGGAGGGAGGGCGGTTAAATAGAAAAAGCTTACTCCTACGGTACAAATGGCCAGTATATAATGCAACCATGTGACGGATATCCAAGCCGGAAAAGCTAAAGCAATTCCCCCCAAGGCCAGGGAGTGGCCAAGCATCATGACCGGCTCGATCAATGCGTTAACACGCCCCATATTTTGAGGGGGAACGAGCTCCGGCATCCAGCTGCCAAGGGCGATATTTATGGGAGCAATGGCTACACCCGCTACCAATACAAGTACAAAATAAACTTCAACTCGTTCGGCCCAGCCCAGTCCCCCAATAAGCAGGCTGGATATAAACAGGCCGGCTACTAGGATCGGCGCTCTCGTGAAACGACGGATCAGGTGCGGACCAAGCACGGTCCCGACAAGAAAGCCGATGCCCAGGAAGACGGTAATAAGTGAAGAATGAACGACGTATTGATCGGGACTAAGCTTATATTTCATAGCAAATATGGGGAGGACGGCGAAGACGCCGTTTACGATGCCGAAGAACAGAAAACCGCTAATCAGCACAAGAAGCAGCCGATTACCCGCAATATATTGAAGGCCATGCCAAAAATCTTTCAGGATGACGGAAAAACGCAGTTCGCGAATGCGGTTTTTTCCGTTTGGAGTACGCGCATGTTCAGGAAACTCCCCCAAGGAAAGAAGCAAACCGGATAATAAGAAACTGAGCCCGTCAACAACGATGGCCCCTTCAATTCCGATGAAATGATAAGAAGCGGCCCCTAAGCTCATGCCAAAAAGCATAAAAACACCCGTGATCATTTGGTTCAAACCGGAGGCCTGAATATATTGATCCTGATCGATGCTCCCTTGCAATAGTCCCATTTCGGCGGGACCGAAAAATTTGGATATCGAACTGCGCAAAAACAACACCAGAAAACAGGGGAGAAGGAAGTCATAATGAACAAAAAGCAGCAACAGCAAGGTCAACCCGGCCCGAATCCAGTCACTATAGGCTGCGATCCGTTTGCGGTCGAACCGGTCTGCGATGACGCCGACCATCCAGAACAAGGCTAAAGTCGGCAGTGAGTACATAAGCTCTGCCGTTGTAGCTAACGACGGTTTTTCACTGTACCTGTCTACCAAATAATAGGCGAATGCCATATTTCCTACAACCGTTCCTAGCTGGGAGGCAAATGTTGCAAAAAACAACTTAGAGAACGTAGGATTGCGAAAGAGCGCCTTCATTCCATCTCCTCCTGTTGATCTGACTCGTGAACCCATTTCGAACAGAGGAGGCTTTTCAAATATTCCACCAAAGAATCAAACTGCATACGGGTGCTCGCTAGCTCGGTACCAACGGTGATGGAATGGGTCATAATGCCTTCCTGATAAGATGCTGCAAGTCTTGCGATATCCATAATGCTCATATCAGGTGAAAATTCACCGCGATCGACACCCATCTGAATCAGCTTCGCAAATTGGGCTACACCCTTTTCGTAGCGCTTCATAAGAAGTGCGCGGCGCTGCCCATCTCTCCATCCGATGAGGAAATACTCGTAGAATGCGGGCATCAATCCGGCGTTAGGGGGATTGTACAGTTCCTGAAACTGCTGCGTTAAGAGCGTAATCATCACTTCCCATATATACGAGGACGATTTGATGAGTTCTTCCACATAGCGTTCATGCTGCATGTCCTGAAGATCCAGCAGTGCCTCAAAGATTTCATCTTTGCTCTGAAAATACAAGTAAATCCATCCCCGGCTCATTCCGGTTTCCTCAACAATATCCTTGAGCGTAGCTGCCCCGTATCCTTTCTCGATGAAAACTCGCTTGGCCGCTTCGAGTATTTGCAAGCTTCTTCCTTCTTTACGACGATCCGTTAGTTTAGGGGACAATCGCGCCACCGCCTTTTCGTTTCCGCAAAATGAATTGCGTGTCACTTTGATCATAATGACATGCGATTCATTTTGCAATAACAAATTACATTCTTGGCGACGAATTCCCTTTGTCCGGCTTAAGGAAATATTAAGAAAAAAATTAGAATACTACAGTTTACTTGTATTTTGTCTTTATCTCTCTCTATTATTCTTTCTATTGGAGAGAGGGACAAATAAAATATGACAAACCCTTTTTCGCAAAGCCTGCCGTGAGGGGATTTGATCCGTAATCCGTTTCAAGATATTTTTAGAAAGTCAGGATGGGGTATGGATTGTAGCGACCTGATACCCCAAGCACAGCAAGGCGGTTATTACAGGGAAAGGTGGCATTGGAATCCGAGTGAACAAGCAGATTTTAATCGTAGAGGATGACATACATATTTCGAATATTATCAAGATGAATTTGAATATCGTAAACTACGAAACGGTCCAGGTTTATGACGGACTGGCGGCGCTTGAGGCCGTTCAAAACAGACAGAACCAGGGAAGCGGCTCCTCCGCCAGACCGTTTGACCTAATTATAATGGACGTGATGATACCCGGGATGGACGGGTTTCAATTGATGGACCGGATTCGTCCGCTGGGCATACCGGTTATTTTTCTGACTGCCAAGAATGCGGTGTTTGACAAGGTCAACGGCTTAAAACTGGGAGCGGACGATTACATGGTCAAGCCGTTCGAGGCGATTGAGCTGTTGGCTCGTATTGAAACCGTGATGCGCAGGTACGGGAAAGAAGAGCAACTGATTCATTTTAAAGGGATAAGCGTCAACCTGAATAAGCGGGAAGTCACCGTAAGCGGGGAAAAGGTGGAGCTGACGCCTAAGGAATATGATCTGCTCGTCGTTTTATTGAAGAACAAAAATATTGCGCTCTCCAGAGAGCAGATTCTGGATAAAGTGTGGGGGTTCGATTATTTCGGTGAAACCCGAACCATTGACACGCATGTCAAAGCGCTGCGCAAAAAGCTTCATCTGCAGGACAGCATCCATACGGTCTATAAAATCGGCTACCGCTTAGAGGATTAGGGCTATGAAATTTTGGCAGAAAATTTGTCTGTTTTCCATTCTCACGTTTGTCGTCATCTTCAACATCGCCTCGATTATGGTCATTGAACGCAATCACAACCAAATGCTGCAGCAGGAAATAGGCAATGCCTTAAGTGAAAATATGAGCATTCATTCCAGTGTAAATGGAGTTATTCCCATTCTGAACGTGTATGACAGCATCGATTATGAGAAGACGGTACTGACGAATATCGCGACAGGATTTGTGAATAAGAACCAAGAAGAGAACGTATACATCCAGATCACCGAAGGCAGCCGGATCGTGTACAGCAATACGAATTTTTCAATGCCCCAGAGCCGTAAGGAACTGATTCGACTGACCGCTGATGAAATTAGGTATATTCTTCGTGATATCGGCAAAAGAACAATGCTGTTCACCTCAAATCTTGCACCCATTAACGGCAAATATTACGTGTTCACTTATATTAAAGACGTGACGCCTCTTTATGATGAGCGCATGAATCAATACAGCTTTTTCTTCAAGGTGGATGCAGGTGCCGTCATTCTGTATGCACTCGTCATGTTCCTGATCAGCAAAGGGCTGACAAAGCCAATTGACCGGATGATCCGCATGGCGAAGGTTATTGCGCAAGGCAGATTCTCGGAACGCGTCAAGTTGAAATCACGGGATGAGATCGGCATGCTGGGTGCGAACTTCAATGAGATGGCTGAAGTCGTCGAAGAGAAAATCAATGAGCTCGAAAGAAACAACAATGAGAAAGAGCGATTTATCCAGAACATTACGCATGAGTTGAAAACACCACTCACTTCGATTATCGGTTATGCGAATTTTTTAAGAATGACGAAGGTGGGAGAGGAAACACTGTTGGATGGACTGAACGTCATCTATTCCGAAGCAAAGAGACTCGAGCATCTTTCATTTAAATTGATGGATCTGATTCTGCTCAGGCAAGGCCATACTGAACTAAGAACGGTCAATATGAAGAATGTGATCCGGGAAGCGGAGGCTTCCTTGCAAATGAAAGCCGCGGATAAGCATCTCCGGCTCATTACCCGTTGCGTGGATGGAGAAGTGCGGATGGATCCCGACTTAATCAAAGTTCTGATCCATAACCTCGTGGACAACGCGATGAAAGCATTAACCGAAGCGGGAATGATCACGCTGCAATCACAGGCAGGGCAAGGGTGCTATACACTTGAAGTTATTGATCACGGGATCGGTATTCCTGAGGAGCATCTGGCAAACCTGTTTGAGCCGTTTTATATGGTAGACAAAGCTAGAACCAAAAGCCAGCATGGTGCCGGGCTGGGTCTATCCATCTGTCAAAGCATCGCCGAAGTGCACGGGGCCCGGTTAGAAGTGGAGAGCCAGCCGGGAGAGGGAACCACCGTGCGTGTGATGTTCCCGCTTCAATATAAAGGGGGAGGTGAGCGGGAATGAAACGGTTGTTATTCATTGCCGCATATGTATGTACGATCTGCGTTCTAAGCGGGTGCGACGGCTTTTATCAGGCGATCGAGAAAGACACCGTCATGGTAAAACATATCGCCAAAGATTCTGATGCCAAATTGGTGGAATATAACGGCATGCTGTCGCAAGAAACAGTAACAAGATTAAGTATTAATGCAGTGAATAAATTTTATCATCTGAAGCTGACTTCGGATCAGGTAAGAATCGGGATCTATTCCATGTCTCAGAAAGAGCTGGAGAACCTATTAGCTATGATGGAAGGGAACTATAAAAACTATGAGAACTTTAAAGCAGCAGGAGAACGGGAAAAGAAAGCTTTAAAAAGAATCGGGAAGAGGATCACTCAGTTTACAGATGGCCTTACCTTTGTCAGTCTTCAGGGCAAAACCGATCAGAGTGGATTCGAGGTGCTCATGAACCCCAAGGACGGTAAAGTGGAAAGCATCATGCAGCGTGGCGCGGAATATTTTAATGATGCAACGGGAAGCGATATGAATTCAAAAATGATACCCAAAGGACTCTCGGGCGAAGAAATGGTCCATAAGGCCGAGAAGTATCTTGCACAGATCGAAGGCACTGCAGCATCCGCTTATCAGTTGGACTACCAATACTCGTATGGGACAACGCAAGAATTGTATTATCGAACCAAGGAACCCGATGTCGGCGAACTCAGACTTGTGATAGATACTAATGCGGGAGAGTTCATAGGGTTCGACAAGGATAACTTGAGCGAAATGTGGTTCTACAACAATTGACATTAGCGGTTCGAAGGCAAAGCTGTATTCTACAGCGCGAGCGAGAAAAAAGAAATGTTTGATCCCCAAAATGGGTAGATCAAAAAGGCTGGATCTGATGACCGGCCTTTTTTGTATGTCATTACTGAATTGAATATCATTATGCAGGCCAATTTTTACAATTTCATCACAACTCTACCCGACTTCCAATATATACGTGCCATAAGATAGCTTTGTGCTGCTGAGATGAAATATCGAATGTAGATATGTTAATCCGTCCACCTTTAGCAGCAGGTCATGAAAGGATGAAGACAACGATGAAGAGATGGCTCCGCAAAGATGCTTCGGCAGCCGTGATGTTCCTTGTGCCTAGCGGCGTCGGATTTTCCGTTTTTTACCTGATCCCGTTTGTCATGGGAGTGTTTTATTCCTTTATGGACAGTACGGTGGGTGGGCATTTTGTCGGATTCGACAATTACCGCGAACTGCTTGCGAGCGGTTCCTTCCGCAAAGCGGCATCCAACACGTTTTATTTCAGTGCGGTTAGCGTTCCGCTTATGCTTGCACTGTCGCTGGGGCTGGCCATGCTTTTAAACCAAAGTACATATCTTCGAAGATGGCTTCGGACGGCCTATGTGCTGCCGCTGGTCGTACCCGTGGCCTCGATCGTTATGATCTGGCAGATCCTGTTCGATTGGAACGGTTCTCTGAACGCCTGGCTGAGCCATTTCGGGGCAGCTCGCGTGGATTGGATGAAGACGGATTCGGCCCGAATTGTCGTCATCGTCGTGTATTTATGGAAAAACATCGGCTACAACGTGATTTTATTTTTAGCCGGTTTGCAGCAAATTCCGAAAGACTATTACGAAACCGCCCAAATCGAGGGGGCAGGGCGTTTACGGCAGTTCAGAAGCATCACGCTGGTCTATCTAACCTCCACGATGTTCTTTGTCGTCATCATGTCGATCATCAATTCGTTTAAAGTATTCCGGGAAACGTATCTGATCGCAGGTGATTATCCGCATGACAGCATCTACATGATGCAGCACTATATGAACAACATGTTTATGTCGCTCGATACCCAGAAGTTGACTGCAGCGGCGACCTTCATGTTCGGCTGCATTCTGATGATTGTCATGGGACTGTTCATGCTTGAACGCAGGCATCGGCAATACATGGAATAGGAGGTGAGAGAAAACGTGCCGATTGCCAAAGTTTTGCGAAACATTTCATTAACGTTCGTCACCAGCGTTATTGCCATCCTATTGCTGCTTCCGATTGGGGTCACATTCGTCAATTCGCTGACGACAGAAAAGGAAATAGAGATCAATTATAGAGCCATAGGGCAGAAGAATGATGTAGCCGCAGCCGGGAAAACAATGCCATTCGTCAATTTGAAATTGTTGCCGGACAAAGTTTCTTTGGAGCAGTATGGCAAGGTGCTCGTGGACAACCCGAAATATTTGACGATGTTTTGGAACTCCGTAGGAATGGTTGTGCCGATCATTGCCGGACAGACTTTTGTGGCGGCGCTCGCAGCATACGCGTTCTCCAAGCTGAAATTCCGCGGCAGGGATCCTTTGTTCCTCATCTATGTTTTAACCATGCTCATGCCGTTTCAGGTCACGCTGGTTCCGAACTATATCATGGCGGATCGGCTTGGAATGCTGAATAGTCCGAGTGCCATTATATGGCCCGGCATTTTCGCGGCATTCGGCGTATTTATGCTTAGGCAGTTCATGCTGGATATTCCTTATGCTTATATCGAAGCGGCTAAAATGGAAGGAGCCGGGCATTTGCGGATATTTTTCAAAATCATCGTCCCGATGATCAAACCGGGTCTGGCGGCGCTCATCATTTTATTGTTCGTCGATTACTGGAATATGGTCGAGCAGCCGCTTATTTTTCTGGACGACCCGTTCAAGCAACCGCTGTCGGTTTTTTTATCCAGGGTCACCGACGGGAATCGAGGGATTGCTTTTGCAGCATCCATGCTATATATGGCTCCGATGGTGCTGTTGTTCCTATATGCGGAATCGTATTTCATTGAGGGTATTCAATTGTCAGGCATCAAGGGTTAATGAACTCGAAGCTGAATGTTTGCAAGGGAAGTCAGGCTTTCGCGCAGCCAAGAGCCTACGTGGCAGCTTTCCTTTGGGGATTTTAGCCAGCGCTTACGATGCAATCTTTCCTGCAGAAAGGTTTTAGGAGGAGAAAGACGGATATGGAGTTAGGAAAAGAGCCGTCTGACCGAAGACGCAAACGCATGATTCAAATCGTATTTACCCTTTTTGTGGGGGTGCTTCTGTTTTTTACCTTGTTCAGCAATACGCTACAGTCGCTCACCCTGCCGAAAGTAGGGACGGAAAAGCCGACCAAAGGAAGCCTTACTTTTAAGATCGAGGGCAGCGATATCCTAAAGCCGCTGGACGAAGTGAAACTGTCGAACCCTGCCGGCTGGAAGGTTCAAAAGATTCTCGTCAAAGAAGGAGATTACGTCCAAAAGGGGCAGAAGCTAATCCTCTATGACAGCAAGGCGGCGGAGCAGGAGTTAAATGCAGAAATCACAAACCTGGAAAAACAAAAAATCGAGCAACAGAACTCTCAAGATCAGTACATCCTTTCGGCGGTGGAGGAGGACGAGCTGAAACTTCGGAATGCAAAGCGGGACATAGAAAAGGGCAAGCTTGAAATCGCCTTGGAGGAACAAAAAATTAACGGGATGAGAGAACTTTTAACCAGCCAAAAGCAGCTGACCGCTCCGTTCGATGGGATCGTTACAAAACTGAATGCGATTGAAGGGTTCGCCTCGGCGGGAGACCCGGACGTGATTGTATCGAACGGCAGCCTGGGTTACCGGATGAATATTCCTGTCGATGCCAAGCTTTTGTCCAGCTTAGGGATAAAGGTAGGGGAGAAGATCGAGGTCGAAGTGGATACAGCCCAGGATCAACAAGCAAGGGTATTGAGCGGGACGATTGCGGAAATCGCGAATGCAGAGCCGCTTCAAGGCAGCTCAACTGCCGAGGAGGCGGAGAAGAGCACGACAATCCCGCAGAAGACGCTTCGCATCAAGGTTGTTGATACCGAATTGAAAGGAGGCGAGCAGGCATCGATTAAACTCGAGAAACGCTCACTCCATGAGGGATTCCTTGTTTCCAATAAAGCGATCCATCAGGACCGCGAGGGAACGTATATCTTCAAAGTCGAAGAACAGCCGGGGACATTCGGCAATGTCTTTGTTGCCCGCAAAGTCCGGATTGCATCCAGTGAAACGAATGGTGCGGTAACGATGATTCAATCCGAAAATATCTTCGAGGACGACCAGATTATTTTAGAAAGCAGCGAGCCTTTGCAAGACGGCGACCGCATTCGCTTGCAATAGTCAAGCATTGAAGTAAGAAGAAACAATAGGAGGTTATACGATGAAAAAGTGGCTTTTGATGATGATAGCAGGCGCTTTAATGATAACAACAACGGCATGCAGTTCCGGAAGCAGCGGGAAAGAGAAACAGACCACCAAGGAAGGAAAGACCGTTATTACGTTATCTCTGCAAGAATCGAGCCCATTCTACGAGATCTTAAAGAAGAAGTTTGAAGAGAAGTACCCGGATATCGACCTGCAAATCAAATCCTATAAAAACGCGGGCGAACAATGGGGCCAGGGCGAGTATGAAAAATACGTAAAAACGACGAATACGGCCCTGTTATCAGGGAAAGGCGCGGATATCATCGAATTAAGCGGATTGCCTTTGGAAGAATATGTGAGCAAGAAGATGCTTCTCGACATGAAAGATTTAATGGATCAGGATCAAACGCTGGATAAGAACGATGTACAAATGAAAGTGTTAGAGTCTTTGAAGTTAAAAGGCGGGATGTATACGATCCCTGCCGGTTTCGGAATAGCAGCATTCGTTGGTGATGGGAACGTGTTGAAGAACTCCACGGTGAAGATCGACGATAAGAGCTGGAGCTGGAATACCTTTGAGGAGATCTCGAAGCAGCTTATTCAACAAGCAAGGAAGAGCGGCAGCAAACAGCTGTATGCCTTGGCGAATTACCCGCCGGATATGTTACTCGAGGAAATGGTTGTAGAAAATTACGCGCAGTTCGTCGATGGCGAGACGAAAAAAGGAAAGTTCGACTCTCCCGAATTCGTGGAACTGATGCAGCAGATCCAAAACATGTACGAAGAAAAGGTCATGACCGCAGATCAAGCCGAAATGGGTCATCAGTTGTTTTCTCCCGCTTCTTTATTGTCGCCGGGAGACTTGATCGACGTCTTATATTCATCCTTCGAAAATCCGGTACTGCTGCAAAAGCCGCATACGGGGCAATCCGAAGGAACGCGGATTTTTCCCTTAAACGAATTTGCGATCCGGGCCAATTCTCCGGTGAAAGACGAAGCGTGGAAGTTCATTTCCTTCTTATTATCTGACGAGGCGCAATCGCTGCAAGATCGGGAAGGCTTTTCCCTGCTTGCATCCGTAAACGACAAAAAAATAAACGAGCTTCAGGAAAAAGCGAAAAGCGGAACCTATAAGCTGCCGGACGGTAAAAAAGCCAAAATATCGGACGATGCATTTACGCAGTTCAAACAATTCGTTCATAGTGCGTATCGATATGTGAACGTGGATGGCAGAGTCGTTCCAATTATAGGCGAAGAGTCCGCAACCTTTTTTAATGGGCAGAAGTCTGCAGAAGAAGTAGCGAAGTTGATCCAGAACCGCGTAACAACCTATTTAAACGAATAGGAAAAACGGAAACGAAAGAAGCGGCCCACCTTCGTGCGCTGCTTTTTTCTAAGAGGAGCATGAAAAGATAAATTTCAAAGGCTTAACATTCCACATCTCTCGAAACAGTTTGCGTTACACACGGTTTGTCTTCTGAGAAAAGATTGTCGATATACATGTTCAACAAGGAGGGCAAGTTATGCTCAAGCCAATAAGGAACTGTGCTGCAGTTTTGCTCAGCTCAGCGATAATAAGTCAGACTATTGCACTTGAAGCCCATACAGCACAGGCAAGCGTTCCATCCAATAACAAATCAGCGGCGGCAGCAGTATTCACGCTGGAGAGCCTCGGATCCGTAGCTTTGAGGAGCCATGTCAGCGTCAAGCTGACGAATATCGACATGTTCGCCCAGCCGGGCGGTAACATCCTTATCTATACGCTGAGTTATAACAACGGCACCGGGAGCAATGTCGCCCTCATCGATTATTTTTCCCAGGTAACTACATCGGGCGGTACGGTTGTACAAGGAAAACCTATCACGAAGGATGCAGCCATAAAAACAGTACCCGCCAAGAGCAGCCAAACCGTTACTTATTATGTCAACATCGGCAAGGCCGCCAAAGTAAACGGAGTAAAGGTATCTATATTCGGTTTTGATTTCAGCAGCGCCAATTATCAAAAAAGGCTGGGCGTTTTTACCATTCCAACTCATTATTCAACGATCGTTCCTGAAGGACAAAGCCGGAAAATGATGGTCGATGATCTACCTGTGACTGCGAAAGCGGAAAGTCTGCAAAAGATTCAAATGAACGGAAAAGTATATTTGAAGGCAGGCATCAGTTTGGCGAATTCGGGTACAAAGGCGCTAAGTGATCCCGGTTATAAAGCATACCTGAAGTCTTCCGGCGGCTCGGTTTTTGATCTCAAATTGGATGATGCCAGCAGCAGTTACGCAGTGCAGCCGCAGGAGAAAAAAATGATCTACTATCTGGCAGAGGTTCCTTCCTACTTGAAAACAGAAAATATGATACTGCAATTAGCGCAGGAAGACCCGACTTTGAAAGTGAATCTGCCGATTCAATCCTTTAGTCTTCCAGCTGTAACCGTACTGGATTCAGCGGTACCTATTTACGCTGTCAAGAACATTTTCATCGGCAAGAATGCAGTCGAAACGCAGCTCAAGAGCACCTCTGTTTATCCGGAGAATGATTTCGCGAAATGGAGTTTGAAGTTTCGAATGAAAAATCTCGGCAATAAATCTGTAACGCTGCCAGCTTACGAGCTCGTCGTTAAGACCGCTGAAGGTTACAGCATTCCGGTGGATGCTAAGGCGTTTGCCAACGTAACCTTAAAACCGCTGGAAGAGAAAATCTTTGATCTCAGCGTTGATGTGCCGTTAAAGCTGAACCAAGACAGGTTGCAATTGCACTTGAGCGAGCCACCGGCGCCCGATAAAGTCATTTTCCCGACAGCACGTTACATGATCCCTTATTCCTTGGAAAATAGCGGCAAGCTGGGAATAGAAAACTTGTTTGAAAACAGTCACGGGACATTCGCGGTCAAGCTCGACTCTTTCCAGCGTTTGCCATGGCAAGATGGCGATCAAATGGCAGCCAAAATCAGCATTCGCAACACATCGTCTCATGCCGTTCAGATGCCTAAACTTAAAGCTCTGGTCAAGGCGGGAATGAGCGACCTCAGCGGCTCGGCGCACCTCGTAGCTCCTAATGGCTTAACGGCGCTCGCTCCTAACGAATCGGCAGAGATGTACGTGCTTGCGGGCGTTCCGTATTCCTATAGCTTCAACCAATTAAGGATTATTCTGCAGGAGAGTTCAGGTGATGAAGTTACGACATTCATCTCATTGAATACGAATGCTCTCAACAATGTGATGAACAACGTGGATGCAGGCGGTTCCTTCCATATTGATATCCCTGGCAAAAAAGCAGAAGTTCGCGAACGACGGACAACCGTTTATAGCGACAGCGGATCGAATGTAATATATACGGAGTTGGAGATGGTGAACGGAGAATCCCGGCAATCGAAACCGGCACAGCTTGTTGCTTATTACAAAACATCTGATAATCAATACTATGAAGCTAAGGTGAGTCAATCGCCCAATTCCATAGGCCCGAATGGTAAAAGTTTGGTAACCGTCTGGAGCAAGCTTCCGCAAAGTGTGAATACTTCAGAGCTTATGCTTTATATTGGCGCAGGTGTAGCTGACGGTAAGCTGACAGATCTAGGCGGTACATCAACCGGATATATCAATACGGTTGGGCTATCCCTTAACGCCACACCAATAAAGCCGTCTAATTTAAACAGCTTGGATTTGTTCCCTTACAATCTGTCGATTGTAAATGCGGTTAGTACCATTACTGAAGGGAAGGATACGCTGGATACAGTTATCCATTACAACTTATCCAAGAACGAAGAATACGAAACAGGTTCTTATGAGCATAAGCTTGTGTTGGAACTCATTGACCCTTATGGAGAATCCATGGAAAAAACTTTAGCCCTTGGGACGGAGTGGACGATTGGCAATGGTAAATCATACGAAATGTCCTTCAATAACAAACTCCGCAAAATATATGGCGGAACCATTCGCATAAATCTGTATGATGAGTTCCAGGGCCGAAGAATTTTGCTGGGGAGCCAAGCTTATCCCATAACTTACGTGAAAGCGCCAAACGATGCAAATCAACAGTGATAGGGTGCTTTGATCTAATCGGAAGGGGCCACTCCTTCAAGATCTCTGTCTTGAAAAAGTGGCCCCTGTTTTATTCACCTATAAGGCGGCATATTGGCATATTCGCCTTTTGCCCTGCGAGTTTTATGCACAACCCAATTTACTAGCTTTGCTCGTCGGCGGAGGGACCGTACATCCCCGGCACCGGAATATCAAGAAGCCGGTAATAAACCCCAAGCTGTGCCCGATGGTGAACCATGTGGCTTATTCCGAAGGTGCGAAGCGCGATCGCCCGAGGTTGGCGGAGGATGATATGGTCGCCATGCCGCAAAGTCCATTCCTCGCCGAGCGCATTCTCGTCGCATTCGTCTAACAGCTTTTCAAGCTTGACGACGTTCGCGTCGAACTCCTCCAGCACGTCTTCGCGTCTTTCCAAAGCTTCCCGCCGAGACGGCACGGTCGAAAGATCTAATTCCGCGGAAAGAAAAATTGCGACTTGCCAGTTCAGCAGATTGATCAGGTGCGTCGCCAACCCGCCCAAGGTCATCGATTTGTCGTGCGGTCTCCAGTTCATGTGTTCATCAGGCAGGCGCTCCAATACGCGGCGCGTAGTAGCGAGCTCATGTTTGGCATCTCCGAAGATCAGTTGTTTCATCATAGATTCCCTCCCCTTCGCTATAAGGCAAGCATACTATAAACCTAATTGACTGAAAAGGCTTTAAATGTAAACTTCACGGATTAAGAGGTTTTTTCTTTTTCTGTTGACTTAAACCATGGTTTAAGTCGTATCATATTCCTGTCGACACGTTAAGAAAAAAATGGAGGCCTCCAGATGAAATATTGTTCCATTAGCGAAGCTTCAGCCAAATTCAATATTCCGGAATCAACGTTACGTTATTATGAAAAAAAAGGTCTGCTGCCATTAATCGAGCGTGATGAAGCGGGGAGGCGGTTGTTTTCAGAAGACCAAATGACGCTCCTCGAGATCATCATTTATTTAAAAAACACGCACATGTCAATAAATGATATCAAGCAATATGTGGATTGGGTCGTGGAAGGCGATGACACCACCGAACTCCGGCTTGAAATGTTGAAAAATCACAAACAAGCGGTACAAGCTGAAATGTCGTTAATGCAAGAAGCCTTAAAAGGAATTGACGTTAAAATCACACGCTACATCAAACGTATCGAGAAAAGGAAAGAAGCAAGACAAACTGAAAAAATAATCGAAAAGAGGAATTAGCATGAAACTTTCGGGAAACACGATCCTCATTACCGGAGGCGGTTCCGGAATCGGGCTGGCTTTTGCCGAACGCTTTATCAAGGCCGGGAATAAAGTCATTATTTGCGGCCGGCGCGAACATGTACTCCAAGAAGCGAAAGAAAAATTCCCTAACCTTATTACCCGTGTCTGTGATCTGGATATTGAATCCGAACGCATAGCGTTGTTTGACTGGGCAACGGCAAACTATCCGGAAGTGAATGTGCTGGTTAACAACGCAGGCATCCAACAACGATTTAATGTATTAAAATCAGATGCGAAGCAGAATTGGAGTTATTTCCGAAAAGAAATCACAACCAACATTGAAGCGCCTTTCCATCTCGTTATGCTGTTCGCTCCATTTTTTGCTACAAAAGAAGAGGCGACGATCATTAACGTGACATCCGGGTTGGCTTTTACGCCGTTTGCGATTGCTCCGATCTACTCGGCTTCCAAAGCGGCGCTTCATTCATTTACAGTGAGCCTAAGACACCAACTTTCCGAAACGTCTGTAGAAGTCATTGAGGTCGCTCCTCCGGCAGTGAATACGAATTTAGGCGGAGCGGGGTTGCATGTCCAGGGAGAACCATTGGATGCCTTCACCGATGGAATTTTCAAAGGATTAGAGGAGGGGCAAAAGGAAATTGGATATGGTTCTTCCGCGAACCGCTTACGCATGTCACGCGACGAAATCGACCAATATGTAGAAAATATGTATAAAGCCACAAAAAGCACAATTGAATAACTTCAATTCGAATGTACCGTATCTAAAACCCTTCAATCCCTTTCAGCAAGAGATTGAAGGGTTTTTATATTCCATTATTCGGAGGCGCTGTAATCGTTGAAATAGTGCACTCCGTCGTGAGCCGTATCACCAGGTTGTGTTCTTCGGTTGGTGTTGAACCAGAGTTTATCCCCGTCCGCGATCCCAACGCCCTCGATTTCAAAAAGGTCAGGGTAGGCAGAGGACGTAACACGGAATGATAGATTGTCATCTGCGCGTATTGTGCCTGAAGCGGTAGAGATATTTCGATACACAAGTACAATGCTGACGTTTTTGTATGTCATTGGAACATAAATGGTATTGTTATAATAACCGAAACCTTGGAATGCATATGACGTGATGTTAGGCACGGTGCTGCCGTTGACCCGTGCATCTTCAACATTTAAAGTGAAGCCGCTGGATAAATCAATGGTTCCACTGTTTGCGGTCAGGGGGAGCGATCCCTTGTAAAAGGTCCGTCCGGTTTTGAATAAAAAGTATATCTTGTTTGCGTCTTTGCCGGTAATTTTCACACCCGACATGGCCTTATCCGCATGATCGTATTTGATGGCATAGCTGCCGACTTTATAATATGTCGTTCCGACATACTTCAGTTTTACGAGACTCATATTGCCGGAGTTCATGGTGACGATAAACATATAATAATTCCCGTCGATTGTACTGAGGGCGACATCATTGGCGTGGCCGAGGTAGGTAGCGAAAGTTTTCCCTGTATCCCCGTTCGTCATAAGCGTCGTGGTTCCATCGCTCATTTTGGTCCGATAAATGACTGCCTTAGTATTCTCAGTGTTGACTTTCACAGAATAGACGTAGGTAGATCCCACAGCAAATCCCTGAGCGGCGTTGCAGTCATTTGCATTGCCCAGCGTGGCGACGGTGGTGTAGGTGTTGTAATAGGCTGCACTGGCTATCGCGGGGATGAACATGGACGCACAGAGAAGAAGGATTGCAAATAAGGCGAATCCCTTTTTTCGTGGATAAAAACTTTTCATACACGGAAACCTCCATAAAATTTGTATGTTTATATTGAAAACACAGGAAATATATGGTTGATTTTATTGTACAACATTAACCTCTTCCGTGAACATTGAATCACATGATGCATAACCAAAAAATATGTAAGAACGTTTTCATCCATCGCCGCGCTGGTTTCTTTTATGATCGCTATCCGTAAATGGTGAATGAGTCTTTACGCTTGTGAACGACAGAAAGATAACCAAGAGAAGAATTGTCGATATCTGGATTCAGCGCCAGGGTATGAAAACAAGGTCAGGCGCACAAGTTATGTATGGGGGTGAACGTCAAATGACTGGAAGAAACAACAAGCCGAAAAACGACGGACCTGCCTCTTCGCCGGGACGGCTGGATCAATTCGGTGAGAAGCTGACAGAAGTCGATGGGAACAAACCGATGAACCCTGGTAAAAACGGCGGAAAAAGCTGCTGAATAAAGAGCTTACCTTTTCCTGCTTAGAGAAATCCCGTAAAGAAACGGCCCCATTAAACGGCAGTCGTTTCTTTTTGTATCATGATCACCAGCTTTATCATAAACTCGACCTACATAAAATTCTAAAGTACATGGCGTGATTTCAAGAAGGGTTAGCACAAGGGTTAGGCGGAATATGCCTAGCCCAATTTTCATTTCGTCAAGTATGGGTCCTCCACAATATCTTTATCTTGCGGTCATATTCGCGAAAGCCAATCAGGCATAAATATGCGTGTTATACTCTTGAAGACAACAACGGGTTGCCGATCTCGCATGATGAACCATAAGAAATCATTTCAAGAGAAGGAGCGTCGTTTGAAATGCATAAAGTTATAGAGCCTAAAATTCTTTACTTTGGAACTCCTGTCGTTCTCATAAGCACATTAAACGAAGACGGTTCCGCTAATTTGGCACCCATGTCCTCCGCATGGTGGTTAAATCAGTCTTGCATGCTCGGAATGAGCCGCAAATCGAAAACGGTGCAAAATCTTATCCGTGAGCAAGAGTGCGTCTTGAATCTTCCATCGGCGGATCTTGTTGGCGCCGTCGACAAACTGGCTTTGCTTACCGGCGCAAATCCTGTGCCCGAGACCAAAATGCAGCGGGGATACAGCTACGAATCCGATAAGTTCGGCACGGCCGGACTCACCCCGGAGCCTTCCGATTTGGTCAAAGCACCCCGCGTGGCGGAATGTCCCGTTCAGTTAGAGGCCTCTCTCATTAAAGTACATGATTTCGGTGAACCCAGCAGTCTGGTCTCGATCGAGGTAGCCGTCACCAGAGTGCATATTGATGAAAAGCTGTTAATGACGGGGGAGAAAAATTACATTGATCCTGAAAAATGGAGCCCGCTGATTATGAACTTCTGTGAATATTTCGGATTAAGCGGTAAACTGCATCCCTCCAGATTGGCACCGGTATTCGGTCCGCCATCCCGCGAGGAAGGTTCGCGAGCCTTGAGCTAAGATGGAGCTGCATCAAAATCAAAAAAGCCGGATTCGTTTATTAACGAGCCGACTTTTTTGGTTTAAGATCCTTTTATACCCTTGATGGTGGTTGTTTACGTCCTGCATTTAAAAATTTGGGCCGGTGGCATGCTCGTTTAATCGCGCTGCTTTACCTTTTTATTGATCACTTGTTTGTCTCCATTTGTTCACCCGCTTGATGGTCTAATTTCCGGTAAACGAGGGCAAGCAGCATTGAAGGAATAGTACAAACAATCATCCCGATAAAAGCGTATCTTGGCTCGATTTCGTACAAATAACCGCCGAAAATCGTAAAGATCGCCGTGCTCCAGCTCAGTGCAAGCGCGGAATACATGCCTTGAGCATTCGGAATTTGCGCAGGAGGCATATTTTTAAACAAGTATTTCATAAAGGCATAATGCCCCATCGCAAAAGAGCAGGCATGCAACGCTTGCGAGATACAGAAGACGACCACGTTCGGAAAGGCAAAGACGAGTATCCAACGCAAGGTTGAACCAAGCGCCGCAAACGCCAACAAGGAACCAACCGAAAATCGTTGAAAGCTCCGGTCCGCGATCAGAAAGAAGATGATTTCCGCGATGACGGCAATGTTAATGATGACGCCGATCAAATATTTGGGTGCATGGATTTCCTGCAAATAAATATACCCGTAGTTGTAATAAGAAGCGTGCGCCGCTTGCAGCAATATGACGATCATCAGCACGACGCCGAAGTGTTTAACGCGAAACAATTGCAGCATGCCGAGTTTTTTGCTTCGATTTGCCGGCGGTTTTTCGCTTAAAATAACGGGGGCACGCATGAAATGAAGACAAACGAGCACCAACATGCCAAGCAGCAGCGCCCATAAAATCACTTGATCTCCCAGCGCTCCCGTGAAGACGGTTAAAATCATGCCGGAAACGACAAAGCCGATGGAACCCCACGAACGGCTTTTCCCGTAGTGTTTTAATTGCTTGTTTTGTACCAGGATGCCGGCCGCGCTATCCAATGCAGGCATCAAAGCCGGATAAAACAAATGCAGCAGCAATGTGGCTGCAAGCAAGCCGGCAAAAGAATTCGCCGGAATATAACATAACATGGCGATCAGGGTGCCGATGGACATCCCGGTCCGCAAAGTTTTGCTGCTGAATTTGCCTGATAAAAACGGAAAAATGAATAAGGTAGAAAGGCCTCGCGCCACCAATCCCAAACTCATAATCAAACTGGCTTGCGAAACCGAAATTCCTTTGGTATGAATCATCCATCCCGTCCAAAAGGGGAGGAAAATCCCCCAAGTGATGAAGAAACTAAAAAACTGTCTGCTCATCCAACGTTGCGAATTCATTTTTATTCCCTCCAATGTTTTGCATCTTATCATGGAGAGTCGTACAATAATATGAGATATCTCATCTTTTGGAGCGGGTTATGGAAATTTACAGAAGCGAGAAAAGGCAGCGTTATTTGGAGGAAGCTTCGATTGGGCATTTATTTTCTTTTCCGATCGAAGAGTTTATGGAAGTGCATAAATATGAACGCGATGAATGGATCATTCAGGAAGGCAAGCGGCCGGATTTTTTGTTTTACGTCATAGAAGGTAAAGCGAAAATTTATGTGACGCATCATAACGGAAAGGTTTCCTTATTAAACTTCGTTCAGCCGATGGATTATATCGGGGAAATGGAATTATTAAATCAGACTTATTATTCCAAAGGGATTCAAACTTCTACCGAAACCGTTTGTATTGCGATCCCTTTTCATGCTTGCCGCACAAAAATGCTGGAGGACGCGAAGTTTCTGCGCGAACTTGCCAAGTTTTTAAGCATCAAATCGACGCAAATGGCTGCAAAGTATGCGCAAAGCCGCTCTTTCCCGCTTGAAAACCGGCTTGCAGACTTTATTTTGCAAACGGCCGATGGAGAGATGTATAAGGAGAAGCACGTCACCGTCTGTGATTTTTTAGGCGTCACCTACCGCCATTTGCTATATGTGCTTGCGCAGTTTTGCGATAAGGGATATTTGCAAAAGGATGGGCGTCACTATCGCATTCTGCAGCCCAACGCGCTGAATAAACTTGCAGGCATGTTAACGAATGAATAACGAGAGCGAGCAGCTAACAATTCAGAAAATTCCATGCGTAAATCCGTTGAAAAAAAGGAACAGCACCCTCGAATTGGTTGGAGAGGTGCTGTTCGTTCGTAACCGCAGTATTTCTTTATTTTCTAACCACGGGAATCCACATTTCGCCAACGACGTCGCCGTTTCGCTGCCCCATCTCAACCGTTGCATTTGGCCCGCCGACATAGGCAAAATCCTTTGCTTCAGGCAGCACTTGGCCAAAGGCGATGCCGGCAAGCGTGTTACTCAACTCTTCGGAAGTCTTCGCTTCCCCTTTAACCACGAGGTATTCTCCCTTCGGGAATTGAATGATTCTCGATGCTTCGGGTAGCGATGCCTCCGTCATGACGCCGGCATAATACATCATCTTGTTATTCACCGCTTCGTTCACGGCAAAAATGTATTCATTTGCGGCGATGGATTTTAAAGTGTCCAGTCTTCCGTCTTGTTCGACGGCCGACCAAAAGTCTGCTTTTTCCTTGTTTATGCCGGCATAGTCCGTGTAATGGCTTTTAAGCTCCGTTCCAATGCCCAAAACGGTAAAGCCGTCTTTTTCCTCAAGCGTAAAATTTGCCATATTCAAAACCTTCCTTTTTTTTTGAATTTATCAAATGATTTGTCTTTTCACTTGATGGGTTTATAATAGCTTTTAATCATGTCAAAAAATGATACTGTTTAGGGGGTTCCGATGAAAAAAGTTGAACGGATTAATATCATCATGCGGTATATCAACAACCGCGCCCACTTTACCATTTCTGAAATTATGCGGGAATTTAACATTTCGCGTTCGACAGCGGTTAGGGATATTAGAGAAATTGAAGCCATGGGGATGCCGCTTGTCGCAGAAGTGGGGAGGGATGGGGGGTATTTTGTGATGAACAACTCCGTCCTGCCCACGGTGCGTTTTACCGATACTGAAATCAAGGCTCTTTTTATTGCTTTTATGGCCACAAGAAACCAGCAGCTCCCTTATCTAAAAAGCCGCCAGTCTTTGGCTGAAAAATTGCTGGGCCTCATCTCGGAAAACCAGCAGGATGACCTTGTTCTTTTAAATCAAATTTTGCTGTTTGAAGGGACCAACCCGAATAATCCCGACCTGCTTGATTTGTCGGACCTGCCCCATCCCATGTTGGAAAAACTGATCCAAATCCTTCTTGTGGACAGCTATTTATTGATTACGATCGAAGAAGAGAAGGTAATCAAGTCCTATTCCATTTATCTTTTGCATCTTTATCGCGAAAAAAGCTTATGGCATATTGAAGGCTTTGACTTGGAGGAAGAGCGGAGACGGATTTTTTCTGTCGACAATCTCACCGATGTCAAACCATACCCAGTGAAACATAGATTAAGCAAAAAAAAGATTCTAGAAAAGCTAAGTATGAAGGATGAAGTCACTAATCTTGTCCTTGAACTTGGTCCAAAGGCGATTGCCCAATTCAAAAAATACCATCCTATCAAAGTTTCCATTTCCTATACGAATCCTTACCAAACGACAGCTGTTCTAAAGACTTTTATTAATGTGAATCATTCCGAAGAATTGACCGAAATAACAAATTGGCTGCTTTTTCTCGGCGAGGATGTCAAGGCTAGGGAAGTGCCGGAAGAAGTCTTAAAAGGTATACAAGATAGGTTATGCATATTCCGCCCTTAAGCCGTGCGGGTGAAACCCAAATCGTTTTGAATTTACCCGGACGCCCCTTGAATGTTTTCCAAATGAAGAGGATTGTTTTCATGCGTACAAGATAATACAATTAGAGTAGCGCTTACAAAACCAAAAAAGTAATCCATTGCGACTTATCCAATGAACAGCGAAGAGAGCAGCAGAGGGGGAAACTGCATGAAAAACAACGAATTAAAGAGAGGGCTCGGAGCTCGTCATATTCAGATGATAGCTTTGGGCGGCACCATCGGTGTCGGGTTATTTATGGGCTCTGCAAGCACGATCCAATGGACGGGTCCATCGGTGATGCTTGCGTATGCCATTGTAGGGATTTTTATCTTTTTTATTATGCGCGCCATGGGGGAAATGCAGTACGTAGAGCCGAGCACGGGGTCATTTGCAACCTTCGGCCATAAGTACATTCATCCATTGGCAGGGTATATGACGGCTTGGAGCAACTGGTTTCAATGGGTGATTGTCGGGATGTCGGAGATCATTGCCGTTGGGACGTACACGAAATATTGGTTTCCGGATTTGCCGGCTTGGATTCCGGGAATCGTCGCCATGGTGATTCTCGGGGCAGCCAATCTATTTTCCGTGAAATTATTTGGCGAATTTGAGTTTTGGTTTGCGATGATTAAAATCGTCACCATCATATTGATGATTGTTGCTGGGGTTGGCCTTATTTTCTTCGGGATCGGCAACGGAGGGACTCCGGTCGGATTTTCCAACCTGTGGCAGCATGGAGGCTTTTTCACCGGTGGATGGTCGGGCTTTTTCTTTGCCCTCGCGCTGGTGGCCGGGGCCTACCAAGGCGTTGAACTCATCGGAATTACAGCAGGAGAGGCAAAGAACCCGCAAAAAACGTTAATGAGCGCGACGCAAAGCATTATTTGGCGGATTTTGATCTTTTACATTGGCGCGATTTTTGTGATCGTAACGGTTTATCCTTGGAATCAATTGCAAGCCGTCGGCAGTCCGTTCGTTGCAACGTTTGCGAAAATCGGCATCACGGCAGCGGCGGGGCTCATCAACTTTGTCGTCATCACCTCTGCCATGTCAGGTTGTAACAGCGGGATATATAGCGCAGGACGCATGCTTTATACATTAGGAGTCAATGGACAGGCGCCGAAAATCTTTACGAAATTGTCCCGCAACGGCGTGCCTCTGCTGGGAACGATTGGCGTACTCGTAGGATTGGGCATTGGCGTAATCTTAAGCTATATTGCACCGAAAAATTTGTTTGTGCACGTGTACAGCGCCAGCGTACTTCCCGGTATGGTACCGTGGTTTGTCATTCTAATCAGTCAAATCAAATTCAGAAAAGTCAGAGGGGACGCAAATCATCCGTTCAAAATGCCTTTTGCCCCGCTGACCAACTATGTAACCATCGCCTTTTTGCTGATGGTCCTGGTTGGAATGTGGTTAAACGATGAGACGCGCATCTCCCTTTTGATCGGCATCGTTTTCTTAGGTATCGTTGTGATTAGCTTTTACGCTTTTAGGGTCGGCAAGGCTGTTCCCATAAGCGATCAAACAACTTCCGAACATCGCGGCAGATGAATCGGGCGGCAAACGTCCGCTAGAATAAACTATAAACATCCCACTCTCGCCGGAGAAATGGGATGTTTTTTTATTTTCAAATATTCGTGTCAGAAGAAAGAGGCTTCTTGCCGCCCTATGTTTTATAAAAAAATCGTATTGTTTAAGACCTCATTCCGCCTAGGCCATCTTGCAATTAGTTTTTAAAATACGAACAGCCATCCAAGTCCTTTCATATCTTTCGTCATAGAATGAACCGAGCATGATGAAAGGGAGGATTCATATGGCGAAACAAGTGAAAGTAAGCCCGCAATTCCAAAAGCTTTGTACTCAATTCGGAAAAATATTAGGAGGCGAATCGGAAGTCGATCAAGGTCCGGTTTGTTTTGTCACGCGGATGACGAACCTCAGAGAAACCATCTTGGGAAGAAGAACGCGATCCCCATTGGTTCAAATGCAAATGTTTTCGTTTGAATCTCTGGATAAGTCGGGACGCGCGCTTTGTTTGGGTGAGACTGCCGTACACCAAAATCAAGTCAATCGATTGATGTCGAATCTCCGTAAACGCGGGATAAAAGTGACTGCGGTCCACAATCACTGGCTGAACGAAAACCCACGGTTGATGTACATGCACTGGGAAGCCAAGATGAATCCTATTGTGTTTGCAAAAAGAACCAAAGAATCCATAGCGTTCTTAGGTTAATGCGGCCCGAATTGAAGGTGTATCGATCATTTAATGAAAGGATGATACTGCATGTCTCAACCAGTGAAAGCAAGTGCCCGCTTTAGAAAAATATGTAATGAATTTTCAACTATATTAGGTGGAACAGAGCATTCCATTACAAAAGGTCCGGTTTGTTTTGTTACCAGAAATAGAAAGATAAGAGCGTCTGTTTTAGGAAGACGTTCGACATCCCCATTGATCCGCTATCAACTGTTCTCGTTTGAATCATTGGACAGTTCGGGACGCGCGCTCTGCTTAGGGGAAACGGCTCTCTTTCAAAACCAGGTAAATCAATTGCTGACAAACCTCCGTAAAAACGGCATTAAAGTAACCGCCGTTCATAATCACTGGCTGTTTGAGGAACCTCGTCTAATGTACATTCACTGGGAATCGATCGACAACCCCATTGCTTTTGCAAAGAAAGTAAAACGCTCCATCGCTTTCTTAGGGTAGTAGGGATCGTATTATATCCCGCGTCGATGGCAGCTTCTTTGGAATACCCTCATTCCAGTGAATCGATCATGAATTATGACTAGACTGCTTCAATCCGTGTTAAGATCCTCTTATGGTACGAGGCGAAATAATACCTGGTGCTGTAAGGGGATTTTTAAATGCCGGCTTTTAGATGTACTTTTCCATCATTTGATTTAAATAATTTCGAAAGTCTTCAACATATGTTCTCGGCGCTACGATTTTTAAATTTGTACCGAAACCCGCTAAAAATTGAAATCCAATGCTGTTTTGAGGCACATGGATCGTTGCCAGGAAAAATTCGGAATTATAGTTTTCGATACTCTTACGGCCGTATCTTTCAATGAAATGATCTTTGATGTTAGGCGAAATCAACGCTTTTACAGCGACCAGCTCCGGTTGATAACTCGCATCTTGCTCTTGTTCTAACGAATCATCTCTAGGGCTGAATGTTTTTTCATCCAACTGAAGATGATCCATCCGGGACAATTTAAACGTTCTGTATCTCATACGATGCAAACAGAAACCTTTTAGATACCAACTCGTTTCGCTAAAATGAAGCTGATACGGCTCGACCATTCTGTTCGTAATTACGCCATTTTTATCGATATAATCAAATGAAATGAACCTTCTCGCTAATATTGCTTCTTGACACTTCTTCAAGGTTTGGCGAATTTCCGACCGACCCTCCCAATCATAAAACGACAATTGGATCGAACCTTTCGGAGTCAATGGGCTAACCATGGCTTCTATTTTTTTTATCGTCACTTCAACTTCTTCGCTGATGAGAATTTGTTCCAATCCGCCGAGCGCAGTTAATATATTCTCCAGGTCGGCGCTGCTTAAAAGGCGTTTATCAACCTTGTATTCATCCATAATACCGTAGCCGCCGTTAACTCCGTTGACCGCATAGATGGGGATGTTGGATAAACTCAGCGTTTCCATGTCACGAAGAATCGTTCTTTTGGAAACGTTAAACAATTGTGCGAATTCTTTGGTTGAAACAACATCCTTTTTCAGCAAGATCATGATGATGGATATTAATCTCTCAACCTTTTCCATAGGTTCTCCTTCTTTTTTTGCACTTATTTATAAACGGTGACATACAGCTGTCACCTTTTGATCATTATACTACATTTATACCAAGAAGGAGGTTTTACTTTATGCCAGCGATTGTTTATTTAAACTTTGATGGGAATGCAGAACAAGCGATTGAATTTTATGCGGAGGCTTTAAACGCCATTGAAGTAAAAAAGGTTAAATTTAAGGATTTCCCGCAAGATCCAAATTACCCGTTGCCGGAAAACGAACTGAACATGATCATGGAGTCTTCAATCGAATTTGCAGGCGGGAAAATCATGATGTCGGATATTTTGCCGTCGATGAAAAATGTAACTGGCGAGTTGGTTAAAGGCAACAATATACTGATTAGTATCGTTAATGATGATAAACAGACGCTGGAAAATTACTTTTCCAATTTGTCTGAAGGCGGTTATGTGATCATGCCGTTATCGAATACGCCTTGGTCTTCGTGCTTTGGAATGTTGGTTGATAAGTACGGAGTCTCCTGGAAGTTTAATGGTGACGCAGACAAGTTTCTTGATAACGTCATCTCTAACAATCCGTAAATCACTCTCAAAAATGGTCTTGCAACTGAAGGCCATTTTTTTATTAGTATGACGCAAACCCATGGAGGCGCTATTTATGAAAAACATTCGTTCTTCGCTTATCTTTTTTCTGGCTTTAGGTATCTTTGGCATCATTACAACCGAAATGGGCATGATCGGCGTTCTTCCCCAAGTCGCTCAAAAATTTGGAATAACGTCTTCACAAGCCGGGTACCTTGTAAGCGTATTTGCTTTTATTGTCGCCATTTCAGGTCCATTCCTGGCATTACTCGCTTCCGGCGTCAATCGAAAAGTGATTTTACTAACCGCTATCCTTATGTTTGCCGTCTCTAATATTGTGTATGCCTATACTACCAGGTTCGAAGTGATGCTGGCTTTCCGGATTGTTCCTGCTTTTTTCCATCCTATCTTTTTCTCGATTGCGGTTGCGACCGCCGCCAGCCTTGTTTCTCCCGAAAGGAGCGGCAAAGCGGTCACCCAAGTATTGGCCGGAGTAACCGCCGGATTTGCTTTTGGTGTGCCGATTACAACCTATCTTGCCGCAAAAATTTCACTCGGAGCTGCATTCCTGTTTGGAGCTGTTGTGAGCGTGATTGCTTTTATAGGCATACTTCTCTGGCTTCCTTCGATGCCTGTTAAGGAAAGAATGTCTTTCGGCAAGCAGCTCGGCATATTGCGCAAACCCCAATTGTGGTTAACGATCTTGATCGTCGTGACGATCTTTACAGCCATGAGTTCGGTGTATAGCTACTTTGCCGAATATCTTGGAGAAGTCACCCATATGAACGGCACATGGATTAGCGTGATGTTGATGGTCTTTGGCGTCACCATGATTGTCGGGAACTTTATGTTCGGGTTCTTTCTGAACAAAAGCATGACAAAAACGGTCATCTTGTTTCCTCTCGTATATGCGGTCATTTACTTGTGCGCTTATTATTTTGGTGCTTATTTTTTGCCGATGGCGGTCATCGTATTGGTTTGGGGAGCCGTGCATTCCGGAGGGCTTATTCTAAGTCAAGGCTTGTTGATGA
This sequence comes from Paenibacillus sp. USDA918EY, assembly GCF_009870825.1. GTDB lineage: Bacteria > Bacillota > Bacilli > Paenibacillales > Paenibacillaceae > Paenibacillus_AQ > Paenibacillus_AQ albilobatus. The sequence goes on along the minus strand of NZ_WTWY01000012.1, from coordinate 18,588 downwards.
CGGATGCAAAAGAAGCTCCCGAATTCGGGAACAGTTTATTTGTTTCCTTTTCGAATGTCGGCATTACGGTGGGGACATTGATCGGCGGCTGGTTTATTTCTCGGCTGGACGCGCATCGGCTTATCTGGAGCGGTATAATGCTTTTGATGATTGCCTTTCTGCTGATCATGATAAAAATAGCAATTGCCAAATCAACGGTCGAGAAAGCAAACATAAACGAACGTTAGGGAGGCAATAACGAAAATAATCAGGGCTGGCTAATATGGGGAATGAAATTCATTTAGAAAGGAACATGGATTTTAATGATGGAAATCGAAAATTTAATTCCAGTACGATCGAGAGAAGACTTGAGGAGTTGGCTGCAGGAAAATGGCCAGATTGAAAAGTTCTGCTGGGTCTTGGTTAGTATGAAGCCTACCCCGGATATGCTGTATTATTTGGACGCGGTCGAGGAAGCGTTGTGTTTTGGTTGGATCGATGGAGTCAAAAAGAAAATTTCGGAAACGGATCTGGCGCAGAGACTGTCTCCCAGAAGTAAAAAAAGTTCATGGACGGAATTAAATAAAGAACGTGTCCGCCGACTTGAAAAGTTGGGGTTGATGAGGGGCGAGGGAAGAAGGGTTCTTCCTGATATGGATCTAAATTCTGTTAAAATAGATAAGGGGATAGAGCAAAGGTTAAAAGAAGATAAGCAAGTATATGAGAATTTTTTGGCGTTTCCGGATCTCTATAAAAGAGTTCGGATCGACACGATCCAAAGCATTAAAAATCAACCGGAGTTATTTAAGAGCAGATTAGACAAATTCATAACGAACACGAAAGAAAACAAACTGTATGGTCAATGGAACGATCACGGTCGTCTATTAGATTATTAAAATGCTCTGGGGTTGTTGTTAAACCTTCACGGGAGGCTGCAAAAATGTTGAAGCTATTCGAGTATAACTGGCAAGTTCGGGACGAGTGGTTCGACTGGTGCGATTCGGTGAGCGAGGCAGAGCTGCTTAAAAAACGCACCGGCGGCATAGGTTCTATCCTTCCCACGCTGTATCACATTGTTGCCGTTGAATACGGATGGATATGCGGTGGTATACAAGAAAAAACGATTCATATCCCTCCGTTTGAGGAAGTGGCTAGTGTGCAGCGAGTAAAAGCTTTTTCCGCCTCTTGCCACGCGGAGCTCGCTCCATTCGTCTATGCTTGGAACGACAGCCTGGAAGACCGAATGATGATCGACATCACCGATTCAGGGGAACGGGAACCCCATAAATACGGGGAAGTGATGCGGCACTTAATCGCCCACGAGATTCATCACATCGGTCAATTGTCCGTATGGGCAAGGGAGATCGGAAGAAAACCGGTGACCGCCAATTTGATTGGCAGAGGGTTGTTCGAAATTCAGTGACTACATATTATGAATGAAAAATAAAACGTTTTGACAATCTTATCTATTGATTCATGGAGCAGGCCAAAGGGGCCTGTTCCTTTTTTTCTTGCGAGGTTTGAGGGTTCGGGATCTGATTCAAGTGAAGTGAGCACAAAGGATCTCTACGAGGAACGGAGTGCCAGTTGAAACGCATCTTAAAGACCGTGATGAATAAGTTTCAGTTTTGTTACATATTGTAGGACAAAATGGATCTTAAAAAAAACGGGATACTCGGTGCCAGGTCCGGACGAAAGTTGGAAAAGAAAATACGAGGAAGCATCTCTGTCAAGGAAGCACAATCAGCCGGACACACTCCGTTTATGGAGTGGAGTACAATTCAAACCTTTATCGTTACGAGGAACTTCATCACTTTACTGGGAAGAGGTGTGTTCATGCGTAAAATATTCAAGCAAAAATTGTTCGTATATGTGATTTGTCTTAGTGTGTTACTTACCACCGGTATGGATTTTTTACCGAGTCTGGTCGCTGATGGGCAGAAACCCGATAGATTGGCGACGTTTGTTCAAAAATCGAGTCCGCTCGTTATTACCTCAAACGAGTTGTCCCCTGTTTATTCTCCCACGGTTCCGCAAACCCTTTCATCCTCTCGAATCATGCAGGCCGAGGCTTTGCGTTCTGAAAAATTGCATATGCGAAAATCCGTGAACTTATCCGGGACGGAACAACCGCACACGTATAAAGTGACTGCATCCTATCTGAATGTTCGAAGCGGGCCGACTGCGAAATCCCGGATTCTCGCGGTGCAAGAGCAAGGCGACAAGCTGCAAATCGTCGGTGTGACGGGAAATGGATGGCTTAAGCTTAAGGATGGTGGATACGTACATAGCGGTTATGCGAAAAAAATGGAAGGGCAGACGTCATCACTGTTACCCGATCCCGTGACTACGACGAAACGCCCTGCTCAAACGATTCCGAAAACTTCGGCCAAGTCTGCTGCGAAGCGATCCTCTGCCAAACCTTCGGCACCGTCGTCATCGATTCGTTCGGATTCGGGATTGGAGGCACAGCACATTAAGGAATTGCTTCGCGGAACGGGGCTTGCGGGACATGGTCTCGAAGAAGCGGTGCTCGAAATCGAAGAAAAGTACGATATTAATGCCTATTTCACAATTGCGGTCATGAAGCTCGAGAGCGGCAATGGGAGAAGCAAGCTTGCGACGAGGAAGAACAATTTGTTCGGACTGAACGCGACAGGAGGTTCGAACAATAAAGCGTTTTATTTTAAATCGAAGGAAGATTGCGTGGAGAAATTCGGCCAACTCATCTCGAAGAACTACGTGAATAAGGGTTATACCACCGTAGAGAAAGTCGCGAAAAAATATTGCCCTGCAAATCCGGAATGGCCGAGGCTCGTGAAAGGGATCATGAATAGCGACTATAAGAAAATATAAGGGAAGATCATTACCCGTTAAAAGTCGCTATTTTAGCGGCTTATTTCGTTATATGAATATGAACCAAGTTCCTGTCCGAACACTGAGGACAAAAACTTGAATCCTATGCAGTAAAAGACAGGAAGAGGGGCATGGGAATCGCCGAAGCTTGACTCACCGTAATGTAGAAAGCAGTCAACGACAAAATCAAGAAACCAAAAAAGAACCTGGACAAAAACCCCAGGTTCTTTCTTATTGCACAAAAAAAGACGTGATGATATAATCAGATCACGACTGACTCATGTCATAAAGTCATAAGTATCTTATCTTACATTTTAAGTATAACATGCCGGTTAAATTTTTGTCAAATGTTTTTTTCTCAATCTAATGGTTAGGGAGATGGTCGAATGAGTTCCATGGTTATTGGGTTTCAGGAAATCGAAAAATCGCAGCTTTATCTCGTTGGCGGAAAAGGGCTCCATTTAGGGGAATTGTCTAAGATTGAAGGAATACAGGTCCCCGAAGGATTTTGTATTACAACAGCGGGATATCAAAAAGCCATCGGACAAAACGAAACATATCATGCTTTGCTCCATCGACTAATCATGCTAAACGCAGATGATCGAGACCAAATTGGTGACATCAGTAAGAAGATCAGGCAGGCCATTATGGAAGCAGAAATTCCTTCCGCTGTCGCGGAGGCTGTGACTCGCTATCTCTCCCGGTTCGGTGAGGAGCACGCTTACGCCGTGCGTTCGAGTGCGACTGCCGAAGATTTGCCGCACGCCTCTTTTGCGGGTCAGCAGGATACTTATTTAAATATCATCGGCGTCGATGCCATTCTGCAGCATATCAGCAAATGTTGGGCTTCCCTTTTTACGGATCGCGCTGTTATCTACCGTATGCAAAATGGATTTGATCATAGTCAAGTTTATTTATCCGTCATCATTCAAAAGATGGTATTTCCGCAGGCTTCGGGGATATTGTTCACCGCTGATCCAATAAGCGGAAACCGGAAGCAGCTGTCCATCGATGCCGGTTTTGGACTAGGGGAAGCGCTGGTCTCCGGCTTGGTATCCGCCGATCATTACAAAGTACAAGACGGGGAAATCGTCGACCAAAGGATAGCAGCCAAAACATTGGCGATCTATGGACGAAAAGAAGGCGGAACCGAAACCCGGCAGGTCGATCCGGATCTGCAAAAGGCCCAGACCTTAACCGATCAACAAATTGTGCAGCTGGAACGGATCGGAAGACAGATCGAAGCTTATTTCGGCCAGCCGCAAGACATCGAATGGTGTTTGGCTGATGATACGTTTTATATTGTTCAGAGCCGGCCGATCACGACGTTATACCCGATCCCTGAAGCAAATGATCCGAATAATCACGTCTATCTGTCTGTCGGTCATCAACAAATGATGACGGATCCGATAAAGCCGTTGGGATTGTCCTTTTACCTGCTGATTACTCCAGCACCTATGCGTAAAGCCGGTGGAAGGTTGTTTGTTGATGTTGCACATTGGCTGGCTACACCTGTCGGACGGGAAACTTTATTAAATAACATGGCATCCGATCCGTTGATAGAAGGTGCACTTAAGACCATCATCGAGCGGGATTTTATTAAATTGTCACCGAATGATCAAACGGCACCGACTCCCGCTAAAATTAATACAGATAAGCCGGCAGCCTTCGAGAACGATCCGACCATCGTTTCTGATTTGATCCAGCAGAGTCAAGCCTCCATACAAGCTTTAAAACAAAACATCCAAACGAAATCCGGAGCGGAGTTGTTCGATTTCATCCTCGAAGACATCCAGGAATTAAAGAGGATTTTATTTAATCCGCAAAGTACGGCTGTGTTTACGGCTGCGATGAATGCTTCAGTATGGATCAATGAACGCATGTACGAGTGGTTAGGCGAAAAAAACGCAGCCGATACGCTATCTCAATCCGTGCCGAACAATATCACCTCGGAAATGGGCTTGGCGCTATTGGATGTCGCGGATGTGATCCGCCCTTATCCGGAAGTGATTGCATATTTACAGCATACAAAAGATGATCGATTTTTGGATGAATTGGCTCAGTTTGAAGGCGGGCAGGAAACCAAAGAAGCGATCGATGCTTATCTGGAGAAATACGGCATGCGATGCGCTGGAGAAATCGACATTACCCGTCCCCGCTGGAGCGAACAACCGACTACGCTTGTCCCGTTGATCCTGAGCAACATCAAAAACTTTGAGCCTCAAGAAAGCCAAAGGAGATTTGAGCAAGGGCGTCAGGAAGCTTTGGCCAAAGAACAAGAATTGTTAGTTCGATTGAAGCAATTGCCGGATGGCGATCTAAAGGCTAAAGAAACCAAACGCATGATCGACCTTATCCGGAATTTCATCGGATATAGAGAGTATCCCAAATACGGTTATATTTGCCGTTACTTCGTTTATAAGCAGGCTATACTGAAAGAAGCTGAACGACTCGTAGAAGCAGGCGTGATTCATGATATCGAAGATATATATTACCTTACCTTTGAAGAGCTTCACGAAGCCGTTCGCACCAATACACTGGATGATCGGATCATCGGCAAACGCAAAGACGAGTACAAAATCTATGAAAAACTGACCCCGCCGCGTGTCATGACGTCTGATGGTGAAATCGTTACAGGTGCGTATAAACGGGGAAATCTCCCAGCCGATGCGATTTTAGGTCTGCCTGTTTCTTCCGGAGTGATCGAGGGACGAGCGCGTGTCGTCCTAAACATGGAAGATGCCGATCTGGAGGAGGGAGATATCTTGGTCACCGCTTTTACGGATCCAAGCTGGACACCTTTATTTGTATCCATTAAAGGATTGGTCACGGAAGTCGGCGGCCTGATGACCCATGGAGCGGTCATCGCGCGAGAATATGGCTTACCTGCAGTTGTCGGGGTGGATCATGCGACCAAGCTGATCAAAGACGGACAGCGAATTCGCGTGAATGGAACGGAAGGGTACATTGAAATAGTGTAATGATTGATATGAGACGATCAATAGCCATTTTCCTGTGGATTTGTTCATTTAATGCAGCGGAAATCTCGATGCGTTTGCGTATCAATTGGTGAACGAAGCTTGTACTTTCCATGGGTCCGCTTAAGAGCTCCTTGATTTCTCTCAGGGAAAATTCCAATTTTTTCAGAATCATGATCCAATTCAAAAGATGCGATCGCTCTGACGTATAGGATCGGTAACCTGTTTCGGAATCAATTGCCGCTGGCTTAAGCAATCCGATCTCGTCATAGTGTCGGAGCATTTTTGTAGTCACGTGATTTAATTCCGCGAACTCTCCGATTTTCAAACAAAGACACCCTTTCGCGAGGTATTCCGGCCGGAAATCCTTAGGTAAAGCATAAACCTTACCATAACAGGAAAGTCAAGACTTCCAGATATAAAACCGGAAAATTTCCGTTAAATACTTGCCGTTACAAGCAGTTGTTGCGCTAACGGTCGTGCTAGCTCATGAAATGACGAAAGAACCTCCCATTTGACTGGAAGGTTCTTTTACACGAGGGCATTTGGCGAATGTTGAAAAATACAGAAGGGATGGAGAATCTTCCGTGCTCCGCGTCAGAAGATTTACCAGCCTATGCGAACAATCAGGCCTTTCGGATCGCTTACTTCAAGATAAGAGGATTGGCCGTTGACATCGTCATAAGGAAACCCGTAGGCCAAGCGGTTTATACTGTGATCATGCCAAAATTTTGCGTAATAATTGGCCGGCGCGGCTTGATAGTAATTCGAAACGTTATTCCAGTCGTTAGTCGTATATACATGACGATTAATGGCTGCACAAGTGGCCGCATCCGTTAAAGCGCCGTCGCACCGGAAAATATCCTGCGTACTGTATGGAGCGTACCCGCCGAAATAGTTGGCATTTGCGCCACCCTGGGCGAAAGAACCGTGACTTGGCGCGACGATGCGATAAGGCGCTTGAATCGTGGCCAGCGATTTGAAAGCGGCAGGAACTTCGGCTTGGAATTTGGCGAAGAGGCCGCTTCGGGTTTCGGATTCGAGCTCACCCGTGGTTTTATCGAAGGATCCGGATTTGTTGACCAGTCGATGCTGGATGGGGAAACCGAATACATCGACGCGTGTCGTATTGCCGTGATATCCAGCCGCGTCGATCGTGAATTCGACGAAATCGAAATAGATGTCGCGGTTCGGATCGGTCGGATTGTTCAGATCGGGGCCGGCGAATCCATCATTGTAGGTTTTGATGTACAGTGGAGTACCGACGCTAAGGAACATACGGCCTGCCGTGATCTTTGGCAAGGTGACCCAGGAAGCGTCGCTGATCTTATGGTAAATGTTGGCGTAATTATTGCCGTTTTTGGTTAGATGGCCCGGCGCATCATTCAAGGCGCCCGAGATGGGGAGCAGATTGCCGTTGAGGTCCAAATAGCTCCACTGATTGTTGGCGGGATTAATGCCGAGAACGCCCCAGTATATTTGTTGATCGGTGTAAGCGCCGTTGGTGCCGTTCATGAGCTTCACCGAGACGGCGCCGTTTGGCGGCACGGGGATCGAGGATGGAAGAATGTCATAAATAGAGCCGGATGAGGTGGGTGGCGTGGAGCCCGCGGTATAAGTAAAGACTTCGGTGTCGTAGGCCGGGTTTCCATTATTGTAGGTAAATGAATACGTAATCACGGAGCCTGCGGCAATGTTGGAGATGGCCTGTTCATATCGGAAATTGCCGGCGTTGTAAGCCATTCTGAAATTTTGCTGAACTCCTCCGTTCACTTGATAATGTACATCGACCCAACTAGTGTTGACGGCGGATTTGAACCATACGGTGGCTACGCTTCCGGATAATTCGACGCCCCGCGTATAGTCTGCAGCTTCGGCCTTCGTTCCGAAGAAGGCACAAAAGGTCAGCAGCAACGACAGGATCAACAGGTAAGGCATTCCCTTTCGCATGTTCAAATTTTCCTCCTTTAAAATGGGGATAAAATCAGCTTCGCAATTGGGTTGGGAATGGCATCACCCCTTTGTTCCGGCGGAGGTATTGGGTTGTCTGAAATTTAATGAATGCGGTTACAAAGGGATTATAACCCCAATCACTAAAATATGTAAGTATTGGAATTTCGGGATGGGGTTCATAATTTCGGATTAGCCGGTTCGTGTTTATCCGGTCAATTGGATAATCGGTTACCCGCTCATTATTTATGGGTTCGATGAACATGTGCATTCGCCTAAGCATACTGTAGCGTAACAATATATATTGATCCTAATCAGGAAGGAAGAGGTCCATGAATACCAATAGAGCACTCGGTCCGTTTTTGCCTTTTCCGCCAGGTATCCCCACGCCTGGAATTCCGGTGCCAGGTGGCGTGCCCATGCCTGGAATTCCGGCGCCGGGAGGAGTACCGGGAGCGGGATTGCCTCCAGGCGTTACGCCGCCACCGCCTCAATTGCTCGGTGCGTTTCAGCAGCTAGCGCAGTCCCCGGCTCAAGTGCAAAGCTTTGTATCCCAGTATCCGACCCAAGGCATCACCACATTAGCTGCAGGCTGTCAGAACCGATGGACGCTAATTGTTACTCGTACCTTTAACGTTTTCCTTATGTATGTCACTTCTACCAACCCATTTGGTTTTACACAGGGTTTCGTATTTCCGACGTATTCGTTTGGAAGATTCCCTTCATCCGTCATTTTATGGTATACCTGTTTCTAAACAAATACAGCGTGAACAGGTCCCCTATGCCGTCATGGTGCGGACCTGTTCTTCTTGTTGGGGAGTATTACGGCGGCTCCAAAAAATCTCGGAATGAACTCTGAGGAACACACAAAGGGAAGGGAGGAAAGCAAAAAAAGTCTATTTTGGATACAGAATCAAGCTATAATAAAATAATCGAAATCATTTTATGGATTAACCGAGAACACTCGTGAATTCAGTCATGAGATGAATCGGCTTCGGACAAGGCGTAACTTTTGACACGTCAATTGTCCGACATATGTTATATAACATGAAGGAGGGATTTTAGATGGAATATGGACCTGATCCTAATGCAATCTACCCGAACGAAGCTATGAAAAGTATATGCTATATTAAAAACGTTATAACGCGCCCCAATATTATTGTCGGTGACTATACATATTATGACGACATAAACGGTGCCGAAAAGTTCGAAGAGCGTGTCACACATCATTATGAATTTATTGGAGATAAGCTGATTATCGGAAAATTTTGTGCAATTGCAAAGGGTATTGAGTTTGTAATGAACGGTGCAAACCATAGAATGTGCAGCGTCACGACCTATCCATTTAACATTATGGGTCATGGTTGGGAGAAAGCAACTCCAACATTGGCGGATTTGCCCCTAAAAGGGGACACCGTAGTTGGAAATGATGTGTGGATCGGTCAAAATGTCACCGTGATGCCCGGCGTGCATATTGGCGATGGCGCCATTATTGCAGCCAATTCCGTCGTCGTAAAAGATGTTCCTCCTTATCATATTGCAGGCGGGAATCCATGCAAAATCATAAAGAAAAGATTCGATGACGAACTTATCGATTATCTTCTTGCCATTCAATGGTGGAATTGGCCTGTCCGTAAAATTTTTAATCATCTTGAAACGTTATGCAGCGGGGATCTGACAAAAATCAAGGAAATGAAATAGCAAGGACATCATTTATAAAAGCCGCATATTTGCGGCTTTTTGAGCATTTATCACGAAATGCATCGGAGAGGTGCATTTTTTTGTTCCGAATTACAGCAAGATGTGGAAAGTCCGGCGAAACCCGTTATGTTATTTTATTAGCAAGAAAGCAATGATCAAATTCGGAAACAGGAAGGAGCAGACAAAAATGAGAGGTGGGCCGCGATCTTACACATCGGAATCGGTAGGAAGTTTCTTGATTGGTGCATAGATATGGTAGTTCGAATCCAGATGGTGGACGTCATCAAAAGCTTGAATGAGTTCAATTTCCGTTTCTGCCGTTTCTTGCCTGGAGATTTTCAAAAATCTGGCATAGTCGCTTTTCAGTACATCCCCAATGTCCAGCAGATCGCCGCGATAGTTGAATCTGGCACAAAAAATCCGTGGCACATCAACGGTGAAATAATAAGGTTTATCAATTTCAATGTTGCTTGGGATTCCGAATAGAACCTTGAACCGAGGTGAATCCGGCTGACAGTTTGAATAGATGACATAACAGGGGCCACTTATGGTTTCATCAATCTGACTCAGCAGCATTTCTGAATGTGCGCGGATTTTCTCCTTATAATCATCATGGGCTAAATCCACTTCAAAGGCGATCCCGCTGATTCGGGTTTCCTTGAAGTCGGTCAGGGTGAAATCCGTGACGATATCGCCGTTAATGTTTTTTACAGGTCTATTCACGACTGTAGGTACGGGAACCGGAGAAATGGTGGCCATCCCTGTTTTTAAAGAGCTTGGAGCAACACCGTATTGTCGTTTGAAAGCACGAGTGAAGGAGGCTTGCGTACCGAAGCCCAGATGATAAGCAATATCGGTTAGAGAACTGTTTTGGATTTGAATTAAGGCTAAGGATGCGTTCAATCTTCTGGAAAGGATGTATTGGTTTAACGAACAACCCATCATAGCGGAGAACAGCCGATGAAAATAGTATTTGGACATGTTAAAGGCATTGGCGACGGATTCCACGGTTAAGGGCTGCTGTAAATGGTCCTCGATATGGATCAAGGCACGTTCGACGATTTGGTTATGGTTCATAATACCTCCGGATACCAAGTGTTTGCAGGTCATTGTTATTCTAAGTGTTCAATACGTCCATCAGCAATAACATTATGATCCTTAGGAGGAAAAAAAGATGAAGCAAGACCGAAGAAATGCCATAATACTGGGGATTTTTTATATCCTTGCTGCAGTGACATCCATTATAGCGGTTGTTTTGTATGGGCCGGTTTTGTCTGAATCATGGCAGACGGCCGTGGCAAACGGATCGGAAACGAAGATCTTAATCGGCGTATGCAATGACCTTTTGCTTGTGGTGACGGCTGTTGGTACAGCAGTGATGCTGTTTCCATACGTTCGGCATTGGAATGAGCATCTTGCATTAGGGTACCTTTGTTTTCGCTTTATGGAAGCCGTTTTTATTGCGATCGGTCTCGTAAGTATATTGGGCTTGTTACAACTTAGTTCGTATTATGATACGGCTGACCTCGCCAGTAAAACCAATATTGAACCAATGGGGCTGCTGCTGCAAGCGATTTACCGCTGGACGGCGATGTTGGGTCCAAATCTCATGTTGGGCGTCAATACAAGTCTGTATAGTTATTTGCTTTATCGAACGGGCTATGTGCCTAGACCGCTCGCGATCTTCGGAATGGTAACGGCGGTAATGGTTTTTATAGCTGGTTTGCTGCAAATGTTCGGGATCATCGGGCCCTATTCGGCGGTAAAAGGACTGATGGCGCTGCCTGTAGGCGTTTACGAGATGAGCTTGGCAGTCTGGCTCATTGCGAAGGGATTTCATGGGGAGACCCTTGCCAAATTGAGAATGAAAGCAGCTTCTTCGTCTATAGCAAAATAATCGAGCGGAAGGTTTTTGACCGTCAAGATGATCGGATGCCTTATCGTTTGATGCAAGTTTTAAACCCTTAAGAGAATTTCAAAATACCCGTTTTATAAAAAAACACGAAACTGCGCAGAAATGACGATGCGCAGTTTTAGGGCAGTTCCGGCTTACCGGGGCTGTCCTTTTTTCTTCTTAGCGTGCCCAGCCAAGCACGCATCTTCTAGCCGGTGAAAGTCCGGTCACGGGAGGGGCCAAGCCCCCGTGTAGCTAGGATGCCTGCATACAGCGAAATCTGTGTGTAGAAGCGCATCGACAAAAGTACCCGTCAGAGACGGGGCGAGCAACCGATCAGGCCGTAACATCAAGTGAATCCTGCCGCGTCGTCAAAAAGGCCTCGCAAGAGGGGCAAGAGGAAGCCGAGTCTCGTAAGATTGGACGAAGGCCATGGAAGTTGCCTGGAACTTGGAGCAGCAACGAAGAATCCTCCGGCGTAAGGGGAGCGGCATGTCCGGAAAGAAGATGCAGTGAACTGGGGAGACCCTCCCCTGCATGGAATTTCAAATTTTTTTTTTGAGACCGTAAAGAGACGTTCTATAAGCCCGGAAGGTGAAGTGAATCGTCTGCAGGAAGGGAGTCCGAGGGGCTCATACTACCGAGGAACCGTAGGACAACACAACCTGCGGGAGGGAAGGAGCCCTGCTTTGTTCATGTTTTTTTTAGGAGGTACGAGTCAGTGAATGCCAAACGGCTAACGACACCAAAGGAAAACGTTCAACAACTCCAGGAAAAACTAGGTCATGCGGCCAAGGAAAATAAGAAGCGAAGATTCCACGCACTGTACGACAAGGTCTATCGCATGGACATCTTAGAGGAGGCTTGGCGGAGGGTGCGAGCCAACAAAGGGTCGGCCGGAATCGATGGAGAAACACTATCGGATATCGAGAAGCAGGGAGAAGCACGCTTCTTGCAAGAGTGCCAAAGATGCCTGAAGGAAGGCAAGTATCACCCACAGCCTGTTCGCCGGCACTACATTCCGAAGAAAGACGGGAAGCAAAGACCGCTGGGCATTCCCACCGTCCGGGATCGCGTCATACAGATGGCAGCAAAATGGGTCATAGAACCGATCTTTGAAGCGGATTTTCAGGAATCGTCTTTTGGATTCCGTCCGAAGCGAAGCGCGAAAGGGGCGCTTGACCGTATCCGAAAAGCATGTAACCGCAAAGGGAATTGGGTGGTCGACGTCGACATCCAAGGCTACTTCGACAATATTAACCAAGAGAAGCTGATGAAACTGGTGGAAATGCGAATCAGCGATAGACGCATCTTGAAGTTGGTGCGGAAGTGGCTGAACGCGGGAGTGATGGAGGAAGGAAAGGTCAGGCGCTCAGATTTAGGAACGCCACAGGGCGGTGTAATCTCTCCGCTGCTTGCGAACATTTATCTGAATTACTTCGATATCCTGTGGGAACGACATGGCAGTGGAATCGGGGAACTTACGCGTTATGCGGACGACCTCGTCGTTGTATGCAAAACGAAGAGAGACGCAGACCGGGCATATGAACTTATCCATGCGATCATGGGGCGGCTGGAACTAACACTGCATCCAACCAAAACGCGCATCGTCGGGCTATGGACAGGAGAAGAAGGGTTTGATTTCCTAGGCATGCATCATCGCAAGACGAAAGCCGAAACCTCACAGGGGAAAGTGTACTACACAACGCAGCAATGGCTGTGCCGGAAAGCGGAAGAACGCATCCGGGAAGTGGTAAAAGAACGCCTGTCCCCGCCTAACCAGAGGCATAAGTCACTTATGGAACATGTGAAGTGGCTAAACCCGAAGATTCAGGGCTGGCGTAACTACTACTATACGGCCTACAGTCAACGAAAGATGGCAAAGTTGGATTGGTACATCGTGCAGCGTCTGGCGAAATGGTATGCAAAGAAAAGACAACTTTCGCGGTGGCAAAGTACGGTCCGGGAGATCCGGCACATGGCGAGTCAATGTGGGCTTAAAACGCTCTTATAATCTGTATGCACATGAATGACGAACATCGGAAAGCCGTATGAGGGAAAACCTCGCGTACGGTTTGATGAGGAGGGGCAGAAATTCTCTGCCCTTTACTCTAGTTCCGCAGTCAGTCGAACTTGTTCAACGAATCAGACAATCGCCTTAAATGATTCAACAAGTTTGTTTTTTCCTCCGGTGTCCAATCCTCCAATGCTTCACGCATGATACGCTGACGGGTATGGTTAATCATTGAAATGAGTTCCTTCCCGTATGTTGTCAATTCTGACAAACGAATCCGAGAATCTTCCCTTGATGGATAGGTATGAGCAGCAAACTCCTTTGTGGAGATTGTTATCTTCCCCGCGGCTGCTATTTCAAAAACGCTTTTAACGGCCGAAAGCATATCCGATTTTGAAACACTACCCTTCTTTCATTTAAAATAATGTGCATTTTGCACATAAAATAACATGACACAATTATGTGCAAAATGCACGCTATTTAATGGAAAATGAAATTGCCCGATGAACGAATAAAGAAATTAAAATGTTATTTTTGGTAAAAATAACAGGAAGAGAAAACAGATGTCAATCATGAGAAATGGACTTCACAGAATAGGCTAGGTGACCCGTTATGAATAAACGGTCTTCATTCTCAAAAACAACCGATGAAAATTCTTCATCCCATACGGCGCTTGTTCTATCGCTTGAGCGGAACGTCGAATCGCTGAAAAACATTTTGGGAGAAGCCGACGATGTAGTGTTTCGCTCCTTCCGAGTAGGCAAGGAGCTTGAGGCTCAACTCGTTTACATTCCAGACATGTCGGACAGACTGGAGATCGACAACAACGTTCTGAAGCCGCTTATGATGATGACCGATTCGGAACCCCTAGATTTTTCATCGATAAAAAACAGGATTTTGCCCGTCGGATCGATTGAGGAGCACACCGATGCCCATGAATGCGTGAGACAGTTGATTAAAGGTTATCCTTTGCTGCTGCTGGAGGATTGCAACCGGGCACTGCTGCTGAAGATCGCCAAATGGGATAAACGCTCGGTGGAAGAACCGCAGACCGAGACGTCGTTGCGGGGGCCGCGGGAAGGGTTTACCGAATCGATTTCGACCAATTTGTCGCTCCTGCGGCGAAAGGTCCAAAGCGTCAAGTTGAAATTAAAATCGTTCCGGCTTGGCCGATATACGGAAACCGAGATTTATATCGCTTATATGGAGGGCATTGCAAAGCCGGATCTAATTCAGGAGGTGGAAAACCGCCTGAAACGTATTGATATGGACAGCCTCCTGGAAACCGGATATATAGAAGAATTTATGGAGGATGATCCCTACTCGCCGTTCCCTCAACATCAGTTTACGGAACGGGTTGATATCGCCGCGGCCGGATTGATCGAAGGCCGCATCGTCATCCTAGTCGACGGTACGCCTGACGTGTTGATCGTTCCCGTAACGTTCGTAACGCTGCTGCAGGCGGTGGACGACTATTACAATCGCTCGTTATATTCCAGCTTGCTGCGGATTCTTCGCTACTTTTCACTGTTTGTTTCCCTAACGCTTCCGTCGGTGTACGTTGCGCTCCTGACTTTCCATCAAGAAATGATTCCGAACAAACTCCTGATGAGCATTGCTTCCTCGCGGGAGGAGATCCCGTTTCCAACCATCGTGGAAGTGTTAATAATGCAGCTTGCATTTGAGGTGTTGCGGGAAGCGGGGCTTCGTCTTCCGCGGCAAATTGGTTCTGCGGTAACAATTGTCGGCGCGCTCGTTGTAGGCGAGGCGGCGGTATCCGCCGGTCTCGTATCGGCGCCGATCGTGATCATCATCGCCTTTACGGGCATCGCCGGATTTACGGCCCCGCATTATTCGCTGGAATTCTCGGTTCGCCTGCTGCGTCTCCTGCTTGTTTTGGCCGGAGGGATGCTCGGGATTCTTGGCGTCATGTATGGGCTGATTGCCATAGCGGTTCATTTATGCACGCTGCGCTCATTCGGCGTTCCATACATGTCCCCGATCGCGCCGTTTGTGGCGAGCGATATGAAGGATGCGGTAGTTCGAGCCCCTTGGTGGAAAATGATCATGCGCCCGAGATATTCGGCAAAAAGCAACCGCCGGCGCCTCGCGCCGGGACAGCGGCCGAATCCGGGGAAAGGGGGCGACCATTGAAACGATATGCGAAAAAGTAAACCGATAGCTGTCATGGTTCAACTGGGCAAGCGGCTGCTGCCTTTAGTGGCGGGAGCGGCCATCCTGTCTTTGACAGGCTGCTGGGACAGCGACGAAGTGAACAGCTTGGCCATCGTTGTGAGCGCGGGTTTTGATCGGACGGAGGACGGAGACATTGAACTGATCTTGGAGATCGTCGCGCCGGAACAGAAGCAAAGCGGGAAGCCTCCAAGCGGGGACCAAAAGAAAGGGGACGGAAAAACGATAATACGCTACGCGGTCGGCGATACGGTGGCAGATGCGCAGGGGCGGCTGCAATTCAAGCTGCCGCGCACGATTTATTGGGGGCAGCTTCAAGTGCTGGTTGTCGGGGAATCGCTTGCAAGGGACGGGTTCCGAGAACAACTGGATTACCTGGTGCGGGACAATGAAATCCGCCTGCGGGTTGTGCCCTTTGTCACTCACGGAAAAGTCCGGGAATTTTTCGAATCGCCTTTTTTGTTGGAGCAGACGAAAGCGGACTTTCTGAAGGGTGAAGCCGCGCGCGTTTTTCATAAGCCGTTGACGATAAGTCGGCTTGTTCAGCGTTTAAGCACCAATGACAACGCAGCGATCCTGCCCTTCGTTGATGTCCCGCAAAACGGAGGTGATGGAGGTGGGGAGCCGTACATCAAGGGGTATGCGGTCTTTAACCGGGGACGTATGGTCGGAACGATGACGGGGAATTCGTTTTTCGCTGCAAAGTGGGTGATGAATCAATTGAAAAACGATGTCCAAACCGTAGACCTCGGGATCGGGTCTCCCTCCCGGGTGACGTTCATAACCATCGCTTCCAATTCGCGTTTGATTCCATCCCGGAAGAAAGGGGAGTGGCAAATGATGATTCGTGTTGATTCGGAACTGAGTATGATCCAAAATACATCCCGTCTGGATATGGCCGATCCAGCAAATGCCCGCTTACTAGAAGCGGCGGTGGCAAAACGTATTCGGGAGATGGTAAAACAGACCGTTCATGATGCTCAGCGGATGCACGCTGATATTTTTGCTTTCGGGGAAGCGATCAACCGCGAGAATCCCCGCGGATGGAGCAAGCTTGAGCCGCATTGGAAGAGTTTCTACCCTGGGATGGAAGTCCGGGTGGAGGCCGGCGTGAACTTACGCCGCATCGGCATGAACAGCACACCCCTTGGACAGCAGCAAAAGGAGCTTACAAAACCATGATTTGGCTGAAGGTTGCGGGGATATCGCTAGTCGTAGCTCTTATCGTAAGTTTCGAGTGGGCTCGTCTGGACAAAAGCAGCGTCCGTGAACGTGGGACACTCGTGGCCATCGCTGTCTTTAGCTGGATATCCGCCCTGCTAGTCGTGTTATTTCCGGAAATGCCGGGCCCAATCCGATTGATTGAGTGGCTCTACAGACCATTTTCCGGCTTATTAAGTTGATGAGGTGTTTGCAGATGGTGGAAAAAGGGAAAATATCTTCAGGGCAATTGGCGCTTCTACTCTATTCCCTGATGGCCTACGACGGTCTGCTGCTGATTCCCAAAATTGCGGGGGAGGCGGCGGGTCGGGATTTATGGTTGTCGCCCATTTGGTCGCATCTGGCCGGAATATTCTTCGTGCTGGCCATGCTGCGGCTCAACCGCATGTTTCCGGAAGAAACAATTATCGGGTACAGCAAGCGGATTTTTGGAAAAATACTGGGGAAAGCGGCGGGATTAGTCATCATATTTTACGCCGCTTATCTGACAAGCGTAATTTTACGAATTTACAGTGATTTCATTTCCTCCGTCTTTTTGGAGAATACCCCGCCCCTCGTCATCTCGGGAGGCATAATGTTTCTTGTAGCATATGCGGTTAGAGGGGGCGTAGAGGTGCTTGGCCGGTTGGCGCAATTGTTTCTTCCGGTTACCATCGTTGTGTTCGTAATACTGAGCGTTCTCACGATTCCTGAATGGGCCGTATCGAATGCTTTTCCGATCATGGGAAAAGGTCCGGTACCTTCGCTTAAGGGAGCCATCGTTCCATTCACCTGGTTCTCCGGGTATCTTTTGTTGGGATTGTTTTTCCCGTTATTGTCGAGTAAGCGAAGGGCAGCGTTATTCGTAATGGCTGCCTGGTTTGGAGAAATGCTCACACTTGCAGCGTCCGGGCTTGTATCCGTTTTTCTTTTTGGCGAGTATGCCGGTACATTGAACTATCCGTTTATCGAAGTCGTCCGATATATCGGACTCGGTGAATTTTTTCAGCATATCGATGCCCTGCTGTTAGCTGTATGGCTGCCAGGCACGTTTATCGAATTGTCCACTTATCATTACGCTGCCGTGACAGCCATTGCCGAATGGAGCGGACTCAAGGATTACCGGGCGCTCGCCTTGCCGCTTGGATTTTTGTCATTGATCGTGAGCTTCTGGGGCCTTTCCAGTGACGTCGAGTTTGAACGTTATTTGTCGACGAGTCACATATGGTTCGATTTCTCGTTGCTTGTGTTCGGGCTGCTCCTCTTCCTGGTAGCATGGATCCGTAGCAAGCTGCAGGCGGCAAAAGGCGGATAGGGCGCTGATGAGAAAGCAACATGAATTCGGCAGGAATTTTGAGGAAAATGACAAAAACTCAATGGGGCAGCGTAAGAAAATTTCAACTGTTCCATTAAGCTTTTTGTGCTTCATGCAATTATTGCTATGAGTAAATGTAATGCGGACAATAGTATGATACAGCCAACTTAGCAAGTAAACCCATTTTGAGCCTATGGGTCTGCTGCTTCAAGATAAAAGTTTTATTATTTCCTTTTGAAAATACATCGAATATACTGTTTATATCCAATCATTTTCATAATGCCGCTTTTGTTTAATAACCCATTATGAAATGGATTCATCAACAAATGAATACAGACTTTTGGGGCAAACCGGTTGAAAAGCCGGGACGCAAAGGCATGGGTCGTCGATTTCGTTCATGGAATACCGATTGCCAGCCCGCATTACATATGTCTCCTAAGCAAACCTCCTTATACTGAACTGCACCCCAATAGTTAGACACCATCTAACTATTGGAGGTGCAGTTTTT
>NZ_WTWY01000066.1 GCF_009870825.1 Paenibacillus sp. USDA918EY | reverse complement strand
AGCGTGAAGACCAGACTTGGTTTCACGAGGGTGGATGAATGGCAGGACTGGCTGACCCATATTTTGAAGCAGGATATCGCTAACCTTTCGATCCATTTGCGTACAAGAGAGGAAATGAGCCAAGTCGATGCGCATTGGGAACTGATTCCTGAAATTAAGGAACTTCGGGATCGTGTGGCGCCGCATACGCTGCTTACGATTAATGGAGATATTCCTGACCGTCAAACAGGCTTGAAGCTGGCTGAACAATATGGCGTGGATGGGATCATGATCGGGCGCGGTATTTTTAAAAATCCGTTTGCCTTTGAAAAAGAGCCGAGGGAACATAGTAGTAGCGAATACCTTGATCTTTTAAGATTGCAGCTGGATCTCCATGATCATTATTCCCAACAATTAGAGGTCCGTCCATTCAAAGCTCTTCATCGCTTTTTCAAGATTTATGTCAAAGGGTTCAGAGGAGCAAGCGAACTAAGAAATC
>NZ_WTWY01000065.1 GCF_009870825.1 Paenibacillus sp. USDA918EY | reverse complement strand
ATACCCGCCTGGATCTTTTCCATGCCTGCGCCAGGTTGGCCGGGCAACTCTCCCCTCACACTTTCAAGGCTAAATCCTTGTGAGCCTTTAATTATATCTTCGAACATATTTTTTCCTTCTCTCTTGTGGGGCCGTATGGGCCCCTTATTTTTTGACACGATTGGTATTCTCACAACCATCAATCTGGCGGCTGTAATGCTGATCCATGAGGTGGAGGCCTCGCCACTTCTTTATTCCGAATTGCGAACAATAAAAACACCTCTTTCGACCTATAAAAGATCGCGAATTTATAGTTGATTCCTATAAGGTGGTTAGGTATAATGATTTTTAGTGAGTTATACATAATCGATTTATTGAGAAGTCTCCGTTGTTGGCGCAGCGGAGGCTTCTTCTTTTATTGCACCCGCAAAGAAATTGTCTGGGAGGCCGATCTTCTTTTCAAAAATAGTCAGCTCGATCACTTGCCTGCCATCAACTTCAA
>NZ_WTWY01000064.1 GCF_009870825.1 Paenibacillus sp. USDA918EY | reverse complement strand
TGGAGAAAAGCTGTATTTATCTCCAATGCTAGATCTTTATAATGGCGAAATTATTGCGTATACGATCGGTTCAAGGCCGGTCTACTCGCTTGTTTCAACGATGTTAGATCAAGCATTTAGTCGATTAAAAGATAACGAAAAGCCCCTTATTCATTCTGACCAGGGTTGGCACTATCAGATGAAAAAGTATCGTCATGCCCTCGAAAAACGTAACATCAAGCAAAGCATGTCCCGAAAAGGTAACTGCTACGACAATGCCGTCATTGAGAACTTCTTTGGCATCGTGAAATCTGAATTTCTGTATTTCAAGGAATTTGAAAGTATCGCCCATTTTAAAAAAGAGCTATCAAAATACATCGATTATTACAACAACAAGCGAATTAAGGCAAAGCTAAAAGGCATGAGTCCGGTACAGTACCGAACTCATGCCCAACAAGTTGCCTAATGATTATAACCTGTCTAACTTTATGGGGTCACTTCA
>NZ_WTWY01000011.1 GCF_009870825.1 Paenibacillus sp. USDA918EY | reverse complement strand
AACACTTCACGTTCACGGTGTGTCAATAAAAATTTGCTTTTATGATCGTTCCCCTTCAATGGTGTCACCCCTCCTTGCTCGGGTTTGTATGGTATAACAAGGTAAAGGGATACAGTCAACTCATACTATGTCAAGTTCGGGGCAATGGTGTCGTCGCGGCTTAAAAATGGGCTTAAATCAGCAAAATTCATTTATACGGCGTCCTGAGCAAGAATACGGCCTAATGGTTTAACTTTTTATCTTCATTTACAGCTTATTTTCCTATAGAAAAAGCCGCTCATGCCGAGCGGCTTGTTTTCGGATTTAGGCCTGCGAGTAATAAATCATTACCGTGTACAACGGAACTTGGATGTTCCGGTTGACTTTGTCCGGCTTCGAACCCACGGTGTAATGGATCGCAGGATTTTCAACGGACGGATCGCTTAAAAATTCGTTGATCTCCCTTTCAAGTCCAAGCGAAGTGTCGCTTTCGAGAATCTTTACCCGATTCATGTCATACCTCCAGCATTCATTTTAAAACAACCCCAAAAATGAAGAGCAATGATGTCTCCCGTGAGGCATCCCCCCTCTCGCTCCTTACTTCGACGCGGAGGAAGGATCTTCCTTTCAAGGCCCTCTCCCCAAGTTTAAAACTTTCCGCACATACCGAAAATAGTTCCGAGGGGGTGCTGCGCTTGCTGATCTGGCTGATCGTCGGTTTTATCGTTGTTCCGTTCGTCATGGCGGCCTTGGCTGCATTAAGCCGTACCGTCCGGTGGATTTGGCATCTGCTGGCCGTGATTTCATTTTATATATCGGGCTCCATCGTCGCGGCGGCGGTATACCGGAACATCGTCCATCAGACCGTCCTGACGACCAACGTCCATGATTTGCTGCTAAACCCGTGGTTTCTGGTTTCCGGTTCTTTTCTCGGGCTGTACATCCCGTACCGGATGCTGGTCGGGCTATGGGTTCATCTTCGCCGATAAACGGCTATTCATGCCGCTCCCTGACTGCGTTTATGCAGTTGGGGCGTTTTTTTATCCCCTGCGGAATGCCGCCCAAAAATAGATATTGACATCGGCCCAGCGCCTCTTTATTATTATTTCATGCATGAAACTGAGAATCATTATCATTTATCAGTTGACCATCGAATCTTACATATGAGGATTTTGCGAAAATCCAAGGAGCGACTTTCAATCAGCAATATATAGGGCGAAACGGTTTAGTTCGTTTATATATTGTACCCGGGAGCGGCCGGAATCGAATTTTGCAAAATCCCGAGATAAAGGAGCTGCTTTTCTTGAAGTACAAAGTTATTCTCCCTACCGGCATTCTCGCCGCCTCCCTTCTCTTCACCGGATGCGGGCAAAAAGAAAACGCGGGCGCCGATGCCGCGTCCACCAATCCCGCCCCGCCTGCAACCGCCGAATCGAAAACGGCTTCCGCGGCCGACTTCTCCGCCGGCGTGGAGCAATACCGCACCTTTGCGATCGAACAATGCGATCTTTTTGTCAAGGAAACGGAAAAATTCACGGACGCGGTCAAAGCCGGCAAGCTGGAAGAGGCGAAAAAGCTTTACGCTCCCGCGCGTGCGTACTACGAACGGATTGAGCCCGTAGCCGAAGCGCTGGGGGATTTGGACCCGAACATCGACGCGCGCGTGAATGACGTTGACGCCGCCGATTGGCGCGGTTTCCACCGGATCGAAAAAGCGCTCTGGGAAGACAAAACGACGGCCGGGGCGGAAGGATTCGCCGACCAGCTGCTGAAGGACGCCCAACTGCTGCGGGCCAAAATCGAAACGATCGACCTCGATGCCAGCTTGATGGTAACCGGCGCAGTGGAGCTCTTGAACGAAGTGTCCTCCTCCAAAGTCACCGGCGAAGAAGAGCTTTATTCGCATACGGATCTTTACGATTTTGCCGCCAATGTCGAAGGGGCGCAAAAAATTTATGAAATCCTGAAGCCCGAACTGGCGAAAAAAGACGCGGATCTTCAAAAAGAAATCGAGGACCGCTTCACGGACTTGAAAAAAGAGCTGGATGCGTTCAAAAAAGGCGACGGTTACGTCGATTACACCGCGCTGAAGCAGGACGAAATCCGCAAGCTCAGCCAAAACCTGGACGCATTGGCCGAACCGCTGTCCAACATGGGCAAAATTTTGGGAGTGTAACGTATGCCGGAACAGAATCAGCAGCCAAACGACGATTCCATACTTAAAAAACCGATGACCCGCCGCGACGTCCTTCGTTTGGCGGGTACCGGAGGTCTTGGGCTTCTTCTCGGAGGCGGCGCGATCGGCACCCTGCTTACGACGGAAACCAAGAGCAAGACCGAAGCCGCCAAGTCCGTATCCGCGGAAGGGGACCGCATCCCCTTTTACGGAACGCATCAGGCCGGCATCATCACGCCTGCGCAAAATTTCATCTGCTTTGCGGCCTTTGACGTCACCGCAAGCGGCGCGCAATCGCTGAAAAAGCTGTTCCAGGCCTGGACGGCGGCGGCCGCGGCCATGGCCGAAGGCATGCCCGTCGGCGAGGAAAGCGGCAATTACAACCTTCCGCCGACCGATACCGGCGAATCGGCGGGACTGAGCCCTTCCCGGCTTACGATTACCTTCGGCGCGGGCCCTTCGCTGTTTGACGAACGATTCGGCCTTGCCTCCAAAAAGCCGCCTACCTTCAAGGAACTCCCTGCTTTCAACGGAGACCAGCTCGAACCCGAGTGGTGCGGAGGCGACATCGGCGTGCAGGTATGCGCGGACGATATGCAGGTCGCCTTCCATGCCGTGCGCAACCTGGCAAGGATCGCGCGCGGAAAAGCGGTTCTGCGTTGGGTGCAGGAAGGCTTCCAGCGAACGAACCAAGCCGATCCGACCGGAAACACCCCACGCAACCTTCTCGGCTTCAAAGACGGAACGGCCAATCCTCAAGTGACAAACGATAAGGAAATGAACAGGATCGTTTGGGCGCAAAACGGCGACGGCGCCCCATGGATGGCCGGCGGAAGTTATATGGCCGTCCGCCGGATCCGGATGCGCATCGAGGTATGGGACCGCTCCTCCTTGAAAGATCAGGAGGATACGTTTGGCCGCTATCGCGCAAGCGGAGCTCCGCTTGGCGCGAAAAACGAATTCGATCCGGTGGATTTGAACGCCAAGGACGAACGCGGCAATGCGTACATCCCCCGGGATTCGCATGTCGCGCTGGCGCGCGGGGACGGCTCCGTCCAAATCCTCCGCCGCTCCTACTCCTATTCCGGAGGTATGGACATGAAAACCGGTCAGTTGGACGCAGGATTGCTGTTCATCAGCTATCAGCGGGACCTGTTCAAGCAATTTGTCGCCTTGCAGCAAAAATTGGCGAAAAGCGACCGTTTAAACGAATACATTTTGCACGTAGGCAGCGCCGCGTTTGCCTGCTTCCCCGGAGCCGCCAAGGGCGGGTACATCGGTGACACCTTGTTTTAGGCCTTTTCGCGGAAAAGTCCTCTCCGGCACCGCCATTATTCGAGATTGAAGGAGAATAGAGCCTATGATGTCGATCAGCCAATCCGGCCAGACAACACACAACAGCAGACGAAGCAAACCTGGCATGCCGGCCATTCTGGCGCTCGCCATCCTGATCGTGTTGCACCTGACCGCGGCTCCGGCATTTGCCGAAACCGATCAAGCTTCCTCCCTGGACCCGCTCCTCCCCGCCGTCGGCAGCGCGTTGGTCGAAGCCGGGCAACAGCAGTGGAAAGAAGCCGCAAATGATTTGGAGCAGTTCAAAACCAAGTGGGCCGCCGTGAAGCCTAGCGGCGGCAATAATTTGGCCGACCAGGCGGCACGGGTTGACGCGGCGCTCGCCGAAGCCGATTCGAAGCTCCGGCAGGAAGATGCCGGGGCCAAACAAGCGTTATCGGCGCTCGCCAAAGCCGTCGATGCGTACGTCGATGCCGCTTCCGGGCAGCAGCAAAGCGGCAACCAAGCTTCGGGCGGGACGGAATCCGCCGCGAAGCTGCTTCCTTTTGCCGAAGCAAGCCTCGCCGCCATGGAGAAAAAGGATTGGGCCACAGCCAAATCGAGCTACCAGCATATCGTCGATGCATGGCCGAAAAGCGAAACGCCGATCCGGAGCGACAACTTCGCCGTTTACGGACAGCTTGAGACCCAAATCAGCCTGGTGCGCATCGCCCTACAAGCGGACCCCGTCCGCGAGGACCAGGCCGTGCAGCAAATGAAAAAGCTGGTTTCGTTATTGATGGATTACAAGAACGGAAAAGCGTCGCAGACCGGCAGCGAAAACGGAAGCATCCATTCGTTGTCCGATCTGCTGGGCGTCCTGGAGACGGCCCGTCAGCAGACCGCGGACGGCCAAACCGCCCAGGCCGCGGACAGCATGAACCAATTCATTGCCTCATGGCCTGCCGTGGAAGGAGAGGTTCGGGTGTCTTCCCAGGCTTTGTATACCAAAGTGGAAAATCAGATGTCCGAGGTGTCCGGTTATCTGCTATCGACGCCTCCGCGCAGCCAGGATGCGCTCCGCCTTATCGAAGAAATGCAGTCTTCCTTGACCCCGATCGCCGGAAGCCATCACTATACCGCCTGGGACGCCGCGCTCGTGCTGCTGCGCGAAGGGCTCGAGGCCATTCTCGTCATCGCTGCGCTGCTCTCTTACCTGAAACGCAGCGGCCACCGCGAGGGACGGAAATATATTTGGTCTGGCGCGGGAACGGGACTTATATTGTCGCTCCTGCTCGCCGTCGTCCTGACCTACACGATCTCAAAAGCCGCCTCCGGCAGCGCGCGCGAGCTGATCGAAGGGATTACCGGTTTGGTCGCCGTGGTCATGATGATTACGGTTGGGCAATGGCTGCACAACAAATCGAACACCAAAGCCTGGAACCGGTATGTCGGCAAGCAAATGGACCAGGCGCTGGCCAAAGGCAGCCTATGGTCGCTATTTTTCGTAGCCCTGCTGGCCATCTTAAGAGAAGGCGCCGAAACGACGATCTTTTACGTCGGCATGGCCCCGTCGATGCCGATTCTTCAGCTCATCCTCGGCGTCGCCATTGCGCTGGCCATTCTCGCCGTTTTGGGTTATGCGATCATCGTGCTTAGCGCATCCCTTCCGCTTCGGGCCTTTTTCCTGGTCGCGACGCTGCTGATTTATTACCTCGTATTCCGGTTCCTTGGAGACAGCATCCATTCGCTGCAGGTGGCCGGCACCCTGGGAGCCCATTCGGAACCGTTACTGCCTTCCGTATCATGGCTCGGCATGTATCCGACATGGGAAACGTTTATCCCGCAGATGGTCATTCTGGCCTACATCCTATGGCAGGTGCTGCGGCAGGAAATCGGCAAATCAAAAAAATCCCGCGCAAGCGTCGATAACGTTCAATAACGAAATATATGTCCCTTTTTACACCCGTGTTCTGCGTGAACGCGGGTTTATTTTTTATTTGTAAAATCAGCGTAAAATATCCCGAATCCCCCTTGTCACCGAAAGACTTTTGGCCTATGATGATAGTAGTCATAAAAATTATTTTCTTGTATTCAATCACAATAATTAAAATTATTTTCATTCATGAAAACGAGCAAAAGGAGGTTCTTTCGTGGCACCGTTCTTATATGCGCTGGCCCAGGAAAAAGAAAAACTGTCTCCGCAGGAACGCCGGATCGCCGATTTCATTCTTTCTTCCCCGGCCGAAGTCGTGCATATGGGGATCAAAGAGCTGGCCGAGCAATGCGGAACCAGTCCGGCCACGGTCACCCGCTTTTGCAAAGTGTTCCACCTCAAGGGCTACCCGGATTTGAAAGTGAAACTATCCGCGGAAATCGCCCATACGGGAATGAAGGAACGAAACCAGGCTTCATCGTACCAGGATATCGTCGCCAACAATCCGTTATCTAAAATAGTGGAGGCGATGGAGGCCAACCACTTGACTTCCATCCGGGATACGACGCAGCTGCTGGATATGAACAGGCTCTCGCAAGCCATCCGGCTGCTGTGCGACGCGCAGCGGATCGATTTGTACGGAGTAGCGACGTCGTCGGTCGTAGCGCTCGATTTTTACCAGAAGCTCATCCGGATCGGAAAACATTGCACCGCTTTCGCCGATCCCCATATGCAGATCACTTCAGCTTCGACCCTTACGGACCGGGACGTGGCCATCGCCATTTCCTATTCCGGGGAAACCGAGGAAACGATCAACGCGTTGTCCTGCGCCAAAGACAGCGGGGCGGCGACGATCACCCTCACTTCTTACGGCAGCAACACGCTGGCGTCCATGGCGGATATTCCGCTGTTCGTTTCTTCCCTCGAGGAAGGGATGCGCAGGGGGGATATGGCTTCAAGGATCGCCCAGCTTCACATCATTGATATTCTTTTTATGGGCATGAGCAGCGAGCAGTTCGGACAATATGTTCCCAAGCTGGAGCAATCCTATCAAAACGTCCGAAACTACCGCAAATCAAAAGGAGGTCATTAAAAAATCATGAACATCTACACTTTCCAACATGAAGCGGACTTCAACGCGACCGGAGCCGGTCTCATCGCAAGCCTGCTGCATACGAAACCAAGGGCCGTACTCGGACTGGCGACGGGCAGTTCGCCGATCGGCATCTACCAGCGCCTGATTGAAATGAATCAGAAGGGCCTCGTAAGCTTCGCGAAAGCATCCAGCTACAATCTGGACGAATACGTCGGTCTTCCCGAAGGCCATCCGGAAAGCTACCGCAGCTTCATGAATGAGAAACTTTTTAATCATATCGATATTAAAATCGAAAATACGCATGTGCCTGACGGCAATGCCGCCGATCTTGAAGCGGAATGCCAAAAATACGACGCCATGCTCGAAGCAAACGGGCCGGTCGATCTTCAAATTCTCGGCATTGGGCATAACGGCCACATCGGTTTTAACGAACCGGACGAAAGCCTGATCGGAGGCACCCACGTCGTTAAGCTTCAGGAAAAAACGCGTACGGCCAATGCGCGCTTCTTCCCTTCCCTGGACGATGTGCCGACGCAAGCGATCACGATGGGCGTCGGAAGCATTTTGAAAGCAAAACAAATCATGCTGCTGGTTCGGGGAGAAGATAAAGCCGAAATCGTCAAACGCGCTTTAACAGGCCCGATCACGTCCCAATGTCCGGCATCGCTTCTCCAATGCCATCCGAATGTCGTCGTATTGCTGGATCAAGGAGCAGGGAGGTTAATTTAATGAGCGAAGTTTCAGGACAATTGTTGTACGGGAAAGTTGTCGTTCCGGGACATGTCATCGAGGACGGCGTCATCGCCATCCATGACGGCACCATCCTTTATGCGGGCGAGGTTCAGCATTTGCCGGACCATCTGCATAACCTGAATCCCGGCAAAAAGACGGACGGATACATCGTGCCGGGTTTCATCGATATCCATGTTCACGGAGGCAGCGGCGAGGACTTTATGTATTCCGGCAAGGAGGAGCTTGATAAAATCACCTCCTTCCATTGTTCGCAAGGGACTACCGCGATGCTCGCCACCACGATGACGGCTCCCAAGGCATCCATCGACAAAGTGCTGAAGGAAGTTCACGAATACAGACAGCAAACCATGCCGTATACCATCCTTGAAGGGGTTCACCTGGAAGGCCCTTTTATTAGCCCGAAATGGCCCGGCGCGCAAAATCCAGAGCATATCGTCCATCCGAGCGTGGAGTGGCTTGAAGGCTGGGAAGCCGAATATCCGGGCCTGGTCAAGCAGGTGACGCTTGCACCCGAACGCGAAGGCGCGATTGAGGCGATTCGCTGGATGAGCGAACACGGCATCAATGCCGCGCTCGGCCACACCGACGCCACGTATGAGGAAGTCGAAGCCGCGGTAGAAGCCGGCCTTCGTCAAGCGGTTCATACGTTCAACGCCATGACGCCGATCCATCACCGCAAGCCGGGCACGGCCGGAGCCGTCCTCAGCGACGACCGGATCCATGCGGAAATCATCGCTGACGGCATTCATGTGCATCCGGCATGCATTTCGATTTTGACGAAGGTAAAAACGAACGACAATCTCATTTTGATCACCGACGCGATGTCCGCAGCGGGCATGCCGGACGGCGATTATACGATCGGCGACCTTCCCGTGGAAGTGAAGGACGGCATCGCGATCTTGAAAGGCGAATCGAACAGCCTGGCGGGCAGCACGCTCACGATGATCAAAGGTTTCCGTTACCTCGTGGAAACGGTCGGATTAACCGTCGAGCATGCCTCGCGCATCGCCAGCTACAACCCGGCGAAACGGCTTCGCATCGAGGACCGGACCGGAACGCTTGAAGCCGGCAAGCAGGCCGACGTGCTGATGCTGGACGAAAGCTTGAACATTCAAGGCGTATGGGTACGCGGACGCCAGGTATTTTAATTAAACTTCATCATTGGAAAAAATGACGCTGGTTCAACGGCGTCATTTTTTTATGTCTTCCTCCCCGAATAATGCGTCTTCAAATGCCCAAAAGGCACCGTAGCACATCTCCTCTAGAATCGTTTTTAAAGCATTTTAACCCTTTTATAGTACCTCCCTATTAACCAACCGTTTACGAACATATACAGAGCTGTTTAAATGCGTTAAAAAACGTATTTTATGACCATTTATCCTATGTTATGATTTTTAAATAAACAAAACCAATGCAAGGATGGATGTAAAATGAACAATCCGATGAGCCGCCGGTTCGCCAACGAGAAAATACCCAAACTGATTCTCTCTCTTGCCGCCCCTGCCATCGCAGCGCAGGTTATCAACGCCCTCTACAATGTGGTGGACCGCATGTTTATCGGAAGGATGCCTGGTATAGGTACGCAAGCCTTAACAGGCATCGGAGTAGGATTTCCGATCATCATGATCGTTTCCGCCTTCGCCGCTCTGATCGGTTTTGGCGGCGCACCGCTTGCTTCCATTCGGATGGGGGAAGGAAACCATAAAAAGGCCGAAGCATTGCTTGGCGCCAGTTTTCTGATGCTGCTGATCGTTTCGGTGCTCATAACGCTATCATTTCTTGCTTTTAAGTCCCCGCTGCTCGCCTTGTTCGGGGCAAGCCCGGACACTTTGCCTTATGCGGACGATTATATGGGAATCTACCTGATCGGTACGGTAACCGTGCTGATATCGTTAGGTTTAAACCAGTTCATCGCAGCGCAGGGATTTGCCAAAACGGCCATGGTCACGGTATGCGCAGGCGCAGCCGTCAATACGATCCTTGACCCCATTTTGATTTTCGGTATGGATATGGGCGTGAAGGGCGCTGCGCTTGCGACGGTCATTTCGCAGGCAATCTCGGCGATCTGGGTGCTGTGGTTCCTTACCTCAAAACGAACCCATCTCCGTCTGCGGGTCAAACATATGCGCATCGACTTTAACATAGCCAAAAGCGTGCTTGCTTTGGGACTTTCGTCTTTTATCATGCAGTCGACCGAAAGCCTGGTCCAAATCGTCTTCAACACCTCCCTTGCCAAATACGGCGGAGACCTGTACGTTGCCGCCATGGGGATCATGAGCAGTCTGATGCAAATTTTCACGCTGTTATTGCAAAGCTTTGCGCAAGGAGCACAGCCGATCGTCGGTTATAATTTCGGGTCCGGCGATTTTGCGCGGGTCAAATCCACCATTATGTACTGCAGCTTTTTTTGCGCGATTTTCGGTTTGTCGATGTGGGCCGTAGCCATTTTTATGCCTCAGCTTCCCGTTATGATTTTTACGAACAATGCCGATTTGATCGCTCTGACGGTATCGCTTATGAAAATATTTTTCCTGGGTACATGCATTTACGGCGTTCAATTGGCTTTCCAGCAAATGTTTATCGCATTGGGTCAAGCGAAGGTTTCCATTTTTATCGCCATTTTGCGTAAAATCATTTTGCTGATTCCTCTCGTTTACGTACTGCCGGCGTTCATTCAGCCGAAAACCGATGCAATCATAATAGCGGAACCCGTCGCGGATATTTTCGCCGCCCTTGCTTGCTGTGCATTGTTCGGGTTTACGGTCAAAAGCCTTTTGAACAAAAAAACGGGAATAAACCGAAAAGCAGCCCGCAATTGATGCGAAAGCTGCTTTCCGCTTGCTTTTTTACTGGGTCATGATGTGTCTGCCTGCAGGCGTTTTGCCAAGCGGGGCGGTTGGCGTCGTGCCCATTGGGGTCACGCGGTGATCCGTCGTGCTTGTGTTGGTCGGGAAAATGCGTTCGATCATGTTCGAAAGCTGGGATACCATGCCGCTGACCGGATGACCGCTTTTAACGTTGGTTGCATAATTGCTGACGTGCTGGACAAAATCAGGATTAGCGGATACATACACGTTTGTGATGTTCGGGTCGGCTTTTTTGACGACACTGGTAATTTTGTCTTTCACGTCGGAGGTTACGTTATAGTTTTGGGAATAGGTATGGCTCGTGCCGGCCGTTCCCGGAGTGGTAGCGTTAAAACCGTTGCCTCTGGTGATCGGTACGCCGGTGCCTGTCGTATAACCGCGGTAATGGCCGTCAAGCCCCGTACCTGTCGTCCCCGTGCCCAAGCCCGTCATGCCGTCCGTGCCTGTTGTGCCCATGCCTGTCGTGCCGGTGCCCATGCCTGTCGTTCCGCGGTTCGTAACGCCTGCGGAGCTGTTGTTAAAGCTGCTGTTGCTGCCGATACCGGTGTTCATCGTTCCGAAGCTGTTGCTGCGGAATCGGCCGTGCGTGCCTGTCGTGGACGTATTGGCTTGCGCC
The DNA here is from genome assembly GCF_009870825.1 of Paenibacillus sp. USDA918EY. Classification (GTDB taxonomy): domain Bacteria; phylum Bacillota; class Bacilli; order Paenibacillales; family Paenibacillaceae; genus Paenibacillus_AQ; species Paenibacillus_AQ albilobatus. The sequence continues at coordinate 199,687 of NZ_WTWY01000011.1, read as the reverse complement.
CCATGTTCAAGGGATACTGCCACGTAGGCGCTGTTGCCTGCCTTAAGCACGTTAGCCGTGCGCACTTCTTTCATGGCTGCCACCTTGTCTGCGATTTCCTGGGAAGAAGTCACGTTGGTCAGGTCATGTCTTGCGGTGTGCATGCCGTAATTTCCGTCGGTATTGTACGTCGAGAACCGGTTGCCGTCACGCAGCGAGTTGACGTTCAGTCTGCCGTCCCGCGTATTCAGCATGCGCCCGTCATGAACGTTTTTGGTTCGGACGTTCGTGTTGGCAGGCTCTCTCGTCGTACAACCGGTCACGCCGACAACGCTGGCGAGAAGTGCAGCGGATACGGAAAGACTGATTACTTTGGATCGCATCATGAGTTCATCCTCCGTTATGAAATTAATGAAGTAACATCATTTAGGATGACCGTGCGCTCATGGTGCTATGCTGAAAGGATTTGGCATCAGGGGCCTTTTCTGCGCTTATTTTGGTGGGGATGAAGCCTTTAATTGGTCTATCGTTTTTTCCAGCAAGTTCATATCTTTTTCAGATATCGGATAAACATAAGATCCTCCCGACGGAATGATCCAAAAAATGCCTGGATCGGCCGTTTCATTTGAAATGAGGTATACTTTTTCTTCAGCATCAGGGCCGCTTGTCACCGTAACGTTGGAATCGATCGCTTTATTTTTTAAAGAAGATGCCGGCCGTTTTCCCTCTGCGCCTTTGGCCAATAGCGAATTCATTTGCGATAAAATCGTATCCGCCTCCGCCTGCGCTACCGGTTTGCCGTTTAATGTCCATCCGCTTTCGGCGTCTTTCGTCCGGCTTGTTCGCCGAAGCAGCCATGAAGTTCTTTTGCCGTCCCATTCGACCGTAATGACGTCTTTTTTATTCACCCAAACCGGCTCTGCTTGCCCAGCTCCTGGCGACGACGTTCGGTTTTCTTTTTTTCCCGGTGCATCGGTTTGGTAAGGCCGGACAAAATATGCCATGCAGACGACAACAAGCAAAACGATTAAAAAAACAAGTGCCGGCCGAACTTTTTTCATGTACATCCCTCCTGTCTCTAAACATGAGCTATAAAAGACGCTATTCACATATTACCCGATTAGGCGATTGTTACTACCGATGCATTCAAATCGTTAAATTTGGGACGCTGCCTAATGCCAACGGGGGAAACGCCACATACGATATTTCATGACTTTAGCCTTCGGGAGGTAATGGCATGAATACGGTGGTGGTGACAGGAGGAGCCGGTTTTATCGGTTCGCATCTCGTCAAACATCTGATCGAAAAAGGACACGGCGTCCATGTCATCGACGATCTGTCTGTCGGCAAAGCAGCCAATCTTCACCCGGACGCCGTGCTGCACCAGGAAGACATCCGAACGCCCTCGGCCTTTGATACAATCGTTTCGCTTCGCCCCGACACCGTTTTTCATTTGGCGGCACAGGCGGACGTACAGCATTCCATCCGGTACCCGCGGGAAGACATGGACATCAATGTGCTGGGCACGCTTAATATACTCGAAGCCAGCCGCCAAAGTTGTGTGCGCAAATTCGTGTTTGCTTCCACGTCCGGCGTGTACGGCAACTTGGAAAAGGATCTGCTGGAGGAACATGATTCCACCGTTCCCATCTCCTTTTACGGATTGTCCAAATATGCGGCAGAGCATGTGATTCGCCTTTACGGCGAGCTGTTCGACCTGGATTGGACCGTTTTGCGGTTCGCCAACGTGTATGGCCCCGGGCAGACGTCCAAAGGAGAAGGCGGCGTCGTGGCGATCTTCCTGAACCAGCTTCGGCAGGGCGTCCCCCTGACGATAAACGGAGACGGGGAACAGACGCGGGATTTTATATACGTCGAAGATGTCGCTTCGGCGTTGGCGGCTTCACAAACAGCCGGAGCGCGTCAAATCTTTCACGTCAGCACCGGCGAAGCGACGTCCGTCAATCGGCTCGTTGAGCTGCTTCGCGAAAATCATGGCAGCAACATCCAGTGCATCCACCGTGAAGATCGGGCCGGGGACATCCGCCACAGCCGTTTGTCCAATACGCGAGCCTTGACTCATCTGAATTGGCAGCCGGCCTATCGTATCGGCGAAGGGTTAAAACGGACGTACCAGAGCTTTTTCCGGTAAGGGCACGAAAAAGGCCGAACCCGTTAAAAAAACAGTCGGCGTCGGCCTGATCCGTATCGATATCATGTTCCGGCATACACCGTTCCTTCCAAATAATAAGCGGCGAGCATGGCCTTGTGTTCACTCGAACGGGTCGTCAGAAAAAAATGACGCATGCCGCCTTCCCCCCGCACGATGCATTCTTCCCTCACGCGGGCTCTGGCAAAACAGGTCTCCATGGTCCAATAGATCACCGTCCCGGTAGGAGCGTCTCTTCTCAAAATCAGCTCAAGCTCCCCGAGATCGCACATGGGCTTCAGCCAGGTTACGTCGATGTCCAAAACGACGCGGTCCCCGTCAGCGATTCCTTCCAACGTAATTCCGGTCAGGACAATTTCGTCGGGGCCGACCGTAAACGGCGTGAAAGAACCTTCGGCTGCTCCCACCCTGGTTTTATGTTTTTGCATCATGACGACCTTCCTCCATTCAAATGTGATACAGCATATCAATAAAGCTGGCGCAGTAGTTATGCGGGTTAAACACCGTTTGCAGCCGTTGCTGCGCATTGGTCCGGATGCTTTCCCTCAGCGGTGCATTGAACAACAAATCCAGCCCTTCCTGTACCGCCTGCCCGATATTGCCGACCGTGTAGTTTTTACCGGTTTCGTTGTGACGGATGGCGATCGCCACCCCGTCGGAGTTGGTCGCCAGCACCGGACAACGGCAGCTCATCGCTTCCAGGACCGACAGCGGGCCGCCTTCGACCTTCGATGTATTGCACAAAAAACCGCCGGAGTCGCCAATCGCCGAATAATAATGCTGCATCTCGGTATTCGCCACATTCGAACGGATCGTCAAACGCGAATGGAGTCCCAATTGACCGATCATATATTCGAACTGCTCGCGTTCATGGGGAATGGACAGGTTGGGATCCTCGAAGATCCACAGCTTCAGGTTGGGAACGTAATAGGATAACTGGTGGCCGATATGGAGAAATTCCCGCCAGTTTTTGTTGTCTTCCATGCGTCCAATCCAGGCGATAATCGGCTGTTCCGGCTGGGGTCCCGGACGGTAAGTAAAGGTGTCGGCGTCAAACATATTCGGGAAATTGTACTGGGGAATGCCGGGAAACAGTTCGCGGAACAATGCGGTAATATGCGAGGTGCTGGGGTTCAGGAGCGCATTTGCATAGCTGTGGACGTATGGGACGGCCTCCGTCAACTGCCGGCGGGCGTTTTCCTGGGCGCCGTAGCCCTGAATTTCCAGCACGAGCTTTCCCGCGTAACCGAGCTGCCTGAACCGGGGAAAGCTTTTATGGTCTGTCGTGACGACGATCACGTCGAATTTTCCTGCGTCCAGAATTCTTCGGATCTCTTCGTTCTCATTTGTAATGTACACCGGTACCCCGTCGTTGTTCTGCACTCCCGCTCCCCAATGGAAATAAAGGCAGGAAGCTTGAATTCCGTATCTGGCCAGCGCCTTGCACCGCAGCCGGTTCAGCGTATCCATGCCGCCGCTTGGCACGTAAAACACAAACAGCACGTTCATGGCACGTTCCTCCTTTCGCGGTAATCGTCACAATGTACGAATCATGTTCTCCTGCGTGAATACAGCGATCAATTGACCTTGATTGCAGGCCCTGACAGTGACCGCCGTATGGGCAAAATCGTTGACATTCGTCACCAGCACCAGCTGAAAAGGTTTATGCTCCGTCATCATATGGTGAAGAGGGACGGCGCTGCCGGGATTCAGGTGAATGAGCTGAATATATTGCAGTCCCTGTTCCCCGTATACATGCGCTAGCATCTCAAAACCTTCCATGCCGGTATTCAAAATCTCAAGATCGACATATTGGATGTATCTGGAATCAATCGGGGTTAAAGGGGCGGCTTCGAGCCGTAAGATAGACATAACCTTTCCTCCTGAAATCAAGTCTTATCCTATCGTATGTTTTGGAATGACAAGGGGAAGGGCATATCGTACCCGCCGCAAACCTAATATTGCGGGGATAAACGGGAATACAATCCAAAACGCAGACTCTCGCATCTACTATATTGCGATTCGCAATTTAGCCAAGAAAGGAAGGATTTACGATGAGAGTCGCCGATCTCAAAGGATCGTATGATGCGATATTCAGCCTGGGAGACTTATGTTTGGCCGCGATGAAACTTGAAAAATTCGAATTGCGCCCGTACGCCGGGCCCCTCGACTGGATGGCTACCTACGATTTGTCCCAAGTGAACCGGCTTTTGAGAAACCGTTTTGCCCATTTCATGGAATACAACAATCTTTATGTCGAAAAAAAGGTAAGCGATCAGCTATACTTGGTACGCGACACTTATTACGATTTTCAATCCAACCACGACTTTTTTACCCATAACAATTTCCCGCCCAATCTTGAAGCCTATCCGACCGTGAAGGCAAAATATGACCGGCGCGTGCAGCGTTTTATGGAGAAGGCGCATACCAGCCGCAACATATTGTTTATCCGGACGGAAGGGTCGTTCGAGCAAGCAAAAGAGCTGCAGGAGGTATTATCGGGTCTTGTGAGACATGATTTCCGGGTGCTGTTGATCAACCATACCTCCGTCAGCGGCATTGTCGAACTCGACTGGCCGCTCGACAAGGTCTGCTCCATTTTAATGCCCGATGCGGATAAATGGATGGGGAACGACCATTTGTGGAGCCAAATCTTAAACGGCATTCATCTGACAAGTAGTTGAGAACATTTAAAGCCGCCCGGTCGAGCAGTCTCGGACTGCCCGGCGGGCGGCTTTTTCTTCACGGGTTCCCCGTTCGTTTTCGTTAAAAGGTCAAAACCTCCAAATCGGGAAGCAAATATTCTTTCGGCAGCTTCTCGAAAATCCGGTTCCATACCGCGTAGTTCACAAGCACGTCGATATGCGACGACTGCGACGCGAAAATCCGGTTATATAAATCGCCGATGACCATATAAGGCTCCGACATGGACTCCCCTCCCATCTTCTGTGAATTCATTGTGGCGAAATCAGGCCCCCGAAGCCGCCCTTGCGTATTCATTCAAAAGTCTGTCAATCATCTGGTCAAGCGACCAATGCTCCTGTGCCCAACGCGCCGCGTTTAAGCCCACGATGCGCCGGTATTCGTCGTTTGTTAGCAGCATGTTCAGGTGCTGTGCCAGCGTCAGCGGATCTTTGACCGGAGAGACGAGCCCGGTCACGCCGTGCTCCACCATTTCCGGCAGCCCGCCCGCATTCGATACACATGCCGGCAGGCCGGCCATTTGCGCCTCCATAACCGAAAAAGGCTGGTTATCCTGGATGCAGGAATGGACAAAAATATCCGACTGCGTAAGCAGAGCCGGGATATCATGGCGCTCGCCGAAAAACAGCACGTCGTTTTGCAAAGACAAAGCCATTGCCTGGTTTCGCAGTTCGTCCCTTTTTTCGCCGTCGCCGACGATCCAGCATACCCAATCCTGCGGACGCATGCTTTTCAGAATGCCCAGCGCCGCAATCAACACGTCGATCCCTTTGACGAACGACAACCTGGCCGGGCAAATGATGACCTTTTTGTCCCCTGGACGTGCGACATTCGTTCCGGACCTTGCTTGCTGCCAAAATTGCTGGGCATCCAGGCCGTACTGAAAGACGTTGATCCTCTGCTCCGGAACACCCAGGGCGAGGAGCAATCTTTTCTGCCATTGGGTCGAGGTGACCGTGACATTTCCGGACGAAGCTCCGTAATATTCAATGGACTGAAAATATTTCCATGCAGGCGAATGTTCCTGGATACCCAAGTGGGGATTCAGCCGAAAATGGTTATGGAGTTCTTCGGACACGGAGCCGTGAACCTGGGCGATCAGCGGAACGTGAGCCGGCTTTACACGGGCCATGGCCCGAGCCGCAAAAATATCCTGGGTGTGAATGACGTCATATTGATCCAGACCAAAATAAGCTGCCGAAAGCTCCATCATGTACCGGTCTTCTTCGTAAAAATGAATGAGCGGATCCGCATACAGCTGGGGAGCGTACTCCCTGGCAAGCTTGGTTCTCACAAAGGGGCGGATCCACTCCTTGGAAATCTCGCGGCCGCGGTTGACGATATGGAATCTGGAATAGTCCGGACTGTTCCCGAGCAGATCCACATGATGTCCCATCGCTTCCAGCCGCTGCTGGATTTGCGTCATATACTTCCATACTCCGCCGACATGGGGAATCAGCCAGTATGTTGCAAGCAGTATCTTCATCCCTTCTCCTTCCCATGGGATCCGGCGGTCGAGGCCGGATTCATTGATCGTTTAATATGGACTGCGCTGACACTATACTATATTGAAAAAGAGAGTGGCCGGACACGACGCTTGAACCCCTTGCACCGAAAAGTTCAACCTTTTAAGACAAAAAAAATCACCGGAATAACTCCGGTGATTTTGCGATGGAGCCGGCGATTCTCTGAAATTAGTCGGAGTACGCCACGGCTTCAAAGCTTTCGGGCCCCACCCGGTCCGGAATGATTGCAAGTCCTCCGGGAATGCTGACAAAGGCTTGGTAGACGACGAAGCCGGGGTTTGTCGTCAACAGGTCGATCCCTGTTACCGTCAGGACATCCGTAGTTAAGAGGAGCGTACCGACAGGCATTGTCTCGGTTGCGGAATAGATGAGGGTAGACACCCCGCCAACCACCCGGAAAATTGTGACAGTGACAGGCACGAGAATGCTGACGACCGCGCTCAGGGTAACGGTTGCTGTGAAGTGGACGGAAAGGTTCGGTCCTGCTGCAGCGACATCCAAACCAAGCGTACCGAACAAAGCGGGAGTGGTGCTCGCGGGAATCGCCACTGCTCCTGCGGTTGAGACGTTTTGGGAAATCTGGCTATCTATTAAGCGTTTTGGCATTAGGAATTTTCCCTCCTTTCATCCATAGAATATGCTGGGATGCTAGACTCCGTATGGACGAACTTTCCAGTCTATTCATATAAAAATGAAAAGGTTAGAAGGGCTTTAAGCTTTCTAAAACACTGCTATCTCAACAGGTTAATCAATGGAGTCATGGCTTGCTGAACGCGATCCTGCGTAAAAGCATATTCCCGTTCGATCATGTGTCGGTGCCGAAGCGTTCCCATTCCCTCATGCCAGCGGTAACCGGTCAGCGCTTCATCGAGATACGGAAATGGAATTCTGGCCTGGATGATGCGGGCCCAAAACTCCAGATCATGCGTGTACGGCAGGGATTCATCGAACAGCCCGACATAACAGAACATTTCTTTTTTCATCATGACCGTACAGCCGTTAACCGGATTTCCTCCAAGAAAACTGCGGTAAAAATCGACCGGTCCCCGGTCCGTCATGCCTGCGCGGAGCTGGACGACCCGGCTGCGCGCGTCGATATAATTGAAATTCGTATGGGAAATCCAAGCGCCACGGTCCAACATAAAATGGATTTGACGGTCTATTTTACCGGGATAAAAAACGTCGTCCGAGCTAAGCCATGCGATATATTGCCCGGAAGAATGGCGAATTCCGTGATTTAAAGCGCTAGCGGTTCCGCCGTTGGCTTTTCCCAGGTAATGGATATGGTTCCTGTAGGGATGCAGCCTGTCGGCATGCATCGTCGAACCGTCGTCGACAACGATGATTTCAAGCGGCGAATAGGTTTGCATCAGGGCGCTTTGCACCGCCTGATCCACGTATGGATCGTTATAAAAAGGAATGACGATCGATACCAGCGGTCTCATATGGATGCCCCCCCTCCGGTACGGAAATATTGGAGAATGTCCGAAATGGACGTCATCAGAGGGATGACGGGTTCCCAACCCGGCACTCCCGAACCGGGTGCGTTTAGCCGTGCCTCGTCTTTGGCGGAATCCTCATCACTCCCCCAATCGACGGCAACAGGGGTGCCCGCAGCATGGATAAATAACGTCGCGATTTCCTCCAAGGTATGTTCTTTTCCTGAGGAGACGGAATAAATTCCCCCTGGCGTTCCCTGTTCAAGCATCATGCCGTAGGCACGGACCGCGTCCCTGACGTCAAGAAAGTCCCGCCGGGTGGCACGCGAGGAAATGCGAAAGGCCCCGGTTGCTTCTCCCCTTTCCGCTGCCGCGATATGGCGGCCCAATAAAGCGCAAAAGCCCGTCGACGGTCCGGGGCCGATCAGGTTCGACGGTTCCGCCAGCATGATCGCCTGCCCGAAAAGCTCGCTCCAGGACATGACCGCGGCCTTTTGCAAGCTTTTGCTCAGGCTGTAGGGATGCGGCGGGCGGTAAGGAGGGGTAAGCCTGAACACGGCTTTCGTTCCGGCAACCAGCACCCGACAGGCGGGGAGAGGCCGCAGGGCATTCAGCAAATACAGCGTCGGGAGCACATTGGTCTCCATGTAAAGCAGCGGGTTCGTCCAGGATTCGGGAACCGAGTTTTTCCCTCCCAGGTGAAGGACGTAATCCGGGGCAACAGCCCGGACAAGCTCCTCGACCCGCCGTTTATCCATGAGGTCGCAGCAATAATACCGAACCCCGTCGATCGCAGGGAGCGTCTTGCTTTGCCGCACGATCCCGGCGACCTCCATCCCGAGCCCCGCGAAATACCGGCAGGCATGGCCGCCGGTAAACCCCGAAGCTCCGGTGATCATAATGACGCGCTTGGGGAGGGAAGCTCGTTCATCCATATCTTCAACTCCTTCAGCATCGCTCGATAATGCGGGACCGCATAATCGATATCCGTGCGGGTAGATACCAGCGTACGGTCCTGAACCGGTTGATCGACGGGCATGACGATGACGTCCTTCATATCCCATATTTCCTGGAACAACAAGAGCAGGTCATGTTTGCAGATCGGCACCGGATGGGCCAGATGGATCAGTCCCGACACGGAAGAATCCATCAGGCGGTCCATCGCTTTGGCCAGCTCCAAAGTCGTCACGCCGTTCCACATGACGTTGCGGTAACCGGTAACCGCGCCCTTTTGCGACATGAACCAATGCATAAGCCCGATCCCTTGGTTGCGAATCTCCGGACCGATGATCGATGTCCGTATCGTCAAATGTCCCTGCGCCCGGACTTCGCCCAGCGCTTTGGTCAACGCGTACGTGCTTGTTCCGTCCGGCCGGTCCTCCTCCGTATACCCGCCGCGGGTGCCTTCGAATACGCAATCGGTGCTGATATGAATCAGGCGGGCGCCAAGCCGGTCCGCCGCCTGGCGAAGCCGATGGGGCAAAAAACCGTTGATCTGGTACGCGTTGATCCGGTCTTCTTCGGCGTAATGGTTCAGCACGCCGATCCCATTGATCACGACGTCGGGTCTGACGATGTCCATCAGCTTTTCGACCATGCATGGCTCCGTGGCGTCAAGGTAGAGCCCCCCGGGACTTCGCGGTTCCCGGGTGGTGTAGAAAACCTGATGTTGTTCCTGACGCCGAAAATATTGAACCAGCATATGGCCCGCCATTCCGTTTCCTCCAAGGATAAGCAGCTTCATTACAGAAACCCTCCAAGCCGGAGAATGTTTTTGATCTCCTCTTTGTTCATCAGATGGTGATTGGAGCTAAAGCTGCTGAACTCGACGGGCTTGCAGTGCTTGTAACGCTCCTTCAGCTCGGGCATATGAAGCGTCGGCAAAATAACGAGGTATTCCTCGTCGTAAACCACCGTCGACATGCTTTCATAATCGCTCATCAAAATTTCATGGATTTTCTCGCCGGGACGGACGCCGGATTCCACGATGCCGACGTTTTTCTTGCCGGAGGCCTCGATCAGCACTTCCGCCAAGTCCACGATTCTGCATGCAGGCATCGTCATGACGAAGATTTCCCCGCCATGGCTTTCCTCGGCGGCTTTGAACAGCAGCTTGATCGCGTCCCGCAGCGTCAGGAAAAACCGCGTCATTTCCATGTCCGTAATGAGCACCTGGCCCTTGTTTCGAATCTGGTCCTTAAACACATGCACCACGGAGCCGTTCGTCCCAAGCACGTTGCCGCCGCGAACCGTGACAAAGCGGGTGTCGCTGTTCAGCAAATTGGCGTATACGATCAGCTTTTCGCCGATGGCTTTCGTCATGCCGTAAAAATTCGAAGGATTGGCCGCCTTGTCGGTCGAAATGTAAAATACCTTTTTCACCTTGTTGTCGATCGATGCCTCAATCACGTTTTGGGTGCCGATGACGTTGGTTTTGAGCGCTTCGTACGGCTGATCCTCGCACACCGGTACATGCTTCAACGCAGCGAGATGGAACACGTAGTCTACGCCATGGCAAACGGCGGTTAGCGCCTCCTTGTCGCGGATGTCCCCGATCCGGAAGCTCAGCCGCTTATCTTCGAACGTCCGGCTCATCGCCACTTGCGAGGACTCGTTGCGGGAGAACACGATCACCTCCCCGGGACCTTTCTTCAGCAGTTGGGCAACCAGTTCATACCCCCAGGATCCTGTCCCCCCAGTCACCAAAATTCGTTTATTTTCAAACATGCACTTTCCCTCCAAGCAGAAATTTAACTACCTTATCCGAGACGTTTGCCGCCAAATACCCTTCGGGGCAAACCCATTCCCGGTTCAAGCTGATCATCAGGTCCGCCGCACGAGCGATCTGGCCGGCTTCCAGGCCGGATACGATGTTGCTGCCGCAATCCACGGTTTCCGGGCGTTCCGTCGTATGCCGCATCGTTACGGTCGGAACCTGCATGATGCAGCATTCTTCCTGAACCGTTCCGCTGTCCGTTAATGCGCAGCAGGCGTACCGTTCCAGCTTGACGAAATCGAAAAATCCGAACGGCTGGTGAAATTCCACCAGCGGGTGGTTCGCCATATCGTTCAGCCCCGCAATGCGGGAAGCCGTTCGTGGATGAATGCTGCAGATCAGCCGGCGCCCGTAGGTTTCGGCGATTTTGTTCAGTCCCTTGACGATCTGCTGCAGCCGTTCCGGATGATCCACGTTTTCGGCGCGGTGTGCCGTGACCAGAAAATACTCCTTCGGCTTTAGGGAGAGGCTGTTCAAAATGTCGCTTGCTTCAATCGAATCTTCGTAATGCTTCATCACTTCGTAAATCGGATTTCCCGTCAGCACGATACGCGCGCTGGGGAAGCCCTCGGCAAGCAAATGCTTTTTGCTTTGCTCCGTATACGGCATATTGATCGAAGAGATCGCATCGATGACACGCCGGTTTTTCTCTTCGGGCACACTCAGATCAAAGCAACGGTTGCCTGCTTCCATATGGACCACGGGATATCCGAGCCTTTCGGCAAGCACCGCGCAAAGCGCGCTGTTGGTATCGCCGAGCAGCAGTATTTTATCGGGTTTTTCCTTTTCCAAAATCCGCTCCATTTGAAGGAACATCGACGATAGCTGTTCACCCAGCGAAGCGGCCGAGTCCTGCAAAACGTAATCGGGTGAGCGCAAGCCCATCTGCTTAAAAAAAATACCGCTCAGCCTTTCTGCAAAATTTTGCCCGGTATGCACCAGCACATGCCGCGACGCATACCGGTCCAGCTTGGGAAGGATGAGGCTGAGCCGGATAATTTCGGGCCTTGTGCCCAAAATCGTCATGATTCTCATAGCGTCCGTCTCCTACTTTCGTTTAATGGATTGGGAGCGACGTTTGGAACGCTTGCCTGCTCCTGCCTTTCTTATCAATCGGCGGCGTCGGACCGTGGCTGCCGGTCTTCCCGCTCTTCTGCGTTGTTGCTTTCTTCGTCTAACCGGCCTTTTTTTGCGCGCGGGTTTCGAATTTTCCGGGTGGATCGCGGGATCGATCTGCGGGACCCCGGAGGCGGCCACCCTTTGGGAAATGGCCCCGCTCATCCAGTCGGGACAGCCGTGCTGCAGGCCCTGGACAAAGACGTGAATACGCTGGCGGTAGGCTTCCAATCCGTATGCGTTCCTTGCCGCGCTTGCGTTCATGCTGCCCGTATATTGCAGAAGCTCCGGATGATTCAAAAGTTCGGATACTTTAGCCGCAAGCGCTGCGTAGTCGCCCGTCGGAACCGTGAAACTGGCGTTCCCCGTATTGTTCATCAACTCGCCGAGACCGCCGGAATCGAAGGCGACGACCGGCTTGCCGCAAAGCATGCCTTCAAGCGCCGTCATGCCGAACCCTTCCTGCACCATGCTTGGAACGACAAGGATATCCATTGCGCTGTAAGCCGATTGCACCGATTCCACAAAAGGAATGAAACGGAAAGAGTTTCGGTGGCCGGAAGCGTTGACCTCATCGACGCAGCGGTCGTAATAAGACTGGTCGGAAGGTTTGCCGATCATGACGAAACGGCAGTTCGGGAAGGAGGCGGCCAGGATCGCCGCCATGCGGATGAATTCGAGCAGCCCCTTTTCGGGATGGATAAAGGAAGAAATGTAGCCAATACATACATGGGAATCCTTAAGGCGGAGTATTTTGCGGTATCCGTTCCGGATGAGCTTTTGCGAAGGTTGAAGAAGCTCATCGTCCGAAGACGGGGGCAGCAGCGTGATCGGCCGGGAGACAGCCCCGCGGAAGACGCGGGCCGACACCTCCGAAATGGCGATCAGGCAGTCGCTGTACTTCTCCACCACCGCAATTGCGGCAGACGTATGGGCGGTTGTTTGCATCGTTTCGGTGATCTTCCATAAAACGGGTATGCCCAGCAATTTGGCCGCAATGGCGGGCATGACGTTTACGATCGTGTTCGCCAGCACGATATCCGGGGCCGTTTCGGCGATACAGCGTACGACCGCTCCAAAATCGGCGTGATGGCGGAGAGCCTCCGCCTCTTGCTCCAGCTGCTCACCGGGCTGATACATCCCAAACAGCAGGGGGTAGGATTGGATTCGTACCTTCATGCCTTGTTTTCGGGCCGAGGCAGTCAGTTTGCCTTCCTGCGGGGCGACCAGGATACATTCGAAATAAGGCGTGATCTGAAGGCAAAACAACAGCAGGAGCTTCTCGGCCCCCGTGATGCTTCCGGTATTGCAGACATGGGAGAACAACATGATCTTAGGTTTGTACGTATTCATGGAAAATGAGGACCACTGGCTAAAAGCACAGGGTACGATTCGCACCTCCTTTCACCCAAGTAATACAATATATTAGAAGTGAATCTGTACCGGCACGACATATGTTCCCCTCCAGATGTCCAAATGTCAAAGGAACCTTTCTTACGGGAAGATGACGGACAGCAGTTGGTTCAGGCGGTGGCCGTAGGTGTGCTCCCTTAGCGTGCGGTCAAGGGCGTTCAAGGCAATCTCCCTGCGTTCTTGTTCGTGGCTGAGGTAATATTCGATTTTATCCAGCAGCTCTTGCGGCGAGGTGTACGTTTCGATTTCTTTGCCTGGCGTATATAACTTCGCAAGGTCGCTTCGGGCGTCGGTCAGCTGAAGCGTCGCGCAGGCGGAAATTTCGAACGTGCGCGGATTCGGGGATGCGGCGGGAATTTTGACGGTATTGTTGTTGACGGAATCGTCTTCGTGGGAACGGTGAAGATTGATAACGATTTTCGAGCCGTTGTAGGCTTCCGCCGTTTCCACGGGTCCCATCCATTTGTTGACTTCGATCCGATCCTGGTATGCGGCATAATTCGGCAGGCGGTCCCACCAAATTCCGTTGATCATCGTGTTGTGCTGCATGAGCCGGTCCATGATCGGACTCAGGTATTCGACCCGGTTCCAGTAAGCCGATCCGATAAAGCTCACATCCCTGCGCTGAGCCGCCGGCGTTTTGGATGGCTTGAAATACTCCGGAAACGCCGCAAAGGGCAAATGATGGACCTGCCGGCAGCCAAGTTGTTGGTAATACGGAATGCAGTTGGATTCCAGCGTGAATACATAATCGTAATGGCCGACGTTCTCCGTCGTCATATCCGTGTAATACGGGTCATCCGTCAGCCAAACGGCGGTTTTGATCCCCTGCCGTCGAATATCGTCCAGCTGCTCGTTTGGAACGAACATGCCGTCCAGCACGAGCACAAGGTCCGGCATCACTTGGTAGGCGACTTCGTTGATCGGCTGCCCGGGTTCAATGACCGTCAGCTGGGCAACCATGCTGCGCAGCGTCTCCGAAATGGCCTCATCCATCGGGGAATACGGGAATCCCTTCCCTGAAGCGACATACAGCACATGAAGCTGCCGGAAGGGGAACGATTCCGCATGGCTTTTGACGATATAGTCGGCGCGTCCTTTCAAATACCCTTCCTCATACCCTCCCCGATATCCGGCTTCGCGCCCGCGTGCCCGCGCTTCCTCGGCCGGACTTGGTTGGTAGTGATGAGCTTTTGGATGTTTAATGATTGACATGTAGCAGCCCGCTCCTCTTTTATATTTTTGGATTTTAAGACGAATAACTTTTCGTACCCGATGCCTTGGATTTCCCGAAAATCTTCATGGAATTAGATCCAGCATCGTGTTTAGTCTCGAGACGAAGGAATGCTCCTTGCGCGTCGTCCATAATCCGCGCCATGCCAGCTTCAAACGTTCGTCATCATGCTCCAGGTAATAGGCGATTTTATCCTGCAGCTCTTGGACCGAGCCGAAGGTTTCAATGTCGTACCCCGGACGGTATTGCGAATGCGTATCTTCGCGGATGTCCGTAATTTGCAGCGTGCCGCAGGCGCTGATTTCGTACGTGCGCGGATTGATGGATTTGGCGCGGATGCCGTGGCTGTTCCGGTTATCCTGCCCATACTCATCCGGGCGGTGGATATTGATGACGATTTTCGCCCCGTTGTAATAATTCACGGTTTCTTCCGGGGGAATGAAACCGATGTGCAGGAAACGTCCGAGTATCCGAGTTTCCCGCAGCCTTTCCCAGAACCCTCCGGCGATGAGCACGTTTTTGTTTTCCAAAAATGGTGCCATCTCGTCGAAAATGGCGACCCGGTTCCAAAACGCGTTGCCGATAAAGCAAATGTCGTACAGATGCCCTGGTCCGGGACGCTGCGGTTTGAACATGCCGGTATGGACCGCAAGGGGCAAATAATGCACGTTGGCCGCGCCGAGCCCGCGGTAAAACGGGACGCAGCCGAGTTCATGGGTAAACACGGTATCGTAACTTGTGCACATCCGCGCCGTGTCCTCCGTAAAATACGGATCGTCCACGAACCAAATGGCTGTTTTGATCCCCATTCCCCGAATTCTCGCCACATCTTCCAGATGATTGCCGGGGAATACGTGCAGCCCGTTCATGACTAGCACGAGATCGGGCCGCTCCTTGGCCGCCAGCTCCAGCATTTTGGGGGCTTCCCCGACGATAAGTTCCTTGACCAGGCTCCGGAGTGCCGCCGTTACTCCCTGGTCGATGGCTTCGAAGCCTTGGGGGACGTAAAGTATTTTTATATCCCGAAGATGGGGCTGCATCAGGGGCACGCGTTGTTCAACGGCTTGACAGACGCCGAACCTGTAGCCGTCCGAGTAGCCATGCCGGTAGCTTTCGTTTTGTTGTGCCTTTGTTTCCACAGCTTTCACCCTGCCTGTCGTAATTTAAAGGAAACCTCTTTAGGATATTCCGGCGCATGCCCGCAGGCGGAATGTTTCCTTTTTGTAGCTGACATAAGCCGGCTTGGCATATGCCGAAGGCTTATATCAATCTATAATGATAAATATATGCGGAAGAGACACTTGCATCATGGACGGCTGCCTTTCGGGCGGTAAATTGGCGCATATCACGTTTTGCGGGCGCGAGTCCCGCTTCCCTCCATTTTCCTGAAAGCTAGTTTTGAAGCTTTGGTGCTCCTTTTTCGGATCCGAAAATAATAAAAGCCTTCAACTCCATGAGTCCATGGAGCGAAGGCTTGACTGTTCCGATATCCCTGCCTATTTATTTTTTCATGATGTCCGCCAAATCCTCATTTCGATTGATAGGCGAGCTGATGCCCATCCTCGTAACCTTTGGCAAACCCGGCATTAAATCCTTCATTATACGCTTCGTCGTATCCCTCGTTATAAGCGATATCCGGCGATTGGGGAACTTCCGGCGGCGAGCCCTGCTCAACCGGAGCCGGAAGAACGGGCTGAACCCACTGGCGCTTGCGCTTCCTGCGAACGGCCCCAAGCCGTGAAGGCCGTCTTTTTCTGCCTTTGGCAAGACGGCGCGGCCTTGTTTTGTTCGAACGCAACTTTCTCGTTTTTTTCACTCGGGTCTTCCGGGCAATCCGAAGCTTTCGCCTCCGGGTGCCGGATGTTGCCGACCGGGAAACACGTTTCTTGGTCTTCATCCGTTATTCCTCCTGTTCGTTCGGTCATCATGCATGCGGCAGTCGGGATGCGTTTAACCAGGGCGGCGCAGGAGTACCGCTGCGGGGTTGGCATAATGTGATACCCTGCAGCATCTCGCACATGACGGCTTGATGCTGCGTCAGGAGACGGATATTTTCGCTCAAACTTCGGGCGGACAATTCCGAATGGGAGGAAATATCCGCGATGCTGCCGAGAATCCGGGCAAGCGCCTGCTGGCTGTGCGCGATGGAGGCGATCAGCTCCAGCTTGGCTTCCTGTTCTCTAACGAAAAGACTCATTTTTCCATGTCTCCCAGATCGAAACCTGAGCCGAACATGCCGTCATCTTCCCCGAGGCCTCCTTCATCCTGAACGATAACGGCTTTCAAGTTGCTGCAAAGCCCGTTTTGGAGTTTGGTCAAACCTTCGAGCAGTTCGACGATTTGACCGTGGATTTGCAGCGGTTCGTTAAGCTGATGTTCATGCGTCTCGAAGGCGTC
The DNA here is from genome assembly GCF_009870825.1 of Paenibacillus sp. USDA918EY. Classification (GTDB taxonomy): domain Bacteria; phylum Bacillota; class Bacilli; order Paenibacillales; family Paenibacillaceae; genus Paenibacillus_AQ; species Paenibacillus_AQ albilobatus. Next base: position 182,934 of record NZ_WTWY01000011.1, on the reverse strand, counting down.
GGCCGTTAAATGATTGATCGCCCAGTTCCGGACTTTCTCGGCCTCGACGGCTTTGGCCTCCAAAATCATCGCAATGTTCCACTGAATTTTGGATGCGGCGTCCAGCATATGCAAAAAAGCCTGTTCCCTGCTCATCTGCAGCACTCTCCCATATCATATCTCCAATTACTCTTCCTCATGGCTGCCCAGCTCTTTCACGACATGATTCAGAGTCTCCGCGAGCGCTTCCTGAAGATCCGCGATACTCCCCAGATAGGCAATGATGCTTTTATTGATTTGCCCGGAGTTCTCGATTAATCCGCTGATGCCGTCAAATTCGGGATTCTCGTCCGGCAGGTCGTGGATAATCTGGGACAGCCGGACGGCCGTCTGCCGTTCGGCATCCAGAACTCTCGCGATCTGTTGATGGGAATGAGACATATGACTTAACATTTCATCAATTTTATTCTGCATGGTCGACTCCTCCTGTAGAATGTTGCGCGAAAAGCCGCGAAGGCCCGCCCCTCCTGATCCGCTTCTGCCTGTTATATCCTATGCCGGCCGCCCACATACAGTTACGCCTAACCCGGGGCTGGAAATAAATTATTACAGCACGGGGTTCTCAAGCACCGGAGGAGCAATCAGCGGCAATCCGCGCGGGATGGAACGCAGCTGCTCGGGCGGAATATGGACGATGCCCCTTTCTTTCAGGCTCCATCGTTTCAACGCATAATCGGAGACAAACGGCCGGACCGCCCCTTTGCAATATTGATAGGCGATCCCGTCGCCGCCGCTCACGATTTGCCCGTCGATCAGCCCGCCGGGGGCGGGCAGGAGCAGGGACAGTATATCCTGCTCCGATCGAACCGCCTCCGCCGTCGGGATGCTGCGAAGATCAAGCCTGGACAGCACCACGGGTTGGATTCCGATCTTTTCATCCAGGCCGCTGCACGGGTATTTCCTCCCTTCATGGAGAACATACTGCCGCCCTCCTTGATCTTGAACCAGCACTTGGGTAGGGAACAGATCGGCGGGAGTTCCGGACAAGGCGACATCCGCACCGCCCGTTCCGCCGCGAAACCCCAGCTGCCGCGCCTGGTCAACCCAGGCGTATGGATTGCCCCATTTTCCCGCATAATATTGCCCATTATGTCCTTCAACGGTCTGGAACTCTTCATTTCTCAAGCTTTTCATGCTGACGCTGCCGAAATGATGGATAAACGCGTCCCCTGCAATAACCAGCTTCAGGCCGCAGAGACGGATTCGGATGATCCAGTCGTCATCCTCGTAATTCCCGATGCGGAAGCCTTCATCGAAATAACCGACCCGCTCCAGCAGCTCCCTTCGGAACAGAAGGCAAAATCCGACGAGCCTGTCGGTCTGCTTCCATTTGGATGGGTCCGGTCGGCTGTAGGCATCCGCGTAATTCCACATTTGCTCCACCGTTTCGTAGGGCACCTCGATCTGCTGCTCGCCGCTGATATAATTCGTGACCGGCCCGACAGCCCCGATCCGGGAATCGCTGTGCAGGCAGCGCAGCATATGGGTGAGCCAGCCGTTTGTCACAAGCGTGTCGTTATTCAAAATAACGATGGTATCGCCTTTGGCCATCATCAGTCCCTGGTTGACGCCGCCGGCAAATCCCCGGTTCGTTTCCAGTCGCCTGTATCGAAGCTGTCCGGTCCTTTTTTCCAGATAGTCCTCTGTCCCGTCGGTCGAGCCATTGTCCACGACGATGATTTCGTAGGGTTCGGCCGTGTGATGTTCGATGCTTTCGATGCAGCGCGCCAGATAATCCGCCTGATTATAGCTTGGAATGACGATGCTCGTGCCGTGGAACGGCTGTCCGAACGTTTCGCTGCCCCTTGCAAGCCCCTGTTCATACCCGCGTTCGAACCCGGCCCTGTAACGCATGGCGGCCTCCTGCCCGCGGCCGTTTCCTGATCTTTTCATGTGCAACCCTCCTTGCATGTATGCTGTTCGTTCGCCGGAAGCGAAGGACATGCGTCCTGCCCGTCGCGATCCGTTCTAGTCGTAGGTCAGCTCGCCCGAAATGAGCTTATCGGCCAAATGGCCGAAATCAAGCGCCACTTTCCCAAGCTCCGCAGCAATGTTCCGGCAAATGACCACCGCCGGAATGCCGCCGGCAACCAATGCGATGTCAAACGCATGGCTTGCCGCCTCCGCAAGCACGCGCGATATGTCCCCGAAACCGTTGACGGGGGCAATCGCCCCGGCCACATGCACCCCCGAAGCGGAAAGAACGTTCGCCAAGGGCACCGCCTTGTTGCCGATGACGAGCACTTGCCGCCCCCGCAGCAGCTGCTGAAGCAGTTTTTGCTCGTGGAGCGCGTAATTTATGGTCGACACGGTAAAATCAAGCGTTTCGTGGCTGATGCCGAAATGGCGAAGAATCGGGAACAGCAGCCCTTGATACGTAGGCAGACGCGATGTCGGGATTCCGATGACGTCCGCTCCACGGACCGCTTCAACCAGCCGTTCCCGCGCATCGTGGTCGGGGAGGGTGATGCCGGCGGTTGGAAGGAACGGCCCGGCCGCCAATGATTGCTCCAGCGGAAGCACGGCGTCATGCGCCAAAGCGAGCAGCTCGCCGTCCCCCAGCCGGACTACCGACAGCGGTTGTCCGGCCGCCAATGATTGCTCCAGGCGGCGATAGACCTCTTCCGGCTTCATCAACGGTTTAAGCCGGTGCAAATACCCCTGCAGCCCCGCCTGCATCACCTCTTTGGCGGATACGTCGGGCAAAATCGTATAAGGCGGGAGCAGTGAAGCCACTTCCTCTTCCGCCCCGGCCGCGGCTCCCGTCCTGTATCCCTCGTCGTATCCCTTTGCATAGGCCGTCTCTTCCCTGCTCTCAGCGGCCAAATCCCGGATGTCCGCCGGTTCTTCCCTAGAGGTCTTCCGACGGTACGGCGCTGCCGTTCCGGGGAATCCGGTCACGCGTCTCCGGCGGCGGGACTGCGTTTTTCTCCACGGCTTGCGTCTCCGTTCCCCGCGTCTTGCCGAACGCAGCCCGGATAAGGTTCCGCCGCCGATTGCCTGCTTTGCCCTTTTGGGGCTACTGACAACGGCAGCCTTCTTCCGTAACGGAACGAAGGCTGCCGTGTGACGAAATAGCCGTGTCATGGGATCACTCCCTTCATGCGCCGGCCGGCTTCGTGCAGCGATTCGAAGGTGCCTGCGTCGCTCCACCATTTTTCGAGGATGTCGTATTCGAGTCTTCCTTCCGCCGCATACATGTTATTCACATCCGTAATTTCAAGCTCGCCGCGTTCCGAGGGATGGATCTGCGAAATGATGTCGAATACGGCGGTATCGTACATGTATATTCCGGTAACGCAATATGACGACTTGGGAACCGCCGGCTTTTCTTCGATTTTGGCGATCCGTCCCTGTTTTTTTCCGTCGAAGACGGGAACGCCGTAACGCCTCGCATCCGGCACCTGCTTCAGAAGCACTTTGGCCGTTCCTTCAGGCTGGCGGACAAAGCTGTCGGCGAAAGGCTTCAAATCATCCATGAACAAATTGTCGCCGAGCAGCACGACGAACCGTTCTCCTTCGGCTACAAATCCCCGTGCCAACTCGAGCGCTTCGGCGATGCCGCCCGCCTCTTCCTGAATCCGGTAGGTAAGATTGACGCCGAATTCCTTGCCGCTGCCCAAAAAGTCGGTATACAAGCCGGCGGACTGCTTGCCGATCACCATCAAAATATCGGTAATCTCCGCCTGGCGAAGCCTTTCGATCCCGTACAGGATCATCGGGTACTTCCCTACAGGAAGCAAATGCTTGTTGATCAGCCGGGTCAGCGGATACAATCTCGTTCCTGTCCCGCCTGCCAAAACGACGCCTTTCACTGCACTTCTCCTCCTTCGGGTTCACTTTTTATGCTCTTCGATAAACTGTCGAGGATCAAAATGCCATTTTTCCATAAATAAACGGTGATTTTTGTCGATCAATGCCTGCAGCTTTTCCGGCTCCGACCGACTGAAGCTGGCGCTTCCCCGGTGATGGACGAGCACGTCCCTGCATAGCAGCAGTCGATAGCCCGCCAGCCGGGCCCGGTGGCAGTAATCGTCATCCTCGTAGTGGCCTGGGGAAAACGCTTCGTCGAAAAAGCCGATGCGGTTCAACGCCGCCCTTTTCAACAGCAGGCACATGCCGATCAATCGCTTCACTTCGAGCCACCGCGCGGGATCCGAACGGTTATTGGCGGCGGCGATCCGCTGGAATTCCGGCAGGTCCCGGAAGGACAGCTCCACCTTTTGGATTCCGCTCGCGGCGTTGGTCACCGGCCCGACCAGTCCGACGTCCGGGCTGCTCTCTGCGGCCGCCAGCAAATTGTCGAGCCAGTTTTTCGTCACGGTCACGTCATTGTTAAGCAGCAGGAGATAATCTCCCCGCGCCACCTTAAATCCGACATTGCAAGCTTTGGGAAATCCCTCGTTTCCCGGCAGGGATGCGAAAACGATGCCTTCCCTTGCGCAATACTCATCCGTGCCGTCGGTGGAAGCATTGTCCACGACGACGATTTCGTAAGGAACGTCGGTATATCGGCGGATGGATTCGATGCATGACGCGAGCAACGGCAGCCCGTTAAACGTCGGGATAATGATGCTGGTCAGCGCTGCTTGCCCGTTCATACCGCATTCCTCCGCATCGCGATGTCCTTGCGGGACAAGGAGGTTCGCATGGCCGAAATTCCCCTGCGTTTCAATATTTCGCCTATCGCTTCCGCATGGTCGCCGACTATCATGGCGGCGACGCTGTTTCCCTTGCCCGTGTTCCCTTTTCGCTTCCGGTTGCCCGTAAAGACGTCGACGGCGTGCACCGCCTCTACCCGGTAACCCTCAAGCACGGCCACGGCTTGCGCTTTCGGCGGCACGGACAAAAGGCTCGGATCCGTTTCCCGGATAAAGCGGCCGGATAAGGCATGCGGCACGGCCGTCATGGAGTTTGCGCCCAGATCGCTCCGGGAAAGCGATGCATTCAAGAAGCTTTTGCAACGCGTCACTTCATCCTGGGCGGCAAACAACGGCAGAAAACCGTTCAGATCGTTCAAAGCGACGTCGCAGCCTCCGTCCGCCGCATATAAAAAGGGCGCCAAGTCTTCGGCGGCAATGGCCAAATCCCCGTCGCAGAACAACACGATGTCCGCTTCGGCTAACTTGGCGCCGATGCTTCTGCCCACATCGTGCCCGAGCGGCTCCGGATAATAAACGGCCGTCACCGATCGGTGCTCCCGAACGAGCGAGTAGCTGAGGTCCGTACAGCCGTTCAGCACGACGATGATTTGCCGGAGCGGCAGCCGTTCCAGCTCGCCGAGCACCGCATGGATGGTGCCTTCCTCATTGCTCACGCAAACGACGGCGGCCGCGCTTCCCTTCAGCAGAAGCGGTATGCCGTTCTCTTTGCTCCCCGAAGCCAGAGAGTAACCCTGCACGTAAGCTTCCGACAATCGTTTCATCCGGGCATAACCCGGCCTTTGCTGTATGCATGCGTTCATCCAGTCCACAAAGGATTGCTGAAGCTCGGAAAGATGCGTCCGCGACGCTCCGGCATCCGGGCGTGCGGCCTCTCCGGCCTTCCATCCGGCGCTGATCGCGCGGCGCAGCCAAGGATCACTCCTGCCGCCGCCTCGAGAAACGGATGAACGTTGTTGGCTTTTCATTGCCGGGCGTTTCCTTCCCACGCGGCGGATCCGCCGGTGGCTATGCCCGTGCTTTGTGCCGCGTCCCCTTTTTGTGGCGCTCATTCCTTCTCACCTTCCCACCCTGTTTCTGTCCCGGAACAAATCGCTGAACCCGGCTCTTGGATCCGTATCGGATAAATACCATTCCATCGCCCGCAAATGGTCGTCGATCACGACCTGCTGCAGCAAATCCGTTCCGTTATGCTTCACCCTGCGCCGGTTCAGCTTTCCAACCGGGACTTCGTGAACGGCTGCGACGTTCAAACCGGAACGGATGGCGATCGCTTGGGCAAGCGGGGGAACGGAAAGATGGCTAGCGCCGATGCAATCCGCCGCTTTGCGGCTGATCGCATGCGGAACGGAGGTCATCGAGGCCCCTGACAAATCGGAGCGGTGCAAAAACGTATTAAGCGCATGCTTGGCTAAAACGACAGGATGCGGCTGGCGGCGGCGGACCGGCCCGTTGTAACGGTTAAGCGCGACGTCGGTTCCGTTCAGTACTGCGGATACGAACGGCTTCAGATCCGCGCTGCCGATTTTCATATCGGCATCGACGAACAGCAGCACTTGACCCAAAGCGGCCTCGGCACCTATGGTCCGGCCGGCGTCATGCCCGAGCGGCTCGTCGTAGTGGAGCACGCGCGCCCCCATCGCTGCCGCGATCTTTTCCGTACGGTCGGTACAGCCATTAGCCACGACGATGACTTCGCTGGATTCATGAACCTGCCGGGCAGCCCGGATCACATGGCCGACCGTCCTTTCCTCGTTCATTGCGGGAATAATGACCGATACGACCGGGCACCCGCCTGTCCTCCGCATTAAAAATTTTGCCGGGCCGCGATTGCGGTCTCCGCGCCTTGGATGTCTTGATGTTCGCATGTTTCGAAATGGCTTGCGCATGCGGGCCATAATTCCCCCCCTGTTCCGAGTCGACGGATATTCCTTGAGTATCGTATGCGGCTGTTGGAAGAGCGGAAGCGGCGTTTGTGCATGTCGCTTCGGCTTCCGCCGCTTATCGGATCGCCGGCTGCCCGAGTCCCGGAACAAAAAGAGCCGGACCAAGGCGTGATCGGCCTTGATCCGGCTCGTATGAAGATAACTCCTGCGTTAGAACGGTTACGTCAGAGCGATGCCAACGGCAATCCAAGAGAGGAAACCGAACGTTTCGGCACCGTTTTGGCGTCTTACCACTTCAATGAACGCTATATCCTCCCTCTGGGTTTTGAGGACGGCATAAAAATCGGGATGGTTGCACATGGCCACGATGACGTATTGGTTGCCCGGGTACGGCTCTTGCAGCAGAATCGGAACTTCGACCTGCGTTTCTCCTTCTCCGATGCGGAAAGCGGTCATCCCGCACTGCTGTACGGTCGGCTGGCGCGAGGCGCTTCTTACCGGAGCAAATGCCAGATGGGATATCGTCACCGATTGATCGGCCAAATGTCTCCCTTCCACGGATTGGTTTTGAATATGCTGCCCGCCGACGGCTCCAGGCTGTAAATGCCATTCCTGGATGCTTTCGGCCTGCAGATGAAGCGGCAGGATCGATTGCGGCTGAATATGCGTGCTGCCGATCGCGTTGGGGGACACTTTGGCCGCATGGACGGCACCGTCGCGGAGCGCTTCTCCATGGACGGCTCCCGGAACGAGATGACGGGCTCCAATCGCGCCGGACTGGATATGGCTGCTGCCTACCGAGAATTCCGCCAGCTTATCGGCGGTTACCGCTTCCTGGCCCAAGGCTTCCGTGCTTACCGCTCCGCTGGCCAAATGCCGCTCCGTGATGCTTCCGTCTTGAAGGTGGCTGCCGCCCACCGCTTCCGGCTGCAAATGCCATTCCTGGATGCTCTCGGCTTGCAGATGCATGGGGAGGATCGACTGCGGCTGAATATGCGCGCTGCCGATCGCATTGGGGGCCACTTTGGCCTCTTGTACGGCACCGTCGCGGAGTGCTTCTGCATGGACGGCTCCGGGAACGAGGTGACGGGCTTCGACCGCGCCGGACTGGATATGGCTGCCGCCCACCGAGGATTCCGCCAGCTTATCGGCGGTTACCGCCTCCCGGCCCAAAGCTTCGGTGCTCACCGCTCCGCCGGCCAGATGCCGTTCTCCGACGATGCCCGGCTGCAGCTGGTCTTCGCCGACCGATTCGGGCGCCAAATGCAAATGGTCTACCGCGCCCGGGGCCAGATGCCATGTTTGCACCGACTGTTCCTGAAGCTGGGCCGATGATACGGATTCCGGAAGCAGATGCTCGCTGCCGATCGAGCCGGGGGCTATTTTATCCGCCGTCACGGCTTCCGCCTGCAAAGCCTCTCCCGATACGGCACCGCTAGCCAGATGGCGATCCGTTACGCTTCCGTCTTGAAGATGTCCGCTGCCGACGGCCTCTGCGGCCAAGTGGACGGCATGCACGGCTTCATCCGCCAAATGCTGCTCTTGTACGGCGCCTGCTTGAAGGTGATAGCTGCCTACCAGATCCGGCTGCAAATGCCATTCCTGGATGCTTTCGGCCTGCAGATGATGCGGAAGGATCGATTGCGGCTGGATATGCGTGCTGCCGATCGCGTTTGGCGCCACTTTGGCCGCATGAACGGCACCGTCGCGGAGTGCTTCTGCATGGACCGCTCCGGGAACGAGGTGACGGGCTTCGACCGCGCCGGACTGGATATGGCTGCCGCCCACCGAGGATTCCGCCAGCTTATCGGCGGTTACCGCTTCCTGGCCCAGGGCTTCCGTGCTTACCGCTCCGCCGGCCAGATGCCGTTCCGTGATGCTTCCGTCTTGAAGATGGCGGCTGCCGACGGCTGCCGGCTGCAAATGGTCATCCTGGATGCTCTCGGCTTGCAGATGCATGGGAAGGATCGACTGCGGCTGAATATGCATGCTGCCGATCGCATTGGAGGCCACTTTGGCCGCATGGACGGCACCGTCGCGTAGCGCTTCTTCATGGACCGCTCCGGGAACGAGGTGACGGGCTTCGACCGCGCCGGATTGAAGATGGCTGCCGCCCACCGAGGATTCCGCCAGCTTATCGGCGGTTACCGCCTCCCGGCCCAAAGCTTCGGTGCTTACCGCTCCGCCGGCCAGATGCCGTTCTCCGACGATGCCCGGCTGCAGCTGGTCTTCGCCGACCGATTCGGGCGCCAAATGCAAATGGTCTACCGCTCCGGGGGCCAAATGCCATGTTTGAACCGACTCTTCCTGAAGCTGGGCCGAAGATACGGATTCCGGAAGCAGATGCTCGCTTCGGATCGAGCCGGGGGCTATTTTATCCGCCGTCACGGCTTCCGCCTGCAAAGCCTCTCCCGAAACGGCGCCGCTAGCCAGATGGCGCTCCGTTACGCTTCCGTCTTGAAGATGTCCGCTGCCGACGGCCTCTGCGGCCAAATGGACGGCATGCACGGCTTCATTCGCCAAATGGGTGCTGCCGATCGCGCTTGGCGCCACTTTGGCCGCATGAACGGCACCGTCGCGGAGCGCTTCTTCATGGACGGCTCCGGGAACGAGGTGACGGGCTCCGATTGAACCGGACTGGATATGGCTGCCGCCGACCGAGGCTTCCGCCAGTTTACCGGCGGTTACCGCCCCCTGGCCCAGAGCTTCCGTGCTCACCGCTCCGCCGGCCAGATGCCGCTCCGTGATGATTCCGTCTTGAAGGTGACGGCTGCCCACCGCTTCCGGCTGTAAATGATCCCCCTGGATGCTCTCGGCCTGCAAATGGAGCGGAAGGATCGATTGCGGCTGAATATGCGTGCTGCCGATCGCATTGGGGGCTACTTTGGCCGCATGGACGGCACCGTCGCGGAGTACTTCTTCATGGACCGCTCCGGGAACGAGGTGACGGGCTTCGACCGCGCCGGATTGAAGATGGCTGCCGCCCACCGAGGATTCCGCCAGCTTATCGGCGGTTACCGCCTCCCGGCCCAAAGCTTCGGTGCTCACCGCTCCGCCGGCCAGATGCCGTTCCGCTATGATTCCGTCTTGAAGGTGGCGGCTGCCCACCGCTTCCGCAGCCAAATGGGCGGAATGTACGGCTTCGTCGGCCAAATGCTGCTCCTGTACGGCGCCTGCTTGTAGATGGCGGCTGCCCACCGCTTCTTGCTGCAAATGCCAATCTTGGATGCTCTCGGACTGCAGATGAAGCGAACGGAGCGTTTCCGGCTGAATGTGCGTGCCCAGAATCGCGCCTGGGGCGATTTTGGCCGATTGGATCGAACCGTCCTGAATAGCTTCGCCGTGCAAGGCGCCTGGGGCGAGGTGACGGGCTCCGATCGCGCCGGCCTGAATATGGACGCTGCCCACCGAAGACTCCGCAAGTTTATCGGATGTTACCGACTGCGGGCCCAACGCTTCCGTGCTTACGGCCCCGCTCACAAGATGCCGTTCCCCGACGATGCCGGTTTGCAGCTGGTCTTCGCCGACCGATTCGGCGGCCAAATGCATATAGTCCACTGCGCCCGGAGCGAGATGCCGTTTTTGAACCGAGTGTTCTTTCAGCTGATCCGAAGCTACGGATTCCGGAAGGATATGCTTATTTCCGATCGAACCCGGCGCAATTTTATCCGCCGTTACGGATTCTTCCTGCAATGCTTCCGCAGAGACAGCTCCGTTGGCCAAATGCCGTTTCGCTATGATTCCGTCCCGAAGATGGCGGTCGTCGATGCTATCCGCAGCCAAATGGGCGGAATGTACGGCTTCACTCGCCAAATGCTGCTCTTGTACGGCACCTGCCTGAAGATGAGCGGCGGTAACCGCATCCGCCGTCAGCTGATGGCTGCCGACCGATTCGAAAGCAAGCTTGCTTCGCGTGATGGCGCCGTCCTGAATGGCCCCGCCAAATACGGAACCTTCGTTCAGGTGCTCCGCGCCGATGCAACCTTTCTGCAGTTGCTCCGCACCGACCGATTTCGCTGCCAAATGGCGAGAAACGATTGCATCCGGGGCGATATGTCTTTCCTGAACGCTTTTTTCATGAAGATGGATTGAGCGGACCGCCTCCTGCTGCAGATTCACGCTTCCTACCGACTCGGCGGCCAGATGCCACGAGGTGACGGAGCCGCTTTTGATCGCTTCCGTGCCGACGGCTCCGGCGCTAAGATGGCTTTCCTGCACGATTCCCGGCCGCAACTGCTCAGAGCCTACGGCACCCGGCGCCATATGCCGGAACCCGACCGCGCCATCCTCGATTGCCGAGGAATGGACCGCTCCCTCGGCCACATGTTCCCTGCCGACCGCACCTTTCGCGATTTTGGAAGAAAGAATGCTGCCGTCTGCCAGCTTGCCTGACGTAACGGCCAAATCCTGAATTTTGTCCGTTGCGACGCTTTCAGGAGACAGCTTGAGCGAAGTTACCGCTTGATCGGCGAGATGAACATGGGTCACGATGGCCGGGTTCAGATGTTTCGTTTGAACGCTGCCCGCCGCCAAGCGGTCCGAAGTGACCGAATCCATCTTAAGGATATCCGTGCCGACGATTCCAGGCTGCAAATGCTCGGATGAAACAGCCCCTGCGCCGATATGGCGGGATTGTATGACTTCATCCGCAATGGCTTCGGATCCTACGCTCTGTTCGGCGAGATGCCGGCTGTCGACTGCCCCTGCACGGATATGTTCGCTGCTTATGCTTTCCGCTGTGACGGTTTCCCCTCCGACGGAACGCGGCGCCAGCTTGCTTGCGGTAACGCTCCCATCCGCCAGCTTCTCTGCCGTAACGGAAGAGGGCTGAAGTTGCACCGCCCCAACGATTCCTTTTGCAAGGTGTTTTTGTTCCACGGCATGTTCTGCTAGATGGCCGCCCTGAACGGAAGCCTGCTGCAGATGTTTCGATTCCACGCTGTTTTCAGCCAAATGTCCTCCGCTGACGGCTCCTTGCCGGATTTTAGAGGAAAGGATGCTGCCATCCGCCAGCTTGTCGGCCGTGATGGCCAAATCCTGAATTTTATCCGTTGCGATGCTTTCAGGCGACAGTTTTAGTGAGGTTACCGCATGATCGGCGAGATGGACATGGGTCACGATCGCCGGATTCAGATGTCTCGCCTGGAGGCTGCCGGCCGCGATACGGTCGGAAGTGACCGAATCTTTTCCGAGGATATCCGTGCCGACGATGCCGGGCTGCAGATGCACGGCCGAAATTGCCCCTGCTTCGATGTGGCGGGATTGAACGGCTTCATCCGCAATGGCGCCGGATTCCACGCTCAGCCTCGCAAGATGCCGGCCGCCGACCGCCCCTGCGCGAATATGCTCGGCCCCGATGCCGTCCGCCGCTACGGCTGCCCCTCCTACGGAACTTTGGGCCAGCTTGCTGGCGGTAACGCTCCCATCGGCCAGCTTCTCCGCCGTAACGGAAGCGGACTGCAGCTGCTCTTCTCCAACCGCTTTTTCCATAATGTGTTTTTGTTCTACAGCATCTTCTCCGATATGGATGCGTTGAACGGAGGCCTGCTGCAAATGCCTCGACTCTATGCTGTTGTCTGCCAAATGGGACCGACTGACGGCTCCCTGGCGAATGTGCCCTCCGGCAACCGCCCCCGGCGCAATCTGCGCTTCCTGCACGGCTCCTTGAGCCAAATGCCGGGATTGGACCGCTTCGCTCGCGATTTTGCTCGGCAGTATGCTTTGATCGGCGATTTTGGATGACGTGACGGCCTGATCGACGATATGGGCCGTGCTGACGGATTGCTCTTCCAGCTTGGAGGAACCGATGCTGCGGTCAGCGATGTGAAGAGCGGTAATTTCGCCCTCTCCGATATGCGAGCCGTCGATGCTTCCTTCCGCATAATGGATACTGCTGACGGCTGACGGCGCTATGCTTTTACCGTTGACGGCGCCTTGCTGGATATGGCTCGTCGTAATGGATCCTTCGGCCAACTGAACGGGACCGATGCTGCCGGGGGCGATTTGCCCGCTTCCGATCGTGCCTTCAGCCAGCAGTTCTCCCGTCAGCGATCCCTCGCGAATGTGGATGCCTCCGAGCGTGCGCTCTTTGATTTTTTCCCCGGTAATGCCGCCGTTGCGGATTTTCGAAGCCGTCACCGCTCCATCCGCCAGCTTCGACGTATCCACCGCGCCGCTCGCAAGATGGCGGGGTTGGATGCTTGAGCCGGCAATTTTGCTTTCAATGATCGCTTCTTCCTGTATCAACTCGCTGGTAATGACGAGTTCTGACAAATGACGCGATTTGATGGAGCCGTCGGCGATCTTTTCCGAGGCGATCGCCCGATCCTGAAGCTTGTCGGAAGATATGCTTCCGGCGCGGAGTTTTTCCCCACCGATCGAGTGGTCCCTGATCTTGCTTCCGCTGAACGCCCCGTCCGCCAAATGTTCTTCCATGACCGAAAATGCGGCGATTTTGGAGGCCGTAACCGAGCCTTCCGCCAAATGAACATGGGTCACGGCATAATCTGCGATCGCTTTCCCGTCTACTGCACCGGATTTTAATCTGGACGAATCGACCGCGCCGAAGGCGATTTTGGAAGTGACGATGGCGCCGTCGCTTAAATCTTCCGTATAAATGAAAGGCTGCGAAGCATCCGGCAGCTTCTTTTCCTCGATCCGTTCCTGAGCCGTCTCCTGCGGCTCAAGAGGGCATTCCTCCTTTTCCTCCGTTACCGTTACCGTTTCCGTGATGGCAACCGTTTCTTGCACTGCTTCCTCAACCGCTGCCTCAATCGCTGCCTCCGGCTGCACGGCGACGTCTGCCTCCGGCTGCACGGCCACGTTTGACTCCTGCTGCTCAGTGATTAGCGCCTCTGGCAATGCTTCTGCTACTGATTTGATCTGGGCAGGTATTTTCTGATTTGTTATCGTTGACTCCGCTCTTTCTTTTACAATCATATCTAATTCGTGGATATCCGGATTATCAACGAAATAAAGGCGGCTGACGTTTCTGTCGGGTTGTTTTTTACCCTTTTTTTTCAAAACCCCTCGCTCCCTTCCTGGCCGTATCATCCTTTGGCATCATATGCGGCGGACTAGGCCTTTGTCACAGCGAAGCGAGCTTTTGCATCATCCCGTGCCATCTCGCGGCCGTCTGCTGCCAGTTGAAACAGCGGGCTGCCCGCAGCCGCCCCGCCTCCCCTAACGATTGCCGCAGCCGTTTTTCGTTCAGAAGGCGGATGATCGCAGGTCCGAGCGCGGATCCCAAAGAAGACTGCGGCAGCACGATTCCGGTTTTTCCGTCCTCCACGATTTCCGGTATGCCCCCCGCATCGGAAGCGACGACCGGAACCGCCGACGCCATCGCCTCCACGTTGACCAAACCGAAAGATTCGCCCTCCGCGGATGGGACGACGACAACGTCGGCCAAATGATACCAGTACGAAACAGCCGGATACGGGACGAAAGGAATGAAGGTAACATGATCGGGAAAAGGTTTTGCCAGTTCGTGAAGGTACCGTTCATACGAATGGGGACGACCCGAGCGGTAATAAGGGCTTCCGACGATCAGCACCATCACGTCCGGAACGGCACGCGCCAGCTCCGGCAGGGAGGAAAGCAGATGATGTACTCCCTTGATCGGCAGCAGCCTCCCGGCATACATGACGATCCGCCTTCCCTGCCATCCCCTGTCCTTCAGCTTGGATTCCCGCAGCGCCTCGGAGGCCGGACTCCAGCGCGGCGTAAAATCCGCCAATTTGACGCCAAGCGGATTGACACTGATCATTTCCCGGAGCGCGGGATGACGTGCGGCGATTTCAAGCTTCAAATACTTGCTGTTGACGACGAGCCGGTCCAACTGCCGCAAAATCCGGCCGGCGGTCTCTTGGTCCATGTACGGCGGCGAAATATAGGTGAGGGAATGGATGGACGATACCACTTTGCTGTCCGGCAAAACCTCCTGGATTCTGCCGGCCAAAGCGGGACGGTTTTGTACGTCGATCACCCCGGGCTTCCACGCCTGAAGGGCCGCGACGACGCTTGGAGCATACCGCGCTCCATCCGGAAGGCGATGCACGGGGATCCCGCCGTCGATCGACCCGATTACCGGGCGGCCCGGCTCGCGAACCCCGTAAATCCGTATGTCGAAACCGTCGGGAACTAAAGGGACCATTTGTTCCACCACCCGTTCGACCGAACTGCTCCGGCCCGACGGGATATAAAACGAACCCGGCGTCACCACTGCGGCTTTTTGCTTCTGCATCTTTCGGCTACCACCTCGCCTAAGGTTTTAAAGTACTTGATCCGAAAGAAAAAAATAATGCGTGTTCCAAAGAGAACCCGTTTCATTTCCAGCCTATACAGATGCTGGGGGGAACGGTGACAAACTAGCAGCACCAGGGGGGCAAAAATAGGCGGGACATGGATGGACAAACGCCCCTTGCTGACAAGAAAACAGCGGCATAAACTATACCAACCCCCGAAGCGTAATTGTACGGCGTTTGACAAGGGAACATTCGGCATGGACAGCGGTTTGCGCCATGACTATATCGGGAACAGGAGGGATGAAATGTGTGGTTTTCTTATGTCGGAATTCTGTTGAATGCGGCCATGCACCGGGGGATTCCGCAGGGAAGAACCGGGCAGGAGTCCCTTTCCAACTATGAGGAGGCCGCTCGCATTTATGGGTTGATCCCCTGCTACGTCCAGCTTCAGGATCTTGACTTGGACAGCGGACAGTGCAGCGCCTACGTGCTTAAGGGGCATGCCTGGACGCTCGAGCGCATGCCGATTCCGCGCGTCATTCATAACCGGGCCATTTATATGGACGTGGGCTCCCGTCACAAAATCGAACGGCTGCTCAGCCAAGGTTACCTTATTTTCAACGCTTTTAACCGATACGGCAAAGATGAGATCCACCAGCTGCTGAAACAAGACCCGCTGCTTGCGACTCATCTCCCGAAAACGCAAATAGCCGCACCTTTGTCCATCGCGGACATGATGCGGCATTACAACGATTTGGTTATGAAGCCCTGCACCGGCAGCGTCGGCCGCGGCATATGGCGGCTTCGCCGCACGGGAACGGCCTGGAAGCTGACTTATTCGCCAAGCGGCAGGTATTATGGCTGGAAAACGGTAACCCTTCGCCAAAACAAGCTGCCCCAGGCTCTGCGAAACCGAGTAGGCCGCGTTCCGTATCTCGTCCAGGAGCGCATCGCCCTCGCGGAATACAAGGACCGGCCGTATGATTTGCGCGTCACCGTGCAGCGGGGCATCAGCGGGCAATGGGAAATAACGGGCATATACGCCAAGGCCGCCCCCTCCCGCACCTTTGTGTCCAATATGGCGCAGGGAGGAAAGGCTTTTCCCGCGGAAACCGTCCTGGGCGAAAGCCTTCCTCGCTTGTCGCCGGAAGCGATCCTATCGGAAGTCCGTCATCTCGCGCTCCGGATCGCCGAAAAATTGGGGCAGCATCTCCCCATGGCCGCCGATTTCGGGCTCGACATCGGCCTTGCGAAAACGGGGAAACCTTATTTCATCGAATGCAACGGGCGCGACCAGCGTTACGGCTTCCGCAAGGCCGGACTAAACGAGATTTGGAAGGAAACGTACCGCAAGCCTATGGCCTATGCCCGCTTCCTCCTCGGCAGCTGATGCCCGTTGTCTTCCGTCATTTTTAGGAATGGTAGCGGACATCCGCGATGCCGAACCACGGGAAAACGGCCGCGGCGGCATAAGCGGCGCATAGAGCGAAAACAAGCATCAGGATGGCCGCTCCGTCCGCCCAGGAAACGTTGGATGGGTAGTAGTAGGTTCTACCGCCTTCACCGTTAAAGCGCTTCGCTTCCATCGCGACGGCAACCCGGTGGGCACGGCGGATGGCTTGAGACAGAAGCGGTACGGCGTACAGCCGGACATGCTCCGCCACACCCCGAAGACCGCGTCCTTTCACCTTAACGCCGCGAACCTGAAGCGCCTGCCTGCGGATGAGAAACTCCTCCCACACCATCGGCAGCAGCCGGATCGAAGCCATAAAGCTGTATGCAAACCGCGGAGCGAGCCTGAAATTTTGCATCAGCGCGTAAAAAAGTTTGACGGAAGGGGTCGTGCCGGCAAACAGCAACCCCTCCGCCGCAAACGCGATCGAGCGGAAACCCAGGTGCAGCCCGCGGTAGAAGCTTTCTGCCGTAACGCGCAGCATTCCCCACTGCCACCATAACGTATCGCCCTTACCGAACAGGATCATCGTCGCGGAGGAGGATACAAACAGCAGGCCAAACGGCAGGACAAGCAGCAGCGTTTTCCGGGCCGGATACCCGCCGAGCATAAACAAAAGAGCGGTATAAGCCGCAGCCTGATAAACCGCAAAATCGATGTCCCGCGTCATTACCGTAACCAAAAACAACACAATAAACACGGCGAGTTTTACGGCGGGATTGGCGCGAGCCAAAACCGTTTGGCGGGTAGGCGTCAGCAGCTCGATCATGTGCCCACCCGCCTTTCGGTCCGCTTGGATTCGACCGCAGGTCGTTCGATCACCGCGCCGTCCCGTACCTCCCATACCCTCGTGGCCACCTGCCGGGCGATGTCCTCTTCATGGGTTACCATCACGATGGCGGCCCCTTTCTCCTGCATATTCAGGCAGTAATCGAGTATCGCAAACGTATTGCGCGCATCCTGTCCAAAGGTCGGTTCATCCAGCAAAAGGATCGGCTGCCCCCGCATAACGGCCGCAGCCATGCTGAGCCTCCGTTTCTGGCCGGTGGAAAGCTGGTACGGATGGCGGCATTCAAGCCCTTCCAAATGGAAAAAACGCAGAAAATCGCGCGCTTTCTCTTCGGCCAGCCTGTTCTCGTCGCCCGTCAATCTGCCCGTCTTCAAGGAAAAAGCCGCCTCCTCCAGCACCGTGTCCGCAACAAACTGAAATTCAGGATTTTGAAACACGTATCCGACCCGGTCCGAAGGGGGATGAGCCTTTTTTCTTTCCCTCCTGGAGGCGCCTTCCGTTTCCGGCATCGCTTCTCCGCACAGCCGATACTCCCCGCGGAACCGCAGCAGCGACATCAGACTCAGCAAAAACGAGCTTTTTCCGGCGCCGTTCGGGCCGACAATGGCGATAAAATCGCCGGGATAAATCTGCGCCGACTCTGCATGAACTACAGGCCGGCCGGCGCGGAATCCCGTGAATTGCCGCAGCGTGAGGAGCGGAGCCGGATTTTCCGGCACAACGGTTTTTTCCGTTTCGTCCCGCTTCGTTTCAAGCATCCGAAAAAAGTCCTCCCACACGCCCGGATACCATATGCCGTATTGCCGCAGTTCACGCCGGAAAGTACGGAATATCCATTCGGGGCTGCCGTCGCCGATGACGCCTCCGTCCGGAGCAAACAATATGATCCGGTCCATCCGGTCCGCGATCTCATCAATCCGGTGCTCCACGACGATTAAGGTACGTCCTTCCGCCGATTCCCAGACGGCCTCCCACATTTGTTTCCTTCCTTCGGGATCCAGCAAAGCGGACGGTTCATCCAGAAAAATAACGTCAGGTTCAAGCAGCAGCACGGATGCCAGCGCCAACCGCTGCTTCATGCCCTGGGACAGGCTGTCTACCGGCACATGCAGCTGATCGAGGTTCAGGCCGACCGCCGCAAGAACCCGCCGCATTTCGGGAAGCATCCGCTCACGCCGGATACCCCGGTTTTCCAAAACAAACGCCAGCTCTTCATCGACATACGGCATGCAAAACTGGGTATCCGGGTCCTGAAATACGTATCCTCCGGATTGCGGCGCCACGATGCCGTCCGCTTTGAGCGGAACCTCCATTACATGCGGAATGAGTCCTCCCAGCACCTGCAGCAGCGTCGATTTGCCGCAGCCGCTCGGGCCGAGCAGCAGCACCTTTTCGCCGCGGCGAACCGAAAGGGACAAATCCTTAAACACAAAAGTTTGCTCGCCCGGAAATTTCAGCCTAAGCATGCTTACGCCCGCGACGGTCTCCGGTTCAAACGTCTCGCGATGTTCAATCATGTTCAAGCGCTTCGTAATCTTTTTTGGTCACGGGCCGCAGAAGCTGCGTCACGCCGGTCGCTTCCAGCGCCTTGGCCAGGGCAAACGCCAAATATCCCGCCAAAACCGCGGAGCTGACGATCCGCAGCGCATATTTGAACAGCATCATGCCGAGCGTATAGTCCGTCACGTAGCCGAAATAAATATCGACCGCGAATGAACCAAGCGCCGCCGCCGCTCCCGCAAATGCCGCCGTTCCCATCTTGAAGCTGCGGTAACGCATCACGGCAAAAACGAGCTCCGCGGCAAGCCCCTGCACGATGCTGTACAGCACCAGCTGAATGCCCCATTCGCTGCCGAACAATATTTCCACATGAGCCGCCGCAACCTCCGCCAAAATGGCGACGCCGGGTTTGCGGATCAGCAGCATGGCGAGCGTCGGAGCCAAAAACCAGACGCCGTAAACCAGCTCATCCGCCTGAAAAAACAGCGGCTTAAACAAGTCATACACCGAACTCCAAAAATGATACACGACGCCAAGCACAAGCGACAGCAGCACCGTGACCAGCAGGTCGCTCAGCCGCAGCCCCTTCCTTTTTTCCGCAAGCAATGCATAATCCATCCTGTTTCCCCCTCTTTTGTTTTTTGAATCGGCGGGAATTTGCATGAACAGGCACGAAAAAAACCGCCCTGGATCGCAAAGAGAGACGGTTAAATAAGCCCGAAAAGGGCTTCATCGCGAATTCTCTACGCTGGCATTATCCAGATCAGATTCCCGGTCAGCAGCGGATACAGCTGCAATCTCAGCCTGATTCACTCAAGCTCCCGCATCCCATATGTAACGGATCGCATTTCATAAAAACACAAAAGCGCATCATCCGTATCCTGGTTCCAAAATACACCAATTCCGAAGCGATTGGCAACAAAAAAATTTAAATAAGGATGAGACAAAAATCCAAAGAGCGACTTTCAATCGGCAATATAGAGAGCGAAACGTTTTCGTTCGCCGATATATTGGACCAGGGAGCGGCAGGAATCGAATTTTGCAAAATCCTGAAATAATTAGGCTTCCGGCAGTCCGGCTGCTTCCGCCGACCGCCCCCCATTTTGATCGTTATTGATTGATTTAACCGCTATTCTATGTCAATATATTTCAGAGTGTTCCAAAAATAGTATGCTGCGGCATTCGGATCCGGCCGCTAAATCCGATGAAACCAAAAGGCGGCCGCGAACGTTAACTCTATAAATCGACTTAGCATCATCCGAAGGGAGAAATAGCATGGCAAAAGAATGGTTAAGGCTGATGACGGAGCTCTCCTCAAGAAAGTGGCTTTCCGCATTGATGGGACGCTTTTCCCACAGCAGGCTCAGCAAAAGCGTCATCCCTTTATTCATAAAAAGCTATCAAATTCCGGCTCACGAGGCCGAAAAAGAAATTCACGAATACCGGACGCTGAACGAGTTTTTTTCGCGCCGGCTGAAGCCGGGCATGCGCCCGGTGGATGAAGGCCCGAACGTACTGACGAGCCCGGTGGATGCCAAAATCACCGCGATGGGCGACATCAGCGCGGGAACGATTTTGAACGTAAAAGGCCAGGATTATTCCGTGGCGGAGCTGCTTCATTTTTCTCCGCATTTGGAGCTCTACAAGCACGGTTATTTTTTTGTCCTGTATTTAAGCCCGACCGATTACCACCGCATCCATTCCCCTATTACGGGCGTGCGTACGGAAAGCGAGCATATTAAAGGCCGCGCCTATCCGGTCAACGAGTTCGGCATGACCCGAATGAAAACGGTGCTGTGCCGCAACGAGCGGCTGATTACCTACATCGCCGGGGAATACGGAGAGGTGGCCGTCGTTAAGGTAGGCGCCATGAACGTAAGCAGCATCCGGTACAACGACGAAAGCGTGTCCCGCTGGAACAACGGCGACGATCTGGCCTACTTCGAATTCGGGTCGACGGTCGTGCTCCTCACCCAGGACGGAACCTTTACGCCGCGGGCGGACCTAAAGCCCGGAGACCAGGTGCGAATGGGCCAGCTTCTCGGCACGCTGCATGCCCCGGCGCCCCGCTCCAACAACCCATAACCGCCGTTACGGCCGCTTGAGCACCGAAGCGATGATGTTTTGGAACAAGCGCCCCGGCAGCAGCGCTTTGGCATGAAGCGTCAGCCGGGTACTGCGCGGAAGCGCGTACCGGAACGCCGGACGTTTCATGCAGGCAATATGCGCAACGAGTTTGGCAACCTCTCTCGGGTCGCCTCCTTGTCGTGCGCTTTTTTGTGAAAACGCCAGCACCTTTTCCAGCATGGATTGATAGGGCGACCTCTTCGCCGCGCTCATTTGCGTGAAGCCCTTGTCCCAAATCGGGGTGCCGTAGGCTCCGGGCTCTACCAGCACGACATCGATTCCAAACGGCCTTGCCTCAAGCGCAAGGCATTCGCTGAACCCTTCCAAAGCAAACTTGGAAGACGCGTAAGGCGCATAGCCGGGAAATCCGACGCGGCCGCTGATGCTGCTCATCTGAATAATGCGCCCTTTGCCCTGCTCCCGCATGATCGGCAGCACGGCCTGCGTCACGCGCACCATCCCGTGAAAATTGGTGTCCATCTGCTCCTGCCAAATCCGGGCGGGCACCTCCTCGACAAAACCTCCGTATGCCGTTCCGGCATTGTTAACCAGCACGTCCAGACGCCCGTGCCGCCTGAATATGAGCGCAGCCGCCTCCGTGACGTCGTCGTTTTCGGTGACGTCCAGCCGAATGCAATGGATTTTCCCTTGCACGCCCGCTTGCGCAGCCGCTTCCATCACTACGGCTTCCGCCTCCATCCTCCGGATGCCCGCAATGACGTCGAACCCCCGTCTCGCAAGCTCGACCGAGATCAGCAGGCCGAAGCCGCTTGAGCTTCCGGTCACGAGAGCGACCGGGTTCCCTTGCCATGTGTTCACTATTCCACCGCCTTATACGGGAATCGCTTGAAACAAAAACGGCTTCCCGTCCAAATAATGGCGAAGGAGCGCCATTGCGTACGGCTTGCTCTCCCGCAGCTCGGCCGCTTCCCATGGATGCGGGGCATGATAGCTTTGGTTTTCGATCAGCGATTTGATAAAAAAGGTTTCAAGCACGCGGATGTCGTCCGGCTCGCTGGAAACGGGCAGCAGACGCTCGTATCCTTCCAGAAACACCTGCCGCTGCATCGGGTAGAGGCCGATAAATGCCTGCGCCAAATCGTACAAAAAATAACCGTAGCCGCAGCGTCCGAAATCGATCGGATAAGGCTCCCCGTCCTTGAAAACGAGATTTCCCTCATGAAAATCGCCGTGGATGATGCCAAAACGTTCGTCATCCCTTGGCATTCCCGCCATATGGGCCGTCACCTCGGCCGCGGCCTGCTCATACACGCCGTGTTCGTCCGGCGTCAGAAAGCTCCGGTAATGCTGTTTGAGCCTGGCCGCTTCTTGGGCGAACGCCCGCTCATCCCAGACCGGACGGACAAAACCTTCCGGAACCTGAAATTTCCGCGCTGCCCGGTGCATCCGGGCCAACAACCCGCCCATTTGCAGAAGCTGGCTTTCGGTGAAGTCTCCTTCCCGATGATCGCCTTCCACCCAGCGCAGCACCGAAACCTTCCAGCTTTGCCCCCGTCCCGTCTCCACCTCGGTTACGTAAGAGCCTTCGCGGTTTTTGACGCCTAACGGCGCCCCGATTCCTTCTTCTTCGGCCAAATAGGCAAGCCACTCCATTTCCGAAACGGTTTCGGCTGAAGACGCCGATCCGGGATGGACGCGGAGCAAATACCGACTTCCCGTTTCGTCTTCGATTTTATAGGTCACATGCTCCGATACCTGAATGAAATCCAGCTCTTTTTCATGAATGTCGTATTGCTCGAGAGCAGCCGTTAAAGCCGCTTCCGCCCGAACGAGCAATAGTCTTCTGCTGTCTTCCGTATCCGCCTGAAAAGCTTCGTTCATAGATACCGCCCCCTTCATTTTCTGTTTTGCCTGGTCAAGATGCAAGCAACATCCCATACTGCTAGCATAGCATACCGGGCGCTTCAAATTCGAAATATTATCGCAATGCCCTTTCGGACCGAAGCGGGTTTTGCCTTTACCGGCCCTTCATTAAGAAAAACGTCTATCGACGTACTTCCTAAGAAGACAGACCGAGCTTAAAGGTAGTTTTTCTTGCAATATCAGGAAGAAATGGCTCTGTAGTTTATACATGCTGATATTATAAAAAACGGCGGCGCAGTTCTCATGACTGCCCGCCATTTTTTACTATTGCTTTGTCTTCACCCGCTACGAAGCCTGTCCCTTCGGAAATCCCTATGGGTCCGGAAAATAGGATTCAACGGATTTCGGAAGGTTTTTTCCCCGTATACTGCTTGAACTGCCTGCTGAAGAAAAAGATATCGCGGTACCCGAGGGCGTCCGCCACCTCCGTCACGTTCATGCCCGCGTGAAGCAGCAGATGCTGCGCTCGTTCGATCCGCGTCCGGATGATATAGGATTGCACCGGCGTCCCGATCAGCTCCTTGAACTTGATCGAAAAATAGCGCGGCGACAAACCCGCGCGGGCGGCAAGATCTTCGACCCGATGGGGTTTGCCGGGATGCTGCTGGACGTAATTCGCGATTTCGTGGATGACCTCGGTTAGCTGGTTGCTTACCTTCTTCTCCTCCGGCTGCTCGCGGTCATGCCGCAGCAGATGGATCATGAGCTGCTTCAGGATGAGCTGCCCTTCCTCCTGCGCGGCGAACGTATTCACCAAAAACAACCTGACGTACCGGGACAGCATATATTCGAAATCGACGGTATCCGTGAGCCTTCGATAAGGCTGCGGAATGTCGCTTACCGGCTCGTTGATCCTGAAGTGGCTGTAGGTTAACACAAGCGGCTTTTGCGGATTATGGGTCGCGCTCGTATGGTCCCCCGGCCTGAACAAAAAGCAGCTGCCTTTGCCGACCTCAAACGGCTCGTCGTTCCGGATCACCGTCCCTTCGCCGCTCCATACATAAAATAAATCGTAGTTTTCCAACGCTTTTTCGCGTTTCTGCCATTTCCATCCCGGCTCGCATACGATTTTCGCCAGCGAGGGCAGTATTTGAAAAGAAGACGGCGACGCGTGCAGCATGTCGTCATTCCCCCTTAGGATATTTACTTTACAAGAAAAACGTTGATCGCCGTATTTTCCATAAGCGAGAGCCGCATGCCGGCGGTGTTTTTCAAAAATCTATCTCCATGATACCCCTTCACGAGAATTTTTGCACATCCTGCCATGCAAGCGCAAGTCTGCGGATGCCTTCCTCCATCTTCTCCTCCGTCAGATGGGCGAACCCGAAACAGGCGGCCGGCGGCCCCTGGTCCATCCAGTACGCCTGGGCATCGCGGAAATAAACGCCTCTTCGGTTTGCGGCTTCGCAGAACGCCCCGAACGCCTCCGGCGATTTCAGCCAGTTCGCATACACGTGCAATCCTGCGTCGCCGGGCATCAGCTCGAAAAGCCCGCCGGCCATTTCGTGCATTCTGTTCCAGAATTGGCGGTGTCTCGCCCCGTACAGCCGGGTCAGCCTGCGCAAATGACGCGTATAGCAGCCCTTGGCCATAAACCTGGCTAACGCCCGCTGCTCCAGCAGCCCCGGCGACATCGGCTCATACAGCGATTTGGCGCGTACGGCAGCCGCAACCAGCCCTTCCGGCAGGACCGCATACCCGAGCCTCAGCCCGGGGAACATCGTCTGGGAGAAGGAGCCGATATAAATGACGCGTTCCTGAGTGTCAAGCGTCTTCAGCGGCTCGATCGGCCGTCCTCCAAAACGGAATTCGCTGTCATAATCGTCTTCGATGATGACGGCGTCATGCCGCTCCGCCCACTCGAGAAGCTGTCTCCGCCGCTGCAGGCTGAGTACGGCTCCCGTCGGATACTGCCTGCTCGGCGTCACGAACAGAATCCCCGCGTCCCATTCCTGCGGCAGCACTCCTTGGCGGTCGACCGCCGCGGGAATGACTTTGCCGCCGCAGGCTCCGATCGCACTGCGGATGCCGTGAAACCCCGGATTTTCCACGACCGCAGCCTCTCCTTCATTCATCAGCAGCTGAAACAGCAGCACGATGGCCTGCATCGAACCGTTAAAAAGAACGACATGCTCCGGACGGGCCATAATGCCCCGCGTCACGCGCAAATGGGAAGCGATCGCCTCGCGCAGCTGCCCGTCGCCTTCCGGCGGCGCTTTATGCTGCAGTCCGGTTCCTTTGGGCCCCCCTGCATGGGATAGCGCGCTCCGCCATTCTTCATACGGAAACCGGCTCATTTCAAGCGGCTGATTGACAAAGCTGATGTCCGCCCGTGTTGCGGGCTCCAAAGGCGCAGCCGGGAGGTGAAGCAGACGATCGCCCCATCTCGAGAGCCTGATCGGCGATTCCTTTATGTTCTCCGCCTGCCGGGGGGAATAGCCTGCGTCAGTAACAAAGGTTCCCCTGCCCGTTTCGGCATGAACGTATCCTTCCGCCATCAGCATGTCGTAGCTTTGGGCGACCGCCCCGCG
Organism: Paenibacillus sp. USDA918EY; assembly: GCF_009870825.1. Lineage (GTDB taxonomy): Bacteria > Bacillota > Bacilli > Paenibacillales > Paenibacillaceae > Paenibacillus_AQ > Paenibacillus_AQ albilobatus. Next base: position 157,817 of record NZ_WTWY01000011.1, on the reverse strand, counting down.
CGACAACCCGTACTGTTCCGCCAGCTCCCGGGTCGACGGCAGCTTCATGCCGCCCGGCAAACGCCCGTCCTGAATGGCCTCCCGCAAAGCATGGTAAAGCGCCAGATATTTGAACCGGTATTGGTCGAGATATGCCTGCATATGGAGCGTCAATTCCATCTTGTCAGCCTCTTTTCTAAACAACGTGCAACATTGGACTATAAAATTTAATCTAAATTGGATCTTTTTTGTTGTCAATGCGTCCGTTATGCTGACAAAAAGCTTTTGCGGACCGAACATCGGACGTCATGCAAAACGGCAAAAAAGATAGTGGGGGGAATATAAAATGAGAAGAAATGAATTCACCGTTACCGAGGAAAAGGAAATCGACGCGTTTTTGTCCGGGATGAGCTTCGGCTTTCTCGGCACCGTCTCGGAAGACGGGCGCCCGCGGGTTACGCCGCTCAATTTTGTGTACGATCAGGGCATCTTTTATTTTCACGGCAGCCGGATCGGCGAAAAAATAGACCACCTAAAAGCGAATCCGGCGGTCAGCTTCAGCGTGGCCGATGAATATGCGGTCATCCCTTCCTATTTCACCGACCCGAACCTGGCCTGTCCGGCAACGACTTATTTCAAAAGCGTCACGGCAAGCGGCCGGGCCGAAATTGTAACGGATGTGCAAGAGAAAGCGGCGGTGTTCACGCTGCTGATGAAAAAACTCCAACCGGAAGGCGGCTATGATCCGATCGATCCCGCCAACCCGGCCTACGCCCCGCGGCTGCGCAACGTGGCCGTCGTCAAGATCGTCCCGGACCAGGTTACCGCCAAATTCAAATTCGGGCAAAACCTGGCGGATGACGAAAGGAACCGGGTGCTTTGCGGGCTTTCGTCCCGGGGCGGCAGTCGCGACCTTGAAACAGCCGAACTGATCCGCGTCAGCGCTCCGGCCGAACCCAAAAAGAAAAGAGGGACGCCGGACAGAAATTCGGAAATAAATGAATGACCGCCCGGTATAAAAAGCTCCTTTTGCCGTGACGGCTCCTGCTGCAAATGATATAATGTTAGGCAGTTAATACGGAAACCTTACATGGAAATCCCGCTTCATTTCCGACATTACAACCGATTTGGAAGGATGGAAGACATGGTAAACCGACCTGCTGAACAATTGAACGAAAGCATCAAATCCGGCAATCCGCATGTGCACGACATGCTGTCCACGCTGGGAAAAGAAATCTATTTTCCGAAGGAAGGCATTTTGAGCCAATCCGCCGAAGCCGCCGGCCATGCCAAAAAATACAACGCGACGATCGGCATCGCGACGGAAGGCGGCATTCCGATGCATTTGGACGTCATCCAAAGCAAGCTGTCCGCCTATCAGCCGAAGGATCTTTATCCTTACGCTCCTCCTGCCGGCAAACCCGAACTTCGGACCGCCTGGCTTGCCAAAATGAAGGAAGAAAATCCTTCCCTGGAAGGGAAATCGGTCAGCAATCCGATCGTAACCAACGCGCTGACGCACGGCCTCAGCATCGTTGCCGACCTGTTCGTCGATGAAGGGGACGCCGTCATTTTCCCGGACAAAAACTGGGAGAACTACGAGCTGACCTTCGGCATCCGCCGCCACGCGGACATCGTCAATTATCCGCTCTTCACGGACGAAATGACGTTCAACAGCCAAGGCCTGCGCGAGGCGCTGCTTGCGCAAAAGGACAAAGGCAAAGCGATCGTGATCCTCAACTTCCCGAACAACCCGACGGGATACACCCCGGGGCTTAAAGAAGGGGAAGAAATCGTTGCGGCCGTCAAGGAAGCGGCGGAGGCAGGCATCAACGTGGTCGTGGTCACGGACGACGCTTATTTCGGGCTCTTTTTTGAAGATTCCCTGAAGGAGTCGTTGTTCGGCAAGCTGGCCGGTCTTCATCCGCGGGTCCTCGCCGTCAAAGTCGACGGCGCAACCAAGGAAGAATTCGTGTGGGGCTTCCGCGTCGGGTTTATCACCTATGTTTCCGAAAACAAAGACGTGCTGAATGCGCTGGAGCAAAAAACGCTCGGCATCATCCGCGCCACCGTTTCCAGCTGCTCCCATCCTTCGCAGACGTTTGTGCTCGATGCGCTTAAATCGCCGGAATTTCATGCGCAGAAGGAAGAAAAATTCCAAATCATGAAAGGCCGCGCCAATAAAGTCAAAACGCTGCTTGACAGCGGAAAATACGGGGACGCGTGGGACTATTATCCGTTCAACTCGGGTTACTTCATGTGCCTGAAGCTGAAGGATGTATCCGCGGAAGAGCTGCGCACGCATATCCTTCATCAATACGGTGTCGGAACGATCGCGCTCGGCGAGCATGACCTTCGCATCGCGTTTTCCTGCATCGAGGAAGAATACCTCGAAGATCTGTTTGATCTGGTGCACAAGGGAATACTCGATTTGCGGAAATAGCAGCGCGTCTGTCAGAACGGTCCATGATCCAGGGAATTGTTTTTTATCCTGGAACGGGTGATTGCCCAAGCACAGATATCCCCCTAGACATATGATACGGTGTAAGTCAAAACAATCCAATGTAAAGGGGAATGAACAATGAGCGAAGAAGTAAGAGGCGCGTACGGATACGGTTGTCACGGGTTGTTTCATAACACCGGAGCAATCCTTGTTCTCTTCATCCTTCTGGTCATCATCACCCGTTCTTTCTGGATCTGATCTCGCATCCTTGGATCAAGCATAGAATTACGAAAAGGCATAAGGCCGGGATTCTCCCGCCTTATGCCTTTTTATTTCGATGTGAAATTCCGTCAATCTTCGTCTTCGTCGTCGGACGCTTTTTTTCTGTTGGCAAAAAAACGGAACAGCAAACAGAGGACGATCCCGCCCGCCAGCGTCATAAAGACGGCGCCGAAACGGCCGGGCCCCGCTCCAAGCAGCGGAAGCCAGGTTACGGCCGCAAACAGCAGCTGAATTTGAAACGCGAGCTTGACCGCATTGCTTCTGCGGCTGCCGGGCGCGATCGGATATACGTGAAGCCAAAAGGATTCGCTGTGAAAGCGCAGCAGCGACGACAGCTGAACCCCTGCCAAAAATACGAAAAACAAATAGATGACGGAGCCGACGATGCCGCCCCGCTGCCACCATGCCAAAAACGCCGCCAATATGCCGACCCGAAGCACGATGCCCAAAATGTCGCTGCGCACGAAGCTTTTGACGAGCAGGTACCGGTACGCCGTTTCCGGTTTCCACGGGATGCCGTTTCCGGCCCAGGAAAGCCATTTTCGCGCATAAACGCGCTGCTCCCTGCCCGGGACATTGACGAACCAGCCCAGAATCATCAGCACGCGTCCGACCTGTACTTTTTCTTGGGCAATCAGCCTCTCCCATGCCACGGGATGTTTGGCCGGGATGCGCAGCGCTGCGAGATACGTGACCGCAAGCAGCGCGATAAAGATCAAGCTGCGCCCCGCCGGCTGCCACATCCAAGCGGCCACGGAGAGCGCAAGCGCGACGTAACGCAGCAGCCTGTACGCGAGCGCGGCCTTCCGTGAAACCATCCGCAGCTCTTTCCAGCAGCCGTGGCTGGCCAACAGCTTGAGCCCGACCAGAACGATCAGGAACAGCCAAAAGGACTTCGGATTGACATCGCTGCGAACGTATAGCGGCCATAAAATAAGAAAGATGATGGCTAAAACCAGCAGTTTGTAAACGACGCCGCCGATCCAGCTTCCTTTGAAATAGCTTGCCATCCGGGATTCCTGGGGCAGCAGGAAAACGCTGTCCGCCGGAACCAGGTAGGTTCTAAAGCTGCTGTTTACCGTCAAAGGCACCAACAAAACCAGCATGATCCAGCGGATCGGCAGCCCGGCAGGAAGATGCTGAACGAAAGCCGTATACCATGCCGAAAAGGCGATCAGCGCAAACATGAAAAGCACCGCCACGCCGCTTTGGAAAACGTAACCGAGGTACGGCAGCACTTCTTTTCCCCAGAAGCGGCTACGGCGTTCCGCCCTTAATTTCATCAGGTCCATCGTCAATCCCTGCCTTGCACGAGGGTATAGAACATTTCTTCAAGCCCTGCCCCGGCCGTTCCCGCCTGCGCTTCGATCGCTTCCAGCGGACCTTGCGCGATGACGCTTCCCTGATGCAGCACGACAAACCGGTCGCAGTAGTTCTCGATCGTCGAAAGGATATGGGAGCTCAGCAGAATGGACGAGCCCCCTTCCTTCAATTCAACCATAAAATCCAGCAAAGACCGGATGCCGAGCGGATCAAGCCCGAGAAACGGCTCGTCGATGATATACAGCGACGGGCGGGCCACGAAAGCGCACATGATCATGACTTTCTGCCGCATCCCTTTGGACAAATGCGTGGACAGGCTGTCCATTTTGTCCTGCATCCGGAAAATGCGGGACAGCCTGTCCGCACGTTCCTCGTAATCGCTGCGCGGAACGTTATAGGCTCTCGCCGTAAATTCGAGATGCTCGCGGACGGTCATCTCGTCGTACAAAAGCGGGGATTCCGGGACGAAAGCCAAGGAGCCGTGATAGGTTTCCGCATCTTCCTCCCGCTTTTTCCCCCGTACCCGAATCTCCCCCTTTTGGGGATTCATGAGCCCGAGAATATGCTTCATGGTCGTGCTTTTTCCGGCGCCGTTCAAACCGATCAAACCGACCATTTCGCCCGGGTTAACCTGAAAGGATATGTCGTGAAGCACGGGGCGGTTTATGCTGTAGCCCCCGCTTAAGCCTTGAATATCCAATACCGTATTTCCGTTCATTGCAACACCTCCATGAAATGCCGTATACCGCTTTTTACGTCAAGGGCGTTTTTTGTCCTTCAACCATTTGGGAGCCCCTTTGTTTTTCCGGTCGCGCTCCCGCTGGCTGTCGTTTCGAGCCGGCGGCTTGCCGCCGCGGGCAGGTTCGCTTTTGCTTTTGCCCGGTCCGGACGGCCTGCGCGTCTCTTCCCTGGCCGCTGCGTCTCTTGTTGAGCCGTTGCCTGAAGCATCCGCAGCGATTTTGGCATTCGGTCCCTTGTCCGCGGATTTCCGGGTGCCGGACTGTCCGCGCCCCCCGGGCGCCGCCCCCGGCTTCAACACCTTGCCGCCGTACAGCCGGCGCTCTTCGAGCGGAATGCCGAGCTCCTTCGCAAATTTGTTCATGATGAAAATTTGCCGGTACGTTACAAGGGAAAGAACCAGGCCGCTTCGGCCCATGCGTCCGGTGCGTCCCGCACGGTGCACGTAATGCTCGGCATCCGCCGGCGGATCATAGTTTACGACCATCTCGAGCTCTTCGATATCGAGACCGCGGGCGGCCACGTCGCTCGCAACCAGCACCTTGAACTTGCCGCCGCGGAACCCGGACAGCACCCTGCTGCGGCTCAGCTTATCCGCGTCCGCATACAGCGCCTCCGCCGAAATGCCCAAATAATTCAATTTCGCCTGTACTTCGGCGATCGTTTCCGTCTGATTGACGAACACAATCGCTTTTTTCGGATTATAGTGGCGGAGGACGCGGCGCAGCGTCTCCACTTTATCCCTTTCTTCGCCCGCAAAATAAAAATGCTCGAGCCCTTTGGCCGTAGATTGGTCCGGATCGATGCCGATCTCGACCGGCGCGTTCATCTCGCGTTTGACCAGCGCCGCCGTCTCCGGGCTGACGGTCGCCGACAAAAACACGAGCTGACGGCCCCGAAGGGCGCTGCGCAGTATGCGATCCACGTCCGCCGCGCCGCCGAGCTGAAACACCTGATCCACCTCATCCACGACGATCGTGTTCACTTCATGCATCTTCAGCTTGCGGATTTCGATCAGCTCACGGATCCTTCCCGGCGTGCCGACGATAAGCTGGGGATGCTGCTTCAGCTTTTCCACCTGGCGCTTCAGGGCGGCGCCGCCGATCAGTCCAAGCACGCCGATGCCGCGGTCTTGTCCGTATTTTTCGCCTTCCCTGACGATCTGCATGGCGAGCTCCTGCGTCGGGGCGATCACCAGCTTTTGCGCCGCTTTCCGGCCGGCGTCGATGCCCTGAAGGATCGGCAGCAGGTAGGCCAACGTTTTGCCGGTCCCCGTCTGCGAACGTGCCAGCACGTCCGCTCCCCGCAAAATGGCGGGAATGGCCTCCGCCTGCACCGGGGTCGGTTCCGTGATTCCGTATTCCGAAAGGCTGTTTATCAATGACTGTTCAATGCCCAGCGCTGTAAACGAAGTTGCGTTCATTATATTCCATCCTTTTATCTAAGTCATTCCTATCCATTATATGATAAAAGCGCCTCCGCACCAAAAAATTAATTTCAGGCCGGACCGGCGGCATATAATTCCCCCGAAAAGTAAGGCTATGGCTTCAAAGCCGATTCAGATGATTGGCGGGGACACTGGAAATCATAAAATGCTCTATAGATCCAAAAAAGCCGGCTCTTTCCCGAGCCGGCCTGTCATTTTTTATTCATCATGCGGTATGTAAGCCTGTCGGACAGGCGCGGGAACAGCTGGTACAATCGCATGGCCGCGGCAGCCTTGAGCGGCAGGTTCAGCTCTTCCTTGCCCGTTTCCATCAGCCGCACCATCTTGCGCGCGACATGTTCCGGTTTCATCATCAGCCATTTGACGCTGCTTACGTATCCTCCCGAAGGATCGGCGATATCGAAAAAAGGCGTATCGATCGGGCCCGGATTGACGGTGGACACCGCGACTCCCGTGCCGCGCAGCTCCTGCCGCAGGGCGTTGCTGAATCCGAGCACCGCGTGTTTGGTCGCCGTGTAGGCGGTCGATTTGGCGGTGCCGATTTTGCCGGCCATGGACGCGACGTTGACGATCAACCCGCTGCGGCGCTCAAGCATATGGGGAAGCACCGCCTTCGTGCAGCGCACGGTCCCCATATAGTTCACGTCCATCATCCGCCCGAATTCTTCGGAAGGCATGTCCGTAGCCGCTTCGAATTTGCCGTACCCCGCGTTGTTCAATAAAATGTCGATTCCTCCGAAGTCCCGTATCGTTTCTTCTACGGTCTGCCTGACCTCTTCTTCGCTGGTCACGTCGAGCACCCGAATCCCGTGTTTTCCGGCGATCCGGCCGGAGGCTTCGGCCAGCTTGCTTTCGGAGCGCGCCGCCAAAACCGGGACGGCCCCCTTTTCGCTGAGCATTTGCGCCGTCAACAGACCGATTCCGCTCGAAGCCCCTGTAATCAACACGACTTTATCCTTCAACATGGTTTCCAGATCCTCCTAAGCGATGCGCGTGGCGGTTCGCCGCCGCGCTCCCGTTTTTGCCTTTCTTCTAAAGATAGCAGAAACAGCCGTTAGGAGGAAATCGCTGCAGGTAAAAAGTAATTTTTCCTATGAAATCATGACTTGGATGTCAAGTTCCCCGATTCCGTCCATTAACAGCGGGATGCTGAGCGCTTTCTGCGGAGAAGCCGAAACCACATGTTCGCTTTTGACAACCTTCGGCGGCGTAATGTCGACGCTGACGCCCTGATTGGACAAGATCGTGCTCGCATTGCCGCTAATCATGTTTCCGAGCTCGGAAATCGCGCTTTGCCCCATCTCGTCCATTTCCGTCAAGACATATCCGCCCATCATGACGGAAACCATCCGGAGCGCAACGCTCTCATGAATGCCGAACATAATATTTCCGTTCAACTGTCCGGTCATTCCGATTTGAATCCAAATATGGTCTTGAAAGAATTCGACCGTCTTTACCCCAAGGTTTCCCGTCGAAGGGGATACCTGTATCACCTGCTCAATGACAAGCCGCGCGGATTCCAGAAAAGGATTAATAACCTCCGCTTTCATTAATGTAAAACACCCCTTCCAGCTAGATGGCAGCACTACGCTCCAAAAGTCCCATTTCCGTTTGAACCAATTATACGTGAAACCACTGAATAAATCACCAAAAATTCACATTCGCTTGAATAACTAGGGTATAATTGCCCTTATGATTAATTCCTTTTTCCTATTTAAGAAATCGCGAGCCCGAATCCTGATATGTATATCGGTCCTTTAGGCATAATTTTGAATACCATGACGAAATTTGCTAGCTCATTTTTTTTGTTTTGAGAGACCGCCCGCGTTTGGCTGCAAGCCCGGAACCCGCGCCCGCGCGGCATTGCCGACGCTTTCGGAATCCCATATAATTAAAGGATATACACTTTGGTCGAATTTCCGTTCAGGGTACAAATAAAGTCTAAGGAGGAACTGCATGAACATCAGTCAACTGGAGACACTGATTACCATCTCAAAGACGATGAGTTTCCGCAAAGCCGGAGAACTGCTCAATTTGACCCAGCCTGCGGTATCCGCCCAAATCAAAAGCCTGGAGGATGAGTTCAAAACCGTTCTGGTCGACCGAAATCAGCCGGTTACGCTCACCGACCGCGGGCAGGTGTTCCTTGAACACGCCGAGCGGATTCTGGCCGTTGTGGAAGAGCTGAAGCAGCGATTGTCCGATCTGGATCAAATCCCGCAGGGACATATTGTGCTCGGCACGACGACCTCCATCGCGATCCAAATCCTGCCGAGGGTGCTTTCCTATTTTCAAAACCAGTTCCCTCTTATCAAAACGTCGATCCAATCGATGGCCTCCTCCCAAATTTATACGAGCGTTGAAAACGGCCAAATCGATGTCGGCATCGGTTATTTGATTGAACGCAACCCCAATTTGATTACGTCCGTCCTGTACTACGACACTTTCGAGCTGATCGTCTCTCCAAGGCACCCCCTTGCCCGCAAGACGACGGTATCGACGGACGTCCTTCAGGACACGCCGCTCATTCTGCTGTCGCAGGATACGGTCGGCAGACGGTTCAGCGACGAAATATTCAAAAAACACGGCATTGTCCCTAACGTGGTCATGGAGCTGTCAAGCAGCGAAGAAATCAAACGGATGGTCGAAATCGACCTTGGCGCCGCCATTATGTCCAAGCAATCGGTTGCCAGCGAGCTGCGTCACGGCACCCTCAAAATCATCCCGCTCAGGGAGCTTGAGGTCAGCCATCCCGTCGGATTGATTTACAAATCCGGAAAATATCTCAATTCCGCCATGCAGCAGTTTCTAAGCGACTTAAAGGGCATGCCCGAAACCCAGTTCATCAGCTCCGAATAAGTTCGGACGCCAATTTCAAGCGAAGGGAGAACATACGATGAAATTCGATCTTCATACCCACCATTTCCGCTGCGGGCATGCGGACGGAACGATCCGCGATTATGTGGAGGCCGCCGTTTCCGCCGGCTTGCAAGCGATCGGCATCTCCGACCACACCCCTTATTTCGGGGAAAAAGCGGAGCAGGCGTTTCCGGCCATCGCCATGGGAAAATCCGAAATCGCGAACTACGTCGAAGAAGTGCTGCAGCTGAAAAAAGAGTACGAAGGCAAAATCGACGTGCTGCTTGGCATCGAGTCGGATTATTTTCCCGAACACTTCGAAACCTACCGCAAGGTGCTGTCCAATTATCCGTTCGATTACATCATCGGGTCGGTGCATAGCGTCGGAGGCGTCAGCATTTTCAACAAAAACCGTTGGAAAAAATTAAACGATAAGCAGCACATCGAAGTAAAGGAAGAATACTACCGTCTGATCCAGGATTCGGCGCGAAGCGGCTTGTTTCAATTTTTGGGCCACATCGACGCCATGAAAGGGAATTATCCCGCATTTTCCGATATTCCCGCGGAACGCATGATGGACGAAACGCTGCAGGTCATTGCGGAACACGGGGTGGCGATCGAAATCAACACTTCCGGCAAAACCAAGCTGAGCGGAGGCTGGTATCCGTCGGATTCGATTCTGGAGCGCGCCTGCCATTTCGGCGTCGACGTCACGTTCGGCTCGGACGCGCATAAGCCTTCCCGGGTTGCGGATGAGCTGAATCAGGTCGCCGCGCGCCTGAAAGAGATCGGCTTCAAGGAATGGGTCTATTTTAAAAACAAGGAAAAAATCAGCGTGCCGCTGTAGCCTTTTCCGTCCAAAACAAAAAAATGGACCCGTCACGAGCGGGTCCTCAAAACATCATTTATATTTTCAAAAAGGGGGTCATGCAATAAGTGTACCCCGTCTCTGTTAGAGACGCATAACAGCAATATTTCAATTATGTTACAAAACAGGTCCCCCGTTACATTCCTCTTTCAGCGCTTTCGGCGCGGGCAGCTTTCCTTTTTCCCGCTTGACCGGAGCGGTTCACGATAATGATGCCGGCAACGACCAGCCCAAGCGACAGCCCGATCCAGGCCGACACGCGTTCGTCCAGCAGCACCGCCGACAGCAGAACGCCGAAAACCGGAATCAGGAACAAATATAAGGATACTTTTCCGACCGCGTTATATTTCATGACCGTGTTCCACAGCGCAAATCCTGCGGCCGAAAGCACGGAAAGGTAAAGAAGCAGCAGCCATCCTTTGGCGTCGAAACGGAACGGCGCGACCCCGCTCCGGACGGCTCCGACGGCCAATAGCGCCAAGCCCCCGATCAGCATCTGTTTTCCCGTCAGCGCAATGACGGATTCGCCTGCGCTTTCCTTGCGGAAAAGCACGTTGCCGAATCCGCCGAAAGCGGCCGAAGCCAGCAGCAGGATCGCTCCGATGCCGAAATGGAACTGCACGCCCTGCTGCGCGAATCCCATGACCAAAATGCCGAAAAAGCCGAGCAGCAGGCCAAACCATTTGGCCGGATTCAGCGATTCCGACTTGTCCATGAGCCGGGCGGACAATATTTGAAAAAGCGACGTGGAGCCTACCAAAATAGAGCCCTCGATGCCCGAGCTGTAGCTGAGTCCCGCATACAACACGAGGTACTGCAAAAATGTCTGGATCAAGCCGAGACGAACGAGACGGGGCATGGAAAGCGGCTTGCGGCCCTGGCCGCGGGCGTGTCCCATCAGCATCGCCAGCAGCATCAGCAGAAGCCCCGCCAGCGCAAAACGGTAACCCGCGAACACCCACTCCCCGAATACGTTTTTCGAATCGATCCGAAAATGCTCGTAGCTGATTTTGATGACAGGCAGCGCGCTTCCCCATAGCAGGGTGGCCCCCGCCGAGCTGATCAAAATGCCTGCCGGATGTTTAAACCATGTTTCTGCCTTCACTTGCTGCACTTAATCTCCTTTCAGTCCTTACCCTCGCGTTCAACGCCCGAACGACAGGCTTCAAATTGCCGGTCCGTAAGGCTGTATATTTTCATTTCAAGCGGTGCCGCAAAAAACATCCGCTTATGGATAAACGTTCGTTCCAGCACCATGCCGTTTTTTTGCATGACGCGTTCCGAGGCGGCGTTAACGGCATGGCACCGGCCTTCGACCCGCCGCAGCCGCAGTCCGCAAAAAACATATTGGAGCAGCACGCCCACGGCTTCCGTCGCCAGTCCCCGCCGCCAAAACCTGCGGTCGATCATGTAGCCGATCATGGCGTCTTTTTGCTCCTGCCTCCAGTTTTGCAAGGACACGACCCCGACGGGAACGTCCGACTCCGGAATCCATATCCCGTAATGCTTCGAATCCGGGCGGCCGTCGTTCAAAAGCTCCGCCGCCACGCGGCGGGAACGCCCGAAGCTGAACATCGACCCTTGCGTGACGTATTTCGCCACCAGCGGATCGGAGAGGATCGCCAGCAACGCGGGGGCATCTTTTTTCTCGATCTGCCGGAGCGTGAGGCTTTCTCCCGCCAACACGGGCGAAAAATGAAATTTATCCGCAATCATTTCCGGATCCTCTCCTTTTTCGGATCATAGGACATAATTCAGGCTTTGCCTGATCTCAGCGTGATAATCGTCAGTTCCGGTTTGCACAGGAAACGGATCGGCAAATGGGTTTCGCCGATGCCCCGATTGACGTAGAGCGGCATAGAACGTTCCCCGATGGCATAGGTTCCCATTATATAGCGCCTCGATCCGGGCGGGGTCAGCACGGCTCCGAGCAACGGAAGACGAACCTGCCCCCCGTGGCTGTGTCCGGACAACTGCATATCAAACGGATACCCCGCGGCCGTGTCCGCGTAATCGGGTTCATGCATCATCAATAACGTAAACAGTCCGTGAGGAACGCCGCTTAATCCTTGAACGGGGTCGGGCGATCCCATAATCCCGTCCTCCAGGCCAACGATGGCGAGCGCCTCCCCTTGGCGTTTGACAAGGCCATGCGTGTTCCGCAGCACATGAAATCCCGAAATTCCCAGCATATCCGCGATCCGATCCGGATCGCCCAAATAGTCGTGGTTGCCAAGAATCGCGAATTTCCCCAGCGCCCCGTTCATGGAAGCCAGCAGCGGAAGATAGTCCCGCATGGCCTCCGTGCGGGAATCCACGGCATCCCCGGTAAACAGGACAAGGTCGGGCGACTCGCTTTCGATCGCCTCGGCCAACCTTGCCATATCGCTTTCACGCGTATGAAACCCGAGGTGCAGGTCGCTGAACAACGCGATGGTCAAACCGTCAAAAACGACGGGGAGCCTGGGACAGCGGAAGGACTGCCGAACGACGTCAAGCTGCCTTGGTTCCCATAGCCAGGCGTACCCCCCGGCCAGCATGCCGGCGCCCAAAATGGCCGCTCCCGAGCGTTTCAAAAACGCCCTTCGCGTCATCCTGCCGGACTTTCGGCTGTTTTTCATCGGCTGGATACTCCCTGTATAATAAAAATAATGAAAAACGTCTATCGACGTAACCCCAAAGAAGACAGACCGCGTTTAAAGGTCGTTTTTCTTGCAATATCAGGTAGCAATAGCTCTGTAGTTTATTCTTTCTGATATGATAAGAAAAACTTGCGGCTTCATGTTCGTTTCGATCGAGTCATCAGATGAACGGGAAAGGATGAATCCCTATGTCTAACGATACCATGTCAAACCTGATTCAGAAACAAAAACATTTTTACAACAGCGGCCAGACCCGCTCTTACGACTATCGCCTGCGCCAGCTCAGCAAGCTGAGGGAGGCGCTGGCCGCGAACGAAAGAAACATAATGGACGCGCTGAAAAAAGATTTGAATAAAAGCGAATTCGAAGCCTTCTCCACGGAAATCGGCATTGTCTACGCGGAGCTGGCTTTTGCGATCAAACATCTGCGCCGCTGGATGGCGCCCAAAAAGGTCAAAACCGCGTTAACCCATATCGGCAGCAAAGGCCGGGTCATTGCCGAGCCTTACGGCACCGCGCTCATCATAGCCCCGTGGAATTATCCGTACCAGCTGGCCGTTTCCCCGCTGATCGGGGCATTGGCGGCCGGAAACACCGTCTTGTTGAAACCTTCCGAGCTGACCCCCGCCATGTCGTCGCTGCTGGCCGAACTTCTCGGCGGCATTTTCGACGAGGAATACGTGGCCGTGGTACAAGGCGGTCCGGAAACAAGCCAGGAGCTGCTCACCCAGCCGGTGGACTACATCTTTTTTACGGGCAGCGTCAACGTCGGCAAAATCGTCATGCAGGCCGCTGCCAAGCAGCTCATTCCGCTGACGCTGGAGCTCGGGGGCAAAAGCCCCTGCATCGTACATCGGGATGCAAAGCTGAAGCTTGCGGCGCGGCGCATCGTTTTCGGCAAATTTACGAACGCCGGCCAAACCTGCATCGCCCCGGATTATTTGCTCGTGCACCGCAGCATCAAAAAAGAGCTGGTCTCGCATCTGCGGGAAGCCATCCGCGAGCTCTACGGGGCCGATCCGTTGTCCAACCCGTCTTACGGCCGCATCGTCTCCGAGAAGCATTTTAAGAGGCTTGCTTCCTTTCTGCAGGACGGCAGCATCGCCGCCGGCGGCAAAACGGCGCCGGATCGCCTGCAAATCGAACCTACGCTTCTCGATCAGGTCACGTGGGATATGCCCGTCATGCAGGAAGAAATTTTCGGCCCGATTTTGCCGATGCTGGAATACGACGACATTCAGGAAGCCGTGGACATGGTTAACGCCCGTCCCAAGCCGCTTGCGCTGTACCTGTTCACGCAGCAGCCCGGCATCCAGGAGAAGATTGTCGGCAGCATCTCCTACGGCGGCGGCTGCGTCAATGACACGCTCATGCATATCGCCACGCCGTACCTGCCGTTTGGCGGCGTCGGCGAAAGCGGCATGGGCGCGTATCACGGAAAGGGCAGCTTCGACACCTTTACGCATTACAAAAGCGTGCTGAAGCAGACCAATCGTTTTGACATCACGTTCCGCTACCCGTCTTCCAAAAACGGGCTCAAGCTGCTGCGCAAGCTGATGAAGCCTTAATGGCTAAATCGCTCCCTACAACTCCTCCGGCAGCTTGTCGTCGGGACTCGGGCTGAAGATCCGCCGGAATTCGGTCAGCATCGACAAGGCATAAGCCACGGTAATGAAGCTGAAGCAAATTTCCATAATGACCGCCAGCCTGGCCGTGCTGTCGGCGGGGGAAATGTCGCCGTACCCGACGGTTGCGAAGGTCGCCACGCTGAAATAAAGAAAGGAAATGAGCTGGTTCACGAGATCGCTGCCGATATTTTCCCCGTCGAAGGCTTCCTGCCCGAACAGCTTATATATGGACGTATAAATAATGGTAAAAAAGCAAATGCACATCAATGCCGCCGCGCTGATTCGAATCAGCAGCGTCTTCATGTAGGACCTCCTTTTTTTCAGCGCGGATTCGGCAATTCCGTTAAAAATGTAGAGCACGTAAAAAATGACGGAGGCCAGGCAAAACAGCAAAATGAGCGCCCTCATCCCCCCGCTGCCCGGCACGATGTTCATCAGGTCGATCAAACCGAACAAATCCTCCAGCGACACGAGCACATAGATGATGACCGGCGCCAGCAGCACCGCCTTGCTCGTCCATTTTTTCTCCAGCCTGTAAAAAACGGCCATCAGCGCCAACAGGCCCGCCACATTCAAAAGCCACATCCACCATGTCATAATCGAACACCTCCCGCCCGCCACGGATCCGGGTCCGGCGCTGCACCTTCCTCCCGCTCTCAAAGCCGTAAGCTTTTGCTTGCCGAAAGGTTGCTTAATTTGCATTACCCCGCGGCAGGAGTTGCGTCACACATCTTCCCGGGGAGAGGAAGCCTTTTCCCATTGCCAACCGAACTGAACAAAAGAAAAAACTCGACCAAGCTTTATCTTTTGGCGCGCCTTATAAAACATATAACCCTCCTCTGAATAAGAGAAGGGTTATATAAAGTTAATGATCGTAACAAATAAATCATTCCATCACGTTAAAAAGCCCCGCCGTCCTGCAGCTTCCTGCAAAGACGGTGGGGCTTGCATTTCCAGCTTCGCGTTACACGCTAAGCCATTTTTTGAACAAATGCTTGGTTGTCTGCTTGTTGATTTCCGCGATGGACGTAGTAAGCGGAATGCCTTTCGGACAAGAGCGCACGCAGTTCTGCGAGTTGCCGCAGCCTTCGATGCCGCCGTCGTCCATCAAGGCGTCCAGCCGTTCGTCTGCGTTCATTTCGCCCGTCGGATGGGCGTTGAACAAACGAACCTGGGAAATCGCCGCAGGCCCGATAAAGTCGGACTTGTCGTTGACGTTCGGGCAGGCTTCGAGGCAAACGCCGCAAGTCATGCACTTGGACAGCTCGTATGCCCATTGGCGTTTTTTCTCGGCCATGCGCGGTCCGGGACCCAGATCGTACGTGCCGTCGATCGGAATCCAGGCTTTGACGCGTTTCAAAGCGTTGAACATCCGGCTGCGGTCGATGACCAGGTCGCGTACGACCGGGAACGTCCGCATCGGCTGCACGCGGATCGGCTGCTCCAGCTTATCGACCAGCGCCGCGCAAGCTTGGCGAGGTTTGCCGTTGATCACCATGGAGCAGGCGCCGCAAACCTCTTCGAGACAGTTGGATTCCCAGCATACCGGGGCGACTTTTTCGCCTTTGGCATTCTGAGGATTGCGCTGAATTTCCATCAGCGCGCTGATTACGTTCATTCCCGGGCGATAAGGAAGCTCGAATTCCTCGACGTACGACGCCGATTCCGGGCTGTCCTGACGGGTAATGATAAACTTCACTTTTTTGGTAGAAGCAGTTTGTTCCGCCATGTCAAATCCCCCTTCTTACTTGTCTTTGGAATAGTCACGAATCCGCGGCGGGATGAGCGACACGTCTACCGCCTCGTAGGAAATTTCCGGTCCGTCCGGCGTCCACGTCGCTTTGGTCGTTTTCAGGAACTCTTCGTCGTTGCGGTCCGGGAATTCCGGCTTGTAATGCGCGCCGCGGCTTTCGTTGCGCAGCAGCGCTCCAAGCGTCATCGCTTCGGCCAGCTCAAGCATGTTCCACAGCTGGCGGGTAAAGGACGCTCCCGGGTTGTTCCAGCGCGATTTGTCGTTGATGTTGATGTTTTTGTACCGCTGCTTCAGCTCTTTGATTTTGCCGATCGTTTTTTCCAGCTTGTCGTTGTAACGAACCACGGTCATGTTCGCCGTCATCCATTCGCCCAACTCTTTATGCAGCACATAGGCGTTTTCGTTTCCGTCCATTTTGAGGATGTTTTCGTATTTGTCGTCCTGCTGTTTTTTGTACCGGTCGAATACGGTGGAGGACACGTCCGCCGCGGACTTCTTCAAACCTTTGATATATTCGACCGCTTTCGGGCCGGCCACCATGCCGCCGAAAATCGCGGAAACGAGCGAGTTCGCGCCCAGGCGGTTGGCGCCATGGTATTGGTAATCGCATTCGCCGGCCGCAAACAGGCCGGGAATGTTGGTCATTTGGTTATAGTCGACCCACATGCCGCCCATGGAATAGTGCACGGCAGGGAAAATTTTCATCGGGATTTTGCGAGGATCGTCGCCGACGAATTTTTCATAGATTTCAATGATGCCGCCAAGCTTGACGTCCAGCTCCTTCGGATCTTTATGCGACAGGTCGAGGTAAACCGTATTTTCGCCGTTGACGCCAAGCCCCTGGTTAACGCACACGTCGAAAATTTCGCGCGTTGCGATATCCCGTGGAACAAGGTTGCCGTAAGCCGGATATTTCTCTTCAAGGAAATACCAAGGTTTGCCGTCCTTGTACGTCCAGATCCGTCCGCCTTCGCCGCGGGCGGATTCGGACATCAGGCGCAGCTTGTCATCCCCCGGAATGGCCGTCGGGTGGATTTGGATGAATTCCCCGTTCGCGTAATGTACGCCCTGCTGGTACACGGCGCTTGCGGCTGTCCCTGTGTTGATGACCGAGTTGGTCGTTTTGCCGAAAATGATGCCGGGACCGCCGCTGGCCAGAATAACCGCGTCGGCCGCAAACGTATGGATCTCCATCGAACGAAGGTCCTGCGCAACGATGCCGCGGCACACGCCTTCGTCATCGATGACGGCTTGAAGGAACTCCCAATTCTCGTGTTTCGTGACGAGTCCCGCCGTCTCATGCCGGCGAACCTGCTCATCCAGCGCATACAGCAGCTGCTGGCCGGTGGTTGCGCCCGCGTATGCCGTACGGTGGTGTTTCGTTCCGCCGAAACGGCGGAAATCAAGCAAACCTTCGGGAGTCCGGTTAAACATGACCCCCATCCGGTCCATCAGGTGAATGATGCCCGGAGCCGCTTCGCACATCGCTTTGACCGGCGGCTGGTTGGC
This sequence comes from Paenibacillus sp. USDA918EY, assembly GCF_009870825.1. Classification (GTDB taxonomy): domain Bacteria; phylum Bacillota; class Bacilli; order Paenibacillales; family Paenibacillaceae; genus Paenibacillus_AQ; species Paenibacillus_AQ albilobatus. Next base: position 140,346 of record NZ_WTWY01000011.1, on the reverse strand, counting down.
AAGGAAGTCCCCGCCGTAGACGGTATCGTCAAAATGGATCCATGGGGAGTCGCCTTCCCCTTTGGTGTTGACGGCTCCGTTAATTCCGCCCTGCGCGCACACGGAGTGCGATCTTTTAACGGGAACAAGCGAAAACAGGTGAACATGGACGCCCGCTTCCGCCGCTTTGATGGTCGCCATCAAGCCGGCCAGGCCGCCGCCCACGATAATGATGTTGTTTGATGCCATTTTTGCTCACTCTCCTTAACTAAGAACTGACTTTACGGTATCAAGCCATGCGGTTGCTTGCTGGAATTCCGCTCCGCGGAACGCGATCATGGACAACACGAGCATCACGCTCACAAGGACGAACAACGTCATGCAGATGTAAGACGATACGCGCTGCGCGCGCGGTCCGACCGTGATGCCCCAGCTGACGAGGAAAGACCAGAGACCGTTGGCGAAGTGGAACGAAGCCGATACGACGCCGATCAAGTACAGGATGAACAGTCCCGGCTGAACGAAGATGTCGTGCATCGTGTTTCCCAGCTGTTCATGGGTAATGTTGCCGAGCGCCAATTGGATACGGGTTTCGTACACGTGCCAGATGATGTACACGAACGTAATCACGCCCGTAATGCGCTGGAACAGGTAACGCCAGTTTCGCGAATACTGGAAGCGCCCGTTATTCGGCTTGGCTTGGTAGGCGATATACAAACCGAACACGCCGTGGTAAATCAGCGGAAGGTAGATCAGCCCCCACTCGAGCAGCCAGAGAAGCGGAAGATCGTTGATCAGCTTGACGCCCGCGTTAAAACGCGCGAGCCCTCCTTCGAACGCGCCGAAGTTCGTCAGCGCATGCTCGATGAAAAACAAGCCGAGCGGAATGACTCCAAGAAGCGAATGCAGCTTTCTGGAATAATAACCATTCATAGATTGACGTGCCCCTTTCTCACATTATAACGTTTTCAATTTTTCATTTTCCGACATTTCACAGAAGTTCGCACGCAAAAGTGTGAACAACTTGTGGCACTTTTCATGTTACTCTTTTTTATCTTATAATGGAATTGCAATATAATTATTAATCGTTATAATTTTTATGCATATGTAATAAACGCTGATCTTCATTCCACGGTAAGGAAGGTGAATCGGATGTTCGAGGACTTGGACGTCTTTGCGACGATTGTCGAACAGTCCAGCTTGAACAAAGCATCCCGTATTCTGAATTTGTCGCAGCCCGCCCTGTCCCGAAAAATTACGAAGCTCGAGGACGAGCTGGGCGTCAGCCTGTTCAACCGGCGCGGCAAAAGGCTGGAGCTTACCGCCTTCGGGCAAACCGCCTACAATTTCGCTTTGGAGCAGCGGCAGCAGAAACTGAAATTCATGCAGCTGATCGCCAAATATAAAGGAGACGACCAAATCTCCGTTACGCTCGGGGCAAGCCTCACCACCCTGCAGACGACCCTGCCGCCGCTCGTGACCGCTTTCATGGAAAAACACCCGACGGCGGAACTGAAGCTGATCACGGGCAAAACGCATGAGATCGTCTCCGCCGTGCGCGACAAAAAAGTCGACGCAGGCATCGTGGCCTCGGCCATCGAGGAACCCGGACTGCGTTGTACCGCATTGTTCGACGACCATCTGGAGCTGGTTCTCCCGAAAAGCCACCCGCTTCTCGAAAAGGACGACGTAGGGATGGAAATGCTGCATGGCCTTCCTATGATTATATTTTCAACCGGAACGTGGTACCGTAAACTTACGGACGATCTTTTTCACCGCGCCGGCGTCGTGCCGGACATCCGGATGGAAATGGACTCGTTCGAAGCGATCGTCCGTCTGCTTCCCGCCTGCAAAGCCGCCGCGCTGCTGCCGAAGTCGTATTTGCGGAGCCAGCTGCTCGACGATAACGACCTCGCCACGATCCATATTCCCGCCCTAAAAGAAACCCGGCGCACAACCTCGCTTATTTATCCGGACAGCGGCGGGCTCAGCGCCGGCGCCAAGCGTTGGGTGGAAGAAACGAAATCGATCTTTGGCCAGCTTGCCCGGCAGCATCATCATTCGTAAGCACAGCAGCCTGTTTCCCGGTTTAAGCACGCTAACTCCGGCTTTCCGGCATCGGCCGAAAGTCAAATCCATGTTCCGCGAATCGCAATATCCCCGTTAAAGCTTGCTTTCGGCCTGATGTTAACCGAAAACATATTTGCGGATCTTGAAAAACAAAAAAACTGCCTCCGGCCGCTGCTACGCTGCAGCCGGAGGCAGTTTTTTTAACCAATATGGCAGCTTGCCAAACGGTTGATGCCGTCCTTGTCGTTCACTCGGCGGCCGGATTGGCGCCCGGTTTGACTTCAAGGCCCAATTTGCGGGCGACAAGCCCGGTCGTGCTCGCCTGTACCAAAATCGTCAGCATGATCGCCATAAACGTCATCGCCGAAATCGTTCCCGCATGCGCCACGCCGAGACCGGCGATCATGCCGGACAACGCCGCCGGGATCACCCCGGTTTCGCGCACCCACATCATAAACAGCAGCTCGCGCCAGGACCATTTCACCTTCCGGTCAGGCAGCGCGCAGAGCAGGATCGTCACCGGCCGGGCCACGAACATCAGCACAAGCACCGCCGCCAGGCTAGGCCAGAAATAATCCCCGAGCGTTTGGAAATTCACTTGGCTGCCAAGCAAAATAAAGATGAGCATCCGCATCATGACGCTCGTATTGTCGGCAAACGCCCCGGTTTCCTCCAGCTTGTCGTCCATCGACAATCCCATCGCATCGGCGTTGCCCCAGATCAGCCCGGCGACGAACGTAGCCATAAATCCGCTGACATGGAGCATGTCCCCTATTAAATAGGAAGAAAGTGCAACGACGATCATCGCGATCGTCGTGTAATCCTTCAGCACGCCGAGGCGGAAATGCGCCACCAGATAGGTCAGGACGACCGAAACGACCGCTCCGACGGCGATGCCGCCGGCGGCCGTTTTGACGAAGTCCCAAGCCATGCCGCCGATGTGCAGCGATGTTCCGCCCGTCACCGCGGCCAGCAGCGCAAACGTAAGGATGGATCCGGTCGCGTCGTTAAAGGCCGATTCGCTTTCGACCGTCTCCCGTACCCGCTTTTTGATCTTCACCTGTTTAAAGACGGGGATGATGGAGGCCGGGTCGGTCGAAGCAATGACGGCGGCCGCGAGAAAAGAAAAAATCCAATCGAGGCCGAACAAAAAATGCACCGCCGCGCCCACGATGCCCGTCGTGATGATTACGCCCGGGACACTTAGCAGTGACAGGGTAATCCAGACCTTTTTCAGCCCGCCGAGACTCAGGTTCCGGCCGCCGTCAAACAAAATCAGCGCGGAGCCTGCCGTCAAAATGAGCTGATTGATGAGCGAGCTGCTTTCGGCGTTGATTAGATGCAGCCCTCTTCCAAGCACCATGCCGGCGACGATAAACACGGCGACGTCGGGCAAACGAAGCCAGGACGCCAGCCTTCCGGCCAGCATCCCGACGGTAATGATAAAGAGCAGCAGGATTAAAATATGATGAATGATTTCCGTCGTCTGGGTTTCCAATGTACCTACTCACATCCTAGTCTGCATTGACGGCTTCGCTTTCGAAGCGGTCGATGTTGTCGTTGGCGCCGATGATGACCATGATGTCGCCGGCGCGAAGCTGGTCCATCGCCGTCGGGGCCACGATCACCTTTCCTTGGCGGTGAATCGCCACGATGCTGCAGCCGAATTTGGCCCGGGTGTTGATCTCGCTTAACGTTTTGCAGTCGAGCGTTTCAGGCACCTTCATTTCGACGATGCTGTATTCTTTGGAAATCTCGATGTAGTCGAGCAGGTTCGGCGTCACGAGCTGGTGGGCGACGCGGATGCCCATGTCTTTTTCCGGGAAAATAACCCGGTCGACGCCCAGTTTCTCCAGCGCGCGGCCGTGAAGGACCGAAATCGCTTTGGCGACGACCGTGCGCACGCCCAAATCCTTCAGCAAAATCGCGGCCAGAATGCTCATCTGGATATCGTCGCCGATGGCGACGATGCCGCAGTCGAAATTGCGGATCCCGAGCGACTTGAGCACCTCCTCGTCCGTGGCGTCCGCCACGACCGCATGCGTCAAATATTCGCTCATGTCGCTGACGACTTCTTCGTTTTTATCGATTCCGAGCACCTCATACCCCAAATCGACAAGCTCCAGTGCTAGGCTTGAGCCGAAACGCCCCAGACCGATGACGACAAACTGCTGTGTTTTCATTCTCTCCTGATACTCCTTACTTAATCAATTTCTGTTTTGTTTTTACCTATATAGCATGAATTAAAGTTATTACTTGTCATTCCTTGATCCACAGGGAATATCCGTTTCAAAGATGTGACTTTCTTTAATTCAATCTATATATCCAGCATTTTGCAAAATCCTTGCCTATCCGATAATAATTTTGCCTTCCGGATGACGATACAGCTCCTTGCCCTTTTTAGGGCCGAGCGCATACGCCAGGGTGAGCGGACCGAGCCGTCCGGCAAACATCGTCAGGCAGATGAGGATTTTACCGACCAAAGTCAAATGCTGCGTGAGTCCGAGCGTAAGCCCGACCGTTCCGAAGGCCGATGTGGTTTCGTACAAAATCGTCAAAAAGTTGCTGTCCTCCGTCGTCGAAAGCACCATGGACACCCCGACCACCAGGAAGAGGGCCATGAAGGTGATCGTCAACGCCTTAAAAATGCGGTCCTGCGCCAGACGGTACCGGTAAAGCACGATATCGTCGCGCCCGCGGATCATGGCGATGACCGCGCCGACCAGAATGGTAAAGGTCGTCGTTTTGATCCCGCCCCCGGTGGAGCCCGGCGAAGCCCCGATAAACATCAGGATCACCATAAAAAATTGGGAGGCCTGCCGCATGCTCGCCAGATCAAGCGTGTTTGCCCCTGCCGTACGCGGCGTCACCGACTGAAAAAACGAAGCGAGAATTTTGCCGCCCCAGTTCAAGGAGCCAAGCGTTTTCGGGTTCGAGAATTCGAAAATGAAAATGACGACCGCCCCGACGAGGATCAGCGCCCCGGTCATGGAAAGCACGATTTTGGTGTGAAGCGAAAGCTTCCGGTTTTTTCGGAAATCGACGACGTCGGACATGACGATGAAGCCGATCCCGCCGGAAACGATCAAAAACATCACGACGATGTTCACGAGCGGATCGTAGACATACCCGGTCAAGCTGTTGAAGTGCCCGAACAGGTCGAAACCGGCGTTGTTGAACATCGACACCCCGTGAAAAATGCCGAAGTAGATCGCCCGGCCGACCGGCATGTCGAAGGACCAGCGGATGGCGAACAACAAGGCCCCGCAGCCTTCGATCACGAGCGAGAAAATAAGCACCTTGCGGATCAGTCGCACGATGCCTTCCATCGTGTTCTGGTTCATCGCTTCCTGAAGGATCAGGCGGTCGCGCAGCGAAATTTTCCGCTTGAGCACGAGGGAAAACAAGGTCGCCATCGTCATGAAGCCGAGACCGCCCACCTGGATCAGGAGCATGATGACGACTTGTCCGAAGGTGCTGAAAAACGTTCCCGTATCCTTGACAACCAAACCGGTAACGCAAGTTGCCGACGTCGCCGTAAACAACGCGTCGATGAATCGAAGCGGCTTGCCCGTTGTGTTCGAAATCGGCAAGGTGAGAAGGATGGCCCCGATGAAAATGATGCAGGCAAACCCCAGAACAAGAATTTGGGGGGGAGCCAGTCGAAACCACTTGATTTTAGCTGCCAACATAGTCACCTCATTAAAAAAGTCAAAAGAAAAAAAGCATCGGAAATCCAATGCCTTTCGGTTTGGTTCCTGCTGCATAACGCCTACGAGGTTAGCTGACGGATTCGGGCATGCACAGGTTGCCCTATTCGCTTTTGGAAAAAAAGCGAAATTCACCCCAAAATAATGGTTCCCCCGTTTTCATATCGAAATTCGGCGTACGGATTATTCATTTGCTTCAAAGATTATAATCCTAAATGTTTTACATCACAAAGCCATAATTTGAATAAATACGTGGGAATACGGCCTGATTGCATCACAAATCTCATAAAAGTCTGCCTTTCTCTTGCGTTTACATACCCTTTCCTTGATTTTCATTAATTTTTCATGACGGATGAGGCTTAAAACTGGCTTTTAGGGGACATCGTATGCTATGTTTACGTTTATACTAGGTATGTATCATCAGAATTTTAATCAAAGGGGGCATTTCATGAATCCCGTCGGACAACCGCTGCGTCTCAAAGTCAATTACAAATGGCTGGGCGTATCCGCGGTCATCGGACTCGTTTTATTCGTCTTGTTCCAGATTCTTCCCTCGACCGCCTCGGAAACGCTGGAGCAGCAAAATATGGAGGTCATCAGCAAGGAGCAAGCCCAAAACGCCGCCGAGGCCTTCATGCAAAATACGCTTCATTTGCAGGTGGACCAGAGCAAACCGGCAGTGATCACGTATCGGTCGAACTCCGATTTTTACGGCTACTTGTCGAGGGAAAAACTGCTCGGCGAATACAACAAAACCTTCGAAAAAAATTATCCGTACGACGTGTTCCGCGTTCGGTTGGCCGAGCTTACAAACGAAGGTTATGCCAATATCGACGTACATATGAATTCGGGCAAGGTCGTCGCCTTTTCCGTAACGCCGCGTTATTCCAATTATGCGGCCGTGATGGCCGATCCCAATGAAGCAAAACGCGAAACCAAGCTGAAAATTGTCGAGGGCGACCTGTCCTTGGCGAAAAAGGAAGAGCTTGCCCAGCCGTGGCTGCAGCAGATGGGCTACGATCCGGGAAAACTGGAGCTGTCGACCAAAGATAACGAAATCGGGCTCGTTTATACGGATCCCGACCGGGCCATCGGCCGTTCCAGCCTTCAAATCAAATTTACGTTCGAGGAAGGCGCGATCCGCTCCTTCGATCAAACCTTCAGCGTGCCAAAAACGCATGCGGACTACGTCAATAAGCAGACCTCCTTGGCGCGTTGGCTGACCATTCTGGGGTACGGACTGCTGACGTTCGTGCTTGGCGTGCTCGCCATCGTCTACAGCGCGCTGACCCGGCATCACACCTCCTTTAAACGGGGCATCTTTTTGAGCGTGTTTTATTTTGCCGTATCCACGTTCAGCACGTACAACATGCTGCCCGTATTTCAAGGGGAAGGGGTTTCGGGTCTCGGCCTTACTTTGATGCTCGCTTTTCAAACCTTTTTTAACCTGGTGATGGCCGCCCTGCTGTACTTCTCGCTTGTCGGCGGGGACGGTTTATGGCGCAAAGCCGGCTGGAACGCCTGGGCGAGAGCCAAAGAACCGGGGTACGGCCCATTCGTGCTGCACAGCATGTTTACCGGCTATTTGTGGGCGTTTATTTTGATGGGCGTGCAATCGGTCATTTACATCGTGCTCGACAAAACGATCCACAGCTGGTCCACGACCGATGCCACGCAGTCGCCGTACAACATGCTTTATCCGTGGCTTCTCCCGATCATGGCGTGGATGGCGGGCATTTCCGAGGAGGCGGTCTACCGGTTGTTCGGGATTCCGATGCTGAAAAAACTGCTGCGCAATACGTTCATCGCCTGCTTGATCCCGACGCTCATCTGGGCTTTTGGGCATACGCTGTACCCGATCTACCCGATTTCGACGCGGCCGATCGAGCTGACGGTGATTGGACTGTTGTTCAGCTTTATTTTCCTGAAGCACGGATACATTGCCGTCATGTTCAGCCACGTCGTTTTCGACAGCGTCCTGATGAGCTTCAGCCTGTTCGCCCTTGGCGACGTCCCGGACATTCTGGCGGGAATCGTAACGATTATCATGCCCGCGGTGGTCGCTTACATCGTTTATCTGTACAATTCAAGAAAAACAAAAGGTTCTTCAGCCCCATCGCCGCAACCCGGCTGGCAATAAACTCATGAGTTTTTAACCCCCGCAAAGTGGGGCCTTGACTTCGAAGCTCATCCAGTTACTTTGCGGGGATCCCCGAAATTTATAAACTCTAAAACGTCAAAAAAAAGGAGCCATTGATCATGGCTCCTCATCCTGAAGGGCTTCAAGGATTTGCCTTGCAAGCTTGTCTCCGATGGAAAGAGGCCGGAAATCTTCGATGCTGGCCTCTTTTATTTTTTTCAGCGATCCAAAATGCTTCAGCAGCAGCTTGCGCCGCTTCTCGCCGATGCCCGGAATCGAATCGAGCTTCGACGCGACCATCGATTTGCCCCGCTGCTCGCGGTGGAACGAAATCGCAAAGCGGTGAACCTCGTCCTGAATCCGCTGCAGCAAATAAAACTCCTGGCTGTCGCGCGGCAGGTCGACGGGCTCGGGCGGATCGCCCACCATCAGCTGCGCCGTTCTGTGCTTCACGTCTTTGACCAGTCCGCATACCGGGATGAACAGACCCAGCTCGTTTTCCAGCACGTCGACCGCGGCGGAAATTTGGCCTTTGCCGCCGTCCACGACGATGAGATCGGGCATTTCCAGGTTTTCCTTCAAGACACGCTCATAACGGCGACGGATGACCTCGCGCATCGTTTCGTAGTCGTCCGGTCCTTGAACGGTGCGGACCTTATATTTTCGGTACTCTTTTTTATCCGGTTTTCCGTCGATAAAGACCACCATGGCCGACACCGGGTTGGTTCCCTGAATGTTGGAGTTGTCGAACGCCTCGATGCGGTGAAGATTTTCGATGCCGATGTATTGGCCCAAATTGGCGGCGGCTTTGAGCGTTCTTTCCTCGTCCCGCTCGATCAGCCTGAATTTTTCGTCAAGCGACACCTTCGCGTTTTCGACGGCCATGCCGACCATCTGCCGCTTTTTGCCGCGCTGGGGCACGAGAACCTTGACGCCAAGCCACTCCTGCAGCGACGCCGCGGCGCTCTGCGCATCCAGCGCGTCCCGGTTTTCCGTTTCTTCCGTTTCAGGACTCGATGCCTCCGGATTTTTTTCCGAGTCGGGCAGCAATATTTCCTGCGGCAGCGCCGGGTTGTCGCTGTAATACTGCGTCACGAACGACACAAAGTCGCTGTACGCCTCCCCGTAAAACGGAAAAGCGGTCGCGTGGCGCTGAACCATTTTCCCTTGGCGCATGTACAAAATTTGCACGCACATCCAGCCTTTGTCCACGGCGAAACCAAGCACGTCACGGTCCTTCGCGTCGGACGTCGTAATTTTCTGCTTTTCCATGATGGCGTCGATGTTCATGATTTGGTCGCGGAGTTCCTTGGCCCGCTCGAAATACAGCTCTTCGGCCGCTTCCTCCATTTTCCGCTGGAGCTCTTTTTTGATCTCCTCATGCCCGCCGCCCAGGAATGACTGGATTTCTTGCGTAATCCGCTCGTATTCCGAAGGGTCGACTTCCTTTTCGCAAGGCGCGAGGCATTGTCCCATATGGTAATAAAGACATACCTCCTTCGGCATTACGCCGCATTTGCGAAGCGGATACATGCGGTCAAGCAGCTTTTTGGTCTGCTGTGCGGCATAGGCGTTCGGATAGGGGCCAAAATATTTCGCCTTGTCCTTCAGCACGCGCCGCGTGACTTCAAGCCGGGGATGCGCCTCGTTCGTAATTTTGATGTACGGGAACGTTTTGTCGTCCTTCAGCAGCACGTTGTATTTAGGCTGATGCATTTTGATCAGGTTGCATTCCAAAATGAGCGCCTCGATGTTGCTGCCGGTGACGATATATTCGAAATCGCGGATATCCGCCACAAGCCGCTGCGTTTTTCCGTTATGGCTCCCGGTAAAATAGGAGCGGACCCGGTTTTTCAGCACTTTGGCTTTGCCGACGTAAATGATTTTGCCGTCCGCGTTTTTCATCAGGTAACATCCGGGCAAATCTGGCAGCAGCGCCAGCTTGTTGCGGATGTTTTCCTGCGCTTTTTCCAGCTCGGCCAACGTTTCGGCCTTTTTTTCTTCCATGTCTCCCCTCTCCCCCTTTCTTCAAAGATCCAGGAAGAATCACGATGTATGATTTTTAAAATGATTCGAAAATATAACTTTTATTATTATATGGGGAATCCGCCAAAATCCAAAGCGCATTTTTATGGGAGGAACCCGGCAAGGCTCAAAAAACGGCTTTCGTAAACGCAGCAAAGCGCCCCCGGAGGGTCCGGAGGCGCATCATATGGTTGAGCGTCAATATGTGGATTATTGATGTTTGGAAATGATGTTCTTCAGGTTTTCCTTCGAATTCAATCCTACCACTTTGTCAACCGGCTGGCCGTCTTTAAAGAAGATCAGCGTAGGGATGCTCATCACGCCGAAACGGGATGCCGTTTCCGGATTTTCATCCACGTTCAATTTGGCGATTTTGACGGCGTCTCCCATTTCGTTGGAGAGTTCGTCCAGAATCGGAGCGATCATTTTGCAAGGGCCGCACCAAGGCGCCCAGAAATCAACCAATACTGTACCTTGGCCTTCAATTTCAGCATTAAAGGATTGGTCAGTGACGTTTACAATAGCCATAATATTACTCCTCCTTATAAAAAGCTGAATTTTCATAAATCTTGAGGATTTGTGGAAAATCCCAACTGAAATGTCTTTGCGGACAGTTTCAGTATACCACACTTTTTTTAGAAATGTAAAATCCTTAATTACAGATCTTCCTGTGGTCATCCCCTGCCGTATGATCCAACTTATTGTGCCCTAAAGTATTCGCCATATATTCTTTACAAATTCTTTGGACTTTGGGTATACTAAGGTTAAACTCAGGTTTTACGTGTCAATGACCATGCTCATTTACATAAAGTGAAACCATCCTGAGGAGGCATTGTATTATGGATGCAAACGTGCACGCTAACGACCCGCGGGAACACGTCAATGAAGAGCCGCGCAATGACTTGATGGATCTGATGAATGGCTTCGGGGGCATGTCTTTGTTCATGATCCTCATCTTCGCGATTATGGTCATCATCAAGTTCGTGATTTCCGGCTAACACGCTCGGTAAGCGAGCTGAAACGAAAAAGCCTGGCCTATTATGCCGCACCGGCAGAAGGTCAGGCTTTTTTCTATTCGCTTCGGGTTGCTTCAGGAGCGGTTCCGCCGCTGGTTTTCGCCATGCAGGTGCACGACGTCGACAAAAGGCGAAATGCGGTCCATCAGCCGCTGCCCTTTGTACAGTTCCTCCCCGTCCTTGCTCGTAAAGCTGAGATGCTTCTCCAGGCTGGCAAGATCATAATTGGATGTGTAAAAGGTCGGTTTGCGGTTCATCCGGTAATTGAGAATGGCGCCGAGCACATGGTCGCGTACCCACGGGCTCAAATTTTCCGCTCCGATGTCGTCTAAAATGAGCAGGTCGCAGTTTTTCATGACCTCCACCGTCTCCTTGAGCTTCTGGCTGTCCTGAAGCATCGACTTCAGGTCCTCCATGAATTCGGGCATGTAGACGATAACGCCGGTATAACCCGCGATCGCCAGTTCATGAAGGAGATAACTCATCAGAAACGTTTTTCCCGTTCCGAAGGAACCGAACAGATACAGCCCTCTCGGCTGAAGGCCGTTATCCTTCACCTCGCGGATGTAACGGAAAACCTGGGACACCGCCGGCGCGCGCAGACGGTCTTTTCCCATGATTTCCACTTCGTTGTAGCCTTCCTCAAGCGCCCGTTCGTCGACGTAAAAGCTGCGGATCCGCTTCCGGATTCGCTCTTCGTTATGCTTGGCGATTTGCAGGGAGCAAGGAGCCTTGCGCTCGACGATTTCCAGCTTCCCGTTCTGTTCGGCCATCTCCAGCTTGGAGTAATGTCCCTCGAAATCGTTGGGGCATCGGTCGAGGCCCGGACAGTTCCGGCAGTTGCGCTGGTCGTGGACGTATTGGTACAGGCGAGGCAAATTGGCGCGAAGCTTGTCTTCATCCATCTCCGGACGTTCGGCGCGAAGCTCCCGGACGATCGGATCGTGCAGCAGCTCCTCGAAAATCGCCTGCGATTTTTTCAGAAACGACGGACCGTTCATTTGCTTAAGCAGTTGACCTAACGATTCCAAACCTTAAAACGCCCCCTTTCTGTCGAAAATAGTTCCGTTCACAACCATTCCGGCCTACATTCCCTTCTTTTTGCTCGCCTGCATTTCGGCCGCCATCCGGAGCATTTCCTCAAACTCTTCTTCGCTCACGGCGTTTGCGGCCCCGCTTTCCTGGGCGATCGGGATGTCGGGTTTGACCCGGGCGGACTTGCTGCCGTATGTACGGGATCTTCCGCCTCCGGAAGCCGCCGCCTGCTTTCCTTTCACCTTGGACTGGTCGCGGATGTATTGAACGGCCTTCTCGTACGTGTTGACCTGCTTCAGCAGCATGTTGGAAGCGATCGCCTCGACGAAGTTCCGGTTGATGCGCTGCTCGTTGCCGCCCGACGTCAGCAAAGACATCAAATAATGGATAAGGACGTTGATGACTTCTCCCGGCAGCTTGTAGCTGTGGTCGATTTTTTCGAAAATATCAAAAAAGTTGTCCGGCACCGAACCCGGAAAAAACGTCTTGAGCAGCCGCGTGTACGGTTCGTTGCGGAGCATCATGTTGTATTGGTGAATGTCGCATTTGGACTGGAATTGGACCGGCACGTCCAGGTAATACTCCATTTCGACGGCATGCTCCATCGGAGCCGGGTCGGCCGAATCTTCAGGCAGCCTGAGCGAAACCACCTTGCCGGCATACACCTCCCGCTGCTCCTGACGCCGCTTGTCCTGGCGAAAATGCAGGTTTGCCCGCCGCTGCAGTTCATCGAGCGCCACGCTGCCGTCGGGGGTAAACGCCCCGTCTTCGTCCAGCAGGCGGCAAAGATCCTGCACGCTCAAGTCGTATTTATGCACGACGTAATTGATAATCCCCATCTGCTCGTGGTTGAAGCGAAGCTTCTCGACATGGGCGCGATTGACCGAATCCTTCGGAAAACGGAGTATGATGTCGGCATAGTTCAGCGCGTCTTCGTTTGCCGCAACACGAACGCCGGGCTGCCTTGCCGAAGACACTTCGGAAAGCGCCTGCTCAAGCTCGTAATCGATCACATGCGTGTTCAGCTCGAAAATGTCGTAAAAAGCGAGCGAAATATTTTCCTTATGCCCTCCCCGCGGTCCCGCCAATTCCTCCGGCTCCCGGGCCCAAAGCTCCTCGCGGAGGGCCAGCACGGCGAATTTGCCGATTTTGTCCCGGAGCAGCAGCGTCAAATGCTGGGTGTTAAAAAACTCGGCCGGCGACAAAGGCTGCTGGAGCTCGTATTCATAGACATAATCCTCGTGCTCGGGCATGTACATGCGGCAGGTTTGAAGCAGTCCCACCGCTTCCAGCAGCGAGGCCTGCTCGATCAAATACCTGCGGCCTTTTTCGCTGGGCTCGAGCCCCAAAGTCAAAAACAGCCGCCGCTGCTGCTCGAGCGGGGAATAACCCAATTTTTCTATAGGAATCTGCTGAAAGAGCAGATGGTACAAACTGATGGCAAAGGCTCCGACCATGGGCTGATACGCCGAGCTCAGCATCCTGCTGTCCAGACTGCTCAGGCAAAAATCACGATAGACGCAAAACCTGTGATTTTCCGTAAAATGCAGCAGGCTCTTCATGTGCATAATTTGGCTCCTCCCATCGTAACGTAGACTTTCTCTATTCTATCATAAAAGGAATCCCCGCTCCGATATATTTCGACGATTATTTTGTCCCCAAATGAATCCAGTCTGCCAGATCCCGGATGACGAATTCGGGAACGTTCGACGCCAAACGGTATTCTGCTCCCGTCGATGGCCTGTCGTATAAAGCGTACATATGGTTCAGCCCGGGATATAATTTGCAGCTGACGTCCGTTCTTCCGCCAAGGGCCTGCTTCCATACCTTGATGCTGGAAGGGGGAACCTGCACGTCATTGCCTCCCTGAAGGATCAGGAGCGGCACATGCTGGCCGCGGGCGATCATCGGACCGCTGTACTGTCTGATATCGTACCACCAGTACGCATGGGGCAGCGGGAAATCCGCAGGCATATGCGCCTTGGAGTACCGGTCGTCGTGAAGCATGTCCACCGCCTGCCGCCACATGTCCGCATTCGCCTGTTTGCGTTCGAGTTCGGCGCCGGCTTCTCCCGCCTCGACCGCCCGCTTGAGGATGCCCTCGTACTGCGCAAGCATCAGATCCTCAAGCGCCCCGGAGGGAGCGGACAGCAGCATCGCGCCGGCAATCGCGCCTTCTTGGTCTTCTTCGATCATTTTCGGCACCAGCATGCCGCCTTGGCTGTGTCCGAGCACATAAATCCGGCCCGGATCGATCCGCTTGTCCTGCCGCAGTAGCTTGACGGCCGTGAGGCAGTCCTCGATCGTTTCCTCCCGGACCGTGAAGTCAGGCGTCAGCGAACGGTTGGGATATTCATATGTTCGTTTGGCGTAACGCAGAACCGCGATCCCCTCGCGGGCGAGCCCGACGGCGATGTCCCTGAACATTTTGCCGCCTCCGGACGATTCGTCTTCATCGCTCGGACCCGAGCCGTGAACGAGAACGACGGCAGGCACTTTTCCTTCGGCTTTCGCAGGCAGGGTTAACGACCCGGGAAGAGGAAGGCTTTCGGTTCCGACCGTCACTTGCTCCGTTACGTATCGGCCAGGGTCGTCATATGCAGGCGGCCGGTACAGACCGGGATCGCTCGGAAGCAGCGCCAGGTCGTCAAGCCGGCCGTCGCTGCCGAAACGGAGCTCCATCCGGAAGCTTTTGCCGCGCGGGGTTTGGTAGGAAAGGACGGCATTCCGGTGAACCCGGTTTTCGCGGGCGTCCGCCTTGGTCAGCGTCCAGGAGCCGTAACTTTCCTCGATATGGCTTTTGTAACGCTCCAGGACATCGGCCGGATACAGCTCGGCCAGGCTTGGATTCATCATCCCCCGCGCCTCTTCGTATTTTTCCAGCTGCAGCAGACGCATCCACCGCATGCCAAGGCCTGCCGCATCCCCTTTTCCTACGTCCCAGCTTCCGCCGCGCAGCTCCAGCGCAACGCCAAGCGCCTCGCGAAAAGACGCCAAAGGGACATACAGCCGGTGCTCCTGATCCATCGCCGCCGGCTTCGGAAGGTCGACTTGCCGGCCATCCGCATCGGACCGGGCGCTGCCGAGCGTTATTTTCCATTTGCGGGTCCCCAATACGGCCGTTGCCGCCTTCTCCTCGTGAATCCACAACACGCTCCCCCCCAAAGCCTCGACCGCGGCACGCAGAGGCACCTCCTGCGGCGCAGCCTTCCCGATCCCGGGAAAAAAACCGCAAACGACCACAAACGCCGCAAACCATGCAAGACAGTATTTTCCCTTCAACCTACCCTCTCCTTCTTTAACGGAAGCTACTTAAGATCATGAGGCTATAAGAAAAACAGCCCTCCTTCCGGAGAGCCGTCCCACTTTACGTTGTTCCTTAAAACATTTTAAATCCGCTTTTGCGCAGCTTCTGAATCGAAACGCCGCTGACGACCGCCCCGACAAGCCCGGCCACCCCCGTCAAATAATCGACGAGCCGGAAGGAGCCCAAATAATTGAGAAACGACGTGTTTCCCCGGTCCCACAGCGAATAAACCACGATCGGCAAAATGACAATAATAAACAAATAGGATGGAAACCAAGTGGTTTTCATAAGCATATTTAAGATGAAGCCGATTCCGAACATCATCATAAAAAATAAAACCATCAGCACCAATACAGGGATAAACTGCATGCTAACCTGTTCACCTCTTCTTCTCTATGACCCGCTCATGTTTTGCCTGAAGTAAAGTGCAGAAAACGCTTCTTATTTTATGTAGTTAGTTTACTAGAAAAAATGTCACGAAGCAACGAACATTAAGTGAATAGATTGTGACTTCATTTGCTCTTTCCCTTGCGATTGGGATACAATGGGGAGAAGGTGCAAAAGCAACTAAACTTGGGAGTGATCGATAAATGAACGAAGCAGCATCCACTTTAGAAGGCTGGTACGCTCTTCACGATTTTCGTTCCATCAACTGGACAGCCTGGAAATCCGCGGACGACGAGGAACGCGCCATGGCGCTCGACGAGCTGCAGGAATTTTTGAAAGAATGGTCCGAGATCGAATCCGCCAAACAAGGCAGTACGGCGGTCTACAGCATTGTGGGGCAAAAAGCCGATTTTGTCCTGATGCATCTGCGTGAAACGCTGGAAGAACTCAACGCGGTGGAAACCGCATTTAATAAAACGTTGTTCGCCCGCTTTACGACCAAATCGTATTCTTACGTCAGCGTCGTGGAGCTGAGCAACTACCTGGCGGGAGAAGGCGGCGGCGACCCGATGGAAAATCCGCATGTCGTGGCGCGGCTGAAACCGATCCTTCCGAAAACGAAATATATCTGCTTCTACCCGATGAACAAAAAACGCGACCTCAGCGACAACTGGTACATGCTCGACATGGAAGAGCGCCGCAACATGATGCGCAGCCACGGACTGATCGGCCGCTCCTATGCCGGCAAAGTAAAGCAGATCATTACCGGCTCCGTCGGCTTCGACGACTGGGAATGGGGCGTTACTTTGTTCGCCGACGATGCGCTCCAGTTCAAGAAACTCGTGTACGAAATGCGTTTTGACGAAGTGAGCGCGCGCTTCGGGGAATTCGGCAGCTTCTTTGTCGGACCTCTGCTGACGCCGGAAACCTTTGAAGAAATGCTGAAAGTGTAAAATAGCCCGTAAAAAAACATGCCTTCCGTTGCCGGAGGGCATGTTTTTTTGGGTGCGGTGAAAGCCGTCAATCGGACGCTTCTTCGGCGTTTTTGAGCGATTCCAAAAACTCGGCCGTGGCCCGGTCGCGGTCCCGGCTTTTTTCTTTCAGCCTTTCGATGGCCGGCAGAATCAAAATGTCGATTTCTTTTTGTACCGTGTACGCCAGATCGTAACGATTTTGATCCTCCAAATACCCTCCGACCTCCATCAATGCGTTATAACGGTCCAGCTCATCCCTCGTCAACAATGAACGGACCTGCACACTGCAGTGGCGCATTCTACAGGAACTTGCCTTTCCTTAGAACCAGCGGAATGCCGCCGATGATGAACAGATAGCGCATGTCGACGAGTTTTTTCAGCTGCGCCGCCTTCCAGCCTTTGTATTGTTTGTCGCCGACGATCGCGATGCCTTCGCCCTTGCCCAGGGAAGCGACGGTGCCTTTGTTCTGGAACGCGAATTTTCTCGGCTGCTGGTTGCGGATGGCCGCCACGATGTTATGCGCGCAGCATACGCCCTGCTGCATGGCGATTTGGGCGGTCGGCGGGTAAGGCCGTCCTTCCGGATTAAAGACGAGAGCATTGTCGCCGATAATATAAATGTTGTCGTGTCCAGGAGCATGCAGGTATTCATCCACCTTGACGCGGCCGCGGGCCGTTTCGAAGCCCGCCGCTTCGATCATATGGTTGCCGCGGATGCCTCCGGTCCAAACGACGGTAGCGGCTTTGATTTCTTCGCCGGTCGCCAGCAGAACGCCGTCCGGCGTACATTCCTGGATGGCGACGCCCAGCTTGAACGTAACCCCTTTTCTTTTCAGCACGTCCATCGCGTATTCGACCAGCTCCGGCGCAAATCCCGGAAGCGCGGTCGGCGAAGCCTCCACATTGTAGATGTTGACCTTGCTCGGGTCGACGTCGTATTCCTTGCACAGCGCCGGAATCCGGTCCGCCAGCTCCGCGACGAATTCGATCCCGCTGAAGCCGGCTCCGCCGACGACGAAGTTCAGGCGCTCCTGCGGATGCCTTTCGTTTTTGTAGAGCGCAAACTGGTATTCGATATGCTTGCGGATGAGGCGGACCGAGTTGATGCTGCGGATCGTCATCGCATAATCGGCCAAGCCCGGAATGCCGAAGGTTTCGGATTCGCCGCCTAAGGAAATGACCAAATAATCGTACGAAAGGGTGCCGTCTTCCAGGATGACCTTTTTTTCATGCGGACGGATTTCCTGCACGGATGATTTGACCAGGTCGATTTTGAATTCATCGATCAGCTTCGAAATCGGAACACGCGTATTTTCAACGCTGTCCGTGCCTGCGGCAGGCATATGCAAATGGGTCGTAATATAATGGTAGTCGTGACGGTTCACGAGCGTAACGTCGGCTTCGTTATAATTTAATTCCTTCTGGAGCCGCTGTGCTGTCAAAATACCTGCGTATCCCGCGCCAAGGATTACGATCTTGGGAATGTTGCTCATCATCTTGCTCCTTCCAAATCCTTCATTGTATGTTTATATATTTGTGAGACATTACAAAACTTATTGTGAAATTATACACTTTTATAATCACGATCAATGCGGGTCCCGGCAAACGGCGAGACGCGGATCCGAGTGCATTCCGACAGCTGCGGCATGCGTTAATCAGCGGTCAATTATAAAAGCAGAAAAAGAAGGCAAAATTTGTCCGAAATTCGACAAAAAGATGGTAATGCACAATTGAAATGATAGCTAGTTTCAGGCAAAAGATCAAGTCTTATTTGGGCCTGAAATCCGCGCCGGAAGCCGCCTTTCGCGGGCATTATCAAGCTGCTGTTACCATTTCCGCCATTCTGCATCCGGCCCTGCCGATGTGGACGAATTCACTTTCCAGCCGAGGCTGGATTATATTATAATAGGAAAGCGTCGATTGAAGCGTTTCGAGGAAGGCAGGTTGCATTTTAAGCGCTTTTTGCGCGTCGGGGATGCCGATCATCCGCCATGAAGACGATTCAGTCCGATATTCATAGATTTCTAAAAACCTTTACCAAAACCTGGAGGTGCAATATAAACGATGACAACACATACCGATGGTGTTGAAATATCCGACCTGCTCATCATTGGAGGAGGTCCTACAGGGATGTTCGCTTCCTTTTATTGCGGCATGCGCCAAGCTTCCGTCACGCTGATCGAAAGCATGCCGCAGCTTGGCGGACAGTTGACGGCCCTTTATCCGGAAAAGTACATTTATGACGTCGCCGGTTTTCCGAAGGTGACCGCCCAGGAGCTGGTGGACAACCTGTCCAAGCAAATGGAGCTCTTCCAGACCAACGTACGCCTGGAGGAGAAAGTCACTTCCGTCGTTAAAAAGGACGAACGCCATTTCGTCGTGACGACCGACAAAGGGGAATACCACGCCAAAGCCGTCATCATTACGGCAGGGGTCGGGGCGTTCCAGCCGCGCCGGCTTGAAGTCGAAGGCGCCGAAACATTCGAGAAAACGAACCTGCACTACTTCGTTAACGACCTGCAGCGGTTCAAAGGCAAAAAGGTGCTTCTGACCGGCGGCGGCGACTCTGCCGTCGACTGGGCGCTTATGCTGGAGCCGATCGCTGAGGAAGTGACGCTTGTCCACCGCCGCGACAAATTCCGCGCGCATGAGCACAGCGTCGAAAATTTGATGAAATCCAAAGTTCGCGTCGTAACGCCAACGGAAATCACGGCGCTGCACGGGGAAGAAGCCATTACGAAAGTGACGCTCACCCATGTCAAAACGAAGGAAACGCAGGACATCGAAGTCGATGACGTTATCGTCAATTTCGGTTTCGTTTCGACCCTCGGTCCGATCGCCGAATGGGGCATTCAGATCGAATCCAACTCGATCGTCGTCGATTCGAGAATGGAAACGAACATCCCGGGCATTTTCGCCGCGGGCGACATCACGACGTACCCGGGCAAAATCAAGCTGATCGCCGTCGGTTTCGGTGAAGCGCCGACAGCCGTCAACAACGCCAAGGTTTACATCGATCCGGACGCCAAGCTGTCTCCGGGACACAGCAGCAACATGAAGCTGTAACCGTCATTTTATATGATATAAGCCGCACAAAAAAGGGTATCCTTACCGGGAATGCGAACTGCAACTCCGTAAGGGTACCCTAATTTTTGATGTCGGCTTTATGTATCTCGATAATGGAATTTACACCTCCATAACGCCGTCAAATGGTACAACTATGCTGCATTTTCAAGGAAAAAACGATGGATGTGCATTGGATTCTTCCGACCTAGTGAACGATGCCCGGCGGATCGGCTTCAAGATTCCGTTTATGGATCTCCGCCAGAAGCAGGGTAATAAAGTCCCGGTCGAGCATCAATTCAACGGCTGCATGATAAGAATCTAGAAGCATTTCATCCGTCAAGATAGCCATTCCCTTCACATCCTTTCCTTTATTTTCCTCGAATCTATCATATCAAACATTCCACATCGGAACAAGCGTTCGCAATATCCACAGGTTGTTGTGGAAATCCTGTGTATAATTTGTTAGCAAGTGTCGTAATACCAATAAAAATGCAGTGGATTTTGGGGATAACACTTATACACAGGAAGGAAAATTGTCAACAAAACAAAATTTATTTTTTTTATGAGGATTTTGCAGAAATCCAAAAAGCGGCGTTCAATCAGCAATATATAGAGCGAAACGGTTTAATCCGTCTATATATTGTACCCTGGCGCGGCAGGAATCGAATTTTGCAAAATCCTAAATCTATCAAACCCGAAAACGCGTTCCATAGCTTTGGTTACTGCGGGCGCGTATTGACTTCAAAGATCCAAATTTTCCCGTTACGATCCAGCCCGTAATCGAATCCAAGCGAACCGATGCCCGGGAAATGGCTTTCCAAAATGGCCGTGCATTTGCGCGTCAGATGGCGCATTTCGCTTTTTTTAGCCGCCGAAGAGATGTGCGGGAGCGATCTGCGAAGCCCCTCCCTGCAGGGCAACAAACGCCCTCCCTTGCAAAGATTCGTGACGAACAGCCCTTGTCGCGCCAATCGGCCTACCATAGCCCTAAACTCCCAACGATCCCCCGATTTGACATATTTCACGCGGTAATCAATCGGGCGGCCTTGAATGCTCGCTAGATGGACGCCCTGTTGGATCAAATATTTTCTTTTAACCTTTGTCCGGAGCAGCGCTTGATACATCGCGTCAAACGACCCGTAACGGCCCGTCTTGAAAGAGCGGGTAATGCTGTAGCCCCCACCGGACCGGGTTATTTTGATCACGCCGTATCCGCCGCCCCCTACGATCGGTTTCACGACGACAAATCCATAGGATTCGAGCATCCCGTACAGATTTTCCTTATTTAGTCCTTTGGTTTGCGGTATATAAGGGGCCACTTCAGGATCTGTCAGCAGTGCTTCAGTTTTCAACCACTTGCTAGCCAGCTGTCTTCCCCCCACCTGTACCGCCTCCTTTCTCAACTAGTATCTTTTAGCATACTCGGAGAAAGCCGTTCTCTCTTGTATGTTTGTACATGAACGGTAAATATGGAGGGAAAAAGGGGGGATGCGGAGTAAAGCAGGCCGCAAAGAGCTATAATAGTTCTATTGGCGTCTATGGTTTTATCGGATATAATTGGATTTGAATGTGACAAAGGGAGGAAGCTCACACCGTGGCTGAATTTTTTAGAATATTGTATTGGATCGCCATGATCGGCATGTCGATTTCGCTGGTTGCCGTTACCGTCGGCATTTTTGCCATCGGATTCAAGTTCATTAAGGATAAGCGCAAGGGGCTGGGAGCGGGCTGCATCGTTTTCTCCATCCTCGCAGCAGCCATGATCGTGTTTATGGTCAACCATACCTTTATTATCCCGGCGTCCTGAAGACCGGCACGATACTTACGAGCAACGCGCAAGGAACGCAATCAAAAAGGGCTCGCGCCATGCTTCTTACGAAGCGGTGCGGGCCCTTTTGAACGAATGGCCTTAGCGGTCGTCAGCATTCTTCCGGAGCCGGTTTGCCTGCGTGCGTCGCCGTGCGGAACGAAGCTCCGCAGCCGCAGGTAGCCGTGGCGTTCGGGTTGTGCATCGTGAAGCCGCCGCTCATGCCTGCATCCTCATAATCGATTTCAAGCCCGTTGATGAGGGGCAGGCTTTGTTTATCGATGACGACCTTCAGGTCGTTTACGTTCATGTATACGTCGTTTTCCGTTTCTTCGTCGTCAAAGCCCATCGCATAGGAAAAACCGCTGCAGCCGCCCTCCTGGACGCCCAGGCGAAGGAACATGTTCGGAATCTCCTGCTCTTCGAGCATTTCTTTAAGCTTATCGGAAGCGGAATCGCTGATTTGAATCATAAGTCACCCTCCTAAAAGTTTTGCGGAGCATTGCTCCTTTGATCGTTCTTCATAGCAAAACTGGCTTCGTAAGCCGTCGCTTACTTAAGCTCAGTATACTCCACAAAACCTATCCTCTCAAGTGACCGCCGCCGCCATCCCAAGAAATACCGACCTTTTTTTTCCTCCCTACCGTATTGCGGAGCCTGAAAGTGCGGTTTATAATAGGGTGGGTGACAGGGGAAAGGCATTTGTCGGAATTTTGTCACCCGCAGGACAATGGTCTGCCATATTTTTTTGTTATTTTTTTCACAAAAAAGAACGACATCAACGACGACAGGCAAGCAGATCTGCCGCCCATACTTAACCGGCCTTTGCTCCTTTCGAGCGCATTAACAAGCCGTTATTTCAAGACTTGATTGAATGAAGCCGGACACCTTCCGACGAGCGGTTTTTTTGTGTTTTCGTACGCAAAGCCGCCCCCCATCAAATGAACAGGAGGAATGGATATGTCCATGATCGCAACATCGAATGACAGCAAGAGAATGGCAGAAATCGCCGAAAAAGTGCGCCACGGAGAGCGTTTGAACCTTGAGGACGGCGTCTTTCTTTATGAAACGGATGACCTGTTGACGCTCGGCCAGCTGGCGAATGAGGTTAATCTGCGCAAAAACGGAAAAAAGGTTTATTTTATTGAAAATATGAGCCTTTATTTCACCAATGTGTGCGAAGCCAGATGCGCGTTTTGCAATTTCCGCAAAGACCTCGGCGACGAAGGCGCTTATACGCTGAGCGGCCAGGAAATGATCGAATACGTGGAGCAGCACATCCATCCGGGCGTTCGCGAATTCCATATCGTCGGCGGCCATAACAACCACGTGCCGTTCCAATATTACGTCGATTCCCTGCAGGCGCTGACCGACCGCTTCCCGGACGTGACGCTGAAAGCATACACCGCGGCGGAAATCGATTTTTACACCCGGATCAGCGGGCTTAGCATCGAGGAAGTGCTGAAAGAGCTGCAAAAGGCCGGGCTGAAGTCGCTGACAGGCGGCGGAGCCGAAATTTTGTCGGACGAATACCGCAAAAAGATGAAGGTCGAAAAAGCAAACGTCGACCGTTACCTTGAAGTGCATAGAACGGCGCATAACCTCGGCATGAAAACCCACACGACGATGCTGTACGGGGCCATCGAAACGCATGAGGACCGCGTGCGCCATATGATGCAGATCCGCGAGCTTCAGGATGAAACGAACGGCTTCCTTGTCTTCATCCCGCTGTCCATGCAGCCTAGAAACAAAAACGCCGGCATCATGCGCCGCAACTCCGCTTACGAGGACTTGAAAACCATCGCCATCAGCCGTCTGATGCTCGATAATTTCGATCACATCAAAGCCTACTTCATCAACATCGGTCCGCAGCTGACGCAGGTATCCCTTTCCTTCGGCGCCTCCGACGTGCACGGTACGATCCTGAAAGAGCGCATCAGCCATGCGGCGGGAGCCCTTACGCCCGAAGGCCTGACACGCAACGAACTGGTCTGGCTGATCAAAGGGGCAGGACGAATTCCGGTCGAACGGGATACATTCTACAACGAAATCAAAGTATATGAGTAGGCCCGTCAAAGGCATTCGCTTCATCTATTAAAACCCGATGCAGAGAAAGGAAAGACGGACTAGATGAGAAAATTTGTCATTCTAGGCGGAGGTTATGGCGGTCTCGCGATGATTCAAGGCCTGGTGAACGGAAATCTTCCGGCGGACGTTGAAATCGTGCTGGTCGACCGGATGCCGTTCCAAGGAATCAAAACGGAATATTACGCGCTTGCCGCGGGAACGGCTTCGGATTTCGATTTGCGGATTCCGTTCCCTCACCATAGCCAGTTAACGAAAAGATATGGCGAGGTAACGTCCATCGATCTGGAAAAGAAGCTTGTTCGCATGGAACAGGATGAGCCGATCGAATACGATTATCTTGTCATCGCCCTTGGCTGCACCGACCGTTACCACGGCATTCCGGGCGCGGAGGAGTTCACGAGCAGCATCCAGACCTTTTCCAGCACCCGCAAAACGTATCAGCGCTTGAACGATATCAAGCCGTACGGCCAGGTTCACATTATCGGCGGAGGCTTAAGCGGCGTCGAAACGGCGGCGGAGCTTCGCGAAAGCCGTCCCGACCTGAACATTACGATTCTGGACCGGGGCAGCCGGGTACTTTCCGCCTTCCCTTCCACGCTGTCCGCATACGTGGAGCAGTGGTTCCGGGATCATGACGTCAACACGCGTTCCCATATCTCGGTTTGCCGTGTCGAAGAGGGCGCCGTGTACAACGGGGACGAGGCAATTTATACCGACGCGGCAGTATGGACCGGGGGCATTCAGCCGGTGAAGATCGTGCAGGATCTCGATCTGCCGAAGGATCGCGGCGGGCGCCTGCTGATCAACGAATATTCGCAGCTTCCCGATTATCCCGAAGTATTCGTGATCGGCGACTGCGCGAGCATTCCGTTTGCGCCAAGCGCACAGGCCGCCGGCGCCCAAGCCGAGCAGGTCGCGGAAGTGATCCATGCCCTCTGGCGGGGAGACACGCCGAAGATCCATAAAATCCGCCTGAAAGGCACGCTCGGTTCGCTCGGCAGCAAAGCCGGCTTCGGATTGATGGGGAAAACCTCCGTAAAAGGAAGAGTACCCCGCATCTTGAAGAGCGGAGTACTCTGGTTGTCCAAACGCCATTTCGGCTAATCCAGCTCGAGGCTGTCCCAAGCCTCGAGCTCTTTTATTTTGGCCATGATGGCCTCGTACAGCTCGTCTGCGCTGTCGGCATCGACGATTTCGCCGTTGACCATGGCGAACGGCATCATGGCGCATTGGCCGCAATTGCTTAAGCAGCCGTATTCTATCACATCATAGTCCGGATTTTCCTCCAGCTTTTCCATCACTTCGTCGGTACCGAAATGCATGTTGTTCGTGCAAAATTCGATAATGGGTCTCACTTATGATCACCTGCTTTATGAATGAATCTCGGGATGTCCTCCCAATTTTAACAAAAGACGTCTGTCGGCGCGCCTTCAAAGAAGGCTCGCGATCCAAAGAACTTCCCTTAGTTTAGCGGTGAAAGAAGAAAAGATCAATGCCGTTGTTTTTGCGCGCAGATATAGCCATTTTATTTTGGCTCGTTTTGTAATATAATAATCATTATAGGAAAGGAGTTGAAACTAATGAGCGAAAACGCACAAAGCACCATGTACGACGAGGTAGCGGAAGTGCTGGATAAGCTTCGTCCGTTCCTTCAGCGCGATGGCGGTGACGTGGAACTGGTTGACGTGGAAGACGGCATCGTGAAATTGAAATTGATGGGTGCATGCGGAAGCTGCCCAAGCTCCACCATTACACTCAAAGCCGGGATTGAACGTGCACTCGTTGAGGAAGTCGACGGAATCAACGACGTTATTCAAGTATTCTAATCCCATTTTATAGCTTGCAAGTGCAAGAGTCCTGCCTTCCTTCGGAAGCGCAGGACTCTTTTTTGCGTTGCTACAGCTTGGGGTTTGCCGGTTCGATCCAAGGCCGGATCGGGTCCAGCCCCCCCGAGACGTCCATGATGTTGCCCGTAATAAAATCGGAGTCCTCATGGCATAAATACCGGATGACGCGGGCAATGTCTTCCCCGCTTCCCGGTCTTCCCCGGGGCGTTTCCCCATCGGTGAGCCCGGATACCTCCGCGATCGTCTTCTCCTTGTTGTCGCCTCGAATATCGCCGGGGCAAACCATGTTCACCGTAATCCCGAACGGCGCTTCTTCCACCGCCAACGTTTTCGTGAACGAAACCAGGCCCGTTTTCGCCGCGGCATATACCGCCCGGTGCGGCCAAGCCCTTGCCTCCGCCGCATGCCCGTAACCGAAATGGATGATCCTTCCCCATCTTTTATGCCGCATGGCCGGCAGCACCAGATGATCGAGCAGCATCGTGCCGACCAGATTCCCCTGGACGAGCGACAGGATTTCTTCCTTCGTGTAATCGGCAAACAACCTCCGCTGGCGGATAAACGGCCCGGCGTTGTTGACGACGATATCCGCGCTGCCGAGCCGGGATTCCACCTGCCGCACCAGTTCCTCGATCTGCGCCGCATCCGAAATATCCGCTTGAACGGCGATGCACCGTACTCCAAGCTCTTCGATTCGCTGCTTGAGCTCCTCGGCCTCCTCCCGGCTGTGGACGTAATTGAGCGCGATGTCGCAGCCCTGCTCGGCCAGCGTCAGCGCCGTCATTTTTCCGAGCCCTTTCGCGCTTCCGGTTATCAAGGCGATTTTATCCTTTAACATTGCTCCTCCTCCATCGGCATCGGGAATGACTGCAAACTTTATAGATCCGGATTTTGCGAATCCTCATGTATATAACCGTATTACATCGATTCCTTATGTATTCCCTTTCCTCTAGTATAGAAGATTTGGCGGCATCCCAGCAACTTAGGCGCATAAGAGTTCGGGATTTATGCAAAAGTTTGGAAGCGTAAGACAGAAAAAATCCGCGCAGGCGGCGTCGCCCACGCGGATTCGAAGTTTGTGCTTTTTTGGCTTAGAACGCCGGAATAACAGCGCCTTTGTATTTGTCTTCGATGAATTTTTTTACGTCGTCGGAAGTCAGCGCCGCGGCCAATTTTTTGATCGCGTCGGAGTCTTTGTTGTCCGGGCGGGCCACAAGGATGTTCGCGTAAGGATTGTCTTTGTCCTCCATGAACAAAGCCTCTTTCACCGGATCGATGCCGGAATCCAGCGCGTAGTTCGTGTTGATGACCGCCAAATCGAATTGATCCAACTGGCGTGGAAGCATGGCGGCGTCAAGCTCTTTGATTTTGATGTTTTTGGGATTTTCAACGATGTCTTTGACGGTCGCTTGAATCATGTTGTCTTGTTTCAGTTTGATGAGACCGTTTTTCGCCAGCAGGCTCAGCGCGCGGCCGCCGTTCGTTTTGTCGTTCGGAATGCCGACCACGGCGCCGTCTTTCAGCTCGTCAACGGATTTTACCTTTTTGGAATAAGCGCCAAGCGGCTCCACGTGTACGGCTACAACCGGCACGAGATCCATGTTCCGGGTTTTGTTTTCGTCGTCGAGATATGGTTTATGCTGGAAGAAGTTCGCGTCGAGCTGCTTTTGGAACGTTTGGACGTTGGGCTGCACGTAATCGGAAAATTCCTTGATTTCAAGCTTTACGCCTTCTTTTTCAAGCGCTGGCTGGATATGCTTCAAAATTTCCGCATGCGGTACGGCCGTTGCTCCCACCGTCAAAGTGACGGGCGTCGCTGCTTCCGTGCCTTTGTTCTCCCCGCCTGCCGCCGGTTTGTCCTCGGCATTTTTGCTTCCGCAAGCGGCAAGCGCCACCACGAGAATGAGACTGAGTAACGCAAACAATCCTTTTTTCATTGGTAAATCCCCCTTTAATTGATCGACTTAATAAGTTTTATTATTGGAAGGCCCCGCGCATGTTGTTTCTTAGGCGGAAAAAACATGCGGTCCGGGCGCTTCCTTCAACATCCGATGAACGGATGGCATTGCCGTTATTGCGTTATTTGCGCGTAAAATGTTTGACAAGCCGGTCGCCGGCCATCTGCAGCACCTGCACCAAAATGATCATGAACAACACGGAAATGATCATGACTTCCTTCTCGTAACGGTAATAACCGTAACGGATCGCAAGATCGCCGAGCCCGCCGCCGCCGACCATGCCGGACATCGCCGTATAGGAAACCAGCGTGACAACCGTGATCGTAATGCCTGCAAGCAGGCCCGGTCTCGCTTCCGGCAGCAGCACCTTCAGGATGATCTGCCAGGTGGAAGCGCCCATCGACTGCGCGGCTTCGAGCACGCCCCGGTCCACCTCGCGCAGCGAGGTTTCCACCAGTCTCGCAAAAAACGGCGCGGCCGCAATCACCAGCGGCGGAATCGTACCGAGCACCCCGTAGGAAACGCCCACGATCGATGTCGTAAACGGGATCAAGGCGACAATCAGGATGATAAACGGCACGGACCGCAAAATGTTGACGATGATCGACAAGACGTTGTATACGACGCGCACCCAGCCGGTGTTCGAACGCGAGGTCTGGTACAGCAGCACGCCTAGCGGCAGGCCGAGAATAAACGTAAACACGGCGGAGGAAACGAGCATTTTCAGCGTATCCGCGCTGGCCACGCCGATTTCGTTCCAATCCAGCTGCGAAAAATCAAAACCGAGCATCAGTCATACACCTCCACATCCAAGCCTTCGTCCCGGACTTTTTGGATCGTTTGCCCGATATTCCCCGGTTCCCCTTCGAGACGGACGATCAGCTGGCCGTAAGGGATGTCCTTGATCTTCGAAATCGTTCCCTGCAAAATCGCGAAATCGACGCCGGTTTCCCTTGCCGTCCGGGATAAAATCGAATCATACGTCTTTTCGCCGAGGAACGTGAGCTTGCACAGCTTGGACGACCCGTCATGCGGCGCCTGCAGCGCAAGCTGCGCGGATTCCCCCGCCTCGCCGAGGATAAACTCGCGGGTCACGGGATGCTGCGGCTTCAGGAACACTTCGGCCACGGCCCCCTCCTCCACGATGCCTCCCTGGTGGATGACGGCGACCCGGTCGCAGATGCTTTGGATCACATGCATTTCATGCGTGATCAGGACGATGGTCAGGTTGAATTTTTGATTGATGTCGAGCAGCAGCTTCAGGATCGAATCCGTCGTCTGCGGGTCCAGGGCGGACGTCGCTTCGTCGCACAGCAGCACTTGGGGATCGCTGGCCAGCGCGCGCGCAATGCCGACCCGCTGCTTCTGGCCGCCGGACAGCTGCGCCGGATATTTGTCGCGGTGGGCTTCCAGCCCGACCAGTTGGAGAAGCTCGCCTACCTTGCTTGCGATTTTCGCTTTATCCACATGGGCCAGCCGTAGCGGAAACGCGATGTTGTCGTATACGGTCGCCGAGCTCAGCAGGTTGAAATGCTGAAAAATCATGCCGATCTCCCGGCGCTTCGTCTGCAGCTGCTGTTTGCCGAGCTTCGTCAAATCGACGCCGTCGACCCATACTTCGCCGGAGGTAGGGCGTTCCAGCAGGTTCATGCAGCGGATCAGCGTGCTTTTGCCGGCGCCGGAGTGGCCGATGACACCGTATATCTCTCCTTTTTTAATGGAGAGGTTCAAACCGGATAGAGCTTCCGTCGTTTTTGCGCCCTTGCCGTATCTTTTGGTTACTTGTTTCAATTCTATCAATCCGAAGCTCTCCTTCCTTGCGTTCTTGAAGCTTGAACCTTGTTTCGTATCTATCATGAACTGCCGTTCTGACATAAATAGACAAAATAAAAAGCCCTCTTGACCGAATCAAAAAGGGCTCTTCTATTCGAAGTCGCTTCCTCTTCTCATCTGCCAACCTGCAGCGAATGCCTGCAGTTGTAGGAATTAGCACCATGTCATTCGAAAATGGGCCTTACGGCCGCTTCTCAAATCGGTTGCCGGGCTTCATCGGGCCTGTCCCTCCGCCTCTCTCGATAAGAAAAAATGTATGCAAACAATATTATTTTTTCACGTGTTTCAGTATAATCACTTTTCCGCTGCTTGTCAAAAGGAAATTTGTTGGATTTTAGGACTTCAGTCTCCCCGCATACCGGTAGACGGCGATCAAAGATTTGCATACCATGTCGAGCCCCTGCTTCAAATCGTTCAGATGCTGGTCCAAGTCCTCCAGCTCCACCTTGGCGTGCAGGCCTTGATGCCTTTGCCACAGGTCGTCCTGCATCTCGGCGTTCATATAATGAATTTCGGCGTTCCGGCGCTTGCGCAAAACGTTCAAGCAGTCCCGGTAATCGTTTTTGACGGCGGCCAGCTCGGCTTCAAGCTCCGGATGCCGCCCCAGCTCCCGCAGCCGCCGAAGGACGGTGAAATACGAATAATGCTCTTTAACTTTTGCCGTATCAAGCTCAAACAGCTCGTTTAATACCGTGCCGAGCTTATCCAAAACCGAAAAGACGCGGATAAAGCCGTTTTTGTAAAAATAAACGTACCTTGCGTATTCCGTCTGCTCCTCGGCGCTCATGTCATCCACGTATCCGGCCTTGACCGACCTGCGGAAAAAGGAGGCCGCAAACCAGCTTTGTTCCAGCTCGTCCAGCGAGGAAACAAGTCCGCGTGTCCAGATGTCAAGCTTGCGGAAATCATGGCTCGGGTCATCGTTTTTATCCATTTCCCTTTGAAGACGCCCGATCGTCCGGTGCATCGCATCCATGGCTTCCCCAAGCAGACCGCTATTTTGGCGCGGCATTTCTCCAAGCAGTGTTCGCAGCATGGGCTTCTCTCCCCGCAAAAAAAATTTCGTTAAACGGCATGTCTCCGTCACAGGATCAAACAAAGTCCCCGAACCCCGGTTCGCGGACTTTGCTTTAAGCTTATGATTTACACGTTTGAGGCAGGCTGCAGCTGTTCGACGGGTTCTTTCCCAAGCTGCCACACCCGCACGCTCAAGTAACAAAGGACGCCAAACAAAGAGGAAATGAGCAGGTTGTGAAGCAGCGCCGCAAAAATATACACCTCGGGTTTGCTGAGCGTATATACGATGCCCGCCCCGCTGAACACCTGCAGGACGCACAGAACGGCGGCGGCGACCCCAAGCGAACGCAGCTCCTTGCTGCCGCGGTGCAGCTTATACGCAAAAACGGCCATCGTCACGACGGCGATCAGCAGCACCAATGCCGCCAGCCGGTGGATAAACGCGATGGCTATGCTGCCCGTCATGGACGGAATCAGTTGCCCGTTGCAAAGCGGCCAACCGGAACAGCCCCCGGCCGAACTGGTATGGCTTACGTAAGCCCCTATGTAAACCACGATATAGGAATAAATGGTGACCGACCATACGAAATTGCGGAATCCCGGCGAAACCGAGGGCTGATTCTCGCGGAAGCTCGTTTGTTTGTCCCGGTCCATCTTTCGGGCCCCAAGCGCAAGCATCAGCGAGCCGGCGAATGCGATCAGCGAAAATCCGAAATGAAGCGCTAACACGGCGGACGATTGGTCATAAATGACGGCGAGCGCCCCCATCAGCGCTTGAACGATGACAAAAACGAGCGTCAGCACGGAGTAGACGCGCAGATCCTTGCGATTTTTGGCGTAAAGCCAAAACGCCACGACGACCGCCACCGCTGTAAGTCCTGCCAAGCCGCTGACCAGACGGTGGGAATATTCGATCAACGAAGCGATCGTATGGGCGGGAATAAATTGCCCGCGGCATAATGGCCATTCGTGGCCGCATCCCAGCCCAGAGTCGGTTTTGGTGACAACCGTCCCGCCGAACGTTGCGAAAAACATGACGACAAAGGTCAGGTAGCTAAGCCATTTTAATTGTTTTGTATTCAAAATTCTCACCTGCAGATCAAAGTAAAAACGCTCCATCTTGTTTCTGAAGCGCCCGTATATTACCAATCTCGTCTATTATACCTGATAAAGCGACGCGAAATATAGCCATTTTGTGACAAAACGCAAAAGTAATCGTATTCCGGGCGCGCTCCAGAAAAATCTGCACCGCTTCTGCTTAAAGGGCAAAAGCGGTGCCGTGGACGAGGTTACTTATGGATCGTGCGGTATACGTCCAGCGCCCGCTGCAGGAAACCTTCGATTTCCTCGCGGGATTTGCGCAGCTTGTTGACAAGGCGCACGAGCTCGCGGCCGTCGGTGAACGCGACGAAGCTCGGAATGCCGAGAATGTTCAGCTCTTGGCTGACGTCTTCGACTTTATCGACATCCACTTCGACCAGCGTTATATCGCCTTCGAATTTTTTCTCTACGTCGGGCATAAACGGATCCATGAATTTGCAGTCCACGCACCAATCGGCTTTGAACACGGCAACCGTCAAACGCGGGGATTGGATGGCCACTTGAAATTCGGCTTCGGACGTAATTTTTTGCATCTATAAATCAGTCCTCTCTGAACGTTGGTTCGTTTATTCTTCCGGATTTTGCAAAATCCTACCCTTAGTGAATCAAAATATGGAGTGGAAGTCAAATTTTTGAGCCATACTGAAAATAAGCCCATTTCATGAAGAAAGGAGGATGCGACCGTGTCGGAAAAAGAGGAAGGGCATACGTTCCGCGGATTCATCCGCCTGGCCAAAACGCTGCCGCAAACGGCCGCCGAAGCGGTAAAAGGCAAATACGTCTGCTGGAAGGCGTCGCAGGATCTGATTAAAGAACGCAGACCGCTTGGCTGGCGGGAGTCGGCGGCCCACAGCATCCGCGATCAGCTCAAGCGGCTGCTCGCGGACCGGAACCGGATGCACGGCGGCGCTTTCGGGAAGGAAGAAGGGCCTGTCCCGCTATCGCCGGAAGACCGGGAAATCGTCCGGACGATCCGGGAAGCCGCCCTCGAAGCAAGCCTCAGCAACATTACCCGGACGAAGGCGTATTACGATTGCTACAGGGACAATCCGGAACTGCATTGGTCTTTCCTTGCCCACATGGTATCCCGCAATGCCGGGTGGAATATGACCGATCTGAAGGGCGGGCTGTTTTCGGACGTGGTCCCGGCGCAGCTTCAAGAGGATATTTACCAGATGCTCGAACGCAGCAACGCCCTTATCTTTCTTGATGCCTATCCGCAGCTGCTGCTGTACGTCCACAGCCGCAAGCTCGGGAGAAGCTTGTTTTACCTGCTGCCCGAATTCCGCGTTTCGGTTTTCATGCGCCCGATCTGGGAACGGTTTTGGATCGAGCGCGACAGCGCGCTTTTGGCCGTAGGCCTCATTATCAACGAGCAAAACTACATCGAAGGCAGGGTTGTCCAAAACAGTTACTTTCAGAAACGGGTTTTGAATCATCCCTTTTTTGCGATGAACAGCTTCTTTCAAATGAATCAGGTCGTTTTTCCGCTGCTGGGCGAATCCCAAGCGGGTACGGACGACGGGAATGCGGCGGCGGTTCCCCCTCCCGCGGGGTCTTGCACGGAAGAGGCGGCAAAGGGCGGCGAAGCGGGCTGCCGCGGCATGGTCGGCCTCGTTTTGGAGCATTTTGCCGATCTTGGCGAACGGATCGAATTCGGCAAAGCGTTATACGCCATGCTGTTCGGTTACAAGGACGTGCTCGCGGGGGTCGAGGCGTTTGCGGCCCGGACGGAGCACCTCGGTTCCAGGCAGGAATATTGGCCAAGACTGTTCACGAACGACAAAAAAACAGCCCTGAACTCTCCGGAGGAAAGTGCAGAGCTGCTGAAACGGGAATGGCTTCCCCCGGACAAACGGCTGTATAGCCCGACCCTGAACGAGGTATGGCAGGATATGCCCTACGAGCCGATCACGCGTTACGACTGGTTCAAAACGAAAGACGCCCTCGATCACCTGAACCGGCCCAAAAGGCCGGTGCTCATCGAAATGTCCCATGCGCACCGGTTCGCCGTTCAAAAGGCGGCGCTGACGCATGATGCCAATCGTGCGGTCCATGCGGCGGTTTCCGACGCCGCTCCGCGGCAGCCTTAACCGAGGCGCATGGACTCCGCCGCTTTTATTGTCTCTCTGAATCGGCGGATTTGTACTTGGCGGGCTGCAGGCGCATCAGCGGCCGGAGCAGCCGCTGCAATTTGCGCGGATAGCTTGCCAGCTCGTGTTGGCGCAACACGCCGAGCATGATCAGCAGCACGAGGTATAAAACGACGACCGCTCCCCCGACGATGATGCATGTAATCAGAAACGCCAGGCGGTCCGGCAGGATGCGGGTCAGCTGAACTCCCGCTTCGTTCAGGCCGTAGCCGACCGCGGCGGTCAGGATGACGGCGATCAGGAAGCCCGTCCAACGTTTGCCGAGAATGGAGAACGGCACGATCACTTTCAGATAACGAAGGTTGAGCAGCGTAATCACCAGGAAACAAAGCCCGGTGGCGGCGATGATGCCGTAGATCCCGAACACGAACGCAAGCGCGAAGCTTCCGGCCAGCTTCACCAAGATCCCGATCATGACGTTGACCATCGACAGCTTCGCTTTGTTGACGCCAAGCAGGATCGAGTTGGTGGTCATCATCGTAATTTGGAAAATCGTCCCGAACGTCAGCAGCATGATGATCCAGCTGCCGTCAAGGCTGCTGAAAAGAAGCCCGTTAATGGAATAGGCGGCAACGCAAAGCGCGATGACGATCGGCATTCCCGTCAAAATGGAAATGCGCAGTGCCAGCGTCATTTGCTGCTGCAGATGCTCCTGGTCTTTCCGGGCGAACGCCGCCGAGATGACCGGAATCAGCGACGTGCTGAGCGCGATCGCCAAAATCGGCGGGATGCCGGCGATGCTTTGGGCGCGCTGCCCGAGAATCCCGAGCACCTGCGTCGCTTTGGCTTCCCCGATTTGCCCGATCAAGAGCGGGTTCACGATCGACGAGTCGATGAAGTTCACGGCAGGCACCGTAAGCGACGATAAAACGATCGGAATGGATAACGTAAAAATATCTTTATAAATCCTCATCAGCGGCAGCTTGACGCCGTCGCCCTCCTGAAGCATAAGCGCTTTGTCCTGCTGGCGCGTTTTTACCGTGTAATAGAGCATGATGGCAAACGCCCCGATGCTTCCGAGCACGCCCCCGAAGGAGGCCCCTGCGGCCACCCAACTTCCGTCGTAACCCGATTTCAGCAAAATATAGGCGATGATGATCGCTGCGCCGACGCGGGCAAACTGCTCGACGATCTGCGAGATGCCCCCTGCGGTCATATTGTTCCGCCCCTGAAAATAGCCGCGCATCATGGCGATGGCCGGAAACAAAAGCAGCGCAGGCGCAAGAGCGCGGATCGACAGCGCCGCATCCGGCACTTTGGATACGTACGTTGCGTAATACGGAGCTAAAATGTAAAGCAGCACCGTTATGATCACGCCGGCGAAACCTGCGAAGAGCAGCGCGGCATGGTATACCTGGCGGGCTTCGCCCGGCCGTTTCAAGGCGTAACGTTCCGACACCATTTTGCTCAACGTGCTCGGAATTCCCGCCGTCGCCACGGTGAGCAGCATCAGATAGACGTTGTTCGCAATGGTAAATGATGCTTTGCCGACATCGTCAAACAGATGATCCAGGGGCACCCTTTGCACAAGCCCCAATACCCTCGCCACCAACGCGGCGGCGGCAAGGATCAGCGTACCTTTGATAAACGATTCCTTTTTAGCCAAACTTCTTTCCCCTTCTTTCCCCCAGCGAGCATTCCCCATGGAGCAGATGTAACGGGATTCGCCATATCCCGGTGTAAATTAGGCATGATCGGACTCTCGGCGAACGAAACCGTTCGCTTCCGGTTTTAGTTCCACGCAATCCAAATGAAAAACACGATGATCATGACGATCTGCAAAATGATTTTCATGACCATGCTGCTGAACAGCCCCACCAGCGTGCCGAACCCGACCTTGGCCGATTTCGATACCGAAGATCCGTCGATCAGCTCGCCTACGAACGCGCCGAGAAACGGCCCGATGACAAGGCCGAACGCCGGAATGACAAACGGTCCGATGATGGCGCCGATCGTGCTTAGAATAACGGACAGCTTCCCGCCCCCGTATTTTTTCGTCCCCCAGGCGCCAACGGCATAGTCGGCGACAAACAGCACGACGATAATCAGCGTTTCGATAATCCAGAACCACGCGCCAAAATGCCCGAACGTAAAAAACCATCCGTAAACGAAAAAGGCTGCGAAAATGGCGATCGCGCCGGGCAGCACGGGAACGATCGTCCCGGCCATCCCGACGGCGAACAACGCGATGATGAGAATCCATCCGAGTACAGCCATAACTTGATCTCCTTTTTAAGTCAGGATTTTGCAAAATTCGATTCCGGCCGCTCCCGGGTACAATATATATGGTTACATTTGAAAGATAAATTTCCGGATTACTTCCGCAATGCCGTCCCGATCATTGCTTGACGTGACATAATCGGCGGCTTCCCGGACGACCTCCTGGGCATTTCCCATGGCGACGCCAACGCCTGCCGCCTGAATCGCGGCCAGATCGTTCATGCTGTCCCCGACGGCGATCACTTCGTTCATCTCCAGGCCCAGCAGACCGCATACGGTTCGAATCCCCGAAGCTTTGTTGATCCCCTGCGGGTTTATTTCGAGATTATGGGGGGATGAGTTCGTGATTTCCAGGCCGCCCATTTCCTGCAGCTGCATCAAAATCCGGTGCCGCGCTTCGTCGTCCTCCGTATGGAAGCCGAATTTGAGCCATTCCTTTTCTTCGATGGAATCCGTCCAGACGTCTTTGTTATAGACTTTGTCCACGGAGTAAGCCCAATACCAGCAATCCTCGGCAAGCGCGATGGCGCGCATGTCGGAAATAAGCTGCGGATCCATCAGCGAGCGCTGGTGCAGCTCATGCGGGGCGCGCCAAACTTCGCTGCCGTTAACCGTGATCATGGGCGTCGAAAGCCCCAGCTCCTCGCCGTACGGAAGCGCGCTTTCGAAGCCTCTTCCCGTGGAAAGGCATACGTGAACCCCTTCGTCTTTCGCCCGCTGAATCCATTTGGACGTGTCCGGGGAAATGGTCTGATTGCTTGTCAACAGCGTCCCGTCCATATCGAGCGCAAGCATCTTATATTTCGTGTCCATATCGCTCCTCCTTCTTGTACGCATTTTCACGATTCACACACATACGGACATTTTACCATAAAGCAGCGGAGGGCCACAAAAGAGTTTTTTGGACCGCCTATCCGGGTGCTTCAGGCTCTGTTGTAGTGCCGGTCGAAGGGCTGCGCGGGCCAGGCACGTAAAAGGACAGGCCCGGGCTGCCCCGAACCTGTCCTTAAAAGAGATCAATGTTACGATGATTGCATAAAGATCGGAACCGCGAATCAGTTGCTGCCGTTCGTTCCCGTCGTTCCGTTTGCCGACTGGTTGTTGGCATTTCCTTTCGGCACGCCGTCGAGGCCGTAAACCTGGTCGTACGCGTCGAATATTTTCCGTGCGATCGGCGCGGCGCTTTGCGAGCCGAAGCCGCCTTCCGGAATCATGACGGCGACCGCCAAAACCGGGTTATCGCGTGGTGCATAAGCGATAAATACGCCGTTATCGACGAGCTTGTGTCCGACCTGCTGCGTCGAGGTACCCGTTTTGCGCGCAAACGCGTAAGGGAAATCGCCAAAAGAAGAGACGTCACTCTTCATGCCGCGGCGGATTTCATTCCAGTAGGATTTCGGGAAGTTTACCGTATTCAGCACTTCGGGCTTGAAGGTTTTGACGACATTGCCCTTCTCGTCGGTAATTTTGCTGACCAGCTGCGGTTTCAGCCGTTTGCCTTCGTTCGCCAGCATGACCGTGTATTGCGCCAGCTGCAAGGTCGTATATTTCCCCTGCTGCCCGAACGACGCATACGCCATCGCGGACTGGGTACTTCCCGCCTGTTTGACGTTCGTATACTCCTTGCGTCCTTTCCATTCGCCCGGCAAGCCGCTCCCCGTCAGGACGCCAAGCCCGAATTTGGTCATATACTCGTCCCAAACTCCGATACTCTTGTCCTTGTATTTGTCGTAAAGCCTTTTGCCGATCATATCGACCATAAAGGCGTTGGAGGACTTTTCGATCGCACGCGCCGGGTCCATCCCGCCGTACACGTGGCCTCCGGCGTTTTGCACGCGCGTCTGATGGCCTTCCTTGCCGAAGTAGGCCGCGCCTTTATCCTGGTAATACGTATTGGTCGTAATCAAACCCTCGTTCAAGCCAAGCAGCACGCTGAGCGGCTTCTGGGTCGAACCGAGCAGGACGACCGATTCCGGATGGTCGCCCTTTTTTCCCGGGTTAAACGAACGGATCGTGCCGTTCTGGTAAATGTTTTGGATTCTCTTCCAATTATCCGGCGAAACGCTTCCCGTCTGCCAGATGTTTGGATCGTAATCCGGCATGCTTGCCATGGCGACGACGTTCCCCGTCTTCACTTCCATTGCGACGGCAAATCCTGTCGTCGCATCCGGATGGGTTCTTCCGGAAACCGGATGGGTATGCAGCCAGCTCAACTGATCCATGATCGCCTGCTCCGTGGCAAGCTGGACCTGCTTGTTGATCGTGCTGTAAACGTTGTTCCCTTTGACCGGCGGAACGACTTCGTCGACGCCTTCCGGCATGTTGCGCGGATTGATCGGCACTTTTTTGTAGCCGTTTTTGCCGCGGAGCTCGTCCTGGTACATCAGCTCCAGCCCGTCGAAGCCGACGAATTCGGGCTCCGTATAAATCAGGCCCGGATCGGTCGTAACGTCGCCGCTGCGCTGCTCTTCGTCGATCCCCTTGTACTTGCTCAAGGTTTTCGAACCGCTGAACGTACGAATGTATCCGACGGTTTGAACCGCAACCGTGTCCGGGTCGTAGTGGCGGACGCTTTCTTCCTCGATCGAAATCCCCGGAAATTCGGATTTATGTTCGCTGAAGTAGGCGATTTCCTTTTGGCTCAAATCCATTTTGATCCGGCGCGGCGAATACCCCGCATACTTTTTGTAATCGAGGTCCATCGCTTCGATGATCTCCTGCTTGGTCATCTTTTTGTCGGAATCGCCGTATTTATCGAATACGTCCAAAAGGCGCTGCGCAAGCTGCTCCGCTTCGGGACGGTTTTTGCTGCCGTTCTTTTGGCTGTAATCCTTCATCAGCGTAATATAAAGCGACTGCGTCGGGGTCGAGTAGGCCAGCGGCACGCCTGCCGCATCGTAAATGGTGCCCCGGATCGGCGGAAGCGGTACGTCCTTGACGATGTTGCTGGACTCCTTCTCCGTCAACGTCGGCCCTTCGACGAACTGCAGGATGGCAAGCCTGATGATGATGACGCAAAAAATGATAAACGTGCTGAAGAAAAACAGGTTGATCCTTAAGTTCAAATTCCCTTTCTTTTTTGTCTCCTCCTGTTCCGGATTGTCCGGTGCAAATTCGGTCACCGGCCTCCCTCCTCTCTCTAAAACATGATCGGTACGGACTTCGAAACGTCCTTCTATGAAAATGACATTTCATATTTTAGCACAGTTCGAGGGTGCTCGGCATCTTTCCCTATCGTTCGACAGAAACGGGCCGGTACGTCAGGCGACACGGCGTCTTCCAAAGGGCGGAAATGGACGATTCGAAGCCGGCTTGCTTATCCAGCAAGGGTTGCTTTTTGGGATCAAGTGCGCCTTTACGAAAAAAAAAGCAGCCTGGAGTTTTCATCCAAGCTGCCGTTCTTTCGGGCTCATTGCTGTTTTTTGTTATTTTGCCCAATACCCGCGTTATCCGCGGAATCCGTGCCCGCCTGGTTTTTGAGCTGCTTTTTCGGCACGCCGTCGAGGCCGTACTCCTCGTCATACGCATCGAATATTTTGCGGGCGATCGGCGCGGCGCTTTGCGAGCCGAATCCGCCCTCCGGAACGACGACCGCTACCGCCAGCTTCGGATTGTTGCGCGGGGCATAGGCGATAAACACCCCGTTGTCTAAAAGCCCGTCTTTCGAATCCTGCTGCGAGGTGCCGGTTTTTCGGGCAAAATCGTACGGGAATCCGGCAAAAGCTTCGCTGACGTTCGTGTTCATCCCTCTGCGGACCAGCTTCCAATACGAAGGATTGAACTGCACCCGACTAAGCACTTCGCGTTTGCTCTGTTTCACGACTTTGCCGTTTGCGTCCGTAATTTTGCTGACGATTTGCGGCTTGATGCGCTCCCCCTCGTTCGCCAGCATCACGGTATATTGCGCCAGCTGCAGCGGCGTATATTTGCCGCCTTGACCGAAGGAGGCATAGACAAGCGCGGCTTGGGCGCTGCCGACGGTCTTGATGGGGACGTTTTCCGAAGTGCCGTATTCTTTTTTTCCCAAATATTCTTTGGGTAGATCGATGCCCGTCGCGACGCCCAGCCCGAAATCCTCCATATACCTGTTCCATACGTCGATGCCTTTTTTGCCGTATTTTTTATACAGGGCATTGCCCACCATATCGACCATAAACACGTTGGAGGAATGCTCGATGGCTTCGGCAGGCGTACGCAAATAGCCGTAGGCATGCCCTTGGGAATTTTGCACCCGCGCCTGGTGGCCCTCTTTCCCGAAAAAGGCTTCTCCCGTGTCGTTGTAAGGGGTCGTCGTGGTAAACAGCTTTTCGTTTAACCCGACCAGCACGCTCAGCGGTTTGATGGTGGAACCGAGAAGCACGGCCGAATCGAATTTATGCTTCGACTTACCGGAGTCCAGCGGAGTAATGGCCCCATTTTGATAATTATTGTTCAATTTATTAAAGTCCGCAGTAGATGCCGCCCCGGTTTTCCATATATTCGTGTCGTAATCGGGAATGCTGGCCATCGCCACAACGTTGCCGGTGTCGACCTCCATGGCCACCGCATAGCCGGTCACGGCTTCGGGATGCGTTTTGCCGGACACCGGATGGGTATGCAGCCATTCCAGCTGGTCCTTGATCGCCTGTTCCGTTTTCAGCTGAACCTCTTTATTAATCGTTAGCCACACGTCGTTTCCTTTGACCGGCGGCACGATGTCGACCACCTCTTCCGGAATGTTGGCGGAGCTGACCGACACCACCTTGTAGCCGTTTTTCCCTCTCAACTCGTCCTGAAAGGAAAACTCGATGCCGTCGAAGCCGACAAGCTCATCCTTCGTATACGTTTCGTCCGGCTTCGTGCCGTCCTTGCTCTCCTGCCGCGCTTTATCATAGGCCTTCAGGCT
Source organism: Paenibacillus sp. USDA918EY (assembly GCF_009870825.1). Lineage (GTDB taxonomy): Bacteria > Bacillota > Bacilli > Paenibacillales > Paenibacillaceae > Paenibacillus_AQ > Paenibacillus_AQ albilobatus. The sequence goes on along the minus strand of NZ_WTWY01000011.1, from coordinate 99,728 downwards.
TTCCGTCCGCTTGAACGATTTGACGTAACCCACGGTTTGCACGGCCACCGTATCCGGATCGTACAGGCGCATCGTTTCTTCGATGATTTCGATGCCCGGAAACTCCGATTTATGCTCCATAAAATATTGAATCTCTTTTTTATTGAGGTCCATTTTAATGCGCCGCGGCGTATAGCCGCTGTCCCGTTTGGATTCGAGGTCCATCGCCTCGATCACGTCCCCCGCGGTCATCGGCTTGTCGCCGGGATTTCCGAACTGCTTGAACGCCGCCGCCATCCGTTTGGCGATATCCTCGATTTCCGGGCGGTTTTTCTTCCCTTTGTCCGTGTTGTTGTTGTAATCCTTCATCAGCGTAATATACAGTGATTGAACCGGCTTGGAATAAGCCAGCTTGACCCCGGAGACATCGCGGATGTTCCCCCGGTCCGGCGGAAGCGGAATGTTTTTCGTGTTTTGGTTCGCTTCTTTTTCGGTCAACGTCGGCGCTTCCACGAATTGAATGACGGCCAGCCGGACGATGACGACGCAAAAAATGATGAACGTGCTGAAAAAAAACATGTTGATGCGCAAATTCAAGCTTTGTTTGCTTTCAGCTTCCATCTCCTCCGGCGATTTTCCGGAACTGAAAAAACGCAAATTTCTCCCTCCCTGGTTTAACGATATATAAAGTAGTTATGTACTCCAATGTATTGCTCGCTTCCCCTTATAAATTTTAACATATACAACCATTAAAAGGAAAACAAGGCATCAACTTTTCCCAAGTCAACGCTGCATGATGCTAAAGGACAAAACGATCATTTCCCGGGCTATAAAATACAACCTCAATCCAATCGACGCATTTTCAAAAAAACAAACCGTATTTCTTCATATCGACTCATTCTACATGTTAGGGAGAAGATGCGAAAAAGACGATCGGGGGCATTGAGCAGGCCCTTGCAGGAGCATGGGGATGGAGGGAGTCAGCCAGAGACACGGCCAGCATGTCAGCCGTTACCGGTTATATGCCGGCATGTCTCCGATTTAAGGGAACGAAAAAGCCAATCATCGTCATTCAGCTATATACCGCAAGCCATTTGATTAATTCACGTTTCATCACATCCCGATAATGCTCGGGCTCGATAATCTCCGCGTCGGCTCCGAATTGGGACAGCCAGCTCATAAAACACGGAACGTCCTCGACGGTGACATCCATCACGACGCTCCCGTCCCGATCCTTCGTCTGCGCAAGAGGAGTGATCGATTCCTTCTCCTTATATTTTGGGATCGCCGCAGGGGTAAGCCTTATCTTAAATTCAACCGGTTCCTTTTCTTCATTTCCTCGGAAATGTTGATGTTTTTCTTGCTGCATGTTGGTATGTACTTTAATAAAGACGTCATCCAGCACGACGACCCTCGCAAAATATTTTAACCTGTAGGTATACAGTTTTCCGGTATTATGGTTGCGTCCGACCAAGTAAAATCGGTGCTGCCAAGGGACAAGGATATACGGATCGATTTTGCCGAACAAGAGCTCGTTCCGCTCCGGAACATAATATTCCGCCTGAATGATTTGCTGCGACAGCGTCGCCAGCAAAATCGGGATCAGGTACTCCGACTGTTCTTCCGCTTCCGCTTTTTCGGCCCATTTGATCCATGGATTGTCCCTTTCCTGAAGTTCGGTTTCCAGGTGTTCCGTCCGTTGCTTGTTATGGGCCGCCATCACCTTTTCGTAGGCCCCTTCAAAACCGTCGGGGAGCAAAGGCTTGACCTGAGGCATCGCCTTGCCCAAGGCCGTAAAAGCTTGAACTTCCTCCGCGGTCCAATCGAATGGATATAAGGCAAAACTGCCGATAAACCGATATCCTTTTCCGTATCCGAGATGCGTGATAGGTATATGCATGGCGCTTAACGCTTCCATATCGCGATAAATGGTCCGTTCGGTGGTGCTGCATCGTTCCGCCAGCTCCCTGGCCAAAATACCCGGTTTGGCTTGGACGAGAGTGATGATGCGCATTAATCGAATCAATCTGTCTGTCATCTGGATTCTCCTAGCTCGTATAGTAAATTAGACTCATATCCGTTTGCGTAATGTAGTCCATTCGACTTGCAGCGAGTGAATCCTGCCAGAAAAACCTAGATCCGCTTGCGGCCACTGACATGAACCGCGGGCCGGCTCCTTCAAAACCGGGACTAGCCATTTTTAGCGATAAGAACTTTTTGGCTCCGGTAAGTCCCGACGTAATGTTCGCTGAGCTGGTAAAGCATGTCCGCCTCCTCCAGCAACCGTTCGTCCGTATGGCGCGCCGCTTCGATCAGCATCTCGTCTCCTTTCCGGCGCAGCAGCCATTCTCCGCGTTCAATGTCACCGTGCTCGAACAAGCGGATCGCTTCCTTCAAAATGCTCTGGGTTTCCAGCAGCATGACGTGTTTTCTGACATGAAAGCTTTCCGGCTCCTGTAACAAACCGGTATGGTACGTGTAGTTCATATATAATTCCTTCACAGGAAGTTCCTTAATGCGCTCCTTGTTTCTTTCTTTGAATTTCCATTGAGCAGACAAAACGCCATGCATGCCGGCACCTTGGGGCTGAAGAGCAAGCTCGATGGCCAGAAACTGCTTCACGCCATCATACAGATCACCAAGAGGAATCATTAGTGATTGACCCAGGTTTGTCATAGCCTTCGCTCCGTGGATCCGGACCAAGGTAACTTGCGGTTCAAGCCATAAGTGCAGCTGCACGTCTTGGGCGATCAGTTTGGGCGTATTTCTTCTTCTTGATTGGCGGAAGGATCCCCCGAACCATTCAACCAACAAAGTGACTTTATTGGAGCCGCTTGCAAGAATATGACCGCGGTTCCATGTAAAATTCTCCTGAATACCTGAATGCATGGATTTCACCCCTTTACATGTCATCTTTATATCGTACCAAGTTTGGTTGACATTAAGATGTCATGGAACATATGTTCGTGCGATATATTTCTTTCATGTTAGCATAATTTCAACAGCCGGCGAACATTTTTGGCGATTTTTTAATTCCCCCCCATCCTTGCTCAAATGCGCAAAAAGACCTACCCAATACCCATTATAGTATATAAGAACTACACAAAAATAAATGTCGAAATGTGTAATTATGGGTTGAAATAAAAATATAATTTTAGCGGATGCGCAGCAAACTTCACACTTTCGGCCCAATTCCGCAAAAACGGCAAAAAAGCCCGAAACCCACCGGATTTCGGACTTTTACGTACGGATATGATATGATGAAAAAAAGGTCGGATCAGGCTGTCGCATGACGCGGCGCTCAGGCTGTCTCAGGCCCCTGACTGCAAGGTTTTTCGGGTTGTTCATGCATCGTTGCCTTCGCGTAGGTGATTTTGTCGATCCACAGTTCCCTGCCGACCGGTTTTCCGTTGACCGTGATGAGCATTTTTTTGTATTGATGTTCTTTTTCCATAGCTAATCCACTCCTTAACGTTTTGCGTAATCTTTCGTCCCGGCGTTCTCGCAGCGCCTGCGCTCCTTGGAGGACGTCCGCTGTCTATGTGCAAACATGTACAAGCTTCGTACAGCCGTAATCGCGGAGATGAGCAGAACCCCTAGAAACGATATAAACGTCCGGAGGCGAAAGCGAAACAACCGGGCTTGTTCCATTTTATGCATCAGGTGGTGTAATGATGAAAAAACGACAGTGGCGGATGGACGCCGCTTTGCTGCGTACGGCCGTAATCTTTTTTTGCCTTGCCTGTGCCCCGTTTCCGGCCGGGTCCGCCGCAAGCGCAAACTATTTTGAGGACTTTTATAATGGCGTGGAGAAGTTTTCCGGGCTGCCCGGCGAAGTGAACGAGCTGAAGAAAAGCTACGAGCAGACGTTGGACGAGCTCGACCGGGCCAAGCAAAGCGCAAAAGCGTACGAGGAACAAAATGCGAAGCTTTTGGAGCAAAACCGCGAGCTGGCCCAAACGGTAAACCAATTGAAGGATGAAAGCGACAGCAAGGACGCCAAAGCCCGCAAATTCAAAAATATGCTGATCGCCGTCGTTTTGCTGGTGGCCGGTTATTTTATCGGGATCCGCGTGCTGCGGTTTTTCATGCGGCGCTCCAACCGCAAATTGCGGCGTTAGCGTTATTTTCGAGCCAGAAAGGGGAAAGGTTTTTGAATATCGACATTCGGGAGTCCGGAGGCGGAATCGGCCAAGCCGTCGATTTTTCGCTAAACCCGGGCGAGACCGTGCATTTTCTTCATCCCGAGCAAATCATTACGTACCGGGGGCCTTCCGACGGCCGCAGCGACCGTTTGATGAACATGAAGGGCATGTACCGCAAAAAGAAGCTGATTCAGGCGGATTTCTGCGGGCCATGCGAGTTTACCGCCGCCCTGCCTTCCGGGTTTGCCGTCAAAACCGTGGAGCTTCGGGAGGGCAGCGATTTGCTGTACGACTTCCGCAATATTTTCTTTTACAGCTCGGGGATCGAAATGCAGTCGCGGATTTTGCATATCAAAAACATGCTGATCACGAAAGATGCGGTCAAAATGAAATTTTCGGGCGCGGGCACCGTCGGGCTACTGACGGAAGGCGCCGTCTACGAAGCCGAGCTTCATCCCTCCGAGCCCCTTTACGTGGACGCCCGCAGCCTCTTCGCCTATCCCGAAAACGCCAAACTGGAATTGACCGTCTACGGCAACACGCTGGCCAGCCAGCATATGAATTACCATTGGAAAATGACGGGCGTCGGCACGGTGCTTTTTCATGCGGGCCCCACGGCAAGCCGTTTGCGGGAAGAAATGGATCAGGACAATCTTTTTAAACGGATTTTGCGCGAAATCCTCCCTTTTGGCGGGGTCATTATAAAATAACCGGCAAAGTGGGGCATTTGGCTTCGAAGCTGAATCAGGTGCTTTGCGGGGAGCCCCCGAAATTAGTCTGGTAAAAAGGGTATACGCATACCCTTTTTTTGTCATATAATCACCTTAACCATTCGATGAGATCAGGAGGCCAACATGTCCATTCCCACCGTTCAAACCGCCGCGCCGCAAAAAGGACGGCAGCCCCTTGCCGGCGCTACCGTCTTCCGCATCCTGATTGCGGTCAGTCTCGTTCATTTGTTCAATGATTCGATTCAGTCGGTTATCCCGGCGATCTTTCCGATTTTGCGTTCCTCGATGCATTTGAACTATACGCAGATCGGCTGGATTTCCTTTGCCATAAACTTTACGTCTTCCATCATGCAGCCGGTGGTCGGCTGGTTCGCGGACCGCAAGCCGAAGCCGGCGCTGCTGCCGATCGGGATGGGATTTACGTTCACGGGCATGCTCCTTCTCGCGTTCGCCCACTCGTACCCCGCAGTGCTGCTGGCGGTCGTGTTTGTCGGACTCGGCTCGGCGGCGTTCCATCCCGAAGGATCCAGGGTCGCCCACATGGCTTCGGGCACGCGCAGAGGATTGGCCCAATCCATCTTCCAAGTCGGAGGAAACGCGGGGCAGTCGCTCGCTCCGATGCTGACGATGTGGATTTTTATTCCGCTTGGACTTTTCGGTTCGATCTGGTTCACCCTCGTTGCCGGGGCGGGTATCGCCGTTCAGCTTTACATCGCCAGATGGTACGGCAACAAACTGCGAAGCGGAGCCCAGGTCAAGAAAAAAGCCCAAGCCCGGCAGCTGAAGCCCGAGGTTCGCTCCAAGGTCCGGTTTGCGATCGTCATGCTCGTCGTGCTCGTTTTCGTCCGGTCCTGGTACAGCTCCTCGATCAGCACCTTTTTTCCGTTTTATTTGATCGATCATTTCGGACTCAGCGTCGACGACGCCCAAATTTTCATTTTCCTGTTTCTCGGCGCCGGAGCCGTAGGCACCTTTTTCGGCGGTCCCGTCGCGGATCGGATCGGCAAACGAAACGTCATTTTCGCTTCCATGGTCCTGGCCGCTCCGCTCGCCTTGCTGCTGCCTCATGTCGGGCTGTGGGGCGTCGGCATCCTGCTTGCGCTGCTCGGCTTGATCGTCTTTTCGAGCTTTTCGGTCACCGTCGTGTATGCCCAGATGCTGTTTCCGGGCAAAATCGGCACCGTCTCCGGCCTCATTACCGGCCTGGCTTTCGGTTTGGGGGGTCTTGGGGCGTTGGTGCTCGGCAAATGGATCGACCTTGCCGGCGTCAACACCGTCATGGCCATTTGCAGCTTTTTGCCGCTTCTCGGCGTCCTGACCTTCCTGCTGCCTTCGGATCAACAGCTGAACCGCTGGTCCGGCGAAGGCGAGGAACCCAAACAATAATTCCAAACCGCATGGCCCTTAACGATCCGTATCGTCCAGGGCCATGTTTTTTTGGCCGCAGCCTTTCCAAAATTCTGCTCTTTGCAGCCCGCTCAGTTTCTCCCAGAAGCAAACCTGCTTTTGATCCTTTTCCCACGCCTCGATGTTCCCCGGTTCACGCCGCAAATCGATATCGTCTTCCGCTTCTGCCACCATGCATGGCTCCTTTCGATTGCGTCCTTTTTGGGAAACGGCGGCTTTCTTCGGGTACGGCGCGGCCGATGCGGACATACTGTAGGCAAAAGGAATCAGATCAGGAGACCTTCCCTTTCCTTGAAACGTTTGATCAAAAATTCACTGTGGACGCCCGTGATGCCTTCCAGCTTTCGAAGTCTCGCAAGGTATCGCTCGACATGCTCCTGGTCGTCCATCAAGGCATGGACATGCAGGTGGGGGCCGCCGCTCATCTGGTATACGCTGGTGATCTCCTCATCGCTCAAAAGCTGCTCGGCGACGCTCTCCAGCAGGCTCCATTCCACGTCGATGTTAAAGTAAACGGACATGTTTTTCCCGGCTTTGATCGGATTGACCGTCACCGTAAATTTGTCGATGATCCCTTGCTCCATCAAGTGGTTTACCCGCTCGCGCACGGCTGCACGCGTCAGATTGACAAGCCTGCCGAGCTCCGCGTGGCTCAGTCTGCCGTTGTCGAGCAAATGTTTCAGGATCATCTCGTCCTTTTCGTCCAAATGTTTAAACCGCATCTGCCTTCCCCTCTTTCTTATGATCAACGCATATCCATCGGATGCGCTAATCTTTACAATGTAAATTAAATAAAAATAAAATTGACCGATTGTATATAAATTATTTTACAATCGTTGTATAATAAACCGGGAATCGAATCGGTTGTCAATCAATCTACTCCCAGTTTACAAGCATTGCGGAGTGAAAAGCAATCGGATTCACTATTATCGAGAGGAAGGTGTCTACCCTTGGTCATGTTTTCATTGGAAATCCTTCTGATCTCCGTTTTGGCCGGCATCGTCGGATCCGTTTTGGGGCTGGGAGGAGGCATCATCGTGACCCCGGCCTTGACGCTGCTGTTCGGCGTCAGCATCGAACACGCGATCGGCGCCAGCATCATCTCCGTTATCGCGACGTCGAGCGGTTCGGCGATCGCTTATATACGCGACCGGATCACCAATCTTCGCGTCGGCATGTTTTTGGAAATCGCCACCACGGTCGGCGCGATTACCGGGGCTTTTATCGGAGGATTGATCGCCCCCAATCTGCTTTATATCATTTTCGGTCTTTTGCTTGTCTATTCGGCGGTGAATATGATCAAAAGGAAAAAAGGCGCGCAGCAGGAGCAGGTCAGTATGCATCCCGCCGCCGCCAAATTGAAGCTGGCGGGCAGCTACTACGATAAAGCGGCCCAGCAGCAGATCTCTTATAATGTAGGAAACGTGTACGGAGGTTTCGGCGTCATGTACGGCGCGGGCATCGTGTCCGGACTGCTCGGAATCGGCAGCGGCAGCTTCAAAGTGATGGCGATGGACGTATTCATGAAGCTGCCGCTGAAGGTGTCCACCGCGACCAGCAACTTCATGATGGGGGTCACCGCGGCGGCCAGCGCGGGCGTTTATTTGCTGCGCGGGGACATCGATCCGCATATCGCCGGTCCGGTCGCGCTTGGGGTTTTGGCCGGGGCGACCATCGGGGCGCAAATCATGCAGCGGCTGAAAAGCAAAACGATCCGCATGCTGTTTATCCCGGTTCTTCTTTATGTGGCGTTTCAAATGATTTATGAAGGAGTGGGGCTGTAGCATGAACGAAAACAGCGAAATTCAGGACGTCGAGCTTGCCGTCAGCCGCTGGCTTCGGGTCGGCGTCATCATCAGCGCCTGCGTCATTATCCTTGGCCTCATCCTGCTTTTTGTCCGGGGCGAAAGCGGCTACCCGGGAGAATTTTATCCGCATAATCTGCATGATATCTTCGGCGGGTTGATCCAATTCAAACCCTATGCCGTCATTACGGTAGGATTGATGCTTCTGATCCTTACGCCGGTGCTGCGCGTCGCGATTTCGATTTGGGTGTTCGCGCGTGAAGGCGACAAACTGTACGTCATCATTACGTCCATCGTCCTGGTCATCCTTATCGTCAGCTTCGTGCTTGGCAAGGCCTGAATCCTAACCGGCAGCGAAGCCCGGGCTCTTTCGCGTAAAGAGACCGGGCTTCGCTCTCTGATCCGTACATTTTCGCCCCATTCCGGAACGGTAAACTTCCCGCCGACATAATCTACAATGTGCTCAATACGTACTATACTTGCAAATGCCATTGCGTCCAAAGGAGTGTCTGCGTGTGAAGCAAGTGAAACCGGTAAAAACACGGAGCATCGGCGGCGGCGTCGGAGGTGTTGGGGGCGTTGGAGGCGGCGGGGGCATGATCCCGACGAGACAAAGAAACGAAATCGCCCTGATTTCGGCTATTCTGTTTTTGATCGCCGCCGCACTCAGCTTGTTTGTGGCTTGGAATGATTTAAGAAGCGGCGGTACCAGCGAAACGCTCATCTAAAGTGCGCAAAAAGACGCCTTCGCGACTCGGCGTCTTTTTGCGCTGCTTTATGTTGGTCCCGTTTCGCTGCTTGGTTCGGGAAAACGAACGACGGCCTCGGTCCCCAGCCCCTTTTCGCTCATAAATTCGATTCGTCCCTGCATCGCTTCGATGATTCGGAACGTTACCATCAGCCCCAGACCGGTTCCTTTGGTTTTATTGGAGAAATAAGGCTCGCCGAGCCTTGCCATTTCGGCGGGTTCCATGCCTTCGCCGTTATCGAGGATATGGATGGCGATTTCCCCGTCCCGGGCGTAAGCCCAAATGTGGATCTGCCCTTCCTCGCGCAGCGCCTCGATGCTGTTTTTGACGATATTGATAAATGCCTGCTTGAACTTGGAGGAATTCCCTTGAACGTATAGACCCGGCGGAATATCCGACGTGATTTTGCTGCCGTTGAAGTTGGCCAGCGGATTCAGAATGCCTTCGATATGCCGGAACTCTTCGGCCAGGTCCAGCAGCTGCACCTGTTCGATTTCCGGCTTGGCAAAAGTAAGGAAATCGGTGATGATGCCCGAAGCCCGGTCAAGCTCTTCCAACGCGAGTTCAAGATATTCCCTTTCCTTGCTGGCGGACTTTTTCTGAAGCAGCTGGAGGAACCCGCGCGTGACCTGCAGCGGATTGCGGACCTCATGCGCAACGGATGCCGCAAGCTCGCTGATGATCTCCATTTTTTCCGACCGCTGCAGCTCGGTGTTGAATCTTTCCAATTCCTTCGAATAGACGAGAATCTGCTTGTGGTTTTCCGCGAATTGATGGCCGAGCGCGGCAATCAGCGCAACGGCAAATCCGAGCACGCCCCATTTCCACCAAAAAAGCTCGTATTTTCCGCCGCTGGCTAAATAACATGTCATTTCAACCAGCACGGTCAAGCCGAACACGGCAAATCCTAGCGTAAAAATCAAAGCGTTCCGGTTTCCTTTGACGGCATAATAGACGGAGCTCGCGATCAGCAAAAGGACCTGGGCAATGATCAGGTAGCCGAGCATTTTGACCGAAAACAGGTCGTATATGCCGATGATGCGGTCGTGCAGCGAAACGTTGATCGTCAGAAGAATGAGGCAAAACGCCGAATAAAAAACCTGGAATTTACGAAAATGCCGGATCAGCTGCCTGTATCCCGCACCGACCGTTTTTTCAAAGAAAAACGTCGTCGAAGGCAGCAGCGTCAGAAGCGCCGCGTCGAACATAACCAAAAACCACTGCCCGTACCGGTTGAACAGGCCGTACAAAAGCGGGGAGTACGTCAATATTAAAATGCCGGTCGACGTCAGCACCGCCGTTAAAGCGAGCCAGCTGGCCAAGTGGCTTTTGCGCATGAACAAGGCGGGAATCAGCATCATGACGCCGAGAAAAACCATAGAGCTGCCCAGGATCAAATCGTCAAGATTCGATTTTACATATTGTTTCAGCAGCGTCGGATAGTCGCCGGCAAGAACCTCCCCCCCGATGCCGATCCGGTCGCGTTCCTTCTCCGACACGATCTGAACGCGCAATGTTTTCCCTTCGTCGTCCGGGCTTAACGGAAGCAAAATTTTACTAACGTCGTACATGTAACCTCGGCTCTGCTCATAGACTTTCCGCTCGTCCAGGTAAACCGCGATGCGCTCGCCGTACACCTTTTTCAGGAGCAGCGCCGAAGCCTCGGAAGGAAGGTCGGGCACGATTGTCCGGTACCACGCCTCGTTGACTTCGAGCCGCCTGTCCGGAAGTTTTCGCAAGGAATCGAGGCGCTGCCAGCCTCCTCCTTCGTTTTCTTGGGCGGTGGCCGGCATGCTCCATTTAAACTCCCAGCCCCACTGGACAACCTCCGCTTCGGCGGCTGAAGCCGCCAAGACGGAATGCGGGAGGCATCCGAACAAAACCGGGATGGCCAGGATCGGGATGAGGAGCGCTTTGATGATCGAATTTTTCATAGGACACCCCAAAAGATGTGAATGTTAGAGGCAGACCGACAATATTCGCCGAAATTTCCTAAAAATCTCTTGGGTTTATTATGTTCGATTCTGGTATTTTACGCAATTTCTTGAATTCGAAATACTTGGATTTACGCTGAACACGGGAGCTTTTGCCTTTACTCCCCCAGGTTTATTTCCCCTTGTTTCGGGTAAGGGTAAATATGAACCGCAAAAGGATAAATACGATTTCAGATTGCGTTTTACGGCATCTTTCATGAAAAGGAGGCGGTACCCGAATGCCTGACAAATACAAATCCGAAGCGGACTGGACCTATGAACGTTATCAAAACGCGGGGGAACATCCCGTGGAAGACGGCCTGCCTGACGCGGATCTCCGCGAGGTGAACGCCGAAACGGTGCAAAGCATCACCAGCGAGCCCGATCCGGCCGATGCGGCATTTTATGTCCGCTCGGACATGAGCCCCGAGCTTGGCGGCCGCCGCAATACGCCTCCCGAGCCATCGGTCGGGCCTGCTTCGGACGAAATCGGCGAAGAATATACCGAATTGGAAGACGTGCCGGACGCGGACGACATCCAGAAGGACAGCCCGATCGACCCTGTGGCGACCATCGAGGATATGCATGGAACCGACCTGATCAACGGGTTTGACGGGGACGAGACGGAATGAGGCACGGACGAGACTGCTTGAAAAAAGGCTAGGGCAGAGAGAATACGAAAAACGGCCCCATAACGTAACGGAGGCCGTTTTTCGCGTTTGCCGATGTTTTGACTTATATGAAACCCAGCGCATGGACAAGCAGAAAACCTAGGCAGGCGAGCAAGATGGACCCCAATACGCCGGCCGCGAAAGGTTTTACCCCGTTGCGGCGGAAAAACGCAAAGTCCACGTTCAGACCGAGCCCCGCCATCGCCATCGCGATCAGGATGTAAGCGAGGTTAATGATTTGCGCGGTCACGGCATGCGGGATGACGCCAAGCGAATTGACGCCGCTCATCAGCAGGAACCCGAGCACGAACCACGGAATTTGGATTTTGCTTTTTTGTGCCGTCCCTTCCTGCTTGCGGCTAGCCCAATAACCGACACACAGCGAGACGGGAACCAGAAGCGCAACCCGCGTCAGCTTGACGATGACGGACATGTCCTCCGCTTCCTTGCCGCCGGGCGCCGCCGCCGCGATCGCATGCGCCACCTCGTGCAGCGTGCCTCCCGCAAACGCTCCGTATGCCGAAGGCGTCAACCCGAGAAACGGGTACAAGCCGACGTAAACGAGCGTAAACAGCGTGCCGAGGATCGCGACGGTCGCCGCGCCGACGGCCGTTTCCTGCTCCCTCGCTTTGATTAGCGGCGCGATGGCCACAACCGCGGCGGCGCCGCAAATGGCCGTCCCGCATGCCGTCAAAAGCGCCAGCGGACGGTCCACTTTAAACAGCCTCGCCAGTCCGTATACAACGAAAATCGTTACCGTAATATTTATCGCGGCAATCAATATGACCCTGGGCCCGGCATGGACGATATCCACCAAATTCAGCCGCATCCCCAGCAGGATGATGCCGAAGCGAAGCAGCTTTTTGTTGGAAAAGCCTACTCCCGGCATAATCGATTCCGGCACGCCGACCGCCGCCTTGTAGACCATGCCGAGAATAATGGCCAGAACCAGCTGACCCATAATGCTCAAAAACGGAAGCAGCGACAGCCCTTTGGCGAGCAAAGATAAAATGAGCGTCAGGCCGATCCCCAACATAAATGCGTTCGTGTTCCTTTTTCTGCGCGGAGCCGCAGATTCCCTTGAAATCATGGCATTGCCATCCCCTTTGTTTTCACTCGGTGTTCTTCTTATACGCTCACTATAAAGTCGGCCGGCGAGGAAGGGAAATACCGATTTGCTATCCCTATCATGAGGAAAACTTATCATTGGGATATTGCGGAACTGTTATGTATCGTTTATTTCTAGAATGAAATTTATACCTGCGGATTTTGCAAAGTCTTGACCCGAGAATGCAATTTATATATTGCAAAATGTAAAGTATATATTACGATTTAATGAAAGGAGGTATCGATGCTTATTGGTGAACAAGGTGAAAATGGCACGCGTCCAAGCGGATTTGACCCAGCAGCAGCTGGCGGACAAAACGGGTGTCACCCGCCAAACGATCAGCCTGATCGAAAAAGGCGCCTACAATCCTTCATTGAAATTATGCCTGGATATTTGTTATGCCCTGAACCGGACGTTGGACGACCTGTTTTGGGTAGACGGTAAAGACGATCAATAGGTAGGGATGACCATCTTCCCGAACCATACTGGAGGAACATCGCAATGATTACCGATACATTAAAAGTGTTTGTGACGGTGGCTGAGCAGAGGAACTTCTCGCAGGCCGCCAAACTGCTGAACTTGTCCCAGCCGGGGGTCAGCCTGCATATCCGCAACCTGGAAAACGAGCTTGGAACCAAGCTGATGCACCGTTCCCCGAAGCTCGTCAAATTAACCGAGGCCGGAGAAATTTTATTCGGCAAGGCGCAGCAGATTTTGGCTTTGTACGAGGAAGCGAAGGAAGATATCCATATGCTGCGGGACGAAGTGACGGGAGCTTTGTTTATGGGGGCAAGCTTTACGATCGGCGAATACATTCTGCCGAGGGTGCTTGCGGAATACGCGCAGCAGTACCCGCTTGTGGATGTCCAGGTCCATATCAGCAACACGGACAACATTTTGCAGGATATTCGCGCCGGAAAATTCCACATCGGCCTGGTCGAAGGGAATGTCGAAGCCAAGGACCTGAAGGTGACCGCGTTCATGAAAGACGAGATGGTGCTGATCGCGGCGCCGGACCATCCGATCGCTTCCGAAAAAAACGTCGATTTCGCCCGGCTTCAGAATCAGGTATGGGTGATGCGGGAGACGGGATCCGGCACGCGCGCCTACAGCGACAGGCTCATCCAGGAAGGAGGCCTTGCCGTCAAACGCAGCTTCGTGTTCAACAGCAGCCAAGGCGTCAAGGAGGCGGCGGCCTGCGGCCTCGGCATCGCCCTTTTGTCGCGCTGGGTGGTCCGAAAGGAGCTCGAAAGCGGCGAGTTGAAGGAGGTCCCGATCAAAGGAACGAAAATCAGCCGGGATCTGTCCCTGCTGCAGAGCAAGGACGAACCGGCTGTAATGGCGGTGCTGAAGTTTATCCAAACCTTGAAAACGAACGTGCAGTCTCTTTACGCCGATTTTTGAGCGCCCTGCACGGATTGGACGCCTGCAGGCTGGCGGTAAGCGACAAAATAAGCCCCGGCCACGAAGACGATGCCTCCGACCAGATTGCCGAGGAAGACGGCCGCAAAGTTCGGGAAATATTGGCTCCATGTCATTTGTCCGGCAAAAATCGCGGCCGGAATGACGAACATGTTGGCGACGACGTGCTGAAAGCCGATGGCGACGAAAGCCATGACCGGGAACCAGATGCCTGCGATTTTGCCGGCAAAATCTTTCGCGCCATAGGCGAGCCACACCGCAAGGCATACGAGCCAGTTGCAGCCGATGGCGGACACGAACGCTTGCCCGAAGCTGTCATGCACTTTGCCGGTGGCGATGGCCACCGTTTTGGCAAGAAAAGCGCCTTCGGTCAGGCCGACGATATGTCCGAAAAAGTAAGCGACGAACACCGCGCCGGCAAAGTTGGCGATCGTGGCGAGGATCCAATTTTTCAGCACGGGGCCGAATCCGATTTTACGCGAAAACCAAGCGACGGGCAGCGTCATCATATTGCCTGTCAATAGCTCCCCTCCTGCGAGCACGGTCAAGATCAGCCCCACCGGGAAAACCGCGGCTCCCAAAAATCCCGCAAACGATCCCCATTCTTTCGGCGCCGTGCCGATGACGCGAATATCGAGCAAAAATCCGAGCGCAATAAACGCCCCGGCCAAAAATCCAAGGATCAACACCGAGGTAACGGGAAGTTTTGCCTTCTTTTCCCCGGTTTCGGCTGCGATCTCCTTTATTTGCTGCGGTGTGTAAAACGACATACTGCATTCCTCCATACCATTTCGTTAATTAGCTTTCGTGAAAACGGTTACGGCAAAAATCATTCCGACAAAACCAAAAAAACCGCCACGAACCCTTCTTTCCGCCAGAACCGAAAAGAAAGATTTGTGCCGGTTAATTCTCCTACCCGTTTCCTATAGGAGCATCAATCACACGTTCATACCGTCAAATAAAGCGGCTGCAACGCCTACAGCCCCTTCATTCGCTAACACATAACACATGATAACCATACGATTTATTTTTGTCAACAATGTGAACTTCAAGATTTTTTGTCTTGCAAGCTTTTTTAGCCGCCGATCCGGGACATCTCCACTTTCGCCCCGTCCGTCTTCCCCCTTGCCTCTTCGCGCTCCAGGGAATACCGGTCGTGGCGGCCTTCCCAAATCGATCCGATCCGCCGGACGATATCGTCATCGGAAGCGTCGGAGCGCAGCAGCGTCCGCAGATCATGCCCCTTTGTCGCAAACAGGCATGTATAAAACATGCCGTCCGCCGACAACCGGCCTCTCGTGCAGGTCTGGCAGAACGCCTCGCTGACCGAGGAAATGATCCCGATTTCGCCTTTGCCGTCCGCAAAGCGGTAGCGCGAAGCCACCTCTCCCGTGTAATTGGGGGCGGCGGACTCCAGCGGAAATTCGGCGCCGATCCGCTCCAGCATCTCTTTTTTGCTGATGACGTGTTTCCAATCCCAGCCGTTGGTGTTGCCGACGTCCATATATTCGATCATGCGCAAAATATGGCCTTTTTCGCGGAAATAGCGGACCATCGGCAGCAGGGCATGCTCGTTGACGCCTTTTTGCACCACCATGTTCACCTTCACGGACAAGCCCGCTTCGGCGGCCGCGTCGATGCCTTCAAGCACCTGACGCACGTTCGCTTTGCCGCCGTTCATTTTCATGAAGGTATCATCGTCCAAAGCGTCAAGGCTGACCGCCACCCGCATCAATCCGGCCTCGCGCAGTTTCGCGGCCTGCTTGGCAAGAAGGCTCCCGTTTGTCGTCAAGGCGATATCCTCTACCCCTTCGATTTCGGCTATGCCGGCAACGATCTCCGGCAGTTCCTTGCGCAGGATCGGCTCTCCCCCGGTAATCCGCATTTTCCGCACGCCCAGCCGGGCGAAAATCCTGGCGATCCTTACCGTTTCGTCGACCGAAAGCACGGAGTCCCGGGACAGGAACGGATAATCCTTGCCGAAAATCTCCTCCGGCATGCAATAACGGCACCGGAAATTGCAGCGGTCCGTCACGGAAATCCGCAGGTCCCGAAGCGCACGTTTGAAATAATCACTGGTTTCCATGATTTCTCACTCCATTTCTCGTGCCAAAGGCAGCCGAAAATGACGGAATTACAATTCCGGCCGCTCCGCCTCTGCCGCATGTTGATTCAACATCTGCCGGCATTCGATGATGCGCCGCGGATGCGTATACACGTTGCATGACTGTCCGCGAACGAAGCCGACCGCCGTTATGCCCAAATTCTCCGCCAGCTCCAGCGCCAGCTGCGTCGGCGCCGATTTGGACAAAATGACGCCGCAGCCGATTTTGGCGACCTTCAGCAAAATTTCCGAGGAAATCCGCCCGCTGAACACGATGATTTTATCGTTCACGGGGATGTTTCGTTTCAGGCAGTGGCCATAGATTTTATCCAGCGCGTTATGCCGCCCGATATCCATCCGGTTCAGCAAAATGCCCTGCCTGTCGCATAATGCCGCGTTATGGACGCCGCCGGTCCGGCTGAACGTTTCCGAGCTTTCCTGCAGCCGGCGCACCAGCCTGAAAACGTCGTCAAACGAAAGCTCGACCGGAGCGTCGTGCAGCCGTTTGGCCGTCTTCGCGTCGTTAAAAAACACGAAGCCCTGCCGGCTGGCGCCGCAGCATGACGTAACGTACCTTTTGCTGTAAAGCTGCCTATGAAGCGGGCTCCACCGGCTGACGGTGGCGTGGACGAAACCTTCCTCCTCCTGCACCCACAAATCCTGCAACTCGTCGATGCCGGCAATGACGCCTTCCGACGCCAGATAACCGACCGCCATATCCTCAATGTATTCGGGCGTGCAAACGAGCGTGGCGAATTCTTCGCCGTTGATTTTGATCGTTACGGGGTGCTCGGCGACGACGAGATCGGATTTTTCCGTTGCGCGCCCCTGCTCGTAGCGGATGATGCCGCCCTGTTCTTTCGTCACAGCGTTCATTCGGCCTCATCCTCACACAATGTTTTTTTCGAACATAAACACGGAAATCGCGACGTCCTCATCGACCTTGATATCCGTGAAGAGATGCACCAGCTTGGAGCCGCAAAGCTCTTCGAGCCCTTCCGGCACCTGGTCCTTGTACAATTCCTTGATCATATGCGTTCTGGCGCTATGCACCATTTTTTTGCCTTCCGCCGTTTGCGCGATAAACTTTTCCGTCGGGGTAAAATTTCCGTACATCCGGGTGATCGCCATGTTTTCGACGAACGTCGTATGAATGCGCTCAGGCCCTTTGCCGAAGGTGTCTTTCCGGACTTTCCGGATAATGTCGTTAAACGCGACTTCCTTTTTCATCCCTCAATCACCTCATCACAAGTTTAACACTATACTAAATCTTAGGGACAATGTACAGAATATTTCAACCTTGTTTTTTCGGGCGGAAGTAGTATAATCATGGCGAGACGTGAGTTTTTTCATTGCATGTTAATTTCATAACGGAATGATCAGTTTAGTAGGCCATTGCTAATCGGTTACTCCACTACAACCTGCCGCACCAGAGCTAGCGGACCGGGTTTAGTGGAGTTTTTTGTTTGCGGAACTTTTTTTCGACATTGACATTTCAGTGATTTGAATTTCGCAAGTGTATTGTATGCATTTTAACAGCGCCCGAAGTCTTCCGTTACCTAAAAAAATCATGCTGGGAAGAGAGGTTATTTTCGTGAGCAAAGAAACGGTAAGCATAGCTTTGAACGGACAGCAGGTCGAAGTGAAACAAGGCATGACGGTGCTTGAAGCCATTAATCTGGCCGGCTTGTCGCACCCTCAAATCTGCTATGTTCCCGAGGTCGATCCGATTCAAACATGCGATACGTGCATCGTCGAAATCAACGGCCAGTTAAAGCGCGCATGCTCGACCAAAGCAGCGGACGGCATGGACGTCCGGCTTTCCTCGCAGAGAGCGAAAGAAGCGCAGACCGAAGCGATGGACCGGATTCTCGAAAACCATTTGCTTTACTGCACCGTATGCGACAACAACAACGGCAACTGCAAGCTGCATAACACGGCGGAAATGATGGAAATCGAGCATCAAAAATATCCTTACCGCCCGAAGGTCGACCCTTCCGAGGTCGATATGTCCCACCCGTTTTACCGGTACGACCCGAACCAGTGCATCGCCTGCGGCCAATGCGTCGAGGTTTGCCAAAGCCTGCAGGTCAACGAAACGCTGTCGATCGATTGGGAGGCGGACATTCCGCGCGTCAAATGGGATGATGGCGTTTCCATCAACGACTCCTCCTGCGTCAGCTGCGGACAATGCGTCACGATTTGCCCATGCAACGCCTTGATGGAAAAATCGATGCTGGGCGAAGCCGGGTTCATGACCGCCATCGACAAGCCGATCCTCGATCCGATGATCGATCTGGTCAAAGAGGTGGAGCCGGGATACAGCGGCATCTTCGCCATCTCCGAAATCGAAGCGGCGATGCGCGACACGAGAACGCGCAAGACGAAAACGGTATGCACATTCTGCGGCGTCGGCTGCTCGTTCGAAGTATGGACCAAAGGGCGGAAAATCCTGAAAGTCCAGCCGTCCCACGACGCGCCGGTCAACGCGATTTCCACCTGCGTCAAAGGCAAATTCGGCTGGGATTTCGTGAACAGCGAAGAGCGCATCACGACGCCGCTCATCCGCCAAGGGGAC
Source organism: Paenibacillus sp. USDA918EY (assembly GCF_009870825.1). Classification (GTDB taxonomy): domain Bacteria; phylum Bacillota; class Bacilli; order Paenibacillales; family Paenibacillaceae; genus Paenibacillus_AQ; species Paenibacillus_AQ albilobatus. The sequence continues at coordinate 81,056 of NZ_WTWY01000011.1, read as the reverse complement.
GCGTTTGTGGAAGCGACCTGGGACGAAGCGCTGGCGCTTGTGGCGGAACGCCTCGGCGGCATTAAAAAAGAATACGGTTCCAACGCGCTCGGGTTCATTTCGTCCTCCAAAATCACAAACGAAGAAAACTATGTGATTCAGAAGCTGGCCCGCCAGGTGTTCGAAACGAACAACATCGACAACTGCTCCCGCTACTGCCAGTCGCCGGCTTCGGACGGCCTGATGTCCACCGTCGGCATCGGCGGCGATGCCGGGTCCATCAAAGACATCGCTTCGGCCGGACTGGTCATCTTGGTCGGCTGTGCGCCGGCGGAAGGCCATCCGGTGCTGGCGACGCGGATCAAACGCGCCCACAAGCTGCACGGGCAGAAGCTGATCGTGGCCGATCTGCGCAAGCATGAAATGGCCGAACGCTCCGATCTGTTCATTCGCCCGAAACAAGGCACGGACTTCGTCTGGCTGAGCGCCGTCACGAAATACATGATCGATCAAGGCTGGCATGATGAAGCGTTCGTGCAGCAGCATGTCCATCAATTCGGCGAATACAAGCAGCTGCTGGAGAAATTCACGCTGGATTTCGCGGAAGCGGAAACCGGCATTTCCAAAGAAACGCTCATCGAGATCGCGACCATGATTCACGAAGCGGACGGAACCGCCATCTGCTGGGGGATGGGCGTCACCCAAAACATCGCCGGATCGCATACGTCGGCGGCGATTTCCAATCTGCTGCTGGCGACGGGCAACTTCATGCGTCCGGGCGCCGGAGCGTATCCGCTCCGCGGCCATAACAACGTGCAGGGCGCCTGCGACATGGGCACGCTCCCGCCATGGCTGCCGGGCTACCAGCATGTATCAAACGACGAGGCTCGCGGCCGCTTCGAGCAGGCTTACGGCGTCAAGATTTCGCCGAAGCCGGGCATGGACAACATCCAAATGCTTGATGCCGTGGAACGCGGCGAGCTGAAAGGAATGTACCTCGTCGGAGAAGACATGGCTTGGGTGGATTCGAACGCAAACCATGTGCAGGATCTCCTCAGCAAGCTCGACTTTTTTGTCGTGCAGGACGTGTTCCTGTCCCAAACCGCCCAGTTTGCCGATGTCATTCTGCCTGCCACCCCTTCCCTGGAGAAGGACGGCACCTTCACGAATACCGAACGCCGCGTGCAGCGGCTGTACCAGGTGCTTGAGCCGCTCGGCGACGCGAAGCCGGACTGGTGGATCACGACGCAAATCGCCAAACGCCTCGGCTTCGACTGGGGTTACAGCCACCCGAGCGAAATTTTCGCGGAAATGGCCAGCCTGACGCCGTTTTTCGCAAAAGCCAGCTACGACGTGCTCGAAGGCTGGGGCAGCTTCACCTGGGGCTCGTCGACAGGCGAAGACACGCCGCTTCTGTACACCGACGGATTTTATTTCCCGGATAAAAAAGCGCGTTTCTCGCTCGTGGATTACATCCCGCCGGTGGAATTCCCGGCCGAATACGATCTTGTGCTGAACAACGGCCGCCTGCTGGAGCAATTCCACGAAGGCAACCTGACGAACAAATCGCACGGCATCAATTTGAAGCTGCCGGAGGTGTTTGTCGAAATTTCGCCGGAGCTTGCCGCGGAGCGCGGCGTCGAAAGCGGCACGCTGGTGCGGCTCGAATCGCCGTACGGCGCGATCAAGCTGAAGGCGCTCGTCACCGACCGGGTGCACCGCAACGAAGTGTACGTGCCGATGCACTCGACGAGCCATGAAACGGCGGTCAACCTGTTGACGGGCGGCGCGGTCGATGTCCGCACGCATACGCCGGCTTACAAGCAGGCGAGAGTCCGGATGCAGGTGCTGAACGTCAAGGGAGCAAGCCCGCTGCCGCTCAGCAATCCGCGCAACAAAAAACGGCATCCGCAAAACGGCGTCGAAGTGCACCGCAAATGGAACCGTCCGGATTATGTTTCTCTTGTGGACTAAGGAAGGGGGGAAGATGAATGGCTGAACCTATATCGTTTATCAAGAAAAAGGCGTTAACCGAAGAAGAAATCAAACAGCAATCGCTAAACCAGCTGAAGGACTCCCTTGCGGAGCATGAGCAGGCGATCGACAAGGCGATCGACGTCCTGAGCGAGCTGTACGGCAGCGGCGTGCTGGAGGCGGCGGAAGCGCTCCTGAAAGCGAAAGCCAAGGTCGCCGAAATCGCCCTGCATCAATTGAAACGTCCCGAAGTGACCAACATGATCAACAACGGGATGGCGGCGGCCGGGGCCCTGGCTCAGATCGACCCGGACCAGACCGCCAAGCTGCTCGGCAGCGTGGCGAAAGGTCTGGAAGAAGCCGGCAAGCCGCAGGATAAAAAAGTGACGGTCTTCTCCCTGATGAGCGCTTTGAAGGATCCCGACGTAAACCGGGCTATCGGCTTCGGTCTGCGCTTCCTGAAGGGAATGGGCAAAGAACTTGGCGAATAAGGCGTGCATGCCGGAATTGCAATAAAAATGGAAACGGGCCTTCAATTTGGTTGAAGGCCCGCTTTTTTTTGCTCCGGCAGACAAAAACATGCCCCGGAGCAGCGGACTCCGGGGCACAAGCAATATATTTATAAAAGGGGTATGCATTTATTATAGAAACCCTTTCTTAAAATTAGATGAAAATAACCTTCAAGTTTCCTTAAAATTTTGTAGACGGGATTTGAACGTTTTAAGGATGAACGGTCGCCACCCGCCGGGCCAGCTCCGTCAATTTGACGGACTTCCCTTCCTGAAGGCGCGATTCCTCCGCGGCAAAAGCGATCAAATGGCTTTGCAGCGAAGCGGTCGCCGAAGTCAGCCCCGAACCGGCGCCGTTTCCGTGCTCCCTCACCTGATGAAGGAAATCCGCGACCATCCGCTCGTCCCCGCCGCCGTGTCCGTCGCCGGAAACGCCGCAATGAAATTCGATCGTTTCCCCCGTTGCAAAGCGGCGCAGCGTATACGTTCCTTCCTCCATATCGCCGTAGATTTCGCCTTTCGTGCCCATAACCCGCACGCTGCGAACCTCCCTTTCGGTAAAGCCCGACAGCGTGAACGTTGCGTTCGCCCCGCCGGCAAACTCCATGTTGACGACTTGATGATCGACCACATTGTTGTCGCAGCGGTAGACGCAGCGCCCGAAAGGCCCCTCCTTTAATGCCGCCATAATCCCTTCGGGAGACAGGTCATGCGTAATATATCGCGCCCAAGGATGTTCGGGCGGCTGATTGTACAGCTTGAGCGCCGAAAACGGGCAATCCCGTTCCGCCTGGCAGCCGTCCGTGCATCTGTCCGTCGAACCTGCGGGCGCATGCTCCTTCCGAAAATGCAGCAGCGAGCCGAAGGAGCTGACGCTTGCGCACGGCCGGTCCATCAGCCAGGAGATGATATCGAGGTCATGGCAGGACTTGGCCAAAATCATCGGGCTCGTCTCCGCCGAATTCCGCCAGTTGCCCCGCACGTAGCTGTGCGTCATGTGACGGTAGCCTACGAATTCCGCATGCTGGATCGTCGCGATGCCGCCGATTTCCCCCGACTCGATGCAGCGTTTGATTCCCGACCAGAACGGCGAATAACGCAGCACGTGGCTGACGGTCAGCACCCGCTTACGGGCGATCGCCTCCTGCTCGATCCGGACGCACTCCTCGGGCACGGGCGACATCGGCTTCTCCAGCAATATATGATATCCCAGCTCCAGCGCCTTCATGGCCGGCACGAAATGCATATGATCCAGCGTACTGATGATCATGACATCGGCGATCCGCCCTTGTTCGAATACCCGCTCCCACGACGAATGGACGTTTTCGGGCGCGATGCCGTGGATTGCCGCGATTTGCCGCCGGCGCTCCTCCTGGGGCTCCGCGACCGCCACGATTTTTAATTCTTCCGGGTGCTTCTCGGCATAAGGGCCGTAAATATACCGTCCCCTGCTGCCGGCTCCAAGCAATACGGCTGTTAATGTCTTCACTTTCGGTTCCTCCTCGATATGTCGCTTATGCTGCCCTGATTGTACGCCACGCGGCGGAAGGCCCGAAAGAGACATTTCCGTACATTCATATACTATTGTTGACTTCCTTGGCTTGGCGCTGCAGACGGTATTCCTGGGGGGTCGCCTGGTTCTGCTTCTTGAAAAAGCGGATGAACGCGAGCGCCGAATTGTATCCGAGCTCCGCCGCGATATCCCCTACTTTCATCGTGCTGTTCAGCAGCCGTTCCTTGGCTTTCAGGTTCCGGTATTCATTGATGTAATCGGATAAACCAATCCCGGTCAGCTGCTTATACAACCGCGAGAGATAGGAAGGGTTGAGCCCGACGTGCTCGGCGATCGCGATCAGCGATATGTCGCGGGCCAAATGCTCCTCGATGAAACGGTGCACTCTTTTGACCAGGTCGCTTGGCACCTGTTCCCCTTGCCGTGCATGTTTGGCAAAATAGCAGTCGGCCAAGCTCCAAAAATACTGCTTCACGTCCGGCCAGGAGATGCCCTCGTCCTTTTGGTACAGGAGCATCGTATCCATGTTTTTGGATGCATCCTGCCTGAAATCCTCGTTCTGCTCCATAATCGACAAAAAAATGGCCGCGAGCGAATGGTACAGCTCCATTTTTCGCCCGTAAACCTGCGCGTCGTCGGTCCAGATGGACGTCAGATGCAAATACAGCTTATTGAACTCTTCCCGGTGTTTGTTCTCCAGGCACCGCTGAAGCAGCTGCAGCCGGGCGTGATGGCAGTAGTCGTTTTTTTCTTCTTCTCCGTTCGGCAGCTTAAGCAGATCCTTATCGGTCACGATGACGGCAGGCGACAGTCCAAGCCCGTGCACAAAACAATATTTCAACAAATGGAACCGTTCCGAAATGGCGGTCAGCCCGGTCGGCTCGCTGCTGATCGCAAAAGATACCGACACGCGCAGCAGCCGCTGACAGGTTTGCTGAATCGCCTCCAGCATGCCGCCGACATGGTCGCAGCCCGCTTTCCATGCCTCCTGCTTCGCGTCGTCTCCCTCCCAGGGCTGCAGCAGCCAAATGATGCGGGAATTTTCGTATACGCCGGAGTAGCATTTCATGCCGGCGCCCGCGTATTCCTCCGCTATGTTTTGGACGCCGTAAAGCAGCAGCGCTTTGTCCATCGGCGTATATGATTCCTTCCACGTATCCACCCTCCCAAGCAGCAGCAGCACGGGCCGGTCCACCCGCAGCAAAATACCCAGCTCCTCAAAATGGCGCGCCAGCTCGGCAGGCGTCTCCTGCTTGCCTTGAAGCAGCTCCCATATATACTCCTTCTGAAGAAGGGGGAGCGCCTCGCGCATCCGCCTGTTGGCCCGCTCCAGCATCCGGAGCTGGTTCCGCTCCTCCTCCAGCTTTTCGAGGGCACGCTCCACGGAGGCGATGATCTTGTCGTCGCTTTCCACCTTCAAAATATAGTCGAAACCGCCGTAAGCCATCGCGCTCCGGATATAATGAAAATCGTTGTATCCCGTCAGGAAGATGACCTTGCAGGAAGGCCAATCGGCCTGAATGAACTGCAGCAGCTCGATGCCTTCCAGCCCGGGCATTTTAATGTCCGAAATGACGATATCGACCGGCCGCTCCCGCATCACCTGAAGCGCTTCTTCTCCCGAATACGCTTTCAGTACCTCAAGCTCCAAATGCTCCGTCGTTTGAAACAATTCCAGCAGCCCGTCAACGATAATCGGCAAATCATCCACGATAAGAAGCCTGCGCATCACCGATACCTCCCTATTCCATTCCAAGATGTATAAGCACTTTCAGTCCGCCCAGCGATGATCGTGAAACTTCAAGCCCGTATTCCCTTCCGTAATGAAGCTGAATTCGCCGATGCACGTTGATCAGCCCCGTCGTTTCTTCGATCCGGTCACCGGCATGGGCAAGCCGGAGCCGCAGCTGCTCCAGCTTGTCGTCGTCCAGGCTGTTGCCGTTATCCTCGACGCAGATCGTGAACCGGTCCGTCCTCCGCACGCTGCAAATCCGAAGGTCCCCTCTTCCAGCCATCCCGCCGAAACCATGCTTGTAGGCATTTTCGATGATCGGCTGAAGGATCAGGCGCGGCACCTGCAGCGGCAGCGGCTCTACTTCGAACCGAACCTGAATCCGGTCGCCGTAGCAGACCGACTGCATCTCAACGTAAGTTCTTGAATGCTTGATCTCCAGTTCGAACGGAATAATATCTTCATCATTTCTCGTAATAAACTGGAAATATTCACCGATATAGAGACAAAATTGGTAAGCTTTCTCCTTTTTATCGGACTTGATCAATCTGCATAACACAAAAAAACAGTTGTACAAAAAATGAGGGTTGATCTGCGACTGCAGCCGCTTCAGCTCGGAGCGCTGGCTTCGAATCCGCTGCTCGTAATTTTGCTCGATCAGCGTCTTCAGCGAGTGGACCGTGTCGTTAAAGGCTTGGTACAAATAACCGAACTCGTCGCGCCTCCGATCGATCGACAGCGGCAGGAGCTCCAGCTTTTGCACCCGTTTGAAGCCGTGGATCAGACGCATCAGCGGGCGGTACATCAGCTTCATGAGCGAATAGGAGAAAAACGCCCCAGCCGCGACCGCAAGGCCGCATGCCCATAAAAACCAGCGTTTGTAAGTCTGGATCGGCCCCAAAACGGCCGACTCCGGGATGCATGTGACGGAATAAGACTTCCATACGTCGGAGTACTTGAATACGGTAAGATAACGTCCGTCTCCGAATCGGACCCTCTCATAACCCTGCTGTTTGCCTTGCGCCTGCTTTTTGGCAATAAAGTCTTTGAGCTCATCCTGCAGTTCCGTCTTGTCGCTGCTGCCGATCAGAAACCCCTGCCCCGCATTCAGCAGCATGCTTTCGCCGCTGAGCGATCCGGTGATTTGCTGCAGCGCCTCCTTGATTTTGCGCGTGGACAATTCGATTCCTACCATGTACAAAGGATCCTTGAACGTATTCGTCGGGTAGGACATCGTCAGGAACAGGCGGTCGTTCCAGTAGACGAACGGATCGTCGTAGAAAGGCCCGTCATGCTGCATCGCCGCGTATTCGGCTTCATCGATCACCGTCTCGTATTTCACGCTGAGCAGCGTTCGCCCGATTTTCGGGACGTAAGCCTTGGCCTCTTGAATGAACGGACTTGAGTTTTTCATCAGGTCGAGCCGCTTTTGGATCAGCGTGATGCTTTGGGCCCGCTCATAATCCGTCATGTCCGTCCCGATCGCCGCAAGCTCCATCAAATCGTTATCCATGACGTAATTCGGCAAATACTGCATGATGCGCTCAACCTCTTTATCAAGCGAATCGAGGTAAAAGCTGGCCGTATTCAAGGTCGAACGGGATATTTCCGTCTGAATGCTGCTTGCTCCCCGCTCGTTGATGAACCACGTAATCATCATCAGGGGGAGCAGAACGCTCAGGAACACCGCCATCATTTTCATAAAAATCGAAGAGTCTTTCATCCGGAATAACAGTTTCATGGTCGTTCCCCCGTTCCTGAGATGATCCCGGAACTATTATTCTTTGACACTCCCCATCACAATTCCTTTAATAAAAAACCGTTGAAGGATCGGATAAATGATCAGGATCGGAAAAGCGGCCACAAAAATTTGCGCGGCTTTGCTCGTCCGGTCGGACAGCTTCTGCATCAATTCGATGTCCTGCGACTTCAAAAAGCGGAGATCCATTTTAATGATAATCGATTGCAAAAAAGTTTGCAGCGGATAATGATCGGGATGATTCATCAGAATCATGCCGTCGAACCAGCTGTTCCAATGCCAGACGATCGTGAACAGCCCGGTGGTGGCCAGTGCGGGAAGCGACAGCGGCGCATAGATTTTCCACAGCGTCGTGAAGTGGCCCGCGCCGTCGATCCTGGACGACTCCTCCAGTTCCTTCGGCAGATTGCGGTAGAAATTCAGCAGCAAAATGATATTAAACACCTGCACCGCGCCCGGCAGCACCAGCGCCCAGATCGAATCGATCAGGCCGACGGCTTTGATCGTCATGTACCAGGGAATGAGGCCCCCGTTGAACAGGATCGTAAAGACGAACACCCACGCGTAAAAGGTGCGCATGCCGAACTGATGCTTTTCTTTGGATAACGGATATGCGGTAAGGATGGTCAGGAACATGCTGATCGAAGTCCCAAGCACGACCCGCTGAATGGTGACCCAAAACGCGCGCAAATACTCGGGTTTGCCGAACACGTTTTGGTAAGCGGCCGGCGTAAATTCCACGGGCCAAAGCAATACTTTCCCGGCCGATGCGGCCGAACCCGAACTGAACGAAATCGACAAAATGTGGATGATCGGCATAAGGCACATCAGCGACAGCACCGCGAGAAACACGAAGTTGCAGCCAAGAAACAGCCGTCTGCCCAATGACTTTTTCATAAGGTTGACCGTTCTCCTTTGCTAGAAAATGCGGTAATTGGCAAAACGATACGCCATGATGTAGGATACCGAAATCAAAATGAAGGACACGACCGATTTGAGCAGTCCGACGGCGGTCGCAAACCCGTACTGCGCCTGCTCGATACCCATCCGGTACACGAAGGTGTCGATCACGTCCCCGCTTTCGTATACTTGCGGGCTGTACAGATTGAAAATTTGATCGAAACCTGCGTTCAGCACGTTGCCGATATTCAGCGTCAGCATCAGTATGATGATCGGCATCATGCCGGGCAGCGTGACGTTTATGGTCTGTTTCCAGCGTCCCGCCCCGTCGATTTCGGCTGCTTCATAAAGCGACGGATTGATGTTCGTCAGCGCCGCCAGGTAAATGATCGTGCCGAAGCCGAACTCCTTCCACACATCGGTAATGACCATCACGTAAGGAAACCATTTGTTGTCCCCGAGGAAAAAAATCGGCTTGGCGCCGAACAGCCCCAAAATTTGATTGATAATGCCCGTCGACGGGGACAACACGTCGATGATGATCCCGCTCAGCAGGACCCAGGACAAAAAATGCGGCAAATAGACCATCGTTTGGAACGTGCGTTTCATCCATTCCTGGCGCAGCTCGTTCAGCAAAATCGCGATCGTGATCGGCACGACAAGCCCAGCGATGATTTTCATCGTCGCGATATACAGGGTATTAAACACGATCCGGCCGATATCCGGATAATCCAGCAAATATTTAAAATGCTTAAGGCCAACCATCGGAGAGCCGAACAAGCCTTTGGTCGGGATATATTTCTGAAATGCCATCAGAATGCCGGCCATCGGGATGTAACTGAATAGGACAAGGAAAATCAATGCGGGAACCACCATGAAATGCAGCGGCCATTCGCGCTTCCATCTGCGTGCGAGTTGATTCATACATGCGTCACCTGCTTCAAGTCGAATTAGAAAAAGGGGGGAATCGATTTCCGATTCCCCGCGAATGATGTTACCGTCGTCGTTGTCGAATTGATTGACTCCTTCAAGCTTTCAAGCCGATTACTTGTTTTTCGCGTACCATTCGTTGACTTCTTTCGTGATGTCATCGCCGCCAAGCTTTTTCCACTCGTCGACGAACTTGTCGAATTCGTCAATCGATACCTGGTTCATGATGATTTTCAAGAAAATTTCGTCGCGCTTGCGGTTCAAAATTTCCCGTTTTTCCACCATCGTCGGCGTCGGCGCGCCGTAAAACTTGTTCTGGTGGAAGAGGTTATGCTCCTTGAGGTAAGGGATGTTCGATACCGCTCCTTTAGGTCCGGAGATCAGGTATTCCCACCACATGCTGATATCTTCGCCGTTGACGTATTTCATCGCGCGCTCGAAGCGCGTTTTTTGGTCCTTCGTTTTCGGCAAGCCGGCATCCTTCGTTTCGATCGCTTTCGGCAGCACGTCGCCGTTGTCGCTCGTCAGGTTGAACGCCATGACCGGATTCAGCAGCCAGTAGTTGTTTCCTTTTTCCTTCAGATCTTTACCAAATTCATACACCTTTTGCTCCGGAGTCGTTTGATGATTGTCTATAGCGATCCACTGATTCAGCAGCTTGATCAGCGCTTCCGGATGTTTGGCCTTTTTGGATACGACGTAATAGCTGTTCGTGCCAAGCTCGATCTGCGTGGAAGCTTCCGTGCCGTCAATGGAAGGTAAGCGGTATACGCTCCATCCCTGAACGACTTTCCCGTCTTTGACGGCGCCTTGGGCCAGATGGGCCGGCGTCCATTCCGCGCCGTACAGCACGCCGATTTTGTTGCTGAAAATCAGTTCGGACTCTTTTTGCATGTCCTTGACGGCGAATTCCGGATCGATCAAGCCTTTTTTGAACATGTCCTGCAGGCCGCGCAGCGCTTCCTTCATCTCGGGCTGGATGTCGCTGTACATCAATCCGCCGTTTCCGTCGTCGATCCATTGGTTCAAATACGCATGGTAGCCGTTCAGGAAACCGACCAGTCCCAGCGCACCCTCGTCGAATTTTTTGTTCAAGGCGATGCCGTAGGCTTTTCCCGTACCGCCCGGATCTTTGGTCGCGAAAGCTTCCATGATGTTCATCAAATCCTGCATCGTCTTCGGCTCGGGCAGGTTCAGCTTCTTGAGCCAGTCCGAACGCACCCATACGAGCTGCGGAGCAAACGGGTTGCCCGTCTGCGGGATCGCCATCAGCTTGCCGTCGAAGGTGCCGGACTTCATCTGCAGCCCGCCGTCCTTTTGCATGAACTCCTTCGTTTCGTCGCTGGCGTATTGATCGTATACGCTCGTCAGATCCTGGATCATGTCCGCCTCGATCAGCTGCTGCACTTGAGCCGGGGTCGCCGGGAAGAAATCGGGAATGTCGTTGGTGGTGATGGCCATCTTCAGCTTTTCCTGGAACTGCGGCCCGTCCACGGTGCCGTCGACGACCCATTGGTTTTTGATGCGGACGCCGATGTCTTTTTCATACGCGTCGTACACGGCGTTTTTGTCGAAATTCTCCCCTTCGTCAAACTTCAGATACGGGTCTTGCGCGCGCACGGTCGAAATTTCGATGACTCCGCCTTCCTTGGAAGCCGCCGGCTGCTCGGCCGCTTTTGGCTCCGCCGATCCGGTATCCGCCGTTTTGCTGCTGCAGGCCGTGACGCCCAGGCTCAGGATCAGCGTCAGCGCCAGCCCGATTTTACGTATTTTTTGCACGATTGACCCTCCCATTTTGGTGATAGCGATCATTGTCGAATCTTCGGTTGTTTTGTTCTTGCCGCCTTCTAACCTTATTATAGGTAGCGCCGCCTCGCAGAGGCTATATACCGGTCTTTACTTCCGTATACAAATGTTGCTGGCCGGGCGGCCTTGTCGGGATATTATTCGAAAAGCGGGCCATGATAAGGAAAGCGCACCATTCGGAGCCATCCATAACCAATCCGAACCATCAATCGCTGCACATCATGTCTGCAAAGGAGCGTTAGCGTATGAAATTATCCGGCAAATCGGCCATCGTTACCGGCGCGGCCAGCGGGATCGGGCAGGCGACGTCGCGGCTGTTCGCGGAGGAAGGCGCAAGCGTCGTCATCGCCGATTTTTCCGAGGCGGGGGAAGAACATGCCAAAAGGCTGCGGGACGACGGCCACCAGGCCATTTTCTTCAAGGTCGACGTCACGAAGGAAGATCAAATCCAGGAGCTGATCGAGCGGACGGTGCACGCCTTCGGCAAGCTCGACATCATGTTCGCGAATGCGGGCGTGGCCAACGACGACGCAGCCGACCGGCTTTCGCTGGAAAAGTGGCAGAAGACGATCGACGTCAATTTGACGGGTGTTTTCCTGTCCGATAAATACGCCCTGATCCAGATGCTGAAGCAAGGTACCGGCGGGGCGATCGTCAACACCGCTTCCATACACGGGCACGCGGCCAAGGCGGGCGTCACCGCCTACGGGTCGTCGAAGGGCGGAGTCGTCATGCTGACCCAAACCTTGGGCATCCAATACGCCGACAGAGGCATTCGCGTCAATGCGGTTTGCCCGGGGTACATCGAAACGCCGCTGCTCAAAGTGCTGCCGCCCGAGGAGAAGCGGAAGCTGGTCGATCTGCATCCGATCGGGCGCCTCGGAACGCCGGAAGAGGTCGCCAAAGCCGTCCTGTTCCTTGCCAGCGACGACGCGTCGTTCGTCACGGGCACCAGCCTGCTGGTCGATGGCGGGTATACCGCGCAATAAAAAAACGCCCGGGTCGGCGAAAAGCCGACCTCGGGCGTTTTGGTTTTAACAAATGCAAAGTTTCATTGAAACGAAAGATGCTATGATCGCAAGAAAAAGCTTCCGCTTGTGCGGTTGGTCTTCTTTAAAGGCGTGGGTGAACGCTTTGCTTAATTGACTATGATTCGGGTTCCCAGGGGCGTTTCGTTCGGCCGTTTTCCTTTTACATGCCATAACGCCGGGGTATCCTTCACCTGCCGCAGCTCGATCTGAAACGGCCGCCGCTCCGGCAGCCGGTGAAAGCGGAGCCGCAGCCGGTTGCCGTCGACGCAGCTTTCGAGCGCATGCATCTCTCCCCATTTTCCCTCGCCTTCCTCCATTACGATCACGCCGGTGGATTCGGGATCCACCCGTTTGTTGAACGACACGCTCACGTCCGCGCTCCCTTGGATGACGGCGGTCATCGGCTCGGGCGGCTCCTCGTACATGTACCCGCCCAAATGATATTCGTATGCGGTCCACGTATGGTACCCCAAATCGTAAACGGTGTTTTGAAAACCGTTCAGCCAATCGCGTCCCTTTACCATGTTGGCCTTTGAGCCGATATCGGCCTGAATGCCGAGCGGAAGCTGCGGGTATGCGGCGCGGATCGGGGCGGCAAAACTTTCGTACGACCGGGCGTATTCCGCTTTGAGGCCGCGTTTCATCCAATCGGGCCAATGCGTCTGCAGCATATGCAGGTCGGGTTTCACTCTGGCGATCATGGAAATGGCGTCGAGCCCCTGCCATTCCTTCAGCCTCAGGGTGGACACGGCCCCGCCGTCGACCGCCAGCGACCAGGTGGCGACCCGCACGTCGGGACGGGTCGCGCGCGCGCCGCCGCTCCCGTTGATGATTTCATCGATGAGTGCATTGACGGCGTCTACGCGGAAATCGACCCATTTGGCGTAAATATCCGGCGTTTTTTTATAATAATTGGCCGCAAACCGGTTGGCGAACTCGGGAACGGCAAGGCCGTATTTTTCGCGGAACGCCTGCTGCGCGGCGGGGCCGATGTCCCCGTATACCCCGCGGCGGATGCCGTCCCATTCGGGAAAATAAGGCTCCGCGATTTCGATCCCGTCAAACGGGTACCGGCGGAGCATTTCGGCGACGGCTTCCTTTTTCCACTGCACGTACGCCTGCGAAAACGGAGAAAGCCGCTCGAAACCGTCGTTCAGTTCCTTGACGAGCCCCATTTTCCAGGCCGGCCATTCCGGGGGCAAATGGGAGGTCGAAAACGTCCCGTTGCCGATCACGAGCGCCCAAACGGCGATGTTGCGGCGGTGCAGACAATCGATCAATTCGCCGTCGATCTCGTTTTCATTCACGACAAAATAGCGGACAACCTGGTAACCGGCCAGCTGAATTTCTTCCGCAACGCTGTCCCTGGAACGGTCCTGGTAATAAGGGAACAGCGGGTCGATTTGGATGCTGGGGCCTTCCAAAGCCCGCGTTTTCAAGTTCTCGGAATCGTTTTTCACGTTTGTCTCCTTCCCTCCGGGGTCGCATGCTGCATCTGTCCTTATAGCATTGCCGGAAATGGGAAATTTCACCCTCCGCTTTCATTTCGCGGACTTTCGCCGCATGAGGCTCTCACCCGCCCAAAACGGGCCTCATACAATAGAACAAATGCGAAAACGGAGGGGATATTCTTGTCGATGCTCAAACTTAGGAAAAACATATCGCTTCAGCAGCGGCTTGCCGAATTGACAGGCCATCTGGCGGAAATCAACGGTGAGGGTCTGGGGCTGGAGCCCGGGAGATTGCAGCGGGTGTTCAAAAATAACTTCATTCAGGTTTCCGGCGAGCTGTTCGTGCCGCTGAGCCTGCAATCGATTCGGGTATTCGGCGTGAAACGAGCTGCCCGCACCGCGCGGGTCGGCCTGCGGACGACCTTCCGAACGGGCAAAGCTTTTTCCGACATCCGCCTCGTTCAAATCGGAACCGATTTTATCGAAGTGCAGGCCAAGGGCAAACATCCTTCCCGGATTTTGTTTCCGCTGAATAAAATCGAAGGCATTTTTCCGGTCGGTTAACCGAATGCCCACTCCGCGGCGGCAAGCGCCAGCAAGTGAAGGGGATAAAAAGAGCGCCACACCCACTTGCGTACCCGGATGCCCTCAAGCCTTTTCCAAACGGCCGGACCGTAGACGAGGAGCAGCGTCGGGATGATGCCCAGCATTTGCAGCATGCCGCCGAGCCCGTGCAAGAGCAAATAGAATAAATTCAGCAGCAAATGGATAAAAAGAAGCCGTTCGGACGCAAAATAGCGGAAGGATAAGACGAGCAGCAGCCCGTAGGCCCCGTAATCGAACGGAAAAAGCTCCATGACCGCGCAGACGGCGACCACGGTCCCGACTTTCGCCCAATCGGACGCCATACCGTCGAGCGCCTTCATGACCACGGCGGCCATCAGCAGCGTCGCGACGACGTTCAGCCCTTCCGGATCGAGCGCCAGTTGGTACGGCACTTGAGACAATAAGGCTAAAGCAAAAAGCCGGATCAAATAGCGGGTCGGCGACTTCGTATAACGATGCCCTTGGACGAGGGCATAGGCGTAAATCGGGAACGCCGCCCGGCCGATCATTCGCAGCCATAACTGATCTTCCATAAACACGATGCCGATATGGTCGACCAGCATGGTCAGCATGGCAATCAGCTGCACGACGACCTCTCCCTTGCTCGGACATTGTTTTTTCGGATCGATGATCCTTTCCTGATCCTATTTTACTTTGCCGCTGCTCTTTCTCCAAGTTTCCCTCTGATATAATATAGGCATGAACCTTTTATTTCTTTCTACTTATTCTTTGAGGAGGGCAACATTTTGAATTTTGACAAACCGATTTCACGACATATGACCGGCTGCGAAAAGTGGGACGGCATGAAAAATATTTTCGGGACGGCGGACGCGCTGCCGATGTGGGTGGCCGACATGGATTTCGAATCCCCGCCTTCCGTCGTTTCCGCGCTTAAACGGCGTGTTGAACATGGGGTATTCGGCTACACGATGGTGACGGCTGAATACAGGGAGTCCGTTGCATCTTGGATGAAAGAACGCCACGGCTGGGAGATCGACCCGGAATGGCTCGTGTTCTGCCCTGGCGTCGTGCCCGCGCTGAGCTTCGCCGTTCAGGCTTTCACCGAACCGGGAGACAAAGTGGTGATCCAGCCGCCGGTATATCCGCCGTTTCACAGCGTCGTACAGGAGCAAGGGCGCGAGCTCGCGCTTAACCCGCTGGTCTGCGAAAACGGCCGATACGCCATGGATTTGCAAGGTCTCGAGAAGATTCTGGAGGGCGGGCGCGTCAAAATGCTCATTTTGTGCAGCCCCCACAATCCGGTCGGTCGGGTATGGACGCGCGAAGAACTTGCGGCTTTGGTCCAGCTTTGCGTGCGCCATGACGTGATGATCGTGTCCGATGAAATCCATGCCGATCTGGTGTATGCCCCCCATGCCCATATGCCGCTTGCCATGGTTTCCGACGAAGCGAAGAAACGAACCATCATCTGCACGTCGCCAAGCAAAACGTTTAACATCGCCGGGCTGAACACCTCGAACATCATCATTCCGGATCCGGAAATCCGCGAAAAATTCCGCAAAGCGCTCCAGCTGTACCATGTAGGCTCCATCAGCGCGCTCGGAAGCACCGCGGCGCAGGCGGCTTACGAAGGAGGACGCGAATGGCTGGATGAGGTGCTGGTTTATTTGCAGCAAAACATCGATTACGTAACGGATTATATTGAAACGCATATCCCGGAGATCAAAGTCCAAAAGCCGGAGGCGACCTATCTTCTGTGGCTCGATTTCCGCTCCCTCGGCATGAAGCCAGACGAGCTTGCCGACTTCCTGCTCACCAAAGCGAAACTCGCCTTGAACAAAGGCGGTTCGTTCGGCCTGGGCGGAGAAGGGTTTATGCGCATGAACGTAGCTTGTTCGAAGGCGACGGTCACGGAAGCGTTGAAACGGCTGGATGCCGCGATGAAAGAATGGAGACTCGGCTGATTTTCGTTGTCCGATGATTGAATCTAAGCGTCTAATCGAGAAAAAGAGGATGCGGCAAACGGCCGGATCCTCTTTTTTTTGGATCACGCTATGAAAAATTGCTCTGTTTTTGTCGAAATATAGGAGGTGACTCCTCACAAGAGACCACATGATATATACCATATGGGGGAATTTATTTGAAAAAACAATTTAATGGAGTTTTGCGGCTCCTGAAAATCAAAAGACTGCGCACCCGGCTTTTGCTCATTATCAGTCTGATGGTTATCATTCCAAACATTTTTGTAGCATTGTTTTCCGTAAACAGCGCCAAGGCCCAACTGCAGGGCAAAATGGAGGAAACGACCAAATCCAGCGTCGTGCTGCTGAACAACCTTGTCGACAGCATGGTCCAAATGCAGGTGTCGAACGTGAAGATGCTTGCCGGTCAAATCACTTCCGAAGACATCGACGTCAACTCGATCAAAGTCCGGAAGCTCATCAACGATTATAAGGCCCAGCATCCGGAGGTTGAAATCGTGTCGATCGGCAACGACCGGGGAGCCTGGATGAAAGCGCCGGACCCCGGCAAGCAAAACAACTACGACCCGCGCACCCGGAATTGGTACAAGCTGGCCAAGCAATATCCGAATCAAGCGATGGTCGCCGATCCGTCCATCTCGTTCACGACCGGCAATTACGTGCTCTCCATTTCCAAAATGCTGCCCGATGGGCAGGGCGCGATAACGATCGACTTCAGCATGAAGGAAATGGACAAAATCGTCAATAATCTCCGCCTTGGCAACAAAGGATATCTGTACATTATGGACCGCAACGACCTTATGATGGCCCACCCGACCAAAAAAATCGGCGACAAAGCGTCAGGTGCCCAGCTTGAGGTCATGCACAGCCAGAAGGAAGGTTTTATTAGCTACACCAATCCCGATACCCATGTGCTTCAGCGGGGATATTTTACCACCAACGGAACGACGTCCTTCAAAATCGTGGGCATCCTTCCCGACAGCGAATACAGCGATGCCACGCGCCCGATCCTGTACACTTCCGTGGGCGTGCTCGTGATTGCCGTTGCCCTTATTCTTGTCATCATGTTCTTCGTCATCCGCGGCATGACCAAACCGATCGAGCAGCTGAACCAATCGGCCATCCGGGTCAGCAACGGCCATTTGAGCGAGCAGGTCATCATCAACCGCACGGACGAAATCGGAACGCTCGCCGAGAATTACAACGGCATGGTCGCGTCCCTCCGCAGCATGGTGCTGGACATGAGCGATACGTCCAGTCAACTGGCGGCATCCAGCGAAGAGCTGACGGCCAGCACCGAATTGAACGCCCAATCGGTCGAAACGGTTTCACGGCTCATATCCGATTCGTCCGAGGGTGCCGCAACCCAGGCTTTGGCTACCGAAGAAAGCGCCCGTACGCTGGAAGAAATGACGCGCGGCATCCAGAAAATCGCCGAATCCGCCGGAGCGATCGTAGATTCGTCCAGCCGCACCGAAGAGGACGTGAAGGACGGCAGCCGGAAAATACGCCAGGTTAGCGCTCAAATGGATACCATCCGGCAATCCACGGTGGAATCGGCCGCGTTGATGGATCGGCTGCATGAACATAGCGCAAACATCGCGGACATGAGCACGGCCATCTCGGAAATTTCCAAGCAGACGAACCTGCTGTCGCTGAATGCGGCGATCGAAGCGGCACGCGCCGGCGAACATGGGCGGGGGTTCGCGGTCGTAGCGAACGAAGTCCGCAAGCTGGCCGACCAATCCCGCATCACCGCCGAAGAGATTCAGGAGACGATCGCAAAGATGACCGAACTGATCGCCAGCGCCTTCGACGTGATGAAGAACAAGGTTCAAGCCGACGTAAGCCAGGGGCTGGACGTCACTGCGGAAGCGCTGGAGGCGTTCGTGAACATCGAGCGTTCCGCCAAGCAGATTTCGGACCAGATCCAGGACATCTCCGCGATCACGGAACAGATGTCGGCCAGCAGCCAGGAAATTTCGGCTGCCGTTCACGAGGTTGCCGGGATCTCGCGCCAAACCGTGTCCTCGTTCGAACAAGTCTCCGCAGCCAGCCAGGAACAGCTGGCGTCCATGGAAGAAATCAGTTCCTCCGCGGCCGGCCTGGCCCGGATGGCGGCGGACATGCAGGCGATGATCGACCGCTTCAAGCTCGATGAATAGGTGCAAAAAGTTCCTGCACAAGTAGAGATAACCGTAAAAGGCGCCGCCAATTCGGGGGCTATAAGCAAATGAAAAACGGGATGTTCTTCAAGCCGATTCGCTTGAAGAACATCCCGTTTGTATTTTATGCCATCGTAGCCGTCGAAAGCTAACGTTTTAATCGTTCATGCAGGAAGTCCACGATATGGACCGCCTTCATCCGCCCGCTCAGCCCATGTTCCTCGATGCCGTGCTTCATCTGCAGCAGGCAGCCCGGATTGCTGGTCAGCATGTAGCCGGCCCCGGTCGCTTCGGCATGTTCCATCTTGTGGTCCAAAATTTGCCCGGCCATTTCCGGCTGCGTGATGTTGTAGATCCCCGCCGATCCGCAGCAGCGGTCGGCGTTTTTCATCTCGACGAACTGCGCCCCCTTCACTTGGCGCATCAATTTGCGCGGAGCGTCCGATGAACGCATGACGTTGCGCAGATGGCATGAATCCTGATAGGTGATGCGGACTTGTTCCGTGCTGTCCGACGTCTCCTCCTCGCCGAAATCGAGGCTTCTGCCTACGCGCACGAGCAAATCGCTGACGTCCACGACCCGCTCCGCGAACCATACGGCGTCGTCGCGCCACTGCGGGTCTTCGTGCAGCAGATGGTCGTATTCGGTCAAAATCGCCCCGCAGCCGCCCGCATTGGAAACGATATAATCCACTCCGGCGGCCTTGAACGTCTGGATATTCCGTCTGGCCAGCTCCCTGGCTCCCTCCGCTTCCCCGCTGTGCGCATGCAGCGCGCCGCAGCAGTTTTGCTCCCGCGGAATGACGACTTCAAAACCCGCAGCCGTGAGCAAATCCACCGTATGGATGTTGGTGTCGGTAAACAAAACATCCATGATACAGCCCCGGAACAAGGCGACCGTCGCGATTTTTTCGCCTTTCGCCGGATGGCGCTCGCCGATCTGCTCCACGACGCCGCGCCCGGTCGCGTCCGGCAAAATTTTCTCCATATCGCGCAAATGCTTCGGGAACAGCTTCATCGCGCCTGTGGCATGAGCTGCGGCGCGAAGCCCGGATTTTTGGTAAAATTGCAGGCCGCGGCCGACCCATTTCATCCGCTTCTGATGCGGGAATACCGTCTTGAAGGCAGCATGGCGCGTTGCCTGCACCCACGGCTTGTGGCGTTTATGGTCTTCGATCGCGTCCCGCGCCTGCTCGATCAATTGGCCGTATTTGACTCCCGCCGGGCAGGCCGGCTCGCAGGCGCGGCAGCCGAGGCAGTGGTTCATCTGCTCTTCGAAGGCTTGATCCGGAACCATCAGGCCGTCCGTCACGGCTTTCATGAGGGCGATCCGTCCCCGCGGGGATTCGGCTTCCAGCCCCGTTTCGGCGAACGTCGGGCAGGCCGGCAAGCAAAACCCGCAGCGCATGCAGTTGGTCAGCTGGTCTTCGTCGAGGCGCAAACGGAGCTTCTCGGTCAGTGGATTCGTATGCTGCGTTTGCCCATTAGCCACGCTGGATCACCACCCTTTTGCGCGTTTCCTTCGCGAATACTTTGCCCGGATTGAGCAAATTATGCGGATCGAAGGAATTTTTGATCGCTTTCATCACGTCCATCCCCGCCGGGCCCACCTTCCATTCCAGGTACGGCGATTTCACCATGCCGACGCCGTGCTCGCCCGTAATCGTTCCGCCCAAACGGATGGCCGCTTCGAAAATTTCCTCGAACGCTTCCTCGACACGGGCGATCTCTTCCTTGTTGCGGGCATCGGTCGTCGCGGTCGGATGCAGGTTGCCGTCGCCCGCATGGCCGAACGTGCTGATCTGGACGTTATGCTTTTTCGCGATCCGGTTGATTTCCACCACCATGTCGGCGATTTTCGAGCGCGGCACGGTTGCGTCCTCCAAAATCGTCGTCGGACGCAGCCTCGCCAGCGCGGTAAACGCGCTCCGGCGCGCGGTCAGCAGCTTCTCCGCCTCCTCCTGGCTGGCCGCAATACTTA
The DNA here is from genome assembly GCF_009870825.1 of Paenibacillus sp. USDA918EY. Lineage (GTDB taxonomy): Bacteria > Bacillota > Bacilli > Paenibacillales > Paenibacillaceae > Paenibacillus_AQ > Paenibacillus_AQ albilobatus. Next base: position 60,777 of record NZ_WTWY01000011.1, on the reverse strand, counting down.
CCTGATCGGCATGCTCGCTTTTGCAAACCTCGGTAATAACGGCGATATCCCGCTCCACCGCTTCTTCGTCGCCGTCCTGCTCGATGATCAGGATCGCTTCCATGTCCAGCGGCAGCCCCAGCTTCGCAAAATCGTCCACGACGCGAATCGTGGCGTTATCCAAAATTTCCAGCGTCGCCGGAATGATGCGGTTTTCGATGATCTTCGATACTGTGCGCGCCGCCCCGTAAAGGTCCTTGTACATGGCAAGCATCGTCTTTTTGTATTTTGGCGGCGGAATCAGCTTCAAAATCGCTTCCGTAATAATGGCGAGCGTGCCTTCCGACCCGACGAGCAGCTTCGTCAAATCGTAACCCGCCACGTCCTTCATCAGTTTCCCGCCGGTACGGATCACGTCTCCGTTTGCGAGCACCGCCTCGAGGCCGATCACGTAATCTTTGGTCGTTCCGTATTTCAGGCCGCGCAGGCCGCCGGAGCATTCGGCAATATTCCCGCCGATCGTGGAAATGGACATGCTGCTCGGATCGGGCGGGTAGAACAAGCCCAAACTTTCGACATGCGTGCTGAACTGTTTCGTGTTCAAACCGGGCTGCACCGTTGCCGTCAAATTTTCGAGGTCGATTTCCAAAATGCGGTTCATTCGGTGCATGACCATCACGACACCGCCCTGTACCGGCACTGTGCCTCCGCATAAATTCGTGCCTGAGCCTCTGCCCACGACCGGGATTTTGTGGCGGCTGAGCACCTTCATGATTTGCGACACCTCTTCGGTGCTGGACGGGTAAACGACGGCATCCGGCAGCGATTGGAGCATCGGCGTGCCGTCATAGGAATGGGTGACAAGCGATTGCGGATCGTCCTTCACGCATTCGCTGCCGAGGATCGAGGCAAGTTCGCGTTTGACTTCTTCTTGCAGCAAGGAAAGCCCCCCTTGGATTCATTGGGTTTGGGTTATTCGTTATAAATTAGTCAGGTCATCTGATGACTTTTCTTGTGAACAAGTATACACTAGAATATATGGATCGAAAATAGACCAGAACGAAATTTTTTTTCGGCATGTCCAATCTGTATTGAAAAAAAGAATCACCGATGCAAGCGCCGCGGAACAGGTGAAAACCCTTAACCGGTACATAACCGTTTCAGCGGCCGGGATTAGAGATTCAAGGAAGGATGTCGAGATCTTGACGAACCAGCAAAGACCTTTGAAGCAGTACGAATGGGTCATGAACGATTTAAAAAAACAGATGGATGAAGGACGGCTTGCTCCCGGAGACCGTCTTGCCTCCGTCGTCGACCTGGCCGCCCAGTACAATGTAGGCAGATCGACGATCCGGGAGGCGCTTAGCGCGCTGAAAGCGATGGGACTGCTGAACATTAAGCAAGGCGGGGGCACGTTCGTCAAAGCGCCTCCTTCCGAAGCCGGACCGGTACACCCGATGCAGCGGTACGACGATTTGTGGGAAGGCCGCGCCGCATCGCTGCGCCATCTCCTCGAAGTGCGCCGGGTGCTTGAGGCCGGCTGCGCCGCGCTTGCCGCCCAGCAGCGAACGGCGGAGGATTTGGCCGTTTTCGAGAAGCTGCTTGAAGACATGAGACAATCCGAAGACGAGCATTTTATCGAACAGGCCGACGTTAAATTCCACCAGCAGATCGCGGCCGCAACCCGCAACCCGCTTCTGCTTGAATTGATGGAATCGCTGGCGAGCAAGCTGCATGAAAGCATGAAGGATATGCGCGCGCTTTGGTTTTACGCCGAACGCTCCTCCGCGGAACGGCTGCTTCAGGAGCATATCCGGATCTACGAAGCCATCGCCGGACAGGATGCCAAGGAAGCCTCCGCCCGCATGGAATTGCATATTTCGAAGGTGGAGCAAGTGCTGAACGAAAAAAAAGCCGGAGACCATCATCTGCGGATGACGTAACCGGCTTTTTGACTAATTTTCGAGCCTGACTTTCACGCTGCCGCCAACCGCACATACGTCCAGGCGTTCCAGCGTTTGTTCCACCCTCTCAAGCATCTTTGGCAGATGGTCGCCCCCGTCCTGCAGAAAAAAGGCAGCGTCCGTGCATTCGGCAATATATTGCAGCGTATTCAGGAACAGCTCCGTTTCCAAATCGATCCCGGCCGTTTGCCGGAGCAGGCCGATGAGTTCGTCGTAATAAAGATCCTCCGGCGGAAACTTTCCTTCCAATTGCATATAAAGCTGCTTCAGCTTCGCTTTGACGCTCATGTGCGCGACAACCAGCGCTGCTTTGCAAAAGCCTGCCTCCAGCAGGGGGCGCGCAAAATGGATGTAACTAAGGGATAAATCGTTCCAGCTGCGGGCTTTGGCATACAACTCGTACGCATCCTCGTGAAAAAGTCCGCTGCGGATGTTTTTTTGCGATTGTACCGAAAAAGGCAGCATCTCGATAACCTCCCCGTTCAGAATCTTGCAAAAATATGACGCCGGATGCCCTTTCCCTGCTTCGAAACAGCCAAATGAATCCATGACGTTGCCGATGAATGACTTCCTAATGAATTCGACAAAATCCTCGGTTACTGCTCGAACTGCTTCTCCCTGGACCCTCTGTCTCTTGGCTTGGATTGGTGCCAAAGCCCTTGATGTTTCATGCGTCTGAATGCCCAATGCAGTCCGATTTTGCGTGTATGCTATATATATCGACCTTATTTCCTAAAAAATGAAGAACTTTCCATAAAAAAACCTCCCTGTGCAACCTCGATTTTTTGACCATCATTGGAACGCATAAGTTTTCAGCCAAGCCGAACAATTCTATGATCGTAAAATAACCCTGCAAAGCGGGGCCTTGCCTCGAAGCGGGTTCATGTACTTTGCGGGGAGGCCGAAATTTATATACTCTATTTTATAAACTCCATAACGTTAAAAATAACCTCCGCGAAACGCGGTCTGTCTTCTGTGAAAGTGCGTCGGTAGACGTTTTTCTTAGCCCCGCCGCTTCCGAGTGATGCTATAATGAATGGGCCCGCCATTTTATATCATCAAGAAAAAGACAAAGGAAGCTGAACTAATGATTGCGACGATATTGCTTGAAGTCGTGCTGCCGGTGTTCGTTCTGATCGCCTTCGGGTCGCTCATGCAGCGGCTTTTCCAGCTCGATTTATACACCTTATCCAAAATCAACTTTTATTTCATTACGCCGGCGGCCGTTTTCATGAGCATGTACCATTCCGACATGTCCGGGGAGCTGCTCGGCACCGTCTGTTTGTTTTACGGACTGTACGTGCTCGTTTTATGGGTAATCGGGACCGTCACGGGACGCCTGTTCAAGTTCGAAAGCAGCATGAAGGCCGCTTTTAATAACAGCATTATGCTCGACAATTCCGGCAATTACGGGATGCCGATCAACGCGCTCGTATTCAAGGGGGACCCGCTTGCCTCGTCAATGCAGGCGCTGATCATGTCCCTGCAAAGCCTCCTCACTTTCACGTACGGCGTCATCGCGATTCAAGGGGCGAAACTGAAAGGAAATTACCGGAGCATGATCATCGGTTTTTTAAAGATGCCGGTTCCGTATGCGCTCGTTTTGGGGCTGCTGCTTCATATATTGAAAGCCCCGCTGCCTTTGTTCGTGTCCCAGCCGCTGACGTACGCCCAGCAGTCGATGGTTGCCATCGCCCTTTTGACGCTCGGGGCGCAAATCGTCAAATATCCGCTTAAGCTTTACCGGCTGGACGTTTACGTCAGCATGTTCCTGAAGCTGATCATCGGCCCGGCGATCGGGTGCGCGCTTGTCTTCGCGCTGGGACTCAAAGGGATTCCCGCGCAGGCGCTGCTGATCGCTTCCGGCATGCCGACCGGAGTCAATACGTCCATCCTGGCCGAGGAATACAAAAACGAACCCGATTTCGCCGCGCAAACCGTGCTGCTTTCCACCCTCTTTAACGTCATCACCATCACGGGATTAATTACGCTCGCAAAAGCCTTCTGAATGGAATTTTGTGGTATGATAAACCTATCGCAGAAAGTTTAAATTTGGTTTATCAGGGGTGGTTAACCGTTGGATTTGGAAAAGAGAATGAATCAGCTGGAGTCCAAAATGAGACAGATGGAACTTGAGCTGAATGAACTGCGCCAAGCCAGGCGCAGGGAGGGACAACCGGCGCCGGAGCAGCCGGGGCAGGCCCCTCAACCGGGCGGACATCCGGCTCAGGCGGGGGCTCCCGCTGCCGGACCGATGCCGCACCGGCCGGCTCCCCCGCAGAGTGTGCCCGGATTTCAGGCACCGCCGGGACAAGGCATGTACGGCGGCCAGACGCCCCCGCCGCACGGAAGGCAGGGGTATCCGCCATCCTACGGCCAAGGAATGCCCGGATACCCGCCTCCAGGGGCGCCGGGGCAAGGTTATCAGGGCCAGATGCCGCCCGTTCAGCCTCAATATCAGACGGCGGAACGGCCTTACCCGCAGGGCATGAACCCGTATGCCTATCCGCCCCAGCATGCCAATATCCCCCGGGAGCCCAAGCCGCCGAAGGACTGGGAGCATCTGATCGCCAGGGTATGGCTGCCCCGCGTGTTCATCGTGGTGCTGCTGCTTGGCGTGCTGTGGGGATTTACGGCGGCGGTCAAAGCCGGATATTTGACCGAACCCGTCCGCTGCCTGCTTGGCGTCGCCGTTTCCGCCGCCATGTATTGGCTTGGCGAACGGCAGATCCGCAGCAAACGGGAGGCGCTCGGCCAGGTGCTTTTGGGAGGGTCCATCGGCATCCTGATCCTGTCCGTGTTTGCGGCGCACCAGCTGTATGACTTGATCCCTTCGGGCATCGCCTTTGCGCTGTACGTTCTTTCGATCGCGTTATGCGTATTTACCGCGCTGCGGCGCCGTTCCCAAGCGCTGATCATCATCGCGACGGTGGCCGGGTATTTGATCCCCTTCCTCGTGCATTCCGCCCAGCCGAATGCATGGGTATTCGGGGGGTACGAGGCCGCGTTTTCGCTGGCGATGATCGCCGTTTCCCTGAAATTCGATTTCCGGGCCGCTTATTTCGTGGCGGTCGGGGTGCTTCATCTGCCGCTGCTCATCGGCTATGCCGCCGGCGATTTCGGCGAAAGCCGCCATGTGTTCATCGGGGCCGTTTTCGTTCAGCACGCGGCGCTGCTCGCATACGCCCTGTTTGGACCCGGGCGCCGCAAGCTTGACGAAACGCTGTCGCTTTTCCCGGGATTCGGCATCATGGCGCTATGGATCTACGCCCTGTATCCGATATCCGAAGGCGCCGTTCACTGGCGCCCGCTGATGCTGCTCGTATGGGCGCTGATCTACACTTTGTCCGCATGGGGCAAATACATGAAGGAACAGCGTTCCCCGGTATTGGTCTCCATCGCAACGGCAGCCTGGTTCCTGTGGGCGCTTGATCTGCTGAACGAGAGCTACTCGCCGTCCGCGGCCGTCGTCATCGGAACCGCGGGCATCATTCTTGGTTTCAGGCTGAACACCGTCATGCAGCAAATTACGGCGGCCATCGTGTTTGCGTACGGCGCGGCGGGAACGCTCTTCCTTGTCATCGACCGCGTCTTTTCGGCGGAAAGCCTATCCTGGCTTATTTTGCTGGCCGCTTTTGCGATCCTCGCGTACGTGCTGCGCCGCATGCCTGAGCGTATTTTTTCCAGCCGTTTGCCGGATCTATGCATGTGGATCGACGCGCTGCTCGCCATCATTTTTTTGACCGAACTGACCAATGTGCTGACAGACGGGCTGGCCAAAGACCTCCGGCATTTGATCTTGTCCGCCGTTTGGGCGGTATACGCCATCGCCGTCATCGTCGGCGGGCTGGCGCTCCAGCGGCAGATGGTCCGTTTTGCCGGCATCGGCCTGCTGTTCCTGACGCTCATCAAAGTGATCATTGCCGATCTGCCGGACGTGTCCGTCGCGGTGAGGGCGATTCTGTTCATCGGGCTCGGAGCGATCGGGATCGTCGTGTCCAGGCTGATGTACAAACGCAAAAACGCCCCGGCGCAAGCGGCGCCGGAAGATACGGCGGTAGAGCCGTAACGCAGGCAAAATATGCCGCCGGATTGAAGAACTCCGGCGGCTTCGTTATTGTGCAAAAAAGCAGGCGCTGCTGCCTTTGAAGGTACGCGCCTGCTTTTTACGTATATCCATTCCGCTTCTTCCTTTATGCCAACAGTAACTCGGCCAGCTCCCGGTAGCTTCCTGCCGTATAATGCGGCTGATGTTCCGATTCGGGTTCGACCCGCCGGTGGTTGAACCAGACCGCGGTCCATCCCGCCTCAAGCGCGCCCACCACGTCATTGCGCCAGGAATCGCCGACATAATAGCTTTGCGAGGCTTTTGTCCCCGTTCGTTCATTGACGAAGGCAAACAAACGGGGATCCGGCTTGTCGTACCCGACCGCGCCTGAAATGAAGATGCGTTCGGAAGGAATGGCCGCGTCCATCGCCAGCGCCTTGATTTTGGCCATCTGGTGGCGCTCCGGCCCGTTCGTGATCAATCCGACCACGTGTCCCGCCGCCTGCAGATCGGATATCAGATCCATAACCCCGGGAAACGGGGTGATTCGGAATTGGCGCTCCAGATACTGCTGCTGAATCCGGGCTGCCTCCGGGTCCGTCACATGAACCCCGAATTCCGCCAGCGCAAGCTGGGCCCGTTTTACCCTCATGTCTTGCAAATCCCGCTCCGCCCCCTGCGCATTCACCGCGCCGTGGCTGGCCGAAAGCATGTCGCTGTAATATCTGAACCGGTGATAAACCTCCTCGTACGGAAATTCTCCCCCAGTGCCCAGCACGTCGCGCAGCGCTTCGCGCAGCGGCTGCAAATGGTCGTAAAGCGTATCGTCCACGTCAAAAAATATGCCTTTGCCGCAACTCCGTTTCTCTCCCATGTTCCATCCCTCTCGATCTGTTGTGATGTTTGTTACGGAAATCGAATTTGTGTCTATTCTAGCACATTCCACCGCGGTACTAGCCGGTTTCGGCGGCTGCCGCCCGCGTTTAAAAAGAGGGTATTCAGGGCTAAAACCCTTTCAATTGTGACGAAACTGGCACAACTGTTCCCCGCCCGTTCAATTTTGAACAAAAATGAAAATCACCGAATTCAGCCTTTTTCAAAGCTTAATCGGTTTTTTTGGCGTTTTTTTATGAAGAATGTGAAGTTTGTCACAGAATAATTGTATTTTATTTACATTTTTGCATTCTAATGTATTTGTTTTCTTTTTCACAAGTTAATATGCTATGGCTATAAGGATTCGCGAATGATCCAAACACTCAGCGATGAAGGCATGCTAGAAAGGAGTTTCCCGTGAAGAAAAAAAGATGGTTGTTTTCACTTATTTTTATTTCCGTCGTCATGCTGCTCAGCGGATGCGATACGAAACTGATGGTCCTGGATCCGAAAGGGCCGGTAGCGAAAACACAATCCAATACAATTATCTTTTCCATTCTAATGATGGCGCTCGTGTTAATCGTCGTGTACGTCCTGTACATCTTCATGCTGACCAAATACCGGGCCAGCAAAACGCCGGATGATTATGAACCGCCTCATATGGAAGGAAGCAAATGGCTCGAATTCATCTGGACCGCCATCCCGATCATTATCGTAGCCATTTTGTCTGTCGTTACCGTGCGTACGACTTATGCCGTAGAAAAGGTGCCTGCCGGCTATGAGGATCAAAAGCCGCTTGTCATCTACGCCGCCTCCTCCAACTGGAAATGGCATTTCAGCTATCCGGAAGAAGGCATCGAAACGGTGAACTACGTCAACATTCCTACGAACCGTCCGGTCGAGTTCCGTCTCTACTCATACGGTCCGATTTCAAGTTTCTGGGTTCCGCAGCTCGGCGGACAGAAATACGCGATGAGCGACATGATCACCAAGCTGAATCTCGTCGCCGAACATGAAGGTTCGTACATGGGTAAAAACTCGAACTTCTCCGGTAAAGGTTTCGCCCAAATGGAATTCGAGGTGCTTGCCCAATCTCCTGCCGATTACACGAAATGGGTCAAAGATGTGCAACAAACGGCTCCGAAGTTGACCGAGCAGGAATTCAACACCGTATTGCATACCGACTTCGTCGGACGCAAATCTTACAGCTCCACGCATTTGAGCTTCTCGCCGGCGCCTATGGATATGTCCGACATGAACATGTCCGAACACGGGCATGGCGGGGACAATTCGAAAGACGGCAAGGAATCCGGCACGGATTCCACAGATCATATGCAGGACATGGGTGACATGAAAGACATGAACGATCATTCTTCCATGGAACAAGGACATTAACATCATGGAGAAAGGAGAAAAAACTGCATGAAATGGGACGAATTTTTTGTTACCGGCGAGCCGATGATTTACGCGGCCGATGTCAGTATCGTGCTCGTATCGCTCGCCATCTTGATCGGATTGACCTATTTCAAAAAATGGGGATATCTGTGGCGTGAGTGGCTCACCACGGTGGACCACAAAAAAATCGGCATCATGTATATTTTGTCCGCGCTGATCATGCTGTTCCGCGGCGGCGTCGACGCTTTGTTGATGCGGGCCCAGCTCGCGACGCCGGACTCCAAATTTTTGGATGCGCAGCACTACAATGAAATATTTACGACCCACGGGGTTATCATGATTCTGTTCATGGCGATGCCGTTTGTCATCGGGATGATGAACGTCGTCGTTCCGCTGCAAATCGGCGCCCGTGACGTCGCTTTCCCTAGACTCAACGCCGTCAGCTTCTGGATGTTCTTTATGGGAGCGATGCTGTTCAACATTTCGTTTGTGATCGGGGGATCGCCGGATGCCGGCTGGTCCGCATACTTCCCGCTTGCAAGCAACGAATTCAGCCCGACGGTAGGCAACAACTACTACTCGCTGGCGCTGCAAATATCCGGTATCGGTACGCTGATGACCGGCGTCAACTTCATCGTGACGATCCTGAAAATGCGCGCCCCGGGCATGAAACTGATGCGTATGCCGATGTTCACCTGGTCGGTGCTCATTACGAACGTCATTATTTTGTTTGCTTTCCCGGTGCTCACCGTAGCGCTTGCCCTGATGATGTTCGACCGCATCTTCGGCAGCCAATTCTTTACGATGGCCAACGGCGGTATGGATATGCTCTGGGCCAACCTGTTCTGGGTGTGGGGACACCCTGAAGTATATATCGTTATTTTGCCTGCTTTCGGCATATTCAGCGATGTTATTTCGACATTCTCCAAAAAGAATTTGTACGGCTACAAATCGATGGTTATCAGTATGGTTGCCATCTCGGTTCTGTCCTTCCTCGTCTGGGCCCACCACTTCTATACGATGGGTCAAGGCGCTATGGTCAACGGCTTCTTCTCCATCACGACGATGGCGATCGCGGTTCCGACCGGGGTGAAAATATTCAACTGGCTGTTTACGCTTCGCAAAGGCAAAATTTCGTTTACGTCTCCGATGATGTACGCGATGGGCTTTATCCCGATCTTTACGATCGGCGGCGTAACCGGCGTCATGCTTGCGATGGCAAGCGCCGACTATCAGTACCACAATACGATGTTCCTGGTTGCCCACTTCCACTACGTGCTCATTCCGGGTACGGTATTCGGGGTGCTGGCCGGCATGCACTACTGGTTCCCTAAAATGTTCGGCTTCCGCCTGAACGAACGGCTGGCTAAAACGGCCTTCTGGCTGATCATCGTCGGCTTCAACGTTGCCTTCATGCCGCTGTTCTTCCTTGGACTTAACGGCATGACGCGCCGGATGTACACCTATTCGGCAAGCACCGGCTTCGGTCCGCTGAACATGATCGCGACCATCGGCGCCCTTATTCTTGCGGTCGGCTTTGTGGTGCTGTGCTACAACTTCTTCTACAGCTTCCGCCACAGCCCGCGCAACGAAGGCGGAGATCCATGGGATGCACGTACGCTGGAATGGAGCACGCCAAGTCCGGTTCCGGTTTACAACTTTGCAAAAGTGCCTGTCGTGAAAGGCGAAGATGCTTTCTGGCATGCCAAAAAGCATAACGTTCCGCTTTACGAAGAAGGACCTTACGAAGAGATTCATATGCCAAACAACAGCGGGCAACCGTTTATTCTCGGCGTAATTATGTTTTTCCTTGGCTTTTTCCTCGTGTTCAGCTGGTTCATCCCTGCGATCATCGCGGGCATCGGCGTGGTAGTCATGCTGGCCGTTCGTTCCTTCGAACGCGACCACGGCTATCATATTTCACCGAAGGAAATCGCCGCTACCGAACAGAAACTGCGGGGTGATACCGTATGAAAATAAATGACACACTGCCGCTGGAGTACAGAACCGAGGAGAACAGCAACAAAATCTTCGGATTCTGGCTCTTCCTTGGAGCAGAGATTGCCTTGTTCTCTACGTTGTTCGCCGTGTACTTCACGCTTTGGAACCGTACGGGCAGCGGCCCGACCGGCAAAGAGCTTTTCGAGGTCGGCGGGGTCATCTGGGAAACGTTCCTGCTGCTCACAAGCAGTTTTACCTGCGGCCTTGGCATTCATGCCATGCGCCTTGGACTGAAAAAACCGATGATGATTTTCTTCATCGTCACGCTGCTGATGGGCCTCGGCTTCCTCGGCATCGAGATTACGGAATTCGTCAATTACGTGCATGAAGGCGCGACATTGCAAACGAGCGCTTTCCTGTCCAGCTTGTTCGTCCTGCTTGGCACGCACGGTCTGCACGTGACCATGGGTATTCTATGGGGCGCAGGCATCCTGATTCAAGTGGGCCGTCAAGGCTTTACGCCGGAGACGGCGAACAAATCGTTCATCTTCTCGCTGTACTGGCACTTCCTTGACGTCGTCTGGATCTTCATTTTCAGCTTTGTCTACATGAAAGGATTGATGTAATATGGCACGATTGTTCCCGATACGTCACGTGATGGGATACATCTTCTCGCTGGTCCTTTCGCTTGTGGCACTCGGCGTGATTTACTGGGATCTGACGTTCGCGGCTGCCATGGTCATTCTGATCATCAGCGCTCTCATTCAGGCGTCGCTGCAGCTGGTCCTGTTCATGCACATTGGTGAAACAGACTCGAAGAAGACGCTTTACCTCAACATCGCTTATGCGGTTTTCGTCGGCGTCGTTACGATTTTCGGTACGCTCTTTGCGATGATCTGGGGTTACTGATCATCCAATGAAAGCAAAAAAACTGTCCCTTAAGGTAAGGGGCAGTTTTTTTGCATATATGGACCGTGTTTTTCAGCATCTGGTTCTGCATCTACCGTTAATGAGAGCTTGAGTGCTTGTACCTTATATGCTTTAACTCCCATGCTCCGCGATATGCTCCGCCAGCCGGCGATAAATCGCCACGATCTCCTCCATCGGCATCCGCACCAGGCCGCTTGACGACGGGGCGACAAATTCATGGATTTCCGGGATGACCGGGTCCGGCTGAAATCCCCAGTCCGCTTTGCTTTTTTGGCTGAACTGGGTATAGACGCCTTTGCCGACAAAACAGGCCACCTTTGGGCGGTACTCCAGCAGCTTCGCATGAAGGATTTTTCTCCCCTCCGCATATTCGCCTCGGTCGATATCGTCAATTCCCCGCGTCGGACGCGCGACGATATTGGTGAATCCGTACCCGAGCCTCAGCAGGTCCTGGTCTTCGGAAGCTTCATACAGCCGGGGGGTCAGCCCCGCCCGGTACAGGATCCGGTAAAAGTTGTTGCGCGGATTGGCGTAATGATGCCCGGTTTCTCCGGACTGCAGGCTCGGATTAAAGCCTATAAACAATATCGACAAACCGTAATCCAGATGATCCGGTATTTCCGGCATCGCGTTCACCTCGCTTTTGGGTTCTCTTATTTGCGGAACTTATCGAAGTTGGATTTGGACGGAAGCTTTTTATAGCGGCTTACGGTCATCATATACCCCATAACAGACGGTCCGCAACCTGTACAGTCATCTCCCGGTACGCCGCGTTTCCAAAGCCGCTTGTTCCATTTGTCATTATAATGCCCACCGATGTTACGCCGCTCGATTTAACACTAAATTAACATCCCCCTCCCTATAATGAAGTTGTCGCCGAACCCAAGGCCGTACGAATTGAATTCAGAAAGGGGTTGCCTTTATGAATCAAAGAAAACGCTGTCAACGCATGCTGCTCGCCGTTTTCCTGCTCTTGACGATCATCGTCTCCGGCTGCTCTTCTCCAAGTTCTCCGGGAAGCGCCTCCGCTCCCCAAGAAACCGCTCCGAAAGACGATGCCGCATCGGCGCCAAGCCAAACGGATCCGGATGAAAAAACGAACGGCGAACCGGTTACCGTCAAAATTTTGTATCCATGGGGGGCCGATAACTTCGAGCTGCGGTACCGCGGCATTGAGAAGCTGCTTCCGAACGTCACGATCGAGCTTGTCGATTCCCAGGCCCAGATGGACCCGCTTCAGGAGCTGAACGCCCAAAAAATCGTACCGGACATCATTTTTGCGAACTGGGGACTGGACGCCTTATACGAGCTTGATATGATCGAGCCGCTGGATGACCTGATTCAAAAACATCAGTTTGACCTGGATACGCTGGATCCTTCGCTCCTGGCCTCCATCCGCTCGATGGATCGAACGGGAAAAGGAAGGATTCTCGGGTTTCCCATCCAATACAGCCCGTACGGAATTTGGTATAACAAAGACGTGTTCGATAAATTCGGCATCGAATATCCTGCGGAACGTTTAACCTGGGATGAGGTCGCCGAGCTTGCGAAGCAGATGACCGCGGAACGCGACGGAGTTCAATACCGCGGGCTGGAAATGGGGCCCGGACTCGCCTCAGGCGAAGTCACCGTACCGTTGTCCCAGCTTGCCGTCAACTTGACGGACCCGGATACGGGCGAAGTCCTCATCGACAAAGAACCGGCCGTGACGCGATACCTGGAGCTGATGAAAAAAATTTACAGCATTCCCGGCATCGTGAACGAAGACCCGGAAGCCCGCAAGGATTATGAATTTCCGAAAAAAAACGTAGGGATGATCGTATCCTGGATCGAATATTTACGTTGGGGCGTCGGGGATCCCGAAGTGGCAGCCAACATGGAAGCGGCTCCGCTGCCCGTATGGGGAGACGGGGAAGAGTCCGCTCCGCCGGCCGGAAGCAACCTCCTTGTCATTAACAAATACAGCGAGCATAAGGATGCGGCCTTCAAAGTGCTGATGGCCTACCTGTCCCCTGAGCATCAAACCGAGCTTGCCAAAATCGGGGATGCGCCGCCGCTGTTCAATAACAAAGACGTGATCAGCCACTTCGGCGAAGACGTGGAGGTGTTCAAAGGGAAAAATGTGGCGGCGTTTTACGAGGTCCCGCCGGCTCTGCCTCCGGCAAAAATCAGTTCCTGGGACCAGTACGTCGACATTGGAGGATCCATGCTAAAGTTTTCCCGATCGGATATGGACATCGCATCGTTCCTGCGCCAACTGAAGGAAGAGTCCGCAGTCAAGATTACGGAAGCGAAAAATCAAAAGGAATGACGTTCGGTCCGGGCGGCTCGAACGACCTTAAGCAAGAGGTGATAGTGCTTGAAATTCCAAGTTTTTAGCGCAAACGAATGGGTATATCCCGATCAAACCATTGCCGATCCGCCGGAACGCGAGCTCCGGATTCGGATCGCGGGCGTCCGCGGCTCGTATGCAGGGTGTCAAGTCCTTTTCAACGATCTTCCGCCCCAGGCAGAGCTGACCTGGACGTTTCGCGGGCGGAGTTGGCCCGAAGAACGTCCCCCCTGCGAACCTGAATTGCGGATCTATCGGCTCATCGATGTCCAAGTGAACGAAAATACCGATGTCGATGTATCGACCGTACCCGCTGGAACGCCGGCCCCTCCGTACGTCACGCGCCAAGCCCCGTTCCGCGTATATGACGCGCTGCTTCCGGTCGGGCGGCAATGTTCCGCCGGCAGCTCCACCGAAGCCTACTATTTATGCTGGCATATTCCGGCACAAGCCGCCCCGGGTATTTTCGGCGGTGACATCATCCTTGCAGCCGACAATCAGACCTGTATCATCCCCGTTCAAATCGAGGTGTTCAAGGCGATTATTCCTGAACAAGGGCGGCTTCATGTGACCAACTGGTTTTCTACGCGCAACATCGCCGAGCGGTACGGACTGGAGCCATGGTCCGAAGCCTTCTGGTCGATGCTTGAGCAGTATGGGCTGGCGATGAGGCGCTGCCGGCAAACCCACTTTCTCGTGAACGGCTCGTTTGTCGACGTCAAGCCGCATGGGGAAGGACGTTATACCTTTGACTTTTCGAAAGCGGAACGTCTGATCACCCTGTTTCTCAAGCTTGGATTCACCCATATTGAAGGCGGCCATGTGGCGAATCGCCTGAACTGGGAAGATCCGACCTTCGTCTTGAATGCGGATCCCAGCGTTCAGGCGACGTCAAGGGAAGGCTACGTTTTTTTGTCCCAATATTTGAAGGCATGGCGGGAGTGGCTTGAAAGCAAAGGCTGGCTTTCGTTATTGGTTCAGCACGTCGCGGATGAGCCGATCGAGCCTTCGGCGGCGGATTACCGCATATTGTCGGGCATCGTGCGCAAATGGCTTCCTGGCGTGCCGCTTATCGATGCCGTGATCAATACGGGCGTTGCGGGAGCCGTCGATATATGGGTGCCGACGAACAAGGAATATGAACTTCATCAGGAAGACTACGAAGGTTACCGGAAATGCGGGGACACGTTATGGTTCTACACGTGCTGGAATCCGGGAGGCGATTATTTGAACCGTTTCCTCGACTTCCCTCTTCTGAAGACGCGTTACCTGCATTGGGGCAATTTCAAGTACGGGCTGGATGGATATTTGCACTGGGGATTCAATTATTATTTTAAAAATCAAGACCCGTTCGAGCTGACGAATCCGCTGCTTGCTCCGGACGTTCACGATCGGCGGGTACCGGCCGGAGACACCCATATCGTATATCCCGGTCCCGACGGCCCGCTTCTCAGCATGAGGCTGGAAGCGATGCGCGCCGGCGTGGAGGATTATGAGCTGCTGCGCGATCTTCGGGACCATCGCCCGGAACTCGCCGAAGACATCCTATCGGTCTGCATGAACAGCTTTACGGAAGTAAACACGGACCCTTCCGCTTTTGACCAGGCTTACCGTCGGCTGCTGGAAGCGGTATCCGAGTATACGCCTTAGTCCGGGTAGACTGAACCGCGTTATGATATGCGTGGCCGAAATTCGAAATCAATCAAAAACGGCTGTTCCGCAAGTAGACTCGAGCTACGGTGGAACAGCCGTGTTTTTTATGCCTGCCTTCCCGCCGCCCGGCTCATTCCGGATGAGCGTTAAAACCTCGCCGTGAACATTCGATTAATACAGCTTGTCCGAGGTCGCCTTGGCGGTGATTTCCCGGTATTTGATCGCTTCGTCTTTCATTTTTAACGATACGGCGACATTCAAAATGTCGATGACGGCAAGCTGCGATATTTTGGCCGCAAGCGAGCTTCCCTGCAGCGGATTTTCCCTGCCGACGACGATCAGCACGATATCCGCGATTTTGGTGATCGGCGAACGGGCGTTGCTGGTGATGGCGATGACGCGGGCCCCCGCTTTTTTGGCGATGTTCAGGTTATCGATCGTGTCCTTGGTGCTGCCCGAAATGGACAAACCTACGGCGACGTCGCCTTTGTTCATGAGCGATGCCTGCATCGCCTGAAAATGGGTATCGCTGCTTGCAAGACTGTTTTTCCCGATTCTCGCAAAGCTGTGCGCTCCCTGCGCCGCCGTCAGCCCCGACGATCCCACGCCGAAAAAGTGAATGTTCCCCGCTTGCGCCAGCGCGTCGATGGCGAGGGTCAGCTGCTCTTCGGCGACGAGCTCCCTCGTCTGCTCCAGCGTGCGCAGATGCGTGCTGATGATTTTCTGGCTGAGCGTCAACGGGTCGTCGTCTTCGGCGATTTCTTCGTGAATATGATCGGTCGGTTTGACCAAATCCTGGGCGAGCGACAGCTTGAAGTCCTGGAACCCTTGGAATTTCATCTTCCGGCAAAAACGCAGCACCGTCGTCTCGCCGACATCCGCCTTCTCCGCCAGCTCCGTCACCGAATCGTAGATCAAATCCTGGGCGTTCTCCAAAATATACTGCGCAACCTTCTGCTCGGTTTTGGTCAACCCGTTCATATGGCTGCGGATGTTCAGCAGCGTTTTCCCCATTTCCTGCATGCCCGGCATGTTTTCTCCCCTTCCCGTTTTGCGCGAACGTTTTCAAAAAACGGCTCGTCCGGAATATCATCATCCGGCTTGGATGAAAGCGAATTCCGCCTAAATGTCAATCTTATTGTACCCGCTCGGAAACGCGGTTGGCAAGCGGCGCAATCATCCCCAACAAGCTTAAGCCGGTACCCTTTCACGCAAAAAAAGCCCGCGCGAAAAAACCACGCAGGCTCCGGTTTATTTTATCTTGCTTCGATGCGTTTTTCCACGCACCACTTGATGACGAACAGAAACGCGATGCTAAGCAGCAGCTCGAAGCCGAACGATCCGAACCATCTCCAGCCTTCAGCGGCCGTCAACGGATCACGCGCAATAATGCCGGTAGAGCTTTCGTAATGAAAGGTCGCAACCTTAAATGCCTGGGTGGAATCCTCGCGGAACATCAGATTCTCCAACCAGTCAACGGCGGCCGACAGGACCAGAAATAACAGCAAGCCGACCCAAAACGCGCCTTTTTTCGTGATGCTGCGGGCCAGCGCAATCACCACGTAAAACAATAAAAATCCGTAAACGGTCGTAAAAACGGCCTCCAGCGCCAAACCAAGCCACACGTATGCAGGCAGCTGGAGAGCATTCCCCAAAATGAGCATATCGTAACGGCGGAAAAAATATAGCCCCGCCCCGCCGCCGATCACGATTAGAGACAACGTATTCAGGATGCCGTAGATGAGGGACGCCCAAACGTAAGAGAGGGTGTTTACCGGCAGAAGCCTGCGGCTTACCGATTTGATGTTGTAGTCGAACACCCTCAGGTTGTTGATCATGAAAATGACGGCGGCGGCGAGGTTGGCGACGATGATGACGGCTATTTTGACCTCCGGCATCGCGGGCGACAGGATCATCGCCAGTTCGCATAAAATCAGCACGGCGCAAACGGCCAGCAGCAAATTCGCGTTTCGCCGCAGGTCGTATTTCAGCAGCTTGATCATTCGCCGAACACCTCTTTGAACATGTCGTCAACGCTTTTTCCATGCTTCATGCGGATATGCTCCACTTCCTCGTGCAGTACAATATGGCCGTTTTGCAAAAACATCACCTCGTCAAAAATCCGTTCCATGTCGCGCACCAGATGGGTGGAAATGATCAGGCTGCTGTCTTCGCGGTAGAAGCGGACGATCGCGTCCAAAATTTTGCCGCGGGCCACCGGATCGACGCCGCCGATCGGCTCATCGAGCAAATACAGACTGACGTTCCGGGAGAGGGCCAGCGTCAGCTGCAGCCGTTCATTCATCCCCTTGGAGAGGATGCTGACGCCGCTTTTTTCGTCCAGTTTCATGAAGTCGAGCATCTCGCGGGCTTTTTCCATATCGAAATCCGCATAAAAATCGTTGTAAAAGGCGATGGCATCCCTCACCTTCATCCAGCTTTCCGTCATCGGGCGATCCGGCATGTAGGAAATGAGGTTTTTCGTCTCTCTGCCGGTCGGTATGCCCATTACAGAAATGTCGCCGGACGAGGCCGGGGTGAGCCCTGCGATGATTTGCATCAATGTGCTTTTGCCGCTGCCGTTCGAGCCGAGCAGGCCGATCAACCTGCCCTGTCCGATGTGGAAGCTGACGCCGTCCAGCACCTGCTTTCCGCCGTATTTTTTCGATACGCCGTCAACCTTCAGAAGTGCGCCCATCCGGATGCCCCTCCTTCCGGTCCGTACCGTCTTCGGCGGCCGCCACGGCCTCTTTAACGATCGTCACGATGTCCTGATTTTTGAACCCCAGCTCCTGCATGCCATGGATAAATTGGTGAAGCAGTTCTCCGGCCATTTCCTTTTTGATCGCCATAATTTTGGATTCCTCGCTTGTCACATATCTTCCCAGACCCCGTTTCGTCTCAACGACCTCCTCGCGTTCGAGTTCCTGGAACGTCCGCTGAATCGTGTTGGGGTTGATTTGCATATCCGCCGCCAGCTCCCTTACCGACGGGATTTTATCGCCGGGCTGAAGCAGGCCGGATACGATCTGTCTTTTGATGTGGTTCATGATCTGAAGATAGATCGGCAAATTGTTGTCGAATTCGATGCTCAAGTGGACAGACTCCTTTCGCCGTCAGCTTAGCTCCTTTGCCGCATCAGGCTATATCACGTCTCTTAAACGTAACAAAGCTGGCGCCAAGAAACAAGACCATATATACCGCCAGTACCGCGATGGAAAAAGGAAGCGTCATCCCTTCGATCGGCGGATGCCCTCCGTTGCTGTACACCGACAGATCGGCGTTCGGGAACAGCACGTACTTGTAAAAACTTTTCGGGATCGTCAGGCTGCCGAGCACGACCGCGGCCATGCTGACGCCCATCGCCGCGCCCGTGGAACGGGTCAGCACGCCCATCATAAAGCCCAGCGTCACGTAAACCACGCTATAGACGAACGCGCTTCCGCCGGCGACCGCCAGATCCTGCCATGAACCGGCGGAGGCAGCCGTTCCGAAAAACGCGGCGCCGGCAGCAATTCCCACTGCCATCAGCCAGACGAAAAGCGACAACGTAAAGAGTAACGCGGCGGCATATTTCGAAGCGAGCACTTTCCCGCGGCTTTGCCCGCGGATCATCAGGAACTTGATCGTTCCCAGGCTGTGCTCGCTTGCAACCAGCCCGGCGGTAAAGATGACGGCCAGCATGGCGGTAAATTGGCCGAAGCCGTTCGTCGACGACATGATGGCCGTATATTCGAATGCGGAGCCGATCATGTCCCCTCCCCAGCGATTGAAGGCCCAGGCCAGCGCCACGAGAGCGACGGCAATGATCGCGTAAGGGATAAAAAAGCTGCGTTTTTTGGACATTTTAAGCCATTCGTTTAAGACAAGCCGGTTAAAACTAAGCAATGCGGTTTCCTCCCGTCCATTTCAAAAATTCGTCTTCCAGCGACTGCTTCAGCTCCGTGATTTGGTAGATCGGCACCCGGGCGGCGCCAAGGGCCGTGACGATATCCGGAATATCCTTGTAGCGGAGCGCTACCAGCAGTTCGTTCTGCTCCTCCGCTACCTGCAATATTTCGGCATGCTCCTGGCTTCCCAGCACTTGCTTCGCTTCCTCGAAAAGCCCGACCCGGAACATGACGCGCACGAAGTTTTTCTCTTCCGCCGCGAATGCTCCGCTTTCGCCGATGGCGCGAACCGTCACGAGCTTGCCGTCCTGAATGACGACGACGCGGCTGCACAGCTGCTCCATTTCCAGCAGCAAATGGCTGGAGACCAGGATCGAGATGCCTTCCTCGCGGGCGATCGTTTTCAGGTAATCGCGCATTTCGCGGATGCCTGCCGGGTCGAGGCCGTTGGTCGGCTCATCCAGGATAAGGACCGACGGCTCGTGCAGCAGCGCTTGCGCGATGCCGAGGCGCTGGCGCATGCCGAGCGAATACGCCTTGACTTTCTTTTTCATCGCCTGTTCGAGTCCCACCAGCCGGACCACCTCGTCGATCCGTTCGTTGCTGATCCATTCGTTCATCCGCTGATATTGCTTCAGATTGTCGTAACCCGTCATGTAAGGATAAAATTCCGGGTTTTCGATAATCGCCCCGATATGGCGGATCGCCTTCTTCCATTCGTGCCGGATGCTGCTGCCGCGGACGAACACGTCGCCCTCGGTCATTTGGATCAGTCCGGCAATCATCCGGATGGTCGTCGTTTTTCCGGCGCCGTTCGGCCCGAGCAGCCCGACGATCTCCCCTTCTCGCACGTCGAATGAAAGCTGGTCGACGATATTTTTGCCTCCGATTTTTTTGGACACGCCTCTTAACGAAAGCACGGCGGTTTCTTCATGTATGTTTTGAGATTGCGTCACGTTCACATCTCCTTTGTATTAGTGTTATAGTTAGATAGTACACTAGGACATTGAAAATGTAAAGCCCGTTTTAATTTTCGAAAAACATGCAAAAAAAGCCGTTCCTGTTCAGGAGCGGCTTCAGGCAAACTGTTACGGTTGGTATTGGCTGACGTTAAATCTGCCGGCAGCGACGTCGATCCAATAATAAGCTTCCGGCGTGACCAGATACAAGTTTAAGGCATCCTCGTTATACGGACCCGCGGAATCCAAGCGAAAAACGCCTTCCTTGTTCAGCGTCACTTGAAGGTCCTCAATCTGCTTCGGCTTGGTTCCCCCGGTCTGCACCATGATTTTCAGCGTCTCTCCCGCATGGCTTGCAAATTTTCCTTCAAGCGAAAGCGTGCGATCGGCATGAAAATCCGCGACAAACATCAAATTCTCCAGCCGGGCGGGCTTTTCGTATACTTCCCGCGCCGGGAGCGGCGGAAGTTCGCTTACAGGCGTGGGCGACGCAGGACGCCCGCGAAGCTCCTTCAGCTTGGGCTGCAGGTACTGAAGCAGCTTCGCCGTTTCTCCGCGCGTAAGCAGCGTTTCGCTTTGGAAGCCTTCGAGCGAGCTGTCGGTGACGCCCTGCGCGTAACCCATCCCCATGACGTACCACACGGCATAGGTGTTGGCGTAGTTCACCCCGTCGATCGCGGCGATGATTTCGGCCGCTTTTTGCCGGGTCATGGACTGTTCCCTTGCGGCGACGTTCGCGATTCCGGCCAGCGGAATATTCCGTTCCTTCGCGATTTGGTAAGCGCCGTCCGTCCCATGCGCTTTTTTCGCCGGCGCATACGCCGCATCGTCGATTCGGTACATATGAAGCAGCGCCGACCAGAACCCGGCCTCGGTCACCGCTGCGTCCGGACGAAACGAATTGCCGTCCGCACCGCTCATGACTCCCGACCGAAGGGCCCATTCGATCGCGGATTGGCTGCGGTGTCCGGCAATATCCTTCATGGTGGCGGGGTTGGTTCCCGGATATTCCTTCTGCTTCAGCTTGGGCAGCACTTGGACTTTGATGCGGTTTTGAATGCTCCCTAAAGACAGCGTCACCGTGTAATTTCCCGGCTTGATGCCTTTTAACAGGCCGTCCGGCGAAACGGCGAGCCCTTTCGGATCGCTGCTCGCGTAGCCGATTCCGGATTGGACCGGCTCCGTCACTCCGTCGTCGTATTGCCCCTGCGCCGAAATCTGCAGTTCCCCGCCTTCATTCAGAACAAGCTCCGGATATTGGGATTGGACGGAGACCAACTGATGCCCTTTGCCGGTGGTAAACGACCATGTCTTTTGCAGCTTTCCGGACGACCCTTTCATCTGGTAGGAGAGGGACACCTTGTATGTATGATAGCCTTTCAAAACTTGCTTGGGAAACAGGAACAACGTGTCCCCGCCGTAAAGCTCTTCGTAATATGGCACGTCCCCGCCGCTTTCGTCGGTGATCTTCGCATCATGCCAATCCATATCCCCTTCCGTCGTGGCCGAAATGATGTAGCCGGAATGTTGGACGTTAAATTGGTTCAGCGGGTTCGGGGATTCAAGTCCGTAAAAACCGACCCCGACGTTTTTCATGCCGTCATAGGGATAAACCGAGATTCCCCCTTGGATCGGAGCAGGCTCCGAAAAACCGGCAAAATCGGCCACGGCCGTTCCGTCCGCCAAACCGAAACCGGCCTCCCTGTATTTGGGGCTGAGAATGATTTTGCGATGATAGGCGGTATCCAGCCAGCCGTCGACCGCCTGTTTGCTGCTGGCCTGCCGGTAATGCATGACCTCGCCTGTCGAATATCCCTTCGAACCGTAAGTCCATCCCGCCGCTTTCAACCGGTCCGTAACGGTTGCGCCGGTAAAGCCGGGCATCCCTTTGGTTTCGTTATGGGCGCTTTCCTGCTTTTTGTCATGATTCTCGTTGTAATACGCCGCATGAAGCCGGGCCGCCTTGGATATCATGCCGCTGAGCTGCAACGGCTGCAGTCCCGCTTTGGCCCGGACGTCGTTCAGGTATGCCAAGGCCTCGCGTTGATCCTGATCCGTCCCGTCCGCTTGGACCTGCGCGGCAAATGCCGGGGTCTCCGCCGCCCACGTTCCCAGCAGCAGCCCCGCCGCAACGAATGGAACGACCGCCCATTTGCGGAACGTTCCGATTGCTGCATGAGTTCCCTGCTGTGCGATTCTCTTCGGCGCTCCTTTGTCCCGCAAGGACCGCCGCCCGCTTTTTTTCATATTCATCCTGCACTCTTCCTTCCTTTTTTCGATACTCTCCTTATTCGACAAAATCCATCATTTTCCTTCTAAACGAAAATAGGACCTCGGGCACCGATACGCCTGAAGTCCTGTTTCATGCTATTCCGTCACGAATGGTTCCATGTCTGAGACGGATATTTACCTGCACCTTCAATTGCCTCATCGGCATAAATTATCCTATATCCATCATCTATATCTTGGACCTGCCTGAAAACGCGGGTCTTTTTTTCGTCCCGTTGTTCCGGCGATGTTCCCATCCCTTTATATCTTCAAAAAATCCAGCCGACCCAGTACGAAAGAACGATTAACGTAAACAGGACGGTGACGGGAATCGCGATGACGGTCACCTTCAGGTATTGGGCCCAGCTGATTTTGACGCCGCCTTTGCGCACGATATGCATCCACATCAAGGTTGCGAGCGTGCCGATCGGCAGCAGCAGGGAACCGATATCGCTTCCGATGACGCTGGCCAGGTATGATATTTTTAAGGTGAGCGGGTCAAGCCCCATATTCGTCAGGGTCATCGTCCCGACCATCAATGCCGGGTGGTTGTTGAATATGTTGGATAAAATGCTGAGCAAACCGCCCATCAGCACGCTGGCGTACAGCAGACTGCCCGATACAAGCGGCTGCAGCACCCGGATCAGCCAATCCGTCAAACCGATGTTGTTCAATCCGTAAATAATGACGTACATACTGAAGGCAAAAACGAGAATGTACCAGGGCGTTTTTTTGAGCATGTCGGTAGGCGGAATTTTTAGGCGATACCAACGCCAGGCGAGGAGAAACGCCGATCCGATGACGGCCATCAAGGATACCGGAAAATGAATGAACGAGGCGACGAACAAACTGATTCTTACGACGAAAACGAAAATCAGTATATTTCTCATGAATTTACCGCGGTTTTCCTGCTGAAGGGGCTGCTGCAGCGGGTGCTGCCCGGGCGCCAGCATCCAGCTCGATTGGGCCGGAAGCTTCTTCGGCAAGGTCCGGTAAAAGATGAGGAACAAAATGGCGGTAAGCAGGAGGAGGCCAAGCGTTGCGGGGATAAACATCATCGCCGTATGCATGTACAAGTCCATGTGAACGATTTTGAGCGCGATCAGGTTGACGATGTTGCTGACGCCGATCGGGGCGCTGGAAGCGGTCGCGATAAGCGCGCCCGAGATCAAGTACGGTATTTTTTGATGGTTTTTAAGCCCCATATTTTTGAGCATCATCAGCAGGATGGGGGTTGTGATCAGGATGCTGCCGTCGTTGTTCACAAACAGCGTCATCAAAAAACAGAACAGGTTCGTAAGCCAAAACAGCCGAATCCCCGAGCCCCTGGCCTGCCTTGTGAGCAGCTCGGTTGCCCAATGGAAGAACCCAAAGCTCTCGAGAACGATTGCCATGACAATGGTGGCCATAATCGTTACCGCTGCGCCGCTGATCGTTTCCGTTATTTGCCCCAGGTCCGCCAGGGACACGCTGCCGCTGAGCAGTACCAGGACTGCGCCGATCGTTGCCGGGATCGCTTCGTTGACTTGGGGACGCCAGAAGATGAAACCGATCGTCAACAGAAAGGAACAGACCGTAATCATCACCATTAAATCATGCATGTTAAACCCTCATCTCTAACTTTAAAATGTTATTTCCGGTGCACAACTCTCCTTTGCTGCGAAAATAATGGAATCTCGTTTTCTATTAAAAACCGTCGGCAACCCTCCTTTTTCAGTGATTGGATTGCAGTGGTGATATTGTATTTATACGTGTATGAAACACGCTTCGCCATGGTCAACAACACGGTTCTCTCAAAATCTACTAGTGTCAATCATCGGCATCCGTCCCGGGATGTCAACCGCCGATCCGGGCGGATGGACCGGGAAATATACTATTTTCATGGGGATTTCGAGAGAAAGCGGGACAACCGTTTCAGCGAAAGGCTCGGAAAGAAAAAAGGCCTCAGCCGCTTGGCTGAAGCCTTTGCTCTTCAATTCCCTTGAGCCTATGAACCCATATTCGCCGGTGCCGGCGGGCATTGCTTGCGTGACAGTCGCGCACGTGACCATACAGGCAATAGATCTGCTGCGTCATATAACCGGTGCCGCCGACGATCACCTCTGTCGGATTGGTCAGCCGGCAGCGCTCGGTAAGTGCCTGCGCATGATGACCGGCCAGAAGGTGCCGAATGCTTCGATGCCAGCCGCGTTGCAGCCGACCGCATATTCGTAAGCAAGCGGATGGAACCCCGTCTTTCGGTGGATCCGGCCCCGTAAAAAACCATGTTTTTGACATGGGCTTTGGTTACCGGGTCGATTTTCCGGTACGTGACGCTTCGCCCTTTTCCGAGCTTCCAGCCGTTTTTATAGTTAAAACGCACATGTTTTGCATCGATTACTTCCGTTACCATCAGCAGCTTGTCGAGCTCCCGCTCCGCTCCGTTCCGCCTCCGCCTTCGACCCTGCCAACCTGCGCTCGCCACCACTTGCCGACGGCAAAGGCGGCAGAATTCCCGACTTCGAACACGTCGCGAACCCCGGGGAGGGTAACGTTCCACATTTGCCGCCAGCGGCCAGCGCCGTCGATCGCCGCCTCGTACAGCTCCTGGTTGATGTTCGCGAGCGCCGCCAAATAAATGATCGCCCCGTAACCGGTGCTCTTCCAAATTTCCGTTACAATGAGCATCGGCCGGAATACGGAGGCATTCGTCAACACGTCGACGGGCGTCCAGCCCATATCGCGCATAAACGTCGTGACAAGCCCCGAACCCGGCGCAAAAAAGGCGTGTACACCAAACCGTACACGATGATCCAGGAAAGGAAATGAGGCCCGTACGTCAGCGTTTGAACCGTTTTTTTGAACCAGCTGACCCGGATTTCGTTCAGCATCAGCGCAAAACCAAATCCGGCAGCAGGTTGAAAACGATGCGGTATACGCTCAGCAGGAGCGTGTTTTTCATCAGCACCGGAAAGTCCGGAGAGGAGAACACCGTCCTGAAATTGTCCAATCCTACCCACGGGCTGCCGGCGATGCCCTTCGGTTGTAGTCCTGAAAAGCGACGACGAGGCCCATCATGGGAACATAGCGGTAAATCAGGTAATACAGGATGCCGGGAACCATAAACAAATAAAGCCAGCGGTAGCGCCAAAACGTCCTGCGGCCGGTTCCCCGCCTTATGCGCCGTTTTCTCTGTTCGATCGATCACAAGCTGCTTGAGACTGGACGGAAAATGCTTCAAAATGCATATAAGAAATTAAAACGGCGGAGGCAAGGCACCTCCCGCTTCTGTACTCACTAGAAAGCGATCCCGTCAGGAGGCATAGGTCCCCATGAAACTTCATATCACGTACGATAACCCCATCCCCATTAATGCTTTCGAATGGACGCCCGCGGCGCACCGGCAGCCGCCCCATGTGCATGAAAGCCTCGAAATCGGCCTTTGCTTGTCGGGCAAGGGCCTCTTTTTCTTCGGCAATAAACGGTATGAGGCCGGCCCCGGCGATTTGTTTCTGGTCAATAGCGAGGAACCGCACATCGCCCAAGCGGACCCGGCGGACCCGAGCCGCTATCTTTTCATTAATTTCGATGCCGCTTTGCTGCTGAAGGAGGAACCCGGCTTGCTGCTTCCTTTTTCTTACCGTGCCGCGCGTTTTTGCAATCATATCCCCGGCGGATCGGCGCTTGCTCGGCAGCTTATCCCCTGGATGCTGGCCGTCGCGGAAGAATTGCGGGAGAAAGCCCCGGGCTATCCGGCGATGGCAAAAAGCGCGCTGATTCAGCTATGCGGCCGCCTTCTGCGCCATTATAACGACCGGCTTACGGATGAGGAACGGAGCGGCATGGTTCAGTCTGCACGCCATGCGCAAGCGCTGGCCGCTTTGGTTGAGCAGCGCCATCGCGAGCCGATCAGCCTGAAGGAACTGGCCGATGAACTCGGGCTGAGCGTCTCGCGCGTGAGCCGGGCATTCCTGGAAGCGACGGGTTACCGCTTTTCGGAATATGTGTCGCTGCTGCGCGTTCAGACGGCCATACGGGATTTGGCCGGCACGGACAAAACGGTCGCCGAGATCGCGTTCGACTGCGGCTTTCAAAGCATGGCAACCTTTTACCGGATTTTCAACGAAAAGGTCGGCATGTCCCCGAATGCTTACCGGCAATCGGGCGGAAACTTTTCGGAAAGCAAAAAATGAGAGGGTTGCCTGCACGATTTGAGAAGTCATGACTTCCGGATGCAAGTTATAATGAGTGCAAAATTTCGAATTGGCTAACCGCCAATGGAGGAGGAGCACGCCCATGACGAAGTGGCATGGATTACGGGAATTGGTCTCGGCGGAAATAACGCAGCGCCGGGAAGAGGGATGCGACGTCGCAGGTTTCACGGAACATCTGGACGCCGCCGGTACCGATGAATCACGGTTGATGGGCGTCTATCATGAGCTCGCGAAACTTGTGCAAAGCCCGGATTTTAAATATGTCGAGCCGAACGGCCTGGAATCGATTCGCAGCGAACGCCCCGCAGGTCCGCGCATGCTTGCCGTTGATTGGGACGAAGACAAGTGGCAGGACAAGTTTTACGGGGCTTGGCTCGGCCGGGCCGTCGGGTGCGCTCTAGGCAAGCCGCTGGAGGCTCCCGCCTTTATGAGCGGGTCGGACGGCAGACCGGGATGGCATAACGTCAAGCTGTGGTTTGAAGGCGCCGGACAGTGGCCGATCCGCCACTACACGCCGAGCGATTCGGCAGCCCAAGCGCAGTACGGCATCGATATCGCCCGCTGGAGCAGCCTGGCCAGCTGCGGCGGCCATATCCGTTTCATGGAAACCGATGACGATATTCGTTACACGGTGCTTGGGCTGCTTATGCTCGAACAGCGGGGACTGGATTTTGATTCCTGGGATGTCGGCAAGCTGTGGCACCGGTATTTGCCGCTCGGCCAGGTGTTTACGGCCGAGGCGCAGGCATACCTTAATTTTGCCCGCCTTGCCATACAGCTTGGCGGAGAACAGCCGGATGACCGGGAGAATCATATCGCCTGGGTCCGCTCCCATTTAAACCCTTACCGCGAATGGATCGGCGCCCAGATCCGCGTCGACGGTTATGCTTACGGCGCAGCCGGCCGGCCTGAACTGGCGGCGGAGCTGGCTTGGCGGGACGCCTCCTTCTCGCATGTGAAAAACGGCATTTACGGCGCGATGTTTTGCTCGGCCATGATTGCCGCCGCATTCGTTGAAAGCGACGTGAAGCGGATCGTTCAAATCGGATTAAGCGAAATCCCGAAAAACTGCCGCCTGGCGGAAGATGTGGCCTTGGCGGTAAAGATCGCCGAGGAAACGGAAGACACCTTGGAGCTGGCGGGCAAAATATGGGAGTCCTTCAAGCGCTATCATCCCGTTCACACCAACAATAATGCCGCCTTGTGCGCGGCGGCGCTCATCCATTCCGGCGGCGATTTCGAAAAAGGGATCACGACCGCCGTGCTTGGCGGTTGGGATACGGATTGCAACGGCGCGACGGTCGGCTCCATTCTTGGCGCATCGCTTGGAGCGGCAGCGCTGCCCGAAGCGTGGACCGCTCCGCTGAACGATACGCTGTATGCGGATATTAGCGGCTTCCACCCGATCGCCATCTCGGAATGCGCCCGCAGAAGCTATAATGTTTTCCGGAAATTGCAGCGGAATGAAAATCCTGCTTTTCTGTAAACCGGCTTCAATAGGCGCGAATTCTCCTGCAAAGGATCCGGATGCCCGAAGCGTATGCCATTTTTCACTGCCCCTCTTATTGAAAAAACCCCCGCATGACAGGAGGCATGCGGGGGTTCGCCGTTTCGGCCCAACTAGAACATTTGCCGCTGGAAGTCGGCGATCGCTTTATATTCTTCTTCCAGGTTCCGCGAAATTTTAATGAAAATCGGCAGCAGCCGGTGATAAATTTGCGCGTTTTCTTTTATAGGCTTGTGCCGGTGGGTCGAACCGATCATGCCGGAAACGATGTCCAGCGTATCGGTTTTGCCGAGCGCATACAAGCCAAGAACGACCGCCCCTAGGCAGGAGCTTTCGTAGCTTTCCGGAATGACCACTTCCTGATCGAAAATGTCCGCCATCATCTGGCGCCACAGCGGAGAGCGGGAAAACCCTCCCGTTGCGTGGATTTTGGTTGGACGTCCGATGATCTCTTCCATCGCCAGCAGCACCGTATACATGTTGAAAATGACGCCTTCCAGAACGGCGCGGATCATATGCTCTTTGCGGTGATGCATCGTCAGCCCGAAAAAAGAACCGCGCGCGTCCGGGTTCCACAGCGGCGCCCTTTCGCCCGTTAAGTATGGATGGAACAACAGCCCGCCCGAGCCCGGATTCACCTGCTCCGCGATTCGGGTCAGCAGGTCGTACGAATCGAGGCCGAGGCGTTTCGCCGTCTCCACCTCGGATGCCGCGAACTCATCCCGCACCCATTGGAACAGCATGCCGCCGTTGTTGACCGGCCCGCCGATCACCCACTTTTTGTCGGTTAACGCGTAGCAGAAAATCCGTCCTTTCGGATCGGTCACGGGGCGGTCCACCACGGTGCGGATCGCGCCGCTTGTGCCGATCGTCGCCGCGACGACACCCGGCTGGGTGGCGTCGACGCCGAGGTTCGAAAGCACGCCGTCGCTTGCTCCGACGATAAAAGGAGTGGAGGCCAAAAGCCCCATCTCCTGTGCGTATACCGGGTTCAGCCCCGAAACCGCATGGGTGGTCGGAACGGGAACGGAAAGCTGGTCCGGTTTGACGCCGGCCAGCTCAAGCGCTTCTTTGTCCCAATCGAGCTGCTGCAGATTGAACATCCCTGTCGAGGATGCGATCGAATAATCGATGATGTACTGGTTGAACAGCTTCGCGAAAACATATTCCTTGATCGAAATGAATTTGTCCGCTTTGCCGAAGATGTCAGGTTCGTCATGACGCAGCCAAATCAGCTTCGACAGCGGCGACATCGGATGAATCGGGGTGCCGGTGCGCAAATAGATTTCATGCCCGTTCATCTCCTTTTTCAGCTTCTCCGCCCATTCCGCGCTGCGGTTATCCGCCCACGTAATGCAGTTCATCAGCGGTTTGCCGTCCGTCCCGACGGGAATCACGCTGTGCATCGCCGAGCTGAAAGATACGAACATGATCTGCTCGGGAGCTGCCCCGCTTTTTTCCATCGCCTGCTTCACCGAATGAATGACGGCGGCGAAAATCTGGTCCGGATCCTGCTCGGCAATCGATGACGTCGGGGTATGGAGCGGATATCCTTCGCTGCCTTTGGCCACGACCTTGCCGTTTTCTTCGAAGATCACGGCCTTGGTGCTCGTCGTGCCGATATCGATGCCGATCATCATGTTATTGCTCATGCTTTAACCTTCTTTCTTGAATCAATGAAACCTAGCGTTTACTTATACAAAGATGCTGATGACGAGGATGAATGCAAGTCCCGCCACCGACAGCAGCGTTTCCATCACGGTCCATGATTTCAGCGTCTGCGGTACGGACATGTTGAAAAACTCCTTCACCATCCAGAAACCGGCGTCGTTCACGTGGGACAGCACGAGGGAACCTGCGCCCGTCGCCAGCGCGACGAGTTCGGGACTCGCTCCGGGATTCAGCGCCAGCACCGGGGCGACGATGCCTGCGGCCGTCGTCATGGCCACGGTGGCCGACCCCGTCGCCACGCGGATCAGAGCCGCCACGAACCACGCAAACAAAATAATGTTGATATGCGCCGAAGTGGCGATTTGCGCGATGGCGTCGCCGACGCCGCTGTTTATCAGCACCTGCTTGAACGCGCCGCCCCCGCCGATGATCAGAATGATCGTTGCGGTCGGAGCCAAACATTCGCTCGTGAATTTGGAAATCTGGTCTTTCGTAAAACCGCGCGAGAAACCGAGCGAAAAGAAGGAAAAGACAACCGCGATCAAAAGCGCGATGACTTCATGCCCGATGAACTCGCAAAATACGGTGAATCCATGTTTCGCTTCCGGATCGATAATGGTGGCGATCGAACCGATCAGCATCAGAATAACAGGAAGCAGGATCGTAAACAAGGTGATGCCGAAGCCGGGCAGCTTGCGGTCTCCGCTCGAAGAAAACTGTTCGGCAAGCTTTGTCGGCGGCTCGACCTGGATCCGTTTGCCGATCCACTTGCCGAAAAGAGGTCCTGCCACGATGGCGGACGGAAGTCCGACAATCAGGGAATACAATATGGTTCTACCCAAATCCGCTTTATATGCATCAATCGCGATCATCGGTGCGGGATGCGGCGGAACGAGGCCGTGCACGGTCGAGAGGCCCGCCAATATCGGAATGCCGATCTGCAGCAGCGACATTTTCGTTTTCCGCGCGACCGTAAAGACGATCGGAATCAACAAAATGACGCCAACCTCGAAAAATACCGGAATCCCGACGATAAAGCCGACGATCATCATCGCCCAATGCACGCGTTTTTCGCCGAAGCGGTTGACGAGCGTCGTGGCGATTTGTTCGGCCCCGCCGGATTCGGCCATCATCTTGCCGAGCATCGTCCCGAGGCCGATAACGATGGCGATCGTGCTTAACGTTCCTCCAAGGCCTTTCGTTACCGAGTCCACGATATCAAGCGGTTTCATGCCCGTCAAAAAGCCGAGGATCAGTGCCGACAGCAGCAGGGTCACGAACGGATTCCACTTGAATTTGGCGATAAATACGATCAAAAACGCAATCGCGACAAGCGTCCAAACGATCAGCGTCCAATTATGGCTCATGCCGAAAATACTGGACATCAAGACAACCTACCTTTCTTCACCTGGTTTTTCTGGATGATTTATGAATGACCTTCAATTTATCATGCCCATTTGCCAGCATTTCAATTTAAATTGGTATACTTGTCGACAACTTTGAACGGCACTCGTCCGCAAGGGGCTTGTGCCTATGACGTCAGGATGAACGGCCGGGGATGCTGCTGTGAAGCGTTTTCCTGGAATCCGCGAAATAATCCGCAACCACCTGCTCGATCACGTCCCTTTTCCGGGATTCCAATCCCTTCATGATCGTATAATGCTTATCGATAACCGAATGCAGCTTTTTTTCGCCTTTCGAAAAAATCTCCTCGGTCGTCAGCAGCATGACGGTCATAACGATCGGCCGGATGCTTTTCCACAGATGCAAAATCCGGTTGTGATTCGCCGCCGTAATGATCGTTTCGTGAAAGGATAAGTCCTGGTAAGAAAATTCCACGGCATCGTTATGCTTCATCGCCAGTTCCATCTTGTCCACGATCCGCTGCAGATTGGCAAGCAGATCTGTGACATCCGTACGGGCCAGACGCTGCTGAACGAAGGTTTCGATCAAAAAACGAACGTCGTAAAGCTCTTCGACATCCGTCACGTCCAAACCGACCACGACAGCCCCCATCCGCTCAAGCCGAATGAGGCCTTCGCTTGAGAGCGTTTTTAAAGCCTCCCGAACCGGGGAGCGGCTCGTACCGAACTCGGAAGCCACCCAATTTTCCGAGATGGTCTCGCCGGTCTTGATCGTTCCGTTAATGATTCGAAGCCTAAGCTCGCACGCAATGGTTTCTCCAAGGGAAGCGTTCCGCAGCCAGGCAGAAGGATACTGCAACATGAATCAACTCTCCTATTTCAAGGATTGTCAAAGCAATCCCGATTCGTAAACATAATAATAGGATTTTATCATATCCGTGCAATACCGTTCCAACCTTATGGCGTTTTCCATTCCCGAATCGTCTCATATTACAAGTATACTTGTCGACAATTTAAAACCATTATTATTTTAAATCAGAACTTCGACTGCTGTAAACCCTTTCCCGCCCGGCTGAAAACTATCGGGAGGCCAACATGCATCTCAACGTGCTAAAAATTGTAAGCTCCAAACTCCGTTACTTCATGATCTGCATTAAGACGGCGACCAACCTGATTGCCCCGAATGCCCCGGTTTTGCAATCTAACCAACGTTCAGGCAAAGCGGAATCACAGACTCTGTCGTTTCCAAGACATTGGGATAAATTCCCGGCATCTCTACCGACTACGTTCAGGCGTTCCAATCTTGAATCTTGTTTTTGTCTTCGGGTGTGCTCCAGGTTGCAATGTGATCTTCTTCCGGTTGGGAGCTTCATTTTATGGTAAAATGTCAGTGATTTACGATCATTGCGGGCACGCAGCCCGTCATGATCCATGCATCTTAGTTCTATCGATGATTTACTCATACGTTAAGGAGGAGGATCATCATGAAGAAGCTGCTTGACCACTTGTAACGACAACTTGTCGTCCGCCGGATCATCCGGATTCGCGGACCGCCTTCGCGTGAGCATGACCCAACACCAAATGAACAATAAACAGGGAGGCTGTACCCGGATGAGAACCGAACGAGAAATGTTGGATTTGATATTGAATGTAGCCAAAAGCGACGAGCGCATCCGCGCGGTTGGAATGAACGGTTCGCGCACCAACCCGAATGCACCGAGAGATATTTTTCAGGATTACGACATCGTGTTTGTGGTGACCGACATCGAGTCTTTTATCCAGGATCCGGAATGGATCAACGTCTTTGGTGACCGGATCATCATGCAAAAGCCGGAAGAGATGAAGCTCATCCCTCCGTCGATGGATGGAAATTATGCGTACCTGATGCTGTTCACGGACGGCAACCGCATTGACCTCACGCTTTGCCCGATCGAGAAAAAAGACCGCTGGAACGGAGGCGACCGGCTGGCCGTGGTGCTGCTTGACAAAGACCGCAGTCTTCCCCGGTTAGCGGAGCCGACGGATGAGGAGTATCGGGTACGGCAGCCGACAGCAAAGCTATATGCCGACTGCTGCAACGAATTTTGGTGGGTGTCGACTTATGTGGCCAAAGGCTTGTGGAGACAGGAAATATTGTATGCGCTGGATCATCTGAACATCATCCGGGGGATGCTGGTCAAGATGCTCGAATGGCAGGCCGGCATCCTTACCAGATTCTCGGTAAGCACAGGCAAAAATGGGAAGTATTTGAAATCCTATCTCCCGGAATCAAGCTGGGATCAACTCCTTCGCACCTACCCGAAAGGCAGTTATGAAGATGGCTGGCGCGCGTTGTTCGCGATGACGGATCTGTTCCGCAGCACGGCGCGGGAAGTGGCGTCGAAGCTTGGTTTTGCCTATCCCGCTGAAGACGACCGCCGGGTGACGGCTTACTTGGAGCGCGTTCAGTCATTGGAGGCGGGGGCTTCCGAAATTTTCGGATCTGATTTTAGCATTTAAACGGAGTCTGCCCCAGCCTCCGGCAGTAAGGGATGGCGCACGGAAATTTCCGGCCCCATCCCTTTTTTAGTTCGGGCTCTGCTCCCCTACGATCCTAAATCCCAAGCCGAACGGATTTTGGGCACGTCGTTGATGAGCTGGCGCGTGTAAGGATGCTGCGGATTGAGGATCATGTCCTCGGCCGGGCCGCTTTCGACGATTTTCCCCTTTTCCATAATGTAGATCGTATCGCTCACGTAATAAGCCAGCCCCACATCATGCGTAATGAAGATGATCGTCATTTCGTTTTCGTCCCGCAGCTTCAGCAGCATATCGAGAATCGTCGACCGGGAACAGGCGTCCACCATGGACGTCGGCTCGTCGGCGATCAGCACCTTCGGGTGCAGCATGAAAATCCGGGCGATCATGAGCCGCTGCATCTGGCCGCCGGACAATTCAAACGGGTATTTGTTGTGCAGCTCCTCGAATTTGAGATTGACGAAGGAACAGGCTTCCCGCATTTTTTCGTACCGCTCCTCCTTCGATAGCTTCTGCCCCTGAAGTTTGATGCAATCGAGCAGCAATTTTTCCACCCGGTAAAACAGATTAAACGACGAAAACGGATCCTGAAAAATCGCCTGGATATCTTTCCAGTACCGCTTCCGGTCGGCATGGGACTTCAAACGGCGGGGCTGCCCCTTATATTCGATGGACCCGGAGGACTCTTTCAGCAGGCCCATGATCATTTTGGCCAGCGTCGTTTTGCCGCTCCCGCTTTCGCCCACGATCGAAATGATTTCCCCTTTATGAAAATCAAAATCCACCGCATCGACGGCGGTCGTCTTTTGGCTTCCGTATCCGAATACCTTCGTCAGTCCCTTGCCGCGGATCAACAGGTCACGACTGCTCATGCGCATACCACTCCTTCAGCGTTTCCGTATCAAAATGGCAGCGGTACAGGTTGCTTCCGTTCGTGCGTATCGGCACTTTGCCGGTTCTGCATACATCCTGCGCATAAGAGCAGCGCTCCGCAAACCGGCAGCCTGGGGGCACCTGCTTCAAATTCGGAGGGGCGCCGGGAATCGCGGCCAGCTTCTGCCCTTTCATGCCTTCCTCCGGAACGAGGATGGACCCCATCAATTTTTTCGTGTATGGATGGACCGGATCGAAAATCATTTGCTCCGCCGTGCCCCGCTCGACGATTTCGCCCGCATACATGACCATGATATCGTCCGTGACGTGATACAGCAGCGGCAGCTCATGAGTAATAAAAACGAGCGACCGGATATATTTTTTGTCCAGCAAATCCTTCAGCAGCTTGATGACCGCTTTTTGCGAGGTGACGTCAAGCGCCGAGGTCGGTTCGTCGGCGATGAGCACCTTCGGATTCAAAATGGTGGAGATGGCGATGACGGTCCGCTGCTTCATCCCGCCCGACAGTTCATTCGGATACGATTTCAGCACCTTTTCCGGCAGGTTGAGCGTCTTGAAACGTTCCGCGGCCAGCTCCCATACCTGCT
Organism: Paenibacillus sp. USDA918EY; assembly: GCF_009870825.1. GTDB lineage: Bacteria > Bacillota > Bacilli > Paenibacillales > Paenibacillaceae > Paenibacillus_AQ > Paenibacillus_AQ albilobatus. The sequence continues at coordinate 25,812 of NZ_WTWY01000011.1, read as the reverse complement.
TTTTGGACAATTCGGGCCGGTGCTCTTTCATGATGTCCTCGATAAACCGGATGATCCGCAGCGTCGGATTGAGCGCATTCATCGCCGCCTGCGGGATGTACGCAATTTCGCGGCCGGACACCTTGGATCTTAGCTGCTCCTTGCTCAGCTTCATGATGTCGCTGCCGGAAATCCGGATGGAGCCGCTGCCGTAGTGCAAGGGCGGAAAATAAAAGCCCATCAGGCTGAGCGCGAGCGTCGATTTTCCGCAGCCCGACTCGCCCGCGATGCCCAGCGTTTTGCCTTCCTCCAGCTCGAAATCGACGCCGTCCACCGCAAACACCTTTTCCTTCAGGCGGGTTTTGTAATAGGTTTTCAGGCCGCTGACTTCCAAAATGTTCGTACTCATACGCCTTAACTCCTTATTTTCGGATTAAAAATTTCATCCATGCCCGTGTTCATCATATAGAGGGAGAACGTGATCAGCGCGATCGCAAAAGCGGCCGGAATAAACGCCCACCACGCCCCGGCCACCGGCGCCTCGAACACGAGCGCCCAGTTCATGATGATGCCAAGCGAAATGGTGTTGTACGGCCCCAGGCCGAGCATGGAGATCGAAGCCTCCGACAAAATGCCCGACGCGGTTTGCAGCACAAACGCCATGACGACGTACGAAGCGATGTAGGGAAGAATTTCGAAGACGATGATTTTGGGCGTGCTGTGGCCGGATATTTTGGCGATATGGACATGATCCCTGTTCCGGAGCGACGTGGTTTGCGCCCTGACCGCCCTCGCGGTCCACGGCCAACTTGTGATGCCGATGATGATCGCCGTGACAAGCGAGCTGCGCGAATTGATGCTGACCGAAATGAGGATCAGGATTACAAAGGACGGAATGACGATAAAAATGTTCGTAAGCGCGGTCAAAATGTTATCGAGCATGCCGCCGATATAACCGGAGACCAAGCCGATGACAAGGCCGATGATGGTGGCGAACACTCCGGCTATAAGGCCGACGCGGATGGAAGTCTGGATGCCGTACATCAGCTCCAGAAACAGATCGCGTCCGAAGTTGTCCGAACCGAGCCACAGGTTGGCGTCCGGAGGCTGGAAGGCGAGAGCAATCATCTCCAGCGGATCCTTGCGGTTGATTTGCGGGTAGATCAACACCAGCGCCAGCATAAGCAGAAACAACACGGCACCGATCATGAACTTCGGCGATTTGAAGAGAATAGCGAAGGAATTTTTCATTTTCACTCTTCCTCCATTTGCGCGGCTTTAATTCTCGGATCGATCAGGCCGTAAATCATGTCGATCGTAAAATTGGCCAGAAGCACGGTGACGGCAATCAGGAGCGTGCAGCCGGAGATGAGCGGATAATCCAGCTGGCGGATGGCCGTGAACATCCAGGTGCCCAAGCCCGGGTAACTGAACACGATCTCGCAAATCAGCGAACCGCCGACCATCGTCCCGATCGACAGAGCCAGTCCCGTAATTTGCGGTAGCATGGCGTTGCGGAACACGTACCTGGCGATTTTCGAATCCCGGATGCCCAGCAGCTTCGCGTACAGCACGTAGTCGGCATTCAGCTCGTAAATGGACATTTCGCGCATCCCGATCGCCTGCCCGCCGATCGTCACGAGCACGATGGACAGAAAAGGAAGCGTATGATGCCGCAGCACCGAGCCAATGAATTCGAAGCTGAGGCTGGGCACCATCTGAAAATCATATCCGCCGGACAGCGGAAACCATCCCAGGGTCAGTGCAAACAAGTACAGCATAATGATGGCGAGCGTAAAAAAAGGAATCGAATTGATAAACAACGCCACCGGAAAAATCGCTTTGTCGAAGACGCCTTTTTTGTAAGCCGCCACCGCCCCCAGGATGTTGCCAAGGATCCAGCCGACCAAAATGGCGGGCAGCTGCAGTCCGATCGTCCAAGGCACGGCGGAAGCCAAAATATCGGTCACCTTCTTCGGATACAGCCCGAAGGAAGTTCCCAGGTCGCCGGTAAACAATTTTTTGACGTAAATGAGAAATTGCATCCAGATCGGCTTGTCAATGCCGAATTCGACCATAAACGTCTCATAGACGCGTTTGATCGTGTCGCTGTCCGTCATGCCCTGCGATATTTTCGACACGATGATGCTGACCGGGTTGCCCTCGATCATCCGCGGCAGGAAAAAGTTCAGCGCAATGGCGATCGCAAGCGTCAGCACGTACCAAAACAGCTTTTTCACGAAATATTTCGAATAGGCGTTCACGAAGCTCCCCCCTTCGGGCTTGTGCAGCGGTATGGAAAAAGATGCGCCGGTGAAAGAGAGCCCGCATCAGGGCAGCCGGAAGGCCGGCCTGGTGCAGGCTGCATGCATGGGCTCGGGTTATGCCGAACATCCTTTGAATCAGAACTTATGAGATCCTCAGTTATGAATCTGGTACAGTGCCCGGATGCCGGCGCCGTCCATGGCGATTTGCGGCGGAATGTTGCTTCCGTCCCCTTCGGCCGGGAAGCCCTTCCACACGGACTCGTTGACGGTATGGAAGACCCATGGGCGATACATCAGCGGCACGGAAGGAATATCCGTCAGCCAAATTTTGGTCAATTCGGTATATAGCGATTTCAGTTGGGCTTCGTCGGAGACGGTCGGGATTTGATCAATGATTTGATCGGCTTTGTCGTTTTTGTAACGGCCCCAGTTCCAGAACGCCATTTCGCCTGCAGGAGCTACCCCTTTGGAATACATGATGTCATGCGCCCGGTTCCACGGTTGGCTCGGATTGACGCCGCCGGCAGGCGTGTTCATGATGATATCGAATTTGCCTGTCTGCAAATCGTTGGTCCATACCGGAGCTTCAGGGAATTTGGTGCGGATTTCGATGCCGATCGCCTTGGCGCTTTGCGCAACGATTTCCAGCGCGGCATTCCAGTCGGACCAGCCGTACGGACACTCCACGTCATATGGACCGAGACGGGTGCCGTTCAAGACGCGGATGCCGTCCTTGCCTTTTTTCGCCCCGATTTTGTCGAGCAGCTCGTTGGCCGCTTTCACGTCCGTCGTCCACTGCAGCGATTTGATCGCGTCTTTGTCCACGTATTTGGATTCGGCGTCGGTATTCAGCGTCAAGGAAGGCTCCATCGCCGCGGAGTATCCGCTCATGGCGAGATCCGATATTTTCTTGTAGTCGATGGCCATCGCGATCGCGCGGCGGACGTCGGCGTTGTCGAGCCCTTTTTTCGACATGTTGAAGAAAATGGACGGCATGGAACCCGGCACGTAATACGGAGCGTCCTTCAGGTACGTTTTGATCGGCGCGCCGTTTTTCCACATGTTCCATACTTGCGGTATGAACTGCTGCGATACGTCCACCTGCCCGCTCTTGAACGCCAGATCGCCGGCCGCGTTGTCCTTGTAAATCACGTGCGTGATGTATTTGGGCGCAGGCAGCTTGCCGAACAGCGATTTGCCCCAATAATTGTCGTCCCGTACCACCGTAATTTTTTGATCGTTGTAGAAGTACAGTTTGTACGGCCCCGTGCCGACCGGGTTGTCATTCACTTCTTTGCGGATCGTGGGCAGGTCGTTGCCCGCTTTCTTTTCGATCTCTTCCCAAATATGCTTCGGCATCATCGGGATCAGCTCGATGCTGTCCAGCACCCTCAGCTTATTCGGATTATCCTTGTTAAGTTTGATGTTGACGGCATTTGCGCCGTCCGCGGCGACTTCCGAAATATTCGTCCAGTAGCTGCTCCAGTTGATGTCGTATTTTTTGCCGAGCTCGTAGGTATACACGACATCCTCCGAGGTAAACGGCTGGCCGTCGCTCCACTTGGCGTCCTTGTTCAGCTCGATATGCAGCGTGTCGTCCTTCCATTCGTATTTCGTCCCAAGCAGCGGCTCAAGCGCGCCGTCGAGCTCGTTGATCATGAACAGCGTTTCGTACACGAGTTCGCGGGAGTTGCCGTAATTGATCGGAAAAGCCGGATTGCCGCTCAGCAGGTTGAAGTTTGTCGGCGCTCCCCACTGCAGGCCGTTGATGTACAGCGTTTCGTTTCGCGGCGTTTCTTTGGCGTCGCCCTTGGAGGTTTCGGTCGCGGGTTCTTTGGAAGGCTCCGTCTGATTGTTCGAAGGCGTTTTGTTTTCTTCCTGCGTTTTCGGCGTTTCCGAAGCCGACGGCGGCTGCACAGTTTGGCAGCCTGCGATGAGAACCGCCGCCATAAAAAGTGCGATCAGCGGTTTGGAAGCGAATTTCAGCCTCATGAACATTCCTCCATTCATCACATTCACACCTTGGATCTTGAATCTTGAATTGCACCGACCGTTTCTAAAACGTATTCTGCAAGCGCTTACTTATAAAAATGTATGTCGAACCGTTCAAATCATGACTGAAATCTTTGGCCCCTAAAAGTCCTTTCAACGCGCAAAAAAGGCCGCTTTCGCGGGCGGAAAATCCGCCCCGGAAGCAGCCTTTTAAGGCACAGCTTTGGATGATTCTAAAGGGAAGGCCATTTGAAAATACGTTACGCTTCTTTTGCGCTTCTGCGGGATATGATAAACAGGACGGCCCAAATCAGAACAAAGCCGCAAATTTGGTGGAATTTTACGAGCTCGTGAAACGCAATCCAGTTGATGAGCACGCCCACCATCGGGAAGCTCAGCTCCGCAAGGGTAGCCACCGAAGCTTTTGTCGTCGTGAGGCCTTTATAATAGACCATGAGGCTGAACAAACCGGGCAGCAGCGCCTGGCCGAGCAGATTGATCGTAACGGCCGCGAATGTACCTGCGCCGGAAGGAACATGCCAAGGATCTCCTTGATTAATCGTGATGACGATCAAAAGCGGAAGCGCCAAAATGAAACGAAGCGAAGTGACGGTTTCGTACTCCATTTTGCCGACCATCAAACGTCCCATAACGGTCGAGCCGCCCCACAACGCCGCCGCGCCGAGGGAAAGCAGGCTTCCTACTTTGACGAAATCGTTGACATGGCCGAATGGGAACGAAAACCCGAAGGTGAGCAGGTAGGTGCCTGCCAGCGCCATGATCAGCAGCCAGCCGAACTTCTTCGGCAGCTTTTCCTTCAGCAGCACGCGCGCCATAAGGATGGCGAAAATCGGCTGCAGCTTCTGCAGCAGCAAGACCGCGTTCAAATTGCCGTGGGTCAGCCCCAGCGTAAACAAAATGGTCGCAATGGCCGAACCGCCCCAGGACAGGAACAGCAGCGCGCCGATATGCCGCAGCTTGAGCCCCTTCAATTCCGAGCGGTGTTTCCATAACATCGGCGCCACAAACAGCGCGATGATGATATGTTCGAGCAAAACGATCTGCGTCGGCGTGATCTGCTCGCGAAGCAAAATGATCCGGAAGAGCGGGTCCGCCCCCCACAACGCCGCCCCGAGCACGACCAGCCAAAAGCCGGTTTTCGGACGGACCGCCTGCTTGCGCATGGCGGAATTTAGCTTGAACTTGTTGCTTACGTTTTCCATATTCCTAATCCCCTTGCCTGAATACGGAGTCAACATTGGAAAACCCCCGCATATCGACCGAAATCGACAAAACGGGGGCTGATCAAATAAGCCTGCCGAAATGTAACGAAAAAACATTCCGCGCAAACCTGCTCTATTGATCTTCTCCCATCCGGACTTTACCGTCGGCCCTGGAATCCCACCAGGTCAGTCGCTGCCTTTCAAAACGGTCGAAAAGCAGGAGTCGCGGGCTTGACGTCGCTTTGGTACAAAGGACGTTCACCGCCGGTCAGGAATTTCACCTTACCCCGAAGATCCATATTCATCTTTTTAGTATTGGTTTGAGTTCGTTCATACCATGATACTCCGTCATCGTATGAAAAAGCAACCCGAATGGTTACTTACATAAGTATAGCACATATCTTCGCTTTAGCGGAAGCTTCTTTTGATAAAGAATTTTTTCCATTCAATCGATATTTTCAATAACGCCTTAGTTCTGCTGCAGCAATGCCAAAATCACCACCACCGCTTCGGCGCGGGTCGCATGCGCACGGGGCGCAAATTGTCCGCCGCTTCTTCCGTTCATGATGCCTCTCTGCGCGGCGGTCTCGGCGTAGGGCTTGGCCCAGGCGGGGATCTGTCCGCTGTCGGCAAAGGCGGCCGGCTTCCCGCCTCCGGCCGGTTCGGCCGAAGGCAGCGAACGAACGGCCATGGCGGCCATCTCCGCCCGCGTAATCTTTTTGGCCGGCCCGAACGATCCGTCGCCGTAACCGTTCATGATTCCCCGGCCTACCGCCTCTTCCACGGAAGGCAGCCCCCAAGCGGGAATCTGCTTCGCATCCGTAAATGTCACGGGCTGTCTGCCGCCGTCCGCTCCCAGGGCGCGGATCAGCATGGCCGCAAACTCGATCCGCGTCACTTCCTTGTCCGGCATAAACGTTCCGTTCGCGTAACCCGTGACCCACCCTTGCTGCACGGCCTGTTCAATGGCCGCCTTCGCCCAATGCCCTCCGATGTCTTTGAGGGCGACCTGCCCGGAGGGAGCCTCGTCTTTAACCGAAATGGCGGCTTGGATGGCCGTACCGGCGGCGTTCAGCTTGGAATCGACCAGTTTGACGTCATGCAGCGAAATGGCGGCGCTGCCCTTTTGCAGCCTTGCAAATTTGACGGCGGCCAGCTGGAGCGTGCCGTTGTCTCCGGCAATGCCGCCCACCTTGGTATGCGCGATCCGGACATTCCCGTCTTGGACGATCGGATCGACGGAGAAACCGTTTTTGCTTGAGATGGCGCTTTTATATGCGAGCTTCTGCGTGTCGTATTTTAACGTGAAATCATAGGCGTACAAGTCTTTGAGATGCTCCCCCGTCACAACGACGGTGATTTCGTTTCCATTGGACGTTGATTTTAAAGAGACCGAAGGAGCGGTCTCGTCCGCCGACGCCGGCGTTTGTGCCGCAAACCAACCGAAGACGAGCACGATTCCGAGAACGGAGGCTAATTGTTTCAGCAATGGGCTTCATCCTTTCAGACTGCAAATCGCAGGAAACGGCTCACGGCCGCCCCCTGCGATTTGCTTTTGATTCATCGTTCGTTTGCGTTTATTTGCCGTACCAGTCTCCGATAATCATTTGGGCGACGCCGGCCAGCGCGCGGATCGTGATTTCCCCTTCGTTGAAAAGGTCGGCGGACGCCACGCGGCTCCAGTTGCCGTCCGTCGATTTGATGCCGAAATATTTGGCCATAATCGACAGGTCCTGCACCGTAATTTTGCCTGTTCCCGGCACCAGCGTGATCAGCTTGGTTTTGAAGACCGCCACGGCATTGCCGAGCGCCGCCGTCGCTGCGTCAACCTGTGCCTGGGAAACCCCGGAGCTGTTTTTCACCGAAACGGCGGATTGTATCGCGGTTTGAAGCGCCGACTTGGCCGCGGCCGGATATTGTCCGACCTTTTCGCCTGCGACGGCACGGTCATACACGTTCTGAGCGGAAGCGATCGCCGCGTTTAGGGCCGATTTGTCCGCAGGAACGGACGGCACCGGAATGACCGCGTTTTTGAAAGCATTGACGGCGCTTGTCAAAGCGGCCAATGCCGCATTGATTTGCTCTTGGCTGGCCGATGCATTATTGTAAACGGCGTTGGCCGCTTGAATGGCCGAGAGCAGGTCGGATTTGGCCGAAGGCGGGTATTGCCCCGGCTCGGTTCCCGTTACGGCCTGATCCGCAAGTTTTTGCGCATCCTGGATGGCCGCATAAAGCGCGCTGCGATCGGCCGTTGCCACTTGGATATGAACGGCCGCGTCGCCCGTGTCGATGTCCTGCAAAGCGCCGTCCGAAGAAGCCGTGAACGCGATCAGCGACAGATCCGCGCTGCCCGACGCATCCTCCCTCAGCTTGCCGTGCAGCTTAAACAGCTCGCCGTCGTCTTTAACCGCATGCGCTTCGCCGGTGGTTGCCAGCAGCAGCCGGATTTGTCCCGCTTCAGGCTTGATGCCCGCAGCCAGCAGACTTAAGCCTTCCCTGGAAGGGGTGACGGCTCCTTCAGCGAGAACGGAATTGCCTTCCTGGTCGGTTTGCGTTTGAAACGTCATTTTGGACGGATCAAATTGGATCGTGACGTCCATGGCGGTAAAAGAATACGTCAGTTGACCGACGCCAACCGCCACCTCGACCGGGGAGCCGGCATAAGCCGATGCCGGGCCCGTCATCGTTGCCGTATTGCCTTTGGCCGGGCCGACTCCCGCCGGCCGGATATCTTCCAGTTTCAGCAGCTTCAGCTGGTAATTGTTTTTGAAGATGGACGAAATGCCGGTGATGTCGACATTCATCCCTTCCGGAAACGACTGCTTCAGCAGATCCGCATTGATCCCCGTGCGGCTGTCCACGCGCACGCGGTTGGTCACGCTTCCGTTCACCAGATCGAATTCCAGCGAACCGGTTACCGTTGCGTAATTCCGTATGGTCGCGTTTTTCAGGGTAATAAGCCGGCCCTGATTGCCCTCATTCACCGCGTCCTGAACGATAGGGGTCGGCGCGGGAATGCCTGCCTGGTCGTCCAGCTTGGCGATTTGAACCTCGTTCATCAGCTCCGCTTCGGAGTTATAGATCGTTTTCTGAGCCGTAATTTTAATTTTGTCGCCTGTATGATATCCCGTTGCTTTGCTTGGATAGACGTAAATGCCTGCGGTTCCGTCCTGCAGATAAAAACCCGATCCCCCGAACATGCCCGGTTCGGACGTAATGACCCCTTGCACCGTCACGTAGCTGTTGTCCGCGGCGGTTCTTGCGGCGGCGATCGTGGTCAAATCGGGAATCGTCACGACCGGTCCGCTTCCGCTTGAACCGTAGGAGCCGGCTTTGTATGTGGTAGGATCATACCATTTATAACCTGCCGCCGGGGTGTTCCAAGGCTCCGTGCCGGGAATTTCGGCCGAAGTCGCCGGTTCTTCGAGCGCCCCGAGCAGCGGCGTCGGCTCGTCCAGCGTAATCCCCTGGTTTTCGAACGTTTCATAATCCTCGTGAACGGCCAGCCATTTGACGGTTTGAACGAGGAACACGGCGTCCTGGGCTTCGCCTTTGAAGCCGTCATAAGTCGTTTTTTTGCCCCCGTTATCTTCGCGGACGTATTTCGGGCTCGCATCCTCCACCGGCGAGGAGTCGCCGATAAACGCCGCTTTGCCTTTTTCCAGCTTGGCGATGGCCGCGAACGGTCCTTCGGCTTTGCCGCCGTTTTTGTACACGCCACCGGTCGGGAAGTTTTTCTTGTCGCTGTTTTCAACCGCGTTGTTCCAGCCGGGCACGTTTTGAGGCAGGTATACGACCCCCTTGACGCGCTTCGGATCAAGAATCGTAAGCGTCGAGCCGCTGTGCATTTCGACGTCGTTGACGCCTGCCGTGATGCCGAAGGATTGGTCGTATTTGACCGCATCCGTCTTGGTCACGTCGCCGATCGAGTTATAACGGAACCGGACGCCGAAATTTTGCCCCAGCCAATCCGTGCTTGTCACGTCCTTCATCGCGCCCGAAGCGGCTTCGGCGGAGGACATCCCTTTGGTCGGATCGCCGTAAGCGCCGCGCCGGTATCCGTTCATGACCTCGGAGGAATCCCAGCGGTTCAGGTTCCGGTCGGAATTGTAATGGTCGGAGATGAAGAAGATGCTTCCGCCATCCTTCACGTATTGCAGCATGGCGGCTTGTTCGGAAGTTTTAAAAGGAATGTTGGCCTCCCCGATGATAAACACGTCGTATTGCTTCAGTTTATTCAGCGTGATGGCCGGGCTGTCATAGGATTGCCCATTCATCGGAAGCGTTCTTTCGAGCGCGTCCACCTGAAAATGCGCTTCCCTCAGGCCGTCCGCAAAATCGGAAAACGCTCCGTCGATAACCCAATCGGCAGCGCCTGCGGTCTGCCCGTGGGTTTGGTCGAACAGCACTTTTTTGCCGGAGCCGTCGGGAAGGGTCGTGGGCACGCCGATATTTTCGCTGCCGGGGTCGGAAGGATCCGGCGTTCCGCCGCCGTTGCCGGGATCCCCGCCGCCGGACTCGCCCGCTAAGGTCATGGCCGTCGGACTTTTTACGCCGGACATGCCGCTGTATGCCGTCAGCGTGCCGGTAACTTGAAGCTTTTTGCCTACGTTGCCCGGATTCGTTTTGAGTCCGATTTGCGGGCGGTAGCCCGCGGTAACCTGGACATCGATCAGCTTGTCCTTATTGGTTTCACCGGGAGAATCTGCGATAAGCACGTTCAAATCGTCCTGAAACCCCGAAAAAAGGAGCTTGGAATTGTACACCTCGCCGACGATATACCCTTCAACCGTGGCGGTTTCGCCGCTGTTGTTTTTGGCCAAGGCTTGCGCGACGGTAAGCGCCGGTGACGCCGCTTGCGCCGGCAGGCCGCCGAACAGGGCGGATAACATCAAAATCATTGCAAAAAACGCACCTGCAAGCTGCCTGCTGCGGAATCTCAAAGGACTGGCCGTTTTCATTCCTCTTCTACCTCCCCGATTTCTTATCAAAATCTTGATCCCCTTAAAAGTAGCACCCCTTTATTATTGCAATTTGCTGAATCTGTAAAATCTTATACCGCACTCATAAGATCGCCCCCAGCAGTTTGGTAGTAGGATTTTATAATAGAAAAGACGGGGGCATAAGCGGCTTAATCCTTATCTTTGCAAAAAAATACAGAGGTCTCGAGACATCCGGAACCTCTGCGTTTCGTAACGATTTGGGAAATGATCACTATTGCAAACATGAAAAGCGGCTAAAGCCTGTCGGTTTCTGCGAATTTATGGCGAAACATCCGTTCGTCCGGAAACGGCTGCAGCTTCAGCTGCCTCTCTGACGCCAAGGTCGATGCGGTAAATGCCGTAACCCCGCGCATCGGTCCGCCCCGTATACGAGATACCCGGAACATCTCCGGTATATTTGGCCGCTTCCGGAGAGGCCGTGAAGGTGACGTTAACCGGTTTTGCGACGCGCGTGAAACTCCAGTTTTCCTCCGGTCTTGCCTTAAGCAAGCCTTGTTCCGCAATATAGTCGATCAGCGCCTGCCGGTTTTCGTCGGCGGAATCCAGCACGAGTTCGGCCTCGCGCAGCCCCGGCACAATACCGCTCGAGACCCGGTAATTGCTCGTCACCACGATGAATTGCTGCTCCGGCTCCACCGGACGGCCTTCGTGCCGCAAGTCCTCGATCCGGCCCGCGCTTGGGTCCAGCAGCATGCCGTCAAGGCCGTATTTTGCCGGCCGGGCGACGTTCACCCGATAGGCGACGCCGCCGATGACGTCAAAGTTGAAGGCGGGAAACGCCGGGTTCAGCAACGGCTGCTCCCCGGTTTCGTCCGGATCGATCCGGTTATATATGCCGACCGACATTTCAAGCCATTCCTTCAAGGCGGCCCCGCTTATTTTGACCGCTTTGATGGTATTTTCGAACAAATACAGCTCTGCGGCGCTGCGGATCGCAATCGGTCCGGCCGGGATCTCCGCGTAATCGTTTGGGCCGTTCCGTCCGGCTTTAAACGGCGACGAGGCCGAAAGCACGGGAAGATGCCCCAGATCCGGCGCGGACGAAGCGATCCGGCGGCGGGCATGCGCTATTTGGGCATGATTCAGCAGTTGGATGGACGCATCCGCGTGCACGAGGGAAAAATAGGTATGCAAAGGCGTTTCCGTTCGTCCGATGGGAGCGTTGGCATAAGCCACCGTTTGTTGATGCGCTTGCCGCAAAAGCCCGACAATTTCGGAATCAGGCTCCGCAGGCCCGGTTCCTTCCGACCCGCCGCGAATCTCCCGGATCATCGATCTTCCATCCGCCGCCTGCCATCTTCCGTTCACGCGCCGCAGCGACAAGTCGATGATTCCAAGCATCGATCCGCCATAGCCGGCTTGGACCGCGGGCAATCCGTTGATGGTCCCCTCCTGCCAGTCGACGGCCGGCAGCGGCGTCCCGTCCGTCCTTTTAAAGGTTGCATCCAGCGAAGCGAAATCCCGTGCCGGAAACGTCCGATGCGTATGGGAAAAGGCGATGGCATCGATCCCCGGAACCAGGCTGAGGGGCAGCACCGCGTTTTCGGCGTCGTGATCCTTCAAGGACACGCCGGCGTCAAAACCGCTATGCGCAAGCGCCACAATGACGTCCGCCCCTTCCTCTTTCATTTGGGGAATCCACTCAAGCGCGGACAGAACCATGTCTTTCACCTGCACTTTCCCATCCAAATGCCCTTGATCCCAATCCATAATTTGCGGCGGTACAAAACCGATGAAGCCGATGCGGATATCATGCGGTTGTCCCGTGCTGTCCAGACAGGTTTTCGTGACGATCGCGTACGGCCGGTAGCGGTTGACGGCAAACTTCCTTCCGGCCTCCGCTTCATGCACGTATATATTGGCGTTGACGTAAGGAAAAGCGGCGCCGGAGATAACTTGATCCAAGTAGTCCAGACCGTAATTGAATTCATGGTTGCCAAGCGTCGCCGCATCATACCCCATCGCGTTCATCGCGCGGATCGCCGGGTGAAGCCAGCCTCCCGCCGCCCCGGAGCGATCGGGATCGACGCGCGCGGCAAACGTGCCGAGCGGCGTGCCTTGGATCAAATCCCCGTTGTCTACGAGCAGCGAGTTTTGAGCCTCCGCCCTTGCCTTTTTAATTAACGTTGCCGTCCGGACCAGTCCGACCGCAGCGTCTTTCCGGTCCCGGTAATAATCGTAGTCCATCAGACAAGCGTGCACATCCGTCGTGGACAAAATACGCAGCTTTAGGATCGCCTCGGCGTCCGGCCGCAGGCTGCCTTCTTTCGCATTCGGAATGCCATTCACGTTCACCACTCCTTTTCGATCCTCCATTCGATCTTGGTTACGCCTATTATACCGCCCGGATATTAAGCGGGAGTAAAATCGGTGATTCCGGGTTTCTACCATATATACGGGAAAAACACGCGGCAAGCCTGAAGCCGAACCGGACATCAAAGGCCGCATATTTTACGCAATTTCAACAAAAGTCATCCTTTCCGTTAACCCTTGTTCGCCGCGCCTATGTTACGCTCAATCCTGTCAGCCGGCCCAGCCGGCCAGGATCATAGAAAAAATTCTGGAGGGGACCATCATGTTTAAAAAAGTACTTGCGATCGGCATGACGCTGGCGCTTGCAGCCAGCCTTGCCGCATGCGGCTCCAAAAGCGCCGGAAACGGCAGCGGGGACGCGGCGTCCGGCACCGCGGAAGCGGCATCTTCCGGCTACGTGCCGAAAGAGCTGAACGTTCAGTTCGTGCCGTCCCAAAATGCCGATACGCTCGAAGCCAAAACCAAACCGCTCGAAAAACTGCTCGGAGACAAGCTGGGCATTCCGGTTCATGTCACCGTATCGCCGGATTATAACACCATCGTCGAAGCGATGGCTTCCAAACAGGTCGACGTCGGTTTCCTGCCGCCGAACGCTTACGTCCTGGCCCATGACAACAAAAAAGCCGTCGACCTTCTGCTTCAGGCGCAGCGCTACGGCATCAAGGACGAAACCGGCGAGGATACGACCGAAAAAGTCGATTTCTACAAAGCGATGATCGTCGTGAAAAAAGATTCCCCGATCCAAAGCCTGAAAGACTTGAAAGGCAAAAAAATCGGCTGGCAGAACGTCACTTCCTCCGCAGGTTACGTTTTCCCGGCCGCCGAGCTGAAAAAAGAAGGCATCGATCCGGACAAGGACGTGCAAGGCGTAACGATCAAAGGGCATGACGCCGCCATCATGGCGCTGTTGAACGATCAGGTGGACGCCGTCGCCGTATTCCAGGATGCCCGCAATACGGTGAAAAAGGACGTTCCGGACGTATTCGAAAAAACCCGCGTCCTCCATTACACCGCCAAAATCCCGAACGACACCGTCAGCGTCCGCAGCGACATGGATCAAAGCTGGAGGGACAAAATCAGCCAAGCTTTCATCGATATCACCAAGGACGAGGAAGGCGCCAAAATCATCAAGGACATCTATACGCATGTAGGTTATGCTCCAGGCGACGACAAAAATTTCGATCCGGTCCGCGAATACGCAAAAGTCGTAGGACAGGAAATCAAGTAACGTAAAGTCCCGGCACATTCATACCTGTCTTTTGGGCAGCACCGTCCATGAAGTTTGTGGCGGTGTTGTTTCCCTTTGCAGACGCCCTAATCTATTTTCGCGTCCGAAACCATTACAGAAAGTTGGTTCGCCATGATCGAATTCGATAACGTAACGAAGGTCTATTCCAACGGAACGGTTGGGCTCCGCAATATCAACCTCACCATCCGCGAAGGAGAGCTTGTCGTCATCGTCGGCCTGTCCGGCGCGGGCAAATCCACCTTTTTGCGGAGCATCAACCGCCTGACGGATATTTCCTCGGGAGACATCCGGGTGAACGGCAAATCGGTGACCCGCGCCTCCGGCAGCCAGCTCCGCCACATCCGGCGCGACATCGGCATGATTTTCCAAAGCTTCAACCTGGTCAAACGTTCGACCGTCATCCGCAACGTGTTGTCCGGACGGGTCGGCTACCATTCCACGTTCCGCACCATGCTCGGCTGGTTTCCGAAACAGGACGTGGAGCTGTCCCTCGATGCGCTGCAGCGGGTCAATATCCGGGAAAAAGCATACGTGCGCTCCGACCAGCTGTCGGGCGGGCAGCAGCAGCGCGTCTCGATCGCGCGGGCGCTTGCGCAGGAAGCCCGGGTCATTTTGGCGGACGAACCCGTCGCTTCGCTTGACCCGCTGACCACGCGCCAGGTCATGGAAGACCTGAAGCGGATCAACCGGGACATGAACATCACCACGGTCATCAACCTCCATTTCATCGACCTTGCCCGGGAATACGCGACGCGGATCATCGGCCTTCGCGCCGGAGAAGTGGTGTTCGACGGGACGCCGGAAGAAGCGACCGACGAAGCCTTTGCCGAAATTTACGGCCGTCCCGTGCAGCAGGATGAGCTGTTGGGAGGTGCGTCATGAAGACGCCCGCGCCCCCGGCTTCACTCCGGCCGGCCGCTCCCGACATGCTGCCGCCGCGCAAATATAAACAGATCGCCGGTTGGATCGTCCTTATCGCCGTGCTTGTCGCCTGTTCGATCCGGACGGACGTTACCCCGTATCAGCTGATCGTAGGTTTGCCGCAGATGGGGAGCCTGCTGCAAGAAATGTTCCCCCCGGATTGGAGCTACCTGCCCACGGTCTGGGGGCCGATGATGGAAACGGTTCAGGTCGCCATTCTCGGCACGACGCTGGGCGGGCTGCTCGCCGTTCCGGCAGCGCTGCTCTGCGCATCCAATTTGCGCATCAGCCGATTCGTCTCGGTTCCGGCGCGCATGCTGCTGAACCTGATCCGAACCATTCCCGACCTGCTGTTCGCCGCCATTTTCGTAGCGGTGTTCGGCATCGGGCCGTTTGCCGGCATGCTGGCGCTCGTGTTTTTTTCGTTCGGGATCATCGCCAAGCTCACCTTCGAAGCGATCGAAGCCATCGACCCCGGACCGCTTGAAGCGATGTCCGCCGTAGGCGCAAACCGGCTGCAGATCATCATGTACGCCGTCGTTCCGCAGGCGCTGCCTTATTTCATGTCTTATTTGCTTTATACCTTTGAAGTCAACGTGCGGGCGGCAGCCGTCCTCGGGCTCGTCGGGGCCGGGGGGATCGGCCTGCTGCTCGACCGTTCGCTCGGTTTGTTCCGTTACGACCGGGCCGCGGTCATCATTTTGCTGACGCTTGCGATCGTGCTGGTTATCGATTACGCCAGTACGATCATCCGGAGGAAACTGCTATGAAAAAAACGAATTCCGCCTTGCCCGAACAAACATCCGGTTCCGCTTTTGGCTCCCGGATCCGTTTTGCGGTGATCGCCCTGATCGTTATCGCCGTTTACTATTGGGCCGTCCAGGGAGTGCATTTTGAAGGGATACAAAGTACGGCCGGGACCGTATCCAAATCCATTTTGCAAGGATTTTTGCATCCGGACTGGTCTTTCGTCTACATCCCGGAAGGCGAGGATTTGCTGCGGGGGCTGCTCGACACGCTGGTCATTTCCATTCTCGGCACGGTGGTCGCCGCCGTGGTCTGCATTCCGTTTGCCTTCTGGGCTTCTTCGAACATGAGCCGGAGGCTCGCCGTATCCGGCAGCGGCAAAATCGTGCTGAGCATCATCCGCGTGTTTCCGGAGATCATCGTTGCGATTCTGTTTATCAAGGCGGTAGGCCCCGGATCTTTTGCAGGCGTCCTTGCGCTTGGCATTCATTCGGTCGGCATGCTCGGCAAGCTGTACTCGGAAACGATCGAAAACATCGACCGCGGACCGCAAGAGGCATTAATCGCCTCGGGCGCCAACCGGCTGCAGGTGCTGCGTTACGCGGTCCTGCCCCAGGTCATTCCGCAGTTTCTCTCTTATTCGCTATACCGGTTCGAGATCAACGTCCGCTCCGCCACGACGCTTGGCTTGGTCGGCGCAGGCGGCATCGGAACGCCGCTCATTTTTGCGCTTCAGGTGCGGAACTGGAACCGGGTCGGCATCATTTTGCTCGGCATCATCGTGCTCATCGTTTTGACGGATCAGATTTCGGGCTGGATACGAAAAAGGATCATTTAGAAAGAAA
Organism: Paenibacillus sp. USDA918EY; assembly: GCF_009870825.1. Classification (GTDB taxonomy): domain Bacteria; phylum Bacillota; class Bacilli; order Paenibacillales; family Paenibacillaceae; genus Paenibacillus_AQ; species Paenibacillus_AQ albilobatus. Next base: position 9,273 of record NZ_WTWY01000011.1, on the reverse strand, counting down.
AACGTCTATCGGCGTACTTTCACAGAAAACAGACCGCGCTTAGCGGAAATTTTCCTTGAGATATAAGGAAGGCATCGCTTCGAAACGTATTCGTTCTTATATCTTCAAAAAAGACCAACCGTCAATCGGTTGGCCTTTTTAAATTCTCCCAGAACATCAGCGGCCATCATTTTTGTGCCGATTCCTGTTCCGATCCGTCACTTTCTTCCGGGGAATCCGCACCGTTGTTGGGCTCTTCAGGCTGCCCATCGCCTGTTGGCGCGGCCGCGCGCACGACCAGCACTTCGGCATAAACGCTGCTTCCCTTATACTTGGCATAGATCCGGGTTTTACCCGCTTTATGGCCGATCAGGTTCCCATCCCCGTCCACCTCGGCGATGTCCGGTCGGTCGCTGCTATACGTCGCCAGTTTCGTGACATCCGTTTCCGTTCGCGGGTTATAGCCATATACGGTGACCTTGATGTCCAGCGTCGTACCTTCCAAAAGTGAATATTCGCCCGAATCCAGGCCGAAATCGCCTTGTACGGGACTAAGTTCGTCCGTATCTTCCGGCAGAACCGTCACGTTCATCATTGCCGTAAAACCTTCATAATTCGCTTCGATATAGGTGCTTCCCGGCTCATGCCCCGTGATCCGGCCCAAGGCATCGACTTCCACGATGTTGTCGTCCCCCGAAATGTACAGCGCGGCGCTGGACAGGTCGTTTTTCGTTCCGTCGGAATAAACCGCTTGCAGCACGGTCGAGAAGCTAGTGCCCGTTTTCAATTTCTTTTCTTTTTCCATAAACGAGATGCCCGTCAGCGTACGTTCGACAGGCTGCCGATCCGCCGGAGGCGACAGCTTCATCAACTGGAACTTCCTATCGTCTCCCCGCAAAACGGTCCCCGGGAAAATAAAGCCCCCGTCCTTGGTTGCCGCTGCGATGCCTACGCTTGCAATCGGTGGTCCCTTGAATAATTCCTCGCTGATCGTATCGCCGTTCTCGTCGACTCTCAACACACCGTACTGGTATTTCACATCCCTGTTCCAATCGATCCGTGTCGCATGTTTCCCGAGCATGGCGTACCCGTCTTTAGTCCGCACCAGTCGATTATAGATACGGTAAAAATCCGCGCCGTCCAAAAACGTCTTTTCCCATTTCACCTGTCCGTCGAGATCCGTTTTGGTAAGCAGCGTTGCGCCGTTTCCGCTGTATTTCCTGCTTAGAATGAGGTACCCGCCATCCTCTGTTCCGACAATCGAATAGGCCGTCCAGCCGCTGCGCGGATCGACGAATTGTTTCGACCAAAGCACTTTGCCTTGGTCATCAATTTTCAGGATCAGCATCGCATCGAAATCTTTCGATTCGTATTCGACCATGCCTGCGTGGCCGACGGCGACATAACCGCCATCATTGGCGGGGATAAGATCGGTTAAAAAGTCGCCGGTACCTGTAAGGCGGTATTTATTGTACCACAGCGTTTCGCCGTTTGGATCGACCTTTAAAATATAACCTTGTTCATAAGCGACCCAACTGACCATCCCTTCCCCGGCGATCAAAAAGCTGCCGTCATCCGTTTCGACCACGGATTTCGGGGTGCTGTGGATAGCGTCGTCCTTCTGTACCCTTTCCCATAATACATTGCCCGATGAATCCAGCCTGATCATGTAAAGCCGGTCCTTCGGTTCGCCTTCCGTTACCGTTATTCCCGCCACTAGGTATCCGCCGTCTTTCGTCTCGATGGCCCGGTATGCCGCATTCCTCGTCGTTAGATATTTGAGCTTTCGTTCCCATGTGACCTCGCCTTCCGCATCCAGCTTCAGAACATAGGCCTTTTGATACGAATATCCTTCCGGCTTGTCGGCATCGTAAATGCCTCCCAAAGCTAAATAACCGCCGTCGGAAGTCGGGATGACTCCCTGTCCTTCGGAGCTGCTTCCGTAATCCCTGGACCATTCGACGGTTGATTGCGCCTCCTCGGCAGCCGCCTGCCCCAACCCGGGCAAAAGCCCGACCATCAGCAGCAACCCGGCCATAAACGCAATCCATAATCGCAAAACTTTTCTGGACATTCGTCTGCTCCTTTCAGGAAATGATCATTTTTTTGTAGCAAAAATCAGCACAATCCTCGTTTCATTTTCATTATTCATGGAAGTCCCCGAAGCGGGTATCCCACAAACTTCATAAATTACTGCGACGATGGAACGGATTTCCAGACATGGATATGGCGATCGAAAAAGAGGGGATAGGACTTAGGAAGGGCGAATTCGTTTTTATTAGAGTTAAATAGAAAATACCGTGTTTCCTCAAGGAATCACGGTATTGTGTCAATGCTGCAAAAAACGCCGCACTCCCGAAGGAATACGACGCCGTTTCTTCTCTTAACGTCATCTCATCTGATCCGTTTGTTTCATGACCTGCATATAACGGATCAGCTCCGCTTTTTGCTGCTCGATCGACCGTACCCGGCCGGCCAAACCGTTAAAAAAGGCTTCAACGTATTCGCGCGTCACGTTTGCCGATTGCCCGTTCCAATCGCTTAGCCTGGCGTACAAGCTTCGGGCTTCCTGCTCGTCGGCCTGAATCCGGGCAAGCAGCCAGCTCAGTTCCCGCTCGGCCTGCTCCAGGTCGCCCAGCTCAACAAGGATTTCGCTCATGTGATCCCTCCGATTCGAAAGCTTATTGCATCAATTGAGGGCCGGAAGCATCGGCCTGATGAAACTGCTCGGCCTTCGATTTGATGAAATCGAGAAACAACGTCGTCTGCTCGACATGCCATTTTGTCAGCTCGCTGACCGAAGCGTCCAGCTGCGCCACGATCGGCTGCAGCCTGCGGCTGTGGCTTGACTGGGTATATCTCATCAGCTTGGCCCTGACCGCCTGCATATCCGAGCTGATCTGATGCGCGTTTTGGCTCCATTTTTCGGCCACGCTTTTCAGCTCCTCCGGCGTGACCCGGATCATGCCCGAGCCCATGCCGCCCATGGCCATGGCGATGCCCGTTTTCATCGCAAGCTCGATCGGCGCGAAATAGGCTCCCGGGATCCCCAAAGCCTCTCCGAAGGACAGCGGCGCCCGCGGCGATCCGTTCAATTTCTCGCCGGTTTCGGCGTCATACAGCGGATTGGCGAGACTGCCGTTTTCATCGAATCGGTACTGTTTCAAACTATGATAATGGGCACCGCCGAACGAATTGCCGATCTTTTCGAAAAGGCCGAAGCCGGCATTCGCATCCTCATAGTTGGAGTCGATGTAATACGTCGACCCGACATGGCGGTCATATCCGCCCATCGTGCCGCTGCCGACAAGATCCCTTGGATGGACGTAGTTGACGATTTGCGAGTCGAATTCCCCGTTTTCCGCTTTGCGTCTGGCGCCGCTCGTCAGGCTTCCCATGACGGACGGGGCGCTGAACGTGACGGCCGAAAGTCCGGTATATGCCGCGGCATACTGCGCATTGGCCCCGCCAAGCGAATGGCCCGTCAGCGAAAAATCCAAGTCCTTGTGTTTTTTCTTCATTTCATTGGCATAATCCTCGGCCTGGTACAGCTGTTTGTCCCCGTTGAAAAATTTATCCACCGCTTTGCCGGCGCCGCCCATCCAGTCTTTGGCTGCGGTAATCCCCAAATGGTCCTCAATTTTTTGCACCTTGTCGTCCCAGGGCATTTTGACTTCAAAGCTTTTTCCTATTTTCCGCTCCAGCTCGCGCTCGCCGATACCGACATCGGTCACATAGTCCGGCACGGAATGGAACAGTCCTCTCCCGCCTTCCGTGCCGCGGTAAGCGATGACGGCCTGCTTCGTTTCCGGATTGTAAAACGTGACGGCGTCAAAACCCGAAGAATCGTCGTTGGCCGCGTCCTCCAATACCTCCCACCCCGGCAGATCCTGCGGCTTGCTCCCTTTTTTCAGATCGGAGTAGGCGAGGTCCGACATTTTTTTATACATTTCATCCGTGATCCGAGGTCCCTTGCTCAAACGTACTCCTCCCTCTTTTCATCCGAACGTGCACAGCGTCCTATTTTGCCGTATCCTTCTTCGCGAAGGGGTCGATCCCTTTGGCGCGGATGGCCTTTTCGAGCTCCGGGCTCATGACGAAGTCGGTCGTTTTTTTGTCTTCATAATCCACCGAAATGTTGAAGCTTTCCTCCGGTTTTCCTTTCACGTGGCCTTTCATCGTAATTTTGGGCGTTATGTATTCTGCGAGTCTCTCCTGATCCGTGATTTCCACGTCCAGGCCGTATTCATCCTTGAAATATTGGATGGCGAGCTCTTTGGCCTCTTGCATTTGGCCGTTGTTTTCCGACTTGTTCACGCTTTGACAACCTCCCAATAAAACGATCGTAATCAGCATAAGAGCGATAGACCGAAATAAGCGAGAAATAACGATCAGTCCTCTCTGACCCTTTTTACTAAAAATTAAACATGATTCCCTATCATTAATCCAGCTTCTTGAAAAAATCAGGAAATTATAACCATCCTCAGCCCGAAAACAAGACCTGAGTCCGTGTTAACATCGGCCTATTTTCCATGTTATGAAAAAACAATCGGCCAAATGACATTTCGCAAAACCCCTGGGCATAAGGCCTAAAGCTATATTTCCGTTGACGCGAAATGCCTGGAGTTTCTGCGCCCAAACCTCTGATTTCGCAAAAAAAGCCGAGGAAACCTTTTCCTCAGCTCATGCGTTTTCATTATGTTTTGATTATGTTTCAGCTCATGTTTTTGCCGTAATAGATTTCATCCATCTCCTGCGTGATCCGTTCCGTGATTTCTTTTTGTTGCTGCTCGCTCAGGCCATCCTTCGTATATCCGAACAAGTAGTTGTCCAGATCGAACTCCCTCAGCTTGCATTTGGTATGAAAAATATGCTCGGGGTAGACGTTCACGTCAATCATGTGGTAGAGATCCTTCACGTTATCCGGGATATAGTTCTGGATCGAATTGATGTCATGGTCGATAAACAGCTTATGTCCCTTAATATCTCTCGTAAAACCCCGCACCCGGTAATCGATGGTCATAATGTCGGTGTCGAAGGAATGGATCAAATAATTCAGCGCCTTCAGCGGCGAAATTTCCCCGCAGGTGGATACGTCGATGTCGGCCCGGAACGTGCTGATCCCGTCATCCGGGTGGTATTCCGGGTACGTATGGACCGTAATATGGCTTTTGTCGAGCGACATCACGACCGACTCGGGAAGCGGCCCCGGCGATTCCGCGTAAGACTCCTTCGGCACTTCCACCACAGGGCCTTCCGATACGAGAATCGTTACGCTTGCCCCTTGGGGGACGTAATCCTGTTTGGCGATATTCAGCACATGGGCGCCGATAATGTCCGAAACCTGTTTTAAAATAGCGGTGAGCCGGTCGGCATTATACTGCTCGTCTATATATTCGAGGTACGCTTCCCGCTCCTCCTTGGTCCGGGTATAGCAGATATCGTACATGTTGAAAGCCAAAGACTTCGTCAAGTTGTTGAATCCATGCAGCTTGACATGCTGCTCCGGTGCTGTCATGCATCATCACCTCGCTGTTTCTTTTCACTGCCTAATATTCCCTGATCCGTCCCGGATATCCGCGCGGCATCCGCATATTACATTTCATTACCCGAATCCAACCGTTTCAATCGTCCTTGCGGCCCCGCAAACGCGAAAAACCGCCCCGCTGTTTGCGGGACGGCTTGGATGGTTCCGTTTATCAAGATTGTGCAATGCATCTGCCTGCTTCATGGACGGGAGAGACGGACAGGATGCACAGGCTGCTTTGTTCGTTATGGCAGTTCCGGCGTGTTTTTTGGAACCGTTCTTGCTTTCGTTGCTTGTTCGAAGGAATAAGCCAGGCTGAGCAGCTTTTGTTCGCTGTAAGCCGGTCCAAAGAACGAGATGCCGACAGGAACGCCCGCTTCCACGGTGCCCGCAGGTACGGTGACTTCGGGGAATCCGGTTGCCGACGCGACATAACTTGCAGCGTAGGTGTCGTATGCCGTACATACGTAGGTCGGGTCTTCTTTGTCGAACCGGTTGGATGCCGGGCAGGACATGGTCGGGAATACGATCGCATCCAGCTTGTTCTTTTTCATGATGTCCATGATTTCTTTGCGGGTGTTCGGAATTTCTTTGTGCACGATTTTTTTGTATTCCTTCGAATTCAGCGTGTCGGCTTTCTCCAGCGCCGTTTTGAGGCCTTCAAGCCGTCCCGGGTTCACGGGCGTAGCCGAATTCGCCACTTCGGGCGATTCGCTGATGTCGATGACCTCTTGCAGCGTTTTCGGCCCGCCGGCAGGCAGCATGCCCAAATATTTTTCGAATTGGGTTTTGAATTCCGCATCGCCTACAGGTCCAAGAATCGGCGTCCACAGGTATTTCGTCTGGCTGGAATACGATACCGGTACCGCGACGGCCCCCATGCTTTGCATTTTGGCGATCGCTTGTTTCGCGATGGCATCGACCTCGGCATTATCACCGAAGAAATCGGTGGCCACGCCGATACGGGCATGCTTCAGCGAGGAAGCATCCAGGGACTTGGCGTAATCGCGAACGTAATGATGAGCGGTTTGGGTCGCCTTGTCGTTTTTGTCCGTTCCGGCCATGACGCTCAGCACGATGCCGGCATCCTCAACGCTGCGCGCCAGCGGTCCCGTCACGTCAAACGACAGGGCCGACGGCACGACGCCGCTGCGGCTGGTCAGTCCAAGCGTCGGGCGAATGCCCACAAGTCCGGTAACATTGGCCGGACCGCGCACCGACCCGGAAGTATCCGTTCCGAGGCCGAAAACGGCGAAGTTTGCCGCTACCGCCGCAGCGCTGCCGCTGCTGGAACCGGAAGCGTCGCGGTTCAGGTTGTACGGGTTGAGCGTCAGGCCGCCCATTGAGCTGTATCCCAATCTGCCGTAGGATGCGGCAAGCTCGGACATGTTCGTTTTGGCGATCACGATCGCCCCGGCGTCGATCAACTTTTGCACCGTAAACGCGTTTTTGGACGGGTAGTCGTTTTTCAGCGCTACGGATCCGGCCGTCGTCGGCATGCCGACCACGTCGAAGTTGTCTTTGACGACGAACGGAATGCCGTGAAGCTTGCTTCTCGGCCCTTTCGTTTTGCGCTCCGCATCCAGCTTTTTGGCTGTCTCCAAGGCTTTATCGTTGACCGTAATGATGGAATTGATGGCAGGGCCTTGCTTATCGAAAGCCTCGATGCGTTTCAAATAGTATTCGACAAGTTCCTCGGATGTGATTTGGTTCGTATCCAAAGCGTTTGCGATTTCATCGATGCTTTTTTCAAACGGATCAAACGCAGGTTTCTCTGAAGCCGCGTTGGCTTGATTCCATGGCAGCAGGGCCGCCACGAGCAAAATAGCCAACAGCGCTTTGAATTGGAAAAGCTTTGTTCTCACGTTGTCTTACCTCCTGATGTCTTTTTGTGATAGGTCGTAGTTCTTACAGCACGCTTTCTCTCCCATCCTATTTATCGTTATTTACCTGCTTATAATGAATAGCAATAGACAAAAGTCCCTATTATCCGACTAGAATTTCGACAAAATTTAACAAAAATATGATTCCTGCCGATATATATCCATGAGAGAGAAAAAAATCATGCTTAAAAACGAAGGATTCTGCAAGATTCGAAATTGCAGCTTCCTGAACATGGAGGAGAGAAACAACTTGAGAAAGAAATGGCAGTGGAATCTAAAAATGCAATTCCTGGTTACGATGGTGGCGCTTGTCCTGCTGTCCACCTTGTCGCTTGGCTTTGCCATCAACAACAAGGTCACGAAAGACATGGAGCAGAATTTCTACGACGCCACCCGAAAGGAAATCAAGCAGGTCAGCGGAGCCATGAACCTGTATTTCAGCACCGTAAACGAATCGGTCGAATATTTCGCCAAAAACCCGCTCGTGCAGCAAATCGACGGTTCGATCACCTCATATATCAACACCGTTGGCAAAGACGGAACGATCCAAATGACACCGTCGCAAAAACCCGGGATCGAATCCGAAATATACAATCTGTATTTGAATTACGCCAAGACGCATCCGAGCATTTCCTACATTTATCTGGGAACAAAAGACGGAGGCTACATCCAATGGCCGGAAGGAACCTCCAACGACAAATACGATCCGAGAACCAGAGCATGGTATACGCAGGCGGTCGAAAATCCGGATCAAGTCAAACGTACGGGCGCGTACGCTTCGTTCACGGGCAACGTGCCGATCGTCAGCTCTTCGGTGACCATTAAAGACAAAGCGGGCAACGTGGTCGGCGTTCAAGGCGTGGACGTCAGCCTGGAGGCGCTGACCAAAACGATCAACAACATTAAGATCGGGGAGAGCGGTTACGTCATTTTAACGGATGAAGCCGGAACCATTCTGGCCAATCCGAAAAATCCGGAAACCAATTTCAAAACGCTGAAGGATTTGAACATCAAAGCGTTCGCCGATATCGACAAAATGGCAGGGAAAAACTTCGATATCTCGCTGAAAGACAAAAATTACACCGTCAGCGTCTACGTTTCGCCGGAAACGCATTGGAAATACATTGCCGTGATGGACAAAAGCGAGATCGCCGAATCCACGAAAGCGATCCAGCGCATCATTTATCTGGTCATGATCGTCATCGTTGTCGTCGTCATGGCGATTTCGTTGTTTATTTCGAGAGCAATCGCCAAACCGCTGAATGCGGCGGTGCAATATTTGCAGCAAATCGGCAGCGGCAACCTGGCGACCGAAATTCCGGAATCGATGCTGAAAAAAGGCAATGAAACGGGAGCCATGCTCAGGGCGATCAATACGATGAAAAAGGATATCCAGGAGATGATCGGCGGAATTTCCGGTTCGGCTCACATCGTATCCCGGTCGGCATTGGACCTGAAAGACAGCATGGAGCAAACGCAAAAGGCTTCTTCGCAAATTACCGAATCGATCATCCAGCTCTCCTCCGCCGCTAGCGACGAAGCGAATACGGTAATGATGGGGTCCGAAAAAGTCGAAGAGCTGGGCGGAGCCATCGATCAGGTGACCGCTTCGACACAGGAAATTCTCGAATTGGCCCGCCGGACCGGTGAGCTGAATCAGCGCGGCATGGTCATTGTTAAGGAGCTTGTCGGCAAATTCAACAGCACGCTGCAGTCTTCGGAAGAGACGGCCCACGCCATTTCCCAGGTCAGCAGCAGCGCAGGCGAAATCAGCACGATTCTCGACACGATCCTGGAAATCTCGGCGCAGACGAATCTGCTGGCGCTGAACGCGGCCATCGAAGCTTCCAGGGCCGGCGAGCACGGCCGGGGCTTTTCGGTGGT
>NZ_WTWY01000048.1 GCF_009870825.1 Paenibacillus sp. USDA918EY | reverse complement strand
GATTTCGGGGTCGTCCGCACCCGCATGCAACCTCGACCGCCAGAAGGACCCGTGATTGTGATTCCCCTCCTACGAACGCTTAGAAATAACGGCTGTTTTAACCCAATCTCGCTCCTCATGCCGTCTTTTCCCTCTGAAATAATGATGACGGCCCGGTCTGTAGTTCAGTTCAGCCTTGTTCTTAGCCTTCCATTGCTGAAAGCTTTTGCGGGAGATGTCTTTCTGCTCTGGTGTCCAAGCCATGAACCATCACTCCTCGAAATGTGGCTTAAGTTGTGCGATTCATAATAATTGCGACATAGATCATCAAACGTTACGTGTTTGTGTCGACATTAATTTTCTTTGAAGAATCTCTCGGTGTCATGGCCAGCCATCCAGCTTTTTATGAAATGCTGTTTCTCATAATCCTTGAGTGAGTCAACCCGCGGATCGATGTGCTTAATATAACCCCACTCCATCTCTTCAGATATGGTTCGAGCAAACCGAAGTTCATTATTTATTTGCTCAACCTGTTGTTTGAGTTCGTCTATTTTCGATTCCAAATCGTCTCGTTTGGCTCTGGTGTCTTTTCCCCATTGGATGTGCTCTTCTTCGGCCTTATTTACGGCAGCACGAATTTTCTCCAAGTCTTTTGCGTAGTAGTCCCGGGCAGTCCCCAATTGACTTTTATATCCTTCAATGGCATCCTGGATCCCTTCGAGTTCAATCCGCAGATCACGGTTTTCTTTCTTGATTGTCGCAACACCGCCGGTGTCTCCTTCCATTTCAAGTTCTATCATGCGCCCGGAGTTGTCCTTGATCTTCGTTTCGATAATCTGCGCTTGCTCCTGGAGATCGTCAATCTTGCCTTGAATCAACTTCTCTCGTTTATCGACTTTATCGCTGAACTCCTGTATCATTTCTTTCCAGTCTTTTTTCTTTAACATGATTCAATCTCTCCCTTTAAGTTAGTAATTAACGCCGGCCATTGCGGCGATTTATAATTTCATGAGCATAGTCGACCATTTGACTAACCGCTTTTTCTTGTTCCATACTTGCTTTAAGAATCCGTAAGGCAGCATCCTCCGGAGTCTCTCCAGAAGATATAGCTTCGTCAATAAGATGGCTATTCTCCGGAGTCCTCCAGGACTCGAGTTTCTGAACACGCTGCTGTTCCGTGTACTGAGTCGGTGAATTTTTTGCGGCTGCGGTTGCTGTTTTGGCGGCCAGTAT
>NZ_WTWY01000010.1:164940-222297 GCF_009870825.1 Paenibacillus sp. USDA918EY | reverse complement strand
CGCTTTTTCAAGATTTATGTCAAAGGGTTCAGAGGAGCAAGCGAACTAAGAAATCGATTGATGAGCACGAAGTCTACCGATGAAGTACGCGCGCTTCTGGACGAATTTGCGCAGCATATGGATGAGGGTGGAGAAAGTTAAATAAGGAATGCGGAGCAACTCCGTCCCTTAGGGGATGGAGTTTTTTGCGTTGACCTGTTGTATGGAAGGGCAGATTATGAGCATTCAGCAGTCCGTTTCAACCAGCGTTTTAGAATTCCAACCAGTGATTAAGTTCTAAAATTACGCCTCGATATCATCAAGATACAGATCGGATATAATCAATTTATAAATTAAGGGAGGTATGGTAAACCATGGTACAGGATGCGAATCGTTTTGGTGAAAGAATCAGTCAGCTGCGTCATAGCAAAAGCATGACCCAAGAAAAATTAGGGCTGCTTCTTAATGTTTCCGCACAAGCGGTTTCCAAATGGGAAAAAGGGGACTCCTTGCCCGATATTTCTCTTTTGACGGAGTTGGCAAACGTTTTTGACTGCACTACAGACTACCTGCTCGGAAGAGGCAGCCATTTGCAAGCGATGTTACCTCAAATCAGAATGGAACTCCGGAAGACGACGCAAGAGGAACAGATTAATTTTTTGGGCGAGGTGATTGCTGCTACATCTCATCATGCGCAGACACCGGCATCACACCCATCACTAACTCAAATCCAGCTAGGTCCAACTGGATTAGGTTTGTGGGCTAAAGACAGATTGGTTTGTATCGCAACATCGCGTTTCTTAAACGAAGCTACAGATGCAATGCATGAATCCGTAGAATTTCCAATGAATGTTTTACCTGCCGATATGATTACGGTTCTATATGAGTTATTGGTTAACAATGAGAACCTGCAGCCAGATTTCACTCCAGTAGAAGAATCGATCCTTCGCTCCCGGCTGCCCTCGGACATGAATTTTGACAAGGTAATCGTGGATTGCATTGAACTGGGCTTCGTGGATAGGGTCCGAGGTGGGTATAGACTTAATGTTAAAGGTGATCTTGCAACCCGTTTATTTTCAATCGTTCATAGGGTTGTAAGTAAACCAAGCTCGGTTTCCTTTGATTATTCGTTAAAATAATGGTTCTTGCCCCGTGGTTTAGATACGCAACCTGTTGCTACGCTGACAGGATGACAGCAGTCAAGTAATTGGCTGCTGTTTTTTGTTATACGAAAGGGCAGATCATTATAATTGTACTTTACCTATATTTTAACGGTAACTCCATGCTATGCTTTTCATACACGTTGTATGTGCAGGAAAAAAGACGAAGATAAAAAGGATGAAATAGATGGCGGCGTATAATAAACCAACAGTGGAAATTTCCGAAGTGCAAGCTGTATTGCGCAAGCATTTTCGATCAGATGTAACCGCAATAACGCCATTGGAAGGCGGGAATATAAGCGCGGTATTCTCCTTCGCATGTTTGGATCAGGAATACATCATTAAATTTTGCGATTTAACCGGGAGTTTTGAAACGGAAAAATTGATTTCAAACCTTTTATCCTCGCAGGGAGTTCCGTTTGCCCGCTGCATGGAGCTAGGGAAATTTAAATCAATGAACTACCTGATTTCGGAAAAAATCGCGGGACGGATTCTGAACGACTTCTCTTATGAGCAGCAACAGCGAATGCTTCCGGAGGTCGTTCAAATTTTAACGCGAATGAACCAGGTAAAGTCAGAAACAACCAAAGGATATGGGACGATAAATGCTAGTGGTGATGGTACTTATAGTTCCTGGAGGGAACATATTATTGCGACCTTCGCTGAGGAACAAGCGGATAGCTTCTGGGAAGGTTGGCACAGCTTGTTCGAAACATCCTGTCTGGAGAAAGACGTGTTTGATGAATGTTACAACAGATTGTTAGCCTATGCTACGTACAATGAACCGCATCGATTTTTTATTCACGGCGATTTTCACCAGTACAACATTTTATCGGACGGGCAACGAATAACCGGGATCATTGATAGCAACGGCAAATATGGAGATTTTCTGATCGACCTTGCCACATTGGACTGGCACATCAAAACACATTTGAAGCTCGATGTGGTCCAAATATACCAAGATTATCAGCAAGAAATAGGCATGGACATACCGAATTTTAAAGAGAGGTTCATGGGTGCAACCTATTATAATGGATTGATCGGATTACGCTTTTATGCAAAGATGGGATGGAATGATGCTTATTACGAACTCCGTGATGAGCTATTGAGTTTAAGATGATCCTGACATAGTAACTCATGATTAAAAAATAGCAATTCTGAGGACATCGGCATCGTGCTGTTGATCGAAATGGGAGATGACCTGTTGAAGCGGCTGGATCTTTAACAGGAGGTGAAAGGGAGATTGTGGCGTACAGTATAGCGGACAAACAAGACACGGCAATTTTTTTAGATACGCTGAGTCAGCTACCTTCCACCAATGGTACCATGCTCCAACGCGATTAAGGCAGCGTCTATACATCACAGGCATATCAAGAGGCGGTAAAAGGAAGGCATTACCATGTGCATGTCCCTTAAGTCCGGGTACGAAGCGTATCAAGTACCTGGAGGAAAATGCGGCCGCGGCTGATATCCTTCTCATGAAGGAGGATCTCGAACGAATCGATCAGGTCAGCCCCAGGAATGTCGTTCACGGCACGCGTTATATGAAAGAACAGATGACGCTTCTCGACGGCTAGACTATAACCAGAAGAAGCAATGGTCCACGGGCTCCGTGAACTTGATACACAAGCTATTTTGCTTCATCGGCGACTCTGGTTTATTCATGAAATTGCTTCTTATTATTACGGTATTCATTAATAATTACTTGTAATTTCCTAATTGTATCGAATTTTTGTAAAGGTACATACAAAAAGAATTTCAATCAGGTGACTCGTAAACCTGAAAAGTACAATGCTGGAATGCCATTTTCCCTATTGACGGGTGGTTTACTTCCCTATATCCGGAGCCTTTCCCCAGTACATCGTGATTCGACCACATACGTTTAAAATCAGGGCTAACCGCTTGCAGCTTCTCAACCAACTCCTCGAATAACGAATCCCCTGCATACCTATCATATGTCCTTTGAAATTGGGCCAAGGATTTTTGAGCAATTTCCTCCCAATTCTCAATTCGTTTCTGCATTTCCGGAAGTTTAAAAAATCTCCATAAGGAATTGCGTTCTTCCGGCGGCATGCCCAAGCAATGGACAGCTTTATGCCGATCCTCCATAACTATAGAACTAGTGGCCTACAATGGAAAATGTTGGGTGTCACAAGAGAGAAAGTATTATCAAGAAATAGAAGAATTGAGAATGGTTCTACCATCCTGTGGAGTTATATTGAAAATCTTGTTAATGATGCAGTTGAGAAGGGTTTTTTGGAGCCTTAGAATTTGTAATTCCCAATTGAACTAAAAGGTGTGGTTGCAATGTTTCCTCGGTATTCATGGAACGTAGGTCAACCTGATCACCTTCTCGCCAATTCGATCGCTTGCCACGAGGCGCAGCGGCGGCCGCGGCCCAGCGAAGAACGGCTTGCCGTGACCCAGCACGACTGGATGGAGATAGAGTCGATACTCATCAACGAGACCGAGCTCCGTTAGACTGTGCGCCAACTCCGGCCCGGCCACTTCAATCTCCCCTTCATGCTGAGTCTTCAGCCCACGTATGGCCGCTGCAAGGTCGCCCTCGATCAGAGAAGTGTTCGGACCGACGGACTTTAACGTCCTCGACACCACCCATTTCGGTTTGCTTTGCCAAGCCGCTGCGTATTCCCGTTCCGGCGCATCCCATTCAAAATGGTCTCCGTCCCAATACCGCATGGTCTCGTACATGCGGCGCCCGTACAGGCAGCCCGCCAGGCCGCGCACGTCGTCGATGAAATGACGGAATAGCACGGGGTCGGGCTGAAATGCCGGGTGGTCGTGGTCGACGAATCCGTCCAGAGACTGGTTTAATGCGAAAACGATCTTTGCCATGCGATTGACTCTCCCTCCTGGTTTTCTCGCACATTCATCATCAAAATTACACGTTCCATATGCAGCCTCCTTTATGTCTACATTTTATCATCCAACAACATGCTCGTTTCTCATGGATTGCTAAATGTGCACCGTCCTGGCCTGACCGAATACAAATTTAATTTAACGAAGGATGCCTAACGGGAAACGATAATTCAACATAAGGAAGCAGAATGCCGGGCCGGCAGCTGTTCCTTATTTATAATATCAGAAAGTATAAACTCCAGAGCCATGGCTTCCTGATATTGCAAGAAAAACTTCCTCTAAACGCGGTCTGTCTTCTTTGAAGGTGCGTCGATAGACGTTTTTCTTATTAAAGTAAACGGGCAGCGCAGAATAATGCGGAGTACATCGCCGGTACGACCATCATTCATTTATCATCATGTCCGCACAATACAAAATGTTGTCTCATTAGTTCAAAGAATAATATGGTTTGGGCGTTTATCATATCAGATAACACGATCTAACTTCATGTTCTCGTCGGTAGATATTCACGACATATGATGACTAAGAAAGGCGTGATGATAGAGATGAAAAAAATCTATGTGGTAAACAAAACTCATTTGGACATTGGTTTTACCGATTTGGCAGAAAATGTCTTGCACAAGTATTGCTATGAATACATTCAAAACGCAATCACTTTAGCGGAAGACTTAAGAAAAGAGGGCAAAGAATTTGTTTGGACAATAGGCAGCTTTATCATTGAATATTACTTCAAAAACATGGATGAAGAAGCCTGTAAAAAGCTAGATGATGCCATAAAGAAAGGTTACATACGCTGGCACGCCATCCCGTGTACGTTTCACTCTGAAGCGATGACATCTCAAACGTTACATTACATCATTTCCATCTCCAAGAAGTTAGATGCTCGTTATGGATACACAACAACAAGCGCAAAAATGACGGACGTCCCAGGACATACGATCGGGATTGTCGATGAGTTATATCGTCAAGGAATTAAATTCCTGCACATCGGTGTAAATGGCTCAAGCTCCATTCCGGAAGTTCCGGATACATTTCTATGGAAGCATGGCGAAAGCGAGATCATTGTCTCTTATTCGGACGACTATGGCGGCGTCATCGGAGTGGATTGCATGGATAACAAGCTGGCGTTTATGCATACGCATGATAATAGTGGTCCAGGAACAAAAGAGAAAATTAACGCTTACTTGTCAAAAATGGCAAATGAGTATCCAGACTATGGGCTTGAAATGACTTCCATGGATCAGTTCGCCAATGAGCTTTGGGAAGTACGCGACCAACTGCCAGTGATTACAGAGGAGATTGGGGACACCTGGATTCACGGAACGATGTCTGATCCGAAAATCATTCGTGATTACCGGATTTTAACGAATTATATGTTGGATCACCAAATAGAAAATGATGATGCGAATTTCTATGCGATGTTAGTTCCAGAGCATACTTGGGGAATGGATATCAAACGTTATTTTAGTGACTATATGAATTATGAAAAGAAAGACTTCCAGCGAGCGCGCAGTTTAGACCAGATTACCGATGCCGATTTAACCTACGCTTATGGCATTGTTAAAGATGCAACGGTTGGCGAAATGAAATTCACTTATAATGAGTGGACGGATCGTTCGTACAAATTTTATGAGTCCTCATGGAAAGAACAACGCAAGAACATTGATCGTGCAATCGCTTGTTTGGAGCCTGAAGATCAACATCACATTAAAAAACGGATCGAAGTTCCATATCATATCTTTGATAACCAAGGGATTGAATGTAGTTTGGAAGAATTGATTTCGATCAACGGGTATCAAGTGATGTTTGCTAGCGATGGTTCCATCAACCACTTAGAAAAGGATGGAATCCTTTACTTTGATCAGGACAACAAACTCGGGGTGCTGAGCTATATCATTGCCGGGCAAAATGACTATGACAACCTGCGGTACAACTATTTGCGCGAATTGCAGCATAATTGGTGGGCCATTGACTTCCTAAAGCCAGGAATGGAGATTCAAAAACGCATTCAATGGAATGAACATTTCACACCACATGTTGTGAAGTTAGTGAAGGAAAATGATTCGATGATTGCCACTTTAAAATATAGCCAAAGAGCTGTGGAGGAGTATGGTGCTCCAAGAGTGGCAAAGGTTAAATATCAATTTGGAGAAAAAGTTGAAGTGGCAGTTTTATTACAGGATAAAGATGCCATTCGTTATCCGGAAATTTATTCTTTTGACATGACACCACGTTTGAATTCGCCGTATTTAACGAAGATTCGTAAAATGGATACCGTGATTTCACCTTTTGCAGTGGTAGGTCACGGAAATAAGCTGCAGCACATGATTGAAGAGTTGATTTACGATGGCAGCGATAAAAAAATCAAGATTAAACCTATTGATGCCCCTCTGTTGGGAATCGGAACCAATAACAATCTAAGCTATAACAACAAATACCATCCAGACAACCATAAATTTACGTTTACACTCTTGAACACCACATGGGGAACGAATTTCACGATGTGGTATGAAGAAGATATTTTCGCTCGTTTTGAGTTAGTGCTGGGATAAAAGTCTAAAAGAAAAGAAGACAACAGGATCCTCCTGCGTGCCTTCTTTTTGGTTTGGATGCTGAAATCAGGCACCCAGGAACATGCTCATGTCATCTTCCACATTGGTAATGCCGCCGATCCCGAAGTTGTCCGTGAGGACGTTGGCCACGTTAGGCGACAGGAATGCAGGAAGCGTAGGGCCCAGATGGATATTTTTGACGCCAAGATACAGCAGGGAAAGCAGCACGATCACCGCTTTTTGCTCGTACCAGGCAATGTTATAGGAAATCGGCAGATCGTTGATATCTTCAAGGCCGAATACTTCCTTCAGCTTCAATGCAATGACGACCAGGGAGTAGGAATCATTGCATTGCCCGGCATCCAGAACCCGCGGAATACCGCCGATTTCGCCTAAGTCCAGTTTATTGTATTTGTATTTGGCACAGCCTGCGGTCAGGATGACCGTATCTTTCGGAAGTTGAGCCGCAAAATCGGTGTAATAATGGCGGGATTTCATCCGTCCATCGCAGCCGGCCATGACGAAGAACCGGCGGATCGCGCCGGATTTCACGGCATCGACGATTTGATCGGCCACGTTCATCACAGCGGCATGGGCGAAGCCGCCGATGATTTCGCCGGTTTCAAGCTCCGTTGGGGCCGGGCAGCTTTTCGCTTGCTCGATCAGGGCGGAGAAGTCCTTGGCAGCACCGTTCATTCCCTCCGGGATATGGCGTACGCCCGGAAAGCCGGTGTTGCCCGTCGTATAAATACGGTCCTTATAGCTGTCCTTCGGCGGAATGATACAGTTGGTCGTCATCAGAATCGGCCCGTTAAAGGCTGCAAATTCGCTGTTCTGCTTCCACCAGGCATTGCCGTAATTGCCTACAAAATGCTCATATTTCTTGAATGCCGGATAATAGTGGGCAGGCAGCATTTCACTGTGCGTGTACACGTCCACGCCGGTTCCTTCCGTCTGCTTCAGCAGTTCTTCCAAATCCTTCAGGTCGTGGCCGCTAATGAGAATGCCGGGCCGGTTTCGAACCCCGATATTGACCCTCGTCATTTCCGGATGTCCGTAAACGGAAGTATTCGCTTCGTCAAGCATCGCCATGGCGGTTACGCCGTATTTGCCGGCTTCCATCGCCAAAGCGACCAATTCCTGCACTTCAAGGCTGTCATCCAGCGTAGCCGCAAGCGCACGGCGCATGAACCGGTTCAATTCGCCGTCACTTCTCTCCAGATGAAGCGCGTGGTACGTATAAGCGGCCATCCCCTTCAAGCCGTACGTAATCAATTCGCGCAGCGAGCGGATGTCTTCGCTCTGGGTCGAGAGGACGCCAACCGTGCGTGCTTTTTCATCCATTGCGGTTTCATGATCCGCTTCCCAGACGGCAGCATCCGGGAGATTCGCCGTACCTTCCGGATATTGTTCGTTATAATAGGCGCGCACTTCGCCGCGGAGCGCGATCGCTTCCCGGATTCTCCCTACAAAAACCTCGCGGTCAAAGTTGGCGTTCGTAATGGTTGCAAACAAGGAGTCCATGATAAACATCGATACGCGCTGTTCAAGCCCTTCCGGCAGCCGGACATCCAGACTGAGAAAAGAAATGCCTTTCAGCAGATAAATCAGCAAATCCTGCAGGTTCGCCACGTCATGCGGTTTGCCGCATACGCCGACAAGGGTGCAGCCTGTTCCTTTGGATGCTTCCTGGCATTGAAAGCAGAACATGGACGGCTGATGACTCAAGGACGGCTCCGTCACGTTGTCATTCATGATTCTCCCCCGTTTCGTGAGTTATTTGTCGTAAAGGTCAACATACTTCCGCGTTGTCATTGGACTGTCAGAAACAGTATACTGCACTGCGATAGCCGGAAAAGTGATAAAAATCACCCAGGGACAACCCCGCAAGACGTACGATCCGGGGGCGAACGGACCCGGATGGAGTCCCTGAACTATCCTCCAGGGGATCATCCAAAGCATGAAAAGGTGAAGGTTAATCCGGATACAGAAAAGTGGATTTACGTCGGAACCGGGACCGCACCGGTCCGGGACAACCAGTAGTCTTCCGGAACAATCGCGGATCCCAAGACCATACCCAAAACATGTTTTTGATACAGAAAATCCGGTTATTCCTTGACGTAGGAAAAACCGGATCTGTGGTAAAAAATGTACTTTGGTTTGCTCGACAGCCTGAGAAGAACAGCCCGAATGGATGGGCTGTTCTTTTTTTGTGAGTGCATGCATCTTGTCAAATGTGCAGAACGTAGGAGCCGCCCCTGTTTACTCGATAGGCGTCCTGGATTACATGCTGCTTCATAGTAATCTTTCCTCTGCTCTTCCTGGAGGCGGTGCTGTGGATTCCCGGACCAGCAGCTGCGTCGGCAGCAAAATTTCCGTATAAGGCTGATCCGGATTCTCCAAGCGGGAGAAAAGCTGCTTAATGGCATATGTCGCAAATAACCTGCGATTCACATCCAGCGTTGTGGTCGGGGGCGTACAAACCTGCGACAGATACCCGTTGTCGAAGCTGACCACAGAAGCCTCTTGGGGCACCTTCACGCCCAGATGCTGCAAAGCGGACGTAATCATAAAGCCGAAGCCGTCGTTGACGCAGAACCAGGCGGTCGGGCGTTCCTGCATTTGTGCAATGGCACCGTGTACATAGCTGCTGTCTTCGACGGCGTCTTGAATAAGCCAGTCTTCGCGAAGCCGGATGCCGGCTTCGAAGGCGGCGAGACGCATGCCTTCAAGCCGCTCGTAATGGCTGGGAGAATAGTCGATATCGCCCATGAAACCGATGTCCTTATGGCCTAATTCGATCAGATGTCGCACCCCCTCGTACGCGCTGAAACGGTTGTTCGTAAGGATGCTGTCGGCTTGCAGCGAGGGATGGTGGTGGTCAATCAGGACGGCAGGAATGCCTGTATCCAACACGGCTTGTACATAGGGCGTCGTAATGTGGCTCAGGATCAAAATGCCGTCTACCGACCGGTTTTCAACAAAAGCGGGCAGGCGAAGCGCTTCTGCGTCCTCCGGGCTGATGGACTGAATGACAAGTTCATAGCCGTACTTTTTCAATTCTTTATCTACACTTAAATAAATGTCTCCAAAAAACGATTTTCTGGAGAAAGCATAATCCGAAGCAATGAGGGCGATGGTGCCGCCGTCTTGAAGGACCGCAGAAGGATCGATGGAAGCAGGGGAAGCGGCAGCTTCGTTTTGCCGGCCGCGGCGGCTTTTCCTATAGACGTAGCCCAGCCGTTCAGCGGTTTCCTTCACCAGGGCGCGCGTTGCTTCGCTGACCCCGTCCTTCCCCGTCAGAGCCTGGGAGACGGAATTTTTGGATATATGAAGATGGTCTGCGATGTCCTGCATGGTAACTTTATTTTTCAAAATGAATTCAACCTCCGTCGAGCAACAACCGGAAGGGCATTAAACCGGTCTTGCATTCGATTTCATTTTTTCAGTTCCGGAGACGACTGTCAAGCATTCGAGGGTCTGAATCCGTACCTTATCCAAGCTTAGTTATATGATAAGATTGTAACGTTACAAAATAGAAATGTAAACTGATTTTTGTTGTGTACAATAGAGTGTAATCATTATTATGAGTTGACAAGCATCCGAATCAAGGTAATAATAAGGTGCATAAGCGCTTACATGAAATAAAAATAATTTTTTGTAATGTTATTTTGCGGATTTTGGTTTGACTTTGAAATTACATTCTATTGGAGGTCATGTTCAAATGATGAGAAAATCACTTGGTGCACTACTGCTGGCCGCCGTAGCTGCCACGATGTTGTCCGCATGCTCCACCGGTCAAGGCTCGACGGAAAGCAGTGGGAATGGAGGGGCTTCGGGCGGAGTGACAACCATCGAATTCTGGGCAGCTCCTAACCCGACGCAGCAGGCCTACTGGCAGGAAATGGCCAAAGCCTATGAATCGGAACACTCCAACGTCAAAATTAATGTCAGTGCCATCAAAGAATCGCCGACATCCGAAGCGAGCATTCAATCCGCGATTGCGGCGAAGAGCGCTCCGACCATGTCCGAGAACATTAACCGGGGCTTCGGCGCACAGCTGGCGGACAGCAAAGCGCTGGTTCCGCTCGATACGCTGGACGGATTCCAAGATATCGTCAAGGAACGCAACATGAACAGCACCATCGAACCTTGGAAATTCGCGGATGGACACCAATACGTGCTGCCGATCTATTCCAACGCCATGCTGTTCGGCTGGAGACTGGATGTCCTGAAAGAGCTTGGCTATAACGAACCGCCGCAAACCTACAGCGAAATCGTGGAGCTGACCAAGAAGCTGAAAGACAAATACGGCGACCAAAAATATCTGTGGGCGAAAGCCGACTTGGCCGATCCTACGGCCTGGAAACGCTGGTTTGACTTCTACATGCTGTATAATGCGGCGTCCGGCGGCAACAAGTTCATTGAAGGCAGCCGGTTTACCGGCGATCGGAAAGCCGGCGAAGAAGTCCTTGCTTTCATGGACGATTTGCGGAAGGCCAACGGACTCCTGGCCCGCCAGGTGACGGATCCGTTTGAAAATGGCGTCGGCGTCTTTACGGACGTAGGTCCGTGGACGTTCACAACTTGGAAAGAGAAATATCCGAATCTGAAATACGGCGACAACTTTGCACTGACCATGCCTCCGGTGCCGGACGGGATGGATCCTAAAGACAGCAAAACCTTTGCGGATACCAAAGGGCTGGTCATTTATGCCTCCGCTACGAAAGAACAGCAGGCAGCCGCGATTGACTTCATAAAATGGGTATATTCCGATGCGGCTAACGACGCGAAGTGGTTTGAGCAGACCAATCTGCCGCCAGCGCGAGACGATTTGAAAACCAACGATTCCTTCAAAGCTATTTTGGATAAACAGCCGGAACTGAAGCCATATGCGGAGAATGTTCCCAATGCCATTCCGCCGATGGATAACGCAAAATACAACGATTTGCAAACCATCATCGGAACCGAAGCTTTTAACAAAGTCGTCAAAGGGCAAATTTCTCCGGCCGAAGGTTGGGCTAACATGCAGAAAGCGATTGAAGGCGCCCTTCAATAAGGGAGGATGACCGATGATGGACCATAGAAACAATAAAATGGGCTGGTTATTTACCAGCCCCTACCTTCTCTATTCGCTTATTTTCTTTTTCGGACCGCTGATCTGGTCGTTTTTCCTGTCCGTCACGGATTGGAATCTGATCGCTCCGACTTTCAATCTGGTCGGGATCGAGAACTTTGCGAATGCCCTAAAATCGCCAAGCGTACATTCGGCCTTCTGGGTGACTTATAAGTTCATGATTATTTTCGTACCGATTGTAACGGTGCTGGCGACGGCCGTCGCCGTGCTGGTGCACGGGCTGCCGCGCTTTAAAAGCCTGTTCCTGATCGGTTTTTTTCTGCCCTACCTGTCCTCGGGCGTTGTTTCATCGCTTATCGCCAAGGGCCTTCTTTCTTACACCAGCCCGATGAACGTATTTTTGCGAAAAATGGGGCTCGATATCGACTGGCTGGGCACGCCGTTATCTGCGCTAGGTATTGTCGGCCTGATTCTGGCCTGGAAATTCACCGGCTATTATGCGCTGATCCTGACCTCGGGCCTGGAAAGCATCGATAAGGAAGTGTACGAGGCAGCCGCCATCGACGGCGTTACCGACCGTCAGCGTTTCTGGCGCATTACGCTGCCGCTGCTGTATCCGTCGCTCTATACAACGCTGATTCTGGCATTCGGCGTCACGTTCGGCATTTTCACCGAGGTGTATCAGTTGACGGGCGGCGGCCCCAACAATGCGACCAACACCTGGCAGATGGAAATCTTCAAACAGGCATTTACGAACCTGCAGGCCGGTTATGCGTCGGCCGTAGCCTTGCTCGCTTCGGTCGCCACCTTTATTTCGATCTTTATCATTCGCAAATTACTGGAGATATGGGGGAAGAGAAATGGTTGGGTCTAATCGAAATCGCGGCATCAGACGCACGGTCCGGTATGCGCTCGCCATGATCCTGCTCCTCGTGATGGTTTATCCGTACCTGTATATGGTGCTGAACTCTTTTGCCGACTGGGCGCACATCGATAAGCAGCTGCTCCCGACGAAATACAGCCTGAAATCGTACGAATGGCTGTTTACCGGCGGGGAAACGGGGATCCCCCGTCCTTGGCTGCATGCTTTTCTGAACAGCGTCATGGTTTCGCTTGCTTCCACGGTACTGATGATGATCTTCGGCGTGATGGTCGCTTACGCGCTGTCCAAGCTGAATTTCTTCGGACGGAACGCCATCAACAATTTCGTTTTGTTCCATATGTTTTTCCCGGCGATTATTCTATTGATTCCGACGTTCCTGATCATTCAGAGAGTAGGTCTATATGACAGTTATTTGGGATTGATTCTGCCTAAAGCCGTCAGTTTATGGGCGATTTTTATGTATACCAATTTCTTTAAAGCCGTACCGACCGTCTTTATCGAAGCCGCCCGCCTGGACGGGGCCTCGGACCTTAAGATCATGTATAAGATCATGCTGCCGATGTCCAAGTCGATCACCACCGTCATTTTCCTGTTCCTCCTGATGGAGCGGTGGACGGAGCTGCTGTGGGATATGATCGTCGTCAATAGCGATCGGATGCTCACGCTGAACGTGCTCATTTCGCAAATGTTCGGCCCTTACGGCTCCTATCCGGGTCCGCTTTATGCGGCATCCGCGCTGCTGACGCTGCCGATTATCATCATGTTTATTATTTTCGGCAAGAAGTTTCAGGAGGGCATGCAGTTCAGTTTGAAGTAAGTAGATAGAAGAAGTTATTGGAAACCGGATTTGGAGGAAGAAACCATGAGTATACCAAGAGAAGCATTGACCTGCTCGGCCCTGTTGGCCTCTTATAACAGCAAGCAGGCGAGAGCTGAACAGGCCGAAAGGCTAGTGTTTGACGGGATAGGAAACAAGGATGTCTACAATATTGCGGCCCCTTTTGAGGATGATGGGGAACTGGTGCTTCTCGGACGCGTGGAACCGCGGGACAGCGAGCATTCCCAGGTGATGTTTTTTGTGGAGCGGGACGGAAAATGGCTGCCGCGCGCCGGCGCGCCGGTATTCGATCTGCAGGATCCGTTTCATACCCGGATCGGCGGAAAGCTGATCGTCGGCGGCGTGCAGATTTATCCGCATCCCGAGAAAGAAAATGCGCTGATGTGGCGCACCGTATTTTACCAAGGGAGCTCCGTTAACGGGCTGAAGGAATTTTTCAAAGGACCGGACGGCATGAAGGATCTCCGCCTGGTGGAGCTGAAGGACGGCAGCATCGGCATTTTTACAAGACCGCAGGGCAAGAAGGGCGGACGCGGTAAAATCGGGTTTGCCAAGGTTCCATCCCTGGAAAAGCTGACCCTTCAGGTCATTAACGATGCTCCGCTGCTGGAAGGGCAATTTACCGACGAAGAATGGGGAGGAGCGAATGAAGCCCATCTTCTCAAAGACGGACGGATAGGCGTGCTTGGGCATGCGGCTTGCTACGATCCAAGCGGTGACCGTCATTATTACCCGATGGCATTTGTGTTCAGCCCGAGCGACTTGACCTTTACGGACATGGAGCTCATCGCGGTACGCGACCGTTTTCTGCCTGGACCGTCCAAACGCCCGGATCTGCAGGACGTTGTGTTTAGCGGCGGGCTTATCCGCAAGGAGGACGGAACTGCCGTGCTTTACGCGGGGATCGGCGACGCCGACGCGCAGCGTATCGTGATTGACGATCCTTTTGCCAAATTCGAATAAGGCCGGAATGAACCCCCGTACTTTATTTCATGAACTAAAGTGACTACAAGGAGCTAAATGCCATGAATATATACCGTTATGAACAGAATCCGCTGATTACGCCGGCTGACGTCCATCCCCATCGTGAAGGTTTTGAAGTGATCGGTACGTTTAACGCCGGGGTGGCCGAATATAACGGCGAAACGATCCTGCTGCTCCGCGTTGCGGAGCGCCCGGTCAGCCCTGACCCGAGCATTGTGCTGGCACCGGTTTACAACCCGGAGACACAGGATCTGGATCTCATGGAAATCCGTCTGGATGATGAAAGCTATGATTTTTCCGACCCCCGGGTCATCGTGAAGAAAGCCAACGCTCCGGCGTTTGAATACCTCACGTCCTTGTCTTATTTGCGGATCGCTCGCAGCAAGGACGGACATCATTTCACTATTGAGGATAAGCCATTCATCTACCCTTCCAACCCGCTGGAGGTGTTCGGTATCGAAGACCCGCGGATTACGCAAATCGGGGACACTTATTACATTTATTTCTCGGCCGTATCGCCGGTAGGCATCGGGGAAGCGATGGTATCAACGAAGGATTTTCGGACCTGGACCCATCATGGCCTTATCTTTGGACCGGACAATAAGGACGTGATCATTTTTCCCGAGCAAATCAACGGCAAGTATTACGCACTGCACCGTCCGACAACCAAAAGCGTAGGCCGCCCCGAAATCTGGATCGCCGAATCGGACAATTTATTGTATTGGGGCAACCACAAACATCTGATCGGCCTGCGTCAAGGCATGTGGGACAGCGGCCGTATCGGCGGCGGAGCCGTTCCGATCAAAACCGAACAGGGCTGGCTGGAACTGTACCACGGAGCGACGCGGGATCACCGGTACTGCATGGGGGCCGTCCTGCTGGACCTGAATGATCCGTCCAAAGTCATCGCCCGTTCCGGCAAGCCGGTGATGGAGCCCGAAGCGGATTATGAAACCAATGGATTCTTTGGCGAGGTGGTGTTCTCCTGCGGCGCGACTGTTCACGGGGACGTCGTCCGGATGTATTACGGAGTGGCCGACACGTCCATGGCGTGCGCCGAGCTGAGCCTTAGCGAAATATTGGGGAGTCTTGAATCCGTAGGGGAATGACCGGCATAAGTGCAAGGAAGGAGGACTTCGGATAGGATCCGGAGGCCTCCTTTTTAACGTCTCCTAGAAAAACCACTACCATTTAGCTTCACAGGAAGCTTGTAGATGTAATTAAAAATCAGACCGCAAGCTAAGCCAGTCCCGCGATTTGGCTGCCGCTATCCGTTGACTGCACTCGGGCCGGCTCCTAAAAAACATGAAACGTAAAGCGTCCAGGTTAGGGTTCTGATTTCACATTTTTAGCCTGATGTTTCGTTATGCCCAAGTCGCAATGGTTTCAACTGGCAGGCGGTAAGACGGATAA
This sequence comes from Paenibacillus sp. USDA918EY, assembly GCF_009870825.1. Lineage (GTDB taxonomy): Bacteria > Bacillota > Bacilli > Paenibacillales > Paenibacillaceae > Paenibacillus_AQ > Paenibacillus_AQ albilobatus. The sequence continues at coordinate 206,531 of NZ_WTWY01000010.1, read as the reverse complement.
CCTTCTTTGGCTGCTTTTCCGATCGAGATCAACATGACCGGTTGGAACCTGTCTTTATGAAGACCAAAAACTTCAGCAATCCGTTCCTTATCATATCCGGCCATCGGGTTCGTGTCATATCCATGGGCGCGGGCAACAAGCATGAGTTGCATGGATACGATGCCCGAGTCGATCAAGTTCATGTCTCGCAGGTCAGATGAGGATATATTCGCATAGTAGGATTTCGCTTGCTGCAAATTCAATTCCATGATGTCCTGCGGCATGTATCCAAGTTCTACAGCTTTACCATAAATCTCGTCCATATATTCCATGTTGTTGGCATCGTAAAAAACCGCGATGACAGCCGATGAAGTCAGAACCTGCGACTGGTTGAAGGATGCCAGAGGTGCAAGTTTTTCTTTGCCTTCAGCGCTATCTATAACAAGGAAACGCCATGGCTGCATGTTAATCGCAGAAGGGGCGCGGGTAGCTTCCGTTAAAATTTCAGTCATTTCCTCCCGGCTAATTTTCACTTCGGGATCGTATACTTTTACCGAACGGCGTCCCAAGACAATTTCATTGAAATTGTTAGTTGCGTGGAATTTTCCAGTCATTGTGCTCATGTTTGTTCTCTCCTTCATCTATATTTGTTGTGAGATTCGGGCCGCTCAACCTCACTAGGAGGATTGTAAACTATGAAGTATACTTTATAGCAAGAGAAGGAATTGGGGTGATTCATATGAAGATTAGTGAAGTCGCCAAAATGGCAGACCTTCCAATATCAACGATCCGATACTATGAGAAAATAGGTATTATCACTAATGATTACGTTCGGAGAGAACAGAATAATTACCGGGATTATGCTTCAGAAATCATTCCTTATCTAGAGGTTGTTAAAAAATGTTTAGCTGTGGGATTTTCCATTAACGATATAAAAGCGATGATCTCGAAAAATGGAATGTCCAAAGAGGATCAATCCCACATTATTCTGGAGAAAATATCCGAAATCGAAAATGCTCAAAAAAAGTTGGAGGATTCCAAAAAAGACCTTTACGACATTCTTGAAACGGATATTATATGCGAGAAAGGGTTCGGAAAATATTGACACGTTCAGAATTGGTCTCGTGAATCTGAGCTTGTGGATTACCGTGTGGCATAACCGGAGTCGCCTTGTTGGTAGTTTATCGTCAAAAGTTATCGTGGGTCATGTACACGCACAATGGGTTGTTTTTTGGCAGGGGTTTATTCATACTGAACAAGACGGCGCAGAATGATACTGTGCCTTCTTAAGCATAATTTTTTTAAAAAGAAGAAAGCCTGACAACCGCATATACGGATCGGTAGGTTTTGAAAATATAGGAGGAGCCATGTCCTGGAGTAAATTGAAGCAGCAGCTGGAGAGTTTTCTCTGTCCTGCGTTAGATGGAAGGGTTGAATACCGTGCAACGGGTTATCGTTACTTGCCGGATAAAGCAGGGCTTTGTTATATTTCGGTAGATAAAAAGGACATACTCCGAATGAATGATAAAACGAGTTCAATAAGGTGGTATCAGACGGAGCTGGAAATTAAAAATGACCCGGATATCCAAATTCCGATCAGCGATGAAGAAATGGAAAAGGTCAGAAAAGATACCAAAGGAACCGTTCCGGAGGATCGTCTGAAAGTCATTGCAAGAAACCGAAAAATATCAGGATATGCCAAGGAGCTTTTGTCGGCGCAGGCTTCATTAAGCAAATCCAATTTTGTCGCTGTCGCTAATCAATTTTTATCTACTTCAATAGAAGAAAGCATCGAGAGCAGGGATATCTTACTGAATATTCTGGCTTTGGTAGACAGACGAGTTGGAAAAAAGCGGATTTTGAACATGTCCGAGAAGATGAAGTTAAAGCATCCCGTTGTGCAGTATTTTTATGAATTGCGGCGCAGTACATGTTGAGGAAAATAGTTTTCGTTGCGGCAATGCAGATGGCTATAAAATAGAGAAAAGAAGCAAGACGCGTAACCCTTCTAGCGGAGGGTTTTTATATCGTTTATACTATATAGATTGAATGAAAGTAAGTCACATCTTTAAAACGGATATTCCCTGTGGATCAAGGAATGCCAAGTAAAAACTTTAATTTATTCTATATGGTAAAGCCAATTTACTTTCTAGGAGTTGTCTGACGAACCATGAACAAGAAAGAAGTCGCGCACATACGCAAGCAATTTAAGCTGGACAATCATTTGATGCAAATTTACGATATTCTGAACGTGTACATTATGAAGGAAACGAACGAAATTTATCACTGGGAGCGGAGTCCTTTTGGGTTAGCGGACCGGGAGAAGCAGGAGCTGTACATGGGCAATTTCAAAAAGCTGCTGACCGGCGAATTGGATCATAAGCTGTTCGAGCTCAAGTTTCAGGAGGAAGCGGAAGACCAGAAAGACCCTTCGCGGGTGCTGCTTCACCAAGCGATCCAGACGGGCGACCCGGAGGAGTGGCAGGATCTGATGCTGCTGCTCGTAGAGAAAATGATGGCGGACACGACCTATGAACGGGATACGGTCATTACGTTCGTGCGCGGACAATACTACCGGCCGACCAAGGCGCGGAATGATGAAGCCGAGGAGACAGGGAACGACGAAGTGTTCGGGCATCCGTTTATTTTATGCAGCGTGAACTCTACGGAGAAGCAGCGGAAGGCGCTCTTGTTCGACTATGTGGAGAAAGAGTTTAAGTACAATATCATTGTAGATCCGATCATCAAGCTTAGCACGCCGGAGCAAGGGTTCTTTTATCCCAGCGTGACGGACAATTATTCCGACGTGAACCGGGTTCTCTATTGTACGGGGAAATCGAATGATCCGAATGAGCGCTTCATCTCCGAGGTGTTGAATGCGGAACGGTCCGTGACGGCGCTGGAAGAGCGAGCGATCTTTGAAGACATCGTGAAGGAAGTGGCGGGTGAACAGCTGGACTCAGCCACGATCGCACACGTGTACGAGGAGATTCATCATGTGATCGAATCCCACCAGGACGAGGAAGAACCTCCGAAGCTGGATTATACCGATGTGGAACGCGTGCTGACCGCAAGCGGCGTAGAAAACGTGACCAAGGAAGCCGTGGAACGGGCGTTTGAAACCATCGTTGACGATAAGAACTATGAACTGAAGGCAAAAAGCGTCATCCCGAAATTCACGTCCAAATCGATCAAGATCGATACCAAGGTAGCCACGATTACCATCAGCCCACAGGATTTAAGGTACATTAAACAGGTGAGCTTTCAAGGCAAACGCTGCATCATGATTGAGGTTGATGAAGATGCCGTCATCGAGGGCTTTACGTTGACCACGGAGACGTTGTTGGAGAAGGCGGAATGAAGGGATAAGAGATTTTGAGATGCTCCCCTTACGGAGACAGGTTTTATTTCACCTGTCTAGCGTGAGGGGAGTATTTCTTAAAGCCTTAGTATTAACCCAGATTTAAATTTAGAGCTATTACTCTCTATACGCTGATACTGATATTGCTAAAGTATTTCGATCAAATCAATACAGTTAATGTTGTTAAAAAGCGAAGACTTATTGAGGACGAAAAAACCGCACATTGAGAGGCGGTTATTGACCTTTTGTTATTTAAGGCCGATGAGGTGATTACCCTTCCGCAGGTCGCCGAAGCGCGGCGTAATCCATTTATATTCTTTTCCTAAAGATAAGTACAGGCTGCTCTGCGGTAGAGAGATTCATGACTGTAAAGCAGCCTTTTTGCGATCAATCTCCGGTAATCAATCTACCGATTCCCCGTTCCTTTTTATGATTGTTTAACAATTTTATAAGTAAGGAAGTGTAACTTTCAATATGGCTAGGCTGATAAAGACGGCAAATAGCACGATAATAGGTACAATTATTATTTTGTATGGTAGAATGATGAATTTATTCATTATTCCATTAGACAGTGATACCATTAGTAAAAATAAGATAAAGCAAGGAATAAACAATTTGCTTTTTTTGCTATAGAAAATATAAGTAAGATACTCTGTTCCATAAAAAGCGATGATCATTACTGAAAATATGCCAATAAGATTGCGTATGTTTTTCACCATATTCCACCACCTTGATGTAATAAAGGGGTATAAAACTTTTATAACCTTTTATTACAACTATAAACAAAAAATATTTTATATCAATAATTATATAAATATCCGAATTTATCCCTTCTCATATTGTGCTTGAGATAGAAGGGGAATTACATGTTTTTGATCCAAAATATCGACTTGACCATAACCTCCCCATGGCGCTTGGCGAGATGCATAAGTATCGTGATGGAATCGTAAGAAAAGTAGATGGCAGTAGAGTCGTCGAAGAAGTGAATATTGTTAAACCGGCACGAGGAAGGAAAATTTACACCTATATGACGATGAATATCATCAGAAGTATCGAATGGGAGTTTACTGCTCGAAATCGAGAAGGGTTAAGCAAGAATTGGTGGATAAACTAGTTGGACTATTGGTTGATAAGGATTCTAAGTGAATATATGAGCGATAAAAAAACGAGGATTGTTTTGACAAGGTAATGCGTCAAATTTAATTCACGTTTTTTATATCTTGAGGTAGTGTTGTTGTCACTTTGATTTAGGAGTTTGAACAATCTATTTTTTCTAAATCTAGAGATCTGTAGGTTACGTGTTTCTATAGTTATGTTTGTTATCGCATCATTCATGTAGTAAAAACGGTTTTCTTGTGCTTATTTTTTACATTCTACAAAAATAGGTGCGGGTGAACAGCTGGACTCGGCCACGATCGCACACGTGTACGAGGAGATTCATCATGTGATTGAATCCCACCAGGATGAGGAAGAACCTCCGAAGCTGGATTATACCGATGTGGAACGCGTGCTGACCGCAAGCGGCGTAGACAATGTGACCAAGGAAGCCGTGGAACGGGCGTTTGAAACCATCGTGGACGATAAGAACTATGAACTGAAGGCGAAAAGCGTCATCCCGAAATTCACGTCCAAATCGATCAAGATCGATACCAAGGTAGCGACGATTACGATCAGTCCACAGGATTTAAGGTATATCAAACAAGTGAGCTTTCAAGACAAACGCTGCATTATGATTGAGGTTGACGAAGATGCGGTCATCGAGGGCTTTACGCTCACAACAGAGACGTTATTGGAAAAGGCGGATTGAAGGGATAGAAGACTTTGAGTTGGATTTTGCGTAGGTCACACTAGTGGCTTAGTGGGGTGCTCCCCTCACGGTAGACAGGTATTATGATTATGCCTGTCTACCGTGAGGGGCTTTTTTATGTTTGCGACTCACCCACTCATTCGGCACTTATATTATCTGTCACGCCAAAAAAGCTCTGCCGCTGGTGAATTGGACCATCGTGTTGGAGATGAAGGGAGCGCCATTGGATCTGGGGCAGACCATAGCGACGCGCTGCGCGGATAGACGGAGAGGCGGCTTCAAGACGAAGCTACGATCACCAGGTTGCCAGTGGCAAAAAATGACGGGGCCGTGGTTATAATTACCCTACCTTAATTGGATTAGTCAAATTATCAAGTCTTAAAATATAGCTATTTATCACTAAGTAAGCATAACCTTTTTGATTTAACATATATATTTGCCAAGGAAATTTATATGGTAAAATGTATAATAACCTCAGGAAAAATTTTGAAGGCTATAATTAAGTGGGCTAGATATTATATAGATTTGTTATGCCTATGGAACTTTACGTCAGTATATGATGTTGGAGACCGAGTTTCAAAATAAGAGGAGTTATAAGTTCAAGAAATTTGAGGTGAGATAATGAGAGGTTTAGAAGAACAGGCAGAAGGGGAGCAAAATTCGGGCCTAAATGAAGAGTACGGGGTAAGCGTAGCAGCTAGAATCATTTACCAGTTAGGTGAACAACTAATTTCAGATGAGTTTGTTGCATTAGCAGAATTAATAAAAAATTCATATGATGCCGATTGTATAACAGTTAAAATTAAAGTGGATACAAAAGCAATAACTCCTTATGGCCAAGGGAGAATTACAATTGAAGACAATGGAAATGGAATGACCAGGGAGATTATTACTAATAACTTTCTTAGGATTTCAACTTCATTTAAAAAGACTTATAAATATTCACCTTATTTTAAAAGAAGGACTCTTGGGGAAAAAGGCCTAGGAAGGTTATCTATTCAAAGATTAGGTAACCATCTTACTCTAGTAACTGTGCCACGATTAGATAGAATAGATCAATTCATTTCTAAAGAAGATTTAGAATTTTCAAAAAAATTTAATCAATCTACATTAGTAATTAACTGGAACGATTTTAAGGATTCTGATGGTGACCTTTCCAGTATAAAAGCAAAATGTTCATATAGTTACAATGAAATGCCTAAGTATGGTACTAGAATTGTTATTGAAGGAATAAGAAATTTAGATCTCTGGTATTTAAGCGCAAGAATGGAAACTAGAATTAGAACGGAAATATTTGGAATGGTAAATCCATTTGCTCAAAATAATTCTCAGCGATTTCAGATTAGTTTGCAAATTGACGATAAAATTTTCTCTAATGAAAAAATAAATGAAAACGTGCTGGAAATGATGAGTGACATTTTCGTCGATTTTAAATTGAAAAATAAGGTCCTCGAGTTAGATATCTCATTTAGAAAGCACTACATTGAAAGATTATTAGAGGATCTAATTGGTAGAATGTACAATCATGGGTTTAAAAATTATGAAGTCATTAACCCTTACACAGATCATGTAGAGAAGATCAAAATTGATCTTACTAACAAGCAATTTGATATGGACTTTCCATATTTAAAAGAGGTGAAGTTACAGAACCATTATGACATGATTACAGGGGCCGAGGAATTAGCTTATCCTGGGGACTTTACAGGGAAATTGTTTATTAGTGAGCAATCAAATGATGCATATAGAACTTCACTGTTGTTATTACAAAACAATAATATGGCTTTTAAAACAATTAAAGAATTAAAAGCCGTTTGGCAAGCTGCTGTTGGTATATATTTATTTAGAAACGACTTTCGTATCTTCCCTTATGGACCAGGAGTAGACTGGCTTGGGGTAACAGCAAGATCTCAGAGATTAAAAGCAAATGCATTGAAAGATCATACTGTTGCAGGTTACGTTCAATTAGATAGTATTAGTAGCGAAAAGTTAGTGGAGCAGACAAATAGGAATGGACTTATCGAAGATGAATATGGTAAGAATTTTCTGTCAATAATGCGTTCAATAATTGCTGAGATTGTCACAAGACAAGATATAAAAATGAGAAGTAGTTTTAATATTTCAGAAATAGGAGAAACAGATACTGAGATTAGGTCTGCCGATAATAATACAATATTTAAAAGAGTAACTGATAGAGATAAAGAAAAACAAGCCATTTTGATAAACGTTAAACAAGCGGCTTCGAGATTAAAGGATAAAAAGCAAGATAACATTGATCCAATACTTAAAGATATTGAGGATAAAATCGAGCAGCTTGAAAGGTTAAATTTAGAAGATAGAGAAGAACGTATGCAGGAGAATTTTACCTATCAGCAAAAAATAATCGATCTCCAGGCACTTGTTGGTCTGGCAGGTCAAGGAATGATAGTAGAAGCATTGACACATGAAATGCATCGAATTGAGTCAAATATTAGACATTATGCACAGAGTTCTAGAGATATTATAGGCGAAATTAAAAGTGGTTTTAGCGAGGAGTTAACTTCGTACCAAGATAATATTATTCAAGAGGTAGTGTATCTACAGCAACAACTAGAACATCTAGAACCAACATATAAAAAAAATAAACTTTTATTGGAGAAAATAAATATAACGAAATTTTTAACAGAACTATATTTCAACAATAGTCCTATGGCTAAAAAGGCAAGTGAGAATAATATAGCTGTTAATATTACAGGTGGAGAACTGATATTAGAATGTAATAAAGGTTTACTAATTACGATATTCGACAATTTATTCCTTAATTCCTTATTTTGGGTTACAATGAGTGAAAAAGACAAGGAAATTTATTTTGAGGTAGATCCGTACAATAATTTAGTTGTGGTTTATGATTCCGGTCCGGGGATACACAGAGATATTGAGAACATATTATTTCAACCATATGAAAGTATGAAACCAGATGGAAGAGGGTTAGGACTTTACATTGTTAATGAATTAATAAAATCAATAAACGCAAGTATTTATTTAGATAAAAGTAATAAAAATGAATACGGAAATTATTATCGTTTTATAATTAATTTCAAGGAGAATTAGGAGTGAAGAATGAATATGACTGGAGTTGCTCAAACGCTGGTGGCAAATAGAAAAGAGGAAAATATAACTGAATTAGATGTGCTTTTAAAGAGTTTAAATATTAAGCATATTTATTCATATGACGATGAATGGGATTTAGATAAATTAAAAACCGAAGCCGAAGAAAGATATCAAGAATTATTAAGATTAGATTACACCGAATTTTCAAAAATGTTTGGGATAAATATATTAAAGCCGGAAGATATATATATATCTAACAATGGTATAATACTTGTTGAGGAAATCGTTAATTCTCAGAGTAAGGAACTAGATCGATTAAAATTAATGTTTGAGAAGCATATAATTAAGGAAAGAGATAGTAATCCTTTAAATATGCTTAATGCAGTACTCGAAAAAATAGCAGAAAAAGAAGAAATAACAGTTAAAAGATTTCCTAATAAGTTTAGTGTAGGTGATGTCAGAGATGTAGATGGAAGAATCTTATTCTTATTGGATATGAATATGGGTGATAATTCTCAGGATAACGATGTAGTTATTAATACTATACTCGAAATAAGTAAGTCCCGCCCAAATAATCATGATATTGCGGTAGTATATTCTCATGAAAAACTAGAAATGTACAATCAACATGATACTAAGGTTAGATATGTCGATGCTTACTTAGAAAAAAATAAACCAGAACTCGGAATTGACAATGAGACTATAAAGCATTTGTTACCTTTTCAACTATGGGCGATTAGCAAAGGAGAGGTAGACGGAAGGTTACTCGATTTAATTACTACAACTTTAGAGAAGGCTGCCTTTGGATATTCACTACATGATTATCTTAAGGCAAAACATAATTTGACTCAGAAAGCAACACTTGAGTTAATAAAACTGCCAGAAGAAACGTTTGAAGTGTTATACAAAGATGCATTTGTTGAAGGAGAAATTTTTCTTGATATATTAGAAAGAACCCACCAGAGTATTTTAAATAAAGTTGAATACGACTTAACTAAAGACAACTCTAGTCTTATAGAAAACTTACTAACTGTATCAATAAGTAAGAATAAAAGAATTTCAGAGGAAATTAAAAGTTTAGGAATAAAAAAGTTTCGAATGGAGAACACAAAGAAAAAAACAGATCCAGTTATTTTTAAAGGATTATCAGAATATGGTTTGATTAACTACTCTATTAATTTAAATTATAGTGATATAATGACAGGAGACCTTTTTGTATTTAATACCTTTAATCCTGATATAAAAAAATACGGAATATTAGTAACTACTGACTGTGACCTACCTGTACGACCTAAAGGGAATGAAATAAAAGAAAGTAATAGAAATGCCAAAGCAGTAACATTGCTTCTGTGTGATTCGATTGCTTATTCTGAAACAAATGAAGAGTTTAAAAAGGCAATGGAAGACGAGGATGTTTTGTGGCCAATCTATCATGAGAACCAGCACCTATTGCTTATACCGGATACCAAAAGTGAACTACTAACAACAGATTCAAGAATTCTTGATCTTTGTTCTTTAAACAAAGATGGATCGGCAAACCTATTAATAAACGAAGATATTATAAAAAATTATAAAACCTATTATTTTAACGATTATTACAAAAACAACTTAAATATATGGATGAACAAGGTATTTGAAATTAGTAATTACATTCCTCAGGAAATGGTTGTCAAAGAAGGCGCTGTAGCTGCTACTGATTCTAATCAGCTGATTTCATTAATGGCAGGGTTAAAATATTCTATTAAACTTAACTATGAAGACAAAAAATTTGAAGTACAGCGGATTGGAAGACTAGAGACAAGAAGGACATTACAGTTAATACAAACAAAAGTGAATCATATGAGCAGAATAGGATTAACATCTGTCCCAGGTGCTTAACTTTTTGTGAGTTCTACATAACAGTGTGTGGCCGTGCATAATTAATTGGTGCACGGCCTAATCATGGTTTTAGGTAAGGAGATGGTTTTTTTGAAAGGTGAATTATTAGCAGATCACGTTAAGTCGGATATTTGGGACTTAGATTTAAATTATGCAGGAGAAAACAATGTTACTTCTTTTTTTTCATCAAATGCTAATATACACTCATATCCAGCTAAGGCAGTACCGGAAATGATTAATTCCCTATTAATAAATTTAAAAACTCATTACAATGTAAGAACAGTTCTTGATCCATTCCTAGGAACCGGAACGGTGGGTTTGGAATCTAAGGTATTAGGTTTGGATTTTTATGGATCTGATCTTAATCCATTAGCTGTATTGCTATCTAAAGTTAAAATGCTTGCAATAAAAAACACAGACTATATCGGACATCAAATTACAGAATTTATGAAGAAATTGAATATGTCAAATAGTGAAGGAAGAGCTCCATATGTAATAGAAAAATTTGAAAATATTGACTTTTGGTTTAAGAAAAACAATATTATTGAACTTTCATTTGTCAAAAGTGAGATTAATTGGTTTCTCAAAAAAAGAACCAAGAAATATAAAGAAACTTTTGCCTTAATATTACTAACGGCTTTTAGTTCGACTATAAGATCGGTATCTTTAACTAGGAATGGTGAATTTAAATTATATAAGATGTCGCCATCTGAGATTGAAAGATTCAATGTTAATGCAATAAATGTATTTAAAAATAAAATCAAAAACCTGTTGGAATTATTGGAAATTACAAATAAACAATATAATAAGCAAACAATTTCAGAAATTCATTTATCAAATGCCAAATCGCTCTTTTATTTAGAGAACAAAAAAATAGATTTAGTGTTAACATCTCCTCCTTATGGAGACTCCAAAAGTACAGTTGCCTACGGACAATTTTCTAAGCTATCACTACAATGGATGAAAGACCTAATGCAAGTTCATCTTGGGATAAATGTTTATGCTGAAAATTGCGATGAACATTTGCTAGGAGGTAAGAATTCCGATTTTAATCTCAATGAAGAAGTTATATTAACATCGAAAACACTAAATGATTTAATTGTTGAAATGCAGACTCTAACTAAAAATAAAGAAGATTCTTTAAAAAAAATATTAAATGAACTGTCTGATATTATGATAAATACGCGATTGAATCTTCAAACAATTCAAGTAGTTGAAAATAATGAGTTATTAAAACTAATCACTGAACGGATACGACTTGATATTTATAGAAAAATAAAAAATACAAAAAGCCACCTACCTGATAAGAGAGCTAAAATGATTGCTAGGAAGGAAAGTGCTCGTGTCCTTGAGGATCTAAAATGTAGTAATAAAAAAGTAAAATATCGTCGATTAAACCAGATTGTCGATAAACTCCCATTCGTAAAAGAGACAATTAAGAGAAAAATTAAATCACAGCCTAAACGAATTAACGAAGTTATTAACTTTTTCAAGGATTTATACAAAGTTGTTGTTGAGACAGATAGACACTTGGAAAAAAATGGACTTCAAGCTTGGATAGTAGGTCATAGAACAGTATTAGGAGAAATTAATGTTAATATGGTGAATGTTTTAAAAGAATGGTTTGAACATATGAATTACAAACAAGTAACTTCGTTACAAAGACAATATTCATTTAAAAGAATGCCACATCACATAAATTCAACTGCAACTAGAAATGACGAAATAAAAACTATGATGCAAGAGCATATACTAGTAGTTCAAAAGAATAACCACTGAGCCCCTTATTGATTTTTAATAGAATAATAAAAAACAGTATTTTATGATGTTGAATTGTCCGAATACATTCAACGCAAAATGAATCGTATTCGAGCCGAGAAGGCTGACACTGTACTTACGGAAATCCGATATTCAGGTTTTATACCAAACGTTGAATGGTGCAAATATTACTGATCCGAAGATTCGGGTTATGCATGAGAGAAGGCGGGAAGTGAAGCGAAGCGGTAGAAATAGCTAGGAGAGCATAAGAAGAAAAAGCACTTAAGATATAAACTAATTGTTTGTATTGCCGCTCCCCCATTCATTGATGGGTAGCGGCAATTTTTACGTACATTTCAAATTCATAAATATCAGGCTAAATATATGACAACTTCGAGGATAATGCTAATTTTAAGATACTGGTTGCATAAATTGTTTATCCACATATTTATAAGATTCGAATAATCCTTGGGATCCATATGGGGCTATGAGTTCTTTACCATCAAGCTCTATGTAAGCCTGCCCAGTGATTGAAAGCTCCTGCCTAATAGGATTAATTTTTCTCAAATCCCCAACGCTAGTAAAGGAATATACCCAAATACATTCATCAATCAAAGAGTCGCCGGCAACAACAATTAATTCTTTAATACCATCTTGATCGAAGTCATGAAGAGCAGCTTGTATTTTGTAACCCTCCTGCAATTCGCCGTAATCATCGAATGCCCCCGAGTTATCTGCGCCAGACATATCAAGAGGCCAACCTATCGAAGAAGAGGGAAAGTAAACAATAGCTTTAGTCCCATTAGGATGGTCTAAACCAAGCACTAATTCTGCTTTCGTTTTACCAAATTTCATTGGCAAAGACACATCGACCGAACCTGGCTTCCATTCTACTTGGGATAAATTATTTCCTTCGGTAGAACGAATTAAAGAGTCATTAATAGAAATATCTAAGGTATTATCTGGCTGTATCTCAATATTTGACGTCTCAGTTTGTTGTTCGCCGCTTTGTGACGAATTTATATCTGTCTCGTTGTCAGGCGAATTAGCTAAACTATCATTACTTACCTTCTTTTCTTCTTGTTGTACTTTTTCAGTTGTTTGTAGTTGTTGGGATGTAGTAGATTGGTTTGGTGCTGTCTTACAAGCTGATGATAATAGCACAGTTCCAATTAATACAACAAACAATGCCGCCATTTTTCTCATTCTTTGGATCGATCCTTTCTGGTATTCTAATTAGGTATAATTACCCAATAAGGCTAACGAACTGTTTCGACAATATCTCCTATTATATGTAAAAGAGTGTATTAGGTGAAGTGTTACATGAAAAAATAATTATCCGTCTATTGTTTAATTTCGAAAGGAGAATAAATACAGGTTAGGAGTCTGGAAAATCAACGGAGCTGTCGAGAGGATTCATTTTTCCAGTATTGAAACCGAGCGGAAGCTTGAGGATGTGATTACCCATGATATAAGCATCATCGATCCCTCTTTAATAATAATTGGGAGACAGATTAACACGGCTTTTGGAAAATATATTAATATTCTAACGATGAATTCCGAAGGAAACCTTGTTGTAATCGAACTCAAGCGAAATAGGACTCCGCGGGAAGTCGTTGCTCAAATGTTGGATTATGCGTCGTGGGTTCAACAGATAACTTACTGGAAAATCATCGAAATCTATAGCGAGAAAAATCCGGGCCGGCAGTTGGAACAGGATTTTGTGGTCATTTTCAGTCTGACTTTCCGGAAGCTTTAAATGAATCTCATCAATTAATCATCGTCTCTGCTGAGCTGGACCCAGCAACGGAAAGAATTATCGACTATCTCACGGGCTTTGCAGTACCGGTAAATGCAGTCTTTTTTCATTATTTTAAAGATGGAGATAACGAATACATGGTCAGAAATTGGCTCATTGATCCCCATAAATTGGAGACTAAGTCATCCAGCATGGTCATCCGGAAAACAGGTAAGGCTCCGTGGAATGGCAAAGATTATTATGTATCGTTGGGCGATGGTATACATCGGAACTGGGAGGATTGCAGAAGATATGGCTTTATATCGGCAGGGCAAGGGAGGTGGTACAGCAATATGCTGAACCTCCTGAAACCAGGCGCCAGAATTTTTGCATGTATTCCTAGGGTGGGGTATGTTGGTGTCGGTATCGTACAAGAGGAAGTAGTGCCCATAAAGGACTTTCAAGTGACAATCAATGAAGAGAATGTTCCGCTTTTGGAAGTTGACCTGCATATCAAAATGGATAAGGACGTCGATGATCCTGATCTTTGCGAGTACGTTGTACGCGTGGAATGGATAAAGACTGTTTCTAAGCATGAGGCCATTTGGGAGAGGGGGATGTTCGAAAACCAAAATTCTGCATGTAAATTGAGAAACCAGCTTACGATTGAACGTCTCACGGAGCATTTTCAACTCGAAGAAGAATGATAGATTCGAAACATAAAGGGAAGTATGGATAATGAACATCAACAGCCAGCTCGATGAACTGTTTCAACAGTGGAAGATGCACGAAGCGTATGCAGAGGGGATTTTTATCCCAGACGGTCATGTGGACGAGGAAGCGTGGTCCGGTTGTCGACTCAAACTGATGGTATTACTGAAAGAAGTAAACTCTTCTGATGCTGGATGGAATCTGCAGCAGTTTGTTAGAGAGAAAGGATACCTCAAGGAAAGCAGCACTTGGCCAACGCTCATCCGGTGGACGTATGGGATTCTGTATGGGTATCCTGAATTCCTCGAAGTGGAAAATCGTTATGCGAATATTAAGGAAGAGGCAGATCAGTTCTTACGTCAGGTTTATTTTGCCAACGTGAAGAAAATTGCGGGTGGTTCGCAGGCGGTACATACGGAAATTGAACGTTATATCCAGTCGACCGGGCCACTCCTCCTTCAACAAATCCGGATCCTGGATCCACACATTGTCCTATGCTGCGGAGATGTGATTTTCCATGGTGTTCAAAAGTTACTAAAAGAAACGGGGTCTTGGACATACGAGCGGAAGCAAACTTCCGGCGGACTGGAATATATTTGGTGGGAAGACGTACAGACCTTTCTGATTCGCTATTATCACCCTAACGCCTATTTTCCAAGAGCAATGTCTTACACCTATCTGATGAAGGAAATTCAGAAGATTCTCTGAATCGGAAGATACGGGGCTGCTTAACTATTCCCCCAACTCCCTCTTAAACCCCTCAAGTCAAAACCGAAGGCTTAACCTGAAGCGCCCGCTAATGCAGTGATCGTTAGCAGAGAGGGCGCTTTTTCTCCGTTTTCTAGCTCACAAAATATGTATATTTATTTAGTCCCTATTGAAGGATATGCCAATGATCTGTCGAAATGTGTAGTTTAATAAAACGGAACTAATATCTTTGAAAATTTCAGCAAAACAAAATGAACAAATTTAAAAGAGCATTAAGGCGGTGCCACAACATGATTATTTACAGCAGTAACGCTTTACAATTTAGAGAAGCTGTTGAGACTAATCAAATCACGCTAGATATTGAACAGGCTTATATTCAGAAAATGGGAAAACGACCAATCCAAGGTGAACGGATGGCATGGAATAATTCCATGCAATTTATGGAGCGAGTGATTCGAAACTCGGAAATACCCGATGATTGCGGTATTCTAATCGAATACAATATTCCTTCAACAAGCAAGAGAATTGACTTCATTATTGCAGGTAAAGATATACACGAACAAGATAATTTTGTCATTATTGAGCTTAAACAATGGGATTCTGCTAAAGCTACGGAGAAGGAAGATGTTGTAGTTGCGTTTATTCGTCGCCGAAACCGAGAAACACCTCATCCTTCTTACCAAGCATGGTCCTACCGGCAGTATTTAACAGACATGAATGAAGCTATCCAAAACAATGACTTAAAGGGACACTCATGCGCTTACTTACATAATTACCATGAACCTAAAACGTATGATCCTCTTAAAAACGAAGTCTACAGTTCTATTATTAAGGAAGCCCCGTTATTTTACGCAGATGATACAAAGGAACTTCAGAAGTTTTTATATAAACATGTTGGTAAAGGGAATGGAGTTAACCTTCTTTATTTAATTGAAAATGGGAAGATACGTCCTTCGAAGAAATTGATCGATCATATAAACGGACTGTTCAAAGGTAATCCCGACTTTATCATGTTGGATGAACAGAAGGTTGCTTATGAAACAATAATGTCCTTAACTAAAGATCTAACATCTAAAAGGACTATTATCGTTAAAGGTGGACCAGGAACAGGTAAATCCGTGATCTCAATGAACGCACTTGGGGGAATACTTTCTAAAAAGAAAAACGTTAAATTTATCGCTCCTAACGCTGCTTTCCGAACCGTAATGGTGGACACGCTAGCTAAGCAGCAAGTAAGAGACAAAACACGTACTAGAGTGTTATTTGCTGGATCTGGACAGTTCTATGATTGTGAATCAAATTTTTACGATGTTTTAGTCGTAGATGAAGCACATAGACTGAAGGGGAAAGGAGCCTATCAGTATAAAGGTGTCAATCAAATCGAAGATATTATTAAAGCCTCTAAATTAAATGTGTTTTTCATAGATGATAATCAAAGAATTAGGCCAGATGATATCGGCTCAGTCGAGGAGATTAAAAGAATAGCAGCGCTTCATAAGTCGGAAATTTATGAAATTGAACTTACTTCCCAGTTTAGATGTGCAGGGGCTGATGGTTATTTGAACTGGGTTAATGATGCTCTTCAAATTAAGGAAACAGCTAATTTTAATGGCTGGGATAAATCCACCTTTGAATTTCAGTTATTCGATAGTCCCCATGAGTTGTTGAAGCAAATCAAGGAAAAGGAAAATAACGGAATGAAGTCTCGAATGCTGGCTGGATTTGCTTGGACATGGACTAAAGAAGATGAAGGAAACCGTAACGGGGAAATCGATGATGTCATTATCGAGGAGCATGATTTTAGCATGCCATGGAATGGGCGAGCGATTTCAACTACTTGGGCTGTTCATCCCGATGGTATCGATCAGATTGGTTGTATCCATACTTCCCAAGGCCTTGAGTTTGATTATGTTGGTGTCATTATTGGCAATGATCTTAAGTTTGATCCCAAAACTATGACTCTTTATGCCGATTATGATGAATATAAAGATACGGTTGGCAAGAAGGGATTAAAGAAAGATCCCGCAAAGTTAACCCAACTGGTCAAAAATATATATAAAGTGCTATTATCTCGGGGGATGAAGGGGTGCTATGTTTACTGTAGAGATAAAAACCTTCATAACTATCTATTGGAAAGAATTCAACTTACCAACTCTTAAATTACAGATGTGTAGATTGATAGATCTATTGAACCACCTGAGTAATACCGGAGGGTGTCCCTCAGTCATCCTAGATGACGACTGAGGGACGCCTCTCTTTTAATATCGTTTATACTTATACAGCCAATTTACTTTCTGGGAATTGTCTGACGAACCATGAACAAGAAAGAAGTCGCGCATACGCAAGCAGTTTAAGCTGGACAATCATTTGATGCAAATTTACGATATTCTGAACGTGTACATTATGAAGGAAACGAACGAAATTTATCACTGGGAGCGGAGTCCTTTTGGGTTAGTGGACCGGGAGAAGCAGGAGCTGTACATGGGCAATTTCAAAAAGCTGCTGACCGGCGAATTGGATCATAAGCTGTTCGAGCTTAAGTTTACGGAGGAGACGGAAGACCAGAAAGACCCTTCGCGGGTGCTGCCTCACCAAGCGATCCAGACGGGCGATCCGGAGGAGTGGCAGGATCTGATACTGCTGCTCGTGGACAAAATGATGGCGGACACGACGTATGAACGGGATACGGTCATTACGTTCGTACGCGGACAATACTACCGGCCGACCAAGGCAAGGAATGAGGAAGCCGAAGAGACAGGAAATGACGAAGTGTTCGGTCATCCGTTCATTCTATGCAGCGTGAACTCTACGGAGAAACAGCGGAAGGCGCTCTTGTTCGATTATGTGGAGAAAGAGTTTAAGTACAATATCATCGTAGATCCGATTATCAAGCTCAGCACGCCGGAGCAACGCTGCGCGGAGCTATTGAATCACCTGAAAGCTGAAGTACTAATTACTGTAACTTGATGAGGAGTGCTACAAAACTTTCCTTTTTAAGGAGCAGGGCATCGAAGCAGACGTTATTTCTCGTTGACCTACTGCGCAAGGGATGCGATTCAAAACTGTCGGGAAACAATTTCGAAGATGAATCTAGATTGAGTAGTGTTATGTGAGCCGTAATCCGTCCAAGCTGGCAAGTGATCTGCGGGTGGGTAGAATGGCATGGACCGGAAGGTGGAGGTTACGCCGGTAGGGATATGTTAACCGTGACTTTGCATGTGGAGAGTGTGGCTTTGTTTGCGAGGAATCGAGAAAGATCAGAGGCAACTTCAAGTTTTAAAACTGTCCTTTTCCACTGAACACATTTCAAATAATTAATAAAGACTTTAATTGGGGTGTAACTATAACTTATACTTAATTAAGTTGGTAGAATATCTTTGCCAGAAATAAGAGTTAAAAAATCGTTATTTATTTCGTAAAATATAATAATAATTTTGAGGAATAAACGCCTAAATTTAGAAGTTTTGTATATAACAGATAGGTTAAAAAATAAAGTTAAACTTCAAATATTTATCACGAATAACAACAATTTAAAATGAAACCAAAATCATAAGAAGTGGTGAAGTAGAGTGAGGACTTTATTAGATAAATTGAATAGTTATGGAAAGGATTACTGGGATTTTACGGAATACAGAGATAAAAAAGCTCTTATAAAATATCCTGCCATGATGGTTGCTCCTATGCAAGAGCAATTGTTATTGGATATTTTAGAATTTGATCCAGATATTAAAAATATCCTTGACCCATTCGCTGGCTCAGGAACAGTACTGGCTGCAGGTAATAATCTGAATCTAAATACTTACGGTATTGATATCAATCCTCTTGCTATTCTTATTTCACGCGTCAAACTAGAGGGCGTTCCTGAAGAAAATATCCGTGAAAGTATTGCTCAATTAAAAACTTATATTACGTTGTTTTTAGGTAACACAGATTTATTTGAATTTACAAACATTCGTAAATGGTTTCGAGAAGATATAATAGCAGATTTAAGCATATTAAGAAAAGCCATTATCTGTGAAAAAAATAAACAGATAAGAAGATTCTTCTGGGTCTGCTTCGCAGATACTATTAGAAAATACAGTAACACCCGATCAACTACATTTAAACTACATGTAAAAGAAAAAGAGAAGATTGAAACAATGGACAATGACTGTATTCAGTATTTTGTTAAT
This sequence comes from Paenibacillus sp. USDA918EY, assembly GCF_009870825.1. GTDB lineage: Bacteria > Bacillota > Bacilli > Paenibacillales > Paenibacillaceae > Paenibacillus_AQ > Paenibacillus_AQ albilobatus. The sequence continues at coordinate 187,332 of NZ_WTWY01000010.1, read as the reverse complement.
AAGGTTTCAACATTGTATATAGATTACATTAAAGAAACTGACAAAACAAATATTAATTTGTTTACAGGTAACTCTTTAGAGATTCTCAAAAATTTTTCAGACAATAGTATTGATTTAATTTGCACTTCACCACCTTATGGAGATAACCATACTACTGTTACATATGGCCAATATTCGATATTGCCACTACTATGGATAGATTTAAATGATTTAGATGAATTTGATGTAACTATGCTAGAAAAATTCACTGCAATTGATAGGATGAGTTTAGGTGGTCACTATAATTTAGAACAGTTTGAAGTAGAAATTGTTTACAATGATTTGATTAAAGAGATAAGTGAGAAAAAAGCTAAGAAGGTTGTTTACTTTATTAATGATTACTGTAAAGTTTTCGAAGAGTTAGCGAGGATTTTGAAGAAAGGGAAGAGGTTGGTTTTAACACTAGGAAATCGAAGAGTAGATAACCACGAGTTTCCTTTTGATATTTTAAATGATAGGCTTGCGAATAGGTATGGATTGATTGAGGAAGCTAAATTGACTAGGAATATCCAGGGGAAAAGAATGCCGGTAAAGGTTTCAAATATCCCCAATTTAGGTTCTGTAAAATCTATGAGTAAGGAGTATATAAAAATTTACAGAAAAAATTAAGGAGGAATTTATTTTATGGGAATAACAATGGAAGAGACATTAATTGTTGATTCATCCTTTATAACAAGTATTTTAGGAACCGTAGGTAGTCCATTGATTGTTATTTCTGAATTAATAAAAAATGCAATAGATGCTGCTGCAGATAATGTTAATATTTTTTATTCTAGAAACTCACAATCAATAATTGTAATTGATGATGGTCTTGGCTTCTCTCTTAGTGATATTCGAGACCTATCTAAACCAGGGTACTCAAGAAAAAAACATAATGGAAATCTAACTAATGATAAGGGGGCTTTTTACACCGGTAGCAAAGGGCTAGGGTTACTGTCAGTATTTTCATTATGTGATGATCTAACAATTGAAACAAAAAGCGATACTGATGGTGCATATAAAATAAGGTGGTCTAAAGGAGAGAAGAATTACTCTTATGAGCAGATCAGTTCGAGTATTCAAAAAGGAACCAAAATTGTTTTAAACAATATATATCCACAGGTTATGACACTACTAACGTCTGAATCAGAAGTTAAAAAGTTACGACATTTATCAACTTATCTATATAAGAATTCTACACTTGAAATTCCAAAAATTACACTTTCAATTGATGAAGGGGATCCAACTCCTTTATTATTTTCTACCGAAATGAAAGGCATGCTTTATGACGTGAATTTTAGTTATGACAGTCAAACGAATGAATTAATGTTCCAGTGTCTATCGGATAACCCAAAAATTAATAAGTCAAAGATATCTATTAAATCTTTTGATACTCTATCGATTGAAAAACTACTAAAAGAAAAGTTCAATATTGAGAAGACTATAAAAACTCGAACAAACGACAATATTAATTTTAAGGATTTAGAAAGTATAGAAGGTATACCCACTTTCGAAGGAAGATTGTTAGTTTTCGAGAAAAAGACAGCTGGTGGTATGCTAAAGGATTATGGTGCGGGAGTAAACATTTATACAAATGACTTTGCTTTGTACAATTATTTATCTGAAGAGCATGATTGGTTGGGCTTAGCGGATTTCTCACAGAGGAAGAAGGCTACACGGCTTAAACCACATAATGTTTTTGGTTTCGTAAACATGCCGCATTTTAATGAAACAAGAGAACTTCTCAAGATTTCCAATGAAAGAGCAGATTTTATACAAGACTCTGTATTTGTAAAATTGATGTATCTTCTTAAGGGTGTAATCATGTTCATTATTTTGAATATTGACCTTGCCTATTCAAAAAATAAGGTAGTTAATATTAGACGAGATCTTACAAAGGAAGGTAGCAACACCCAACAGCCAGCAGGTGAAGATACTTCACCAAAGAGTAAATTAGATGAAGAAAAGTTGGAAAACAGCCATTTACATAACGAAGAATTAAATACAACAACTCCAACAAATTCTCTAGAAGATGGAGATGTGGTCCATGGTAGTGATAATCAAGGCCCTTCGCTTTCTCCTGCCAAAATTACTCTGAGAACTAATCTAGTACAATTACCTATTCCCACTGGTCAAATTGATTTATATGAATATTTAGAATCAGTTTACAATAGTACAGGAAGTCCTGTAGGAAACTATTCCATAAATATTAAAAGAGATGGGACTCCGGTTATTGGTGGGATTTTACCAAGTGTTATTGAGCCAGGAGAAGAAATCATTGAATATTTGTACACAGATCCTAAAACGGGATTAGTAGCAGAATCCCTAAATTTAGTCTTTTATAAACCACAGTCAAAAATTATCGGGGGAAGTAAAAGAGATTTGCTTATTTCATTACCATCCCAAAAAGACTACGCAATTGGTTACAATAACATTGTTGATAAATTAATTAGTCAAATTAATAGTTTAAACTTAAAAAACTATCTTGAGTTAATTTCATGTTCTTTGAGAGCAATATTTGATTTGAGTATTGATTCAATAAATAAATCGGGTAAATTCAACAATCTATTTAACGGAATATCCTCGTTTGAAGACCGCGTCGTGAAAGTTGTTGAACATATAAAGAGCCACAAACGAAATATTGAAGCAATCTCAAAATCTACAAAAATTGATTATCACAGTCTATTAAATATGCTGGATCCTGAAAGGTTTCGGTCAGCAGTATCTACAGCACACTTAGGAGCACATAAGTCAGGAACTTATATAAGTGAAAGTGAGGTTGTCCAATTAGCAAAGCTCTTAGCAATTTTTGTTGTAGTTGTTAATGAGATGATTCAGAATAGCAAAATTAATCCAGTTTAACGTTTTAATGATATTAAAATTCTTCTTGTTTAGCCTTATCAAATAGATAACACAAGGAGAGACCTTTATTACATTGTCTTATACCTATCTGATGAAGGAAATACAGAAAATTCTTTAAATCGGTAAAAATATGGTACAATCTTCTATTCCTAAACCCCTCAATCAAAACCGAAGGCTTAACCTGAAGCGCCCTAGCTAATGCAGTGATCGTTAGCAGAGAGGGCGCTTTTTCTCCGTTTTCTAGTTCACTAATATAGGAACGGTCGACCCGTGAATATATGCTCAGCTCATCTTGCGTAAACTATTTCTCTTTACGTATTTTTAGCAATACCCTGCCGAAGGCAAGAAGATCTATGGATTTCTCACTATGATTAGCATACGTTATAACCCCTTAATTGATAGTTAAAATAATCTTATGCGGTTCTATAAGGGGATTTCCGTAGGCTATTGCTCAGATACTGGAAAATATATTAGGTGGGTGTAAGTTCTTATTTGAAGTGGGAGCTGAAGCAATCATCAAATCGGTCGTGAAAAATGATTCTAGTGTTACTAGGCACCCGTCACTCAAAATCATCAGGGCTTGTTCTCAGACTTTGTGAAGTCTTCACGGTTTGGCTTATTTGCGAAAATTTATTTTTCGACTGTTTGCTTTCCGCGTTACCCCCAGTTCATAACCAACAAAATCAATCTTTACCCCGATAATGGAACATCACAATGCACTTTAAGCTCTTTAAACTTCACCTCCCCCTCCAGCCCTCCTTCCTACGCTCGACCAGTTAACAAAATATCTCCTCTTCTTTAATAAAAACAGAATGTGTACTTCACTAATTCCTATAAGATCTATACCATATGAATATAAAATATTTAATCTTGGAGAAAGAAGGAGAACAAGAGCATCTATGGAAGAAAGGAATAAGAGGAAGTGCCACATCCTAATTCCGAACATTAGGCATTCGCCTAAGGAGGTCAATTAAGGATGAAATTCATACATCGGCTATCAAGTAAATCAATTCGATTCAAGTTGATTGCGGGCTTTCTTCTATTTGTCATCCCCTTGCAGCTTCTGCTTATTTTCGATAACTACTACGCCATGAAAGTCGTTCGCGAGCAAGTGGCCAATTCCAACCGGCATTTGGCAGCCTTATACATGGATCAAATCGACCGAAATTTGGAGGAGATCGATAAGTATTTGCGGACCATGGTCGCTTTTGAGAATGATTTGATTGTGCTGGACAGGCCTGCGGACGTGAATATGGACGAATATTTTTTGGCGAAGATCAATCTGTTCAATAAATTGGAAAGGGATATTCATACATACAAAGAGATGGATTATCTATTCGTCTATTCCTCCGTCAATGAAGAGCTCATCACGAATCAGCCGCCCGAGGCGACGATGGCCGAACTGAAGACGATTCGGCAAGGCATGATTCAGATGCTTGAGGAGAGGAAGGGCCTGCAGAAGCAGGCATTCGAGAAATGGTTTCCTTACAACCTGAATGAAGAGTACTATATCGTGAAAATTCAAAAAATCGGGAATGTGTATGTCGGGGGATGGGTGAAGGCATCGAAGCTGATGATCCCGCTGAGCTTGCTGGACGTCAGGCCGGAAGGGAAATCGGTGCTTGTCACGGAAACGCTCAAACCGATGAACGGAAATGCACCGATCGGTAACAACGATGATTATTTGCAGGTCAGCACCCATTCCAAGCAAGGGAAATTCTCCCTGTTGTTTTTGATCCCCTACAGCGTCATCCTGGAACGTCTCCCGCTGCTGCAGTGCCTTTGGTACCTGCTGATCCTGGGAGCCCTCATTATTCTTCCGATTTTTTATATCTTCTTGCGGCATATTATCCTGCTTCCGATCAACCGGATCGTAAAAGTCATGAGACGGGTACGCGACGGAAATCTGGAGCAGCGGGTCGAGCCATATCCCGTTTCCTATGAGTTTGAACTGATGAATGACGTATTTAACAGCATGGTTTCGGAGATCAAGGCCTTAAAAATCACGGTCTATGAAGAGCAGCTGCTCATCCAGAAGGCAGAGCTTAAACATCTGCAGCTGCAAATCAATCCCCACTTTTTTTTGAATGCGCTGAACACCATCTACAACCTTGCCCAATTCCAAAACTACCAACTGATCCAGGACATGTCGGAGCATTTGATCAATTACATGAGATTTATGTTTCAGAACAACCTGAAGTTCGTCACGCTGGAGGAAGAAATCGCTCATACCCGCAACTACTTGCAGATCCAGGCGCTGAGGTTCGAGGATGCGTTTACTTATCGGATTAGCGGCGACGAATCGCTTTCCCAAGCCTTAATACCTCCGCTCATGATACAGACCTTCGCAGAGAACACGATTAAGCATGCGGTTACGATGGATGAACCGATCCGGTTAAACGTAGACATAGAGCTTCGCGGGGATCAGGAGCCCTATCTATGCATCGTGATCCAAGACACGGGTAAAGGATTCTCCGAAGAAGCGTTAAGTGAATGGCAATCCGAAGACGAATCAGCCCATGGTAACAGCGGGCATATTGGCATATGGAATTCCAGGCGCCGATTACGGTTGATTTACCAAGACAGGGCCAAGTTGAGCCTATCCAACCACCCGGACGGGGGAGCGAGGGTTGAGGTTTGGCTCCCGTTCATGCTTGGAGATCCATCGGAGGAGGGATGGCATGTATCAATTGCTGATCGTTGACGACGAGATCCATGCGGTGAGGGCCGTTCAAGCGGCGGTGGATTGGGCAGAGCTGTCGATCTCCCGTGTCCATGTGGCCCATAATATCAAGCAGGCCATGGGGATATTTGGCGAACATCCGATTGACATTATGATTTGTGATATTGAGATGCCCCAAGGCAGCGGGATTGAATTGTTGTCCTGGGTGAGGGAGCGGCATCTGTTAACGGAATCCATATTTTTGACATGCCATTCGAACTTTGCCTATGCGAAGGAAGCGATTCAACTGGGAAGCCTTGATTATATCCTGAAGCCCGTCAAGAGGAATGAGCTGCGGGCTGTCGTTCTGAAAGGCGTAGAGAAAGTGAATGAAAAAAGGGAGCAGCACATCAGCAAAGCAGAAAGCCAATATTACGCCAAGCTATGGCATACGAATCGGTCCATCTTAATGGAGCGGTTCTGGCAGGATGTGCTGGATCAGCGGGATGCAAGCCCGAAGCGGATACGGGATGTTCTGCAAAGCAGAAACCTTCCCATCCGGGAGACGGATTCCTTCCTGCCGATTTTGATTGTCGTTCAGCGCTGGGCGGAGAAGCTGAATACCCAAGACCGGAAGCTGATGGAATATGCGCTTATGAATGCCGCGGACCATATGATTCTGCGCGGAGAGGAACAGGGCCAGTTGGTACGCATCACCGGCGATATGTATGTAGCGATCCTGCCAGCAGGGACACGGACCGAAGACCACACGAAAGATATGGAGCGGATGTGCAAAACTTTCATCGAGTCATGCAACCGGTATTTCCGCTGCGATATTTCGTGTTATGTGGGTGAGCAGGGGATGATCCATGAGATGGCGGCCCGCTATCACCGCTTGATCTGCTTGAAGGAAAGCAACTTGAACCGGAATAATCACGTTTTTTTCGTGAGCGAAGGCATCAACACCGCGCAATCCGTCGCTGTCATCCAAATGAACGTCTGGCTAAAAATGCTTGAGCAAGGCGCATATGACGCCGTGTATTCCGAATCGGAACGTTATTTGAACTCGCTGAAGGATGTCGTTGGATTGAATGTGGAGGTTCTGCGGCAATTTATGCAGAAATTCCTGCAAATGCTGTATTCCTTTATCCAGTTCAAAGAATGGCAAGCTTATGAGGTTCTGGGGGAAGCGATAGCTGCGGAGCAGCTGTCCCGGGCTTTACGTTCTGTGAGTGATCTACAGGCCTGGGTGAAGGATGCGCTGGATCAGACTACTCAGTTTGGTTATGGTGCCGAGGATACGAAGCCGCTAATGGATCGAATTATAGCCTTTATCAGGGAGCATGTGGATCAGGCGATTTCAAGAGAGGATATTGCCCGACATGTCAATTTGCATCCGGACTATTTGTCGAGACGGTTCAAAAAAGAGACAGGCAAGTCCATTGTGGAATTTATGGTGGAAGAGCGAATTTCCATGGCCAAGGAGCTGCTCGTAACAACCCATATGTCCGTCAGTGAAATTGCACTGTGTGTGGGGTACTCGAATTTTTCGTATTTCTCTAAGATCTTTAAGCAGGAGGTTAAAATGAATCCACAACAATACCGCAAATCCCGCAGGTCAGAATTGTAATAATACGACGTCAGGATCGTGGTGGTTCGGCCGGAGTGCTCTTAGCTACAATGGAGCCAGTCAATGAAACAACAATACGTTGACGGAAAGGAGGATCGCCACCATGTCTTCGCGGGTAAGCGGCATGAGCTTAAAGAAGTTAAAGAAATACAAAATGCTGTATCTTATGCTAATCCCAGGAGTCGTCTACTTGCTGATTAACAATTACGTCCCCATGTTCGGCATCGTGATTGCTTTTAAGGACGTTAACTTCGCCAAGGGGATTTTGAACAGCGATTGGGTCGGGCTCAAAAACTTTGAGTATTTGTTCAAAACAGAGGACGCTTACATTATTACGAGGAATACCATTTTGTACAACCTGGTGTTTATTGCCCTGAATCTGGTTGTCGCCGTGGCACTTGCCGTATTATTGTACGAATTGAAAAATCGTTTCTTACCCCGGCTGTATCAAAGCATCATATTGCTTCCGTATTTAATATCTTCCGTTATTATCGGTTACCTTGTTTATTCGCTGCTCAGTATGGAAACGGGACTTATCAACAATACGATTCTCCCGCTCCTGGGACGGGACGGCGTCATGTGGTACAACGACCCCAAGTATTGGCCCTACATTTTAACCCTGGTCAAAATATGGAGTACGGCAGGGTATCTGAGTATCGTTTACTTTGCCGCCGTCGTCGGTATTGATCACGAGTACTATGAGGCAGCAACGCTAGATGGCGCCAATAAACTGCAGCAAATTTTCAAAATCACCATTCCTCTCATCACGCCTGTCATTATGATCATGACCCTGCTCCAGATCGGCCGTATTTTTTATTCCGATTTTGGCCTATTCTATCAGGTCCCGCTTGACTCGGGCGTCCTGATGCCCACCACCAATGTGATCGATACTTACGTATACCGGGCCCTGATCAAAAACGGAGACATCGGCATGTCGTCAGCTGCAGGGGTATACCAGTCCATCGTTGGGTTTATGATCATTCTCATTTCTAACTATGTCGTTAAAAAAATCAACCCCGACAATTCACTGTTCTAAAAAAGGAGTGAGATCACATGATGCCCAGGAAAACGGAGCAGTGGGTTATTAACATCGTCTTTATTGCCATCTCATCCCTTTGCCTGATTCCTTTCATCCTGCTTGTCGCATCCTCCGTTTCGAGCGAGGCTTCGATTATCCGGAACGGCTACACGTTGTTCCCGACGGAATTCAGCCTGGAGAGCTACCGTTATTTATTGAAGGAACCGGCTATGCTGATCCGGGCCTATGGAATATCGGTTTTCATAACCGTCGTCGGGACCGTGACCAGTTTGATCGTGATGACGTTATTGGCTTATCCGATCTCAAGAAGAGACATGCCGCTGCGGAATGCAGTTTCTTTCTTCATCTTTTTCACGATGCTTTTTAATGGGGGGCTTGTTCCAACCTACTTAATGTATACGAACGTGTTCCACATCAAAAATACGCTGTTTGCCCTCCTGATTCCCGGATTGCTTGTAAGCGCATTCTTTGTGATTCTGATCCGGACCTTTTTCACCATGAATATTCCGAACGAGGTGATCGAGTCCGCTTATATGGATGGTGCGAGCGAATTCAAAATATTTGCCCGAATCGTTCTTCCATTGTCTACTCCCGTATTGGGCGCGGTTGGCTTGTTCCAATTGATCAATTACTGGAATGACTGGTTCAACGGGCTCATCTATATCACGGACAGCAAGCTGTACAGCATCCAAGTGCTGCTCAATACGATTCTGTTAAATGCGCAATATTTGGCCAGCAACACGAATTTTGTGGAAGACATGGTCGCGGCCGATGACATTCCTAATCATGGTTTGAAAATGGCGATTGCCGCCATCGGCGTGATCCCCATTCTGGTGACCTACCCGTTCTTTCAAAAATATTTTGCCAAGGGACTTACCGTTGGTGCAGTCAAAGGCTAAAGCAGTCATCCGTCTATCATGGATCTGAAATGATTACAATGGGAGGGGCATATATGCGTAACAGGGCAGGTAAGATGTTATTGATCATGACATTGCTCAGTTTGCTGCTGGCAGGTTGCGGCAAAGAGTCGAACACGAATACGAAGGATGCGGTTGCGGGAGAGGAGGGAACGACCGAAACCGGTGAGGGGAAGCTGCCGCCATATGAGGTAAAGCTTGTTTTTTATGGACCGGCTCAGAAGGATTTGGAACTCGTTGAACAAGAGATGAGCAAAATTACGCTCGAAAAAATCAATGCGACCGTGAAACTGGAACGAATCGAACCGGCAGCCTGGGATCAGCAAACCATTCTCATGCTCACCGGAAATGAACAAGTCGATTTAATCGTGACGGGAGGCACGGATTTTTCAAGGCAAGTCGCGCAAGGGCAGCTGCTGCCGCTGGACGATCTGCTTCAAAAGCATGGCCAAGACATCACGAAAGCCTTCCAGCCGGAAATCCTCGAAGCTACCAAAGTTGACGGCAAAATCTATGCCATTCCAAGCATCCGGGATTTTGCCTCGAATACCACCGTGATGATGCGCAAGGATCTGCTTGATAAATATCATCTCGATGCAAGTAAAGTGAAGACGCTGGACGATTTGGACCCGATTCTGGAGACCATTCACAAAAACGAGCCCAATATTACGCCGCTAGGCAAACCAGGCGCCTCGGCATCGATCGTGGATCGTGTTCTGGAAAATAGCTGGGACATTCTGGGGGACTACATTGGCGTGTTGGATAATCTGGATGAACTCAAGGTCGTGAATTTATTCGAAACGCCGGAGTACGAGAAGCTGGTAAAAACGGCCCGGCGTTGGTATGAAGCGGGATATATCAGCAAAGACGCGGCGACGAGCAAGGAAACAGCGGTCGATTTAATCAAGGCAAACGTCGGTTTCGGAGTCATTCAAAAAGGCAAGCCGGGTGCGCTGGCGCAGACGGAACAACGTGTGAGTACGAAGCTTGAGATGATTAATCTGGGCCAGCAAATCACGAGCACAACCAATATTACGGCGATTATGCTCGGCATTCCGGCCAATTCCAAAGATCCGGAACGCGCGATGATGTTCTTGAACCTGCTGAATTCGGATCGGGATCTGATCAACCTGATCGACTGGGGGATTGAGGGCAAGCACTACGTGAAGGTCGGCGAAAAGCAAATCGATTTCCCGCCTGGCGTCAATGCGACGAACAGCGGTTACAACATGCGCCAAGGATGGATGTTTGGCAATCAGCTTCTCTCCCATACTTGGGTCACAGACAATCCTGATCTGTGGGAGGAGATGGATCGATACAATCGGGAATCCAAAAAATCCGCCGCCCTCGGTTTCACCTACAACCCGTCGCCGGTGAAAACGGAATTGGCAGCGATTACAAACGTCGTTCGTCAATTCCAAAGCGGTCTGGAGAATGGTGCCCTGGATCCGGAAGTCAATTTGCCTAAATTCAATGCTGCCCTTCGCGCCGCCGGCATTGACAAGGTGATCGCAGAGAAGCAGAGGCAATTAGATGAATGGGCGAAAAAAAACAATAAGACAGGGAGTTGAGCTAGGGTGAAGATATCGATTGGAGGATATTCGTTTCAAAACACGTTTGTACAAGGTAAAATGGACGTTTTTGGCTACCTGGAAACGGTAAAATACCGTTATGGTCTGAACGTCGTCGATCTGTATAACGGTTTCTTTGTCGATAAAAGCGGACCCGTATGGGAATTGGCGGATGACGATTATCTTCGCAAAATCCGCGAAGCCTTGGATGAGAAAGAAATGACCGTCGTGAACTTAGCCGTTGATACGGCTTCCTTATGGGATCAGGACAAAGAGAGACGCGAACTGCAATATCAAAATGCGTTAAAGCATTTGCGCGCGGCGGAAATACTGGGTGCTCAGACGGTGCGAATCGACACAGGCGGCTCGTATTCGAATGATCCCCATGGTGATTTCTTCGATATGAGTCAGGAACAATTTGAGCATATCGTACAAAGATATCAGGAGTATTGCCGGATCGCTGCTGATTTTGGCAGTAAAGTTGGCCCGGAGAATCATATGGGGCCGTCGCTCAATCCTCATTTTCTGAAGCAGATCGCAGAGGCCGTGAACCATCCGAATTTCGGTGTTCTGCTGCATGTAGACCGCTGGAAGGTTGATCCTGAACTTGGAGACTCGATCATCGCGCCGTGGGCCTGCCATGTCCATTTTGGAGGCAATACGCTGGCCGCGGAGGACCGGGCGATTCGAATTGCGCAGACGCTGCATGACAGCGGATTTAAAGACTATTGGGCCATTGAACATAATGCGCCGGATAATCAATACGTGGAGGTGGAGTGGGCTCTTGCCGGCATGAAAAAGGTATTGTCGAAGGTAAAGTAACAGGTATGAATAAGGCTCAACAACGCAAATAGTGTTTGACAAAAAGAGGAAGTAGCGGAGGTGTATAAAATGAAATAAAGAAACCACTCACTTTATTTCATTTTATGTAACGGAATCGATCTGAAGAAGCGGTAGCATTCGCCTAAAAACTTTCCGCAGGAAAGTTACTTCGGAAGCATACGCCTTTGTCTTCGAATTTCTACCTTTTTGAAACATAAGATCAAGAAATTCGGAGACAACAGCGATCGGAAGAACGATCCGTAACCACAGCGGTCACCTCGCACGATGTCAAGAACTTATTTCAGTTGAGCCAAGATCAGCTTTCGGAAAATTTGCGCTTAAAGGAGCGAATAGCAATGGGGAAAATTCGAATCGGCATTGTCGGTGTCGGATTAATCGGCATCACGCATCTGAAAAACTATGCGGATATCGCGGATGCCGAGGTTGTGGCTGTCTGCGATATTAATGAAGAAGCGGCTCGACAAGTGGCCGGCGAATTTCAGATCAAGGATGTTTACACCGATTTTAGGGAGATGCTGAAACGCACGGACATCGATGCGGTCGATGTTTGCCTCCATAACAACTTCCATGCGCCTGTAACCAATGAAGCGCTTGAGGCAGGGAAACATGTCTATTGCGAGAAACCGATCGCCGGGACCTATGTTGACGGCAATTCGATGCTGGAAACGGCCAGAACGTGCAATAAAATGCTTCATATCCAATTGAACACGTTGTATCGAAAAGAGACGAAAGCCGCCAAAGCGCTGATCGAAGAGGGGAGCTTGGGCAAGCTTTATCATGCCCGATCCACGGGATTTCGGCGCAGAGGACGTCCGTTCGTCGATGGTTATGGCACCAAATTTTTCAACCGGAAGGAAACCGCGGCAGGGGGCGCCTTGCTCGATATGGGGGTTTATCACATAGCCCAAATGTTATATCTGTTGGATTTGCCGAAGGTAAAAAGCGTATCCGGCAAAGTCTATCAAGAAATGGATATGGATGCGGCGAGAAGAGCGGAATCCGGGTTCGACGTCGAAGAGCTGGGTCTTGGATTTATCCGGTTCGAAGGCGGGGTAACGCTTGATCTCATCGAGGCGTGGTCGATACATATGGGAGGTTTTGAAGGGTCCAGCCTCGTAGGCAGCAAAGGCGGAATTCGGCTCCCTTCGTATTCTTCCACATCTCAGAACAGTGGACTGAGCTTTCATACGACCGTGGCGGACATGGACCTGGACAGCAGCGTGAACCTGGACGACATGGAGCTTCGCTGGAGCCGGCTCAAGGCGGATTATGACGCTTACCGTTCTTCGCAACATCATTGGATCGCAGCCTTGCAGGGAAGAGTTCCCCTCCTGCCAACAGCAGAAATTGCGCTGCAAACCATGCTGATCAGCGAAGGCGTGTACCTGTCCGACCGGCTGGGACGCGAAGTAACCCTTGATGAGATCATCACGCATTCCGCGTCGACCAATGTCAAATTGTAAGGGATGAAGGAATCATGTCGGATCGAACGATTAGCCGGAATATGCTTGGCATGCTGAAGGTGTTCAACTTTGTGCTTTATGGGGCCTTAGCCATTTATAGCACGTTTTTCGCGTTATATTTGAAGGATACCGGGTTTTCCAATGTGCAAATCGGGCTTCTGGTAGCCGGCGGTCCGCTCATCGGGCTGGTCGCTAATCCATTCTGGGCGTATTTTGCAGACCGGTTTCGCAATAACAAGCGCATTCTCATTATTTGCCTGATCGGTAATTTCACATGCATGCAATTCGTATTTATGACGGAATCCTACACATTGATTTATAGTCTGATGCTGGTTTATTTCATGTTTCAGAGCCCGCTGTTCACGCAAAGCAACAGCTTGATCCTGAACGTCATCGAAGGAACGAACCGGAAGTTTGGAGAGTTTCGTGCGTGGGGGTCGTTGGGGTGGGCGCTCATTGCGGTCGCAGTCGGCCCGGTCATCGGTTGGCTGGGAATAAGCCAGCTCTGGATCGTATTCGATGCGATGCTGTTATTCGCCATTTTCTTTACCTTCCTAATGCCAAGCGGCAATGAAAGAGCACAGACCGAGAAGTTTACCAACAAAGGCTATTTCATGGTGTTTCGAAACAAGTATTTTTTGATCTTCGTTTGTTTGGGCGTGCTCATATCGATCCCCAATTCGATCAATTCGACCTTTCTCAGTATTTACATCAAGGGCTTGGGCGGATCGGACACGGTTGTCGGTTGGTCTGCCTTTGCCACGGCCATTTTGGAAGTACCCGTATTTTTATTGCTGGATCGGTATTTGAAGAAAAATTCGCGTACAATGCTGACCTGGTTGACCGTCATCTGCCTGCTCTTTTCAGCGCGCTGGTTATTGATGTCCTTAGCGGTTTCGGCCATACAGGTGATATTCATCCAATTGCTGCATTCCATCACATTCGGAGGTTATTACTACATTGGCACCCAGCTTACGTCGCATCTTGTGCCCGGCGAATATCGCTCCAGCGGGCAGGCTGTTTACGGTCTGACATGGGGAGGCGTATCCGGCATCGTCGCAGGTATACTCGGCGGCTGGATGTTCGAGAATCTGGACGCCTCCGTATTGTACCGGATTTGTTGCGGGGGCACGATCTGCGGATTTATCGGTTTCTTCTTGTTACGGCATTCGTTCCGGACGGCGGAGAAGCAGGTGAACACGCAGAGCGAACAATTTAGTTAAGTCGTTGAAACAACGGGCTACAACAACAATTGAAGACGAGTAATATAAATGCCGAAAAGTCCGCGAAGTTCGCGGACTTTTGTATGCGACTCGATTAATTTTACCATCGATGCGTGGTCTACGTTTCCAAAATGCGCTGCCGTCAGCCGATTCACCGTCAGCACCTGGGCGCGCTGAAAAAAATGATCGCTGCCTATTCTTTCTTTTTCGAATTCAGGGATGTTTCAAGCAAATAGTCGACGACCCAAGGTCCAATATTAGCACCGGATGCAGCTGAATGAACGAGATGGGCAAGCTGATCAGTTGCATTCCCGATCGCCCATACTCCTGGTCGGCTCGTTCTTCCGTACGTATCGGTAATTGCGAAACCGGCTTCGTCTACTTCACAGAGAGAGGCAGCCAGTTCAGACGCGGCTTTGAAAGGGGCCGCCACAAAAACTGCTTCACATGGCACTTGCATGCCGCTCGCTGTGGCGATGGAGACGAGTTGGTCCCCTTCCGTTACCAGACCGGTCACCTCGTCTTGAACGGTTTTAACTCCGAATCCATCAAGCCTTGTCAGCGTTTCGGAGTCGAACTCGTGAGGGCTTACGACCGTTACGGATGAAGACCACGCGGTCAGGAACTTTCCAAGCTGGGCAAGGCGCTCCGGCAGTCCAAAGGCTACGAAAGGTTTGTCCCGAACTTCATATCCGCTGAAGCATGGGCACAGATGAACGTACTTGCCTAACCCCTCTTTTAAGCCAGGCACCATAGGGAGCACATCGACTAGCCCTGTGGCCAGCACTACGGCCCGAGCCGTAATCTTCATCTTGCTGCCCCAGACATCAAAGAGCCCATCGGGCCTTGCTTCGATCTTCAATACGGTCTCACTGCGAATGTCTCCGCCGTAGCTTATCACTTCGGAACGCCCACGTTCCAGGAATTCGGCCGGTGTACTTCCTTCGTACCCAAGGTATTCATGAATCTTAACGATCATTGAATTGCGAACGGGTCCTCCGTCATAAACGACCGTTCGACGACGGGCTCGAGTGAGAAACAATGCTGCGCTTAGCCCTGCAGCTCCTGCCCCTACCACCGCGACATCGAAGATATCATCATGGTCTTTTGAAGTTTTGCGATTCATCATGTTCTTTCTTCCTTATAACGATCTCTTAGTAAAGTGAGTACGATTATATAACAGATATTATGAGTCTATAATAGCTATAATGGATGAAAGCTGTCAAGTCTTCGTGACAATTGGGACACAGCTTACTTCGCATCTTGTGCCCGGCGAATATCACTCCAGCGGGCAAGCCGTTTATGGTCTGACGTGGGGAGGTATGGGGTCACGATCTGCGGATTTATCGGTTTCTTCTTGTTACGGCATTCGTTCCGGACGGCGGAAAAACCAAGTGAACACAGGGAGCGAACAATTTAATTCATAGCCCGTTTGGCCGCGCTGGCGCCACCACTGGGCAAGTGCGATTCGGGTAAGGTTATCTATATTTTTTTAAAAGAATTCATGGGGCTGATCCGAAGGGGTATTCATCTCTACCTTTCGAATCAGCGCTTTTTCGTTTGCGATTTTGCTGGTTCACTGTGGATTCAGAATTGAGAAAATACTATGGGATGAACTAATCGTGCATAGGAGCATGTATTTAGAGTTATTTGTCTTCGATAAGTTCAAAGTCGGGGTGCAATAAATAGCTCAATGGATAAAGCTCTGGATTCGCTGAGATAAGCCCCTTGATCAAGACGATTTTCTTTTCTTCCGATGGGTAGAAGGTTACGCCGAGCGCCGCAGGTTCAACGAATTGAATCATGAGATAAGCGTCGTCCTTTTGATTCATGGGACAAATCATATTATTTTCAGAAAAGACCGAATCATATTCATCAAATAAGAAGATATGGTAGGTTTGATTCTTCCAAACCGATTCGTATAGCCTGTATGAATGGCTTTTAATGAGTTTTATAAATTGCGTTGGAGACAACCCGATTTCATAGCCGGTAATATATCCGGAATGGTCAAAATCTACTCCGTATTCCGTTTCAAACTTCTCTTGTTCATATCCGCTTCGAAACGAATAAGGGAGCATAGACAAGTTGTCGAGGCAGGTTCCCAGTTCCGGTTTTCTTGCAAAAGGGATTTGGATCTGGGAAATATCAATGGACTGATTTAATTTGCAGTTGGTTTGCTGGGAGATTTTCTCGGATGGCGGTTGTAGATACACATAACCAATATGAGCATAGTCCGACTCCATGCAAGTAATCTTCATAAGAGCCTCCTTTATGAACTTAAACTCAGTAAGGTATATTTAGTTTCTTTCAGTATAAAAAATTGTCGAAGGCAAGGCATTAATATATTCGGCATCAACGCCTTTTTAGCCAAGGGCAGGATTGTTGAATCGTTTCTCGAATATTTTCTGAGTTGGATAATTTTATGAACTTTGTGATTATAACGTTATCTGAAAGATACGCAAATCTTATAGGTAAGGGTGATTCGTTTGAAGCAAGGACTTATTGTGTTTCTGAACGGAACTTCAAGTGCAGGAAAGACGAGTATTTCTATGGAACTGAAAAATCAGAAAGAGATTCCCTTTCATCATTTATCCATAGATGATTTTTTTCATAATTACTTTGATTTTATTAATAATAAATTTCCAGATACTGAACCTACAAAAGAAGTGGATAATATCGGACAAATCATTTTTGATCCCATAGTCTCAGTGTATTATGCAACAATTAAATTGTTTTCAGAAATGGGTCTGAATGTCATCGTCGATACCGTAATCGACAATGACAAGCGGTTTAATGATTATCTTGACGTGCTTTGTGATTATCCTACATTATTTGTTGGTGTAATATGCTCGAAAGAAGAACTCACAAGAAGAGAGCAAATCAGAGGAGATCGAGAGATTGGACTAGCAAATTCCCAGTACGACAAAATATATTCTTTTAATGAATATGACCTTGAAGTAAATACTGAAGAGTTGAATCCAACAGAATGCGCCGAAAAGATATTAAGTTTTATTAAGTCCGATCAGGATTACTCGGCATTTAAAAAATTAAGTAAAAGAGAGATTAGTGTTTCAGAATCTACCAGATAGCAACAAAGACAAATCAGCAAGCTAAAGACGAGTAACATAAATGCCAAAAAGTCCGCGAAGCTCGCGGACTTTTGTGCGCTTGGCAGCGCGCAGAGCCGTTTTAGCTTTCAGCAGCAGAACGGCCTTCGTTTTTTGTATCTTCTTTTTGAGATATGTTCATCGGTTTAATAAAGAATGACAATGCTAAAGCAAAGAAGGCCAAAACGGTGGAGAACGTAAAGGCAACGGACACCCCATGAATCATTGGATTGGGAAGTTGTTGCTGAACGGCAGCCGTTGTAGTGTTCGTCATAACCGTAACCAGCAAGGCTGCTCCAACAGAAGCGGCCAATTGCGTTAACGTGTTACTCATTGCGGTTCCATGTGGAATCAAATGGTCAGGCAGTTGGTTTAATCCGGCCGTCATGACTGGCATCATCATAAGAGATATTCCGAACATTCTTATGGCGTAAATCACCATCATATAGATGTATGGCGTTGAAGCGGTCATGTTACTGAACAAGAACGTCGTACCTACTAAGATAACCGAACCGATAAGAGCCAACGGTCGTGCTCCAATTTTATCAAAGATCCTCCCGGTAATCGGCGACATAACCCCCATCACAATCGCACCAGGTAACAACAGCAAACCCGATTCCAGCGGCGTAAAGCCTCTTGCCGTTTGTACATAAAGCGGAAGAAAAAGCTCTACGCCGATCATCGTCACCATAACAACCATACCGATGAATAAGGTCAATGAGAAGGTCCGGTTTTTTAACACCCTGAACTCAAGCATCGGCTTTTCAACAGCCAGCTGCCGCCAAATAAACAAACCAATTGCGACCGTACCGACAATCAAAGCAATGACCACTTCTGAACTGTTCCAGGCATGATTACCTGCGCTGCTGAAGCCATACAACAATCCTCCAAATCCAAGGGATGACAAAATAATGGACATGAGATCAATTTTTGGACGAGTCACTTTCGTAACATTTTCAAGCATAAACGAAGCAAAAATGATTATAAGTACAGCAATTGGGAAAATCATATAAAAGAGTGCCCGCCATGAAAAGTTGCCAACAACCCAACCGGAAAACGTCGGTCCAATCGCAGGAGCAAAAGCCATCACCAGCCCCACCATACCCATTGCTGACCCGCGTTGCTTAACAGGAAAAATCATTAAAAAAATCGTTTGCATTAACGGGAGCATGAGCCCGTCACTGACCGCCTGTAGAATTCTACCGAATATTAAAACAGGAAAGTTTGGTGCTATAGCAGCCAGCAATGTCCCGGCCGCAAACAGGCATATGGCCGTAATAAATAGCCTTCTCGTCGAAAATTTTTCTATTAGAAAAGCCGAAACCGGAATCAACACCCCGGTGACAAGCATGAACCCGGTCGTTAACCACTGAGCTGTATTCGCGGAAATGGATAGATCCTTCATGATTTGTGGCAAAGCAGTATTGAGTAGCGTCTGATTTAACATGGTAACAAATGCACCTGCAAGCATAACGACCACAAGTACAGTCCGCTTAAACGTTGGGAGAGACTGTTCTTTCTCCATGTTGGTTTCCTCCTATTCAAAATGGAATAAATGACACCCATTACAGTGCCTAGCATCATCACGGTACAGCGAAATGAGCTACGGCTTTCGCTATTTATACTACGGGTATATTTTTAAACTCATAGTTTACTCGGTCTATATTATACTTGAATGAGCAAAAAATCAATCACTAAATATACTCAGGGTATATATTTGAATAGGAAGTTTGTAGTGTATAATGTTAACAGAAAGGATGATAATGGTGCAGGTGAAAAAATCCGATATATTAATGACGGCTCTCCGTCTTTTTATTGAACAAGGTTATCATGCCACATCGATCCAGGACATTCTTGACCAAACCAATATTTCAAGAGGAACCTTTTATAAACACTTTCAAACCAAAGGAGAACTATTTAGGGATGTACTGGTGTATTCCGAAGAAAAAATGTATGTGGAGCGGGATCAACTTTTAATCGGACAGGATGAAACGAACAAAGATATCTTTATTCGTCAGTTGGAAGTTATGATGAGCTATCGCATAGAAAAAAAAGTCGATGCATTGCTCATGGATGCTTTAGTTTCCAACGATAATGAAATTATTGCTTTCTTAAAAGAGATTAGGCAACAATGGGCCTATTGGTTCTTCACAAGGATGAAGCAGATTTACCCGGAATATCGGGATTATATTGCGGATGCTACCATTTTTTTAACGGGGATTCTGCACAATGCCAACGAAATAAATAATGTTCAAATCCGACCCAAACCCATGATTGAAATTTGCAATTATTGTTTTAGTCTGGTGGATGAAGTACTTCCATTACTCAAACATAAGCGTATACGGCTTTTTAATATTGAAGACTTTGAACAGTCTTTACTTAGCATAGGACAAGTAGATTTCCCTTATAATGACCTTATGTTAAGTACTGGGAATTTAAAGAAATTAATTGAGAAGCTTCCTGCGAATAACGATAATAAGCAGCACGCCCTTGATTTGTTACAATTTGTGCAAAATGAAGCAATGTCGGAGAATCCGCGGAAAGCCGTAATCTCAAGTTGTTTGAAGTCTTTAATGAATATAAAAAGTATTATGCATACTGATGAATTGGTCATTTATTTGAATACATTAAAAAAGTTAGGGTTTTATCCTGTAGACCCGAATCCGTGACGAGATAGAGTCCGTTTTTTAAAAAATGGGGTCAAAGCGGAAGGGCGATCCCATCCATTCGACATTCAAAAAAATTCGAAGGTTTTGCAACGAAGCCTGGGCGAAGCGGCCAGGCTTTTTTTGTTGTTGCGCACGGAATCGCACTTGTACATGGCTGGAGGAATGCGTACTTGGGGAGTCAGATCGTTGGGGGGAATTTATAAGTTAATTGTTCAATTCCTGAGATAGTAATATTTAGTCCTGTCTCAAACATATCATCTGAACCGACATTATTGCACATTCCATTTTCGTGCATACGATGCAGAATTTGAAAATGGCTATCTGGTTTGTAAATGCTTAGGTTTTTACGAGCTGTCGGATACGGATCACTATGTATATCTGGCCAATACGAAAGAGTATTATGAATGCATGAATGAGCTGTTGGAATCGACAGTCGAAGTGGAGCAATGATACTGGTTGCGTCTCGTCCTGCTGGAACGGTCCAATACGAAATCGGCAGCAAGTCCGCCAACGGAGGGATGTTTGAAATAAAGATTGATTCTTGATGCAATAAATATGAAAATGATCAGGTAATACCATTTGTACACATAAGGAGATCGAACCATGGCCAAAAACAAATTGCTAAGAATGGACAATGTTGGCATCGTTGTAGAATCCCTTGATGACACCATCTCTTTCTTCGAGGAGATCGGCTTGAAGCTCGAAGGGCGGACTATTGTCGAAGGCGAATGGGCTGGTCGCGTAACCGGGCTGGGTTCACAGTCTGTAGAGATTGCTATGATGGTTACCCCGGATGGCCACAGCCGGCTTGAACTTTCGCGATTTCTCACCCCACCTACGATATCCGATCACCGAACCGCTCCAGTAAATGCCCTCGGTTATCTACGGGTTATGTTCACCGTTGAAGACATTGACGAAATGGTATCCAGACTCACGAAGCATGGTGCGCAGCTCGTAGGCGAAGTGGTTCAGTACGGGGACTCGTATCGGCTCTGCTACATTCGCAGCCATGAAGGACTTCTAATCGGTTTGGCGGAACAACTGGGTAATAAATAAGTGACGTTTAAAAGAAGACTTGGCTGAATATACATGACCAGGGCAAAAAAGACGCTAGGGAATAGAATTCCTTTGCGTCTTTTGCATCTAGTCATTCAAGAGCAGGGGGGCAATTTAATGTTCTCTTATTAATCCATACAAAAAGAGCCTGGTTACTTCCTGGGCAAGCTCGTCCGGCGTCTTTAAACCTGCCCATAATTTTGTTAACGTAAGATGTCCGATCACGCCAACGATGGCTGAGGCAACGATGCTTAAATCAATGTCAGCATGGAAGTAGCCATTTTCTACTTCTGCAGCAAGGTTTGCTTCAATTTGCTTTGCCATTCGTTCTTTGATTTCGACAGCATCCTCCGAGAGAAAAAAACCAATCCGTGCGACCTGTTCATTCTCTTGAAACAGCTGAAAAATCAAGGCAATATTGTTGGCGATTCGTTGCAGCAGCCCTGCAGTCTCAATACCCGAAGCGAGTCTGCTTTGCTCAACCCGTTCGTGCAACTTAGCTTTAAATAAATCAACCAATTCTTGAAAAATGGCATCTTTGCTTTTGAAATACAGATAAAACGTTGGCTGCGTCACGTTGGCTTCTTCTACGATCGCACTGATTTTCGTATCATGGAATCCATATAAAGCAAATTGTTTTGCCGCGATCTTCAAAAGCAGCTCCCTGCTTTTTTCTCCATCCGCTCCGATTTGTCGGCCTCTTTTTTTCAGTTAGAACATCTCCAAACTCGATTTGATTCATATAGAAATTGAATTGAATGTACGCACGAATGAAGCAAGTATATCGATCATAAAAACTATGCTTTATTATAATCAACGATCCATAATAATCAATACCGTAACATCTTCATACCCTTCGGCCTTAATGAGAAATTGATGCGTTCCTGGTTTTAGCGAAGCGCCAGAGAGATTAATTTCAATCATTCCTGCAGTAGATCTGTTCACTCTGGAACTGTGGATGGGAACCGAGTTTCCATCTTGATAAACTCCGGTAATGTTATCTCTCCACGCAGCATCATCATAAAAAGTAATTCGCACGGTATCGGCGTTCGGAGCGGTCCCCGTCAAATTCGGCGCTGAAAGCGGTACGGGCACTTCAATCGTAACCACGGCGTCCGCATATCCTTCGGCTTTAATGAGAAATTGATGCGTTCCTGGTTTTAGCGAAGCACCAGAAAGATTGATTTCAATCATTCCTGCGGTAGATCTGTTCACCCTGGAGCTGTGGATGGGAGCCGAGTTGCCATTTAGATAAACTCCGGTAATGTTGTCTCTCCATGCAGCATCGTCGGTAAATGTAATTCGCACGGTATCGGCATTCGGAGCGGTCGC
>NZ_WTWY01000010.1:0-164843 GCF_009870825.1 Paenibacillus sp. USDA918EY | reverse complement strand
TCCATGCAGCATCGTCGGTAAATGTAATTCGCACGGTATCGGCATTCGGAGCGGTCGCCGTCAAAGTCGGCGGTGCTAGGACTTGGGTAAGTAAATCTTGAGCTATTTTAATAGCATCTTTTAGAGCAGATTTTTCCGGCCCATCCGCAACCAGATCCACTTTAGCCTTCGCGTCGTCGATAGCGGCTTGGTCTACGCCCGCTTTCAGTGCTGTTTTTGTATGGTCCGAGAATAAGCCGTTCACGGCTTCATAAGCTGCTTGTAAATTAGCAATAGCTTCGAGTTGTGCGTTTAAGAGTTGTTGTGCTAATTGAAGATCCTCCATCAATGATGACTTTTCCGCCCCATCGGCGACTAGGGCTACTTTAGCCTTCGCGTCGTCAATAGCGGCTTGGTCTACGCCCGCTTTCAGTGCTGTTTTTGTATGGTCCGAAAATAAGCCATTCACGGCTTCATAAGCTGCTTGTAAATTAGCAATAGCTTCGAGTTGTGCGTTTAAAAGTTGTTGTGCTAATTGAAGATCCTCCATCAATGACGACTTTTCCGCCCCATCCGCGACTAGATCCACTTTAGCCTTCGCATTGTCAATAGCGGCTTGGTCTACGCCCGCTTTCAGTGCTGTTTTTGTATGGTCCGAAAATAACCAAGCCACGGCATTTTTTGCTGCTATTAAATTGGGGTTTTCCCCCGAGCCAGGTGATCCGCCACCAGGTGACCCGCCTGATCCGCCATCGTGTGACCCGCCATCAGATGACCCGCCAGCCGAAGGCTGCAAATCGGTATTCAGAACCCCATTAATTCTAATAATTTTGTGTTTTATTAACTCATAGTCTAGAAAGATGAACCTCGCATTATTTTTCAGTTCTATGCGTAAATCTTCGATTTTAGCGGCGTTTCCAAGGGTAATTCTACTCTTCATATTGTCGGCGAAAAGTGAATCTATCCTTGCATTTAACACGGTATTGAAGGATCCGGTTCCAACCCTGACGATGGGGATGGTTATACTTGCGTCTGCCTCGATCCTCGCATCGGCTAAAAGGTCTATTTCATTCGCTTTAGTATCCCCTGTTAATTTGATGGTGAAATTCCCTGACGCCACTTGAACAGATTGCAGGGTTGAATGATGAACATGCAATTTGGGGGTGCGGCTACTTTTGATATCGGATGAAACCAATGCGTTATTCGTTCCCGCTGTAACGATTTCCCGTGGCTTTGACAATATCGTCGAACCTTTTACCTGCACATTTTCAAGATAAAAGCTGTTTTGAACCTCGCTTTCTATAATTAAATCCTTTGTTATCGTAGCGTCTTTCATGGACAAATGGTCACCTTTTATGATCACCGTGGCATCGATAGCAGCCCCATTACCTGTTAACGCTACATTTGGATTTACCTTTCCATCATTTAATAGCCCGTCTGCGTAAAGAGTAACCGATTCAATGCGGCTTATTTTTCCTCCGATCATTTGAGCTTTGATTCGCGAATGTTTTAATATAGGAAGATTCTCAGGCGTGATCCAAGTTTTGAGATCATCAGTTAATGCAAAGCTTTCGTTACCCAGTTGAACTGAATTTGAAGTGATGGCCGTTACCTCAGATTCGATGACCCGCTCCGTTGGTTGTTGCGTTAATTGTTGACAACGGTAGATAAATGACGCCATTTCGCCACGAGTTACGGCATTATTCGGCGAGTACGTCGTCCGTGAAGTTCCTAATGTAATCTTATTATGTATCAATGAAGTCAAATAAGGAGCGTACCAACTCGTCGAGGATACATCTTTAAAAGGGTTTGCCGCTAATTCTTCTTCCGGTAACTGGTAGGCAGTTACGAGAATTTTCGCCATTTCCGCGCGTGTAAGCGATTGGTCAGGCTTAAATGTTCCATCCGAATATCCTTGGAATATCCCGGCGCTTACCATGGCAGCAATCGATTTATAATATGTGGAGCTTTCATTTACATCTTGGAAACCGGGATCATCCACCGTCTCCAGGTTGATTTGCAGAGCTCTGGCGAGCATCACCGCTGCTTGTTCACGATTCAATTTTTCGGATGTACGGAAGGTCCCGTCCGAATAGCCCGAAATCACTTTTTGCTGAACCAGGCTGGTCAAAGCTTCTTCATATTCACTGCCTGGCTCTATGTCCGAAAAAATGGTACCCCTCTGGCTTGCTTCAACAGGTTGTTTAGTAACGATCCCGCCGAGTAATAGGAAGCAAAGTAATGCGATAAAAATGATTTTGGTTTCCTTCGGTCTCCGTCTTTCCCGCCTATTCATAAGTTCAATGTCCTCCTTCGGATACATATCTAGCCCCTCGTGAGGCTATTGATAGTCCAATAACACCCAACGATAATATTACTCGAGAGTATTATATATATTACTAGTGAGTATTATCTTGGAGAAATATGTCGTTGTCAATCGAAATATCTTGTGGCGTGTGGAGAAGGCGGGAAGTGCAGGGGGCGAATAGGAAATGATTATGAACGCGACATTCCTAAAGAGATGAGAGCCAAGCTCCTTGAAATGTATTTAGAAATGGTTTTAAATGAATCTTCAAGAACGAAAACGGGGGAGGTAACTCAAAAAGATGAAAGCAACGATCGAAACGCTTCTACGTATATTGGGAGAGCATCATGAGGAGTCCCACGGCATTCAGGAGGCAGACATTCAGGCCAAGGAGCAAAGCTTGGGCTTTCCGCTGCCGGCTGCGCTACGGGAGTATTATAAGATTTTGGGGCGATCGCCGTATATCACCCAAGGGTGCAATAACCAATATGAACCTCTTCCGCTGGAGGAGGTATTTATTCCCGATAACGATTTTTTTACGACGGATAAGGATTTCCTGGTTTTCTATCAGGTAGAGGAGTCGGTGATCTATTGCGGGATTCGATTGCAGGATTTGCAGATGGAAGACCCGCCGGTTTACCTGTGCGCGTGGAGCTTGCCGGATTGGCAGCTGGAAAATCGATCGCTTCGACGTTTTCTCGCCGGGAAGGCACTCATTCAGTTGGGCGTTGAGGATCGGCTTCCGTATTGGGCCAACTTCGATGAGAGCATGTGGGGAATGTCGGACTATCGCAAATGCATGCGTCTTGATCGGGAGTGCGAGATCGACGAGGGTTCCGAACTGAACGCATGGAAAATCTATGTGAAGGACGATGTGCTGATCGTGTTTGAACTGGACGTATCCGAAGAGGGAACGGAGGAACCGTTGGCCGTATTTCTGGCGTCATTTCAGCGGGCAAGCATCGAAAATCTGCTAAACGAAATGGGGAAGGACACCAGCCTACCCCCGTTTCGAACGAATCTATAGAACTTTGATGAATTGATGGACGCGGCCAACTTGAGGAGCTTTTCTTTTACCCTATGGGAATTGCAAGGCGTATCTCTAAAAGGGATTTTCATTAGGGACGGGCATGTGAATGAGAGCAGAAAAACAGCCATGGAAGGTGCTTTCCATGGCTGTTCAAATATCAAGAGGGCTTCCACAGTTCGAAGAAGGGACTCTCATTATTTAAACTTTTCCTGCTTTTAGAGATTCTTCTTCCAAAAGCCTTAGCTATAATCCTCAATCACCGCGATTTTCCCTTCCTTAAACTCAAACACCGATTTCCCTTTTAGCTGCAGCGTTTCGCCGCTTTTTAACCCGTTAGGCAGATCGACAGCCAGCGTTCCTTCATAATCGATCTGGATTTTTACTTTATCATCATTCGTTTGATAATCCGTAATCGTCTGACGCCGACTAGAGAAAATCTTGGTGGATTGTTCGGCCAGTTGCCTGAATTCTTCTTTTCCTTTCGTCTCCGTGTTCAGCTCGCCATTGGCAAAATTTCTGAAGACGACGTCTTCGTGCAATAGGTTGAGCATTCCCTCGACGTCAAATGAATTGTAGGCATTCAAGTACGCTTCAATGATTGCTTTGGTCTGTTCGCTATTCATGGCTTTACACCTCTCCTGGAAAGTAAACCGCATCACAGTTGTATTCTAGAGCAACACGTCATTTTCCTATGGATGCTTTGCCGATACCCACTATCGAAAAAGAACAAGGCCGACCCGGAAGGAGAAATTCCCCTTCAAGTCAGCCCTGTTTTGATTGCTCTTGTTTTTTACAGGGGATGGTTGGAACCGTCCCTCGACATGAAACAGCCTCTTTTTTTAAGATGACTTCCCGCCAGGCAGCACCTTATTCAACACGATCGCCGCAATCGACGCGGCCAAAATCGGCGAGCCCAACAGATATTGCACGAACGTAGGCAGCGAATGCAGGAAGTCTTGCGGAATCATCACCAGAGCCAAGGTGAGGATCATCGGGATGGCGATGATGTACATTTCCTTTTCGGCGATTTTGACGTTTTTCATGACCTGAATGCCGTTGATGGCAATGATGCCGCACACGATAGTGAAAACGCCGCCGATGACGGCCGTGGGGATCGAAGAGATCAAGGCGGCCAGTTTGCCCGAGCAGCCGAAAATAACAAACCATACGCCAACCGCAAGAAAAACGCGACGGCTCGCAATGCCTGTGATGGAAATGATGCCGGCATTGGTGGAATAACCCGTCACCGGCGTCGAACCGAGCAAAGAGGCGATCAGGCAGCTGATGCCTTCCCCGATCACGCCCCGGTTGAGGTTTTTGTCCGTTAACGGTTGATCGATGACGTTGCTGACGGCAAACCATGTGCCTGTCGTTTCGGCCAGCAAAACGAAATAGATAATGACCATGGTGATGATCGCCGAGAAGTTAAAGGAAAAGCCGAAGTCGGCAAAAGGGAGCTGCGGCATGCTGAACCATTTGGCGTTGCTCACCGCGGAAAAGTCCAACACGCCCATCACATTCGCCGATATACATCCAACGATTAACGCGACCATGACCGAAATGATGCGGAAGATGGAGCCTTTGTTGCGGAACAAGGAACCCAGGATGACGAAAAGAATGAGCACGGCGCCCGAAATGAGGGCAAGCAGCACGTTTTGGTTGATCGTCGCGTCCTTGGCACCGTAGATATTATCCCGGATCGCCACCGGCAACAAAGAAAGGCCGACAATAAAAATGATCGTGCCGCCAACGATCGGCGGAATGAACGTTTTGACGATTTTGTTGAAAATGCCGGTAAAGCCCAAAACGATCACTAAAACCGCGCCAACCAAGCCGGCGCCTAACACGGAATTCCAGCCCAATTGCCCGCCGCCGCTGGCGGCATAAATGCTGACGATCGCGCCAAGCGGAACATAGGAAGGCCCTTGGGCGACAGGGAGCTTCATGCAAAAATACGTTTGTACGATGGTTGCCAGCCCGGCCGCAATAAAGGTCGCTTGGATCAAAGCGCTGGATTGGCCGGAGGACAAACCGATCAACATCGCGATAAGAAAAGGCACGACATAGACGTCCATGGCGACGACGTGCTGCAAGCCGAGGATGATCGATTTGCCGACCGAAATTTTTTCGTCGGGTGAAACGGTTAGCTGTGGAGCGTGAAGTTGCGTGTCTGCTTGTGTTTTCACTCAGGAGTGCACCTCGAATTTTTTGGATTGGTCCCGCACATCGCGGTTGGTCTTGTCTTTAGCAGAAAAAAACGTCAATCAGAGAAACGGGCTCTATGTTTACCGCGAATGAACTTTTTCGCCTTGCACCCAGACCTCGCGGATGTTTTCCGGCCGGGTCAGGTACATGATTTTTTGAAAAATGTCATGCAAATCTTCGTCTTCGTTAAAAATCGGCAGTTTGGCGGATGGCAGCTTGGTGTCGATGATCTGCACGTCCCAGGCATAGCGTTCCTGAATGCGGCCGATCGGCAAACTCAAGCTTTCGCCGCCGCCGGCCGTCGCCAGATAAAACGCCTCGTCGACCGTCATGCGCGATCCCGGCACGCCGCGGTTGTTGGCAGGAAGGGCGGGGTTCACGCCATCTTCCAGCATTCTCGAAGACATGACGGCTTGTCTGACGTTGTCGAACAGGCTCGGCGAAAAACCTCCCGAAATGTCGGTCCCGAGGCCGATCTCCACGCCTTTCGCGTGGAAATGGGCGATGGGAATGACGCTGTTGGCAAAATAGGCGTTGGATATCGGGCAATGGGCAATCGCCGTTCCCGTTTCGGCAAACAAATCGGCGTCATCGTCGCTCAGGAAATTGCAGTGGGCCATGACGGACTTGTCGCGCAGCAGCCCAAAATGATGCAGGGCAAACGCATCGTTTTTCTGGAACCGATTCCGCACATAACCATGCGCCCAGTCGCTTTCGCTGCAGTGGGATTGCACGTATGCGTCGTATTTTTTCGCCAGTTCCCCCAAACCTTGTAACGCCTCATCCGTGCAGCTTGGAATAAACCTTGGCGTCACGACGGGGAAAACGCCTTGTTTGGTCGTTTTGGACAACTCTTTGACGGCGAGAATAAATTCCTCCGTGTCGGCCAATGCCGTTGGGGTGTCGGCGTCGCGATAGGTTTCCGGATTTTGCTCCGGATCGTCCATGACGACTTTCCCGACGAGTCCGCGTTGGCCTTTGTCGGCGCAAATCTGGGCCAGCAATAAACTGGCTTCTTTATGAACGGTGGCGAAATAAAGGGCGGTCGTCGTGCCGTTGGCGAGCAGGGTGCCGACCAAATCGTCGTAGACCTCCTGCGCAAAATCGAGATCCGAAAACTTGGATTCCAACGGGAAGGTATAGGTGTTGAGCCAATCGTAGAGCGGAATGTCCAAGGCCGTTCCGGATTGGGCCCATTGCGGCGCGTGAACATGCAAATCGACGAATCCGGGCAGTATGTACTGGCCTTCGGCTAGCTGATGGAAGTTGTCTTTTCCTTCATATGCATCCAACAAAAGTTGATAATCCGCATCCGCCGGCGCTACGACCTTTTCGATCATGCCGTCCGGATTGACGCAGAACAGATGTTCTTTTAAAATTTCAATTTCTTTGGAGGATTTGCTAGAAAATGCCGTCCCTCGAAACAATTGCATATATTTATCCATTTTAACCGCCTTAATGTTCGTATTTAGATGATATGATTGTTATTATATGCGTTGGAAAATGATAAGTCCATATCAAAATACGAATGTTAAATTGTATGGCTTGGAAATAAATGTGAGGTTAAATAGCGCATTGCCCTGTTATTTATATCAGCATGAAAAAATGGTGGTTCCTGGGGTAATCTCAACGAGCGGCAGCCATGCTTACGTAACCAAGATTGGTAATGGCACGTCTAAAATTTATTCGGATGTGACCGAAGAGAAAGGGGGGCGGGAGCCTATTTTAGGCTCCGTGATCTGCTGGAATCGGCTTAGTGATGAAATGTCCAGTTCCGTACGAAGCGGCTCATGATTTGCCGATCGAAATTTTTTCTAAAGGATGACGCGATTTTTTTATAATATCCCTTTACAGGTATATTCCGAATATGGTATATTCCAATTAGAAAATAATTCCTTAAAAGGAGGTGAAGAATCCCAATGAATCAAGAAGTAACCTCTTTTATCGAAAACCTCGGTCAACCGTGGCAAATTGAAGTTTCCAAGCGTCTTCGTGAATTGGTCCATGAAACCATTTCCGAGGTCGAAGAGCGAGTCCAGTACAAAAAGCCGCATTTTCTGAAGAACGGACATTACGCCGCAGTGATTTCCCCTTCCAAAGACGCCATTGCGTTCATGATCATGAATGCGGCCGATTTGGAAGTGCCGAAAGGTTTTGAAGGACCGCCTGAACGGAAATGGTTAAAGATCCGTGAAGGCGATTCGCCGGACTACGTTCTTTTGGGTCAATTGCTTGAAAAGGCATCCAGTTCGCTCTAGCGACTGATCGGAGGGGATGACATGGACATTACAACTTTGAGCGCGCTAGCTGATCCCACTCGATTGCAGATCGTCGAATTGCTTCGTGAAGGCTCGCTAACAGTAGGGGAAATCGCTGACAGGCTTCATATTCGGCAGCCGCAAGTGTCGAAACATTTAAAAGTATTGAATGAATCTCATATCGTCGAGGTGCGTCCAGAGGCCAATCGCCGTTTCTATAAATTACGTCCCGAGCCTCTTCAGGAGATGGAGAGCTGGTTGAAGACGTTCCACAGCTTGTGGGAAGACCGTTTGGATCGGTTGGATGAATATTTGCAGGAACTTCAGAAGGATCATCTTAATTAAAATATCAAGGAGGAGTTAGCATGGCGGAAAATCAGGTTGAAAAC
Organism: Paenibacillus sp. USDA918EY; assembly: GCF_009870825.1. Classification (GTDB taxonomy): domain Bacteria; phylum Bacillota; class Bacilli; order Paenibacillales; family Paenibacillaceae; genus Paenibacillus_AQ; species Paenibacillus_AQ albilobatus. The sequence goes on along the minus strand of NZ_WTWY01000010.1, from coordinate 156,677 downwards.
AACGAGTTGTTACTGACCCGAGTTTTTAATGCTCCACGTGAACTTGTATTCAAGGTATGGACGGATCCGGAGCACTTCTGCAAATGGTGGGGACCGAAAGGCTTTTCGCTTAACGTCAGCAAGATGGACGTACGCCCGGGAGGATTATTTCTTGGCAGCCAGACATCTCCCGAGGGGCATGTCATGTGGGGCAAATTCGTGTATCAAGAAGTGAATGCACCCGAAAAACTGGTATATGTCCAATCTTTTTCGGACGAAGAAGGCAACACGGTTCGGGCGCCTTTTAACCCGAATTGGCCGCTTGAAATCATCAACATCCTGACGCTTACGGAGGAAAACGGGAAAACCACCCTCACGCTGAGCGGCGGTCCGATAAACGCAACCGAAGAAGAGCGCGCGGCGTTTGAAGGCATGAGACCTATGGTACAGCAAGGCTTCGTCGGTACATTCGATGAGCTCGACAATTACCTGGCCAGCCAGCAATAATATATGATTGCATCGGAAAACACCCGGAGCGGTAACGCCGAGGTGACTGGCACCGTCGCTTAAGGTTGCTTGAGATCCGAAAAGAAGAGCAGCTGTGCTGCGGCCTGGAGGCTGCAGCACAGCTGCTCTTCTTTTTGCCCGGCGATCGATCGATGCCGTCTGGAACGGCTGCAGACGAACAAGCCAGGGATGATACAGCATAGAAGTTTCCTTCATGCAGGCGGGAAAACAGCTTCAAGATTCCGTTCAAGTAATGACCCCAACCGCCCCGCCATGAAGGAAGGAGGATGAGGCTTTCCGTTCTTGAACCACCATTCCACCACCCCTACGATAGCCGCTCCTAAAAATTGAAAATCAACATCCTCACCGTCGGTTAATCCTTGGTTGCTCCCTTCGGGCAGATCGTTCTCTTTTTTCTTTAACTCTTGGAGGAAAAACTCAAGAAATCGATTGCGGAAAAAAGGACTCCCTTTACTCGCTAGCAATGCGGAGAAGAATAAAGAATGACTCTCGAAATACTCGAACCATAACAACCCCATATCCGTATAATCGGCGTCATCGTCTGTTGAATCGCAGAGTTCCCGCATCTCGTCAATATGTTCTTCGATGAGCTTATCCAGGAGATCAAATTTGTCCATGTAGTGAAGATAGATGGTTCTTCGGCTGACATCTGCCCGGTCGGAAATATCTTGTATCGTAATCTGGTCAAAATTTTTTTCGATCATCAGTTCAATCACAGCCATTTTTATTGCTTCCTGGGATTTGCGTATCCTTCGATCCACCTTTGACACTTGGGAAACACCAGCTTTCCTGAAAATAAATACACAATGATAAAGGATTCGTGAACTAATGCACGGAACCTGCCTTTTTAACAATTGTGGACTTTCTATTTCCGTTTACAATTATACATAGTTGTTTCTTAATATACTAATGCGCATTATATGTGCGTGTAAGGGGATGGTTTGATCATGGTCACCAATCGAAGGGAAGCATTCCAATGAAAATTGCGATTATCGGAGCAACAGGGGGAACGGGAAGGAAAGTGATGGAGCGGGCACTTGAATTGGGGCATGAGGTCGTAGCCGTGGCTCGCCGGCCGGAAGTCATTCCCCCCGCAGAGCGGCTCAGCACCCGGCAGGGGGATGTATTCGACGCGTCGAGTATGGTCAAAGCCATTGCCGGGACGGATGTGGTCATTAGTTGCATCGGTCCAACAAAAAACTTCCCGCCGGGTACCTTCATGTCGAAGGGAATCCCGAATATGCTTGCGGCAAACTTCTCGCCGGGTACCGTCGTGTCGGAGGGAACTTCGAATATCCTTGCGGCCTGTCAGCGTGCAGGAGTTAAGCGCCTAGTCATGCAAAGCGGCATTGGTTTGAGCGACGGGAAAGAACTCTCCGCAGTCCATCGGTGGGCAATGCGCATTCACCAGCGCATTTTCTCGAAGGCGGTCCAGGACAAGGCCATTGCCGAGCGTGCGGTGCAACGGAGCGGCCTGGATTGGGTTATTGTACGACCGGCCGGACTTCGTGACGCGGCTGCCACTTTGGAATATATTGCAGGTCCATCGGCCCGCATCGCTCCATTCCTGCCGATTACCTTCTCCGACTGCGCCGACAGCCTCGTACGGGCGGCGACAAGCGAGCCAACCTGGGTCAGGAAGATCGTTAATGTTGGACGATAACATCATCTTTTCCATTACATATTTTTGCATATATTCGCGGGTGGTGTCAGCAACGCTGGTCCCCCCATATTATGGGGCCCACGAGAATTAAAGACAGTGGACCCCTCTAATCATTTAACGTTTGAGTAAATTCCAAAATATGTTTCCTTACCTGTTCCGACTCGGCTTCTGTTAGTTTCTTCGGTTCTCCCGGTTGATCTTCTTTCATCGCAGGAGCAAGAATGGTTATTGGCTCATTCATCTTCTTTTTGTTTTCTTTTGGTTTTTCAAGTCCGGGGGTAAGCAGATTCCTATCGAGTTCTGAATAAGCGATTATACTTTCTATAAATTTGCCATCCATATCGAAATAATCTTCTAATATAGACAATCTAGTTCTTTCTAGATTATTTGATTTTTCAAAATAAGTTATAGAATTAACCTTTTTATACCCGGTTTTCACATATAGCCCCTCATGATTAGGAGTATCAGTAAAAACCTCTACGGAGAAAACTTCAACCGTTTCATGGACTTCTTTATTTGAACAACCCACTGTAACGAATGTCAGAATAAAACACAAAACCGCCATATATTTTTTCGTTTTTATTACCGTTCTCTCCCTCCTGGAAGTGCCTATGGCGTATCTGAAAACGACATCCTAATTCTGCAATTAAGTTGGTTTTCTTTTGAGTGATATGTAAGTTAATACGATTCCTACTATTCCCGAGATCACTGCTATTGTAATAGGGATGGTTCCTATTTCCATTAAAGCAGTCTTGAAAATACCGTAGTCTGAGTTCCACCCTATACCTTCTTTTACTAAAACTTGGGAGTAAATAGCCGCAGAAATTAAATCAGAACCATAGATTATGGCACTAAACAACAAAAGGGTCAAACCAACATATAATTTCTTCATTAATCGATCCCCCCTAAATATTTCAATATATTGAATTATACCCCCGATTGTTGTCGTTCTTTTTGGCCGTAAACAGCGGGGGTTTTTGAAAGGTAACAAGAAAGGAGCTTTGAATTCGGAAAGGCTGATTTGAAAAGAAAATAGAGTTCTATGATTTTTTGTTTGATTTTTTTTCGAAATAATCCCAAATATAATACACGACCCAAAATACTAACGCGACAAGTACTGCAAGCGGTCTTAGTGTTTGGGGTAAAGTAAAAGCCAGTATGACTGCAATGACCAAAAATGGAAGGACAAGAATCCAATATTTTTTATCACGGTACATAAAATCATCCTCCTTTTCCTTATAGACGCCGTAATTCCTTTTTCGTTACATTCCATACGTTTCGTCCACGGCATAAAGGAACTACTCAACACGCTCCGACATAACCCCGTACGGAATGTATTACAGGTGTTGGTTGATTTTTATCAGCAATTCTTTGAGCGTTTGCATCTCCGCTTCTGTCAAAGGTTGAACAATACCGTCCTCCACTTTTTGAAAGGATTCACGAAAGTCTTCAATTATTCCTATGCCTTTCGGCAGAACGTAAATATTTTTTTGCCGTTCATTGTTCGCCGGAATTTTAACCTGAAACATATCCAAAAAAGGTGTATCCTTACGGGGCATTTTAGATCCTCTCACATCCAACGATTAGGCTTCTAACTGTTAATAAAATAACTATACAAAGCGCCCGCTTGCCTGTCAATGCGCGTGTACGTGGCCGATGAGGGAATGAAGTTAAGCCATGAATAGCAATAAATAAAAAGATAGACTATTTACAGTTAGGTTTCTAACTGTTAGTCTTTAATCATTCCATATATAAATTAGGAGGACAAATTTTATGACAAATGAAAAACAAATCCTTTCATCCGAAAAGATTACGGCTATTACTAATGCTTGTATTTTTGACGGGGAAAATGTCATCGATGCAAGAACGATTGTCATCAAAGGGGAACAAATTATTTCGGTGGGAGGAGATATTCCGGCAGGCGCCACAGTGATCGATGCGGAAAATGCAACACTGCTGCCAGGGTTGATTGATGCGCATGTTCATACCTCCATCGGCGGATTACGGGATGCGTTAAAATTCGGTGTCACGACGGAACTCGAATTGAATGGTGATTTCACGAAAAGGGGCCGCGAGATACAGTTGAAAAATTTGCATGATATCGCGGACGTTCGTTCCGCGGGCAACGCGGTTACCGCTCCCGGGGGCCATCCTGATGAATTGCTGCCGGATGACGGCGAAATCCCCGAGTTTGTAATGAAGGAACTGCAGAAACTGTCAGAGGAAGAACGGGAAGCGATGCTTGCGGCCTATGCCCATGACCACGAAGAAGTGCCGCAGGTTACAACGATTGAAGAAGCAATCAAACATGTGCGCACCCAAGTGGGGAATGGCGCTGACTATATTAAAATCATGATTGAAGAAGGGACGGTCATGGGTGCGCCTGGATTGCCTGTACTAAGCGACGACATTTTAAAAGCGGCCGTGGACGAAGCCCACAAGTTTAATAAACAGGTCATTGCGCACGTATTGACCGCTCGGTCCTCGCAAACCGCTATCGATCTTGGGGTGGACGGACTGGGTCACCTGTTTATGGATCGGTCCGGGTCAACGCCAGAGCTTGTACAATCCATCGCAGATGCCGGCGCTTTTGTTATACCATGCCTGGTATTGAATGCATCCATCATTGGCAATTCGGCATCGGAGTTGGCTGATGATCCTCGCGTGCATTCCAAATTAAGCCCGGAATGGATCGATATCTTGAACTCCAGCTTCAACACCTTTCCGCAAGGAAGCATGGAGAACAGCTTTAAAAACCTAATGGATCTGCACCGGGCGGGAGTCGATATTTTGGTCGGCACGGATGTTTCACCGGTTCCCGTACCGCAGCTCGGCGGTCTTGCCCACGGTGCCAGCGTTCATCATGAAATGCAATTGCTGGTTAAGGCAGGTTTCACTCCGCTGGAAGCACTGCGGTCGGCTACCTCTACAACGGCCCGCCGCTTTGAACTTCATGACCGCGGCCGTATTGCCGAAGGCACACGTGCTGACCTCGTACTGGTCGATGGGGACCCTACAACCAAGATTTCGGATAGCTTGTCAATTAAAGCCGTGTGGCTCAAAGGTGTCCAGCAACCAATCGGCTAAATATTAACAAAGAGAAAGAAATCTCTTATGAAAACCGCCTTTTCGTGATCTGCACCCCAACGACGGATGGAGTCTAACTATTGGGATGCAATTCATCGAAGGCGGTTTTTATTCTTTCATTTTCCATTTGTCCAGCTGACTGCACCGTTAATTCAAAACGCCTTTCATTTTCACCAGATGCTCCGTTTCCTGAATCAAATCGTGCAGCATCTCCAGCGCTTTCTCTAAACCGGTTTGATCTTCCGCGATCAGGGTGATGATGTCATTGACTCTTTGAGCGTACCGGCTTGGCACCGTGGAAAAAGAATCGGCGATGGCCGCAGCCCCTTTTTCGTTCATCCAATACGTTTCGTTCAGCGCAAACAAAACCTGATTCAAGCAGGAGACGGCCCTGAAGCAGCATCCGGCGATATAAGATAAATCTTTTTTAGGGATGCCTTTTTTTCCGATCTCCAGCGAAAAACTTGCTTCCCACAGAAATTTTTCGATGATCGCTTTTTGAAGCGCATGCGGGTAGGGGGTCATTCTGCTCTTCATTTCACCAACATGTCCCGATGGATCCCATAACACCTTGCACAACGCTGCTTCAGCTGCATAAATCGCATTCAGGAATCCATGGGGATGCCCCGGCTGATAGTCGATCGTGAGATGTCCGGCGTGGCACTGCTCAATGACTTGGGACACTTTGCCGAGGTCGCGGTATAAAAAATCAACCGGCATTTGCCTCACCTGCAGCCAGCCGCCGCCATTGATCCAGGATCCCCAACCGCCGATGTCCGTCATGACGTTGTCTCGATGATCGTCGTCCAAATCCGAGGCTGCGCGGCGCAGTTGGGCAAGGTCCAGCCCTTTGCCGGGATCGTAATAAATGCCGATATCGATGTCGGAGCCGGGATGATGCGTTCCCTTCGCCCTTGAACCGCCCAATACCAGAGCTTGCACGCCGTCGACTTGCTTTAGAACTTCTACGATGTTTGAAATGATCGCTTGCGCATCCATGTTTTTCACTCCGTTCCAAGTTTGACTTTATCCCATCATAAACGATTTGGCTCTTTAGCGGGTAGGTAGTAGATCGTTTAAAAAATACTGAATCCCTTAAAATTTTTCTTTCCCAAATTTGAATCTTTTCCCCATGTCTGTGATCTTTGTTACATCCAAATCCTTGAAATTCAGCTACGCTTAGCTATGTAATAGATTTCACAATGTTGCACGGGAGGCGTGGCAATGAAAAAAAGATTGGTGATGATTGGCAACGGGATGGCGGGAGCACGGTGCATCGAGGAGATTCTACGCCGCGACCGCGAACGCTTTGATGTGACGATGATCGGAGACGAACCTTATCCGAACTATAACCGCATCATGTTGTCCCCTGTGCTGCAGGGCAAAACGACCTTTGAGGAAATTACGATCAACGATTGGGATTGGTATCAGTCCAATGACATACATTTGCTGTCGAATGAGCGCGTGGTAACGATCGACCGGGAAGCGAAGCAAGTCACAACGGATCGGGGAAGCGTGGTGCCTTATGACGAGCTGATTATCGCGACGGGGTCGAGTGCGTTTATCCTGCCGGTACCTGGGCATACCCTCGAGGGTGTGATCGGCTTCCGGACGATTGACGATACGAAAATGATGCTGGAAGCGGCCAAACAGTACAAAAAGGCGGTGGTCATCGGAGGCGGACTTTTGGGCCTGGAAGCGGCACGCGGGCTCATGAACCAAGGGATGGAAGTGCATGTCGTTCATTTGCTCCCTTACCTGATGGAAATGCAGCTCGACCCGGCAGCCGCGAAGCTGCTGCAGCGGGATCTGGAAGCCCAAGGCATGAAGTTCCTGATGGAGAAAAAAACGACGGAAATCTACGGCGACGGCCGGGTGCAAGGGCTGCGATTCGAAGACGGCACCAGCGTCGAATGCGATCTTGTCGTGATGGCCGTCGGCATCCGGCCGAATGTCGCGCTGGCGCGCGAAGCGGGGCTGGCGGTGGGCCGGGGCATCCAGGTCAATGACGTCATGCAGACGACGGACCCGAACGTGTATGCGGTCGGCGAATGCGCCGAACACCGCGGCATCGCTTATGGACTGGTAGCGCCGCTTTATGAGCAGGGCGTTGTGCTTGCGGACCATCTGACAGGCCAGCCGACGGAAGGGTACCATGGCAGCGTGTTGTCGACGCAGTTGAAGGTGGCGGGCTGCGACCTGTTCAGCGGCGGGGAAATTCATGCGGATGAGAACACGAAAGCGATCGTTGTTCAGGACGAATTTGCCGGAGCCTATAAAAAGGTGCTGGTCCGTGACGGAAAGGTCGTTGGCGTCGTTCTCTACGGGGATGTTTCGGATGGCAACCGGCTGTTCAACATGCTGAAAAAAGGAAGCGACATCGAGGAATATACGAGCGCATCCGTGCTGCATAAAGCCGGGGATGACGGCGGACTGGACGTGGCGGCGATCAGCGCGGACGAGACGATCTGCGGGTGCAACGGCGTGACGAAAGGAAGAATCGTCGGCGCGATCCTCGAGCATGGATTAACGACCTTCGATGAAGTCAAATCCTTGACGAAAGCCGGCGGCTCGTGCGGCAAATGCCGCGGCATGGTCGAAGCGATCCTCGCGCATACGCTCGGCGATAAATTCGATGCATCGGCGCAAAAAGCGGCCGGCATGTGCGGCTGCACCACGCTCTCCCGCGACGAAGTCGTCGCCGCAATCCGGGAGAAAGGGCTGCAGTCGCCAAGGGAAGTGCGCATCGTGCTTGGGTTTGCGCATGAGGAAGGCTGCTCGAAATGCCGTCCGGCCTTGAACTACTACTTGCGGATGCTGCGTCCCGAGACGTATGCCGACGACAAGGCTTCCCGGTACGTCAACGAACGGATGGAAGGCAACATTCAGAAGGACGGCACCTTCTCCGTCATTCCGCGGATGTATGGCGGAACGACGACGCCGGAGGATCTGATCCGCATCGGCGAAGTGGCGAAAAAATACGAGGTGCCGCTGGTCAAAATCACGGGCGCCAGCCGCATCGGCCTGTACGGCGTGAAAAAAGAGGATGTCCCTAAAGTATGGGAAGAGCTGGAGATGCGTTCGGGGTATGCCTACTCGAAATCGCTGCGCAACGTGAAGTCGTGCGTCGGCTCGAGATTTTGCCGCTTCGGCACGCAGGATTCGTTAGGGCTTGGCATCCGGCTCGAGCAGGAAATCGAGATGGTCGACACGCCGCACAAAATGAAAATGGGCGTCACCGGCTGTCCGCGAAACTGCGCCGAGGTGCTGACGAAGGATTTTGGCGTCGTGTGCGTGGAGAACGGGTATCAGCTATATTTCGGCGGCAACGGCGGCACCGAGGTCCGGGAATGCGACAGCTTGACGACCGTAACGACGGAGGAAGAAGTGATTCGACTGGCCAAAGCCTATGTGCAGCTGTACCGGGAAACGGGCATTTACGGCGAACGCACGGCCCCTTGGGTGAACCGGATGGGCGCGGATTGGGTGCGCCACATGCTGGCGGATGAAGCGGAGATCGGGATCTTGGTTGACCGGTTCGAGGCAGCGAAAAGAACCTACCGCGAAGCCTGGAAGGCCGCGCTCGACAACGAGGAACGCCGCAGCATGTACACGGTGGAAAAACCATAACGGGGAGGGAACCGCATGAGCGCTACAAAGGAACTGGTGAAAGTGATGAAGCTGGAGGACCTGAAGCCGCTGATCGGCAAGGAGGTCCAGGTGCGGGACGAAACGATCGCATTATTCCGGCTGTCAAACGGCGAGGTGCGTGCCGTAAGCAATCGGTGCCCGCATAAAAACGGGCCGCTTGCCGAAGGGATCGTGTCGGGTGAATACGTATTTTGCCCGCTGCATGATTGGAAAATCTCGTTGACGACGGGCGAAGTGCAAAAGCCGGACGACGGCTGCATCGCGACCTACGAGACCGCCGTGATCGACGGTTACGTCTATGTTGGGGGGCTGAAGCACCATGAAAAACACGATCTTAACCGTTGAAAACGCAGGCGTCGGCAAGGTTAACTTATTGAACCGGAGTTTTGGGAAATATCTCGTCTCCTCCATGCTGGCGGGCCTGTTCGTCGGATTTGGCATCATCCTGATCTTTACGATCGGCGGATTATTGTCCCCGGCCCATGCTCCCGCCACCAAAATTGTCATGGGAGTCAGCTTCGGCATCGCCTTGAGCCTTGTTTTGATGGCCGGATCGGATCTGTTTACCGGAAACAACTTCGTCATGGTGGTCAGCACGCTGAACAAAAAGACGACCTGGCTGGATACGGTCAAAATATGGCTTTACAGCTATGTCGGCAATTTTGCCGGATCCATGCTGGTAGCGGCGATTTTCGTCTTTACCGGTCTTGCGAAGGGCGGCACGGCCGATTTCATCAACAGCGCGGCAAGCGCGAAGATGAATGCGCCGTTTATGGAGCTGTTCATGCGCGGCATTTTGTGTAATACGCTCGTTTGTCTCGCGGTTTGGTGCTCCATGAAGCTGAAGGAAGAAATCGCGAAGCTGGTCATGATTTTCTGGTGCCTGTTCGCCTTTATTACTTCCGGGTTCGAGCACAGCGTGGCGAACATGACGCTGCTGTCGATATCGCTGTTCATCCCGCATCCGGAGACGGTTTCGTGGGCGGGAATGGCCGCGAATCTGATCCCGGTGACGCTCGGCAACATGGTTGGCGGCATTTTGTTCGTCGGCATCGCTTATTGGTATATTGCGAAGGATTAGGGGGCAGAGGAAACAGGATTGCTCCGTAGATAAAAAAACGCAGGCAAGCCGCCTGTCGCCGCTTTTGCGAAAGCGGGGACGGCGGCTTTTTTGCTTATAAGTACAGATTCTTGGTAATTTTATGAGCCATGCCTTCCATTCTGGACATCATCTTGGTGTCGTCTACGGCTTGAAGTTTTTCGGGTTTGAATAATTGAATTTTTTTCAATTTGTAAAAATCATGGAGGACCTGGTGAACGGTTAAGTTATTCACCATTAAATATTTTACGTCAAATAGGTTTCGCAATATTTCATCCTGCATGATGAACAGCTTGCCATTGATCTCATTAAAAATGCCTTCCTGGATGCCTTCATTTATAAAAGCCAACCATTGCTGTTCCCGTTGTTCCAATGTCTCCCTTAATCGGTCATACATCTCCGGGTAATTGCTTTCGAGTTCCGTTAAAAAAACATTTGTAATGTATTCTACAACCAAAACGGATTGTTCAAACAATTTCTGGAACCGAATACCAAATTTATCATCATTGTCAGATGAGTCGGCCATCAGATCATTGATATAATCCACATAAAAATTCACGAGATGAGCAATGACCTCTTCTTTGGATGAAAAATATTTATATAAAGTGGCTCTGCTGACATCCATCATTTTCGCAATCTCTTCCATGCGCAAGGATTGGAAACCGTTTTTTCTCACATAATGCAATAGCTTTTGGATGAGCCTGCTTTTTGTCCCGTTTTGCTTGTCCGTGACTTTGTTTTCGTCGTCCATTTGATGAGCCCCCTTTATCTTTTTATTTTACCTAATCCAACTCAAATTATAAACACCGTATACAAAATAAATAAAATAGACAAAAAGTGATTAATTTGTTTACATCGTATTGATTTCATGTTACCATGAATTCAAATTTAAGGAAAACAAGGGAGGCTGGCTTCATGAAAACGAGAAAACTGGGAAATAGCGACTTGGTTGTTTCTTCTATCGGTTTGGGTTTGATGGGAATGTCGGGGGGCTATGGTCAAACGGATGACGAACAATCCGTAAAAACGATACATCATGCGCTGGAATTAGGCGTTACGCTGCTCGATACCGCGGATGTTTATGGGAACGGCCATAATGAGGAATTGCTGGGCAAAGCGCTCAAAGGCCGCAGAAGCCAAGCGATCATTGCTACAAAATTTGCTTACCTTCCTCATTTTGCAGGAATTAATGGCCACCCGGATTATGTAAAGAAAGCGGTGGATGAAAGCCTTCGCCGATTGGGGGTTGAATATATCGATCTGTATTACCAGCATCGGGTGGACCCCAATGTTCCCATTGAAGAGACGGTAGGGGCCATGGCTGATCTCGTTCAAGCTGGAAAAGTCCGTTATCTCGGCCTTTCGGAAGCCTCTGCCTCGGACATTCGCCGCGCCCACGCGGTACATCCGATCTCTGCGCTGCAAACCGAATATTCCCTTTGGAGCCGGGAAATCGAGGATGAAATTCTGCCTGCCGTAAGGGAATTGGGCATTACCCATGTTGCTTACAGCCCGCTGAGCCGGGGCTTTATATCCGGTGAGCTTCGCAAATTCGAAGATCTGGGAGAGCATGATGTACGCAGACATATTCCGCGTTTCCAAGGGGAGAACTTCCAGAAAAACGTGGACCTTGTGGATAAAATCAAAGAAATCGCGGAGGAAAAGAACTGCACTCCTTCCCAGTTGGCATTGGCATGGACGGTGGCCAACGGCGCTTTGCCGATCCCGGGAACCAAAAAGATCAAATATTTGGAGGAAAATGGAGCTTCCCTTCATATTGAACTGACACCTGATGATTTGGCGCGTATAGAAGCGGTTAGTCCCAAAAATGCAGTCCATGGTGACCGGCATATCGACAGTGAATCATTCGGGAGACATTTGATGAAGTTGATTTCGGGATCATCTCTCCAGTAAACGGGCAATCAGCTGGACAAAAATGAACACCTCCTCATCCCAGACGGGTTCCTTGCCAACCACGATCCGGCGATGAAGAGGTGTTTTTCTCATTCAGCAGACGGTATATATTTTATGGGTGGATATCCGCAGCTTCTTATTTCATGTCCAGCCAGCTTTTGAAATCGTGAATGGCGAAGCCGCCATAACTTGCGTAATGCGCCAACTGATTATGGGCGGACTGGAGCTCTTTTTCCATCGTTTGGCTGCTCATGGAAAAGAATGAGACCCGCGGACCCTCGGCGCTTTTGACCGTTTCTACAGCAATCACAACTTTCTTCTTCAGCGTGGAGGCTTCCCTCAGCATGGCCTGCGCATTGTCCACAATCCCGTTGCTGCCTAACGCATGATTCCGATAATTCATGATGACGAGGCAGTCGAATTTTTCCAGCAGCCATGCGCTCATGCTATAATTTGTTCCTGGTACATTAATCGTATTAAGCCAGTACGGAACGTCGAGTGTCATTTTCAAGCCGCTGCCTTTGGTTTCTTTTTCGATCAGCCTCAAATTGTCCATCCAGCTTTCAAGAATCGTCTTATTGTTCTTCGTCCAATCACTTAGCAAATGGGGTTCAATATCGAAATGCAGTCCCGTAAAGCGGGCTTCCGGGTGGGCAGAGGCATTATAGGTTTTAACCCAGGCGATGAATTTTTGAATATCCTCCTGCTTCGACTTATAGGCCCATTCGGGGCGCCCCTCAAGGGCTTCCACTTGAATTCCTTCGCTGGTAGCTTTTCGAATAAAATCCTCGTATATCGCTGGATCGAGATCTCGATCCACCTGAAGGTAAATCGATGTTACACCCTTCGTTTTTGCGAAGTTTATGATTTTATCCTGATCCTGTTTGATGATGCGACTGTCCCATATCCATGTTCCTTTCGGAACATGGGCCACGGAGGTCATAATGCTCACCAGATGGCGCGCGGGCTGCCAATCCACATTGGCGTGCAGCGCTTCGCTAATAAAGCGCAGCGGAACCATCGTGCGGCCGTTTTTGAGCACCGCGGACCCTTCAAAGTCGACTCTTTTTCCATTCACCAGTGCATGATGATCGCCAATCACCAACATAACGGTGTCACGGTTAAGCGTGATCGTAACTTGCTTTAATGTTCCGTCCCATTTCGTAGCGGCTCCGAGCTTGTCGGATACAAAAGCAAGCGGAACCATCGTAAGATTGGATCGCTGATCGACATAGGGGGGCTCATCCGGGAACTGTACATCACGCCCATCCACGGATACTCGAACTTCAGCAGCGTTAATAGCGGGGTTGAACGCAGCGAAACTTAGCATGATCGCTAAGGTGCATACTAGCCATTTTTTCATGGGTGATTTCCTTATCTTTTTGAATTTGTTCTTCTGTGCAACATTGCCGCACATTGAAATTATACGGTATGTAATAAATGGCAACAAGGTCAGTAGGTAGGAGGTGTAGAATTTGAAGGTGGAATAAAGGGGGGGACCGGGACTATTTGATGCGGGTTTTAAGACGGACAACTGATTCTCTTTTCATAGTATCTGTAAAATTTCCTCTTCCCCTTAGGAATGAAAGGGTAGAAACTTTTTACTATTGAATCAATTTATGTGTAAGAAAAATGAAAAGAAACAGGTCAATCATGATAGTATCTGACCATAATTGACCTGTTTAATAGTAATACTCTTTTTGGGGTATAAAAACTAAATCAATATGTGGCGCACGAATTAGTAAAACCTAAATATGATTATTACAAGTATATGTGATATGGTTAAATGCATGCTTTAATACGCAGTGATAGATCTTTTTTTTCATCTTCAGATAATTGCTGCCCCAAATCATCAGCCTTAAATTCTTTAAGTTCTTTTACTATTGGCTCTAACTTCGCTTTCTCTGTCACCTTTCCTTTTAAGGATTCAACTAAAGTTGTTTTAATAATAATATTCTCACCTACTGTATTCTTACAGTCCCTTTCAAATCTTTTTAATACAACTGAAACAAGATCATTACTATTATTTTCTTGAAGCTTCTTATCAATAAAGTCAGCTACCTCTTCTGTTATTTCACGATAATACCATCTAGCAATGGGATATTGGTCTAACGGTTTACTATCTAATTGCTCGAGAACCTTACTTCTTCTAGCAAGCAATTCTTCCAGCTGCTCTGTATCCAACACAGATTGAAGTTTGCTCAAATCCAAGGTATTCAATGCATCCAGGGTTATTTTTTTTGCGTTAATAAAAATTTTCTCTTGGAACAACAACTTCTCACCATAAGCAACATAAATTACTGCCTTCTCCATTTCTCCACGGTTTATTACATTCTCATATTCTCCCCATGTTCTAGCAAGAGATTCCCATGGACTGTAGTTTTCACTTCTGTAATTAACATAATCTTCGTTAAAAGCCTCAAATAACTCTTCATACTCCCAATCCATACTTATTTCTCCTTTTTCACTAGTTGTTAAGATCAATAGGTTTTCCAGCGTTATGGATGACTTCGATGTCGATATTATATGTTTCAGAAAAGTCTTTTATTATTTTACTACAACTACCGCAGGTATCTTTTTCTGTGAAAAGTCTTATTTTACCTTCTGGTATATTTATGCCTTCATTTTTTAATTTTTCAATTCTCTCAGCAATATCATTTAATATTTTGTATTCAGTATCTGCGTCTCTTTTATAAATCACACCTGCCGCATCAGGTGCATGAGTGGCCTCAAACTTAGGATTATCTGGTTTTACAGAAAAACCTTCGTAATTTGGATTCCCCGAAGTTTTGTGTAAGCTACTGTACGAATAAAAATCCTTTTTATCGATACCAGGTATGTCAACGTCAGCAAATGCAAAATTCCCATCTTTTTTTAGAAGAGTTTTTGATAGTTTGCTTTTATATTCTTTTACCTTGTCAATAATATAGCGATCTCCATCTACATCTAACTGTCTCGTAAGATATACTTTATCATAGCTTACTGTTTCAACATCCTTTGGTATATCACGACCTTCATCCGTCCCCTTACTACCCCTACCCGTATACTCCCCTGATTCTAACGCATCGATCTGTTTTTGTCTCTCAGGCGAAATATGCGGGCCTGAGCCTTTGGAATGTGGGGCATCAGGACCAAGGTCATGGAAGCGATAGTAGCCTCCTTCGGCAGTGCCGAGAAGGGGAGAACGTTTTGTTATACTAATATTCATCTTTCGCGCAATACTTTGCAAGTAGCTGCTTAAGGATTCGATATTGGTCGGAAAACGGAGGGCGTTCGTTTTGAATTTTCCATCTCCCGCTTTCGCTAGAGCGGAGTCGGCTTTTGCTGTATCCCCAAATAGTCCGGGTGCAGGTGTCCCACTTTTTCCGGTGTTCCTTTCTTCAACTTCATTGAGCCCTTTAGATACAGAAGCTTCTGTTTTGCCCATCTTTCCTACGTTTCTAAATAATTTTGCGCCGCCTTTAACAACCGTATAAATGTCTACTCCACGCTCGACGGCTTTAACGCTGTCATATCCTGCATCGTAGCTCTCTTGTTTCGTATCGGTCAACGGGTTGGGGATGAAATTGTTCATTTTTTTTACAAAAGGTTCTGTCAGGCTGTCCCAAGCGGTTTCGAGGTCGTTTCCTACATCCGACCAGGTCTTTTTCCCTTGAAATGAATCGGCGGCATAATTGAAAGCCCATTTCGCTCCATCCTTAATGCCTTCAAGTGTCTCATTCCGCTCCAAAAAACCTTTCCCCGTAACGTTACCCGCCATGATGAAAGGAGTCGCTAGCATGACGCCAATGTCCGCCGTATCGACAACCATATCCCATACCCCTGCTGCAAATTCTACACCGGCATCCCATTCTCCCTTTAACGTTGAGCCAACATTCTCCAGCACGCGTGATCCCGCCACGTTGAAGATTCCCTCGTCAGCCACCTGCTTCTCAAAATCAGACAACAGCGGCTCGGGGTAATATTGATGGAGGGAAGCTTTAAGTTGGATCTCAGAGCTTGCGCTGTTGACTTCCTGTTCCAAATCCAGCGTATCGGTGGTTGTATTCAGGTGTAGACCGTCGGTTCCCCGCAGCAGGATGCTTCCTGCCGAAAGACTAATGTTGCCCGCAGCTTGAATCTGAATATGTTGGGTACTGTTCAAGCTCACGCCATGATGGGCATTCATGGATATGTACAGCGATCCTTCCTGAGCGCTCATCGACAGTTCGGAGTTGCCTAAGGATATTTCTTTTCCCTGCGGATTCGCAAAAGATTTCACGCCAGGGTCGGCCGTTTTACGTTCGTGACGATCTGCAGGTGACTCGACCGCCGCGCCCTGGGCGACGTGAGATGAAGGGGGAACAACAACGGATGGTTTGGTCCGCACCGATTGAATAACCATCGCATCGTCTTCGTTTGAACTTGGAAAATACAGCTTTACCTGGGCCCCTTTTTCCGGCATGAGATACCACACTTGATTGCCTTCGGCAGAGTAGGGAAACCACTGGGCATCCTTGGGATTCTGCTGATCGTCCATATCCAAATGCAATCGGACCTGATTCCGGCTGACCTCCAATATTTTTCCTTCAATAGAGGCACCGATGATGGTTCGATTATAGCTCTTAGGAACCTTCAATCCTGGCGGCAACGCGCATTCATACGACCAGGTCATCACGCCCTGTATCAACTTTCCTTCACGTTTGGTGATGACATAAGTTTCGTGATTACGTTCGACTTCATCTCCCAGCTGCAGCAGGTGATCCCACTCAAAGGCATATCGGGTGTAATCCTGAGCAGTGACCGATTTCCCGCCATTTGCCTCTTGGTCCAGATAGGGGGCGATCTTACGTTGTAGCTTAAAAGGAACGTCTTTCAATTGGATATGCTGCCGTGCCTGCGGAATACCAATCCAAATTTGTATATGATGCGACAGGATATTAGGAACGAGCAGCGCGCCTACATGAGAAGCTAAACGTTTTAAAAAATCCCAATCCGTTTCTTGATACTGCATGATGAATTGGCCTGTCGCTTTTTTCTCAAAAGCTTCATCGATCTTGTCCGAGCCTTTATACTCTGCGAGTACCGTATCCACGATTTCCACATATTTTTGATGGATGTGCTGAAAGGAACGGTTTTTGAGCTGCGTATCCAGTTTAAAACTATGAGAAATAACGTCGAGCGTTGCTATCGTTTCTTGATGCATGTGCTGTACATCTACGCAGTACAACTGCCCCATAAATAAGGGGCGTTTCCGATCCATGGCATCGGTATACCAAAGCTCGATCTTATCGTCGCTGCTTGCTCTGGTTATAATCCTGTCTACCTGATCGGCATCCAAGCCGCCCGTAACGACCAGTCTGGCGTGTTCCCCCATCTCATGACGGATGTGTACATGCCTAAGACGCAGCTTGCCATAGGGCCATGCGATATGTAAGTGTTGATAGGTAAAGCGGTCATTCGCTACGATGTTCATCCTTGACTCTCCTTGCTTGATAGAATCAATCACCCTGTCCATCATTTACAATGGAGATAATGCCCCCACTTGCGCTGTCTCCACCAAAAAATGAGGATATCGACTCTCCTACACTTTTGCAGCTACACATTAAGGTTGAATTACTGAGCAGGGCAGGGGCACCCTCGATCAACACATCCTCTTTTCCGCCTGTCCACTTGGACCCAAACGCAATCTCCGGTTCACAGGGAAGACCCATCTTTAATTTACACAGACCAAATGCATAGATTTTGCTAATATTTGCACCACAAACGGCATCCTCCACGTTCAAAACGGGCTTATTTTTAATGTAGACGCCGTGGCTGTACATTGCATTGAGAACTCCCGGGTTTGTACCTTGACTGCACTCTAGCTTGGCTCCTCTCACCACATAGGTGTGCTCCCCATTTAATACTCCTTGGGCTAGAGCCTTCAAAAGCATAGGTAAAAACATAAAGTACCTCCTTGGATAATGGGTATTTAATCAGGAAAGCTCCGACCATGTCGCACTGCACAGCATGGCATAGGTTAAAGGCACCCACAACGGAGCATCCTCCAGCTTAAATTGACAACTCCCGATCAAAGCTCTGCCTTGCCAGGAACGCACAAAGGCAATCTGATAATAAGGGGAGGGGGAAACTAGATAAAGAGATTCATAGCAACCGATGTCAGCGTCTTGAACATGAAGTTTTTTTTGATCCACCAGCTTCATCGCAGGTTGTACACGACTTGTTTTCTCGATTATCTGTTGTTGATAGAGTTCCACCTGCTCGGGGGCCAGCTGTTGCCCGCTCTGGTGAAGCCCGAACAGGATTCCGCCCCGTTTGTCTTGAACAACGAAGCTTTTCGACGGATCCGTAGATCGTCCGGCACGTAGTTCTGGTATGAGAGAATCCGGCAGAAACATCGTGAGCTGATGATCGAAGAGGTGATGGGTCTGAAACGGAATTTCCTGTTTGTCCGGCAGCACTAACGATCCTTCCGTGATTCCCTTCATCGCTTCTTCAATGGATACCAGCATCCAGTCATCATCGTTCTCTGCCACGTCTAGTTGTTCTTTCAATATTTGTTGATGATGCAGCTTCAAAAAAAATTCATCCCAATACTCCGTCAAGGCCCGGCCTCCTTATACGATTTCTAGTTTTTGTAATTGAAAACCGCTCAAACTTCGCCGCAGCAGGCTTTCAGCAGCCTCCAAGCTAACGATGAAATAAGGTTCTCTCACGCCCGACAAACGAAAAAAATGGTGTTCTTTTACTTTGGAGCGATCCAGCACAAGATGTTTTAGCGTTTGGTCATGCGCATAAAATTCGGTTTCCTCTGAAATGCCATCCACGAAGGGGATCGATGGAATCCAATATAGCTCCTGACGGCTGGAGTCCCGGTTCACAAGATACACCTGTTTGAAACGGGCCTCCGTATTGTATAGCTCTAAAATTCGTTTCATAGAATCGGAAAGAAGCGGTTGTGATGTGGACAAAGGAAGCCAGTCCGTAAACTCGGCATCTGTCTTTGCGTGAACATCCAACACCTGAGCAGGGGGCATGCGAACAAATGGCGTTTTGAAAAATATCATATTTACAGGTTCGATATTGCGGGAAATCCTTTTGTCATCGAGCAATATATAATAGTGGCGCATATAGATTCTCCTTACTCCGTCCATGCAATGGATTGCTGCTGTTCATCACTAAGTTTCCAGTGCTGCTGGTATATTCTCGGGACCCTGGTCCCATGCATGGAAGCTCCCTCAAAATAAGCATGTTCAAACGAATGTACATTCGTAAAATCGGCCCCGTCCAGATTGGCATGTTCAAAACGCAACCCGCAAAGGCCGGGAGTTCGTCGTCCGTCTTTTCGATCCCCTCGTCCGCTGGCCTCGCCGAAGTTCACGCCTTTCAGATGACTGTATCTAAAGTCTGCGTCGACCAATAAGCAGCCTTTGAAGCTTCCTCCTTCTATGTTGGCTTGCTGCCAGCGGGTTCCCATCAATATACAGCTATCAAACTGGATTCCCCGTAAGTCACTGTAGCTGAAATCGTTATAGCGTAAATCCTGTTGGAACTGCTGAAGATGAGGGAGAGAGAGCAATTTCAAGTTTTCGTAAACATAGGGTTCTTCTTCGTTGGATTGCATTAATTTTTCAATCACTTCATCTGCGGGGAGCGGCTCCTGGTCCCAGACATAAAGATTTTCGCTTATATCTCTATACTCGCCCGTCCGAATAAGAAGCCGTTTAGCTTTGTGGATGGCCTGATATGCAGGCGTTTGAACGGATTCAGCTATGGCCAGACGTATAAGGGAATCTACAAATGAGTGGAAGAAGGGTGCGGATTCTAATATCAACCGTTCAACATCCGCAGAGTTTATCGCCCCCATGTATATTTTTCGCCGCTGTTCCAAGGTTTCCGACATGACACTCATTCGCGCATAAGCCCATGAAGCGTCATAGGTTAACTTGCAATCGGAATGATCTTCGTACCAGTCAGCGGAATAAGCCTCGACCATATATAGATAGGATTGCTCCAAGATCTGAGTGCGCAGGAAAGAGTAGTGAATATATCCAATCGGTTCTTTTAGGCCCTGTTGCTGCATGCTTTGAATATGTATGCATAAATCCTTAAACGATTGTTTGAAGTCGGAGATCAGCCCAGCCTGGTTGTGATGGAACTGGGCTTCCAGCCTGTCCAATTCAGTCTCCAACAAAGGTCTAAAATGATGCTCTTTAAAATGGTGTAATGCCGTTTTTTTATCCATTCTGATCGGGCTGCCTTTCGTTAGTTCATCTTGATTTCCGTGCCGGAGAAGGTGGTTTTGTCATCCAAAGTTATGCTGTTTCCGTTACCGGATAGCTCAATTTTGCCGGCGGAAAGCTGGATGTTGCCTGAACTCATGACGATATCTGAAGCCGCGTTAATGCTCACATCTTTTCCGCTTACAATATCAATGCCGGTTTTATCATGAATGACAATGGACATGCCGTTGCCTGAGATGACGATTTGATCCGGGGCAAGCATGATTTCTTTGCCGTATTTGGTTCGAAGTGTCTTAATGGCAGGGTCAGCCATTCGATCTGGCGCAGGAGTTGCTGCGGACGATGCCGATGAAGACTTTGATCCGGCAGACGAAGCAGAAACAGCCGCATGTCCAGAGGTAGGAGCAGAGGCAGCCGCATGTCTGGAAGCGGAAGAAGAATTCCCTTCGGAATGCGGATGCTCTCTTTTAACCGAACTGATCGCATATCCTTCTTCTTCCTTATAGCTTGGGAAATAGATACGAATGCTGTCCCCAATCTCAGGCATACAATACCATCCCGTGTTATCCGCAGATGCATAAATGGTAGAGTAGGGAAACCAATAATCCGTATTCGGATCTTGCTGCTCGTCCATATCGAGCACAGCGCGTACTTTATCCCGATGCACGCTCAGTACCTTGCCATGAATGGAAGCGCCGATAATGGAGCGATTGTAATCTTTAATAGGACGCAACCCGCTTCGTGGTGACAGCTTTGCAGTATGGGTTAACACCCCGTCTTTCATTTCTGTCAGCACTTCAGCCACGATCAGCTTATGACCATGGAAAGTCACTTCATAGCCAGGTTCAAGCACTTTCTCCGTCTCGACCTCATATTGAATAAAATCAGCATCGCTCACGCCGGGGATATGATTTTCTGAGGCGGTTTGAAAATCCGCGACTCGTTTTTTGACCTTATAATTGGGGGTTTGTATTTCCCCTTTACTGAGTCCCATGGGCAGGCCAAAATAAAACTTCGGTACTCCATAACCGACAGCGGGAATAAGCGGAGAGTAGAAATGGGAAGCCATACGTTTCAGAAATTGCCAGTCGGTTTCATCATATTGCATGACAAAGGTGCCGAGGGGCTTCTTGTGGGATACGACATCCATGGCTTCAGCTTTGGAGTAGCTTGATACAATTTTTTCGATTAGCTCCGTATAGGTGAGCTTGGGGTTCTGGAAAGAGCGCCGATGCCGCTTAATATCCAACTCATAGGTATGGGATATGGCTTCAACGGTCAAGTAATGAACGCCATGAACAACTTTTTCCTCGACATCCAAGGCGATGCCTCGAAAAAGAGGCTGTCGATTGCCGTTTTGATCAGTAACAAAAGCTTTGACCTGAGTTTCTTCATCCGAAGCACGTACATATAGCTCGCGCTTTTTATCCGAAATGATGCCTGTACAGATCATTCGTGCATGATCATTGACTGTTTTTAAGATTTTAAATTCATGAAGACGGACGAACTCATAAGGCATGATTTCGATATGACCATAAGTTGCGAAGCTTTCCATAGGGTGCCTCCTTATGTAGTTGTTATAGAAAAAGCGGAATTTTTAAATCCTAATCCAGCTTTTGTATTTTATGTATTTATCGGTTGAAGGGTAGAGTTAGTTTACAGAATGACCCATTTTTGGTGGATTTACTGAGTTTTTTTCTGGGGAAGAAGGCGGGGAGAAAGGCGCTAAAAGACGTCATTAAGGAGGGAAGAGGCAGGGGCTTTCGAAGCATTGAACTATGAGACAGGCAAGGTCCCGAAATATTCTCCCGCGCTCAATCCGATCCGCTGTTAAGTAATTTATAGACCTATCTTTTGTGACTCCCCGGGACGGAGGCGGATTCCCTGAATTTCACCGGCGACATGCCATAGTTTGAGCGGAAGACGCGGTGGAAATAGGAATAGCTGGCGAACCCGGAGGTTTCAGCGATTTCCTCCAGCGTCATCGTGCTGTATTTGATTCGCTCAACGGCGGCGTTGAGACGGATTTCCAAAGCATATTGAATCATCGTCTTGCCGTAATACTCCTTGAATAGCTTGACTGCACGCGACAGGCTTAGACCGACGTGCTTTGCCGCATCCTCCAGTTTAAAGGTAACCGTGGCATGCTCCTCTACAAACCGCTTCAGCCGGAGGGCCGTAGAGGCAAGACGGTCGGCCGGCTTGGTCTCGGTTATGGCCCGGTCCAGGCTGAGGCAGAGCCCGCGCAGCAGGCAGCTTGTCAGTTCATCGTTTTCCCCGTCCATTCCGCGCCGCTTCTCCAGGAGCAGATGCCTCCATAATCCAAGCAGATGGTCGTCCAGCCCGATCCGGCTGACAACCGGGCGCTGCATACGGCCCCACCACTCGTCGATCCAAGCCCCGTCGCAAAATACAAAATAATCTCCGCTGGATATGCGGCCTTCCCCGCCGCCATCCCTGACACGCAGCTCGTATTTGTCACCGGGTCTCAGCAGCAGCAGATCTCCGCCCTGTACATGGTACACGGTCCCGTTGGAGTACACCTCACAAGAGCCTTCCGTCTGCAGACGGAACAAGTAGGTCGTCAGGCCGCCCCGATGGCTGTTGCTGAATTGCTGGAAATGGTACGAATAATCGCAGATCAACAGTCTTGCATCCATAATGGCCAAAACCTCCAAATGAAAAATATAAGCAGATAGTTCATGTTGCAGCCATATTGTTTATGTTCATTCTAGCCTACTTCCTTGTATGATAGTAGCAGATTGAGCAGTAACTCTAATTTTGAATCGAGGTGCGCCTAACATGAGAAGAATGAATATCGGTTTGCAGTTGTATACGCTGCGCGACGAGACGGCACAGGATTTCCGCGGTACGCTCCGTAAAGTAGCGGAATTGGGTTATGAGGGTGTGGAATTTGCAGGCTACGGTGACATTCCCGCCGAAGAAATGAAAACGCTTCTTCAAGAGCTGGGACTGAAAGCGATCGGCAGTCACGTCGGCCTGCATCTGCTGCGTGAGGATCTGCAGAAGGAGATCGATTACCTGAAAACGATCGGCGCGAAATACATGATGTGCCCATACGTCGCTCCGGAGGACCGCGGGAATGCCGAGGATTGGAAGAACCTGTTCGCGTTCCTGGAAGAGGCAGGTGCGGAAGCGCACAAGCAAGGTCTCATCTTCGGTTACCATAACCATGCATTTGAATTCGAAGATAAAGTGGACGGAGAGTTCGTATTCGACGCGATGTATGCGGCAACTTCTCCTGAAGCCGTACAAGTGGAAATGGACGTATGCTGGGTGCAATTCGCCGGACAGGACCCGCTTGCCTATATTCCGAAATACGCCGGCCGTCTGCCGCTTCTCCATCTGAAGGACTTCAGCCGGGATGAAGAGGGCAACATGAAGACGCTGGAGCTCAGCCAAGGCAGCGTGAATTTGCCTGGGGTCATTCAGGCTGCATCCAACGCAGGCACAGAATGGCTGATCGTGGAGCAGGACGTATGCCAGAATCCGCCGCTCCAAAGCGTGGAGAACAGCATGAACTGGCTGAAGCAGAACTATTTGAACCAATTTTAATTCGTACCCGAGAAGGAGAATTGTTTATGAGCAAAATTAGAGTCGCTGTATTCGGCTGCGGCGCGATTGCCCAGCGCAGACATATTCCTGAGTATGCCAACAATAAGAACGTGGAGCTGGTAGCTTTCGCTGATCCGGTTAAGGAGCGTGCCGAAGCAATGGCAACCCAGTATGGCGGTACGGCGTACACGGATTACCAGGAGCTGCTGAAGAATGAGAAGCTGGATGCCGTGAGCGTATGTACACCAAACTATCTGCATGCCCCAATGACGATTGCGGCAGCTAATGCCGGCCTGCATGTACTTGTCGAGAAGCCGATGGCTTCCAATGCCGAAGAAGGGGAGCAGATGATTGAGGCTGCCCGCAAGAACGGTGTTTATCTGATGGTCGGACACAACCAGCGCCTGATGCCACCGCATGTGAAGGCGAAGGAAATTCTGGACTCCGGCAAGCTTGGCAAAGTGCTGACCTTCCGTACATCCTTCGGCCACGGCGGACCGGAGGGATGGAGCGTGGACGGACGCGACAGCTGGTTCTTCCGCAAGGAAGAAGCAGTGATGGGCGCGATGGGCGACCTTGGCGTGCACAAATCCGACTTCATCCGTTATTTGCTGAACGATGAAATCGTGGAAGTTGCCGGCTTCATCGGTACGGTTCATAAAGAAGGCACCGACGTGGATGACAACGCGACTTGCATCGTGCGCATGAAGAGCGGGGCGGTAGGCACGTTGATGGCGAGCTGGACGCATTACCGGTCCGGCGACAATGGTACGGTGCTCTGGTGCGAGAAGGGTGCGATGAAGATCGGCACGGTCGACGGGGACGAGGTCATCGTCGAACTGACGGACGGCACGGTTGAGACGTATAAGGTCGGCGCGATGGCAACGAACGAGAAGCAGGTGCCGAGCGGCGTGATCGACGAGTTCGTAGAATGCATAATAACCAAAACGCCTCCGCGGATTTCCGGCGAAGAAGGCCTTCGTTCGCTCAAGGTAATTCTGGGCGCATTCGAATCCCAGGCCAGCGGTAAAATCGTGAAGTTGTAATCATTAAATCGAAAAAAAGGACTGTCCTATAGGATCTTAGATCCGAAAGACAGTCCTTTTTTATGCGCTCCTGGAAAATGCTCGCCATTGCCTCCGGGGCTGGTGATGCGAAATATGGCGTTTTACGCGTATTCTGACGACGATTAGTAGGACTAAAAAGCTTATAGGTAAAAAGGCCGACTGGAAGGCCTATCCCCAAATCGACAAAAAAGAGCGGCAATACTTCCAAAGAAAAAAACCGCAGGCCTTTTGAGTACGGGAACTCGGACAGGGCAGGGGCCAGAAAATCGGTAAAGCTTGAGGGAAATGGATCCTTAGGAAAAAGAGATCATTTTTCCATATCCAGATTGACATTATGAAAGCGCATTCATATACTGAGGCTTAAATTTGTTAGTTATTTTAACTAATTAAGGTGGTGAAGCAAATCGTGATCGGTCGGGGGAAAACCGGGAATACGAAATTTATGAAGCAGATGAATCGGGAAGGCATATTGCACCAGCTGCGGCAGGAGCCCCGCTTGTCACGGGCCGAACTGGCAGCAAAAACCAAACTGAGCCGCCCCTGCGTCTCGGCGCTGGTCGAAGAGATGATTGGGGAAGGGCTGATTCGGGAGGTTGGGACAGGAGAATCCAAAGGGGGGCGCAAGCCCATCCTGCTTGAATACAATGTGCAGGCCTACGCGGTTGTGGGCGCCGTTTTTGAGGGAAGCGAGCTCGAAATGGCGGTGGCCGATATGAAAGGCGAACTGATCGCACAAGTACATACCCGCTTGAACCGGCCGGTGGACGGGGAATCGGCGCTGCATGCGCTCGAAGCGACTCTTGCGCGTCTGCTCGAGACTAGCGGCATTGCCCGCGACCGGGTGATCGGCATCGGCGTCGGCCTGCCGGGCATTACGCAGCGGCTGAGCGGTACCGTGAGCTATGCCCCAAGTACGGGCTGGATGGATCTCCCCGTAGGCAAGGAAATCGAAGAACGCCTTCATTTGCCGGTCGTGCTGGATAACGACGTGAATATGATGACGCAAGGCGAATTTTTCGGCGGAGCCGGATCGGGCGTATCCAGCCTGGTGTACATGTATGTCGGAACGGGGATCGGGGCCGGCATTATCATCGACAAGCAGCTGTACCGGGGAAGCAGGGAAGCCTCCGGGGAAATCGGTTATATGCGGATCGGAGATTCGCCGGGTCGGCGGAAGGATGAATTCGGCGTGTTTGAGAAAAATTTCTCGGTTGCCGGCATCCACGGGAAAGCGAAAGCGCTTGGTCTTCACGTGGACCCGGAGGCAAGCACTCTTAAGCAGTTGATCAAGCTGGCCGAGGAAGGCCATCCGCAAGCGGATGTGCTGCTCAATGAAGTGTATCACGGCTGGGCATCGGGGATCGCCAATACGGTCAGCGTACTCGATCCCGAAATGCTTGTCTTGAGCGGCGAAATGGTGCATCTGAACGAAGCGGGACTGGATCGGATTCGCGAGCTGTTATTCGATTGGGTGCCTGTGGTGCCGGAAATCCGTCTGGCCGAGCTGCGCGAACGCGCGGGTTTGCTGGGTGCGGTGCACAGCGTTTTGGAAGCGCATTCCTCAGCGGCGATGGGGGCTGGAATTTAACATTCCCAGTTTTAAAATTTGGCCCTGCGCATAATTAGTACTTAACAAGAAGCGAAGTAGCGGAGGGGACGGAATCGATCCGGAGAAGCGACAGCGATCGGAAGAACGATCCGGAGCCGTGGCGTCAACGCGCATCATATCAAGAACCAACTTCAGTATGAAACCTAAAAATTAGGGGGAATCAAAATCATGAAAAAGAAACTTTTGAAGCTCGGCATGTTTTCGATGGCGCTGGCGATGACGGTTGGTCTGACGGCTTGCGGCGGGGGTGAAAAGGAACAATCGGCAGCCTCCGGCGGAGACAGCGGGAAAAAAGGATCGCAAAAACTGGTCATCTACACGGCCCGCGACAAAAATGTCGTCGAGCAGATCTTGCCGAAGTTCGAGGAGCTTAACCCGGACATCGATGTCGAAGTGATGACGATGGGCGCGCAGCAGATCATGGAGCGGGTGCGCGGCGAGAAAGCCAATCCGCAGGCCGACTTCTGGTGGGGCGGCACGCAGTCCTCTTTTATTACGGCGGCGAATGAAGGATTGCTGGAATCGTATAAACCGAGCTATGCGGACAGCATTCCGGCTGAATACAAAGACGCCCAGGATCGCTGGTACGGCGAGATGCTGCTGCCCGAGGTGATCATGTACAACTCCGAGGCGGTGAAAAAAGAGGATGCGCCGAAGGATTGGGACGATCTGCTCGACCCGAAATGGAAGGATAAAATTTTGATCCGGGGCGTCATGGCTTCCGGGACAATGAGAACGATCTATGATGCGATGATTTACCGCCAAGACCCTGCAAATCCGGAGAAAGGTTATGAATGGCTCAAAAAACTCGATGCGAACACCAAGGAATACACCCAGGATCCGACCCAGCTTTACTTGAAGCTCGCCCGGCAGGAAGGAACGCTGTCGCTTTGGAACCTGCAGGACATCCTGCTCCAGAAGGAGCTGCAGAAGCAGCCGTTTGACTACATTTACCCGGCAAGCGGAGCCCCGATTTTGGTGGATGGGGTCGGCATCGTGAAAGGCGCCAAAAACATGGACGCCGCCAAGAAGTTCTTTGATTTTATTTTTGACAAAGATCAGCTGAAGGAGAAGGCGGATAAATTGTTCCAGATTCCAACCCGGACCGATATCGACAAAAACGAGTTCCCGGACTGGTACAAAAATCTGGATACCAAGCAGCTTGATCTGGACTGGATGGTTCTTGCGGACAAAGAGAAGGAATGGATGCAATATTGGGATGAAAATATCAAAGGCAAAGGCGGAAAGTAAAATCCGTACCATCATTGGTTCAATGATCTAGCTCGAGCGAAAAACCGGCAAAAATGGCAAAGCTGGCGGGGGCAACCCCGCCCGGCCTTTCGGCTTGCTTGAATAAACAATCATGCCTGCATCTTACAGAGAATGACTTGAAGGAGGACTCATTATGATCGGAGTCACGCTGGATCGCGTCAGCAAAAAATTTGGCGCCGCCAAAGGTGTGGAAAATGTCGACGTACATATCAAGCCTGGAGAGTTTTTTACTTTTCTTGGTCCGAGCGGCTGCGGCAAAACGACAACTTTGCGCATGATCGCCGGATTTTATTACCCAAGCGATGGACGGATCCTGTTTGGCGAACAAAACGTCACCAACATGCCGCCCAACAAACGCAATACGGGGATGGTGTTCCAAAACTATGCTTTGTTCCCGCACATGACCGTGTTTGAGAATATTGCTTTCGGTCTCCAAGTCCGTAAACAGGGAAAGGCGGAAATTCATGACAAAGTGACGCGCGCCCAAAAGCTTGTGCACCTGGATGGCTACGGCCAGCGCCGCATCGACCAATTGTCGGGCGGCCAGCAGCAGCGGGTAGCGCTGGCGCGAGCTTTGGTGATCGAACCGAATATTCTCCTGCTCGATGAACCTTTGTCCAATCTCGATGCCAAGCTGCGCGAAGAAACAAGGCAGGAAATCAAAAGGCTCCAGCTTGAGCTCGGCATCACGACAATCTACGTTACGCATGATCAATCGGAAGCGATGTCGATGTCGGACCGCATTATGGTCATGAAGGATGGCGTCGTGCAGCAGATCGGTGCCCCGCATGAAATTTACAACCGGCCGGTCAACCGTTTTGTCGCCTCGTTTATCGGCGAGTCCAATCTGTGGGAAGGAACGGTGGAACGCCTGGAAGGCGGCATGGTGGACGTTCGTTTAACGCCGGACGTGTTGCTCACCGGCCTGGCCGAAAACGCTTCGCCGGAATGCAAGCTGGCGGTCGGGCAAAAGGTAACGCTGTCGGTACGGCCCGAAGCGATCCGGGAAGCCGGCCCGACGGAATACGGCGAGCCGAATACCATGGCGGCCAAAGTGCTGCTGTCGGAGTTCACCGGCATCAGCGTGAATTATATCGCGCAGGCCGGACCGCTGTCCGTGAAGGCGATGTTCGTCGGGCAGGGGCACCGGATGCGGAATCGGGATGAGGACGTTTGGTTTACCGTCGCCCGGGACAGCATTTATTTTTTGGAATAAGGGGGTGAGCCGAAGCGATGAACAAACCAGAGCCTCAATTGACACCGCGGGTTATTCGTCCGAACAGCCGCTGGAGTTCGGTGACGGCATCGCCGCATTTTGTTTATGTGCTGATTGCGCCGTTATTTCTCATTCTTTTGGGGTATGTCATCTATCCGTTTTTCCAGACATTCCTGCAAAGCATCAAGGCGGACGGCAGTTTTTCGATCCAAAACTACTCCCGTTTTTTTAGCCTCGAACATACGGCCAATTTGGAGGCGCTTTGGACGAGCGTGTATATCTCGGTGCTAAGCGTGGTCACCTGCGGCATCGTGGGGGTAGGGATGGCGTTCCTGCTGGAAAGGTACGAGTTCCCGGGGCGCAAGCTGCTGTCGGTGCTTGTCCTTGTGCCGATGGCTTTGCCGCCGCTGATCGGGGTGCTTTCTTTTGAATTTTTGTACGGCTCGAGCGGCATCATTCCGCGCGGATTGCAGCATTTGCTTCATTTGGAAAAGCCGCCTTTTACCTTGAAGGGCATCTGGGGCGTGCTTGTGGTCCATACTTTTACGATGTACACCTATTTTTATATGACGGCATCCTCGGCGATCCGGGGACTTGATCCGTCGCTTGAGGAAGCCGCGGCCAACCTGGGAGCGAACCGGTTCACGGTCTGGCGCCGGGTGATTCTGCCGATGCTGACGCCGGCCATCGTTGCGGCATCGCTGCTCGTTTTTATGATTTCGATGGCGTCGTATACCGCGCCGCTCATTTTCGGGATCGAACGGACGATGACGATGCAGATTTACCTGTCGCGCACCAACGGCGATCTGGACATGGCTGCGACGCAATCGACGCTGCTGTCGGTCGTGTCCATCCTGTTCCTCATTTTGATGAGATGGTATCAGGGCGCCCGGAATTACCAAAACATGAGCAAGGGCGTCAGCGTTCATCGCACCGAAGTGAAAAGCAAAGCCGGCAGGAACACCGCGATGGTGTTGTCCTTCCTTGGGGTGCTGGTGCTTATGCTGCCGATTCTCGTCATCGTGCTGCTGGCTTTTTCAGAAGATGGGAAGTGGACGACCCAGGTCCTGCCGCCGTCTTATACGCTGGATCATTTTAAAGATTTGTTCACCGACAGCAAAACATGGCGTCCCATCGCCAACAGCTTCAAGATCAGCATCGCGGCGACGATCGGCAATCTGCTGTTTGGGGTTGCGGCGGCATATGCCGTCGTACGCATGAAATTTAAAGGGAAGACGCTGCTCGACATTTTGATCATGCTGCCTTGGGCGCTTCCGGGCACGGTCGTTGCCGTCAACCTGATTACGGCGTTCAGCGAGCCGAATGCGTTCTCTTTCGGCCAGGTGCTGGTCGGCAGCTTCTGGATTTTGCCGCTCGCCTATTTTGTACGGCATCTGCCGCTGATCTTCCGCTCGACTTCGTCGACGCTGATGCAAACCGACCGCTCCGTGGAGGAGGCGGCCCGCAATCTGGGGGCATCCTGGTGGTATACGTTCCGCCGCGTCGTATTTCCGATGGCGCTGAGCGGCATCCTTGCCGGCACGCTGCTGGCTCTGGTGGAAGGCATCGGCGAGTTTGTCGCTTCGATTCTGCTGTATACGAACAAGACGACACCGATCTCCGTCGAAATCTTTCAGCGGATGTACGCGTTCGAATTCGGCACCGCCTGCGCTTACGGCGTGCTGCAAATCGTGATGATCATTTTCGTTCTTTATGTTTCCCGCAAGCTGACCGGCGGCAATGCCGGGTCTGCCATTTGACGATAGATTTTTCCTGGAATAAAGCGACGATAGACGAATCCTTTCATTGCGCGCGGATGCCCTGCAATCCATTCGGGCGTCCCGCGATAATGATACAGGCCGGCGCCGGCTTTGACCGGTGTCAGCCACAACTACGCTTGAAGGAGAGATGCGATTTGAGTCAATTGAGCACAAAACGCAGGACGAAAAAGTGGGTGGCGGCTTCGCTCAGTCTGGTGCTGGCCGGAACGATGGCTTTTCAAGCCGGTCCCCAAAAAGCGGCTGCAGACAGAGGGGTGGTCGATTTATGGAAAGCGATAAAGCCTCTGACCACCATTGCAAGCGCGATGAATACGGGGGCTCACCCGGATGACGAGCACAGCGCGACACTGGCGTATCTTTCTTTGGGACTCGGCGTGGATACATACAGTGTCATAGCCAACCGCGGAGAAGGCGGACAAAACGAAATCGGCAGCGAGCTGGGCAACGCCCTCGGCATCATCCGCACCAGGGAGCTGCAGGAAGCGTCCAAAATCACCAACGTGACCTTGGCGAACTTGAGCCAGAAGTTGAACGATCCGATTTATGATTTCGGCTTTTCCAAAAGCCCTGAAGAAACGCTCGCCAAATGGGGTGAAGACGTCGCCTATGAACGGCTGATCCGTCAAATCCGGGAAAAACGTCCGGATGTGCTGATTCCGGCCTTCCTGAACGAACCTTCGACGCACGGACATCACCGCGCCGTGAATGTGCTGACCGTACGGGCGTTCAAGGATGCGGGAAATCCGCAAGTTTTCCCTGAGCAGATCAAGGAAGGTCTCCAGCCATGGCAGCCGAAGAAGCTGTATGTACCGGCTTCGGATAAAGATTATGACGTTTCCTTGCCGGTAAACGAATATAGCGAACTGTACGGCGCTTCCTATGCCCAGCTGGGCGAAGAATCCCGGTATATGCACAAGAGCCAGGGCATGGGAAGACAAATCGACGAAGGTCAAGGTACGGCGTATTACAAGCTGCAAGAATCGGCGGACGGCAAAAAAGCCGGCGGTAAGCCGGAAACGTCGCTTTTTGGCGGAATTGCCTTTACGTTCGAGGATTTGGCGCAAGAGCTTGATGTGAAAGGAAAGGACAACAAAGTCGTCAAGCAGCTGAAAACACTGCAGCAAGACGCAAACGAAGTCATTGCCGCGTATCCATCATTTGCGAAAGTGGCCCGCGAGGTCCATGAGATGAAAGCAGACGTAAAAACAGCCGTCGAGCTGGTAAAGGTGTCGTCCTTGGAGCAAACGGCGAAAACCGATCTGCTGCACCGGCTGGCCGTAAAGGAGAAGCAGCTCGATAAGGCAAGCCAGGAAGCGACATCGACCGTGGTTAAAGTGAAACCCGAGACCGGCGAGCTGATTCCGGGGCAAACCACGAAAGTGACGGTGACCGCTTTTAACGGCGGCGAGGTGGACATGAGCAAAGTCCATCTGAAGCTGAATGTGACGGAAGGCTGGACCGCGAAGGCAGCTGGGGCGGACAGCTTCGATAAACTTGCCAAAAATCAGACGGTCAAAACGGAGTTTACCGTCACGGTTCCCAAGCAGGTGGAGGACTTTAATCCTTATGCCCTTCCGCTGATTTCCGCGGATATCCGGTATGAAGCGTTCGGGACGGAAGCGTCGCTGCATGCGGTTCCGGACAATGCGGTGGCGGTGCTGCCTCCGGTATCATTATCGCTCAGCCCGGAAGCGGCGGTATTGAATACGCTGAAGCCGGAGGATCCCGTATCGGTGAAGGTTACGGCGACCAATTATGCGCCGGGTACGGAGAAAACCAAGGTTTCACTGCAAATGCCGGAAGGCTGGACCGTGGAGCCTGCGGTTCAGGAATTGAGCTTCGCTGCTAAATACGAGACCAAGACGGCTGAGTTTTCCGTCAAGGCACCGGCCAATGTAAAAGCGGGGAGTTACAACCTGGCGGCTATAGCCAACGACGGCACTTCAGACAGCAGCAGAACGGTGCAGGTGATCCAGTATCCGCATATCGGCAAAACCTATTACGTCAAACCGGCCAACCTTGCCATCCAGGCGTTTGATCTGAAGGTGCCGCAAGGACTGAAGGTCGGATATGTGTCCAGCGGTTTTGACAATATC
The DNA here is from genome assembly GCF_009870825.1 of Paenibacillus sp. USDA918EY. GTDB lineage: Bacteria > Bacillota > Bacilli > Paenibacillales > Paenibacillaceae > Paenibacillus_AQ > Paenibacillus_AQ albilobatus. The sequence goes on along the minus strand of NZ_WTWY01000010.1, from coordinate 123,914 downwards.
GATCAGGTATTGCGTCAAGTGGGCGTCAATGTGACGAATCTGGACGCCAAAACGATCCAGTTCGGCGATCTGTCGCAATACGACACGATCGTGCTTGGCATCCGGGCCTATGCCTTCCGTCCGGAGCTGATTCCAAGCAATCAGCGTCTGCTCGATTATGCGAAAAACGGCGGCAACCTGGTTGTTCAATACCACAAGCCGGAGGACAAATGGTCGCCGGATCTGGCACCGTATCCGATCAAGATCGGCGAGCCGCTCATCCAGTGGCGCGTGACGGATGAAAATTCCAAGGTTACGATGCTGGCGCCGGAGCATCCGATCTTTAACACGCCGAACAAGATTACGGACGCCGACTGGCAGAATTGGATTCAGGACCGCTCGGCGTACAACCCGTCCGAATGGGGCAAGGAGTATACGGAGCTGATCTCGAACGGAGACCCTGGGGAGAAGGAATTTACCGGCACGTTCCTGACGGCGAATTACGGCAAAGGTACTTATACGTACAGCTCGCTTGTTTGGTACCGCGAAATGCCGAGCCTTGTGCCCGGTTCGATCCGGATGTTCGTTAACATGATCAGCCTGAAGCAGGATGGGGCGGCGTCAGCCGGGGTTGTTGCTCCTAAGCAGTAATCCCGAGCGTGGCAAGGAAGTAAAGAAGTCGGCAGGATGTTTAAAAGGTAGGGGCGGGTACGGCGTAAAGCCAAACCGCTTTGCGTCGTGTCCCCTGCCTTCTGTCAAACCAAGCGCAGTTTCGGGGAAAAGTGGACGAAGGTACATAGGAGATGAGGCACATGGAATTGGGTTTTCTATGAGTTGCAATAAGGTTCAACCATAATCAGTACTTTGACAAAAAGCGAGGTAGCGGAGGGGCCGGAATCGATTCTTACGAAGCTAAAAGCTTTTTGAAAAAAAGCTACTTCGGAAGCATATGCTGCGTTCGCCTAAAAGCTTTTCGAAGAAAAGCTAGCATCGGAAGCATAAGCTGTCTCCGAATTTCTACCGTTATGGAAAATATAATCATAGAAATTTGGAGGCGGGCAGCGATCGGAAGAACGATCCGGAACCGTAGCGGTCAACCGCAATATGACAAAAATTAACTTCAGTTTTGAACCCGAAATAAGGAAACGAGTTCAAAATCACAAGATCATTACGGAAAGGATCTGAACAACATGAGAAGTCGGGAACAAATTTTAGAGGAGGAAGGCAAGGTTTTTCCGGGCTGCACCTATACGGAAGTCGTGCTCGCGCCTGCTTTTGACGAAGCGAAAACCAGCCTGCTTGCGCCGATGATGGCGATCAACAAAGCGCATCTCATCATGCTGAAAGAGCAGGGACTGGTTACCGAAGAAGAAGCGGGGCAAATCGCGGCGGCCATTCGCGGCCTCGATCTGGAGAAGCTTCGCCAGGCCGAATATACCGGACAATTCGAGGACCTGTTCTTCCAGGTCGAGCATGAGCTGCATGCAGCGGCCGGAGACATCGCGGACAATCTGCACCTGGCTCGCAGCCGCAACGATATGGGCATCGCGATTTACCGGATCGTCCTGCGGGAAAAGCTGCTGGTGACGCTTCGCAGCGCGCTGGCGCTAAAGAGCCAGCTGCTTGCGTTCGCCGAGGAGCATGCCGGTACGATCATGATCGGATATACGCATACGCAGCAGGCGCAGCCGACGACGCTCGCCCATTACATCATGGCGATGGCGGATTCGCTCGACCGCGATATCCGCCGGATGCAGGCGGCTTATGCCAACTGCAACCGGAGCAGCATGGGGGCGGCGGCGCTGACCACTTCCGGTTTTGCCATCAGCCGGGAGCGGATGCAGGAGCTGCTTGGTTTTGACGAACTTATATATAATTCATACGATGCGATCGGCGGTGCCGATTATATTGGCGAAATGATGGCAGCCGTGCAATTGGCGGCCATTAATTTGGGCCGGTCGTCGCAGGATTTTCTGCTGTGGTGCACCCAGGAGTTCGGCATGCTGCGCGTCGCAGACCCTTATGTGCAGATCAGCTCCATTATGCCGCAAAAACGGAACCCGGTTTCGTTCGAGCATATGCGTGCGCTTCTGTCCAGCTGCGTCGGCAACACCCAAACGGTGCTGACGATGATGCACAATACGCCGTTCGGCGACATCGTCGACACCGAAGACGATATGCAGCCTTATGCCTGGAAGGCGCTCAAGGTGCTGGACCGGATGTACCGCCTGCTCTCATGCGTCATCGGGACGATCGATGTCAACAAAGAAGTTCTCCGGAAGCGGACCGAAGGCAGCTTCGCCACGGTGACCGAACTGGCGGATACGCTAGTACGCACCGACGGCCTGTCGTTCCGCAACGCCCACCATATCGTGAGCAATGTGGTGAAGCGCTCCGCCGCCGAAGGATTGGCGGCAAACGAAATTACGCTCGATCTGGTCAATGAGATCGCGCTTCAGGTCATTGGCCGAAAGCTGTCGCTGACTGCCGAGGAGCTGCGGTTGGCGCTGGATCCGGTTCACTTTGTGGATATCCGGACACTGCCGGGCGGGCCTGCCCCGGCGGAAATTTTGAGCACCATCGCCAAACGGAAAACAAGCCAGCAGAGCCAGGAACAATGGCTGGATGCAGCCCGTGCCCAGGTGGAAGGAGCGCTTGCCGAGCTTGACCGCACGCTGGCCGGCTGGGGCGGCGGCTTATGATGACGGCGAGGGTCCCTCTGCTGGCCGTAGACGGCGGGGGGACGAAATGTCTGGCCGTGTTCGCGGATATCGAGGGCCGGATGCTGGCGAGCGGGAAAGCGGGTTCATGCAACTATCAGGGAACGGGCCGGGAAGCGGCAGCGCTAGAGTTGACGCGGGCGATCCGGGAAGCCAAGCGGAGGTTGGCTGCATCTGCCACAGGATGTAAACCGCCTGCGTCCGAAGCGGAACCTGCGTCCCTCGAACAGAAGAAGACGGTCAACATCGCGGAAGACGGGCCGCTTCACGTGACCTGCGCGGTATTTGGCGTAGCCGGTCTTGATACCGAGCATGATCGGCAAGTGATCGAAGAGATGGTAAGGGAAGCGCTCGCGCACACTCAAGTGACGGCGGACCGCATCGTTGTCGAGAATGACGGCATTGCCGCCTTGCTTGGAGCAACGGGCGGCGCGCCCGGCATCCTCATTATTGCGGGCACCGGTTCGATCGTGTACGGGATCAATGCCCAAGGCCAAAGCGCACGGGCAGGCGGCTGGGGCCACCGTGTCGGCGACGAAGGCAGCGGTTATTGGATCGGCAAACAGGCCATCCGTGCGGCCTTGCGCGGATTTGACGGACGGGGCGGCCATACGGCCCTAACCGGCAAGCTGCTCTTGCATTTGGGGCTGCGGAACGAAGAGGAATTGTTCAACTGGGTGTATTCCGCCGAATACAGCGTGGACAAAACAGCCGAACTCGCGAGGCTCGTCACCGAAGCGGAACGGGAGGGGGACGAGACCGCGCGCTTGATTCTGGAGACGGCGGCGGACGAGCTGCTTCTGGGAGCAAGGTCGGTTCTGAATAAGCTCGGCATGGCTGCCGCGCCGTTCACGGTGATTTTGCAGGGCGGCGTGCTGCAAAACAACCCGCTTGTAAGAAACCGATTGGCGGACGGCTTCCGGTCCGTCTCCCCGCAAGCGCAAATCGACGAGGCGAAAAAGGAGCCGATTGACGGCGTCATCGCGCAGGGGGTGCAGCTTTTGCGGCGTGAATATTAATGGATGGTCCGAGCCTAGAAAGAACATTTCACCCGGCTGCCTTCCTCCGTTCAATCATTAGTTCATCTTATATAGTAGAGTAACGAAAGGGACTTGCATGATGCATGTCCCTATTTTTGATATGGTATAGAAATGGTTTTTGCGTTCATACGACAGGAATTTACGGCGGCAGCATGAAATAAATATAAGAGACAGGGGGGAAGGGGCAGCCGATGAAGATGAAAAAGGCGGAGATCGATGCATTGACCCGTTCCGGGGTCGTTTATTTCAACTCCAAGCTGGAGATGCTGGAAGACCTGTCGTGCAAAATGTATCGAATGGACAAGCTGACGAGCTTGTGGGCTCATTTTCACGATTATGTTCAAATCTGGTATGTATCCAAAGGCGAATTTCTGCACACGATCGGCGATCGGGAGTACCGCATGACCAAGGGAAACCTGTTTGTCGTTCCTCCTTTTACGGTGCACCGCATTCAGTCCCCGCCCGAGCAGGAGGTTGAAATATGGGGATGCGAATTCCTGCCGGCATTCATTAACGAGCGTTTTAATGAGCCGCCGGGGGGACAGCCCTTTTTTGACGCCAGCTATTTAACCTATTTTGCGCATGCTGAAAATGCAAATTCGCATCAAATGATTTTTGACGGGGTTACGGATAGCCGGATTCGCGGTTTGATGCAGGAGATGCTCGGAGAATATGAACGGCGTACGCCGTTTTTTCAAATCGTCCTGAAGGCCAATCTGCTGCTGCTGTTATCGATCATCATTCGCCAGGTGAACGGGGAGCTAGTCCAGGCCGGTTTTGAGAAGTCGGAAAAATATCGCGACACGATGATGAAGGTGGTTGAATTTATTCAAAAAAACGCACATGAAGATATCAGGCTGGAAGATATGTGCGCCGTATCGAATTTGTCGAAATCGACGTTTTGCAGCTTGTTCAAAGAATGGACGGGCAAGACCTTCAACCGCTATCTCGTTGACCTCCGCGTCAACAATGCGCTCAGGCTGCTGCAGCATCCGTCCTTAACGGTCACCGAGGTATGCTTCGCGACGGGATTTAACGAGTTGTCCTATTTTTGCAGAATTTTTAAAAATTATACCGGCATATCGCCCAATCAGTTCCGCAAACAAGCCGCAATGAAACCGCTTCAAAATTAATACGATAATCCTATTTTCCCATACGATATTAAAATCATATCTTTTGCCTGCATGATAACATGGCAGTAGTTGGCCGAGAATAAGTCCCGAATGAAAGGAACCGGCTTTGAAAAGGCATGTTTTTTATTCGAATGACGCTGCTCGGTCAAAATACTTTATGCAATCCGGGGCTGTCTTTACCGGGTTCAAGTAACCGGAGGGAATTTGCTATGACAAAAACGATTGTAGCGGTGATCGGCTGCGGGACCATTGCCAACAGTGCTCACATCCCGGCTTACGTGGCCAATAAGGACGTGGAGATCAAGTATTTTTGCGATATTCGCAAGGAGCGGGCTGAACAAGCGGTCGAGAAGTACGGCTGCGGCACGGCGGTGGAGGATTACCGGGTCATTTTGGACGATCCTGAGGTGATGGCGGTGTCGATTTGTACCCCCAACAACGTTCACGCCTCCATTGCGATCGACTGCATGCGTGCCGACAAGCACGTGCTGTGCGAGAAGCCGGCCGCCAGAACGTACAAGGAAGCGCTGGAGATGCAGAAGGTGCAGCATGAAACCGGCAAAACGCTGAATATCGGCGTCGTGAACCGCTTCAATAAAGGCGTCAACATTATCAAGCAGATGATCGAAAGCGGGGAACTTGGCGAATTGTACCATGTCGTCGTCAGCTTCCGCGCCCATCGCTCGATTCCGGGGCTGGGCGGAGATTTTACAACCAAGGCGGTCGCGGGCGGCGGGGCGCTCATTGACTGGGGCGTTCACTTCCTGGATATCGTCATGTACTGCGCGGGCGATCCGAAGCCGAAGACGGTGTCCGGACAGGCGTATTCGAAGCTTGGCAAGGATATGCCGAATTACGCTTACCTGAACATGTGGGCGGGTCCTCCGAACTATGAGGGCAGCTATGATGTGGATGATTTTGTCACGGCCATGATCCGGACGGAAGGACCGTCCATCACGGTGAACGGCGCGTGGGCGCAAAATATCGGCGTCGATGAAATGTATATTGATTTTCTCGGGGACAAAGCAGGCATTCGTCTCCAGTACGGCAAGGAGTTTACACTGTACTCTGCGCAGCACGGCGCTTTGTTGGAAAGCACAGCGAAATATCCGCAGAACAACGCTTTCCAGGAGGAGATCGACGGTTTTATCGCCGGCATCCATTCCGGAGAAAAGCTGCCGTCGCATATTGACACGGTGATCGTGACGGCCCAAATGATCGAAGCCATTTACCGCTCTTCGGAAGAAGGCCGCGAGATTTCCCTCCTGGAAGCGGGAGCGTTGGCATGAAGAAAATAGGCTTTATCGACTACTATCTGGACGAATGGCACGCGAACAACTACCCCGAATGGATTCGCAAGGCTTCGGGCGGCACGATGGAGGTCGCTTTTGCTTATGGCATGAAGGATGCCGAGCAGGGACTCAGCAATACGGAATGGTGCGCGAAACATGGCGTGGCGTGGTGCGGCACGATAGAAGAAGTGGTTGCCCAAAGCGATTTTTTGATCGTGTTGTCGCCTGACAACCCGGAGCAGCATGAAGCGCTTTCCGAGCTGCCGCTGGCATCGGGAAAGCCGACCTACATAGACAAGACGTTCGCTCCGGACAGGGCGGCGGCGGTGCGTTTGTTTGAGCGGGCCGCGAAGTATCAGACCCCGCTGTATTCTTCGTCGGCGCTCCGGTATGCCGCGGAATATGCGGAAGTCGAGCGCGCAGGAATCAAGGTCATTTCCAGCTGGGGACCGGGTGCGATGGAAAACTATTCGATCCACCAGATCGAACCGGTCATTGCCCTGATGGGCGAGGATGCCCAGCGCGTCATGTTCATCGGGACGGAAGCGGCGCCGGCCTTGCTGATCGAGTTCTCCGGCGGCAGGCAGGCCACGATCCAGCAGCCGGGCCAGGGCTCTCCGTTTATGATGTCCATCAACTACGACTCGGGAGCCTGCCGCGTCGTGCAGCCGGCGTCGGATTTCTTCCAAAGCTTTATCCGCGATTTGGTGAGGTTCTTTGAGACCGGAGAGGCGACCGTGCCTTCCTCCGAGACCATTGCCGTTATCACCCTTATTGAATATGCGCTTATTGCCGCCAAGCAGCCTTATCAGTGGATTAAGCTGCCAGGGAGCGGATAAGCGGCCTGCCCAAATATTTTTAGTGCTTTACACGGCTTGATTTCCTTTTTATGGAAATGTCCGGACGGTAAAAGAAGCTGACGACATTCGCTCAGCTTCTTTTTGCGTCTGAAGATTTCCCTTGAAGCCAATCTCCGCTGCCGCTATATAAGTTGAACCTGTGACTCGCAAGAATGAAGGCAGCCGGGTGAAATGTTCTGTTCAACTTCTATATTAGCCGGATTGAATAATCACTTCTTGCGAATCCTCCGGCGCCGCGAAATGAAGCAGTCGCGCTCCTTCCATCGTTAGCGCGTCGGTCTCTTTTTGGGAAAGCGTAATAAAAGGGTCGATGCTCAAAACCGTTTTCTTTCGTTCTTGTATCAACTTCCACGTTCCGGCAACATATCCGTCGATGAGGATCGTTGACCGGATAATTCCGTTTATCGTGAATACGCTGCTACGGTACCTGTCGTCCAGTATTCTGCTGCGATCCGCATGGGACAACAGGATATTGTCAAATTCACCGAGAAACCGCGGTTCCGCGGGGGTACTTCCATCAGGCCGCGGAGCATCGGGCAGATCGAATAGTTCAGCTCCATGCACATCCCGGAAGGTGATCAACTCAGGACGAAGCTTTTCCATCGTTTGGTTTAAACCGGTTAGTCCTGACCATACCTGGATGTCTTTAACCGTAGCCGGACCAAATGCCGCCAAATACCGCCGGATCAAAGTTTCCGCATCGGGCTTTGGGCATAGGGATTGATGAAGCCATGTTTCCAACGTAGTATGTGCGGCTTGTCCTCCTTCCCCCCAAATCCCCCGCGGCGGTATTTGCACAAGCGGCACCAAATTCCGAATGGCAGCTGTAGCCGCCTTTGACGGAAGATCTGGCCAATGTTCCAGCAAATGCCCGCCCAATTCGCTGAACGTCATCGGTTTGTCTTCGACCAGTTTCCGTCCATTCGCAGCGAGCTGTCCGAGATCCACATCCTTGAGCTGTCGGCCGTAACCCCCCTTTAAGCTTCGTTCCATGACGCTCTGCAGCCATGGGCGAAGCTGAAAAGCGTCGGGGGAAGAGACCAAGTGAAGGGTGGCGCGCATCAAGGCCATGCGTACCACCTTTCTATCCCGGATCAGCTCTGATAGTTGATCCTGCTGGAAGTCTTCCATTCGGGACCATAAAGCGAAATACGGCGCGTTCTGGGATTGGGCTTGCAGACCGATCAATTTTTCGACAACATCCAAAACCGGAAGCTTTTCGCGCTTGAGCAGCATTTGCCTGGCGAGCGTGGCACGATTCAAGGCGCGGGAATCGAGCACTTTGGCGGATTCCTTTTCCATCCCCGAACCTGGTTTTCGTGTCGTCTTGTTTTTGTTCATGCTACAGTCTCCTATTCTTTCGTAACATGTTATTAAGCAGGATTTCCATGGAACCCGCGGAAGAAACAGCGGATATCGCCGATCATTAAATCGGGCGCATCAATCAATATATATTTGAAATTGTATAACTCCAACAATGACAAGTCTATCCTTAATAGGAATAAGAAGGACAATTGCGAACAGCCATTTCCGGCAAGATCCGGGAATGGCTGTTTTGTGCTGCGTTTACACCTTGAATATAGGCTGCTGCACCGCTACAATCGATCTCTCTGAAGACTCGTTTTAACAGTTGATATATTTTAACGAGCCTTCGGAGATGTCGTCGGCGTTACATGCTTTTTGTTTTTTCAGCCTGCATGCCGCCTGCCCTTTGTCGAACAAGAGGATCGAAGATTCGCTTGCTCCAATGACCCAATACGGATAGGGTTTTTGCATCGACGAATCGATAGAACAAATGGGCCAATACAAAGATGAAAGGGGTGGTTAGTATAAGGGTGAACGTCACGCTAAGTCCGTACGAGAAATGGGGGTGCAATCGATAGAAAATATAGGATCCGAGTGAGCAAATGATCGTGAAATGGAGCAGATAAAAGGAAAACGATACTTTGCCAAGATAGGAAAACAGCTTCCGGCTGAACAGCGATTGAAGGCGAGAAGAATTCAAGAGAGCTGTCAATATGAAAAATGCCCCCAACGTATGGTAGAACACAAAAAACGAAAACGACGAGGTTTTCCATACGAGGACGGAATAGATGGTATTCTCGATGCCCACATAAGGATAGGAGCCAAGATACAGCCCTACACAAAGAAGAAGGGGGGTGATCCAAGGCCGTTGAAGAATGGCCAACCGATCCCGGCCGCTGAACTTCAGGTCGCTAAGCGCCATGCCAAGCACGAAGCCCAAATAATACGAATCGGCAAGAAGCACGACGAGGATCGCATAGGCTGCAATCCGAAACTTGAACCTGCCGACGGTCAAAAGAAATCCGAAGATCAGGAAGGAACCAAGCAGCTCATAGGTCATGGTCCATAAGACGGGATTATAGGCGGACCCATAGTTAAAAAACGTGTGGAATAAGGCCTCTTGCAGCATGACGAGAAAATTAGAACTGGCCAAATACGGATCATGCATGGAGGACAACGTTGTTTGGCGGATTTTATCAAAATAACCCAAACCGAGCACCATGACCAAGTAGGCTAACAAGACGGATAATACGGCAGGAATAGCCAATCGAAAATATCGGCGCAGGGCAGAGGAGTAAATATGTAACTTGTCTTTCGTGTGAAAATATCGCCAGCTGAGCACAAAACCGCTCAATACGAAAAAGACGCAGACGGAAAAATTGCCGTTGAACAATAAGTTCAGCGGTGTCCGTGCAGCAAAACCTTCAAAGGCAAAGTGGGCGATCTCCTGTTTTCCTTCAAAAACAGACGGCGCAAATACCTGAAAAAAGTGTGAAACGACGACCACGCAAGCGGCCAAACCTCTTAAACCATCCAAATAAGTGATTTTTGATGCCATACAGGTTCAACTCCCCGTATTTTTGTGAATTTCAAGGTTCAATTCTATTTCATTTGGAGGCAAATGGCAACGGAAATAATATACGAAAAAGGGGATATATAGAGGAGGAATTGAGATGAAAAAGCTCGATATCGATCAATGGACCCGCTCGGGAGTGATCTACTTTAACTCCAAACTGGAGATGCTGGAAGATTTGCACTGCAAGATGTATCGAATGGATTCCCTCGTCAGCTTGTCCACCCATTTTCATGACTATTTTCAAATATGGTACGTATCCAAGGGGGAATTTCTGCATACGCTCGGCTCGCGGCAGTACCGGATCAAAAAAGGGGATCTGTTTCTGGTGCCCCCCTTTACGATGCATCGCATCCATGCTTTCGAACAAGAGAAGGTTGAAATTTTAGGCTGCGAATTTATGCCGTCCTTTATCAACGAGCGGTTCGACGATCCGCGGGATCAGGCGTTTTTTGACGTCCATTATTTGAAGCATTTTATGCGTTCGGACTGCGCTCACCATTCGCAGATTGTGTTCGATGGAGTAACGGAGGGGAAAATCCGAAATTTGCTTCAGGATATGCTGGGCGAATACGAGGAACGGGCCCCGTTTTTTCAAATCGTGCTGAAAGCGGATCTGCTGCAGCTGTTATCTTTCATCATTCGTCAGGTGAACGGGGAGCTGGTCAAAGCGGGGTTCCAAAAAATTGAAAGGTATCGGGACACGATGAACAAAGTCGTTGAATATATCGACCAAAACGCGCACGAGGACATTAAGCTCGAGCATATTTGCGCCATATCCAATATGTCGAAGCCGACGATTTGCAGGCTGTTTAAAGAGTGGACAGGCAAAACGTTCAACCGCTATCTTGTTGATTTACGGATCGCCAACGCGCTTGTGCTGCTGCAGCGTCCTTCAATGACCGTCACGGAGGTATGTTATGCCACAGGGTTTAACGAGCTGGCTTACTTCTGCAGAATTTTCAAAAAATACACCGGCATCTCTCCGAATCAGTTCCGAAAACAGGCCATGAACAAGTAGTTCAAACTTTTAACGATAGTCCAACTTTAAGATACAATAGTGAAATTAACTAAAGCGCTTACATGCTAACATATGGAATAGTTGATGACGGCAAACGAGCTTCGTTGGCGTTGCTGTCCAAAGAATAGGAGGGAAGAGACATGAAGCGAAAAGGGAGTTTATTAGGTCTCGTCTTCGTATTTTTGCTTGCGGTTTTATCCGGCTGCGAAGGTAAAGAAACTCCAAGCTCCGGGAAGGAAAACGGCGGAACGAAAGGCGGGGACGCCAAAAAGGAGCCGGTTGAGCTCAGCTTTTGGTACGGATGGACCGGCCCGGAAGGCGAAGCGCTCGAAAAATTGATCAAGAAGTGGAATGAGGCCAATCCTGATATTCAAGTGAAGGGATTGTCGCAAAGCGATTACCAGAAGCAGCTGACGGCCATTACGGGAGGCAATCCCCCCGATATCGCGTCCAACTTCGGTCAGGATGTCGTACCGTGGGGAGAACGGGGCGCCATGATGCCGCTGGACGATTACATCAAGAAAGACAACGTTGATTTGGGCGATTTCGTGCCCGCTGCGCTCAGCTCTTCCCAGTCCCAAGGAAAAACGTATGCCCTGCCGATCGCCATGCACGTCTCGATGCTGTTTTATAACAAAGAGGTGCTGGAAAAAGCCGGCCTGAACGGTCCTCCGGAAACGATGGGCCAGCTCAAAGATTACATTACAAAGCTGAGCGTCAAAGAAAATGGAGGAAAACTTCAGCAGCTAGGCCTATGGCCGGGGGTGGATGCCTTTACGTTCAGTTACGCCTATGGCGGCTCCTATTATGATGCGGACAAAAAGCAGGTGACTCCCGACAATGCGGGCGTTAAAGCCGCCGTCGAGTTCGGAAAAGGGATTTGGGATCAGTTCGGATCCAAGGAGCTGGACCGGTTTGCATCCGGACTGGGCCAATACATGTCGCCTCAGAATCCTTTTTTTACAGGCAAATATGCGATGACGATCGACGGCGAATGGCTGCCGACCTTCATCAAACAGTTCGCTCCGAACTTAAAATACGGCATTGCCCCGATCCCTTACGATGAAAATAATCCCAGTCTCAAAAATCCGGGCAACGTAACGACAAGCGTATTTTATATACCAAAAGGCGTGAAACATCCGGATGAATCGTGGAAATTCCTGAAGTGGATGACCGAGCCGGAACAAATGGCGGAGTTTACCGCGGCCATCGGCAATTTGCCGACCCGAACCTCGCTGCAAACCAACGGAATTTACAAGGATGTGCCCGGCTTCCAGGAATTTTTGCAATATTCTTCGAGCCCGAACCTGCGCTCCTTCCCGGCAACGTCGTTTTCGACGGAATATATGACGGAGTTCTCCACGCAATACAACGCGATTCTCCGCGGAGAAGTCGGCGTGGATGAAGGCTTGAAGAGGGTGAAGGATAAGATTCAGCCTCTGGTTAAATAATCCGGCATTCAGACCAAGGATCTGGCCCGGCCTCCAACGGGACGGGTTAGATCCAAACTATCTGCGAGGAGGACGGATAGATGAGAGACTCCATCTCCGGCCAAATGATATTGAGGAGAAAGGGGTGGACAAGGAAGGAATGGCGTTATTTCTGGATCGGGCTCGCCTTTGCTTCCCCATGGATCGTCGGTTTTCTGGTCTTTACCGTGTATCCTTTCTTTAGTTCCCTATACTTCAGTTTGACGGAATACGATCTGTTTAATCCCCCGAGATGGGTAGGCATGGGCAATTACAAGGCGATTATGAAAGATCACAACTTTTATAAATCCATCAGCAATACGCTGTTTATGGCGTTTATATCCGTTCCCGTCACGTTGTTCAGTTCGTTGCTCATCGCCATGCTGCTGAACTTCAAAGTCAAAGGCATCAATTATTATCGCACGATCTTTTATCTTCCGGCGGTTATTCCCGGCGTGGCTAGCGCCCTGCTCTGGACTTGGATGCTGAATCCGGATTTCGGTCTCGTCAACATTTTTTTGCGCTGGGCGGGTCTTCCCGATCCGGCTTGGCTGCTGGACCCGCAGTTTACCAAACCTTCTTTGATTCTGATGGGGCTGTGGGGCTCGGGAGCGGGGGCGCTCATTTTTCTGGCGGCTCTGCAGGGCGTTCCGCAAACGTATTATGAAGCGGCGCAGGTCGATGGGGCCAACTGGTGGCATCGGTTTTGGAAAATCACGGTTCCGGCGCTGTCGCCGATTATTTTGTTCCAACTCATTATGGGGCTGATCGGCGCGTTTCAGATTTTTACGGAATCTTACATTCTGGCGGGGGGGAAATCGGGCAACTCCCTTGGCGGACCCGGGCAGTCGTTGTTATTTTACGCCGTTAATCTGTACCAGGAAGCTTTCATGAATCTGAAGATGGGCTACGCTTCGGCGCTCGCCTGGATCCTGTTCATGATCGTCATGCTGATTACGCTGCTCGTGCTGAAAACATCCAAACGCTGGGTCTATTACGGAGGTGAATAGCGGATGAGCGCTGCAAAGCTGGTTCGAACGAAGATTTTTCCGCATACGATGCTGATCTTGTTCTCGGTGTTTTTTCTGTTCCCTTTCGTTTGGCTTGTGTTCACCTCGCTCAAATCGCCGAATGAAATATTCGAGCTGCCCCCGCGGATCATCCCGGCATCTTTTCAATGGTCGAATTACAAGGCCGCGTTTGAAACCGTGCCGTTTGGCCGCTATATGCTGAACACGCTGGTGATCTGCGTCGTATGTATCATCGGGCAATTGATTGCCTCTCCGCTTGTCGCTTATTCGATCTCTCGGATTCCGTGGGTGGGGAGCAAAATCATTTTCGCGATCGTTCTTGCCACGATGATCTTGCCGTCGCAGGTGCAGCTGATTCCGCAGTACATTATTTTCGCGAAGCTGGGGTGGATCAACACCATTCTGCCGCTGACGATCGGGGCGTTTTTCGGGGCGCCGTTCTACATTTTCTTGTTGAGGCAGTTTCTCTTAGGCGTTCCCAAAGAGCTGTCCGAGGCAGCAAAAATGGACGGGGCGTCGGAATTCCGGATTTACGCGCAAATTATTTTGCCGACGTTGAAACCCGCGTTAGCGACGGTTGCTTTGTTTACCTTCGTGGGTGCCTACACGGACTTTATGGGACCGCTCATTTATTTGAACGATGCCGCCAAATGGACGCTGACGCTCGGTTTGCAAGGTTTTCAGCAGGATCACGGGGCGCAATGGGAAAAGCTGATGGCCGCGTCGACGATCATGGCGATTCCGATGATTTTGCTTTATTTTTTCGGGCAGAAGTATTATATGCAGTCCGGATCGGCTTTTACGGGGTTTAAGTGATTCGAAGTGCGGAACAAATAGCGAAGCAGCCAGTTTCCGGGAAGACCGGGAGTGGCTGCTTCGTGTTATTTTGGGTAGGGATTCCATAATATAATAGATTAAGGGACAAAGCGATGAGCGGCCATGGCGTAACACTCCCGAAGGGAGGTGTTGGCCATGGGTAGTACTTGTGGCGCTACTGAATATCCTCAAATGGATCGCTGCCGTACTAAGCCTAGTGTTTTAGTATTCGGAGCTCTATCGTTGGATCAAACGGAAGCTGAACAAGCAAAAACCCACCGTGTAAGGTTGGCTCCTGCAGGTGAATTCCATTATATGGTATGATAGGGAGGCGCTAGTTTGGGACTGAGATGAATCCGTTATATTGAGGAGTGATAAAATGAGGCAATCAGGATTAGTTTTATTAGTGCTAGCCATGTTGTTCTTAGTTTCAGCATGCAGCAGCACGAATAAGGCCCTGAGGACCGAAGTTCCCGCGGAAGCCCTCGAAAAAGACCACTTAAAGAAGTCTTTCAATAATGATACAAACACGAATCCTGGTGAGGAATACATTGGAAAGTTCTCTTATCTGAAACAGTTGCCTTTAGAGAAGCAGGAGGCTTTTACTCGTTTTAAAGTTGAGAGGAACTTGCAGAACCTTCACAATTTTACCCCTGAGGACATGGTGCTGATCTATCTCTACTGTATATCAATAGGCGACCCGGACTTGATATATGCGATTACTTTTAATGGGGGGCAACTTCCTGATCTGGATCAATTTCGGAAAGATTATTTCGAGTATGCAATGAATGATGATTCCGAAACAGCAGTACATTACAGATATTATGATTCTATAAAAGTGGATGAGAGTACGGCAGAGGAGAATAAGGTAACTGTACTGATTTCGGTTAGTATAGAAACAACAACTCATACCATGGCTTTAGGTCTACAGAAAGAAGATCAAGTCTGGAAGTTGGATATCTATCATTTGATAAAAGCATATATAGATAAAGCAAGTAAGAACAAAACAAAATAGGTTAATTCAAATCATAAGAGCTGTTGCGTAAAATACTGTTGAACTACCGGGAACCGCATTTAGTTGAACTAAAGGGTACGATCGTCATGAGATAAGGGCAGCCGGTTGTCACACTTTAGATACCGCGTAATTTGTACACTAAGCCTCCTTTGATCTAAAAATGGCCGGTTTCCTCTACAATAAGGATACCGGCCACTTATTATTTTTTACCAAGCATGATATAGACGTTTACATCCTGCTAGTTCGGATCATTCAATGAATACATCGCTTGGAGCATTGCCTGCATTATAATACGATTTCGTTACGTGAAATGAGCATACAGCTTCTCAGGGATTTTTGCCGAACTCATCCGACTTGATTTGTTATTTCTACCTCGTTTTGTGCTCAATCACTTGCAATACTTTCGGTTCAAGAGCTTTTGATAGTTGTTCCATTTGTTTCTTTGAAACTACGGCACCTTCAACTTCTTTCTCAGCCTGTGTTTTTGCAATCACATCAATGACTTGTTGTTTAGAGATGTTTTTGGATGCTGCAATCTCCGCAACGGATTGGCCCTTTGCTAATTCTTGTTTTAATTCTGTCGGGTTCATTTTTAGTAAAGCAAATAGTTTTTCATCGTTTAAAAAGGAATCGGCAGTATAATCCGGCTTACCATTTGCCGAGAAGAAACCTTCTACTTTAACAGGATTTGAAGGTGTAGGTTCGCCGCCGATCAAAGAAACACGGATGGCATTGCCCTGAACGAAGGCTTGGTAGAATGGTGTTTCTGCTCCCTTTTTGCTGTAATTCAACATGAACGTTTTTTGATCCGGGTTCTCCATTTGCTCCATATTAAACTCGAAATTATCAATGCTGCCGTACATTTTAGTAATGAGATTATCTACCTTCGCCTTGATTTCCTGACCGGTTAAAGAAATGACGGGCTTCTCTGTAGGCTCCCAATTCTCCTGGTTCACGTGTTCAATCACACCCGTAATACCGTTTATATCCAGTCTAATTTTTTTGCCGGTCCCTCCTTTTTCCTGCAGTACGATGCTTGTTTGGATCGCTTGCTTTTGGGTTGAATTCGTGGCGTCTCCCCCAAGGTAGCTTGCATCGATAATCTCAAACGATTTTGTTTCGGGAAAAGCGCCGTACAGCTTCTCAAGCGCTGTTTTGCCAACCTCATCCACTTTGACTTGTTCAGCAGTCATTGGTGTTCTAGTCAGCATGTCTATCAGGGTAGGGGCCGCAAAGGCTGCGGTTGGAATCAAAAGCGCTACGGCAACAATACCGCCAATCAATCGTTTTTTCATAGGTTTTTCGCTCCTTTTTCGTTGCAAATATTGAGAATAGGATCGTTCTATTCGTTTGGAGATGGCCGGAGGGCACTCGATCGTTTCTGCCTCTTTGTGCAGATGTTCGCGGATTTCGCGTTCAATAGTCATTGATCTTTTCCATCCTTTCAGAGGGGAGATTCCATAAGTATTTTCGAAGCGCCTGAAGGCCGGCATGATATCTGGATTTGACTGTACCCAGCGGAATATCGAGCAGCGTTGCAATTTCCTCAAGAGTATAGTCGTGAAAAAAGCGGAAGATAATCACTGCCCGCTGTTTGTCGGTCAGTTTTCGTATGGACTGCGATATCATTTGGTCCGTCCCATCCAGCGCAGGATGTTGATCCCAATAAGACTCTTCCCGGGTGAAGGCGCGGATGCGTTCAAAAATTCGGAATCTCCTCCAGCTCTTGACCCGAAATCTTTGCACTTGGCGGATGACCAAGCCATGCAGCCAGAAGTGGAAAGGACGGTTCGTATCGTAGTTCGCAAGGGAGAGCCACATTTGCATATAAATCTCATTCATGACATCTTCCCGATCCTGCTGATGATCCACCAGAAAGGAGACTGTACGGTAGACATCCTGATAGGTAGCATCATACACCGCATGAAACGCCTGTTGATCACCGTCCTTCATTTTTTCGAGTAATTGGTACATATATTCGTTTTGCATCAGAGGGCCCTCCTGTAAGCTGCTTACACACTATATTGCCTCTCTATCGGAAAAGGGTTCGGTGTTAAAAGGAATTTATTTAAAAATAGAGAATTGATTCCCTTATAAGTTTTTTGGCATATCGATCGAGTAAGGGGATTGGTGGGGGAGAACGATGAAAGTATATAACAAGCATTACCTCAAAGCATGTGAAAGCTACTTGTACATGACCAAAAACGAAATTATCACCAGGCAGCTCCGAAGCGAAAATTGGCTGCTTTTTAATGAATCTCTCATCAAAATAGGGCTCGTCGTCTTTTTGGGGGCTGTTTTTTGGACATCAAGGTTGGCGCTTGTCCACCAGCTTTCTTTTACGTCATGGAGCCTGTATGTAATGATCATTTATATTGGCCTGCTGTATTTTGCCGGACAGAGTTCAAAACGCTGCCGGGCTTATAGCGATGCGGCCGAAGTGATGCTTCAGTTTGACAGCGAAGAAGCCCGCCGCACCTACTTTGATGAAATGCTGAAGCCGCAGTTTCAGTAGGGAAGGCGTGTCTATTTGCGCATCGGCCCATTACAATATGAGGCATAAAGGAGAACTCGACAAATGATCGGTGGTCATTGCTTCTACCGTCTTGCACGATGATGTATCAGGCGATCGAGGATTGAAGGGATCGTTGCATGGAGTAATAGTCACTTTTTAGTATTTCGATGAATTAACGCAAAGATTAATAAGGATAAAAAGAGTAGGGTTAGATAGGTGAGTATATACTTTGTAAGAGGCGATTGAGGATTTGATGTGAACGTTGCAAAAGCAATAATGAATGGTAATGCGACAAAATCCAAAAGATATCTTTTGCGAACCTTGTACATTTTGAATAATTCCTTTCGTCGAAGGTTCAATAGATCCCATCTCCTATCACATGATATTAAAGAGGCTGCCATAACTCTTTCGACAGCATGAGGATGCTTGCTTCCGGCAAGCATCCTTTTTTTTTGTCATTATGAGTTTAAAACAAATTCCCCGTCTATACCAGAAGCATATTCTATTGGCCGCTTCCTTCGCCTAATGTTTTTTCTTGATCAGCGGCATCATCCGGTTCATCGGTTGCCCTATCTCCGGTTGTTTTTTCTTCAAGACGGAGGGTGTCACTCGCCCCGGCATCCAGCTCTTTTTCGTCCAGGGTCACGTCATCCACGTACACCGTCATTTTTCCTTGCCCGTTCGGCGAGGAAATCTGCAGGCCGATCGCTTTGATCAGCGTCTTGTCGATGGCTTCGCCTTGGATGTCCTTGCCGTTCAGGCTGAGCGTGATCCACTGATATTCGCCGGTCAGCTCCACTTCATCGGTTGAAGCCCAAGCCCAGTTCGCGCCCGTTTTGATGAACAGCTTGGCTTTGGCGGCGCCGCCGGCGACTCTGGCTCGAACCTTTAACGTGCCGCCTTGGCTGAGGTCCTGGTCGCTCATGTAGGCGAGCTCGAAATGCTGGTCGCCGGCAGCCGTGGCCGGGAAATCTGCGCTGAGAACCTTGCTGCCGCCGTCTTCGGGGTTCGCGAGGTTGTCCGCGCCCAGCGTATTGTCGTTTAGCGTCCAGCCGGCAATGCTGTCGTTAAAATCGAACAGCACGCCGGGCGCGATGCCGCCGCTTTCGCTGCCGCTGGGCACGGTGCCGGCATTCGGATCAAGCAGCGCATGGATGTCGTCAAAATACATGGACGACGTCAGCCGATGGCCGTCCGGCACGGCGTTGGTGTAGATCGAAAAGGCCTGGACGTTCTTCAGGTTCGTCTTCGTTAGCGTGCCGGTTGCGCCGTTGGCGGGCTTGAATTCATGGAACGGCGCGGTGATCAGGGCAGGTTCGGTTGTTTTCGTGTCGGGGTAATATTCGTACGTTTTGCCGCCCACGTTGATTTGCATCACCAGCTTCTGCCCCTGGCCGTCCGGCTGGTACCAGAATTGCAAGGCGTTGTAGCCGGACCAATCGGCGCCGTTCATCGCCTTGGTGATCCCGGCGTAGCCGCTGCCCGCCAGCGTGTACGTGTATTTCAGCCCGTAGCTGCCGCCATGCTTATGCACGCCGTCCAGCGCAGCGCTCGCCGGGTCGCCGCCGGCGTGGACGAACTTGCCGGCAAGGGCGTCGCTGCTGCCCAAATATCCCTCGAAGTCGTCGACCATTGCGGGGTCTCCCGACGTCTCGTTATAAGCGTTGTAAAGGCGGATGTTATCGACATAGACCGGAAGCGCTTCGCCGCCCGAATTCAGCCCGCTGCCCACGATGGACAAGGCGATGTCGTCGGCTGCCGCCAGGGCGTCCGTATTCGTAAAATCGATCGTCGGGCTGAATTTGACGTATTCCACGCCGTCGATCGTCTCCTTCGGCAGGGAAGCGAGCGGGACATACGTCGTATCCATGCCGTATTTATTGCTCCAATCCGGCGGGAGCTGGCCGACGGCACGCAGGCTGGCGTTAGCGCTGGTCTCCCCGGCGGATACGGGCACCCACACGTCCATTTTGACCCGTTTGATATCCGCAAGCGAGCTGGCCCCGGCCTTGGTTTTGGCATTTTTCAGCTCCAGCTTCAGCTCCTGCCATGAGTCGGTTCCGTTCAGATGCGGCGCGCTGATCTTCAAGGATCCGCCGTTAAAATCGCTGTGCGCCACGCTTCCGTCATGCGTTTCCTTCAGCGAATCGGTATATTCGCCGTTGTATTGGATGCCTTCGACGTCCGCGGCAGCATCGAAGGTGTAGGCCCCGGCGAGCACCTCGCTGATTTTCACGAACACGGTGTTCGTTTGCTGATGCAGGACGGCGCCGTTTTTGCCGTAGATTTTGACGGTAAAGTCCACGGTTTTGCCGTTCAGGCTTGCCGCCGGCGTCCACTCCGCTTCGTAGTAGCCGCTGTCCGGGTTCAGCGCCATCGGGTATTCGGCATCAGAGCCTTGGATGCTGTACACGACGCGGTCCGGCGTTTCATTCAGGACGCGGGCGCGGAGCACGGTCGAGGCGTCTTTGATCGTGCTTTGGTGGGTCGGAGAGGCGACATGCATGAAACCCCGCCCGGACGCCGTGTTGACCTTTTTATCGTAAGCACCGGTCACGCCGTCGCTGAACAGCGTGTACGCGTCCTGATAGAACTTCTTGAAGTCCGGCAGCATTTCATGCTCCTGGTTCGGATCGCCGGTCGGATAAGGGACGTAAACGGAATCCGGTCCAAAATTGGCCCAGGTTTGCATGTACGCCATCTTTTTCGCGACCGGGTCGGATTGGAGCGTGCCCGCCAGCTTCGTGTAGAAGTCGGGGGTGGTGTTGCCCTTGATTTTCATTTTCTGATAGCCGAATTCGGTGAAAGCAGCGACCTTGCCGCGGCTGTCGGCGATTTGGGACACGGTTTTGGCTTCGGTCTTCACGCCGTTGAACCAGGAGTCGCCTTCGCCGTTGTAATAGCTGTCGAAACCGAGAACGTCGACGTAGTCGTCGCCCGGATAGGTTTTCAGATAGGTGTCGGCGGAGTCGCCAAAACCGCCGCCGGGCGAGTAGGCGTAAAGGAAGTTGTGAACGCCTTTTTTGTCGCGGAGATATTCGACCGTATAGCGGTAAATCTCCTTGTATTCGTCGGCCGTCGTAAAAGCGGCTCCCCACCAGAACCAGCTGCCGCTCTGCTCATGGAACGGCCGGAAGATGACGGGAATCGGCTTGCCGTCGTCCGTCTTGAGGTGTAGGGCGAAATCGGCGATTCGGTCGAGAAAAGCGTTATACGCCGCGTTTTTGTCCCCGCCCGGCAGGATGTGGGAAACCACGTTGCCTTTGGTGTCGTAAAAATCCCCGCCCGTGACGAAGTTCGGCATATGCGAGCTGAGCGTCAGCACGCCGCCGTCCGCGTAGGCTTTTTTCATCACGGCGACAAGATTGTCCCGGCTCTGCTCGGCGTTGCCGGCGACGCCCGGCTTTTCTTTGCCTTCCAGGCTCAGCGTATCCCAGCCGAATAGCCCCGGGTAGGCGCCTACGCTGTTGAAGGTATCCGACTGCGTCCCGTCCTTCGCCGTGATGGACAAGCCTTCGGTCGTGGCGTGCTGCTGGCCGAACAGGATGTTTTTGCCGCGGAGCTGGTTCAAATAGACGAACAGCGACCTGGTTCGGTCGGTTGCCGCCGCGTCCACCAGATTGACGGTCGGGACAGTCTCCACCGGACCGCCCTCATTGCCCCCGCCATTTCCGCTTCCGCTGCCGCCGGAAGAAGAACCGCCTGGGCTGCCGGAAGAGCTGCCGCCTGCCCCCGAGGTACCGGACGACACCGAACCTGTGCCGATCGTTCCTGCGGAGATGGTGACGGTTCCCGGCTGCAGGGCGGTGCCGTTTAATGTTACGCCGGTGCCTTGGATCACCGCCTGCTTGATGCTTCCCGTACCCGTGATCGCGGTGCCGGCGGCCGACGGGGTTACGGTCAGGGAGGTGACGGAGGCGCCCGCGCCGAGGTTCAGCTGCACGGCGCGGTTGAATTCGGCGCTGTCGATCGTTGAGGCGTCACCTGCGTCCAGCCGCGACGCGCTGTTTGCCGTCAGCTGCCCGATACGGGTCGTGCCGGACAGCTGCACTTGAACCTGACCGTCGCGGCGGTTGATGAGGACGGTCCGGAGCACGGAGTCCTTCAAAATGACGATCTGCCCGCCGCCTTCGATAAAGAGGGTTCCCTGCACGGTGACATGGTCGAGGGTAATCCTGCCATCGCCGATCCCCGGCGCCAGATAGAGGTTGCCTTGGATGACGGCGTCCTTCAGGACGACATCCCCGTGGTTCACCACGGCGTTGCCGGAGATCTTCCCGGCGCTAAAAGTACCCGCGGCCGGGTAATAGGTGCTGACCAGTTTATCGATCAAGGTGAAAACCTCCGCGCGCGAGATATGTCCCTCGGGGCGAAAGGTTCCGTTCGGATAGCCCTGGAAAATGCCGGAGAGCGTCCGGACCGCTTCGCGCGCATACGCCCCGATCTTTTCCCGGTCCGAATAGGGAAGGGGGGAGGCGGCTTCGCTTGCGCCCAATTCAAATGCCCGGGCCAGCAGCACCGCTGCGTCCTGGCGGGTGAGCGGACGGTTTGGTTTGGCCTCGTTGCCCGGGTATCCCTTATAGTATCCGGCTTCTCTGGCGGAAGAGAAAGCGTTTGCAAACCAAGCGTCGGCAGGCACATCCGCAAAGGCTTCTTTCGACTGCGCCGCAAAGCCGAACAGTTGGTTCAGCAGCGACACGAATTCGGCCCGCGTGATTTCCCCGTTGGGATGAAAGGTTCCGTCCGGGTAACCCTGTATTAAAGCGTTGCCCTTCCATTTTTGAATGCTTGCCTGAGCCCAATGTCCTGCAATGTCGTCGGCTGCTTTGCTGCCGCCGGTCGTTTGAGAGGCTGCGGTTCCGTTAACGGGAGAAGACAGCAGCGAAGCGAACAATACCGCCGACAAGGCGGTGCTCAACCATTTTGTTGATGCATTCATAGAAAACTCCCCTTTGCCGTGAAAAGATAAAGGGCTAACAAAGCGAATTGATAAACTAACAAAAATGTCGAAAACTTCATTTGAAACCGCTTTATTTATCCCTTTTCGAGACATTATACTACCATGAGGGGGAATTATTGGCAACATAAAGTTATTTTATTAAACTAATAAAATAATAACAAAAACATGTTTGTTATTTGCTTCCGGGATTAATCAACATCCTGAATGGGCAACTGACATAGCGGGATCTTTTCTAAGCATTTTGCAAAAATACTTGCTTATAAATGGATTCATATTCATACTCATCGTATGGCAATATATACGGTCGCTCGGACTGATCATTCGGTTGGTTCGGCTGCATGTTTCGGTGCGGCGAAGCCGCCCCATTCATCATTGAGATTCCCGGTTCATTCCCGTATGATTGCGTGGTACGAGTGATCCGTCCTCGATACGCATTCGAAAGTTCGGTAAAACCGTCGTATAGAGGTGATTGTTGTGGAATCATTAAATTCCATTTCTCAGCGATATTTCGGTGAAACGTTATTTAGCCAAAAGAACGGCATTTCTTATATGCTTCGATCCGAAGTCGGTACCGGGAAAGCTTATAAGGTCACGACTTACAGCGGGATCGAAATCGTGTACCACGATATTCGTTATCATGAACCGTATCCTTTTTGTTTTACTTCCGGAGGACGTATGGTTGACCTTCAGTTTACGCTTTCCGGCCAACGCCAGGTGGTTGTGTCGGGACGGGAACATGAAACTCCGGTTGGGCGGGGGGCGCTTGCTTTGATTCAGGACTTCCAAGCTCAGTTTTATCCTTCGGCGCAAGATCAGTATGTTTCGCTTTCACTGGCTATTCCGGTTCCATTATTCGATTTTGCGGCAAATCAATTGACCGCTTCGCCGAATGTGAACTTCGAGTTTAACCGGCTCCTGAAAGGGCAGGCCTTCCGCTCCTATGATTTTGAACCTGACGCCAGAAGCATGGTATTGATTAAGCAATTAATCGCGGATTTCAACAATGCCGACAGATCCCTGTTAATGATGGAAGCGTCCGCATTGGAGCTTTTAAACCTGCATATGAATCAATTATTTTTTCTGACGCCCAGACCCCAAGGCTTGTCTAAAGGGGATATCCAAAAATTGCATAAGGCGAAGCAAGTGCTTGAATCCAATATGGCAGACCCTCCTTCCCTGCTGGCATTGGCAAAAATGACCGGGTTGAACGATTTTAAACTGAAGATGGGATTCAAAGCTTGTTTTGGCCTGACCGTTTTCGAATATGTAAGACAAATCCGCCTCGACCATGCGATGAGCCTTCTGAAAAACCAATCCGCTAATGTGACACAAGCCGCGATGACTGTAGGGTATAGCAATGTTAGCGCGTTTTCCGAGCAGTTTTTTCGAAAATACGGCATGAAGCCGTCCGAGGTGAAAAGAAGATTTTAATCCGTTTGACCGCAATGTTATCCGTATCGAGGGAGAAGACACCGCCCCATTCGCTTATACTCCACATCAAATGATGATTTTAAAAAAGGAGTGTAACGCATGAACAAAGTTAGGGGTAGTGTCTTTTTTAGTGTTTTCGTAGCGATGCTGGGGCTTATGCTCCTGGCTCCGATTACGCCGTCGCTCATTCGGGAATTGGGGCTCCGGGAGATCCACTCCGGCATCCTGATTTCAACCGGATCGATTATGATGGCGATCATGGCTCCGGTATGGGGAAATATCAGCGATGCAAAGGGGCGGAAACCGGTTATACTAATCGGGTTTATCGGCATGGCGATCAGCATGTTGTTGTTGACAATCACCTTCTATGGCGGACTTCACCATTGGCTTAGCGGAGGACTCCTGCTGTTCCTGATGATTGCAGCGCGAAGCTTGGTCAGTCTGTTCATTCCGGCCATCCTGTCCTCCTCGCAGGCTTATATGGGGGATGTGACAGAAGGGAAAGAAAGAGGACGCGGCATGGCCATCATTAGCGCCGCCAATGGGCTTGGACTTGTTTTGGGGCCGGCCGTTGCCGGCGTATTCACATTCATCGGTTTGCTGTGGCCTTTATATTTTGGCATTGCGATGGCAGTTATCGCCTTGGCCGTCACGCTGCTGCTGATGCCTGCAACGAAACCGGCGTCACAGAAGGAGGCCGCCAAAGTCAGTCTGTTTCAACCCGGTTTGCGGTTTTATCTATTTGCTGCGTTAGTGACTATGATCGGGCTCGTCACGATTCAGGTCGTCGGCGGGTTTTACCTGCAGGACCAACTGGGTTTGCCCTCCGATCAATTGGCGGGGACGGTTTCTTTCGGATTAATGTTTACCGGCGTGGCTATGCTCATTTCCCAAGTCGTTCAATCCAAATGGCTGAAATGGGAGCCGCGGCCGATGATCCTGCTTGGTTCCTTGATTCTTGTAGCAAGTATGTTCATATTCCTGCTTACGACTTACCTTCCCTTTTACTATTTGGCGTTTTTTGTTTTCGGACTCGGATCGGGATTGATGATGACCGGGTTTATGGCAGGCGCTTCTTTGTCCGGGAGTAACGAGCAGCAAGGAGGCGTTGCCGGTTTGGTTGCGGCCATGCAGGGGATTTCCGCCATCATCGCACCTATTCTAAGCACGACTCTATATCAAATGAATCGATACAGTCCGATGGTCATGATTGCCGTTATGACGGCCCTTTTGGGCACCGTGATGCTGGCCCGCTCCCGCAAGAGACCAAGCCCTGGAGAAATTGGCCGATAAACACTCTTTCCGATCCCCGCTTTCAACCCAAAATGTAATATGTTAAAATCTCATGGCAAGTAAAGATTATAGAGGAACATGGATGCCAAAAGATTTACCTACCATGAATCATTTATCCATATATCTTGCGGTTGATCCGTCCAGCGGGGTGAAAATATGAACAAAACGGAACGGCAGCTGGCCATTACGCTTGAGCTGCAGCGGAGCAAGCTGGTTCGGGCGGAAGATTTGGCGGCCCAATTCGAGACAAGCGTCCGGACCATCTACCGTGACATTCAAGCTTTGAGCGAAGCGGGAGTTCCGATTGTCGGAGCTCCCGGACAGGGATATTCCCTGATGGAGGGGTATTTTCTCCCGCCGGTCAGCTTTACGGCCGAAGAGGCCGTGGCTCTGCTGATGGGGGCGGATTTTATCGAGCAAAGGCTGGATGAGGAATACAGTCCCGCAGCGAAGGCGGCGAAACGAAAAATCGAAGCGATTTTGCCGGAACCGGTGCTCAGCGAGTCGACGCGCGTACGGGAAACGATGCGGCTTCTCCAAGCAGGCGAATCGGAAACCCGCCGGAAGGAAAAGGAGTATCTTGGGCAAGTCCGGCGTGCGATTCTGGAGCGCCGTAAAATTCGGTTTACTTATCTGAAAAAAATGCCGGAATCGGACGGCAATCGGAAGAATATAAGGGAAGCGGCCCCCTATGGACTAACGCTCGTTCAGGGCAATTGGATGTTGCTCGCGCGCTGCGACCTGCGGCAGGATCTCCGCCATTTCCGATTGTCGCGGATGACGGAGCTTGCCGTGCTGGAGGAGCGCTTTTCCATGCCGCCCGGGTTCGATTTGAACCGTTACCGCCCGCCCGATGACCGCAACGTTCGGGTGGTGGTTCGGGCCAATCCGGAACTGGCCGACAGAATCGCCGAAACCGCTCATTATTATTTGGAAGAAACGGAAGAGCGGGAGGACGGTTTGCGGGTCGTCTTTCGCGTGCGACGGCCGGAGGAGCTGATGCCCGTGGTCCTCGGTTGGGGCGGGGATGTGGAGGTGCTGGAGCCGGAGTCCTTCCGACGCCGAATACTGGAAGAAGCTGAAAACATCTTAAAACGCTACTGACACACTGTTGTCAGTAGCGTTTTTTTATAGTGGGAGTAAATCCATCACTGAAGGGGAGTTGTTCCCATGTTGAAAAGTACAGCGGAAGCACTGCAAGATTTTGAAGCGACGGTAGACCGGTATTTGATCGAACTGGAGCGCATCGATATGGAGTCGTTGCTGGCCAAAACGAACGAGGAAGAATGGTCCATCGGGCAAATGTTTATGCATTTGATTCAAACGGCGCAGTTCATGCAGCTGCAGAATGCCGACCACTGCCTTGCCGGAAGCGGAGCGGCGGTTACCACCACGGAGGACAAAACCGAGATCGGCAGAACGGTATACGAGTCGGGAAGTTTTCCGCCCGTTCGCGTCCGCGTCCCGGCTTCGCCGCAATATACCCCGCAGCAGCCGGAGAGCAAGGAGCAGCTTATCGAAGGGCTACGCGGTGTAGTGGAACGGATGAAACGTACGGAGCCCGCTGTGAGCCAGGCGCCTGAACAAATGAAGCTCCCCCATCCGCGTTTTGGGCCGTTAAACGCCAAGGAATGGTTTTTGCTGGTCGAGATGCATTATCGGCATCATTTTTTGCAGCTGGATCGTTTGAAAAACGAGTTGAGTTTGGTTTAACCCGTTAGCTAGCGTTGCCGCTGCATCCAGCTATCCGGGGCCTTAATTTGCCCTAGCGACCGACGGTCATGCTTAAAAAGGTGATCGTCTTTTGGTGCTGAAGCGTGCTCAAAAATCAAAATCGAGAGAGCCGCCGTTCTCGGCGATGGACTTGACATTGCTTAGAATCATCCATCAGATAAGGCGCTGGAAAACGTACGGTCATCATCCATCCCGTTGAGGCGTAGTACGGCTGCACCGGGGAATGCCTGGCCTGCGTTACCGCGGTATGAATCCGGGCGCACCGGGAAGAACTTCGAGCTCAGCGCGTCTTGCTCAGCGATGCATACCAGGCGTTCACCTCGTCGGTCATCGCGTCGCCGCCCAGCTCGTGCCATCTGGCGACAACGCGATCGAAGTAGGACAGCGGCTCCTGGCCGTAGACGATCTTGAGCATCGCGTCGTGGAGCAGCTCATCGAGGGCGTCGCCGATTTTTTCCATCGTCGGGGTCGGCGCGCCGGTAAAGGCATCCGTCTTGTATACGCTACCTGGGCAACGGCAGCGGCACCCTGCGGTTTAACGGAATTACGGTACCGTCTGCAGGCGACTATACGCTGACGATCCATTATTTGAACGGCGAGGCAAGCCGCTCCGCTGTGCTCAGCGTGAACGGCGGCGCGGGCGCTTCGTTCAGCTTCCCGAGCTCCGGCGGTTGGACGTCGGTCGCCACGCTGAAGACGACGGTGCGTCTGCAGGCCGGGTCCAATACGTTGCTGGTTTCCCAGCCGACGGGCTACGCACCGGATATCGACAGCATCTCCGTTAGTGCAGGTCCCAACTGAACGGGGAGCGATAAAATACGTCGGTGCCGGCCGAATCGATTCCGGCAGGTATGGAACAGATATAAGGCAGACGGTCTTGGATGACCGACTGCCTTTTTTGAATAACTATGACGTGTCTGAAGAAACAGACCGAAGCTGATTCGTTGATTGACCGGTTTTAGCGATTGGACATCGCGCCTTGGCATGAGGAACCCGACGATGGGCGCACCACCGCGGCGAAAACGACAATAAATATTCTATTCCGTCACCGCATGGATTCCACCGATCGCTCACAGCTTCGGATACAGTCTATCGAGCTCGGCGTTGTTCCTTACTGCCTTTACGATTATTCACGTCCCTATTTCATTAACGGTTCCAAAGGGTATACCTCAGCGACTCATGCTCCCTGTGAACGAAGCGGGTCAGGAGCGGCGATTCCGGCCCGGTTGAGGTGAGACGCCTTTACGTTAACATAATAGAGTCACCAATTTAAGAAGGAGAGCCACAGAATATATGCGTTCTCCTTCTTAAAATTTTCAACTATCATCCTCCGCTAACGGAATGCCGACATATTGAAGCAGTCACTGACGTCCTTTAGTAAGGATCCGGAACGTGATGCCGAATTTATCCGTAACGTTGCCGTAAGCGGGGCTGAAGAAACTGGCTTGCAGCGGCTGGTTCACTTGACCGCCTTGCTTTAATGCTTCGAAATATCGGGTCGCTTTTTCTTTGTCATTGGTTTGAACAACGATGGTGATTTGCGTCCCTTTCTCGTAGGTGCTTCCGGTAACATGGTCGGAAATCTGCAGTTCGGAATCACCGATTTTCAAGACGGCGTAATTCACCCAATCCTTCTTTTCAGGCGGCAGAGGAGCCTCCGGATTTTCCGGCAAATCTCCGTACCGGAGCATATAGGTGACCTTGGCATCCAGCGCCTTCACATATAAATCGATGGCCTCATTTGCATTTCCATTCATTTCAAGAAAAGGGATCAAACTCGTACTCACAACAATCATCTCCTTGGTATACATGTTTGCGACGGACAACCGGCAGAGAATCTTCTTTCGCATGGACCGGTATTCCTTGTCACTAACCATGTCGTAAGGCACGAAGGAAACGTGACGGAAATGGCGAACATTTTTTTGATGAGAAAAAACGGGGATTCAAGGTGGAAATGTCGTTATGAAAAGGTCACTACGCTCACCATTGAACAACTTTCAATCATTTTTTTTGCGATAAACTACCCTTAGAACATCACTATCACCGACTTTGCTGCAACTTTCTAAAAGTAAATTTACTTTAGAAAATCCTTGGGGAAAGAGCTGAACCCCATTCCCTAATAGCGTAGGCAAATAGTAGATATCGTACAAGTCAATCAGATTCTTATTTAGAAACTCACGAATGATCACTCCGCCACCCATCAGCCATATATTCCCTGGCCGATCTGCCCATATTTGTTTTACAAGTTCATCAACAGGGGTATTGACGAATGACACTTCATTATTGGAGAAACGATTCGGGTCGCGCGTATATACGTAGCACTTTTTCGCAGCATACTTCCATTGGCCTTGTGAATGCTTTTTGATATATTCGTAGGTTGCTCTCCCCATAATGATCGTGTTTATCGACGAATACAGCCGATCAAAGCCATAATCGGGCTGTGGATCAGGTGTTTCATAAAGAAAATCAAGCTTGTTATCTTCACTTGCGATATACCCATCAAGGCTTGCGGCAATATAAAGAATGACTTCGTTTTTCATCAATTTCCCCGCTTTCTATTATCGTTAATTTCTTAATGTCAGATGTAGAAACAGTTAAACTCCATTCAAGCGTATTATTCATTTCCATCAACTCCATCATACGACGAAACTACGACAACTAACGTCATAGTTAGAATGAGTTGAACAATAATATAGGACATTTCAACCATATAATCCGATCATGCAACACCATGTTATTAAACAGTTTTCAACCACATTTTCCGAAGAGCCGAAAAAACATGAGTCATGGAATTGCAGTTTTCCTACAACTCCGTCACATCTGCTGGGTTTGATTCGACATAGTAATAAAGACGAAACGAAGGAAGGAATGTGGACTTTGAACGATCACAATTGGCTGGTGGAACAATTCGAGGCGCATCGGAATCACCTGCAGGCGGTGGCATACCGGATGCTCGGATCTCTAAGCGAAGCAGAGGATGCTTTGCAGGAGTCATGGATACGACTTAGCCGCTCTGACTCTAGCAGCATCGAGAATATGGGGGGATGGCTGACCACCATCGTTTCGAGGGTTTGTTTTGATATGCTTCGGGCTCGCAAATCGCGGCGGGAGGAGCTTGCGACGGTTAATATTCCTGAACCGGTAACTAGCCGCCGGGACGGTAGCGATCCCGAGCACGAAGCGCTGATGGCCGATTCTGTCGGCCTTGCGATGCTTGTCGTACTCCAAAGATTAAATCCTGCCGAACGCATTGCATTCGTGCTGCACGATGTATTCGCCTTGTCTTTCTCTGAGATCGCTCCGATTATTGGGCGTAACGAGGCCGCGGCAAGACAGCTTGCAAGCCGCGCACGCCGCCGGGTTCAGGGGGCCGATTCATCATCGGAAACAGCGGAGCACAGGCAAAAACGGGAGCTAGTCGATGCGTTTCTTGTTGCGTCACGTAACGGAGACTTTGAAAAACTTCTCACGGTATTAGACCCGAATGTTTTACTCCGGAACGACACTGCATTTGTGCCTGCCGCCAATACGCCTGTTGTTCGCGGATCTCAAACTGTGGCCAATCAATTCGCAGGGCGGGCTCAGGGCGCGCGGCTGGTGCTCGTAAACGGATCCGTTGGCGCCGTTGTGGCTCCTCGCGGTCAAATACTCTTCGTACTCGAATTCACCGTTGCAGGAGGCAAGATCACCGGAATCGAAATGATTGCTGATCGGTCACGCCTTCGCCGGCTCGACCTGGCTGTGTTGAATGATTTATAAGATGCGCAGCCGGCCAATAGCCGGCTGCTTTTTCAATGAAATGGCAAGCATTTTTGGATCAACAAGCTGGACGCCCTTTACTTTCGAACGGCATGATGTTAAACTTGATTTCGATAGTTATAGAACTGCGGAATAGAAGGAGGAGGTGATCATCATGGAAGATCATCAAGTGGATATGCAAGCCGTTAAGGTATATAAAGCTTTGGGGGAACCTACCCGGCTCAAAATCGCTTTGCTGCTCTCGAAAGAAAGCAATTTATGCTTCACGGCCATCGGTGAGAAGCTTGAATCGGTTGCAGGCTCAACGCTGTCGCATCATCTGAAGCAGTTGACGGATTCCGGCCTGATTGATTCCCGCAAAAGCGGATCGTATATTCACTATAACGTCAATCGGGAAGTGGCGGAAAAATTTGCGCCTTATTTGTTGGCGTAATTTTTTTTGAATATCATTTCTATAGTTCTAGAACTGAGGAATTGGCGAGTGTACGAGTCATCCTCTATTCCCTATGAAAAAGGAGAGAATACTTATGAGCAACCAAGCAAAAACGATGGAGATTGGCATCAGTACGTTTCTTCATGCAGATCCCGAAGGGGGCGTCTCACCTGCCGAGCGGCTGCGTCAAGCAATCGAAGAGATCCAATTGGCAGATCAAGTCGGCCTTGACGTTTTTGCCATCGGCGAGCATCACCGTATCGACTATACAAGCTCGTCGCCAGCCGTCATATTGGCTGCCGCTGCGGCGACAACGAAGAACATCCGATTCTCGAGCGCGGTGACGGTGTTGTCTTCGGATGACCCAGTGCGGGTATATCAGAACTTTGCGACGCTTGACGGACTGTCGAACGGGCGGGCTGAGATCATGGCCGGACGAGGCTCGTTCATCGAATCGTTTCCGCTGTTCGGCTATGACTTGAAGAATTACGAGGAATTGTTCGAAGAGAAGCTGGAACTGCTGCTCAAGATCCGCGCTTCGGAGCGGGTGACATGGCGCGGCGGACATCGTCCTGCGATTGACAATATGGGCGTCTATCCTCGTGCCGTGCAGCAGCCTTTACCGGTCTGGATCGGCACGGGCGGCAGTCCGGACTCAGCCATTCGGGCAGGCTTGCTGGGACTTCCGGTTATCTTCTCCATCCTTGGCGGACCGCCGCAGCGATTTGCCCCCTTGGTGGAGCTTTATAAAGAAGCGGCCGTGAAAGCCGGGCATGATCCAAACCAGCTGCAGATTGCTACGCACTCGCATGGCTTTATAGCCGATACGACACAAGAGGCGACAGATCGGTATTACCCCGTGATGGCCGCCCAAATGAACCGGATTGGACGTGAACGCGGTTGGTCCCCTTATACACGCGACTCATACGATGCATCCTGCAGCCTTCATGGCGCTCTTTATGTCGGGGACCCTGAATATGTGGCGGAGAAAATCTTGCTGCTGCGCAAGAACCTGGGCCTGACCCGATTCCTTATGTACGTGGATTTCAGCACGCTGCCTCATCGCGAATTGCTGCGAACAATCGAGCTGCTTGGCACCAAGGTAGCGCCGATCGTCCGTAAAGAGCTCGGCCGTCAAGCATCAAGCCGTACGGATAGAGCGAAGTGACCTGATCGGGTGGGAAGTTGCCGGAGGGTAGGGCTTCATTTTTTTTAACTAGGAGTTCCACAGATTTAGAACTGTGAAAATGAAAAAGAGGAGAGAAACAATTTGGGTAACAAATGGAAAATTTATATATTGGCCATTGCCAGCTTTTTAGTCGGAACCTCTGAATTCGTGATTGCCGGCATATTGGATATGCTTGCAAAGGACGTTGGCGTGTCGGTAGCGGCAGCCGGCCAACTGATTACGGTCTACTCGCTTGCCTATGCGATCGGCACTCCGATTCTGATTGCACTCACGGCAAGAATGGATCGGAAGAAGCTGATGCTGTCGGCTTTGGGTTTGTTTTTCATAGGGAACCTGATCACCATCACATCGAGCGGTTACGGCATGCTGATGGGGGCAAGAATTATTTTGGCGATCAGCACCGGGGTCTTCATGGTTGTCGCCCTTACCGTTGCGGCCAAGATTGCGCATCCTGGCAAGCAGGGCGGTTCGATCGCCACCGTTCTCTTAGGTTTTAATCTCGCGCTCATTCTGGGGGTTCCGCTCGGAAGGCTCATTGCGGGCTCGTATGACTGGAAAATCATTTTCACGGGGGTCGGCGTGCTCAGTTTGATTGCCATGATTGTCCTTCTGCTGGCGATTCCCAAATCGGAGGGAGAGGCTCCCGTTCCTATTCGGAAACAGCTTGCCTTATTCAAATCACCCCGGATCTCCGTCGCGCTGTCCATCAGCTTTTTCTGGATCTTCGGATATACGATTCTGTATACCTATATCACACCGTTTCTTCTGACTATTACGGGAATGAGCGAACGGATGGTAAGCATCGGGCTGTTTGCATTTGGGCTGGCCAGTCTCCTTGGCTCCCAGGTTGGCGGCTACGGCGCAGACAAATGGGGGATCCCCCGCACGATGATCGGAGGTTTGCTCTTTCACTCCGGCATCTTATTTTTGCTGACGGCGTTTTCCCATTCCTCCATGCTTGTGCTTCCGTTGCTGATGCTGTGGTCCTTCTTTGCCTGGTCGACGGGTCCGGTTCAACAAGTGTACTTGATCGGCATGGCTCCCCAGGCTTCGGGGATCATCTTAAGCTTGAACAACTCCATAGTGCAGTTGGGCATGGCCGCAGGGGCCGTCATCGGGGGCATTATTGTGGACAGCATCTCTTTAACAGCAGCAGGATGGCTGGGCGGAATAGGGGTCGCCCTTGGGATTATACCGGCCGTGTTTTCTTTGACGATGCGCCGCCGGTCCGCATTTGAAGAACAGACATTGGAGAACTGACAAAAACAAAAACGATTCCCTATGACTTTCGTTCATGTATAATGAGCTTACGGACGAATGGCGTCCGGTATTAAAAAGCACCTTGAATTACGGACTGACCCCATAGAGTGAGACAAATGAAAACACCTTCAAGAAAATACAACCATGTCGCAGGATA
Organism: Paenibacillus sp. USDA918EY; assembly: GCF_009870825.1. Classification (GTDB taxonomy): domain Bacteria; phylum Bacillota; class Bacilli; order Paenibacillales; family Paenibacillaceae; genus Paenibacillus_AQ; species Paenibacillus_AQ albilobatus. The sequence goes on along the minus strand of NZ_WTWY01000010.1, from coordinate 89,929 downwards.
TGGAGACAACCTTGGAGGTGTTTTTTTGCGGCAACAAGGGAAGTAACGGATGGCCAAGGCTAACTTTAATTTTGTAGTGATTAATCAACTACCGGAGGGATTCGATGAAATTTGATTTTCATACCCATCATGAGCGCTGCGGACACGCGGTCGGTTCGGTGAGAGACTACATTGACGCGGCCATCGGCCAGGGGCTGGATATGATCGGCATCTCGGACCATACCCCGTTTTTCGCATCTGACGAAGACCATTCTTCCCCGGACGGGAGCATGGCGAAATCGGAGTTTCCCGTCTATATTGAGGAGGTATTAAAGCTAAAGGAAGAATATCGAGGAAAAATTGAGGTGCTGCTTGGCATCGAAGCCGATTTTTTGCCGGAGCATCTGGACTTGTACCGCTCGGTGATTACATCTTATCCTTTTGATTATGTTATCGGCTCCGTGCATGAGTTCGCCGGCATCGGCATTTATGACTCGGCGTATTGGGAAGGTTTGACCGCGGCAGGGAAATTGGAAGTGAAAAATTTGTTTTATGCTTATGTCGCCCAGTCGGCGAAATGCGGCTTGTATGACATTTTGGGGCATGTGGATTCTTTGAACCGTTACTTCAAAGGCTACCCGGAGATTCGCACGGAAGCCGCCGATGTCATGCTCAAGGCGATTGCGGAAAGCGATGTCGCGATCGAAATCAATTCGTCCGACGATCTTTGGGTGCCGGATGGGGATTTGCTGGAACGGGCGCTCCATTATGGGGTGAAGGTGACTTTCGGCTCTGATGCGCATGAACCCGAACGGGTAGGCGAGCATTTCGCAGCCGTCGCCAGCCATTTGTATGAAATCGGTTACCGGGAATGGGCCGTATTCCGCAATCGCCAGCGGTTGATGGTTCCGATCGGCCGGTGATTACACGGGTGAAAAGGTGAAATTGGCTTTGAAGCCGCCAATCCCAACCATCGGGAACGGCGGCTTTTTTGGTGGACGGATGATTTTATCCTCTATCCAAGTTCAGAAAATCCTCCTTCAGCAGACCCATCACGATGGTGTCAACGTACTGTCCATCAATATAGGAATGCTCGCGCAGCCTTCCTTCAATGACAAAGCCGCATTTTTCATAGGAGCGGATGGCCCTTGCATTGCCGCCCCATGTTTCGAGCTGAACGCGTCTCAGGTTCATCGTCCGGAACACATAACGGATCAGTGCTTTCAGGGCGTCCGAGCCCCAGCCTTGTCCCCAGTAATTTTTGTTGCCAATGCCGATTCCCACGGTACACCTGCGGGAGACGATGTTCACGTCGCGGTACTCAATAAAACCGATATGCTCAGGTTGGTCACCGCGCGTGTAAATGGAGAATCGTCCTTTTTCCCGCTTATCCAGCTCTATGATTTCCTGTTTGTAAGCATCCTCCAGATATTCTACAGGGACATGGCTGAACATAAATGCGGCCGTACCCGCCTCCAGCTTGGCTGATTCCTCGTCGTTCCTCCAGGCATATGCCCGTCTGTAATCGTCAAGAGAGACGGGGCGCAGCTCGACCTTTTCGCCCGTGATCAATAGGATACACCTCCGTAAGCAACGATCTGTCTGCAATAGAATCTTCACAGTTTGATTATCATTATGACAGAAGGATACATGATGAACAAATCAGGGGCATTGCGCGATATTCCAGTGCCGGATTTTCCGACAAAACAGGCAATCATAATATGTGCAAAATGAATTTTTTTTATCTTTTAACAATTGCATGATAATTTTTTACCGAAATTGCACGTACGCCTAACATTCCGTTGACACTCCCTCACTATAGTGAAGAGGTAAGCGAAAGATCCGGATGACCATACGCTTCGCGAATTGAAGTTTAACGATGGGGGAGGCCACGGAACATGAGAACAAAAGGGAAGGTAAACGAGAGGACCGTCTTGAAGGGGAACGCCAAAGGAATAACGGGGATTGAGCGGGATACATACGCGCCAAGGGGAAAACGAATCGCCTGGTCCTGGCCGGGCAAAGCGGCGGCGCTCGTCTTGGGCACGGCCCTGCTGCTGACCGCGTGCGGACAGGGGGAAAGCGGAACGGCGGGCCGCTCGGATGCGCCAACCAAGCCGGCCGGGACGGCCGAGACGGTGCAAGGTTCGGCGGCCGCTTCCGGCAGCGAAACGCCGGCGGCGCTGTATGAGCAAGCCAAAAAGGAAGGCAAGGTCATCGTCTACTCGACATCGGGGCGCGCCAACGACGCTGCGGAGACGTTCATGAAACAATATCCCGGCATCAAGGTCGAGGTGAGCAAGGTCAAGTCCGACGAGATGATGGACAAGGTGACGAAGGAGCAGGACGCCGGACAATTCAACCCGGACGTGATCATCACGAAGGAAGTAAGCGGAGCCGTCGAAGAAGAGATGGTGAAGCCGGGACGGTACGTCAAGTATTTGCCGGAAGATCTGGCGGAGAAGGTCGACGAGCCGTACCGCACGCAGTCTGAAGGGTATGCCAATTATCTGGAGTTCCGCACGCTTTTTTACAATACCGATCATTACAAGTCGGCTCCGGTCACCAACTGGTGGGACCTGACGACCCCGGAATTTAAGGGCAAGGTGTACACGGCCGATCCGCTCAGTTCGCCGGCGTTCATGGATTTGTTTACGACGATGGTCCTCCACAGCGACGATATGGCGGCGGCATACAAGGAGAAATTCGGCAAGGACATCGAGCTGCACGGGACGGAAAACGCGGGTTACGAGTTTATCAAGCAGCTGTTCGATAACGGGCTGGTCGTGTTAAAAGGAAGCGACGACGTGCTGGATGCGATCGGCAAAGCAAACAGCGACGCGGTCGGGCTGGCGGTGTCCGGCGACGTGTCGAAGGTCGAGGAAAAGGGCTGGAACGTCCTTCCGATTTACGATATGAAACCGAAGACGTCGGTGCCGGATTCCGGGTATTTGTTCCTCGCGAACAAAGCGCCGCATCAGGCCGGAGCAAAGCTGTTCATCCGCTGGATGATGGGCGAGAAGGACGGCCAGGGCGAAGGCATGGCGCCGTTTAACGAGATCGGATCCTGGGTGCCGCGCTCGGATGTGAAGACCAAAAACGACGTGGCTTTCGAGGATCTGAACCTGTGGATTTACGACGGGGAGAAGCTGTATTTCGAGGCGCCGAAGGTCCGGGATTTCTGGATCAAGCAGAAATGACGAACGTGAATGACACGGACGGGAGGAAAACCGGGATGCTGCATAAATCCGTGCTGAATACATGGCAGGCCAGATGGCTGAACCGGTGCCGCAATGCGCTGCGGAATCCGCTGCACCTGATTGGGGCGGCGGCCCTTCTGTTTCTGGCGTACACCATCGTTTGGCCGGTCCTGAACTTAATCTATTCGACGTTCATTTGGAAAACCCAGGATGCCCGACTCACGCCCGCGGCGGATCCGGGGCACCTGACGCTGTACCACTGGAGCCGCGTGCTGTCGAGCGACATGAGCTGGTCCCTTTTTTACAAGCCGGTGCTGAACGCTCTATCGGTGGGGGTGACGGTTTCGGCGCTGTCCATGGTTTTCGGCTGCGGGCTTGCCTGGCTCGTGACGCGGACGGATATTCCGCTGAAAAAGACGATCACGTTTCTGGCGATCATTCCGTATTTGCTGCCTTCGTGGATGCTGTCCCAAGCGTGGCTGACCTTTTTCAAAAACGACAAAATCGGCGGCACGCCAGGCATTCTGCAGTCGCTGCTGCATGTGGCGCCGCCGGACTGGCTGTCGTACGGCTTCGTGCCGATCGTGTTGACCCTGTCCATCCACGACAGCGTCTATTTCTTTCTGCTTGTCGGCGCGGCGCTCAGCTCGATGAACAGCCAGCTGGAGGAAGCGGCCGAAATGGCGGGAGCGAGCCGGCTGCAGGTGCTGCGGCGGGTCGTGTTCCCGCTGATGCTGCCGTCGGTGCTTTCGGGCTTCATTCTAATATTTACGAAGGCGGTCAGCGCCTACGGCGTGCCTGCGCTGCTTGGCACCCCGGTCAATTTTTACATGATCTCGACGATGTTGTACTCCAGCATGCGGTCGCGTCTCACGACGGAGGCGAACGTGCTGTCGTTAACGCTGATGCTGATCACCATGCTGGCGATTTATTTCAACCAGCGCCTGATCGGCGGCCGGCGCAGCTATGTGACCGTGTCGGGCAAAGGCAGTGCGGTGACGCATATGCCGCTCGGCAAATGGCGGCGTCCGGCGGCGGTGGCGACGGTAGCCGGGATGGTAGCGATCGCGGTCGTCCCGTTTTTGGTGCTGCTGCTGCAGACGTTCCTGCTGAAGAACGGCTCGCTCAGCCCGGACAACTTCACGCTTCATTACTGGGCGGGCGGTTCGGATCCGGATATCAACACCGGGGAGAAGGGGGTGCTGCAGAACCCGATTTTCCTGCTCGCCCTGAAAAATTCACTGGTTATCGCCGGCATCGCCTCGGTCGCGGCCGCGGTGATCGGGCTGCTGTTCGGCTACGCCGTCGCCCGCGGCAAAAACACGGCCATGGGCAAGCTGGTGGACCAGCTGTCTTTTTTCCCGTATTTCATTCCGGGCATTTCGCTTGCCGCGATTTATATTACGATGTTCGCGAAGCCGGTCCTGTTCATCCCGGCGCTGTACGGCACCATTACGATCATTATTTTGATTACGGTGGTCAAAGAGCTGCCCTTTACCGTCAAGGCGGGCGGCGCCGCCATGATGCAGATCGGCCCGGAGCTGGAGGAAGCGGCGGTGCTTGGCGGCGCCTCCTGGTTTACGCGCTTCAAGCGCCTGTTGCTGCCGCTTAGCCGCAAGAGCCTGCTGTCGGCCTTCATCCTCGTGTTCATCGGGGCGATGAAGGAGATGGAGCTGATCATCATGCTCGTGACGCCGCGGACGGAGACGCTGACGACGTTGACTTTTTATTATGTGGAAAAAGGGTACGACCAGCTGACAAACGTCGTGCTGATGATCATTATCGCGATCGTCGTGGCGGTCTACGCCCTTGCCGTGAAGTTCGGGAAGGCCGATTTAACCAAAGGATTGGGAGGGCAATGAATGAACGCGATTGAACTGCGGCAGATTCATGTGCAGGTGCAGCAGAAGCATATTTTAAAAGGCATCGACCTGACCATCGAAGAAGGGGATTTCGTGACGCTGCTCGGCCCGTCCGGCTGCGGCAAGACGACCCTGCTTCGCACGATTGCGGGACTGCAGAAGCTGAACGGGGGGACGGTCGTCATTTCCGGGAACAAGGTGGCCGACGGGAGCTTGGCGTTCCATCTGGATCCGGCGAAGCGGGGCGTGAGCCTGGTGTTTCAGAGTTATGCGCTTTGGCCGCATATGACCGTCTTTGACAACGTCGCGTTTGGCCTGCAGGTCCGAAAACAGCCGAAAGCCGAGATCCGGAAGAGCGTTAGGGCCGCCTTGGACAAAATGCGCATCCCCGAGCTGGCGGACCGCTATCCCGGCGAGCTGTCCGGCGGGCAGCAGCAGCGGGTGGCGATCGCCCGGGCGATCGTGACGAACCCGTCGATCCTGCTGCTCGACGAGCCGCTCTCGAACCTGGACGCCAAGCTGCGGACCGAGATGCGCGCCGAATTGAAGCGGCTGCACCGCGAGCTGGGCACGACCATCGTCTACGTGACGCATGACCAGCACGAGGCGATCACGCTGTCGACGAAGGTCGCCGTCTTCTTTGGCGGCGAGCTGGTGCAGGCGGATACGCCGCGCGAGCTGTACCGCCATCCGCGGACGCTGCAGGTGGCGGAGTTCATGGGCAGCTCGGACCATCCGCTGAACCGGGTGGAGGGCATGTGCCGCGTGAACGGAAACGAAAGCATCCTCGGCACGCCGCTGGGAAGCTTCCGGCTGGCGGGGCCGGACGGCGGGGCGGACCGCGCCGTGGTTCTGACCCTAAGGCCGGAGGATATCGCGCTGCACGAGACGCGGGTTCCCGGCTCGATCCCGGTGAAGGTGGAAGATGTGCTGCCCGCCGGCGGCGAAACGCTGGTGAGAGCTTCCTTCGGCCAGGAGAAGCTGAGCGCCCGGGTCATGGGAGACCCGGATTACGTCCTCGGCCGCGTGTTGTACGCGACCTTCCGCGAGGACCGCATCAACCTGTACGACCGTGAAACAGGCAGCCGCCTGGACACGAAACTGACGACGATTACACCCGTATTGGAGGAAATGCACCGATGAAAATTGACTTTCACTTTCATGTTAAACTGTCCAAGAAAACCGATTTCTCCATGAAGCATTTCAACGAAATGCTGGACGAAGCCCGCGAACAGGGGCTGGAGGCGATCACGCTGACCGAACATTTCAATACGCGCCGCTTCGACGAGGTGTACGGGACGCTCGACCAGGCGCTGCCGTGCAACAACCATTATTACGATCGCGACGGCTTTAAAATTTTTACGGGCATGGAAGTGGACGTGGCCGAAGGCGGGCATATCCTTGTCTCCGGACCGAAGGACGCCCTGCTTGAGGTTCGGGCGCTGCTTGAGCCGCATACGAAGCCGGATTCGTTCATCGGACTGGCGGAGCTGTTCGATCTATGCGAACCGCGCGGCATGATGGTGATCGGCGGCCACCCGTTCCGCAAGTCCAATCATCTATATCATGTGGACCACGAGCTGCTGCGCCGGTTTGACGCCTTCGACCTGAACGGCAAAGACCTGCACGAGATCGGCATTCAGGAAAATATCGCCCTCGTGCTGCCGCTCGGCGCGGAGCTGGGCGTGCCGGTCGTGGCGGGGAGCGACGCCCACCAGATGTTTCAGGTCGGCTGCGTATACAACGAGCTGCCGGGCGACTACGAGACCGTCGCCGAGCTGAAGTCCGCCATCCGGGCCGGGGCGTGCAAGCGGGTCATTTCCCCGAGCCTGCATTTGCAGGTACGCGCGGCAGGCGCGGTGAAGAAGCTGCTGAAGAAAAAGGTCGAGGTGGATGCGGTTTAACGATCGTTCTCTTCATTCGTTAAAGCCGTCAATCAGTTCATTCGCTTTAGAGAGGTGGCAAGCCCATGAATCTGGCGCTGGAAGGCCATAAGCTGTCCCGCGGACACCAGCGGATCGCGGATTATATCAGCAAGCACATGGAAGACATTCCGTTTATGGTGGAGGAGGATATCGCCGCCTGCTGTCGGGTCAGTACGTCGACGGTGTCGCGGTTCTGGTCCGAGGTCGGGTGCAGAAACCTGAAGGAATTCAAGCAGAAGGTGAAGGACGAGATGCTGCTGTCCCCGTCGCAGAAGCTGCAGTCGGCGTTTTCCAAAATGAACGAAAACGACGCGGCCGCAAGCCTGCTGGTCGGCGCGGATTATTTGCAGCAAACGGCCGACCGGCTGAGCCAGGACGCGTTTGACCGGGCGGCGTCGCTGCTGCGCGAAGCGGGGACCGTGTATATCTACGGGCCCGGCTCTGCGGAGAGCCTGTCCGCTTTGACCGATTTCCGGCTGACGCGGTTCGGCATGCGGGTCAAACGGCTCGACCGGGGCGGGCATGAGCTGCTGAACCTGCTGGTGCATGTGCAGCCGCAGGACGTCATTCTTATCTTCGGCTTCGTGTCCGAGTCGCCGGAGCTGTCGGTGCTTTTCGATTATGCCCGGGACAAGGGCTGCCGCACGCTGCTCGTCACCGATCTTGCGGTGAGCGCCATGCTGGAGAAGGCGGATGTGACCCTGTACACCGCGCGCGGCCAGCTGTGGGAGTTCCACTCCATGGTGGCGCCGGTGGCGCTGCTTGAGACGCTGATCGTGGCGGTCGGCAAGCAGATGGGAGCGCAGGCGGTCGCGGGAAGCGAGGAGCTGCATGAGCTGCGGAAAAAATATGAAAAGGTGCTGCCGAAGCGGGTTTAGAGCCGCTTGGCAGCTTTTTTGCTTTTGGCAGTCTATTGCTTTTGAATTATTTGGTCCATGTGCCGATCTTGTAAGCTCCATCCGAAAGCCGGTCCGTATTAGCAAAGTCGACCGCCGGTTGTTTCGTGGACGGATTCAGAATCGCTACGGTCAGCTGATAGGTTCCGCTCGGCAGCGTCTTTGTAGGGAGCGAGCCTGTGACCGTATGCAAACCGGTTCTCCAGGTTCTTAAGTCCGCCGACGTCGTTTGACGTGCCACGACGGCGCCTCCGCTGTTGCGCAGCTGAATTTCGACCGGCCAGTTGAACGGGAAGTGTTGGACGCCTTTATTTTCCACCGTGATGGATACGTCCAGCGTGCTTCCGCCATTTTCTTGCGGATATGCCGCCTTCTTCACGACAAAGTGGTAGCCCATTCGTTTCTTCAGCGTGTCCATGTTGCCTTGCAAAGGATTGCCCAGCGCCAAGGATGCCGGAGAATTCGGTCCAAGCCAGCTGGGCTTGCTGAGTTCGGTTTGCCGCAGCGTTTCATTGAAGCCGCTGCCTGTCGTAAGCGCAGCCTTCAAACCATAGTCCCCACCGTAAAATTCACCGCCGGAGACGCGGATGTCCCAAAAGTAGGCATGGTTTGGCTGTTTCTGGCCGATATCATCCCAATAACCGTTTTGGGTGCCCGTATACCATCCCCATTCGGAATCGAAGCTTGGTTGATCGCCGAATACGTCATTGTACATTCCCATGATCAGACCTTTGTTATTGTTCTTGGCCAATTCTACGCTCCGTCTGATCAAGAGCTGCGTATGATCCTGCTGATCGGCGAATGCGTCAATATAATGCTGGATGTATTGGTTGGAGATTTCGTTTTTAGGGAACGCGCCCGTATAGTTGCTTTCCCCATTCGGACCAACGTAAGGCCAAGTATGAAATTCGGCCCAATGGCCCAGCGAACCGATTTGTACAAAAGCGATCGGGCTGTCGGGGGAGTTGTAATGCTTGGCAATCGCCTCGATCGCAAGTTTGTGTCTGGCGATCAAATATTCGGAACTGTAATTAGGGGAGAAGCCCGTATTGTTGCCGGCCCCCATGCCTCCGGTTTTATCTTGGTAGGCCGTGCCTGGAGATTGTCCCGAATTCACCATGTCGTTATAGAGCCAGTCAGGGATATCCCGGTGCGCCGCCCCGGAAGGATTGTCCAGAATAAAGCGCAGCACGACCTTGACACCGCGGCTTTGCCAATAGCTGAAATGATTGGACGCTTCAATGGCGCTGAAATCGTAATTGCCCTTCGTTGGCTCAAATTCTTTCCAGGTGATGCCGGCATAAACGAGACGATGGTTCTGAGGGTAGCCGGTGGATTTTGCTGAAGGAGCCCAGCCCTTAAACGGATTGTTTAGCGGGTCATTCAGCTCGGTCGGGTAGAATTCGATGGGATTGCCTCCGGGAGTTTTGTCATGAAGCGTATAGGCAGGCAAAGACTGGTTCTGTGCCGGCAGACGGTTGACATCGGAATTGTTGTCCAGATAACCGATATTCACGCTGCTGCCTTTTGCAAGCCCAAGCGCAGCGAGAGGTATGGCGACTTCGACAGCCGATGCGGTGCGTGCATATTGAGATGAAGGAAGAGACGAAGACCAATTCCAGCTCCAAGTGCTTCCAGTGCCCGAGTAGCGGTACAGGGAATTATTTTCGAGGAGCCATTCGACTCCCGTCGCACCCCACCCGGAGGCTTGGTATCCGGTGGAAGCATTCCCGTCCGTGTTCAGCCAGAAGCTCCCCATGGCGGTGCTAAGCCCTGAGCCTTGCACAAGCAAATAAAGATTTTTGTCATCGTGGGAAGCCTTTAACACTTTAGCGGTTCCCGAATTGGTGGAAATGGCCGGTATTCCTTCCCAGTCGCTTGGATTCCCATCGACAACGATCGAAGCGGCTGCTTTTGCAGTCGACATCAGGTGGGGAAAAGGGAACAGAGTAAGGAGCATGGCCGCTACAGTACAAACAGTGAATGTCCATTTCATGCGAATACCCCGTCTTTTCATCACAAACCTCCTCACAGAATGATTGGTGTCATAAAGCTGCGGGTTCAAAAGTTTTTTGCAAACTTAGAACATACGGAATGCGAAGTTTTCACCTCCTTTCCAGTCATATCGTCCGACGCTCACCATGAAAAAGAGCACTATGCGCCGGACGCTTCGCCGTCTGGTTTGCGTTCGCCCGGCCATTACGTTGAACTGCGCAATACCAAACGGGTAGGCAAAATCACTTTCTTAGGCAGCAGCTGGTTTCCGTTGATTCTGTCTATTAAGTTATCGACGGCGACCATGCCGATTTCTTTGGTTGGCACATCGATCGTAGATAGCGGAGGGTTGGAATATTTGGATACCTCAATGTTGGACAGCCCTATAACAGCCACTTCATTTGGAACGGAGATGCCGTTGTTGTACAAGCCGTTGAGGGCGGCCATGGCCATTAAATCGCTGCCGACGAAAAAAGCGGTCGGGTAATTTTTGGTTTGACATAACCGATTGATTAGTTCGATGCAGACCGTTTCATCCCACATGCAATCCATCACCCAATCGGGATTTACGGTTAATCCGGCAGCATGCATGGTGGCGTAATAACCCCGATAGCGGCGGCTGTTTTTCAAATTGCCCCCAAATCCGCCTCCCCCGATATATCCGATTTGGGTATGGCCCTTTTCAATAAGGTGGTTTACGGCCATCGTAGCAACATGGTAATGATCATAACCCACATTATCGATATCCTCGCGTTCTGTATCAATGCCTACGATAAACGGCACCTGCTTGCGGATGTACTCGTAGGTTTCGTTGTTTAAGGATTCCATGAGGATCAGACCGGTAATCGGCTCATTGAAGGTGTTGAATAAAATCTTATTGTCGTTCAGTTCAATGCCGGTCCGAATAAAGGCAAGGTTATAGCCTGCGCTGAGCAATCGCTCCTCCACGCCGGATAAGATCGACATGAAATAAGGATCGTTGTATTTGTCTTTGGTCACGCTTAATACGCATCCGATTTTGGCATGCGACATCTGTTCGGAATGATCTTTGGCCGAAACCTTCCGCTTGGGATTTGAGCTGATTTTATAGTTAAGCTGCGTAACGGCTTGCCACACTCTTTCCCGCGTTTCGTCCGTGATTTTATATTTCGTATCATTGTTTAAAACTCTGGATACGGTGGCGGTGGATACATTGGCTAATTTGGCAACATCCCGAATCGTACTCATCTATATACACAATCTCCTTTTAAGTTACTCAATCTCATAATGGATTTAAAAATGAAGCGATATAAGGTTAAAAAGCAAACGATGGCATTATGAAATTGATTCATTGATCACCATCTAGAGTTTATCGAAATGTTACATGGTAAACAATGATGGGCTTGTCGGCTTTTTGTTGCGCGGGTTTGTTGCGTTATGGTGTTACGTTCTTTCAGTTTATATTTATTCGAGGATAAAATCAATGATAACATGTATATTGCGTGCTTTAGCACTAGAAAATTTATTAAATTTTAAAAATTGATATTGCAGTATTACGTTCGGATGGGTTAACATGTAATCACTAAACAGAACAAAAGTAAACGCAATAAAATAACGTAACAACAACGTAACAAAATATGATCTCTGATTCGTACTTGGCAGGGGGCTGATAAGACGTGAACAAAGCCGTAACGGTTTACCCAATTGTTTTAGATGACCTCATAAGCAACCCGGGCATTGGGTTTACGGCAGCACCGGGGTTAATGGGGGACCCGGAGCGTATTTACGACAATCGGGGGGAAGAGCAGGAAAAATATAAGTTCACGGAAGATAGCGAAACCTGCAACCATCCTGACAGCAAAGTGTATTTCTGCAGCGTGCGCTGGCGGGACGTGGAAACGGCTCAAGGGGTGTACGACTGGGAAGTGCTGGAGGAAAAGCTGGACTACGCCAAATCGATCGGCTGCACGGCAGTGGTTCGTTGTTCGCCTTACGCGTTAAGCGAAGAGGATGATATACCGGCATGGTTTCGGGCGGAATATCCGGAGGAACCTGATTTTCCCTTCTGGAGAGTAGACCCGAAAGAAACGCCGTATGCAGCGTATTGGTCTGATTTTATTAGGGCATTTGCCGCACGGTTTGACGGGCACCCGGTCATCAGTTCGGTGGATTTGACGATTGTGGGGGCCTGGGGGGAGGGCGGGGGAACCGAGTTTTTGGACCCGGAGGCGATTAAGCAAATTACGGACGCCTACTTCGACGGGTTTAAAATCACGCCACTTCAGGCGCTGCTGCATGACTCGATGTCGATCCGGATCATCAAGGACCGTAAAGCCAAAGTGGGCTTTCGCGTCGATTGCTTGGGGGATATGGGAGGGTTTCATGGCAAAGCGTGGTCGCATATGACCGATTTCTACCCCCAGAATATCCAGAATTTTAACATGGGCGATGCTTGGGAGAAGGCTCCGGTTTTGTTTGAAGCATGCTGGCATATGAATGACTGGTATCTGCAGGGCTGGGATATCGATTATATCATTCAAGAAACGCTGAAATGGCATATTACTTCTTTTAACAACAAAGGAACCGTGGTTCCGGAACCTTGGAAAGAGAAGGTCAAAGCCTGGCTGAATAAGATGGGATACCGCTTTGAATTAAGGAAATTTACATACGACTCCGTCGTGAAGGCGGGGGGAGAGCTGGAAATCCGTGCTTTGTGGGCCAACGTGGGAGTGGCTCCGATTTATAATCGTTATCCGCTCGTGGTGAGGCTCACCGGCCATGATCAAACCTATGCGCTCCATAGCAGAGAGGATATTAGGGAATGGCTGCCGGACGAAGACATCGCCTGGGAAGAATGTTTCGTTTTGCCGGAAGAAATGTCCGAAGGAGAGTATCGTTTGGACATCGGCATCGAAACCGGCGTGAAGGAAATCGGAAATGTCCGGCTGGCGATCGAGGGATATACGCAAGGGTATTACCCGATGGGTAAGGTCATCGTTAAACGGAGGGAAGAAGGGAATGGAGAGGCAGCTAGATTTTAACGAGTGTACAGCCATCTGTAATTTTGATTATTTGCCTGAAGGATTGGAAGCCAAATATAACCGCTATCATCCGGATCACAAGTCTTATCTCATTCCGCGCGATTTTCTGTCCGAACTTTTTGAGCATTATCAAATTCCTGAACATACCCGGCAGCGGCTCGTTCGCGGAATCGAAGAGATTGAGCACCATGCCGTATTATTTCATTTCACCAAATTTCTAGTGGAAGAGATGTGCTCTGCGCGCAATCGCTGCGACGAGACCCGCTATACCAATATGACTCCGGGATGCATGGACCAAGACGGAGATTTATATTCATTTCTTTTGCTGTTGGCCTGTGTCGTCCCTTCGATGGAAATGCTCCAGAAACGTTCCGTACCGAAAGCGTATTATGAACGGATTCCCCATCAGCCCTTGAAGCATCAATTGGAAAAACTGGTGCAGCACGGCGATGCCAAGGTTCACGATTTCCCGTGGGCGATGAATTTTTATACCTGCTCCATCTTTTTGTTGGATCGGTTTTATTTTATTCCATACCGGTTCGGGGACCCCTTTACCATGTTCCGCCATGTGGACACGCAAGAAGTGATAGCTCTTCGGCATGCGGGTGAAGAATTTCGCAGCGATGGACAACGAAACGGAGTGAATGATGTATATGACCCGCATGGATGTTTCATTTCGGAATGGCGGGAGAACGGTGAATCGATCAGAGCCCATCGGATCAATCCGATGGGGTTCGTTGAAAGAGAAACGACGTCGATCCTGAAGAAGGATTGGGAGCCTGCACTTCAGGAAGGGGACATGCTTTTAGCGCTGCATATCCCATCCGGGCCCGGATATACGCCGGAGCGGCTGAAAAATTCCATGTCCATGGCCATGGAGTTCTATGGCGAATATTTTCCGGAGCTGCCCATCAAAGGCTTCTGGAGCGCAAGCTGGCTTTATGATACCCGGTTATCGCTTCTTTTGGACAACGAAAAAAGCAATATCGTGCGCGTTCAACGACAGTTCTACAATTATCCGACCTTGGAAGGGGACGGGATGCTGCGATATGAAGTTTTTGGAGACCGAAACATCGATCCGGTCCGCAGCCCCGGCGGATTTACAACCTCGCTGCAAAAAGCGGCTGCAGCCTATATGCAGACGGGAGCACGTTTTAACACGTTAAGCATGATCGTATTGAAAGAAGACATCGGACGGATCGGCAGCATGCCTTATATTACGGAAGCGGATATGGAGCAATTTCGCAGGACCGTTGACAGCCATCTAAGGGAGGTAACCGGATGAGCCGATATTCGCTTGAAAACTACGAGAGGTACAAAACCGTAAAAATCCGGCCGGAGCCCTTATCCCAAAAGGATGATGTTTCAAACCGCGGCTTGTTCGATTATGTTTCCTTTTCATGGAAAGAACTTGAACCGGCCCGGGGGGAATATAGGCTTGAAGCCATCCAAGAAGCACTCGGCACGGCAAACAACCCTATTCTTGTCCTGACGCCGGACTTGCCTTTATGGGTTAAGGATGAAGCCGGCGATTGTTTTGCGGCTTTCGTCCGAAAAGTCGGGAGTCATATCGACTCGGACAGACGCCTTACAGCCGTTGCGATATCGACCTTGGCCGGCAGCAAGGAAGAATGGAACGCCTATGTCGATTCGTTCGAAACGCAGACGCTGCTTGCCGATGTGCAGAATGATAGACTCATTCAACATTTAAGGGAACGCAGCCGTGGATTCGGCCTGCTGGTGAAGTGCAGCGAGGAGAATTGGATTGAATGCTGCGAGGCTTTTGCCAGAAACCGTCTGCAGAAGGTATGGAAAAGTGATCCCGTTGTCCTCCATGTGACCGATGCGGTCTGCGGTCCTCATTGCAGGCGCGAGGCGTATCGCTGGCATGCGGCCCTCTCGAACGTGGATATGGGGCTCGGATATAACCTGACGTTACGAAGGTTGACTTATCCGGAAACCGTATCCAGCCGCGGAAGCTTGCCGCTGCGATTTTGGTTCGTAAACACGGGCATCTCGAGAATATATCGGAAATTTCAATTATGGGTGCAGCTAAAGCGGGGGGAGATTTCCTATGAACTTCCGTTGTTTGCGGCAACGCATTCATGGTTGACCGGGGATCTTGTGCATAACGAAATCATCCCCTTGCAGGATATGCCGCCGGGAAAATATACGCTCAGTCTGGGACTTTTTTTCGAGGACCGTTCTTACATCCCCCTGAATATACAAAACCCGCATCAGGATGGATATTATGAAGCCGGCACGATCCAAGTCGAAATCACCGATGAAGATCCGCTTATGAATATATGGGATTCGTACGATCCGGAAGGATATTATCCATTGGAAGATCCTAAGCTTCCGGAAGCGGAATAGGCAAGAGGGTTTCCTTACAAATACAAGTTTACTGGAGGTTATGGATTTGAAGCTAGCATTAATCGGCGCAGGACAAAGAGGCATGATCTACACAAGACATGCTTACCAAAGCGAGGAGATCGTCGCGGTCGTTGAACCGGATGAAGGCAGAAGAAAGGCGGCGGCGGACGAGTTTCGGATTCCTCCGGAGAGACAATTCGCATCCGTGGACGAATTTTACCGGCTGGGGAAAATTTGCGATGCCGTTATTATTTCTTCCATGGATCGAGACCATTATGCGCAAACGATGGAAGCGCTTAATATCGGGTATGATATTTTGCTCGAAAAACCCATTTCGCCAAGTCCCGAAGAATGTTTGAGAATCCAGCGGAAAGCCAACGAAAAAGGCCGCAAAGTGATTGTATGCCATGTGCTAAGATACACGAATTTTTTTGCGGAGATCAAAAAAATCATCGATAGCGGCGAACTCGGCAAAATCATCACCATTCAGCATAACGAGAACATCGGCAATTTCCACATGGCCCACTCCTTTGTCAGGGGCAACTGGAGAAGAAGCGATCTGGCGAGTCCGATCATCATGCAGAAGTCCTGCCATGACATGGATATTTTAGCTTGGCTGGTGGACAGCGGGGCGAAACGAATCTCTTCCTATGGCAGCCTCGCTTATTTTAAAGAGGAAAACGCGCCGGCCGGCAGCGCCGAACGATGCCTGGACTGCAAGGTCGCTGCGGACTGCCGTTTCGATGCAAGAAAAGCCTATTTGCCGGTACGGGGGCAATGGCCGGCTACGGTCGTTTCGGCGGATCAGACGGAAGAGGGATTGCTTCAGGCGCTGGAAACGAGTCCGTACGGGCGCTGCGTTTACCGGATGGACAACGATGTGTGCGATCATCAGGTGACCGTCATCGAGTTTAAAAACGGGGTCACGGCAACGTTTAATTTAAGCGGGTTTACCAATAAAATGCACCGCACGCTCAAAATCATGTGCGAGCATGGAGAAATTCGCGGGGATGATTACAAGAATATCATTGAAGTCACAAGATTTAACTCCAATATGGCCGACGCCGGCCAGCAAACGGTTATCCACCCGGCAGCCTTGAACGGTGGGCATAACGGCGGCGATACCGGTCTGATGAACGACTTTTTGGAAAATTTGGAGAAAGCCGATTTCAACAGCAGATCCTCGATCGACATGTCCGTCGAAAGCCATCTGATGGCCTATGCGGCGGAAGAGGCAAGAGTTAACGGTACCGTGATCGATCTTGATCTTCTCAAGGAGCAGCTTGAACACAGCGTTACAGCGTGATTGTTTTAATTCAGGATTTTGCAAATGTTTGCAAAATCCTCAATTCAC
This sequence comes from Paenibacillus sp. USDA918EY, assembly GCF_009870825.1. GTDB lineage: Bacteria > Bacillota > Bacilli > Paenibacillales > Paenibacillaceae > Paenibacillus_AQ > Paenibacillus_AQ albilobatus. The sequence continues at coordinate 73,325 of NZ_WTWY01000010.1, read as the reverse complement.
AATGCAAAGGTAGTGATGGAATGAATTCAGCGGGTAAGGGGTTTCTATATGAAATAAAGAAGAACAGAATCTTGTATCTCATGTGCGTGCCTGCTCTTATTATTCTGATCATGTTCTCCTATATTCCTTTTGCAGGCGTATGGATGGCATTTACCGATTTTAACGTCGTTGACGGCATCTTCGGCAGCAAATTTGTCGGTCTGGACAATTTTAAGTACTTTTTTTCATCGAACAGCATGGGCTGGAAGGTTACTTACAACACGCTGTATATTAACTTTTTCAGCCTCATCTTAGGCATTGTCATTCCGGTCAGCATCGCGATTTTCATCAATGAGATCCGGCATAAAGCGTACAAAAAGATCGCTCAAAGCATGATGTTTTTTCCCTATTTCATCTCGTGGGTTGTCGTGGGAGCGATCCTGTACGGCATTTTCTCCACCGACGTGGGGGTTGCCAATCAGATCCTGAAGTTTTTTGGAGCGGATCCGATCAGTTGGTATTCGGAACCGAAATATTGGAAATGGATCATTATCTTGTCGAGCGTGTGGAAATGGAGCGGGTATAGTTCCATCATTTATATGGCGGCGATGGCGAACTTTGACGCGAGCTTATATGAAGCGGCCAAAGTCGACGGCGCCAACAAATTCCAGCAAATTCTGCATTTGACCGTGCCCATGCTGAAACCGACGATGATTGTCTTAAGCTTGCTGAGCGTCGGACGGATTTTCTATGGCGACTTTGGGATGATTTACGGCATCGTCGGCAACAACCCGGTTTTGGCGGATGAGGTCACGGTCATCGATACGTATGTTTATCAGTCGATGCGTACGCTGGGATTCTCTTACTCTACGGCCATCGGGCTGCTTCAGTCTGTGATGGGATTGATCCTGATTACGGGGGCAAACCAATTTGCTAAGAAAATAAATGACGGAGAGGGTCTATTTTAATGATGGGAAAGAATAGATTGCTTGGCGATAGATTGGTGATCGGCGTGGCATATGTTTTCATCGGCTTATTTGCGCTCGTTTGCTTGTATCCTCTTCTATTAACCTTAAGCGTCTCCTTTTCTTCGGAACAGGCGATTGCGAGGAACGGGTATTCGATTTTTCCGCTGAGTCCCAGCGTGGATACTTATAAATACATCTTTGTGAACAGCGGCATGAAAATATTAAAATCCTACGGGGTGACCATTTTCGTAACCGTTGTGGGTACGGTAGGCGCGTTGCTCATTACAAGCATGATCGCATTTTCCCTATCCATCAAAAAGCTGCGATACCGCAACGTACTTGCCTTTATCTGCAATTTTACGATCATCTTTTCCGCCGGCTTAATTCCGTGGTACATCGTGAGCGTCAATTATTACGGACTGAAGAACAGTATTTTGGCCTTAATTCTTCCTTCCATATTTAGCGTGTGGAATATGTTCCTGCTCCGTACGTATTTTGCAAGCGTTTCCCCCTCTTTATACGAAGCCGCCGAAATCGATGGGGCCAATTATTTTACGATTTATGTAAGGGTAGCGCTTCCACTAAGCAAAACCGCGCTGCTTACGGTTGGTCTGATGTATGCGCTGCAGTACTGGAATGATTGGTGGAATGCTCTGATCTTTATTAATGATCGTGATTTATTTCCGCTGCAATATTATCTCTACAACATTTTGTCCAACGTCAATGCCATTAGCTCCGGACGCATTCCATCAGGGGCTTCAGGCAACATCACCTTACCTGCAGAAACCGTGAAGATGGCGATTACGGTCATTACGATCGGACCGATCATTTTCCTTTTCCCTTACATTCAAAAATACTTCGTGCACGGGATCATGACCGGCGCGGTCAAGGAATAAACGGGGTATGGTTACTGGCCGATCCAGGCTTTTAACATAGATTAACCATTTTATTAGGGAGGGTCATCATTCATGAAAGCAAGGAAAATGCTTATCTTTTTGGTTTTATTGATTGCGTCCGTTTCGGTGATGGCAGGATGCGGCAGCGACAAAAAAGAAGGAACAGAGAAAGCCGCGCTCGAAACCATCCGGATTTTGTACCCTGGTGAGGAAACGGATCGGATGAGCGAATTTCTGAAAAATGAATTTGCCGAAAAGATGGCTGCCGATCTGAATTTGAAGGTAGAAGTCGTATTTGTGCCGTGGGCCCAATATTGGGAGCAAAAAGATATTATGCTGGCCGCCAACGAACCGATCGATCTTTATTGGGACGGTCTCCCGGATCTTTCGACGATCGTGAACAAGAAGCAAGCGATGGCATTGGATGATTTAATCGCGAAATATGGCCAGGATATGTTAAAAGTGTTGCCGAAGGAACAGCTTCAAGGCGCAACGATTGACGGCAAGGTTTATGGCATTCCATCGGCGTACGCGCCTTCCTCCGCCATGTATCAGCTGGTCGCCGTTCGTCAGGACATCCTCGAAGCCGTGGGGATGACCGACATCAAAACCGCCGATGATCTGAAAGAATTTGCAACAAAAGCGAAAGCCAAGTTCCCTGAAATGAAAGGGCCTGCCGACATTATTTTTAAACCGCTAACAAGGTATTTTGGCGACGAACAATATAACTGGATCGCCTCCGAGGATTTGGTCGTATTCGGGGAAGACACCAAAAAAGCGTATAGTTATTATGAATCGGAGGCTTTCCAGAAAGTAGCGAAGTTTAACCGTGAAATGTATAAAGCAGGGTTATACACGGAGGATCTGACCATTAAATACAATGAAAGAGACTCCCGCATGCAAACAGGTTTGTATTTATGGGTTGAAGGTTCCGTGGGCAAGGAAATGGAAATCATTAATGCCATCAAAGCCAATGCACCAAATGCCAAAGTTAAAACGTACCTCTTAGCGGAGGATAAACCGCGTTATATTACGGCCACGGGCGGAGAGGTTCTGGGCATACCAATAAACGCTCCGAATCCTGAAGGTGCTATGAAGTTCATTAACTGGATTTATAAATCCAAGGAAAATTATTTGTTTGCTCTCTACGGCGTCGAAGGCAAAGACTACGAAATTGTGGATGGAAGAATCAATAAACTGACTCCTAACGAATTTTTCTATGAATGGATGTTCAGAAACCAAAATTACCAAATGTTCGGGCCGGATGTATCGCAAGAGTCCATCGATAAATATAAGAGCTGGGACGACCAGGCGATCCGATCCGCTTCACTCGGCTTCCGATTCAATAACGAGAAAGTCAAATCGATCGAAACGGCCCTGAAAGAGGTTACGGGCAAGGACTTGGCTGCCATCCGTTCCGGTTTTGTGGACTTTGAAACGGGGTATCCTAAGGCCATTCAGAAGCTGAAGAAGGCAGGCATCGATGAATATGTAGCCGAGGTGCAGCGTCAGTTGGACGAGTACCTGGCCAGTAAAAAGTAAGAGTCTGCTATAGTGATCAAAAAAAGAGGCCGTCCCTAAAGATCTTAGGGGCGGCTAACAAAGAGCGGTTTCTTGTTGTTCTGTTTTTTGGATGCATATGCACGAAGCAGCGGAGGGGACGAAGCGTTTCCGAACAAGCGGAAGCGTTCGCCTTTGTGATCCAATTTCTTCCACTAACGAAAACCATTCAGGAAATTGGAGAGCAAGAGCGATGGGAGGAATGATTCGTATCCGTAGCGTCTCTCAACGCAAAAAGTACTCCTCTCGCCACGCCAAGGCGGTTCGAGAGAACATCATGGATTGCCGCAACTCCTTCCTACCACTCCATCGCAACACGAATAACATCCTCCTGAGCGAGATTCTTGCCCAACAGAACCTCCATCAGCTCAAGATCTGTCACCGCCTTGATCCCATGCTTGAAGCCGGCCGGGATCTGTAAAACATCGCCCGCCTGCACCTTATAAATTCTGCCTTCCATTAGAATCTCCGCGCTGCCCGTTACAATTACCACGATTTCTTGCCGTTTGCGATGCCGATGATAGCTCGTATATTTTCCTTGGATGAGTTTTACCTGTTTGATCATGGCTTCATTTCCCGTTTCATCTGTCCCATGATTCAGAACCCGACAGGAGCCCCATCTTTTTTCTTCATACATGGGAACCTGCGGCACGTGCTCGAGCTTTTCCTTAATCTGATTGGCTTTATCCTTATTAGCGATCAGGATGCCGTCAGAGCTTGCCGCAACGATGAGATCAGAGACGCCGATAATTTCGATGGGATAAGGAAGTTCGTTAATGAGATGGGTATTCGAGGAGTCGTCCGAAATCCCCCCGGATCCGATCGCTTTATCTTCGAAATGACTGCTTAGCGCCGTCCAACTCCCCAGATCATTCCAATAGCCGTCATATCCCATGACAACGGCAGGCAGGGTGTGCTCCACGACTTCCCGGTCGAAACTGGTATTTGCCAGATGTTCGTAATGAGCCAGCCAATGCTCAACTTGGGTCGGATGCCCCTTGTCCTTTAAATATGCGAGCATGAACTTCAAGGGGAATGCAAATACGCCGCAGTTCCACATCGCGTGATGCTCGATTAAGCGAGAGGCGGTTTGCATATCTGGTTTTTCTATGAATTGGTGAATGAAAGAATATCCGTCATTCCCCTTGGGCAGAACCGGAACGATATAACCTAGCTGATCGGAAGGGTGGGTAGGTGTTGTTCCGAGGAGAGCGAGATTTGCTTTAGAATGCAAAAGAACATCGGGAAAGCGAAGAAGCAGCCGGAAAAACGCGGTATCTGCAAAAGTGTCTACCGGAAGAACACAAACCGTCTCATTCGGATCTGCTTGCAGCTTCTCGCGAAGATAACTTACGGCATAAGCGATGGCAGTGAAAGTTCCTCTTTTATAAGGTTCAGCCAGAATCGGAATATGCTCGCCAACGTAGTTGCGCGTAATTTCCACTTGACTGTGGTGGGTGACGATACACGTGGATTCAAGCAACCCCGCCTCATCCAATTGCCGGCATATCCGTTCGATCATCGATTCTCTGACCCCGGCTTCGGATTTCAAAAGCCTAAGAAACACCTTGGAGCGAATCTCGTTGGATAAAGGCCATAACCTTTTTCCGGATCCTCCGCATAATAGTACAATACGCAAGCTGATTCCTCCTTCTTGGGGAACATCACCCTCCATTCTATTTCTTGGATCGAATGACTTCTTCAATCGCATGCTTCATGAGCGCTCCGGCCCGATCCCAGGATAATTGAAGCATATCCTTTCTGCCCTGGCTTCCCTTTTGTTTGCAAAGCCCGGGATTTTGGTACGCTTTCCTCATGATTTTTTTCAAGCTGCTTAGATCCGGTTCCGCCCATAATTGTCCCTTTTGCGCAAACAGGTTGCTGAATTTTTTCGAGATGGCTCTGTTCATGCTGCTTGACGGGCTCCGCAGCTGATACGGAACGAAAAATGAGTTGCTGAGTGTAAGGAAATCCATTTGCCCGCCCCAACTCGTCGTGATGACCGGTACGCCGCTCGCCAGCGCTTCCAGAAAAGGCAGTCCAACCCCCTCGCCACGGGTGGGGAGGACGAAAACGTCGCCGAGCGTATACAACCCTTTCAGCCGGTTTTCGCTGAGCTGGCGGCCGATAATAACGACGGGGGCGGTATCTTTTCGAATACCCAATCTTTTTTTGTATTGCGCTATTTTTTGCTGAATCCATTTTTCGTCCTCATGCGCCGCATATCCGTTCGTTTTGATCACAAGCATGACGTTATCTTTAGAGGAAAACTCTTCCCAGTATGCCCTTAAGAGGCCTTCCGGATTTTTGCGATGCTGAAAGCCAAATACGGACACGAACGTAAACTTGCCTTCGGCACCCGGTAAAGACATCTTCTTGTTGTTTGGATGAAACTCCCTGACGTTTACGCCATGGGGAACGACATAAATCGGGACTTTCACGCCGCTGTTCCTAAGCGCCTTTTTATTGTGCCGGGAGGGTACGAAAACCGCGTCAAATTTGTTCATATGGGGAAGCCAGCCCTTGGGGGTCCTGCTTGTTTCCCAAACGGTATTCAAAATAATGAAATCATGTTCCCTGCGCTCCTTTTCCCAATGAATGCTGCTGGGAATGCGGTGATAAATCAGCACTTTTTTGCCTTGGACGCCGTTTTTGCGGTGGTTTGACGCTCCGATGCTAACGGCCACTCCCTGCCGCTTGAGTGCTTGCGCATACGCTTTGCTGGCACGGCCAAGCCCGCTTACTTTGTGTACGGGGCCCTTCCAGACGACATGATAGGGTGTCATTTGGCTGCCTTCTTCGCAGATTTGCGATACGCTTTGCGTTGGTGAAAAGAAATGGAGCGGTATGACTTGGCCAGGGAAGACAGCTTGGAAGGCGATAATTGCGAAAAACTCGAATGCAAGCTTTTATTATTGGCAGGCTTTAAGATCATCTTTTCAGGCTCAGACGAGTGCAGGAAGTTCCCATACGTTTCAAATTCCGAAAAAGCGAACTGCTTGGATTTATTCATGCTTTTCATGATCGCCGAATACCAGCTGCTGTGATGTTTGGATTCAATCGCCCGTTTCAGCTGCTTTACTTTTGATTTGTTGAACAGCATGTAATGGGTCACGAAGGAGGAGCGGGAGGAGCGGCTTTTTCCCATCAATTTTTTATACGTCTTGAAGTATTCGTCCTGGCTCCAGTTTCTGCAATAAAATACGGTTTTGTTGCCCACCTTGAAAACATGCGGACGAATAAGCACGGTATCGGCATCGATGACCAAATAGTGCTCCGATGAGCCCAAAGTATTGCCGCCCAGCTTAAGCAGTTGCTGATAAAGCCATCCGGACCGGTCCCATGTTTTGGATTGATAATGGATGTTTTTCTTCGTTATAGGCAGAACGGTATCCTCATGAACGAATCTGCATCCTTTTTTCGCGCAAAGATCAAGAATTCTTTGCTTCCGCGGAGCTACAATCATGATTTCCCGGATCGGGTGCTTCACATATTTTCTTACTGCGTCAATAACATGGGGGAGTGTAGCCAGATCTTTCTCAATCGCTGGAATCAACACATCAATTGGGGTTGTCATTTGCTCATCTCCATCTATCTATTATATGGATTATCGTATGCCGGAAGAATGAAACGGGGTGGGTAAAAGGGACGCGAAAAACGCACAAATGCAAGGGTTTCGGTCTATCGCTCTTTTCTCCGCACTTTTCTCGCATGTATTGCCCCCTGTCCGAATAAATTTAAAAAAGAGAACAGGACAAACAGTAGGTGGGGATGCGACCAATGGGACTAAAAAAGCAAAGCTTTATCCGCGGGACGTTTATTTTGACCGTATCGTCGTTTTTTACCAAAGGGCTTGGTTTCGTGAACGGCATTTTGCTTGCGCGTTTTTTGGGGGCGGAAGGGGTCGGGCTGCTGATGATCGCCCATCCGCTGCTTCCGCTGTTTATTACGATGACGGAGCTTGGGCTTCCGGTGGCGATTTCGAAGCTCGTATCGGAGGCGGAGGCCAAAGGGGATGAAGCGCGGATCAAACGGATTCTCGCCGTATCCCTGTCCATTACGGGCACCCTGAGCGTCGTATTGACCGCGTTTGCGCTATTCGGCTCGAAATGGATCGCTTCGATCGTGTTGGCCGATCAGCGGGCGTATTATGCGATGGTTGCCATCACGCCGATCATTCCGATCATCGCCATGTCCGCGGTGCTGAAGGGTTATTTTCGCGGCAGGCAAAACATGAACCCGCTCGCCTTATCCGACATCATCGAAAATTTGGCGCAAATCATCGTCATTATCGGCGTCGTCAAACTGCTGCTTCCTTACGGCATCGCGTATGCCGCCGCAGGGGCGATGGCCGCTTCCGTCATCGGGGAAGGCGCGGGACTGCTTTATCTGTTTTCGGTGTTCAAATGGGCCAACCGGGGGAAACCGAAAGAGACGCACGCGCTTCTCCCCAAAACATCGCACAAAGGGGACCGCACGCTCAGAGACCTGCTGCGCATCGGCCTCCCGATGACGGGCAGCGGCTTCATCCATTCCTTGTACCATGCGTTTCTCCCGCTTGTCATTACAAAAAGCCTGGTGTTGTTCGGCGTCGGCGTCGAGATGGCGACGAAGCAATTCGGCATGCTGGCCGGTTACGCCATTCCGCTGCTGTTCCTTCCCGGCTTTTTCACCCAATCGCTGTCGACGGCGCTCATCCCGGCGATCAGCGAAGCGAGCGTGGACAACAACAGCCGGCTGGTGCACAGCCGCATGGACATGGCCATGCGCACCGGACTTCTGGTCGGGGTGCCCTGCACCGTTATTTTGTATTTGTGGGCGGTGCCGCTGACGACGATCGTTTATCATTCGCCGGAAGCGGGCGTGCTGCTCAAGCTGTTGGCGCCGCTGTTTTTCCTTCATTATTTCGAGGCGCCGCTGAAGGCCATTTTGCTTGGTCTGGGCAAAGCGTCGACCGTGATGTGGAACCATATCATGACGAACATTTTCGAGATCAGCCTCATTTTCGTGCTTGGCTCCAACGTCGGGATCAACGGGGTGGCCATCGCCTTCGGGCTCGGCATTTTGCTGCAGACGGTGCTGAATTTTTTTGCCGTGGCGCAAACGATCGGTTTTTATTTCGATTTTCGCGTTTTGCTCAAGGCCGGAGCGGGCGGAATCGTATTGACGTTTACGGGCCTTGCCTCCCACCGTTTTTTGGAGCGCATGGAATGGGGGCAAACCGCCGCCTTGTTCGGCTCGCTGCTTATCTCGCTCATCGCCTATCTGGCGACTTTGCAGTTAACCCGCGCTTTGCGGAGCGGACCAAGGACGCCGACGATTACGCCGGTTTCTTGAGCGGGCAAACATAAACGCTGACATAGAGGCGTCAGTCATGTTTCGTTATCCTATCCCTAGAGGACGATATCAAATGAATTTTGGGAGGAACGAAAAATGAAAAGTGGGCAAGGGTTTGTTACGGCTTCGGTGACGGATCCGTTCGGCAACGTTCTGGGGATCATGTACAATCCGCATTATTTGGATACGCTGAATCCCGGAATTTGACGCGCATACTCCTTAGCAAGTCGCCTATTCGGCGGCTTTTTTCGTTGGAAAGAACCATGGAGCAAAATCCGAAATATAGTATTAAAACATCCGAAAAAAGGGCAAAAAGGCAATAAGCGAAGCGATGTCCAAAATAGAGATCGACTTCCTGAACCGGTTCGTTCATAATAACGGTAATCGATCGGATAACGACGCATGATTCGTTACCTTTAGGCCGTGTTTAAATACTCCCAAAGGATGTGAAAACGAATGAATCGAATCGACTGCGCCATCGAATTTGCGGCATACGCCCATCGGCACCAGTTCAGAAAAGGCAGCGAAATTCCTTATATCAGCCATCCTTTCGGCGTCGCCATGATCCTGCTTGAGGCCAAATGCAAAGAGGAGGTCGTCATGGCCGGCCTGCTTCACGATACGCTCGAGGATACCGATACGACGGACGAAGACCTCCGCAGCCGGTTCGGCGAGGAGGTGCTGCGGCTGGTGCAAGGCGCTTCGGAACCGGATAAAAGCTTGTCTTGGGAAGAACGCAAGGAACATACGCTTGAATTTTTGAAAAGCGCCGACCTGTCCACCAGGCAGCTGTCCTGCGCGGACAAACTGCATAATTTGCGCTCCGTCCGCAGGGATTTTGCTGTCCTTGGCGATGAGGTATGGAATAAATTCAAACGGGGCTACGACAAGCAGAAGTGGTATTACGTGAATTTGGTGGAAAGCCTCGGGTACGCTTCGCGTTTTCCGCTATTGGATACGTTCCAAAGCGAGGTCGAGTCCTTTTTCATGGGGCTGGAGTTTTCCGCAGAGGAGAAAAGCTGCCGCAGAAACCCCAAGTTTTTCGATGCGATGTTTGAATGTTTATTCGCTGCTCCCGAGCGGGTTGCCCACATCGAAGACGAACTCGGGGAAAATGGACAGCTCGGCTGCAAACGGGCGGTCTTTGACCGGATTGAGCGCTGCAGGCAGGGCGATCCGGAGTGTGCGGGGAAAAAAGAAGAGATCTACCGCTATTTGGCTTCCCGCGGCATCGGTTTTGAAATCGACTCGGAGGGCACGGACATCATCATTTCCGCCTGCGTCGCCATGCAGGAAACGTTCCGGCTGTATCCGCATGAGGTGTATCATCATCTTCGCCGCAGTTTAAAAAAAGGGCGTTTGTAGACAACCGCGAGCATGCGCCGGGATCATTTTTTCGGAAAAAATGAATCCGTCACATCCATTCCGCCCAAACCGTGCTATAATACGGTGAACGCTTTAAACTACACGGAAGAAGAGATGACATTTTGGGTACGCCGGCTCCATATTACAAACAAAAAACGAATGTGTTCCTGAATAAGTATTTTACCGGAAGCAAGCTTGATTACAGGCAAATTATCGCGATTATTATCCCGATATTTGTGGATCAAGCTTTTATTATTTTAATGAGTTTGTTGAACACGGCGATGATCGCCTCCTCCGGGGTTGCGGCCGTAAGCGCGGTCAGCATGGTGGATTCGCTGAACATTTTCCTCGTGAACGTCTTTATTGCCGTCGCGACGGGCGGGACCGTCATCGTGGCGCAGTACAAGGGCAGCGGGAACGACAGCATGGTGTCGAAAACGGCCGCGCAGGCCATTTCGGCGGTGGCGTTCATATCGATCCTGCTGTGCGTGCTCGTGATCGCTTTTCACACCCCTTTGCTGAATTTGCTGTTCGGGCAGGCGGAAGCCGACGTCTTCCAAAATGCGAGGCTGTATCTGATCGGAAGCTGCCTTTCGTACCCGTTTATCGCGGTGTTCCAAGCCGTGACGGGAGCGCTCCGAGGCGTGGCGGAGACGAAAGCTTGCCTTGGGTTGTCCCTGATTTTGAATCTGTCGTACCTGCTGCTGAACATTTTGTTTATTACCGTGCTCGATATGGGCATCATGGGACTCATTATTTCGCTGATTATAGCGAGGGTGCTCGGCATGGGCATTTCGCTGTTTTATTTGATCCGAATGAACCATACGCTTCGCTATCGCCTCAAGGATGCGCTGAAGATCGATTTTTCGCTGCTGAAAAAGATCATGATCATCGGCATCCCGTTTGCCGCGGAGCAGATGTTTTTTAACGGCGGCAAGCTGCTGACGCAGACGTTTATCGTGCAGCTCGGCACGCTGGCGATTACGGTCAACGCGATTGGCGGCTCGATCTCGCTCCTGTTCCAGATCGGGGGCAGCGCGCTCAGCATCGCCGTCGTGACGGTGGTCGGCCAGTGCATCGGGAACGGCAACATTCCGGACGCCCGGAAATTCATCAAGTCCTTTATCGGGCTGTCGACGGTATTTTTTGTCGTGATCGCGGCGGTCATTTTGCCGTTGTTCCCGTTTATCGTGCATTTGTTTTCGCCGCCGGCCGAGATTATTCCGGACATCTTTAAACTTACGCTTCTCATCGCGATTACGCAGCCGATTTTCTGGTCGACCAGCTTCATCATGCCGTCGGCGCTGCGCGCGGCCGGGGATTCGAACTTCACCTCGATCACGTCGCTGCTGTCGATGTGGGTGCTGCGCGTCATTTTGGGTTATGTGCTTGCCATCCCGCTGAAATTCGGCATCATGGGCGTCTGGGTGGCGATGGTCACCGAATGGGGCGTGCGCGGCGCGATTTTCTGGTGGCGCTTCAGGGGCGAGAAGTGGTACAGACGGAAATTGATCTAGAAAAACCGGGTGCAGTGATCATGAGTGCCCTCTTGGAATTGGCTTCGGAGCCCTTTAAGGAATCCGTGCCTTCCAAGGGGGCATTTTTTTGTGGAAATAAAGTGGGGAAGATGTTGCGAATATGCGTAAAAAAGGTCTCAGGTTAACGCGGAAAGCAAGGAGCCTCCGGCTGCGCAAAACAACACGACGGCCCATGGGGGAAGCTTCCATAACATCAGCAAACCCAATGCGGCGATCGCAAGGCAAAAGTCATAAGGCGTATAAACGGCTTTCGTCCACACCGGATTATAGAGGGCGGCCAGCAAAATGCCGACGACGGCGGCGTTGATCCCTTTGAAGACCGACTGAAAATCGGGGCGGCGGCGAATCGCATCCCAAAACGGCAACGCGCCCGTAACCAGCAGAAAAGAAGGAAGGAACATCGCGATTAAGGCGATGCCCGCTCCGGCCCAGCCGTTCATGACGGTTCCCAAATAAGCGGAGAAGGTGAACAAGGGACCCGGGATCGCTTGAGCCGCCCCGTATCCGGCAAGAAACTGGGCTTCCGTGACCCAGCCAGCGGGAACCACCTCGGCTTGGAGCATCGGAAGCACGACATGGCCGCCGCCGAAAACCAGCGAACCGACGCGGAAAAAGGTATCGAACAATGCCAAGCCTTGGGAAGGGGAGACGGACCGCAGCAGCGGCAATCCCAGCAGCAGGCCGACAAACACGACCCAGGCGGCAACCGCCGTACGCCTGCGGATCGATATGCCCAGACGAGGCGTTTCCGGAACGGCGGATGCGGTCAAAAACCATCGGCCGAACAACCCCGCGGCGGCAATGAGTATCAGCTGGCCGTAGGCGGAAGGCCATAATAAAGTGATGATCGCGGTTAAGAGGGCAATCGTGCCCCGCGTCCGGTCGGGTGCCAGGCTCCGGGCCATCCCCCAGACCGCTTGCGCGACGACGGCCACGGCAGCGATCATCAGTCCGTGCAGCCACCCGGCGCTGCTGACATCGACATGGTGAAGCAGGTAAGCGAAGAGCATTAAAGCGAGGGCGGAGGGCAGCGTAAAACCGATCCAGGACGCGATCCCGCCGAGCAACCCGCCGCGCATCATGCCGATGGCGATCCCGACCTGGCTGCTGGCCGGTCCCGGAAGGAACTGGCACAAGGCGACCAGGTCGGCATAACTTTTTTCGTCCAGCCATTTTCGGCGGTTGACGTATTCGTCGCGAAAATAGCCCAAATGGGCGATCGGCCCGCCAAACGACGTCAATCCGAGTTTCGTCGACGCCCCGAGAATTTCGAGAATCGTACCTTTCCGCCTGCCTTTTGCTTGCGTTTCGGCATGTGATTTGGCTTCCGTTTGTCCCGCCATCTTTTGTTCCCGACCTCATCTCATGTTTTTCTGAAACTCCCTATAGGTTAAACATAAAGGATATGCGTTTCCTAAGCAAAACAAATTATCATTCAAAGTGCCGACAAAAGCCTGTTGGGGTGAAGAAGGCTCACAGGCTGCCGTTTCTCATTGCTCGGGTTAGCGTAGAGGAAGATTGACGGCGGCAAGGAATCGATTAGATTTCGCCAATACCGTCACTGAGGCTAGTTTAAGTCTCTGTAATACTGAAGAAGAAAATCGCGAAAAGTCAGCGCCGCTTGCGACAAATAGCGCTTTTTCAGCCAAATTAACCGAAAAGAACGCCGGCAATAGGGTTGATGAATAGGAATTAACGTTAAGGAAGGGTCTTTCTCTTTTGCTGTTTCCGTCAAAAAACCAACGCCCATTCCGTTTTGCACAAAGTTGCTAATGACCGCGAATTCGTCCACGGCGCATATCGTCGCAGGTTCAAACCCCGCTTCCCTGCAAAAGCCGTTCGTTAATTCCCGGAAGCTGTTTCCTTCCTTCAAACTGATGAAAGGCTCCGCCGCCGCTTCGATCAAGTCAATGCTTTGCCGATCGGCGAAGCGATGGTCGGGAGGTACGGCCAAAAAGATTTCCTCCGTCAGAAACGGCATGCTGTCGACTTCCTCATGTTCCACGGGAGGTAATGCAAAAATCCGCTTCCCCGTTAAGAAGGAGATCCAATTTCTCTTCTTCCGTCGGAATTTGCGTCAGGCGAAGGTTAATGTTGGGGTACATCGATAAAAACGAACCGATCACTTCGGCGTCGCATTTGTGATTGGTTGTCGCCAAAAACAGGCGCCCGCGTTCCAGCCCGGCTTGCTCCAACACTTGGCGTTTCCCTTCTTCCAACGATAAGAGGGCCGACTCTACATGCTCCAAAAAGATTTTGCCGAATTGGTTCAGCCGAATTTGCCGGTTCTGGCGATCAAAAAGAGGCACGCCTACGTCCTGTTCCAAACGAGAGATCGTTTTGCTGAGGGCCGGCTGAGCAATATGAAGCTCTTCGGCAGCTTTGGTCATATGTTGCAGCCGGGCGACCGTTTGAAAATATTTCAGCTGCAGCAATTCCACGTGTATCCCTCCTATCCATATACTCGAGTATATCATTACATAAATAAATATATATTTTCATTTATTTTATCGCAATCATACAATGGGAAACAAAGGCAGACGCGGCGTCAAATTTGATAGATCGATCCAGGTTTAAATGTTTGACATGTCCATGAGGGAGGGGGTGGTACAAGTGGATGCCTCTTTGAAGAAAACGGAAAAAACGGCGGAAAAACTGCTTCGAATCATGTTTTTTACGCTGATCATATCCGTGATGAATGCAACGATCTTTAATGTGGCCCTTCCTTCGATTAGCGAAGAATTTTCCCTCTCCGCCTCGAACGTCAGCTGGATGACGACCGGATACGGCATCGTGTATGCGATCGGAACGGTCACGTATGGCAAATTGGCGGATCGATATCGATTGAAAAATGTGCTGACATTCGGATTGATTCTGATGTCTCTAGGTTCGCTTGCAGGGCTCGCAGCGACGCAATATGGGATGCTGGTTGCCGGGCGAATGCTGCAGGCGGCAGGAGCCGCCGTGATTCCCTCCATCTCGATGCTGATCCCGGTAAAGTATTTTACTTCCGAAAAGCGCGGCCGCGCAATAGGCACGTTGGTCAGCGGGTTAGCGCTCGGGAATGCGTTGAGCCCCATTGCGGCCGGTTTGGTGGCAGGCATGCTGCATTGGCGTTTGCTGTTCTGTTTTTCGTTCCTGATCTGGCTGACGCTGCCTTTTTTCCGAAAACATTTGGACGATCAACCGATCAAAACGGCAAGCAAGCTCGATGTGATCGGCGGCGTTCTTCTTGCGGGTACGGTCGCTTGCGTGCTTTTGTCGCTTACCCGTTCGCTCATTTTCCTGCCGGTCGGCCTGCTTTCATTCGTTTTATTGCTCCTTCGCATCCGGTTTGCTGCCGAACCCTTTATCGAGCCCTCGTTGTTTCGAAGTAAAAATTATTCGCTAGCCGTTCTCGTTGCCTTGCTGGCCGCCGGTTTGGGTGCGGGAGTGCCGTTTATCGCGCCGCAGCTGCTTTCCAACGTAAACCATGTCTCTTCCGCGTATATTGGCTTTGTTCTGTTCCCGGGGGCGGTTGCTGCCGCGCTGTTAGGGAGGGCGGCCGGCAAACTGGCCGACCGGAAGGGGAATTCCTTTCTTTTTTATGCGGCGGCCATTCCTTTGTTCATGAGCTTTTGCGTTTTATCGACGTTGTCGGGGATGTCTCCGTCGTGGCTGTGGATCGTTTTGGCCTTGGCGAACATAGGGCAGACCTTCATTCAAGTGGCGATGTCCAATAACGTATCCCGCACCTTGTCGAAGGAACAGGCAGGGATCGGGATGGGTTTTTATACGATGATGACGTTTATGGCGGGAGCGGCTTCCACCGCTTTGATCGGCAAGGTACTCGATGCTTTGGCATCCGTTCGGTTGAATCCTTGGCAAATCTATGAGCAGGCTGCCGCGTATAGCAATGCCTTTTTTATACTTGCCTGCGTTTCTCTTTTGGCGCTTGCGTTATATTTCGTTCTGTTCGGTGCCAAAAGCGTCCAAGCTTCCTTCCGTCCAGACCCGAAAAAACGCGCCAAGGCAAGCTAGGTTGAAATATGACGATGAATGTAAAGGAGATTCAGATGACCAGACCCATGATGCAAGCCGTCCGTGTTCATCGATATGGAGGGCCCGAGGTTTTAACGCTTGAACGGATACCGGTTCCGACGCCGTCGTCCGACGAGATATTGATTCGCGTGCACGCCGTGGGCGTATTGCCCGTCGACTGGGCTTACCGCCAAGGGTTGATGCAAAAACACGTTCCGCTGCAGATTCCCTTTATTCCGGGATCGGCTGTGGCCGGAGTCGTCGAAGAATCGAACGTAAAAGGATTCGAGAAAGGGCAGGCCGTTTTCGGCCGAGCCAGTCATGGAGCATGCGCGGAGTATGTGACAACGACCGTGAAAACGATCGCCCATAAACCAGAGCAGCTTTCTTTTGCCGAAGCAGCTGCGATATCGGGCGGGGGCACGACGGCATGGATGGCGCTTTTTGCCCATGGCGGCCTGGAACCGGGACAACGCGTGTTGGTTCATGCCGCCACAGGAGGCGTCGGCTCGTTTGCGGTTCAATTTGCCAAATGGAAAGGCGCCGAGGTGATCGGAACGTGTTCGACGGCCAACGTAGACGATGTGAAGTCGCTTGGCGCGGATACCGTGATCGATTACAAAACGACGTCGTTCGAAGAGGTCGTTCAAGACATCGATTTGGTGCTTGACGCTGTCGGGGGAGAAACGCTCGAACGTTCATGGTCGGTTTTAAAACGCGGAGGAACGCTTCTCTCGCTTGTCGACGTCCCTTCCGAAAAGAAAGCCGAGGAACTGGGCATTCATGCGCGATTCAGCAATGAACTTGCGCCCAATGAGGTGTTTCAAGAGATTGCCCGGTTGATGGCGGAAGGAAAAGCGAAAGCGACGATTGGGAAGGAATTTCCGCTTCAAGACCTTCGGCAGGCCCACGAGCTCTGCCAAACCGGGCACGGGAGAGGGCGGATCATCGTCCGAATGGCGGAGTAACCCCGCGAATTAACCTGAAAAACGACCAGCTATTAAAGTTGGCGATCGTAAAATAGAGGAGGATATAACATGGAAAAGTTAAACATCGGCATCATTTTAGGAAGCACGCGCCAAGGGCGTTTAAGTCCGCAAGTCGGAAATTGGGTGAAGGAAATCGGGGATCAACGGGGAGACGCGAATTATGAAATCGTAGACATCGCAGACTACAACTTGCCGTTTTATGGAGAGGGGACCGGCAACGAACCCGGATTGGCGGCGTGGTCGGAGAAGCTTTCCCGCTTGGATGGTTTTGTTTTCATTGTTCAAGAGTACAATCACAGCATTACGGGAGCCTTAAAAAATGCGCTGGATTCCGCACGTGACGAATGGAACAATAAGGCGGCGGGGATCGTCAGCTACGGTTCGACGGGCGGAGCCCGCGCGGCCGAGCATTTGCGGGGAATCCTGGGCGAATTGCTGGTTGCGGACGTTCGCGTGCATCCGACCTTATCGCTGTATGCGGATTTCGAAAACTTCAGAACATTCAAACCGGCCGAATTGCATCTTCAAAATGTGAACGCGATGCTGGATCAAACGATTGCTTGGAGCGGCGCATTAAAAACTTTGCGGTGAACACGGCTGATGTTTTGCAAAAGTGAGCCTTGCGGCCTTGAGAGCCTCCGCCGTTTGCGGCAAAGGCAATTTTTAGCATATATGCGCGCTTGCCGGACAAAATCGCCGCTATCGGATTGTGGCGCATCGTCAAAAAATGCTACTGACATACTGCTGTCAGTAGCGTTTTTTTATCATTAGACCATCAAACGAAAAGTGGTCATGGTAAACGGATCCGCATCCAGCGATGCCACGCGTTCAATATTTGGAGGTGCATTTCATGCGTGAAACCAACGTTGCAAATATGCCGAGTCAAAACCAAAAACAGCGGCGTTATTGGATTGGCGTCGTTTCCGAAGCTCATGTCAGAAATGGAGAGGAAGGCGGTTTCGCGCAGCTTTGCCACGGCAAAGCCGCTCCGCTCCGCAGAATGCGACAAGGGGATTGGCTCATTTACTATTCGCCGCGGACGGAAATGAAAGGCGGTCAAGCGCTGCAATCTTTTACGGCGATCGGTCAGGTCGTGGACGATGAGGTCTATCCCTTTAAAATGAGGGAGGATTTTGTCCCATATCGCCGGAATATACGTTATTTCCCTTGCCGCAGCGTGAAAATTGCCGGTTTGTTGGACAAGCTGAGCTTCACCAAAGGACAAGTTGGCTGGGGGTATTCATTTAGGTTCGGGCAACTGGAGGTCAGTCAGGAGGACTTTATCATCATAGCGAATGAGATGCTTGGGGAGGGATGGGAGGAAGCGCTGCCCCTTTCTTAACTCTAGACTATCAAAGAGGAAGGACGGCTTGGACTAACGTATCCCTCATCTCTCAACTACGTCAACTTATGTCATAATTGAGGTTTATACTGATGGTAAAGTCAGTTGAGGTGAAATGAGGGAAACAGCCATGAACGAATATATCGAAATCCGAGGCGCGAGGGAGCATAATTTAAAAAACATCTCCCTGCGGATTCCCAAACGCAAGCTGATCGTGTTAACCGGACTTTCGGGTTCGGGAAAGTCATCCCTTGCGATGGATACGCTGCAAAAGGAATGCCAAAGACAATATATGGAGTCCATGGGGATGGTGACGGACTTCATCAGCAAACCGCGGGTGGATTCCATTCGCGGCCTGTCCCCGTCCATCAGCGTCAGCCAGCACCGTTCAAACCGGAATCCCCGGTCGACGGTCGGCACGGTTACCGAGGTATACACCTACTTGCGCGTCCTCTATGCCAAGCTTGGCGTTCGCGTTTGTCCGACATGCGGCAAGACGGTTCCCCCCGATTTTGAAAGCGATCCGGTCATCATGGATATGGACCAGGAAGAGCTCGAAGAGCAGAATTCAAAAACGCCCGGCGTGAAATGTCCCCACTGTAAAACGCAAATGCCGAAATTGAAAATGGCCCATTTTTCCTTCAACAAGCCCGAAGGAGCATGCGAGGCATGCACCGGACTTGGGATCATAACCACCGTCGATATAAGGCAGCTGCTCAACGAAGACAAGAGCATTCCCGAAGGCGGCGTCCTGATGTGGGAAAATTGGGTCCGCGACTATTATTCGGATGTTTTGTCCGCCGCCGCCAAGCATTACGGCTTTGCATTCGAGCCGAACATGCCCATTCGGCGGTTTGACGCGAACACGCGTGATTTTCTGTTATACGGAGCCGGCAGCGAGGAGTTTAAGGCGCATTTTCCGGATATACGGCCCCCAAAATCCGTCGGAAAAGGCAATTTTGAAGGCATCGTGACCCAACTGTTAAGGAGACATCGCGAGAAAGACGGCGAACTTCAATCTTCCGGCAAAACGGACCGTTATTTCATTCAACAAACCTGCCCCCATTGCAAGGGAACGCGGCTTCGGCAGGAAAGCCGGCAAGTGACCATCCGTGGCTTGTCCATCGTCGAAGTTGCCTCCTATTCTCTGCGCAAACTTCTTGCCTGGCTTGAGAAGATGGAGGAGCAGCTTACAGAGGCGGGCCGGCTGATCCTGGAGCCCATCTTGAACGATCTGGCAGAACGGATCCGCCGCCAGATCCATGTCGGCCTGGATTATTTGACGCTGGACCGCCAGGCCAACTCGCTTTCCGGCGGCGAAGCCCAGCGGCTCCGGCTTGCTTCGCTTCTCGGTTCCGGCCTGACCGGTGTCCTGTACGTGCTCGACGAACCCACCACCGGGCTTCACCCGCGGGATACGGGCAAATTGGTCAGCGTATTGAAGCAGCTGCGCGATTTGGGGAACACCGTGCTCGTCATCGAGCATGATACGGAGGTGATGAGAGCGGCGGACCACATCATCGACATCGGACCGGGCTCCGGCAAAAACGGAGGAACGGTTGTCGGCTCCGGAACCTTGGATCAGCTGAAAGCCAGTCCCGAGTCCGTAACCGGCCGATTTTTGCGCGAAGAGGAACAGGGGCGCCCCGAACGGCAACGACGCACCGGAAATCAAGAACGCATCACGATACGAAACGCATCCGCCCATAATTTGAAAAATATGACCGTCGCATTTCCGCTGGGCTGTCTGATCACCGTTACGGGGGTATCCGGATCCGGGAAATCCACCCTCCTCTTCGATATATTGGAGCCTGCGGCCAGGGCGCGTCTTCACGGGACGAACGTGATGCCAGGCAAACACGAGCGCATAGACGGATTGGAGCATGTCGACAAAATCATAGCCGTTGACCAGTCCCCCATCGGACGAATATCGCGTTCCAACATCGCGACATACACCGATCTATTTACACCGATCCGCAGCTTGTTCGCCAGCCTTCCGGAAGCGAGGAAGAAAAAATTGTCGTCCAAGCATTTTTCCTTCAATACCCCGGGCGGCAGATGCGAGAAATGCCAGGGCATGGGCACGCTGCAGCTGGAAATGCATTTTTTGCCTGACGTGGAAGTCCGATGCCCGGCCTGCCGGGGGAAACGGTTCACGGATGAAGTGCTCGAAGTGAAGTACAACGGTTACAGCATATCGGACGTTCTCGACGGGACGGTCCGGGAGAACGCTTCGGTTTTCGTGGAGCCGGAAATTGCCGGGAAGCTGAAGCTGCTGTGCGAGGTCGGGCTGGACTATTTGCAGCTGGGACAGCCGACGTCCACCTTGTCGGGCGGCGAAGCCCAGCGCATCAAACTGGCGAAGGAACTGGGCAAAAAAAACCAGGGACATACCCTCTATTTGTTGGATGAGCCGACGACGGGGCTCCATCCATGGGATGTGCGCCAGCTTTGCTCCTTGCTGAACCGATTGGTAGACGCCGGCAATACGGTGATCGTGATCGAGCACAATCTCGATCTTATTGCCGAATCGGACTGGGTGGCCGATTTCGGGCCGGAGGGCGGCGAAGAGGGAGGACGCTTGATCGCTCAGGGCACGCCGGAAGAAGTCGCCGCCACCAAAGGTTCCCACACCGGAACCTACTTGGCGGCCCATCTCTCGCGGGCTCGGAAATAATCAATGCTGGCAGGAGCCTTTACGCCATACCGTTCATCGGAAAATGATAAGGCAGTTCCAAAGAAAACTTTGGAGCTGCCTTTGCCGTTTTGTTTAAGATTTTTTTTTAAAGTCATTCCGTTACCTCAACCGTTTGGGGATCGGCTTCTATTTTATAGCCCTTGATGCTTCCGTCTTTATCTATTTTAAATTCCGCGACTGCTGAAATCATATAGACGCCCGGTTCCTTTATTTTATAGTGGTATGCCTCTGAAATCGTCTCCTTGCCGGAGAGCGTCCGGACCTTTCCTACATCATGAACCCCAAAAGAGTTGATTTGTTTTCCGTTTCTATCTTTAATCAAAAATACGAATATGTTTTCCCTGCTCATCATCGTCATCGTTTGTTCCGTGTTCACTTGAAGATCGGCTTTTACCGCAAACGCCTTGCCCGTTTTCAGTTTCTTCGGAACGGTGACGCGGGCCGTAAAATCCTTCATATCCGTTTTCTTGGATTCCATCCCTATGTTTGTTGAAGGAAGTTGCCCCAGATTAACGGACTGAAAGACGAACAAATTCAAAAGAATGGCAACAACGACCATAATCTTCATGGATAAACACCTCCATATTAAAAGACGTCGGAAAAATGCCAACTGTTGCTGCTTTATCTATAATATTTTCCGAAAAGTATGGCCCCCGTGCATTAACCGGAGCTTGCACTAGGCTTCCCAACTGCATGCTCCGACATAAGCGGCCTGTTTTGGTATAATCATAGCTAAATAAGCATTTGCTGGGAGTTCTTTCTCAAGTCAACAGGAAACGAGGTGCCTGGATGGAAAATCAATTATTCGATCGCATTAAGGGCGGGCTGTATGGCGTGGCCGTAGGTGACGCGCTAGGTGGAACGACGGAATTTATGAGCGCAAAAGAGGTCGAGGCGAAACACGGCTATTTGACGGAGATCATCGGCGGGGGCGTGTGGAGCCTGGAACCGGGGGAAGTGACCGACGATACGATGATGACGCTTTGCGTGGCGGAAGGGATTCTCGAAAATCCGAAGGAGCCGATGGAGGCCATCGGGCGCCGTTTTATGGCCTGGTATGAAGCTCGGCCCAAAGACATCGGGAACATTATCCGCCACGTGTTTGAAAAATACGAGGGGGACTGGTTCGAAGCGGCCTTTGTTGCGCATATGGATATGGGGCAAAGCGGCGGAAACGGATCCCTCATGCGATGCCTGCCGGCGGCGCTGGCCTACAGCGACCCGGCGGACATGGAGCGAGTGACAACCATGCAGTCGCGGATGACGCATTACGATCCAAGGTGCGCGGAAGCCTGTATCCTGTACAACCGAATCGCTGAGCGTCTTTTGCAGGGCGAAAACCTAAGAGCGGCGATATTGGCCGAGGCGGCGGGAAGCGAATACGAAGGCGTGATTGAAGCGCAGCCGGATTGCCCGCCGAGCGGTTACGTGGTCCATACCTTCCGGTGGGTGCTGCATATTTTGCTCCATGCGCCGGATTTTGCGGGCGTTGTGCAGCAGGCGGCAAATTTGGGAGGCGATTCCGATACGATCGGCGCCATCGCCGGCGGGTTGGCCGGTATCCACTACGGTTATGAAGGCATTCCCGCCCGATATGCGGAGGCGATTCTGGTTAAAGAGAGGCTCGACCGGGTTATTTCGGGGTTGTATGCGCTCAGAACTTAGATGACGGAAATTTAAACAATGAAATACATTTTATAAACTTTTTGGATGGAATCGGCGTGTACAATGAAGGAAACGCATGGTAAGCGAAAACGGGAGAATTCATATGAACACGAAGGTTTTATTTTCTGCATCTCTTTTATGGTTTGGCCTGTTAATAGGCTGCACGCCTCAGGCGGCGGTTGAGCTTAATCGCTCCACGGGTCTTTCCGCGTCGAATCCCGCCGATCAAGCCATTGAAAAAGACGAAGTTTCATCCGGGGCGGAAACCCCAAGCAAGCTCGCCAGCCAGTTTCCGAAATCGATTCTTACGGCTTCCACCGAACTCGACTCGGTGAAAGATACTCCATCCGTTCGTGCCGAGACGGTCACGGAGCAAGGAACGTTAGTGATGATTTCGAACGGGTGGGAGGAGCTCGGGCATCTGGTCGTGTCGAGCAACTACGGACGGGAAGGCGACAAAACGTTTCAAAGCGATTATTCCGTTATTTATCGGCAGGGAAAAGAAAACCGGGTATTGCTGGAGCTGCCCGCATTGATGTTTGCCCGGCCCGATGACGAAAAGCTGTCTTTCGAGAGGGTTCGTTTCAAAGAAGCGGATGTTTACGTTCTTACCCCGCAGTACAAAACGGGTCATGGGGTGGAAGGATATTTGTTTGCGGTCGATCAACGCAGCGGCAAGGCTTTTCCTCTGCAAATCGTTAGCAATGGGCATGTGTTCCATACGCTGGTTTATTCCGAAATCAATCCGTTTCCTCATGTTGAAAACGACAAATTGGTCGTGTATCCGCCTGCTGGAGCGGGCGGCGACCCGATCGGGAAAATACAATACCGGCTGGATTTGGACAAGAAGCAGTTGATATCCGAATGAATGAAAAGGCTCTCCAGCCTGCCATCCTTTTCGGATACAGGTCGAAGAGCCAAGCGGAATGATCGGTTACATTTTACCTTCGACATAGGACAAATATTCGAAAGCCGTCGTGCCGTACATCTGTTTAAAATGCCGGTTCAGATGGGCCAGGTCCACAAAACCGCAGCTGCTTACGGCCAGATAAACGTCCTTTTGCTGTTCGATGATTTGCTTTGCCTGCTCTAACCGGCAGTTGACGAAATACTGGTAGGGCGAGATGCCGGTGTTGGCTTTAAAAGCACGGATGAATTGGTATTTGGACATCCCGAAGGAGAGGCTGATCTCATCCAGACGAAGCACGTGCTGCAGGTCGCTGCGCATCATTTCTTTGGCTGCGTGCAAAACCCGGACATAAACGATATGGCCTGCTTCGCTGCAGATTGGGACACATCCATTTGAAGGATCTTATAGGCCAGATACAGGATGAAGATGCTTCCGGCAAGCCTGAGCCCTGCAAGCCATACCGGATTGCCGTCGAGCAATTCCCGGTTTACCGTCACCGAAGCGACGATCAGCAGAACAAAAGCCAGAGAGGCTCCGGCAATATACTTTAAGGTGGGCTTGAATCCGCCTTGATTCACGGCAGCCAAAATGACGATATTCGAAGGCCCGGGCGTAAAGGTGACTACGGTACAGTATAACAGAAACGACATGGTGTTCATGCTTTCAGGCTCCTTCAAGAGTAGGTTTCTTGCATTATAGAGCGCGGAAGCCGATAGGGAATAGTACGTTATTGCAAGGAGCCGCGTGAAGTTCGTGGTGAATGGTTTGGCGGGGCGAAGCGTACCTTGAGGTATATTTCGCCATATGCTAAGATAACAATAAAGAAGGGACCGTGCTGGAACACGATCCCTCAGCACAACAGCCGCTAAAAGAGCGGTCGGCCGTAAGCTTGATTCAGAAAATAGACCGAATCCTTACCTAGGGCGGTCTATTTTCGTTTATTAAACGAAAGCAGCGCGACGATTAACGTCCCGAAGGCAAGCATCAAGCTTATCGCTTCATACGCTGTCATAGGCATCACCTCCCGTATGGGAGACTAGCCGACCGCCCTTATAGCCGAAATGTTGTACAATCCATATTGTACCATAGGGTCCTCGTTGGAGGGCCTTTTTCTATTTAAGGAAAGGTCCTTTATCTTGCCTCGTATTTCAAATCACGCCCTCTATGATTTACAATACATGTAACGAAAGGGGACGGTATTCCGATGGATATGAACATTTTTATCGTCGAAGACGATGCCCATATCTTTGAAGCTCTGAAGGAACGGTTGGAAAAATGGTCTCTGCGCGTCACGGGACCGGATTCGTTTGATGACGTCATGCGTTCCTTTATTCAGATTGAACCTCATCTTGTCATTTTGGACATTCAGCTTCCGAAATACGACGGCTTTCACTGGTGCCGGGAAATTCGCGCCGTATCGAAGGTGCCGATCTTGTTCCTGTCTTCGCGGGATCATCCGATGGATATGGTGATGGCGATGAACATGGGCGCGGACGACTACATCCAGAAGCCTTTTCACATGGACGTGCTGCTGGCCAAAATCCAGGCGATTCTCCGCCGGACGTACGCTTACGGAGAAGAGGCGGCTGACGTGATCGAATGGAACGGCGCGGTGATCGACATGAAGCGCGGCGCCATCCGCAGAGACGGCCGGGAGGCCGATTTGACGAAAAACGAATTTTTCATACTCGCCGTCCTTGTTCAGGCGAACAATGAAATCGTGTCGCGTCATGACCTGATCCGGAAGCTGTGGGAGGACGAGCATTTCGTCAACGACAATACCCTCACGGCCAATGTGACGCGCTTGCGCCAAAAGCTGGCGGTGCTCGGGCTGGAAGAAGCGATCGTTACGAAAAAAGGGCTTGGTTACATGGCCGTCACGTTGTAAAGGGGGCGCATGGTTGGCGTGTTTTTACGTTATGTTGGTTATAAAAAAAGCTGGATCTTTTTGTTTCTGGCGCTGCTCGGTTTGACCGACGTACTCATTCTGCTCGATCACGGCATTGCGGTTAACGCAAGCTCCATGATCTATTTGAACGTCTTATTTCTGTTCGTCGTTGCCGTGTTTTTGGTTTGGCGTTATAAAACGGAAACGAAATATGCGGCGGCGCTCGCGGCACGAAGCGAAAACATAACTGAGGACTGGATCGAAACCTTGCCGGAGCCCGTCTTTTTCCCGGATGTAGCCACAAGCGAGGCGCTGCGTGCAGCCGATCTGTTTTACAGACGAAAGCTTTCCGATGTGAAGCAGGCGCAGCTGATCGAAAATGATTTTACGGCGTCCTGGATTCATGAAGTGAAGGCGCCGCTGACCGCGATGAAACTCACCATCGATGCTCATCGAAGCGATCCGGCAATGCAAAAGATCGAAGCCGAGTGGCTGCGGATCCATTTGCTGATCGACAGGCAGCTGCATATGGCGCGCCTTCCTTTCCTCGAGTCGGATTACGTGCTGGAGCCGGCGTCCGTTCGGCGGCTTGCCGCGGAAGAGGTGCGCGACCTCGCTTCCTGGTGCATGGAAAAAAACATCGCGGTCGAATTCGAAGGCGAAGACGCGGAGGTCGTTACCGACCGGAAATGGTGCCGGTTTATCATCAGGCAATTGTTGACGAACGCCGTCAAATACAGCCCGGAGGGCGGGATCATTCGGATCGCAACAAGCGTGACGGAGAACGGAAATGGGATGCTGGTCATCAAAGACGAGGGGCCGGGCATTCCGGCGCATGACCTGCCGCGCATTTTCGATAAAGGCTTCACCGGCGGGAACGGCAGAATCCAAAACGCGGCGACGGGCATCGGGCTGTATCTTGCGCAAACCGTCGCGTCCAAAATCGGGATTACGCTCGGAGCATCATCCGGACAAAACCAAGGAACGGCGATGCGGATGATTTTTACGGCTAAAAACGATTTTGAGTCGGTTCGGAGAGGGATGCTGACATAATGCATTCGTTCCGTGAGCCGGAATATGAACGACGGATTGTTTTCATAATGATAAATGATAACAACCAAGCAGCCGGGGCTTTCCTGACTGCTTTTTTGAATTGGCCGGTCTGTTCGATTGTTGCGGAAAAAGGGCGGCCCAAAGCAGCCGCGCTCAACGTGACGACATTGTCACATAACCCCGCCCGCTTGTCATCCAAAACGTGCGACAACACCCGGTGAACGAAAGTACAATGGGGATACAGCAAAACATGGAGGTTCATTATGAATGATATAAATTCGCAGAAAACGGTGCTGCGCGCCCAGAACGTCCGCAAATCGTACGGCTCGAAAGGCAGCGCCCAGCAGGTGTTGAAAGGCATCGATCTTCGCGTCATGGAAGGGGAATTCGTGGGCATCATGGGGCCTTCCGGCTCCGGCAAAACGACCCTGCTGAACGTCCTCGCGACGATCGACCGCACGACGGAAGGAACGATTCTGATCGACGACGCCGACATTTCAAAAATGAAGGATTCGGAGCTTTCCGCGTTTCGCCGGAACAAGCTGGGGTTCATTTTTCAGGATTACAACCTGCTTGACACGCTGACCGTGAAGGAAAACATCCTGCTTCCGATTTCCCTGAGCAAAATGGACAAAAGGCTGGCCGAAGAGGAATTCAAGATCATCGCCGACATTCTCGGCATCCGGGAACTGGCGAACAAATACCCCCATGAAATATCGGGCGGCCAAAAACAGCGCACGTCCGCAGCCCGCGCTTTGATCCACCGGCCATCGATGGTTTTTGCGGATGAACCGACGGGCGCTTTGGATTCCAAATCGGCTTCCTCTTTGCTGGGAACGATGGAAGACCTCAACAAAAAACGTGCCGTAACGATCGTGATGGTCACGCATGATCCCGTTGCGTCCAGCTACTGCAGCCGGGTCGTGTTCCTGAAGGACGGACAAATCTATTCCGAGCTGTACCGCGGCGACAAAACGAGACCGTCCTTCTTCAAGGAAATCATGGACGTGCAGGCCGTGCTTGGGGGGGACAACGTTGACGTTATTTGAACTGGTCATCCGCAGCATTCGGAAAAACATCAAACATTACTACCTGTACTTTTTTGCGCTCATTTTCAGCATGAGTTTGTACTTCGTCTTTGCGACGCTGCAGCATGATTCGTCGGTCGTGGAGCGGATGGGCTCGGACGTGAATTTTGCGACGTCGTTCCGTGTGGCGGGAATTTTGCTGCTCGTCATCGTCGCCGTATTTACCGTCTACGCCAACAGCATCTTTCTGAAGCGGCGCAGCAAGGAAATCGGGCTGTACCAGCTGATCGGCCTGTCGAAGATGGGCGTGGCCCGGTTTTTGATCATCGAAAACATGCTGCTCGGTTTGGGCGCCCTTCTGCTCGGTATCGGCTGCGGCGCGCTCGTATCGCGGCTGTTCCTGCTCATTCTGATGAAGCTGCTGGGCTTCGAAGGCATCGTCGGGATCGCTTTTTCGGCCACTGCTGCGCTGCAGACGGTGATTGTTTTTGCCGCGCTGATCATATTCACGTCGGTCCAGATGACGCTCACGGTATACCGCAGCACGCTGCTCGAGCTGTTTAACGCGGAACGCCAAGGCGACCATCCCAAAAAGCCGAAAACGATCGCGGCCGCGTTCCTTGCCCTGCTTGGCATTGCGCTGATCATTTACGGTTATGATCTGTCGGGGCATATGGTAAACGACATGCTGTTTTTTAACATGCTGTTGGTGCTGCTTTCGACGATTCTGGGGACGTACTTGCTGTTCCGGGTGACGATCGGCTGGCTGTTTTACCAATTCCGGAAAAGAAAAGACGGGCATCTCGGGTTGCTGAACAGCTTGTCCCTCGCACCGCTGATGCACCGGATGAAGGCAAACGCCAACTCGCTGACTTTGATCACGGTGCTGTCGGCGATGACGCTCACGATGGTGGCGCTGGCTTACTCGCTTTATTTTTCGGCGGAAAGCGATACCCGTATCTCGCTGCCGTACGATTTTGTGTTCGAAAATAAAGAAAAGGACGCCAAATCGTTTGGCGCGGAGCTGGAGAAGGCAGGCATCCGGTTCGATTATCAACCGGTCGAAGCGGTCCGGCTAAAAGGGCGGATCAGCGATCCGAAAGGGAAAGCGGAAGAATCTGCTCAGGGGATGCTTTTTCTCCCGGCGGAGCAGTTGCAGAAAGCAGGCATGAAGGTGAAGGTGCCGCCGAAAGGCGAGGCCGTTCTGTACGATGCGCGGGTGAATCTCGAAGGAAAAAAAGACAAGGAAGGCATGGGGTTTCCGAAAGAAATCGTTCTAGGCAAAAATGGGGAAACGGAAAAACTCCGGCTGACGGACCTCGTCATTCAATACGTCATGAACTACAGCGTTTACGGCGCTCAGCTGGTGACCTCGGAAGCGACCGTGCAGGAGCTTGAGAAGAGCATGCCGGGATCTCCCGGATACGAAAAAGTCCGCTTGGATACGTACCAGGTCCCGAGCAAAGCGGAGCGTGCCAAGGCATCGGCCCTTTACGCCAAATACGTGTCGGAGGACGACTTCGAACCCGATTTTCATTCGCAATACGAAGCTGCGCTTCATTCGCTCGGTCTCATGATGTTTATCTCGGCATTTCTGGGGCTTGTGTTCCTCATTTCGACGGGCAGCATTTTGTACTTCAAGCAAATGACGGAAGCGGAGCAGGAAAAAAGAAGCTTCAAGACCTTGCGGCAGCTCGGCTTTGACGAGAAGGACATCATGAAGGGCATCGTGCGCAAGCAGCTGTTTGTTTTCGCCATCCCGCTTCTGATCGGCATCCTGCATTCCGTCTTCGCCGTCAAAGCGGCCTCGATCCTGGTGCTGTCCGACATCACCGTACCCTCAGTCATTGCAATGGGGCTGTATGCGTTAATCTATTTTGTGTTTGCGGTTTTGACCATCGGCTATTACCGGAAAATCGTCAAAAACGCGATGTTTTAGCAGGCTCAACGTTAGGAAAACCATTTTTGTATCGAATCCGTGGGATAAAGAGGAGGAACCATCATGAAAAAATTCGGCGCAGTCGCCGCTTTTATCATCGTCATTTTTGCAGCGTTTTTCGTTTTTTCGTACAAGGACGTCGTCGATCGCTTCAACCCGTTCATAACCAAAGAATACGTCTACGTCCAGGTCAATAAAGCTTCGGAACCGGACGACGGCCGATTCAAGTACAGCTTGACCGGGTACAACACCGAGGGCAAAAAGAAAGACGTGACGTTTACGTCCAGCGTTGATTTGAAGCAAGGGGTCTATTTGAAGGTGCTGGCGCAGGGAGCGTACGTGCAGGAATGGGAGCAGGTGAAGAAGGAGGATTTGCCGAAGGGGATCGGGTTGTAACGCGAATGAAGATTATATTAGATCCAAACAAGGTTCGATAAAAAAAGGTTAGAATAGCAGATATAGTAGGGAAAGCACTCGGCGGTTGCCGGGTGTTTTTTTTGTCGGGCAAAAGGCGGGGCGGAAGCCGTTGGTCTGCGATGAAAATACATGCGTGCGGGATGCTCGCCATTTTGGAATGCTTGAAATGACTGGAAAAGAGAGTGGAATAACCGGGAGCTGCAGCCGCAGATCCCGGCGTATCGATCGTGATCATAAAAGGTTCAGCATACCGTCCGCATTTATCATGGTTACAATGACGATGAGCGCAAGGAAGACAACAGGCTGCACCGTTTTTCCAAACGAATCTTTAACCCTGATATGAGCCAGAAACGCGACCAGCATCGTCACTCCAAGCCAAATGCCTCCCCATGCGATCGCCCCCGCATACCAGAAGCCTATGATGAGCACGGCGGCGCCGACCAATTGGACCACGCCCGTGATGACACGAAACCATTGAGGCAGCTTCAGATTGTTGAACACATCAACCCAGTATTTGGCCCCGATCATCTTCGCGAAACCCGAAAAAACATAATATGCGATCAGCAAGCTTTGAAGAACAATCGAAAATACGGTCATGGGGGATTCCTCCATTGATTTGATTTTTTTCATACCGATGCAAAACCTATTCCATCCAGGCAATCATTTTCTCCAACCGAATTTTTGCCGTCATTGACATTTAACTCAGTATCAGCAAGAACCAGTCGGGCCATGTTGTTCGCATCAACGGTCGTCATGAGGGGCACCGTAGTTGCGAACGTTCAACGCATCACAGCTCCTTTCGTAATCATTCCGGAATTTACCCTACCCCTTAGCTAAGCTATGCCGTTTGATTTCATCGTCACCTTGTAGCAAATGTTGGTTACTGACTACATGGTAAGTTATAACTTTATACATGTCAAGTATAATTTTATTATTATAAAGTTAAATTTGACAACGGTTCAGTAAGGGGGTACGATGATATTAACAGACTTGGGATGGAGGTACAGCCGAGTGGGAGAAATACGCAACGCGGAACGTACGCAAAAGAACATTCTTGAAGCCGCAAAACGCGAGTTTTTCGATAAGGGCTTCAAGGGGGCGCGAATCGAGGCGATCGCGGAAAACGCCGGGGTGAAGAAGCAGCTCATTTATCATTACTTCAAAGGGAAAGCGGAACTGCTTGAAGCCGTTTTGGCGTATTCGGCGACCAGCGAACCGGAGTGGGTCTCTCAGGTTCCCGACGATCCGCTCCATATTGCGGAGCACCGTTTTAGAGTCAACAGCCAGGCGAGGGCGGACTTCATTAAGTTCAGCGCTTGGGAAGCGCTTGAGGCGCGAGCCGAGCAGACCTCATGGAATAAGGGCGGGGAAATCGCCCTGCAATCCTATGCGTCGTACTGGAAGGCCCAACAAGAAAAGGGAATGGTGCCGCCGGATCTCGACCCCGAACTTGTGGCGTTGGCGCTGACCGCATTAACGACGTATCCGATTATCTTCAGCAGCATCACTCAGATCATGACCGGCTTCGAATCCACCGACCCCGAATTTCAAGCGAGATGGTCGGCGTTTCTTACCAAGGTAAGTGAACATTTGTTGACGCCGTCGGGTGAGACGGATTCATTAAAAGGGGAATGAGTTGGATGGCCGCTCCCGCCGCATGAAAAGCCTTATCTATTTGTTATGATAGATAGGGCTTTATTTTTTCCGATATCGGTACAAGATGTATAACCCAATGTTCACGGTAAAAAACAATAAGCTTACAATCGATCGGATAACCGAAGATTCCAGGCCGATATGCACCAGAAAGACATCCAATGGAGTATGGAGAAAGGGGATCAGCACAAGAAATAGCGAGGCTCTTAATAAGCGGCCTATGGATAATACACCTTTGCAATGTTTGCGCAAAACAAGAGCATTCCAGAGCAACGGAACGAGCTCGAACAAGAAAATGCCGATGGCCGCGCCGGCGTAACCGAACCCGGGAATGGCCGTTAAGCAATAAGCGGCAACCGCTGAGCAGACGAGACCCAGGAGAGAACCGGTTAAAGGCGCCTTTTTTTGATCGATCGTCCATAACATCGTTGTCGTAAGTTCCCTCATGCCCGCCACGATGGGGGCAAAAGACATCCAGCGAATGGCCTCAGCCGCATCTTCGTTTCCAAAGACAAGCTTGGAGAGCTCGTCCGCATGAAAGAGCAGGATCATGGCAGAGCTGATCCCCCACAACCATCCGATTTCCAAGCATAAATTCGACCGTTCTTTAAAATCATCCCTTTTGTCGTTTTGCCAACTGGCCGACAGTTTAGAAGCCATCGTATACGACAATGCCGCGGTAACAATGGTTGGCAGGTAAACGATGATCGATGCCATGCCGAATATTTCTCCGAAAACCGCGACGGCACCCGCGTGGCTAAGTCCTGCGATCTGCAGCCGGCGTGGAATAATAAGCGCATCGAGCAGGTCGGAGGTGGGCGAAATTAAACGGGTCAGCATGATGGCAAGGGACGACTTCATAAAAAGAAATGCTTCCGGCCCCAACATGGACCGGCGTAATGTCGACGTTTCGTCCAAGTTTAGGGCGGACGTCGTTTTTTTTCTGTATCTCAACCCCCATAAAAAACACAGGGCGATCACGCCGCCTGTAAATGCACCGAACACGGCCCCGCCGACGGCGGCATGCATGCCGTATTTTATCCATAAGACAGCCAGTAAAAGCATCGTGCCGGCGCGTACCGCTTGTTCGATCAGTTCGGAAGCGGATATTTGCATGTAGGACTCGATCCCTTGCAAAAAACCGCGGTATAGCTGCAACAAGGGAATAATGGCAAGCGCAGGTGTTATGCAGCGGATGGGGAACGTCAGGCGGCTGTCTCCGAGAACATGCGCAAGATACGGCGCTGCAGCGAAGCCGATGGAACCGGAACAAACACCCAAAACGATAAACGGGACAAACAAACGGTTAAAAAATTGCAGTCCGCGCGCCGGGTTTTTGGCCGTCATGAGTGCCAGCGATGTCGGGAAGCCGCCTACGATGAGCGTAAGCGCGAATCCAAAGATCGAGTATACCATTTGGTAGATGCCGGCTCCTTCCGAGCCGAGCAGACGAAACAATGGGATGCGGACAGTAAGCCCGATGGCTTTAACCAGAAAAATGATGCCAGTGCGCAATACGGTTTGTTTTAGGAAGGAAGGAAGCGGCATGTTCTCACCCCAAAGAAACGTTGTCCCAAAATTATATGAACGAAGTGATGGAGGTAGTCCGATAGGGGGTGAAAAATTATCCAGGACCAAGATATGGATAGCGTTTTTTTAGGGATATTCCATTTTCATGGTGGGAAGCATAATTGTTGAATTTCAATAACCGGGTTGAAGCACATCCCGAAATTGCCCGGCGAATCGTAAAGGAAGGACATGCCCTCGGAAATCATTCATACAGTCACGCGAATTTGCCCAAACTAAGTGATCCCGATTTTCGAAAACAGGTTATAACGACGGATCGCTTAATTCAATCCATCTCGGGATTCAAACCAACGTTTATAAGACCTCCGTACGGAAATATCAGTGAAAAACAAATTCAATGGCTGGCTGGTCAACATCCGGGCTCCATTATCCTTCAGCACGCGGCCGGAGGCACGGGGAAGATTTATCCGGAACGGTCCAAGCATTGCCGGATATCATTCGAACGTTTCGAAATAACGGAGTGAAATTAGTAACCGTCCCGGAACTTCTCGATTTGCCGGAAGGCAAATGAAACATGGAAAATTCGATGAATTGATAAAACAATAAGGGAGATTTTTGCTGTGTTACGATTGCTTTTGCTGATTGGCATGTCTTTCACCCTTTGCTTATCGCCATTGAATACTTATGCGCTTTCCCCCGAGCAGGACGATGATAAAGAAAAGATGATGCCGTTTTTGAAGCAATTGTATCAAGATCGCAACAGTCTGCTTATTCATCAGGAGCCGAAGTCGATTGAGAAATATTACGCTCTGTCCGAGGCCGGGGGCCGCCACGCTTATCAAATGGAATTAAAACGCGCAGCGTACATCCATGCATGGATTGAAAAACGCGGACTTCGGCTTGTCGCCGCTGAACCGCGCATTCGAATCGCCCGTTTTAAGGCAAGCGGAGATCAAGCCGTTATTTCCTTGGTCCAATCCGCCAAAATTTCTTACAGCTACAAGACGTTGTCGGTTCCCCCGCAATCCTTTGGGCTCGGCACCCGGCATGCCCTCATATTAAAAAAGACAAGCGACGGATGGATCATAAAAAAGGAGTGGTATCTCGATCCGCTTGAAGAAAACCCGGATTTAATCCCGGATTCCCCTTCCGGCTTTCCGCATCTTTCGCCCGAACCCGAGGCTCCCAAAAAAGAAGGAAGATACAAGCGGGAGCGTGCCGTCGCTTACGCCAACAAATATGCGGGATTGGCTTGGGGGGCCGGCAATAACAACCGGTACAACCGGAATTATCGGGATTATACGTCGCTGGGGGGAGACTGCACGAATTTCGCATCCCAGGTGCTTGGCGATAAAAAGGAAGGCGGCGGATTGCCGATGTCCGGCATATGGGGATATCGGGGAGGCGGGAGCCAGGCATGGGTGCAGACGGATGCCTTTCAGCGCTTCCTGTTTTACTCCGGTTACGGCCGCCTCATTGCAAAAGGGACCTTTGAAGAAATTACGCGCTCCAGCGACAAGCACCCGCATGGCGCGATTGCCAAGCTGCAGCCGGGCGATCTTATCGGTTACGAGCTGAAAGGGGACACGGACCACTTTTCCATCGTCGTCGGGCAAGACGCCAACGGCTATCCCCTGGTGAACTCGCATACCGCCGATCGGTATCGCGTCCCCTTCGATTTGGGCTGGGACCAAACGACGAAGTATATTTTGATTCATGTTAGGGATTAGGGGTGTGCGGTTCCCTGGGGTGTTTATGGAAGGGATGGTTTGAGTAGTTTGAAATGGACTTCACATCATGAGGGTGTGGAGTTTTTTTGTTTAGAACTAATATGTGCTGACAAAACAAGTGTATTCTCAAATATATCATCGGGGTATGGAACAAAAAGCTCTTCTCGATGAAGAGATTGTAGAATATGTGAAACAAACTAGTCTTAAAACGAACTAAAAAACAAAAACAAGCTCAGGACAATATGGGATAATGAGATAATAGTTGTTAGGAAAAAGATTAATTGAGCTATTAATAAGGAGGTTCCCCCCTTTGATCTAAGTCGCCGCAGCCATCATCGAAAACGAGCAAGGACAAGTCCTCATCGCCAGAAAAAAGCCCGGCAAACCGCAGGCAGGCCTGTGGGAATTCCCGGGAGGAAAGCTGGAGCCAGAAGAATCGCCAATCGACTGTCTGAAACGCGAGCTTCGCGAGGAGATGCAAATCACGATCGAGCCTTACGCATGGTTCGGAACAAACGATCATCATTATGGCGAAAAGCATATCCAACTGATTGCATATAAGGCCCGGTTCATTGACGGCTCCATCCAACTGGTAGATCACGACGAGGTTCGTTGGGTGAAGCGGCATGAACTAGTTGAGTATACCTTTGCTCCCGCAGATGTTAAGTTCGTTGAAATACTGGCAGCTGAAGCGGGATGCTCAATTGGACATGCACTGTCAGTGGAAGACATTAAAATATACGATTTTTTTCAGCGGAAGCGTTGACGGGATCAAACCTCCGAACGACTTGGATCATGTCTCTTTGCATTCGGTTGTTCCGGATCGGTCGGTTACTGTTTTGCCGGCGCTTCATCTCAACCGTTTGGAGCAACTGGAGAAGAAAGGAAGAAAGCTGGACCGGGAGATTGGCGATGTAGGGCATCGACTGCAGCTTACGAAGCAGCTGGTGAATCAACTTCACAATCAACACCACAAAGCGGAAGAAGGAAAGCAGAATGCGGAATCAGAAATGACGGTACTCGCTAGGAAGATTGAAGACATGAAGGGAATAGTGCCTGAGATCTTTAACGAGGCTAAACAAATTTATGCGGAGAAATATGCCAAGGAAGAGAAACCGGCAATTAGGGCGCTTCGGACAGATGCGGAAAAAGGGGAAGTTACCTTTGAAGAAGCAAGAAAGGAAGAAGTAGATCCTGCGGCTCCTGAAAATTACCGAATTGCCAAGGAAAACTATGAGCAGCTGGAGGATGAATATAAGCGGACCAAAATTCTGCTGGAGGCGGATGAGCAGCGGACGGTCGAATTGCAGGATCTTTTGGAAACAACGATTAGCATGCGCGTAAGCGAAATTCAGCAAAAATTCAGGTCCTATATGTCTTTGTTTCAATTTGAGGGCCAGGTAGACTGGGATTCTCATGAGGACAAGCAG
This sequence comes from Paenibacillus sp. USDA918EY, assembly GCF_009870825.1. Lineage (GTDB taxonomy): Bacteria > Bacillota > Bacilli > Paenibacillales > Paenibacillaceae > Paenibacillus_AQ > Paenibacillus_AQ albilobatus. Next base: position 37,393 of record NZ_WTWY01000010.1, on the reverse strand, counting down.
GGAAGAACTCACTTCCATTTGTATTTTGTATATACATTTTCAGGGGGCGGTTCCATGTTTCATGTGCAAAAGTGGGGCAATAGTCTAGGCATTCGCATCCCGAAATCCCTTGCTTTGAAGGTTGGGCTGGAGGAAGGGTCGGAGATCGATCTTGATGTGGAAAACGGCCACTTGGTTATCAAGCCGAAGTCCACTACACTGGGGGAGCTTCTTACTCAAGTTACACCTGAGAACCTTCATGAAGAGGTGTCAACAGGCGAGCCGGAAGGTCGGGAAGCATGGTAAAAAACGAATATATACCGGATCGCGGCGACTTGGTTTGGTTGCAGTTCAACCCGCAGGCGGGGGATGAACAGGCAGGCAGGCGTCCGGCACTAGTGGTTTCTCCTGCAGCTTATAATGGAAAGGTTGGACTTTCCTTGTTATGCCCGATAACCTCAAGGAGAAAAAGCTACCCCTTTGAAGTTATTATTCCGCAAGATTTGCCGATTGATGGAGTAATCCTTGCCGATCAGGTTAAGAGCCTTGACTGGCAGTCCCGTCAAGCGATGTTCATCTGCAAAGTTCCGCCCAAAACCCTCTCCGAAGTTATTTCAAAACTGAGCTTGCTAATCCTCTGACAAAATAATGCTTCCGAGACCTTGGTCAAGACCCCATTTAGTGGACAACGAAAAAAACTCCAGGATACAAGCTGGCTTCGGTATTCTACCGGCGTCAGCTTGTTTATGATCATGCTGCTCGTCATGCTGGACCGGGGACTGGACGAGTGGTTCAAGTCGATTCTCCCCGAGGAAGCCGCCCCATTTTTCTGTGAATATTTGACGGACAAGGAATACCGGAAGCTAACCCCGCCCACGCATCCATAAACTCCACCGCCTTTACCCGCTGCTGCCACGTCCGGTCTATCGTACGCAGCATTTGCCGGCTGCCGGCGCGGGAAGGGAAACGGAAAGCGGACCAAACTTCGAGCGGGAGCGCATAAAGGGCGGCGATGGTTTTTCGTGCAGCCTTGCCTAATGGCCGGTGTTGTTCGTACCCTGTCAGAAACGATTGGATGAACTCGGGATTGAACTGGGTCGTGTTTTTGATCGCCTTAGCCGTATCGATAAAGGCCGAGCCCAGCCGAATCCGGTCCCAGTCGATGAGAAAGAGACGCCCGTCGCCGGAAAGGATGACATTCGGCATCGTGACGTCGTTGTGAACGAATGAGGGACGAGCGGCTTCGTCCTTGATGAGCCGGATCGTCTCCGGGGTGGCGAGCTCGCTCCATGCCCGTTCCGAAAGCGATGTGCAGGCTTTGCCGTACGTTTCGATCCATCTTCGGTATCTCCCTTTTTGATGCAAACGCGCCGTCGTTTTGCGGAAGAAGGAATCCTTTGTTTTCCATAACCGAATTTGTTCAAGGGCGGGAGCCCGTTTGAGACCGGCCTTTCCCGGGGGGATGGCATGAAGCGCGGCTAAAGCCTGCCCGAGCTGCTCAAAGTCCTGCGCCGTTTGCATGGGGCGCCCTTCGATCCATGCCGTAACGTAGAAAGGCCTTCCCCGATCCAGAATCCACAGCTTGCCTGAATTCGCCGGAAGCCACGGCGGCATGTGCAAGTACCCGCTGTTCATCAAATGCCTGACATCATCTGCGGCTGAATTCATTTGTTTCACGGTGCTCGTGCGAAGAAGCTCGCTTTTGATAAAGGGTTTTAGCGCATAGGTTCCCGTTTCCGTTTGCATGCGAATCACGGCATGTTTACGGTAAAGGGACGGCATCGGCGCCGAGGAAATCATGTTCAATCCGAATTGGCGGGCGATGCCGCGAATTTGCGAGCGTGGATATGGAACGGGCATGGAAAGCACTCCCTTCAGCGATCACGGCCATGCTGCCCCGAGGAGCGAAGATGGACGTTTGATCCTATCCTATTCGTCCCAACAGGGAGTGTATGGATGCACGCCCGTAACTCTTCCCATGAACAGCCCATTTTTCTTGCAATCATCCGCAAAGGGGATATGGCGGCAAGTCAAGCGTTCACATCCGCTTTTTAATATTTTTCGAAAGCACCTTTTAAAGGCGAAGCAGGAACCCAAGCATCAGTTCATCCGGCACGCTCTTAAGGGGTGCATTTTTTGTGTTCATGAAATTTACGCTTCTGTCCATATCCAGTTCTTAACCAGATTTGCCGATAAATAAGAAAGCAGGAATCGTAAACGGTTTCGAGATGGGCGCATTGTCTCGGCAACCAGTTCCTACGCAAGCCGGCGGCAGCCTTCTACAATGCCGGAAAGCGGCGTCAGGGATAAATCGAGAGAGGTTAATAGGCTGCAGCGCTGGCATGATCAACGAGAGCCAAACACAACAGGAGGGGATCAGATGTTTTTTCAAAAGAAGAGTCGGAGGGATGATGACATATCTTTGCAGGCTTCGACCGACATTGAGGCGAAGGGGCATTTAAAGCAAAAGCTGGAGTTTTTGCAAATTCATCAGACCGATTTGGAGAACGTGCGCCGGTTAACCGCGCTGATGGATGCGCACGCGGAGCGGATTACCCATCGGCATTACGAAATTTTGGCGCAGGTTCCGGAGATGCGGGAGATCATCCGGCAGCACAGCAACAGGGAGCGCCTGACCGGCACGTTTATCGCTTATTTGAAATCGATCCCGCGAGTGGAGCTTGATTTGTCCTATTTCGAATCTCGGATGCGGATCGGTCATATCCACAGCCGCATCAAGCTTGCGCCGGAATGGTTTATCGGAGCGTTCACGCGGATTTATGAAGAGCTTGTTCCGCTCATATTAGAGGAATTTCCGAATCGGCACAAAGCCGCGGCGATCATCACGTCGCTGAACCGGATCATCACGCTGGACACGCAGCTGGTGCTGGAAGCGTACGATGAAGCGCATCATTACCAGGTGATCGAAACGAACAGCCAAATCGTCGAAACGTTGATCGAAATGGACAAAATCAAACCGCTCCTCGATTCGGTCGCGCAATCGCTGGATGAGACGAACAATGTCAGTACGGGCGCGCGGCAGCTTTCCGCATCCGTTCAGGAGGTGGCCGAACACGCCACCCGCATGGCGGCGAGCAGCAAAGGGATGCAGGAACAGGCGCGGCAGGGGCAGGAAGTGATCGCTTCGGCGCTGAACGGATTTTTGGCGATCATCGAACGGTTCGCGGACACCCGCAGCCGTTTCGAAGAGCTGCATGAGACGGTGCAAAACGTGACCCAGGTTGTCGGCCTCATCCGCGAGGTGGCGGAGCAGACGAATCTGCTGGCCTTAAACGCATCCATTGAAGCGGCGAGAGCCGGGGAGGACGGCAAAGGTTTCGCCGTCGTCGCAAGCGAGGTGCGGAAGCTGGCCGAACAGACGAAGGGCTCGGTGGAGCAGGTGACAAGCAGCATCGCCCGGATGGATCAAACGACGTTCGATGTCCGGCGCCAAACCGAAGAGATGGAGCAGGACATCTTCGGGCACGTAAACCGCGCGCAGGAAGCGATCGGCAGTCTGGACCACATGATGCAGCTGATCAAAGGGATCGGCGAATCCACGTCCGGCATCGCGGCGGTCGTACAGGAGCAAGCCGTGGCAACGAAAGACATATCGGCCCGCACGGCCGTCATGCTGGAGCATCAGGAACGGATTCAGGAGCATGCGCTGGCGACAGGCAAAGACATTTACGAAGCGAGCAAAAAAGTAAACGGGCTGCGGCTGCAAACCCTTGGTTTGTTTCCGCGCCTGAGCGAAGAGCAGACGCTTCGCACCGTAAAAACCGACCATCTGCTGTGGCGCTGGTGGGTATACAACAGCCTGCTCGGTTTTCATCGGCTCGATCTCGAGTCGGCGGGGGACCATCATGCATGCCGTTTGGGCAAGTGGTACGATGAACGCCGAACCGATGAGACCCTTGCCAAGCTGCCGTCCTTTCAGGCGCTCGATGAACCGCATGAGCGAATCCATCGGCTGGCGAAGGAAGCCTCCCGGATGATGGACGGCAAAACCGCGGCGTCCCAATCCAGCAACGTGCTGAAGCCGATTGAAGAAGCATCGCGCGAGGTGCTGGGGCATTTGGACGAACTTCGCCAGGAGCTGTTTGGACGCAAACGCAAGCAAGCCTGAGATTTTTCTCCAAGGCAGTTCGCGCTTTGAACGAATCCCTATAAGGAACATGCAACCGCCTCTTCTCCACCCCAGGAGAGGAGGCTTTTTTATGCCCGCGAGCGGCACCCGGCCGTTTCATTCTCCAAGCAATGCCTCCTTCCGATCCATCCCTTTTTTCCACCTTAAAAAATCACCAGCCCACAAAGAATCCAGCCATGGAGCATCCCGCCTTCCGCCGTTAGTATGAAAGTAGAGGATTTGGCAAAATCCGAAAACTTTTGAGTCTCTAACCTATTCCCATACGGCAGAAGGAGGATCGATATGTCAACGAAACCCGAAGCGGCCGAAGCGCTGCCCCCGGGCATGGGGCGAAGACGCGTCAAGAGCGGCGGCATCGCCCGGCTGATGTGGAAGTATAAGGCGCTGTACATCATTTCGCTCCCCGGCATTTTGTATTTTCTCATTTTCAAGTACATTCCGCTTGGCGGCTCGATCATCGCGTTTCAGGACTACAACATTTTTAAAGGGTTTACCGGCAGCGAGTGGGTAGGCTTTGCGCATTTCAAGACGATGTTCGAGCATTACGACTTTTTGCGGATTTTGAAAAACACGGTGCTGATCGGGCTGTACGACCTCGTCATCGCGTTTCCGGCGCCGATCATTTTGGCCATTTTGCTCAATGAACTGCGGCTTGTCATGTTTAAAAGGGTGGTCCAAACGGTCGTGTACATGCCCCACTTCCTGTCCTGGGTCGTCATCGCCGGCATGTCCGTCGCCATTTTGTCGCCCGCCACGGGCATTCTCAATCAGCTGCTCGGGTTGTTCGGCATCGACCCGCTCTATTTTTTAGGCGATAACCGTTACATCCGCAGCGTGCTGGTCGGCTCGGGCATTTGGCGCGATACGGGGTACGGCACGATTTTGTACCTGGCGGCTTTGGCGGGGATCAACCCGGAGCTGTACGAGGCGGCGGAAATCGACGGGGCGAACCGCTGGAAGCAGACGCTGAAAATCACGCTCCCGGCGCTGCTCCCGACCATCATGATTTTGTTCCTGCTGCATATCGGCAAGTTCCTGGATTTCGGGTTTGAACGGGTATGGGTGTTCCTCAACGCGCTGAACACGGAAAACGGAGAAATTTTGGACACGTACATTTACCGGGCGGGCCTGCTGTCCCAGCAGTACAGCTACACGACGGCGGTCGGGCTGTTCAAGTCCGTGGTCGGCCTGGTGCTCGTGATGGCGGGGAACTTCTTCAGCAAAAAGACGACGGGCGAAAGCCTGTATTAGAGGATTTAACGCAACATCCCGATAAAGAGGAGGAGGACCCATGAACCGGAAAATGTCCGGCGGCTACAAAACGTTTAACGCGTTTAATATTTTGTTTTTGACGATTCTCGGGCTGGTCATGTTCCTGCCGTTCCTGAACGTGATCGCGCAGTCCTTCAGCTCCTCGGCGGCGATTACGTCGGGAAAGGTCACCTTTTGGCCGATCGAATTCACGCTGATCAATTACGAATACGTGTTCAGCGACGCGTCCATTTGGCGCTCCTTTGCCGTCTCGGCGTTCATTACGGTGGCCGGCACGCTGGTCAATCTGGTCGCCACGGCGACGCTGGCTTATCCGGTATCGCGGCAGGAATACGTGGGCAGGCGGATCGTCGTGCTGCTGGTGCTGGTGACGATGATTTTCAGCGCGCCGCTTATTCCGAACTTCATTTTGATCAAAAACCTGCACCTGATGAACACGCCGTGGGCGCTGATTCTGCCGGGAGCGATCAGTGCGTTCAACTTTTTCGTGATGCATTCGTTTTTCAAGCAGCTTCCGGTCGAGGTGATCGATTCCGCGCGCATCGACGGATGCGGCGAGCTGAGAATCATGACGAGCATGGTCGTGCCGTTGTCCAAGCCGGTGATGGCGTCGCTCGGCATTTTTTACGCGGTAGGGCATTGGAACGCCTACATGAGCGCGCTGTATTACATCGATCAGCCGAAATGGTGGCCGCTGCAGGTCAAGCTGAAAAAAATGTTCGAAACGGACGATATCAGTATTGACCCCGGCGCCTCGCAGTTCAGCGATTTGGCGTTTACGTCCCCGGAAGGCATCAAGATGGCGACGATCATGATCGCGACGCTGCCGATCATTTTAATTTACCCGTTTTTGCAAAGGCATTTCGTGAAAGGGCTTACGCTCGGAGCGGTCAAATCTTAAAAAATGCCCAGCGCACATGAAGTTGCTCCCTCACGGTCGCTGGGGCTTTAACGATACAATCTGGCTAGCGAAAATCATCCATGACCTGCAAACATCATTTTTTTGAGAAGAGGGGATAACATGAAAAAATGGGCAAGCTTGTTGCTGGCGGGCGTTATGGCTGCAGGGCTGCTGGCGGGATGCTCGGGAAAACAGGAGGCGTCCGGCGGGCAGGAGGAAAGCAAGGAAGAAACGAAGCAGGCGGCAGCGGATGAGGTCACGAAGTTTTCGATTTCCTTGCGGACGCTCAATTTCGGACATGTCGAGAAATCGCCAGATATCAACCAGGACAAATGGGTGAAACGGCTCGAAGAGCTGACGAAAACGGATTTGGATATCCGTCTCGTGCCGCATAAGGAATACGAGCAGAAAATGGCGCAAATGTTCGCGACGAACGACATTCCGGACGTGGTGCAGGGCCAGGGCGGCGTGACGGGCAAAGAGATGGCGGGTTCCGTGGAAGCCGGCGTATTCATGCCGCTCGACGATTTGCTGCAGCAGTATGGACAGAACCTGCTCAAGAAAATTCCGAAGGAAGCTTGGAATCGCATGACCTATCAAGGTAAAATTTATGGTATCCCGGAATGGCTGTCCAACCCTTCCCGCCGGGCGACGTGGATTCGCAAAGACTTGCTGGATCAGACGGGACTGCCCGTGCCGAAGACGGTCGACGAGTATTTGAACGTGCTGCGCGCCTTCAAAAAACTCGGCGTGGAGAACCCGTACATGGGAAGGCAGGATTTCAAATATGCGGATACATTCTTTGGTGCGTACGACGTATTCCCGTATTTAAGCCAGTTTGAAGAAGCGAACGGCGAGGTGCAGCCGAAGTTTTTCGATTCGGAAAACATGATGAAAGCGCTCTCCACGTATAAAACGATGTACGATGAAGGGCTGATCAATAAAGAGTTCGCGACGATCAATCCGACGACGTTCAAAAACACGATCCTGGCGGGCAAAGCCGGCATCTGGTCGATGAACGCCAACGAGCTGATCCAGTGGGAAACCCAGCTGAAGGAGTCGGTGCCGAACGCGAAGCTGGAAATCATTCCGTCTCCGGTCGGACCCGACGGCAAAGGCGGATATTATTTGTACGGGGACGTCAACCGCTCCTATTTCATCAACGCCAAATACAAACATCCGGAGAAGGTCGTTCAATTCCTCGACTGGATGGTGTCCGACGAAGCGGAGAAGTTCTTCACGTTCGGGGTCGAAGGCGAGAACTACACGATGAACGGCGACAAAATCGACTACAAGCAGCCGACCGATGCCCAGGCCGTCGACGAAGAACGTTACCGCCAGTCGTTTTTGTGGCTCGTGCAGGATACGACTTATAACAAAGGTTCGCTCAGCCTGACGGAAGAAGGGCGCAACCTGATGAGCGTGTTCGATAACATTCTCGCGAATGAAGGCCGCGACGGCATGGAATTCGAGCCCAGATTGGAAGCGCTTAAAAAGAACCCGGACATTACGCCGCTGTCGGATACGCCGCCGCCGGTCCTCATCACGCATATGGTGAAAATGGTGTACGGCCAGGAGCCGATCGAAAATTGGTCGAAGGTGATCGAGGAATGGAAATCGAAAGGCGGCAAGGACGTGCTGGCCGAAGCGAACGAACGGTTCCAGAAAAAAGAAGGCGTGTTCCTGCCGCGAAAATAAACCGGCGAGAGCCGGCCTTGCGGACGCTGGATTTTAGCAAAACTCCGGGATCCCGGATGAACGAAATCGAAAGGAGCTGTTCGAGCGAATGTATCGCATTCTCATTGTTGATGACGAGCCCATGATATTGAAAGGTCTGACCGTATTCATTCGGCAATCCGGGGTTCCGGTCTCGTCCATTCGCGAGGCCGCCAACGGAGCGGAAGCGCTGGAGGCGGTCCGGGAAGAGCTCCCCGATTTCGTATTCACGGATATCCGCATGCCCGTCATGGACGGCCTGGCGTTATGCGAAAAACTCGCCGAAATGGACGTTCCCGTGCAGACGGTCGTCATTTCGGGGTACGACGATTTTACGTATGCCCAGACCTGCATGAGCTACGGGGTGAGGGAGTACCTGCTGAAACCGATCGGCAAAAGGCAGCTGCATGACACGCTGGGGCGGCTCGTGCAGCGTGCGTCCAAACTCGGACGCTCCGCCTATTTGTCGGTGGCCAAAATCGATGAATGGCTGGAACGCTTCGACCAGGCGATCTATTACGTGGACCGCGTGCAGGCGCAGGAGCTGCTGCAGTCATGGGCGGACGAGATTTCGGCCTATCGGCTGCATGATTCCGAGAAGACCGAAATGCTCGAAGAGTTTTATGCGCTGCTGATGAAAAAGCTGAAAGCAAGGGATGTCCATATTCCGCTTGCCGAATGCCTGCATCTGGAGCGCGGTCTGCCGTTTGCGGATGCCTGGAGCCGCTTCGGGGACAGCGTCGGGCAGACGCTGGAAAGCCTGCATCGGCGGAGGAAAGGCAAGCTGAAGGACCCGATCGAAGAGGCCAAGGCGTATATCGAACGCAACCTCGCCAGCGAGGTTTCGCTGGAGGAGGTGGCCGACCTGCTCGGGCTGCATCCGAATTATTTCAGCGTCATGTTCAAGCAGACGACCGGCGAGACCTTCGTTCAATACCGCACGAAACGGCGCATGGAATACGCCAAGCGGATGCTCGGCGAGGAGCGGCACCGGATCACGGACATTTCTTACGCGGTTGGATACGCCGACCACTCCAACTTCACGAAAACCTTCAAAAAATACGAGGGCATCTCGCCCTCCGAATACCGGCAGAAGCTGGGGATCTCTTCTTGATGTTCGGCAAAAGCATATCGCACCGCATCTTCTTTTATTTTACGGTGCTTATCGTCATTTCGTTGTCGGTGGTCGGCGCCATTACGTACGTGCAATCCTCGAAGCTGCTGGATCGCCAGCTTGAGCGGTATTTGTCGCAAATGATCGCGCATGCGGCGTACCATACGGATTTGTATTTGCAGACCTTTGACAATGCGAGCAAAACGATTTTGTCCGATCGCGACGTGCTCCAGTTCATGGAGATGGACCCGGACAACAGCTTCCAGTATTACGAATTGTCCGAGCGGATTCAAAAAAAGTTCGATCAGGCGTTTATCATCTACCCGCAGATCGACTTGATTTATGTCATCAATCAGGACGGCAAGGCGATTACGACGAAAGACATCATTCAGGACGAAGTGAAGGATTATAAAGCGTATTATGAGCTGATCGAAGGGCAAATCCCGAAGGACGGGCTCGGGGCGCTGATCAATTCGGCTTCGGTCGCCCCGGGGGACGCCCAGTACATTACGTTCATCCGCCGCGTGCGCGGGATCGTCTCCCACCAGCCCCGGGGCATTCTCGGGATGAAGCTGAACACGAAGGAAATATCGAAGCTGTGGGGCCGGATGGATCTCGGGAAAAAGGGATATTCCTTCATCGTGGACGGACAGGGCCATTTCGTCGATCAACCGGATCAGGTTGCCGCGGATGAATACATGAATGAGGAGATCAAACGTCAGCTGCTGGCGGGAGACCGGGACACGTTCACGGCAAAGGCGAACGGCGAGCGGCGAATGTACGTGTCGCAGCGGCTGCATGCGGCCGATTGGCGGATGGTCATCTCCGTGCCGGTGTCCGAGCTGCGCGAGCCGATCATGAGCATCCGGTACACGACGGTGATCGCCGGCGCGTTTACGCTCATGATCGCGTTGTGGTTCGCCGGCCGGTTCGGCAATTCGCTCGTGCAGCCGCTCAAGAAGCTGGTGCGGAACATGCGCATGATGGATAAAGGCGAATGGAAAACGATCGACGATGACGGGCGCCAGGACGAATTCGGCTTTTTGATCCGCAGCTACAACATGATGCTGACGCGGTTATCCGAGATGATCGAGCGGGTGTACGAAGCCGAAATCCGGTCCAACAAAACGGAGCTGAATTTGCAGCGGATCGCGCTGGAGCAGCACAAAGCGGAGTTCCAGGCTTTGCAGCTGCAGATGAATCCGCATTTCCTGTACAACACGCTGGAGACGATCAAATGTTACGCCGTCGTTCAGGATTCGGAAGAAATCATGGAGATCGTCGAAGCGATGGCCCACATGCTGCGGTATGCGCTTCAGACGAATTTGGCGGAAATTACGGTCGTCAACGAATTGAAGCATGTGCTCAGCTACATGACGATCCTAAAGTACCGGACGCAGCGCGAATTCGAGCTGGACGTGGCGATTCCGCCGGAGCTGCTGCTGCACAAAACGGTGCGCCTCACGCTGCAGCCGCTCATCGAGAACATGTTCCAGCATGCGTTTCCGGATGGCGTGCAGGATCACCACCGCATCCGGATCGGCGCGTTTATAGAGGAAGAGCGTTTCCACGTCGTCGTGGAGGACAACGGGGCGGGCATGACGGCGGAACGGCTGCGTTCCGTGCGGGAAAAGCTGCGGCTGAACCGGCTGGCCGAATCCGATACGGGTTCGATCTATCATAAAGGCGGTCTCGGCCTGATGAACGTGCACCGCCGGATTCAAATGGTGTACGGCGAAGCTTACGGGCTGACGATCGACAGCGTCCCCGGACAAGGGACGGCCATTACGATGTCGCTGCCGCTGGACGGCAGCATGGCATGCATATACGAAGAGAGGGTGGGATAACAGTGGATTTGCATGGCAAAATCGCGCTTGTGACAGGGGCAAGCTCAGGGATCGGCCGCGGGATCGCAACGACGCTGGCCGCTGCCGGCGCCGCGGTAGCCGTACATTACCGCAGCGGCCGGGAGCAGGCGGAAGCGTTGGTCGCAGACATTGCGGAAGCCGGCGGCAAAGCGGCCGCGTTTGGGGCGGACGTGACCGATACAAGACAGCTGGAGGCCATGGTTGAAGCCGTTCAGGCGGAGTTTGGCGGCCCGGTCGATATTTTGGTGAACAACGCGGGCCACTTGGTGAAACGCGTGCCGAACGTCGACATGACGGAGGAGCATTACAACCGGGTCATGGACGTGAACTTTAAGTCCTACGTGTTTTTAAGCAAGCTGGTCATTCCCGGCATGATCCGCAGGGGAGGCGGAAAAATCGTCAACATGACGTCCATCGCGGCGCATGACGGCGGCGGTCCCGGCGCATCGGTTTATGCGGCGAGCAAAGCGGCGGTCATTTCCTATTCGAAAGGGTTGGCCAAGGAACTGGCCGGCCATCGCATCAACGTCAACTGCGTGTCGCCGGGATTTATCGGGCAGACGGCTTTCCATGCGACCTTCACCTCCGACGAAGGCCGCGCGGCGACCGTCGCCAAAATCCCGCTTGGGCGGGAAGGCACGCCGCAGGACGTGGCGAATGCGGTGCTGTACCTGGCGTCGCCGTTGTCGGATTACTTGACCGGGGAGACGATCGAAGTGAACGGCGGATTGTTTATGCGTTAACGACGACATGGCACATGGAGGGGAAAAGCATGAATGCAGTAAATGCGTTGTTTCAGCCCGTAAGCGGGGACCTGACCGTTCAGTATGCGCCGCGGGAAGACACCGTGCTGTACGAAAATCCGCCGCGCTTCACGTGGATTCCGGCCAAGCTGGAGGATGACCGGTACGTCTTGGAGATTTCATCTTCCCCGGAGTTTCGGCAGGAAACGACGAAAAGATACGAGCCTATAGGATACAACTTTTTCACGCCGGACGAGGCCTTGGAGCCGGGCGATTATTACTGGCGGTACGCGCTGCTTGAAGCGGAAGGAGGCACGGGTGGGCAATCCGAATGGAGCGTCGCGGCGGGAGGGCAGTCCGAATGGAGCGTCGTGCGCGCCTTCCATGTACCGGCGGGACTGCCCGAGACGCCGCTGGCTTCGGCGGCGGACCGTTACCGCCGGGTGCAGAGCGGCCACCCGAGGCTGTGGCTGCAGCCGGGCGAAATCGACGCGTGCCGCGGCAGCATCGCGGAGGATGCGGAGGGCACCGGGTGGCGCGCGTTTTACGAGCATTCCGTCAAGCCATGGCTGACGCGCGAGCTGATCGCGGAACCGGGGCCGTATCCGGGCCATCGGCGGACGGCCGCGTTATGGCGGGAAAGTTATCTGGCCTGCCAGGAGGTGCTGTACGCCATCCGGCATCTGAGCATCGCGGGCGTCGTGCTGCAGGATGCCGATGTGCTTGCCAAAGCGAAAGCGTGGCTGCTGCACGCCGCCTCCTGGGACCCGGAAGGGCCGACAAGCCGGGATTATAACGATGAAGCCGCCTTTCGGATCGCGGGAGCGCTTGCCTGGGGATATGACTGGCTGCACGATCAGCTGACCGAAAGCGAACGGCAGACGGTGCGCGGGCGGCTGCTGCGCAGAACGGAGCAGGTGGCCGACCACGTGATCAAACGCTCGAAAATCCATCACATCCCGTACGACAGCCATGCGGTCCGTTCCTTGTCTTCGGTGCTTGTCCCCTGCTGCATCGCGCTGTTCGACGACGAGCCGCAGGCGAAGGCGTGGCTGGATTATACGGTCGAATATTATTACACGCTGTTTTCCCCATGGGGCGGCGCCGACGGCGGCTGGGCCGAGGGTCCGCATTACTGGACGACGGGCATGGCTTATTTGACCGAAGCGCTTGATCTGCTGAAGAACTTTGCCGGATTAAACGTGTTCGAGCGGCCTTTTTTCCGCCATACCGGCGATTTTCCGCTCTACTGCTACAGCCCGACGACATCTACCCGGACGTCGTTCGGCGACAACTCGACGCTGGGGGACGACATCATCAAAAAGGTCGGTTACAATATGCGCCAGTACGCCGGGATCACGGGGAACGGCTGGTACCAGTGGTATTACGAGCAGCTGAAGGACCGGAATCCGGAAGCGGACCGGATGTTTTACAATTACGGCTGGTGGGATTTTCATTACGACGATTTGCTTTATTACCGCAATTATCCCCGGGTTCAAGCCGTGGAGCCGTCCGACATCGAGCCGGTCAAATGGTTTCGCGACGTCGGCTGGGTAGCGATGCATCACCGGATGCACGATCCGCAGGAGCAGATTTCTTTGGTCGCCAAAAGCAGCCGTTACGGCTCGGTCAGCCACAGCCACGGGGACCAGGGCGCGTTTATGCTGCATGCATACGGCGAACCGCTGGCGGTGGAAAGCGGCTATTACGTCGCCTTTAACAGCTCCATGCATTTGCATTGGCGCAGGCAGACGAGATCGAAAAACGCCATTTTGATCGACGGCCAAGGGCAGTTCGCCGACATGAACAAGGCGCTGAACATCGCGGCCAAAGGCGAGGTTGAAGACGCGCGCCAAGGCAAGGATTACGCGTACGTCCGCATGAACCCGACGCAGGCGTATCAGGAACATGTTCCTTATTTGAAGCAGTACAGGCGGGAAATTTATTTTGTGCAAAACGCGTATTTCGTCGTCGTCGACGCCGTCGATCTGGAGCGGCCGGGCCGGGTGCAATGGCTGTTCCATACGCTGCGCAAAATGGATTTGCGCGGGCAATCCTTTCACGTGAACGGCAAACGGGCGCTGATGGAGGGGCGGTTCATCTTCAGCTCGTCGGGCGAGCTGGCGCTCAGCCAAACGAATGAATTTGCCGGCGTCGATCCGGCGGAAATCGAAGGGCTCGACAAGCATTGGCATCTGACGGCCGAAACGAAGGAAGCGTCGTCGCACCGGATCGCCACGCTTTTGCTGCCGAAACGGCTCGATGAACGCGGCAAGTACGTTTCTTATTTTATGGACGACCAAGGGTTCAGCTATAATTTGTATCTTACCGATAACGGCAAAACGTTTAAGATCGAAATCCCGAAGGCGTTTTAACGGCTACGAAGCGATCGAAGCGGCCACTTGCCGCGAGCAAACTGAAGGAGGAGGCATTCCTATGAGCAATATCGGCGTATGGGAAGACGCGGAGCCTGGCGTTAGACGCAAAATCATGCCGCCCGGGGCTTCGCTAATGATGATGGAGGTTCATTTTGAGGAAGGGGCGGAAGGCTACGAGCATGCCCACCCGCATGAACAGCTGTCCTACTGCCTGAAAGGGCGGGTCGAATTTACGATTGACGGGGACAAACGGGTCATTTCAGCCGGCGAAACGATCGTCATTCCCGGCGGAGCAAGGCACGGCGCCAAGGCGCTGGAGCCAAGCGCGCTGCTCGATTGCTTCACGCCGCTGCGGACGGACTTGATCAAAACCTAAAGCCTTTGGAAACGGCTGCATAACCTCATCCGCGCAAGGACAATCTAAACGGGAAAGGTTTGCATTTCCTTGCGAAGGAGAATTCACCGTGGCAGAACAACGTTCATCGGCGAAGACGATCGTGGCGATCGGCTCGATTCCGCTCATTATGACGCTGGGCAACTCCATGCTTATTCCGATCCTGCCCAAAATGAGGTCCGAGCTTCATATTTCTTCCTTCCAGGCCAGCTTGACCATCACCGTTTTTTCGATTGTGGCGGCTTTAGCCATCCCGATCCTGGGGTATTTGTCCGACCGGCTTTCCCGAAAAGCGATCATCCTTCCGGCGCTGCTGCTTTACGGCATCGGAGGCGTCCTTGCCGGACTTGGGGCAGCGATGTTTTCGCATCCCTTCATGTGGATTATGATCGGACGAACGCTTCAAGGCATCGGCGCGGCGGGGACGACTCCGATTGCCATGGCGCTGGCGGGCGACTTGTTCCGGGGGGCCGAGGGAAGCAGGGTTTTGGGGCTGGTGGAGGCGTCCAACGGCATGGGCAAGGTCGTATCCCCGATCCTCGGCTCGCTGATCGCTCTGGTCGTCTGGTACGGCGTGTTTTTTGCATTTCCGGTCGTTATGCTTGCGTCTCTAATTTTAACCTGGTTATTCATCAAAGAGAAAAAAACCGAAAAGGAGCCGCCGCCCTTTAAAAAGTACATTCACGGATTGGCGAGCGTGTTCAAGCATGAGGGCCGTTGGCTGTTTACGGCCTATCTGGCCGGCGCGACGTGCCTGTTTGCGCTGTTCGGCATCCTGTTTTTCCTGTCGGACGTACTGGAGAAACCCCACAACATCGTGGGTGTCGTAAAAGGGCTTGTGCTCGCCATCCCGCTGCTCGTGATGTGCACGACCTCCTACATTACCGGCAGCAAAATCGGCGAAAACAAGAGGCTGATGAAAAGGCTCATAGTCCTCGGGTTTGCCCTGATGACCGTGTCGTACGTGCTTTTGTCATTTATCGGGCATTTGACGCTGTTCATCTCGATTCTCGCCGTCAGCAGCTTGGGCACGGGGCTCGTACTGCCATGCATCAACAGCTTTATTACGAAAGCCGTCGGCAAAGAAAGAAGGGGTTTTGTCACCTCTTTGTACGGTTCGGTCCGTTTCTTCGGCGTGGCGGCCGGCCCGCCGCTGTTCGGGTGGATGATGGGCTGGTCGCGTCTGGGCATGTTTTTGTCCATCGCCGGGCTGACGTTTTTGGTCGGGCTGCTGGCGCTGTTCATGATCCGGGTGAATCAAGGCGATCAGGAAGGAACGCCGTCCGGCGGCGGACGCTTTGAATCGAAGCGGAAATTGCCCGTCGGCCTGCTGAAGCCGGTTCGCGGAAGATAGGCGGTTATTTTTTGCCGCTCCGCCAGGCGAATCCGTACCGCGGTCTAATGCGTGGCCGGGAGGAACGCAGCATCCAGTTGATGATCCGCGTGGACACCATTTGGCAGGCGATGGCGAGAATGATGATTTTCCAGTCGATGATCAAGGCCGTCAGGCCGAATATAAACCCGTTCATCCAAAACAGGGATGTGCCGGGTTTTATTTTTTTATACTTGTAAATCGCCAGGGCGGCGAACCCGATCCCCCCGTTGGACACCCTTTGCTTCATAAGCGTGGCTACGCCTGTCCCAAGAAAAACCGAACCGATGAGCAGGTCGATCCATACGTTGGGATACGGCTGTTTAACGTACACTTCGAAAAAATTGACGGCAACCGACGTGACCGTGATGACATAAATCGTCCCGACGGTGCTGGTGTTGCCGAGGTAGGGGGCGGTGCAAATCAAAAAGATAAAGTTCGCGAACCAGAAGCCGAGACTCATCGGCATGCCGAACGCGTAATTCAACAGAACCGCAATCCCCGATCCGCCGCCGGAGGGAATGTCGTGGGGGAACAAAAACACGGCCATGGCAAAACCTTGCACGATCGAACCGGCGGTGATCAGAAACCATTTTTTGAGAAGCTTCCGGTAAAACAAAGCCTTATGGGGGCCGGAGAGCATCGTCATTTTCACGGGCTATCATCCTTCTGAACATGATAAAAGCAGACAAGGCCTACCGCTAATATCCTATGCTTGTCTAGGGAAGGGAATGCCGGGAAATTTTATCGCAAGCCGGTTTCATCGGGGTCAAAGCCCGCCGGATTCGCGCGTCGGGTGGGTATACACCTCCACCAATTCCGCTTTCCCCACATACGATAAGAAATATCAAGGACAACGGTTTAACCTGCTTGAGCGATATTTCTTACCCGTTATGAGGGAGCGGTGATGAATATGATGCGGAAGGTCGAAGCTGAAATCAGCCGTTATCTATCCCGGATTCGGTCCGGGCAGCGGCATGACGGGGCATGGGCATACGATTGCGAAACCGGCCCGATGACGGATGCGGTGATCCTTCTGCTCAGCGCCCTTTTTCCGGACGAAACCAAGCTGATGCGGCGGCTGGCGGGGCGGCTTGCCCGGACGCAGGCGCCGGGAGGCGAATGGAAGCAATACGGCGACGATGACGGCCATTTGTCCTCCACCGTCGAAGCTTAAGCCAAGCCGGGCGGTCCGCAAGGCCGAACGGTACATGCTGGAGCGGATCGAAGGCGACGGAACGTTGTACAGCTACGCAAGCGCCACGTTTTTTATGATCTACGCGCTGCTGGGGCTCGGTTATCGGCCGGATTCTCCCGTGATATCCCAGAGGCTGTTCGATTGCGAACAGTCTTTTTTTCGGGATTTAAACGCATGCCGTACGAATGGTTCGTTTACAGGATGTTTTCGGGACCGGACAGGGGTAGGTTTAAAGAAACAAGCGGTTGAGCCGGACTACACGGGCAGGATTACGGCCTGCCGAAGGAGAAATAGGATGAGCCGAAGCATGGGGCGCTCATGCTGAAGGAACCTTTTTGTAGGAGGCAGGGAAAACTTTATGAAACTTGAAACCGACCGCTTGATCCTGCAAACGCTCGATCTGGATCTGATCGATGCGGCAGCGAAACGGGATGTACGGGCGATTGAGGCGTTAGGATATAAAACGAGCGGCGAATGGCCGGGACAGGACTTCTACGAGGCGCTGCCTTTTTTTCGGGAGCTGCTTGTCAAACATAACGGAACCCGCGGATTCGATTCCTGGATCGTCGTGACGAAGGAAGATCGGGAAATCGTAGGGGGCATCGGCTTTTTGGGCGAACCGGACGAAGACGGCATGATTGAGATCGGTTTTGCGACAAACGAAAGCCAGCAGCGGAAAGGCTACTGCCACGAGGCCGCGTCGGAGTTATTGGCATGGGCGGCAAGCCAGGACGAGGTCAAAAAGGTGACCGCCAGATGCGAGCCGGGAAATACCGCGTCCCGGAAGGTGCTTGAGAAGCTGGGATTTCGCATCGATCGCTCGGACGAGGAATTCATTCACTGGTCGTATCTCGGAGATAACTAGAACTGCACATCTATGAAAAAGGAAAAACCGGTACCTTGAGGGTCCGGTTTTTCGCATTTTACGAGAGTATGATCGATTGAGTATTAGGATTTTGGCGAGATTATGTTCAACAGATTTTCCGGAATCCTAAACGGCTGGTTGTCGATGAGCAGCTGAAAATCCTCTTTGCCGTCGGATTGGTTGGCCCTTTTGATGTCCTCCATCTCGTGATGAAGCTGCTCCATCGTCGTATCCAGCTCATAGGCGGTGTCCGCCGCTTTTTTCAGATCGTCGATCAAACGCTGCGGAACGGTTTCGTAGTATTTGTAGAAGATTTTATGTTCCAGGCTCGCCCAGAAGTCCATGGCAATGGTGCGGATCTGGATTTCAACGCAAATGGATTCCTCGTGATCCGACATGAACACGGGGACTTCGACGATCATATGAAGGCTTTTGTAGCCGTTTGGTTTCGGATTTTTAATGTAGTCCTTGACGGAAAGGGTCTTCAAATCGTTTTGGTTTTGCAGCATCGCGCTGATTCTGTAAATGTCGGAAATAAAAGAGCAGGTAATCCGTATGCCCGCGATGTCGCGGATGGTCTCCTTGATTTCTTCGAGGGAGCTTGCCCCGCCTTTGCGCATCAGCTTCTTCAAAATGCTCTCCGGCGATTTCAAACGGGATTTGGTATGCTCGATCGGATTGTAATCATGCAGCATTTGGAATTCTTCCTGCAAAATTTTGATTTTCGTCTCCACTTCCTGCAAAGCGAACTTATATTTCATCATAAAACGTTTAAGCTCTTTTTGGATCATTCGCATTTGTTCAATCGGATTGTCTGCCATTGGAATACCGTCCTTCTGTACATATTCGACATATTCAGTATGAAGCTTTTCGGAGAAGTCTGTCAAATGATGGATTGGTTCCGGCAGCGGCCGACCGTCCTTGTCGAATTCCGGCTCCATCCGGCGTTTCCTGTTCCTGCCATAGCCCCTTTTCCCTAGGAAAAAAGATCCTTAAATTCTCTGAAATTAAATTTTATAGTGATAACAAACATATATAAAAAAATTTCAAAATTTAATTTTACGAGATTTTAACAAAGGTAGGGGAGGAAGGTTAACATCCCGGCGGTATACTTTTTTTCTGATGTGGTTCTATGCAACACCCGAATTCTGGCGGAAGAGGAAGAATAGGAGGAATGATAGAATGGTCAGGAAAAGGACGCAAAAAATATGGTCTTCGCTGCTGAGCGGCGCGCTGCTAATGTCGGTGTTCATGCCGGCCCAGCAGGCGCTGGCGGGAAACGCGGGCGCGGCGGCGTTCGGTACGGTCGTTGACGAGAGGCGGGCCGAGATCGGACCGGGCGCGATGTATACGTGGAGGGACATGAAGCTGGACAGGGGGTTGGAAAAGCTCCATATGGTCGAGTTTGATCCGAAAAATGCGGCGTTAACGCTGGAGCCGGGCCTGACGGACGGCAAAGTGTACGGCATGCAGGGCGTCAGCAAAATGGCGAGCGACGCGGACCAACCGGGGAACCGGGTGATCGCGGGGATCAACGGCGATTTTTACGATATGTCGAACGGGGTTCCGCTCGGCATGTTCATGGGCGGCGGCAAAATGCTCGTCAGCCCACCGGACGACTGGTATGCATTCGGCTTGAAGACGGATGGCACGACGCTGTACGGACCGAGTCCCAGCCTGACCAAGTCGCTCACGATCGGCGGGAAGACGGCCCAGCTCAGCTCGATAAACCGAACCCGCGGGAACCAGGACCTGGTGCTGTATACGCCGGATTTTTCCGCCACCACGATGACGAATGATTTGGGGGACGAAGTTGTTTTGGACGTCGTTAATGGCGAGGCGAAAAGCGGGCAGACGCTGCAGCTGAAAGTGGAGAGCATCCATAAGAACAAAGGGAATACGCCGATTGGGGACGGCAAGGTCGTGTTGTCCGCTTCGGGCGCGAAGCGCGACATGCTCTCGGGGCTTCAAGTCGGAGATGAGGCAAACGTCAGCCTGCAGCTCGGCGGCGAGTGGAGCGACGTTACGATGGCGATCGGCGGGTCGGCGCTGCTTGTCAAAGATGGACAGGTTCAGCCGAACACCGATCCTGCGGCGCATCCCCGTACGGCGATCGGGACGAAAGCGGACGGCTCGGTTGTGCTGCTCGAAATCGACGGCCGTCAGCCGGGATTCAGCGAAGGCGTCACGCTGGCCGAGCTGGCGCAGCTTATGAAGGACATGGGCGTCGTGAACGCCCTGAACCTGGACGGCGGCGGATCGTCTACCTTTATTGCCAGGATGCCGGGAGATACCCAGAGGAAACTGCTTAATTCGCCTTCGGACGGCGGGGAGCGCAAAACCGCAAACGGGATCTTGCTCGTGAACAAAGCTCCCGAGGGAGCGGCGGACAAGCTGTCCGTTCAGCCGCAGCTGCAGCGCGTGCTCGCCGGCTCGGCGGTTTCCTTCAAAGCGGCGGCGGTGGATGCGAACCTCCATCCGGCAGCCTTCAGCGGGACGCTGCAGTGGAGCGTGGCTCCGAAGATCGGCGCGATCGACGATCAAGGCGTATTTACGGCCGGTTCGGGAGCGGGCATGGCGGACGTTTCCGCGACATCGGGCGCGCTTAGCGGAGAAGCGAAAGTCGAGGTGGTGGATACGCTGACGGAGCTTTCTTTTGGGGATGCGGTAAAAAGCTTCGCGCCGGGCAAGTCGGAAAAGCTCAACGTGACGGCGCTGCGGAACGGTCAGGTCATTCAGGCGGATAACGGCCAGCTCGAATGGCGCGTGGAAGGGCCGATCGGATCGATCGACGCAAACGGCGTTTTTACGGCGACCGACCAAACGGAGCAAAGCGGCAAAATTTTTGTCGGCTACAAAGGAGTTGAGGCATCGGTGGACGTGAACATCGGATTGCCGCCGGTCATCCTGGAAGACTTTGAAAACGGATTGGACGCCTACCAGCCATCGGCCGGAGCCCAGTTCAAAACGTCCAAGGTCAGCATCGAAACGAACGAGGACCTGGTGCGATTCGGCAAGGGCTCGCTGAAGCTGGAGTATGATTTTACCGGCATGCCGGGCACGTCGGGCGCGTATTTGCAAACCAAAAACGCCCCGATTGCGATTCCGGGTTATCCGGAGAAAATCAGCATGTGGGTATACGGGGACGGCAAGGGCCATTGGCTGCGTGCGCAGCTGCGCGACAGCAAAGGGACGATTGCGCTGGATTTGACGAAGGAAGGCATCGGCGTCGACTGGGTTGGCTGGAAGTACGTTGAAGCCGATGTGCCTAAGGGCAGAACACTGCCGCTGACGATGGACATGCCTGTGCGGTACATGGAAACGTCGGGGGCGAAAAAAGACGCCGGCGCCATCTACGTGGATCAAATCCGGGCGTTGTACGGCCCGGCCGAAGACGACCTGGAGCCACCGGTGCTCAAAAACTTCTCGCCGGCCGAGGGAGAAACGGTTCATACGAACCAGCCGGTCATGAAGGTGTACGCCGAAGATGCCGGATACGACCCGGCGCAGCATCCGGGCACGACCTTGATCGACCCCGATTCGATCCGTTTTGACGTGGACGGGGTCCGGGTGCGGCATACGCTGTATCCGCCGGAAGGACGAATATATTATACGCCGGCCACGCCGCTTGCAGACGGGGTCCATCAGGCGCAGGTGTCGGTCAAGGATTTGTCCGGCAACCGGACGACTGAGGCGTGGACGTTCAACGTGGATACCGGCTCTTCCAAAATTGCGTATGATACGCCCAAGGTCGTTTATGCCGGAAATTCGTATTCGGTCGATATCAAAGGCGTTAAAGCTTCGGACTTGAAAAGCGGGCAAATCAAGCTTGCGTTTGATCCGTCGAGAGTGGAAAACCTAAGGTTCGCGCCGGGGAAAAAGCTGAATGCTTCCCAAGTGCAGGCGGATATCGACACTAGCACGGGAACGGTCGTTGTGACGATGGACAGGCTTAACGAATCGTCGTTGACCGATCAGGATCTCATTGGACAAATCCAATACGACGTGAAAAAGGATGCGACGGGCGAAAATACGATCCGGTTCGTGTCCGGCACCGTTTCGTTCGTCAGCACGGGAGGCGTGAGCTATACGTTTTTTGGTTTGCCGCTGTCCTCGATTATCAAGAGCGGACTGTCCCTGTCCTGGAACGAGGACGGAAACATTCAAGGATACGAGACGGTGTTCCAGGTCAAAGAGGAATCCGGCGCACCCGTAGAAGGAGCGCAAATTTCGGCCGACGGCAATCCGGTCGGAACGACGGACGCGCAGGGGCAGCTGAAAACGAAGGCGCTGACGTCCACCGTGAAGACGTACAAGGTGCAGGCGGCCAAAGGCGGCATGTACAGCCCGGTGGCGGAATTTAAGGTTTCCCCGCTTTCCGGCACGGAGACGCCGTACAACATCAACGTCAGCATGGGCGCCGACCCGACCGCTTCGAGAGGATTCACCTGGCACACCCATCCGGGAACGGAGCCGAGCGTCGTCGAATTCGCAAAGCAGTCGGAGTTCAACGGATTTGATCAAGCGAACGTGAAAAAGGCGGATGGCACAAGTTATTTGTACCAAACGGTGGATCTCGGTACCGTGCGGGTGCACAAGGCGGCCGTCGACGGCCTGGAACCGGGCGCCGTTTACGTTTATCGCGTAGGGGACGGCCAAGGCCATTACAGCCCGCAAGGGACCTTCAAAACCGCCGAAGCTTCCGGGGATCATACGAGCTTTTTGTATTTTGCCGATTCCCAGGCAGGTGACCAGAAGGGGTTCCAGCTGTGGGGCAACACGGTGAAAAAAGCGCTCGAAAATACGCCTGACGCCGAATTTATGGTGCATGTCGGAGATATGGTCGACAAAGGTTTTAACGAGCAGGAATGGAAATGGTGGTTCGGCGAAGCGCAGGAAGCGTTCCTGAACACGACGCTCGTCGGGGCGATCGGCAACCATGAGGTGATGGGCACGAAGGAAAACAACGATTTCCTGGCCCACTTCAATCAGCCGGGGAACGGGCTGGACAGCTTGAAGGGAAGCCAATTTTCTTTTGATTACAAAAACATTCATTTTATCGTCCTGAACAGCGAATACCGATACGAAGAGCAGCAGCAGTGGCTGGAAAAGGATTTGGCGGCGACGACAAAGCCGTGGAAAATCGCGATTTTCCACCGCGGCCCGTACGGCAGCATCTACGATACGGCCGAAATCCGGCGGCTGTGGGCGCCGGTGCTTGAAAAACACGGGGTCGATCTCGTGCTGAACGGCCATGATCATATTTATTTGCGGACCTACCCGATGATGGACAATACAATCGTGGAAGACGGCCAAGGCACGACGTACGTCGTTGCCGGTTCGACGGGGCCGAAGTTTTATTCGCTGACGAAGCGGGATTGGCAGCGGATCACGGACGACGAAGCGACGCAAATGTACGCCTCGGTCGAAGTCGACGGGGAGCAGCTCAAGTTCGTGACGAAAACGGTAGGCGGACGGATCGTCGACCAATTCAAGCTGTCCAAAACGGCGATCGCTCCGGAAAGCGTCGAAATCAAGGAGCAGGACGTGAAACTCGCCGTCGGCGAAACCCGCCGGCTTACCGCGCAGGTGAAACCGGAGCAGGCGACGGATAAAAGCGTCACCTGGTCCGTGTACAGCGCCGACCCTGCGGATCAAGAGGCGGTGAGCGTCTCCGCCGAGGGGCTCGTTACGGCCAAGGCTTTGGGAACGGCGGTCGTCAGGGCGACAAGCACCGCCGATCGGAACGTACACGGAGATACGACGATTACCGTCGGTCGGGTGCCGGAAGGCATGATCGAATCCATCCTATTGCAAGGAAAAGACAACCTGAAAGTCGGCGAGACCGATCAGACCGTGACGGAAGCGGTCTACCAGGATGGCACACGGATTCCACTGCTGGACGGCGTCTCTTATGACAGCAGCCGCAAGGATGTCGCATCCGTCAATGAACGGGGCATGGTGACGGCATTGGCGGAAGGAACGACGGTCATTTCGGCCACTTATGAGGCATTCCATGCTGAATATGTCTTGAACGTCCGGGCACCAGGGAATCCTGGCGGAGGCGACGGCAATGGGGGAGGAAACGCCGGCGGCAATCACGGCAACGATGGTAGCGGCCCTAACGGAGGCGGCGGCAAGCCGGATCCGGTAACGCCTCCTAAAAATACAGGAAAGTGGAGCGTATCGGAAAGCGAGCTGTCCGCGCTTGTCGCCAAAGGCGACGTTTCCTTCTCGACGGACCAGCCTTTCGAGGAGCTGATTCTCCCCGGCAGCGCGGGTGCGCTGCTTCAAAATAAACCTGTACGTATTGAGGCGGGCAATGTCTCGCTGACGCTTCCGGCATCCGTACTTCAAGATTTAAGCGAGCTGATCCCCGAAGGACAGCGGCAAGGAAGCCAAATCAAATTCAGCGTGAACCGGATGTCCGGCGGCGAACAAGCGAAGCACATCGCGGCAGCCGAGCATGAATCGGGCGCTTCGCTCCGCGCCGGCAGCGATATGCTGAAATTTAGCCTGAGCATCACCGTGAAGGACGGCAAAATCTATTCGCTGACCGATTTGAAGCAGCCGATCACGTTGACGCTGCCGGTTTCATCGGGCGTGAATCCGAAGCTTTCCGGCATCTATGGCCTGGCCGGCTCAGGCAAGCTGAGCTATTTCGGAGGGGCGTTGGCAAGCGGTCATCTGACATCCGAAATATCCAGTCTTGATCCTGCCTATGCCGTGTTGGAATACCGCAAAAACTTTGCGGATACGGCAAATCATTGGGCGGCGGAGGTCATTCAAGAGCTGGCGGCGAAACATCTGATCGAAGGGATCGACGCCGGCCGGTTTGCGCCGAACCAGCCGGTGACCCGCGCGGAAATGGCCGCCATGCTCGTACGCTTGCTGCACCTGAAGGGCAGCGGCACGACGCCGTTTTCCGACGTGGCCGCGGATCAGTGGTACGCGGAGGCCGTATCGGCGGCGGTGCAAGCCGGGATCGTGCAGGGCGTAAGCGAGAACAGCTTCGCGCCGAACGCTTTGATCAAGCGCCAGGAAGCGGCGGCCATGATCGCCCGCGCGTATAAGCTGGCAGGTGGAGCTTCCGCATCCGGCGGTTCCGCCGGCAAGGCCGCGTTTAACGACGTCGCCTCTTCGCCGGCTTGGGTACAGGAAGCGGTGCAGGAGGTTTACGCTTCGGGACTGATGCAAGGGCAATCGCCGCAGCGCTTTAATCCGACAGGGGCGGCGACCCGGGCGGAAAGCGCGCAAATCATCTACAATTTGCTGGGCAAGCTGACGCAAGTCACTCCATAAAAAAGGCGGCAGGACCCGATTCGGGTTCTGCCGTTTTTTAATGGTATAAGAGAGTATATCTGTCGGAGCCTCTACTTGCCTTTACCGCAACCAACTTTTCATCTGCATAAATAAGTTGCTTCAGGATCGACATAAAGTTGTAGACTAGCTTGGGGATTCAACGGGCAGATCGTTGAGGCACCCTCTCTGTTTGGCTTATGCAGTTCATTTATCCTTTGAATGGGAATGAATAACATACGTACCGGAATGTTCAAAAAGGATATTCATTTGTAGTAGAATGAGATCTATACGGCAATATAAAGGGTCTAACAGGGAGTGATAGCACTTGGAAGATTTTATGTTCACAGGCGAAAAGATTTCTATAAGACCGTTCACTCAAGAGGATGTAGACGCAAGATTAAAGTTGCAAACGGAAAACCGTCATTTTTTTGAAATGTACTCGATGACCCGACAAGATAATTATTATACGGTCGAAGGTCAACGAGAGTTGATTGAAGAGTATGATAACAATTTTAAAAACGATCAAGAATATAACTTTGGAATTTTTACGACGGCCGAGAAAAAATTGATAGGCACAATTAGTCTGTTTCAGGTTATACGAGGCTCTCTTCAAAGTGCGTTCATTGGATACTTTATAGACAAGGAGAATAATGGAAAAGGGTATGCGACCGAGGCTGTCAAATGGATCGTCGAATTTGCATTCACCAATTTAAATTTACATCGTATAGAAGCTGGTGTAATGCCCCATAACCTCGGCTCGATTCGAGTGTTGGAAAAAGCGGGATTTCATAAAGAAGGCCTAGCGGTAAAAAACGTAAAGATCAATGGGAAATGGGAAGATCATCAGGTTTTAGCCATTATTAACCCGAATGATTAAACCGGCGATTGTGGAGCGTAATATTATAAAGATGATCGAATTTTTTTATAAAAGAATGAGTCAATCGAAAATACGAAGTGCGTGTTTTGATCAAGCCTTTTTTCAAAACACGCTTTTTCTATTTGCTCATATATCTTTGTCGAAAACGCAGGATCATTAAGAAAAACAGCTATACGAATGATTAAGGTTGTCGAGAAAATTCTCGATAGCTATTTTTATGCCACACTCGTAACGTGACACAAACCCGGGGACAACATGCTGGACAGCTGGTTCCGCTATCGCTTCATCAGCGTATCTCAGGGCCATTGCTTGAGCAATTCGCGCAAACGCAGCTATTTCGATTTCTCCCTTTTCTTTGTAGTAATGCCATAAAAGCTAATAAAACTGTAAAAAAACAGCATCTCTTTGTAGAGTTTTTGTATATTTCCTTGTGATAAAGTGAATGGGTTGTAGCCATACGTCCTAGGACGTTGGTTGTAGACGATACAGCACGTATTTTGGTCTAGAAGGAAGTGTTGCTTCATGGCAAGAGTGATTTGTGTTACTTCAGGTAAGGGCGGGGTAGGTAAAACGACGATTACGGCCAACTTGGGGACGGCGCTTGCTTGCTTGGGACAAAAGGTCTGTGTGATCGATGCGGATTACGGCCTGCGCAACTTGGACATTCCGCTCGGGTTAAGCAGCCGATTGAACTATGATATTTCGGATTTTATGGCCGGACGATGCGGTTTGCATCAAGTGATCATCCCGGACAAACGACTATCGAACCTCTCGTTTGTCTCCTGCACCGCGAGCGCCGATCATCACGAAGATCCGGGGTTGTTTCGGGATGTGGTCCATTACATCGCCCACAACTATGATTATGTACTGATTGATTCTCCTGCAGGGATCGAAAGCGGATTCCGCAACGCCTCTTACGCCGCCGACGAAGCGATCATCGTCACGACGCCCAACCGGACGGCGCTTCAGGACGCCGATCGCGTCATCGGGTTGCTGGGCGACCTGATCGATTCCCCTCCGCAGCTTATCGTTAATATGTCGGATGATCCGGCCGAGCGGGACTTAAACCTTGAAGATATCGTGAATATTCTCAATATCGGTCTCATTGGAGTTATACGGATGGACGTGGATATCATACGTTCCGTAGCCCGAGGAATTCCGATTGCCCTTGATCCCGAGCAGGAAAGCGGACGCCGTTTCCGCCAGATCGCACAAAATCTCATAACCAATGAGCAGGAAAGGATATTTTCCGAGAAGCCGCAAAAGAAGCGCAAGCATCTCTTTTCCTTTACCAAAGGACTGTGGTGGGGGCAGAGCAATTCGGTTTGATTGGAAGAGGGAAAGAACCGGGCTTTAAAAAGGGTGATATGCCCATAGCAGGTTTTGGGAGATTTTTGTCGAATATTAAAGTTGAAATGATGAAAAAAATATCTTGTTATTTATACATTTATGTAAATAAATACAATTTTAATTGGATCATGAGTGGTTATGAACGACTATTTTTCAGGTTCTCTACTTGAAAAATCGGAGTCGCACCCTGTGGGGGGCGTGGATTGAAATGTCTACCCGTGGTTTAACCGATTATGAATGATGTCGCACCCTGTGCGGGTGCGTGGATTGAAATATCGAAATCATTACATCTCGATTAAGCCGAAGACGGCGCACCCTATGCGGGTGCGCGAAAAAATATCCTGGCTGGGTCAGTCATCCATCAGAATTAGAGTCAACCCCAACGCGGGTGTGTGGATTGAAACAACAGCTCCGACAAAAACGCCAACGCCAGCCCCTGTCCCCAGCCTTGAATCCGTTTGTCGGGCACGCCTTTGTAGCCCGCGGCGTCTTTCATGACGGCCGTGCCGGCGGAAACGCCGGTGACGGTGCCGTCGTCTGTAATTTTGGGGAGGATGCCGTCGATCGATTTTTGCGTGTATTTGTTGTAGATCCGGCCTTTGGTCAAAATCGCGGTCGCAATGCCGGCGGAGCCGGACGTTTCGAGCGGGGAATCCGGGTCGCCCACGATCGTATGCCACAGCCCGGAATCGTCCTGCAGCCGGACGAGGCTGCTGAGCTGGTCGCGCAGCGAACCTTCGATGATCATGAAGGACGGGTGCGTGACCGGCACCAGCTCCAGCGCCCGGGCCATCGTCAAGGCCGCCCAGGCGTTGCCCCGCGCCCAGAAGACGCCGGACATGTGATGGCCCGCGATGTTGTCCCAGCCGTGGTAGTACAGATTCGTGGCCGGGTCTTGCAGCACGTTTTCATGGCCGTGATATTGCCTCAGGCCGTCCTCGAAATAATCGTCGCGCTGCAGCGCCGCCCCGATCCGGAGCAGGAAATACCCGGCCATAAACATCGTATCGACCCATGCCTGTTCCGGGAAATTGTACGTCTCCGAGTTGACGGTGTGCTGAAAAATCCCGTCGCCGAAGCGGACGGCTTCATGCGTCAAATATTCGGCCATCTCCTGCGCCGTCTTCATGTACCTTTCATCGTTATACGCCTCGTACAGCGTAAGCAGCGAATGCCCGATGGAAACGCCGTTCACCGAAAGTTTGGGCAGGCCGTCCTCCATGTTTTCGTCGACCCAGGCCTTTAGCGGCTCCAGGTATTCGATTTTTCCCGTAGCTTTGTACGCCTCGCAGACGCCGTAAAAGGCGACGCCCCCCGGCCAGTCCCAGCTGAAATCCATCCGGAACGTGCGGTCCACCACGCGGTCGATCGTTTCAAGAATTTGTTTTTCGTCAAATACGAGTGCCGGCATATCGTTTGTGCCCCTTTCAAGATTGGTTTCGTCGCTTGCGGAATACATTCGTTTTTCCATACGGAAGCCCCCTGCCAGATCAGCCTTTCAGCCCGGTAGTGCTGATCCCCTCAACGATATATTTTTGAAAAATAAAGAAGACGATGACGACCGGCAGCAGCGACAGCGTCGCCATGGCGAACATGCCGCCCCAGTTGTTCAGGGATTCGCCGTCCAGGAACAGCTTGAGCGCCAGGGACACCGGATATTTTTCCGGGCTGTTCAAATAAATGAGCGGGTTGATGAAATCGTCCCAGCGCCAGTAAAAGGAGAAGATCGAACTCGTAATAAGCGCCGGCCCGATCAGCGGCAGGACCACCCGGTAGAAGACGCCGTATTTGCTGCAGCCGTCGATTTTGGCGGCTTCGTCGAGCTCCTTCGGAATCGTCCGGATAAACTGCATGATCAGGAAGATGAAAAACGGCGTCCCGAAAAAATGCGGGATGATCAGCGGTTTGAACGAAGACAGCCAGCCGAACTTGGCGAACATGACATATTGCGGCACGATGACAACGTCATGCGGCAGCATCATGGTGGCCATCATGCAGGCGAACCAGAACTTTTGCCCGAAAAACTTCGTCCTGGCGAGCCCGAAGGCGACGAGAGCCGAAGAAGCCACTGCGCCGATGGTGGAAAGGATGACGATGATAAAGGAATTTTTGAAAAAGGTCGCAAACGTCGTGCCGCCGAAACCTTTGAAGCCGGATGCATAGTTGGAAAACTCGAGTCGGCTCGGGATCAGGCTGTAGGAGGTCGTGAAAATTTCGTCGTTTGGCTTCAGGGAACTGGCGACCAGCCATAGGATCGGGTAGATCATCAGCAGGGCGAACACCGTGACCAGCACGTGATAGAGGATGCGTTTCGGTTTCGACATGGCCATGGCTCTAATCTCCCTTCGTTTCGTAGTGAACCCAGCGGGTTGAAGATTTGAAGATCAGCATTGTCAGCACGCCGACGATGATCAGCATGATCCAGGCCAAGGCCGAGGCGTAACCCATCTCGAAATGCGAAAACGCCTTGCGGTACAAATAAAGCGAATACAGCAGCGTTTGATCGAGCGGACCGCCTTCCCCGCGGGAAATGATGTATGCCGGCGTAAACGTCATGAACGCGGAGATCGTTTGCAGCGTCAGGTTGAACAGGATGATCGGGCTCAGCATCGGCAGCGTGATGTTGAAAAAACGGCGACCCGCGTTCGCCCCGTCGACGCTGGCCGCTTCGTAATAGTCTTTCGGGATGTTTTTCAGCCCGGCCAAAAAGATGATCATCGACGAGCCGAACTGCCAGGTGGATAAGGCGATCAAAGTCCACAACGCGGTGCTCGGATTGCCGATCCACGAGGTGGAGGACGGGATGCCGATCAGCGTCAGGAAGGAATTGATCAGACCCTTGTCCCCGAAAATTTGCTGCCACATGATCGATACCGCCACGCTGCCGCCGATGAGGGAGGGCAGGTAAAAAGCGGAACGGTATAATCCGACGGCGCGGGTTGCCGTGTTCAGCACCATCGCGACGAGCAAGGCGAAAATGAGGCGCAACGGCACGCTCCCGAGCACGTACGTAAACGTGACTTGAAACGATTTGGCGACTTTTTCGTCGTCCATAAACATCCGTTTGTAGTTATCGAAGCCGAGCCATCTCGGCGCCTCCATCAGGTTATAATCCGTGAAGGAGTAATACAGCGAAGACAAAACCGGATACAGCGTAAAGATCAAAAAGCCAAGCACGAACGGGGCGGTGAAAACATAACCGGTAATGTGCTCGTTATCCCGCAGCTTTCTCATAACGTCAACTCCTAGGCTCACAAGTTCAGGACTTTGCATGCGAAAATCCTTGTATACTTCGATTATAGAAACGGGGACGGGCGGGGGTAATGGATAAAACCGGGCAGTTTGTTCAAAAAGCAGAGGTATGGAAAAGCCGGAACGACCTATATCCGCACATAAAAGAGGCCGAAAAACCGCCGCCGGTTTTCGGCACTCTTTTTTTGGACGCTGCGTTACTTCTGGCTTCGGGCCAAAATGGCGTTCGCCTCTTTGCGGAACTCGGCGGCCGCTTGATCGATGGCGATTTTTTTGAACAGGATCTTTTCGCTCAAATCGCGCAGCAGCTTTTCGATTTCGACCGAGCCGATCGGGTTCGGCGGATCCATCGGGCTGCTGTTCGATTCGGCCCACGTTACGTAATCAAAAATTTTCGCTTCGTTTTCCGTCAAATTCGGCTTCAGCGCCTCTTTGACCTTGGAGGAGACCGGAACGCCGCGTTCGCCTTTGATCAGCTGGTTCGCCTCGAGATCGTTGATGAAAAAGCTGATGAATTTCGCCGCCTCTTCTTTTTGCTTGGACGATTCCGAAACGGCGAAGTACATGGAAGGCTTCAGGAACAGGCCTTCTTTCGTTCCCGGACCGGGCATCGGATTCAGCTCGAGCGGACGGTCCTTCACCAGGTTGGCGACGGCCAGGAACTGGTTGGACCAGCCGTTGCCGGATACGGAGTGGCCGAGCAGAATTTCGTCCTCTTCGGCGACGCCTTTTTTCTGGGCTTCCTTATCCAGGGACAAAATATAGCCGTTGTCGTACCACTTTTGGTAACGGGTGAAGTAATCGATAAACGGCTTGTCGTCGGCGTAACCAAGCGTCTTGCCGTCCTCGCTGTACATTTTTTGGCCGATGGTTCTCAGGTAATAAGGGAAGAACACCTCATGATGGTATGCGAATCCGCCGATCTGGAGTCCTTTGGCCTTGGCCTGGGCGCCCAACTTGTCCATGTCGTCCCAGGTCCAGTCTTTCGAAGGGATATCGATGCCGTTTTTCTTCATCGTCTCCACGTCGAACGTCGTTTGCAGCGCATTGACGCCGAGATTCATCGCCACCAGCTTGCCGCCCACTTCCCCGCCTTTCAGCGCGTTTTCGCTCACGTCTTTGACGTCCAGCACGCCGCTGTCCGTAAAAGGCTTCAAATCCGCCAATTGGTTGCGACCGGCATACTGGCTCAAATACGAAATGTCCATCTGGATGATGTCGGGAAGCCCTCCGGCCACCGCTTGCGGGGCGAGCTTTTTCCAGTAGTCGTCGAAAGGCGCGTATTCCGCTTCGATCGTGACGTTCGGATTTTTTTCTTCGTACATTTTGATGACTTTTAGCGTGTAGTCGTGTCTGGATTGGCCGCCCCACCAGGCGATGCGGAGCTTGACCGGATCTTTTTTCTCGTCAGCTTTTTCCCCGGCGGCCGCTTGGGTTCCCGAATTCGGCTTATCCGCCGTTTCGCTCGGCTTATCCGCCGTTCCTCCCGAACAACCGATGAGGCTGCCCATCAAGGAAAACAGCAGTACGGCAGTCAACGTTTTTCTCATCGTTTTTCCTCCCCTTATGTCGAACCGTTTCTTTGGACTGATTGTGCTTACAAGTTCATTATCGTTATTTGCCGTCGGCGGGGTAAGGAAAAAAACCGACCTGTTTGTTTAAAAAGCAGAGTTGTGGCACGCCGGGGATTTCCTGGTTTTTTGGGCGGGAACGACAGACTGAGAAATCGAAATGCAGCCGATGGGTTGTATGTACAACCTCAGGCGCAACCGGTCGCTCCTTGGATCATCCGTTTGGCATGTCCTAAAGCGAAAAAGCTTTGCGGATATACTCGGACGGCGTACAGCCAACCTGTTTTTTAAACACTTGGCTGAAATATTGGGGATTGTCGCCGAAGCCGAGCCTTTCGGCCATTTCGAATATTTTGACGTCCGGATCGGCGGCCATCAGTTCCGTTGCCCGCTGGATTCGGATGCGCATCACGTAATTGGAGAACTTTTCCCCGGTTTCTTTTTTGAACAGCTTGCCGAGATAATCGGCGTTCATGTACAGCATATCATGGGCGACCATGTTGAGGGACAGGTCGGAGTTCCCAAGCTGCTCTTCCACGATGTCGATTACCTTCCTGACGATCGCGTTGCATTTGCCTGCGTTTCGTTCGCCGTTGCGGCGCGCGACCTCTTTGACGGATTCATCGAGAAAGGAATGGATCGCCTGCAGCGATTCCATCTCGGCGATTTCGGGAATGCGTTTGTACGCTTCGTTCAACCGTTCCGGATCAGCCACCCGGATCAGCGAGGCATATTGCTGAATGGCGCAGGACTTAGCCATGTCGATGCCGAGCTGGGCGCGTTTCATTTCGGCGATGAGCTCGGACAAGGCCTGCGCCGCCTCCTCGATGCGGCCGGAACGGGCCGGAAGGATGAGACGTTCTTCGTCAAAGAAAAATTCGCCTGTTTCTCCGCATGGAAGGGGGGCGTCTTGTTTCGTAATGATGCCGCTTTCGTCCAGATAGAACCGGTAATCCAGGCACTTCAGCGTTTCGCGGTACAGCTTCCGGGCTTGCGCCATGGGGCCGGAATCGCTGACGGCAATGGTCATGCCCATTTTATAGTAAAGGCTGAAGGTATGCCGGATCTCCTGAAGGCGCTGATGAAAAAGGTCTTGGTCCTTCGGGTCGGCAATCAGGATCAGCACATGGTCGCCGATCGTCGTGCTCAGCAGCGTCGTCTGCAGCAAGTCTTCGGCAATGTTTTTGGCGGCAAATGGGTGCTCGGAATCCGCTTCGCCCTCAAGCCGGAAAAGCAGAAGCCGGATCGGATGATCGAAAGGATAGGGAAACAGTCCGCGGTATTCCTCCAGGTCTCGTGTTCCGTAGGTTTTGTTCGTGACGAATTCTTTCAGCACCTGTTCCTTGACATGGGGGATGAATTTCTCGAAACGGTGCTTCATATCGCGGATGAAGGTTTCCCTGCCGCGCTGCAGGTCCAGCTCCTCGGTCACTTCCTTGAGCGCCTCGGCGATTTTGACCTCGTCGGTCGGTTTGAGCAAATAATGTTTGACGCCGTACTGCATGGCGCGGTTCGCGTATTCGAATTCCCCGTAGCCGGACAGCAGCACGAATTTGACGGCGGGGTGGGAGGCATGGGTTTTGGCGACAAGCTCCAGCCCGTCCAGGCCCGGCATCCGAATGTCGCTGACGACGATATCCGGGGCGGCCTCGGCGATTTTTTCGTAAGCCTGGATCCCGTTCTGCGCGGTTCCGATCAGCTTCGTCCGGAATGCGGGCCAATCGACCATTTGGGATATGCCGTCCAAAATGATTCTTTCGTCGTCAACCAGAAGCACTTTATACATCGCTTAGCCCTCCAATTCTTTTGGCAACTTGATGATGACGCGCGTTCCTTGGCCGGGGGCGCTGTCGATTTCCACGCCGTAAGGCTCTCCGAAGGCAAACCGGATCCGCTCGTCAATATTCAACAGGCCGATTCCGTTTCCTGCCGCCACAAGCTCGCCTTTTTGCAGCAATTCCAGCGTATCCGGAGCCATGCCCGGACCGTCGTCCTCGACGACCAGGCAGAAGGCGTCCTTTTCATAACGGCTGTAAATAGCGATCGTGCACGCATCGACCGAAGGCTCCAGCGCATAGTGGACCGCGTTTTCGAGCAGCGGCTGCAGCGTCAGCTTAGGGATTTTGCGCGAAAGCTCCTTGTCCTCGACGTCAAGCCGGAAAGACAGCCTGTCCTCGAACCGGAATTTTTGGATCGTCACGTAATTCCGGACCATTTCCAGCTCCTCCGCAAGCGACAGGACCGGTTCCTTTAAGCTGACGGCATTGCGGAGCAAAAAGGCCAGCGCCTGAACCATTTGCGAAATGCGGGTTTGTTTGTTGATCTTCGCCATCCAGTTGATGGATTCCAGCGTGTTATACAAAAAATGCGGATTGATTTGGGCCTGCAGCGCCTTGAATTCGGTCTCCTTGATCAGCAGCCGGCTGGCATAGTTTTCCGTGATCAGCGCGTTGATCCGCTCGACCATCAGGCGGAAGGTCCGGTGCAGCAGCCCGAGCTCATCCATGGCCGGCGGCTCCTGGTCGGTGGCAAGCACGTTCGCTTCGGCGAAATTGCCTTTTTCGGCCAGCTTCATGCGGGCGATCAGGTTTTCGATCGGACGGGTCAAGCCGCGGGAGAAGCGGATTCCCCACAAAATCGCCACGGCAAAAATGAGAATAAAGACGATGACGGCAAGCTCTTTAATAAAAACGATTTGCTTGAAAATCCGGTTGAACGGCGTCACGTTCAAGTAGGTCCAGCCCGTCTCCGCCGAGCGATTGTAGGCGATGAAATAGGTTTGGTTTTCGATTTCTTGGGTGAAGTATCCGCTCCCGGATAACAGGGAGTCCTGAACGGCGGCCGGATCGAAGTGAGGTTCGGAGGGATAAATCGGATCGGTGCCCGCGGTCATGACAAGATCCCCTTCCTCGCCAGCCATCTCATGGACGATCCGGTCCATGTTGATCCGCAGAAAAACCGTGCCGATTTCCTTCAGGTCAAACAACGTCCCGGAATAGGAACGGACGTCCCGCGACAGGATGAGGGCCGGATCGGAAGCGTCCGGATACGTCCATCGGGCTTCGCCATTGGCTTCCGCGGCAATCCGCAAGATGGCGGCCCGTTTGTCCGGGGGGATCGGGATAACGCTGCCGAGATCCTGCTGAACTCCGTAAGCGTCCACGACATGGATGGAATAGAGGGACGGTTCGGAGCCGACGTAATTGAGCAGCCGGTCGACCAGCCGCTTGCGCAGGATGAGGCGGTCGTAGTCGGAATCGCTGGTTGCGATGGAACGGAGCAGGGACTGGACTTGGGTGTCGGTAACGATGCTGAAGGAAAGCTGCTCGATCCGCTCCAGCTCTTTTTCGATTGCGGAAGACGACAAATGCAGCACCTGCGAGGATTTTTGGTATAACTGCTCGTCATACACCGAAAAGGCATATTGCTGGACGAGGATCGCGAATGCGAACGTCATCGCCACGATAAAGGCGATCAGCAGGGAAAGTTTGTTTTTGATCTTCATATGCTTGAATGAGACAAGCCATTTCTGCACGCGATCTTCTCCCTATGATGTGGAATTTAGTACACATTATGTCACCGGGATGTAAACGCTGTCAATAATAGGATGCGCCTTGCGGATCGCAGGACCGGCGGCTCAAGGCTTGCGGGAGCTTGGGTTTAGGCCGCTGCCCTCTATTTTTTGAAGCAGATGAATAACGACAACAACAGACCTTGAAATGAATATAATAAAGACATGAAGCGATCGCGCTTGATATCTTTTTTCGCAAGCCGCAGATTTGACATTCCTAACTGTGTTTAGTATTATTACAGTAATCTTCGATTTTGTTATATATTCAATTACAGTTTGTATACACGATTAAGAGTGAGGCGGTGGAATGATGAAATTCGAAATTGGCGATTGGGTTCAAGGAAAGACGGTAGACGGAGAGTTTATTCACGGATACATTGAAACGGCGGACGCCCAGCGGGAAATCGTTCGAGTACGCGTCGTTCAATCGGATCATGAAGAAGCGGTCGGCAAAACGGTGTCCGTTCGCGGTTCATGGCTGAAGCTGCTGCCGGTGAATTCCCTGGAAGATCCGGATAATCTCGAAAGCCTGGTTGACCTTGCGTTGTCCACGATGGACGAAGTGTGGTTTCAGGAATTGACGGACCGCATGAAGCAATTGCGAAGCGATAAGGGAAAGGAAACCCGTGAAATTCCGTTTCGCGGCAAGCTGTCGAACCGTTGGGGCTTGTCGGGGAAAAAATCATAAACGCTTAGGAGGCGAAGCGCCGGATTTTTCCGGGCTTCGCTTTTTTTGTAAAAAGAAAACCATACGCTATGCGTATGGTTCAGGATAGCTTAAGCGTTGTATAAAAAAAATCCTCCGAAGTGTTAAGATAAATTCGGTTCGCCAACCAAATTTAAAACACGAGGAGGAGATCAGATGCCATCTGATGTGAACAGTTTAGCACATACAAAATGGAATTGTAAGTATCACATTGTGTTTGCGCCGAAGTACAGAAGACAAGTGATCTATGGGAAATTGAAAAGAGATATAGGAAAAATACTAAGACAATTATGTGAAAGAAAAGGTGTAGAAATTATAGAAGCAGAGGCATGTAAAGATCATATACACCTGCTGGTAAGTATACCGCCGAAAATAAGTGTGTCATCATTTATAGGGTATTTAAAGGGGAAAAGCAGCTTAATGATATTTGATCGCCATGCAAATTTGAAATATAAATATGGGAATCGAAAATTCTGGTGTAAAGGGTTTTATGTGGACACGGTAGGAAGAAACAAGAAAGTGATTGAAGAGTATATACGAAATCAGTTACAAGAAGACGTGGTTGCAGAACAAATGACGATGGAAGAGTATATAGATCCATTCACAGGAGAAGAAACAGGAAACAAACGAAAGAAGAAGAACTAGAAGACCCCTTAAGGGGTAGCCGAAAAAGTAGTGCGGTTGGCGAACGATTCAGTGCCCTTTTAGGGCTGGCCAGTAACAAAGGCTTTCAGCCGCAGAGCAAACCACCCGTTCACATGAACTGCACCCCAATAGTTAGACACCATCTAACTATTGGAGGTGCAGTTTTTAT
>NZ_WTWY01000086.1 GCF_009870825.1 Paenibacillus sp. USDA918EY | reverse complement strand
TGCTGTTTTGTTCTGCGGAAAACCAGGTGCGTTTCTTTTAAATGTTATCCTAACAATTTTCGGCTACATTCCCGGGGTTATCCATGCTTTCTTCGTTGTAAACAGTCATAAGGCGGATAAACGGAATAAAGAACTGATCAGAGCGATTGAACGAAATAGAGGATGAAAAAAAACATACAAAAATCACTTAGGTCTCGTCGATCCGGCGGGGCCTTTTTGATTTGAGGAAAGGGTGAA
>NZ_WTWY01000085.1 GCF_009870825.1 Paenibacillus sp. USDA918EY | reverse complement strand
CCTTCGACACCCTGATTAAAAGTCAGGTGCTCTACCAACTGAGCTAATGGCTCTCACTAAGAAAATCAAGTCAATAATGGCGTTACCCTCGGGATGCTCCCACTTCGTTCGATGCGGTGCAACGTTAACCAAGTTGTTGCTCCGACGAACCCGATAACCGGATTCTCATCCCTGGAGCTAAGTTAAATGGCGGAACCGACGGGATTCGAACCCGCGATCTCCTGCGTGACAGGCAGG
>NZ_WTWY01000084.1 GCF_009870825.1 Paenibacillus sp. USDA918EY | reverse complement strand
ATTTTCAATCCACATCTTCGAAAGAGCTCTTAGCTCATTTTGAATCTGACGAGAAATAATTCTCAAATTTGCTCGATTATCGATTCGGACGGTTGTCATGAACCCGACAATCTTGCGTTTCGGTTTCGTTGCCGAAACCTCATTGCTCCGCAAATCATTCAGTCAAAAAACTTGAATCGATTCGCTTCGCTGTCGACCTTGCAAGCAAGGTCTAATCTCACTCGTTGTTCAGTTTTCA